>JBEYHY010000021.1:0-1120 GCA_040635515.1 Saccharomonospora sp. NPDC006951 | reverse complement strand
CACTCCGATCTTCCGATCTCTTTGCTGCCGCGAGGCGATAGCAAAGCTCCCTTGCTCACGGGGTGGGGGGTCATGCCAAGGGGAGGGTGCGAGGTTGGCTGGCCGCCGGTTCGATATCACCTGCCGCGAGACTGACGAATCGCTCCGCGAAGGGGCGCCAGGTCTCGGCGATATCGGCATGGGCCTCAGTCAGCTTTTCCTCGGTGAACGCGCCTTCCGGAGCACTTGCCGCTACGTCGGGCGCGCCCTTGACCCACTCTTGGACCACATCGGGAGTCGTTTCGATGTGGAACTGGAGTGCGTACCCGCAACGGCCATGCCGGTAAGCCTGATTGGGGTAACGGGGCGACGACGCCAGCAGTTCGGCTCCCACCGGGAGCTGATCGATGACATCCTTGTGGAACTGCAGGACATCCTGCATCAACGGCAGGTCCGCGAACAACGGGTCCTTCCAGGCCGCGTCCTTCTTCGAAACGAGACTCGCGCCGGCCTCCGGTCCGTCTTGCCCCGGGGTCACCTTCCCGCCCGTGGCCACGGTGAGGAGCTGCGCCCCCAGGCACACCCCCAGGGTCGGCAAGTTGGTACCGATGGCTTCCCGAAGCAAACGCCGCACGTCGGCGAGCCACGGGTACCGCGCGTCGTCCTCGGCGTTCATTCCGCCGCCAAGGCACACAAGACCCTGGTACCCAGAGAGGTCAGCAGGCAGCACATCGACCGGTGGTAAGCGCACATCCAACTCCGCACCTGCCTCCGCTAACCACTCACCAAGCGGTCCGACGGGGTCCGAGGCATCGGGCTGAATGACCAGCAGTCGCGGCATACTCACCCCACCAAGCCTACGGGTTCGGATGTGTGATTCTCGATCCGCAACCCTGTCAGCGTCATCAGTGGAACCAGCTGACCTGCCACCTTGCCGACTATCGATCCCACTCAATTACCGAAGAACCGGCAGGAGACCCTTTCAAGGTCAATACAAAAAAAAGAGGACCAAGAACCGCTATTGCGATTCTTGGTCCTCTTCTCAATTTTTGTTCGGCGGTGTCCTACTCTCCCACACCCCTTCGGGTGCAGTACCATCGGCGCTGGTGGGCTTAGCTTCCGGGTTCGGAATGGGACCGGG
>JBEYHY010000020.1:0-1557 GCA_040635515.1 Saccharomonospora sp. NPDC006951 | reverse complement strand
GCAGGACGCGGCCCATGCCGCCTTGTCCGAGTTCGGCAAGGAGGCGGTATCGGCCTATCCAGTGGGGTTCACCCGCACCCAACGGCTTCACGACGCTGGCAATCTCGGGATGATCGAGGCCGCTGCCTCACGAGCCTTTTCGCACACTTCCTCGACGGGAAGCCCGGTTCCCGTTGCCAGGTAACGAAGGCGGACGACTTCGTCGAATGTCCTGCCCGAATCGCGGTGACTCCAGCTGATCGTGCAGGAAGGGCTTCCCTCGGCGGGCTGGGCTTGTTCGAAGGCGTCGATGCCGCCGAGTTCGATGGGTTCTTCGCTCTCGGTCGTTCCGGGAGGTACGGCGTTTTCGAGGTCGAGCTTGATCTTTCCGTTGACCTGCCAGGAGCAGCTGTGCAGGCCTTCCTGTTTCATCGTCGGCGCTATCGAAAAGACCCGTTGCAGATCGGCGGCCTCGATCAGGGTGCATGGGTCCACTGTGGCCAGTGATTCGCCTGCGCCGGTCCGGCTCGCGGTTCCGGACGTGATCCGCTCGATCGCGTCGCCGAGACCTTCCTTGGCGCTGCCGCAGTAATCGTCCTTCGGTGTTTCGCTCGTTCCCGGCCCTGCCTGGACGGTGATGCCGTTCGCTGGGTCTTCCGGCAGGATGGCGATGGCCCTGCAGTGTCCTCTGCTGCCGAACTCGTCGACGCTGACGGGCAAACCGGCGATCTCGCCTGAGGGGACGGCCTCGGAGGGGACGTGGGTACCGATCTTGAGTTCGAGCCAGTGGCCGTCAGGGTCGGTGTAGGTGCACATGTCGAAATGCACGCCGATGACCGGTTCGACGCCGTCGTCGAACACCGCGCAAGGATCGACCGCGCGCAGGCGGTTGGCGCTGAGCGGGTCGTTGTCCACAGTGGTCTCGGAACTCGGGGGAGCACCCGCGGCGGACGCGATTCCCTTTTGCTGATCGGTGAGACCGATCAGCAGGACCGAGAGCACGGCGCCGCCACCGACCGCGGCGGCGGCGAGCGCGGCGCCCGCCACCTTGAGTTTCCCGCGTTTCGGCGAGGTGCGGGCGGCGTCGTGAGCCTTCGCGGCCAGTTTGGTGATGTGTTCGTGGATGGGGGCGGGCCAGGGGTGTGTGGTTGGCGGGGGTGGTCCGATGTGGTCGAGGATCTGTTGTGGTGTCGGGCGCCTCGCCGGATCCTTGGCAAGGCACGCGGCGATGATCTCCCGGAACGGCGATGCGACCCCGGAAAGATCCGGTTCGGTGTAGATGATGTTGTAGAGCGTCTGCGGAGCGGTCACGCCGTCGAAGGGCGCTTTCCCTGTCGCTGCCATCGCGAGCAGCGAGCCCAGTGCGAACACGTCGCTCGCCGCGGTGAGTGGTTTGCCCTCCGCTTGTTCTGGCGACATGAAACCGGGCGACCCCACCAGTTCCCCCGTGTGCGTCCGATCGGGATCGTCATCGACCGCCCTGGCGATGCCGAAGTCGATGACGCGGGGTCCGTCTGTGGTGAGGAGGATGTTGCTGGGTTTGAGGTCGCGGTGGATGAGTCCGGTGTTGTGGATGTC
>JBEYHY010000019.1:0-4654 GCA_040635515.1 Saccharomonospora sp. NPDC006951 | reverse complement strand
GACATCCACAACACCGGACTCATCCACCGCGACCTCAAACCCAGCAACATCCTCCTCACCACAGACGGACCCCGCGTCATCGACTTCGGCATCGCGAGAGTGGGAGAGGGCTCCGACCTCACCGGCACCGGCACGGTGCTCGGCTCGCCCTCCTACATGTCACCGGAGCAAGCTTCCGGACAGCCGCTGACGCCCGCGAGCGATGTGTTCTCGCTCGGTTCGGTGCTGGCCATGGCCGCAACGGGGCGCGGGCTCTACACGGGGACCTCGGCACCGCAGACGCTGTTCAACATCCTGCACACCGAGCCCGACCTCTCCGGGATTCCGGCTCCGTTGCGGGAAGTCGTCGCGGCCTGCCTTGCCAAGGACCCGGCGAGGCGCCCGACACCACAACAGATCCTCGACCACATCGGACCACCCCCGCCAACCACACACCCCTGGCCCGCCCCCATCCACGAACACATCACCAAGCAGGAGAACGACATCAGGGCACTGCTCGCCCTCCCCGCGCCCGCTCCGCCACCGGCAAAACGAAGGTGGCCGAAGATCGCGGCGGTGGTGGCCGCCGTCGCCGTCGGGGCGGCGGGCACGATCCTCGCGGTGAATCTGGCAGGCGGGGCCGACGAGCCGGAGGTTCCCGAACGCACCGAGCCCATGCCGGTCGCCGAGGCACTACATCCCGACCGGCTCAGGAACACCGATCCGTGCAAGGTCTTCCCCGGCACGCCGGACGGGCCGAAGGCTCAGGACTCCGACTACCTCGACCGGTGTTCCTACCGGACCCCGTCGGGCGGGCGCTTCACACTGAAACTCGGCGACGAGGTGACGACGGCGGGCGCCACGGTGTCCGATAGGAAGATCGAGAATCTGGGCGTGCTGCTGACGAACTTCACGGGCGGCTGCGAGGCCACGATCCAGCTTCCCGAGCTGCCGAATTTCGGGGTCACCGTGGAGAATTCGGCAAGCACCTCCTGCATGGTCGTGCAGGACTGGCTTGCCGAGGCCGTGACGGCGCTGCGCATGGGCGCCGCCGATTGGGAAGCGCCGGAGTCCAGCGCGATCCGCTCCGATCCCTGTGCGGTGGTGACTCCGGAAGCCGCGAGGGAGGTGCTGGCGAGGCCGGCAACGACCGAACTCACCGGGCTGCGGGAATGCAGCTGGAACGCGGGCGGCACCGTGGTGCTTTCGATCGAGCAGGGCAGGGGCCCGCAAGCGGGCAGCGAGTACGCCTCGATCGACGTCGGCGGCAAGGAAGCCAGCGTGCGCGAGCTCACCAGCAGCTGCGTGGTCAATTGGGCACAGCGGCCGATCGACGAGGAACGCACGGAGAATGTCAGCGTCCGCGCGATGACCGGTGACGGTTCGTGCGACGTGGCGCTGGAGTTCGCCGAAGCCGCGCTCGACGGACTACCGCGAGGTTGAGCGCCGTCAGTTCGTCGGCGCCGTGAGCGTCGTGAGCCGGTCGAGGAACGTCCTGACGTTGTCCTCCGCCACCTCGGCGCGGGCTTCGTCGAGGCTGAACCAGCGCAGCGGGGCACCCGGTTCCTCCGGAACAGCCTGATCCGGTACCGACGTCGCCATCACGAACCGCAGGTCGGCATGCTCGTGTGCGGGCTCCTCGCCTTTCGCGGGTACCCCGACGACCGCGATCTGCCTGAGCTCGGCGGAAGGCCACGGCTTGAGATCGGTGAGGCCGGTCTCCTCCTCACCTTCGCGGTGGATGACGTCGAGCGGGTCACTCTCGCCGGGATCGCCGTGCCCGCCGACCAGCAACCACGACTGGTGCCGGGGGTGCCAGCGCAGCAGCAGCCTCGCCGTCTCGGGGTGCACGATCACGGCGGACGCGGTGAGATGCAGCGGCAGCGCCCTCGACCACGGATCGGCCTCGCCCGCGACGAGAGCACGCACCCTGGCGAGGTGGGCCGATTCGAGCGGGTCACGCGCCTCATACCGAGACAACATGTCGACAAGTGGACCACCGGCGACGATCATGAACGCAAGACTAATTCGCGGCTCGCCGAGGTCGCACGCGCTTTTCCCGGCACCGATACCACCTCGGTCGTACCGGAGGTAGCATCGGGGTATGAAGATGAGCGTGAGCCTGCCGGACGAGGATGTGGAGTTCCTCGACGACTACGCGCGCGAGCACGAGATCGGGTCACGATCGGCGGTCCTGCAACAGGCCGTCAAGCTGCTCAAGGCCGCCGAACTGGGCGAAGCCTATGCCGAGGCATGGCAGGAGTGGGATGCCTCCGACGACGCGCGGCTCTGGGAGCAGGCAACCGCCGACGGCATGCGGCACTGATGCGCAGGGGTGACCTCTTTCTCGCCGACCTCGCCCCCGCTCGCGGCTCCGAGACCGACAAACGCCGCCCCGTCGTCGTGGTCAGCAACGACGGGGCGAACGCCATGGCGGCGCGGTTGAACCGCGGCGTGGTCACCGTCGTCCCCATCACGTCCAACACCAGCAGGGTCTACCCGTTCCAGGTGTTGCTCGCCGCCGGCGAAGCGGGGCTCGAACGCGACTCGAAGGCTCAGGCTGAGCAGGTGCGCTCGATCGCGGTCGAGCGCCTCGGCTCCCGGCTCGGCGCCCTGCCGCCCAAGCTCATGCGAGCGATCGACGACGCACTGCGCCTGCACCTCGCCCTCTGAGCGGAGCCGCAGGCTCGGTCCTCCGCGGCATCCAGGTTTTCGGTGACGGAGCCCGGTCCTGTGACCCACACCAAAAACCGGGGGCAAATCGGGCGGCGCTTCTGTTACGGTCGATTCGTGCAATACCTTTACTTCCTCTGAGAGCCCGACGCCGGCCATTCCGGACGTCCGCGTCGCGCGGGCGCCGATGGGCCGATGCCTTCCGTCGTTGTCTCTCAATTTCACGGGTTCCTTCGCGCGAGACCGAACTTCGCGTTCTGTGCCGTGCGCGCGTGGCCCGTTCCTGGAGGAAGTGTGTCCATTACTCCTACCGTGCCCGGATTGCGCTCGAACAGCGTGTCCACAGCACACATCAACGCGACCGGGGTGAATCTCACCCGAGGTGGCCAACGCGTGTTGACCGACGTCGACCTCACGGTCTCGGCCGGAGAACGGCTCGGGATCGTCGGCGAGAACGGCCGGGGCAAAACGAGCTTGTTGCAGGTGCTGACAGGCACCCTCTCAGCTGATCCAGGTTCGGTGCACCGCGCGGGCTCGCTCGGGGTCGCCGAGCAGGAAATGACCGTCACCGACGGCCGTACGGTCGGCGATCTCATCGATGTCGAACTGCGCGGAGTGCGAGCGGTACTCAGCGAGTTCGAGCGAGCGACCGAGGCGCTCAGCGAGCAACATCCCGGTGCCGAACAGGAATTCGCCGACGCGCTCGCCGCGGCGGAGGCAATCGACGCGTGGGAAGCGGACCGGCGTGTCGACGTCTCGCTGGCCGCGCTGAGCGCCGTCACCGATCGCGAGCGTCCACTGGCGACCCTTTCGGTAGGGCAGCGTTATCGCATCCGGCTGGCCGGACTGCTCGGCGCCGGGCACGATGTGCTGCTGCTCGACGAGCCGACCAACCACCTCGACGCGGCCGGTCTGGACCACCTGACCACGAAGCTGCGGGAACACCGCGGCGCTGTGGTGCTGGTCAGCCACGACAGGGCCCTGCTCGCCGATGTCGCGACCTCGGTGCTCGATCTCGATCCGACCCGCGACGGCACGCCCCGCGTGTACGGCGGCGGTTACGCGGGTTACCGGGATGGACATCGCGCGGAGCGGGAACGCTGGGAAACCGACTATCGTGACCAGGTCGGCGAACGGCAACGGCTCGCGCAGGACCTTTCCTCGGCGCAGAACCGACTCTCGACAGGCTGGAAACCCGTGAAGGGAACGGGAAAACACACCCGCGCGACGAGGGCTCCCGCCCTGGTTCGCATGGTGCACCGGCGCCAGGTTGCACTGGAAGCACACGTCGTCGACGTGCCGAAGCCTCCGCTGCGGCTGCGGTTTCCCTCGCTACCCGCCATCCCGGGGAGCACTCTGCTGCACGCGGAGGAGGTGACCGTGAGCGGAAGACTGGAGACACCGAGGACCGTGCGGATCTTCTCGGGTGACCGCCTTGTCGTCACGGGCGCCAACGGTTCGGGGAAGTCCAGTCTGCTCTCGGTACTCGCGGGGAAACTGACGCCGAGTTCGGGCAGGGTGTCGGTGAACCGGTCGGCCAGGATCGCTTTGCTGGCACAGGAATCGCCTCGGCAAGGCGAGCAGCGTGCCGTCGACCGGTACGACGCCTTCCTCGGCGAGCTCGTCAGCGCCGGCACACTCGCGGAGCAGGAGCTGCCGAGTCTTTCGCAGCTCGGGCTGCTCGGCTCGTCGTCGACGGGGCAGCCGGTCTCCGGATTGTCGCTCGGCCAGCAGCGGCGGCTCGATCTCGCGATGACGCTGGCCATGCGGCCACACGTGGTGCTGCTCGACGAACCCACCAACCATCTTTCGATGGGCCTCGTCGACGAGCTCACTCAGGCGTTGACCGAGACGGGGGCGGCGGTCGTGCTCGCCACCCACGACAGGCAACTGTTGCGCGACACCGCTTCATGGCCGCGCTTGTCGCTGTGACAGCGGTGCCGCCGGGTCCCCCGAATCAGTCGCCAGCTCGATATGCCGCACCGGCTCCCGCACCGTGTGC
>JBEYHY010000018.1:3266-5318 GCA_040635515.1 Saccharomonospora sp. NPDC006951 | reverse complement strand
TTTTTGTTCGGCGGTGTCCTACTCTCCCACACCCCTTCGGGTGCAGTACCATCGGCGCTGGTGGGCTTAGCTTCCGGGTTCGGAATGGGACCGGGCGTGACCCCACCGCTATAACCACCGAAACACTATGAAACAAACACACACCCCAGGCATCCACCATGGTGGTGGGGTGGGTGTGGTGTTTCAGAATCGTAGAGTGAGTGCGTAGCAGCTTTGTGGGCAAGTCCTCGGCCTATTAGTACCAGTCCACTCAATAACACATTACTGCGCGTCCATGTCTGGCCTATCAACCCAGTGGTCTACTGGGAGCCTTAACCCACAACGGGGTGGGAGACCTCATCTAGGAACAGGCTTCCCGCTTAGATGCCTTCAGCGGTTATCCCTTCCGAACGTAGCTAACCAGCCATGCCACTGGCGTGACAACTGGCATACCAGAGGTTCGTCCGTCCCGGTCCTCTCGTACTAGGGACAGCCTTCCGCAAGTCTCCTACGCGCGCGGCGGATAGGGACCGAACTGTCTCACGACGTTCTAAACCCAGCTCGCGTGCCGCTTTAATGGGCGAACAGCCCAACCCTTGGGACCTACTCCGGCCCCAGGATGCGACGAGCCGACATCGAGGTGCCAAACCATGCCGTCGATATGGACTCTTGGGCAAGATCAGCCTGTTATCCCCGGGGTACCTTTTATCCGTTGAGCGACACCCCTTCCACCAGGAGGTGCCGGATCACTAGTCCCTACTTTCGTACCTGCTCGACCTGTCAGTCTCACAGTCAAGCTCCCTTGTGCACTTACACTCAACACCTGATTGCCAACCAGGCTGAGGGAACCTTTGGGCGCCTCCGTTACCCTTTAGGAGGCAACCGCCCCAGTTAAACTACCCACCAGGCACTGTCCCTGAACCGGATCACGGTCCGAAGTTAGATTCCCCATTCGACCAGAGTGGTATTTCAAGATTAACTCCACCAACACTAGCGTGCCAGCTTCACAGTTTCCCACCTATCCTACACAAGCCGAACCGAAAACCAATACCAAGCTATAGTAAAGGTCCCGGGGTCTTTCCGTCCTGCCGCGCGAAACGAGCATCTTTACTCGTAGTGCAATTTCGCCGGGCCTGTGGTTGAGACAGCCGGAAAGTCGTTACGCCATTCGTGCAGGTCGGAACTTACCCGACAAGGAATTTCGCTACCTTAGGATGGTTATAGTTACCACCGCCGTTTACTGGCGCTTAAATTCTCAGCTTCACCCCAAAAAAGGGTTAACCGGTCCTCTTAACGTTCCAGCACCGGGCAGGCGTCAGTCCATATACCTCGACTTGCGTCTTCGCATGGACCTGTGTTTTTAGTAAACAGTCGCTTTCCGCTGGTCTCTGCGGCCACCCACCCCTAGCCCGCAAAAGGCTTCAGGATGTTTGGCCCCCCTTCTCCCGAAGTTACGGGGGCAATTTGCCGAGTTCCTTAACCACAGTTCACCCGATCGCCTTAGTATTCTCTACCTGACCACCTGTGTCGGTTTAGGGTACGGGCCACGCACACACTCGCTAGAGGCTTTTCTCGGCAGCAGAGGATCACCCTACTTCACCACAAACGGCTACGCATCACGCCTCACCCACGTCATCCAAGACAGCCTGGCGGATTTACCTACCAGACGGGCCACACGCTTACACCAGTACTACCACTCACTGGCGAGGCTACCTTCCTGCGTCACCCCATCACTTGACTACTACAGGATCAGATCCCACGCTCCACCACACACCGAACCCAAAGGGAACAATGCGGGCTTCGGGTGGTTAGTATCCCCTGCCTCACCATGGACGCACATACGCGGGTACGGGAATATCAACCCGTTGTCCATCGACTACGCCTGTCGGCCTCGCCTTAGGTCCCGACTTACCCTGGGCGGAACAACCTGGCCCAGGAACCCTTGGTCATCCGGCGGCAGAGATTCTCACTCTGCATTCGCTACTCATGCCTGCATTCTCACTCCCACACCCTCCACAACTCGCTCACGCGGCCGCTTCTCTGGATGCAGGACGCTCCCCTACCCACCCGCAC
>JBEYHY010000018.1:0-3171 GCA_040635515.1 Saccharomonospora sp. NPDC006951 | reverse complement strand
ACACGACTAGATACCCCTCCCAAAGAAAGGCACCGATCACTTGTGTGAGCGACACAGCTTCGGCGGTGTGCTTAAGCCCCGCTACATTGTCGGCGCAGAACCACTTGACCAGTGAGCTATTACGCACTCTTTCAAGGATGGCTGCTTCTAAGCCAACCTCCTGGTTGTCTCAGCGACTCCACATCCTTTCCCACTGAGCACACACTTAGGGGCCTTAGCTGGCGTTCTGGGCTGTTTCCCTCTCGACGACGAAGCTTATCCCCCGCCGTCTCACTGCCACACTCTCACACACCCGTATTCGGAGTTTGGTTGACTTCGGTAACCCGGTAAGGCCCCTAGGCCATCCAGTAGCTCTACCCCAGGTGTGAAACATGCGACGCTGCACCTAAATGCATTTCGGGGAGAACCAGCTATCACGGAGTTTGATTGGCCTTTCACCCCTACCCACAACTCATCCCCCAGGTTTTCAACCCTGGTGGGTTCGGGCCTCCACACCGTCTTACCGGCGCTTCACCCTGGCCATGGGTAGATCACTCCGCTTCGGGTCTCGACCACGCAACTACAACGCCCTCTTCAGACTCGCTTTCGCTACGGCTACCCCACACGGGTTAACCTCGCCACGCAGCACGAACTCGCAGGCTCATTCTTCAAAAGGCACGCCATCACAACACAACGGTCGCTCTGACGGCTTGCAGGCACACGGTTTCAGGTACTCTTTCACTCCCCTCCCGGGGTACTTTTCATCTTTCCCTCACGGTACTCGTCCGCTATCGGTCACTAGGAAGTATTTAGGCTTACCGAGTGGTCCCGGCAGATTCACAGCAAATTCCACGAGCTCGCTGCTACTCGGGAACACCACCACATCACCACAACACAGTTTTCGCGTACGGGACTCTCACCCACTCCGGCCAGCCATCCCAGACTGTTCCACTAACCATGCGCAGCAACGCTGAGAGTGTCAGCCCTCAGACAATGGGTCCCACAACCCCGCACACACAACACCTGACAATTTTAACATGCGCACGGTTTAGCCTCATCCGCTTTCGCTCGCCACTACTCACGGAATCACTATTGTTTTCTCTTCCTACGGGTACTGAGATGTTTCACTTCCCCGCGTTCCCTCCACACCACCTATACATTCAGCGGCGGGTGACACCCCATCACGGGTGCCGGGTTTCCCCATTCGGACACCCTCGGATCACAGCTCGGTTGACAGCTCCCCGAGGCTTATCGCAGCCTCCCACGTCCTTCATCGGCCCCTAGTGCCCAGACATCCACCATGTGCCCTACATAACTTGACCACAAAGATGCTCGCACTCACTCTACAATTCTCAAACACCACACCAAAACAACACAACGTGCTGTCTCAGGACCCAACAGTGTGCCATGAACTCTCAAACATAGTCCTGCGTCCACAAATCCTCGAGCAACCACCATCCACACATCCGGCGAATACAGTGGCCACCCCACCCACAATCAGATCCGAAGACCCACATCAAGGTGGAAGTGAAATGCTCCTTAGAAAGGAGGTGATCCAGCCGCACCTTCCGGTACGGCTACCTTGTTACGACTTCGTCCCAATCGCCAGTCCCACCTTCGACCACTCCCCCCCAAAAGGGTTGGGCCATGGGCTTCGGGTGTTACCGACTTTCGTGACGTGACGGGCGGTGTGTACAAGGCCCGGGAACGTATTCACCGCAGCAATGCTGATCTGCGATTACTAGCGACTCCGACTTCACGCAGTCGAGTTGCAGACTACGATCCGAACTGAGACCAGCTTTAAGGGATTCGCTCCACCTCACGGTATCGCAACCCTCTGTACCAGCCATTGTAGCATGTGTGAAGCCCTGGACATAAGGGGCATGATGACTTGACGTCATCCCCACCTTCCTCCGAGTTGACCCCGGCAGTCTCCCACGAGTCCCCGGCATTACCCGCTGGCAACATAGGACAAGGGTTGCGCTCGTTGCGGGACTTAACCCAACATCTCACGACACGAGCTGACGACAGCCATGCACCACCTGTACACCAACCACAAGGGAAACCGTATCTCTACGGCAATCTAGCGCATGTCAAGCCCAGGTAAGGTTCTTCGCGTTGCATCGAATTAATCCACATGCTCCGCCGCTTGTGCGGGCCCCCGTCAATTCCTTTGAGTTTTAGCCTTGCGGCCGTACTCCCCAGGCGGGGCGCTTAATGCGTTAGCTACGGCACGGGATACGTGGACAGCACCCCACACCTAGCGCCCAACGTTTACAGCGTGGACTACCAGGGTATCTAATCCTGTTCGCTCCCCACGCTTTCGCTCCTCAGCGTCAGTATCGGCCCAGAGACCCGCCTTCGCCACCGGTGTTCCTCCTGATATCTGCGCATTCCACCGCTACACCAGGAATTCCAGTCTCCCCTACCGAACTCAAGTGATGCCCGTATCCACCGCACGCCCCAAGTTAAGCCTGAGGTTTTCACGGCAGACGTGACACACCGCCTACGAGCTCTTTACGCCCAATAATTCCGGACAACGCTCGCACCCTACGTATTACCGCGGCTGCTGGCACGTAGTTAGCCGGTGCTTCTTCTCCAGGTACCGTCAGTCACCCTTCGTCCCTGGCGAAAGAGGTTTACAACCCGAAGGCCGTCATCCCTCACGCGGCGTCGCTGCATCAGGCTTCCGCCCATTGTGCAATATTCCCCACTGCTGCCTCCCGTAGGAGTCTGGGCCGTGTCTCAGTCCCAGTGTGGCCGGTCGCCCTCTCAGGCCGGCTACCCGTCACCGCCTTGGTAGGCCATCACCCCACCAACAAGCTGATAGGCCGCGGGCTCAACCTGTACCGCCGAAACTTTCCACCACACCACATGCGTGACATGGTCCTATCCGGTATTAGACCCAGTTTCCCGGGCTTATCCCAAAGTACAGGGCAGATTACCCACGTGTTACTCACCCGTTCGCCACTCATCCACCCAGCAAGCTGAGCTTCAGCGTTCGACTTGCATGTGTTAAGCACGCCGCCAGCGTTCGTCCTGAGCCAGGATCAAACTCTCCAACAATGCATTGAAAAGCAAAAACCCGACTATAAAAATAGTCTCAAAGAAAACCCATGACAGGGTTCAAAAACAAAACAAGACTACAAGCTCACAAACACACTGTTGAGTTCTCAAACAACACATTGTTGT
>JBEYHY010000017.1:0-33447 GCA_040635515.1 Saccharomonospora sp. NPDC006951 | reverse complement strand
CCCCCAGCCTTACCCCGACCCCCAGTCTTCACCTGCGCCTTCACCACCACAGGGCCACCAAGCCCCTCAGCAACAACACGCGCTTCATCCGCACTAACCGCCACAGCACCCGGCAAAACCGGCACACCATGGGCAGCGAAGAGATCCTTCGCCTGATACTCGTAGAGGTCCACTACTTCAGTCTCCTGACGACACACGCCACTGTGGTTTATTGACAAACCGTGCTGCCGGACGCCCAAGACCCTATCGACCTGGCGCCGGACCGTGGTCCCCACGTCCGGTGAACTCGGTCACCGACAGCCTTCTGAGCTGGGGCCTGTGGCGCAAATCGCGCTTGCCTTCACCCAATTGGCGACATCTGTATCGGTTGCGATAACGGCTACTCGACGGTCATCGAACAATGCGCGCGCCCTGTCGACAATCTCGGCAATCTCGGCAATCTCGCCGCCGGAACAGATGTCGGCATTGTTGGCACAGCCAACGTTGTCGGCGTTCTCCGAGTCGCGGTTCTCCGAGTCGCGGACGCTCCGGGCAATGGCGTTATCGGCTTTCCCGTTAACGGCGTCATCTCCGCTGTCATCTCGGCTGTCGCGAACGTTCCCTTCGCAAACGTTTCCGGGAACGGCAACGAAGAGCACGACGGCCGGATCCTCCTGTTCGACGGCCGCCGCGATCTCGGGCAGAGAACGCACCGCGCCCGCGTGAATCACTTCGGCACCCTGATCGCGAAGCGCTCTCGCCACCCTGGCGGTGACGGCACCCGGCACAGCCTCCTCACCCGGCCCCGCACCGGCCTTGCCACCCCGCGCGGTTTCCGCTGTTCCGGCGAGTTCGACGAGCACGATCCTTGTCGGGCTCCTGCCGGTTGTCACCGGGCGCCCTCCTCGGTTACGCCCCGCACCGTCAGCCCTTCTCCGCCTGACGCCGAGGAGCGGCGACCGCGATGGCCGCGGCAATGAGCAACGCCACCGCGGCGGCGAGGGAGAACCAGAACCCGATGCCCGGCCCCGCTCCTTCGATCTCGCCACCGCCGAGCGGAAGGGTGACCGCGTGCAAGCCGAGGACACCCGCGGCACCGGCGAGCATCGCGGCGGCGGGTACCGGCCTGCTGCGCAGCGCGAGAGCGACCGCGCCGAGAACGGTGAGGACCCCGGCAAGCAATCCCCACGACGGGGTGCCGAATTCCGACCACAATCCGGGTGCGACGTAGTCCGGCGCGGAGACGACCGGCGAGCCGAATGCCGCGATCGTGAGCACCCCGGCCGCGACGGCGGGAGTCAGCAGGTTCATCCCCGCGTCGGATCCTCCGGCGGCGAGTTCGTCGGCGCCGTCAGCGTCGTCGGCATCGTCGCGCTCGACAACGCCGGCCACCACCGAGCAACAGGCCGTGACGACCGCGCCGAGCATCGCCAGCCAAGCCCACAGCACCCCAGGCCCCGCGGAAAGTACGCCGGGAACGCCGGTCGCGGTGATGACGGTGTCGAGCACGGACGTCCCGGCGACCAGCACACCGACCCACATCACGGACAACGCCGGCCGCACGAGCCTCGCGACGACCGGTACGAACATGCCGAGGCCGAGCACACCGACGACTCCCCCCGCGACGGCGAGCAGTTCGCGCGTGGGGCTTTCCGGCGGGGGCATGACGCCGACCGTCGCGAGCTGCGGCATGAAGGCTCCCGCCAACGCCGAGGCCGCGGTAAGCACCGCGGACACACCCGTGGCCACCTGCAGTTTCCGCCGCCCCGGAACCCGGACCTCCTCGGCGGCGCGCCCCGTGCCGGTACCGCGGCCCGCATCGGGGTTCGTCGCGGCGACGGCGGCGAGCGCGAGCGCGGCGATCAGGGCGACCACCGGCCCCGATGTGACGCTCGTGTCGGCAAGCGCCAGGCCCGACACGAGCGCCGGCAGGGCGATCACCACGATGCCGGTCGCGAGGCCGACAAGTCCTCCTCTGCTGAACGCGGCATCGCCGGAGGTCATGAAAAAGGCGGCGGCGAGTGTGAGGGCGACGGCAACGGCGAGATAGCCGATGAGCGGCAACGCCGGCCCCTCGAAGGCGTTGCGCACCAGCAGGTAGAGGTCAGCCGACTCGAACGGCGCCATCAACAGGCCGAAGGCGGCCACCACCGCCGCGACGACCACGACGAGAAGCCAGCGCTGCCGCCATCCGGCCAGGCCGGGCAGTCCGGCGCTGCCGGTCGCCCTGCCGCTCACGCTTGTGCCGAGACCCCCCGTGCCCCCGCCACGCGAATCGCCACCGATCTCGGCGGAACCTCCGAAACCCTGATCGGATTCGCCGGGTTCACCGAGCTCACCGGCGGCCCGCAACGCGAACAGCCCCGCGAGCGCCGCCGCGGCGTGCCCCGCGACCAGCAACCACAAGCCCGGGCCCTGCGAATGCGGAAGCAGATCGGCAGGCAGATACAGCTCAGGCCTGGCCGCCATCGAAGGATCGACCACGAACTGCAGGTCGAGTAACACGCGGCCGGGCGCGAGCACAGCGATCCCGACGAGGACGCCTGCGGCCATGCCCGGCCGTCCTCGCGCGGAGAAGCCGAGCGCGGCGGCCACAGGCAGTACCGCGAGCACGATCAACATCGGACTGCTCGCGAAACCACGTTCCGTGCCCGCGACGACGGGCAGGACACTCCCGGCGGCGAGCAGCACCGCGGAAACCCCGGATGTGCCGAGCGCCGCGAGCAGCGTCACCGGTCGCCGTTCCGTCTCGACGAGTAGGCGCGAACTCACCGGCGCCCACCTCGACGCGGTCGCGCTCGATATCCGGGCCCGTGCATCGGCTCACCTCGACCTGTCGCGACCGCGCGTTTCTCACCGCCGGACGGTGGCCACCTCCTCCGTGGAGGCCTCGCCCACGTCTCGACGCTGAACGGCCGCCCGGCCGGTTCGTCCGCTTTGCCTTACGTCTTCGTCCGCTCTGCCACAGCCGACGCAGCCGACGCTAGCAATGGCGACGAGCCGAATCCGCATTCGCCCGGCAAGCCGGAAATCGTGTCGCTCGACCACCGGTTGCGCATCTGTAACGCAAGTCACACCAGATGGAGCAACCCCCTTTCTACCTTGCGTCATTCAGTCACGCGCGCCTTTGCGCGCCTGCCTCGTTCGGCCCACACCGGGGCCGGATCTTGCTCCGGACCGTTCCCCTTCGTTACTGTCCCGCAGTCCCCATTACGGTCAGGTCACGAACGGACTGGACAAGCGCGGCTCCTCGGAACCACGTGCGTTCACGAGTGGTTACCCCCGAAACCACTCACCGGGTTCCCCCGCCCGGCGCCCGAGACCTGGCTCCCCGCGTAACGGAAGGCCCTGTCTTGGCTCGACACCGCTCCCCCGGCGGCCAAGCTCCTTCCCCGGCACTCGAGGACGCACTGGACGGTGCGGTCGTTCGTGTCCGGGGTTCCCATAGGCTCCCCGCACCCTCCTCGGCCCTGCGTGGCCGCGTGGTTGTCGCCGCAGTCGCCGCTGGCGCTTTTGCCGCCGCCGCTGCAGGTCAGACACTGCAGGCAGCCTCAGGAAGCACCGAAGCCAGCCCGGATGTCACCCCCCTTGCCAATACCCGCGACGCGAGTGCGGCGCTCGGCAGCGGCGGCAACGCCCCCGCGGGAGCACCCGAACTGCTCCAGGTGGCCAAGCCCTCCGACGCCTCGGCCGAGGTCGAGAAGCTCACCGAAAGCGCCGAGGTCACCGACGCCCGCGTCGAGCGCGAGGAGGAGGAAGCCCGCATCGCCGCCGAAGAAGCGGCGCGGCCCAAGTTCGTCCTCCCCGCTCAGGGCACGTTCACCTCGGGTTACGGCGCCAGGTGGGGCACGACCCATTACGGCGTCGACATCGCCAACAGCATCGGCACCCCGATCGTCTCGGCCGCCGACGGCACCGTGATCGAGGCGGGCCCCGCCAGCGGGTTCGGCCTGTGGGTACGCGTCCAGCTCGAAGACGGCACGATCAACGTGTACGGCCACGTCAACAGCTACAACGTCAGCGTCGGCCAGCAGGTCAAGGCGGGCGAGCAGATCGCGGAGATCGGCAACCGCGGCCAGTCGACCGGCCCCCACCTGCACTTCGAGGTGTGGACCCCGGCGGGTCAGAAGATCGACCCCCGCGCGTGGTTCGCGGAGCACGGCATCAGCCTCTGACACTCGCGCGTCACGGACCCACCCAGGCGCCACGGCGACGCTCACGGCGTCTTTGACGTCCTGAGTTTCCGCGTGCGCTTCGGAACCACTGATCGACATCTCAGGCGCGCTCACGCGTTTACTGACGCCGTTATCGTCGCGTCCCGCGTCGTCGGCCTCCCAGAACGCGCGGGGAAAACCAGGCCCGGCCAAGCGACCGGGCCGCTCCCCCAGCGAATGCCGGCGCCCTGACAACGAACGCCCCGGCGACCGGCACGAACGGTTCTCACGCACCACGCCGATGCGCCTGGCACGCCACGACCTGACGACAGCCGCGCAGACCGCCTCACATACCCGCCGGATCCCCATCCCGCACCCCCTCTTCCTCGAACTTGTGTTCGATAAAGAGGTTAACGGAGGGGTCCGACAATTTCCGGGCTTCGCCGGAGCGGAAGCTACAACTTCACCATCGGAACACTGCCGATGAGCATCAGCCGCACGGTTCCCGAGCCGCCGAAATCAATGGTCGCCGTCGCCCTCGGCCCCGAACCGTCAGTGGAGACGACCGTCCCGAGCCCGTACTTGTCGTGGCTGACCCTGTCCCCGACGTCGAGTTTGAGCGCGACGGTGTCCTTCCAGCCGTCCTTCCAGCCTTTGGCCGGCGTGGAACGACCTCCGAAACCACCACCGGAGTCAGCGCCGAACGACCTGCGGCCCCACGTGGTCGCCGCCCGCGGCGAACCGCCCTCCGAGCCACCGGACGGTGCCAGCCTCCGCCAGTCGACCAGGTCGCCGGGAATCTCGTCGAGGAAGCGGGAGGCCGGATTGGTCATCGGCTGACCCCACGCCGAGCGGATCAGCGCACGCGAGAGGTACAACCGCTGCCTCGCCCTCGTGATGGCGACATAGGCCAGCCTGCGTTCCTCCGCCAATTCCTTCGGCTCACCGAGCGCTCTCATGTGCGGGAACACGCCGTCTTCCCAGCCCGTGCCGAACACGACCGGATATTCGAGCCCTTTCGCCGTGTGCACCGTCATGAGCGTGACGACACCGGTGTCTTCCTCTTCCTCCTCCCCGTCGGGGGAAGGAATCGAGTCGGCATCGGCGACCAGCGAGACCCGTTCGAGGAACGCGGGCAGCGAACCCGGCTCGGGAACTCCGGCGTCAGCGGCATCGGGGGCATCGGGGGCATCGGCATCCGCTGCTTCCCTTGTCGCCTCGGCGAACTCGGTGAATTCCCTCGCGACGGTGACCAGTTCGTCGAGGTTCTCCAGCCGGGAGGCGTCCTGCGGATCGTCCGACTCCTCAAGCTCCGCCCTGTAGCCCGTACGCTCCAGCACGGCCTCCAGCACGTCGGCGACCTCCTCGCCGGTCTCGACGAGCTCGTACAACCCGTCGAGCATCTCGACGAACCCGGTGATCGCCTTCTGCGACCGGGGATTGAGCAGGGGCACCTTGCCCGCGACCGCGTCGCGCAATGCGGCGGCGAACGAGACGCGTTCCCGCTCCGCGTGAGTCGCGACAACCGCTTCCGCCCTGTCTCCGATGCCCCGTTTCGGCACGTTGAGGATGCGCCGCAGGCTCACCGTGTCCTCGGGATTGGCGAGCACCCTCAGGTACGCGAGCGCGTCCCTCACCTCACGGCGTTCGTAGAACCGCACGCCGCCGACGACCCGGTAGGGAAGTCCCAGCCGGATGAAGATCTCCTCGAACACCCTCGACTGGTTGTTGGTGCGATAGAAGACCGCCACGTCGGAGTACTGGATCTCGCCCTTGTCGACGAGCGCGTCGATCTCGTTGGCGACGAAGGAAGCCTCGTCGTGCTCGTTGTCCGCGACGTAGCCGACGATCTGCTCCCCGTCGCCCGAGTCGGTCCACAGCCGCTTGTCCCTGCGGTTGGGGTTGCGCGCGATCACGGCATTGGCGGCGGAAAGGATGGTCTGCGTCGAGCGGTAGTTCTGTTCGAGCAGGATCGTGCGCGCGCTGGGAAAGTCGCGCTCGAACTCCTCGATGTTGCGAATGGTGGCGCCGCGGAAGGCGTAGATGGATTGGTCGGCGTCACCGACGACGCACAATTCGGAAGGCTCGACACCCGATTCGGTTACCTCGGTACCGACGAGCTCCCGCACCAGCGTGTACTGCGCGTGGTTGGTGTCCTGGTACTCGTCGACGAGCACGTGCCTGAACCGCCGCCGGTAGTACTCGGCGACGTCGGGGAACACCTGGAGCAATTCGACCGTGCGCATGATCAGGTCGTCGAAGTCCATGGCGTTGGCCAGCCCGAGCCTGCGCTGGTACTCGCCGTAGACCTCGGCGGCCCTGCGCTCGAAGTCGTTCGCGGCCGCCGAGGTCGCGGAATCCGGATCGACCAGTTCGTTCTTCAAGTTGGAGATGTGCGCGGCGAGCGTGCGCGCCGGGTACCGCTTCGGGTCAAGATCCAGATCGCGCGCGACAAGGGTGAGCAGCCGGCGCGAGTCATCGGCGTCGTAGATGGAGAAGTTCGACGACATCTCCAGCGTCTTGGCCTCGCGACGGAGAATGCGCACGCACATCGAGTGGAACGTCGAGACCCACATCGCGTTGGCCCTGCGCCCGACGAGTTCACTCACGCGTTCCCGCATCTCGGCGGCGGCCTTGTTGGTGAACGTGATCGCGAGGATCTGCCCCGGGTGCACGTGCCGCGCCGCCAGCAGGTACGCGATGCGTCTCGTCAGCACCCTCGTCTTGCCGGAACCGGCTCCGGCGACGACGAGAAGCGGCGGGCCGGTGTGCTCGACCGCGGCTCGCTGAGAAGGGTTCAAGTCGTCGAGCAAATCCGCGTACTTGCCCGGTTCCGATGGGAGATCGAAGAGGGTGCTCATTGTGACTTCACGCTACCTGGGCCCTCTGACGAAGTGACTATGTGCCATACTCGCTGCCGTGTGGTACGACGCGTTTCGATTTTTCTACGGGATCCGGACTCCGGCTCCCGTGATCGCGTAGTGCCCTATCCGCCATCACCGCAAGCCCCGGAGTCCACGGACCCGGGGCTTTTGTCGGCCCGGGGGCCGGACGCGGGGCCGGGAACGACCGGAGGTCGACATGAACGCGCAAACCCACGACGCTGGCGAAACCTCGGCCGAGGACATCGGCGAACTCCGCAAGGAGATCGACTGGCTCGACGCCGAAATCCTGCGACTGGTGAAACGCAGGGCCGAGGTGTCCAAGACCATCGGTGCCGCCCGCATGGCGGCAGGCGGGCCTCGCATCGTCTACAACAGGGAAATGGACGTCCTCGCCCGCTACCGCGAACTGGGCCCTGAGGGCCGTCAGCTCGCGATGGCGCTGCTCAACCTCGGCAGGGGCCGGCTCGGCAGGTGAGCTACGGGGCGCTCGCCGAATCTCAGGGTGTTCCCCCGAGCCACGCGTCCCCCACAGCGGGCACACTGGAACCATGGACACGATCATTCACCTGGTCGCCTTCTTGATCGCGATCGCCAGTGTGCTCGCGGCACTGGGGCACGCGGGTTACCTCGCCATGCTCAACAGCGCGGCGAACAAGCGGGCCGGTGGTGCGCCCATCGCTCAGTACGTCCGGTCGCGGTGGGCGGTCGCGGGCGGCACGACGGCCCTCTCCCTGCTGGCGCTTCTGCTCACCTCGGGAGGTCCCGCGCTCGACATCGTGGCGATCATCCTGGCTGTCGGCAGTGGCGGCACGGCCGTCAAAGCACTGCAGTCGACCCAGTCGAAGTACCGCACCGGCGGCCGGTAGCACACGGGCTTCCCGGCATGTGGGTGCGCCCAGAGGAGTGATATCGGGGCCCGCTTCGGGCTCTGATACGCCACCAGGGCCGAAAGCCTCCTAGTCTGTGCCGCGTGAGCAATCCTGCCGTTGTCCCGTGCGCGCGTGAAGCCGCCGCACGTGCAGCGTGCCGTGCAGATGCTCAGTATCCGGCTGCTCCATTCGGTTTAACCGGGGTGCCGATGCCGTCAGGTGGGCTGCACGGGGGAGTCCATCAGGCATGAATGGCAGGGCCGACTTCACCGAGTACCGCTTCGCCACTCCTCAGTACCGGCAACCGAACCAGGGCAGGCACCGGCGGGCACAGGGCGCGGAGACCTGGACTCCGGCCGTTCCCGCCTATTCACCCGCCGCGCGGGCGCTCACTCCTCCCGCACCTCGCGAAAGGCGGCACGTCACGCGAGGCAATCCGCTCGACACGACGGCACCCACCCTGCAGGGCCTGCCCCTGCCGCAGACACGCGCACCTCAACCACGGGACATGGAGTTCGCGGCCTCCCGGGGCGAACTGCCCTTGACGGCGCCCGCCGTGCCGCCCCCTTCCCCCGAGAACCCCGGGAACCCGGCGCTGGGCGGTCCCGGTGAGCAGGCGGGACCGCCTTGCCAGGAGAAACCGTCACGCAGGAAGAAGGTCACGCTCACGACACCGTGCGCGGCGACCCCCGCCGACGACGAGGTGAGGGTGTACGTCGCCCCGCCTCCCGACGGGCTCGGCAAGTTCGATCTCGGCTCCGTACCGGCCTCGGTCACCCCTCCTCGAAGCTGGCGCAAGGCGGCGTGGTTCGCGACGTTGTCGTCCGGCGGTGTCGTGGTCGCGCTGCTGGTGGCGGGAACGATGCTGGTCAGCCAGCCTCCCGAGGAACGGCAGGCGATCGAGGGCTGGACGGATCGCGGAGGCAACGCGCCCCTGCTACCCGACGAGGACTACGCCGACGACATCCCGCTCGACGGGGGCGCACCGACCTCGGGCGAAACGTCGCGGACCCGGGAAGCGCCTGCTCAGGGCGAGGACTCCGCAGCAACCGATACGACGGCCTCGTTCCGCACGACATCGCCATGGCACGGCACGTTCCCGCCTTCGGGACCCGGCACGGAGCCGACCGGACCCGGGACGGAGCCGACGGGTTCCGCGCCACCCCCGGATGCGGGAGCACCTGGGCATTCCGATCCCTCCACCCAGCCGAAGCCGCAGAAACCACAGGTCACGCAGGCCCCGATGACCCAGTCGAAGGAGCGGTACCTGCTGCCTGCCCACGACGCGGACACCATCGGTCAGCGCTCGCAGGACTACCTCAACACCGTGACCGAGGATCCGGCGACCGCCCACGAGATGACGACGGGCGAACTGGCGGCCGAAGGCACGGAGGGCTTGCGCCAGAAGTACGCGGACATCGCCTACTTCGAGGTCAAGCATGTCTACATCGACCAGAACGAGGGATACACGGTTAATTCCGTCGAGGTAACCCATCTTGACGGATCGAAGACCCAGGAAACCCGCAAACTGATCTTCGGGGACGGGTCGAAGATCGCCGAAGACGGGCAGTGATCCGAGCCTCGATCTCACCCCCGAATAGGCGCTTCACCTGCGGATGCACGCTGTTTTCGCACATTCCCCTGCACGTGCAGTGCGGCGAACGGTTCCAGGTTGCTCTAACCAGGTGACACCGTTCGCCGCTCGTCGTGTTCCGACGACTGTCCACCGACAGGGGGTGGTGGCGAAGCGCCCGAAACGGTTGTCTGTTGCTCGGGGTCCGAACTCCAAGTCCACGAGGCGAAACAGACGAGGACCAACAGTGCACGACCGGCGCCATTCGGGATTCAGCCCGGCAACGACGACAGTCGAGGACGTTCTCAGCGACGACCTCCTCCGTGACGCGTTGGCCGAGCCCCTTGCCGACGACGAGCAACTGCGCGAGGTCGTCGCCAAGCAGCGCAGGTACCTCCCGCCGCCCAGCGCGTTGTCGCGCCACAGGCAGCTCGGGCCGCCGCCCGAACCGGAGAACAAGCTGGCCAGGCGAGCCAAGCTCGGCGCACTGATCCTGGCGACGGCGTTCCTGGTCGCCGCGATCGTCGTCGCGGCGACACTCGCGGGCGAAGGCGAGCACGCGTCACAGGCGGCTGTTCACGCTCCCATGCAGATCACCGGCGCCGCGGCGCTCGCGGGATTCGCCATTCCGGCATCGCGGGCGCTGTCCCGCGAACCACGAACCACGGGCACGGTGCCCGCGAGCGACAGCACCGGCGACCTGGGCGGCGGTGACGACGCGGCCCCCGCTCGCGAGGTCCACACGGCACACACGGCTGGGGGCGCGATCGAACCCGTGGCCGCCGAGAACACTCTGCCCGCCACGAGCGAGGCCGCACCGGCGAGGGACAACGAGCAGGTCGTCCGCGAGTTCTACACGCTGGTCGAACGCGATCCCGTCGGCGCGCTGAGCATGGTGGCCCCCTCGCTGGCAGGCGACGATCGCCAGCAGCTCGTCGAGGCGTGGCGTTCGATGGCTTCCGTGACTGTCGACGAGCTCACCGAACAGCCCGGCGGCTCGGTTCGCGCCGTCGTCACCATCGTGCCGATCGACGGCCAGCCGCTCACGGTCATTCAGCAACTGAACGTGAAGAGTGGCCCGCACACCGTAATCAAGGAAGCAAAGCTGCTGAGCGTGCAACCTAAATAGGGCGAGCGGCGTCATCCACATGGGCGCTGGGACAGCCTCGGCAGTGCCGCCTCCGTGTGCGCAGAGTGAGCGGCCTAACCTGTCACGAGTCGGTCTCGGTAAGCCGGCACAAGGATCACCGGTATGTGCCTAAGCTCCACACGTGCGACGCGCTTCCAGGCCCAGCGTCGCAATCGCTGAAGGAGCCCGAAGGAGGTCGCGTGAGCGACGAGGGTCGCCTGGTTGCCGGTCGCTACCGCGTCAAGAGGCGGATCGGCACCGGAGCCATGGGGGCCGTGTGGGAAGCGCAGGACGAGATACTGCACCGCACGGTCGCGATCAAGCAGCTCCTGCTGCAACCAGGGCTGGACGACAACGAGGCCGAGGACGCCCGGCAGCGCACGATGCGCGAGGGCCGGATCGCCGCCCGGCTGCACCACCCCAACGCCATCACGGTTTTCGATGTCGTCACCGACGACAACGGCCAGCCGTGCCTGATCATGGAATACCTGGCCTCGACGAGTCTGGCGCAGGAACTCCAGCAGCGGAAGACGCTGCCGCCGTCCGAGGTCGCGAAGATCGGCGCGCAGGTCGCCGCGGCGCTCAAGGAGGCGCACGCGGTGGGCATCGTCCACCGCGACATCAAGCCGGGCAACATCCTGCTGGCAGGCAGCGGCCTGGTGAAGATCACCGACTTCGGCATCTCCCGGGCCAAGGACGACGTCACCGTCACGAAGACCGGCATGATCGCCGGCACTCCCGCCTACCTCGCGCCCGAGGTGGCCATCGGTGGCGACCCGGGGCCCGAATCGGATGTCTTCTCACTCGGTTCGACGTTGTACGCCGCGACGGAGGGCCAGCCGCCGTTCGGGCTCAGCGAGAACACCCTGAGCCTGCTCCACGCGGTCGCTGCGGGCCAGATCAACCCGCCCCGGCAGTCCGGTCCGCTGACGAGCGTGCTCGCGGTCATGCTGCACCCCGACACCCGGCACCGGCCGACATCCGAGGAATGCGAAGAGCTGCTCACGGCTGTCGCGAGGGGTGAGACACCGCTCGGCGGGTCCGCCGACAGCACCACCCAGGTGCAGCCCGCCGTCGGCGGAGGCACCGGCACGGCGGTGCTCGGCGCGGCCGCGGCCGGAGCCGCACTCGGTGCCGCGGGCGCCGGAAACGCCGGTGACGACTACGTCCCCGCTGGCCACTCGGGCACGCTGGGCGACGGCGCGAACGGCGGCTACTACGGCGATCCGCGCGATGACAGGTACGAACCGGCCGACGGCTACCCCGACCAGGACTACGACAGTTATCACGGGGCGCAGACCGGGCCGGGCGCGACGAGGGGCTTCGAAGCCACTCGCGCCGTACCAGCCAACGAGGCCTACGACGAGTACGACCGCTACGACGACTACGACGGTTACGACAGGGGCGGCCGCGACGCGTACGGCACGGCCGCCTACGACGAGCCACCCGCCGACGAGCCGGAGACCAAGAGCAACTGGAAGATCCCCGCCATCGTCGGCAGCATCGTCGTCATCGGCATGGCGGCGTTCGCGATCTGGGTGTTCGGTGGCTCCGGTGGCGGCGACGCCGAGCAGGACCCGCAGCGGCCCGCGGCCACCACACAGAACCTGCCTTCGACGACGACCAGCTCGTCGCAGGTGACCACGGAGCCCGAACCGACGAGCGAGGTGGTCGAGTCCTCGACCTACGAGCCGCCGGTCCAGCCTCCGCCCGTCGAGCCGACGACCGAGGCTCCGCCTCCGACGTCGGACGAGGTGCCGACGACCGAACCGGAACCGGAACCGACGACCACCCCGCCGCCGTCGACGTCGGACGACCCGACCGACTCGCCCAGCGATCCTCCGACAAGTCCGTAACCTGAGGCTGGGTTGATACTCGTTTGACCGGCATTGGGGTACAAGGGGCTGCGTGAACGACACAGAAGGCGCTCTCGTCGGTGAGCGGTACCGGCTGGACCAGCCAATCGGTCGCGGGCGGGCAGGCATCGTCTGGCTCGCCTTCGACACGATGCTGCACAGAACCGTTGCCGCCAAACGACTGCTCATCGAGGCCGGCCCCGGCGGCGCGGAACAGGCACGCGAAGCCGCGCTGCGCGAGGGCCAGCAGGCGATGCGGGTCGTGCACGCCAACGCGATCGCCGTCTACGACGTCTTCCGCGACGGTGGTGACGTGTGGCTCGTCATGGAGTACGTGCCTTCGCGCAACATGGCGGACTTTCTCACCGAGCACGGCCAGCTCACGCCGGAGCAGGCGGCCTATCTGGGCGTCCAGCTCGGTTCGGCGCTCGCGGCCGCGCACGAGATCGGTGTTTCGCACCGGGTTGTCGAGCCACGCAACGTCCTGCTCGCCGACGACGGCGGCGTCAAGATCACCGACATCGGGATATCCGACGCCACGCCGGACCCCGCGTTTCAAGCCCCCGAGGTGGCGGCAGGCAAGCCAGCCAGCCCGGCGAGCGACGCGTTCTCGCTGGGCGCCACCCTGTTCGCCGCGGTGGAGGGAACGCCGCCGTTCGGCAGCGACGGGAAAGGCCCTCCCTCGGTGCCCAATCGTTCCGGCACACTGACTGGGGCGGTGCTGAAACTCCTGCGCGCCGATCCCGAACTGCGGCCGACGATGAACGACACGATCATCGCGCTGAAAGCCATCACCCGCGGGCAGCAGGCGGGTTTCGTGCCGCCGACCGCGCCGGCCATGCCCACGGTCCCCGTGATGCCGCGACCGCCGAGGGTGCAACCCAGGCCCGAGACCGCACCGGCCGGCGCAAGCAGGATGGCGCAACCGAAAACCCTGCGGTGGGCGCTGGTCGTACTGGTCGCACTCGTCGTGGTCGCCGTCGGCGTCGTAGTGGTCATCTAGCCGTTCAGGGCTTAAGCGCGGCGAGCAGGGCCCGCACGGCCGGGTTGTCCCTCGCGCGGGCCGCGACCGCCGCGTGAATGACCCGTACCGGCGCGGGATTCCGCACCCTGCGGACGGCGACTCCTGGGTGTGGTGAGCCGAGCCCCAGCTCGGGGATCAGCGAGATGCCGAGCCCGGCGGCGACAAAACCCTGCGCTGTCTGGTAATCCTCGCTGTGTACGACGAAGGACGGCGAGAAACCGGCGGACGCGCAGGCGGTCGTCAGAATCTCGCTGCAAGGGCCGCTCTGCGGCCCGTCGTGACCGACCCACTGCTCGTCGGCGAGATCGCTCAGGTCGAGAACGCGTTTGCGGGCGAGTGCATGGCCTTTGGGCAGCACCGCGCGATAGGGATCGTCGAGCAGATGCACCAGCTCGATGCCCTTCGCGGGCGGACTCGTCCTGGGAAAGACAACGATCGCGACGTCGGCGTCACCCGACTCGACCTCGGGAAGCGGATCCTCCGGTTCCACGAGCCGCAGATCCATCTTGAGCCGGGGGAACTCCCTGCGCAGAACGGCGACAGCGGGCGGGACCAGCGAGACCCCCGCCGTGGCGAAGTAGCGGACGGCGAGTGAGCCCTCGGCGCCGTTCTTCAGGTCGGCGAGCGCGGTCTCCGCCTTCGCGAGCTGATCGCTGAGCACCTCGGCGTGCTCGGAAAGCAGCGCACCGGCGGCCGTCGGCCTCACTCCCCTTCCGATTCGCTCCAGCAGCACCGTTCCAGCTTCACGCTCCAATGTGGATAGCTGCTGGCTGATGGCCGAAGGGGTATACCCGAGATTCCTGGCCGCGGCGCTGATGGAGCCACTGGTGACCACCGCGCGCAACACCTGCATGCGTCGCACGTCCAACATCCCACAACCTTACAGTTTTCCTTAAATTGCTTCCAGAACAAATCGCTTGTCCTTATGGTTTGTCGGCGAGAGCCTTGCCAGGTGGGCGAGATGAGATCGCTGGTGCGCCTTGCCGCGCTGGCCTTGATGTGGGGTTCGAGCTTCTTCTGGATCAAACTCGCGCTCGGCGCGTTCTCCCCGGTCCAGATCGTGTTCGGCAGGCTGGTCCTCGGCGCGCTCGTCCTGCTGGCGCTGTGCACGCTCGGCAGGCACGCACTGCCACGCGGCCGCCGGATCTGGCTCTACCTCGGTGTGGCGGCCATGTTCCACAACGCGCTGCCGTTCCTGCTGTTCGCGATCGGCGAGCAGACGGTGAGTTCCAGCGTCACCGGCGTGCTGAACTCGACGACCCCACTCTGGGCGGTCGTCGTCGCCTTCGCGTGGCGCATCGAGCGGCGACTCAGCCTTCCCAGGGCCGCGGGGCTCGCGCTGGGACTCGCCGGAGTCGTGCTGATCTTCGCGCCGTGGCAGGCGTCCGGCCTGGTGAGCTGGGGTGCGCTCGGCATACTCGCCGCGGCGGCCGCCTACGGTTTCGCCATCGTGTACGAAGGCCGCTACCTTTCCGGCAGCGGCGCCTCCCCCACCGCGCTGGCCGCGGCCCAGATGCTGACCGCGAGTGGGTTCCTCGTGCTCGCCGTCCCGGTCGGCGGGCTCACCCCCATCCACGCCGACGGCGGCGCTTTCGTCGCGCTGGCGGTACTCGGCGTGTTCTCGACCGGATTCGCGTTCGTGCTGAACTACCGGCTGATCGCCAGTGACGGTGCCGTCGCCGCGTCGATGGTCGGCTACCTGCTGCCTCTGGTGTCGGTCGGGCTGGGCGTCGGGTTCCTCGGCGAGCCGCTCAGCGGCCGGATCGTCATCGGGATGGTGATCGTGCTTGCCGGGGTCGCGCTCACGCGGGTAAGGACGCGCGTACTAGACAAGCCGCCGGTCGGAAGCCCAGCGTGACAGCTCGTACCGGTTGGAGAGCTGGGTCTTGCGCAGGACGCTCGACACATGCGTCTCGACGGTCTTGACCGAGATGAACAGCTCCGAGGCGATCTCCTTGTACGCATAACCCCTCGCGAGCAGGCGCAGCACGTCGCGCTCCCTCGGGGTCAGCAGGTCGAGTTCCGGATCGCTGATGGGCGCCGAACCAGGCCGGTCGGCGAAGGCGTCGAGCACGAAACCGGCCAGCCTCGGCGAGAACACCGCGTCGCCGTCGGACACCCTGACCACGGCACGCACCAGTTCCTTCGAGGAGATCGTCTTGGTGACGTAGCCGCGCGCACCCGCCCTGATGACCGCGATGACGTCCTCGGCCGCGTCGGACACCGACAGCGCAAGGAAGACCACGTCGGGCAGTTCCGGCCGGAGCCTGCGCAGCACCTCGGCGCCACCACCGTCGGGCATGTGCACGTCGAGGAGGACGACCTGCGGCCTCGTGCTGGTGACACCCGCGACGGCCTCGCCGACCGAACCGGCTTCGCCGACCACCCTGATCTCATCGGTGATCGATTCCAGTTCGGCTCGAACCCCGGCTCTGAACAGCGCGTGGTCGTCGACGAGAAACACCGTCACCGGCTCCCGCTGGGTGTCTGTCACGTTGCCCCCTGGGCTGTCTTGGCGTTGACCTTGCGCGGCATCTCCAACTGCACCTCCGTGCCCTCCCCGGGGGTGGTGCGCAGTCTGCAGGTACCGCCGTTGCGTTCCATCCTGCCCCTGATGGAGTCGGCGAGGCCATGCCGGTCGGACGGAACGGTGTCGGGATCGAATCCCTTGCCCCTGTCGCGCACGAACACCGTGACCGAGGTCGGCTCCGCCTCGGCATACACGCTGACCTCGTCGACACCCGCGTGCTTGGCCGCGTTGACGATCGCCTCCCTCGCCGCCTGCACCAGCGCGGTCAGCGGCTCGTCGAGGTCGACCTCGCCGACGACGACCTGCTGTACCGAGATGGCGAACGTGTCCTCGACCTCGCCACACACCGTGGCGACGGCCTGCGCGAGCGACACCGCCGTCTCCGAATCGGCCTGCTTCACCTTGCCGTATCCGGAAGGACCGTAAAGCCAGCCGCGCAGCTCGCGTTCCTGTCCCCGAGCCAGCCGCGCGACCTCCCTCGGCGACTCCGACTGTTTCTGGATGAGCGCCAGTGTCTGCAGTACGGAGTCGTGCAGGTGCGCCGCGATCTCGGCCCGCTCCTCCGTGCGGATGCGAGCCCTTCGCTCCTCCCCGAGGTCACGAACGAGCCGCAGCCAGAACGGCACGGTCAGCACCGCGACCCCGATCAGCGTCGCGACCACCGCGATCAGCGCGAACTGCACCTGCGCGAAGCTGCTTCCCCGAAGCACGACGACGCCGATGCCAGTCATCACCAACGCGACGCCGGCCAGCACCCTGACCACCGCCGACCAGCCGCTCCCACCGAGGAACGCCCCCGCGACCCCGGTTTTGGCCCCGTGCCGCCAGCGGCGGCGTTGCGACTCGTCGGCCTCACGCCACACCACCGCCGCACCGACGACGGCGATCGCGATGGGAATGCTCACCCAGCCGGTGAAGAGGCCACTGACGGCACCACCGGCCACGGTCAGGCCGACGCCAAGCGCCATCAGCCCGTACGCCTGCTGCCGTTCCTTCGGTGTCTCGAAATCGGCCGCTTCCTCAGGCGACTGCTGCGGCGCGAACACCCACAACAATCCGTAGGCAACGGCGCCGAGCCCGCCGAAAGCGGAGAGCACCGCGAAAGCGGCCCTCACCCACAGCACCTTGATGCCGAGATGGTCGGCGAGCCCGCCGGCGACACCGGCGAGCGCCTTGCCGGAGCGGCGCCGGTACATCTTGGGCGGTGGCTGCGCCTCTTCGACAGCCCTGCCTGAGGCCGGTCCGCTCACCTCGGCGCCGACCGGCGCGGGCGCGGAAGAGCCGACGCGCTCGTCGATCGGTTGTTCCTGCACGTCATCCATGTTCACACGAGATCAAGCCCGATTCATCAGGGAAACCCCTGACCCCTTCCCCCACCCTGATCCGCGCCACCGGCAAGTTCAGGGGTCTTCCCCGATGCGCGAGGCCGTCTCCGACCCGCATGCTCGGTGGCATGAGTGGCGCGACGAACGCTTCGAAGCATATCGACGGCTTCGAGGAGACGGTGAAGGACTTCTGGGCCAGCAGGCCACGGCGGCCGCACAGTGGCCGCAAGCTCGCCGGTGTCGCGGCGGGCATCGGATACCGGTACGGCATCGATCCCGTCGTGATCAGGGTCGCGCTTGTCGCGTTGACCATCTTCGGCGGCATCGGGATCGCCGTCTATCTGCTCGGCTGGCTGTTCCTGCCGGGAGAGGACGACGAGGTCTCCGGCTTCGAGAACCTGATCGGCAAGGGCAGGAGCTCGGTGTCGAAGGGCTTCGCGCTGGTGCTGTGCCTGCTGCTGCTTCCCCTTTCGGGCTGGGCTTTCGCGGGCAACTGGTTCGACGGAGGCGGCATACTCGGTGCCGCACTGCTCGTCACCGCTCTCTATCTGCTTCATCGCAGCAGGGGGCACCTGAACCGGCCGAAACCGGTCACCCCCGTTTCGCGCGCTCCGCAGGGTGCGGCGACTGACCACTCCGGCTTTTCGGCGAGCTACCCCGCCGGCGCTCAGGCAGCGGCGAGCGCGAGCCAGGGCGGCGAACAGGCCACCTCTTCGTGGGACCCGCTCGCGGCGTCCCCGCTGGCCTGGGACCTTCCCGAACCGCCTCCACCGCCGGAGCCTCCGGCACCACCGCAGCCTCCGCGCCGCAAGTCCAAGATCGGTTTCGCGGCTTTCGGCGTCGCGCTCGCCGTCGCCGGAGTCGGCACGGCGCTCGCGATCAGCGGTGAGCCCTGGTTCACGCCGGCTCACGTGGCCGGTCTCGTGCTCGGCGTGCTCGGCATCGGGATGGTGCTCGGTTCGTTCCTCGGAGCCGGCCGAGGCCTGATCTGGCTGGCCGTTCCGCTCTCCGCGGCCGGGCTCGCGCTCAGCGCGGTGCCGATGCAGGACTTCCGGGGCGGTTTCGGCAACATCCACGAACGGCCGCTCACCGAGGCCGAGGTACGGCCCGTGTACGAGCGGACGGCCGGTGACATCCGGCTCGACCTGACCGGGCTCCCCGCTGACGCCGTTATCGAGACCTCGGTGAACAACGGAGCGGGCAACACCGTGGTCGTCGTTCCCCGCGACGCCGACGTCACCTACAGCTGCGAGAACAAGGTCGGCGACACGACCTGCCTCGGCCGCGAGCAAGCCGGTGTCGGCCTCGCCCCGCTCACCGGAACCGATACCGGCGGCGACGGTGCCGGTGGCCAGCAAATCAACCTCACCGTCAAGGCGGCGGCAGGATCCCTGGAGGTGACCCGTGGCTGAGTACGACAACTCTCACGACCTCGCCGGCGACACGACCACCGGCAACGAGGGCTGCCGGAGCAAGCCTCGCAGGCAGGGACTCGACGTGCTGACGCTGCTCGCCGGCATCGCGACCCTGCTGGTTTCGGTCTACATCCTCTCCGACGGCGACAACTGGCTGCCCGCGTTCGACCTCCGCTGGGTGCTGGCGGGCGGCGCGGTACTCGTCGGCGCACTCATGCTCGGAGCGTCGATGAGCAACGGCCGCCGCAACCGGTAGCCGTCACTCAGGAGACGATGTCGGCGACGATCAGGACGACACCGAGCAAGGTCCCGCCGATCACCCCGGCCGCGAGAAGCTTGTGCCGCTTCTCGCGGTCGGCGCGTAGTTCCCGCTCGGTGCGGGTCGAGATCAGGAAATGCCCGCTCTCCTGGGGCTTGCCGATGACCAGCGGGCCGATGCGATCGTGGACCTCGCCGAGGATGTAGAGCCTGCGGCCAGGCCTGATCACCCATTCCTTGTAGCGGTAACCGATCGTGGTGCTGTTGCCGCCACCGAAGACGTTGGGCAGGGAGATCCCGAACAGCTCCATGCTCCCGTTGCCACCGCGAGCCGGCTCGAACCGGTCCATGGTCTGCTCGGGGCGATCGGGGCTGGTGCCGTTGGGATCGACCCCGATGGTGCGCCGCTCGTCGTCGATGACGGCGTATCCGTGCTGCGACGTGTGTCCCGCGACCTTCTCCGTGCGCCGCGTGCGGCGCCGCTTGCCGTCGCGGTACTCCACCGTTTCGTACTGCCGCTCGACCTCGAACCGGTACCAGACGCACTCCGTTTTGGACAGTTCGGCTTGCAGCACTCCCTGCGGCCGGGGATGAGCGGTACCGACGACCTCGGCGATCTTGCGGAACGTGCCCTTCGCGCCCAGTTCGTCCGAGGCGCCGCGAAACCGCTCCAATTCGGGAATGGACAGCGTCTCCGTACCGATCATCGTGTGCAGTTCACTTTTGGTGTGCCGCATGAAGTAGAACGCGGCCACCGCGAGTGCGACGAGCGCCGCACCTGCGATCCACATCGTCAGGTCACCCCCAGGTTGTCGATTACCCGCCTACTCCCATTCGATGGTGCCCGGCGGCTTGCTCGTCACGTCGAGCACCACCCTGTTGACCTCCGCCACCTCGTTGGTGATCCGGGTCGAGATTCGTTCGAGCACGTCGTAGGGCAACCGGGTCCAGTCCGCTGTCATGGCGTCCTCGCTGGACACCGGCCGCAGCACGACCGGGTGCCCGTAGGTCCGGCCGTCCCCCTGAACCCCGACGCTGCGTACATCGGCGAGCAGTACGACGGGGCACTGCCAGATGTCGCGGTCCAACTCGGCGGCGGTGAGTTCCTCGCGGGCGATCGCGTCCGCCGCGCGCAAGGTGTCCAGCCGATCCGCGGTCACCTCACCGATGATGCGGATGCCGAGCCCCGGCCCCGGGAACGGCTGCCTGTGCACGATGGTCTCCGGCAGCCCGAGTTCGAGCCCCACCCTGCGTACCTCGTCCTTGAACAGCAGGCGCAACGGCTCCACGAGCGAGAACCGCAGGTCGTCGGGAAGACCGCCGACGTTGTGGTGGCTCTTGATGTTGGCCGTCCCGGAGCCGCCGCCCGATTCGACGACGTCTGGGTAGAGGGTGCCCTGTACGAGGAACTCGACGTCACCCTTGGCCTTCAGCTCACGAGCCGATTCCTCGAAGACCCTGATGAACTCCCTGCCGATGATCTTGCGCTTCTCCTCGGGGTCGGTCACCCCGGCGAGTGCGCCGAGAAACCGGTCCTTCGCGTCGACCGTCACCAGATTGACGCCGGTCGCGGCGACGAAGTCGCGTTCCACCTGCGCCCGCTCCCCTGCCCTGAGCAGGCCGTGGTCGACGAAGACGCAGGTGAGCTGGTCACCGATCGCCCGCTGCACCAGCGCGCCGGCGACCGCGGAATCGACGCCGCCGGACAACGCGCAGATTGCCTGCGCGGAGCCGATCTGTTCCCTGATCCTGTTCACCTGATCATCCACAATGGACGAAGTTGTCCACTGGGGACGGATTCCGGCGATCTCGTGCAGGAACCTGCGAAGCACTTCCTGCCCGTGCGGGGAATGCGCCACCTCGGGGTGGTACTGCACGCCGGCGAATCGGCGTTCGACGTTCTCGAATCCGGCGACCGGCGCTCCCGCGCTGGATGCGGTGACCGTGAATCCCTCCGGCGCCTTGTCGACCAAGTCGCCGTGGCTCATCCACACCGGATGCCGCGCGGGCAACTCGTCGTGCAGCGCTCCACCGGTGACCGCGAGGTCCGTGCGGCCGTACTCCCTCGTGCCGGTGTTGGCGACGTCGCCGCCCAGCTCCCTCGCCATGACCTGGAAGCCATAGCAGATACCGAAGACGGGGACATCCGCCTCGAAGAGTGCGGGGTCGACACCGGGCGCGCCGTCGGCGTACACGCTCGCCGGACCGCCGGACAGGATGATCGCCGACGGGTCGCGAGCAAGCAGTTCATCGACGGAGGCCGTGTGCGGCACCACCTCCGAGTACACCTGAGCCTCGCGGACCCTCCTCGCGATGAGCTGCGCGTACTGGGCACCGAAGTCCACAACGAGCACTGGACCCTCAGCCACAACCGGACCTCCTGCCTAACCGAACATTCGATTCCATCGTCCCAGGTGAGCTGCCCGGCATTGAGCGCAGGTGGCCATTACGGTGCTGCACTATGGACGCCATCACACCGGAACCGAGGGCGGCCTGGATCGCCGGGCGCGCCGAGCGGGGTCACAGCACGCTGCCGGTCATTCATCCGCACGACGGCACCGAGGTCGCGACGGTAGCGATCGCCGGGAACGACCAGGTCGAGCAGGCTGTCGCGGCCGCGGTCCCGGCGAAGGAGCGGCTCCGGCGCGCTCCCGCGCGCGAGCGGGCCGACCGGCTGGAGCGGATCGCGCTGGGGGTCATCAGGAGAGCCGACGAACTCGCCGAGATCATCACGGCGGAGAGCGGCACCCCGCTGCGCTGGGCCGGCGAGGAGGTGCGGACCGCCGTCGCCGACTTCCGCACCGCGGCCCAGCTCACACCGCGTTTAGCGGGCGAAATGCGGTTGCCCCCCGGCGCCCGCGCAGAGGGGTACCACGCTCACGGAGACAAGGTCAGCCTGGTCAGGACGGTTCCGCGCGGTCCCGTCCTCGCCGTCGCGCCGCGGGTGTGCGCTTTCGGCTTCGCGGCGCATCACGCCGCAGCCGCGCTCGCCGCGGGCGCCCCGTTCCTGCTCGCCCCGCCTCCCGGCACTCCGCTCGCCACGCTCGTACTCGGCGAGATCCTCGCCGAGGCCGGGCTCGGCGAAGGCGGCTTCTCGGTTCTGCCCGTAACCGATCCCTCATCGCTGACGGCGGATCCCCGGCTCACCGTCGCAACCGCGTTCAGCCGGCGAAAGGCGGCCGGGCTGGTGTTCGCCGACTGGTCCGGCCTCGACGGCGCGGCGGCAAGCATCGCCGAGTCCGGAACCCGGCAAGCCGGGCAGTGCCCGTCGGCGATCCAGCGGGTCGTCGTGGAGGCGCCTGTCGCGGACGAGTTCACCGCGAAACTCGCCGAAGCCCTGGCCGCGCAACCCGTCGGCGATCCTTACGACACGGAGGTCTCGGTCGGTCCCGTGCTGGACACCGCACGCGCGGAGGAAGTCGAGACGTGGCTCGACGAAGCGGTCGGCAACGGCGGCAAGATCCGCGTCGGCGGCTCACGCATGGGTACGACGATCGAACCCACCTTGCTCACCGGCATTCCGCTCGACGGCGGCGAATGGCACAGCACCGTCGAGGGCCCAGTGGTCGCAATCGCCGTCGCGAATTCGGCCGACGAGATGTTCGCGGCGGCCTCCGGTCCGCGTGCCGGTGTGTTCACCGGCTCCGTCGAACTGGCCTGGCGCGCCTCGGCGGAACTCGACGCGACCGGCATCGTCGTCGGAGGTGTTCCCGCCTACGGGCCGCCTCCGCTCGCCCACACCCTCCGGGTTGTCGCCGACGAGCAGATCACCACGTTCAGCGGGTTCGCGTTGTGAGCGCGGCCGGTGCGTGAGCGGGGACGGCCGGGTGTTCCGGAGCGACCGGGTCGAGGCGCACATAGTCGTGCCCCTGTTCGGGCCGCCGGTCGGTGTCGCCCTTGTTCGGCCACAGCGAGAAAGCCCGCTCCGCCTGTGCGGTGATGGTCAGTGAGGGATTGACGCCGAGGTTGGCCGTGATGGCGGCGCCGTCGACGACGTGCAGCCCCGGATAGTTGAACACCCGGTGGTACGGATCGATGACGCCGTCCTCGGCGCCGGTGCCGATGGGCGCGCCACCGATGAAGTGCGCGGTGAGCGGGATGTCGAAGATTTCACCCCACGTCCCGCCCGCGGTTCCCCCGATGTGTTCGGCCGTGCGGAGGTTGGCCTCGTGGCCCGCTGGGATGAACGTCGGATTCGGTTCGCCGTGGCCCTGCCGGGAGGTGTAGCGGCGACGTCCGAACCACCCACGTTTGGTGTAGGTCGTAATGGAGTTGTCGAGGCTCTGCATCACGAGCAGGATCACGGTGCGCTCGCTCCACCGGTAGCCGTTGAGCAGCTTCGCCGTCTGCACGGGATGGCGGAGCATGAAGCGCACGGCTTGCCGCCAGCGGGGAACGTCGGCCGCTCCGTCGGTCGCGACGGTTTGCAGCAGGCTCATGGCGTTGCTGCCCTTGCCGTAGCGAACGGGCTCGATGTGGGTACTCGCGTCGGGGTGGAACGACGAGGTGATCGCGACGCCCCTGCTGTAGTCGTGCTCGGGATCCACCGAGGAGCGGGCCGCCCCGACGATGGCCTCCGAGTTGGTACGGGTCAGTTCGCCGAGCCGCGGCGACAGCCGCGGCAATGTTCCCTTGTCCCGCATGGCGTGCAAGAGCCGCTGGGTGCCCCAGGTACCGGCCGCGAGCACGACCTGACCCGCGGTCAGGGTGTGCGTGAACCGCTTGCTTGCCGTTCCGGTCTTGCGGACCCCGACCGCGAAGCTGCCGTCCGCCCGCTGCGCGACCTCGGTGACCGTGGTCAGCGGCAGCACCTTGGCACCGCCTTGTTCGGCGAGATGGAGATAGTTCTTCACGAGCGTGTTCTTGGCGCCGACCCGGCAGCCGGTCATGCAGGACCCGCATTCGGTACACCCGGTGCGCTCGGGACCGGCACCGCCGAAGTAGGGGTCGGCGGCCCGTTCGCCCGGCGCGCCGAAGTACACGCCGACCGGGGTGGGGTGATAGCTGTCGGTCACGCCCATGTCGGCGGCGACCTTGCGCATGGCCTCGTCGGAAGGCGTGGTGGTCGGGTTGGTCACGACGCCGAGCATCCGGCTCGCCTGGTCGTAGTGTGGAGCGAGTTCGGCTTCCCAGTCCGTAATGTGTGCCCACTGCCGGTCGGTGTAGAAGGGGGCGAGCGGCCGGTACAGGGTGTTGGCGTAGACCAGTGACCCTCCTCCGACTCCGGCGCCCGCGAGCACCATCACGTCGGAGAGCAGGTGGATGCGCTGGATGCCGAAGCAGCCGAGCGCCGGGGCCCACAGGTAGTTGCGCACGTCCCAGGACGTCTTGGCGAACTCGTCGTCGGCGAAGCGTCTGCCCGCCTCCAGTACCGCGACTCGGTAGCCCTTCTCGGTCAGCCGCAGGGCGGCGACGCTCCCGCCGAATCCCGAGCCGACGACGATGACGTCGTAGTCGGGCGAGCCATCTCCAGTGATGGTGTTACGCGCAGTCACAGATAAAAGGGTAGCCATGCCACCCCGTCCTGACCAGAGGTAAGTTACCGCCTGGTCGCCATGCCGCGTGCCCGCCCCGGAACCGCGTTTAGCCCGCGAAATGCTGTTCCAGGCCGCCCCGGGACCGCAGTTCGCGGGCTAACTGCTGTCAGGCGCGGACCGCGAGGCCGACCTTCTGAAATTCCTTCAGGTCCGAGTAGCCCGTCTTCGCCAGCGCCCTGCGCAGCGCGCCGAACAGGTTCACCACACCCTCGGCATCGGGCGAGGGGCCGTGCAGCAGCGTCTTGAAGTCCACGTCCCGCCTCGGGCCGGCGACCACCCGCGAACGCGGCAACGAGGGATGCGCCGCGGCCGACGTCCAGTACAACCCCTGTGCCGGCGCCTCGTTGGCGACGGCCAGCGGCGCACCGAGCATGACCGCGTCCGCGCCGCAGGCAATCGCCTTGGCGATGTCGCCGCTGCAGCTCATGCCGCCGTCGGCGAGCACGTGCACGTACCGGCCTCCGGTCTCGTCGAGGTAGTCGCGGCGGGCGGCCGCGGCGTCGATGACGGCTGTCGCCATGGGGACACCGATGCCGAGCACACTGTCCGTGCTGGTCACGCCGGGGGTGTAACCGTGGCCGACGATGACCCCGGCCGCGCCGGTACGCATGAGATGCATGGCCGTGCGGTAGTCACTCACTCCGCCCGCGATCACCGGCACGTCGAGGTCGGAGATGAAGTCCTTGAGGTTCAGCGGATCGTCGTCGCGAGCGACGTGCTCCGCCGAGACGATGGTGCCCTGCACGACGAGAATCTCCACGCCGGCACGCAACAGCGACGGCGTCAGCTCGGCCGCGTGCTGCGGACTGACGCGCGCCGCGACCGTGACTCCGGAGTCCCTCACCGTGCGGATGGCCTCGGTGAGCAGGTCCATTCGCACCGAGGCGGACTGCAATTCCTGCAGGAGACGCACCAGTTCCGTCTCCTGCGCGCCGTCCTTCGCCGCTCCGACGACCTTGGCCAGGACGCTGTGCGCGTCGGCGTGCCGGGCCCACAGCCCCTCGGCGTTGAGCACGCCGAGCCCGCCGAGCTTGCCGATCGCCACGGCGGTCTCCGGCGACACCACGGCGTCGGTGGGGTGGGTCACGAGCGGCAGGTCGAACCGGTAGGCATCGATCTGCCAGCCGGTGGACACCACCTTGGACGACCGGGTGCGCCGCGACGGCACGATGTCGATGTCATCGAGGTCGTACGACCGTCGCGCGGTACGCCCCATCCCGATCTCGACCAGATCCCGCACGTGAAGTCCCTTCTCCCCGCCAACTGCTGCCGGCTCATTGTGGACACCCGCCGACCGCCGCCCTCGCACGGGGGCACCGCCCGAACCGCATTCCGCCCGCTAAACGCGGTACTTGCATAGGCTAAGCACCGCGGTTAGCGGGCTAACCGCGGTGCGGGGCACTCACCGGCTCGTGTAGTTGGGCGACTCGACGGTCATCGTGACGTCGTGCGGGTGGCTCTCCTTCAGACCCGCAGCCGTGATCCGCACGAGCTGCGCTCGCTGCAGTTCGGGAATCGTGCTGGCACCCGCATAGCCCATGCCGGACCGCAGTCCTCCCGCGAGCTGATGGACGACCTCGGACAGCGGGCCACGGAACGGGATCCGCCCCTCGATACCCTCCGGCACGAGCTTGTCCTCGGAAAGAACGTCGTCCTGCGCGTACCGGTCCTTCGAGTAGGACCGCTGCTCGCCCCGCGTGCGCATCGCTCCGAGCGATCCCATGCCGCGGTAGGTCTTGTACTGCTTTCCGTTCACGAGCACGACCTCGCCAGGGGCCTCGGCCGTCCCGGCGAGCAGACTGCCGAGCATCACGGCCGAAGCACCGGCCGCGATGGCCTTCACGATGTCGCCGGAGTACTGGATGCCGCCGTCGCCGATCACCGGCACACCCGCCGGCCTGCACGCCTTGTCGGCCTCGTGGATCGCCGAGATCTGCGGAACGCCGACACCGGCCACCACACGCGTCGTGCAGATCGAACCAGGGCCGACACCGACCTTCACGCCGTCGGCTCCCGCGTCCACGAGTGCCTGCGCGCCGGCCCGCGTCGCGACGTTGCCTCCCACGACGTCAACGGCGTCGCCGAGTTCCTTCTTCAAGGTGGACACGGTTTCCAGCACCGCGCGGGAATGACCGTGTGCCGTATCGACCATGAGCACGTCGACGCCGGCATCAGCCAGCGCCATCGCCCGCTGATGCCCGTCGGCACCGACCCCGACGGCCGCGCCGACAAGCAGCCTGCCGTCGACGTCCTTTGTGGCGTTCGGGTACTGCTCGGTCTTGACGAAGTCCTTGACCGTGATGAGCCCCCGCAGCTTGCCCGCGCCGTCCACAATGGGCAGCTTCTCGATCTTGTGCCTGCGGAGAAGCCCGAGCGCCGCGTCCGCCGTAACGCCGACCTGCGCCGTCACCAGAGGCGCCTTGGTCATCACGTCGCTGACCGGCCTGCTGAAATCGACCTCGAACCGCATGTCGCGGTTGGTGATGATGCCCACAAGCGAACCGGATGCATCGGTGACCGGGACACCGGAAATCCGGAACCGGGCACACAGCGCGTCGACCTCGGCCAGCGTGTCCTCGGGCGAGCAGGTGACCGGATCGGTGACCATGCCGGCCTCCGAGCGCTTAACGATCTCCACGGCCTGCGCCTGCTCTTCGATCGGCAGATTGCGCTGCAGCACGCCCATTCCGCCCTGCCTCGCCATCGCGATCGCCATCCTGGCCTCGGTGACGGTGTCCATCGCGGCGGACAGCAGGGGGACGCGCAACGTGATGTTGCGGGAAAGGCGGGTGCTCGTGTCAACGGAGCTTGGCACGACATCCGACTCGGCCGGCAAGAGCAGGACGTCGTCGAAAGTCAGGCCGAGCAGCGCGAACTTGTCCGGGGCGCCACCGGCATCCGCCTCGGCTGAGGCAACCAGGTCGGCAGGGGGGAACTCGTTCGTCATAACTGTCGACTGACCTTCCTCGGCATGTAAGCCAACAGGGGTATACGGACCTGTTAACGATGGTATCTGGACTTACCCCCCGCCCCGCCCGGTACCGTGCAGGCCGTGCCGCACGATGTGTTGCCCCCAGACCCATTCGCCGACGACCCCAACGACCCGGCCAAGGAGATCGCCGCCTTGGACGAACCCGCAGGTGAGCCGATCAGTTCCGACGAGCGCTCCGAGTTGCTCGCGGATCTGTCGGATCTCGCTGTCTATCAGGCGCTACTGGAACCGCGCGGCGTCAGGGGAATCGTCGTTGACTGCGGTGAATGTGACCAGCCGCACTACCACGACTGGCACTTGCTCAGGGCGAGCCTGGAACAGCTTCTCGCCGACGGGCACATGCGACCGCACGAGCCCGCGTACGACCCCAACCCGGCCGACTACGTGAGCTGGGATTACTGCCGTGGCTTCGCCGACGGCGTCACGGCAACCGAAAGCGCCTACTGATCGCTAGTTACCGGGGGTTCCGTTGCTTGCGACGGAACCCCCGTTGAGCGAGTTGTTGCTGTCCGACTCGGAGCCGCCGGTGTCGTCCGTCGACGAGCTGGGTGGCGGCGGTGTCGACGACGTCGGGGTTTCGCTGGGCGGCGTCGTCGGCGTGGTCGGGTTCTCGGTCGGTGTCGGCTCGGTGGAGCCGGCCGGTGGCGGCACGACATCACTTGGCTTGGTACCGGTGACCGTCGACGAGGTGCTGTCGGGAACGTGCGTCGGCGGGGGCTGGCTGTCGCCCTCGTCGATCGGCTGATCGAGCTGCGCCATGAGTTCCATGTGCCTGGCCTTGAGCTGGGCCAGTTCGTCTCCTGCGACATTGCCGAGCGCCTGCTCCGCCTGCTCCAGCGCTCTGCGGGCATCGTCGAAGCGCTGCTGGGCGATGGCGAGCCCGGCTTCCTGCAGTTCGGTGCGTACCGAAGCCGCGGCCTCAACGGATCTGGCGTGGTCGGCATAAAGGACCTTGCTCAGGCCCCACAACGTGTCACCGGGCTGGGCGTCGCGCGCGGCGAGCGCCGTTCCGGTGAAACCGATCGCGAGCACGGCTGCCGCCGCGGCAACCGGAACGAGCATGCGCCTCCTGCGCCCCTTGCCGCCCTTGCGCTTGGCGAGCGCCGCGGTCTTGATCGTGGTGACGGCCTCGGGGGTGTCGACGAGTTCGGCGAGCGGTTCGCTGTCGATGTCCCTGCGCCAGGCGAGCAGCAGTGCGTTGAGTTCCTGGTCACCCAGGCTGTCGGCGACCTGTGGATCCGGTCCGCCTAGGGCGTCGAGCAGTGCGTCGTCGGCCTGGATCAGTGACAACTCGGGCACGGCCGGGGTGTCTCCACCCGCACCGGTCCCAGTGGAGAAGACATCCAGCGACACAGTGCCGGTGCCCGCGTCGGCGGAGGGGCCACGTGTGTCGTCAACGGATCCTGCCGACCCCGCCGACTCGGTCGCGTCGACATCGAGCTCACGCTCGCGGTCCCCGCTCTCGCGTTCCGTCACTCAGACCACCTCCTCAGCGGCCAGCACCTTACGCAGCCGCGCGAGGGCACGATGCTGGGCGACTCTGACCGCGCCTGGGGTCGAGCCCACGGCTTCAGCGGTCTCTTCCGCGGAAAGGCCGACAACCACCCGCAACACCACGATCTCGCGTTGTTTATCCGGCAGAACCTGCAGAAGCTGCGACATCCGCTCGTTCAGCTCGCCCTGTAGGGCGCGCTGTTCGGGGCCGACGCCGCCTTCCACCTCATCGGGAACTTCGGCAACGGGCTCTGCCCTGTTCCGGGCCGCAGCTCGATGCGCGTCAGCCACCTTGTGCTGAGCGATGCCATATACGAATGCCAGGAAAGGGCGCCCTTGATCACGGTACGAGGGCAATGCCGTGAGCACCGCGAGACACACCTCCTGGGCAACGTCGTCTGCTGAAGCGAACGAACGCTCCTGCCTGCCAACCCTGGCGCGGCAATACCGCACCACGAGGGGACGGATCGCGGCGAGCAGTCGCTCAACCGCCTGTGAGTCACCCTCTACAGCGGCGGCGACTGACTCTTCCAGTCCATCCCCCACATTGGCCATCGCAGACAACAGTCCCGGTGTTACGTGTAGGCGTGCAAAGACGGCGGCGTGCGGCTCTCATCCCTCACGCCGGTGATACCTACCGTACCTTCCGGCACCCCCAGTTTTCGCTCACGGTCGGCAGACGCACTCGGGCACACCGCACGCTGCGAAAACATGAACGCCCCACTACCGTACAGATTTCAACGACCGTGACGCGATATCGATACGAACACCGTCACAACACAACTCGGCACGCCGCACCGGTGTTGCCGGTGTGGCGTGCCGAGTGAGTTGCGCGGCTGCGGAGTGATCCAGGCCGACGCGCGAACCCGCCGGCCAGAGCAGGCTAGGAGACCAGCCCCCGCCGGAAGCCGTGAGCAACGGCTTGCGCGCGGTCGCGGACGCCGAGCTTGCGGAACAGCCGCCTGGCGTGAGTCTTCACGGTGTCCTCGGACAGATACAGCTCCCTGCCGATCTGACCGTTGCTCTTGCCCTGGCTCATCCCCCTCAGCACCTGCAGCTCGCGCTCGGTGAGCTGCACTCCGGGGTCGGAGGGCTGACGGGGCGCCGGCACCGAGGTGCTGGCCAGTGTGTGCGCGAGCGCGGCAACCAGTTCCGGACGTGAGGCATCCCACCGGAGATAGCCACGCGCACCGCCCGCGATGGCGGCGGCGATACTGCCGGCATCATCGGGCGCACCGAATACGATGACGTTCGCCTGGGGATTCGCCGAGACCAGTCGACGCGTGGCCTCCACACCGGTCGGGACCGCACGCTGGGTTCCGACGAGCACGACGTCGACCGGCTGCCGGGAATACCGGGCGAGCAACTCGTCACCGTGCGCTACACAGTCGATGCGACTGACGCCGGGAACGGCAGACATCACGCGGGTAAGCCCTTCGCGGACACTGCGTCGGTCGTCGCAGATCAAGACCGTCGTCACGGGGTTTCCTTCCTGCAGCCGGGTGACATTCCACTTCCCCTATCGGACGCTTTCGGTCCCACCTTGACACGATCCGGTGGCTTTTTTTGAAGAAGGCCTCGCCCGGATGTCGGTATGCCCCTTGTGACGCAAACAACAGGCTAGATCGGGACCCAGGCAGAATTGTGCGCCAGCCTGCGGCCCTCTGGGTCCGCCGCCGGTAACAGAGCGTATAACTGGCGAGTAACTCTGGACCTATTCCAATGTTCTGCGGAGGGGTTCAGATCGGCGGCGAGCAGCCCGGCCGGCCACGTCAGTGAACGCAATCCCCACTTCTCGGCGACCCCTGAAGCGGTCTCGACGAGCCCGAGCGCCCTGGCGCGATTTCCGGCCTCACCGGTCGCCGCGAGCGACGCGGCGAGGACGAGGTCCGACTTCACCACATGCCGCAGCGCTGCCCGCTCCCTGGCCAGAGCCGCCGCGTTCTCGGCGAGGGGCACCGCACGGCCGGCCACACCCTCCGCCAGCGCGAGTTCGGCGCCGACCCAGCCGCAACGCACCCTCGCCCGCCAGCCGCCGTGCGCGGAGACCGCGCGGGCGAGCAGCCGGTGGGCAGCGGAGAATCTGCCGAGCGCGAGGTTGTCGGCCACGAGCCCGAGCAAAGCGTCGGCCTCGGCACCGGCCGGATCGAGCCCGTCCTCGTCGGCAAGCCCCACCCCCTCCCTTGCGTTCGCCAGTGCTCTTCCGTCCCAGGCGAGAGCCGCGGCGTGGCCTCCGAGCTGACGCCGATGCGCGGCGAAGGCGGCGCACGCCAGCGAAGCCATGAGCGGGTCCCCGCTTCGGGAGAGCGGAACGAGCAGCGATGCCGCTGCGGCGTAGCGCCCCCGCGCACCCAGTACGACGGCGGCAAGCCACCGGCGTCGGGCCGCGTCCCTCGTGGTCCCGGTCAGCGCGGCCTCGGCGGCGAGTGCCCTGTCGTCGATGCCCGGTTCCGCGCCGAACGCCGCGCGGCGCAACCCGGCCTCCCCTGTCAGCACGTCATTCCGGCCTGCCGCCGCCGAGCAGCACGTATTCGACGCGTTCGGCCGCCTCACGTACGCCGCCGAGCAGTTCGACCTTCGGCGGCAGGTCAGGTTCGCGCCAGCCCGGCCCGCTCGCGAACAACCTGCCCCGCTGCCGTCCCCTGGCAAGGCGCGTGAACAACCGGGGACCCGCGGTGGGCGGACGGCCCGCCCACAAGAGGACGGCGGCGGGCGCGCTTCGCCGTACCGCGGAAGCGAGCACGTCCGCCGGTATCGGCCTGCCGAACAACTGGGTCGCCAGTCTTTTCTCGGCGAGTGCCGCACCCAGCACGTATACGGGCAGCGCGTCACGTTCCTCGGGGGCGCAGCCGATGAGCACGGGCCGGAGGTTTCTCGGCTGCTCAAGCAGCGGCGTGGCGCGCACGAGCGCGGCGAAGACACATTCGTTGAGCAGGTATCCGACTTCCGAGCCGTCCGCTCCATCAAGGCGGCCGCCGTCGAGTGCGCCGACGACGGGTTTGATCACGCCCTCCCATGCGTCGAGCACACCGAGCGTGCCGATCACGTCGGTGAGCAGGTGCTGCATGGCCCGGACGTCCATTGCCAGCGCCGCGGCACTGAGTCGCCTGGCGAATCTCGGCGGACCCGGCGCTCCTTCTGACTCGGCGACCTGCCCTGACCGCGCGGACGCTGTTGCCGCTGTCGCGGGTGTCCCGGCGCCGTTGCCGGCAATGGCGGATGCCGGCCCGGCGGCCGATTCGGGCTCGGTCGCGGTTCCATTGGTACTCACGCCGCCCGACTTGGGCACCTGGTCGAGCGCGAAGCGCGCCGCTTCGGCTGTCGAAGCGCCGCGCAGCAGCGCTCGCTGCATCATTTCGAGCCTGACCACGTCGGCCGCGCCGTAGCGGCGATGCCTGCCGCCGGTGTGCTTGCTGGGGCCGAGGCCATACCTGCGATCCCAGGTACGCAATGTGGACGGCGCCACCCCGAGTCTTCGGGCTACCGCGGCGACGGGAAGAGTCGGCTCGGTCGGCTGCCTCGACTTCGCCCGCGAAGGTGGCTTGCCCGCAGCCGTCGTTGTGGCGGCTGCGTGAGCTGAGCCGGACTCGGACCCCACTCGGTCAAATATCCCGGGACTGCCCGGCGAGAGCAACAGGAAAATTCCAGCTCTACGTGGCACTAATCACACCAGAGGGGGAAGCCTAACGGCTGAATTGATTCGAATCCCTTGAACAAGTATTGACGCGCTTCTAACGTTACGGCCGTTGCACCAAATGGAGTAGTCGCACTAGTACAACTGCAGAGTCCGGTCGCGTGGGGCCGGATATCGGAGGCGTTCACGATGGCAGACACGCGCAGACTCCCTGGACCGAACGCGGACGTTTGGGACTGGCAACTAGAGGGGTCATGCCGGGGGATGGACAGCGCGTCCTTCTTCCATCCCGACGGCGAGCGGGGGCCGGCGAGAGCGAGGAGAGAGGCAAGGGCCAAGGCAATTTGCCATGCCTGCCCGGTTTTACGACTGTGCCGCGCGCACGCGCTTGCCGTGCACGAACCCTATGGCATCTGGGGCGGCCTTTCGGAATCGGAACGTGAAAACATCATCAAATCCCAGAAACGCACACTCACGTTGACCGCCAATTAAGACACCCGGTGACGAATAGGGGCGCCCGAGGGGGGCGCCCCTATTCTTTTGTCCTGGTTTCGGCGGCCCGTTCTTCCCAGGCTCGTTCCGCTCGCCCGCCACGGCCCCCACGACATTTAGCCCGCTAAACGCGGTCGGGACCGGCACCCGGCACCCGCCCGAACAGCATTTAGCGGGCTAAATGCTGTTCGGCGGCCGCGCGGGCAGCGAACTCGTCGACCTTCCCGGAATCCTGCTGCCCGGCTTGATCAACGCGCACGCGCACAGCCCCATGGTTTTGTTCAGGGGCATGGGCGGCGAT
>JBEYHY010000016.1:0-46480 GCA_040635515.1 Saccharomonospora sp. NPDC006951 | reverse complement strand
AGATCAAGGCCGGTCTCGCGGATGCCGCCGACGCGAAGCCGGTGTCGATCGGCATCGATTCGTGGGCCGTCGACTACGGGCTCGTCGGTGCCTGTGTAGTAGTTGACATCCCGGCCACGGTCTGCTTCAGGCGAACCTGGTTGCGGCGCCGCGCATCGCGTCGCGCGCCTGTGTCCTGAGCGCCTCGATGATGTCGGCCGCGGGACCCTCACCCGCGAGCTCGTAGGTCTGCCCGGCCCACAACGACATCGCCTCGGGGTCACCCGCCTTACCCGCCGCCGCGCGGATGGGCCTGCTCAGGTTGTGCAACTGCGGATACGCCGCCGGCGCGTGCTCCGAATGGTCCCGCATGAACCGGTTCATCATTCCCCGCGCCGGGCGGCCGCTGAACGCCCGGGTGAATGCCGTCTGCCTCCCTGCCGAGGCGAGCGCACGGCGCTGCGTGCCGTTCGTTCCCGCCTCGTCCGCGCGCAGGAACGCCGTGCCGAGTTGTGCCGCCCGCGCACCGGCGACGACGACCGCGGCGACGTCCGCGCCGTGCACGAGACCACCCGCCGCGATCAACGGCAGATCGGTCACCGCCGACACCAGGCGCATCGCGGCGAGCAGGCCGAACAGCTCGCCTCCCGCGTCCTGCCCTGGATCGTCGACGAAAACCGCTCGGTGCCCGCCCGCCTCGAAACCCTGCACACAGAGCGCGTCCGCACCGGCGGCCGCCGCCTGCAGCGCCTCCTCCGGCGTGGTCACCGTCACCACGACCTGGCTGCCCGCGTGGTGCAGCCGGTCGATGTCGTTCCCCGCCGGAGTGCCGAACGTGAAGGACACCACCGGAACCCGTTGTGCCACCAGCAGGTCCAGCTTCGCCGAATACACGTCGTCGTCCCACTGCGGTGCACCAGGGCGGACCTCGTAACGCTCGCCTTCCCGCTCCAGCCTGCCCGCGTACGGCCGTACGTCCACGGTGGACCGGGCACCCGGCACGAAGAGATTGACCCCGAAGCCCTCCCCCGCCAGCTCCCTCGTACGGCGGATCTGGTCGGTCAAGGCAGCCGCGCTGAGGTAGCCGCCCGCCAGAAAACCGAACGCACCGGCACCCGCCGCCGCGGCGACGAGCTCTGGTGTGGATGGACCACCAGCCATCGGCGCGACGATCACCGGAACCCGCAAGCTGTCGAACATGAGTCAAGCCTACGAACCGCCGCCGAGCCCCCATGACGCGGCCACATTCCGCCGCGAAATCCCATGTCAGAACAAAAACCGGGTCGATGTGACGACCGGATTACCCTTCGTCACTCGGCCGGGTGACGCGCTGTTTCGTGCTCGATAAGCCTTCGTAACCGCCCTTGAGCGGCCGTCCGCCAGGCCGCAGGCTCCGGTACGCGAAGCCCGTTCGCACCGTGCGATACCCGAACAACACGGGCCCACCGAAAGGAAGCCGACATGACCGAATACCAGCCGCAGCCGTCCCGCAGCACCGCCGGCCGATGGACCCTGCGGGGCGTCGCGGTGAGCGCGCTGGCCGTCCCCTTGCTCGCCATCGCGGGCGGGCAGGCTTCCGCCGCCGAACTGACCCCGATCGCCGAATACCTCGACAGCACCATCGCCGCCACGTCGGCCTCACTCGTCGAGGCACTGGCGATCCTGCTCGGCGTCGGCTGATCGACGATGCCGGTCGCGGGCGGGACCGCTCCCGCCCGCGACCGGCATCCGGGAAGCGCTACTTCTTACCCTTGCCCTTACCGTCCCCACCACTGTCCTCTGTGGACAACGCGGCGACGAAGGCTTCCTGCGGAACCTCGACCCTGCCGACGGTCTTCATCCGCTTCTTGCCTTCCTTCTGCTTTTCCAGCAGCTTCCGCTTTCGCGAAATGTCGCCGCCGTAGCACTTGGCGAGCACGTCCTTGCGGATCGCGCGAATGGTCTCCCTCGCGATGATCCGCGAGCCGATCGCCGCCTGGATCGGCACCTCGAACTGTTGCCGTGGAATGAGTTCCCTGAGCCGGGTCGCCATCCTGTTGCCGTAAGCGTAGGCGGCGTCCTTGTGCACGATCGCCGAGAACGCGTCGACCGCCTCACCCTGCAGCAGGATGTCCACCTTGACCAGATCGGACACCTGGTCGCCCGACTCCTCGTAGTCCAGCGAGGCGTAACCGCGCGTGCGCGATTTCAGCGAATCGAAGAAATCGAAAATGATCTCGGCGAGCGGGAGCTGGTAACGCAGCTCGACCCGCTCCTCCGACAGGTAGTCCATTCCCAGCAGCTGGCCACGTTTTCCTTGACACAGCTCCATGATCGCGCCGATGAACTCGGAGGGCGCGATGATCGTGACCTTGCTGATAGGTTCCCGCACTTCGGCGATCTTGCCGCCGACCGGCCAGTCGGAGGGGTTGGTCACCACGTGTTCGGTGCCGTCCTCCATGAACACGTCGTACACCACGTTGGGCGCGGTGGCGATCAGTTCGAGCCCGAACTCCCGCTCAAGCCGGTCACGGGTGATCTCCAGGTGCAGCAAACCGAGGAACCCACAGCGGAACCCGAATCCCAGCGCCACCGACGTTTCCGGTTCGTAGCTGAGCGCCGCGTCGTTGAGCTGCAGCTTGTCGAGCGCCTCCCTGAGATCCGGATAGTCGGAACCGTCGAGGGGATACAGGCCCGAGTAGACCATGGGCTGCGGTTCGCGGTATCCGGCGAGCGGTTCGGCCGCCCCTCTGCGCTCGAACGTGACCGTGTCGCCGACCTTCGATTGCCTGACGTCCTTGACCCCGGTGATGAGGTAGCCGACCTCACCGACACCGAGCCCTTTGGTCGCCTTGGGTTCCGGTGAAATGATGCCGACTTCGAGCAGCTCGTGCGTGGCGCCGGTGGACATCATGCGAATGCGCTCGCGCGGCGTGATCTTGCCGTCGACCACCCTGATGTAGGTGACGACGCCGCGGTAGGTGTCGTAGACCGAGTCGAAGATGAGCGCCCTCGCCGGAGCGTCGGCCTCACCCACCGGCGGAGGGACCTGGCGCACGACCTCGTCGAGCAACTCCTCCACCCCGGCACCGGTCTTGGCCGAAACCCGCAGCACGTCATCCGGCTCACAGCCGATGATTCCCGCCAGCTCCGCCGCGTACTTGTCGGGGTCCGCGGCGGGCAGGTCGATCTTGTTGAGCACGGGGATGATGTGCAGATCCTTGTCCAGCGCGAGATAAAGGTTCGCCAGCGTCTGCGCCTCGATGCCCTGCGCCGCGTCCACGAGGAGGATCGCGCCTTCGCACGCCTCAAGTGCCCGGGAAACCTCGTAGGTGAAGTCCACGTGACCCGGTGTGTCGATCAGGTGCAGCACGTGGTCCTGCTCATCGGCCCGCCACGGCAGGCGCACGTTCTGCGCCTTGATCGTGATGCCGCGCTCGCGCTCGATGTCCATGCGGTCGAGATACTGCGCACGCATCGACCGGGCCTCTACGACCCCCGTGAGCTGCAGCATCCGGTCGGCAAGGGTCGACTTCCCGTGATCGATGTGCGCGATGATGCAGAAGTTGCGGATGAACTTCGGCGGCGTGAAGGTGTCGTCGGCTGACGGACGTGTGTGTGTCACTCGTTTCCTCAGGTCACTCGCGGGTGGCAAGGTCCATGGTCCCATGCCACGCGAAGACAATTCCGGGTCATCCCCGATGCGAGCGCCGTGGGTCCGTGGTGATCTCGAAGTATGACCGAATCAATTGGCCAGGCGCTCGATCGAGTGTTCGGGCATCCACGAGGATGGCTCGGCAGGCTCGGCGGCGCCGTCATGGCATCGAGCAACGCGGCCACCGAACGGCACATCAGCACCGTTGCGGGGGCGGGAAACGAGGAAACCGCACTGGTCGTCGGACCAGGGCCGGGAGTCGGCCTCGCTGAGGTCGCCGCGAAAGCCGCGGTGACCATCGGCGTCGATCCCTCCCGCGACATGCTCGGCCTGTGCGGGCAGCGGTGCGCCGGCGAGATCGCACGCGGAACGGTCCGGCTTCACCACGGCACGGCCGCCTCGACAGGACAGGAGGCCGAATCCGTCGACGTCGTCATCAGCGTCAACAACGTCCAGTTCTGGGAGGACAGGAACGCCGCGTTCGGCGAGCTGTTCCGGGTATTGCGCCCCGGCGGCCGGATCGTACTGTCCGCGCACGAGAAGTCACTTCCGGTGTCCAGGCACGAACTGGCGGACGAACTGGAACAGGCGGGGTTCACCGACCTGCAGACCTGGGTGTGGGATCCGCCGGGGCCCGCAGCTCCACGTGCCGCGCAGCTGCGCGCGTGGCGCCCCGCGTGAACCCGCGCACCAGCTGGCGCTAGCCGGGACGGACGTCCACCCTCAGGGGATGGCCCTCTGGCACCTCGACCAGCACGACACGCACGCCGTCGGGGTCGGAGATCGAAGCCTCGTCCAGGCCCCACGGTTCACGACGAGGGCCGCTTTCCGGTTCGACGCCCTTCTCCCTCAATTCGGCGACGGTGGCGGCGAGGTCTCTGACCTGCAACCACAACGCCACGCTCCCGCCGCGCTCACCGCCGGAGCCGACGACCTCGACGAAACCGCCTCCCGCGAAGAACACCGTCCCTCCAGGGAACTCCCGGTAGACGGCGAGCCCGAGAGTGTCCCGGTAGAACGCGGTCGTGACCTCGTTGTCGGCGGGGTGCAGCAGTACCCGGCTGCTCAGCACATCCATGGTTTCCACAGTCTCACGCGAACGCGATCGCCGTGATCCCGGCGAGCACGACCAGCGAGCCGCCGAGCCTGCGCGTCGGGTCCGGCTCGCCGAGCAGCAACCAGCCGACGAGGCTGCCGAGCACGATGCTGACCTCCCTCGCGGGCGCGACAAGACTGACCGGGGCAAGGCGCATCGCGAACAGCACCAGCAGGTAGGCAACGGGCGACAGCACTCCGACAAGCAGCACCTCACGGCGGTGAGCGGACCACAGGGAGCCGGCGTGCGCCCGCCGCTTCCCCCGCAACGCGATCGGGGCAAGCAGCAGGCTCTGCAGCAGCGCTCCCGCGCCGAAATAGACCACGGGCGGCACGCCGAGGACACCGACCGCGTAGGCGTCCCACAGGGTGTAGGCGGCGATGGTCGCGCCGGTCAGCACGCCGTATCCCACGCCTGCCCTTCTCGCCCTGGCATTCGTTCCGGAAGGCCGGCCGCTGATCACAAGGACCCCGCCGACGACGAGTACCGCTCCCGCCAGCCCGAGCCATCCCGGCCGCTCGCCGAGCACGAGAACGGCGACCAGCACGGCCAGCAGTGGCCCCGAGCCCCTCGCCAGCGGGTAGACCACCGAGAGATCACCGGCCGAGTACCCGCGCTGCAGTACGACGCCGTAGGCCACATGGCACACCGCGGTGATCCCGGCGGCGGCCAGCCAGCTCCACTGTGGACTCTGCTGCCCGGTCAGCAGCGTCGCGATCACGAAAGGGACCATGAGCACCGCCGACACGGTGTAATACAGGAAGACGAACCCCGCCCCACCGTCCCGTACGCGTTTCGCGGCGAGGTTCCACGCGGCGTGCACAATCGCGGCGACGAGGACGAGAGCCAGCGCGGTGCCGTTCACCGGGTACCGTTCCGCTCGTTCACGGCCGAGATCGAGCCGGATACTCCGGGCTTTCGTCCCGGCACCCGAATGGCGAGCGTGGCTCGAACGGGACCGGCATCCCTTTGTGGTGCTGCCGGTGTCCGTGCCATTTCCGCCACTACCGCCACCGCCACCGCGGCCGCGCGCGGTGGCACGATTCCGCCGGGACAGCGCAGACCGTGAGGCACGGCCGGCCACCATACGCCCTGGTGCGGGGGTGAGCCGGCCGGGTTGTTATGCTTGCTCGCTGTTGCCGTGTGGCATTCCGCCATGGAGGAAACCCAGCGATCACGCAGGGGCCGCGACGACACGGTGACAACTCCCGCCGAATGATGAAGGAGCGCCACGTGGCCAACATCAAGTCCCAGATGAAGCGCATCAAGACCAACGAGAAGGCTCGGCAGCGCAACCAGTCGGTCAAGTCGGCGGTGAAGACCGCGATCCGCAAGTTCCGCGAGGCCGCGGACGCCGGTGACAAGGCCAAGGCCGTCGAGTTGCAGCGCGAGGCAGCCAAGAAGCTGGACAAGGCAGCCAGCAAGGGTGTCATTCACCAGAACCAGGCCGCGAACAAGAAGTCCGCGATGGCCAGGCGCGCCAACAAGCTCTGAGTACGAACCCGCGAAGGGCCCGGCGACACATGTCGCCGGGCCCTTTCGTGTTCCGGCCGGGGCGCGGCAGCGGCACTCATGCCTTCCGCTCCGGCGGCCGCGACCGGGTGACGATCGCCACCGGCGAGGCGCACAGACCAACGGGGCCGACAGGCAGGGGTTACCCGGAGGGGTCTCCCCTGCCGCCTGGATTCGGCAACGACGGCAAGCGCTGCCGAGCCTGGCACCCGACGAGGCCGGGTGACACGAGGAGACTAGCGACGCTCCCTCGCCGCGGCGATGTCGAGGACCGCACGCTCGATGGCATAGTCCGGGCTCGCGGCGGCACCTTTGACCTCCGCGTTCACCCGCGCCGCAACCCGCATGGCCTCGGCGAGCCCTCCCGCGCTCCAGCCGCGGGATTGCCCCTGTGCCTTGCGGATCTTCCACGGCGGCATCCCCAGCTCGCCCGCCATCTGATTGGGGTTGCCCCGCCCCGCGGCCGACACCCTGGCGATCGTGCGTACCGCGTCGGCCAGTGCGTCGGCCACGAGTACGTGCGGAACTCCGATCTGCTGCGCCCAGCGCACGGATTCCAGTGCGGCAGCCCTGTCTCCCGCGACCGCCTTCTCGGCGACCATGAACCCGGTGACGTCCGCACGGCCCGTGTGATAGGTCCGCACGGCGGTCTCGTCGACACTTCCGCCTGAATCGGCGACGAGCTGTGCCGAAGCCGAGGCCAGTTCGCGCAGATCGGAGCCGACGGCGTCGATCAGCGCGACGACGCCCGCGGCGTCGATCCGACCGCCCGCCTTCCGGACCTCGTTGCGCACGAACGCTTCACGCTCGGCGGGTTTGCTGATCTTGGCGCATTCGGTGACCACCGCACCGGCCTTCTTCAAGGCAGTGGGCAGCGACTTGGCCGCCTTGCTCCGCCCGCCACCGCTGTGCACGACCACCAGCACGATCCCGTCGGCGGGCTGGGCGATGTAGGCGAGCACGGCATCGGCGATCTCCTGGCCGGTGTCCTGCGCCGATTCGAGGACGATCACGCGACCCTCACTGAACAGCGAGGGACTGACCAGCTCCGCCAGCACAGGTGCTGTGAGATCGGACACCCGGACCCTGGTCAGATCCGCCGTGGGATCGGCAAGCCGGGCGGCATCCAGCGCCGCGTACACGGCGCGTTCGACGAGCAGCTCCTCGTCGCCCAGCACCAGGTGCAGCGGCGGGGGCGTGGTGGCTGGCGCGGTCACGCCCCGATCCTGCCACGGGCTGCCGACAACGGTGACATAGCCCGCATGGCCGTGGCAGGAATCGAAGCCGATGTCGTAGTGTGAATGGCGATACGGCGCACGACGGCCGTGACCACCGTTCAGGCAGGTCCCGTTCCACGCCGGTCCACAATCGAATACCGCTCATCCAGAGGGGCAGAGGGAACGGCCCGATGAAGCCCCGGCAACCGGCGACAGCCTGTCATCTCGATTCCGCGAGGTAGCTGTCGATCACGGTGCCAATTCCGGCCCGCACAGCGGGGCAGATGAGGAAAGGACCTCGCGATGACAGCAGCTCTCGGTACGACCACCAGGCACAACGTCGATCTCGGCCCCGCCGTTGAGCTGGTTTCCAAGGAAGAGGGGCACCGCCAGCCGCTCGCACCCGAGTTCGTCTCGGCCGAGGATTTCTCCCCCCTTGAGGTCGCCTACGACTTCGGCAGGGTTCGCCGCGAGGACATCGAGTCCGGCCCACGCAACATCTGGCGCTACAAGAAGTTGCTGCCGGTGCCGTCGAACGTCGAGGAGATCCCCAACACCGAACCCGGCTGTACCAGGCTGGTGCGTGCCGACCGGCTGGCGAAGGCCCTCGGGGTCAAGCGCATCTGGGTCAAGGACGACACCGGCAATCCCACTCACTCCTTCAAGGACCGCGTGGTGGCGGTCGCGCTCGCCGCGGCCCGCGAGTTCGGCTTCGACACCCTGGCCTGCCCGTCGACCGGCAACCTGGCCAACGCCGTCGCCGCGGCGGCGGCACGGGCAGGCTGGCAGTCCGTCGTTCTCGTGCCCTCCAGCCTCGAACGCGCCAAGATCCTGACGACCGCCGTTTACGACGGCGCGCTACTCGCCGTCGACGGCAACTACGACGACGTGAACCGCCTCGCCACCCAGCTCGCGGCCGAGAACGAAAGCTGGGCATTCGTCAACGTCAACGTGCGGCCGTACTACTCCGAGGGCTCCAAGACTCTTGCCTTCGAGGTGGCCGAGCAGCTCGGCTGGCGCCTTCCCGAACAGATCGTGGTTCCGATCGCGTCCGGTTCCCAGCTCACCAAGGTGGACAAGGGTTTCCGGGAACTCAGCCAGCTCGGCCTTGTCGACGGGTCGCCGTACAGGGTTTTCGGAGCACAGGCCACGGGCTGCTCGCCGGTGTCCGCGGCGTTCAGGGCGGGACACGACGTGGTGCAGCCGGTCAAGCCGGACACCATCGCGCGCTCGCTCGCGATCGGCAATCCCGCCGACGGCCCCTACGTGCTGGACACGGTCAACCGCACCGGTGGCTCCATCGAGGATGTCACCGACGAGGAGGTCGTCGAGGGCATCCGGCTGCTGGCCCGCACCGAGGGCATTTTCACCGAGACCGCGGGTGGTGTCACCGTCGCGACCGCCAAGAAACTCATCGAAACGGGCAAGCTCGACCCTGACGCCGAGACGGTGCTGCTGATCACTGGCGACGGCTTGAAGACACTCGACGCCATCGAATCCAAGGTAGGCCCCAAAGCCACCGTGCCCCCATCCGCTGACGCGGTCCGCGAAGCACTGGGCCGCTGAGTCAGTCCACAGGCTCCACAGTCCATGGCCCGCTGCGCGACGTTGCCGCGTCGCGCAGCGGAGATGCCACCGGAACGCGAGGACGGACAGCTCACGGCGACCGTCCTCTTCGGACAATCGAGATATCGTGATTCTCCTTGACCACCGCGACATCTCCTGCCGTGTCGGTTCGTGCCACCAGCGCACCTCCCGTTTCCAGTGTTCTCGTCGTGACCGGGCTCGGATGGCCGTAGTTGTTGTCGGCACCCACGCTGATCAGCGCGATCCGTGCTTCCACAGCCCCCAGGAACGGGGGCAGGCTGTACCGGCTGCCGTGGTGCGGCACCTTCAGCACCTCGGCACGCAGATCCGTACCCGCGTTGAGTAAGTCGCCCTGCGCCAGCAGTTCCACGTCTCCGGTGAGCAGGACTCTGCCCGCCCCGGTATGGGCCTTGACCACCAGCGAGGCGTTGTTGATCGTCGAGCCATCGTCGTCCTCGCTGCTCGCCGGTGAATAGCGGGGACCGAGAACCTCCAACCGCAAACCTGGCCACGTGAGCCGGTCACCGGCCTTGAGTTCCAGCAGCGGCACCCCGTGCCGGGCCGTTTCGGCCGCCACCTGACGCCACGCCCATGACGGCGTCCGGCCAGGGCCGACGGCGACCGCGCCGACGGCCCGAGCGTCGAAAACCGAGGCGAGCCCGCCGACGTGGTCGGCGTGAAGGTGACTCAGCACCACCATCGGCACGCGGTCGACGTCGAGCCGGTCGAGGCAATCGCCGAGTGGAGCGGGATCGGGTCCGGTGTCGACGACGACCGCTCGCCCCGGCTGACCTGTCGCCAGCACGACGCCGTCCCCCTGGCCGACGTCGCACGCGACGACCGCCCATCCTGGCGGCGGCCAGCCGGGCGCGACCACCCGCACCGGCACGAACACGATCAGCACCCCGGTGAGCGTCAGCGCCAGCCCCATCCGTGCCGCTCTGAACCGGATCGCCATTACGAGTAGCGCGGCGATCCCGAGCGCGAACAGGCCTCCCCACCAGCCGGCGGGCCACGGCATCACCGCGCCGGGAATCGCCGCGGCCTGCCTCGCCACCAGGATGAGCCAGCTGACACCGGGGCCCGCGACCCATACCAGCAACTCGGCGCCGCCATGCCACGCCGGAGCCAGCACGACGGCAAGTACCCCCAGCACGGTGACCGGCGCGACGACAGGCGCCGCGAGCAGGTTCGCCGCCGCCGACACCAGACTGACCTCTCCCGCCATCCCCGCGATGAGCGGCGCCGTCGCCAGGAACGCGGCCACCGGTACCGCGAGCGCTTGCGCGACACCGATGGGCACCCTCCGCCGGTGCATCGCCTCCGCCCACGGTGGCGCCAGCAGGACGAGGCCTGCCGTCGCCGCGACCGACAGCGCGAAACCCATCGTCGTTGCCATGGCCGGGTCGTAAAGCACCAGCAAGCACACGGCCGCACCGAGAGCAGGCAACGCCGAGCCTTGCCTGCCGAGCATGAGCGCCAGCAGCCCTACCGCCCCCATGACGCCGGCCCGTAGCACGCTCGGCTCGTATCCGACGAGGACGACGAAACCGATCAACGCGACGCTCGCGACGGCGGCCGCCGCCCTCGGCCCGCAGCGCAACGCCCGCGCCGCGAGCAGCACGGCACCGCACACGATGGCGAGGTTCGAGCCGGACACCGCGACGAGGTGGGACATGCCCGCATCGAGGAACTCCTCCTCGACCCGCTCCGGCAGGCCACTGGTGTCACCGACGATCAGCCCGGGCAGCAAACCCGCGGGTTCGGCAGGCAGCACCGAGGAAACGGTCCGCAACTCCGCCCTCAACGACTCGGCAACCCGCTGCCACCACGGGGCAGGCCCCTTCGATTCGGGAGGACCACGCACGTAGGTCACGGCGACGGTCAGTTCGCCCCCGCGCGAGGGCGCGAGAGTCCCGCTCGCGGTGACGTCCTGCCCCGGCAGGAGCCGCGACCACTCCCCGAAGGGCGCGATCAGCAGGATCCTGCCCGTCGACCGCGACGCGACGCCGTCGACCACGGACTGCGCCAGATCCACCGGGACGACGACCGATTGAGCACCACCCGGCTTTCCCGCGTATCCGGCCGCGCGTACCGGGCGGGGCCGCTCGGCCACCGTCCCGCTGACAACGGCCTCGGCACCACGTTGTGCGTATTCCCGCAACGGATGCTGCTGAGCCTGCGCGATCCGGATAGCCAGTACCGAAACCACGAGCACCCCGCACGCGATGAGAGTTCCGGCTACCGGCAGCCGCCAATCGGAGTCGCGTGTGGACTGTCGTCGTCTTCGTCGCCGGATCAGGAGAAAAGCGGCGAGGAGGCCGAGCAGGCCGCAGGCGATTGCCGCCGCCCAGTGCCACAACAAGCCGAGAAGCGCTGCCGTCCACACGAGAACGGCGGCGGGAACCAGCCGGAAATCATGTCCACGCGCACGGCGCAGCTCGCCGAGCGGCTCCGTTCCGGTGAGCCTGGTCATCCCACGGTCACCTGCTCCCGCAGCTCCGCGAACCGTTTCTCACCGATGCCATCGACTTCCCGCAGTTGCTCCACGGCGGTGAACCTGCCGTTCTGCGCACGCCAGTCGAGTATTCGTTGCGCGGTCACCTCGCCGACGCCGTTGAGGCTCTCCAGCTGTTCCGGCCCCGCCGTGTTCAGGTCGACCTTCGCGGATTCCTGCTGACCGGGCCCGGCGCCGGGCTGCGCGGGGCCGGCTTCCGCCGCCTGCACCTCGGGCGGTACGGGGACGCCGACGTACACCTGCTCACCGTCGCTCAGCCGCCGCGCGAGATTGACCGAGAGCAGGTCCGCGTCCTTGTCCGCTCCACCGACGGCCCTGATGGCATCGGCGACTCTCGCGCCGGCCGGCACCGTGATCAAGCCGGGCTCCGCGACCTTTCCCACGACGCTGACCACCATCGGTTCGTCCCCGGTTTCCGTCGTGGACGGGCTAGTTGTCGCGGTGACGGCCACCGCCTGCTGCTGAGCCACCGGCAGCGGGGGCGGCCGTTCGGACGCGGGACCGGAATCGGTCAGCATGACAACCGCCGTGACGATCAGCGCGGCCACGACGACACCGGCCGCCAGGAACACCTTGCGGCGGCGCGCATGCCCGGCAAGAACGCCCTCGGGAAGCCAGCGTTCGATCATCCTTCCGGTGCGGTCAGCCGGTGGTGCTTCGGCGTCGCGCGCGTTGTCCCGCTCAACCTGATCGGCGAGCTGGGCGAGCCGAGCACGGGACGGAGCGGACTCTTTTCCGTGTGACCGAACGGAATCCGCACCACTGCCCGCGGCATCGTCTGCTGTGTCCTCTATGGAGGGACGAGTTGTGACTTTCTCGAACACCCGATCGACGCTAGAGAACGCTCCTTGCCACCGGAAGGATGAATTCGCGACTCTGTGGACAACCGGGCTCCTGTGGACAACCCGCAATCGGCATTCGCCTGTTGCCGGAGGCGCGCGCTAACGTCGAGCAGGCACCGTTTCCGGCCGCTGCACGACGATGCCGAGTACGCCGGGCCCGGTGTGCGCACCGATCACCGCACCCAATTCCGATACGACACACCCCTGAGAAAGAGGCAACATCTCCTCGATCCGGGTCGCGAGTTCAGCGGCGCGCTCTGGCGAGGCGAGATGGTGCACGGCAACCTCGATCGCTTCGTCGCCCGCCGACCGCGCGGCGAGGTCCAGCAACCGCGCGACGGCGCGGTGCATGGTGCGCACCTTTTCCAGGGGCCGGATCTCGCCCTCCTCCACCCGCAGGACGGGCTTGACGGCCAGTGCGGTCCCCAGCAGGGCCGCCGCCGGCCCGATCCTCCCCCCACGCCGGAGGTACTCCAATGTCTCGACCACGAAGAACGTGTCCGACCGCGCCGCGGCCGCGACGGCCGCCGCTTCGACCTCCTCGCCACCCGCTCCCGCGGAAGCCACGTTCGCGGCGTGCAGTGCCGCGAAACCGAGCCCCATCGCGGTCGTCCTGGAATCGACCACCCGCACGCGGTCAGGCCCCACTTCCTGAGCCGCGAGCACCGCCGATTCCCAGGTGCCCGACAGCCGCTTCGACAGGTGGACCGACACCACGGTGTCAGCACCGTCGGCGAGGGCGGAGCGGAAGGCAGCGACGAAAGCGGATGGCGTCGGCCGTGACGTCGTGACGATGTGCCGCTGCCTCAGCGCTTCGGCGAGGGCATCGGGACCGACCTCGACACCATCCAATGCCGCAACCCCGTCGATGAGCACGTGACACGGAACCACCCGGATCCCGTGCCTCTCGGCGAACCCTTCCGGCAGGTGAGCAGTGGAGTCCGTTACGACGGCGACCGGCACGGAAGCCAGCCTACGTCCCCTGGGCGCGTGTGCCGGAGGTCGGCGCGCCGACCTCGCCGAGCAGCGGCGTCACGAGTTCGGCCATGGCGGCTCCGACGGCCTCGTGCCCGGCCCAGCCCCAGTGCATTCCGTCCGCGTTGCCGTGGCCGGCAAGCACGTGCTCGCCGACAACGGCGGGCAGGTCGAGCAACGGAACGGCAGACCTGGCCGACCATGCGGCCAGCCTTGCCGCCGCCTCGGCGCGAGCCGTGTGCACGTTTCCATAGGAGGCCGCACGATGAACGGAAGGCAGCCACCCCGCGATCGGCAGATCCGGGCGCAACGTCCGCAAAGCGCCGACCGCCGTGTCCAGATACCGCACCGTGAGTTTCGGAGGCAGCACGGCGGGCCTGCCCCTCATCGCGACCGCAAGATACGGCTGAGCGGCGAGGTAGCCGCCACGCACCATCCGCCTGAGCCGATCGGGCCGCAGATAACGGAGTCCGACCCGCAAATAGGTCGGTAGCGGGGAGGGCAGCGTGTCCATGCTGCCGACGGCGAAGACGACAGCGTCGGCACGCCGGACGTCGGCCCAGACACGCGGGTCTCCGGTCAACGCCCACCACACGTCCCTGGCGTTCCAGCCGATTCCGGCGACCAATTCGGCACTTCCGCCCAGGTGCTCGGCCATGATGTTGGGCCACAGCCGCGGATCGTCGGCCGCGCATCCGCCTCCGGGGCCGTGAAAGCTCAGCGAGTCGCCGAAGACGAGCAGCTTCGGTCCGATGGCCATCGCTAGCCGGTCATGCCCGCGTTGTAGGCGTGCAGCCGCCAGCCGCCGTCCCGGAAGCCCAGCTCGACCCAGTGACAGTTGCCGATGCCGCCGAGCGAGGGCCAGAGTTCGACGGGGAGAGTCATCAGATGCGCGACAAGGGCGACGATCAGCCCACCGTGCGCGGCGAGCAGGACGGTGTCGTACTCCTGTGTCTCATTCAGCAGGTCAGACACGACTTCCGAGGCTCGCTCGGCCACGTCGATCCTGGTTTCCCCGCCCGGCGGCGCCCAGGTCGCGTCGGACCGCCACCGTTGCCGGTCGCCTGGCGCACGGGCGTCCACCTCGGCACCGGTCAAGCCCTGCCACTCGCCGAGATGGGTTTCGCGAAGCCGCTTGTCGATGCGCAGCGGAACGCCGATCGCTTCGGTGAGCACCGTCGCCGTGTCAGTGGCCCTGCGCAGGTCGGACGCGATGACGACGTCGGGTTCGAACCTGGCGAGCGCGAGGGCGGCGAATCGTGCCTGATTCCAGCCCACCTCGGTCAGCGCGGAATCGAGGTGGCCCTGCATCCGGCCTGCCGCGTTGTAGTCGGTCTCGCCGTGCCGCCACAGCACGAGCCGCCTCAGGCTCACGGGGCGTCCGGATCCGCGCCGGCCTCGTGCCCGTCGGAGAGGCCCGCGACCTCGATCCGGGGGCAGTCCTTCCAGAGCCGCTCAAGGCCGTAGAACGAGCGCTCCTCGTCGTGCTGGACGTGCACGACGACATCGACGTAGTCGAGCAGGACCCAGCGGCCCTCCCGCGCGCCTTCCCTGCGGACCGGCTTGTGGCCCGCGATACGGAGCTTTTCCTCGACGTTGTCGACGATGGCGCCGACCTGGCGCTCGTTGGGTGCTGACGCGATCACGAACGCGTCGGTGATGACGAGCTGTTCGGACACGTCGAGCACGACCACGTCGGTCGCCTTCTTGTCCACTGCTGCGTGCGCGGCCGCAGTCGCGATGTCTCGTGCTTCGGCCGTCGCTGTCACGGTGCTCCTTCTGGATCGAACTGGCTCCGCAAAAGCCTACCTAACGGGACCGGCGGTTCCGTCGGCTCATGTCTCCTGCCGGTACAGCCGCCGTTTGTCGATGTATCGCACCACCCCGTCGGGGACCAGGTACCAGACCGGCTCTCCGCTGCCGACGCGTTCCCTGACCCCGGTGGAGGAGATCGCCATCGCGGTGACCTCGACCAGGCTGACCTTGCCTTTCGGGAGGTGGTGGTCGTCGAGGTGATACCCGGGCCGCGTCACTCCGATGAAGTGCGCGTACTTGAACAACTCGTCGGCGTCCCGCCAGGTGAGGATCTGTTCGAGAGCATCGGCGCCGGTGATGAAGAACAACTCGTCATCGGGGTATTCGGTGTGCAGATCACGCAGGGTGTCGACGGTGAAGGTCTGCCCTTCCCTGTCGACGTCGACCCTGCTGACCGAGAAGACCGGGTTGGACGCGGTGGCGATGACCGTCATCAGGTAGCGGTCCTCCGCCTTGGACACGACGCGGTCGGCCTTCTGCCACGGCTGGCCGGTCGGGACGAAGATGACCTCGTCGAGGCCGAAACGATTCTGCACCTCGCTTGCCGCGACGAGGTGACCGTGATGCACAGGGTCGAAGGTTCCCCCCATGACCCCGATGCGACGTGACGACATGAAAACCCACCCTATACACCGAGGTGAGCGAGTTCCGCACGGACCGGTTCCGGAGTCGTGTCGCGGGAGCAGGCCCCCCGCTCCCCGTGCTGAACCTGCTCCCGCGACACTTCCGCGACCGGCGATCTGGGGACGTCGCCGGGCGCCAACGACACCCCGCGAGTGCTGGCGCAGCGAAGAGACGTGGCGCCCGAAGCTCCATGACGCGAGTTCTGATAGTGACCTGCGTCACATTGCAGGCCGGATTTCGTTGACGAGAGTTCCGTTCGCACTCGCCCCCGGCCGACAACGTCGGCCACATCCGGTACAGCTATCAGCAGCGCCCCGGCCAACGCCACCCGGACACCCCGACACCAACCCGAAAGCAGACGCCCCGTGGACGACAAGGACACCACCAGCACCGTGGACACCACCGCGCTCAGGCGGCAGGCGGAAGAGCTGCTGCGCGCGCTCGCCGGCGACGGCGCGACACTGCGCGATGACCAGTGGACCGCGATCGAGGCACTGGTCGCACACCACAGGCGGGCCCTGGTCGTGCAGCGCACCGGGTGGGGAAAGTCGGCGGTCTACTTCCTCTCGACCGCGCTGCTGAGGCGGCGAGGGGCGGGGCCGACCGTGATCATCTCGCCGCTGCTCGCGCTCATGCGCAACCAGATCGCCGCGGCGGCGAAAGCGGGCATCCACGCGGTCACCATGAACTCGGCCAACCAGCAGGAGTGGGACGAGGTGCAGGCCGCGATCACGGAAGGAAGGGTCGACGTCCTGCTGGTGAGCCCGGAACGACTGAACAACCCCGACTTCCGCGACACTGTTTTGCCGAAGCTCGCCGCCTCGGCAGGACTGCTCGTCGTCGACGAAGCACACTGCATCTCCGACTGGGGGCACGATTTCCGGCCCGACTACCGGCGGCTGCGCACCCTGCTCGGCGAGCTGCCCGGCGGCGTCCCCGTACTCGCCACCACCGCGACCGCGAACAACAGGGTCGTCACCGACGTCGCCGAACAACTCGGCATCGGCAACCGGTCGGACACACTGGTACTACGAGGGCCGCTCGACAGGGAAAGCCTGCGGCTGGCGTGTGTGCCACTCGGCAACGAGGCGGCCCGCCTGGCCTGGCTCGCGGAAAATCTCGATTCGCTTCCCGGCTCCGGCATCATCTACACACTGACGGTGGCCGCCGCCAACGACATCACCACGCTACTGAACGAACGCGGCTACCCGGTGACGGCCTACACCGGCAAAACCGACCCCGCCGACCGGCAGGCCGCCGAGGACGACCTCCTCGCCAACCGGGTCAAAGCCCTCGTCGCGACATCGGCACTCGGCATGGGGTTCGACAAACCCGATCTCGGTTTCGTCGTCCACATCGGCGCTCCCTCCTCCCCGATCGCCTACTACCAGCAGGTCGGCCGCGCGGGCCGTGGAGTGCGGCGAGCCGAGGTCATCCTGCTTCCCAGCGCACAGGACGTACAGATCTGGGAGTACTTCGGTTCGCTGGCCTTCCCCGACGAGAACAGGGTGGGCCAGGTACTCGACAGGCTCGCGCACGCGGACCGTCCACTGTCGACAGCCGCCATCGAGCCGGCGGTCGAGCTGTCGCGGTCGCGGCTGGAGATGGTGCTCAAGGTTCTCGACGTGGACGGCGCGGTCCGGCGAGTACGCGGAGGCTGGGAATCCACGGGGCGGTCGTGGAGTTACGACGCGGAGCGCTACGAACGCGTGCGCACGGCGAGGGCCGAGGAACAACAGGCCATGCTCGATTACCAGGCGACCAGCGGCTGCCGGATGGAATTCCTCAGAAGGCAACTCGACGATCCGCAAGCGGCGGCGTGCGGGCGCTGCGACAACTGCACGGGACAACGCTGGGAGACATCGGTTTCCGAGGAGGCCACCGAGGCCACCAGCAGGCAGCTGAGCAAACCGGGCGTCGAACTGACCGCGCGACGTCAGTGGCCGACCGGTATGGCCACACTCGGCATCCCGCTCTCCGGCCGGATCGGCAAGGACGAACAAGCGGCTCCCGGCAGGACGGTGGGCAGGCTGACGGATGTCGGCTGGGGAACGCGGTTGCGGGAGCTGGTCGGTCCACATGCGACAGACGGCCCGGTTCCCGAATCCCTCCTGCAGGCCTGTGTCGCCGTGCTCGCCTCATGGGATTGGGAACAGCGGCCAGTCGCCGTAGCGGGCATCGGCTCGCACACGCGGCCACAACTCGTTCACTCGCTCGCCGAGAAGCTGGCCTCGGTCGGCAGGCTCGACTTCGCCGGGATGTTCGAGGCGTCGGGACCGCCTCCGCGCAGGGCCAACAGCGCGCAGCGGCTCGCCGATCTGTGGGCACGACTGGTCATTCCCGACGACCTGGCCGCCCGGGCGCGCGCGTTGACCGGTCCGGTGCTTCTCGTCGACGACCTCGTGGACACCGGCTGGACCATGACGCTGGCAAGTCGGATGTTGCGTAACGCGGGGGTTCCCGCCGTACTGCCGTTCGCCTTGGCCGCCACATCGTGAACCGGAAGTGCCCACCTTCGAGGTGGACGAACGTGCACACCTGACCCGTCCTCGAAATCGGACAAAACAGGCTCACGGTAGAAGGTCTTCGGGGACGACGCTCACGGCCTCGCGCTGGTCGCCGGGTTTTTCACGCTGTCCCATCACCACCGGAAAGCACGGCACCGGCAAGACAGCGGCGATATCAAGCCTTCCGTGGCAACAGCTCGTGTGGCAAAGTGCCATCGCATATTACGCGAACGTGGAGGATCGACATGGTCGAGTCGAACGTGGGCGTTCCGGTCAAAGACCGTCTTCCCGTGCGCAGGCTGTTCGCCGCAAGCGTCGGAAACGCCCTCGAATGGTTCGACTGGACCATTTACGCAACGTTCAGCATTTACTTCGCCAGCGCCTTCTTTCCCGGTGACCTGGCCCAAATCAACACGTTCGCCACCTACGCACTCGCGTTCTTCTTCCGCCCGCTCGGCGGAATGCTGATCGGGCGTTTCGCCGACATCAGGGGCCGCAAGCCCGCGATGATCTTCACGATCCTGCTGATGGCAGGCGGCTCCATCCTCATCGGAGTACTGCCGACGTTCGAGCAGGTCGGCTGGTTCGCTCCGTTGCTGCTCTTGCTGGCCAGGGTCGCTCAGGGACTTTCCCTCGGCGGTGAGGTGTCCAACGCCTCGGCCTACCTCGGCGAAATCGCCCCCGCGCACCGCCGGGGCCGCTACTCCTCGTTCTTCTACATCTCCACCGGAACAGCGGTGCTGCTGGCCTCGGTTCTGGGTTTCACCCTCGCCAGGACCATGAGCGAGGCCCAGCTCGAATCCTGGGGCTGGCGGCTACCGTTCCTTCTCGGCGGCGTACTGGGACTCATCGGCCTGTGGCTGCGCAGGAGTCTTGAGGAGACCGAGCAGTTCAAGGACAACAAGTCGACGGCCCGCCGGGTTCAGCGACCACTGCTGACGACGCTTCGCAATCACCCCAAGGCCGTCGGGCAACTCGTCGGCTTCACGATGCTGTCGACCTTGTGCTACTACACGTTCTTCAGCGCGTTGACCCCGTTCGCGGTCGACACCCGCAAGGCGGACGCGGTCGACGTCTTCCTCGCCCTGTCCATCGGCACCGCGTTGTTCGTCGTGCTGCAGTATCCGATGGGGGTCATCTCGGACCGTTTCGGCCGCAAACCACAACTCCTGGTGTGGTCGGCGGCCATCGCGATCACCATCGTGCCACTCTCGACCCTTGTGCAGCCCGGCTTCTGGGGCCTGCTGGTGGTGTTCTGCGTGGGGCTGGGGCTCTACACCGCGATGACCTCGATCGCGCCGGCGATCATGAGCGAGCTGTTCCCCACCTCGCTGCGCGGACTCGGAATCGGCGCCTGGTACAACCTCACCGTCGCCGTGTTCGGCGGTACCGCTCCCCTGCTCATCGCGGCACTGTCCAATGCGGGCGCCGACATCGTGTTCTTCTGGTACGTAGCGGGTGCGGCGTTCATCGCGTTCCTGGTCATCTGGCGGCTGCCCGAGACCAATGGCAGCGAACTGCGCTGAGCACGCCGGTGGCTATCCGCTAGGAACCCTGGTCACTGAACATCTTGCGCTTGAGCGACGGAACCGCCGAGGCCAGCCGCAGCACGTTCTTGAACAACACGCGGCCCGCGAAGCTGGTCGACACGAATTGCTCCGCCGCGCGCAACGAGTCCCTCACCGCCGCGAAACCGTATTCGGTCATCTCGGCTTCGTAATCACCGATGGCGGCGACGACATCACGTTCGCCACGGTGCGCGGCGACAAGCTCCCGGCACAACAGACTGGCATCCCGCAACGCGGTGTTCGCTCCGATACCGCGGAACGGGGTCATGCTGTGGATCGCGTCGCCGAGCAGGGTGACTGTGCTCGGTTTCCACGGATCGACGGGCACTGAGGTACGAATCGGCAGCAACGATACGGTCGCGGACGGCGTCTCCCCGATCAATCGCCGGAACGCGGGATCCCAGTGCCGGATCCGGGTGCCGACCACAGCGCGCAGCCGCGCGCCATCGAGCGTGGACAGATCGAGGCCCTCGGGAAAGGCGGAGGCGGTCGCGCCGTAGGCCCACATGATGTAGCTGCTCGTGTTGTCGAACAGCACCGCGTCGTGTTCCGCGGTCTCGTCGTTGCCCCCGAAGCGACCGACGGCCTCACCGGTCTTCTCGTGCGGAGCCGTGAACAGACCACAGCCACTGCGCGGGATGACATTGTTGGCACCTTCCGACAGCCGGGCAGGAAGGCGGCGCCTGCTCTCCTCGGTCAGCGGGAACTTGCCGACGATGGTCGTGATCCCCGTGTCCACCCGCTTGGCGTGTGGCAGGTACTGCTTCCTGACGCGCGAGTTCCCGCCGTCGGCCCCGACGAGCACGTCCGCTTCGGCCGTGCAGCCGTCGGCGAAATGACAGATGATGCGGCCATCGGAGCGGCGCTCGTAGCGGACGAACTCCTTGCCGTAGAACAGGCAGTCCTCCAATTCGGCGGAAAGCACCTGGTGCAGCGTGATCCGGCTGACCGAGTGATGCGAGTCGACGGGCGCGGTTCCGGACACGAGGTCGTTCTCCACGACCATCAGTTCGGTCATGCGGTCGGTGAGAAAACCGAAGCCACCGGTGTCCCGGCCGCAGGTGTCGAGGAATGTCTTCCACAACGAGGGAGGAAGGCATTCGTGCAGTGCCTTCGCGCCCTGGGGATTGATGTGCACGCGATAGCCCTGGAGGCGCTCGGTCCGCAGCGCCGACCGTTCGTACACCGCGACATCGACTCCGGCGCCCCGCAAGCCGTGCGCGAGACACAACCCACCCGTACCTCCTCCGATGACAGCCACGCGCAGGGGCTTGCCTCGCGAAGACCCGGCAGGGCTTGCGGGGTTCGAGATCGAGTTCGTCATGGTCCGCTCCTGTTCGGTTCGACGACACGACCATAATCAACCCAAAGGATGAATCAATCAACCCTGAATTTGATTAATTCATCCCCGAGGTCACATCAGGGTTGCCGGTGGGTTACCGTGTCGCCGTGGCAACCTCCGAAGCGGCGGCGCGCCCCCCGCGCCGCACTCCCAGGCAGGGCGAGCGCCTTCGCGACCCCGAGCGCACCCGGGCCCGCATCTTGGCCGCGGCCAAGGAGCAGTTCGCCGCGCACGGGTTCGCCGCGACACGCCTCAGCGACATCGCCGAACAAGCCGAGGTGAACAAGCAGCTCATCTCGTACTACTTCGGCGGCAAGGAAGGGCTCTACACCGAGGTGATCGCGGCGACCTTGCGCACCAATGCCTCGATGACAGGCCACGACCTGCCGCTGGAGGAGGTCGTCGCCGCGTTCGTCGTCGGCAGCGCGGCCGACCCCGCCGCCAGCAGGCTGCTGATGTGGGAGAACCTGACCGACAACGGCCAGGACAGCGCGGAGGGAAAGGCTCAGCGCGAGTTCATGCGGGAACAGGTCGAGTACGTACGTAGCAGGCAGCGGAACGGCGAACTGGCCGGGGACATCGACCCCGCGCACCTACTGCTCATGTTGATCAGCGCCGCGAGCGCTCCCCATACGTTCAGCAGGATCGCCAGGGCGATCTTCGGCGCCGAGGCGGCCTCCGCCGAGTTCGCCACGACCTACGCCGAACAGCTTCGCCGGATCGTGCGTCATCTGTCTCCGGTGAACGACTGACAACCGGCTCAGCGCTTGCCCAGCGGCACGAGGTCGTCCGCGTGGACGACTTCCCGCCGCTGGTCCGGCGGCAGATCCGGAGTCGAGCGGCCGATCATGCCCGGCAACTCGGTCACGTCGTAGGCGACGACGCCACGCGCGACGACACGTTGCGCCGGATCGACTAGGTCGACAACGTCCCCGGCCTGGAAATCACCGTCGACACCGGTGATTCCCGCCGACAGCAACGAGCGCCGCCTGCGGACGACCGCGGTGACCGCCCCGTCGTCGAGCTGCAACCTTCCCCGTGAACCCGCCGCGTAGCCGAGCCAGAACCGGCGGGCCGAGAGACGCGTACCCGCCGGTTTGAACGCGGTACCGGCACCGGCGTCGCCGAGCGCTGCCCGCGCCTGCGCCGCGGCGGCGATGAGCACCGGGATTCCGGCGGCCGCCGCGGTTGTCGCCGCGGCCACCTTGGACATCATGCCGCCGGTACCCAGGCCCGAGCTGGACATGCCGACGGAAAGACCGTCCAGCTCCGAGCCGGTCGTGACCTCGTGGATCTTGCGGGTTCCGCCGGCCCGGGGGTCACCGTCATACAGAGCGTCCACATCGGACAGAAGGACAAGGCCTTCCGCCCCGATGAGATGCGCGACGAGCGTCGCGAGCCGGTCGTTGTCGCCGAACCTGATCTCCTCGGTGGCGACGGTGTCATTCTCGTTGACCACCGGAACGGCGCCGAGTTCCAGCAGTGTGGAGAAAGTCCGCTCCGCGTTGCGGTAGTGCGCGCGGCGCACCACGTCGTCGGAGGTCAGCAACACCTGGCCGACAGTGAGCGAGTAACGGCCGAAGGACTCGGCATAGGCATGGGCGAGCGCGAGCTGGCCGACACTGGCCGCGGCCTGCTGGGTCGCGAGATCCTTCGGGCGTTTGCGGATCGAGAGCGGTGCCAGACCGGCACCGATCGCGCCCGAGGAAACCAGAACGAGCTGGGTTCCGGCCGTGACCCTGCCCGCCACGGCGTCGACGAGAGCGTCCAGCCTCGCCGTGTCGAGACCATCGCCTGCCGTGGTCAGTGCGGAGGAGCCGACCTTGACCACCAGCCGCTTGGCGGCGGCGATGGCCTTCCGTGCCTCACTCACGGGCACCATCGGTCCCGGGCACATCCGCGTCGAACGCTGTGTTGACTGTGTCTTCGGTGTCTGCGGTGCCTGCTGTGCCTGCCTCGGGCTCGCCGCCCTGCGGGCCGTCCCGGCGCACGCGGCGCGCTTCCTTCCGTTCGGCGGCCGACACCCTGTCGCTGCGTTCGAGCCTGCTGTCGGTACCGCGCCCGGAAAGGTGGATGGCGACACCGGCAGGAGTGGAGGGCTCCCAGTCGAAGGTGTAGTCCCCGATGGTGACCGTGCTGCCCGGCTCGGCGCCCTGGCGGGCCAGCGCGTCCTCCACGCCGAGCCGGTTGAGCCGGTCGCCCAGGTAGCCGACGGCTTCGTCGTTACCGAAATCGGTCTGCTTGATCCAGCGTTCGGGCCTGGCACCCCGCACGATGAACCCACCCGGCTCCTCGGGGTCGGGTTCCACGGTGAAGCCGGCGTCGTCGACGGCGCGCGGGCTCAGCACGATCTTGGTCGCGGTCGGCTCCGGCTGCTCGGAACGATATTTCTCGACGATCTCGCCTAGTGCGAAAGTCAGCTCGCGAAGGCCCTGCCTCGACGCGGTCGACACCTCGAACACACGCAGCCCCCTGGCCTCGAACTCGGGACGCACCATCTCGGCGAGTTCCGCCGCGTCGGGCACGTCCATCTTGTTCAGCACCACCACTCGCGGCCGCTTCGCGAGATCGTCACCGAGCGCGGGGGTGTAGCGCGCGAGTTCGTTCTCCAGCGCGTCCACATCGGACACGGGGTCCCGGTCCGGTTCGAACGTGGCGCAGTCGACGACGTGCACCAGCACGGCACACCGTTCGATATGCCTGAGGAAGTCGAGTCCGAGGCCCTTTCCTTGACTGGCACCGGGAATCAGTCCCGGCACGTCGGCCATCGTGAACACGGTGTCGCCTGCCGTGATGACGCCGAGGTTGGGCACGAGTGTCGTGAACGGATAGTCGGCGATCTTCGGTTTGGCCGCGGACAATACCGAGATCAGCGACGACTTCCCCGCGGAGGGGAATCCGACCAATCCCACGTCGGCGACGGAACGCAGTTCCAGCACCAGGTCCCGGGCTTCGCCCTCTTCGCCCAGCAGCGCGAAGCCCGGCGCCTTGCGAGCCCGTGAGGCAAGGGCCGCGTTGCCGAGCCCGCCCCGGCCGCCTTTGGCTGCCACGAACGTGGTTCCGGCGCCGACGAGGTCGGCCAGGACCTCACCCTCCGGCGTCAGCACCACCGTTCCCTCGGGGACCTTGAGTTCGAGGATCTCCCCAGCGGCGCCATTGCGATTGCCGCCCTGGCCGGGTTTCCCGTTTCCGCCCTTGGCGTGCGGCCGGAAATGAAAGTCCAGCAGCGTGTGGACGCCGTGGTCCACCACGAGCCGCACATCTCCCCCGCTACCCCCGTTGCCGCCGTCCGGACCACCAAGGGGCTTGAACTTCTCGCGGTGCACCGAGGCACAGCCGTTGCCCCCGTTGCCCGCCGCGAGATGGATGATCGCGCGGTCGACGAATCGGGACGTCATGATGCCTCACTCACTGGAAAAGGGTCCTCTTACGACAAAACGAGGGGCGGGGCCGGAAATGTTCCGGACCCGCCCCTCGTTCGGGGTTCGCGAGTACTGGCCGGGCCGGTTCAGACCTCGGCCGGCACGATGTTGACCGTCTTGCGGCCTCGCTTGCTGCCGAACTCGACGGAGCCCGCGGCGAGAGCGAACAGTGTGTCGTCGCCGCCACGGCCGACGTTCACGCCGGGGTGGAACTTGGTACCGCGCTGACGAACCAGGATCTCGCCCGCCTTGACGGCCTGACCACCAAACCGCTTGACACCGAGGTACTGCGGGTTGGAGTCACGGCCGTTGCGGGAGCTGGACGCGCCCTTTTTGTGTGCCATGGCTGGTCAGGTTCCTTACTTGTTGATGCCGGTGACCTCGACGCGGGTCAACCGCTGACGGTGCCCCTGCCTCTTGTGGTAACCAGTCTTGTTCTTGAACTTGTGGATACGAATCTTGGGGCCCTTGGTCTGCTCGACGACCTTGCCGGTGACCGAGACCTTCGCCAGCGCGTCGGCGTCTGTGGTGACTTCGGCGCCGTCGACGTACAGCACGGCGGGGAAGGTGTGCTCGGTGCCCGGCTCGCCGTCGAGCTTCTCGACCTCGACGACGTCGCCCACGGCGACCTTGTACTGCTTGCCGCCGGTCTTGACGACTGCATACGCCGACACGGAAGTCTCCTGCTTGCTCGACTGTGGGTGGGGGCTCACGCGTCCGCCCCGCTCACGGCGGTCCGACGATCGCGCATAGCGACCCGCTCCAATGGCGGGCCGCTGTACAGCTTACCGTGCCTGGTTTTGCCCAGGCGGTCAGGGGTCACGAGTTCTCCTGGAGGTGCACCGGCGGTCCCGCGGGCCGCGAGGCCGCCCGTCGGGGCCTCCTGCCGGAAGGACGCTTTGGTTGTGGCTGTTCTTGCTGCTCACCGTGCTGCTCGACCGCCGAATCCCCTGGGGTGACCGACGCCGCGGGCCGCTCCTCGGCTGGTGCCGCCGTTGCCGGTTCCGGCTCCGGAACGACCGGCGCGGACGCCACGGACTCTGCGGGCTCTGCGGGCCCGACGGACTCGGCCGCGGGAGATGCGGGCACGGCGGGCTCGGGAGCGCTCTCCGCCCGCTCGGCGGCCTTCTCCGCCCTTGTGGCCTTGCGAGGCCGGATCCTGCCGGACTTGACGGGAACGGACTCCTCGGCCGCCTCACTCACCCGGTGGGCGTGGCCATTGAGGCCATTGAGCGGCCGGGCCGCCGGCTCCTGCTCGTTGTCCTCACCCTTGGCCGCGGCCGCCTTCGAGGCGTTGGCCATCGCTTGAACGGCCGTGACAACCGACTCACGCTGCTCGGCGGTGGGACCGCCTGCAGTGCTGTCCTGCTGCTTCGTCTGCTCCTGCTCCTCGTGCTTCCCCTTGTTGCGGGAGCGCCGGGAACCGCCCTGATTGCCGCCGCCACCGTGCTGATGACCGGCGCCATTTCCACGCTGCGGCTCCGTCGAGACGATGACGCCGCGGCCCTTGCAGTGCTCACACGTCGCCGAGAACGCCTCAAGCAGGCCGGTGCCGACCCGTTTGCGGGTCATCTGCACCAGCCCGAGCGAGGTCACCTCGGCGACCTGGTGCCGGGTGCGGTCCCTTCCCAGGCATTCGGTGAGCCTGCGCAACACCAGTTCCCTGTTGGACTCCAGCACCATGTCGATGAAGTCGATCACGATGATGCCGCCAATGTCCCGCAGCCGGAGCTGGCGCACGATCTCCTCGGCCGACTCCAGGTTGTTCCTGGTGACGGTCTCCTCAAGGTTGCCGCCGGAGCCGGTGAACTTGCCCGTGTTGACGTCGATGACGGTCATCGCCTCGGTGCGATCGATGACGAGGTAACCACCGGAGGGCAGCCACACCTTGCGGTCGAGCGCCTTGGTGAGCTGCTCGTCGACGCGGTGCTCGGTGAACACGTCACCGTTGCCGACATAGCGCTTGAGCCGATCGGTGAGGTCGGGCGCGACATGCTGTACGTAGGCCTGGATGGTCTCCCACGCGGTACCGCCCTGGACCTCCAGCTTCGCGAAGTCCTCGGTGAACAGGTCGCGCACGACCTTCACGAGCAGGTCGGGCTCCTCGTAGAGCAGCACGGGCGGACTGGACTTCTTGCCGGTTCCCGTCGACGAGTCCGCCTTCTCCTTGATGACCTCCCACTGCGCCTTGAGCCTGCGCACGTCGCGGCCGAGTTCGTCCTCGCTGATCCCCTCCGACGCGGTGCGAATGATCACACCGGCGTCTTCCGGGACGATGCGCTTGAGGATGTCCTTGAGCCTGCGCCGCTCGTTCTCGGGAAGCTTGCGGGAGATGCCGGTCGCCCCTCCGGCCGGGACGTACACGAGGAACCGGCCCGGCAACGAGATCTGAGTGGTGAGACGTGCGCCCTTGTGGCCGACGGGGTCCTTCGTCACCTGGACGAGGACGTTGTCACCGGTCGAAAGCGCCTGCTCGATCTTGCGGGCCTTGCCTTCGAGACCGGCGGCGTCCCAGTCGACCTCGCCCGCGTAGAGCACAGCGTTGCGTCCCCTGCCGATGTCGATGAAGGCAGCCTCCATCGACGGCAGCACGTTCTGCACCCTGCCGAGGTAGACGTTGCCGACGATCGACCCGCTGCCGGAGGTGGTCACGAAGTGCTCGACGAGCACTCCGTCCTCCAGCACGCCGATCTGGGTCGACTCGCCGCGCTCGGCGACGACCATCGTGCGCTCGACGGCTTCCCTGCGGGCGAGGAACTCGGCCTCGGAGAGGATCGGCGCGCGCCTGCGGCCCGCTTCCCTTCCGTCCCTGCGGCGCTGACGCTTGGCCTCCAGCCTGGTCGAGCCCCTGACGCTGCGCACGCCGTCGCGGGACTCGTTGCCCTTGCCATCCGGCTTGGTTTCCGACTTGGCGTCGCGCACGTGCACGACGGTGTTGGGCGGATCGTCGACGGAGGAGCCGTCGGCGCCGTCGTCGTCACCGCCCTTGCGACGCCTGCGACGGCGCCTGCGCTTGCTGGCCGAGTCGGTGTCCTGCTCGTCGGCGTCCTGCTCACCGGCACCTTCAGCGCCGCCGGAGCCGCTGGAGCCCTGCTCCTGCTGTTCCTGATTGTCGTCGGCACGGTCGGCGTCCTGCTGCTCGTCGCCGTGCGCCTCGTCGCCACCCTTGCCACGACCACGACCACGACGGCCGCGCCTGCGCCGCCTGCGGCCACCCGCGTCGCCGTCGCCCGAATCGGCACCGTCGCCGTCCTGCTCGCGCTGCTCGTCGGTCTCGGCTTCGTCCTCGCGCGCCTTGTCATCGCGGTTCTTGTCCCGCTTCGGCGCCCTGTCCTGCTTGTCCGTCTTGTCGGTCTTGTCGGCCCTGTCGGGGCGCTCGGCCTTGCCGCTCTTGTCGGACCGCTCTCCCTTCGCCTCCTGCTCACCGGCGGCGGCCTCGGGAGGCAGGAACACCGGTGAAGGGGCCGCGAACACCGGCGTGTGCACGGGTCTGCGGGCACGAGCCGACTCCGCCGCCTGAGGTTCGGGCTGGGGCGCGGCCTGCTCTCGCGCGACCGGCTCCGCGGTCTTGACCTCCGGCTGCTCGGGTTGCTCCGGCCGTTCCGGCTCCTCGCGCGCCTCCCTCGGCGCAGGTGTGCTCGGCTCGGCTTGCGAGCGCTGATCGGCGGCCGGGGCCGCGTCCGGCTCCGCCTGCCGGGGCACTCCGAGCGCCTCGCCGACCCGGATGGCGACGTCCCTGGTCACGCTGGACTGCGCGCTGCGCGCCGTCTCACCGAGCTCGCCCAGCTTGGTGAGTACCTCACGGCTGCTGGTGCCCAGCAGCTTCGCCAGCACGTGAACCCTGACCCTGTTCGGCAGGTCCGCCAGCGCACCGGCAGTGCCGGTCTTGGGTGTGGCGGTAGTCCCGCCTTCGTTCTCGGCGGGTGTCTCCGCGTTCGACATATGTCTCCTCCGCCCCCGGGCGCGTCTGCCCCTCCGGGCCCGGCCGAGGGACTCGCCTCGTAGCCGGAACCGTGGCTGGCAGGACGCGGCCGCACAGGGGCCATTTCCTGTTTTGTACCGCCGCAGATGGGGTCACCGACGACGGGAATCCTTGCCTCTCATGCCACTGAGCAACCGGGTGTGCCCGGCAAGCCACCAGTAGCGGGTCCCGCGGCGACATACCGACCTGACTCGAGCGCCTCGGCGCCTCCCTCGTCGTCGAGCCGCCCGGCACGTGGTTCGTGCGGCGGCGACGACCGGAGTCCTTTCAGCACGTCACCGGGCCGCCGAACTTCCGCCACCACCCTTTCGATGGTGACGCCCGCTCGACAACCGTCACCCAGTATCCCACATGACGGCTCCGCCGCTGCCGCCTTGTGGTCAAAGCACCAGCCGGGGGAACTTTCGCCAACGGCTTGTCCGGCCAACACCGGCTCGTTACCGTGCGCTTCGGAGTCGGGGGAAACTACCAGCGCCGACGGCTGACGGAGGTCGTGTGCTCACGCGTGGGAATGCGCTGCTCACCTGCGCCGCTCTCGTGCTCACCTGCCTGATGGGCGCCGGTGGCGGCACCGCCGCGGCCGACGTTACCGAATGTGCCGATTCAGGAGCCTCCGTCCGCTACATCGTGCTCTTCGACACCGGCACGAGCACGGGCGTGGCGAACGACCGGATCGCCGCCGCGTGCGGTCACACAACCGTGTACTACCCGGAGATCGCCGTGGCCGTCGCCACCTCGGGCAGCCCGGCCTTCGCCGAGCGATTCGGGCCGGACCACGTGTTCAGCGCACAAGGGCAGCGTTTGGTCGAGCAGCGGGCGAGCACCGCGGAGGGCCCGGCCGATCCCGTGATCAGCGACCCGCTCCCCTCCTCCGCTCCCGGCGGCACCGAGCTGCCATCGCCCGACCGGACCGGCGAGCAGTGGGACATGCGGGCCATCGGTGCCGACCTCGCCAGGTCCATCGAGCGGGGCGACCGCGACGTCGTGGTCGGGGTGCTCGACTCGGGAATCGACGCCACCCACCCCGACCTCGCGAAGGCGGTCGATCCCGCACTGTCGGCCGGGTGCCTCTCCGGCGCGCCCGAGACAGCGCGCGCGGCGTGGGAGCCCACCGGATCCGCGCACGGCACGCATGTCGCGGGCATCGTCGCCGCCGCCGACAACGGCAGGGGCGTCACCGGCGTCGCTCCCGGCGTCCGGCTCGCCTCGGTCAAGGTCGTCGACGATCGCGGCTACGTCGACCCCGAGGCCGCCGTCTGCGGACTCATGTGGGCAGCGCGGCACGGCATGACCGTGACCAACAACAGTTACTTCGTCACCCCCGGTACACCGTCGTGCACCCCGACGGAAGGGTTCGGGGTCGTCAGGGAGGCCATCGCCAGGGCTGTCGGCTACGCCGAGAACGAGGGAACGCTCACCATCGCCGCCGCGACCAACAATGCCGTGAACCTCACCCCCTCACCGGCGTCGCAGCCGACGGCGGAGCAACCGGGCGGCTGCGAGGCGCTGCCCGCCGGTCTGCGTGAAAGCGTCACCGTTTCGGCTGTCGACGAGAACGGGCTCAAGACCGGGTACAGCTCCTACGGGCTCGGCGTCGTCGATCTGACCGCCCCCGGTGGCGACGGCGAGCGATGCGTGCTGTCGACAGTGCCCGGCGGCTACGCCTCGCTGTGCGGAACCTCCATGGCCGCGCCACACGTGACCGGAGTCGCCGCGCTGCTGGCCGCCCGTGACAGGGAAGCCACCCCCGAGCAGTTGCGCACCGCCCTCACCTCGGAAGCGATCCCGGTCGCCTGCCCCGACGACTACGACCTCACCGGCAACGGCGCGCAGGACGCCTACTGCTCCGGTTACGAGGGATACAACGGCTTCTACGGCCGGGGCATGGTCGACGCGCTCGCCGCGGTGTCAGGTCAGCAGCAGCCCGGCCAGCCTGCGGGAGGCCGCCCAGACACCGACGCAGGCCATGACGACCAGATACGCGACGTGCCCGATCATGCTGGGGTCGAGCACACCGGTGGAAAGACCGCGCAGCAATTCGACTCCGTGGTACAGCGGGAGGCATTGCACGACGTACTGCAGGGCGCCGGGATAGACCGACAGCGGGAAGAAGGTCGTTGAGAACAGGAACATCGGCATGACGGCAAGCTGGATGAAGTCGAACTGCGACGTGGAGCGCAGGAACGTCGCGCAAGCCATGCCGACGGCGGCGAAGGCGAACGACACCAGCAGCGCCGCGGGCACCAGCAGCACCGCCCACGGGGTGACGACCAGTCCCATCGCACCCATCACGCCGAGGAAGGAAAGCGCGTAGAGGCCGCCCCTGAGCACGGCCCAGCCGATCTCGCCGAGCGCGATGTCCAGCGGGCCGACCGGCGTGGCCAGCATCGCGTCGTAGGTCTTCTGGTAGCGGTACTTGAAGAAGACCCCGAACGTCGAGTCGAACACGGCTCCGTTCATGGCCGAGGCGGCCAGCAGGGCCGGTGCCACGAACGCGACGTAGGTGATGGTCTCGCCGCCAGGGCCGACGACCTCGCCGACCAGTTTTCCGAACCCGATCTGGAAGGCCACCAAGTAGAAGAGCGGTTCGAAGACTCCGGAGAGGAAGACCAGCCAGGCACGCGAATAAGCCAGCGCCGAACGCTCGATGAGCGCGCTGGCCCTTCCCGCGTACAACGCGGGCGGAAGCACCCGCAGCAGCAGTCCACCACGCCGCGGCGTGGCTGGAGCAACGGTCCTGTCCACCACGGTCACACCACCAGCCGCTTGTAGAAGTAGTGCCTTGCCAGTACCCAGCCCACCGCGAAAAGGGCCGCGAGATAGGCGAGATGCCCGAGCGCCTGCGGGAAACCGAGACCGCCGAGCGCGCTACCGCGGGCGAGTTCGTTGCCGTGCCACAGCGGGGAAATCCAGGCCAGCCAGCGCAACCCGGCCGGTATCTGGGCGATGGGGAAGAAGGTGCCGGCGAAGAGGATCATCGGCATGACGAGGAACCGGAAGATCGAGGTGAACCGCGTGCCCTCGTCGTAGGTCGTCGCGGCGATGGCCATCATCGGCACGGCACAGGCGATGCCGGTCGCGATGGCCACGAGAACCGCGGCGAACACACCAAAACCCAGCCATGCTCCGAAAAGGCCCGCGACGAGCGCATAGACCACGCTCGCGATCAGCAGCCGGAGCGCGACCCAGATGAGCTGTCCCCCGAGCAGCTGTCCCGCGGTGACCGGGGTCGCCGTCACCGCGAAGAAGTCCTTCTGCCACTTGAATCCCGACAGCACCGGAAAACTGGCCTCACCGATGGCGTTCTGCACTGCACCCGCCACGAGCAACGCGGGCGCGACATAGTGCAAATAGGACAGTCCTCCCGTCGCGGGCCCCGGCTCGACCTGCGAGCCGAATCCGATGCCCATCGCGGCGAGAAACAGCAGGGGCTGAAGTCCCGAAGAGTACAGATTGGACTTCCAGTACCGGCGATACCAGGTCCAATGCCCCTCGACCCTCAACCAGGCCGCCCGCCACGAACCGACGACCTTGCCCGTGGATACGACCGCCATCACTCCACCAGCGTCCGGCCGGTCAGCCGCAGGAAAACGTCTTCGAGAGTGCTGCGCCGGACCAGGCTCGACAACGGGCGCACTCCCCTCGTGTGGGTCTGCTCCAGTGCGGACTCCCCCGCGCCGGTGTAGATCAGCAGGCGGTCGGGAAGTACCTCGACGCGTTCGCCGAGGTCCTCGACGGTCGGTATCACCGCCCCCTGCTCCCCGGGAGGGAATCGCAGCTCCAGTACCTCCCTCGTGGAGTACCTGGCGATCAGCTCGGCGGGCGAGCCCTCCGCGACGATTTTGCCGTCGTCCATGACGACGAGCCGGTCGCACAGCTGCTCGGCTTCATCCATGTAATGAGTGGTGATGATGAGCGTGACCCCGGTGGTCTTGAGCCGGAAAAGCCGGTCCCACAACAGATGCCGCGCCTGTGGGTCGAGCCCCGTCGTCGGCTCGTCGAGCAGCAGCAGCTCGGGGTCGTTGACCAGTGACCTGGCGATGGTGAGCCGTCGTTTCATCCCGCCGGAAAGGGGCTCCACCTCGTCGTCGGCACGCTCGGCCAGCTGGGCGAAGTCGAGCAACTCGTCCGCCCTTGCCCTGACCTGTGCCCTCGACAACCCGAAATAGCGGCCGTAGACATGCAGGTTCTGCCTCGCCGTCAGCTCGGTATCGAGATTGTCCTGCTGCGGCACGACGCCGAGCCGGGCCCTGATCCGGGGCCCGTCGCGATCGGGGTCCATTCCGAGCACCCTCAGCTCACCGTCGGACCGCGGCGACACGGCGGCGATCATGCGCATGGTCGAGGACTTACCCGCGCCGTTGGGGCCGAGGAAGCCGAACGCCTCACCCCGCCGCACGTGCACGTCGACGCCACGCACCGCCTCGAACTGACCGAAGCGCTTGACCAGCGCCTTGGCCTCCACCATCACGTCGTCCACGCCGTTTGCGTCATCGCCCACGATCTGCACACTGCCACGGCCCACCGACAAAAATCGAATCGTTTACCGGCCTGGAGGCGCTGCCCGCGTCCGCGCTCAGTCCCCGGCTCCGGCCCCGGTCGTCACCCTGGCGCGAATGCCGCGGAAATGCTCGTCCATCGCCGCTCGCAACGCGGGCTCGTCCTTGGCGCGCAACGCTTCCAGTATCGCTCTGTGCCATTGCGCGGTCACGGCCGGAGTGTCGGCGACGTGCGGAATCTGCGGATCGATCGTGCGGAACACCTTCCAGAAGACCTCAAGCAGGTCGAGGACCAGATCGTTGCCGAGCGGCCGGTACAGCGTCTCGTGGAACCGCCAGTCCTGCTCCGGCGCGTAACTGTCGCCGGCAGCCGCCCGCTCCATTTCCGCGACGGCCTCGTCGAGCGCGGCGAAGTCGAGCAGGTCGTATACGCCGAGCACCTTGCCGACGAGGCCGGTTTCCAGCACCTCCCTGACTTCGAGCAGGTGCCGGATGTCGGCGTGGTCGCCGCGCACCGACAACGCGCTGCGGAAAGCCAGCCCTGCCTCCAGCGCCGACAACGGAACCGAGCCGACGTAGGTTCCGTATCCGTGCCGGATGTCGACGATGCCGACCGCTTCGAGCGCCTTCATCGCCTCGCGCAACGGATGCCTGCTCACGGCGAGTTCTTCCATCAACTCGAATTCGGTGGGAAGTGGCGATCCGGGTACAAGGCCCCTGTCCACGATGAGCCGCTTGATCGTCTCCTGCAGGGCGCGCTGGTTGGCACGCGCGCCTGCCTGCCGCCCACTCGCCGAGGTACTCACATCGAGGAAGTCTAGATGCAGCGGCACCGGCCGCCCCGCGAAGGCGAACGCCCTGGGTGCCCGCCGGTGCTTGCGTCCCGTCCGGCGGAGGGCTACGGTACCCGCTGACATAGGACATCCTATGTCTTGGAGCCGCGAGAGAGGTTCAGACATGGCATCGTCGCCACCGGACACACCGGGGTCGTTCCGCCAGCTCAGCGGAGCGCAGCGCAAAGCCTTCTTCGCCGCCTGGCTGGGCTACCTGCTCGACGGCTTCGACTTCATCCTGATCACGCTCATCCTCACCGAGATCGCCGACGACTTCGATCTCAACCTGACCACCGCCGCGACACTGGTCTCCGCCGCGTTCGTCTCCCGCTGGCTCGGCGGTCTCGTACTCGGCGCCGTCGCCGACCGCTACGGCCGCAAACCCGCGATGATCATCGCGATCCTCGCGTTCTCCATCGGCAGCGGCCTGTGCGGTTTCGCGTGGGACTACTGGTCGCTGTTCATCTTCCGCGCCGTCGTCGGCCTCGGCATGGCAGGCGAATACGGCTCGAGCGCGACCTACGTGATGGAGTCATGGCCGAAATCGATGCGCAACAGGGCAACCGGCTTCCTGCTTTCCGCGTATCCCGTCGGCACCGTGCTCGCCGCTCTCGCCTACGAAATCATCGTTCCCGCCACCAACTGGCGCTGGCTGTTCTACATCGGCATCGTGCCCATCGCGCTGGCCCTCTACCTTCGCCGCGCGCTCCCGGAAGCCGCCGAATGGAAGGAGGAGGTCGCGGGCCGCAAGGACGTCACCACCTCGTCGGTGCTGTTCTCCGCTCGGCGGAGGCTGCCCAACACCGGTCTGGCGATCCTGCTGTCCGCGGTACTCGTCTTCATCTTCACCAACAACGGCGGCGGTGCGACACCATGGCTGATCGCGTTGTCGGTGCTGTGTTTCGTGGCGTTCGCGGTACAACTCGCGGGCCGGTTGTGGCCGGTGATGATCGCGATCATGGTCACGGTGTTCTGCGCGTTCCTCTACTCCTGGCCCATCCAGTCGCTCCTGCCGACCTACCTCAAGAGCGACCTCGGTTACGACGCCGGTCAAGTCTCGACCGCGCTCACCTGGGCCGGGCTGGGCTACGCGGCCGGCTCGTGCCTCGCCGGCGTCATCGGCGACAAACTCGGCACACGCCGCACCTACGTACTCGGGCTCTTCGTGTCGCTGGCGTTCGTGTTCCCCGCCTTCGCGCTTCCCGCCGGGAACGTCGTATTGCTGTGGGTACTGCTGTTCGCCATGCAGGCCACGAGCCAGGGCATCTCAGGACTGTTGCCCAAGTACATCGGTGACCACTTCCCCACCCGGCTACGGGCGGCCGGGCTCGGCTTCTCCTACAACGTCGGTGCGCTCGGCGGCGCGGTCGCGCCATTGGCCGGTGCGGCCATCGCCGACGACATCGGCAGTCTCGGCACCGCGCTCATGGTGCTCGCCGGTTCCCTCACCGTCGTCGTCGCCCTGATCATCGGCTTCGACCTGCCGGCGCGGATCGGCCGCGCGCTCAACATCAGCTCGGACGCCCCGGCGTTCGTCCAGAAGGAAAGGAAAACCACCAGTGGTCGCTGATTCGGACCTCGCTCCGCGCGGTGTCATCCCGCCGCTCGTCTCCCCGCTCGACGAGCACGGCGACGTGGACAGGCGATCACTCGAGCGACTCGTGGAATTCCAGCTCTCGGCCGGTGTGGACGGGGTGTTCGTCTGCGGTTCGACGGGGGAGGTCGCGCTGCTGGACACCGTGCAGCGCAAGGAGATCATCGAGGTGACGGCGGGTGCGGTCGCGGGAGCCGTGCCCGTGCTCGCCGGTGCCGTCGACACCGGGACCCGCAGGGTCGCCGAGCACGTCGCGCAGGCATCGGCGGCGGGCGCCGACGCAGTCGTCGTCACGGCACCGTTCTATGTGCGGCCGCATCCGGAAGAGACCGTCGCGCATTTCCGCTACGTGCAGGCGGCGAGTGACGTTCCGGTGATCGCCTACGACATTCCCAGCGCGGTGGGGACGGTGCTGACGCCGGACATCGTCACCGAACTCGCCGAGTCCAAGATCGTGGTGGCGCTCAAGGATTCCAGCGGCGATCTCACGAGTTTCCGGGAGATCCTGCGGCGCACGGGACTTCCGGCGCTCACCGGTTCGGAACTGCTGGCGGACACGGCGATGGGCCTCGGTGCGGCCGGACTCGTTCCCGGACTGGGCAATGTGGACCCGCACGGCTATGTGCGGCTCTACCGTGCGGCGCTCGCGGGTGACAAGGAGACGGCGCGGTCCGAACAGGACAGACTGGCGAAGCTGTTCACGATCACCGGGGTCGCCGATCTCGGCCGGATCGGTTTCACGGCGGGGGCACTGGGTGCGTTCAAGGCCGCGATGGCGTTGCGGGGCGTCATCGATTCGCCGCTGGCGAATCGGCCGCTCGGGGCGTTGACGGCTGAGGAGACCCGTGCTGTCGGTGAGATCCTGGAGAGTGTGGGGCTCGGAGCCGTTGCCGGGCTGGGCGGCTGACGTTCGGCGAGTCCCGCGCCCGTGCGCGAGTCCCGCACTCGGGTGCGCGAGATCCGCATTCGGACGGGCGAGATCCGCATTCAGGTGCGCGAGATCTGCGTTCGGGCGGACGAGTTCCGCATTCAGGTAAGCGAGATCCGCGTTCGGGCGGACGAGTTCCGCATTCAGGTCGAGGGGCGCGTCGGGAGACTTCGCGGGTCGGGCGCAAGCGCTTGCGAGCGACCGGTTGCCGTGCCACGCGGTGACGTAGCGCTCGGGGACCCCTGTCGGGCGCGCATTCCGCCCGCGTACCAGTCAGGTTCGCAGAACTCGCGCGCCTGGGTGCGGATCTCGACGACCTGAGCGCGGGACTCGCCCGCCTGGATGCCGATCTCGACGACCTGAGCGCAGAACTCGCCCACCTGAGCGCAGAACTCGCCCACCTGGGCGCAGATCTCGACGACCTGAGTGCAGAACTCGGCGGCCTGGGGGCGGGACTCACGCAGCCGCGGACGAGCCGACGGGGGCGCCGGGGCGCGGGTAGAGGGCCGGGGGCGCGAGCGCGCGGGCTACTCCGCTTGGGATGGCGGGTCGAAGGGTTGCCTGTCCGGCTCGCACACGGTGCCTTCGCCGGGAAGCTCCCCATCGATGAAATACCGGTCCATGGCCGAGTCGACGCATTCGCTGTTGCCGTTCGCACCGTGCCCGAACGATTCGAGCGTCAGCAACCGCGCGTCGCCGAGCAGGCGAGAGGTACTGACCGCGTCGTCGTACGGGGTCGCCGGATCGCCCAGACTGTTGCCGATGACGAGCACCGGGTTGGCGGTCTGCCGATCCCACGGACCCGCGTAACGGTCCTCGTCGGCTCCCGGCCACGTCGCACACGGCAGCGACATCCAGACCCACTGCGAACCGAAACCCCGCGCCTCGCGATCGGCTTTCCTGGCGAAGCCGTCCCACACCCACGGCGCACCGGGGTTGGCCGAGTCGGCGCACATCACGGCGGCACCCTGCTCCGGCCCGATATACCCCGGACTCTGAAAACCAGGCGCGGGCGGCCCCTCTGGAATCTCGGCGACCACGCTGCCCTTTGTCGCGACGTCGGGATCGGTCGCGTCGGCCAGCGCCTGGAGGAATTCGCCGAGCGAAGCCGAACCCGCCGCGTCGTACAACTGGCCGAGGGTGGCCTGCACCGCCGTCTGGTACGTCACCTCGGTCGGCTCCCCGCCGGGCGGCGTGATGACCGCCGGCCGTTCGAGCAACCGGTCGAGCACGATGCCGTACTTCGCGAGCAGGTCCTCCCCCGGTTCCCGGAACGCGCATCGTTCGTCGTTCTCGCACGCGCCGAGGAAGGTCTCCAGCGCGCGCTGTGCCCCGCCGTGGCTGCCGAGGCGGAAGCTGAACGGCGCGAAGCGATCGACCGGCCGGTAGCCCTCCGTCCATTCGACGGGATCGAGCACGGCGTCGATGACCACCGAACGCACCTTGTCGGGGAACAGGTTGGCGTACACCGTTCCCAGATGGCTGCCGTAGGAAATGCCGTAGTACGACAGCTGTTGCTCGCCAATGGCCTGGCGAAGCAGGTCCATGTCGCGCGCCACGTTGGCCGTCGACATGTGGTCGATGAGCGGACCGGCGTTGTCGGCGCATGACGCGGTCGCCTCCGCCGTCTCGGCGATCCGCCGCTTCTTTTCCTGAGTGGTCACGGGAAAGGTCCCGGCGAGCTTCGCCGCGTCCTCGTCGTCGGTGAAACACCGCAGCGGCGTGCTCTCGTTGATGCCGCGCGGATCGAATCCGACGATGTCGAACCGTTCGTGCAGCCGCTCGGTCAGCTCGGGGGCGTAGCGGCCGGATCCACCCGGGCCTCCCGGGTTGTAGAAGATGGTGCCGAGCTTGCCGGCCTGGTCGGCCGCCGGCAGCCTGCCGATCGCCAGCGTGATCGTCTCGCCGTGCGGGTCACGGTAGGAAAGGGGAACCTCGACCTCGGCGCACTCATAGGTTTCCGGCGCACCCTCGGCGCACTCCGCCCAGTTCACCTCGGGAACCGGCGCGCCGTTGGTACCCAGCGGTGGCTGCCCATCTGCCGGCCCGGCCCCCGCCTGCGGCGCGCTCAGCACACCGGCGGCGACGAGCACCGAGCCGAGTACGGCCATTCGCCCGCGAAATCCACCCACGTCCCCAGCCTTTCCCCCTAGATCCATTCGCCGTTTCGACGCTAGTGGAAAAAATCACCGCCGGGAAGGCATCCTCGCCAAGAGGTGGCGAACGGAGCTTTCCCGGCGGTGACAAGGGAACTCGGCGGCAAACCGCGCTCAGAGGTCGGGGAACCAGAGTTTCAGTTCACGCTCGGCGGACTCCGGCGAGTCCGAACCGTGCACGAGATTGAACTGGGTCTCCAGCGCGAAGTCGCCGCGCAGGGTGCCCGGCGTGGCCTTCTCGACGGGGTCGGTGCCACCGGCGAGCTGACGGAAGGCGGTGATCGCCCTCGGCCCCTCGATCGCCAGCGCGACGACCTTTCCTGAGGTGATGAACTCCAGCAGTTCGCCGAAGAACGGCTTCTCCTTGTGCTCGGCGTAGTGCTCCTCGGCCACCGAACGCTCGACATTGCGCAGGTCCATCGCGGCGATCGTGAGACCCTTGCGCTCGATGCGCGAAATCACCTCACCGACGAGGCCCCGCTTGACGCCATCGGGCTTGATCAGAACCAGCGTGCGTTCACTCACGGGGTGTAACTCCTTCAATCACTACCAACGGTGTGCGCAGCCTAGCCGCCTGGTCATCTGCCCTGCGGGTGCAGGGTCGTCGACCACAGGGAGGAACCGGCGCCGTCGCGGAGGCTGACGGTCAGCTCGCCGCTCGCCCCGTCGACGTCGATCTCGCCGAAATGCTGGAAACCGCCCATCGGCGACGTGTTCGCGGCGGGAGGCGCGTGTGTGAAGACAGCCTTGGGCCCGAACGTCGGGTCGAGGTCGTTGGGGCCGAAGGCGCCCGCGTTGAGCGGGCCCGACACGAACTCCCAGAACGGGTCGAAGTCGGTGAAGGCGGCGCGGTCGGGCGAGTAGTGGTGCGCGGCGGTGTAGTGGACATCGGCCGTCAACCACACCACGTTGCGCACCCTTCGCCGCGCGATCTCCCTCAGCACCATGGCCAGCTCGGTCTCCCTGCCGCCCGGCGTGCCGGGCCGCCCGTTGGCGACGCCCTCGATGTCGCCGGTTTCGTCGCCGTCGGGAACGATGAGCCCGATCGGCAGATCGGCCTGGACGATCTTCCAGGTTGCGGTGCTCGCGCCGAGCGCGCGAACCAGCCAGTCGGCCTGCCTCCGCCCGAGAACGGAACCCGGCTTCGTCTGGTCGGCGTCGTTGCGGTCCTTGTAACTACGCATGTCGAGCACGAACACCTCGACCCGGTCGCCGTACCGGAAGTTGCGGTACACCCGTCCGTCCACCGCGGACTTGTGGTCGATGGGATACCACTCGTGAAATGCCTGAAAAGCCCTGCGGGCCAGCACATCCACACGCTTCTCCGAGTATTCGGGAAGGTCGAGGATCTCGCCGGGATACCAGTTGTTGACGACCTCGTGGTCGTCCCACTGAACGTAGCTCGGCACCTCGGCCGCGAAGCCGCGAAGGTTGTCGTCGAGCAGGTTGTAGGCGTGCTGACCCCGGTACTCGGCGAGGGTTTCGGCGACCTTGGCCTTCTCCGGCGTGACGATGTTGCGCCAGACGCGGCCGTCGGGCAGGTCCACCTTCTCGGCGAGCGGGCCGTCGGCGTAGACGGTGTCCCCGCAGTGCAGGAACAGGTCCGGCCGCCTTGCCGCCATCGCGGCGAACACGGTCATGCCGCCGATGTCGGGGTTGATCCCGAAGCCCTGTCCCGCGACGTCGCCCGACCACAGGAGCCTGACGTCGCCGTTGCCTCGTGGCGCGGTGCGCAGTCGTCCCGTGAGCGGGGCGCTGACGACCCTGCCGTCCAGCGACTGCGCACTCACCCGGTAATGCACCTCGCTTCCGGGACGGAGGCCGCGAAGGCGAACCTTGCCCGTACCGCCGGTGGCGGGGGTCAGCAGCGGACCGCGGACCGTGCGGGTGCGCCGGAACGCCGGGTCGCCGGAGACCTCGACCAACATCCGGGACGGCCGGTCGGCCCTCGTCCACACGATCGCGGAGTCGGCGCCGACATCACCGGACTGCACGCCGTGGGTCAGCGAGGGACGGTCCGCGCGCACGAGCGCCGCGGCTGAGCCGGAACCGAGCGCACCCGCGGCGAGTACCCCGGTACCGACGAGGCCAGCCTTGAGCATGGCCCGCCGGGGAAGAGGAGTCTGTTCGGTCATGCCGCCACTTCTATCCGGTCCCGGGGGCCGGGCGGCCAACTCCGCCTTGCGCCGCGGTGAACGCTCAGACCTGCTGGCTCGGCAATCTGCCCTGCGCCATCCGCCGTTCCACGTCGCGGCGCATCCACATGAGCCACAACCAGATCGCCGCGAACAGCGCGCCGATGATGGCGACGGCGGGCAGCGCGACGACGAAGGCGAGCAGCCCCGCGTGCACGCCGAGGATGAGCCGGGGCACCCAGAGCTTGCGCAGCAACGCGCAGCAGGCAAGCAGCACAGCCGCGATGGCGATGATGCTCCAGCCCTGAATACTGGTGATGCCGTTGCCGAGATGGGCGACGACCGGCAGGGCGAGGCCGAGCACGATCACCTCGAGCACCAGGGTTCCCGCCTGCACACCCCGGAAGGACTTCATCGGGTCCTTCGCGGGCGGACGTGGCGCCTCGGGTGTCTCGGGCGTTTCCGGTGTCTGCTGCCGCGTTTCCTCTGTCATACCGGCTCCCTGCCGAACAATGTACGGGCCTCCCCCACCGTGACGACCGAGCCGGTGACCAGCACGCCGCCACCCGCGAGGGGCTCCTCGGGGTCGTCGGTCTGTTCGACGAGGCCGATGGCGGTCTCGATGGCGCTCTCCAGCGACGGCTCGGCAGTGACGCGTTCCTCCCCGAACACCAGAACGGCCAGCGCGGCGAGTTCGTCGACGGGCATGGCCCGCTCCGAAGTGTTGCTGGTGACCACGATCTCGGACACGACCGGTTCCAGTACCTCCAGGATGCCGCGTGCGTCCTTGTCGCGCATGACCCCCACCACCGCGGCGAGCCTGCGGAACGCGAACTCCGAGTCGATGGTCGCGGCGAGCGCGGCGGCGCCGTGCGGGTTGTGCGCCGCGTCAAGCAGGACGGCGGGCGCGGCCCGCACCCTTTCCAGCCTTCCGGGGGTTTGCACCTCCGCGAACGCCTCACGAACGGCGTCCTGCACGAGTTGCCTTTCCTTGCCCGCTCCGAAGAACGCCTCGACGGCGGCGAGCGCGAGCGCGGCGTTGTCGGCCTGGTGTTCACCGTGCAGGGGAAGGAAAACCTCGTCGTAGACGCCGCCGAGCCCTTGCAGGCGCAGCATCTGCCCCCCGACGGCGATGTCCCTCGACAGCACGCCGAACTCACTGCCCGCACGGGCGACGGTGGCGTCGACCTCGACGGCCCTGCGCAGCAGGACCTCTTCGACGTCGGGCTCCTGCCTCGCGATGACCGCGACGGAACCCGGCTTGATGATTCCCGCCTTCTCCGCCGCGATGGCGGCCCTGTCGTCGCCGAGGTACTCGACATGATCGATGCCGATGGGGGTGATGACCGCGACCTGGCTTTCCACGATGTTGGTGGCGTCCCACGTACCGCCGAGCCCGGTTTCCAGCACCGCCGCCTCGACAGGGGCATCGGCGAACGCGGCGAAGGCCATGCCGGTGAGCACCTCGAACTTGCTCATCTTCGGTTCGGTCTCACCGGCCGCCCTGTCGACCATGCCGATGAACGGCGCGATGTCGCGGTAGGTGTCGACGTACTTCTCCGGCGAGATGGGAGCGCCGTCGATGCTGATGCGCTCGGTGACCAGCTGCAGGTGCGGGCTGGTGTAGCGGCCGACCCGCAACCCCATCCTGGTGAGCAGCGCCTCGATCATGCGCGCGGTCGAGCTCTTGCCGTTGGTGCCCGCGACGTGCAGCACCGGATAGGTCCGTTGTGGATCGCCGATCAGGTTCGCCAGCGTGGTGATGCGGGTCAGCGAAGGCGCGATCTTGGTTTCCGGCCAGCGCTCGTCGAGTTCGGCTTCGACGACCCGCAACTCGTACCGCGCCTGCTCGGCGATGGCGGCCTCGTCGAAGGCAGCCCCCTCCTCGTCATCGTCGGGCAAGGGGCCGGCGATGAAGTTGTCCCCTGCGGACAGCTCGGGGGGAAACTCCTGGTCGTCGGACGACACACACACTCCCAACGCGCTGGTACTGACCGCTTGAGAGTCTACGTCCGGTGTTCGCGCTCACTCGCGCCCGGCTAGGTTCTGCGCCATGCCCTTCAACCACAACGACTGCTATCACCCGCTGCTGCTGGGGCAGCTGCCCTCGGGGGCGCGTACCGCGCTCGACGTCGGGTGTGGCGGTGGCCGGTTCGCGCGCAAGCTCGCGGCGCGCGGCCTCGACGTGACGGCCGTCGACCCCGCGCCCGGGATGATCGGCATCGGGAAGGCGCTGGGCTCACCCGGTCCCGGATCGATCGACTACGTGGCGGCCGACATCACCGCGATGGAGCTGCCCCAAGGGCACTACGACTACATCGCCTGCCTCGCGTCGCTGCATCACGTTCCGTTCGGCACGGTGAGCACGCTGCGGGCCGCGCTGGCACCGGGCGGGGTGCTGGTGGTGCTCGGGCTCGCGAGGCCGAGCGCGCCCGGTGACTGGGCGAAGTGGGTGAGTGCCTCGCCGGTCAACGCGGCCGCAAGGCTGCTGGTCCACGCAGGTGAGCGGATCAACGGCGGCTCCGACCCGCACCCACAGGCCCCGGTCAGGAACTGGTCGATGACGATGAACGGCGTGCGCAAGGAAGCGGGCAGGCTGCTGCCGGGCAGCGCTGTCCGCACCTTGCTGTTCTGGCGCTACCTGCTCACGTATCGCGCAGGGTGAGCGCACCCGAAGGGCACAGCTCGACGGCCTCGCGGACCGCGTCGGCCTCGCTCGCACCCGGCCGGTCGTCGAGCACGAGCACCCTGCCGTCCTCGTCATCCTGATCGAACACCGCCGGCGCGGTGAGCGCGCACATTCCGGCGCCAATACAGACGTCGCGGTCCGCCTCGATCACCTTCGATCCCTCCACTTCGGCTCTCACCACGACACCGGGAGCCGGTGCACCCCGTAGATGGCCATGTCGTCGCGCACCGGAACCTCGGAGGGCGGCACCGCGAGCGAAAGACCGGGGAAGCGCTCGAAGAGCGCCGCGTACCCGACCCGCATCTCGATACGCGCCAACTGCTGTCCCAGACATTGGTGCACTCCGTGACCGAAAGCAAGGTGGCCGTGCGCGTCGCCGCCGAGGTCGAGTTCGGCCGGATTCCCGAACTTCTCCGGGTCCCGGTTGGCCGCGGGAAGGGAAAGCGTCAGCACCTGTCCCTTCGTGACCAGCCTTCCGCCGAGTTCGATGTCCTCAAGCGCGGTGCGGGTGGTGCCGAACTGGATCACCGAGAGGTAGCGCATCAGTTCCTCGACGGCGTTGTCGATCGGCACCGCGCCGGTGCGCAGTGCCTCGGCCTGCTCGGGGTGCCGCAGCAGCGCGAACGTACCGAGCCCGAGCATGTTCGCCGTGGTCTCGTGGCCGGCGACGAGCAGCAGCAGCGCGACGCCGACGAGTTCGTCGTCGCCGAGTTCGCCCGCTTCGGCGAGTCCGCTGAGCAGGTCGTCCTCCGGTTCCGCGCGCTTGCGGCCGACGAGCCCGGAGAGGTAGCCGGTGATCGACTTCATCGCGACGGCCGCCTGCTCGTCGGAGCTGTCCAGACCGAGCAGCACCGCACTGGCGTGCTGGAACTCCTCCCTGTCGGCGTAGGGCACTCCCAGCAGTTCGCAGATGACGAGCGAGGGAATGGGCAGCGCGAAGGCCTGGACCAGGTCCACCGGCGGACCCGCCTGCTCCATCGCGTCGAGGTGCTCGGCGACGATCTGCTCGATCCGGGGAGTCAGCTGGTTCATCCTGCGCACCGTGAACTGGCCGGTGAGCTGCCTCCTGAGCCGGGTGTGGTCCGGCGGATCCATGGCGATGAAGAACCCGGGAGGCGCGGGCTCACCGACCCGGAAGTCCTCGACGGACGGCCTGCGCACCGGGGTGCGGCGCAGTTCGAGCTTGCTGCTGAAACGTGGGTCGGCGAGGACGGCCTTGGCCAGCGTGTGGCTCGTGACGAGCCACCCCTCGTGGCCGTCGGGATAGGCGAGCGGGCGCAGCGGCTGGTCGGTGCCGAACAGTTCCGGTGGTGGATCGAACGGATCGACGCGCGTCGTGGGCAGAACGTCGGCCATGGAGAGTCCCTTCGCGGCGGGCGTTGTTCGGAAACTGACACTAACTATCAAACACTATCTAATCTCAACTTACAACCATTGTAAGTTTATCGTGCCAGCGTAGAGTGAGCCGGTGCAAGAGGTGGGATTGCGAGAGCAGAAGAAGCAGCAGACCAGGGCCGCGCTCTTCGAAGCCGCCATGCGCCTGTTCCAGGAGAAGGGCTACGCGAACACCACGGTCGCCCAGATCGCCGCCGAGGCGGGCGTATCGACCAAGACGCTGTTCAACTACTTCTCCGGCAAGGAAGACGTGCTGTTCGCGCACCGGATGCGCCGCATCGACACCCTCGAAAACGCCTTCCGCGAACGGCTCGCCGACAACGCGCCGCCACAGGCCCTGCGGCTGCTCGCACGGGACCTGCTGGACTGGATGTCCACGGGCGAGGAACCACGCGGCGACATCAACCTCGCGCAGGCGAAGCTGATCATGTCGGTCCCCGAACTGCGCGCGAGATCGCAGGCACTGCTCTACGAAGCCGAAAACCGCCTCGCCGCCGTCCTGCACGAGGCCGCGCCGTGGCTGGATCCGATCACGGCGGGAAGCGCGGTCGGCGCGCTCATCGGCGCGATGCAGGGCGCGTCCAGGGCAGGCATCAACCGAGGCGATTCGCTGTCCGACATCGTCGGCTCAGCGCAGATCGGCATCGACCTCGTGACAAGGGGACTGGACCAACTCGCGCAGACCTAGCCTCCGTTCGGGGAGTACTCGTACGGACCGGCAGCGACTAGAAACAAGACATGCCCCGCTCCCGTGCAGCCCTCGTCACCGCGACACTCGCGGGCCTGTTGCTGGCCTCGCTGCTCACCGCGGGAGGCGCGGCCGCGAAACCGGCGAAGTTCGCGCACTACGTCGCGCTCGGCGACTCCTACACCTCCGGTCCGCTCATTCCCGTCCAGCGCACCGATCCCGCCGGCTGCGCACGCTCGACCAGCAACTATCCCTCACTGCTTGCCGAACGCCTGCACGTGCGCTCGTTCACGGACGTCAGCTGTGGCGGCGCCTCGACCCCGCACATGACCCATCCCCAGCAGGTGACCGGTGGCGTCAACGCGCCGCAGTTCGACGCGTTGCGCCGCAACACCGATCTCGTCACCGTCGGCATCGGCGGCAACGACCACAACGTCTTCGGCAGCATCGTCGGGGTCTGCCCGGCCCTGCGCGAGAGCGACCCCACCGGCTCGCCGTGCAAGGAGCACTTCACCGTCGACGGCATCGACACCCTCACCCAGGCCACGATCGACATCGGCCACAGGGTCGAGGACGTCCTCGACGGCATCCACAAGCGGTCACCGAGGGCGACGGTGCTCGTCGTCGGCTACCCGCGCATCGCGCCGCCGACCGGAACCTGCCCGGAGATCCTTCCCTTCGCCGACGGCGACTACGCCTGGGTCAACAGCGTGGAGGAAGCACTGAACGACGCCCTGGCAAAGGCCGTCGCCGAGGACGGCAGGGCGTCCTTTGTGGACATGTACCCCGCCTCACTCGGGCACGACGCGTGCGCGGGCAAGAAGGCCTGGATCCAGGGCAAGGACGCGAGCAGCGCCCTGTGAAACGGCAACAGTGTCGCTTTCGGACCTTCCAGCACGAAGGCGTCCAGCGCCTCGATCAGTCGTGCCGTCGCCTCCTCGCG
>JBEYHY010000015.1:0-67879 GCA_040635515.1 Saccharomonospora sp. NPDC006951 | reverse complement strand
CCGGCACCGCCCAAGCCAAACAACAAGCACTCGAAAACGCAGGCGTCAAAGTCGGCAAAACCCCCACCGAAACCGCCGAACACGCCCGCCACATCTACAAAAACCTTTAACACCTACACATCACCAGGGGCCGGGCCACACGCCCGGCCCCTGGTGGTTGTGGGGCGTACGTCATCATGGGCAGACATGAAACCGAATGCTTGGGTGAAACGTCCAAGGCCGGGCGCTGCCTGAGTGACGATGCGCTAATGTCGCGTACCGCCGCAGCCTGGACTGCCTGCGAGTGCGGTCCGGTCCACGCGCAAGGCGGCTGACCAGGACTGACCGCGCGTTCGAGCAAGAACACGACAGGAGACACGGATGACCTTCCCGAGCGGCGCGCCGGGTGGATTCCCGGGGCAAGGCCCGCAGCAGCCGCAACAGCCGTATTCCGGCGCGACGCCATCCGCGGGGGGTGGCATGAAGCTCGGTCTGCCGCAGATCCTTTTCCTGGTGACGGCTGGACTCGGCGTCCTGAACCTGTTCCTCGGCTTCGCCAACCTCGGTGGTGACCAGGGCGTCTACGCCGTCGGCTTCGGCTGGATCGTGCTGCCGTTGCTGATCAGCGGGCTCGCCGCCCTGATCGGCATCCTGCCAGGAGACCAGAAGCCGGGCGCGTGGCCCGCGATCTTCGCGATCGGCGGTGTGCTGACGTTCTTGTTCACCGTGTTCCAGTTCCCCGGCGACCTCCAGGCCGGCGGCGTCATGATCCTGATCTTCGGCATCCTGCAGATGCTCGCCGCCGTCGCCGGTTACCTGCTGGAGAACAACATCATCAAGCCGCCGGCACCGCAGGGTGCTTCGCCTTACGGCCAGCCCGGTGCGTACGGCCAGCAGGCCGGCTACGCGCCGCAGCAGCAGTACGGCCAGCAGCAGGCGGGACAGCAGCAGCCCGCTGACCAGACCGGTTCCGCGCCGCAGCCGACGAAGTTCGTGCAGCCGGTCGCTTCCCCTCCGCCGGGGCAGCAGACCCAGTACGCACCGCAGCAGGGTCAGTTCTTCCAGCAGCAGCAGCAACAGCAACAGCAGCAGGAAGGTGGACAGCAGAACCAGCCTGGCACCCCGCCGGGAGGCTTCGGCCAGTCCAACGGCTGATCAACTGCCTGGGAAGCGCCCGCGACGAGTTGTCGCGGGCGTTTTTCTTTGTATTGGGTGACCCGACCGGGTGGGGTGTGGGCGTCGTCATCGGGTGTCGGCGGCGTGGCTCACCCGTACGGTCCAACCAGGGTGCGAGGGTCGCGAGATGGACCTGCTCACCGTGGATCAACGTGCCGCGGTCGCGGACACAGGTGAGAGAGTGTCCCGCGGCGTGCGTTGCCGAGCGCTGGCCGCCGCCGCGCTGAGTCCTCTCGTCGCCGGATATGCGGTGGTGGCCGCCGTGTTCGCCGTCGTGACCGCCGCCGCTTCGCAGGCGGAGTTCTCTCCGCTCGGTGTCGTATTGGGCGCGGGCCCCGGCTGGCTCGCCGCCTACCAGGTTCCGCTCGACATCGGTGGGGCGCCGCTTGGTGTGCTTCCGCTGCTGCCGACGGTGGGTGTGTGTCTCCTGATCGCCAGGACCGCCGCGAGCACGGCGCAGCGGCTTCGCTGTACCGAGCCGGGGCAGTCGGGCTTCATCATCGGTGTCATCGCCGCCGCGCACGCACTGGCCGGTATCGCGATTTCGGTGCTGGCGGGAGGAGAGCTGGGCGTCGAACCCCTCGCGGCCTTCCTCGTGCCCGCCTTGGTATCCGCCGCTGCCGCGGCGCTGGGGGTCGCCGGCCGATGCGGGTTCGTCGCGGCGGCGAGGAACCATCTTGATCCGGTCGCGTTGCGCGGGATGCGCGCGGGGGCGCTGGGACTTGCCGCATTGCTGTGCGCGGGCGCGGTGACCTTTCTGTTCGCGACGGCACTGTCGGTCCCGACCGTCAGGAGTCTTTTCGCCGCCAACGCCGAGGGGGCAGGCAGCGGTGCGGGGATGTTGTTGCTGTGTCTGGGTTATCTGCCCAACGCGATGGTGCTCAGTCTGGGTTTTGTGACGGGGCCGGGGTTTTCGATCGGTTCGGTGACCGTGGCGCCCTTCACGTTCAGCGGTGGTCCCGTGCCGGGAGTTCCGCTGCTGGCTGGTTTGCCGGAGCAGCAGGCCGCCTGGTGGCCGGTGTTGCTGGTCTTGCCTGCCGCGGCTGGGGCGCTGGTGGGCTGGTCGCTGCGGAAGAGTCACGACAACCCGATGGTCCGGTTGCGGACGGTCGGGGTGGCCGGCGCGCTTGTCGGGTTCGGCACAGTGGTGATCGGCACATTGGCCGGAGGGCGCCTGGGGAGCGGCGCCCTCGATCCGGTTTCGGTACCGCTGGGAATGCTGTCGATCGTCGCGTTCCTGTGGATCGCGGTGCCGGGTGGGTTCGTCGCCTGGTTCGCGGGGCCACGTGCCGTCAAGCCCGTCGCCACCGATGCCGCGGCTGCTCCCACCGGCACCGGGGTCGCCGTGGCCGACGATGCCGGTGATCAGGCCGACGATGACCACGACGGCCAAGACCCCGAAGACCCCGAAGACCCCAATCCCGGAGACATCGACGACACCGACGAGGCGACCGAGGTCGAGGCCGAAGCCGACGAAGATGTGGCCGACGAAGACGAAGATGTGGCCGACGAGGAAGACGCGGACATCGCGGAGCGGCTGGTCGCCGGTGACGTCACGGTGGTGGAGGAGTTGCCGGACGTGCCGGCGGCCGCTGATATCGCGACCGATACCGCCGCCGAGGAGGACCCGGCGGGCACGCGGGACGACGACGGCGACCACCGCGATTGATCCCCAGGACCTCATGGTCAAGATCAACTTGGCGGCGTTTATGGTGTTGTCACCAGGTCAAGTGATGTGCCCGCGTGTGCACCGCCCCCGAGGAGTCCGTTCTGGATAGCAGGCTGGAGCTGCCCACACCGGTCCGGTTGGTGGTACTCGCGTCGGGATCGGGGACCCTCCTGCAGTCGGTACTCGACGCCGCGGGGCAGCCGTCCTATCCGGCCACGGTCGTGGCCGTGGGAGCGGACAGAGCAGGCATCGCGGCGCTGGACAGGGCCGAGCGCGCCGAAATCCCCTGGTTCACCGTGAGGATGAGCGACCATCCCGATCGCTCGGCGTGGGACAAGGCGCTGACGGAGGCGGTCGCCGCCTACAGTCCTGACCTCGTGGTCTCCGCCGGGTTCATGAAGATCCTCGGCTCGCGGTTTCTGGAACGTTTCCCGAACAGGGTCATCAACACCCACCCTGCGTTGTTGCCTGCTTTCCCCGGCATCCGTGCTGTCGAGGACGCGCTGGAGCTCGGGGTCAAGGTCACGGGTTCGACCGTGCATTTCGTCGACGCGGGAGTCGACACCGGTCCGATCATCGCGCAGCGGGCGGTGCCGGTGGAAGCCGACGACGACGAGGCCAGCCTGCATGAGCGCATCAAAGTTGTGGAACGGCGGCTTCTCGTCGACGTGATCGAGCAATTGGGCCGTGCTGGTTGCACGGTCGAAGGACGAAAGGTGAGGTTGTCGTGAGCGAGCAGGCTCCTGGCGCTGGGCAGCGGCCGGTACGGCGCGCGTTGATCGGTGTATCCGACAAGCTGGGGCTGCTTGAGCTCGCGACCGGCTTGCACTCGGCCGGGGTCGAGATCGTGTCGACGGGCGGAACGGCGAAGGCCATCGCGGAAGCCGGTGTTCCGGTCACTCCGGTGGAGCAGGTGACGGGTTTTCCCGAGTCGTTCGACGGCAGGGTCAAGACGTTGCATCCCAAGGTGCACGCCGGGTTGCTCGCCGACACGCAGCGGCCTGACCACGTCGAGCAACTCGCCGCGCTCGACATCGCGCCGTTCGAATTGCTCGTCGTGAATCTCTACCCGTTCACCGACACCGTTGCCTCGGGGGCGACCCAGGACGAGTGTGTCGAGAACATCGACATCGGGGGGCCCGCGATGGTCAGGGCCGCCGCGAAGAACCACGGCTCGGTTGCCGTCGTCGTCGATCCTGGCAGCTATGACTGGGTGCTTGAGCAGGTACGCGCGGGGGGCTTCGACCTCGCGCAGCGCCGCCGGCTCGCCGCGCAAGCGTTTGCGCACACCGCTTCCTACGATGCCGCCGTGGCGACATGGTTCGCGGAGGACTACGCACCCGCCGACGATTCGGGTTTCCCCGGTTTCCTCGGCGCGACCTGGGAGCGCGGCGACGTCCTGCGTTACGGCGAGAACCCGCACCAGGCCGCCGCGGTCTATCGCGGAGGGCGCGGCGGGCTCGCGCACGCGGAGCAGTTGCACGGCAAGGCGATGTCGTACAACAACTACGTCGACACCGATGCCGCGAGGCGTGCGGCCTATGACTTCTCCGAGCCCGCGGTCGCGATCATCAAGCACGCGAATCCGTGCGGCATCGCGGTGGGTTCCGACGTGGCCGACGCGCACCGGAAGGCGCACGCCTGCGATCCGCTTTCCGCTTTTGGCGGCGTCATCGCCAGCAACAGGACGGTCGACCTCAAGACCGCGGAGCAGATAGCCGACGTGTTCACCGAGGTCGTGCTCGCCCCGGATTTCGATGCCGCCGCGCTGGATGTCCTGACGAGAAAGAAGAACATCCGGCTGTTGAAGCTGGCCGAGCCCGTCGATCAGGGCGAGTTCGAGCTGCGGCCGATTTCCGGTGGGCTGCTCGTGCAGGCCGCGGACAGGATCGATGCGCCGGGAGACGACCCCGCCAACTGGACGCTGGCGACGGGCGAGCCGGCCGCTGAGGACGTGCTGGCGGACCTGGCGTTCGCGTGGAGGGCGATTCGCGCGGTGAAGTCCAACGCGATCCTGCTCGCGAGCGATCTGGCCACGGTCGGCGTCGGGATGGGGCAGGTGAACAGGGTCGATTCCGCGCGGCTTGCCGTCCAGCGCGCGGGTGATCGCGTCAAGGGCGCCGTCGCCGCTTCCGATGCGTTCTTCCCGTTCCCCGACGGCCTGCAGGTGTTGCTCGATGCCGGGGTGCGCACGGTGGTTCAGCCGGGCGGCTCGGTGCGGGACGCCGAGGTGATCGCCGCGGCCGAGGCCGTGGGGGCCACCATGTATCTCACCGGAACCCGGCACTTCGCTCACTGAGCCGAAACCCCGTCACCCCAGCTCACCCGGTTGCTTAGCGTGCGCAAGTACCGCGTTTAGCCCGCTAAATGCTGTTCGGGGGCCGGGGTTCGGTAAGTACGCAGGGACCGGTTCGTCGCGGCGATGACCCCGACCGCGAGTGCCGCGACGAGCCCGCCCGCGACGAGCGCGAACGAAGCCGAGGTCAGCGACGCGACGAAGCCGCCCCTGAAGTTGCCGGCTTCGGGACCCGCGACGCCGATGACGTGCTCGACCGACGACACTCTGCCCCGGTACTCGTCGGGAGTTTCGAGCTGCACGATCGCGCCACGAGTGATGACCGAGACGGTGTCCGCCGCTCCGGCGACGGCGAGAAAGGCCAGCGCGAGCCACAGCGGGCCGGCCACGCCGAAACCCGCCAGCGCGATTCCCCAGCAGAACGCGGCGATGAGCTGTACGGCTCCGCCACGCCGGAGCCGGGTGAAGGTCCCCGAGAACAAGCCTGCCGTGATGCCGCCGACGGCGATCGCGGTGAGGAACAACCCGAGAGTGCGGGGGTTGCCGTCGAAGCGGATCTCGTTGACGAGCGGGAACAGCGCGATTGGCATCGCGAGCAGTGTCTGCGAGAGATCGGCGGCGAAGGAGCCGAACAGGGTGGGCCGCCTGGCGATGATCCGCCATCCGCCACGCGCCGGCCGCCGGGAACGCTCGTCCGTTCTCGGCGGTGGCATCGCAGGCAGCCGGATGACGGTGATGAGAGAGATGAGCACCGTGCCCGCTTCCAGCAGGTAGGCGGCGGTGAAATGCCATTGCGCGATCACGAGTCCCGCCAGCGCGGGGCCAAGCAGCATGGCGGCCTGGAACGCGACGTTCTGCAGGGCGAGCCCCGCAGCGACCTGGTCGGAGGGAAGCAGCCTTACCGGGAAGGTGCGTCTCGCCGGTGCGCCGAGTGCGGCACAGCCCGCTTGCGCCGAGACCAGTGCGAGAAGCAGCAGCACGGACGTGTTGCCCGCCGCGGCCTGGCCGGCGAGCCCTGACGCGGCGAGTAGTTGTCCAGCGGTTGACATCCTGACAAGCGCGCGCCGGTCGAACGTGTCGGCGAGGGTTCCTCCCGCGAGACCGAACACCAGCATCGGCACGGCTGTCGCGATGCCGATGGCTCCTGTCCACAGTGGACTTCGGGTGAGCTCCCACACCTGGGCGAGAACGGCCACGACGGCGATCTGCTGACCGAGCGCGCCGCAGGAGGAACCGATCCACAGGTTGCGGAAGGGGCGGCTCGTGCGCAGTGGTCTGCTGTCGAGCAAGCGGTCGTGCCCGTTCATCGCGATCCGGGTACGACGTTCCGGGTGCTTGCGATCCGAAATATCACAGCGCTAATATAACAGCGCTGCTACGAATGTGAAGGTTGTTTTTCGCTCGCGTCCAGGCTGGTCGCGCGGGTACCGGATCACCTGGATCACCCGGTTCGCCCGGCGTCCGCCTCGCGCGCGACGTTCTCCAGTCTCAGCCGGTAGTCCGCCCACCATTGCGCGTCGGCCTCGGGCAGGTTGCTGACGTCCCGGCGCAGACCCGCCGCGCCGTCGACGAGTTCCCTGACGATGTCGGCGTGCCCCGCGTGCCGGTGGGTTTCGGCGATCATGTGCACCAGGATCTGGTGCAGGGTGACCGAAGCGCGTTCCTCGGGCCAGTGCGGCACCGTGCCTCGCGTGTCCAGTGCCAGCGTCGTGATGGTGACATCCGAGTGCGCGCACGCGTCGCGGTAGAACGTGATGATGCCCCCGCGTGTTTCCTCTGCCGTCGCCCACATGTCCGCATTGGACTCGATGGTGTCGTCGCTCAGCCATGCCGGCCCTTCGAACGGTCTGCCGAATGTTCGGCCGAAATATCCCGCTTCCACCGCGGCGAGGTGCTTCACAAGGCCGAGGAGGTTCGTTCCGGTTGGGGTAAGCGGTCGCCGGGCGTCGTATTCGGAGAGGCCGTCGAGCTTCCACAGCATCGCGTCCCTGGCGCTGCCCAGATAGCGGTGGAGTGTCGATTTCGGGTGTGGATCCGTCATGTCAGCAGGATTCCATCCCCCTCCGACATGTCGTTCTTGACAAGAAGTCGGGGGCCGTGTTGACTGAAGCTATCGAACAGATGTTCGAGTATTCAGTGATTGCCGTCTTCCCCGCGGTGAGCTGTGAACACGTACGCGTGTTCTTGACGTGAACGTACTCGTGCGGCCGTGAGGGGGAGGTGGTGCTCGATGTCCGGCGCGATGGTGGCCGAGGTGGCCGAGATCCCTGCCGCGCGGGCCATGGGTTCGAAGCCGGCGGCAGGGGCCTCTGCCGCCGGCTCCGGTGGACGGACGGGGAGCCCGAGCGCAACCGTTGCCCGTTTGGCCGCGATCCCGGGGGTGAGTACGGCGAGTGGGGTCGCCGCCGCGGGGGAGCACGCCCGAAGCACCGGTCAGGTGTTGCCGGTACTTCCCGCGCTGTCCGGCTTTCTGCCTTGGGGAGGGCTGAAGCGGGGCAGCACGGTGGTCGTCCGAGGAGGGACTTCGTTGTTGTTCGCGTTACTCGCGGAGGCGACGTCGGCAGGGGCGTGGGCGGCGGTGGTCGGCGTTCCCCGGTTCGGGGTCGCCGCCGCGGGTGAGTTCGGGGTGCGGACGGACCGGCTTGCCTTCGTGCCGAGGCCAGGCGCGGATTTCGCCTCGGTCACCGCCGCCTTGCTCGACGGTGTCGACCTCGTTGTCGCTCGACCGCCTGGCAGGTTCGGCGACACCAGGACGGCCCGCAGGTTGTCCACTCGTGCCCGCGGCCGCGGTGCGGTGTTGTTGTCGCTCGGCCCGTGGCCGGGCGCCGATGTGGAGTTGCGATGCACGCCGGTGCGGCTGTCGGGACTCGGTGCCGGACATGGCTATCTGAGGGAGAGAGAAGTGGTGGTGGACGTCGCGGGCAGGGGAGCCGCGGCCAAGCCCTTCCGGTCCTCCCTGTTGCTCCCCGGCGAGGCGGGGACGGTGAAAGGCGGAAACGAGGACGCGGCCAGGTCCGCGAACACGAGGCAAGGAATGCGGGCCGGATGACGAGAGAAGACGGCGACTTCGCGTGGGCGCCGGACGACACGGCAGCGCCGAAGGGCACGAAACAATCCGTTGTGGACTCAGGAAGCGAGGGTGGGCCACCGGCCAGCAGAATGCTGGTGTTGTGGTGCCCCGACTGGCCGGTGGTGGCTGCCGCGGCGACAGCGGGCGTCCCCGCGCATCTGCCCGCCGCCGTGTTCGCGGCAAACAGGGTCGTCGCGTGCTCGGCCGTCGCGAGAAGCAACGGTGTGCGCAGGGGCATGCGGAGAAGGGAGACGCAGGCGCGGTGTCCTGACATCGAGGTCTTCACCGATGATCCCGATCGGGACGCGCGGTTGTTCGAGCCGGTCGCCGCGGCGGTGGAGGAACTCATCGTCGGTGTCGAGGTCGTCCGGCCGGGAGTGGTCGCCGTGCCCATCAGCGGTGCCGCGGCTTACTTCGGTGGTGAGAGCAGGCTTGTCGAATTGCTGGTCGACCACGTTTCCGGTGCCACGGGGGTGGAGTGTCAGGTCGGCGTTGCCGACGGGATGTTCGCGGCGACGCTGGCCGCGCACCGCTCCGCTCTGGTCGCGCGCGGCGCGGGTGGTGAGTTCCTCGCTTCGTTGAGTGTGACCGAACTCGACCAGCCCGACTCCGAACGAGGTGAGCTCGCCGACCTGTTGCGCCGCTTGGGAATTCGTACGCTGGGAGCGTTCGCCGCGCTACCCGAACGGGATGTGGTGTCCCGCTTCGGCAGCATCGGCCTGCTGGCCCACCGGCTTGCGCGCGGACGCGACGAACGCCCGCCTCAACGTCGCAGGCCTCCTCCGGAGCTGACTGTCACGACCACTTTCGATCCCGTACTCGATCGGATCGATGCCGCTGCGTTCATGGCCAAGACGCTCGCGGGCCGGTTCCACGAGGGACTTGCCGCTCGTGGACTTGCCTGCACCAGGCTGGGAATCCATGCCACGACGGAAAACGGGGAGGAACTCAGCAGGGTCTGGCGCTGCGCCGGGCCGCTCACCCCAGAGGGCATCGCGGACAGGGTGCGCTGGCAGTTCGAGGGCTGGTTGCGAAAAGGGGACGGGGTACGCCCGACGGCGGGGGTTTCCGAACTCCGGCTCGAACCGGAGGAGACGGTCGAAGGGCATTCCCTGCAACTCGGGCTGTGGCAGGGCGGAGGGGAAGGAGAGCACACTCCCGAGTCGGAACGAGCCGGTCGCGCGCTGGTGCATGTCCAGGGCCTGCTGGGGCCCGACAGTGTTTTCACCGCGGTTCCCGATGGCGGAAACGGGCCGGCGCAGCGGGTGAGGATGGTCCCGTGGGGAGATCCGCGGACAACGGAGGGGCGAGAGGCCGCGCCGTGGCCTGAACGGCTTCCCGGTCTTTCACCGGCGACCATTTTCGACGAGATCATCCCCGTTCTCGTCGCCGACGAGAACGGCGACGAGGTCAACGTCACCGGCCGGTGCGTACTCACCGGTGCGCCGCGCAGCGTCGCCATCGACGGTGGTGGTGCGCGGGACGTTCTCGGCTGGGCCGGGCCGTGGCGGGTCCTCGCCAAGTGGTGGGCCCCGGAAGGTGAGGCGACCCACGCAAGGCTCCAGGTCGTGCTTTCCGGCTCGAATCCCATCGCCTTGTTGCTGAACTGGCAGGAAAAGCGGAGTCCGCTGTGGACGGTAGAAGGGATGTACGACTAGTGAACGAGGAGTTCTTCCAAGGGCGGGTCGAGTGGCTGTGGTCGGAAAGTCCGGCCGACCCAGCCGACCCATGGTATCTGCCGGTGGACTCGCCCGTGCGGCAAGTCGCCGGGTTTCCCACCGTGCCGCTGCCCCGGTCATCACCGGAGAACCACGAGTAGCCGGTATGGGTTTCGGTAATCCTCCCGTCCCGTGGCGGGATCTCTCCCGCACGCTGGACGGCGGAACGGACCCTGTCGTACCGGAAGGAGACGGCAACGACAGTCCCGCGTGGGGGCGGCACAGGGAGCGTTATCTCCGGCCGGCCGACCTGTCGTCGCGGGGTGACGACGGCGGCGGTGCGGTTCCCCGGGTTCCGTACGCCGAACTGCACTGTCATTCCAATTTCAGCTTCCTCGACGGGGTCAGCCATCCCGAGGAGCTGGTCGAAGAGGCGGCGCGGCTCGAACTCGACGCCGTGGCCATCACGGATCACGACGGCATGTACGGGGTGGCGAGGTTCGCGGAAGCGGCGAGGGAGGTCGGTATCCGGACCGTGTTCGGTACGGAACTCAGCCTCGGCCTTTCCGGTCCGCAGAACGGGGTTGCCGATCCGGAGGGCGAGCACCTGCTGCTGCTGGCGAAGGGACAGGACGGGTACGCGAGCCTGTGCAGGGCCATCACGGCGGGCCAGCTTCGCGGGCACGACAAGGAACTGCCCGTTTCGGAGCGTGCCGAGAAGGGGAGGCCGGTATACGACCTGGACGCCGTCGCGGCCGAGGTGTCGGGAAACTGCGCCGTTCTCACCGGCTGCCGCAAGGGAGCGGTGCGCACGGCACTGATCGATCACGGCAAGGAAGCCGCCGCGGCACGGCTTCGGTCGCTCGCCGACCGGTTCGGTATCGGGAACGTCTACGTCGAGCTGATCGACCACGGAAGGCCACTCGACAGCACCCACAACGACGCGCTCGCCGAGATCGCGGCCGAACTGGGGGTTCCGACCATCGCCAGCAACGCCGTGCACTACGCGACCCCGGATCGCGCACGCCTGGCACAGGTGGTCGCGGCGATCAGGGCCAGAAGAGGGCTCGACGAGATGGAGGGCTGGTTGCCTGCCGCCGGTACCGCGCATTTGCGGTCGGGTGCGGAAATGGCGGCGAGATTCGCGCGCTATCCCGGTGCGGTACAACGTTCGGCTTTGCTCGGCGCCGAATGCGCGTTCGATCTCAAGCTGGTCGCGCCCGAACTTCCGCCCTACGAGGTGCCGGAGGGCTACGACGAGGCCTCCCTGCTGCGCGAGAAGGTGTTGCTCGGCGCGGCACGGCAGTACGGAGCCCGCGAGGACGGGGAGAACGAGAGGGCCTACCGGCAGATCGAGCATGAGCTGAGAGTCATCGAGGAGAGGGGGTTTCCCGGTTATTTCCTGATCGTCTGGGACATCGTGAGGTTCTGCGGTGACAACAACATCCTGTGCCAGGGAAGAGGTTCGGCCGCCAACTCGGCCGTGTGCTACGCGCTGGGTATCACGAAGATCGACCCGGTCAGGTGGAAGCTGTTGTTCGAGAGGTTCCTCGCCCCGGACAGGGACGGCTATCCCGACATCGATCTGGACATCGAGTCCGATCGGCGGGAAAAGGTAATCCAGTACGTCTACGGGAAGTACGGGCGGCTGTGCACGGCGCAGGTAGCGAATGTGATCACCTACCGGGCACGCTCCGCCGTGCGCGACGCGGCGAGGGCACTCGGCCATTCACCGGGACAGCAGGACGCCTGGAGCAAGCAGATAGACAGGTGGGGGCCGTTGCACGACACGCGATCGGAGAGCGACCACGACATCCCCGATCCGGTTCTCACCATGGCGGCCTCGCTTGAGGATTTTCCCCGGCACCTCGGCATCCATTCCGGAGGGATGGTGATCTGCAATCGCCCGGTGAGCGAGGTGTGCCCCATCGAATGGGCGCGGATGGAGAATCGCAGCGTTCTCCAATGGGAGAAGGACGACTGCGCCTCGGTCGGCTTGGTCAAGTTCGATCTGCTCGGGCTCGGAATGTTGTCCGCGCTGCACTACATGATCGATCTGGTTCGCGAGCACGAAGGGGTGGAGGTCGATCTCAGCAGGATGCCCCTTGAGGACCAGAACATCTACGACATGTTGTGCAGGGCTGACGCGATCGGTGTCTTCCAGGTGGAGAGCAGGGCGCAGCTCGCCACGTTGCCGCGACTCGCTCCGAGAACCTTCTACGATCTCGCCATCGAGGTCGCGCTGATCAGGCCGGGGCCGATCCAGGGCGGCTCCGTGCACCCCTACATCCGGCGCTATACCAAGAAGGAGAAGTGGGAACACGATCACGAGTTGCTGGCCAACGCGCTGGACAAGACGCTCGGCGTTCCGCTGTTCCAGGAGCAGATGATGCAGATCGCGCTCGATGTCGCGGGTTTCACCGCCGCGGAGGCCGACGAGTTGCGGCATGCCATGGGCGCCAAACGCTCGGGCCGCAAGATGGAACGGCTGCGGCAGCGGTTCTACGAGGGCGCGGCACGCAACGGGGTCGACGAGCCGATGGCCGAGCGCATTTTCCGGAAGATGCGGGCATTCTCCAACTTCGGCTTCCCCGAAAGTCATGCGCTGAGCTTCGCCGGACTTGTTTTCGCCAGCGCGTACTTCAAGTACTACCACCCCGAGGCTTTCTGTGCCGGGTTGCTTCGCGCGCAGCCGATGGGGTTCTACTCCCCGCAGTCGCTCGTGGCCGACGCGCGGCGGCACGGGGTGACGGTGCGTGGTCCCGATGTCAACGCGAGTCTCCCCGACGCGACGCTGGAACCGCTGGGAGAAAACGGTTCGGGGCTCGCCGTTCGTATCGGACTCGGCACGATCCGCACCATCGGCGGCCCGCTCGCGGAACGGCTCGTCGCCGAACGCGACGGCGGAGGCCCTTTCCGGGACATGGCTGATGTCGCGCGGAGGGTACGGCTCACCAGGCCGCAGGTCGAGGCGCTGGCGACAGCGGGGGCGTTCGGGTGTTTCGAGCGGGATCGCCGCAAGGCATTGTGGGCGGCCGGTGCCGTCGCCGAGGAACGACCGGAGAAGATCCCCGGCAGTGCTCCCGGTATCGCCGCGCCCACGCTGCCGGGCATGGACGACATCGACCACGCCGCGGCCGATGTGTGGGCTACGGGACTTTCGCCCGGCAGTTTCCCGACGCAGTTCATTCGTGACCGGCTCGACGCGCTCGGTGTTGTGACGGCGGAAGGTTTGCGGGATGTCGAAAACGGAAGGAGGGTGCTCATCGGGGGCGCCGTCACGCACAGGCAGCGGCCGGCGACCGCGGGCGGGATCACGTTTCTCAACATCGAGGACGAGACGGGAATGGTGAACGTCATCTGCACCGCCGGGTTGTGGCAGCGTTATCACCGGATCGCGCGGTCCAGCCCCGCATTGCTCATCAGAGGGGTTGTCGAAAGAGCGGACGGCGTCGTGAGCCTGCTCGCCGATCGGTTGCAGCATCTGCCGATGCGGATCACGCAACGGTCGAGGGATTTCCGGTGAGCCGGGGCCCTCCGCGGCTGTCGGGTGCCGGAACCACTGGCACACAACGAAAATCTCGCTGGGCGACGAGTGCCTCGAAGGGGGTCAACGGCAGATATGACATGCTGGCCGCATGGATGAGTCCGAGGTGGACGAGGATTACCGGGACGCGGTGCTGCCCAATGCGAACTGGGAGAACCGGAAGTTCGTCCGCTGCGATTTCAGTGAGGCGGACCTGCGGGGACTGACGGCGCGAGGATGCACGTTCGACGAGTGTGACTTCACCAAGACCGACCTCAGTGACTCCGTGCATCACTCGTCGGCGTTCCGCTCGTGCGAGTTCAGCCGCACGAGCCTCGCCGGTGCGAGCTTCTCGGGATGCTCACTGCTTGGTTCGTCCTTTGTGGACTGTGGCTTCCGTGCGGTGAGTTTGAAGGACTGTGACCTTTCGCTGGTCTCCTTGGCGAAGGCCGCGCTCAAGGGCAAGAACCTCACGCGATTGCGCCTGCGGGAGGCCAACTTGACCGATGCCGATCTGCGGGAAGCGGACCTGCGGGGAAGCGACCTGACCGGAGCGCGGCTGCTCGGTGCCGTGCTCCGCGGCGCGGACCTCCGCGGTGCCCGCATCGACGCCAATGGGCTTGTGCACGCTGAACTTTCCGGCGTGCGGGTCGATCTGGACACAGCGGTGGCCTACGCCGCGGCGCACGGCCTCGTCGTGGACTGAGCGTTCGGCGAACGGTCAGTCGATGGGCGGTTCACCGGGGTCGAGTTCGATGAGGTCGCCTTCCGCGAGCAGTTCCTCGATCGAGGCGGGCAGCAGGTATGCCGCGCCACCGCCCGGCTGGTTGAACCAGGGGATGGCCACGCCGTGCAATGCCTCCAGCGGGCGCTGCACGCGATACACGTGGTACGGCCTGCTGACCCATTCCGGTACCAGTGACCGCTCCTCGAACGGCGTGCCCGCGGCGTAGGTGAGGTTGCCGTTCGGCCCGCCGAACCTGTCCAGTTCGCTGCCGGCCGGTAGTTCCCTGATCTCCTTGCCGCGGAACAACGTCAGCGGGGGTTCGCCGGACATCGGATGGATCGGCCATTGCCCACCGCCCTTGCGCTGATCGGCTTCCGCGGCGGCGGGGCGGGGCGCGTCCCTGCGTGCGGGCGGCGGCTGGGGTGCCTCGCGCGGTGGGCCCGAGGCGGGCATGGCGTTGCCTGCCGCCTGCCGCCTGCCGCCGGCCGGTGGTTCTTCCCTCGGCGCGACCGGGGCCGAAAGCCGGGTCGGCTGTTCCGCGGGCGGCTGCTCGCGCGGCGGTGGCGGTGGCCGCATACCGGTGGCGACCTCGGGCGACAGTGTCGTGGTCACCGGGCGTGGCGGTGGTGGCGGTGCCTGCCGTTCCTCGGGAGCGGCGGGGGGCGGTGGCTGTGTGGGTTGTGCCGCCTGAGCCGGTTGTGCTGCCGGTGGCGAGGGGGTCGACGCTCCGCCCGGTGCCAACAGCACCTTGCCCAGCATGAACGCCGCTGCGTCCTCCGCGTCCCCGAACACAGCGGGGCTCTTGAGTTCCTCGTCGTACCAGCCGACTCGCCAGCCCTCGGCGACCTGCTCGACGCTCCAGCCGTGCTCCGCAGGGGCGCCGATGCGGTACACGGCCTCCGGGATGCCGAGGTCCTCCAGCTTGTCGTGCAGGTCTTCCAGTACCGGCTCCTCGTACATGGGGGGCGGGCTGGAGAACTGGGTGGGCGGCCCTCCGTCATCAAGGCCGCCGATGCTCCCGGCGCCGCCGGCACTGTCGAGGTCGGCCGGAGGTCGTTGCCGGTCGTCGATGCGCTCGCCCAGCAGCGAGTCGGTCTGCTCCTCTTGCCTCGCGGGCGGCTCGGAGAGCGGGGGAAGCGCCGCGACCGTGGTGGCCGTGTTGTCGTCGATGTCCGGGCGGTCCAGGTGATCGCGGTCGCCGTGGTCCGCGTGCTCGGGCCGGTCGTCCAGGCTGCCGAGATTGTCGAAGTTGTCGTGCCCGTCCAGACCGTCGAGATTGTCGAGACCGTCGAGACCGTCGAGACCACCGCGGCCGTCGATCCGGTCCCGCTCGTCGAGCCCGCCGCGCCCTTCGACGGGCTCGACGAGCCTGCCGGAGTCGTCGGTGTCGGCGATGTCGTCGATGCCATCGATACCGTTGACGCCGGAGTAACCGATGTCGTCGGGTTCTTCGTGCCTGGGCCGGTCGTCGTGCGGCGGTCCGTCGTCGTGGCGGACCGGTTCGGCGAACCGGGTCGGCTCCGCGGCGTGGTCGGCGAACTGCGCTTCGAACGGAGGCAGTGGTTCCGGTTCCTCCGCGACGGCCTGCTCGGGCTCGGGCGGGGGAGGTGGGGCCGGCCGCTGCTGAGGTGGTTGCTGCGGGGGTGCGCCGCCCCGGTTGATGTGCGCGGACGCGGCTTGGCGGACCGGCTCCGGAACGTCGGGAATCGAGAAGCCGTTGCCGCGAATGTGCTGGATGAGGTCAGGCTCGGGAGCGAGACCGTATTCACGCAGGTAGTAGTTGACGGCGGCGGGCCAGATCCAGGCTCCGTCACTGTGGAAGGCGATGGGGACGGTGCTTTCCGGAGGGTTCGCGAGCCGGTCGAGGTCGTATCCGCGGCCGGGTACCACGACGGGTGAGTTGTCGAGGTAGTCGAGCAGCCGGTCCTGTTCGTCGACATCGAGTTCGGGACGGTTGATGACGGGGCGGCCGTTGGGACCGGGAGGACCGTCGAAGATGCGGGCGATCCGGAAGCGGTGCCCTGGCCGCTCGGGGCCGAGGCCCGACATCCTGCGCATCAGCCAGTCCGGCACGTTCTCCTCGGAACGGGGGAACATACGCAGCTCGTCGGCGTAGGCCTGAGGAGGTGGTGCCAGATCCCACTGCGGTTCGTCGCGGTCGTATTCGAGGTTGTAGCTGGAGGGGTGGTCCAACTGATAGCGCGCGTTGAACCAGGTACCTCTGCCTTCCCGGTACATTCCGGCCCGCAGCCGGCCGAACAAGGTGGCGATGTCGTGGGTGGCCATCCACTCCTCGGTTGAGCCGTCGGCTACGACGACTTCCCCGGTCAGCTCGTGGTACCTCCCTACGGCGCGGTACTCGGCGGTCACCCTTCGCCAGTCGCGCGGGGCCGCTCGAAGCAAAGAGAGGCCGATCTGCTTGACCAGGGTGTCCTGCTCGGTTGCGTTTAGCTGGGTCGGTAGTGCCACGACAACATCTTGACTAATTCGTGCCGCCAATGCACGGCACATCTCGACATCAACGCGGTTCTGCCTGAATTGCGCTGTGTGCTGCCAACTTTGCGGCGTGTGAAGTGCCACAGATCATCACATGGAAGCAACCTTGTGGCGCCATCACTCGCACAATGGTCGGCAATGGCTACCCCGAGTGCTGGCGCTCGGCCGCAAGGTCCCTCGAACGCCGCAACAATCCACACGACACGCTTGAAGCGGGTTCTCGGTGTCCTTCTTGCCATCGCGGCCGGCCTCGTGATGGCGGCGCAGAGCAGGGTGAACGGGCAACTCGGCAGGGAGGTGCGCGACTCCGCGTTCGCCGCGGTGCTCTCGTTCGGCGGCGGATTGCTGATACTGGCCGTGTTGCTGGGGTTGTCTCCGCGCATGCGTTCCGGGCTCGCGGCGGTCGTATCGGCATTGCGAGACGGAAAACTGCGGCCGTGGCACTGCCTCGGCGGAGTCGCCGGAGCACTGTATGTGTTGGCGCAGTCGGTGACGGTCGCCGTTGTGGGTGTTGCGTTGTTCACCGTTGGTGTCGTGGCCGGACAGACGGTGAGCGGGTTGTTCGTCGACAAGGTGGGGATCGGCCCGGCCGGGCGGAAACCGCTGTCCTGGCCGAGAGTGCTCGGCGCATTGCTGACCGTGGCCGCCGTCGGTATCGCCGTCGCGGGTCGTGCTGATGCCGCTTCGCCGGGTGAGTTGTGGTTGCTGGTGCTGCCGGTGCTCGTCGGGGCCGGAGTCGCGGTGCAGCAGGCGATCAACGGGCATGTCAGTGTCGCGGCGGGCAGCCCGCTCACGGCGGCACTGGTGAACTTTTCGACAGGGTTCGCCGTGCTGGTCGGTGCGTGGCTGATTTCGTTGGCAACGCGGGGTTTGCCGGGGCCGATGCCCAGTAATCCCGCGCTGTACCTCGGCGGGCTGTTCGGACTCGTGTTCATCGCGGTGTCCGCGTTGGTCGTCGGCTGGATCGGGGTTCTGCTGCTCGCGCTCGCTTCCGTCGCGGGGCAACTCGTCGGCTCGGTGCTGCTCGACGCCTTCCTGCCGACGGTGGCGGGCGGGATCACGGCGCCGACTCTGATCGGTTGCGTGGTGGCGATGCTGGCCTTGCTGATCGCCGGAATGGGAAGGCAGCGCCGCGGCCTGCCTCGGCCTTTGAAACAATCGGATTCGTGACGGCGACAGTTCTGGACGGCAGGGCCACCAAAGACGCGATCTTCGCCGAGCTTGCTCCGAGGGTGGCCGCGCTCGCCGAGCGGGGCATCACTCCCGGGCTGGCCACGGTGCTGGTCGGGGACGACCCCGGCTCCCATTCCTACGTGCGTATGAAGCACGCCGACAGTGCGAAGGTCGGCGTGACCTCGATCCGCCGCGACCTTCCCGCCGACATCTCGCAGGCCAAGCTGGAAGCGGTCATCGACGAACTGAACGCCGACCCCGCGTGCACCGGATACATCGTGCAGCTTCCGCTGCCCGCTCACCTCGATTCGGGCGCCATCCTGGAACGCATCGATCCGGACAAGGACGCGGACGGGCTCGCCCCGGTGAGCCTCGGCAGGCTCGTGCTCGGCCAGCCCGCTCCGTTGCCGTGCACCCCGCTGGGGATCCTCGAATTGCTGCGCCGTTACGACGTTCCGCTGGCCGGTGCCAGGGTGACGGTCGTCGGCAGGGGGATCACGGTGGGCAGGACGCTGGGACTGCTGCTCACCAGGCGCACCGAGAACGCGACGGTGACTCTGTGCCACACCGGGACGCGCGATCTGGCCGCCGAGGTCGGCAGGGCGGACATCGTGGTCGCCGCGGCGGGGTCGCCGGGGTTGATCACGCCGGACATGGTGCGTCCTGGTGCCGCCGTGCTCGACGTCGGTGTCTCCAGGGTCGACGGCAAGCTGGCAGGCGATGTCGCGCCCGGCGTCGAGGAGGTGGCGGGTTTCATCTCGCCCAATCCCGGCGGGGTCGGCCCGATGACGAGGGCCATGTTGATCTCGAACGTCGTCGAGGCGGCCGAACGGCTGGCGGCGCGATGACCACGCCGCCCGCCCCGCAGCCGAGTCCATCGGCCTCACCGGCCCCGTGGCGGCGCAGGGTGCTGACCCAGCTTCCGTTCGCCGTGGTCATCGCACTGGTGGCGGTGGCGGCCGTGCGTATCGGCATGTACCACTGGCGGCAGGGCGCCGCGTTGATCGGCGGCGCGTTGCTGGTCGCCGCGGTGTTGCGGGCCGCGTTGTCGGACGAGCAGGCCGGGCTGTTGCGGATCAGAAGCAGGCCGATCGACGTGCTGTCCTATGCCTGCTTCGGATTGCTGATCCTTTTCGTCGCGTTGACGATCACCGGTGGCCCGCTCGGCTGAGCACCCGTCCCGAACAGCATTCAGCGGGCTGAACGCGGTACTTAGCTATGCTCAGCACCGCGTTCAGCGGGCTAACCGCGGCCGGCGGTGGCCAGCTGAGGCTGGGGTGCGGGGGCCGGGGTCTCCTTGCGGTCGAGACCCGCCGACACCGCGGCGAGGCTCAGTCCGAGCACCGCCAGCAACGCGCCGACCCAGTTGGGAGCGACGAGACCGAGCCCGCCCGCGATGACAAGACCACCGAGGTAGGCGCCGATCGAGTTGGCGATGTTGAAGGCCGACTGCACCGCGGCCGACACCAGCGACGGCGCGCCTCCCGCCTTCTCCATGATCCTGGCCTGCATGATCGGTCCGATCATGAACGCGGCGACGCCGATGAAGAAGATCGTGATCGCGGCGGCGACCTTGCTGTGGGCGGTCACCGTGAAGACCGCGAGCACGCTGCCGAGCGCGAACAACGCCGCGAACAACGTCGGCATCGGAGCCCGGTCGGCCAGCCTGCCGCCGAGGTAGTTGCCCAGCGTCATGCCGATGCCGGCCAGCGACAGCAGCAACGTCACGCTCGCCGGTTCGAACCCCGCGACGTCGGTCATCATCGGAGCCAGGTAGCTCAGGCAGGCGAACCCGCCGCCGAGTCCGAAGGTGACGATCGCGAGCGCGAGCCACACCTGGGGCTTCCGGAACGCCGCGAGTTCGCCACGCAGTGACACTTCGAGCGGCTTGCCCTGGTGCGGGATGAGCTTCGCGATCGCCACGAGCGCGACCAGTCCGATGACGGCGACGAGACCGAAGGTGGCTCGCCAGCCGACCTGCTGGCCGAGCAGCGTGCCCAGTGGAACACCGACGACGTTGGCCAGCGTCAGGCCCATGAACATCATCGAAACGGCTCTCGCCCGCTGTCCGGAGGCCACCATGCTGGACGCCACGACGGCGCCGGCGCCGAAGAACGCGCCATGGGGCAGACCGGCGAGAAACCGGAAGAGCACTCCGTACTCGTGGTTGGGGGCGAAGGCGAACAGCGCGTTGCCGACGACGAACATCGCCATCATCGACAGCAGCATCGTCTTGCGGGGCAATCGCACCGCGACGGCGGTGAGCAGCGGTGCCCCCACCACGACACCCAGCGCGTACGCGGAGATCAAATAACCCGCCGCCGAGATCGAGACGCCGAAGTCGGCCGCCGTTTCCGGCAGCACTCCCATCATCACGAACTCGGTGGTGCCGATGCCGAAGGCACCGATGGCGAGCGCGAGCAGCGCTACGGGCACAGCACTCCCTCCTGTGCGAAGTCTGAATCGTTAAAGCCGAATGGCGTAAAGAAAGACAGCCAGCGTCTGACCCCTGTGTCGCTTGGCTGCCTGACTCCAGTCTCAACAGTCACGCGGGCTCGTGTCATCCCGGTGCCGCGTGACACTGCGCACCCTCATGCGGGGGTGGTTGCTACCTGCGTGCGGCGAGGACCCCGTTGAGCAGGCCGGGGAACAGGGCGTCGAGGTCGTCGCGGCGCAGCCGGTTCAGCCGCGTCGTGCCGCGCGGACGGGAGGCGACCACTCCGGCTTCCCTGAGTGTGCGCAGGTGGTGGGTCAGCGTCGACTTGCTGACCGATACGTCGAAGGCGCCGCACATCAGCGGGCGTCCCTCCCTGGCGAGCTGGCGTACCAGTTCGAGTCGAACGGGGTCGGCCAGCGCCTGCAGCACCGTCTCGATGCGGATCTCGTCCCGCTCCGGGGCCCGATGGGCAACCGGCGCGACCTCTCGTGGCCCCGTGGGCACGGACGGTGAGGGCGGAGACTGCGCTGTGCTCATGGCTCTCATGGTACGAAGCGGTTCACACTTCGATGATCATCGAAGTACGGTGCGTTTCCGGGCGTTCGCCGTCGGGTTCCCGACCACGGCGCCGAATGCCGCCCGGAGTCGTCCCGATGCTCACCGTGACGGTTTTCCGGATTGCGGGAAAAGTGCGGCCGGACTTTGCTCAGCCCGCACCTTTCGGGTCGCTCGTGCCGTCGAGGACCTCGCAATCCGGGCCTGGAAAAACGAGTCCTTCGTGGCCGTCGGAAAACCGCACCAGATAGGGCGGTTCGCCGTGATCACCACGTACTTCGACGATTTCGCCCTGTTGTTGCCCTGAGCCGACGGTCCTTCCGTGTACGTGAATTCGGTCTCCCACGGATGCCCGCATCTTTGACCACCTCCGCTGTGACCAGGGTAGGAGCGAGCGCGGCGGTAGTCGAGACCGGCGGCGGCCACGAAAGCGGCACGCATCTCAACTACAATTGGTCGTAACCGAGGAGGTGCCGCACCAGTGTGTGGAATAGTTGCCGCAGTCGGTAACATCGATATCAGTTCATGTCGCGAAATGTTGAGTCGGATCAAACATCGGGGTCCTGACGACACTGGCGAAATCCGCAAGGGAAATGTCTGGCTCGGCCATCAACGTTTGTCCATTATGGATGTTGAAGGCGGGCATCAGCCGCTGAGTGACGCCGATTCGAGAACATATCTCGTGGCCAACGGCGAAATCTACAATCACCGGCACATCAGGGAGGATCTCGGCCACGAGCTGTTCGAGACGGGATCGGACAGCGAGGCGGCGCTGCACGCGTTGATCGTCGACGGTCCGGTCGGTCTGGCCAGGTTGCGGGGCATGTTCGCGCTGGCGTTCGCCACGGAGGACGGTGATTTTCTCGCGGCGCGCGATCCGCTCGGCGTGAAGCCGTTGTACTGGGCGAGGCGCGAGGACGTCACGTTATTCGCCAGCGAGTTGCGCGCGTTCGACGTCGAGGACAGGCCGCTCGTCGAAAGCTTCCCTCCCGGGCACTGCTGGAGCCCGGCCGGTGGACTCGTGCGGTTCGCGGACAGCGTGCCTTCCCATGTCCGGCCCGCCCGCAGGGCGGAGGAAGCGGGCGTGTGGGACCAGTCGCTCGTCAAGTCGGTGCGCGAGGCGATCGTGACGGCGGTCGAGAACCGCATGATGAGCGACGTCGGTGTCGGCGTTTTCCTGTCGGGCGGACTCGATTCGGCCATCGTCGCCGCTGTCGCGGCCGAGTACGCGGCTCGGCACAAGCAGCCGCTGCCCACCTTCGCGGTCGGTTCTGCGGGTAGCGCCGATCTGCTCGCCGCGAAGCGGGTAGCCGACTACCTCGATGTCAAGCACCACAACATCGAGCACCACGAGATCCTCATGACGAGGCAGGACGCGATCGACGCGCTGCCGAGGGCGGTCACCGCGATCGAGCACTACGACCCCTCGCTCGTGCGCAGTGCGGTACCGAACCTGTTGCTCGCCGAGTACGCGGTCAAGCACGTGCACGCCGTGCTCACGGGTGAGGGTGCCGACGAGTTGTTCGCCGGTTACTCCTACTACCACGAGGAACCGTTCACCGATCCGGACGCGTTGCAGGCGGAACTGGTGCGCACGGTCGGCGAGTTGCATCACCTGAACCTGCAGCGTTGTGACCGCGCCTCGATGGCGTTCGGGCTGGAGGCGAGGGAGCCGTTCCTCGACCGTGAGGTCGTCGAGCTGGCGCTGTCGATCCCGCCCGAGCACAAGATGCTGCCGCCTGGCGGCTCGCACGGTGAGGAGAAGAAGCTGCTGCGCGAGGCATTCGAGGGCTGGTTGCCCGAGGAGATCCTGTACCGGGGCAAGGAGCAGTTCGGCGACGGTTCCGGTGCCAAGGAGGTGCTGGAGGACGCGGTGCGTTCCTCGCCGGACGTGGCCGTTGCCGAAGGTGTCGAGCTGCGCACCAAGGAAGAGGCCGGTTTCTACGCGATCTGGCAGCGGGAGCTCGCCGGGATCCGGCCGGAGCGCACGCTCGGCCTTTTCGCCACAACCTGACGATTGATTCGATCGGCCCCTCGTTCCTCACCGTGAGGAGCGGGGGGCCGACGGTGTGTGGCCGCGTACCGTGCGACGGCAGGTGATTCCGGTATACCTGCGGGTAACCGGGGGTGCGGGCGACACGACACCCCATTTAGCAGTACGCTTGTACCGCTTACACGTGCCGAAGGACAAAGACGCGAAGATCCGCGAGAGGAGCCCCGCCGCACATGGCCAAGATCAAGGTCGAGGGCACCGTCGTCGAACTCGACGGCGACGAGATGACCCGCATCATCTGGCAGTTCATCAAGGACAAGCTGGTTCACCCGTACCTGGACGTCAATCTGGAGTACTACGACCTCGGTATCGAGGAACGGGACCGGACCGACGACCAGATCACGGTCGACGCGGCCAACGCCATCAAGAAGCACGGCGTGGGCGTGAAGTGCGCCACCATCACTCCTGATGAGGCCAGGGTCGAGGAATTCGGCCTGAAGAAGATGTGGCGCAGCCCCAACGGGACGATCAGGAACATCCTCGGCGGCGTGATCTTCCGTGAGCCGATCGTCATCTCCAACATTCCGCGACTGGTGCCCGGCTGGACCAAGCCGATCATCGTGGGCAGGCACGCGCACGGCGACCAGTACAAGGCCACCGACTTCAAGGTCCCCGGCCCCGGAACGGTCACCATGACCTACACCCCGGCCGACGGTTCGGAGCCGATGGAGTTCGAGGTCGCCAACTTCCCCGAGGGTGGCGGCGTCACCATGGGGATGTACAACTACCGCCGTTCCATCGAGGACTTCGCCCGCGCCTCGCTGCAGTACGGGCTCGACCGCGGCTTCCCGGTCTACATGTCGACGAAGAACACGATCCTCAAGGCCTACGACGGCATGTTCAAGGACGTGTTCCAGGAGATCTTCGAAGCCGAGTTCAAGGCGGACTTCGACGCGAAGGGCCTCACCTACGAGCACCGGCTGATCGACGACATGGTCGCCGCGTCGCTCAAGTGGGAGGGCGGCTACGTGTGGGCCTGCAAGAACTACGACGGCGACGTGCAGTCCGACACCGTCGCGCAGGGCTTCGGGTCGCTCGGCCTCATGACCTCCGTGCTGCGTACCCCCGACGGCAGGACCGTCGAGGCCGAGGCGGCTCACGGCACGGTCACCCGCCACTACCGGCAGCACCAGCAGGGCAAGCCCACCTCGACCAACCCGATCGCCTCGATCTTCGCGTGGACGAGGGGCCTTGAGCACAGGGGCAAGCTCGACGGCAACTCGGAGCTGGTCGGCTTCGCGACCAAGCTGGAGCAGGTCGTCATCGAGACCGTCGAGAGCGGCAAGATGACCAAGGACCTCGCGCTGCTGGTCGGTAAGGACCAGCCGTTCCAGACCACCGAGGACTTCCTCGCGACGCTGGACGAGAACCTGGCGAAGAAGATCGCCCAGGGCTGACCGGGCTGAAGCGCATCGCTCGATCCGGCGCCCCCGCCATCTCGGCGGGGGCGCCGTTCGCGTTTCCGGAGCGGGTGCGAACGTGTGACAAACGCGGGTAATTCGCTTCTCGTTTGTGTTGAACGTTAGAGTTCTGCGCCGTGCGTATTCGGACTCGTCGGCTCGTCGCAGGTTTGTCGTTGCTCGCCGCCACGGTCGTGACGGCGGGGTGTGCGGGGGAGCAGGAGGGGACTGCCTCACCCGCCCCCGGTAGCGGGGAGCGGCCGGGTTCCTCCGAAACGGCGCCGCCGGGCCAGGGTGGCGGTTCCGGCTACGACCTCGGCAAGCTCCAGGGGACGTGGAAGGGCACCTACATGTGCCCGGAAGGCCCCGGCGGCCTGACCGTGGAGATCGAGGAGTATGACGGGGAATCCGCTTCCACCACCGTCTCGCTCGCGACCGCCGACGGTGGCCCCGAGATCACACCCGGCAGCCACCGCTCCGACGCGTTCCTCGCCGACGACGGCACCATCCTGTTCGCCTCGATTCGCTGGATCGAGCAGGCCGAGGGCACCGGCATGATCGATTTCGGGATCACCGAGGTCGCGGGCGACGCCATGATGGGCTACGTGCTCGGTGACGCGGGGCAGCGGGGCTGCACCGATGTGGTGCTGAACCGGGAGGGCTAGCCCGATCCTGTGCCCCTGCTCGCCCGGGGGCACCCGGTTAGGATCCCTGCGTGCTCACGCGTATCGCCGCCGTTCTCGGCTCGCTCCTGTTGTCCGTTTTCCTGCTCGGCGCGTGTGCCGAGCAGGTGACCGGAACGGCCCAGGAGGCGGGCTCGCCGTCGGCGACGGCGACCTCTCCCACGTCCTCGCCCGGTTCGCCGACCTCGCCGACACCTTCGACCTCGCCGACCTCGCCGACGTCACAGACCTCGCCGCAAGCCGACGAGATCGACCCGGCCGCGCTCGTGGGCACCTGGAAGGGGACCTACGTCTGCTCGCAGGGCGAAACCGGTCTCGAACTCAAGGTGTCGGCGCCGGAAGGGGACACGGTGGCCGCGGTGTTCACGTTCTCGCCCGTCGAGGGAGGGGCTGCCGCGGAATCGGGCAGCTTCTCCATGATCGGCCGGAACACCCCCAACGGTTTCGTGTTCCAGCAGGACAAGTGGATCGATCAGCCGGGCAACTACATCATGGTCGATCTCGGAATCGCCTCGGTATCCGGCGACACCATGGAGGGCAGGGTCGCCGGCGCGGGCTGCAGCGACTTCTCCCTCAAGCGCGGCTAGCTCCAGATCGTCACGAAGACGGGCGGGCGGAACCGCGAAGGCGGGACACCGCTGCCTGGCGACCGCATGATCTGCATCGCCACCGGTGTGCCGAGGAAGTGCCTGAGCGAGGAAGCGACAACGGAACAGCGATCGCGCGTCGCCGTCGTCACGTGCCAGTACACCGGCATCGGCGTCACCCTCGTCGGTACGACGACCAGTTCCCGCCTCCGCAACTGCGGGGCGACGAGGTGTTCGACGGCGATCGAGACGCCGAGCCCGCTCGCGGCCGCCGACCACGCGGCGGTCTGATTGGCGAAGACCCGGACTCGCTCGTCGGGGACGGCCAGCTTGCGCAGCAGCACACCGGCGTCACTCTTCTCGTCAGTGCCGGAGGGATCGACCAGCCACGGCCAGGCCGAAGGCGAGCCGCCGCGGTGCCGTCGTGGCGAACCCACGGCCACAAGCGTGCCGCGGAAGATCGGCATGCTGTCCAGATCGGCGTCGTCGATCCTCGGCCCCAGCGCGGCATCGGCCAGCCGGTTGCCGACCAGCACCGGCATTTCGGCGGTCTTGGCGAGGCCCGCCGAGAACTCGACCGGACTGCCCGACCTTCCGCCGAACGCCTCAAGCAACGGGTTGGCGACGAATTCGGCGATGGTGCTGGCGACAACGACCCGCAGTTCCTCGGCGACGCCCTTCGCCTCGCGCACCGCCGCCTCGGCGTCGGCGCCGAGTGACACCATCTGCGACGCGATCGGCAGCAGCCGCCGCCCGCCGGCGGTCAGCGTCATACCCTCGCGTGTGCGCACCAGCAGTCTGTCGTCGTGGTGCTGGCGCAACGCGGCGAGTGCTTGTGAGACAGCGGGTTCGCTGACTCCGAGTGCGCGTGCCGCCGCCGTCACCGAACCGAGGCGGGCGACGAGAACGAAAGCGCTGAGTTGGCCGAGGGTCATCGACCCACCCGGCTTGTGACTCCAGTCAGCGGACCAGGCTACATAACCAGACCCTTAACTGACCATTGCCGGAATGCGTTTCCTGCCCCAACCTTGCGAGCCAACAGTGCCGATGCGCCAGGAAGGCTCAGGGAGAGCGAATGCAGGTACCCGCGCAGTTCCAGTACGAGAAGGCGGCCAGCGTCGAGCACGCGCTGGCACTGCTTGGCAGGTATGGGCCCGAAAGCAGGATCGTCGCGGGCGGGCACAGTCTCATCCCGATGATGAAGTTGCGGCTCGCGCAGCCGGAAACCCTCATCGACATCAACGATCTGGCCGAACTGGCGACCATCGGTGTCGAGGGACCTCGGTTGCGGATCGGCGCGATGGTGCGGCATGCCGAACTTTTGGCCTCAGCCGTGGCCGGTGAGCATTTTCCCATCTTTCACGATGCCGAGAAGGTGATTGCCGATCCGGTAGTGCGCAACAGAGGAACGGTCGGTGGATCGCTGTGCCAGGCCGATCCTTCGGAGGACCTTTCGGCGGTTTTCGCCGCGGTGCGGGCGGATGCCGTGATCATTGGACCGGCGGGCGAGCGGATCGTCGCGGTGCGCGAGTTTTTCGTGGGCCCGTACCAGACGGTACTCGAACCGGACGAATTGCTGATCGAATTGCGGGTTCCGATCCGATCGTCGGCTTCGGCCTACCGGAAAGTCGAGCGCAGGGCGGGAGATTGGGCCGTCGCGGCGGCCGGGGCGGTACTCCGGGTGAACGACGGCGCCGTCGAGGAAGCGGGAATCGGGCTGACCGCGTTGGGAGCACGCAACTTCCACGCGCGGGAGGCCGAGGAGTTTCTGATCGAGGGCCCCGCGACCGACGAGCGGTTCGCCGAGGCCGCGCGGATCGCGGCCGAACACTGCAATCCCTTCACCGACCAACGTGGACCCGTCGAATACAAACGGCATCTTGCGGCGACGCTGACCGAGCGTGCGCTGCGCACGGCGCGAGGACGCTGGTACGGCGAGCAGCAGCGCGAGGAGAGCTGACATGGAAATCACGGTCACCGTCAACGGCGAAACGCATACCGCCGACGTCGAACCCCGGTTGCTTCTCGTGCATTTCCTGCGCGACAATCTCGGGCTCACCGGAACGCACTGGGGCTGCGACACTTCCAACTGCGGTGCCTGTGTCGTATGGCTCGACGGTACGCCGGTGAAGTCGTGCACCGTCCTCGCAGTGATGACCGAAGGGCACGAGGTCCGCACGGTGGAAGGCCTCGCGGGAGCGGAAGGGCTGGACGCGGTTCAGCGGGGATTCGTGCAGTGCCACGGATTGCAGTGCGGCTTCTGCACTCCCGGAATGATGATGACCGCGCGCTGGCTCATCGACAACAACCCCGATCCGTCCGAAAAGGACATCCGGGAGGCGATATCGGGACAGCTCTGCCGGTGCACGGGATACGAGAACATCGTGCGGTCGGTGCGCTGGGCCGCCGAGCACGAGGCGGGTGCGGAGAACGAAACACCGGACGCGGAGGTGCGGGCATGACCGCCGTCGAGAATCACCAGAGCCCCATGGGATTCGGGCGCATGCACCGGAAAGAGGACGTGCGCTTCGTCAGAGGCAAGGGCACCTACGTCGACGACGTCGCGCTGCCCGGCATGTTGCACGGTGCCATTCTGCGCAGCCCGCACGCCCACGCCAGGATCCTGTCGGTGGACACGAGCGCGGCCGAAGCCCATCCCAAGGTGAGGGCCGTCGTCACCGGTGCGACGCTGGAAAGCCTGAATCTGGCGTGGATGCCGACGCTGTCACACGACGTCCAGGCGGTGCTCGCCACGGACAAGGTTCGATTCCAGGGGCAGGAAGTCGCCTTCGTCGTCGCGGAGGATCGTTACGCGGCACGGGACGCACTCGAACTGATCGAGGTCGAGTACGAACCGCTCCCGGCGGTGATCGACGCCAAGAAGGCACTCGCCGATGACGCGCCGGTGATCAGGGACGACATCGAAGGCCGTACCGGCAACCACATCTTCGACTGGGAAACCGGCGACAAGCAGCACACCGACGAGGTGTTCGCCGGTGCCGACGTCGTTGCCGGGCAGGACATGCTGTACCCCAGGGTGCATCCGGCGCCGCTGGAGACCTGCGGCACCGTCGCCGACATGGACCCGGTGACGGGCAAACTCACCGTGTGGACGACGACGCAGGCGCCGCACGCCCACCGCACTCTGTACGCGCTCGTGGCCGGAATCCCCGAGCACAAGATCAGGGTGATCTCACCCGACATCGGCGGCGGATTCGGCAACAAGGTCGGTATCTATCCCGGGTACGTGTGTGCGGTCGTCGGCTCGATCCTCACCGGGAAACCGGTGAAGTGGATGGAGGATCGCTCGGAAAACCTGATGAGCACGTCCTTCGCCCGTGACTACCACATGCACGGGGAGATCGCGGCGACCCGGGAAGGGCGGATACTCGCGATCAGGGTCAAGGTGCTCGCCGATCACGGCGCCTTCAACGGCACGGCCCAGCCGACCAAGTTCCCCGCGGGCTTCTTCGGGGTTTTCACCGGCTCCTACGACCTCACGGCCGCGCACTGCGAGGTCACCGGCGTCTACACCAACAAGGCGCCGGGTGGCGTTGCCTACGCGTGTTCCTTCCGCATCACCGAGGCGGTGTATCTGGTGGAGCGGCTCGTCGACGTGCTCGCCTACGACCTCGGGCTCGATCCGGCGGAGCTGCGGATGCGGAACCTGCTGCGACCCGACCAGTTCCCCTACGAGAGCAAAACCGGCTGGGTTTACGACTCGGGCGACTATCCCGCGACGTTGCGGGCCGCGCTCGATCTCGCCGGCTACAAAGAACTGAGGGCCGAGCAGGAGCGTCGCCGCGAGCGGGGCGAACTGATGGGTATCGGGCTCAGCTTCTTCACCGAGGCCGTCGGCGCGGGCCCCCGCAAGCACATGGACATACTCGGACTCGGTATGGCCGACGGCGCCGAGCTTCGGGTGCATCCGACGGGAAAGGCCGTGCTGCGGCTGTCCTGTCAGACGCAGGGGCAGGGCCACGAAACGACGTTCGCGCAGATCGTCGCGGAGGAACTCGGTATCTCACCCGACGACATCGACGTGGTGCACGGCGACACCGATCAGACCCCGTTCGGGCTCGGTACCTACGGGTCGCGCTCGACGCCGGTGTCCGGAGCCGCGGCCGCGGTCGTCGCGAGAAAGGTCAGGGAGAGGGCGAGGATCGTGGCCTCGGCGATGCTGGAGGTGAGCGCGGACGACCTCGAATGGGAGAAGGGCCGCTGGTTCGTCAAGGGTGACAGGGAGGCGGGCCGGAGTATCCAGGAGATCGCGCTCGCCGCGCACTCCGACCTGGAACTGCCCGAGGACGTCGAGGGGCATCTCGACGCCACGTGTGTGTACAACCCGCCCAACCTGACCTATCCCTTCGGCGCCTATGTGTGCGTCGTGGATGTCGATCCGGGGACGGGACAGGTGACGGTGCGTTCGTTCGCCGCCGTCGACGACTGTGGCGTGCGGATCAACCCGATGATCGTCGAGGGGCAGGTGCACGGCGGGCTCGCCGACGGCGTCGGCATGGCGCTGATGCAGGTGATGGCTTTCGACGAGGACGGAAACCACCTCGGTGGGTCCTTTATGGACTACCTCTTGCCCACGTCGATGGAATGCCCGAGCTGGCGGCTCGGCGAGACGGTGACTCCTTCGCCGCACCATCCCATCGGGGCGAAGGGCGTCGGGGAGTCGGCGACGGTGGGCTCACCTCCCGCCGTTGTCAACGCGGTACTCGACGCGTTGAAACCACTCGGCGTCCGGCACGCCGACATGCCGCTGACCCCGGCCGCGGTGTGGAGTGCCATGCGGGGCAACCCATTGAGAACGGATCTGGCGATCACATGAGTACGGCCATTCCCACGCCAACGGCTTTGCGTGAGCATGCCGATTCGCTCAGAACACAACGCACCCCGTTCGTGCTGGCCACCGTGGTGCGCGTTCAGCGACCGGCAAGCGCGAGGCCGGGTGACCGGGCGCTGGTACTCGCCGACGGGACGATCGAGGGGTTCGTCGGCGGTACCTGCGCCGAGTCCAGCGTGCGATTGCACGGAATCCGTGCACTGTCGACAGGGGAGTCGGCGTTGCTGCGGATCACAAGGGAGGAACCGGGGAGGGAAGGTGGACAGGAGGGAATCGTCATGGTCGCCAATCCCTGCCTTTCCGGGGGAGCGGTGGACATCTTCCTCGAACCGCAGTTGCCGCCGAGGCTCGTGCACGTGTTCGGCGACGCGCCGATCGCCCGCGCGCTGGTGGTCGTCGGCACGGCCCTCGGCTACGACGTGCGCTCCGCCGGTGACACCGAAGAGAGCACTGCCGAGGTTGCCGACGCGGTGATTGTCGCCTCGCACGGGCGGAACGAGGAATCGGTGCTGCGGGCGGCGATCGAGGCGGGGACCGGCTACATCGGACTCGTGGCGAGCCGTCGCCGCGGAGCCGCGGTCCTGGCTTCGCTCGGCATCGATGACGCCGGTGTCGTGCACACGCCCGCAGGACTCGACATCGGTGCCGCGACCCCGGAGGAGGTCGCGGTGTCCGTGTACGCGGAGCTGATCGCGACTCGTCCCCGCCGCCGGGCGGAGAAGCCCGAACCGGAGGAATCGAGCGAACAGGCGCTCGATCCGGTGTGCGGGATGACCGTCGCGGTATCGGCGGCGACGCCGTCGGTGGTGAGCGCGGGCGGCGTGCGCTACTTCTGCGGGCAGGGCTGCGCGAGGGCGTTCGCCGACGACCCCCTTCGATACGGCAGCCATGAGTGAGCGTGCGGGGGAACCGGAGAACGCCTCTTCGCTGGCGGCCGCGCTCGGCGAGGCGGGTTACCTCGCCGGGCAACCGCTCGCCACCGCGTTGTTCCTCGCCGTCGCCATGCGGCAGCCCATCTTGCTGGAGGGCGAACCCGGAGTCGGCAAGACCGAGGCGGCGAAGGCACTCGCCGTGGCGCTGGGGACACCGCTCATCCGGCTCCAGTGTTACGAGGGGCTCGCCGCGGCCGACGCCATCTACGAATGGAACTATCCTCGCCAATTGCTGGCCATCAGGCTCGCGGAGGCCCGGGGCGGCACGCTGTCCGAAGTGGACCTTTTCACGGACGAGTACCTGTTGCGCAAACCCCTGCTCGCCGCCATCGATCACGAGGGGCCGCTCCCGGCCGTCGTGCTCATCGACGAGGTCGACAGGGCGGACGACGAGTTCGAGGCGTTCCTGCTCGAACTGCTCGCCGAGGCGAGCGTGACGATTCCCGAACTCGGTACCAGGATGGCGAAGGTGCCGCCGATCGTCGTGCTCACGTCGAACCGCACGAGAGAACTGCACGACGCGCTCAAGCGCCGCTGCCTCTACCACTGGATCGCCCACCCGGAACCGGAAAGAGTCGCCGCGATCATCAGGATGCGGGAGCCGAGGGCCCCCGGCTGGCTCGCGGCGCGCGTCGCCGCCGGGGTTCAACGGATGAGGGAGTTGCGGCTGACCAAACCACCCGGAATCGCGGAAGCCGTCAACTGGGCTTCGGCACTGCGGGTGCTCGGCGTCGGTTCCCCTGCCGAGTTCGACGAGAGTGCGATCGCGGCCACCATCGGCGCCGTGCTCAAGTACGAGGAAGACCGCGTTGCCGCCGAGACGGCGGGAAAGGGCGGCTGGGCTGGGCTGGTCGGCGATGCTGGCTGAGCTGGTTTCCCGGTTCTGTGTGCTCCTGCGGGAGGAGGGGCTCGCGGTAGGTCCCGACAGGGCGGCCCGGTTCGCGACCGCCGTGGTCACCGCCGACCCCACGAGCACCGGCGAACTGTATTGGTGCGCGCTCGCCACGCTGACCACGGGCCCCGGCGACATTCCCTTGCTGGACACCGTTTTCGCCGCCGTTTTCGGTGGCGGAGCCGGGTTGGTGACGAACGCGGCGGGGCGCGTGGAGGGCGCCGCCGGTTCGGCTGCCGGTCAGGGCGGCAGGGAGGGGGAGAACCGGGTGGACGGCGCGGGACGGCGGCGTGAGGGCACGGTCGCACTGCTGGGCAGCGCCGAGGAAAGCCTTGCCGAAAGGGAGTTCGCCGAACTGGCCGACGACGAACTGCTCGCGCTCGCCGAGGCCATGCGCAGGTTTCGCCTCGCGACTCCGGTGCGCCGTTCGCGGCGGCGGCGCCCGGCGGCGAGGGGGAAGTCCTACGACATGAGGGAAACCCTGCGCATCGCCCGCAGGACGGGTGCGGAGCCGATCCTGTTGCGGCGGTCGAGGGCAAAATGGAAGCCGCGGGAACTCGTCGTGTTGTGCGATATCTCGGGTTCGATGCGCCCGCACGCGAGGGCGATGCTGCAGTTGCTCGTGTGCGCGGCGGGCGGGGGGCGGGCCGAGGTGTTCACGTTCGCCACGAGGCTCACCCGCATCACCGAGGTGCTGAAAGCGGACCCGGCGACCGTGTTGCGGGAGGTGGGTACCGCGGCACCCGATTGGTCGGGAGGCACGAGGATAGGGCCGAATCTGAAAGAGTTTCTGGAACGTCGTGATACGCGGGAACTGGCTCGCGGCGCCGTCGTCGTGGTGATTTCCGACGGCTGGGAAGCGGGGGAAACCACCACGCTCCGCGATCAACTCGCCCGCCTTTCGTTGCTCGCTCACAGGATCGTGTGGGTCAACCCGCGAACCGCGAAACCGGGGTACGAGCCGAGGGTGGCCGGTATGGCCGCGGCTTTGCCGTTCTGCGATGCGGTGGTCAGCGCACACGCGCTTGACGCGATCGGGGAACTCGCCGCCGCGATCGGCGATCGGTGACCAGGAGTGACTGGTAACTAACGGAACTGGCGCAGCCGGGTGGTTGCCGTGCTCAGGTCTGTCCGGGGGGCCAGAATTGCCCTTACTCTGCCAACTAGTGCCTGTCGAAGGACCCCTGTCGAAGGACATAGGAGCACTATCGTGCTTGGCATAGTCTCGAAGAAGACGCTGATCATTCTCGGCGTTCTCGTCGGCGTCGTCGTCATTTTCGCCATCGGTTCCGACCAGCGTTCATCGGGAGCGGAGCAGGGTGGCGGCGGTCAGCCTGCCTCAGGGTGCACGGTCACGGTCACCGCCGACGTGCTCAACGTGCGTTCGGCGCCGGGAACCGGCTCCGCGATCGTGGGCAAGCTCAACACCGGCGCGCAGGTCGACGCCAGCGCGGAGGTGCGGGACGGATTCCGCAAACTCGGCGATGGCAGGTGGGCCTCCGACGACTTCCTCGAACCCGTCGAGGGCGCTCGCTGCTGACGGGAGAGCCGGATTGTCGGGGCGGCCGGGTAGCCTGCCTCGGGTGTTGAAGGTCTCCACTGTGAACGTGAACGGGTTGCGAGCCGCCGCCAAGAAGGGCTTCGCCGAATGGCTGGCCGCCACCGAGTCCGATGTCGTGGCGTGCCAGGAAGTCCGCGCGGAGGAAAGTGATCTCCCGGCCGCGCTCGCGAGGCCGGACGGCTGGCATGTCGTGCACGCGCCGAGCGCGGCCAAGGGCCGCAGCGGGGTGTCGCTGTACAGCAGGATCGAACCCGAATCGGTGCGGATCGGCTTCGGTGAGCCGGAATTCGAGGACAGCGGACGCTATGCCGAGATGCATCTGCCCGAGGTCATCGTCGCGAGTCTCTATCTGCCGAGTGGCGAGGTCGGTACGCCGAGGCAGGAGGAGAAGGAGCGGTTCATGGCGGCTTTCCTTCCCTACCTCGAAGAGCTGAAGGCCAAAGCGGAGGCGGCCGGAAAGCAGGTCCTCGTCGGCGGTGACTGGAACATCGCGCACGCGGAGATCGACCTCAAGAACTGGCGGGCCAACCGCAAGAGTTCCGGCTTCCTCCCCGAGGAGCGGGCCTGGTTCGGCACGGTGCTCGACGCGGGCTATGTCGATGTGCAGCGCAAGCTCTTCCCCGAGGGACCGGGGCCGTACACGTGGTGGTCCTACCGGGGCAAGGCGTTCGACAACGACACCGGCTGGCGGATCGACTACCTCATGGCCACGCCGGGGCTCGCCGAGGTGTGCACGTCGGTGGTCGTCGAGCGGGCCGACAGTTACGACAAGCGGTGGAGTGACCACGCCCCGGTGACGGCGACGTTCGCCTGAGCGTGAGATCGCGTCACGCATCGGGCAGCTCGGTGCAGGAGGTGGTCACGTGCATGAGCTGGTAGCGCGGAAGCGGCGCGACATCGAAGAGCTGTGCCGCGCGCTCCCGGTGCGCCGCCTCGATGTATTCGGCTCGGCGGTTGGTGAGTCCTTCGACGTCGAAACCAGCGATGTGGACGTGCTCGTCGAGTTCGGAGGCGGGCCGGGATTCGACTGTTTCGACGCATATTTCAGCCTGCGTGAAGGGCTGGAACGAATCCTGGGTCGCCCCGTCGATGTCGTGAGTGCTACCAGCATCCGCAACCCATACTTCAAACAGCGGGTGCTGGACAGTCGGGAACTCCTCTATGCGGCGTGATGCTCGGGGGACAATCCAAGCAGCGTGGCGTGACCAGGGACCGGTGTGAATCCCGTTGCCCCGCGCGGGGAGCGCTGTCAGGGTCGGTGCGTGACGATCGCCGAGAACGGGCCGCTGAGCGCAGGCAATCCACTGCCGGACGGTGTCGCGGGCAGACTGGCCGAACAGTTGACCTTCCTCATCGAGGCCGACCGGCTCAAGACGGTGCTGCGGCAGTCGCCGCTCGCCGCCGCCGACCGGAGGGAGAACGACGCCGAGCATTCGTGGCATCTCGCGCTCATGGTGCTCGTGCTTGCCGAGTACGCGGACGAACCGGTCGACGTGGCGCGCACCGTCGAGTTGGTGCTCGTCCACGATCTCGTCGAGATCTATGCCGGGGACACCCCGCTCTACGACGACGAGGGCGCCGCGAGTCAGCGCGAGCGGGAGGAAGCCGCCGCCGACGCGTTGTTCTCCCTGCTGCCTTCCGGGCAGGCCGAGGTCTTCCGGCAGCGGTGGGACGAGTTCGAGGCGAGGGAGACGCCGGAGGCCGGGTTCGCCAAGGCGATGGACCGGCTCCAGCCGTTGTTGCTGAATTGGATGGCCAAGGGCGGCACCTGGCGGACGCCCGGCGTGACCGCCGATACCGTTCGCGAGCGCAAAGCGGTGATCGGCGGCGCGTCCTCGGAACTGTGGGCGGCGGCGAGGACCCTGATTGACGAGGGCGAACGTCGCGGCTGGGTCGCGAAGGGCAGCGAGTGAACCGCCCCCGTGCATCGTTACCCCTCGCGGGTCGCTAGTCTCTGCCGGTCATGCACGGAAACTGCCGGGGTTGACACGGTCGGTAGTTTTCTTGACGGCGAGCTTCACCCGTTGGGGTGAAGCTCGTGTGAATGCCCGTCTGATCCCGGGAGGCACTCCGGTGCGCAACCCTGTCAGTGTGCAGGCTCGTACGGCAGTGCGCGCTCGCCGCGCGACCGCTGTCCTCGTCGCCATGTCGGCAAGCCTGTTCACGTTAGGCACGGGAACGGCCTCGGCCGCTCAGGCCGAGCCGAATGCCATGACCTTCGGGTTGCTTGGCCCTGTCGGCCTCGTCGCCATCGTGCTCGGCGTCATCGGCATGACAGCCGGTGTCGTGCGGCAGCGGATGAAGAAGGCACGCGCGGTCGCCGCGGCGCCGGTGCCGGTCGTCGCGGAACCGGAGCCCGCCATGGTGCCGCTCGCGGTGGCCGAGCCGGTTTATTCCCGGCAGGCCGAGTAATCCCTCACAGCGAAAGCTCTTAGCGGGCGGCTGCTCACACGCCTAGTCTCGGCACATGGCTGATCCCGTCTCGATCGCACCGCCCTCGCCGAAACCGTCTCCTTCCGCGATGCGCCGCGCGCTCAAGCGGGCCTCGGAAGGGGTTGCCCTCGACGTCACCGAAACCGCGGTGCTGCTCACCGCGCGGGGAGACGACCTCGACACACTGCTCGCCGCGGCGGCTCGCGTCAGGGACGCGCACCTCGCCGATCAGGGACGCGACGGCGTCGTCACCTACAGCGCCAGCGTCTTCATTCCGCTGACCAGGTTGTGCAGGGACCGGTGTCACTACTGCACGTTCGTCAAGGTTCCCGGAAAGCTCGACTCGCTCTACCTGGAAAAGGACGAGGTGCTCGCCATCGCGAGGGCGGGTGCCGAGGCTGGTTCCAAGGAGGCGTTGTTCACGCTCGGCGACCGGCCGGAAGACCGATGGCCGGAGGCGAGGCAGTGGCTCGACGAACGCGGTTATGACTCCACATTGGACTATGTGAGGGCTTCGGCGATCGCGGTTCTCGAAGAGACGGGACTGTTGCCGCACCTCAACCCCGGCGTGCTGAGCTGGGAGGAACTTCAGCGGCTCAAGCCGGTCGCGCCGAGCATGGGGATGATGCTGGAGACCACGGCGGAGCGGTTGTGGTCGGAGAAGGGCGGGCCGCACTACGGCAGTCCCGACAAGGAACCCGCCGTCCGGCTCAGGGTGCTCGACGACGCGGGAAGGGTCGGGGTGCCGTTCACGACGGGCATCCTCGTCGGCATCGGCGAGACGCTGGAGGAGCGGGCCGAGTCGCTGCACGCCATCAGGTCGCGGGCGCGGCAGTACCGCAACATCCAGGAAATCATCGTCCAGAACTTCCGAGCCAAGCCGGACACGGCGATGCGCTCAGCGCCGGACGCGGGCATCGACGATCTCGCGGCGACGGTCGCGGTGGCGAGGCTGCTGATGCCGCCAGGTGTCAGCGTGCAGGCCCCTCCGAACCTCGTCGGCGACGAGCACGCGCTGCTGCTGCGTGCCGGTATCGACGACTGGGGCGGGGTTTCCGCGGTGACTCCCGACCACGTCAACCCCGAACGCCCGTGGCCGGGCATCGAGGAGTTGCGTGGCTGGACCGCGGAGGCAGGGTTCTCGTTGCGGGAACGGCTCGCCGTCTATCCGAGGTACGTGCGTGACGCCGACAAGTGGATCGACGTGCGGCTGCATCCCCACGTGAGCGCGCTGGCGACCGGCGAAGGACTCGGCGACGACGACGCGCCCGTCGTCGGCAGGGAATGGCAGGAACCCGACGGCGGGCTCGACACCGTGGGAAGGGCCGACCTGCACGCCACGATCGACACCGAGGGCCGCACCGGCGACCGCAGGGGCGACTTCGACAGCGTGTACGGCGACTGGGACATGGTCCGTGACCAGGTGGGTGCTGCGCCGGAACGGCTCGACACCGATGCGAAACAGGGACTCGCGCTGGCGGCCGGCGATCCGGCCGCACTGCTCGATCCGGCGAACACGAGTGCGGCCATGGCGCTGCTCACCGCCGAGGGTGACGCGCTGGAGACGATGACGAGGCTCGCCGACGAGCTGAGGGCCGATGTCGTCGGCGACGACATCACCTACGTCGTCAACCGCAACATCAACTTCTCCAACGTGTGTTACGTCGGTTGCCGGTTCTGCGCTTTCGCGCAGCGGGAGCGCGATGCCGACGCCTACCGGCTCTCGGCGGACGAGGTCGCGAGCAGGGCGGTCGAGGCAGCGGCCTCGGGCGCGACCGAGGTCTGCATGCAGGGCGGCATCGACCCGAAACTGCCGGTCAGCTACTACGCCGACATCGTGCGCGCCATCAAGGCCGCCGTTCCCGACATGCACGTACACGCGTTCTCGCCCATGGAGATCGTGTCCGCGTCGGCCAAGGCGGGCGTGAGTGTCGAGGAGTGGCTCACCGAACTCAGGGATGCCGGGCTCGGCTCGATTCCCGGTACCGCGGCCGAAATCCTCGACGACGACGTGCGATGGGTGCTCACCAAGGGGAAGCTGCCCGCGAAGACCTGGGTCGACGTCGTGACGACGGCGCACAGGATCGGCCTTCCCTCCTCAAGCACGATGATGTACGGCCACGTCGACCACCCCGGTCACTGGCTCGGCCACCTCAGGGTGCTCGCCGGAATCGCCGACGAGACCGGTGGCTTCACCGAATTCGTCGGGCTTCCCTTCGTGCACACCAACGCGCCCATCTACCTCGCCGGTGTCGCGAGGCCCGGTCCGACGGTGCGGGACAACCGCGCCGTACACGCGTTCGCGAGGCTGGCTCTGCACGGCCGCATCGACAACGTGCAGTGTTCCTGGGTCAAGCTCGGCGACGAGGGGACCGCCCAGATCCTGCGCGGCGGAGCCAACGACATCGGCGGAACGCTGATGGAGGAGACGATCTCCAGGATGGCCGGCTCCGAACACGGCTCTTCGCGCACCGTCTCGGAGCTGGATCAGCTCGCGACGCTGGCGGGGAGGCCGTCCCGGCAGCGCGGGACCACGTACGGGCGCACCTTGCAGCCGGGCTGATCGGCGCTTTCCCAAACCGGGCCCGCGAAACGCGCCGGTTCGCGTTGCGGGCCCGTTTTGGGCTGGTTAGCGTCATCGGGTGACGGAGGAGAGCGCGGAACGAGAAAAGCTGATACCGAGGCTGCGGAGGAAGTACCCCTGGTTCGATCATCTGATCAGAGCCAACGACACCTTCACGGAGCACAACGGCAACCACTACGCGGCGGCGATCACCTACTTCTCGGTGTTGTCCCTGTTCCCGTTGCTGATGGTCGGTTTCTCCGTCGCCGGATTCATCCTCGCCGGTAACCAGTCGGCGCTGAACGAACTCAGAGACGGCATCGTCAACTCGGCGCCGGAGGGCCTCGGTGACCTGCTTTCCGGGATCGTGAACGCCGCCGTCGATTCCCGGGCCGGGGTCGGCATCCTGGGTCTGCTGCTCGCGCTGTACTCCGGCCTCGGCTGGATGACCAACCTGCGCGACGCGCTGACCGCGCAGTGGGGGCAGGAGAAGAAACAGCAGCCGTTCCTGTCGTCGAAGATCAAGGACCTCGCCGCGCTGGCAGGACTGGGGCTGGCACTGGTGGTCTCGTTCGGCCTCACGGCGGTGGGCGGCGGCGTCGGCAGATTCCTGCTCGAAGCGGTCGGTCTCGAAGGGCAGGCGTGGGCGCGGTTCGTGCTGTGGCTGGCGACGATCCTGCTGGCGCTCGTGGCGAACGTGCTGGTCTTCCTGTGGGTGATCTCGCAGTTGCCGAGGGAGCGGGTCTCCGCGCGCAGCGCCGTCAAGGGCGCGGTCGTGGCCGGTATCGGCTTCGAAATCCTCAAGCAGGTCGGCAGCATCTACCTCGCCAGCGTGCTCAGCTCGCCGAGCGGCGCGGTCTTCGGCCCGATCATCGGTTTGCTCGTCTTCGCGAACCTGGTCGCCAGGTTCCTGCTGTACGTGACGGCGTGGACGGCGACGGCGAGGGAGAACGTGGTGCGCACGGTCGCGCCTCCGCCACCGGTGGTGATCAGGCCGGAGGTCACGGTCAGGAAGGGCGCGGGTGCGGGCGCGGTCGCGGGCGCCTTCGGGGCCGGAGCGCTGCTGGCGTGGCTCGGACGCCGCTCCAAGTGAATTAAGCTCACCTTGTAAGTAAGGGGTGAGGGTGAGCGACACGGTCACGACGCGGGAACCGGAGAAGGCCACACTGCCGAGGGAGATCTACGTCCTCGTCGGAGCCAGCTTTCTCATCGCGATCGGCTACGGGCTGATCGGGCCCGCACTGCCGAATTTCGCGGCGAGCTTCGACGTGGGGCTGACGGCAGCCTCATTCGTGGTGAGCGCGTTCGCGCTGGTCCGGCTTCTGTTCGCGCCCGCGAGCGGCAAGCTGGTCACCCGCTTCGGCGAGCGGCCCATCTACCTGTGGGGGCTGTCGATCGTCGCGGCCGGAACGCTCGCGTGCGCCCTGGCCGAGGAGTACTGGCAGCTGCTGCTGTTCCGGTCGGCAAGCGGCGTCGGGTCGACGATGTTCACGGTGTCGGCGATCGGGCTGCTGATCCGCATCTCGCCACCGCAGCTGAGGGGAAGGGCATCCGGGCTGTGGGGCACGAGCTTCCTGCTCGGTGGCATCGCCGGTCCCGTCATCGGCAGCGGGCTCGTCGCGGTGTCGCTGAGGGCCCCCTTCCTCGCCTACGGTGCCGCACTGCTGGTGACGACCGTGTTCGTGTGGTGGCAGCTGCGCGGCTCGACGCTGGCCGCGCGCGCGGCCGACGACGACGAACCGGAACTGACCTTCACGCAGGCGCTGCGCCACCCCACCTACCGGGCCGCGCTCGCGTCGAACCTCGCCAACGGCTGGGTCGTGCTCGGGGTGCGGATGTCGCTGATCCCACTGTTCGTCACGGCCGTCCTCGTCAAGGACGAGACGTTCACCGGTATCGCGCTCGCCGTGTTCGCCGCGGCCAACGCGGCCGTGCTGCTGCTGGCGGGCCGGTTCGCCGACAAGAGGGGACGCCGTCCTCCCGCGATCGCGGGACTCGCGCTGCTGGCCGTGGGAACCACCCTGCTCGGTGTCACGAGCAATCCGTGGCTGTTCCTCGTCGCCGCGCTCATCGCGGGCGCGGGCTCGGGGTCGCTGAACCCCGCGCACAACGCCGCCGTCGCCGATGTGCTCGGAGCCAAGGCGCGGGGTGGGTCCGTGCTGGCCGGGTTCCAGATGGCCGCCGACGTCGGCGCGGTCGTCGGCCCGCTCGTCGCGGGAGCCGTCGCCGAGAAGATGTCGTACGCCGCGGCGTTCGGCCTCACCGGGGGCATCGCCGCCATCGGCTTCGTGCTGTGGGTCCTGGCGAAGGAAACCCTGCCGGTGGGCAGGAGCGACGAGAAGGACAGCGCCGAGGTCGCGCCCGCCGCGGACAGTTCGTGTCCCGAGGCGGGCTGCCAGCGCTGAGAAGGTTCACTCGCGCCGGATCAGCACACCCTTGCGGTGGGCGATGATCATGCCTGTCGCCACGATCACGATGACGATGAGTGTGATGATCCAGCCGGTCGTGCCGAACGGGTCTTCCTTGCCGTCGTCCTGATCCGCGTCCTGCGCGCCCTGCGCGGAACCGTCCGATGTGCCGTCGTTCACCGGGGGCGCCTGCGCGAGGTCCCCGACGGCGGGTGTTCCGGTCGCCGCGAGCGAGAAACCGTAGTCGAGCAGCCGGGCAGCCTGGTCTCCCACCGGGATCGGCTTCTGCTCCGCCCTCAGCAACACGACCCCGATCCGGGTGCCTTCCCGGTCCGCGGCGCCCGCGTAGGTGTGCCGGGAGTCGTCGGTGAAGCCGGTCTTGCCGCCGATGAAACCGGCGTAGGTCGGCCACAACTGGTTGTCGTTGTAGATGGGATAGGGCGGTTTGCCGGGCCCGCCGGGGAAGTCCATGTGCTGTCTTCCGACCGCTTCCGCGTAGCCGGGCTGCTTCATCGCGCTGGCGAAGATGAGGCTCATGTCGTAGACCGAGGTCGTCATACCCGGCCCGTCCAAACCGGACGGTGTCGCCGCCCTGGTGTCGGCGGCGCCGAGCCGCGCCGCGAGGTCGTTCATCTTCCGCACCGCGGCCTGTGTCCCGCCGAGCGCCCCCGCGAGCGCGTGCGCGACGTCGTTGCCCGACCGCATCAGCAGCGCGTTCATGAGCTGGCCGACGGTGTACTCGCCGCCCTCGACGATGCCGACACACGTGCATTCCTGCTCGGAGTCCTGTTTGGTGCCGATGACGACGCGCTCGGGGTCGAGTTGCTCGAGCACCACCAAAGCGAGCAGCGTCTTGATCAGCGAGGCCGGCCGCTGCCTTCCGTGCGGGTCCTTCGCGGCGAGTACCTCGCCGGTGTCGAGGTTCTGCACCATCCACGAGGCCGCCGTCTGCGGCTCCGGCGGCGCGGGCACACCCTCGGGGACGACGATCCCGCATTCGCCCATGCGCTCGCCGCCCGCCGGGTTCGCCGGTACGGGCAGCGGTGCGGGGGAGGGCTCGCCGGGCGGCGGCTGCTCCGAGGTGTCGACCGGAGGCGGCGGCACTTCCCTGAACTCGCAGTACGGCGCTTCGGGAGGCTGGGAGGGTTGGGGAGGTTGCTGTGCGAGCGCGGGTAACCCGCTCGTACCGAGCAAAGCGGCAAGCAGAGCGACGATCAGGACCCTGGCGGGAACAACGCTGCGCACCCGTGCAGGCTATCCGCTGGAGGGGCGGGGATACTGCGCGGTATGCGAATGTCCCGCCCAGTCTCACTCTTTCTGCTGGCCTTCGGTATCTGGTCCTGGATCATCTGGATCACGTTCGTGCGCAACCTCTGGAACGGGGACAACGCGTGGAACGCGGACGGCTCGCCGACGACGTTCTTCATCGTGCACATCACTCTGGCGGTGGTGTCCTTCGTGCTCGGCACGATCATCGGGGTCATCGGGCTCAGGGGATTGCGTGGTTCGCGCGCCGCGCTCGCCGCCTCGGATAGCTCGGAAGAGGAGCGGTGACCGGCATGAACGAAGCGCCGAAGCCCGCAGCCAGGGCCGGAAGGCCCGTGGTACTGGCCCTGATCGCCGGTCTCGTGCTCGGCGGCGGTGCCGTCGGGCTGGGCTGGCTGTCGTCCTCATCGGACTCGTCGGGCTCATCGGGCCCCGGAGGGGGAGCGAGGGCCGACGCCGTCGCCGCGTGTGAGGCCATGGCGAGGACGACGACGATCGATCCGATCACCGGGCTCGCCGGACCGCGGAGGTGGTCAGGTGCCTCGGAGTTGGCGGAGGCGGCGGCCGAACAGGATCCCGGCTACCGGAAGCTCGCCGACACGATCAAGAAGCCGCTCGACATCGGGCAGCGCACGTTCGACTACGAAAGCCCCGAGGTCCTCGATGCCGTCGCGGCGGCAAGGGAGGCCTGCGGAGAGGTCTGAACCTCCGGAAGGAGCACATCGGACAGATGAAGGGGGAGGCCGCACCGGCGGCCTCCCCCTTCACTCGCGAGTCGGTGCTCAGACGCGCTTGAACAGCAGCGCGCGCTTGACTTCCTGGATCGCCTTGGTCACCTGGATACCGCGCGGGCAGGCGTCCGTGCAGTTGAAGGTGGTGCGGCAGCGCCACACGCCCTCGGCGTCGTTGAGGATGTCGAGCCGCTCCTCGGCGGCCTCGTCGCGCGAGTCGAAGATGAACCGGTGCGCGTTGACGATGGCCGCCGGCCCGAAGTAGGAGCCGTCCGCCCAGTACACCGGGCACGAGGACGTGCAGGCGGCGCACAGGATGCACTTGGTGGTGTCGTCGAACCGCTCCCTGTCGGCCACGGACTGGACGCGCTCACGAGTGGGCTCGTTGCCGTAGGCGATGAGGTAGGGCTTCACCGCCCGGTACGCCTCGAAGAATGGCTCCATGTCGACATAGAGATCCTTCATGGTGGGCAGGCCCTTGATCGGCGCGATCGACACCGTCGTCTGCTTGCCCGGCTTCGCGAGCAGGTCCTTGACCAGAACCTTGCACGCGAGGCGGTTGATGCCGTTGATCTGCATGGCGTCGGAGCCGCAGATGCCATGCGCGCACGAGCGGCGGAACGCCAGCGTGCCGTCCACATAGTTCTTGATGTTGAACAGCAGGTTCAGCACCCGGTCGGTCGGCAGCGCCGGAACGTCGTAGGACTCCCAGTGCGGCTCGTCGTCCACTTCGGGGTTGAACCGCAGCAACTTCACCGTGATGGTGATGGCGCCGTCCGGCGCCGGAATCTGCGACGTGTCGTGCGTGGTGTTCTCTGCTACGGCGGTCATTTCACTTCCTCAGCGGAGAAAAGTAGGTCGGAAGCCATCAGTACTTCCGTTCCATCGGCTCGTACCTGGTGAAGGTCACCGGCTTGTAGTCGAGCCGGAGGTCGGCCGTGAACCCGGTGAGGCCCAGCGGCGCGTCGGGGTCTTCCTTCTCCGGCAGCTGCTTGTAGGACATCGAGTGCCGCATGAAGTTGACGTCGTCCCTGTTCGGGTAGTCCTCGCGGGCGTGCCCTCCCCGCGATTCCTTGCGGGCGAGCGCCGCGTTGACGAGGATCTCCGCGAGGTCGAGCAGGAAGCCCAGTTCGATGGCCTCCAGCAGGTCCGTGTTGAAGCGAAGTCCCTTGTCCTGCACGGCGATCCTGCCGTAGCGCTCCTTGAGCGCCTGCACGTCGGTCAGCGCCTGCTTGAGCGTGTCCTCGGTGCGGTAGACGGCCGCGTTCTCGTCCATGGTCCGCTGCAACTCGGTGCGCAGGTCGGCGACGCGCTCGCCACCGTGCGCGGTGCGCAGGTGATCGACCATGCCCTCGACCAGCTTCGCCGGGTCCTCGGGAAGCTCGACGTGCTCCCTCGTCGCCGCGTACTCGGCCGCCGCGATACCGGCCCTCCTGCCGAACACGTTGATGTCGAGCAGCGAGTTGGTGCCGAGCCGGTTGGCTCCGTGCACCGAGACGCAGGCGACCTCGCCCGCCGCGTAGAGCCCAGGGATCACGTTGTCGTTGTCCCGCAACGCCTCGCCGTGGACGTTGGTCGGGATACCACCCATCGCGTAGTGCGCGGTGGGGTACACCGGAACCGGTTCCTCGACGGGGTCGACACCGAGATACGTGCGGGCGAACTCGGTGATGTCGGGGAGCTTGGTCTCCAGCACCTCCGCACCGAGGTGGGTGCAGTCGAGGTACACGTAGTCCTTGTTCGGCCCCGCTCCCCGGCCTTCCAGCACTTCGAGCACCATCGACCTGGCGACGATGTCGCGGGGCGCGAGGTCCTTGATGGTCGGCGCGTAGCGTTCCATGAACCGCTCGCCCGACTCGTTGCGCAGGATCGCGCCCTCACCCCTGGCGCCCTCGGTGAGCAGGATGCCGAGACCGGCGAGGCCGGTCGGGTGGAACTGGTAGAACTCCATGTCCTCAAGCGGAAGGCCCTTGCGGGCGTAGATGCCCATGCCGTCGCCGGTGAGCGTGTGCGCGTTGGACGTGGTCTTGAAGACCTTGCCGAAGCCGCCCGTCGCGAACACGATCGACTTCGCCTGGAAGACGTGGATCTCGCCGGTGGCCAGCTCGTAGGCGATCGCGCCGGAGGCGACGGGCCCGTCGGCCGTCTCGGTGATGGCGATGTCGAGCACGTAGAACTCGTTGAAGAACTCGATGCCGTGCTTGACGCAGTTCTGGTACAGCGTCTGCAGGATCATGTGACCCGTGCGGTCGGCCGCGTAGCAGGCCCTGCGCACGGCGGCCTTGCCGTGATCCCTGGTGTGCCCCCCGAACCGGCGCTGGTCGATCTTGCCTTCCTGCGTGCGGTTGAAGGGCAGGCCCATCTTCTCCAGGTCGAGCACCGCGTCGATGGCCTCCTTGGCCATGATCTCCGCCGCGTCCTGGTCGGTGAGGTAGTCACCACCCTTGACGGTGTCGAAGGTGTGCCACTCCCAGTTGTCTTCCTCGACGTTGGCCAGCGCGGCACACATACCGCCCTGAGCGGCGCCGGTGTGCGAACGCGTGGGGTAGAGCTTGGTGAGTACCGCCGTGCGGGCGCGCTGACCGGATTCGATGGCGGCTCGCATGCCTGCGCCGCCCGCCCCGACGATCACCACGTCGTATTTGTGAAACTGCATGGTCCCGAAACTCCGTGTGGTGAGGAAGTCAGTTGGCCGAGATGTTCGGATCGAAGGTGAAGATCACCAGCGTGCCGAGCACGAGGATCACGGCCATCGACACGTAGAGCACCATCTTCAGCCAGAACCGGGTGGTGTCCTTGCGCGCGTAGTCGTCGATGATCGTGCGCAGCCCGTTGCCACCGTGGATCTGCGCGAGCCACAGCATGGCCAGGTCCCAGAACTGCCAGAACGGCGAGGCCCAGCGGCCGGCGACGAAGGCGAAGTTCAGCCGGTGAACACCTCCGTCGAGGATGTTCATGATGAACAGGTGGCCGAGCACGAGCACCACGAGCGCGAGGCCCGAGATGCGCATGAACAGCCAGCTGTACAGCTCGAAGTTGCTGCGCCGGGCGGAGGGCCTTCGCGGGGAGCGGGGCTTGTCGATTGCCAGTGCGTCGGCCATCAGTTGCCGCCTCCGAACAGTTCGCTGACGGTGCGTTCGAGCATGAAGTAGGTGCCGGGGATCATCACGACGACCCAGATGCCGACGATCGACCACAGCATGGGGCGCTGGTATTTCGGCCCCTTCGACCAGAAGTCGACGAGGATGATCCTGATCCCGTTCAGCGCGTGATAGAGCACCGCGCCGACGAGGGCCACCTCAAGGAGGTTGACGAATGGGGTCTTGTAGGTCTCGATGACCTCGTCGTAGGCGTTCGGCGACACCCTGACCAGCGCGGTGTCGAGAACGTGCACGAAGAGGAAGAAGAACGTGAGCACGCCGGTGATGCGGTGCAGGACCCAGGACCACATTCCAGGGTCTCCGCGGTAGAACGTTCCGCTCCGGCGTGAGGCGCCCGTCCGATCACTCGCCGCCGCCTCGGCGGCGGTGCTAGCAGTGGTGGACATCGGTGTACGGCCTCCAACGTCACTCATGGACTTGAGCCCGGCGGACCGCGACTTAGCCGAGGTCAGGTCGTCGAGCGTGGATACGAACGGATGCTAGACCTGCCGCTTCGGGCGGGCTCAACCTCGGGTTGTCGTCTGTGATGGACCAAACACTGAGCACACGTGCCGAGTGGTCCAGGTCTCGCGCTCCGCGCCGGGGGCGGGACACCGCCGATCGCCGCCGTGGATTACCCGGTCGGGTAACGGGCGTCCGCAATCACGGGCTGTGCATGCGTGATTGCGCGATTGACCTGCGAGTAAACAATCGGGTTACGCGCGGTTGCATCCGCATGCTTCATTTCTCACAGAGCGGTACGGTTCGCCAATTGGTCCGAAGGTAGTACGGACCTTCTCAGTGTGTCCGCTGGAACAGCGGGGAGGGAGAAACACCGTGCGTCGTGTGCGTGGTGGAGCGCTGGCGGCTATAGCCATGGCCGGCGTCTTGACGCTGGCGAGTTGCGCCAAGGATTCGGGCAACGAGGGGCAGGCCGGTGGTGAAGGGGAAGAGGGAAGCTGCGTCACCGCGCAGGCACCCCCCGCGCCCCAGGCCAGTTCCAGCTCCAGTGAGGCGGACGAGAAGGTCGACGCCAGTGCGCTGAAGGTCGGGCTGGCCTACGACGTCGGCGGCAGGGGTGACGCGTCGTTCAACGACGCCGCCGCGGCCGGTGTCGACAGGGCGACCGAGAAGATGGGCGTCTCCGACTCCACGGAGAGCACCGCCGCGGGCACCGAGTCGGAGGACGCGAAGCAGCAGCGCCTCGACCAGATGGCCTCGCAGGGCTACAACCCGGTCATCGCCGTCGGCTTCGCCTACGCGGAGGCCCTCAAGGCCGTCGCGCCGAAGCACCCCGACACCAAGTTCGCCATCATCGACGACGACTCGGTGGACCTTCCCAACGTGACGCCGCTGGTCTTCGCGGAGGAGCAGGGCTCCTTCCTCGCCGGTGTCGCCGCCGTCTACAAGAGCAAGAACTGCCACATCGGCTTCGTCGGTGGTGTCAACACGCCGTTGATCCAGAAGTTCGAGGCAGGCTTCGTGCAGGGCGCGGAGGCCGTGTCCGACAAGGTCCAGATCGAGCGCGACTACCTGACCCCCGCCGGTGACATCACCGGCTTCAACGACCCCGGCAAGGGCAACACGCTCGCCAACGCCCAGATCAACAAGGGCGCCGACGTCGTGTACCAGGCGGCGGGCGCCTCGGGCAAGGGCGTGTTCGAAGCGGCGAAGAGCAACGGGGTTCTCGCCATCGGCGTCGACTCCGACCAGTACAACCAGAAGACGGTCGCCGACGTGAAGGACGTCATCATGACCTCGATGCTCAAGCGTGTCGATGTCGCGGTGTACGACTACATCAAGGCCATCGCGCAGGACGACCTCTCGAACATGCCCGAGAGGTTCGACCTCAAGGTCAACGGTGTCGGCTACTCCACCTCCGGTGGCCAGGTCGACGACATCAAGCCTGTTCTCGACGGCTACAAGCAGCAGATCATCGACGGCGCCGTCACCGTGTCCGACAAGGTCTCGGGCTAGGGCCCTAGGACCCGGCGCGGCGTGGGGCTCGTCGGCGGTAATCCCGCCGGCGGGCCCCACCTGCCTTTTCGTGGGGAGCATTGCGAAAGATGACCGATCCCGAACCGGTGGTCGAGCTGAGCGGAATCACGAAACGATTCCCCGGCGTCGTCGCCAATTCCGACGTGCACCTGAGCGTGCGGGCCGGCGAGGTACACGCCGTGTGCGGCGAGAACGGCGCAGGCAAGTCGACACTCATGAAGATCCTCTACGGCATGCAGCAGCCGGACGAGGGAACCATCTCCATCAACGGTGAGCCCGTCAAGCTGCGCAACCCGCAGGACGCGATCAAGGCCGGTATCGGCATGGTCCACCAGCACTTCATGCTCGCGGACAACCTCACCGTCAAGGAGAACGTGCTGCTCGGTGCCGAAGCCCTGCACGGCATCGGCAAGAAGGCACGTTCGGTGCTGGAGGGATTCGCGGAGCAGACCGGTCTGCACGCCGACCTCGATCTGCTCGTCGAACGGCTCGGCGTCGCCGACCGGCAGCGGGTCGAGATCGTCAAGGTGCTCTACCGTGGCGCGCGCATCGTGATTCTCGACGAGCCGACGGCGGTGCTCGTGCCGCAGGAGGTCGACGCTCTTTTCGAGACCGTGCGGGAAATGCAGCGGCAGGGTTTCACGTTCATCTTCATCTCGCACAAGCTCGACGAGGTACGGGCCATCGCGGATTCGGTCACCGTCATCCGCCGTGGCACGACCGTCGGCACGGTGGATCCCAAGACCGTGAGTTCCCGCGAGCTGGCCGAGATGATGGTGGGCTCGGCGCTGCCGAGTCCCGAGACGCGGGAATCCACGGTGACCGAAAGGGACATTCTCCGGGTCGCCGGCCTGAGGCTGGACGCCGAAGGTACGGAAAGGGCGCTGCTCAAGAACATTTCGCTGACCGTGCATGCCGGTGAGGTCCTCGGCATCGCGGGCGTCGAGGGCAACGGGCAGACCGAACTGGTCGAGGCGATCATGGGGATGCGCAAGGCCACGTCGGGTTCGGTCGAACTCGTCGACGCCGACGGCACCGTCCACGACCTGACCAAACTGGGCACCCTCGCCCGGCGCGAAACCGGCATCGGCTACATCGCCGAGGACAGGACCCGGCACGGGCTCCTGCTCAACCAGCCGTTGTGGAGCAACCGGATCCTCGGTTACCAGACCCGTCAGCCGGTCTCAAGTGGACGGTTGATCAACCGGCAGGCCGCACGCGAGGACACCGAGCGGATTGTCGAGCAGTACGACGTGCGGACGCCGAGTGTCGACGTGCCCTCCGGCGCGCTGTCCGGCGGAAACCAGCAGAAACTCATTGTCGGGAGGGAACTCTCCGGCAACCCGTTGCTGCTCATCGCGTCCCATCCGACGCGGGGCGTCGACGTCGGCGCGCAGGCCCTGATCTGGGAACAGATCCGCACCGCGCGGCGTGAGGGCCTCGCGGTGCTGCTCGTCTCCGCCGACCTCGACGAGCTGATCGGACTCTCCGACACCATCAGGGTGATGCTGAGGGGCGAGCTGGTCAGCGAAGCCGACCCCGCGACCGTCACCCCGACCGAACTCGGCTCCGCCATGACCGGAGCCGCCACCGAGGAGGACGTGTGAAGTCCTGGCGCACGGTGGTGCTGCCACCGCTGCTCGCGATCGTCTTCGCGCTCGTGCTCTCGTCGATCGCCCTGCTCATCTCGGGCGCCGATCCGCTGCGGGCGTTCGGCACCATGGGTGCCCAGCTCTTCAAGGGCACGACCGCCGTCGACACCGTCAACCTCGCGACCGTCTACTACATCGCGGGCCTCGCCGTTGCGATCGGGTTCCAGATGAACCTGTTCAACATCGGCGTCGAAGGGCAGTACCGGTTCGCGGCCGTCGTCGCCGCCATCGTCGGCGGCGCGCTGCGGTTGCCTCCGGTACTGCACATGCTGGTGATCCTGCTCGTCGCCGTTTTCGCGGGCGCCTTCTACGCGTTGCTGCCCGCGATCCTCAAGGTCACGAGAGGGGTCAGCGAGGTCATCACGACGATCATGCTGAACTCCATCGTGTTCGGCATCGTCGCCTTCCTGATCAACCCCGACCAGTTCGGCGTGCTGCACGGCAACAACGTCGCCACGGAGGAAATCGACTCGTCGGGCTGGATCCCCGGCATTCCGCTCGGGGGTGCCGGAACCCTGTTCGGCGCGGTGCTGCTGGCACTGCTGCTCGGCGTCGGTTACTGGTTCATGCTCAATCGCACCAGGTTCGGTTTCGAACTCAAGGCCAGCGGCGAGTCACCGACGGCAGCGGCCGCCGGCGGGGTCAGCGCCAAGAAAATGACGATGACGGCGATGCTGCTCTCCGGGGCCGTCGCCGGTCTGATCGCGATGCCGGAACTGCTCGGCCGCGACCACGAGTACGCCATGACGGCGACCCAGGGCTACGGGTTCATCGGCATCGCGGTCGCGTTGCTCGGCCGTAACCACCCCGCCGGGATCGCGCTGGGCGCGCTGCTGTGGGCTTTCCTCGACAAGTCGGCCGTTTCGCTCGAACAGATCCAGGTTCCGCGCGAGATCGCCACGATCATCCAGGGCACCATCGTGCTGTCGGTCGTCGTCGCATACGAGATCGTCAAGCGTGCCGACCTCGCCGCCGAACAACGCAGGGTGGGCAGAGCGGGCAGAAACGGCAGTCCCGCGAGCGTCAGTGAAGGGGGTGCGGTGTGAGTACGGCGGTGGATTCCAACCCCTCCGGCGAACCGGTGATGATGCCGGCGCCGCAACAGAAACGGGCGATGCCGGGCTGGGCCCGCGGCATGCTGTGGGCCGTCGTCGCCATCGGCGTGCTGTCGACGACCTCGTATCTGACGGGGATGAACACGCTCACGTCGAGCAACACGGCGCAGACGGCGCTGCGGCTCGCGCTGCCGATCCTGCTCGCCGGTCTCGGCGGGCTGTGGGCCGAACGCTCCGGTGTGATCAACATCGGCCTCGAAGGCATGATGATCCTCGGAACGTGGGGTGCCGCGTGGGGCGCCTACTACGGCGGGGTGTGGGTCGGCCTGCTGGCCGCGATCGCCTTCGGCGCGCTCGGCGGCCTGCTGCACGCGGTGGCGACCGTGACGTTCAACGTCAACCACATCGTCTCCGGTGTCGCCATCAACCTGCTCGGTCTCGGGGTCGCGAAATATCTCGCGACCCTTGTTTTCGAACCGCTGTCGGGCAACCCCCGGCAGTCGCCGCCGGTCCCGAAGTTCGAAACCTACTCGGCGACGGGACTCTCGGACTGGCTCGGTGGGCTCGAAGACGCGCAACGTGTCGTGCTCTCCGACGTCGCCGGTCTGGTCAGGGGCCTGATCACCCAGGTGTCGCCGCTGGCGATGATCGCGATCCTGCTGGTGCCGCTGAGCTACATCGTGTTGTGGCGCACCAGGTTCGGCCTCCGGCTGCGGTCCTGCGGGGAGAACCCGGTCGCCGCCGAATCGCTCGGCATCAACGTCTACGGGTACAAGTACGCCGCGCTGGCCGTATCGGGCGGTCTCGCCGGTATGGGTGGTGCTTCGCTCGTGCTGCTGCCCGGCGGCGCCGACTACCTGGAGAACCAGACCAACGGCCGTGGTTACATCGGGCTCGCCGCGATGATCTTCGGCAACTGGCGGCCTGGAGGGCTGCTCGGTGGCGCGGCACTGTTCGGCTATTCCGACGGGCTCCAGCTCTCCGGCGGAGGGCAGGCCGTCCTCGCGCTGTGCTACGCCGCCGTGTTGCTGCTGGGCGTCATCGTGGTCATCCAGTTGATCAGGCGGAAGTGGATCGCCGCCGCGCTCGGCGTCGTCGGTGCGGGCATTCTGTACTTCATCTACTGGTCCAACGACGAGCTTCCGCGCGACCTGATCCCGTACACGCCGCACTTCGTGACGATCATCGTGCTCGCCGTCGCCGCACAACGATTGCGCCCGCCGAGAGCGATCGGCGCGCGCTACCGGAGAGGGGAAGGCGACTGATGAACCCGGCCGTCGAACCCGACTGGACGGCATTGCGCGCGGCGGCGGTGACCGCGGCGGAATCGGCGTATGCCCCGTATTCGGGACTGCACGTCGGCGTCGCCGCGCTCGTCGACGACGGCAGGGTCGTCACGGGATGCAACGTGGAGAACGCCTCCTACGGTCTCGGCCTGTGTGCCGAGTGCACGATGGCGGGCCAGCTCCGGCTTTCCGGAGGCGGAAGGCTCGTCGCGGTCGCCTGCCGCGGCGGCTCGGGCGAACTGTTGATGCCGTGTGGACGGTGCAGGCAGATCCTGTTCGAACTGGGCGGCGGTGACTGCCTCGTGGACACGCCGCGGGGGGTGCTGCCGATGACCGAGGTGCTGCCCGACGCGTTCGGCCCGGCGGACCTTCCGCGATGAGCAGGGAACCGTTCGCCGCCGTCGACGTCATCCGCGCCAAGCGCGACGGAGGGAAGCTCACCGGCGAGCAGATCGACTGGGTCGTCGACGCCTACACCAGGGGAGCGGTCGCCGAGGAACAGATGGCGGCACTGGCCATGGCGATTTTCCTGCGGGGCATGGATTCCGCGGAAACGGCGCGCTGGACGGGGGCGATGATCGACTCCGGCGAGCGGCTTTCGTTGCGGGTCGAGCGGCCCACCGTCGACAAGCACTCGACGGGCGGGGTCGGCGACAAGATCACGTTGCCGCTGGCCCCGCTCGTCGCCGCGTGCGGGGCCGCGGTACCCCAGTTGTCGGGAAGGGGACTCGGCCACACCGGCGGCACGCTGGACAAACTCGAATCGATTCCCGGCTGGCGCGCGGATCTGTCGACGGAGCGGATCGTCAGGCAACTCGACACTGTCGGCGCGGTCGTCTGCGCGGCGACGCCGTCGCTGGCGCCCGCCGACCGGAAGCTCTACGCGTTGCGCGACGTCACCGGCACCGTCGAGTCGGTTCCGCTGATCGCGAGCTCGATCATGAGCAAGAAGATCGCCGAAGGCGCCGGTGCGCTCGTGCTCGATGTCAAGGCAGGTTCTGGCGCCTTCATGAAAACCGTGCGGCAGGCGGAGGAACTCGCCGCGGCGCTCGTGGAGATCGGTGCGGCACACGGCGTCGCGACGAGCGCGCTGCTGACCGACATGAGCACCCCGCTCGGTGCCGCGGTCGGCAACGCCGTCGAGGTTGCCGAAGCCGTCGACGTGCTTCGCGGCGGCGGCCCCTCCGACGTGGTCGAGCTGACGCTGGCTCTGGCGGCCGAGATGCTCGCGCTCGCCGGCATTTCCGGAGTCGACCCCGCGAGGGTGCTCGCCTCGGGCGAGGCCTACGAGACGTGGTGCCGGATGATCAGCGCGCAGGGCGGCGATCCGGAAGCACCGCTGCCGGAGGCGGAACACGTAACCGTCGTGCCCGCACCGGAAACCGGCACACTGAGGGCACTCGACGCCTACGCCGTCGGGGTCGCCGCTTGGCGGCTCGGCGCGGGAAGGGCACGCAAGGAGGACCCGGTGCAGGCCGCGGCGGGGATCCGTTGCCTGGCCAAGCCGGGTGAGCGGGTGAGCGAGGGGCAGCCGCTGTTCGAGCTGCACACCGACACCGCCGACGCGGTACCTGCCGCGCTCGCCGCGCTGGAGGGCGCCTACCCGATCGACGCTTCCGGCGCCGAGAACGACAACGCCCCCGCCGGAACCGGCGAGGGCGTTGTATTGCGAACCATCAGGTCCTGACTGGCTCAGTCCTCCGAGTCCGAGGAGTCACCGGAGGCGTTGGACTTGGCCTTCGAGTCGGCGCCCTTCTGTGTGCGCCCGTTGCGCCTGCGCGGCTGCCGGGGAGCGGGCGGTGCGACCGCGACGGTCTGCGGTGCGGGACCGCCACCGAGCATCAGCTCCGCGAAGGTCGCCATGGCCTCATCGAGCTGGCCGCCGATGCGCCGCTCCGATTCCTCGTTGCTCTTGCGGACCACCGAGCTGAAGTAGTCGTTGTCCGGCTGCTTCGAGAGCGTGCCCTCGACCTTCGACAGCCCCGACTTCACCGATCCGTCGAGGTCGCCGAGTTGCGCGACGACGCCTTCCTCGACCTTGTCGATCCTGCCGGTGATCTCGTCCAGCCGTGCCGTGACGTTCTCCAGGCGCTCGCTGAGCTTGTCGAGCCGGTCGGAGGAGTCGAGGACCTCGGCGGTCTCGTTGAGCGAGGTCCGCAGTGTCTCGCCGGTCGAGCCGATGCGCTCCTTGGTGTCGGAGTCGAGCCGGTCGACGCGCTCCTTCAAACCGGACTCCAGCGAGTCGATGCGCTCCCTGACCGGGCCGTGCGCCAAGGCGGGGACGGCGTCGATCTTGTCGTCCTGCTTGTCGAGGTGCCCGTTGAGCTCGTCGAGCCTGCGGTGGATGTTGCCCAGCTTGTCCTCAAGACCGTCCATGCGGCCGGCGACGCCCTCGAACCGGGCCGCGACCCCGTCGAGCCTTCCGTCGAGCTGCGCGAAGGGCTTCGCCAGTTTGTCGACAATGGCCTCGACCGCCCTTCCCAGGTCGGCCAGCGCGTTGTCCTGCGCCTCCAGCCTGGTCATGGCTTCGTCGAGGCGTTCTGCCAGAACGCTGACCTCGGTGCGGTCGGGCAGCTCTGACAGCCGCTTGCGCACAGCGCCCAGCGAATCCACCGGCGCGAGCCTGGCGTAGATGTCGTCGAGCGCGTCGAAGATCTGCTGCTGTTCGCTCTCACGGACCTCGGCGGCGCGCACCAACATGTTGCGCATCCGGTCAAAGGATGGGGCTGCGAGGTGGTTGTCAGTCGTCACTGCGTTGTCCTTCATCGGCGGGGAAAAGATGGGACGTGCTTGGCAGCCTATCCACTGTCCAATTGCTGACGGTATCGCCCCCGGGAAATTGCCAATGACGTGCAACTCCGATGGCCGAATAACGAGATGGTCAACGAGCCGAGGGTTAAGTGGAAGTCGAGTGTTACGGCCAAGTAGGGGAAGACGGTGTTCGCGGACGGCGTTGTTACGGCGTTACGGCCTGGGGTGGTGCGGCGCGAGTACCTTCAAACGCATGTCCACGAGAACAACCCCCACCCTGAAAGACCTGCGCAACGCGCCGAAGGTCCTGCTGCACGATCACCTCGACGGCGGGCTGCGGCCCCGCACCGTCGTCGAACTCGCCGAGGAGACGGGCTACGAGGGCCTTCCCACCGGCGACGTCGATGAACTCGGCCGATGGTTCAGGGCTGCCGCGGATTCCGGCTCCCTGGTGAGCTACCTGGAGACTTTCGCCCATACCTGCGGCGTCATGCAGACCGAGGCCGCGCTGGCAAGGGTCGCCGCCGAGTGTGTCGAGGACCTCGCGGACGACGGGGTCGTCTACGCCGAGGTTCGTTACGCCCCGGAACTTTTCGTCGAGCGCGGGTTGTCACTCGATGCAGTGATTAGGGCTGTCCAGGAAGGTTTCACGGAGGGTGAGCGGCGTGCGGAGGCGAGGGGTAAGCGCATCCGCACCGGTACCTTGCTGTGCGCCATGCGGCAGCACGCGAGGGCGCTGGAGATCGCCGAACTCGCGGTCCGCTATCGCGACGCCGGCGTTGTCGGATTCGATATCGCGGGTCCCGAAGCCGGTTTTCCGCCGACCCGGAATTTGGACGCTTTCGAATACATGCGAGTGAACAACGCGCATTTCACGATTCACGCGGGGGAGGCGTTCGGGCTCGCTTCTATTTGGGAGGCTATTCAACATTGCGGGGCCGAGCGGCTCGGTCACGGAGTTCGCATTATCGACGACATCAAGACGTCGGCGGACGGCGAAGTGGAACTGGGAAGGCTCGCGTCCTATGTGAGGGACCGCCGCATCCCACTCGAACTCTGCCCTTCCTCCAACGTGCAGACCGGTGCGGCGCCTTCGATCGCGGAGCATCCGATCGGCTTGCTCGCGAAGCTGCGCTTCCGGGTCACGGTCAACACGGACAACAGGCTGATGAGCGGATGCTCGATGTCGTCGGAGTTCGCCGCGCTGGCCGAGGCGTTCGGTTTCGGCTGGAAGGAGGTCGAGTGGTTCACGATCAACGCCATGAAATCCGCGTTCATCGATTTCGATCAACGCCTCGACCTGATCAATAACGTCATCAAGCCCTGGTACGCCGACCTGCGCTGATACCCGCGAAAGCCGGTCACTCCCTTGTGTTGGTTAGCCATGCGAAGTAAAGTCCAATATGTAAGAGTTGGTTCTCATATATTGGGATGCGCATGGTGCGGCTTGAACGGGGCACACTCGGCGCCCGGCGCTGGCTGATCCTCGCGCTCGGGCATATCGCGCAGACCGCGAGTTGTGCCTTCCTGTACGGGATCCCGTTCCTCGTCCCCACGATGAGGGCTTCGGAGAACCTCACATTGAGTGAGGCGGGCGCCGTCGTGGCGGCGCCGAGTATCGGCCTGCTGCTGACGCTCATCGTCTGGGGAGCGGCGGCCGACCGGTACGGCGAGCGGCTGATCATGGCGCTGGGGCTCGGCTGCTCCGGCCTGCTGCTGACCTTCGCGGGCCTCGGCGGTCATTCGCTTGCCGTGCTGTTCGCGCTCTTCGTGGCCGCCGGAGCGTGCACCGCGTCCGTCAACGCCGCGAGCGGCAGGGTCGTGATGGGCTGGTTCGGCGCACACGAGCGCGGCATGGCCATGGGGGTCAGGCAGACCGCGCAACCGCTCGGGGTGGGAGTCGCCGCGCTCGTGTTGCCGCCGCTTGCCGAGCACTGGGGGTTTCGCGCCGCGATCCTGTTCCCCGCCGCGTTCGCGGTCGCCGCCGCGATCGGGGTCGCCCTGTTCGTCGTCGACCCGCCGAGACCCGCCGAAGCCCCGGACGAGCCGAAGGCGCGCTCGCCGTACCGGACGCCGACGCTGTGGCGGGTGCACGGCGCCAGCGCGCTGCTGGTCGTCCCGCAGTTCGCCGTTTCGGCCTTCGCCCCGGTGTATCTCGTCGCGGTACACGATTGGAGCCCGCTCGCGGCGGGCTGGTTTCTCGCCGTCGTACAGGGACTCGGCGCGATCGGCAGGCTCGTGTGCGGCTACTGGTCCGACCGCGTCGGCAGCAGGCTGCGCCCGATGAGAATCCTCGCCGTCGCCAGCGCGGCGGTGATGCTTCTCGTCGCCGTCGGCGACGCGAGCTGGCCGTGGCTCGTCGTACTCGCACTCGTGCTCGCGGCCGTGATCACCGTCAGCGACAACGGCCTCGGTTTCACGGCTTCAGCCGAACTCGCGGGACTTCCCTGGGCGGGAAGGGCCATGGGTGTGCAGAACACGGGGCAGAACATCGCGGCGGCACTGACTCCGCCGCTGCTCGGCCTCGTCATCGGAGACACCCGCTACGCGCTCGCGTTCGGGCTCGTCGCCGTCTTCCCCATGATCGCGATCTGGCTGACGCCGGTCAGGGCCGAACGCGACTGAGGCGTGTCTGATAATCCACTGCCGTGCGAGCCTCGCGCAGTAGGCAACGGGATTGTCGGACACGCCTTGGCTCACGCCAGGTGCAGCCGGTCCTCGAAGGACTCGACGAGTTCGCGCCACGCCTTCTGTTCCGCGTCGAAGGGCGCGCTCGGCGCCAGCCGCGTCGGGTCGGGCCTGAGTACGAACGACACCAGCCAGCCGAGGCTTTCCGAGCTGCCGAGCGCGGCGGCGACCGTGTCGTCACCGGCCCAGTCGGCCGCGTCGGTCAGCAACTCCACCGCGAGTTCGAGCTGTGTCGGATCGATCGCCTCGACGCCCTCGCCCAGGTCCTCGTCGAGTCCGGCGATGACATAGGTGTTGTCGGGGTCGACCTCGATCTCCAGCTCGCCCGAGGTGGCCTTGGTGACGACCTCGTCCCAAGTGGACACATCGGCGATGTCGCTGTCGGCGAACTCGCTCGCGTCGGCGAGCTTGCGCGCGAGCGCCTTCTCCGAGCCGAACACCTCGATCTGCCCGTCGGAGCCGAGGAAGATCGGCTCGTCGTCGAGGTAGCAGCGGAGCGTGTAGTACTCCTTCTCCGCGGTCACGATCTTGATGGGATCGATGCCGACCTCGCCCCAGAAGCCAAGCGGCTCTTCGTCGTCAAGATCGTCATCGTCGCTGTCGCCGACATCGCTGTCGTCCGTTCCCGAAGCCGCGCTCGTGCCGTCCTTCTCCGGCTCGTCGACGGTGTCGAGATCGTCGTCCTCGGAGTCGACGCCCGCCTCGGCCTCGGCCGATTCCTCATGGAAGGCGGCGAGTTCCTCAGCGGTCTCGTCGAGCGTCGCGGCGTCGACGGCGGGAACGGTCACCAGCTCGTCGATCGTGTCGAGCACGACGTCCCACTTGCCGGAGACGGTCTCGGAAAGCTCGTTCCACAGCTTCGCGCCCTCCCTGCCGGAGAACGGAAGCTGCCCCTGATCGAGCAGTGAGAAACCCTCGCAGCTGTCGAGGATGTCGTGTACCTCGTCCAGTTCGCACACGTCGGCGAGCGAGCGGACGATGCCGACGATCTCGGCCAGCTCCGAAAGCGTCCACGAGTCGGGCTCCTCGGCGACCATCTCCGGAACCCCGACGAGGTCGTAGGAATGGTCGTCGTCGGGGATCAGTTCCGGGACGTTGAGCGCGGGAACCGCTTCCCACGCCGGGTGGTCGATGAGGTCGTGCTGTTCCGCGGTCCGCACGAACGCGGCGAGGTGCGCGGCATCGGGGAAGGCGTACAGGTCGTCCTCATCGCCGAGGAAGGCTTCCCATTCCTCGCCGTCCTCCCGCCATCGTGGCGCCCACAGGGTCACCAGATCGCCTTGTGGCAGCCCGAGCTCGATCGGGATGATATCCTGTGCCATTCCGCCCTCCGGAAACACCTGTGCGCATGCCGGGTCGATTGTGGTTCACCCGGACGCGATACGCGAAAGCCTACGGGTTCGGGGCGCAAGCCGCGATCACCCCTCACCTCCCGCACCCGGGATGACACGATCTACCACACGATGACTGACTCGCTGATCGACCTGCTGCCCGCCGACCCGGCCGAGGCCACCGACCCCGACGTGCTGTTCGACGCGTTCTCGACCTGGACTTCCTCGCGCGGACTCGAGCTCTATCCCGCGCAGGAGGAGGCGCTTATCGAGGTCGTTTCCGGCGCCAACGTCATCCTGTCGACGCCGACCGGATCAGGAAAGAGCCTCGTCGCCGTCGGAGCCCACTTCACCGCGCTCGCGCACGGCCGCCGCAGTTTCTACACCGCGCCGATCAAGGCATTGGTCTCCGAGAAGTTCTTCTCGCTGATCGAGGTTTTCGGCGCCGACAAGGTCGGCATGATGACGGGTGACTCCAGCGTCAATCCCGACGCGCCCATCATCTGCTGCACGGCCGAGATCCTCGCCAACATCGCGCTGCGCTTCGGCGAGGACGCCGACGTCGGGCAGGTCGTCGCCGACGAGTTCCACTTCTATTCCGAACCGGACCGAGGCTGGGCCTGGCAGGTACCGCTGCTCGAACTGACGAAAGCGCAATTCGTGCTCATGTCGGCGACGCTGGGCGACGTGTCCTTCTTCGAGAAGGACCTCACCCGGCGCACCGGACGGCCGACGGCGGTGGTGACCTCCGCCCAGCGACCGGTGCCGCTGACCTTCCGGTACGCGCTCACCCCGATGCACGAGACCGTGTCCGAACTGCTGCACGGTGGTCAGGCGCCCATTTACATCGTGCACTTCTCGCAGGCGGCGGCCATCGAACGGGCGCAGGCACTGATGAGCATCAACGTCACGACCAGGGCCGAGAAGGACGCCATCGCCGAACTCATCGGGGACTTCCGGTTCTCGGCCGGTTTCGGCAAGAACCTTTCCAGGCTCGTGCGGCACGGCATCGGCGTCCACCACGCCGGAATGCTGCCCAAGTACCGGCGGCTCGTCGAGCAACTCGCGCAGGCGGGGCTGCTCAAGCTGATCTGTGGCACCGACACGCTCGGCGTCGGTATCAACGTGCCCATTCGCACCGTCGTGCTCTCCGCGCTCACCAAGTACGACGGCGTCCGCCAGCGGCACCTCAAAGCGCGGGAGTTCCACCAGATCGCCGGCAGGGCGGGCCGGGCCGGTTACGACACCGACGGCTACGTCGTCGTCGAGGCACCGGACCATGTCATCGACAACGCCAAAGCGCTCGACAAGGCGGGCGACGACCCCAAGAAGAAGCGCAAGATCGTGCGCAAGAAGGCGCCGGAAGGCTTCGTCAACTGGACCGAGAGCACCTTCGAACGGCTCGTCGCCGCCGAACCGGAACCGTTGACGTCGAGCTTCCACGTCAGCCATTCCATGCTGCTCAACGTGATCTCCCGGCCCGGCAACGCCTTCGAGTCGATGCGGCACCTGCTTGAGGACAACCACGAGGACCGGCCCTCGCAGCGCAAGCACATCCTCAGGGCGATCGCGATCTACCGGGCACTGCTCGCGGCAGGCATCGTCGAGCGGCTCGACGAACCCGACGAGCAGGGCAGAACGGTCCGGCTCACCGTCGACCTGCAGTTCGACTTCGCGCTCAACCAGCCCCTCTCGCCGCTCGCCGTTGCCGCCGTCGAACTGCTCGACACCGAATCGCCGACCTACGCGCTCGACGCCGTCTCCATCGTCGAGTCCACAGTGGACGATCCGAAGCAGGTGCTCGCCCAGCAGCAGTTCAAGGCGCGCAACGAAGCCATCGCCGCGATGAAATCCGAGGGCATCGAATACGAAGAACGCATGGAGCTGCTTGAGGACGTCACCTATCCCAAGCCGCTCGAAGAGCTGCTACTCGCCGCGTACTCGCGCTACCGGCAGGGACATCCGTGGGTGGCCGACTATCAGCTCTCCCCGAAGTCGGTAGTGCGCGACATGTACGAGCGGGCCATGAACTTCGTGGAGTACATCGGGTTCTACGGACTCGCCCGCTCGGAGGGCGTTCTGCTGCGCTACCTCGCGAGCGCCTACGACGCGCTCCGGCGCACGATCCCCGACGACGCCAAGACCGAACCACTGCAGGACCTCATCGAATGGCTCGGCGAACTCGTCCGGCAGGTCGACTCCAGCCTGCTCGACGAGTGGGAGGCACTGCGGCATCCGGACGAGGAGAAGGCGAAGGAAGCGGCGGGTGTTCCGCCGGGCCCTCCACCGGTCACCCGCAACGAACGGGCCTTTCGCGTACTCGTGCGCAACGAGATGTTCCGCAGGGTCGAACTCGCCGCCCGCAAGGATTACGTCGCCCTCGGCGAGGCCGATGCCGGTTCCGGCTGGGACGCCGACGCGTGGGAGGACGCGCTCGCGGACTACTTCGAGGAGTACGACGAGATCGGAACCGGTCCCGACGCGAGGGGCCCCGCGTTGCTGATGATCGACCAGCAGCCGGACGTCTGGCGGGTGCGGCAGATCTTCGACGACCCCGGCGGCGACCGGGATTGGGGAGTGAGCGCCGAGGTCGACCTCGCCGCATCCGACGAGGCAGGCGCCGCCGTGGTGAGGGTGACCGGCGTGAACCAGCTCTGACCGGCGGGCCGTGCCCCGCGAGTCCCCCGCTCAGGCCGCCGAGATCCGCACTCAGGCCGTCGAGATCCGCACTCAGGCGACCGGAACGGGCCGGACCGGAGGCGGGCGAGCGCGCCCGCCTCCGGTTCACCCGCCTACACGCCCATGGGATGCCAGACGGTCTTGGCTTCCAGGTAATGGCGCAGCCGGCCGATGTCCGGTGTCGCCGTCCAGTCGGGGTCGTCGTCGGGAACGGCGAGTACCCGCTTCACCGTGTCCGCCGCCTCCCGCGCCACCTCCACTCGCCCGAGCGGGCCCGCGCCGGTGGGATCGATCGCGTTGACGTCACCGTGCGAGGCCAGCCACGGCCCCAGTTCACCCGCCCTTCCGGTGAGAACGTTGACGACCCCACCCGGCACGTCGGAGGTGGCGAGCACCTCGGAAAGCGTGATGGCGGGAAGCGGCCGTTCCGCGCTGGTCACCACGACAGCGGTACAACCCGTCGCCAGCACCGGGGCAAGCACGCTCACCAGGCCGAGCAGTGAGGATTCCTGCGGAGCGAGCACGCCGACGACACCGGTCGGCTCGGGCACCGTGAACGAGAAGTACGGCCCTGACACCGGGTTCGCGGCACCGAGCACCGTCGCGATCTTGTCGGTCCAGCCCGCGTACCACACCCACCTGTCCACCGATTCATCCACAATGGACTGAGCTTTTCGGGCGGGAATCCCCTCGGCGGAGGCGACCTCGGCAGCGAACTGGTCGCGCCGCCCCTCCAGCATCTCCGCCACGCGGTACAGCACCTGGCCCCTGTTGTAGGCGGTGGCACCCGACCAGCCGGGAAACGCCTTGCGTGCCGCGACGACGGCGTCACGCACATCCTTGCGCGACGCGTGCGCCGCGTTGGCCAGGAACGCACCCTTCGAGTCGGTGACCTGATAGGTCCTTCCCGATTCCGACCGGGGGAACGCGCCCCCGATGTAGAGCTTGTACGTCTTGGCGACGCCGACCCTGTCAGACATGAAGGTAAGCCTCCAGACCGGTCCGCCCGCCTTCGCGGCCGAAGCCCGACTCCTGGTAGCCGCCGAACGGGGCGGCGGGATCGAAACGGTTGAACGTATTGGCCCACACCACACCGGCCCGCAGCTTGTTCGCGACCCAGAGGATGCGGGAGCCCTTCTCGGTCCAGATACCCGCCGACAGCCCGTACGGTGTGTTGTTGGCCTTGCCGACGGCCTCGTCCGGCGTGCGGAACGTGAGCACGGACAGCACCGGACCGAAGATCTCCTCCCTCGCGATGCGCATGGACTGCTCGACGTCGGAGAAGACGGTGGGAGCGAAGAAGAATCCCCGATCGGGAACAGGGCACGGGCTCGTCCACCGCTGTGCGCCCTCGACATCACCCGAGTCGGCGAGTTCGGTGATCCGCGCGAGCTGCTCGGCCGAGTTGATGGCGCCGACGTCGGTGTTCTTGTCGAGCGGATCACCGACGCGCAGCGTCGAGATCCTCGCCCGCAGCTTCGTGAGCAGTTCGTCCGCTATGGACTCCTGGACGAGCAGCCGCGAGCCCGCACAGCACACGTGCCCCTGGTTGAAGAAGATGCCGTTCACGATGCCGTCGACGGCCTGGTCGATCGCGGCGTCGTCGAACACGATGTTCGCCGCCTTGCCGCCCAGTTCGAGCGTTAGCCGCTTGCCGGTACCCGCCACCGCGCGCTGGATCTGCTTGCCGACCTCGGTCGATCCGGTGAACGCGATCTTGTCGACGTCGGGGTGGTTCACCAGTTCCGCGCCGATGTCACCGGCACCGGGAAGGATGTTCACCACGCCAGACGGCAGATCGGCCTGCTGGCAGATCTCGGCGAACACCAGTGCCGTCAGCGGTGTCGTCTCGGCCGGCTTGAGTACCACCGTGTTGCCCGTCGCCAGCGCGGGCGCGATCTTCCACGCGAGCATCAGCAGCGGAAAGTTCCACGGGATGATCTGGCCCGCGACACCGAGTGGTTTCGGCGAAGGACCGAGGCCCGCGTAGCCGAGTTTGTCGGCCCAGCCCGCGTGGTAGAAGAAGTGGGCCGCCGCGGTCGGCACGTCCGAGTCGCGGGATTCCTTGATGGGCTTGCCGTTGTCGAGCGACTCCAGCACCGCGAGTTCCCTCGCGCGCTCCTGGATGAGCCGCGCGATCCGGAACAGATACTTGGCGCGCTCGGAGCCGGGCAGCTTGCGCCACGTGCGATCGTAGGCTTTGCGTGCCGCCTTCACCGCAGTGTCGACATCGGCCCGCGAGGCGGTACCCACCTCGGCGAGCACTTCCTCCGTCGCGGGGTTGACCGTCTTCAGTGGCTCACCGCCGCCTTCGGCGAACTCGCCGCCGATGAACGGCCGGTACTCCGGTTTGAGGTTCGCGATGTCCCGCGACTCCGGCGCGGGCGCGTACTCCCACATGCTCATCAGTTCACCTTGTCATTCGGCGATGTAATCGGGGCCGGTGTAGTGGCCTTCGAGCTGCGTGCGTCGCTGCAGCAGCAGATCGTTCAGCAGGCTGGAGGCGCCGAACCGGAACAGCGACGGCGTCAGCCACTCCTCACCGGCGACCTCGTGCACCGCGACGAGATACCTGACGGCGTCCTTGGTGTTCCTGATTCCGCCCGCCGGCTTGACCCCGCGAAGTTCGCCCGTCGTCTCGTACCAGTCGCGCACGGCCCGCAACATCACGTGCGTGACGGGAAGCGTCGCCGCGGGCGACACCTTGCCGGTGGAGGTCTTGATGAAGTCGCCGCCCGCCAGCAGCGCGAGCCAGGACGCTCTCCGCACGTTGTCGTAGGTGGCCAGCTCCCCGGTTTCGAGGATGACCTTCAGGTGGGCGTCCCCGCACGCCGCCTTCACCGCCACGATCTCGTCGAAGACCTGGCCGTAGCGGCCTTCGAGGAACGCGCCCCTGTCGATGACCATGTCGACCTCGCTCGCGCCGGAACGCACGGCCAGTTCGACATCGGCAAGCTTGACCTCCCTGCTGGAGCGGCCCGAAGGGAACGCCGTCGCGACACTGGCGACACCGATACCGGTTCCCGCGAGCGCCTCGACGGCGATCGCGGCGAGATCGGGATACACACAGACCGCCGCGACGCGAGGGGTGTCAGGGCGTTCGGGGTCGGGGCGCCGGGCCTTCGCCGCGAGCGCCCTCACCTTTCCGTGGGTGTCGGCACCCTCGAGGGTCGTGAGGTCGACCATCGAGATGGCGGTGTCGATCGCCTGGAGTTTGGCCGCCTTCTTGATACTGCGGGTGCCGAGTCCCGCCGCGCGCTGTTCGACGCCGACCTGGTCGACCCCGGGGAGGCCGTGCAGGAACCGGCGGAGGCTCGCGTCGTCGCGGGTGGCGTCGGCGAGCGCCACCGGCAAGGTAGCTGAGCTCATGGCCACGAGCGTAGCCGTGCGCACACCCACGCGTGGGGGACGGAACCTCAGGACTCCGTGATGCCCTTGCGTTTGCCCGGATCGGCGGGCACCCGCTTGACCTCGACCCCGCCCCAGAAGGCGAAGCCGTTGATCCGCACTACGGGAGCGCCCTCCCGCGCGGTGTCGGCCGCATCCTTCTTGTCGACACTCTCGAAGGCGCCCATGAAACCGATTCCGGTCACCTCGACGATGATGTCGTCGGGCACCGTGATCTCGATACCGGCCATGATGGCCACCGCGGTGATGGTCGAGTGGCGTTCCGCGAACCTGGCGTTGCGGAGGTCGATCTCGACGCCGCCCCAGAACGCGAAGCTGTTGTGCTGCGGAGGAACGACCCAGTTGCCCTTGCGCGTCGCCCCCGACATGATCGCGATCGAACTCGCCGAACCGGGCTGACCGCCGATGCGCGTGTCCGGCAGGTTCGGCCGCGAGGGAGCGGGACTCAACGCGGTGGCCTGCGTCGAAGCGGCGGGCAGGTCGGCGGTGACCGGTTCGAGTTCGCCGAGTGTCTTCGCCTCGTAGACGGTGCCGAGCCGCTCCTCGAGTTCGGCCACCGTGATGCGGCCTTCGCTCATCGCGGTGTGCAGCACCTGCGCGATGCGCTCTCGGTCCGCGTCCGAAGCCCTGAGCTGTTTGGGATCGGGAATGCCCGGCTGTTCCGTCACGCCAACACCCTAGCTCGTGGCGGCCGCTATCGTGTCGCACATGGACGTCCTCGTCGTCGAACACCCCTTGGCCAAGGCCCGGCTGTCGACCATGCGGGAGGCGAGCACGGACAGCGCGGCTTTCCGGGCCGCTCTGCACGAACTGACCGTGATGCTGACCTACGAGGCAACACGCGGTGCCCCACTGGTGACCGAACGCATCCACACCCCGGTCGCGCGGACCGACGGCTACCGGCTCGCGAATCCTCCGCTGCTGGTTCCCGTTCTGAGGGCGGGGCTGGGAATGGCGGACCAGGCACACAAACTCATCCCGGATGCCCAGATGGGTTTCGTCGGTCTCGCGAGGGACGAGGAGACGCTGCTGCCGACCCCCTATATGGAGTCGTTGCCCGAGTCGCTCGCCGACCGGCCGGTGTTCGTGCTCGACCCGATGCTCGCGACGGGCGGCTCCATGGAGTACACGATCCGGCTGCTGACCGGCAGGGGCGCCACCGACGTGACGGCGGTGTGCGCGCTCGCGGCACCGGAAGGCCTGAAGCACCTTGAGGAGTCCGGCCTGCCGGTGCGGGTCGTGACGGCGAGTGTCGACGAGCGGCTCAATGATTCCGGCTTCATCGTTCCCGGCCTCGGTGACGCGGGCGACCGTCAGTACGGCACGGTCTGAGAACTCAGGCGAGCCAGCCGCTGACGGTGGCTCGCAGGGCGCGCTCGTAGGTGCCGCAGAAGTCGATACCGGAGGACAGGCTGGTGTTCAGCTCAAGTGACACCAGCCCGTGTGCGCAACCCCAGCAACTCACCGCGACGAGGCCGGGTGTTTCGGCGGCGAGGACGCCCGACTCGATTCCGGCCCTCGCGGTGTCCCACAACGGCTGGAGCGCGTCCCTCGCGAGCGCGCTCGTCGTGCCGTCGGCCTCGAAGCCGGGAAGCGCGCCGGTGAACATCGCCGAGTAGAGGTGCGGGTCGGACAACGCGGCGTCCCGGTAGCCGAGCCCGAGCGCGACCAGATCCCTCGCGGTGTCCCCGCTGCCCGCGACGGCGCGCAGCCGTTCGCCGAATCGGCGGAAGCCGTCGGCGTACAAGGCGTTGACGAGGTCGGACTTGCCCCCGAAGAGGGAATAGACCGCCGTTGTCGACGTCCCTGCCTCCGAGGCGAGTCTGCGCAGGCTCAGTGCCGATGCGCCCTCGCCGCCGAGTAACTCGCTCGCCCTGCTGAGCAGCTTCGCCCTGAGAGCGTCGTCGTGTGTTTTCGGGCGGGGCATCGGGCCACCATATCGGGACACTGTTACGAAATGGGCTTCCGAGGTTGACCTGGAGCGCACTCCAGGTCGTACCGTCCAGGACATGGGTCATTCGATAGCGGAGGCCGCCCGGCGTAGCGGGCTGTCGATCGACACGCTCCGGTACTACGAGCGGATCAAGTTGCTCGATCCGCCGGAGCGGGACGCGGCCGGCAGGCGCAACTACTCGGAAGAAGACCTCGCCTGGCTGGCGTTCCTGACCAGACTGCGCACGACGGGGATGCCGATCCGGCGGATGCGGGAGTACGCGTCGCTGCGCAGGCGCGGTACGGCGAGCGCGGGAAGGCGCAAGGCGATCCTCGTCGAGCAGAGGGCAGTGGTCGCCGAACGCATCGAGGAGTTGCGCGCGTGCATGGACGTCCTCGACTACAAGATCGGCAACTACGAACGGATAGAGCGGGACGCCTCGCTCGTCCCGCGAGAGGCCACGGCCTGAGCGAGCGAGGCCGACCAGGGGGCGCGGCCTGAAAAAGACATGCTGACCTGGGGTTTCATGTTTAGGGGACCCCCCTTTCACGGGGTGATCATGGACGTGTAATCTTCTCTTCGTCGCCAGGGAGACCGGGCAGGCGGGGCCGGAAACGGTTACGCCGCACGGGTTACCAGGCAAGGAGAGCGAAAGTTCTCCGAGCTGGAGTGTCTGCTCCCAAATCAGATCGGAAGATGTGAGTTGGGTAGGCTTGCGCCTCGGCCGACAACAGAAACATACAACAATGTGTTGTTTGAGAACTCAACAGTGTGTTTGTGAGCTTGTAGTCTTGTTTTGTTTTTGAACCCTGTCATGGGTTTTCTTTGAGACTAT
>JBEYHY010000014.1:0-85228 GCA_040635515.1 Saccharomonospora sp. NPDC006951 | reverse complement strand
GGGTGTTCCACCCGCCACGGCTCAGCCGCCGAGCACCGTCCTCCGGCCCCATTTGCGGGCGAGCAGCACCGCGAGATAAACGCCGCCGAGCACTCCGGTCGCCACACCGACCGGCAACTCTCCCGTCGGGAACAGCTTCTGCGCGGCGACATCGGAACCCAGCAGCAGCAAAGCTCCCAGCAGTCCGGAGCCGATGACGCTCGGACCGGCCGATCCCAGCAGGCGGCGCGCGATGTGCGGCGCGGCCAGCGCGACGAACGCGACCGGGCCCGCGGCCGCGGTCGCCGCTCCGGCGAGACCGACCGCGACGACGAACAGTGCCAGCCTGGCCCGGCCCACCGAGATCCCGAGCGCGATGCTGATCTCGTCGCCCATCTCCAGCATGGCGAGCCTGCGCGCCAGCAGGCACGCCGCCGGAATCAGCACCACGACCGCCACCGTGGCGATCGTGACGTGATCCCAGTTGCGGTCGAGCAGGCTTCCGGTCAGCCACACGGCGGCCCGGAACGCGTCGTCGACCTCGGCCGAGACGAGCAGGTACCGGTTCAGCGACGTGAGCAGCGCCCCGATGCCGATACCCACGAGCACCAGCCGGTAACCGGAAACTCCCCCGCGGTAGGCCACGACATACACGATCGCCGCCGTGACGAACGCACCGGCGAGCGCGCTGGCGGCGACCGCGAGCGCGCTGCCGCCGATCAGCAGGATCTGCAGCAGCGCTCCCGTGGCGGCGCCGCCCGCGAAACCCAGCACGTCCGGACTGCCCAGCGGGTTGCGGGACAGGCTCTGCACGATGGCCCCGCTCGCGCCGAGCGCGGCGCCGACCAGCAGCGCGGTGATCACGCGGGGGAGGCGGACGGTCCAGAAGACGTAGTCCACCCCGGCCGGTCCGGGGTTGCCGGTGATCATCCACAGCGCGTCCCCCAGCGAGACCGGCAGCTTGCCCACCGTCAGCGCGTAGCCCGTCAGCACCACGAGCAGCACGGCGAGCACGCCGGTCACCCTTGCTCGTCTCGGCTCGTAGCGCGCGGAGATTCCCAGTACTCGCACCGTTTTCGTGCTCATGCCACGGACCGCCTCCGCCGGACGAGATAGACGAACAGCGGCGCGCCGACGATCGCGGTGAGGATCGAGACGCGCAGTTCTCCCGATGGCAGCACCACCCTGCCGAGTACGTCGGCGAGCAGGACGAGCATCGCGCCGAGCACGCCGGCGAAAGGAAGGAGCCAGCGCTGGTCCGGCCCGGTCACGGCCCTCGCGAGATGCGGGGCGGCGAGCCCGACGAAACCGATCGGGCCCGCGGCCGCCGTCGCCAGCCCCGCGAGCACCAGCACGGCCACGCCGACCAGCAACCGCGTCTGGACCAGCCCCGCGCCGAGTGCCTTCCCGAGCTGGTCCCCCAGCGCGATCGCGTTGAGCCGGGGGCCCAGCGAGAGGGCGACCAGCGTTCCGATCGCCAGGAACGGCAGCAGCTGCAGCACCACCGTCATCTCGGGTTTGGAGATGTCGCCGACGATCCAGAACCGGTACTCGTCGAAGGCTTTGGGGTCGAGGAACACCAACGCCTCCGTCGCGGACACGAGTGCCGCGCCGATGGCGGTCCCGGCGAGCGCGAGCCGTACCGGAGCGCCGGAATCGTTGCCCCTGCTGCCGATCAGGTAGACGAGCGTCGTGCTGAGGGTCGCGCCGAGGAAGGCGAACCACACGTAGCCGGTGAAGCTGCCGATACCGAACCCGACGATCGCGATCAGCACCCCGAAGGCGGCTCCCGCGTTGATGCCGAGCACGCCGGGGTCGGCGATCGGGTTGCGGGTGAGTGACTGCATCAGCGCCCCCGCGATGCCGAGCGCGATGCCCACGCAGATGCCCACCACCGTGCGTGGCATACGCAGGTCGTGCACGATGACCGCGGCATCGCTGCGGTCGTCGGCGAACAACACCCGCAGCACCTCGCCGAGCGCGACCGGCTCCGAGCCGGTCAGCAGGCTCAGCACGACGCACAGTGCCAGCACCACCAGAGCCGCCAGCAGCGCGACCGCCGGGCGCCTCTGCCATGGCCGTGTTCGCGGCGGGTCGGCTGGGTGTGGCGCCGGGGTGCTCTCATCGGGGTCGGCAGCCCGTGGACCGCGCCCGTTCCCAACCGTCACCTGCAAAGGTTAGGTCACCCTGACAAGAGGGCACTCGCATGGGCCGCGGTGCGGCAGCGCCGGATCTCAGCGGGCCGAAGACAGCCGGAACCTGGTGATTCGTGCCTTGTCCGCGGCGGCGAGCGTCTCCTCACGGGTCGGCTCGCGGTCCTTGGGAAGCCCGAGAAACGGGTCCTGGATCACTTTCGGCCCGCTGCCGCGGATCAAGTCCCGCAGCAAATCCGCCACCCGCTCGCGATCCTCCACCAGCTCAGCTTCCGCCGCGACCGCCCTACCGGCCAGTGTGAGCCGCACGGTGCGCGGGGAGCGGAAGTTACTCGCCCAGCCGGTGCGGGCAGCGAACGCCCACACCTCGCCGGGGCTCCACCGGTAGTAGGCGACCGGGATCGCGTAGGGCCGACCCGTCCTCGCGCCCTCGTAGGCGATGACCATGAGCCTGCCGCTCAGAACCCGGTGCAGCGGGGAGCGCAACACCCACCGCACGATGCCGTTGGCCGCGGTAAAGAACGCGGCGGGAGGACGCCAGTTCATCCCCGCCACCCTAGATCAACACACCGCCGGGGTGGTTCAGCCTTCGCGGATGGTCATCGACGCGATGCTCCCGTCCTCGACGCGGAACTCGAACCGGGAAAGGCCGTTGGCGTAGTTGCTGCGCCAGTCTCCGACGACCGTGACGAGGTCGCCGTCGCTGGTCACCTCCCTCGGAGTCAGCGTGCCCTTCGCGCCGATGAACTCCTTGTCGCTCCAGCCCTTGATGGCGTCACGGCCGGTGAACACCCGTCCCCAGTCGTCGACGAACCCGCCCGTGGTGAACGCGTCGAGGAAACCGGCCTCGTCGTTGCGGTTGACGGCGTCGATGAACGTGGCCACCGGTTCCGGAACGCTCGGCTCGCTCATGGCTTTCTCCCTACTGTCGGCTCGGATCACTCACGATGATCGGCGGCCGGAGCACACCCCGCGACTCGGCGGTCACTCCGGCCGAGGAAAGAGCGGGGATGTGGGGATGGTCGAGCAGGGCACCGACGACGGCGTCGACCGCCGCTCGCGGAGCGGTGCCCCTGCGCAGGACGATCGTGACGTTGCGGTGGACCGGAGTGGTCAGTTCCCTCGCCACGACGGCGTGACTGGAGGACGCGGCCAGTGCCGGCAGCAACGCGACCGAACGTCCGGCTTCGACGTGCTGCAGCGACAACAAGTAGTTGCCGAACCGGCACGCCACCTTCGGCTCGAAACCGGATTCCCGGCACAGCCGCATCGTCAGTTCAGCCATGTACGAACCTGGCCGGTCGCAGGCCCACATCTCCCCCGCGCACGCGGCGAGGTCGACCACTCCGCGCCTGGCGAGCGGGTGATCGGGATGCAGGATCAGCATCACCGGATCGGTCCCCAGCGGCAGAATCTCCAGGTCCCCTCCCCACGGGAACTCGACGTAGTCGGTGGTCGTGACGATGACGTCCACCTCGCCGGTGCGCAGAGCGGGTCCGCTCTCGTGGGGTTCGGACTCGAGCAGCTCGACGTGCAGCAGCGGATGCGACCCGGCGAGCCTGGCCACGGCGGGGACGGCGAGCGGGTGGATCGCGCTCTGGAACACCCCGAGCCGGACCGTGCCGATCGGCTCCTCGTTCAGCGCGCGCAGTTCCGCCTCGGCCTCGGCCATCCGGTCGAGGATCTCGCGGCCCCTCCGGGCGAGCACGAGCCCGGTCGTGGTCAGCCGCACCCTGCGGCCGGAGCGTTCCAGCAGCCGCGTGCGGGTCTCGTTTTCCAGCACCGCGAGTTGCTGCGACACCGTCGAAGGACTCAGGTGCAGGGTTTCGGCCACCGCCCTGACCGTGCCGAGGCTGTCGAGCAGGCTGAGCAGGCGCAGGCGCCACGGGTTGAGCATGCCCGACATTGTGCTGTTGTGCGGTCGCGTCGAACAGTGCCGTCGTCATCGTGTGCTGGACGCGTACCAATCGGCCTTCGTAGCGTCGGAGGCATGCCGGACGACATCGAACGTCACTTGATCCGATATTCGGGACGCGGCGCCTTCAGCCCCGGCGTCATCGACCGCGCCAAGGGCTGCTCCGTGTTCACCGAGGACGGGCGCGAACTGCTCGACTTCACCTCCGGGCAGATGAGCGCGATCCTCGGGCACTCGCATCCCGAGATCGTCGCGACCGTGCGCGAGCAGGCCGCGAAACTCGACCATCTCTACAGCGGCATGCTCAGCCGTCCCGTGCTGGAGCTCGCCCGCAGGCTCGCGGAGACATTGCCGGAGCCGCTGGAGAAGTCGATGTTCCTGAGCACCGGAGCCGAGGCGAACGAGGCCGCGTTGCGCATGGCCAAGCTCGTCACCGGCGGCCACGAGGTCGTCTCGTTCGCGCGCTCGTGGCACGGCATGACGCAGGCGGCCGCGAGCGCCACCTACAGCGCGGGCCGCGCCGGATACGGGCCCGCCGTGCCCGGCAACTTCGCGCTGCCGGTGCCCGACCGGTTCCGGCCAGGCATCGTCGACGCGGAGGGAAACCTGGACTGGCGCAGGCAGCTCGACCTCGGCTTCGACCTCATCGACGCCCAGTCCGTCGGCAGTCTCGCCGCCTGCATCGTGGAGCCGATACTCAGTTCGGGCGGGGTCATCGACCTGCCGCCCGGCTACCTCGCGGCGCTGAAAGACAAGTGCCACGAGCGGGGCATGCTGCTGATCCTCGACGAGGCGCAGACCGGATTGTGCCGCACGGGCGACTGGTACGCGTTCCAGCGCGACGGCGTCGTGCCGGACATTCTGACGCTGTCCAAGACGCTCGGCGCGGGGCTGCCGCTCGCAGCCGTACTGACCAGCGCCGAGATCGAGCGGCAGGCCCACGATCGCGGGTTCCTGTTCTTCACCACGCACGTCAACGACCCGCTTCCCGCCGCCGTCGGCAACACCGTGCTGGACGTGCTCGAACGCGACGGCCTCGATCTGCGGGCACGGGAGCTCGGGGAGCGACTGCGCGGCGGGCTCGGCGAATTGGCCACCCGGCACCCCGTGGTCGGCGACGTACGCGGGCGCGGGTTGCTGGTCGGTCTCGAACTCGGCGGCGGGGACGTGAGGGACACCGATCGGCTCGGCGCGGCCGTCACGCGGCGCTGCGCCGAACTCGGCCTGCACATGAACATCGTGCAGTTGCCGGGGATGGGCGGGACGTTCCGCATCGCGCCGCCGCTGACCGCGGGTGAGGCCGAGATCGATCGCGGAGTGGCGATCATCGGCGCCGCGCTGACCGATGTCACCGCCTGAGTGCGGTTTGCGGCGTGCCGGGTTTGACGAGAGCCCGCCCGACGTGCTGGACTTAGCGCGGTTTCCAGGTTTTTGTGTTCGTTGTTTGACGCTCACAAGGATTGTGTGAGCGTGTTCCGGTGTCTCCGACTCCTGCGCCGCTTGCAGACCAGGCCGTCTCGCCGAGGCGGTCCAATTCATGTGCAACAAGGAGTTCGGCCATGGCACAAGGCACCGTGAAGTGGTTCAACCAGGACAAGGGCTTCGGCTTCATCAGCCCCGACGACGGTGGCAAGGACCTGTTCGTCCACTTCTCCGAGATCAAGGGCACCGGTTTCCGCAACCTTGAGGAGAACGCTCGCGTCGAGTTCGAGGCAGAGCAGGGCCAGCGCGGACCGCAGGCCACCGGCGTCAGCGTCATCTGACCAACGGTTTCCTGACAAAGGGCGCCCGCCATCGGCGGGCGCCCTTTCTCGTGCGCGGGGGTCAGCTGGCGCGGAAGAACCGGTCGAGCACCCTGGTGCCGAACTTCAGCGCCTCGACGGGGACCCGCTCGTCGACCCCGTGGAAGAGACCGGAGAAGTCCAGGTCGGCCGGCAGCTGCAGCGGCGCGAACCCGAAGTTGCGGATGCCCAGTTTCTGGAACGCTTTGGCGTCGGTGCCGCCGGAAAGCATGTACGGCAGGGTCCGGGCGCCGGGGTCCTCGGCGACCACGGCCGCGGACATGGCGTCGACCAGAGCGCCGTCGAAGGTCGTCTCGACCGGCGGCAGTTCCATCCATTCGCGTTCGATGTCGGGGCCGAGCAGCTCGTCGAGTTCCCTGTCGAAGGCCTCCAGCCTGCCGGGCAGGATGCGGCAGTCGACGGCGGCCTCGGCGGTCGAGGGAATCACGTTGGACTTGTAGCCCGCGGTGAGCATTGTCGGGTTGGCCGTGTCCCGCAGCGTCGCGCCGATCATCCTGGAGATGTTGCCGAGTTTGGCGACCGCGCCGTCGATGTCATCTTCGGGGAAGTCCCAGCCGGTGATATCGGTGACCCCGGCGAGGAACTCGCGCACCGAGTCGGTCAGCACCAGCGGGAACCGGTGGTTGCCGAGCTTGGCGACCGCTTCCGAGAGCTTGGTGACCGCGTTGTCGCGGTGGATCATGGAGCCGTGACCCGCGGTGCCGCGCACGCGCAGCTTCATCCAGCGGATGCCCTTCTCGGCCGTCTCGATCAGGTAGGCGCGGACGTTGTCCTTGAGCGTGATCGAGAAGCCGCCGACCTCGCTGATCGCCTCGGTGACGCCCTCGAACAGTTCGGGCCGGTTGTCGACCAGCCATTGGGCGCCGAACTTGCCGCCTGCCTCCTCGTCGGCGACGAAGGCGAACACGAGGTCGCGCGGCGGGACGATGTTGTTGCGCTTGTAGTGGCGCGCGAGCGCCAGCGTCATGCCGACCATGTCCTTCATGTCCACCGCGCCGCGGCCCCAGACGTAGCCGTCCTGGATGGCGCCGGAGAAGGGATGCACCGACCACTCCGAGGCGTCGGCCGGCACCACGTCGAGGTGGCCGTGGATCAGCAGCGCGCCACGCCGCGAATCGGCTCCGGGCAGCCGGGCGATCACGTTGTGCCGGTTCTTGCCCCCGGACTCGACGTAGGTGACCTCGTAGCCGACCTCGGTGAGCTTCTCGGCGACGTACTCGGCGGCCTCGCGTTCGCCCACCAGCGTGCTGGGGTCGCCGGTGTTGGTCGTGTCGATGCGGATCAGCTCGCTGGTGAGGGTGACGGCCTCATCGGCGGCTGTCTCGATCAGGTTCGGTTCGGTCACCCGGTATTCCTATCATTGATGCTGGTGAGGCTGCTGAGGCGGCAGAAGGACCCCCCGGTGCGAAGCGCTGGAGGCGTCCGCTAATCTTTACCTCAGCAAGTCCGAGTGGCGGAATGGCAGACGCGCTAGCTTGAGGTGCTAGTGCCCTTAACGGGCGTGGGGGTTCAAGTCCCCCCTCGGACACACTCACTATTCACCCGTGTGATCGGCTGGATAGTTACTTCGGCGAAAGCCGTCTCGTGCTCATAGCGAACTCGCAGACCAACCGAAGCATAAAGGTCGGCCAGGCGTTCCGGTTGTGCACCCGACAGCGCCTCGCCGACATCTCCCAGTGAGTCGATCATGGCGTAGATCTCGGCGTCGGTGATGAGGTCCGGTTGTGACGATCCGTCCAGCTCCGCACGCGCCGCCGCGCGTTGAGCCTGCGCCTCGTTGATCGACTCGACCACGGCGACCGGATCCACCCCGGCCTCGATCGCCGCCCGCAATCGGCGCAGCTTCGACTCGACGGCTTCAAGCCGCTCCGGCACTGTCTCCCGCGCGCTCGACGTGTCTCGCTCGTCGCCTTGCGAGGCCACCAGCGCCGCGACCGTCCGGTCGACGTTCTCGCGAGCGAACAGTTGGCCCAGCCACCCGTCGACCGCCTCCCGCAGCGGGTCCTCACGCAGGTACACCGCTGGCGGATGGTCGGCCAGATGCGGCGAGCCGGGTGCCAACGTGCGGGCTGGGCAGCGGTAGTACATGCCGTGCTTACGCGGGCTGGCTTCCATCTTTCGATCGCACACCGTGCACCGGATGCGACCACGGAACAGGTACGTCCGCTTCGTCACCCGCCCGCTGCGTTCTCCCTTGCTCGCGGTCCGCAGTCCACCCGCGCCCTTCGACCGGCGAAGCAACTGAACCTGGGTGAACTCCTCAACTGAAATGATCGCCGGATGGGCCGGGTTCCGAGACCGGACGACACGGTCGGCGGGCGCGCGCCGAAACCTCACCACATGCCCGGCCGCCACGTCATCCGGGTCCAGCAACGTCTCGTGCTTCGTCCAGCGACCGAAAACCGCGTATCCGGTGTAACGGGGGTTTTCCAGAATCGAGCGCACCGTGCTCCCTTGCCAGCCGTCCGCGAGCCGGTGCCGGTTCTGTTCCGGGCGCTTCGCCGACGGGCACGGGATGCCGTCGCGGTTCAACCCGTTGGCGATGGCCCGATCGCCGTTGCCATCGACGTATTCGGCAAAGATCCGCCCCACCACGTCGGCCGTCTCTTCCTCGATCGCCAGCACCCGCAACCGATACCCCTCGGCCGCTTTACGCGGGTTCGGATGTGGACCAGCGTCAACCACCACGTACCCATACGGCGCCCGACCGCCCTGGTGTCGCCCCTCGTTGACCACCTGCGCATCCATAGCCGCGCGCACCCGCGCCTGAACGTGCTGCCGCTCCGACTCGCTCATGCCACCGAGCACACTCATCAGCATCTTGTGCGAGGGATTGCGCGGATCGAACTTGCCGCCCAGTTCCGGCACCCACAGGTCGACCCCATACGCGGCGAACCTCGGCGCGATGAGTGAGAACTGATTGCCGAACCAGCACCGGGTGCCCTCCCCGACTACGACCGCGTTCCAGCCCCGGTTCGGATCCTTGAGAGCAGCCAGCAGCCGAGCGGCCTCGTCGCGACGCTCCCACGGCACAGAGCGCGACTTACCGATATCGAAGTACTCGGCAACCACCCGCCCACCAAGCGGTTCGACGAACTTGCGCGCGTTCCCCACCTGCCACGACCGCGACGTCTTCGGATCCTGGTTGTCCTCCGTCGAGCAGCGACCATAGGCCGCCATCGGGCCAATTCCATCCTCGACCGCCTCGACGACCTCGATCCCCAGCAGATCGTCGAGCGTCGCCCACGGGTCTGAACTGATTTCGGCGGTCATTCGATGCCCTTCTCTCGCGGGTCGTCAAGGATCTCGATCGTGGTCAGCTTGACCAGTATGCCAAGCAGGATGCGACAGGTCGATGCATTCAGCGCTGGTAAATCGGCCGGAACGTGGACTTTGATCTCCCTCTCACCTCGCTCGGGGCTGCTCATCGCAAGCCCCCTTCAGTGCTGCCAGAAGGGCCGATATCACCGCTTCGATGGCGTTCGACGGCGGCACGGATGTCCGCCACGACGTACCCGCGTACACGCCTCGTCCCGTCCTCGGACTCGATGTATTGGCGGGTCGGTCGGCATCCCAACGCGCCCATGTCCTTAGCGAACTGGCCCGGTTCGACGTCGAGCGCGTCGCGTAGTTCGTCGGTCGGCACGAACTCCCTGCCGTCGCCGCCGAGGTCGTCGGCGAGATAGTCGGCCACGGACGCGAGCGGTTCCGGCAGTTCGTCCGTGGAACCGGAACTCGCGCTGATCACCTTCGCCGCACTCGCGTGGTCGAGCAGCGGCGGCAGCTCGCGACCTGCCGCATGGCCCGTGAGCGTGCCTGCCGACTCACGCAACACTCGCCCACGCTCACAGATCGTGCGCCAGTCGTCGTTCGGCATGAAGTAGGTCCGCACCGTCATCGCGAGCACGTCGGCTCCGGCCTCGGTCTCACCGTCCGGCCGGAGGATGCCGACCCCCTTGTGCGAAGCCAGCAACCGGCTGGAGTCGAACCCCCGTGTGTTCATCTGCTCGCCGAGCACGATGTTGGAATCGCGCCAGTCCATGACTCGCAAGGCGAACCGGGACCCGAGGACGGCTCGCAGGCCGGAGGGGATCGTCTTGGAATCCGGCCGCTGTGTCGCCAACGCCAGGATGATCCCCGCCGCTGGGGCTTTCTTCGCCAGCCACGTCAGCAACTCTCCGATGTACTCGCCCGCCGGAAGTCGCTTGCTCTGCACACTGATCGGTGTCCGATCCTCAAGCGCCACTTGGACTTCGTCGATGAACAGCGCGGTGACGGGCATGTCGAGATCGGCGTCTCGCGACATGCCGGGCGTCACCTTCGACTCTGGACACACGGCGTCGTCGAGGTCGCGCATTCGCCGATACCGGCGCTGGACCTCACCGACCAACTCGACCAGCCAATCCCGTAGGGCCAACACGTGTTCAGTTTCGTCGCCGGAAAGGAACCGGTGCGCCACGCGTGCCGCAGCATCCCAGTCCTTGCCCGCCTTGAAATCCGCCACGTACAGCCGCGCGTGCGGGTCGAGGATCAATCCCGATGCCGCGAGTCGAGCGGCGAATGTCTTGCCCTGCCGGGGAATCGCACCGATCAGCAGTGACGTCCACACCAGCGGGAGCGCGATCTTGCGATCCCGTGCGTCGCGTCCGAACGGGACCGCTCGCCACACGTCCCATCGAGCCACGTCGAGCAGTGGAGTCCTGAGTGGCGGTTGGGCGTACGGGTCCTTGTCGGCAACCCACATTGCCACACGTCCGGCGTGACCTCCGTTGCCCCGCACCCGCTCCACGATCAGTTGAAGCTCGTCGACCGCGAGCGCCGAGGCGAGTGCGTCCCGGTTCTTCACCACATCCGCAGCCTTACGAGTGGCCGGAAGGTCGACGGTGACCGCCCAGCCGTCGCCTTGCCGCGTCGCGCGTTCGACGAGTCGCAAGGTCTCGTCCTTGCCAATGAGCTTCGCGTCCCGGAAAGCATCCACAAGCACCTGCGAGTCAATGGTCCAGGTCAGTGTCCGAGGTCCCGCGAGTGTGGGTTTCCGGCCAGGACTGCCGTCCTTCTTTCGACCCGTGATCGCCAAAGCGATCGCAGCCACCGCCCCGGCGCCCCACAGCGCCACGGCTCCGTAAACGACCGTGACCGCGATTCCTGCGAGCACGGCAGCGCCGAGCACCGAGCCGGAGACCTTCCAGCGGAACAGAGTCAGCTCACGGATGTTCTCGAACTTGTCGGCGAGCTTGCCCGATTCCTCGGCAGCCTCGCGGTAGTCGCCGACTTTGACCCAGCCCCGCCACGCACGGGCCGCGACGACAAGGCCACGGAGGACGGCCCACACGAAGCGCCACGGCGAGCGCAGGACGCGGACACACAAGTCCTTCGCTGCCTGCCGCGCGTGCGGCCAGGACTTCAGCGACACGGGCACGCGTGGGCTCCGGCGCCACCATGACACGAACCGCTGCCACAACGTCGGTTCAGCGGGCGTGCTTGCGGGCACATCGTCGACCAACTCGCCGTCGTAGATCGGTCCCACCTGTTCGACGTTCGCCGAAGCCGGGGAGGCGGGCAGCCGCCCGGACTCGGCGGCTGCCCTCTCCTCGTAGCTCTCCCCGCTCACTGTCGATCACCCCGGCGACGCGTCGTGCCGACATCGGTCACCGTCAGAGCGCGCGTCACCACAAACGCCGTGATCAGGTCCGGAATCGCGAGCAGGACCAACAGCAACGTCGGGTTGTCGACGTGCTTGATCACCAGCCACTGCACACCGACAAACGACGCACCGGTCAGAACCACTCGACCGGCCAGTGACACCACGCGTGCGCTGGTGCGCGCCGCCTCTGCCGCACGACGCGCCCGGCGAGAGCCGGAACGCCACACCAGAACCAGCGCGAGGACAACTCCGATCCCGGCAAGAACCTCGGTCGGCGTCAGTTCCCATGTCATCACCCCTCACCGCCGTTCAGGTCCTCCGGCGGGTTGAGGCGATGCCAGCGCCACGCGGGGTACAGCGCTCTCCGATCGGTCTCGGTCATCGCGCCCCACACGCCGACGGTCTCGGCGCCGTCGACGCGTAGTTCCAGTTCCAGACACTCGTCTTGCACGGGGCAGCCAGCGCACAGGTAGGCAGCGAGCGCGCGGTCCGCGTCGTCGTCGCCGGACAGGTCCGGCATCTCGTAGCGGTCGAAGACCCAGAAACACAGGCCATCCCGCATGACCAACTCGCACAGCACGTCGTCGGGCACGTGGCGGAACTTGGTCAGTGCGAACAGGCGCTCGTCGTAGAAGTCACGGTCGAACTCCGGCGGACCGGAATTGGGCATAGCGGTACTCATGAAGGATTCCCCAAATGAACGAGAGATGATTTAAGTTCAAATTCAACGCTGATATCGGCTATTGAACGGCCGAATGGGTGCGGATTTCGCGACCCGGCAGGGATGGCGAGTCAGTGAAAGAGACGAAGCGCTAATCTCGGCGCTGAGGTGGCCCCCGCGAGAAGAGGAATAAGTGACCGACAACTGGGCGGCGGTCGGCCGCGCGATCAGCGCGCGCCTGACTGAGCTGAGCATGAAGCAGCGAGAGCTTGCGACGCGCTCGGGTGTCTCGCAAGCGATCGTCCGCGAGATCCAGCACAACACCGTTCAGCGTCGGCGAGGTGACCGAACCTTGGAGGCACTGTCGACCGCTTTGGAGTGGCATCCGCAGCACCTGCTTGCCTTGCTGCACAACAGAAAACCGCCTACCGCGGGACAGCCGCGGGAGCGGATGGACGACCCGGTGACCGCCCGGCTCACGGCCATTGAGGACCGTCTTGCCGATCTCGTCGCGCAGGTCGCCGAACTGCGGGCCGACGTCACCATCGCGTTGAAAGATCGGGATGCGCGATAGCTGCCCGGTAGCCCTCGCGGGGTTCCTGACGTTCGTTTCCATGTCTCTAGAAAACGGCAGGAAACCCCTGTTCCACAGGTGGCGGCGGTTAACACCTAGACCATTAACCGCAATTAACCTCGCAGGTCAGAGCAGTTATCGGGGCGGCTGAGAACATGGCCGCGACGCTATTGCGAGCCGCCCGAATCAGGGCTGGATACAAACAGGAGCAGGTTATTTCAGACCTGCTCCGGCTTGCACTGACTCGCAACGTCCCGGTTATGTCAGCGACGAGTTTGAAGACCAAGCTGTCCCGCTGGGAGAACGGCCACGAGCAGGTCAGCCCGCCTTACCAAGCACTGTTCAGGGAGCTTTACGGCAGGGAGAACGAGGAACTCGGCTTCCCCGCTGAAGAAGTCGACGAGAGCACAGAGCAGCTCCGCGAACGTATCGCCGTCGCGCGCACGGTCGACGCCGGAACAGTCGAGCTGTTCCGGCAGCAGCTTGAGCAGGCGCGTGCGTTCGATCGGAAGTTCGGCGGTGTCACGACGCTCGACCAACTCCGCGCACAGATCGCCAAGGTTCAGGAGCTACTCGACTTCAGCACTACGAACGGTCAGCGACAACCGCTCGCGCGCGTGCTCACCGAGGTGTCCGCACTGGCGGGCTGGGAGTCGATCGACCGCAACGCGCACGGGCAGGCGTGGCAACACCATGAGACCGCGAAGGCTGCCGCACGAGAAGCGGGAGACGGACATCTCCTCGCGCACGCCATGGCGCAACAAGCGTTCATCCTCATCGACCTCGACGAGACAGCTCTGGCGGTCGATCAGTTCGCAGCCGCGCGGGACTCGGCCGTAAACACGTCGGCGCTCCTGCGCGCGTGGCTAGCCGCAGCGCACGGAGAGGGCCTCGCGGCGGCCGGACGTCGCGACGATGCTTTGCGCGCATTCGATGACGCGGCGACGCTCCTGCCGAGCGATCCGGCAGAGCCGCATCTGTCGTTCCTGTTCCTGGCGGGCACCCACCTCGACCGTTGGCGAGGGAACGCGCTGAGCCTCCTCGGCGAGTCGGAGGCCATCGACCAACTGACCCGCACGCTGCCGCTACTCCCGCCTGACTTCAACCGCGCACGAGCAGGCATGCTCGTGGATCTCGCCTATGCGCATGCGGCAGTGGGTGACCGCGACGGTGCGCTCAACTATGCGCGTCAGGCCAAGCGGCTCGCGTCGCAAATCAAGTCCGACAGGCAGTTACGGAGACTCGACAGGCTCGTGCTTCCTATCTGAGAAACACCGGCCCGAAGGATACCCCGACACGGCGCTTATCGATTCACTACGTTCCAGGTACGCGGTCGAGCCATCCGCATTCTTCCTCTGACCCCCAAGTATCGTATTTGGTCTTAGAAATGTGCCACGTTGGTGACATCGGGGGCTCGATTCGTTTTTTCTCTCGAAGATCAGCAATGAAGCGCGCGGCCTCTGAATTGATGATCTCAATGTCAACCATCAACATTGAATACGGATCAAGATCAGAAATGAAGAGGTCGACGTTTTCGCCTATCGTCCTACAGTAGCTGCAAAACATATGCTCGTGCGATTCCCTGCCGAGTCGGACACAGTCGCATTCATCACCGATAACTCTGAGATCGAATATTGTTTGCACAGCCTCATTGCGCACAACTGAAGGTTGACTTATGATCTTCAGTAAGCAAATATCAGACAATTGCACAAACTTTACGGATACCAGATCTCTCTTCAGCCAACGACGCATGCGATTCTCAAGCAGCGGCAGAATTTCAAGCTCTTCCGATTCTGTTTCCAGGTTCACTGGATACGTACCAGAGACACGCTGAACCACACGGATTGCATCACGTATCTTGACACGGAAGAATTCCTTGGTTTCCTTGTATTCCAAGAATTCCTCATGCACCTCTCGTTCGGCGGCGACCACATCGGAAACCAACGCGTCGTAGATGACTTCAAATTTTCCGGGCACACCGGTAGGCTTCGAGAGTTCCTTAACTCGCATGTCAAGATTTCGACTTGTTTGTCCAATCTTAACTATGCCAGGGTAATACTGATTGAACAGTACATATATGACACCTCGACGTGTTCGGCTTCGCGTCATGACTTTTCGGTCGCCCGGCTCGCAAGAAGGTAAAGCAACGGAACCACCGCACCTGCACCGAGAATCTTCTGCTCTTTAACCAGACCAGGAATGCGGTTAAGCGGGACCCACTCAAGACGTCCGACTTCCTCAGTCTCGGTCGGGTCGCCGACGTACTCCGCCTTGCGCCACAGATACACCTCGGTTGGCGCGGTGACCTGACCAGGGAGCGGCTCGAAGCTCACGAGGTGCTCTGGTTCGCCGACCGGTCGCCATCCGCTCTCTTCGATAGCTTCTCGCGCGGCGGTCTTCGCGGGGTCTTCGCCGTCCTCGACCAGGCCGCCAAGCAGCTCGTAGCCCCACTGATCGGTTGGGAAGCGATACCGCCAGAGCATGAGGACCTCGTCCTCGTCGTTGACGATCAGCGCTATGGCGATGCGTGCGAGGTGAACGACGTGGTATTCCCAGCGTTCGCCGTTCGGTGCCTGCACGTCGGCGAGTCCGAGCTTGACCCATTGGTTGTCATAGATCGGCCGTTCACCGTAGGTCTGCCACGCGCCATGTTCATCCGTCACGCCCGCAGCTTACGGGCAACGAGCGATTGGACACGACGCCGCTGGCGGACGGATCCGATCTCCGATGCGAGCCTCTCCGCATGCGCCGCGTGGTGCTGGGCAGCCTCTTGTTCACCCGAGGCAGCAAGGGCGGTTGCCAGGTCAACTCGTAGTCCTGTTTCAGCTCTGGTGAACGTTGGATCGAGCCTGTCCAGGCTTGAGGCAAGAACTTCGACTGCCTCGGGTTCGCCGACGCGCGCCAGCGCATGGCCACGCCACCGAGCGAGATGCACACGGTCGAGCACAACGTACGGGCCAGACTCGGACGACGTTTCACCTGGTAGTACGGCTTGCGCTTGATCGAATGCCCGCATGCTGTTATCTCGCCGACCACCAGCCGCGAGAACTTCACCATGCGCTGCTGCCAGCCAGGAACGTAGGAGTCTGCTGGTTCGAGCGCCGACGTGCTTCCTCATCTCACCGAGTAGCTTGATCGCATTCTCTGTGTCTCCCAGTTCAACCAGCACGAACGCTTGCCCAGCGGCGGAGTGGGCAACGTAGGCGGGGTCGCCGCATTCGGCTGCCGCCGAGCGGGCACGCGTGTACTTCTGCCAGGCTTCGGCGATGTTCCCGGTGTCGAGCGCTTGCCAGCCCGAAAGCGCGAACAATTCCGACACCAGTGCGGCAAGAGAGTCACGAACACTTGGCGTAACGCTGAACTGAAGAAACCGCTCGACCTGTGCAGCCTTCGCATGCACCTCGTCCCGTGTCGCCAGCGCGCCGAGTTGCCGATCAAGTCGCCGTGTCGCGCCGAGCTGGTCTTGCAAAAGCTTGAGCACGGATTTATCCACCTGAGCTGATGTCCGAAACAGCCGTCGTAGCTCGGGTTCGGCGTCTGGAGCTGGGCAGATCGGCGCGGCCTTCGAGGCAAGCAAGTCCGCCAAGCCCACGCCAAAGATTCGTTCCAGAAGACGCGCCGTCGCGGGAAGCGGACGACCTAATGGCCGCCCCTTGTCACCCCGACCCGCCGCAAGGCGTGCGAGATGTCGGCTACTCAGTCTTCCCGGCTCACCCTTTGCACGAGCGAACTCATTGGCGAACTCGACGAACTCTTCGAAGGTCTGGTTGCGATCCCAGATCAGCAGTTCGAGCAGCGTTCGAGCCTCACCTGGCCTCTTCAGATTCGGCATGCCGCGTCTCCCCGTTGCCGCATGGCGCCTCCGTGGCACTCCGATGACATGGCGATGATATAAGCACGCTTGAAAAGCTGATTCTAGCTCTTGAACCAGCAGAGAGGGGCTAGACATGGCAGCGAGTCGAAGCACTCATGACCAACCGATCTTCATGACATGGTGCCAGCGCTCAGCCGAACGACATGCCAGCGACAACGTGAGCCCACCCCGGCAGCGGGTCATCCACCAGCCGGTACCTGATCTCGACTACACACCCGCACCCGAGTACCCGAGTCTCTACACCCCGCTGAACAAGGACCAGCTCGACATGATCCGGCGAGTCCTCATTAACGAAGACGACGCCTTGCATGCAGCGGTGCTGTTGGATGCCGCCAGCTATCCGGAGGTGGTGCACTCCGCTCAGGACAACACCGAAGAAGACCTCGAAGGCGTCACGACGATTCGTGCTCTCCGGCAACCTGCTTATGCCGACTTGGAAGCCGCCCTGCGCCGGATCAACCGCGCCGTGGACAGCGAAACCGAACCATGCCACCAACGTCGATGGGAAGGCCACGACGACGGCACCACCGCACTCCGCGCCCTCGGACTCCAACTACTCGAACTGGGCTTCACGGTGGCTGACGCAAGTGGACTCGACTGTGCCGAGGTCGAATCGGCGGTCTCCAGGGTTTACGGCTTGTCTGGCCAAGCATCATGACGTCCCACGTCTCCGTCGAGCGGTCAGGAACTGGCTTCGCCGGAAGGTGCATGCGCCTCTCCGATGCCATTGAGGCTCAAACAAATGGCCTGCTTGACCGCATCGATGCCGACCCCAACGACCACGAAGCCCGAGAAACGCTCATGGACCTTGGTCGCGAACTCGCCGACCAAGGTTGCGGGCTGTTGGGATACGTAGACCTGGACGTGTCGTCTGTGTCCAGCGCGCTCAACGCAGTGCTCGACTCCGCAACCCGCAGCGATGACCAGTAGCAGCCTGATGTTCAGCGGTGTCATGTTGGCGCGCCCCGTGCAAGGCGCCGTCGGGGAGGCCAAGCGCGTCTGCCATGTCATCCCGATTCCGGACGGCACGCTTCCGAACGAGCTCACCGCGCTCTGTGGCACGTCCTTCGGTCACGGTCAACTTGAGCGTCTCGACGGTGCGGCAGGCATGCCTTGCGAAGCCTGTCTCTGGCGAGCAACGGATCCGCCGGACCGCTCGTTGAGTGGTTCGGCCTCGTTCACTGGTGAGGCGGTCAAACGACGGCTCGACACGATCGAACGGACGTTGAGCGAGTTGGAAAGTCAGCTCCACGCGATGAGAACGGCGGTATCGACGATCCTCGACGACCAAAGACGAAACGAGGACTGAACGGGCGGCGGGACGGTCCAGTCTCCGGCGAATCGTTCAGAAGCGGCTTTTGCAGGGACGGCGGGACACGAATCCAACGGACGTGTCCCGCCGTCCCATGCCGCTTCGATGCTGCTCAGCCACGTCCGCTGCCGTCCCGGCAGCCCGTCCCGAATCTTCGGCGACGGGACACCTCTTAGCGGCTCATGCGCATGCCCGGTGTGGATGTGGGTAACAACGGGGCGGCCGGGCCACGCGTGGACTTGTTCGCTCCACTGCCGACTGCCACCACGTTCCGCCTCGCAATAAGCACCGGCGAGCCAACGGTTATCACGACAACGGTATGCGTGTGGTTAGCGTGCAGCTAGCCCCTCGGACACCAGCACAATCCCTACGGCCTGGTCTGATGGTCGCATACATCGAATCTTCTTCGTGTAGGTACGTCATCTCCAGGTTCAGCGACTCGTAGAGCGCCCGGAGGTCTTCCGGTTCGGCTCTGTTGATCGTCTTCCCCACGTCGCCGAGATAGTCGATCATCGCGTGGATCTCTGCCTCGTTCAGCGCGTCTGGCGGCTGGGCGTTCTGAAGTTCCGCGCGGGCTGTTTCTCTCTGCGCTTGCGCCTCGTTGATTGATTCCGCGAGCGCCGCCGGGTCTGCTCCGGCGGCAATCGCATCGGTCAGCCGTCGCAACCTCGTCTCAGCGTCGGTGAGGCGCTTCTGAAGCGCCCGCCGGGACTGTTCGCGACACCCTGCGAGGCCATCAGCGCGGCTAGTGGGCCGTCACGCTCCGGCGCTTCGCTGCCCCACGCCCGGACGCAGCCTGTGAACGGCTGGACGCCACACGTCCAAGTCGACTGGCGGCGCCCACACGCCGACATCCGTTGTCTTCTCCTCGTAGCTATTGTCCACCGAAGAGAGCCGGACGAGACCGAAGCGACTCCAACCGTCGCGGACCGCGCATTTTAAGGATTCCACGTTTACGAAGATCGGGCCGACCTTTTACCCGACATCATCTCGGGCAACTCGCCACGGTCTGCTCGGTCGCGCACTGACTTCCAGAATTCGAGCGCCGCGTATTCCATGCCGAGACCCAGGTCGAGGGTGATCATGCGCCCCGCGAGTTCGGGGATGTCGCCGTAGCGCTCCCGCATCCGCTCGTACTCGTCGATACGCCGCTCGTGCTGGTGCACTTGTTCGCGGGCCAGGCGCGCCACGTCGCCCGGTCCCGCGAGCTCGGAGAAGAAGAGCTTGATCTCGGCGATATCCCGCATTTCGAAGTGCTCGTTGACGGGTTCGGCGAGCCATGCCCGCAGTGCGACGCTCCCCTCCTCGGTGATGCTGTAGATCTTGCGGCGGCGCCCCGACTCCTCCTCGTGCAGCACGAGCAGCCCTGCCTCCTGGAGCCGCTTGGGCTCCGAGTAGAGCTGGGCGTGCGGGAAGTTCCAGAAGTACCCCACCGAACGCCCGATAGCCCGCTTGAGGTCGTAGGACGTGGACGGGCCCCGCATCGCGATCATGCCGAGAACTACGTACGAAGTAGGCGAAAGGCGAACAGTTGACACGGTCCCGACTGTATCGTACCGTCCCCATCGTACGTTTCAGACCATCGTCTTCATATCGTCTGTTTCGGACATTATCGGTTGGGTAACACACCGCTGTTGCGATGGAGGGATAGCGATGGACCTCGGCACTGTTCCCCGCTGGACAGCCGGGCGTTGTTCGAGGCTCCGCGCCGTGGGTGGGCCGACACCGCTGATATACGCGGAATGGGATGTCCGCACGAACCGGCCGACACGGACTCTGGCCGAATACGGCGACCGCTTCGGTGACCGGATCGCGCTGCTGATTACCCGGCCGCGAGCCGTCGGCCAGTCTGCACCTGGCCGCGCGGAAGCTTGGAGCGGTGTCCGTGCCACTGCCCCACCGGTTCGACGCGGCGAGCCGACCTACTGCCTGGCCGACGCTGCCCCCACCCTGGCAATCAGCGACATCTACCCCGACGTGATCGAGAACGCGCCGGCCCGCCGCGACGAGGTGGTCGTGGGCGGCGTGCCCAACGGCAGCTGGGGGCAGGCCACGACGGCTTTCTTCGCCCGCGCACGGGACGACACCCGCGCGGGCGGCGGAGGACCTGCGCGCCTGGCAACCGCATCCCGCGAGAGTTCGTCGGCCGGAACAATGCCACCCCGACGACCACCACACGGAACCCGCCCGAACGGGCAGGCGACATCGACCTCGTCCTCTCCGAAGGCGAGCCGACCGTGACCCTCACACGACCAGCGAACTCGATGTGCCAGTCAAGGGGGACTGACGAATCCTGCGGCATGTCAGGTTGCTCGCGTCGCGCCTTCCCGGGGCGTGCCTGGACGAAGAACTCAGCGAGGACACGTACTCGGGCAGGGGAACCTTCGCCGCCGGGCCGATCAGGCTTGCCTTCACCGGCGTCGCGCAGCTGTTTGAGCAGTTCGCGGCCTCGGTCGGACAGGCTGCGATCACCCGCCACGTACCCCACCGGCGGCGCCCGCGTCCGGCGTCGCGTGGCCGCTGACCAGAACAGTCATCACGCGAGCCCGTGCGGCCCTCAGCCGGCCGCGTCGACGAACACGCCGCCAGCAAGGCTCGACCTGATCAGTCCATTGTGGAAGGGATGTCGACGATGACCGCACCTGACGCCGGGCCCACCGAGGTACGAGACCGGCGGGTCATCGAGCGAGGCCCCGGCTACCGCAGCGGGCTGCGCGACCTGCCCCGTAACCTCAACGTCTCCACGATCGGCGCGGCCGTCGTCGCCGCCGTGTTCGGGTGCACGGGGCCCGCGCTGATCATCATCAACGGCGCCGAAAAGGCCGGGCTCAGTCCCACGGCGACGGCATCGTGGATATTCGGCGTCTACGTTTTCGGCGGGCTCAACTCGCTGTTGCTCGCGCTCTACTACAAGCAGCCCATCGTCGGCGCGTGGAGCATTCCCGGTGCGGTCCTCGTCGTCGACGCACTCGGCACCTATTCGCTGAGCGAACTGGTGGGCGCCTACCTGGTGACCAGTCTGCTCGTGATCCTCGCCGCGCTCACCGGGGTGGTACGGCGGGTCATGTCCTGGCTGCCTTTTCCGATCGTCATGGCGATGATCGCCGGGGCGCTCATCAAGTTCGCCATCAGTGTCGTCGAGTCGGGTACGGCGACCCCGTGGATCGTGGCGGCCGCGGTACTCGGCTACCTCGTGTTCGCGCGCTTCGTACGCAAGATCCCCGGGGTGGTGGGCGCGCTGGTCGCCGGGATCATGGTCGCAGCGGTCACCGGTGGATTCAGTGGCGCCGGGTTCGACGGCGGCCTTACCGCACCAGAACTCGTGCTGCCCACGTTCGACGCCGGAGCCGTCCTTGCCGTGTCGATCCCGTTGGCGATCCTGGTTTTGGGCGCTGAGAACGCGCAGGCGATCGGTACACTGATGGCCGCCGACTACCGACCGCCCGTCAACTCGATGTCTCTGCTCAGCGGGGTCAGCGGCGCACTCGCCGCGGCGTTCGGTGGACACACGGCCAACATCGCGGGGCCGATGACCGCAATCTGCACTTCTCGCGACGCCGGTCCGACCGAAGGCCGATACGCGGCAAGCGTGCTCAACGGAACAATATTCATGGCCTTCGGTCTCCTGTCCGGCGCGGCGGTAGCCGTCGTGACGGCGCTCCCGTCCGAACTCGTCGCCGCAGTGGCCGGCCTCGCGATGATCACGGTGCTGCTGTCGGCGTTCCAAGGCGCCTTCCGAGCGTCCCGGTTCCAGGTTGGCTCACTGTTCGCACTCGTCATCGCGATGAGCGGAGTATCGATCCTGGGAATATCAAGCCCGTTCTGGGCCCTGATCGGCGGAGTCGGAGCGTCCCTGCTGCTCGAACGTGACCATTTCGGCGACCGTGCACAGCAACCCGCGACGAAATAACGGCCCCTCCGCCCCACGACCGTCACACCCAGGCGGCCCGCATCGGCCAGGTATCGGTGGCCTACTTGACTTCTGGACACGCTCAGCCGACTGAGACACGGACCCGGACGTCGATGCCGTCACACCAAACGATCACAGTTCGGTCCCGTGTGGACGTTCATTGGAGTCCGCGAGGCCGACACCGATTTCAGTCAGAAGCAACTGTGAGTCGTTGAGCAGAGCCGCCGATCACGGGGTTGTCTCGTGTCCGCTGCGTGTATTGGCTGTCCATCGTGCCGTCGCCGGGTGTGGCAGGCGCAGGGCGTCGAGTGCCCTGCCGACGGTCTGGGTGATCATCGTGTCGAGCGAGTCGGGCCGCGTGTAGAACGCGGGCACGGGCGGCATGATCGTGGCGCCGGTGTCGCACGCCTGGGTCAGCAGCCGGAGGTGTCCCGCGTGCAGCGGCGTCTCGCGCACCATCAATATCAGCGGCCGCCGCTCCTTCAGCGTTACGTCGGCCGCGCGCACCAGCAGCGTGTCGTCGTAGCTGTTGGCGATGCCGGAGAGCGACTTGATACTGCAGGGTGCCACGAGCATGCCGTCGGTCGGGAACGATCCGCTGGAGATGGCGGCGCCGAGATCGTGCTCGGAGTAAACCTGGTCGGCAAGCGCCTTGACCTCGGCGACGCTCAGGTCCGTCTCTTGGGCAAGCGTCGCGCGGGCCGCCTTCGTGAACACGAGGTGTGTCTCGACGCCGAGCTGGGACAACAGTTCCAAGGCGCGGACGCCGTAGAGCACGCCTGAAGCGCCGCTGATGCCCACGACGATCCTGGGCGGGAACCGCTCCTCTTCCATCTGCCTACCTCCCTGCTCCGAAGTGGACGTGCTTGAGTTCGGTGAACTGTTCGATGCCCTCGATGCCGCGGGTACGGCCGAGGCCGGAGGCACCGTGACCGCCGCTGGGCATCTCCGCGTACGAGCGGTTGTAGCCGTTCACCCAGACCGTGCCCGCGCGCAGCCTGCGCGCCACGCGCCACGCCCGGTCGAGGTCGCTCGTCCACAGCGCCGCCGCGAGCCCGTACGGCGTCGCGTTCGCGAGCCGGACGGCATCGTCCTCGTCGTCGAACGGCTCGATGCTGAGCAGCGGGCCGAACAGGTCGTGCTGTACCAGCGGCGAGTCCGGCGCGGCGCCGGTGACCGCCGCCGGGGTGACGAAATGCCCCGGCAGGCCGTCGGCATCGGCCCGCTCACCGCCGGTGAGCAGCCTCGCCCCGGTGCGCGCCAGGTCCACGTACCCGGTGAACCGTTCCAGCGCGGGTGCGGAGATGAGCGGGCCGAGGTCGGTGTTCTCGTCGGACGGGTCACCGGTACGCAGCGACCGGAACACGTCGACCACGCGGTCGCGCACCCGGTCGAACGCGCCGCGCTGCACGAGCAACCGCGTGCACGCCATGCACATCTGGCCGGTGGTGATCACCGACGCCTTCGCCGCCGTCTCGGCCGCGGCGTCCACGTCGGCGTCGGCGAACACCGTCATCGCCGCCTTGCCACCGAGTTCGAGGAGGGTACGGGTCATGTCGGGGGCGGCAGCGGAACGGATCGCCGCACCCACGGCGGTCGAGCCCGTGAACGCGATTGCCCGCACGAGCGGATGCCTCACGAGCGCATCGCCGACGAGCCCGTCCCCTGCGACGACCCGCACCACGTCCTCGCCGATGCCCGCCTCGTGGGCGAGGCGCACGGCCCGCTGGGTGACCAGCGTGGTCTGCGGAGCGGGTTTCACGAGCGCGGTTACACCGGCCGCGAGCGCTGGCGCCAGATCCCGCAGGAGCAGCAGCAACGGCCAGTTCCACGGCACGATCAGCGCCGTGACTCCCACCGGCTCCCGCACCAGATGAGCCTGCGAGCCGTCCGGCAGGGTCCCGGCCCTGCCGTTGACCAACCGGGTGAGCCCGGCGTTGTAGCGCAAGGCGTCGACGGCGCCCGCCACCTCGATGCGTGCCTCGCGGACCGGTTTGCCGCTCTCGGCGACGAGTGCGGCGACCAGTTCGCCCGCGTGTCCGGCGAGCAGGTCCGCCCAGCGCCAGAGCGCGAGCTGCCGCAGCTTGGCGTCCACCGGCCAGCTGCCCCGCATCGCCTGGTCGGCCGCGTGCACGGCCTTGTCGAGCTCCCACGGGGTGACGGCGGTGACCTCGCCCAGCACGCGCAACGTCGCCGGGTCGGCCGGGGTGGCGCCCTGCGGAATCTTCCAGTCCGTGTCCATCACACGAATACCCCGCCACCATTGACGGCCACGGTCTGCCCTGACACGAACGCGCCGTCGCGGGCGAGCTCCCTGACCGCGGCCAGGGTGAGCCCCTCCACCGCGGCCTTCGGACCAAGAGCCGACATGACCCACCCACCTCCTCGTGAGAATCGCGCTTGGTGGTCATTACAGTGCGCCGTGCGCCGCGCGGCGATGGGCAGTTACCTACCGCGGCGGTAGGCAACTGCTATGGCTATGACGTCTGAGCCGCGCCGCGTCCAGGGCTCCGGTCGAGACCGTCCACTGTGGTCTCACTGCCGCCGGTGTCGGCGCCGAACCGCCTGACCTCGGTGAGCAGCAGATCGAGCAGGGCCAGCGCGGCGGGAGCGAGCTGGCCGCCCGCACGCCACACGACACCGAGCTCGCGGGAGTCCCGCGGATCGTTCAGCCGGACCGTCGGCTCGTAGCCGGAGGCGACGAGCCGCGGCACGACCGAGACGCCGACGCCGTTGCGGACCATCCCGCACAGCACGGAAAGCTGCTCGGTCTCCACGGTCACCTTCGGAGTGAAGCCGTGCCGGCGGCACGCCGTCTCCAGGATGCTGCGCAGACCCGAACCTTGTTGCATGCCCACGAAGTCGTCGCCGGACAGCTCCGCGAGATCAAGCTCGGCGCGGTCGGCAAGCCGGTGCCCCGGCGGCAGCATCGCCACCATCGGTTCGCGGATCAGCACCCTGCCGGTGATGCCCGGCCGCTCCCATGGCGCCCGCACCACGGCGAGGTCCAGTTCACCCACCTGCACCATGCGCTCGAACTCCGCGGAGACGTTGTGCTCGATCAGCCGCAGCTCGACGTCCGGGTAGGCGGCACGATAGTCCGCGAGCACCTTCGGCAGCAGCGTCGCCCCGACGCTCGGCAGCGCCCCGATCGCGAGCCGGCCACGCTGCAGGTCGCGCACCGCGACGGCTTCCTCCCTCGCACGCTCCAAGTGGAACAGCGCGGGGCGGGCGTGTTCGAGGAACGCCTCACCCGCGGTGGTCAGCGTGACCTTGCGGCCCAGCCGTTCGAACAGCGCGACACCGAGTTCCTTCTCCAGCTTGCGGATCTGCACCGACAGCGACGGCTGCGCGAGGTAGAGCACCTCGGCTGCGCGGGTGAAGCTGCCCGCGTCGGCCACTGCCGCCACGTATCGGAGCTGGTGGAGTTCCATGTAACTAACGAGTCGGGTGATCGTGAGTCGTGCCCATGCCACCCTCCTGACCGTCGACGGCCCACCGAACAGGACCGTATGTTTCGGACTGTGAAACAGTATGTTCTGAGCCGCGCGACGTCAACGAGCCGCGTCGCGCCCCTTCCTCCGCAGGCGGCGAAACCGGTCGAGCAGCGAGCCCAGCATCAGCCGCAGCGCACCGGGTGCGCGCACCGGACCGGACGGGGCCCCGCCTGTGGTCGCCGCCTCCGCGACCGCCGCCGCGAACTGCTCGAACATCCGCCTGCTGATGTCACCGGCGAGCGCGCGGCCGAACTGCGCGATCCGCCCGGTGAGGTACACCTTGGCGTCGGCGTGCAGCACCGTGCCCTCGCCGGAGGGCTCGGTGCGCAGCTCGATGTCGGCCTGTGTCTGCGCGCCACCGCTGTCCTGGCCCTGCGCCAGCACCCGCAGGCGACGTGCCGCCCGGTCGTGCTCCAGAATCTGGGCCACGCCCTTGAACGCGAGCTTGACGGGGCCGACCGAGACCCTGGCCCTGCCCGCATATTGGTCGCCGCCGAGTTCGTCGGTCAGCTCCGCGCCGGGCAGGCAGCGCGCGAGCAGGCGGATGTCGTCGAAGACGTCCCACACCTGCTCGCCCGCCACCGCGATCTCGGTGGTGATCCGCACCGCGATGGTCGGCTCCCCGCCGGGCAGCACGATCTCGGCGGACTTCGGCGCGTCGTTCGGGGTCTCGTCGCTGTCCCGCACTCCGCCGAGGTGGCTGCCGGTGGCGCGCCCGGCAAGCGCTCTGGCTCCGCAGTTGCCCGGCGCGGGAATCCCGTCGGGGAACCGCTCCCGCGTCTCCCGCACGGCGGTGACGATGTTGCGGTACCCGGTGCACCGGCAGATCACGCCGGAGAGCTCCTCGGGCAGTTCTTCGGCAGCCACGCCGGGTTTGTCGGTGAGTAGATCGTAGGAACTCATGAGGAACCCGGGCGTGCAGAACCCGCACTGCAGCGCGTGGTTGCGGCCGAACGACTCCTGCAACGGATGCAGTGCGTCCGGCTTACCCAGCCCCTCCACGGTCACGATGTCGGCGCCGTCGAGCTGCACGGCGAACAGCAGGCACGCGCGCGCCGCCTGCCCGTCGACGAGCACGGTGCACATGCCGCACACGCCGTGCTCACAGCCGACATGCGTGCCCGTGAGTCCGAGGTGGTCGCGCAGCGCGTCCGACATCGTCACCCTCGCGGGCAGCTCCAGCGTCACCGGCGTGCCGTTGACGGTGAAGCTCACCTCAACCGGTTCGCCCGCCTCTGCCCGCACGGGCCGCGGTGGACGCTCACTCGTGGTCATCGGCATCCCTTCTCCGTGCCCGTGTGTAGGCCTTGGCGAGTTCGCGGCTCGCCAGCACGCCGAACAGCCGGTGCCGGTAGTCCCGGGAGGCGTGCACGTCGCCCTCGGTGTCGACCATGTCCTCGACCACGTCCGCGAGCCGGGACCGCAGGGCAGTCTCCAGGTCACCGGCATCGAGCGCCTCGGACAGTTCCCTGCCCACCGAGCGCGTCACCGGCCGGTCGGAAATCCCGAAACCGGTCAGCACGGCACTCGGCTCGCGCCCCGACGCGTTGACGTGCACGGCGACCCCTGCGAGCGCGAAGTCGCCGTGCCTGCGGGCGATCTCGGCGAAGCCGTGCCCGTCCCCCGGCCCCGCGAGCGGGAACCGGACGGACGTGAGCACGTCGCCGGGACCGACGGCGGTCATCATCGCTCCGGCGAAGAAGTCCCGCGCCGCCACCTGCCGCACGCCGTCCTGCCCGGTGACCGTCAGCGACGCGTCGAGGCAGCACGCCACGGCGGGCAACTCCGCCGCGGGGTCGGCGTGCGCGAGGCTCCCGCACACGGTGCCCCTGCTACGCAGCTCCCGGTGACCGACCCATGGCAACGCCATGCCCAGCAGCGGAACCTCCCGGCTCACCGGGTCGCGCTCCACGGTGCGCTGCCGCACGGTGGCGCCGATCTCGGCAAAGCCGCCGGAGCGCTCGATACGCCCCAGCTCGGCGATCCCGTTGATGTCGACGAGCACGTCCGGCCTGGCCAGGCGCATGGCGAGCACGGGGACCAGTGACTGCCCTCCCGAGATGACCTTGCCTCCCCCATCGGAACGGGCGAGCTCGGCCAACGCCTCGGCGAGGCTGGCCGGGCGGGCGTAGGCGAACGGCGCGGCCTTCACTCGCTGGTCACCGGCCCTGGAACCGCGGCGCGCGCTTCTCGGTGAACGCGGCGACGCCCTCGGCGAAGTCCTTGCTGGAGCGCAGCATCGAATACGCCTTGCGCTCCAGCTCGATGCCGGAGTAGAGCGGGGCGTCGACGCCCTTGTCGAGCACCTCCTTGGCGGTGCGCGCGGCTAGCGGCGAGAAGCCGAGCAGCGCGCCCACGACGCGCTCCACCTCGGCGTCCAGTGCGGCCCGGTCGGGCACGACGTTGGCCACGAGGCCCCAGTCCCCCGCCTGCCGCGCCTTGATCCTGCTCGCGGTCATGATGTGGTACTTGGCCCTGGACAGGCCGATGAGCCGCGCGAGCCGCTGGGTGCCGCCTGAGCCGGGGATCATGCCGAGCCGCATCTCGGGCAGGGCGAACTCGCTGCGCTCGGTGCACACGCGGATGTCGGTGGACAGCGCGAGCTCAAGGCCCACGCCGAAGCAGTAGCCGTCGACGGCGGTGATCACCGGCTTGGGGCTGCGGGCCGGTGCGGTCACGTTGTGCCCGAGGTCGGTGAAGTCAATCGGGTCGACCTCCATGAAGCCGGGGATGTCACCGCCCGAGGAGAAGTGCTCGCCCTCGCCCCGGATCACCACGACCTGGATGTCGCCGTCGGCGTCGATCTCGGCGAAGCGGTCGGCCATCACCTGCCGCGTCTCCCAGGTGATGATGTTGAACTTGCCGTGGTCGAGCGTCAGGTAGGCGACACGGCCGTCGTGGCCGCGTTCCAGCCGGATCTCGCCTCCGGTGAGTGCCATGCTCAGTTCTTCCTTTCCGTGGTGAGTGCGCTGCGTTCCAGCAGCTGGTGCACGACGTTGCCGTGCAGGGGCAGGCTCGTGATCTCCACGCCCTCGGGGCGCAGCGCGTCGGCGACCGCGTTGGCGATGGCGACGGGCAGGCTCATGCAACTGCCCTCGCCGCAGCCCTTGGCGCCGAGCTTGGTCAGCGGTGACGGCGTCTCCAGGTGGTCGCTGTCGAGCGCGTAGGTCGTCTCCGCCGAGGTGGGGCACAGGTAGTCCATGAACGTGGCGGTGGGCTGTCCCGCCTCGGAGTAGCGCATCTCCTCGTACAGAGCGCCGCCGAGCGCGTGCGCCAGCGCACCGTGCACCTGTCCCTCCAGCAGGACCGGGTTCAGGATCGTGCCCGCGTCGTGAACGGTGAACACCTGCTCCAGCCGCACCTCGCGGGTCTCGACGTCGATGCGGACCACAGCGAGTTCGGCGACGAAGCCGTAGCAGAGGCTGGAGTTGATCTGGTCGGTCCGGCTCGGCGCCTTCGATTCGGGCGGCGTGAACGCGGCCTCCTCGTAGAGCCGCGCGGACACGCCGGGCGGCAGCGAACCCGGGTCCCAGTGCACGACTCCGGCGGCGTGCCGGAACGGCACCGACCGCGCGGGATCCTCGCGCAGCCGCACCGCGCCCTCGGCGAGCTCGACGGCGGAGGCGTCGGCACCGAGCAGCGTCGCGCCCGCGATCCTGATCGTCTCCGCGAGCCGTTCGCCGGCCTCGACGAGCGCGCTGGTGAGCAGCGGCGCGAACCGCGACGAGTAGCTGCCCGAGCTGATGGTCCATGGAGTGGTGGCGGTGTCCATCTCCACGACGGGCCGCACCTGCTCGCGCGGCAGGCCGAGTGCGTCCGCGACCACCTGCTGCGCCACCGTCGCGTGCCCCTGGCCCTGTGGGACGGTGCCGAGCAGCACCGACACCAGCCCGTTCGGGTCGACAGAGATACGTACGTGCTCGGTGGAGCCGGACTTGCCACGCCCCTTCGCCCGCTGCTCGGCGGGCGTGGCGAGCCCGACATAACCGATGTTGGTGGCCGAGGGGTCGACGATCGTGGCGAGGCCGATGCCCAAGTACTCGCCCCGCTCGCGGGCCTTCGCCTGCTCCTGCCGCAACGCCTGGTAGTCGGCGTTCTTCAGCAGCAGGTCCATGGCCGCGTGGTAGTCGCCGGAGTCGTAGATGCCGCCCGTCGGCGTGGCGTAGGGGAAGTCGGCGCTACGGACGAAGTTGCGCCTGCGCAGCTCCCCCGGATCGAGGTCGCAGCGCAGCGCGATCTCGTCCATGAGCCGTTCGAGTCCGAAGTAGAGCTGCTGGCCACCGAACCCGCGGTTGAGGCCGGTGGGCGTCTTGTTGGTGACCACCGCACGGGACCGGATGGACACGGCGTCGATCCGGTACGCCCCGGTGATGTTGCCGAAGCAGCGGTAGAGCGTGCTCGGCTCGGGCGGGCGCAGGTACCCGCCCACGTTGTCGATCAGGTCGGCGCGCAGGCCTTCCACGCGACCGTCCGCGGACACGGCGGCCTCGAAACGCATCCTGCGATCGGAACCGGCCGAGCTGCCCAGCAGGTGCTCCACTCTGTCCTCGGTCCAGCGCACAGGCCTGCCCGCGTGCTTGCTGGCCAGCGCCAGCAGCGCGACGTAGGGGTAGATCCCGGCCTTGATGCCGAAGCTGCCGCCGTTGTCGGCGGGGATGCGCAGCCGGACCCGCGACGCGGGCAGGCCGAACGCCCCGGCCAGCACCGCGACCATCGAGAACGGGCCATGGAAGTTGGCCCACGCCTCGATGGCGGGCCCGTCGGCCTCGTCCTGCCACTCGGCCACCACCGAATAGCACTCCATCGGCGTCGAGGAGTAGCGCGGGAAGTCGTACTCGCCGACGACGACGCGGTCGGCGTGGGCGAAGACGTGGTCCACGCCGCCGAAGGTGAACGTGCGGTCGGTGGCGACGTTGCTTTCGGCCGTGTCGTGCAGCAGTGGCGCGTCCGGCGCGAGCGCGTCGTCGATCTCCACGACGGGCGGCAGCGGCTCGTAGTCGATGTGCACCAGCTCCGCGGCGTCCTCGGCGGCGTAGCGGTCGGCCGCGACGACGATCGCCACCGGCTCGCCGACGAACCGCGCCTTGTCCACCGCCGTCGGGTAATACGGCATCGGGGTCTTCACCGCCAGCGGGAACGGCTTGAGCTCGGCGGCCACCTCATCGGGCCCGACCACCGCGGCGACGCCGGGATGCCTGCGCGCCCGCGAAAGGTCCACACCGCGGATCCGCGCGTGCGGATGCGGGCTGCGCACGATCGCGGCCGTGAGCGTGCCCGCGAAAGGGTCGAGGTCGTCGAGGAACCTGCCGCGACCGGTGAGCAGCGCGGGGTCCTCGATCCTGGCGGTGGTGCGCGTCATGTCCGCTCCTGCAGGTCGTGTTCGGCAAGCACCTCGTAGTGGCCGGCTCCGAGCTCACGGCGCAGGATCTTGCCTACGGCGGACTTCGGAATCTCGGTGACGGCGATGACGCGTTTGGGCCGTTTCAGCGAGGGCAGGCCCGCGCCGTCCCGCGCGAACCGCGACAGCGTCTCGACGGCCAGCGTGGGCTCGGTTCCCGGTTCGGGGACGAAGAACGCGGTGACGGCCTGGCCCCAGCGGTCGTCCGCCGTGCCCGCGACGACCACCTCACGCACCGCGGGGCAGCGCACAAGCGCGTCCTCGATCTCGTCGGGGTAGATGTTCTCGCCGCCGGAGTTGATCATGTCGTCGACGCGGCCCGCGACCCATAGGTCGCCGTCCTCGTCGGCCACGGCGAGGTCGCCGGGGAAGTACCAGCCGTTCCGGATCGACCTGGCGTCGGCGTCGGGACGGTTCCAGTACCCGGCGAACGCCTCGGGACCGGACATCGAGACGGCGAGCTGGCCCTGCTCCCCCGGCACCACCACGTCCCCGGGACTCGCACCGGGCTCGGGTGCGACGAGCCGGACGCGGGAGAACACCCCGGCCCTGCCCGCGCTGCCGGGCTTCGCACGGACGTCAGGACCGATCGTGAACGTGTAGATCTCGGTACTGCCGAAGTGGTTGACGAACCGCGACGGCCGCAGGGTCTCCGTCAGCCGCTCTGCCAGCGCCGTGGTCATCGCCGCACCGGCGTAGGCAAGTTTGTCCACCGACGTGGCCTCGCCGAGCCTGCCGGTGTGCAGCAGGGACCAGTAGATCGTGGGCACCAGGTAGAGACAGCTCACCCGCTCGCGGGTGATCAGCTCCAGCGCCTCGTCCGCGTCGAACCGCACCTGGGGCACCCACGTGCCCGCGGAGAGCACCGTCGCGAGTAGCGTGCGCATGCCCATGGTGTGGAACAGCGGCATAACACCGAGTGTGGTGTCGAAGTAGGACTGTCCACTCTGGATGAGATGAGCCAGCGCGGCGTAGTGCTCGGCGGAGTGACTGCGGGGAACGCCCTTGGGCTTGCCGGTAGTTCCCGAGGTGTAGAGCATGACGCTGGTCGCGGCCGGGTCGGCCGCGACTGGCAGGGTGCCCGCGCCGCCGCGTGCGGCGAGCTGCTCGATCGTCCCCGCACCCGTACCCGAGCGGAGGCGCGGAACCCCGGGCGCTGCCTCCGACGCGGCCGTCACCAGCTGCTCGTTGGCCTCGTCGTGGATGACCAGCACGGGGGCTGCGTCGGCGACGCAGTAGGCGAGCTCCTCGCGGCTGAACCGGAACGACAGCGGCACCGACACGGCGCCGAGCTTCTGCGCGGCCAGGTGCAGGCTGGCCAGCGGAAGACCTCCGGACAGCACGAGCGCCACCCGGTCGCCGGGACGCACGCCCTGCTCAGCCAGCGCGAGGGCGATCCGGTCGGTGCGGTCGTCCCATTCGGCGTAGCTGAGGGGCTCGGGGCCTCCGACGGCGCGGCGATCCGGATATCGCTCGGCGGTCCAGCGCAGCGCTGTGCCCAGATCCATGACTGCTCTCCGTTGCAACAGTTCGGGGACAGGAAGGGAACCAGTCGACGATCATCTGATTAGAATCGTCTGTTTCATATTGTCCAGAACGTACGATAGCCTTCGGCGCATGTCAAGCGTCCGGCTGTCCGCGACGTCCCACGTCGTCCTCGGCATGATCGCCCTGCGCGGCCCGTCGACGCCCTACGACCTCAAACGCGCGATCGGCTACTAGTACAGCTTCCCGCACGCGCAGCCGTACTCGGAGCCGAAGCCGCTCGAAGACGCCGGTCTGCTGGAGCTCGAAAAGGAGCAACACGGGCGCCGACGCAAGCTCTACACGATCACCGCCGAGGGCAAGACCGCCCTGCGGACCTGGCTCAGCTAACCGGTCAACGCGCACTCCTGGCGCAGTGTGACCGGCCGGGTCGAACGCGGTGAGTTCCCGGCTCCCCCGGCGCGCCGAGCCAGGTGACATAGCCGGTCCCTATCGTTGCCATCACGCTTTGCGCATTGCCGCGAACCTGCCCCGGTCGCAGGGTCAGCTACGACCGATACCGCCAGAGAGGACGAGCGATGGGGCTGCCCGGCGACGACCTGCGCATCACGAATGTGACCGCGTTCGGTGTATCCGTGCCGACCCCGCCGCACGCCCAGGTGGAACTCGGTTTCGGCCGCTCGGTCAAGCGCGACGCGGTGCTGGTGCGCGTGCGGACCGAGGCCGGGATCACCGGCTGGGGCGAATCGCACCACGGCCGCGCACCGGGCACCGTCGCGCACCTGATCGACACCGTGCTCGCACCGCTGCTCACCGGCGCCGACGCCGCCGACGTCACCGGGGCAGGCAACACGCTCGCCAGTGCGCAGCTGCGCGGGCTCGGTCTCGGCACCGCCGCGGCCATCGCGATGAGCGGCATCGACCTCGCACTGTGGGACATCCGCGCCAAGGCGGCGGGCTGGCCACTGCACCGGGTCCTCGGCGGAGCACCGCGCGCGATCCCGGCGTACGCGGGCGGTGTCGCGCTCGGCTACCAGCCTCCGGCGGCGCTCGCCGAGGAGGTGCATCGTCTGCGCGAGCGCGGTTTCCGTGCCGTGAAGCTGCGCATCGGTGACAACCCGGGCGCCGACGCCGAGCGCGTCGCCGCGGTCCGCGAAGCCCACCCGGATACGGCCATCCTCACTGACGCCAACACCGCGTACACACTGGAGCGGGCGCTGGCGGTGCTTCCCGCGCTCACCGAGCACGACGTCGGATGGCTGGAGGAGCCGTTGCCCCGCACCGATACCGCGGGCTACGCCGAGCTGGCCCGCCGCGGCGCGGTGGCACTGGCCGCGGGCGAGAACCACTTCAGCCGCTACGAGTTCGCCGAGCTCGTGCGGGCCGGCAGCGTCCGCGTGCTCCAACCCGATCTGTCCAAAGTGGGCGGACTGACCGAGGCGCTGCGGGTTGCGGCGCTGGCCTCGGCGTGGCACCTGCCGGTGCACCCGCACACGGCTAGCACAGGGGTGAACATGGCCGCCACCGTGCATTTCCTGGCCGCGATCGACAACGCGGGCTACTTCGAGGCCGACGTCTCGGCGAACGCGGCCCTGCACACCGAGCTCACCTCTGCCCCGTTCAGCCAAGGCCACAACGGAACCGTGCGGCCACTCGACGCCCCCGGAATCGGCGTCGACATCGACGAGGACTTCCTGGCCGCACACCCCCTGATCGACGGGCCCGGCTTCCGCTGAGGCCCCCGCGGTCCCATTCGTTGCAACGACGCGACACCGGAGGAATCCATGCAGTCAGCGTGGCTCGTGCTACTCATCGTCGGCGGCTACATCGCGATTCTGGCCGCCGTCAGTTTTCTGTCCGGCCGGTCCGCACGGACCTCCGGCTCGTTCGCGAGCGGCGGCAAGGTGTTCCCCGCCATCGTGATCGGCTTCCTCATGGGGTCGGAGTTCATTGGGACCACCGCCAGCGTGGGCACGGCGCAGGCCGCCTACGAGTCCGGGATCTCGGCGGCGTGGAACGTCGTCTCCCTCGGCGTCGGATTCATCCTGTTCTCGCTCCTGCTCGCCCGCAAGTACCGGAAACTGGGCGAGATCACGATCTCCGGCGCACTCGCCCGCCACTACGGAAACCGCGTCCGCCTCGCGACGTCGCTCGTGATGATCTGCGCCCTGCTCATCGTCGCCGTCTCCGTCTACGCCAGCGGCGGCGCCGTCCTGTCCAGCCTGCTCGACATCGACAAGTCCTTCGCCATCGCACTCGTCGGCGTGCTCGCGACCGTCTACGTCAGCGTGGGCGGCATGCGCTCGGTCGTCTACACGAACCTGCTGCACGCCATCGTCATGCTGGTCGGCATCATCGTGCTCGTGGTGGTCGCCACGATCCGCGTCGGTGGCATCGGCGAGCTCACCGCCACACTGCCGCCCGACATGTTCTCCCTCGACGGCGTCGGCCTCTCCCAAATCCTCGCCTGGATGCTCGCCGGTGTCGGAGCGACCTTCGCGACCCAGTACGTCGTCCAGGCCATCACCACGGTCGGCGACAGCGTCAAGGCCCAGCGCGCCGGCTTCTACTCGTCGCTGTTTCTCATCATCTACGGGTTCCTGGCAGCGTTCATCGGCGTGTGCACGGCGGTGCTGTTCCCGCACATCGACAGCATCCAGGCGATGCCTTCGCTGATCGTGGACCTCGACCCACTCCTCGCCGGTGTCGTCGTGGCCGGGCTGGCCGGTGCGATGTTCGGCACCATCGCGGCCCTCTCGATCGGTGCGTCCACCCTGCTGTTCAAGGACTTCTACCAGCCCTACTTCAACCCGAAGTCGGACGAGCGCAGGAACCTGGTGTTCATCCGGGTCGCGGCGGGCGTGACCGGGCTGCTGCCGATCGTGCTCGCCCTCTACGCCTCCGACGTGCTCGCGGTGACGTTCCTCGCCAAGGCGCTGCGCGCCACCCTCGCCGTTCTGGTGCTGCTGATGTTCTACGCCCCGCGTTACGGCACCCGTAACGGTGCACTGTGGACGATCGTGATCGCGCTCGTCGCGACCATCGGCTGGTTCCTCGCGGGCAGCCCGTTCGGCGTCGACGAGGCCTACGTGGCGGTGGCGGTGCCCATCGTGGTGATGACGCTCAGCCAGCTGTTCCGCCGCCGGGGCGCCGGCACACCCGCCGAAGGCACGTCGACGGAACCGGTAGCCCGATGAGCGCGACCGTCGCGACGCAGCTCGTCGCCAGTCTCAAGGCGCACGGCGTGCGCTACGTGTTCGGCGTGCCGTCCGAGAGTTTCACGACCCTGCTGGACGCGCTCTACGCCGACGGCGAGATCACCTTCGTTCCCGCCCGGCACGAGGGCGGCGCCGCGTTCATGGCCGAGGCGCACGCCGCCGCGAGCGGTGGCATCGGCGTGGTGCTCGGCGGCAGAGCCGTTGGCGCCGCGAACCTGTCGATCGGCGTGCACACCGCGCGCGAGAACTCCACGGCGATGCTGGTGCTCGTGGGCCAGCTCCATTCCCGCCACCGGGGCAGGGAGGGTTTCCAGGAGACCGACCTTCCCGCGTTCCTCGGCCCGGTGGCGAAACACGCCGTCGAGGAGTCCGATCCGCACCGGGTCCCGCCCGCGGTGGCGCGCGCGCTGACCCTCGCCCGCACCGGCCGTCCGGGGCCCGTGGTGCTGTCGCTGCCGGAGGATGTTCTCGACCACGAGACCCGCGCCGCGCCCGCACTCCCCCGCGGCGGCACGCGCCCCGCACCCTCGCCCGAGGACGTCACCGCGGTGCGACAGCTACTACTCGGCGCCGCCCGGCCCGTGGTGATCGCCGGGGCCGGGGTGAAGCTCAGCGGGGCCGAGAGCGAACTCGTCGCCTTCGCCGAGGCGTGGGAGGTCCCGGTACTCGCGGCGTGGCGGCGTCACGACGTGTTCCCCAACGAGCACCCGCGCTACGCCGGTCACCTGCAGATGGGCACCCATCCCGACCTGGTCGCGACGGTGCGCGAGGCCGACCTCGTCGTCGCGCTCGGCACGCGGCTCGGCGAGATCACCACTCAGGGGTACACCGCCCCGGCAACAGGCCAGCGCGTCGTGCAAGTCGACATCGAACCGGACCAGCTCGGCAAGGCGTACGTGGTCGAGCTGGCCGTGCACGCCGACGCTCTCGCCACACTGCGCGCGCTGGGCAAGCCAGGCGGACGCCGCGATCCCGGCTGGGCGGACGAACGACAGCGGGTGTACCGGCGGGTGACCACAGTGGACCCCGCCGAGAACCGCGAACACGTCGACAACCGACAGATCGTCCGCGCGCTGCGCGCGGGCCTGCCGCCCGATGCCGTCGTGACCAACGACGCGGGCAACTTCGCGGGCTGGCTCCACACGTTCTTCCGGTTCCCGCTGGCCCGCACCTACGTCGGCGCGGCCTCCGGAGCAATGGGCTACGCGCTGCCCGCGGCGATCGGAGCGAAGCTCGCCGCTCCGGAGCGCACCGTCGTGTCGGTATCCGGCGACGGCGGCTTCCTCATGACGGTCCAGGAACTGGAGACCGCGGTCCGGCTGCACCTGCCGCTGGTGTCTCTGGTGTTCAACAACAACATGTACGGCTCGATCAGGATGCACCAGGAACGCTGGTATCCCGGCCGTGTCATCGGCTCCGAGCTCGGCAACCCGGACCTCGTGGAACTGGCTCGCGCGTTCGGCGCCTTCGGTACCAGGGTCGCCGCCGACGCGGAGTTCCCCGCCGCGCTGGAGGCCGCGCTGGCCGTCGGCCGCCCGGCCGTCGTGGAAATCGTCACCGACCCCGAACGAATCTCGGTCTGGAACACCATCGGAGACCTACGCGAGAGGACGGCATGACCAACGAGACTCCCCGAGCACTGACCGTCCGACTGCGGCGACGCGGCGCGGGCTGGGGACCCGGCAGCGGAGTAGGCAGGGAGGCCGCGCTGAAACGCCGGCTGCCCTCGCTCACCGACGTCGAACGCGCCGCCCGCCGGAGGCTGCCCAGCTTCGCCTACGACTTCCTGGCCGGCGGCACCGGCGACGACCTCGGCGTACGGCGCAACCGGGCCGCGCTCGACGGAATCGAGATCGTCCCTCGCTACGGCGAACTGCCCGCCGTCGACACCGAGACGACCCTGTTCGGCCAGACCTACGCGAGCCCGGTCGGCATCGCCCCCACCGGGCTCGACGGACTCGCCTGGCCGGACGCGACCCGGCACCTCGCAGCCACCGCGGCGCGCGCGAACATCCCCTACATCACCGGCACGCTCGCGTCCGCCTCCGTCGAGGAGGTCGCCGCCCGCGCCCCCGGCCGTACCTGGTTCCAGCTCTACGGACTGCCAGCTGAGAACCACCGCGTCACCTTCGACCTGGTGCGCCGCGCCGCCGACGCGGGAGCCGAGGCGCTCGTCGTCGCCGTCGACGCGCCCGTACGGTCCAAGCGGCCGAGGGACCTGCGGCACGGCCTCGTCGTGCCGTTCCGCCCATCGTTCTCGACAGCGCTGCAGGTGGCGAGCGCGCCCGGCTGGTCGCTCGCCGCGCTGCGCAGCCGCGTTCCCGTTTTCGCCAACATGGGCCGCTACGTGGGCGCCTCGCCCACACTCGACCAGGTCGCCGGCTTCGTGCAGAACGGGTTGCGTGGCGGGTTCACCTGGGCCGAGATCGCCGAGCTGCGCCAGGCATGGCCACGGGCACTGGTAGTCAAGGGCCTGCTGCATCCCGGCGACGCCGAGCACGCGGTCGAGGTGGGCGCGGACGGTGTGCTCGTGTCCAACCACGGCGGCAGGCAATCCGATGCCGCACCCGCCGCGATCGACGTGCTGCCCGCCATCACCCGCGCGGTCGGCTCCTCGACGACGGTGCTCTTCGACAGCGGGATCCGCTCCGGACTGGACACGGCAAGAGCCCTCGCGCTCGGCGCCGACGCGGTGTTCTGCGGGCGTGCCTTCCTGCTCGGGCTCGCCGCCGCGGGCAGGACCGGCTCCGACCACGTCGCCGCGCTCCTCACCGAGGAGCTGCGCACCGCGCTCGGTCAGTCCGGCGTCGCGGGTCCCAAAGGGCTGCGCGAACTCGACATCCGTCACCCCACCGCATGGAACTTCGGCTGAGAGGACAGCATGGCACTTCCACCTGGTGCGCAACTGCGCACGTGGCTCGACCAGCTCCAGCACACCGGACGACTCGCGCTCGCCGAGCACGGAATCGATCTCCGCTTCGGCGTCGCCGGTGTCGCGAACCGGCTCGACGGCGCCCAGGCCACCCTGTTCCCGAAGCCGGGTGGGCATCCGGTCCCGGTGGTCTCGGGGCTGCTGTCCCAGCGGGGCTGGATGGCCGAGGCCGCCGGGGTCGCCGAGCCCGACCTCGTGGCCCGCTTCCAGCAGGCGTGCCGAGAACCGGTGTCGTGGGCGCCGGTCACCGACGGCGCGTGCCAGGAGGTGGTGCACACCGAGGTCGACCTCGCCCGGCTGCTGCCCCTGCCCACACACAACGAGCACGACCACGGCGCCTACCTCACGGCGGGATTGCTGATCACCCGCGACCGCGAGACCGGCACGCAGAACGTGTCGATCCACCGGCTCCAGGTCAGCGGACCCGACCGGCTCGGCGCACTGCTGCTGCCCCGGCACACCCTCGCGTTCTTCCGCAACCGCGAACGCCACGGCGAGGACCTCGACGTGGCGATCGTGATCGGCGCCGACCCGCTCACCCTCATGGCCTCGCAGGCGGCCGTGCCGCTCGGGCAGGATGAGCTGGAGATCTCCGGCGCGCTGCGCGGCGAACCGCTGCCCGTGGTGCGCTGCCTCGACAGTGCCATCATGGTTCCCGCCGACGCCGAGATCGTGCTGGAGGGCAAGCTGCTGGCCGACGTCCGCGAGCCGGAAGGCCCGTTCGGCGAATTCCCGCAATACTACGGGCAGCGCGCCGAACGGCACGTGATCGCGCTCAGCACCGTCACCCACCGGCGAGACCCGCTCTTCCACACCATCGTCGGCGGCGGCCGGGAGCACCTGCTGCTCGGCTGCATCCCGAGGGAGGGCTCGTTCCTGTCCGAACTGCGCCGTAACTTCCCGTGCGTCACCGGCGTGCACCTCTCCCTCGGCGGCACGTGCCGGTACCACCTGCACGTGCAGGTCGACGATCCAGCGCCGGGCGAGGCGAAGAACGTCCTGCTCGCCGCCTTGGCCGTGCACTACGACGTCAAGCACGTGACCGTGGTGGACTCCGACGTCGACGTCACCGACCCCACGGAGGTCGAATGGGCCGTGGCGACACGCTTCCAGGCCGACCGTGACCTTGTCGTCGTGCAGGGCACCCAAGGGTCCAAACTGGACCCGTCCACGGTGAACGGGGTCGGCGCGAAGCTCGGCTTCGACGCCACTGTCCCGGCTGGGGCCGAACCCATGCGCTTCCTGCGGATCCGCGTGCCGGGTGAGGACGATCTCGACGTCGGAGCGCTGACGGGCCCCGCCCCCGCCGACTGGCGCGAAGCGCGCTGATACCGCCCGCCTCCAGCAGAGCCCAGCAAACCCAGTCGCGTCTGGGAACACAGCGAAATCGAACACCGCAAGCGTCCCCGCGCGCCAGAGCCGCGGTGATGCTGTCACCGTGTCGATGGTGTCAGGTCACCGATGTCCCGATACGGGGGCGATAGTGTGTGCCGGGGGTCGGCGTCCTCACCGATCTGCGCGAGAGCAGGCGCGTCGGTCGGCGATGGTGGCACAGACGCGCGGGGGCGTTGCGGGGCTTCGTCCAGTGCTGGAAAGTCTCGTTGAAGACGATTGCGATAAATGCTCTCTTCTCGCGTGGCGAGCGGAGCGTTGTGCGGACACAGTTACGGGTGTGTCCAAGCTGCCCAGGCGCTCCACAACACCGCTGCCGCCCGTCTCCGCGCTCGCCGGTGCCTTCGGCGCCCGTCTGCGCGAGCTCCGCGTGGCCCGTGGGTTACGGCAGCTGGACCTGCCCCACCAAGTTCCCCGCACGCATGTGTCAACGGCACGTAAAAACCCGGTTCTGGCACGGTTTCCGTGATTGACTAGTCGACTCCACCAGTGCCTCAGCCGATCGCGGCTCCGCCGCAGACCTTCAGCACCTGGCCGGTGACGAACGCCGCGCCCGGCGAGGCCAGATACGCCACCGCGGCGCCGACCTCCTCCGGCTCGCCCATCCGCTGGATCACCTGGTCGTCGAGCGCATAGGTGACCGATGTCGTCAGTGGCGTGGCGATCGGGCCGGGAGCCACCGAGTTGCACGTGATCCCGTACGGGCCGAGCTCCTTGGCCAGCCACTTGGTCAGCGCGATGACGCCCCCCTTGGACGCGGCGTAGGCCGGGCCCGACCGGCCGCCACCCTCACCGCCCGAGCGGGGGCCGCCCATGATCCCGGAGATCGAGCTGATGTTGATGATCCGGCCCTCGCCCCGGTCCTTCATGTGCGGGTGCACGGCGGCGCGGCTGTAGAGGAACATGCCGTGCAGGTTGGTGTCGAGGTCGCGGTGCCACTCGCCCTCGGTCAGCGCGTCCAGCCCGGCCCGGCTCGCCGTGCCCGCGTTGTTGACCAGCACGTCGATCTTGCCGAACTCGGCGACGAGCTCGTCCACCGAGCGCCGCACCTCGTCCTCGTCGCGTACATCGACCTTGCGATACGCGAAACCCCGCGCCGGGAACTCCTCCCGCAGCTCGGCCACCGGGTCGACGTCGTCGGCGAGGTCCACCACCATCACGTCGGCCCCCTGGCCCGCGAGTACTCTCGCGGTGGCCAGTCCGATACCCCTGGCGCCTCCGGTGACGAGTGCGACCTGACCGGCGAGGTCGAACGGGTTCACGGCCATCTTCTCCCCTCCCTGGGATGGAACACGCTAGAAACCGAGCAGATCGGGCAGCCAGTTCGACAGCGCGGGCACATAGGACACGAGCAGCACCACCACGAGCCCCGCGACGAAGAACGGCCGGATGCCCTTCACCACCTCGACGAGCGAGATGCGCGCGATCCCCGCCGCCACGAACAGGTTCACGCCCACGGGCGGTGTCACCAGTCCCAGCGCCAGGTTCACGACCATCAGCACACCGATGGTGGTCACGTCGACGCCGACCTCGAGCAGGACCGGCGCGATGATCGGGATGAACAGGTACAGCGCCGACACCGCGTCGATGAACGCGCCCACCACGAGCAGCAGGATGACCGCCAGCAGGATGATGAGGTACTTGTTGCCGGTCAGTCCGAGCAGCGCGTCGGACACGCCCGCCGCGATGTCGTTGACGGTCACCACGTAGGTGAACACCGAGGCCGCGCCGACGATGAGCATCACAACGGCCGACTGCGCCGCCGCCGTCGTGAAGATCCGGTACAGCTGCGCCGGCTTGATCTCGCGGTAGAACAGCACCCCGACGAGCAGCGCGTACGTGGCGGCGACCACCGCCGACTCGGTGGGCGTGACGATCCCGCCGTAGATGCCGCCGAGGATGATGACCGGCAGCAGCAGCCCGGGAAGGGCCTTGCCGACCGCGCGGGCGAAACTCTCCTTCGGCGGCCCGTCGCCGGTGCGCGCGGGAGCCTGTGCCGCGCCGGGACCGCCCGAGGTCGCCATGGCGGGTGCCTTCCTCGGCAGGAACAGGCACGCGATCACCAGCGCGACAGCCAGCATGATGCCCGGCACGACGCCAGCCACGAACAACCGGACGATCGAGACTCCCGAGAAGTCGCTGACGACCACGGCGAAGATGATGAACGCGATACTCGGCGGCACGATGATGCCCATCGAGCCCGCGGTGGCCATGAGCGATGACGCGTGCCGCGCGGAGTAGCCGTGGCGGATCAGCGCCGGGATGAGAATGGAACCGATCGCGGCGACCGTCGCGGGCCCCGAGCCGGAGATCGCGGAGAAGAAGAACGCCGCCACGATCACCACGATCGCCAGGCCGTGCTTGCGCTGCCCCACACACGCGTGGGCGAAGTCGACGAGCCTGCGGGAGATGCCCGCGTACTCCATGATCACGCCCGCGAGGATGAAGAACGGGATCGCCAGCAGGGTCTCCGACGACACCGACGAGACGAACACGCTCGGCACCAGCGACAGCTCGCCGAGCCCTCCCATCACCACCAGCGAGCACACCGCGGACACACCGAGCGCGAACGCCACCGGCACGCCCAGCATCAGCAGGACGAGAAACGCTCCGAAGAGGACTACCCCGATCACCGGCCGGCCTCCTCGTCGTCCTTGTTGTCGCCGGTGGTCGCGGCGGGGGCATCAGCCGTGACAGTGCGGAACCCGGCCCTGCCCGCCTGGATCGTGCGGTAGGCGCCGAGCAGTGCCCCGACCGGCAGCGCGATCGTGAACAGCCACTGCGGCACGCCGATCGACGGTGTCGCCCTGCCTCGCTCCGCCTGCTGCAAAGCCAGTTCGAGACCGAAGACCAGCAGCACGGCGAGGAACACGAGGATCGACAGCGTGATGAGCACGGTCATGGTGGCGCGCACGGCGCCGCGGGCGCGATCGTGCAGCGCACTGAAGCCCAGGTGCGCGCCCTCCCTCAGCCCGATCACCGCGCCCATCATGAGCATCCACACCGCGAGGTTCACGGTGAGCTCGGAGGTGAAGGCGAGCGAGGCGTTGAGGAAGTAGCGGGATACGACGTTGACGAAGGCCACGAGGGCCACGGCGGCGAACGGGATCGCGGCCAGCAGGTTCTCGACGGTGGCGAGGCGGCGGTCGAACACGGCTCAGCTCCCCGGTTTCACGGCCGTGGTCAGGGTGTCGCCCCAGACCGGCTCGTACTCGTCGTAGAGCGGCTGCATCGCCTGCCGGAACGCGTTCACCTGCTCGTCAGTGAGCCGGGTGACGTCCATGAGCCCGGCGTGCCGGTCGATCTCGGCCTGCTCGAGTTCGCGGCTGGCCTGGATCTGGAAGTCGTTGGCCTCCTCTGCGGCGTCGAGCACGATCCGCTGGTCGGCCTCGCCGAGCGAGTCGAACAGCTCCTCGTTCATGCCGAGCACCAGCGGGTCGTAGACGTAGTTCCAGACGGTGAGGTACTCCTGTACCTCGGCCAGTCCCGACGACGAGATGACGTCCATCGGGTTCTCCTGCCCCTCGATGGTCCCCTGCTGCAGCGAGGTGAAGACCTCCGAGAAGTTCATGGTGGTCGGGTTGGCGCCCATCCCGCGGTAGATGTCGGTGAACAGCCCGATGCCGGGAATCCGGATCTTGATGCCGTCGAGGTCGTCCGGTGTCGTCACGGGCCGCACGTTGTTGGTGACCTGGCGGAACCCGCTCTCGCCGAAGCCGAGCATCTTCACGCCGTACTCCGCGCACAGGTCCTCGTAGGCCGCGCGCGCACCGTTGCCGATGGCGCGGTCGGCGTCCTCGTAGTCCTGGTACAGGAACGGGGCGTTGATGGCGCCGAACCTGGGGTCGATGCCCGCGTAGATGATCGTGGAGTTGTAGGAGAAGTCCTTGCTCCCGCTCATCAACTGCTCGACACCCGCGGCCGGGTCACCCGCCGAGAGCTGCTCGCCGGTGAACACCCGCAGCCGCATCCGTCCGTCCGACTCGCGCTCGAGCGCGTCCGCGAACCGTTGGGCAGCCTGGTACCACGTGGACGACTCACCGGTCGTGACCGTCATGTTCCAGGTGTGGACCTCGTCGCCGGGCACCGCGGCCACCGGCCCACATCCGCTCAGTGCCAGGCAGGCCAGCACGGCGACGCCGCGCAGCCGGCGCTTCGACATCATTGTCGTTCTCCTCGTCCGCTCTGATGGGAGGCCCACTGATGGTGGGAGCAGCCTGCCACCGAAGTCAATGCCGCTTCGCGATCTCTGGTCCACATCATGGACCGTTGCGAGGAGCCCGGTTCTCTGCTCATCATGGTTCTCATGAGCGCTGATGCCGAGCCGCGATCGTTGCGAGAACGCGGTAACGTCGCTCGGCGGTCCGCATCATGGACCATCGCGCACTCAGCGGAGACCGGCGCCGAACCGGCGGGCGCGCAGAGCATCCAGCGGGCGCTCGTGCTGCTCAATCTCGTGGCCGTGCTTGCGCGGGACCGGCCGGACGGGGTGTCGCTGTCCGAGCTGACGCGGGTCAGCGAACGGCCCAAGGCGAGCGTGCGGCGCGTGCTGGTGGCACTCGTGCGGGCCGGCTACGTCGAGCAGGATCCCGAGACCTCGCGCTACCGCCTCGGCCTGCAGGCGGCCGTGCTCGGTGAGCTCGCGAGCCAGGGCGCCGACCGGCTCGGCGCGGTCAGCACCGACAGCCTCATCCGACTGTCCGATGTGTCCTCGGACACCGCGTTCCTCACCGTGCGGCACGGCAGCTACGCGGTGTGCGCGCGCAGGCAGGAGGGGCCGGGCCCGATCCGCAACTACGCGCTCGCCGTGGGCGACCGCCACCCGCTCGGCGTGGGTGCGGGCAGCCTCGCGCTGCTGAGCGCGCTGCCCGACGACGAGATAGCCGCGGTGCTCTCCGCCACGGCCGCCGCTCGCACGCAGTACCCGCGTTTCGACGACAAGACGCTGCACCGGCTGGTGCGGCGCTCGCGCACAGCGGGCTACGCGCTCAACGACGGCCTGTTCATCGCGGGCTCGTGGGCCGTGGGAGTCGTGGTGCGCGACGCCGACGATCGCCCCGTGGCCGCGCTCAGTGTCGCGACCATCGCCGAACGACTCGGCAGGCAACGCCAGGAGGAACTCGCCGAGGTCCTGCGGCGCGAAGCCGAGACCATGCACGCCGCACTCACCCGGAGGACCCAGCCATGACCACCTCGCCCGGCATCATCGGATGGGCGCACTCCGCGTTCGGCAAGGCGGCCGAACCCGACGTGGAGGCGCTGCTCGCGTCCGTCACCGGCGCGGCACTCGACCACGCCGGGGTCGGCGCGGGCGAGCTCGACGGCGTGTTTGTCGGCGTCTTCAACGGCGGGTTGTCCCGCCAGGGTTTCGAGGCCGGTCTGGTGGGTTCGGGCCGTCCCGAGCTCGCGCGCGTTCCCGCCCTGCACGCCGAGAACGCGTGTGCCACGGGCTCGGCCGCGCTGTACGCGGCGCTGGACTTCGTGCAGTCGGGGCGTGGCAGGGTCGCGCTCGTCGCGGGCGCGGAGAAGATGACGACCGCGCGTCCGGAGGTGCTCAACGACGCGCTGCTCACCGCCTCCTACCGCCGGGAGGAGGAGCAGGCGGGCAGCTTCGCCGGGGTGTTCGGCGACATCGCACGGAGCTACTTCGACCGCTACGGCGACCACCGCGAGACGATGGCCCGCATTGCGGCGAAGAACCACCGCAACGGTGTCGACAACCCGCATGCGCACCTGCGCAAAGACGTGGGCTTCGAGTTCTGCAACGAGGTGTCCGACCGCAACCCGCTCGTCGCGGACCCGTTGCGCCGCACCGACTGCTCGCTGGTGTCCGACGGCGCCGCCGCGGTGGTCGTCGCCGCGCCGGAGATCGCCGCTTCCGCCCAGCGGGCCATCACGTGGCGCGCTCGTGCGCAGGCCAACGACCACCTGCCGCTGAGCCGCAGGGCGGACGTGCTCGAATTCGCCGGGGCGAGGGACGCGTTCACGCGCGCCATGGCGGCAGCGGGATCGGCACTGTCCGATCTGGACCTGCTGGAGACCCACGACTGCTTCACCATCGCCGAGCTGCTGCAGTACGAGGCGTTCGGCCTCACCGAGCCGGGCAAGGGCGCGACCGCCCTCGACGAAGGGCTGACCGAGCGCACCGGCACGCTGCCGGTGAATCCTTCGGGCGGGCTCAAGGCCAAGGGGCACCCGATCGGGGCGACGGGCATTTCCCAGCACATCATGGCGTCGCTGCAACTGACGGGTGAGGCGGGCGGCATGCAGGTCGAGGGTGCCGAGCTCGCGGGCGTGTTCAACATGGGCGGCGTTGCCGTGGCCAACTACTTCTCCGTACTGGAACGGCTCCGGTGAGCGCACCCAACTGGCGTGCGGTCAACCTGGCGCATCTGCTCACCGCCACGGCCCGCAGGCTGCCCGGCCGCGACGCGCTGGTGCACGGGCCGGTGCGGCTCACCTGGGCCGAGCTGAACGAGCGCGTCGACGCCGTGGCGGCGGAGCTGCGCCGCCGGGGCGTCGGGCACGGCGACGCGGTGCTCGTGCACTCCCCCAACCACGTCGAGCTGGTCACGACGATGTTCGGCGTGTGGCGGGCGGGTGCGGTGTTCGCTCCGGCCAACTACCGGCTCACGCCGGCCGAGGTGGCCGGGCTCGCCGAGCTCACGCGGCCGACGGCGCTGGTGTGCCATGCGGACTACGCGGCGCACGCGGCGGCGGTCGCCGACGTGGCCGACCTGCGCGGCGGGACGCTGTGGCTCGGCGCCGAGCCGGGTGCCGACGACGCGCTGGTCTCGGTGCCAGCCGCGGGCCCCCAGCCCGACGAGCCGGTGCGCGACGGCGACCACGCCTGGTACTTCTTCACCTCCGGCACGAGCGGCAGGCCGAAGGCCGTGGTGCTGACGCACGACCAGATGGGATTCGTGGTCAACAACCACCTGTGCGACCTGATGCCGGGGCTCGCCGAGTCCGACGCCCAGATCGTGGTGGCGCCGCTCTCGCACGGCGCGGGCGTGCACTTGCTGCCGCAGGTCGCCCGCGGCAGCAAGACCGTGCTGCCCACCTCGGCGAGCCTGGACCCGGCCGAGATCTGGCGCCTGGTCGAGGCCGAGCGGGTGACGAACGCGTTCACGGTGCCGACGATCCTCACGGCGCTGACGCAGTCGCCCGAGGCGGCGGCCCGCGACCTCTCGTCGCTGCGGTACGTGATCTACGCGGGCGCCCCGATGTACCGGGCCGACCAGGAACGCGCCCGCGAGGTACTCGGGGACGTGCTCGTGCAGTACTACGGGCTCGGCGAGGTCACAGGCAACATCACGGTGCTGCCCCCGGAGCAGCACGGCCGCCCGTCGGCCGACGGCGTCGAGTTCGGCACGTGCGGCTACCCGAGGACCGGTATGCAGGTGAGCATCCAGGACTCCGATGGCGCCGAGCTGCCCGTCGGCGAGCAGGGCGAGATCTGCGTCGCGGGCCCCGCGGTGTTCGCCGGGTACCTCAACAACGACGAGGCCGACGCGGCGTCGTTCCGGGACGGCTGGTTCCGCACCGGTGATCTCGGCATGGTCGACGGCGAGGGCTACGTCTACGTGACCGGCCGCGCCTCCGACATGTTCATCTCCGGCGGGTCCAATGTGTACCCGAGGGAGATCGAGGAACGCCTGCTGCGCCACCCTTCGGTCGCCGAGGTGGCCGTGGTCGGAGTGCCGGACCCGAAGTGGGGCGAGGTCGGCGTCGCCGTGTGCGTGGCCGCCGGTGGCCGCGCCGACGACGAGGACCTGCGGTCGTGGCTGTCGGAGACGCTGGCAAGGTACAAGATCCCGAAGCGGTTCGTGTGGTGGGACGACATCCCGAAGTCCGGCTACGGCAAGGTCGTCAAGCGCACGATCCGCGAGCGCCTCGAGCACGACGTGGCGGCGTCGTGACCGCCCGGCGGGCCGGTGTCCCGCTGGTCCATCCCGGACCGGTCGCCGCCGAGCGCATCGTGTCGGTGCCGACGAGCGTATCCGTCGTGCGGGCCGAACTGGCACCGGGAACCGTGGTGTCGCAAGGACTCTGGGCGCTCACCCAGGCCGCGGGGTGCCAGGGCGCGAGCGCCGAGCTGGCCCACGGGTGCTTCGGAACGCTGCGCTACGTCCACCCGGCGATCGGCACGGACGGCGAGCGGCCCGCGACGTTCAGCGCGACCGTCGAACCCGCCGCTCCCGGCTTCGTGGTCAGCGGCACGGCCACGGTCGGCACCCGGGACGGCGCGGCGTTCACGCACCTGCACGCCATTTGGCTCGACGGCGAGGGGCGACTGCGCGGCGGGCACCTGCTGCCGGAGACCACCGTCGGCGCCGTGCCGATCCAGGTGACGCTGCGGGCACAGCACGACGTCGCGTTACTGAGCGAGGCCGACCCCGAGACGTCGATGCCCGCGTTCACCCCGCACCCGGCCGCCTCCGGCGGCGACAACGGCAAGCGAGCGGTGATGTCGCGCGTGCGGCCCGGCGTCGACCTGCACGACGCGGTGTCCGAGATCGCCGCGCGCGCCGGGTTCGAATCGGCGATCGTGCGGGCCAGCCTCGGCAGCGTCGTCGGCGCGCGCCTGCGCTCCGGCGCGGGCCGGATCGTGGAGGCCGACTGGCCCGCCACGGAGTTCACCACGCTCACCGGCACGGTCACCGGCACGAACGGCGGGCCGCCCGAGGTCCTGCTGACCGGCTCGCTGGTCGACCTCAACGGGCACGTGCACTCCGGTGTCGTGCTCCCGGGGCAGAACCCCGTGGCGGTGACGTTCGAGCTCTACGTCGAGGAGGCGGCGCATGGGTGATCGGCTGGCCGGGCAGGTCGCGATCGTGTTCGGTGGCGGTGGCGGCGAGAGCGGCGTCAGCAACGGGCAGGCCGCGGCGATGACCTACGCGCGCGAGGGCGCCGCGGTGGCCGTGGTGGACCTCGACCCGGCGGCGGCGCGGCACACGACCGACGCCGTCCGTGCCGAGGGCGGTACCGCGGTGGCGGTCACGGCCGACGTGACCGACGGCGACTCCGTGGCCGGGGCGGTCCGGCGGGCGGCCGAGGAGCTGGGGCCAGCGGACATCCTGCACAACAACGTCGGCGCCACCGTGCTCGGCGGCCCCGTCGACCTCGACTACGACCAGTGGCGGCGGGCGTTCGAGATCAACGTCGACAGCGTGTTCCTGACGTGCAAATACGTGCTGCCCGCGATGATCGAGCGGGGCCGTGGCGCGATCGTGAACGTGTCGTCGGCCGCGGCGCTGCGCCACATCGGCTACGCCTACCCGGCGTACATGGCGGCCAAGGCCGCGGTGAACCAGGTGACCGTCTCGCTCGCACTGACCCATGCCGCACAGGGGATCCGCGCGAACTCGGTGGCTCCCGGCTACATCGACACCCCGCTGGTGCGGCGGCAACTGGCGTCGCAGGCGGACTCGATCGACGACCTGCTCGCCACCCGGAACGCGGCCAGCCCCACCAGTCGCATGGGCACGCCGTGGGACGTCGCCAACGCCTGCCTGTTCCTGGCCTCGCCAGAAGCCGCCTACGTCAACGCCGTGTGCCTGCCGGTCGACGGTGGTCTGGTGATGAGCGCGGGCTGAGGAGCCTCAGGCCGTGCACGTGGCCTGGCGACTGGGGTCCGGTACCGAGCAACAGCACAGCGCCGCCGCCACCCGTCGCCGTACACGCGATCTACTCGGCCGCCACAGTGGAGCTCACACCAGCTCACCAACTCCGAATAGCCCCAACCTCGGCGGTGGAGGCTTCAAAAACTCGTTCCTGCCCTCGTCTCCGACGACCTACCGGCCGACCACCCACCCAAGACCTCGTGACGAGACCGAAGTCGAAATCACCGACACCGCAAACCGCTTGACATTTCAGGGCGCCGGCAACCATGCCCTGGCTAACGGACACAGGCTCACACAACAGCGGCTTGCTGGCACTGAAATCGCAAACCGCCGACCAGCTCGCCGAGCCCCCGTCGAGCGCCTGATCCTCGGCACACGCATGGACCACGCCATCGCCCGCGGCGAGGATTCCGCCCTCAGCCCCGAACCAGCCACCCTCGTCGCTGACGCGCTGCGTGACATTGCCTGCACCGAAAGGGCTTCTCGGCGCGGACCGCAGAGATCCGTGACTGCACGAGAACACCGACATCGGTTGACTCGTAGTACCCGATCCCGATCCGCGCCACAACGAGCACCAGCCGCGCGGGAACGCTCAATACCAGAAGCCGGTGAACATGAGGCTGCCGGCGTCGAGCGGACCGCTGACGTCGTCGCGCCCGTGATTCGCTTCACCTCATCGCCAGCTCCACTGTTCGAGGTGCGACGACGACACCATCACCGGGCCTGGATGTGATCGGGACGACCGTCGCGGTCGATGATGGCGCCCAGCCGTTCAGCGCGGGCTCGCGGCAGCAATTCGGTGTGGCCGTCCAGGTGCCGGACGACGCACGAATGCCAGGGTGTCGTCCAGATATCGGGAGCATCGAGCAAACGGATGCCGAACTTCGACGAGCCGACCGGCTGGGGGTGAATGGAAAGCCGGACGGCGTCCGGATACCGGCGCTCGACGACCCGGCCCCACGCGGCGCTGCGCCGGACGACACCATAGGCGCGTTCGCGGCACTGGCGCTGCAAGGCAGAGCGGCTGCCGTTGAAGTACGCGGTGTCCTCAAACAGGAAGCGAGTGATCCCCCGGTACAGCCGCAGCGCCTGCTCATCGCGGCGAACCTCGGCGCGCACCTCGTCGAGCGTCGGGGCGTACTCGGCCTCGATCATGGTTCGCTTGTCGGCGCAGGAGGCACCGCCGAACACATCGCGCAAGTCGAACGTCTCGAACGAGCCGAGTTTCTCATCGTCGATGAGCGTCCGCAGTTCGGTGGCGTAGGCGTCGATGTGGTCGTCAGGGACGCCGATGAGGTCGCCGAATACGTGGCCGTCGGAGCAGATCAGCAGCCGCACGCCCGGAGCATGCACCTCGGCGATCCGGGTACAGAGGGTGTCCAAGAACCGTAGGGCCAGCCGTTCGCCTGCGTCGGGCAGGCGGCCGAGGACCTTGGCCGGGTTCGGAGACTTGCAGGGGAAGCCGGGCAGCGTGAACACGATCGGTTCGTCGGCGTCGATGAAGGCCTCAAGACGCTCCAATTGCGGGGTGAATGCGGACAGCGGGGCGATGCCCCTACCGCGGCGGTGAGGCAGCAGCAGGCCGAGGACGTCCTCGGCGACGACGGTGGTGGCAACCATGCGGGCACTCCAGGTGGGCACGACGGTATGGCGCCGCGAGGGGTCGCGGCGCCATACCTGGGGCGAGGGTCAGTCGGTGATGACGGGAAGGCTGCTGACACCGCGGCCGAGGACCGCGGGAACCCACTGCAGCTCCGCGTCGGGGATGGCGAGGCGAAACGCGGGGAGCCGATCGAGCAGAGCGGCAAGGGCGATCTGCAACTCGGTGCGGGCGAGGGCGGCACCGGGACAGAAGTGGATGCCGTGACCGAACGCCAGGTGCGGGTTGGGGCCGCGGTCGAAATCCAGATCATCGGGGTTCGGAAAGCGTTCGGGGTCGCGGTTGGCGGCGCAGAGCGACACGATGATCGAGTCTCCGGCCGGGACCGCACGGCCGTGGAGATCATCGCCTTCGCGAAAGAACCGCCAGGTGGTCAGCTCGAATGCGCTGTCGTAGCGCAGGAGTTCCTCCACGGCCCGGGGAAGTAGCTCCGGATCGGCACGGAGCCGGGCGAGGTGGGCGGGGTGGCGCAGCAGCGCAACGAGCATGGTGGTGATCTGGTTGGTGACCGGCTCCTGACCGGCGACCAGGAGCTGGAAGATCATCGAGTCCAGCTCCTCCTTACTCAGGATGCCGGCTTCGTGCGCGTCGACGAGTCCGGCGAGCAGGTCGTCGCCGCCGGTGGCGCGTTTGTCCGCGGTCACGGCGGCGATGTAGGTCTGCAGCTCGTGCAGCAGGCGCTCGTATTCCGGGCGGCGCGGGTCCTTCGGGCCGACCGGGGCGACGACCTTGCCCCATTCGCGGCGGAACTCCTTTGCCAGAGCTGGGGGCAGGCCGATCGTCTCGGCCAGCACCAGGAACGGGAACTTCGCGGCGAATAATGCGACGAGGTCGAACGGGCCGTCGGCCGGGAACTCCGCGACGAGACCGTCGGCGATCTCCTGGAACCGTCCTCGCATAGCGCCCACGCGCCGGGGTGCGAATGCGTCCAGGACGAGCTTGCGCATGGTCGTGTGCTTGGGCGGGTCCTGGTGCAGCAGGTGCACCTGTAGCTGGGAATGCTGTGGTTCGGGCATGATCGAGGCAAGCGCGCGCCAGCCGTCGTTGCCGAGGGCGTGGTTCTTACCGAGACGCCGATCGTTGAGCGTGGCGTGCGCGGCGTCGTACCCGGTGACCAGCCAGGCGTCGACCCCGCTGGGGAACCCGACCCGGTGGACCGGGCATTTGTCCCGCATCGCGGTGTAGAGAGGATAGGGGTCGCGTTTGTACTCGGGACCGTGCAGCGGGACGGGTTCCTCGGGCAGCTTCATGGTTTCTCCCTGCGGGGTCATAGCGCGATGGCCGGGTTGTGGTGGTGGAGCCAGAGGGCGAGGTCCACGACGCGCTCCAAGCGCAGTCGGTGTCCCCATTCGAGGCGGTCGGCTTGGGTGTCCAGCAGCGGCTTGATCCGCCTCTCGTCCACGATGTCGCGGACCTCACCGTCCCGGGTGGACAGTGCGTCGGCGGCCAGTTCCTGAAGCCCGCGGTTGTAGTCGGGGTGGTGGGTGGCCGGGTAGTGATTCTTCGGCCGGGTGAGAACCGACTCGGGGACGAGCCCGGTGCCGACGGCGCGCAGCAGACTCTTCTCCCTGCCGTCGAAACTTTTGAGCGCCCAGGGCGCGTTGAACGCGTACTCGATCAGTCGGTGGTCGCAGTACGGGACGCGAACCTCAAGGCCTTGGGCCATGCTGAGGCGGTCCTTGCGGTGCAACAGCTGCCGCAGCCAGCGGGTCAGCGACAGATGCTGCATCTCCCGCTGCCTGTGCTCTTCCGGGGTTTCGTCGTCGAGGTGCGGGACCGCAGCCAGGGCATCGCGGTAGGTGTCGTCGCGGAACGTCGGGATGTCCAGCCTCGCAGCGACGTCGGGGTGAAGCGGCACGGCGGCTTCGTCGCCGGTGACCAGTAGCCACGGGAACGTCGACGCGGCAAGCGCTTTCGGGTTGTGGAACCACGGGTAACCGCCGAACACCTCGTCCGCCGCCTCGCCGGACAAGGCCACGGTGGAGTGCTTCCGGATTTCGCCGAAGAGCAGATACAGCGACGTGTCCATGTCGCCGACGCCGATCGGCGAGTCCCTGGCGACGACGACGGCCGCGCGGTTGGCCGGGTCCAGCAGCGCCATCGGGTCGAGGACGACGGTCGAGTGGTCGGTGCCGATGAACGCGCCAGCTTCGGCCGCGAAGGGCGTGTCATGGCCGGTACGCAGGACGTCGCCGGTGAACTGCTCGGCCTGGTCGCTGTAATCGACGGCATAGGAGCGCAGCCGCTCGCCCTCGGTCCGCAGTTCGTCGGCGATCAGCGCGGTGACGACACTGGAGTCGAGACCGCCGGACAGGAGGCTGCACAGCGGAACGTCGGCCTCCAGCTGGGTGCGGGAAGCGTGGTCGACCAGGTGCCGGACCCGCTCTATCGTGGCATCCCGGTCGTCGCTGTGAGCTCGTGCTTCCAGTTGCCAGTAACGGGTTTCGGTGATGCCGTCGCGGTTCAGCAGGATGATGCCACCGGGCTCGACCTCCCGGATACCCTGCCAGAGGGTGGCGCCGGTGGAGAACAGCAGGCTGTAGGCCGCGCGCAAGCCGTCGGCGTCGACGCGGGGTTCGATTTCAGGGTGGGCGAACAAGGCCTTGGGTTCCGAGGCGAAAGCGAGCCCGCCGTCGATCTCCGCCCAGAACAGTGGTTTCACGCCGAGCCGGTCGCGCACGAGCACCAGCTGCTGACGGGGGCCGTCCCACACAGCGAAGGCGAACATGCCATGTAGCCGCTTCGCCAGCCCTGGTCCCCATTCCTGGTAGGCGCGGAGCACGACTTCGGTGTCGCTGCGGGTGCGGAAATCACGGCCTCGACGGCGCAGCTCTGCACGAAGTTCGTGGTGGTTGTAGATCTCGCCGCTGAAGCTGAGGACGACGCCTCCCGCGATCATGGGCTGAACGCCGCCTTCGAGGTCGAGAACCGACAGCCGCCGGTGCCCGAGCGCGGCGTGCGCGTCCAGCCAATTGCCCTCCGCGTCGGGGCCACGCGGGGCCAGGGTCGCGGTCATCGCGTCCAGCACAGGCGCGAGCGTGGTGGCATCCCGGTGGTAGGACGCCCAGCCGGTGATTCCGCACATGGTGGTTCCTTTCAGGAGTGGGCCGGCACAGCCGGGCGGAGCGCTAGCAGGGGCACGGCAGCGCAGGCGACGACGGTGGCGAAGACAAGTCCGGGGAGGACGTTCGGGCCATACCCGCTCAGCGCCCAGGTCGTGGTGGCGAGAGCAGGGCCGAGGGTGAAGCCCAGGCTGCGGCCGAGCTGGACGACCGCACCGGCGGTGTTCATTCGCTCGGGTGCGGCCGTGGTGAGCACGAGCAGCTGGGCGGGACCTCCGTAGAGGCCCATCCCGGCGCCGGCTATCGCGAGCCGCCAAGCGATGTCGGCGGGGTACCAGGCGTCACCGAGCGGGAGCAGCAGGAGCAGGCCCGCCGCGGTCAGCGCCGCACCGGTGACGGCGGTGGGGCGGGTGCCCCAGCGGTCGGCCAGCTTGCCGCCGACCGGGCCCAGGATCGCCATCGCCGCGGAGAAGACCAGGATGGTCGCTCCGGTCTCCGCCGCCGTGATCCCGTCGGCGCGCTGCAAACGCAGGGCGACGAGGTAGTTCATCGCGCCGAACGCCGCGGCCAGAGCCAGTACCGCGAGCGTCGCTCGGCGCGGACCTGGGTTCCGCAGCAGGCCACGCACCGGTTCGGCGCTTGAACCCCACGCCCAGAGCACAAGCGTTGGCACTGCGACGGCAAGCAGGAACAGCCAGCGCCGATCTTCTCCGCCGAGGGTCAAGGCCAGCAGGGCAGCCGTCAAGGCGACCCCCGCGAGCGCACCGTTGGCCAGGGACCGCCAGTCCGGAGCCCGCAGCGCGTCGCCGTGCGGCGCGTAACGCCGCGTGAGCAGGAAAGCCAGGACGCTGAACGGGATCTTGACCAGGAAGATCACCCGCCAGCCAAACGCGTCCACCAGCAGCCCGCCGGCCGCGGGCCCGAGGACTGCACCCAGCGGGCCCAGCGTGGCGGGCACGCTCATCGCGCGACCGCGGGCCTCGGGCCGCACAGCCCGGGCAGCGACGACAGGCATGAGCACGAACAGCACCGCGCCGAAGACCCCTTGCCCCACACGGGAGGCAGACAGCCATCCGAACCACGGAGACGCCGCGGAAAAGACGCTGAACGCGACGAACCCGGTCAGCGCGACCAGGAGTGCGGGCCGCAGGCCGACCTGGTCGAGCCACCGCCCGGCCGACAGCAGCAGCGCCACAACCGGCAGCTGGTAGCCCAGCGCCGCCCACTGCGCGGTGCCCGGGGAGATCTCGAAGGCACGCGAGATATCGGCCAGCCCGAGGTTGACGATGTTCATGTCGAGCATGGCGACGAACGACACGAGGCCGGCGACCGCAACCAGCGGCCAGCAGTCCTTTTTGGACGAATGCAAACGTGACGGCATGACGGAAGTTCTCCCATCGAGGTCCGGATCCGGACCTCGATGGGAGAAGTCGATCACTCGACGGAGTGAGTTCCGACAAGCCGCCTGTGAGTTGGATCACTGGACGGTTCGAAGGCCACGTGGGAACCGAGCCACCCTTTCGTGCGACCACTGCTCTTGGAACATCGATGACGCCGAGGGAGAAAACCGGTGAGAGCACTGCGCTGGACCGCCACGACGGTGGCCATCCTTTTCGGACTGACAGCGTGCGGCAGTACCGACCCGGCTACGCCTGCGGCGGCACCGTCTTCGGCTGCGTCCAACTCAATGAACATGGGCAGGCACCCACAAGCCCCGGCCTGCCCGCGACCGCCACAGTTGTCAGAGCCGCCAAAGCGGGTGGTCACAATGGACGGTGGCGCCGCCGCGATTCTCGAACGGCTGGGTGTCGGCGACAAAATCGTCGGCACCGCCGCGCCGGATTTCTTCAAGGCCTTCACCGGAGACGAAGCGGCGAAGCTAGCCAAGATCAAAGTGATCGACCCGGGGCAGGGCAGCGCCGAAGCCGTGATCGCGGCCGAGCCCGATCTCGTGGTCGGGATCTCCAGCTACAGCTTCGGCGGATTCGACGGCACACCGACCGTGGACCAGCTCGCCAAAGCCGGCGCGAAGTCGCTGGTCGCATGCGACACCGCAAAGGGCGTCGCGGTCACGGACCTGACCGCGACGACGACGTTCATCACGCGGGCGGCCGAGGTCTTCGGGGTCGAACAGCGCGGCGCCGAGTTGGTTTCGCAGATCACGACGACGATCGACAAGGCCAAGAGCAGCTCGGGCAGGCGGGTCCTCGCGTTGTCGGCCCCGCCTGCGGCCGGGCAGCCGGTGATAGCCCAAGGCGGCACCGGACTTGCCAATGGTGTGATCGCGGTAGCGGGTGGAAAGAACATCGCCGAGGACGCCATGCAGGACTTCGCGAGTCTCAGCGCCGAAGAGGTCGTCGAGCGCGACCCCCAGGCAATCGTCGTGATTTCCGGCTTCTCACCGAGCAGCGACGAGGAGCTGTTGAATTCGATCCGCAGCAGCCCGGTGCTCGCAGGGACGAGCGCGGTGAAGGAGAACCGGTTTGTCGTGGTACCGCAAAGCATCCTGCTTTCGCCGAGCGTACTCAACGGTGACGCGGTCGCGAAGATCGCCGAAGTTCTCGACAAGTGACAGAGCGCCGTGGGAGCGGTGTACTCGGCGGGATCCCTGTCGCAGTGGTCCTGGTCGTACTCGCCGCGGCGCTGGCGGTCTCGGCGGTGGTCGCCGTCGGCCTTGGGCCGGTGGCCATCTCACCCGGTGAGGTGGCGTCCATTGTGGGAGCACACCTCACCGGGCGCGAGACACCAGGACCGTTCGACTTCATCGTGTGGGAGCTGCGCGTGCCGCGGGTCCAGCAGGGTGTCTTCGTCGGTGCCGGACTGGCCGTCGCCGGGCTCCTGACCCAGGCGATGGTCCGAAACCCCCTTGGCGAGCCCTTCATCCTCGGGCTCACTTCGGGCGCGGGCGTCGGCGCCGTTCTGGTCTTGACAACGCTCGGCGCTGGGGTCGCCGGTTTGCTCACCCTGCCGCTGGCCGCGTTCGGCGGCGCGGTCGTCACCGCGCTGGTGGTGTTCGGATTTTCGCGTATCGCGGGGCGGATCCAGGCCGGGCGTATGGTGATGACCGGCATCGCGGTCGGGCAGCTGCTCGCCGGGGTGATCTCGTTCCTGTTACTGCGTACGCATGATGTCGACGCGCAGCAGCAGATCCTGTTCTGGATTCTCGGCAGCCTTGCCGGCGCGCAGTGGTCGCTGGCCTTGACGTGTTCGGCGGTCGTCCTGACGCTGGTGGTCTTGGCGGCGGCGGGCGCTGGCCGACTGAACCTGCTGGTTCTCGGCGACGAGGGCGCCGCGTCCCTCGGCCTCGATGCCGGCCGCGCCCGGGCTGTACTGCTTCTGATCGTCGCGCTGCTGACCGGCACGGTGGTCGCGGTATCGGGCAGCATCGGGTTCATCGGTCTCATCGTGCCGAACCTGACCCGATTGCTGGTCGGAGCCGACCACCGCCGCGCGCTGCCGGTGACGGCGCTGCTCGGTGCGCTCGTCATCGTGTGGGCCGACACCGCCGCGCGGTTGCTGCTGGCGCCGACCGAGCTGCCGATCGGCATTCTCACAGCGGCGATCGGAGTGCCGTTGTTCTTGGTGGTGCTGCGCCGGAGCGCGGCAGGAACGGTGGGTCTGTCGTGAAACTCGTCTTCGACGGCGTCACCGCCGGCTACACCGAAGTCCCTGCGGTACGCGACGTCACGCTGACGATCGTGCCCGGCGAGTTCGTCGCGGTCGTCGGACCGAACGGCAGCGGGAAATCCACTTTGCTCAAGACCGTCTACCGGGCCTTGCGTCCCCGCACAGGGGCGGTGCTGATCGGGGACGACGACGTGTGGACAGCCCGGCACAACGAGGTCGCCCGTAGGGTCGGTGTACTGGGCCAAGACCAGGCCGGAGGTTACGACTTCACCGCGCGGGAAGGGGTGCGGCTCGGTCGATATCCGCATCTGGGTGCGTTCGATCGGCTCACCGCCTCCGACGAACACGTCGTCGAGGAAGCGCTTGAACTTACCGGCGCTCACGAGTTCGCAGATCGCCCACTGTCCACATTATCCGGTGGAGAACGACAGCGCGTTCTGCTGGCCAGAGCGCTCGCACAGCAACCGCAGCTCCTGGTCCTGGACGAGCCGACCAACCACCTGGACCCGGCCCATCAAATCTCGGCACTGAACCTGGTAGCGTCGCTTGGGATAACAGTGATCGCCGCGCTGCACACACTGGACCTCGCCGCCCGGCATGCCACAACGATCGTCGCTCTCAAGGCGGGCACCGTCGCTGCGACGGGACCGCCGGCAGAGGTGCTGACTCAGGCTGTCTTCCGCGATGTGTTCGAAGTGGACGGTAGCGTCGTGCCCGATCCGGTGGACGGGCGACCTCGGGTACTACTGCGCGAGCTGCCCAGCTGACCGAGCCAGGTCAATAGGACTGGCGCCTTCACCCCAGGCCGGGTCGGTGTACACCTCAAGCTTGAGGAATCGGTTGACATCCGAGGCCGACGCGGTCTGAGCTCTGGATCAGCGCCGGGACACCACCACATCGACCGATCACAGCAGCACGACGTGACCGAACCTGTGTACGGCCGAGCATGAGCCAGAGGCTCGGCCCGCCCCAGCACCGCCGTGAGCGCGGGCGACGCGAGACCGAGGTCGTCGAGCAGCAAGTCCACTTCTACGAGCTCTTCGAACTCCGCCCCCGCTACGGCCGGTCATTATGCGGTTCATTGATTCGCAACAGATAGGTGTCCATGATCCAGCCATGGCGAGCGCGAGCCTCCGCACGCAGGCGGCGAATGCGGTCGGCGACCTCATCGAGGGCACCCGAGACGAGAAGTTCGTGGGGTGTTCCAAGATAGGCGCCCCAATAGATCCACACGCCATCGCCGTGGATCCGGGTGAACGCGTCGTCCGCATCGAGCATCACAACAACATCACCGCCGTCATTGGGGCAGATCTCGGTCAATCGGCGTCCGGGCGTGAAATGGACTGGACCACCGACGCGGTTCTGTGTGATGCCGTGCCGGGCCGCGAGCGCGGAGGCACTGCTGATTCCAGGAACCACGTCAACGTCAATGGCCATCCCGCCGCGCTGCTGGATGTCGGCCAGGATGCCGAGGGTGCCGTCGTAGAGCCCGGGGTCACCCCACACGAGAAACGCGCCCGTGTCACCGGGAGACAACTCGTCCCGGATCAGGAGCTCATAGAGCTCAGCCCGCCGGCTGCGCCAGTCGGCGACCGCGGCCAGGTACGTGGCGGTGTCCTGCCGCCGGGCTCGATCACGCCGGGGATCGTCGACTTCGACGACGCGATATGGGTTTGGAACGTGTTCGGCAAGGAGGTATCGGCGCAGGTCGATCAACGATGCCTTGTCCGTTCCCTTTCCGACGAAGAAGAAGACATCGCTGCGCCGCATCGCCTTGACCGCCGCAAGCGTCAGGTGGTCGGGGTCGCCGGCGCCGATCCCGATGACGAGGATGCGGCGAGAATCAGTAGTCATCTGGCTTGCTTTCCACGATGGTCGGACGCGATCGAGGTTCAACGACCCTGTAGTGACCGTGGAGCGGACCTTGCGAACACCGGCTCGATGCTTTCACGGCCGGCCCCAGATCGTGTCCAGCATCGCGATGGTGTCGATGGTTTGCGCGACGTCGTGCACCCGGATGACATCGACGCCGGCCGCCCACGCCGGGGCGACCACGGCCAGGGAAGCCGGCAGCCGGTCGGCGACACCTCGGCCGGTGACCGCGCCGATGAAGGACTTGCGGCTGACGCCGAGCAGGACCGGGATGCCCAGGCCGCACAGCTCGGGCAGGCGACGCAGCAGGTGCAGGTTGTCCTCGGTGCCTTTGCCGAAGCCGATCCCCGGGTCGATCCACAACTCGGTCGTTCCGGCCGAGAACGCGGCGGCGGCGATGTCCAGCAGATGGTTGCTCACCTCGGTGACGACGTCGTCGTAGCCCGGCTGCGTTCCGGCGCGCACCGGGACAGCCGTCGAGTGCATGCCGACGTAGCCGACACCGAGGCGACCGGCGACCTCATGCAGGGCACCGGAAACGTCGTTGATGACCGACGCGCCGAGCCGCACCGCTGCGTCGGCGACTTCCGCGTGCCGGGTGTCGACCGATACCCGGCCTCGCTTCGCCAGCGCGGAGATGATCGGGCTGACGCGGTCCAGTTCCTCTTCAGCCGACACCGGGCTGGCTCCCGGCCGGGTGGATTCCCCGCCGACGTCGACTGCCCAGGCGCCGTCGGCGAACATTTCCTCGCCGACGGCAATCGCCTGTGCGGTGGCTTCGTATCTGCTGCCGGACCAGAACGAGTCCGGAGTGGCGTTCAGGACGCCCATCACCTTCAGGCGGCCGACGTCCGGTCTGACGACCGCGGACTGGGCCGCGTATGCGGACAGGGTTGTCTGGTCGATGGTCACGGTCACCGGCCTCTTGTCTTCTTCGGACGTTCCGCCAATGCGGTAATTAGCGTTTCTCGTGCGCACTCACCACCGGCCCGGGCGCAGGCGGCGCACAGCCCTGGCGAGCATTCAGGAAGGGCGGCCGCGGCCCGTTCAAGCCGGTCCACGAACACCGCGAACTGGTCGAGCTCAGTGCGCAGCGCGTGAAGCCGGGCACCTTGCGCGCCCACTCGGCGGCGCTGGCCCTCCAGGTTCTCGTAGGCGGCGCGGGTGAGCACGACCAGTTCGCGGCCGTCGACGTGAATCCGCCGCGGTTTCGGGGGCATTACGCAGGGATCTTGAGTTCGGCGACGATCTCCGTTGTGGCTCGGGCGAAATTGAACGTGATGAAGTGCAGACCAGGTACGCCTTCGGCAAGAAGCCGCCGCGCCAGTACGGTCGCCTGCTCGATGCCGAGGGCCCTGACCGCCGAGGAATCGTCGGCGACGGCGGCGAACCGTTTCGCCAGGCGCGGCGGAAACGGCGCACCTGACAACTGCTCCGAGCGGGCGATGGTTCGCGTCGTGGTGACCGGCATCAGCGCGGGAAGGATCGGCGTGTCGCAGCCCGCCGCCACCACCCGGTCCCGCAGCCGCAGATAGTCGTCGACGTCGAAGATCATCTGGGTGATGGCGTAGTCCGCGCCTGCCCGGCACTTCGCCACGAAGTGCGCGGTGTCGTCCTCGATACTCGCCGAACGCGGATGCTGGTGCGGAAACGCCGCCACGCCCACGCAGAAGTCACCATGCTGGCGCAACAGCGTCACGAGTTCGCTCGCGTACTCCAGCCCGTCCGGGTGCCGAACCCACTTTCCCGTGACGTCGCCGGGCGGATCTCCGCGCAGTGCCAGCACGTTGACGACTCCGGCGTCGGCCAGCGCGCCGATGAATGACCGTAGCTCCCGGATCGAATGATCGACCGCGGTCAGGTGGACCACCGGCAGCATCGTGGTTTCCCTGGCGATCCGGGCCGCGACGGCGATCGTGTTGTCCCGGGTCGACCCGCCCGCGCCATAGGTGACAGACACGAAGCCCGGTCGCAACGACTCCAGAGTTCGGACGTTTCGCCAGATCCGGTCGGCGTCGTCGGTCGGGCGCGGCGGCATGAACTCCAGCGAGAGCACCGGGGTCCCAGCTCTCAAGCGTTCCCGAACCGTTCCAAGGCGAGCCGCCCGGCGCGCGGGAACCGCGGCGGGCGGCGTGACCGCCCGCCGCGGGGACAGTTGCCCACTCGTCACGGACGCGCCCTCAGCGCTCCGGTGGCCTCGACCAGGTTGGTCAGGGTGGCGCGCACTTCGGGATAGCCGCGGGTCTTGAGTCCGCAGTCGGGATTGACCCAAAGCCGATCGGCCGGGAACGCCCCGACAGCGGTGCGCAGGTGACCGACGACCTCCTCGACGGACGGCACGCGCGGGGAGTGAATGTCCCACACACCGGGACCGGCCTCGTTCGGATACCCGGCGAGGGCGAGGTCGCCCACGATGGCCATGTTCGACCGGGCAGCTTCCAGACTGATCACGTCGGCGTCCATGTCGATGATGGCCTGTAGGACATCGCCGAACTCGGCGTAGCACATGTGCGTGTGGATCTGGGTGTCGTCCCGCACGCCCGCGGTGGACAACTGGAACGAGGCAACGGCCCAATCCAGATACGCGGCGCGGTCGGTCGTACGCAGCGGCAGGGTTTCCCGCAGCGCGGGCTCGTCCACCTGGATGATCGCGATCCCCGCGGCCTCCAGGTCGAGGACTTCGTCCCGCAAGGCGAGCGCGACCTGGCGGGCGGTGTCGCCTTCGGGCTGGTCGTCGCGGACGAACGACCAGGCGAGCATGGTGACCGGGCCGGTCAGCATGCCCTTGACCGGCCGTTCGGTCAGGCTTTGGGCGTAGGTGGCCCATTCGACGGTCATCGGCGTCGGGCGGGATACGTCGCCGACGATGAGCGGCGGACGGACGTAGCGGGTGCCGTAGGACTGGACCCAGCCGTGCTGGGTCGCCAGGAACCCGGTGAGCTGCTCACCGAAGTACTGGACCATGTCGTTGCGTTCCGGCTCGCCGTGCACAAGCACGTCCAAACCGATCCGCTCCTGCTCGGCGATGACCGCGCGGACCTCCGCGCGCATCGCGTCCTGGTAGGCGGCCTGGTCGAGCTCGCCCTTACGCAACGCCGCGCGTGCCTTGCGCAGCTCGGGCGTCTGCGGGAACGAGCCAATGGTGGTCGTCGGCAGCTCGGGCAGGTGGAGCCGGTCCTGCTGAGCCTGACGACGCTTGCCGTACTGGCTGGTGCGATGCAGGTCGGCGTCGGTGACCGCGGCAACGCGGTCCCGGACGGCGGGTACTCGCACGATGGGCGACGAAGCTCGGGAGGCGAGACGGCTCTCGTTGATGTGGAGAACATTGCCGATCGCGCCGCGCCCTTCGGTGAGGCCACGTCGCAGTGTGACGATTTCGTCGAGCTTCTGGCGGGCGAACGACAGCCAGCCGGCGACCTCGGGGTCGAGGTCGGTTTCGAGGGCGACGTCCAGCGGCACGTGTAGCAGTGAGCAAGAAGCGGAAACGTCGACGGAACCGGCCAGCCCGAGCAGCGTGCCCAGGGTGCTCAGAGCTGCGGCCAGGTCCGCGGCCCAGATATTGCGTCCGTTGACGACGCCCGCGACCAGGCGCTTGTCCGGGATTCCGCCCATGGCGGCGAGAGCGTCGAGGTTGGCCGCGGCGGTGTTGGTGAAGTCCAGGGCCAGGCCCTCGACCGGGGACGAGGCCAGCACCGGCAGCGCGTCGCCGAGCCGGTCGAAGTAGGAGGCGACGAGGATCTTCGGGCGCGCGGTCTCGGCGGCGAGGGTGGCGTAGGTGTCGGCGACCTTGTCGAGCACCTCGGCGGGCTGGTCGGTGACGAGTGCGGGCTCGTCGAGCTGGACCCACTCCGCACCGGCCTCGTGCAACTGCCGCAGCAGGTCGGTGTAGAGCGGCACGACCTTGTCGAGCAAATCCAGGGGCCGGAATCCGGCGGTACCGGCCGGATCCTTGGCAAGCAGCAGGAAGGTGATCGGGCCGACGAGCACCGGCCGGGTCGTCACGCCCTGTTCCAGCGCTTCGGTGAACTCTTCGAGGGGCTTGCTCGCGTCAAGGGCGAAGCGGGTGTCCGGGCCGAGTTCGGGGACGAGGTAGTGGTAGTTCGTGTCGAACCACTTCGTCATTTCCAGCGGCGGCGCGTCCGCGGTACCACGCGCCATCGCGAAGTAACGGTCAAGCTTGCCTGCCGGGCTCGCGATGTCCGGGACGGCGGCGAGGTGCCGCTCGGGAATGGCGCCGAGCAACCACGCGGTGTCCAGCACATGGTCGTAGAAAGAGAAGTAGTTGCCCGGAATTTCCTCGATGCCGGCGTCCCGCAGCTCCCGTAGATTGTGTCGCCGCAGCTCCTTGCCGGTAGTGAGCAAGGCATCGGCGTCGACGCGGCCTGCCCAGTAGGACTCGATCGCCTTCTTCAGCTGCCGCTGGGCACCCTGGCGAGGGTAGCCGTGCACGGTGGCGCGGCTGGTCGGGGTTGTCTGGGGCACGGGGGCTCTCCTTCGCGAGTCCGTGTGGACCTCGCGGGAGCGCACGACGAACCGCCACCGGCATCCGGTCACGATTCGGCGATGACCCACCCGCGAGGTCTCGGCCTGCACCCCGCGGTCGCGGGATGCGCAGCGGGCAGGTCTTCGGACTCGTGGACATTCCGGCGTGCGCCGGGTTCCTACTGGCCGTCGCTTCCCAAGCCGGTGGGCTCAGTGCTGTCTCCTCGGAGACCGACGGCGGTCGTTTCCACTCACCGCTGCGGGGCAGTCCCGGACTCGCACCGGGTTCCCTCTTGCCTCGGCCGCCGCGGTGCTGCGTGCGGTGGCCGAACCAGCTGCTCTGTCACTGTAGCGGCTCGCGCCGGGCTTTATTCAAGCCTGTTCCAACCTGTGGGCGTCAGGACCGAGTGATCGGGCGCTGCGGCTTGCCGCTGTAGCTACTGGACGGGCGGATCAGACTGTTGGCCGCGAGCTGCTCGTTGATGTGGGCGGTCCACCCGGTGATGCGGGCGGCCACGAAGATCGGCGTGAACACCGGGGTGTCGAATCCCATGAGGTGGTATGCCGGGCCTGCTGGGTAGTCGAGATTCGGGTGCAGGCCCTTGGCCGCGTACATCGCATGAGCCAGCGCTTCATACCGGTCGAGCAGTTCGTGCCCATCGCGCAGCTCCGCGACCTCCTGGAGAGCCTGGCGCATGGTCGGGACGCGCGAATCGCCCTTCTTGTAGACACGGTGCCCGAAACCCATGATCTTGCGCTTCTCGGCAAGAGCCTTCGTCAGCCAGGCTTCCGCGTTCTCAGCGGAGCCGATCTCCTCGAACGTGGCCATCACGGCCTCGTTCGCTCCGCCGTGCAGCGACCCTTTGAGCGCGCCGACCGCCGCCGTCACCGCACTGTAGAGGTCGGACAGCGTCGAGGTCACGACCCTGGAAGTGAACGTCGATGCGTTGAAACTGTGCTCGGCGTACAGCGTCAGCGACGTCTCGAAGGCCCGGACGATCACCGGGTCCGGAACCCGGCCGAGCGTCATGTACAGGAAGTTCTCGGCATATCCGAGATCCTCACGCGGCGGCAGCGGCAACAGGCCGTGCCGTCGGCGCTGGGTGAGCGCCACCACCGACGGCAACGCGGCGAACAGGCGGACCGCCTTGGCGTGGTTAGCCTCCGGTGAGTTGTCGTCCTCCGCGGGGTCGTTCGCGCCGAGAATGCTCACGGCGGTGCGCAGGGTGTCCATCGGATGCGCGGACTCGGGCAGCGCGAGCAGCGTCATGACCAGGTCGGCAGGCAGGCCGCGCTGGGCCCGCTCGGTGTCGGTCTGCGCCACCAACTCGGCCGGCGTTGGCAGTTCGCCGTGCCAGAGCAGGTAGGCGACCTCTTCGAAGCTACAGTGCGCGGCGAGGTCTTGGACCGGGTAGCCGCGGTAGGTCAGCGAGTTCGTGTCCGGGTTGACCATCGAGACCTCGGTCGTGTCGACGACGACGCCGGCGAGTCCTTTGTGGATAGCGGGTGCGGACATAGTTGTCCCCTTGTCGGAATTATGGGCGTCTGCGAGAAATTCAGACGCGGAAATTGAAAATGTTCTCGTCGAATTCGTTGTAGTCGGAATAGCCGAGCAGTTCGTAGAGGTCTCGCCGATGCTGCATCCGGTCGAGAAGGCTCTCCTGGGTTCCGTCATCGGCGATGACCCGCAACCCGTCTTCGACCGCTTTCATCGCCAGCCGCAGCAACGTGACGGGATAGATCACGAGGTTGACGCCGAGAGAATCCAGCGTTCTCGCGTCGATCAGCTCGCTTTTCCCGAACTCGGTCATGTTCGCCAGGATCGGAACGTCGACGGCGGCCCTGATCCGCTCGAAGTCCGACGGCGTGCGCATGGCCTCAGGGAAGATCAGATCGGCACCGGCGTCAACGTAGGCTTTGGCACGGTCGATCGCGTCGTCGAGCCCGTGCACCCCGGCGGCGTCCGTGCGGGCGGCGATGACGAAGTCCGGGTCCCGCCGCGCCGCGACCGCCGCCTTGATCCGCCGGACGGCGACGTCGCGCTCGACGACGTCCTTGCCGTCGAGGTGGCCGCAGCGCTTCGGGTTGACCTGGTCCTCAAGGTGCAGCCCGGCAACCCCTGCGTCTTCGAGCAGTTGCACGGTGCGGGCGGCGTTCATCGGCTCACCGAAGCCGGTGTCGGCGTCGACAAGGGCGGGCAGGACGGTCACGCGGGCGATCTGCTGGGACCGGCCCGCGACCTCGGTGATCGTGGTCAGGCCGATGTCGGGCAGCCCCAGTTCGGCCGAAAGCACCGCACCGGAGACGTAAACGCCTTCGAACCCCTGCTGCTCGATCAGCTTGGCGCTCAAGGGGTTGAAGGCCCCTGGCGCGCGTTGCAGGGAACCGGAGCTCAACCCCGCGCGGAACGCGATGCGCTTCTGGGAAGCGGTAACCGTGGCATGCAGCATCAGAAGATCCCCTTCGTCGCGGGAGTCGTCTCGACGGCGGCCGGTAGCGTGAGGCCGCGGACCTCGGCGACGTTCAACTCGGCAAGCCGGCTGACGGTCTCCAGGAATCGGTTCTGGTCAGCTTCCTCGATCACACCGTCAGCAAGCGTGCGGAACTTCGCGATGTACTGCTCGCGCGCGAACGGGCGTGCTCCAGCCGGATGGGCGTCTGCGACGGCGATCTCATCGGTCAACGTCGTCCCGTCGGCGAGGATGATTTCCACACGGCCGCCGAACGCCGGTTCCGGGGCGTGGTAGCGCCGGGTCCACTCTGGATCCTCGACCGTGGAGATCTTCTGCCACAGCTCGACGGTGTCCGGGCGAGCCGCGCGACCGGGCGCGTAAGAACCTTCGTGGTGCCAGGCCCCGTCCTGCAACGCGACCGCGAAGATGTAGGGAATCGAGTGATCCAGGGTCTCACGACTGGCATGCGGATCGTACTTCTGCGGGTCGCCCGCGCCGGAGCCGATCACGTAGTGCGTGTGGTGGCTGGTGTGGATCACGATCTTCTCGACCTTGCCGAACTCGCCGACGCGCGGGCCGAGCCGCCGGGCGAGGTCGATCAGAGCCTGGCTCTGGTATTCCGCCGAATGTTCCTTGGTGTAGGTGTCCAGAATGGACAGTTTGGGCTCGCCTGGCGCGGGCAGTGGCACGGTGTACTCGGCCTTCGGGCCGCCCAGCAGCCAGGCGATGAAACCGTCCTCACCTTCGTAGATCGGGCTGGGCGCGCCTTCCCCGCGCATCGCCCTGTCGACGGCCTCGATCGCCGTCTTGCCCGCGAACGCGGGCGCGTACGCCTTCCATGACGAGATCTCGCCCTTGCGGGACTGCCGGGTCGTGGTCGTGGTGTGCAACGCCTGCCCGATGGCCTGGTACACCGTGCCGGTATCCAGGCCCAGCAAAGCACCCAGGCCGCCGGCGACGGACGGGCCGAGGTGGGCGATGTGGTCGATCTTGTGCTCGTGCAGGCAGATCCCGCGGACCAAGTCGACCTGTAGCTCGTAGCCGGCCGCGAGGCCGCGCACCAGATCGGCCCCGGTGCGGCCGGTGTGCTGAGCCACGGCCAGGATCGGCGGGATGTTGTCGCCAGGGTGGGAGTAGTCCTCGGCCAAGAACGTGTCGTGGTAGTCCAGTTCGCGGACCGCGACGCCGTTGGCCCAGGCCGCCCACTCCGGGGAGAACCGGCCGGGGACGCCGAACACGCTCGCACCTGGCTTCGCCGGATGGGCGAGCGCCTGGTCGCGAGCCGCGCGTACGGGCCGTCGCGACAGCGATGCCGCGGCGACGGCCGCGTTGTCGATCAGCCGGTTGACCACCATCTCGGTGACCTCCGGCGTGACCGGCACCGGGTCGGTGGCGACCGAGGCGAGCTTCCAAGCCAGTTGTCGCTCGCGCGGCAGCGGCTCGGCGGACGGATACGTACGGACGGTGTGGTCGATCATCACTTTCCCTCGTGGACGTAGAACCCGCGGCCGGTCTTCTTGCCGAGCAGACCGGCGTCGACCATGCGCAGCAGCAACGGCGGCGGGGCGTACAGCGCTTCTTTGAACTCGCCGTAGAGCGATTCGGCGATCGCGGCGACGGTGTCGAGTCCGATCAGGTCGGTCAGGCGTAACGGCCCCATCGGGTGCGCCGTCCCCAGTTCCATTCCGCGGTCGATGTCGGCAGCCGAGGCGAACCCCGATTCGACCATCCGGATCGCGGACAGCAGATATGGCACGAGCAGGGCGTTGACGACGAACCCGGCTCGATCGGCCGCGCGGATGGTCGTCTTGCCAAGGACCTCCTTGGCGAATCGCTGCGCCCGGTCCACGGCCGCGGGGGCCGCGAGCAGTGAGCCGACTACTTCGACCAGCGGCAGCACCGGCACCGGGTTGAAGAAGTGCAGGCCGACGACCTGACCGGCCCGGCCGGTGGCCATCGCCAGCCGCATGATCGGGATGGACGAGGTGTTGGATGCGAGAATCGCGTTCGGGTCCTCGACCACCTTGTCCAGCACCGCGAAAAGCTCGGTCTTGACCTGCTCGTCCTCCGCCACGGCTTCGATCACCAACTGGCGGTCGGCGAGGTCACCGAGGTCGGTGGTAAAGCGCAGCCGCCAGGACGTTTGTTCAGCACGGGCCCGGTCGAGTTTGCCCGCATGGACGGCCTTATCGAGTGAGGCGAGGATCCGCGCGCGGCCGGCATCGGCCGAGGGCGCGTCCTGTTCGCAGACCAGTACGTCCAGCCCGGCACGCGCACAAACCTCGGCGATTCCGGCGCCCATCTGCCCGGCGCCGACGATAGCGACACGGGCGATCTCGGTGCTCATGACAGCCTCCTGTGAACCTTGTGTCGTTCTTGCTTCAGCCTGGCATCGGAGGATGAGCCGGTCGATAGCTGACAGTTGTCACATCTTGTGAAAGTTCGCAACTGTCTTGTAAAAGTTGTTACAGTCTTCCTGTGGAGAAGACGTTTGCGGGTGCCAGGCTTCGTCAGCTACGCGAGGACCGGTCGATGACCCAGTCCGAGCTGGCACGCCTGCTGGAGATCTCGCCGAGCTACGTCAACCAGCTGGAGCACAACGGGCGCCCGCTCACCCTGCCCGTGTTGCTCCGGCTCACCGAGCACTTCGGGGTCGACGCGGAGTTCTTCGCGGCGCGAGACGTGGCGCGGCTGGTCGCCGATGTCCGCGAGGTGTTCGCCGACGACACCGTGGACGGCGCGATCTCCCCCGGTCAGGTGGATGAGCTGACCACCCAGCTGCCCGACATCGCCCGCACCTTGATCTCGCTGCACCGCCGCTACCGCGAGGCGATGGAGAACATCGCGACTCTGGTCTCGGAGCAAGGGCTCGATCGCACCACGGCGCAGCAACCGCACGAGGAGATCCGCGACTGGTTCTACCGCCGCCGCAACCACGTCGCCGAGCTGGACGAAGCCGCCGAGAAATTGGCCGCCGAACTGCGGCTGGTCCCCGGTGAGGTGCGCGCCGGGCTCGCGGCGGGCCTGCGAGACCGGCACGGAATCGAGGTCGCCACCGCGCCGATCGGCGCCGACCAGCACCGTTTCGACCTTGCCGCGCGAATCCTGCGGCTCTCCCCCGCGCTACGACCCGGCCAAGCGGCCTTCCGGCTCGCCTCCGAACTGGCCTTGCTTGAGGCGGGCGAAACCATCGACCGGCTGGTCGACGACGGAACCTTCAGCGGCGACACCGCACGCCGACTGGCCCGGATCGGTCTGGCCAACTATTTCGCGGGTGCGCTCGTGTTGCCTTACCGGGTCTTTCTCGGCGCGGCAGAGCGCTATCGCTACGACATCACCCGCCTGTCCGACCATTTCGGAGTCGGGTTCGAGACGATCTGTCACCGGCTGTCGACGTTGCAGCGACGTGGAACCCGCGGCGTGCCGTTCTCGTTCGTCCGGGTCGACCGGGCCGGCAACATCTCGAAACGCCAGTCCGCGACCGGGTTCCACTTTTCTCGCGTCGGCGGCTCTTGTCCACTGTGGATAGTATATGAGGCGTTCGGTTCGCCGGGGAGGATCGTCACGCAGGTCGCCGAACTGCCGGACGGCAAGAAGTACTTCTGGCTGGCCCGCACGGTGACCCGCACCGTGGGCGGGCATGGCGACCCTGGCAAGACGTTCGCGATCGGCCTGGGCTGCGAACTGCGCCATGCGCGGCGGCTCGTCTATTCCGACGGTCTCGCGCTGGGCGCCGACGCCGCGGTTACCCCGATCGGGATGGGCTGCAAGGTGTGTGAACGGCCGTCCTGCCCACAGCGGGCATTTCCCGCGATCGGGAAGACGCTACGCGTCGACGAACACACCAGCAGCCTGCTCCCCTACCCACCGCTGACCTGAGCACACTCACTTCGGCCCATCCTGGTGAGATCCCGGACACGGTCGACATAGTAGGACTTCCTACTATATGGTGTCCTCAGGTCTGCGGTGCAGGGAAGCCGGTGTGAATCCGGCGCGGTCCCGCCACTGTGACCGGGGAGCGACGCCTCACGTGAGATGACCACTGGCGCAAGCCGGGAAGGTCGGGGCGCCGTGGATCCGGGAGTCAGGATACCGGCCGCGGATGTTCGTGTTCGTCCACGAGGATGGAGCTGAACGCATGCGGATTCTTCCTGCCTGCGCGAAAAACGCCGACCCACCGCCCATCCGGCGGTAGTTCAGCCTGCCCGGCAACCCGGCCACGACCGTGTGCCGAGGGCTCCATCCCGCGCTCTCGCGAAAGGCGACTCATGGTTACCGATCTCCAGCACTTCATCGACGGCAAGCCGGTTCCCGGCACCTCGGGCCGCTTCGCCGACGTCTTCGACCCAAGCAGCGGCGCCGTCCAAGCCAGGGCGCCGCTCGCATCCCCCGACGAGGTCACGAACGCCGTCACCACCGCCGCCGAGGCCCAACTCGAATGGGCTCGCTGGAACCCACAGCGCCGCGCTCGGGTGCTGATGAAGTTCCTCGACCTTGCACGGTCCGAAGAGGACGGTCTAGCCCGGCTGCTGTCCTCCGAGCACGGCAAGACGATCGCCGACGCGCGTGGCGACATCCAGCGCGGCCTGGAGGTCGTCGAGTTCGCGATCGGGATCCCGCACCTGCTCAAGGGCGAGTTCACCGACTCCGCGGGCACCGGCATCGACGTCTACTCGATGCGCCAGCCCCTCGGTGTCGTCACCGGGATCACACCGTTCAACTTCCCCGCGATGATCCCGCTGTGGAAGGCGGCGCCCGCGATCGCTTGCGGCAACGCATTCGTTCTCAAGCCCTCCGAACGCGACCCTTCGGTCCCTCTTCGGCTGGCGGAAATGTTCATCGAGGCTGGCCTACCGCCAGGCGTGTTCCAGGTCGTCAACGGTGACAAGGAAGCTGTCGACGCGCTACTCACCGACCCTCGGGTCGAGGCGGTCGGGTTCGTCGGCTCCTCGTCGATCGCGGAGTACATCTACACGACAGCGGCCCAGCACGGGAAGCGAGCACAGTGCTTCGGCGGCGCGAAGAACCACATGATCGTGATGCCCGACGCGGATCTGAACCAGGTGGTGGACGCGCTGATCGGCGCGGGATACGGCTCGGCAGGCGAACGCTGCATGGCCATCTCCGTCGCCGTCCCGGTCGGCGCGGCCACCGCGGACGCGCTGGTTGACCAGCTGGCGGAACGCGTGAAGACCTTGAAGGTCGGTGCCGCGCACGACGAGACCGCCGACTTCGGTCCATTGGTCACCGCCCAAGCCGTCCAACGGGTCCGCGACTACATCGACAGCGGGCTGGCCGAAGGCGCCGAACTGGTCGTCGACGGTCGCGACCTCACGGTGCCCGGTCACGAGAATGGCTTCTTCCTCGGCGGCTGCCTTTTCGACCGGGTCACCCCGGAGATGCGGATATATCGCGAGGAGATCTTCGGCCCAGTCCTCTCGGTCGTGCGCGCCGCGGACTACGAGGAGGCGCTGCGGTTGCCCAGTGAGCACGAGTACGGCAACGGCGTCGCGATCTTCACCCGCGACGGAGACACCGCCCGCGACTTCACTTCCCGGGTGAACACCGGCATGGTCGGGGTCAACGTGCCCATCCCGGTGCCGATCGCTTACCACACCTTCGGCGGCTGGAAGCGCTCCGGCTTCGGCGACCTCAATCAGCACGGTCCGGACTCGATCCGCTTCTACACCAAGACGAAGACCGTCACCTCGCGGTGGCCGTCCGGCATCAAGGAAGACGCTTCCTTCGTCATCCCCACGATGGACTGAGGCGCCATGAGACTGACCGATGAACAACGCGCGCTACGGGACACGGCCGCGGACTTCGCGGCCGAGCACCTCGCCCCGCACGCGGTCGAATGGGACCAGGCCAAGCACTTCCCGGTCGACGTGCTGCGCAAAGCGGCGCACCTCGGCCTCGGCGGGATCTATCTGCCGGAAGACGTCGGCGGGTCCGGGCTCGGACGGCTCGACGGGGTACTCGTCTTCGAAGCCCTCGCCACGGGCTGTCCCTCGATCGCGGCCTACGTTTCCATCCACAGCATGGTCACGACGATGATCGACCGGTTCGGCAACGAGGCCCAACGCCACCGGCACCTTCCCAAGATGTCCACAATGGAATCTTTTGGCAGCTACTGTCTCACCGAACCCGACGCGGGATCAGACGCCGCGGCGCTCTCGGCCCGCGCCCGGTGGGACGGCGAACACTACGTCCTCGACGGAGTCAAGCAGTTCATTTCCGGCGCGGGCACCTCCGACGTCTACGTCGTGCTCGCCCGCACCGGAGGCCCCGGAGCGGGTGGGATCTCCGCGTTCGTCGTCGATCGGGACACGCCTGGTGTGTCCTTCGGACCGAACGAGGTCAAGATGGGCTGGAACGCCCAGCCCACCCGGCAGGTCATCTTCGAAGGGGCACGTGTCCCGGCGTCGGCATTGCTCGGCGAAGAAGGCGGTGGTTTCAAGGTTGCGATGTCGGCTTTGGACGGTGGAAGGCTCAATATCGCCGCCTGCTCCCTCGGCGGAGCGGAAGCGGCACTGACCAAAGCCATCCGGCACCTTTCGGAAAGGTCGGCCTTCGGTGCCAAGATCTCGGAAGCACAGGCCCTACAGTTCCGGCTCGCCGACATGCGCACCGACCTCGAAGCCGCACGGACCCTGCTGTGGCGGGCCGCGGAGGCGCTCGACCATGGCGAGCCCAACACCACCCAACTCTCGGCGATGGCCAAGCGGTTCTGCACCGATGTCGGGTTCGAGATCGCCAATCAGGCATTGCAGATGCACGGCGGCTACGGCTACCTGGCCGAATACGGACTGGAGAAGATCGTCCGCGACCTGCGAGTGCACCAGATCCTCGAAGGTACCAACGAGATCATGCGGGTGATCATCTCTCGCCGCATGCTGAAGGAGGCATCGTGAAAATACACTCGCGAAGCACTGTTCATGAGGCCGACCGGGTGCGGGTGTCCCGCAAGGTACAGGAGGCATCGTGAGCGACGTCGAATTCCTCGTCCACAGTGGGATCGGCCGGATCATCCTCAACCGGCCCCGCGCACTCAACGCACTGACCCACGACATGGTCCGCGCCATCACCAGTCACCTCGACCACTGGCGTGAGGACCCCGCCGTGCGCGCGGTCGCCGTCGACGGCGCGGGAGACCGTGGCCTGTGTGCCGGCGGCGACATCCGCTCCATCTACGACGACGCCCGCGCAGGTGGGACGGCGTCACTGGGGTTTTGGGCAGACGAGTACCGGATGAACGCCACCATCGCCGCGTACCCGAAGCCGTACCTGGCGATCATGGACGGGCTGGTCATGGGCGGCGGGGTCGGGGTGTCCGCGCACGGTAGCCACCGCGTCGTCACCGACCGGTCGCGGATCGCCATGCCCGAGGTCGGAATCGGGTTCGTACCCGACGTCGGGGGCACCTATCTCCTCTCGCGCGCGCCAGGCGAGCTGGGTACGCACGCCGCGCTTACCGCCACCCAGCTATCCGGTGCCGACGCCATCCACTGTGGGCTGGCCGACCACTACGTCCCGGCCAACCGGCTGCCCGACCTGTTCGACGCGCTTGCCGCGAACACACCCGACGCGGCCATCGCATCGGTCGCCGATCCGTCACCGCCAAGTCCTCTCGCGGCCGAAAGCACATGGATCAACCACTGCTACACCGCCGACAGCGTCGAAGAGATCCTCGGCCGGTTGCGCGACGGCGGGGAGACGGCCGTCGCGGCGGCCAAGACGATCGAGGGCAAATCGCCCACCGCGCTGAAGGTCGCGCTGCGGGCGCTTCGCACGGCGGCGACGCTGCCGGATCTGGAGACGGTGCTCGCCCAGGAGTACCGGATCTCGCGCCACGCGTTCGCTTCCCCGGAGTTCACCGAGGGAATCCGCGCACAGATCGTCGACAAAGACCGATCACCTCGATGGTCCCCGGCGACCCTGCCCGAGGTCGACGACAACCTGGTCGATGCCTACTTCGCGGATCTGGGACCGGACGAATGGACAGGAGTGACCCGATGAGCATTGCCTTTCTGGGACTCGGGAACATGGGCGGACCGATGGCCGCCAACCTCGTCAAAGCCGGAGCGAAAGTCACCGGCTACGACCCGATCGCCAAAGCCCGCGCCACGGCGGCAGGCCACGGCGTGTCCGTCACGGACTCCGTGATCACGGCCATCGCGGGAGCCGACGTCGTGATCACCATGCTGCCCAGCGGACAGCACGTGCTGGACTGCTATCGCGACATCGTTCCCGCCGCCGGGCCGGGCACGCTGTTTCTCGACTGCTCGACCATCGAAGTCGTCGACGCACGCGCCGCCGCGGGCCTCGCCGCCGCACGAGGACACCTCGCCCTTGACGCACCGGTGTCGGGCGGCGTCGTCGGAGCTACCGCCGCCACGCTCACCTTCATGGCGGGCGGACCGTCAGAGGCGTTCATCGCCGCTGAGCCATACCTGAAGAACATGGGCAAGAAGGTCGTCTACTGTGGTGAGACGGGCGCCGGACAGGCGGCGAAGATCTGCAACAACATGATTCTCGGTGTCTCGATGATCGCGGTCAGTGAGGCGTTCGCCCTTGGGCGGCGACTCGGCCTGACCGACCAAGCCCTGTTCGACGTGGCCTCCACGGCCTCGGGACAGTGCTGGGCGCTCACCACCAACTGCCCGGTACCGGGGCCGGTGCCAGGCAGCCCAGCCAACCGGGAGTACGCGGGCGGGTTCGCCAGCGGCCTGATGCTCAAGGACCTCCGCCTCGCCCAGGCGGCAGCGCGGGCCGAGGGCGTGCGCTCCGAACTCGGGAAGCATGCCGAGGAGCTGTACAGCGAGTTCGTCGCCCAGGACGGACCCGGCCGCGACTTCTCCGCCATCATCACCAGCCTCACCGGCGACGGCACCGCATGACCTCACAGGTACTTCTGCCCACGGAGGCGAATATGACCGGCACCATCCTCGTCGATCACCCGGCCGACCGGGTCGCCCGGATCACGCTCGACCGGCCCACAGCACTCAACGCCCTGAACCTGCAAGCCATGCGTGAGATCACCACGACGGCGGCCGAACTGGACCGCGACCCGAATGTCGGCGCGATCATCCTCACCGGCTCGGCGAAAGCCTTCGCGGCCGGGGCGGACATCAAAGAGATGGCACCACAGAGCTTCAGTGACGTCTTCGCCGAGGACTGGTTCGCCGGCTGGGACACGCTTTCGCGGGTACGCACTCCGTTGATCGCGGCCGTGGCCGGCTACGCCCTGGGTGGCGGATGCGAACTGGCGATGATCTGCGACGTGCTGATCGCGGCCGACAACGCCAAGTTCGGCCAGCCGGAGATCACCCTCGGTGTCATCCCCGGCATGGGCGGATCCCAACGACTCACCCGCGCCATCGGCAAGGCCAAAGCCATGGATCTGATCCTGACCGGCCGGATGATGGACGCCGACGAAGCCGAGCGCGCCGGGCTGGTGTCGCGGATAGTCCCCGCAGACGCGCTGCCCGAGGAAGGAGTCACGACGGCATCGAAGGTCGCGTCGATGTCCAAACCCGCATCGATGATGGCCAAAGAAGCCGTGAACCGGGCCTTCGAAACCAGCCTCTCCGAGGGCCTCCTGTTCGAGCGGCGGCTGTTCCACTCCACGTTTGCCACCCACGACCAGAAGGAAGGAATGGCAGCGTTCACCAACAAGCGCAAGCCCGACTTCCGGCACACCTGACACCCCGAGTGGTCTCGCTTTTGCGCAGAGAGAAGTCCAGCCAACACAACGCGGAAGCTGAACCTCGCATGTGCGGGCTTCGACGCTGCCGCCCTGGAAGTTCCCATCTCCGCGGCAACGTGGGCAATAGGACGAGTGCGACATCGGGCAATGAGACGACGACGCCCCTCGACCGAGACGGGCGCGTTCGCGTGGGTCACGAAGTCTTTCCTGACATCGGCTCTTGCCGTAGGTTACGCGGGGAGCCCGGCTGTCGAGGTGATGTGGTCCGGGATGTCTCCCTCGTAGTCGCCAGTGCTGAGTGTTCCGGTTGGTTCGAGCAGCATCACCGCCGCGCCATCCGAGGACTCCGGGCAGTGCTCGGTTCCGCGCGGGACGACGAAGACGTCATGGCGCCCCAGGTGCACGACGCTCTCGGTCCCTGACTGCCGAAGGTGGATATCGAGACTGCCGTCGAGAACGATGAACAGCTCGTCGGTGTCTGGGTGGGCGTGCCAGACGAACGTGCCCTCGACCTTGGCCAGGCGGATGTCGAAATCGTTGACTCGGGTGAGGATCCGCGGGCTCCAGCGATCCTCGAAGGATGCCAGAACGGTGTCGATGTTTGTACTCGGGTTCGTCATGCTCCGATCTTGAGGCCTTGCACTTCTTGCCCAACAGTGCGAGGAATGACATATGTCGCAAGTTTCCTCGCAACTGCACGTCGTTGCCGCTCTGGTCGACGAAGGCTCGAACCCGTTCGAACTCGCTTGCCTGACCGAGGTCCTCGGAATCGACAGACCCGAGGTAGGTGGACTGCTCTACGACCTTCAGATGTGCGCCCGACAGCCGACGGTGCCAATGAGGCAAGGCTTCTTCGCCATGACCGGAATCGCTGCACTTTCCGCTCTCCAACGCGCAGACACGGTGATCGTCCCCAACCGACCCGACACCGCCACGCCCCACCACCCCGACGTACTCGACGCGATCGCGCAAGCCCACGACCGCGGCGCACGAATGATCGGCATGTGCAGCGGGGCGTTCACCCTGGCCGACGCAGCTGTACTGGATGGGCGTCGCGTCACGGTGCACTGGCAATGGGCCGAGGAGTTCCGAGCCCGATATCCACGCGTGCACGTCGACGATAACGTCCTCTTCGTCGATGATGGCGACATCCTCACCTCGGCCGGCAGCGCCGCTGCCCTCGACCTCGCACTACATGTCGTACGCCGCGACCACGGAGCCGAGATTGGCGCGGCCGTGGCGCGGCGTCTGGTCTTTCCCGGACATCGCCCTGGCGGGCAAAGGCAGTTCATCGAACGCCCCATCCCCAAGGAGACCGAAAGTCCACTCGCCGCGGCTCTCGCCTGGGCAGAGCAACACGCGACAGAGCCCATCTCGGTCGCGGACATCGCCTCACGGGCAGCCATGAGCCCGGCTTCCCTGCATCGACGCTTCCGGAACGAGCTCGGCAGCACACCGATCCAATGGTTGACGAGTGTGCGTGTCGAGCACGCCCGCCGGCTTCTCGAACAAACCGACCTCGCCGTCGATCAGATCGCGCACCGAAGTGGCCTCGGGTCGACCGCTAACCTCCGCACCCGCCTCGCCGGCCAAACCGGGCTCACCCCATCCGCATACCGTCGGGCCTTTTCAGCCCGGTTGGCCGAACAGGGGCCATAGAGACCACGAGAACCTTGCTCAGATGAGGAGCGTCAGCAACCTCCTAGCCAGCAACAGCTAATCCTGACCTACTTCGCTTACCAGCGCACCGACACGGGTAAACCGCTCGATCCTCTTGTGCTGGGGGCATGGGCTCGCAGGTCTAAATCCCGTCCCGCAACCTTCGCGCACCGACCCACGAGGGGACGGCCCATCCCCGCCGCGCCTGGTAATTCGGGGGCCGCACAGCACGCCAGTGACAGGCTTGTGAACACACGGGGGTGTCCACGCTGCGATACTGACACCGAACAAGGCGTGTCTCGCCAATCAATCTCCTCCACCAAACCCCTTCTCAGCCAACCAACTTCGTACTTCCTTGCCAGTTCCCTTCCCTGCCAGGACACAGTTCGGGTCGCCGGCCGCCGTTCCCGCGCCAGCAGCACGGCGCCACGCGCGTCTGCGTCAATGCACAACCAGTCGGGAAGCCCGGCCCACCCAGCCCCGCGAACCTAATGTGTCGACGGCCCAGGCGATCTCGCCCTCGCCGGGTGTCCTGGCACCAACCACAGCGTGTCCAGCAGTGAGCCGACGACCAGGTGCATCTGCTGAGGGAGCAAAACAAGCGCCGCGTGTCGCACGGTTTGAATGTCCAGTACGTACAACCCGCACAAGAGTTTCGCCAGAGTTGTCTTGCCCGCGCGGGTAGGACCGACGAGCCCCGCGCGGTCGTCCGCGGAGACCGAGAACGTCGTGCCCCGAAGCACGCACGCCGTCGGCGAACCGGCGTGCTCGGCGGTCAGCTCACCGCGATCGAGGTGACCATTTCGGACCGGTTCCCTTGCATCCGAAGCCCGCCTCGGCCGTTCCCGGCGAGTCCGGGCAGCGTGACCACACCCGACGCCGCAGCCGAGCGGCAGGCTATCAGCCGACCATCACGTTTCGACGATCACCGTCACGCCAGCCACTTCTGCCGGCATAGTTGATGACTCAGGCCCACGCACCACGATTCCGTACAAACCGGCTCGCTCCCCTTTTTCGAAGCGCACCTCAGCACCAGGCAAAGCGACCGCCGCATCATTGACGGGACAACCGACAAGGTCGGCGAGCAGGCGCGCATCGGCGTCGGGCTCCGCACTTCGGATCAGGAGAGCGACCAGATCGGGACAATTGTCGAAGGTAATTCCCTGTGCAGCCCGGTGTTCGGCGCGCATGCGTGCGATCATGGCTCGCGGTGGATCGTAAGTGATGAAGAACGGAAAGTACGCCGGGACATCGCGAACGAACACCTCGACGAATCCCGCATTCTTCTCCTCGAAGCGCACCTCAACGTCCTCCACCTCACGCCCCGATTCGCGCAGCCGCGCCGCGGTGGCACGCGCGTCGCGCACGTCGACCGCGAACGTCAGGAGACCAGATCCGCGAAGCTCGTCGATAGCGGGCTTGAGGATCTCAAGACTCCCGGCATACTGCGAGGTCGCGACAGCATCCCAATCGTCAACCGTAGCCAGTTCGACGTAGCGTTCGTCGTCCACACCCCAGGCGGCGTTGCGGAAGCCAGGCATGGTGAGAGCGTGACGCGTGGGCAGGCCGGCAGCCTCGTAACGCGCCATAGCGGCTTCGAGGTCGTCCACCCAGTGAATGAGATGATCAAAGGTGGCATCGTCGTGTGGCATTGAACCTCCCAGCAGGCGAGCACAATTTAGGGTAGCCTAACCTACAAGGACGCGTCCGTGGTTCAAGGTTCTGCACACCTCGCCGCAGCCAAACCATCACACTGTCCATTCCGCCGTGATCCAGGCGCCACGTGAACCTCCTCCGTAGGATGTAGCCATGACCGATCGAGCAGGCTCGCCGGTACGGCAGATCCGCGCGCGAGGGCTCATCGGGGGCCGGGCTCGGACCGTGTCACCAAGCGATGACAGTCCGGCATCGGCGGTCATGAGAGCTTCGGGGAGAGACAACCCGGTGCCGCCGTGGAGGTGCGGGATACCGCTCACACCCGCAGGAAACGCATACATGAACCAGCGTCTGGACCAGTCGGCGAACGACATCGGTGGCAAGCACTGCCTGCAATCGCCAGTCAGCGAGGGGCTCGCCGAGAACGAAACCCCGGAGCTGTTCCCAACGGTGCATGAAAGGTTCTCGCCGTGAGGGAATCGACGTGGGCGGAGGTGACGTATGCGACGGCACTGAACCGCAATCAGGATCTCTTCTTCAACCATGGCATGCAACGGGACATCCCTCGCCTGCTGCTCGCCCCCGACGAGGAGGTCCTGCTGGTTGTTCCCGGGACGGCCGGGGAATACCCGAACGTCATGGTCGTCACCGACCGCCGCATCATGCTGGCCCAAGTCGCCGGCCCTGTGAAACGAGCGAAGCTCAAACGGGAGATTCCCGCGCAGCAGGTCGCGTCCGTCTCCTACAGACCCGGCATCTTCACGCGGATCGCCGTTCATCCACACCAAGGCCGACCCCTGCGCATCATGCCCCACCGAAAAACCAACGGCGAGCGCTTCGTACTCGCCTTCGAGCATCTGCTGCGCACCGGGAACCTACCAAGCTGAACCGGCACGCGATGACACCGCCATCGCGCCGCTGCGGCGCCAGGCCCGCTCCACCGCGCCTTGGAGTTCGACCGCCACCGCCTCGCCGGGGTGGCGGCAGCGGCGAGAGGTGCCAGGCCCAACGGTCGGTGTCCGCACGCAGCGCCTCGGCGTACGCGCTGTCCCTCGATCCGCCGGTGCGGTGGCGCGCGTCCTGGTAGGCAGCCGCCTAGTCAACTTCGCCCCTACGAGCACGCATTCCCTGACACACCAGCACCGGCATGTGAAGGCACTGCGGCGACTTGTGTATCGAGCCGCCGACTTGCCCGGGGTCAGACAACCACACGGTGATGCAGTGCCGGGTGCGGATGGCCCGCAAGGAAATCCCTCGTCCGGAGGAACCCCGGGTATCAAGCCATGCCTTTCGCGGGGTGACGTGAGACCCCGCGCCGGACCTCGACGCCCCAGTAAAACAGCGGTTGTTCAACCGCTGCGGCGCCGCCCCCGACACCTGGCAGCGCCTGGTCGCACAGATGCTGCGCGCCTGCGCCACTTCTGCGAGCCCGGTCCCTTCGCTACCGGACCCTCCCACACCGACGACTCTGTACCGGGCCATGATCCTTCTGGGCCGCACCGGATCCGCGAACCCCTGAGCGAAACCGTTCGTGCTCACACGGACCGATCCACTTCCGGGACCATGTCACTTTTGGAAACACACGGACCGGGCGGCCCCGCCGACCCGTGGACCTCCCGGCGGATCTGGCAGGCGAGCTCACCGCGGTCATCGACCAGTGAGCTGGGCAAGCTCCACCGCCAAATCCTGTCGTAATCCTCTTCGACCCCGACACCGGCCCGTCGCCCGGTCGACTTCGCCGTCGTGCTTGGCACGGGACTACTCGAAGGCAGGCGGATTCCGCCGCTACTCGCCAGCCGCCTCGACTACCTGACATCCACCGGCATGACCCGCGACGACATTCTCCTGGACCAGCAGTAACGAACGACGTGGGAGAACCTCACCTACAGCAAGGAACTCATGCCGAAACACCAGGCCGGCCACCGCTGCGTCATCGTCACCTACAACTCCCACGCATTGCGTGCCACCTGCTGACCCGCAAAGCGAAAGTCGACGGCAACGTCATCGGAGCACCCACCGCATGGTACTTCTGGCCCAGCGCCACCATCCGCGAATTCATCGCGGTCTTCTTCGAACACCGCGTCGTCAACTTCACGATGTGCGGCCTGATCGTCGTGTAACCCGCATGATCCAGTGCGTCGCCGGTGAACCGGCCGAATTCCCAGAATCCGAGGTCGTCCAGGTAGTCGACGCGGTCACCGTCCACCCAGTAGCTGCCCTGGAAGGCGTGCCGTCGCCCACCACGCGTGTCGTCGTAACGACCGTCGGCGGTGAGTTCCTGATGCAAGCAGTCGTCGGTGTCGACCCACACCCCCACGCGATCCGGATCCACCACGATGCGGTCAGGCCGCAAGGAGACGGCCGGCGCGCTGCCGAGCGCCGCGCCGGCCCAGTGCGTCGACCGCCCCTCCTTCAGCACGGCGAGAAGGATTTCGGGCCGGGCCACCGCGGCGTACAACGCCGCGGGCAGATCGGGAGCATGCTCGCCGGACACGACGACGAGGCCCGCGTCCGAGCCGGGAGCAAGCGTGCCCGCACCGGCGCCACGGGCGGTGGCGCCGAGAACGACGGCCACGTCGAGACGGGACGACAGGATGGTGGTCCCGGTGGCATCGACGACCACGGCGCCGTCGTCCTCGGCCGCGATGAAGAGGCCGGGACCGACACCGACGACCACTGTCCCGCCGAGGAGTACGTCGGCTCCACGCATGGTACCGATCAGCGGGTCGAGGGTGTCGCGTTGGTCAGCAGCAGCGGCCTGCCGACTCCGGCACGCACGGCTGCCAGGCCGTCGGGTGTGAAGGCAGGGAAGGCGTTTGGCATGACTCGATGTTCGTGCGCCCTGGGCCACGCGGAAGGCCGGAACACACCAGGGAGTGGCACACCCGGCAACGGTGAACCGACGCGTCTTCCTGGGACTTCCCGTTTTCGAAGCAGGGGCGCCTATTTCACGAAGACCATCGCGCTTCCACTCACTCATAGTCCACTATGGATGAAGCGATGAAGATGGCACTGTGCGATCGAGCTCGCCAACGTGACAAACACTAGCCGACAGCCAGGGTGCGGCACTCCCAGGATGTGTGCGTCCTGGATGGCGTGGGCAATCCGGGCCATGGTCGAGATGTGAGGACGATTCTCGGTTCCGCGGCGATGTGCCTCGCCGCGCTCCTGACGGCCGCGTGTGCCGGCAACTCGCCGGACAGCGACGGCACGCCCACCACGGCGGATGCATCCAGGCCCGAAGGGACGACGATGAACGACACGACGACGCCGCACGGCCCCGCGACCTCGAACGACGCGACCACCTCCCGTTCAGCGGACTCGGGGCGGGCAGACGAGCATCCCTATGCGGGCATGTGGGTCACCACCGACGGATACATCAGGCAGGGGCTGCTGCCGGGCGGCCGGTACGACGAGGCGCGCGGCGACCGCCAGAGCGCCTACACCGGCCGGTACTGGATCACCGGTGAGCGCATCGAGTACCGCGACGACACCGGGTTCAGCGCCGACGGCGAGTTCGACGGCGACGTATTGCACCACGCGGGCTACGTCTTCTACCGCAAGGGCAGTCCGGCGCACCGGCGTGCCATGGAAGCCGGGGAGTGATCGTCGAGCTCTGGACGCGGAGGACCCGTTCGTTGCGCAGGCTGTCGTGTCGGGGGTCCAGCAAGGGGCGTTCACCAGTCGAAGCTTCCCGATCCAAGCCCGGCTCCGGCCGCGACCACGCGCAACGTCGAACGGCGCGGCTGACGTCGTCGACGATCGGGCCACAGTGGACGGGCCGGTTCAGGTGTCATCGACACCGTAAGCCTGCGCCTGATCGATCGCCTCCACGAGCGCCGCCGTGCAGCACTCGCCGCACCTCGTCGTGGAGTTCTCCCGGCAGCCTACTAATCAACGCGGCGACAGGTACGGGAGCGGTGTCATCACGTCCGGCTTTCCGGCGAGAAAGCCGTCGGCATGCCCGTAGTTGGCCCGTACCGCAGCCAACGATTCAAGTCAGAGTTCTCCGACCTGGCGATTTACCGCTATCCGGCCGAAGCGAGAGTTCATCGCGGGTCAGCGGCAGCCGCGAAGCTGATCCGGACCGAGAGAGACCGTTGGCTGGACCCCTGTCCAACGAGCCGGACAAGGACTTGTGCGCATCACCGACACCCCTGGACCGCAACATCACGAACGCCTCGCTCCCTCGTCGACGCCACCTCTCATGAGCAGAGCGAGCGATACTCCGCCGGTGCACCCACCGCCTGTGCGAAACCGGTGTCGATGGCAACGTTCCCACCCCGCGCCGCTTCGCGCGCTCACGCGAAGACCTCTTCTCGAACTCGGTGCGATCACCAGCACAAACATCCTGGCCAGTGCGACCGGCCAACCTATTGCGGACGTCCACTAGGCTGCGCACTGCGAACGGTCTCTCCGCGTCAAGCACCCCCTTCGTCTGGAACGTGAACTCAGTACATGCCGTCTCAACGGACATGTTCCAGGCAGGCCCGCTTTCAATGATCGGATACCTCGCTGACATGTCACTGACGCTCTTCTGCCCGCTCGGTTCGGATGGCTCCGGGCCTCCACTCCTCGTCACGGCAGGATCGCCAGAGGAGCTACTGAACGGCTACGGACGTATGACCGGCCGAGGACGGTGGCTATGAGCCCGCCGACCAGTTCCCTGCCTCGGGTCGACCAGCTGCTTCAGCAGTTTCGCCGCAGGGCGGGGATGACGCAGCAGCAGGCAGCGGAGCTGGCGGGGGTGAGCCTGGCCGGGCTGCGTGACCTCGAACAGGGCAGGATCGCCAAGCCAAGGGCCACGACTCTGCGCAGAATCGCGACCGCGCTCGCCCTGTCGGCGGAGGAAACCGACGAGCTGGTCGGGATTTCGCTCAACCCCCAGCTTCGCGGTCATGACCTGTGGATTCAGGTGCTAGGCCCGCTGTCGGCGCATGTCTCCGGCGTCAGCGTCGATCCCGGTCCCACACGCCGAAGCATGTTACTCGGGCTGCTTGCCATGTCCCCCAACGAATCGATCGACCGTGACTCGCTTTTGGAATGGTTGTGGGACTCGGAACCGCCGGACACGGCTGTCTCGTTGTTGCAGGCCGATGTGTCCCGGCTGCGCCGCAGACTTATGCCCCGCAAGCCGGACGCCTCGTCGAGCAAACTCGTGACAGCGACCCGGTCGGGGTATCAGTTGACGCTCGGAGAGCGACAGTTGGATCTGCTGGCTTTCCGGAAGCTGGCCTCGGCTGCCGCCGAGTCCCGTAAACAGGGCGATCTGGTCGGTGCGTGTGAGCAGTTCAAACAAGCGGTGAACCTGTGGCGCGGAGAACCCCTGAGCAACCTGCCCGCACTGCGCGTGCACCCCGCCACCGTCGCCCTCGGCCGCGAACGCCAAGCCCTCGTCCTCGACTACGCCGCCACCGCCGGCGAACTCGGCCGCCACAGCGAAGCCCTGCCCTTCCTCCGCGACGTCGCCGACACCGACCCACTCCACGAAAACATCCACGCCGCACTCATGATCGCCCTCGCCGGCAGCGGACAACAAGCCGCCGCCCTATCGGTCTTCACCGACCTGCGCAACCGCCTCGCCACCGAACTCGGCGCCGACCCCGGCCACGAACTCGCCCAAGCACACCAACGCGTCCTCCGCCACGACCTCACCCGCACCGAACAACCCGCCAC
>JBEYHY010000013.1:0-93073 GCA_040635515.1 Saccharomonospora sp. NPDC006951 | reverse complement strand
TCTCAAAGAAAACCCATGACAGGGTTCAAAAACAAAACAAGACTACAAGCTCACAAACACACTGTTGAGTTCTCAAACAACACATTGTTGTCATTCCAAGTTACTGACCCGAAGCGGCACTCCACCCAAGGTATTTGTCTAAAGACTTTTACTCGGAGGTTGTGCCCCACTTCAGGGCCGACCAGTAACGTTACCCGGTTCGTTTCGCGGTGTCAACCCGCTCGTCCCGGCCGCTCCTGGCGACGAAGAGAACATTACACGCAGGAGAACAGGGCAAAACAGGGGGGGTCACTAACCGGCAAAAGGCCTGCTCAGGGCCACTACAGCATCGGCAGCAGGGTGCGCAGCTCGTACGGCGTCACCGCGCTCCGGTAGTTGTCCCACTCCACGCGCTTGTTGCGGAGGAAGAAGTCGTAGACATGTTCACCGAGCGCGTCGGGCAGCAGCTCCGACTGCTCCATCTCCGCCAGCGCCTCACCGAGGTTCTGCGGCAACTCCGGATACCCCGCCGCCTTGCGTTCGGAGTCCGACAGGGTCCAGATGTTGTCCTCGGCGGCGGGGGGCAGCTCGTACCCCTTCTCGATGCCCTTCAAGCCGGCAGCGAGGATCACCGAGTACGCGAGGTACGGATTGCACGCCGAATCGAGCGTGCGGATCTCCACCCTGCGCGAGGAAGCCTTGCCCGGCGAGTACATCGGCACTCTGACCAGCGCCGAGCGATTGGCCCTGCCCCAGGAGACCGTCGTCGGCGCCTCACCGCCTCTGATCAGGCGCTTGTAGGAGTTGACCCACTGGTTGGTGACCGCCGAGATCTCCCGGGCGTGCGTGAGCAGCCCCGCCACGAACGCCTTCCCTGTCTCGGAAAGCTCGTAGGGATCCTCCGGGCTGTAGAAGGCGTTCTGATCGCCCTCGAACAACGAGACATGCGTGTGCATGCCGGATCCCGGCTGGCCGGTGAAGGGTTTCGGCATGAACGTCGCCCTCACCCCCTGGGTCAGCGCGACCTCCTTGACCACGTACCGGAACGTCATGACGTTGTCGGCCATCGTCAGCGCGTCGGCATAGCGCAGGTCGATCTCCTGCTGGCCCGGCGCGCCCTCGTGATGGCTGAACTCCACCGAGATACCCATCGCTTCGAGCGCCTCGATCGCGTGCCGCCGGAAGTGCGTCGCGGTGGCATGGCTCGCCTGGTCGAAGTACCCGCCGTTGTCGGCCGGCTCCGGTTCGCTCCCATCATCGGGAAGGTTCGCGAGGAGGAAGAACTCGATCTCCGGATGCACGTAGCAGGTGAAGCCGGCCTCGCTGGCCTTGGAAAGCTGCCGCCTCAGCACATGCCGGGGATCGGCCCACGACGGTGAGCCGTCCGGCATCGCGATGTCGCAGAACATGCGCGCCGAGTAGAGCCCGCCGTCCGGCGTCTCCCACGGCAGCACCTGGAACGTGGAGGGGTCGGGCTTGGCGACCATGTCGGATTCGTAGACCCTGGCGAATCCCTCGATGGCCGAACCGTCGAATCCGATGCCCTCGCTGAACGCGCCTTCGAGCTCGGCAGGGGCCACGGCGACGGACTTCAAGAAGCCCAGCACGTCGGTGAACCAGAGCCGGACGAAGCGGATGTCCCGTTCCTCAAGCGTGCGCAGCACGAACTCCTGCTGGCGATCCATGCCGCGACCCTATGCGCGTCTTGTTAACTCAATGTTTCGGGGTTGCGTCCCCTTCGGGCGAACTCTTGCGGATCGACAGCGAGAACACCGCGGCCACCGCGCACAGCCCGCCCGCGGCGAACCACGCGAGGTCGTAGCTGCCGAGCTGGTCGCGCGTCAGCCCGGCGCCGAAGGCGGCGAGAGCCGCGCCGACCTGGTGCGATGCGAAGACCCAGCCGAAGACGATGGGACCGCTCATGCCGAACCACGTCCTGCACAGCGCCACGGTGGGCGGGACGGTGGCGACCCAGTCCAGTCCGTAGAACACGATGAACGCCCACATCGGCGGTTCGGTCGTCGGCGCGAACAGCATCGGAAGCACCAGCAGCGAAGCGCCGCGCAGCACGTAGTAGGTGCCCAGCAGCCAGCGTGGTTCGACCCGATCGGTCAGCCAGCCCGACGCGATGGTGCCGACGACGTCGAAGAGACCGACGAGGGCCAGCAGCCCCGCCGCCGTCGTGTGCGGCATCCCGTGGTCGTGCGCGGCGGGGACGAAGTGAGTGCCGATGAGCCCGTTGGTCGAGGCGCCACAGATCGCGAATCCTCCCGCGAGCAGCCAGAACGTCCGGGTGCGTGCCGCGTCCCTCAGCGCGGTCAGCGCACGCATCGCACTGCTGCCGGCGGGCCTGGTTCCGCCGGTAGCCTGCGGGATCTGCTCGCCTTCCGGTGCTCCGTACGCGGTGGTTCCGACATCCGAGGGCCAGTCCCTCAGCAGCAACAGGACGACGGGCACCACGGCGAGCGCCGCGCCGGAGACGACCAGCGAGGCCGTCCTCCACCCCTGATCGGTGGCCAGCATCGCGACCAGCGGAAGGAATACGAGCTGCCCTGCCGCTCCCGCGGCGGTCAGGATCCCGCTCACGAGACCTCGGTGCTTGACGAACCAGCGTCCGGTGACAGTCGCGACGAACGCGAGCGCCATCGACCCGGTTCCCGTGCCGACCAGCACTCCCCAGCACAGCAGGAGCTGCCAGCTCTCGGTCATGAACACGGTGAGCCCGCTGCCTGCCGCCACCAGCACCAGCGCGCTCGCGACGACCCTGCGCATGCCGAGCCGCTCCATCAGCGCGGCCGCGAACGGAGAGATGAATCCGTACAGCAGCAGGTTGATCGACACGGCCGCGGAGATCGTCCCCCGTGACCAGCCGAACTCCTCGTGCAGCGGGTCGATGAGCACGCTGGGCGCCGCGCGGAAACCCGCGGCTCCGATGAGTGCGACGAACGCGGCGAAGGCGACGAGCCATGCCCAGTGCACCCTCCTGGAACGGACAGGTGCCGCGGTGCGGGTATCGGTCACCGGCACAGCTTCGCCTGATGATCGAGAACGGACGAGTGGCAGGAATGCCAATATGTGTAAGAATCCTGCCATGCATCAGGTCGTCGTTCTCGCCATCGACGAGGTCATCGGATACGACATGCAGATTCCGCCACAGATCTTCAACACGGCGCGGCGAGACGGCGAGCGCCTCTACAACGTGCGGCTTTGCGGTGTCGACGACAAGCCGGTGCGCGTGGCAACCGGATACACCGCCGTGCTCGATCACGGCCCGGGGGTGCTCTCCGAGGCCGACACCGTGATCATTCCCGGAACCCAGGCGCGTGGCCCTCGTTACGAGGGCACGCTGCCCGGCGCGATCGCCGACGCGCTCGCGCTCATCCCCGGCAGCGCTCGGATCATGTCGATCTGCACGGGCGCCTTCGTACTCGGCGCGGCGCGGTTGCTCGACGACCGTCCCGCGACGACGCACTGGGCGCATTCCTCGCAGTTTCGCGAGCTGTATCCGAGGGTCAGGCTCGACGAGGACGTGCTGTTCGTCGACGACGGCGACGTCCTCACCTCCGCGGGGCTCGCCGCGGGGGTGGACCTGTGCCTGCACGTCGTGCGGAAGGACCACGGAACGGAGGTGGCGAACGCCGCGGCCCGTTACTGCGTCGTCCCGCCGTGGCGGGAAGGCGGGCAGTCGCAGTTCATCGAACGGCCGTTCGTCGAGACGTGGGCGGGCAGTACGGCTCCGACTCGGGCTTGGGCGCTGCAGCACCTGGCCGAACCACTCGACGTCGCCACGCTCGCCTGCCACGCGAGCATGAGCACGAGAACGTTCGCGAGGCGCTTCCGGGAAGAGACCGGGCTCCCTCCGCATGCCTGGCTGACGAGACAACGCGTCGCACATGCCCGCAGGCTGCTGGAGAGTACCGAGCTCTCGGTCGAGAAGGTGGCGGTTCAGTCGGGCCTCGGCAGCGCGGCCTCGCTGCGGCAGCATCTCGGCGCGGCCATCGGGGTCACCCCACTGGCATACCGGCGGACTTTCGCCGCCCAGCGCGCGAAGGCATGAGTCCTCACCGCCTCCTCGACCGCACAGGGCCGCGACACGCGGCGAATTCGTCCCGCTAACGTAACGACATGGTGTCCCGCCGGATCGCTCTCCTCGTCGTGCTCGTCATCGGGATGCTCGGCGGTTGCACGCCGTCCCCCGACACGAGCGGCCCTTTGCCCGAGGGGCGCGGACTCGTCGACGAATCCGCGACGGCGCTGCGCGATCTGCGGAGCGTCCACTTCCAGGTCAGCCTGAGTGGCACCGTGCCGGGCCTTTCCATCAGGGAGGTCGACGGCGTTGCGACCCGCCAGGGCGGCGAATACGGGTTCGCCAGCGGCGACGCCGACGTCCAGGAACACACCGACCGGGTCCAGTACCGGTTCCTGCTCTCCGGTGACCGGTTGCGCCTGACGGACAAGGACGGCAACAGCTCGGAACGGTCGGTGCCCGCGGAGTTCAGTCCCGCCCGGCTGCTCGACCCCGAGCAGGGGCTCTACCAGCTCCTCGAAAAGGCGAGCGGGCTGACCACCGAGGGCAGGGAGGAGCTCGACGGCGTGTCCTCGTACCGGGTGACCGGCGAGGTGTCCCGTTCCGTTGTCTCCGCGATCGTCCCCGGCATCGAGGCCGACGTCGACGTCAAGTTCTGGGTCCGAGAGGGCAAGAACCGCGACCTGCTCCGGTTGTGGATGCAGATCCCGCCCCGGCAGAAGAACGAAGGCTCCGTGATGCTTGAGGTGGCCTTGTCGGAGCACAACGCGCCGGTGCGGGAGTCAAGCGACTCTTCCTGAGCCTCGCGCTCTCAGCAGCGGGCGCCTTCCTCGGGCAACTCCCCGTCGACGAGGTACTTCGTGCCGATGTCGTCGACACAGGTGTTGCCCTGCAGGAACACCGTGTGCTGGGTGCCCTCGAAGGTGAGCAGGCCACCCTTCATCGCCTTGGCGAGGCTGACCCCGGCCTCGTAGGGGGTCGCCGGGTCGTTGGTCGTGGAGATGACCAGTGAGGGCGGCACGCCGTCCACCTTCGGCAAATGCGGTTCCGACGTGTTGGGAACAGGCCAGAACGTGCAGGCGTCCTTCGCCGACGAAGGCTCCGTTCCCGGGTCGAGGAACGGGGCGACCTCGGCGTACCTGCGTTGCGCTTCGAGGATTTCCTGCTTGTCGGTGACGCGGGGATCGTCGACGCAGCGGATGGCGACGAAGGCGTCCTGGGTCGTCGCGTACTGGCCGTCGCTGCCGCGCTCGTTGTACATGTCGGCGAGCGACATCAGCGTCTGCCCCTGGCCATTGCGGAGTTCGGCGAGACCGGCGTTGAGCTGCTCCCAGAACTGCTCCGTGTACAGCGCCTGGATGGTGCCGGTGGTGGCGTCCTCGTAGGAAAGCGCCCTGCCGCCGACGTCGACCGGATCCTCGATCAGCGGCCTCGTGAGATCCTGGTACGCCTTCGTCGCGCCCGCCGGGTCCTGGCCCAGCGCGCAATCGCCGCGTTCGGCGCACCAGTTGGCGAACTCCCCGAACGCCTTGCCGAAGCCCTCCCCTTGCGCGACGAGCGATTCGACGAGGTCCTGCTCGGGGTCGAGCGCACCGTCGAGCACGAGTGCCCTGACGTTGCCGGGAAACGCTTCCGCGTAGGTGTAGCCGATGCGCGTGCCGTAGGAGTAGCCGAGATAGGTCAGCTTCTCGTCGCCGAGGGCGGAGCGCAGCACGTCGAGGTCCTTCGCGACATCGCGCGTACCGAGGTGGGCGAGCATGTCGTCACCGTGCTCGGTGCGCTCGGCGCACTTCGCCGCGAAGTCCTTCTCCTGCTGTTCCTGCGCCGCGACGCCGGCGGGACTGCCGTCGACCTCGCTGTCGCTGGCGCGATCCTCGTCGCGCTCCTCGGCGGTGAGGCACGTCACCTGCGGCTCGCTTGCCCCGACTCCGCGCGGGTCGAAGCCGACGACGTCGAACTTCTCCCCCACCTCCTGGCCCGCGACTCCCCTTCCGATCGAGGCAGCCGAAACCATCCCGGACGCACCGGGGCCGCCGGGATTGAGCACGAGTGACCCGATCCGGTCACCGTCGTCGGCGGTCTTGTGCCTGAGCACCCCGATCTCGATGGTCGTGCCCTCGGGCTTGTCGTAGTCGAGGGGAACCGTCAAGCGGGCGCACTCGATACCGTCCGCCTGGAACATCTGGCTTGCCGTCTCCGATGTCGCGTACGGAGCACAGGCACCCCAGTCGAGCTGCTGGGAGTAGTAGGTGTCGAGTCCCTCGGGAACCGGCCCGGCGGGGCCGGAGCGGGAAGGAGGATCCGCCTGCTCCGACGAGCAGGCGGTCAACCCCGTCACGACGAGTAGACAGGCGGCCAGGGACAGGTAGCGTTCACGGGCGGACACGTGTCGATCGTGCCATTGGCAAGGGAACTCGACCGCACCAGCACGGCGTTGAATGCTGTTGGATGATGCGGACACATGGGGACGGAGGCTCGGGTGGTGGCGTTGATGGGCCGGGTCGGCAAACGACTGCGCAGGATCATCCAGCGTCCGGCCAGCGTGGAGCTGACTCGCTACGAGGCACTGCTGCCCACGATCGAGAAGCGGGAGCCCCAGCTCGAAAAGCTGAGCGACGCGGAGCTGACCGAGGCCGCGAGCAAGCTCAGGGATGCCGAGCACTTCGGGAACGAGCAGATCGCCGAAGTGTGCGCGCTGGGCAGGGAAGCGGCTCGGCGCTCGCTCGGCGAACGCGCCTTCGACGTGCAGCTTGTCGGTGTGATGGGACTGCTGTCCGGCAATGTGGTGCAGATGGCGACGGGCGAGGGCAAGACTCTCGCCGGTGCGCTGGCCGCGGCAGGCTACGCGCTGCAGGGCAAGCGGGTTCACGTCATCTCCGTCAACGACTACCTCGCCCGCCGCGACGCGGAGTGGATGCGGCCGGTCTACGAGCTGCTCGGCGTTTCCGTCGGCTGGGTGGAACCGGCACTGACCGCCGAGCAGCGGCGGGAGGCCTACGCGGCGGAGGTGTGTTACGGCGCGGTCAGCGAGATCGGCTTCGACGTGCTGCGAGACCGGCTGGTCACCGACGTGGAGAAGCTGGCGCAGCCGGAACCCGAGGTCGCGATCATCGACGAGGCCGACTCGGTGCTCGTCGACGAGGCGCGAGTCCCGCTGGTGATGGCCGGCTCCGTCGACGCGGGGGTCGCCGACGAGGAAGTCGCGAACATCGTGCGCAGACTGCGGGTCGGGCTGCACTACGAGACCGACCCCGACGGCCGCAACGCGTGGCTGACCGCGGCAGGCGCCTCCGTGGTCGAGAAGGCTCTCGGCGGGGTCGAGTTGTACGAGGAGGAAGGCTCGGACCGGCTCGCCGCGGTGAACGTCGCGCTGCACGCGCACGCGTTGCTGACGAGGGACGTCGACTATCTCGTCAGGGACGGCAAGGTCCAGCTCATCAACGCCTCGCGAGGGCGCGTCGCGGAGCTTCAGCGGTGGCCTGACGGGCTGCAAGCCGCGGTCGAGGCGAAGGAGCAGCTTCCCCCATCGGACCACGGCGAAATCCTGGACTCGATCACCGTTCAGGCACTCATCGCGAGGTACCCGCAGGTGGCGGGTATGACGGGCACGGCGGTGGCAGTCGCCGAACAGCTTCGCGAGTTCTACAAACTTGAGGTGGCCGCGATCCCGCCGAATACGCCGAACGTCCGCAAGGACGAACCGCATCGCATCTTCGCGTCGCCAGGGCACAAGCTGCGGGCGATCGTCGAGGAGATCAGGACGGTTCACGAGGACGGGCAGCCGATCCTCGTCGGCACCCAGGACGTCGCGGAATCGGAGGAGCTGGCGGACAAGCTCGCGAAGGCAGGGCTGCCCTGTGTGGTGCTGAACGCGCGCAACGACGCGGAGGAAGCGGCGATCATCGCCGAAGCGGGCAAATTCGACGCGATCACCGTGTCGACCCAGATGGCGGGGCGTGGCACGGACATCCGGCTCGGCGGAGCCGACGGTGCCGACAGGGAGCGGGTCGCGGAACTGGGCGGGCTGCACGTCATCGGCACGGCGAGGTACCCGAGCAGCAGGCTCGACGACCAGCTCAGGGGACGCGCGGGACGGCAAGGTGACCCGGGAAGCTCGGTGTTCTTCGCGAGCCTCAACGACGAACTGGTGCTGTCGAACGCGCCCGATGTCCCCGAGGGCATCGAGGCCGACGACAAGACCGGTGAGATCACCGACTCGGCCGCGCACCGGCAGATCAATCACGCGCAACGGGTCGCGGAGGGTGTCGACCTTGAGATCCACCGCAACACCTGGCGGTACACGCGACTGATCGAACACCAGCGTGCCGAGCTGCTCAAACACCGCGACGACGTGCTGCGGACCGAAGCCGCGCGCGAGCGGCTGGAGGAAGCGGAACCGGACCGGTACAAGGAGCTGGCCGAAAAGCTCGACGAGGAGACGCTGACGCGGATCTGCAGGGACATCGAGCTCTACCACCTCGACCAGCTTTGGGCCGATCATCTCGCGTTTCTCACCGACGTCCGCGAGACGATCCACCTGAGGGCGCTGGCGAAGGAAACCCCGCTCGACGAATTCCACCGGGCCGCGATCCCGGAGTTCCACAAGCTGCGCGGCGAGGCGGAGAAGCGCTCGGCCAAGACGCTGGTGGAAGCCGAGATCACCGAGGGAGGCGTCGATCTCGCCGCCGCCGGGATCAGGCGCCCGACGTCGACCTGGACCTATCTGGTGCAGGACAACCCCTTCGATTCCGACGCCGAACAGGCACTGAAGAAGGTCAGGGGCCTGCTTCGCAAGAAACGCAGCTGAGCATTCCGCGGCGTGTTCGGAAGCAAGGGAGCTTTGCTACCGCCAGGCGGTAGCAAAGCTCCCTTGCTTCCGTCCGCTGCTCACGGGGTCGGCGGCGAGCACCTGCTGGGAGGTGCGGCGTGCTCGCCGACACATGAACACACCGGCCGACTCTGCGCGAGAATGAGGCCATGCCGCAACTGCGCATCGCGCTCGCCCAGATCAATCCGACCGTTGGCGACCTGACCGGCAATGCCGAGCTGATCGTGACGAAGGCGCGCGAGGCGGTGGCCTCCGGCGCGCACGTTGTCGTCTTCCCCGAGATGTCCCTCACCGGCTATCCGGTCGAGGACCTCGCGCTGCGGAAGACCTTCGCCGACGCGTCCCACGCGGAGGTCGACGCCCTGGCGACCCGGCTCGCCGACGCGGGTTGCGGCGAACTGCTCACCTACGTGGGCTACCTCGACCAGGACGCAGCCGGGCCGCGCAATGCCGTGGCCGCTCTGCTCGGGGGCAGGGTCGTGGCCCGCCAGTACAAGCATCACCTTCCCAACTACGGCGTTTTCGACGAGCGCCGCAACTTCAAGCCCGGCGACGCGCTCGAAGTCGTGCGATTCCACGGCCTCGACATCGGCATGGTGATCTGCGAGGACCTGTGGCAGGACGGCGGCCCGGTCGCCGCGCTCGGCGAGGCGACCGTCGATCTCGTCGTCTCGCCCAACGCCTCCCCTTATGAGCGCTCCAAGGACGACGTGCGGCTGCCGCTCGTCGCGGGGCGGGCGGTGGAAGCCGGAGCCCCCGTCGTCTACACCAACGTGGTCGGTGGGCAGGACGACCTCGTTTTCGATGGCGACTCGATCGTCGTCGCCGCCGACGGTCAACTGGTGGCGCGAGCACCACAGTTCGCCGAGCACCTGTTGGTGCTCGACCTGGACCTTCCGCATGGCGCCGGCACGCGGGAAGGCCGGTTCGCGGGCATCGAGGTGAGTCACCGGGTCCTGAGCGCCGAGTCGCTATCGCGTTACGAGCCACTGCCCGAGCCCGCCATCAGCGAACCACTCCCCGACGAGGCGGAAGTGTGGTCGGCGCTCGTCACGGGCCTGCGGGATTACGCGCGCAAGAACGGTTTCCGCTCGGTCATCTTCGGTTTCTCGGGTGGTATCGACTCCGCTGTCACCGCAGCGCTCGCGGTGGACGCGCTCGGCCCGGAAGCCGTTCACGGTGTCTCGATGCCGTCGGCGTATTCGTCGGAGCATTCCAGGGCCGACGCCGCGGATCTCGCCCGCAGGCTCGGCTGCCCGTTCCGGGTCGAGCCGATCGATCGCATGGTCGCGCAGTACGTCGACCAGCTCGGCCTCGCGGGCACCGGACTCGCCGAGGAGAACATCCAGGCAAGGGTCAGGGGGATGCTCTTGATGGCGCTCTCCAATCTGGAGGGTCATCTCGTGCTCGCCACGGGGAACAAGACGGAGATCGCGGTCGGCTACTCCACCATTTACGGCGACGCCGTCGGTGGCTTCGCGCCGATCAAGGACGTGTTCAAGACCCACGTGTGGGCGTTGGCGAAGTGGCGCAACGCCGAAGCGGAGAAGCGCGGAGAAACCCCGCCGATTCCGGAGAACTCGATCACCAAGCCGCCGTCGGCCGAGTTGCGTCCTGACCAGCTCGACAGCGACTCGCTGCCGGACTATCCGCTGCTCGACGACATCCTCGACGACTACGTGGAGGGCGATCGCGGTTACCGGGCTCTGCAGGAAGCGGGCTTCGACGCGGCAACCATCGACAGGGTCGTGCACATGGTCGACAGGGCGGAGTTCAAGCGCAGGCAGTACCCGCCGGGTACGAAGATCACGTTCAAGGCGTTCGGCAGGGACCGCAGGCTGCCCATCACCAACGCCTGGCGGGAGGCGCACTAGCTCCGCCGGTCTCACCGTGGGTGCGGAGTGGTAGCAAAGCTCCCTTGCTTCGTTTTGGGTCGGCGCTGCCGGTATCGCCGACCCAAACGGCAGCAAAGCTCCCTTGCTCCCATCGCGGGCCGGGGAGGTGGGCCGGAGGGGCTGGAATGTCGGTGCGGGGGCGTAGCGTTTCCGGCGTGGACGTGATGGATGAGGGGTTCGCGGTCTTCGAGACCGTGCTCGGTCACTGCGCCCTCGTGTGGTGCGGCGAGGTCGTCATCGGCAGCCAGTTGCCGGAAGCCACGCCCAGCCGGGCGCGCGAAGCCGTCCGTGCCAGGTTCCCGGACGCCCGCGAGCAGGCACCGCCCGCCGCCGTCCGGCAGGCCGTCCTCGGGGTCACCGCGCTGCTGCGCGGCGAGCGGACCGACCTCTCCGGCGTTCCGCTCGCGCTCGACCGGGTACCGCCTTTCCACCGCAGGGTCTACGAGGTCACCTTGGGAATCCCCGCCGGATCCACCATGACCTACGGCCAGGTCGCCACCGAACTCGGCGACCCCGGCTCCGCCCGCGCGGTCGGGCAGGCACTCGGCAACAACCCGTTCGCCCCCATCGTGCCCTGCCACCGCGTGCTGGCAGCGGGTGGAAAGGCGGGCGGTTTCTCGGCAACCGGAGGGCTCGGCACAAAGCGCCGCCTGCTCGACGCCGAGGGGTATCACCTTGAGGAGCCCACGTTGTTCGACCTGTGACGCCACGGCTTCAGCCACGGTGTCTCCGGCCAGTCCTCCGCGGCGGCCATGAGCGGGAAAGCCGTTGCGCCGTCAATGGATTCCCTGATTATGTCGGCGTGCCCGGCATGCCGCGCCGTCTCCTCGATGAGATGCAGCAGCACCCAGCGCACCGACCACGCCGCGACATCGTCGGGAAACCACGGCACCTCGCGCGGCACCCTGACGGCAGCCCCGAGATCGGCGATTCCGTCCACGATTTCCTCGGTGCGGGTCGCCACCCGCTCGTACTCCCCGATCACACCGGCGAGCGTTTCGTCCCGCCCGAACCGGAAATCGGCGGTGCCCGCGTCATCGACGGGGTTGCCGAGCACGACGTTCAGCCACGCCCGCTCCGTCGCGGCGACATGCTTGATCAGCCCGCCGACACACAACGCACTCGCCGTCGGCCGCGTCCTCGCCTGCTCATCGGTGAGCCCGTACGCGGCGAGACACAACACGTAGCGCTGCTGGGCCAGGTAACCGAGCAACGCGTCCCGCTCGTCGGCGACCGGGCCGATCATCCCAGGCATCGCCGCGACCTCCCATGACGAACGTGTTTTCGCCTCACTGACGGGAATCCTGCCATTCACCGTCCTGCCGCTTCCCCACCGTCAACAGGTAGCCGATCCCCACGGCGATGGCCACACCCACCAGAATCGCCCTCACCCGCACGGCCACCCCCGTGTAGGTACCGGGGACGAACCATTCCACGGCGATGATCGCCAGCCACGCCAGCGCGGCGAGGCCCGCGACCACGGCCGCCCTCACCCGCCAGCGGCCCTGCCACCACAGCACGAGCGTTCCCGTTCCCACCGCATAGTGCAGGCTCAGCAGCACCGACGTCACGTGATGCACGTGGTGACCGGCCGAGAACTCCTGCCGCTGCGTGCACACCGGCCCCGACGACACGGCACAGTCGGGCGCCGTCACGCCACGAACAACCAGCAGCACGCCGAGTACATACACGGCCCCGATGGTCAGCCTCGCCTGCCAGTGCACCGGCGCGAGCCGCAGCAGCGGAGGAACCGACAGCACGAACGCCGCCCCCGCGATGATCTCCGCGGTTCGGAACACGTTCCGGTAAGGCTGACCGACGGCGGACAGCTCGTCGATCGTGGCTCTCAACGGGGAGAGCCCGGTCTCCAGGAAGAACTCCAGCAGCCAGCCGCAGTAGCCCACACCGCCGACGGTCAGCAGGACCACCGCGAGCGCACGAACCGTGAGCAGTGTCGTCGGGCGGTGCGTGGCCGGCGGCATGGCGATGTGTCTATCACGCCGGCCCCCCTGCCGGAACCGAAACCGATTCACCCGCTCGCTCGCCGCCCGTGTGAAGCTGCTCGCACGGGCTTGGGGACGGCCGGTACGAGTGCCACGCTTTGTTCTGTAAACGATCCACGACCCGGGGACCCCACCAAGGCCCCGAGGGAAGGACGGTTGACGAAGATGTCCACATCAGAGCCCGAGACGGCGGCTCCGTACGGTTCGGGGCCTTCACCGCAGGCGACTACGCCGCGCAAGAAGGTCCGCATCCACCACCTGCGCGAGCTGAAGGAACGCGGCGAGCCGTGGCCCATGCTCACCGCCTACGACATGTACACCGCCGCACTGTTCGACGAGGCCGGGATTCCGGTGTTGCTCGTCGGCGATTCCGCCGCCAACAACGTATTCGGTTACGACACCTCACTCCCGGTGACCGTCGACGAGCTACTTCCCCTCGTGCGTGCGGTGACCAGGTCGGTCTCCCGTGCGCTTGTCGTGGCGGATCTGCCGTTCGGCAGCTACCAGCTCTCGCCGGAGCAGGCGCTGGCGACGGCGGTCCGGTTCATGAAGGAGGGCAGGGCGCAGGCGGTGAAACTCGAAGGCGGACAGCACTTCGCGGCACACGTCGAAGCCCTCACCTCGGCGGGCGTTCCCGTGATGGGCCACATCGGATTCACGCCGCAAAGCGAGCACAACCTCGGCGGCTACCGGGTTCAAGGCCGGGGGGACGCGGGCGAGCGACTGCTCGCCGACGCGATCGCGCTCCAGGAGGCGGGAGCTTTCGCCGTCGTGATGGAAATGGTGCCGGCGGAGGCGGCCAAACGCGTCACCCACGAACTGCGCATCCCCACCATCGGGATCGGTGCCGGCTCGGACTGCGACGCGCAAGTGCTGGTGTGGCAGGACATGGCCGGACTGCGTACGGGAAAGGCGCCCCGGTTCGTGAAGCGCTACGCCGATCTCGCCGGTGCGCTCTCCGGCGCGGCCAAGACCTTCGCCGACGAGGTCCGCAGGGGCGAGTTCCCCGCCCCTGAGCACGCCTTCCACTGATCCGCCTGCTAGGAACGACCTGCCGTGACGGCAGGTCGTTCCTAGCAGGGGTGAGGCCGGGTGGCCGAGTTGTATCCGGCGATCACGCCGTACGACGCCGGCATGCTCGACGTCGGCGACGGCAACAGCATTCACTGGGAGGTCAGCGGAAACCCGGAGGGTAAACCCGCCGTGGTACTGCACGGCGGCCCCGGCAGCGGCAGCGCCCCGATGACGAGGCGGCATTTCGACCCCGCCGCCTACCGGATCGTGCTGTTCGACCAGAGGGGAACCGGCCGCAGCACGCCGCACGTGAGTGACCCCGGCGCCCGCCTTTCCGGCAACACGACCTGGCATCTGGTCGCCGACATCGAACGCCTGCGTGAGCATCTCGGCGTCGAAAGCTGGCTGGTACTGGGTGGTTCCTGGGGTGCCACACTCGCGCTCGCCTACGCGCAACGCCATCCCGGCAGAGTCAGCGAGCTGGTACTGCGTGGCGTGTTCACCGCCCGCCGCCGCGAACTGGACTGGATCTACAACGGCGGCGCGGGTCACCTGTTTCCCCGCGAATGGGCGGATTTCCTCGCACCGGTTCCCCCGGAGCGCAGGCACAACCCACTCGCCGCCTACCGCGCGCTGATCGAAGACCCGGAGCCCTCGGTGAGGGAACGCGCGGCGATCGCGTGGAGCACCTGGGAAGGCGCGATCGTGTCGCTCATTCCCGAAGGCCGCTACCGCACCAGCTATGCCTCGCCGTCCTTCGCCGTGCCGTTCGCACGACTGGCATTGCACTATTTCGGCAACGGTGCCTGGCTACGGGAAGGGCAGCTCATCGAGGAGGCCGCCGCGCTCGGCGGGATACCCGGCCGGATCGTGCAGGGCCGCTACGACCTGGTGTGCCCTCCGGTGACGGCCTGCGAACTGCGCGAGGCGTGGCCGGGGTCGCGGCTGCTGCTCGCCGAGGGGGCGGGGCACGCGGTGACCGATCGAGGGATACTGGCCGGGCTGAGGGAAGCGACCGACGAGTTCGCTAGACGTTGAGCGCGAGCCACAGCTCGGCGCGCACACCCGGCGAATCGAGGTCCCTTCCGAGGATGCGCGCTGCCTTCGTCATCCGGTTGCGCAGTGTGTGCCGGTGAATCCCGAGTCTGGACGCCGCGGTGTCCCAGTGTCCATTGTGTTCGAGCCAGCAGCGCAACGATTCGGCGAGCGCTCCCCTGCCCCCGGCGTCGTGGTCGCGCAGCGGACCGAGAACCGATTCGGCGAATGCGGTGGCGGCCCCGGGATCCAGCAGGCCGAGCACACCGCTTCCCGCGTGCTCGGCGAAGCGCAGCACGGGTTTGCCCGCCGCTCTCGCCGCGTCGGCGGCCTGCCGCGCCTGCAGGAAACCTGCTGGCACGTCCGTTGTGGACGGTGAAATACCCGCGTGCAGACCTGACATCCGTTCGATGAACGACAGATCCGATCGCTCGCCGGTCAGCACCACGAGCACCGAGGAGTGCTCGGCGAAGAAGATGCCCTCGTCCTCGCCGGCGAGCGTTTCGAGTACGTCGGCGGCGGCGGCGCGGGCCTTGGCGGGTCCGGCGAGGACGGTGACCGTCCACGGTGGATCAGGCTTTGTCCCGAAAGCCGAGCCGAGCACGGTGAACGCGAGCTCGCGCTGACCGGCGAGCAACAACTCGAACAGTCCGGCACGCAAGCCACGCAACGTCGTTCCTCTTGCCCTGTCCTGTTCCATCGCCAGTGAGAGCAGCGCTGCCGCCGTGGCGATCAGGTGCCTTCCGGATGCCCCGAACCGCCCGGGTGTGCCCGCGACGAGGAACCCGCTCGCTCGCGTGCCGAGTGCCTGGACGACCACCTCGTCGCCCGCGATCGACACCAGTCCGGTCCCGCCCTTTCCCGCCCCGATTGCGGCGTTGACGGCGCTCGCCATCGCCTTCGCGGAGGCGGGAGCCGCCTCCCGTACCGAGCCGCCGCCGTCGAGCAGCAGGACCCAGCCCTCCACAAGCCCGGCCAGCTTGCGGGCCAGCGCGCCAGGCGCCCTGTGCCGCAGTGCGGTGCGGGTGAGCTCCCGCTGGCCCTTTCCCGTGCGCACCACCTCGGCGTACCTTTCCTCGGCCAGCGCGGAGGACACCGCTTTGGTGATCGCGATGAATGGGGTCGGCGGCGGCACTTCGAGCAGCGGGAAGGCGGCGGCCTCCGCGGCGGCGACAAGCTCGGGCGGAACGGCTTCGTGGCTCAGCCCGACCCCGAAGCCGAGCCCGGTGACCCCGGCTCCGGCGAGCCGGCGCACGTAGTCGGCTGCCGGCTCGGCCCCAGTGGTAAGTCCCGTGGTGAGCAGCAGTTCCCCTCCGTCGAGAAAGGAGGTGGGGTCGGCCAGCTCGGTCGGATGCACCCAGGCGATCTCCCTTCCGAGCTGCGCGTGTCCGGCCAGCACGTGAAGCCCCAGCGGACGCTGGGCGACCAGGCCTTCGAGGGTGAGTGCCACAATGTCGAATTGTACTGGCCAAACTGGCCAATTCGGCTACTGACGATTCCACGCGGTCGCACTCATGCTTGACGGCATGACGGCCACTACTCATCGCAGGTTGCGCACCGAGATCCCCGGCCCCGAATCGCGGGCGCTGCACCAGCGGCGGACCAGTACCGTCGCGGCGGGACTCACCTCGACGCTGCCGGTCTACATCACCTCGGCCGAAGGCGGGCTGCTGACCGACGCCGACGGCAACACGCTGATCGACCTCGGTTCCGGTATCGCGGTCACCAACGTCGGCCACGCCGCGCCCGCCGTCGTCGACGGTGTGCGCGAGCAGGCTGGGCTCTTCACGCACACGTGCTTCATGGTCACGCCGTACGAGGGTTACGTGCGGGTGTGCGAGGAACTCGCCGCGCTGACACCCGGCGACCACGCGAAGCGGTCGGTGCTGTTCAACTCGGGCGCCGAGGCGGTGGAGAACGCGGTCAAGATCGCCCGCACGGCCACGGGGCGGCAGGCCGTCGTGGTGTTCGACCACGCCTATCACGGGCGTACCAACCTGACCATGGCCCTGACCGCGAAGTCCCTCCCCTACAAGCACGGGTTCGGGCCCTTCGCGCCCGAGGTCTACCGCGTGGCCGGGTCCTACCCGTTCCGGGACGCCGATGGCCGCACCGGCGAGCAGGCCGCGGCGGAGGCGATCGACAGGGTCGAGAAGCAGATCGGCGCCGATTCGGTGGCAGCCGTCGTCGTCGAGCCGATTCAGGGAGAGGGCGGGTTCATCGAGCCCGCCCCCGGCTTCCTTCCCGCGCTGTCGCGCTGGTGTGCCGCCAACGGTGTCGTGTTCGTCGCCGACGAGGTGCAGACCGGGTTCTGCCGCACCGGCGAATGGTTCGCGTGCGATCACGAGGGGGTCGTTCCCGACCTGATCGCGACGGCGAAGGGCATCGCGGGCGGGCTGCCGCTCGCGGCCGTCACCGGCAGGGCGGAACTGCTCGACTCCGTGCACGCCGGTGGCCTCGGCGGAACCTATGGCGGAAACCCGGTCTCCTGCGCCGCGGCGCTCGGCGCCATCGAGACGATGCGCGAGGGTGACCTCGCCGGCGCCGCCAAGCGGATCGGCGAGACGGCGATGGCGTCGCTGCGCGCACTGGCCGGGGAGACCCCGGCCATCGGTGACGTGCGTGGCAGGGGCGCGATGATCGCCATCGAGTTCGTGAAACCGGGAACGACCGAACCCGACGCCGCGATCACCGCGCGCATCGCCTCGGCCTGCCACGCCGCCGGTGTCGTCGTGCTGACCTGCGGAACCTACGGCAACGTGGTGCGACTGCTTCCGCCGCTGACCCTGCCGGACGAGCTGCTCAGGGAAGGACTGACCGTGCTCGAAGACGCGATCCGCGAGGAGACGAGCAAGTGAGTTCCCCCTACTGGATCGCGGGCCGTCCGGTGAAGAGCGACGACACCGCGGTCATCCGCAACCCCTATGACGGCGCTGAGGCCGGGAGCCACTACGTCCCCTCCGAGCAGGACATCGAGGACGCGGTCGCGGCGGCGCACGACGCTCGCGCCGAGACCGCGGCGGCACCGGCGCACGTCAGGGCCGACGCGCTCGATCACGTCTCCCGTGCCATCACGGAGCGAGCCGAGGAGTTCGCCTCGCTCATCACCTCCGAATCGGGTAAGCCGTTCAAGTGGGCACGCGCGGAGGTGGGCAGGGCCGCCTCGACGTTCCGCTGGTCGGCGGAGGAGGCACGCCGGTTCGCCGGTGAACTGCAACGGCTCGACACCGACGCGGGTTCGCGGGGACGGCTGGCGCTCGTCCGCAGGGTTCCCCGAGGGCCGGTACTCGGCATCACGCCGTTCAACTTCCCGCTGAACCTGGTAGCGCACAAGGTCGCGCCCGCGATCGCAGTCGGCGCGCCGATAGTGCTCAAGCCGGCGCCCGCCACCCCGCTCACCGCGTTGCTGCTCGGTGAAGTGCTCGCCGAGACCCGGTTGCCTGAGGGCAGCTGGTCGGTGCTGCCCGTCGGCAACGAGCACGCCGCCGGGCTCGCCGCCGATCCCCGGCTGCCGGTCGTGTCGTTCACCGGTTCGGTTCCGGTCGGCTGGGGCATCAGGGATGCGGTGCCCCGCAAGCACGTCACGCTCGAACTGGGCGGCAACGCCTCGGTGATCGTATGTCCTGATTGGACAGATCTGGACCTGGCCGCCGAGCGCATCGCGACGTTCGCGATGTATCAGGCGGGCCAGTCCTGCGTCTCGGTGCAACGCGTCTACGCGCACACCCGGGTCTACGAGGAACTGACCGAGAAGGTGCTCGCCAAGGTCGCCGCACTCGGCACCGGCGACCCGCGTTCCCCGCACACCGATGTCGGGCCGCTCATCAACACGGCGGCGGCCGAGCGCGTCGAGTCGTGGGTGGCCGACGCCGTCAGCGAGGGCGCGAGGCTGCGGCTCGGCGGTGAGCGCGACGGCGCGACCCTGCGGCCCACGGTGCTCACGCACGCACCGGAACACTCCTCCGTCATGGCCGACGAGGTGTTCGGGCCCGTCGTTTCGGTCAATCCCGTCGACTCCGCCGAGGACGCGTTCGCACTCGTCAACGCGTCGCGGTTCGGGTTGCAGGCCGGGGTGTTCACCCACGACCTCCCGACGGCGTTCGCGGCCTCGGCGACGCTGGAGGTCGGCGGTGTCGTCGTCGGCGACGTGCCCAGTTACCGCGCCGACCAGATGCCCTACGGCGGGGTCAAGGACTCGGGCGTCGGCAGGGAAGGCCCCGCCGCCGCGATGGCCGACCTCACCGAGGAACGAGTCACCGTGCTGACCGGACTTCCGCTGTGACCGCCGTGAGCGCGGCCGACAGTGCGTCGTGCGCTTCGACGAGTGAAGGGCCGTACCAGGTGAGGTACCGCCCCGACACCAGCGCGTAGGGGACGCCGGGGAAGGCGTCGGGCCCGTCGTCGGCCGTGAACTCCCACGGTTCGTCCGGCAGTACGAGCACGTCCGCCTTCCCCGCCGCGAAGAGTTCCCTGAGCTCGCCGAGCTTCGGGCGCGGATAGCGCTCGTCGTCGGCCGAATAGGCATGCCCGACGCCGAGCCTGCGCAGCACATCGCCGCCGAAGGTGTCCCTGCCGAGCACGACCCACGGCTTGCGCCACACGGGAACGACCGCTGTCATGGCGGGCTCGCGCGACTCGTGCCACAACTCCTCGGCGGTCACGAGCCAATCAGGAGCTCCGGTCCCGAGAATCCGGGTGAACAGCGCGCGCAGGGAACCGAGTGCCGAAGGCACGGTCGCCGGTGCGGCCATCACCCACACCGGAACGCCCTCCTCGCGCAGGCGCGCGACGTCCTCCTTCCGGTTCTCCTCAGCGTTCGCGAGCACGAGATCGGGCGCGAGGCCGAGCACCGCGTCCACGTCGGGATACTTCGAGCCGCCCACCCTCGGCGCGGCAAGCGCCGGGGGGTGGGTGCAGTAGTCCGTCGCTCCGGCGACGATCCCCGGCAGGGTCAGCTCGACCGCCTCGGTCAGCGATGGCACGAGCGACACCACCCGCGCCGGCGTGCCGCGCAGGGGCACCGCCTCCCCGAGGTCGTCGGTGAGCCGCTCGTCATGCCCTGACAAAGGACACCCTCCTTTTCGCCACGTCGACGGCCGTCAGCCGGACACTGATTCTTCCGCCTTCGGGAAACCCGCTGCCCGAGCATTTGCCGAGCACGGGCGGGTTCTCGACGAAGATCTCCGCCTTGTTCTCCTCGGCCCGGAGGACAACGGCGTCGAAGACACGGCCGATGTGCTCGGCGAGCATCCAGGCCTCGACCTGATCGAGATAGGCGCGTTCGACGCGGGCGGCGAACGTGTCGGAACCCTGCATGAGTTCCGGCAGTTCGGCCAGCGACGCCCTCACCCACCGTGGGACGGGCTTTCCCGAGGTCACCGCGAGGCAGACCTCGGTGGCGAAGCGGTCGACCAGCCTGCGGATGGGCGCGGTGACGTGGGCGTAGGGACCGCCGATCCCGGCATGGGTCGCGAGCTCGGGCACCCCGCCGTCGAAGGCCGTATAGCCCGCGCCCCGCAGCAGCCGGGTCGTGCCGGCGTAGAGCGCGAGCGAGGCGGGCTGGGCCGGATCCAGCCCCGCAAGCAGTTCCGACACCGTCGCCTCCCTCGGCCACGGGATGCCCAGCGCGCCGGCCGAGCGGCGCAGCCAGTCGACCGTCTCGTCGTCGGCCTCGGGAAGGGTACGCAGTACGCCGACACCCGCCTCCAGCATGATCGAGGCCGCCGTCATGCCGGTCAGCAGTGACACCTCGGCGTTCCACGCCTCGACGTCGTTGCGGGGCCTGCGCACGAGCAGCCAGCCACCGTCGGGGCCCGCGCTGATCTCCTGCTCGGGAAGCTGCAACTCGACCGCGCCCCTGCGCACGGCGAGTTCGCGGCGGGCCCGCCCGAGCGCGGGAAGCGCGGCGATCGACGGATGTGCCGTACCCGCTTCCAGCGCGGCGGCGACGGTGTCGTAATCGAAGCGTTCCGTGGACCGCACCAGTGCGCGGCGCACCCGCACCGCCGTCGGTTCTCCTCCCGAATCGGTGTCGATCGTCCACAGCACGGCCGGTCGGACCATGCCGGGCAGCAGGCTCGCCGCGCCCTCGGACAGTTCCGGCGGGTGCAGTGGCACATTGCCGTCGGGAAGGTAGAGGGTCTGTCCCCTGCGCCTGGCCTCGGCGTCGATGGCGCCGCCAGGCGGCACGAAGGCGGCGAGGTCGGCGATGGCGTAGTGAACCCGAATCCCTCCGCCACGGACCGGTTCAAGGCACACCGCCTGATCGAGATCCTTGGCACCGGCGGGGTCGACCGTGACGAACGGGACGCCAGTGGCGTCCTCTCGTTCCCCTGCACACTCCGGATCGCCCGCGACCGCCTCCGCCTCGGCGAGTACGTCCGGCGGAAAGGATTCCGGCAGCTCGAAATCGGCGCGCAGCGAAGCGAAGTCACCGGCGCCCGGCGTGTGGACCACGAGAGCCACACCTGAACCCTAACCCGGTGAGTGGCCCCGGTGACCCGTTCGAGCCCCGGCGTCCCGGTGTACCTTCAGCAAAACAGATAATGAAAATCGATCCCACTTTCAGGAGTGACGTGTGAAGGTCGCATTCGTCGGCAAGGGCGGCAGCGGAAAGACCACGCTGGCCTCGCTGTTCACCGCGTATCTCGTCGCGGAGCGCCGCCCCGTGCTCGCCATCGACGCGGACATCAACCAGCACCTCGCCGTCGCGCTCGGCGCCACCGAGGACGAGGCGGCGGCACTGCCGACCCTCGGCGACAACCTGCCGCTCATCAAGCGCCACCTGCGTGGCAGCAATCCCCGCATCACCACCCCCGAGGCGATGATCAAGACGACGCCGCCGGGACGCGGCTCCACACTCGTCACTCCTCGCGAGGACAACCCGATCACCGAAGCCTGCTTCCGGGACGTCGCCGGAGCCCGGCTCGCGGTGACCGGCCGCTTCGCCGACGACGACCTCGGCGTCGCCTGCTACCACTCGAAGGTCGGGGCGGCGGAACTGCTGCTCAACCACATGATCGACGGCAAGGACGAGTACGTCGTGATGGACATGACAGCAGGCGCCGACGCCTTCGCCTCAGGTCTGTTCACGCGATTCGACGTGACATTCCTCGTGTGCGAGCCGACCGTGCGCAGCGTCGGCGTTTTCCGGCAGTACACCGACTACGCCCGCGACTTCGGCATCCGGCTCGCCGTCGTCGGCAACAAGGTCAGCGACGCCGACGACGTCGAGTTCCTCCACGAACAGGTCGGCGAGCACCTGCTCGGCTGGATCAGCGGCTCGCGGCACGTGAGGGCGGCCGAGCGCGGAGCGGCGCGCCCCATCGGCGAACTGGAGCGGGAAAACCTCGCCACACTGGACACCATGCTGTCCACAGTGGACTCGACGGAGCGGGACTGGGTGCGCTATCAGCGCCAAGCCGTCGAATTCCATCTGCGCAACGCCAACGCGTGGGCCGGATCCGAACTGGCGGAACAGGTCGATCCCGGGTTCGAGCTCTCTCCGCTGGCACCCGCCCTCGGATAGGGCTCAGCGGTCAGCGTCGTCGTCGTTCCACTCGGCGTCGGCGGCGTCGGCCTGCCTCGTCCGCTCACGCGCGATCTCCAGCGCCCTGCGTGCCGTCGCCTCGTCGGGATAGGGGCCGAGCCTGTCGATTCCCCTAGACAGGTTGCCGTGCTCGATCTCGCCGGTGCGGGTGTTGAACCACCAGTGGGTATCCGGGTTCGGGTCGTTTCCGCTCGCTGACATGCCTTCAGCCTCGCACGCGCCCGGCGCCCGCGACAGCGTTCACGTCACCCTCCCGCGAGGTATCGCCGCTCCTCCGGCGGCGGCGCAGGGTTCTCTCCCTGCCCGCCCGCCGAGGGGAAGCCGCGGGGCGGAGTCGCCGCCTCCCCGCGCCGGCGTTCGCTCTCGTCGCCCCATTCGTCCAGCGCCGCGGCCCGTTCCGCCCGCGAAGACGGCGGCCGCCCTGCCTGAGGGCTCCGCGCCTGGGCCTTCGGCTCGGACTTTGCCTGTTCCCGCGTCTTGCCGTCCGGTTGGGGGGCCGCGGATTCGGGCACCGACGACGACACCAGCGACACCGACGGTGCCGTCGGAGGGGGCGGCAACGGTGGCGCCGCGGAAGCCGCCTGCGCGGTCGTCCGCCACACCGGTTGCGGACCGATGTTCATGGGCGCGGGCCCCGTACCCTCCTGCCGGGGGCCGCGCCGGGGTACCTGCCGCGCGATCGGGTCCAGACAGGACACCAGCACCGTGGTGCCCGCCGGATCCTCCACCTTCTTCCCGCTGCGTTCGCGGTAGACCATGTCGCCGTCGGAGTCGATCTCGACGAGATAGCCCACCTCGGCCAGTTGTTCCTCGTCGAGGTCGATGAGCCGCTCGGGACGGGAAGGCACCACCCGGTAGGCGGGCCAGTTCAGCCTGCCGTGGGTCTCGTGGAACTGCGCCATCAGGTTCGCCAGCTGCTGCTGCCACGGCAACGGCATCGACTCCGCGAGCGTTCTCGGCAGCACGACGTAGCCCTGATCCACCCCCGGCCAGCCGCGACCGAGATGATCGGCGAGCGGGGTGCTCGACGCGGGAGGCGCGCTGCGGGGCGCCTGCGGGGCGCCGAACATCGAGCGAGGATCGGGGTCCTGCCGCGCCCGCTTGCCGCGCTTGCCCCATTTCTTGGCCATGACAGTCAACTCCTCACACGCCAGGCCTTACCGCCTGCGGAACCAGATCCGGGTCGTCCCACTCCACGGCCCGCGTCAGAATGTCGACGCCGGGCTGCTGTGCCTCCACCATCTCGCCGTCACCGAGATACATCGCGACGTGATAGATCGTCGTCGGGTTCGAAAGGTCCTCCGCCCAGAACAGCAGATCACCTGGCTGGGCCTTCTCAGCCGGAAGCATCGCGCCGGCGTGGTACTGGTCGGCGGCCACCCTCGGCAGCGTGACCCCCGCCGACTCGTAGGCGCGCAACATCAGCCCGGAGCAGTCGTAGCTGTTCGGTCCCGTGCCGCCCCACTGGTAGGGAAGCCCTTGTTTGGACAGTGCGAACTTGATGGCGGAACCCGCGACCTTGTTGGGTGGCAACACGGCACCCGAACTGGAACCGCAGCCGGACGCGTTCTCGACCTCACCGACGTTCTCGACGAGATGCACGGCCATGGGTTCCCAGTTGTGATACCGGTCGGGAAACGCCGAGCGCTCGACGGCCTGCGCGACGTCACCGGGCCGCATCGTCTCCCAGCCGGGCACCGCCTCCATCACGTCGTAGAACTTGTTGACCTGGTAGGGCGGATCGGTCACCTGCGCGACCGTTCCCCAGCCCATCGAAGGGCGCATCTGGAAGATGCCGAGCGAATCGCGGTCCCCGTAGTTGAGGTTACGCAACCCCGACTCGGTCATTCCGGCCTGAATGGCGATCTGCCACGCCCTCGGCGAAAGCTCGCGTTCCTTGCCGATCGAGATGATCAGCGACACGATCGCGCGCTGTTCGTCGTCAAGATCGCCGGCCTGCGCGGCCGCCCCGTCCATCCCGCCGGGCCGGGTTGGCCCGATCGCGGCGTCACAGCTCAGCGGGGTCACGCCCTGAGCCTGCTGCCGCTGGCCGTCGATGACCGTGACCAAGCCGATCGCGAGCAGCACCGTCATCACCGCCGCACCGAAACACCCGGCAAGCAACCCGCCCCGCACGACTAGCCCACCTGGTCGTAGCGCGAGACGCGCCAGCCGGCATCGGTCTTGATCACGGTGATGCTGAGTGTGGGCCCGTCGGTCGGTACCTCCGCCTTGACTGAACTGGTGAACGATTCGGTGGCCTTCGGTTTGCCGGTCACCCTCGTCGCGGAGACGTTCGCGAGGTCGACGCTGCGCATCAAGGGCAGGTACTCCTCCGTCGTCAACGGCCGGAGCCGTTCCAGCCATTCGTCGATCGTCGTCCCCTGGGGATGGTCGACCCACGCCGCCGCCCACTCCTCGGCCACGTTCAGCGCCTCAGGAGCGGGAGGCGCCGTCGTCGGCGACACGAGTGGCGCCGTGAGCCTGGTCTGCGGTGGCCCCGCCGTCGAGGAGTAACTGGTGCCAGGAGTGGTCGTCGCTCCCGCGCCGGCTCCGGGACTGGCGCCCGCGCTGCCAGGATCACCGAGCAGCCGGGGAATCACGATGCCCGCCGAGACCACGATGGCCACCACCATGACCAGCGTGCCGACAAGGTGGGCGGGCGAGCGCAACGGCCAGCTCCACAGGCGGCGGTAGACCGCCGCCCTGCCGCGGTTGGTGCGAATCGGCATACCCGCCCCCTACCGGATCACTCGGTCGGTGTCGCGTACCTGATCCCGCACTTCGAGTCCACGCGAAGGCCGGTACAACACGAACACCGGCTTTCCGGCGACCAACTCGGGTTCGACCTTGCGCGGTTGCTGTGGCACCGGCTGCGGGACGGGCTGACTCGCAGCCTGCGCGTGCTCCGAAACGGGCCCAGCGGAACCCACCGAACCGAGCCGCGACGGCACGACGAACGGATCCGCGTCCATCGACCTGTCCCACGTGTTGTCGGACACCGGCGGCGTGTCGACCCTCCTGCTGGCGGCCGTGACCCTCGGCGGGACCTGGTCACCAGGTGCCCTTCCCGGCGGCGAGCCCATGAAGACGGCAGAGCTCGCGCCGCCCGCCGCGGGCAGCGCCGGCCGTCCGCCTCCCTCAAGCACATGGTTCTGCCCACCGCCGACCGGATACCTGCCTCCGCCCGCCGGTGCGTCGAGGCGCTGCGCCCTGGCCAGCACGGTCGCCTCGGGGCGCACCCGCCTGCCACCGGTCGCGCCGCCGTGGCCCCTCGTCGTGGCACCGCCCTCCGCCTCGTCGTCGTCACGGACGTTCTGCCAGAACTGATCCTGTGGCGTCGGTTCGTCGGAACGGCGCCGGAAGCGCGAGAACAGGCCACCACGAGGCGAAGGCACCGCGGAACCGACCATGCCGACGGAGCTCTCCACCATCTGCCACAGCCTGCGCACCGGTCTTCCCACAAGGAACAGCAACACGGTCACCAGCCCCGCCATCACCATCTGCGTCAGCATCGACAGCGCGTCACCGGCGGAGAAGATGGCCTGCAGCAGCAGCGCGTGCACACCGGCGAGCACCGAGAGCACGATCAGGTTGAACGCGACGACGCCGACAACCCTCCCGACTCTGCGCAGGATGTCGTGGTGCAGCAGGGCAACCAGCCCGATCAGTGGTGCCGTCAAGGTGAACAACCTGACCAGGATCTGGGCAAGCAGCACCGCGGCCTTCGCGAACAACTGGAAGAGGGCATAGACGAGGCTCTGCAGGAAAGCGAGGAAACCCGCGCCCGTCCGGCTCCCGTCCTCACCGGTGAAGTACCCCTCCGCCGTGCCGAGCTGGTTCGAGATGTTCTCGAACTCCGCCTTCTTGGCATCGATCACGGCACTGTCACCGTCATCGCCGTCGCGCATCTCTTCCCACGAGAACGCCTGCGCGTCCAGGAGAGGGCGGCCGAACTGTTCGGCCTGCGGGGCTTCCGGTGATCCGAACTCGCCTCGCAGCCAGTTCTCGTACACGACCTTGTCGTGCAAGTCCGTGGGCAACACGTGCCGCACAACTCGGTCTTGTGTCTCGTCGACGAAACCCGCTTGGATGTTCGTCGTGGTTTGGACGATGGCTCTGTCTATCTCGTCGTAATACCTCAGCAAGGCCAAGGAAGACGCCGCGAGCCAGATGCCGGCGAGCGCATACAAGGCTCGCTTGCTGACCCCTGCCAGGTCGCCTCGCCAGATGTTGCGGAAGAGCAAGATCGCCAGCAGCAGGGCGACAATCCCGAAAAGCTGGGCGTAGATGTTGCTGTAGACCTTCTCGGCACCGGCGGAAACCGCGTTGTAGATCGGGTTGAGCAACCCGCCTTCCATCACCGTGTAGTGCAGCGCGTTGGTCGCACCGACGATGTTCTTGCCGAGATTGAAGAGCTGGTTGCCGAGCCAGGTGTCGACGGTGGCGTTGGGGTCGGTTACCCCGAGCGCGCCGCTGTCGCAGTCGTAGACATGCCACACCATGCCCGCGTAGCCGTAGTCGAGGTAAGCACTCCCGGCCTCGCCCTGCCCCTTCGTCGGATCGACCGCGCCAACCATGCCGGCGCCGGGGCGTTCGGGGTTCGGGGCTTCGCAGCCGGCGGCCGCGGCGGGCGGGGCGGTGACGACGGCCTGGATACCGATTATCGCGATGGCGCACAGCAGTGCCCGGAGTCTGGTGCGGCCCCTGGCCTGGCTCCCGCCCTTACGTCGTCGCCGGGCGCCGTGCCACGCCCACGCGCAGAGGAAGACCACGAGAATGGTCGCCAGAGCGGTCATGCGGCGTCCCTGCCGGTGCCGTTCTTTCCGGCCCCCGCCCGCTGCTCCTGCCTTCCGCTCTGTTCCGCTTCTTCCGACCCCTCCGCTTCGCCGTCGGCGTGCTCACCGAGCAACTGCTCCTCGGTGAGCCCCACTTCCAGCTCGGCGGCCAGTTCGAGATCGTCTTCCAGTTCGTCGTCCGGTGGTGGTTCCGGTATGTGGGTGGCCTGTTCCTTCTTCCTCGGCTGCGACGCGGGCTTGTCCTGCACCGAACCGGGTGTCGTGTCGAGTGCGTTGCGAAGATGTTCCAGGTGGGGTCCCGAGAAGTCGGCGCGGATCCGTTCGACGCCGCCCGCACCGTCGGCGAAGATGAACTGACGCGGCTCGCGATCGCGCTCGGCTTCCCTCTGCGAGCCCGGCCGCCTTCCGAGCGCGGACACGACCTGCTCGTAGCCGACGCCGACCGGCACCTTGAGCAGCCGCAGCGCGTCGGACTGGGTCTCGTCGTCGTCGAGCCTCCCGACGAAGACGGAGTCGAGCAGGGCGACGAAACCCTGAATGCGCAGGAAGTCGGCGGGGATCTGCGAGGAAAGCAGCACCCTGACGTTCCATTTCCGGGAGTCACGGGCGAACCGGTTCATCAGCACCCTGCCCGTCGGCACCTCGGAAAGGAAGAACGCCTCGTCGATCCAGACTCCCTTGCGCAGGTCCTTCGGCTTCTCGTACACCGAACGCTGGGTGAGCCAGGCAGCGAGGTTGAGCATCTCGACACCGAGCGCTTCGGCATCCGTCCAGTGCTCACGGCCGACGCTTTCCTTGGGCAGCGTCAGACCAGCCATGGTGAGCACGGTCAGCCGGTCGTCACGCGTGTCGGAGTAAGGGTCGGCCCCTGCCTCGGGAATCAGCAGCGACATGCGCTCGCGGAGTTCGTCGAGGAAGTCGGCGACGACGACCGCGTGCTCATGGTGCTCGCTGGAATCCCTGCGGAGCGCGTCGATGACCTGACCCGGATCGGCGTCGTAACGACCACCGACGGCCCTGACCGACCGCAACAGCACGATACGGGTCTGCGGCATTCTCGCCACGTCGTAGGGCAGCACGCCGGTGAGCACATCGAGCACGAGCCTGCGCCTCGTCGCGCCTGCGAGTGCCCTTTCCCTCCGCCACGCCCGCTCGGGGTCCTCCTCGTCCATGAAGTGCTCCAGCTGTGGCTCCGCGACGACGCGGTAGGGATTCAGGATCCCCGGCTGGGCGTTGAGCAGGTTGATCGGCCGGGCGTAGGGGCGCAGTTCCGGCAGGTCACACAGGCGAGACAGCGGCCCTGAGGGGTCGAGCAGTGTCCAGTGCGCGCCTGCCCGCAACGTCTTGTAGACGATGCCGCCGCCGAGGAACGACTTGCCGCCACCGAGTCCGGCCACCATGGCGGTCAGTCCCGAACCGTCCCTGATCTCCTGCGCCATCCACGGGTCCCACGCCACGGGACGGCGGGTCGCCGTGCAGGTCTCACCCAGCAGGATTCCCCTCCGGTCGCCGACCTCGGCCGTCGCCGTCGGCACCGCGGAAGCGGCCCACACGACCGAACCCCTGCGCAGATAGGCACCCGAGGAAAGCGGCTCGCCCGGAATGAACTCCCGCGCCAGCGCGTACTGCGCCTCCGGATGCTCGATGGCGACCTTCGGCTTGTACAGGTCGAGCAGCTGCTGGGCCAGCCGCAGCGCCTCGCGCTCGGTCGGCCCCGACACGGCGAGCCGCCACCACGAGCGCACCCTCGTCGCCAGCGCGGTGAAGCCGGAGGTCATCTCGTCGTCGATCTCCAGCACCCGGGACGCCTGCCTCGCCAGGGATTGCGGCGGTTCCAGTTCGTGCTCGTCGGTGTAGTGCTTGACCTGCGAGCGCACCTTGTTCATCTGACGCTGCAGTTCGCCCGCGACCTCTTCGGGCTTGCGGACATAGATGCGCGCCGACCACTCCACCGAAGCGGGCAACCGGTCGGCGTGCTGCAGCCACGGGTCGTCGACGTCGGGGATCTGCAGTCCGTGCATCTGGCCGACGGTGAGCACGGCGACGCTGCGCTGCACCCCCGCGTTGGAGCCGGTGCGGCCGCGCACGGTCACCGTTGGCGCGTAAGGCTCCGAATGGAAATCGGCGGCGTCGGTGAAGCTCGCGAGGTCTTCCGGTTCCCACGCCGCCCCCGGCACCGCGGGCAGGTTGCGGGGCGCGGGGAGGCCGAGCGAACAGGACCGGTGCATCAGCCAGGACATTTCCTCCGCCTGCACCGGCCGTCCCTCAAGTCCCGCGGCCCCGATGATCTGGTCGAGGTGCTCGACCTCGGAGTCGAGCGCGGTCAGCTCGGCGTCCACGGCCTCGGGCAGGATCTTGCGCAGCAGTGGCGCCGCGCGTTCGACCGCGCGGTCGACCACCCGCCTCGTCTGCACCTGAACCCCGAGGTAGACCTCCTTCTCCGCCATCGAACGGCCCATGAGCTGCTGCTGCTCACCGACGAGGTAGTCGTCGAAGGACAGCGAGCCCGGCACGTCGGCGGGACGGTGGTGCGCGTTGTGGACGTGCGCCTCTGCCCACATGCGGATCGGATAGGGCCTTGCGGTGACCCTGAGGTGCATCCAGCGGCCCTGGAGCTCGGAGTACTGGCCCGCGATCGCCGCGATCAGGTCCCTGCGCTGGGAATCCGACCGGAACGACCAGCGCTGGGGCGAGAGCCGGTACCAGGCGTAGACCTCGTGGCCGGTGCGCAGCAGGTGGCCATCGATGGTGCGGGCCGCGATGGACGGAGTGTAGGTGGGTATTGCCTGCTCACCGGGCAGCCGCCGGCCCTGACGGCCTCCTTCGGCCTGCTTCGACTGTGCCGGCGACTGGTTTTTCCGGCTGCGGTCGCGACCGAACAACGACTACCTCCCGACCGGCGCCGTTGACCGGCGGCGGCGCGCTCGTGCTGTGGTCTCTCGTCTCGGATGGTTGAAGTTCACGGGGCCGCGCTGCCCGCGCTTGTGTTTCGGTACTGGCCGCTCGGTACTCACTCTGACCTTGCCCGCACTCACCGCACCACCTGTGCCGCTCTTGCGTTCTCTCGGCGTGTTCAGCTCTCGCAGCCACATGTTGAACACCGCCGCGAGCGGTCGTTCGTGACTGATCTTGGCAGTGATGAGCCGGGTAAGCGCGATGGCGATCACGAAGGCCCACGCCGTCGAGAAGAAACCGAAGCCGAACCCGAGTTGCCGCTCGACGCCGAGGACCACGAGGAACATCGGGATGCCGATGCCCCATGCCACGTAACGAGCGCGCCACGGGAAGGTCGCCTTCGGCGGACCGAGCCAGACCCCGTCGACCCGGTACACCTCGTCATCAGTTCGAATACGCACCGCGGCCAGTCCCGGTCAGCCGGTGAACAAGCCGGCGATCCATTCGCCGACATTGACGCCGAGGCCGCTGACGGCAAGCCCGATGATCGCGAGCGCGATCACCACACCCGCCAGCCTGCGCATCACGCCGGCGTTGTCTCCCTTACCGCCACCCAGCCAGAGCAGCAGCAGCGCGACGGCCAGCAGTACCAGCGGAATAATGTTGTTGATCAGCCAGTCACGGACACCTGTGGTGCCGATCGGCTGCTGCTGCGCCAGCGCCGCAAGGGTCATCGTGGTCATCGCGTACTCCCGAGTGCTCGGAGTGTGGTGTGAGGCACACGGGTGTGTACCCCACAGAATTTCCAGCACTTACCGTGTTCAGACAACATCATGGCGTCACGACATGCGACGGTCAAAGAGCACAGGGCGGGTCAGCCGCCACCCACCCGGTGCGTATTGAGATCGCACTCAACGAAACTCGTCCGCCCTCCATCATCGCTGGATCAGCGTTCAGGATTAACCCTGTCCACCCGGATTTCCTAGTGTGCGTACGGACTCACTCACATGCGTAGATCCTTCTTACTGTGAGTGCGGGCCTGACCCCGCGCTGATGGCGAGAACAGTGAACCATGCCCCGATCGGCCCCATGACAGCGATCCTGTCTGTGACGGCCACGCTGGGTTCCGAGCATCTGGACCTTCATTCCTTTGAGCGGCAAGGATTACGGAAAGTTCAAGTTGGCCCCTGTGCCAGTTGAACGCTGAGTAACGCTTAACCCGTGTGGGGGTTTTTCCCAGCCTTCACCGGCCGGTGGCAAAGAGTCCCGGCGGGTAGGCACCCTCGGCAACAACCCGCTTACTGAGGATCGATCCCAGCTCCTGGATTCTGGCCGACTTGTCGATACCGATGCGCTGCCACGGCGGCGCGGTCACCGCATCGGTCTCCGCTTCGATCGCCTCTCGCTCAGCCCTGCCCTTCTCCGTGAGCGCGCCCGCATCGTCGAGGACGCCGCCGGCGGTCAGGTCGGCTACCGCACCGGACCACTGTTCGTCGGACCAGCCGCGGCGCTTCTTCGCCATGTCGACGGTGAAGCCCTTGCCGGTGGCCGTGTGGGTGACCAACGCCGCGAGGCCGCCAAGGCGGTGACCGAGCAGGATCGCGACATGTCCGTCGCCTCGGAATTCGCGCAACAGCGAGGCGCCGTGCCACAGGCTCTGGAGCGGATCGGAGGGCCACGGCAGGTCGGCGTGTGCCGCGAACAGCGCGCGGCCCTCGACCGGTGCCGCCTCGGCCGCCTCACGTACCAGGCCGGCGAGTTCGGTGACCGCGGGCGACCCGGCGAGGTCGTCGCCGAGAAGTCTGCGCAGCGCCAGCCCCGCCGCGTCGACACGGGCGGCGAGGATGTCGGCCGGTGAGGCCAGCGTCCACGCTCGTGGCAGGTACTCGGCGATGAAATCGGGGTTGAAGACGTTGAAGGTCGCGGCGACGGCGCCGGGGCCGACCGGCCCCATAGGCGCGGCCCTGCTTGCGAAGTAGCACATCCGCCCGCGTTCGAGACCGGTAGCGACGAACGCCGACTCCGCCTCCCGCGCGAAATACACCAGGCTGTGCAGCGGTTCGAGGGCCCGATGCCCTCGTGCCGCCGCCGTGCGCGCTGCTTGTTCCTCCATGATCCACAAGCGTATCGGGAAAAGGAGCAACCGCGCCGCCGATGCGCCGGTGGGTATCGCGGCCTTTTCCGGTTGGACCGCACGGCCGTGCCGGTCTTACCCGGTACGGGCGGACGAGTTGGCCTGTAAGCCGGATTCTGTCCCGCGGCACCTGGCGGCACCGCGACGAGCGACCATCCATCTCGGCCTGCCGTCGCCGGCAGGCTCCAGCGACCTACCCGCAGGCATCGGGCGGGCCGCCCTCGAACGCCTGCGCAGGGACACGTGGCCCCCTCTTGGTCTTGCTCCGGGTGGGGTTTACCTAGCCGTCCCGGTCGCCCGGGACGCTGGTGGTCTCTTACACCACCGTTTCACCCTTACCCCGCTTGCCGCGGGGCGGTCTGTTTTCTGTGGCACTGTCCCGCGGGTCACCCCGGGTTGCCGTTAACAACCACCCTGCCCTGTGGAGTCCGGACTTTCCTCGGCGCCTGCCCTCGCGGGGCGCGGCGGCGCGGTCGCCCGGCCAACTCGTCCGCCCGGACAGGGTACGCCCAGGCGCCTCGCCCGCAGGCCAACGGGCAGCTCGCTCACGCCGGAACAGTGAGCAAGGGAGCTTTGCTGCCGTTTGGCGATAGTAAAGCTCCCTTGCTCTCACAAGGGGGTTGACTTCTGGGCCGGGAGGCTCAGCCGAGGTGGGAGATGTCGTTGACGAGCCGGACGGAGGCGTTGCCGTCGGGGTAGAAGTCGGCGATCGACAGCGAGGCGGGGTCGAGGTGCAACCGGAACAACAACGACGGCCCGGCGTCGAGCCCCATGCGCAGCAGCGATTTGATCGGCGTCACGTGGCTCACGACGACGACCTGCTGACCCGCATGGCTCGCGAACAGTTCGTCCAGTGCCTTGCGGACCCTGCGATGTACCTCGTCGAAGCTCTCCCCGCCAGGGGCGGGCACCGAGGTGTCACTCATCCACCTGCGGTGGATCTCCGGATCGCGCTCGGTCGCCTCGGCGAACGTCAGCCCCTCCCACTCGCCGAAGTCCGTCTCGACGAGCCCGGGGTGCGTGGTGACCCTGCCACCGATCGCGTCGGCCACCGCCTGCGCGGTCTGCATCGTCCGCGTCAACGGCGAGGCGACGATCGTGGCGGGACCGTCCTCGTCGGCAAGCCCTCTCATCCCGGCGAGCCGCCGGGCCGCCGCCTCCGCCTGCGCCTTGCCGTGCTCGGTCAACGAGACGTCGCCCCTTCCCGAATACCGCCGCTCGACCGACATGGGCGTCTGCCCGTGCCGCAACAGCAACAGCCTCGTGGGAGTTCCCGTTGCCCCGGTCCATCCCGTCGGGGACACACGGTCGGGGCCACTGCTCGCCCGCCCCGCGACATCCGGGTCAGGAGACGCACCGGCGTCCTGGTGATCCATGGCCTCGTTGGCGAGCCGGTCGGCGTGCGCGTTGCTCGCCCGCGGAATCCACTCGTACCGCACCCGTTCGAACCGGCCCGCGAGTTCTTTCGCCTGCTGTGCCAACGGTTGCAGTACGGCGTTCTTGACCTTCCACCTGCCCGACATCTGTTCGACGACGAGTTTGGAGTCCATCCTGACGTCCACTGTGGAGGCCCCGGTCTCCGCCGCGGCTTCGAGCCCCGCGATGAGACCGCGATACTCGGCCACGTTGTTCGTGGCGATCCCGAGCCCGCCGGTCCGCTCCGCGAGAACCGCCCCGGACTCGGCCTCCTTGACGACGGCGCCGTACCCCGCGGGTCCCGGGTTGCCGCGCGAACCTCCGTCGGCCTCGACCGTGACCCGCACGGTCACAGCCCCGACTCCAGTGTGCGCACCATGATCGCGCCGCAGTTGTCACACGGCACGACCTCATCGGGCTGCGCGTTCTTGACATCGGCCAGCGCGGCGCGGTCGAGTTCGAGCTGGCAGGCGCCGCAGCGGCGAGCCCTCAGCAGCGCGGCTCCGATGCCCTTCTGCTGCCTCACCCGCTCGTACAGTTTGAGCAGGTCCTCGGGGAACCTCGGCAGCAGGCCCTCCCTGTCGGCTTCCCTGCGCGCCTGCGTGGTGTCCAGGTCGGCGAGCGCTTCGTCCCTGCGCTTCGACGCTCCGGCGAGATCCTGCTCGGCCTTGTCCACCTCGGCCGCCGTGCGCTGGGTGTCGAGATCGAGCGCCTCCTTGCGCTCCATCAGTTCGAGCAGATCGTCTTCGAGCGCGGATTGCCTGCGGTTGAGCGATTCCAGCTCGTGTTCCAGATCGGTCAGCTGCTTCGCGGAGACCGAACCGGACTGCATCAGGGTGCGGTCGCGCTCCGCCCTCGCCCTCACCGAGTCGACCTCGCGCTCCTGCCTCGTCACCTCGCGGTCGAGGTCCGAACTGGAGGTCTGCACCGCGATCAGCGCGTCCCTCCGCTCCCGCAGCGTCTTCTCCACCTCCGCGATCTCAGCCAGCTCCGGCAGGTTGCGCCGCCGGTGCGCCACTCTGGAGAGCTCGGCGTCAACCTTGGCGAGATCGAGCAACTGGCGTTGCACGGCGGGGTCAGCCTTCACAATGACCTCTCTCTCACGCTCTCAGATTCCACGGATCGGTGCACCGGGTGGAGACGTGAACCTCGACGTTACCCGCCCCCCGGATCAGCTCGGCGGCTTGCCCGCACCACGGCCACTCGCTGGCCCAGTGCGTGAGGCCCACCAGCGCGGGCACCTCCGCGCCGCGTTCGAGGTGCTCTCCGGCGGGGTGGTGCCTCAGGTCGGCGGTGACGTACGCGTCGACTCCGGCTTCGGTGGCAAGGGCGAGGTAGCCGTCGCCCGCGCCGCCCGACACCGCGACCGTCCTGATCGGACGGTCCGGGTCACCGGCGCCGAACACTCCGGGCCGGGTCTCCGGCAGTGCCGTGGCGACCCGCTCGACGAAGCGGGCGAACGGCTCCGGATCGGGCAGTTCACCGATCCTGCCGATGCCGGTCCTGCCGTCGGGGTGCGGCGAGAGCGGGCGAAGCACCCTCAGTCCCAGTGCGGCGGCGAGCGCGTCGGACACGCCAGGATCAGCCGAGTCGGCGTTGGTGTGCGCGCAGAACAGGGCGATTCCGCCCCGGATCATGCGGTGCACGAGCGAGCCCTTCACGCTGTCGGCCGGGACTCCGTGCACGCCACGCAAGAGCAATGGATGGTGGGCGACGATCAGCTGGGCACCGATCTCGACGGCCTCGTCGAGGGTGGCCCGCACCGGGTCGACGCACACCAGCACCCTTTCGACCGCTTCTCCCGGGTCGCCGCACACGAGGCCCACCGCGTCCCACGATTCGGCGAGCGAGGGCGGGTAGGCGGCTTCGAGAACGGCGAGCACGTCGGCAACAGTCGCTGACATGGCCCCGATCCTCGCATGAAGGGGCGGGCCACTCGCCCGCCGTACTGGCCGGGTACCGGTGGCCCGGTCGTGCCGGTCCGGCATAGGAGACACTGGCCACATGGCTGACCAGCACGACAGGACACCGGACGGGAATGCGGACCCGCTCCGGGTCGTATTCGTCTGCTCGGGAAACATCTGCCGCTCGCCCATGGCGGAGATCGTTTTCCGCGAGCATCTGCGCAGGGAAGGGCTTTCCGGCTCGGTCGAGGTGAGCAGCGCGGGAACCGGGCCGTGGCACGTCGGCGAGCCTGCCGACGGCAGGGCGATCGCGGCCTTGACCGCCGGCGGCTATCACGATGGGGCCGCCGAGCACATCGCGGCGCAGGTCGGACCAGGCCACCTCTCGGCGGATCTGCTGCTTGCCGCCGACAACGGCCACGCCCGCGAACTGCGCGGGCTGCTCGCGGGCCGGCCGGGCGAGGTCGCGCTGCTGCGCGATTTCGATCCCGATGCGCCAGAGGGGGCCGAGGTTCCCGATCCGTACTACGGGGGCGACAACGCCATTTCCGGATTCACGGACGTGCTCGGCATGATCGAGCGCGCCATGCCCGGGCTGCTCGACTGGGTTCGCGAGCGCCGATGACGGACACACCGGCTTTACGCGCCGTGGAGCGGCATCTCGCCGCGAAACCGGTGCACACCTTCGGGCTCGGGGGCACCGCGGTCGTCGTGAGTCTCGACGGCGGGGGTCAGGTCGTCGCCAAACGCGGAGCGGGAAAGGGCGCGACGGCCGCCGAGGCGGCCGGACTGCGCTGGCTCGGCGAGCACGGCGACGTACCCGTACCCGCCGTGCACGGCTGCGACGAGGAGTGGCTGGTGATGGACTACGTCGCGCCGGGGGCGCCGGGTACCGCCGCGGCCGAACGGCTGGGGAGGGGCCTTGCCGCCCTGCACCTGAGGGGCGCTCCCGCTTTCGGTTGCCCTCCGCCGGGAGGACCCTCCGACGCGTGGATGGGCCTCGCTCCCATGCGCAACGAACCGCGTGAGGACTGGCCCGCGAGCTACGCCGCCGACCGGATCGAGCCCTACGTGCGCTCCTGTGTGGACAAGGGCCTGCTGACCTCCGCCGGCGCGAAGGTGTTCGACGAGGTGTGCGGCAGGCTGCCCGATCTGGCGGGGCCGCCGGAACCTCCCGCGAGGCTGCACGGCGACGCGTGGAGCGGCAACGTGCACTGGGCAGAGGACGGCACGGTGTGGCTGATCGACCCCGCCGCGTACGGCGGGCACAGGGAGACCGACCTCGCGATGCTGCGGCTCTTCGGCACTCCGCTGCTCGATCACATACTCGGCGGCTACGAGGAGGCCGCGCGGGACGCGGGGGCTCCGCTCGCCGAGGGCTGGCGGGAGCGCGTTCCCCTGCATCAGCTGTTCCCCCTGCTCGTACACGCCGTGCTGTTCGGGGAGGGCTACGCGCGGCAGGCGCTGACCGCGGCGAGGGCCTGTCTCGGCTGAGCCGCACGGCCCCGCGCTGTGCGGGAGGCCGGGCACCGCATACCGTGGAAGCGTGCGGTGGAAGTTCCTGCTCAAGCCGGGCTGGCTGGCGTTGACCCTCGTGGTGTTCATCTTCGCCGTGTCCTGCTACACGTTGCTGGCGCCGTGGCAGTTCCAGCGGCACGACGAGCGGGCGACCCAGAACGCCGCCGTGCAGGCCTCGTTCACGGCCTCCCCCGAACCGCTGTCGGCCGCGCTTCCGGACGACCAGATACCCGACGTGAACACCCAGTGGCAGCGCGTCGTCATCGAGGGGACCTACCTGCCCGAAGCCGAGGTCGTCGCGCGGTTGCGCACCGTGCAGGGCGAACCCGCCTTCGAAGTCCTCACCCCCATGCGCACCACCGACGGCGACGTCGCGCTGATCGACCGCGGCTATGTGCGCCCCGACGACCGGACGAGGGTGCCGCCCTACGCCGCGCCGCCGGAAGGCGTCGTCCGGGTCGAGGCACGAGTCCGGATCCAGGAGCAGGACCCCCAGGGGCGGCCGGCGTTCTCGGACGAGTCGACCGACGGCAAACTGCACAGCTACGCGATCAACCCCAAGGTGGTGGGCGACGCGGGCAATCTGGATATCCGTCCCGGCTACTTCCAGCTCGAAAACGATCAGCCGGGCGTGCTCGGCCCACTGCCGCTGCCGCAGCTCGACGCAGGCCCGTTCCTGTCCTACGCGCTGCAGTGGATCGCCTTCGGCACGATGGCGCTGCTGGGCTGGCTGTACTTCACGGTGAGGGAACTCAAGCCGGGCGGCGCGCTCGCCGGCGACGAGCCGAGGCCGGAGAAGCGCAAGTCGGTTGCGCAGATCCTTGCCGAGGACGAGGCGGCCGAACGGGAAGAGCGCGCGAACGCCTCGTGACGACCCGCGCCCGTCAGTTCTTTCGTTTCCCGCGCAGTCCCGCGGCGAGCGCGAGCACCCCCGAGGTGACTCCGGCGAGCCAGCCGACGACTCTGGAGAGCTCGACGGCCCTTGTCACGTGTCCCGCGTCGGGATTGCGGCCCGCTCCGAGCACGGGCAGTTCGGCGACGCCTTCCGGGTAGACCGTGCGGCCACCGAGCCTGATCTCCAGCGCACCGGCGACGGCGGCCTCGACCCTTCCCGCGTTGGGGCTCGGGTGGACGACCGTGTCGCGGCGCCACGCCCGCCACGCTCCAGCCGAGGAACCACCGACGACGGGCGCTCCCGCCACGGTGAGCGCGGCGGCGATCCTGGTCGGAACGAGGTTGATCACCTCGTCGAGCCGGGCGGTGACCCAGCCGAACCGGCGGTACCGCTCGGCTCGCCTTCCCACTCGCGTGCGCAGCAGGGTGACCGCGCGGGATCCGACGAGCCCGGGCACGCCCGCCACCGCTCCCCACACCAGCGGGGTGACGACGGCGTCGGCGGTCGCCCCCGCGACGACCTCGACCGAGGCCCTTGAAAGGCCGGTGACGTCGAGTTCGTCCGTGCGCCGCGCGTCCAGCGTGGACAGTGTCCTGCGCGCCGCTTCGAGATCGCCGGTTTCGAGATCACGAGCCAGCGCGGTGCCCGAACCGGCAAGGTGCGCGGCACCGAGCACGGCCCACGTACCGAACGCCGTCCCCGCGATCCTCAGCACGGGATGGGTGCTACCGGCCCGCTCGACCAGCACACCGAGCGCGGTCGCGCCGCCCGCGAGCCCGACGGCGTAAACGGCGCCCGGCAGCGGGTGGTCCGCGTAGATCCTGCGCTCGACGGCGGAGGCGGCCCTGGCGAATCCGGCGACGGGACGGCGGCGCGGATCACCCATGGCGCCGTCGGCGAGCACGCCCAACAGCAATCCCAATGCTCGCGCCGCGCTCACCCCAACGCTCCCCCGCTCCGTGTGCCTTGTGGGCGAGATTACTGAACGCCGGTCAGGCTTCCGCGTCGGCCCACGCCTTGAGCATGACGTAGGCGATCGAGGTGGTTCCCGGCAGCTTGAGCTGATCGCTTCTGCCCGCGAATCCCGCCCTCAGTTCGGCGCGAGAGACCCATTTCGCGTCCTCGATCTCACCGTCGGCGGGCAGTAGCGGCGCACCGGAATCGGTTCGTGCGGCGAACCCGAGCATGATCGACCTCGGGAACGGCCACGGCTGACTGCCGAGGTACCTGACGTCGCGGACGGGGACACCGACCTCCTCCAGGATCTCGCGGGTGACACAGCCTTCGAGCGACTCTCCCGCCTCGACGAACCCGGCGAGCACCGAATACCGGTCGGGCGGCCAGATGGGTTGCCTCGCCAGCAGCACGTGCTCGCCGTTGACCCCGATGTCGTCGTGCACGAGACAGATGACGGCGGGATCGGTGCGCGGGTATTCCTCCCTGCCGCACTTCACGCACTGGGTGGCCCAGCCGAACCGCAACCGTTGCGTCGTCCCCCCGCAGCGCGCGCAGAAGCGGCCGCGCCAGTGCCAGTTGCGCAGCGCCTCCGCCGTGGTGAGCAACCCGGCCGAGGTGTCGTCGAGCAGCGCGCCGTGCCCGCGAAGCTCGATCCAGGCGTGCCCTTCGGCGAACGGTGCCTCCTGGTCGACGCCCCAGCCTCCGCTGATGCTCACCGTCATCGCGTCGTCGGGAGGACTTCCCGAAATGGCCCAGTAGTCGACGTCGGACCACTGCCCGAGGAACGCGGCGTCCTCGGGCGGTTCGGCAGCGATGTCGAGCGCGTTGCGCGTGCCGAGTGGAATGCCCGCGCTCGGCACGCTGCGCACCGCCTCGACCGGAACGGGGGTCCGGCCGTACCTGTCGACGAGCAGCACCTTGGCTTTCGGCCACCTGGCCCGCAACCGGCCGGAGTCGGCGCGAAGACCTTCCTGCCTGTCGACGGTGGACCTGGAAAGTGCGGGGACCTCCCCGAGCTGGAAGGGCACCTCGCTCATGAGTCGGTGGTCTCCTCCACCGTGACTCCTCCGAGCGCCGTGAGCTGGGGCGCGAGCGTCTCCGCGTCGCCGACGACGACGCCGGTGAACCTGCTCGGCGCGAAGAAGTCCAGCGCCGCCCGCGCGACGTCCTCGGTGGTGACGGCCGCGAGCCTGCGCGGATGCTCGGCGAGCCATTCGGCGCCGAGTCCCACCGCGGCGAGCGCGGTGAGCTGCGCGGCAAGCCCCGCCTGCGCCGACGAGGCGATGAGCAGCGATCCGACGGCGTACTGGCGTACCGAGTCGACGTCGGCATCGGTCGGCGGTACGAGGCCGAGCCTTCCCAGTTCGTACCTGGTCTCCAGCAGCGCCGCCGCGGTCACCTCGTTGGCGGTGTCGGCGTCGACCTGCACCGTTGCCGTGCCGCCGGTGAACTCGAAGCCGGAGTGCGCGCTGTAGGTGTAGCCCTTGTCCTCACGGATGTTCTCGACAAGCCGCGACGAGAAGTAGCCGCCGTAGGCGAGGTTCGCCAGTTGCAGCGCCGGATACCGGGGGTCGGTGCGCGACAGTGCCTGCGCCGACAGCCGCAACTGCGACTGCACCGCGCCTGCTCTCGGCACGAGCAGCAGGTTGCCCGGTTCGAGATCGGGCAGCGGCGCGAGCACGGTGGCGGCGCGGTCGGAGTACCACTCGTTCAGCGCGTTCTCCACCTGTCCGATGACACCGCCGGGGTCGATGTCGCCGACGAGGACGAGTACGGATCCCCTCGGCAGCACCGAGGCCGCGTGCAGCGCCTTGACGGCCTCCGGCGTCACCTTGGCGACGTCGTCGGGCTGCGGCATCTCCCTCGTGTAAGGGTGATTGCCGTACCGGCGGCGCTGCAGCGCCTCCCTCGCGATCACGCGCGGCTGGGTGCGGGCGACGGCGAGCCGTTCGACGATCCTCGCGCTCTCCCTTGCCACCTCACTGTCCACATAGGACGCATTGGTGAGCACGTCGGCGAGCACGTCGAGCAACGTCGGCAGCCCGGAGGCCAGCGAGCCCGCCGACACCGTGAGGTGCTCGGGATCGACGGAGGTACCGAGGTCACCGCCGATGAGCGCGAGCTCGGTGTCGATGGCGACCCTGTCCCGCCTTGCCGTTCCCGTCGCGATGGTCTCGGCGAGCACCTCGGCCGTCGCGGGGTGCATGGGATCGTCACCGGCGAACGGGATGGCCAGCCGCAGCTCGACCATCGGAACGTTGGCCTTGCGGACGGCGAGCACTCGCAGCCCGTTGCCGAGCACGGTGTCGACGTGGGCCAGGTCGGCGGCGGCGCGCTGATGCCCCAGTTCGGGAACGGGCCTCGCGCCCAGCGCGGTGCGGCCGATTTCCTCCGCGCTGCGGTGGGTCGCTGACGTCGGCGCCATTACTGAATGCCTCCCTGTTCCGGTTCGACGACGAGAACGGCTCGCGAGTCGGGCCGCAGGCCCTTCGCGGCCTCGGCGACCTGCTCCGCGGTGACGGCGGCGATCCGTTCCGCCGCCCCGTAGGCGAGCGCGGGGTCGCCGTGCAGCAGCTCGAACGAACCGAGCGCCAGCGTCCTCGACACCAGCCGGTCGTGTTCCGCGTGCAGGTTCGCGCTCCACCTCGCGGTGATCTTCGCCAGTTCGCGCTCACCCGGCGGATTCGCCGCGAGCGCCTCCAGTTCCTCGTCGAGCGCGCCGAGAACGCGGTCCGCGCTCACGTCGGGCGCGTGGATGGCCGTCACCGAGAACGTGTCGGGGTCGCGCGCCTCGAACGGACCGAAAAGTCCCGCACCGGCGCTGATGTCGGTGACAAGCGGCTCCCCGTGCACGAGCCGCTGCTGCAGCCGGGAGCCGTCGCCGTCGGTCAGCACACCGGCCAGCACGAGGTGGGCGAGGTAGCCGTCGAGTTCGTTGATCGGATCCGGCATGCGGTAGCCGACCGCGAGCGCGGGCAGCGGCGCGTGCGGGTCGACGTGAGTGCCCCTCAGCTCGGAGCCGGGCCTCGGCTCCGCGAACGAGGGCCGGTGCGGTTTCGGCCTCGCGGGAACGTCGCCGAAGTGCTTTTCGACGAGCTCGCGGGCCCGATCGACCTCGAAGTCGCCCGCGACGGTGAGCACCGCGTTGGCAGGTGCGTAGTAGGTGTCGAAGAAGGCGGCGCAGTCGTCGAGCGTGGCCTGTTCGAGATCGGTGAAGTCGCCGTAGCCGTTGTGCGCGTTGGGAAAGGTCGAGTACAGCACCGGAGGCAACAGGATCCACGGGAACCCGCCGTAGGGGCGGTTCAGCACGTTGAGCCTGATCTCTTCCTTCACCACGTCGATCTGGTTGGCGAGGTTCTCCTGAGTCAGCTTCGGCGCCCTCATCCGATCGGCCTCAAGGAACAGCGCGCGTTCGAGCGCGGCCGAAGGCAGCACCTCGAAGTAGTCCGTGTAATCGGGATGGGTCGAGCCGTTGAAACTACCGCCGCTGCCCTGTACATGCCGGAAGTGCGCGAGCTTCTCCAGACTCTCACTGCCCTGGAACATCAGATGCTCGAAAAGGTGCGCGAACCCGGTGCGCCCTTCCGGCTCTGAGCGAAAGCCCACGTCGTAGTGCACGCTGACACCGACGACCGGCGCGGTCGTATCGGGCGCGAGCACGACCCGCAGGCCGTTGTCGAGAGTGAGTCTGTGTAGCTCTGGTAGCTCGGGTACGGCCATGTTCACACCCTACGGGACAACGGGGTACGCCTTGCCCGGCGCCGAGGGCGTCAGCTCACCGCGAACACGGCGGGCCGAGCCGGGATCCGCCCGGCCCGGGATCGTCGTGATTTGCTCAGCCCGCAGCCTTGGTCAGCTCGTTGTCGAGCCCTTCCCTTCGCATGCGCTGGTCGATGTAGAGCAGCGCGGTGACCGCCGCCGCGAAGGGAACCGTGATGGTCTGGGCGATCGCGTTGCCGAGTTCCCGCAGCAGCAGGTCGCCCGTCGAGGGCACCGTGCCGACGGGATTGCTCGTGAGCATGCCGAACGGGATCTGGATCACGAACCCGATCACGAACGTCGCCAGCAGCGCCACGATCAGCACGCCGAACACCCGCCACCAGGCGCCCTGCACCAGCAGCGCGGAGCGGCGCATCGCCTGGCCGACCGCCGCCCGCTCCAGTATCAGCGCCGGTGTCGCGAGACTGAGCACGACGTAGGCCCAGATGCCGGGGATCACGAGCAGCACGATCCCGATCCCGACGATCACCGTCACCAGCAGCGTGAGCCCGAGCAACGGGAGCATCCTGGGCTTGAGGTCCTCCCAGATCTGGCCGAAGGTGATCGACTGACCGAGTACGGCCTTGCCGACGACGATCATCAGGTAACCGGTGAGGAAGGTCTGGGTGAGCAGCGTGATCACGGCGATGACGGCGCTCTCCTTGAGACCGTCACCGAGCACCGCGAGTGCCTGGTTGAGCTGCTCTTCCTGCGAGGCGCTGGTGTCGATGGCGACGGCGTCGCGGTGATCCAGGATCCACACGTCGGCCGCGAGGTAGAACAGAGCGCTGATGACGGCGACCACGGCCGAGGCGGTGAACACGACGCGCGCGTACTTGCGCAGCGTGGTGACCGCGCCGTCCATGATCTCGCCGAGTGCCAGCGGACGCAGCGGAATCACGCCGGGCTGTTGTCCCGAATGCCGGTGGCCGCCCTGCGGGTACTGGGGGTACCGGGAAAACCCCTTGGGTCCTTCTTCCGGATCCTGTTTCGACCCGCCACTCGCATCGGTCATGGAGCAATCCTCGCATTTCGCCTTCGCGGTCACGCCGTCGTGGCACTTGAGTGACACTCGGCGCCGCCGCCCCCAAGGATTGTGCAAGCCGCCCCATCGCGCGAGACGCCGTCGTTATGCTGACCCGGAACTCGATCTATCGTGGGACGGCACATGACGCAACCGCCGCACGGGCCGCCCGGCCCTTACGGACAGCAGGGGCCGCAAGGACCACAGGGCCCCTACGGCGGGCAAGGACCTTACGGGCAACAGGGACCACCGAACCAGGGCTGGCACCAGCAGCCACCCCAGTTCGGCTATCCGGCTGGGCCACCACCCCGCAAGCCGAAAGGCCCGATCATCGCCGCCTCGCTCGGCGGCGTCGTGCTGCTCGTACTCGGCCTCGTCGTCGTGTTCACCCTCACCGGAGGCGGCGACGAATCGGCCGACGGCGGGTTCACCAACAACGCGGCGACCAGCACCACCGAACCGGCGCCGACGACGGCGTCGAGCAGCACCACGGAATCGACGGCGACAAGCAGTGAGACCTCCACTCCGGAGAGCAGCGCCACGGCCGAGCAAGGGCCGAGGAAGATCCTCAAGCTCGCCGACCATCCGATCCTCCAGGATCCCGACGCGGGATTGAAGAACCTCGCGTGCAACCTGCCCGCGTGGGAGAGCAACCCCGCCGCGGCCGAGGCGTTCTTCACGGCGGCGGCCGGATGCCTCGACGCGGCCTGGGGGCCGTTCCTTGAGGCCTACGACCTTCCGTTCGAATCGCCGACCCTGCACTTTCCCTCGGGCTCCAGCTTCGACACCGCGTGCGGAACGATCGAGGTCGGCATCGCGACGGCCGCCTACTACTGCGAGAACAACCTGTACGTGCCCTTCGCGGGGCTGCAGACCGATCTCTACGGCAACAACCCCGGCGTCTATCTCGCGCTGTTCGCCCACGAGTACGGCCACCACGTCCAGGAGGTGGCCGGCATCATGGACGCCGCGTGGGAGGCGATCTACGCGGCGGGCGAGAACACGCCGGAAGGCCAGGAGATGTCGCGCCGCAAGGAATTGCAGGCCCAGTGCTTCTCGGGAATGTTCCTCGGTGCGCACGTCGACCGGGGCGGCACCATCACGAGGGACATGTACGACAAGGCGTGGTTCGACCAGGAGACGCGGGGCGACGACACGTCGGGGACCAGTGACCACGGCAGCAACCAGAACTACGCGGCGTGGTGGCGGGCAGGTGCCTACGACAACCGGATGGTCGACTGCAACACCTTCGCCGCGAGCAGCGGCGACGTGTCCTGACGCCGCGGGCAGGCGGCTACAGCACGGTTTCTACAGCACCGCGAAGGGCCGCCGGGGGCCGCGCACGAAGAGGAACGCGTAAACGCCGCCGCCCGCACAGCTCAGCACCAGCAGCGCGAGACCGACCGGCCTGCGCAGATCGTGGTTCCCCGGTGCGGTCGCGGCGAGCTGGACGTCGACAAGACCCGACGCCGGTTCGGCGGGAACGGCGATCTCGACCTGCTCGTCCTGATCGTGCCCGCAGCCGCTGAGCGTGCCGTTTCTGGCCTCGCCGCCGAGTTCGAACCGGACGGTTTCCTCCGCGTCGGGGCGCGAGCAATCGGCGGGCAGCGTCACGGTGGCCTTGACCGTCTCGGTGGCCTCGGCCTGAGCGCTGCCGAACAAGCCCGGCCCCGCCCACCAGCTGGCGAACACGATCAACAGGCCGGTCGCGGCGGCAACGCCGAGCACCTTCCAGGTGAGGGGAGGCTGAGGCCGCCCGTGGTGATCCGCTCGTCGCCGCACGGGGCCAATGTTTCCAGATCAATCGCGCTGTGCACAGAAAACCGGGAGTGTCGCGCGGACTCCGGCCGCCGTCCTACCGCTGACCTCAGCCTTTCCGGCTCTCGGCCGGGGTGACCTTGCGAACATAGAGTAACCGGTCACCCGGCTCGATGGCGTCGGCTTCCGGCGCGTCGACCCGGTACAGCCTGCCGTCCCTCACGATGCCGAGCACGATGTCGGGCAGGTGCCTCGGTGAGCCGCCCTCCTCCGACTGCTCGACGGGTCGTTCCGCGATCGCGAGGCCGGTCTCGGGGGTCAGCAGATCCTCGACCATGTCGACGACGAGCGGGGTTCTCGTCGCGATGCCGAGCAATCGGCCCGCCGTCTCACTGGAGACCACCACCTGGTCGGCGCCCGACTGCTTCAGCAGGTGCACGTTTTCGGCTTCCCTCACCGAGGCGAGGATGCTCGCCTTCGGAGCGAGTTCGCGCGCCGTCAGCGTCACGAGCACGGCGGTGTCGTCCCTGTTGGGCGCGATGACGATCGCCCTCGCCCGCTGCGCGCCCGCCACTCTCAGCACGTCGGATTTGGTCGCGGACCCGTGCACGGTGATGAGGCCGAGCGCGCTCGCCGCGTCGAGTGCCTGCTGGTCGGTGTCCACGACGACGACCTGATTGGGCTCGGTGCCTTCCTCGGCGAGCAGCGAGTTGACCGCCGAACGGCCTTTCGTGCCGAATCCGACGACCACGACATGGTCACGCACCCTGTGCCTCCATTTCTGGATCCGCAGCGCCTGGCGGGAACGCTCGGTGAGCACCTCCAGTGTGGTGCCGACCAGCACGATGAGGAACATCACCCGCAGCGGCGTGATCACGACGATGTTGACGAACCTGGCCAGCGGGGTCACCGGCGCGATGTCGCCGTAGCCGGTGGTGGACAGCGAAACCGTCGCGTAGTAGACGCAGTCCAGAAACGAAAGCCCGTCGCCGTTGTTGTCGCGGTATCCGTCCCTGCCGATGTAGACGATGAACACGGCGGCGAACAGGAAGGCGAGCGCGCCGATGATCCGCCTGACGATCGAGGCCAGTGGGCTGATCTTGGTTTCCGGCATCCTGACGACACCGACGAGCGTGTGGCCCGGCTGATCGATGAGGGGAATCCGCCTCAGGCGCTTGAGCACGATGGCGGAGCCTAGCCGCTGTCCGGCACGGAACGCAGGAGATCGCGGAGCCCGGCCCCGTCGAGCAGGTCGACCGGGCGCAGGGTGCGGTCGTGGCGCACGTAGTGGAACGCCGCCCTGACCTTGTCGAGCGGGGTTCCGGAAAGCCCCGCCCACGCGAGGCGGTAGGCGGCGAGCTGAACGGACAACGCGGGCAAAGCGCTCTCCTCCGGCACGGCACCCGTCTTCCAGTCCACGACGGTCCAGCCACCGTCCGGATCGGCGAACACCGCATCCATCCTGCCCCGCACCGTGACCCCGCCGATGTCGGTCGAGAACGGAACCTCGACGTCGTGCGGGGTCCGGTGTGCCCACGCGCTGCGCTCGAACGCCTCGCGCAGCGCGTCGAGTTCGCTGTCGGGAGCCGCTCCGGTGTCGGCCGCGCCGGGAAGGTCGTCGATCTCCAGCAGCCGGTCGCCGTCGAACCGGCGTTCCAGCCAGCCGTGAAACGCCGTGCCCCTCCTGGCATAGGCGTTGGGAGGAAAGGGAAGCGGGCGGCGAAGCTTGCGAGCGAGCGCCTCCGGTTTCCCGGCGAGCTCGACGAGCTGGCTCACCGACAGCGCTCCGGGGAGGGGGACCTCGTCGGCCCGGCCGTGCGCCTTCTCCCGCTCGGCGAGCAGAACGTCGGTGTCGGCGATCCAGCCGTCCGGATCGTCCTCTTCCAGTGGAAGGTCGAGCTCGGCGAGCGCATCCAGTACCAGATCAGCGCCCTGCCTGACCTCGTCGCGGCGCGCGCCGAGCGGATCCACCGGCCACACGACCGAACGCGAGGCCGAGGTGAGCGGGTTGTCGTCGTCGGCGGCCGGTTCCTCCGCCCATTCCACAATGGATCCGAGTTGGTCGTCGGCGGCGACGGTCTCGGCGATCTCGGTCAGGAACTCCGACGGCCCCTTCGATTTCGCGCTGGTCTCGTTCCACCAGTGACCCGAGCACAACAGCACGCGCTCCGCCCTCGTGAGCGCGACATAGCAGAGCCTGCGTTCCTCCTCCGCGTGCCGCTGCGCGAACCGTTCCTCGTGCTCGGTGCAGGCCTCGAGTACCTGTTTGCGGTCGTCGCTCTCGTGCAGGACGAGATCGGGAAGGTCCGGCGCGTCACCGCGCAGCGCGGCAGGCAGTTCGGGAACCGTCCGCAACCACGACGACGACCTTCGCTTTCCGGGAAAGGTGTCGCGCACGAGATGCGGGACGGCGACGAGATGCCATTCGAGCCCCTTCGCCGAGTGCGCGGTGAGCACCTGCACCCTGTCGGCCACGACCTCGACCTCGCCGGGAGGAAGCCCGTCCTCCGCGTGCTCCGCCGTCGCGAGATAGTCCAGAAAGGACAGCAGTGTTCCGGTCGGCGAGTTCTCGGCGTATTCGGTGACCACGTCGGCGAAGGCGTCGAGGTGGGCCCTCCCTGCGCCGCCCGGCCTCGCCAGCGCCTCGACGTCGAGCAGCATCGTGCGCTCGACGTCGGCGACCAATTCGGGCAGCGGCTGGTCGAGCCTCCGGCGCAGCGCGGCGAGTTCGCCGCCGAGCCTGCGGATCCTCGCGTAGCCCTCCGGCGAGTAGCGTTCGCCGTCGCCGGGGTCGTCGATGGCATCGACGAGCCCGGTCTGTTCCGCCTTCTCCGCGACGAGCGCATCGCCGTCGGTGGCCAGTTCGCCCGCCCTTCGCCACAGCGCGCCGAGATCGGCGGCCGCGAACCGCCAGCGGGCGCCGGTCAGCAACCTGGCCGCGGCCGTGCCGGACAACGGCTCCGCCAGCACCCTGAGGGTCGCGACCAGATCGGCGACCTCCGGCTCGTCGAGCAATCCGCCGAGCCCGACCACCTCGACGGGCAGCCCGCGTTCGCGCAGGGCCGCGGCCACCGGCGCCATGTCGGCGCGGCGGCGCACCAGCACCGCCGCGGTCGGCGGGACCCCCTTGGCCTCCTTCTCGGAAAACCAGGCCTCCGCCATGGTTTCGGCAAGCCATTCCCGCTCGGCCCGCACGTCGGTGAGCAGCGCGCAGCGTACGTCGGCGGGACCTGCGCCCTCGCGGGCCCGCAACCGCCGGACGCCGAGCCCCTGTTCCCGCAGCGGTTCGGCGACCGCGTTCGCGAGGGTCAGTACCTCAGGCGGGTTGCGGAAACTCGTCACCATGCCGTATTCGCTCGCCGGGCCGAGCGAAAGTCCTTCAAGGCGGGGAAAGTCGGTGGTGAACCGGGGCAGGTTCGCCGCGCTCGCACCCCGCCAGCCGTAGATCGCCTGCAGTGGGTCGCCGACGGCGGTGACCGGCATCGGCCGCTGCCCTCCGAACAGCGAACGCAGCAGCACCCGCTGGGCATGACCGGTGTCCTGGTATTCGTCGAGCAGCACAGCGCCGTAGCGCTCGCGTTCGCCCTCCACGACCTCCGGATGGGTGTCGGCGAGCGTCGCGGCCAGCGACATCTGGTCGGCGAAGTCGAGCGCGCCCTCGGCTCGTTTGCGCTGCTGGTAAGCCTCGACCAGCGGCAGTAGGTCGAGCCGGAACCGCTGGGCCGCGACGATGTCGGCCAGCGCCACCGGCAACGCCGCCCGCTGGCCCTTCGCCCTCGGTGCCGACTCCACGATGCGCGCGAGCCGTTCCGTGTAGGAGTACAGGCGGCGCGGATCGACAAGGTGCTCACCCAGTTCCCCTGCCAGCGCGAGCACCTGTGCCGTCACCGACGCGGGGACCCTGTCGGTGTCGAGATCGTTGTCCCATGTGGACACGACGCGGTGAGCGATCTGCCAGGAAGCCGTTTCCGACAGCATTCTCACGCCCGGCGGAACGGGAAGGCGCAGGCCGTGCTCGGCCAGCAATCGTCCGGCGTAGGCGTGGTAGGTCAGCACGGTCGGCTCGCCGGTGAGCACCGCCATCCTTCGCGAACCGCCCGGGTCGACCCGGTCCAGCAGCCCGGAACCGGCGAGCCTGCGCAACCGGGCCCGCACCCGGTCGGCGAGCTGGCGAGCCGCCTTGCGGGTGAAGGTGAGTCCGAGCACGCGTTCCGGTACCACGAGCCCGTTGGCGACGAGCCACACGACCCTCGCCGCCATCGTCTCGGTTTTTCCCGCTCCCGCACCGGCGACGACGAGCGCGGGCTCGGGCGGGGCGGCGATCACCGCGGCCTGTTCTTCCGTCGGCGCGGGCAGTCCGAGCGCCCGCGCGATCTCGAACGGGGTCACCAGGTTCACGGTCCGGTCACCTGCCGTCCTTCCGGCCTCACCGGGCAGGACGCCCTTCCCGGACACCGGTCACAGTCGGCGTTTTCCTGTGCCGCGTACTCCGGTCCCGCCGTCGCGGCGGCGGCCTTGCGGACCAGTTCCAGCCACCGCGGCCCGGTTTCCTCGTCGAGCGCGGCCTGTTCCCGTTGCGCCGCACCGGACTTGTTGTTCGACTTCGCGACGTAGACCAGCCTCGCCCCTCCGGGCTTGCCACCGTGCTCGGCGAACGCGCCGAGCAGCAACGCGAGCTGATAGGCGGCCAGCTGCGGATGCTGCTCCGCGTCGGCGGAGCTGATCGGCGTCTTGCTCGTCTTCACATCGACGATGACCGGCCTGCCCTGCTGGTCGAGTTCGAGCCGGTCGACCCTGCCTCCCAGCTTCACCCGCAGCTCACCCGCAGCCGCGGGCAGTTCGACCTCCATGTCCTGTTCGATCGCGAGCTGGGTGAGTTCGGCCCTGCTTCCGCGCAGCCAGGCCATGAAGTTCTCCACCATCTTCTCGACCCTGCGCCGCTCACGCCGCGAGAACCACGGCGCACCGGCGTCCACCCTCGCCCACGCTTCGTCGAGTTCGGCCTTGAGGCGCTCGCCGTCGGCTCCGCTCGCCGCGGCCTCCGCCAGCGCGTGGACCAGCGTTCCGGTGACGGCGGCAAGCTGGGCGGGATCGCTGCCGCCATGCCGCTCCAGCAGCCAGCGCAGCGGACACTTCGCCAGAGTATCCACTGTGGACGGGGATACCCTGATGACGTCCTCCGTGGAGCGCAACGGTTCCTCCGTCGTCGCGGGACCGAGCCCGTACCACTGATCGGGGTGGGTTCCCGGAACGCCCGCCCTCGCGAGCCGCGCGAGCTGCCTCGCCGCGAGCCGCCGCCGTTCCGGTTCCTGCTCGCCGTCGCACACCACCGACCGCAGCTCTCCGACCAATTCGGACAGTACGAGCGCGCGTTCCTTGGTATACCTGCGGATGTCCTCCGCCGGTTCGTCGCCTGCCGCGTTGACGATCTCGTCGACGAACCGGGATGGCTGCTCGTCCTCCCCCTGCACGGCACTGATCAGCAGCACCCGCCTCGCCCTGCTCGCCGCGACGTAGAACAACCTGCGTTCCTCGGCGAGCAACGGTGCCACGGCCGACACCTTCTCCGAGTCCACACCGGACAGCAGGTCGACGAGCCGCTCGACGCCGAGCACGGTCCCCCTGAGCCTGAGGTCGGGCCAGGTGCCCTCCTGCGCGCCCGCGACGGCGACGACCGTCCATTCCCTTCCCGCGGCACCGTGCGCGGTGAGCAGCGACACCCCGGTTCCCCTCATCGCGACAGGAGCAAGACTGTCGCCCGCGATGTGCTGGGAACCGAGATATTCGGTGAATCCGGCGACGCTGGCCTTCGGCAACCGGTCGACATAGCGGGCCGCGGCGTCGAACAGCGCGACGATCGCGTCGAGGTCCCTGTCCGCTTGCACACCGAGCGAACCGCCACGCGTGACCTGCCGAAGCAGCTTGCGTTCGAGCTTGCTCGCCTGCCACACCTGCCACAGCACATCCTCGACGCTGTCGCCACGAGTGACGGCCCTCCTCGCGATGGCAAGCAGCTCGCCGACCCTGCGCACACCCCTCGCCTCGGCGTCGGCGAGCCCGGCGAGAATATCGTTGTCCCGCAACGCTTCCACCAGCAGCTCGTCACTGGACCGGGACCCGCCGGCAGCGAGTTCGAGCCTGCGCAGCCCCCTGCGGAGCCTGCGCAGCGCGAGCGGGTCGGTACCACCGAGCGGCGAGGCGAGCAGCATCTCGGCAAGGTCGGCGTCGAGCGATTCCGGATCGCTCGCGAGCCTCAGCAAAGCCAGAAACGGCCGCACTCCAGGCTGTTTGGCCAGCGGCAGCTCCTCGGTCGCCGACGCGATCGGCACCCCGGCCGCGCCGAGAGCCCGCTGCAGCACCGGAAAGGACTTTCCCGGTGAACGCACCAGCACGGCCATCTCCGACCACGGGATGTCGTCGATGAGATGCGCCCTGCGAAGCTGGTCGGCGATCCAGCTCGCCTCCGCGGCGGGAGTCGGCAGGAGTTTCGTACGGACCACGCCGTCCTCCGGCGCGGAGGGAATCGGCCCGCGATGCCCCTTCCCCCCGGGAAGGTGCGCGGCGACCGTGGTCACCGCGTCGTGAACGGCACGCGCGAGCCGGTGACCGCGAGCGAGGGTGATCGTGCGGTCACCGTCCCTGTCGGCAGCGGTGAGCAGACTCGGATCGGCGCCCCTGAACGAGAACACCGCCTGGTCGGGATCCCCGGCGAGCACGAAGTCGTCGGCGCCGCCGCCGAGCAGCCGCAGCAACCGGAACTGGAGCGGATCGAGATGCTGCGCGTCGTCCACGAAAAGATGGCGCACCCTTCCCTGCTCGCGCGCCAGCAATTCGGGGTCTCCTTCGAGTTCCACGAGCGCGCTCGCGACCAGTTCCGCGGCGTCGAGCGCGGGCGAGCCGGGGATACCGAGCGCATTACCTCCCGTGCCGAGCAGGAGGTTGACCTCCTCGTACTGCCGCCAGAACTTCCCCGCCGCCACCCATTCCTCGCGTTGCTGCTGCCTGCCGAGCTTGCCGAGGTCTTCCGGGCCGAGCCCGCGTTCGGCCGCTCGCAGCAGCAGATCGCGCAGTTCCTCGGCGAAACCGGGAACGGACAGCGCGGGGCGCAGCTCTCGCGGCCAGTCCGGCGCGCCTCGATCCAGGTCACCGGCGAGCAGTTCGCGCACGACGACGTCCTGCTCAGGACCGGACAGCAGCCGGGGAACGGGCAGCTCGTTGAGCCCTGCCTGCAACCGCAGCACCGCGAACGCGTAGGAGTGCACGGTGCGGACCATCGGCTCCCTGACGGTGCGGCCCTCGTGCTCACCGCTCGCGGTCAGCCTGCGGGTGATCTCCGCTCGCATCGCGTTCGCCGACCTGCGCGAGGACGTCAGCACCAGCAGGCTGTCGGGTTCCGCGCCGTTCAGTACGCGCGCGGCCGCGACGTCCGCGATGAGCGTGGTCTTGCCGGTGCCCGGCCCGCCGAGCACGCGGACGAACCCTTGGGCTGCGGTGAGTAACCGACCGGCGGCGGTGTCCCATTCCCGAGGCGGAACCGGCCGCGCCCGGGTGCGCACGAGTCGCGCGTTCAGCCCACTCACACCCACGAGCAGATGGAATCATGACTACGGAGCAGAATCGCGGACCGGCACGGCGGGTTGGGAAGATGGACGAGGAACTGCACGAACGCGTGCGCGACATCATCAAGACGATTCCGGCGGGGCGGGTCTCGACCTACGGGGACATCGCGGCCGCCGCGGGCGCCTCGACGCCACGGCTCGTTGGCCGGATCCTCTCCGAGGACGGCCACGATCTGCCGTGGCACCGGGTGCTGAGGGCCAGCGGGATTCCCGCTCCGCACCTGGCGCACAGGCAGCTCGAACTGCTGCGTGCCGAGGGGGTGCTTGCCGAAGGACAGCGAATCGATCTGGGGAGGTATCGCTGGGAAGGACCATAGGTTAGCCTTCCCTAATGACCACGCAGGCCGCTCCTCCCCAGTTGACCTACCGATCACTCCGGGTGACGGCAGCCCGCAGGCTCAGCCCTCACCTGACACGCATCACCTTCACCGGCGAGGACCTCGCCGGTTTCGTCAGCGCCGCACCCGATCAGTACGTGAAGGTCTTCTTCCCGCTGCCCGGTGAGCGCAGGCCACAGCTTCCGCCCGCGATCGTCGACGACGTCGGCTCCTGGTACCGCACGTACCTCGCGATGCCCGACGGCATCCGGCCGCCGATGCGCACCTACACCATCCGTGCCCACCGGCCCGAGGTGCCGGAGATCGACATCGACTTCGTGCTGCACGCCGACAGCGGTCCCGCCTCGGCGTGGGCCGAGCAGGCCGAGCCGGGCGCCGAGGTCGCGCTCCTCGGACCGCACGGGCTCTACTCGGTGCCGGAAGGCACCGGATGGCAACTGCTCGTCGGCGACGAATCCGCGATTCCCGCCATCGGCGCCATCCTCGAAGCCCTCCCCGAGAACGCGAAGGCCCGCGTCTTCGTCGAAGTCGCCGACCCCGCCGACCGGCAGCGCTTCGCGACGGCGGCCGACGTCGAGACCCAGTGGGTCCCCAGGGGAGACGGCGGCTACGGCGACGCGGTGCTCGCCGCTGTGCGGGAAGCCGAGTTGCCGAAGGGCCGGCCGTACGCGTGGGTGTCGGGCGAGGCGAACATGGTCAAGCTCACCCGGAGGCACCTGGTCCGCGAGCGCGGGGTCGACAAGCGCGTGATCACGTTCACCGGGTATTGGCGGGTGGGCAAGAGCGAAGAGGACACCGGGAGGGAGAGCATCCGCAAAGCGGACGCCGGCGAACTCCCCCAGGACGACGACTGACGCACCCCGCGCACCCGCGCCCCGCACCCCGCGCGAGTCCCCCGCTCAGAACGCCGAGTTCTGCACTCAGGACAGCGAGTTCCGCACTCAGGTCACCGAGATCCGCACTCAGGTCACCGAGATCCGCGCCGCCGGAACCCGACCGAGCGGCCGAACCCGACCGAGCTGGCCAGAACTCCACCGCGCACGCACGCCCCCGTGCAACCACCGAACGCTTACCCGGGGCCCAACCCAGCCGCTACCCCAAACGCTTACGCGGGACCCAAACCAGCCGCCCACACCAGTCGCTACCCGAACGCCCACGGACCCAATCCAGCCGCCGTCCCCGAACGCCCACGGAGCCCACATCAGCCACCCTCTCCGGGCGCAGGATGGACGCAAGCGCTTGCGCCGGCGGCCTCGCCAGCCTCGGCGCGGATCTCACCATCCTCAGTGCGGATCTCGCCGTCCTGAATGCAGAACTCGGCAACCCGAACGCGGATCTCGCGGTCCTGAACGGGGGACTCGCGCACGAGCCGCACGCGGCACGAGCCGGACGCCGCGCGGCGCGCGGCGCGTCCGGCTCAGGGGGTACGCAGTTCGGCGGCCAGTAGCTTGACCAACGCGCCGAGCCGCTGCCGCTCCGGCAACACCGCAGGCACCCCCAGCTCGGTCAACGGCCCCGCCGTCACCGGACCGACGCAGGCACACAGCACCGACGTCCCCAGCCTGCCGAGGAATTCGCCGAACCGCCCGCTCTCCCTCGCCAGCGTCAGCAGGTTCGCCGTCGCCGGCGCGCTCGTGAACGCCAGCGCCCGCACCTCCCCTGCCAGCACCGCCGCGACGAGTTCCCGCGCGGGCTCCACATCGGAGGGCCATTGCCACCGATAGGGCTGCACCTCCACGACGGAAGCCCCCGCCTCCCGCAGCGCGCCGGTGTACTCGGGCAGCGGCTCACCGTGCAGCTGGACGGCGATCCGCCTTCCAGCGATGTCCTCGTCGAGCACGCGAGCGAACAGCTCACGGTTGGTTTCGCTTTCCGCCGACCAGTACTCGGTGATCCCTCGCGCGCGCACGGCGCCTTTCGCCTTGGGGCCCCTGACGAGAACGCGCGCGGCGGCGAGCCGTTCGAGGAGCCTGCTCTCGCTTCCCCATTCCCTCGCGGCGTCGAGCCAGCCGCGAAATCCGGCGCCCGTGGTGACGGCGAGCAGGTCCACGTCGGCGAAAAGCACGTCGTCGGTCGCGGCCTTGAGCCGCTCGTCGCCCGGCAGCGGGACGATGCGCAGCGTCGGCGCGTGCCGCACGGTCGCGCCCTTGCGTTCGAGCGCTTCGATGAACTCGGCCGCCCGCCGCTCGGCGGTGATGCCGATGGTCACCCCGTCAAGCTCACCCATACAGCGCACCCATCTTCGCGACCGCCTCGGCAACCCGTTCCCGCAGCTCGGCCGGGGCCAGCACCTCCAGTTCGGGACCGAAGTGGAGCAACTCGCCGAGGGCCGGCGCGCCAGGCTCGACCGGCAACTCTACCCGCGACCATCCTTCCGAATCCGGTTCGGTGGCCGTCTCCCGTAGTGCGCGCGCACCCACCGAGCCGAGGTAGACGGGGATGAGATCCCTTCCGAGCGGGGTGACGCGCACTGTCGCGGTGCGCGGGTACAGCCTGCTCTCGAATCGAGCCGACCATTCGCGCCAGTACTCGGCCAGATCGAACCCCTCCGGCCTGCTGAACTCCTCGCCGAGATCGCTGAACCCGTCAATGCGGGAGACCCGGTACGTGCGTTCGTCACCTTCGCAGCGCGCGGCGAGATACCAGTTCCCAGCTTTGAGAACGAGGCCGAGCGGTTCGAGCACCCGCTCGACGGCGCTGTTGTCCCATCTGCGGTAGTCGACTCTGATTCTCCTGCTCCGCCACACCGCGTCGGCCACGCCGGTGAGCTGGTCGAGGCGCTCGATGCCCCTGTGCCAGCCCGGAACGTCCAGGTAGAACCGTTCGGCCAGCTCACGCGCGCCGGAGCGCAGCTCGGCGGGGAGCGCGGCGTCGAGTTTGAGCTGGGCGGCGGCGAGCACGGTGCCGAGGCCGAGTTCGGCCGCGGCACCGGGGAGCCCGGCGAGCGCCAGCGACTTGGCTTCCTGTTCGGTCAGCCCGGTCAGCCTGGTGCGGAAGCCACCGAGCAACTGGTAGCCGCCGGTCCTGCCCCTGTCGGCGTACACGGGGACTCCCGCGGCGGAGAGCGCCTCGATGTCCCGGTAGACGGTCCGTACCGACACGTCCAGCTCGGAGGCGAGTTCCTCGGCCGTCATCCTGCCCCGGTTCTGCAACAGCAGAAGCACCGACAGCAGCCTGCTTGCGCGCATGTTCCCATTCTGCCTCGAATACCTGACAGAAGATGTCAGCCTTGGCAGGCAGGGTGGGTCTCATGAGCGACAACACCTACACCATGCGGACCTGGGACGAGCAGGTCGTGAGCGGCACCGAGGACGGTCCCCGCTACGCACACGCCCACGTCACCTTCACCTATCAGGGGGTCATCGAGGGCACCTCGACCTGCGACTACCTGCTGTACTACGCGGATTCCCAGTACGGCGGAGGGCAGTCGGCTCCTGGTTTCGAACACATCACAGGCTCGGTCGAGGGCCGCAAGGGCAGCTTCCTGATCCGGCACGACGTAACGTACGGGGCGGAGGGTATCCGGGACGTGTGGTCCGTCGTTCCCGGCTCCGGCACCGGTGAACTGTCCGGTATCACCGGCACCGGAACTGCGGCGGGCGCCACGAAAACCATCGAGTACACGTTCGACTACGCGTTCGGTTAGGAGAAGCGGGTGCTGTCGATCGACCGCTCTCAGGCGCTGGCCTACCGCATCGCCGCGCACGGCCTGCACAGGGACACCGCCGATCCCGAACGACTGGCGGTGTTCGATCTCGGAGTTCAGGATGTCACGAAGCGAGACACCGCGAGACTCGCGCTGACGGCCAGGCTTCCCGATCCTCCACCGTCGCTTGTGGACGACGAGCGGTTCACGCTGGCCTGGTCGCATCGAGGCGCACCGCACTATCACCGCAGTGCGGGTTTCCTCGACCTGATTCCGGGCCTGCTCCCCTTCGACGACACCGACGCCGAGATCAGAATGGGCTGGCAGCGCAAGGAAATCGCCGAAGCGGGCAGGCCGGCGCGCGAGGTGCTGGTGATGGCGGCGAAGGCACTGCGGTCCGTAGTAGGCGGGCCCATGACAAAAGGTGCGGCAAGCGAGGAGGTCACCCGGCGGATTCCGGCCGGGTTCTCCCGATGGTGCCGGGGCTGCCAGGCAACCCACATCCACGAGCAGCTCATGCGGCTGGCCACCCCGCTCGCCGGCATCGCGCTCGAACCTGGCGTCTCGCCCGCGACGCTTCTTCCCCTGCGGAGCCGGTCTCGAATACCCTCCACAATGGATGTCGCGGAAGCGAAGCTGACCGTGGAACGGTACCTGCGGCTACATGGCCCCGCCACGGCGGCCGACGCGGCCGGGTTCATCGGTACCAGCCGGGCGAAGGTACTCGAAGCACTGTGGCCGGAGGATGCGCTCATCGAGGTCGGCGTCGACGGCAAACGGGCGTTCGTCCCCGCCGGTGCGGTGTCCACAATGGAGAATCCTCCCGATCCTTCACCTGTCCGGCTCCTTCCGCCGTGGGACCCGTTCCTGCAGGGAAGAGACAGGGAGATTCTTGTTCCGGACAAGGCGATGCGCAAGGAACTCTGGAAGATCCTCGGCAATCCCGGCGCGATACTGGCCGACGGCGAGGTGTCCGGAACGTGGAGAGCGAAGGCCGCCGGAAAGTCCCTTGAGGTGTCGGCCACCGCCTTTCTCCCGCTGACCAAGAAGGCCAGGGCCGCCGTCGGCGACGAGGCGGCGCGCGTCGCCGAGGCTCGCGGCTATACCGGCTCCCGCGTCAGCTGGGCCTGAGCCTCGGCGTACCTGCGCAACACGATTCCGGTCACCGCGGGGTGAACGCCGGTCGCCGTGCACAGTGGATCGGCGACCACGTCCGCACCCGATTCGGCGGCCCTGCGGTGGAACAGTCCCGGCGCGAGCAACCAGCTCGCCACGGCGACGTCACGCTGTCCCGCGCGCGCTCGTTCCACAGCCTCGGCCACGGACAGCTGACCTCGAAGGGCAGGAGCCGCGAACCCCGGAATGATCGGTTTTCCCAGTATGGCCCCCAAATTCCGCGCGACGTCGTCGACGACCGACAGCGCGAGGGGATCTCGCGACCCCGCCGCGGCCAGTACGACCGCGTCCTCGTCGCGATGCCCGGCCTGCCGCAGCCGGTCGGCGAGCACGGTCAGCAGCTCGGGATCGGGCCCCAGCGGTCTCGCGAGTACGACGGGATGCCGTCTTCCCTCCGCGATACCTGCCGGAATGTCCTCACGGACGTGGTATCCGGGCGCGAGAAACGCCGGTACCACAACGGAAGGGCCTTCCAGCGAGCCGAGCACGGCGGCGATACCGGGTTGCCTCACGTCCGCATAGGCGACGCGGACCTCGGTCCCGCTCGCCCGCACGCGCTCGGCAAGCAACTCGACGGCGACGCCGCCATCGGGATCCCGCGTTCCGTGCGCGGCAAGCACGATCACCGCCGCTCTCCCTCGCCGGTGACGACGGCGAGGCGGTATCCGCGCTTGACGACGGTCTGCACCAGGCTTCCCTCGCCGAGTGCCGTACGCAGCCTGCCGACCGCCGTCTCGACGGCGTGGTCCTCCCCACCGGATGGCAGCGCTTCGCGCAACTCCTTCCGCGACACCACTCGGCCCGGGCGCACGGCGAGAGCGCGCAGTACGGCCATCGGTGCCGGTGCCACCTCGCACAGTTCTCCGTCCACAAGGGCCGCCTGACCACGGAGCTGAATGTCCTTTCCGGCCGCCCGCATCCTCGGCGACCTCGCGACGAGTTCCTCGCCGAGTGTTCTCGCCAGCGCACCGATCCGCGACCGCCTCGGCTGGCTGACCGGAACGCCCAGTGCGGCGAGTGGCCCCGCGGTGATGGGACCGACGCAGGCCACGACAACACGTGAGCGGAGCGCGTCGACGAGTGCCGCGTCGCGGCCGGTGCGTGCCGCCATCGCCAACGTGCTGGCGACGGCCGGTGCGCTGGTGAAGGGAAGCGCGTCGATGGAACCGTCGAGTACGCCGTCGATCAGCCGGTCGAGCGGTCCCGGATCTGTCGGACCGACCCAGCGATACACCGGCACTTCGATGACCTCGGCCCCCGCACAACGCAAGGTGCGCACGAACGAGGGCAACGGCTCGCCGTGCAATTGGACCGCGATCCGCAAGCCGCCGACCCCGCAGTCGAGTAGGTACCGCAACAGCTCGGCGTTGCTCTCCGACGCCGGTGAATACACTTCGGACAGACCGGCGGCTCGTGCGGCGCCTTTGGCCTTCGGCCCTCTGGTGAGCAGCCTGGTCCTGCCGAGAGTGGCCAGCAGCTCGTCACCGAGGCCCCAGCCTTCCGCCGCTTCGAGCCAGCCTCGGAAACCGATGCCCGTCGTCGCGACGACGGCGTCGGCCGGATGGGCGAGCAGTGCCGTGGTCGCGGCGCGCAACTCGGTGTCATCGGCGAGTGGCACGATCCGGATCGCGGGCCCGTACCGCACGGACGCACCCTTGCGCACCAGCAAGGCACCCAGCTCGTCGGCACGTCGCGCCGCCGTGATGCCGATCGAGAACCCGGCCAGCGGTCCGGCATCGGTCACGGCGGGCTCACCCGAACCATGCCGCCGGTGACCTCGACGGCGAAGGCCGCTACCGACACGCGGGGGTCGTCGAGACACCTTCCGTCGCGGAGACCGAATCGTTGCTTGTAGACGGGCGAGGCGACAACCGGCTCCCCGTCACAGTCGCCGACGATTCCTCTCGAAAGGACGGCCGCTCCACTGAAAGGATCCAGATTGGACAGTGCGTAGAACTCGCCGTCGCCGGTGCGGAATACCGCGACCTGAATGTCGCCGGGCAGCAGCGCGGCCACTCCGCACGCGCGGGGGACGCTCTCAACGGGGCAGACGACCGTCCATTCCCGCCTGACCCCGGCCAGCCTGGCGGTCACCGGCCGCTCACCACCGGAACGCCGAGCAGGACCGGCACGTTCTGCTCACGCTCGTGCCTGAAGGAGACCGTCGGATCGGGGACACCCGGAGCGTTGACGAACGAGGTGAACCTCGCGAGCTTGTCCTCGTCCTCAAGTACCCCTTTCCATTCGTCCCGGTAGTTCTCGACGTGCCGGGACATCGCGTCCTCCAGCTCGGCACAGATACCGAGGCTGTCGTCCACGATGACGGCACGAAGATGGTCGAGACCGCCTTCCATCTCCTCGATCCACGGTGCCGTTCGCTGTAACCGGTCCGCCGTCCTCACGTAGAACATGAGGAACCTGTCGATGATCCGGATCAGTGATTCTTTGTCCACATCGGAAACCAGCAGCCGTGCATGCCTCGGCATGGCGCCGCCATTTCCGCCCACGTAGAGATTCCAGCCCTGCTCGGTGGCGATGATGCCGAAGTCCTTGCTCCTGGCCTCCGCGCATTCGCGCGCACATCCGGACACTCCGGACTTGAGCTTGTGCGGGGAGCGCAATCCCCGATAGCGAAGCTCCAGTTCGACGGCCAGCCCGACACTGTCCTGCTGGCCGTACCGGCACCAGGTGCTGCCGACACAGGACTTGACCGTGCGCAGGGCCTTCCCGTATGCGTGGCCCGACTCGAAACCGGCTTCCACCAGCCGCTTCCAGATCAGGGGCAGTTGCTCGACGGTGGCGCCGAGCAGGTCGATCCGCTGTCCGCCGGTGATCTTCGTGTACAGCCCGAATTCCCTGGCCACCTCGCCGATGACGATCAGCTTGTCCGGGGTGATCTCGCCTCCCGGAATGCGGGGCACCACCGAGTACGTGCCGTTGCGTTGCATATTGGCGAGGAACCGGTCATTGGTGTCCTGAAGGCTCGCCTGCTCGCCGCCGAGCACGTGCCCGTTTCCCAGTGTCGCCAATATCGAGGCGACCGCCGGTTTGCAGACGGCGCAGCCGGTGCCCTTGCCGTAGCCGGCGATGAGCGCGCTGAAAGTGGTGATGCCGGTCGCCAGCACAATCTCGAACAGTTCGGCCCTCGACTGGGAGAAGTGCTCGCACACCGCCGTGGATCGGGCGATGCCGGACGCGGCCAGCAGCGAGCCCAGCATCGGAACACACGAACCACACGAGGTACCGGCGCGGGTGCACTCCTTGAGCGCGGTCACACTGTCGCACCCGCGCACCGTGATCGCCTCGGTGATGGCGCCTTTCGACACGGCGTTGCACGAACAGATCTGTGCTTCCGGTGGCAACGCTTCGATTCCCGCGCCGGTGTCCCGCGAGCCCTCCGGCGCGAGCAATGCCGCCGGCTCGGCGGGCAACGGCTTGCCGACAAGCGAACGCAGCAGGGTGTACTCACCGGCGTCCCCGACGAGGATCCCGCCCAGCAGCACGCTGGCGTCGTCGGAGACGACGAGCTTCTTGTACGTGCCGCTCACCGCGTCGTTGAGGACGACCTCCAGCGCACCGCCGGTCTTCGCGTGCGCGTCGCCGAAGCTCGCGACGTCGACGCCGAGCAACTTGAGCTTCGCCGACGTATCGGCGCCGGGAAAGCTCGCCTCACCCCCGAGCAAGCCCGCCGCGACGACCTCGGCCATCGAATAACCCGGCGCCACAAGGCCGTACACCGTGCCTTCCATCGCGGCACACTCGCCGATCGCGTAGATGGCGGGATCGCTCGTGCGGCATCGATCGTCGACGAGAATCCCGCCCCGCTCGGCGATCGCGAGCCCGCTGTCCCTCGCGAGGTCGTCGCGCGGCCGGATCCCGGCCGAGAATACGACAAGGTCGACGTCGAGTTCGGTCCCGTTGCTCAGATTCGCCCTGAGCCTGCCGCGGTCGCGCACGATCGACTCCGCGGACGTCGCGGTGTGCACCGTGACGCCGAGCGAGGTGACGAGCCCGCGCAGCACTCCGCCGCCGCCCTCGTCGACCTGAACCGGCATCAGCCACGGTGCCAGCTCGACCACGTGTGGTGACAATCCCATGTCCCGCAATGCCTTCGCGGCTTCGAGGCCGAGCAGCCCGCCGCCGACGACAGCGGCGGCGGCCCTTCCCTTGCCGCGCACCGCCGATTCGACCCCCGCCCTGATCGCATCGAGGTCGGCGATCGTGCGGTAGACGAAGCAGCCAGGCAGCTCCTTCCCCGGGACCGGTGGCACGAACGGCCTCGAACCGGTCGCGATGACCGCCGCGTCGTAGCGCACGGTGTAGCCGCTGGCCGTGCGCACCCGCCGGGTTTCCCTGTCGATCTCGACGACCGGGTCACCGAGCCGCAACTCGACCGAGGCGTCACCGGCGTAGCCGGCACCAGGTAGTTCCAGCTTCCCGGCATCCCAGTGCTCCACATAGGACGTCAACCCCACCCGGTCGTAGGCGGGCCGGTCCTCCTCGCCCAGCACCACGATCCGCCACGTCGTGCCGACGTCCTCGGACCGGACTGCCTCGACAAGACGGTGCGCCACCATCCCGTGTCCGATGACGACCAGCGTCGCGCTCATACCAGCACCCTCCATGAACTTCCCCCATGCTCGCCGCCGCGCGTATCCGGCTCAGGTCGGTGACGTTGCGGCTGTGTTACCGAAAGCTCGCTTCCCCGGTGAGGTCGCCTGTGCGCGTTCACACCCCTGCTCCCGCGAAGGCCGGTTCGCGCTTGCCGCTCGCCGGACGTGCGGAGCCGCGAAGGTAGACGGCCCAGGTCAGCACGAAGCAGATCGCGTAGAACACCAGGAACGACACGAAGGCGGGAACACCGGAGCCCGCGCTCGTGAACGAGGTGCGGAACGCGAGGTTGATGAACAACCCGCCGAGCGCGCCGACGGCGCCCGCGATACCGATGAGCGCGCCGGAGAGCCTGCGGGCCCTGGAGAAGGCGGCGTCCTCGCTCTCCCCGTTCTCGATCGCCGCGAGCGCCTTGGTGTGGAAGATCGCCGGGATAGTCTTGTAGGTGGACCCGTTGCCGATTCCGGAGAATACGAACAGCAGGATGAACCCGGCCATGAAGAGCGCAAGCGAATCGGCGCCGGACGCCGCGATGCACAGCACGGTGCTGAACGCCATGGCGAGGAAAGTGCCCAGGGTGACCTTCGAACCACCGAGCTTGTCGGCGAGCCTGCCACCCACCGGCCTGATCACCGAGCCGAGCAGGGCGCCGATGAACGTCACCTGCGCCGCCTGCAACGGCGTGCGGTCGAACTGATTCTGCAACACGAGGCCGAACGCGAAGCTGTACCCGATGAACGAGCCGAACGTTCCGATGTAGAGGATGGACATGACATAGGAATGCTTGTCCCGCAACACCTCGCGCATCGCGTTGCCCTCTTTGCGGACCTGCGCGATGTTGTCCATGAACACGGCGGCCCCTGTCATGGACAGGACGATGAGCGGGAGATAGACGTAGCAGATGAGCTGCGGAGCCGACGATCCCGCCGTGCTGATGACGAGCAGGCCGACAAGCTGGATGGCCGCGACGCCGAGGTTTCCTCCGCCCGCGTTGAGCCCGAGCGCGGCACCTTTGAGCCGCTCAGGGAAGAACGAATTGATGTTCGTCATCGACGAGGCGAAGTTGCCGCCTCCGACCCCGCCGACGGCGGCGACGAGCAGGAACACCCACAGCGGCGTCCCGGGGCGCATCACGACCGCGGCGAGCACGGTCGGCACCAGCAGCAGTGCGGCACTGATCAACGTCCAATTGCGACCACCGAACTTCGCGACAGCGAGCGTGTAGGGAATGCGGAGGACAGCGCCGACGAGCGAGGGAGTCGATACCAGCAGGAACTTGTCCGCCGCGCTCAACCCGTACTCGGGCCCCATGAACAGCACGAGCACCGACCACAGGGTCCAGATGGAAAACCCGATGTGCTCGGCGAGGATCGAAAACCAGAGGTTGCGGCCCGCGATTCGTTTTCCCTTGGTGTTCCAGAAGTTCTCGTTCTCGGGATCCCAGTGTTCGATCGTTCGGGAACTCATGAGTTTCTCCTTGTCACTGACGAGATCGCGGCGGACCTACGCGGAGTCGGCCAGCCAGTCGGCGATGCCTTGGACGGTGTCGGCGCAGCTGCCGCAGCCGGTGGCGGCTCTGGTCGCCGTGCGCAGTGCCGCGACGTCGGCCGCGCCGGCGCGCCACGCGTCGACGAGTGCCGATTTGCTCACCGAGTTGCACCGGCACACGAGCGCGTTCGCGGGCAGGCCGGCAGGACTCGACGCGGTGGGGGCCCCGCCGGGCAGCGCCCTTCCGAGCAGAAGGCCGAGCCGGTCGCTGTGTGCGGGAACACCGCGATCGTGCAGCTGAGCGATCGTGGCGGCGGCATCGGGAAAACCGAGCAGGATCGCACCGGCCACCCTGTTCTCGCGCAGGACCAGCTTCGCGTAACGGCAGCCTGCCGGATCGTCGAAGGTCAGCACCTCGGCGCCGGGCTCGTCGGGATCGGTGCAGGTCTCACCAAGCGCGGTCAGTTCGATGCCCCGCGCCTTGAGGCGGGTCACCACCCGGCTACCGCGATAACGTGCCGCACCGTCGGTTCCGGTGAGCAGATCGGCGAGTACGCTGGCCTGCTCCCACGCCGGTTGCACGAGCCCCGCGACTGCCGAGGGGTGTTGCGCGCAGTCGCCGATCGCGTGGATCCGGCCGTCGCTCGTGCGCAGCGCGTCGTCGACGACGATCCCGTTTCCGACGAGCAGGCCCGCCGAGTCCGCAAGCGTGGTCTCGGGTCGTACCCCGGCCGAGACGATGACGGTCGCGGCCTCGACGTGGCTCCCATCGCCGAGCTTCAGGCCCGCGCCAGGCACGTACCGGGCCGCGGCGTCGCCGATCCGGAAGCCGATACCGTGGCTCGCGAGAACCCGCGTGAGCACCCGTGCCGCGCGAGCGTCGAGTTGCCGCTCCATGACGCGGTCGCCGGGATGCACCACGGTCACGGTTGCTCCGATCGCGGCGAGTCCTTTCGCGACTTCGAGACCGAGCACGCCCCCGCCGAGGACGGCCACCGGCGAACCCGGCTTGGCGCGATGCCGGATCTGGGCGCAGTCGTCGATCGTGCGCAACGTGAGCGCACCCTCGGCGAGTCCACCGTCATCGGTGGTGAGTCCTTCCACCGGCGGGATCCACGGCCTGCTCCCGGTCGCGAGCACAAGGGCGTCGTAGCCGACCGTCCCGCCGTCGGTGAGCGTGACGGTTCTCGCCGTGGGATCGATCGCGGTAGTGCCGACCCCGATTCTGAGGTCGATTCCCTTTGCCCGCGCCCACTTCTCGTCGTGCAGCAGCACGGCCGAAGGCCGCAGGCTTCCCGCGAGCACCGAGGACAGCAGCACCCTGTTGTAGGCGTGGTGTGGTTCGGCGCCGATCACCGTGATGCTGGTCGCCTCCCCGAGGGGATCCCTCGTGCGCATCTCGTCGGCAAGCCTCGCCCCCGCCATGCCGTACCCCGCGATCACGACGTTCATCGGGCTCACGCGATGTCTCCCGCCGGTTCGATCGCGACCGCGCACACCTTGAACTCCGGCATGCGGCTCTGTGGGTCGAGTTCCGGGTTGGTGAGCAGATTCGCGCGCTGACCGCCCCCGTAGTGGAAGGGAAGGAAGACGACGTCGGCGAGAATTCCGCTGACACAGCGGACTCGCGCGCGCATCTCGCCCCTCCGCGAGCGCACCCTGGCGATGTCTCCGTGCTCCAGTCCCGCCCTGCCAGCGGTGTCGGGATGGATTTCGACGTATACCTCGGGTTCCACCGCGTTGAGCACGGCGATGTTCCTGGTCTGCGCGCCGGATTGGTAGTGGTGCAGCACGCGGCCGGTGGTCGCCAGCAAGGGAAATTCCTCGTCGGGGAGCTCGGATGGGCCCTTGTGCTCGGCGGGGACGAAGCGCGCTTTCCCGTCCTCGGTGGCAAAGGTGTCGAGGAACAGCCGGGGAGTACCGGGATGGGCCGGGGAAGGAACCGGCCAGTGCAGCGCTTCTCCTCGGCGGAGCCGGTCGTAGCTGATGCCGGAGTAGTCCGCGGGCCCGCCCTTGGACGCGGCGCGCAGTTCACCGAAGACGGCTTCCGCTTCGAAAGGGAACCGGGAGGCGGGCTGGCCGAGTCTTCGCGCCAGTCCGGCGATGACCGCGAGGTCGGTGCGTACCGCCGCCGGCGGGTCCAATGCTTTGCTCCGCAACAGAACCCGGCCTTCGAGGTTGGTCAGTGTTCCCTCCTCTTCGGCCCACTGGGCCACGGGGAACACGACGTCGGCCAGCAACGAGGTTTCGGAAAGCACGATGTCCGAAGTCACCAGAAGGTCCAGTGTGGAAAGGCGATCGACGACGTTCGAGGAGTGTGGTGCCGAAACGGCGATGTTGCTGCCGAAGACGAGCAGCGCACGAGGCCCATCGGCACCGCCGACGGCATCGAGCAGTTCGTAGGCGGAGCGGCCCTTCCCCGGCAGCGTGTGCTCGGCGACGCCCCACACCTTCGCGACGTGCTCGCGGGCGGCGACATCGGTGATGCCGCGATATCCGGGGAGCTGATCGGCTTTCTGCCCGTGTTCCCTGCCACCCTGCCCATTGCCCTGCCCGGTGAGGCAGCCCCATCCGGACCCCGCCTTGCCGGGAAGGCCGAGTGCGAGCGCGAGGTTGATCCAGGCGTTGACCGTGTCGACTCCGGTCGCGTGTTGCTCGGTGCCCCTCGCGGTGAGTACGTAGGCATTGCCCGCGGTGGCCAGCAGACGCGCCGCCTTGCGCTGATCGGCCGCGGCGACGCCGGTGATCCGTTCCACGTGCTCCGGCCAGTATCTCGCGGCGATGCGCCACAGCTCGTCGAATCCGGTGGTTCGCTCGGCCACATAGGACAGATCGGTCAGTCCTTCCTCGACGGTGGCGTGCAGGATTCCCAATGCCAGTGCGAGATCGGTGCCAGGCGCCGGAGCCAGGTGCAGGCTCGCTTGTTCGGCGGTGGGCGTGCGCCGGGGATCGACGACGACGAGACCACCCTTGGCTCGGGCCGCGCGAAGGTGCCGCAGAAAAGGGGGCATCGTCTCGGCGGGGTTCGCACCGGCAAGCAGCACGGCGTCCGCGCCCGCCAGATCGGTCACCGGGAACGGCAGTCCCCTGTCGAGACCAAATGCCTTCGTGGCCGCGGCCGCCGCCGACGACATGCAGAAGCGGCCGTTGTAGTCGATCTGCGATGTCCCGAGCGCGACTCTCGCGAACTTGCCGAGCAGGTAGCTCTTTTCGTTCGTGAGCCCGCCACCGCCGAAAACGGCCACGCTGTCGGCCCCGTGCTCGGCGCGCAACTCGCGCAGCCTCGTGGCGACCAGATCAAGTGCCTCGTCCCAGCTCGCCTCACGGAGGGCTCCCGCCTCGCGGATGAGCGGTGTCGTGAGCCGCGACGGCGAACCGAGCAATGCCGGTGACGTCCAGCCCTTCTGGCAGAGGCCACCCGCGTTGACGGCGAAATCGCGGGGGCGCACCTCGATCGTCTCCGGGGTGCCACCGGAGAGGTTCATGCCGCATTGCAGTGCGCAGTACGGGCAGTGGGTCGCGGTGATCGAGCGGGACATCGGCCACCTCCCTCCGGTTCGTCGGCGGAACCGAAGGTAGGCAGCGCGTGTTAAGGCAGGGCGCCCCTATGTTTCAGCGGTGCGACATTGCGCGCGCCGCGAGGGAAGCCGGTGGTGAGGCGCGTTGCTAGACGAACTCGCTCACTTCGCTCGCGGCGACCCTGAGGCCGTCGAGCGCGGAGGCGGTGGAGCGCGGGTCGAGCGCGTTGCAGGCGAGCCGGAACAGGATCGCGCGCAACAGCAGCTGCGACCATTCGGGAAGGTGGGACCACCTGCGAAGCAGCTCGCCGTCGGCGCCGCCCCACGCGATCGCGTCGACGGCGGCGATGGCCGCTCCCCATTCGGCTGGACGGTAGTAGGGGGCGAAATCGACGACCCCCGGCGGGGTGTCGTCGCCGTCGAAGAGGACGTTGCCGAACAGTTCGCCATGAACGAGCTGGTCGGGAAGGTCGATGGGGCGCCGGGAAGGCGCGAGGATCTCGAACCAGCGACCCCCCTTCTTCTCGTCGAGGGGGATGTCCTGTTCGCCCCAGGCGACGCGTTCGGCCGTGCCGGGTATGTCGTCGCGGACGAGAAGATGTTCGGGGCGGGGAAGGTGAAACGTGGCCTGGTGGAGTTTGACGGCGGTGTGCACGATGTCGTCGTGCCGGTGTTCCCTGCTTCCGGGGACGTAGCGGGCGGCGGACCAGCCGGCGATGACCCACCGGCCGTCGGTGGTGCGCAGTGGCCTGGCGACGCGGACGTCGGAGACTTCGATGGCGGCGAAGGTGCGAGCGAGCCACACGGCGTGAACCCGGTCGCTGACGGGTCTCAGTACGATGTCGTCGAGGCGCCACGCGGTGCTCTCGGGCAGCGGTTCCGCTGAATCCGGATCCGCCCCGAACGCCGCGCAGACATGCGCCGGAGGGCGCTCACGGGTGACGGCCACGGAAGGCGACGTTACCCCGGCCACACGTCAGGGTGGAGTAGGCGCCCCGCGCCATCACTCCACGTTTCCCCTGTCGGATACCACTTCCCAATCACCCGGTCGAGCCCCTTCAGAGAGCAAGGGAGCTTTGCTGCCGTTTTACGGCAGTAAAGCTCCCTTGCTCACGTCAGAATGGTGACGAAAGCACCGTTGGCGACATTCCAGGCGCCGGAGAGGTCCTTCCGGTGCTCAGTACGTCGGCAGGCTCTTGTCGATCTGTCCTGCCCAGGCCAGCACGCCGCCACCGAGGTGCGTCGCGTCCCGGAAACCGGCCCTGTGCAGCGCCGCGAGCGCCTCGGCCGAACGGGCACCGGACTTGCAGTGCAACACGATGGGCTTGTCCTGGGGCAGCTCGGCCAGTGCCTCGCCGGAGAGAATCCGGTCCTTCGGGATCAGCGTCGCGCCCTTGATGTTCACGATCTCGTACTCGTGAGGCTCCCTCACGTCGATGAGCGCGAAGTCCTCGTGCGCGTCGAACTTGGCCTTCAGCTCGGCAGGGGTGATGGTGCTGCCGGAGGCGGCCTGCTGAGCCTCGTCGGAGACGACGCCGCAGAACGCGTCGTAGTCGATCAGCTCGGTGATCTTCGGGGTCTCGGGGTCCTTGCGGATCTTGACCTCGCGGTACTTCATCTCCAGCGCGTCGTAGCTGATGAGCCTGCCGAGCAGGGGCTCACCGATGCCGGTGATCAGCTTGATCGCCTCGGTGACCATGATCGAACCGATAGAGGCGCACAACACGCCCAGCACGCCTCCCTCGGCGCACGAGGGCACCATGCCGGGAGGCGGCGGTTCGGGGTAGAGATCGCGGTAGTTGAGGCCCTTGCCGTTCGGCGCGTCCTCCCAGAACACGCTGACCTGGCCTTCGAACCGGAAAATCGAACCCCACACGTACGGCTTGCCGAGCAGCACGGCCGCGTCGTTGACGAGGTAGCGCGTCGCGAAGTTGTCCGTCCCGTCGAGGATGAGGTCGTAGCCCCGGAACACGTCCAGCGCGTTTTCGCTGGTCAGTTGCTCCTCGTGCACGATGAAATCGACGAACCGGTTGGTTTCGGCCACCGACTCCTTCGCCGAGAGCGCCTTGGGCTTGCCGACATCGGACTGCCCGTGGATCACCTGCCGCTGCAGGTTCGACTCGTCGACGACGTCGAAGTCGATCACGCCCAGCGTGCCGACTCCCGCTGCCGCGAGATACAACAGAGCCGGGCTTCCCAGCCCTCCGGCGCCGATGACCAGCACCTTCGCGTTCTTCAGTCGCTTCTGCCCTGCCATCCCGACATCCGGGATGATCAGGTGTCGGCTGTAGCGCGCGACCTCTTCCTTCGTGAGCTCGGCAGCCGGCTCGACGAGCGGTGGCAGCGTGCCTGACATCGGGGGCCCTCCATCTCGCGCCTAATCGCAATCCACTCATCTATAACCGCTTGAGCGGTCCAGTTCTTCCCCGCGTCCACATGCTGGACGCCACTCAGCGCGGCTGGGCCTGGGGGTTCGGCCAGGCGTTGACCTTGCACACCTTGCCGTCGGTCGGCACGGTGCCCTGATCACCGCCGGGGGTGTCGTTGAGCTTGGCCACGTAGTCGTTGGCGACGCCGAACGTCTGCTGCATCATCACCGGCGCCAGCCCGTCGTTCTCGGCGCAGCCGACGTGCCCGTTGCCGAGCGCGTGCCCGACCTCGTGGTTGATGGCGTACTGCCGGTATCCGGTCATGTCGCCACCCCACGCCTTGGCACCGCGCACCCAGCGGGCGAGGTTGATGATCACCCGGTTCTCGCCATTCAGGTCACGGCGGTAGCAGGAGGTCTCGAACGGGATCGAACCTCCGCACACGTCGGGCCGGTGGGTCGTGTCCGGCGAGGTCAGGCTCACCCGGAAATCGGGGTTCGGGTGATCGGCGCCGACCCGCTGCAGCGTCACCTCACCGCCGCCGATCCAGCTCCACGGGTTCGACAGCGTCGACTCGACCATCTCGGCGAAACCGTCGTCGCCGGCGAAACTGGCGGAGTCGAGGCCGTCCTCGACCTCGATGGTGTAGGTGAACAGCTGGGGACCTTCGCCGACCTTCTTGCCCTCACCCGGCACGACATGCCAGGTTCCCTTGCCGGACTCGCTGAACTTGCCGCCCTTGGGCAGTTCGGCCGTCGGGATGTTCAGGTCGACCGGTTCGGCGGGGTTCTCGCTCGCGACGGGCGGCGCGTCGCCGGCCACCGCCGTGCCCGAACTGTCCGCGTTGCCCGTCGTCGAGGCGTCATCGGGGGCACGCGTGGTGTCGAAAACGACGAGTGCCGTGATCACGAGCAGGATGGGCAGCGCGTAGGCCCGCCAGCCGTAGGTGCTGATCAGTGCACGCAGCCTCGACTGCTGCTTCTTCTTGCGGTGGGCGGGTTCACCCCGCTCGGGGTCCTCCGTCGGCTGCCACGATGCCGCCAGCGGCTCCGCCGTCACCCTCCTGCGGGCGCCCTGCCTCGACCGTTCCCCGTGCTTCTGCGCCGTCGGCCGGTACCGCGTGCTACCGCCCTTGCTCTCCCTCGGGTAGGAGGAAGCCGACTGCCGCGTAGCACGTTGTGCACGCTGGCCTTCGTGTCGTTTTCCTTCCGTTACCCGGTCCACGAATCCCAGAGTGCCACACCCGGAGCGCGACTCAGGAGCCGACCAGCGGACGCGGCAGGCCATTCACCTTCATTCGATCGGAGTAACGCGTAACACTTTCGCATTCACCATGCGCTCGCCGTGTCCGTTTCGACGCGTTCCCACATGCCCAGCATCGCCCTCGCCACTGTCGCGGGACGTTCCATCTGCGCGACGTGCCCCGTCTTCGGCAGCACCAGCAACCGTGAGCTGGGCAACGCCTCGGCCGTCCTCGCCGCCCTGCGCACCGAGATCACCTTGTCCTCGGTTCCCCACACCACGAGCGACGGCACCCTCACGGTGCGCGCGACCGCCCACAGGGAGCCCTGCCCTCCGGTGAACCAGGATCGGAAGATCTCCATGGTGCTGCGAGCCATCGCGGTGCCCGCCCACGCGAGCTCCTCCCTCGCGCGCTGTTCCTCCGCCGCCTCGACGAGCCGCTGCTCCGGCACCGAGGAGGGGTCGGCGAAGCACAGCCGCACCACCTGCTCGGCGCGCTGCCGCGGATCCGTCTCCGCGATCTGCCTCCTGACCTTCCTGCCGACCACGGGCAGGTAGGCGAACACGACACGCGGATCCGACAGCCGCCTCGGGTCGAGCCTCCTGTCCGGCATGGCGGGCGAGACCAATGTGAGAGTGCGCACGAGTTCGGGCCGGTTGGCGCCGAGCAGCAGCGCGATGGCCCCTCCCATCGAGTTCCCGACCAGGTGCACGCGTCCGCTGGTGTGCTGCTCGATGTAGTCGGCGACGACGCCCGCGTGCGCGAGCAGGCTGAAGGTGAACCCCGGCTGGGGCTCGGACCTGCCGAAGCCGGGAAGGTCCAGCGCCACGCCCCGCGCGGACGGCGCGAGCTGCGCGGCGAGGTCGGTCCAGTTGGTTGAGGAACCCCCGAGCCCGTGCACGTACACCACGGTCGAATCGCCCGCACCGGGTGTGTGCCTGACGTGCAGATCAAGGCCACTTACCCTTTCCATGGCGCCAGGCCACGGCGTTGCGGCCGGGTCGAGTGGCGGCAACGGAGTGCTGGAGAGGGGTACCTGAGTCAGCGGCGCACGCCGCGCCGCTGACGTTGAGGGGTTCTTCACCCTGCGGGACAGTGTTTCCGACACGGGTTCAAGGATGCCTCATGTCCAACGCTCTTGGCGCCGGCCGTGTACCGGCGAGTAATGTGCGGTGGAAGTGAAGTTGGAGGCGGGATGACTGAGACGGCGAGCGAGAGCACCGGATCGGCACAGCTCGGCCGGGGAGTCCGGTTGCCGCGTACGGAACGCCGCGCGCAGTTGCTGGCCGCCGCCCAGCAGGTGTTCGCGGCGAACGGGTACCACGCGGCGGCCATGGACGACATCGCCGAGCGCGCCGGCGTCAGCAAACCCGTGCTGTATCAGCACTTCCCCGGCAAGCTCGACCTCTACATCGCGCTGCTGGAAAGCCACGTCGACAACCTCGTCAGCGGAGTCCAGGGCGCGCTGTCCTCGACGACGGACAACAAGCAGCGGGTGATGAACGCCGTCGGCGCGTTCTTCGACTTCGTCAACAGCGACGCGGGCGCGTTCCGCATGGTGTTCGAATCGGACCTGCGCGGCGAGCCCGCCGTGCAGGAAGCCGTCGACAGGGCCGTCTCGGCCAGCGTCGACGCGATCACGGAGACGATCACCGCCGACGCGGGGCTCGACGAGGAGAAGGCCCGCCTGCTCGCGGTGGGCCTCGTCGGCATGAGCCAGGTCAGCGCCCGGTTCTGGCTGGCTCACCACAGCTCCATGAGCAGAGAAGAAGCCGTCGCACTGACCTCGACGCTGGCGTGGCGCGGGATCGGCGCGGGCTTCCCGCTCCAGCACTCGTGACAGCCGGTCGTGGCCGCCCCCGGCGCGGCCACGATCCGCTCGTCAGGCCCCCAGCGCCGCTTCCGCCGTGCCCGAGCGCGCGGTCGTGAGCAGCCTGCCGAGTTGCTCGGCGACCTCGCGCGCGCGTTCCTGTTGCAGCATGTGCCCGGCGCCCGGAAACAGCAGGAGCCTGGCGCCCGGCAGCTCACCCGCGATGGCCCTTGCGTGTGACGCGGGGCAGAGGCGGTCGGCGTCCCCGGCGAGTACGACCGCCTTCGTCGTCCGCAGTGCCGCGAGCGCCATCCTGCGCTCGTGCAGTGAGATCGCGTTCTGGAAACCGCCGACACTCGCCGGATGCGCGCGCAGCAACTGCTCGGCCACGGAGGCGACGTCGGCACGCCGCGGCTTGCTGCCGAACACCAGCCAGCGGGCACCCGCCCGCACCGCGCCGGGCCGCAGCGGCAGCGCTTCCTTGCGGTAGGCCACCAGCAGCTTCGCGAGCCGCCGCTCCGCCTTGGCCGCTCCCCTGCCGACGACACCCGGCAGCCCGAGGCTGATGTTGTTCATCCCTCCGCACGACGTCGCGACGAAAGCGACCCCGTCGACTCTGCTCGCGACGAGTTCGGGATGGCGGTCGGCGAGCGCCATGATGGTCATGCCGCCCATGGAGTGCCCGGCCAGCACGAGCCTTCCCTCCGGTACCCGCCGTGCGATCAGCTCGGCGAGATCGTCGGCGAGCTGGTCGATCGTCGCGGTCTCCGGCGTCGCCGGTGCGGAATCCCCGTGTCCGCGCAGGTCGTAGCGCAGCACGCGGATCCCGCTCGGTAACTCGGCGACAACCCTGTCCCAGCTGCGGTGGTCCTGGGTCCAGCCGTGGACGAGCACGAGTGTGTATCCGGCGTCGGCCGGACCGCTCAGCTCGACTCGCAGCGGCGTCCCGTCGCCGGTGACGAACGAGCTTGTCATCGGTCGTTCACCAGGAACGATCGGCGCCACCACCGCATCCCCGGCCCGCCGACGAGCCCCGCCTCGTCGAGGAAAGGCATGATCCGCCCGCCCGCGTAGTGCACGGTCTCCTGCCAGTGCGGGTTGTTCATGGCGGCCTGATATCCGTCGCGAGGCCGGATGCCGACCGACTTGTACACGGCCGGATTGACGAGACTGCGGGTGACCTCGTGCGAGACGACGGCGATCAGCAGCCGCTGGTAGGCACGCTCCGCTTTGGACAGTTTGGCCATCCCCCTCGTGACCTCTTCGCGGGCGAAGGTGACGTGCCGTGCCTCTTCGAGAACGTGGATGCGGTTGACCATCCGCACGAGCGGCTGGATCTCGGGGTCGTTCATCTGCTCGCGCTGCAACCGGTCGAGCACTTCCTCCGCGACGAGGATCGAGCCGTACAGCGCGGGGCCGTAGCCGATGACCGGCAGCAGTTTGCCGAATCGCCGCCGCCACTTCACGGGGCCGTAGGGAGGGCAGCCGATGCGCTCGGTCATCCGCGCGAACATCGTGGAATGCCTGCATTCGTCGGCGATCTCGGTGAGCGCGTACTGCGCGTGCCTGCTCGTCGGGTCGGCGCCGTAGACCTCCTTGAGCAGCATCTGCATGAGCAGCACCTCGAACCACAGCCCGTTGGTGGCGACGCTGGCGATCTCGTGCTTGCCCAGTTCGATGCGCTGCTCGGGGGACAGCCGCTCCCACAGTTCGGTGCCGTACAGGCTGGAGCGGTGCTCGGGAATGAATCGCTTTCCCTCGACGAGAGGCGCGTCCCAGTCGATGTCGACCTCGGGGTCGTAGAACTTGTTGGCCGACGACTTCAGTAACCGTTCGGCGGTCTTTTCACGGCCTTCTTCCTTGAGGGTCCGCGTCATCGCCGACACCACCTTCCCCATATATGTAACCTCTAGTAACAGTTACTTCTGGTAGCATGATGGCCATGGCTGATCGTGTCAAGCACACCGGCAAAGCCGCCGAAGGCCCGAAAAGCGACGCGAGAAGGGACCGCTGGCGCAAGCACCGCATCGCCAGACGAGCCGAATTCGTCGAAGCCGCACTGAAAGCGCTCGACGAGCACGGACCCGAACTCGGCATGGAGGACGTCGCGGCGGCGGCCGGTGTCACAAAACCGGTGCTGTACCGGCATTTCGAGGACAAGGCCGATCTCCACGTCGCGCTCGGCCAGCGCGGAACCGAACTGCTCTTCGAACGACTGCTGCCCGCGATCAACGCCGAACTCGCGCCGGTACCGCGCATCAGGATGGCGCTCAACGCCTTCTTCACGGTCATCGAGGAACACCCGAACCTCTACCGGTTGCTCGCCCGCAACGCCTTCGCCGACAAACCGGCGGGTTCCGACGTCGTCGCCGAGGACAAGGAGGTCATCGCCACCGCGCTGACGGCACTGCTCGGCGACTACATGCGCATGTTCAACATGGACTCGGGCGCGGCGGAACCGTGGTCCTACGGCATCGTCGGCATGGTCCAGAACACCGGCGAATGGTGGCTGGACAAGCGCACGATGAGCCGCGACAGCGTGGTCGAGTACCTCACGCGGATCATCTGGGCCGCGATCGACGGCCTCGCCCGGCAGCACGGCGTGACCATCGACCCCGACAAGCCACTCGACGCGAACAAGGTCGTCAAGCTCGCCCCGGTCGCGGGAGCGAGCGAGCCGAAGACGGGAGAAAACCGATGAGCGAGCACGAGGAAGACGACTACACCGGCGAAGCGACACTGCTGCTCGACGATGTCGAACTGCCCGTCACGGTGCGGCTGCGCGGCCATTTCCAGCCCATCGACGGCTACTACCACTGGTACGGAAGGGTTTCCGCGAGCGACCGGGTTTCCGAACTGGCGGGCGGCAGGAAGAAGAAGGTCGAGATCAGCACGGCCGAGGGCACCGCGAGCGGGGAGCTTTCCGACCCCGATCCGTGGGACCGGTACCGGATCATGGGCACGAGCACGCCACCGTTCGCGGTACCCACCGCCCTTGACCAGTTGGAGACTCCAGAGCACACAGAGCACACAGAGCAAATTTCCCGTTAACAACTGGGAACCGAGTTAACGGCTGCTGCGCCAGAGCCAGCATGGGAATCCGACACATTCCGCGCATCGCACTGCTCGCCGGGCTGCTGGCCATCGCGGGTTGCGGGGCGACAAGCCAGCAAGCGGGAACGCCGAGCGCTGTGACGCCCTCCCACAGCGCGGAAACCACGGCCTCCCCGACCACCACGACCGAACCGGCGGAATCTTCCGAGTCGCCGGGGTCTTCCGAACCGGCGGAGCCGACGGACTCGCAACCGGCCGAGCCCACGAGCGCGGCGCCCGAGGGCGATCCTCCTGGAACACGGTGCCCGAATGTGGTGATCACCGCGGCCGAAATCCCGGCCGACGTCTACGTCAGGGCAGGCAACGTCGACTGCGCGAGCGCCACGCAGTCGATGCAGGACTACTTCACGAAACTGAAGAACGGCGAAGGACCAGGTGCCGGAGGCAACGGCCCGGTGACCGTTGGCGAATGGACCTGCGCCAGCGGGACGGCAACCGATCCGTGGAGCCGCTGCTCGACCGACGACGGCAGGGAAATCGAAGCCGTGTTCTGGGAGTAGGCGGCCCGGGAAAAGAAGGTGAGCACGACAACGGGGCTCCGATCCGCCGCAGGCGGATCGGAGCCCCGTTGCTCGTCGTCAGGAACCGACGGAGAAGCCGACCTTGCGGGTGTCCGACGGCGCGATCTCGACATAGGCGATGCGACCGGAAGGCACCAGGAACTTGCGGCCCTTCTCGTCGGTGAGCCGGAAGAGGCCGTCCTCGGCACCGAGCGCCTCCGCGACCAGCTTCTCGACCTCCTCAGGCGACTGGCCGCTGGACACCACGAGCTCCCGCGGGGTGTCCTTGATGCCGATCTTGACCTCCACGTGCAACCTCCGCCTGGTTATCCGGGTCTGTTCGGGTCAAGGCTAACCGAGACCGAGGACCTGCATCCGCTTGGTGTGACCCTGCTGAAGCCTTCTGAACAACGCGGCGATCCCGGAAAGGTCGCCGGTGCCGGCCACGATCAGCTCCGCGAGGCCGTCTCGCTCGGCCACGATGTACTGGGCCTGCGTCAATGCCTCCCCCAGCAGCCTGCGGCCCCACAACGCCAGCCGATCACGCTGGGTGGAATCGGCCGCGATGGCCGCCGCGACTTCGCGCTCGGCGAACGCGGAATGACCTGTGTCGTCGAGCACGACGAGTACGAGCTGCCGCGTCTCCTCGTCGAGCAGTTGCGCGAGTTCGCGGTAGAGATCAGCGGCGAGACTGTCCACCACGTACGCCTTGACCAGCGATTCCAGCCAGGACTTCGGGGCGGTCGAGGCCTGGAAGGCGTCGATGTGCGACTGGAACGGCGCCATCGCCTCCTCGACGGCGACGCCGTACCCGGCGAGATGACGTTCCAGCAGGCCGTAGTGCCCGATTTCCGCCGCCGCCATCGACGCGAGTGCTGCCCTTCCCCGCATCGTCGGAGCGGTACGCGCGTCCTCGGCAAGCCGGTCGAACGCCGAGAGCTCGCCATAGGCGAGTACCCCCAGCAGGTCAGCTACGCCAGGTCTGATCTGTGCCTTCGGCTCACTCACGGGTTCACCGTAGTTGAGTACGCCCGCCCGCAGAACGGCGCCGACCACCCGGCAGGTCGACTTTCCGGCTCCCCCGGGATGGCGAGACCAACGACACGTGACCCAGTGCGAGCACGGTCACCAACCAAGCAGGTAGACAAGGTACACTTCGGACTGATAGTGAAGTTGCCACCGCATCGTGCGTCGCCACATTCCGGCGAGAACGCACTACGGTCAACACACAGTGTGCGTGCACGCCTCGGCGGCATTCCCACGCGTGAGAGGTTCCGCGTGATCACCGTGAGCAGCGTGATCAGTCCCAGGCGAACCCCGTTCCGCGTGGTCGAGTGTCGCGTAATACCTGGCCGTGCGCGCTGGTATGAGAGAGGCGATCCGACATCGACCAGAACGACAGCACCACCGAGACCATTGAGAACACGGAAAGCGCCGGCACCGATCCGGTCGCACTTGAGCACAGCGAGTCGGGGCAACCGGAACTCGACACCTCACATCCGCTGATGGCGGGCGCCGACGCCGAGGCCCAGCGGGAAAACCCCACTTTCGCCGAATTCGGCGTTCACCCCGATATCGTCCGCGCACTCGACACCGCGGGAATCAAGCGCACCTTCGCCATCCAGGCACTGACACTGCCGCTCGCGATGGCCGGTGACGACGTCATCGGCCAGGCCCGCACCGGTATGGGCAAGACGCTGGGATTCGGCGTTCCGCTGCTGCAGCGGATCGAACGGCCGGGCGACGGCACGCCCCAGGCGCTCGTCGTGGTGCCGACGCGGGAACTGTGTCTCCAGGTCGCACACGACCTCACCGACGCGGGCAAACACCTCGGGGTCCGGCTCGCCGCCATCTACGGCGGCCGCCCCTACGAGCCCCAGATCGCCGCGTTGCGCAAGGGTGTCGACGTGGTCATCGGAACCCCGGGCAGGCTGCTCGACCTCGCCGAACAGCGGCATCTCGTACTCGGCAAGGTCAGGACGCTCGTGCTGGACGAAGCCGACGAGATGCTCGACCTCGGCTTCCTCCCCGACATCGAGCGCATCCTCAGGATGGTTCCCGAGAAGCGGCAGACGATGCTGTTCTCGGCCACCATGCCGGGACCGATCATCACGCTGGCCAGGACGTTCCTGAACCAGCCGACCCACATCAGGGCCGAGGAGAACGACGCGGGCGCCGTGCACGAGCGCACGACCCAGTTCGTCTACCGGGCCCACTCGCTGGACAAGCCCGAACTCGTCGCCAAGGTGCTCCAGGCCGCCGACCGCGGGCTGACCATGGTCTTCGCCCGCACCAAGCGCACCGCGCAGAAGGTGGCCGACGATCTCGCCGAGCGGGGCTTCGCCGCCGCCGCGGTACACGGTGACCTCGGTCAGGGCGCACGGGAGCAGGCGTTGCGTGCCTTCCGGTCCGGCAAGGTCGACGTGCTCGTCGCCACCGACGTCGCCGCTCGCGGCATCGACGTCGAGAACGTCACGCACGTGGTGAACTACCAGACCCCCGACGACGAGAAGACCTACGTCCACCGCATCGGCCGCACCGGCAGAGCAGGCAAGACCGGTGTCGCCATCACCCTCGTCGACTGGGACGAGATCCCCCGCTGGAAGCTGATCTCCGACGAACTGGGGCTCGACGCGAGCGACCCGGTCGAGACGTATTCCACCTCGAAGCACCTCTTCGACGACCTCGGCATCCCCGAGGACGCGACGGGGCGGCTACCGCTCTCGAAGCGGACGAGGGCAGGTCTCGCCGCCGAGGAGGAGGAAGACCTCGGTGGCAAGCGCCGCCGTGGCACCGGCTCTTCTTCGTCTTCCTCGTCCGCGCGGGGTGCGGCCAAGCGGTCGAACAAGCCCCGCAAGCGCACTCGCGGCGGAGTCGACGTCGGCCCCGAGGCCGGTGAGGCGGAAACGAACTCCGAGGCGAGCGCGCGCCCCCGCAGGCGGCGCACGAGGAGCGGCAACAAGCCCGCCGGCGAGGCCCAGGCAACCGGCGACAAGCAGGACACCACCACCGGCGAAGGCGCCGAACGGCCCGCACGGCGCCGCCGTCGCCGCCGTTCCGGCCAGGGGGTGCCCAACACGACCGACACGCAGGCGAGGGCAGACTGAGCACGTGAACACCTCCTCCGGCCGGCATCGCAAGCAGGACACCGGCGACGTCCCGCCCGTGCTCGCTCCCGGTACGGAGGATGTGCTCGCGCCGGTGGGCCACGAAGCGGCGCACGAAGTCTCCTCGGCCCCCTCGGCAACGTCGGAGGCCGCCGAAGCCGCCGATGGCACCGCCCACCGGCACCGCGCTGCCCGGACAGGCGCGGGCGGTGTCCTCTCGGGGAGCTCGGGGAGCAAGGGGCGCCGATCGCCGTGGCATCGCCGTGGCGATCGGATCGCCGCGGCGCTGATCGCGGTCGTGAGTCTCACCGCGGGCCTGGTGATCTGGGCGTTCAGCGACAATCGCGCCACCAGCCAGGAGATCGCGGGGCCCGCGCCGGCACTTCCCCCCGCTCCGCGCGAGGTGCCCGCGCAGCTCGCCGAAATCTGGCGGGCGGACAGTCCGGACGCCCCCGTTCCCGTCACCGAACAGAACTCCGTGATCACCGCGAGCGGAGGTGAGGTGTCGGGCCGCGATCCGCTGACCGGCGAAACCCGCTGGCGCTACGCGAGGGATCTTCGGCTGTGCACGGTGTCCGGGTCCTGGGACAGGGTGCTGGCCGTGTACCGCAAGGACACCGGCTGCAGCGAGGTCACCCAGCTCGACGCCGACACCGGCAAGCGAACGGCCCAGCGCAACGGGGATGCCGAACTCGGCACCCGGCTGATCGGCGACGGCAACCACGTCACGACTACCGGAAAGCATCTGCTCAACACCTGGCGCAGCGACCTGGTGAAGAGCATGGAGTACGGGCAGGTCTACGCGCCGCAAAACCCGGAGAAGCAACCTCGGACCGGATGCGTCTACAGCTCGGTCGCCGCGGCGGCTGGCAAGGTCGGAGTCGTCGAACGCTGCGACAACGACGGCGAGACGGCCTCGGCACCGCGGCAGGCCCAGGAGCCCGCCGCCGGAGACCGGCTCACCGTCCTCAAGGCCGCCGGTGAGGAAGCCGACGAGCCGGAAGAGCTGTTCAGCACCCTGCTTCCCGGCGCGCAGGGCGTCCTCGTCGCGATGTCGGCCGATCATTCGGCCGTCGCGATGCCCGACGCCAACCAGCTCGCCGTCTTCGACGCCGACGGCAACGTCAGCGCTACCTACCCGCTCGACCTGCCTGGTGCCGACCTCGCGCAGCAGCCACCCCAAGGGGTTGTGCCGACCTCGGAAGGGGTTCACAACGTCTATTGGTTCACCGGCTCGCGCACGGTCGCGCTCGCCAGGAACGATCTCGCACCACAATGGACACTTGAGGACAGTCTCGGCCCGGGAACCCTGTTCGCGGGACAGTACGTGGTTCCCATCGCGGGCGGGCTCGCCGTCCTCGACGAGCAGACCGGTGCCACGATCCGCACCATCGGGGTCGACCGGCAGGGCTACACCGGGCACGTGGAGCTGGCCACGGCCGGCCCCGTGCTGCTGGAGCAGCGTGGTGACACCGTGGTGGCGTTGCGATGAGTGAGACATGGCAGGCATCTCGGCCGCCGTTCTCGCAACTGTCGGCGCACTCCGCCGAGCGCGTCGAACTGCCGGGCAGGGAGGGGCCGCTCGCCGCGCTGGCCGGTTCTCCGCGAGGAGAACGCGCGGGCACCGTCCTGCTGATCCCCGGGTACACCGGTTCGAAGGAAGACTTCGCCCCGCTGCTCGACGGCATCGCCGCCGCGGGACTTCGTCCCGTCGCCATCGATCTGCCAGGCCAGTTCGAATCCGCGGGGCCCCGCGACGAGGCGTGCTACCTCCCGCTCGCACTGGGGGAGGTCGTCGCCGATCTCGTGTCCCGGTTGGCCGCTTCGGGTCCGGTACTGCTGCTCGGGCACTCCTACGGTGGACTCGTCGCGCGCGGTGCCGTGCTCGCCGGTGCGCGGGTCGCGGGGCTGACCCTGCTGGGCAGCGGCCCCGGCAAACTGCCACAGGGTGCTCGCCTCGACTCGATCGACGAGGGCGAGCCGCTGTTGCGGGCACACGGGCTTGAGGCCGCCTACGCGGTGCGAGAGCGCCTGGGAACGGTGCCCGCCGCCGAGCAAGGGAGCGAACTGCGCGAGTTCCTCCGCAAGCGGTTCCTCGCCTCCTCCGCCGCGGGATTGCTCGGTATGGCGCGGGGTCTGCGCACCGAGCCCGACCGGGTCGCCGAGCTGGCGGAAGCGTTGCGACGGAACGGGATACCCGCCCTGGTCGTCGCGGGCGAACACGACGACGCCTGGAGCGTGTCCGCTCAACAGGACATGGCACGTCGGATGGGGGCACCGTTCCGGATGATCGAGCAGGCCGCGCACGCGCCGAATACGGAGAATCCCGTGGCCCTGCTGGATGTTCTGCTCACCGAGTGGCGCGACTGGCCTGCGGCGTAAGCGTCAGGCCCACCAGAAGAACCACAGCACCGCGGCGGCGATGGCCACGACGGCGATGCCGGCCGCTGCCGCTTTCGGCCCGCTGTGCCGGTCGGCGAAGCGCTGCGCGGCGACACCCCCGGCGGCACCGGCGGCATGTCCCAGCAATGGCCAGCCGCCCGGGCCGACCGCGCCGGTGGCCCAGCCGAGAACGACGGCACCCAACACCGCGAGCGCGAGGATGACGAGCCCCGCTGCCAGTGAGCCGGTGATGCCGCGCCACAGCCTTCCGGCTCGCCGGTCATCCTCGCCGCGAGGCCGTCCCGCGTTCAGCCCGGCCGTGTCGAGTTCCGTCGTGTCAGACCCGGCCATGTCACTCCGTCTGTCGTATGCCGGCTCAAGGAGCCAGCAGATCCCATGATCGCGCCGCGGGAGCCGCCTGCTGGCCTTCGGCACAGCTTGGCCTCAGGTCGCACCACGAGCAGCGCCTTCCGGTTCGCGCGGGAAACAACTCATCCGCGTTTCCGTGTGCTGCCAGAGTATCCGTCGCGGCCTGAAGTTCCGCTGCGGTCTCACCGGCTCGGGTGAGTTGCCTGCGCAGACTGTCCTCGGTGTGCTCGGCGGCGGCGACGGCACCCGTCGGCAGGTGATGCAGTTCCACACGGTGGCAAGGGCGGCGCAGGGTGCGGGCCGCCGCGACCGCGTACATGGCGAGCGCCTGTGAGCCGCGGGCCTCGTATTCGTCGGGCTCGCGCTTGCCCGTCTTGTAGTCGATGATCACGAGCTCTCCGCCACGTTCGTCGATGCGGTCGGCCCTGCCCTCGACGATGAGCGACGGTGGCCCGTCGTCGGTGCTGACCGGTGCGGACACCCACCTTTCGAGACCGACCGGTTCGACCGTCACGTCGTTCCGCTCGACGTAGTCGCTCACCCACTGCTTGGCGCGTTCGCGGTAGCGGGCGGCCTGCGAGGCGTCGAGGAAGCCCGAATCGTTCCACTGCTCCCCGACCAGCGCCGCGGCCCTCGCCGGGGTGCGCCGCTCGGCGGGAAGGTCGAACAGCGCGCGCAGCGCGTTGTGGACAACGGCCCCGAGGGTGCTGTGTGCCCACGGTCCCGTCCGCTGTGGCGGAGGCCGGTCGAGATATGTCATCCGGAATCGGCGGGGACAGTCGTCGAAGGTCGCGAGCCTCGCGGGCGTCACCTTGGTGAGCCGCTTCGGCTCGACTCCGAAGTCGAAACCCAGTTGCGCCACGCACATCACCCCGGACACAGGGTAGGCGAGGCCACCGACACCTTTCACCGCGGTGGTGGGAGCAAGGGAGCTTTGCTATCGCCTGACGGCAGTAAAGCTCCCTTGCTCTCGCCGCGGCGCGGTGTGAACGGAAACGTTCAGGCGCCGGTGATGAAGCCGCGGACCGAATCGGCGACGAGTTCCACCGCGATGGCGGCCAGCAGCAAGCCCGCGATCTTGGCAAGCAATGAGATGCCGCTTTCCCTGAACACCCTGATCAACACGCCCGAATACCGCATGCACGCCCACAGCACCAGGTGCACGGCGACGATGGCGAGCGCCAGCGCGACGTAGGCTCCCGGCCTGCCGCCCGCCTCCCTCACGAACACGATCGTCGCCGCGATGGCACCCGGTCCGGCAAGCAGTGGCGTGCCAAGGGGCACGAGCGCGACGTTGACGTCCTCGGCCGTCTCCGGCTGGGTACTGCCCCTTCCGGTCAGCAGGTCCAGCGCGATCAGCAACAGCAGTAAGCCACCCGCGCCCTGCAACGCGGGGATCCCGATGCCGAGATAGCTGAGAATCGCCTGCCCCGCCACCGCGAACAACGAGATGACGAGAAACGACACGAGAACCGACTGACGCGCCGCTCGCGCTCGCGCCGCCGGTGTCTTGCGCCCGACAAGACTGAGGAAGACCGGCACGGTACCCGGCGGATCCATGATCACGACGAGCGTGATCGCGGCCTCGAAGAAGACCGTGGCCTCGAAGAAATCCGTGAAGGCCACGCCGCTCAGCCCGCTAAGACAGGTACGCCCGACGCACGGGCGACCAGCTCCTCGAACTCATCCGGCTCCGTCGTCTCCTGGCCGATCGCGATGGTCTTGTTCGTACCGTGGTAGTCGCTGGAGCCGGTGCGCACCAGGTCCAGCTCCTTCGCGAGGTCGCGAAGGCTCGCCCTCGTCTCCTCGTCGTGATTGGGATGATCGACCTCGATGCCCGTCAGGCCACGCGCCGCCAGTGCGGCGACCACCTCCGGCGTCACCGTCGGCCCCCTCGTGATCGCGAACGGATGTGCGAGTACGGTCACTCCGCCCGCCGCGCTGATCATGTCGATGGCGTCCTCGACCGGGGTGTCCGTTCTGGCCATGTAGTACCCGCGCCCGTTGCCGAGGAAACTGGCGAACGCCTCGTCCACCGTGCTCACCACACCGGCCCTCACCAGCGCCTGCGCGAGATGCGGGCGGCCTGCCGGCGCGTCGTCGGCGAGCAGGCCGAGTATCTCGTCGGCGTCGACGGGCAGCCCGTCCTCCGCCATCCGCACCGCCATCGCGCGCAACCGCGACCGGCGCTGCGCGCGCAATCGCCGCTGCTCCTCCACGATGGCTGGCGACGTCGGGTCGAAGAGGTAGGCGAGCATGTGCACGCTCACCTTCCGCCCGTACGCGTCGACCGACTCGCAGGACAGCTCTGCGCCGGGCACCAGCCGAAGTCCCTTCGGCAGCGCGGCGGCGGCCTCCCGCCATCCGGCCGTGGTGTCGTGGTCGGTCAGAGCCAGCACGTCGAGGCCGGCCTCGGCCGCCACGGCGACGAGTTCGGCGGGGGTGTCGGTACCGTCCGAGACGTTCGAGTGGGTATGCAGGTCGATGCGCACACAGGCCATTGTCCTGCGGCGGCGGCAACCGGCTCAGCCGACCATCCGTTTCTTGCCCCGGGCCGCCCGCTGCGCCTTGATCATCGAGAACCGTTCGGCCTGCTTCTGCTTGTCGCCGAAGACCAGGTCGGAAATGGTGTCGTAGAACTCCTCGGGCCGAGGCAGGTACTCGATGCGGTTCAGCGCCTGAATCTGACCGGCCGACTCGACGACCGTCGTGCCGTACCCGAGCATGCGACCCCAGAAGGAGCGTTCGTAGGTGAGGTCGGTGACCTTGGTGATGGGCATCATCAGCACCTTGGTCGTCCAGACGCCCGTCGTCATGATGAACCGCTTGTCGGTGACGACAAGCCGTTCCACCCACCATTCGATGACCTTGTAGGCGAAGCGCAGCACGACGACCAGCGCGAGGTACCAGAGGATGTTCTGCACGATCCACATCGCCGGCGGCAGGATGTAGGACACCATCACGCAAATGGCGATGAGGGCGAGCGCCTCGAACATGTCCCAGGCCAGGCAGGACCAATGCCGTCTGATCCGGATGACTCGTCGCTCGGTTTCGAGTAGGTACTCGTCTGGGTCGCGCGGCGCGAACATATAGGAAGACTAGCGCCGAATCAGCTGAATATGTTGCTCACGAAGGTGATCACGGCTTCGGCGGCCTCCCGCAGGAAGCCGATCACGTTGTTGACGAGGCCCGCTGCGTTGCCTGGCTGGGCGATCACGAAGAACAAGATCAACGCGAGGGCAGCGAGTCCCGCAAGCTTTTTCGCGTTCACGGCGATCAATCCCGTCTCTCGATTGCAGACCTGATGGCAAGGTGCCACTAAGTTTGTACCGCACTGCGCAGTGTTACGGGAGGAAAGTCCTGCGCTTGGGTCAGTAGGCTGCGCAAATCGGTCTAGTTGACTACAGAGCGTGAAAGTTTGGGGGTCACATGCACATGGAACGGTGTGTCGGAGGCCTCGTTCACGACGAGGCGGGCCGGCTTTTGTTGATCAAGAGAAGGAACGAACCCGCACGCGGAAAGTGGTCGCTCCCGGGAGGGCGCGTCGAGCGCGGCGAGACCGACGCGGCCGCCGTCGTGCGCGAAGTGCTGGAGGAAACCGGCCTGCACGTGGAGCCGGGTGAGCTGGTCGGCGACCTCGTCGTCGGCAGCTACGAGATCTTCGATTACCGCTGCACGGTGCGCGGCGGCGTCCTCACCGCCGGAGACGACGCCGAGGACGCGCTCTGGATCGACGCGGCGGGTTTCGCCGTTCTGGAGGACAAGGGTGCACTCTCTGATGGGTTAGCCGACACACTGCGTGACTGGAGGGCTCTTCCGAAGTCCTAGCCCCTGACCCGGGAGGCCTGTCCGGCCCAGTCACGTTCCCTCAATTGGAACTTCTGGATCTTCCCGGTCGAGGTCTTCGGCAGCTCGGCGACGAACTCCACGACCTCGGGAACCTTGTACCCGGCGATCAGTCCGCGGACGTGCCCGAGCAACTCCTCCTCCGTGGTCCCCGCACTTTCGGGGTCCTTCCTCAGCACCACGTAGGCCTTGGGCCGCTCGCCCCACTTCTCGTGCGGGACGCCGACGACGGCGACCTCCAGTACCGCCGGATGGGAGTCGAGGGCCGCCTCCACCTCGATGGTCGAGATGTTCTCCCCTCCCGACACGATGATGTCCTTCGCCCTGTCCCTGAGTTCGATGTAGCCGTCGGGATGCCATACGCCCAGGTCACCGGAGTGGAACCAGCCGCCCCTGAACGCGTGCGCGGTCGCGCCGGGATCGGCGAAGTACCCCGACATCACGTTGTTGCCGCGCATGACGACCTCGCCCATCGTGACGCCGTCCCTCGGCACGTCGGTCATGTCGTCGTCGACGACCCTCACCCCGTCGGTGACGACCATGCCGACCCCCTGCCTCGCCAGCAGCCCGCTGCGTTCCTCGATGTCGAGCCTCAGCCAGCCGTCCTGCCACTCGCACACGGTGTAGGGACCGTAGGTCTCGGTGAGGCCGTACACATGCACGAGCCGGGCGCCGAGCGCCGACATGCGCTTGATGACGGTCGGGCTGGGCGGGGCACCCGCCGTCGTGACGACGACCTCGCGGGAGAGCGGATGGGCGCCTTCGTAATTGGCGATCGTGTTGAGCACCGTCGGCGCCCCGTTGAGGTGCGTGACGCCCTCCTCGTCCAGCAGGCGCCAGATCTCGCTCGCGTCGACGGCACGAAGGCACACGTGCGTGCCACCGGCCGCCGTGACGGCCCACGGCGTGCACCAGCCGTTGCAGTGGAACATCGGCAGCGTCCACAGATACCGCGACTCGGGACCGTGCGCCGAGTGGATGATCTCGGCGAGCGAGTTCAGGTAGGCGCCCCTGTGGTGATACATCACGCCCTTCGGCTTGCCCGTGGTACCCGAGGTGTAGTTGATGGAGATCGTGGAGCGTTCGTCGGCGACGGTCCACGGGAGCCGCTCGTCGCCGCCGAGCGCGAGCAGTTCGGCATAGGAGATGCCGCCCGTGGCCGGGTCGGGCGCGACCCCGGACGCGGGGTCGGTGACGGTCACGATCTCCGCCACCGGCGGCCGCTCCGGCAAGGAACGATGCAGCGCCGAGTCGACGACGAGCACCTTGGCACCGGAGTGTTCGAGGATGTAGCGGATCTCCGCGGGCGCCAGCCTCGTGTTGATGGCGACGAGCACCCCACCGGCCAGCGGCACGGCGAAGTGCGCGACGAGCATTTCGGGAATGTTGGGCAGGAGATACGCCACGCGGTCGCCGGAGGCGATCCCCATCGCCCTGAGCGCGGCGGCCACCCTGGTGACCTCGCCGGCGAACTCGCGATAACTCACCTTCCGGTCGCCGTAGGAGATCGCGACCTTGTCCGCGAACACCTCGGCCGAGCGTTCGAGGAACGCCAGCGGGGTCAGCGGCGTGTACCAGGTGTCGTCGACGGCGTCCATCCACACATCCTTCTCGATCCGGGACGCCGGTCACAAGGGTCGGCGGGCTATCCGGCGAGCCAGGTCATCCGCTGCCCGTGCGCTCCCGCCAGCGCCAGCGCCTGGCCCTGTGCCGTGCCGTCCTCCCACCTGGCGACGCCGAGCGTCGCCTGCGCGGTCCGCGCGAAGGCAAGTTCGTCCCTTCCGGGTAGGACATGCGAGAGCCCGACCTCGTAGCCGTCGAGCATGACCCACCACAGTGGACGGTCAGAGGCGAGCCGCGCGAGCGCCGCGACGAAGTCCTTCCTCCGCTGGACGGAGAAGTACGCGAGCAGATGGCTGGTGAGGACGACGAGGGGCAGTTCGGCGGGAATGCGCGCCGCGGCACCGGTCAGGCCGTCGACCGCGTCGCCCGCGACCAGTTCGGGCACATCCTTGCGCTGCGCGGCCGCCGCCGTGCGCAGCAATCGGATGCGATCGGGCTGATCGGCCCACACGCACGCTTCGAGCCAGGCCAGTTCGTCCTCGTCGGAAGCGTCGACAGGCGAGCGGTCGAGCCCCACCTTCGCTCCCACGGTCAGTTTCTTGGGCACCTTGGGGGTCACGGCGCCCTCGCCGAGTTCCAGCGCGCAGTGAAGGCCGACGGCCGTCTTGGCAGGGCCGGCGGTGATCTGTTCGCCGCCGTCGCACTGGTACTGATAGGAAAACCGGTCGAGGCCCAGCAAGAGCCCCGCGCTGCACCCCACTTCGAGCAGGCCGATCTTGCCGCGCGCCTGTTTGGCGATCATCGCGATCGCCGGGTACAGCACCGCGGCCCTGCGGACCTCGTTTGTCTGCGTGAACCGGGAAGCGACGAGGTCGCGAACCTTATCGGCCCGTTCGAGCAGGAATTCGCGGAACAGCGGCCAGGTCTGGCCGTCGACGCCGTCGAAACCGCCGAGCGAGGGGTAATACCGCGACAGCGGATGGATGGGGTCGGCTTGCACGAGCCGGTGTGCCGCGGCGAGCAGCAGCGTCGGGTGCGCCTCTTCCCCTTTCGCGGCCGTCAGCAGCGAGGCGACCTCGTCGTCGTCGGCAGCCTGGGCGGCCAGATGCTCGTACAGCGGGGAAACACCGTTCGCGTCGTGTTCGGCGAACCGGCGAAGCCGATGCCTGATCGCGCCGAGATCACTCATGGGGCACCGGGCGGCCTGGCTGTTCCCCGCCCCGCTTCTCGCCGTAGGAACGCTTGGGAACCATCACTTTCCTCCGGAACGTGCACACGATGAGACCGTCCTGCTTGTAACCGCGGGTCTCGACGTAGACCACTCCCCGATCGTCCTTCGACGTCGATGGCGTCTTGTCGAGCACTTCCGTCTCACCGTAGATGGTGTCGCCGTGGAAAGTGGGTTTGACGTGTTTCAGCGACTCGACTTCCAGGTTGGCGATGGCCTTGCCCGATACGTCGGGCACCGACATTCCCAGCAGCAGCGAGTAGATGTAGTTGCCGACGACCACGTTCCTGCCGAAGTCCGTCGTCTCCTCCGCGTAGTGCGCGTCGAGGTGCAACGGATGGTGATTCATGGTCAGCAGGCAGAAAAGGTGGTCGTCGTATTCGGTGACCGTCTTTCCCGGCCAGTGCTTGTAGACGGCGCCGACATCGAACTCCTCGAAGTATCGCCCGAACTGCACGCTGGACCTCCTCGCGGTAACGTCACACCGCCCTGCGGCGACGTTGGGTGATGTTGAGGAGTACCCTTGACCATTGGTGCTCAGCACGTCAACGCGAGCAACACCACCCGCCGACCCGAGGAGGTGAGGACGCAGATGAGTAGTGGCGATAGTCCGCTCCCTAGTTCAGCCGGCGCCCCCTCGATCGTGGTCGGTATCCCGCACCACCTCTGAGGCACGGCCTACCGCATATCGGCGGGGCGCTGGCAGTGCCGAGCGGATGGAGATCCGCCGGCGCGTAGTCGTCATTCACGCGTCACAGCCAGGAGATGGTCATGCCTGCGATTCGCCCGCTCGGCGGTCTGCGCGGCCGGGGTAGCCGCGCGAACGGCCGCACGGCCAGCGCTGTCACACCCGTCCCCGTTCCGCTTTCGGCCTATGTCGTCGACTGCGGGATGTACATCGACGGTGTGCGGCAACAGGGTGAACGCACGCCTGCCGAGGCCATCGACGAGGTCAGGAAGCGCGGAGAGGGTTTCGTGTGGATCGGCCTTCATCAGCCGGACGCCGAGCAGATCCAGGACATCGCCGACCTCTTCGGGCTGCACGAGCTGGCGGTCGAGGACGCGGTGCACGCGCATCAGCGCCCGAAGCTGGAACGCTACGACGACACGTTGTTCATGGTGTTCCGCACGGTGCGTTACGTGGAGCACGAGTCGCCGACGACGGCCAACGAGATCGTCGAATCCGGTGAGCTGATGGCGTTTCTCGGAACGGACTTCATCATCACCGTCCGGCACGGAAACCACGCGGGCCTCGCGCATCTGCGCAGGGAACTGGACGGCGATCCCGAACGGCTCGCGCCGGGCCCCGCTTCCGTGCTGCACGCCATCGCCGACCACGTCGTTGACCACTTTCTCGAAGTGACGGACAAGATCGAGGACGACATCGACGAGATGGAAACCGAGGTGTTCGCGCCAAGGACCGCGGTCACCTCGGAACAGATCTATCTCATGAAGCGCGAGGTGCTCGAACTGCGCCGTGCGGTGTCGCCGCTGACGACTCCGTTGCGGCGGCTTTCCGAGGGCTACACCAGGCTGGTGCCCGACGAGGTCCGCTCCTACTTCCGTAACGTGCACGACCACGTGACGACGGTGGCCGAACGCGTCGAGTCTTTCGACGAACTGCTCACCACACTCGTCGACGCGACGCTCGCGAAAATCACGCTCCAGCAGAGCGCCGACATGCGCAAGATCACCGCGTGGGCGGCGATCATCGCCGTTCCGACCGCCCTCGCCGGTATTTACGGCATGAACTTCGACTACATGCCCGAACTGCATTCGCGCTACGGGTATCCGATGATCGTCGCGGTCATCCTCCTCGTCTGCCTCTTGCTCTACCGAATATTCAGGAAGAACCGCTGGCTCTGAGAGCCACTACGCCGCCCCTTCCCGAATCTTCGATCTTCATCCAGGAGTCCCCATGTCCCGCATGCTGACCAACCTGAAGTTCTGGGCACTGACGGCCGCCGTCGTCTGGATCGTGGCGGTGGTTGCCGTCATCGCCACCAACCCCGAGTACGCGCTCGGGCCGCAGTAACGACGGGTCGGAAGACATCGCCCGCCTTAGGCTTGGCTGATGCCGAGGGCACTTGTCGTCGCCGACGAGGTCGAGGAGCGGTTGTGGACCGGTTGCGGTCCGCGGCCCTCCGTCGACCTCGTGCTCGCGGCGGGCGATCTGCCGTTCGACTATCTCGACCATCTCGCGGGATCACTCGACTGCCCGCTCGTGTTCGTGCCGGGCAACCATGATCCCGATCTGAGCGGTTTCACCCGGTTTCGCGGGCTGACGCTGCGCGCCGGATTTCCCGTCGCCTGGCCGGGTCCCCGGGGCGGCGGCAACGCCGACACCCGGGTCATCGATGTCGCGGGCATCCGTGTCGCCGGGCTCGGCGGTTCGCCGCGTTACCGGCCCGGCCCCAACCAGTGGACGCAGCGGCAACAGGCCCGCAGGGCGCGCACGCTCGTGCGCAGGGCGCTGTGGAAAGGCTTGCGGGCGGGCAGTATCTCGCCGAAAGTCGACGTGTTGCTGTGTCACGCACCGCCGCGAGGCGTCGGCGACCGGCAAGACCCGGCACACCAGGGGTTCGACTGCCTGCACCACACGGTGCGCAGGCTCAGGCCGAGATGGCTGCTGCACGGCCACATCCATCCCCACGGCGAGCGGGTTGCCGAACACCGGATGGGGCCGACCAGGGTGCGCAACGTCGTGGGAGCGCACATCGTTGACCTTGGTCAGGGCGACCAGGAACCGACACGCTGAGGAGCCATGGTGAACAGTCGCGACACCGGCTTTCCCAGAGCCGACGCCGAACACGACTTCCTCCGGGCGCGGCGCGGGCAGGTGCTGTCGCGGCTGTCGAATTGGCTGAGGCGCGAACCCGACGACGTCAACATCATGCTGCCCTTCGACGAAGTGATCGAGGCGCTCGGCTGGGAAGGCGAGCGCCGGATCGGACTGAGGGTGATCAGGCTCGACTCCATCGTCGGCAGCGTGAACAGGGGAAGGGACTTCGACAGGCGGTTCCGGCCGACATCGGGCAGGGTGCGGCAACGGTGGGAGCGGCTCGCGCTGGCGAGCAGGCGCGGCGAGGCGATTCCGCCCATCGAGGTGTACCGCGTGGGTGAACTGCATTTCGTCGTCGACGGGCATCACCGGGTCTCCGTCGCGCACGCGCTCGGCCTCGACACGATCGAGGCGTACGTGACGCGGGTGGCCACGAAACTCGACGCGGGCGGCATCAGGTACCGCGGCGATCTGATGATCAAGGACTATCGCAGGCTGTTTCTCGAAAGGGTGCCGCTTGCCGGTGAGGCCCGCGCCGCCGTCGTGGTGTCCGATCCGTGGGACTACGCGGAACTCGGCGAGCACATCGAGGCATGGGGATTCCGGCTGATGCAGGACGAAGGGGTCTTCCTGGACAGGACGACGGTCGCGGCGCGCTGGTACGAGTCGGAATACGTACCGGTGGTGGCGATGCTGCGACAGGCGGACCTCGTGGGCACGCGCACGGAGGCGGAGGCCTACCTGTGGGTCGCCGGTGAGCGCTACCGATTGATCAGAACTCACCGCTGGGACGACGAGGTCATCGAAGCCCTGCGGAACCGGCGCTAGGTGTAATTCCCAGGTGGGTTGTTGACGCGGGTGATGGGTGGTTGGCCGTGGGTTGCGGTGTGGCTGCGGTGGTGGTTGTAGGTGTGTAGCCAGTCGGGTAGTGCGGTGGCGCGGTCGTGGTTGCTGGTGTAGGGGCGTTGGTAGGCC
>JBEYHY010000012.1:0-126628 GCA_040635515.1 Saccharomonospora sp. NPDC006951 | reverse complement strand
ACGCCCACCAGCGCCGATGGTACTGCACCCGAAGGGGTGTGGGAGAGTAGGACACCGCCGAACAAAAACTAGCGAGGCCCACTGTGGCCGGTGATTTCACCGGCCACAGTGGGCCTTTCGCTATTTCTGGAGCTCCCAGGGTGCCGAATGCGGAAAGAGGGGGTTGAGTCCTATCCAGGACTCAACCCCCTCTTCGGTTCAGCGGGATCTATTCGGTGAGCAATTCGGCGATGGCCGCCGGTGTGGCGTCGAGGGCGACCTGACGCTGTTCCCTGGTGGTAAGGCTCCGGATGGTCACGTTGCCCGCGTCCCAATCCTCCTGGCCGACGATGACGACCGCACGGGCGCCGGCCTTGTCGGCGCGAGTCAGTTCCTTCCCGAGTTTGCGCAGTTCCAGCGGAACCGAGGTACGCAAACCCTCGCGACGCAGCTTCGTGGCGACGCTGCGCGCCGCGTCTTCGAGGTTCTCGGCGACCGGGATGACGACGACGTCGACCTCGTTCCGGGGCTCTGGCAGCAAGTCATGGGTCTTGAGGAAGTCCATGAGCGTCACATCGCCCATCCCGAATCCGAGGCCGGGAATCTGTTGCGGAGTGAACAGTGAGGCGAGGTCGCTGTAGCTGCCGCCCCCGAACAACGCCCTCCGGTTTTCCGGCGAGGTGTCGAAAACCTCGAACACGGTGGACGTGTAGTACGCGAGGCCCCGCACGATCATGGGATCGAATCGCACCAGATCGGCGGAACCACTGCGCAGCACCTTCACGAGGTTCGAGTTCTCGGTGACCTCCGATGGCAATTCCGCGAGCAGGCCGGTTCCGGAACCGAGCACATCGGACAGTTTCTCGAACTGCTTGTCGGTGAGACCGATCTCGGTTGCCGCGGCGGCCAGCTTGTCCCTCTCCACCTTCTCCCAGCGATCGACGAGACCGAACACCTCGGTGAGTTGTTCCTGCCGGACCCCGACCAGATCCGTCAGTGCGGACGACAGCAGGTTCCTGTCGTTCGCCCTGATCACGAACATGTCTTCGGTGGCACCGAGTCCCACCAGCATGTCGTGGATCAGTTCGAAGATCTCGATCTCGCAGTTGGCGCTGGTCGATCCGAAGATGTCGACGTTGATCTGCCAATGTTCGCGGACCCTGCCGCGCTGGGGGCGTTCGTAACGGTGACAGTTCGGGTGGCTGTACCACCGGACAGGGAACTGCAGGGCACCCGCGTGGCCGGCGATCATCCTGGCCACCGAGGGGGTCATTTCGGGACGCAGTGCCAGCCTGCGCCCACCGCGGTCGGTGAGCGTGTAGAGCTGCTGGTTGGCGATTTCTTCGCCCGATTTGGCCTCGTAGATCTCGGCGGATTCGAGGATGGGACCGTCGTAACGCTGAAACCCGTACCGCTCGATAACCTCGTAGAGCTTGCCGAAGACCTGGGTACGGACGGACATCTCCGCCGGGAGGAAGTCCCTGGTACCCCGGTAGGGCGCGGTCGGCAGGTATTCGGGCACGGTCGAGGAATCCTTACTGGTAGATGGTGCTGCTCAATCGAGTTTAACGGCCCGCCGAGGGCCGATGAGCAGCGCGATCGCCGCGCCGGCCACACAGATCACGGCCGTGATCGCGAAGATCTCGGTGTACTGGGTGAGCAGTGCGTTCTTCACACCGCCCACGTAGGAATTCATGGCCGCCTCGTATTCGGCTTCGGAAGGGAACAGCACCCTGATGGGCACGTCGAGGGACGCGGTCATGCTGTGGAAGCGGTGCAGGCCCCACGCGGACAGCGCGGCGATGCCCACGAGCATTCCGGTCATCCTCGCGACGACGACCCCGGCCGAGGCAACCCCGTGCTGGCCGGGTGGGACGACCCGCAGTACCGCGGCTGAGAGTGGCGCGATGACGAGTCCCAGGCCCAATCCGACGATGACCAGGTCGGTGTCGAGTCTCGGTAACGTCACCAGCCCGAGGTCGTGGGGCTGCGACAGCACATCGGCCGGCCATGCCGACATGAGCAGGAATCCCGCCGCGGCAAGCAGCATGCCGCCGACAGCCACCCAGCGTTCGCCGAATCTGGCGGCGATCATTCCGCCGATGACGGCGCCGACCGGCAGCGCGATGAGGAACCGCAACAGCAGCAGCACGCTGCCCTCGTCGTCCTCGCCGAGCAGGGTCTGCGCGAACAGGTCCACGTCCACGAGGGTCACCATCAGCGCGGCGCCCGCCGCGATACTCGTCCCCAGCGCGGCGAGGAATGGTCTCATCGCGACGTTCGCGGGGTCGAGCAGTTTCGTCTTCGCGCGCGCTTCCCACAGCAGGAACAGCACCAGTGCGGCGCCCGCGCCGATCAAGAGCGGAAGGCCCCAGCTCGGCAACACCTGGTTTTGCGGATCCGGGTTGTAAAGGCCGACGACGAGCAAACCCAGTGCCAGTGCGAGTAATCCACCGCCGACGAGATCGACTTTCGCTCGCCGTTCGGGTCTGCCGCCGGGGATCGTGAAGTGGATCGCGACCATGGCGGCCAGCGCCAGCGGGACGTTGATCCAGAAGACGCTCCGCCAGCCCGCAATGGCGGCGAGCGCGATGCCGTAAACAGGGCCGAGCACGCTGCCGAGTTCCTGCGCGCCGCCGACCATGCCCAGAACCGTTGCCCTGCGCCGTTCGGTCCACAGGTCGGCCGCGAGCGCCATGGTCACCGGAAGGAGCGCCCCACCGGCGATGCCAAGCACGACTCTTCCCGCGACCAGCAGCGGGACGCTGCCCGCGAGGGCGGTGAGAACCGAACCGGCGACGAACACGCCGAGGCACACCTGCAGCAGTGACTTGCGGCCGAACCGGTCGGAGGCCTGGCCGAGCAATGGCATCGCGGCCACGTAGCCGAGCAGGTAGCCGGTGACGATCGGGGTGACTTGTTCCAGCCTGTTCACCGGGATCATCAGGTCTTCGATGATCTGGCGCAGCAGGCCGATGACGACATAGGTGTCGAGCGCGCCGAGCAGTACCGCGATTCCACCCGCGCCGATCGCGACCGAACGGCCGCCGCGGGTCGTGTCCGTGGGGGTCACGCGGGAGGTGTCACGGTGACTGGCTTGTCCACATCGGACAGCGTGACGTCCACGGTGGCCTCGTCGTCGAACGCCGCCGACGCCTTCACCGGGAGGTGCTTCCCGTCGGTGCGGAGCCAGAATGACACGTCGGCGCCGGACTGGATGCCCGGAAGCAGTCCTTCGAGGACCTCTTTCGCGACCGTGCCGGACACCTTGTAGGTCTCGGTTCCCTCGACCTCTTCCTTCGCGACCGTCTTCGGTTCCGCCAGGCTTGTCAGCAGTTTCGCGACACCGCGTTCGGGATCGAGCACGGCGGAAGGGTCGTACAGCGAAGCGCTCAACGCGGCGGGGATCTCCTGGTATCCGCCGGTGGGCCCCTTGAGATAGAGGGTGTCGCCGGAGAGGACGAACTCGACCTCGACGAGCTGGCCTGCCTGCCGCAGCGACCCCGTGCCTTTCGCTTCGCCTTCCTTCGTGAGATCACCGTCGAGGCTTTGCACGCTCAGACCGGCGACGGAGCCGTTGACCTGGAGCGTGAAGTGCGTGCTCGTGATTTCGCCGGTCGCCGCGGCGGAATCCTGGATGAGTTGTGCGGCCTCCGGCAGCGGTTCGCTCGGAGTGTCTTCGGACGAGCAGCCCGCTGCCACGGCGGCAGCGAGCGCGAGCGCCCCCACGAGGTTTCGGCGGATGAGCATGCCGGGCATCGTATGCCTTGCGTCATCCGGCCGGGTGAGGTCTAGGTCATCAGCCCCGCGGCGAGCGTCGCACCGAGTTCCCAGCAGGCCGACAGTTCGTCCTTGTGGGGTTCGCCCATGACGATCACCGGCGCGGCGGCTTCCCGCCAGCCGAGACCGGTGGTGACGGTGCCGATGGAGGTGCGTGCGCCTTCGACGCCCTCGTTGCCGTGGATGTAGTAGCCGAACGGCCGCTTCGCGGTCGCGTCGAGGCATGGGTAGTAGATCGTGTCGAAGAAGTGCTTGAGGGCGCCCGACATGTAGCCGAGGTTGGCGGGTGTGCCGAGCAGGTAGGCGTCGGCCGCGAGTACGTCGGGGGCCGTCGCCGACAGTGCGGGCTTGCGGACCACGTCCACGCCGGTGATCTGGGCGTCGGTCGCGCCGGACAGCACGGCCTCGAACATCGCCTGCAGGTGCGGCGACGGGGTGTGGTGAACGATCAGCAAGGTAGGCACGTCAGCCGACCCTGCCGTGGCGCGGGCGGTGACGCAAGCGGGGTTGTCGCGCCGGCGCGACGTGGACCGGGGCGGTCGCGGGGTGCGTCCTGCCGAGGCCGCTGTCACTCACCCGTGCCCCTTGTGTCCCACGAGCCCCGAAAAGTCGAAGCAAGGGAGCCTTACTACCAAGTAGCGGCAGTAAAGCTCCCTTGCTCACGGCTTCCTTGCTCGCGGTGCGAACGGGGGCTTGGCAGCGGTGCTGAATCGGCGGCTCAGCGGGCGAGTTGCTCCTCGACGGCTTCGCGGAGCGCGGTCAGCCGGTCGCTCGCGGCGGCGCGCACCGCGGCGAGTTCGGGCGGCCCAGGCACGGGCGCCGTGACCTCCAGGTACACCTTCAGCTTCGGTTCCGTTCCCGAAGGGCGCAGCACCACGCGCACCCCCTCGCCGCTCCAGCGCACCACATCGGCCTCGGGCAGCAGGTCCTCCGCGGTGACCGCGACCCCGGCCAGCGTCGCGGGTGGTTCGGCGCGCACCGCCGCCATCAGCCGCGCGCGCTCGTCGAGATCGGTGATCCGCAACGAAACCTGACCGGTGAGGTGCACCCCGTGCCGCACGGCGAGGTCGTCGAGCGCGTCGAACATCGTGCGGCCACTCGCCTTGAGCTCCGCCGCGAGCCCGCACGCGACGACCGCTGCCGCGATCCCGTCCTTGTCCCGCACGAAATCCGGATTGACGCACAGGCCGAGTGCTTCCTCGTACGCGTAGACCAGGCCGTCTCCCGCTCTGGCCAGCCATTTGAAGCCGGTCAGCGTCTCCGCGTAACGCGCCCCGTGCGCCCTCGCGATACTCGCCAGCATCGACGACGACACGATTGTCGTTGCCACCAGCGGGTCTCCGCCGGTCGAGCGCCGCGCGAGGGTGTGTTCGCCAAGCAGCGCGCCCGTCTCGTCGCCACTCAGCATGCGCCATGCGCCTGTGGCTTCACGGGCGCCGAGCGCGCACCGGTCGGCGTCGGGGTCGAGTGCGATGGCGAGATCGGCGCCGGTACTGTCCGCCAGCGCCAGCAACCGGTCGGTCGCGCCCGGTTCCTCGGGATTCGGGAACGTCACCGTGGGAAAGTCCGGATCGGGCTCGGCCTGATCGGCGACGAGATGTGGTTCGCCGAATCCCGCCGAGGTCAGCGCTTTGCTCAGGGTGTCGGCACCCACGCCGTGCAGCGCCGTCGCCGCGACGACGAGCTCACGCTCCGGACCGGAGGGCAGCGCGGCCACCTTGCCGAGATACTCCGAGACGAGGTCGTCGCCGAGTTCCGTCGCGCCAGGAGAACGGGGAATCGAGACGGCGGCTTCCGCCGCGGCGATCGCGATCTCGATGGCCCTGTCGTCCGGCGGGACGATTTGTGTTCCCGTGCCGTCGTACAGCTTGTAACCGTTGTCGGCGGGCGGATTGTGCGACGCGGTGATCTGGATGCCCGCAACGGCGCCGAGCCGGCCTGCCGCGAAGGCCAGCAGCGGGGTGGGAAGCGCGCCGGGCAGCGTGCGCACGTCGAATCCGGCCGCGCTGAGCACCTCGGCCGCGGCTTCGGCGAAGCGAGCCGAACCGTGCCTCGCGTCTCTGCCGACCACGACGATGCCGCCGGATTTGCCGTTCGCCGCGAGCCACGCCGCCACCCCGGCGGTGGTCCGGACCACGACGGAGGTGTTCATTCCGTTCGGGCCTGCCCTCACGGGACCGCGCAATCCGGCGGTGCCGAACGTGAGCGGGCCGGCCATCCGGTCCTCAAGTTCGCCGACAGCGCCCGCGTCGCCACCCATCGCGCGAGCGAGCACGGCCTGCAATTCGTCGCGGGCGGCGGGCTCGACGTCGTCGGCCATCCAGCGAAACGTCTTGTCCCGCAAGGCCGGCGTGAGTTTCCGTGCTGATTCGGTCACCCCGTCATGTTGTCAAGCGTCTTCGATCGCGCTAGCGTCGCCCCCGCCTGGTCAAGGGATGTGAGCTCATGCGCGACGCGGCTGTCATCGGCAGTGCGGCGAGGAGAGATCTCGCCCCCGTGGCGTCCGGTCTGATGGCACGTTCCTCCGACGTCGCCAGGCACATTCTTGAGCAGGTGCAGCAACAGATCCCGGAATACTCACGGCCCATCGAGGGACTGTTCGGCAAGGCCATCGTCGACGGTGTGGAGCAGGGAGTCCTCGAATTCCTGCGGCGCCTGCTCCAGCCGGAAACGGCACGCGACAACACCGCGGAACTGTTCCGCCTGCTCGGCAAGTACGAGGTGAGCGAAGGCAGGGGCATCGACGTACTGCACTCGGCGTGCAGGGTCGGCGCACGGGTCGGCTGGCAGGCGCTGAGCGATTTCGGGCAGCGCGCTGGCTTGCCCGTCTCCACCATGTGTGAACTCGCCGACGCGTTGTTCGCCTACATCGACGAGCTGTCCGCGTTGTCGCACGAGGGATACACCGCGGCCAAGGCGAGAGAGGCAGGCGCGCTCGAACGCCGCCGCAAGCGCCTGCTCGACGAGTTGCTCGGTGAGCCGGGACTGCCGGTCGGGGTGCTCGCCGAACGGGCGGAAGCCGCCGCGTGGCCGTTACCGCCGCAGGTCGCCGTCGTCGTGCTGGCCCAGCGGAACGGCACCGAAACTGGCACCGCGATCGGCGGGCCGCACGCTCCGCCTGAGCTTGCCGAGGACATCCTCGTCGATCTGGAGAGCGACCATCCGTGCCTGATCGTCCCTTCCGGATCGCGGGGAGCGCGATGGGCGGAATTGTGCGAGAAGCTGCCCGGCTGGCGGATGACGGCCGGTCCCTTCGTCTCGCCGGGATCGGCGAGGGATTCACTTCGCTGGGCGAGGCAGGCCGCGGCGCTTGTCGAAGCGGGTGTGCTGGCCGACGAACCGGTCACCGACTGCGCCGACCACCTTGTCACACTGTGGTTGCTCAGCGACCCGGCGCTCGCGCGGCAGCTCGTCGACGAGGCGATGGCGCCGTTGGAGGGGCTCAGCGACAAGCAAAGGGAACGGCTGGCCGACACGCTTGCCGCCTGGCTGGAGACCCGGGGCGGCGCGCCTGACATCGCGGGAAGGCTCGGCGTGCATCCGCAGACCGTGCGTTACCGGCTCCACCAGCTCGACGAGCTGTACGGGGACAAGCTGACCCTGACCCAGGGGCGGTTCGCGTTGACCATCGCCCTTCGCGCGCGAGAGTTGCTGCGGGGGCAACTCACCTGACGACGGCCACCGGACGCACGCGACTGCGCATGTCGCGACGTCCGGCGGCCCGCTTTTTAGCACGCGGATGACAAGTCGCGCAGAGTCAGCTTTTCGGGGACGTCATAGAACACCATCGGGCGATTGTTGCCTTGCTGGCAGTCCGCCAAATTGGCTGTGTTGTGATCAAAACCGTGTCCTGGAAAGGAAACCGATGACCAGTCGTGAAATGACGGACGTTCCCATCACCACAAGCCAGATCACCACCCGTAGATAACGGGATCACGAACGCAGGACGAGCTCGCGCAGCAGTCCGCCCATGCGCTGGGCCGCTGCCTTGCCCGCCGCGATGACCTCCTCGTGATTGAGCGGTTCCCCGGTCATTCCCGCTGCCAGATTTGTCACGAGCGAAAGACCGAACACCTCCACACCGGCTGCCCTCGCCGCGATGGCCTCCAGCACGGTGGACATGCCGACCAGGTCGGCGCCGAGAGTGCGCAGCATCCGGATTTCGGCGGGAGTTTCGAAGTGCGGCCCCGGCAGCCCCGCGTACACGCCTTCGGCCAGCGTGGGGTCGATCTCCTTCGCCACCGCCCGCAGCCTGCCCGAGTATAGGTCGACGAGGTCGACGAAGTTGGCTCCGGTGATCGGTGACGTCGCGGTCATGTTGAGGTGATCGGACATCAGCACGGGCTGGCCGATCTCGAATCCCTCCCGCAATCCACCAGCCGCGTTGGTCAGCAGTACCGTGCCGACTCCGGCCGCGGCGGCCGTGCGTACGGCGTGGACGACGCCGGCCACGCCTTTGCCCTCGTAAAGATGGGTGCGGCCGAGCAGAATCAGCGCGCTCTTCTCGCCGATGGTCACCGACCTCGCCGTACTGCCGTGGCCGACGGCGCCCGGCTTGCTGAACCCTGGCAGTTCCGAGAGGTCGATCTCGGTGTCCGGTTCGCCGATGACGTCGGCGGCGGGCCGCCAGCCCGAGCCGAGTACCACCGCGATGTCGTGCCGTGGCTTTCCGGTGCGCTCGGCGAGAACCGCGGCGGCCCGGGCCGCGAGTTCGGCCGGGGCGGCGGAGTCACTGGGGTGCTGATCGATCTTGTCGCTCACGAGCACGCAGCCTACGGGGTGAGCGGGTTGTCTCCCTGAACAGCAGGTAGGCCAGCAGCCCCAGCGGGGACAGCAGGATCGTGAGCACCAGGATCGGGGCGAGCGCGAGGTGAGGCACGCCGCGCTCGCGCGCGTCGTGATACATCCATCTGCCGATGAACAGATCGAACGCGATGAGGTGCGCCCAGATCGCCGCCGCGCCCGTGGGTGAGCCGAGAAATTTCTGGAGTGCGGCGAGATCGGGTCTGCTCACGACGTTCCACAACCCGCCGAAGTCGCGGGCGGCGAGCAGAACGTAGCAGGCGACGGGTGGCGCCACGATCCACGGCGAGGCGATGACGCGCCTTGTGACCCTCCAGCCGGGAAGGAAGATCATCAGTGCCCAGAACGGCGCGGCGAGCCAGAACGTGACGTCGAACAGGAACCGGGTGCTCACGAGTGTGTCTCCTGTCGCCGGGCAGCCCTGATCGTCGATGCCGTCGCGAGCGCGACACCTGCGCCGAGCAGCGCGAAGCAGATCGTGGTCAGCGCGTCAGGGCCGGTGAGCGGCTGGCCGCGCAGCGCCTGCCAGGTCACGAGCGCGACGAGGCCCGCGTAGCCCGCGCCGCCGATCAGGACGAGCCGGGTCCGCACGAGGTCGCGGCGAAGCCATGGCACTCTCCTCGCCAGCACGGCGAGGCCGAGGGCCAGCAACGGGAGCACCTGGAGCGCGTGCATGCCGACGAAGTGCGGGATGCGCAGGTCGCCGTCGGTGGTGCTCCAGTTGGTGATGGGCATTCCGGGGCCTCCGTCCGGCGAGCCCACGGTATGCGCGCCGATGAACCGGCCGAGGCCGCCCTCCGCCGTTTGCGCCGTCTGATCCGCCGTGGGTGAGGTCATGAGCGCGCCGAGCGCGAGGCCCGCGAGCGAGATGACGGCTCCGAGCCGGATGGCGAGCGTGCTCGCGTGATCACCCGTGTTGCTGCCCTTTTTCAGCAGCAGCACGGTCAGCGCCAGCGTTCCCGTCCAGAGCAGGGCGATCGAGGCGCCCATGATGCTGAACAGGACGGCGTTGAAGGGGGTCGTGAAGTTGAAGTGGCTCGTCGTGCCCCGCGCCGCTTGCACGACGATGATCAGGTATTCGATCGCCAGCAGGACGATCAGCGCGGCCGAGATCCGGTTCGCGACGCGTCGTCTCCGCGAGGGAAGCAGTGAGGTGAGCCAGGCCCAGGTGAGGCAGTAGACGGCGATGGAGACGGCGAACTTGAACGGTTTGAGCCAGATCGGGGCACCGAGCAGCATCCTGTCGTCGACGACAAGGCCGACGGCGGACAGGACGGCCGCCACGCCCATCGCGGCGGCGAAGTGTGTCATCGGGCGGTGCCAGGTCTTCGCCGGTGCCACCGCCGCACTATAGATAGTGTTGCTACCCATAATGGAAAGCTAAGCTATCCATGCTGAGAAAGGCCACAGGAAGGAACGGCGTTCATGCGCATGGCGGAGCTGAGCAGGGAGTCGGGCGTCCCCGTCCCGACCATCAAGTACTACCTGCGCGAAGGCATCCTGCCTCCCGGTGAGCGCACGAGCCCCAATCAGGCGCGCTACGACGAGAGCCACGTCCGCAGGCTGAAGCTGGTCAGGGCCATGCTCGATGTCGGAGGACTCTCCATCGCCGACGTGCATCGGATGATCGCCGCGATCGACCAGCGCACCCCGACCCACAACCTGCTCGGCATCGTGCAGCACGGGCTGCCTCGGCCGAAGGGCGGCGACGACTCCCGGCTCACCGAAGCGCGCCGCAGGGCGGAGGCCGTCATCGAGGAGCGCGCCTGGAAAGTCGAGCCGGACTGCCCGGCCGCCGTCGCGCTCGCCGGCGTGCTCGCCACCTTCGCCGAACTCGGGCAGCCGGAATCGGATCAGTGGCTGAGCAGGCTCGCCGAGGCGGCCGACATCGTTGCCGAAGCCGATCTCGACTCGCTGGCGGGAGTCGCCGACACCGAGGCCATCATCGAGAGAGCACTCGTCGGCACCGTGCTGGGTGACACCCTCTTCGCGGTACTGCGCAGGCTCGCGCAGCAAAACGTCTCCGCCGAGCGGTTCGGTGGCCGGTCAACCCCTGAACCGCCGAGGGGCTGAACCGAGCCGGATCAGTCCGTCATCTCGAAGGTCGGCACGATGCGGTCGAACAGTTCGCTGCGGCCCAGACTTTCCTGCTCGACCGGAACCGTCACGCTCACCACCCACAGGCTGGTGCCGCTGATGAACGCCTCGGCGACCGTCGTCCTGTTGCTCACCCGCTCGCCGCCCGCCCTGTCGGCCGTGCGGTAGTTGACGAGGACCCCGTCCTTGCCGTCGCCGAGCCGTTCGGAGCGGACCATGGTGAAGTCGCCTTCCGGCCAGTAGGACTCGACGGCGCCGAGATAGTCGTCGACGGCGAGACCGGGGGCGAAATTGGCGAACCGCTCGACGCCGAGCACCTTGGTGCCGTCGGGGGAGACGAAGCGCACCTGCGTACTCGTCGGCAGTGTGCTCTCCGGCTGCTGGTGAACGAACCGGATCCAGTCCGCCGGAACGTCGACGGAGAACAATCCGCCCTTGGCGCCGCGAAGATTGCTGGCGTCGCCCTCACGCTGGACCAGCTCCTGCGCCGTCGCCTGCGCCGCCGCGGGCCGGTCGTCGCCACGTGACGGTGGCCCGAGCGGCTGGCCCGCGAGAACCCTCGTGAGCGCGAAGCCTCCGGCGGCGCAGACGAGGAACAACAACGCCAGACCGGCGGCGAGCACGGCGACCCGCCTGCCTCCGCCGCCCTGCTTCGGCGCGGCCGGAGCCGCCGAAGCGGACGGGGGCACCGGCGCCGCCGGTGCCGGGTTCGGTGTGCCGGGAGGCGTGGCCTGCGCGCTCGCGGGGCTTTCGGCCTGCGGGGCGGGGACTGAAAGCCCCGCGGTCACGGCGGTGGGGGCTTCGGTATCGGGCTGTGCTTGTGCCGCTTGAGCCGCTTGTGCCGCTTGTGCCGCGGGGGCCGCCGGTGTCGCGGGTGTGTCCCGCTGGGTGAACGGCAGCGGACCCGGGTCGGCCGCGAGTGCCCCGCCACCAGGTGGTTCCGGTGGGGCGATCGGCATCTGCGGGATCTCCCGCGTCTCACTCAGCTCGTGCCGAGCCCTGCGGCCGGAACGGAACAGGTCCTCGGTGAAGACGCGCTGCCCCGGTTTCGGCAACAGCGGATAGAGCCGCCGCCGCACCTCGGAAAGCGACATGCGGGCGGAGGGCTCCTTCGCCATCAGCCCCCGGATCAGCGGTGCCAGCGGGCCCCTGCTCGGCGGAGGGACCTCGCCGTGCACGACGCGGGTGACCGTCTCCAGCGGGTCGCCGTCCGCGTCGTAGGGCGGCCTGCCCTCGGTGGCGGCGAACAGGGTCGCGCCCAGTCCCCACAGGTCGGCCGCATACGTCACGGCGCCGCCGGAAGCGACCTCCGGCGCGATGAACGCGGGGGAGCCGAGCATCATGCCGGTGTGCGTCATCGTCACTTCGGACACGTTGCGGGCGATGCCGAAGTCGGTGAGTTTGATGCGCCCGTCGGCGGCGACCAGCACGTTGCCCGGTTTGACGTCCCTGTGGGTGATGCCCGCGTTGTGGGCGGCGTCGAGCGCCGAGGCGACCGCGTCGGCGACGACGACGGCCTGCGCGACGCTCAGCCGGTGGTGATCGCGCAGCAGCTCGGCGAGGCTGTGCGAGGGCAGCAGCTCCATCACGACGTAGGGCTCACCGCGCTCGCGGACCACGTCGTGCAGGACGATCACGTTCGGATTGGACAGCACCGCGATGGCTCGTGCCTCCCGCAGGGTGCGCTCGCGTAGCTCGTCGGCTTGCGAGGCCGCCACGTCGGGAGGGAGCCGGACCTCCTTGACCGCGACCTGCCTGTGCAGGAACTCGTCGTAGGCGGACCAGACGGTGCCCATGGAGCCGGAGCCGAGCACCGACCGCAGGCGGTAGCGGCCGGCCACGAGTCGTGGCGCATCGGCGGAGGCAGACACGGCCCCTATTGTGTCGGACCGGCCCCGCCCAGGGGTGCCCCCTGAGCTTGTTAGCCGGGATTAGCGTGAGAAGTCCGGTATGGACCGACCATGGGCCGTGGTTGTGGAACTCGCCTCCCCTTACCCGCCGATCGGGCGATCAGTGCCCGGCTGCGCACGGTGAGTGGGGATTAGCGTCACATTTCCGTGCGCGCCGGTCCCTCTACCATGACTAGGTATGACTGACGTGGCAGGGACGCCGGGGTCCGAGCCCGACCAGCTCACACTGGCGGCGGAGTTCGAACCCGCGAGCAGAGCCGAATGGGAACGCCTCGTCGCGGGCGTGCTGAACAAGAGCGGAGCCCTGCCCGCCGATTTCGCCGGTGCGCCGGACGAACTGCTCGGCACGCGGACCTATGACGGCATCACCATCCGGCCGCTCTACACCGCGGGCGATGCCGAAGCCACCCAAGCCGCTTCGCTTGCCGGGTATCCGGGGCTGCCGCCCTTCGTCAGGGGGGCCAAGCCCGGCGGCCACGTCGCGGGCGGCTGGGACATCAGGGCGCTGCATGGCGAACCCGACCCCGCCGCGACCAACAGGGCCGTCCTCGCCGACCTCGAAGGCGGGGTCAGTTCGGTCTGGTTGCGAGTCGGCGAAGGCGCTCTCGCGCCCGGCGCGCTCGGCGAAGCACTGGCGGGGGTGCACGTCGATCTCGCCCCGGTCGTGCTCGAACCCGGCGATTCCTACCTTGCCGCGGCGGAGGCGTTTTTCGCTCTGCTCGCGGAGCTGAACATCCCCGCGAGCGCGGCCGTCGGCAATCTCGGCGCCGATCCGGCAGGCGTCGCGGCCCGCGCGGGTACGCGGATGGAATTGACCCCCGCCGCCGAACTTGCCGCCGATGTGGCCGGCCGGTACCCGGGACTGCGCACGATCGTCGCCGACGCGCTGCCCTTCCACGAGGCGGGCGGATCCGACGCACAGGAACTCGGCGCCGCCATCGCCGCCGGAGTGGCCTACCTGAGGGCGCTCACAGGCGCCGGGCTCGACGTCGCCACGGCCGCTGAACAGATCGAGTTCCGGTTCGCCGCCACGGCCGACCAGTTCCTCACCATCGCCAAGCTGCGGGCGGCGAGGCGGTTGTGGTCGAGAGTCACCGAGGTGTCCGGCGCGCGCGGCGCCGGGATGCGGCAGCACGCCGTCACCTCGCCCGCGATGCTCACCCGCCGCGACCCCTGGGTGAACATGCTGCGCACCACGATCGCCGCGTTCGCCGCCGGTACCGGCGGCGCCGATTCGGTGACGGTCCTTCCCTTCGATGCCGCGATCGGGCTCTCCGATGCCTTCGCCCGCCGCATCGCCCGCAACACGCAGGCGATCCTGCTCGAAGAGTCCAAATTGGCCGGTGTCATCGACCCGGCAGGCGGTTCCTGGTACGTCGAGAAACTCACCGACGACATGGCCAAGGCGGCGTGGCGCGAATTCACCGGCATCGAAAAGGGCGGCGGACTGGCCGAGCAGCTGCGGTCGGGGGAGCTGGCCGACCGGCTCGCCGAGACCTGGGCCGAGCGCGGGAAGCGGCTCGACACGAGGGCCGATCCGATCACCGGGGTCAGTGAGTTTCCCGATCTGCACGAGAAGCCCGTGACCCGCCCACCCGCACCGTCTGTTGTGGATGGTGGAGGGCTGAGGAAGGTTCGCTACGCCGAGGACTACGAGGCGCTTCGCGACCGCTCCGACAAGCACCTGGCCGAGCACGGCGCGAGGCCGTCGGTCTTCCTCGCGACGCTCGGGCCGCTCGCCGCGCACACGGCCAGGGCGATGTTCGCGGCCAACCTGTTCCAGGCGGGCGGTATCGAGCCGGTCAACCCCGGGGTGACGTCGGGGACGGACGAACTCGTCGCCGCGTTCACCGCGAGCGGGACGAGCGTGGTGTGCTTGTGCGGCAGCGACAAGTCCTATGCGGAGCAGGCGAGCGAGGTTGCCGCCGCGTTGCGCGCGGCGGGTGCGACCGAGGTACTGCTCGCCGGTGCGCCCTCGGGTTACGAGGGAGTCTCCGGCTACGTCCATTCCGGCTGCCCCGCGCTCACCGTACTGACCGGACTCCTCGACACACTGGGGGTGGCCTGATGAGTATTCCCGACTTCGCCGACGTCGAACTCGGCACACCGGAGCCTTCGGAAAGGCAGGACTGGACGCGGGCGCTCAACGCGAGTACCGGCAAGGACGCCGACGCGCTGATGTGGGAGACGCCGGAGGGAATCGGCATCAAACCGCTCTACACGGCCGCCGATCTGTCCGATGTGGACTTCCTGGATACCTATCCGGGTATCGCGCCCTACCTGCGCGGCCCTTATCCGACGATGTACGTGAACCAGCCGTGGACGGTCAGGCAGTACGCCGGATTCTCCACGGCGGGCGCGTCCAACGCCTTCTACCGGCGCAACCTCGCGGCGGGCCAGAAAGGACTCTCGGTCGCCTTCGACCTCGCAACCCACCGCGGATACGACTCGGATCACCCGAGGGTCTCCGGTGACGTCGGCATGGCGGGAGTCGCGATCGACTCCATCTACGACATGCGCCAGCTCTTCGACGGCATCCCGCTCGACAGGATGAGCGTGTCCATGACCATGAACGGCGCCGTGCTGCCGGTGCTCGCGCTCTACGTCGTCGCGGCGGAGGAACAGGGGGTGGCGCCCGAGCAACTCGCGGGGACGATCCAGAACGACATCCTCAAAGAGTTCATGGTCCGCAACACCTACATCTATCCGCCCGCGCCTTCGATGCGGATCATCTCCGACATCTTCTCGTTCACGTCGCGGCGCATGCCGAGGTTCAACTCCATCTCCATCTCCGGCTATCACATGCAGGAGGCGGGGGCGACCGCCGATCTCGAACTCGCCTACACGCTCGCCGACGGCGTCGAGTACCTCAGGGCGGGCCTCGACGCCGGGCTCGGTATCGACACGTTCGCGCCGCGCCTGTCGTTCTTCTGGGCGATCGGCATGAACTTCTTCATGGAGGTCGCCAAGATGCGCGCGGCCCGGCTGCTGTGGGCGAAGCTCGTCAAGCAGTTCGAACCCGCGAACAGCAAGTCGCTCTCGCTGCGTACCCACTGCCAGACCTCGGGCTGGTCGCTGACCGCGCAGGACGTCTACAACAACGTGGTCCGCACGTGTGTCGAGGCGATGGCCGCGACACAGGGACACACACAGTCGCTGCACACCAACGCGCTCGACGAGGCGCTCGCGCTGCCGACCGACTTCTCGGCGAGGATCGCCCGCAACACACAGTTGTTGCTGCAGCAGGAATCCGGGACGACGAGGGTCATCGATCCGTGGGGAGGCAGCGCGTTCGTCGAACGGCTCACCTACGACCTCGCCCGCAAGGCGTGGGCACACATCAGCGAGGTCGAGTCGGCGGGCGGCATGGCCCGCGCGATCGACGCCGGTATCCCCAAGCTGCGTATCGAGGAAGCCGCGGCAAGGACTCAGGCCCGCATCGACTCCGGAAGGCAACCGGTGATCGGGGTCAACAAGTACCGGGTCGCCGAGGACGAGCAGATCGACGTGCTCAAAGTGGACAACGCCGACGTCAGGGCGCAGCAGCTCGAGAAACTGCGCGCGCTGAGGGCGGAGCGCGACCAGGATGCCGTCGACGACGCGCTGCGCGGGCTCACCGCCGCAGCCGAGTCGGGCAAGGGCAACCTGCTCGAACTCGCCATCGACGCGGCGAGGGCGAAGGCGACGGTCGGCGAGATCTCCGGGGCGCTGGAACGGATCTGGGGGCGGCACGCCGGTCAGATCCGTACCATTTCCGGGGTGTACCGCGACGAGGTCGGAAAGTCGGGGAACGTGCGGGAAGCAAGGGACAGGGTCGAGCGGTTCGCCGAGACCGACGGCAGAAGGCCGCGCATCCTCGTCGCCAAGATGGGGCAGGACGGTCACGACCGGGGTCAGAAGGTGATCGCGACGGCGTTCGCCGACCTCGGTTTCGACGTCGACGTCGGCCCGTTGTTCTCGACCCCGGCTGAGGTCGCGAGGCAGGCGGTCGAGGCGGACGTGCACATCGTCGGCGTCTCCTCGCTCGCGGCGGGGCATCTCTCGCTCGTGCCCGCGTTGCGGTCCGAGCTGGCCGAACTGGGAAGGCCGGACATCATGGTCGTCTGCGGCGGTGTCATCCCGCCGCAGGACTACGACGAACTGCGGGCGGCGGGCGCCGCCGCGATCTTCGGCCCCGGCACGGTGATCGCCGACGCGGCCATCGACCTGCTCGACCAGCTCGAACAGGCACACTCGTAGGCATGGCCCGCGAGATCGACGTCACCGCGTACGCGAAGGGCGTGCTCTCCGGCGACCGGGGCATGCTCTCCAGAGCGATCACACTCGTCGAGTCGAGCAGGCCCGATCACCGGCGGAAGGCACAGGAGCTGCTGGTCGAGCTGCTGCCGCAGGCGGGTGGCGCGCACCGGGTCGGCATCACCGGCGTCCCCGGAGTCGGTAAGTCGACATTCATTGATCAGCTCGGCACCGATCTCACCGGCGCGGGGCACAGGGTCGCCGTGCTCGCCGTCGACCCCTCGTCGACCCGCACGGGCGGCAGCATCCTCGGCGACAAGACGAGGATGGCGCGCCTCGCCGTCGACCCCGCCGCGTTCATCCGCCCCTCGCCGACCTCGGGAACGCTCGGGGGAGTCGCCAGGGCGACCCGCGAGACCATCGTGCTCATGGAGGCGGCCGGATACGACGTCGTGCTCGTCGAGACCGTCGGGGTCGGCCAGTCCGAGGTGACCGTCGCCAACATGGTCGACTGCTTCCTCTTCCTCACTCTCGCCCGCACCGGCGACCAGCTGCAAGGCATCAAAAAAGGCGTGCTCGAACTGGCCGACGTCATCGCGGTCAACAAAGCCGACGGCGACCACGAGCGCGAGGCGAAGAAGGCCGCGAGGGAACTCTCCGGGGCGCTCAGGCTGATCTACGGTCCCGAAGCCGCGTGGACGCCGCCCGTACTGACCTGCAGCGCGCTCACCGGAGCAGGGCTCGGCACCGTGTGGCAGCAGATCCGCAGGCACGCCACGGCCATGGAGGAGTCGGGCGAACTCGTCACCAAGCGGCAGCATCAGCAGGTCGACTGGACCTGGGCCATGGTGCGGGAGCAACTGCTCGACCGGCTCTCCTCGCACGAGGACGTCCGCAAGCTCGTCCCCGAGGTCGAGAAGGACGTCAGGGAGGGAAGGCTGACCGCGACGCTCGCCGCCGAACGCATCCTTGACGCCTTCGGTGGGCAATCCACGGTTCAGGCGTGACGTCACGCCCCGTGACAGGGCAGACTGGCGGCGTGCGCGTGCTTTCCGTCCTGGCCGGGATCCTTGTCGTTCTCGTCGTCCTCGTTGGTCCCGCTGGTTCAGCGAGTGGGGCTTCGGTACCTGCTGTGCCTTTCACGGTCGCCGCTCAACCGGTCGTCGCGGCCGCGGGGCCTCTCACCCCGGTGCCCGCGCAGGAGACACCTGAGCCGGGGCCCTCGCTCGACCCGCAGACGGAGGCCGACGCCAAGAACACGAAGAGCAAGGTCATCGTCGGCGTCGCGGCCGGGGTGCTGCTGGTCGTGGTCATCTGGGGTCGCAGGGTCCGGGCCAAGCGGGCCAAGAAGTGACGCTCGTCCCGCTGCTGGGCTTTCAGCGAAGCTGAACCCTCTGTAGCCGTTCAGCGCAAGTCGGCTACCTTCCGTCTCGTCACTAGAGCATCCGGGTCTTCGCATCACCTGTTTGGTGCAAGACTGGACACAAATGCGTAAGGCAACGATTTCCCGGCGAACCACAGTGGTACCAGCAATGGCCGCTGCGCTGGGCTCGCACGGAGGTGCGGCGTGACGGTACTCGACTCACGACCAGGGGTCCCCGGGGAGCCGGACGGTTCTCCCCAGGTGGGCGCGGACAGCGCGGATCAAGCTCTGATCACGGCGACCGGTGTCAGCATGGCCCCGGTACCCGACATGGGTGCGGGACGCGGACCGGCGTGGCTCGACGAATGGCTTGGCACGCACGCGGCCGACGTCGTCGCATGGCGCAGGCACATCCATGCCAACCCCGAGCTGGCGCGCAAGGAGTACGGCACCACCGAACTGGTCGTGAGGACGCTGCGGTCGGCCGGCCTGCACCCATGGGTGCTGCCTGGCGGCACCGGCGTCGTGTGCGACATCGGCGAGGGCTCCTCGTGCGTCGCGCTGCGCGCCGACCTGGACGCGCTACCGCTCACCGAGGCCAGCGGGCTGCCTTTCGCCTCGACCGTGAAAGGGGTCGCGCACGCTTGCGGGCACGACCTGCACACGACGGTGCTGCTCTCGGCGGGGCTCGCGCTCGCCACCGCTCCCGAACTGCCGGGCAAGGTGCGACTCATCTTCCAGCCCGCCGAGGAGGTCATGCCGGGCGGTGCGCTCGATGCCATCGAGGCGGGCGCGCTCAAGGGCGTCGACCGGATCTTCGGGCTGCACTGCGATCCCCGGCTGCCCGTGGGCAAGGTCGGTACCAGGGTGGGGCCGCTCACCTCGGCGGCCGATCTCGTCGAGCTGCGCCTGACCTCGCCGGGAGGACACACATCCCGGCCGCACCTGACCGCCGACCTCGTGCACGCCCTCGGGACCGTGATCACGGCGCTGCCGTCGCTGCTGTCGCGCAGGGTCGACCCCCGTTCCGGCACCGTGCTGGTGTGGGGAGCGGTTCACGCGGGTGAGGCCGCCAACGCGGTTCCGCAGGACGGGCTGCTGCGCGGCACGCTGCGTACCGCCGACCACGGCACGTGGACGGCGCTGGAGCCGCTCGTCGCGTCGTCCGTGGAATCGCTGCTCGCGCCGACCGGCGTCGGCTACGACCTCAACTACCGGCGCGGTGTGCCGCCGGTGGTCAGTGGCGAGGAGAGCACGGCGATCCTCAGGGCCGGTGTCGAGGCGGCACTCGGTGCCGACGCGCCGACCGGTACCGAACAGTCGTCGGGTGGCGAGGACTTCGGCTGGTATCTCGAGCACGTGCCTGGCGCCTTCGCGCGGCTGGGTGTGTGGTCGGGGGAGGGCGCCATGCGTGACCTGCACCAGCCCAGCTTCGAACTCGACGAGCGTGCCTTGCTGACCGGTGTGCGGGTCATGGTGCACACCGCCCTGGCGGCCCTGGCCTGAGCGCGCCCGCTCCGCCTGGCGCCCCGCGTGTCGGCGGAGGCGCGAGTCCCCCGTTCAGGTCGCCGAGTTCTGCACTCACGTTGCCGAGTTCTGCGCTCGGGTCGGCGAGATGCGCACTCGGGGTCCAGATCGGCGGGCCAGCCAGTTGTCCACAGCCGGTGAGTTGTCCACAGATTCCCGAATTGCCCCTGTCGCTGCGGCATCCGAGCCCTGACCGTGGATTCCATGACCCAACTACCTCAGGGCCTTCACGGCGCTCACGTTCGTTCCGATCTCGTTCGCGAGCTCGGGCAGCCGATCGTGCGGGGTGAGCTGGAGGCAGGGCGGCTCGTCAGCTACTCGCGCTCGGTCGTCGTCGAGGCCCGGCGCCGTGCCGAGTTCTGCACGCGGGCGGCGGCGGCCGTGCTCGGTGCGGGGCCACACGGGGTCCTGACCGGGCCGACGGCGCTGGCACTGCACGGCTGTACCGCTGCGGACACCGCTCCGGTGCATCTGCTCGTGCCCTACCCGCACAAACCGCGATCCAAGCCCGGTGTCAAAGTGCATCACGGCATCGTCAGGTCCGAAGATGTCGTCGAGCTCGGTGGCCTGCCCGTGCTCGCGCTCGATTACGCCGTCGCGGAAGTTCTCAGTCACGGCAAGAGGCGAACCGCGCTCGCGTGCACTGATCAGGCGTTGCGCTTGTTGCCGGAGGAGGACCGGCCGAGGCTTCGCGCTTGGATCGAACATCGGGTCCGTACCAAACGTGACCCGCGCGGAAGGCGTCAGGCGCTGGCGGTGCTCAACCTCGCCACCGGGCTGGCCGAGTCGCCCGCGGAAAGCCGGCTGCTGTTGTCGCTCGTCGAAGGTGGCCTGCCGATTCCCCGGCAACAGGTGAGCATTGTCGACCTCGCGGGTAACGAGATCTACCGGCTCGACTTCGCGTGGCCGGAGCAGCGGGTGGCGGTCGAGTACGACGGTTACGAAGCACATGAACGGCGGCAGGCCTACGACCAGGCGCGGGATGCCGACCTGCGCCGTCGCGGCTGGACGGTGATCAGGGCCGATGCCGACGACCTCAAGGCGCCGGGTCGGCTGATCGAGGAGGTGAGGGCGGCGTTCCGGATCCGGGGGCTCGCGGCATGACTTTCCGTGACGCTCGCGTGGCGCCCGGGTGAGGGCGCTCGTGGGGCAGCGAGCACACTTGGGGCGCGGCAAGCCTGGGGCGGCTCCCCGGCCGCGAGCAGGCGGCTGACCGCGCCTCTCGTGGTGGGGCGCGGTTCAGGTCAGCGCAGCACCGACCGGCGTGCGGGGTAGGCCGGGGCTGGCGTGGTTCGCTGTAGTTCGCTGAGTTGCCTGTGCGTGTCGGGTAGCGGGTCAGGCCTGCCCGGACGGCTGACCGCGCCTCTCGCGGTTCTGGGCGCGGATCTCGGCGGCCCGGACACGGATCTCAGCATCCTGAGTGCGGATCTCGCCAACCCGAGTGCGGAACTCGCGGTTCTGGGCGCGGAACTCGCCGTCCGGAACGCGGATCTCGGCGTCGTGGGCGGGGGACTCGCGGAGCTTGACGGGGAGGGGGGCGGGGCCCCCCGGGGGTCAGGGGCCGATGCCCTTGCAGGGGCGGGTTCGCAGGCTGCCGACGTAGTCGGCGGGGGCGCCGGCGGCTTCGGCGGCGTCGGCCAGTACCCCGAGATAGCGGGCCGAGGGCAGCCCGCCCTCGTAGGCATCCAGCACGTACAACCACGCCAGTACGGAGCCGTCCATGGTCTGTACCCGTAGCCGGATTTTGTTGTGCAGCCCCAGTTCGCCGCCTTCCCACTGGTCGAGCGTCGACTCGTCCAGGTTGGTGACGTCGTAGAGCACCACGAACACCCGCGAGTCCGGGTCTTCGACGATGGTGGCGAGCGCGCCCTCCCAGCCGAGGTCCTCACCACCGAAGGTGAGCCGCCAGCCTTCGAGCCAGCCGGTCCCCGCCATCGGCGAGTGCGGGGCTCGCTCCATCATCTGGGTCGGCTCCATGTTGGACCCGTAAGCGGCATACAAGGGCACGGCCACAGCCTAGCGACCATGCCCTCACCCGAAAGGACGCACTCGGCGTGTCCCGTCTTAGAGTGGGCGCGAAGGTCGTGATGAGGAGGGCAAGAGTGACCAAGATCGTGATCATGGGCGGCGGCCCCGCCGGGTACGAGGCGGCACTGGTCGCGGTCCAGCACGCCGCCGACGTGACGGTGGTCGAGCGCGACGGTCTTGGTGGTGCCTGCGTCCTCTACGACTGCGTCCCATCCAAGACCTTCATCGCCTCATCGGGTGCCCGCGCGAGCCTGCACGGCTTCCGTGAGCTGGGAATTGCCATGGACCTGGCCGACACGAGGGTCGACCTGCAAACCGTGCACGGCAGGGTGCGCGGGCTCGCGCTCGCCCAGTCGGCCGACATCAGGGCGAGGGTGCAGCGCGAGGGCGTGCGCGTGCTCACCGGAACCGCGACCTTCTGCGACGAGGAACCCGGCCTCGCGACCCACAAGGTCGCCGTCAGCGGACCTGAGGGCGATGAGGTTCTCGAAGCCGACGTGGTGCTGATCGCCACCGGCGCGACACCGAGGGTGCTGCCTGGCGCGGTCCCCGATGGCGACCGGATCCTCGACTGGCGCCAGCTCTACGACCTTCCCGAACTGCCCGAACACCTCGCCGTCATCGGATCAGGGGTGACCGGTGCCGAGTTCGCCTCCGCCTACACCGAGATGGGAGTCAAGGTCACCGTCGTCTCCAGCAGGGACAGGGTGCTGCCGCACGAGGACGCCGACGCGGCCGCCGTGCTGGAGGAGGTGTTTTCCCAGCGGGGCACGACCGTGGTCAAGCACGCGAGGGCCGATCGCGTCGAGCGGGTCGACAAAGGTGTGCGGATCCACCTCACCGACGGCAGGCAGATCGAGGCGAGCCACGCGCTGATGACTGTCGGATCGGTACCCAACACCAGCGACATCGGACTCGAAAAGGTGGGTATCGAGCCCGGCCCCGGCGGGTTCATCGGCGTCGACAGGGTTTCGCGCACGAGCGCGCCCGGCGTGTACGCCGCAGGCGATTGCACGGGGCTGCTGATGCTCGCCTCGGTCGCGAGCATGCAGGGCAGGATCGCGATGTGGCACGCGCTCGGTGAGGGGGTCGCGCCGATCCGGCTCAGGACGGTCGCCGCGAACGTCTTCACCCACCCCGAGATCGCGACGGTCGGCATCAGTCAGCAGGCGATCGACTCGGGCGAGGTGCCTGCCCGCACGATCATGCTGCCCCTTTCGACCAACGCGAGAGCGAAGATGGAAGGACTGCGGCAGGGGTTCGTGAAGCTGTTCTGCCGTCCCGCGACAGGTGTGGTGGTCGGCGGTGTCGTCGTCGCGCCGACGGCGAGCGAGCTGATCCTGCCGATCGCGCTCGCCGTGCAGAACCAGCTCACCGTCGAGCACCTCGCGCTGACGTTCTCGGTGTACCCCTCGCTGTCGGGGTCGATCACGGAGGCGGGCAGGCAGCTGATGCGGCACGACGACCTCGACTGAGTCGTTCGGCACTGCTCCTCGCCGGTTCTCGGAGTGACACTGGTCACGAGGACGACATAGGTGAGGAGTGCGTGATGACGACTCGTGACACGCCATGGCCGGACGGCACGCCGTGCTGGATCGACCTGGTGGTTCCTGACCAGCGGATGGCGCTGGACTTCTACGGGGCGCTGTTCGGCTGGGACTTCGCCGACCAGGGTGATGACATGGGCAACTACGTCCTGTGTTCGATCGATGGCAGACAGGTCGCCGGTATCGGCGCGCAGGGGCAGGAGATGCCGCCGGCCTGGACGGTGTACCTGGCCTCGTCGGATCTCGACAAGACGGTCACGGCCGTCGGCGAGAACGGCGGGCGACTCATGGTGCCGCCGATGGACGTGCCTCGCGCGGGGAGGATGGCGATCGCGGCCGATCCGGCAGGCGCGGTGTTCGGGGTGTGGCAGGCGGGCGAGCACACGGGTTTCGGCCTGGCCAATGTGGTCGGTGCCGATCTGTGGAACGAGTGCATGACACGCGACTACGCCGCGGCGAAACGGTTCTACGGCGACGTGTTCGGGTACGGCTTCGAAGACATCGAAGGCGACTTCACATACGCGGTCCTGAAGGTCGGCGGCAACATCGTCGGCGGAATCGGCGAGATGGGGGAGGAGACCCCCGCCGAGGTGCCGCCGTTCTGGTCGGCCTACTTCGGGGTCAGTGACACCGATGCGGCGGTCGAGCAGGTCGAACGGCTCGGCGGCTCGCTCGTGCGCCCCGCGATGGATTCGCCTTACGGCCGCATGGCCACCGTCACCGACAACCAGGGCACCTACTTCATGCTGCTCTCCATCGCCCCGGAAGGGTGACGTTGATGTGAGCAAGGGAGCTTTACTACCGGAAAACGACAGTAAAGCTCCCTTGCTCACAAACTGGGGGTTGCGCTGCGGTGTTGGGGGTGGTCAGTCGGTTTCGACCCAGTCGAAGGTCTTGGTGACGGCCTTCTTCCAGTTGCGGTACTCGCGGTCCCTGCGCTCGCCGTCCATGGCGGGGTCCCACTGCTTGTCCTTGGCCCAGTTGCTGCGAATGTCCTCTTCGCTCTCCCAGAAGCCGACCGCGAGCCCTGCCGCGTACGCGGCGCCGAGCGCGGTGGTCTCGTTGACGACGGGGCGGATGACGGAGACACCGAGGATGTCCGCCTGGAACTGCATGAGCAGGTCGTTGACCACCATGCCGCCGTCGACCTTGAGCGACTTGAGCGGGACCCCCGAGTCGGCGTTCATCGCATCGATGACCTCGCGGCTCTGGAACGCCGTCGCTTCGAGTACCGCCCTCGCCAGGTGACCCTTGTTGACGAAGCGGGTGAGACCGACGATGACGCCGCGCGCGTCGGACCGCCAGTAAGGCGCGAACAGCCCGGAGAAGGCGGGAACGACGTAGGCACCGCCGTTGTCGTCGACTTCCTTGGCGTACCGCTCGATCTCGGCAGCCGAGTTGATCATGTTCAGGTTGTCACGCAGCCACTGCACGAGCGAACCGGTGACCGCGATCGAGCCTTCCAGCGCGTACACCGTGTCGTTCGAACCAATCTTGTAGCACACGGTGGTCAGCAGGCCATTCTGTGACATCACCTTGTCGGTGCCGGTGTTGAGCAACACGAAATTGCCGGTGCCGTAGGTGTTCTTGGCTTCGCCTGGGGAAAGGCAGGCTTGACCGAACGTCGCCGCCTGCTGGTCGCCGAGGATCCCGGAGATGGGAACCCCGCCGAGCGCGCCACGCTCGCGTACCTTGCCGTACTCCTCGGACGACGACCGGATCTCAGGCAGCATCGACAGCGGAATGCCCATGTCGGCGGCGATACCGGCATCCCAGGACAGCGTGTCCAGATCCATGAGCATCGTGCGCGAGGCATTGGTGGGGTCGGTGACGTGCACACCACCATCGGGGCCGCCGGTCATGTTCCACAACACCCACGTGTCCATGTTGCCGAACAGCAGATCACCGGCTTCCGCGCGTTCCCGCACACCGTCCACATTGTCCAGAATCCACTTGATTTTCGGGCCGGAGAAATATGTGGCGAGCGGAAGCCCGGTCTTGTCCCGGTAGCGTTCCTGCCCTCCGCCGAGCGCACCGAGATCGGTGATGATGCGGTCGGTCCTGGTGTCCTGCCACACGATGGCGTTGTAGACCGGCTTGCCGGTCTTGCGATCCCACACGAGTGTGGTCTCGCGCTGGTTGGTGATGCCGACCGCGACGACGTCGGCGGCTGTGATGTCGGCGTCGGCGAGCGCTCCGGCCGCCGTCGCCCTTACGTTGGCCCAGATTTCCTCCGCGTCGTGCTCGACCCAGCCCGCCTGCGGGAAGATCTGTTTGTGCTCGCGCTGGTCGGAGGCGACGACCCGGCCCGAGTGGTCGAACAGCATGGTTCTGGTCGACGTGGTGCCCTGGTCGATTGCTGCGACATAAGAAGGCATGCCTACTCCAAATTCACGTCAGATTCACGTCAGGTTGTGGACGGCCAGGTACAGCAGAGCGGCGAGCGCACCACCGGCCAGCGGGCCGAAGACAGGTACCCAGGCATAGCCCCAGTTGGCGTCTCCCTTACCGCGGATCGGCAGGATGAACGCGTACGCGATGCGGGGCCCGAGGTCACGTACCGGGTTGATGGCGTAGCCGGTCGGGCCACCCAGCGAGGTACCGATGACGAGCACGATGAACGCGACGCCCGCGTAGCCGAGCGCGGAGTTGCCGAATTCCGGTACTCCGTCGCTGCCTCCCGACACGACCGGCGAGAGCAGGATCCAGGCGACCAGCACGAAGGTGCCGATCAGCTCGGTAACGAAGTTCCACACCTTGCTGGGAATCTGCGGTGCCGTCGAGAAGATGCCGAGCGTGTTCTGCGGCTCGGGATGCTTGTCGAACTGCAGTTTGTAGGTCAGCCAGCACAGGATGGCGCCGAGGATACCGCCGGCGAGCTGGCCCGCGAAGTAATAGGGAACGTCGCCCCATGCCGTCTTGTCGGCGATCGCGAGGCCCAGCGTCACGGCCGGGTTGATGTGCGCGCCGGTGGGATCGGCGAGGCTCGCCCCGGCGAACACGGCGAAAGCCCAACCGATGGTGACGAATAAGAATCCGGTTCCATTTCCGTTGGTGTTGCGAAGCACGTTGTTGGCCACAACACCGGTACCGAGTAACACGAGCACCGAAGTGCCCAACATCTCCCAGACGATAATCCCGCCAGGACTCATGGCTCCGCCCTCCACACTGGACACCGTTTGCGCAGGGCAGCCAGGACGCAGTGGGCGTCGTTGCCGACCCGCGGAACCCGCACGGTACTCCCTGGCGGGCTGATCTCTCCAGCGCCGAGTGTCGCAATCTCACCCGACGACGAGATGCGGGTGGACAAGGACGTGCCATCCTGGTTGTGTGCGCCCGACGTCGTGGCGAGGAGGAACAGTTGACCGCGCAGCAGCAACGCGACACGCCCGGTGCGAATCCAGCGAGGCTGGGCCCGCAGCAACGGGACGCTTCTTGGGATCGCCTCGGCGAGCAGACCTTCGATCTTGTCGTCATCGGCGGCGGAGTGGTTGGGGTCGGTACCGCGCTTGACGCGGCGACCCGCGGACTCAGGGTCGCTCTTGTCGAGGCGAGAGACCTCGCTTCCGGAACTTCCAGCCGATCGAGCAAACTTTTTCACGGTGGGCTGCGGTATCTCGAACAACTCGAATTCGGACTCGTGCGTGAGGCGTTGCGCGAGCGGGAGCTGATGCTCACCCGGCTCGCGCCGCATCTGGTCAAACCGGTGAGCTTCCTGTATCCGCTGACCCACCGCGTGTGGGAGCGGCCGTACACGGCGGCCGGTCTGCTGATGTACGACACGATGGGCGGAGCGCGTTCGGTACCCGGACAGAAACACCTCACCAGAGCTGGAGCCCTGCGCATGGTTCCCGCGCTGAAAAGGGACGCGCTGATCGGCGGTATCCGGTATTTCGACGCGCAGGCTGATGACGCGCGGCACACCATGACCGTAGCGCGGACCGCCGCTCAGTACGGGGCCGTCGTCCGCACTTCCACCCAGGTGGTTGAGTTTCTGAGAGAAGCCGACCGGGTGTCCGGCGTTCGGGTGCGTGACGTGGAGGACGGCAGGGAAACCGAGGTCAGGGCCAGCGCCGTCGTCAACTGCACCGGTGTGTGGACCGACGAGTTGCAGCGGCTTTCCGGCAGCAGGGGCCGGTTCAGGGTGACCGCGAGCAAGGGCGTGCACATCGTCGTTCCCCGTGACCGCATCGTCTCCGAGTCGGGCATGATCCTGCGCACGGAGAAGTCGGTGCTGTTCGTGATTCCGTGGCGCAACCACTGGATCATCGGAACGACCGACACCGAATGGAATCTCGACCTCGCGCACCCCGCCGCCACCAAGCACGACATCGACTACCTGCTCGAACACGTCAACTCGGTGCTGGCGACACCGCTGACCCACGACGACATCGAAGGCGTGTACGCGGGGCTTCGGCCATTGCTCGCGGGGGAGAGCGAGGAGACGTCGAAGCTCTCCCGTGAGCACGCCGTCGCCAGGGTGTCGCCAGGGCTGGTCGCCATCGCGGGCGGGAAGTACACGACCTACCGGGTCATGGCGGCCGACGCGGTCGACGCCGCATCGGTCGACCTGCCCTCGCGCGTGCAGTCATCCATCACCGACAAGGTCCCGCTGATCGGAGCCGACGGGTACTACGCGCTGGTCAACCAGGCCGATCAGCTCGCGGCGGCGCACGGGTTGCACCCCTACCGGGTGCGGCACCTGCTCGACAGGTACGGCTCGCTCGTCGGTGAGGTTCTCGCGCTCGCCGACGGTCGTCCCGATCTGTTGCGCCCCATCGAGAACGCGCCCGATTACCTGAGGGTCGAGGCGGTCTACGCGGCCAGTCACGAGGGTGCGCTGCACCTTGAGGACGTGCTGGCACGACGCACCAGGATCTCGATCGAGTACCCGCATCGCGGGGTGGACTGTGCCGAGCAGGTCGCCGAACTCGTCGGTGAGGTGCTCGGCTGGTCGCCGGAAACCGCGGCGAGGGAGGTCGAGGTGTACCGGGCGAGGGTCGAGGCCGAACGCGAATCGCAGACCGAACCGGACGACGAGACCGCCGACGCTCGCCGGTCCGAGGCACCCGAGGCGAGGGCGAAGCTGATCGAGCCGGTCAGCTGAGCGGGCGGGCGCGCAACGCGGACTTGTCCACCTTGCCGACCTCGGTGAGCGGAAGTTCGCCGAGGAACTCGACGGTGGCGGGTACGAAGTGGTCGTGGCCGAGTCGTGCCCGCACGTGTTCGCGGAGCCGTTCGGCCGTCAGTGCCGGATCGGCGGCGACAACCGCGTGCAACATGTCGCCGCCGTCCTCGCCGGTCCGGATCCCGAGCACGGCGGCCTGCCGCACAAGGGGATGCGCGACGATGGCGTCCTCGACCACAGTGGAGTAGACCTTTGTGCCGTGTTCGCCGGTGACGATCACGTCGTCGGCCCGGTCCAGCAGGTAGAGGAAACCGTCTTGGTCGAATCGGCCGAGATCTCCGGTCCGCAACCAGCCGTCGTCGACGGAACGCGCGGTGAGTTCCGGTTGCTCGTGGTAACCCTCCATGAGCGCAAGGCCGCGGACGAGTACTTCGCCGTCCTCGATCCTGGCTTCCATGCCGGGCACGATGCGGCCGACCGAGCCCAGCCGCTCCGGGTGACCGGCGTAGTCGGCGGCGTCGATACCGGCGATCATGGGCGCCTCGGTGAGGCCGTAACCCTGGCCGACGACGGGGCCGAACACGTCGAGTGCCTGCCTGAGCCTGCGAACCGGCAGCGGGCTCGCGCCGAGCGAAACCCTGCGCAGCCCCGAAAGATCGGTGCGGGCCAGACCCGGGTGATCCAGTAGCGCGCCGAGCCGTGGCGGGGTGAGCGAAAGGTGGGTGGCGCCGTGTTCGCCGATGGCGCGCAGTACCCCTTCGGCGTCGAATCCCTCGTGCAGCAGCACGGTGTCACCGCTGAGCAGCGCGCCGAGAACCGCGCAGTGCCCGGTGAGGTGCGACAGCGGTGCGACGACGAGCACGCGGTTCGGGTTGCCGCGCTCACCAGGGGGAAAGATGTGCGCCATGCCCTCGTAGATGCCCCGGTGGCTGATGAGTTTCGGTGTCCCCGTCGTGCCTCCTGACGAGAAGACGGTGTGTACCGCGGCGGGAAGAACCGGCTCCGGAACGTCCATTGTGGATGGCCGAAGGGGGATTGTGCGATGGTGGCCCGCGTGTCCCCGCTCGGCGAACACCGCGGTGATCCTCGCCGAGGCGAGGACGGTTTCGCGATCGGGCAGGCTCGCCGAGGCGGGAATCAGCAGCAGGCTCGCGCCGCTGAGCTGGACGGCGAGTTGCGCGAGGATCGTGTCCGGCCGGTTCCCGCCCTCGACGGCGACGAGGTCGCCGCCGCCGATGCCCTCATCGGCGAGCCTTCCGTACAGCCCCAGCAGCCGGTCGCAGGCCTCTCGTCTGGTCATTTCCGCACCGTCGTGCAGGAACAGCGGTGCTTTCCCCGCTTGCCGCAACTCACCGAGAACGCGGCTCAGGAAAACACTCATCAGGTTCCCCTGGGCCGTTCGGGACCGGGGATGCCGAGCAGCGCGTGCGCCTTCGCGACCGAGGCGAGTCCCTCGTCGGCGATCCGCTTCGCCAGCGTGTATTCGTCGGTGTGCCTGGCCTCGGCGAGTACCGCGCCCGCGCTGTTCCAGCGTTCGGTCGCGGCGCTGAGCAGGCGCCTCGGCTCGGCTTCCTCCGTGCTGACCGGGTTTTCCACGTAGTGGCCGAGTAACAGGTACCGGGATCGCGCCGAGATCTCCTCGCCGGACTCGCCTGGCCTTCGCCGCTTTCGCACGGCCAGGACCGGCACCGCCGCGCCCGCGACCAGTACGACACCGGCGACGCCCAGCCACAGCCACGTCATCGCGGGGTCTTTTCCAGCTCGGCCACCTTGGCCTCGACTGTGTCGAGTTGCCCCGCGGTTTCGGCTGCCCGGAACCGGTACTGGGCGTCGGCGTAGTCCGCGGCGAGCTTCGCGTTCGAGGCACACTCCGGATCGCGGGGGCGCAGCACCCGTTCGGCGACTTTGGACAACCTCGCGTCGATCGCCTTGCGCCGCCTTCGCAGTGCACCGGCTTTGCCCCGCCTTCGGCGCACTGTCCTCGCCGCCTGGCGGATCAGCAGGAACAGCAGGATGGTCGCCGCGATCATCGCGGCGCAGGCCATCAGCAGTTGGCCGAACGCCATCGCGTCGGGAACCGGGCCCCTGCGGGGAATCTCGCCGTGGTCCTCAGCCGCCGTCAGGTCGAAGGTCAGTACGTATTCCTCAAGCTCAGGGGTCAGGTCGGTGCTGGTGGTGCGGTATTTCCACGACTGCTCGGCGCCGGCGATCACCTTGAGGGAGAAGTTGTCCTCGATCGGAAAACTCGGGCCGTCGCAATAGGAACTGCCGTACTCGCCGTCCTCGTCGGCCGCGAAGACGACGACCAGGTTGCTCGGTACGAGGTTCGCGAGGTCCTGGCACAGCGCTCTGCGGGGATTGTCCTCTCCCGAGAAGCCGGTCAGCGGCTCCTCGTCGAAGAGAGCGACAACGATGGCCCTGTCACCGACGATCTTCTCGGCGCGCTCGGCGTCCACCAGGTCCGGAGCGCCCTGCTGAACGTAGACCGAGCCCGCGCGCAGCCCTTCCGCGGCGGCTCTGGCCTTGGCGCTCGACGTCGCCCACGGCGTGAAGACGAAGAGGAAAGCGATCAGCCCGCACGCGGCGCCGAGCCACACGACCCCGGGAACCTTCTTCATGATTCGTTCTCCGTTGCCGCCTCGGTGCGCGCCCGCCTTCTCTTTCTTCTCTTTCGGGAGGAACCCAGCTGCTTGCTGCCCTCGCCGATGACTACTCGCACCTGTTCCATCGCCGCGGCGGTTGTGGCCTGCTCGAAGAGAGTCGTCGCGGTGGCGTGCCGTTCGGCGGCGGCACTGGTGTCCCTCGTGCCGTCCGCCGCGAGCAGGTCTTCGCCGAGCGTCGCGAGTTCGGCGAAGGTCCGGGCCTGTTCTTTGGCGAATTCGGCGCGTTCCGCGCGGGCTTTCTCCACGCGCCGCGTCGTCATTCTCGCCAGTGGGATTCCGGCGACGACGAGGGCTGATCCGCCGAGAACCCACGGTGCGAGGTCGCCGATGAGTTCTTGCAGGGTCTTCGGCTGCGGCCTGCCGAACGGATGCTCGGTCAGCAGTTCGTTGGCTCGCACGAGGATGGTGCCGATGCGGTCCTGCATGGGGCTGCCCTGGCGGAGACTGCCCTGCTGGAACCGGCCGAACGCGTAGTTGCGGGCGGAGGTCAGCGCCACGTTCTCCGGCCCGGCGAGGTCGAGCCAGCCGCCGTGGGCCACCAGGACGACTTCTCCCGGGAACTCCTCGGCGAGCGCGGGGGCGTAGTCGACGATCGGTTCGCCCGGCTTCAGCGTCGGGAACGCGACCGCGCGAACCCGGAAGCCCGTGCGTTCCTCGACCAGGTCCCTGGGCAGTGCGATGGGGTCCTCGCGGCCCGGCGCGTTGTGGATGGGAGTGCGCCGCAGGATGCCCGCGAGCTCGGCGACCTGCCGCTCGGTCGGTGCGACGACCTCTCGTACCGGGTAATCCGTCGAGTCCGTCGGCAGGTCCTTGGCGTGCCGGATGAGGGTGAGAACCGCGTCCGTCACGTCGTAGGCGGCTGTGTGTCCGCGCAGTTCGTCGAGGTCGCCCGGTAACGCGGTGACGCCTTTGCTCGACGAGGCCAGCAGGCCCTCGACACGGATGAGGACCAGCCCGGTGTCTTCGCTCCATTCCCTGAGCGGCGTGTAGGTCTGTTCCATGCGGTCGCTGCTGTCGACGTAGTGGCCGTCCTCGCCGAGCGGCCCGCTGAACGGTCCGACGAGGATGCGCATGTCCGGGTCCAGTTCGGCGCGGATCAGTTCCTCGTCGAGGTAGGCAACGGCGCCGGGGGCCCGGTAGATCTGCTGGTCCTCCAACGCCTCCAGCGCCTTCGGGACGTCGAGCTTGGGCGGCAGATCGCTGTCATCACTGCCGGGGATGGCGGGAGCGGGCGGAATCTCGGTGTCGTCTTGCGCGAAGGCGGGTGGCGCGAGCAGCCAGACGAGTGCGGCCACCACCGCGAGAACGGCGTGCCTCACGCGACCTCACCGGGGCCGACGGACCAGCGGACGTCACGGGTGCCCAGCACCGGGCCCACATAGGTGAAACCACACCGCCCAGCCACGGCGCCGGAGGCGACGTTGTCCGGTTCGTGCAGGTAGTGGATGGCGGTGAGCCCGAGTGCGCCGAAACCGAATCGCAGCGCGGCGCCGACCGCCGTCGTGGCGAGGCCACGGCCACGCGCGCCCGGACGCAGCCAGATCGCGGTTTCGGCGTTGCCGTGGGGAAGGTCGAGCCGTTTGAGCCCGACCTCGCCGAGAAGATCGCCGGTGGTCGGCTCCGCGATGGCCCACGAGCACCGGGTTCCGTCGAGCCATTCCTGGGCCCTTCGCTCGACGTACTCGCCGGCGGCGGTCGTCGTGGCGAGGTCGAAACCGGGAACGAACCTGCGGAAGAGCGGATCCTCGAACGCCGCGCTGAGCGCGGCCCTGTCGTCGATGAAGCCGTCGGCGCGCAACTGCCGGAGATAACAACTCCCCGCGTTGATCTCGACCGGTTCCACGAAAGAGATTCTAGAACCGGCGTCCGCGCCGGTTGCCGAGTGATCCGACGAGCAGCGCCACGATCGCGGGCAGCGCGAAAATGAAGATGACGCCGCGGGCGGCCGTGAAGAACAAGATGGCGGCGACGATCGCGGCGATGGGTACCGCGCTGGAGGCGAGCCGCTGCTGCCACGTCATCGGCGGCGCCGAGGCCCGCGGAACCGGTTGTGGCCGGTGTGGTTGCTGAGGCGGCAGTCTTCGCACCGACCGCAGCACGCTGGGCTGGGGTTCGGGAAGGTCACTGAACAACGCTTCCAGGTCTTTCCGGAACTTCGCCGTACTGACCTTTTGTGACCGCTCGTCGAACTCGACAAGGTCGATCCGGCCGGTCCGCACATGCTCGGAGAGTGCGTCCAGCGCTTCCTGCCGCTCAGCGTCGCTGAGGCGCATTTCCGGCTGGTCGACGGTCACGTGTCGATGGTATGTCCGCATGGGCCGCCTCGGCCATCAAGGCTGAGTTGCTTCTCAGCGGTTCCGGGCCGGACGGAAGCAAGGGAGCTTTGCTACCGCCATGCGATAGCAAAGCTCCCTTGCTTCGTCAGTCCTTGATTTCCAGCAGTACGGTGCCCTGGCTGACGGCCGTGCCCACCTCGACGGCGAGCCCGGTCACGGTGCCGGACTTGTGCGCGCTGACCGGGTTTTCCATCTTCATGGCCTCCAGCACGACGATCAGCTCGCCCGCCTCGACCTGCTGGCCGTCGGCGACGGCGACCTTCACGATGGTGCCCTGCATCGGGGCGGTCACCGCGTCGCCGCTGACGGCGGTCTTGGTGCCACCTGCCCGCTTGCGCTTCTTGGCCTTCGCCTCACCGGCCGGTGCGCCGCCGCCGAGGGCGAGCCCACCCGGCAGGGACACCTCAAGCCGCCTGCCGCCGACCTCGACGACCACGTTCTGCCGCTCGGTCTCCTCGGCGTCCTCGTCGGCCTGCGGCGCGGTGAACGGCTCGATGGTGTTGTCGAACTCGGTCTCGATCCACCGGGTGTGCACGGAGAATCCGGTTCCGTCACCGACGAAGGCCGGGTCGCGCAGGATCGTGCGGTGGAAGGGCAGCACCGTGGCCAGGCCCTCGACCTCCATCTCGTCCAGCGCCCTGCGGCTGCGCTCGATGGCCTGCTGCCGGTCGGCACCCGTGACGATCACCTTGGCGAGCATCGAGTCGAACTGGCCGCCGATGACGCTGCCCGCCTCGACCCCGGAATCCACCCGCACGCCGGGCCCCTCCGGGAACCCGAGCTTGCTGACGGACCCGGGAGCGGGAAGGAAGTTACGGCCCGCGTCCTCGCCGTTGATCCGGAATTCGATGGAGTGGCCCCTCGGCGCGGGGTCCTCGGTGAAGGGCAGTGGTGCGCCCTCCGCGATCCGGAACTGTTCGCGGACGAGGTCGATGCCCGTGGTCTCCTCGGAAACCGGGTGCTCCACCTGAAGCCGGGTGTTGACCTCAAGGAACGAGATGGTGCCGTCGACCCCGACGAGGTATTCGACGGTTCCCGCGCCGTAGTACCCCGCTTCCTTGCAGATGGCCTTGGCCGACGAGTGGATGGTCTCGCGCTGCTGTTCGTTCAGGAACGGCGCGGGAGCTTCCTCGACGAGCTTCTGATGCCTGCGCTGAAGCGAACAGTCCCTCGTACCCACGACCACCACATTGCCGTGCTGATCGGCGAGAACCTGTGCCTCGACGTGCCTCGGCTTGTCGAGATAGCGCTCGACGAAGCATTCGCCCCTTCCGAAAGCGGCAACCGCCTCGCGGGTCGCCGATTCGAAGAGTTCCGGGATCTCTTCCTTGGTGCGGGCGACCTTCAAGCCCCTGCCACCGCCGCCGAAGGCGGCCTTGATGGCGACCGGGAGCCCGTGCTCCTCGGCGAAGGCCACGATTTCGTCGGCGGTTTCCACCGGATCCTTGGTACCGGGAACCAGTGGTGCGCCCGCCTTGAGCGCGATGTGCCTCGCCGTGACCTTGTCGCCAAGGTCCCTGATCGCCTGGGGGCTCGGGCCGATCCAGGTCAGACCCGCGTCGAGGATCGCCTGGGCGAAGTCGGCGTTCTCCGAGAGAAACCCGTAGCCCGGGTGGACCGCGTCCGCACCCGCCCGCTTCGCGACGTCCAGCAACTTGTCGAAAACCAGGTAGCTTTCGGCGGCTGTCGTACCGCCGAGTGCGAATGCCTCGTCGGCCATGCGCACATGTGGCGCGTCGCGGTCGGGGTCTGCGTACACGGCCACACTGGCCAGCCCGGCGTCTCTCGCCGCCCTGATGACGCGTACGGCGATCTCGCCCCTGTTGGCAACGAGAATCTTCGTCACGCTGGCTGCCTGCGGCACGCTTACCTCCCTGTTAGCTGCTCACGGAGGAGTCTACGGATCGCAGGCAAGGGCGCGGTGAGAGCCGGCTCACGCTGAGTGGCCTGTGGAAGGGTCACCCGGCCGGGAAGCGGTGCTCAGTGACGGTGCTCATTCGGTCTGATGACCTTCCCCGATGTCGACCGTGACCTCACTTACGCTCGGGCGAGAAGTGTGGAGGGGAGGTCGTCGTGCGGTTTCCGGCAATGCCCCGGCCCGTGCTCGTCGTGGTGCTGCTTGCCGGTGTGGTCGTGGTGGCCTCGCTCGTCGCCGCGGTCCTGCTGCGGCCGGACACGAGTCCGCCCGTGTTCGCGGGCGGCCAGGCCGGCCAGGTGAAGCCGACCGCGAGCGCGGGTTGCGGTGACGAACCGTGCCGGGTGGTGGCCTCGGCTGACGTCAACGGCATGACGGTCGAACTGCTCGCCGACCACGAGGGTGGAACGGGCAAGCTCAGGGCAGGAGGGCCCGGTTCGGCCAAGGTCGCGGAAACCGCCATCACCGGCATGGGAGTCCGGCTCAACAGGGACTCGCTGCGGTGCGCGGAAACCGCGACCCCGGTCTGCCTCGTCAGGGGACCGCACGACGGCGGCACCGCGGGCGAGATCCACGTGTGGCGAGGCGACACCTGGCGGGCGGCGGAACGGCCGTACTTCTCCGACGCCGGGGTCATCGTGCTCGACGACGTCGCCGGTGACGACACTCCCGAGGTCGTCGTGGTCCGGCACGATTGCAGCGCGGCGGAAACGGCGGCCGAATGCCAGCAGGCGCCGGTGCTCGCCGAGGTCTTCGACCTCAGGGGCGGCGAGGTCGGCTGCACCGGGACCTACACCTCGCCAGGGGAGTTGCGCGGGTGGCCCGAGGTCACGGTGACCGAGAGCGAGCTCGGCGCCTGCCGGTGAGAGTCGTGCTTCCCTCAGGCCACGGCCTCCTTCTTCTCCTCGGTGAGCAGCGGCGGTGCGCTGGGCGTTGTCAGTACCTCGTCGTCGATGAGTCCCTCCGACCTCGCCACGACGGTCGGTACCGCGATCTGCCCAGCGACGTTGGTGGCGGTGCGCATCATGTCCATGATCGGGTTCACCGAGTAGATCAGCGCGATGCCGAGCGCGACCTGCGCGGAGTCGAGCCCGATGACCGTGGTGGTCAGCGTCAGCGCGGTGAGCCAGCCGGTGGTCCCCGCCGTGGCCAGCGCCCCGAAGACGGCGACGAGCACGATGCCGAGGTACTGCCCGATGTTCAGCGAGACACCGGAGATGTTGGCGATGAAGATCGTGCCGATGGCGGGGAACACGGCGGCGCAACCGTCCATCTTCGTCGCGCTCGCCAGCGGCGTCGCGAACGCGGCGTAGCCGGGCGACACTCCGAGGTTGACGACGGTCTGCCTGGTCAACGGCAGTGTCGCGGCCGATGACTGCGAGACGAACGCGAACTGGATGGCCGTCCACGACTTGGCGAAGAACGTCGAGGGGCGCACACCGGCGACGAACCGCAGCAGGATCGGGTAGACCACGAACAGCACGAGCAGGCTGCCGACGTAGACGGCGATGGTCGTCGAGAGCAGCGGCCGGAACAGCGCGTCGCCGTAGTTGGCGACCGCGGCGCCGATGAGGCCGAGGATGCCGATGGGGGCCAGCCGCACGATCCAGCCGAGATAACGCTGGATGATCTCGAAAAGGCTCGTCGTGACGTCGATGAACGGCTTCGCCTTGTCCCCGAGGCTGTAGGCGGCGGCACCGATGATCAGCGCGAGGAACAGCACCTGCAGGGTCTGGCCCTCGGCGAAGGCCGCTATCGCGTTGCTCGGCACGATGCCCTCGATGAACGCGGTCCACGAGCCCCAGCTCTCGACGCTCTCGGCGGCGCGTTCGGTGTTCGCCGCGGTCGCCGCGGCGTCACCGATTCCCCCGCTGCCCGGGTTGAAGATCAGCCCGACGGCGATGCCGATGAACACGGCGATGAGCGAGGTCGTCGCGAACCAGAGCACGGTCTTGCCGCCGAGCCGGGCCGCCGTCCTTCCGCCGCCGAGACCGCGCAGGCTGTTGATGCCCACGATGATCGCGGTGAACACGAGTGGGATGACGGCGATCTGCAGCAGGGTTGTGAAGACGGAACCGATCTGGTCGAGCAGTTCGGTGAGCCATCCTGCTTCGGTCGCCCTCGCGAGCGCGCCGAGTGCCGCGCCGGCGAGTAGCGCTCCGATCACCGCGGAGGCGAAGACCGATGGCCGGGTGTAGGTCCGTAGAAAAGACACGCTGTGGCTCCGTTTACCTGCGAGAACTTGTCGAGAGTGCCGGAGCTGGCAACGCTCGGGAGTCCCGCTCTCTTCCGGAGCCGAAAATTTCTCACATCATGAGACGACATGAGGGCAAGCTTGCGTGAGCGTCCTTCACGGAACCTCGTCGGGCGAGGTGAGGGCCCTGCCGCCGTAAAGTCGCGCGACCGTCGTCGTCCACGACGCGAGTCCGCCGGGACTCAGGGGATCCGTGCCGGTTGCCTCGGTGATCCGAGCCCTGAGGAACAACACCGAGAGGTCGTGTGCGAGCAGCACCGTGGCGAGTTCGTCAAGGTCGGTATCCGCCGCCACGCGGCCTTCCTCGTCGAGTCGCCGGACGGCCGCCTTGCTGAATTCGTGAAGCCGGGCGTATGCGTCGCTCGCCCGCTTTCCCGGCGAGGTGAGCAGGCGCAGGACGTAGCGCGTGACGACGGGGTCGCCGAGGGCGGCCACGACACCTGAGCCGGTCGCCTTCGCTTGCGCCGCGGCGTCGAGCGCGTTGCCGAGCAGGCCGAGTACATGCTCGTCCGCGGCACGTACCAGTCCTTCGCGAGAGCCGTAGTGCTTGATGATCAGCGGCTGCGACAGCTCGCACCGCTGCGCGACGGCGCGCAACGGAACCGCGTCGACGCCGTGTTCGCCGAACAGCTCGACCGCGGTGTCGCGGATGATCGCCTTGGCTGTCCTGTCCTCTGGTGAATACATATTCACCATGGTAACTTCTTGTTTATGGTCGCGACTTTCCCATTGAGATCCCGGCTCAACGCCGTGCTCGTGGCCCCTGGAGCATCCGCCGCCGAACTCCGGCTTTCCTATGGCGCGGCGGTTTCCGGACTCGTGTTCGCGGCCGCGGTCGCACTGGCAAACGGGCTGAGTGTGCTCCAGTCCGTGGTTCTGCTGGTACTGGGGTTCGATCTCGTCGGCGGGGTCGTCGTCAATGCCACGACCGCGGCGTCTCGCCGGTTCCACGACGCCGGTTCATCGCGGTGGCGCCCGATCCTCTTCGTCGCCGCGCACGTGCACTTGTTCGTCGTCGCCGCGCTGTTCCCCGGGCTGCCGTGGCTCACGGCCGTGGTGCTCTACCTGGGTACGCTCGGTTCCGGCTTGCTTGCCGTTCTCGCTCCGCCTCGTCTGCGCGTGCCGGTCGCGTTCACCGGAGCGGCCGCCCTGCTGGTGCTTGCGACGGCGCTGCTGCCCGTCCCCGCCGAACTCGCCTGGATCAGCCCCCTGCTGACCGTCAAGCTGTTGCTCGCCCACCTGCTGAGGCATGGGCCGGGCTGACGTCGTCCGGGCCGTCGCCGGTCGTCAGCGCGACTCGTTGTCCGTGGCGCCGGAGCCGCGCCACAGGTCTGCGACGCTGATCCCCACATCGGCGAGCAGGCGGCGGGTCAGCGGGAGGCTGATGCCGATGACGCTCGTGTGGTCGCCTTCGATGCCCTCGACGAACCAGCCGCCCCTGCCGTCGATCGTGAAGCCGCCCGCGACGGCGAGCGGCTCGCCGCTCTCGACGTAGGCATCCAGTTCGTCATCGGCCGGTGTCGCGAACCGCACCTTCGTGCTCTGGGTGCCCGCCGATTCGGCGGTGAGCTCGCCACCCTCCAGCCGCAGCACGGCATGACCGGTGAGCAGTTCGCCGCTGCCGCCCGCCATCGAGGCCCACCGTTTGCGGGCCACCTCGGGCGTGCCCGGTTTGCCCAGCAGTTCGCCTTCGATCCACAGCATCGAGTCGCAGCCGACGACGACCGCGTCCAGGCCGAGCGTCTCCGCGACGGCGCGGGCCTTCGCCGAGGCCAGCGCGGTCACCACGTCGGCGGGTGCCGCGCCGGGCAGTGTCGCCATGACGGCGTCCTCGTCCACACCGGAGACCATGACGCTGGGTTCGACGCCAGCCGCGCGGAGCACGGCGAGCCTTGCGGGAGAGGCCGAAGCGAGCACGAAACGCACCCGGCAAGCCTAGATGCGCCCGGCAGTCACTCAGGTGCGGGTTACGAGGTGGCGGCCTCGGAGGGGTGCGCGGGCGCCGGTCGCCGGGTGCGCATCGTCGAGGCCACCACGACCCCGGTCAGCAGGACGAGCACCGGCAGCAGCATGGTCTGCTTCGCCGCGTGGGTCAGCCCTTCACGGGCGGCCTCGGCATTGCCGGGCTCGGTCACGGACGCGCTGATCCTCGCCTGCAGCAGCACGCCGGTCGCCGCGCTGCCGAGAACCCCGCCCACCTGGCGTGAGGTGTTGAAGATGCCGGAGCCCGCTCCGGTGAGCGCGGGTTCGATCGCGCCCATCGTGGCGTTCGACATCGGGGAGAAGGTGAACCCGATGCCGAGCCCGCAGACCAGCAGCGCCGGTACGAACGACCACGGGCTGCTGTGCGGCCCGGCCTGCAGCGCGATGACCCCGAGCCCCGCCGCCAGCGCGAACAGCCCGAACATCACGAGGTACTTCGGGTTGAGCCGGTCGGACAGCCGTCCGGCGAACGGGGCGGTGATTCCGGCGAGCAGCGACATGGGAGCGGTGAGCACACCCGCTTCCGTGGGGGAGAGGTCGAGCGCTTCCTGGACGTACACCACGAGCGGAAGGAACATGCCGGTCATCGCGAAACCGACCGTGGCCGCGGTAACCGTGCCCGCCGAGAACGTCCGCTGCTTGAAGATCCGCAACGGGAGCAGCGGCTCGTGCCGGTTGAACCGCTGCCACAGCACGAAGGCGACGAGCAGCAGGACCCCGGCGCCGATGATTTCGGGAATGGTCACCGGCCCCCACACCGGTCCCCACCTGTAGTGCTGGCCGTTCTGGATGCCGAAGACCACGCACAACAGACCGGCTCCGGAGAGCAGGATGCCGGGGATGTCGAAGCTGTGCGAGCGTCGTGGCTGCCAGTCGGGAACGAGCACCATCGTCAGCATGAGCGCGATGACACCGATGGGCACGTTGACGAAGAAGATCCATTCCCAGCCGAGGTGGTCGACGAGCACGCCGCCGAGCAGCGGTCCGGTGATGGTCGCCAGCCCCGCGACACCGCCCCACAACCCCATGGCGGGGCCGCGTTTCGCGGGAGGGAACAGGTGGGTGATGAACGCCAGCGTCTGCGGGGTCAGCAACGCGGCGCCGATGCCCTGTACCGCGCGGGCCGCGATGAGCATTTCGGCCGTTCCCGACAGTCCGCACCACAGCGAGGCCAGCGTGAATACGACGAGCCCCGCGACGAAAACCCGCTTCGGCCCGTACCGGTCGCCGAGCCTGCTGGTGAACAGCATCGGGACGGCGTAGGTCAGCAGGTAGACGCTCAGTACCCAGACAACGGAGTTCAGGTCGGTGCCCAGTCCTCGCACCATGGCCGGAATGGCGATCGACACGATCGTCGTGTCGAGCAGGATCATGAAAAAGCCGAGGCACAGTGCCCCAAGGGCAGGCCAAGGGCTAACTTGCCGCTTCATCGGTTCTTCTCTCGGTGGATTCCTCGCTCGGTTCGCGGCGGCGGTTCTCGCCGCGCGTCCAGGTCAGCTTTCCCGTGGTGATGTCGTCGAGCAGGTCGCGTACCCACTCCAGTTCGAACCGCCGGTGCGCCATCGAGTACCGCCAGTCGAGCCAATAGGTTTCAGGCAGCTGCCTCGCGCGCAATTCCTCGGCGATCACGTCGTCCTTGGCGATCTCGGCTTCCAGCCGCAACGCCCTGTGGTTCAACTCGTGCAGCACGTCGTCGCGGTCGAGGTCGTCGATCACGGCGAGCCCGGTCAGGAACTCGGGGTGCTCGTGGGCGACGGTGCCGAGGATGGCTTTCGCGCGTTCGTCGAAGGCGTCGCGCCCAGCCGGGGTGATGGCGTAGACCGTGCGTTCCGGCCGTTTTCCTTCCCTGCGGGTGTCGACGATCTCGGCGAATCCGTGGCCGACGAGCCGTTCGACCGTGTGGTACAGCGACCCCGCCTTGACGGTCACCCTGTTCGAGACGTGCCGGCGCCGCATGAGCTGGTTCATCTCGTACGGATGCATGGGCCGCTCGTGCAGGAGTTCCAGCACGGCCATCGCCAGTGGCGTGAGCTTCGCCGTGGCCATGATCTTTTATAGTCCCCTTCAATTGATCCAGATCGTTTATTCCACGTGGACTATAACGCGTGGAGCAAGTGGATGGAACACCTCGGGACGAGAGCAAGGGAGCTTTGCTACCGCCAGGCGGTAGCAAAGCTCCCTTGCTTCGATTTGGGCACGGCAGGAGCGCGCCGCGGCTGGGCGACCGGTTGTCGCGAGGCGTCAGTGATCGAGCAGTGCGCCGTGGGTGCCGGTGATGTGTTCGGTGAGCTGGTCCGCGAACGCGGCGGTCTCACCGTCGCGCAGCAGTGCGCACAGGCGTTCGTGCTGCGACAGGATCCCCTCGCGCCTGCCCGGCGTGCGATGCAGCGCCGAGTTCGCCATCCTGACCTGCCGGTCGCGCAGTCCCGAGTAGAAGTGGGTGAGCAGGCTGTTGCCCGCCGCTTCGACGAGCAGCGCGTGGAATTCCCTGTCGAGGGTGGAGAACCGGGCGGTCTCCGATGGCAGATCGAGTGCGCGCTGGGCGGCGAGTACCTCGGCCATGCGGTCGGCGACCATCTTGTGGTCTCCCGCCGCGATGACGGCGGCCGCCGCGTGGTTCTCCACGAGCAGCCGCGCTTCGCTGACCTCGTTCACCTCGCCCGCCGACACCGGCACCACGAGCGCACCGCGCTTGGGATAGAGCCGCAGCAGGCCCTCCACCTCAAGCCGCAGGAACGCTTCCCTCACCGGCGTGCGGGAAAGGCGCAACGCGACCGCCGCCTCGCCCTCGCTGAGCAGGAGCCCGCCTTCGAAGCGCCCGTCGAGGATGCGTTCCTTGACCCATTCGTAGGCGCGCTCGCCGGCCGCCTTGGGCTGTGACCGGCCGCTCGTTGACATGCCCGCATGGTAGCGAGCATCTTGAATGCGAGATAGATACAAGATGCGTGCAAGGGGTTCGTGAGTGCGGGGCGGGACATGGCTGCCGTGGGTGATGTGGGGACTGGGAGCGCTCTGCTACCTGTCGGCTCTCTTCCACCGGATGAGCCTTTCGGTGGCGGGACTGACCGCGCAGGAACGGTTCGGGATCGACGCGACGGGGCTGGCGGCCTTCTCGGTCGTGCAGCTCGCGCTGTACGCCGCGCTGCAGGTGCCGGTGGGCATCGGGGCCGATCGGTTCGGTCCTCGCCGCCTGCTGCTGGCGGGGATGATCGCCATGGCGGCAGGCACGATCCTGTTCGCGCTGGCGGGCGGGTTCGCGGCGGCCATGGCGGGCAGGGCGCTGATCGGTGCCGGTGACGCATGCATGTTCGTCAGCACCCTGCGCATCGTGCACAACTGGTTCGCCGGATCCCGATACGCCTTCGTCGCCTCGCTGACCGGCATGATCGGCGGACTCGGTCAGCTCATCGCCACGGCGCCGCTTTCGGCGTTGCTGGAGGCGCGAGGCTGGACCGGTGCCTTCCTGATCGCCGCCGCTGTCACCGTCGTCGTGCTCGTCACGACCGCGATCGCGCTCAAAGAGGCGCCGTCAGGGGTCGAAAGCAGGGCCAAGGCGGTCGAACGACCGCTCACGGGGTTGCGTCAGGCATGGCGGACGCCGGGAACCAGGCACGCGATGTGGACCCACTTCACGCTCATGGGCACGTTCGTGTCCTTCACCGCCGTACTCGGCCAGCCTTATCTCGTGACCGCCCACGAGAGAACGCCGGCGGGGGCGGGCAGTCTGCTCGCCGTGGTCGTGCTCGGCTTCGTCCTGGTCAGCACGGTCTGCGGCAGGCTCGCCTCCCGCAGACCACCGGTGAGGGCACCGCTCGTGCTCGGCGCGGCGCTCGTCACGACCGGCTGCGGAGCAATGCTCGTCGCCGTTCCGGGCCCCGCGCCGTCCTGGCTGCTCGCCGTCGTGCTGTTTTTCATCGGAGCCTGCGGCGGCGTCAGCATGCTGGCTTTCGACCTTGCCAGGTCGAGCAACGCGGTCCACCGAGCGGGCATCGCCACCGGCGTGGCGAACATGGGCGGCTTCAGCTTCGCCGTCGTCGCCCAGTTCGGCACCGGTGTGTTGCTGGACACATTGTCCGGATCCGGTATGGCGCCGCCGGACGCCCACAGGGCCGCGTTCGCGGTACCGCTCGTGCTGGCCGCGGGAGGACTGCTCGCCGTGATCCGGTTGCACCGGCACGCCGGTGTGCCGTTACCCGGCGACACCGGCCGTACCGGTGAGCAGTCGATCTCGGTACCGGCCTCAGCGAGGTAGCGCCGAGGCTCGCCACGCTCCTTCGCCGGGACGCAGCGGCGACCGCATCAGCGTCGCCCTGTCAGCCCACCGCGACCGGCGCGGCGGTGCGGCGGTGTCCTCCGCGGCACCGGAAGCCGCCATCCCCGCGACGACGGCGGCCAGTGCGGCCAGTTCCGCGTCGTCGGGGTTGCCGCGAACGACCCTCAGCAACGGCTTCCGCTCGTTCTCCTCGGCGGCGCTCACAGCGGGATGTTCCCGTGCTTCTTGGGCGGCAGCGTCTCGCGCTTCTCGCGCAGCATGCGCAGCGCTCGCGCGATATAGCCGCGGGTGTGGGCAGGCGGGATCACGCCGTCGACGTAGCCGCGCTCGGCGGCGACGTACGGGTTGCACAGCGTGTCCTCGTATTCCTGGATCAGCCTTGCGCGCAGTGCCTCGACGTCCTCACCGGAATCCGCCGCGTTCGCGAGGGTCTTGCGGTGCACGATGTTCGCCGCGCCCTGAGCTCCCATGACCGCGATCTGCGCGGTCGGCCACGCCACGTTCACGTCGGCGCCGAGGTGCTTCGACCCCATCACGTCGTAGGCGCCGCCGTAGGCCTTGCGCGTGATGACGGTGACCAGCGGCACCGTCGCCTCGGCGTAGGCGTAGATCAGTTTCGCGCCGTGCCTGATGATGCCGTTCCACTCCTGGTCGGTGCCGGGAAGGAAGCCGGGAACGTCGACGAAGGTCAGCACGGGGACGTTGAAGGCGTCGCAGGTACGCACGAACCGCGCCGCCTTCTCCGAGGCGTCGATGTCGAGGCAGCCCGCGAACTGGGTCGGCTGGTTGGCGACGATGCCGACGCTGTTGCCGTCGATCCTGCCGAAGCCGGTCAGCACGTTGGGCGCGAACAGCTCGTGGACCTCAAGGAAGTCGCCGTCGTCGACGACCCTCGTAATGACCTCGTGCATGTCGTAGGGCTGGTTCGGCGAATCCGGAACGAGTGTGTCCAGCTCGCGGTCGGTGTCGGTGACCCCGTCGGCGATCGACTCGCCACCCGGCTCGACCGGCTCGAACACCGGCGGCTCGGACAGGTTGTTGCTCGGCAGGAAGCCCAGCAGCTCCTTGACGTAGGCGATCGCGTCCTCCTCGTCGGAGCCGAGGTAGTGCGCGTTGCCCGATTTCGTGTTGTGGGTCCTGCCACCGCCGAGGTCTTCGAACGAGACCTCCTCGCCGGTCACCGTCTTGATCACGTCGGGGCCGGTGATGAACATGTGCGAGGTCTGGTCGACCATCACCACGAAGTCGGTGAGCGCGGGGGAGTAGACGTGCCCTCCCGCGTTGGCGCCCATGATCAGCGAGATCTGCGGAACGACCCCGGAGGCGAGCGTGTTGCGCCGGAAGATCTCGCCGTAGAGGCCGAGCGAGACGACGCCCTCCTGAATGCGCGCCCCTCCGCCCTCGTTGATGCCGATGATGGGCCTGCCCGTCTTGATGGCCAGATCCATGACCTTGACGATCTTCTCGCCGTACACCTCGCCGAGCGAGCCGCCGAACACCGTGACGTCCTGGCTGAACACGCACACGGGACGGCCGTCGACCGTGCCGTACCCGGTCACGACGCCGTCGCCGTAGGGGCGGTTGTCCTCCTGGCCGAAGTTCGTCGAGCGGTGCCTGGCGAACTCGTCGAGTTCGACGAACGAACCCTCGTCCAGCAGCAGGTCGATGCGCTCGCGTGCGGTCTTCTTCCCCTTGGCGTGCTGCCGCTCCACCGCGCGGGCCGAGCCGGCGTGCACCGCCTCGGAGTAGCGCACATAAAGGTCGGCGAGTTTGCCGGCCGTGGTGTGAATGTCCGGCTCTTCTGCGGGAGGCGTCCCGATCGGCTCCGTCGCGCTACTCATGAAGCCCGAGCTTAGCCATCGGACACAAGCCCCGAGCTGTGGCGTAGGCAACGCCGGGTCGTTGTGCGTGGTCATTAGGGTTGCCGCCATGAAGCGGATCGACGCCGCGAGGCTGCGTGCCGCGCTCGTGCGACCTGCCGGTCCCTATGCCGAGCTCGATGTCGTCGCCAGTACCGGATCCACCAACGCCGACCTGAGGGAAGCGCTCGTCGGCGGTGCCGGCGACCGGTCCGTGCTCATCGCGGAGGAGCAGACGGCAGGTCAGGGGCGAAGAGGCAGGACCTGGGTCTCGCCATCGGGTTCGGGCCTGTATTGCAGCGTGTTGCTGCGTCCGTCGATCCCGCTTTCCGGGCTCGGCTCGCTCGCGCCCGTCGCCGGTCTCGCCGTGCTGGACGCGTTGCGCGCGGTAGGCGTTGAGGCGGTGCTCAAATGGCCGAACGACGTGCTCGCCCCGCTGCCCTCGGGTGACGGATACGGCAAGTGCGCGGGAATTCTGTCCGAGGCGGCGGCCTCCGACGAGCAAGCGGTGATCCTCGGCATGGGACTGAACGTGAAGGCGCCGCGAGACACCGTGCCTCCCGCTCCGGGCGGGCTGCCCGCCGTCTCGCTCGCCGAACTGGCCGACGGGCCGGTGTCGCGTACCGAGGTCGCCATCGCGCTGCTCACCGCGCTCGACGAGCGCGAACGCCGCTGGCGGGCCACCGGCGGCGATCTCGGGAGCGCGGGCCTGCTCCCGGAGTACCTGGCCAACTGCGTCACCATCGGGCACGAGGTGAAGATCATGATCGCCGGAGCGCCCTCCCTCGTCGGCGAAGCCGTCGATCTCGATCCGGGCGGGGCGCTGATCGTCAGGACCGCCTCGGGTGAGCTGCGAACGATCTTCGCCGGAGACGTCGTTCACTTGCGCCCGGCCGCGGAGTAAATCGGCCGGTCGCGCGGTACGGTGAGCGCACACGGCGAGACACGAGTCCGGGGAGTGTTCGAAGTGGCGTATCCAGACGATCTGCTCAGTGACGGTGAGCGCGTCATCACGCACAAGCATCCGCACTTCAAGATGCTGATCGTCCCCTTCGTCGTGCTGATCGTGACGATCGGTCTCGGGATCTGGCTCGCGCTGCTCGCGAGAGACCTCGAAGCCCCCTGGGACCTGGTCGGGCTCATCGCCGTCGGCGTCGTCGGGCTCGCGTTGCTCGTCACGCTGTTCCTCGTGCCGTTCGTGCGCTGGCGGACCACTCACTTCATCGTCACCACCGACCGGGTCATCGCGCGCGAGGGCGTCGTCAAGCGCACCGGCATCGACATCCCGATGGCCAGGATCAACAGTGTGCGATTCGAGCACGGGCTGCTCGACCGGATCTTCGGCTGCGGGACGCTCATCATCGAATCCGCGTCGGACGAACCGCTCACCTTCGACGACATCCCGAAGGTCGAGCAGGTGCACACCGCGATCTACCGGCAGGTCAACGACAATCCCTATGACGACTTCGGTTTCGAGGGACAGGCTCAGCAGGAACCGCCCCCTCAGCCGAGGGGCAGGGGGCGCTGACGGCAATGGGTGTACGTGAGCTGGGCCTTCCGGAGCGGGTACCTTCCGGCGACGGCCTGCCGCGAAGGGTCTCGATCTGGGAAGTCGGTCCCCGGGACGGTCTGCAGAATGAGAAGGCGATCGTCGACGTCGGCGTGAAGCTGGAATTTCTCGACCGGCTCGCCGCCGCCGGACTGACCACGCTGGAGGCGACGAGCTTCGTGCATCCGAAGTGGGTGCCGCAGCTCGCCGACGCCGAGCGGTTGCTCGAAGGGCTCCCCAGGCGCGATGGCGTGAGCTATCCCGTGCTGGTGCCCAATGAACGTGGCCTGGAAAGGGCGCTCGCGGCCGGTGTCGCCGACATCGCGGTGTTCGGCAGCGCGACGGAGACGTTCGCGAAGCGCAATCTCAACTCGACTCTCGACAGTCAGTTCTCGATGTTCGAACCCACCGTCGAGCGTGCGCTGTCGCGGGGACTTCGGGTTCGCGGCTACCTTTCCATGTGTTTCGGCGACCCGTGGGAAGGCCCGGTCGCGGTGGAACAGGTGGTGCGGGCCGGTAGGCGGCTGCTCGATCTCGGCTGTTTCCAGCTCTCCCTCGGCGACACCATCGGGGTCGCCACCGCAGGACAGGTCGAGCGGCTGCTCGACGGTTTCGCCGAGGCGGGCGTCGGTGTCGAGAAGCTGGCCGTGCACTTCCACGACACCTACGGCCAAGCGCTGGCCAACACGCTCGCCGCCCTCGGCCGCGGTGTGTCCACTGTGGATTCTTCTGCCGGTGGTCTCGGTGGCTGTCCCTACGCGGAATCGGCGACGGGCAACCTCGCGACGGAGGACCTCGTGTGGCTGCTCGACGGTCTCGGCATCGAGCACGGGGTCGATCTCGCCTCGCTCGTCCGGACCAGTGTCTGGATGGCTGAGCGGCTCGGGAGACCGAGCCCTTCCAACGTGGTCAAGGCGCTGGCCGGATAGCGGGAGCCCGGCGGGTACGACTGCCGTCCGCCGATGAGGTGAATCACCGTCAGACCGGACAACGATCCGATAGTGGAAGGAACCGCGCGGGCCTTCGCTGCGTCTCAGGCGCAGCCGACTGCTGTACCAAAGAACCAACGAGTGTCGGGAGGGCCCGTGACCGACCATCGTGCGCAGGTGGATGCGTTGCTCGCCGACTATCACCGCAGCAGGGAACAGCTCGCCTCCGTGCAGCGCGAGCTCGCCGCTTTCAGCGAGTCGGCCAGCAGCGCCGACGGCATGGTGACCGCGACGGTCGGGGCGCGAGGAACGCTCACCGGCCTGGTCATCGCCGACGAAGCCTACGAACGCTACCGGCCAGCCGAGCTGGCCGCGCACATCGTGGAGGCCGCCACCGTGGCGGGAGGCAAAGCCGTCGCGGGCGCGGGAGATCTGCTGGCCCCGGCCCTGCCCGAGGGAACGGACGCGCGGGCACTGCTGCTCGGCGCGGCCGGCCTCGAAGGGCGCGAGCCCGGCGAGCCGGGCCTCGCCGACGACGACGAGAGTTTCGAAGATCAAAGCTGGCTTGAGGAGGCCGATTGGCCGCGCACGCGATGAACGACCGCGCATCCGGAGTGGGCTCGTTCGAAGCCGATCCGGGCAGGCTTTCCGTGCTCGCCGCCGACTTCGCCGGATTCGCCGAGCGGGTGGACACCATTTCAGCCCGGCTGCGTACGGCGCTCGCCCGCACTGCCGGAGGTACGGACGGAGTGGGGCCTTTCGCGGACGCGCTCGACCGGATCGACGCGATCGAGACCGAGCTCGCGGGGACCGGCGAGGCACTAGCCGGGGCGGCGGCCGCGTATCGCGACGCGGACAATTCCGCGGCCATCGAGGTCGCTGACACTATTGCCGCGTTCAGCGCCGCCGAAGGTGGCGCGGGGAAGCCCGGTGACCCGGGCAGGGCCGGATAGGCGGAGGCATGGGAATCGAGTTGCCCGCCGAACTCGCCGACATCGCGAGTGCGACGGGTGCGCGGTGGCCTGACGGCGACGAGGACGCGCTGAGGGAACAGGCCGGTGCGTGGCGCACGGCGGCCGCCGAACTGGGCACGCTGGCCGCCGAGGTGGAGGCGGCCGGTGGCAAGGTCACCGAAGCGCTTTCCGCCGCGGCGGGCCAAGGTGCCCATGCGCGGCTCGCCGGTTTGCTCACCCCGGAAACGGGACGATTCGCTACCGTCGTGCGCGAAGCGGAGGAGGCGGCGGGCAGGCTCGATCAGCTCGCGGAGCGCATCGCGGCGGCGAAGGCCGACATGGTCGGGTACCTCGTCGAGGCCGCGAAGAACAGGGACGCGGTCGTGGCCGCCGTCGAGGCGGGGCACCCGTTTGCGCTGGCGGGGCTGGACACCTCGTTGCGTGGTTTCGCGGCAAAGCTGGGCGCGATCAGCGACGAACTCGCGGGCGAGGGTGTGTTCCCCGACGAGCCGGCGAGCTCCGGCGACGCCGCTCACGGTGCGGCTGATGACGGCGAGCAGGGGAGCGAAACGGCCGGGAGTGACGACAGGACCGGCAGCGGCAGCAGCGTGGACGAGGGCACCGGGCCGATCAGGCTCCCCGACGTACCCACCCCGCCGAGAGGCACTCCCGCCGCGAGCTACGGCGGTTTTCTCTCCCAGGGCGGTTTCGACGACGTACCGACGCCGCCGAGCGGCATCTCGATACCGCCCGCCGCGGGCATACCGACCCCGCCTTCCCAGACTCAGCTCTCCGGATTCGCCGGTGCGCCGGGCGCTCACCCCGTGCAGGGCCAGTTCGTTCCGCAGCACTACGGCGCGCAGCCCTTCGGCGGCCAGCACTACCAGGTCCCGCCGATCGGTCAGGTTCCCTACGGCGCGCCGTACGCGCCGGTGTATCCGCAGGCTCCCGCACCGGTGAACTGGGGTCCCTCCGCGCAACCGCGCTACCCCCTGCCGGGGCCCATTCCCGAACCGGTGCGGCCACGGGCGCGGGAGGCTCCCGTTCCGGTCGGTTCTCCCCGGCAGGAACGGCAGAGCATCGTCGCACTGTTCGTCGTGCACATGTTCCCCATCGGCCACCTGCCGGTCGCGACGGACCGGCCCGCGAGGCAACTGCCCGTTCCGGAAGGGGAACGCGCGTGCGCGCCGTGGCTGCGCTTCGCGCCTCACGATCATCCGGACTCCTCGGACATCGACCCGGGGCAGGCGCTTGCGTGGCTGCGCAACGGCTGGCGCCAGCCTGCCCCGCCACCGGCCACGGTGCTGCCCCGGCCGCCTGCCTCGCTCACCGAAGGCCACGACCCGCCGGGCGGGGAGCCCGCGCTGTCGCGCGAGGAGTGGGATCGCCGTTATCTCGTGCAGGACGGCGAGAGGCCGGAGTACGCGTGGCCGCCCGCCGAGCGGTATCCCGAGGGCGGGCTGGAAGCCGCCGAACCGGTGCTGCTCGGCGAGGGCACCGAACTCGACCGCTTCGGCACCGCTCATGGCAGGATCTTCGCCGCCGACGGGACGTCCTTCGCGGAGCGGTCGCTGCCGTCGGCGCACCTCGACGCCGGGTACCGGCGCTACCGGGTACTGCGCCAGGTGCCGGTGTGGAAGGCGGTCTCCGCGGCCTGGTTCGGTTCGCCGGGCGGCGGGGTGCGCTACCGCTCCGTCTATTCGGCGGCGGAGCTGGTGACCCTCGGCTACCTTGCCGACATCACGTTCGAGGAGAGGCAGTGAACACGGAGTCGATCATGCGGTGGCTCGAAGCCGTCGGTGTTCCGCACGAGGTGGTGTCGATCGGCGCCGAAGCCGACAACACGTGGTGTCTCCTGCGCGGTGACGACGAAGGCGGCAGCACTGAACAGGCGGAACCCACCTGGGAGGTGTTCTGGCGCGAGCAGGGCAACCGCTACGACTGGGCGCGGTTCACCAGCGAGCAGGTCGCCTGCCACTACCTGTTCGGAAGGCTCGCCTGGGCTCAGGTCGCCCGGGGCGCGGTCGGCGTACTTCCCTGACTCTCACTGACGCGGCAGGCCGACGAGCGCGAGCGCGGCGTCGTGCACGAGCCCGTTCGTCGCCAGCGCGGAACCGCCGTCGAAGCGCGCTGTGCCGGTGAGGTCGGTGAACCGGCCGCCTGCCTCGGTCACCAGGATCTGGGCGGGCGCGACGTCCCACGGGTTGACGATCGGCTCGGCCGCGACGTCGAGAACCCCTTCGGCGACGAGGCAGTGCTGCCAGAAGTCGCCGAAGGCCCTGCTTTCCCAGCAGGCGTCGACGAGCCCGAGATATGCCTCGCGCGAGTGGTGTTCCACCCACGAGCCGAGGTCCGTCGTCGAAAGGTAGGCGTCGGACAGTTCCGGCACCGCCGACACCGAGAGCCGGTGCTCGCCCGCGCTGTCGGCGAGCCACGCGCCCTCGCCGCTCGCCGCCCACCAGCGGCGGCCGAGCAGGGGAGCGCTGACCATTCCCACCACGGGCTCGCCGTCGTCGACGAGCGCGATCAGCGTCGCCCACACCGGGGCGCCGCGCAGGAAGTTCTTCGTCCCGTCGATGGGGTCGAGCAGCCACACTCTGCCCCGCGTCCCGGCGACCCCTCCGCCTTCCTCACCCGCGATGGCGTCCTGCGGCCGATGTGCGCCGAGCAACTCCCTGATGGCGTCCTCGACCGCCGTGTCGGCGTCGGTCACCGGGGTGCGGTCCGGTTTGCTGCGCACCGCGAGGTCCTGCGCCCTGAAGCGGGCGGTGGTGATGGCGTCGGCGGCGTCGGCGAGCTGAGCGGCCAGCCGCAGGTCGGCGGAATACCTTGACACGGTGACGATGGTTTCATGGGGTGCCGCCGTAAAGTTGGCCAGGTGAGCATGGTCCTACTTGCCGAAGACGACCCGGCGATCGCCGAGCCGCTGTCCCGGGCGCTGCAACGCGAGGGCTACGAGGTGACGGTTGTCGGCGACGGCCCGTCGGCGTTGCAGCGGACGTCGCGCGACCGCGTCGACCTGCTTGTGCTCGACCTCGGCCTGCCCGGCATGGACGGGCTGGAGGTGTGCCGCAGGCTGCGTGCGGACGGAACCGATCTGCCGGTACTGATGCTGACCGCCCGCACCGACGAGGTCGATTTCGTGGTGGGCCTCGATGCGGGAGCCGACGACTACGTCGCCAAGCCGTTCCGGCTCGCCGAGCTGCTCGCGCGCATCCGCGCACTGTTGCGCAGGAGGGCGCCGGAGGTACTCGACACCGGAGGGGTCCGGATGGACCTCGGCGCGAGGCTGGTCACCGTCGACGGTCGTGAGGTCCAGCTCGCCAACAAGGAGTTCGAACTGCTCAGGGTGCTGATGAGCAGGGCGGGACACGTGGTGAGCAGGGAGGAGATCCTGTCAGAGGTCTGGAACGACCTCGAATCGAAGACGTCGAAGACCCTCGACATGCACATGTCGTGGCTGCGCCGCAAACTCGCACTCGCCGGTGACAACGGTTCGGGCAAGCGAGCGGCCGAGGAGCACATCGCCACCGTCCGGGGTGTCGGCTTCCGGTTCAACACGGAGTGACAAGGAAACGATGCGACGGCGGATCCTCCTTGCCATCCTGCTGGCGGTCGCGGTCACCGGTGCCGCGCTCGGCAGCCCGCTCGGGGTGACCGGCTGGCTGCTGGTCGACAACATCGCCAGGGAGGATCTGGCCTCCAATGCCCAGCGCATCGCGGCCACACTCGACGAGCAGCTCGCCGACAACCGCTCGCTCGACCTCGACCCGGTGAGGGCGGCCGTCCCCGAATCGGGCCTGCTGACCGTCAGGCAGCCGAACACCGCGCCGATGACCTTCGGCTCCGATCCGGGCGCCGATGTCGTGGTGGAGAGCGTGCCCATCGCCAAGGGCGGCACGGTGGAGCTGGCGATCCCGGCCGGGCCGCTGCAGACGAGGCAGACTCAGGTCGCCATCGCGGTGATCCTGCTCGTGGTGTTGTCCGTCGGTACCGGCACCGTCGTGGCTACCGTCACCGCGCGCAGGCTGGCCCAGCCGCTGCGGCACGTCGCCGACAGGGCCGCGAAGCTCGGCGGCGGTGACTTCCGGCCGGACGGCCGCCGCTACCAGGTCGGCGAACTGGACATGGTCGCCGACGCGCTCGACGCGTCGGCATCGGCGCTCGCGCAGCTCGTGCAGCGGGAACGACAACTGGTCGGTGACGTTTCGCACCAGTTGCGCAGCAGGCTGACCGCGCTGCAGTTGCGGCTGGAGGCCTTGACGACGCATCCCGATACCGACGTCGTCGAGGAGGCGCAGGCGGCGCAGGAGCAGGCCGACCGGCTCGCCGAGGCGCTCGACGAACTGCTCGCCGCGGCGAGGGCGGCGAGCGAGGTCGGCGCGGAGCCGGTGGGACTCTCCAGGATGCTGCCGGAAGCGGCGGAGGAATGGCGGCAGTTGCTCAAAGCCGAGGGACGGACCCTGCGGCTTCGCGTCGGCGAGGGACTCGTCGTGAGGGCGACGCCTGCCCGGCTGCGCGAGGTGATCGGCGTGCTGCTGGACAACGCCCTGCGGCACGGCGACGGCACGGTCACCGTGACCGCCCGCAAAGGTGAGGCGGAGGGCACGGTCGTGGTCGAGGTGCACGACACGGGCGCTGGAGTGCCCGACGAGCTCGCGCCGCACATCTTCGAGCGAGGGTTCTCGGGAGGCGGGTCGACCGGCGTCGGTCTCGCGCTGGCGAGAGCCCTCGCGGAGGCCGACGGCGGCAGGCTCGAACTGTCGGTCAAGCGGCCCGCCACGTTCAGTCTCTTCCTCAGGGTGCCCCGGCCCGCCGACGTTCCCGGCGTCAGCTGGCCCGCCGAACGCGTTCCTCGCTGACGGCGGCCTGGAACCGAGACGCGCTCAGTCGGCGGCGGGGTCCAGTTGGTCTTCCCGCCTGCGCCTGCCGAGCGAGTCGGGGAACACCCATTTCTTGAATGCCCAGAACCGGAACACCATCGCGATGAGCATGCCGATGACCGAACCGCTCGCGAAGTCGGCGAATTCCTGAACGAACCTGGAGACGTGCGGCACTTCGAGATGCAGGAAATAGCGCGAGGCGTACAGCGGAATCAGGTTCAGTGCCACCGCGATTCCGCTGATGATGAAGAACAACACGGCCTCGGGGGTACGGCTGCGCCCGCCCCTGGTGCGGAATGACCACTCGCGGTTCAGGAAATACGAAACGACCGTCGCGACCATGATCGCCAGGCCTTTGGCGGTGGTCGGTCGCGATTCCAGCACGGACAACTTGAGCAGGTACCAGACGCCGTTGTCGACCAGGAATGTCGTGCCGCCGACGATCGCGAATTTCAGCAGCTCCCGGTGCCGGATCAATACCAAGCGTAACGGCTTGGGTACTCGGGAGAGTACGCGTTCGACAACGGCCACGACCGCAGTCTACTGAGTTGCCGGTGGCGCCTAATGGCGCCAGGGCAACCAGTCCCACAGCCCCGGCCTTGTGGGCTGCGATGTTTCGGAGCGGGGCGTGCCTTCCGCCGACGTCGTCGTCGGGTGGCTCGGCGTCGTTTCCGTGGTCGAGTCGGACGGCACCGGGAGCGGGGGACCTTCGGAATGCTCCGGCGTCGTCGCGCTGGGTGATTCGGTGGTCGGGCTCGTGGACTCCCCGCCACTTTCGGTTGACGTCGGTGGTGTGGTGCCGGTTTCCGTCGGGCTCGCCGGTGTCGTTGGTGTTGTCGGTGTCACCGGTGTTGTGGAGTCCGGGGCGGGCGCGTGGTCCGTGGTCGGGTCCGGCTGATCCGGTGTGGCGGGCGGGCCGGGCCAGTAGCACCACAGACCCCAGCAGCCGAAGCGCACCGATTCGCTCGCCGACGCGTTGCCGAGCGTCGCGGTGACGGTCACGACGGCGCCGCCGTTGCCGGTGTGACCGGGGCGTGTGTCGTCAGCGGGGGAAGCGCCGGTGCCGAGCGGGACGGGTGTGCCGAGATCGGGCTCGACCACGAGCCACAGCGTCGCGGTCTCGCCAGGCTCGACCGCTTTTTTGGTCGTGCAGGTCAGTTCTTCGGCGCCACCGCAGTCGACGGGGCTGCCGAGCGGGAGGTCGTTGGCCGGCGCGTCGACGGTGATCTCGGCCTGCCTCGCGACGGGGCCGTCGTTGCGCACGACCACGTACAGCGTGTGACTCCACGGGTGGAATGCCTTCTCCACCGTCAGGAACACCTTGTCCTGCACGGGGGTGACCGCGACGGGGACCTTGATGGAAACCTCGACGGGGCTGCCGGAGCTGATCGTGCCGGTCACCTCGCCCGACGTCGCGTCCTCGGCGGCGACGAGCCGGAAGGTGAGCACGGCCGAGGCGCCTGGTCGCAGCCCCTCCGCCGTCGTGCAGGTGACGGTGCCGGTGCCGCCGGGGCAGCGCACCGTCGTCGGCGCCTCGCTCTGGCGGGCGGCCATCGCGCCACGCTGGGCACCGTCGGACCTGCCCGCGTTGCCGGCACTGCCCGGCGCTCCGCCGCCACCACTCGCGGGTCCGACCGCGCTCACCCCGGGAGGCAGCGTCAGCGTCACCCCGACGGGATCGGAGACGGTGCCTCCGTCGTTGCGGACGGTGATGGGCAGATCGACGGGAGAACCGCCCGGCAGTAGTTCGATCCCCTCCGGCGGCGCACTCGCGGTGACCTGGGGTGGCTCGACGGCGGGGGGCGGTGGAACGGCGGGTGGTGGCTCCTGCGGCGGCGCGGGCTGCGCGGGCGGAGGCGGCTGCGCCGGAGGCGGCGGTGCGGGAGGCGCGGGCGGAACCTCCGGCGGCGGTTGCTGCGCGGGAGGTGCCGGAGGTGGCGGAGGTGGAGCCGCCGGCTCCGGAGCGGGGGATTCGATCGCGGCGGGAGGCGGTGGCTGGGCGGCGGGGATCTCCGGGGAACCACCCGCCGTCAGTGCGATGGCCACCGCGGCGGCCATCGCGACCCCGGATGCCGCGACCCCGACGAACTGCCGGGGACCCGACGTCAGCGCACCGGCCGCCGCACCGGCGGAGCCCGCGGCGGCCGTACCCGCCGCGGCTCCCGCGGCCGCGGCCTTGCCGGTGCCGGCGAGCGCGAGGTAGCCGGTGACTCCGCCGCCGAGCACGAGCGGTGCGATGAACACGCGCAGCCCGCCGTTGACGTCGGCGAGTTCGGCGGCAAGCGCCGTGCAGTCGGGGCAGTTGTCGAGGTGCTGTTCCACCTGGGCGCGTTCCCGCTTCGACAGCCCGTCGCGGGTCCACGCGCCCAGCTTGTCGGCGGTCGCCCTGCACCGTTCGGCCGAGATCTCGGCGAGGTGGACCTGGAGGTAGGCCTGGCGGAGTCCTTCGCGGGCGCGGTAGGCGAGCGCGGAAACGCCGTTGGGGGTGAGCCCGAGCAGCGGGGCGACCTCGGCGGGCGACTGCTGTTCGATCTCCGTGTGCCACAGGACCGCCTGCCAGCGTTCCGGCAGCCTCGCGAACGCCCTCGCCGCCAGCGAGCGCTCAAGCCCGGCCATCGCGGTGTCGGCGAACGGGACCGTCAGCGCCTCGGCGCCCCTTCCTCCGCCTGCCGTCATGACCGCGGTGTCGGTCATGTCCTCGGTGAGGTCGACGCGCTTGTCCTTGCGCGTCTTGTCGTAGGCGGTGTGCCGCAGGGCGGTCAGCAGGTAGGCGCGGAACGCGGTGTCGGGGCCCTTGCCCGCGCGCAGGGTGTCGAGAACCTTCGAGAATGCCTCCGAAACGAGGTCGTCGGCATCGGAGCCGGAACGCGCCAGCTGGCGGGCCAGGTTGTAGGCGGCCGAGACGTGTCTTTCGTAGAGGGTTCCGTACGCGGCGATCGTGCCCGCACGCACCGCTGAGATCAGCTCGGCGTCGCTCATGCCGTTCGGATCGGCGGGTGCGGTGGTCACGGCTCTCCTCTCCGGTACACATCGCTCGGGATGTGACGCAGCGCTTAGTCTGACGGACCGCATCGGCTCAGTCACCTGGCGGGTGAGGTCTTGCCCCATAGAGCGCAACGACTTCACTCGATGATTCGTCCTAATTCTCGTCACGGAAGGGGGCCGGACGCGTCCAGTAACCGGTGAGATTTTCTAACGGCTGTTGCCGGAAGGGGCGGTTTTCTGTGGAGGAACCTGCGGCGGGTGCGCTGTCCGATCCGGACGGCCCGTACTCGGATGCGGGCAAGCGCGCGGCCCGTGATCGCGCGCTGCGTGCGCTGCGCGCCCGCTGGCGGACCGCGAGTCTCGCCGCGGGCTGGCGGTTTCCGAGGGACTGGGGGCTGCCGGAGGTCGACGCCGTGTGCGCGGCCGTGCTCGGACGAGAAGGGGAGATCGACCCAGCGGGCGTACCGGGCCCGCCGATGGCCACGCCCTCACCGGGGCACGGTGGCCAGCCGGCCGCGCTGACCGCGCTCGCCGGTCTCGGCAGGGCGAGGGCGGCCGCCGGAACGGGACTGGAGGAGACCTTGACGGATCTTGCCGCTTTGCACGCCGTGATGGACGAGCCGGGAGCGGCCGACGGCTTCGTGGCACCCGACGTCGACGCGATGCCGGCCAGGCTGCTGAGGGTGACGGCCGTGGCATGGGCTGACGTCGCGCTCGACCAGCTGACCAGGGCGGAGGTCAGCGATCCGCTGACCGGCCTCCCCACGATCGCCTACCTCAGGACCCGGCTCGCCGAGTTGTACCGCGAAGCGGACCGCGACGGCGGAAAGGTATCGGACAACCGGGTCATCGTGGTGGTCACGATGGATTTCGTGAACGCACCGGGATGGTCGCGGCTGACCGGGATGATCCTGGCCGCCGACGCGCTGGGCACGGCGTTCGACGGCGGGGAAAGCCTTGCCGTGCTCGGTCCTTCCACGGTGGCCGCGGTCGCGCAGCGGGACGACGACGTCGCCGCGCGTGCGCTTGCCTTGCGGAGGGAACTCTCGCAGCGACTCGCGGTGGACGCCCAGCTCAGGGAAGTGGGGACGCCGCGGATCACGATGGTCAGGCTGCCGGGAACCCACGAGGCGGCATGCGAGCTGCTCGACCGGCTCAGCCAGCACTGACCTGCACTGACCTGCACTGACCAGCACTGACCTGCGCGGATGTGTGTGCGCGGCGTGCTGACCGGGGCATGCGAACACGCCGATGTCGTTTCGTGATTTCCTTGTGGGGTGAGGCGGCCAGAGTTCTGCGCGGCGGCACTCCCTGAGAAGACCACACAGTGCGCACCGGCCGGCCCCGACATCGCGAGTGGCTGGGGTCGTTCGTCCGGAGCGCATCGAGTAGCGGAGATGGTGAACCGTGAGCACCTCGGGTAGCGGCGCTCGCCGGACGGCGCGGCGGTGGCAGTGGTGAAGCAGGTCGTGCCTGGTCAGTCCGATCGCGAGCCGCGTGCCGACGCCGAAAGCGAATCCGGAAGCGCCGAAGGGAATCCTTACGCGGCCGGCAATCAGCCGCCGAGGCTGGCGTTGCGGACCTCACTCGGCAGGCTTTCCGTGCGCCCGAGGTCGATGGCGCTGCTCATCATGCTGCCGGTGCTGGCGATCGCCGCCGGAGTCGTCGGCTGGCTGCTGGACTGGCATCTCGGCGTCGACAGCGCCGTGTACCGCGCGGGCGCCATCATCTTCTTGCAGGGCGAGCCGCTCTACGACTCCAACACCCTTGGCCCCGAGCCGTTCTGGGCGCTGCTGCCGTTCACCTACCCGCCGACGGCGGCGTTGTTGTTCGTTCCGCTCGCGATATTGCCGGTGCAGGTCGCGTGGGGAGTCCTCGCCGCGGTCTCGTTCCTGGCGATGGCGCTGGTCATCAGGGTCACCATCGGAGCGCTGCCGCGTCCTTCCGGTGAGCTGCCGAGGTGGGCGTCTCCCGCGAGAACCACATTGATCTTCGCGGTGGTGTTCTTCGCACTGGAACCGGTGTGGCGCACCATTTTCCTCGGTCAGATCAACCTGATCCTGATGGCGCTGATCGTGCTCGACATTCTCGTCGTGTGCCAGCGAGGCAGCAGGTGGGGCGGCGTTCTCGTCGGTGTCGCCGCCGCGGTGAAGCTCACCCCGCTCATCTTCATTCCGCACCTGCTGTTCACGGGCCGCAAAATGGACGCCCTTCGCGCGCTGCTCACGTTCTTCGGGATGCAGGCGCTGATGTTCGTGCTGATCCCCGGCGACGCCTGGAAGTTCTGGACCCACACGGTGTCAGACCAGGGCCGGATCGGGCCGATGCACTGGGCGGGCAACCAGTCGCTGAACGGGCTCATGAACAGGGTGAGCGATCTCGCGCCGTGGTCGTCGACGGCGGCGCTGGCGATCGGCGCGCTGCTCGCACCCGGCGCGATCTGGCTGATGCTCCGCTTCCACCGCAGGGGACAGGCGCTCGAAGCGCTGCTTGTGACCGCTTTCTACGCGCTGCTCGTCTCGCCCGTCTCCTGGTCGCATCACTGGGTGTGGGCGGTGCCACTGATCGTGCTGCTCGTGGCGAAACTCCCCGAGACGACTCCGGCGACCGCGGGAAGGCGGTGGCTGGCCGCGGGCGCCGTCATCGTCGTGTTCGTGAGTTGCGTCCTGCTTGTCCTTCCGAACGGCAGGAATCTCGAACTGCACTGGGAGTTCTGGCAGTACGTGCTCGGCAGCGCCTACATCATGGTGCCGGTCGTGCTGACCGGCGTGCTCGGCGCGCGATGGCTGCTGCGGAAGAAGCGGGAACGTGATCACCGTTCCGAGCCGCCTTCCGTCCCGTTGAGCAGGCAGGGGTGAGCTGCGCGAACGCGGCGGCGAGCGGCATTTAAGCTGAGCTTGCTATGGATACTCGTACCGGACTACCCGTTGTCGGCATGGTCGGCGGCGGCCAGCTCGCCAGGATGACCCACCAGGCCGCGATCTCGCTCGGCCAGTCGCTGCGGGTGCTCGCCGCGGGCGAGCACGAATCGGCGGGCCTCGTCGCGGGGGAGGTCGTCTACGGGCACCACACCGACCTCGACGCGCTTCGCTCGTTCGCGAAGGGGGTCGACGTGCTGACGTTCGACCACGAGCACGTTCCAGGGGCTCACCTTCGCGTGCTCGCCGACGAGGGCGTCGTGGTCAGGCCGGGGCCTGACGCGCTGGAGTTCGCGCAGGACAAGCTGGTGATGCGCGAACGTCTTTCCTCGAAGGGCTTTCCCTGCCCAGCCTTCGCTGCGGTGTCCGAAGTGGACGACGTGCTGCGGTTCGGCGACGCGCGGGGCTGGCCGGTGGTGCTGAAGGCGGCCAGCGGCGGCTACGACGGCAAGGGCGTGTGGATGCTCGACTCGGCGGCCGAGGCGGGCACACTCGTTCCCGAGCTGCTCGCGGCGGGCACGCCGCTGCTCGTCGAAGCCAAGGTCGCCATGCGAAGGGAGCTGTCGGCCCTCGTCGCGAGGTCGCCCTTCGGGCAGGGCGCCGCGTGGCCGGTCGTCGAGACGGTGCAGTCGGACGGCATCAACACGGAGGTGCTGGCGCCCGCTCCGGGGCTGAGCCAGCGCGCGGCCCACGAGGCGCAGGAACTGGCCCTTCAGCTCGCCGCCGAACTCGGCGTCGCGGGAGTGCTCGCCGTCGAGCTGTTCGAGACCGAGAGCGGGCTGCTCGTGAACGAGCTGGCCATGCGCCCGCACAACTCGGGGCACTGGACGATGGACGGTTGCCCGACCTCGCAGTTCGAGCAGCATCTCCGGGCGGTGCTCGACTATCCGCTCGGGGTCACCGAACTGCTCGCGCCCACCGTGATGGCCAACATTCTCGGTGCGCCGGAACCACCCGCGATGCGCCCCGACGAGCGGCTGCACCACCTCTTCGCGCGGTATCCGCAGGCGCGGGTGCACCTCTACGGAAAGGGAGAGCGCAAGGGCAGGAAGCTCGGGCACGTCAACATGCTCGGCACGCTGGACGACGGGTTGCGCGAGAAGGCGAGGCTCGCCGCGCACTGGCTTTCCCATGCCGAGTGGCTCGACGGCCACGACATCCACTGAGCGCTCCCGTTTCCAGCGCGTCCATTGAGTCCATTGAGGAGAGACGAAGCGTGACTACCCCCATTGTCGGCCTGATCATGGGCAGTGACTCGGATTGGCCCGTGCTCGAAGCGGCGGCGAAGGCGCTCGACGAGTTCGGTGTGCCTCACGAGGTGGGTGTCTACTCCGCGCACCGCACTCCGCAGCGGATGCTCGACTACGCGAATTCCGCGGCGGACCGGGGCATCCAGGTGATCATCGCGGGCGCGGGCGGCGCGGCGCACCTGCCGGGCATGGTGGCTTCGGCGACCCCGTTGCCGGTGATCGGTGTCCCCGTTCCGCTCAAGTATCTCGACGGCCTGGACTCGCTGTTGTCGATCGTGCAGATGCCCGCAGGCGTGCCGGTCGCGACCGTTTCCGTCGGCGGGGCCCGCAACGCGGGGCTGCTCGCGGTGAGAATGCTGGGAGCGGCCGATCCCGCGCTGCGCGAGCGCATGACGGCGTTCCAGTCCGGATTGGAACAACTCGTACTCGACAAGGACGCCGCCCTCAGGGCGAAGCTCGGCCACTGACGGTCACTCTCGCCTCAAGCAGTTCGACCGTTCTGCGCGCGGCGGGGTGACCGGCCATCGATTTCTTGACGGCCACCACGACGCGGCGCACTGGCGCTGGGGCGACGACGGGAATCGCGAAGAGCCCCTTCGCGAGTTCGCCGATTCCGAGTTCGGGAATCACGGTGACCCCGATTCCGGTCTCCACAAAGGAAATCGCCGTGCGGTAGTCGTACGCCTCGACGGAGAAGCATGGCGAGAAACCCGCTTGCGCGCACGCGGAGAGCAGGACCTGACGGCAGCGGCCCGCCTTCACCTCGTTGTCGATCCATCGGCGCGGGGCCAGGTCGGCCAGCGGGATCTCGGACCGCGTGGCAAGCGGATCGTCCTCACGGACGACGGCGAGATAGGGATCGTCGATGAGATGCCTTACCTCGACCGAATCCGCGTGCCGGGCGAGTGGATCCTCGACGAGCAGATCGATGTCCGGTTCGCCGTGAGCCTCGCCGGTGCCATCGGTCATGCGCAGGTCGAGGCGCAGCTCGGGAAACTCGGTGCTGAGCGCGCCGACGACCTCGGGAAGCCACGCGCCGCCCGCCGAGGAGAAGTAGCCGATCGAAAGGCTGCCGGTTCTTCCTTCCCTGAGATCGTCGACGACACCTTCGACGTGGCTGAGCGCGGCGAACAGCGGCTCGGTCTCCTCGGCGAGCGTGCGACCGGCAGACGTGGGCTCGATGCCTCTGCCCGCTTTCTCCACGAGGCGCAGTCCGGTTTCGCGCTGGAGCGAGGCGAGCTGCTGGCTGACCGCGGAGGGGGTGTAGCCGAGCAGGGTCGCGCTCGCCCTGATGGATCCGGTGGCGACGACGGCCCGCAGCAGGCGCAGGCGAGGCAGGTCCAGCATTCCGAGATTGTATAGCGATGCTTAACAGAAGTGCACAACTAATTGCTTGTGCTGTTCAATCGTGCCGGTGACGATGGCGGGGTGACCGAGCAGCTCCAGGACCGCCACTCCGTGCGGATCGAGGTTCCCAAGGCCGAGCGCGTCAAGGCCATGATCGCCATCGGCGTCACCGTGCTGCTGTGGGCATCGGCGTTCGTCGTCATCAGGGACGCGGGGCAAGTCCTCGCGCCCGGTCCGCTCGCGCTCGTGCGAATCGGCGTGGCCGCCGCGGCGCTCACGGTCGTCGGACTGGTGCGCATCGCCAGGACCAGGGCCGTCGTGCGGGTTCCCCGGCGCTCGCTGCTGCTCATCGCGCTCTACGGCGTGCTGTGGCTCGCCGGCTACACGGTCCTGCTCAACGCGGGGGAACGGCATGTCGACGCGGGGACGGCCGCGCTGCTGGTCAACATCGCCCCGTTGCTCGTCGCCTTCGGGGCGGGGTTGTTTCTCGGAGAAGGCTATCCGAGGGCGCTCATCGTGGGTTCACTCGTCGCCTTCGGCGGCGTGGGCATCATCGCGCTCGATTCCGGTGGACACCGAGACTGGACCGGAGCGTTGCTGTGCCTTGCGGCCGCCCTGCTCTACGCGGCGGGCGTGCTGATCCAGAAGGCCGCGCTGCGTGGGGTCGACGGTTTCACCGCGACCTGGTTCGCGTGCGTCGCGGGGTTCGTGGTGCTGCTGCCGTGGCTGCCGGAAGCCGTCGGTCAACTCGCGAGCGCGCCCTCGGCGGCGATCCTCGGCGCGGTCTATCTCGGGCTCTTTCCCACCGCCATCGGCTTCAGTACGTGGGCCTACGCCTTGCGGCGCACCGAAGCCGGCAGGTTGACCGCGACGACCTACGCGGTACCCGCCGTATCGGTGCTGCTGTCCTCCGTGCTGCTCAGCGAGGTCCCCTCCGTCCTCGGCCTGCTCGGCGGCGTCGTGTGCCTCGCGGGTGTCGCCATTTCGCGCAGGAGGCCGCGCTAGAGCCGCTCGCGCAATTGCCGCTTGAGTACCTTGCCTGCCGCCGAAACCGGAATCGACTCGACGAAGTGCAGTTCCCTGAGTTGCTTGTAGGGCACCACCTGTGCGTTGACAGCGGTCAGCAGCGCGCCTTCGGCGAGGTCGTCGTGGCCTGGCGCGCGCACGACGAAAGCGACCGGCAACTCGCCGATGCCGGGGGAGGGCTTGCCGACGACGGCAGCCGTGGCCACCCCGGGCAGAGTGATCAGCAACTCCTCCAGCTCCCGGGGGTAGACGTTGTATCCCTTGTAGATCAACATGTCCTTCTTGCGGTCCACAATGGATAGAAAGCCGTCCTCGTCGAGAACGCCGACGTCTCCGGTGTGCAGCCAGCCGTCGACGAGGACGGCCGCCGTTTCGGCTTCCCTTTGGTGGTATCCGGCCATGACCTGAGGGCCGCGCAGGCACACCTCGCCTTTGGTGCCTGCCGGCAAGGGTTCCTCGCCGCCCTCCGCGGCGACGATCTTGACCTCGGTGTTGAACGCCGGCACTCCGACGGAGCCTGTCTTGCGGGTTCCGGAACGCCACGACGGCGACAGCGTCGCCCCCATCGTCGCTTCGGTGAGCCCGTAGCCCTCGGCGACGACGACATCGGGGAACCGCTCGCGCAGGGCATTGATCATGTCGTGGGGCATGGGCGCCGCGCCAGAGGTGATCATTCGCACGGAGGAGAGGTCCGCGGTGTGGAACGGAGGGCAGGCCAGCAATGCGGCGAAGAGTGCGGGTGCCCCGCCCATCGAGGTCACCCGCAGCCGTTCCGCATCGGCCACATAGGACGGTGGATCGAATCGGTCGTGCAGTACGACGGTGGCACCGCTGAGCACCGGCACGTTCAGCGAGCCGATCGTGCCCATCGCGTGGAACCACGGTGTCAGGTTGATGCCGATGCCCGTGCCGAGCCGCACGGGCCACTCCCGCGCGTCGCCGATCTGGTCGAGCACCGGGTGCCCGCTCTCGTCGAGGCAGGGAACGGAACCGGTTCCCCAGCAGGCGTACTGCAGCGTGTTGACCAGCACGTTGCGATGTGTCAGCCGGACACCCTTCGATCGGCCCGTCGTACCACCCGTGTAGGCGAGGTGGGCGAGGTCGGTGTGCACGTCGACGGCGGGCTCTGGCGGGTTCGTCCCGGCGTCGGCGAGGAACGCGTCGAAGCCGAGCGCGCCGGCCGAGTCTGGTTCGTCGACGATCACGAGCCCGGCGTCGGTGCCCTCCAGCGCCGCGGCGACGGGGCCGTAGGTGACGACCGCGCGTGCCGCGCAGTCGGCGAGCTGGGCCGCGAGGTCCTTCGGCGGCAGCAGCGGGTTGGCCGGGCTGAACGTGGCACCGGCCAGCAGCGTGCCGTAGTAGGCGACGGGGTAGGAGAGCCGGTTCGGGAGGTGAAGGGCGACCGTGTCACCGCTGCCGATACCGCGAGCCAGCAGCGCGTTCGCGAACCGGCGGGCGTCGGTGTACAGCTCGGCGTAGGTCAGTCGCTCTTCCCCGTGCTGGAAGGCGACGCGATCGGCGAACCGCTGGGCCGAGCCCGCGAGCAGTGCGCTCACCGGAACTTCCGGATAGGTCAGGGAAACGGGGAGTCCCGGAGGCCGCGACAGCGATGTGATCGGCATCACCTGACACTAGGGATGCTGCGGCATAGAACACAAGGACGTCCGAGTAAACGACCGCTAACATCAAGAGTGGCAGCAGGCTGTCCGACGAAAGGTGGCACGGTGAGCGACGGTCCTGGGCTCTACCAGCTCCCGGAAGAGCATGAGGAACTGCGCGCCGCGGTGCGCGCGCTGGCGGAGAAGGAAATCGCGCCCTACGCCGCTGAGGTGGACGAGCAGGAGCGCTATCCGGCCGAGGCGCGGGACGCGCTCGGCAAAGCCGGCTTCAACGCGGTGCACATCCCCGAGGAGTACGGCGGGCAGGGTGCCGACGCCATCGCGGCCTGCATCGTCATCGAGGAGGTCGCGAGGGTCGACGCGTCCGCTTCGCTGATCCCCGCCGTCAACAAGCTGGGTACCCAGCCGATCCTGCTTTCGGCGTCGGAGGAGCTGAAGAAGCAGGTCCTGCCTTCGATCGCGGCGGGCGAGGTATCGGCTTCCTACGCGCTGTCGGAACGCGAGGCCGGCTCGGACACCGCGTCGATGCGTACCCGCGCCAAGCGCGACGGCGACACCTGGGTGCTCAACGGCACGAAGTGCTGGATCACCAATGCGGGCGAGTCCAGCTGGTACACGGTCATGGCGGTGACCGATCCCGACGCGGCCAAGAAGTCCAATGGCATCTCCGCGTTCGTCGTGCACGCCGACGATCCCGGTTTCTCCATCGGTCCCAAGGAACGCAAGCTCGGCATCAAGGGGTCGCCGACGAGGGAGATCTACTTCGAGAACTGTGTGATCCCCGCCGACCGGATCATCGGCGAGCCGGGCACCGGGCTCAAGACCGCGCTGCGCACGCTCGACCACACGAGGCCGACGATCGGCGCGCAGGCACTCGGTATCGCGCAGGGCGCGCTGGAGGCCGCGATCGGCTACGTCAAGGAGCGCAAGCAGTTCGGCAAGGCGATCGGTGATTTCCAGGGTGTGCAGTTCATGCTCGCCGACATGGGCACCAAGATCGAGGCCGCGCGCAACCTGGTGTACGCCTCCGCCGCGGCGACGGAGCGCGGTGACGCGCGCGCGGGCTTCATCGCCAGCGCCGCGAAGACCTATGCCTCCGACATCGCGATGGAGGTGACCACCGACGCGGTGCAGCTCTTCGGTGGCGCGGGCTACACGAGGGATTTCCCCGTCGAGCGCATGATGCGCGATGCCAAGATCACGCAGATCTACGAGGGCACGAACCAGATCCAGCGCATGGTGATGGCAAGGGCACTGCTGAAGGGCTGAGTCCTTCCGTGGCTTGCGGGTGGCCCGGCGTGCGTCCGGGTCACCCGGTGGCTACAGCTCCGGTGCGTTTGTCCACTGGACGCAGGCGGGGCGTTGTCCGGTGGTGACGTACTCCCGGACTGCCGCGTACACGGTCTCGACGGGGAGCTCTGACCGTGGTTCTTGTGTGAAGCTGTGACCGTCGGTGTCCTGTGCTTCGGTGAGAGATTCCCCGGCCCGCTCGGTATCCGTGCGGGCGCGGGCGGGCAAGTCCCGAAACCCGGCGGATCGCTGCTGACAGCGCCACGACCGACATCGGCCTTGCTCCGGGAGGGGAAGGTGGCACCGCCACCGGTGATTCCGTCAGCGTGCGCCGGTCAGTGCTTTCTGCCCACTCCGCACAGGCCGCCGATCGCGGCAGGGTCGGCGGGCACCGGCTCGGTCGGCCGCCATTCCTGTATCCACACCAGACCCGGGTCGACGAGGGTGAAATCGCCGAACAGGCGCGTGATCTCCTCGCCGGTACGCAGGTGCACCCTGTGGGTGGAGCGCTTGTAGTTGTCGATCACGGTGCCCGCGCTCTCCCTCAGCTCGTGGTGATCCGGGGCGACGCTGCCGTGCGACAACACCAGCAGGCTTCCGCTCGGCAGCCGGTCGCGGTAGTCGGCCAATACGGCTTCCGGTTGTTTCTCCGGCGGCATGAGATGCAGGAGAGCGACGGTGAGCAGGCAGATCGGCTCGTCGGGATTCAGTGGCGTGGTGTCCATAATGGACTCCCACAGGTCAGGTCCGTCGAAGTAGTCGCCGACGATCGCGAAGTGCCGCGCGGGATCGGCGGTGTCCTCAAGCAGGATTTGCGAGTGCGCGTGCGCGATCGGCTCGTTGTCGATGTAGGCCACGAGGGCTTCGCCAGGCGCGACCTCGTCGGCCACCTCGTGCACGTTGCCCTGTGTCGGCAGGCCGCTGCCGATGTCGACGAACTGCCGCACGCCCGCCTCGACCGCGTACCGCACCGCCCTGCCGAGGAACGCACGGTTCGCTCGCGCGAATTCCCCGAGGCCGGGCGAGATCGCGATCTGCTGATCGGCGAACTCGCGATCGATCGCATAGTTGCTGGTGCCGCCGAGCAGATAGTCGTAGATGCGACCGGCGCTGGGTCGTTCGAGGTCCACTGGCTCCATCGTTCGTCCTTCGACCGGGGACACGTCGGTCTCGATCCTAGTGTTGCCAACGGGAGCGGAACGACATTCACCGCATTCTGGCTCAGTACGTTTCTTTCTCTCCCTTTTATCCCGGTTCGTTACGATCACCACCGTAGTTGAAAGTTCATCTATAGCGAGGTGGTGCACATGAACGAGCGGGTGCGGGACGTGACCGCGCTGGCAGGGCGAGTCGCCGTCGCCGTGGTATTCCTGGCTCACGGGCTCGACAAATGGAACGCGGGCATCGGCGCGACCACCGACATGGTCGAGGCCATGGGGATTCCGCTGCCGGCGCTGAGCGCGATCTTCCTCATCGCGGTCGAGGTGATCGGCTCCATCGCCTTCATCGTGGGGATCGCGTTGCCGCTCGTCGGCATCGGCTACGCCGTTGCGGGACTCGGGGCGCTCTTCTTCGTCCACCTCGACGCCGGACTCACCGGAGCGGGCGGCTACGAACTCGTGCTCGTCCTCGCGCTCGCGGGCCTGGCGCTCGGCTTCAACGGCGGGAGGCTCTCGCTCGACCACTTGCTTTTCGGGCGCCGCAAGGCCGCGGCATCGGCGAGGGAACAGGCCGAGGCCGCACGCGCATAGCCCGCCGGAAGCTCAGCCGAGATCGACCGTGGTGCGTTCCGCCGCCCGGTGCGCGGGCAGCTTGTCCGGGACGGAGCCGGTCACCTGAACCAGGTGGGCGCCGGCCGCGAACGGCGCGAGCAACCCGGTGACGACACCGTCCGGCAGCGCCGGATCCAAGGCCCAGTCGAGGGTCGAGAGGACGCGGTCGCCGGGCCCGATGCCGTGCTCGGCGGCCCGCGACCTCGCCAGTGCGAGTACCTCGTCGACCGTCGCGCCCAGCAGCGCGGGAGTGTCGCCGTCGATCGGCAGCATGGGAGCGAAGTCGTCGCCGCACAGGCGCGACTCGGAAAGGTAGTCCTGGGTGCCTTCCGGGACCTTGGGGCCGAGACCCCTTCCGAGCGGGTCGAGTGCGACGACGGCCGTCCCCGCTGCCTCGCTCGCGCCCGAATCCGGTCCCGCGAAGGCGACCTTGGCTCCCTTGGCTTCGGTGACCACGTGACCGCCGCACCACCAGATACCGAGCAACACTCCCGCCGTCTGCCAGTGGGCGGGCAGTTCGACGGCCACGTCGTCGCCCTGCTCGACGTCGAACTCCTCGACCAGCCAGTTGGCGGTCTTGGCAGCCCAGTTGGCCAGTGTCGCGACCGACAGTTCGATGCGGCTGCCGAGCGCGTCGTCGTAGTGAGTGACGAGCGGGCGGCCGGAGGAAGAACTCAAGGGGCGCAGCAGCAGTTCGGTGAGGCTCACCGGACCGACTCTAACCAGGTCCTCAGTTGACGCACGTCGCCGCCCGTGGCGCGATACCGCCTCCCGGCGCGGAGCCGCCACCGCCCGGCTGCTCCCCCTGGCCTTCGCCGCCTGTGATGATGTCCTTCACGAAGGCACGAACCGCTTGCTTGTCGACGGAGACGATGCTCTGCCCGTCGTCGCTGCGCGCGGCGACCTGGACAACGGGAATGGTGACGAATTCGATGTCGCCGCTCGCGATGCCCTTCGCCTGCTCGGCGAATCCGAGCAGATCGAGGTTCGGATCGAGGACGAGCGAGCGGCGGAGGGTCTCGGTGAGCTGATCGAGCCTGCCCGGCTCGGTGAGGGTTCCCGCCGAGAGAACGCCGTCGAGCGCGGAGGCGAGAAACGCCTGCTGACGCACGATGCGGTCGAGGTCCCCACGCGGCAGGTTCTTGCGCTGGCGCACGAACGACAGCGCTTCGCCCCCGGATACGACCTGGGGCCCCGCCGCGAAGTTCGCACCGGAGTCTTTGTCGTAGGTCGCGTTGTTCAGGCACACCTCGACACCGCCGAGAGCCTCGGTGAGCAGGTAGAAGCCGAGGAGATTGACCTCCGCGTAGTGGTCGATGTGAATGCGGGTGAAGTCCTGCACCGTCTTGACCAGCGCGCGCCTGCCTGCCTGATCGGATTCCTTCTCGATGTCCGCCGGCTCGTGCCCGCCTTCCGCCCACAGCCGGGCGCTCGCCGCCTCCTTGGCCGCGCCGTAAGCCGAGTTGATCTTGTCTTCGCCGCCCTGTGGAACGTCGACCCACGCGTCCCTCGGAATCGAGATTGCCTTGGGGGTCCCGCCGTCCTTCGGGATCCGCATGATGATCAAGGTGTCGGTGCTGATGCCCTGCTTGTCTTCCGTGCGCAGCTCCTTGAGCATGTCGAGCGGCAGCGCGTTGCCCTCCATGTCGGTACGGGAGTCGGTGCCGACGAGCAGGATGTCGGTGGCCCCGTCGTCCTGGGGCGGCGGGGGAGCGTTCTCGTCGTCGCCACCGCTGTTCTGTTGCAGGGCGTCGGTGGTCTGGACGCTGTCCTGGAGCCCGTCGAGCACGGTGTAGGCGTAGCCGGTGGCGACGAGGGCAAGCGCGGAAAGCAGTACGACGGCCGTCCTGGCCGCGATCCGCCACGGGGACCGCCCGCGCCGCGCCGGGTGCCGGTGCCGTCCGCCGGTGGTCGCGGCCGTGCCGGCCGCAGCCGGTGTCTCGGCGTCCCCGGGTTCCTCCGGCCGGCCAGGGTCGGCGTCCTCGGCGGCGCCGGTGTCGTTGTCCGCGCCGTCGTTGTCCGCGTCGCCGGGGTGCTCGGTGTCCTCGATTGCCTCAGCGTCCTCGGCGGCCTGGCCCGCTTCACTCGCCTCATCGGGCTTCTCGCCGTCGTCCACGCTGGCTCCCTCCCAACCCCGCGTGTACCTCCGAGCGACCAGCTTAATTGACGCAGGGCACTCCACCGGCGGTTATGGGCTGATCAGCCGGGGTGTCCGGCTCGGTTCCGGTGGCCGGTGGCTGCCGGGGCGGGGCCTCGGCAGCGAAGCTCGACGGCGGCGGGCCGCCTTCGGGGAGTTCGAATCCGGAGCCGAGGGTCACCGTCAGCGATCCCGGTGTCACCGTGTTGTCCGGAACGGCCTGAAGGTCGGCGCCCAGCGCTTGGCGGAGCGCTTCGACGCCGTCCTCGTCGCCGGGCGCGTAGTGGACGACCGTGTCGCTCTGACCGTCCACTGTGGCTGAACTGTCACCGAGGAATCCGATATTGCCGAGGTGTTGCCTCACGGAGGGGCCGAGGTTGGCTCCCGTGCCGTCATAGATGTCCACTGTGTACTGTCCGGCGTTTTCGATGACCGGGGGCTCGCCGGGTGTACCCGAGCTGTCCTGTTCTTCGTTGTCGAGTGAACCGTCCGAGGTCAGGTCGTCGACGAAAGCCCGGACCGAAGGCACATCGACCTCGACCACGGAAGCCGCGCCCACCTGCCCGAGACCAAGGGTGGGAATGGTGTGGAACTCCACCTGGCCACCGGAAAGGCCCCGCATCTGGGCCGCGAACTCCAGCAGGTCCCAGTCCTGGGAAAGCACGACGGATTTCTGCACGGCCTCGATGACGTCGTTGATCTTGCTCGGGCTGAGCAGGATGTCGGGGGAGAGCATCTTGCGAACCAGGCCGGAAAGGAAGGCCTGCTGTCGTGCGATGCGGTCGAGGTCGCCGTTCTCGAGACCGTAGCGCTGCCGCACGAAGGCAAGCGCCTGTACGCCTTCCAGCGTTTGCCTTCCCTCGGGGAGGTTGACGCCCGACTTGGGTTCCTTCACCGCCGAGTTGAGGCAGACCTCGACGCCGCCCAGCGCCTTGGTCACCTCGTAGAAGCTCGCGAGGTTGACCTCGGCGTAGCGGTCGATCATCCCCGGTTTGCCGATGAACTGCTCGATGGTGGCGATGAGGTTCTTGCGGCCGGCGACCTTTGCCTTCTCGTCGACGGCTTCGAGGTCGGTCTCGCCCTCGTTCCGCAACGTGGAGAACGTGTCGTTGTAGGCGTAGACGAAGGCGCTGTTGAGCTTGTGGTTGCCGTAGCCACCCGCGATTTCCACCCAGGAATCGCGAGGGAACGAGATGGCCACGGCGCGCGTGCCGTCCTGCGGGATGTGCACGAGGATCATCGTGTCCGTCTGCCGCTCGCCGGTCGCCTCGCCGGCATGCAGGTGATCGAGCACCTCTTGCGGCAGCGGGTTGCCCTTCGCGTCGGTGCGGCTGTCCTGCCCCACGAGCAGGATGTCGATCGCGCCGTCGAGCGGGACGGCCGCCGGTGCGCCGTCGAAGACGTCGGTGGTGGTGACGCCGGAGTTGACCCCCCTGACGAACTGCCACCCGTACCAGGTCAGCGCCAGTATCGTCACCGAGATGAGTGAGAGAATGACTTTGCCGCTCACCATGGCGAAAACGCCGACCCGATGCCCCCGGCGCGACGATGGCCGCTCGACCGGTCCGTTCGGCCAGCCGGTCACGTGCGCTCCTCCCGCTCAATGCCCTGGACCAGATTACTGATCTACTTGTGAGGCGTGCGTTCGACCGGGAAACGTTGCCTGGATGTTGCGTTTCCAAACCCGTTATCCGTGGCAGACTGCGCAAGCGAACCCAGGAGGATTACAGAATGCGAGTGCTCGTCACCGGGGGTGCCGGTTTCATCGGGTCGCATTACGTGCGGCAGGCGATCTCCGGTGCCTATCCGGCGTTGGCCGACGCGGAGATTGTCGTGCTGGACAAGCTCACTTACGCCGGAAGCGAGACGAACCTCACTCCGGTCGCGGGCAACCCGCGCCTTCGGTTCGTGCGCGGCGACATCTGTGATGGCGCGCTTGTCGCGGACCTGATGCGCGGAACCGACCTGGTCATGCACTTCGCCGCCGAGTCGCATGTGGACCGTTCGATCCTCGGTTCGGCCGACTTCGTGCTCACCAACGTGCTGGGAACGCAGACGCTGCTGCAGGCGGCGTGCGACGCGGAGGTCGGCAAGTTCGTCCACGTTTCCACCGACGAGGTCTACGGCTCGATCGAATCCGGCTCGTGGACCGAAGAGCACGTGCTCGAACCGAATTCGCCGTACTCGGCTTCGAAGGCCTCCTCCGACCTGCTCGCTCGCTCGTTCGGGCGCACCTACGGGCTTCCCGTGTGTGTAACGCGGTGCTCGAACAACTACGGTCCGCACCAGTTCCCCGAGAAGGTCATCCCGCTGTTCGTCACCAATCTTCTGGACGGCAAACCGGTTCCGCTCTACGGCGACGGGCTGAACGTGCGGGACTGGCTGCACGTCGACGATCACTGCCACGGTCTGCAGCTCGTCGCGGAAGGCGGAAGGCCTGGCGAGATCTACAACATCGGCGGGGGAACGGAACTCACCAACAGGGAGTTGACCGAAAAGCTGCTCGCCGCCGCCGGATGCGGCTGGGAGATGGTGAACCCGGTCGCCGACCGGCTCGGTCACGACAGGCGGTACTCGGTGGACATCACCAAGATCGCGTCCGAACTCGGCTACGCGCCGAGGGTCGACTTCGCGACCGGTCTCGCCGACACTGTGCGCTGGTACGCGGAAAACAGGGCGTGGTGGGAACCGCTGAAGGACCGGGCCGCGCTCACGGAAGGGTGATCATTGGTGTCACGGCTGGCTGTTCTGGTTCCCGGCGGTACCGGTCAACTGGGGAGTGATCTCGCCGCGGCGAGTACGGATGACGTCGAGGTCACCGCGCCGGGATCGGCGGAGCTCGACGTGACGCGCGCGGGTGCCGTCGTCGAGGCGGTGGCCGCGCTCGCCGGGCGAGCGAACAAGGATGGCCGCTTTCCCGTCGTCGTCAACGCGTCCGCGTACACCGCGGTCGACGCGGCCGAGGACGACGAGGCTCGTGCGTTCGCCGTCAACGCGGACGGCCCGAGGGTGCTGGCAGCGGCGTGCTCGTCGTGGCGGGTGCCGCTCGTGCACGTCTCCACCGATTACGTTTTTGCCGGTGATGCCGAAAGCCCTTACCTGCCTGGCGATCCGCTGTCCCCGCGCAGCGCGTACGGCAGGACGAAGGCGGCCGGTGAGGATGCCGTGCTCGGTTCGGGTGCCAGCGCTTGGGTCGTTCGCACGGCGTGGGTGTACGGCGAGCGGGGCGGCAACTTCGTGAAGACCATGACCAGGCTGGAAAGTGAGCGCGACGTCGTGTCCGTTGTGGACGATCAGCGCGGCAGCCCGACCTGGTCGGCCGATCTCGCGGCGGGGCTGCTCGAACTGGCGGGAAAAATCGCGGACGGCGAGGCGCCCTCCTCGCGGGTCCTGCACTGCACGGGAGGCGGCGAGACCACCTGGTTCGAGTTCGCCCGCGCGATCTTCGAGGAACTCGGGGCCGATCCGGAACGTGTGAAACCCTGTACGACAGCGGAGTTTCCCCGCCCCGCGGCAAGGCCCGCGTATTCCGTGCTCTCCGCCGAGCCGTGGCGCGAGGCCGGATTGACGCCGCCTCGGCCGTGGCGAGACGCGCTCAGTGCTTACTTCGCGCGGGCTTCCGCGGCTCGCCGGTAGGCGGCGACCGTCGCCTGTGCACATCTGCGCCAGGTGAATCCGGCCGCGTGCGCCCTGCGGGTGGCCGATGCCGAAGCGGCGTTGGGTTCCGAAACGGCTGCCGCCAGCGCGGCGGTGAGTGCCTCGACGTCGTTGTAGGGCACGAGGCTGGCAAGGCCGCCCGAGACCTCCCGCAGTGCGGGCACGTCCGTGCACACGACGGGAACGTCGCAGGCCATGGCCTCCAGTACCGGAAGCCCGAAGCCCTCGTCCCTCGAAGGCAGCACCAGCGCGGCTGCCCCCGCGACGACGCGTTGCAGGTCCAGATCGGAGAGGTACCCGATGTGCCTGGCCCGCTCCGAGGTCGGGAACCGGCCCGGGCCCGCGAAGACGATGGGCGGAAGGCTCGGGTCGGCCGCGTGTGCCTTGGTGAGCCAGTCGAGTCCCTTGCGTGGCCCTGCCGCTCCCGCGAAAAGCAGGTATCGCCTCGGCAGGCTCAGCCGTTCGCGCACGCTGTCCTTCGGCGGTCTTCCGGTGAACCAGCCCGCGTCGACCCCGAGTGGGGTGACCTCGATTTTCGACCTGTCGACCGAAAGTCGTTCGGCGACGGCATCGGCGACCGCGGCCGTCGGTGTGCAGATGATGTCGGCGCGCGCGGCTCCCCTGCGCACCAGTTCGGGCAGTTCCCGGTCGCTCGGCGCCAGTTCCTCCGGAGCGTCGAGGAACGCGAGGTCGTGGATCGTGAGCACACCCGCGGCGCGCAGCCTTCCCGGCAGCACGAAGTTGGTGCCGTGCACGACATCGGTGGCCCCGGCGAACAATTCGACGGGAGGGAAATTCGAGCGCAGCCACTGCCTTCGCACGAGCCGTGCCGACACCGGCATCCCGCGTGCCCGCACATCGTGCGGAAGTACCCTGCGCAGTTTGCGCCAGCCGCGCAGGGTGAAGGCGACCGCTCGGGTATCCACAGTGGACATCGAGGCGAGTTCCTCCGACAGCGAGGCGGTGTACCTGCCGATGCCGGTTCGGCTGCCGAGCAACGGGGTACCGTCGAGCAGCACCCGCAGTGGTTTCTCAGCCACGGCGCAGTCCGCGGCGCGCGATCTTGGCGACCCTGCCGCCCGCCCTGCGGACCAGTTCGGCCGGCCCTCCCGCTTCGAGGTATTCCTTCACCAGCGCGATGTCCCTGCGGACGAGTTCCTTGCCCCTCGGCGGTATCGAGGGAGCGAGGTCGGCCGAACCGGGAAGCCTGTCGGCGGCGGGCCGGGGGTCCCTGCAGAACTCGACGAGGGGTTCGAGTACCCGTGGCCACGTGTAGCGCTGGGCGACGACGGCGATGCGTTCCCTGCACGCCGCCGCGAACTCGGCGTCGTAGAGGCTGCGCTCCAGCGCGTCGGCCAGTGCGGCGTCGTCCTCGGCGGGCACGACCACGCCGAGTCCTTCCGCCCTGACCAGATCGGCGAATGCGTCGCCGTCGGTGGTGACGATGGGAAGGCCCGCCCACAGGTAGTCGAGCACCCTGGTGCGGAAGGCGAACGTCGTCTCGACGTGCTCGAAGTGCGTCGTGACGCCGCAATCCGCGTCGAGTAGCCAGTTCTGCCGCTCGCCGTAGGGAACCCACTGCTCGTTGAAGAACACGTGCTTGCCGGTGAGATCGAGCGAATCGGCGAGCCTGACCGTTCTCGCGCCGATGTCCATCTCGGCGACCTCGGGGTTGGGGTGCCGCATGCCGAGGAACACCAGCCGCACGTCGGGCCTGTGCTCGCTGAGCCGGTCGATGGCCCGTACGAGGGTCAGCGGGTCGAACCAGTTGTAGACGCCGCCGGCCCACAGCACGACGTGGTCGGTTTCGGTGATGCCGGGAAGCGCTGCCCTCAGGCCGGGACCCGTGCGCTGGGGGGAGCGGGCGGAAAGCCCGAAGGGCACGACCGACAGCAGCGACTGGGTGGTGGGATCGGCGTCGTAAAGCCGGGGGGAGAGCCTGCCGAGCGCGGCGAAGTGACCGAGCCAGAAATGCCGCTGCCGTTGCGAAGCGCACAGGAAGAAGTCACCGCGTTCGAGCTGCGCGTCCAGCACCTTCGTCACTCCGGCGAGGTCGGCCGCCCTGCGGTCGTCGGCGCCGTCCTTGCCCTGTTCGAGCAGTTCGAGATGCATGGGGTCGTAGAGGTCGCACACGACGATCTTGTGCGAATGCCGTTCCTTGAGCGCCGGTGCCATTTCGAGCACGTGTCCTTGCAGGATCACGATGTCGGCCCACTCGATGGGTTCGCTGAGATCCCTGCGCCGCGCCCCGCTGACCTGGAACGGTGCGGGCGGAGGGTCGGCGAGCGGGTTGACCGTGACGAGCCTGACGTCGTGTTCGCCCGCCAGCACCTCGGCGATGTTCCACGCCCTGATGGCCGGTCCGGCCATGCGCTCGGTGATGGCGTCGCCGGTGATGACGAGCACCCTGCGCCGCTTGCCGAAGGATTTCTCGATGCCGAACGCCTCGACGAGGATGTCGTGGGCGGCGAGGTACCGCGGCAGCGGGTAGGCGGGCTCCAATGCGTTGCGCAGCAACGGAAGCAGATCGGCGTCGGTTCGCACGCGGGCGGCCTGTTCCTCGGCCCTCGCGGCGGCCAGCGAGGGGAGCAGCTCGACGAACTGGTCGATCGCGAGGAAACCGGCCAGCGTGCTCCGGGGAACGGCGACGGGTTCGGTGACCGAGGGCCCGACCCCGCGTTGCAGGTCGAGCTGTGTGGCGTCCAGTTCGCCGCGCGCCGTCGCCCTGCGAACGGCGAGCGCCAGCGCCGCGGGCAGCGCCTTGGCCAGCGTGTCGTCGGCGAGGTTCTTGTAGAGCGCGCAGAGCGCGTTGCGTTCGAGCAGGAAGGTTTCCCGCCCGCTGTCCGGAGTGTCTACTTCGGACATGGTGCCGTGGTGCCTGTGGTAGCTCAGTGATTCGGGGACGTAGCGCACCCGCCAGCCCCGCAGGTTGAGCCGCCAGCCGAAGTCCACGTCCTCGTAGAACATGAAGAACCGCTCGTCGAATCCACCGAGCTCGGCGAAGACGCTCGCCCTGACGAACATGGCCGAGCCGGTGGCGAAGAGAACGTCCTTGGCGACCTCGTGCTCGGCGGAGGGAACCTCGGCGATGGGGCTGCCCGCGTGCCGCTTGTAGCCCATGCCGAACCAGGTGAGACCCGCGTCGACGAAGTCGGCACCCGTTCCCTCGCTGTCGAGCACCTTGCTCGCGACGGCGGCGACGGTCGGCTCCGCCCTCAGCACGGACACCGCCGAGGAGGCCCAGCCCTGGGCGGGGACGGCATCGTTGTTCAGGAACGCGAGCACGGTGCCTTTCGCGTGCCGCGCGCCCAGGTTGCACCCACCGGCGAAGCCGAGGTTCTCGACGGATTCGACGATCGTCACCTCGCCCGGCGCCGAGGCGCGGATGCGTGCGACGTCGTCACCCGGCGAGGCGTTGTCGACACAGATCACTTCGAGCCGGGGATAGTCGTGCTCGGCGAGTGCCCGCAGGCAGGTGATCGTGTCCTCGGCGCCGCGATAGTTCACCACGACGACCGAGACCAGCGGCTGGGTCGTTTCCCCCTTGGTCAAGGCAGCTCCTTCCCCAGCTACTACCACCTGGCGACGAAGCTTAACGGCAGGCCCAGCGCCGCCAGACCGCCCCTCGGCAGCCGAGCCTGCCGATGGCGCGCCGCTGCCGCAGCGAGGGCAGCAGCGAACCGGCGACGTCGCGCAGGACACGGACTCTCAGCGCGATCCGGAAGTTCGCCGACCGGGGGACAGGGGAGCCGAGCAACCCGCGTACCGGCAGCAGGGCGGTGATCGCGGCGAACCGGGCGAGTTCGCGGGCCGCCACGGTGGCGGGGGCGCAGCGCAGCAGCATCAGCAGCCGGTTGCGTTCGTTCCAGTGGTGGAACCGGGTCGACCCGGGCACGGTGCTCGCCCCGTGCCGGTGCCTGACGACGGCGCCGGGCACGGCTTCGATGTCCCAGCCCGCGAGCCGCAGCCGCCACGCGGTGTCGGTGTCCTCGTAGTAACAGAAGAAGTGCGCCGGAACCCCGCCCGCCTCGCGCAACGCGCTCGTGCGCAGCAGGGCGGCGCCCCCGCAGAAGCCGAACGGCGGCCGCCCGTCCGTCAGGTCGGCTCCGTGACCGTCCGCGGTGAGCCCCACGCCTGTCGATTGCACCGTTCCGCCGGGAAGTTCGAGCACCGAGGTGAGCGCGCCGGTCGAGGGTCGCATCGCGTCTTCGAGCTTGCCGAGCCAGTCCGGTCGTGGCGCGGCGTCGTCGTTGAGCCACGCTACGTACGGAGTGTCCACAGTGTTCATGGCAAGCGCGGCCGCGATGCCGCCCGCGTACCCGGTGTTGCGCGGCAGGCGCAGTACCTCTGGCCGGGAAGGGTGGGTCGCGAGCAGCGCGGCAGTGCCGTCGTCGGAGGCGTTGTCGACCACCACGATCCGATGTGGACGATCCTGGGCCGCGACCGCGTCGAGGCACTCCGTGAGATGCGCCACGCCACGCCAGGTGACGACGACGACGGTGGTCATGGGCACGCGGGCAGAATAGCGCCGTGCGGGAACTCGTCGTGATCGCGGAGCAATTGCTCGCGCCGGTGCCTGGAGGCACCGGCCGCTACACCGCTGAGCTGCTGAGGGCCCTTGCCGAGACCGCGCCGGAAGGCTGGCGTCCGCGCGGGGTCGTGGCCTGGCACGCCGACGTCGAGGCCGCCCGCGTCGGCGGAGTCGAGGGCCCGAGCAGGTTGCCGCTGCCGCCGAAAGCCCTGATCGCGGCGTGGCAGGCGGGATTGCCGCTGTGGCCGGGCGGCGCGGCCGTGCACGCGCCGACCCCGCTCGCGCCGCCGAGGGTGCCCGGCCGCCGTACGCTCTCGGTGACCGTGCACGACACCGTCCCCTGGACCCATCCCGAGACGCTGACCCCGCGCGGCGTGCGCTGGCACCGGGCCGCGATCGCGACCGCGGCCCGCTCCGCGACGGCGCTGGTCGTGCCGACGTCTGCGGTCGCGGCCGACCTCGCGGGCCTGGTCAAGCCCCGCGGCGAGGTGCACGTCATCGGGCACGGCGTCACGCGCTTCCCGCTCTCGCGACGAACGCTGCCGTTCGACCTTCCCGAGCGCTATGTGCTCGCGGTCGGCACGATCGAACCGCGCAAGGGCATCGACGTTCTGATCGAGGCCATGGCCGATGTCCCCGTGCCGTTGCTGCTCATCGGTCAGCCGGGCTGGGGCGAGCTGGATCCCTCACGGCTGGCGGCGCTGCACGGGCTGCCACCCGGCAGGGTGCGGCAACTCGGCAGGCTCCCCGACGACCAGCTGGCGGCAGTGCTGCGGGCCGCGAGCGTGGTCGCGGTGCCGAGCAGAGCCGAGGGCTTCGGGCTTCCGGTGCTCGAAGCCATGGCGGAAGGGGTTCCCGTCGTGCACACCGACGTCGCCTCGCTCACCGAGGTCGCGGGAGGGGCGGGAAGGATCGTTCCCGTCGGCGAGCCCGGCGCGCTGGCGGCGGCGCTGCGCGACGTGCTCGGTTCCTCATCGCTCGCGGCACGGCTCACGGAGGCGGGCCTTCGCAGGGCGGCTCTGTTCTCGTGGGCCGAAGCCGCGAGAGCGGTGTGGCGGCTGCACACCGGCGAGCGGAGCTGAAGCCGCAGGTCCGGCGAGCAGGCGCGGGCCGTCGGCCGCTGTCGTGGCTCTCACTTTGTCGGATCCTGTCAAACAGCGAAGCCAGGGGTCGTACGCTGCACGGGTGGCAGAACCACGCGTGCTGATCGACGCCACGGCCGTACCGGCCGACCGAGGCGGCGTCGGCCGCTACGTCGATTCACTCGTGGCCGCGCTCGACAAGGGCGGGGCGAGTATTTCCGTGGTGTGCCAGCCGAGGGACGCGCAGCTCTACGGCGAGCTGGCTCCCGCGTCCAGGATCGTGCCCACGACGGAGTCCACCGCGACGAGAACGGCGAGGCTGACCTGGGAGCAGACCGCGCTGCCGAGACTCGTCCGCAGGCTCGGCGTCGACGTCGTCCATTCCCCCCACTACACGATGCCGCTCGCGAGCAGGGCGGCATCGGTCGTGACGCTGCACGACGCCACGTTCTTCACCGACCCCGTTCTGCATTCCTCCGTGAAGGCCAGGTTCTTCCGCGGCTGGACGAGGGCGGCTCTGCGCAGGGCCACCGTGTGCGTCGTGCCGAGTGAGGCGACGGCCGACGAGCTGGCGAGGGTCGCGGGAGTGCGAGGCGCCGACATGGAGGTCATCCAGCACGGCGTCGACGAACAGCGCTTCCATCCGCCCTCGCCGGCCGAGATCGCCGCCGCCCGTGAGGCGATCGGCCTCGGCAGCACGCCCTACGTCGCTTTTCTCGGCGCGCTCGAACCACGCAAGAACGTGCCCGCGCTCATCCGCGGTTTCGCGCTGGCCGTCGGCAGGCGGCCCGACCCGCCCGCGCTGGTGCTCGCGGGGCAGCCCGGCTGGGACAGCCAGGTGGAGAAGGCGCTCGACGCCGTGCCACACCGGCTCAGGGTCATCAGGGCCGGCTATCTGCCTTTCGACACACTCGCCGGTTTCCTCGGCGGCGCCGATCTGGTCGCCTACCCGAGTCTCGGTGAGGGCTTCGGTCTCCCCGTGCTTGAGGCGATGGCCTCCGGCGCCTGCGTGCTGACGACGAAACGGCTTGCGCTGCCGGAGGTCGGCGGTGACGCCGTCGCCTACTGCGGGGTCGGCGCCGGTGACGTCGCCGCGGCACTCGGCGAGCTGCTCGACGACCCGGCCCGGCGCGGCGCGCTCGCCTCTGCGGCGAGGAGAAGGGCGCAGGAGTTCTCGTGGACGACCTCGGCGAAACAACACCAGCAGGCCTACGAGCGCGCCTGGTACCAGCACCGCACGGGACGCCCGTGACGCAGTCGGCGCGGGCACGGAACGTGACAGGTGCACAATGACCCGGTGACCGAGCCGAAGACATACGGTGACCAGGTCGCCGTGGTGACCGTGACCTACTCGCCCGGCGAGACCCTCGACCGTTTTCTCGACACGCTCGACAAGGCCACCGATCGGGACGTCGAGGTCGTGCTCGCCGACAACGGATCCGTCGACGGCGCCCCCGAACGCGCCGAGGAGCGGGACAACGTGCGGTTGCTGCGCACCGGCGAGAACCTCGGATACGGCGCGGCGGTCAACCGGGGCGCGGCCGAACTCGGCGAGCGATTCGGCTGGATCGTGGTCGCCAACCCCGATCTCGAATGGGATCCCGGTTCGATCGACACACTGCTCGACGCGGCGCGGCGGTGGCCGAGGGGCGGTGCGTTCGGGCCACTCATCAGGGAACCCGACGGCAGTGTCTACCCGTCGGCGAGGTTGCTGCCCTCGATGGGAAGGGGCATCGGTCACGCGCTGCTCGGCAAGATCTGGCCCGGCAACCCGTGGACGCGTTCCTACCGGCAGGAGCGCGCGGTTCCCTCGGAACGAACGGCGGGCTGGCTTTCCGGTTCGTGCCTGCTGGTGCGCAGGGAGGCTTTCGAAGCGGTGTCCGGGTTCGACCCGAGGTACTTCATGTACTTCGAGGACGTCGACCTCGGTGACCGGATCGGGCGAGCGGGCTGGCTCAGCGTCTACGTGCCGTCGGCCGCCGTGATGCACATCGGGGGACAGGCGACGTCGCGGGCTTCGGCGAGGATGCTCGCCGCCCACCACGACAGCGCGTACCGCTATCTGTCCGACCGGCACAAGGGACTGCTGTGGCAGCCGGTGCTCATGGTGATCCGTGCCGGTCTTGCCGTGCGGCTCAGGCTGGAGACCAGGGGCAGCCGCTGACCGGTGGCCGCGCGGCTGCCATGGGCGTTAGAGCCCTTCGAGGCGCCGCGCGAAGTCGGAGTGGCCGTGGAAGGTCCTCGTGGTCGGCACGAGACCGGTCAGCTCGGTCTGCTCAGGCTCGGCGGCCTGCGGCTGCGACTGAACGGGCTGCGTCTGGTCGGCCTGAATCCGCAGTGGCTGGGTCCGGTCGGGCTGGGCCTGCTCTGCCTGAAGGGGCTGTGCCTGAAGGGGCTGCGTGGGCGGGTGCGGGTCCATCCGGCTCGTCGGTGCCGAGGCCGCGAGGTGGCTTTCGGTGAAATGACCGTCGTTGCTCTCGATGAAAGCGGCGGAGAGCTTGGTCGTGGTGTCGGGGTCCAGTTCGCCGTCGATGCGCCGCACGAGCGATCGCGGAATCTGCTGAGTGTTGGCGGCGTCCATCGGCGATGTCATGTTGTCCGGTGTAACCACGCCGTCCCGCGCTTGTGCGCGGAAGAGCACGGCGTCTGCCCGATCGCGGGGGTCCATGCCCTCGCCTCCCGTACCTCACCGAGGCCCACTCTCCCGGGGCCGCCGCCTTCGTGTCCCAGGGTAGGCCCTTCCGTCAAATACCGGCAGGGTTTCCCCCCGGTTGGTCGGCAGGCGGGCATGGGATGGGAGGGTGGAGAGCCATGACAACTCGTTCCGGTGTCGATGCCGTTGATGCCGTTGTGCTTGTCGGTGGAAAGGGCACGAGGCTGCGGCCGCTGACCCTCTCCGCTCCCAAGCCGATGCTGCCGACGGCGGGTTCCCCCTTCCTCGCTCATCTGCTGTCCAGGATCCGAGCCGCGGGCATCACGCACGTCGTGCTCGGCACGTCCTACCGGGCCGAGGTGTTCGAGGAGTACTTCGGCGGTGGCGAGGCCTTCGGGCTCGACATCGACTACGTCGTGGAGGAGCAACCGCTCGACACCGGCGGCGCCATCCGCAACGTCGCGGACCGGCTGCGCGCCCCCGACGCGGTGATCTTCAACGGTGACGTGCTCTCCGGTACCGATCTCGGCGCGCTGATCGGGACCCATCGCTCGTCGGGGGCCGACGTGACACTGCACCTGCAGCGGGTCGCCGACCCGAGCAGGTTCGGTTCCGTGCCCACCGACGAACAGGGCAGGGTCACCGCTTTCCTCGAAAAGACACCGAATCCGCCGACCGATCAGATCAACGCGGGCTGCTACGTGTTCCGCCGCTCAGTGGTCGAGACCATTCCGGCGGGGCGGCGGGTCTCCGTCGAGAGGGAGACTTTTCCCGGTCTGCTCGCCGAAGGCGCGCACGTACAGGGTTTCGTCGACGACTCCTACTGGCTCGACGTCGGAACCCCGGAGACCTTCGTCAAGGGCTCGGCGGATCTCGTGCGCGGGATCGCGCCGACGTCCGCGCTCGGCGGGCCTTCCGGTGAAGTGTTGCGTTTGGACGGTGCGGAGACCGCGGCGACGGCCAAGGTCTACGGGGGCACGACACTCGGCGCGCGGGTGCGCGTCGGCGACCGCGCCGAGGTGAACGGTTCCGTCCTGTTCGACGGCGCCGAGATCGGCCAGGACGCCGTCGTCGAGAATTCCGTGATCGGCAGGGGAACGAAGGTCGGCGCGGGCACGGTACTGCGCGGAGTCGTGCTCGGCGACGACGTCGAAGTCGGCGACGGCTGCGAGTTGCTGAACGGGGCGAGGGTCTGGCCCGGCGCGCGATTGGCGGCGGGCTCGATCCGGTTTTCCAGCGATGCCTGAACGTTTCCGCCGCTGGGTGCCACGGTACGAACTGGACATGGACCAGGTCGTGGCTCCGTTGCGGAGGGGACGCGGCGACCCGTGCTGCCGGTACGACGAGGGCGGCAGGCTGTGGTTCGCCGGCAACACCGGGCAAGGGTGCGGCACGCTCGTGCTGCGCCGGGCTTCCGACGGAACCGTCGAGGCGAAAGCCTGGGGCGATGGTGGCGAGATCCTGCTGGACGGGCTTCCCTCGTTGCTGGGCGCCGACGACGACCCGAGCGGGTTCAGCGTGCACCACGAGGTCGTCGAGTGGGCGCGGCAGCGCTCACCCGGTCTCCGGCTCGGTGCCACGCTGCGGGTGTGGGACGTGCTGATTCCCACTGTGCTGGAACAGAAAGTCACCGGCTACGAGGCTCGCAGGTCGTGGAGGGAACTGTGCCGCTGGTTCGGCGAGCCCGCTCCAGGCCCCGCGCCGGACTGGCTGAGGGTTCCGCCTACTCCGGCGGCCATTCGATCCATTCCGGACTGGAAATGGCACAGGGCGGGGGTCGACCTGAGCAGAAGGACGGCGTTGATCGCCGCGGCGAGGGTCGCGCCCCGGCTCGAACGCGCCGTGCCGCTCGGTGGAGCCGAGGGGAGAGCGTTGCTGCGGAACGTGCGGGGTATCGGCGTGTGGACGGCGGCGGAGATCGCCCAGCGGGCATGGGGAGACGCCGACGCCGTGAGCTTCGGCGACTTCCACATCCCCGCCATCGTCGGTCACGCGCTCGCCGGCAGGGCCTTCGACGACGAAGGGCTGAGGGCCGAGCTGGAACCGTATGTGCCACAACGGCAGCGCGCGGTGCGCTACCTCACCGCGGCGGGGTTCTCCCGGCCGCGGTTCGGTCCGCGCTACGCGCCTCGCGACTACCGCGCCATCTGAGCGTAGGCATCGAGTAGCTGGGCCTCCGCGATGTCGAAGTAGTTGTCGAGCGCTCGTTCGGCCTGCTTGTACTTGCCGCCCGCGATCAGCTCCGCGATCTCGCGGTTGAGCGCGATGTAGGGCTCGTGAAACTCCCTCGGCCTTGACATCACATGGAAGCCGAGCCGCAGCTCGGCCGCGATCTGGCTCATGATCTCGTCGACGCGGGGGCTGCAACTCAGTGCCGTGATCGCTTGGTGGAACCGCATGTTTCCGGTACCGACGGCGAGCCAGCGGTCTTCCTTCGCGGCGAGTTCCGCGCCGGCAACGGCGTCTTCGATCGCCCTGATGAGCGTGTGGTCGGCGGTGGGTGCGTAGCGGATCGCGCTGGTTTCCAGCAGTCTGCGGACACGGTAGAGATCGGAGACATCCTCGGCTTCCAGAACCCTGACGAACACGCCGCGGTGGAATTCGTGTACCAGTAAACGCTCGTGGACGAGCAGCCGGAAAGCCTCGCGCAAGGTGTTGCGGGAGACCGAGAGTGCGCGGCCCGCGCTTTCCTCGGAGAGCCGGGTTCCCGGTGGCAGGGCGCCTTCGATAATGCGCTGCCTGAGTAGATCGGCGACTCGTTCGGCTGTGCTGGTGCGGTCGAGCAACCCACGGTCACCCGCGAGCATTTCCACCCACGGGTCGGTGGCGGTCATGTCCCCTCCGTTCTTCGTCATCGCAGCGTAACAAAGAAGTACCTACAAGAGCCTTGCAGGATTGTTCAACAATCCGCTACGTTCGCTCGAACACATCGTGAAGGGAAGGCCGCATGGTCGGGGAGACCGCAGCGCGCCGAACCGGCCCGTTCACCTGGTTGGCGGGGACGGAAGGCGCTGGTCGTGAGGACGCCCGTGGCGGGGTCGCCGCGAGCGGCCTGCCCGCGTCGTGGCTTGCCGCCGGGATCGGCAGGGGAGAGGCCGCTTTCGCGGAATTCCGGCCGTCGGTGGCATCCCCCGCCTTTGCGATGGCGATTCTTTTCACCGCAATGCCGCTTGCCGCGGCGGAGGCACACAAGCGGGGGAGCGGACCACGCCGGTTGTCACGGCCGGCGCGGGGTAACCGGGTAGCTCACGGAACACCCGACGGCGTCACGCGACGTGCCGTCGCCGCGCGGGGCCGCGTTCCGGCCCCCGCCCCCGGCCGGATCTCACCAAGCGGCATCGCCGATCTATGGAGCTGACATGCGTGTTCTGCCATGTGCCGACCTAGGGCTGCTCGTCGAACTCGACGATCTCGACGCGGTCAGAGCGCTGCACGCGGCACTGGCCGCCAACCTGCCACCCGGGGTGACCGACCTCGTCCCCGCGGCACGCACCCTGCTGTTACGGCTGGATCCACGCACGGCCAATCCCGCGGAGATCGAGCAGTTCGTGCGGGCGACGCGGCCGGTGGCCGTAGGGGAGCAGAACAGTGAACTGGTGCGCATACCCGTCGTCTACGACGGCGAAGACCTCGACGACGTCGCCAAGCTGACCGGGCTCACCAGGCAAGAGGTCATCATCGAACACACCGAGACCGAGTGGAGGGTGGCCTTCGGCGGTTTCGCGCCGGGGTTCGGCTACCTCACCGGCGACTCGACAAAGCTGGAAGTACCGCGACGCAAGGAATCGCGGACCAAAGTTCCGGTGGGAGCAGTGGCGCTGGCCGGTGCTTTCACCGGGGTCTACCCGCGCGAATCACCAGGTGGCTGGCAGCTCATCGGGCGTACTGACCTCCCGATGTGGCAAGTGGACAGGGATCCTCCCGCACTGTTGCGCCCCGGTGTTCGTGTTCGTTTCGAGGAGGTGCGGTGAAGAACGGTATGCAGGTGCTCGAAACCGGTCCACTGTCGACAGTGCAGGACCTCGGCCGTCCTGGACACGCCGGCATCGGGGTCGGGCTGTCGGGCGCTGCCGACCGTGGCTCGCTGCGTCTGGCCAACCGGCTCGTCGGCAACGACGAGGGTGCGGCCTGTGTCGAGGTGACCTTCGGTGGTTTCGCGGCGAGGGCCGTCACCGACCTCGTCGTCGCCGTCACGGGTGCGACCTGTCCGGTCACCGTCGACGGCAGGTGCGGCGCGATGAACTCGCTGCTGCGCGTGCCCGCCGGTGCGGTGCTTCGACTCGGCCTCCCGGCCACGGGGCTGCGTAGTTACGTCGCGGTGCGGGGAGGCGTCATCGTGGAGCCGGTACTCGGTTCCCGGTCGACCGACCTGCTCGCCGGGCTCGGCCCCGAGCCGTTGAGCACCGGTTCCGACCTTCCCGTCGGTCTGCCGCACGGCGACCTTCCGCCCATCGACTTCGCCCCCGTCGCCTGCCAGCCCGTCGAGGAACTGCGGCTCACCGTCGTTCCCGGCCCCCGGCAGGACTGGTTCGCCCCCGACGCGCTCACCGCGTTGCTCTCCCAGCCCTACACGGTGCTTTCCGAGAGCAACCGGATCGGCATCCGGCTCGACGGCCCCGTGCTGACGAGGAGCAGGGAGGAGGAACTGCCCAGTGAGGGCACCGTCGCCGGTGCGCTGCAGGTGCCCCCTTCGAGCAGGCCGACGCTGTTCCTCGCCGATCATCCGGTGACCGGTGGGTACCCGGTCATCGCCGTCGTCGTCGCCGAGGACGTCGACAAGGCCGCACAGGCGCGGCCGGGGATGACATTGCGTTTCACAGCGCGTGAGCGCGTCGCGGAGTGAGGGAGGACCGGCCATGCTGGAACCACGCGAGGTGAGGGAGAAGTTCCGTGCGGGACTGAGGGTCCCGACCTCCGGCTACTGCCCGGGGTGGGCGCAGGCGAACCTGCTGAGCGTTCCGAAGGAATACGCCTACGACTTCCTGCTGTTCGCGCAGCGCAACCCGAAGTCGTGCCCCATCCTCGATGTCACGGAGCCGGGGGAGACCAGCGCCGGGATCTTCGCAGGCGACCTGCGCACCGACCTGCCCGCCTACCGGGTCTACCGCGACGGCGAGCTGGTCGACGAACGGACCGAGGTCACCTCGCTGTGGCGCGAGGACCTCGTCACCTTCCTTATCGGCTGCAGTTTCACCTTCGAGGCCGCGCTACTCGAAGCCGGTGTGCCGGTGCGGCACATCGAGGCTGGCACCAACGTGCCGATGTATCGCACCAACAGGGAATGCAGGCAGGCGGGCAGCATGTCCGGCCCGCTGGTGGTCTCCATGCGGCCGGTGCCGGCCGATCTCGTGGCGACCGCCGTGCGGATCACCTCGCGCTACCCCGCCGTGCACGGTGCTCCCGTCCACATCGGGGCGCCCGGCCTGCTCGGGATCGACGATCTCGCCGAGCCCGACTTCGGCGACGCCGTCGAGGTCAAACAGGGTGAGATTCCCGTGTTCTGGGCGTGCGGGGTCACTCCGCAGGCAGCCGTGATGCGGTCGAAGCCCTCGTTCGCCATCGCACACGCGCCCGGCCACATGGCCATCACCGACGCGCGGGACTCGACGTACCAGATCCCGTGACCGGCCCGCTGGTCCGGACCTCACACTCCGGGGTCCGGACCAGTCCCCTCGGCTAAGGGTTGCCGCCCGCCTCGACGGCCGCCGCCACGATCGCGATCGCCTCGTCCTCGGGAATTCCCAGTCCTCGCACGGTTTCCGCGTAACGAACCGCCGCATCCACGGCCTTCGCGCGGTTCTCCTCTCCCGCCGAGGACACGAAACTGCCCGCTCTTCCCCTCGTCTCGATCAGCCCCGCCTCTTCGAGTTCGCGGTAGGCGCGGGCGATCGTGTTCGGAGCGATCCCGAGGTCGGCGGCGAGCGCCCGCACGGTGGGCAGTTTGGTGCCCGCCGCGAGCCTTCCATCGTTGATGCGCTCCGCGAAACCCGCCCTGACCTGTTCGTACGGCGGCACCTTCGAGGTGGCGTCGACGGTGACGATCATGCGCGTTCGATGGCGGCCGCGACGAGTTCGGTCAGCTCCTCGGTGCCCTGCGGCATCGCGTTGACCGGCCACCAGCGCAGGTCGTCGGACTCCTCACTGGCGACCGCCTTCGCGCCCCTCGGCGCGCGGGCGAGGAACCTGACGTCGAAATGCCGGGTCGGCACGCCGAGCGAACACGTGATGGGGTGCACGTCGAGGTGCAGCGGCTCGGGATCGAGGAACAGATCGCCGATGCCGGACTCCTCCCTGGCCTCGCGCAGCGCCGCGTCGGGGAGCGAGAGATCGTCCTGCTCGCAGTGGCCGCCGAGTTGCAACCAGCGGCCGACCCTCGGATGCAGGGTCAGCAGCACGTTCTCGGCGGAGGCGTCCAGCACGATCGCCGAGGCGGTGAGGTGTCCCGGCTCGCACGCCCTCGCGCAGGCGTCGTCCCTCGCGGCGAGGAACCCGAGGAAGGCGTGCCGGAGCGCGTCCTGCGCCGACGTGGCAGGCTGCCACTTCGCGAGCGTCTCCCTCGCGCTGGTGTGCAGCGTGTCGGTGTGTGGCACTAGAACTCGACCAGCCCTTCGTCGGGGTCACGCGGCGGCCTCGGCGCCAGTTCGGCCTTCGGATGGCCGATGGCGACGGCACCCAGCGGCTGCCAGCCCGCTTCGAGGCCGAGTGTCTGCCGCACCGTGCCCGCCGCGAAGATCGTCGACCCGATCCAGCACGAGCCGAGCCCCTCGGCCGCGAGAGCGACGAGCAGGGCCTGCACGGCGGCGCCTCCGGCGACCGTGAACATCGTGCGCTCATGCGCGTTGCGGCGCTCGTCGGGGTAGGTGTGCGCGCCCTCGGCGAGCAGGAACGGCACCACGACCTCGGGTGCCGTGAACAGGATGTCGCCCCTGCGCAAGCGTTTGCCGATCTGCTCCTCGGTGAACCCGTCCGCGACGAGATCGGCCCGCCACGCGTCCCGCATGGCTTCGAGCAGCTTGATCCGCTGCGGCCGGTTGCGCAGCCACGCGAAGCGGATGGGCCGGGTGTGATGAGGTGCGGGCGCGGTGAGCGCGGCGCCGACGGCGGCCCGCAACGCCTCCTCGGCCACCGGATCTTCGGCGAATTCCCTGACCGAACGGCGCACCAGCACCGCTTCCCTGCGGCCCTGCGCGATGGACTCGTTGGTCCCGAGCCGGAAGAGGTCCTCCTCGACCGGCCGGATCAGGTCGCGAGCGCTCGACCGTTCGTCCCCGATCTCAAGGCCGCGCACGATGGCGACCGGCGTCGCCCCGAGTTTGCCCTTCACGAGGTCGGCCGCGGCGGCGACCTCGTCTGCGACCGCGACCTCGGTGACCGCGAGCTCGTTGCCCTGCCGGTCGACCTGGCCCTGATAGGAGTGCAGAACGGACAGCCCCGAGGCGCCGATGGCCGCGTCGGTCTGGCCGACCCGCCACGCCCGCCCCATCGTGTCGGTGATGACGACAGCGACCTCGACGCCGAGCCGTTCCCGCAACCCGTTGCGCAGCGCCAGCGCCGAGGCGTCCGGATCGCTCGGCAGCAGCGCGATCTCATCGGCGGCCACATTGGAGGCGTCGACGCCGGAGGCCGCCTGCACGATGCCGAGCCGATTCTGGGTGATCATCGAGCGTGCGATGCGCGCGACGACCTTGACGGCTTCCTGCTCGACCGCGGCCCTCCTCGCCGCGTCGCGGGCCTCCGGATCGGAAGGCACCCTGAGGATCCTTCCCTCCACCTTGGAAACCACCTTGCTGGTGACCACCACGATGTCGCCGGAACGCAGCCACGGCGCGGTATTCACGATGGCGCCGGTCAGATCGTCGCCAGGCCGGAATTCCGGCAGCCCCGGGACCGGAAGGATCTCCAGCTTCGCCGCGGCGTGATCAGCGTGGTCGGCGTGCCCGGGGTGATCAGTCAACGTCTGCTCCACAAAGGTCGAGTGCGGCGAGCGCCATCTTCGCCGTCGCCTCCACATCGGACATCAGCAACGGCACGGCGCGTACGGCCACTCCCGGCACGTCCACCGACTCGCCCTCCTGCACCAGCCAGCCGTCGAGCAGGCCGTCCTCCGAGGTCTGCCGGGACCCATAGTGCCTGCCGACCGCCTCGGCCGAGGTCTCGACACCGATCGCGGTCAGGCAGGCGTCCGCCATGCCCCGCAACGGCCTTCCCCCGATGATCGGAGAGATGCCGACGACACCGGCTTTCGTCGTGCGCAACGCCTCCCGCACCCCGGGAACCGACAGCACGGTGCCGACCGAGACCACCGGGTTCGACGGCGCGAACAACACCGCGTCGGCCTCGGCGATCGCCTCGGCGACCCCGGGGCCCGGCGAGGCCTCCTCCGCGCCGACCGGGACGATCGAATGCGCGGGCAGCTCGGCCCTGTACCGCACCCACCACTCCTGGAAGTGCAGTGCCTTGCGCCTGCCCTGCTCGCCGGGATCCTGAGGGTCATCGACGACCACGTGGGTCTCCACCCTGTCGTCGGTCATCGGCAGCAGCCGCACGCCCGGCCGCCAGCGATCGCACAGCGCCTCGGTGACAGCGGAGAGCGGATAACCGGCCCGCAGCATCCGCGAGCGGATCAGATGGGTCGCGATGTCCTTGTCGCCGAGCCCGAACCAGCTCGGCTCCGCGCCGTAAGCGGCGAGTTCGGCCTTGACCGTCCACGTCTCGCCCGCGTGCCCCCAGCCTCTGGCGGTGTCGATGCCGCCGCCCAGCGTGTACATGCACGTGTCGAGGTCGGGGCAGATGCGCAGACCATGGAGCCACACGTCGTCGCCCGTGTTGACGAGCGCGGTCACCTCGTGGTCACCGCCGGAATCGGCTTCCCCGACGGGGGGAAGCCCGAGCGCTGCTTTCACGCCTAGCAGGAACCGGGCACCACCGACTCCGCCGACGACTACGACAACCTTCACGGTTCCCGATCCTTCCACTTCTCCCCGGGAACCCAATACCGGTAGCGGTGGTGCCGGGTGAATCCTCGCCGCTCGTACAGGGCCAGCGCGGCGCTGTTGCTCACCGAGACCTGAAGGACGCGGTGAGTGGCACCGCGGTGTGCCGCCCAGCGGGTGATGCCGTCAAGCAGCGCGGTGCCGAGCCCCTTGCGCCGGTGCTCGTCCCGCACCGCGAGGTTCGACACGAGCACCAGCGTGCCGGTGCCCCTGGCGTGGGTGAGCGCACCGCGTACCGCTCCCGCGACGCCGTCATCCGCCCGCGCGAAGCCGAAACCGACCTCGGCGCCGGTGGTCACCACGTGCCGTTGCGCGGGAGACGGTTCGGTTGTGCCCACCGCGAGTCGCCACCACGCGGGCGTCGGCTCGGTGAGCACGGAGACCTCATCGTGCTCTGCTTGATCCGCCTGATCCGCTCGGTTGATGAGTACGGCGACCTCGTTGCCCCTCGCGTATTCGGTGTAGGGCCGCCACCCGTTCGCCGCGAGCTCGCGCTCTATGCCGGATCGCTCGATCGCCTGGACGACGGGGTCGATGTCCTGCGCGTGGGCGAACTCACAGACCTCCTCCAGCGCCTGTTCGACGGGAATGCCGGGATCGCCGGTGACGAGCGCGCTGTTGGCCCTGGCGGTGAACCCGCCCGCCGCGCGAAGCAGCCAGTCACCGCGCCGCCGGGCCACCGGGGCGGGCCACGCCGCCGCGCACGCTTGCTCGATCTCCTCCGCGTCGTTCACGCTTAGATTGGTATCAAAGGTGCTGGAGAGGAGATCCGCCGATGAGCATTTTGCGCAAGGACGACCGGCACAACGAGGACCTGGTCGGTCAGATCGCCGACACCTTCACCAGGGCGGTCAACGCGAGCACGGCCGCCAAGCAGGAGACCGATGAGGGTTCCGGAACAGGTGAGCCCGCGCCGGAGCCGTCGGAACGACCCGCTTTCGTGGTCACCGGTGATCGCAGGGCGCAGCCCAAGAAGCGCCGCTGAGCTGGCTCCCCACCCGCCGTCTGCTCGCCCGGTAAGGGGGGCCTCAGCATAAGATGCGTTGCGAGGTTCGCGTAATGTCCGTCAGCGGGCCAGACCAGAGAAACAGCAGGAGAACGCAGTGACCTATGTGATCGCCGAGCCCTGCGTCGACGTGCTCGACAAGGCATGCATCGACGAGTGCCCCGTCGACTGCATCTACGAGGGCGAGCGGATGCTTTACATCCACCCCGACGAGTGCGTGGACTGCGGAGCCTGCGAACCGGTCTGTCCGGTGGAGGCCATCTACTACGAGGACGACGTCCCCGATGAGTGGAGCGCGTACACCAAGGCCAACGTCGACTTCTTCGACGAGCTGGGTTCGCCGGGCGGTGCCTCCAAGGTCGGCAAGACGGCCCACGACCCGCAGTGGATCAAGGACCTGCCCCCTCAGGGCGAATGAGTCCCATCAGGCTGCCCGACTTTCCCTGGGACTCCCTCGCCGGGCACACCGCCCGCGCCGCTGAGCACAGCGGAGGGATCGTCGATCTTTCCGTCGGTACCCCTGTCGATCCCGTGCCCGACAGTGTCCGCGAGGCGCTGGCCTCGGTGTCGGAGATCCCCGGCTATCCGACGACGCACGGCACTCCCGCGCTGCGCTCCGCCGCCGTCGAGGCGTTGCGGAGGCGGCACGGCATCGAGGGGCTCGACCCCGAGGCGGTACTGCCCACGATCGGTTCGAAGGAACTCGTCGCGTGGCTGCCGACGTTGCTCGGCGCGGGTACGGGTGAGCTCGTGGTCATTCCCGAACTGGCCTATCCCACCTACGAGGTCGGTGCGTTGCTGGCCGGTGCCGAGGTGCTGCGCTCGGACGGGCTGACGGCGGTGGGGCCGGGGCGGGCCGCGATGATCTGGCTGAACTCGCCGTCGAACCCCACCGGCAAGGTGCTCGGCGTCGAGCACCTCCGCAAGGTCGTGGAGTGGGCGCGTGACCGGGGCACGATCGTCGTCTCCGACGAGTGCTACCTCGATCTCGCGTGGTCGGCGGAACCGGTGTCCGTGCTGCACCCCTCCGTCAACGGTGGCTCGCTGGAGGGCCTGCTGGCGGTCCATTCGCTGTCGAAGTCGGCGAACATGGCCAGCTACCGCGCCGGACTCGTCGCGGGAGACCCCGCACTGGTGTCCAGGCTGCTCGCGGTGCGCAAACACGCGGGCATGATCGTGCCGAGGCCGGTGCAGGAGGCGATGAAGGCGGCTTTCGGCGACGACAAGGCGTTGCTCGCCCAGCGTGAGCGCTACGCGGCTCGCCGAACGGTGCTGCGGGCGGCGCTGGCCGACAGTGGCTTCCGGATCGACGATTCGGAGGCGGGTCTCTACCTGTGGGCGAGCAGGGACGAGCCGGCCGATGACACGGTGAGCTGGTTCGCCGAGCGGGGCATTCTCGTCGCGCCGGGTACCTTCTACGGCCCGCGTGGTGGCAAGCATGTCCGGGTTGCCTTGACGGCGACGGATGAGCGGGTAGCCGCGGCGGTGGACCGCCTCACCGCCTGACCGCCCGCCCCCGCGAGTTCTGCATTCGGGTCGGCGAGTTCTGCGTTCGGGTCGCCGAGTTCTGCACTCGTGCGGGCGAGTTCTGCGCTCGGGTCGCCGAAATCTGCACTCGGGTTGCCGACATCTGCGCTCGAGTCGGCGAGTGGCGCTTTCGCTCGGACCGCGCCCTGCCGTCACGCATCGGGAGCTACCTGGCGACCGGCACCGTCACGAGCGCGAACGCGGATCTCGCCCGCGCGAGCGCGGATCTCGCTGGCCTGAACGCGGATCTCGACCGCACGAGTGCGGATCTCGTGCTCCTGAACGCAGAACTCGGCGTCCTGGTCAGTCGTTGGCGTGCAGAGCGGCGTTGAGTTCGATGCCGGTGCCGGCCCTCGGCACGACCTCCACCGCCCCGGTCGCCGAGTTGCGCCGGAACAGCGCGTTCGCGATGCCGGACAGCTCGCGCGCCTTTACGGACTTGCCGTCGACGACGACCTTCGTGCCGGCCGTGATGTAGAGACCCGCCTCGACGACCGTGTCGTCACCGAGCGAGATCCCCGCCCCGCCGTTGGCGCCGATCAGGCAGCGCTCGCCGACGGAGATGACTTCCTTGCCGCCACCGGAAAGCGTGCCCATGATCGAAGCCCCGCCGCCGATGTCGGAGCCGTCACCGACGACGACGCCTGCCGAGATGCGGCCCTCGACCATCGAGGCACCGAGTGTTCCCGCGTTGAAGTTCACGAAGCCCTCGTGCATCACGGTGGTCCCGCTGGAGAGGTGGGCACCGAGCCTGACCCTGTCGGCGTCGCCGATGCGCACCCCGCTCGGCAGCACGTAGTCGACCATGCGCGGGAACTTGTCGACGCTGTAGACGGTGACGCCGCCCCTCGCGCGCAGCCGGAGCCTCGTCGACTCGAATCCCTCGACGGGGCAAGGACCATGGTTCGTCCAGACCACATTGGACAGAAAGCCGAACATGCCGTCGAGGTTCTGCCCGTGCGGGCGCACCAGCCGGTGCGACAGCAGATGCAGCCTGAGGTAGATGTCGTGCGCGTCGGCAGGCGCCGAGGCGAGTGAGCCGATCGAGGTGCGCACGGCGACGACCTCGACGCCCCTGTCGTCGTCGGTGCCGAGCAGGCTCGCCGCGGTCTCGCCGAGCGCGTCGGCGGCCTCGTCGCGGGAAAGCCGCGTCGTCGAGGAGCCCTCGCCTGCCTCGGTCAGCTTCGGGTTCGGGAACCAGGTGTCCAGCACGGTGCCGTCACTGGACACAGTGGCCAGTCCGACACCGGTAGCGCCTGTGGTTTCGGGATTCGGGGTCTGCTCGCTCACGCCGACAACGGTAACCCGTGGTCAGCTCGCCGGTGCCGACACCTCTGGCAGTTCGGCCACGCCCGACTTGACCTTGTCGAGTGCGGAGGCGATGTCGGCGAGCGCACCGGAGCACGCCTTCTCGTCACCTCCGCTTTCGCAGCCGCCTTCGCGGTAGGCCTGCACACCCTTGCCGAGCGCGGTCGCGGCCTCGGTGAGTTCGGGGTGCTCGGTGCCGGCGAACTTCTTCGCCGTGCCGGGCACGCTGGCGAGCTGGGTTACGTACTTCTGGCAGTCGGGTGAGGGAATCTCCTCCGGGGTGCGGAAGCACACATCGACCGTCAGTGCGTCCAGTTTGACCATGAGCGCGCCGGGCCCCGGGTCGTCGGCGGGCCCCTTCGCGGTGGGGCCCGCCTCTGTCGAGCAGCCGGAAAGCAGGATCAGCGCGGCCAGCGCGCCGAACACGGTCGAGAACGCGCCGCGGGTCACGCGGGAAGCTCGGGTACGCACGCTCTTACGGTACGCACCGGGCGATACGGTGCGAGTATGCCCTCGCTCGACTTGCAAGCCGACCCCGTCGATCTCACCGCGGAACTGGTGGACATCCCCAGCGTTTCCGGGGAGGAGGCCGGGCTCGCCGACGCCGTCGAGTCCGCCCTCCGCGCGCAGGCGCCGCACCTTGAGGTCGTCCGCAACGGCGATGCCGTGCTGGCGAGGACGTCGCTCGGCAGGTCGTCGAGGGTCGTGCTGGCCGGTCATCTCGACACCGTCCCGCTCAACGACAACCTGCCCGTGAAGCGTGCCGGTGCCGGTGCCGACGAGACGCTGCACGGTCTCGGCACCGTCGACATGAAGGGCGGCGACGCGGTGTTCCTGCACCTCGCCGCGACCCTGCGGGAACCACGGCACGACGTCACGTTCGTCTTCTACGACTGCGAGGAGGTCGAGGCGGTCCGCAACGGCCTCGGCAGGATCGAGCGGGAGCTACCCGAGTGGCTGCGCGGCGATCTCGCGATCGTCGGCGAGCCGTCGAACGCGGTCATCGAGGCGGGTTGCCAGGGCACGATGCGGGTGGAACTCGCCACGAAGGGCGCAAGGGCGCACACCGCCAGGGCCTGGATGGGCGACAACGCGATCCATGCGCTCGCCGAGCCGTTGCGGCGGCTGACCGGATACCGGCCGAGGAACGTCGACATCGACGGCCTGACCTACCGCGAGGGTCTGCAGGCGGTACGCGTCGGCGGAGGGGTTGCGGGCAACGTGGTTCCCGATGCCGCCGTGCTCGCCGTCAACCACCGGTTCGCGCCCGACCGAAGCCCCGAGCAGGCCGAACAGCACCTGCGCGAGATTTTCGAGGGTTTCGAGCTGACCGTGGTGGACAGTTCGCCGGGTGCGCTTCCCGGGCTGACCGCGCCCGCGACGGCCGAGCTGGTCGCCGCGGCGGGTGGTACCGCGACGGCGAAACTCGGCTGGACCGATGTGGCGAGGTTCGCCGCGGCGGGGATGCCCGCCGTGAACTTCGGGCCCGGCGATCCGACGCTGGCCCACACCCAGCGGGAATGGGTCGCCGCGGCGGAGATCAGGCGGGTGGCCGAGGTGCTGGGCTCGTTCCTGACCGCGTGACTCTACGCTGGAGCCCGTGACTGACCAGGTGACCGACAACGGCCAAGGCGAAGTGCCACGCCCCCAGGAACGCTTCCGCGGTCCGGTCGTGGTGCGCCGGGGCCAGCAGGACGAGGACTCCACGACCGACCAGCGACTGCTCGATTCGCGAGGTCCGAGCGACTGGGTGCATACCGACCCATGGCGGGTGCTGCGCATCCAGGCGGAGTTCGTCGAGGGCTTCGGCGCGCTGGCCGAAGTGCCGCGCGCCGTCACCGTGTTCGGTTCGGCTCGCACGCCGCGTGATCATCCCGAGTACCAGCTCGGCAGGGACATCGGCACCGCGCTGGCCAACGCGGGTTTCGCGGCGATCACCGGCGGCGGCCCCGGTGCGATGGAGGCGGTCAACAGGGGCGCCTCGGAAGCGGGAGGGCTCTCGATCGGGCTCGGTATCGAGCTGCCCTTCGAACAGGGCCTCAATCCGTGGGTCGACCTCGGCGTCAACTTCCGGTACTTCTTCGCCCGCAAAACGATGTTCATCAAGTACGCGCAGGCTTTCATCTGCCTGCCGGGCGGCTTCGGAACGCTCGACGAGCTGTTCGAGGCACTGACACTGGTGCAGACCAAGAAGGTCACAAAGTTCCCTGTCGTGCTCTTCGGCAGCGACTACTGGGGCGGCCTCCACAAATGGGTTCGCGACACCGTGCTCTCCGAGGGCAAGATCGGGGAGCGTGACGCGGCGCTGCTGCACGTCACCGACGACATCGACGACGCGATCGGCATCGTGCTCGAAGCCTACAAAGCCTGGGAGGACACACATTGACCACGCGAGAGGACCGGCCGCGCAGGATCTGCGTGTTCTGTGGTTCGTCGTCGGGTAACCGGCCGCGCTACGCCGAGGACGCCGCCGCGCTCGGCACCCTGCTCGCGGAGCGGGGCATCGGGCTGGTGTTCGGCGGCGGCCAGGTCGGGCTCATGGGCGTGGTCGCCGACGCGGCGCTCGCCGCGGGCGGCGAGGTCATCGGGGTCATCCCGAAGCATCTGATGCGGGCGGAGATCGCGCACCACGGGCTCACCGAGCTGCACGTCGTCAAGGACATGCACGAACGCAAGGCCACGATGGCCGAACTCTCCGACGGTTTCCTCGCGCTGCCGGGTGGTGCGGGCACGCTGGAGGAGTTGTTCGAGGTGTGGACGTGGGCGCAGCTCGGCCTGCACGCGAAGCCGCTCGGCCTCGTCGACGTCGGTGGCTACTACACGAAGCTGGCCGCGTTCATCGAGCACATGGTGGACGAGGGATTCCTCAATCAGCCGAGCCGTGAGCTGATCAGCATCGACTCCGACGCGGCCGTTCTGCTGGACTCGTTCGCGGCCCACCAGGCCGTTCCCGTCGACAAGTGGGCAGGCTGAGTACCGGTCAGGCCGCGTCCTGCTCCGGCCGTTTGTGGTAGGCGTCGACGTACTCCTGCCTCGACAGCTCCATGATCGCGTACATGACCTCGTCGGTCACCGCGCGCCGGATGGCGGGGGAGTCCTTGAGCCCGTCGTAGCGAGCGAAGTCGAGTGGCTCGCCGAAGCGCACGGTGATTTTGACCAGCCGTGGCACGAGTTTGCCGTGCGGGAGCAGCCGTTCCGTGCCTTCCAGCGCGACGGGCACCACCTTGGCTCCTGTCGTCAGCGCCAGCGCGGCGACCCCGGTGTGCCCCCTGTGCAGCTTGCCGTCGAGCGACCTCGTGCCCTCGGGGTAGATGCCGAAGGCACCGCCGTCGTCGAGCACCGTGCGAGCCGCACCGAGCGCCGCGAGCCCCGCCGCGGCGTTGCCGCGTTCCACCGGCACGTAGCCGAGCGCGGACACGAACGCGGCGAGAAACCGGCCCCTCAAACCCTTGCCGGTGAAGTACTCGGCCTTGCCGAGCAGCCGCACGTAGCGCGGCGTGACCAGCGAGAGGACGGCGGTGTCCACCGCTGAGCGATGATTGGCCGCCAGCAGGACCGCGCCCTCCTCCGGCACGTTCTCCGCGCCGATCACTCGTGGCCGGTACAGCAGTCTGGCCAGCGGCGCGAGCACTCGACGGATGAGCAGGCGTAACACGGATCCTCCATAGACGGTCCTCACCAGGATGGCACGATCGTGGTCATGGACGAGCAGTGGTTCGCACGACGTACCTGGCACGATCCACAGTGGACCACCGAGGAATTGCTGCTCGGCAAGGCCGGACGCCGGGTTTCTGTGGTGTTGCCCGCACTCGACGAGGCCGCCACGGTGGCGGGCGTCGTCGGTTCCGTCCTCCCGCTGCTCGGTTCGCTCGTCGACGAGCTCGTCGTCGTCGACTCCGGCTCCTCCGACGACACCCCCGCCATCGCCGCTGCCGCGGGAGCCAGGGTCGTGCACAGAGAGGACGTGCTGCCGGAACTGCCGCCGCTGCCGGGAAAGGGTGAGGTGTTGTGGCGCTCGCTCGCCGCGACCGAAGGCGACATCGTGGTTTTCCTCGATTCCGACCTCGTCGATCCCGACCCGCAATTCGTTCCGGCGCTGCTCGGCCCGCTGTTGTGTGCCGAGGACGTGCATCTGGTCAAGGGCTTCTACCGGCGTCCGCTGCGGCTGGAGACCGCCGAGCAGGGTACGGGCGGCGGCAGGGTGACCGAACTGCTTGCGAGGCCGCTGCTGTCGGCGTTGCGGCCCGCGCTCGGTTCGCTCGTGCAGCCACTGGGTGGTGAGTACGCGGCGACGCGGTCCCTGCTGGAGTCGGTGCCGTTCGCGACGGGCTACGGCGTCGAGATCGGGTTGCTGCTCGACGCCGAATCGCGGTACGGGATGTCCGCGCTGGCCCAGGTCAATCTCGGGGTGCGCAAGCATCGCAACCGTTCGCTGCTGCAGCTCGGCGTCATGGCGAGGCAGATACTCGGTACCGCGTTGTCGCGCTGTGGCATCGAGCAGGACGAGACGGCCGAGCTGACCCAGTTCGTCCAGGTCGCCGGAGAGTGGTTGCCGGACGTCAGCGAACAGCAGGTCACCGACCGGCCACCCATGCGTGAGGTACTGGCGACACGGACGTGAGCGAAGCCGGTGTGTCACGATCGTGGGCGTGACCACAGCGTTGATCTATCTCGTCGTGATGCTGCTCGTCGCGGCCGTGGTTTTCCTGATCGCCGCCGTCGTGTTCGGCAGAGGCGAGCAGCTGGCTCCACTGGCGCCGGGCAGCTCGCCGACGCGGCTGCCCGCCGAGGAGATCACCGGCGAGGACGTATCCGGCGTCAAGTACCAGCTCGTCCTCCGTGGCTACAAGATGTCCGAGGTGGACTGGGTGATGAGCAGGCTGGGGGCCGAGATCGACACGCTGAGGGCCACGGTGGCCGACCTGAGGGAGCAGGTCGGCAAGCAGTCCGAGCACGAAGCGAAGCACAGGGCCGGTACGCGTGGCGAGGTGAACGGATCGTGACCGGCGTGGCCGGTTCGGGGGAGCGACATGGGTGACGTCGTCGTGTCGGTGGAGGTCAACGCCTCGGCAGGCACGACCTGGCTGGCGCTGACCGACTGGAGCCGGCAGCGGGAGTGGATGCTCGGCACCACCGTGAACGTGGTGTCCGGCAACGGGCGCAGCGTCGGGTCGCGGATCGAGGCGTTCACCGGCATCGCGGGTATCGGCGTGACCGACACGATGGAGATCATCGCGTGGGAACCACCGGTACGCTGCACTGTGCGCCACCACGGCCTGATCGTGCGCGGTACCGGGGCCTTTCACGTGCAGGACAGGGGACCGCAGCGGTCGGTGTTCATCTGGTCGGAACAGCTCGAACCGCCGTTCGGTCCCGTCGGCAGGCTCGGCTGGCCCCTCGTGAAACCCGTGTTCTCGCTGGGGTTGCGCAGATCGCTGACCAACTTCGCGAAGTTCGCTGAGGCATACCTGGTGGGTGGATGAGCGAGGAACTTCTCGGTGCCGACGGCATCGCCCGGTGCTCCTGGGGCAACTCGGCCCCCGATTACGCCGAATATCACGACACGGAGTGGGGAGTACCGCTGCGCGGCGAGACCGCGCTGTTCGAGCGGCTCTCGCTGGAGGCGTTCCAGTCGGGGCTGTCCTGGCTGGTGATCCTGCGCAAGCGGGAGGGTTTCCGCGCGGCTTTCGCCGGATTCGTACCGGGCGAGGTCGCCGGATTCACCGACCGCGACGTGCGCAGGCTGCTCGACGACACCGGCATCGTGCGCAACAGGGCGAAGATCGCCGCCACCATCGGCAACGCCAGGGTCGTGACCGAACTCGACCGCCCGCTCGACGAACTGCTCTGGTCGTTCGCGCCGGAGCGGCGAGGTCGCAGGCCGCGCACGATGGCCGACGTGCCCGCGACGACTCCGGAATCCAAGGCCATGGCCAAGGAACTGAAGAAGCGCGGGTTCAGCTTCGTCGGCCCGACGACCTGCTACGCGATGATGCAGGCCACCGGCATGGTCGACGACCACGTCGGCGGCTGCTTCCGCGCGACCTGAGTTCCTGTTCGGCTACGCCGCTGGCTAGCGCCCGGTGAACCGGGGCTTGCGCTTGGCGACGAAGGCTTCGACGGCCTCGGCGTGATCGGCGGTAGCGCCCAGCGCGCCCTGCGCCGCGTCCTCGACCGCGAGCGCCTCGGCCAGCGTGCCTTCGGCGGCGGCGCGCAGGGTGCTCTTGATCTTCGCGTAGGCGACGCTCGGTCCCGAGGCCAGCTTCGCCGCGACGGCTTGCGCCCGCTCCGCGAGTTCCTCGTCTGCGACGACTTCGCCGACGAGGCCGATCCGCAGTGCCTCCTCGGCCTCGACCGGCCTTGCCAGCAGCATCAGTTCCGCCGCCCGCCCGTAACCGATGAGCCGCTGCAGAGTCCACGAAGCGCCGGTGTCCGGCCCGAGCCCGACATTGGCGAAGGCCATCAGGAAGTTGGCCGATGTCGCCGCGATCCGGAGATCGGAGGCGTACGCCAGCGCTGCACCCGCGCCGGCCGCGGGACCGTTGATCGCGGCGATGACCGGTTTGGGTAGTTCGGCGATCGCGAGCACGATCGGGTTGTAGTGCTCGGCGACGGTGCGCAGCGGTGCGTCGTCACCTGCCTGAAGGAGGCCCACATGCTCCTTCAGATCCTGTCCCGCGCAGAACGCCTTCCCCGCTCCGGTGAGCACGATCGCCTTCACGTCCTGGTCGCCGCCCGCGTCGGTCAAGGCGGCGAGCAACCGCTCCTTGAGTTCGACGGTCAACGAGTTGTATGCCTTGGGGCGGTTGAGGATCAGGGTGCGTACGCCATCGGCGTCGGACTGCCGTAACACGTCGTCGTTCGTCACGTGAAAAACCCTCCGTCGTTGATCTCGCCACGCGAGTCTGACAGTCTCGCGAGCCGCATACCAGCACCTATGCGCTGGGGCTAAGATCGGTCCGCGTTCGCCCCGCGCTGCTGATGGGGGACAATGGTCATGACCCGGTTGCTTCGGCGAGCGCGAGCCGGGCGCGCTGGTTCATACGGAGGGAGCACGCTATGGCGGCCATGAAGCCCCGGACCGGAGATGGTCCCCTCGAAGTTACTAAGGAGGGGCGGGGCCTCGTGATGCGCGTACCGCTGGAGGGCGGTGGGCGACTCGTCGTCGAGCTTTCGGCTGAGGAGGCCAAGGACCTCGGTGCGGCCCTTCAGGAGGCCACCAGCTAGCCACCGCGTTTCCCACCGACCCGGCCAGCGCTGACGGCACTCCCCGGCTGGCCTTCTTCACCGTGCCTGGAGGTCCCCGATGGCGCGCTCGCCGCTGCCGCCCGTTCCCAGCTCGCTGATCGAGGTGGAGGTGGGTGATTCGCTCCGCCGCAGAGAGCCGCTCGCGGTTGTGCTCACCTCCGGCTTCGACTCCGCGCCGGACGCCTCGCCCTATGCCGACCAGGCAACAGGGGCCAGGGCGACCGGCAAGACCGGTGAAGTCCAGTCCGGACAGGACGGTGCGGGTCCCCGCTGGTTCGTCGGGGCAGGCGAAGGCACGGAACGCGACTACCGGGCAGCCGGTGCCGCGTTCGTCCGCGCGGCGAACGGTGTCGCGGAGGCGGAGGCCGCGAACGGCGGCAGGCCGCCGAAGACGGTCCAGGTACTCCTTCCCGGGCGGGCCGGTGCGGCCGCGTTCGCGGCGTTCGCGACGGGCGCGCTGCTCGGTGGTTACCGGTTCGTCGTCAGCAACGAGGAACCGAAGCGCACGGTGAAGACATTGCGCCTGCTCACCGAGGGCGAACGGGACGCGGGGACGTCCGATGCGGTGGCAAGGGCGCGCGAACTGGCCGCCGCCTCGGCGCTGGCGAGGGATCTCGCCAACACGCCGTCGAACGTCAAGACCCCCGCATGGCTTGCCGGAGTGGCCGAGCGGCTCGCGGGTGACGTGCCCGGTCTCAACGCCACGATCCGCGACGAGCAGTGGCTCGCCGCGCAGAACTTCGGTGGCGTGCTCGCGGTGGGCGGAGGCTCGGCGCGGCCACCGAGGCTGATCGAACTCACCTACCGTCCTCGTGGTGCGAGCAAGCACCTGCTGCTCGTCGGCAAGGGCATCACGTTCGACACCGGCGGCATCTCGATCAAGCCGGCGGCTGGCATGCACCTGATGCGCACCGACATGGCCGGTGGCGGGGCGGTCATCGCCGCCGCGAGGGCGATCGCCTCACTCAAGCTCGGAATCCGGCTCACCGCGATCGTGCCCGCCGCCGAGAACCACGTGTCCGGATCCTCCTACCGGCCGGGCGACATCGTGCGGCATTACGGCGGTCGCACCGCCGAGGTCGCCAACACCGACGCCGAGGGCAGGATGGTGCTCGCCGACGCGCTCGCCTACGGCGTACGCAGGTACTCGCCCGACGCGGTCGTCGACGTCGCGACGCTGACCGGCGCGATGAAGGTCGCGCTCGGACTGCGCACCGGAGGGCTGTTCGCGACGGACGACGAACTTGCCGAGCGGGTCAGCGCTGCGGGCGAAAGGGCGGGCGAACAGTGGTGGCGCATGCCGCTGCTCGACGACCTCGCCGACGAGGTGCGCAGCGACATCGCCGACGTGCGGCAGGCTCCGCCAGGGCCGGGCGGTATCACGGCCGCGCTGTTCCTGCGTGAGTTCAACGGCGGCCTTCCGTGGGCGCACCTCGACATCGCGGGACCGGCGAGGTCGGAGAAGAACTACGACGACGTGGTGCCGGGCGGCACCGGGTTCGCGGCCCGCACGCTCGTGGAACTGGCCGCCTCCTACGACTGAGCCGCCTGAGGCCCCGTGCTCGCGAGCACGAAATCGCGGAACGCGGTGACGGCGGGGGTCAGCCGCCCTCCCGACGGCCAGACGAGGCCGACGGACCGCGTCATGCGCGGACGCAGCGGCACCTCTGCCACTCCCGCGGGAGGATGGGGTTCGAACGAGGGCAGTATCGCCACGCCGAGCCCTGCCGCGACGAGGCCGCGCACGGTGTCGGATTCCTGTCCCTCGAACGCGACGACCGGCTCGAAACCGGCTCGCGCGCACGCCTCGTCGGTGATCTGCCGTAGTCCGTAGCCGTGTTCGAGCATGACGAACACCTCGCGTGCCAGTTCGGCCATCGTGACCTCGGTGCGGTCCGCGATCCAGTGCCATGACGGCACGGAGACGAACAGTTCCTGCTCCGACAGGATCGCGGCCTCCAGTGCGGGATCGCCGGGTGGCGGCGCGACGAGCGCGAGGTCGAGTTCACCTTCGGTGAGGCGGTCCACGATGACCTGCCGCGAGCCCTGGACGAGGCTGAACCTGGCGTGCGGGTGCTCGGTGAGGAAGTCGCGCAACAGCGAGGGGACAAGCGAGCGGCCGAGCAGGTGCAGGAAGCCGATCACGACGCGCCCGCGTTCCGGCTCGATTTCCTCCCTCGCCTGGCGAACGCCCTGCCGCAAGGCCGTGACGGCGCGCTCGGAGGCTTCCGCGAGCAGCGTGCCCGCCCTGGTCAGCCGGATGCCCCTTCCCGAGGGCTCGATGACGGGGGAGCCTAGGCGCTCGCCCAGTGCGGCGAGCCGCCTGCTTGCCGTGGGCTGGGGGATTCCGAGCTCCCTCGCGGCGCTGGTGATGTTGCCGGTGGCGTTGAGGACCGCCAGCAGCGCGGCGTGGGGGACGAGCTCGGCGACGAGCCGATCGTCGTCCATTTCATTCACCATGGCATCAATTATGGCTCGTGAACGTATTAGACGTATTGGTTAGCGTGGCTTAGCGTCATGGGCGTGGCGGTGGCGTCGGGTGGCGATGACGGTGGCGGAGCGGCGGGCAGGAGCGCGGTCCGGCGCACCACCGTGGCGATGACTGCGGCGGGTATCTGCTCGTTCGCGCTGCTCTACGCCCCGCAGGCGGTGCTGCCGCAGCTCGCGGAACAGTACGCGCTCGGCCCGGGCAAGGCGTCGCTTGCCGTCAGTGTCGCGACCGGCGCGCTCGCGCTGGCCGTGCTTCCCATCGCGGTGCTCTCCGAAGTCGTCGGCAGGCGGCCGATCATCGTGGCGTCCGTGCTCGCATCGGCGCTGCTGGGCCTGCTGCTGCCGTTCGCGCCGTCGTTCGAGGTGCTGCTCGTACTGCGCGTGCTGCAGGGCATCGCCATCGCCGGGTTCCCCGGCGTCGCGGCGGCCTACCTCGTCGAGCAACTCGGCAAGGCGGGAGTCGCCGCCGCGGTCGGTGCCATGATCGCCGGAAACACCGTCGGCGGGATGTCGGGGCGCCTCGTCAGCGGGTTCACCACCGACTGGCTCGGCTGGCACGGAGCACTGGCCGCGGTAGCCGCCGTCTCCCTCGCCTGCGCACTACTGACCGTAGCCACGCTGCCCCATCCGCCCGCCCGCAGTCGTGAGCAAGGGAGCTTTACTACCGGCAAACGGCAGCAAAGCTCCCTTGCTCACGGACGGCGGCGGGGAGGGCGGTTACGAAGTGTGCTCGCCGGGCTCGGGGAAGCGGTGCGGAAGCCGGTCCTGCTGGCCCAGTACGCCGTCAGCCTGCTCGGGATGGGTGCCTTCGTCGGCCTGTACAACGCGGTGGGCTTCCGGCTGACCGGCGATCCACTCGACCTCAGCCCCGCCATCGCCTCGCTCGTGTTCCTCGCCTACGCCATGGGCGCGGTCTCCTCGGTCACCTCGGCGAGGCTCGTCGCCCGCTTCGGCAGGCGCCGTTCCCAGCTCGCCGCCATCGCCGTCATGGCAGCGGGCGCCGCCATGACCATTCCCGACTCGCTGCCCTTCGTCATCGCCGGTTTCCTCGTGCTGACCGCGGGCTTCTTCGCCGTTCACTCCATCGCCAACGGCTGGACCGCCGTCGAAGCGCCCGAGCATGCCCGGGGCCAGGCGTCCGGGCTCTACACGCTCGCCTACTACCTCGGCAGCAGCATCGGCGGCACGCTCGGCAGCGTCATCTACGGCGGTCTCGGCTGGCCGGTGCTCATCGCCACCGTCGGCGGCTGGCTCACCGCCGCCGCGGTCGCGAGCACGCTCGCCACGAGAACAAGAAGACCCGCGATGGTCACCGCTCCCGCGGGGACCTGACCGGCGCGGTCCTACGCCCGCCTGACCGCCGCGGCGAGCAGTCCGCTGCCGATCGGCAGTATCGCGGGCGTCAGCCGCTCGTCGTCGCGCATCGCCCTCGCCACCTCGCGCAACGCGAGTACCTCTGGATCCCTGAGCGCGGGATCTCCGACCCTGCCACCCGCGAGCACGTCGTGGAACACGATGACCCCGCCCGGCCGGAGAAGCTGAACCCCCTGTTCGAAGTAGCTGGGGTACTCAAGCTTGGCCGCGTCGGCGAAGACCATGTCGTAGCCGCCCGACGTGAGCCTCGGCAGCACGTCGAGCGCCCTGCCCATGATCAGCCGCATCCTGCTCGGCGCGAATCCCGCCGCCAGCAGCGTCCTGCGGGCACCCCTGTGAAACTCCGGTTCGAGGTCGATCGACGTCAGCACGCCATCGGCGGCCATCCCGCGCAACAGGCACAGCGCGCTGACCCCGGCGCCGGTACCGATCTCGACGACCGCTCTGGCCTGCAGTGTCGCCGCGAGCAGGCTCAGCGCGGCACCGGCCGCGCCCGACACCGCGGCGCATCCGAGCTCCTCGGCCCGCCTGCGCGCGAGGAGGAGAGGTTCGTCGTCGGGGAGGAAGCCCTCGATGAAGTCACCGAGATCCACCGGACCCGTGATGTGTGTCTCGGAGTTCACGCGCAGAGGTTAGCCGACCAGGTCGGGCGGTCAGGGGCAACCACGCTGAACAGCTCTTCTCAGGTAGCTCTCAGCCCGGTCTCACTAAAACCGTAAGGAAGCACGCCACACTGAGTCCCAAGTACGGGAACACCCCGGCCAACCAGTGCGTTGGGGTGGGTAAGTAAGGGGGAAAGGCCGATGGAGGTGCCTTCGCTGGCTCACAACAGCTTGCAGACCGCGCCGATGCCGACCGACACCGAGGTGGCCAAGCCCACAGTGGTGAGCGCCGGCGATGGTGAAGTGGCCTGGACGCCACCGTCATGGGACGAGGTCGTGCGTGAGCACGCCGACCGCGTCTACCGGCTCGCCTACCGGCTCACGGGCAACACTCACGATGCCGAGGACCTCACCCAGGAAACGTTCATCAGGGTCTTCCGCTCGCTTGCCTCCTACAAACCGGGCACGTTCGAGGGCTGGCTGCACCGCATCACCACCAACCTCTTCCTCGACATGGCACGCAGGAGGGCTCGCGTGCGCATGGAGGGGCTGCCTGAGGACACCGACCGCATCGTCGGCGACGACCCCAGCCCCGAGCAGGTCTACTCGGACACCCACCTCGACCCCGATCTCCAGGACGCGCTCGACGATCTGCCGCCCGAGTTCCGTGCCGCGGTCGTGCTGTGTGACGTCGAAGGACTTTCGTACGAGGAGATCGGCGCCACTCTCGGCGTTAAGCTCGGAACCGTGCGCAGCAGAATTCACCGTGGCCGTCAGGCACTCAAGGCTTCCTTGGAGCGTCGGCGGTCGCTCAAGCTGGAGGCCACGGTATGACCGATAACCGGGGCTGGGGGCTCCCCGAATCGCACTTGTTGCCGGACGCGGTCGTCGCGTTCGTCGACAACGAGTTGTCGCTCGGCGCCCACGAGAGGGCCGCCGTGCACGTCGCGAGGTGCCCCGGTTGCGCCGCGGATGTCACCGCGCAGCGCCAGGCCCGCGCCGCCGTACAGTGCGCGCAGGCTCCTTCCATGTCGGCGGGCTTCCTCGCGAGTCTCCGCTCGATTCCCGAGCACACCGACGTGTCGACAACCCCGGACAACCTGGCGATCACCCAGGACGGCCAGCTCGTCGCCATCCAGCGCCCCGAACGTGTCGCGGGCCTGCGGAGCGACCTGGACACCTCCACCGCCAACCCGCTCGGTAGCTCGGCCCCGCTCGGCAATTCGCCGAACGTACTGGGCAACGGCGCCAGGCTCGGCGGCGGTGCCCGCAAGCGGGCCGCGCAGGGCGCGGGTGTGGTCGTGTCGGGTCTCGTGCTCAGCGCGCTCGCCCTCGTCGCCACGTCCAGTGGCGGTGCCGTCGGTGGTGCGGGCAACGCCGAGGTGGGTGGCGGATACCGCAGCACGCCGCCTGCCGACGTGCTCAAGGCCCAGATGGGCCCCGAACGTTCGGGGCCCGCTACGACGTCCCCGGCGGTCAGTACAACGCCCTCGGTGCCCGAACAGCAGCGGCCCGCGATCACAACCACCCCGGCCGAGGCGGCGGAAGCCCCGGTCGGAGGCCCACGCTGACTTCACCGGCACGGCGGCAGAATCCAGTCGAAGACTCGGCGCGTATCGTCGCAGCCTGAACAATGTCGACGCCGTCATCCCGGGGAATGATGAATCAGCCACCGAACGCGCACCAGGAGGAGCCCGGCGACGACGAGCACCGGCTCCGTCCCCGTCCTCTCGACCGCCCTTCCGTGGACCCCGCCTACGCGGCGACTTTCGGAAGGCCACGTGGCGTCGACGGCCCGTTCGACAAGCTCTACACCCCCAATCCGGCAGGCCAGAACGGTTCCGGACCGGCGAAGCCGCCGGAGCCCGAGTCATTGGCCGAGGCGTTCGCCCGCCCGCAAGGCGCCGAGAACATCGTGTTGCAGCGCCCGCTCGAAGCCGCCGGACCGGATGCCGATCAAGACTCACCACTGTGGACCAGCGGGGCCGACCCGTGGCGCGACCCGGGCGCCGGTGCCGTGCTCGGGGGGCCGGCGGTGGTCACCGAGGAGAAGGCGGCCGAGAGCGAATCCCGGCCTCGCGGAGCGCTGCTCAGCCTGCCCGAACTGCTTTTCGGCCGCAGGGTCAAGCCCGTCGCGTTGGCGCTGCTCGCCGCCATCGCTCTGCTCATCGGCGCGGTCGGCGGTTTCATCGGCTGGGCTGTCGCGAGCGCGGGTGACTCGCTCACCGGTGAACTCAATGTGGCGGAAGCCCAGGCAGGCAAGGAAAGGCCGGCCGGTTCCATCGCCGACATCGCCAAGCGGGTCGCCCCCGCCGTGGTGTCCATCGAGGTCAAGGCCGGCCAGTCGGGAGGGCTCGGGTCCGGGGTCGTGATCGACAAGGAGGGCTACGTGGTCACCAACAACCACGTCGTCTCCCAGGCCGCGCGCGACGACAACGCCGAGATCACCGCCGTGTTCATCGACGGAACGCGGGCCGATGCCGAGGTCGTCGGCACCGACCCGAAAACCGACCTCGCCGTCATCAAGGTCAACGTGTCCAACCCGGTGGTGATCGAGGTCGGCAAGTCGTCGGACCTCGCGGCCGGGGACACGGTCATCGCCGTCGGCTCGCCGTTCGGGCTGGAGAACACCGTCACCGAGGGCATCGTCAGCGCGCTGAACCGGCCGGTCACGGCGCCTGGCGAGAACGGCGACCCCGCGGTCACCTACGACGCGATTCAGACCGACGCCGCCATCAACCCCGGCAACTCGGGTGGGGCGCTCGTCGATTCGCGGGGAGCGCTCGTCGGCATCAACTCGCTGATCCGCACCGTGGGCAGCGACGGCGAAGGCGGCAGCATCGGCCTCGGGTTCGCCATTCCCGTCGACCAAGCCGTCAAAATCAGCGAATCCCTTATCAGTGAAGGAAAAGTGCAGCACGCCGACCTGGGCGTCAACGCGTCCTCCGTTGCGGCAAACACCTCGGAAGGCGCGCAAATCCAGAACGTCAACGACGAAGGGCCTGCCGCCAAGGCGGGGATCGCCGAAGGGGATGTCATCACCAAGGTAGGTGACCGCCAGGTGCGCAACGCCGCCGAACTTACCGTGGCCGTCCGGCAACACGATATCGGCGAGGTAGTGCCTGTTCGGCTCGTCAGAGGCGGTCGTCCGCTCACCGTCGATGTCACCTTGGGTTCAGACTAACGGGGTACGCTGTCTCGCAGCAGGTTCGAGGCGGAGGTATGGCAGGTGTTCGAAAACATTGGCTGGGGTGAAATTCTCATCCTCCTTGTTGCCGCCCTGTTCATCCTCGGCCCCGAGCGGTTGCCGGAAGCCGCCGCGTGGATGGGGAAGTCGCTGCGCAAGGTGCGGGATTTCGCCACCGGTGCCAGGCAGCAACTCAAGGACGAGATGGGCCCCGAGTACGAGCAGTTCCGGAAGCCTCTCGAAGACCTGCGGCAATTGCGTAGCTTCGACCCGAAGCGGGCCGCGATCCAGCATCTGTTCGACGGGGATTCGGATCCGCTGGGCCTGGACAACATCAACGGTACGAACGGCAACGGGACGGGCGGTAGCGGTGCCGGCGGGACTGGTGGTCATACCAACGGTGCCATGAAGCCGAATGGTTATCCCGCCGGAGCGCCGCAGCCGGAGTCGCTGAAGCCCGGCGAGAAGCCCCCGGTGGACCCGGACGCCACCTGAGCCGCTGACCGGCGAGCGCCCCGAACGCCCCGAACACCCCGCCGAGCCGCATCTGTCCGCGAGTCCCGCACTCGGGTCGGCGAGTCCCGCACTCGGGTCGGCGAGTCCCGCACTCGGGTCGGCGAGTTCCGCATTCAGGTCGGCGAGTTCTGCATTGGTGGCCGCGAGTTCTGCGCCCGGACTGGCGAGTTCCGCGTTCGGGCGCGTGAGTTCCGCGCTGGGGCCGGTGAGCGTTGCCGTGGTGCGTTGACCACGGAAATCCGAATGGCTGGACCGGTTTTCGTCGGCTGAGTTCCGGCTCGAACGCCGAACCCGTCCCGGACGCGGATCTCGGCCACCGGAGTGCGGCTCTCGCGCACGAACGCGGATCTCGACGGCCTGGGTGCGGATCTCGCCGACGCGAGTGCGGCTCTCGCGCGCGCGAACGCGGAACTCACCGACGCGAGTGCAGAACTCGGCGACCTGAGTGCGGATCTCGGCGACGCGAGTGCAGAACTCGGCGAACTGGGTGCGGATCTCGGCGCGCCAGCACGCCCCAGGCCCACGCCCCGGGCGCCGGTGAGCACCTGGGGCCGAGGGCATCCGGGCGGGTCAGCGGCCCGCGGGGCTCACGTTCAGCATCATGCCCGCCAGTCCTCGCGCCCTGACGGACAGCTTCTCGGCGGCTCCGGTGAGGACCTTCGCCGCCGCGGCATCGGGCTCGGCCAGCACCAGCGGCGTCCCCTCGTCACCTTGTTCGCGCAGCTTCGGGTCGAGCGGAACCTGACCCAGCAGCGGCACGTCGGCACCGACGGACGTCGACAGCGACTCCGCCACCTGCTTGCCGCCGCCCGCGCCGAAGATCTCCATCCTCGTGCCGTCGGGCGCCTCGAACCACGACATGTTCTCGATGACCCCGGCGACGCGTTGCCGCGTCTGCAACGCGATCGCTCCCGCCCGCTCGGCCACCTCGGCCGCCGCCTGCTGCGGCGTGGTCACCACGAGGATCTCGGCGTTGGGGATGAGCTGCGCCACCGAGATCGCGATGTCACCGGTACCCGGTGGCAGGTCGAGCAGCAGGATGTCGAGGTCGCCCCAGAACACGTCGGCGAGGAACTGCTGCAGCGCGCGGTGCAGCATCGGGCCCCTCCACACGACAGGCGTGTTGCCCGGCGTGAACATGCCGATCGAGATGACCTTCACGCCGTGCGCTTGCGGCGGCATGATCATCTTCTCGACCTTGGTGGGCTTCTCGCCGGCACCGAGCATGCGCGGCACGGAGTGCCCGTAGATGTCGGCGTCGACGACGCCGACGGAGAGCCCGCGCTTGGCCATCGCGGCGGCGAGGTTGACCGTCACACTCGACTTGCCGACCCCGCCCTTGCCGGAGGCCACGCAGTAGACCCTCGTCATCGAGCCTGGCTGGGCGAAGGGGATCACCGGCTCCTCGGCGTCGCCGCGCAAGCTCTTGCGTAGCTCGGTGCGCTGCTCGTCGCTCATCACGTCCAGTTCGACGTGCACCTCGCGAACACCGGCGAGCTTGCTGACGGCGGCGGTGGTCTCGCGGGTGATGGTCTCCTTGAGCGGGCAACCGGCGATGGTGAGGTAGACGGCGACGGTCACGTCGCCGTTCTCGCCGACCGTGATGTCCTTGACCATGCCGAGCTCGGTGATCGGTTTCTTGATCTCCGGGTCGTGCACGTTCTTCAGTGCGGTACGCACGTCCTCGACACTGGGGGTCTCTTGCGTGGTGGTCACTGCTCGGGCACCGACCTTCTGTCGCTGGCGGTTGCGGTTGCTCCCCTCATGCTACGTGTCCCCACTTCGAGGTCTTCGCGTAACTTGTCCAGCTTGCCACGCAGATAGTCCCGGGTGGCGACCTCTCCGATGGCCAGCCGCAACGCGGCGAGTTCCCTCGCGAGGTATTCGGTGTCGGCCTTGGTCTGGGTGGCCCGCAGCCGGTCCTCCTCCAGCGACACCCTGTCCCTGTCGTCCTGCCGGTTCTGGGCGAGCAGGATCAGCGGGGCGGCGTAGGCGGCCTGCGTCGAGAAGGCGAGGTTGAGCAGGATGAACGGGTAGGGATCCCAGCGCAGCGACACCGCGGTCAGGTTGAGCGCGATCCAGACGACCACGATGAGCGTCTGCCAGAACAGGTACTTGCCGGTGCCGAGGAAACGCGCCAGTCGCTCCGACACCCTTCCGAACGCCTCTGGGTCGAAGGGGAGGGTGACGCGTCTCGGTTGTCTCGGCTGGTCGAGTCGGCGCCGGGTCAGCAGCTCAGGCATGTTCGGTCTCCTCGGCAACGGGGTCGGCACCGTCGTGAAGGCCGGTTTCCCGCCAGCCTTCGGGAAGCAGGTGGTCTAGTACGTCGTCGACGGTGACGGCCCCGAGCAGGTGGTCGCTGCCGTCGACGACGGGCGCGCAGGTCAGGTTGTATGCGGCGAAGTAGCGGGTGACCTCGGCGAGCGAGGCCCCCGGCCTGAGCGTGGGCAGGCCGGTGTCGGCGATCGCGGCGACGAGGTCGGCGGGCGGCTCGCGCAGTAGTTGCTGGAAGTGCGCGCAGCCGAGATACCGCCCGGTTGGCGTGGCGCTCGGCGGCCTGCACACGAAAACCATGCTCGCCAGCGCCGGGGTGAGGTCGGCGTTGCGGATGTGGGCCAGCGCCTCGGCGACTGTCGCGTCGGGGGTGAGCACGACCGGCTCGGGGGTCATCAGCCCGCCCGCCGTGTCGGCCGAGTAGGCCAGCAGCCGTTTGACCGGCTCCGATTCGTCGGGATGCATGAGTTCGAGCAGCCGGTTCTTGTCGGCCGACGGCATTTCGGCGAGCAGGTCGGCCGCGTCGTCGGGGTTCATCGCCTCAAGGATGTCGGCGGCTCGTTCCTCGGCGAGGTAGGCGACGAGTTCCTTCTGGTCGTCCTCGGGGAGTTCTTCGAGCACGTCGGCGAGCCGTTCGTCGTCCATGGCGTCGGCGACCTCGTGCCGCCGTTTCAGCGGCAGGTCGCGCATGGTCGCCGCGATGTCGACGGCCCGCATGGTGTCGAACTGCACGAGCAGCTGTCCCGCTCCCTGCGGCTGGCCCGTGAGGTCGGCGAGGTTGAGCCCGGACACCTCACTCCACGGCACGACGCGGAGCCCGGCTCTCCTGCGCCCGATGCCGAGTCCGGTGCGTTCCCTGATGGCCAGTTTGGTGAGCAGCCAGTCGCGGGTGCGGCTGGGTTCCATGGCCGCGTCGACGACGGTGATCCTGGCGCCGCCCGAGGTGGCGCGGGCGTCGAAGAGCTGGCCGAGGACGAGCACCTCGTTGGGGCGCTGGTGGAACCGGCGCATGTTGACGGAGCCGGTCGCGAGCGTGACGGCGTTGGGTTCGATCGCGGTGACCCGGAGCATCGGGACGAAGACACGATGCCGGGTGTTCAGTTCGACGACGAGTCCGAGCACCTGCGGTGGGTTGTGGTCGAGCCGCAGTCCCGCGACGAGGTCGCGAACCTTGCCGATCGACTCGCCGTCCGGCCCGAACACCGGCAACCGCGCGAGCTGAGCTGCGAAAACCCTTTTCACGGCTGCGGCCATGGGGCAAGCCTAGGTAACCCGAGGCCCTTCCGCCGTGCGGTGGGCCCACAGCGCGATCTCGCGGACGGCGTCGCCGAGCCAGTCCGAACCGCCTTGCCGCCGCGGTTCTTCTTCGACGGCCCACAGCCAGTTGACCACGGCGCGCACGAGCGTCCATTCGCGGGCGAGCCCGGCATCCAGGTCCGCACCGGCGACGATGGCGGCGAACCGGTCGCCGATGCCCGATTCGCCGATTCTGTTCCACAGCAGCGGGATCACCGCGAATTCGGGGTCGCCTTCCAGCGGTTTCGGGTCGATGACGAGCCAAGGCGCGCGGGTGCCCGCGAGCACGTTCTCGTAGTGCAGGTCCTCGTTGACGAGCAGGCGAGCCGCGTGCGGGCCGCGCCGCTCGCAGATGTCGACGGCTGCGGTGAGCAGCACGCGGGGCAGCGGTCGGCCGAGCCGTTCCCATTCGCGGGGCAGTTCGGCGGTCCAGCGTCTGGCCTCGTCCCGCAGGTTCCTGGTCAGCGCGGGCGCGGGAATGGTGAGCGATCGCAGCAGATCGGCGGCGACGGCGACAGCCCTGTCGATCGGCTCCCCGCTGAGCATCCGGTTCTCGTCGAGGCGTTCGAGCAGCATCGCGCCGTGCCCGGGATCGCTTTCCCTCAGCAACACGGCTCCCGCTCCCGCCCACGCCGCGAGCGCGGCGGGCTCGTCCCGGCTTTCGGTGTCCCGCCAGCTCAGCTTGAGCATCGCGGGACCCGATTCCGATCGCACCGGAACGACGAGACCGACCTGGCCGTGCAGCGGTTTTCCCTCGACGGTCAGGTTCCAGCGGAGGCAGAACGCGCGAACCAGTTCGGGCAGCGCGGCGATCCACGCCGCTCCCTCGGCACCTTCCCGTTCGCGGATCAGCCGCGCGAAGGCGGGCGGAATGCCGAGTGCGCTCACAACGACAGCATTTCAGCGGGGTGCAACCGCTTTTCCCGGGAGTAACATCGATTGATCAGGCATTCCTATCAGGGAGCTGCCATGGTGGTGGAAATCCTGAGTGCGGTGCTTGCCGTCGGTGCTGTCGGTATGGCGGCGAGTGTGCGCATCGTCAAGCAGTTCGAGCGCGGTCTCGTGCTCCGCTTCGGCAGGGTGCACCGGACGCCGAGAGAACCGGGCATCGCGCTGATCGTGCCCGCCGTCGACCGGATGATCAAGGTCAACATGCAGATCGTGACCCTGCCCGTACCCGCGCAGGACGGCATCACGCGGGACAACGTCACGGTGCGGGTCGACGCGGTCGTGTACTTCAAGGTCATCGATCCCGTGCAGGCCATCGTCGGGGTCGAGAACTACCGCTTCGCGATGCTGCAGGTCGCGCAGACCTCGCTGCGCTCGATCATCGGCAAGAGCGACCTCGACGACCTGCTTTCCAACAGGGAACGGCTCAACGAGGGCCTTGAGGTGATGATCGACAACCCGGCGCTGGGCTGGGGGATCCACATCGACAGGGTCGAGATCAAGGACGTCGCCCTTCCGGAGACGATGAAGCGCGCCATGTCGCGGCAGGCCGAGGCCGAGCGCGAACGGCGGGGGAGGGTGATCGCCGCCGACGGCGAGCTGCAGGCATCGGAGAAGCTCGCGATGGCGGCGGAGCGCATGGCGCACACGCCTGCCGCGCTGCAGTTGCGGTTGCTGGAGACCGTCGTGGAGGTCGCGGCGGAGAAGAACTCGACCCTGGTGCTGCCGTTCCCCGTCGAGTTGCTGCGGTTCCTCGACAAGGCGACGGTGGAGGACCAGACCGCGGCCCAGGTGGTGAAGGCCGTCGGCGAAGCGGCCAAGCAGGTGGCACCGCTGGGCCACAACGGCAGCGAGCCGCCCGAACCGGGGCGTGGCGCTGCCCACCCGGAGCCGGTGGAAGAGCCGTCGAAGGGTCATACTCTGCCGTGACCAGCGCCGGGTGTCTCGCGTGGCCGGCGTCGAACCACGAAGGGAAGATGCATGGCTCGCCTCGCCCAGACCGCCGGTCTCACCGACGTGCAGTCCGAGATCCTTTCCACCGTGCGCGCCTTCGTGGACAAGGAGGTCATCCCGCACGCGCAGGCACTGGAACACGCAGACGAGTACCCGGCCGACATCGTCGACGGGATGAAGGAGATGGGGCTGTTCGGGCTCACCGTCCCGGAGGAGTACGGGGGGCTCGGCGAGTCGCTGCTGACCTACGCGCTGGTGGTGGAGGAGATCGCCCGCGGCTGGATGAGCGTGTCCGGGGTGATCAACACGCATTTCATCGTGGCGCACATGATTTCCAGGCACGGTACCGAGGAACAGAAGCGGCACTTCCTTCCGAGGATGGCCGAGGGCAGCGTCCGGGGCGCCTTCTCCATGTCGGAGCCCGACCTCGGCTCCGATGTCGCCGCCATCAAGACGAAGGCAACGCGTGCGGGCGACGAGTACGTGATCGACGGTTCCAAGATGTGGCTGACCAACGGCGGGACGTCGAACCTCATCGCGCTGCTCGTGCGCACCGACGAGGGCGCCGAGAAGCCGCACCAGAACCTGACGACGTTCCTCGTCGAGAAGCCCGAGGGCTACGGCGAGGTCGCCAAGGGACTCACGATCCCCGGCAAGATCGACAAGATGGGCTACAAGGGCGTCGACACCACGGAGGCGGTGTTCGACGGTTACCGCATCGGCGCGGACCTGGTGCTCGGCGGGCAGTCCGGCAAGGGCTTCGCGCACATGATGGACGGCATCGAGGTCGGAAGGGTCAACGTGGCAGCGCGGGCCTGCGGCATCGCGATCAGGGCCTTCGAACTCGCCGTCGACTACGCGCAGCAGCGCACGACCTTCGGCAAGCCGATCGCCGAGCACCAGGCGATCGCGTTCAAGCTCGCCGAGATGGCAACCAAGGTCGAGGCGGCGCACCTGATGATGGTCAACGCGGCCAGGCTGAAGGACGCGGGCGCTCGCAACGACGTCGAGGCAGGCATGGCGAAGCTCATCGCCAGCGAGTACTGCGCCGAGGTCACCCAGGAGGCGTTCCGCATCCACGGTGGCTATGGCTACTCGAAGGAGTACGAGATCGAACGTTTGATGAGGGAGGCGCCGTTTCTGCTCATCGGTGAGGGAACCAGTGAGATCCAGAAGACCATCATTTCCCGAGGCCTGCTTCGCGAGTACAAGTCGCGCGGCTGAGTGACCCGGCGGGTGCCCGCCGTGTTCGCGTGGTTACATCCGTCTTGGCAGGATGGGATGATGGGTAGCCGCGCTGGGTAGGCAGCGCAAGAGCGCAAGGCACAGGTGATGATCGTGACCGCACCATTCTCGTCGGGCAGGCAGACGCCGGGGCTGCCGCGCCTGCCGACGCCGCCTACCGGGTGGCCGATCGGCTCCTACGGCACGTACGAGGAAGCCCAGCGTGCCGTCGATTTTCTGGCCGACAAGGATTTCACCGTGCAGGACGTGACCATCGTCGGTGTCGACCTGATGCTCGTCGAGCGGGTCATCGGACGGCTGTCCTGGGGCAGGGTGCTCGGCACCGGCGCGCTGTCAGGTGCGTGGTTCGGTCTGTTCGTCGGCCTCCTGCTCGGGCTTTTCAGCAGCTCGCAGGGCATGTCCTACGCCCCTATCCTGGTCGGTCTCGCCGCGGGTGTGCTGTTCGGTGTCGTCTTCGCCGCGATGAGTTACGCCTCGACGCGCGGCAGGCGTGACTTCTCCTCGGCGAGTCAGATGGTCGCGGGCCGCTACGACGTGCTCTGTCAGCCCCGCTCCGCCGAGAAGGGCCGCGACCTGCTCGCCAAGCTCAACATGGGCACCTCTGGCTGACAGCCACTGAATCGTTACTGTCGGTGCTTGCGCAAGGTGATCGGCGGGAATAGGTTCTCTCCACCGGTCACGAGCACGGGCCAGATCGTTTGCTTTTGTTTTCGTGCACGACGGGGTGCAGGTGGTCCTTCCGGGCCCGCGCTGCGGCGTGCGTGGTGGAGGGAGACCTGATGCGGAAGGTCGCCGCTGTACTCGGCGCGACGATCGTGGGCGCGACGACGCTCACGGCGTGCGGAACCGAGGGCGGCATGAAGATCAACGTCTATTACGCCCCTGAGGACAATTTCCAGACCGTCGTCGACAACTGCAACGCGCAGGCCAACGGCCGGTACCAGATCGTCTACAACAAGCTTCCCCGCGACGCCGACGGCCAGCGCGAGCAGATGGTGCGCAGGCTCGCCGCGGGGGACGAATCGCTCGACGTACTGGGGCTGGACGTCACCTGGGTTCCCGAGTTCGCGGAGGCGGGCTGGGTCGACGAGTGGGAAGGCGAGCACAAGGCGCAGGCCATGGCCGACGTGCTTCCCGGGCCGCTGGAAACCGCGCAGTGGAAGGGCAAGCTGTACGCGGCGCCCAAGAACACCAACGTGCAGTTGCTCTGGTACGACGAGCGCATCACGCCCGAGCCACCGGAGACCTGGGATCAGATGATCCAGATGTCAAGGCAGCTCAAGGAACAGGGCAAGCCATACCAGATCCTGTTCACCGGCGCCCAGTACGAGGGCCTTGTCGTCGTCTACAACTCGATCGTCGAATCGGCGGGAGGGCGCATTCTCTCCGAGGACGGCGAGCAGGTCGTCATGGACCAGGGGGCCATCAGGGCGCTGGATCTGCTCAGGGAGGTCAGCTCGTCGGGGCTCACCGATCCTTCGCTGACCAACCAGCAGGAAGACCAGGTGCGCCAGGCAATGCAGGACGGAAGGGGCGCGTTCGAGCTGAACTGGCCCTTCGTCTACGCCGCCTACGCCGAGGAGAAGCCGGACGAGCTGCGGTACTTCAAGTGGGCGCCGTATCCCGGCGTCAACGGGCCCGGGTCCGGCAAGTCGACGATCGGTGGTTACGACCTCGCGGTGAGCGCCTACTCGCAGCACAAGCCCGAGGCTTATGAGGCGGCGTTGTGCCTGCGCAGCCCGGAGAACCAGAAGTTCTCCGCGCTCATGGACGGTGTTCCGCCCACCGTCGAGTCGGTGTACACCGACCCGACGCCGCTCGATCCGGCCAAGCCTGCCGACGAGGCGGAAAACCCCACGATGGCAACGAAGTACCCCATGAAGGACACCATTCTGGAGGAGCTGAAGACCGCGGCGGTGCGGCCGCTGACCCCGGCCTACCAGAACCTGTCGACCGTCATGTCGAAGATCCTCTCGCCACCTTCGGCCATTGATCCGCAAGGCACGGCGGACACGTTGCGCCAGCAACTCACCGACGCGCTCGATTCGAAGGGCGTTATCCCATGAGCCACGCAGTGAAGGAAGTGCGGGCGAAAACCAAGCAGGGCAAGGCGAAACCGGCACTGAGCGAGGGTAAACGCGCCGAGCGGCGGCTCGGCTTGCTGCTGTGCGCGCCCGCCGCGATCGTGATGATCGCGGTCACCGCGTACCCGATCATCTACTCGATCTGGCTTTCGCTGCAGCGCTATGACCTGAGGTTCCCCGACGAGCGGGAGTTCGTCGGCTTCGCCAACTACGCCGCCGTGCTGAGCAATTCGTACTGGTGGACGGCGTTCGGCACCACGATGTTCCTGACGATCGTGTCGGTGGCGATCGAGCTCGTGCTCGGCATGGCGCTCGCGCTGATCATGCACCGCACGCTCGTCGGCAGGGGCCTCGTGCGCACGGTGACCCTGATCCCCTACGGCATCGTGACCGTCGTCGCCGCGTTCTCCTGGTACTACGCCTGGACCCCGGAAACCGGGTATCTCGCGAACGCGCTCGCGGCGGGTGGCGCGCCGCTGACCGACCAGTGGCCCTCGTTGTGGATCATCATCCTCGCCGAGGTGTGGAAGACGACGCCGTTCATGGCGTTGCTGCTCATGGCCGGTCTCGCGCTCGTGCCGGACGACCTGCTCAAGGCGGCCTCGATGGACGGGGCCAACGCGTGGCAGCGGTTCACCAAGGTGATGGTGCCGGTGATGAAACCGGCGATCCTGGTGGCACTGCTGTTCAGGACACTCGACGCGTTCCGGGTTTTCGACAACATCTTCGTGCTGACCAAGGGCGCGAACGATACGTCGTCGGTGTCCATGCAGACCTACAACAACCTCATAAAAGGCCTGAATCTGGGGATAGGTTCGACGATGGCGGTGCTGATCTTCATCACCGTCGCGCTGATCGCGTTCATCTTCATCAAGGTGTTCGGCACCGCGGCGCCGGGCAGTGATCAAGGAGGCAAGCGCTGATGGCCATGGCCGCGGTGACAACCGGCCGCAAGACCAGGTGGGCGCTCGTCGACGTCGTCGTCGTGGTGTGGGCGCTCTTTCCCGTGCTTTGGATCGTTTCGCTGTCGTTCAAGACCAAGGACACGCTCACCGACGGCAACTTCATCCCGACGTCGTGGACCCTGCAGAACTACAAGGACATCTTCGCCACCAACGAGTTCATCAGGCCGCTGATCAACTCACTCGGCATCTCGCTGATCGCGACCCTCATCGCGGTGGTGCTCGGCATGATGGCCGCGTACGCCATCGCGCGGCTCGACTTCCCCGGCAAGAAGGTTCTCGTGGGGGTCTCGCTGCTGATCGCGATGTTCCCGCAGATCTCACTGGTGACGCCGCTGTTCAACATCGAGCGCGAGCTCGGTCTGTTCGACACGTGGCCGGGGCTGATCCTGCCCTACATCACGTTCGCGCTGCCGCTCGCGATCTACACGCTCTCCGCGTTCTTCCGGGAGATCCCGTGGGAGCTGGAGAAGGCGGCGAAAATGGATGGTGCCACCCCGGGGCAGGCGTTCTGGCGGGTCATCGCCCCGCTGGCTGCTCCCGGTGTCTTCACCACGGCGATCCTGGTGTTCATCTTCTGCTGGAACGACTTCCTGTTCGCGATCTCGCTGACGTCGACGGAGGCTTCGCGGACGGTTCCCGCCGCACTGTCGTTCTTCACGGGTGCCTCGCAGTTCGAGGATCCGACGGGAACGATCTCGGCCGCGGCTGTGGTGATCACCATCCCGATCATTCTGTTCGTGTTGTTCTTCCAGCGCCGTATCGTCGCGGGGCTGACATCCGGTGCGGTTAAGGGGTAAGGAACATGGCTGAGATCGTGCTCGACAAGGTGACCAAGCGTTACCCCGATGGAGCACTCGCGGTGTCCGAAATGGACATATCGATCGCGGACGGCGAGTTCGTGATCCTGGTCGGTCCTTCCGGCTGCGGCAAGTCGACCGCGCTCAACATGATCGCCGGGCTTGAGGACATCAGCTCGGGGGAGCTGCGCATCGACGGTGACCGTGCCAACGAGAAGGCGCCGAAGGACAGGGACATCGCCATGGTGTTCCAGTCCTACGCGCTCTACCCGCACATGAGCGTGCGCGAGAACATGGCGTTCCCGTTGCGGCTGGCGAAGGTCGACGACGCGACCGTGCGAGCCAAGGTCACCGAGGCGGCCGAGATCCTCGACCTGACCCAGCACCTCGATCGCCGGCCGTCGAACCTCTCGGGTGGCCAGCGGCAGCGGGTCGCGATGGGCAGGGCGATCGTGCGCAGCCCCAAGGCGTTCCTCATGGACGAACCACTGTCCAACCTGGATGCCAAGCTGCGTGGCCAGATGCGCACGTCGGTGTCCAAGCTGCAGAAGCAGCTCGGCACGACGACGGTGTACGTGACGCACGACCAGACCGAGGCCATGACGCTCGGCGATCGTGTCGTCGTGCTGCGCGGCGGGATCGTGCAGCAGGTCGGTTCCCCGCAGTTCCTCTACGACCATCCCGCGAACCTGTTCGTGGCCGGGTTCATCGGCTCGCCTTCGATGAACTTCGTTCCCGGAACCCTCGAAGACGGCGTGCTGAAAGGCCCGCTCGGCACCATCACGCTGTCGGACCGGGTCCGCAGGCTCGCCGAGGCCGCGAACGCGCCGCGCGAGGTCATCGCGGGAATCCGGCCCGAGCACTTCGAGGACGCCGCGCTGATGGAGGAAAGCCACAAGCGTTCAGGCGCGACGTTCACCGCGCCCGTCGAGGTGCTGGAATCCATGGGAGCCGAGAAGTACGCGTACTTCTCGGTCGAGGAACAGGCGAGCACGGCCGAACTGGAGGAGCTCGCCGCCGACGCGGGAGCCACCGACGTCCCCGGAACCGGCTCGACCATCGTGACCCGGCTCGCCGCGAACTCCGAAGCGCGAGAGGGTGGACAGCTCGACGTGTGGTTCGACATCGACCGGATCCAACTGTTCGATCCGGCTGAGGGCAAGAACCTCACCTATTCGGAGTGAGCGAAACCCCAAGGCCACCGCGAACCGGTGAGCGCCACCCGTTCGAGTCGAATCGGCGGTGCGCCACCGTTTGTGACTAAGGTGGCCTTGGGGTTTGTCACACGGACAGTCCCCGCATCAGCGGTTTCTCAGGGAACTGGTGAGACGATCACAGCGTTGAGCTGAGGGAGCCTCACAGCCAGGGGAGGTCCGAAGGTGAGCGCAGGGGGCCTTTCCGAGAGGCGCGCCCGATGGGTCGGGGCGTTCTCGATGCTGGCCTGCGCGCTCGCGTTGCTGGCCCTGCTGATCCTCGTCAGGTCAGTGTTCGCGATGACCTACCTCAACATCCGGTTCGCCGGTGACGTCGATCCACTGTCGAGAGCGGTCAGCTACTACGTCTTCGTCGAGAACGCCGCGCAGACCTTCGACGCCACGCTCGTCGCGGTCGCCGTCGCTACCGTCACGATCCTCGCCGGGATGGCCCAGCTCAAGGTCCGGCTCGGTGCTCCGGCCATCGTCCTGTTCGGGATGTGGTGCGTCGCGCTAGTGCTGTGCACGCTGTTTCCCACCGACAACTCGCCGCGGGTCGAGACGACGAGCGGCTGGATCCACCAGTTCGCGGGCGCTTCGCTGTTCGCGACCCTCCCGCTGGCCGGGCTCTCGCTCGCGAGAAGCCTTGCCAGGCAAGCCGAATGGGCCAGGGTCGCCCGGATTCTGCGCAGGCTCGCTCTCGGCGGCGTCGTTCTCGCGCTCGGCTATCTCGCCACGCGGCTTCCCGACCTGATGATGTGGTGGCAGTTCCCGGGCCCGCTGGACTGGCGGGCCATCTCGGGGCTGATCCAGCGTGCCCTGTTCGCGCTCGAACTGGCCATGTTGATCCTGCTGGCGATCCGGCTGCTCGGGGTCTCGCTGACGCGATTGAGGGCGGGGAGGAATCAGGAGAGCCGCGAGGCCGAGGTGAGCGCGCCGTGATCCTCGTTGCCATCGTCTGCGCGGTTCTCGGGGCGGTCTGCAGCGCGATCGGCGCGCAGCTGCAGCACGCGGGGGTCAGGGCCGAGACGGAAGACAGCAAGCTGACCCTGCGCAAACTCGGCAGGCTCGTGCGCAATCCCGCGTGGCTGCGTGGTTTCGGTGTGCTGTTCGCCTGCGCCGGTTCTCCAGATCGCGGCGCTCACCTTCGCACCGGTGACCGTGGTAGCGCCCATCGTGGTGCTCGCGCTGCCCATGGTCGCGTTGCTGAACGCGCGGGAACTCGACGTGGCGGGCTGGATCGCCGTCGCCGCGACAACGGCGGCCATCGCCCTGTTCGTCTCCCGCACGGCGGGGGAGGCCATGGAGAGGGAGATACCGGCCAGGTCGGTGCTTGCCGCCGCGCAGTACGTCGGGCTCGGCATGGCGTTGCTGTGCCTGCTCGCCGCAGTCGGTCACGGCATAGTGCGGTGCGTCGCGCTGGCCATGGCGGCCGGCGCGGCGTACGGGCTGGTCGCGGTTCTGGTGAGGGACGTGACCTACACGGTGCGCATGGAGGGGCTGAGCCACCTCCCCGTGGTGTCGCTCGCGGGCCTCGTCGTCGCGTTCCTCGCGGGGTCGTGGCTGATCCAGCTCGGCTACGCGAGCGGTCCGCCCGACGTCGTCGTCGGCGCGCAGACGATGGTCAACCCCGCCGTGGCGACCGCGATCGGATTCGCCGTGCTCGGCGAGGCGTCGGGCGTCACGGGTTCGGACTTCCTGACCACGCTCGTGGTGTGCGGCGCGGTCGCGGTCACCGGGATCATCGTGCTGGCCAGGCATCATCCGGATGCCATCGAACGCAGGCGGCAACGTCGCGAGGCAGCCCAATCGTGACTCCGGGTAGCCAATGGCTACGCGGCGGATTCGAGTTTCGGGTCGGAAACTTGAATCTCCGGGGTGGCTGATCTGAGAGTCTTGCGGGATTCGAACATATGTTCTAATCTGGCAAGTGTTGGCTCAGACTCGGAATTGACTCGTGCCACTGCTTGTTGCACTTTTTTTGGGTAGTGCACCAAAGGTGACGCCCCGGCGTGGAGCTTGCTGGACAGCGCTGATCCCATAGAGTGGTTGTGTGCGAGTTGGCGCGCACTTCGTTTGTTGAGCTTGTAAGCGGTAGTGTTCGGGTTGATTCGAACACCCGAGCTGTTGCTTATCGGGAAGGCTGATCGGGGGTGGACCGGATGATGCACGCGGACGACGTTGCTTCCGTGATCCTTGCCCGTTCGGGTTCATGGAGAGACGCCCTGAGCTTGCAGAAGCTTCTTTACTATGTGCAGGCTTGGCACCTCGCCGTAACTGATGAGCCGCTCTTTGGTGAGCAGATTAAGGCGTGGAAGAACGGTCCGGTCGTTCCGCAGGTGTGGCATAGCCGGAGGGACAAGGGAACGCGTCGAGCTGCGGCTCAGAACGTCGACGGAATCGCTCTGGACGAGTTGACTTCCGACTTGATCGACCTGGTGTTGGCGAGTTATGGGTCAATGTCAGGTGAAGAGTTAATGGCCCTCACTCATGTTGAGGAGCCTTGGCAAGATGCTCGCGGTGATCTGCCGTCAGACGCTGATGGCTATCGGCCGATCAGTACCGAGGCGATGGCGAACTTCTATCGTGCCGAGAGAAAACTCGGTGGTCGGACAGCGGCCGACCTCGCGGCAGGTGGGATTCATGTGCGCGCTCCGCGCCGGGAAGACAGCCAGCCGCTCGATGTGCGGGCCATATTGGCGTCGCTTCCAGAGGAGTACTCCGACCCAGGCGAGGACCCATGGGGCGGTGCCAACCTCGATTCCGGGAGTGAGTTCAGCGATGAGGGCATCGTCGGCGAACGTCGGCGGGTTTACGTGGAGCCATGACTGCAGGTACTGGGGAGGACGAACCACCACGGCATGTAGTGGTCTTCGACTGCAACATCTATCTGGATATCGCGAGTCTTCTCGGTGCGCCGTTCACATGGGACAAGTTCAATACCGCCGCCGCTCGCTTCGCCCGAGACCCTCTGCCACATCCCCATGGACCGAATCGCGACTCTCTCCGCGCCGTGGCGTCTTGCACATCAGGTCGCTTCGCAGGCGACGAAGCTCTGGAAGTCTGGACCAATGCGCACATTGACAAGATGGTGCGCGGCAAGGCCGGGCAGCCAACCCAGCCAGATGATTCTGGACGGCAAGGGCTTGGCTGGTCCTCCGATGATGCGTCCGCGCTAGTGGACGACCTCGTCTGGGGGCTCGCTGCCCGTGCGAGCGGGGGCACTTTGGGGCATCAGCATTATCCGGAGGGGAACCCGCCGCTTGATCACGAGGATGCGATGGTGTTCGGGGCTTGTCACGTGCTCGCCCGTGAAGACCCTCTCGCGAATGTTTATTGCGTGACGAGGGACAAGGGGTTCTTGAAGGCCAGTAGCAATGGGGAGCTGGCTAGTCATACGCTCGTCCTCACTCCGACTCAGTTCGTCGGTCTCCTCCGGCAGGCCCGACACAGTTTCTCGATGCGTGGTGTGCGTCCCCGTGTTGAATAGCGAGCCGATTTCTGGTGAGGGTTGCGCTTCGCCTGGTTCGCGTTGGCGCCTCGATGTGCTCGCCGAGTTCCGGCAAGCGGCACTCTCGTAGTCCTGACCTCGGTGTGATTGAGCCAGGTCGGCTCGGTTGCCTGATTGTCTCACTTATAATCCCAGGGTTATACACGACGGGTGGCTTGGGAGGTAGAACTCGTCGACGAGGTCGAAGCCTGGTTCCTGGGGCTCGTGAAGGATGATCCGGAGAGTGCCGATCTTGTTGCGGAGGCCATCGAGATGCTGGCCCAGCAAGGCCGACGCTGAGTCGGCCATTTGCCGGAGCCAAGCGAGGTCAGTGGAAGCAGTGGTATACGGATGCGATTCCGCTCGCGGAACGACGTTACGACGAGCATGTGACCCGTAAGGGAGGTCGATGAAAGTGGCGAAGTGGGAGGACGTCAAGGCGCGTAAGCGTCAACTCGACCACGCCGCTGGTCGGGACGTTCAGGCATCCGAGGCCGAGGCGAAGGACCGCACTGCCGCATATGTGCTGGGCTACCGGCTCAAGGAACTGCGTGAGCGAATCGGTCTGAGCCAGGTGGAAGTGGCGCGGCGCATGAACGTCAAGCAGCCGCGGGTGAGCGCGATCGAAACTGGTGACTTGACCCAGATGGAGGTCGAGACCATCCGCCGATTTGTGGCGGCGCTCGGTGGCGAGCTGCGCCTCGTCGCCGGGTTCGGAGATCACGATGAGATCGTGTCGACAAGCGAGGTGGATCGCGGCACGAAGGCGTCGGCCTAGCTGTAGTTCCCATGAGCGTTGTTGACGGCGTGGCGGCTTGAAACGAGGGAGACCTCCGGGCGAGGTGTGAGTTGTCGACGCCCACACCGAA
>JBEYHY010000011.1:0-127639 GCA_040635515.1 Saccharomonospora sp. NPDC006951 | reverse complement strand
ACTTGGTTCCGCACTGCCCGGATCGGGTCCGACCCGCAAGCCTGTGCTTTGCTGCCGTTTTCCGGCAGCAAAGCTCCCCCGCTCATGGCAAAACGGAGGCGAATGGGGGTGTGGCCGCATGACCGAGGAGTGGCGAGCGGGGGATTCGCGGCGGCGTGGAGTTCCCGGTGCCTCTCAAGACTCCCCGGCTCGCGCGGCGTCCGGCACCGTCGTCGCGGGCCGGTTCGAGTTGGCTCGCCGCATCGGATCCGGCGGCCACGGCGCGGTATGGCTTGCCACCGACCTTGCCACGGGTGAGCGGTGTGCGGCGAAACTGGTGCACGGCGCCGCCGGCGGCGAGCTCATCAGGGCGGCGAGGGAACGCAGCGTGCGGCTGGACCACCCGCACGTGCTGAGCCCCTACGCGTGGGCGGAGGGACGCGACCTCGTCGTCATCGCGAGCGAACTCGTGCGCGGAGGATCCCTCGCGACGCTGCTCGCCGATCACGGCCCGCTGCCGTGGCGGTACGTCGCCGAGCTCCTCGCCCAGCTCCTCGACGCGCTCGCCCACGTGCACGGCAGGGGACTGGTGCACAGGGACGTCAAACCGGCCAACATCCTGCTGCACTCGACGGCGACGCTGGCGCCGCACCTCCGGCTCAGCGACTTCGGCCTCGTCCACGCGATGGGAAGCCAGCGCGTCACGCGCACGGGCTTCGTCGTCGGCACGCCCGGCTACCTCGCGCCGGAGGTACTCGCCGGGCGGCCTCCGCACGCGAGCCAGGATCTCTTCGCCGCTGGTGCGGTCGCCGCGCAACTGATCAGCGGTTCCGAAGAGCCGGGGCCCGAGCGGGAGCCGGACTCCGGGCCGTTGCGCCCCGTCGTCACGACCTTGTGTTCGCCCGATCCCCGGCAGCGGCTCGCGGCGGCGGGCAGGCTCGCTGAGCTGAGGGCCGCGGTGCCGCTCGAACTGCCCGCGCTCACCGCGGACGGTGAACCTGTCGAGATTTTCGACGTTCTGTCCACGGATTACGATGCAAACAGCTAAGTTCCACCTGTGAACAATGGGAGGCCGGGTGGCTGAGAGCGTCGTCGACCGCAATCGCAAACAGCAGATCGAATGGTATGGAGAGCCGCTGGGCGATCGCCTCGGCCGCCTCATCGATCGCCTCGACGTGTCGCAGGCCGGTCTGGCTGGCATCCTCGGCATCTCAGCGCCGATGCTGTCGCAGCTGATGTCGGGCAATCGAGCCAAGATCAGCAACCCGGCCGTGTTCTCCCGGCTGCTTTCCGTGGAGGCGCTGGCGACCGACGCGGGATTCGACGACCTGCCTGCCCGCGAAATCAGGGAACGGCTCGCCACGATCCAGGCCGAGCCGATGACGTCAACGACGAGCGTCAGGGTGCTCGCACCCGAGACCGCCCACTCCGACCCGGTCGGCGGGATTCAGGCACTCCTGCGGGAACTCGCGAGCGCCGCCGAGATCGAGCACGCCGCGTCGATGCTCGACGGGGACTATCCCGAACTCGCGGAGCTGCTCCGGGTGTACGGCACGGGCAGGGCGAGCGAGGCACGGGAACACTTCGCCCGCACACTGGCGCCGAAGAGCAACCCGGCCCCGTAATGCTCAGCCCGCGACACCCGTGACCGGTTCCGGGCCCCGCGTTCCCGCGCGGTCCCGTACGGCGGCACCGGTTCCCTTGGCGAAATACGCCAGTAGTTCCGCGATCGCGGGTGGGTCGTCCAATTGCGGGCAGTGGCCCCAGTCCTCGCGGACCATGAGCCTGCTGTGCGGCACGAGGGCGTGCAGTTGCCTTCCGGATGCCGCGCTGACCAGATGATCGCGGCCGCACGCGACGACGAGCAACGGCACGGTGATGCTGTCGAGCCGGTAGGCGTCGGCGAGTTCGGCGACCAGTTCGCGTGCCTGACCCAGCCGGGTCGTCGCGCTGCGATAGTCGGGAAACTGGTCGGTGAATCGGCGCACGTGCTCGGGGTCGACCGTTGCGGCGCTGGCGTACAACAAGCGTGGTACGACCCGCTCCGCGACGGCGCGCACCACGAAACCGGGGACGGGCAGTGGCAGCGACGCGCAGGCGCGCAGCGCGAGCGGATAGCGCGCGACTGTCCTGATGAGCCAGGAATCGACGAATCCCGGCGCGGCGATCGAGACGACCCCCGCCACCGGAAGCAACCGATCCTGCGCGGCCCGCAGCCCCATGGTGCCGCCGAGCGAGTTGCCGACGAGTACGACGGCGCCGAGCGCGGACTGTTCCTTGATCACGGCGGCGGTGAACGCGTCGAGCTGGGGGAGGATGGCACCCTTCCGCAGCGGCGCGGCCTCACCGAATCCGGGAAGATCCACGGCGATCGCGGAGTGCCCGAGAGCCGCGAGTTCGATGAGTACCTGCCGCCAGGTGTCGGCACTGTCGCAGTAGCCGTGAAGCAGCACGATGCGCGGCGTGCCTGGCCTGGCGGCGGTCTTGCGCTTGCGCCGCCCGCCCGCCGCAGGCGCGGCGTGCCGCGGTCCCGCTTCGAGCACACGGGTGCGGAAACCGGCGAACCTGCGGTAGCCGGTCCTGATGTCGACGGGTGTCGGCGGTTCCGCGGGATCCGCCGACGCTGGTCGCTGCACCGCGATCATGTGACCAGGTTAACCGAGAAACGGCCGTTTCATACCGCCGCTCGGGCGCATGGTCGCGTATCGGCGCGCTCTCGAAGAGGAATCGTCGCTGGTCAGCGCGCCGGATCCGGATCAGTTCACGAAGACGATCTTCCCGGCGGTGGCGCCTTTCAGCATGTTGGTAAAGCCCTGCCCCGCCTCGGTGAAAGGCAGCTCGTCCCCGATCCGGGGCCGGATGCCCGCCAGTTCGACGTAGGACAGCAGGTTCGCGAGCTCGTCCCGAGTCCCCATCGTCGAGCCGATGACCCTGAGCTGAAGGAAGAACACCCGCTGCAGTTCCGCGCTCGCGTCGGGGCCGCTCGTCGAGCCCGACACCACGATGACGCCGCCGGGCTTGAGTGATTTCACCGAGTGCGACCAGGTGGCCTTGCCGACGGTCTCGAACACGGCGTCGACGCGTTCCGGAAGCCGCGAGCCCGGCTCGAACGCCTCGTGGGCGCCCAATTCCACCGCGAGCGCCCGCTTGTCCTCGCTGCGCCCCGTGACCCACACCCGCATGCCCGCCGCCCTGCCGAGCTGCACCAGCGCCGTTGCCACGCCGCCGGACGCGCCCTGGACGAGCATCGTCTGTCCTGGCCTGAGTCCCGACTTGACGAACAACATCCGGTAGGCGGTCAGCCACGCCGTGCCCATCGTCGCCGCCTCCGCGAACGAGAGCCCCGCCGGTTTCGGCAGCACGTTGCGAGCCGGAACCACCACGTAGTCGGCGAAGGTGCCCTGATGCTTCTCGGTGAGCAGGGTCCGCTTGGGGTCGAGCGTGTCGTCCCCGCGCCATGAGTCGTCGTTGATCACGGAGTGGATGACCACCTCCGTGCCGTCGTCGAGAACGCCCGCGCCGTCGCAGCCGAGGATCATCGGGAACTGCTCCTGCTTGATCCCGACTCCGCGCAACGTCCACAGGTCGTGCATGTTCAGACTGGCTGCCTTGACCGAAACGCGCACCCAGCCTGCGGGAACCTCGGGCTCCGGTCGCTCGCCGACCACGAGCGAGGCGAGCGGATCGTCGGTGTTGGCTTCTTTGGCATAGACGGCGAACATGGCGTCAACCTACCTGGCGTAGGCTCTCCCATGTGTTCGACGGAGTGGCCCGCTGGTGGGACGGGTTCGAGCTCTGGCTCGCGCAGCAGTGGTTCCCCGTGCAGTTCGTACTGGTCATGGCGGTACTGGTGCCGTTGTGCCTCGGGCTCGCGTGGATTGTGCATCGCGTTGTGAACGTCGTGGCCGACCGGGCAGCCCGCATCAGGGCGGCTCGACACCACGGCAAACGGTCCTAGGGGTACGGAATGCTTTCCCGGAGGCGCATCAGCGCCGCGCTGATCGGGCTCATCGTGCTTGTGCTCGGTGGCTGGCTGATCAAAGACGTCATCTCGGCTGGTGATTCCGGCGACGCACCCGGTAGCGTGCCCGGCGCGGAATCGGGGCTTCGGGTCGAGCCACTGTCCAGCCTGCCCGAGCAGGCGGACGCGACCTACCGGCTCATCGAGAAGGACGGACCGTTCCCGTATCCGGAAAGGGACGGCACGGTATTCGGCAATAGGGAGAGGTTGTTGCCAGAGAAGGAATCCGGTTACTACCGGGAGTACACCGTCCCGACGCCGGGAAGCGCGGACCGGGGCGCACGCAGGCTCGTCGAAGGGCAGGCCGACGAGTTGTACTACACGGCGGATCACTACTCGTCCTTCGTCGTCGTGGACCCGTCCCGATGACAGGGCAGCCGAAACCGGCGTGGCGGTCCGTCGCCGAAGAAGCCAAGGCCCGTGGCGCGTTCGCGCACGTCCTCGACGGGACGTCGCACCTCGACAAGCTGGGAACGCTCGACGCCATCGCCTCGGCGCTGTCGTTTCCGGAGTACTTCGGCCGCAACCTCGACGCGCTCTACGACTGCCTCACCGATCTGGCCTGGCTGCCGCCGGGGGAGCACGTGCTGATCTGGATCGCCTCCGACGCGCTGAAGCAAGCCGACCCTCGCGCCTACGTCGCCGTGCACGGCACCCTCTCGGACGCGCAACGCGCGCTCGCCCCCGGTGGTGAACGCGCCGACAGCCGCACGCTTACGGTCGTACTGGCCGACTAGAACTCGAGCTGGTCGGCAGGAACCCAGTTCGGCGTGCGTTTCTGCGCGAAGGCGGTGATTCCTTCCTGGCCTTCCTCGCTCGCGAAGAACCTGGCCGAGGTCGCCAGCATCGTGGCGAACGTCTCCGGCATCGTGCTGCCCGTTTCGCCCTGCAGCAGTTGCTTGGTCGCCGCCAGCGCGGAAGGGCCGCCGAGCGCCAGCGCCGTGACATAGCGGTCGACCTCTGCGGCGAGATTCTCCGCGGGAACGGCGGCGTTGATCAGCCCGATCTCCGCGGCCCGCTTCGCGTCGAACTTCTCTCCCGTGAGGAACAGTTCGTGCGCCGCGCGGGCGTTGAGCCTCGGCAGCACGGTCACCGAGATGATCGCGGGGATGACCCCGATGCGTACCTCGGTGAACGCGAACGTCGCCGTGTCCGCGGCCACCGCGATGTCGGCCGCGGCGACGAGCCCGACCCCACCGGCCCTCGCGGGACCGGACAGCGCTGCCACCACCGGCTTCGGGCTGGTCCAGATGCGCTCCAGAATCGAGGGGAACTCCTGCACGCCTTGGCTCTGCTCGCCCGCTCCCCGTGCTTCCTTGAGGTCCATTCCGGAACAGAACACCGGGCCGCTGTGCCCGAGCACGATCACGCGGACCGCCTCGTCGCCGATGGCTTTGTCCAGGCTTTCGCTCAGCTGCCCCCGCAACCGCGCGGACAACGCGTTGCGGTTGTGCGGGGAGTCGAGCGTGATGGTCGCGGTTGCGCCGGACACCGAGTAGTGCACGAGTTCGTCAGCCATGCCCAACACCCTGGCACACCCTCGCGATCAGGCCGAGCGCCGCGCGTCGGCCCGTCTCGCCCCGGCGTAGTGCCGCAGCACCGCCCCGGCCACGCGAGGGTCGGGACACAGCGGCTGCGCGAAAGCAACCGGCCCCGCGGCCTCCCTCGCCAGTGTGCTGACGCGGTCGGGAAGCAGGCCAGGTGCGAGAAACCAGGAGGCGACGGCGAACCGGGCCGCGCCTTTGGCCCGCAACTTCGCCACGGCGGCGGGCACGTCGGGGTGGGCCGCACTGGCGAAGGCGTGCGTCACAAGGCACCTGTTCCGCGACTGCCAGCGCCGCGCCATCCTGGCGACGGCCACGTTGGCCGGTTCGTGCGAGGAGCCCACGGCCGACAGCACGACACCCAGTCCGGGATCCGCGAGATCGGCGCCGGCGGCCGCGAGCCGGTCGAGCGCGACCTCCTCCAGCACTCCGGAGGTGCCGAGTACCTCCGAGACGGTCACCCGCAGCGCGGGAAACCGGACGGCGGCGTCCTCCACGATGCGAGGAAGGTCGACCCTCGCGTGGTAGGCGCTGCCGAGCAACAGCGGCACGATGATCGTCTCTCGGTGGCCCTCGGCATGCAGTGCCGCGAGCACCTCACCGACACCCGGCCGCGAGAGGTCGAGGAACGCCTCCCTCACGTCGAGGCCGGGGGCCTCGGCGCGGACGAGATCGGCGAGCGCCGCGATGGTGGCCGCGGATCTGTGGTCCCTGCTGCCGTGCGCGACGGTGACGAGCGGTGGTGCGGTCATGCGCCCAGCGTGGAGAACCGCTCGCCGACCATCCCCGCCGCGAGCGTGTCGCCGTCCTTGGGATCGATGACGAGGAACGCGCCCGTGCGGGGGCTCTCCGCGTAGTCGTCGACGGGGATCTCCTCCGACAGCCGCAACCGGACACTGCCGATGTCGTTGAGTTCCAGCATTTCCGGATTGTCCACAGTGGAGAGAGTCTGTTCGTCGAAGCGGGCGCTGAGCTCCTCGACGAGTGCCTGCACCGTGCGGGTTCCGTGCTTGACGAGCACTTTGGCACCCGGTCGCAGTTCCTTGCCGGACAGCCAGCACAACGCCGCGGTGAGCTCGTCGGTCAGCCGGGGCCGTGCTTGGGCGGCCGCGATGAGGTCGCCGCGGGAGATGTCCAGCTCGTCGGCGAGCACCACGGTGACCGAACTGCCCGAACCGGCCTCGTCGAGCGGGCCGCCGTGAGTGTCGATCCGTTCGACGGTCGAGCGCAAACCCTGTGGCAGTACGACGATTTCGTCACCGGGCCGCACCGTTCCCGACGCGATCTGACCCGCGTAGCCCCGGTAGTCGGGATGTTCCGGCGTGCGCGGCCTGATCACGTACTGGACGGGGAACCGGAAGGGAGCCTCGTGCGGGTCAGGGGCGACCGGAACGTTCTCAAGATGTTCGAGCAGGGTCGGGCCCTGATACCACGGGGTGTTCTCCGAACGGGTCGCGACGTTGTCGCCGACGAGAGCGGAGACCGGGATGGCCAGTACGGAGCCCTCCGCGTAGCCCAGAGATGCCGCGTGAGCCGAGAATTCCTTCGCTATCACCGTGAAGGCCTCCTCGTCGTAGCCGATGAGGTCGACCTTGTTGACGGCGAGCACCAGCCTGGGCACCCCGAGCAGTGCCAGGACGGCCGCGTGCCTCCTGGTCTGCTCGACGACGCCCTTGCGCGCGTCGACCAGCAGTACGGCGAGTTGCGCCGTCGAGGCGCCGGTGACGGTGTTGCGGGTGTACTGGACGTGCCCCGGAGTGTCGGCGAGCACGAAGCTGCGCCGGGGAGTGGCGAAATACCGGTAGGCCACGTCGATGGTGATGCCCTGCTCACGCTCGGAGCGCAACCCGTCGACGAGCAGTGAGAGGTCCGGTGTGGACAGTCCGCGGTCGACGCTGGCGCGCTGGACGGCGTCGAGCTGATCGGCCAGCACGGACTTCGTGTCGTACAGCAACCGGCCGACCAATGTGGACTTACCGTCGTCGACACTTCCTGCCGTGGCAAGCCGTAGCAGCGAGCTCATCTCTAGAAGTACCCTTCCCGCTTGCGGTCCTCCATGGCGGCCTCCGACAACCGGTCGTCGGCTCTCGTGGCCCCGCGTTCGGTGAGCCTGCTCGCCTGCACCTCCGCGATCACGTCCTCCACCGAGGTGGCCGTCGATTCGACGGCACCGGTGCACGATCCGTCGCCGACGGTGCGGTAGCGCACCGTCAGTTCCCGCACGACCTCGTCCTCGCGGGGCCCGCCCCACGGGCCCTCGGTGAGCCACATGCCGTCCCTGCGGTACACGTTGCGCTGGTGCGCGTAGTAGATCGAGGGCAGTTCGACCCCTTCGCGGGCGATGTAGTTCCAGACGTCGGCCTCGGTCCAGTTCGACAAAGGGAAGACGCGCACGTGCTCGCCCGGCCGGTGCCTGCCGTTGTAGAGGTTCCACAGCTCGGGCCGCTGCCTGCGAGGTTCCCACTGGCCGAAAGCGTTGCGCAGGCTGAAAATCCGCTCCTTCGCGCGGGCGCGTTCCTCGTCCCGCCTCCCGCCACCGAACACGGCGTCGAACTTGTGCTCGGTGATGGTGTCGAGCAGCGGCTGGGTCTGCAGCGGGTTACGTGTCCCGTCTGGCCGCTCGGCGAGCCGCCCGTCGTCGATCCAGTCCTGCACGCTGGCGACGATCAGCCGGAGCCCGTGGCGCTCGACCACCTGGTCGCGGAACTCGATGACCTCATCGAAGTTGTGTCCCGTGTCGACGTGCAGCAGCGGGAAGGGCACCGGGGCGGGCCAGAACGCCTTGATCGCGAGATGCAGCAGCAGGGTGGAGTCCTTGCCGCCGGAGAACAGGATCACCGGCCGGTCGAACTCACCCGCGACCTCGCGGAAGATGTGGATGGCCTCGGACTCCAGCGCGATCAGGTTGTCCCGTGCCGCGTCGGTGGCGGCCTCCAACGTGGTCATGTCGTCCTTTCTCAGCCGTGCAGGCCGCACTCGGTCTTGCTCTGTCCCGCCCAGCGTCCGCTTCGAGGGTCGGCTCCCGGCGCGACCTTCGCGGTGCACGGCGCGCAGCCGATCGAGAGGTATCCCTCGTCCACCAAAGGATTCTGCAGAATCCCGTGCTCGGCGATGTAGCCGTCGAACTCCTCGTCCGTCCACGCGGCGATGGGGTTGACCTTGACGAGCCCGTTGCGCTCGTCCCAGGTGACGATCGGCGTGTTCGCCCTCGTCGGCGCGTCGACCCTGCGCACTCCGGTCACCCAGCACGAATACCGCGCGAGTGTGGTGCGCAACGGGATCACCTTGCGGAGGTGGCAGCACTGGTTGGGGTCGCGGTCGTGCAGCCTCGGCCCGTATTGCTCGTCCTGTTCGGCGACCGACTGCTCCGCTTGCGCGTTCACGACGGTGATGTCCGGGTACACGGTCGCGACCGCGTCGCGAGTGCCGATGGTTTCCGCGAAGTGGTAGCCCGTTTCGAGGAAAAGGACATCCACATCGGACTTCACTGCGGTCGCGAGATCGATCAGGACGGCGTCCTGCATGTTCGACGCGACGATCAGATCGTCGCCGAACTCCTCGACGGCCCAGCGCAGCGCCTCCTCGGCGCTCGCTTCGGCCAGTTTTTCGGAAGCCCGCGCGGCCACCGCCTTCAGGTCTTCCCGAGCTTCGCTCGTCGATGTCGCAACTGTCATCGGGTTACCTCCGGAATCTGCAGGCCGATGAAGGTCACCGAGAACACTCTCCTACACGATCCGCACAGCCAGGCGCCATCCTTCTCAGGTCGGAGATCTTCGTCGCCACAGTACGGACAGTAGAACGCCGTGGCTCTGCTCGGCGTGAATTCGCTCATCTCACACTCACTTCAGTGCGGCCTCGTCGGCGCGGGCCACCCACTGCGCGAAGCGTTCTCCCTGCGCACGGTCGGCGAGATAGGCACGGACGAGACGCTCGACATAGTCGGTCAGTTCCGCACTGGTCACCTTGTGCCCTCTGAGTTTGCGGCCGAAACCGGCGTCGAGCCCGAGTCCGCCACCGAGGTGCACTTGGAAACCCTCGACCTGGTTGCCCTCGTCGTCGGTGACGATCTGTCCCTTGAGGCCGATGTCGGCGACCTGGATGCGGGCACACGAGTTGGGGCAGCCGTTGAGGTGCACGCTGACCGGATTGTCGACGCCGTCCTGGACGCCGGCGAGCCGCTGTTCGAGATCGGCCACGAGTTGCTGAGCCCTCGCCTTGGTCTCCACGATCGCCAGCTTGCAGAACTCGATGCCGGTGCAGGCCATGACGCCGCGCCGCCACGGCGACGGAGTGGTCCGCAACCCCGCTTCGGCCAGTTCGGTGGTGAGGCCGTCGAGTTCGGTCTCCGGGACGTCGAGCACGACCAGTTTCTGTTGTGGCGTCAGCCTGACCCTGCCGGACCCCGCCCGCTCCGCGGCCTTGGCCGCCGCGATCAGCATCGAACCCGAGGTGCGGCCCGCGACCGGCGCGCCGCCGACGTAGTACCTGCCGTCGGTCTGCTTGTGCACGCCGACATGGTCGATGGGGGCGTCAGGAGCCTCCGGCGCGGGCCCTTCGGCGAGGCTTCGCTTGAGGTACCGGGTTTCCAGCACCTCCCTGAACTTGGCCGCGCCCCAGTCCTTGACGAGGAACTTGATCCGCGCCCTCGACCGCAGCCTGCGGTAGCCGTAGTCGCGGAAGATGCTGATGACGCCTTCCCACACGTCAGGGACGTCCTCAAGCGGCACCCACACGCCGAGGCGCTGCGCGATCATCGGGTTGGTCGAGAGCCCGCCGCCGACCTGCACGTCGAAGCCGGGGCCGTGCTCGGGATGGTCGACGCCGACGAACGCGACGTCGTGGATCTCGTGCGCGACGTCCTGCTGTCCCGAGATCGCCGTCTTGAACTTGCGGGGCAGGTTCGCGAACCGGGGGTCGCCGATGAAGCGCCTGTTGATCTCCTCGATGGCCGGGGTGCCGTCGATGATCTCGTCGGCGGCGATGCCCGCCACCGGTGAACCGAGGATCACGCGCGGGCTGTCGCCGCACGCCTCCATGGTGGTCATGCCTGCCGCTTCGAGCTTTTCCCAGATGGCGGGCATGTCCTCGATCCGGATCCAGTGGTACTGGATGTTCTGCCGGTCGGTGATGTCGGCGGTGTCCCTCGCGTAGGTCTGCGACAGCTCGCCGAGCAGGGTCAGCTGGTCGGTGGTCAGCGCGCCGCCGTCAAGCCGCACCCGCAGCATGAAGTACTTGTCGTCGAGCTCTTCGGGTTCCAGCGTGGCCGTCCGCCCGCCGTCGATGCCCGGCTTGCGCTGTGTGTAGAGGCCATACCAGCGAAAGCGGCCGCGCAGGTCGCCGGGGTCGATCGAGTCGAAGCCGCCCTTGGCGTAGATGTTCTCGATGCGGGCGCGGACATTCAGGGGCGAATCGTCCCTTTTCGAGCGCTCGTTGGGGTTGAGCGGTTCGCGGTATCCCAGTGCCCATTGACCCTCACCGCGACGCTGCTTGGGCCGTGCGGGGCGGTCCGTCTTCGGGGCCATGTGTTCTCGTCCTCCAGGGCTGGTCACTCGTGGCCGGCGCCGGCGGTGCCGCGCTTCGCCCGGGTGGAGCCCTTGGCAGGAGCAGTTCGCGGCAGCCGGGCGCCGGATCGTCCTTGAAAAGGCAAACGGCGCACAGAATTCAGCGCCGGCAGAGACTGCTGGAGACGCGCAAGTAGTCGACGTGGCGCCGTACCACGAGGGACACTCCTGCGGAAGTCACGAACCAAGAGTGCCACGCTGCTCAGAATGTGGTCCAGGGCCGTCCGCATCGTGGGAGTAACGTCACCAGGGCTTTTACCGGGCTCCTCTGGCTCTGCCGACTCTGATGGGACACTGGAGCGGTGAGTTCGCAGACCCGTCCCGACCGGTTCACCCTTCCCGGCTCCGCGCTGAGCGGAGTCGGCGAGCGGCCGTTCGGGGTGTACGTGCACGTGCCCTTCTGCGCGACACGCTGTGGCTACTGCGACTTCAACACCTACACCGCCGGTGAGCTCGGCTCGGCCGCTTCTCCCGCGTCCTGGCTTCGAGGCCTGCGAAGGGAGCTCGAACTGGCCGCGCGTGTGCTCGGCACACCGCCCGTGGCGGACACGGTCTTCGTCGGCGGCGGCACTCCCTCGCTGCTGGGCGCCGACGGGCTGGCCGACGTGCTCGACGCGGTCCGGGGGAACTTCGGGCTCGCCGACGGCGCCGAGGTCACCACCGAATCCAACCCGGAGTCGACCTCGCCGGAATTCTTCTCCGGCATCAGGCGGGCCGGTTACACCAGGGTGTCGCTCGGTATGCAGTCGGCGGCGCCGCACGTACTGCGCGTGCTGGACCGTGTGCACACGCCCGGCCGGCCCGTCGCCGCGGCTAAGGAGGCGAGGGAGGCCGGCTTCGAGCACGTCAACCTCGATCTGATCTACGGGACGCCGGGGGAGCGGACCAGCGACCTGCGCGCCTCGCTGGAAGCCGTGCTCTCCGCGGGGGTCGATCACGTCTCGGCCTACGCGCTGATCGTCGAGGACGGTACGGCCATGGCCCGCAAGGTCCGCAAGGGCGAGTTGCCCGCTCCCGACGACGACGTACTCGCCGAACGGTACGAGCTGATCGACGCGACACTGGCCGAGGCGGGACTGCGCTGGTACGAGGTGTCGAACTGGGCCTCGGGGCGACCGGGCGCGGTGTGCGCTCACAACATGGGCTACTGGCGGGGCGGCGACTGGTGGGGCGCCGGTCCCGGCGCGCACAGTCACGTCGGCGGCGTCCGCTGGTGGAACGTCAAGCACCCCGCGCGCTACGCGGAACTGCTCGCGCAGGGCACGCTTCCGGTCGCCGACCGTGAGGTGCTCGGTGAGCAGGACCGCTACCTGGAGCGCGTGATGCTCGAACTCCGGCTCGCCGAGGGCCTTCCGCTCTCGGCGCTTGCCGAGGGCGGGGTCGAGCAGGCCAAGGCCGCCGCCGACGACGGAGTGCTCGACGCGGGGGCCATCGCCGGAGGCAGGGCCGTGCTCACCGACCGGGGCAGGCTGCTCGCCGACGCGGTCGTGCGCCGTCTCGTCAGCTGAGCGGCCCGCCGAACGCGGATCTCGACGTCCCGAACGCGGATCTCGGCGTCCTGGGCGGGGGACTCGCGGGGCCGGGTCAGACTTGCTCGGCGGTGTCCAGGACCTTGATGGTCAGGCCGGCTCGCGTGAGCCTGGTCAGCAGTGCCTCGCCCATGGCCACCGCCGTGGTGACCTGGCCCGCCACCGCCGGCAGTTCGTCGAAGGCGAGGCACAGCGCCGATTCGCCCAGCATCTTCGCGGTCTCGGTGTAGCCGGGATCGCCGCCACTGAACTCGGTGCGCACGCGCTTGCCGCCGCCCTCGCCGGTGAACCGCACGCTGAACCACGAATCGGCCCTGCGCCGTTCGCTCGGTCCCTTCCCCGGAGCGCGCATGGCCCGCAACCGCTCCCTTACCGGCTTGATCTGGGCGAGCACGGCGAGCGCGCCGAGCCCCGCCCCCGCCGCGAGCACCGTCGGCAGCCGTTTCACCACCGCCGTGTGCGTGTACGTGAAGTCGGGCCCGTAGCTGGGGAGCGCGGCCGCCGATCGGGCGACGATCTGCGGGTCGATGGTCGGCAGCGGCACGAGCCAGCCATCGGAGGAGGCTTTGCGGGGCGGCCCGAACCTGAGGTGAACCCTGCGGTCCCGCGGCCGGGGCTCGGCGGCGCGGCGCGCCTTCGCGGCTTTCAGCATGGCTCGCGGCCTTGAGAAGGCCGTCAGCAGCGACGAGTAGGTACCGCCGGAGAAGTCGGCGTTGGCGCGCAGCGCACCGGTCACCTTCAGCGGGACGTCACGGGGCAACTGGCCGACCGTGAACAACACCCCCATGTCGTAGGGGATGGAATCGAAACCGCACGCGTGCACGATGCGGGCGCCCGTTCTCCTTGCCGTGGCGTCGTGCGCGAGGTAGGTCCGGTCGGCGAACTCGGGCTCGCCGGTGAGGTCGAGATAGTCGGTGCCGGCCGCCGCGCATGCCGCAACAAGCGGATCCCCGTATTCGAGGTAGGGGCCGACGGTCGTGACGACAACCCTTGTCCTCGCGGCGATCCGGTCGAGCGCGCCGCGGTCGGCGCTGTCGGCACACAGCAGCGGCAGGGTCGCGCAAGCGGGATCGATCTCGGCCAGCCGCCGCCTGACGGAAGCCAGTTTGTTCTCGTCGCGGCCCGCGATTGCCCACCGGCACCCTTCCGGCGCGGCGCGCGCGAGGTACTCGGCGGTCAGCCCGCCGGTGAACCCGGTGGCTCCGAACACAACGATGTCGTACTCCCGTTCACCGGGCTGGGCGCTGGGCATTGCCGGGTCTCCTTGCCTGCTCGATGGGTTCGTCCTCGCCGATCGTGATGCCCTCGGACTGCGCGACGGCCGCGAGCCCGCCGCCGACGAGGGTGCTGAGATAGTCGACGACGCTGTCCTCGCTGATGTCCTCGCCCGGCTCGTCGCCGTGGCCCCGCTGGTCGAGCCACCAGGTGCCGATCGCCTGCACGGCGCCGACGATGCCGTGTGCCCATGCCCGCGCCCCCGGGGAGCCGACCCCGAGCCCGGTCAGTACCTCGGCGAGCATCGCCGCGACGGTGCTCGCCGAAGGGGCACCGCCGTCGCAGACGAACCGGAAGACGTTCGGGTGTTCGCCGAGCACCCGGATGTAGGCGCGAACGCCCCTGCGCACCATGACCGCGAACGGAGCCGGTTCGGCCAGCGCGGGCGCGAGCCGCTCGCGCACGAGCGCGACGGCACGTTCCGACACCGCCGCGTGCAGCTCCGCCTTGTCGGCGAAATGCCGGTACAGCCGGGGTTTGGCGACGCCTGCCTCTCGTGCGATGTCCGCCATCCCCGCGTGCGGTCCGTGCTTGTCGAGTGCGCGGAAGGCGGCGTCGACGAACTCGGCTCTGCGGGCGAGCCGGTGGGTGCGCCAGCGGTCGGCCCTGCCGTCCCGCCGGACGGATCCCGCCTCGTCGCGACCGTCGATCATCCGCTGGATGATACGCGAAGTAACGGATACCGCCAGTACCCTGTAACGGCGCCGGGGCCGCTCGCGTCGATCCGGTGGACTTCCGGATCACCCGGCGCCACGCGGATTGAGATCAGCGAGCGCCGGGTACCTGCGGTCCATGGACGGTAGGCAGGACTTGATCCCCGGCTCCGGCCTCGACGAACAGGACGCGGTGTTCCCCCGTGGCGCGGACGAACCGGGCGAAGCGGACGAGGGAACCGGCGTGGCCGAAGGCTCCGTGCCGCTTGAGGTGAACCCGGCCGACGCGGCCGAACAAGCGGTCTCGGTCCCGTTCGACGACGACGAGGACCGTCCTGGTTCTTGAGGTGTGAATTCGCAGCTAGAGGGGTACACGGCGCCAACGACCGCTCGGTCTGTTCCACGGAGGTGATCACGCACATGGCTGAGACGTCCCGCTTGCCGACTCCGGTCGCTGAGTTCTGGGAATGGCAGAGGAATGGCAATTGCCGCAATCTCGACAGTTCGGTGTTCTTCCACCCCGACGGCGAACGGGGTTTCGCGCGCGCGGACCGTGTGGCACGCGCGAAGGAGGTGTGCCGCACCTGCCCGGTGATCGTGCAGTGCCGCCACCACGCGTTGACCGTTCAGGAACCGTTCGGGGTCTGGGGTGGCCTCGACGAATCCGAGCGAAGGGACGCGATCGCCCGGCGCAAGAACATGGAACCGGCACCAAGCTGAGGCCGCGACCGCATCGGGGGAGCCCAGTGCGATTCGGATACACGTTGATGACGGAGCAGGCGGGCCCGGCCGAACTGGTCGGGCACGCCGCGGCCGCCGAGGCGGCGGGTTTCGATTTCGAAGTGATGAGCGACCATTTCTCGCCGTGGCTCGCCGAGCAGGGGCACGCGCCCTACGCGTGGAGCGTGCTCGGCGCCGTGACGCAGGTGACCTCGTCGGTCGAGTTGATGACCTACGTGACCTGTCCGTTGCTGCGCTACCACCCGGCGGTGGTCGCGCAGAAGGCCGCGACGATCCAGTTGCTTTCGGGCGATCGGTTCCTGCTGGGGCTCGGTGCGGGCGAGAACCTCAACGAACACATCGTCGGCGGCGGATGGCCGCCGGTGAACGTGCGCCACGAAATGCTCAGCGAGGCACTGCAGATCATCGATGGCCTCTTCGCCGGTGGTTACACCAACTTCGCCGGCGAGCACTATCGCGTCGATTCGGCGAAGTTGTGGGACCTGCCGGGACGGAGGACACCCATCGGCGTCGCGGTGTCGGGTGAGCAGTCCGTCGCGCGGTTCGCGCTGGCTTCCGACGCGCTCATCGCCGTGGAACCCAACGGCGAACTGTGCAGGCATTGGGACGCCGAACGGGCCGCGATCGGCGAGGAATCCTCCCGCAAGATCGGGCAGTTGCCCGTTTCCTGGGACACCGACGAACGGGCCGCCGTGCGCAGGGCACACGAGCAGTTCCGGTGGTTCGCCGGTGGCTGGAAGGTGAATGCCGAACTGCCGGGGCCCGCGGGGTTCGCCGGTGCGACTCAGTTCGTGAGTCCCGGCGATGTCGCGGATTCCATCCCGTGCGGTGCCGATCCGGACAGGGTTGTCGCCGCGGCACGGCCGTTCTGGGAGGCGGGATTCACCGATCTCGCGCTGGTCCAGATTGGTGGGGACCGGCAGGAGGAGTTCTTCGCCGCGGCGGAGAATGAGCTGTTGCCCGCGTTGCGCGCCGCCTCGCCCGAGGCGTGATCACGGCAGCGGGGGCCTTCGCTCAGGCGACGTACTCGCTTTCTCTGTCAATGAGCGTTCGCAAACGATTGAGGGCCCTGTGCTGCGACGTCCGGACGTTGGCCGACGACAGGCCGAGTGCCTCGGCCGTCTCGGTGGCCGAGAGGCCGACGACGATGCGCAGGACGACGATTTCTCGCTGGGTGCTGGGAAGATGCCCGAGCAGGTTGCTCAGTCGCTGCCCCAGATCCGTGTTGAGCGCCAGCCGTTCGGGCTCGTTGTCCACAGTGTCCGATTCGGGCACGTCGGGGGTGGGATCGGAGCGGTCGCGGGACACGAGCCGGAAGGCGTCGGAGACCTTGTTCGACGCGATGGCGTGTACGAGAAAGAGGAATGACCCACCACGGTCCTGGTAGCTGGGCAGTGCTTTCAGCACGGCGACACAGGTTTCCTGCGCGACATCGTCGGCCGAGACGTAGGAGAGATCGCGTCTGCCGAGCCGCGCTCTGCAGTACCGCGTCACCACCGGTGTGATCATCGTGAGCAGTGTCGAAACGGCGAGCGGATCGCCGGAGGCGGCCGCGTGGACGACCGGATCGAGTTCCGATTTCGAGAGTGTTTCCCCTCGTGCCGTGGCCGCGTCGTCCGCGCCGTCAGTGGCAAGCGCGGACGGCCGAACGCGCGGAGGGGCGATTGCAGAGACGCTTTCCATAGCCGGCTCCCAGACCATGAACAGTGTTGTCACCGTCAGGGGTCCAGGACGGCTGCGGACAGGTGGGCCGCGGGGCGGAGGTGCGGGGAGCCAGCCTTCCCGACAGCCACTGTGGGTGATCCTAGTTGCCTTCCTTCGGGTAATCCAGGTATCAACAAAATTTGCCCCGTTTGCACGAGCGTGACCAACGGCTACATCAAAAGGGTGACAAGTGTCGCCAATGCGGTGGCCGTGACGACGGCGGTGACCGTGGCGACGAGGCGGGTGCCTGCCTCCGGCGGCTCGGCCGAGCCGCGCAGCCCGCGATCCCGGTGTGTACCGGCGATGGTGAGCACGAGCGCGCTGACCCCGGCGAGCGCCGCGGGAACCGTCAGCACTCCCCAGCCTTCCCTGGCCGCGGCGTGCAGGAGCAGCAGGGCACAGGCACCGGCGGCCAGCGCCGTGCGTTGCCAGGCGAGCCCCGTGCGTTCGGGTTGAAGACCGTCGGTCATCCGCTGATCACCAGCACCCCGGCGAAGACGGCGATGAGCAGTATGCCCGCGGTGAGCACGATCAGCAGCGGGCTGCGTGGCAGCGGATCCCCGCGCCGCATGGCGGTCTGGACCCGCCGCCAGCGGGGAAAACTCGTGAAAGCGAGTATCGCCGCGAGCGAGAGGCAGAGCACGGCGAGTCCGGTTCTCGCGCTGGTCGTGGAAAGACCCGGCACGAGCTGGTGGACGGCGACACCGCCCGCGACGAGTCCGAGTGCCGTTCTGATCCAGGCGAGAAACGTCCGCTCGTTGGCCAGGGTGAACCGGTAGTCCGGCTCGCTGTCACGTGGGGTGCTTGTGCTTGTCTGGTCTTCACTCACGAGGCCATCCTGACGTCACGGATGAAGACCCACGACCGCAGGAGCACGAACCGGACCGCGCCGCCCGCGAGGCTTGCCGTCACCAGCGCCAGCGATTCCAGGGCGGGCGAAGGCTCCGGGACGGTCGCCTGCACCAGCATGAGGACCCCCGTTCCGGCCAGCGCGTAGAAGACGAAGGTGGCGGCGGTCTGGACGTGCCGCCGCGCTGGCGCGTCGATGGCGCCCGCGAAGGTGATCCGGCGGTGGAACTCCGTGTTGGCCACCGTGGTGAGCGCGATCGTGACCAGGTTGGCGGCATGAGCGCCGACCGGTTCGCGCAGCAGCAGGTACAGCAACGCTTGGGCGATGGTGGTGACGCAGCCCGCCGTGACGTATAGGAAGGCGTCTCTGCCCAGTTCGCGGTTTCTGTCCGGTAACCGGGAGCCGGATACCGGCGCGGCCGTCATGCCGCAACGTTACCCAGACTTCACGCGGGTCGAATGCCGACGAACCGGCGAGCCGTTGTGATCCCGCCGACGCGGGGGCGAGTTCAGTCTTTCGTTTCGGCGGCGGCGACCGCCTCGACCGCGCCGGTGACGGAGGAGCAGACCGTCAGCCGCGTGAGTACACCGGTCATCTCCAGTGGTCGCAGCACGGTTCTGCTGGTCGCCACGACGGCGAGGCGCAGTTCGTCGCGATCGGCCGCGCCCGACAGTTCGGCGAGCACGGAAAGCCCTGCGGAGCCGAGGAAACCGACACCGTCGAGGTCGAGAACGAGACGGGTGGAACCGGCGCGGGCAGATTCGGCCCACGCGGCCAGTTCAGGGGCGGACAGCAGATCGATCTCGCCCCTCACCCTTGCGACGAGTACCCCGCCGGGGAAGGTGTCGCTCTCGATACGCAGCCCGTGCGGGGCCACTTCCGGGGTGGCGGCCTGGTTTGCCGGAATCGGTGCCTCGGTGCTTCGCACTGTATCCCTCCAATGTCGGGTCGGTGCTTGCCTCCGTGCTCCCACCGTAGGAAGCGCGACGAGAACAACGCAAGGGTGGGAGTGCAACGCTTCACACGCCTTTTGCGCCGCGAACCGGCCGGGTTTGCCATCCGGGCACACGGGTACCACGCGGGACGGGCCGGTCCGGAACAGAAGGGAGGCGGGCGATGAGTGCAGGCGACGGCAGGGAACTGGACGATCCCGGCGAGAGGGTCGAAACCGATCCGGCCGCTCTCAGCAGCGCCGAGGATCTCGACGAGGACAGCCTGAGCCTCGATCCGCTCGAAGAGGGCGTGGAACCGCCGGAGCGGTGGAGCGCCGCGCAGCGGTCCGCGACGACGCCTTCCGAACAGCGGCGGGGTGAAACGCTCGACGAGCGTCTTGCCGAGGAACGTCCCGACGTGCCGCGAGACGAACAGCCGGAAGGTGAACCGCGGGACGCCGACGAGGCCGGTGGATCGGTCGCCCGTGCGCTGCGCACGCCCCCTGGCGGCGGCGAGTGAGCCACGGCGAGGCGGGTGAACTGGTCGTGCGCGATGTCACCGACCGGTTGCTCGCGGCGGGCAGACTGGGTGATCTCGACACGCTGTCACCGATACTGAGCAATCTCATCGCCGGAGTGTCCGCGCAGCGCAGACTGCTGCGCCCGGTGCTCGGTGAGCTGGTCGCGGCGGTCGCGGCGGGACTGAAACGCGAACGCACGGAAGAAAGTACGGGCTGGCACACGGTCGAGTTGCTCGACGCAAAGGACACCGTCATCGGCATCGACAGCGTGCGGCCCTCGTTGCGTGCCGTGCTTCGTGCTGTCGTCGCCGCGTTGAACGCCGAATCCGATGACGCCCGATTCCAACTTGGACTGGTGTGCACCGATCCAGACCCGCTGGCCAGACTCGACGCGATCGCGCATGTGCTCGCGTGGGCAGGCGACGTGAACGGGGGCGGGAGTTGACCGGATCGCAAGGCGCACAAGACTTTCTGCCTCGCCGAGGGGATTTGCCCAGCCTGCGTGCCGCCGCTCGCGAGTGCCGTGGCTGTGCGCTCTATCGTGACGCGACGGCGACCGTGTTCGGAGCGGGCGGAGCCTCGGCGCGGTTCTTCCTCGTCGGAGAGGTACCGGGTGACCAGGAGGATCGGCGTGGTGAACCGTTTGTCGGACCGGCGGGCCGGTTGCTCGGCGACGCGATGGCGGACGCCGGAATGGACCGGAAAACGGCCTATCTCACGAACGCGGTGAAACACTTCCGGTTCACCAGGGACGAGAGTGGGAAGCGGCGGATTCACAAGAAGCCGAGCCGGGGGCAGATCGCGGCGTGCAGACCGTGGTTGCTCGCCGAACTGGCCGCAGTGCATCCGGAGATCATCGTGTGTCTCGGTGCGACCGCCGCGCAATCCTTGCTGGGTAACGATTTTCGCGTCAGTCGCGAGCGTGGCGTGCTACTGGATCCGCGAGACCTGCCGGAACGCAACAACATGGCGGAGCGGCCTGAGGCGGCTCCGCGAGTGCTGGCCACCGTACATCCCTCTTCGATACTGCGAGCGAAGGGGGAGGACAGGCAACACGCCTATGACGAATTTGTTTCCGATCTCAGAGTGGCTGCCGGCGAATCCACCGGCGGGAATTAGATGAATGGGCGTGGCCGGGCAGCGCTGAACACACGACACCCTTACGGTGGGGGGTGGCAGCCATATCCGCAACCGAAGGGAAACGTCGAACATGCTTGCCATGACTGACGCTGCCGCCGAGGCGATCAGCGCGCTGACCTCGCAGGACGGTCAGCAATCGGCTGGGCTGCGATTCGCGGTGCGGGAGGAGAACGAGTCGGGAGCGCAGCTCGCGCTCTCGATCGCCCCCGCTCCCGAAGACGGCGACGAGGTACTCGGTACCAACAGCGGTGCCCAGGTTTTCCTTGAGCCACAAGCGGCTTCGTTCCTCGACGACAAGGTTCTCGATGTTCAGCAGGACGAACAGGGCCAACTGAACTTCGCCGTCATGCAGCAGCCGGAGGGCTGAGGCGGACGCAAGGCGAATTCGGAGCTGGTCATCGGTGGCGAGCCACAATCCAGTCGGCGGCCACCGGTGATCCTTCCGCTGCGTCTACTGTGGACTTGAGCGCGTCGCGTGCCGCGCTCGTCCATATCGGACGTGAGCGCGTCAGCGCGCCGGCTCGGTCCTCTGCCCGGCCGCCCAGGCCGCGACCAGTTCGGTGGTCTGCGAACGCAGGAGCGAGAACGCCTCCCGCTGCGCGACCTCCAATGACGGTGCCGCGTCGATCAGCGCGCGGCTGCCCGCGATCCCCGCTCCGGCGAGTTCCGAAGGGCTGAGCGCCACCCTGCCCGCCACCGCGAGTACCGAGGCTCCGTGCTGCCTCGCCATCGCGGCGATCCCGGCAGGTGCCTTCCCCGCAAGACTTTGTGCGTCGAGCGAGCCCTCGCCGGTGATCACCAGATCGGCGGCGCTTACCGCTCCCGCCGCCGAGGTGAGTTCCACGACGAGATCGAATCCGGACTCGGCCGTACCGCCCAGCGCGGCCATCGCGCCGCCGGAGATCCCGCCGCCCGCGCCCGAGCTGGCAAGGTCGTGCACGGCGACCCCGCCCGCGTCGCGAAGCGCGTCGGCCAGCGCCCTCAGCCCGGTCTCCAGCGTCTCGATCTCGGCGGGGCCCGCGCCTTTCTGCGGACCGAACACCGCCGCGGCGCCTTCCGGCCCGAGCAGCGGGTTGGTGACGTCGGTGGCGACCCTGACGGTCACGCCGTCGAGCAGCTCGCGGACCGCGCTCAGATCGGCGGCCGCGACGGCGCGCAGCGCGCCGCCGCCGAGCCCGACCTGAGCACCGGACCCGTCGGTGAGCGCGGCGCCGAGCGCGAGCAGCATGCCGGCGCCGCCGTCGGTGCTCGCCGTACCACCGACCGTCAGCACCAGCCCTCGTGCGCCGCCCTCGATGGCGTGCCGCATGAGCGTGCCGACCCCGAAGGTGTGCGCGGCGAGCGCCGTCGCCGGAGTGGGATCGACGTGCTCGATGCCGCACGCCCTCGCCGATTCGATGTAGGCGGTGCCGTCGAGTACGACATAGGAGGCGTCGACATCGGCGGAGAGCGGGCCGCGCACACGCACGCGCTCGCGCCGTCCGCCCGCCGCGAGCAGCACATCGAGAGTGCCCTCGCCGCCGTCGGCGACCGGGCAGAGCGTGACCTCGGCGCCGGGGAGCGCGGCGCGCACACCCTCGCCGATGGCCTGTGCGGCCTCGACCGCGGTGAGACTGCCCTTGAACTTGTCGGGGGCCACGACGACGCGCATGGTCATCGCCCCCGCACGGGCGTGAGCGGCTCGTCTCCGGCGAGTACCGCGACCGCGTTGCGGGCGGCCAGCTCGGCCATCGCCGTGCGGGTCTCCGCGGTCGCCGAACCGAGGTGAGGCGCCAGCGCGACGTTGTCGAGGCCGAGCAGCCCCGGATGCACGTCGGGTTCGTTCTCGAAGACGTCGAGTCCGGCGCCGGCGATGACACCGGTGGACAGTGCCGCGGCCAGCGCGGCCTCGTCGACGACCGGTCCTCTCGTCGTGTTGATCAGGTAGGCCGAGGACTTCATGGCCGCGAGCGCTTCGGTGTCGATGAGATGCCTCGTTTCCGGAGTGAGCGGGCAGTGCAGCGAGACGACATCGCTGGTGGCGAGCAGTTCCCGGAGGGGCAGGCGCGTGGCGCCGAGTTCGGCTTCCAGCTCGGGCGCCGCTCTCCTCCTTGCCGTGTAGCAGACCGTCATCCCGAAGGCGCGGGCCCTGCGGGCCATCGCGGTGCCGATCTGGCCGAGTCCCACGATGCCCAGTCTCTTGCCCTGCAGCCCGGTGCCGAGCATGAATCCGAGCTGGAACGACCACGGGGTGCCGGAGCGCAGCAGCCGTTCGCCCTCGCCGAGCCTGCGCGTGACGCCGAGCAGCAACCCGAACGCGAGGTCGGCCGTCGCGTCGGTGAGCACGCCGGGAGTGTTGGTGACGATGACGCCCCTGCCTGCCAGCGCGTCGACATCGATGTTGTCGTAGCCGACGGCCACCGTGGAGACGACCTTGAGCCCCGGGCCCGCCGCGTCGGCGAACGCGCCGTCGATGGTGTCCTGCAGGGTGCTCACCACCGCGTCGGCCCCGCCTGCCGCCTTGTGGAGTTCGTCGGCGGCCAGCGCGCGATCGGGTTCGGGCGACCAGACGTCCCCGGCTTCGCGCAGGATGGCCATCGCGGGTTCGGCGATGCGGCGCGTCACCACAATCCTGGGTCGTCGTGGTGCCATCCCGCCAGCTCCCGTCCGCTCCGTGGTGCCGATGCCGTGGTGCCACGGACAACCCTATCGGCAGCACATCGGCGAAAGTGCGAAGAAAGTGCTCTGTCCCATACTGGCCCTCTACGAGAGGGGTTGACCCGGTTTGATGGTAATGCACACCCACGACCAGCCGCGGCGCAAGGGCGTGGCCGCCCGCGAGTTCACCGCGCACTACCTGGCCTCCGGGATCCTGCTGGTGCTGTTCGGGGCCGTGCTGGTCGGCTGGGTGATCTACGGCTTCACCATCAGGACGACGAGCGCGGGCGAGTTCATCGGCGGCCTCGTGGGCGCCGAGCAGGTGTCCCTCCAATTGCTGAGTCCCTACGAGTGGGCGTTCGCCATCGCGCTGCTCGTCACGGGAGTGCTCGCGCTGTGTCAGCGCAAGGTCGCCCGCGGCGCGGCGCTGTTGCTGATGTGGATGCTGCTCGCGCTGTCGCTGCGGGAGGTCGTGGGCCTGTTCATGCCCGGCTACCTGCACGCCTATCGCACCGAGTTCGCGGGAGGCTGGGTACTGGCGGCGAGGGGCTTCGGCCTCGTCGTCTCGATCGTCGTGCTGCTGATGATGCTGCGGGCCAAGGAGCGGGATCAGGACGCGCGGGGGCGGGTCGTTTCCCGTGGTCAGGTGGCGGCGGGGTCCCTGCTCGTGGTCTACGGCCTCGCCGAGCTCGGCTGGATTCTGTACCTGCGTGCCCGGCTCCACGCCGAGTTCGGCGGCTACCTGCGGTACCTGGTCGACGCCTCGGTGGACCGGCCGACGCAGGTCGGTACCGACGGCGATTGGTACCGGGCCGCGCTTGTCGTCGCGCTGCTCGTCGTGGGGGCGCTGCTGATCAAGGGGGTCGGCGCCGGTGCCGGAGCGGGGCTGACGCTCGCGGCGCTGCAGCTCTATCTGACGCTCAGGATGATCGTCGAGATCAGCGTCCAGGGCGCCTGGGTCGTGCTTTTCCAGGACACGTTGTCGACGTTGTACCTGCTCACCGCCTGTCTCGGTGTGTTGTGCTCGGGCGGGGCGCTGTTGCTGCTCTGGATGCGAGACCGGCTGGTGCGGCCCGAGCTGTTCTGAGGTCTCGCGCGTTCTCCCGACTTTCAACCCGGATGGGGAGCCGGATCGAGGGTGTCCGAGGCAGGGGCCGCTCCGCGGCCGGGTCTGGTGACGCGCCCGGCCGGAGGCGCCCGCATCGGCGCCGGAATCGTGCTGGTACTGCTCGGCTGTGCCGCGCTGGCCTGGGCCGTTCTCGGCATGTTCGAACCGGGCACACCTGACGCGGGTGACGTCGTATCCGGGCTGCTGGGCCTGCCGTTGTCGACGGCTCAGGCCGCACTCGCTCTCCACACGTGGGTGCTGGGCGTCGCGCTGGTGGTCGTCGGCGTGCTCACGTTGCTCATCGCGGCGGTCGTGGTGTTCGTGCTGATGTTGCGCCAGCACGAGCCCGCCCTGTCGTCTCCGGTCTCCCGGAACAGGCGCATCGCCGGCGCGTTGCTCACCGGGTACGGGGTCGCCGGGCTCGGCTGGATCGGGTACTGGCGCTTCGCGCTTCTGGCGATGATCTGGGGCTACCTCGGGTTTCGCCAGCTGTGGGCCGTGACGCTCGCCGGCGAGTGGGGCCTTGTCCTTCAAGCGGCCGGGTCCGCGCTGCTCACGCTGAATGCCGCCGCCGGGATCGCCTGCTGTGTGGCGGCGATCGTGCTGCTCCGCTCTCGCTCGTCCCGCTGACCCGCTCCGTCGCTCCTTCGTTTTCGCTCCGGTTGACGGACGTCCGCGCGCCCGGATATGTTCTTATCAAGAACGTTTGTGCGTAATGCGAACGTAGGCGAACGGCGAGGTGGCATTGTGGCAGACATCGTTTCGCTGGCCGAGGGAGTCGGCAGGCTCGTGCACGACGGCGACACGGTCGCCATGGAGGGGTTCACGCACCTCATCCCGCACGCGGCGGGCCAGGAGATCATCCGGCAGCGACGCAGGGACCTGACGCTGGTCCGCATGACCCCGGACATCGTGTACGACCAGCTCATCGGCGCGGGCTGCGCGAAGAAGCTGATCTTCTCCTGGGGTGGCAACCCCGGTGTCGGCTCGCTGCACCGGTTCCGCGACGCGGTGCAGAACGCGTGGCCGGTGCCGCTGGAGATCGAGGAGCACAGTCACGCCGGGATGGCCAACCGCTACGTCGCCGGAGCCTCCGGCCTTCCGTTCGCGGTGCTGCGCGGTTACCGGGGCACCGACCTGCCCGAGCACACCGACACCATCAAGCAGATCACCTGCCCCTTCACCGGTGAGCAGCTCGCCGCCGTTCCCGCGCTCAACCCGGACGTATCGGTGATTCACGCCCAGCGTGCCGACCGCGCGGGCAACGTGCAGATGTGGGGACTGGTCGGGGTACAGAAGGAGGCCGTGCTGTCGGCCAAGCGCAGTCTCGTCACCGTCGAGGAAATCGTCGACGAACTCGAACCGGTCGCGGGCCAGGTGATCCTGCCGCACTGGGCGGTGACGTGCGTTGCCGAGGCTCCGCGAGGAGCACACCCTTCCTACGCGCAGGGCTACTACGAGCGTGACAACGCGTATTACGAGGAATGGGATTCCATTGGGCGAAAGAGGGACTCGTTCGAGTCCTGGCTTCGCGAGAAGGTGTTCACCGAAGTGAGCGAGGAGGCTTCGTTCCGATGACCGCGACCACCGTGCCGGCGACGTCGGGGACCTACACGTCCGACGAGATGATGTCGATCGCAGCCGCAAGGGCGTTGTCCAGCGGGCAGCGCTGTTTCGTCGGTATCGGGCTGCCCTCGACCGCCGCGAACCTCGCCCGTCGTACCCATGCTCCCGACCTGGTGCTCATCTACGAATCGGGCACGCTCGGCTCGAAACCCGGCAGGCTGCCCGCCTCGATCGGCGACGGCATCCTCGCCGAGACCGCCGACGCCGTGATCAGCGTGCCCGAGGTGTTCAACTACTGGCTGCAGCCGGGCAGGATCGACGTCGGCTTCCTCGGTGGTGCCCAGCTCGACAAGTTCGGCAACATCAACACGACCGTCATCGGCGACGACTACGCCGACCCCAAGGTCAGGCTGCCAGGCGCCGGTGGGGCGCCGGAGATCGCCGCCTCGTGTGGCGAGGTGTTCGTCGTGATGCGGCAGAGCACCCGCAGTTTCGTCGACAAGGTCGATTTCGTGACCTCCTTCGGTCACGGCTCCGGCAAGGGCGATCGCGAACGGCTCGGTCTCCGTGGCGCGGGCCCGACGCTGGTCATCACCGATCTCGGTGTGCTGCGGCCGGATCCGGAGACCTCGGAACTGGTGCTCAGCCAGTTGCACCCCGGCGTCGAGATCGAGCAGGTGAAGGAGGCGACCGGCTGGGCCTTGCGCGTATCGGACGAGCTGTCCCGCACGGAGCCGCCGACCGAGACCGAGCTCGCCACGCTGCGGGCACTGAAGGAGGCGTGATGAGCGAGGTTTTCGTACTCGACGCCGTACGCACGCCGTTCGGCCGCTATGGCGGCGCGCTGTCGGGCGTGCGCCCCGACGATCTCGCGGCGCACGTGCTGAGCGCGCTCGCGCGGCGAGGAGACCTCGACCCCGCCGCTGTCGACGAGGTCATTCTCGGTGACGCCAACGGCGCCGGTGAGGACAATCGCAACGTGGCGAGGATGGCCACCCTGCTCGCCGGCTGGCCGACGAGCGTTCCCGGCAGCACCGTCAACCGGCTCTGCGGCTCGGGGCTCGACGCCGTCATGCAGGCCAGTCGTACGATCGCGACCGGCGACGCCTCCGTGGTGGTCGCCGGAGGCGTCGAGTCGATGAGCAGGGCGCCATGGGTGCTGCCCAAGCCGGGCAAGGCGTTTCCGAACGGGCACGAGACGCTGTTCTCCAGCACGCTGGGCTGGCGGATGGTCAATCCCGCGATGCCGTCACAGTGGACGGTGTCGCTCGGCGAGAGCACGGAATCGCTCGCCGAGCGATACGGCATCGGCAGGCAGGAGCAGGACGAGTTCGCGCTGCGCAGTCACCACAACGCGGCGAAGGCCTGGGAAGCGGGTTTCTACGATGACCACGTCATCGAGGTCGAGGGAACCGGACTGACCAGGGACGAGGGCATCAGAGCCGATTCCAGTTTGGACAAGCTCGCGAAGCTCAAGCCCGCCTTCCGTCCACAAGGGACCGTGACGGCCGGCAACTCGTCCCCGCTCAACGACGGTGCCTCAGCCGTCCTGCTCGGCGACAAGGCGGGCGCGGAAAAGCTGGGTGCCACTCCGCTGGCCCGCGTCGCGGGCAGGGGAGCTGCCGGTGTCGATCCCGACGTGTTCGGCATCGGGCCGGTGCGTGCGGCCGAGATCGCGCTGCGGCGAGCGGGAATCTCGTGGGAGGATCTCGCGGCGGTCGAGCTGAACGAGGCGTTCGCGGCGCAATCGCTCGCGTGTCTCGCGGACTGGCCGAAGCTCGATCCGGAGATCGTCAACGTCAACGGAGGCGCGATCGCCATCGGGCACCCGCTCGGTGCCTCCGGTGGCCGTGTTCTCGGGGCGCTCGCTCATGAATTGCGCCGCCGCGGTGGAGGCTGGGGCCTCGCCGCCATCTGCATCGGCGTCGGTCAGGGGCTGGCCGTCGTGCTGGAGGCATGAACCAAGGAGGATCCATGACCACGTCAACGGAGTCGGGGCTCATACTGCCGAAATACCGGCGCGATCCGGAGGGGACACATCCGGCGCTCGACGATCCCGGCTACAAGTCGACCAGGCTGCGGCATCCGAAGCAGCCGCTGGTGTTGTTGCCGCACAAGCTGACCGAGGTGACGGGACCGGTGCTCGGTCCTGGCAGGCTCGGCGAACTGGACAACGACCTGACGCGGCAGCACGCCGGGGAACCGCAGGGCCAGCGGATCCTCGTGCACGGCAAACTGCTCGACGGCAACGGGAAGCCGGTGCCGAACTCGCTGGTGGAGATCTGGCAGGCGAACGCGGGCGGCCGGTACCGGCACGTGTGGGACAACTGGCCCAGCCCCGTTGACCCGAATTTCACCGGAGTCGGCCGCACGATCACCGACGACGAGGGCCGGTACGAGTTCGTCACCATCAAGCCGGGCGCCTACCCGTGGAAGAACCACGACAACGCGTGGCGGCCCGCGCACATCCACTTCTCGGTGTTCGGTACCGCTTTCACCCAGCGGCTGGTCACCCAGATGTACTTCCCCGACGACCCGTTGTTCTTCCAGGACCCCATCTTCAACTCGGTTCCGGACGAGAAGGCGCGGCAGCGGATGGTGTCCAGGTTCGACATGAGCCGCACCATGCCGGAGTGGGCGCTGGCCTTCGAGTTCGACATCGTGTTGCGGGGCACGGAGGCCACGCCTTTCGAGAACGAGGAAGACGAGGAGGAGGACGAATGAGCACTCCTTCGCAGACTGTCGGCCCTTACCTTTCGATCGGGCTGCCATGGGAGGACGGTCCCGAGGTTGTCGCGGAGGGCACTCCCGGCGCGGTGTGGATCCGTGGTGTGGTGACCGACGGCGAGGGCACGCCCGTTCCCGACGCCATGATCGAAACCTGGCAGGCCGACGCGGACGGCCGTTTCGATCATCCCGGGGATCCCCGGGGCGCGCGGCCGGGTTTCCGCGGTTTCGGCCGCGCTCCCACCAATGACGCCGGTGAGTACGGCATCCTGACCGTGGTTCCCGGCGAGTTGCCCGGCGAGGCACCGCACATCGATGTGTCCGTGTTCGCGAGGGGCCTGCTGCACAGGGTGGTGACGCGGATCTACTTCCCCGAGAACGAGCGGGCGAACGCGGCCGACCCGGTGTTCGCCTCCGTCCCCGAGGAGCGGAGGAACACCCTCGTGGCGGAGAAGACCGACGGCGGTTACCGGTTCGACGTGCGCTTGCAGGGTGAGGGCGAGACAGTGTTCTTTGATGTCTGAGCTTTTCGATCCCGTACTCGCGGCTGGTCCGGTCGCCGGGGCGACGAGTGATCGCGCGTGGTTACAGGCCATGCTGGATGTCGAGGCCGCGCTGGCCTCGGCGCAGGCAGACGTGGGGCTGATCGGCCGGGAGGACGCGGACGCGATCGGCGCGGCGTGCGCCGCCGGACTCTACGATGTCGCCGAGCTGGGCAGGGCGGCGACGGGAATCGGTAATCCGGCGGGCCCGCTGGTGCGGGCGCTGACGGAGCGGGTGGGCGGTGCCGCCGCGCGGCACGTGCACCGGGGTGCCACGAGCCAGGACGTGATCGACTCGGCGGCCATGCTGGTCGCGAAGCGGGCCCTCACCTCGTTGCTGGGCGATGTGCGGGCGGCCGGGGACGCGGCCGCCACGCTCACGGGAGACCACATCGCGACCGTCCAGGTTGGACGGACGTTGGCGCAGCACGCGTTGCCGGTGACGTTCGGGTTCGTCACGGCGGGCTGGTTGCGTGCGCTCGGCAACGCGGAGGAGTCGCTGGCCTCGGTGCGCTTGCCCGTCCAGCTCGGTGGCGCGGCGGGAACGCTCGCCTCGCTGGGCACCGATGGGCCCGCCGTGGCCGCGGCGATGGCGGCGAGGCTGGGCCTCGTGGAACCGGTGCTGCCGTGGCACACCGATCGCACGACGATCGCGAGGCTGGCCGGTGCGCTCGGTGAGACGGCCGGAGCGGTTTCCGGGATCGCGCGGACGGTGGTGCTGCTGGCACAGACCGATGTCGCGGAGGTCGCCGAGCGGGGCCCGGCCGGTAGCGGCGGTTCCTCCACCATGCCGCACAAGCGCAATCCGGTGGCGGCCGTCGCGGCGCTCGCCAGTGCGAAACGGGCCCCGGGACTGGTCGCCGATCTGCTCGCCGCGATGGAGCAGGAGTATCAGCGGGCGGCCGGAGCGTGGCACGCCGAGTGGCTTCCGCTCACGGATCTGTTGCGCAGCGCGGGTTCCGCGGCCCATTGGTTGCGTACGAGCCTCGGGCGGCTGCGCCCCGATCCGGTCAGGATGCGGGCGAATCTGGACTCCAGCGGCGGTGTGTTGCTCGCCGAGCGGGTCACCACCGAGCTGGCACCCTCGGCGGGACGGCTGGCCGCGCACGACGCGGTGACCGCGTGCTGTGAGCGTGCCCTCGCCGATGGCACGCCGCTCGCCGAGGTTCTCGCGGCGGACCCGCTGGTGGGTAAGTATCTCGCGGCGGAGCGCATCGCGCAGCTGCTCGATCCGGCGGGGTATCTCGGCAGCGCGGGGGAGTTCGCGCGCCGCGCGCTGGCCGCACACCGCGACAAGACAGGAGAAGCGACACCGTGAAGGTCAACTACGTCGCCGAAGGCCCCGCCGACGGTGAGGTCGTCGTGCTTTCCGGCTCAATCGGCAGCAATCTGAGCATGTGGGAGCCGCAGGTCGCCCCGCTGATCGAGGCCGGCTACCGGGTCGTGCGGTACGACCAGCGGGGACACGGGAGAACTCCGGTGCCCTCGTCGCCGTGCTCGCTGGCCGATCTCGGCGGCGATGTGGCCGAGCTGCTGGACGATCTCGACGTGCGACGTGCGCACGTCATCGGTCTGTCGCTGGGCGGCATGACCGCCATGTGGCTCGGTGTCAACGAGCCGGAGCGCGTGCGTTCGCTCGTGCTGTGCTGCACGTCGGCAAAGCTGGGCGGTCCCGGCATGTGGGCTGAGCGGGCCGAGCTGGCCAGAACGCGGGGCATGACCGCAGTCGCCGACGGGAGCATCGGCCGCTGGTTCACCCCGGAATGGCTCGCCGCGAACCCGGAGGTGGCGCGCGAATACCACCACATGACGGCGGCGACGCCCGCCGAGGGCTACGCGGCCTGCTGCGCGGCCATCGGCGGCATGGATCTCGTCGCCGACCTGCCCCGCATCGGCGCGCCGACACTGGTGATCTCGGGCGCGGACGATCCAGCGACTCCGCCGGAAGGCCACGGCAAGGTCATCGCCGACGCCGTTCCCGGCGCGCGGCTGGCGATCGTGGAGCAGGCGGCACACCTCGGCAACGTCGAGCAGCCGAAGCGGTTCACCGACCTGATCGTCGAACACCTGGAGAACGCGCGATGAGTGAGAACGGCACCGATAATCCCGGGGATCCCGCTTACGAGGCGGGGATGCGGGTCCGCCGCGAGGTACTCGGCGACGCGCACGTCGATCGCGCCGTCGCGGGCACCACCGCGTTCACCGAACCCTTCCAGGACTACATCACGCGGTCCGCGTGGGGTTCGGTGTGGACGAGGGACGGCCTCGACCGCAGGACCCGCAGTTGCGTCACGCTCGGCGTGCTCACCGCGCTGCACTGTCACGGCGAGATCGCCATGCACGTCAAGGCCGCGGTCCGCAACGGTCTCACCAAGGAGGAGATCGCCGAGGTGCTGCTGCACACCGGTGTCTACGCGGGGGTGCCCGCCTCGAACGAGGCGTTCGCCATCGCCGCCCGCACGCTGGCCGAGCTTGAGGAGCAGGACGCCGCCGGTGAGGCGGGCGCCCAGCAGGGCGGATAGGTTGACCGGCATGGCACATCAGGACAGCGACAGCGTGACCGGCGGGGCCGATCCGGCTCGCGGGACGCATCACGTGCAGTCGCTGGAACGCGGGCTTGCCGTCATCAAGGCTTTCGACGCCGCGTCGCCGGTGCTGACGCTGAGCGATGTCGCCAAGGCGACCGGGCTGACGAGGGCCGCTGCCAGGCGGTTTCTGCTCACGCTCGTCGACCTCGGCTATGTCCGCACGGACGGCAAGTACTTTTCGCTGACGGCGAGGGTGCTCGAACTGGGCTACGCGTTCCTGTCGAGCCTTTCCCTTCCGGAGGTGGCCCAGCCACACATGGAGCGGCTTTCCGCGCAGGTGCGGGAATCCAGTTCGGTTTCGGTACTTGAGGGCACCGAGATCGTCTACGTCGCGAGGGTGGCCGTCTCGCGCATCATGGCGGTCACCATCAACGTGGGGACCCGGTTTCCCGCGCACGCCACGTCGATGGGCCACGTGCTGCTCGCCGGTCTCGACGCCGCCGCGCTGGAGGAGTTCTTCGCGCGGGCCACGTTCACCGCGCTGACGTCGCACACCATCACGTCGCGCTCCGCACTGGAGGCCGAGCTGGTCTCGGTGAAGCGGCAGGGCTACGCGCTGGTGGATCAGGAACTCGAAGAGGGGTTGCGCTCGGTCGCCGTGCCCATCCACGGACCGGACGGCAAGGTCGTCGCCGCGATCAACCTGTCGACGCACGCCAGCAGGACGACCCCGGAATCGGCCGTGGCGGAGCTGCTGCCGCCGCTGCTGGCCACGGCGAAGGACATCGAGGCCGACCTGGCCATCACCTCGCCGGCCAGAGTGTCGTGAACACGGCGGGGCTGCTGCTGGCAGCCGGAGCGGGCCGCCGCTTCGGGACCCCGAAGGCGCTGGTCGAGGTCGAGGGCACCCCGCTGGTCACCAGGGCGGCGGGGGTCCTTGCCCGTGGTGGCTGCGATCCGGTTCTCGTGGTACTCGGCGCCCGCGCCGAGGAGGCCGCGAAGCTGGTTCCCGCACCGGCGAGCACGGTGTTCGCGCCGGACTGGGCCGAGGGCATGGGTGCCTCGCTGCGGACGGGGCTGCGGGCGCTCACGGGTACCGCTCCCGATGCCGTGCTGGTGCATCTGGTCGACCTGCCCGGCGTGGGTGCGGAGGTGATCGCGAGACTGCGCGCCCTCGCCGGGCCCGATGTCGTCGCGAGGGCCGCTTATGCCGGTGTGCCGGGACATCCCGTGCTTTTCGGCGCGAGCTGGCTTGCCGAGATCGCCGCGAGCCTGCGTGGTGATCACGGCGCGCGAGGCTGGCTTTCGGGGCGCTCCGACGTGCGGCTGGTCGAGTGCGGCGACCTCGGTGACGGAACCGACGTGGACACACCGGCCGATCTGAGGCCTTAGGCTGGCGGGCGTGACGGACGAAACGCCGGAGAAGCTCGACTCACCGGAAAAGCTTGCCCAGGTACTGGAAGGTATCGGCTACCTGGCCGACACCGGCGTGGCGACCGCCGCGTTTCTCGCACTGCGGATGCGCAGACCGCTGTTCTGCGAGGGCGAGCCTGGCACCGGCAAGACATCGCTCGCGGTGGCACTCGCCGAGGGGCTCGGCATGCCGCTGATCCGGTTGCAGTGCCACGAGGGAATCGACGCGGCACAGGCACTGTACGAGTGGGATTTTCCCCGCCAGCTTCTTCACCTGCGCGCGCTCGAAGCCGCGGGAGGGGGACAGCTCGACGCCGATGTCGCGGAGCAGTCCCTTTACACGGAGCGGTTCCTGCTGGCGAGGCCGCTGCTGAGAGCGCTGACGAGCGCGCCGTGTGTGCTGCTTGTCGACGAGATCGACAGGGCCGACGACGAGTTCGAAGCCTTCCTGCTGCAGCTGCTCGACGAGAACGCCGTCACCATCCCCGAATACGGCGAGGTGAAGGCGCGGACTCCGCCACTGGTGGTGCTCACCTCCAACCGCACCCGCGAGGTGCACGACGCGCTGAAACGCCGCTGCCTCTACCACTGGCTCGAACACCCGGGCCTGCACAGGGAGATCGCCATCCTGCGCAGCCGGATTCCCGGTATCGGCGAGCGGCTGGCCGGACAGGTCGCCGAGTCGGTGCACCGGCTGCGGGCCATGGAACTGCTGAAACCGCCAGGGGTCGCCGAGACGCTCGACTGGGCGAGGGCGCTGCGGGCACTGGGCCGCGACGAACTGGACGCCGACGTCGCCGCGGCAACGCTCGGCGCCGTCCTCAAGTACAGCGAGGACCTCGACCGGGTCAAGGCCCAGCTGGACACGTTGCTCTCCTGAGCACCGACGACAGTCGTCCCAGTGAGGGCCGGTTGCACTCGGTTGGGGGCACAATGGCGGTATGACCGCGTCGGTTCACCCTGATCCGCTGCCGGGTCTCGTCGGTTTCGCCTCGGCGTTGCGGCAGGCGGGGCTCGGCTGCGACGCGCACAGGGTGCAGGCCTACCTCTCGGCCGTGGAGCGGCTCGACGTCGGCGATCCGAGCCAGCTCTACTGGGCGGGCAGGCTGACGCTGTGCGCCGACCCCGACGATCTCCCGCGCTACGACGAGGCGTTCGCGTGCTGGTTCGGCGGGACGGAGCTCAGGCCACGGCAGCACGGAGTCCAGCAGCCCCGCCAGCCGAAACTGGCCGCGCTCGTGACGCAGTCCGGCGGTGAAGGCGAGACCGAAGAGGAAGGCGAGCGGCTCAGTGTCGCCGCGAGTGACGTCGAGGTACTGAGGGACCGCGACCTCGGGGAACTCAGCCCGGCCGAACGCCGCCATCTCAGGGAACTGTTCGCAAAGCTCGATCCGGTGCTGCCCCGGCGATCCTCACTGCGCTACCGCCCGGCGAGACGGGGAAAGCTCGATCAGGCAAGAACCCTGCGCGCCATGGTTGCTCGCGGTGGTGAGCCCGGCGCGCTCGCCTACGCGCGGCATGGCCGCAGTCCCCGCCGCGTCGTGTTCCTCGTCGACGTGTCCGGTTCGATGAAGCCCTACGCGGATTCACTGCTGCGCTTCGCCCACGTGGTCGTGCGCGCGGCGCCCCAGCGGGTCGAGGCTTTCACTCTCGGCACAAGGCTGACCAGGGTCTCGCGGCAACTGCGTCAGCGCGACCCCGAGCGCGCGATGCTCGCGGCGGGCGAGGCGGTCGCCGATTTCGCGGGCGGCACCCGGCTCGGCGAGACGATGCGCGGATTCCTCGACCGCTGGGGGCAGCGGGGTCTCGCGCGCAGAGCCATCGTGGTGGTGTTCTCCGACGGCTGGGAACGGGGCGACGCCACGCTGCTCGGTGAACAGACCGCGCGGCTGCGCAGGCTCGCGCACCGGGTGTTCTGGGTGAATCCACACGCGGGGCGCGAGGGCTACGCCCCTGTCCAATCCGGGATCGCCGCCGCGCTCCCGCACGTTGACCGGTTGCTGGCCGGGCACAGTCTGGCCACGTTGGAACGACTTCTCCGGGAGATCCGCGATGCATGACGTGCTTGACGAACTCCACCGGCGCTGGTCGGCAGGCGAGACGGTCGGGGTGGGAACCGTGGTCGGGACGTTCTCGTCGGCGCCGCGAGCGCCGGGTGCCGCGATGCTGGTCGGGGCGGACGGAACCGCCGTCGGCAGCGTCTCGGGCGGCTGTGTCGAGGGCGCGGTGTACGAACTGGCACAGCGGGTCGTCACCGACCGGGTGCCGGTGCTGCAGCGCTACGGCATCTCCGACGACGACGCCTTCGCCGTCGGCCTCACCTGCGGCGGCATCATCGACATCTTCGTCGAGCACGTCGACCGCGAATCGATGCCGGAACTGGGCGTGCTCGTCGACTCGGTGCGCCAGGGCAGGCCCGTCGCCGTGGTGACGGTCGTCGAGCACGAGGACCCCGCGCTGCTGGGCAGGCGCATGCTCGTGTGGCCCGACGGCGCGGAGGGAACGCTGGGCTCGGGCAGGATCGACGACGCGGTCCTCGACGACGCGCGCGGCCTGCTGGCCGGCGGCCGGTCGGGCACCCTGCACTATGGACCGGACGGTCAGCGCAGGGGCGAGGGCATGGCGGTCTTCGTCAACAGCTTCGAGCCGCCGCCGAGGATGCTCGTGTTCGGCGCGATCGACTTCGCGGCGGCCATGGCCAAGATGGGTTCCTACCTCGGTTATCAGGTGACCGTGTGCGACGCCCGGCCCGTTTTCGCCACGACGACGCGTTTTCCCGACGCCGACGAGGTCGTCGTCGACTGGCCGCACCGCTACCTGAGCGCGGAGGCCGAGCAGGGTCGCGTCGACGGCCGCACGGTCATCACCGTGCTGACCCACGATCCGAAGTTCGATGTCCCGCTGCTGGAGGTCGCGTTGCGGCTCGACGTCGGCTACATCGGCGCGATGGGGTCGAGGAGAACCCACGACGACCGGCTGGCCCGGCTCAGGGAAGCCGGGATGACCGATGGCGAACTGAAGCGGCTCGCGTCCCCGATCGGTCTCGATCTCGGCGCGCGCACCCCCGAGGAGACCGCGGTGTCGATCGCGGCGGAGATCATCGCGTTGCGGTGGGGCGGTGGCGGGCGGCGGCTCGCCGATCTCGAAGGCCGCATCCACGGGGAGCAGGAACGTTAGTTTTGCCGATCCGTTGAAAAGGCGGGTACCGATCGAGGGACGAGCATCCGCAGGTGCGGGATAATATGGCGAACGGTCCCGTATCCGCGGATCGAGGCACGTTGCCTCTCCAGCCGGGGGTTGTCCGGAGGACGCCGACGTAGCAGGCTCGCCCTTGTGAGGCCGATCACCGGCGACGGTGATCGGCTCAGGCCGTTCCCCAGCGGCCCGCTCGCGTGGCGGGCCGAGCCACCACAGGAGGCCCAATGCGCATCACCGTCACAGTCGACGGCACCAGCTACACCGACGATGTCGAGCCTCGCACGCTTCTCGTGCACCATCTGCGTGAGCGGCTCGGCAAGGTCGGCACCGTGGTTGGATGCGACACCAGCAACTGCGGAGCCTGCACCGTCCATCTCGACGGGCACAGCGTCAAATCCTGCTCCGTGCTCGCCGTGCAAGCCGACGGCTCAGAGATCACCACCATCGAGGGCCTCGCCCGCGACGGTCAGCTTCATCCCGTGCAGCAAGCGTTTCACGACAACCACGCGCTCCAATGTGGGTTCTGCACGCCGGGAATGATCATGCAGTCCATCGACCTGCTCGCCGACAATCCCGAGCCGGACGAGCACGCCGTGCGCGAGGGTCTCGAAGGAAACCTGTGCCGCTGCACCGGCTACCAGAACATCGTGAAAGCCGTCAGGGACGCGGCCGACCACATGCGACCCGGCGCCGGGCCGGAGGCCGAGCGCGTCGACGAGGCCACCGGGAGCAGGACGGCATCGAGTGTCGGCGGAGGTGGCGAATGACCGCGACCGCAGAACCCGAGGTAGGCAAGGCCAGGCTCCGCAAGGAAGACGCACGGCTGATCACCGGCCGCACCCGCTGGACCGACAACATGAGCCTGCCGGGCATGGTGCACCTCGCCGTACTGCGCAGCACGATGGCGCACGCGCGCATCGTCAACATCGACACGTCGGCGGCCAAGGAGAAGCCGGGTGTGCTCGCCGTGTACACGGGTGACGACCTCGATCCGGGCGGTGCCATCGGCATGCCCTGCGCGTGGCCGATCACCCCGGACATGAAGTCGCCGCGCAGGCCGGTGCTGGCGCAGGGCACGGTCAACTTCGCGGGCGAAGGCGTCGCCGTCGTCGTCGCGAGGTCGGCCGCGGAGGCCGAGGACGCACTCGCCGACATCGACGTCGACTACGAAGAGCTACCCGTCGTACTCGGGCTGGAGAACGCGCTCGCCGAAGGCGCTCCGCTCGTGCACGAGGAACTGGGCACCAACCGCAACGCGCTGTGGAAGTTCGATTCCGGCGAAGCGGGCTCCGGCGGGGACGTCGAGGAGGCGATCTCCCAAGCTGAGGTGGTGCTCAAACGCCGGTTCCGGCAGCAGCGGCTCGTTCCGGCGTTCATGGAGCCGCGCTCGGTGGTCGTCGACCCCACCGCGGCGCAGCTGACGATGTGGTCGTCCACCCAGGTGCCCCACATCCTCAAGACGATGTCCGCGCTGACACTAGGGCTGCCGGAGCACAAGATCCGGGTCATCGCGCCCGATGTCGGCGGCGGTTTCGGCGGCAAGATCGCCGTGCTGCCCGAGGAGATCATGGCGCTGCTCGTGGCGCAGAAGACCGGAAAGCCGGTCAAGTGGACCGAATCCCGTTCGGAGACCATGACCGCCGCCCACCACGGCCGCGACCAGATCCAGGACCTCACCATCGCGGCCACCCGGGACGGCAGGGTCACCGGGCTCAAGGTCGAACTGCTCGCCGACATGGGCGCCTACCTCGGCCTTGTCGGGCCGGGCGTGCCGATTCTCGGTGCGTTCATGTTCAACGCCATCTACAAGATTCCGGCCTACCATTTCGCCTGCACCAACGTGTTCACCAACACCACGCTCACCGACGCCTACCGCGGTGCGGGCAGGCCGGAAGCGACGTTCGGCATCGAGCGGATCATGGACGAACTCGCCGCCGAACTCGGCATCGAGCCGATGGAACTGCGCAGGAAGAACTGGATCACGCACGAGGAATTCCCCTACACCACCGTTTCCACGCTGACCTACGACTCGGGCAACTACGAGGCGGCCACCGACAAGGCCATGCGGTTGTTCGACTACGAAGGACTGCGCAGGGAACAGCGGGAACGGCGCGAGCGCAACGATCCCGTGCAACTCGGCATCGGTATCTCGACCTTCACCGAGATGTGCGGGCTCGCTCCCTCGCGGGTACTCGGCTCGCTCGACTACGGTGCGGGCGGCTGGGAACACGCCGCGATCCGCATGCTTCCCACCGGCAAGGTCGAGGTCATCACTGGTTCCTCGGCGCATGGGCAGGGACACGAGACGGCGTGGAGCCAGATCGTGTCCGATCAGCTCGGAATCCCGTTCGAGGACATCGAGGTGCTGCACGGTGACACGCATTCGTCGCCGAAGGGCCTCGACACCTACGGCTCGCGATCGCTTGCCGTCGGCGGTATCGCGGTCGTCAAGGCGTCCGAGAAGGTCGTCGCGAAGGCCAAGAAGATCGCGGCGCACATGATGGAATGCGCCGAGGACGACCTCGAATTCGCCGAAGGGAAGTTCACGGTGGCCGGAACAGACCGTTCCACCGCCATCCAGGAGGTCGCCTTCGCCGCGTTCATGGCGCACGACCTTCCGGAGGGAGTCGAGCCCTCCCTCGACTCGGAAGCCGTGTACGACCCGGAGAACTTCTCGTTCCCGCACGGAACCCACCTGTGCGCGACCGAGATCGACACCGAGACGGGAAGGGTCAGGCTGCGTTCCTACGTCTGCGTCGACGACGTCGGAAAGGTGGTCAACCCGGTCATCGTGGAAGGCCAGATGCACGGCGGGCTCGCACAGGGCATCGCGCAGGCGCTCTTCGAGGAAGCGGTCTTCGACGAGGGCGGCACGCTGACCTCGGGCACATTCGCCGACTACCTGCTGCCATCGGCGGCAGACCTTCCCTCGTTCACCACCGACCGCACCGAAACCCCCTCGACCACCAACCCGCTCGGGGTCAAGGGAGTCGGCGAGGCGGGCACGATCGCCTCGACACCGGCCGTGATCAACGCGATCGTCGACGCGTTGCGGCCCTACGGTGTCACCGACGTGGAGATGCCCGCGACGCCCATGCGGGTGTGGAGGGCCATCCACACCGGCGAGACCGCGGCGGGTGGTCCAGGCGCCGAGGCCGGTGGCGGTCTCGGCTCGATCGACGCGAATCGCGGAGGTGCGCAGTGATTCCCGCCCCTTTCGAGTACGTTGCACCGTCCACTGTGGATGACGCGGTGCGGGCGCTTGCCGAGGGGGGAGACGACGCCAAGGTGCTCGCCGGAGGCCAGAGCCTGCTCCCGGTGCTGCGCATGCGGCTCGCCGCCCCAACGAAGATCGTCGATCTCGGCAAGGTCGCGGAACTGCGCGGTGTGCGCGAGGAAGGCGACGTTCTCGTCATCGGTGCCATGACGACGCACTACGAGGTGCAGCGCGATCCGCTGATCGCCGACCACGCGGCGTTGCTCGCCAAGGCCACCGACACCGTCGCCGACCCACAGGTGCGGCATCGAGGGACGTTCGGTGGCTCGATCGCGCACGCCGACCCGGCGGGCGACCTGCTCGCGCCCGCGCTCGCGCTGGACGCCGAAATGGTCGTGTGCGGAATGGACGGACGCCGCACGGTGCCCGCCGCCGACTTCTTCGACGATTTCTTCACGACGGCGCTGCGGCCCGACGAAATCCTCGTCGAAGTGCGCGTTCCCAAGCACACCGGATGGCAGGCGCACTACGAGAAATTCAACAGGGTTGCCCAGGCCTGGTCGATGGTCGCCGTTGCCGCGACGGTGCGCACCGACGGCGACACCATCGCCGAGGCGAAGGTCGGCCTGACCAACATGTCCTCGGTACCGGTGAGGGCGACGGGTGTCGAATCGGCGCTGGTGGGGCAACCCGCCACGGCCGAGGCGATTCGCTCGGCCGCCGAGTACGCCGCTGAGGGCACCAACCCGACGGTCGACGGCAACGCCGACGTCGAGTACCGCCAGCACCTCGCGAGGGTGCTCACCGGAAGAGCGATTTCGGCAGCCGTCGCGGGCTGATCGCGGCCCCGAGGCCACCGTAGTCACCAAGATCGGGACTATGGTGGCCTCAGGGCGGCGGCCCGTGCCGGTGACCGTCGCCGCGAGTGGTGCCAGGCGATGCCGGCGCCAGGTGTCTCCGACGGATGGCGATCATCGGCCACGCAGAAAGGAGGTCGGCCCGTGCGGCTCGACCACGAATTCACCGTCCCGGCGCCCATCGACGAGGTGTGGAAGGCGGTGCTGGAACCCGAAAAGGTCGCTCCCTGTATGCCGGGGGCGACGCTCACGTCGGTGGACGGCGACACCTTCAAAGGCACGGTGAAGGTCAAGCTCGGACCGGTCTCGCTGCTCTACAAGGGATCCGGCGAATTCCTGGAGAAGGACGAGACCGCGCGCAAGATCGTCATCAAGGCGTCGGGAAAGGACGCGCGGGGCGCGGGGACGGCGGCCGCGACGGTAACCGTGACGCTCACGGCCCAGGGTGACTCGACCAAGGGAACCGTCGCGACGGACCTCAACGTCACCGGCAGGCCGGCGCAGTTCGGGCGGGGCATGATCTCGGAGGTCGGTGGCAAGATCCTCGACACCTTCGCCGGCAATCTCGCCGACATGCTCACGGGAGCCGACGGTGACGCTGGCGGTGTCGGCTCTGGTGCCTCCGGTGGTGGTGCCTCCGGTGGTGCCGGGGCGGCTGCCGGTGGTGCGGCTGGTGCGTCGGGCTCGGGTGCCGGGGCTGGAGCCGGTGCTGGGGGCGGGGCCGGTGCTGGAGCCGGAGCCGGTGCCGGAGCCCGGGCTGGTGGTTCGGCTGCGGAGGGGGCCAGGGAACCGGAGCCCGAGAAGCCGAAGCTGGAGAGCGTGAAGGCGGTCAAGGAAGCCGAGGCGATCGACCTGTTCGACTACGCGGGTGCCTCGGTTGCCAAACGGCTGGCGCCGGTGATCGCCGGGCTGGCGGCGCTGTTCGCGGTGCTGGCGATAGTGCGAGCCCTCCGCCGCCGCTGACAGCCGGCCCGAACATCCCGGTTCCGCACTCAGGTTGCCGAGTTCTGCACCCAGGTTGCCGAGATGCGCACTCAGGTTGCCGAGTTCTGCACCCAGGTCGCCGAGTTCCGCACTCAGGTTGCCGAGTTCTGCACCCAGGTCGCCGAGTTCTGCGCTCAGGTCGGCGAGATGCGCACTCAGGTTGCCGAGTTCCCCATTGGGGTGGGCGGGCTTTGCGCTCAACCGGTCGGGTGCTGCGTTCGGGGCGGCGAGTTCCGTTTCGGGGGTCGGTATCCGCTCGCCCCGGTAGGTGTGCGTGGTTCTGCGAGTTCCCGTACGACCGCTGGTGCGAACGGGCACGCGCCCCGTGATCGGTCGGCTGCTGGCCGGAGGCCCGGGACCCGGCATCCGGAGCGCGGACCTCACCGATCCGAATGCGGAACTCGCCGACCCGAGTGCGGAACTCGGTGGTCTGAACGCAGAACTCGCGGGCCTGAGTGCAGAACTCGGCGTCCTGGGCGGGGGACTCGCGGACGGGAGCGGGGGACTCGCGGTAGGGCAGCTGTGTCGGTGCCTCACGGCGCCGTACGTGGGGTTGGCCACGGTCGGCTCGGTTCACGGCCACCCGGGGAAGGTGTGGCACGGCGGCGCTGTTGGACTGGACGTGACGACCACGGAAAGGCGAGCACGCGACAGGGCCACCGGCACCGCACTTGCCGAGGCAGGCGCGCGGACCACTGCCGCCACCGCGCCGACCGCTGCCGCCACCGCGCCGACCGCTGCCGCCACCGCGTCGGCCGTGGCCGCACCAGCCGCTGCGGCCACCATTTCAGCCGTGGTTACCGCACCAGCACCGGCCCCAGCCAGCACCCCGGCGACCACTGCCGCCGCAGCGCCGGTCGTCGCATCCACACCCACCGCCGAGGTCGCTCGCGAGCGGGCCGGGGTCGATCACCTGACCGACATCGTCGTCATCGGCGCTGGGCAGGCGGGCCTCTCGGCCGCCTACCACCTGCGCAAGGCCGGGCTGACCGGTGAGTCCGGCTTCGTCGTGCTCGACCACGGCAAGCGCGCGGGCGGGGCGTGGCAATACCGGTGGCCCTCGTTGCGGCTCAGCAAAGCCCACGGGATCCACGACCTGCCCGGCATGCCGCTCGGACCGGCCGATGGGGATCTGCCCGCCGCCGACGTGGTGTCCGCCTACTTCGACCGCTACGAGCGCGTCTTCGACCTGCCAGTGCACCGCCCCGTCGACGTACTGTCGGTGCGCCACGCCCCCGATCCCGGCTGGTTCCTCGTCGAAAGCGCCACCGAATCGTGGCTCACCCGCGGCATCCTCAACGCGACGGGCACCTGGGACAAACCGTTCTGGCCCCGCTATCCGGGCCAGGAGGTATTCGAGGGACGCCAGTTGCACACGGCGGACTATCAGGGCGCGGCGGAGTTCGCCGGACAGCACGTCGTCGTGGTCGGCGGCGGGTCCTCCGCCGTGCAGCAGCTGCTCGAAATCGCGCCGTCGGCCGCCGGGACGACATGGGTCACCCGCAGGCCTCCGGTGTTCCGCGAGGAGGACTTCACACCGGAGTACGGCCGCGAGGTGGTGGCGCAGGTCGACCACAGGGTGCGTCAGGGCCTGCCGCCCGGCAGCGTGGTGGGCGTGACGGGGCTGATGCTGACACCGGAGGTTCGTGCCGCCCGCGAGGCCGGAACACTGCACCGCCTGCCCATGTTCAGCACGCTCACCCCACATGGTGTCCGCTGGGCGGACGGCACCGAGCGACGAGCCGACGTGATCCTCTGGGCGACGGGCTTCCGGGCCGCGCTGGATCACCTGGCCCCGCTGCGGCTGAGGGGACCCGGCGGCGGGATCCGCATCACCGGCGCGGGTACACGCGTGGCCGAGCAGCCGCGCCTGCATCTCATCGGCTACGGGCCATCGGCGAGCACGATCGGCGCCAACCGCGCGGGCCGCTTCGCGGTGAGGGAACTGCTCGACGAGCTGCGCTGAGGTTCACAGACCGAACACGCGGCGCGCGTTGCCGTGCAGGAACAAGGCGCGCGCGTCGTCGTCGAGACCGAGCGCGGGCAGCCCTTCGAGGCAGGCACCCGGAGTGAGCATCGGATAGTTGCTGCCGAACAGCACCTTGCTCCTTCCCCTTCCGCGGGCGAACTCGGCGAGTTCCGGCGGCAGCCGGTGCAGTGCATAAGCCGACGTGTCGACATGGAAACCGGGATACTTTCTCGCGAGGGAAAGGACTTCAGCCATCCACGGGTATCCGACGTGGCCTCCGACGACGGTCAGATCGGGGAAGTCGAGCAGTACTTCGTCGAGGTAGGGGATGGGCCTGCCCGGCTCGGAGGGGCACAGCGGGCCGGTGTGCCCGATCTGGGTGCAGAACGGGACTCCGAGTTCGACGCACGCGACATACACCGGGTAGTACCTGCGATCGTTCGGCGGCAGGTTCCACAACCACGGCATCACCCTGACACCGACGAAACCCCGCTCGCCGACCCAGTGCCGGATGTCGCGCACGGCGCCCATCGGATCGGTGAGATCGACGGTGGCGATTCCGGAGAAACGCCCGGGATGTGCCTCGACGATCTCGGCCACCTCCTCGTTGGAGATCAGCGAGCCGGCAGGGCCGTGCCACGCCGACAGCAGCCCTCTGGCCACCCCGGCCTCGTCCATCGCGGCGAGCGTCGCCTCCAGTGCGGGCGCGGTGTCCGGCGCGGTTCCCCAGCGCCGCAAGGATTCGAGCCAGCGTTGCCGCATGAACCGTTCGGTGGGTTGCTGCATCCACGCGTCGATCGTCGCCGTGTCCACAGGCGACCCGGTTGGCTCATTCACCTCGGTCATGGTCGGTTCCCTCCGCGTTGAGCAGTAACCGCGCCGCGCGGACCACGGCGCTGACGGTGTTCTCGCGCACCGGCTTGCCCGCTTCGAGATGCCTGCGGATGGCGGCGAGCGGCAGGTCGACGAGGACCAGTAGCAATTCCTCGGTGTCTCGGCCGGTGTGCTGCCGCAACCGGCGGCACGCCGTGCGCAGCGCGGCACGCAATTCGGCGTCGGTGTGCGCGGCTGCCGCGGTGTCCACAGCGGACCATGAAGAGTGGTCGAAAGCGGCTCTTCCCGCGTTGAGTACCAGTGCCTCGCCGGGATGCCTCACGCACCAGCGCACGCCCCTCTCGACAGCGGCGATGGCAGCTTCGACCGGCGGTTCCCCGGCGAGCGCGGCGAGGTAACCGTCATGGAAACGCCGCACCGTCCGCAGCCACAGTGCGGCGAGCAGCGCGGGCCGGTCGGCGAACCGGTGATAGACCGATCCGCTCGGCGCACCGGCTTCGCGGGCCAGCCCCGACATCGTCACCGCGCGTGCTCCGTGCGCGGCGACGAGGCGCACGGCCGCGTCGAGCAGGTCGTCGCTCGTGTGGCGCGGTGGTCGTCCCATGATTCTGGAGAGTACTCTCTAGAACTGGCTCCCGGCGAGAGTTTTCTCCCCGGAATGGGCGTGAGCCTGAGGGTTACTCCCTTTCGAGGTCCTGTTCGGCCATGCGCACGGCCGCGAACTCCTCCTCCGGTGCCGCCGCGACGAGCCGGTGCCTGCTGTAGAACCAGAAGTAGCCGAGCGCGGCCACGAAGATCGCCGCCGTGATCGCGGCGGCGATCATGTCGACGATGAACGTCGCGATCACCGCCGCGACGGCGAGCACCAGCGCGACACTCGTGGTGGCGATGCCGCCTGGGGTCCGATAGGGACGGTCCAGTCGTGGCTCCCTGATGCGCAACACGATGTGCGAGAGATTGAGCAGCACATAGGACACGGTGGCACCGAAGACCGCGATGTTGATCAGCAGTGCGCCGTCGCGGGTCGCCGCCGCGAGCACGAACCCGATCGTCCCCGGCACGATCAGCGCGAGATACGGCGTCTTGCGGGCTCCTGTCCTCGACAGCCAGCGGGGAAGGTAGCCGGCCCTGGACAACGCGAACAACTGCCGCGAATACGCGTACATGATGGAGAAGAAACTGGCGACCAGTCCGGCGAGCCCCACGTAGTTGACGAGCTGGGCGAGGAAGTTGTCGCCGCCGTAGGCCGCGCGAACCGCCGCGGGAAGCGGATTGTCCGAGGTTGCGATCGCGCTGGAACCCGCGGCGCCGGGCGCGACGACGAGGATCAGCGCGGCGAACACGACGAGCGCGCCCATTCCCGCGATGATGCCCTTAGGCATGTCCTTCTTCGGATCGCGAGCCTCCTCGGCCGCCAGCGGAACCCCTTCGATGGCAAGGAAGAACCAGATCCCGTACACGAGCGCCGCCATGGCGCCCGCGATTCCGAAGGGCAGGAAATCACTTGCTCCGGCCGCCGTGGTGTCGGGAACGATGTCGAAGAGATTGGCGAATGACACCTTCGGGATCATGCCCACGACGAAGGCCACGAGCGCGACCACGGCGATCGCGGTGATGCCGAACATGAGCCGCAGCGCCTCGCCGACACCGTAGAGGTGGATGCCGATGAAGATGACGTAGCAGGCGAGGAAAACGGGCCAGCTGTTGGTGAGCCCGAAGAGCCCGAGTGTCTCGATGTAGCCGCCGATGAACGTCGCGATGGCGGCCGGTGCGATCGCGTACTCGATGAGGATGGCGATTCCGGTGGCGAATCCACCCAGTGGGCCGAGCGCTCTGCGGGCGAAACCGTAGCCCGCTCCGGCAACGGGCATGGCCGAGGACATTTCGGCCAGCCCGAACACCATGCAGCCGTACATGACTGCCATGAGCACCGTGGCGATGAGCAGCCCGCCCCAGCCGCCCTCGGCGAGGCCGAAGTTCCAGCCCGCGAAGTCGCCGGAGATCACGTAGGAGACGCCGAGCCCGGCGAGCAGGAGCCAGCCGGCGGCACCGCGCTTGAGTTGCCGCTGATGGAGGTAGTTCTCGTCGACCTGGTTGTACTCGACGTGCTCGGGCACCACGGGCCTCCCACATGTCGCTGCAATGGGTAGTACGCCAGTCCTTTGAGTGAGCCGAGAGTTGTGCACCTGGTCAGCCTTGTCAAGGGTTGACCTCACACCCGCTACGGGATAGAAACACGATCAAAGGTCTGTTTTCGTACCTTTTACCGAGTCGGCCCGTTGAATGTCCTTCGGCGATGGGGAAGAGTGGCCCGATGCGCAACAGTGAAGGCATGCTCACGCTCGACAAGCTGCGTGAACTCGTTCGTGAGGGCACGATCGACACTGTGCTCGTCGCCATGACCGACATGCAGGGCAGGCTCCAGGGCAAGCGCTGTGCCGCGGACTACTTTCTGAACGAGGTCGTCGAGCACGCCACGGAGGCATGCGACTATCTGCTCGCCGTCGACGTCGACATGAACACCGTCGACGGTTTCCGGATGTCGTCGTGGGAACGCGGCTACGGCGACTGCGTGCTGCGCCCCGACCTGTCCACCCTGCGCCTCGTGCCGTGGCACGAGGCCACCGCCATGGTGCTGTGCGATGTGGAGCGGGTCGGCGGCGGAGCGATTCCGGTGTCACCGAGACAGATCCTGCGCGGGCAACTCGACCGGCTCGCCGAGCACGATCTGCTGGCTTATGTCGGTACGGAGCTGGAATTCATCGTCTTCGACGACACTTATGAACGGGCGTGGGAATCGGGCTACCAGGACCTTACCCCGGCCAATCGATACAATGTGGACTATTCGATGCTCGGCACGGGGCGGGTCGAGCCGCTGCTGCGCCGGATCCGCAATGCCATGTCCGGAGCGGGACTCTACGTGGAGTCGGCCAAGGGCGAATGCAATCCTGGACAGCACGAGATCGCGTTCCGGTTCGCCGAAGCACTGTCCACGTGCGACAACCACAGTGTCTACAAAACCGGGGCCAAGGAGATCGCGGCCATGGAGGGCAAGAGCTTGACCTTCATGGCCAAGTACAACGAGCGCGAGGGCAATTCCTGTCACATCCACATCAGCCTTCGCTCGCGCGATGGCGATCCGGTGCTCGCCGGTGACGGCCAGGGCGGATTCTCGCCGCTCATGGAGAGCTTCCTCGCCGGGCAACTCGCCTGCCTGCGGGAACTGACGTACCTGTTCGCGCCGAACATCAACTCCTACAAGCGGTTCGTGCCCGGCAGTTTCGCGCCGACCTCGGTCGCGTGGGGCACCGACAACCGCACGTGCGCGCTGCGGGTCGTCGGCCATGGTGATTCGCTGCGCGTGGAGAACCGGGTTCCCGGCGGTGACGTGAATCCGTATCTCGCGGTGGCCGCGCTCATCGCGGCCGGGCTGCACGGCATCGAGCACGAGCTGCCGCTCGAACCCGAGCTGACCGGCAATGCCTACACTTCGGGCAAGCCCACCGTTCCCGCGACGCTGCGCGAGGCGGCGACGTTGTTCGCCGGAAGCGGGGTCGCCCGCGAGGCGTTCGGCGCCGACGTGGTCGAGCACTACCTCAACGCCGCGCGGGTCGAGCTCGCGGCATTCGACGCGGCGGTGACCGACTGGGAGCGCGTGCGTGGTTTCGAACGGCTCTGACAAGCCCACCGACAAGCCCACTGGCAAGCCCGTCATCGGGATTTCCTGTTACCACGAACCGGCGTCGTGGGGAGTGTGGAACACCGGGGCCGCGCTGCTGCCGTGGAGCTATGTGCGTTGTGTCGCCGAGGCCGGCGGGGTTCCGGTGCTCCTGCCGCCCTCCGGTGACGATCAGCGTGACGCGGTGTCCGCTGTGGACGGTCTGGTGCTCGCCGGAGGCGCCGACGTCGACCCTTCGGGTTACGGCGCGCCCGCGCACCGGGAAACGATGTCGAGGCCGGAAAGGGACGCGGCCGAGTTCGCGATGTTGCGGGCCGCGCGCGAGTACGGCAAGCCGGTGCTCGGCGTGTGCAGGGGAATGCAGGTACTCAACGTCGCGAATGGAGGAACGTTGTGCCAGCATCTTCCCGATCAGGTCGGGCATCGAGGTCACCAGCCCGCGCCAGGGGAGTACGGCGGTATCGGGATCGAGCTGGGCGGCGGCAGCAGGGTGGCCGCGATGCTGGGACGGCGTGGTGGCGTGCATTGCTATCACCACCAGGCGGTGGACCGGCTGGGCGAGGGACTGGTCGCGGTCGGCTGGGCCGGTGACGGCACGGTCGAGGCGATCGAGTCGCCTGGCGAGCGGTTCGTGGTCGGGGTGCAGTGGCATCCGGAGCAGGACAGCGCCGACGTGCGGCTGTTCGCGGGATTGGTGGAGGCGGCCCGAACATGACGAATGAGAGCACGGTGGAGCTGCTCAATCCGGCGACGGGGCTGGTCATCACATCGGTCGCTCTCGCGTCGAGAGAGCGGGCCGACGAGGCCGTCGCGAGGGCACAAGCCGCTTTTCCGGCATGGCGGGCCGTCGCGCCGGGAGATCGGGCGCGGCTGTTGCGCCGGTTCGCCGAGCTGGTCGACGGCGACATCGAGCGGCTGGCGGCGCTGGAGGTCGCCAACTCGGGGCACACCATCGGCAACGCGAGGTGGGAGGCGGGCAACGTCCGCGATGTACTGCACTACTTCGCCGCCGCGCCGGAACGGCTGAGCGGCAGGCAGATTCCCGTGTCCGGCGGGCTCAACGTGACCTTTCACGAACCGCTCGGGGTCGTCGGCGTGATCGTGCCGTGGAACTTCCCGATGCCGATCGCGGCGTGGGGATTCGCGCCCGCGCTCGCGGCGGGCAACACGGTGGTGCTCAAACCGGCAGAGCTGACGCCGCTCACGGCGCTGCGGCTGGCCGAACTCGCCGAGGAGGCCGGTATTCCGCCCGGCGTGTTCCAGGTGCTGCCCGGCAGTGGTGAGGTGGTGGGCACACGCCTCGTCGAGCACCCGGCGGTCCGCAAGATCGTGTTCACGGGCTCGGCGGAGGTCGGCAAGCGGGTCATGGCGGGCTGCGCCGATCAGGTCAAGCGGCTGACTCTTGAACTCGGCGGCAAGAACGCCAACATCGTCTTCGCCGACGCGGACCTGGAGAAGGCCGCGGCGACCGCGCCCTACGGCGTGTTCGACAACGCGGGCCAGGACTGCTGCGCCCGGTCGAGGATCCTGGTGCAGGCAGGCGTGTTCGACCGGTTTCTCGAACTGCTCGAACCCGCCGTGAAGGGGGTCGTCGTGGGGGACCCGGCCAGCTCCGGCACCGAGATGGGCCCACTGATCTCCGAGGAACACCGGCGCAAGGTCGCCTCCTACCTTCCCGAACGGTCGCGGATCGCCTTCGAGGGAACCGCTCCCGGCGGCGCCGGATTCTGGTTCCCGCCGACGGTGGTACTGCCGGATTCGGCGGACGATCCGCTGCTGACCGACGAGATCTTCGGGCCGATCGTCGCGGTCGTGCCCTTCGAGGACGAGGCCGACGCGATCGCCATGGCCAACGACACCCCCTACGGCCTTTCCGGCTCGCTGTGGACCTCCGACGTCGGAAGGGCGTTGCGGGTGTCGCGGGCCGTGGACGCGGGCAATCTCTCGGTCAACTCGCACGCCTCCGTGCGGTACTGGACCCCGTTCGGAGGGTTCAAGCAGTCGGGACTCGGCAGGGAACTCGGTCCCGACGCGATCACCGCGTTCACCGAGATCAAGAACGTCTTCATCAGCACCGAACAGCAGGGAGGGGCATGACCATGACCGAACGGCTCGCCGGCCGCGTCGCCGTGATCACCGGAGGCGCCAGCGGCATCGGGCTGGCCTCGGCGAGGAGGCTCGCCGCCGAGGGCGCGAAAGTCGTCGTCGCCGACATCGACACCGCGGCCGGTACCGCGGTGGCCGACGAGGTCGGCGGCGCCTTCGTCCGCACCGACGTGACGGTCGAGAGCGAGGTGGAGGCGCTGTTCGCGACGACGGTCGAGCGGTTCGGCTCGCTCGACGTCGCGTTCAACAACGCGGGCATCTCTCCGCCGGAGGACGACTCGATCCTCACCACCGGACTCGACGCGTGGCGCAAGGTGCAGGAGGTGAACCTGACCTCGGTGTATCTGTGCTGCAAGTACGCCATCCCGCACATGCGAAGGCAGGGCAAGGGATCGATCATCAACACCGCCTCGTTCGTGGCCGTCATGGGAGCGGCGACGTCGCAGATCTCCTACACCGCGTCCAAGGGCGGGGTGCTGTCGATGACGCGTGAGCTGGGCGTGCAGTTCGCGAGGGAGGGCATCAGGGTGAACGCACTGTGCCCAGGACCGGTCGGCACCCCGCTGCTCGAAGAGCTGTTCGCGAAGGATCCCGAGCGGGCGGCGAGGAGGCTCGTGCACGTACCCATGGGCAGATTCGCCCTTCCCGAGGAGATCGCGGGGGCCGTCGCGTTCCTCGCGAGCGACGACGCGTCCTTCGTCACGGCTGCCGAGTTCCTGGTGGACGGCGGCATCGCGGGCGCGTACGTTACTCCGGTATAACTGAAAATCGAGGCTGTTCGAGCCGGGGCGGGAGAGCCTCCGTGTAGTCGGCGGAGCACCGAAGGAGCAAACTCCCCAGAATCTCTCAGGTACCGCTTACCGCCCGCGGCAAGGCCACTCTGGAAAGCAGGCTCGACAGAGCCTCACCCAAGGTGAAAGCCGTGTGTACACACGGTGAAACTCTCAGGTGCCATGACAGAGGGGGAGTTCCCAGCGCGGCGGGTATTCCGTGCGTGCGTGAGAAAGGAGCTCCCGATGCCGTCCAGTTCGCCGCCCCACACCCCTTCATCCTTCGAGGCCCCGCCGTTCGCCGCGCGGCACATCGGGCCCGGCGAGCACGAGCAGGCCAAGATGCTCGCCGAGTGTGGTTACGGCAGTCTCGACGCGCTGGTTGCCGCCGCGGTGCCCACGGCGATCCGCACGGCCTCCCGGCTTTCCCTTCCCGAGCCCGCTTCGGAGACCGAGGCCATCGCCGAGCTGCGCGAACTGGCCGGTCGCAACACCGCGCGCACGCAGATGATCGGGCTCGGCTACCACGACACGATCACTCCGCCCGTGATCAAGCGCAACGTGCTGGAAAATCCCGCGTGGTACACGGCGTACACGCCCTACCAGCCGGAGATCTCCCAGGGCAGGCTTGAGGCGCTGCTGAACTTCCAGACGATGGTCGCCGACCTGACCGGCCTCGCCACGGCGGGAGCCTCCATGCTCGACGAGGGGACGGCCGTCGCGGAGGCCGTGCTGCTGATGCGCAGGGTGTCCAAGGCACCCTCCCGCACCGTCGTGCTCGACTCCGAGTGCCTTCCGCAGACCATCGCCGTCGTGCGCACGCGGGCCGACGCCGTCGGCATCGACGTCGAGGTACGTGATCTCGAAGCGGAGGGGCTTCCCGGCGAGTTCTTCGGGGTCGTCGTGCAGTACCCGGGAACCTCGGGTGTGCTGCGCGAGCCCGCTTTCTACACCGGGATCGGGGAGAAGGCCAAGGCGGCGGGCGCGCTGTACTGCGTGGCGGCCGACCTGCTCGCGCTGACGTTGCTGACCTCGCCCGGTGAGTTCGGCGCGGACGTCGCGGCGGGCAACACCCAGCGGTTCGGCGTGCCGCTCGGCTACGGCGGCCCGCACGCCGGTTACCTCGCCGTGCGCGGAGGGCTCGAACGCTCCTTGCCGGGGCGGCTGGTGGGTGTCTCCGTCGACGCGGGCGGCAAGCAGGCATACCGGCTCGCGCTGCAGACCCGCGAGCAGCACATCCGCAGGGAGAAGGCGACGAGCAACATCTGTACCGCGCAGGTGCTGCTCGCCGTGATCGCCTCGATGTACGCCGTGTACCACGGCCCTGACGGGCTCGCGCGCATCGCACGGCGGGTGCATGCCCACGCGGCGGGGCTCGCGGCGGCGCTGCGCGAGGGGGGCATCGAGGTCGAGAGCACGCATTTCTTCGACACCGTGGTGGCGAAGGTGCCCGGCGCGGCCGGTGTGGTCGCCGCGGCACGGAAGGAGGGCGTCAACCTCGGGCTCGCCGGTACCGACCGGGTGCGGATCGCGTGCGACGAGGTGACCACGCCCGCCGTGCTGGAGAAGGTGTTGCGGGCCTTCGGGGTCACCGGCGCTCCCGCCGGGGGCCTGACGGCGCTGCCGGAGGGATTGTTGCGGCGTGACGAGTACCTGACCCATCCCGTCTTCCACGCGCACCGGTCCGAGACGGCCATGCTGCGCTACCTTCGCGGGCTGTCGGACCTCGACTACGCGCTCGACCGGGGCATGATCCCGCTCGGGTCGTGCACGATGAAACTCAACGCGACCACCGAGATGGAAGCGCTGACCTGGCCGGAATTCGCCGGGATTCACCCCTTCGCGCCCGCTGAGGACGCTGCCGGGTATCACGCGCTCATCGATCAGCTCAGCGGCTGGCTCGCCGAGGTCACCGGATACGACGAGGTCTCGCTGCAGCCCAACGCGGGCAGCCAGGGCGAGCTGGCCGGTCTGCTCGCCATCCGCGCCTATCACAGGGCCAACGGGCAGCCCGAGCGTGACGTGTGCCTGATTCCGTCGTCCGCGCACGGAACCAACGCCGCCTCCGCCGTGCTGGCCGGGATGCGGGTCGTCGTCGTGGCCTGCACGGCCGACGGCGACGTCGACCTCGCCGACCTGCGGTCCAAAGTGGAGGCACACGCCGGGACGCTCGCCGCGATCATGGTGACCTATCCCTCCACCCACGGGGTCTACGAGACCGGCATCGCCGAGCTCGCCGAGATCGTGCACGGCGGCGGGGGGCAGGTCTACGTCGACGGCGCCAACCTCAACGCGCTGCTCGGATTCGCCAAGCCCGGCGAGTTCGGTGGCGATGTCTCGCATCTCAACCTGCACAAGACGTTCTGCATCCCGCACGGCGGAGGCGGACCCGGCGTCGGCCCGGTCGCGGTGCGCGCGCACCTCGCGCCGTACCTGCCCAACCATCCGCTCGCGCCGGAGGCGGGCCCGGAGACCGGCGTGGGGCCCATTTCCGCGGCCCCCTACGGTTCGGCCTCCATCCTGCCCATCTCGTGGGCCTACGTGCGGATGATGGGAGCCGAGGGACTGAGCAGGGCCACCCAGGTCGCGGTTCTGGCCGCCAACTACGTGGCCGCGCGGCTGGCCCCGCACTTCCCCGTGCTCTACACCGGCCAGCACGGGCTCGTCGCCCACGAGTGCATCCTCGATCTGCGCGGGCTCACCAAGCAGACCGGCGTCACCGTCGAGGACGTCGCGAAGCGGCTCATCGACTACGGTTTCCACGCTCCGACGATGTCCTTTCCCGTTGCGGGAACGCTCATGGTCGAGCCGACCGAGAGCGAGGACCTCGCCGAGATCGACCGGTTCTGCGCGGCGATGATCGCCATCCGCAGGGAAATCGACGACGTCGCCTCGGGGCGCTGGCCGGTCGAGCGCAGCCCGTTGCGGGGTGCTCCGCACACGGCCGAGCAGCTCGCGGGCGAGTGGGACCTGCCCTACGATCGGGCACTTGCCGTGTATCCGGGTGTCACCGAACCCAAGGGCAAGTACTGGTCGCCGGTGCGGCGGATCGAGGGTGCCTACGGGGACCGCAATCTCGTCTGCTCGTGCCCGCCTGTCTCTTCGTACGAGGGCTGATACATGAGAACTCCGCTGCACGAGGTACACGAACGCCTCGGAGCCTCCTTCACCGACTTCGCCGGCTGGTCGATGCCGGTGCGGTATTCCAGTGAGCTGGCCGAGCATCGCGCCGTGCGCGAGGCGGCCGGTCTGTTCGACCTCTCGCACATGGGCGAGATCGAGCTGACCGGGCCGGGTTCGGCGGCGGCGCTCGACTACGCGTTCGTCGGGAAACTCTCCGCCGTCAAGCCCGGAAGGGCCCGTTACACGATGATGTGCGACGAGAGCGGCGGCGTGCTCGACGACCTCGTGGTGTACCGGCTGGAACAGGAACGGTTCCTCGTCGTCGCCAACGCGGGCAACGCCGACGTCGTGCTCGCCGAGCTGACCGTGAGGGCGGAGGGGTTCGACACGACGGTTGCCGACAGGGGACCCGAGACCGCACTGATCGCCGTACAGGGGCCCGCCTCGGCGGGGATCGTCGGCGCGGTCACCGGAGCCGACCTTGCCTCGCTCAGGTACTACGCGAGCACACCGGTCACAGTGGACGGTCAGAGGGTACTGCTTGCCCGCACCGGTTACACCGGGGAGGACGGGTTCGAGCTCTACGTCCCCGCCGAGCGGGCCGAGGCGGTGTGGCGAGTGCTTACCGAGGCAGGTGAGGGGAGTGGCCTGCTGCCCGCGGGGCTGGCCTGCAGGGACACCCTCCGGCTCGAAGCGGGAATGCCGTTGTACGGCAACGAACTCAGTGCCGACGAGTCACCGTTTTCCGCGGGGCTGGGCCGGGTCGTGAAGTTCGACAAGGAGGGCGACTTCGTCGGCAGGGCCGCGCTGGAGAAGCGCCGCGAGCCCGACCGGGTGCTCGCCGGGCTGAAGGGCAGCGGCCGCCGCGCGCCGAGGCACGGCTACCGGGTGCTCAGCGAGGGCGAGCCGGTCGGTGTCGTCACGAGCGGGGCGCTCTCGCCGACGCTCGGCCACCCCATCGCGATGGCCTACCTGCCGCCCGCGCTCGCCGAACCGGGGACCGTGCTCGACGCGGACATCCGGGGGAGGACGGAGCAGGTCGAGGTCGTATCGTTGCCGTTCTACCAGCGGCGTTCCTGAACTCCGCGCCGAAAGCCCCACCGCAGGAAGACCGACCGCAGGAAGGCGGCCATGAGCATCCCGGAAAACCTGAGCTACACCAAGGAACACGAGTGGGTCAGCAGGGCAGGTGACACGGTCACCATCGGCATCACCGCCTTCGCGGCCGAGGCGCTCGGTGACGTCGTGTTCGTCGAACTGCCTTCCCCGGGGGACAAGATCGCGGCGGGCACCGTCTGCGGCGAGATCGAGTCGACGAAGTCGGTCAGCGAACTGTTCGCGCCGCTCGACGGCGAGGTCACCGAGATCAATCAGGCCGTTGTGGACAATCCGGAACTACTCAACTCCGACCCCTACGAAGCGGGCTGGCTGCTGCGGGTACGCACCGAGGACACGCGGCAGCTGCTGGACTCCACCGCATACGCCGCACTGATCCAGGAGGACTGACATGAGTTCTTTCGACGCCGACCTTTCCACAGTGGACCCCGAGGTGGCCTCGGCCGTCGCGGCGGAGCTGGAGCGCCAGCGCAACACGCTGGAGATGATCGCATCGGAGAACTTCGCGCCACTCGGAGTGCTGGAAGCGCAGGGATCGGTGCTCACCAACAAGTACGCCGAGGGCTACCCCGGCAGGCGTTACTACGGTGGTTGTGAGCACGTGGACGTCATCGAGACGCTCGCCATCGAGCGCGCGAAGTCGTTGTTCGGCGCGGCACACGCGAACGTGCAGCCGCATTCGGGCGCGCAGGCCAACGCGGCGGCGATGGTGTCGCTGTTGCAGCCCGGCGACACGATTCTGGGTCTCGACCTCGCCCACGGCGGGCATCTGACGCACGGCATGCGGCTCAACTTCTCCGGCAAGCTCTACAACGTCGTGGCCTACCACGTCGACAAGGAGAGCGGCAGGATCGACATGGCCGAGGTCGAGCGGCTCGCCATGGAACACAAGCCGAAGCTCATCATCGCGGGCTGGTCGGCGTACCCGAGGCAGCTCGACTTCGCGGAGTTCCGCCGCATCGCCGACGCGGCGGAGGCGAAGCTGATGGTCGACATGGCGCACTTCGCTGGGCTCGTCGCGGCCGGACTGCACCCCAATCCCGTTCCCTACGCCGATGTCGTCACGACGACGACGCACAAGACACTGGGCGGCCCGCGTGGCGGCATCGTGCTGTGCAACGACGACAAGCTGGCGAAGAAGATCAACTCGGCGGTGTTTCCCGGCCAGCAGGGAGGTCCGCTCGAACACGTCATCGCGGGCAAGGCGGTGGCGCTCAAGATCGCGGCGAGCGAGGAATTCCGGCAGCGGCAGCAGCGGGTGCTCGACGGTGCCAAGATTCTCGCGGCGCGGCTGACTCACCCCGACTGCGTCGCGGCGGGCGTGCGCGTGCTCACCGGCGGCACCGACGTGCACCTCGTGCTTGTCGATCTCGTCGAGTCCACATTGGACGGAAAGCAGGCCGAGGACAGGTTGCACGAGGTCGGAATCACGGTCAACCGCAACGCGGTTCCTTTCGACCCCCGCCCCCCGATGGTGACCTCCGGTCTCCGGATCGGTACGCCCGCGCTGGCCACCCGTGGTTTCGGCGACGACGATTTCACCGAGGTCGCCGACATCATCGCCCGTGCGCTGCGACCCGAGTTCGACGAGACGGTGCGGGCGGAACTGGCCTCGCGGGTCGAGCTGCTCGCCTCCAAGCACCCGATGTACGCGGGGCTGGGCTGAACCCGATCTACACTCGCGGGTAGGCCGACCGCGAGGAGGAACGGTGAAAGCCCGGTCAGGCAGGGATGCCGAATACGCCGTGCGGGGCGGAGTCAGCGCCGGAGAGGCGTTGTTCCGCCCCGTTCGTGCCGGCAACGCCTTCGAGGAGACCGTGGAGCGGCTGCTGCAGGCCGTCCGGCTCGGCGTCGTCGGCGCGGGGGAGCGGCTGCCCGCGGAACGGGAACTGGCCGAGCGGCTCGGAGTCAGCAGGGTGACCTTGCGCGAGGCCATCAGGGCGCTTGCCGACGCGGGCTACGTCGAATCGCGCAGAGGGCGCTACGGCGGGACGTTCGTGACGGAGTGTCTTCCCGAACCGCGGGCGGGCTCGGTGCCTGCCGCGCCCGTCGACGACACGCTCAGCCTGCGATTCGCGCTGGAGACGGGGGCCGCCGAACTCGCGGCGGTCCGCTCGCTGTCGCAAGCGGACCGGCGCCACCTTTCCGCGACGCTCGCCGAGGCGAACGCCGCGGGCGTCGCCGAGTACCGGCGAAGGGATTCCCGCCTGCATCTCGCGATCGCCGAGGTCACCGGTTCGGCCTCACTGACCTCCGCCGTCGCCGACGTGCGCATGCGGGTCAACGGGCTGCTCGACGAGATTCCCCTGCTGGAACCCAATCTCGATCATTCGAACGCGCAGCACGCCGAGGTGGTGGAGGCGATACTGGCCGGTGACCCTTCCTCGGCGAGGGCGGCCATGGCCGAGCACGTCGAGGGCACCGCGTCGTTGCTGCGCGGTTTTCTCACCTGAGACCGAGACGGGTGCTCAGCCGGTGACGAGCGCGATGGTGAATCCGTCGTAGCCCTTGCTGCCCACGGTCTGCAGTGCGGTGGCGTCGAGGCGCGGCTCGTCCCGGATCAGCTCGGTCATTTCCCGGACCCCGCGCACCGCGGCGTCCGTGCTGCCCGCGTCGGCGACGGCGCCGCCGCGCACGACATTGTCGACGATGATCACGCTGCCGATGCCGGTCAGTTCGAGTGCCCACCTGAGGTAGTTCGGGTTGTTCGGCTTGTCGGCGTCGATGAACACGAGATCGAAGGGCGCCAGATCACGCAGTCCGGGAAGGGTGTCGAGCGCGGGGCCCACCCTGATGTCGACGAGGTCGGCGAGCCCGGCGCGGGCGACGTTGCCTTTCGCGACCTCGGCGTGTTTGGCGTCGGCCTCCAGGCTCACGAGCGTGCCGCCGGCGGGCAGCGCCTTGCCGAGCCAGATGGTGCTGTATCCGCCGAGGGTGCCGATCTCAAGGACGGAACTGGCTCCCGCGATCCTGGTCAGCAGGTTGAGCAGCTTGCCCTGGCCGGGGGAGACGGCGATGGGGGGAAGGCCCGCCTGCTCGCTGGTGGCCAATGCGGCATCCAGCGCCGGATCGGCGGGAATGAGGTGATCGGCGAAGTAGGTGTCGACGGCGTCCCACGTTGACTGGCTCATGGTCGCCGAGCCTATCCGCACCGCGAGCGATGCTGCTCTCGCGCGCCGTTACTCCACAATGGACCGGGTCAGCCGTCGTCGATCGCCCTGCCACCGTGGGTCGCGGCCACCTGCACGACGGCGTCGCGCAACGCCGCCCGCAACCTGCCGACGTCGAGCGGCGCGAGCACGGCCGCCTCGCCGGGCGGCGCGATCAGCACCACCCGGTCGCTGCTCACGAACACGGTCAGTTCTCGCCGCCTTCCGGCGAGATCTCTGCAGGAAATCGCCCATTCGTCGCGCACAGCCACGTTGACCGCCCCTCGTCCGATGTTTGCCACCTGCGACTGTGCGACGGCGCGAGCGGTGCGGCCATGACGCGATTTCCCGAAATAGCTGTATCTGTTCTTCAAGGGCTGCTGTTACGTGCGCGCGGCTGTAGCGTTCGGTGTCGCATATCACAGTGGAGTGGAGGGATCGCGATGTCGGAGCCGAAGCGAATCGTCATCGTCGGCGGCGGCCTTGCCGGGGCGGGAGCCGCGGCGAGTCTGCGCGGGCGCGGCTACCAGGGCGAGGTACTGGTGCTGGGAACCGATCCGCACCGGCCGTACGAACTCCCGCCGCTGTCCAAGGGGCTGCTGCTCGGCAACGTCGACGAGCCGGACTGGGTACGAGGGGAGAACTTCTACGCCGAGCACGACATCGATCTGCGCGCGGGGTTGAGTGCGACCCGGATCGAGCTCGGCGGGCGGCTGGTCACCGACGAGGACGGCGAGCGGCACCGCTACGACCGGCTGTTGCTCGCCACGGGATCGCGGCCGAGGACCCTGCCGGTGCCTGGCGGAGATCTGCCCTCGCTGCACACGTTGCGCAGCCTCGACGACTCGCTCGCGCTGCGGTCGGCGTTCGAGCGGGCGGGCAAGGTGGTGATCGTGGGCGCGGGCTGGATCGGGACGGAAGCCGCGGCGGCGGCACGGGCCCACGGTGCCGAGGTGACCGTCGTCGAGCAGGACACGCTGCCGCTCCGGGCCGTACTCGGCGACGAGATCGCGACCGTGTTCCGCGATCTGCACACCGGGCACGGAGTCCAGTGGCGGCTGGGGTCGGCCGTCGCCGAGTTCACCCGCGCGGGCGAGGCGACCGAGGTGCGGCTCGCCGACGGCGGTGTGCTGGAGGCCGACACGGTGCTGGTTGCCGTCGGCGCGACGCCGAGGGTGGAGCTGGCGCACGCCGCGGGGCTGGAACTGTCCGGCAACGGCGGGATCGTCGTCGACGCGGGCCTGCGGACCGCGGCTCCCGATGTGTACGCGGCAGGCGACATCGCGTCGCACTTCCATCCTCGCTACGGCACGAGGGTGCGGGTCGAGCACTGGGCCAATGCCAAGAACCAGGGCGAGCACGTTGCGGGCAACCTGATCGGGGCGAACGAGCCCTATCTGCGCACCCCGTATTTCTTCACCGACCAATACGACCTCGGGTGCGAGTACCGGGGGCTCGCCGATCCGGCCACCGACGAGCTGGTGGTGCGTGGCGATCCGGCGGCGCGCGAGTTCACCGCGTTCTGGTTGCGAGAGGGCACGGTGACGGCGGCGATGAACGTCAACATGTGGGATGACGGCGACGCGTTGCAGGCGCTGGTCGAGGGAAGGGCGCAGGTGGATGCCGAGACCCTGAGGCAGGGTGACCTCTCCGGAATCGGGTGACCGGCCGCGAGGTCAGGTCGCGAGCGCGCGGGTCACGAAGGTCGCGATCAGGTCGTCCTCGTCGTAGCCCGCCAGCGCCCCGGGGATCGTCAGGTGTTCCAGGATGAGGCCCGTCATCGCGTAGTAGAGCAGGACCGTCGTCATGTCGTCGCCGGGCAGGCCGGATGCCCTGCGGCCTTCGATGTTCAGGTTCAGGTTGTCGCGAAGGGTTGCCGTCAGCGCTGCCCGGAGTTCCGGCCTGCGGGTGGCCTCAAGGCGCAGTTCCAGCAGCGCGAGCCAGCCGGTGCGGTCCTCGGAGATGCGGTGGAACAACGCGTGCATCAGCTCGGTGAGCCGTTCGGGCGATGACGACAGCGGTGCCGCCGTCTCGACCGCCGAGGGATCGACCGCCAGCCGCCGGTGAATGTGCGCGCCGACCTGGTTGAGCAGGTCCTCACGGTTGGCGAAGTAGTTCGAAGCGGTGCCCTTGGGCACCGCGGCCTCGGTATCCACCGCGCGGAAGGTCAGGCCGCGCGCGCCATCCCTTGCCAGCACTTCGATGGCCGCGTCGACAAGGGCGATTCGTCGTTCAGGGTTTCGCACGAAACTCTCCCGCAAAGCCGGTTGACAACCACTGTGGGCATAGTACTACAGTCAAAGCACTACAAACCAAGTGGTTCGGATTCAGGAGACACAACCTTGCGAAAGCTGACCTACTGCGTGGCCATGACGATCGACGGCTTCATCGCCGCGCCCGACCGCTCCGACCCGAGCGGCGGGCTCATGGCGCCGCCGCCCGAGTACCTGCCGAAGCTGCTCGCGGACTTTCCCGAGATCATTCCCACGCACCTGCACGAGCCGCTCGGTATCGCGGACGCCGAGCACAAGCATTTCGACACGGTCGTCGAAGGGCGCCGCTCCTACGAACTCGGCCTGCGCGCGGGAGTGACCAACGCGTACTCACACCTTGAGCACTACGTGTTCTCGACGACGCTGACCGAAAGCCCCGATCCCGGCGTGCGACTCGTCGCGACCGATCCGGTCGAGAAGATCCGTGAGCTGAAAGCGGGGGAGGGCAAGAAGATCTGGCTGGTCGGCGGCGCGCGCCTGGCCGCAGCCCTGCGTCCCGAGATCGACGAGCTGATCATCAAGCACTATCCGGTGGTCGCCGGTGCGGGAATTTCCCTTTTCGACGGAGAGTTCGCGCCCCAGAACCTCGAACTGGCGGATACGGAGGTCTGCCCTGCCGGGATCATGCACCTCACCTACCGGAAACCGTGACCCCCGCCGGTGCCGGAGCGGCGGGGCGGGCCAGCACGGTGAAGCTCAACAGCCCCAGCAGCCCGAAACCGGCCATGATGGCGGCCATGGGCACGGCGCTCGTTCCGCCGCCGATCCCGGCGAGCGGGGTGGCGACCAGCCCGCCGATGAGGAACTGCAGCACGCCGAGCAGCGCCGAGGCCGCACCGGCGTTGTGCGGGTGGTCGGCCAGGGCCAGTGACGTCGCGTTGGGCATGACCATGCCAAGGCTGGAGATCGTCAGCAGCAGTGGCGGCAACAGCACGCCGAGCCCGAGGTTCGCCGAGGCGGCCAGCGTCAGCAGTGCCGAGGAGCCCGCACCGAGCACCAGCCCGGCCAGCAGCAGGCTCCGCTGCGCGAACCTGCCGACCAGCCAGCCGTTGAGCTGTCCCGCGATGACCAGCCCGAGCCCTCCCGCCGCGAACACCAGGCTGTACTGCTGCGGGCTCAGCTCGTAGGCGTCCTGCAGCACGAAGGAGGAGCCGGAGATGTAGGTGAACATGGCCGCGAAGGTGAGCCCGCAGGCCAGCGCGTAACCGACGAAGACCCGGTCGCCGAGCAGGCCCGCGTAGGTGCGCAGTACCGCGCCGGGCCGGGCGGGCCTGCGGGCGTGGGCGGGCAGTGATTCGGGAAGCGCGAAGGCGGTGACGACGAGCAGCAGCACGCCGAAACCGGTCAGCACCGCGAAGATGCCCCTCCACGACGTCCAGTTGAGGATCTGCCCGCCGAGTACCGGAGCCAGAATCGGGGCGAGTCCGGTGACCAGCATGAGCGCCGAGAAGAACCGGGCCATCGCGATGCCGGAGAACAGGTCGCGCACCGCGGCCCTCGCGATCACGACGCCCGCCGAGGCGCCGAGCGCCTGCACCACCCGCGCGCCGATGAGCACCTCGGCCGTGGGGGCGATCGCGCACAGTACCGAGGCCACCGCGAACACGATGACGCCGACCAGCAGTGGCTTGCGACGGCCGAAGGCGTCCGACAGCGGGCCCGCGACGAGCTGGCCCGCGCCCATCCCGACGATGAAGGCGGCCAGCGTCAGCTGGAGTGCCGAGTCGCTGCTGGCCAGGTCGGTCGCCATGACGGGCAGCGCGGGCAGATACATGTCGACGGCGAGCGGGCCGAAGGCGGTCAACCCGCCGAGGATCAGGGCGAACTTGATGGTCCGCGCTCTTGTGGGTGACGGGGTTGTGCCGCGTGCCGGCGCTTGGCCGTCCGCCTGTGCCTGATCGACGCTCACGTGGACCCCCAGATTCGTTGCCCTGCCTACGCAAACGCCAACTTCGTTAGCAGGGCTGAGTATTCCGGGAGGGGACGGACGTCACTGTGCGCGCCGTGACGAGTGCCGCCACGAATGGACTATTGCCAAGATGAAACCGGTGGTTCATTCTCTAGAATGGCTAGTTCGAGTGGGGGCGAGCTACCAGCGAGGCCGGCTACCCACCAGGGCCGGTCCCGCCACGGGGCCCCCGGTGCCCTCCCCCTGTCCGGGGGCTCCGTGAACCTTCCCACCCGCCCGAGGAGGTGTCCCGACCGTGCCAGCCGAATGGGCCGACGTGCCCGTGTTCGCGGAGTAGTCCGCACTGGTCACCGTGTCCCGGTCGTACGAGCAGGACAGCACGACGTGGTCGAGGGGGCCGCCTGCTCGGCGTCACCGCGGGCACCCGCTTGCCGCGGAGTCGTTGCGGGGCAAGGGAAGAGAGCCGGGCTACGGTCCGCCGCCGTCCGCGAGCAGGTTCCGTACTCGTGGCGCGTTGTCGATGACGTCCTTGGCGACGTCGTGCAGCCTGCGCCTGCTGCTGCGGGCGTGCTCGCGCAGCACCTCGAACGCGACATCCATGTCGCTGTGCCGGTGCGCGGCGATGAGTCCTTTCGCCTGCTCGATGTCGATCCGGGTGTGGAGCGCGGTCTGTAGTTGCCCCGCGAGCCGTTGCGCCGCGCCGAGAGTGCGCTGTGACAGCACCGCGCTCGCCGCGGCCTGGGCCAGCGCCGTCGCGACGATCGTGTCGGTGGGGCCAAGCGTGCCCGGCCTGCGCCGCAGGAGGGTCAGCACGCCGAGTGCCCTGCCGTGCGAGCACAGCGGGAGCGCATGGGCGGCGACGAATCCCGCGTTGAGCGCGCTGGTGGTGAAGGCGGCCCAGCGGTTCTCCTCGCGCAGATCGGCCGATCCGCTCGCGCGAGCCCCGCGCAGGCAGTCGGCCGAGGGGCCCTGCCGCGTGTGGACCTGCATCGTCATCAACTCGTGCGCGGCTTCCGACGAGGCGCCCAATGCCGTCGTCCTGAGCTGAGGATCGGCGAACGCGAGCGCGGCCTCGTCGATGTCGAGCAGTTGCCCGCAGCGCCGCGCGACGCGCCGGACGTAGTCGTGCTCGTCGAAGGAGGGGGCGACGACATCGGCGAGTTCGGCGAACGTCCGCGCAAGGGTCTCCACTCGCGGTGCACGTGGTGTGTCCCTCGCCGGAGCGCGGTAGTCGGATAGCGGCATGGTCACTGTTTAACGGCCGCTCGTTCGGCTTGAGAACAGCAAATTGTTGATTTCGCCTGCAACGGGTGAGTGGGTGAGGGCGACTGTTCGCACTGGCCAGACACCCTTCACCCGTCCGTGTGGCATATTGCAGCTCTCATCATGCAGGGAAGGCGTAAACAGGCGCCGGTGATCCTGACGCGATAGGGTCACGGAGTTCCGGTCATGTCTGTCGCGCGACCGGCCACCGTGTGCCTCGCGCGAGAACCCGGCCGCCCTGAACCCCTGCCGCCGTCATCACCGGGCATCGCGACCGACTTCGCGCCGTCGTCCCGCGCGGGCCCGCGCGGATATGTCTCGCGTGGCCGTGCGGCCTTTCGAAAGGTGGCTTATGAGCAGCTATGTCACACCGGCCTGGTGCATCACGGGAAGCGACTGCCTCGGAGGGCCGCCTTCGCTGCCGTCGATCGCCGCGCTGCTGGCTGACGCCGTCGGAGAACTGCGCCGCGACGGCGAGTTCCCCGGGCGCGCGAAGGTGTCGTTCGGCGTCGGCGACAGCAGGTGGCTCGACGTCCGCGTCGAAGGACTTTCGCCCTCGTCCGATCCCGACCGGACCGAGACGATGGCGGCGCTGCGGACGTTGTTCGAACTGTCGAGCCACGCGAACCTCGTCGACATCTCGGCCCGCACGCCCGCGCTGTTCCTTCCCCGCATCCTCGCCGTCGACGAATCCGGTCTTCCCTACGCGGGAGTGCTGGGCGCGGCGATGGGTGACGTGCACCCGGTCGCGGCACCGGAGGCTGGGCTGAGCGGGGGACGGCGCCTGCGCGGACAGTGATCTCCGAGGGCAGGATCGTGCGTCGCCCTCACTCCTTCGAGAGATCTTCACGTTGGTGCACGTGTGTGCCCCGTGCGCAACGGCGAGCTCTCTTAGCCTGCTCGCAGGATTCCCTCAGTCGCGAAAGGTTTCAGCGCACCGGTGTGCAGCATGAGATTCACGGCGCTCCCGCCACCGCGGGGCCACGTCCGCAGGGCACGGCTCTCGCGGTCGCTCGACGAGTGGGAGGCCGGTGGGACGCCGAGGGTCGCGCTGGTGTGCGCGCCTGCCGGATACGGCAAGAGCACGATGCTCGCCGACTGGCTGCGTGACCGGCGGCGCGCCGGGGCTCCGGGGCGCACCGCGCTGGTCAGTGTCCTCGCGGGTGACAACGATCCCGGCGCGCTCAACGCCGCACTGGCGACGGCGGCCGGTGTGCCGAGGGCGGACACCCTCGCCGCCTCGTTCGCCGCGCTGACCCAGCCGCTCACCCTCGTCGTCGACCACCTGCACCGGCTGAGCGCGCCGGAGGCGTGGCACGGCCTCGAAACGCTGTTGTGCTCGTTGCCGCCGCACCTGAGGCTCGTGCTGAGCACCAGGGAACGGCCGCCGCTCGCCGTGCACCGGCTGCACGTCGCGGGCAGGCTGCGCGACATCGGGGCCGCCGAACTCGCGCTGACCAGGGTCGAGACCATCGCGGTGCTGCGCAACCACGGTGTCACGCCCGCGGAGCCGGATCTCGGTGCGCTGATGGCGCTCACCGAGGGCTGGCCGGTCGGGGTGCGGCTCGCGGCGGAGGCACTCGCCGCCTCGGCCGATCACGCCGCGACTCTCGCCGCGTTCGGGGGAAGCGACCCCGCGCTCGCCGAATACCTCCATGGCGAGGTGCTGAGCGGTTTTACCGGCTCCCAGCGCGAGATCCTGCTGCGCACCAGCGGATGTGAGTGGTTCACCCCCGAACTGGCGAGCGAGCTGACCGGTGCCGAGGACATCGGCGGCGATCTCGGGCGACTGCGTGGCGCGGGGGCCTTGACCATCGAGCACGGAGCGGGCGGCCCCTGGCTGCGCCAGCATCCGCTGACGAGATCCTGTCTCGCCGCCGAGTTCGCGCGCGGCTGCCCCTCAGGCGCCCGCCGGGCCGACCGGGTTTCGGCGACCTGGTTCTCCGCCAACGGAAAACCGTTGCCCGCGTTGCGGCACGCGGTCCGTTCCCGCGACACCGACCTCGTCGCCGAGCTCATCGTCCGGCACGGTCCCGGCCTCGTGCTGTCGGGGCACATGGCCGCGCTGCACGACGCGACGTCCTCCCTGCCACCGTCACTGGCAGCGCGTCCGTGCGTCGGCCCCGTGCTCGCGGTCGCCGGTCTGGCGCTGGGCGACCGCAGGGCAGCCGAGACGGTGCTGGCGAGACTGGGGCTCAGCAGGCACGCGGCCACCTCGGGCACGGTGGCCCGCCCTCCCTCGAATGACGATGAACAGGGACTCGCCCGCATCGCCATGGCCCACCGGGCCCGGCTGACCGGGCGCTGGGTGCCGCAGGTCGCGCAGCTCGACGCGCACGTCGACGGGCTGCCTTCCCACGACCTGTACCTGCTCGGGCTCGTCAACAGGGGGACGGCGCTGCTGTGGCTCGGCGACTACGGGCGAGCCGAGGAGGATCTGGCCAACGCGCTGCATCTCGCGAGACTCGGCGGGTACCGCTACGCGGTCCTGCACTGCCTCGCGCACCTCGCCGCCTCGACGGGCGCGCGAGGCGACCTGCCCGCGCTGCGCAGCGCCGTTGACGAAGCGCTCCGCTACGCCTCGGACACCGGTCTCGACACGACACCCGCGGCGTGCACGGTCCATGTCGCCGCCGCGTGGGCGGCCTTCGAGCGCGCCGACGACACCGCCGCCGCCCGCTACGCCGAACTCGCCGCGCGCACGCTCAGCCCGGCCAACGACAGGATGATCGCCATGGCGACCGGTTCCATGGCCGCGCTCACCTCGGCGGGCACCGAGCCGGGTGCGGCGCTGCGGAGGTTGCGGGAACACTGGAACACGGTGTGCCACGAGGAAACGGTCCAGCCTGCGCTGGTGGCGTGGGCGTCAGGGGTCGAGCACCGCCTCGCGCTCAAGCTCGGCAGGCTCGAATGGGCAGCGGAGGCCGAACGCAGGGCCACCGAATGGCTAGGTGCCAGTGGGGAAAGCGAGCTGCTGCGTGCCAAGGCGCTGTTTCACCAGGGCCGCCTCTCCGCGGCGAAGGCCCACCTCGATCGGATCGTGACCGGCGAGGCCGCCGGCACGTTCTTCAGTACGGGAATCGAGGCGCGACTGCTGCTCGCCGTGCTCGCGCGCCGATTGCGGGATCCGCAGGAGGGGCACTGCAACCTGCTCGCGGCGCTGGAACTCGCCTCGGCGCACGGCGCGCTGCGGCCCTTCCGCGAACACGGGACGGCCGTACGTGAGCTGATCGCGGCCGAGGTGGGCAGGCTCGGCTCGGTGCGGGACTTCGCGGAAGAGGTGCTCGCGGTGCTGCCTCCGGAGTCCGTCGCGCCGCAGGCCGATCTCACGCCGAGGGAGCTGGCTCTGCTGAGAGAGCTGGAGTCGCTCGGCACGGTCGCCGACATCGCCGCCGAGCTGTTCGTGTCGGCCAACACGGTGAAGACCCACCTGCGCAACATCTATCGCAAGCTCGGGGTCGCCTCGCGCAGGGAGGCCGTCGTCACCGCGCGTCGCATCGGGCTGCTGTGAAAGCCGCGTCCGGCGGCCCAGGTTCGTCCGTTCTCGATGCGACAGGACGGTGCCCGGCGCGCCACACTGGAGGGGCCGGGGCAGCCTGCCGCCCCGCCGTGGCCGAAGGAGCACAGCATGCGCCTGAACCCGAACCCGACTTCCGCACAAGGGCAGGCCTCGCTCGCCGCGACGCGAGGGGAGTGGTGATGGAACTCTTCCGGATACTGGCCATCGCCGCCGTCCCGCTCGGCATCATCGCGGCGATCACGATGTCGGACGCGTGGTGGTTCTTCAGCGGGCTCATCGCGTTCATGCTGCTGATGCTCAGTACCGAGACGCAGAGCAACAGCAAGCGGTAGCCACTCAGGCGGTGCCGACGAAGACCGCTTTCGGCGCGTCGACGCCCGGCTGGAAGACGAGCTGCAGCTCGCCCGGAGCGGCGCCCACCGCGTAGGCGGCCTCGTAGGTGAACGTCCGGCCGGGCAGTACCGTCGCCGGTTCGGGCCCCGCGCCGCACGAGCCGTCGATGTCGAAGATCTGCTCGGCGTTGCGCCCGCCGAACTGGGCCTCGCTCGCGCTGAGGAGGGTGGTGTCGAGGTCGCCGCCGGTGTCGTTGATGAGCGTGATCGACACCTGCACCGCGCGCTCGACCTTGGCGGGAAAGGCGTACTCGCTCGGCGTGCACTCCCTGGGAGCGGAGACCTCGATGGCGAGGCCGCTTTCCCAGGTGTAGCGCGTGTTCCACGTGGGGTGGGTGACGGTGACGGCTGTCGTCGCGGGCCGTTCGCCGCCCGCTCCGCTCGCCGTGCCGTTCTCGTTCTCTCCGCCCGCGCCGATACTGACCACGATTCCCGCCGTGCACAGAATGGTCCCGGCGAGCGCGATCGCCTTGCGCGCGCCGAAGAGCGCGATGACGCCGAGGACGACGCCGAGCGCGGCCCCGGCCGCCGTCGCGGTGCCGAGCACACCGGTGACGGCCGCGGCGACACAGGCGACACCGAGCACGAGCGCCGCCACCGCGAACACGGCGTGGTCGCGTCTTCGCCGTCTTCGCGGCGGCGGTGCCTCGTGCGCGGGCGTCGGCGTGCCGAGACGGGACATCCTGCTCCTTCCGGGGGTTCCCTTCCCATCTCGACCTTGATGCCGTCGCCGTTACTTCCGCCCCGCTTCCGTTACCCCGCCGCGTCATTGTCCGCAATGGACAGTTCACGACATGGGGTCACGATCATGTTGCCGTGAGTGTCGCCAGTACCTCGCCGAGAATGGTCTGTTCGTGGCGGGGCAGCCCGCGTTCGGCGTGCAGCGTCCGCACCGCCGTGGCAAGCCGCTCCCCGTCGCTCCCGGTGCCGAGAACGCCGTAGTACGAAGGCAATACCAGGCACAACGCGCGAAGTTCACGCCGATCACACCAGGATTCCACGAGTTCGCCGATCCGCTGGTTCCGCTTCGCTTCCGGCGCGCCGAGGGAGCGCAGGCCGTCGGAGACGCTGACCGTGAGCCAGTCCCGGTAGGCGCCCTCCGGCAGGATCTCCATCCGTTCCGCGGCTTTCCGGTAGTGCGCGAGCGCCTTATCGGTGTTGCCGAGATCACGATGATTCCTCGCCAGATTGGCGTGCAGCGAAGGATGGAAACCGGCGGCTCTGTCGTCGCCGGTGGCCGTGATCCGATCGGCCAGCGCGAGGCAGCGCTCGTTCCAGTCCAGAGTGTCCTTTGTGGTCGGTTGATGTCTCGCGAGGTAGTGCGCGGCCACACAGGCCTCGTAGTCGTCGCGCGCTCCTGCCCACGCTCGTTCGTAAAGCTCCTTCGCGCGGCCGGGATCGGACTCGGCTTCGGCTCGCATTCCCTCGGCACACAAGCGCACGGTCGTGCTGGAGATGTCCATCAGCTCCCCGCTTCCGCGACCGGCATGACGAGCGTGGTGAAGCTTCCCTGATCGGCAGAGCGGACGACGACGGGGTGGCGCGGGCTCGTGATGTCCAGCAGCACCTCCGGGCCCACACTCGCCTCCAGGGCGGGGCACAGCACCGCCGGATCGAACGCGACGCGCACTCCCGGTTCGCACGCCGACGGCACGACGGTTCCGTTCGCCCGCAGCTCGTCGGCGGCCGTCTCCAGCACGACGGATTTCCCGGCGCCCGCGAGCGCGCCGAGAAGCGCGATCCGGTCGGCGATCACCCGGTGCCGCGGCGGCGACAGCGCGCCGAGCATGTCCCGATACGCGGGGAACTCGCCGGGGAAGGCGTTCAGCGGGACCGCCCGCCCATCGACGGTGAGCACACCGCCCTCCTCGGCGACCCGCAGGGCCACGGTCCGGTGCCGGGCAAGGGAAGCCGACGCGGTGAGCAGAACGTCTGCCGCGACGAGAATCCGTGCGGGGCCGCCCTCGAAGGAATCGGGAGTCAGCTCGCGGATCGCGAGCCGGTAGCGGTCGGTCGCGACGAACCGCAGACCCCGCGCGGCGAGTTCGATCAGGACGCAGCCCAGTACGGGAAACGAGTCCTCGCGCGAGGCCGACGGCGCGACCTGCCTCACGGCGGAGGCGAACTCCGCGCCGTCCGCCCTCACCTCGGTGCCGCCGGGCGGCAGCGTGGCCAGTACCGACCGCAGCGCGGCCTGCGCCACGTCGTGTTGCTCGCGCAGCCGGTTCGCGTGCGCGCGCAGAACGGCCTCCGCCTCCGCCGTGCCGCCGAGTACCGCGGTGATCCCGGCGAGCGGGACTCCCGCCTGCCTGAGCCCCCTCACCAGTACGCCCCTCTCGATCTGGTCCTCGCTGTAGTAGCGGTAGCCGTTGCCCGGATCGACCCTCGCCGGAGCCAGAACCCCGCAGTCGTCGTAGAAGCGCAGCGCGGAGCTGGTGAGTCCCACACGCTCCGCGAACGCGCTGATGCTGTACATGACCCGGATTCTGGGCCTTCGACCCGCTCGAAGGTCAACCCGCACGCGTAGGATCCGGCGGGCGTGGCGAACGAGGAGGCGGTATGTCCGAACGGTTCGGCAACTACCAGGCCGAGATCTACCTCCAGGGCTACGGGGGGTCGACGCCCGCCTTTTCCACCGATCTCACCCGGATCGAGGAATCCGCGGCGGCACTGCTCGACCCGCGTGCCTACGGGTATGTCGCCGGTTCGGCCGGTTCGGGATCGACCGCCGCGGCCAACAGGGCCGCCTTCGACCGCTGGCGGCTCGTTCCGAGGATGCTCACCGGAGCCACCGAGCGGAACCTGACGACGACGGTGCTCGGCACGACGATGCCCGCTCCGGTGCTGCTCGCTCCCGTCGGAGCGCAGTCCATCGTGCACTCCGGCGCCGAGGCCGCCACGGCACGCGCCGCGGCGAGTACCGGGCTGCCGATGGTGCTGTCCACGGCGTCCTCGACCAGCATCGAGGATGTGGCCGCGGCCTCGGACGGCGGGCCGCTCTGGTTCCAGCTCTACTGGCCCTCCGATCCCGAGGTGTGCCTCAGCCTGCTCGGCAGGGCCGAAGCTGCGGGGTACTCGGTACTCGTCGTCACACTCGACAACTGGTCGCTCGGCTGGCGGCCGAGCGACCTCGACAACGGCTACCTGCCCTTCCTCAACGGAGCGGGAACCGCCGTGCCGTTCACCGACCCCGTTTTCCTCGGCAAGCTCGACGCGAGTCCTGCGGAGGAACCGGCCATGGCGGTGTTGCGCTGGATCTCGATGATCACCGGCACCGACCGGACCTGGGCCGACCTCGCGTTTCTCAGGCAGCACTGGGCGGGCCCGATCGTGCTGAAAGGCATCCAGCACGTCGACGACGCCCGCCATGCCGCGGATGCCGGGATGGACGGCATCGTGGTGTCCAACCACGGCGGGCGGCAGGTCGACGGTGCCGTCGGCGCGCTCGACGTGCTGCCGGAGATCGCGACCGCCGTCGGCGACCGGATCGAGGTGCTCTTCGACTCCGGCATCCGTACCGGTGCCGATGTGATCAAGGCACTGGCTCTGGGTGCTCGCGCGGTGCTGGTCGGCAGGCCCTACGTCTACGGCCTCGCGCACGGGGGAGAGGACGGGGTGCGGCAGGTGTTGCGTGGCCTGCTCGCCGACCTCGATCTCACGCTCGGGCTATCGGGGAACACGACGACCGGCGCGCTCACCGCGAGTGTGCTGCGACGAAGCTGAAGGTCCCGGTCATTCGCGGGGGAGCCCCGGCCCCTTCCTCGGGCCGATGCCACCGCCGATGGCCGCGAGAACACAGCCGGACAGCAGCACCCACGGGCCCGCCGCGAGCGCGTCCAGTTCGCCGTCGGTGAGGGTGATCAGGCCGACGAGGTGGATGATCCCCGCGATGAGGCCTCTGAGCACGAACGTGGTCCGGTACCACCAGAACGACACCCCGGTGAGCCTGCGGCCCCAGTTGCCGGTCACCACCCCGGTGGATTTGGTGGTGCGGGCGGCTCCGAGCGTCCACGGCAGCAGCCCGATCGGCAGTACGGCGAGCGCGACGAAACCGAGCCAGTTGAGGTAGTGGCCGGCGAACCCGTCCCCGCTGACCGAGGCGACATCGCGCAGGTCGGTGAAGTACACATCGCCGCCCCACGGCAGCGCGAACATGCCGACGACGGTGGCGATGACCCCGGCGGCAACCGGCAGGGTCCCCCACCCGGGCAGTGTCAGCGGCCCGCTCGGGCCCTGCGGATGGCCCTGCTGGGGATACGGCTGGGGATACTGGCCGTACGGCTGCTGAGGGTAGGCCTGCTGCGCGTAGGGCTGGTGCGGATAGGGCTGGTGCGGATAGCCCTGGTGCGGAGCTGGTGGGTTGACGTGCTGAGGGGGCTGCCACGGGGGCCCTGGGTGGCTCATGGCGGGTGAGGCTACTCCCCGTCGTTGCGCGCGGGAGGAAAATCGCATTGATCACCACGGCGGCCCGGCTATTGTGGGATGCGTATGTCCACTTCCACCCCTGCTGATGAGTTGCGCGCGCGGCTGCCCGGATTGACGCTGCGCGACGAGCACCGCCTGCGGCGCCGGATCGACGGCGTGAACCGGCGGCAAGGCCGCAAAGACCGGGGTGGCAGCCGCCGCGGGGGAGCCAGCCGCGGCGGCGCCGAGCCCGGCGGTCCCGCCGAATCCGCCGTCCTGGCCACGATCGCCGCCGACATCGACGCCGCCGAGCAGCGCGTACGTCGGCGCCGCGAGGCCGTCCCCGGCTTGCGCTATCCCGAAGAGTTGCCGGTGAGCATGCGCAAGGCCGACATCGCCGAGGCCATCAGGGACAACCAGGTGGTGATCGTCGCGGGCGAGACGGGATCGGGCAAGACGACGCAGCTGCCCAAGATCTGTCTCGAACTGGGGCTCGGCGTCCGGGGCCAGATCGGGCACACCCAGCCGCGCAGGCTCGCGGCGCGCACGGTCGCCGAGCGCGTGGCGAGCGAGCTGAACACCGAACTCGGTTCCGTTGTGGGCTACAAGGTGCGGTTCACCGACCACTCCGGTGACGACACGCTCGTGAAGCTGATGACCGACGGCGTCCTGCTCGCCGAGATCCAGCAGGACCGGATGCTGCGCGCCTACGACACGATCATCATCGACGAGGCACACGAACGCAGTCTCAACATCGACTTCCTGCTCGGCTATCTGCGCAGGCTGCTTCCGCGCAGGCCCGACCTCAAGGTGATCATCACCTCGGCGACCATCGATCCCGAACGATTCTCCCGGCACTTCGGCAACGCCCCGATCGTCGAGGTGTCCGGCCGCACCTATCCCGTCGAGGTGCGCTACCGCCCTGTCGTCGACCCGGATGATCCCGATGCCGATCCCGACCGCGACCAGGTGCAGGCGATCTCGGACGCGGTGACCGAACTGATCGGCGAGGGGCAGGGCGACATCCTGGTGTTCCTCTCCGGTGAGCGCGAGATCCGCGACACCAGCGAGGCGCTGACGGCGATGGCGTTGCCCTACACGGAAATCCTCCCGTTGTACGCGCGATTGTCGGCCGCCGATCAGCACAGGGTGTTCCAGCGGCACACCGGCAGGCGCATCGTGCTCGCCACCAACGTCGCGGAGACCTCGCTGACCGTTCCGGGCATCAAGTACGTCATCGATCCCGGCACGGCACGCATCTCCCGCTACAGCCATCGCACGAAGGTGCAGCGATTGCCGATCGAACCGGTGTCGCGGGCTTCGGCGAATCAGCGCAAGGGCCGGTGCGGGCGCACCTCGGACGGCATCTGCGTTCGCCTCTACTCCGAGGACGACTTCGAATCGCGGCCGGAGTTCACCGACCCGGAGATCCTGCGCACCAACCTCGCCTCGGTGATCCTGCAGATGACCTCGCTCGGTCTCGGTGACATCGCGGCCTTCCCCTTCGTCGAGCCGCCCGACCGGCGGCAGATCACCGCGGGTGTGCAGCTGCTCGGTGAACTCGGCGCGCTCGATGCCGACGGTGGCAAGCTCACCACCGTCGGAAGGCAACTCGCGCAGCTTCCGGTCGACCCGAGAATGGGCAGGATGATCGTGGAGGCGGCGGCCAACGGCTGCGTCCGCGAGGTGATGATCATCGCCGCCGCACTGTCCATTCAGGACCCGAGAGAGCGGCCTGCCGAGAAGCAGCAGGCCGCAGCCGAAAAGCACGCGCGGTTCGCCGAGCCGAACTCCGACTTCCTCGCCTATCTGAAGCTATGGGACTACCTGCGCGAGCAGCAGCGGGCATTGTCGGGCAACCAGTTCCGCAAGCTGTGCAAGGCCGAATTCCTCAACTACCTCAGGGTCAGGGAGTGGCAGGACATCTTCGGCCAGCTCAGGCAACTGGCCAAGCCGCTCGGTATCACGCTGAACAGCACCGAGGCCGATCCGCAGCGGATCCACACCTCGTTGCTCGCCGGGCTGCTCTCGCACGTGGGGCTCAAGGATCCGGCCAAGGGCGACTACCTCGGCGCGCGCGGCGCCCGGTTCTCCGTGTTCCCCGGGTCGTCGTTGTTCAAGAAGCAGCCACGCTGGGTCGCCTCGGCCGAACTGGTGGAAACCTCGAAGCTGTGGGCGAGGGTCAACGCCAGGATCGAGCCAGAATGGGTGGAACCCCTCGCGCAGCACCTCGTCAAACGGCATTACTCGGAACCGCACTGGGAACGCAAGCAGGGCGCGGTGATGGCCAACGAGCGGGTCACCCTCTACGGCATTCCGCTCGTCGCGGGCCGCAAGGTCAACTATGGGCGGATCGACAAGGAACTGTCGAGGGAGCTGTTCATCAGGCACGCGCTCGTCGAGGGCGACTGGGATACCAACCACCGGTTCTTCACCGAGAACCGGAAACTGCTCGACGAGGTCGAGGACCTCGAAGCCAGGGCACGCAGGCACGACATCCTCGTCGACGACGAGACCTTGTTCGCCTTCTACGACGAACGCGTCGGCGAGGACGTGGTGTCGAGCAGGCATTTCGACTCGTGGTGGAAGCAGAAGCGGCGCGCGGAGCCTGACCTGCTCAACTTCGAGAAGGCCATGCTCATCAACGAGACCGCCGACGAGGTCGCCGAAGGGGACTACCCGGACAGCTGGCAGACCGGAGCGCTGCGGTTGTCGCTGACGTATCAGTTCGAACCGGGGACCGACGCCGACGGCGTGACCGTCCACATTCCGCTACCGGTGCTCAACCAGGTGAGCGCGGACGGTTTCGAATGGCAGGTTCCCGGTCTGCGCGAGGAACTGGTGACCGCGCTGATCAAGTCGCTGCCGAAGTCGTTGCGGCGCAACTTCGTGCCCGCTCCGGACACCGCACGCCAGGCACTGTCCGGAATGGACCCGTCGATGGGTCCGCTACCCGATGTGCTCGGCGCCGAACTGGAACGGTTGCGTGGCGTCGCGGTTCCGCCCGGCGCGTGGCAACTCTCCTCGGTACCCGATCACCTCAGGATGACCTTCCGGGTCGTCGACGAGCGGAAGCGGACGGTGGCGGAGGGCAAGGATCTCGACGCCTTGCGCGACCGGCTCGGCGACCGGCTCCGCGAGACCATTTCGGCCGCCGCCGACGACCTCGAAAAGGAAGGCCTTCGCACGGCCGCGTTCGGTGAACTGCCGAAGGTGTTCACGGCCACCCGCAAGGGACACGAGGTCAAGGCCTACCCCGCGCTGGTCGACGAGGGCGACAGTGTCGCCGTCCGGATGCTCGACACGCAGGGGCAGCAACGCACCCAGATGTGGCTGGGCACGAGAAAACTGCTGCGGCTCAACATCGCTTCTCCCATGAAGTATCTCAACCGCAACCTCGGCAACACCGCGAAACTGGTGCTGACCAGAAACCCGCACGGCAGTGTCGCCGCGTTGCTCGAAGACTGCGTCGACTGCGCGGTGGACAAGCTCATGGCCGATGCGGGCGGCCCGGTGTGGGACGAGGCCGGTTTCGCCGTGCTGCTGGACAAGGTGCGGGCCGGTCTGAATTCCACGGTGCTCACCGTGCTGCGCGAGGTGGAGAACATCCTCGCCGCCACGCACGATGTCGAATCGCGCCTTGCCGACACCAGGGGGGACGCGTTGCGGGAATCCCTTGCCGATATCCGGGCTCAGCTCGGGGGGCTGGTGTTCGCGGGATTCGTGACGGCGGCGGGATTCGACCGGCTCGCCGACATCGTGCGGTATGTGAGGGCGATCGAGCGCAGGCTGGAGAAGCTGCCGGGCGATCCGGCACGGGACGTGCGGAATCTGCGCGACGTCCAGTGGCTGTGGCAGGAGTACCAGTCGGTGCTCGACACACTGCCGCCGAGAACGGCGCCAGGCAAGGAACTCGCCGCCGTGCGGTGGATGATCGAGGAGCTGAGGGTGAGCTTCTTCGCGCAGACCCTGCGCACCGCCTACCCGGTGTCGATGAAGCGCGTGCTGCGCGCGCTGGACGAGGCCGCCGCGGCCTGAACCCCGCGAGTCCCCCGTTCAGGACGCCGAGTTCCGCACTCAGGACGGCGAGATCCGCACTCAGGACGACGAGATCCGCGTTCGCACAGGGCCCCGGAGCGACCCGCTCACTTCGCGTCGGCGTAGCAGTCGACGACGGCGGCGGGCATCGGGAACCGCACCGGGCAGGCGGAGCCGAACACCAGCGCCGTCGTCTCGGCGACCGCGGCGCCGAGACAGGCGGTGACCTCCTCGGCGAGCGCGGCGGGAGTGTGGACGAGGACCTCGTCGTGCTGGAAGAAGACCAGGTGCGCCTCGCGGGGAAGCCGTTGCCGCAGCAGCGCCAGCAGCACCGCGGTCCAGTCGGCGGCGCTGGCCTGCACGACGAAGTTCCTGGTGAACCGGCCCCATTCCCTGGCCGCTCTGCGGGCCTTGTCCTCGTTGCCGGTACCGCCCGTCAGTGCCCGCCACGCCTGCGACGGCGGGGGAGAGGTTCTGCCGAGCCGGGACCGGACCAGCTCGCCCCGCTCGCCCTTCACCGCCGCGTTCTCCACATAGGACACGGCGGCGGGAAAACGCTGCCGCAGCAAGGCGAGCAACGACGCCGCCTCGCCCGCCGTTCCGCCGTACATGGCCGAGAGCATCGCGATCTTCGCACGCGCCCGGTCATCGCCGTTGCCGTCGACGTCCGCGCTCGCCGTGGCGGGGAACATCGCTTCGGCGAGACTCGAATACAGGTCGGTGGCCGCCGCGACGTCGGCGAGCCCTCGGTCACCCGACAACGCGGCGAGTATCCGGGGTTCGAGCTGGGCCGCGTCGGCGACGACGAGTTTCCACCCCGGGTCGGCGCGTACGCACGCGCGCAGCACTCGCGGGATCTGCAACGCGGCGCCACCTCTGCTGGCCCACCGGCCCGACACCACGCCGCCGACGACGAACACGGGCCGGAACCGGTTGTCGTGCACCCAGTGGTCGAGCCAGGTCCAGCCGTGTGCCGAGTGCAGCCTCGCCAGTTCCTTGTATTCCAGCAGCGGGGAGACGGCGGGATGGTCGAGGGTGCGCAGCACGTGGGCCCGCGCCGAGGGAATGGCGATGCCCGCTCTGCCGAACGCGCGGACCACACTGCCGGGGTGGTCGATGTTGAGCGGCTTGCCGCCGAGCGCCTGCTGTACGCGGGCGGCCAGCTGGGCGAGCTTGGCCGGACGGCTGCCAGGCGCGACCCGGTCACCGAGTAGTTCGGTGAGAAGCCGGTCGTGCACGTCGGCTCGCCACGGCAGCCCGTCGGCCGACATCTCGGCGGCGGCGAGCGCGCTTGCCGATTCGGCCGCGATGAGCAGGCGCATCCTCGCCGCCGTGCCGAGCGCTTCGACGCGCTCGTGCTGACCGGCCAAGACGATGGCGGCCGCGTCGACGGCGGAGACGTCGGCGGGCAGCCCGGAATCCCTCGGGTCGAACAGGGTCGGCTGCTCGTCGAGCTCGGGGTGTGCCTGCCGGGTTTCCGGGGGCGGTTCGAGCCCGGTGGCCCTGGCGTGTGCGGCGGCGAGGCCGCGAGAATGGTCGTGCAGGCCCTCGTCGGCCAGCAACAGGCCCTCGGCAAGGGAAAGATCATGGCAGCGGCCGATTCTGACACCGGCGTCGAGCAGCACCGGATAGTCCCGCTCGACGGAGGGAAACACCCATCTGGGGTTCAGTTCCGTTTCCCAGCGCGCAGCCTTGCCCGCGAGTTCCGCTGCGGTCAGGCCGGTTTCGGTGAAGCTCGCGGTCCCGATCGCGCGCACGGCCCAGCGCTGTTCCCCCGATCTTGCGACGATGAGCTCCACCGGGTCATTGTCGCCGCTCGCACCGACAGTTATGGTCGACAGCCCTACCTACTACCCAGTAGCTTAACGCGTGGTGAGCCCAAGGAGGTGCCCTGATGAGGAGGCCGCCCACGGTGACGGCACTGGCAGGCAGGGTCGCGGAGACCGCGAGATCCATCGAGGTGTTGTGGCGAGCGGGACTCGTTCCCTTCCCGAGGCTCGACGAGGGAATCCGCTCACTGCTGCTCACCCGCAGGCACGGGCCGCTCGCCGGAGCGGTACGCATCGCCGCGCGCAGGGACCCGGCGGCCACCGGCATCGTCGACGAGCGGGGCCCGCTGACCTTCGCCCAGCTCGACAAGCAGTCCAACGCGCTGGCGAGGGCGTGGTCGGAGCGAGGAATCGGCAGCCGGACGCCGATCGCCGTGCTGTGCAGGGATCACCGGGGTCTCGTACTCACGATGCTCGCCGCCGGCAAACTCGGCGCGCCGCTGTTGCTGCTGAACACCGGGTTCGCCAAGCCCCAGCTCACCGATGTCGCGGCGAGGGAGAAGGTCGAGGTGCTCGTCTACGACGACGAGTTCACCGATCTGCTGTCCGGAATCGAGGGCGCCGAGCGCTACCTCGCCTGGACCGAAGGTGACCTCGCCGCGCGCGAGACACCGCTGCTCGACGAACTCATCGCCAGTTCCGACGACCGGCCACCGAGCACACCGGAGCGGCCCGGCGGGCTGATCCTGCTCACCAGCGGCACCACGGGGACGCCGAAGGGGGCGCCGCGGCCCAAGATCTCTCCACTGCACTCCGCGCAGTTCCTCGACCGGATCCCGCTGCGGGTCGGCGAGGCGACGTACATGGGGGCGCCGCTTTTCCACGGAACGGGCATCTCGCAGTTCATTCTCTCGCTGGCGCTCGGCTGCACGGTGGTGCTGCGCCGCAGGTTCGACGCCGAGGCGACGCTTCGCGGCATCGAGCGACACCGGTGCACCGCACTTGTGCTCGTGCCGACGATGTTGCAGCGGATCATCGATCTCGGCCCCGATGTCATCGGCCGGTACGACGTGTCGAGCCTGCGCGTCGTCTTCGTCGCCGGTTCGGCGTTGTCGCCCGATGTCGGGAACAGGGCGAGCCGGATCTTCGGCGACGTGGTGCACAACCTCTACGGTTCGACCGAGGTTGCCGTCGCGACGGTCGCGACGCCGCGGGACTGGCGGCTGGCGCCGGGTACGGTCGGGCGCCCGCCGGTCGGCTGCAGGGTCGCGCTCTACGACGAGCACGGCACCGAGGTCACCACGCCGCACGTGACCGCGAGGGTGTTCGTCGGGAGCGGGCTCGCCTTCGAGGGCTACACCGACGGCAGGCACAAGGAGATCATCGACGGCCTGCTCTCCAGCGGCGACGTCGGCCACTTCGACGAAAACGGGTTGCTGTTCATCGACGGAAGGGACGACGAGATGATCGTCTCCGGCGGCGAGAACGTGTACCCGGTGGAGGTCGAGAACCTGCTGGTGGAGCGGGAAGACGTGGTGGAGGCCGCCGTCGTCGGCGTCGCCGACGAGGAGTTCGGCCAGCGGCTCAAGGCTTTCGTCGTCCCCGCCGGAGGTGCTTCGCTCGACGCCGAGGAGGTACGCGAGTACGTCCGCCGCAACCTCGCCAGGTACAAGGTGCCCCGCGACGTCGACTTCCTCGACGCCCTTCCCCGTAACGCCACCGGCAAAGTCCTTCGGAACGAACTGACCTAGGTCGCGTCCGGCAAACCCGTAGCCGGCCGCGCACGGCAGAGGTTCATCAGACACGACCTAACCCGGGCGGCTCCAGCCGATGCCGAACCGGCCGGGCCCGAAGTCGATGGCGATCGCGTGGACGGTGTTGCCCTCGTCGACGCGCAGCGGCCTGGTCTCGGGCGCCCCGGTCTCGGGGTGCGCGAACTGCCAGCTCCGCTCGGGACGCGTGCTGCCCGCGAACCGCGCTTCGACGAGGTATTCGGGAACCGGCGCGCTGAACTCGCGGAAATGCTGGTGTGCGGCGGAATCCATGTCGTCGAAGGTCAGCGAGTACTCCACGAGCTGGGTTTCCCCGTTGTCGAGACCGTGCCCGAAGACGAGTTCGGCGAGCAGCAGCCCCTCGCACGAATCGAAGGAGGTCCTGCCCACCGCGCAGTTGCGCAACGCGCGCAGCGCCGGAGGCCGGGAATGCGGTTCGGCCCTCCGGTAGCGCAACACCCAGCGGTCGTGGCCCGAGGCGCCCGCGCGCAGTACGGCTCTCGCCGTCACCGTCACGCACCGGCCCTCCGGATCCACGTCGCACAGATCGTGCAGGCCGACGAGCGCGGGGGAGGCGTCCTCCTCGAAACCGAAGGCCGCCGTGACGCCGCCGGTGCCCGCCGGTTCGTCGAGCCGCCGCCGGGACGAGGCGCCCCGGGGACGGGGCGGGGGAAGAAGGCCGAGCAGGGCGCCCGCCGGAACGTCGAGAATCTCCTCAAGCACGCGTACCGCCGAGATCGAACTCTGCCGTTCGGGTTGCCGTTTCCCGGATTGCCAGTAGCTCAGCGCCGTGACACTGACCGAAATGCCGCGCTCCTGTAGCCGGGCCTGGATGCGGTCAAGCCCGAGCCCACTGGTGGAAATCGCGCCGCGAAGGGCGGCGGAGAACGCGGTCGCGCTCATGTCCGGCACTGCCCCCGACCTCGCGTTTCGTAACGATATGGGCAACGTTAGCAGGAAGCCGTAACGCTTTCCCAGATGTGGCGCGGGGATCACAATACGTCCGTTTGGCCTATTGCGCGTTGGCCCGCGCGGTCCACTACTGGTAACTGTGAATTATTGCCCAACTGCTTCCCGTGCGGCTTGCATATTCACATGTAACTGGTGGGGACGAGGAAGGAAGCGAATGGGCAACGCGCGAAAGCTTCGAAGGGGACTGACCGCCGGTGTGGTCGTCGCAGGAGTCACCGGTGTGGTCGTCGCGGGCCTCGGCCCCGCGCAGGCCGCGTCCGTCGCGGAAGGACGGATCCTTTCCGCGAACACCGCCGATGCGGTGGCGGGCAGCTACATCGTCGTGCTGAAGAAGAACGCCGTGACCACAACGGCCGCCGCCGTCGCCGATGCCGCGAGCGCACTCGCGAGCGGCGCGGGGGCCACCGTCGAACGCACCTACAGCAGTGCGCTCAGCGGGTTCTCGATATCGGCTTCGGAGGCTCAGGCCAAGCGGCTCGCCGCGGACGACTCCGTCGCCTATGTCGTGCAGAACCAGCGCGTGCACGCCTCGGACGTACAGGACGCGCCGCCCTCGTGGGGACTCGACCGGATCGACCAGCGCGACCTTCCGCTCGACGACGCCTACAACTACGCATCCAAGGCCGACAACGTCACGGCCTACGTCATCGACACCGGGGTCGCCGCGGACCACCCGACCTTCGGCGGAAGGGCGAGCGGGGGAGCCGACTTCATCGACAACGACGACGACCCGACCGACGAGAACGGTCACGGCACGCACGTCGCGGGCACGATCGGCGGCGAGGAATACGGCGTCGCCAAGGGAGTGCAGATCGTTCCGGTCCGTGTGCTCGACGCCAACGGCAGCGGCACGACGGAACAGGTCGTCGCCGGTATCGACTGGGTCGCGGAAAACGCGAGCGGGCCGTCGGTGGCGAACATGAGCCTCGGTGGCGGTGCCGACGAGGCACTCGACGCCGCGGTGCGTGGCGCCATCGAGGCAGGGGTGACCTTCGGCGTCGCGGCGGGCAACGAATCGCAGGACGCGGGCAACACCTCACCGGCGAGGGTCACCGAGGCGATCACCGTCGCGGCCAGCGACGACGCCGACGCGCAGGCGACCTTCTCCAACTACGGTGAGGTCGTCGACCTCTACGCTCCCGGCGTCGACATCACCTCGGCCTGGCACGACGGCAGCGAGAACACCATCAGCGGGACCTCGATGGCGACTCCGCACGTCGTCGGCGCGGCCGCGCTGTACCTGGCGGACAACCCCGACGCCGCACCCGCCGACGTCGAGGCGGCGCTGACCGGGGCCGCGACTCCCGACAAGATCACCGATCCCTCGGAGGGCACGCCGAACCTGCTGCTCTACACGGGCGAGTAACAACAAGACCCCTCCTCCCTGGAGGACGGTGGCCCGGCGCGATGGCGCCGGGCCACCTTTTTGTTACCAGGCGGTAGGGTCGGCGCATGCGCAAGACCATCGTGATCACCGGAGCCAGCGCGGGACTGGGTGAGGGCATGGCGCGGCGCTTCGCCGCGGCGGGAAGGGACCTCGCGTTGTGCGCACGGCGCACCGAAAAGCTCGGCGAACTCGCGAGCGAGTTGCGGCGGCGGCACCCCGGCATCCGGGTCGTCACCCGCGAGCTCGACGTCAACGACCACGACCGGGTGTTCACCGTGTTCTCCGAATTCCGCGAGGAACTCGGCGGTCTCGACAGGGTGATCGTCAACGCGGGACTGGGCAAGGGACAACCCGTCGGCACGGGCCGGTTCGCCGCCAACCGGCAGACCGTGGACACGAACATGGTCGCCGGGCTCGCCCAGTGCGAGGCCGCAGTGGGGATCTTCCGGGAGCAGGCGGCGGGACACCTCGTGGTGGTCTCGTCGTTCAGCGCGCTGCGCGGGTTGCCGCGCAACCTCACCGCCTACGCCGCCTCGAAGGCGGGGATCACCGCGCTCGCGGACGGCATTCGCGCCGAGCTCGCGGCGACTCCCATCGCGGTGACCGTGCTGCTTCCCGGCTACATCGAGTCGGAGATGACGGGCAGAGCGGGCAAGACGCCGCTGCTGACCTCGGCGGAAAAGGGGACCGCCGCGCTCGTGCGCGCCATCGAGAAGGAACCGGCGAGGGCGTATGTCCCCGCGTGGCCGTGGGCGCCGCTGAGCGTGCTGATGCGAACGCTGCCCTCCTCGCTGTTGCGCAGGTTCGTCTGATGGGCGCGATCTGTCTCGTCCGGCACGGGCAGGCCTCCTTCGGCGCCGCCGACTACGACGTGCTTTCCGAGACCGGCGAGCGCCAGGCCCGCGTCGTCGGTGAGGAACTGCGAAGGCGCGGTGTGACGGTCGCGCACGCCGTGAGCGGGACGCTCTCGCGGCAGGTGGCGACGGCCGTGACGCCACTGGCCGGGTTCGCTCCGGATGCCACGCTCCGGCGGGACGCGCGGTGGAACGAGTACGACTTCGCCGATGTCGCCGCGGCACACGGCGACGGTGACCCGGCCCAGAACGCCCTGGATCCCCGTGCCTATCAGGCTTTGCTCGACGCTGCGCTCGCCGAGTGGGTGCGCGCGGGCGAGCACGGCGGGGCGAAGGAGACCTGGCCTGCCTTCGTCGCGAGGGTCACCTCGGCTCTCGACGATCTGGTCGCGGGCCTGCGCAAAGGGGAGCAGGCGGTCGTGTTCACCTCCGGCGGCGTGATCGCCACGGTGTGCGGACTGCTCACCGGGGACGCGGCGCGCGGCCTGCTCGGGCTGAACCGGGTCGCGGTCAACACCGGAATCACCAAGATCGTCACGGGCAGGTCGGGTACGACGCTGCTGTCGTTCAACGAGCACGGTCATATCGACGCGGCGGCGAGCGGGTTGCTCAGCTATCGCTGAGGAGGAGCTCATGGATTTCGGCAAGGTGGATCTGTTTCCCGTCAACGGAAACGGGCCGGAGGACGTGCTCGTCGACGGCGAAGGAACTGTCTACACCGGACTGGAGGATGGGCGCGTCGTCAAGATCGGGGACCTCGGCGCTCGCGGAACCAGGATCGAGGTGATCGCCGAGACCGGTGGCCGCCCGCTCGGCATCGAATTCTTCGGCGACGGTGAGTTGCTGGTCTGCGACGGCGAGCGAGGATTGCTTGTCGTGTCACCGGATGACGGCACGGTCAGCACCCTTGTCGACCGCATCGCGGGCGTTCCGATGCTGGTGTGCAACAACGCCGCCGTCGCGGCCGACGGCACCGTGTACTTCAGCGACTCCTCCACCCGGTTCCCGCTCGCGAAGTGGCGCGACGACCTGATCGAGCAGACCGCGACCGGAAGGCTGTTCCGCAGGAATCCGGACGGGACGGTGGATCGGCTCGCCGACGGGCTGCGGTTCGCCAACGGTGTCGCGCTGGCGCACGACGAATCGTTCGCCGTCGTCGCCGAGACGGCGGCCTGCGAGCTGCGCAGGGTCTGGCTGAGCGGAGAACGGGCGGGGAGCGTCGATGTCTTTCTCGGCGGTCTGCGCGGTCATCCCGACAATCTCTCGACGGGAAGCGATGGGCTGATCTGGGTCGCCGAGGCCAGTCCGAGGGTCGGCGCGCTCGAACTGGTGCGGAAGCTGCCTTCCCCCGTGCGAGCCGGAGTGCGGGCGCTTCCCGCGTGGCTCCAGCCCAAACCGGGCCCGGCGTGCGGAGTGCTCGGCGTGTCAGCCGACAGCGAAATCGTGCACGACCTCAGCGGGCCCATCGACGGCATCCGGATGCCGACCGGAATCAGGGAATCCGCTGGAAGCCTGTACCTCGGCAGCCTTGAAGGACAGGCCATCGCGCGCACGCCCGTCCCGGGGCAGTGACGCCGGACACGTTCGTTCTCGTTGTCGCCGCATTTCCGGCGCGAGTAGCCTCTCCAGCAGAGATCCGGGGGCAGCGTGGGGGAAATCGATTCTCGCTTTCACCGAATCCGGAGTGCATTCTTCACGGGAAACGGTTTTGATGACTACTTCGGAAATGGATGCCGGTAGCGGAGCGAGACCGGCTGACGACAAACTCGATCGCACCGTGCTGAAGATCGCGGGCGTTGTCGTGCTCGGCGCCATCATGGCGGTGCTCGACACGACCGTTGTCAACGTCGCGTTGCAGCAGCTGACCATCGAGTTCGAGACGTCGTTCGCGACGATCCAGTGGGTCGCCACGGGCTACATGCTTGCGCTGGCCTCGGTGATTCCGCTGACGGGCTGGGCGGCCAACCGGTTCGGCAGCAAGCGGCTGTACATGACGGCCATCGTGTTGTTCCTGATCGGGTCGATGGTCGCCGGGATGGCGTGGAACGTCGAATCGCTCATCGCCTTCAGGGTCATCCAGGGCCTCGGTGGCGGCATGCTGATGCCTGCGAGCATGACGATCCTGACCAAGGCCGCGGGCCCGCAGCGGGTCGGCAGGGTCATGGCGGTGCTCGGGGTGCCCATGCTGCTCGGTCCCATCGCTGGCCCGATTCTCGGCGGCTGGCTCGTCGATTCCGTGAGCTGGAGGTGGATCTTCTACATCAACGTCCCCATCGGGCTGATCGCGTTGTGGACGGCGTGGCGGGTGCTTCCCTCCGAGGAGAGGCAGCCGACCGGCCGGTTCGACTTCCCGGGTCTGCTCATGTTGTCGCCGGGGCTCGCGTTGCTCATTTACGGTGTTTCGGACATTCCGGCCGCCGGGGGGATTTCCGCCACGAGTGTCTGGCTGCCGATGGCCGCCGGGATCGTCCTGATCGGCTCGTTTGTCGCCAGGGCACTGAAAGCGGAGAATCCGCTGATCGATCTGCGATTGTTCCGGAACCGGACGTTCTCGGTCGCCGCCATCACCATGACGTTGTTCGCGGTGGCCTTCTTCGGTGCGATGCTGTTGCTGCCGACCTATTTCCTGCTGGTGCGCGGAGAAACGGCGTTGCAGGCGGGTTTGCTGCTCGCGCCGCAGGGACTCGGTGCCATGGTCGTCATGCCGATCGCGGGAAGGCTCGCCGACCGGGTCGGTGCCGGCAAGGTCGTGTTGCCGGGCCTCGTGCTCATCGTCGGTGGTCTCGCGGTGTTCTCACAGGTCGGGGCCGATACCCCGTACTGGGCGTTGCTGAGTTCGTTGTTCGTGCTCGGTATGGGGATGGGTTCGTCGATGATGCCGATCATGTCGGCGGCGTTGTCGACGCTGACCAAGGACAACGTGGCGCAGGCTTCCAGTTCGCTGAACATCATCCAGCAGACGGCGGGAGCCATCGGCGCCGCGGTGATGTCGGTGATCCTGGCCGGTCTGCTGGCGAGCAAGTTCGGTGTTCCGACGGCGCAGGGCCAGCTCGCGGCAACCGCGGCGGTGCACGATCCCCGCACGCACGACGTGGCGGTGACGCTTGCGGCGGATTCCTTCGCCTCGACGTTCGTGTGGTCGCTGATCCTGGTGGCGTTGTGCTTCATCCCGGCGCTGTTCCTGCCGCGTAAGCGTCCGGCGGTGCCGGAAGGTGAGGAGACCGCGCCGCCGATGCTGGCCCACTGACCCGGGACCGGCCCCGGCACCGCCCGGCGCGGTGCGGGGGCCGGGCCGGGTCGTCGAGTTCGGCACTCGGGCAGTCGAGTTCCGCACTCGGGCGAGCGAAGGCGCCCCCAAGGCAGGCCCGCCGAGCCCACCCAGCCAGACGGCAACTGCCCGCGGGGTCACCGAGTAGCGTCCACCTCGGGCAGTACGTCGGTCACCAGGGTCCGCAGCAGTCTGCTCAGCAGCACATGCACTTGGCGCCGGTCGAGGGTGCCGTGGATGAGCCACTCCCTGCCCGCCGCCTTCACCATGCCCCCGTACGAGCGCACCAGCGCGTTCAGCTGTTCCCACCGGGGATCGTCACCGGCGAAGCCCATCGCTTCCAGCACCCGATCGGCCGCGGCCCTGTCCGCCGCGTCGAGTATGTGCTCCACCTCGGCGTCCCTGCCGATGCCTTCCGGCGTGATGGCCGCGAGCCAGGTCTTCTCCTGCTTGCTCACCATGCCGAGGAACCACTCGACCGCCGCGTCGGCCCGCTCCTCCAGCGTTCCGTTCGGAAGCTGGGTCACTGCCTCGTGCGGAACGCTCAGCGCCCTTTTCACCACCGCGAGATAGAGTTCCCGCTTCGTCCCGAAATAGTGGTTTATCAGCCCTCTCGCGACGCCGGCCCGAGCTGCGATGTCCGATGTGGATACTTCAGCGTAAGGGCGTTCGCCGAAGAGCAGGGCCGCGCAGGTGAAGATCTGTTCCTTGCGCTCGTCCGGCTCCAGTCTTCGCCACTTCGGCGCTGATTCCGTGGTCATGATTCGCAGTTTCTCACGTCGCCTTCTTTCCGGCCGGAAAGAGGGGTAAACGCAGGGCGCCAGGTGCCCAATTCGGAACCACGGGGTTGCGGGGCGGTACCGGCTTCACCGGCCGATAGGGCTTGCCGAGTGCGGGCCGTTCATCACGCTCACCTTTGTTGGGCCACATCGCCATCGCCCGCTCCGCCTGCGCGGTAATCGTGAGCGAGGGGTTGACCCCGAGGTTCGCCGTGATGGTGGAGCCGTCGACGATATGCAGGCCGGGATAGCCGAAAATTCGCTGGTAGGCGTCGACAACCCCGGTTGAGGGTGAGTCGCCGATTGTGCAGCCGCCGATGAAATGACCGGTCAGCGGAAGGTTGGCGAGGTCGTTCCAGCCCGCCCCCGCCAGTCCGCCGATCTTGTCGGCCACCCTTCTCGCGACGTCGTGGCCGGCGGGGATCCACGTGGGATTGGGTTCGCCGATACCTTGCTTGCTGGCGAGCCTCGTGCCGAACAGACCGCGTTTCGGATATGTGGTGATCGAATTGTCGAGGGTCTGCATGACCAGCAACGCGATGGTCTGTTCCGACCAGTGCCGCGGATTGTGCAGTGCGGGCAGCACTTTCCGGTGCCGCCACATTTCCTTGAGGCCACTGCGCCAGCGCGGGACTCCCGGTTCGGGGTCCACAAGCACCGTACCGAGCAGTCCGAGCAGGTTGCTGCCGCGACCGTACCGGCACGGCTCGACATGGGTGACGTCGTCGGGGTGGATGGAGGAGGTGATGGCGACTCCGTTGTGGAATGCCGCCTTCTTGTCCCTGCTCCGCGCCGCGAGTACGGCCTCCGAATTGGTCCTCGCCAGTACGCCGACGCGGTCGGAGAGCCGGGGGAGCACACCCCGGTCGCGCATCCGGTGCAGCAGTTTCTGCGTTCCGAGTGCCGAGGCGGAGAAGATCACCTGCTCCGCGGTGAGCACGCGCCGCCGCCTGCTGGGTCCGGTGTGGACGGTGCTGATCGTATAGCCGCCCGAGTGCAGGGGTCTCACCTCGGTCACCGTGGTCAGCGGGTGCACCCTCGCCCCGGCTTTCTCCGCGAGATACAGGTAATTCTTGACGGTGGTGTTCTTTGCGCCGTGCCGGCAACCTGTGATGCATTCACCGCACTGCGTGCAACTGCGCCGTGCGGGACCCGCGCCGCCGAAGTAGGGGTCGGGGACCTCGCTTCCCGGCGGGGTGCCTTCCTCGCCGAAGAAGACGCCGACGTCGGTGGGCCGGTAGGTGTGTCCCGCGCCGATGTCGTCGGCGACGGCCTTCATCACTTCGTCGGCCGCCGTGGTTGTGGGATTGGCCGTCACGCCGAGCATGTCGCGTGCCTGCCGGTAGTAGGGCGCGAGTTCGGCCTTCCAGTCGGCGATGTGTGCCCACTGGGGATCGGCGAAGAACCTCTCACCCGGTTCGTACAGGGTGTTGCCGTAGCCAAGCGAGCCGCCGCCGACCCCGGCACCGGTGAGGATGAGCGCGTCGGCGAGCGGCGTGATCCGCAGGATTCCGGTGCAGCCGAGTACTGGCGCGAACAAGTAGTCGCGCACCCTCCACGACGTGCGGGCGAACTCGTGGTCGGCGAAGCGCCGTCCCATTTCGAGAACCCCGACCCGGTAGCCCTTCTCGGTCAGGCGTAGTGCGGAGACACTGCCGCCGAACCCGGAACCGACGACGATGACGTCGTAGTCGAACTGCGTCATCCGCATACCGTGGCCCGTTGTTGACGTAGTGTCAAGAGGGCTGGCGGGGTAGGGCTTACCCTACCCCTGATCCGGGTGTGCGCACCGGTGACCCGCGGGCCTGTTCCACGCTGGAATGTTCCCATGAGCGCAGCAGTGGGAACGGAACCGGTCGCGCCCGTAGGCAGTGCGGCAATCGAATTGCGGGGAGCCAGCAAGGACTACGGGCCCAAGCGCGAACGCGTACGCGCACTCGACAACGTCAGTGTCGCATGTGGACGTGGGTCGTGGACGGCCGTGATGGGCCCTTCCGGCTCGGGCAAGTCCACCCTCCTGCACTGTGCGGCCGGGCTGGAACAACTCAGTTCGGGCCAGGTGCACCTGGCCGGCAAGGACATCACCGGAGCGAGCGACAGGGAACTGACCGAACTGCGCAGGCGCGACATCGGCTTCGTCTTCCAGAACTTCAACCTCGTCGCCTCGCTCACCGCTGAGCAGAACGTGGCGCTGCCGCTCAAACTCGCCGGTGTCCGGGTTCCCGCGAGTCAGGTGCGTGAGGTGCTCGCCAGCGTCGGCCTCGCCGACCGGCGCAAGCACCGGCCGAGGGAACTGTCGGGTGGTCAGCAGCAGCGGGTGGCGATCGCCCGCGCCATGGTGATGCGGCCGAAGGTACTTTTCGCCGACGAACCGACCGGCGCGCTCGACTCGAACTCGGCTCGCCAGGTGCTGCGCCTGCTGCGGAACATGGTCGAAGGGGCGGGCCAGACGATAGTCATGGTGACCCATGATCCGGCCGCCGCGGCCAGCGCCGACTCCGTGCTGTTCCTCTCCGACGGCCGCATCGTCGATCACGCCGTCGCGCCGACGGCGCGCGAGGTCGCCGACCGCCTCGCCTCGCTGGAGGGCTGAACGGTGCTCAGGCTGTCGTTCAGCACGTTCGCGCAGCGCTGGCCGTTGTTCGCCGGCGCGATCCTCACCGTCTGCCTCGGTGTCGGACTGGTCCAGTCCTCGCTGCTGATTCTCATCAGTGCCGCGACCGGCGGTTACGTCGAGGCCATCACGCTGCTCGCGATCACCCTGGCGGTGTCGGTCTTCCTCGCCGTCTTCATCGTCAGCAGCACGTTCGCCTTCACCGTCGCGCAGCGAAGGAAAGACCTCGCGCTGCTGCGGCTCGTCGGCGGCTCCCGCAAGCAGCTTCGCAGGCTGCTGCTGTCGGAGGCGCTGTTGCTCGGGCTGATCGGCACGGCGATCGGGGTTCCGATCGGCGTCGCGCTCATGGACGTGCAAACGTGGCTGCTGGGCACGCTCGGCTTCGTGCCGGGCGGCTTCGATCCGGCCTGGCTGGACTGGATTCTGGGTGTCTCGGCGGGAATCGGTGTCGGAGTCGCGGTGGCCGGGGTGCTCGCCGCCTCGAAGCGCGCGGCCGCGGTGCGCCCGCTCGAAGCCTTGCGGGACACCGGATCCGCCGCGAAGGTCATGACCGGCACGCGCTGGTTCTTCGGGCTGCTCTTCCTCGCGGGGACGGTCGCGCTCGTCATCGTCGCCTCGTTCGCGGGGCCGGTCGCGGCGATCCCGCTCACCGTCAACTCGGCGCTCACCGCGGCGGTCGCGTTGAGCGCGCTGAGCCCGCTCGTCGTTCCCCTGCTCGGCAGGCTGCTGGGACTCGCGCTGCGCGGCAGTGCGCTGGGCAGGCTCGCGCAGGCCAATCTCACCGACGGCGTGCGGCGCAGCGCGTCGACGGCCGCCCCGCTGCTGGTGCTCGTCGCGTTGCTGCTCGGTCAGTCCGGGGTGATGGCCTCGATCGGCGAGGCAACGGAGCGGGAGCAGCGAAGGAACCTCGTCGGCGACCTCGTGGTGACCGGACAGGGGGCGCCCGGCGCCGGATTGGCGGAGACACCGGGCGTCGCGTCGGTCGCGACGCGGTTCGACGTGCCCATCACGGTCACGACCCGCACCGTCGACGACGGCGAGGTGGAGACCGAGACCGAGGACGACGCGGCGCTCGCGATCGACCCGGAGACCTACGCGCTGGCAAACCCGGCCATGGCCTCCGATGGTGCGCTCGCCGAACTGAGCGGGGACACCGTCGTGGTGGGCGACGACAGCGGCTTCGCCGCGGGCGACACGATCACCGTCGCCATCAAGGGTGTGGAAAGCGGCGAGCGGACCATGCGGGTCGCCGGGGTCCTGCCGCCCGCGCTGGACTCGCCCTACGTCGTAATCGCTGCCGAATCGGTTCCGGCCGACGTGGCGGCGACACTGCCGTCGTATTCGATCGTGAAGCTGGCCGAGGGCACCTCACCGGAGGCGGTCGCGTCGGCGATCGAGCAACGAGGCCTCGGGCAGGTCAGCCCCCTCGGCGACTGGATCGGTGCCCAGGCCGTGAAACAGCAGGACGTGAGCACCGGAATCATGACCGTGATACTCGGCCTCTCCGGGCTCTACGCGCTCATCGCCGTGGTCAACGCGGTGGTCATCGCGGCGGCGGAACGCAAGCGGGAATTCGCCATCGCGAGGCTGAGCGGGCTCAGCAGGCCGCAGGTCGTGCGAACGGCACTGGTCGAATCGCTTGCCGTCACGGTGATCGGTCTCGTGCTCGGCGGCGTGGCCGCGGCCGGGACCTGGGCCGGTATCGGCATGGCGACGCACCGCATCCTCGGCGAGGCCGTGGTCGTCGTGCCGTGGGCACTGCTCGGGATCGTCGTCGCGGGCGCGTTCGCGGTGGTGACCGTGACGAGCGTGCTGACGTCACTGTCGGCGACAAGGCCACGGCCCATCTCGCTCGCCGGTGCCGGGGAGTAGGGTTAGGCTAGCCTTAGTTATCGGTACCCGAGTGTGGTGAGGAGCAGTACATGGCGGAGCGAAGGGAACGCGGCACGAGGCCGGTCATCCGGTTGACCGTGGTCCGCACCGAACGCCTCACACCCCACATGATCAGGGTCGTCGCCGGTGGCGAAGGGCTGAGCTCCTTCACCCCCAACGAATTCACCGACAGCTACGTCAAGGTGCTGTTCCGGGTACCCGGCGTCAGCTACCCGGAACCGCTCGACATGCAGACCATCAGGGCCGAGCTTCCGGCGGACCAGTGGCCGAGAATGCGCACCTATACGGTGCGCCACTACGACGCGGCCGCCGGTGAGCTGGCCCTCGACTTCGTGCACCACGGCGACGAAGGGCTCGCCGGACCGTGGGCCGCGAACCTCGAACCGGGCGACGAGGTATTGCTGCTCGGACCAGGCGGGGCCTACGCGCCGAGGCACGACGCCGACTGGCATCTGCTCGTCGGCGACGAGAGCGCGCTGCCGGCCATCGCCTCCGCCATGGAGGCCATGCCGGACGGCGCGCCGGTGCTCGGCGTGCTGCTGGTCGAGGACGCTTCGGAAGAACAGCCGCTTGCGACGAAGGGGGACGCGCACATCCAGTGGCTGCACCGCGCCGAGGGCGACGATCTGGTCGCCGCCGTGCGCGCGTTGAACTTCCCCGATGGCACCGCGCACGCGTTCGTCCACGGCGAGGCGGGAGCGGTGAAGGAACTGCGCAGGCACCTGCTCGGCGAGCGGGGCCTGACCAAGGACCAGCTCTCGATCTCCGGCTACTGGCGCCAGGGCCGCGACGACGAAGCCTGGCGCGAAGAGAAGCCGACCTTCATGGCCTAGTTCTGGTGCCGTATCCGCGTGGCGCGGTACAACGAATCCCATGACGGATCTCAAAGTGGAGACGGACCCTGCCGAACTCGGGTTCGACGCGCGCAGGCTCGCCCGCATCGACGCCCGGTTCGGCCGCTACGTCGACGAGGGACTGCTGCCGGGCTGGCTCACGGTGATCACCCGGCACGGCAAGGTCGCCTACGTTTCCTCGGCGGGGCATCGCGACGTGGAGGCGGGGCTTCCCGCCGACGTGGACACGCGATGGCGGATCTTCTCGATGACGAAGCCGGTCACCTCGGTCGCCGCGATGATGTTGTTCGAAGAGGGAGCCTTCGAACTGACCGATCCGATCCACCACTGGCTGCCCGAATTCGCCGAGCCCAGGGTCTACGCCAAGGGTTCGGCGCTGCGGCCGGTCACCGAACCCGCGACGGAGCCGATCAGGGTGTGGCATCTGCTGACCCACACCGCGGGACTGACCTACGGTTTCCACCACGCGCATCCCGTCGACGCGCTCTACCGGGCGGCGGGATTCGAGTGGAGTACCCCGCCAGGCAAGGATCTCGCCGCCTGCAGTGAGGCGTGGGCGGGGTTGCCGCTGGTGTTCCAGCCGGGGTCGGAATGGAACTATTCGGTGGCAACGGACGTGCTCGGCAGGCTCGTCGAGGTCGTGTCCGGCATGTCGCTCGACGAGTTCTTCGCGCGGCGGATCTTCGAGCCGCTCGGCATGAGCAGTACCGGCTTCCGGGTGGAGGAGGACGCTCTCGGCTCGCTCGCCGCGCTGTACGTACCGGAGCCCGGTACGCGCCGCGCCGTGCGCAACGACGCCTTCGGCGATGCCATCACCCGATGGCCGAGCTGCCTGCAGGGCGGCGCGGGCCTCGCCTCCACGGCAGGCGATTACCACCGGTTCACCCAGTTCCTGTTACGTGGAGGGGAACTGGAGGGGCAGCGGCTGCTGAGCCGGAGGACGGTGGAGTTCATGGCGGGCAACCACCTGCCGGGCGGCGCCGACCTTGAGACGTTCGGCCGTCCGCTGTTCGCCGAGATGCCGTTTCACGGCTTCGGTTTCGGGCTCGGCTTCTCGGTGCTCACCGATCCGATCAAGGCGAAGACGTTGTCCAGCGCGGGGGAATTCGCCTGGGGCGGAGCGGCCAGCACCGCGTTCTGGGTCGATCCGGCCACCGATGTCACGGTGCTGTTCTTCACCCAGCTGCTGCCATCCAGCACGCATCCGCTGCGCCAGCAGCTCCGCCAGCTCGTCTACCAGGCGATGACGTGAGCCTCAGGCACCGAGTTTGCCGACGACCTCCGTTCCGTAGGCGGCGAGCGTCTGCTCGCGCTGATCGTGCATGAGGTAGATCGCGAACTGGTCGACCCCGAGCTCGGCCAGTTCGGCGAGCCGGTCCACGTGCGCGGAAGGTGGACCGAGCAGGCAGAACCTGTCGACGATGTCGTCGGGAACGAAGTCGGTCGAAGGGTTGCCCGCCTTCCCGTGGTGGGCGTAGTCGTAGCCCGCCCTTCCCGCGATGTAGTCGGTCAGTTCGTGCGGTACCTCGCCCGATTGGCCGTAGCGCGCGACCAGGTCGGCGACGTGGTTGCCGACCATGCCGCCGAACCAGCGCAACTGCTCGCGCTGATGCGCGATGTCGTCACCGATGTAGGCGGGAGCGGCGACACACACCGTGATGCCCTCCGGATCGCGGCCCGCCGCCGCGGCCGCCGCCCTCACCGAGCCGATGGTCCACTTCGCGATGGCGGGATCGGCGCACTGGAGAATGAAACCGTCGGCGTGTTCGCCGACCGTCCGCAGTGCCTTCGGGCCGTAGCCCGCCATCCACATCTCCAGTCTGCCCTCGTTGATCCAGGGAATCCGCACCGCGACGTCGTTGTGCGTGACCTCCCTGCCCTCCGCGAGTTCCTTGACCACGTGCATGCACCGCCGCAACGTGGCCAAAGTGGAGGGTGGAAGTCCGACGACCCGGTGCGCCGAATCGCCCCTGCCGATCCCGCACACGGTCCGGTTGCCGTACATGTCGTTGAGCGTCGCGAACGACGAGGCGAGCACCGACCAGTCCCTCGTTCCGGGACTGGTCACCATGGGACCGACCGTCAGGGTCGAGGTCGCGGCGAGAATCCGCGAGTAGATGACGAACGGTTCCTGCCAGAGCACCACGGAATCGAAGGTCCAGCCGTAGCCGAACCCCTGGTCCTCGGCCATCGTCATCAATCGCACGACGTCGCCCGCCGGGGGATCCGTTTGCAGCACCACACCGAAGTCCATGGCCAACCCCTCAGTTCAGGTACTGACTCAGGTCACGGGACAGGAACGCGCCGTGCCCGCTCCTGCCGAGGTAGTCGCCACGATCGACGACGACCGTTCCCCTTGACAGCACGGTGGACACCGCGCCCGTGATGGTCATGCCCTCGTACGCGGAATAGTCGACCGCCATGTGGTGGGTCTGTGCCGAGATGGTCTGCCGGGCCGAGGGATCGTAGATCACGATGTCGGCGTCGGAGCCGGGAGCGATGATTCCCTTGCGGGGAAAGAGTCCGAACATCCTCGCCGGGGTCGTCGCGCAGGTCTCCACCCAGCGGGCCAGCGAGATTTCCCCCGCGACGACGCCCTGATGCAGCAGGTCCATCCTGTGCTCGACGCCCGGCATTCCGTTGGGAATCTTCGAGAAGTCGCCTCGGCCGAGTTCCTTCTGATCCTTGAAGCAAAAAGGACAGTGGTCGGTCGACACCACGGAGAGATCGTTGGTGCGCAGCCCCCGCCACAGGTCTGCCTGGTGCGATTTCTCGCGCAGCGGAGGGGATGCCACGTACTTGGCTCCCTCGAAGCCCGGCTTCGCGAGGTCCTCGATGGACAGATAGAGATACTGCGGGCAGGTCTCGGCGAACACGTTCTGGCCGTTGTCCCGTGCCTCGGCCACCGCCGACAACGCCTGCGCCGCCGAAAGGTGCACGATGTAGAGCGGGGAGCCGGTGACCTTGGCCAGCGTGATGGCCCGTGACGTGGCCTCACCCTCCAGTTCCGGCGGCCTGGTGTAGCCGTGCTGTACCGGATCTCCGTGTCCTTCGGCGAGCGCCTTGGCCACGAGCTGGTCGATCGCGATGCCGTTCTCCGCGTGCATCATGATCATGGATCCGTTTTCGGTGGCCTTTCCCATGGCCCGCAGGATCTCGCCGTCGGTCGAATAGAACACGCCGGGGTAGGCCATGAACATCTTGAAGCTGCTCACCCCCGCGTCGACGCACGAGTCCATTTCCTTGAGTGTCTCGTCGTTGACATCGGAGACGATCATGTGGAACCCGTAGTCGACGGCGCAGTTGCCATCCGCCTTCTCGTGCCATTTATCCAACGTGGACAACAGCGAGGTTCCCTTTTGCTGAACGGCGAAGTCGATGATGGTCGTCGTTCCGCCGAAGGCGGCGGCCCTGGTTCCCGTTTCGAACGTGTCTGCGGAGAAGGTTCCGCCGAAGGGCATTTCCATGTGCGTGTGCGCGTCGATTCCGCCGGGCAGCACGTACTTTCCGGTCGCGTCCAGTACGGTGTCGGCGGTGTCGGGCGCGAAGGTTCCCGGTGCGGCGACGGCGGCGACGGTCTCGCCGTCCACCAGTACGTCCGCGAGTACACCTCCGGAAGGCCCGAGGACGGTGCCTCCCGTGATCAGGGTCCGCATACTCACCACCTCACGGCTTCACGAGCGAGTCGTAGGAATCCGGCCTGCGGTCGCGATAGAACGCCCACAACTGCCTGACCTCCGCGAGCTTGTCCATGTCGAGGTCACGGACCACGATCTCGTCCTCGGTGTCGGACGCGGCGTCGCCGACCAGCTCACCCCTCGGGTCGGCGAAGTAGGTCTGACCGTAGAAGTCGTTGTCGCCCAAGGGTTCCACGCCGACCCTGTTGATCGCGCCGACGTAGTACTCGTTGGCGACGGCCGCGGCGGGCTGCTCCAGCCGCCACAGGTACTGCGAGAGACCCCTGCTGGTGGCGGACGGGTTGAACACGATGCGCGCACCGGCGAGCCCGAGTGCCCGCCAGCCTTCCGGGAAGTGCCGGTCGTAGCAGATGTAGACGCCGATCCTGCCCACCGCCGTGTCGAAGACGGGATAGCCGGTGTTGCCCGGCCGGAAGTAGAACTTCTCCCAGAAACCCTTCACCTGCGGGATGTGGTTCTTGCGGTACTTGCCGAGATAGCTGCCGTCGGCGTCGATGACGGCGGCGGTGTTGTAGAGGACGCCGGGCTGTTCCTGCTCGTACATGGGCAGCACGAGCACCACCCCGTGCCGTTCCGCGACCTCCTGCATCAGCTTCGTCGTCGGGCCGTCCGGGATGCCCTCGGTGTAGGAGTAGTACTCGGTGTCCTGCACCTGGCAGAAATACGGGCCGTAGAACAGTTCCTGCAGGCACACCACCTGTGCGCCCTGCGAGGCGGCCTTGCCGATCGCGTCGACCGACGCCGCGATCATCGAATCCTTGTCACCCGTCCATCGCTGCTGTATCAGGCCGGCTCGTACCAGATCGCTCATGTGTCTCCTCCTTCATCTCGTCCTGTGCGACAACCGCGGAATCACGCTTCGGCAACGACAGCGCCAGGTAAGTCAGGAACGCGGCCACGAGGCCGACCGCCCAGCTGTAGTCGTAGAACACCTTGATGATCGGGATCAGCCCATCGGCGGGGAACGGTCCCTCCCCGGGATGGGAATACGCGCCGCCGACGGCGAGCACGGCGCCCGCGAGGGTCGCCGCGAGCGCCCTCCAGTTCCAGCCGCCGGTGAACCAGTACCTTCCTCGGCCTTCGGCGAACAGGTCGGTCAGCACCAGTTTCGTCCTCGTTTGCACCCAGTAGCCGGCGGCGAGAACCCCGGCCACCGCGGCCAGCACGCCGCCATAGAAGTTCAGCCACGCGAAGATGTAGATGTTGGGATCGGAGATCAGCCGCCACGGCTGGATCGCGATGCCGATGACACCGGTGATCAACCCGCCAATCCGGAAGCTGATCCGCTTCGGGAAGGCATTGGAGAAGTCGTAGGAAGGGCTCACCACGTTGGCGGCCAGGTTGGCCGAGATGGTGGCGACGGCGAGCCCGAGCAGCGCGACGATCACCACGATCGGCGAGTCGAAGCGCGCGGCGAGCAGCACCGGATCCCAGATGGCCTCGCCGTAGAGCACGATGCCGCCGGAGGTGATCATGATCGATACGATCGCCATGAACGACATCGTCGTCGGCAGGCCGAGCACCTGCCCCAGCGCCTGTTTGCGCTGACTCATGCCGAACCGGGTGAAATCGGGCATGTTGAGCGACAGCGTCGCCCAGAACGCGATCATGCCCATGAGCGAAGGGGCGAACACGGTCCAGAACCCGGCGCCCCAGCCCAGTCTGGATTCCTGTTCGAAGATCGGCCCGAATCCGCCCGCCTTGACGAGAATCCAGACGAGCAGGATCAGGAAACCGACCGTGACGATCGGCGCCGTCCAGTTTTCGAACTTGCGCACCGCGTCGATGCCCCGCGAGATGATCAGCATCTGCACGGCCCAGAAGACGAGAAAACCCAGCCACATCGTCCACGGCTGGCCGAACACGGAAGCCGCTCCCGTCCAGCCGTCACCGATGAGCTTGCCGAGAATGACGAAAATGGCCTGGCCGCCGACCCAGGTCTGGATGCCGAACCAGCCGCACGCCACGAAGCCCCGCAGCAGCGCCGCGAAGTTGGCGCCCTTCACCCCGTAGAAGGCACGCGCGAAAACCGGAAACGGAATTCCGTACTTGGTTCCCGCGTGGCTGTTGAGCAGCATCGGGATGAGCACGATCAGATTGCCGAGCGTGATCGTCATGAATGCCTGCACCCAGTTCATGCCGATGGCGATGAGTCCTGAGGCGAGCAGGTAGGAGGGAATATTGTGGGCCATTCCCATCCACAACGCGAAATAGTTGTAGGTGGTCCAGGTTCGCCGCTCGACGGGCACCGGGGAGAGTTCGGCGTTGAAGAACCGGCTGCCGTGCAGTGACGACGCATCGCGAAGTTCCACCCGGCCGTCCGGGTGCTGAATCTGGGCGCTGGTCGGCTCCATTGCGGCATCCTGCTCGCCGGTCGTGCACGCGGGGCACTGGCAGAGTGTTCACTGTTGTCCTGGCAAAGGGACACTGTGACGATTGCGCCGAAGCCACGGCGGTGGTTGTAGCGCGAATGCAACAGTGGCGAAACGAAAAAGCTCCGCGAGGACATCCTCGCGGAGCTTTCGCGTGCGCGCTCGTCAGAACGCGAAGACGCCTTCGGACTCGGCGCCCGCGACGCACGAGTTGGCGTACTCGGTGCTGTAGTCGACGGGGGAGCCCTGCCAGTGGCCGCGTGCGGTCGCCTCAAGCGGCGCGTAGATCATCGGGCAGGCCACCGACGTCTTGACGAGTGAGCCGAACTTGCCGTCCGCCTCGGACAGCGCGGCGCACGCTTCCTCGGCCTTGGGGTGAGTTCCCGAGGCGGGGTCGCAGTTGAGCTGCACGGTCCTCGCGGCACCGTCGGTGGTCTGGAGGGTCAGGGTCAGCGCGGAGTGTGAGGCCGGAGCGGGTCCCGTTGCGCACACCATCGTGATGGCGCAGGCGGCGACGGATCCGGCAGCGAACATAGGCATGCACCGGGTATCGGCATGGTTGCGGCCAACATGTGTTACTCGTTTGGGTGATCACTGTCGCCCGATGGGGCGAGCAGGTCGTGCACGAGAAGTGCCACGTGCAGTGACAGCATCGACTCCGGGTCCTCCAGTCGCACGCCGAGCACCTGCTCGATTCTGGCCAGTTGCTGGTAGTAGGCGGTGCGCGAGGTGTGCGCGGCCGCCGCCGCTGCCGACTTGTTTCCTCCGTGCTCGCAGAAATGGCGCAGCGCCTGCATCAGCCTGCTCCCTGTCGCCGTGTCCTTCGCCTTGAGCGGGCCGAGCTCGCGGTCCGCGAAGGCGGCGACCCTTTCGTCGGCGGCGAGCAGGTGCAGTAATCCGCGCAACCGGACGTCGCGCAGCCGGTGGTAGCCGCACGCCGGCTCGCTGTCCAGCCGCATCGCGGCGGCGGCCACGTGAGTGGCCTCGATCAGGCTGCGCGCGGCGTCGCACGCCGAGGTGACGGGGGACCCGACGGCGATCACCACCGGGACCGGTGTCCGCGACTGCTGCACTTCCTTGGCGAGTCTGCGCAGTACCGCGTCGATGCTGGCCTGCGGGGAAAGGGAAAGCAGCACGCACACGCTGGTGTCGTCGACGGCGGCGACGAGAGCGGTGACGCGGGCTCTTCTCGTCGCCAGCGCCGTCGTCTCCGCCAGCTCCCGCAGTAGTGGTTGAGTCGAGGCCGAGGAGGGAAGCTGGGGGAGTCCGGTCAGGCGGGGGCGGATGGCGGCGCCGACAAGCCTGCGTCCCGCGAGCGGGACGTGCAGGGCGGCGGCCCGTGCGGGCAGTTCGGCGGGCAGCGCGGGCGAGGCCAGCAGTTCGGCAAGCACCGCCCTGTGCGCCTGCCGCTCAAGTCCTTCGCCCTCCCTCGCCAGCAGGTGGTGGACGGCCAGCGCGGAGGCGGCCCGTTCCGCGACGACGAGGTAGCGGTGTGGCGGTGTTTCCGCGCAGGTCAGTACCAGGCGGCCCCAGTCGTGGCCGCGCGCGCCGACGATGGTCACGAGCCAGCCGGCCTCGGGGGCGTAGCCGGTGCGTTCCTCGGCCCTGACCGAGGGCGAGCGTTGCTGCCACCCCGAGAGGAGCTCACCCGCGTCGGTTCCGGCGGCGTCGTAGGCGAGTACCTCGTGCGACAGGGTCTCCAGTACGACGGGCTGGCCGGTCAGCCTGGCCACTTCGCGAAGGATCACGGCCGGTTCGGCACCGGCGACGGTCAGCGCGGTGAAGGTCTCGTGCACCTGTTCGGCGGCGCGCAGTTCGTCGACCTGGGCGTCGACGATGAGGCCGTTGACGGCCTCGGTCACCGCGACGTAGCGCGTCTCCCTCGACAAGGTCACCAGCGGCATGCCCGCTTCCTGTGCGGCGCGCACGAGCGCCTTCGGCAACTCGTCGTTCCAGTGCCGCACCAGTTCGACGACGAGCCCGGCGACCCCGACCCCGGCGAGTTCCTCGACGTATCGGGTCAGGGCGGCCTCGTCGTCGGGGAGCGCGACACCCGTGGTGAGCACCAGTTCGCCGCCCTTGAGCAGATGTGCGATATCCGCGACCTCGGCGACGTGAACCCATCTGACGCGGTGGCCGAGCGCGTCCCAGCCCGCGACCACCCTGGGCCCGCCGCCGCGCACGACGGGAAGGGCGAGCACGTCGGCGACCGTCGGGTACATCCGCCACTCCCGTCGACGTCGGAGCACCTGCCGAAAAGCAGACTGTACGGCGGCCGGCCCGATTTCGTACATGTTGCCGAAGTGAGCACCGCGCGGCTCTCTCGCGAGTCCCCCGCTCAGGTGCGCGAGTTCTGCGTTGGGGACGGTGAGTTGCCCGTTGGGGGCATCGAGTTCTGCGTTCGAATGCGGTGGGCGTCGGTCGCGTGGTGCCGGTGCGAGGTGCCCGTGCGCGGCGGCCGCGCGCTGCGGCCGCGCGACAACACGAGCGCGCGTCTCGGCGGCCTGAGTGCGGATTTCGCTGGCCTGGGTGCGGATCTCGCCGTCCGGAGTGCGGATCTCGGCGGCCTGAGCGGGGGACTCGCGGGCACTTACGCGGGTGGCGCTCTGTGGGGCGGCTGGAACGCGAACTGTACGGCGGCAGCCCGATTTCAGGTCGCGGGAGACCACGCGCTCTCGACCGGTTTCCACCGCCCAGGCGCTGTCGCGCCGAGGAGTGGGTCGATCAATCTCCTCAACAGGGGCTCGCAATCGGCAAGCGTCCGGTGACCGTCCAGCAGCGCCGGAACCGCACGCGCCTGCGCGTGGTAGCCGCGTGTCCAGCTCGCGCGATCGGGGACAGTGAAGAGGGACGGCAGTTCCACGTGGGTGCCGGCGGCTCTGCGGCGAGAGACCTCGGAGTGAAGGGCTTCGTGCGTCGGCTCCCCTTCGAGTTCGGCCCGCAGAGCGACGAGGACGAGGTCGACCAGGTCCTTGTATCGGGTCGACACGCGCCCCGAGTGCCGTTCGTACATCGCGACGATCTTGTCCGCCGTGTGATCCTCCAAAGGCCACATACTCACCTGTGCGTGGTCGGCGCCGAGATCGATCTCGAGCGGTGAGTCGAGCGGGCGGCGAAGAGGGCGGCCTCGGGGGACGAGGTTCGTGACGACATCGACGCTGACACCGCCCGCCGCCTTTGTTCCGAAGTGGACAGTGAACCGCACCTTGCGGGTTGCCCGCTCGTGCCATTCCCCTCTGGTGTCCCGGTACTGGAAGCGAAAATAGTCACCGAGGTCGATGGCGGCCGCTTCTCGCAGCGAGTCGACCGCTGATTCGAGGTCGCTTTCGGTGCCGGTCCGGAAAAGATCGATATCCCGGGAGTGACGGGCGTCCGGCCATCGGACGAGAAGGGCCTGGCCGCCTTTGAGTAGCCAGCCCGCTGGATCATGCGTGAAGACTCGTGCCATGAGCCTGCTCAGGTAGAAGCGGTTGATCAGCTCGGTTTGCGGGATACCTGTGATGCGAGATCTGGCGCGTGCGCGGCTTGCCAGCGCGCTGTGCAGCGCGGAGGGGGTGGAGTAGGACATCGTGGTCGTCAGGAGCTTTCCGTGCGCCATGTTGTCAGGTGCTCGGCGAGCGCACCGCGCAGTTCGGGGTCAGAAGCGAGGGCACTGGCGAGAGACCGGGCGGTGGCGACGGTTTCTCCAGCGGTCCGCTGTGCGGGGAAGCGCCACGCCAGTGAGGTGATCGATGAACCGATCTGATCGAGCAGGTGCTCGATGAGCTGTTCGCCGGCCTGTGAGCGCAGCCCATACCGGCGTGCGTATCCGCCGATGCGCGGAGTCAGTGTGGCGAGGTCGAGCAGGCCGGATTCGACGCCGTCGCGAATCACCTCGGCGAGGTGGCTTCCGTCGGTGTGCGTGTCGAGGAGGTCGACGACGGTGCGGGCGAGGCTGGTGACCGGCAGTCCGTCGACGAGGGCGATGTCGTCGACGGCAAGTGGCCGTTGCCGGGGGAACCGGAGCCGGACGGCGGGGTCGCGCGAGGTTCTCCTGCGGGGCACGGTCAGTTCGACGGCGTCCGCGACGAGATCGCCCACTCCGTGGACCTGTGTGGCGGAAACATGCGACACGACCCCTCCGGCAAGGTCGAGGCCCGTTCGTTCCCAAGCCGGAGTAGGCGGATTCAGGGATAGCCACACCGCCTGTATCTCGTGCAGAGGTGATGGGGGAGCAGACTCGGCGGCGTAAACACCACGGCGAACCGGCCGCAGGAGCGTGGCCTCGGAGAGCCGGAGCAGGGTCACTCGGTCGATCCCAGCGTCGTTCGCCTGCGCGGTCGTGACAAGCCCCCACTGCTGGGATGTGAATCGGCTCAGTACGGCCAGCGCTTTGACGGCTTCCATAAGACTCATGCTACAGCACTAGTTACAGACAAATGTAACAAACGTCGCGCACTGCGCGGCTCTCTCGCGAGTCCCCCGCTCAGGTGCGCGAGTTCTGCGTTGGGGGCATCGAGTTCTGCGTTCGAATGCGGTGGGCGTCGGTTGCGTGGTGTGTGGCGTGGTGCCGGTGCGAGGTGCCCGTGCGCTGCGGCCGCGCGCTGCGGCCGCGCGACAACACGAGCGCGCGTCTCGGCGGCCCGAAGCACGAGCGCGCGTCTTGGCGACCTGAGTGCGGATCTCGCTGGCCTGGGTGCGGATCTCGCCGTCCGGAATGCAGAACTCGCCGTCCGGAATGCAGATCTCGGCGGCCTGAGCGGGGGACTCGCGGGCACTGCGGACCCTGCGCGGGCACTGCGGGCGGCGGGCGGAACGCAGACTGTACGGCGGGTGGCCCGATTTCGTACATGTTGCCGGTGGCGGCTCCCCGGTGCCCCGGCGAAACTCGGAGCCATGACGGACGAGGACCTGTTGGCCCGGCACCGGGCCGTGCTGCCCGGCTGGCTTGCCCTGTACTACGCCGAACCGATCGAGATCGTCCACGCCAAGGGACGGCACGTCACCGATTCCGACGGCAACACCTACCTCGACTTCTTCGCCGGCATCCTGACCAACGCCATCGGCTACGACATCGACGAGATCTCCGACGCCGTCCGCGCGCAACTCGACACCGGCGTCCTGCACACCTCGACTCTGTACCTCATCCGCAAACAGGTCGAACTCGCCGAGCAGATCGCGGAACTGTCGGGCATCCCCGGCGCCAAGGTGTTCTTCACCAATTCGGGTACCGAGGCCAACGAGACCGCGCTGATGCTGGCGACCCAGTACCGCCGCAGCAACCAGATCCTCGCCCTGCGCAATTCCTACCACGGCAGGGCTTTCGGCACCGTCGGCGTGACCGGAAACCGCGGCTGGTCGGCGAGTTCACTGTCCCCGGTGAAGGTGAGCTTCGTGCACGGCGGCTACCGCTACCGTGGCCCGTTCGCTGGCTACTCCGACACCGATTACGTCGCCGCGTGCGTCGACGACCTCACCGACGTGCTCGCGACGGCGACCTCGGGTGACGTCGCGGCGCTGATCGCCGAGCCGATCCAGGGCGTCGGCGGGTTCGCGACCCCACCGGACGGTTTGTTCGGCGCGTTCAAGGAAGTGCTGGACGCCAACGGAATTCTGCTCATCTCCGACGAGGTGCAAACCGGATGGGGACGTACCGGCGATCATTTCTGGGGTATCCAGGCACACGGCGTGACACCGGACATCATGACCTTCGCGAAGGGCATCGGCAACGGACTCGCGATCGGCGGTGTCATCGCACGTGCCGACATCATGGACTGCCTTCCCGCGAACTCGATTTCCACGTTCGGCGGCAATCCGATCTCCACGGCGGGCGCCAAGGCCACATTGGACTATCTGCTCGACAACGATCTCCAGGGCAACGCGGCGAAGCTGGGTGAGCACCTGTTGTCCGGCTTGCGCGACATCGGCTCCGGATACGGTGTCGTGGGCGACGTGCGCGGCAAGGGGCTGATGATCGGCGTCGAAATGGTCGGAAAGGGCGGCACCGCGCCGAATCCGGCCGCGGCCACGGCGGTACTCGAAGAGACCAAGGCCCGTGGCCTGCTGGTGGGCAAGGGCGGCCTGCACAACAACGTGCTCAGGCTGGCTCCGCCTATGACACTCACGGACGGGGAAGCCGACGAGGCGCTCGGCATCCTGCACGCGGCGATCGCTTCGGCGGACGCCGCCGAATGACGGCACCATGACAGCGCAGGCCAACCACGGCAGTCACCGCACACAGGCAGCCGCCGACGACGAGGGAGTTCGCGTGACGAACCGGATCAGCCACTGGATCGACGGCAAGCCATGGGCCGGGGCACCAGAACGGACCGGGGAGGTGTTCGATCCCGCCACCGGCGAAGTCCGCGCACACGTGGACTTCGCCGGTGCCGGGCAGGTCGAGCAGGCGGTGGCTTCGGCGGAGGCCGCCTTCCCCGGCTGGAGGGATTCCTCGCTCGCCGCGCGGTCGAGGGTGCTGTTCGCGTTCAGGGAGTTGCTGGCCGGGCGCAAGGACGAACTTGCGGCCATCGTCACGAGCGAGCACGGCAAGGTGCTTTCCGACGCGGGCGGCGAAGTGCAGCGCGCCATCGAGAACGTCGAGTACGCGTGCGGCGCGCCGCAACTGCTCAAGGGCGGTTTCAGCGAGAACGCGTCCCGCGGGGTCGACGTGTATTCCCTGGCGCAGCCGCTGGGCGTCGTCGGGGTCATCTCGCCCTTCAACTTCCCGGCGATGGTGCCGTTGTGGTTCGTTCCCAACGCGATCGCCTGCGGCAACACGGTCGTGCTCAAGCCGAGTGAGAAGGACCCGTCGGCGGCGAACTTCATCGCGGAGCTGTTCGCCGAGGCGGGTCTGCCTCCCGGCGTGCTCAACGTGCTGCACGGGGACAAGGAGGCGGTCGACGGGCTGCTCGCGCACCCGGCGGTCAAGGCCGTTTCGTTCGTCGGCTCGACACCCATCGCCCGCTACGTCTACGAGAACGGCACCGCGGCGGGCAAGCGCGTGCAGGCGCTCGGCGGAGCCAAGAACCACATGGTGGTACTGCCGGACGCCGATCTGGACCTCGCGGCCGACGCGGCCGTTTCGGCCGGTTTCGGCTCCGCGGGTGAGCGCTGCATGGCGATCTCGGTCGTCGTCGCCGTGGACCCCATCGGTGACGAGCTGGTGAGCAAGATCACCGACCGGATGCGGAAGCTGCGCGTCGGCGACGGCCGCGAACCCGAATCGGAGATGGGGCCGCTCGTCACGGCCGCGCACAGGGAACGCGTGAGCGGCTATGTGAACGCCGGGATCGACGAGGGAGCCGAGCTGGTCGTCGACGGCAGGAACCACGGCATCACCGGAGCGGGCTTCTGGCTCGCGCCCACTCTGTTCGACAAGGTCGAGCCGCACATGTCGGTCTACACCGACGAGATCTTCGGGCCGGTGCTGTCCGTCGCGCGGGTGACCAGCTACGACGCCGCGCTCGACCTGATCAACGCCAACCCCTACGGCAACGGCACGGCGATCTTCACCAACGACGGCGGTGCCTCGCGGCGGTTCCAGAACGAGGTCGAGGTGGGCATGGTCGGTGTCAACGTGCCCATCCCCGTTCCCGTCGGCTACTACTCCTTCGGCGGCTGGAAGAACTCGCTGTTCGGCGACAGCCATGCCTACGGGCCGGAGGGATTCCACTTCTTCACCCGCACCAAGGTCGTCACCTCGCGCTGGCTCGACCCCTCCCACGGCGGCGTCAACCTCGGATTCCCCCGCAACGTCTGACCGGAGGGCACCCGGCGACCCGTAAACTCGTCGTCACGACGTTGTCGACGCTGTCGTGACGACGAGTACGAGGGTCAGGAGGTGCCGGTGGCCAGCGGGGACGAGCGCCGCTTCGACGTACTGCGTGCCATCGTGGCCGACTACGTCTCCAACCAGGAGCCGGTCGGCTCGAAGGCGTTGGTCGACAGGCACAACCTCGGTGTCTCCAGTGCCACCGTGCGCAACGACATGGCCGCTCTCGAAGAGGACGGCTACATCACGCAGCCGCACACGAGCGCGGGCAGGATCCCCACCGACAAGGGTTACCGGCTGTTCGTCGACCGGCTGTCCGAGATCAAGCCGCTTTCCGCCGCCGAGCGCAAGGCCATCAGGAACTTCCTTGAGGGCGCGCTCGATCTCGACGACGTACTGCGCAGGTCGGTGCGGCTGCTCGCGCAGCTCACGAGGCAGGTCGCCGTCGTGCAGTACCCGACGCTGAGCAGTTCGACCGTGCGCCACGTCGAGGTGGTGCCGCTGACGCCCGCGCGGCTGATGCTCGTGCTGATCACCGACACCGGGCGAGTCGATCAGCGTACGGTCGATCTCGGGGATGTCGTCACCGAGGACGGCGTCGCCACGCTGAGAGACGTCCTCAACAACACGCTCGCCGGCCACCGGCTCATCGACGCGGCCGCGAAGGTCGCCGAGTTGCCGGACCAGGGACCGACCGAGTTGCGGGACTCACTCACCAGGGTCTGTACGGTGCTGGTCGAGTCGCTCGTCGAGCACCCTGAGGAGCGGCTCGTGCTCGGTGGCACGGCGAACCTCACCCGCAACGTCGCGGATTTCCCCGGTTCGCTGCGCCAGGTGCTCGAAGCGCTTGAGGAGCAGGTGGTCGTGCTGAAGCTGCTCGCGGCCGCGCGCAACCCCGGTGCCATCGCGGTGCGCATCGGTGAGGAGAATGAAGACGAACAGATGCGGAGCACGTCGGTCGTGTCGATCGGGTACGGCTCCGACGATCTCCTGTTGGGGGGCATGGGCGTGGTCGGCCCGACCAGGATGGACTATCCGGGCACGATCGCGGCGGTGCGTGCTGTCGCCAACTACGTCGGTCAGATCCTGTCCGGCAAGTAGCGGCCGCTCACAGGTCTACGAGGAGGACGGCTAAACGGTGGCGAGGGACTACTACGGCATCCTGGGTGTCGCGAAGAACGCGACCGACCAGGAGATCAAGCGTGCCTATCGCAAACTGGCGCGCGAACTGCATCCTGACGTCAACCCTTCCGAGGACGCGCAGCACAAGTTCGGCGAGGTGACCACTGCCTACGAGGTCCTCACCGACCCGCAGAAGCGCAAGATCGTCGATCTCGGCGGCGATCCCCTCGACAACGGGGCGGGCAGGGCCGGTGGTGACCCGTTCGCGGGCTTCGGTGGTCTCGGCGACATCATGGATGCCTTCTTCGGCGCCGCCGCGGGCGGCGGAAGAGGCAGGGGACCTCGCAGCAGGGTGCAGCCCGGCTCCGATGCCCTCATCCGGCTCAGCCTCAGCCTTGAGGAGTGCGCGACCGGCGTCGACAAGTCCATCACGGTGGACACCGCGATCCTGTGCGATCGCTGCCGGGGCGGCGGAACCGCCGACGGCGGCTCCGTCAAGACCTGCGACACCTGCAATGGGCAAGGCGAGGTCCAGTCGGTTCAGCGCTCGTTCCTCGGCCAGGTCGTCACGGCCAGGCCGTGCCCGGTGTGCCGGGGCTACGGCGAGGTCATCACCGATCCGTGCAGGCAGTGCGGTGGCGACGGCAGGGTGAGGGCCCGCCGCGACGTGACGGCGAAGATCCCGCCGGGTGTCGGCGACGGTATGCGGATCAGGCTTTCCGGTCAGGGCGAGGTCGGTCCGGGCGGTGGCCCGGCAGGCGACCTTTACGTCGAGATCGAGGAGCAGCCGCACGAGGTCTTCTCAAGGCAGGGCAATGATCTTCACTGCCACTTGCGCATTCCCATGACCAGCGCCGCGCTCGGCGCGGTGGTGCCGCTGGAGACTCTCGTCGACGGCGAGCAGGAACTCGACATCGATCCGGGAACCCAGCCGGCCACCGAGCTCGTGCTGACCGGAAAGGGAATGCCGAGGCTGCGTTCCTCCGGCCGGGTCGACGGCAGGGGAGACCTGCACGTGCACCTCGATGTCGTGGTGCCGACCAAACTCGACGACGAGCAGGCCGGATTGCTGCGTGATCTCGCGCAACTGCGTGGAGAGGAAGCACCGACCCTCGCGGGCAACGGTGGCAAGCACGGCGGTCTCTTCTCGAAACTGCGCGCGAAGAGCCGGTGACCGACAGTACGCCCGCTGTCTTTCTCGTCGACGCGCTCCCGGAAGGGCAGCGCGCCGAACTTGAGGGGGCCGAGGCACGGCACGCGGTCACCGTCCGCAGGGCGCGCCTCGGTGAGGTCATCACTCTCACCGATGGTGAAGGTAATTCCGCGGACTGTGTGATCGAGACAGTGCAATCCGGCAAGGAGCCTCGCCTCGGCTTGGCCGTCGGGAAGCGACGGTTCGAACCCGAACCGTCGCTTCGGGTCACCGTCGTGCAGGCACTGGCCAAAGGCGACCGAGGTGAACTCGCCGTCGAACTGGCGACCGAAGCGGGAGCCGACGATATCGTGCCGTGGCGCGCGGCGCGCAGTATCGCCCGCTGGGACGAAGGCGCGCGGGGAGCCAAAGCACTCGCCAAATGGCGCGACACGGCCAAAGCCGCCGCGAAACAAGCAAGAAGGGCGCGGTTTCCCTTCGTGTCGGAACCGGCGACCACCGCGCACGTCGCCGAACGCGTCGCCGAAGCGGATCTCGCGCTCGTCCTCGACGCGGCCGGGACACCCATCACGGGTCTCGATCTTCCAGCCAGGGGCCGCATTCTGCTCATCGTCGGGCCGGAAGGCGGCATCACGCGCGAAGAACTCGACACCCTCGCCGAGGCGGGAGCGACGAGTGTCCGCCTTGGACTCACCGTATTGCGGACCTCGACAGCGGCGACGGTCGCTCTCGGTGCACTCGGTGCCCTGACTGCCCGGTGGCAGTAGCCCGAACGGCCCCGTGAATTTCGCCGCACCAAGGAATTTGGACGCTTTTCGCGACGAATCCTGGCGCGACTCCACCCGCAACCGTTACGCTCGTTAACGATCGGACGCACACGTTCTCGTGCTGCGACGACCCCCGCCGGACACCTCCCCCCTCGGTCCGGCGGAGCCGCGGTGGCGGGTGGAGCGACCCCCAGGCTTCACCGCCCCGCGGCACCCTGGTCGCGCGGACTGCGTCCGCTCTCCCGGTGTGGCGGTGAAGGTGTCTTTTGGGGGAGTGCCCCCAAACCCCCGGATACCGCCCCGCGGCACCCTGGTCGCGCGGACTTTCCGGCGACGTATGGGAAAGGCTCTCGCCGAAACGTGGCGAGGCACGCATGCGTAGGGTCGGCAACTGTCTTTTCGTTCGGTGAAAGGGTTTTTCGGAAAGTACCGATCGCGAATCGTTCCGGCACGCGAACGGGCCTCGCGCACAGTCAGTACCCGGCCGGTATCCGGCGTTCGAGAGGGTTTCCGGGCTCGCGCTAAGGTCGGGACATGAGCGACGCGGAGACGCTGTTCGAGCGCATCATCGCCAGGGAGATCCCTGCCGACATCGTGTACGAAACGGACGACACCCTCGCCTTCCGGGACATCAACCCGCAGGCGAAAACCCACGTGCTGGTCGTGCCCAAGAAGCGATACCGCAATGTCGCCGAACTCGCGGCGGCCGACCCGGGCCTGCTGGCCGGGGTCATCACGACCGCGGCGAAGGTCGCCGAACTCGAAGGGCTCACCCGCGACGGGTACCGTGTGGTGTTCAATACGGACGAACACGCAGGTCAGACCGTGTTTCACGTGCACGCGCACGTGTTGGGAGGGGAACAGCTCGGCTTCTTCGGGCGTTATACCGGGCAAGGCGGGTAATCCACCTGCCCTGCCGGGATGATGCGGCTAGCATCAACCTGACAGAACCGTCGACAACTGGCACACAGAGTGCAGAAAGCAGGCCAGAGGCCACGTGGCCGGAACCGCTCCGCAGCAATCGACACAAGCCGCAGCACAGGAAGCGCGGGAGGCTCCCTCCGGCGAGGCGGCGCAGTCCAAGTTCCCGATCCCGGACGCCGCAGCCCTGGTTCTGCTCGGCTCACGTGACCAGAACCTGAAGGTCGTCGAAGATCTCCTCGACGCCGACGTGCACGTCAGAGGCAACGAGGTCACCCTCACCGGCGAACCGGCGGACGTCGCTTTCGCCGAACGCGTTTTCGCGGAGCTGGTGACGCTCGCGAGCCGAGGGCAGCAGATGGGGCCCGACACCGTGCGGCGCACGGTGGGCATGCTGTCGGCGGGCAGCTCCGAATCGCCTGCCGAAGTGCTCAGCATGGACATCCTGTCCCGCCGTGGCCGCACGATCCGCCCGAAGACGCTCAACCAGAAGCGTTACGTCGATGCCATCGACAAACACACGGTGGTCTTCGGCATCGGTCCCGCCGGTACCGGAAAGACCTACCTCGCGATGGCGAAGGCCGTGCAGGCCTTGCAAGCGAAGCAGGTCACGCGCATCATCCTGACCCGTCCCGCGGTCGAGGCCGGTGAACGGCTCGGTTACCTGCCGGGCACGTTGTACGAGAAGATCGACCCTTACCTGCGCCCGTTGTACGACGCGTTGCACGACATGGTCGACCCCGAGTCCATTCCCCGGCTCATGCAGGCGGGCACGATCGAGATCGCGCCGCTGGCCTACATGCGTGGGCGAACCCTCAACGACGCGTTCATCATCCTCGACGAGGCGCAGAACACCACGCCGGAACAGATGAAGATGTTCCTGACCCGGCTGGGATTCGGCTCCAAGGTGGTCGTCACCGGCGACATCACGCAGGTCGACCTGCCCAGCGGGCAGCGAAGCGGGCTGCGGGTCGTGCGGGACATCCTGGAAGGCGTCGAGGACCTGCACTTCGCGACGCTCACCAGTCACGACGTCGTACGGCACAAGCTGGTCGGCGACATCGTCGACGCCTACGAGAAGTGGCAGGCACACCAGGAGGCGAAAGGCGCCTCCGGCAACGGAAGGGCAGTCGGGGGACGCTCGTGAGCATCGAGATCGTCAACGAGTCGGGCGCCAAGGTCGACGAACCCTCGATCGTGTCGGCGGCGCGATTCGCGCTCGACCGCATGGAAGTGAGCCCGCTGGCCGAGCTTTCGGTGATGCTGGTGACGCTGGACGTCATGGAAGACCTGCACGTGCGGTGGATGGACCTGCCGGGACCCACCGATGTGATGGCCTTTCCGATGGACGAACTGGAATCCACCCGGCGTCCTGATGCCGCCGAATCGTCACCGGCATTGCTCGGCGACATCGTGCTGTGCCCCGCCTTCGCGAAGGATCAGGCGCGCACCGCGGGGCATTCGCTCATGGACGAGCTGCACCTGCTGACCGTGCACGGCGTGCTGCACCTGCTCGGCTACGACCACGCCGAACCGGCGGAGGAACGCGAGATGTTCGGGCTGCAGCAGCGGATTCTCGACGAGTTCCGCGCGGCGGCCGAGGCGGCGCAGCGCCGGGATGCCCAGCGCAGCAACGACGACCGCCTCCTCGGCGCCGCCGGGCTCGACGGAGGGCAGGGTCCGGAGCCGACGTGACCAGTTCCGCGGTACTGCTCATCATCGCCGCTGTGCTGATTCTCTTCGGCGGCGTCTTCGCCGCGGCGGACGCCGCCGTCAGCACGGTGTCGCAGGCACGGGCCGAGGGGCTCGTGCGTTCGGGAAGGGCCGGGGCCCGCCAGCTCGTGGCGGTGCTCGGCGAACGCAGCAGGCACATCAACCTGTTGCTGTTGTCGCGGATGAGCTGTGAGCTGACGGCGACCGTGCTGGTCACCGTGGTGAGCGTGCGCTGGTTCGATCCGGTGTGGCTCGCCGTCGTCGTCGCCGGGCTGATCATGGTCCTCGTCAGCTACGTGCTGGTCGGCGTCGGCCCGCGCACACTCGGCCGCCAGCACCCCTACGGTATCGGGCTGCTCGTCGCGGGTCCCGTGCGCGTGCTGGGCACCGTACTCGGCCCGCTCAGCAAGCTGCTGATCATCCTCGGTAACGCCATCACGCCAGGCCGCGGTTTCCGCGAGGGCCCTTTCACCACCGAGACCGAACTGCGTGAGCTGGTCGACCTTGCCGGTGAGCGCGGCGTCGTCGGCACCGACGAGCGCGAGATGATCCACTCGGTGTTCGAGCTGGGCGACACCGTCGCCCGTGAGGTGATGGTGCCCCGCACCGAGATCGTCTGGATCGAGAAGGGCAAGACGGCGCGGCAGGCGCTCGCCCTTTCGATGCGCACCGGATTCACCCGGCTTCCCGTGATCGGCGAGTCCGTCGACGACATCGTCGGTGTCGTCAACCTCAAGGACCTCATCAGCGCCTCGATGGCGGACGGCGGCGCGAACCGCGAGGTGAGCGAACTGATGACGCCCGCGAGCTTCGTTCCCGACTCGAAGCGGCTGGACGGCCTGCTCAAGGACATGCAGGTGTCGCGCCATCACATGGCGATCGCCGTGGACGAGTACGGCGGAACGGCGGGCGTGCTGACCATCGAGGACATCCTGGAGGAGATCGTCGGCGAGATCACCGACGAATCCGACACCGGCGAGCGCCCTCCCGTCGAGCACCTGGGTGACCACGTGGTGCGGGTGTCGGCACGGCTCGGCATCGACGATCTCGGCGAACTGTTCGGTGTCGATCTCGCCGGCCACGACGTCGAAACCGTGGGCGGGCTGCTGGCCGAGCGGCTTGGCCGCGTACCGTTGCCCGGCGCGGAAGGCGAGGTCGACGGCCTGCGGCTCCGCGCCGAGGGCGGCAAGGACCGGAGGGGGCGCATGCGGATCACCACGGTGGTCGTGTGCCCGGCCAGTGACGAACTCGCACTGGTGCTGCCGGGAACCGACCGCCAGAACGGCAGCGAAGAGCGAGACAGGGATAGGAGCGTCGAACATGCCTGACCTCGACCCGGAGGACGAGAAGATCATCATCCTCGCCAGGTCGACGCGAGCGCGTACCCAGGCAGCGGAAGGCGCCGCCGTCCGCGACCTCGACGGCCGTACCTACGCGGCGGGCACCGTCTCGCTGCCCTCGATGAAACTCACCGCCATCCAGGCCGCGGTCGCCGCGGCCGTCTCCAGCGGAGCGGAGGGGCTCGAAGCCGCAGCCGTCGTCACCGGCGACTCGCTGGTTGCCGAGGCGTCCGTGCACGCCGTGCGCGACCTCGCGCCCTCGGCCCCGATCCTGCGCGCCGACCTCGACGGAGTCGTGCGGGAGATCGTCACGTGAACCAGCTTCCGCGCGAAACGCCGGAGGACCACCGTTCCGGTTTCGCCTGCTTCGTCGGCCGTCCCAACGCGGGCAAGTCGACACTGACCAACGCGCTGGTGGGCACCAAGATCGCGATCACGTCGAGCAAACCGCAGACCACGCGGCACGCGATCAGGGGCATCGTGCACCGTCCCGACGCGCAGCTCGTCATCGTCGACACCCCGGGACTGCACCGGCCGCGCACGCTGCTCGGGCAGCGGCTCAACGACGTCGTCAGGTCGACGTGGTCCGAAGTGGACGTCATCGGTTTCTGCGTTCCCGCCGGCGAGAAGATCGGTCCCGGCGACCGCTACATCGCCGGAGAGCTGGCCAAGGTGGCCCGCAGGACCCCCGTCGTCGGCATCGTCACCAAGACCGATCTCGTTCCGGCCCAGCGGGTCGCCGAACAGCTCCTGGCGCTGCAGGAGGTCATGGAGTTCGCCGACCTCGTCCCCGTGTCCGCCGTCGACGGTTACCAGGTCGACACGCTGTCCGATGTGCTCGTCGCGCAGTTGCCGGAAGGACCGCAGCTCTACCCGGACGGCGACCTCACCGACGAACCGGAGCAGACGCTCGTCGCCGAACTGATCAGGGAAGCGGCACTGGAAGGCGTCCGCGACGAACTGCCGCACTCCATCGCGGTGACCATCGAGGAGATGGACAACCGCGAAGGCAGGGACGACCTCGTCGACATCTACGCGCTGGTGTATGTCGAGCGGCCGAGCCAGAAGGGCATCGTTCTCGGCCACAAGGGCAGCAGGCTCAAGGAGGTCGGCGCGAACGCCCGCAAGCAGATCGAGGCGCTCCTGGGTACCAAGGTGTATCTCGACCTGCACATCAAGGTCGCCAAGGACTGGCAGCGCGATCCGAGGCAGCTGCGCAAACTCGGCTTCTGAGCGCCCGGCCGCGCCCGGTCGGGTCCCCGTTCGCACACCCGTTCGTGCGACGATGAACCGGTGAGTCTGTATCGGGACACCGGTGTGGTGCTGCGGGTGCACAAGCTCGGCGAGGCCGACCGCATCATCACATTGCTGACCCGCAGGCACGGCAAGGTGCGGGCCGTCGCGAAGGGCGTCCGGCGGACCACCTCCCGGTTCGGGGCGAGGCTCGAACCGTTCGGGCACGTCGACGCGCAGTTCTACACCGGCCGCACCCTCGACGTGATCACCCAGGTCGAGACCGTGGACGCCTTCGCGCTGCCCATCGTCGGCGACTACCAGCGGTACACGGCTGCCAGCGCCATCACCGAGACGGCCGACCGGCTCGCCGTCGAGGAGGGCGAACCGGCGCTGAAGCTGTACCTGCTGGTCACCGGTGCGCTCAGGGCGCTCGCGGAAGGACGGCGGGACGCCTCGCTGGTGCTGGACGCGTTCCTGCTCAGGGCGATGGTCTACGCGGGATGGGCGCCCGCGATCACCGAGTGTGCCCGCTGTGGTGACCCGGGGCCGCACAACGCGTTCAACGTGCAGGCGGGTGGATCGTTGTGCGGGCGGTGCAGGGTGCCCGGTTCGGTGCATCCCGCGCCCGAGGTGCTGGTGCTGCTCGCCGCGCTGCTGCACGGCGACTGGCCGGTGGCGGAGGAGACGGCGTTTCCCGTGCGCCGCGACGTGAGCGGCCTCGTCGCGGCCCACCTGCAATGGCATCTGGAACGGCAGCTGCGTTCGCTGCCGTTCGTCGAACGCCGTGCCCGTGAGGCTCCGATCACCGGCAGGTTAGGGTCGGACGCGGTTTCCGGCGATACGGAGGTAACAGGTGCGGCGCAGGGCACGCGAGGCCGCGACGTCACTGGAGGAGTCACGGGGGGCGGTGCGGGCACCTGACCCGCACCCTTCGGGGGCGCGGCCACCGCGTATTCCCTCGGAACTGGTGCCCAACCACGTGGCGCTCGTGATGGACGGCAACGGCCGGTGGGCCAATCAGCGCGGGCTTCCCCGCATCGAGGGGCACAAGCGCGGCGAGGCGGTGATGATCGACGTCGCCAGCGGCGCGGTCGAACTGGGCGTGCGGTGGTTGTCGGTGTACGCGTTCTCCACGGAGAACTGGAAGCGCAGCCCCGACGAGGTGCGATTCCTGATGGGCTTCAACCGCGACACGATTCGCAGGCAGGTCGACTATCTCGGTTCGATCGGGGTGCGGATCCGCTGGGCGGGCCGCAGGCCGAAGCTGTGGCGAAGCGTCATCAAGGAGCTTCAGGCGGCCGAGGAGAAGACCAAGCACAACACGTTGCTCAACATGACGATGTGCGTGAACTACGGCGGAAGGGCCGAGGTCGCCGACGCCACGCGCACGATCGCGCGCCTGGCCGCCGAAGGGGCCATCAACCCGGACAAGGTCGACGAGCGCATGATCGCGAAGTATCTGTACCAGCCGGACATGCCCGACGTGGACCTCTTCCTGCGGCCGTCGGGGGAACTGCGGACGTCGAACTTCATGCTGTGGCAGTCGGCCTATGCCGAGTTCGTCTTCCAGGACACGCTGTTTCCCGACTTCGATCGCACGAAGCTGTGGGAGGCCTGCCTCGACTACGCCAAGCGGGACCGCCGATTCGGCGCCGCGATCGACAACTCGGCCTCCCGGTCGGGCAGGAACGCGTCCACCGACAAGGAAGGCACCTCATGAACTCGGAAGCGGCCGACACCGCGGCGCTGCTCACCGCGGCCAAGGAGGCGCTGGAGCGTTACCTTGAGGTTCGCGTCGACGACGACGGTACGCTGACGTTCTCGCATGCCGACGTCCCGTGCGTCGTGCAGGCGACGAGCCTCGGTGAGGGGCTCGCGGTCCTCAGCCTTACGTGTGTAGTTGCGTGGGATCTTCCGGACGACTCGGCGCTCGCCGCCGCGGTCGCGGAGCGGGCGGGACAGGGCTTGTTCGGCACGCTCGGCATCGTGCACACCGAGGCCGGCATGGACTTGACCTTGCGTTATGCGTTTCCGGCAGGCGGGCTGGACAGCGGTCCGCTCGGCACGTTGCTGATGCTCGTGGTGTCGACGGCGTCCCAGGTCCGGGCGGACCTGCTTGGCGCGGAGTCCTCATCGTGACCTAGCATCCGCTGGAAATGACAACGGTTTCCGACAGCGATCTTGACGAGGCGGACCCCTCGCGAGGGCCCCGCCGCCGGCGCATCACCTCGGTCGAGGTGCTGTGCGTCGTGTTGCTGCTCGCCATCGTCGGCCAGACCTGGCTGCAGTCGGCGTTCGACCTTCCCGCGTTGCGCACCGGTGCCACCGTGTTCGTGGCCGTGTGCGTGCAGGCGCTTCCCTTCCTCGTGCTCGGTGTTCTCATCAGCGGGGCGATCGCCGCGTTCGTGCCCGCGCGGGTGCTGCGGAAGGTGCTGCCGAGGTCGGAGAGTGCCGCGGTCGGTGTCGCGGGAGTCTCCGGGATCGCGCTCGCCGGTTGCGAGTGCGCCTCGGTGCCCGTCGCGCGCAGGCTGATCGGTCAGGGGGTCGCGCCGTCGGCCGCGCTGACGTTCCTGCTCGCGGCGCCTGCGGTGAACCCGATCGTCATCGTCTCCACCGCCGTCGCCTTTCCCGGCGAGCCGGGCATGGTGCTCGCCAGGTTCGCGGGCTCGCTGGCGACGGCGATGGTCATGGGCTTGTTGTGGATCCGCTTCGGCAAGCTCGAATGGATCGTCGAGCGCGCGCTGCGCAAACTGCCGGACGTGCACGGGAAGGCGAGGTGGACGACCTTCGCCGAGACGGCGAGGGCCGATCTGGTCGACGCTGGCGGTTTCCTGGTGCTCGGCGCGCTGATCTCGGCCGCGTTGAACGTCGTCGTCCCTGACTCGTGGTTCGGCGCGCTCGGCGACCAGATCGTGCTCGGGATCCTCGTCATGGCCGTGCTCGCGGTCGTGCTGTCGCTGTGCAGCGAGGCCGACGCGTTCGTCGCGGCCTCGCTGTCGGCGTTGCCCCTGTTGCCGCGCCTGGTTTTCCTCGTCGTCGGACCGGCCATCGACGCGAAGCTGTTCGCGCTCCAGGCCGGTACGTTCGGCAAGACGTTCGCGTTGCGGTTCGCTCCCGCGACGTTCGTCGTGGCCGTGTGCTGTGGCGTTGTCGCGGGACTGGTGTTCCTCGGGGGTGTCCGTTGAGGAGGGAAACCCAGAACATCCTGTTGCTGTTGCTCGGTGGCGCGCTGATCAAGATCTCGCTCAACGGCGACTATCTGCGCTACGTCAAGCCCGCGCATCTGCCGTGGCTCATCGCGGGCGGAGCGGTCATGGTGCTGCTCGGTGGCATTGCCGTCGTGCGCGACCTCGTTTCGGCGAAAGCGCACCAGCAAGGCGGCGCCCACGGCGAGCATGGTCACGATCATCCGGCGAGAGCGGCCTGGCTGCTGGTGGTTCCCGTGCTCGCGGTGTTCCTCGTCGCGCCGCCCGCACTCGGCTCCGATTCGGTCACGCGCTCGACCGCCGACGCGCCGACCGAGCCGGGTGCGGCGTTTCCCCCGCTGCCGGACGAGGACGATGTGGACGTCGTCCCACTGTCGCTTTCGGACTTCGTCAGCAGGGCGGGCTGGGACGAGACCGGATCGCTGGACGGCCGTACCGTGGCCCTTTCGGGCTTCGTGGTGCACAGCGAGCGGAACACGCTGCTGGCAAGGCTGGTGATCAGCTGCTGCGCCGCAGACGCCTTCCCGGTGAGGGTCGCGCTCACGGGGGAGCGGGCCGCGGAACTGCCGGACGACACCTGGGTCGAGGTCACCGGAACACTCGTGCCCGACGGTGAAGGGGAAGCCGGGGGAGAAGCGGGTTATGTGCCCAGATTCAAGGTCGAGACGCTGACCGAGATCCCGGAGCCCCGGGACCGCTACGAGTACTGACGGGCCGCGACCCGGTCACAGGCGGGCGGCGCAGCTCTCGCAGGTGCCGACGATCTCGACGGTGTGAGTGATGTCGGAGAAACCGTTGCCCGCCGCGATCTTCTCGGCCCACCGTTCGACGGCGGGGCCCTCCACCTCGACGGTGAAGCCGCAATGCCTGCACACGAGGTGATGGTGATGGTGGTCGGAGCAGCGCCGGTAGAGCGCCTCACCGGAGCCGGTGCGCAGCACGTCGATCTCGCCGGCCTCCGACAGCGACTGCAGCGTGCGGTAGACCGTGGTGAGGCCGATGCCCTCGCCCCGTTGCCTGAGCTGGTCGTACAACTCCTGCGCCGACCGGAAGTCGTCGACCTCGGCCAGTAGCTCCACGACGGCTGCACGCTGCTTGGTGGCCCTGCGCCCCGGCATCGGCGCGCGCCCCCGGGTGACCGGTGTGCTCATGCCCGCACTCCCTCCTGCACGTGTTCGACGGCGTCGATCACGATATGCGCAAGGTGGTCGTCGACGAGGCGGTAGGCGACTTCCCTTCCCCTCCGCTCACCGTGTACGACCCCCGCGGCCTTCAGCACCCTCAGGTGCTGGCTGATCAGCGGTTGCGCGACGTCCAGCGCCTCGACCAGCTCGTGTACGCAGCGATCGCCGTCGCGCAGCTGCAGGACGATCGCGATGCGCACGGGCGCGGCCAGCGCCCTCAGCAGCTCACCCGCGTCGGCAAGCGTACGCGCGGGAGGGGCGGGCACCGGCTCCGCGTGCCCCTCCGGCGAGTGTTCGTGGCGCTCCGGTTCGGCGGGAAGTCCCGCCGCGGCTCCGGCCGTGCTCGCTCCGGGACTCACCGCCGGCATGCTGCCTCCAGCCTTGGTTGTGAAGCGTCAACGGACCATGCTCTACCATCCTAGTGCGCCGCCGGGAGTGATCCCGGTCCCGCGATCGCGCGCCTCATGCTGGTCCATCCGAGTGAGTTCCGGATGTTCGCGTCCCGGATGCCGCGCGTCGTGGGCAAAGGTGAAACGCCATCGCGTCACAAGGCTGGGAGATATGACTCGAACCGTGACGAAGCTTGCCGCCTGCGCCTTGGTGCTCGGGCTCGCGACGGCTCCGGGGATCGCCAACGCGCAGCCCGGTCCGGAAGCTGTTGACGAGGAGACGGGGCCCGTCGCCTACGCCAACGTCGCGGCACTGTCGATCGGCGAGGACGGGGCCGGTGGCTCGGTCATCACGGAGACGCAGCGGTCCCCGCTGGTGCCCGGCACGTCCCGGCTCGCGCAGTCCCGCTCCCAGCTTCCCGGTTCCGACGGCGAGCGGGAGGCCGCCGGACCTCACTATCTGCTCAACCTCGGCACCTTCGAGCAGGGGGACAGTCCGTTCCCCGGCGATGTCACCAGCCGCGAGCACGACGTCACGGCGACACTGGCCGACACCGGGGTGCCGAGCGCGGCAACGGAGGCCAACATCGCGCTGCGGGACCTGGATTCCGGAGCCACCGTGTTCGCGATGGAGGGCATGCGGACCTCGGCGAGCTGCGAGGGGACCGGCGCGCTGAGCACGGAGGCCACCGCCGCGAAGCTGTGGCTGCTCGGCGAGGACGGCGCCGGGTTGCGCGAGGCGCGACTGCCCTCCGGTGACGAGCAAGCCGAGTACACCGGCCTGCCTTTCGGCGCGCCGACGGAGATCGAAGGCGCGGACGAGCAGACTTCCGACGTCGTCATCAGCAGGATCACCTCGCTGGATGGCTTGCAACGGCAGGAGGAGTGGCGCGGAGGTGACGCCGACGCGGCGACCGGTTGGCAGGTGCGCATCGTCACCCACGTGAAGGACGCCGAAGGTGCCGACCTCGACGACGTCACCACCACCTTCGTGCTCGGTGGTGTGAGCTGCTCGCTGCCAGCCGGATTCACGCAGACCACGCGGGAAAGCGATCGCCCGGCCGAGGTCGTTCCCGTGAAAATCCCGGCGGGCCCCAGTGACGGGGCAGGCACGGCGGGTCAGGGAGGTTCCTGGGACCCCTGGGGTATCGGCCTGCTCGGCGGTGGTCTCGCGCTCGGCGCGGTCGCGGTCGCGTTCGCCATGCGCAGGACCCCGGCTCCCGGCTCAGCGCGCGGTGAGGACGGCTAGCGCGATGCGAAGGCGCGGGCTCGCCGCCTGGCTCGGTGCGGCCGCCGTCGCCGCCGTCGTGGCCGGAACGGTTCTGCTCACCCAGCGTGGTGAGCAGGCGCCACCCGCGGCCGCGCCACCGGCTCCGCCCGTGACGACGTCGAGTTCGGCGCCGCCGAGCAGCACGAGCGAGGTCGCGCCGGAGGCCGAGCCAGCGCGGCGCACGGCCGCCCCGCAACAACCGGGCACGGTCCGGCTTCCCGGAGGGGGCACGGCGACCTTGGTACGCAAGGAAGTCACGCCCGACGGGACACTGCCCATCCCCGACGGACTGGGCGAGGCCACGTGGTGGGGCGCCGAACTCGGTGCGAGCCACGGTGTCGCGTTGCTGTCCGGCCACGTCAACTGGAACGGCCGGAGCGGGCCCTTCGCCGAGCTGTGGCGGGACCGGACCGGGCAGCGCGTGACCGTGGTCGACGCGGAAGGCGGTCACTGGGTCTACGAGATCACCGACGCGGTGACGCTGCACAAGAACGAGTTGCCCCTGCACGCGGACGAACTGTTCGCGCAGGACGGCCCGCACCGCCTCGTGCTGGTCACGTGTGGTGGCGACTACGTCGGCGGAACGGATGGCTACGAGGACAACCGGATCGTCACGGCGCGCCTGCTCACCCGTCCGTGAGCGGCGCATCCCCGGGGGAACGCCGCCGAGTACGCGGGATACGCTGGTAGCTCAGAGTCAGTGTCCGTTCGTTCAAAATCCGCATGCCCCGGAGCGTGGAGTGCCCGCCAACACCATTGAGACCGTCGTCAGCTTGTGCAAGCGTCGTGGCTTTGTCTTCCCCTCGGGGGAGATCTACGGCGGTACCCGGTCTGCGTGGGACTACGGACCACTCGGGGTCGAGCTGAAGGAGAACATCAAGCGGCAGTGGTGGAAGGCCATGGTGCAGAACCGCGACGACGTCGTGGGACTGGATTCCGCCGTCATCCTGCCCAAGCAGGTGTGGGTGGCCTCGGGCCACGTCAACGCGTTCAACGACCCGCTCGTCGAATGCCTTTCCTGCCACCGCAGGTTCAGGGCCGACCAGCTCGCCGAGGAGTACTCGGCGCGCACCGGCACCGAGGTGGACGAGTCGGATCTTTCCGAGGTCCCGTGCCCCAACTGCGGCAACAGGGGGCAGTACACGGATCCCCGTGAGTTCAACATGATGCTCAAGACCTTCCTCGGACCGCTCGAATCCGAAGAGGGCCTGCACTACCTGCGTCCCGAGACGGCGCAGGGCATCTTCGTGAACTTCCTCAACGTGCTCACCACCTCGCGCAAGAAGCCGCCGTTCGGCATCGGCCAGATCGGCAAGTCCTTCCGCAACGAGATCACGCCGGGCAACTTCATCTTCCGCACGCGCGAGTTCGAGCAGATGGAGATGGAGTACTTCGTCGAGCCGGGCGAGGACGAAACCTGGCACCAGTACTGGATCGACCTGCGCACCGACTGGTACACCGGCCTCGGTATCGCGAGGGAGAACCTGCGGCACTTCGAGCACCCGAAGGAAAAGCTGTCGCACTACGCCAAGCGCACGGTGGACATCGAGTACCGGTTCAAGTTCTCGGCGGGCCAGGAATGGGGCGAGCTTGAGGGCATCGCCAACCGCACCGACTTCGACCTCACCACCCACTCGAATCATTCCGGTGTGGATCTGTCCTATTTCGACCAGGCGTCGGGGCAGCGGTACCGGCCGTTCGTGATCGAGCCGGCAGCGGGCGTGGGACGGCCGATGATGGCGTTCCTGCTCGACGCCTACACCGAGGACGAGGTGCCCAACGCCAAGGGCGGCGTCGACAAGCGCGTCGTGCTCAAGCTCGACCCTCGGCTCTCGCCGTACAAGGTGGCTGTGCTTCCGTTGTCGCGCAACGCCGATCTGACTCCCAAGGCGAGGGATCTGGCCACCGCGCTGCGCAAGCACTGGAACGTCGACTTCGACGACGCGGGTTCGATCGGCAAGCGCTACCGCAGGCAGGAAGAGATCGGCACCCCGTTCTGCGTGACCGTCGACTTCGACACGCTCGACGACCACGCGGTGACCGTCCGCGAGCGCGACACCATGTCGCAGGAACGGATCGCCATCGACAAGCTGGAGTCCTACCTCGCCGCGCGGCTGATCGGCTGCTGAGCCAAGTCTTCCCGGCAGGGCGCCCCCGCGATGACATCATCGCGGGGCGCTCTGCCGTGGGGTGCCGGGAGGCCACGGTCGGCGTCGGATCCGGCACCGTGGGTGAGCACCGAGTCCGGCGCGATCGCGTGGCTTTGGTAAGAATTGACGGCGTGACCCCCAGCAGTTCGCGCGGCTTTGCCCGCTGGTTCCGGCGCGCTCTCGCCGGTTTCGTCCTCATGGCGTTGCTCGTCGTCGGTGGCACCGCGTTCAGGGTCTGGTACGTGGCAAGGGCCGATGAGCGGCCGCAGGCCGACGCGATCGTCGTGCTGGGTGCCGCGCAATACAACGGAACCCCTTCCAAGATTCTGGAGGCGAGGCTGCGGCACGCGTACGACCTGTACGAGGCAGGCGTCGCCAAGCACATCGTCACGTCGGGAGGCAGCCAGGCGGGCGACGCGTTCACCGAGGCGCAGGCGAGCACGAACTGGCTGGTCGCGCGCGGTGTTCCCACCGCGGCGATCGTCACCGTCGGAATCGGCAACGACACTCTCCGTACGCTCAGTGCGGTGTCGGACTCGGTGGGTGCGCAGGGCTGGAACTCCATCGTGCTGGTCAGCGACCCGTGGCATTCGTTGCGGGCCAAGACGATGGCCGAGGACGTCGGCATGGAGGTCGCGACCTCGCCGACGCACAGCGGTCCCGTCGTGCAGACGAGGGAGATCCAGGCGCGCTACATCTTCCGCGAGACCGGCGCGCTGCTGTACTACCGGCTTTCCAAGAATCCCGCCGACTACATCGGCGGTTCCGGGCTGTAGGCGGGTGGTGCCGGTTCTCCTGAGGGCGTACTCCTGACCGGCGGCCTCCCCGTGAAGCGCCGGGGTGGTCGGTGTGTGCCCTTAAGCTGGCGGCGATGAACGCCTACACCGCCCACGATCGCGCACGCAGGCTGCCCGAGCCGCCGAAGGAGGCGGCGCTGCCCGGCAGCGGAGCCGATGCGCGCACGCCGTTCGCCAGGGACAGAGCACGGGTGCTGCACTCGGCGGCGCTGCGCAGGCTCGCCGGCAAGACTCAGGTGGTGGGACCCGGTGAGGGGGCGGAGGTCAGCGGTGTTCCCCGCACCCGGCTCACCCACTCACTGGAGGTCGCGCAGATCGGAAGGGGCATCGCCGAGGAGCTCGGTGCCGACGCCGACCTCGTGGACACCGCGGGACTCGCCCACGACATCGGCCACCCTCCGTTCGGGCACAACGGCGAACGTGCGCTCGACGAGGCCGCGGCGCGCTGCGGTGGGTTCGAGGGCAACGCGCAGACGCTGCGCATCCTGACCAGGCTGGAGCCGAAGGTCCTCGGTGAAGGCGGCGCGACCGGCGGGCTCAACCTCACCAGGGCGTGCCTCGACGCGGCGACGAAGTACCCGTGGCCGCGCAAGGCCGGTACCAGGAAGTTCGGCGTCTACGACGACGATCTGCCCGTGTTCGGCTGGCTCAGGCAGGGCGCACCCGGCACGAGTCAGTGCGTCGAGGCCCAGATCATGGACTGGTCGGACGACGTCGCGTACTCGGTGCACGACGTCGAGGACGGCATACTCGCCGGCCGCATCTCGCTGGGCGTGCTCGGCGTCGCCGAAGACAGGGCGGCGCTGGCCGAACTGGCCGCCAAGCACTTCTCGGCCGATTCGGTGTCCACATTGGAGGATGCGGTGCTGCGGCTGCTTGGCCTGCCCTCCGTGGCGGTGCTTGCCGCGCGCGACTACGACGGCTCACCTTCGGCTCAGGTCGCACTGAAGCGGCTCACCAGCGAACTCGTCGGCCGGTTCGCCTCCGCGGCGGTGACCGGCACACGAGCCGAGTACGGCGATGGGCCGCTGAGCCGTTACGGTGCGCGGCTCGTCGTTCCCGGCACCGTCGTCGCCGAGGTGGCGGTGCTGAAGGCACTCGCGCTGCGGTATGTGATGAGCGATGCGCGCAGGCTGGCAGAGCAGGCGGCGCAGCGCGAACTGCTCGGCGAGCTCGTCGCGGTCCTGCTGGCCAGGGCCCCGGAGGAGCTCGACCCGGCGTTCCGGCCCGCTTTCACCTCGGCAAGCGGCCAGGCCCAGGAGCTGAGGGTGGTGATCGACCAGGTCGCCTCGCTCACCGACGCCCAGGCCATCGCCTGGCACGCGAGGCTGACCGGGCGCGGGTCGTAACGCACGCGTGTGCCGCCTTGCCGGTCGCGGTAACGTCGGGGAATGCCTTCCAGCACTTCGGAAAGGGCCCATCTGCGGTTCGCGCTGTCGCTGCAGCGCGCCATAGCCGCCGGTGAGGGCAACGCGTGCTGGTCGCCCTATTCCGTGGCCAGCGCACTCGGCCTCGTCGCGACCGCTGGCAGGGGACCGGCCGCCGACGAGGTGGCCGCTCTGCTGACCGGCGCGGGGACTCGGGAAGGGCTCAAGGCTCAGGCGGAGTTGCTGAGCGCCGCGGCGAGACTGTCCGGGCGCTCCGGTTCCGAGGAGCCCGTGCTCGCCGTCGCCAACACGCTGTGGGCATGGGATCAGCTCACCGTCAAGCAGGGCTTTCGCGCGGAACTGGAAGCCTGGCCGGGCGGCGGGGTCGCCACCGCGCCGTTCGTGGAGGAGCCGGAGAAGGCCCGTGCCGCCATCAACGCCGACGTCGCCGCGACGACGCACGATCTGATCCCCGAACTGCTGCCGAGGGGTACCGTGCGCGCGAACACGGCCGCCTGCCTGGTCAACGCGCTGTACTTGAAGGTGGCGTGGGTGAAGCGGTTCGCCGAAGCCGATACCACCGATGCCGCCTTTCACGCCCCGTCCGGTACCCGCACCGTGCGCACGATGCGGCACACGGGCAAGCTCGGCTACGCGGCGACGCGGGGCTGGCAGGTCGTCACGATCCCCGCCGAGGGTGGCGTCGAGGCCGTCGTGCTGCTGCCTGACGGTGACTTGCCCGCGCGAGAGTCCGCTGTGGACGAAGAGTTGCTCGCGGGATTGCTCGCGGCACCCGAACCCGCTCAGGTCGCGTTGTCCCTGCCGAGAATCGCGCTGGATGTGCGCGCGGATCTTCGGGAGCCGCTCATCGGCCTCGGGGTGAGAACGATGTTCGGCTCCGACGCCGACTTCGGTCCGCTCACCGACGACGAGCGGATGGCCGTTTCCGACGTGCTGCACCAGGCGGTGCTGCGCGTCGAGGAAGGCGGCATCGAGGGAGCTGCCGCCACCGCGGTGACCTTCCGGCTCACGTCGATGCCCGTCGGCAAACCCGTCGAGGTCAAGGTCGACCGGCCGTTTCTGCTGCTGGTGCGCGAGGCCGGGACGGGCGCGCTGTACTTCATGGCGAGGGTTGTCGAGCCGTGACCGCATTGACCGACGGGCGGCCTGAGGCCGCCTCGCGGCCACGCGCGCCGCAACGGCGCGGGATCGCCGACATCGCGGTGCTGCTCGGCTTCGTGCTCGCGGCCTTTCTCATCTACCGTCCACTGTGGATGGATCTGGCGCACGGCTACCTCACCAGCAGCGTGCAGGACCAGAACATGTGGGAATGGTTCTTCGCCGTCACGGCGCACTCGGTGGTGAACCTGGACAACCCGCTGTTCACGACGTTCCAGAATTACCCGCTCGGCGTCAATCTCATGGCCAACACGACCATGCTGGGCATCGGGATCCCGCTGACGCCGGTGACGGTGCTGTTCGGCCCGACGGCGACCTGGGCGCTGGCGCTCACCGGCGGCCTCGCGGGTACCGCCGCCGCCTGGTACTGGGTGCTGTCGCGGCACATCGTGCCCGGCAGGGCCGGTGCCGCGATCGGTGCCGCGTTCTGCGCGTTCGCGCCGCCGATCATTTCGCACGCCAACGCGCACCCCAACTTCGTCGTGCTGTTCGTGCTCCCGTTCATCGTGCTGCGGCTGATCAAGCTTTCCCGCGGCGAAGCGCCCGTGCGCAACGGTGTGCTACTCGGCCTGCTCGTGGCCTACCAGGTGCTGCTCGGTGAGGAGCCGCTGCTCATCGCGGCGACCACGCTGCTGGTGTTCGCCATCGCCTACGCCGTTTCGCGGCCGGAGGAGGCGGTCGCGATGGCGAAGCCCCTCGGTATCGGGATCGGAACCGGCGCCCTGGTCGCCCTGTGTGCCGTCGCCTTTCCGCTGTGGTGGCAGTTCATGGGGCCGCAGAGCTACACCGGTCTCGAACACGGCCTCAGGGGCAACGACCTCGCGGCGTTCACCTCGTTCGCCACCGAGTCCTTCGCTGGAGACGGGGAGGCCGCTGCCGAATTCTCCATGAACCGCACCGAGGAGAACGCGTTCTTCGGCTGGCCGCTCGTGCTCGTGCTGCTCGGCGTCACCGTGGCGCTGTGGAGGGTGGTCGTGGCGAGGGCGCTGGCCGTCGCGATGATCATGCTCGCGTGGATTTCCACGGGTGTGCTGCTCATCGTCGACGGTTCGACCACCTCGATTCCCGGCCCGTGGCTGCTGCTGTTCGATCTGCCGCTCTACGAATCGGTGCTGGAGTCGCGCTTCGCGCTCGGAGCCGTCGTTCCCGCCGGGATATTGCTGGCGATGGCGACCGACAGGGTGCTGCGGCTGCCGGTACGCAGGGACTGGAGGTACGCGGCCTGGTCGGCGTGGTTCAGTGTGCTGATCCTCGCACTCGCGCCGATCGCGCCGACCGAGCTTCCGGTCTCCGAACGCGATCCGACCCCGGCGTTCTTCACCGAGGGCACCTGGGAGCGCTACGTCGATCCCGGCGGTTCGGTCGTCGCGGTCCCGCTACCCGACACCGGCGACGCGCGCCCACTGCGGTGGCAGATCGATGCCGGATTCGGGTTCCCGCTGGCCGAGGGCTACTTCGTCGGGCCGTCGACCGACGGGAGGGGTACCTACGGTGCCGTGCGCACCCAGACCTCGCACCTGTTCGAGGAGGTCGTCGACGAAGGGACCGTCCCGGTGATCGACGCGGCGCACAAGGCGGAGGCCGCTGCCGACCTGCGGTACTGGAACGCGGACGTCGTCGTGCTGCCGGTACGCGGTGAGGACACCGGCGAGCAGATGCTGCTGAGGGAGACCGTGGCCAGGCTGCTCGACGATCCGGGGCACGTCGAGGGCGATGTCTGGGTGTGGGACGTGCGCGCGCTCACGCGCTAGCTGTAATTCCCAGGTGGGTTGTTGACGCGGGTGATGGGTGGTTGGCCGTGGGTTGCGGTGTGGCTGCGGTGGTGGTTGTAGGTGTGTAGCCAGTCGGGTAGTGCGGTGGCGCGGTCGTGGTTGCTGGTGTAGGGGCGTTGGTAGGCCCACTCGTCGAGCAGGGTGCGGTTGAATCGTTCGGCTTTGCCGTTGGTCTGCGGGCGGTAGCGGCGGGTGAAGCGGGGGTGGGCGCCGATGTCGGCCAGGGCCTGGTGCCATGCTCGGGATCGGCGGTAGGCCAGGGCGTTGTCGGTCATGACGCGTTCGATCCTGTCGATGCCGTGGGCGGCGAAGAAGGTGG
>JBEYHY010000010.1:0-156395 GCA_040635515.1 Saccharomonospora sp. NPDC006951 | reverse complement strand
GTACCGGCAACGAGCGAACGGCATACCGGAAGGCACGCTCGGCGATCGCCGCCCTCACCGGCGCGTGCGGGGGAGGGCCGAGCTGTTCGCCGTCCGGATTTGTCAGGTGTCAGCGCCGCGAAAGTCTTCCGGGGAAACGGAATCGAGGAACTCGCGGAACTTCTCGACCTCGTCTTCCTGCTCGTCGGGGATGATGAGCCCCGCTTCTTCGAGCACACCGTCCTCGGCGTGGATCGGAACGCCGACCCGCAAGGCCAGCGCGACCGAATCACTGGGCCGCGCGGACACTCTGATGTCTCCGTCGAAGACCAGTTCGGCGAAGAACGTGCCCTCTCTCAGATCGGTGATGATGACCTGCTGCAGTTCCCTGCCCAGTGCTCCGATGACTTCCTTGAGGAGGTCGTGGGTCAAGGGGCGGGCCGGGCGGACGCCCTGCTGCTCCAAGGCGATCGCAGTGGCCTCGACCGAGCCGATCCAGATCGGCAGGTATCGCTCACCTTCGGTTTCCCGCAGCAACAAGATCGGCTGATTGGCGGGTAGCTCGACCCTTACGCCGACGACGCGCATCTCGCTCATCGGGGCTTCGCCTCCCTCTCCTGCGCGCGGGCCGCAACGCTGTCACGAGGATCTCGCATCGACTCGGTCGACGCTACCCGTCAACTGGGCGCTGTGCTCGCTACGAATGATTCTGTCGGCTCGGTTCGCGAACCTTGCACTAACCGTACGGCATTCAGGTGAGATCGTTGAGGCATCGACATGTGGCGTAATAGACGAGACACGCGAACCGACCATGTCCTCGTTCCATTCTACCCGCCGGTCACACCCCTGATACCCGCCTTCACCAGCAACGTATGCAAAGTGACCGACAGGGCCGCCAGTTCTCTGACGAGTTCGTCGCCTCGTGCCCTCGCGTCGCTGTCCCTGTGCCGGTACACCGGAGCGACGATCTGTTCCAGCAAGCCGACTTCACGATCGGCGGAAGCCCGGAAAGCGCGCAGGTGACGAGGTTCGATGCCGAACTCGGTCATGGTCTTGACGGTCCTGGCGATCTGCACCGCGTCCACGTCGTAGAATCCGGCCGCGCCCGGCCGGACGAGTCCGTACTGGTGGAGTTCGGCAAGCAGGCCCTCGTCGATTCCCGCCTCGGCGAGCAGGTCTTCCCTCGTCAGCCGGACCTCACGTTCCAGAGCGAAGTCGGCAGGAGCCGGAAGGCCGTGACCTGGCTGTCCCGCCTGGCCCCCATGGCCGGAATGCTTGTCACCGCCCGTCCCGTCGAGTGGGACGAGTTTGCGAGGCGGTTTCGGTACCGCGGCTGAGGGTTCCGCGCCGCGATCGGCCGCGTCGAGCTGTTCCTTGATGACCTTCAGCGGAAGGTAGTGATCACGCTGAGCGGCGAGCACGAAGCGGAGTCGCTCCACGTCGGGCGCGGTGAACTGACGATAGCCGGACGGCGTACGGCCAGGCTGAACAAGGCCCTCCGATTCGAGGAACCTGATCTTCGAGATGGTGACATCGGGGAAATCCTTGCGCAGTTGCGCCAGTACGGCCCCGATGCTCAACCCGTCACGCTGTGGCCGCCCGGCAGCCGTCACTGTGCCCCCTGACCCCCGTGGCCGGGGCCGGTCAGGAAGACGAGGCGGAACTTGCCGATCTGAACCTCGTCACCCCCGGCGAGCACCGCCTGGTCAACCGGCTCACGATTGACGTAGGTGCCGTTGAGGCTGCCCACGTCGATCACGACGAACTCGCCGCCTTCACGGCGGAACTCGGCGTGCCTGCGCGACACCGTGACATCGTCGAGGAAGATGTCGCTGTCGGGGTGGCGGCCCGCGCTCGTCGTGTCCCGATCGAGCAGGAACCGTGATCCGGCGTTGGGGCCGCGCTTGACCACCAGCAGTGCGGAGCCCGTCGGCAGGGCGTCGACGCCGGCATCCTGCGGCTCGACGGCCGGTGCTTCCTGACCTTCCACCTCCGACAGGAAGTCGGCCCGGAAAACGGAGGTCCGCTCCGGAGACTGCTCCGGGGGAACGCCGGGCCCGTCGTTCGTGCTCACCTGAGCTCTCCTAACGCACTGGATGTATTGCCATGGAAAACGTGGTGTTGCCAACGTACCGTGCCTGGTCGACCACGGGTGCCGGGGCTCCCCCGATCAACCGTTGATCACGCGTTGGTAGGCGTCCGCGTCGAGCAGGCCCTCGACGGTGCTCGCGTCGTCGAGCTTGACCTCGATGAGCCAGCCCTCGCCGTAGGGGTCGCTGTTGACGAGCTCCGGCGAGTCGGAAACGGCGCCGTTGACGGCCACCACTTCGCCGTCGAGCGGTGCGAACAGCTCGGAAACGCTCTTGGTCGACTCGACCTCGCCGAACACGTCACCGGCGTCGAGCTGCCTTCCGACCTCGGGAAGCTCGACGAAAACCACGTCGCCGAGCTGGTCCTGCGCGTACTCGGTGATCCCGACGCGCACGGTTTCGCCGTCCTTGACGGCGACCCACTCGTGCTCTTCGGTGTAGCGCAGCTCTTCCGGAGTGGACAACCCCGTTCCCCTTTCGTGCTCTACGCAGGTTGCGTGCTGGGCATCTTTGCACAACGGGACACGGAAAAGCTCAGCCGAGGGACACGTGCGCCTTCCTTGTGACCTCACGCGAGACACGCGGGCGCCGGCGCTGGGCCGAGTGGGTGATCACCCGCGGGCCGCGCGGCCGGCGCCGCTACCGGAGTTCTCGGTGTCCCCGGCCGGACCGGTGTTCCCCGAGGCAACCGGGCGCCGCCCGGACACAGCGAACACCGTCTGGACCACGTAGAGCGCACCGGACCAGAGATAGAGGGCACCGCCCCACGCGGTGAAGGCGTAGGCGAACGGGCGGGCGATCTCCGCGGCCGTCGAATCGCCCTGGGTGAGCAGCAGCAGCGGGAACGCGTACATCAGGTTGAATGTCGCCGCCTTGCCGACGTAGGTCACGTCGGGCGGGAGGAAGTCGTGTCGGCGCAGGACAAGCAGGCAGATGCCGCAGATGATTTCCCTGCCGATGAGTGCCGCGACCACCCACCACGGAACGATCTCCCTGAACAGGAAGGCGATGAGGGTGGCGATGATGTAGAGCCGGTCGGCGGCGGGGTCGAGGAGCTGACCGAGCCTGCTCTGCTGGTTGAGCCATCTCGCGAGCTTGCCGTCGAGCCAGTCGGTGAGGGCGCTGAAGACGAGAATCGCCAGCGCCCAGCCGTCCTCTTGCGGTCCGAGAAGCAGCCACAGAAACACCGGAACACCGGCCAGCCGCAGCAGCGACAACATGTTGGGGATGTTCAGCGCCTGCCGGGCCAGTGAGGGCTCCGGGTTGCCGGTATCTCCGTTGGCCACCGCGGCCGTGCCGCCACTACCGTCGTTACTACCGTCGTTGCCGGGGTGGTCGACGGTGTTGCCTTCGCGCGGGTTTGCCGACTCGGTCACCCGTTCACCGTATCGGCCGCGCGTCGAGGCACCTCAGCTGGCGCGGCGATAGCTCCAGCCCCTGCGGCGCAGGTCCTCACGGGTCAGTGCGCGCGGCCGGCCGTGGTTGTCCGTGCCCATCCAGCGCGGGCGGCCCGGTCCGCTTTCCAGTACGAATGGCCTTCCCTGACTCCAGACGACCGTGCACGGGGTGGTCGGCGGGCCGGCCACCCCGTCGGTCCTGGTTGTGGATCCTGTCGATCCCGTCGCGTTCTCTTCGGTACTCATCGCTCTCTGTGTTCGGGTCAGGTGGGTCGGTCTATGGGTTTCCGCAAGCTCCGGCATCGAAAACCTGCCGTCGCCATGTTCACTGTGTCCATCGGTTCGCGCTGGCAAAGTGTTAACCCGCAACGCAAAACTTTCACCCAGGCAATTCTAGGAAACCGGTGCAACCCTGGTCATCGACCGTCCACAATAGATCCGACTCGTCCCGGAGGGCTACTACTGAAAGTAGTCAGCGCCGGTGTCAGCCCTTGAGGCCCGGAAAGTCCTCTTCGCGGAACTCACCAGCGATCCGCGACTGGTCACCACCGGCGTCCTCCCTGCCACGCAGCTCGACCCTGCGGATCTTGCCGGAGATCGTCTTGGGCAGGTCCGCGAACTCGATCCTGCGAACCCGCTTGTACGGCGCCAGATGCTGCCTGCAGAAGGCCAGGATGCTCTCCGCCGTCGCCGCGTCGGGAGAGTGTCCCGACGCCAGCACGACGTAGGCCTTCGGCACGGCGAGCCGGATCGGGTCGGGGGCGGGAACGACGGCGGCCTCGGCCACCGCCTCGTGTTCGAGCAGCACACTCTCCAGCTCGAACGGCGAGATGCGGTAGTCGGAGGCCTTGAACACGTCGTCGGTGCGGCCGACATAGGTGATGTAGCCCTGCTCGTCGATCGAGCCGACGTCGCCCGTGTGGTAGTAGCCGCCCGCGAACGCCGCGGCGGTGCGTTCCTCGTCGTCGGCGTAGCCCACCATCAGCCCGGCGGGCCGGTGCGCGAGGTCGAGGCAGATCTCCCCCTCCCCCGCCCGTTCGCCGCTGGCGGGGTCGACAAGCGCCACCGTGAAGCCGGGCACCGCCCTGCCCATCGAACCCGGCTTGACCGGCTGGCCCGGCGTGTTCGCGATCTGCACGCTCGTCTCGGTCTGGCCGAAGCCGTCCCTGATCGTCACGCCCCATGCCGTGCGGACCTGCTCGATCACCTCGGGGTTGAGCGGTTCGCCGGCCCCGACGACCTTGCGGGGCGGGACCCGCAGCGCCGTGAGATCCGCCTGGATCAGCATTCGCCACACGGTCGGCGGCGCGCAGAAGCTCGTGATGCCGCAGCGGTCCATCTGCGCCATCAGCGCGTTCGCGTCGAAGCGCGTGTAGTTGTACAGGAAGACGGTCGCCTCGGCGTTCCACGGTGCGAACACGTTGCTCCACGCGTGTTTCGCCCAGCCAGGCGAGGAGATGTTGAGGTGCACGTCGCCTGGTTCGAGCCCGATCCAGTACATCGTGGAAAGGTGGCCGACCGGGTAGGACACCTGGGTGTGCTGGACGAGTTTGGGCTGTGCGGTGGTTCCCGAGGTGAAGTAGAGCAGCAGCGGGTCGGTGGCCGAGGTCGGGCCCTCCGGCGTGAACGACTCGTCGCAGGCGTAGGCGTCGGTGAAGGACAGCCAGCCCGGCACGGACTCACCCACGACGATGCGCGTGTAGTCGCCGCCGATGCCGTCGAACTTGGCCGCGTCGGCCGAGCGGATCACCACGTGCCGCGCGTTGCCGCGCTCGACCCTGTCGGCGAGGTCGGCGGGCCCGAGCAGGGTCGAGGCGGGGATGATGACGGCGCCGAGCTTGATCGCGGCGAGAATCGTCTCCCACAGCTCGCCCTGGTTGCCGAGCATCAGGATCAGCCGGTCGCCCCTGCGGACCCCGTTGGCGCGCAACCAGTTGGCGACCTGATTGGACCTGCGCGACATCTCCGGGTAGGTCCAGCGCGTCTCCGAGCCGTCCTCCTCCACGATCCACAGCGCGTAGCGCTCCGCGTTGGCCGGATCGGCCGCGATCGCGTCGAACCAGTCGAGCGCCCAGTTGAACTCGCTCAGCTGGGGCCACGCGAAGCCCGCGTAGGCCTTGTCGTAGTCCTCCCGGTGCGCGACGAGAAAGTCGCGCGCCTCCCGGAAGGCGCGGGTGGCGGCACCTGCCTTGCCTGCCCCGCCCGGCTCGCCGCCGGTGGTCGTGCTGTGCGCCGCGGCCTCGTTGCTCACGTTGTTCTCCTTGCTGTTCTCACTCGGCTGAACTGTTCCGCCTACTCGCCCGTGAAGTGCGGGGGCCTGCGTTCCAGGAACGCCTGCACAGCTTCGCCGAGATCCTTGCTGGGCAAAAACGCCGCGTTCCATGCCGACACGTAGCGCAGCCCCGCTTCGACCCGTTGCTCGGTGTTGACGGACAGTACGTCCTTGACGCCCTGGACCACCAGCGGCGGGTTGAGCGCGATCTCGGCCGCCAGTTCGCGGGCCGCCCCCAGCGTGGATTCCTGATCCGGATAGACGTCGTTGACCAGCCCGATCCGCTCGGCGCGCTCGGCGCTGATGTCCTTGCCCGTCAACGCCAGTTCCCTCAGGTGCCCTTCGCCGACGATGCCGCTCAGCCGCTGCAGGCTGCCGAGATCGGCCACGATGGCGACCTTGACCTCTCTCACGCTGAACTTGGCGTCGGCGCTGGCAACGCGGATGTCGGCCGCGCTGATGACGTCGACTCCGCCGCCGATGCACCAGCCGCTGATCGCCGCGATCACCGGAGTGCGGACGGCGGCCACCGCGCCGACCGCCCGCTGCATGCGGCGGACCTCGCCGAGAAACGCCGTCCTGGGCGCTGCCAGCGCGTCCCCGCCCAGGTACTCCGACCACCCCGGCAGCATCGCGGGCAGATCGAGACCGTAGGAGAAGTGCGAGCCCGATCCGGTCAGCACGACCGCCCGCACCTCAGGGTCGGCGTCGAGCGCGCCGAAGACGAGCGGGAGCTCCCGCCAGAAGTCGGGGCCCATCGCGTTGCCCTTCGACGGCCCGAGCAGCGTCACCTCGGCAACGTGCTCGTCGCGGTCGACACGCAGCGAGACGAGGTCCCGCGAAATGTCGTCGATGTCAGTCATGACTGTCATCCTGACGTACACGGTTGGCACGTTGCCAACCGCTGACCTCGCGAGCGGGCCGTGCGCCGGGAAGGACGGTCATGAGCGCAGTACACGCCGAGGACGGAACACCGGCCGCCGGGATCCCCGGCGGCCCCAGCAGCACGGTCACCGGTTCATCGCGGCCCATCGAACTGGCGGGCACCTTCGACTACGAGGGCCATCGCCTGGCCTACACCGAGTACGGCTCGGGAGACGACGTCGTCGTCCTGACGCACGGCATCATGTTCACGCGCAGGATGCACGCGCCGCTGGCGAGGGAACTGGCAAGCAGGGGCTACCGCGTCGTGACACTCGACCTGCTGGGTCACGGGGAGTCCGAGCGGCCGGTCGAATCGTGGCGGTATTCGATGCCGGACTTCGCGCGGCAGACGCTCGCGCTGCTCGACCATCTCGGCCTCGGCATGGCGGTCGTCGGGGGAACCTCGCTCGGCGCGAACGTGGCGCTGGAGGTCGCCGTCGTCGCGCCGGAGCGCGTCAAGGGGCTCGTCGCCGAGATGCCGGTACTGGACAACGCGGTGGTCGCCGGGCTGCTGACATTCGGGCCGCTGTTGTTCGCCGCCCGCTTCCTGCCGTGGACCGTCCGCGTGGCCGCCGCGCTCGCGCGGCTCGTTCCGCACGGCAACCAGTGGGCCGACGTCGTCACCGACACGCTCGATCAGCAGCCAGCCGCGATGGCGGCACTGCTGCACGGTGTGTTCTTCGGCAGGATCGCGCCGCCCAAATCGGTGCGCGGTGACATCGCCGTGCCCGCACTGGTGATCGGGCACGAGCGTGACCCCGTCCATCCCTTCGGGGACGCCGACACACTCGCCGCCGACCTGCCCGGCGCCGAGTTCGTCCAGGCCCGCAGTCCGGTGGAACTGCGGCTCGATCCGACGAGGCTGACCGAGGCCATCGCGGGGTTCGTCGGCCGCTGCTATCCGCGCTGAAAGAGGCCGGCGACGGGGCCGATGACGGTGATGGCGGGCGGGGCGAGGCCTGCCTCGGCGGCATCGGCGGCGATGTTCTCCAGCGTGGAGCGCACGACCCGCTGTGAGGTCAGTGTTCCCTCCTGGATCATGGCGACCGGCGTGTCGGCGGGCCTGCCCTCCCCGACGAGCGTCTCCGCGAACACAGCGATGCGCTCGACGCCCATCATGAGCACGATCGTGCCGCGCAGCCTGCCGAGCGCCGCCCAGTCGGTCAGTGACTGGGGATGCCCCGGCGGTACGTGACCGGAGACCACCACCACCTCGTGTGTGACACCGCGATGCGTCACCGGGATGCCCGCCGAGGCGGGGACGGCGAAGGCGCTGGTGACGCCCGGGACCATGGTGAAGGGGACGCCTGCCTCGGCGCAGGCGAGCGCTTCCTCGAAGCCCCTGCCGTAGACGTAGGGATCGCCGCCCTTCAGCCGGACGACGAACTTCCCCGCGCGGGCGTTCTCGACGAGCGTCCTGTTGATGACCTCCTGGCTTGCCGCCCTTCCGTAGGGGATCTTCGCCGCGTCGACGACCTCGACGTGCGGTGGCAGCTCGTCGAGCAGCTCGCGGGGCGCGAGCCGGTCGGTGACCACGACGTCGGCCCTGGCCAGCAGCCTGCGCCCGCGCACGGTGATCAGCTCGGGGTCGCCGGGTCCCCCGCCGACGAGCGCGACACCGGCGCGCGAGGGCTCCCCCTCCTCCCCCGGATCGGCGACGGTGCCCGCCCGCAGCGCGTCCAGCAGGTTGTCCCGCACGGCGGCCGAGCGCTGGGGCGCGCCTCCCGACAGCACGCCCACCAGCAGGCCGTCATGCTCACCGGAGGCCGGGGTGACGGCGCTGCCCTCGATACCGGCGTCGGCCCTGACGCAGAACACCCTCGCCCGCTCCGCTTCGGCGCACACGGCGGCGTTGACCTCGGGGTCGGCCGTGCAGGCGAGCGCGTACCAGGCGCCTGCGAGGTCGCCCTCACGGTAGGCGCGCCGGTGCCAGGTGATCTCCCCCGCGTCGGCCATCGCGCCGACCGAAGGCGTTGTGGCAGGCGAGATCAGTTCGACCGCGGCTCCCGCCTTGACAAGTCTCGGCAACCGCCGTTGCGCGACGGTGCCGCCGCCGACGACGACGACCCTGCGTCCCGAGAGATCCAACCCGACAAGGTAGTGCTGCTCCTCCGCCATGCGCCAAGCATGCCGCAGCGCCGTGCGCGTGCTCGCGATCAGGGTTCGGTCTGCTCCGGCGCCGCTCGCAGCAGCGCTTGCAGCTGCGTGTTGCCGAACAGCTCGGCCGTCTCGATCGCGGAGGGCTGTCCCGCCCGAGCGTCGGCACCGCCCGCGAGCAGCGCTTTCACCACCTCGGGCTCGGCCTTGAACACGGCACCGGCGAGCGGGCTCTGTCCCCTGTCGTTGAGCCGGTTCGGATCGGCGCCCCGCCGCAGCAGCGCCGCCACCGTCTCGGCGTGGCCGTGATAAGCGGCGAGCATCACAAGCGTGTCGCCCCTGTCGTTGGTGAGGTTGGCCGGGATCCCGGCGTCGACGTACGCGGCGAGGGTGTCGGTGGCTCCCTCACGGGCGAAGCCGAACACCCTCGACCACAGTTCGACCAGTTCGGGGTCCGGTTCGGACTCGGTCATGGCGCCAGCGTCTCACGCGTGGCCGCCGCGCACCGGGCGGCCGCTCAGGGCCGGTAGAGCAGGCCGAGGAATTCGAGCAGGAGCCGTTCGCGCAGGCGGGGCGGGGCCACGGCCAGCAGCGCGTTGACGGGAGCCATGCGTTCCGGCAGGCCACCGGTTCCGGAGAGTCCCGCGCCCTCCACCAGTCCGGCGAACTGCTCGGCGGTGAGTGTGTCCGGATCGAGCGCGGCGATGGCCGCGGCCAGCTCGCCGGCGACCTCCACCGGGCCCGCCTCGCGCGCTGCGGCGACCGAGGCTTCGAGGTCGGTGAGGAATCCGGCCTCGCCGCCCCTGTTCGCGGCGGTGACGGTGAGATGCAGGTTGACCGGCGAGTCGCCGAGGGCGAACTGCGGCTGCACGTACCAGCCGCGCTGTTTCATCTCGTCGGCGACGGTGAACAGGTCGAATCCCGGCCGCTCGTCGGTCGCGACGGCAAGCAGGCTGGCGTCCGGCTCGCCGAGCACCCGCAGTCCTTCGACACGTTCGATTCCGGTTCGCAGCAACCTCACCGCGGTGGCCGTGTCCTCGGCCAGCCGCAGGTAACCCTCGTCGCCGACGTGCCGCAGCACGGCCCACGCGGCGGCAAGCGGTCCTCCGGACCGGGTGGACTGCAGGGTCGTGTTGAGCATCGTGTAGCCGGGCCATGCGGCGCTGGCGAAGTAGTGGCCGCGCCGCAACTCCGCGTCCGCGTGCAGCAGCACCGAGGTGCCCTTCGGGCAGTAGGCGTATTTGTGCAGGTCGACGGAAAGGCTGGTGACGCCGGGGACCGAGAGGTCGAAGGCGGGCAAGTCGGCACCGAGCTTGCGCAGGTCGGGCAGCACCCAGCCGCCGATGCACGCGTCGACGTGCATCCTGACACCCTTCGCCTCGGCTGCCGCGGCGATGTCGGCGACCGGGTCGATGACACCGTGCGCGTAGGAGGGGGCGCTTGCCACGACGAGGATGGTGTTCTCGTCGATCGCCTCGGCCATGGCCGCGGGGTCGGCGAGGAAAGTGTCCTTCTCGACGGGGACCTCGACGGCGCGCACGCCGAACAGGTGGGCCGCCTTGTGGAAGGCCGCGTGCGCCGTGGAGGGCAGGACGATGGCGGGCTCGGAGATGTTCTTGCCGGCCTCGCGGGCGGCGAGCACGGCAAGCAGGCAGGATTCGGTTCCGCCCGAGGTGACGGTGCCGACCGTTCCGGGCGAGCCGCCCAGCCGGGCGGCCGCGGCGGCGACGAGGTCGTTCTCCATGCGCAGCAGGCTCGGGAACGCCGTCGGATCGAGGGCATTCGCCGAGGACGCGCTCGCGTGCGCTTCGGCGGCGAGGCGATCCAGACCGGCCAGTCCGCTGTCGTAGACGTAGGCGAGCGTGCGCCCGCCGTGTGTCGGCAGATCGCCTGCCATGAGCGCGCGAAGTTCGGTGAGCACGCCGGGAGGTGTCTCGGTCACGCGCTTGCCTCCTCCGGTTCCGATGGCCGGTCCGTGCCGAGCACGCTGCGCCGCAGCAGCGGGATGCCGGCGAGGATCAGCACCGCGGGCAGCGCGGAGAAGCCGAGGGTGATCGCGGTGACGGCGCTGTCGGGCTGGGTGGCCGAGGCGTCCACGCTGGAAAGGTAGCCACCCGAGGCCAGAACCAGGCCGAACAGTCCCGGCCCCAGCGCGAGGCCGAGTGTTTCGGCCGCGGTCCACACGCCTGCGGTGACACCGGCCCTCGTGGCGCCGGTGCGTTCCTCTTCCGCCGAGATCAGGTCGGGCAGGATCGCCAGCGGGAACACCTGAATACCGGCGTAGCCGATCCCGGCGAGCGCCACGAAGACGAACACGACGGCGGTGGGCAGTACCTGAGCGAAGACGAGACCGATCAGTGCCAGCGCGAAGGCCGCGGAGGCGACCCTGAATCCGGTGAGCTTGCCGCCGCTGCGGCCCAGCTTGTCCCACACCGGCATGACGAGCAGAGCGGGGCCGACGAATCCCGCGAACAGCAGCGACTGCAGATCGGCGTTGCCGAGTACGTGCCGTGCCACGTAGCTCACCCCGGCGAGCAGGGTCGCGACGCCGAGCGACTGCACGAAGTACACGGCGAGCAGCCAGCGGAACGGCCGCCATTCCCGCATGGTCGCCAGCAGCGCGCGCAGCTTCGGCGTGGGCTGCAGCTGCTTGCCCTTGGGTGCGTCGCGGATGCCGAAGTACACGCCGAGCGTGCCGAGTGCGATGAGCAGGCCGACGAAGATGCCCATCAGCCGGTAGCCGTCGACGCCGCCGACGGAGTTGGCGATGGCGGGCGCCACCGCGCCGGACACCAGGATCGCGAGCGCGAGCACGGCGATGCGCCAGGTCGTGAGCCGGGTCCGCTCGTGGTATCCGTCGGTCAGCTCGGCCGGCAGGGCGTTGAAAGGCACCTGGAAGAAGGCGAACGCGGTGGCGCACACGAAGAAGATCGCGACGACGTAGGCGGCGTCGCCCGCGACGCTGCCGAAACCAGGGTGCGCGAACAGGCCCGCGAAGGACAAGGCCAGCACCAGCCCGCCGAGCAGCAGGGAGCGCCGCCTGCTGCCCCGCTTGGCGAGCCCCGCGTCCGAGATCCTGCCCGCGATGGGATTGAACAGCACGTCCCACGCCTTGGGCAGCAACACGATGGCGCCGGCCGCGGCGGCGGGGACCGCCATGGTGTCGGTGAGGTAGGGCAGCAGGAGCAGACCGGGGACCGTGCCGAAGGCACCTGTCGCGAACGATCCGAGGGAATATCCGAGCCGAGTCTTCGTCCCCAACGCCGACATGGTCCTCCTCGGAGGTTGTTCAGGTGGGGGAGATCGTGTCACCTCCACCCGGACGGCCCTGCGGCGCCCCCGCGGGAGGGATTCAGGACAGGATGCCCGCGACCGTGCGCAGCAACGCGGAGTCCCCCCTGAGCAGCAACGTGGTCACGACGGTCTCCTCCCATGCCGCGAGCTCGTCCCTGATCTTCGCGGGCGGGCCGATGAGGGAGGTGTCCTCGACGAGCCTGGTCGGGATGGCCGCGGCGGCCTCGGCCTTGCGCCCGCCGAGATAGAGGTCCTGGACCTTGTCGGCGACGTCCTCGTATCCCATGCGCGCGAAGACATCGTGATGGAAGTTCGCGGATTTCGCGCCCATACCGCCGATGTAGAGCGCAAGCGACGGCCGGATCAGGTCCGCCGCTTTCTCGACGTCGTCGTGCACGATCACCGGAACCGAGGCGGCGACCTCGAACTCGGCGGGCCGTCCTCCTCGCGCGGCGAAGCCGGATTCCAGTGCCGCCCGGTAGAAACCGTCGCTCTTCGGCGAGAAGAACAGCGGCAGCCAGCCGTCACAGATCTCGGCCGACAGCGCGACGTTCTTCGGTCCCTCGGCGGCGAGGTAGATCGGAATGCGTGTCCGCAGCGGATGCACGGTGGTCTTGAGCGGTTTGCCGAGCCCCGTGGTGCCCTCTCCCGTGAGCGGGAGGCGGTAGGCGGCGCCGTCGTGACTGACCGGCTGCTCGCGGGCCACGACCTTGCGCACGATGTCGACGTACTCCCTCGTGCGGGCAAGGGGTTTCGGGTACGGACTGCCGTACCAGCCCTCGACGACCTGCGGTCCGGAAGCGCCGAGCCCGAGCACGAACCGGCCGCCGCTGAGGTGGTCGAGCGTCATGGCGGCCATGGCGGTGGCGGTGGGCGTGCGAGCCGACATCTGCACGATGTTGGTGCCGAGCGTGACGCGCGAGGTCGCCGCTCCCCACCAGGCCAGCGGGGTGAGGGCGTCGGAGCCGTAGCCCTCCGCTGTCCACACCGAGTCGAAACCCAGTTCTTCCGCGGTGATGATCGCCTCTCGGGCGCCCTCCGGCGGGCCCGCCGACCAGTATCCGAGGTGGTAACCCAGCTTCACGTCGTCTCCTTCGGCTCCGTGCGCCCCAGCGGGGGCGAGTAGTGCGTCGGCCAGTCCCGCTCCCCTTCGGGAGGCAGGTTACGCGCGGGTGTGTGCACCAGCGGGGCGCTCGCGGGGTCCTTGCCGCGCGCCCTGCGCCAGCCCGCCCTCGCTCTCGGGTGGTAGCGCCGCTCGAAGGGGACGAGCCGGAAGGCGGCGTTGACGGCACGGCCGAACAACCGGTGCAGGCGCTCGTCTCTGGTCGACCACGAGTAGCCGAGCCGCCGCCGCACGACGGGGTCGTACATGCCGACGGTCAGCCAGACGAATCCCTTGGCCATGGGGATGCGGGCCAGCCGCCACACGGGGCCGGGAAGCAACCGCAACGTGTCCGGCTTGGCGATGGCGCTGAGGTCGAGCACGTCCCTCGTTGCCTTGTTGTCTTCGAGGACCTCGGCGCACATGTGGTCCCAGTAGGTGCCGAACTCCTCCCACGAGCCGGGGACGGGCCGCATGCTCATGCCGTACATCCGGTACCAGGTCACGTGTTCGTCGAACAGGGTGCGCTTCTGTGCTTCGGTGAGCCCTCCCATGAGGTTCTCCGCGATCAGCAGCGTGCTCACGAAGAACGTCGCGTGCGCCCAGTAGAACGTGGCCGGATCCAGCGCGTGGTAGCGGCGGCCGTGGCGGTCGGTTCCCTTGATGGTGTCGTGGTAGCCGCGGACCTCGCGGGCGGTCGCCTCCGCGCGCGGACCGTCGTAGACGACCCCGCCGATCGGGTACAGCGAGCGGAACAGCCGCTGCCAGCGTTCGGCGAAGAACCGGGAATGCTGCTCGACACCGGCTCCGAGCCCGGGGTGCATGTTCTGCATGGAGCCTGCCCACAGCGCGATCAGCAGACCTCGCCAGTCGCCGAAGTAGCGCCAGGTCAGCGAGTCCGGCCCGAGCGGCTCCACTGCCTGGGATGCGCTCGCCGTGTCCTGGTGTGTCGTCATAACCGCCCCCACTGTGACTACGGATGTTGTCAGGCTAGAATTGACAACGATCGTAGTCAATCGCGGGAGCGGAGAGCCATGCCTGCCGAGAGTCGCACGTGGGCGGGAACCACGCTGACCGACCGCAGAGCCGCGCGGCGGCGGCAACTGCTCGACGCGGGACTCGACCTGCTCGGCTCCGACGGCAGCGCCGCCGTCAGCGTCCGCGCCGTGTGCAGGAGCAGCAAGCTCACCGAACGCTACTTCTACGAGAACTTCGCCGACAGGGACGAACTCGTGCTCGCCGTCTACGACGGTGTGGTCAAGCAGGCTCACCAGGCCCTCGTCGGCGCCGTCGACTCGGCGGGCGGCACACCGGGGGACCGCGCGGAGGCCGCGGTGACCGCGTTCGTCGAACTGATCATCGACGACCCCCGCAAAGGCCGTGTGCTGCTGCTCGCACCGCTGGCCGACCCGACGCTCAACCGGCGAGGCATCGCGCGCATTCCGATGTTCGCCGAACTCGTGCGCGAACAACTGTCCGGCGAGGTCGACGACGCGGACAGGGCCATGACCGCCACCGCGCTCGTCGGTGGCCTCGCCAACCTGTTCTCCGCCTACCTCGCCGGAGGGCTCTCGGTCAGCCGTGACCGCCTCGTGGCCCACTGCGTGCGCCTCGTGCTCGGCGCCAACGCGCTGCACAGTCAGGCCCGCGACTGATCCGCTCGCCCCTGCCGTTCCTTCGCCAGCCGCAACGCGATGTCGATGATCATGTCCTCCTGGCCCCCGACGTAACGCCGCTCCCCCACCCGGTACAGGATCTCGTGCGCCGGCACCCCGTAGCGCGCCGCGGCGCGTTCGGCGTGCAGCAGGAAACTTGAGTACACCCCGGCGAATCCCTGCACGATCGACGAGCGGTCCATCACCGGAAGCCGCGTGACGAACGGCTTGACGACCTCCTCGGCGGCCGCCATCAGCACGTCCTTGTCCACCCCCGTCCGCACGCCGAGCCGCTCGAAAGCCGCGGCCAGCACCTCGGTGGGCGAGTTGCCCGCTCCCGCGCCCAGCGCGACGAGCGAACCGTCGATCTGGCGCGCCCCCGCCCGATAGGCGAGCACGGAGTTGGCGACGCCGAAGCTCAGGTTCTGGTGCCCGTGGTAACCGACCTGCGCCTGCTCGCCCAGTTCGGCGACCAGCGCGGCCACCCTGTCCGCCGCCTCCTCCAGGATCAGCGCGCCCGCGGAGTCGACGACGTACACGCACTGGCAACCCGCCTCAGCCATGATCCGCGCCTGCTTGGCCAGTGCCTCCGGCTCCGACATGTGCGCCAGCATCAGGAAACCCACCGTCTCCAGCCCCAGTTCGCGGGCCTCGGTGAAATGCTGGATCGACACGTCGGCCTCGGTGCAGTGCGTAGCGATCCGCACCGCGCCCGCGCCGAGATCGGCCGCGGCCTTCATGTCGGTGACCGTGCCGAGGCCGGGCAGCAGCAGCACCGCGATCCTGGCGTGCTTCGCCTCGTCGGCGGCGGCCGCGATCAGCTTCCGTTCGTCCACAAGGGAGAATCCGTAGTTGAACGTCGAGCCACCGAGGCCGTCGCCGTGGGTCACCTCGATGAGCGAAACCCCGGCGTCGTCGAGCGCCCGCACCGTGTCTCGCACGTTTCCTTCCGTGAACCGGTGCGCCATCGCGTGACTGCCGTCGCGAAGGGTCGTGTCCACAATGCGAACCTGGCGCTCGGTGTCCACAGTGGTTCCGGCTGAGTTCTCGTTCATGCGCGCACCGCCCTGTCCGCCATGACGCGTTCCGCGAGCAGTTCGCCGACCTTCGCCGCCGCCGCGGTCATGATGTCGAGGTTTCCGGCGTAGGTGGGCAGATAGTCCCCGTTTCCGGCGACTTCGAGAAATACGGCGACTCTGGCCTTGCCGTTCCAGTCCGGCCGGGGATCGTCGAACTGCGGGTCGGCGGTCAGCGTGTACCCCGGAACGTAGGTTTGTACATTGTGGACCATGTCGTGAATGGACTTCTCGACGGCCGAACGGTCGGCGTCGGGGTCGATGGCGCAGAACACCGTGTCGCGCATGATCATCGGCGGGTCCATCGGGTTGATGATGATGATCGCCTTGCCCTTCTCGGCTCCTCCGACGGCTTCGATGCCGTGCGCGGTCGTCTCGGTGAACTCGTCGATGTTGGCCCGTGTTCCCGGCCCCGCCGAACGCGACGAAACCGAGGCCACGATCTCCGCGTAGCTCACCGGCGTGACGCTGGAAACGGCGTGCACGATCGGAATGGTCGCCTGGCCACCACAGGTGATCATGTTGAGGTTCGGGGCGTCGAGCTGTTCCGGCAGGTTGACCACGGGACAGGTGAACGGCCCGATCGCGGCCGGCGTCAGGTCGATCGCCTGGATCCCGGCCTCGGCGTAGCGCGGCGCGCTCGCCGCGTGCGCCCTCGCCGACGTCGCCTCGAACACCAGGTCGGGCAGGTGGTCCTGGGCAAGCAGCCAGTCGACCCCCTCCGAGGAGGTATGCACTCCCTGCTCGGCGGCGCGGCGCAGGCCCTCCGATCCCGACTCGATCCCGACCATGTACCGCACGTCGATCCGCTCGCTGCGCCGGAGTTTCGCGAGCAGGTCCGTTCCGATGTTTCCAGGGCCGACGATCGCGGCCACAGCCCGTGGTTGGCTCATAGATGCTGACGGTCCTCCGCGGGTCGGGCATTATCAACGTATGTGTCCCGCTGACCGGAACAACGACGCCGGGGATGCCGCCTCGACCGCGGTGCGGCTCACGGCGATACTCACCGCCTTCCGGCAAGGCGACGACGCGCTCGGCGTCTCCGAGCTTGCGCGCCGGTGCGCGCTGCCGAAATCGAGTGTGCACCGGCTGACCGGGCATCTCGTGGCGAGCGGGCTGCTGGAACGCGAGGGACAAGGGGTACGGCTCGGGCTGCGTCTTTTCGAGATCGGGCAGCTCGCCGTGCGGCAACGCGGTCTCGTCGACGCGGCACGGCCCTACCTGGCCGACCTCAGGGAGGCGACGCGCAACACCGTCCATCTCGCGGTACTGGAAGGGACCGAGGTGGTGTACCTCGACATCCTGCGCGGGCCCGACGCGCCGCGACTGCCCTCCCGGATCGGCGGCCGGTTTCCCGCGCACGCGACGGCTGTCGGCAAGGCGATTCTCGCTGGCTCCCCTCAGTCCATTGTGGACGCCGTCGTGGCCGCTGGACTGCCGAGGGTCAGCGGGCGCACGGTGACGGCGCCGGGGATCCTGCGGCGGCAACTCGGCAGGATCCGCGCCGAGGGGCTGGCCTACGACAGGGAGGAATCCGGCGTCGGGGTGGTGTGTGCGGCGAGCCCGCTGTACGCGGCGGATGGCACCGCGGTCGCGGCGATTTCGCTGTCCGGCTGGACGAACCGGATGCGCGTGGACCGGGTGGCACCGGCGGTCCGGACGACCGCGCTGGCACTGTCCCGGACCCTGAGCTAGCCACCCGCGCGCCGGGCACGCCGGGCACGCCGGGTGCGCGAGTCCCCCGCTCAGGCCGCCGAGATCCGCACTCCGGAGCGCGAGATCCGCATCCACGACGCCGAGATCCGCACTCGGGAGCGCGAGATCCGCGCTGCGGCTGTCGAGTTTCGCGTCCGGGCCCCCGCGCAACCCGCCGCAACCGGCCATAATGCGGAACTCGGCGACCCCAGCGCGGAACTCGGCAGCCTGAGTGCGGATCTCACGCTCCTGAACGCGGAACTCGACGGGCTGAGTGCGGATCTCGCGCTCCTGGGCGGGGGACTCGCGCGGGCGGTCAGCGCAGGCCGGTCAGCGGAGCGGTCAGCCTGCGCCGAGGAGGTGCTCGAAGGCCAGCTGCGACAGCGCCGCGAAACCGTATCCCCGCTTCGCGGCGGCCTCGGGATCGAATTCCTCGAACGCACCGCGGTCGGCGACGAGATCGGCGACCGTCTCACCTTCGGCCAGCGTCGGCGCCGCGAGCCCGTCGACTCTCGAAGCCGCCAGCGCCTCCCGCACCCGGGGATCCGCCCGGAACGCCGCCGCCCGCTCCCGCAACAACAGGTAGGACCGCATGTTGGCGGCGGCGCTCTCCCAGACCCCGGAAGCGTCCTCCGTACGCAGCGGCTTGTAGTCGAAATGCCTCGGCCCGTCGTAGCCGCCGTTCTCCAGCAGGTCCACCAGGAAGAACGACGACAGCACGTCCCCGTGCCCGAAGATCAGATCCTGGTCGTAGCGCGGCCCTCGCTGCCCGTTGAGATCGAGGTGGAACAGCTTTCCCTGCCACAGCGCCTGCCCGATTCCGTGCACGACGTTGAGTCCCGCCATCTGCTCGTGCCCGACCTCTGGGTTGAGGCCCACCATGTCGTGGTGTTCGAGCCTGCTGATGAACGCGAGCGCGTGCCCCACCGTCGGCAGGAAGATGTCGCCCCGTGGCTCGTTGGGTTTGGGTTCCAGCGCGAGCCGGATGTCGTAGCCCCGCTCGATGACGTACTGGGCGACGGTGTCGATGCCCTCCCGGTACCGGTCGAGCGCGGCGCGCACGTCCTTGGCCGCATCGGTTTCCGAGCCTTCCCTTCCGCCCCACAGCACGTAGGTGGAGGCGCCCAGCTCGGCGGCGAGGTCGACGTTGCGCAGGATCTTCCGCAGCGCGAATCGGCGGATGTCACGGTCGTTGCTGGTGAGCGCGCCGTCCTTGAAGACGGGGTGACTGAACAGGTTCGTGGTGGCCATGGGCACGACGAGCCCGGTCTCGCCGAGCGCGGCGCGGAACCGGTCGATCTGCCGTTGCCGCACGGTGTTGTCGCTGCCGAAGGCGATGAGGTCGTCGTCGTGAAAGGTGATGCCCCACGCGCCGAGCTCCGCCAGCCGGTGCACGGCCTCGACCGGGTCGAGTGCCGGCCTTGTCGCCTCACCGAAGGGGTCGACGGCACGCCAGCCCACCGTCCAGAGCCCGAAGCTGAACTTGTCCTCGCGAACCGGTTGTGCGACCACGATGTCCTCCCAGCGGCAATAAGTTTGCTGACTGAACTTATCGACGCCGCCGGAGCACGGTCAAGGATTTCGTTCAGCGGCTCAACCATTAAGATCAGCGACGTGACCCAGGCACGGCCCGCGGGCCAGCACACAGTCCGCAGGCACAACTGCGCGCTCGTACTCTCCGCGATCGCCGAGACCCCCGGCCGATCCCGCGCCGACATCGCCGCGAGCACGGGGCTCACGAAAGCCACCGTCTCGACGCTGGTCGACCGCCTCGCCGGTGGAGGGCTCATCGAGGAATCGGGAAGGCAGGACAGGGCGGGCCCCGGCAGGCGCGGTACCTCACTGTCGCTGTCCCCCAGCGGCCCACACGGTCTCGGCGTCGAGATCGCCGTCGACTACATCGCCACCTGCCTGGCCGGGCTCACCGGTGAGGTCCGCGAACTCCGCGTCCGCAGGGCCGACAACAGGTCGCTGTCCACGGCACGAGTCCTCGGCAGGGCCGGAAAGGCGGTGCGCGAGGCGCTGGCCGACGCCGCGGCACGCGGGATCGCGGTCGGCGGCGTCGGGGTCGCGGTACCTGGCCTCGTCGAGCACACGACGGGACTGCTGCGCCTCGCGCCAAACCTCGGCTGGCAGGACGTGGATCTGCCAGCCGAACTGGCGGCGAGGACCGACCTTCCGGCGGGCCCCGTACTCGTGGGCAACGAGGCCAACTTCGCGGCACTGGCCCAACTCTGGACGAGCGGGCCGGACGGCGCCCGCGACTTCGTGCACGTCTCCGGTGAGATCGGCATCGGGGCGGGCATCGTGATCGGCGGCGAGCTGTTCTCCGGCACGCGTGGGTTCGGCGGCGAACTGGGGCACTTCCCGGTCAGTTCCCGCGGCCCTCGCTGCACCTGCGGGGCGAGGGGCTGCCTCGAAACACTCGCCGGGCAGGAGGCCATCGCGGCCAGGGCCGGGGTCACCGGGCTCTCCGAGCTGGTCGCCGCGCTGTCGGCGGGCGAGCGGGCGGCGACGGGGGCGGTGCGTGAGGCCGCGGGTCGCCTCGGCATCGCGCTGTCGAGTGTGCTGAACCTGCTCGACATACCGGGTGTCGTACTCGGCGGAAGCTACGCCCGCCTGCACCCGTGGCTGGCCGGCCCGCTGCTGGCGGTGTTGCGCGCCCGGGTGACCGGCGCTCCGTGGTCGCCGGTGACGGTGACCGCCTCCGCGCTGGGCACGGAGGCGGCGGTGCGCGGCGCCGCGGCTTCCGCCGTGCGCGGCATCATGGCCGATCCGGACTCGTTCGTCGCGGGCTGAGGCGACTCAGCTCGACTGCCGCACCACGAGTTCGGTGGGCAGCAGGATCGAAGGCGGCAGGTACTCCTCCCCCGCGAGCTGGGCAAGCAGCCGCCAGGTCATGGTGCGGCCGAACTCCTCGACGGTCTGCCTGACCGTGGTGAGCTGCGGTGTCACCGAGGTCGCCAGCACCGAGTCGTCGAAGCCGACGACCGCGACGTCATCGGGAATCCGTTTTCCGCGCGCCGAGAGTTCCCGCACCGCGCCGACGGCCACGATGTCGGCTGCGGCGAACACGGCGTCGACATCGGGATGCCGGTCAAGCAGCTCGGCCATCGCGCGGGCCCCTCCCTCGACCGAGAAATCGCTGTGGACGACGGCGTCGGTGGCCAGCTTGGCCTCCGACATCCCCCTTCGCCAGCCGACGAGCCGATCGATGCCCACCGCCATGTCGGCCGGTCCCGCGATGGTCGCGATGCGCCTCTTGCCGCGCTCGACGAGATGCCGGGCAGCGAGCAATCCTCCCGTGAAATTGTCCGAATCGACGTAGGGCACTTCGGTGCCGCTCAACGGCCTTCCCCCGACGACGACGGGCAGCCCTCCCTCCGCGAGCCGCTGCGGGAGGGCGTCGTCGCCGTGCATGCTCACCACGAGCGCGCCGTCGACGTGCCCGCTGCTCAGATACTTCTCCAGCTGCTCGCCATTGCCATTGCCATTGCCGTCCTCGGCCATGAGCATCAGCACGAGCTGCCGGTGACTTCCCGCGAGTCCGGAATGAATACCACGCAGAACCCCCGCGAAGAACGGGTCGCTGAACACCCGGTCGCCCGGTTCGGACACGACGAGCGCGATCGAGTTGGTCCTGCGCGTCACGAGGCTGCGCGCCGCCTCGTTGGGCACGTAGCCGAGCAGCCGGATCGCCTCGTTGACCGATTCCCGCGCACGTCCACTGACGCCGGGCAGGTCGTTGATCACCCGGGACACGGTCGAGCGGGACACGCCTGCCACCCGTGCCACTTCCTCCAGTGTCGGCGTGCCCCGGTCCTCCACCGCAGCGTCACCGGGCTCAATCATCGTTCTCCCGTAGGCCGTTGTCCGCGATCACCCGCGAATACCATGACGCACTCGCCTTGGGGGTTCTCCGCTGGGTCGCGAAATCGACGTGCACCAGGCCGAACCGCTTCGCGTATCCCTCGGCCCACTCGAAATTGTCCATCGCGGACCAGTAGAAGTAGCCTCGCAGATCGACGCCTTTTTCCACGGCGGCGTGCGCGGCACGCAGGTGCTGCTCGATGAACGCGATGCGGTCGGTGTCCTCGACGATCCCCTCCTGCCCCTGCTCGTCGCCGAAGGCCACCCCGTTCTCGGTGATGTAGAGCGGAATCGGGCCGTATCGCTCCTGGAGGCGCACCAGCAACCCGGTCAGTTCGCCCGCGTTGATGTCCCAGCCGGAGGCGGTCTTCGGCAGGCCCCTTTCGGGGAAGCCGACGTATTCCGCACCGACCCACTCCGAAGGGAGGCCCGACTTCTCGTCGGGGACGGCCGAGACGTTGAGATCGCGATAGTAGTTGACACCGAGCAGGTCGATGGGCGCCGAGATCGCGGTGAGGTCACCGGGCCGGATCGCCCCGCCGAGACCGTAGGGTTCGAGATCGGCGAGTACGTCGCCCGGATACTCGCCCCGCAGCAGCGGGTCGAGGAACAGCCGGTTCTGCAGCCCGTCGATCCTGCGGGCCGCGTCGATGTCGCCGGGATCGGCGGGATCGGCCGCGCTGACGGGAAACAGGTTGAGGGTGACGCCCGCTCGCGCGCTCCGGGTGTGCCGCCGGATGACCTCCAGCCCGAGCCCGTGCGCCAGCAGCAGGTGGTGCGCAGCCGCGACCGCCGCGTGTGGCTCGGTTCGGCCCGGCGCGTGCCGGCCCGAACCGTAGCCGAGGAAGGCGGAGCACCACGGTTCGTTGAGCGTCGTCCAGGTCGCGACCCGGTCGCCGAGCCGGCGCACGACCGCCTCGGCGTACTCGGCGAACCGGTAGGCGGTGTCGCGCGCGGCCCAGCCGCCCGCCTCTTCGAGCCGCTGCGGCAGGTCCCAGTGGTACAGGGTCGCCCACGGAGTGATCCCGGCACCGAGCAGCGTGTCGACGAGCCGTTCGTAGAAGTCGAGGCCCGCGTGGTTGACGGCCCCGCCGTCGGGACGCACTCTCGGCCAGGCGATCGAGAACCGGTAGGCCTCGATGCCGAGTGTGCCCAGCAGTTCGACGTCCTCCGGCATCCGCCGGTAGTGATCGGTGCCGGGATCTCCGGTGTCGCCGCCCGCGATCCTGCCGGGCTGCTCACCGAAAGCGTCCCAAATGGACGGTGTTCTCCCTTCCGCCGTCGTCGATCCCTCGATCTGGTAGGCGGCCGTGGCGACCCCCCAGAGAAACCCTCTCGGGAACCGGGTCACCGCGGTGGCCTCTTCAGCTCCTTCATGGACAATCGACACGCCTCATCCCTTCACAGCGCCTTGCATGATCCCGGCGACGATCTGCTTGCCGAGAATGACGAATACGATCAGGATCGGAATGGTCGCCATCGTGGTTCCCGCCAGCACGAGCGAGTAGTCGATGTAGTGACCGCTCTGCAGTTTCTCCAGTGCCACCTGCACGGTGGGGTTGTCGGCGTTCAGCGCGATCAACGGCCACATGAAGTCGTTCCACGACATCATGAACGTGAACATCCCGAGGAAGGCCGCCGCGGGCCGCACCGCGGGAAGGCACACGTGCCAGAACACTCTGATCATCGAGCAACCGTCCACTCTGGCCGCCTCGATCAGTTCGTAGGGAACGGCCTCGACGGTGTACTGCCGCATCCAGAACACGCCAATAGCCGTCACCAGGTTGGGGACTATGACCGCCTGCAACTGGTTGGCCCAGCCCAGTTCCGCCATCGCCATGTACAGCGGGATGATGCCGAGCTGGGTCGGAACGGCGAGGGTCGCGATGACCATCACGAACAACGCGTTACGGCCGCGAAACCGCAGTTTGGCGAACGCGAACCCGGCCAGTGTCGAGAAGAGCACCGTGGACACCGTCACCGAACCGGCCACGACGAAACTGTTTCCCAGCGCCCTCCAGAACGGCACCGTGTCGAACACTCGCGCCACGTTGTCGAAGAAGTTGCTGCCGGGAAGCAGCGGCGGCACGGCCTCGGTGAGCATCGAGGAATCCCTGCTGGCCACCAGAAACGACCAGTAGAAGGGAAAGATCGAGCCGAGCACGAAGGCGACCAGCAGTCCGTACACCCACACGTTGGCCCTGCCGACGGCGCCGCCGTCGCGACGCGACCGCCGCAGCGGAAGGGGAAATACGGTCATCGCCGTCCCTCCCCCGTGCTCGCGATCCTGCGCGTCAGCATGAAGTTGATCAGCGCGACCAGAATGATGATCACGAAGAGCACCCAGGCGATGGCCGAGGCGTAGCCGAGGTCCTCCCTTTCGAACGCGGACTGGTACATGAACAACGTCACCGTCTGGAACTGGTTGGTGGAGCCGCCGTTGTTCGAGCCGGGCATGGCGTCGAACAGCTTGGGTTCGGTGAAGATCTGCAATCCGCCGATCGTGGCCGTGACGACGACGAAGATCAGCGTCGGGCGCAGGAGTGGGAGCGTGACACTGAAGAACCGGCGCACCGGGCCCGCGCCGTCGACGACGGCCGCCTCGTGCAGTTCCCGTGGAATGGCCTGCATCGCGGCGAGCACGATCAGCGCGTTGTAGCCGGTCCAGCGCCAGTTCACCATGATCGCGATCGCGACGTGGCTGGCGAACCTGTTGGCCTGCCAGTCGACCCTGTCCAGCCCGAGCAGTTCGAAGATCCCGTTGACGAGCCCGAAATTGGGGCCGAAGAGGTTGGCGAAGATGATGCCGAGCGCCACGAGACTGGCCACGTAGGGCATCAGGATGCCGATCCGCCATCCGGTCGGGAGCCGCAGCCTGGTGTTGAGCAGTGCCGCGAGCAGGACGGCCATGATCACCTGCGGGATGGCCGAAAGCAGGAAGATGCTGAACGTGTTGGTCAGTACCTTCCAGAACTGCGGGTCCGACATGAGCAGGACGTAGTTGCCGAACCCGATGAACGACGGATTGTCGTCGATGAGCTCCCAGTCGAACAGCGACACGTAGGCCGTGTAGAGCAGCGGGAACAGGCCGACGACACCGAAGATGACGAAGAACGGCGCGACGTAGAGGTAGGGCGAGTACTTGACGTCCCACCGGCCGAGCCGGTCGCGCCACGTGGCCTTGCGCGCGGGTGGCGGCTCACCGGCGGGGTGCTCCCCCGCCGGTGAGCCGGTGGTGGCCGAGACCGTCGTACTCACTAGCGCGCGATCTGCTGGGCGCCGTTGACGAGCTGCTGCCAGCCTTCCTCGGGGGAACGGCCCTGTTCGACGGCCTGCAGCGCGGGGCTCGCCGCGTTTTCCTGGATCTTGCCGTCGCCCGGTCCCTTGTACTGCGCGCTGCCGACCTTGTGGGCCTGCTCCACGAACAGTTCACCGTCACGAACGCCGCCGAAGTAGTCGTTGGTCGCCTCGGCCATCTCGGGTGACTCCAGTGCCTCGACCTGGCTCGGGAACGCACCCTTGGCCTTGAACGCCTTGATCTGCTGTTCGGGTTCGGTGAGCCAGGCCGCCAGTTCCGCCGCTTCCTTCGGGTGCTCGCTTTGGGTGGGAACGGTCAGGTACGAACCGCCCCAGTTGCCGCCGCCGCCGGGGAACACACCGCTGACCGCCCATTGGCCGGAGTGCTCGGGTCCCGCCTGCTCCTCGATCACGCCCAGCATCCACGAAGGACAGGTCTTGGTCGCGAACGACGAGCCCTTGAAGCCGCTGTTCCACTCGTTGCTGAAAGCGACGAGGCCCGCTGACTGCCCGCGTTCGACCGCCGCCGTCACCTGGTCCCAGTTCTTCTTGATTCCGGGGTTGCTCTCGACGACGAGGTTGTCCTGGCGGTCGAAGTATCCGGTGGGCAACTGGTTCTGCATCGCGTTGAAGATCTGCGAGGCCGAGTCGAACCAGGCGACACCGCCGGAGCCCTTGACGAACTGGTCACCCGCCGCGAAGTAGCTGTCCCAGCTTTCGAACAGTTTCTTGACGCCCTCGGGGTCGCTGGGCAGGCCCGCCGCCTCGAAGAGGTCCTTGCGATAGCACATCGCGAGCGGCCCGATGTCCGTGCCGTAACCGATGAGTTTGCCGTCCTTGTCCCTTCCCGCCTCGTACTTCCAGTCGAGCCAGCGGTCGGGGGTGACGCCTGCCGGGCCGATCTCGGCGAGGTCGTTGAACCTGCTCGACTTGGCGAGCACGTCGGACATGTGTCCTTCCTCGACCGCGGTGACGTCGTCGAGACCCGATCCGGCGCCGAGCTTGGTGAACAGGGCCTCGTGGTAGGGCCCGCCCTGGCCGGTGGTGTGCGGAGTGATCTTGATGTTGGGGTGAAGCCGCTCGTACTCGGCGTACAAGTCGTCGTAGCCGAACTCACCGAACGTGCTGATCGTGAGTTCGATCGTGCCGTCCGCTGACTGCTCGCCGCCGGAATCGCCGCCGCAGGCGGCCAGCACGAGCGCCGCGGCGGCGGTGAAGGAGATCAGGCCAAGAACTCTGCTGCGCTGGTGTCGCACGGTGAACCCCTCGTCGGGTTGTCTGCCTCATTTTTGGGAGCGCTCCCAGTTGTGTGGAGCACTGTCCTCCCTCACTCATTCGGGTGTCAACCCTTGTTTCCCGCGCGTTATCTGGGGATTACTTCACGAGCGTTACCGCGAAGCCCGATTATCAGGCCGCAATCTGGGAGCGCTCCCAAGATTGTGCGGGCGTCGTCGCTCACGGCCCGGGGCGGCTTCACGCGGCTCGGTAGGCTCCGAGCATGCCGAGTACGGATCTCATCGCGTTCTGGCGGGAACGGCACCACAGCACGCTCACCACGCTGCGTCCGGACGGAACGCCGCACGTGGTCCCCGTCGGGGTGACCGTCGATGACGACTTCACCGTCGCGCGGGTGATCTGCTCACGGGGCAGCGTGAAAGTGCGCAACATCCGCGCCGCGGGACCGGACGGCGCTCGGGTCGCGCTCAGCCAGGTCGACCGCCGCCGCTGGTCGACCCTGGAAGGAATCGCGATCGTGCGGGAGGATCCCGCCGCCGTCCGAGACGCCGAGGAACGCTTCGCGCGGCGTTACCAGCGCACACCGAGGGTCAACCCCGAGCGGGTCGTACTGGAGATCACCCTCTGCAGGCACATGGGAATGGCCTGAGCGGCGGGTTTCAGCCGCCGAACATGACCCGCCACTCCTCCAGCGAGCGGGGGCGGAACACGAAGTTCTGCCTGCGGACCTCCGACAGCGGCGCCGAGGGTTCCGCCGAGTAGAGGTGCCCGGGGTAGACGACGGGGTCGCCGGAAAGCCCGGCCAGCGCCTGCAGGCTCGTGTACATCGCGTCGGCGTCGCCGCCGGGGAAATCGGTGCGGCCGCACCCTTCGAGGAACAACGTGTCACCCGCGACGAGCCTGCCGTCGACGAGGAAACACTGACTGCCCGGCGTGTGACCGGGGGTGTGCAGCAACCGGACGCCGACCGCTCCGACGTCGAGCAGGTCGTCGTGGTCGTGCGCGACGAGATCCGATTCGGAGACTCCCGTCGTGCGGCGTACCCACTCGGCTTCCGCTCTGTTGACGTGCACGGGAACGGATGCCTTGCCGAGCAGCTCGGCAAGGCCGGTCAGCGAGAAGCCCATCATCTCGCCGCCGACGTGGTCGGGGTGGTGATGGGTCACGAGCACACCGGTCAGCCGCATGTCGTCGGCGGCGAGGATGTCGAGCAGGTCGTCGACCGCGTAGGCGGGATCGACGACGATCGCCTCACCGGTGTCGCGATCACCGAGCAGGTATGCGAAGTTGCGCATCTGCGCCGCGATCGGGTCCCCCTCGGCGAAATCCCTGCCCGCGAGAAGCTGACGGAAGTAAAGGCGATCGGACATGCCGCCGATCGTAGTACCCGCCGTGACGCCCTCGCCCCGCCCGCGCCCGGCGGCTAGGTTGGAGGCCGGGCGCGTTCGAGGAGGTGCCGTGCCGGACGAGCGAAGCGAACCGGGCGCCGGGCCTGCCGCGCGGCGCTGGAGGGACGAGCTCGCGGCCTGGCGGGTCCCCGGCCCGATCCTCGCCGCCGCGCCGGAATCGCCGTGGCTCGTGCCGAGAAAGGTGCTGAGCCTGCGGGCCGAGGCGCTGCTCACCCGGCCCGAGGGTGCCTCGTTTCCGGCGGCCTGGCGCGCGCTCGATCCGCCGGGCTCGGTGCTGGACGTCGGCGCGGGCGCCGGTGCGGCGAGCCTGCCGCTCGCCGCACGCGCCACCGGGATCACCGCGCTCGACCGCGACCCGGAGCTGCTGCGCCGGTACGCCGAACGCGCCGCCGGCCTGCCGTGTGTCTTCGACACAGTCGAAGGTGAATGGCCATCGGCGGCGAGCCTTGTCCCTGTCTCGGATGTCGTGCTGTGCCACCACGTGCTCTACAACGTCGCCGCCCCCGGCCCCTTCATCGGGGAACTCACCGCGCACGCCCGCAGGCTGGTCGTCGTCGAGGTGACCGAACGGCACCCGCTGACCGCGCTGAACCCGTTGTGGCGGCGGTTCCACGGCATCGACCGGCCGGAGGGGCCCACCGCCGACGACCTCGTCGCGGTACTCGCCGAACTGGGTATCACACCCGAGGTGACGCGCTGGCGCAGAAACCGCTCCGCCATGGCGGGCACGACGGATTTCCCCACGCTGGTCGAGCAGACCAGGAGACGGCTGTGCCTTCCGAGCGACAGGGACGATGAGATCGCCGCCGCGCTGCGGGCGGGCGGTCGCGAGACCGGGCGGGACGCTATCGTCACCCTCACGTGGATTCCCTGACTGGAAGAGGCCGTTCCGGGTAGTCCTGATGCGACAATCGTGAGCCCTGCCCCGGGAAGGGAGCCCCCGTGAAACGTGCGGTTCTCAGCATCGGCGCCGTCGCGGCGACCGCCGTCATCGCGGCGGCGGGCATCGCCACTCACGCCTTCGAACCGGAGGTGGCTCCCGCCGCGCGGAGCGTCGCTCCCGCCATGGCCAAACCCGCGGAACGCACCCAGCAACAGCCGCACCGGATCCACATTCTCGTCACGGGGCCGCAGGACACGCTGATGCGGGTGTCGAGGGGAAACAGCGGAACCACCCAGGTGGCGTTGCGGGGGCAGCCGTTCGACCACGCCTTCGTCGAGCCGGCGGGAGGCACCGGATATCTCGGGATCAAGGTTGCCGCGGCGAGCAAGGACCCCTCGGAGCAGCCGGTGCGATGCGTCATCACCGTCGACGGCGTCCCGGTCGCCGACCAGACGGCGGCCGTGGTCGATCACAGCGGCCTCGCGCAGGTCCAGTGCAGGGTGCCGACCCCGGTGTGAGGCGGCGAGTCGGCATACTGCACGGCATGAAGGGAACGGTTGTCGTCCTCGGCGGGCGTAGTGAGATCGGCATCGCGGTGGCGACGAGGCTCGCCGAAGGCGGAGCGAGCACCGTTGTGCTGGCCGCCCGGCGCAGCCACGAACTGGACGCGGAGGAAGCCGCGCTCAAGGCGGCGGGGGCGAGCACGGTGGCGCGGGTCGAGTTCGACGCCGACGACACGGAATCGCACGAGCGGGTGCTCGGCGGCATCTTCGCAGAGCACGGGCCGATCGGGGTCGTGGTGACGGCCTTCGGGATCCTGGGAGATCAGGAACTGGCCGAACGCGACGCCGCGCACGCACTGGCCGTCGTGCACACCGACTTCACCGCACACGTCAGCGTGCTGACCCACCTCGCGAATCTGGCGCGGGCGCAGGGGCACGGCGAGCTGGTGGTGTTCTCGTCGGTGGCCGGGGTCAGGGTTCGCAGGGCGAATTACGTTTACGGCTCGGCGAAGGCCGGTCTCGACGGGTTCGCCTGCGGGCTCGCCGACGCGCTCTCCGGAAGCGGGGTGCGGCTGGTGCTGGTCCGGCCCGGTTTCGTCATCGGGAGGATGACCGAGGGCATGTCACCGGCGCCGTTCTCCAGCACTCCCGGTGCGGTGGCCGACGCGACGGTCAAGGCGCTTCGCCGGGGACGGGACGTGGTGTGGGTTCCGCCGATCCTGCGTCCGGTGTTCTTCCTGATGAGGCTGCTTCCCAGAGTGATCTGGCGGCGGCTGCCCCGCTGAGTCCCCCGCCGAGTGCCGTGCGCACGGCCTCGGCCGCGGCGGCCGGAGTGGTGGCGACCGCGGCGACGTGCGCGTCGGGCCTGATCACCCACACCTCTCCCGCTCGCGTACCCAACGCGTCCGCGAGCACGCCCGTGTGGTCGGCGGTGGCCAGTTCCACGATCCCGACCGGGGCGCCGATGGCCGCCTCGCGTACCGCGTCCTCGACGGCCCGCGCGGCGACACCGCGCGTGCACAACAGCAGGAAGCCGTCCCTGGCCAGTGCCCGCAGCCGGGTCTCGCCGCCATCGAAGATCACCGGCGCGTCGGGGACGATCGTGCCGGGGGCACACGCGGGAACATCGCCCCTGCGCGGGCGGCAAGGTCGCGGACGCGTCGCGTCCGGAGTCGTCAGCGGCGAATCCGCGTACCAGAACGGTTCCGACAGCTTGCCCGAGTCCACGGAGTCCACAGGGTCCACGGCGTCCGTATCGGCGTGTGCGGAAGCGGCGGCGGCCGTGTCGAGCACGTGCGCGCGCCTGGCGAGATCGGCTTCGGTTCCCGGGACGAGGAACCGCATGGTGGCACCGGTGACCTCCAGGTTCTCCATGGCCGCGGCATGCCGTTCGGCGTGATAGCTGTCCAGCAGACCATCGCCGGCCCAGCCGCCGAGCACGAACGCCAGTTTCCAGGCGAGATTCTCCGCGTCGGCGACGCCGGAGTTGAGGCCACGCGCGCCGAACGGCGCCACAAGGTGGGCACAGTCTCCGGCCAGCAGCACCCTGCCGCTGCGGAACGTGTTCGCGATCCTGGACTGGAAGCGATACACCGACTTCCACACGATGTCGTAGTCGCGGTCGCCGATGATCGCCCTGATCCTGCGGTCGAGACTGCCGTCGGCCTCCTCGGCCGCAAGGTCGTAGTCTCCGGGAACCTGCCAGTCGATCCGGAACGTCGAGCCGGGGCACGGATGGATCAGCACCTGCCTCCCCGGATTCCACCGCGGATCGAAGTAGAACCGGCGCTCGCCCGCCCAGCCGGGCAGGTCGGCGCGGATGTCGCAGATGAGGAACCGGTCGTCGAAGGAGTGACCGTCGAAGGTCACGCCGAGCGCCTCCCGCAGCGGCTCGCCGCGCGCGCCCGCGCACAGCACCGCGTAGCGCGCCCGCAAGGCCGCGCCCCCTTCGCAGCGCAGTTCAACCCCGGCGGAGTCCTGGCCGATCCCGGTGACGGTGTGCCCCCACCGCACGTCGATGAGCGGCTGCGCGGCGATGCGTTCGTCGAGAATCTCCTCGGTGCGGGCCTGCGAGAGATTGACGAACGGAGGGAAGCAGGAGCGGCCGCTCTCGGCGATGGTGTAGGCGAAGAGTTCGGTGTCACGGTAGAACGTGCGCGCGGTCGTCCAGGTGAGCCCCTCACTCGCGATCCGCCTGCCCGCGCCGACGGCCTCCCAGATGTCCAGCACGTCGCGTTGCTGGCAGATCGCCTTCGACCCGATGCGGTCTCTCTCGGCTCGTCTGTCCAGCAGCAGCACGGGGACACCCCAGCGGGCGAGCAGCAACGCGGCGGTCTGCCCGACGGGACCGTTTCCGACGACCGCGACCGGTTCGGTGCCTGCCTCTGGCTTGGCTGGGGTCATGGCGCTCAGTCCTGCAACTGGTCCCACACCTCGCGATCGCGTTCGGCCGTCCAGATCACCGGCCGCTCGATGCCGCGCAGTTCGTCCCACAGCCTGGAGACGTCGAAGGGAAGACAGTGCTCGAAGATCGGCCACCTTCCGTACGTGCCGGACAACGCCGCATGGGTGCGTTCGAAGGCGTCCTTGAGTGTTCCGCCCGCCTGGTGAACGGCACCGACCTCGCTGATCATGACATCGAGGAAATGCCGTGTCTGCTCGATCGCGGCGTCGACCGCGTCCCTTCCCCTGCTGACCGCGCCCCTTCCACCGACAAGCGATTCCGCGCTGAACGCCTTCACCCGGTCCAAAGTGGATGATGCCCAGTCGCGGTGGAACGCGTCGCCGGTGTAGAGAGCGGCCTCGGCTTCGACGAGATCACCGGCGAAGAGGATGCGCTCACGTGGCAGCCAGGCCACGATGTCCCCCTCGGTGTGGCCACGGCCGCAGTACCGCAGCACCAGCTCACCCCTGTCCCCGCCGAGATCGATGGTCAGCCGGTCGGAGAAGGTCAGCGTCGGCCAGGTGAGCCCCGGAACGCTGTCGGCCTGTTTGGCCAGCCGTGGCATCCTGCCGAACTCGCTTTCCCAGTCCTGCAGACCGCGTTCGGCCACGAGCGCCCTGGTGTTCTCGTGGGCGACGATCACGTCGGCATCGAAAGCGGACGCACCGAGCACGCGAACGGCGTGGTAGTGGGAAAGCACCAGATAGCGGATCGGCTTGTCGGTGTACTCACGCAGCTTCGCGAGCCATTCCGCCGCCGCGACGGGAGTCGCCATGGCCTCGAAGCAGACGAGGAAATCCTCGCCCTCGATGGCGCCGACGTTGGGGTCGCCCTCCGCGGTCAGCGCGTACACGCCGTCGGCGAGCACCTCCAGCGTCTGCTCCTTCTCGGCAAGGTCCTCCGACGAGGCGAAGCTCTTCCGCGCCACGATGCGCCTCCGTGATCAAAGCTTTGACTACTTTGTCCTTGGTGAAGACTAGCGCCGAACGGAGGCGGGGAAAAGAGCTAGCCTGGGCGGATGACCGCCGAGGGAACGAATGAGCTGGACTTCCTGTCGTTCGTCGATTTCGCGGTCGCGGCCACCAGTTCGGAGCTGCAGGACGTCGACCCGGTCGCGATGCGGCTCGTACTCTCCCTGCACCGGGTGACGAGCGCGCTGGTCTACGACCTCGAATCGGCCGTGCACCGGCCGAGAGGGCTGAGCTGGCCCGGTTTCCGCGTGCTGTTCGTGGTGTGGCTCGCGGGTCCACTCGAATCCAAGCGGGTGGCCGCGCTGTCCGGGATGAGCAGGGCCGCCGTGTCGGCGCTGGTCAACACGCTGGAAAAAGCGGGCCTCGTCAGCAGGCGGCCCTCTCCGCACGATCGCAGGGCGGTAGTGCTGGCCCTCACCCCGGAAGGGCACGAGGTCATCACGAGGGATTACCTGGCGCACAACGAAAGGGAGCAGGCCTGGGCGGATTCCCTGACGCCCGGCGAGCGGCGGACACTCATCGGCCTGCTGGACAAACTGATGACCGGCAGGGCCGCGCGGGAGGCCAACCGGAGGACGTAGCCGGTACTCAGCCGCGCTTGCGACAGGTGTAGGCGCCGTAGACGGGGCCGGGGAAATCCACCCGGACGATGTCGAAGCCCGCCTTATCGAGCATCGGCTCCAGCAGCCAGCGGAACGTGCTGTACTCGGTGCGGATGTGCTCGGTGAAATCCTCGGCCGTGTAGCCGAGCCGCGGGTCCCGCGCTCCCGAGGCGAGCCATCGCTCGAACACCTCGCCGGCCTGCTCGGGCGGGAAATCGTAGATGAGATCGATGAGCCGCAGTACTCCGCCTTCGCGGAGCATGCCCGCGATCCTGGTGAGCGCGATCGCCTTCCAGAAGTCGGGAAGCTGGTGAAGCGCGTGTCGCGTGTGGACACCGTCGAACGGTGGACCGTCGCTGGTGAACCCGAGGAATCCGCCGGGGACGCACGTCAGGTTGCCTGCCCCGGCCTCGGCTGCCCGTTCGCGCAGCGCGGCGAGCATCACCGGTGACACGTCGACCGCGGTCACGGCGCCGAACACCGTGGCGGCGGCGAGCGCGAAGCGGCCCGTACCGGCACCGATGTCCACAATGGCCGAGGTCTCGTCCAGGCCGTGTGCGGTGAACTCCGCGATGTCCGGTGCGGGATCGGGGTAGCCCTGCTTGCGGTCGAAACCGGCGACGAAGTCCTCGTCGAGGTGTTCGGGCCCCGCATAGGCGAGTTCATCGATGAGCCATGGCTTGTCCATCCGGTGATTGTGGCAAAGCCGGTGCCTCACCGTCGCCCGAGTTTTCCTCGCGGCGGCTCCCGGTTTGCCCGGTTCGGCGGTTACCCGGTTCGGCGGTTACCGGTTCGCGCGGATGCGGCGACCCGAGTGCGGAACTCGGCGGGCTGGGTGCGGAACTCGGTGGTTCACCGTCGCGCGAGTTTCCTCGCGGCGGCTCCCGCTCCGATCACGAGCAACAGCATCGCCACCGCCCAGCGGCGCTTCTTCTCCGTGGGCGTGATCGCGGTGCTGTCGACCTCCTCCTCGGGGGCCGGTGGCGGGACGACGGCGGGCGGCGCCGGGGCGACCGCGGGCGGTGGTTCGCTGGTGGCGGGCGGCTCTGGCGGAGGCGGAACCGGCGGCGCGGGAGGGGAAGACGGCTCCGGAGGCGGAGCGGGCCCTGGTCCCGGTGGTGGCGGCTCCGCCGGTGGCGCGGGCTCAGGCGGTGGTGGCGGGCCGGGCGGCGCTGGGGGCGGTGGCGCGGGCGGCGGTTCAGGCGCCTCGGGCGGGGGTGGTGGCTCGGGCGGAGCCTGGGGAACACAGCCGGTCGCGTCCGAACTGGACAGCGGCTCGCCCGCCGAGATCTCGGAGGCACCGGATCCGTCGAGCGGGACACGGTAGAGCACACTCCGGTCTCCGCCGGGGAAAGCCGGGCCGGCGGCGAGGCTGTTGGCCAGGACATGGAGCGCGGCTCCGGGGCCGTAGGTCACTGCGCCGTAGGCGGTGGCCGATGGCACCGTCGCGTCGGAGAGTTCGGCGACGGCTCCCGATCCGGGGTCGATGCTCACCACGGTGCCATCAGCGCCTTCCTGTCCTGGCAGCACGCCGTACAGCAGCCCGGTCGCCGGGTCGGCGTCGATGTCGGCGACCGTGTGGATTCGCGCGGCCGGCCCGGCGGGGCGCAGCGGCAGTGCCCCGGTCACCGACAGGTATGTTGAGCTCCGCGGGTCGATGTCCACTGTGTACAGCGCGGCAACTCCGAGCAGATACCAGCGGTCGCCGTCGACCGCTCCAGCCGAGGGACCGGGAAGCAGCGGCACCGGCAGCACCACACCGGTATCGCCGACCGCACCGCCTGGAACGGAGCTGTCGATCGTCACGATCCGGCCACCCGCGACGCCATAGGTGATCCGCTGGTCCGGCGCGTGCCCGATGGCATTGATCCGTTCCGGCAATTCCCCGATCACGGTGGTGGTGCCGTCCGGAAGCGTAAGGGTGCTCAGCGTGCTCCGGTCCGCGATGCCCTGGCTCGTGACCAGCTCGACGGCACACGGCACCGCCGCTCCGCCCGCCCATTCGCGGCCGGGGACCACGAGCAGGGCCCCGGCCCCGGCGAGCACGAGCGCGCACCTCCGCCAGCCGCGCACCGGCTCAGCCCAGCCGGTCCAGCGCGTTCCGGAAGGCATCGGGCCCGAGCTGCGTCTCCGAGGAGAACGGATTCTGCAGCTCGTAGATGGCGAAAAGCAGCAACACGATCATTCCGGCCAGGGTCGTCACGATGATCATGTGGGTGACCAGGCGGGTACCGCCGAACAAGTTGGACAGCACCACCGTGATGAAACTGCCGAGCCCCAGTACGAACCAGACGACCGGTTCGAGTCCCCTGTTGTCCGCATCGTTGACCCGTGCCTGTCGTTCCTCGTAGACCTTCAGCAACTGGGTTTCCGCCTCCGCCTTGCGGCCTGCCTCCCATTCGTCGCTTGTCGTGATTTCGGCGGAGGTCAGTGTCGCGCGCAGCTCGTCGAGCCTGGTCCATCCGGCGCCGGAAACCTGGTCGCCGGCCGCAAGCCGAGGCCATTCCTGCTCGATCACGGTGGTGGCGTACTCACGGCTGAGTTCGTGCACCCTTTCTCTCGCCTGCTCGGGCAACGCGTCGGCCGCCCAGGCGACCGCGACGAGCCCGTTGGCTTCTCGTTCCGCGCTCTCGCCTGCCTGGGTCACCCCGTCGAACAACGAGATCAACACGAAGGAAATCAGCACCGCGTGCAGGCCGCCGACGATCGTGAACACCTGGCCGGCCGCCTCATTATTGTCGGGCCGCCCCTCGTCGAGCCCGAATCGGCGAACAAGGAATGCGATTCCGGCACCGGCCGCGATTGCGCCGGCAACCCACAGGGCACCCAGGACAAAAATACTCACGATGTTTCCCCTCGAACGGGAAGAGATAAAGCGCAGCGTAGTTACCGGCCTTCGCGAACACAAGAATGAAATGCGAATAACCCGCTTGGTGATGGCCGGTACCGCCAACCCAGCGAATCCCGCCGCCGCACCGACGACCCGCGCGTCCGACGGGGCGCGCACCGAACACATGCCGTCACCGTGACCTCGAAGAACCCTATTGGCGCAAGCCGAATCACCCTCCGCAGCGAGGTGTCCGCCGAGCAGGCCATCGGCTACTCGGCGCGTGACCGCCAGTGGCGCCACACCCCGCCCTCGTTCTACTTTGGCCACCAACCCCATGACACATTCGGCGGCAACCGGAATGGGACACCTCTAATTCATCCGAGACCGTCACAGAGTGCACAGTCGGGCGACTGTACTGAAGCCGACATCCGCTGCTAGTGTCGTTTCTATCGGCATTTGAAACGCAACATCATGCCGATGGACTAATTGTCGTCCAGGTCCCCATTCAAATATTTCTTTCGTCCTTCAAGAAATGGTGGTGTGAATTGTGACGGTTACAGAGCCTGACCTCGGCTCCGGGGAACAGCAACCACAGAGCCTCGGCACGGCCGCAGCGCGCAACCTGGCGACGACCACCAAATCCGAACCGCAGATGCAGGGGATCTCGTCGCGCTGGCTGCTCAAGATGCTGCCCTGGGTTCAGGCCGCCGGCGGCACCTACCGGGTCAACCGGAGGCTCACCTGCACCGTCGGCAACGGACGCGTCAGTTTCACCAACGAGGGCGCGCGGGTCAAGGTCGTTCCGCCCGAACTGCGCGAGTTCGCCGCGCTCAGGGAACTTCCCGACACCACCGTTCTCGACGCGATGGCCGAAGACTTCGTGCAGCGGGAGTACGGGCCCGGCGAGGTCATCGCGGAATTCGGCGACAGTATCGACGAGATCGTGCTCGTCGCGCACGGCAAGGTCAACAAGATCGGGCCCGGCGAGTACGGGGAGCACGTGGTGCTCGGCACACTCGCCGACGGCGACTACGTCGGCGACGAGCTGCTGACCGATCCGGAAAGCCTGTGGGAGTACACGACGAAAACCGTCACGTCCTGTACCGCACTCGTGCTGCCCGCCAGCAGTTTCACCGCACTGCTCGAAAGGGCGCCTGCTCTGCGGGCGCACATCGACCGGCTCGGCTCCGGGCAGGAAGCCGCCGCCAACATGCACGGCGAGGCCGACGTCGAGGTGATCTCCGGTCACAGCGGGGAGATCCGGATCGCGGGGACCTATGTGGACTACGAGCCCTCACCGAGGGAGTACGAGCTGAGCGTCGCGCAGACCGTGCTACGCGTGCACACCAGGGTCGCCGATCTCTACAACCAGCCGATGAACCAGCTCGATCAGCAACTACGGCTCACCATCGAGGCACTGAGGGAACGCCAGGAACACGAACTGATCAACAACAGGGACTTCGGCCTGCTGCACAACGCCGATCTCGCTCAGCGCACGCCCACGCGCACCGGCCCTCCCACGCCCGACGATTTCGATCAGCTGCTCGCCATGGTGTGGAAGGAACCCGGCCTGTTCCTCGCGCACCCGCGCACGATCGCCGCGTTCGGGAGGGAATGCAGCAGGCGCGGAATCTATCCCTCCAGTGTGGACGTCGGAGGGCACCGAATCCCGGCGTGGCGAGGGGTTCCGATCTTCCCGTGCAACAAGATCCCGGTCAGTGACACGAGGACCAGTTCGGTGTTGCTCATGCGCACCGGGGAGGACAATCAGGGCGTCGTCGGCCTGCACCAGACCGGGATCCCCGACGAGTACCGGCCGGGACTGTCGGTGCGGTTCATGGGGGTCAACGAGACGGCCATCAGCTCGTACCTGGTCAGCGCCTACTACTCGGCGGCGGTCCTCGTGCCCGACGCGCTCGCCGTACTGGAGGGCGCCGAGGTCGGCAAGGAGAGCTGACCGATGCCAGGCCACGAAGCCAGCCAGCAGCCAACGCAATCCACCCGGCGCTACGTGCACGGAGGTAACCGGTGACCGTCACAGAACCCGACACCGAGGCGGTGCCGCCCCGGCAGAGCCTCGCGACCGACGCGGCCCGCAATCTCGCCACGACCACCAAGTCCGTTCCCCAGATGCAGGGCATCTCGCCCCGCTGGCTGCTGCGGGTGCTGCCGTGGGTGCAGGCCGAGGGTGGCGCGTTCAGGGTCAACCGCAGGCTCACCTACACCGTGGGCGACGGGAGGGTCACCTGCGTCAACACCGGCTCGGCCGTCAGTCTCATCCCCGCCGAACTCGCCGAGTTCGGCCCCCTGCGGGACTTCCGGAACGAAGCGGTGCTCGGCGCGCTGGCCGAGCGGTTCGTCCAGCGCGCCTACGAACCGGGAGACGTCATCGCCGAGTTCGGGCACGAGATCGACCAGATCGTCGTCATCGCGCACGGCAAGGCCCGCAAGATCGGCACCGGTGAGTACGGCGACGACACGGTGCTCGACGTGCTCGGCGGCGGCCGGTTCTTCGGCGATTCGCTGCTGCTCGACCAGCAGGGGATCTGGGACTACACGGTGAAAGCCGTCACTCCCTGCACGGTACTCAGCCTGCCGAAGCAGGCAGCGCAACAGGTCATCGACACCTCGGGCGAGCTTGGCGGCCACCTTGAGGAGGTCAGGGGACGTGCGCGTCCCGCACACAACAAACAGGGCGAGGCAAACATCGAGCTGTCGTCGGGACACAACGGCGAGATCACCCTCCCCGGCACGTTCGTCGACTACGAGACCTCGCCCCGGGAGTACGAACTCGCCGCCGCGCAGACCGTGCTGCGGATACACACCCGCGTCGCCGACCTCTACAACAACCCGATGAACCAGCTCGAGCAGCAACTACGGCTCACCATCGAGGCGCTCCGGGAACGCCAGGAGAACGATCTGGTCAACAACAGGGAATTCGGCCTGCTGCACAACGCCGATCTCGGTCAGCGGCTACACACCCGCACCGGTCCCCCGACCCCCGACGATCTCGACGAACTGCTGAGCAGGCGGCGCAAGTCCGAGTACTTCCTCGCTCACCCGCTCGCCATCGCGGCGTTCGGGAGGGAGTGCACCAGCAGAGGGCTCTATCCCGAACCGGTACCCGTGCAGGGCGGCGTCGCGGCCGCGTGGCGAGGAGTGCCGATCCTGCCGTGCGACAAGATCCCGGTCAGCGCAACCGGAACCAGCTCCATCATCGTCATGCGCACCGGCATGGAGGACAACGGGGTGATCGGCCTGCACCAGACCGGGATCCCCGACGAGTACCGGCCGGGTCTGTCGGTGCGCTTCATGAACATCGACGAGAAAGCGATCATGTCCTATCTGGTCAGTGCCTACTACTCGGCCGCCATCCTGGTTCCCGACGCGGTGGGTGTCCTCGAATCCGTCGAGATCGGCAGGTGAGCGCCTTGTCCGATCTGCTGGACACCACGGCGAAAGGGCCCGGTGCCACCGCACGGGTGCCGCCACAGGCGGCGAGGCACGCGCGCGACGTGCTGACGCGCTGCCGCTCCATTGTGGACCCGCAACTGCGCTCGGCCGTGGCCACGCTACCGCCTCCCATCAGGAACACCAGCGGTTATCACCTCGGCTGGCAGGACGAGCACGGCACCGCCGTGGCGGCCTCCGGCGGCAAGACACTGCGCGCCGCGCTCGTACTGCTCGCGGCCGGCGCGGTCGGCGGCGAGGCCACGGCGGCCGTGCCGGGTGCGGTCGCCGTGGAACTCGTGCACAACTTCTCGCTGCTGCATGACGATGTCATGGACGGCGACACGACCAGACGGCACCGGCCGACCGCGTGGAGCGTGTTCGGCTCCGACGCCGCGATTCTCGCGGGAAACTCGATGCTGGCACTGGCCTTCGAGGTGCTGGCCACATCGGGAGGCCCCTCCGCTGTGGATGCCGTCACCACCCTCAACAACGCCGTGCAGGAACTGATGGCGGGCCAGAGCGCCGACCTGGAGTTCGAGAGCAGGAACGACGTCAGCCTCGACGAGTGTGTGCGGATGGCCGAGCACAAAACCGGCGCGCTACTGGGCTGCGCGTGCGCGCTGGGTGCGCTGGCGGGCGGTGGCGAACCGGATCAGGTCGCGCTGCTGCGCCGGTTCGGCGAGCGGATCGGTCTCGCCTTCCAGATCGTCGACGACCTGCTCGGCGTCTGGGGCGACGAATCCGTCACCGGAAAGCCCGCGTTCTCCGACCTTCGCAACCGGAAGAAGTCGCTGCCCGCGGTACGCGCGCTCACCTCGGGTACCGAGGAGGGAGCCGAACTCGCCGCGCTCTATGCCCGTGAGCGCCCGCCGTCGGGCTCCGACCTTCCCCGCGCCGCCGCGCTCATCGAGGCGGCGGGAGGACGGCAGTGGTGCCTGCTGCGGGCAGGCTCGCTACTTGAGGAGGCGCTGAGCGATCTCACGATGGCGGCCTCGTCGGCGACCGCGAGATCGGAACTGACGGCGCTGGCCAAGCTGGTCACCTCCCGCGATCACTAGCACGAAAGCAAGGAGTCTTCCGGAATGCCGGTCACCGCAGCACAAAGCATCATCGCGGCCAACAGGCCGGGAAGGCCGGGCGCGGACGTCGTGCTCGTCGCCGACGAACTGCTCACCACGGGAGGGCCTCCCACACCTTGCCCCGCCGCCGTATTGCTCGCCGGTGAGCTGCGGCGGCAAGGAGTGCCGTTGGCCAGAGGCAGGCTCCGGCTGGACAGCGCGGCGAGGGAAACCCACGACGGGCTGACCCTGTGTGCCGTGCTGCCCGGCGGCGGAGGTCCGGCGGGGCTCGGGGTCGCCGCGGCCGACGACGAGGGCAACCTCGGCTCGCACATGGTGACGGCCGCCGCGTCGGCCATGGCCTCCTGCCTTGCCGCGGCCCGGCCGAGGACCGTGCTGCTCGCAGCCCCGCGATCGTTCTGCGCCGGTGTCGAACGGGCCATCGAGGTTGTCGAGCAGGTACTCGGGCAGCGGGGCGCCCCGTCTACGTCCGCAAGCAGATCGTCCACAACAGACACGTCGTGGCGGACCTCGAAAGCAGGGGCGCCGTGTTCGTCGACGAGCTGGCCGGGGTTCCCGACGGGGCCACCGTGGTGTTCTCCGCGCACGGCGTCTCGCCCGCCGTGCACGAGGAAGCCGCGAGCAGGGGGCTCGACGTCATCGACGCGACCTGTCCCCTCGTGACGAAGGTGCACGCGGAGGCGCGCCGGTTCGCCGCCCGCGGCGACACGGTCGTCCTCATCGGACACGAGGGCCACGAGGAGGTCGAGGGCACGCTCGGCGAGGCGCCGGAACACACCGTGCTCGTGCAGAACGCCGAGGAGGCGCGTGCGCTCACCGTGCGGGATCCCGCACGGGTCTCCTATCTCACCCAGACGACCCTGGCCGTCGACGAGACGGCCGAAGTGGTCGAGGCGCTGCGGCAGCGGTTTCCCGCGCTGCGCGGTCCGGGATCCGACGACATCTGCTACGCCACCACCAACCGGCAGCACGCGCTCTCGGCGATCGCCGAGGAGGCGGACCTGGTGCTCGTCGTCGGCTCGGCCAACTCGTCGAACTCGGCCCGGCTCGTGGAATTGGCCCGCCGCAACGGAACCCCGGCCCACCTGATCGACGACGCGGGCGACATCCGGCCCGGCTGGCTCGCCGGTGCCGGAACCGTCGGCCTCACCGCGGGCGCGTCCGCACCACCGAGACTCGTCGAGGACGTCATCGCCGCGCTGGGCGGTCTCGGACCCGTCACCGTCGCCGAAAGGGAGATCACGAGGGAAACCGTCCACTTCGCGCTGCCGGTGACGGTGCACGCGGTGCAGCGGCGCTGAGCGGCACTGGAAACCGGCGGTGGAGACCGGCGCTGGGAACATCGACCGGTACTCGCAACTCGCGGGCCGAACGGCCCTACCGCGGCGATCGGGAAGGCCCCACCGTAATGGCCGGATCGTCAAAACACAGGGATCGTGCGCGATGCGAGACTCGTTCGGGGTGGAGGTGCTGGACCGGGGCCAATGCGTCGCGCTGCTCGCGACGGCACAGGTAGGCAGGATCGTGTTCACCCACCGCGGGCTGCCCGCCGTGCGGCCGGTCCGGTTCGTCGTCGCCGGGGACGCTCTGGGCTGCCTCGCCTCGGACGAGGACGCGTTCCTCAGCTCGGCCCGTGGCAACGTCGTCGCCTTCGAGGCCGACGCGGTCGCGCCGGATCTGTCCAGCGGCTGGTACGTCACGGTGCTGGGCAAAGTACTCGAATCACGCAACGGTGGCCCCGCCGCGCCGCCGTCCCGGCCCCTGAAGGACACCGAGAGCATGCTGTGGATTCCGATGGACCTCGTGTCCGGCAGGCGCTTCGGCTGACCAGGTGACCGGTATCCACCAAGGCCGGCACGTGCCTAGAATCCTTGGAATCCGAGCACGCAAGCCGGCCTTTTGGGGGCGTGGTGAACGAGACCAACGTCCGCCGCCTACTCGACGGTGTTCTCGACGTACTGGACGTACGTGGCGAGCACGACGGGCAGGGCCGGTCCGGAGGACCCGTACCGGAACCGTCCACGGTGCTCGCGAGGCTCGCGGCCGCCGCCACCCGGCTCGCCGGGGCGAGCCACGGCGCGTTCGCCATGGTCCCCGGTACGGCGGCGGACGAGGGCGGCGAGGGGTACACCGATGTCGTGACCGTCGGCCTCGGTGCAAACCCCGCGCGACCCGTGTGGTCGCGCGAACGCGACGGCGGACAGGGCCCCCAGGCGGGAAAGCCGGAACGGCTGCTGCTGTCCGGTTCCGCGTCGAACGGTGCCGGATATCCGCTCCCCGGCGGCTTTCCCGCGGCGACATCGGTGCTGCGGATGCCCGTGTACGTCGAGGGCGAGCTGTTCGGGCAGCTTCTGCTCGCAGACAAGCTCACCGGCGGCAACCACGACGCCGCCGGGTTCACCGAGCGTGACGAGGACGACGTGGCCGGGCTCGTGGCCGCGATGGCACCGCTGATCGGCATGACCTCCGCCTACGGCAAGGTCGAGCTGCGGTTGCGCTGGCTGACCGCGGCGCAGGAGGTCGCCGGCGTGCTGCTGCGCGGCGACGACCCCGCCGCCGCGTTACGCCTCATCGCCGAGAGGGCACGCATCGTGTCCGGTTCGTCGGTGGGTGCGATCGCCCGGCCCGGCGAACGAGGTGACGAGCTGGTGTTCGACGTCGTGGCGACGCCGGGCCCGGTACCCGCCGACGCGCGGGGACTGAGTGTGTCGGTGCGAGGGACCGCCACCGGGCAGGCGTTCACCACGGGCGAGCCGGTTCTGGTGCGCGACTACGGTTCATTGGCGGCGACCTACCAGAGCGGCTGGTCGGGCGCCACGATGCCGGATCTGGTGACCGCGCTCGACTCGGCGATCGCCGTACCACTCACCGTCGGTGACGTCGCGGCGGGAGTACTGCTGGTCGCCAGGGGGCACGGAACGGTGCCCTTCGACGCCGACGAGGTGCAGCTCGTGCGCATGTTCGCCACGCAGGCCGCGCTGGCACTGGAATTCGGCAGAGCGGAACAGGACCGGCACAAGCTCGCCGTGTTCGAGAACCGCGAACAGATCGCGCACGACTTGCACGATCTGGTGATCCAGCGCCTTTTCGCCGTTGGCCTCGGCCTCGAAGGCCTGGGGAAGCTCACCACGGATGCGAAGGCAGGCGCCCTGGTCAGCGGTTTCATCCACGATCTCGACCGGACGATCAAGGACATCCGCAACAGCATCTTCTCGCTGCAACATCCCGTCGAGGCCCCTGCCGGGGTGAGGGCCGATCTGCTCAGGCTCTGCCTCGGCTTGCGGGCCACGCTCGGCTTCGAGCCGAGACTGTCGTTCGACGGGCCGCTGGACACGGCCATCCCCGCCGCGATGCGGGCCGACCTGCTCGCCGTGGTGGACACGGCCCTCACGCACGCGGCGCGGCGCGCGGAGGCGACGGCGGCGACCGTCGAGGTGGCGGTCGACCGCGCGGGCCACACGCTCACGACGACCGTGGCCGACAACGGTGCCGCCCACCCCGGAGAACGGGAAGAGCACGGCGGTGAAATCGCCGAACTTGAGGTACTCGCCTCCCGATGGGACGGCACGTTCTCGATCGGGAGGGTTGCCGGTGCGGGCACCGGGCTCACCTGGACGGTGCGGCTGCCACGAAGTCACGCGCGAAGTCAGGGAGAAGACACATGACGATCTCGGTGTTCCTGCTCGACGATCACGAGGTCGTGCGAACCGGCCTGCGGACGGTGCTGGAGGCCGAGCAGGACCTGCGCGTCGTCGGCGAGGCCGGTACCGCGGCCGAGGCGCTGGCGAGGATCCCCGGCACGCGGCCCGACGTCGCGATCCTCGACGTCCGCCTACCCGACGGAGTAGGCGTCACCGTGTGCAGGGACATCCGCGCCGCCATCGAGCCGCCACCCGCGTGCCTCATGCTCACCTCGTTTTCCGACGACGAGGCCCTTTTCGGGGCGATCATGGCCGGAGCGGCGGGCTACCTGCTCAAGCAGATTTCCGGGTCGGCGCTGATCTCGGCCGTGCGCACGGTCGCGGGCGGCGGGACGTTGCTCGACACGCACCTGACCGACGCGATGCTGACGAAGCTGCGCGGCGAGCGCGAGCCCGACCCGCGTTACGCGGCGCTCAGCCCGCAGGAACGCAGGGTGCTGGATCTCGTCGCGAAGGGGCTGACCAACCGGCAGATCGCGGCGGAATTGGTGCTCGCGGAGAAAACGGTCAAGAACTATGTGTCGTCGTTACTGCACAAGCTGGGATTCGAACGCCGGACCGAGGCTGCCGTTTTCGCGGCCCGGCGCCGTGGGGCTCCCGGCTCGGACGACGGGCGGGGCCCGGCGGGCTCGGCCTCAGGACGTTAGCGAGTCTTCGCTCACCGGCGTGGCGCCGTTTCCGTTGCGCGGGGAGGGCCGCAGCAGTTCGGCCTCCCGCCGCCGGGGACTCTGCGGAACGGGCCCCGCCGCGTGCCCCACGCGCATCAGCAACTGCGGGCAACCCGGCAGTTCCAGGGATGTCGCGAGGCTCGCGCGTACCTCGGAAAGGTGCAGCGGCTGGGTTTGCACGGCGGCGACGAGGCCCATGTCGACCGCGGCGAGCCAGGTGCGCTCCATCGCCATACCGACCCGGATGTGATCGATCCTGGCGTCTCCGGCCGTGCCGAACACGAGCACCGTCTCACCCGCCAGCCGCTCGGCCAGTGTCTGCCGGTCGGGTACCGAGGTGCGGGCGCGCACGATGCCGGCCCACGGCAGGGTCGAAGCGGGCAGCGCGCTTCCCGCGATGCCCGCGCCGTGTACGTGCGAGCGCTCGTCCCTGATGGTCCACAGCGCGAGTTCCCGCTGGTAGCCGCGATCGGCCCTCGCCGCGACGCCCGCGTACTCCAGCAGGTCGGCGAGCGCGGTGTACTCCGCGTTGCCGTGCAGCGGTTTCACCGTGACGCCGTCGGAGGAAGCGGCGGCGATCAGGTCCTTGCGCGCGTAGTCGGACACGGCCGTCGCCGCGAAGCGGTGCCGGTAGCTGCGCCTGCGGGCGATGGCCGAGTACCGGTGCAGGTCCACATCCGTTGGCACGCGCGAACCGGCGGCGAACAGCCTGGCCACGACGGAGGGATCGGCCGGGTCGGGAAGCAGCCGCAGGTCGGTGGCGACACCGAGCACGTGCATCCCCAGTTCGAGGTGCTCGACGGCGGCGCCGCAGGAAATCGACCTGTCCCTGCCCAGTAGATCGTGGAAGGGCAGCGCCAGATCGGCACGCTCGTACAGCGCGGCCTGCCCCTCGGCCAGCTCCAGTGACCACGGTTGCGTGTTGTGCACGGAAGGAGCCCTGACCACCGCCCGTGCGAGCACGTCGGTCTCACCCGCCGACCATTCGTGCCGCTCGCTCATGATTGACACCATCCCGGAAACTCGGCGGCTTCGCACGATACGGAAGTCCCTTGCGACAAGGGACTTCCGGCCTCAGCCACCCAGCCACGAGGCTCACCACCGCGAATAGTGCCGAAAGTCCCGTGCCGCCGCAGACTTCTGGATCACCTGGCGACGGCCGTGCCGGGCTATGGTGTTGAGGTGACGATCCGCGTGTTCCTCGTCGACGACCACGAAATCGTGCGGCGCGGTCTTGCCGACCTGCTCGCGGATGAGCAGGACATGGAGATCGCCGGTGAGGCGGCTTCGGTGAGCGAGGCACTGGCCAGGGTTCCCGGCTCCGGCGCCGATGTCGCGGTGCTCGATGTCCGGCTTCCCGACGGCAACGGAGTGGAGTTGTGCAGGGAACTGCTGTCGGTCGTCGCGGGCCTGCGCTGCCTGATGCTGACCTCCTACGCCGACGACGAGGCGCTTTTCAACGCGATCATGGCCGGCGCCTCCGGATTCGTGCTCAAGCAGGTACTCGGTTCGGACATCGTTTCGGCCGTCAGGACGGTCGGCATGGGCGGTTCGCTGCTGGACAGCCGCACCACCGCGGCACTCATGAGCCGCATCCGCAGGGAGCGGGTCGAGGCCGATCCCGTTTCCTCGCTGTCGGAGCAGGAAAAGGCGGTGTTCGAGCTGATCGGTGAGGGGATGACCAACAGGGAGATCGCCGAGCGGCTCTTCCTCGCCGAGAAGACGGTCAAGAACTACGTGTCGCGGCTGCTCGGCAAACTCGGGATGCAGCGCAGGACGCAGGCCGCGGTGCTGGCCACCGAGCTGCGCAAGTCCGGCGGCGTGAAACCGCCTCAGGAGTAGGCACGCCCGGGTCAACCGAGCGGTACCCGCCAGCGCATGACGGTTCCCCCGGTCTCGCCGGAGAGCACCGACGCGGTCCCTCCGCACTGCTGCGCTCGGCGCCGGAGGTTGTCGAGGCCGCTGCGGTGACCGCCTTCGGTGATGCCGACGCCGTTGTCGGCGACCTCGATGGTCAGTTCGCGCGGGCTCGCGTCGACCGTCACCACGATCTCGTCGGCCCCCGAGTGCCGCAGCGCGTTGCTGAGTCCTTCCCGCAGCACCGCCTCGGCGTGTTCGGCCAGCGTCGGTGGCACGAACGTGTCGACGGCCCCCGATACGCGCATCGAAGGTGACACCGTCGCGTCGGCCGACACGTCCGTGATCACGTCGAGCAGTCTGCGCCGCAGGCTCGCCGGCCGGTCGGTTCCCGCCGTGTGCAGGTCGAAAATGGACGTACGGATTTCCCGCACCGTGCGGTCGAGTTGCTCGACCGAGTGCTGCACCCTGTCGCGGGCGGGCTGATCGGTGATGCGGCGCAATGTGCCCTGCAGGCTCATCCCGGTGGCGAACAGCCGCTGGATCACGTGATCGTGGAGGTCCTGCGCGATCCGGTCGCGGTCGGCGAGCACGTCGAGCAGCCGCTGATTGCGTTGTTTCTCCGCGAATTCGAGCGCGACGGCGGCCTGGTCGGCCAGCGAGGACAACATCGGCAACTGCTCGGAGCCGAATCCGGCCTCCCCCTTCGCTCTCGCAACGATGAGCACGCCACCCGCGCCGGAGGAGCTGCTCAGCGGCACGGCGACGGCTGGCCCGAATCCGGAGGAGCCCACCTTCGGCTCGTCGGGAAGCACGGCGGCGAGGTCGGCGAGTAGCCGGGGCTCCCCCGCTCGCATGGCCTCGGCGATCTCCGACTCCCCCGCCGTGTCCACGGTGATGCCCAGCAGGCTTGAGCCCCGCTCGCCCGCCACGACGCCCACCGAGATCAGTTCCGTTCCCTCGTCCTCGGCCAGCAGCAGTGCGTCGCCCGCCCCGGCCAGTTCGCACACGCGCCGCACGATCAGCCGCAGGGTCGCGTCGACCGAAGCTCCTCCAAGCAGTTCGCCGTTGATCTCGGCGACGGCGCCGAGCCAGCGTTCCCGCATCCGCGACTGCTCGAACAACCGCGCGTTGTCGACGGCAACGCCTGCCGCCGCGGCCAGCGCCTGCAGCACCACCTCGTCGTCGGGGGTGAATTCGGCGCCGTCCCGCTTCTCCGTGAGGTACAGGTTGCCGAACACCCTGTCACGCACCCGCACCGGAACGCCGAGGAAGCTGTGCATGGGCGGATGGTTGCGGGGGAAACCGACCGAAGCCGGATGCCGGGACAGGTCGGCGACCCGCACCGGTCTCGGATCCTCGATGAGCACGCCCAGCAGTCCTCTGCCTTCGGGCAGGTGCCCCATCTGCGACCTCGCCCGCTCGTCGATGCCGACGTAGACGAACTCGGAAAGGCCGCCTTCCTCCGACAGCACGCCCAGCGCACCGTATTTCGCGTCGACCAGCTCGGTCGCCGCCTGCACGATGCGCTGGAGGGTGGAGTCCAGTTCGAGACCGGTGGCGACGGCGAGCACCGCGTCGAGCAGCCCCTGCAGCCGGTCCCTTGTCCTGACGATCTGGGCGAGCCGTTCCTGTACCTCGTGCAGCAACTCGTCCAGCCTCAGCCCGGCAAGCCCCTCCGAGGCCGGCTCCCGCCGCGCCGCGTCATCGGTTCCCGGGTTCTCGGGCATTCACTCTCCGTCCACTCGCCGCCCTCCGTCGCGCCGGAGTAACCCGGCCGAGATCGGGCAAACGTGGTATCCGGCGAGATTATCCCTGCCGCGAGCCCGGCTCAACCGGTCCGCGCTCGCCCAGGCGCAGCAGCAGCTGGGGACTGCCGCTGAGGCCCCTGCCGCGCAGCACTCTCCGGCGGAATTCGCGGAACTGGAAGGGACCCGTCCGCGGTTCCGCCGTCAAGCCCCGCGCCGAGGCGGCAAGCGCGCAGTGCTGCATCGCGACACCAGCGGCGACCTGGTCCCTGCGGCCGTCGGCCGCGGTGACGATGAGCAATCCCGGATCGAGTGTCTGTTTGCGGTTGACCGGAGCGAACGCCGAAACGGGCACCACGGTCACTCCCTGTCCCTCCCCCGCGGTCACCAGTTCCTCGACCAACGCCGGATCGAGTTCGCCGGGGTCGATCGCGCCGCGATGCCGTTGCCTGCCGAATCCCGCCTTGAACCGGCGCACGTCGCGCGCCGAGGGCCGGTGGCGGGTACTGGCACCGACGGTCGCGACGAGCTCGGGCCGCGCCGGGTCGCCGAGCAGCGTGATTTCCGGCAGCCAGCCGAGAACGCGCACGGCGACGACGACACCCGCCAGCGCGGCACCACACGCGATTACCCTGTCCCTTCCCGCCCCTTCGTGGTGCCAGCTGGTCGCGTGAAACCGTTCGTGCACTTCGACGTCGTGTTCCCGCACCCGCAGGATCCAGGCGCTGCCCACCCCGCAGTGCAGGGCGTTGCGCGCGGCGCTGGCGAGCACGCCCTTCTCCTCCGCCGACCACGCGTGCCGGGTACCGGCCCCCAGCACCGGGCTAACCGTCACGCCACCCACCCCATCTCGTGACCTCGTCGACCGTCCTGCGCGGCGTGAGCCCGCCCGGATAGCCGAAACCGAACCGCAGCACCGTCTGCGGGTATTCGTGTTCGCCGAGGATCGAACGCAGTTCCTCGCGCGCGGAGCCGATCTCGATGGGCTGGGCGAGGAAGGAGGCGTTCAGTCCGGCGGATGTCGCCGTGAGCAGCACCCGCTCCATCGCCTGCCCCGCGCGCAGCGCGTGCCGCCGGGTGTCCCCGCTCGTGGTCAGCACACCGACCAGCGGCGCGCGCTCGAACTCGCGCTCGTGCCTCGTCGTGCCCGGCACTCCGTTGCCGTAGTCGCGCAGTGCGAGCAGTCCTTCCCTCAGCGCTCGCGGGCCACCGGCCGAATAGGGAACCCCGTCGCGCCTGCCGTCGCCCTCGTGGGTCCAGGCGCGCAGCTCGGCCCGGAAGGCAGGATCGCCTGCCTGCTCGTGGTCGGCCCTGCGCAGCAGCACGGCGAGCCGATCGAGGCGTGGCTGTTCCAGCAGGATCAGCCGTGCCCCCTCTTCGGCCGCGGCCACGGTCAGCGTGTGCCGCACGTGTGCGGGCACCGCCCTGTCGTCGAAGGGCCTGCGATTGGTGTGCCTGCGGCCGATCATCCTTGCCAGCCGCAGTTCCTCGGTGGTCGGTGTGCGCGGGCGGCCCGGCCACACCCTGGCCAGCAGATCGGGAACCCCCTTGTCCGGCAGTAGCTCGACCGTGCTGGCCATCGCCTCCGCCGTGAGCGCGACCCGCAGGTTGAGCACGGCGGCACCGCAGGCGAGCAGCGCCTCTCTTCCCTCGGGATCGGCGACCCTCAGCACTCTCGTCCGATCCAGCAGCACGTCGATGTGCCCGTCCTCGACGAAAAACCGCCAAGGCTGGGTGTTGTGCGGAGAAGGTGCCCTGACCGCCGCTCTCAGCGCGGCATCGAGGGCATGGTGCGTGCGGGAATCGGCGCCGGGTATCGGGTCAGCCATCAGGCCTCCAAGTCGAGGTCGCCGGTGGAGGTAACGCCTGCCTCAAGCATCAACCGGATACCCCGCGGCACGCAGCGGTCAGTCGTCCCCCGATAGCAGGGCATTAGGTCCCTGTTCAGCTCGCTGACCAGGACGAACACCCTGCGCTCTCGTCGGCGGCGTGACCTTGTGGCTCCGGCGGGCCGCCGATCCGCGAACGCGGATGTCGCCGTCCTGAGCGCGGCTCTCGGCGTCCTGAGCGCGGCTCTCGGCGTCCTGAGTGCGGATCTCGGCGTCCTGGGCGGGGGACTCGCGGGGCGCGCGGGTCAGTCGGCGGGGCGGTGGATGGTGCTGGCGCTGGTGACTCCCGGTACCGACTCGGCGAGCAGGGTCGCCACGTGCCGGTCGGCGGCATCGTCGTACTCGTCGACGATGCTGGCGACACCGTCGCGCACGTCCACGGTCCACCGGTCGGCTCCCCCGTAGATCATGAGCCGCCGCCGCACATCCCTGGCGATCGTGGTGTCGTCACGGGACAGCGCACGCACCAGATCCCTTCGCGTCACTATCCCCGCGACTCGCTGACCGTCCACAATGGGCATCGCGTGGAATCCCTCGGCCAGCAGCACCGACACCAGCTCGGCGATGTCCGCCTTCCGCGAGCGGGCCACGGCGGGACTGGTCATCACCTCACCGACCGTCGTCGGCGGTACCTGCCTCGCGGCGGACCGCTCACCCGTGATCCCGGGAGGGATCCGATCGCGCAGCAGGTCGGCCTCCGTCACGATCCCCTTCAGCACGGCGTCGCCGGTGTCCCCGGTGTCCGCGGTGTCCCCGGCGACCACGGGCAGCGAGGTGAACCCGTGTTCGGACAGCAACCTGGCCGCTTCCTTGACCGAGGTCCGCTCCGTCACCGTCACCACGGGGCGGGACATCAGCTCCTCGGCCCGCATCTACGCGGCCCCGTCCTGCTCGTCCCGCCGGGCACCCGACGGCGGGCGGACGATGGCCACCGGGCACGGCGCGTGCGTGATGAGCGCCCTGCTCGTGGATCCGAGCAGCATGCCCTTGAATCCCCCGCGTCCCCTGCTACCGACCACCACCAGCTGGGCCCGCTCCGCGCGCTCAAGCAGCGCGCGCACCGGACGTCCCCGCTCGACGACCGTTTCGACCTCGACGCCGGGAAACTTGTCCTGCCACAACGCGACCTGCGCGTCGAGCACCGCCTTCTCCTCGGCATCGACATCGGCGGGGTCGACGGAGAACGGGTACATGCGCAGAGTCGCCTCAAGGGTCACGTCGTTCCAGGTGTGCACGGCGATCAGCCGGACACTTCTGGCCGAGGCTTCCTCGAACGCGAACTCCAGCGCGCTGAGGCTCGCCTCCGATCCGTCGACCCCGACCACGACGGGTCCCTCGGCGGGAGGCTGGTCACTGGGCTTCGCGCCGCGCACCACCGTCACCGGGCAGTCGCCGTGCGCGGCCAGCGCGACCGCGACCGAGCCGACCAGCATGCCGGTGAACCCGCCGAGCCCGCGCGAGCCGATCGCCACCAGCCGTGCCCCGGCGGTCTCCTCAAGCAGGGCGGGCACGACCTCACCTTCCAGCAGGTCGGTCTCCACCTCGACGCCGGGGGCGGCCTGTCCGGCGGCCGTCATGGCCTCGTCGAGCCAGATCTGGCCCTGATGCCGCATTCCCTCCCGCACCTCGGGATAGGTCGCGAGGAAACCCGGGTACCCCCGCAACGGCACGAAGTAGGTGTGCACGAGGCGCAGCACCTCGCCTCGCGCGGCGGCTTCCCGCGCCGCCCACACCGCCGCGTTCACCGCTGAGGGTGAACCGTCCACACCTACGACGATCTTGCTCATCACCTTGTCCCCTCACTCTTTGTGTGCGTCTTCCCCGCGTCGCGGGACCTCGAAACCGGCTGTCACCCACCCGGCTGATGGCGGACGATCAGCACCGGGCACGGCGCCGAATACACGAGCGCGTTGCTCGTCGAGCCCAGCAGCATTCCGCTGAACCCGCCCCTTCCCCTGCTGCCGACGACCAGCAGCTGGGCTTGGGCGGCGAGTTCGAGCAGTCCGCGCAGCGGCCGGTCTCTGCGCACGACCCGCTCGACGGAAACCTCCGGGTAGCGTTCCTGCCAGCCCGCGAGCCGTTCGGCCAGCACGAGCCGCTCCTTCGTCTCAATCTCGTCCCACACAAGACCTTCAGCGCCCAGTGCGCCCGAGGGACCGAGGCCGCTGAAGCCCGTCGCCGCGGCGAAGGACGCGTCGCTCCACGCGTGCACCGCGATGAGCGAGGTTCCGCGCACGGCCGCCTCCTCGAAAGCGGCGGCGACCGCGGCCTCGCTCATCGGCGAGCCGTCGACGCCGACCACCACCGGCCCCTCGGCGGGAGGCTCGCCGTCCTGTCCCCTTCCCCTGACGACCGCGACGGGGCAAGGTCCGTGTGACACGAGCGCGACCGCGACCGAGCCGACGAACGTCCCGGTGAGCTCGCCGAGACCCCGTGTTCCGAGTACGAGCATCCGAGCCGAGCGGGCGCGCTCCCTCAGGATCGGAACCGGGTTGCCGATGTGGAACTCCGTGCTGACGGCGAGTTCCCCCGCGCCGCTCACCTCCGCCGCCACGAGCCTCGCGTGCTCGTCCGCCTCGTCGAGGCGCCGCTTGCCCTCGGCCTCCAGCCCGGAGAAGTAGCCGGGAGGAGGGCCGATTCCCGCCCCGTAGGGCACGGGCATGAGCATCGTGGCCACCAGCACCAGCGGGGCATGCCGCTGTGCCGCCGCCCTCGCCGCCCACGCCGTCGCCAGCAGCGACGACGCGGACCCGTCGACACCGGCCAGTATCGGAGCGTTGCCTTTCACGACCGTCTGCCCTCCTCGGCGATCACTCGTTCATGGTGACCGCATCGGGGCCGGCGCGCGTAGGTCGAAAGCCCTTCGTGGGAGGTACCTACAGCCCTGTCGGCCGGCCGGCCTCGCCGCGCATGGTGGAGTCGCACGAATGTGACAGCACACTCCCGGCCCACCGGAGGTCGCGATGAACGACCGGCGAACGCAACAGCACGTCGAGGGCGCCCCGTGCCCGGTCTGCGGGGTCCCCGTCGGCCGCCGCCCGCCGTACGCGCCCGAGCACAGCCCCATCGACGACCCGCTGCTGACCACTCCGGCCGCCAAGTTGTGCGCCGTCGCGCTGGAAGGCCAGATCCGGGTCTTCGACGTTCCCGTCGAGGCGAGCGAGGGTTTCGGCGGTGCCGTGGCGGCGGGGATGGACGACGACGGGTCGGTGCGGGGCATGGTCGGTCTCGCCGAAGATCTCGACGACGACCTGCGCGCCGACGTGCTGGCCTTCGGCATCGCCGTACTCGCCGGAGCGATGAGCGTGGTCACCCGAAGCCCCAACGGCTACCTCGCGATCGGCAGGACGCGATTGCCCGCGGCACAGGCAGGTGTGGGTCATCTCGCCTGGCACATGGCACGCACCTGTGGAAGGGACACTCCCTCGGCGACGTTCGAACTGGTCAGCCTGTAGCCGGGCGGCGATCGCCCGCTCGCTCCGCGGCGCACGTTCACTCGTCCGCGCAAGGCCGGTCGCGCACCCGGTCGGCAGGCACGGGAGCACGTACCGTGCGGGAAAGGGCGCCGGACCGAGAACGCGGTGAGGGGCGAGCATGAGCGTGCACACGACACCCGTCGAGCGCATGGGCGGCGGAGACCTGATGACCCTGGCCTCCGACCTCGGCGATCCGCCCATGCAGATCGCGGGAATCCTGGTACTGGACGGCGGGTCCGCGTTGAACGCCGACGTCGTCGCCGCCACCGTCGCGGAAAGGGCGAACGGCATCCGCCGGTTCCGGCAGCATCTCGTGCGCGCGCCGTTCGGTCTCGGAAACCCGTACTGGGCCGACGATCCTGGATTCGCCATCCACCGGCATTTCCTGCATGTGCGTTGCCCCGCCCCTGGCGACGACGAGGCGTTACTCGACATCGCCACGACCGCGGTGACCCGGAAACTGCCGAGGGACCGGCCATTGTGGTCGGTCACGTTCGTCACGGGTCTCGCGGGCGGCGACGCCGCGCTCGTGTTCGTGATGCACCACGTGCTGACCGACGGGATCGGCGGCCTCGCGGCGCTGGCAAGGATGGCCGACGGGACGCCGGCCGAGGCCGATCCGGCCTTCCTCGTACCGAAGCCGGGCGCCGCGGCGCTGTTCGCCGACGCGAACAGGAGAAGAATCGAAACGCTGCGCACGTTGCCCGCGGGAGCGCGCAGGCTCAGGAGGGGCCTGCGCGAACTGCGGCAGGCCGGAATCACGCTGGCACCCCGCAGTTCACTCAACCAGCCCACCGGGCCGTGCAGGCGCTTCGCCGTCGCTCGCGCCGACCTGCGGGCCGTGCGGGCCACCGCCCGCGAGCACGGCGGGCTGCTCAACGACGCGGTTCTCACCGCGGCGACCGGAGCGCTGCGCACACTGCTCGACGCCAGAGGCGAGGAAGCGGGCAGTCTCGTCGTGTCGGTGCCCGTGTCGACCCGCAGCCGCGACCCCGGCGCCAGGCTCGGCAACCACGCCGTCGCCGTTCCCGTCGAACTGCCCTCCGGCGGCAGGACCGTCGACCGCCTTGCTGCGATCGCGTTGCTCACCAGGGGCAGATTCGGGTCGGCGCGCGGCGCCTCCGTGGCTCTGGTCGGCCCGTTCTTCCGTGGCATCGCGAGGTTGAACCTGTTGCGCTGGCTGGTCGATCACCAGCGCATGCTCTCCACCTCGGTCACCTACCTCAGGGGCCCTTCCGCCCGGCTCGCCTTTCTCGGAACGCCCATCAGCGAGGTCATTCCACTGTCGACGGTCAAGGGAAACATGACCGTCTCGTTCGTCGCGCTGTCCTACGGCGGCAGGCTCACCGTGACCGCGGTGACCGATCCCGGCCGGGTCAGGGACCTTCCGGTGCTGATGGCCGGGCTGCGCGACGAACTCGCCGCGCTGTCGGCACCCCGGGGCACGGGCGGCGGCGAAAAGCCTTCCACCATGAGGATTCCCGATTCGCCTGCCGTGGCATCCTGGGGATCCGGCGGGGAACCCGGCCGGGACGGCACGCGAAGGGAGCGTCCATGACCTCGGAACACGCCGGCAACACACCGATCGTCGCCGGTGTCGACAGCAGCGAGGCCGCTCTGCACGCGGTGCGATGGGCCGCGGCGACGGCGATCCTGCATCGCGCCCCGCTGCATCTCGTCTACGCGGCGGGCTTTCCCGATCTCTATGTCGGCGAGACGATCCAGCCGCCGGAGTCCTTCAGGGAGGAGCTGCGCAGGCAGGGCTGGGAATTCCTGCGCACCGCCGAAGCCGCGGCCCGCGAGGCCGGCGAGGTCGACATCCACTCGCGCTTCGAGACCGACCCTCCCATCCAGGTGCTGCTCGGCGTCTCGGCCTCGGCCCGCATGCTCGTGCTCGGCTCGTCCGGGCGTACCGGGCTGGCCGGTCTCATCGTCGGTTCCACGACACTGGCCATGGTCAGTCACGCCCGGTGCCCGGTCGTGTCGGTCAGGGGTGACTATCCCGACGCGCCCGCCCGCGACCGCCGCCCGGTGGTGGTGGGCATCGACGGCAGCCCGCTCAGCGAGCGCGCCATCGGCTACGCCTTCGACGAGGCCGCCTTCCGAGGAGTCGACCTCGTCGCGGTGCACACCTGGAGCGACGCCGACAACGCGGTGTTCAGCCAGGCCAGGATGTACTACGACTGGGAACCCATGCGGGACGTCGAGGAACGCAGGCTCGCCGAGCGGCTCGCCGGCTGGCAGCAGGACTATCCCGACGTGAAGGTCACCAGGGTTCTCGTCGAGGACAAACCCCGGCGCGAATTGCTGGAGTGGAGCGGGAAAGCGCAGCTCGTCGTCGTCGGCAGCAGGGGACGGGGCGGCTTCCGCGGCATGCTGCTCGGCTCGACCAGCCAGGCACTCGTGCATCGCGCCGAGTGTCCGGTGCTCATCGTGAGGCCCGACCGGGACACGGGTGCCGCACGCGGCACGGACGAGCGGGTATGACGGAACCGGCGGCACCGGTCGCGGTGCACGAAACACACATCGGCGTGGTGTTTCTGCTCGGCGAGCGCGCGTACAAGCTCAAGAAGCCCGTCGACTTCGGGTTCGTCGACTTCAGTGATCCCTCCGCGCGCAAGCACGCGTGCGAGCGCGAGGTGGAACTCAACCGCAGGCTCGCGCCCGACGTGTACCTCGGCGTTTCCGAGGTCTCCGGCGTGCGGGGAGAACCGGCCGACTATCTCGTCGTGATGACGAGAATGCCGGAACATCGGCGGCTGACCGGATTGGTCACCTCGCTGTGCGAGGGGACGGCCGACGAGTGGACCGAGCAGATCGTGCACTCACACGTCAGGCAGCTGGCCCGCATGATGGCTTCGTTCCACAGCGGCGCCGAACGCGGCGAGCGGATCTCCGAGCAGGGCGGCAGGGACGCGATTTTGCGGCGCTGGCGCGAAAGTTTCGACCAGGTTCGCGATCTCGGCGTGCTCGACCCCGGTGTCGCGGCGGAAATCGAGCGGCGGACCGAGGATTTTCTCGCGGGAAGGCAGCCGTTGTTCGCGAGGCGGATCGCCGAGGGGAAGATCGTCGACGGGCACGGGGATCTGCTCACCGGGGACATCTTCTGTCTCGACGACGGCCCCAGGGTGCTGGACTGCCTCGAATTCGACGACCGGCTGCGCTGGCTGGACGGCCTCGACGACATCGCGTTCCTCGCGATGGATCTGGAACGCCTCGGTGCCTCGGCGCTGGCCGCCTCGCTGCTGGAGGACTACGCGGCCTTCGCAGGCGATCCGGCGCCGTCGTCGCTACGCCACCACTACATCGCCTACCGCGCGTTCGTCAGGGCGAAAGTGGCCTGTCTGCGAGCCGGGCAAGGTGATGAGGACGCGGCGGCCGAAGCGCGCGAGTACGCCGCTCTGGCACTCGCCCACCTGCGGGAGGGGCAGCCGAGGCTGATTCTCGTGGGCGGTCTTCCCGGGACGGGGAAGTCCACGCTCGCCGGTGGTATCGCCGACCGGCTCGGCGCCGTGCTGATCGGCAGTGACCGGCTCAGGAAAGAGCTGGCGGGCCGCTCCCCTTCCGACAGCGCGGCCGCGGGCTATCGCGACGGTCTCTACTCCGAGCGGCACAGCGAGCACACCTACGAGGAACTGGCGCGCAGGGCCGCGGAACTGCTCGGGCAGGGTGAGACCGTCGTTCTCGACGCGTCGTGGATCCGCGAGAGCGACAGGGCCCGCGCCAGGGAGGTGGCCTCGGCGACGAACAGCACGATGACGGAATTGCGGTGCGTCGCGCCTGCCGAGGTCGGTGCGCGGCGCATCGCCGAACGCAGGCGCGCGGCCGGCACGGAGGGGACGGGACCGTTCTCCGATGCCGACGCGGCGATCGCCACGGCCATGTCCGCCGACTCCGACGAATGGCCCGCCGCGACCGACATCGACACGAGCTCGACGCCGGTCGAATCGCTCGACGCCGCGCTGACCGTCCTGGCGGCCGAGCAGCAACGGCGTCCATAGTGGACGATTCGGGCCCGCGGTGTGATCGTCAGGAAACGAGCAGGATCCACACCGGTCCCTCGGCGAGGCGCAGCGGCTCACCGCCTGCCGTCGTGAACGTCGTCGGCGCGTCGGCGACCGGCCTCGACCAGGTCCCTTCGAACTCCTGGCCGTCGCGCAGCACGGTCACCGCTCCGGTGCCGACCGTCTCGGCGACCGGCGACACCGCTCCCGCCACGTCCTCCACATGCGCCCCCGCCCTGACCGGGACCTGTTGCACCACAACGGTTGCGGCTCCCACCTGACCGTGCCCGACCGACTCCACGGGAGTACCGTCGAGCGCGACGAGCCACCTGCCCTGTTCGGCCGACCAGTGGAAGTCGTAGGTCGCCGCGGGGAACCGCACGGTGTGCTCGCCGGAAGCCCGCCCGCCCTCCGGCGCCGGTCCGGTTCCGAACGTGCTGGCCGGCGAGCGTCCGTGTCCCGGCGGCAGCCGGTCGGGATGCACGTACAGATTGTGCGGCAACGGGCGAGCCGCCTCGCGGAAATAGGCACCGGGTATCTGTTCCGCGGTCGCCGAGTCGACGACGGACTCCTGCAGTAGCGACAGGATCTCCGGGGCCGCGCCGGAGAAGGCGAGCGTGGGACGGCCGAACTGGGCCAGCATGTCGATGTCGGTCTCCCTCGCGCTGCGCACGGGGCCGACGACCGGAGGCAACCGTGTCGAGTAGACCGCCGCAAGCCGGGTCAGTCCACCCTCGACCGGTTCGACGAAGACGGCGTCCGCCTCGGTCAGCCCGGTCTGGGGCCTGGCGAGCGAGACATTGTCGATCTTCACGACGACGACGCGCTCGTCGGGTTCGGCCGGGGCTCCCGGCTCGGTGCCGGGTGGCGGGGCGCCGGGATTCGCCGGTCCGGCACCGCGATCGCGACCGGTCAGCAGGAGCGCGGCGATCCCGGCCGCGACCACGACGAACACTCCCACCGCGATCAGCAACTGGCGGACCGGTTTGCTCGGCATGTCGGTACACCTCTCCCACTCCGCGCGGCTCATCCGCGACTACAGCAGAAGGCAGGGACCGGCGGCAGCTCCAATCGGCCGCTTCGAGCGAGGTCAGACCAGTACCGCGGCGCCATTCACGCGACCGGCCGCCAGATCGGCGAGAGCACGATCGGCGGCGGAACGCGGGTAGCGGGTGACACTCACTCGCAGCGGATGGCGGGCGGCGAAGCGCAGGAATTCCGCGGCGTCGGCCCTCGTGCCCGCCGTGACGCTGCGGAGCCGGCGTTCCTGGAAAAGGTGCCGGTGGTAGTCGAGTGGGGGAATCCCGGTCAGGTGGATACCGGCGACCGCGAGCGTCGCTCCCCGGTCGAGCGCGGCCAGCGCGCCCGGCACAAGCTCGCCCGCCGGAGCGAACAGGACGGCGGCGTCCAGCCGCTCCGGCGGGGTGTCGGCGGGCCCCTGCGCCGAGGCCGCGCCGAGCGCGCGGGCGAGTTCCCTCGCCCGCGCGCTGCGGGTCATGACGTGCACCCTCGCCCCGTCCGCGATGGCGACCTGCGCGGTGAGGTGCGCGCTGGCACCGAACCCGTAGATCCCGAGCCTCCCGCCAGGCGGCACCTCGGCCAGTCGCAGCGCGCGGAAGCCGATGATGCCCGCGCACAGCAACGGCGCGAGTTCGGCGTCGTCGTAATTGTCCGGAAGCCGCAGCGCGTACGCGGCGGGAACCGTGGTGTACTCGGCGTACCCGCCGTCGGCGTCCCAGCCCGTGTAGGCCGACCGGGGGCACAGGTTCTCGGCGCCACGCACGCAGAACCGGCACCGGCCACACGTGTGCCGCAGCCAGGCGACTCCCGCCCTGTCCCCCACCATGAATCCGGTTCCCGCACCGGCTCCCTTCGCGATGACTTCGCCGACCACCTCGTGGCCGGGCACGACCGAGGCCCTGCGCACCGGAAGGTCGCCCTCGGCGAGGTGCAGGTCCGTTCTGCATACCCCGCACGCGCGGACCCGTAACAACAGTTCCTCGTGACCGGGAGCCGGAACGGGATCCTCGGTCTGAACCAATGGGCCGCTCTCCATCGGGCCGGGAACCCGTACGTGCCAGGCCTTCATCAGCGGAGCGGAGATGGTCATCTCAGCGCTGCCCAGTCGCGGGCCTGGGAAGACCGGTCGAACCGGGCTCCCCGTGCGATCGCACGCGGGATCAGCGTCTGCTCCATTGGCGTTCGACCCTCGCCCATTCGCGCGCCCACTGCGCCGCCCGCATTCGGGCGACCACGGCGCGGAAGGTGAAGAAGACCAGGCAGAACAGCATGACGACGCCGAACCACAGCGACACCCCGACGCTGACTCCGTCGGTGGCGGCTGCGACCTTGGTCGCGGGCGGGCTGGTCAGATTGCCCGCATTGTCCAGCCACACGGGTATTTTCGTGCCCTTGACGCTGCCCCGGTACGTGGCGAGCGTGCCGACGCGTTCCGTACCGTCGGGCAACCGCCAGCGAGCCTGCACCTTGACGGTCTCGACATCGCCGGCGGGGGCGGTCACCGGCGCGTCGGCCAGCAGTTCCGCCGTGGCCCTGTGTTTCAGTCCCGCCTCGCGCTCCACGTCGGTCAGCCTGGCGGCGTAGGTGTTGCTTCCCACCGTCGCCGCGATCGGCAACGCGATCAGTGACAGCAACAGGAACACCACGAGCAAGCGCCCCTCCAGCCGGTCGCTTCCGCGCGCCAGCGGGTTTCGGCCGGGATACAACCGGCGCCACAGCCGTGTGGCCCTGCCGCCGGAGCGGTCCCGACCGGACAAATCCATCACACCCGACCCCCTTCGCCCGGCGCCCCACCCTCGCGAACAGCACCGGTTCAGCCGGCTCCCTTGTGCCCACCGCGATCCAGTATCCCTTGCGGGAGCGCAATTGCGGCAACGAAAAGTGTCGCCGCGACACACGAACGTGTCCCTGAGGGCGGTTCGCGGGGTGGCCCGCGCCGACATCGCCGTCCGCTCAAGCGTCTCACGTGGGCCGATGCGTGCCGTCACCGACCACGCGAAGCGGGATCCCGTGGCGTGCTTCACACTCGACGCCCCGTAATCGGCATACCGAGACTCCGGTATTCACCGGAATGGACTAGCAAGCGATACTCTCCGACCGTCCACAGTGAACAGAAGCACCGTCAATGCCGGGGGCGCACGATCGCGACCGGGCACGCCGACCGCCGCAGCAGTTCCCGGCTCACCGAGCCGAGCAGCGCTCCGGCGACCACTCCCCTGGCATGCGAACCCACCACCAGCAGCTGGGCGTGCGCCGCCGCGCCGAGAAGCCCGTCAGCCGCCCGGTTTCCCCGTACGGCCAGTTCGTGAACCGCCACATCGGGGTACTTGTCGCGCCAGCCGACGAGATCGGCGTGCAGCGCGCGGGCTTCCCTTCCCGCGACGCTGTCCCTCCGGTCCGGTACGGCCGCGGCACCCGTGACTGCCCTGGCCATTGGGACAGTCGGTACCGCTGATGCGGGAGGGGCGGGCGTTTCGGTGTCCCCCGGCACGAGTTCATCCCATTCGGCACTGGTGAAGGGGTCGTCCCACACACGTACGGCCAGCAGCCGCGCGCCTCGTGCCGAGGCGGCCTCGAACCCGAACTCCAGTGCCTGCTCGCTCAGTGGGGAGCCGTCGGCGCCGACCACGACAGGACCTACGTCGGCGACGGTGTCCTCGCGCACGACGACGGCAGGGCAACGCGCGTGCGCCGCGGCCGTCACCGCGACCGAGCCGGCCAGCTGACCGAGAAATCCACCCAGTCCCCTGGCGCCGACCACGAGCAGGCTCGCCGTGCCGGATTCGTCGACGAGTGTGTCGGCCGCACCACCGAAGCAGACATCCCAGTCGACGTCGATTCCCGGCGCCTCGGCGGTCGCGGCCGCGTGCGCGTCGGCCAGCCAGGCCCGGCCCGATTCCGCCCACGGGGAGGCGTATTCCGGCGGCGGCGCCACCCGGAGCCCGGGGTTCAGCGGCGGCAGATCGCAACTGTGGGTCAGGCGCAGCGTGGCGCCGATCCGGGCGGCCTCGCGCGCCGCCCACCTCACGGCGGCCAGCGCGGCGGCCGAACCGTCGACGCCCGCCACGATGGGCTGCGCACTGATGTCCCGGGGTTTCACCATGCCGTAATCAAGGCCGTGATCAACGCCGTGTTCGCCGCCGTGTTCGCCGCCGTAAGCGCCGCCGTGTTCGCCGTTCATTGCCGGGTGTCCTTTCCTCGACGTACCGGGTGGGGACGTGGCGGGGTCACCGTTCACGGTCCTCGCGCAACCGGCCCGCCGGTAGGGACCTACTGCCCTGTTGCGCGGGCCCCGAGTCCCCGCCCCGCCCCGCGAGTCCCCCGTTCAGGACGCCGAGATCCGCACTCAGGACGCCGAGATCCGCACTCAGGACGCCGAGTTCTGCGTTCAGGACGACGAGATCCGCACTCGCGACGCCGAGATCCGCACCGCGCGGCCACGCCGCCCCGATCCCGCCGGAGCCCGTGCGATAACGAACCGGCAAGACCGCTTTACACCCCCGGCCCGCCCCAGGAGACTGCACCGGCACACACCGGCAGGTGAGCGCGGGGCACGGATTACGCTGGGTCATCGTCGGCCACACGAATGAAGTACTGGGGGTTCCACCGTGTCCGCTTCGGGCTCGACCTCGGACGCCGCACCGGACCCGGCGCAGGACACCGCACCGAACCCTCCGCCCGGCCAGGCACCTGACTCCGACCCGGAATCCACCGACGGACAGAGCAGCACGGCGGCGACCGCCCCTCGCCGCTCCGCCGCCGCCGCGATCACCTCGGCCGCGATCGCCCTCCCGATCGCCGCGGCGTTCCTGCCCTCGCCCGGCGACCTGACCGCGACCGCGCTCGGTGGTGGCGGCCAGCCCGTCCCGCTGCCGGAGGGCACGGGTACCGCCGCCGCGTGGGATCTGCTGTTCGTCGTCCTGTGCGGCATCGCGCTGTGGCTGGGAACCACGGTCGCGCTCTGGGTCGCGCGGACGCCGGGCGCCATCAAGCTGACGCGGTGTGCCAGGGTCGCCACCGTTGTCGTTGTGGTCACCGGACTCCTGCGCGATCTCATCCTGCTTGCCGTGACCGCGTGGCGGGACATCGCACCGTGGGCACTGGAGATCGTGACGGCCGCGGCGGTCGTCGAGTTCAGCGCCATCCTGTTCGCCGGCCTCGTCGCGGCGACGGCCGTCGTGGTCGTGGTGTGGCGGGGCATCGCGCACACCCGGCGCGAACTGGCCGGGCACGCCGAGCACAGCATGGACACCGTGCCACCGGCGCCGCTGGAGGGCGAGGATCCGCCCGTGCACACGGGAAGGCACCACGACGGACATCGCAGGCGCGCCGCCTACACCGTGCCCGGCGTCGACCCGGGGCAGGTCAACCGGCGATGGGACCGCGGTGAACACACCACGGGGGTGTGCCTTTCCGGAGGCGGCATCCGGGCGGCCAGCGTCGCGATGGGCGCGCTGCAGTCCCTGCGGGCCGAACTGCTCTCCGCCGACTACCTCGTGTCGGTTTCCGGCGGCGGCTACACGGCGGGAGCGTTCCAGCAGGCGCTCACCGGCGCGCCGCCGCCCTCCGGGCTGCCGGGAACGGTCGTGCGAGACCCGGAGAACGTGTACCGGCAGGGGTCGGCGGAACTCGACCACCTCAGGAGACATTCCAGCTATCTCGCGGACACGCGGGTACAACTGCTGGGCGCGCTCGGCAGGATCGCCAGAGGACTGGTGCTTTCCCTCACCGTCCTTTTCGGACCCGCTGTGGTGTTCGGCGTGCTCGCCGGCTGGCTTTACGGTCAGGTGCCGCTCACCGACGTGAGCCTCGCGCCGTCGGAATACCCCGCGCCGAGGCCAGGCGCGCTGTACGCCGTCGGATTCATGGGCTCGGCGGCGTTCCTGCTCGCCCTCTACAGCCGTGGCGCCGCGGAACGACGGTCGTTCTCGGCACGCCTCGTTCCCGCCTTCGTCGTGCTCTCGGCGCTGATCGGCGTGGTGACGCTGGCGATACCGCTGGTGGTCTGGCTCGCGGCGTGGCTGCTCGACGCCGCGGGCGACGTGCCCAGCGTGCTCGGCCCCGTCGGGACCGTATTGCTGACCTACGCGGCCACGGTCGCTTCGATTTTCTGGCGGAGGCGCGCGATGCTCGGCCAGCAGGCTTCCGGTCTGCTGCGGCTGCGCAAGAGCGGCGGCGTACCGGCCGCCGTGCCGAGCGGGATGCTGCAACGCCTGCTCGTCATCGCCACCACCGGCGTGCTCGTACTGGTGTGGCTGCTGCTGTTCGCCGGGTCGGCCACGACGCTCGGCGAGCCCGCCGCGCTGTGGTCGGCCGCCGTCATCGGCGTGCTGGTGCTGGTGCTTGGCGGGTTGTTCGACGTGACCTCGCTGAGCATGCACCCGTTCTACCGCGAACGCCTCGCGTCCGCGTTCGCCGTGCGTACGGTGCGCAGGGACAGCGACGGCCAGGTGGTCGCCGTTCCCTACACCGCAGCCGAGCGCACGACCTTGTCGGTCTACGGCCTCACCGGCGAAGGGGTGCGGTTCCCCAAGGTGGTGTTCGCCGCCGCGGCCAACCTCACCGGTGAGGCGAGGACGCCTCCCGGGCTCGGTGCCGTGTCCTACACGATGAGCGCCGACTGGACCGGCGGTCCCGACATCGGCTGGGTACGCACGGCGGATCTCGAACGCGCGGTGACCCCCCGGTTCCGCCGTGACCTCACCGTGCAGGGCGCCGTCGCCGTCAGCGGCGCGGCGTTCGCCTCGGCGATGGGCAGATCGAGCAAGTGGTTCCAGGCGCTGCTCGCGGTGTCCGGCGCGAGGCTGGGCGCGTGGCTGCCCAATCCGGCCTTCGTCAGGCATGCTCATCAGGCCGCCGAGCGCGGTGACTGGGCCTTCCCGTGGCTCCCCCGCGCCAGGCGCCTTCCGTACCTGGCGAGGGAAGTGCTCGGGCTGCACCCTCATCGCGACCGGCTGCTGCACATCAGCGACGGCGGCCACTACGACAACCTGGGTCTGGTCGAGTTGTTCCGCCGCCGCTGCACCCGGATCTTCTGTATCGACGCCAGCAACGACGCGCCTCCGACCGCGACCACCTTCGCCGAGGCACTGACCCTGGCACAGCAGGAACTCGGAATCAGGGTCGAGCTGGACGAGCCATGGCTCACCGAGCAGGGCACCGGCGAGGTGTGGGAAGGCGGTGAGGCACTGGCCGGAAGACTGTCGCGTTCACCGCTGATCACCGGCACCGTTCACTACCCCGCCGAGAGCGGACTCGCCGAAGGAGTCACGGGACGGCTCATCGTCGCGAGAGCGTTGCTGTGGAAGGACCTTCCCTACTCACTGCTGTCCTATGCCATGCACAATCCCGAATTCCCGAACGACAGCACCGGCGACCAGTGGTTCGACGACGCGAAGTTCTCCGCCTACACCGAACTGGGCAGGCGGGTCGGCGACGCCGCGAAGGCGGCCGCCGACGAGTCAGTTACCCGCTGAGTCACGGGATCGCAGCCTGCGCAGCATGCGCGCGTCGGCGAAACCGGCCGCCCTCGCGGCGGCCTCGACGGTCGCACCGTGCCCGATCAAGTGCTCGGCTCGCTCCACCCGCAGCAACTGCTGGTACCGCAACGGCGTCAGCCCCGTCGCCGCGCCGAACATCCTGGTCACCGTGCGCTCGCTGCAACCGGCGACGGCGGCGAGGGCGCTCAGCGGAAGGTTCTCGGTGAACCTGCTGTCGATCACGTCCTGGACGCGATGCACCGTGTCCAGGACGTGACCCCGGTATCGCAGCACCACACTCGTCTGGAGTTCCCTGCCGTTGCGGCGGGCGTACACCACCATGTCGCGGGCGACCTTCGCCGCGGCCGAGGGTCCGTGCCGCACGGCGACCAGGTGCAGTGTGAGGTCGATTCCACTGGCGATGCCCGCCGAGGTGACGACTCTGCCGTCGGCGACGTAGAGCACGTCGCGCTCGACGATGGCTCCCGGGTAACGTTCGGCGAGCTGATCCTGCAGGTCGTGGTGTGTCGTGCAGCGCCGACCTTCGAGCAGGCCCGCCCTGCCGAGGATGTCGGCACCCGAACACACGCTCGCGACCGTGCCACCGTTGTCGTGGTGGGAACGCAGCCTGGCGAGAGTCTCCTGACCCAGCGGGCTCGTCGTCGTCAGCCGCGGCGAGCGCCAGCCCGGTACGAGGACGAGATCGGCGGCAGCCAGTTCCGGCCATTCCCGCTCGGCGTGCACGGTGAGCCCTTGTGCCGTCGGGATCTCCCGGTGTTCGGCGACCTAGCTGAGCCGGTAGTCGTGGCCGTGGCCGGCCGCCGTCGAGAACACCTGCGCCGGGCCGGCGAGATCCAGCAGGTGCAGTTCCTTGCTGAGCACGAACACGACTTGGGTCACGATCCGGTCAGTGTAGTCCGGCGGGCGAGTACGTCCTCGACGGTGCTGATCTCGGCGAACCGCCCGGACAGTACGCACGCGGTTCGTTCCATGATGTCGGCGGTACCGAGTGTGCGGGAATCGTCGGTGGGATGCGCGATGGGGTTGGTCGCCGTCGCGTCGAGCACGAAGGTCACGCCGTAGCCCAGATCCGAGGCGAGGCGGGCGGTGGTCTCGCAGCACTGTTCGGTGCGGATACCGCAGATGGTCACGTGCCCGATGTCCCGGTCGGTGAGCAGCCGCTGGAGGTTCGTCGTGGTGAACGCGTTGATCGAGGTCTTGGCCAGCACCGGTTCGCCCTCGCGGGGAACGAGCCCCTCCAGCGGGCGCACGTGCCCCTGTTCCGGGTCGAACGCGTTGCCGGTACCGGGTTCGGTGTGCAGTACCCACACGACGAGGTCACCCGCCACGCGTGCGGCGTCGACCAGCCTGCCGATCCCGGTCGCGATGTTCCGGTCGGACATCTGCCCCCACAGCGGGCGGGCGCGGAAGGATTCCTGGGCGTCGATCACGAGCAGCGCATTGGCGGTCATGTCCCGATTCTGGCTCGCGCGCGGACGGGTGCGCGAGACCGGTTCGGGTCAGTATGCGGGTCGATCCGGTCACGCCGAGGTCCTCGCCCGGTGCCCGCTTGCCCTTCGCGTCGGGCCGCCGTCCCGAATGCGGATCTCGCGGTCCCGAACGCGGATCTCGCCGTCCTGGATGCAGATCTCGCCGTCCTGGATGCGGATCTCGGCGCCCTGGGCGCGGGACTCGCCGATAAGTGGCGTTGATGAGGGGCAGACAGATTATTTGTTGGGGGCACGGCGGCCGGGCTTTCTAGGCTGATCGGCATGCGAGTTGCAGTGGCGCGGGTCGCGGACTTCCAGCCGGGCGAACGGCGCATCGTGCGCGTCGGCAGGCGGTCCATCGGGGTGTTCAGGGTCGGCGACAAGTTCTATGCCATCAACAACCACTGCCCGCACATGAGCGGCCCGCTGTGCCTGGGCCGCACCCTGCCCCACCTGAGCTCGTCAGGGCCGGGCGATGTCAGCCTCGCCGAGCACGACACCCTGCTCGCCTGTCCGTGGCACGGCTGGGAATACGACCTCGCCACCGGCCAGTCGTTCCTCGGCCCCGGAGAGAAACCGGCCCGCGGTTTCGAGGTCTCCGTCCAATCCGGACATACCGTGAGCGCTGACGCCGCCATGCGCTTTCCCGACCGGATTCCCGGGCCCTACGTCGCCGAGACGTTCACCGTGCGCGTCGAGGACGAGTACGTGATCGTCGATACCAGGCAGGGAGGAACATCGTGATCTTCGACGCCGACATCCACCCCACGATCCTGTCTTCCGACCTGCTCTCCAGGCTGCCTTCGCCATGGCGGCGCCGGTTCGAACTGTTCAGCACGCGAGCGGTCGCTCCGCCCATGGTGTACCCCCGGGTCCGCAACGGGGGGACGCGGCTGGATTCGTGGCCTCCGGACGGTCTTCCCGGCAGCGATCTCGACCTCCTCCGCGAGCAACTGCTCGACGAGTACGACATCGGCTTCGGCGTGCTGATTCCCATGCAGGGCCACACTTTCGGAGCCGAGGAGCCCGAGTACGCCGCCGCTTTGTGCCGCGCGCTCAACGACGCGATCGCCGAGTTGTTCCTCGACAAGGAACCGCGGCTGCGCAGTTGTGTGTGCGTGCCACACGAGGCGCCCAGGCAGGCCGTTGCCGAGATCGAACGGCTCGCGGCCGACGAGCGCTACGTGCAGATCCTGCTTCCGACCGGCACCTCAAGTCCGCCCGGCGACAGCAAGTACCTGCCCATATACGAGGCGGCAGCGGCGGCGGGCCTGCCGGTAGCCTTCCATCTTGGCGGTGTCGAAGGACACCGCGGTGACGGCTGGCCGTCCTTCTATCTCGAGCAGCACGCCTGGTACGGCAACTCGACGGCGATGGTGGCGACCAACCTGATCTGCGCCGGTCTTTTCGAGCGGGTACCCGGGTTGCAAGTGGTTCTCGTCGAGGGCGGGATCTCCTGGGCCGCGCCCCTGATGTGGTCGCTCGACGAGGCGTGGACTCTGCTACGCGAGGACGTACCCGCCCTGCGGCGGGCGCCCTCGGCCTGCTTCCGGGAGCACTTCTGGTTCACCACCCAGCCCATCGAGGAACCCGCCGATCCGGCCCAGCTCGTCGCCGCGCTCGAACACACCGGCATGACCGATCGCATCGTGTTCTCTTCGGACTATCCACATTGGGACTTCGACTCCCCTTCCATCGCACTGCGGGACCTGCCGAAGGACTGGCGTACCGCCATCATGAGCCACAACGGACACCGCCTGTACGGAGGAGAGTCCCGGTGAACGACAAGGATAACCCGGGTACCGAAGCGACCGGCGGCATCGACACCGACCTGCATTGCGCCCCGGCCTCTCTCGCCGACCTGGAACCGTACTTCGATCGATACTGGCGCTCCTACATCGAGGACGCGAACCTCGGACTGTCCCCTTCGGCCGGTGGCGCCTACCCACCAGGCGCGCCAACGACGGGCCGCGCGGTGAACGGCCCGGACGCGCTGCGGCACCGCGTCGACGACCTCCGGTACGCGGTCCTGACCTGCGTGACTCCGTTCGACGTGAGCCGCAATCCGTATTTCGAGGCGGCGCTCGCCTCAGCCGTCAACGACTGGGTCCGCACGGAATGGCTGGAGGGCCGGTCACGCCTGCGAGGCAGCATCGCGGTGTCCACAATGGATCCGGCGGCGGCCGTCGCCGAGATCGAACGACTCGGTGACGACGAGCGGTTCGTCCAGGTGCTGCTTCCCGTCAGGGGCAACGACGTGCGATACGGGCACGTGCGTTACCAGCCGGTGCTGGCAGCGGCGGCCGAGCGGGACCTGACGGTCTGCCTGCATGCCTGGGGCAGGGTCGGCACCGCGCCGTCCCCGAGCGGTTTCACCCACAGCTACCTGGAGGATTACCTCGCCAACGCGCAGATCGCGCAGAGCCAGCTCGTCAGCCTCATCGCCGAGGGCGTCTTCGAGCGTTGCCCAGAGCTGCGGGTGTGCCTCGCCGAATGCGGATTCTCCTGGCTGCCACCGCTGCTGTGGCGCTTCGACAAGGAATGGAAGGGAGTCTGGCGCGAGGTTCCGTGGGTGAGGCAACGGCCGAGCGAGTACGTGTACCGGCACATCAGGGCCACCACGGTTCCCGCGCACCTGCCCACCGACGAACGCGAGCTTCGCGAGGCACTCACCGCCATCCGGCCCGCGGACTGGCTCATGTACGCGAGCGATTTCCCGCACCGGCACGGCGAAGGCGGCACGCGGCTGCTGTCGGCATTGGACGAGGCGGAAAGGCGGGCGGTCCTTTCCGGCAACGCGCTGCGCTTCTATCGCGGCCTCACGGCCACGGGTCCTCGCTGATGGTCACCATCGTGATCCGGGTGAGCAGCACCCCTCAGGCCACGCTGCCCAGATAGGCCATCGCCTGCTCGGGCTCGAAGAACCAGTCGGCCAGAGACGAAGGATCGTTGACCCCGTTGGTAAAACGATCGGCGACGAGCTGGTTCGTGTTGGCCGTACCAAGGATCGCCATCACGTGGTCCGGCGGCGGGCCGAGCATCGTGTTGGTGAACCGGGTGACGTACTGGGCGTGTTCCCAGTAGGTCTCGAAAGTACGGTGCATCCACTCCTTGTCGAACGGAAGCTCACCCCTGGACAGAATGCCCTGCAGGTAGTACTCGGCACACCGCGCCGCGTTGTTGGAGCCCTGTCCCGTGATCGGGTCGTTGGCCACCACGACATCGGCCATGCCGAGCACGATGCGACCGGACGGCAGCTCTCCCGCAGGCTTGCGCACGACCGGCGTGTATCCGCCGACCAGCGTGCCGCGCGAGTCGGTAACCTTCGCGTACTGGAACCGCTCGTACTCCCAGGGAAGATGCTTCTTCATCCGGTCGAGCTGGCGTGCCCAGTGCTCCTCGGCGTCGGGCCGGTCACCGAACGCATCGAAAGGCCCGCCGTGGTGACCCGACATGTAGACGATGTCGCAAGGACCGCTGAGCGTGTACCCGGGGATGTTGATGTTCTCCCCGATACCGGGAACGATGTTCAGCCACACGTCGATCGCACCCGGCCGTTCCGGCCGCGACTGCGCTCCGTGCACATAGGACACCGAGAGCGCCCGTTGCGGCTTGGTGAACACCGAGCGCGTCTCGTCCCTGTCGAACAGGCCCACCAGTTCACCCTTGCCCGCGGCGACGATGGTCAGTTCGTACATTCCGGCGAGACTGTTGAGATCCGCGGTGGTGACCCCGTGGATGACGACCTTGCCGCCGCGCTCCTCGAACAGTTCGAGCCAGGCCGCCATCTTGACCCTCTGGTCAATCGATTGGGCAGGACCCGGCCACGCCCCCGCGAAATTCACGGCCCGCTCGCCGTCCGGCCCCGCGATCGACACGCCTTGGTGCGTGATCCGCGGCGCCACGTCGTCCCAGAGATTGAGCTCGTGTTTACGCTCGATCTTCAGCGCCTCGTTGAACATGCACTGGGTCGACATCACCCGGCTCGCCCGGATCTCATCCGGGGTTCGAGCCGACATCATCGTGACGTCGTATCCGTGCTGTTGCAGTGTCAAGGCCAGTTGCAGGCCGGACTGCCCCGAACCCACGATCAGGATCTTCCGCATCAGCGCAGGTTCCTCTCGTTATTTTGTTGTGTGTCGGTCAACTACGCACGCTCGCCAGGTACTCGGCCGCCTTGGCTGGATCGAGGAACCAGTTCTGGAAGTCAGAGGGATCGCTGAACCCGTTGGCGAAGCGACGGGCCACCTGAGGGTTGACACCCGCTTCACCCAGGATCTCCATCACGTGCGGTGGTGGCGGCTGCAGCATCGCGTTCGTCCACTGTGTCACGTGCTGGGCGTAGTCCCAGTAACGCTCGAACGTCGCGTTCTTCCATTCCTTGTCGTAGGGAAGGTCGCCGCGTTCGAGGATGGCGTCGAGAAACACCGCCGCGCACTTGGACGCGTTGTTGGAGCCCTGTCCCGTGATCGGGTCGTTTGCCACGACGACATCGGCCATTCCCAGCACCGAGTGTCCCGAGGGCAGTTCGCCGACCGGGTGGCGCACGACCGGGGTGTATCCGCCGGCAAGCGTCGACTTGTCGTCGGTCAGCTCGACGTTGCGCGCCCTGTCGTACTCCCACGGCAGGTACTGCTTCATGAAGCCGAGTATCCGGTCGAGGTGCTCCTGCGGGCCGGGCCGGTCGCCCCAGCAGTCGAGCGGGCCGCCGGGGATTCCCTCGAAGAAGAGAATGTCGCAGTTCCCGCTCAACGTGTAGCCGGGAATCATGAACAGTTCGCCGACACCCGGGATGATATTGAACCGCACGGCGGCGTACTCCGGGTGCTCCGGCCTGCGCTCCAGCCCGTGCACATAGCACAGTGACAACGCGCGTTGCGGACTGGTGTAGGGCGAACGTTCGGGGTTGCGATCGAACAACTCGACCAGCTCGCCCTTGCCCGCCGCCACCACGACGAGGTCGTACATTCCCGCGAGCCTGTCGAGGTCGGAGGTCGTCACCCCGTGGATGATGAGCTGGCCGCCCTTGCGCTCGAACAGTTCCAGCCAGCCCGCCATCTTCACCCGCTGGTCGACCGACTGCGCGTAGTTGTCAAGTTTGCCGAACCAGTCGAGGACCCTGCTGTTGTCCGGGCCCGCGATCGAGACGCCGAGACCCTCGACCCGCACGCACTCCCGCTCCCACAGATTCAGGTCGTGGTCGCGTTCGTGCTGCAGCGCGTCGTGGAACATGCATTGGGTCGACATGACCCTGCCCTTGCGGATCTCGTCGGGCGTGCGGGCCGACATGACCGTGACGTCGTAATTGTGCTCGCGCAAGGTCAGCGCGAGCTGCAATCCGGATTGACCGGCTCCGACGATCAGGATCTTACGCATGTGCTCGTACCCTCCCCGGTTCCGAAAGCTCAGCCAGCGACAACGTGTAGGTGACGAGCTCACGTAGCGCGGCGGCCGTCGAGGCCGGATCCCGCGCGTCGCAGGTGATGAGCGGGATGTCCGGGCTCAGCGCGAGAGCGTCCCTGATCTCGTCCAGCTCGTGGTGCATCTCGCCGTCGAACCTGTTGACCGCCACGATGAAAGGAAGGTCCGAGTCGTTCTCGAAGTAGTTGATCGCCGCGAACGACTGATCGATCCTCGTGGTGTCGACGAGCACGATGGCGCCGAGCGCGCCCCGAGAGAGGTCGTCCCACAGGAACCAGAACCTGGCCTGCCCCGGCGTGCCGAACAAGTACAGCAACAGATCCGAGTGCAGCGTGATCCTGCCGAAGTCCATCGCGACGGTCGTGGTCGACTTCCCGCCGCCCGGCGGAAGGTCGTCCACCCCCGAGCCCGCTTCGGTCATCCACGCTTCGGTGTTGAGCGGAGGCACCTCGGAGACGGAGCCGACGAACGTCGTCTTGCCGACGCCGAAACCGCCTGCGATGACGATCTTCGCGGAAACCGTGAGCAGACCGGCGTCGGTTTCTCCTTCCGAGGGCTCGGCCGCCCGCTCAGACCGGTAGCCGCTTGAGTCCATCGAGGATCCTCTCGAGTACATTCCGATCGTGCTGGTAGGCCGCCGCGGTGGGGTGGATGTAGATCGCCCCTTGCGCGGCGAGATCGCTCACCAGCACCCGCACCACACCCAGCGGAATCGTCATCACCACGGACAACTCCGCGATGGACACCCGGGTGCGGGCGCGTTCGTACAACAACTGCGACTCCGGCATGAGGGAGTCGCTCAGGCTCGGGTCGTAGTGCGGCACCGAGACAAGCGTTTCCACAAGCAGGTCGTAGCGCGGTTTCGTCCGGCCCCCGGTGAGCGCGTACGGCCGGATGCGCTTGCTGCGCATTTTCCGGTGTGCCTGCGCTGAGGAGTTCTCTTGGGACACAGTGATCACATCCTCGTCCGGGTCAAGCCTGCGAACGCCGTGCGGTGAGCACGCGGCGCAGGTCGGCACGGATCTCGGGGGTCAGCGCGTGACCGGCGTTGCGGACGAACTGGGTCATCTCGTAGGCGACGACCTTCATGTCGCAGTCGGGACCGGTCAGCACCGCGAGGCCCGCGCCGGAACCGATGCCCATGAACAGGAAGTACCCCTGGGAGAGCCGGATGATGATCTGCTCGCAGGTGCCCTTGTCGAACAGCGTCGCGCTGTTGCGGGCGAGGCTGAGCAGCCCGCTGGCGATGGCGGCGAGCTGCTCGGCGTCCTCATTGCTGACCTCGTCGGAGGCGGTCAGCGGAAACCCGTCCGCCGACATGATCAGCGCGTGGGTGACGCCGTGGACCTTGCGGACGAAATCGTTGATCAGCCAGGAGAAGTTCTGGGTCTGTGCGCTCGTCGAGTCGATGTCGGGTGTCACTGCTGCTTTCCCTCAGTGCTCGTGTCGGCTTCGCCACTGCTGCCCTCGCCACGCTCACTGTGCGCTCCACGGGCGTCGTGCTCGTCTTGGGCCGCCTGCTCGCCGTCGCTGAACGCGCCGAGGTCGGCGAGCAGCTGATCCTGCCCCGCCTCGTCGATCGCGTCCAGGTCGCCGGACAGCGCGGGCGCGGCCTCGCCTTCCTTGTTTCCCGTGGGGTTCTTGAGACTTCTCGACACTCGCCTCGGCAAGCCGCTCGCCGTGGTGCCGCCGACGACCGGGGACGGGGACGGCCTCCGCCGGGGAGAAGGGGTGTCGTTCGCCGGCTTGCTCGGCGTGCGCCGGGGAAGCCCGGTGTCGGTCGCGCCCGCTTCGCCGTGGGTCGGCGGGGACGGAACCGAAGCGGGCAGCGATCCGGAGTTGTTGTGCGCGGGTTCCTCGATGTGCTCGGGAAGCCAGTTGCGCGCGTGCCTTCCGCTCTGACCGAGCACCACCGTCTGCGCTCCCGTCCAGCTCGCCTCCGGCAGTTCGGCGACGAGCGACGATGGCACGAGCACTGTCGCCGTGGTGCCGTGCGGAAGCCTGCGGTCGAGCGAGACCCGCATGTCGTGCCGGACGGCGAGCCTCCTCACCACCGCGAGTCCCATGTGCCGCACCGAGTCGTCGTCGAGGACCGGCGCGTTGGCCAGCCGGTTGTTCAGCTCGTCGAGGCGTTCGGGGGGAAGGCCGATGCCCTCGTCCTCGATCCGCACGAGCACACTGCCCTGTTCCGTGAGGTGTGCGCTCACCCTGACCAGCGAGTTCGGTGGCGACTGGTTGGCGGCGTTGTCCAGCAGTTCGGCAAGCAGCCTGCTGAGGTCCTCGGCGGCGAAGCCGACGACGCCCAGCGACACGACCCTGCCGATGGTGATCCGCGAGTACTGGTCGATCGACGACATCGCGCCGCGCACCGCGTCGACGAGCGATGCCGTGTCGGCCGAGCTGTCGCTGGCGTCCCTGCCCGCGAGAACCCTCAGGTTCTCGGCGTTGCGCCGCAACCGGGTCGCGAGGTGGTCGAGCCGGTAGAGCTGCCCGAGCCGTTCCTCGTCCTCTTCCTTCGTCTCCATCTCCTCAAGCTGGGACAGCAGTGAGTCCACCAGGTTGAGGTCGCGCAGAGCGATGCTCGCGCAGATGTCGACGAGGGCATCGGGCGCGGGTGCCGTGTGCCGGGCGGGCTCGCCCGCCGCGGAATCCCCGGGCTGTCCCGCCGGAACCGCGCCGATGGCCAGCCGGTCGGGAGGTGCGTGCCTCGGGGGATCGAGGATGTGTGCTGCCGCCACTCGTGAGCGATCCAGCAGCAGTCGTGAGCGGTCCAGCAAGTCTCGCGCTCTCGCCCGCCTCGCCATGCAGTCCACTACTTTCTTTTCGCGTACGGGCCTATATCGGTTCGGTCACCCCCGTGACCGACGCAGCTATGCAAGCAGACCTTGCGGCCGTTGTCCACAACCAGTTCAAGTTTGGTTGCCCACGGTGACTCCCGGTTGTTCGCTCAGTCAGCAACAACTGACATCGGCGGCCCGGGAAACACCAACAACGACCGCCCTGCCCCGAATGCGCGCTTCGGCGTCACCAGGATTTCGTATCGGTGCCGCCGGAAGTGACCGAACGCGACGAAGATCACCGGCGGATCCACTCCCCTGCCACCACACCGGCTAACCCCTGACTCAACGGGTCTACGCGGAGAAGAACTCCCGCCGCGCCCGGGGTGCCCGAATCGACTGCCCACCCTGGATCGACAACCGTGGTGAGTACTTGGCAAGATACGGGCCTTCGGGCGCAGCTTGCAGCTCGCGTGGGACGCGACCGTGGAAGGATCCTCTGTGAATCGCCAGACCGCGCAGGTCGACGACCTCCGGCTCGTCGCACTGCCCAGCGCCGTCAACTGCACCGACCTCTTCGTCCGCTTCTCGCTGACCGAATGGTCGTTGCCGATCATGTTCGACGACGCGACGAAAGCCGCGCGACTGCTGGTGCAGGCGGTCGTCGACACCACCGACGCGAGGGCACCCGGTTTCGTCACGGTGCGGCTGCGGCTTTCCGGCGACTGCCTCGTGATCGAGGTGGAGGACGATCAGCGGGCCAGGGTCCACGACACGGCTCCGCAGGTGCCCGGCAGACGCACCGGCGCCGTTCCCCTTGAAGGAAGGGGCAAGCTGGTCTGGTGTGAGGTACCGCTTCCTGGCGGGATCAGCGCGGACTCGGTCCGTCTCCCGCACAGGGGCGACCGGCGCTCGCAGACCGGCGAGTACACCCAGCAGCCGGAGGGGAACCCGGCGCCCGCGCGCCACTCCGGCGAGCAAGGCGGCCCGCAGCAGGCGCTGCCGCCGTGGCAGCAGCAGTCCGCCGGGGTCGACCCCGCGCTCGTCGACAGGGTGCTCGTCGGCCTCAAACGGCAGGAATGGTAACCCGGCCGCACTTCCAGCGCGAGCGTCCATTATGGACGTTCAGACCGGGGTGCCTTTCATCGGCTCGGCGCCCGGCCTTAGAGTCGGGTCGTGTCCACTGACTTCACCTCGGCGTTCTACGAGTTGTGCGCTCGCCGCAGGGACGTGCGCACCGAGTTCACCGGCGCCCCGCTGCCCGAGGACGTGCTGCACCGCGTGCTGACCGCGGCACACGCGGCGCCCAGCGTCGGGCTGAGCCAGCCGTGGGACTTCGTGCTCGTGCGCGACAAGGCGACGAGGCAGCGGTTTCGCGACCATGTCCACGACGAGCGGCGGCGGTTCGCCGGGGAACTCAGCGGTGAACGCGCCGAGACGTTCTCCCGCATCAGCGTCGAGGGCATCATGGAGTCGACGCTGTCGATCGTGGTCACCTACGACCCCCGGCGCGGCTCCCCCGCCGTACTCGGCAGGCACGCCATCGCCGACGCCGGGTTGTACTCGGTGTGCCTCGCCATCCAGAACCTGTGGCTCGCGGCGACCGCCGAGGGCCTCGGCGTCGGCTGGGTCAGCTTCTACCGCGAGGACTTCCTGCGCGAACTCGTCGGCATTCCCCCGGCGGTACGGCCGGTCGCGTGGTTGTGCGTGGGACCGGTAAGCGAACTGGCCGAGGTTCCCGACCTGGAGCGGCACCGCTGGCGCAGCAGGATGCCGCTGGCCGACGTCGTGCACGACGAGCGCTATCCCCCGGAACCGGTCGCTGCTGCCTCGGACACCGCCGCGCGCAGCACGGCTTCGGCCGAGCGGTCCACGTCGGATTCCTTCGTCGACCAGTTCGACACCGACACCCGGATGTAGCGGCGGCCGCGCCAGGTGGTTCCGCCGAGCCAGCAGGTTCCCTCGCGCTGCACCGCGGCGATGACCCGGTCGGTGTGCTCGTCGGAGGAGAAGCGCACGAGTGCTTGATTGAGCACGACGTCGTTGCCGATCTCGGCCCCGCCTTCGGCCAGCGCCGAAGCGAACCTGCGGGTGAGCACGCGGCATCGGCCGACGAGTTCGGCGACCCCCGATCGGCCCAGTTCCCGCAGCGCGGCCCACACCGCGAAGCCCCGTGCCCTCCGCGACGATTCCAGGGTGTGGTCGGCGAGCGAGGCCTCGCCGCCGGAACCGACGAGGTAGGCGGCGGTGTAGGACACCGCCGCCGCGTGTGCCTCGGGATCGGCGCAGAACGCGAACCCGCTGTCGTAGGGCACGTTGAGCCATTTGTGCCCGTCGCAGGCCCAGGAGTCGGCGAGGTCGACACCGTCGACGAGCGCGGCGGTCTCCGGGTTCGCCGCGGCCCACAGTCCGAAGGCTCCGTCGACGTGTACCCATGCGCCGTGCCGGTGCAGCAGTTCCGCCGCCGCGCGCAGGTCGTCGCAGGCCCCGGTGTTGACGTTGCCCGCTTGCAGGCAGCCGATGACGGGACCGCCGTCCTCGCCGAGCTCGCCGAGCACCCTGGCGAGGTCGGCAACATCGATCGCGCCATTGGCGTCCGCGCGAACCTCGGTGACCGCGCCGGTCCCGAAACCGAGCAGCCGCAACGCCCTGTCGATGGTGGCGTGCCGTTCCTCGCTCGCCACGATCCGCACGGCGGGCGCCCCGGAAAGCCCTTGCGATTCCACGTCCCAGCCCGCGCCGGCGAGCACCCGGTGCCTCGCCGCGGCGAGGCACACGGTGTTGGCCGCCTGCCCTCCCGTGACGAAGCCAGTCGACGCGGTGGCGGGGATACCGAGCAGTTCCTTGAGCCAGCGTCCCGCGCAATCCTCCGCGGCCTCGGCCGCGGGAGACAGCACGCGGTTGAACGCGTTCTGATCCCAGCCGACGGCAAGCAGGTCGGCAGCGGTCGCCGAGGGAAGGGAACCTCCAGTCACGAATCCGAAGTACCGAGGGCCCGCCGTCGCGACCAGGCCCGGCTCGGCCGCGGCGCACAACGCCGCCAGCACCGTGTGCGGCGGGCTGGGGCCGTCGGGTAACTCCGATCCGAAACCGGCCCGCAGTGCCTCGCGATCCACCGGGGTGGCCACCGGTCGTTCCGGCAGGCTCGCGAGGTACCGGGTGACCTCGTTGGCCGCGGTGCGCAACAGTTCCGTTGTCTCCACCATCTCGCTCACACGCCCGACTCTACGCACCGCGAGCCGCCGTCCGCAGTTCTCGCACTTCTCAGTCGCGCAGCGCCGCCCTGATCAGTTCGAGGGGATGCAGTGCCCGCCGGGCCGTGCCGTGCGCGATCTGCTGCCTGCACGAAACCCCGGTCGCCGCGACGATCGTGGTGTCCGGTTCGGCGGCGACGGCGGGAAAGAGCCGGTCACCACCCACCTTCATCGACAGTTCGTAGTGCTCGGCCTCGAATCCGAACGAACCCGCCATGCCGCAGCAGCCCGCGTCGAGATCGGTCACCTCGGCGCCGGGGATGCGGCGCAGCAGTCCCGCTGTCGCCGCCGTGCCGACCTCCGCTTTCTGGTGGCAGTGGCCGTGGAAGAGGATGCGCCTGTTCGCCGGCCACCGCGCGGCGGAGAGCACCAGATCGCCGTCGTCGATCGCCTCGGCGAGTACGTCCTCCAGCTGCCGCACCCTTTCCGCCACCTCACGGGCCCCGGAATCGCCTTCCAGCAACGACAACGTCTCGTCGCGCAAGGTCAGCACGCAGGACGGTTCACAGCCCACGATCGGCGCGCCGGAACCGGCGAGGCTCGCGACCAGCGCGCCCGCCTTCGCCTTCGCATCGGACACCAGGCCCTTCGACAGGCTCGACCGGCCGCAACAGCCCTGGCTGACCAGGTTCACCTGGTACCCCGCGCGTTCGAGCAGTTCGACGGCCGCCTTGCCGATCGCGGGTTCGGTGTAGGTGGTGAACGAGTCGGCCAGCAGCAGGATCGGGCCTCTCCGCCCCGCGGCGCTGCGACCTCGCCGCCGGAACCAGGACACGAGGTGCCGCCGGTGAAACCGGGGCAACGGCCGGGCGGCGGTGATCCCGAGCCGTCGCTCAAGCAGCCGCCGCAACACCGGGATCCTGCCGGGCAGGTTGGACAGCGGCGCGGTCGCGGCACCGAGCCGGTTGAGCGATCCGATCGCGCCGAACACCCGGGACCGGGCGGGAATCCCGTGGGTGTCGTGCCGCTGCGCGAGCGCCTCGGTCTTGAGTTTGGCCATGTCGACGCCGAGCGGGCATTCGCTCTTGCAGGCCTTGCACATCAGGCACAGGTCGAGTACCTCGTGAAGGCGCTCGTCGCCCAGTGCCGCCTTCGGGTCCGGTTCGGACAGTGCCTTCACGAGTGCGTTGGCCCTGCCTCTCGTCGAGTCCTCCTCGCGCAGGGTCGCCATGTAGGACGGGCACATCGCGCCACTCTCGCTCTTGCGGCACAGCCCGATGTTCATGCACCGATCGGCGGCCCCGCGCATCCCGCCGATCACCTCGAAATCGAGGTGGGTCCGCAGCGGCGCGGCCTCGGGCAACGCGGGATCGCGCAGGTTGTCGGTCATCGAAGGGGCATCGACGATCTTGCCGGGGTTGAGAGTGCCCTTCGGGTCGAACAGCCGCTTGACCTCCCGCATGGCCTCGTAGAGTTCGGGGCCGAACAGGTCCCTGTTGAACTCGCTGCGGGCAAGCCCGTCGCCGTGCTCGCTCGAATTCACGCCGCCATAGGCGGTCACCAGGTCCCTGACCTCCTCGGCGACCGCCCGCATGGTCTCGATCTGGCCTGGTGCCGTCAGGTCCACGAAGGGCCGGATGTGCAGGCAGCCCACCGAACAGTGACCGTAGAACCCCGCTCGCAGGCCGTGCTTGTCGAGGATGGCCGCGAATTCCGCCGTGTACTCGGAAAGGTGCCGGGGATCGACGGCGGTGTCCTCGACGAAGGCCAATGGCCGGTTCGCCCCCGAACTGGCCGCCATGAGCAGGCCGAGGCTGGATTTGCGCACCTTGAGCAGCGAGGCCTGCTGCGCGGGCGTGACCGCTTCGAGCGTGTGGTAACCATGGCCGTGCTTGCGCCACAGCGCGGTGAGCCGGTGCAGGTCGCCGAGCAGACGGGCCTCGTCGTCGCCACTGAACGTGACGAACAGCAGCGCGTCCGGATCGCCGACGAGGATGTCGCCGAGCGCCGCGTACTCGATACGCTGCCTCGAAAGGTCGAGAATGGTGCGGTCCATGAGTTCCACGGCCGCCGGATCGCACTCCAGCGCGTCCTCCGTCGCCGCGATCGCCTCCCTTGTCGAGGCGAAATGACCGACGGCGATCACCGTCGTGCGGGGTTTGGGCACCAGATCGACGACGGCGCTCGTGGCGACGACGAGCGTGCCTTCCGCGCCCACGACGAACTTGGCCAGGTCGAAGGGATCCTGACCGGCCAGCCGGTCGAGCCGGTAGCCGCTCGCCCTCCGCCAGAACTCGGGGAATCCGGTGGCGATGGCGCCGCCGTAACGGGAAACGATCCCCGGCAGCTCCCTGTACAGTGATCCTTCCAATGTGGACAGCGCCGCTTTCGCGGCCACCTCGTCGGCGAGCAGCGGTGCGAGCGTGGCGGTCGAGGCGTCGGAGAGCACCACGTCGAGTGAGCGGACATGATCGATGGTCATGCCGTAGCGCACGGAACCGCTGCCCGCCGAGTTGTTGCCGATCATGCCGCCGAGTGTGGCGCGGTTGCTGGTCGAGGTGTCCGGCCCGAACATCAGCCCGTGCCGCGCCGCGGCCCTGTTGAGCTGGTCCTGCACCACTCCCATCTCGACTCTCGCGGTGCGGGCCTCCGGGTCGAGTTCGCTGACGCGATGCAGGTGCCGGGAGAAATCGATGACTATGCCGGGTCCGACGGTCTGTCCCGCGAGGCTGGTACCCGCCCCCCTCGGCACGACGGGCACGCCGTGTTCGCCGGCGATGGCGACGGTGGCGGCGACATCGTCGGCGTCCCTGGGGAACACCACCGCACGCGGGGTGATCGCGTACATGCTGGCGTCGCGGGAGAACACGTGCCGCGTGTAGTCGTCGAGGGCCACCTCGCCCGCGAGTCCGGTCCGCAGCCGTTGCCCGAGTTCTTCCGTGAGTGTGTCCATCACGCCTCCCCCAGTACGTCCAGTGCGGCGGTTATCCCTCGCTGATCGATGGGAACCCCGGCCGCCGAAAGGCCCATCTGCACCCCGCTGAGCGTGCCGGCGAGCGTCAGATCGTTGAAGTGCCCGAGGTGCCCGATGCGGAACACCTTGCCGCGCAGCTTGCCCAATCCGGCGCCGAGCGACATGTTGTAGCGGTCGAGGATGAGCGCCCTGATCTTGTCGGCGTCGTGCTCGCCGGGAACGACGACGGCCGTGAGCGCCGGCGAATGGGCGTTCTCGTCGAGGCACAGCAGTTCGAGACCCCACGCGCGCACCGCGGCTCTCGTCGCCCGCGCGTGCCGGAGATGCCGTGCGAACACCCGGGCAAGCCCCTCCTCGTCCAGCATCCGCAACGCTTCCCGCAAACCGTAGAGCAGGTTGGTCGCCGGAGTACTGGGGAAGAACCCGGCCTTGTTCGCCTCGATCATCGGCCGCCAGTCCCAATAGGACCTCGGCAGCCGCGCGGTCTGCGCCGCGCGCAGCGCCTTGTCGCTGACGGCGTTGAACCCGAGGCCCGGTGGCAGCATCAAACCCTTCTGCGAACAGGAGATCGTGACGTCGACGCCCCACTCGTCGTGCCGGTAGTCGACCGAACCGAGCGAGGAAATGGTGTCCACGAGCAGCAGCGCTGGATGCCCGCTTTCCCGCAGCGCTCCGCTGATGGGCGGGATGGCGCTGGTGACGCCGGTCGAGGTCTCGTTGTGCACCACGCACACGGCGGCGATTTCGTGGTCGGTGTCGGCGGCGAGCCGTTCGGCCAGCGCGTCCGCGTCGACGCCGTGGCGCCAGTCGCCGGGCAGGAAGTCGACGGTAAGACCGAGATTCGTCGCGAGATCGCGCCACAATGTGGCGAAATGCCCTGTCTCGAAGGCGAGCACCTTGTCGCCAGGGCTGAGTGTGTTGACGAGCGCGGCTTCCCACGCGCCGGTGCCGGAGGCGGGATAGACGAGAACGGGATTCGCGGTGCCGAACACCGGTTCTACGGCTTCGAGCACATCCGTTGCCAGTGCGGCGAATTCGGGTCCTCGATGGTCGATGGTGGCCGCGGACATCGCCCGCAGCACCCTGTCGGGAACGTTGGTGGGGCCGGGAATTTGCAGGAAGTGCCGGCCGATCGGCTGTGCCATCGGATACTCCATTGGTCTATTCAGGACTCTTGACGGTCAATTGTGTCGCGCGCCATACTTCCTCGGTGCGAGACCACGCTTTCGCATTACGGAATCCATGGATTTTCTGCGCCCGCGAGCCAACGTCTGCCTCCAGGAGCTTCGATGTCCATCCAGATATATTCGATCATCGGCCTGGTTCTCATTTTTCTCCTCGCGACCCTGCGCTCGGTGAACATGGGAGCGGTTGCCTTTCTTGGCACCTTTCTGATCGGAACCTTCATATTCGATGAATCCGTCGACGATTTGTTCTCCGGATTCCCCGGCGACCTCTTCGTCGTCTTGGTCGGCGTGACACTGCTGTTCGCCATCGCCAAGGCGAACGGCACCGTCGATTGGCTCATTCAGGCCGGAGTCCGCGCCGTGCGCGGCAGAATCGCGCTCATTCCCTGGGTGATGTTCCTCGTCACGAGCCTGCTGACGATGGTGGGTGCCGTCGTTCCCGGCGCGGTGGCCATCATGGCGCCGATCGGGCTGAACTTCGCCACCAAGTACCGCATCAACCCGATGCTCATGGGCCTGCTGATCATCAACGGCGCGAGCGCGGGCGGCTTCTCGCCGATCAGCATTTTCGGCAGCATCACCAACGGCGTCGTCGAACGCAGCGGACTTCCCGGAAACCCCGCGCTGCTGTGGATCAGCTCGTTCCTGTTCAACGCCGTGCTGAGCATCGTCGTGTTCTTCCTCTTCGGTGGCAAGCAACTCCTGCGGCGCAGGATCTCCACCGAGCCGGGGGCGCCCTCCGGCGGCGACGGCCGCGATGACACACCGGACGGCGACCCGGTTTCCGGCCCCTCCGGCGGAACGGCCACCTCGACCAAACAGCGCACGACCAGCACCACCGAGGTGACCACGCTCAACCCGCAGCGCGTCATCACACTGGCGGGCCTCATCGTGCTCGCGGTGGGCGCACTGGCCCTCGAATTCGACGTCGGCCTGCTCGCGCTCAGCATCGCGACCGTCATCTGCCTGCTTTCGCCGCGCGACACCAAGGGCTGCGTCGCCGAGGTCGCCTGGCCGACCGTGTTGCTGATCTGCGGTGTGGTGACCTACGTGGGCCTGATGGAACGGGTCGGCACCATCGAATTCCTCGGCGACAGCGTCGCGGGGATCGGGGTACCGCTGCTGGCCGCGTTCGTGATCTGCCTGATCGGTGGCGCGGTGTCGGCATTCGCCTCCACCACCGGCATCCTCGGCGCGCTCATCCCGCTCGCCGTTCCCTTCCTGCTCACCGGGCAGGTCGGAGCCGTCGGCATGATCATCGCGCTGGCGCTGTCGTCGTCGGTCGTCGATTCGTCCCCGTTTTCCACCAGTGGCGCGCTCGTCGTCGCCAGCGCTCCGGAACAGGTACGCGACACCGTGTTCCGGAAACTCATGATCTGGGGCATGAGCATGATCGTCGTGGCTCCGGTCGCCGCCTGCCTGATCTTCGTGATTCCCGGCTGGTTGTGACCCGCCGCGTGCCCGCCGGCGTCGCTGCCGGTGTCGGCGGGCACCGGCACCCCGTTGCCCGGCTAGACTGCGAGAATGAGCGAGGGCATGCGCACCGTACTGTCCGCTTTCCGGGTTCTCGAAGAGGTCGCCTACACCCAGCCGGCCGGAGTCGGCGAGCTGGCGCGAAGACTGCGACTGCCCAAAAGCACCGTTCAGCGCGCACTCAGGACACTGTGGACGGCGGGCTGGATCTGTCCCGACGGCGCGGAGATCACCCGCTGGGTGCTCACCACCCGCGCGCTGCACATCGGACAGCGAGCCATCGCCGACCTCGGTGTGCGGGACGCCGCCGCGGCGATCATGCAGGAACTGCGCAGGGAAACCGGGGAAACCTCGCACCTCATGGTACGCGAGGGCGATCACGCCGTGCTCATCGAGCGGGTCGAGACGACCCACCCCATCCGCGCCGTGATCCCGCTGGGCAGCGCCGTCCCGCTGCACGGTTCGTCCAACGGCAAGGCGATGCTGGCGCAACTCGGCAAGGATGAGGTGACGGCGATCATCGGCGACACACTGGAGCGCTACACCGACAACACCATCGTCGAGTGGGACGACTTCTTCGCCGAACTGGACAGGGTGCGCGCCCTCGGCTACGCCTCGAACGTCGGTGAATGGCGCACCGACATCGCCGCGGTCGCCGCCGCGATCTTCGACCACGAGGGTGCTCCGATCGCCAGTATTTCGGTGTCCGCCCCGGGCAGCCGAATGGGCGAGCAGCAGCGGGAAACCTATGGCGCGCTGGTGATCGAGGCCGCGGGCCGCATCAGCGCCACCCTCGGCTACCGGCGGCCGGCCGACGAGGATCACGCGCCGCGCTGACGACGCCGGGGACATTGCCGGGCACGGCGCCCGCGCTCCGATCGCGAACACCGGAGTTCACCGGCCCTGCCACCGGGGCGCTCGTTTGCCGACGAACGCGGACACTCCCTCCGCGAAATCCGCGCTGCCGTAACACATTTCCACCAGATCGTCACCGCGGGGAAGGCCGTGTTCCCGCAGCCTGCGGATGGCTGTCTTGGTCGCCAACATCGTCAGCGGGGCCTGACCGGCAAGCTGCTCGGCCAGCTCGGCAACCCGGCCGGTGAGCCGGTCCCGCTCGACCACTTCGGACACCAGTCCGCAGCTCAGTGCCTCACTCGCGTCCGCGAACCCCGCCGTCAGCAGCAAAGCGCTCGCCCTGCCCGCTCCGACCAGATGCACGAGGCGCGCGTAGGTCGCCATCGAAAGGCAGTTGCCCACCGTGCGCGCGATCGGGACGCCGAACTTCGCGTCCCCGGTGCACACCCTGAGGTCGCAGGCGGCCGCGATGGCCAGCCCTCCCCCTGTCGCGTAACCCTCGATCGCCGCGATGACCGGTACCCGCACGCGTTCCAGCCTGGCGAGCACGCTCTCGATCCTGCGCTCGTAGGCCAGCCCGTCGGCCGCGCCGCGGAAATCGCTGAACTGCGCGATGTCGGTACCGGCGACGAACGCCTTCCCACCCGCGCCACGCAACACCGCCACCCTGACGTTGTCGTCGGCGTCAACACGTTCGCAGAAGTCGAGCAGTCCGTCGTACATGGCCCACGTCATCGCGTTGCGCGCGCGTGGCCGGTTGAACGTGGCCACGGCGCGGGAGCCCGTGAACTCGGTCAGCAGCTCGTCGGTCATGGCCGTCCTTCCCGTCGGGTGTTCGCCGGTACTTTCGCCTCAGCCCACGGCTCCCGAGGAGCGCAGCGCTTCGATCTCCTCCGCCGAACATCCCGCCGCGGCAAGGACTTCGTCGGTGTGTTCGCCCAGGGCCGGCGCGACCCTGCGCACGCTGCCGGGGGTGGTTGCGAGCTTGACCGGGATGCCGAGCGCGCGCACCGTGCCCTCCTTCGGGTGTTCCAGTTCCAGCACCATCTCGCGCGCCAGCGTGTGCGGATCGGCGCAGGACTCGGCGTAGTCCCGGATGGGGCCGGCCGGCACCCCCGCGTCCAGCAGCGCGTCGACCCAGTCGCCGGTGTTCTTCCGCCGCAAGGTGACCGACAGTTCGGCCGCCAGCTCGTCGCGCCGCTCCACCCGGTCGGTGTTGGTGCGAAAACGCTCGTCGGCAAGCAGGTCCGGTCTGCCGAGCACCTCGCACAGCCGCGACCACAACCGGTCGTTGTTGGCACCGATCGTGAGGTAGCCGTCCCGGGTTCGCAGCGCCTGATACGGGGCGTTGACGCGGTGGGCGGAACCGAGCCGCCCCGGCGCCGTTCCCGTCGCCCACAGTTCGGATGTCTCCCAAATGGACAGTGCGAGTGCCGCGTCGTAGAGCGAGGTGTCGATGGCCTGCCCGGTACCGGTGACCTCGCGGGAAAGGCAGGCGCTCAGGATGCCGATCGCGCAGAACAGGCCCGCGGAGAGGTCGGCGACGGGGACCCCGCATTTCACCGGCTCGCCGTTCGGGTCGCCGGTGACGCTCATGATGCCGGACATCGCCTGCGCGATGAGGTCGTAGCCGGGGCGCTGGGCGTACGGCCCGGTTTGCCCGAACCCGGAGATCGACGCGTAGACCAGTCGTTCGTTGAGCTCGCGCAGGGACGCGTAGTCGACGCCGAGCCTGGCCGCGACCCCGGGCCGGAAGCTTTCCACCACCACGTCCGCCGTGGCCGCGAGGCGGTGGAAGGTATTCCTGCCCTCTTCGGTCTTGAGGTCGAGCGCGACGCTGCGTTTGTTGCGGTTGACCGCGAGGAAAGCGGCGCTCTCCCCGCCGGGAAGCCGGTGGCCGGTCGCCTGCCGCGTCGCGTCACCCCTGCCGATGGGTTCGACCTTGATCACGTCGGCACCGAGGTCGCCGAGAAGCTGGCAGCAATAGGGACCGGCCATGACCTGTGTCAGGTCGAGCACGGTGAGGTGTTCCAGGGCGAACGGCATCGGGCTCCCCGAACAGATCGTCCGTGCCGTTTCACGGCACGGCAACTTGATTACGGCACGACTGTACGAGCGAGGGAAGCGGCCGGTCAAGGGAGTCGCGCCGTGGGGCGGGCTGCGGCATCGTGGCCGCATGACGTTCGAGTCCATGACACGGAAGCGGCCGATCGCGGGGGCGACGGCCGTGAGCATCGGCGGGCGCAGAGTGCGGTTACTCGATCGCGCGAGGATCTACGCGTGCGGCGTCACGCCCTACGACGTGACGCACATCGGGCAGGCGGCCACGTTTGTCTGGGTCGACACGCTGGCTCGCGTGCTGCGCGTACTCGGGGTCGAACCACTCGTCTGCCGCAATATCACCGATGTCGACGATGTACTGCACGATGTCGCGCGGCGCGAAGGCACGCCCTACGACCAGCTCGCCTCGTTCGAGCAGTTCGAGTTCGAGGGCGACATGGCCGCACTCGGCGTGCGCGCGCCCGATCACGCACCGGCCGCGCACGGTTTCATCGACCCGGTTCGCAGGCTGGCCGCGGCGCTTGTCGAATCGGGAGCCGCATACGTTCGTGAGGGATCGGTCTACTTCCGGGGAACCGGGATCGCGGCCAAGGCGGGACTGGACGAGGAAACGGCGTTGCGGCTCGCCGGGGAGCACGGAGGGCGACCGGACGATCCGGCGAAAGACCATCCACTCGATGTCGCCGTGTGGCAGGCGGAGGAACCCGGCCACCCCGCATGGAGTTCGCCGTGGGGCAGGGGCAGGCCGGGCTGGCACGCGGGGTGCGTCGCGATGGCGTCCTCGGTGTTCGGTATCGGGGTCGACGTCCACGCGGGCGGCGCCGATCTCCGGTTCCCGCACCACACCTACCACGCGGCGATGGCGGAAGCGCTGACCGGCAGCGCGCCGTACGCGCGGGCGTGGCTGCACGCGGGGACGGTGCGCGTCGGTGGCGTGAAGATGGCGAAGTCGGAGGGAAACCTCGTGGCGGTAAGGGATGTGCTCGCCACGCATCCCGCGCCGGTGTTGCGGCTGGCCGTCATCGACCGGCCGTGGGACAGCGACTGGGACTACGCCCCGTCGGTGCTCGACGCGGCGGCCGACCGCCTGGCGAAGTTGTACCGGGCGGCCGGACGGCCGGGTGAGTCGGGCGAGGCCGAGGTCGAGAAGCTGCGGCTGCTGCTGGCCGAGGAGCTCGACGTGCCGGCCGCCGTCGACCTCGCCACCGAAACGGGCGGCAGCGCCGCCCGTCTCCTGGTGGCCACGATGGGCCTGACCTGACCTGACCGGCCCGCGCCCGGGGGTGGGGCGCGAGTCCCCCGTCCAGGACGCCGAGTTCCGCACTCAAGACGGCGAGATCTGCACTCAGGACGGCGAGATCCGCGCTCAAGTCATCACCGGCCGCGCCCAAGGCTGTGCGCCGAATGCGGCACTCGCCGACCCGGCCGGCGCTCGCCTACCCCGAGCGCAGATCTCGCGGGCCTGAACGCGGAACTCGCCGTGCCCAACGCAGATCTCACCCACCCGAACGCAGAACTCGGCGTCCTGAACGCAGAACTCGGCGTCCGGAGCGGGGGACTCGCGGCCGGGTTCCGCGGCGCTCAACCGGAAAGACCGTGCACGACCGGTCGAGTGGCGGGATAGAGATCGAGGTAGCCACGGTGGAGTTCGTCGTAGCGCTCGCGGAGAGCGGCATCGGGGACGCGGATCTCGCGCACCGGGTTCCACACCGCGATGTCGGCTGTCCCCGTCGCCTCGGCGGCGAGCAGCGCCGCACCGTAGCCGGCGCCGACGGTCACCGAGGGGATCACCTGCTCGACCCCGGTGACATCGCTGACGATCTGGGTCCACAAGCCACCCTGGGTTCCGCCTCCGACGGCGACGATCCGATCCAGTCGCGCGCCCGCCTCCCGCAGCGCGGCGATGTTGTGCCGCACCCCGTGCGCGGTCGCTTCGAGCGCCGCCCGGTACAGATCACCTCGCGTGTGTTCGAGGGTCAGTCCCGCGATGACCCCGCGGGCGCGGGGATCGGCGATCGGTGTGCGCTCACCCGCGAAGTACGGCAGCATCAGCAATCCGCCCGCACCCGGTCCCGACCGGCTCGCCTCGTCGAGCAGTTCGGCGTGTGCGGGACCGCCGAAGAGGCCACGCAGCCATTCGGTCACCGCGCCGGAAGTGGCCATGCCGCCCGCGAGGTTGCGGGTTCCCTCGTAGGCACCGACGGTGCTCCACAGGCTCGGCATCGTCAGTCTGCGTTCCGTCGTCGCGATGAGGAACATCGTCGTGCCGTACATGATCATCAGGTCGCCGGTGTGCTGGGCGCCTACGCTCACGGCCTCCGCCCACGCGTCGATCGTGCCGGTGATCACCGGGGTTCCCGCTTCGAGGCCCGTCTCCCGCGCCGCCGTGGCGGTCACGGTTCCCGCGACGTCGCCCGGCCAGCGCAGCGGCGGCAGGTCGAGCCACGGGGCGACGCGCCGGGCCCATGGTTCGTACCAGTCGAGCTCCCGCGAGTCGTACAGCGGCACCGACTGACTCGCCGAGTGGTGATCGAGCACGTACTCGCCGGTGAGCCGGGACACCAGCCAGGAACTGGGCATGTACAAACGTTTCGCCTTCGCGGCGACGTCCGGCTCGTTCTCGGCGATCCAGGCGAGCTTGGGGCCGACGGCCTGGGTGGACAACCGCGAGCCACACCGCTCGAGCACGGCGTCGGCGCCGAGTTCCTCGTCGAGCGCGGCGATCTGCGCGGTGGCGCGGGTGTCGACACCGTAGAGGATCGCGGGCCGCAGCGGTTGCTCCGTACCGGGGTCTCCCCCTCCGGTCAGCGCGACGCAGGGACCCATCCCACTGACCCCGACCGCCGCAACGGAACCCTCGGCTCCACGGGCTCGCAGAAGTTCGCCGGTGATGCCGGTGAACTCGGCCCACCACACGCGCGGATCCATCTCGGCGTGCCCGCGCCGGGGGCGGGACACCGCGTGTTCCCGCACCGCGGTGTGCACCACGGCACCGGTGTCACGGTCGACGAGCACGCCCTTGCTGCTCGATGTTCCGATGTCGACGCCGATGACCATCGGCTTGGCTGCCGTCACAGCCGTCATGTCACCACACGCAGTGCCCGCCGCGCTATGCCGGCGATCCAGGGGCAGTCCCTGGTCCGTTCGCGCCGGCCAGATCGAGGTCCACGGTGACCTTCCCCGCGCCGGTGAGGCTGACCTGCCGCACCGAAGGCGCGTACAGACTGGTGACAACCGTGTACTCGCCGGAGGGCAGGCCGAGCAGTTCGTAGTGGCCGCCGGAGCCGGTGACCACGCTGGAAACCCGTTCGCCGCCCGCGCCGGTGACCGTCACGGTCGCGCCGGCGAGCCCGGTGCCGTCGGGCGCGGTGACCCTGCCGTGGATGCGGCCGATCGCGGCGAGCGTGAAATCCCGTGCCACCCCGGAACCGTTCAGCGCGACCGAGGCCGCCTCCGGTTCGAATCCGCTCGCGGTCACGATCACCGTGTAGCTGCCGGAACGCAGCCCGCTGACGGCGAAGCCGCCGTCAGCGCCGGAGCGGGTCCTGCCGAGCTGCCTTCCGTCCGGTCCGGTCACGGTGACCACGCCGCCGGCGATCTCACCACCATCGGTTCCCAGCACCCTGCCGGTGAGCGAACCGGCCGGAACCGGCGCCGCGGCGGCGGGAGCGGGCTTCTTCCGGCCGGGCAGGAAGGACGCGACCACGAGCGCGGCAAGCGAGGCCGCCACCGCGATCACGAGCACGACCTGGAAGCCCTCGCGCGAGGGAACGGCCGTTCCGCCCACCGTCATGGTCATGCTGGCGAGGATGACTCCGGCGACCGCGCTGGAGACCGACGTGCCGATCGAGCGCATGAGTGTGTTGAGGCTGTTGGCCGCCGCGGTCTCCGACACCGGAACCGCGCCCATCACCAGCGCGGGCATGGCGCCGTAGGCAAGGCCGATTCCCGCGCCGATGACGCTGGAGGCGATCACGAGCTGCCAGATCTCCGCCATCAGCACGAGGGTCAGCGCGTAGCCGGCAGCCACCACGACGGCGCCGGTCATCAGCGTGACCTTCGGACCCATGGTGCGCGAGATTTTCGCGGAGATCGGCGCCATGGCCATCATGACGAGGCCGTTGGGTGCCATGACCAGTCCCGCGGCGAGGATCGTCTGCCCCATGCCGTATCCGGTCGCCTCTGGCGCCTGCAGCAATTGGGGCAGCACCAGTGACATCGCGAACATCGCGAAACCGAAGACGATGGAGGCGATGTTGGTCAGCAGCACCTGCCTGCGCGCGGTGGTGCGCAGATCGACGAGCGGCTGCCGGGTGCGCAGTTCCCACCAGCCCCAGACGAGCAGGACGGCAACGGCGCCGCCGAGCAGCCCGAGTGTCCGCTCACTTCCCCATCCCCATTCAGCGCCTTTCGAGATCGCCAGCAGCAAGCACAGCAGCGCGATCGACAACCCCAGCGCCCCAGGAAGGTCGAACCTGCCGCCGGTACGCACTCTGGACTCGGGAACGACGGTGAGCACGAGGACCGCGGCGACGGCGCCCAGCCCCGCCGATCCCCAGAACAGCACGTGCCAATCGGCTTTCTCGGCGATGAAGGCGGCGGCGGGGAGGCCCAGTGCCCCGCCGACCCCGAGCGAAGCGCTCATGAGCGCGGTCGCTCCGCCGAGCCGCTCGGGCGGCAGTTCGTCCCGCATGATGCTGATGCCGAGCGGGATGACTCCCGCGGCGAGGCCCTGCAACGTCCTGCCGGCCACCATCGGCACGAGAGTGTCCGACATGGCGCACAGCACCGATCCGGCGATCAGCATCAGAAGGCTGAACAGCAGCATGCGCCGCTTGCCGTACATGTCGCCGAGCCTGCCGACCGTCGGCGTCGCCACCGCGGCCGCGAGCAGGGTCGCGGTGATCGCCCACGAGGTGTCGGCCGCCGTGGCGCCCAGCAGCGACGGCAGCTTCGGCACCAGCGGGATGACCAGTGTCTGCATGAGCGAGACGACGATGCCGCCGGAGGCAAGCACCGCCACCACGGCGCCCGGCCGCACCTGGGACCGGGCCGGTGCGCCGCCGACAGCGTGAGTCATGAAGGAAAACTCCTCGTCTTTCACCGGAATCGTGGATTAAGTCAACTGATTGACTTAACATAGCAGGATGGGCTCGGTCCCCGGAAAGGCCGGGGCGCCGATCGGGGCGGGGTGTGCGGCAAAACACGCCGCGAACCGGACATCGGGAACCTTGAGGATGACCGAGGATGATGCGGGTAGCGATGACGCGGACAACAGGCGGGAGGCGGTGAAAGCCATGGCGGCCATGCCCGGCGAAGCGCCGGCGAAGGAACAGGCAACGGGCAGGGCGCGCGCCACCCGGGAGCTCATCATGGCCACCGCGGAGCGGCTGTTCGCCGAGCACGGCGTCAACTCCGTGTCCAATCGCCAGATCGGGGCCGCCGCGGGCCAGGGCAACACGACCGCGGTCAGCTATCACTTCGCCACCAAGGCCGACCTGATCCGCGCGATCCTGCGCAAGCACGACGAGCGGATCGAGGTGCTGCGCGAGGCCATGGTCGCCGAGGCATCGGGCTCCACCGACGTGCGGGACTGGATCGCCTGCCTCGTCGTACCGCCCGCCGAGCACCTCGCCGGGCTGGGCACGCCGACCTGGTTCGGCCGCTTCGGCGCCCAGGTGGCGACCGACCCCGCCTACCGGCCGATCATGCGGGAGGAGTCGTTCAACTCCCCCTCGACGATGATCGCGGTGACCGAACTCGACACGTGTGTTTCCGGGCTGCCACCGCGGGTTCAGCTCGAACGGCGGGACATGGCACGCCAGCTCATGGTGCACGGGATCGCCGAGAGGGAACGCGCGATCGCCGAGGGCACGGCAACTCCGAGGAGCACCTGGGCCGAGGCGGCCAACGGGCTCACCGACGCGCTCGTCGGGCTGTGGCTGGCGCCCGTCACCGGCTGACCCCGCTCCCGATTTGTCCGTCCACACCGGACCCGGCGGGGCGGTGCGGCGGAAATTCGCGGGAAACTGTCGGAGCCCCCGACTACACTGATCAAGGTGGTCGCATTGTGGCCATCCGCCGCCACCGCAGTCGGCGCCGACAGACGTCGGCAAGGATCGGCCTTCCACCTCTGGTGCCACGCCATCAGCGAGCAGCGCCAGCGCGCGATGCCGGAGGCGGCCTTGCCGAGCCCGGCCCGCACTCCGATTCCGCTCCTGTGAGGAAGTTTTCCATGATCGACACCGCGAGCGCGACGCCCGCGGCCTCCGACCCCAGACCCGCGCCCGCACGAGCGGGCATGCTCATCGGCGTGCTGGTGGCCTCGGCCTTCGTCATGATTCTCAACGAGACGATCCTCAGCGTCGCCCTGCGCGACCTGACCGTCGACCTCGGCGTCTCCACCACCACCGTGCAATGGCTCACCAGCGGGTTCCTGCTGACCATGGCCGTGGTCATCCCGACAACGGGATTCCTGCTCGAACGCTTCACCCCACGGCAGGTCTTCATCGTCTCGCTCACCCTGTTCAGCGTCGGCACGTTCGTGAGCGCCGTCGCCCCCGGGTTCGCGGTACTGCTGGTGGGGCGCGTCATCCAGGCGTGCGGCACGGCGGTGATGCTGCCGCTGCTGATGACCACGGTCATGCGGCTCGTGCCGCAGGAGCGGCGCGGCGCCACGATGGGCACGATCACCATCGTCATCGCGGTCGCCCCCGCGCTCGGCCCCACCATCGGTGGCGCCGTGCTGTCGGGCCTCGGCTGGCGGTGGATGTTCTGGATCGTGCTCCCGCTCTCCATCGCCGCCCTGCTCATCGGCGCGACGTGGCTGCGGCTGGACAGCAAGACCAGGTCGGTGCCGCTTGACCTGGTCTCGGTACTGCTGTCGGCCCTCGGATTCGGTGGCCTGCTCTACGGCCTCGCCTCGATCGGCGAGGGAGGAGGCGGCGAGCATCTCGTCCCGCCGTGGGCGCCCATCGCCGGCGGCGCCGTGGCACTCGCCGTTTTCGCGTGGCGGCAGCTTCGCCTGCAACGAGGTGACAAGGCATTGCTCGACCTCCGGCCGTTCACGCACCGCAGCTTCACGATCGCGCTGAGCCTGACGGCGCTGCTGTTCATGTGCCTGCTGGGCGTCGCGTCGATCATGCTGCCGCTGTACCTGCAGACCGTGCTCGACACCGGCACGTTCGTCAGCGGGCTCGCCGTGCTGCCGGGAGGCCTGGTCCTCGGGCTGCTCGGCCGTCCCGTCGGTTCGCTGTTCGACCGGTTCGGGGCGCGCCCGCTCGTCGTCCCCGGCGCGATCGCGATGGCGACGGCGTTGTGGCTGTTCACCTTGCTCGGCCCCGGCTCGCCGCTTGCCGCCGCGATCGCGATCCACATCCTGCTCATGGCGGGTCTCGGCCTGATGATGACGCCGCTCATGACCGAGGCGCTGGGTTCGCTGCCCGATCAGCTCTACTCCCACGGCAGCGCCATCCTCGCCACGCTGCAGCAGGTGGCAGGCGCCATCGGCACCGCGGTGTTCGTGTCGGTCGCCGCGCTCGGCAGCGCGCCGGACGCGGGCGCGCCCGACGCCGACGGCCTGCGAGCCGCGTTCCTCGTCGCGGGTGGCATCGGTACGGTCGCGGTGCTCATTTCGCTGCTGGTCCGTCCCTCGGTCACGAAGGAACCGGAAAAGGCACTCGCGGCCTGATCCGGCCCACTACTTGACGCACGCTGTCAAGTAGTTGCTAGGCTCGCCGGTGGTCTACCGCGAAAGGCGGAACCGGTGAACACACGCGCGCAGCCAGCCGCCGACCGGCGGGAGCACCAAACGTCGACGGCGACGCACACCGCGATCGCGAGGCAGCTTGCCGACGACACGACCGAGAGGTTGCTCGGCCCGCTCGACGTCTTACTCGGCGGCGAACCACCGTCGCCGGAGGTGGCCGCACTGCGTAGCAGGCTGGCTGCCGACGCCGAGATGTGGGCGGCGCAGGTCCTCGGCGAAGACGAACGTCTCGCCGAGGACACGGCGTCGAGAATCGTCTCGGCGCTCTACCGGCGCGGCACGGACTTCGAGCCACCCGCGTCCTGGTGGGCCACCCCGTTCGGCAAGCTCGTCGCGCGCCGCTTCGGGCATCCCTCGGCGACGGTCGTTCCGGCGACCGTCGCCGCGGCCATGCTCGGCATCACCCGGCAAGGCGTGCACGATCTGGTCAGCCGCGGCAAGCTGCGCCGCGAGCCCGGCGGCCACGGTGTTCTCGTCAGCTCGGTCAGGGAACGGCTGAATCCGGCGTGAACACCTCCTGGGCCCGGCGAGCGCTCGCCACACTGGCCGACGACCGGATCGCGCGGCCTCCCACTCCACTGCGCCGCTACCCGCTCCCCCGCGAATGGCCGGTCTCGCTCCACGTCAAGGACGAGACCCGGCAACCGACGGGCAGCGTCAAGCATCCCTTCGCCCGCGACCTCATCGCCGACGCCATCGAGGCGGGGAAGGTCGGCGCGGCAACACGGCTCGTCGACGCGAACAGCGGCAACATGGCCGTCGCCGAAGCCTATTTCGCCCGGCTGCTCGGGCTGAGGTTCACCGCCGTCGTTCCGCACGCGACCGGCGCAGCCAAACGAGCAAGGATCGAGCAGCACGGCGGCGATCTGCTCCGGGTCGATCCACCGCTGGCCGTCTACGAACGCGCGGCGCGACTCGCGAGCGACACCGGTGGCCACTATCTCGATCACCTCGGCACCGTCGCCGCCAGTGTCGACGCGCGCATCGCCGATCGCGATCACGGCCTCGCCGCGACGATTCTGGCCGGGATGCCGGAAGGCAGGCCGCCGGAGTGGATCGTCGCCGGGGCAGGCAGCGGCGCCTGTTCCCGCGCGATCGGACGGTATCTGCGGCGGCACGGTTACCCGACCAAGGTCGCCGTGGCCGATCCGGAACACTCGGCCTACTTTCCCGGCTGGGTCACCGGCTCCGCCGACTACGCCACCGGCATGCCGACCAGGATCGAAGGCATCGGGCGTCCCCGCATGGAGCCGGCTTTCGATCCCGCCGTCGTCGATCTGGTGATCCCGGTACCCGACGCGGCGAGCGTCGCCGCGATGCGCCACGTCGCGGCGACGGCGGGCCTTCGCGCCGGCCCCTCGACGGGAGCCGCGTTCTGGGGTTCCTGCCATCTGCTGCACAGGATGCGGCAGGACGGGGTGCGGGGTTCCGTCGTGATGATCGCGGCCGATGCCGCCGATGCCCACGCGGGCACCTACTACGACGACGCCTGGACGGCGGCGAAGGGCTGGGACCTGACTGCTCCGGCCGCCGCGCTCACCCGGTTCGAGCGGACCGGAACGTGGCGGCAACGCTGATCCGGATCTGTCCACTGTGGATCTCCCGCCGGTGTCACCGCGATGACACCGGCCTGCCACTCCCGCGCGCGAGCATGGGGCCACCGTGGGGAAACACTGCGGGGACCCCGGAACCGGAAGCAGGAAGAAATGTTGCTCAACCATATGTCCAAAATCGCCATCATCGCGTTCGCGGGGTTGTACATCGGCTCGCTGGGCGCCGGTTCGGCGAACGCCGAATCCGCGCGCACGGCCGCCACCGCGCCGGTGGTGTGCCAGCCGTGGGAATCGCCCCACGTGACCACCTCGTCCCTCGTTCCGCTGTACCGCTTCGAGGGCGAGATGCCGAACGGGCGCATGGTCGACACCGGCGCCCGCTTCGGCGGCGAGTTCTGCGTTTCGCTGAGCTGGAGCAACCCGCAGCAGGGCCAGTTCTTCCAGCGCTCGGACGGCCAGTGGGTGCGGGCGAGCGACAGCCGCCCGCTCTGACGGCACCCCGCTCGGGGCGCTCCGGCCGGGACCGGCCGTCCCGCGCGCGGAACTCGGCGGCCCGGCTGCCACACTCGCGATGTGAAAAGGAAAGCGGCAGCATTGCTGGGCCTGGCCGCGACAGCGGTCGCGACCGCCATCGGCGAGCGGATCCCACGCACCCGTGAGCGCCTCGCCGCCGTGGCGCCGGATCTGCGAGGCCCCGCATTACTGTGGCTGCCCTTCAATCTGAGGTCGCGCACCGTGCTTCGGCTGCTGCGGCTGGCTCCCCACCCGGCGACCCCGCTCGTCCCGGGAGTCACCGTGCGCCGGCGATACGCGAGTAACGGCGCCGAGGCGAGCGGTCCCGCCGTCGGCATCCACGTCTACGAACCCGCGGCCCGCACCCGCACCTCCGGCGCGCTGCTCTGGCTGCACGGCGGCGGCTACATCATGGGCTCCTCGGCCAGCGATAACACCCTGTGCAGCCGGATCGCGGCGGAACTGGGAATCCTGGTCGTCAGCGTCGACTACCGCCTCGCCCCCGAGCACCCGTTTCCCTCGGGGCTCGACGACGCCGTCACCGCGCTCCGCTGGCTGCACGGCAACGCGGGCGAATTGGGTATCGACCCCCGGCGGATCGCCGTCGGAGGCGAGAGCGCGGGTGGTGGTCTCGCCGCGGCCCTCGCCCAGCGGGCGCACGACGAGGGCGATCTCGCGCCGTGCTTCCAGTTGCTCGTCTATCCGATGCTCGACGACCGCACCGCGCTCGACGCCGCGCGGGAACCCACCTTCGTCTGGACGCCCGCGTCCAACAGGTTCGGCTGGACCTGCTATCTCGGGCATCCTCTTGCGACAGGCGAGATGCGGCCCTACGCGGTTCCCGCGAGGCGCCCGGATCTCGGTGGCCTCGCACCGGCCTGGATCGGCGTCGGCGACCTCGATCTCTTCCACGACGAGGACGTCGCCTACGCGGGCAGGCTCGGCGAAGCCGGGGTCCCGTGTGTGCTGGAGGTCGTGCCGGGGATGTACCACGGCGCGTTGTCGCTGGTGCCCGCCGCGCCCGCGGTCACGGCGTTTCGAGCGAGTGCGATCCGTGCGCTGGGCGCCGCGGTGAACCCGGGTAACGACCAGCCCGTGACGGCTGATCACCAGCTGTGATCGGCAATTTGCACCTCCGGGCATCGATTTCGGCGGTCACACAATCAGGTAGTAGTTGCAATTTGCGGTGTGAACTTCGCCTGGTAGCCACTAGACACAGTGAGTGGCGATCAGTTCCGCGTCTACCAGGGAGGCGACGTTGTCCGGTGTCACCGAAGCCGGAAACCAGGCCATCCACCGCACTCCGGCCGACGAGGCGGAGAACAGGCGGGCGCTCGGCGACCTCTACGACCGGCTGGCACACACGATGTGCGCGGTCGTCGGGTCCGCGCACGTCGTCGAGGAGCTGACCGCTCTCCGGATCTCGCTCACAGCCGCGGCACCGGCATTGCGCGTCCTCTCCCCCCGCGTGCTCGACACGATCCAGGAGGGGCTCGCCCAGCCCGACCCCAGGGTACTGATGACTTCGCTGATCACCGGGCGGCGCCTGCTGTGCAGGGCACTGGCCCCGCAGCACTGGGGAAGGCAGCCCACCGCGGCGGAACAGCTCCTGTGGGCCCGGTGAACCCGGCGATCGCACCCGGCGGTCGCACTGTCCACTGTGTACCTGGTGGCACGATCGCCTTTTCCCCAGGCCTTTCCTGATCGACGAAGCCCCGATTCCGCTGGTAGCGTCACGTTTGCCGGTCCCGGCGACCGGCAACCCGGACTCCCGAGTGGCAACGGAGCGCGTGTGCTGACCTGGACCACGAGCGAACTCGAACACATCGGCGCGGCCGACGAACTGCACATCACCACCATCAGGCCGGATGGCTCGCCGCGCGCTTGGGCGCCGGTATGGGTCGTATGCGCCGGTGACAACCTCTACGTGCGCTCCTTTCGCGGCACCGGCGGTGCCTGGTACCGGCACGCGATCACGCACTCGCTCGCCAGGATCCGGGTCGGCGGACTCGATCGCGAGGTCGAGGTGAGCCGGTCCGGCGAAGCCGAACGGGCAATGGTCGATGCCGCCTACCGCACCAAGTATTCGGTCAGGGGCGGCGCCTATCTTCCGGGAATGCTCACCGACAGGGCCGCCTCGGCCACTCTCCTGCTGCGTCCGCGCGGCGACCGCCACGACAGCGGCGACGCTGCGCCGGACACGTGAGTTTCGGCCGGATTCGACGCGGGGACTTTCCACCGAACTAGTTAGCCGCTATAACTAACGATCACGGTGGCGCCACCTCGACACACAGCCGCAAACCCGTGCGAAGGCACGGGTTCCACGCAGAGTCCGAGGAGTTGCCGTGCCCGCACCACGACGTTCGTGGCTTGCCGTCGTCACCGGCGCGAGTGTGCTCGCGCTGGTGGCCGCGACCACCCCGGCCGTGGCTCGGCCCGCCCCGCAGGCGGCGCCCGCCGCAGAGCAATGCAGCGACGAGCCACGGGACCTGCCCGTTCACGAGTTCACCGACCACCGCGAACTCGGCATCGAACTCGCCCGCATCGAGCGGGTCAGCAACGGCGCCGTCGACGTGACCGAGGTGGGAAGAAGCAACAGGGGCAAGGAAGTCTGGTCGGCCCGCGTCGGGACCGGCCCCAAAGCCGTGCTGATCACCAGCGAGATCCACGGCAACGAGAAGACCGGCACCGACGCGATCCTGCAGTTGCTCGACTGGGTCGGCACCAGTGACACCGCGAAAGCCAAGCGGTGGCGCTCCGAGCTGACGATCGTGGCCGTCCCCAAGATGAACCCCGACGGCGCCGAACTCGACCGTCGTGGCAACGACATGACCTGGGACGAGGTCACCGCCAGGTTCCCGCAGCTTCGCGGGAGCGAGCCGGCGTGGAACTACTACACCGAACCCAGGCAGGGCGACGACTACTCGCAGCTGCCCGGGTTCGACGTCAACAGGGACTACAACCCCGATCTGTCCTACGAGCCGAAGGCGGAGGACTTCCCCGGTTCCTCGGCCGACACAGGCTGGTACATCACCCCGGAGTCGCGCACGGTCAGGGACGTGTACAAGGGCCTGGTCGCCGAGTTCGGCAAGGTCGACACCTACGTCGACCTGCACCACCAGGGCGCCTGCTACGTCATGCCGGACGACCCGGACCGGTTCGTCACGATGTCGATCTCCGGCAAGTTCGTCGACGACCCCGCCACGATGCCGGGCTACGAGCACTACGCCGACGACTACGATCTCGACTACTCCAAGCGGCTCAACGTCGCCGTCTACAACGCTCTGCAGGGCAGGGCCAACGGCAACCCGCTGTTCGGCAACATCACGCTGTATCCCCAGGACACCAACCTGCCGGGAACCGGCCTCGGGTCCTTCGCGCTCAACGGCAGCGGCGCCGTGCTGTTCGAGGTGCGGGGCCAAACCCAGACACTGGGCCAGAAGTACCGCGCCCAGCTGACCAGGACCGTCTACATCGGCTTGGAGGGGATGCTGTCCTCGCTCGCGAGCGGTCAGGTGGATCACCTCGACCCCGCCGTCTACGACACCATTCCGCCGCGCGGCCCCAGCATCGGCAGTAGCGGCACGGACGCCCGCACCGCGGCAGCCGCCGCGAACCTGGAGGTACTGGAGAACTGACGACAGCACCAGCAACGAGACGGGGCGGCCACCGAAGTGGCCGCCCCGTTTCGCTTACCGTCCTTCGTGGACGGTCATTCCCTGGAAGCGCCGCTACGCGACAGCAACCGGCGGGTCCGCTCCGGAACCTCCGGCGGAAGCGTGCCGATGAGTTCGGCGACGGTGACGGCCGCCAGGCTCGCCCGCCACGCCTCGTGCGCCCTGCGCATCGTCGTGGCCAGCACGCAGGGTTCCGTGCAGTCTTCCTCGGGCGCCGCACCGCGTCCCTGCTGCCGGATCTCCCTGCATTGATAGGGGTCGCCGCGCCCGTCGATCGCCTCGACGATGTCGAGCACGGTGATCCGCGTCGCGGGCCGGGCCAGCCGGAAGCCGCCCCTTGGTCCTGTCGTCCCTGACAGCACCCCGGCCTTGACCAGATGGGCCAGCTGCTTGGCCAGGTAGGGCACCGGAAGACCGAAGTGCTCGGCGAGCTGGCCCGTACTCACCGGCTCGCCGCCGAGCTGCGCGAGCGCGGTGGTGCAGTGCAAGGCCCATTCGGTGCTCTCGGGCAACTTCATCCTCTCAGGATATAGCTGCTATTGTGGATCCGCTAAGTCGGCAATAGGTTCGGAAGCAGAGGAGCTGTCATGCGGGTCGCGGTCATCGGCGCCACCGGGCGGATCGGAGCACTCACCGGGGAAGCACTCGTCGCCGCGGGGCACGAGGTGATTCCGGTCAGCAGAAGTCATGGCATCGACGTGCGGGAGGGCACCGGGCTCGCGGCCGCGCTCGCCGGCGCCGGCGCGGTGATCGACACGACCAACAGCACCTCGACCGACGAGGCGGAAACCGTCGGATTCTTTACGACGACGACGCGCAACCTGCTGGCCGCGGAACGCGAAGCCGGGGTGAAGCACCACGTGTTGCTGTCGATCGCCGGCGTCGACAAGGTCGGCGGAAACGCCCACTACGCGGGCAAACGCGCCCAGGAAGCCGAGGTCGCCTCGGGCAGCGTCCCTTACACGATCGTTCCCGCGACCCAGTTCCACGACTTCGCGGAGATGGTCGCCTCGTGGACCGAGGTGGACGGTGCCGCCCGGATCGCGCCACTGCTGGTGCGGCCGATCGCGCCCCGTGACGTCGCGGCGATTCTCGCCAGGGTCGCCACTGGTGCACCCCAGGGGCGGCATGCCGACGTCGCGGGTCCCGATCCGCAGGACCTGGTGGACATGGCCAGGCGCACCTACGCGGCGCGCGGGCGGTCCATCACGCTGGTACCGACCTGGCACACCGGCATCTTCGATGCCTCGATGGCCGGGGACGCGCTACTTCCGGCCCCTGACGCGGAGATCGCGCCGACCTCGTTCGACACCTGGCTGGAAGAGGAAAAGCGAGCATCCGGGCGGTAACGGTATGTCCACAACGGACTCGCTTGCTCCGGTCAGCGGCCGATCTTGATCTCGCGGAATTCCGGAAGGGCGGCGAGCCGGAGCGTGGCGTGCCACAGGTCGAGCGCGCCCGCTCCTCCCGGCACCGAGGTGATGACGGGGCCGAAAGTGGTGTACCGGGCGCCTTCCGGTGTCGTGATGGACAGGATGGGCGTTCCCACTTCAGCGTGAATCCGGCCGACTCCCTCGTCGTGGGAGGCCCGCAGCTCCGCGTCGTATTCGGTGGAGGAGCCGGATTCCACCAGGCTTTCCGGGAGCCCACAGCGGCGAAGGGCATCGGCGATGTCGCCGAACCACTCCCGCTCGGTCCCGTCGGGTTCGGTCCACAACGCGGTGTGGAACTCGCCGAGCGCGGCATGACCGTGCCCGGTCTGCACGGCCGCGGCGATGCGGGCCGGGATCCACAGGAACCCGTCTTCGTCACCTTCGGGATCGATGTCCTTGTCCTCGTTGAGAATCGAAAGGCTCATCACCCGCCAGCGAATGTCGAGCGGGACCTCGCCGGCGACCGCGCGGAGCCATCGCGCCGTGACACGGGTGAGCGGACACGCCGGGTCGAGCCAGAAGTCCGTCACCCATACCGCGCTCGTGGTCATGGCCCCATCCTGCCACCGCGGGCCACGGCGACGGCCCTGCTATCCGGCGGCCGGGTAGGCGCCGTTCTCGTCGTGTGACTCCGCGCCCACGAGGGCCGGGGTGAACACACAGATGATGCGCAGGTCGGTGACCGCCCGAAGCAGATGCCGGTCGTGTCCGTCCAGCACGTACATCGTGCCCGGCGAGACGTCGTGGGACCGGCCGAGACCGAGATCGACCACGACACCCTCACCCTCGACGCAGAACACCGATTCGGTGTGATGTGAGTACTGGATCAGCAATTCGGTTCCCGCGTAGATGGTCGAGTCGTGCAGCGAGTAACCGAGCCCTGCCTTCGCGAGGATCAGCCGGATGCTGCGCCAGCCGGGCCCGTGCACGTCACCGGCCGTTCCCATCGTGTCCGCGACACTCGTGACATACATGACGTGTCATCCTTTCCTTGCTTCATTACCAGGTCACGAGCGCGCCAGTAAGGGCAGCAGGCGCGCGTGCAGTGAGCGTGCCAGCGCGACGCTTGCTTCCTCGTCCTCGGCAAGGTGGACCTCCGCCCGCTCACCCACGATCTCGATCACCGGTATTCCTGCCGGATCGCCCAGCGCGACGCCGAGACGCTCACCCACCTCGCCGAGGTCGACGTAACCACCGATCACCAGGACCACGGGTCCCCCGCCGGCCCGCGTGGCCAGTGCGTTGATGCCCTCCCCGGCGAGCGCTGCCGCGGCGTCCTCCGCCAGAGCCGGACTCGGATAGGCGAAGGCCCGGGAGAGCCGGTTGAGCACGACCGCGCCCCGCCCTTCGGCCGGGCCGGCGTCGCCGATCACCGACCCTCGCCGGTAAGGCGGGGTGTTGCCGGCACAGACGATCCGGACGTCATGCCGCGCGGCGAGGCGAACCGCCCCGGGGTGCAGGACCTTCGCCCCGTAGCGGGTGAGCCGCCGCGCCAGCGCATAGGGAATCTCGCCGAGCAACCGGCTTTCCGCCACCACTCGAGGATCGCAGCTGTACACGCCCTCGACGTCGGAGAAGATCTCACAGCGGGCCGCTCCGGTGGCGACGGCCGCGGCCACGGCGGAAAGGTCCGAACTGTTCTTGCCCAGCCAGGTGGGCCGGCCACTCCGATCACTGGCCTGGCCGCCGGGAAGGATGACACAACGGTTGCGGCGCAACGCGTCCCGCAACGGTGCGGGGTCGATGCCGGTGAGTGTTCCCCACAGCGCGGACCCCGTCGTCGTGAATCCCGTCGCCGGACCCGGCAGCACCTCGGCCACCCGCTCCCCCGCGTTGAGCGCGGCGGCCAGCAGCAGCGCGCTCATCGTGTCCGCCATGGGCAGCAGGCTCACCAGTGCGTCCTGGCCGGGGACGGCGCACGCGGCGTGCACTCGTTCCCTGAGCCGCTCGGTGTCCCCCGGCATCGCGCTGACCACGACGACCTGACCTGCTCCGGTTTCGGCCGCCCTTCGCCGGATCAGGTCCGCCACCTCGGCGTAGCGCGACGGCGTCGCGAACGTCGAACCACCGAACTTCAGCACGCCGACGTTCACAGCAGGCCTTTCTCGCGCAGCAGTTCGGCGATCTGGATGGCGTTGAGCGCGGCGCCGATCCTGAGGTTGTCGGCCACGAGCCACAGCCAGACACCGTGCCCGTCGGGAGAAACCCTGACCCTGCCGACATGGACCCGGTCCGGATCGCCGTTGTTTCTGGGCGTCGGCGTGCCGAGCGGGTCGGCCGAGGAGTGCACGACGACATCGGGCTGGGCGGCCAGTTCCGCGAGCACCGCCTCGCGTTCGGCCGGTCGCCTGGTGCGAATCCACACGGCTTCGCTGTGGCCGTTGACGACGGGAACGCGGACGCAGGTCGCTGTGACGTCGAGTTCCGGGGCGGCGAGGATCTTCGCCGACTCCTGGCTCATTTTGCGTTCTTCCACCGTGCCCCCGTCGTCGAGGGCCTTGTCGATGAAGGGGATGACGTTGAAGGCCAGTCCTGGCGGGAATTCCTTCACCCGCACCGAGTACGGCGGCCCGGCGAGCTGCGAGCCGGTGTCCTCGCGCAGCTCCGCGATTCCGGAATAACCGCCTCCCGAGGCCGCCTGGTAAGTGCTGACGACGACCTGCTCGGCGCCCCACTCGCGCAGTACCGGCCGCAGGACCCTGACGAGCGGGATGGTCGAGCAGTTCGGATTCGCGACGATGCCGCCGGCCGGCCGCCGGTCCAGCACCGCCGCGTTCACCTGCGGTACGACGAGCGGCGTGCCCGGGTCCATCCGGAACGCGGCGGTGTTGTCGACCACGAGCGCTCCCTCCGCCGCGGCGCGGGGCGCCCAGATGCGGCTCAGCGCCGTCCCCGCGGAGAAGAAGGCCACGTCGACGGCGCCGAAGTCCACGTCGTCGAGTTCACGCACGACGAGTTCGGCGCCGCCGAACTCGATGGTCCGGCCCGCCGAGCGCGGCGAGGCGATCAGCTCGAACGACGAGTACTCGAAAGCACGTTCCTCCACGAGCTGAAGCAGGGTCATGCCAACGGCACCGGTCGCGCCGACGACGGCCACCCGGGGCGCGCCGCTCGCGGGACGGGGACGATCACTGGCCATTCCTCACACCTTCGGCGATAGCAGGGGCATCGGCGTCGAACCCGCGTCGCACATGGGCCAGCATCCGCAGCAACTCGCCGGACGTGACGCGGTGAGCGCCTGCGCGGGGCACGAGGTGGGCGATCGGCATCGCGCCGGGGTCGGCCCAGATCAGCCGCCCCTGTTCGTCGATGCCGGACCTCGCGACGTTCGCGTTGTCGGGGTGCAGGCAGTAGGGCACGTCGAGCAGGCCCGTGCGAAACGCCCGGACCAGCGCGTCGCCGACCGTGCCCGCCAGCGCCAGCACGGCGTCGATGAGGACCTTCGCCCTGTCCCTGATCCCCGTGTCGGCAGGGGAAGCCGGTGTGCCCCGCCGGGCGATCGCCGCGTCGTGCGCGTGGCGCAGTGCGGCGACGTTCTCCTCGACGGTCGGAATGCGCGTCGCCTCGGCGACCGTCTTGACGATCACGCGCTCGCAGCCGGCCGAGGCGGCCAGCCTCGCGCTTTCGGCGAGCAGGTCCAGCGCTCCGCGCCTGCTCGCGGGGTACACACCCATGTAGGTGTAGACGACGACGTGCCAGCTGACGTCGGCGGCGAGATAGCTCGCCGCGAGCTCCCGCAACGCCAGCAGCGCTTCGAGGTCCTGTCCGAAGTGGACCTGCTGGGCGTAGCTGAGCGATACGTCCCTGATCCCGTTGTGCTGGAAGAACAAGGCTTCCAGCACGCTGATCGCGACGAGCAGGTCGGGAGGGCAGAGCTGCCCGAGCAGGCAACCGCCGAACGTCTCAAGGTGGACGGGTGCGCCGCGCCCCCGGTAGTCGCTCAGCAGCGCGCACGAGCGCTCCCACTCGGCCGTCGCGACGTCCAGCGGGACCCTGCTGTAAGGAAGGCAGTAGGACACCGGTCCGCCCTCGGTGGCCGTGATGCCCGCGTCGAGCATCACCTCGAAAATCTCGAAGGGGCGCGCGGATCCGTGCCGCATCTGGATCGCGAACCCGGGGCCGGCAACGTCGCCCAGCAGCTCACGTGTCCGCCGCGCGCCGTGCGCGACGATCGGATACCCGTTGAGAGGCCTGCCCTCCTTCACTGCCGAGCGCGCCTTCCCGTGCTGATTGGTCCGGGTGAAGCTGTCCAGCGTGATCGTGCCGATCGTGGGGAGGCCGCTGTCGCGTACCGCGCGCAGTCCTCGCCGCATCAGGTCGATGTCGGAGAAACCCATCCTGCACTGAACGACGAGGGGGTTCCTTTGCACCGGATCAGGACTTCGCGTGCTGGATGAATTCAACGGATACCGCTTCCCCGCCGAGCGGACGAGCTTCCGCCAATACCGGAGAACCGGGTCAGATAATCAACAAAATCATCGATTGGGCACTCGGGAGAAAATACGGCGTCAACCCCGGCTGCGAGCAGTTCTCGCCTCATCCCGCTTCCGAGAAATCCGTCGGTGGTGAGCTTTCCCCCGGCAACTATGCGCATTCCCGAAACCTCGGGACGCACCTTGACCGCGGCGGCGCACGCGGGAATCTCGATGGCGCCGTGACCGTTGACACTGCTCAGCACGAGCAGATCGGGCACCGTCGCCGCACATTCGTCGGCGAGCTCGCCGAAGGGAACGCACGGACCGAGGTTGTACACCGAGAATCCCTGCTCTTCCAGCAACAACTGAAGATAGACCAGGTTCCAGGTGTGGGCGTCGGACGGCGTCGTGGCGACGACCGCGACCGGCGCGGGCACGACCCGCGGTTGTGGCATGCGGCGTAGCGGATCGCGCACCTGTATCGCACTCAACACGAGTTCTTCCCATCATTCACGATGAATGAAGCGCCTTACTCCATTCATTCTTCCGGCGGTCATCGGTGAGTCAAGTGGACCGTTGTCAAGTTTCCAACAAATCTCGGTCAACTATGTCAAATTGCCGATTTACTTCTTGCGCCTTCCCCGCCCTGGTCCACACCATGGTGACAACAGCAACAGACAACGGCGAACAGGAGTACCGGCAGTGAATCAGCGGCTTTCCGAGTCACCGGTCACCCGTCCCTTTCGCATCCAGGGAGCCGACCGGCCCGGCGACCTGCGTTTCGCCTATTTCAATCTCAAAGGCCACCCTCGCGGCGAACTGATGCTGCACCGGCTGATCACCGCGGGTTTCGTACCCAGTCTCGTCATCGACGAGGACTCGCCGCTCGCGGCAGGGCTGCTCGCGGCCCAGTTCCGCCAGCTCGATCAGGTCGCGGCCTTCACGCCGCCGACCCCGCTCGAAACCGTGTGCAAGACGCTCGACATCCGGTACGAGACGGTGGGCAACCACAACGACGCCGACACCCTGCGCGTACTGGCCGAGACCGCGCCTTCCCTCGGGGTACTCGGTGACACCCGGATCATGCGGGCCCACGTCATCGACGCGCTGCCACACGGGATCGTCAACGTGCACCCCGGCCTGCTGCCCTCGGTTCGCGGCAACAATCCCTACCTGTGGTCGGTCGTGCACGGCCTTCCCCAGGGGGCGACGGCGCACCTCATCGACACCGGGGTCGACAGGGGCCCGATCATGCTGGCCAGAAAGCTGGAACTCGATGCGGCAACAAGCCTGCCCGAGCTGATCCACGCGATCAACACGCTGTGCGCCGACGTCGTTGTGGCCGCGCTGAGCCTGCTGACCTCGGGAGAGGCGACGCTGACCGAGCAGCCGGCCGACGACGCCGTCACGTTCAGGGAGGCGAGACCGGAGATCTGGAGTCTCGTCGAGACGATCCTGCGTGAACGCGCGGCATCGGCGGCGCGGCGGTGACGGCGGCAATGGAGGTCACCGACGTCTTCGCTCTCGAATCCCAGGTACGTGCCTACAGCCGAGCGTGGCCCGTCGTGTTCGACACCGCCAGGGGCAGCACGCTCTACACGGAGGACAGAACCCCGTATCTCGACTTCTTCGCGGGAGCGGGCGCGCTGAACTACGGGCACAACAACCCGGTGCTCAAACGAGCGTTGCTGCGCTACCTCGAACGGGACGGTCTCACGCACGCGCTCGACATGCACACCGCCGCGAAGCGGGATTTCCTGTCGGCTCTCGACGAGATCGTGCTGCGCCCGAGAGGGCTCGGCTACACCGTGGCGTTCCCCGGTCCCGGCGGGACCAACGCTGTGGAGGCGGCGCTGAAGCTCGCCCGCAGGAACACGGGACGGCATCAGGTTCTCAGTTTCACCAACGGTTTCCACGGGATGACACTCGGCTCGCTCGCGGTCACCGGGAATACGGCGAAACGCGCGGGTGCCGGGCTTCCGCTCGGCTACACGACCCCGCTGCCTTTCGGGGAAACGACGGAAAGCGGGGAGCCGGACTTCGGTTACCTCGAACGGCTTCTCGGCGATTCCGGCAGCGGTCTCGACCGGCCCGCCGCGGCGATCGTGGAAACGGTCCAGGGCGAGGGCGGCCTCAACGCGGCCTCGTTCGCGTGGCTGCGCGCGCTGCGCGAGATCTGTGACAGCTACGGCGTCTTGCTGATCGTCGACGACATCCAGATGGGCTGTGGCCGCACCGGTCCCTTCTTCAGCTTCGAACCGGCGGGGATCGTGCCCGACATCGTGTGCCTTTCCAAATCGATCAGCGGCTACGGCCTGCCCATGGGACTGCTGTTGTTCGCGCCCGAACTGGACGTGTGGGCACCGGGAGAGCACAGCGGTACGTTTCGCGGCAGCAGCCCCGCTTTCGTCACGGCGGCGGAGGCACTGCGGGTCTACTGGCGTGACGACACGCTCGCGAGGAACACCGCCGGACTGGCCGGACGGCTCTCGGCACGGCTGGGATCGCTCGCCGCTTCCCGTCCCTGCGATGTCGTGGCGGTGAAAGGCAGAGGTCTCGCCGCGGGATTGGAGTTCCGGAGTGGCGATATCGCGGAGAAGGTGTGCGCGCTGGCTTTCGAGCGCGGCCTGCTGCTGGAGACCTCAGGCCCGCGCAACCAGGTCGTCAAGCTGCTTCCCCCGCTGACGGTGAGCGACGCCGAATTCGAGGCGGGACAGGACATTCTGGCGAGCGCCGTGGCGGATGCGGTATGAGACAGCGGCCGAGAACCAACTACCAGCAGCGGAAACACAGTGGCGGCAAGGAAGGTGACCATGGCTCAGCCCACGCTCAACGACACGTCCGACAGGTACCCGACCCGCACCGGCGGGGGCGGTGAGCGGCTTCCCCGTACCGATCCCGCGGTGTGGGGGCACGATGTTCCCGGCCCGGTGACCGCCGGTGATCTCCGGGTCTACGACGAGGAGGGGTTCCTCTCGCTCGGGCAGGTACTGACCGAGGAGGAGATCGGCCGGTGTCTCGGCGAGATGAACCTGCTCGCCGCCGACCCCTCACTTCAGCACGATCCCCGGCTTGTCCGGGAGCACCGCTCGGGGCACGTGCAGTCGGTGTACGAGGTGCACACGCTCAGCGCGTTCGTCGCGGAACTGGTCCGCAGGGAGTCGATTGTCGGCGTCGCCCGCCAGATTCTCGGCTCCGAGGTATACGTGTACCAGAGCCGCATCAACTACAAGTCGGGCTTCGTGGGCGGGCCGTTCTACTGGCACTCCGACTTCGAGGTGTGGCACGCCGAGGATGGCATGCCCGCCCCCAGGGCGTGCAGTATCTCGATCGCGCTGACGCCCAACGTGCTCACCAACGGCGGTCTGATGATCATGCCAGGGTCGCACACGAGTTTCGTTCCGTGTGCGGGCGAGATCCCCGCCGATTTCGCGGGCAGTCACAAGCCGGAACTGAGCGATCCGCCCGAGGAGGTGCTGACGCGGATGGCGGCCGAGCACGACATCAAGCTGCTGACCGGGCCGGCCGGATCGGCCACCGTCTTCGACTCGAACTGCATGCACGGCAGCAACGGCAACATCACGCCGTTGCCGCGCTCCAACCTGTTCTTCGTGTTCAACAGCGTGCACAACACGCTCGCCGAGCCGTTCGCGGCCGAGGGAAGGCGACCCGACTTCTACGGCACCCGCACCGTCGTCCCCGTCAAGCCGAACTACCCGCACCAGCCCATAGGTCGCTGAGGGAGCGTGGAGAACAAGTGGACACAGTGGACACTCGCACCGGAAGCCGGATCGGGGTCGAACCGCTCGACGCGCCATTGGGTGCGCTGGTCACCGGAGTCGATCTCCGGGAGCCGCCCGGCGAGGAGGACCTGCCGGTCATCGAGGACGCACTGGACCGGTTCGGTGTTCTCATCCTGCGGGAGCAGGACATCACGCCGCGGCAGCAGGTCGCCTTCTGCGAGGCGTTCGGCGAACTGGATCTGCCGCCCCGCGTGGAGGACCGGCTCGACGGCGACCCGAACATCTTCGTGATCGGCAACCCCGACGACAAGGCGGTGGTCTTCGCACCGGACACCCGCGAGGAGACCGAAGCGCCGTGGCCCGATCTGGAGTGGCACGCCGATCAGTCCCAATACCCCGTTCCCACCTGGATCAGCATGATGTACGGCGTTTCGGTCCCGCCGGAAGGCGGCGACACACTGTTCGCCTGCACCTACTCGGCCTACGAGGCGCTGGACGAACCGACCCGGCGCCGCTACGAGGAGGTGACGCTGCTGCATTCGATCACCGGCATCAACGACTACCTCAGGCAGCTCGGGAAGACCGGCACGATCAGCAAGGCGGAACTGGGAAGGGAACGGGAGGAACCGCAACGCTGGCCGCTGGTGCGGACCCACCCCCGCAGCGGGCGCAGGGCGCTGTACTTCGGTGCCAGAGTGAGTGTCGGGGCCGTCGGGATGGACGCCGAACAGGGCAGGCTGCTGATCAGGGAGGTGACGGAGCTGGCGAGCAGGCCGGAGTTCGTCTACCGGCACCGGTGGCGCCAGGGCGATGCCGTGCTGTGGGACAACCGGCGGGTCGTGCACGCGGCGACCTCGTTCGACACGGCACGGTACCGGCGGGTCATCCATCGCACGACGGTGCGCGAGAACACGCCCATCCGCTGAGCGGTTCCGGGTACCGAGGGGGACACCATGGTCGCCATCCGCACCAGCACCGCCTGGACCGGCTTCACCCCGGCCGACCCCGCTCCTTCGGGAACGGTCGGGTTGCTCGCGCTGGCCACGGACGCCTACATCGAGTTCGACCTGCGCGGGCTGCTGCCACCGGGCGTGGGCATGTGCACCACGCGGATCGCGAACGTCGAACCGCTGACGGTTGCCGCATTGCGCGCCACCTCGGCCGACATCACCACGGCCGCGGGGACGATCCTGCCCGGACAGCCGCTCGCCGCGCTGATCTACGGCTGCACGGCCGGTGCGGCGATCATCGGCCACGACGAGGTCGCCGGGCTGCTCGGGGCCGCGAAACCGGAAGCACACTGCCTCACGCCGGTCGGCTCGGTCGCCGCCGCGTTGCGCGCGCTCGGTGTGCGCAGGCCGGCCGTGCTGACTCCCAACCTCAGGCAGGTCAACGAGTCCATCGCCGGGGCGCTGGCCGAGGAAGGGTTCCGGCTCACCGGGCTCACCGGTTTCGGCATCAGCCAGGACGCCGACATCACCCGCATCCCTCCGCACGCTGTCGCCGAGATCGCGAAGGGACTGTGCTGCCCTCGTACCGACGGGCTGCTCATCTGCTGCACGTCGCTGCGCTCCACCCCGGTGATCGAGGAACTGGAGCAACGGCTGGGGTTGCCCGTGGTCACCAGCAACCAGGCGCTGGCGTGGGATGTCACGCGACGGCTCGATCTCGATGACCGGCCGTCCGGTCCCGGCTCGCTCTTGCGCACCAGCGGTGAACCGGTGCCCGCTGTACCTGGCCTGGTTCCCGCCCGGCCGGCTACTGGCGGATGAGCCGTTTGGGTCGCGCCGAGCAGCACGTCGTTGAGCAGGGGCGGGACCGTCGCGGTCATCTTCTCCGCGCCGATCACCAGCGCCGCCTTCCCCCGCCCGCGTTCTCCACCCTTGTCGCCGGAATCCTGGCGAGCCGGGTGTTTCCCGCGCCGACGAGCGCGGCCTCGAAGCTCTGCTTGGAGAAACCGTTGTCGAACACGCCGACACAGATGCCGCCGATGTCGGCCGGTTGCAATCCGGCGTCGGTGACCGCCTCCGCCGACACTTCGGCGATCAGCTCCCGCACGGCGTAGAGCTCATCCCGACCTCCGTTCTCCGGAAACCGCTCAGCCGCAGCGCATCGACAGTCCGCCGTCGACGGGCAGACACACACCGTTGATGTAGGCGGATTCGTCGGAAGCGAGAAACAGCGCCGCCATCGCGACGTCCCACGGGCTGCCGGCCTTTCCGGTGGGGCTGCTCGCGTCCCGCGCCGCCAGCGCCGAGGCCCTGTCGCTCGCACCGGCGACCACCTGAGCAGTCACCAGTGGCGTGTCGATGAGCCCCGGCGCGATGACGTTCGCGCGCACGCCGTCGGCGGCGTGCCGCAGCGCCACGGCGACGGTGAACTGGTTGACGGCCGCCTTGGCCGCGCTGTAACCCGGGTAGCCGTACCCCGTGTCGCGGAGGGCCGCGATCGAGGAGACGTTGACGATGGCGCCGGCCCCCGCAGCGATCATGTGCGGCAGCACGTGCTTGCAGGTGGGGAACATTCCGGTGACGTTGACCGACAGCGAGTCCCTCCAGTCGGCGAGATCGAGCTCCACCACGTCGCCGACCCGCGCGAGGCCGACATTGTTGTGCAGTACCGAGGGGATGCCCAGTTCCCCCGCCGCCGTGGCGACGGCGACCCGCACCTGTTCCTCGACGGTCACGTCGGCCTCCACCGGGATGGCGGTACCGCCCTCGGCCCTGATGCGGTCCGCGGTCAGCGCGGCCTCGCCGGGGTCGATGTCTATGGCCGCGACCCGCGCACCCTCGCGGGCGAAGGTCAGCGCGGTTGCCCTGCCGTTGCTCATCGCGGAGCCGCTGGAACCGGCGCCGAACACGAGCGCGACCTTTCCCGCGAGCCGCTCACCCATCGTCTTGTCCGCCGTCTCGGGTGAGCAGCAGTTCGAACGTGACGGCGACGAGGTTGTGCCCGCGCAGCAGCCTGCCCGCGTGCACGACCCCGTGCCGGTCGACCAGTATCGCCGACAACGCGGCCCGGCCGTCCCGGCTCACCGTTCCGGCCACGGAGACGACCTCGGTTCCCGGTCCGTCCACATGCCACACCGTTGCCGCTCCGCACAGTCGCGCGCCGACGAGACTGCCGAGCCCGGCTCGCACGATCGCGCGCGGGAAGCCCTGTTCGGCGCGGATCTCCTCCGCCGCGATGCTGAGGTCCTCACCCGGCCGCACCCGGGAAACGACGACGTTGCCGCCCGCGCGACGTGCCGGGGCGGGTGCCGGGGTGAAGACGGGCATGCGCGTCTCCGGATCGGTCGCACTGGTCAGCTCGACGCCGGGCAGGGTGTGCACCACCACGTACACGGGAACGTCGCCGATCGTGGTGTCCTGCCACAGGTGTCCTCCCCTGAGGGTGCCGTCGGCGTCGAGCCAGCTCGCGTGACAGTGCAGGAACGGCTTTCCGTCGCGGCGGCCGAACGTGGCCGAAGCGGCGAGCAGCTGCGCAGGGGTCCGCGCGTGGCGGGTCGGGCTGTAGGCGACGGCGGTCGAGCCGTCGGTACCGGCGGCGGGAACGCAGTAGCTGATGCCGCTCAGCGTTCCGCCCATCAACTCGACCTGCGCGCTCGTGCAACCGGTATGGCCCACGACCGTCGCGATCGCGTCGAGCAGCCGGGTACGCGGCGGGAGCGTGGTGTGCACGGTGCGCGAGAGTGCGGCGACCGATTCCCTCCTCCTGCCCGCTCTCGGGCCGGGATGCCGCAGTGGCGCGACCGGCGCGGGGATCAGCATCGCCGCTCCCCGTGCGGATGCGGCGACGAGCCGCCGAGGTCCAGACCAGAGTCCGGGTCCGTGATCGGTTGACAGGTCATGGTGCCTCCCGGTCGTAGCCGCGAACGAGGGGTGAGGTCCGCGTCGGGGCGAGTATTCGCGCCGCGCCTTCCCCGGCGACACCGCGCGCCGTCGAGTATTCGGGCCGCGGCTTCCTCCGGAGAGAGAAACCGCCTGCTCATCCCCTTTGCCAGCGGAGGCCGGAGCCGCCAGAATCTGGATCACCGGTTCATCACGAGCGGCGAAGGGGGTAGTGCGGCCACCGGCCCGCACCTGACCGGCATGGGAGACAACGGGCTACAGCGGATCGTCGACACACTCGCCGAGCGCATCGGCCGATCCGTGGCGATCAACGACCCTTCGGCTCACCTCATGTGCGCCAGCAAGCACTTCGGCGACGAGGACGAGGTCCGGGTGCACGCGATGCTGCAGCGGGAAGCGGGCAGCGCCGTCATCGACCACATGCTCGCGCAGGGCATCACCCGCTGGGCCGAACCGGGCGTCATCCCTCCGCGCGACGATCTGCGGATGCTGGCGCGGTTCTGTGTGCCGGTGCGCTGGGAAGGTCTCCTGCTCGGGTTCCTCATCGTGATCGGGCCGGACTCCTTGTCGGAGGAGCAGGTGGAGGCGATCACCGCGGCCGCGTCGTCGATGGCCGCCGTGCTCTACCGCGATTTTCTCGTCGAGGACGCCGGCAGGGCGGCGCGCGAGGAAGCGGTACTCGGGCTCCTCGGCGACACGCCCGAACGGAGGATCGCGGCCCAGCGCACCCTGGAGGACGGCGGCTGGCCGCGTTCGGCGCCGTGGGCGACGGTGAGCGTCGTCAACGTCGTCAACGTCATCGATGCCGGGCCCGAGGGTAACGCGCGTGCTCCCGCCGAACTGGCCTTGCGCACCGCGCTCGAACCGGTTGCCCGCAAGGCAATGGTGACCGTGGCGCGGGCCGCCTTCACGGTCACCGGCGACAGCGCGATCCTGCTCCAGCTCGACCGCACGCCGATGAGCACGGCGGATCTTCGCGAGCAGAGCGCCACCATCACCAGGCAGGTCCGGCTCGTGCTCGGCGGCAACACGCGGTGTCTCGTCGGAGTCGGCGCACCGGCGAACGGGCTTTCCGAGGCGTGGCATTCCCGGCGGCAAGCCGCGACGGCGGCCGAAGGCGCCGGTGTCCTCGGCTCGCCCGGCGGCGTGGCGTTCTGGGACGAACTCGGAGCCTATACGGCGCTGCTGCAGCTTCCTCCCGACCGGCTGGGTCCGTGGCTGCTGCCGAAGCCGCTGCGGGACCTCGTCGGCGCCGACCACCACGGCAGGCTGGTCGAGACGCTCGCGGCCTACCTCGACAACGCCGGGTCCAGTCCCGCGACCGCCGCGACGCTGCACATCCACCGCACGTCGCTGTACTACCGGCTGCATCAGATCGAACAGCTCACCGGTCTGGATCTCGCCGACGGCGACACCAGGCTCACGATGCACCTGGGATTGCGGCTACTGGCGCTCCTCCCGAGCACCTCAGCCAACCGAAGCAGCCCTGAACAGGGCTTTTCGGCAAATCGATAAAGGGGGGCCGCGAACGTTCGACACGGGGCGGTTGTGATGTGACCCACACTGGCCTGATGCTCCCGGCACGTCCCCTGCCGGCGCCGAGGACGGGCGCGGGCTCCGGGATCGCACACCTGGCCACAAGGGAGTAGCCATGACCACCGCCGCCACGACGTCGACGCCGGCCGTGCCGCGCAGGCGCATCCTCGCGGCCAGCTTCATCGGCACCGCCATCGAGTTCTACGACTTCTACATCTACGGCACGGCGGCGGCACTGGTGTTCGGGACCTTGTTCTTCCCGACGTTCTCGCCGCTGGCAGGCACCCTGGCCGCGTTCGCCACGTTCGGGGTCGGTTTCGTCGCCAGGCCGGTGGGTGCGGTGGTCTTCGGTCACTTCGGCGACCGCATCGGCCGCAAAACGATGCTCATCGTCTCGCTGCTCACGATGGGCGTCGGCACTGTCGCGATCGGACTGCTGCCCACCTACGACATGATCGGCATCGGTGCTCCGATCCTGCTGGTGATCTGCCGGTTCATGCAGGGCTTCGGGCTCGGCGGCGAATGGGGCGGCGCGGTACTGCTGGCCACGGAATACGCCCCGAGGAACCGAAGGGGACTGTGGTCGAGCTTCCCGCAGCTGGGTCCCGCGGTCGGGTTCATCATCGCGGGGGCGGCTTTTCTCGTACTGGGTGCCACGATTCCCGAGGATGCCTTCAATTCGTGGGGCTGGCGGATTCCCTTCCTCGCCAGCGCGGTACTCATCATGGTCGGCCTCTACGTGCGTACGAAGATCGCCGAGACGCCGGTGTTCGAGAAGGCCATGAAGGAGCAGGAGAAGTCCAAAGCTCCCATCGTCGAGGTGGTGAAACAACAACCCCGCACGCTGCTGCTGGCGACCTGCTCGTTCATTCTCGCCCACACGCTGTTCTACACGATCACGACGTTTTCTCTCTCCTACGGCACCGAAGTACTCGACCTGAACAAGAACATGCTGCTCATCTCCGCGATGGTGGCGGCGGCCGTGATGGGTATCGCGACCCCGATTCTCGCCGTGTATTCCGACCGGGCCGGCAGGCGGAAAGTGTGCATGGGAGCGGCGATCCTCGCGATGGTGTGGGCGTTCCCGCTGTTCGCCCTGATCAACACCGGCGAGCCTTTCCTTGTCGCACTGGGAATGTCGGTGGGCATGATCGCCTTCGCCGCGTTGTTCGCCCCGATGGGCGCCTACCTTCCCGAACTGTTCGCGACGCGGTACCGTTACACGGGTTCGTCGGTGGCCTACAACGCGAGCAGCATCGTCGGTGGTGGCCTCAGTCCCATTCTCGCCACCCAGCTTGTCGCCTCCACCGGGTCGTCGCTGCCGGTGTCGGGCTACGTCGTACTCATCGCCGCGCTCTGCGCGGTGTGCATCTGGTTCATGCGTGAGGCACACACCGCCGATCTCACCGTCGACCCGGTCGACCATCCGGCCTGATGGCTTCACCACCGGAAGGCACACGAAACGGAGCGACCCAACCGAATCTGGGAGGCAACCCGCTGGTGGACAGATTTCCCGTCGGCACAACCGATTCCGGAGAACTGCGTGCTCGCCGTGCCGCGTTCGTCACGCTCGCCACGGTGCACACGACGTTGCTGATGGCCATGATGGTCATCGCGGTGGCGCTACCGACCATCCAGCGGGAATTCGAACTGGGCAACACCGGCATCGCGCTGGTCAACAGCGCCTACCCCGTTTCCTTCTGCGGACTGCTGCTGCTCGGCGGCAGGCTCGGCGACCTCATCGGCTGGCGCAGGGCGTTCATCGTCGGCACCGCCGTTTTCGCCGTCGGCTGCGCGGCGACCGCGCTCGCTCCCGGATTCATCGCCCTGCTGGCCGCACGGTTCTGTCAGGGCTGCGGTGCCGCGATGGCCGCTCCGGCCGCACTGGCTTTGCTGCGCGGGGTCTTTCCCCGCCGCGAGCAGTACGTGAGGGCGATCGCGGTGTGGGGAGGGCTGCCGATGGTCGGTGGCGCGATCGGCCTGCTCACCGCGGGGCCGATCGTGAGCTGGGTGTCGTGGCGCTGGCTGTTCCTCGCGCCCGCGCTGATCGCGCTGATCGCGGCCGCGATCGCCCCGGCACTGCTTCCCGACCTCTCCCCTTCGGTGCGGCAACGGCTCGATTGGCTGGGCGGCGCGCTCGTCACGATCGGCCTGGCACTTGTCTGCTATGGCCTCGTCGACAGCGGGGAACGCGGCTGGAGCACCCCGGTGGTGGTCACGATCGCCTGCGGCGCGGGCTTTCTCGCGGCGTTCCTGTTCAGCCAGGCGCGTCGCGCGGATCCGTTGCTGCCACTGAGTTTCTTCGCCTCCCCGCGAAGGCTGGCGGGGCTGTGCGGGCTGGCCGCGGGCGCGACCGGCGTGTTCAGCCTCTCGTTCTTCCTTCCGCTCTACTTTCAGCAGACCCACGACTACTCCCCCGCGCTCACCTCGGCGGCGTTCGTCCCCTATTCCCTGGCGATGTTCGCGACGTCGGCGTTCACCGGCAGGCTCGTATCGTCGTTCGGGGCCAGGACGGTCACCGTCGCGGGGCTGCTCACCGGAGCGGCGGGTCTGCTGTTGCTGGCGACGATGGACGATCAGCAGTCCTACGCCGGTCCCGTGCTGGCCGGGATGATCGTCTTTCCAGCGGGGGCGCTCGCGGTGTTCGCGGGCGCGACGGTCGCCGCGCTGGAAGACGTGCCGGAGACCCATGCCGGTGTCGCGGGTGGATTGCTCAACGCCGCGATGGAATTCGGTCCCACTCTCGGTTTCGCCGCGCTGGTGGCCGTGTCCGGATTCTGGACGACGCGCTTGTCGGACTCGGGGACGCCCGCGCATTCCGCGATCCCGCTCGGTTACGGCGCCGCACTGACCGCGGCCGCCGGTGTGTTCCTGCTGATCGCGCTCGCCTGCTGGTTGCTGCTGCGCCCCTCGGCACGCCGACACTGACCTCCCTCCGATCCCGGCGGTACTTTCGGAAAGCTCACACACCTCGGCGTCACCGCCACGCTCCCGTCCGGCCATGTCCAGACCACTAATCTGCAATATGCATACCGTAAGTTGCTCTATTCGGGTGTTGATTCACGAAGATCACCCAAGCATGATGAGAACCGAGGAAAAAGTTGTGCTCTGCAGCGGCCCATCCCTTTCCACCGGATCGGGATCGATTGCGCACGCTGTGGCCCGATTTCCGGTGAACGACAACCGTCGCAACAAAAGAAACGCGCGGACCTCTGGGGGTAGCAGCGATGCGGGTGCTCGTGGTTGACGCCGAATTCGATTACGCTCAATTCCTGGTAGCGGGAATTCAGCGATTCGGCCACGACGCACTGGGCGTGAGCACGGGCAGCGGCGCGGTGGAAAGCTACCCTCGCACCGACATCGTGCTGCTCGACCTGGAACTTCCGGACATGGACTGGCTGGAGGTCTGCCGTATCATCAGAGCGGCCGACACCATTCCCATCATCGCGCTCGCCAACACCGAAACCGAGGCGGAACGAATACTGGCATTGCGCTCCGGTATCGACGATTACCTCAAAAAGCCATCCCTGTACATCCGCGGACTGATGGCTCGCATCGAGGCGGTAATGCGAAGGGCGCGACCACAGAACAATCGACAGGAAATATTGGAACGCGGAGCGCTCCGTATCGACACGGCAACCCGGCAGGTCACCCTGGACGACATTCCTATTTCAGTCACGAGGAAAGAATTCGAGCTACTCCACTATCTCGCGAAACAACCCGGAGTGGTCGCCTCCCGCCAACAACTCATGGCCGACGTGTGGGGCACGGGGCGCACCGGTGTCATGGACACCCGGATCAGCCGCACCATCGACACCCACGTCAACACCATCCGCCGCAAGCTCGGTTCGGCGAGCTGGATCCACACGGTACGCGGGGTCGGGTTCCGGTTCGAGGCCGACCGGCCCTCACTGTCTCGTTAGGACCACCCATTACGGACGGCTACGTTCAGCGCGTCGGCCCGATGGTGGTGTGCGACCACGCCGAGCGTCCGCGGTGGCGATTTCCGCAACAGCGGATACCCATTGCCCTCATTGGACTGTCACGGGCGAGGATTCGTCAACGGGGAACCAGTTTGAGCGTCGCGGATCGCGCCTTGCCGCTCGTGACGGAGCCGACGATGTCACTGGGATAGTGGGAGTACTTGGCTTGATACGCGGTGTCGAGGGTGTCCTGAATCCTCCCGGCGTCACCATCGACATCTTCGAAGACCACGTCCTTGGCGACGCCCCCGGCCAGGACGTGTCCCTCGTGGCATCGCGTCGCGGCGCGGAACCAGGCCGCGCCGCGGCCGTTGACGGCTCGCACGTACAGATCGTCACCGTCGCGGACGACCCACACCGGCACCGGCTCGCGCAGGGACCCATCGCGGAGGACGGGGGCGACCTCCAGTTCGTCCGATCTGTCGATCCGGCCGAGTTCGTCGCTCGTCCATGCCGCCATCGGCGTTACTCCTCTCCGGGTGAGCGCCCGAGGAAAAGCTCGGCACGCTCCCGTCCGGATTACCAGGCCACGGCGGGATAATCACCCGGCCACCGCGAGGAGCCTCACTCTCACTCGCCGGAGTGAGCGCCCCGGTCACCGGTACTCACGGTGAGCCGTGACCGTTACGCGACAGCACGGCCGGGCCCCGCTGCCGGGACGCCGCGACGCGAGCCAGCTCGTGCATCGTGTTCGCGTCGTCAGGATAGGCACGAAGATAGTCCGCGAGGATGCCCGACAACATGACCGGTACCCGCGGCTGCCCGTCCTCGATGGCGAAGCGCGCCAGCGCCACGAAATTCGGGCGCTCGTGGTCCAGCCAGTGCAGCGCGCTCTCCCTGTCGGGCAACGAAGGAAGTGCGTAGTCGGCCGCGGGCGGCTGCGGCCGGGGCACGACGGGATCGGGGTCGAGCACGTTCACCGCCGCCGTGGCCGCGCAGAGATAGTATTCGATCAGCCTCGCCAGTGCCGCGCTTCGCTCCTCCCCCGAATGCTGGTCGTGCGCCAGTTCGGTGGTGTAGGCCCGGAGCAGGTCGTGCATCCGGTAGGACCCGGGGGCGGGGGCTCGATCGACGAGATGCGCGGCGGCCAGCACATCGAAGCAGCGCTCCACGACCGATTTCCGCTCGCCGGAGAGCGCGGAGAGCGTGAGGACGCACACGAGCCTGCCGGGGTGGAGGCCGCACATCCGAAAGATCAGCGCCGCGTCGGCAGACAGCCTCCGATAGGACCACGAGAACACCGCGCGCACCGAGGCCTGCTGGTCGTTGCCGACGTCCAGCGCGTCGAGCACTCCGCAGGCGTCCTTGCCGGTCGCGAGTTCGGCGACCAGGTCGGCCACCGTCGCGTTGCGCCGTTCGCGCATCAGTTCGGCGGCGATCCGCAGGGCCAGCGGCAGTCTCGCGCACCGCTCGATCAGCGCGGCGGTCACGGAGGGGGCGAGGTGACCGCGAGGGTGATCGGCGGTCAGCATCCGCACCAGCTCGCCCGCCTCCGCCGTGGAAAGCCGGTCGATGGCGAGCCGGTGCGCACCGTCCCTGACCCCGAGTCCGGTGAGCGCGTCCCTGCTCGTGATCAGCACGAACACCGACGACGTTCCCGGCAGCAACGGCCGTACCTGGTCCGCGGAATGCGCGTTGTCGAGCAACAACAGCATCCGCTTTCCTTCGACCAGAGTGCGGAACCGGGCGGCGAGTTCGGGCAGTCCCTGCGGCAGCCGGTCGCGCTCTTCTCCCAGCGCCAGCAGGAAGCCGGTGAGCACGTCCTCCGGCGGTACCGGTTTCGCGGGCCCGTAACCGCAGAGGTCGACGTAGAGCTGGCCGTCGGCGAACCGGCCGCGTTCGCGCCGTCCCCATCGCACGGCGAGCGCCGTCTTGCCGACCCCCGCCGTGCCGACGATGGCCACGATCGACGCGGGTTCGTCCTGGTCCTGCTCCTGCGAACTCGCCGCACCGTCGGCCAGCCGGTCGAGAGCGGCGATTTCCCTGTCCCTGCCGATGAATCCGCGCGCGTTCGACGGCAGTTGCGCCGGCGCCTTTTCACCGGGCAGGCCGGGTGCGCGCGGGGTTTCGCTCTCCCCTGCCAGAATCCGCGCGTGCAGGGCACACAGCTCGGGGCCTGGCTCGATGCCGATCTCGTCGACCAGCCTGCGGCGGGCGTCGCGGAAGACTCTCAGCGCCTCTGCCTGCCTTCCTCCCCTGCTCAGTGCCGTCATGAGCAGGGTGGCGAACCGTTCGCGCAGCGGATATCTCGACACCGCGTCGGTGAGTTCGGCCGTGACCGTGGCGGGTGAACCGCAGGCCAGTTCGGCGGCGAACCTGCCTTCCATGGCGGCGAGCCGCAGGTCGGTCAACCGCGCCGACTCCTCGGCGACCAGATCCGTGTCGATGCCCTCGTAGGGGGTGCCGCGCCACAGGCGCAGCGCGGCGCGCAGGGCTTCGGCTCTGCGCGCGGGATCGACGATGGTCTCGGCCTCGGCGACGAGGGTGGCGAACCGGCCAGCGTCGAGTTCACCGTCGTGGACCCGCAACAGGTACCCCGCCGGTCCGTACACCACGCGGCTCGCGTCGTCGAGCAGCAACCGCAGCCGGTGGACCTGGACATGCAACCGGCCGGCCGCCTTGCCGTCGTGCGCGCCGCCCCACAGGGCATCGGCCAGCGCTCCCACCGACACCTGCTCGTTGGCACGGGCGAGCAGCACACCCAGCAACGTTTGCCGGAGGCGTCCCGCCGGCGCCACGGCGTCGCCGTGTTGCGCGATGCGGATGGGCCCGAGCACCTGGAACAACACCGTCAGCACCTCCCCCAATCAGGAGGAGGGTAACACCGGCGGCCGGGCCGCCGTGGCCGGAACGGCAACACCGCGGACCCGTTCGAACAGCGAATCCGGACGACCTGTCAGTCCACAATAGACATTTCGCCGCCGGAATCACGAAAAGGCTCCACTGTGGACATCGCCATCCCGGGCCTGCCCCGGATCAGAGCATCCTGCTCAGCCCCTCGGCCTGACGCCGCAGCACGGGCAGGAACTTGCCACGCATTTCGTCGATCGAGGCTCGCGCGGTGAACGTGCTCGCCGTCATGGCCGCGCGGACGGCCCCCGAGGAGTCGGTCACCGGGACGGCCATCGACCGCACACCGAGCTCCAGTTCCTCGTTGGTGAACGCGACGCCCTCGGCGCGGGCGAGTTCGACGCGGCTGCGGATCTCCGGGATGGTCATCAGCGTGTTCGGAGTGGTCCGCACCGGTGTGCAGGATTCGAGGTAGGCCTCCAGCTCGGCCTCGGAAAGCCCGGTGAGCAGCACCCTTCCCGATGCCGAGGCGTAGGCGGGCATCTGCGCACCCAGCCGCACGCCCGTGTTGACGATGCGCTGCACCTCCGCCCGTGCCACGATCAGCGCGGAACCGTCCTCGTACACCGCGACCGACACCGACTCGGTGAGTTCGTCACGGGCCGCGAGCACGAACGGCTGGGCCAGCGACGGAAGTCCCGCCGCCTCCAGGTACGCCGCGCCGAGCCGCATCATGCGCGGGGTCGGGCGGAAGTACCCGCCGTCCTGCTGCAGGTACCCGAGTTCGCGCAGGGTCAGCAGGCAACGGCGGGCGGCGGCGGGGGTGATTCCGGTTGCCCTCGCGGCATCGGTCACGGTCAGCTGAGACCGCTGCGCGGTGAACGCCTCGACGATCGCGAGGCCTTTGGCCAGCCCCGCCATTCCCTCGGGCTGCCGGGCGCCCTTGGCTTCCTTGTCGTTGTTGCCCGCCGGGTCCGCTTCGCTCGCTCGTGTCCTCGCCACGGTTTCGTTATACGAAAACTCGCCGGATTTCTCAAGCGCTCGCGAACTCTCCCGCCCGCAATTCGACGTCGTGGTCGTACAGCCACGCGCGAAGCTCGCCCGACGACGCGATCTCCGCGTCGCGCTGACGGAGGTCCTCGTACTGCGAGTCGTACCTGCGGCCGTTAGCCCGGGCTCCCTCCTGCACCTTGGCCGTGCGCGGACGGCGGAACTGTTCGTAGGACCGCAGCGCGCTCCGCACGTCCCGCCTTTCCTTGCCCGCGAGCAGGACCGCGAGCGCGACTCCGTCCTCGATGGCCTGGTTGGCCCCCTGGCCGAGGTGGGGCAGCATCGGGTGCGCGGCGTCACCAAGCAGCGTCAGCCCGCCACTGGTCCACGCCGGGAGCGGTTCCCTGTCGTAGAGGCCCCACCAGTAGGTGGTCTCGACCCTCGCGAGCAGGCGCTCGACGAGCGGGTCCCAGCCGGCGAACGCCGCGCGCAGCGCGTCCGGATCACCCTTGCCCGACCAGGTCTCCTCCGCGACCTCGGGGCTGGGCAGGAAGCCGACGTAGTTCAGCAGTTCGCCACCGCGTACCGGGTAGACCATGAAGTGCTGCTTCTCGCCCATCCACACCAGGTGCGCGTCGCGAGGCCATTCCGGGACGAGACGGGAAGCGATCAGGCCGCGGTAGGCGACGTGCCCCGAGTAGACCGGCGCCGCGGGTTCGACGACGTGACTCTGCAGCACGGAGTGGATGCCGTCCGCGGCGACGACGACATCGGCCTCCGCGGTCTCACCGTTGCCGAAGCTCAGCCGCGCGCCATCCTCGTCCTGTTGGAAGCCGGTGCAGCGGTGCCCCGTGCGGACCACGCCGGAGGGCAGCCCTCCGGCGAGCGCGCCGAGCAGGTCGGCACGATGCATGCCGTACACGCCGTGCGCGCCCGCGGTGTCACTCGTGCGGATGGGACCGACGGTGGTGCCATCCGGCCTGCAGTAACGGGAGCCGTCGCCGATCCGGCCGCCGAGGCGGGTCATGACGTCGCCGAGCCCCATCCGGTCGAGTTGCCGCACGCTGTTGGGCGTGATCAGCACTCCGGCCCCGACCTCACCCAGTTCCGGAGCCTGCTCGTAGACGGTGACCTCGACATCGCGCCTCGCCAGCGCGTTGGCGGCCGCAAGGCCGCCGATGCCACCACCGACGATCGCCACCCGCACCCGGTCGTTCCCCATGACACCTCTCCATTGTTCGAATACCGAAACTCGTTCGATTTAATCCAACGTAGAATGACCGGACGCCGACTGTCAACGCCGGTTCATGTCAGGGCACGTCAGCGAGCCGCAAAGGCACGACCTAGCTGGGCGTCAAGGATCGGTCTCTTGACATAACCGCGCCGTCCTGCATGATGATATTCGAATTTCGTTACACCTTTCGCTATTCGAAAACAGCGGGAGGACGACGGCCGAGGCAGGCCGCGAGGAGGATGCAATGGCGCAGCTCAGGACGATCCCGCCGAGGCCACCGGCCGGCCACGGCGCCGCGACCGGAAAGGCGGGCAGGCGATGAACGCCAGCGAAACCGGCACCCCGCCGAAGCGGCGCACGTCGAAAGCGCTCAAGCTCGCCTCCTACGCCGCGCTCATCCTCGGCGCGCTGATCCCGCTGAGCGCGTCGGGCTTCACCGGAATGCCGCTGTCGGAGCGGCCCGCCATGCTCATCGGCAACATCGCGCTGTGGATCGCGGGACTCGTGCTGGCCTACCGCGCGTTCGTGGCCGACAAGGACTTCCCCGCCGAGCGCAAGACGTGGCAGCGGATCTGCTTCTTCATCACGACCGGCTCGGCGACCCTGCTCATGCTGGGTATGACGTTCGGCTTCACCTATCACCCGAGTATCGGGACCTCGTTCTTCGGCACCAACTTCACGACGGTCCTGATGATCACGCTGGCGGTGATGGGTGTGCAGATCACGCCTGCCGACTGGAAGGCCGTCGTCAAGGACGCCAAGGTGGTCTCGCTCGTCGTGCTCGTCCGCTGGCTGGTCATGCCGCTGACCGGCTACTGCGTGTCGTTCCTGGTGTTCCAGCTCTTCCTGTCGCCCGAGATCGCGGGCAGCCTGGCGATCGGGATGATGCTGCTGTGCACGTCGCCACCGGGTGCGGCGTCCAACAGCCTCACCCTCATCAGCAAGGGCGACCTCGCGCTGTCGGTGTCGGCGACCACCATCAACGTGCTCATCGCGCCGTTCCTCCAACCGCTGCTCATCAAGCTGTTCGTCGGCGGAACGGCCAACGTCGACACCGCGGGCATGTTCACCGACCTCGTGGGATTCGTGCTCGCCCCCGTGGTGCTGGCCAGCGTGTTCGGCGCGCTCTTCCCCGGGTTCGTCGTCAAGATCAAGCCCGTACTCGGCCCGCTGGCCGTCGTCTCGCTCGCCTGCGTGCTCATGGGCACGATCTCCAAGGGCGCCGAGACCATTCTCGCCAACCTCAACGTGCTGCCCTACGTGCTGGCCGCCTGCGTCATCCAGGGGCTCGCGGGACTCACGCTCGGCTACTACCTGCCGAAGTACCTCGGCTTCACCCGCGAGCAGCGCATCGCGTCGAGTTTCGAGGTGGGCGTCGAGAACGCCGCCATCGCCCCGGCGCTGGCAGCCACGTACTTCAACCCGCTGGCCATCGTGCCCGCGATCGTCTACGGCAAAACGCAGAACATCCTGGCCGTCACCATCTTCGTCCGTAAGTTCCAGCGCGAGAACGAGGCAAGGGAGAAGGCGGGCGAGGTCTCCGCCGCGTTAGGGTCGAGGCAAGCAGGCAGGACGGAGAGCCGACCATGAACGACCCCACCCGGGACAACCCCGCTCGGGACAACTCAGCCAACGCCGACGGCGAAGGCGCGGGAGCGCGGCCGTGGCAGGAGGGCCCGCCGGAGGGCGCGGAGCCCGACTACACGGCCGACGGCATGCCGACGTTCGACTACGTGCGAGGCAAGATCGAACAGCGCTCCGCCACGGCGGAGGCCAGCGGCGAACTCGCGGGGCTCGGCACCGGAAGAAGCCTCGCCGACGAGGACAAGAAGATCGCCGACCGCAAGCAGGCGGCCAAGGACAAGCTCGCCGAGATCCGCGAGTCGATGCGCGAGCGCTGACCGCACCGTCACGGGAGCTCAGGCGTGCTGGGCCTTGTGCCGCTGGTAGTAGCGAGCGACCCTGACCCTGTTGCCGCACAGGGTCGGTGAGCACCAGCGCCGTCGCGGGTGCGCCGGCAGGAACAACAGGACGCAGAACGACGCGTCGCATTGCCGGATCTTCGTGACGCCGGGGCTGGTGAGCAGTTCGGCCGCGGCCTCGGCGATCCGCGCGGCGATCGCCGAGGCCGCGCTCCCCTGCCTGCGTTCGAGCGCGCGGAGATTCCCTTCCCGTACAACGAGTTCGCCGACCTTGGGCGCCCCGCGCAGCGCGGCGTTGATGCCGGAGAGCGCGCGCGCCTTGGGCACGGCGCCGCCGCGCGCCGATTCGATCGCGGCCGCGACGTGTCCGCGCAATGTGTGCAGGACGGCCATGTCGGCCGAGGACACCCCGCTGACGTCGATACCGCCGAGCTCGGGAAACCGCCCGGCCTCGCAGTCGAGCCAGGTTCGCAGCTGGGCGCGAGTCGCGAGCAGGTCGATGGGTCCGTCCGGGGTCTCCGGGACGGTGTTGACGAAGTCCAGAGCCAAGGGTTCGCCGGTCAGCGCCACAAGCTCAGCCATGAGGCCAGATTAACCGAGCGTGCGCGCAAGGCGGCCCCGGCGCCCGCCGTTTGCGGCGTCGTGGCCGAACTGATACAACTAATGCCACGAGTTACAGGATATGCATGTGACATCATCAGCGCCCCGGTGCCGGTGATGATCGTGCGACGCTTCCGTCGTTTGTGGACACCACGAACGACGTTCTCCGCGCGCCTGCTCGCATCGCGGTCCGCCGATCTGGGGGTTCGGCGGGCCGGGACGCCCCAGCCCACGGCCCCATGCGAGCGCCTTTCCCGCCACCTCGCCCATGCCGTGTTGCCATTGCGAAGACCATGCGGCAAGTCGTTGCGCCACTCCGGGCACACTGTTAGAAACTAACGCGTCATTCACGAAACTATGCGTGTGACAGATCCGCCGGTGACGATCCTTCCAAGATCCACAGTGGACATAAATGTGCACGAACACCGTGACGATTCGAAGGGGAACGCCACATGGGGGACGGATTCCATGCTGATCCCGACCAGATCGCCGGATACGGCGTGCTCGTCGACAAGGTCGCGGACCAGACTCTCGAACTGGCCGAGTACTTCCTCAACGCCGAGGGCGACAGCGGCTTCACCGGGGCGATGTCGTTGCTGAAACCGAGCGTCGACGCCTACGCGCAGGCCGCCTGCGATCGCTTTCGTGAACGGGGAAGCCGGATGCTGGCAACGGCCGCGGAGCTGAACAGAGCCGCCTGGGTCTACAGTGGAGCCGACGAGGACGCCTACACCAGTATCACGACGTCGGCGGGCGGCGCGGAAGAGGTCGTCAAGGACTACCCCGACCCCGCGTCGTACAAGATGCCGAACGACGCCACCGGCGATCTCGGCAAGCCGGAAAGCGAAGAAGCCGACATCCGGGCACTACTCGACGAGGTCGGTGGAATCCTCAACAAGATCGACGACGTGGTCAACGACTGGACGGGCTGGAGTCCAACCGCGGAGATCGTCGAACCGATGTCGGGCAACTGGAACAGCCTCACCGCCGCGGGCGAAGTACTCGCCGAGGCCGGCGGGGCGGCCGAGCACGTCGCGGCGAACCTGACCGAACCGCTCGCCGACCTCGACCCGCATTGGACCGGTGGCGCGGCGAACGATCTGCACGACCACATCGGCGACCAGGCGAAGGTAATCGGTCTCGAAGGGCCGCTCAACCGCATCGTCGGCGACGTCTACGCGCTGCTGGCCATCCTCTTCGAGAAAATCGCCGGGTGGATGGTGGAGAAGCTCAAGGACGCCGTCGACAAGATCGTGGAGGCCATTCCGGGCTCGTGGGTTCCCGGATACGGCTGGTACAAGTGGGGCGAAGCGGTCTTCACGGCTTTCGAGATCGTCAAGCAGGCGAAGGAACTGGTGGAAACACTGAAAACCGCGGTCGAAAACGTGGAACGCATGATCGAGATCGCCAAGGATCCGGTCAACGAGGGGCTGAGCGAACTGAAGAGCCAGTTCAAGGAGCTGGAGAAGGTCCAGCAAATCGAGACCGCCGTCGAGGAGGTCACGAAGGGCGCCGAATTCGCGAGCGACGTCGCCGAATTGTCCGACACCGAGCCGTGGGAGGACGAACCCGACGAGGAATACGGCCTCGGCAAGGACCCCGAACGCGCATGAGGGACGGCGTGAGCATGAGCGACCTGGATGAGCGCCGGATCGGCGAGAACGAGCTCGCCCCCGAGCACCTGAACGAATCACTGCACGCGGTGAACGAGGCGTTCGCGCACGTGCGCACCACGCTCATCAGAGCGGAGAACCTGCCTGTCCCCGAAGACGACCCCCAGGTCACGCCCGAGCAACTGGCCGAGCACCTCGACCGCGACGACGTTCCCGGGCCGCTGCGCCCCGTCCGGGATGCCGTGCACGCCGGAGAAACCACCTGGTCCGGCGTCCTTCACATGGGACTGGCCGCCGCGGTCGAGCGCTTCCGTCCGTCCGAAGAGGACCAGGCCGCGCAAGGCGACGAACCTGCCGAGGAACCGGAGGACTTCAGTGAACTGCCGGTGATGCGGGACGGCTGGTGAACCGCGGCGCGCTCATTCCCCGTGCAGCCGGACGGGCAGCGAGGCGAGCGCGCGCAGGGTGTTGTTGTGCTGCCGCACCGGTTCTCCGGTGAGTTCGATGCGGCTGACCCGCTCGGCGAGCGCGGTGAGCAGCGCCTCGGCCTCCAGTCTCGCGACGTGCTGGCCGACGCATTGGTGCAGTCCCATGCCGAATCCGACGTGCCCGGAAGGATCGCGGCCGGGATCGAACTCGGCGGGCCGCTCCCAATGCCGGGGGTCGCGGTTGGCCGATGCGAGGAACATCAGGATCTTGCTGCCTTCGGGAATCGTGGTGTCCCCGACGAGCGTGCCGGTCGTCGCGGTACGGAAGAAGGTCTGCACGGGTGACTGCCACCGGACCGCCTCGTCGAAGGCGACCTTCGCCATGGAGGGATTGGCCCGCAGCCGTTCCCATTGCTCAGGATGGGTCGCGAACGCGTACAGCACGGCGGCCAGCCCGTGGACCGTGGTGTCGACCCCCGCGGTGAGCAGCGATCGCACCACCAGCGGCGCCTGCTCTGGCGTGATCTCTCCCCGGTCGGCGGCGGCCCAGATGCGCGCGCCGAAACCGCCTGCGGACAGCCGCTGCCGCGCGCACTGCTCGTCGACCCACGCCGACCAGCGGGGCATGCCGGACGCGGCGTTGCTCACCAGGTCGTTGGCCGGGCCGAAGGCGTTGAAGGCGAAGTTGCCGTAGGGCAGCAGGTTTTCCCTCCCCCGCTTCCCGATACCGACCGCGTCGGGAAACACGGTCAGCGGGAACGCCTCGGCCAGCGCGGGAACGGCGTCGCAGTCCGTCGCGGTGCCGTCTCCCGCGATCCTGCCGACAAGCGCCCTCGCCTGGGCGAACCAGTCCGTGCGCAAGCGGCGCAGCGCACGCGGGCCCAGAATCGCCGACAGTACTCGCCGGGGCGCGTCGTGCCACGGAGGGTCGGCCTCAAGCAGCAGGCTCGGCGGGCGCCACGGTTTCTCGTAACGGAAGTTGCTCAGTCCCACACCCGCGCCGGACTGGAAGTCCTGCCAGTTCACGAGTGCGGCGTGCACGTGCTCGTAGCGTGCCATCGCGTAGACGTCGTAGCGGCTCAGGTACACGACAGGGGCCGCGTCACGCAGCCGCCGGTGCAGCGGCCAGGGATTTTCCAGAACGTCATGGCCGAACGGGTCGGCGTCGTCGCGGGGAACCGGCTGTCCTCGCCGATCGAGCAGTCCGGTCACGGTCACCTCCTTGCTCACGCGGGTCACGGGTTACAGGTCGAGTACGAGCCGGTCGCCGCACGAGCGGGACACGCAGATGAACATGCGATCGCCTTCCTCGCGTTCGTGGTCGGCGAGTATCGAGTCGCGGTGGTCGGGAACGCCGGCGAGAACGCCGGTCTCGCACGTGCCGCAGGTGCCTTCACGGCAGGAGGAAAGGGCGCCCGCGCCCGCCGCGCGAACGGCCTGCAACACCGTTGTCTCCGGGGTCACGGTGACCGTGGTTCCGGAGCGCCGCAGTTCGACCTCGAAGGGGCCTTCCCGCACGGGCGCGCCCCGCTCGCGCGCGGCGAACCGCTCGGTGTGCAGGCTGTGCGGTGGCCAATCGCGGCAGGCGTGTTCCGTGGCGGTGAGCAGTGCTTCCGGTCCACAGCAGTAGACCCGTACTCCCGGTCGTGGTGTGCCGAGCCAGGCAGCGAGATCGAGCAGGCCGTGCTCGTCCTCGGGAACGAGACGTACGCGCCGGCCGTGCCCGGTGAGCTCGTCACGGAAGGCCATGGACGCGCGGGTCCTCCCGCCGTAGAGCAGGTTCCATTCGGCGCCGACAAGGTCGGCCTGGGCGATCATGGGCAGCAGCGGCGTGATGCCGATCCCGCCCGCGATGAACAGGTACTCGGCGGAGGGCACCAGCGGGAAGTTGTTCCTCGGCCCGCCGAAGGCGACCCGGTCGCCGACGCGCAGGGTGTCGTGGATGTAGGCGGAACCGCCTCTGCCTTGATGTTCCCTGAGCACGCCCACGCGGTAGACGCTGGTGTCCCACCGGTCACCGCACAGCGAGTACTGCCTGGTCAGCCCGTTGGGCAAGGTGAGGTCGACGTGGGCTCCCGGTGCCCAGTCGGGCAGCCTGCGGCCTTGCGGTTCCGCGAGGAAGAGCTCGGCGACGCCATCGGCACGTTGCCGTTTGGCCGTGACGACGAGGCTTTCCGCGTCGCCCACCGGCTCCCCCGCGATCCGGGTTTCGCCTCCTGCCACGTTTCGCCTCCTCGCGATCGGGTGCGGCCAGGATGTGCGCCGCCGAGGGCGGGAAGCGAGCGGGTTCTCAATGAATGGGAGATCCGGGAATGGGAGATCCGGTCGCGATCAGGACGAAGCGCCGAGCGCGCGGCTGACAGCGCGTCCCGTCGCCTGCAGGACACCGATCCGCGCCCACGCCCTGTCGTCGTTGGGAACGACGACACCCAGCGCGGCGATCACCGTGCCACCCGAGGCACGCAGCGGAACCGCGATGCCGGTCGCGTCGGGATGGATGTGTCCAGGGCAGAAGGCGCAGCCCCGCTCCCGGACGTCGGCGAGCACTGCCCGCAGCCTGTCCGGCTCGGCGATGGTCTCCGGGGTCGCCGGAGGCAACGGCCCCGCGAGAACCCTTTCCCGTAGTTCCGCAGGCGCGTTGGCGAGCAGCACGAGTCCCGCCGATGACATGTGCAGCGGCAACCTGCCCGCGATCCTGGTCAGGTTGATGACGGCGCCCGGGGCGCTGAGCCGTTCGATGATGAGGACCTCGGTGCCGTCGAGGACGCCGAGCTGGGTGGAGTGGCCGACGACGGCCTGCAGGTCCTCCATGAACGGCATCGCCGCCTCCCGCAGGCCCAGGGTGGGAGACGCCCGCTGGGCCAGTTCCCACATGCGGATGCCGATCCGGACCCGCCGCCGCGAGTCGCGGGTGAGCAGGCCGTGCCGCTCCAGCTCTTCGATCATCCTGCCTGCCGTGGCCAGCGGCAATGCCGCTCTCCTGCTGATCTCGGCGACCGTGAGCACCCGCGTGTCCGGTTCGAACGCCTCGAAGATGCGTACGGCCCTCGCCAGCACTGACTCACCGCTCGGCGACCTTGCCATGGTTGCCATCCTCGGCGACCGGGCACCGGATGCGAAACCGGCCGCTCCGGGTTGGAGCACGCGGCCGGAAGGTGCAGGATCGGCTCGGCGAGATTTCCCGGCGCGAGGTGTCGATTCCGGCGGCCTCCGTTCGACGCACCGGTGAGATCACCCGGAACACCACTGCGAAACATCCGAGGAGCAACTATGCGTACCCTGATCGCCACCGCGTTCGTCTCGCTCGACGGCGTCATGGAGGCACCGGGCGGGGAGCCCGGTTACCGCAACTCCGGCTGGACGTTCCAGGGCATCGAGTTCGACGAGAACGCGTACGAGATCAAGGGCCGCGAGCAGGGTGAGGCCCGCGCCATGCTCTTGGGCAGGGTCAGCTACCAGGCGTTTTCCCCGGTGTGGCCGTCGATGACCGACGAGTTCGCCGGTTACAACGCGATGCCGAAGTACGTCGTGTCGACCACGCTCAAGGACGAGGACCTCGTGTCCGGCTGGGGCGACATCACGATCCTGCGCTCGCTGGAGGACGTCGCCGCGCTCAGGGACACCGAGCGCGGCCCGATCAGCATCCACGGCAGCTCGACCCTGGTTCGCGGCCTCTCCGACGCGGGCCTCATCGACCGCTACCACCTGCTGGTCTTCCCCGTGCTGCTGGGCGCGGGCAAGCGGCTGTTCAGCGACACCGACAAGGACAAGCAGCCCCTCGCGCTCATCGAGAGCGAGTCCTATTCCAACGGGATCCAGAAGCTGGTCTACGACGTGGTGCGCTGATCCGGTCGCGGTGGCCCTGGCACGCGACAGCTCAAGGGCCACCGCTGCCCGATCCACAATGGACCAGAACGGGCGCGCGGGGCGGGTCACCATCCGGCAAGCCGCCGTACGCCCTGACGTCACCGGCCACCGCCGGTTGTGTTCATCGACGTCCGGAAAGGTCGGGTTCGCTGGCCAGGGTGGTCAGCGTCTGTCCCCGACTCACCGGAGAACAGTGCATGTTGAGGTCCACAGAATCCGAACGCCCCCGGGACAAACACAAGCGTGCCGTCATGGCCGCCTGCGGTACCTTCGTCATCGCCGCCACCACGGTGATCACCGCTCCCCTTGCGGGCGATGCCGAGGCCATGCCGGGATCGAAGCCGGAATGGAAATCGTGGAACAACACCGCCTACCGAGGTCAGGTCGAGGTGGTCCGTACCGCCGGAGGGCCTGCCGATCCCTCCGTGCTGACCGGAAGGGTGTTCGTCGACGACAACCGCGACAGTGTCAGTGATCGGCGGGAGCGCGGACTCGCCGGCGTGACCGTCTCCAACGGGCGCGATGTCGTGACCACCGGCCGCGACGGCAGCTACCGCCTTCCCGTCTACGACAACATGACCGTGTTCGTCACCCAGCCCTCGGGTTACCAGGTGCCGGTCGACGAGTCGAACGTCGCGCAGTTCCACTACAACCACCTGCCCGAAGGGTCACCACAGCTGCGTTACGGCGGCATCGCGCCGACCGGCCCGCTGCCGGACGCGGTCAACTTCCCCGTCGTCAGGAGCAAGGACACCTCGGCGAGGAAACAGCACTGCGTGATGGCAGGCGACCTGCAGACCTACGACAAGACCGAGGTGGAGTACGCGCGCAAGGGCGCCATCGGCGATCTGGCGGGACGCACGGACTACCGCGGCTGCGGCACCCTGTTCGTCGGTGACGTGGTCGGTGACGACCTTTCCCTCTACCCCGACGTGAAGGACCTGACGAGTCTCACCAACGGACCGGCGCGGTTCCTTCCCGGCAACCACGATCTCGACTTCGACGCGACGACGGCGGAGCATTCCTTCGACACCTTCCGCGCGCAACTGGCGCCGGAGTACTACTCCTACGACGTCGGCGACATGCACGTCATCGCGTTGAACACGGTGCGCTACCCGTGTACGCCCGACGTCGACAACGCCGACGGCACCCGGCCGGAATGCGACGATCCCGAGAACAATCCGCGATACAACGGCAGCATCGGCGAAGCGCAACTCCAGTGGCTCAAGCGCGACCTCGCCAACGTCGGCAGGGACAAGCTCGTCGTGGTCGCGGGTCACATCGGACTGGTGAACTTCGCCGACAACGCCAGCCCGATCCACCAGGTCGACCAGGCACGCGAGGTGTATGACCTGCTCAAGGGCCGCAAGGCGGTCGCCGTGTCCGGGCACAGCCACTCCATCGAGAACATGAAGCGCGGTGATCTGGTCAAGGGCTGGGCCGACCTGTTCGGCATCGAGGGCCTGCCGTTCCCGCACATCACGGCGGGCGCCATCTCCGGCGACTGGTATTCGGGCGCGGTCACCGAGGACGGCTACCCGGTCGCCGTCGGCCGCGACGGCGGACGTCCCGGTGTCGTCACCCTCGACGTCAACGGCACCAGGTTCGCCGAGCGCTACACGGTGACGGGCGAAAAGGACGGCGTGCAGACCCAGCTCGGGCTCAACAGCCCCGCCTACCGCCAGTGGTATGCCGACCGGCGGGAATGGAACGAGACACCGGAGGGCGAGGCGCCCGAACTCGGGGATCCGCTCGTGCTCGATCGCACGGATCTGACCGGGACGACGTGGCTCACCACCAACTTCTGGATGGGTGCCACGGGTTCGAAGGTCACCGTGCGGCTCGACGGCGGGCGCCCGCTTCCCGCGGAGCGCACGCAGCCGATGCGGGGTGAAGCGCAGCGCTCCGGCGCCGAGTGGTCCGATCCGCACGCCGCGGCCCAGCAGCTGGTCAACGGTGGCAGCCTCGCCGACCGCTCGATGCACCTATGGCGCTTCGAACTGCCCGCGGATCTCGCACCGGGCCGGCACAAAGCCCACGTCACGGCGACCGATTCGCACGGCAGGAGTTATACCGACACCCTGACGTTCCGGGTCGTGGACGAGAAACAGGGCAACGCGTAGGAACGCGGTTTCGGAGCGCCGGGTCCACGGGCCCGGCGCTCCACTCGCCTTATCCGCCGCGTGCGTCGTTCCTGATCACCGCGGCACCTCTCGGGTCGACAAGGCCGCCGTGCAGGCGCTGGTTGTGGTTGTGCGCGAGCTGGTGGGCGGAGAAAGCGGCCTCGACGGCCGCTCGCTGGCCTTGCAGATCGAGCCCCTGGTTGATCGCCCTCTTGGCGAGCCGGATCCCGAAGGCGGGACGGCGGGCGATCCTCTTCGCGATGGCCATGGTGGTGGTTTCGAGTTCGTCACCCGGAACAACGTGGTTGACCATGCCGATGTCGTGAGCCTGCTGCGCGGTGATCCGTTCCCCGGTGAACAGCATCTCCTTGGCCCTGCGGGCGCCCAGTTCCCACAGATGCGTGAAGTACTCCGCGCCGTTCATGTCGAAGGCCACGACGGGATCGACGAACGAGGCGTCGTCGGCCGCGACGATCAGGTCACACGGCCACACCAGCATCAGCCCTCCGCCGATCACCCTGCCCCGCACCTCGGCGATCGTCGGCAGCGGCAGGTCGCGCCAGCGCAGGCACAGTCCGGTGAACAGTTCCTCCTCGGTGGCGAACCAGCCCTCGGCACCCGGCGCGTCGAACCCGCCGGTCAACGTCCTGCTCTCGACGCCTTCCATGGACCAGTCGGCTTCGAGATCGTGGCCCGCGGAGAAATCAGGGCCTTCGGCGGCGAGGATGATCACCCTGACCCGCTCGTCGCGGACGGCACGCCGGTAGGCGTCGTCGAGCGCGAGCAGCAGGTCCCTGTTCTGCGCGTTGCGTTTGCCCGGCCGGGCCAGCACGATCCTGGCGACGCCGGGTTCGGCGAGTTCGTAGCGAATCAGATCGGCCGTCATGGGTCCCCCTCACGAAACGGTGTCAGGCGTGGGTCGTCGAGCCGTTGTCGAGCACGTGTGCCTGACCGGTGATGAACGATGCCTCGTCACTGACCAGGTGTGCCGCGACGGCGGCGATCTCGTCGGGTTCGCCCCAGCGGCCCTGGCGGCGGGCGACGTAGTCGGCGACGTCGGTGCCGAGCGCCCCGCTGAGGAAGGGGGCGCTCGCTTCGGCGGCCCTTGTCCTGATCATCGCGGGCACGATCGCGTTGACGCGGATGCCGTCCGGCCGCAGTTCGAGCGCGGCCGCTCTGGTCAGTGCCTCGACGGCGGCCTTCGACGCCGCGTAGGCCGAGATTCCCGGCCCCGCTCTGCGACCGACCACCGACGAGGTGTTGAGGATCGCGCCGCCGCCCCGCGCACGCATCGCGGGGACGGCGGCCCTGATGCCGTGCAGAACGCCACCGAGGTTGACCGCGAACACCCGGTCCCACTCGGCGAGGTCGAGATCGGCGACATTTCCGTTGGAGCCGATGGCCGCGTTGTTGAACAGGATGTCGAGGCCGCCGAATTCCGTGACGGCCCGATCGACGGCCGTGCCGACCGCGATCGGGTCGGAGACATCACAGTGGACGGTCACCGCGCTGTCGCCGAGTTGCCCGGCGACAGCGCGCAGCCCGCGCTCGGAGACGTCGGCGAGGACGACCTTCGCCCCTTCGGCGGCGAACCGCCGGGCGGCCGCCTCCCCGATGCCGTGCGCGGCACCGGTGACGATCGCGACCTTGTTCCGGAGCCGGGGAAACATCGCTTTCCTTCCCTGTGGTGCCACTCAGGCCGGTTTCTGTGTGCGGAGTTGTTCGCGTACCTCACGGCGCAGGATCTTGCCGATCGGCGAGCGAGGCAGCGCGTCGACGACGTGGACCCCCGTCACCTTCTTGACCGAACCGCACTTCCGCCGGGTCCACTCGATGAGTTCCTCTTCGGACACTCGCTCGCCAGGAACAAGCACGACCGCGGCATGCGGGGTCTCGCCCCACTTGGGGTCGGCGACACCGACGACGGCGGCTTCGGCGACGGCCGGATGCGCGGTGAGCGCGTTCTCCAGTTCCGTCGGCCAGATGTTGTAGCCGCCGGAAATGATGGTGTCCTCCTTGCGGTCGCTCAAGTACAGGAAGCCGTCTTCGGACAGGTAACCCATGTCGCGGGTCCGCAACCATCCATCGGGGGTGATCCGTTCGGCGGTGGCCTCGGGAGCCCCCCACAACCGCAGCATACGGCCGGGGGTGAAGCCCGCGACCTCACCGATCTCGCCCGGGGGCAGCCGGTTCCCGTCATCGTCGAGGATGGCGATGTCGGCGTTGGGCGTGGGGCGTCCCGCCGAGCGCAGCCAGCGGCGCTGGTCGTCGGTGCCGTCGACGACGTGGTGCTCGGGAGCCAGCACCGACAACGGCAGGCCTTCGCTCTGGCCGTAGATCTGGTACATGATGTTGCCCCACACCCCGATCGCCGCGGTGACGGTCGCCTCGGGCGCGGGGGCCGTGCCGTACAGGACCGCCTTGAGGCTGCTGAGATCGCGGGTCCGCGCGTCGGGGTGATCGGCGACCATCCGCATGATGGTCGGCACGCACAATGTGATGGTCGCCTTCTCGGTCTCGATCAGTTCGAGAAAGCGGGCCGTCTCGTAGGCGGGCATGATGACGCACGCCGCTCCCGCCGACACCAGCGGCCAGATGAACAGGCCCGCGGCATGCGACAGCGGAGCCGGAACGAGATACCGGTCGTGCTCGGTGAAGCGGGGGACGACCAGCGCCATCTCGTCGCCCATGTCGATCCACCCGCGCACCGTGTGCAGGATGCCCTTCGGCTTGCCCGTCGTACCGGCCGAGAACCGGATCACGTGCGGATCGTCGTCGGCGAGCGGGACGCCGGGGTCCTCAGTGGAGGCGGCGGCGAGTCGTTGCTCGTAGCCGTGGGCGATCTCGTGCGAGCCGGGATCGCCGACCACGAACACGACCCGCAGCTCCGGCAGGTCAGGCAGGAGCGGCACGATCGCGCCGAAATACTTCTCCGTGACGATCAGCGCCCGCGCGCCGACGAGATCGAGCAGGTAGTGGTGCCGTTCCGGGGTGTCGTGCCCGTAGAGCGCGCATCGGACGTATCCGCCGACGGCGAGCCCGGCGACCTGTTCGAGGCTTTCGAACGCGTTGTCACCCAGCATCCCGACCCGATCACCCGGCCGCACTCCCGCTTCCCGCAACGCGTTGGCGAGCCGGATCGCCCTATCGAGAAGTTCCGAGTACGTCTGGCCGCGTCCCTCGAAGACGACGGCGGTGTTGTCGCCGTACAGGCGTGCGCTCTTGCGCAAGCGGCTTGCCGGATCCATTGTGGACGCCTTCCGTCAGGGCCTGCCGCCGTGCGGCACGGCGACCCTCGTCGTCTTGAGCACGGCCTTGTCGGTGTCGGTGCCCTGTGCCGCGGCGAAGAAGTCGGGTACCGAGCACAACAGCAGGGTCCTGCCGTCGTCACCGCCGAGCGCGCACGCGTAGATGCCGAGCCCTTCCTCCTCCTGGATCTCCTCCACGATCTTGCCGTTCGGGTCGATGCGCACGATGCGCTGGTGTCCCGCGTCGGCAACCCAGATGTTGTCCTCGGCGTCGATGGCGCAGCCGTCCGGCCAGATCTCGGAGCCCGCCATCATCTCCGGCAGCGACGTCAGCCCGGGGTCCGCGCCGATCTGCGCGAACGCCCGCTGATCGGTGAGCGTTCCGTCGTCACCGATGGTGAACGCGGTGAGGCGCGAGGAGAACGACTCCGCGACGATGAGCGTGCGGTCGTCGTTGGTGATCACCATGCCGTTGGGGCAGATGACGTTGTCGGCGGCCACGTGTCCCGTGCCGTCCGGGTCGACCCGGTAGATCGCGCCGGGACGAATCTCGTCGCCCTGGGCGATCGCGAAGCCGATCGTGCCGACGTAGACCTGGCCCGCGGCGTTGATGACCATGTCGTTGAGCTCGTAGGCACACAGCTGCGAGAGGTCGGCGTAGACACTCACCTCGCCGTCGGCGGTGCGCCTGAGCAGTGTGCGGTCGTGCATCGACACCACGAGCAGTGAGCCGTCGGGCAGCCAGCCGAGGCCGGACGGATTGCCTTCCACGTGCATGATCTCGGTGCGGTTGCCGTCGGTGTCGTAGGTGCAGACCTTCTGGGCGTAGATGTCCGAGACCCACCACTTGCCGTCGTGCCAGCGGGCTCCCTCGAAATAATGACCACCACTGGCGAGCAGGTGGACCGGGTTCGTCGTCGTCATGGTGAACGCCTCGCTTTCGTGTATTGCCTTGCACAGCTGAAAGAAGAACCGGCGTTGCGGCGGCGCGCCGCGGTGCCGGTGGTGGAGCGTCACAATCCGAAGGTCTTGCCGATGATGTCGCGCTGGACCTCGCTGGTTCCCGCGAAGACCGTGGCGATCACGTTCTGCCTGAGGTGCCGTTCCATGTCGTACTCGGTGGTGTAACCGGCGGCGCCCATCATCTGCATGCCTTCGAGCGCGGCCTTCTTCGCGGTTTCGGTGGCCTTGAGTTTCGCCATGGACGCCTCTCTCGGCCACTGGCGGTCCTTGTTCTCGTCCGCGAGCCTTGCCACGTCGTACACGAGCAGCGAGGCGCACTTGATGTCGACGGCGAGATCGGCGAGCCGGTGTTTGAGCGCCTGGAACGAACCCACCGGCTTTCCGAACTGTTCTCGCTGGCGCACATAGCGAAGGGTGTCGTCGAAGGCCCTGCGCGCGTTTCCGAGGAAGGTCGCCGCGCACACGAGCCGTTCGAAGTTGAGCCCGGCCATGAGCTGGCTCCACGCCTCGCCCTCCACGCCGACGAGATTGTCGTGCGGCACCGTGGCATCGGTGAAGAACACCTCGTTGATCTCGCGCCCGCCGAGAGTGTCGATAGGACGGATGTCGACGCCCTCCGTGCCGGCGGGAACGAGAAGCATGCTGATGCCCTTGTGCCGGGAGCCGGCGTCTCCCGTGCGGCACACCAGCAGGATCCGCTCCGCGTAAGGGGCGCACGAGATCCAGGTTTTCTGGCCGTTGATGACGTATCCGTCGGCGGTTCTGCGCGCGGCGCAGCTCAGCGCGGCGACGTCGGAACCCGCGCCGGGTTCGCTCATCGCGACCGCGGAGACCTCGCCCCTGGCGAGGCTGCCGATGACTTCCCCGCGCTGTGACTCGGTTCCGAATCGCTGGATCGTGCTGGCGACGATCATCGAGATGCCGAGTCCGAAGACCGGCGCCTGCCCGTAGGCCAGTTCTTCGAGCAGCAAGCACGCGTCGGTGATGCCGCCGTCACTACCGCCGTACTCCTCCGGGAAGGCGACCGCGGCCCAGCCGAGCTCGCCGATCTTGCGGGTCAGTTCCTCGTTGTGCGCGCTCCTGCCGCCGTCAGTGAGCGCGATCCGCTGCTCACGAGTACCGCACTCCTTCGCGACGAGATCGCGAATGGCCTCGGCGAAAGCGGCTCTGTCCTCTGTCAGGCTCAGCGACATCCGGCACCCTTCATTCGCATCGGTCGCCGTCGACCGTTGCGCAGGACAATACAAACATCCCGGGATGGATGTCAATGGATGGGACGCCACTCCGTGCGCCCGATCGGCCGAGTCCTCGTCGGCGGATGGCCGATCAGGCCGAGTCGGTCTCCAGCAGCGCGGCCACCGCCTGTTCGAGCACCTTGAGCTGGCGCTGTTCCCGTTCCGGGTTGGGCAGCAGCGCGGACTGGAACGCCATTCCCCGCATCACGTTGATGGCGTGGGCGCCGACGTCTTTGAGCCGCTGCGGGGACCGCGTGCCGTCGTCCAGCGCCGCCGTGGTGATGTCCCTGATCCGCCTTCCGATCTCGCGCTCGGCCTCGACCAGCTTCGGTCGCAGTTCGTCCTCGCTGCGAGCGGCGACGTGGAGCTCGTCGGCCGCGGTGAACAGGTCGGTCTGGAACGAGCGCCACAGCGCGTCCAGCACGGGCCCGATTCCCTTGCCCGCCGCCTGATCCAGTTCGGCGACCGTCGCCACCATCAGCTTGTCGTGCAGGTGCAGCAACGCTTCCACGACCATCTCGGCCTTGGCCGACCAGTGATGCTTCTGCGCTCCCCTGGTGAGGCCGGAGATCTCGGCGATCCGTTCCGACGTCGCGCCGCGGTATCCGTACCTGATGATCGCCGTGATCGTGGCATCCAGTACCGCCGAGCGCGTCGCCGCGCTGCGTTCGGCGTTGCTGCGCCGTTTCCTCTCCGGCGCCTGTTCCGTGCTCATCGCGAACTCCCCCTCCCCGGCGCGACTCCACTGCTCCCGCTGTCCCTGTCGTTCGTCGTGTGCACGACGGCGATTATCACCGGCCCGTTCCCGCCCTGTCAGCCCGGCCACCGCCGCCGCCATGCCGGAGCCCGACTGTCCACTCACGACTTAGCGGGACGCGGACAGTCCCCGCCCTTGACGACGCCGACCGATCCTGTCTAGCCTTCTATCACTAAGCGATTTTCAGCTATCACACAGTAATAGCTCAGAAGTCGAGGAGATGGCGGCGATGACGCACTCGCACGGCGCCGGCCCCGAGGGCACCCGGGCGCGGGACACGGTTCCGGTAGCTCCGGCAGCTCTGCCGTCCTCGGCGCGGGCCAGCGTCGCCCTGCCCGGCGCCACCGGCGAGATCAGGTCGTTCCCACTGCCCGAACCCGGCCCCGACGAGGGCTGGCTCGCCGTCACCACCTCGGGAATCTGCGGCACCGACGTCGGCTTGTTCGCGCGCGGCGTCGCCGAGCCGACAGTGCTCGGTCATCACGTCACCGGCACGGTCGCGGCACTCGGCCACGAGGCGGCCCTCCGCCGCGGTCTTGCCATCGGCGACCGCGTCCTGCTGGAGGAATACCTCCCGTGTGGACGGTGCCCCACCTGCGCGACCGGGCCCTACCGGCTGTGCCCGGAAACCGATCTGTGGAGCGGAGGACGCAGGGTCGGCACGATCCCCGCCTCGGAACCGCCCGGCCTGACCGGAGGCAACGCCGAGTACACCTTCCTCGCGGCCAACGCCGTCATCCACCGGCTTCCCCCCGACCTCCCCGAGGACCTCGCGGCATGGGTACTGCCCTACGCCAACGCGATCGACTGGGTCACCTCGGCGGGCGCGCTGCGTTCCGGCGACACGGTCGTCGTTCTCGGCCCCGGCTATCACGGGCTCGCGGTGGTCGCCGCCGCGCGGTGGGCCGGGGCACGGCGAGTCGTGGTCACCGGCCTTCCCCGCGACGCCGAGCGGCTGGCGATGGCCGAAGCGCTCGGCGCTTCGCCGGTCGTGACCGGCGAAGACCCCGCCGCGACAGCCGCCGCCGTCGAGTCACTGACCGCGGGCACCGCCGACCTCGTCGTCGACACGACAGGCCCCGGCCCCGGCGTACTCGGCCCCGCCATCGCAATGCTCGGCCACGGCGGGCGGCTCGTACTCACCAACCCGAAACAGCCCCCGGCCGCCTCGTTCGACACCTCGTCGCTCATCAGGCGCGGGCTGGGCGTGCGGGGAGTCCGCGGCCGCTCCCCCGAGGCCATCACCACCGCGATCGGCTCACTGGCCGGGGGAAGCTCGGGACTCGGCGCCGTTCCGACAGTCCGGATAGGACTCGACGACACCGCGGACATGCTGGCGCTGCTGGCCGGAGGCAACGGTCCCGAATCACCGCACGTCGTCGTCCGCCCCCGCTGATCGGGTTGTCCACCACAGATCGAAAAGCCCACCAGTAAAGGAGCACATCTTGCTGACCCGGGAACAAAACGAACGGCTGGTCCGCACCAACAAGGGCACCGAGATGGGAACACTGCTCCGCCGCTACTGGATTCCCGCACTGCTGGCCGGGGAAATCCCGGAGCCGGACTGCCCGCCGGTACGTGTGCAGCTGCTCGGCGAGAAACTCATCGCGTTCCGCGACACCGAGGGCAGGATCGGCCTCATCGACGAGTTCTGCAGCCACCGCACGGCATCCCTGTTCTTCGGCCGCAACGAGGAATGCGGGCTCCGGTGCGCCTACCACGGCTGGAAGTACGATGTGGACGGCAACTGCGTCGACATGCCCTCCGAGCCGCCGGAGAGCCGGTTCAGGGAGAAGATCAAGCAGACGGCCTACCCCTGCGTCGAACGTGGCGGCGTGATCTGGGCCTATATGGGGCCGCCCGAACTCAAACCGGAGGCTCCCGAACTGGAGTGGGCGACCCTGCCCTCCTCGCGGGTGTTCATCTCGAAACGCATCCAGGAAACCAACTTCATGCAGGCGATGGAGGGTGGCATCGACTCAAGCCACGTCTCCTTCGCGCACCGGTTCAACATGGACAACGACCCGATGCACGCCGGGACCGACGGACTGAAGTACCTCAAGGCCGACACCCGGCCCAAGTTCGAGGTCATCGAATCCGACGGCGGCCTGCTGATCGGCGCGCGGCGCAATGCCGATGCGGAACAGTACTACTGGCGCATCACCCAGTGGATCATGCCGTGGTACACGATCATCCCGCCGTTCGGCACGCACAACCCGCTCGGCGCGCACGCCTGGGTCCCCATCGACGACGAGACGTGCTGGGCATGGAGTATCAACTATCATCCCACCCGCGACCTGCGCGAGGACGAACTCGCGTCGATGCGCGCCGGTGAGGGCATTCACGTGAAGTACATCCCCGGCACCTACCGCACACTGGCCAACAAGGACAACGACTACCTCATCGACCGCCAGGCCCAGCGCGACAAGCTGACCTTCAGCGGGGTGGAGGGCATCTCCGCGCAGGACTTCTCCCTGCAGGAGAGCATGGGCCCGATCGTCGACCGCACCAAGGAACGGCTCGGCACGAGTGACGCGGCGATCATCCTCGCCCGCAGGAGGCTGCTCGCCGCGGCGGAGGACGCCGCGGACGGCGAGACACCGCTGCCCGGCGAACTCACCGAGCACCACGCGGTGCGCTCGGCCTCGGTGCTGCTGCCGAAATCGGTCCCGTTCAACGAGGGAGCCCACGACGCGCTCGTCGTCCGCCCCGGCGAAGAGTTCGTCTCCATCTGACGTGCCCCGAACGAAAGGAGGCAGCCGGTCATGGCCGAGATCTCCTGGACCCGCCGCTCCTACCAGGCCGGAGTCCTGCTGATTCCGCTCGACCACGAGGCGAGGTCGTGGACCGGCGCTCAGGCCCAGGCGCTCGCGGGCATCACCGTCGCCGACGAGGCGCTGTTACCGGCCCAGCGGCGATTCGAACCGGAGCCGGTACCGGACTCCGGGGAAGGGCGCGCGGTGAGCAGCCCGCTCGATCACGCCCTGCACGGCGCCGACGTCGTCGTCCTGTTCACGCTCGACCTCGGCGCGGTCGATCGTGAGGCGGTGAGCCAGATCGGCGACACGGCCAGGCTGTCGGGAACCCTGCTCGGCGCGATCGTTGTCAGCCCCGGCGCGCGGTGGGAGCGGCCCGGCGCGCACGACGCGATGACCGGCATCAGGGAGGCCGCCGACAACGTCGTGATCCTCAAGGACGACGGGTTCGTTCTCCCGTTCCTGCACGTGCTGCGGGGCGGGCCGCAGGAGAACGCGAGCGGCGGGCTCGCCGGAGTGGCGCCATGAGCCCGGCGCGGCCGCTGACCGTGCGGGTCGTGCGGGCCTGCTGGGAGGCCGAAGGCGTGCTGTCGCTGCGGTTACGCGCGATCGGAGAGCAACCGCTTCCGCCGTGGGAGCCCGGCGCGCACATCGACGTCGTGCTGCCATCGGGGCTCGTGCGCCAGTATTCGCTGTGCGGATCGCCGGAGGATCCGGACTACACCGTGGCCGTGCTGCGTGAGCAGGACGGCCGGGGAGGTTCGGCCGAGATCCACGACACCGCGCTCGTCGGGCGCGAACTACGCATCCTGGGACCCCGCAACCAGTTCCGGCTGGAGCCTGCCGCTTCCTACGTTTTCGTCGCGGGCGGTATCGGTATCACGCCACTGCTGCCGATGATCGCGGCGGCGAGTGCCGAAGGCGTGCCGTGGGAACTGCACTACGGTGGGCGCCGCGCGGACACTCTCGCGTTCACCGGTGAGCTGTCCCTTCTCGCCGGGCGTTCCGGCTCGGCGTTGCGCCTGTTCGCCGACGACACCGACGGCCCGCTCCCCCTCGGCGAGATCGTCACGGGTGCGCCCCGGGATGCCATGCTCTACGCCTGCGGGCCGGGCGGGATGCTGAGCGCGCTGGCCGAGGTGGCCGAACGCGAGCGAGGCGACTTGCCGCTGCGGTTCGAGCGGTTCGGAAAGGCGCACCCCGAACCGAACCCCTCACCGGAGCCGGAGCCGCGATCGTCCTCGTTCGAGGTGGAGCTGGCCTCGACGGGCGAAACCCTCACCGTCCACGAGGGACAGTCGATTCTCGATGCCGTCAGGGAGAAACGGCCGGATGTGCTGTTCTCCTGCGAGGAGGGTTTCTGCGGCACGTGTGAGACCAAGGTACTCGAAGGCAGCCCGGTCCACAGGGACACCATCCTCAGCGAACGGGAACGCGCGCGCAACGCCTCGATGATGATCTGTGTCGGCGGCTGCGCCTCGGCCCGGCTGGTGCTCGACCTCTAGTACACCCGATTCCCGGAAGGACACCATGACGAGCACCATGCGCTGGGATCCGCCATCGCGGCCTGTCGATCCCACATCGCTGCGCCCGCTCCCCGAGGTCGCCGCGACCCCGGCCGACGAACTCGACGACGCCGTCGCGCGCGCCGACGCGGCACTGCCGAGGTGGAGTCGCGACGGTTCCCACCGGGCCGCAGTGATGCGCGCGTGGGCGGACGCACTGCGGGCCGAGGCCGCGGATCTGGCCGCCGATCTGGTGAGGGAGACGGGAAAACCGGTAGCCGAGGCCCGTCGCGAGGTCGCGGGCGCGGCCGACGCCCTCGACTACAACGCGGGTCTGGCCAGGCTCACCGGCGGGGCCACCACGACCCAGCCCGACGGCACGATCAGCAGGCTGGTGCGGGAGCCCGCCGGGGTGAGCCTGCTGCTGGTTCCCTGGAACTGGCCGGTCATGCTGCTGGCCCGTGATCTCGCCCCCGCGCTGGCCGCTGGGGTGAGCGCGATCGTGAAACCGGCCCCGCAGACGGTGCACGTGACCCGCAGGGTCCTCGCCTTGGCGCACAGGGCGGGGGTTCCGGCCGACGTCGTGCACGTCGTGTCCGGCGACATCGCGGTGGCACAGCACCTCATCGGTCATCCGCTGGTGAGGACGGTCGCGTTCACCGGCTCCACCAGGGTCGGCGAACGGGTTCTCGCCTCGGCGGCGGCGACCATGACCCGGCCGCTGCTCGAACTCGGCGGCAAGAATCCGGCGATCGTGCTTCCCGACGCCGATCTCGGCGCGGCGCTTCCCGCACTCGCGCGTTCCGTGGTCATCACGGCGGGCCAGATGTGCATGGCCTGCTCACGATTGCTGGTGCACCGCTCGATTCTCGACGAGGCCGTCACGGTCGTCGGCGAGCAGCTCGCGGCGCTGCGGCCGGGTGATCCGGCCGATCCGGCCACCGAACTCGGCCCGCTGATCTCGCCGGGTCACGCGGCCTCGGTGCTGGGTCACGTCGCCGACGCCCGCGCGCACAGCACGGTGCGCGGCGGTGAACTGATCCATCCTGGCATCGCGGGCCACGTCGTCACTCCCGCCGTCGTGGAGGCTCCCCCGCTCGATTCCGCGATCGTGTCCACCGACGTCTTCGGACCCGTCGTGACGATCGAACCGTTCGACGACACCGCCGAGGCGGTGCGCATGGCCAACGCGACGCCCTACGGTCTCGTCGCCGGAGTCTGGACCCGCGACAGCACGCTGGCCCAGCGGCTCGCGGACGACATCCACGCCGGGACGGTGTGGATCAACGGCTGGGGTGGTTCCTATCCGGACATTCCCACCGGTGGCTACAAATCATCCGGCCTCGGCCGCACGCGAGGGATCGCGGGCATGCACCAGTTCACCGAACTCAAGCACATCCACGTTTCCCGAACCCATCGGTGATCCACTGTGCACGCTGCAGGCCGCGCTCAATCGCGGTAACCGGGACTGAGCGCCTGGGAGAGCTCGGCCGCGGCCGTGCGGATGAGGTCGATGACGAGGTCCTTGCGCTCCTCGTCCATCCGGAAGATCGGGCAGGGCGCCGACAGGGTCGCCACCACCCTGCCTTCCTCGAGAACGGCCGCCGAAGCCGCCCACACTCCCTGGTCGATCTCCTCGTTGCTGATCGCCCACCCCCTGTCGAGGTCCTTTTCGATCTGGCTGAGCAACCCCTGTTTGCCCTCGACGGGAGGCAGTGCGCCGGAACGCAGCGCGGCGTCGATGTAGTGACTCCGCTCGTCGGGCGAGAGCGCGCCGAGCAGCAGCCGGACGCTCGCCCCGCGCAGCAGCGGCAGCGGCTGTCCTGGTTCGAACGACAGGCGGAACCGGCTCGGCGTCTCGATCCGGTGGAAACACACCGGATTGCCGCCGACCATCCGCATCAGCAGTACCGCCTCGCCGATCCGCTCGGCCAGCCGCCGCATGTAGGGCTCGGCGACATCCATGATCGGCGTCGCCTGCCTTGCCGCGCGGGACAGCGCGGTCACCCGCATCGTCAGGTGGTAGCGGCCACGGGAGCCCTCCTCGATCAAGCCCATGTCCCGCAGCATCGCGACGTAGCGATGGACGGAGGGAACGGGGATGTCCAGTGTCTCGGCCAGTTCGCGCGCCGAGGCGCTCGGCTTTTGTTCCGTGAACGCGAACAGCATCTCCAGCGCTCTGCGCGCGCTGTCCGCCCCGGATCTCGTACCCGTCACCTGTGTCCTCACTTACCGTCCGCGAGCCGTCGATGCTATCGAAACCCGTTGCGCAACCGCGGGATCTTCCCCGCGGTGTTCATTGACGGCACCATTCGAGAATCGTAGACTCAGCTATCATTAAGTGATTTCACGCTATCATACAGCGATACAATCGGGCGCGGTCCGCCACCACGTCGAGCGCAGTGATCTCAGCGGGCATCCGCGAACATCAGCAAGGGGAGCACCGTGACAGTCAGCACCGGCCGGACGTCACCCGTCGTCGTCGGCCGCAGCGCCGATGTCGCCGAGGGCGGGCGGTATGTCGTCGCCGTCCGCGACGATCTGCACATCGGCGTCTTCCGGTTCAGGGGCGCCCTCTACGCCTACGAGAACACGTGTCCCCACCAAGGTGGCCCGGTGTGCCAGGGAAGGCTCGTCGACGGGGTCACCGAACGGCTCGACGAGCAGCGCAACAGTCTCGGACTCGCCTTCGACGAGAACGATCCGCACCTCGTGTGCCCGTGGCACGGATTCGAGTTCCGGCTCACCACGGGTGAGCATCCCGGCTCCGGCCGGTTCCGGCTGCGGGCCTTCCAGGTGTCCGAACACGAAGGAGAGATCAGTGTCCACATCTGACACTCCGGTGCTGAGCGGCCTCCCCGAGGTGGCGGCGCTGCTGGAACGGCACACCGAGAACCTCATGGGAGCCGAACCACAGGGCACCATCGACGAGGACGTGCTGCGCACAATCGTCACCGCCGCGGCGAAGCTGTACGCACACCACAGCGAGCATTCCGGTGCGGCCAACCCACTCACCGACGAGGTCAGCCCGACAGCGGCCGTCGACCTCGCGTGCGCTCTGCTGCGCGCACGGGACCTCAATCCCTTCGACCTCGCGCTCTGGTTTTCCCGCGACGCCTGACCGGTTCCCAGCCCACCACGATCCGCAAAGGAGCCGACGTGTCCCCGACATCCGGTCCGCGACCGCTTCCCTCGCAGGAAATCACCACGAAGACCCACACGGCGGAGATTCTCGCCAACGCGCGAAGGGACACCGAACGCCACGGGCTCGACGAGATCTTCATCGTCGACGTCGACTCCCACCATGCCGAGCTCAACTCGTGGCGCGACATCATCGGCTACGTCGAGGATCCCGTGCTTCGGGACACCGCGCGGCAGATGATGGTGCACCGGCCGCAGGCAGGGCAGCTCGCGCTCAGCAACTACAAGGCGGGGCTGGCCTTCCAGGACGCCGGAGCCCGCATTCCCCACCAGTCGGGCCTTGCCGAACCGGTGCCCGCCGACGGCGGCAACAGGGACATCGAACTCGCCCGGCGGGCCATGGACGCGATGAGCATCGACATCCAGGTGGTGTTCCCGCAACCCATGCTGGAAATCGGCCTGCATCCCGAGCCCGGTATCGCGGTGCAGTTGATGAAGGCCTACAACCGCTGGTTCGTCGAGCAGATCCTGCCGGGCGACCCACGTATCAAGACCATGCTCGGGCTTCCCTTCGAGGACCCCGCCGCGTGTGTGGAGACCATCCGCGCCTACGGCGACCACCCCGACGTCATCGGCTTCCTCGTCACGAGCCAGCGGCACGCCGGCGTCCACCGCAACGAGTACACCCGCATCTACGCCGAACTTGAGGAACGCGGGCTGCCACTGGGTTTCCACGCGGGACCGTCCTGGCAGGACAGCATGACGACGACGATGAACCGGTTCCTTTCCGTGCACGCGATGTCGTTCGTGACCTGCAACATGACGCACCTGACCAACTGGATCGTCAACGGTCTTCCCGAGCGGTTTCCCGGCCTGCGCACCATCTGGATCGAGAGTGGACTCGCCTGGATCCCGTTCATGATGCAGCGGCTCGATCACGAATACCTGATGCGCCAGTCGGAGGCCCCGCTGCTGCGCAAGCTGCCCAGCGACTACATGCGCGACATGTACTTCACCTCGCAGCCGATGGAGATCACGGACCTGAAGCTGCTCGAAGCCACCTTCCACGCGATGGACGCCGAGAACACCCTGCTCTACTCGTCGGACTGGCCGCACTGGGACTTCGACGTCCCCGGAAGGGTCATGTCGATCCCGTTTCTCGACGACACGGCCAAACGCAACATCCTCGGCGGCAACGCCCGCAAGGTGTTCGGCCTCTGAGCGGGGAAGGTGATCCGTGCCCTTTCCGCTCGGGGAGGAGATCGCCTCCCTGCTGCCCAAGGCCACCGTGGTGCTCGATCGCGATGTCCTCGGCGCCCACGTCACCGACCGAGCGACCTTCTGTCCACACGGGACACCGGCGGCGCTCGTCAGAGTCTCCCGCCGCGAGGACATCGTCGCCGTCATGGAGTTCGCCTCCTCCCGCCGCGTGCCGGTGGTCGCACAGGGAGCCCGGTCCGGAGTGGCCGGTGGGGCCAACGCCGTCGACGGGGCAATCCTGCTCGACCTGAGCCCGATGAACCGCATACTCGACATCGACCCGGTGGAACTCACCGCGAAAGTCGAGCCGGGGGTACTGAACGCCGAACTGTCCCGCGCGGTGGCGAGGGAGGGACTGCACTACCCGCCCGATCCGTCCTCAGCGGAATTCAGCACGATCGGCGGCAACATCGCCACCAACGCGGGTGGCCTGTGCTGCGTCAAGTACGGGGTCACCGCCGACTACGTGCGCGGCCTCACCGTCGTGCTGGCCGATGGCCGCGTACTCGACACGGGCACGGCCACCGCGAAGGGCGTCGCCGGTTACGACCTGACCCGGCTGTTCACCGGCTCGGAGGGAACGCTCGGTGTGATCGCGCAGGCGACCCTGTCTCTGCGGAGGCAGCCTCCCCCTTCCTCGACGGCTGTCGCGTTCTTCACCTCGCTCACCTCGGCCTGCACCGCCGCCCGGCATCTCGCCGTGGACGCGAACACGCCGTCGATGCTGGAATTCCTCGACAGAGCGTCGGTCGACATCGTCAGAAACCACAGGGACCTCGGGTTTCCCCGCGACGCCGAAGCCATGCTGCTCATCCAGTACGACTCACACCACACCGATCCCATGGCCGCAGCGGCGGAGATCGTCGGCGAGCACGGCGGCGAGACCATCGTGGCGGACACTCCGGCGGAGGCACACACCCTGCAGGAGGCGAGGCGAAGTCTCGGCATCGCCACCGAACACCTCGGCGCCTCGCTGATCGAGGACGTCTGCGTTCCCCGTCGTGCGCTCGGCGACCTCGTCGGAGGAGTCGCCGCGATCGGACGCCGCCACCAGGTGCGCACGGCGTGCGCGGGCCACGCCGGTGACGGCAACATGCACCCGAAAATCATCTTCGACGCGGCCGATCCCGCCGAGGTTTCCCGCGCCCGCAAGGCCTTCGACGACGTCATGCGGCTCGGGCTCGAGCTCGGCGGCACCATCACCGGCGAGCACGGCGTCGGACTGCTCAAACGCGACTGGCTGCGCGCCGAAGTGGGCCCGGTGTCAATGGAACTGCACGAGGGAATCAAGCAGCTGTTCGATCCGCACGGCATTCTCAACCCCGGAAAGGTCCTGTGACTCCCAAGAACTCGCATCGCCGCGATTCCGGCCACAATGGATTACGCGGAATCTCCGATGTATTCGGGTGTAGTGAGAGTCCCTTGCGGTACAACCGGCTTTCCGTGCTCGCCCATGCGCGTGCGCATGGGCGAGCACCGGAAACTGTTGACTCGCCTGCTTCTTCAGCCTACGCTACAAAAATCACTAAGCGATACACCACTATCGCAGAATGATAGAAAGCGGAGGGATTCGGAGCGATCGGTGACCGCGAGGCACCTTCCGCGTGACGCCCCGGCAAGCCCGGAGGACGCCTCGCGCACACCGCAACTCCCTCTGTGATCACATTTCTGCATGGCCACAACGAGGTGACGCCGTCATGCCGACCTTCTCCCGCACCCGCCGAAGCCGGTGGCGAACCGCAGGCGCGCTGGTGGCCGCCGTGGCCGTCGGCGCGACCACCGCTTGCGCGCCAGGCGAACCGGACCCCGCCGACGCGGGCGCCTGCGGCGGGCAGACCGTGCGGATCGGTTTTCTCAAGAGCAGTCCCAGTGACGCGCCGTTCATCCTCGCCGACGAACTGGGCTACTTCGCGGAGGAAGGGATCAAACCGGACTTCTACACCTTCGACTCGGCGGCGAAAATGGTGGCGCCGCTGGGCGCGGGACACCTCGACGTCGGCGGCGGTGCCCCGTCGGCCGGGTTGTACAACGCCGTCGCCCGCGGTGTCGCGATCAGGATCGTCGCCGACAAGGCAACGCTGGAACCCGGCTACGGCTACATGCCACTGCTCGTGCGCAAGGACCTCGTCGACAGCGGCGCGGTGAGCGGCCCCGCCGACCTGGTCGGCCGCACCGTCGCCGAACCGGCACAGGGCACGGCGACGTCCTCCACCCTCCAGGCCATCATGGACTCCGCGGGCAAGCACTACGACGACGTCAAGCACACCTACATGCGAATGTCGGAGCACGCGACCGCGCTCGGCAACGGTGCGATCGACGCGTCGATGACCACCGAACCCACCGCGACCCTCGCCGAGGAACGCGGCGTCGCCGTGCGCATGGTCGATCCGTCGGGACAGTATCCGGGACAGCAACTGGCCACCGTGCTCTACAGCGAGGACTTCGCACAGGACAATCCCGAACTCGGCGACTGCTTCATGCGCAGCTTCCTCAAAGCCGTGCGCACCTACATGGCCGCCGTACCCGGCGGGGAGTGGACAGGGCCTCGCGCAAGGGAACTGAGCGAGATCATCGGCGAGAACGTGGGTATGGATCCCGCACTGCTGCGCCGCACCGTGCCCACGCACATGGACCCCGACGGCCAGGTCAACGCCGAGAGTCTCAATCGCGACTACCGATTCTTCGCGGGGCAGCGATTCCTGGAGAACGAGGTCTCGATCGACGCGCTCATCGACACCTCGTTCGCGAGGAAGGCGGCGAGCGAACTCGGCGTAGCCGGCGAGACCGGCTCGTAGCGGCGAGCACGCCACCCATCCTCGGCCAAGGAGATTCCTCTCATGACGACACAGGTCACTCCGCAACAATCGCCCGCTCCGGCCAAGACCTCACCCTCGCCGCCCCGCAAACGCCAAGCGGGCGGCAAGAACACGGACCGGATCCTCGCGGTGCTGAGCCCCGTTCTGCTGCTCGTACTCTGGGAGATCGGGACACGGTCCGGGCTGCTCGACGAACGATTCTTTCCGGCCCCCACAAGCATTTTCGGCCAGATGATCACCATGATCCAGGACGGGCAGCTGTGGGAGCACACCGGAGCCAGTATCCAGCGGCTCTTCCTCGGTTTCTGGCTCGGCGTCATCCCCGCGCTCGTCATCGGCATCGTGATGGGGCTCAGCCGCCGGTTCCGTGCCGCGCTGACTCCGCTGATCTCCGGAACCTATCCGATTCCGAAAAGCGCGCTGCTTCCCTTGATCCTGCTCGTCTTCGGGCTCGGCGAGATGTCCAAAGTGGCCATGGTGGCCATCGGGGTCTTCTACCCGGTCGTGCTCAACACCGTCTCGGGCGTGTTGCAGATCCAGCCCATCTACTACGACGTCGCCAGGAACTTCGGTGCTTCCCGGTGGCGCGTGTTCCGTACCGTCGCGCTTCCCGGCGCGCTGCCCAGCATCATGACCGGCGTGGAACTCGGCGCGGGGCTCGGGCTCATTCTCATCGCACTGGCCGAAATGGTCGGCGCCGAATCGGGACTCGGGTTCATGATCTGGAACGCGTGGGAACTGTTCCAGGTGGAACAGATGTACGTGGGAATCATGGTGATCGCGGTGATCGGATTCGCCGTCGCCCTGCTCGTCAAGGAAATCGCCCGGCTGCTCATGCCGTGGTCGCGTTCCTGAACCCCGTCGACGCCGCTAGCAAGGAGACGTGACCGTGACTACCGCGGACAGCACGACAACCAACAGCACGCTGGACCCGACGACCCCGGCCAAGATCGCGATCACCGGGCTGGGGCGGGTCTTCCCGGTGCGCAGACAGGATGTGGTCGCGCTCGACGACATCAACATCGACATCCCGGCGGGGCAGTTCTTCGTCATCGTCGGCCCGAGCGGCTGCGGGAAGACGACTCTGCTGCGTATCATCGCCGGCCTCGAAACCCCCTCGTCGGGGCAGGTGACCGTCGCGGCGAGCGATGGAGACCGCCCGCTGAACTCCATGATCTTCCAGGGCGACTCGATCTTCCCGTGGATGACGGTGTGGGACAACGCCGCCTACGGCCTCAAGGCACGGGGAGCTCCGGATTCCCAGGTGCGGGACACCGTCGGGCACTATCTCGACAAGACCGGCCTGACCCACTTCGCCGACGCGTATCCGCACCAGTTGTCGGGCGGCATGCGGCAGCGGGTCTCGATCGCCCGTGCCTTCGCCAACGATCCCGAGGTGCTGCTCATGGACGAGCCCTTCTCGGCGCTGGACGAGCAGAACAAGACGCTGCTGCAGGAGGAACTGCTGCGCGTGTGGGAGGAGAACCGCAAGACCGTCGTCTACATCACGCACAGCGTCGACGAGGCGGTCACCCTCGGCGACCGCATCATGGTGATGACGGCGAGGCCGGGCAGGGCTAAGGCCTTCGTCGACGTCCCGTTCGAGCGGCCTCGCGACGTTCTCGGCCTCCGCCACGTGCCGGAGTACGGGGACATGGTCTACGAGATCTGGGATCACTTGCGCGACGAGGTGAAGCAGACCCAGCAGGCGGCAGCGGCCCACGCCGGCGGCCGCAAGCGGCGCCTGCTCGGCAAGCGCTGAGTGCCCCGGCTCCGGCCCGGTGGTGCCGCCGGGCCGGAGCCGTCTTCACGGAGCCCTTTTTCACCCCTCGTGCGGCGATCGTCACAAGCCCCTTGCCCCGGCGGGCGCGCCGATGCGGCCGCGCTCGCCGATAATCACCTGACCAGGCACGACTCCCCCGGTGCCTGGCTTGCTCCGCCTCGCGGACCGAGCACCCTTCCGCCACGACGGCCCGCACCACGATCCGGTACCGGCCGGTAGCCGACGCGGGTCTTCGCACATGATCGGACTTTGTGTAGCCTTACCTAATGCAGGCGAGTGACCGCGGCCCCCTGACCCCCGTCGTGGAGGCGTGCGCCGGATTGACGTTCGCGCCACTACCGGTGCTGCTCAGCGCACCGCCGGGGGAACAAGAGGGTATCCGCTGGTGGCGGCTCGACCGGCTGGTCGAGGAAGGCATGATCGGCCCCACCTTCGACGCTTTTCGCGAGCTGCGCGGACCCCAGCAGATCAGCGCGGCGAGCGTGCACTTCCTCAAGAGTTTCGGCAGGGAACTGATCTTCCTCGCCGCGGCGGGCACCTACCTTTCCGGCCGCTCCGCCGAGCTGAGCCCTCAGCTCGTGTGGCTTCCCGCCGACGAGAACAACCTCTTCGGCGACGTGCACGTGGTGAGCTCGCGCGTGGCCGTACCCAGCGACATCGCGGACCTCGCCGACGGGGCATCCGACACCGTCGTCGTCGGCGACGAGAACGAACTCGACGAGTGGACCAGCGCCCACATCATGGCGTTGTTCGGGCCTGTGATCGACGCGCTCAGCGCGCACACCAGGGTCGGCCGCCGCACCCTGTGGGGTTACGTGGTGGACATGCTCGGCTTCTACATGCTGAATCCGGCCCGCAAGCTCGGCAATGACCTCGACCTGGCGTGGAGCAGGAGCGAGCGGCTCATGAACTCCCTGCTCGCCGCCGGTGCGCCGATTCGCAAGGAACCGCGGTTGTTCTGGTTCCAGCCCGAGAAGCCCAGCGGCGCGTGGGGCGTGCGCGGCACCTGCTGTTTCGACTTCCGCGCCGATCCCGCGCACGGCTACTGCATCACGTGCCCGCTGGAGAACGACGCGGTCCGGCAGACGAAGTTCGCCGAAGCCTTCGGCGACTGATCTCCCGCATATCACTCCCCACTGGAGGACATCAGTGCACAAGCCAGCTTCCCTGCTGGGCAGACGAACCTTTCTCGTCGGCGTAGGCGCCGGTCTGGCAACCCTCGGCCTCAGCGCGTGCGGCCCCGGCGACACCTCCTCGCCTGCTGGGTCCACAAAGGACACCAAAACCGTCACCCATCCCTATGGAAAGACCGAGGTGCCGGTCAAGCCGTCCCGGGTCATCGCGCTGGATCCCGGCCAGGCACAACAGATCGCGCTCGAACACGGGATCCCGCTGGTGGCCTCGGCCACACTCGACGCCGAACCGCCCGTTCCCGATTACCTTCCCAAGCAGGACACGGCATTCGAACACCTCGGCTTCGGGCAGGTCGACGTCGAAGCGCTCGCCGGGTTCCAGGCCGACCTCATCATCGGTAACACCGCGTCGCTGCAGGACAACTTCGAGGCGGTGGCGGGGCTGACGAGCACCGTGGCCTACGCCAACACCCGCGACAAGGTGGAGTGGTACGACTCCGCTCTCACCGTCGCCGACATCTACGGCGTCAGGGACGCGCAGCAGAAGAGGCTCGACGAGTACCGGGCGCGGGCCGAGCGGTTCAAGTCGGACAACGCGGATCTGCTCTCCACCAAGAAAATCGCACTGCTGCGGTTCACCACCGACGAGCTGCGCATCGTCACGGACTCGGTCATCTTCCCCTCCCGGATCCTCACCGACGCCGGTGTCCGGCGCACCGAGTCGAGCAAGCCAGAGGAGGCCGAAGACACCTACACGAGCCTCTCCCCCGAACAGGTCGGCAGGCTGGCCGACGCCGACGTCATCATCCACTTCAGCGGTGGCGGTGCCTTCGAGGGCGGACAGGTGTCCAGCACGTTCAGCAGATACACCGAAGGCGATTTGTGGAAGCGGCTGCCCGCCGTCGAGGCGGGCAGGGTCTTCGAGGTGCCCAGGATCTCGTGGTGGGACGGCGCGTCCACCTCCGCGGCCGGGACGATGCTCGACGACCTGGAGCGTCTGCTCCCCCAGTTCGCGTGAGCCTGAGCCGTGGGGGGGGGGGGGGGCCCCCCCCCCCCCCCCCCCCCCCCCCCCCCCCCCCCCCCCCCCCCACACCCCCCCCCCCCCCCCCCCCCAAAAAAAAAAAAAAAAAAAAAAAAAAAAAAAAAACAACAAAAAAAAAAAAAAAAAAAAAAAAAAAAAAAAAAAAAAAAACCAAAAAAAAAAAAAAAAAAAAAAAAAAAAAAAAAAAAAAAAAAGAAAAAAAAAAAAAAAAAAAAAAAAAAAAAAAAAAAAAAAAAAAAAAAAAAAAAAAAAAAAAAAAAAAAAAAAAAAAAAAACGAATTTTGTC
>JBEYHY010000009.1:0-251871 GCA_040635515.1 Saccharomonospora sp. NPDC006951 | reverse complement strand
TTCTTTCTTGGGTAACCCCTGCTGGTACCGTTTCTTCCCCGCGCCCGGGGTTTGTCGGTGTGAGTGGGGGGCGGGGGGGCCCCGCCCCCGGCGGCACCGCTGCCCACTACCAGAACCCGTGCCGTTCGCCGTCGGTGTCGGCGACGAAGATGACCGCGTCGGCACCTTCCAATTCCCCTGGCGTCAGCGGAAGGTGACCGCGCACGATGGGTTCACCCGCGCCGATCGATGCGGGAAGCGCGGCCCGCAGCGCGGGAGCGGGGAAAAGCGCCCGGCGGGTGGTGGCCGCCGCGAGGAGGCCTTGCAGGGTGTCCGGCTCGGCCTGGGGAGCGGCGTCGGTCGCCAGGAACAGGTAACGCTCACCGAGTTCGAGCGCCACGAGCGAACCGGCACTTCCCCAGCTCGCCTCCTGCTCACCGGAGGGCATGCGCGATTGCCCGGCCAGCAGGTGCACGTTGTGCGCGAAGGCAAGTACCGGCCCGCGCCGACGTTCCCTTTCGACGATCGCGAGCAGGTTGTCCGCCATCATCTCGGCGCGCACGCCGAGCAGAGCACCGACGCGATCGGGTGAGGACGTCGCCATGGCCGCGTGATAGCGCGACAGCCCCCTTGCCGTGCGCGCGTGCGCGACGGCGAGGGCATAGCCGCCGGGATCGGCCCGCCGCAGGAGCGGCGCCGCGCGACGCAACGCGCCGGTGACATCGTCGGCGGCAACGCGCAGGGCACGGGCGCGATCGGAGTTGCCGATGGAGGCGGCGGGGTCGTACATCGCGGCCGGATTGCTCCACACGGCCCCGTCGTCACTGTCGTCGCCGTCGACGTCGCGAACCGATACGGGCCGAAGCGCCTGAGGCAGGTAGGCGCCCGCGAAGCGCAGTGAGGGCACCGGGCTCGGGGCGCCGGAGTATTCCAGCGGCGCGTCGAAGCCGTAGAAGCGAACGCGCTCCCGCTCCGCGCGGTCGGCGTTGTATTCGCGGAGCCATCGGACGAGTTCCCGGTTGCCTGGCACGGCACCGAACCCGTGACTGAAGCCGGTCGCGAGCACGTCCTCGACATCCGTTGCCGCTCCGTTCACGTAGTCGTCGACGACGGAAGCGGCGAAGAAATCGGTTTCCAGCGCGATCGAGCGGTACCCGCGCCGCACGAGCTGACCGAGAAGTTCGTTGCGCAGCAACGGAAACGCCTCGATCCCGTGGGTCGGCTCCCCCAGCGCGAGTACGGTCGGTGGCTCGCGGCGCCCCGCGATCAGCTCGTCGATGGCAGTGCCAAGAGATGCCGGGTCGTCGAGTTGCCTGCCGATCCCGCGCAACGCAGCGGACATGGATTTCCCCTTCCGGATTCACCTGAACTGCCCTCGACGCTATCGTTGAAGAATCGAGTGAAGCTTTTGCGAGATATCCGCACGTACTGTGCGCTGAAGTCTCAACCGGGAGGAGAACCTGCGCCCCATCGACCTGGCGAGGGAACACGGATTGTCGACGCAGGCGGTCCGCAACTACGACGACGCGGGCGTTCTCCCTCCCACCGAGCGAACCGAGTCCGGTTACCGGCGCTACGCGCCGCCGCACGCGCAGGCACTGCGTGCTTTTCTCGCGCTCCGCCTCGGCCACGGTCACCGGAAGGCGACCGAGATCATGCGCGCGGTCAACCGCGGCGACCTCGACACTGCCTATCGGCTCATCGACGCCACTCATGTCTCGCTGCTCACCGAACGCGGCACGAGAACCGAGGTCGCCGCCGCGCTGGGCACGCTTTCGGCCACTACCCCACCGAGCCCGCGTGACGCGCCGCTGACCATCGGCGAACTCGCCTACCGGCTCGGCGTACACGCCGCGACACTGCGAAGCTGGGAAGCCGAGGGCATCCTGCGTCCGGAACGCGACAAGGCGACGGGCTACCGCGAGTACGGGCCGGAGGACGTGCGCGACGCCGAGATCGCACGGCAACTCCGCAGGGGCGGCTACCCGCTGCGCCGGGTCGCCCGTTTTCTCGATTCACTTCGCGAGGCAGGCGGGACCGACGCGCTGAACGAATTCCTCGAAGCCTGGCGGGAGCGACTGGCGCGGCGAAGCCGCGACCTGTTGACCGGTGCGGCCCAGCTCGACGCCTACCTCACCCTGCTCTCCTCCGTGGCACCACAACCGAACACACAAAACCCCAGGTCAACCACACCCTGAACCATCGCGCGCCACCATGGCGCTTGCTGTGGCGCCATAGTGGTGCCATGATGGCACCATGGACTTGACGCCGTATGTCGAAAACCTTCGGCACGAGCTGGCCGTCGCGGCCGACGTCGGGGGCGAGGACGCCCGCACGCTGGCCGAGCGCCTGACAGCTCCCCTCGAATCCGCAGCGCGACTCATGTTGCTCGAAGCACTGACGGCGGCGGCGGAAGAAATCACGAGAGACCTCGCTCCAGGGTCCGTCGACGTGCGGCTCCGAGGACTCAAACCGAGTTTCGTGGTGTCGAAGCCACAAGCGGGCAAAAGCGCGGACCACCCGGCGGAGTCCCAGAGCGCTCAGGAGACTCCACCGGCGCCGATCGAAATCGACGAGGGCGGCGACACCCTGCGCATCAACCTGCGGGTGCCGGAGCGCTTGAAGGCACGCATCGAGGAGGTCGCCTCGAAGGAAGGACTCTCCGTCAACGCGTGGCTGGTACGGGTCGTGGCCGCCGCGACCAACCCCGAGTCGAAGAAGAAGCAGTCGGCATTCCCCTCCACGGGCCAGCGCTACACCGGCTGGGTTCGGTAACCGGGCTTCGGCCATCCAGAAAGGACAGTTATGCCAACGTTCGACACCCCGGAGCCGATCTCCGTTGTGATCGACATCCCGGTGGGCACCGTCCGGATCAGCGCGAGCGCCCGTACCGACACGATCGTCACCGTGCGGCAGGGAAGCGAATCGGCGAAGACGGCGGTCGGCAAGTACGTCGGCCGCTATCTCAATCGGTATCTCGGCAGTCCCGCCGAATCCGACACCGCCGAGCGGACGACCGTCGATTACGCCGACGGCAGGTTGCTGATCAAGGTTCCGGCCGAACGCGGCCTGCACAGCCTGCTCGGCCCTTCCGGTGCCGTCGACATCGACATCGCCCTTCCCTCCGGCTCCAGCATCAAGGCGGAGGCGACGTGGACCGAGTTCCACGGCACCGGAAGACTCGGGCAGTGCAAGTTCGCCTCGGCTGGGGACATCCGGCTCGACGAGACCGGTGCTCTCACCGTCCAATCCGGAACCGGAGATGTCATCGTCAACAGCACCAACGGAAACGCGAAGATCGAGACGGCGACAGGCGAAGTCAGGATCGGCAAGGTCACCGGAAACGCGGTCATCAAGAACGGGTCGGGCGACTGCTGGGTCGGCGAGGCCGAGGGCAACGTCAAGTTGAACACCGCGGCGGGGGACATCACCGTCGAACACGCGCACGGCGACGTCGAGGCGAGGACCGCGACCGGCGGGGTGACCGTCGGCGAGGTACGGCGAGGCTCGATCGTGCTGGAAACCGCGTACGGCGCGGTGAATATCGGGATCCGCAACGGAACCGCGGCATGGCTGGACGTCGGTTCCTCGTACGGAAGCGTCAACAACAAACTCGATTCCTCGGACGGCCCATCGGACGTCGAGGAAACAGCCGAGATCAGCGCGCACACCGAATACGGCGACATTCGGATTCGCCGCTCACGCTGAATTGCTGAACACCTTCACAACCGAGGCACAAACCTCGGTGGCCCCCGCACGCCCTGAAAACCCGGAATCGAGGAACAAACATGCCACTCACCCGAACCCGATCGGCGATATCGGTAACCGGACTCGCCAAATCATTCGGCGACAAAGTCGTTCTCGACGGAATCGACCTCGACGTCGCGGAAGGCACGATATTCGCACTGCTCGGCCCGAACGGCGCAGGCAAGACCACCATGGTCCACATACTGTCCACGCTCATTCCGGCCGACGCCGGAACGGCGCGCGTCGCGGGAAACGGCCTCGCCGAAGATCCCGATGCCGTGCGCAAATCCATCGGTGTGACAGGGCAGTTCTCGGCGGTCGACAACCTGCTCACCGGCGAGGAAAACCTCCGGCTCATGGCCGACCTGCACCACCTGAGCCGCGCGGAGGGGCGAAGGAGGGCCGCCGAACTGCTCACGAGGTTCGACCTCGTCGAGGCCGCGGGCAAAACGCCGGCGACCTACTCCGGCGGCATGATCCGGCGGCTCGACCTGGCCATGACGCTCGTCGGTTCCCCTCGGATCATTTTTCTCGACGAGCCGACGACGGGGCTCGATCCGCGCAGCAGACGCACTATGTGGCAGATCGTCCGCGACCTCGTCGCGGAGGGCGTCACCATTTTCCTGACAACGCAGTACCTGGACGAGGCCGACGAACTCGCCGACCGCATCGCGGTGCTCGACCACGGAAAGCTCGTCGCACAGGGCACTCCGGACGAACTGAAGACCCGCATCCCCGGCGGCCATGTGCGGCTGCGATTCACCGATATCGCCGACCTGAATCTCGTCGCGAGCTGGTTCCCCGGCGCGGGCCGCGACGATGCCGCGCTCACCCTTCGAGTGCCGAGCGACGGCGGTGTGCTCGCGCTGAAAGATCTGCTCGACCGGCTCGCGAGCGCGGCGGTCGTCATCGACGACTTCTCCGTGCACACACCGGACCTTGACGATGTTTTCTTCGCACTGACCGATCATTCCGGCCACTCCCTTTCCGGCACTGAAAAGGAAATCAGCAGATGACTGCCATCTCCTACGCGACCCGTGATTCGCTCACCATGCTGCGCCGCAACATCCGGCGAATGCGGCGCTATCCTTCGATGACCCTGATGCTGATCGGTGTTCCGGTCGTCATGCTCCTGCTCTTCGTCTATGTCTTCGGCGGTTCGCTCGGCGCCGGAATCGGCACCGGGGCCGGGAATTACGTCAACTACCTCACGCCGGGCATCGTGTTGATGGCCATCGCGAGCGCGGGGCAGGGGACCGCGATTTCCGTCGCGCTCGACAGGTCCGAGGGCATCATCGCCCGGTTCCGGACCATGGCCATCGCCCGGGGCGCCGTCCTCACCGGACACGTGATCGGCAGCCTCATTCAGATGGCATTCTGCGTCGTCGTCATCATCGGGGTGGCACTGCTCGTCGGTTTCCGTCCTAACGCGACATTCATCGAATGGCTCGCCGCGTTCGGCATCATCGGACTGTTCGGCCTCGCGCTCACCTGGCTTACCGTGGCGCTCGGCCTGGCGAGCAGCAGTGTCGAGACCGCGAGCAACACTCCGATGCCGTTGATACTGCTGCCGTTTCTCGGCAGCGGCTTCGTACCGACGGACTCGATGCCGACGGCGATCCGCTGGTTCGCCGAGTATCAGCCCTTCACCCCGGTGATCGAAACCTTGCGCGGGTTGCTGCTCGGTACCGGGATCGGCAACAGCGCCGTGCTCGCGCTCGCCTGGTGCGTCGGCCTCACCGCCATCAGCTACACCTGGGCGGTCCGGCGCTTCGCGAAGGCCGCGATTCGCTGAGCGCACCCACCCCGGCGGGAGCAAGGGAGCTTTGCTCTCGCCGGGAAGGGCATACCCCGCTCACCCGGTCCGGAGAGTCGCCGCCGTGCCCTCGATGAGGGTCCGCAGACCGTGTTCGAACGTGTCGCCTCCGGTTGAACCGCCGCCTTCGCGCATCGCCACCAGCAGCGGGGCCGAGCTACCCGCTTCGAGCAGGCCGGCCAGGGCGGCGAGCCGTTCATCGGGAGCCTGGGTCGACGCAGGCCGTTCGGCCTGCTCCAGCAGGACGAATCCGTTGACATACTGGGAGATCGTGGCGATGGTGCGCAGCGCGAGCACCGGTGTGAAGCCTCGATCGACGAGCGCGGCCAGCTCGTCGTTGAACACCCTGATGGTCGATGGGCTGAGCCAGGCGGCGCCCGCGACGATGCGCGCGCCGTCCCTGTGATCGAGCAAGGCCCGCCGATAGGAACGGGCCCTTCGCCCGAGCCAGTCCTGCCACGGCTCGCCGTCGCGGGGCGGCCCCATCTCCGCGCTCGCGACTATGGCGTCGGCCATGCCGTCGAGCAGTTCCCGCTTGCCCCGGATGTGCCAGTACAGGGCGGGCGACTGAACACCGAGTTCCGCGGCGAGCCTGCGCACGGTCAGGCCGTCGAGCCCGACCTCGTCCAGCAGCAGCAGCGCTGCCTCGATCATCTTCTCCCTGGTCACCCCAGGCCGGTTCGCCGCGCACATCGGTTGACACCTTAGCACCGCTAAGCCATCCTTAGCGATGCTAAGGCCGCACGAAAAGGACGCAGCGTGAACACGACGACCTCCGCCGATGGCACCGTTGTCCGCCTGCACGACGAGGGCAGCGGACCACCAGTGCTCCTGCTCGGCCCCGGACTGGACGACGGAAGCCGGACGAAGAAGCTCGCCGGATTCCTCACCCCGCGGTTCCGGGTACTTCGCCCGCACCGCAGGCAATACCGAATGGATCTCAAGGCCGGCGGCCCCGCTTCGATCGCGCAGGAGGTCGACGACGTACTCGCCATCGCGGCATCGGTCGGCGAACCGCTCATCGTCTACGGCCACTCCTCAGGCGGCGTCGTCGCGCTCGAAGCACTCGCGACCTCCTCGCGCGCGTTCGCGGCCGCGGTGATCTTCGAACCACCTTCGGTGATCACACCGGCACACAGCGAGAAGAACACCCGGGGCGTCGCGCGCACCAGGGCCGCGATCGCCAGGGGCAGACCGGCAAGGGCGATCACGGCCTTCATGCGCCACGTCGGGCTGTCACCGTCGCAAGCGCGGCTCGCCGGCCTGATCACCATGCTCCTTCCCCGCTACCGCACGCTCGTGCCCGCACAGATCGACGACCTCGACGCGTTGACAAAACTCGGCGTCCGACTCGACGTCTACGCCGGGATCACCACCCCCACCCTGCTGCTGGGGGGTGACCGCAGCCCGGCGAACCTCTCCCGCCGACTCGACGCCATCGAGCAGGCGATGCCGCACGCCGAACGCCTCGTGATGCGCGACCGCGACCACGGCGCCGACCTCAAACACCCCAGGCAGGTCGCCCGCATCGTCGAGCGGTTCGCCGACTCCGTACTCGGTGACCCCTAACCGCGCGACGCGGGCCGAAGCCTTTCCGAAACCCTCCCGAAGCTCCCTGCTCACAACATCGGTATCGACAGCGAACCCCCACCGAGGAGTCGATACCGATGACCACAACCGCCGTGACCACCAAGCCCGCCGAGCAGACTCCGCTGCGGGTCGCGGTCATCGTCGGCAGCGTCCGCACCGACCGGTTCTGCCCCACCCCCGCGAACTGGATCGCCGACCAGGCACGCAAACGCGAGGACCTTGACGTCGACCTGATCGACCTCGCCGACTACGACCTGCCCATCGTGCTCGGAGGCAACGACGAAACCGCTCCCATGCCCGAGGCCGTCACCGAACTCGGCAAGCGGCTCGCGCGGGCCGACGCCTTCGTGGTCGTCACGCCGATCTACAACCGCTCGTACCCTGCGGCGCTGAAGAACGCCATCGACTGGTTCTACACCGAATGGCAGCTCAAGCCCGTCGGCTGCGTTTCCTACGGCGGCATCACCGGCGGCCTGCAGGCCATCGACGCCCTGCGCGGGGTGTTCACCGAGTTCCACGCCGTTCCGCTGCGCGACTCGGTCATGTTCGCCAACTTCTGGGAGACCTTCGACCATGACGGCCGCCCCGTCGACGTCGAGAAGGCCGCGAAGCTCGCCGCCGGTTTCCTCGACCAGCTCACCTGGTGGGGCATCACCCTGCGAGACGGCCGCGCCCAGCGCGCCTACCCCTTCGCGGACTCCGAATAACCCCTCGCCACGACATCACGGTGAACGCGGGTGCGCGAGCACGGCGGTCATTCGCTTGAGAAAGGCACCATCCCATGATTCCTCCCAGCGCCCCCGAGCGGCCGACCTGGCGTGAATGGACCGGCCTCGTGCTGCTCGCGCTGCCGTTGTTCATGATGGCCACCGACTTCACCGTGATGTTCATGGCGATGCCCGCCGTCACGGCCGACCTTGTTCCCTCGACGACACAAACGCTGTGGATCATGCACATCGGAGAGTTCGTCGCCGCGGGGTTCGTCATCACCATGGGCTGGCTCACCGGCCGGATCGGGCCACGGCTCCTGCTGCTCTCCGCCATGGGGCTCTACGGTCTCGCGTCGGCGCTCGCCGCCTTCGCGCCGAACCCGGAAACGCTGCTGAGCGCCCGCGTGCTGATCGGGCTCGCCGCCGGAGCCGCTTCCCCCGCCGCGATCGCCATGCTGCGGTCGATGTTCACCGGCAAGCAGTTCGGCGTCGCCTTCGCGGCACTGATGGGAGCATTCACCGTCGGTGGCGCGCTCGGCCCGCCCATGGGCGGAATACTGCTCGAACACTTCTGGTGGGGATCGGTGTTCCTCATCAACGTCCCGGTCGCCGCGCTCGTGCTCCTCGGCGGGTTCCGGTTGTTCCCCCGCGCCTTTGAGCGGAGTGCCGACCGCATCGACGTAGCCAGCGTGGCGCTGTCGTTCGCCGCGATCATGTCCGTGGTCTTCGGGCTGCAGGAGATCGCCGATCAGGGTGTCTCCGTTCCCTACGTTCTGGTGACGCTTGCCGGGGTCGGGCTCGGCGTCTGGTTCATCCGCCGTCAGCGGCGCGTCGAGAACCCGCTGCTCGACCTGAATCTGTTCTCCATCAGGGCACTCCGGGTCGCCGTGTCGGCGTTCGTGCTGGCCTCGCTGGCTTTCCTGGCCGTGGATTTCCTGCTGGTGCAGTACCTGCAGATCGTCACCGGCGTGCCGACGTCCCGGCTCGGCCTGATGCTCGCCGTCCCCGGCATCGCCGCGATCCTCGGCACCGTGGTGGCTCCTCCCGCCGCGCGCCGATTCGCCCCCTCCCACGTGATGGCCGCGGGCGTGGCGATCGCGCTCGCCGGGGCGCTCGCGATCATCACCACGATCCTGCTGGTTCCACATCAGACCTGGCTGCTCATCGCGGGAACGACAGCCATCGCGTTCGGCGTCACACCGTTGATGCTGCTCGGAGCCCAGTTGATCGTCACGTCCGCTCCCAAGAAGCAGGCCGGGTCGGCCGTCGCGCTCCAGGACATCGGTTCGGGGCTGGGCGGGGCGCTCGGCATGGCCCTCCTCGGCAGCCTCGCGATGGCGGTCTTCGGTCGGGTGCTCGGTGACAGGGCTCCCTCGGGCGTTTCCGGAGCCGACCTCGACGCGGCGACGCAAAGCCCCGGCGGCGCGATGACCGTGGCCGAAGGCCTCGACGGCGACACCGAGCGCGGCATGGTCACCGCGACCCAGGAGGCGCTTTCCCTCGGCACTGTGGCGGCTTATGCGGCCGCCGTCCTGCTCGGTGTCGCGACCATCGTCTTCGTCCTGCGCGGGCTGCGCGGCGTCCGGCTGCCAGCGGACGCGGGAGGCGACGACTCGAGTGCGGATCTCGATGGCCCCGGTGCGGATCTCGACGTCCTGAACGCCGAACTCGACGTCCTGAACGCGGATCTCGGCCGCACGAACGCGGATCTCGGCACTGAGAAAGCGCGCTCAGCCGCTACTCCGCCGGTGCACCGGTGAAGGGCTCGATCGCGGCGATCCGCTCGGCGGGATCCAGTGTCCTCCCGCGAGCACGCGCCGCCTCGGCCCGCTCCGGGGCGAGCCGTTCGGCCACCTGCGAGCGAACCAGGGCGATGTCGCGGGCGTCCGGCTTCGAAGCGGGCACGCCCGCGCGTTCCCGAACGGCTTCGGCGGTGCCCAGCAGTTCCGCCGCGGCAACCGGTTCGGCACGCAGCACGTCGACCGCCGCGGCGAGTTCCAGCAGCCGCGCCGTCAGCAACGGACTGCGTGCCCGCCAGGGCGCCGAGTGCAGCGAACGCAGTGAAGCCAGCACTTTCCCCGCGTGCTCAAGCCGGTTTTCCCGCACCGCGAGGAAGCCGTCCTCGAACAGGACGACCGGCTCCTGCACCGTCGTGACACCCCGGAGAATCCAGTGATCCAGCAGCTTGCGAGCACGAGGGAGCTCCTCGTGATACCTGGCGATCATCGACTCCGCGAATGCCGCGAAGTCCAACCCGTACTCGTAGGCCATGTCGGCGGCGAGCGACCTGGCATTGCCGAGACAGCTCGCCGCACGGGACAAATCCCCTTCCCGCAACGCCGATATCGCGGCGGCCACGTACCACCAGGACGCCTCGGCCCACAGTTCGAGGTCGAGGCAGACCTCCAGTCCTCGCTCGATGACACCGGCGGCCCTGGCCTGGTCTCCATCCACTTCGGACGCCTGATACTCGACGGCGAGCGTCTGCGCGAGACCGTAGCCACCACCCAGCTCACGCCACACCGTCTCCGGGTCACGTCCTCCGGGAAGGCCCCTCGGCGGCTCGCCCCAGTTACTGATTACGAACCAGTCCCGCTGACTTGCCGCGACGGCGGCGTCCCACCGAAGTCCGCCCGCCTCCAGTTCGGCGATGGCCTCGTCGATGTGCCGTTCACCGTCCTCGCGGATACCGGTGGACAGCAAGGAAGATCCGGCGAACCACCGCACTTTCGCTCGCAGCCCGCTCTCGCCAGCGAACAGTGCGAGCGCCTCATCGACCCGGCGCGCTTCCCGCCCTGGTTCGGTGTCGAGGCTCAGGCACACGGCATACGTCGCCGCGGCGGCGTAGTCGTCGCCACGCGGGCCGGGAAGGTTCATCGCGGCTTCCAGATCCCGCAGGAGGTGACCATGGCGCCCTGTCATCCACTGGTGCCAGAACGTGGCCAGAGCCAGCGCGACCGCGTTCCGGCCGTCCTCCGCGCGAACCGCCTCGTCGAACGCGTTGCGCAGCTGCGTGTGTTCCGCCTCGAACCGGGCCAGCCATCGCCGGTGCTCCGCACCGCGTAGTCCGGCGTCGGCCTCTCGCGCGAAGCCGAGGTAGTACTCGATGTGGCGCAGGGCGACATCGGCGCGTTCCCCGGCCGCGTCGAGCTTTTCCGTGGAATAGGCCGCGATCGACTCCAGCAGGCCGTATCTGACACCGGCTGGCGAGGCAACCGTGGTGACCATGCTGCGGTCGACAAGGCCGAGCAGTACATCGACCACATCGGACGGTCGCACCGCCGCAACTGCCTCGCCGGAATCCTCGGCGCAGATCACTTCCGCCGAGGCAAGACTCAGACTTCCCGGGTGGACGGCGAGGCGGCGCAACACGGTCTGCTCCCGCTCGTCGAGCAGTGACCAGCTCCAGTCGATCATGCCGCGAAGGGTCTGCTGGCGGCGCGGTACCGCGTGACCGGGGCGGCGCAGAATGTTCAGCCGCTCGCTGAGCCGCTCAAGCAGATCCGGCACCGAAAGCCCTCGGATGCGGCCCGCGGCCAGTTCCAGCGCCAGCGGCAGCCCGTCGAGCCGCCTGCACAACTCCGCGATCGCCTCCGCCGTCTCGCGGTCGATGCCGTCGAACGAGAAGTCGGGGTCGCTCGCCTTCGCGCGTGCGACGAAGAACCTCACGGCCTCACCGATGTCGCCGTCCTCATCGGGTTCCGTACTCAGCGTGGCGACGCCGAAACGCTGCTCCCCCGGCAAACCCACGGGCTCACGGCTGGTGGCGAGTATCCGTGCTCCGGGCGCATGGCGCAGCAGCTCGCCCGCGAAGGCGGCGACCTCGGCGATGACGTGCTCACAATTGTCGAGCACCAGCAGTACCGGACGAGCGCCGATGGCCTCTCGCACCCGTTGGCCGCCAGCGGTCGGCGAGGAAGGTTCGGGAAGGTCGAGTGCGGTGATGACGGACGCGGCGATGCGCTCGCCGGACCACTCCTCCGGCGTCGCCGTGAGTTCGGTCAGGTCGATGAACCAGCATCCGCGTTCGAATCGAGGCGCCTGCTCGCGTGCGACGTGCAGCGCCAGCCTTGTCTTGCCCACTCCGCCGATCCCGGTCAGGGTGACCAGTCGCGCCTCGGCCAGCAATGCCGCGATCCGGTCGCTCTCGTCTCGCCGCCCGATCAACGGTGTCGTCTCGGCGGGAATGTTGGTGCGGGCCTTCCTCGGCGGCGCCGGCGCCGGCGCCGGTTTCGAGGTCAGCGAAGGATCCTGGCGCAGAATGCGCCCGTGCAACTCGCGCACCTGCGGGCTGGGGTCGACGCCGAGTTCGTCAGCCAGGCGGTGACGCAGCATCTCGAACGTCTCCAGCGCTTCCCGCTGCCTGCCCAGTTGGTACTGGGCCAGCATCACGGCAGCCGTCGCTCGCTCGCGGGCCGGGTGCGACTCTCCCGCTCCGTTCGCCGCGGCGAGCGCCTGCTCCGGCTCGCCGTTGTCCACCAGTGCCTCGATCAGCGATTCCCTCGCTTCGGCACGCAGCTCTCTCAGCTCCGAGACACTCGGGGCCAGCCAGATCTCGTCGACGGAGTCGCCATAGGGTTCCCCTCGCCACAGTTCGAGCGCCGCCCGCAGTGTTTCGACCCGCTGCGCCGGAGCGCTCGCCCCGCGTGCTCGTTCCACCGCTCCCCTGAACTGGACGGCATCGACCAGGTGTCCGGTCAGGTCGAGCGTGTAGCCGGCGGGTGTGTGCGTCAGGAGTTCGCGGGCGCCCGGCTTCGCCCTGTCCAAAACGGAGCGAAGCCGGGAAAGCTTGGCCCTCAGCACTTTCGCGGGATTCGCGGGCAGCGCTCCTTCCCACAGCCGGTCGATGAGCGCATCGGCCGACACCGGTTCACCACCCGCGGCGACCAGCGAAGCCAGCACCAGCCGCAGTTGCCGTTCGGCCACCTCGACGGGGACGCCCTCCTCGGTGCCGAGCCGAACGGGCCCCAGCACCTCGATTCGCATGCTCCCGATCCTAATGGCGGATGCCCTCCGCCTTCTCCGCCTCGCCGACCATGGCGTCCCAGCCGCGCATGGCGACGTCGACGATGGCATGCGCACGATCGTGAGAACAACCGTCGCGAGACTGGATCGACAGTCCGTGCAACACGGTCTGCACGTAGGCCCCGGCGACGGACGCGTCCAGCGAAGCGGGGAGATCACCCTCTTCGATACCCCGCTCGATACGTGCTTCGATCTTGCTCAGGTCATGCTTCCTGCGCTCGGCGAGCTTCCCTCCGACCTCCTCGTGACCCGCGCCGAGGTTCATCGCCGACAACGCGACCATGCAGCCGGGCGGGGTCCGCGCGTCGGTGTAGGCGTCGGCGTTGCCGCGCAGCAGCCCTTCGATGGCGTCTCTTGCCCCGGCAAGCAGCAGCGCGCGATCGGTCGGGGAGGGGCCCTGCGTTTCGTACAACTCGATGGCGGCGTCGAACAGTTCTCCCTTGGAACCGAAGGCCGCGTAGAGGCTGGTCGGCGTGATGCCGAGCGCCTCGGTGAGCATCGCGACCGAAACTCCCTCGTAACCGCGCCGCCAGAACAGCTCCATCGCCGTGCGCAACGCCGCTTCCTTGTCGAAGCTTCGTGGTCTTCCTCTCGCCACCGCCGGACACCTCCTCGCTCCCGCGCCTTGCCTTTTCGGGATCAATCACTACATAATATCTTTTAGTAGCGATCACTACATAAATAACGGAGGCAGACATGGGTTCGCTGGACGACAAGACCGCTCTCGTCACGGGAGGAAGCAGAGGGATCGGGGCCGCGATCGCGGCCAAACTGGCCGCCGAAGGCGCGCGTGTCGTGCTGACCTACAACACCTCCCCCGGCAAGGCGAACGCGGTCGTCGGCCGCATCGTCGCGGAAGGAGGCACCGCGATCGCCGTACCGGCCGCGATGGAGGACCCTCAGCAGGTAGAGGCCGCCGTCACGACGACCGTCGAGACGTTCGGCGGCATCGACATCCTGGTCAACAACGCGGGGATCTTCCCCTACGGCCTGATCGACGAACTGACCCTCGCCGACTACGAGCACACGATGGCCGTTCACGCGAGGGCCGCGTTCGCCGCCGTACTCGCCGCGGTGCCACACCTCGGCAAAGGCGGGCGGATCATCAGCATCGGCAGCAACCTCGCCGAACGCGTTTCCGGTCCGGGAATCAGCCTGTACGCGATGACCAAGTCCGCTCTCGTCGGGTTCACCAGGGGGATCGCCCACGACCTCGGGCCGCGCGGAATCACCGCCGTCGTCGTTCACCCCGGCTCGACCGACACCGACATGAACCCCGCCGACTCGGCCGGCGCCGACCAGCAGCGGGCGCTCACCGCACTGGGGCATTACGGGACGACGGACGACATCGCGGCCACCGTCGCACACCTCGCCGGCCCTGCCGGTGCCTACATCACCGGCACCACGATCACCGTCGACGGCGGGGTCAACGCGTGAGCGTTCACCGGGAGCTCACAACCTGACGAGCATCTTGCCCGTGTTGGTTCCCTCGAACAGGCCCAGGAAAGCACCGATGGCACCGCGAATTCCGGAGGTCGTCGTCTCGCGCAGCCGAACCTGCCCGTCGCGCACCCAGCGACCGACCTGTGCTTCGAACTCCCCGGTCCGGTCCGCGTAGTCGTACACGACGAATCCGCGCAGGCTCAGCCGCTTGCCGACGGCGAGGATCAGGTTGTCGGGGCCTGGCGGGGGACGCGTCTCGTTGTAGCCGGAAATGGCTCCGCACAACGCGATCCTGCCGAACGGGCGGATCGCGGCGAGAGCGGCCCGCAGGTGATCGCCACCGACGTTGTCGAAGTAGACGTCGATGCCATCGGGCGCCGCGGCGCGAAGCTGTTCCCGCACCGCGCCGTCGCGGTAGTCGAACGCCGCGTCGAACCCGAGTTCGTCGCGGAGGTAGGCCACCTTGTCGGCTGAACCGGCCGAGCCGATCACCCTGCGCGCGCCCCGCAACCGGGCGAACTGCCCTGCAAGGCCGCCGACGGCGCCAGCCGCTCCGGAGATGAACACGGTGTCGCCGGGACGCATGGCGGCCACATCGAACAGTCCGAAGTAGGCGGTCCTGCCGGGAAGGCCGAGTATTCCCAGATACGCCGAAGCACCGGCAATCGTCGTATCGACCTGCTGGAACTCCCCGGATGGCGCGAGCGCGTACTCGCGCCATCCGAGGTCGTGCAGGACGGTTGTTCCGACCGGCAACTCAGCGGCTTGCGAGCGAACGACGGTTCCGACGGCCCCGCCGTTCATGACCGCACCAAGAGCGTAAGGCTCCACATAGGACTTGGTGTCGATCATCCTGCCCCGCATGTACGGGTCGACCGAGAGGTACTCGTTGCGCACCAGGACTTCCCCGGCGGCCGGTTGGCCGACCGGCACCGAGGCGAGCTCGAAGTCGTCGGCAACCGGTGTGCCGACGGGACGCCGGGCCAACCGCACTTCCAGACCCTGACTCGGGATCGTCATCCCGCCCTCCGAACGCTCGCCGCACTCAACAGTCCGAGGTCGCAGTCGGCGGGTACCGGCCCTTCGGTGACGACGAGACCGTGAGCCGCCGAGTTCCGCAACAGCTCGGCGGCACAGTCCGCCGCTCCCCGTGCGAACGCGTCCGCGGGAAGCAACGTCGCCTGACGGCCGCCGCCGTTCAGCGCGTGCGCCCAGTATCCGGCGGAGTCGATGGCGGCTCCGCCGCAGAGCACGCCCTCGACGCCCAGCATGTCCAGCCTGCGCACGATCGACGTGTGCGCGCTGGTCACCTCATCGGCGATGTCCTCGGCGACCTCCGGCTCCCACACCAGTACCCTGCTCGCCCCTGCGCCGACATATGCCGAGACAAGCTCGGCGAGTACGTCCCCGCAGTCCAGCAGATCGGCGGAGCCGCCCGCGCTTTCCAGGCGTTCCATTGCCGCCGCCATCCCGGCGGGCCCCGTGACCGACGCGGCGATCACGGTGTCCGGGAACAGCGCGGCCAGTACCTCGACAAGTTCGACGAGTCCTGCGACGGGAGCGAGACCGGCGAGTGAGACATCGACCAGCTCGACCTCGCCCGCGGTCCGTGCCGCGCGCGCCTCGACCTCAGGATCGTGATGGGTCACAACCCAGTCGGGGCGCACCAGCTCGACAGCGTCGCGCAGCCGGTATGCCGCGGGGACGGCCTCGATGGCGGCGCAGGACCCAGTCTCGGGTCCTGCGCCCGCCATCCTGGCCGCGACGTCGGAAAGGACGGGCGCGAACAGCATCGTCATTCCTCGTGCCAGTCCCAGGAACCGAGGTATCCCAGGTGTTCCGGAGGAGACTCGGCTCGCCAGGACTCGACGAACTCGTCGTAGCCCTTGCCCCGCGACAGCCGTGCCGCGCGCTCTTCGGCCCGGGCCGCCTCGGTCGCCTCGATGTCGACCTCCAGCCGCTCCTCGTCCCACACCAGCCGGTAGACCTGGCTCGCGACCTCGGGACTGATGAGGCCACGCCGCAGGTCGAGCATCGCCGCCTCGGGATCGCGCTCAAGCGGGTCGCCGTAGCCGCCGCCTCCGCCGACGCGCTGAATCCAGATGTCACCCTCGACCCTGGGATCGGCGGGTTGCATCGGCTCGCCCACCAGGTACTCGCCCTCGATGGGCCTGCTGCTCACCATCGTCGAGCCCTCGAAGGTCAAGCCCTTGCCGCCTTCCAGCAGCCACCTTCGTACGGCGTCGACGCCGCCGGTGGGCCGGATCCTGGCCAGCGGCGTGCAGGAACCGCCGTAGCCGCCGAACATCCCGCCCGTGACGGGGAACCGCCCGCCCATACTCGTGATACCGAAACCGAACATCTGGCTGCCGTAGAGCATGTAGGCCCACTCGACGGAGGCCCCGCCACGGAACTTGCCGAAACCGTGGTTGTCGGCCGGAAGGCGCCGCCACAGGCCGAGCAGCGGCAGTTCGGCCTCCCGCAACTCCATCTCGCCCCAGTCCGAGACCGGCGCGAAGATCGGGCCTGCCGCGTGCTCGCCGTCGCGATCGTGGAGCGCCCCGCCGCCGGCCGCGTTCATCTCCGTCGAGACGTTCGCGTTGACCTGCATGTGCTGGGTCAGGCCGCCGTACTGCAGCGTGGGAACCTGCGCATACCAGGGCGCCATCGGCTTGGCACTGCCCGGAACCGCGAACATCGCCTTGGTCACCGCCTGATGCAGTGCGGCGTTCACCATGAACATCGTCAGCAGGGACAGCGAACTCGGCTGGTCCGGTCCAGCCGTGACGATGGACCCCGGCTCCAGCTCGTAGTCGAGCGCCGCGATGAATCCCGCCGTGCGAGGCAGGTCGCCGTACAGGAAGTTCATGAACAGGTTGCCCACGATGGCCCTCGTGAAGTGGGCCTGCGCGTTGAGCGCGCGGTCGATCGAAGGCGAGCTGCCCTTGGTACGGACGGTGAGTTTGTCGCCGCGCTTCTCCAACTCGATGGAAACCTTGAAGAGCCGCTCCTCCATGAGCGTGTTGTCACCGAAGTGGACGGACCGATAGATGCCGTCGGGCCAGGCCGCGATGCGGCGCCGTACCTCGGCTTCCGTCGTCTCCAGCACCGACCGCATGGTCGCGATCAGCAGCTCGGGGGAACGTTCGCCCATGAAGTCGTGCAGCCTGTTCTCGACCGCACGGGCCGAGGCCAGCTTCGACCTGATGTCGGTCAGCCACAACATCGGGTCGCGCACCTGGTTCTGGAACAGGTTCACGACGTCACGGCGGACGATGTAGTTCTCGCCGATCTTCATCGGCGGAATCCGGATGCCCTCGCCGTACTTGGTCGTCGCGCGTACCGAGAAACCACCGGGATCGATCGCGGCGCCGTTCTCCCCCTCGTGGATGATGGCGCCGATCCACGCGATGTGCTCACCCTTCCAGAACAACGGGATGAGCAGTGTGTGGTCGGGATTGTGGGTCCCGCCGTAGTTGGCGTCGTTGTGGTAGAAGACGTCCCCTTCGGCGATGCCGACGGTAGGCTCGTCGGCCCAGTAGCGCGCGATGAACTTCGGCACCGAGGAGGTCGTCGCGGAGAACATGTTGACACCGCTCGACGTGGCGACCGCGAAGTCGCCCTCCTTGGTGTAGATGCCGACGATCAGATCGCCCCACTTCGCGGCGGCCGACGCACTGATCTGCTGCATCATCTCGATGGAGGACTGCAGCACCGCCTCGACCCTGCTCAGCCCCACCGAAAGATCGGCGGGATCGGTGATCGCGGCAAGTGCCTCGTCCTCGCGCGCGGTACGCGGCCGCAGCCGGTACTCGGCGTTGATGTCGGGGTCCGGCCCGAACATCACGGGCTGATTGTTCAGCAGGTCGGCGAAGAACTGCTCGGTGCTCGACTCGGCCGTGCTCATGCTTTGCCCTCCTGCCGCATCGTGAAGAAGCCGTACGCGTCCATCTCGCCCGACCACCCCGGCTCGACCACGATGTTCGTGTTGGCGGCCTCGACGATCGCGGGACCGGTCAGCCGATGGCCAGGGCCGAGTGCCGCGTAGTCGTAGATCTCGGTCTCCAGCGGTTGCTCCTTCGTGGCCCACCAGCACTCCCGCGATCCCTTGCGGGCCGCGCTGACCGGTTCACCGGAGGGTTCCCTCTCGACCTGCCGTGGTGCCGGCCTCGGAATCCAGGCCCGCAACCGGATGGCGTCGATCGAGATGCCGATCTCCTTGGTCAGTGCCAGATCGCCGAACCGGTCGCCGTACTCCTCGAAGTACGCCTTGATGACGGCGGCGAGGTCGTCCTGGGTTTCCAGCCTTCGCACCGGGCTCGCGATCGTGATCACGTAAAGCTGTCCCGTCGAGCGCATGTCGAGTTCGACGACCGTCTCGATGTCGTCGGCACCGTAGCCCTGCCCCGCGAAGTCCGAAACGGCCTTGTCGTGGAACTCGTCCACAATGGAGTTGAAGCTGTCGAAGTCGCTGAACAACTGCTTGACCAGCGGATTGAACAACACCATCCACGCGGACCGCTCGTAGATGTGCAGCCGTTCGAGACCGGCCGCGCCCGAAGCGGAGAACACCGAGCTGTGCGGCGGAACGACGACCTTGCTCGCGTCGAGCGCCCTCGCGTACCCGCAGGCGTGCATCGGCCCACCGCCACCGAAGGAGAACACCGCGAACTCGCGAGGGTCGTAGCCCTTGACGGTGATTCCCTTGAAGATCTCGGCACCCATGGCCTCGTCGACGACCTTGCGGATACGCCGGGCGGCCTCGATCACCGAAACCCCGAGGGGTTTGGCGATGCGGCGTTCGATCGCCCGCTCGGCGCGCCTGCGGTCGAGCGGCAGCTTTCCGCCGTGGTAGTTGCCCGGATCGAGGTAACCGAGTACGAGGTTCGCGTCGGTGACGGTCGGCTCGGTGCCGCCCTGCCCGTAGCAGGCGGGGCCGGGGTTGGAACCCGCCGATTCCGGGCCGACGGCGATTCCGGTGATCGGATCGACCCTGGCGATCGAGCCGCCACCCGCGCCGATCGCGGCGATGTCCATCATCGGAACCTGCACGTGCCAGCGGTCGATGACGGGATTGAAGTCGTAGAAGCGGACCGAACCGCTCACCACGATGCCCACGTCGAACGACGTTCCGCCCATGTCGGTGGTGACGACCTTGTCGAAACCGTGGCTCTGCGCGAGATGCCGCGATCCGTAAAGGCCGGAAACCGGACCGGCGTGGACGGTCTGGATCGGCGTCGTCGCGGCGAGACTTCCCATGCCGCCGCTGTTGTGGACGAGCAGCAGCTCACCCCGGTAGCCCCGCCCGCGCAGCTTGTCCCGCAGCGAGGAAAGCCGGTCGGCGGTGAAGCGATGCAGGTACGCGTTGATCGTTGCCGTCATCGACCTCGCGTACTCACCGGCGCGCTGCGAGACCTCGTGCGAAAGGATCGTGGGGAAGCGGCCGAGGTAGGTGTTGGGATACTCCTCCTCGACGATCTCGCGCACGACCTTCTCGTGCTCCGGATTGAGGTGTGCGTTGAGCAGGCAGACCACGAATCCGCGCACGCCCTGCTCGACCAGGGCCATGATGCGTTCACGAACCTCCTCGGGGTCGAGTGGCATGACCACTTTCCCGTTGGAGTCGACGCGTTCGGTCAGCGCGGCGATGCGTTCCGGTTCGATCAGCGGTTCGGGCCGCTGAGCGCGGGAGAGATCGCGGGTCGCGGTGGCGGGCAGCCCGTCGGCCCACTGCCTGCACCGTCCGATGGGGACGGTGTCCTCGTGCCCCCGGGTGGTCAGCAGGCCGAGCCTCGGCCCTTCCCTCTCGATGAGCGCGTTGGTCCCGAGCGTCGTCGCGTACCGGATCGTCGACGTCCGGTCGAGCAGGCCGTCGACGGTCACGCCAGCGTCGGCGGCGATGTCCTCAACCGCGCGCAGGAACCCGATCGAGAGGTCGTGATGCGTGGTGAGGGCCTTGGCGGTGCGGATGTGACCGTCCTCGGCGGTGGCGAGGCAGTCGGTGAACGTCCCTCCGATGTCGACGTTGATCTCCATCAGCGTGCCTGCCCTTCGCGGATCTCGGATGCCCTTGCCAGCAAGGCGTCCACATCGATCTCGATGTCGTAGGCCAGCGGGTGCCCCGGTGGCAGGTACTCGGTCTCCACCTGAGCCGCGCAACCCGGGCAGTAGTACTCCACGATCCGGCACCATGCGGGGTCGGGCGCGAAATCGTGCTCGCCGTCGAACCGCGCCGGGTGGATCTCCCTCGGGTTCCTGTCGTTGAGCAGGAGCCCGCGCTTGTAGTTCTCCCTGGCCGGACCGATGGCATGCCCGCAACGCTCGCAGTGCCACGTCTCGGTCTCCGGGTCGATCTCCAGGTATTCCGTGATGCGAAGTCGTCGATCGCTCATCAGATACTCCTTGTCGGGGCGGTCAGCCGCAGGGCGCCGTTGTCGTCGAGCACGACCGTCCAGCCTGGCGGCACGGTGCAGGTGGTCGCCGAGGATTCGACGAGCGCGGGGCCGGAGACCGGCTCGCCGGTGCGCAACGCCGCCCTGTCGAGCACCGCGGTCGGCAGCTCGCCGTGGCCGGGCCAGCGGACGGGGCTCGTCGTGCCGGCGGCGCCACCACGTGCCCCCGCACCGGGCTGGGCGAGCCCCACGTGCGGAAGGGCGTGACTCGCCTCGACCGCCGTCCACTCGACGCCGTCACGCCGGAACGAGGTCACCTCAAGCGTGACGTCCTGGCTCTGGATTCCCTCGCCACGCATGTCCCGCAGCGCGCGAGCGGTCAGCGTCCGCTCGCTCTCCTCACCGGCGACCGCTTCGTGCCGATGCCGGATGTCCACGGTGGACGCACCGTACGCGGAGAAGACCGGAGCGAACGGGAGAACGACCAGTTCACCGATTCCCGCGGCTTCGGCGATCGCGACACCGTGCGTCGCGCCGTTGCCGCCGAAGGCGAGCGCGGTCGTCGCGGCCGGATCGACCCCGCGGTCGGCGAGTTCGGCCGCGAGTCGTGCACCCGTGTCGCCGTGTGCCGTCGCGAGCACGCGCTCGGCCGCCTCTTCCACGGTCGTTCCGAGCGCCGACGCGAGCGGTTCGAACGCGCGCCTGGCGGCGTCACGATCGACTCCCATTCGCCCATCCAAAAAGGACTCCGGGCGGAGCACGCCGAGCACGACGTCGGCGTCGGTGATCGTGGGTTCGGTTCCCCCGAAGCCGAAGCAGGCCGGTCCTGGCTTCGCACCCGCGCTGTGCGGGCCGACCTTGAGTTCGGAGCCGTCGAGCCAGGCGATCGACCCGCCGCCGACACCCAGGGGAACGAGGTCGGGAAGCGGGAAGGAGATTTCGACGTCCTCGACCATGCCGTGCTCGCGCATCGGCACCTCGCCCGCCCTGAGGATTCCGACGTCGAGGCTCGTCCCGCCCATGTCCAGGGTGACGAGGTCGGAAAACCCGTAGTGTTCGGCAACGGTGCGGGCTCCGAGCAATCCCGCCATCGGACCCGAGTTGTACGTCTTGCCCGCGATGGTCCTCGCGACCCGTGCGGCGCCACCGTCGTTGTGCACGATCCGCAGCGGACGCTGGTAACCGTTGTCGCGCAGGTAGTCCTCGGCGCGATACAGGTAGTCGGCCACGTCGGGATGCACGTAGGCGTTGAACAACGCCGTCGACCTGCGGCGGGCGACGTCGGGGTCGGCGGCGACCTCGCCTGCCCTCAGCAGCGGCACGGAGTCGAGGCAGTGCCGGGGATAGTGTTCGGCGAAGGTATCGGCGAGCGCTTGTTCGTCATCGGCCGCGTCGTCCGAGCAGGCGACGACGAGTCCTCGTGCTCCGTCCTGCAGCAGCGAGCGCAGTGCGGGCAACGCGCGTTGCCCCGCCTCGCCCTCACCCGCCGGTATCGCCGCGATCATGGCGGGTTCCACGAACAGCCGGACTCCGGCGTCCTGCTCGATGTCCGGTGAGTCGGCATCGGTGAGCAGGCCGATCTTGGGGCCGCGCCGTTGCACGACGGTATTCGTTCCGACGGTCGTGGCGTAGCGCACCGAGACCGTCTCGCGCAGCATGTCGGGCACGGTCAGCTCCACAGCCGCCGCGGCGCCCTCGATGGTCTCGCGGAAGCAGACCGCGAGATCGTGGGGGGTCGTCAAAGTCTTGATGGTGTGCGCGATGCCGTCCCGCACGACGAAGCCATCGGTGAACGTACCCCCCGTGTCGATATCGATCGTGATGACCGCCATGTCACTCCTCTCCAGACACTCCACGAGAGACCGAACCGCGTCGTGCGCGGCACCGGCATAACCTTGGTCACCATCGCGGGACCGCTCAATGGGCTCCGGTGACACCGTGCGGTGGTGTCCACGACCATCAGTGGAGGTCCGTGCGCGGGAGGGGAACTCCCGTGCGCCGGAGGGAACGTTTCGCACCGAGTACCCGACTAGCCTCCCGACATGGGCAGGTCAATGACGATCGATCGGCAGACCGGTGTGGATTCACGACACCTCAACTGGCTGGCGGGTTGGCTCGACGCGGAGTTCGACGCCCTGCTCGACGCCCTTGTGGACGGCGAGCTGGCCGACGTCCCGGAACTCGCGGTCGCCAGGCAGGACCCGCGTGGCGAGATCAGGACCTCCGTGCGAGTCCATCTCATGGCTCTCGCGGACAACATCCGGCGCTCGGCGTCCGAAACCGACATGGCGCTACCCGCGTTCATCAGGCGGCACACCCGTGCGCTGGCCCGAAAGGACATGCCGTCCCTTCCCGCCTTGTTGCGTGCCTTCGAAAAGATCCACGCAGGCCTGTGGCGACGCATCGCGGCCGCGTTGCGCGAGGGCCCCTACAAGATCGCGCCGACACACAGGGCGGAAGTCCTCGAACTGGCTTCGGCCCGCCTGTTCGCCTACTTCCAGGCAGCGAGCGGCGAGACCGCAGCCGCGTACGCGGCCGAACGCGCGCTGATGCAGCGGAAGGCGACCTCGCAACGCTCGGAGGTCGTCACGGCGTTGCTCGCCGGATCGGTGACTCCCTCCGCCGCCGAACAAGCACTCGGCTACGACCTGAACGCGACGCACGTCGCCTACGTCGCCTGGGTCGACGATCTGTCCAACCTGGACCGCCTCGACAACGTGCTCTTCACGCTGACCGAGCACATCAGGCCACGGCAGCATCTCGGCGTATCCACTGAGGACTATTGCCAGGCCGGCTGGATCACCTGCCACAACGACACCTGGCTCGGCGTCGTGCGCGACATCGAGTTGCCAGAGGGCATTCACTGCGCGTGGGGTTCGCCGCAACAGGGCCCTGACGGCTTCCGCGCCAGTCATTTCGACGCGCTTGAGGCACGCAGGATCGGCGAGGCGACCGGGCTCACCGAACGACGCGAGCCCGTCATCTTCGACAATGTGGCCGTCGCGTCGCTCGCCTCAAGGGATCTCAGTTCCGCGAGCGCCTTCGTCCACAGGCAACTGGGCAGGCTGGCGGGCACGGACGAGCTCGCGGCGCGCCTTGTCGGGACGCTGCGCGTGTACCTCGACGAGCTGGCGAGCCCGACCCGGACCGCGCGGCGCCTGCACGTTCATCCCAACACGGTGGTGAAACGCGTCGAGCGCATCGAGGCGATGCTCGGCAGGAAGGTCGATCCGGCAAGTCTCTCGCTGCGGGTCGCGGTGGAGCTGGCTCCACTGGCCCGCTCCACCCCGCCCTCGTGACCGGCACGACTCACGCGCAGTCGACGACACCACCATCCAGCGGGAGAACGGCACCCGTCAGGTAGGCACCCGCCCGGGAGGACAGGAACTGCACGACGCCCGCGATGTCCGGCGCTGTGCCTGCCCTTCCCATCGGAATGGATGCTTCGAGCTCCCGCTTGGCTTCGGGATCGTTGAACACGAACGCGCTCATCCTGCTCTCGAAGTATCCGGGCGCTATCGCGTTGACGGTCACGTTGTCGCCCGTGAGATGCCCCGCGAGATGGCGGGTCAGCATGTGCACGGCAGCCTTGGTCGAGCTGTAGGCGTAGTTCTCCATCGAGGTCACGCGAAGACCGGCGATCGAACCGATGTTGATCACGCGCGCCGGATCCTGCTCGCTTCCCGACGCGCGCAACGCGTCCAGCAACGTGACCGTCAGCCGGAAGACCCCGGTCAGATTGACGTTGACCAGTTTCTCCCATGCGGCGTCGGGAAACTTCTCAAGCGGGGCGCCCCAGGTCGCGCCCGCGTTGTTCACCAGTATGCCGAGCCTGCCCCGGAACACGTCGGACACCGCACGAGCCAGCGTCTCGGCTCCCTCAGGCCTCGACACATCGGCCGGTATGCCCGTGCACTCGCCGAATTCGCCGAGCCGCTTCGCCGTCTCCTCGCACGCCTCCGGCTTGCGGGAGGCCACGATCACGCGCGCGCCCGCTCGCACAAGGCCTTCGGCGATCATCGCGCCGATACCGCTGGTGCCGCCGGTCACCACGGCGGTCTTTCCCCCGATATCGAACAATTCCGAGGTGAACTCGCTCCCGGTCACAGCGTCACCGAGTAGCCGCCGTTGACGGGCACGGTCTGCCCCGTGATCCAGGACGCCGCCGCCGAGGCGAGGAAGACCACCATTCCCGACGCGTCGGCCGGTTCGCCGATCCGGCGCACCATGTACTGCGACAGCATCCGCTTGTTTCGCTCGGGATCGGCGAGGAACTGCTCGGTCGCCGGTGTGCGGGTCGCGCCGAGCGCGACGGAATTGGCCGTGACCTGATACCGGCCGCCGAGCCGCGCCAGCGCCCTCGTCAGGCCGGCCGCGCCCGCCTTGGCTCCCGAGTACGCCTCAAGACCGCCGATCTCGCCGACCCTTCCCGCGTCGGAGATGACGGTGACGATCCTTCCTCCGGCTTCGCTCTTCACCATGTGCGCCAGGGCGTGCCGGGAACAGTTGAGAACGCCGTGCAGGTTGACGCCCACGGACGGCGCCCATTGCTCCGGCCCCTGCTCCCAGAAGGGAAGCGAGGGCGGCGGTGCGTCGCCACCCTGGTTACCCGCGTTGTTGACGAGCACCCCCACCGGGCCGTAGGACTCCTTCGCCGCCGCGAACATCGCACCGACCGCGTCGAAATCGACCACATCGCATTGCGCGCCAACGGCTTTCGTGCCCGTTCGCCTGATCTCCTCGGCGACACTCTCCGCGCGCCCGGCGTCGATGTCGTTGACCACCACCGCGCCCGCGCCGTGCGCGGCGAGATCCAGCGCGATCCGGCGGCCGACTCCCTGTCCCGCGCCGGTCACCACGGCGACCCTGCCCTGGATGTCGATTATCCCTCGGTTCTCGCTCATGTCAGCGCCCCTTCCATTGCGGCAGCCGTTTCTCGGCGAAGGCGGCCATTCCTTCGTGGTAGTCGGCCGAATTCAGTACCTCATCGACGAAAGGTTCCTGGTTCCGCCAGCTTTCGGCGTCCGTCCACTCCTGACTGTGACGCACGATCGCCTTGCTTGCCTTCACCGCGACCGGAGCCGCCGCGGCGACCTCCCCCGCGAGCGCGAGTGCGACCCCGAGTGCCTCACCGGGTTCGGCGAGCCGGTTGACGAGACCCAGTTCGTGGAACCGTTCGGCGGACCACGTCGCGCCGGTCACCGCGGCTTCCATGGCCATGGCATACGGAATCCGCCTCGGTAGCCGGAACAATCCACCGCCCATGGCGGGGAAACCGCGCTTGGCTTCGGGAAGACCCAGTTTCGCCGTGCGCGAGGCGACGATGAGGTCACAGCTCAGGCACACTTCGAGCCCGCCGCCGACGGCGTATCCCTCGACGGCGGCGATGATCGGCTTTTCCGGCGGCTGGGCCATGATTCCGCCACCACCACGGCGATCCGTCCTGCCGAGCTCGCCCTTGCCCGCGGCGATGATGTCCTGTCCCGCGCAGAACACGTCACCCTCACCGGTCAGCACCCCGACCCTGAGTTCGTCGTCGCGGTCGAGTTCGTCGATCGCGGCCTCCATCGCGTAGGCGGTCGCCCTGTCGAACGCGTTCTTTCGCTCCGGCCGGTTGATCGTGATGACGGCGATACCGCCCTTGCGTTCCAGCCGTACCAGCTCGCTCACGCGACCGCCTTCCGGTAGATGGTGACGACACCGGCGCTGCCGAGTCCGAGGTTGTGCGCCAGTCCGACGCGGGCGTTCTCGACCTGGCGGGCTTCGGCCTTTCCTCGCAACTGCCAGCTCAGCTCCGCGCACTGAGCGAGCCCGGTCGCGCCCAGCGGATGCCCCTTGGAGATGAGCCCTCCGGACGGATTGACCACCCACGCGCCGCCGTAGGTCGTCTCGCCCGCGTCGACGAGCGCTCCGCCCTCGCCCTCCGCGCACAGCCCCAGCGCCTCGTAGGTGAGGATCTCGTTGATCGAGAAACAGTCGTGCAGCTCGATCACGTCGACGTCATCGGGACCGAGCCGCGCCTGCTCGTAAGCCTGCCGCGCGGCGCGCTTGCTGACGCCCGCACCGACGATGTTGAACGCGTTGTCGTAGGCGTCCTCGGTGTCCGTGGCAAGAGCCTGCCCGACGATCTCCACCGCCTGATCGGCGAGACCGTGCCGCTCGACGAATTCCTCGGAGACCACGACGGCCGCGGCCGAACCGTCGGAGGTCGGCGAGCACTGCAGCTTGGTCAGTGGATCGCACACCAGCGGCGAGGACAGGATTTCCTCCAGCGAGTACACGTCCCGGAACTGCGCGTTGGGGTTGGCAGCGGAATGCCGGTGGTTCTTCTCGGCGACCTTGGCGAACTGTTCCGCCGTAGTGCCGTACCGCTCCATGTGGTCCAGACCTGCCGCGCGGAACATCTCAAGCACGATGGGCCCGCCGGTCGGTTCCCGCAGTTTCGCCGCCGCGGCCATGAACTTCTCGACCGGGTTCGTCGCCTGTGGATGGGCAGGCGTGCCGAGCGAACCACGCAGCATCTTCTCGAAACCCAGTGCCAGCACGCAGTCGGCGAGGTTTCCCGCGACGAGCTGGCGCGCGTAGAACAACGCCGACGACCCGCTCGCGCAGTTGTTGTTCAGGTTCAGCACCGGAATTCCGGTCATGCCGAGCTCGTAGACGGCTCGCTGACCCGCCGTCGAATCGGCGTGCACGTAGCCGACGCAGGCCTGTTCGATGTCCGGGTAACCGATGCCCGCGTCGGCAAGAGCCGCGGTCACCGCCTCACGGGCCAGCTCGGGATAGTTGGGGTCGGGCTTGCCCGGCTTGACGAACTTGGTCATGCCGACACCGACGACGAATACGCGTTTCATGGCTGTGGCCTTTTCCTTCACTGTGTGCCGCCGGGCCCGTACTGGTCGCGCACCGCCCTGCGCAATACCTTGCCCACCTGGCTCTTCGGGAGTTCCTTACCGAACCGGACGCTGGTGACCCGCTTGACGGGACCGACCTTGTCGCGAGTCCAGGCGATCAGTTCGTCCTCGGACACGCTCGCCCCATCCGCGAGCACGACGAGCGCCATCGGCGTCTCACCCCATTTGTCGTGCGGGATTCCCACCACCGATGCCTCCCGCACGGCGGGGTGGGCCACGAGCGCGTTCTCCACCTCGGCAGGCCAGACGTTGAAGCCGCCCGAGATGATCATGTCTTCTTTGCGGTCGGTGATGAAGAGGTATCCGTCCTCGTCGAGATAGCCCATGTCGCGGGAAAGCACCGAACCATCGGGAAGTCTGCGCGCCTGTGTCGCGGCCGGGTCACCCCAGATCTCGGTGAACGCGCCAGGGGTGTCGAACGCGATCTCGCCGATCTCACCCTGTGGCAGCTCGGTGCCGTGCTCGTCGACGATCGTGATCCGCGTGTTCGCGGTGGCTCTCCCCGCCGAGCGCAGGTACTTGCCCTCACCCGCGGTGTGGTCCTCGGGCCTCAGCCAGCTCGCGGGCGCGCCCTCGCTTTGCCCGTAGAGCTGCACCATGATGTCGCCGAACACCGAGCGGGCCTCGTTCAACGCCGTCTCGGTCATGGGCGAACCGCCGTAGATGATGGCCCGCAGGCTGCTGAGGTCCCTCGTGCGCGCGTCGGGGTGTCTCGCCGCGAGTTGCACCATCGTCGGGACGCCGAAGGTCACCGTGCAGCGATGCCGCTCGATGGCCGCGAGAAACTCGCCCGGTTCGAACGCGCGCAGAACGACGACGGAGGCACCGGCGGCCAGCACCCCGGGCACGGGCATGATCGTGGCGTGGGACAGCGGGCCACCGGCGAGATAGGAGTCCGAGGTGTCCAGCTCCGGAAGGATCGAAGCCGTCTCGGTGCCCATGCCGGTCCATGCCCGCACCGAGTGCAGGATGCCTTTCGGCTTGCCCGTCGTCCCCGCGGAGAACCGGATGGTCTGCGGCGCGTCCGGCGGCATTTCGATGCCCCTGTCCTCCCGCGAAGCCGAGGCCAGCAGTTCCTCGTAGTCGAGGACTCCGCTGGGCGCGGCGCCGTCGAGCACCAGCACATGGCGCAGCGTGCGGGCCTGCTTGAGGTGGGGCGCGATGGCGTCGTAGTACCGCCGCTGCACGAGCAGCACGCTCGCGCCGATGGTGTTCAGCAGGTACAGGTTCGTCTCGGCGCTGTTGTGGGTGTAGAGGGAGGCCCTGACGTAGCCGCCGAGCGCGACGCCGAGGATCAGTTCCAGCGCTTCGGGGCTGTTGTCGGTGAGCGTGGCGACGCGTTCACCCTGGCTGACGCCCAGTCCTGCCAGCGCGTTGGCCAGCATGCAGGACCGCAGGTAGACCTGTTCGTAACTCTGGGTCACGCCTTCGCAGATGATCGCGGGCTGTCGCGCGTACCGCTTGCCTCCCGTGCGAACCAAACTCGCAAGGTCCATCACAAGACCTTTCCTTGAGACGTCCGGATGCCCGATTCGCGACGGTCGCGCGGGCCGTGCCGTCACGCTAAGAGCCCCCGCATCGAGCGACAATGGACCGAACCGACACCCGGCGGTGGTGCATCGGCACAGCGACCCGACGCCTCCGACACGCCGAACGAGTTGCCTAGGTGAGTTACGCTGCGGCAAAAGCGGAGTGCTCGAACGACCGGAGTCAGCCGTGCCCGATACCTCGCTGTGCACCGAGACGTCGTCAACCCTCGGGATGCCCCCTGGCGATTCGCGCGAGTTCTGGCGGCTGGTCGCGACGACCTACCAATGCAACATGACCTGCGATTTCGCCGACGATGACGACCAGGCGGCAAGCACCCTGACCCGGTTGCGGACCGATCAGAACCAGGTGCTGGCCTGGAATTCGCCGCGGGTGCGGTATCGCAGGAAGTCCGAGCACATGCGGCAGGACGGCATCGACTCCTACGTCCTGTTTCTTCCCGTCGCCGGTGCGGTGGACGTCGGCGTCGCCAGTGGCAGGATGACCCTGGGGCCCGGACAGGCCGCCCTGATCACCACGACCAGGCCGTTCGATGTCACGCACACCTCGGACGCGAGGCTTCGGGCCATCACCATCCAGCGCAGGGTGATCCACCAGCGCTTGAACAAGAACACGGAGTTCACCGAGCCCATCGACCTCGTCGACGGGCTCGGCGGGGTCGTGCACGACCTGATGAACAGCGCGCTTCGCGCGGCGGACCAGCTCTCCGCGAACGAGTTCGACGCGGTGATCGACCGGCTGGTCGAGCTGGTGTGCGTGCTGCTGGGAACCGGGATGGCCAACGCGGGTGACCACTTCGCCGACATCGAGGCCGCGATCCGCCGCTATGTCCGCGACAACGCGCATAACCCCGATCTCAACAGCGAACTGCTCGCCTCCGCGCTCGGCTGGTCGGCGCGGCAGATCCAACTGGCATTGCAGCGCTCCGGAACCACCTGCCGCGAGCTGATCAAGGAAGAACGGCTTTCCCTCGCGCGCCACCAGCTCACCAGCCCCGCCTACAGCCGGACGTCCATCACCGAACTCGCGCATCGGTGCGGCTTTTCCTCCCCCGGCAGGTTCAGCACGGCGTTCCGGGAGCGGTTCGGCATCACTCCCCGCGAACTGCGCCGAGGCGAGCACTGATCCGCCCTGCCGGTATCGACCACGACGCGGTAGAAATGTCCGTTATGAAGACGGGTATGGCACGGTGACCGCCCTGCTCTGGGCAGGAGCACTCGGGACCTGCCTGTTCGTGATCACGTTCCTCGTCGACGGGCTCACGCGGCCCGGCTACCGCCCGGTTCGTCACCCGGTCAGCGCACTCGCACTCGGCCCGCGCGGGTGGATCCAGACGACGAACTTCCTCGTTTGCGGCCTTGCCGTCACGGTGGCCGCCTTCCCACTGGCAGGGGCGCTGGACAGCGTTCTACTCGCCGTCGTCGTCGGTGTTTTCGGCGCGGCGCTGGTCGCCTCGGGCGTGTTTCCGATGGACCCGATGCGCGGCTACCCGCCCGGCGCCCCGGAGGGCACCCCCTCGGAGACCTCACTTCGCCACAAACTGCACGACTACGCGGGTGTGGTCGTGTTCTTCGGCCTCCCGGTCGCGGCCGCCATCGCGGCCATCGTGGTCCCCGAGACCGGCTGGCGGTTGTACTCCGGCGTGACGGCCGTTCTGGCTTTCGCGGGATTCGGCGCGTTCGGCAACGCGTGGGAGAACGACTCTCCACGGGTAGGGCTGATCCAGCGCGGCGTCATCGGCGTCGGCTGGCTCTGGCTCGGGCTGCTTTTCGTGCACGCCGCCGCCTGAGGCCCGGCCTCAGGAAGCCGCCTGCTCGAAGTGCAGGACGACCATTGCGGGCACTCCTTCGTTCGCGGCGCGTGCCGCCTCGGGAACCATTGCGGCCAGGCTCCACGGCCACACATCCCACGGACCCGTCGTCGTTGCCGCCTGCCCCAGCGAGCCGGGCACGTCCGCGCACGGCTCTTCGCAGCCGCGGAGCCGCAAGCCCGCCGAAAGGGCGGCTCGCAGGTAGTCCCCGACGCGGTGGCGGTGGCTGGTCACCCGTCCAGGACTGCCGTCGGCGCCGCGCACCGACGGGATCGAACCGCGGGCGACCGCCTCGGGATGCACGTCGGCGATCACCAGCTGCCCGCCAGGGCGCAGAACCCTGGCGAACTCCGCGATGGCCGGTTCGAGGTCGGCGAGATGCGTCAGCGCGAGACCACAGACCACCAGGTCCACTTCGGAATCACCGACTGGAAGCCGGTGCAGGTCACCGAGCAGGAACTCACCGCTTGGCACCCGCGTACGGGCGCGAGCGAGCATCTCCGGCGAGCTGTCCACCCCGACGACCCGATGACCGCGCTCGGCAAGCCACCGCGCGTAGCGGCCCGTGCCGCACGCGGCATCCAGCGCAACACCTGACGGAAGCCGATCGACGATCCGGCGCACCTCCGGCTCGTCGATGAGGAACGCGGCGTTGCCCGGCTGGTCGTAGGTCTCGGACCAGATTCGGTATCCCTCAACGGTTTCCACGCGCTCCACATCCACGGCCGCGGCCGTCAGCGACTCGTCGTCGAGCAATCGCCGGACCTCGGCGATCCGCGACTCCACGAAGTCACGATCGAGTTCCCCGGTGAACCCGCGCAGCAGGGCGAGCCCTTCAAGGCCGAGCAGGTAAGCCAGTGGGTGTTCGTGAATCACGGGGCCGAGATTAATGATCAGCCCGTGACCGGGCCACCGATTTGTTCTCAGCCGCTCACCCCGAGCTCGCCGTCGCGCGCGATCACCTTTCCCGCCCTGACCACGAGATCCCGGGCGGGGACGTCGACGACGATCTGAGCAAGGCATTCACCCCGCACCAGGAAGAAGTCGGCGGGCGAACCCGGCTGGAGATCTATTGTGGACAGTCCAAGCAGGTCGGCACCGAACTCGGCCGCGGTGACAAAGCCCAGTTCCAGCTCTTCATCGGTCCTCGCCCGCAACGAACTCGCCATGAGGTGGGCGCGATGGAGCATGTCGGCGTTGCCGAACGGGCTCCACGAATCACGAACCCCGTCGGAGCCCAGCCCCACCTTGACCCCGAGTTCCCGCAGGCGTTTCACCGGCAGGGTCCGGCCCGCCGGAGCGACGGTGGTCAGGCCGATTCCGGCGGCGGCGAGGTCGGCGCCGAGCCGGTCCAGCTCGCCCTCGGTCAGATCGACCAGCGCGAAGGCATGGCTGATGGTGACCTTTCCGCCAAGCGACAGCGCGCGCGTCCGGTCGATCATGTCGGCGATGACGTCGAGCCCTGGCCGTTCCCTGTCGTGCAGGTGCAGGTCGATGCCGACGCCATGTCGCTCCGCCAAACCGAACAGCAGGTCGAGCTGCCCTTTCGGATCTTCGTCGAAGCCGATCGGATCGATGCCGCCGACGAAATCGGCGAGACCGGAACCGGCGGCCTCGGTCAGCAGCTCGGCGGTGCCCGGCGCACGCCGGACCCCGTGCTGCGGGAACGCGACGGTCCGCACGTCGAGCACATCGGCGAGGTTGTCGCGTGCTTCGACGATGCCCGCAAGCCCCGCGAGGCCGAAGTCAGGGGCGACGTCGGCATGGGCCCTGACGGCCCTCGTGCCGTAGGCCGCGGCGTGGGCGAGCAGCCCGCGCGCCCGCTCTCCTACCGAGGCGGGCAGGGTGCGGAACAGCTCCGCGTCCGCCTGCGCCAGCTCGGCGATTCCGGCGGCGGGCCGCCGCGAAACCCACGGCTGTCCCCACGCCGTCTTGTCCGGGTGAATATGCGTGTCCACCATGGTCGGCAGCGCGATGCGCCCGCCGCCCTCGACGATCCGCGTGCCGGTTCCCTGCCCCGCCGCCGAGTGCCCGGTGACCACGCCGCCGGCGACGACGAGGTCCACCGGATCGGCGCCGAACGGCCGCACGTTGGCGAACACTGTGCTCTCGCTGCTCATAGTGGATTCGACATTACTTGCTCAGCGCGTCGACCCCGGCCTGGGCGAAGGCCTCGTCCTGGGCTCCCGACGGGGCACCGGCGACGCCCACCGCCGCGATCGGTGCGTTGTCCGCCTCCACCGGAACCGCTCCCGCCAGGAACAACGTGCCCTCGATGTCCTTCAGGGCCGGGTTCTGGTCGAGGCGACCGGTCAGTTCGGACGTCTTCGCGTTCCAGGACACCGCCGTGAACGCCTTGGCTTCCGCGGACGAGTAGGACTGCGGGCCCGCTCCGTCGCCACGAAGGGTCAGCACGGTGTTGCCGTCCCTGTCGACCACGGCGACCGAAACGCGCTGGCCCGCCTGCTCGGCCGCGTTCATCGCGGCCTGCGCCGCCTCCTGCGCGGAGGCGATCGACAACCGCGAGGTCTGGACCAGATCCTCCGGCGCACTCGCCTGCGATGCGGCGACGGGCGCTGGAGTCGCCTGGGTGTCGGCGTTGGCCGCCAGTGTGCCGGTGGTGACGGCGCCGATGACGGCGAGCCCGCCTGCGGCGGTGGCGATCCTGGCCTTGGTGCTGAACGTCTTCATGTCTCGCTCCTTGCGTCGTAGCTGGTTGGGATGCGTCCATCGTGTGTCGGCAGCCCCCTCCGCGAGATCGGAGTCCCGGCTGGGTTCGCCGCCCGGCACGGCTGACCCCCATGTCGTCCAATCGGCTGATGTCGGAACCGTCCGCGCAGGTCAGGCTCGGAGTGAGCCGACGATCAGAACGGAGGTGGCGATGACCGATCGGGACGCTCGCTGGCTTGCGGCGATCATGCACACGGCGTTCTTCCTGCTGCTGGTCGCCTCGACAGTCCGGTTCCTCGACCACCATCCCGGCGAACCGGAGGTGCCGTGGGTGATCGGGCTGACCGGTTGTCTCGCGGCGGTCTACGTCGTCGGGCTTGTCCTGGGCATCGCGGGACCCGAGCAGGTCTCCGTGCCGTATCTGGCCTGGCTGAGCACGGTGACCGCGCTGTGGGTGGTGCTGGTCCTGCTCGCTCCGAGCTTCGCGTGGTGCGCGATCCCGTTGTTCGTCACCGGGCTGCGAACCCTGCCGACCAGACCGGCGCTGTTGCTCGTCGCCGTGGTCACCGCGCTCGTGGTTCTCTCGCAGAACCGGCTCGCCGAAGGATTCGATCCCAACCTGACGATCGTGCCGCTTGCCATCGCCGCCGTCACCGCGGCCGCCATCACCTACATGCGAAGACAGGCGGTCCTGTTGCGGGAAACCGAGCGGCGCGCGGGAATGCTGGACGAGCGCCAGCGGCTGTCGATGGAGATCCACGACGCGCTGGCGCAGGGTCTATCCAGTCAGGCGATGCTGCTGCAGGCGGCCGACCTCGCCTGGTCCGATTCGGACCTCGCGAGGGAGCATCTGCACGCGGCGCAACGGATCGGCGCGAAGAACCTGGCCGAGGCACGTGGTCTCGTACAGGACCTCGCACCGGCCGACCTCGCCGGGCATTCGGTCGAGCGGGCGCTGCGGAACGTGGCGGCGCGCGAGGCGCTGCCCGTACGGGTCCAGATCGAAGGGACGGCAAGACCATTGCCGGAGAGGGTGCGCTCCACGCTGGTGCGCATCGCGCAGGGCGCGCTGGCCAACGTTCGGGAGCATGCGGGCGCGTCCCGGGTCGCGCTCTCCCTCACCTACCTCGACGATGAGGCGGTGCTGGACATCACCGACAACGGCCGTGGTTTCGATCCGGCCGCGACCGAAGCGGACGACACCACGCGCGGGCACGGCCTGCCCGCCATGCGCGCCAGGGTCGCGCAGCTCGGCGGGCGGCTGACCGTGGAATCAGCGCCGGGTGAGGGCACCGCCGTCTCCGCCGCCATCCCGCTGGGACCAAGCCATGACCGATGACCGGCGAATCCGCGTCGTACTCTGCGACGACCACGCCATGGTGCGAGCCGGGTTGCGGGCCCTGCTTGCGGGATCCGACGACATCGAGGTCGTCGGAGAGGCCGCGAGCGGGAAGGAGGTACTCGCCATGACCGCGGCGCTGCACCCCGACGTCGTGCTGATGGATCTGCAGCTGGGCGGTGACATGGACGGCGTCGAGGCCATCAGGCGGATCCGCGCGCAACCATCCGGCGAGGACACTCCGCGCGTATTGGTACTCACCACGTACGACACGGATGCCGACATCACCCGCTCCGTCGAAGCGGGGGCGACCGGCTACCTGCTCAAGGCCGAATCCGCCGACGAGTTGTACGCCGCGATCCGGTCGGCCGCCGAGGGAAGGACCACGCTGTCCGCCCCGGTGGCCGGCCGGATGCTCGCCCGACTGCGCTCGCCACGCCCAGCCCTCACCGAAAGGGAACTGGACATTCTCGGGCAACTCGCCCGCGGTCTCGGCAACAAGGAGATCGCCAGGCGGCTGTTCATCAGCGAGGCCACCGTGAAGACCCATCTCGGCCGGATCTACGAGAAGCTGGGCGTGGACACAAGAGCCGGGGCCGTCGCGGTCGCGAAGGAACAGCGACTGCTTCCCTGAGAAACCGTCGACGCACCAGACTCACACGCGGTGCAGTGCCAGTACCGGGATCGTCCGGATGCCCTCGGTCTTGCGAGCGTATTCGGCGAAGCCCGGGAAGTGATCGGCCTGCTCGGCGTAGATGCGGTCGCGCCGCTCGCCGGTGATTTCCTCGACGGTGACGGGATAGCTCTCGGTGCCCACTTCGACGTCACCGGTCCCCGAAGAGGTCAGGTTGTAGTACCACGCCGGGTTGGTGGGTGCGCCCGCTTTGCTGGCGAAGATGTAGATGGTGCCGGAGTCACGCTCGTCGGCCAGGTACACCAACGGGGTCACCAGTTCTCGCCCGCTCTTCCGTCCGCGATGGTGGACCAGGACCATCGGAGCCCCCTCGAACGGGCCGCCCACCCGGCCTTCGTTTTCCCGGAACTCGGTGATGATCTGGGCATTCCAGTCGGTGGAAGTGCTCATGGAAAGGTCCTCCTGGTCATTGGGCAGTTACCTACCCGAACCGCCGGAGGCCGTCGTGGTATTCCGGCACCGGCCTCCACACGTCGAAAACTCCGGCGACCTGCGCTGACGGAGCGGCTAGCCTTCACGGGGTGGGCGAAAAGAACGTGACGCCGCTGTCGGAGGATTTCTCCGCCTGGTACAACGAGGTCGTCGTGCGCGCCGAATTGGCCGAGCGCGGCCCGGTGCGCGGCACGATGGTCATCCGGCCGTACGGCTACCGCCTCTGGGAAGCACTTCAGGGCGAACTCGACACGCGGATCAAGGCTGCGGGGCACGGGAACGTCGCCTTCCCCTCACTGCTTCCCGAGTCCTTTCTCAACCGCGAGGCCGAACACGTCGAAGGTTTCGCCCCCGAACTCGCCGTGGTGACCCACGCGGGTGGCAGGGAACTGGAAGAGCCGCTTGTCGTCCGCCCCACCTCCGAAACGATTTTCGGCGAGTACATGGCCAGGTGGATCGACTCCTATCGCGACCTTCCACTGCTGCTCAATCAGTGGGCCAACGTCGTGCGGTGGGAAATGCGGCCGCGAATGTTCCTGCGCACGACCGAGTTCCTGTGGCAGGAGGGGCACACCGCGCACGTCGGCGAAGCCGACGCGATGCACGAGACGATGTGGGCGCTCGACACCTATGCCGCTGTCGCACGGGACGTTGCGGCCATGCCGGTCGTCGCTGGCGAGAAGACGCCGAGCGAGCGGTTCGCCGGCGCCGTGCGCACCTACACCGTCGAGGGCATGATGCGCGACGGCCGTGCCTTACAGGCGGGAACGTCGCACTATCTCGGTACCAATTTCGCGAAAGCGTTCGAAATCCGGTACCAGGACGAACAAGGCGATCTCCACTACGCCCGCACCACATCGTGGGGCATGAGCACTCGCATGATCGGCGGCGTGATCATGACGCACGGCGACGACAAGGGCCTGGTGCTGCCACCCCGGCTGGCGCCCTATCAGGTCGTGATCGTGCCCATCGAACGAACCGAGCTCCCGGGCCGCACCGGCCCCGCCGCGCACGTCCTTGCCGACCGCCTGCGCTCAACCGGCCTGCGCGTTCACGTCGACGATCGGCCACAGCCGTCCCCCGGATTCAAGTACAACGAATGGGAAATGCGCGGAGTACCTGTCCGGCTGGAGATCGGCCCGCGCGACCTGGACGCCGACGTGGTCACCCTTGCCCACAGGCTCCAGATCGAGGGAAGCCCGCGCAAGCAACAAATCCCGATGGCACGGATCGCCGAGCTGCTTCCAGGAATACTGACCGAGTTCCAGAATTTCCTGCTGCACCGCGCGGAGCGGTTCCGCGAGGAGCGCACGGTAACCACCGAAACCTGGCCTGACTTCACCACCCAGGTCACGTACGGCTGGGCCTTGGCGTTCCACTGTGGGCAGACCGACTGCGAGGACGAGATCAAGGCGAGTACCTCGGCCACGCCGCGCTGTATCCCCAGCGAGGCGCCGGACGAGTCGGGCCAATGTGTACGGTGCGCACGGCCGTCGGCGTACGGAAAGCGGGTCCTCTTCGGCCGTGCCTACTGAGCCCTTCGGCCGCGTCGGCGATCGGGAAAACTGAGATTCATCCCGTGTGCCACGCCGTCGAGCAACATGGACAAGCCGTGGCGGAATCGGTCGAGCGGGGAGGCGTCGCGGACGATCCTGGCGAACGCGTTCTGGGCATTTTCACCGCTGAACAAAGCCCGAGTGTGCGGGAATTCCCCGGTGGCCAACTGAGTCTGTCCGAACTGGACAACGGCATCGAGCCTGGCTTCGTCTTCGGCGGGTGCGCCGAACTCGGCGGCCCGCAGCACATTGCCGTGCACGTAGTCGTCGACCGTGGCGAGCAGAGCGAACTTGGCCGTCGCGTCCAGTTCGGTGCCCGCCAAGGCGGCAAGTGACTGTTCGAAGTGCCGCATGGCATTGGGCCCGGCCGGTGCGCGCTGGAGCGAATGCAGCGCCCACGGGTGACGCATCAGCACCTGCCAGGTGCGCTCCGCGATCGCCGTAAGCGCGTCGTACCAGTGAGCGGGGAGCTCGTCGGCGGGGATCAGCACCTCACTCATGATCGCGTCGTCCATCAGCATGACCAGTTCGTCCTTGGTGCGGACGTAGTAGTAGAGCGTCATGGTGCCCGCGCCCAGTTCGCCTGCGATCCGGCGCATGGATACCGCCGCGAAACCCTCGGTATCCGCGATGGCCAACGCGGTCGACGCGATCTGGTCACGGGTGAACTTGGGCCTGCGGGTACCGGGCTCAGGACGGGTCCAGATCAGTGCCGAGTCATCGACGGTTGCCATTGGTACACCGTACCGCTAACGTTGTTGGTACGGCGTACGCACTACACATACATCGTACGAACAGGAGCCGGATCATGACGGACACCGATGTGCTTGTCGTCGGAGCAGGCCCGACCGGGCTCACCCTTGCCTGCGAGCTCGCGGTGCGCGGCGTGCGGTTCCGCATCGTCGACCAGGCGAGGATGTTCTTCGGCGGCTCGCGTGCCGACGGTATCCAGCCGAGAACGATGGAGGTCTTCCACGGTCTCGGGGTCATCGAACCGATCCTGGCCAGTGGCGATCTCGGTATGGTGATGCGCGCCTACCACGGGGACGAGGTCGTCTGGGAAGGCCGGATGAGCGAGCCGGCTGAGCCGACCCCGTCGGTGCCCTACCCGAACATCTGGTTCGTGCCCCAGTTCCGCACCGAGGAAATCCTCCGCGAGCGACTTGCCGAACTGGGCGCGCGGGTGGAGTTGTCGACCGAACTGACCGGCTTCGTCCAGGACACCGACGGCGTCACGGCAACGCTTGCGACCGGTGACAGCACCGAGACCGTGCGCGCCAAGTACCTGGTTGGCACGGACGGCGGGCGCAGCACGGTGCGCAAGCGGCTCGGCATCGCCTTCCCCGGCGAGACCGACGAGAACACCACGATGCTGTTCGCCGACGCGAGAGTGGATGGAATCGGTCATGATTACGGCCGAATCTGGCCGGTCGCCGATGGGCACGTCTCGCTGATGCCACTGGCCGGTACCGATCTGTTCGTCGTCGCGGCCCAGCCACCCGTCGACGAGGACGAACCGATCCACGAGTACCTGCAACGACAAGTCAGTAAAGCGTCCGGCCGCGACGACATCCTGGTGCGGGAGGTCGGGTGGCACACGACCTGGCGGTCCAACACCCGGCTGGCCGAACGCTTCCACGAGGGCAGGGTTTTCCTGGCGGGCGACGCGGGGCATGTGCATCCACCAACCGGAGGCCAGGGCATGAACACCGGCATCCAAGATGGTTACAACCTCGGCTGGAAACTCGCCGCCACACTGGACGGTGCTCCCGATGTCCTGCTGGAAAGCTATGAACCGGAGCGGATGTCGGCGGCGCGCACCGCGTTGGACATCAGCACCGCGCTACTGGAGAAACACCGCAGGGAGGACGAGGACGCGCACGTACGCGGACCGGAGGTACACGGGCTCACGCTGAATTACCGTGACAGTCCCCTTTCCAGGGATGACCGCACCGAACCTGGTGCGCTCATGGCAGGCGACCGCGCGCCGGACGCCCCCGTGAGCACGGCCGAGGGCCACTCACTCCGGCTGTTCGACCTCATCTGTGGCCCACATTGGACACTGCTTGCCTTCGGCAGGAAGCACGCGATCACGTCGCTGACTGAGCGATTCGGACTGCCTGCCTATACCCTGGTCCAACCTGGCGAGCCGGTCGACGAACGTACGCTGGTCGACAGCGAAGGACACGCACGGACCGGATACGACGCGACCGACGGCACCATGGTGCTGATCCGGCCCGACGGCTATCTCGGGCTGGTCACCGACAACGGCGATATCGAGCGGGTCATCGAGTACTGGACCGCTCTCAGGGGACCGGGCAGCCCGACCCCGGTCAGTCGGCGAACGGGCGCACGAAACCGGCGATCCGCGAGGTGACGCCCGCCGTGCCATCCTCGATCATGCCGCGCATACCGGCCAGCACCCGCTCGTCCGGCGAACCGTGAACCTGGAAGTCCACTACCGTGCAATGCGCGGAGACGTTGTCGATCTGGGCTTCGGAAACCCGCCAATGTTCGAGCACCGCGGCAGAATCCGGATACATCTGGTAGCTGTAGGCCAGCATCCGGTCGGCATCCACGAACGTCTGCACCATCACTTGTGGCGCGTTGTGTTCCACGAAGTCGACGGCGGCGCGGACGGCGGCGGTGAATTCCTCCAGCTGCCCTGCGGCGATGCGCATGGTGTTGCGGAACAGGATCATCTCGTCGGCTTTCAGGCTCATGACCCGATTCTGCGACCTCCACTTTAGTAGAGGTCAATGTCCGGAGAGCGCTGCTACATCACGACCTGCCGTGTCGTGTGCAATCTGCTCCAACCTGTTCCAGGCACGCAGATGCCATCAGTCGAGCCTGCCCCGGGCACCGGCTTCGAGGTGCGGCGAGATGGAGCCATCGGAGGCCCGGTTGTCGACCCGGTCGTCGTCATCCCGTGAATCCCTTCTATTCGATACCCGCGCGAAAGGAACGGCACGAACCGTCACCGGCTCATGCATCCGTTCTTCGCCATGCCCAGATCGCGGTGACCATGTTCGACTGGTTACTGCTGTGCGGGCACAAAAGAAGCCCTCCCCGGCGACCGTGATGGGAGTCCGGCGGACAGTCGGTCGGCGATGGTAAGCCGCTGGGCACGGATCAACACGTTCACGGCCGCTGTAGTTCAAGTAGATCTCTTTGATCTTGCCCGTGTGGCCGCGCAAACGGCTCGCTGAGCGTGGTGAGGGCGACCTGGATCGCGAGGTAGGGATACCGGGACCTGCGGGGCAGGATCAGCGCGGTGCGCACCGTACGGCGAATCAGGCGGCCGACCTGCCGCGAGATCTGGCGGCTCGGTACTGGCGACCTTGCAACCTTGAGGCGCCCCTCGGGAGTTGTCCATAGACCACGACAAGGGGCCCTTACCTGCGAATACAGCCCTACTGGCGACTTGCTGGCAAAGCGTGCTAAATTTTGGCCATGGTGCCAAAAATTGGTCAGGACGGCCAGTCTCGTTCCTTCATCGAAGAGGCTCGGCGGGCGCAGATCGTGACCGCCGCAGTGGAGACCATCGCCGAGGTCGGTTATCGCCGCGCGTCGATGGGCAGGATCGGTGCGCGTGCGGGGATCAGCCGCGGGTTGATCTCCTACCACTTCGCGGGAAAGTCCGAACTGATTGACCAGGTCGTCACCACCGTCTACACCGACGCGGCGGCATTCATGACGCCGCTGATCGACGCCGAGACCACGTTCGCCGGTCGGTTGCGGGCCTACATCGGTTCCAACCTGGAGTACATGCGCGCTTATCCGACCCGGATGGTCGCGCTCGTGGAGATTCTCACCAGCGGCGGCCTGTCCGACCTTCCAGGCGCCGATCCGGAGGAGTTCGACCGGCAGCTGCTGTTGCCGCTGGAGCAACTGTTCGCGGAAGGGCAGGCATGCGGCGAATTCCGGGAGTTCGATGTCACCGTCATGGCCAGGATCGTGCGTGGCGTGATCGACGCCGTTCCCACCGCGCTGTCCCGCGATGCCGACCTCGACATCGATCGCTATCTGCGGGAGATCACCACCGCCATCGACCACGCCACCCGGCCGATCTTGTTCACCACGGAGGAAACATGAACCACCTCGACGGCAAAGTCGCACTCGTGACCGGCGGGGCCGGCGGGATCGGTGCGGCCATCGCTCACCGCTTCGCGTCCGGCGGCGCCAAGGTCGCCATCGTCGACATCGATGCGGCCGGGGAGGCAATCGCCAGAGAGGTCGGCGGAGTCTTCGTCCCCGCCGACGTCACCCGGCTGGCTGACAATCGCGCCGCCGTCCGAACCGCGATCGAGCACTTCGGCGGCCTCGACATCGCCGTGCTGAACGCCGGAATCGGTGAACAGGGCAGCTTTGTCGAGGGTTTCCGGCCTGAGCATTACCGCGACCTGGTCTCGGTCAACCTCGACGGGGTGGTCTACGGTCTCCACGCCGCCTTGGGAGTGTTCACCGAACAGGGTTCCGGCGCGATCCTGGCCACCTCCAGCCTGGCCGGCTTGAACGAGAGCCCGATGAACCCGCTCTACGCGGCTACCAAACACGCCGTGACCGGGCTGGTCCGCTCCGTCGCACCGATCGTCGCCGAGCAGGGCATCACCGTCAACGCGCTGTGCCCCACCTTCATCGACACCCCGATCCTGGGCGAGGCCACCCCGTACATCAGCGACCTCGGGGTGGCGGTCCTTCCGCCGGAACGGGTCGCCGAGGTCGCCGAACTGGCGCTGGCACGCGGTGGGACGGGACAAGCATGGCCGGTTGTGCCGCACGGCGAGCCCATTCCCTTCGCCTTCCCCGAGATTCCGTCGATCATGTCCGACCCGCACCGCCATATCTCGGAGGCCACCGCATGACCATCCTCGCCCGCGCGCGCGATCTCACCCGCCGCTACAACGACAAGACCGCGCTGGACGGTGTTTCCCTGGACATCCCGACAGGTCAGGTACTCGGGCTTCTGGGACCGAACGGTGCGGGAAAGTCCACGCTGATCAACGTGATGACCGGCCTGTTGCGGCCCACTTCCGGCAGTGTCGAACTGTGTGGCGGTGACCCGCGCAGCGAAGCGACCCGCCGCGTGATCGGCGTGACGCCGCAGGAGACCGGGCTTCCGGAGACCTGGCGAGTCGCCGAACTGGTGGACTTCGTCTCCGCACACTTCCCCGACCCGGTAAGCCCAGCCGAACTGCTCAAGCGCTTCGACCTCACCTCGCTGGCCGACCGGCAGGCCGGCGGCCTCTCCGGCGGGCAGCAACGGCGGGTCGCGGTCGCACTGGCCTTCGCCGGGCGGCCCCGGCTGGTGTTCCTGGACGAGCCCACCACCGGTCTCGACGTGGACGCCCGGCGGGCGTTGTGGGACGGCATCCGTTCCTTCCACGCCGACGGCGGAGCGGTTCTGCTGACCAGCCACTACATCGAGGAGGTGGAGGAACTGGCCGATCGGGTCGTCGTGATGGACCGCGGCAGGATCATCGCCGACGGCGGTGTTGCCGAGATCCGTGGCCGGGTCCAGCTCAAACGGGTCACGCTCACGGACGCGGCGCTGCCCGCGCTGGAAGAGGTCGCGTCCATCGAGCAAGACGCCGACCGCACCCACCTGCTCACCAACGACGTCACCGCGCTGGTCCGGGAACTGGTGACCGTCGGCGCGTCCTTCACCGACATCGAAATCGAGTCCGCCTCACTGGAGGACGCCTTCCTGGCGATCACCGGTGATCGGCGGATCACGTGACCCGAAAGGCCTGATCAATGTCCTCATTGACCATGACCTACACCCGGCGAAATCTCGCCGAGACCATCCGCACACCCACGATGTTCCTGACCGTGGCACTGGTCCCGGTCGGCGTGATGCTGTTCTTCGTCGTACCGTTCATCGGCCAGGACGCGCAGGCCATCACCTCGGCCACCGGAACCCTGGTGGTCTTCGGGGTGCTCATGGCCTGCGTCGGCCACTTCAGCATCGTGATCGCGACGCAACGGGAATCGGCCTGGGGCAACTATTTGCGCACCCTCCCGGGAGGACTCGCGCCGCAAATGTCGGCTCACCTGCTGGTCGGCACGATCGTCGTCGCCGCGGCAATCATCCCGATCGTGCTGGTAGCCGGACTGTTCACCGCCGCGGCGGCACCCCTGTCGCGAGTGCTGCTGGCGGCGGGAGCGCTGCTGATCGCTGTCGTGACCTTCAGCCTGCTGGGGCTGGCCATGGGCTACCTGCTGTCTCTGCGGCTGGCCTCCATCGCCAACAGCATCGGCTTTCTGCCCCTGGCAGTGGCCGGTGGAATGTTCTTCGACCGCGCCGACACGCCGTCATTCATCGTCCAGATCGCGCCCTACGTGCCGACCCGAGGCGCGACCGACCTCGTGCTGGTCGCCCTCACCGGGGAATCGGCCGACCCGCTGTCACTGGTAATGCTCGCCGTATGGATCACGGCACTGGCCGGACTCACCACCTGGGGCTACCGCCGCGACCAAGCCCGCCGTTTCAACTGAGACCACCCCACCGGCAAGCCTGCCCAGTATCGGCAGTCCACAAAGGACAGGCTTGCGGGTCGGACCCGATCCGGGCAGTGCGGAACCAAGTTGCAGGCGCGCTACGGATTTCTCCCGCCCATGGTGTGCCGGACAGGCACCTGCGGAGTCGTCGACAGGTGTGCAATACGTCTGAGGTAATAGCGTCGGCGCGTCAGGATTGCCATGCTCGGTGCGGCCCTGTCGCGAAAAGGAAAACAGTCCTCCGGTAACGACCGAACATGATCTGCTAGCACACCGACTGCTTCCCGCCCGGCAGATTTCCACCCCAGCTGGCCGGTCGCCGGTCACGAAGCCCTCCCCAGCTGTCCGGAAAGGGCCTCTGACCTGGCGTGGGCCTAAGCGTGTCCGCATGCGAACCGCCCGGCGACCGTGATGGGTCCAGGAACTCCCCGGGTGGGGTCTGGGGCTGCGCCCCCGGAAGAGATGACGATGACCGCCATCAGGAAAGGCGTACCCACCGAACAGGCGGACGCCAAGATCAAGTGGTCCTGACGTGTCAGCATAAGAACCGCTTGACGCAACCACGGTTCGTGGGGTCTGCGAGGGTCGCCCCCGCAAAATTATCAACGGAACGACCTGGTCCGCGCGGTCGGCGGACACGCTGCGCAGAGAGTGGAGTGGAGCTGAGGGGAATCGAACCCCTGACCTTCTCGATGCGAACGAGACGCGCTACCAACTGCGCTACAGCCCCTGATGAAGCTCGATGAGCATAGCAAGCGCCACCACGCTCACCGAGCAGGGGGTCCTACTCTCCGGCAGCCCGCCGATACGGCAACTGACCTGGATCGTCCAGTTCGTGGAAGGCGGGATCCTCGTCTTCCACGTCGACGACCACGGCGTTGCGGCGCATGCGCGGGACCGGCTTGCGCTCGACGCCCGCCAGGTCACGCCGGCCGATCGGGTGCACCTTGACGTCCTGAAGAGGTTCCGCGGGAGGCCTTGGTGTCCTTCGCGCCGTCGCCGACGCGTTGTTGTACCTGGCGAGGCGGCGCTGCCGGATCTCGTTCTCGATGCGAACCTGCCTGCGCAGGTAGCCGAGATAGCCGATGAGGCCGATGTCGACGAGACCGTTCAGCCACCAGACCACCGGCATGACGAATCCGGCGACAACCGCGGTCACGACGACGGCGAAGAGCAGACCAAGCACGACGCGCTGGCGGAAGGCGTACTTGGCGCGCGCGGCGATCTCGGCGGCCTCGGGGTCGAACCCGCCGCGCCCTGGGCGATACCGCCTCGGGGTGCGCTCGTCGTCGTAGTCCTCGTACTCCACGCTGTCAGCGTGGTCCGCGTCGTGCCGACGTCCGGCGCGCGAGGGCTCCTCCGGCTCTTCGTAATCCTCGTAGTCCTCGTAATCGTCGTCGAGGTCATCGAGATCGTCGTCGTAGTGGGAGTCGTCGTATTCGGAGTCGATCAGGTCGTCGTCTTCGGCCGTCTGTGCGCTTCCCGGCTTCGCGTCCGCGGACACGGCGAACTCCTTCCGCCTCTCGCTGCGCGTGCTCCCGCTGCGCACGACCCTCGCCGCCAACGCGGAATCGTTGGTCTGCGTGATCACCTGGCGCTTCCGCGCGATCATGGGAACGAGGACGACAAGCCACGCCGCGGCGAGCCCGACGATGATCAATGAGCTTGGCATCTCCCGTCACCTCCCCCGACTGTTGATGCACTGTCGAAGCGAAGCGGCGCCAAGCGGCGGGTTGCCGCCTACCCGTTCTCACTTCGACACTTCGTCACGCTAGTCACAGGAGTAACAGAAACCCCGGAGGCTCGCCGCGCCGTTCTGTAAAAACGCTCACTTAATCAGGTGAAAAACTCACGAGGAGCTAACGCGGACCAGGTCGCGTGGCCAGTCCACCTGCGACGAGCCGCGTGGCGAACCCCTCGCCCATTTCCTCCGCGGTGACCGCGAAGCTGAGGTGATCCCGCCAATCACCCGCCACGTCGAGATAGCGAAGAAAGAGCCCTTCCTGCCGGAAACCCGCCTTGGTCAGCACGCGGACGCTCGCCCCGTTCTCCGGCCTCACCGTCGCCTCAAGCCGGTGCAGTCCAGCGGCGGTGAAGGCGTGATCGGCGAGTAGCGCGACAGCGGCCGTCGCCACCCCACCGCCCGCGAGGTCCGACGACACCCAGTACCCGACCCACGCCGATCGCAGCGAAGCCCTGATGACGTTGCCGATCGTGATCTGCCCGGCGAACGCGCCATCCACGGTGATGACGAAGGGAAGACACTGTCCGCGCCGAGCGAGCCCGCGCAGCGAGAACCATTGGGACGGCCACGCCCACAAGGCATTCCGCTCACTCCACGGGCCGGCTGCCGTCGGCTCCCACCTTTCGAGATAGGTGTGGTCGCGCAGACGGATCCTGCTCCAGTCACCGCCGTCGCGGAGCCGGATGGGCCGCAGGGCCACCGTCCCGGCGGCGACGTCGAGCGGGCCGAGCCTTGCGGGCCAGCCGGGGTGGCGAGGTTCGGCGCCGTAGGGGGTGCCGTACACCTGCGATGCCATTGCGGGGTCAGGCGCGCTGCGCCAGGAAAGTCACCTTGACCTGCTCTCCCGCCGCAAGCTCCACGACGTCCTCTTCCACATTGATCAGGCAGTTCGCCTCGGCGAGCGAGGCGAGCAGGTGGGCGCCCGACGTGCCGAGCGGCTGCACGAGGTACTCGCCGTTGTTCTCGTCCCGCAGCAACTGGCCTCGCAGGAATCCCTTGCGGCCCTTCGTCGAGGTGACCGGGGAGAGCAGTTTCGCCTCGACCGTTCTGCGATGCGGATTGCGGGTGCCTCTCGCCGCGCGGATGAGCGGCCGGATGAGCACCTCGAACACGACCAGCGCGCTCATCGGATTGGCCGGGATCAGGAAGGTCGGCACCGAATCGGGACCGAGCCTGCCGAAGCCCTGCGCGGAGCCGGGGTGCATCGCGACCCTGGCCATGTCGATCTGCCCGAGATCGGAAAGGGCGGCGTGCACCTCTTCGCCGAGCGCGCCGCCCGCGCCACCGGCGACGACGACGACCTCGGACATGAGCAGCCTGCCCTCGACGGTCTCCCGCAGGCGTTTGGGGTCGAGCGGAACGATGCCGACCCTGCTGACCTCGGCTCCGGCGTCTCGCGCCGCCGCGGCCAGCGCATAGGAGTTGACGTCGTAGACCTGCCCCACAGAAGGAGTGCGGTCGATGTCGACGAGCTCGTCGCCCACCGAGATGATCGACACCCTCGGCCTCGGGTAGACGAGAACCTTGGATCTGCCGACCGCGGCAAGGAGCCCGACCTGCGCCGATCCGATGGTGTCGCCTTGGCGCACCGCGACGTCGCCGATCTGCACGTCCTCACCGGTACGCCGGACATAACCCGCGGAGGGGACGGCCCTGTGCACGCTGACCTTGGCGTGGTGACCGTCGGTGAAGGCCGTCGGCACCACCGCGTCGGCCAGCGTGGGCAGCGGTGCGCCGGTGGCGACCCGCACCGCCTGACCCGGCTGCAACCTGCGTGGCTGCCGGGACCCGGCGGGAATCTCGCCGACGACCGGCAACTGCACGGGTTCCTCACCCGCGGTGCGGACATCGACGCTGCGTATCGCGTAACCGTCCACCGCCGCCTGGTCGAATCCAGGTAGCGCGTGCTCGGCGACGACCTCCTCCGCGCAGAGCAGGCCCTGCGCCTCGGAGATCGCGACCCGCACCGGACGCGGACGCACTGCCGCGTCGAGGGTGAGGGAGAGCTGCGCGCCGACCGACCGGAGTGGTCGTTCCTCCGGTGCTTCGGCGGTGATCGGCTCGCGTTCGATCATGAGTCGGTTTTCTCGATTCGTTCGGTCAGCCACGCACGCAGCGAAGGCCCGTACTCGGGGTCGTGCAACGCGAAGTCGACAGCGGCCCTCAGGAATCCGCCAGGGTTGCCGAGGTCGTGCCTTCCTCCACGGTGAACGACGATATGCACGGGATGATCTTCCTTGATGAGCAGCGCCACCGCATCGGTGAGCTGCAATTCTCCGCCCGAACCGGGCTCGATCCTGCGGAGCGCGTCGAAGATCGCCCTGTCGAGCAGGTACCTGCCCGCGGCGGCGTAGGTGGACGGCGCGTCCTCCGGCGCAGGCTTCTCGACCATGCCGTGGACCCGCTTGACGTCGACGTCATCGGTGTCGGACACGTCGAAAACCCCGTAGGGCGAGATGTGTTCCTTCGGAATGTCGAAGGCACACAGCACGCTGCCTCCGAACCGGGCCCGTACCTCCGCCATGCGGCTCAGCACGCCGGCAGGCAGCACCAGGTCGTCGGGCAGCAGCACGGCTACGGCCTTGTCCTCGTCGGTGAGGTTGGATTCGGCTTGCGCCACCGCGTGCCCGAGCCCGAGTGGTTCCTTCTGAATCGCGACCTCGACGTCCAGCAGGCCGGGTCCGCGCCGCACCTTCGCGAGCAGGTCCTTCTTGCCCTTGCGTTCCAGGTTGTCCTCAAGCTCCGGCTGGTGCTGGAAGTAGTTGACCACCGCTTCCTTACCGGGGGAGGTCACGATCACCATGCGGGCCGCGCCCGCTTCCGCGGCTTCCGTCGCCACCAACTCGATTCCGGGAGTGTCGACAACCGGCAACAGCTCCTTCGGCACTGCCTTCGTCGTCGGCAGGAATCTCGTACCGAGACCGGCTGCCGGAACGATGGCGGTTCGGAACGTGTCGTGAGTCGTGGCGCCCGTCATGGGCGCAAAGCCTAGCCTGACCTCGTGACCGATACGGACAATGACAGACCACGGCGAGTGCCCGAACCCGCGGGAAAGGCACAGTGGAGGACGGAACTGACCGCAAGGCGCTCCGCGATCAGCCCTGGTCAGCAGGTCAGCGAAGCACACGCGCTCGCAGGCAGGGTCGCCGAGCTGACCGCGGGGACCGTCTGCTGCTACGTGCCCTTCGGCTCCGAGCCCGGTGCGATCACCCTGCTGGATGTCCTGCGCAAGGCGGGGGCGCGCGTGCTGCTCCCGATCGTTCCTCCCGCTCCGGGCCCGCTCGACTGGGCTGAGTACACCGGCACGTCTTCGCTGGTCACCGGCCGGTTCAAGGGGGTACTCGAACCGGAGGGGCCCCGGCTCGGCCCGCGTGCGCTCGCGACGGCCGACCGGATCCTCCTTCCGGCGCTCGCCGTCGACCACGCCGGCGTGCGCCTCGGCAGGGGCGCCGGCTATTACGACCGCTCGCTGCCCTTCGCCGCGGACACCACCGACCTGGTCGCGGTGATCCGTGACACCGAACTGGTTCCCTCGCTGCCCGCCGAACCGCACGACATCCGGATGAACGCCGCGCTCACCCCGGGTGGGGGGCTGATCCGCCTGCCGTTGAGCAATTGAATGTGAGATGGACCTCGATTGCGCCGGGGGAATGCCATCAAGCAAAATTGGGTTAGCACTCTCGGGAAGCGAGTGCCAACGCCGAAGGAGCGCCTGTGCCGACCTACCAGTACGCCTGCAAGGAGTGCGATCACCGATTCGAGGTGGTCCAGTCGTTCTCCGATGCGAGCCTCACCGAGTGCCCTCAGTGCGAGGGGACGCTCAGGAAACTGTTCGGCTCCGTCGGCGTGATCTTCAAGGGCAGCGGGTTCTACCGCAACGACTCGCGCTCGGAGACCAAGTCGAAGTCCTCGGCCGCGTCCGGCTCCTCCAACGGTGACAGCGGCGGTTCGGCCAAGAGCGAAAGCTCCTCGTCGGACTCCGGCTCCAGCGCGAACTCGTCGTCGACCTCGTCCACTTCGTCTTCCGCGTCCTCGTCGTCCTCGTCGTCCTCGTCGGGAAGCTCGTCCTCCTCCGGCTCTTCGAGCGGGAGCAAGGCCACGAGCACCGCGAGCACGTCTTCCTGAGGTACAGCTCAACCGGGTTGTCCACAGCGCCCCGGTTGTCCACAGATTCACGAATTGCCGCTATCCAGCGCCGGTTCCCGCTCCTAGCGTCGATCGAGTCGAGCGGCGGAACGCCCGCCCTCGTCCAAAGATCGATGGGGGACGGCAATGGGAAACAACTCGCTTCGCGGCTTCGGCAGCTCCCGGCAACGCCTCGCGGCGCGCCTGCGTGGCAACTCGGCTACGCGGGCGCGTCGCGTGCTCGCGGCGGGATTGTTCATCGGCGCGGGTGTGCTGGCGGTTCAGCCCGCGGTCGCGGGCGACCTTTCCGTGCAAGCCGAATCGGAAACCTCGCTTCTCGTCACGACAAGGGATCTGCCGCTCGGAACCACCCTTCACGCCTCCGACGTCAAGTCGGTCGCGGTACCGGAATCACTCCGGCCGGCCGGTGCACTCGACAATCCGGCCTCGGTGGACGGCAGGACACTCGCCGGCCTCGCCCGTGCGGGTGAACCTCTGACCGACGCCAGGCTCCTCGGGCCCAGCACCAATCCGCCTGGCACCGTGACGGTTCCCGTCCAGCTCGCCGATGCCGCCATCGCGAGACTGCTTCGCACCGGCTCCGCCGTCGACGTAGTCGCTCTCGGCTCCGGCTCTCAGACCGCAAATCCAGTGGCCACTGACGCTAAGGTGCTGACCGTCCTCTCGCCGCCCGGCAAGGCAAGGGATGGGCCGGGCGATTCCGAGGCGGAACCACTCGTGTTGCTCGCGGTGCCCGAGGAGGCGGCGCCTGAGCTCGCCGCGGTTTCGTTGGCACAGCCGGTAACCGTTACCCTCCGCTGACGCGCTGTTGCGGTCCATGTGCGACTCGTGCTCGTCGTGGCTTTGTCGACCTTCTCGATCACCACCGTTGCCGCGTGCTCGCGCGGGCAGACAACAGCGGACAACCGTCTTCTGTGGAAGGAGTGCGTGTGCTCAAGGGCTTCAAAGACTTCTTGATGCGCGGAAATGTCGTGGAACTGGCGGTGGCCGTCGTCATCGGCACCGCGTTCACCGCGGTGATCACGGCGTTCACCACCGGGCTGATCGAACCACTGATCAACGCGATCGGGGGGCAGGACGCCGTCGACGGCTTCGGTATCCGCGTGCTCTCCGAGAACGAGTCGACGTTCCTGGACTTCGGCAGTGTGATCAACGCGGGGATCAACTTCGTGATCATCGCCGCCGTCGTCTACTTCGGCTTCGTGCTGCCGCTGCAGAAGGTTCAGGAGCGCCGCAAACGAGGCAAGGAGGAGGGTCCCTCGGAACCCACCGACGTCGAGTTGCTCACCGAGATCAGGGATCTGTTGCAGGAGCAACGCGGACGGCAATGAGCCGTGGCCGCCCGCTCAGCCACCGTGGTGTGGTGGCCGGTTGTCGAGATACCACTCGTCGCTCGCCTGCCGGTCCGCGCGCGGCTCGCGCTCGTCCGATGTCGTTTCCGGTAGAACCTCGCCGAAAACGTCGTCGAGCCGGCGATCGCGACGAGCCGTCCCGGCCGGCTTCTCGCCACCGGGACGGGTCGATTCTTCGCGTTTCGCCTGCTCGTCGGCCATGAGGCTCGGTCCTGTCAGTTCTGGTCCAGTCCGGACAGCTCGTCGATGACGTGCGGTACCAGTGCCGACAACGTCGCCATGCCGTCTCGCACGGCGGCGCGGGAACCCGCGAGGTTGACGACAAGGGTGCTGCCCGACACTCCGACATGACCGCGCGAAATGCCGGCGTCGATGGCGCCGGCGGCGAGGCCGGAGGAGCGCAGTGCCTCACCGATGCCGGGAATCGGCCGGTCGAGCACACCCGCGGTGGCGTCCGGGGTGACGTCACGGGGAGAGACTCCGGTAGCCCCCGTGGTGATCACCAGATCGACACCTCCGATGACGGCGGTGTTGAGCGCGTTGCGGATCTCGACCGTGTCCGCGCGCACGGCGACGGTGCCGTCCACGATGAACCCGGCTTCCTCCAACAACTCGGTCACCAACGGGCCGACGTTGTCGTCGTTCTCCCCCTGAGCAGCGCGGTCGTCGACGATCACCACGAGAGCGCGGCCAAGCCGCTGTGCACTCCGTTCCATGCTCTCCACCGTAGTAGAGCCGGTGGCGGAGAAACACGAGGCACAGCGGGAAAGTGGGGTGGCTGAACCGCGGCGGTCAAGAGCACACACGCCTACCCGCTGTGACGCTCCGCCGACCTCGGCCACATGGCGGGTCCGCGGGTGCGGGATAACGTGCATCGCGACGGCGGCAACTGCGCGGTTTGTCCGATGTGGACTTCAACGACCGTTGCGCGAAACCACGCGCGACCGGACAAGGGGGACCGGTCGCGCGTGGCCTCTTCCGGCTTGGTGTGAGCCGGAGTTGGTCTCGGCCGCACCCGCGGCCGAGCGTTCGTGTGCTGGTCAGTTGCCGGAGACCGGCTGGCCGCCGAGCGTGACCTCAAGGGTCTTGTTGTTGGCGAGGGTGAAGGTGACCTTTTCGCCGGGCGCCCTTGTGCGCACGGCGGCGACAAGCGTGTTGGCGTCGTCGATGACCCGGTCGTCGATCTTGGTGACGACATCGCCCGACTTCAGCCCTGCCTTTTCGGCGGGGCTGCCCGACGTGACCTCCCCGATCACGGCGCCGCCCGACGGGCTGTCACCGACTGTCGCGCCGATGTAGGTCTGAGTCGCATGCCCCGACCTGATGATGTCGTCGGCCGTGCGGCGGGCCTGGTCGATCGGGATGGCGAAGCCGATACCGACGTTGCCGCCCTCGGACTGGCCGATTCCGCCTTGGCTCTGTGGGCTGTAGATCGCCGAGTTGATGCCGATGACCTGGCCCGCGCTGTTGGTGAGCGGTCCGCCGGAGTTTCCGGGGTTGATGGCCGCGTCGGTCTGGATGGCATCCATGACGGTGGTCTGATCACCCTGACCACCAGCGGAAACGGGCCGATGCAGCGAGCTGACGATGCCCGAGGTGACCGTTCCCGCGAGCTCGAACGGCGAACCGATCGCGACGACCGGCTGACCGACCTTCAGGTCGTCGGAACGGCCGAGGTCGACCGTGGGCAGGTCGCTCTGCCCCTCGGCGCGCACCACCGCGATGTCGGTTGTCGGATCTCTGCCCACGACCTGACCCGTTGCCTTGTTGCCATTCTGGAACACCACGGTGATCCGGCCCGAGCTGGCCGCGGGCTCGATGACGTGGTTGTTGGTGAGGATGTAGCCGTCATTGCTGATGATGAAGCCGGAGCCCTCGCCCGACACGGAGGCGCCTTGCACCTTGAGCTGGACGACGCTGGGAATCAGCTTGCTCGCCACGGCCTCTACCGAACCGGGAACCGCGGACCCCGTCTGCTTGGCGGGCTGCGGCGCGTTGAGCGAATTGACCGAATCGCCCCCGGAGGAGTCCGCGGCGAGATAACCGCCCGCGACTCCGGCTCCGCCGCCGACGAGAAGCGCGAGCAAGGCGACTCCCGCGACGAGCCTCGCCGGCCCCCTCCGGTCCTGGTAGCCGGGGCCTTGCCGCTCGTACTGCTGGGGATAGGTCGCCGTCGGGTAGGTAGGAGGGACCGAGCCCGGCCGATACGGATAACCACTCGAAGCCTGACTCGCCCCACCAGGGTAAGCCGCGCCGGGGTGGCTGTATCCGGGCCCGCTCGCCTGAGCCGACCAGGGATTGGGCTCCTCCCTCGGCGGCCAATCACCCTGTTCCGAGTTTCCGGCTGCCGGGACGTCTGGCCTGTCCTGAGCAGAAGGGTCGTTCTCGGTCATACGCCCATCATGCGCCATGGTCCTGAGAGCTTGCTGAATTCAGCCTGTGGACAAGGCGTGAGATCAACGCGGCGCGCACGCGGCGCGGAGCCGCTCGGCTATCTGCTCGGGGGTCGCGTCGTTCACCCAGACGGCCATGCCGGACTCGGAACCCGCGAGGTACTTGAGCTTGTCCTTCGAGCGCAGGACCGAGAACAGTTCGAGATGCAACCAGGAGAATTCACGGCCCCTGCGCACGGGCGCCTGATGCCAGGCGGCGACGTAAGGCAACGGCCTCTCGTACAGCGCGTCGCAACAGCGGAGGACCTTGAGGTAGACCTCGGCGAAGTCCGCGCGTTCCGCCTCGGTCAGGCCGGTGAGGTCGGGTACCTGACGGTGTGGCACGACCAGCACCTGCACCGGCCAGCGGGCGGCGGGCGGCACGAAGGCGGTCCAGTGTTCACCGTCCGCGATGACCCTGGTGCCGGTTTCGCGTTCGGCGGCGAGCACGTCACCGAGGACGTGCCTGCCGTGAGCCGCGTGGTAGTCAGCCGCGGCGGCCAGCATGCGTTCGGTTCGCGGAGTCACGAACGGATACCCGTATATCTGACCGTGTGGGTGATGCAGGGTCACCCCGATTTCCTCACCACGGTTCTCGAAGGGGAAGACCTGCTCAACCCCGTCCACTGTAGACAATTCAGCGGTACGGTCCGCCCACACGTCGAGGACGGTGCGCACCCTTTCCTGGCTGAGTTCACCGAAGGAGCGGTCGTGGTCGCTCGTGAAGCACACGACTTCGCAGCGCCCTTTGCCCGGCGCGATGGGCACGAGTCCTTGACCGTCAAGGGTCCCTTTGTCGCCAGTGACGCTCTGCGCGAAGGAAGGGAAGCGATTCTCGAACACCACGACGTCGTAGTCGGATTCCGGGATCTCGCTCGGTTTTCCCGGCTTGCTGGGGCACAGCGGGCACAGGTCGGCGGGCGGCTTGTATGTGCGGGTCTGCCTGTGCGCGGCGAGTGCGACCCATTCCCCCGTCAACGGGTCCCTGCGGATCTGGGAGTCGGCCGCGACGGCGGGGAGGTCTCTCGTGTCGGCGGCATCGCGCGGCGGCGGGTTCTCGCTGTCGTCGAAGTAGATGATCTCGCGCCCGTCTGCGAGATGACGAACCGTCTTTTTCACGCGTCGTCCCTGGTCTCGCCTGACACTTCGGCGATCAGCAATTCCCCGACGTGCTCGCTGAGCGCATGGCGCGCGTCCTCGGGGAGTTCACTGTCGCTCACGACCACGTTCGCCTCGTCCAGTTCGGCGATGGTCGAGATGCCGACGGTGCCCCATTTGGTGTGGTCGGCGAGTACGACGAGCCGTCTTCCCGCCTCCACGAGCGCGCGATCGGTTTCGCTTTCGGTGAGGTTGGGGGTGGTGAAACCGGGCCCCTCGGCCATGCCGTGTACGCCGAGGAAGACGATGTCGAGGTGCAGACTGCGCAGGCTCTGCACGGCGACGGGACCGACGAGAGCATCAGAGGGAGTCCGTACGCCACCGGTGAGGACGACGGTGCGGTCGAGTTGCGCCGAGTCCCGCAGGACGTCGGCCACCCTGATGGAGTTGGTGACGATGGTGAGGCCGGGAATCGCTTCGAGTGCCCTGGCAAGGGTCCAGGTGGTGGTGCCCGCCGAGATGCCGATGGCCGTACCGGGCTTGACGAGGTTCGCCGCCGTGACCGCGATGGCCTCCTTGTGCAGGCGCTGGCGCACCGACTTCGCTTCGAAGCCCGGTTCGTCGGTACTCCTGCTGCTGAGCGAGGTCGCGCCGCCGTAGACCTTTTCGACAAGGCCACGGCTGGCAAGGACGTCGAGATCGCGGCGTACGGTCATGTCGGAGACACCGAGGCGGCCGACGAGGTCACTCACCCTGACCGCCCCGGTCCTTCTGGCCTCCTCCAGGATGACCGCTTGCCGCTGCCGCGCCAGCACTGCCCACTCCGTCCCGCGAAAACACCTCAACTACACAAAATCCTACACGAACCAACATCGCACGCCTGCTCTCACTCGCCCATCGCACCGCCGCAAACGAGAGCAAGGGAGCTTTGCTATCGGTTATCGGCAGCAAAGCTCCCTTGCTCATGCGCGAGCCGTGACAATCCGGTCACAGTGTGATACCAGCGCGAGGAGTTCGCATCAGCCGGGAGAACCGGGAAGGCGAATCGTCATCAGCGCGCCGCCCTCGGGATTCCGTCCCGCGTACACCGCGCCGCCGTGCCGCTCGGCCACCTGCTTGACGATCGCCAGCCCCAATCCGGAGCCGGGCAGAGTGCGGGCCTCGGACGAGCGATAGAACCGATCGAAAACCCTCGGCAGGTCCTCGTGCGCGATCCCGGGCCCCGCGTCGGCGACCTCGATGACGGCGGAACCATCACCGAGTGGTCGCAGTACCACTCGCACCGCCGATCCCGGCGGCGAGAATTTGACCGCGTTGTCGAGGAGATTCAGCACGGCCCGCTCCAGGGCGCTCGGATCGCCGGTCAGCACCCACGGCTGCAGCGCGGTGTCGAACTCGATCTCCCCTGCCCTGCGCCGCGCCCTGTCGAGGGCCCGCTCGACCACCTCGATCAGGTCGACCCGTTCCGCCGCCTCCCTCGGCTCGTTTTCCCTCGCCAGCTCAACGAGGTCGCCGATGAGTTGCGTCAGTTCGTCGAGCTGGCCACGGATGTCGCTCTCCATCTCGACCCTGTCCTGTTCCGGCAGCGCGGGAGCGCCGTCCCTGCTCGCCGAAAGCAGAAGTTCGAGGTTGGTCCGCAGCGACGTCAGCGGTGTGCGCAACTCGTGCCCGGCGTCGGCGACGAGGCGCCGCTGCCGTTCCTGCGACTCCGCGACCGCACCGAGCATCGTGTTGAAGCTCTGCGTCAGCCTCGCCAGCTCGTCGTCCCCTGTCACCGGGATCGGCCGCAGGTCCATCGTGCGCGCGACGCGCTCCGTCGCCGAAGTCAGCCGTTCCACCGGCCGGAGCCCCGCCCTCGCCACCGCTGTTCCCGCGACGGCCGCGACGATGATGCCCGCCCCGCCGAAGAGGAAAAGCACGAGCGAAAGGTCACTCAGCGAGCGCTTCATCGGCGTGAGCGATTGCGCGAGCACCATGGCCTCACCGTTCCCCCAGCGAAGCGCGATGACTCTCATGTCGGTGGCCTCGTCGGTCCGCAAGGAGGAGTCGGAGGTGCCGACCGCCACGGCGAACTCCCGCTCGCCCCACGGAGGCGGGGTCGATCCTTGCGGCGCGACCATGACCCCGGAAGCCTGCAACAGGCCCATCTGAATGTCGTTGCTCGCGAGGAACGCGCCGGGAATCTGCCGCACCTCGTCCTGCACCACCGGGCTGCGGACGGCCGCGCTCGCCCTCTCGATCAGATTGTCGTCGAGCTGCTGTGCCAGATTGCCTCTCACCGTCAAGTAGGCACCGAAGGACACCAGCCCCACGGCGCAACCGACACAGATGGCCGCCAGCAACATCACCCTGGTCCTGAGCGACAGCCGCTGGTGCGAACGGACAGGGTGGCCGCTGTCCTCCGGCGCGGATCCGTGTTCAGAGGCGGGTGGCGCCTGGGTCACGGCGGCGTCTCCCGCAGCACATAGCCCACTCCGCGCACGGTGTGGATCAGCCGGGGCTCACCACCGGCTTCGGTCTTCCTGCGCAGGTAGCCGACATAGACCTCCAGCGCGTTTCCCGAGGTCGGGAAGTCATAGCCCCAGACCTCCTCAAGGATGCGACTGCGGGTCAGCACATGCTTCGGATAGGACATCAGCAGTTCGAGCAGCGCGAACTCGGTGCGCGTGAGGCTGATCGGCCGGTCCCCTCTTCGCACCTCACGAGTGGCAGGGTCGAGGGTGAGGTCGGCGAACTCCAGGATCACGGAGTCCGGGCCGACGCTGGCTTCCGCGTTGGCCCTGCGCAGCAGGGCCCTCAACCTGGCGAGCAGCTCCTCAAGCGCGAATGGTTTCGGCAGATAGTCGTCGGCGCCCGCGTCGAGCCCCGACACCCGGTCCGAGACCGTGTCTCGTGCGGTCAGCACGAGGATCGGCAGGTCGTCTCCGGTGCTGCGCAGCCTTCGCGCGACCTCCAGCCCGTCGAGCCTCGGCATCATGACGTCGAGCACCATTGCGTCGGGGCGGTCGGTCGTGACCTTGTCGAGCGCCTGCGCACCGTCACTCGCGACATCGACCCGGTAGCCGTTGAATTCGAGGGAACGGCGAAGCGATTCCCGAACGGCCCGATCGTCGTCGACAACAAGAATGCGCATGAGCACAGTCTTACCCGTTGAGCTGAGACGCTCCTTAACGGCGCGGACCCGTCACCCGCTCGCGGCCCTCGGGTCAGTCGACGAGACCGCCGCGATAGGCCAGCAGCGCCGCTTGCACCCGGTTCGCCGCGCCGATCTTGGACAGCACGGCCGAGACATAACCCTTGACCGTCGCCTCGGAAAGGTGAAGGGAGCCACCGATCTCCGCGTTGGAAAGGCCCTGACCGATGAGGCCGACCACCTCACGTTCCCGCTCCGACAACGAGGCGAGCATCTTGCGTGCGGGAGCGGCGGCCCGCTGGCCGTCTCGATGCGCGTGGACCATACGGACGGCGACGCTGGGGTCAAGCACGGCACCGCCACGGGCCAGATCGCGCACGGCGCGGATGAGCACGGCGGGTTCGATGTCCTTCAGCAGGAACCCGTTCGCGCCGAACCGCAGCGCGAGACTCACGTACTCGTCGATGTCGAACGTCGTCAGCATCGCGACGGAAGGAGGTTCCGGCAGGGTCTGGATGGCGCGCAGCGCCCTGATCCCGTCATCAGGCGCGCGCATGCGGATGTCGAGCAAGGCGACGTCGGGATGGAACCGCCTTGCCGCGTCGACCGCCGATCTGCCGTCGACCGCCTCGCCGACCACCTCGATGTCCGGCGCGGCGGACATCATCGCGCGCAGACCTGAACGAACAAGCTCCTCGTCGTCGGCGAGCATCACCTTGATCAACGGCGGCCTCCGGCAGTCGGCGGAGCGGGGTTCCCGCGTCCGGTGCGCAAAGTTACTCACTGGTAGTGCAGGTATTACAGTGGGCAACGGGCCCAAGTCAAGGTCTGCCTCCCCCAGCCCGGGGGGCACGCGTTAAGCTGTCGCCGGTAGGGTCAGCGCAGCAGCGCTGAGACAACTTCATTGCCCTCGTAGCTCAGGGGATAGAGCACCGCTCTCCTAAAGCGGGTGTCGCAAGTTCGAATCTTGCCGGGGGCGCATCCGATAACCAGCACTGACCTGCACAAACCGCCCCTTGACCAGCACAAACGCGGCCAAGGGGCGGTTTTGCTTTGTGCGGCTACGTGCGCCTGAGAGCGGCAAATTGCAGCTCATCGCGCCCAATACGCGCCCAAATACAGCCCGCCGTGCCGAGGGTGTGCCGAAATCAGCCGGCAACACGAGGAACGCAATGCACCTCCCCTGCAGGTAGCTCAGCCATCACCGGTAGGGAATGCTGCACGCGTGTCGCATAAGGAAAGGCCCGTGGGAACCGGCGAGGCCGCACGTCTGCTGGGCATACATCGGACAACTCTGTTGCGCTGGTGGCAGGACAAGAAGGTCCAATCGCTTTACACCACGCCTGGCGGTCAGGCTCGGTGGTTGATGAGCGACCTGCGCACACAACTCGGCGGACACTGGGCACACCCCGGCGGCGAAGAGGCCTGACGCTATCCGTTCGGACCCCGCGAGGCATGAAGCGGCTCCGATCGTCCCTTCGGCTGGTCGGCACACGCCGTCCGGTGCGCTCCGGTCGGTGGCTCGTCCTTCACCAGCCCGTCGTAACCGTGCTCGCGGTGCCGCCGACAGGCCGCCGTCTCGTCGACAGACTGTTGGTAGTCCACGGCGAACACGGCCTTGCCCCGCTCGACGAACACATCCAGGGCCGCGCACTCGTTGAACTCCACACAGGACTCCGGCAACGCCCAGTCGAAGGAATCCACCAGCATGGCCGCCGCACCTGGCTGGTCGTGCCCGTTCTTCATGCCGACCGACAGTCCCCGCTCATGCGCCTGCCGCGCGACCTCGCGATACCAGGCGAGCTGGTCGTCGAGCGTGATCTCGAAGCCGGGATCGTTGCCGAGCGGGTTGTTCTGGTCGGGCTCGACACCGTCACAGCCCATTCGTTCTGCCAGGTCCAGCCGCGCCCAGATGAGCTCGGCGAACGCGTCCCACGACTCGACACGGAGGTCCAGCCAGCGCTCACCGTCCCAGCCGGTGTCCCACCCGATCACCGAACCGTCCTCCGGAGACTCGGGGCGGTTCGGGATCGCGGCGGGATCCTCGCGGTAGCCGGGAAACAAGTGCGCGTCTGGCCGGTAGTGCTCGAACGCGCCGGTGTCGACATAGCAGATCACCACCGGCGCGGGGTTGCGCGCGTGCAGCTCGCCGATCATGCCGCCGAGCTGGCCGGGCTGCACCGCGACCTTCGAGCCGTCCGGGTACCGGAGCTCCGACCCCGGCGGCGCGAGGTCAAACAGGTCGAGGTCGTACATCGCCCTCGGCGCCGACAGATCGTACGGCTCGTCGATCTGCCAGTCCCAGTCGGCCGCCTCCCCCGGCGCCGGCACCCACCAGTCCGGTTCCGCGGGACTCTCCCCGGCGCATCCGGCGAGCGCGGCCACCAGCGCCACGCTCAGACCCCACCTGATCATTCGTCCCCCAAGCATGCCGGGAACGCTACGGCACGCTCGACGCCGGAGGAGGGGTTCCCAGAAGATGAGCCGCAGCCTGACATCCGGCGCGCACAGCGCATCCAGACTCGAAGCGCTGCCCCAGGCAGGAGCCGTCAGCGCGATGTCATCGAGACGGGTGCAGAGAAACTCGGCAAGTCCCCGTTCCTCGAAATCCGCGCGATCGATACGAACGTTCGCCGCGGCCTCTCGCCGCTATGACACCGCCTCCTCCGTCGACTGATCCATGACGTAGATCGTCGCGCCACCCGGATCCTGGTAGGTGGCCAGGAAACCACCGGGGATTTCCGCAGGCTCCTCCAAGGCGGCGAGAGACGCCGGCCGATCGGCGTGGAACTGCTTGACACTGTCGACCACGAACAGCGGCCCCACCGGCGCTGTCGGGTCGTTGGCGTCGAGCATGACCTGCACGTCGCTCCCGGGCAGGGTCAGCGCGACGGTCGCGTCGCCCTCTCGCCACACCTCGGTGAAGCCGAGAGTGTCGCGGTATAGCGCGAGCGAAGCCGCCAGGTCGGAGGTCGGGGTGAACAAGAACTCGAGTTTCATGCTGCGTCCTTCCGTGTCGTAACTGGATTATGCCGGAGCATAACCACATTATGTAAGTGTGCGCGAGTGGATACCGATATCGACCTCCCCAAAGGGCAGACTTGTCCTCGCCGCGGTCAAGCAGTTCGGAGCCCACCCCTTCGACGAGGTCACCGTCACCGGCCTCGCTTCGGCCGCAAACGTCACGACAGGCGCCCTCTACCACCATTTCGGCAGCAAGCTCGGGTTGTACTCCTTCGTGAGGCAGGACGTGGAACGGCGCCTCCTCGACCGAATGGAAGGCGCACTTGCCGTCACCACATCGGATGCCGCCGAGGCCGTGACGTCCGCCTTGCTCGTCGGTCTGGACTTCGCCATCAGGGAGGACTTCCCGCGCATCCTTGGCGACCCTCCTACCGGAACCGGCCCCGACCGGCTTGCCGACCTGCTCGGTGTCGCCGCTCCGGCATCGCCCGTGCTCGGCAGGGTGCTTGCCGCGGCATGGCGCGCGGCGCTGTCCGCCGTAGCCGAGGGCGCCGAGCCCGAACAGGCACGTGCGGCGATCGCGGCGCTCAGACTCCATCTGCCCTAGACGTCGACGTACCACCTCGTAGGCTGGTTCAGGTGACTGAGACGACGGTGGCCGAGGTGATGGCCGAGCTGGCGGCACTTGAGGACCCGAAAGCGCTTGAGGTCAACAAGAAGCACGGCGACGACCACGGCGTGAACCTCACGAAACTGCGCGCGGTCGCGAAACGGCTGAAGACCCAGCAGGACCTCGCCCGCGAGCTCTGGGCGACCGGCGACACCGCCGCGAAACTGCTGGCGCTGCTGATCTGCCGCCCGAAAGCGTTCGACCGCGACGAACTCGACACCATGTTGCGCGAGGCGGGCACGCCCAAGGTGCAGCACTGGCTCGTCAACTACGTGGTGAAGAAGAACCCGCACGCCGAGGAGCTGCGCGTGGCCTGGTTCGCCGACACCGATCCGGTGATCGCGAGTGCGGGCTGGGCACTGACCACCGAACGCGTCGCCAAGAAACCGGACGGTCTCGACCTCGCAGGTCTGCTCGGCATCATCGAGTCGGACATGCGAACGGCCCCCGAACGCCTGCAATGGGCCATGAATCACTGCCTCGCCCAGATCGGTATCGAGCACGCCGAGCACCGCGTCCGCGCGATCGACATCGGTGAACGCCTTGAGGTGCTGAAGGACTACCCGACACCCCCGAACTGCACGTCTCCCTTCGCGCCCATCTGGATCACCGAAATGGTGCGCAGGCAGAACGCCAAGTAGGAGCTGCCGCCCGGATACGACGTCCGATTTCCGCCGGACCCGTCGCCGCGAACACGGAAACGTGATCGCGGAAAGCATGACCACATCCGGGAAGGCATTCCGATGTCCGCCAACGGCGGTTCCCGCCTGCTGCCACTCCAGTTCACCGTGCTGTCGCTGGCGTGGGGGTCGAGTTTCCTGTTCATCAAGGTCGGCCTCGACGGCCTTTCCCCGCTGCAGGTCGTCGCCGCGCGCATGGGACTCGGTGCGCTCTCGCTGGCACTCATCGTCGCAATCCTGCGGGTTCGGCTGCCACGCTCGGCCAGGGTGTGGGGGCACATCGGCGTCGTGTCCCTGTTGCTGTGTGTGCTGCCGTTCTCGCTGTTCGCGTGGGCAGGCCAGTACATCAACTCCGGTTTGTCGAGTATCTACAACGCGACAACGCCGTTGATGACGTTACTCATCACGCTGGTCGCGCTGCGTTCCGAGCGCCCGCGGTCCGGTCAGCTCGCAGGCCTGGGCGTCGGCCTGATCGGGGTACTGATCGTGCTTGCCCCGTGGGCGCGGGCAAGCCCGCCAGGCTCCGGTGGGGTCGCGGCTCAGCTCGCCTGCCTCGCCGCCACCGCGAGCTACGGCCTCGCTTTCGTCTACCTGCGCCGGTTCGTGTCGCCACTCGGCGTTCCCTCGACCGCGGTCGCCGCGATACAGGTCGGTATCGGAGCCCTCGCTCTGCTCGTGACGGTCCCTTTCCTCGAAGATCACCCGGTGAACCTGAGCCTGCCCGTCGTGGCGAGCATGATCGGGCTCGGCGTGTTCGGCACCGGACTCGCCTACATCCTGAACACCAACATCGTCGCGGGGTGGGGCGCAACGGTGGCGTCGAGCGTCACCTTCCTGACTCCCGTCGTCGGCGTCGTCCTCGGCGCGCTGGTGCTGGGCGAGAGCATCACCTGGAACCAGCCCGCCGGGGCCGTGCTCGTCGTCGCGGGAATCGTCGTCACCCGGCGACCCGTGCGAGCACGGAAGGGCGAGTCACCGTCGCTCGTGTTGCCCCACCGCTGAGTAGCCCGCATTCTGCTGCGGGGGCGTGACAAGCCGTGCCATCACGAGCGAGGGGATCCGATGGCCGCCAGCCGCATCGGCGCGAGGGAAGCACGCGAACTCGCCCTGCCTACGAGGAAACCCTATCCGACGCTGTGGTCCTCGGTTTCGATCCTCGTCGCCATCCTGGTGCTGGTCGCCGGATTGCACGTCGTGGACTCGGCGATCCCCGGCGAGCAGCCGATCCCGGCGGGAACGACCATCCACGTCGGACCTTCGGTGTCCTTTGTGCCCGCCGAAGGCTGGGCACTCGACAAGAGCGGCGGCGGGCCCGGTTCGCTGATCATCAGCACCACGGTGATCAAGCAGGACAACAGGGTGGCCGTTTCGGCCGCCGAATGGCAGGGCACGCTGGAACAACAGGTCGAGCGCAACAGACGGCAAATCAGTGTGTCGGTCAAACACTCGTGGCAGAGCGAGGTACAGACCTTCATCACGGGAAGCGGCCTCGTGGGAAGCACCTTTTCCTTCCGCAGCGCCAAAAAGGACGGCCAATTGTGGATCGCCGTCGACAACAGGAGGGAACTCGCCGTCGTCGTCACGGCTTCCGGCGGGCCTGAGTCCTTTCAGGCCGCCCGCGGGCAGATCGAGGACATGGTCGGCAGTGTGCGGATCGGGGCCGGGTCATGAGCAAAGCCGTACAGCTCGACCGCCCGGAACAGTGGCCCGTCGGGGTCGACGGCTTCATCCAGCCGCGAAGGGCCGCGTTCTGGGTCTACCTCTCCCTCGTCGCCGTCGGTGTCGTCACCACGGTGTCCAGTTTCTTCGACGACTACCGGCTCGTCCCGACGGCCGTGTTCGTCGGCATCGTCATCTGGGTGCTGTACGGGCTGGTCTTCCTCGCGTTCTTCCGTAGCCTCGACCTCTTCGAACAGCATCCACCGCTCGGCTTCGTGATGGCCTTCTGCTGGGGAGCGTTCGCGGCGACCTATCTGGCGATCTCGGCCAATCAGTCACTGCTTTCCATCATCAGCAAGCTGGGGGACACGGGTTTCGCGGACGAGTGGGGTGCCGCACTCGTCGGCCCCACCATCGAGGAAACGCTGAAACTCTGCGGGGTCCTGCTTCTCATCCTCATCGCGAGGAGCCAATTCCGCACGATCGTCTCGGTCGTTGTGGTCGGAGCGCTTGTCGGACTGGGATTCCAGATCCTCGAAGACCTCAGTTACTCGGTGAGGGCGGCCGTCCAATTCCCGACGGACGAACAGATCACTCCTGTCATTCAGATCTTCTTTGTCAGAGGAGTCCTCAGTGGATTGTGGAGCCACGCGCTCTACACGTCGATCGCGGCCTTCGGCATCGGCTACTTCATCACCAGGACCTACCGTCCGCTCGCCGCCAGGATCACGGTCGCCGTCGCCTCTTTCGCGCTGGCCTGGTTCGTGCACTTCTTCTGGAACTCGCCGTGGCTCACCGATCTCTTCGGAGACAATCCGCTTGGCGCGCTGGCTCAGATCGTCCTCAGGGGCATCCCCATTCTGCTCATCGGGTTCGCGATCTGGTGGCTCGCCGGACGCGACGAAAGCACACATCTCCGGGTACTGGCCGATCACTACGTGAGTGACGCGCTGATCTCCGACGACGAGCGAAAAGGACTGACCTCGCTGCGCTACCGCAGGCATCTCCGCAAGAGGTACCGCAAGGACCACGGCAGGAAGCACGCAAGAACCTATCGAGCCTTGCAGCGCAGGCAACTCCGGCTCGTCATGCTCTTCGGCCAGTACGGACAGGGCAAGCAGACGGAGGAAGCCGGAGTCGCCGTGCGAGCGCTGCGCGCGAAGCTACCCGCAAGCACGACGTAGCCGCACTACTGGTTGTCGCCGACGTCCCTGAGCCGCTCGTTGTAGAACCCGGTGATGTGCGCGTCGACAAGATCGGCGGCGGCGGTGCCGTCGCCCTTCTCTATGGCCCGCAGGATGTCCTCGTGCTCACCGACGAGTTTCGCCGCGACACTCGGCCAGTCGGAGAGCCGTTCGAACGCCACGGTCATCTCCGATTTCACCGCGTCTCGCAGCGCCTGCATCAAATCGCTGGCCAACGCGTTGCGGGAGGTGCGCGCGATGCTGACATGGAACTCGGTGTCCAGCTCGTTGAACTGCTGGTATTCCAGCGTTTCCACGCGCATCGAGTCGACGAGCGAACGGAGGTAGGCGATGTCGTTCTCGGTCCTTCGCTCCGCCGCCATGCTCGCCGCGTTGCGTTCGAGCTGCACCCTGATCTCGACGAGATCGGTGATGCTCGTCTGGGCGAGGGCCATGTGAAGCCGCAATAGGTTACTCAGCGCGGAGGTGGATCGTCCCGAGACGATCGAACCGGCGTCCCTGCCCGAACCCACGTTCGCCTCGATGATGCCCATCGCTTCCAGGGCGCGCAGCGCCTCGCGCACGCTGGTCCTGGAGACACCGAGTGCTTCGACCAGTTCCCGCTCGCTGGGCAGTTTCTCGCCGACTCGCAACCTGCCGTCGAGAATGCGTTGCTCGATCTGGGCGAGCACTTGCTCATGCGTGCGCACCTTGCGCACCGGTTCCCACGACGATTCGCTGGTCACACCGACCGCCTCCCCCGAGGCACGTCGCCACGCGACACCGACATCCTTGCCATCAACACGACCTCCTTGGGTTCACGCGACCCAGTCGAAGGGAGCGACGGAGGAGGGTCTGCCTTTCGAATCGTGCCGCGCTGACGGACACGTACTCGATCACAGTGGCGCGACCGGCCCGGATTTTCACCGGAGTTCCTCACACCGTCGGGATCACCGAACGTAATGAGAGTAGACCACACTATTGACATACGTCGATGTCGGTCCGACCACAGGCCCGATCAGGGCATCGGATCCTCCGATCCGCACATCACGGCGGGTACGCGCTGCCAGTCGTCGCGGTCATCAGGATCTTCCCGAAGCAACCGCGCGGCGATCAGGTCGAGCCGCGCGGCCCTCGCCCTTTCACCCGATTCGGCGAACTCGTCGGCCGCACGCAGGACGGCGATCGCCGCCCGCCGCAACAGCACCGCGGCGTCCCCCGGCTCCCCGGCTCCGGCCCGCGTCGTCTCCGTCATGGCACCATCCAGGACAGCAGTGGCGTCGTCTGCAGATAGACGAGTAGGCACATCATCGGAACGAAGATGGCCGAGGCGATCAAGACCTTGCGGAACAGTTCGCCTTCCCTGCCCGCGAGACCGACGGCACCCGCACCGATGGCGAGGTTCTGCGGGCTGATCATCTTGCCGAGCACCCCGCCCGAGGTGTTGGCCGAAGCCATGAGCGTGTCGGAGAGCCCAGCGCCGTGCGCCGCGCTGACCTGAAGCGCGCCGAACAGCGAGTTGGACGAGGTGTCGGAACCGGTCACCGCCGTGCCGAACCAGCCGAGCAGCGGGGAAAGCACGGAGAAGAACGCCCCGGTCCCCGCCAGCAACAACCCCATGGTCGCGGTCTGCCCCGACGCGTTCATCACGTAGGCGAGCGCGAGCACGGCCATCACGGTCACCGACGCGGTTCTGAGCTGATGCAGTGTCCTGCCGTAGGCGGCGACCACCTCCCTTCCGCCGACCTTGAGGATCACCGCGGTCACGAGTCCCGCGATGAACAGCACCGTCCCGCCTCCGGCAAGCCAGTCGAACTTGTACTGGATCAGGCTGAGCGGTTCGCCATCGGCTGAGGTGACGTGCAAACCGGGCCAGGCGAACGTGATCGTCGTCCTGCCGAGCAGGTCGGCGACCGCCGGTATCGCGACGACGGAGAAGAACCCGATGATCACGAGGTAGGGAGCGAAGGCCTTCGCGACGTCGGTACGCGTGTCGACGGGCTGGGTACGCACCGGCGTCGCCACCGTCACGCCACCACCACCGCCCGGTGGCGACTCGTTCTCGATCCGCTCGGCCTTGCCGCCCTCCGGGCGCCACACCCGCAGCAACATCAGTACCGCCGCGGCGGAAACCAGCGCGGCCGCGATGTCGGTGAGCTGCACGGGACCGTAGTTGGCCATGAGGAACTGCACGACGGCGAACGAAAGACCACACACCAGCGCGGCGGGCCACGCCTGCTTCAGCCCGCGCCAGCCGTCGAGGACGACGACGAGGACGAACGGCACGAGTACGGCGAGCACGGGAACCTGCCTGCCCGTCATCGCGCTGAGGTCGTCCATCGGCAGGTCGGTGACTCTGGCCAGGGTGATGATCGGCAGCCCGACGGCGCCGTAGGCGACGGGAGCGGTGTTGGCGATCAGCGCGACCGTCGCGGCCTTCACCGGGCTCAGCCCGACGGCGACCAGCATGACGGCACAAATGGCCACCGGTGCGCCGAAACCGGCAAGCGCTTCGAGCAGCGCACCGAAGGAGAACGCGATGATGATGCCTTGCACACGTTGGTCGTCGCTGATCTTCGCGAAACTTCGCCGGAGAACGTCGAAATGCCCCGATGTCACGGTGAGCTGGTAGATCCAGATCGCGTTCACCACGATCCACAACGCGGGGAAGAGCCCGAACGCGGCGCCCTCCGCCGCCGCGTTGAGTGCCTGCCCCACCGGCATTCCGTAGGCGATGAGCGCGACCAGGATCGACAGCGCGAGTCCGATCAGCGAAGCCAGCCACGCGCGAACACGGAAAACGCCGAGCAGTACGAACAAGACGAGCAGCGGAAGGCCCGCGACGAGCGCGGACCAGCCGAGACTGCCCAGGGGGTCGGGAACCTGCTGGTACATCAGTACCTCCCAGTCCCTCTTCGTCGAGGGGTGAGTCGGAACTCCGGCGTCAGAACACCGGGGTCTCGGTGTAGGAACCGAAAACGTCGCGCAGCGCGCCGGTGATTTCACCCATGGAAAGGTGCGCTTCGACGGCCTCGATGGTCGCGGGCATCAGGTTCGCGTCGTGGTCGCGGGCCAGCTCGACGAGCCGGTCGAGCGCGGCTTTTGCTCTACCCTCGTCTCTCGCCGCCCTGACGTCGGCAAGCCGCGCCAGCTGCCGTGCTTCCGACTCGGGATCGAGCTTGTGTGTCTCGACCTTCTCACCCGCGCCCTCGTCGACGTACTTGTTGACGCCGATCACCGGCCGTTCCCCACTTGCCTTCCTGCGCGCGAAATCGTATGCGGTATCGGAGATCTCCCGCTGGAAGAAGCCTTGCTCGATCGCGGCGACCACCCCGCCGAGTTCGTCCACTTTGGCCATGTAGTCGTCGATCCCGCGCTCCAGCTCACTCGTGAGGTGCTCGACGTAGTACGAACCGCCGAGCGGGTCGATCACGCTGGTGACGCCGGTTTCGTCGGCGATGATCTGCTGAGTGCGCAGCGCGACCTTCATCGCCTGCTCGCTCGGGATCGTGTACGCCTCGTCGAGTCCGTTGGTGTGCAGTGACTGTGCTCCGCCGAGAACGGCGGACAATGCCTGCAACGCTGTGCGGATGATGTTGTTCAGCGGCTGCGGTTTCGTCAGTGTCGCCGCGGCCGTCTGAGCGTGGAAGCGCAACCGCATCGACTGCGGATTCTCCGCGCCGAAACGTTCCCGCATCATCTTCGCGTAGTAGCGGCGGACCGCCCTGAACTTGGCTGCCTCCTCGAAGAAGTCGGCCTGGCTCACGAAGAAGAACGAAAGCCGGGGCGCGAACTGGTCGACATCGATACCGGTCGCGACCACATCGTCCACATAGGCACGAGTGATGGCCATGGTGAAGGCGATCTCCTGGAGCGCGTTGGCTCCGGCCTCGCTGATGTGGTAGCCGCTGATGTTGACGGGGTTGTACCGCGCCATGTGCTGCGAGCAGTAGGCGATCGTGTCCCTCACGATGCGCATGCTCGGACGGACGGGGAAGACCCATTCCTTCTGTGCGACGTATTCCTTGAGGATGTCGTTCTGGATGGTGCCCGAGAGTTTGTTCAGGTCGTAGCCTCTGCGCTTCGCGACGGCGATGTACATCGCGAGCAGAATCCACGCCGAAGGGTTGATCGTCATCGAGACACTGATCTCTTCGAGGTCGATGCCGTCGAAGAGCGCTTCCATGTCGGGAAGGGTGTCGATCGCGACGCCCTCCCTTCCGACCTCGCCGAGGCTCATGGAGTTGTCACTGTCCAGCCCCATGAGTGTCGGCATGTCGAAATCGATGGAAAGCCCGGTCTGACCTTGCGCGATCAGGTACTGGAAGCGCTTGTTGGTCTCCTCGGCCTGACCGAAACCGGCGATCTGCCGCATCGTCCAATTGCGACCCCGGTACATCGTCGGGTACGGCCCCCTCGTGTAGGGGTAGCGCCCCGGGAAGCCGATATCCGACCATTCACCGGGGAGATCCTCCGGCGTGTAGACCCGTTTGACGGGCATCCCGCTTCCCGTGCGGTACTCGTCCTTGCTTTCCGGCTGCCTGCGCAGGAAGGCAGCCAGTTCCTGAGACTCCCAATCGGACAGTTCGGCTTTGACCGCGGCGACAAGAGCCTCCGTAGCCAGTTCAGTCGGTTCGCCGTCCACAATGGGCTTTTTCGCGTCCTCGGTGGTCACGTTCTTCCTCGCCTCCGCTTTCGGATTTCCTCGCTCCAACCGGCAGACCGGTTCACATCCGCCGGATCAGCCGCTCCGCCGCGGAAACCGGGTCGCCGATCCGTGCGGTCACCTCGTCGACCGCTCGCTCGAAATCGGGATTTCCCGGCTTGAGCCGGTCGAGAACGAATTCCTCGGCAAGCCATCTGATCCTGGTCGCCGTATTGCGCCTCGCCCGGACATCGAGCTCACCACTGCGGGAGAGCCAGTTCAGGTGAGCGGCGAACTGCTCCGCGAGTTCCGGTATTCCCTGTCCTGTCGCGGCGACGGTCTGCTCGATCGGCACATTCCATTGGCCCGGTTTGCGTTTACTGAGCCTGAGCATGTCCCGCAGCTCCGCGACCGTCTTCTGCGCACCGTCCCTGTCCGCCTTGTTGACCACGTGCACGTCCGCGACCTCCAGCAGCCCCGCCTTGATGGCCTGCACGTCGTCGCCCATACCGGGCACGCTCACCACGGCCACGGTCTGCGCGGCGCTGATGACGTCCACCTCGGCCTGCCCGACACCCACGGTTTCGAGGACGACGACATCCTTGCCCGCCGCGTCGAGCACGGTGACCGCGTCGAGCGCCGCCCTGGAAAGCCCGCCGAGCGCGCCCCTCGTCGCGATGGACCTGATGAAGACATCCCGGTCACCGCCGAGCGCCGTCATCCGGATACGGTCGCCGAGTATGGCGCCCCCACTGAACACACTGGACGGATCGACCGCGATGATCCCGACGGTCTTGCCCTGGCTCCGGTAGTGCCCGGTCAGCGCGGCGACAAGCGTGCTCTTACCACTTCCCGGAGGGCCGGTGACACCGAGAACGTGCGCGGAACCCGATGCGGCGTGCAGCAAGGCAAGCGCCTCGTTGACACCTTCCGTCCGGCGTTCCACCGCCGTCAGCATCCGGGCGATCGCGCCGGGTTCCCCCGCCTTGACCCGGTCGGCGACGGCAGCGGGAGTCACGACGTCTCCTCGGTCCGGAGCTGGTGCAGCATCGATCGATCGTCGATGACCCTTCTTGCCTTGAAGGCGGTGCGGTCGAACGTGTTCTGTTCGACGGGAACCACTGTCGCCCCGACCCCGAGCACGGCACGCAATTTGCCGGCCAGGCGATCGGCCCAGGCCCGGGTGCCGGTTCCCAGTCCTCTGTGTTCCGCCTTGACGACCAGTGTGTCCATGATGGACTCTCTGCTGATGATGATCCGGTGTTCGCCTCCATATTCCGGATCAGCCATCACCACGTCATCGATGGCGCTCGGGTAGATGTTCTCGCCACGCACGATGAACATGTCGTCGATCCGGCCATAGATTCCGCGCGGCAGGAAGGGGTAGGTACGTCCCCTTTCGATCGAGGGCTCCTCCCAGCGGGTCAGGTCGTTGGAGAGCAATCGGATCATCGGCTGACTCGTCCGCTCAAGCGTCGTGTAGATCGGAGTGCCCTCGTTGCCGTAGTCGACCCTGGTGTGATTGGCGGGGTCGCACACCTCGGTGTAGACGAGGTCCTGCCAGCACAGCACGCCCGGCTCGTCGGCGGCGGCTCCGAGATGCATCCAGGGGCTGACCTCCGCCATGCTTCCCGAGTCGTACACCTCGGCGTCGAAAGCTTCCGCGATCCTCGCCCTGATCGATGGGACGCTCGCGCCGGGTTCGCCGGAGAAGAAGAGCTTGCGTACCCCGAGTTCCGCCGGGTCGATACCCTCGGCGTGGGCGACCTCGGCGACTCTCAGCGCGTACGACGGCGTCGCGTAGAACACCGTGACGCCCATCTGCCTCATCCAGTGAACCGTGCGAGTCGTCTGACCCGAAACCCCTGCCCCGAAAGGGAAAACCCTCGCCCCGAGTCGTTCGGCTCCGATGTAGGCACCCCACGACCCCCAGTAGAGCGTCAGCGGTGAGGCAACGAGAACCGTGTCGGAAGGGCGGATGCCCATGGCCCACATAACCCGCGCGTGAGCGTTGGCGACGCTGCGCCAATCGCGCTCGTTGATGCCGAACGCCGTCGGTCGTCCCGTCGTCCCCGAGGTGCCGTTGATGTGCTTGACTTCCTCGGGAGGGACGCAGAGGTAGCTGCCGAACGGTTCGTTCTCGGCCTGATCCGCACGCAGTTCTTCCTTGCGTACCACCGGAACCTTCTCGAAATCAGCGAGCGATCTGATCGAAGAGGGGTGAATACCGGCCTCATCCCACTTCCTGCGATAGAACGGCGAGCGCTCCCACGCGTAGTCCATGACGTCCTTGATCCTGGCGAGGATCAACTCGTCGCGCTGCCGCGCGGGCATCGTTTCCCTGTGGGGGAACCAGTGTGCCGCCCCGTCCGCGGGCCGATAGTCGTCGTCATACCGGGGCGGCCAGCTCCATTGCTCCATGGTTTCCTCCATCCCCGCGCTCACAGCGTCGACGTCTGGTCACGGACGAGCGCGCGAACGGTGTCGACGATCGTCTCCGGCGTGGTGTCCTGGCCGAGGACGGCCGCGACGCCCATCCGCCGCAGTTCGGCCTCGTCCTCTTCCGGCATCACTCCCCCCGCGACGAGCGCGAAGCGGTGCGGATCGGGCAGCGCGCCGAGCAACTCGAAGATCCGGGTGAAGATCGGCATGTGGGCGCCGGAAAGCAGGCTCACCCCGAGCACGTCGACGTCTTCCTGCACGGCGGCTTCGATCACCTGTTCCGGACTGCGGTGCAATCCGGTGTAGATGACCTCCATGCCGGCGTCACGCAGGGTGCGAGCGACCACCTTCACACCGCGGTCGTGCCCGTCGAGGCCGATCTTGGCCAGCATCACCCTGATCGGATGGTCGTGACTTTCGTGCTCTGCCATCTCACACTCCCGATCGCGGTACGTCCTCTGTGTGGTATGACCATAGATGTGGTCGCAGACATAGACAAGACTTCCCGAGAAGAACCGGCGGTCTGCCGCAGAACGGGCAGACTCGGACGCATCACGCTCAACCGGCCGGACGCGCTCAACGCACTGACTCTCGACATGATCTCCCTCGCGACCGGCGCGCTGCGCGAATGGCTCACCGATCCCGCCGTCGAGCTCGTCGTCATCGACGGCGAAGGAGAAAGAGCGTTCTGCGCGGGCGGCGACATCACCGTCGTTCACGGCGCCGCCGTCGGCGATCAGGAAACCGCGAAGGAACTCTGGCGAGCCGAGTACGAACTGGACGCGCTGCTCGCCCACTACCCGAAACCCGTCGCCTTCCTCATGGACGGGATCGTCATGGGCGGCGGACTGGGCCTGAGCGGCCACCATCGGGGACTGCGGATCGTCACCGAACGCACCGTGCTCGCAATGCCCGAGGTAGCCATCGGGCTCGCTCCCGACGTCGGCGGCGCACTACTGCTCACGCGAACCCCCGGCCTGCTGGGAACACACCTCGCGCTGACGGCGAGCCGGATCGGGCCCGGCGACGCGATCGCGTGCGGGCTTGCCGACCACGCGGTCGATTCGAGCAAGCTGCCGCGAGTACTCGACGCACTGGAGCGCGGCGCCCCGCTCGGCGAACTGACCTATCGGGCGGCGACTCACCTGCTCGCCGAGCGGCCGTGGATCGACGCCTGCTATTCGGCTCCAACAGTGACCGAGATCCGCAAACGCTTGCGGGCGCGAAGGGAACCGGGTGCCGCCCTGGCGGCGAAGGCCATCGGCACCGCGTCGCCCACCGCGCTGGCGGTCACCCTCGAAGCCCTGCGGAGGGCCACGACCATGAAGGACATCGAGGAATGTCTCGTTCAGGACTACCGGCTGTGCTGCCGATTCCTCGGCAACCCCGACCTGACGGAAGGAATTCGCGCGGCCGTGATCGACAAGGACCGCGAGCCTCGCTGGAACCCGGCCTCCCATGACGACGTGAGCGCCGAAGCCGTCGACACGTACTTCGCACCGCTTCCGGATGGCGAACTTCGGCTCCCACTCAGGCCTTGTGGTCCGACCACACGCTAACTACGCTGCGGCTTCAAGTGTCCTACCAACATCGATGTCGGAGGCCAACGCGTGAGCAGTGAAGCCGCGGCGCCGAACATTCGGCGCCTGCACACCCACGAGCAAGTACTGGCCGCCATCCAACAGCGAATCCTCGGCAGCGGGCTCGGCGCGGGGGACGCGTTGCCCGCCGAACGAGACCTTGCCGATTCGCTCGGAAGCAGTCGCTCAGGGGTCAGGAAAGCACTGCGGGTGCTGGAATCGCTCGGCCTGGTCCGTGACGAAGCGGGAAACTGGGTTCTCACGGGGAACTCGTCAACGGCGCTGGCCAATCTGCTCCGGCTTCGCATGGCACTCGCGGGCTTCCGGCTCACCGATCTTGTCGAGGTAAGGGTCCAACTCGAACGCTCTGCCGCGACACGGGCCGCCGAGGCGGCAACCTCGGAGGACCTCGGCCGATTGCGCGACATTCTCAATAGCATGAGCGAACCCGGCATCTCGACGAACCGGTTCAACGCACTAGACACCGAATTCCACGTCGCACTCGCCCGCGCGTCCCACAACGCACTCGCCGTCGAGTTGATGCAATCACTCCGCGACGCCGTCCAAGCGGGAATGACCACGGCGTTCACTTCGATCCGGGACTGGCCCGGCACCGCACACCGGCTTTCCGAAGAGCACGACGCCGTCCTCGACGCCATCGAAACAGGAGACGGCGCTCTGGCCGCACGCAGAATCGGGGCACACGTCTCCGACTTCTACCGAGCCGCGGGATAGGCGCGAACACGGACCATCCGTTGTGGCCTGCCCGGACGTCCCGGAAACTCCTTGGCACCACTGGTCTTTCGTCGTGATTTTGGCTTCTCAGCCGGTATCAGTAGCATCAATTGCTCCTGCCTCCCGTGCCACGAGGAAGCAGCCGGAAGAGAGGACCACACCTTGGCGAGGCAGCTTCGCGCGGAGGTCACCAGAAACATGATCCTGCGCGCGGCGGCTGACGCGTTCGATCAGTACGGCTACGGCGGTACCAGCCTCAGCGACGTGCTCAGATACGCCGGAGTCACCAAGGGTGCGCTCTACTTCCACTTCACCTCGAAGGAACAACTGGCGAACGCGATCGTCGAATGCCAGCAGGCATGGTCCGTCGCACCGGCGAAGGAAGACTTCGACCGAGGCGCACCCGGGCTCGAATCCGTCGTCCGGCTCTGCGTCCGCTGGGCGGCGGGGCTGACCGAAGACCCGATGCTGAGAGCAAGCATCCGGCTGTCACTGGAAACGGGGATGTTCAGCCGCCCCGGTTCGGACCCCTACCGGGAGTGGCTTGAGGAAACAGCCAAGCTGCTCCGCCGCGCCGCGGATTCAGGCGAGCTCCGGAGCGGGGTCGACCCCGAGGTACTCGCCCGGTTTGTCGTCGGCGCGTTCACCGGAGTCCAAGCCGTCTCCCAGATCCTCAACGGACGGATGGACCTCACCCGGAGGGTCGGTGAGATGTGGGAGCTGCTACTCCCCTCGATCGTCGACGGCGACCGGCTCCCCTACTACCTCGGGCTCATCGACGCGGAGCGTGCCGGACCGCGACAAGAACCGGCCGAAGCCGCACAACGATAGTTGCTCAACCGGTCGCGGACACCGACACTTCCCGGCCATCAAGTCGATTACCCAACGCAATGTGCTTTGGGTTTCGCAACGACCCAACTCCCCCGTCAGGTGTCACCCATTTGAGAGGTCTTCTCACGAACAGCAGCTGCCTGAAAATTGTTCAGGTTTTGCCCCAAGCAAGTTCGGACCCCCTCGTGAATAGTGACCCCCACAGACCCCTACGATGCCTCGTGCGTCGCCATTGACAAAACCGGTCAGTTGGTTTGTTATTGGTCGGCCCTATCGGAAGATGCTGTCAGGACAAGGAGTGCAGACACCCACGCACCGTCGATGCGGATGCCTCCGAGGCTGGGAGAGGTGAGAATTGAGTTCTGAAATCAGCTGGCTGAATTCTCTTCACAATGGCCGTCGAACTCCCCGTTCAACCCGTGGATCAAGGAAAACGTGTCCGATCATCTGACCATTGCCGCGCCTGGCGCGAGATACACCAGTCAATTGGTACCGATCACCGGAGACCGGCTTATCTATCCTTCGGATCTGCAAAGCGATGCCGCGCGTATCGTGCTTCGCTGGGGGCGCCGCTGGGCGCCGCAAACCTGGGCGGCTCGCGCGCACTTCGCCAAGCTGGGGCACGGGAATCTCACCGACGAGGTGACACCGACCTACAGCGACGAACTGGTGACCGGTTGGTTGTTACTGCCACCGGAACCGGCAAGCCTCGCCGCACGAGTGCGTTCCGGCGAGATCGATGTCGCCACCGCATTGTGCGTCGAAGCGGAAGCATGGGGACGGCGGCTCGACTGACCAGCACGATGACCGAAACCCCCATACGAAAACGGCTCTGCGCCGGCAGTAACTGCCGACGCAGAGCCTGCGGCGTACCACGGGGCCGTACCCGTGACTGTGGATCGTCAGCCGAGACCGGAAGCCAGGCTGGTCACGTTGTGATTGGCGGCACCGGCCGCGCCGGCGGCCGACTGCGACTGGTGGTGCAGCGAACCGAGCGGGCTCGTCGCACTGACCACGTCACTCGACGCGGCACCAAGGCCGGAGGCGACGGAGTCCCACTGGTGGTGGGCCGCCGCGCCGTAGGCGGCAACGCTTTCCGCACCGGAGGAAGCGGCTCCCGCAGGACCCGCGGCCGACATCCAGTCGGCGTATGCGGCGACGCCGTCACCGGCAACGCTCGCCACACCGGCCGTACCGGCGCCACCCGGGCCGGCGACGGACGCGTCCTCGATGTAGGCGGTGCCGCCGTCACGGGCATCATCCCGTGCCGCAACGGTGCTCACCTCATCGGCCGAGACCGGTACCTGCTGGGCAACCGGTTCCGTTGCCTCGACGGCAGGCGCGGCCTCGGTGACATCGGCACGCTCGCCGACGACGCCGGCCGTGTCCGCGATGCTGATCGCGTCCGCCGCAACCGATCCCGCCTCGAAGGTTCCCGCTCCACCGATGCCGGCGAAGCTTCCCCACGCTCCCCAGTAGGAGCCGCCGAGGCCAGTCGTGCCGGATGCGACACCGCCGGTACCGGCACCGCCGATTCCGGCATAAGCACCAGACGCCTCATAGGCGGTACCTCCGGGGTTGGCCAGTCCGTCGGCGTTCGCGACCCCTCCGAAGGCCACGACCAACGGAAAACCAATGGCTCCCGCCGTAATGAAACGCCTCAGCATAGACATCGACATGACTCCCTTCCACTTTGGACAGTCGACACTCTCCGGGAGATCCCGGAAGTAGCCGCGATGGGTTTCCGCGCCGGCGCCGGAGCGGCCTCACCGAATTTACCGAGATCTCGCGCTCTGTCCATTCAGGAAAGTAGTCGCGCAATCACTTCAGGTAATCTTTCGCGGGACCTCGTGGAGTCGTTCGCGACCTATGGGCGTACTCAGAGCAGAACCAGGTTCGACGGCGACACTCGAAGGTGTTCCGCTCCTCTCACCGATCTCGATCATGAGCGTGCCGAGTGATCTTCCGACCGCCGTAACGGTTTTCCGCCATGACCCGAACATGAATCGGCTTCACCAAAGGGATTGAGAACAAGCGAAGGGGCCGGGCCAATGCTGGCCCGGCCCCTTCTTCGGAGGATCAGACGTCAGACGTCAGTTGTCCTGGATGGAGCCACCATCGATGATGGTGCCCGAGGAGCAGTTGTACGGGGAGGCCGAGCCGGCCGCGTTCTGCCCCGGCGAAAGAACCGGAACGCCGATGCCGTTGGCGACGTCGCGAACGGGGACCTGGACGCCAAGCACGTTGACGTTGTTGTCGCAGAAGCCGACCGGCACGTTGACGTTGTGCGCGATGTCGGTGTTGTTCAGGTTGACGAGGCCAACCTGACCGTGCTGGTCGAGGTCAGAAGCGCCACCGGCGGCCTGGCCGGCCGAAGCCACTCCACCGAGGAGCACGCTGGAAACGGCAGCGACACCCGCCACAAAGCCGAGCTTCTTGTACACGTTATTTCCCTAGGGTTTGTAGTTGCGATTGACTTGCGGTGAGAAAAGAAGGATGGAACACGGGGCGGCCTGAGCGCCCGCACTCCGTGTTCCATCCCTACGACGACTCGACAGTTGTTGGCCTACCGATGCGCATGAGAGGAGCGTTCCTCCGCAGCGGATTCGGTTGTCCGGCAAGCATCGTTCGAGTCGTCAACGACGTAGTGCACTGCACTGGCCCCACCGCCCATCCGAAGAGGCCGGGAGTCCACTTCCTAGCGGGAATCCGTCAGTACACCACGAAGTTTTCAGTTGTCCTGAACGCTGCCGCCGTCGACGATGGTGCCCGACGAGCAGTTGTACGGGGACGACGAAGCGGCGGTGTTCTCGCCCGGCGACAGGATCGGAACACCGATGCCGTTCAGCGCGTCGCGGACCGGCACCTGCACGCCGAGGACGTTCACGTCGTTGCCGCACACACCGACCGGAACGTTCACGTTGTGGAGCACGTCGGTGTTGTTCAGGTTGACCAGGCCAACCTGGCCGAACTGCTCGATGTCGTTGCCGGGGTGGGTGCCGCTCGTAGCGGACGCCATTCCACCGAACATCACGAGGCCGGCTGCGGTTGTGGCGGTCACGATGCCAAGCTTCTTCAGCACAACGAACTCCTTGGAGATATTGAATGTGTGTGAACCGGGATCCGTTCTCGTCTCACCCAGACGGAAAACTAGCCATTGATCTTCGTTCTCTCCAACGGCAGACACGATCGTGATGGGGTGCAACCCTGTGACCACGGACCTCATCACCTAATCGGATGGCGCCGTGTGCGGGCCTGGTTGTCCGAGGTGCTCTACGCCCGATTCAACGACGTGCCAACAAGTCCGGGTTCGCGGATCACTCCGGAGTGCGCACGCTGCCCAGGCTCCGCACTGCCGACGAGCGGGTCTCGCATCCCCGGCACTGTCCGGTCGGCGCTCCATTTTGGGGACGTGGAGAGGGTTTCCGGCGTGCGATGGTTGTCAGACGTTGCCGGTGACGCGCTGGTTCGATCAATGCCACGACAGTCTCCGCCGCGAAACGACAGCAAAGCTCCCTTGCTTCGCCACGGAGCGGAAGTCACGACGCGGGGTCGGCGCCGGACGACGGGGAGGGGATCGCGAGACCCGTATTCGTTGGGGTTACGCGAGAGTAGCCAACATCGTCAGAGGTGGCCGCCGGTGACGGCGCGGATCTTGTCGGGTGCTGTTACGAGACAACTCACGTTAGCAACGCGACGAGCCGCACCGGAAGCCACCGACCAGGTGCATTCGCCTTCGCTCGACGGTGGAGGTGTCCCTTGCCGGGGCCATGGGACGGCCCGGTCCCGCACGCCCAATCGTTCGCGAGGTCCACTTCGGTACGACGGCGTATCGGCGGACTTCGCCGCGCCGTAGGATCCTCGGCGATGATCATGCAGCCCGGAACCGAATCCCCTGCGCGGCAACGGCGGCCACGCGCCGATGCGCGGCGCAACCGCCAGCGGGTGCTTGAGGTCGCCCGCGCGGCCTATGCCGCGGAAGGCCCTTCCGTGTCGGTGCACGAGATCGCGAGGAGAGCCGGAGTCGGAAACGGCACGGTCAGCAGGCATTTTCCCACCAAGGAAGCGTTGTTCGCCGCTGTCGTGCGGCACCGGCTCGCCCAACTGGTTCGCTGTGCTCGCGAACTGGCGGCCACGACCGAAGCAGGGGTCGCGTTCTTCCAGTACTTCGCGATCATGGTGCGGCAAGGCGCCGAGGACAGGTCGTTCGTCGAGTCGCTGCGCGGTTCGGGCGTGGAGACAGCGGCGGCGGGCCCTGAGTACGACCTCGGCGGGGAACTGGGCGGACTGCTCGCCCGCGCGCAAGCCGTGAGCGCGGTGCGGGCCGATGTCGACGTGGCCGATGTCGAGGCGCTCGCCGTCGGGTGCATGGCTCGGCGAAGCGATAGCGCCGACCGTTCGGCGCGGGATCGGCTCGTCACGGTCGTGTGCGAAGGGCTGCGGCCCAGCGCGCACGCGTAGCCGGGTATCGGCGAGTCGCCCGCCCATGCGCGAGTCCCGCACTCGGGACGCCGAGTTCTGCACTCCGGTCGGCGAGATCCGCACTCGGGACGCCGAGATCCGCACTCCGGTCGGCGAGACCCGCGCTCGGGACGCCGAGATCCGCACTCGGGTGCGCGAGATCTGCACTCCGGTCGGCGAGACCCCCACTCCGGACGGCGAGACCCCCACTCCGGACGGCGAGACCCCCACTCGGGTGCGCGAGACCCCCACTCGGGACGGCGAGATCCGCGCTCCGGGCGGCGAGATCCGCACCCGCCTCGCGGCCGGAGTTCATGGGCAGTTCGCCATGACCGAATGCGGAACTCGGCAACCTGAGTGTGCATCTCGGCGACCCGAACGCAGAACTCGCGCGCCCGAATGCAGAATTCACGCGCCTGAGTGCAGAACTCACGCGCCTGAGTGCGGAACTCGGTGGCCTGGACGGGGGACTCGCGCGGGGCGGGGCGGGGCGGGGCGGGGCGGGGCAGGGCCGGGCTCGGGTCCGCCATTCGCCTTGAAATTGACCACTCCAAGGAACCAATCCAGGCCAGGCGGCCACGCGTAAAGTCTCCTTCTTCCCACCACGGGATCCAGAGGGGAAACACATGTCAACCAATATCGAAAACGGTGCAAGCACGCCTCAAATCGAATCACCGCGCACGACGGAACAACTCATCACCAGCGCCGCCTCCGGCCACGAACTCGGCTACGGAAGACGGTCAGCGCGCGGCCACGGATACGTACAACGCGGACTCGCTCAGCTCCCGATATCGCGGCTTCACGAGGGAAGATTCGGCCGGATGTTCCGACTTCCTCCCTACCTTCCCAGCGACGGCAGGATCTCGGATATCGCCCAGAAAATGCTGGAGAACGCGACAGGGCCGAATCCGACGCAGGACAATCCGGCAATTCCCGCTGGTTACACCTATCTCGGGCAATTCATCGATCATGATCTGACGTTCGATCCGGTATCGAGCCTGACCCGGCAGAACGATCCCGACGCGTTGACCGATTTCCGCAGCCCTCGATTCGATCTCGACAGCTTGTACGGCAGAGGTCCCGCAGACGATCCTTTCCTCTACGACAAGCCCTCCGGCGGCGAGAAGTTCCTCATCGGTAACCACGACAACGAGGACGACCTTCCGCGCAACGTCCAGGACACGGCCCTGATCGGCGATCCCCGCAACGACGAGAACATTTTCGTCGGCCAGCTCCACCTCACGATGCTGAAGTTCCACAACAAGGTGATCGACAGGGTCGGTACGGACCTCTCACTGCGCAGGGGCAGCGAAACGACGTTCGAGACGGCACAACGACTCGTCCGGTGGCACTACCAGTGGATCGTCGTCCACGACTTCCTGCGCAGGATCGTCGGCGAGGACATGCTGGCGAAAGTACTCGACGAGTCGGGCAAGGTTCCCGTACCACGGTTGAAATTTTTCAACTGGAGGAAAGCCCCGTTCATGCCGGTCGAGTTCTCGGTTGCCGCGTACCGGTTCGGGCACTCGATGATCCGCGGCCGCTACAAGCTCAACACGTTCGTGCCCGCGCTGCCCACGTTCCTGCCTGGCAGTGTCAGCGTCAATCCGCTCGGGCACTTCGGTGGTTTCCGCATCCTGCCACCGTTCTGGACCATCGAGTGGGGGCGGTTCTTCGACGTCAAGGGCGCGGGGTCGGCCGAACTCCAGCAGTCGAGACTGATCGACACGAAGCTCGCCGATCCACTCGCCGATCTTCCGGTCGAGATCGCGGGCAACCCGTCTTCGCTGATCATCCGCAACCTGACGAGGGGCGCCCGGCTGCTGCTGCCCTCGGGGCAGGCGGTCGCGGGCTACCTCGGTGCCGACGTCCTGACGCCGGAGGAGCTGCAACTGCCGCACCACGGGCCCGCTCCGCTGTGGTACTACGTGCTCCGCGAGGCCGAACTGCGGGCACAGGGCCACCACCTCGGCGAGGCAGGCGGCAGAATCGTTGCCGAGGTGATCATCGGCCTGCTTGCCGCCGACCCGTCCTCCTATCTGCGTAACGAACCCTCCTGGCGTCCGGTCCTGCCCTCGGAGACGAGCGGTGACTTCACGATGCCCGACCTGATCGCGTTCACCGGTCACGGCCTCGACGTGATCAAACCCGGTCCGTGATCACGTCGGTTGTCCGGCGGCGCGCCGCCGGACAACCGAGCGGGTCACCGTGAGCACACTCGCCGAGTGACCGATCTCGGCTCCTGTCTCGTAGGATCGCCGGGTGACTTCCCCCGAGACGCTGCAGGTACTGAATCGGGTCTTCGGTTACGACTCGTTCCGGGAAGGCCAGCAGGAGATCATCGATCACGTCGCAGGTGGCGGCGACGCACTCGTGCTCATGCCCACCGGTGGCGGCAAATCGCTGTGCTACCAGATTCCCTCGCTGGTACGCGAAGGCGTGGGCGTCGTGATCTCGCCGCTCATCGCGCTCATGCAGGACCAGGTCGACGCCCTGCGGGCGCTCGGTGTGCGGGCGGGTTTCCTCAACTCGACCCAGGACCCCGGCGAGCGCAGGATGGTCGAGGCCGAGTTCCTTGCCGGCGAACTGGACCTCCTCTATCTCGCGCCGGAGCGGCTGAAGGTCGACGCCACCGTCGCGCTGCTCGACAAGGGTTCCGTCGCGTTGTTCGCGATCGACGAGGCTCACTGTGTTTCCCAGTGGGGTCACGACTTCCGGCCGGACTACCTCGCGCTGTCGAGCCTGCACGAACGGTGGCCGGAGGTCCCGCGCATCGCACTGACGGCCACGGCGACGAAGGCGACACACGCGGAGATCGCGGAGCGGCTCAAGCTCGAAGAGGCTCACCATTTCGTCGCGAGCTTCGACCGGCCCAACATCCAGTACCGCATCGCGCCGAAGAACGAGCCTCGCAAGCAGTTGCTCGACCTGGTGCGCAACGAGCACGCCGGTGAAGCCGGAATCGTGTACTGCCTGTCCCGCAAGTCCGTTGAGGACATTGCGGAATTCCTGATACGAAACGGTATTGACGCGGTCCCCTACCACGCGGGACTCGACGCGGGGACCAGGGCAGAACATCAGGCACGGTTCCTTCGCGAGGACGGTCTCATCGTGGTCGCCACCATCGCGTTCGGCATGGGTATCGACAAACCCGACGTGCGGTTCGTCGCTCACCTCGATCTCCCCAAGTCGGTCGAGGGCTACTACCAGGAAACGGGAAGGGCAGGCAGGGACGGGCTGCCTTCGACCGCCTGGCTCGCCTATGGCCTGCAGGACGTCGTCCAGCAGCGCAAGCTCATCGACAATTCCGATGGCGACGTCGCACACCGCCGCAAGCAGAGCGCTCATCTCGACGCGATGCTCGCGCTGTGCGAAACGGTGGAGTGCAGGCGGGTTCAGCTTCTCGGCTACTTCGGCCAGGGCGCGGCGCCGTGCGGCAACTGCGACACCTGTCTCGCTCCGCCCGAGTCGTGGGACGGAACCGTTGCCGCGCAGAAACTGCTGTCCACCGTGGTACGGCTGCGAAGGGAACGGCGGCAGAAGTTCGGTGCGGGCCAGATCATCGACATCCTGCTCGGCAAGAAGACCAGCAAGGTCACCCAGCACGCCCACGACGAGTTGAGCGTGTTCGGCATCGGCACCGAGCTTTCCGAGCCGGAATGGCGGGGCGTCGTGCGGCAACTGCTCGCGAAGAGTCTGCTGGCCGTCGAGGGCGACTACGGAACGCTTGTCACGACCGGCGAAAGCGACGAGGTTCTTTACCAGGGCAGGAAAGTACTGCTGCGCACCGAGCCGAAGCGCGCGGCGAAGCAGGCGAAGCCGCGTCGCGCCGAGGCTGCCGAGCTGTCGGAGGAGGCGACGCCGGTCTTCGAACGGTTGCGGGCATGGCGTGCGGCGACGGCGAAGGAGCAGGGCGTTCCCGCCTATGTGATCTTCCACGACGCGACGTTGCGGCAGATCGCGACCGACCGGCCTTCGAACATGGCCGAGCTGAGTGCGGTGAGCGGCGTCGGGGAGAGCAAGCTGGCCAAGTACGGCGAGCAGGTGCTGGAGACGGTCGGGGCCTAACCGGATCAGGCCGCGTCCTGTTTGTCGTCGCCCGCCGTGCGCTTGCGTTTCACCAGAACGACCGTCACGGCGGCGGCGACGATCACGCCGAGCACGATCCAGCTCCCCGCGCCGATGGCGTTCTCGATGCGCCGCGCGGCGTCACCCGCTGCCATGCCGACGCCGATGTGCAGCGCACACCACGCCATGGCCGCGACGACCATCGCGGGAATGAACTTGCGCAGCGGCAGTCCGGCCGCGCCCGCCGACGCGGGCATGAGCGTGCGCAGCACGGGAAGGAAGATCCCGATGACGACGGCGTAGGCGCCTCTTCTTCTGAGTACGCCGGTCGCCTTGTCCCAGCTTTCGGCTCCGTGTTTGCGGATGACCTTGGTCTGACGCAGCCTCGGGCCGAACTTCCAGCCGATGAAGTAGCCGAGCGAGTCGCCCGCGATCGCGCAGGCCGTGGTGACCAGCCACATCAGCAGGAAACCTGATGGGTTCGCGACGGTGGTTCCCAGTATGAAAAGCCCTGTCTCGCCCGGCGCGATGAACCCCAGCCCTAGCGTGGTCTCGCCGAAGACGAGCAGTCCGGCCGCCGCGACGAGCCCGGCGGGCGGCAGGCTTTGCAACCAGTCGAGGATGTCGTTGACCACGGCGGCGAGCACCCTTCGCAGACGGTGAGTTGTTCCGAGCCTGCCGCACGGCCCGCGGTCCCGCGAACCGATCAGTCGAGCAGCGCGGGATCGGTGGCGGCCGAGCGCAGCCTGGCGAGCATCGCCGCTGACGCCATGTCGTAGCTCGCGGGGTCGGAGTAGAGCAGCGCGTCCTGGCTTCCGCTTCTGCCGAGCGCGTCGAGTTCGAACGCGAGTTGTCGCGCGTCGGTCTCGGCGGTTATCTCGCCGAGGTCGCGGGCTTCCTCGATGGTGCGCGTGTAGAGCTGTTGCCAGTCGCGCCTCGCCGAGGCGACGGCGTCGCGGACCCTGCCTGGCCTCGCGTCGAATTCCGCGGCGGTCGAGATGAAGAAGCAGCCGCCCGCGAAGACGGGTTTACGGACGTAGCGCAGCCACGATTCGCACAACGCCCACACTCTGCGGATGCCGGAAGGGGCTCGCAATGCCGGTTTGACGACCTCGGCGACGACAACCTCGACGGCGGCCCTGACGGTCGCGAGCTGCAGCTCCTCCTTGGAACCGAACTGGGCGAAAACTCCGCTCTTGCTGAATTCCAGTTCGGCGGCGAGGCGGCGGACGGAAAGGCTGTCGAGTCCCTCGACGGAGGCGATGTCCATGGCGCGATCCAGGACCGCCCTGCGGGACTGCTGCCCTCGCTCGACGCGCTTGTCCACCCGGTGGCCGCTCATTCGGACAGCTTAGCTCATCGGACGACTGTCCATGATTTTTAGGCAATTTGGCTAGTCAAACCCATGGTACAAGTGCAAACTAATAGTACGAGTGTCCACTTTCTTGGCGAGGAGCCGGTATGAATGAGCGCACCGATCCGCATTGCCTCACCGACGAGGTGCTGTTCCCGCTGCTGTCCGGTGCGGGATGGCGCAGGCTCGTCGTACTCGGCGACAGCGTCGCCGAGGGGGCAGGCGATCTCGACGACCCGCCCGGCTACCCGCGGCAACCGTGGGCCGACCGGGTCGCGGCGGTACTCGCCGCGCACAACCCCGCGCTCGCCTACCTCAACCTCGGCAAGTACGGGGCTTTCGCCGACGAGGTCAAACACCTGCAACTGAGCGCGGCACTCGCGTTCGAACCCGACCTCACGGTCGTCGCCTGCGGTGGCAACGACATGCTGCACCGCTCGTTCGACCAGGGCGCGGTCGAAGCGGTACTCGACGGCATCGTCGGGCCGCTGCGCGCCGGTGGCGGCGACGTGGTCACGATGGGGCTTTTCGACATCTCCCGCGCCCCCGCACTCTCCCCCGAACGAGCCGTCGCGCTGTGCCCGCGACTGGCCGCGCTCGCGCAGCTGACCAGGTCAGTGGCGAGCAGACACGGCGCATGGCACGTCGACCTCGCGAGCCATCCCGCCTCGGCGGAGACCTCGATTTACAGCTCTGACGGTATTCACGTCAACGCGAGGGGACACGCCGTCGCGGCAACCGAGACGGTCCGGCTACTCGCCGGCGTTCTCGGCTGAAATGGCGGCAAGCAGCCGATCCGCCAACTCCGGCCTGCAGATCACCAGGTCGGGAAGGTAGGGATTGCTTTCGTTGTATCGCAAGGGTGATCCGTCGATCCTGCTCGCGTGCAGTCCCACGGCGAGCGCAACACCGACCGGGGCCGCCGAATCCCACTCCCACTGGCCTCCCGCGTGGATGTAGGCATCGGCCTCGCCCCTCAACACAGCCATCGCCTTCGCACCGGCGGAGCCGAGCGAGGCGAGTTCGGCTCCGAGCGCCGAGGCGACCCCTTCGGCGAAGGAAGGCGGCCTGCTCTGGCTCACGACGATGCGGACACCCTCGGTGACCCGGTCGGCGAGCACCGCGGTGTCGCTGGCATACACGGCGTCGAGCGCGGGCAGCGACACCGCTGCCGACGTGATGCCACGGCCCGCTTCCCACAACGCGACGTGCACGGCCCAGTCGACGCGCTCGCGCGTGCTGAACTCGCGGGTGCCGTCGAGCGGGTCCACGATCCACACGCGCTCCGCGGTGAGCCTGCGCGGATCGTCGGCCGATTCCTCGGAAAGCACGGCGTCACCCTGCCGTAGTTCGGCGAGCCGGTTCATCAGCAACGCGTTGGATTCGCTGTCGCCCAGCCCGCCGAGCGCCTCCCTGTCGTCGCAGCCTCCCGCCCTCACCGACAGCAGGAGCCTGCCTGCCTCCACGGCCAGCCTTGCCGCGATACGCGCATCAGTGGTCACGACTCCAGGAAACCAAGAATTGCCTCCGCCATGGCCGCTGGGTCACCATCGGCAGGCCGGAGCACCAGTTCGGGCGCGGAAGGCACCTGATAGGGGTCGTCGACCCCGGTGAAACCGGTGAGCGAGCCCGCCCTCGCCTTCGCGTAGAGGCCCTTCGGATCTCGTTGCTCGCACACGTCGATGGGCGTGTCGACGAACACCTCGACGAAAGGAAGGCCCGCCGCGTCGTGAACGGCCCGAACCCGGTCGCGGTCGGCACCGTAGGGGCTGATCAGTGAGGCGATGGCAACGACGCCCGCGTCGGCGAAAAGGCGGGCGACCTCACCGACCCTGCGCACGTTCTCACTCCGGTCGGCCTCGCTGAATCCGAGATCGGCGTTGAGCCCGTGCCGCAGATTGTCACCGTCGAGCAGGTAGGCGGCCCTGCCTGCCGCGATGAGCCTTCGTTCCAGTTCGACGCCGACCGCCGACTTGCCGGAGCCGGAAAGGCCCGTCAGCCACACCGTCGCGCCCTCGGCGGGGCGCTGCCGCCTCGTGACCGCGTTCCGCTGCCAGGCGAGCTGGACCTCGTCGGCGCGGGGCCCGGTGATCATGCCCGCCGCGACGGTGTCGTTGGTCGCCTCGTCGACAAGGATGAAGCTTCCCGTGGTTCTGTTGCGCCGGTATGGATCGAAGAGCAACGGCTGCCTGCTGGTCAGCCGAATCCTGCCGATCTCGTTGAGGGCGAGCGCGTCCGGCTTCTCGTCGCGGTGCAGGGTGTTGACGTCGAGCCGGTAGTCCAGCTCCCGGACGGAGGCCTTGACGCTTCTCGTGGTGTGCCGCAGCATGAAAGTCGAGCCCGCGGTGAGTTTGTCCCGCTCGGCGAACCAGCACACCATGGCGTCGATATCGGAGCCGACGTGTGGCCGGTTTCCCTTCCTGCACAACAGATCGCCCCTGCCGACGTCGAGTTCGCCCGCGAGCTGGACGGTCACCGCCTGCGGAGGAAACGCCTCCGCGAGCGGCGCACCACCCGGCCCCCAGATCGCGCTCACCGTGCTCTCGTGACCGGAGGGAAGCACCAGTACCTCGTCGCCCGGCTTGAAGACACCGCCGGCGACCGTGCCGGAATAGCCCCTGAACTCCTGACTGCGAATGACGTACTGCACGGGCAGCCGCGCGTCGACAAGGTTGCGGTCCGAGGCGACGTGGACCTGTTCGAGGTGGTGCAGCAGCGAGGTGCCCTCGTACCACGGCATACTGGCGCTTCGGTGCACGATGTTGTCGCCAAGCAGCGCAGAGACCGGGACGAACGTCAGGTCGTGCACGTCGAGCTTCATCGAGAACCGGCGGAAGTCCGCACAGATCTCGTCGAACCGGTCGCGGGACCAGTCCACGAGATCCATCTTGTTGACGCACAGCACGACGTGCGGGATGCCGAGCAGGCTCGCGAGGAACGCGTGTCTGCGCGACTGTTCGAGCACGCCCTTGCGCGCGTCGATGAGCACGAGCGCGACGTCGGCCGTCGAAGCTCCGGTGACCATGTTGCGGGTGTACTGGATGTGGCCGGGAGTGTCGGCGATGATGAACTTCCTTCGCGGCGTCGCGAAGTAGCGGTGGGCGACGTCGATGGTGATGCCCTGCTCCCTTTCGGCCCTGAGACCGTCGGTGAGCAACGCGAGATTCGGATAGTCCTCACCTCGGCGTTTGCTCGCGAGCTCCACCGCGGCGAGTTGATCGACGAACAGCGTTTTGGAGTCGTGCAGCAGCCTGCCGATGAGGGTCGACTTCCCGTCGTCGACGCTGCCGGCCGTGGCGAGCCTGAGCAACTGGGACATCAGAAGTAACCCTCGATCTTGCGGTCTTCCATGCCTGCCTCCGATATCCGGTCGTCGGCCCTCGTCGCTCCTCGCTCGGTCACCCTCGTCGCGGCGATCTCGGCGACCACCTCCGCGGCATCGGCCGCGACGGACTCGACGCAACCGGTGCAGGTGGCGTCGCCGACCGTGCGAAATCGCACCATCGCCTCGTATCCGTGTTCCTCGGGCGAAGGGGAAAGATGTTCGGTGACAGCGAGCACCATGCCATCCCGCTGGAAGACCTCCCGCCTGTGCGCGTAGTAGAGCGAGGGCAGCTCGATGCGCTCTTCCGCGATATAGGACCAGATGTCCAGCTCGGTCCAGTTGGAAAGCGGGAAAACCCTGATGTGCTCACCTTTCCGGTATCGTCCATTGTAGAGATTCCAGAGTTCCGGCCGTTGCGCCCTCGGATTCCACTGGCCGAACTCGTCGCGGAAGCTGAACACCCGCTCCTTCGCTCTCGCCTTCTCCTCGTCTCTCCTGGCGCCACCGAAGACCGCGTCGTAGCCGTTCTCGCGGATGGTCCGCAGCAAAGTCGCCGTCTGGAGCCTGTTTCTGGTGGCGTTTCTTCCGCGTTCCTCGACGACGGCGCCGGTGTCGATGTCTTCCTGCACGCTGCCGACGACGAGCCGCAAGCCCATGTTCGCGACAACACGATCGCGGAACTCGACGACCTCACCGAAGTTGTGTCCCGTATCGATGTGCAGAACGGGAAACGGCAGCGGCGCCGGCCAGAACGCGCGAGCGGCGAGGTGCAGCATCACGACCGAATCCTTGCCGCCGGAAAACAGCAGAACCGGATTCTCGAAGGTCGCCGCGACCTCGCGGAAGATGTGCACGGCCTCGGCTTCGAGCGCGCGCAACTGCGTCAGTTCGTAGGTCGTCCGCACGCTGACCACCTTTCGGAATCAGCAACGAAACTAGAACAAGTTCTTGCATTGGGTCAAGGGAACGCGGAAGCTGGAGACCATGAACATCGCGACCCTTTCGGCCATCGAGGAGATCAAGCGAGTCAAGTACCGCTACCTGCGCTGCGTCGACCTCAAGAACTGGGACGAGCTCGCGGGAACGCTCGCACCCGACGTGACAGCCAACTACGGCACCCCCGCGATGGGCGAGCCGCTGAATTTCACCGGCCGCGCCGCATTGATCGACTTTCTCGGCACGACGCTCGACGAGAAGATCATCACCGTGCACGCGGCGGGCCAGCCCGAGATCGACGTCGAGGGATCGAAGGCCCGTGGCGTCTGGAGCTTCCAGGACAAGGTCATCGCCAAGGAACACAAGGTCGTCATCGAGGGCGCCGCGTTCTACGAGGACGACTACGTGTTCGACAAGGAGGCCGGGTGGCTCATCCAGCACACCGGCTACACCCGCACCTACGAGGCGACCTTCTCGTTCGGGAGCATTCCCGGATACCGGCTCACCTCGACGCTCCCGGCAACTTCGCTCGCCGGCGATTGACCACAACATAGAACGAGTTCTACCATTGCTGGGTGCTGACGAAGCCGTTCGCCGACGCGATTGCCGACGCCGAGAAGATCATCACCGACGCACCACACGTCAGCGGCGAGCCGGATCTCGTCGAGGGCTACGACTACCTCGCGGGCAGTATCCGAGCCGCATTGCAGCTCGCGTGGGCCTACGAACGCGATTTCCCCTACTTCGTCCATTCCACCGGTCCCTACACGAAAATGGGACTCGACAATCCGGATGCCCTGTACTTCCATTCCTATCTTCGCGACGACGCCGAGTACGTCGTCACCGGAACACGAGGCAGTACCAGGGACCTGAGTTTCCAGGTTCTCAACGGCGATTACTCACCCGCCGACGTTCCCGACAGCCTGACCGCCTTCGACGATCGCTCGGTCGAGATCAATCCCGACGGCACCTTCGAACTGCGATTCGGGCCCGATCGCGAGAAGGCGGGACCCGGCTACGTCGTGCTCGGCGAGGGCTCCGCGATGCTCGTGGTCCGCGAGGTCTACAGCGAGTGGGAGAACGAGCAGCGGGGAACCCTGCGGATCAGGAGGGCCGACCTCGCGGGTAGCTCACCACCGCCGAAAACCAAGCGAGACCTCGAGAAACGGTATCGAGTCGCCGGCAAGATACTGGTGTCCCGGCTCAAGACGTTCCTGGCCTTTCCGCAGTGGTACTACCTCAATCTGCCGGTCAATACGCTGACGGAGCCGAGGAGAACCCCGGGAGGACTCGCGACCCAGTACTCGTCCGTCGGGCACTTCGACCTCGCCGACGACGAGGCCATGATCGTCACGGTCCCCGCCTCCGACGCTCCCTACCAGGGAATTCAGCTCGGCAGCATGTGGTACATCTCGCTCGACTACCAGAACCACCAGACCAGCCTCACCGCCGACCAGGCGCTCGTCGATCCGGATGGCATGATCCGCTTCGTCATCAGCGAGCGGAACCCGTTGCTCGCCAACTGGCTGGAACGGCTCGGGCACAACCGCGGTTATGTCCAACTTCGCTGGCAACGACTGTCGCGCGAACTGGAGCAGGCTGACGGGCCGACGGTGAGCATCGTGCCGGTCTCCGAACTTCCCGAAGCCCTTCCCTACTATGAAAAGGCCACCGTAACCCCGCCCGAATGGGAAGCGCGGATCGCGGCGAGACAACGGGCGGTGGCCACGAGGATGCTCGGATGAACGCCGCCGGACACTTGCTGGACGGCAAGGTCGTCGTGGTGTCGGGAGTCGGTCCCGGCCTCGGGAGGTCGATCGCGGTCAGGAGCGCGGTGGCGGGCGCGAAGGTCGTGCTCGCGGCGAGAACGAGCGAACGACTCGATGAGGTCGCCAAGGAGATCGACGAACTCGGCGGGCAAGCCGTCGCCGTACCCGCCGACGTCACCGACGACGATTCGGCCTCCGCGCTCGTGGAATCCACATTGGATCATTTCGGCAGAGTCGACGCGCTCGTGAACAACGCGTTCGCGATTCCGCCGATCACCGAGCTCGCCGACGTCGACATCGACGCGGTGCGAGCGGGTTTCGAGACGAACGTACTCGCCGCGCTGCGGCTCACCCGGCTGTTCACCGAAGGCCTCACCACAAGCTCGGGATCCGTCGTGATGATCAATTCGGCTGTCCTGCGGCATTCGCGGCGCACCTTCGGTCCCTACAAGATGTCGAAGGCGGCGCTGCTCGCGCTCTCGCAAAGCCTGGCGACCGAGCTGGGGCCGCTGGGTGTCAGAGTGAACTCCGTCGCCCCCGGCTATATCTGGGCCGGCTCGTTGCGCTGGTACTTCGGATACCTCGCCGAAAAGCGCGGGGTGAGCAGGCAGGTCGTCTACGACGAGGTCGCGGCGACGACCGATCTGCGCAAGTTGCCGGAACCGGACGAGATCGCCGACGCCGTCGTCTTTCTCGCCTCGCCGCTCGCACGTGCGATCACCGGCCACTGCCTCGACGTCAACAGCGGCGAATACCACAACTAGGGGCACTGATGGCTGTTGCCACGATGGATGAACTGCATGCCGCGGCGACGCGGATAACCGGACTGGATGACTTCGGCTCCGACGACTACCGCGAAGGGCTCGCGGTACTGCTCGACTCCTATGGGCGGGAGGCAGGTCTCACCCCGCACGGCGCCAGAGTCGCCAAGGCCTTTCTGCGAGGCGCGCTGGTGGCGAGGTCGCTGAGCGAGGCGGCATGGCGGGCTTTTCCCCAGCACGCCGACGTCGCCATCGAGCGGCCGATCTTCGTCACCGGTCTCCCGCGCACCGGAACGACGGCACTGCACCGGCTGCTCACCGCCGACCCCGCCCACCAGGGCCTTGAGGTGTGGCTCACGGAGTTCCCCCAACCTCGGCCTCCTCGCGACACCTGGGAGGCCAATCCCGTCTTCCAGCGCATCCAGGCGGGCTACGAGCAGTACCACGACGAGCACCCCGAATTCATGGGCCTGCACGCGATGTCGGCGGCCCAGGTCGAGGAATGCTGGCAACTGCTGCGTCAGTCGGCCCTTTCGATCTCCTACGAATGTCTCGCACACGTGCCCTCCTACTCGGCTTGGCTATCCACACAGGACTGGAAAGGGGCGTACGAGCGGCACCGGCGCAACCTCCAGCTCATCGGGCTCCCCGACTCACATCGCAGGTGGGTGCTCAAGAATCCCAGCCACCTCTTCGCTCTCGACGCGCTGCTTTCGGTGTACCCCGACGCGCTCGTCGTGCAGACGCACCGCGCGCCGAGCACGGCGATCGCCTCGGTGTGCAGTCTCACCGCACGCGCCACCGAAGGCTGGTCGGACGTCTTTCACGGCGAGGTCATCGGCGCCGACCAGCTGGCGCTGTGGTCGCGCGGGCTCGCGACGTTCACCGCCGAACGCGCCAAGCACGACCAATCCCGGTTCTACGACGTCGACTACGCCGATTTCGTCGCCGATCCGCTCGGAACGGCTGAGGCGATCTACGACCACTTCGGCATCCCGCTCGGCGACGACGCGCGCTCGGCCATGCGACGGTTGCACGAGGAGAGCACGAGCGGAAGCGCGGCGCCTTCGCACTCCTACTCGCTCTCCGATTTCGGGCTCACCGCCACACAGGTCGAGGCACGCTTCGCCTGACAACCTCACGCGTCGCGCTTTCCGATCGAAACGGCGGCGGCTCCCAGCGCCAGCACAACGTAGGCCGCGAGTGCGGCCGCGGCTCCGGCCTGTGAGAGCGGCATACCGGGCAGGTCACCCGCGAGCTGGTGCGGCAGATTCAGCAACAGCACCGCCGAAAGGTTCGTACTCCACGACGCGGGCAGGAAGAACACCGCGACGGGAAGCACGTACAGCAGCACCGTCATCGTCACGAGCGAGCCGGCCGCAGAGCGGATGGCGGTGCCGAGACCGAGTCCGACCAGCGCGACGACCATCACCGTGACCGAGGAAGCCAGCACATACGGGACCCCGTCGGAGATCGAGGGCCAGGCCGCGATGGGCGCCGGACGGTCGCCGACGATGACATCGACGGCGAACAACATCGCAGAGGAGAGCACGAGCCCCGCGGCAAGCCCGATGACGCCGACGACGACCGCCTTCGCCGTGAGCAACCGCAGCCGTTTCGGCACCGACACCAGTGCGGGCCTGATCATCCCGCTGCCGTACTCGGCCGTGATCGCCAGCGCGCCGAGCGCACCGAGGCTGAACATCATGAACGGCAGGACCATCACCGACATGTCCGCGCTGCCGAAGGAAGCCTGGTCGCCCGGAGGCGCGCTGTCCCAGTCGGCCACCATCATCACCGATACGACGCAGCCGATCACGAACACCGCGGCCGTGGCGGCGAGCAACCAGAATGTCGAGCGAACTGTGCGGACCTTGAGCCATTCCGATGCGACGACATCGGTCATCGGGAACCTCCCTGTGCGCGGTACTCCACCGCGTCGTCGGTGATGTCGAGGTACGCGTCCTCCAGTGAGGCACTGCGCGGGGTCAGTTCGTGCGGCAGGATCCCGGCCGCGAAGGCGAGTTCACTGATGCGCGGCGAGGACATTCCCGCGACTGCCAGCCCCCCTCCGGGCACCTCGTCGACCCGCGCACCCTCCGACCTCAGCAACCGAGCCAGGTCGGCGTCGGCCCCCGTGCGGACGAACACGTCCTTCCGGTACTGCTCGGCCAGCTCCGCGATCGAGGTGTCGGCGATGAGGCTGCCCCTTCCCACGACGAGCACCCTGTCCGCCGTCAACGCCATTTCGCTCATGAGGTGACTGGAAACGAGCACGGTCCTGCCCTCGTGGGCCAGTGCCCGCATGAGATCCCTGATCCAGCGAATGCCTTCCGGATCGAGCCCGTTCACCGGCTCGTCGAAGAGCACGACGCCCGGATCGCCGAGCAGGGCCGCCGCGATGCCGAGGCGCTGCCTCATGCCGAGGGAGAAGCCGCCGACCCGCCTTCCCGCCACCTCGCGAAGACCCACCTCGTCGAGCACGGCGGCGACCCGTGCGTCGCCGATACCGTTGCTCCTCGCGAGGCAGCGCAAGTGATTGACCGCGGTGCGTCCCCCGTGCACGGCACTCGCGTCGAGCAGCGCCCCGACCTCGTTCATCGGCCGCTTCGACACCGCGTATCGACTTCCGTTGACGAGCGCTTCACCCTCGGTAGGCCGGTCGAGCCCGAGGATCATCCGCATCGTCGTCGATTTGCCCGCCCCGTTGGGGCCGAGGAAACCGGTGACATATCCGGGTTCGACGGTGAAGCTCAGTCGGTCGACGGCGACGGTCGCGCCGTAACGCTTGGTGAGTTCTCGTACTTCGATCACGACATCAACGGTGGCCGCGATTCGCTCAGGGCACATCGGACCACGGCCTGAACAGTCTGCCCCGGATCAGACCTGGGTATGACATCCCGGAAGCCGACGCGGTCGCGCGGGCGACCGGCTAGCCTCGTGGCGATGTCCGATCCCGACGCGAGACCGCTGCTCACCGGAAAGCTGGGCCGGAAGCATCTTGTGGCGCTCGACGTCATCGCCGCGTTCACACTGTCGGGCACGGCGACGGCGAACCTGGCGGTCGGATCGTGGAGTGCCGGGGTAGGGCTTCCCGTCTGGATGACGTGGGTCGGCGCGCTGTTCATCGGCGTACCGAGCATGACGAGGCGATTCCGGCCACTTCCCTCACTGTGGGCGAGCGTCCTCGGCTCACTGCTGTGCGTGCTCACCGGAGCGCTCGAAGTGGTGTTCTTCGCGATGGTGCTCCCCATGCACACGGTGGCGAGCAGCGAACCACGAAATCGTTCGCTGCCCGCGCTCGCGGTGACGCTGGCATTCACCCTCGTCACGAACTTGGTGCCGATGCAGCCCATGGCGCTCGGCGGAATCGTGCTGAGCTGGTCCTTGCTCTGCTCGGTGTGGCTGCTCGGCAGGGCGAGCAGGGAACGAAGGCAACTCGCCTCGGCCGCGACCGAGCAGAAGGCCCGCGAGGCGGTGATCGGCGAACGGCTCCGAATCGCCAGGGAATTGCACGACGTCGTCGCACACAACATGAGCATGGTCGCCGTCAAGGCGGGTGTCGCCCACCACGTCGCCGAACAGCATCCCGCCGAAGCCAAGGAGACACTGGGCATCATCGAGAGCACGACCAGGGAAGCGCTTGTCGAGATGCGCCATCTCCTGGGGGTACTACGGTCCGAGCAGGAACCGGGAACCGAGCTCGCCCCGGCACCCGGACTGTCAGGGCTCGCCGAACTCGCCGAACGCGCGAGGTCCACCGGCGTCGAGGTGGACCTGTCGGTGAATGTGGAGGAACCGCTGCCGGAAGGGGTCGAGCTGTCCGTTTTCCGGATCGTCCAGGAATCGGTGACGAACGTGATGAAACACGCAGCACCGGCCCGCTGCACCGTCTCGGTGCGCTCTGAGAATGGGTCGGTGCACGTCGACGTGCGGGACGACGGCGGCAGGGTCACCTGGGGCACGCCAGGGCACGGCCTGCTCGGTATGCGTGAGCGGGTCGCGGTCTACGGCGGCACGTTCAGCGCGGGCCCCGTCAAGGGGGGCGGTTTCGCGGTGTCGGCTGTGCTGCCTCATGGCTGACGGCGACATCAGGGTCGTCGTGGCCGACGACCAGGCACTCGTGCGCGGCAGCTTCGGCATGCTGGTGGGCAGTTCCCCCGGGCTGACGGTCGTCGGCGAAGCGGGCAACGGGGTCGAGGCGATCGCCGTTGCCAGGAAACAAAAGCCCGACGTAGTGCTCATGGACGTACGGATGCCGGACATGGACGGCATCGAGGCGACTCGCCACATCTGCGACGGGGAGCAGACGAGCGGGGTGAGGGTGCTCATCCTGACCACGTTCGATCTCGACGCCTACGTGTTCTCGGCGTTGCGGGCGGGGGCGAGCGGGTTTCTGCTCAAGGACACCCCTCCGGCCGACCTGCTGGCCGCGATCAAGGTCGTCGCCGATGGCGAAGCGCTGCTCGCTCCGCGGGTCACCCGCAGGCTCATCGCGGAGTTCACCCGTACCCCGCCCTCGCCGAAGCCGTTCGCGCACGGGCTCGACGGCGTAACCGAACGGGAGAAGGAGGTGCTGCTCCTCATCGCGAGGGGCCTCTCGAATCAGGAGATCGCCGCCGAATTGCGGCTGAGCCTCGCCACCGTCAAGACGCACATCGGCAGGCTGCTCGCGAAGCTCGCCGCCCGGGACAGGGCGCAACTCGTCATCGTCGCCTACGAAAGCGGGCTGGTGCCCCACTGAGTCTTTGCAAGAAAAATTGCCTGTTGTACGCTGAGTGCAACAGAGGAGGCAGGGAATGATCAGGCATTCAGCGACCCTCGCACTGAACGAACGACTCAGGGCAAAGCAAGCCGCGGGCGAACGCGTGCTTCACCTCGGCTTCGGAGAAGCAGGCCTTCCGGTGCTACCCGAGGTCACGGAGGTACTCACCGCGGCACGACGACGCAACGAGTACACCCCCGTCGCGGGAACCCCCGAAGCACGCGCGGCCGCGGCCGGCTACTTCACCCGGCGTGGCATCCCGACGGAACCCGACCACATCGTTCTCGCGCCCGGCAGCAAACCTCTGCTGTTCACGCTGCTCACCATCCTGCGCGGCGATCTCGTCCTGCCCAGTCCCTGCTGGGTCAGTTACGCGGCGCAAGCCGCGATCGTCGGCAAGCGGGTACTTTCCGTCGACGTTCCCGCCGAAAGCGGTGGAATTCCGGATCCGGAGCGACTCGACAGGACGTTGACCGAGGCCAAGGCAGCGGGCCACGCGCCGGGCATCCTGCTGCTGACGGTGCCGGACAACCCGACCGGCACCGTCGCTCCGCCCACGCTCGTCAAGGACGTCTGCGCCGTGGCGGCAACCCACGGACTCACCGTGCTTTCCGACGAGATCTACCGCGATCTCGTCCACGGCGAACAACAGGTCCACAGTCCGGCTGCCGAACTGCCGGACCAAACCGTCATCACGGCGGGACTCAGCAAGAACATGGCACTCGGCGGCTACCGCATCGGCTTCGCGAGGATTCCCGACCCCGAACTGCTGACCTCGACCGTCGGCGTGGCAAGCGAAATCTGGTCGAGCCTGCCCGCGCCGATGCAAGAAGTGGCGGCATATGTGCTGAACGAACCCGAACCCGTTCGGGAACACATCAAGGCAAGCGTGGCACTGCACTCCGCCGTGGCCAACGCCGCGTACACCGCGTTCACGGCCGCGGGGGCGACCTGCAGGCCGCCCGAAGCGGGCTTCTATCTCTACCCCGACCTCGAACCGTTGCGGGACAAGGGCTTTCACAACGGCGCTCAGCTCACCGACCACCTGCTCGACCGGCACGGCGTCGGTGTGCTCGCGGGTGCGGAATTCGGCGACGACCCCGCCGCGCTTCGCTTTCGCGTAGCCACCAGCCTGCTCTACGGCGACGATTCCGACCAGCGCTGGACTGCTCTGCGTAGCACCGACCCCGTCTCGCTGCCCTGGATCGCCGAGTCACTGACGCAATTGCGCGACGTGTTGTCCGCCGTTTTCCACGGTGAGTAGACGAAGAAGAGAACCCGCAGGAACTTCAAGCACCTCTTCCAAATAGTGCAGTGCCGCAAGGGACCCGGGTCGCTCCGGACGGCATCGGCCGGATTGCCAATGGCTCAGTGTCGCCAGGCTCACCGGTACGCCCTTGCGGCGCAGCCGATACTGGATCCGTTCGAGTCCGAGGCCGCGTGCCCGGATTGCCGCTCGCAGCGCCACCGCGAAGGGGCCGGTAGCCAACAACGCCTCAACCTCGCGCGTGGCGTCGGCCCCCCTGTCCGTTTGTTGTGTTCGCTGACCGGTCATCTTGGCTCCCGCTCATCGGAGAACCGGTGCAGCGTATGAGATGGGAGAACGCCGAGGTAAGAGGCAAAAGTCCCTTGTCAAGCTCCCCGTAGCCGCTCAATGACGGCGGCGAACTCGGTCAGATACACCGAACTGACGGTGAAATAGGAAATACCCAACTCCTCCCGCCGCCTGAGCAACGTCTCGGCGCCGTCCTCCGGGGTTCCCGGCAACAGCGTCACCGCTCCGGCACGACGAAGTTCCTCGTCGGAAGTGCCGGTCCATTTTTCGAGCCACGGCGCGGGCTTGTCGCCGACGGAAAGGAGGTTGGCGGCTATTTCGATCTCCGGCAGCCGGTCCCCCGCCTTTTCCCTCACGCCATCCACAATGGATCGTGCGGCCGGTTCGCTGGTGTTCGGCATCCACGCGAGAGCGAGAATGTCGGCTTCTCGCGTGGCGAGTGACTGCATTCTCGGCCCTCCCGCGGCGAGCAGCAACGGGGGCCGGTCGGCTTGTTCCTTGAGGAACCCGACCGTGTCGGCGAGTTCAGCGACCCTGCGCCCAGGGGAGCCGTAGGGCGCCCCGAGTCGCTCGGCGAAACCGGCGTTGTCAGGGCGGCCGGTTCCGATACCGAGTTCGAACCGGCCTCCTGACAACGCGTGAAGGCTCCGCGCCTGCCAATCGAGCATTCGCCGATCGCGGAAGGCATCAACCAGTACGAAGGTGCCGACATGGAGAGTGCTGGTGACCGCGAACGCGGCGGACACGACGGTCATCGGGTCCTTGCCCATCATCAGCGGGTCAGGTGTCAGCACGGTGTCGAATCCCAGATTCTCCGCGTTCCTGGCCAGATCGACGAACGAACTCAGGTCCGCGACCCCTGCGACGACACCGAAGCGGAATGGGCGCTCAGTCATTCCTTGATGATGGCCACGACGTGATGCCCCGCGCATCCGCAGGCGAGCGGTCTTCGCGGCTACGCTTCCCGCCGTATGCCGCGCCCCTGCCCCGAGTGCGGAACTCGCCGTCCCGAACGCAGAACTCGCCGTCCTGCGCGCAGAACTCGGCGTCCTGAACGGGGGACTCGCGGGGTTACCGCACGGCCACGGAAAGCGCCTGCGCGATTTCCTTGCCGAGTGCGTGGGTCGTCGCCTCCTGAGGGGTTCCGATGCGCACCACGATGGGCCCGCCGAACGGCTGCCGCTCGACGACCTCGATGCGCTCGCCGAGCGCGATGGCATGCTCGGCGAGGTAACGCAGCAGATCGGGATCGGTGTCCCAGACCCTGACGATTTCGCCGATCGCTCCGGCTGGCAACTCGTCGAGCAGCCGGGTCGACAGCTCCTCGATGCTGCCGTCGACCGCGGGAATCGGGTCGCCGTGCGGGTCGCGGACCGGGTTACCGAGCTTCGCCGCGATGCGCTCGACCAGCAGATCCGACACGACGTGTTCGAGCCGGTCGGCCTCGCTGTGCACCTCGTCCCAGGTGTAGCCCAGTTCGGAGACGAGATACGACTCGATGAGCCGGTGCCTGCGCAGGACCGAGCGGGCGAGCAACCGGCCGTCAGGAGTCAACTCGATGCCGCGATAGGGCACGTGGGCGACGAGGCCCTGCTGGGACAGTTTCGTGACCATGCCCGACGCGGAGGAAGGGCTTACTTCGAGCCTGCCGGCCAGCGACGTGTTGGTAACCGCCTCACCACGCTCCGCAAGGCCGTAGATCGCCCGCACATAGTCCTCTATCGAGGACGAGCGCCGGTTCGAGTCGTCAGCCATGGTGTCCACGATACGGGTCATCCGGGCGTCCTGATCTCCTCAGGTGGGCAGCCAGCGGTACTTGATCCACTCCGGCGCGGGCTCGGCTCCCAGCTCGGCGTAGAAGGCGGCCGCCCGCTCGTTTCCCTCCTGCATCTCCCACTCGACCCTGCCGTCGGTCCTGGCCCTCAGCTCGGTGAGCAGGGCTCTGCCCAGCCCGTGCCTGCGGAAATCGGGCCTCACGAAGAGGTCGTCGAGCCAGATTCCGGGCTTGGCCTCCCAGGTGGAGAAGTTCCACGAGCACAGCGCCATGCCGGCGACGGCGCCGTCCGCTTCCGCGATCAGCACCCACGCCTTCGGGGACTCACCGAAGAGGTGCCGCGCCATGTCGTCGCGGTCGAGCCGCAGCTCGTCGTTGCCCTCGTATCTCGCGTGCTCCTCGATGAGCGCGCAGATCTGCTCGGTGTCCTCTCGTACCGCGTCCCTCACAGCCATGACAAAAGAGACTATCGATCGATCGATCGCGTCGCTACGGTGGAACCATGGAGACCACCGTTGAACTGGCCGTCGACGACGGTGTCGCACTCGTCTGGCTGAACCGTCCGGACCGGCTCAACGCCGTTTCACCGGAGTTGGTCGACGACCTGATCACGACGCTGAGGACCGTCGCCGACGATGACACGATCGGCGCGGTGGTTCTCGCGGGGAGGGGCAGGGCCTTCTGCGCGGGGCACGACCTGAAAGCGACGACCGACCCCGGCGAAGACTCGCGGAGGCGGATCGAGCGGTTGCAGGAGGTCACCCGCCTGCTACGCGGCCTGCCTCAGCCCGTGATCGCCGCGGTGCACGGTTACGCGATCGGAGCCGGCGCCGAGTTCGCACTCGGCTGCGACCTCGTCATCGCGGCCGACGACGCGGTGTTCGCCTTCCCCGAAGCCGGTTTGGGACTCAGCGTCACCGGCGGGGCTTCCCGGCTGCTCCCGCTGCTCGTCGGCCCGCTCAAAGCCAAGGAGCTGATCCTGCTCGGGGAGCGCGTCGACTCGGCGACGGCCAAGGGAATGGGCCTGGTCAACCGCAGGGTCGGCGGAGACGACCTGCTCGAAGAGGCGATGACATGGGCTGCCCGGCTCGCCGCAGCGCCGCGTTCCTCGGTCACCCTCGCCAAGCGTGCGCTCGACAGGGGCATCGACAGCGCCGTGGAGACGGCACTGGAACTAGAGGTCAGCCACGCTCTGCTGACCGAGCACTCACCGGCGGTAACCGAATCGATAGAACGGTTCAGCGGCAATGTCTGAGCCGACGCACCTGCTCGGCCTGCTACGAGCCGCCGCGGCCGCCTGGCCCGACCGCGACGCGTGGGTGTTCGACGAGACAGGGCAGCGGCTGACCTTCTCCGGCATCGACCGGCGAAGCGACGAGTTCGCCTCCGCCATCGCGGCCCTTGGCATCACCGAGGGCGACAGGGTCGCGGTGATGCTGCGCAACCGGCCGGAGTTCCCGTTGCTGTGGCTCGCCCTCTGCAAGATCGGTGCGGTGCTGGTGCCGGTCAACACCGGCTACCGGGAATCCGACGGCGCACACGTACTCGCCCACTCCGGCGCACGGCTCGTCGTCACCGACGACGAATTCGCACCGTTGCTCGACGCGATCACACCCGGCGCCCCCGTCGTGACGATCGCCGGGCTGACGCCCTCGGCCGAGGTACCCAGGTTCGCCGCGACTCCCGAATCACCGACCAACATCCAGTACACCTCGGGCACGACGGGCGCACCGAAGGGTTGCGTACTGCCCCACCGCTACTGGACAGCGCTCGCCTCCGAACTCGTGACCGGCTTCCCGCACATCGCGAGCGACGATGTCCTGCTGACCGCACAGCCCTTCCACTACATCGATCCGCAGTGGAATGTCGCGTTAGGACTCGCTTCGGGCGCGACCCTCGTCGTGCTCGACCGCTTCCATCCTTCGACGTTCTGGGAGAAGGTCCGCGAGTACGGCGTCACCTGGTTCTATTGCCTCGGCATGATGCCGACGCTGCTGCTTCGCATGCCCGAGTCGCCTTCGGACACCGAGCACAGGGTGCGCGCGATCTCCGCCTCCGCGATTCCGCCCGAACTGCATGCGGCGCTCGAACGGCGCTGGGGCGTGCCGTGGTTCGAGGCGTTCGGGATGACGGAGACGGGTTCGGACATCCGCATGACGCCGGAGGACCACGACGAGTTCGTCGGAACGGGCTGTCTCGGAAGGGCTGGAGCTCTTCGCGAGGTCATGATCGCCGACGAGGAGGGGAAACCGGTGCCGAGAGGCGCCAAGGGTGAATTGCTGATCAGGGGAGTCGGGCTCATGCACGGCTACCACGCCGATCCCGGCGCGACGTCGAGAGCCTTCCGGGGTGGCTGGTTCCGCACCGGGGATCTGGCGAGGATGGACGACGAGGGCAGGGTCTATCACCTCGGCCGTACCAAGGACATGATCCGCCGCGGCGGGGAGAACATCTCGGCGGACGAAGTGGAGCGAACGTTGCTGGCACACGAGGGCGTCGCCGCCGCGGCGGTACTCGCCGTTCCGGACGAGATCAGGGGCGAGGAGGTCAAGGCATACGTCGTGGCGAGGGAGGGCCACCGGATCGACGTCGGCCAGCTCGCCGATTTCTGCGCCCGCCGACTGGCCTCCTTCAAGGTACCGCGCTACTGGGCGTTCGCCGACTCGCTCCCGATGACGCCGTCGGAACGGGTCGCCAAGGGCGAATTGCGCAAGGCAGGCCAGGATCTTCGCGAGGGAAGCTACGACAGGGTGGCGGGAACATGGCTGTGACGACGAGGGAACGAGTCAAGCGGGCCGCGGTGAAGCTGTTCGCCGCCAAGGGGTTTCACGGCACCGGGATCCGGGATCTCGCACAGGAGGCGAAACTGTCCTCGGCGAGCCTGTACCACTACATGGGCACCAAGGAGGAACTGCTCGCCGAGATCATGTGCGACAGCCTCGGCGCGTTGCTCGAATCCGCGAAGCAGGCCGTCGCCGGCGTCACCGACCCTGGACAACGCCTTTCGAGACTCGTCGCACTACACGTCACGACACACGCCAGGCAGCCGAAGGAGACCAGAGTCGTCGATCACGAGATCGGTGTTCTCTCGCCGAAGGCGCGGCGTGCCGTCGTCGGATTGCGTGACGAATACGAGCGATTGTGGTCCGACGCCATCGCCGACGGGGTCAGCGAAGGGGTCTTCGACACCGCCGAACCGGCCATCACCAGAATCGCCCTTCTGGAGATGTGCAACGGCGTGGCCAGGTGGTATTCCCCGAAGGGCACGCTCAGCCTCGACGCGCTGGCCGGGCATTATGTGCGACTCGCCATGCGCGCGCTAGGGGTGGGCGACGATCGCCACGCTGTGTCCTGACGAACCCTAAGCTTGCCCCGGCGCCGATGCTGAGGGACGCTCGTGGGGTGAGTGAGGAAACAATCCAGCTCGAACTCAACGATGCGGGTGTCGCACCGGGTCTTCCACTCCCTTCCGACCCACGCGATCAGGTGCAAGACGTCCCTTACCGCCCGGTCGAGTTCCGCGACGACGATCTTTCAGCAGCATTGGAGCGCTGCGCCGACTGGCTCAGGCAAGCGGGGCGGTGGCTAGGCGAACCCGTGGACGTCATCGCCATCCACCTCGACTACGACGAACGGGATGGCTTCCCGTATTACGACGTCAAGCTGTTGTGCAATGAGGAAGACCTCGCAGGAGCGCCACTGGCGCTCCGAGAACACGGGGATACCGTTCCTTCCTGATTCATGATTCCTCGCCGCGGGGGCACGTTCGCCGCGTGCCCCTGCGGCGCGACCTGATCTCGCGGCGGATGTCCGCTCAGCCGAGCACTCCGCCGACTTTGGCATGACCTTTGAGCAGGTTCCTGGCGATGGTGCGGCGCTGAATCTCGTCGGTTCCCTCGTAAATGCGCAGCAGGCGCAACTCCCGGTACCACCGCTCGATGGGCAGCTCCCTCGTATAGCCCATGCCACCGTGAATCTGCAGCACCCTGTCGACGATTTCGTTGGCCTTGATCCCGCCGTAGAGCTTGGCGATCGACTGCGCGTGCCGCGAGTCCATTCCGGAATCGACCTGCCATGCCGCGTGCAGCACGAGCCAGCGCAGCGCCTCGATCTCGGTCCCGGAATCCGCGATCATCCACTGGATGGCCTGCCGCTCTGCGAGCTTTTCGCCGAACGTCTCCCTGGTGTTCGCGTGCTCGATGGCCATGCCGAGCAACCGCTCGCAGGAACCGATGGCACGCGCGGGCAGCAGGTAGCGCCCCCTGCCGATCCACTGCATCGCGAGCGCGAATCCCTGGCCGGGTTCGCCGAGGATCTTGCTCTCCGGCACCCTGACGTCCTCGAAGATCAGCGAAGCGGGGCCCCACTCGCCCATCGTGTCGATGTATTCGGAGCGCCAGCCCATGTCCCTGTCGACGAGGAAGCAGGTGACGCCGCCTTCGGCTCCCTTGCCGGGGTCGGTGATGGCGAAGACCATGACGAAGTCGGCCTCGTTGCCACCGGTGATGAACGTCTTCTCGCCGTTGATGACCCAGTCGGCTCCGTCCTTGCGGGCGGTGGTCCTGATGGCTTTCGCGTCGGAGCCCGCACCGGGTTCGGTGATCGCGAAGCACGAGTGACGCTTGCCTTCGATCGTCGGCAGCAGGTACTCCTGCCGCTGCTCCTCGTTGGCGTGGAAGAGAATGTTGTCGGCGGCACCACCGAACCGGAACTGGACGAACGTGCGGCCGAGTTCGGCTTCGAGCAACGCGGTCATGACGGCGGAAAGCCCCATGCCCCCGTAGGAAACCGGGGTCTGCACACCCCAGAAGCCCGAGTCCCTCGCCTTGAGTTGCAGTTCGGCGAGTTCGTCGCCGGTGAGCCCTTGCTTGCCCGCCCTTTCCCTGCGGAGCACCTCCTGTTCGAGCGGAACGAGCTCACGCTGGACGAACGTACGCACCCAGTCGCGGATCTCGCGCTCTTCGACGCTCAGGCTGAAATCCATCGCGGCACGACTCCCTCGGCTCCAGTGTCTACTAAGCGGTTGCTTAGTGATAACGGTAGCTCACCGGACGCCGTAGCGGCAGCCCCTCGCGAGCCCGTAGGTTCTGAAGGTGTGATCGACTGCGAGGTGTGGTGGGCACGGCCGTTGCCCGCGACCGATGCGCTGACGGCGATGCTGACCAGCGCCGAACGCGAGCGCTACGGGACCTACCGCCGTGAGGAGGACAGCAGGCGTTTCCTCACGGGCAGGGTGCTCGCCAAGACCGCGGCCGCCGAACGCCTCGGTGTTCCGGCTTCCTCCGTCGAGTTCGACGCCACCTGCGAAGACTGCGGCAAACAGCATGGGCCGCCCCGGGTCACCGGCGGCGGCGTCGCGCTGTCGATCTCGCATTCCGGCGAGCGGGTCGGCGTCGCGGTGACCTCGGGCGAGCCGGTCGGCCTCGACGTCGAGGCCACGAAGCGCAACGCCGACGACGCGCTGCTTGAGTACGCGCTCAACGAGCGCGAGACCGCCGAACTGGCCGGGCTCTCCCCAGACGAGCGGGCAGCCGCGTTCTTCGTGTACTGGACGCGCAAGGAAGCGGTCATGAAAGCGACGGGAAGGGGGCTTCGCATCCCGCTGCGGAGCCTCACCATGTCAGCTCCGCACGGGAAACCGGAACTGCTCGCCTCAGGCGAGGACGCGCTCTCTCCCGGGGCGACCAGGATGGCCGACCTCGACCCCGGTGACGGCTACCGGGCCGCGGTGGCCGTGCTGACCGGCGAGGAGCTTTCCGTCGTCGAGCGATGGTGGAACCCCTCCGAGGTGTGGCGCGGTTAACGGAGGGCAGATCGGTTCGCTGGCGGACAATGGAATCGATGGACGCGGCGCGCTTGCTCGACGACTACTCGCGGGGGGATTTCTTCCTCACCACCGCGCGACGCTCCATTCTCGGCACCGGCGTCGCCATCGACATCACCGATTCCGACGAGCGGCGACTGTGCGAGCGAGTCGGTGCCGCGCTGGCGGACCGGCCCTCGGCCATCGCGGTGGGGGTGCTGCCGTTCGACACCGGTGCCGGCAGCCCCGCGCGCATGGTCATCCCCGTTCGAGCCAGGTTCGCGGGACCAGCCCACGCCTCGGTGGTGAACGCGCCACGGCGGACGATCGGCACCCCGCTGCGCACGACCCCCATTCCGACCCCTGAACAGCACGTCGACGCCGTCGCGAAGGCGGTGAGCGCGCTGCGGAAGCGCGGACTGCGCAAGGTCGTGCTGGCTCGTGCGCTCGACCTCGATTTCGGGCGGGCCGTCGATCCCGCCGACATCCTCGCCAACCTCGTCAAGGACAACCAGCGCGGCTACACGTTCGCGGCGGGGCTGCCAGGGGGAAAGGACCTGGTCGGAGCCAGTCCCGAACTGCTGCTCTCCAGGAAGGGCAACCTCGTGGTCTCCCATCCGCACGCCGGTTCGATGCCGAGATCGGCCGACCCGGTCACCGACATGGAGAACGGAAAGGCCCTACTGGCCTCCCGCAAGGACCACATCGAGCACAGCGTGCTCGCCGAAGCCGTCGTCGAGGCACTTCGCCCGTTCTGCGGCCGATTGTCCGCTCCGACCGTCCCCGAGCTGGTCTCGACGCCGACCATGTGGCATCTGGGCACGACGATCACCGGTGAACTGGTGGACGACGACGTGACGGCACTGCGGCTGGCGGCCGCGCTGCATCCGACGCCCGCGATCTGCGGTACGCCGACGGATTCGGCTCGCGAGCTGGTCACCGAACTCGAACCGTTCGAACGCGGTTACTACGCGGGCGCGGTCGGCTGGGTCGACGGCGCCGGCGACGGGGAATGGGCTGTGTCCATCCGCTGCGCGGAGGTCGCGGAGACCTCGCTACGGCTGTACGCGGGTGGCGGAATCGTGCCGGAATCCGACCCGGTCGCCGAGCTCGAAGAGACATCGGCGAAGTTCGCCACGCTTCAGCGGGCGATGGGGGCGCCATCCTGAGTGGCCGAGGGCGTGCCTGACGGGTCGCTTCCTGCCGCGCGCATCAAAGGCGCCATCAGACACGCCCAGGCCGGGCTCCAGGCGCGAGTACGGCCGGCCCCTCTCCCCGAGCGGCCGGCTTTCGACAGCGCTACTTGAGCGCGTTGATGAGCGCCTCGCGCTGGCGCTCGCCGAGACCGGCAGCCCGACGGTCGGGGTCGATACCGGCCTGCTCAAGCAACGCGGCGACCTTGACCGCACCGAGACCGGGTACCGCCTTCAGTAACTGCGTGACCTTCGTCTTTCCGACGGTCTTGTCTTCCTTGGCCCGCTTGAGCACCGACTCGATGCTCTGCTTGCCGGACTTGATCGACGCGAGCAGCTCCGAGCGCGCCTTGCGAGCCTCGGCCGCCTTGGCCAGGGCTTCGGCCCGCTGTTCCGGAGTCAACGTAGGCAGAGCCAACGTACTAATCCTTTCTTCTCGGGTGTCCGCGTAAATCGCGGCGATGACCACTACCCCAAGTGCTTGCACAAGCAAGCGCAGGCCAGGCCATCACGTACCACGGGCCCCAGTAAACGCCAAGACCAGCGAGAGCGCGAAATCGACACGCAATGACCCCCCAACCGGGCCACGCAGGTCAAGGCGGCTACCCGCAGCGCGGAACAACCCAACCGCTCTCGGTAACGGTTGTGCATTCAGCACATGTCCTGTGTCCGAATCCGGCACTACAGTCGCGCGTAACCCAGTTCACTGTCGAACGAGTCGCGGGAGCCCCGATGTTGAGCACGATGCAGGACGACCAGTTGTCCATCGCCAATCTCCTCCGGCACGGGTCGACGCTGCACGCACGTAGCGAGGTCGTCACCTGGACGGGCTCCGGCGCGCGGCGGGAGAGCTACGGCGAGGTCGGCAGGAAGGCGGCCAAACTGGCCAACGCCCTGCGCGGCCTCGGCATCACCGGTGACCAGCGGGTCGGCACGTTCATGTGGAACAACGCCGAGCACCTCGCCGCCTACCTCGCCATTCCCGCGATGGGCGCCGTGTTGCACACCCTGAACATCCGGCTCTTTCCCGAGCAGCTCGTCTTCGTCGCCAACCACGCCGAGGACCAGGTCGTCATCGTCGACGGCACGCTCGTGCCGCTGCTGGCCAAGCAGCTCCCGCTGATGGAGACCGTCAAGCACGTCATCGTCGCCAACGGCGACAAAGCGACGCTGGAGGCGCCTGAGGGCGTCCAGGTGCACTCGTACGACGAACTGCTCGACGCGCAGCCGGACACGTTCGATTGGCCGGTCATCGACGAGCACTCGGCCGCTGCCATGTGTTACACGTCGGGCACGACGGGTGACCCCAAGGGAGTCGTCTATTCACATCGCTCGATCTGGCTGCATTCGATGCAGGTGTGCATGAGCGACAGCATGCGGCTCGACCAGTCCGACAAGGCACTGGTCATCGTGCCGATGTTCCACGCGATGTCGTGGGGAATGCCCTACGCGGCCTTCATGGTCGGCGCTTCGACGATCATGCCGGACCGGTTCCTCCAGCCCGAACCGATCGCCCAGATCCTCGCGGCGGAGAAACCGACCTTCGCGGGAGCCGTTCCGACGATCTGGCAGGGCCTGCTCCAGTACCTCGACGCGAAACCGCAGGACATCACGCACCTGAGGGAGGTCGTCGTCGGCGGCTCCGCCGCTCCGCCCGCCATGATGCACGCGTTCGAGGAACGCTACGGCGTTCCGATCCTGCACGCGTGGGGGATGACGGAGACCTCGCCGCTCGGCAGCGTCGCGAGGCCACCGGCCGCTGCCGAGGGGGAGGAGTCCTGGCGCTACCGCTACACGCAGGGGCGCTTCCCGGCTTCGGTGCGGGCGAGGCTCATCGACGACAACGGCGACGAGGTCCCGTGGGACGGCACGAGCGTGGGCGAACTGGAGGTGGCGGGCCCGTGGATCGCGGGTTCCTACCACGGCGACGCCGACAGCGAGAAGTTCCACGACGGCTGGCTGCGCACCGGCGACGTCGGAAAGATCACCCCTGACGGCTACCTGACGCTGACCGACCGCTCGAAGGACGTCATCAAGTCCGGCGGCGAATGGATTTCCTCCGTCGATCTGGAAAACCACGTGATGGCCCATCCCGCCGTCGCCGAGGCCGCCGTCGTCGGCGTTCCGGACGAGAAGTGGGACGAACGACCGCTGGTCGCGGTCGTTCTTCGCGAAGGTGAACAGGTGAGTGCGGAGGAACTTCGCGAATTCCTCACCGACAAGGTCGCCAAATGGCAGCTTCCCGAGCACTGGACCTTCATCGAGGAGGTTCCGAAGACCAGTGTCGGCAAGTTCGACAAGAAGCGGCTGCGCGCGGCTCACTCCGAGGGAAAACTGGACATAAGCCACTTCTGAGTCCGTTACCCGCGAGGTAATCGACGTCCCGCGTCCACTGCGGCACAGTCTGCGCATGGCCGCGAACGAAGCACCCGACCCCGACGGCACCGCGCTCTTCCACGAGGCGATGCCGTTCACGAAGCGGCTCGGCATCGAGGTCGTCACGAGCACGAAGGAGCTGGTCCGCGCTCGGATCGCGTGGGAAGCGTCGCTGTGCACGATCGGTGGAATCCTGCACGGCGGCGTTCTCATGTCGCTCGCGGACGCGACGGGCGCCATGTGCGCTTTCCTGAATCTCCCCGGTGGAGCCCAGGGCACGACGACGATCGAGTCGCACACCCACTTCCTCAGGCCGGTCCGCGAAGGGTTCGCGACGGCGTCGGCTCGCGCACTGCAGGCGGGAAGGCGCGTGATCGTCGTGGAGACGGAGATCCACGGAGGCGGCGGCAAACGGGTCGCGAAGGTCACGCAGAGCCAGGCAGTGGTCTAGACAGCCTACGGGCGGCGGTTTACAAGTCCACGAAGAGCGACGAAAATCCTTTGCCACCAACTGTGGTGAGGGGTGAGGCTCGGATGCGCGGACGTCTGTTCACCGTCCTGCTGGCGACGGTCGCCGCGACCGCGACGACAGTCGTGGTGCATCCCGCTGCCGTCGCGGCACGCGAGGACGAGGACATCGACTATCGCGGCTGGGCATCGCCCGCCGAACTCGGAAAGGGCGACCTTGCCGGGGTCGGCGTCGGCGAGGACGGCATTCGCATCAGCGATCCGATCGGGACGGAAAACGGTTACGAGTACGGCAACTGGACCTCCCCTCGCCATGCGCAGGGTTTCGACGCGACCGAACTGATCGCGTCGTGGAACGCCGAGACTCCCGAGGGCACGTGGCTGCGGATCGAGGCGAGAGCGCTCACGAACGACAACAAGAACACCGCGTGGTACGTCATGGGCGAATGGGCGTTCGGCGACGGCGACGTCGAGCGGGCGACCGTGACCGGTCAGGACGACGAGCACGCCACGGTCAACGTCGACACCCTCGCCGCGAAACCGGGTGTCGGCTTCCGCGACTTCCAGCTCAGGGTTTCCCTCTTCCGGAAGGCGGGGAGTGCGGCGACCCCGGTGCTGCGCTCGGCCGGCGCGATGACCTCGCGCGTTCCGGACCGGTTCGAGGTGCCCATCTCGAAGCCGGGGCCCGCGAGAGGGATCGAGCTGCCCGTACCGAAGTACGCGCAGAACCTGCACAAGGGCAACTATCCCGAATACGGCGGCGGTGGCGAGAATTGGTGCAGCCCCACCTCGACCGAAATGGTCGTCGAATACTGGGGGAAGGGCCCCGGTGACCGCGAACTCGACTGGATTCCCGACGGCTACGTCGATCCGAGTGTCGCGCACGCCGCGAGGTACACCTACGACTATTCCTATGAAGGCACGGGAAACTGGCCCTTCAACACCGCCTATGCCGCGCACTTCGGGCTGTCCGGGCACGTCACCCGGCTCCACTCGCTCACCGAACTGGAGACCTACATCGCCAAGGGAATCCCGGTGATCACGTCGCAGTCGTTCCTTGAGAGCGAACTCGACGGCGCCGGATACGGGACGGCTGGTCACATCATGGTGGTGGTCGGCTTCACCGAGGACGGCGACGTGATCGTCAACGACCCGGCATCCGACACGAAGGAAGGGGTACGCAACGTGTACCCGAGGGCCCAGTTCGAGACGATCTGGCAGCGCACGAAGCGATACGACGCGGAAGGCAACGTGGCGAGCGGTCCGGGCGGCATCGCCTACCTCATCACGCCGTGAGCGGGCAACCCTCTTTCCAGTGACCGTGAGCGGCGTGGTCAAACCCATGCGGATGTCGCCATAACCACATCATCCGTGGCAAGCTGCGGCTTGCCGGCAATGTGGTCGAAAGGACGTGGCGAATGCCGTATGAGGTACAGGGCGTGGTCGCACGCGCCAAGGGTGAACCCGTCTCGCTGGAAACCGTGCTCGTGCCGGATCCCGGCCCCGGCGAAGCCGTCGTCTCGGTCAAGGCGTGCGGGGTCTGCCACACGGACCTGCACTACCGCGAGGGCGGAATCGAGGACAAGTTCCCGTTCCTGCTCGGCCATGAGGCCGCGGGCTACGTCGAGAGTGTCGGTGAGGGCGTCACCGATCTCGAACCCGGCGACTTCGTGATCCTCAACTGGCGAGCGGTGTGCGGTACGTGCAGGGCATGCAAGAAGGGCAAGCCGTGGTACTGCTTCTCCACCTTCAACGCCGAGCAGCCGATGACGCTGGCCGACGGCACACCGCTGAATCCCGCACTCGGCATCGGTGCCTTCATCGAGAAGACGCTGGTCCACAGCGGACAGTGCACGAAGGTCGACCCCAGCGTCGAGCCCGCCGTCGCCGGCCTGCTCGGTTGTGGCGTGATGGCCGGTATCGGAGCGGCGATCAACACCGGAGCGGTCGGCAGGGGTGACTCGGTCGCCGTCATCGGCTGCGGCGGTGTCGGCGATGCCGCCATCGCGGGCGCGAGGCTCGCGGGCGCGACCACCATCGTCGCCGTCGACATGGACGACAGGAAACTGGAGTGGGCAAAGGACTTCGGCGCTACGGCGACGCTCAACGCCAAGGGCAGGAGCCAGGACGAGATCGTCGACGCGGTCCGTGAGCTGACCGGGTCGTTCGGTGCCGACGTCGTCATCGACGCCGTCGGGAGGCCGGAGACGTGGAAGCAGGCCTTCTACGCGAGAGATCTCGCGGGCACCGTCGTGCTCGTCGGGGTGCCCACGCCGGACATGCGGCTCGATGGCCTTCCGCTGATCGACTTCTTCGCGCGCGGCGGTTCGCTCAAGTCGTCGTGGTACGGCGACTGCCTTCCCTCGCGGGACTTCCCGATGCTGGTCGACCTCTATCAGCAGGGACGGCTGCCGCTTGACAAGTTCGTCACCGAACGCATCGCGGTCGACGGTGTCGAGCAGGCGTTCGCCAGGATGCATACCGGCGACGTCCTGCGCAGCGTGGTGGTGTTCGACTGATTCTGTTCAGCGACGCGGATTTCCCGGCCGACCCCTATCCCGGTGCGCGACCGGAATGCTCGTTCGTGCACAGGGACGGGGCGGGCCACCCGTTCGACGAGGCTCCGGAAGGCTGGCGTGAGGAGCGGATCCCCGTGCTGGCCTACGGTTCGAACGCCTGCCCTTCCAAGATCACCTGGCTGCGCGATTCACTCGGGCTGACGGGGCCGGTGCTCGTGGCGCGCGCCGAGTGCAGCGGCATCGCCGCTGTGTGGGCGAGCGGTGTGCGGGCGCGGGACGGACAACGTCCCGCGACGCTCACCGCGGCGCCCGGCGTGACCGAATGGCACGCCGTGTGGTTCGCGACCGAGGACCAGATCGCCGTCCTCGACGTGTGCGAGGGACGCGGTGTGCGGTACGAGCTGGCCCGGCTGCACACCGGAACGGTCACGCTCGACGACGGCTCACGCGTCGATCCCGTACTCGCCTACGTCGCCGAGGGCGAGGCGCGGATGCCGCTGCTCGTCGAAGGAGCCGTCGTCCGCACCGCGGACGTTCCGCAGGCACGGGCGCGCCTGCTGACCGGCGTGCCCGCCGCGAGCCACGGCCTCGCCACGAGCCCGCCGTAAGTCACGGGATGAGCTTGCCGGGGTTGAGAATGCCCTTCGGGTCGACCGCACGCTTCGCGGCCGCGAGCACCGAGGCCCCGATCTCGCCGATCTCCGAGCTGAGATAGGGCTTGTGATCGACACCGACGGCGTGGTGGTGCGAAATCGTACCGAGCCCTTCCTCTGTGATGACCTCGCTCGCGGCTCTCTTCGCCCTCTCCCACTGCCCGGCCGGATCGTGCTCGTCCCGCGCGGCCAGCACGGTGAAGTACAGCGAGGCACCGGTCTCGTAGGCGTGCGAGATATGGCAGAGAACCAGCGGACGGTGCAACGCCGAACGCAGGGCCTCGCTCACCCGCTCGTAGAGCGGGCCGATGTTCGACCAGTAGGCGGCCGTCTCCAGTGTCTCGACGCACACCCCCAGGTCGAGCAGCGCGTCCCGCTGTCTCGGTCCCGCGAATCTGCCGCGCAGCCAGGTCTTTCCCGGCGCGCTCCCGAGGTTGATCGCTCCGGCCGCGCGCAGGCCGCGCACCGCCTCCGCCCTGCGTGCCTTGGCGTTGCCGTACCAGCCGAGAACCAGCAGGCACGGCTCGGCGACTCCCCTCGCCCGGAGGTAGCGACGGAGCAGCGTCGTCTTCCAGCTCGCCGACAACGAGAGCGCGGAGTCCGTTTCGTCCACATCGGACAACCTGGTGACGTCGGCGAGCAATCCTCGCTGAGCGAGGTGCCGCACGATCATCGTGCCGCGTTCCCAGCCGTCGACCGCGAAAGCCTCGAATCGCTCCTTCTCCGGCAGCTCCCTCACGCGAACGGCGACCTCGGTGAACACCCCGAGCGTGCCCTCGCTGCCGATGGCGAGCTGCCGCAGATCGGGTCCGGCTGCCGAAGCGGGAGCGACGCCGAGCCGCCACTCACCGCTCGGGGTGGCCAGCCTCGCCCCCGCGACCATGTCCTCGAACCTGCCGTAACCACTGGATTCCTGTCCCGCCGACCGGGTCGCGGCGAACCCCCCGATGGTGGCTCGCTCGAACGACTGCGGGACGTGACCGAGGGTCAGGCCGTGTGCGGCGAGCCGCTGCTCCACCTCGGGCGTTCGCATGCCCGCCTGCAGTACCGCGATCCTGGAAACCGGGTCGACCGAGACGAGCTGATCGAGCCGATCGAGATCCAGCGCGATCACCGCTTTCTTGTCACCCCGCAGCGCGGTCACACCGCCGACGACCGACGTCCCTCCACCGAAAGGGACCACGCCGATGTCGTATTCCACGCACACGTCGATGACGCGCTGCACCTGTTCGGGGTCTTCGGGGAGCACGACGGCGTCGGGCACCGCGATACCGGAGGCGGGATCGCGGCGGCGCAGCAGGTCGAGGTATGAGAGGCCGCCTGCTCTTCCGAGTCGCTCCGCACGGTCGACAAGGACGTTTCCCGTTCCGACCACGTCGGCAAGCGCGGCGATCTCGGCCTCACCGAGCTGGGAAGGCTCGACACCGATGGCGGAATCCGGCGCGATCGGTGTGCCTTGCGGGCACGGGCCGATACGCTGGCCGAGCCAGCGCACCGCTTTGGGGGCCAGGTGGACCGCTGCGGCCCCTTCCGGGGTCCACGCGGCGCGCAATCGGTGGTCAGCGATCTCATTCACCGCTAAAGTGTGACATATGCAAGCGGAACGTCACACCATTGTCGTGGGGCGCAGCGCGCTCGCGGGCAGCCGCGACCGCGGCGGGGCAACGCGGGTACCCGACGATGTCCTGCTCGACGCCGCGAAGAACTGCGTGCTCAATTCGGGAGTGCGACGCACCACCCTGGCCGAGATCGCGCGCACCGCCAAGGTCAGCAGGATGACGCTGTACCGGCGATTCCCCGACGTGCACAGCATTCTCGCCGCTCTCATGACCCGCGAATTCGGGCTACTGCTGCACGGCGTCGCCGCCGAGGTCCCCCACGCGGCAACGGCGAGGGAACGACTCGTCCGCAGCGCGGTAGCCGGAGTGAAGGCACTCGTGGCCGACCCACTCATGCGGACCGTCCTCGACGTCGATGCGGAACTGGTGCTTCCCTATGTGACGCAGCGGCTGGGGGCAACCCAGAAACTCGCCGAGGAGGTCCTTCGCGATCTGGTCGTCACCGGCCAGGGCGACGGCTCCATCCGCACGGCCGACCCCGCGGTTCAGGTGCGTTCGGTGCTGCTGGTCGTGCAGTCGTTCGTGCTGTCGCTTCGGCCTGCCACAGCCGGTGTCAGCGAGCACGCCCTGCTCGACGAACTCCGGCACATTCTCGACGCGACGCTCGCGCCATGATCAGGGCATCGCTTTCCGCGCGGCGAAGAACCACAGAGCTGAGCGCACTCGCCTCGGGTGAACGGGTCGACGTACTCGTCGTCGGCGGTGGCGTCACCGGAGCGGGCATCACACTCGACGCGGCCGCAAGAGGGCTCTCGGTCGCGCTGATCGAGGCAACGGATCTCGCCTTCGGAACATCCCGCTGGTCGAGCAAACTCGTCCACGGCGGGCTGCGCTACCTCGCGAGTGGCGAGGTCGGTCTCGCCATGGAAAGCGCGCGAGAACGCGGAATCCTGCTGACCACGACGGCCCCGCACCTGACGAGGCCACTGCCCCAGCTCTTCCCCTTCTACGACGCCACCGCCCTGACGAGCAGACTGCTCACCGACGCGGGACTGCACGCGGGAAACCTGCTGCGCACGGCCGCTCGAACTCCCGGCAAACTGCTGCCGAGGCCTCGCTCGGTTCCCTCCGCGGAAGCGCTCGCGCTCGTACCGGGACTGCGCAGAATCGGCCTGCGGGGCGGGCTGCTCTCCTTCGACGGCGCGCTGACCGACGACGCCCGACTCGTCGTCACGCTCGCCCGCACGGCCGCCGCGTTCGGTGCGAAAGTGCTGACCAGACTCGCCGCGAGGGAGCTACGCGGGGACGGCGTGCTCGCCGAGGACACCCTCTCCGGTGACACCGTCGAACTCCGCGCGCGCCAGGTCGTCAACGCGACCGGCGTGTGGGCAGGCGGACTCGTGCCTTCCGTGAAGCTGCGCCCTTCCCGCGGCTCACACCTCGTGCTCGACACCGCGCGCACGGGCCTCGCCGAATCCTCGCTGCTGGTCGCTGTCCCGGGAGAAACCAATCGCTTCGTGTTCCTGCTCCCGCAACCACACGGGGTGACCTACCTCGGCCTCACGGATGAACCGATGGAGGGCGACACTCCCCCCGACGTGGTCACCGCACCACAATCCGATGTGGACTTCCTGTTGCGGACCGCCTCGTCGGTTCTTGATCGCCCGCTCGGTGCCGACGACGTCATCGGCACCTTCGCCGGGCTGAGACCGCTCATCGAGTCGGAAGGCAGGAGCGCCGACCTCTCGCGCAGGCACGCCGTGCTCACCGACCCCGGCAGCGGCGTCATCACGGTCGTCGGAGGCAAGCTGACCACGTACCGCAAGATGGCGGCCGACGCGGTAGACGCCGCTCTCGCGAGCACGGGCCTCACGGCGGGCCGGTGCAGGACGGCGAACCTGCCGCTGCTCGGGGCGGCCAGCCGACCTCAACTGTCCATGGTGGACGCACCGGCGCGACTTGTCGCCAAGTACGGGACGGAAGCTCCGAGGGTCGCCGCGCTCGGTGACGTCGACCCTGAACTCGGGAGGCCGCTGTTCCCCGGTTGCGACATCACGGCCGCGGAGGTCGTGTGGGCAGTGCGGCACGAGGGCGCGCTCGACGCCGACGACGTCCTGCACAGGCGGACCCGGCTCGGTCTCGTCCCCTCGCGGGCCGAAGCGGCTCGCGAAACCGTGGCCGACCTCGTCGGCCGTACTCTGCGCGGTCTGGGCGAACCCGGTTGACGGCGGCCCCGCCTGACGTCACAGTCGGATCTGGACACGAGCCCGGCGCACAATAGAGTCTCCGGAGTGCCCAGGTTCCAGCGCGCGAACGGCCCGAGGAGTCCGATGTCAGAGCGAACACTGGAAATCGATCACGTTTCCAAACGGTTCGGCGACATCACCGCACTCGATTCCGTCAGCTTCGACGTACGGCCTGGCGAGCTGTTCGGCTTCGTCGGCAGCAACGGTGCGGGTAAGACGACCACGATGCGGATCGTGCTCGGCGTACTCGCGGCCGATTCCGGCGAGGTGCGGTACGACGGCGAGCCGGTCGACCACGAGACGCGGACCCGAATGGGCTACATGCCGGAAGAACGTGGCCTCTACCCGAAGATGAAGGTGCTCGATCAGCTCGTCTACCTCGCCCAGCTTCACGGTCTTCCCGCGAACGAGGCGCACCGCAGCGCGGAGGACTGGATCGGCAGGCTCGGGCTCGCCGAACGACGAGGCGACGAGGTGCAGAAGCTCTCGCTCGGCAACCAGCAGCGAGTCCAGCTCGCCGCCGCGCTCGTGCACGATCCCGAGGTACTCGTGCTCGACGAACCGTTCTCCGGCCTCGACCCCATCGCCGTCGACGTGATGAGCCAGGTGCTGCGGGAGAAGGCGGCGACAGGGGTTCCCGTCGTGTTCTCCAGCCACCAGCTCGACCTCGTCGAGCGGCTCTGCGACCGGGTCGGCATCATCCGAAGTGGACAGCTGGTCGGCTATGGCTCCGTCGCGGACCTGACGGCCAACGCGGCGCCCCGGATCACCGTCGTCGCGCCGAGGGCGCCGCGAGGCTGGGCCTCCGCGCTGCCGGGAATCAGGGTGCTCGCGGACCAGCCGGAAGGCACCGTCGTCGAACTCGGTCCCGGCGTCGACGATCAGATCGTGCTGGCGGCAGCGCTGGCGACGGGGCCCGTGCACGAATTCGCACGGCATCGGCCCTCGCTCACCGAGTTGTTCCGCAACGCGGTCACGGAAGGTTCGGAGGCATGACGGCAGGCAAACGTTCGGTGTCACCGGCGAAGGCCGTCCGGCTCGTCGCGACGCGGGAACTCAACGCACGTCTCCGTACGAGGGGCTTCCTCATCGGCACCGCCGCCATCCTCGTTGTGATGATCGGCTATCTTCTGTTGCAGGCCAACGTTTTTGATCGAGCCGACCGGACGAAGATCGGACTCGCCGGGCAGGCCGCGGCGATCAGCGAGCCATTGCGCGCGGGCGCGCAACAGGTCGGGATCGACATCGAGACGGTCAAGGTACCCGACGCCGACACGGGCAGAACCGAGGTGGCCGACGGCACACTCGACGTGCTCGTCACCGGAAGTCCCTCCAACCTCCACGCACTTGCCAAGTCTACTGTGGATCAGCAGACCGAGGCACTGCTCAACGCGATCTCGCGGCAGGAGGTGCTCGACGCGAAACTGATCGAGTCGGGTCAGGTACCCGGCGAGGTCATGCGGGAGGTCAACTCGGCGCGTGTCGAGGTCAGCACACTCGAAACAGCGGACCCGGATGAGGGCCAGCGAATCGCCGTCGCGCTCGTCATGCTGTTCCTGCTGTACATGAGTATCACGACCTACGGATCGCTGGTGGCGCAAGGCATTGTCGAGGAAAAGGCGAGCAGGGTGGTGGAGATCCTGCTGTCCACGGTTCGGCCGTGGCATCTGTTGCTCGGCAAGGTGATCGGGCTCGGCATCGTCGGTCTCGTGCAGTTGCTGATCCTCGGCGGTGTCGGTTTGCTCGTCGCCACGGCAACCGGAGTGCTCACGATCGCGGGAGTCGCGACGAGCACTCTGCTGTGGGGATTGCTGTGGTACGTGCTGGGATTCTTCCTCTACGCCACCATTTTCGCGGCCTCCGGTTCGCTCGTGTCGCGGCAGGAGGACACGCAGACGGTACTGACCCCGGTGACGATCATCCTGCTGGTGGGCTTCATCGCGGGCTTCACGGTTGTCCAGCAGCCCGATGGGACGGCGGCGGTCGTGCTGTCACTCATTCCGCTGCTGTCGCCGATCCTCATGACAAGCCGGATCGCGACGGGGGCCGCCGGGCCGTGGGAGATCGCCGCCGCGCTGGTATTGACGCTGGCGGCGATCGCGGCGCTGACCTGGCTCGGCGGCAAGGTCTATCGGGCCGCCATCCTGCGAACCGGTAGCCGGATCAAGCTGGCCGATGCCCTGAGGAACTGACCGCGAGCGTGGCCGCGGCGGCGATGGCCGCCCTGCGTGGGCCGCGGCGTGTGGTCCGCGAGTCCCCCACCCAGGCCGCCGAGATCTGCACTCAGGACGGCGATTTCTGCACTGGGGACGGCGAGACCCGCACTCCCGACGGCGAGTTCCGCGTTCAGGACGGCGAGATCCGCGTTCGGGGCGGCGAGTTCTGCACCCAGGACGCCGAGACCTACGCTCGGACGGCGAGATCCGCGCACGTGGAGCGAGAGGCGCACTCGTGCAGGGCAAGGTCCGTGCTTGGCCTGCGGGATACTACGCGCCCCAAGCGATACGGGGCGACGCCGGAAGCCGGGCACCAGCCAATACCCGCGTGGTCAGTTCCCCTCCGGGCACAGCATGGCGCGGGAACGCAGAACTCGCGGTCGCGGGTGCAGAACTGGCCGTCCCCAGCGCAGATCTCGCCGTCCTGAGTGCGGATCTCGCCGTCCCGGACGCAGAACTCGGCGAGATCTGCGTTCAGGCGCGTGAATTCCGCACTCAGGCTGGCGAGATCTGCGTCCAGACGGCCCGGTAACACCCGGTTGAACCCGGGCTTCGGCATCCTGGCCGCAGATCTCGGGGCCTAGCTGCAGATCTCGCCGACCCGAGTGCAGAACTCGCCGACCCGAACGCAGAACTCGCCGACCCGAACGCGGAACTCGGCGTCCCCAGTGCAGAACTCGCCGACCCGAGTGCAGATCTCGTCGACCCGAACGCGGATCTCGCCGTCCTGAGTGCGGAACTCGGCGCCAGCGGCACAGTCGGCTCCCCACCCGGGCCCTGTCCCCGGCCCCGGAGGGGCTGGGGACAGGGACGGGACCGGGGAGGGCCGGATACAGACAGCCCCCAAGGTTTTGCGGCGGCAAACCTTGGGGGCCTCGTGTCGCTTCAGCGAATCAGCGCTCGCCGATCGCCTTGTACTCGCGCTGTTTCTCGCCGGTGTAGATCTGACGCGGCCTGCCGATCTTCGTCGCCGGGTCGTTGATCATCTCGCGCCAGTGCGCGATCCAGCCAGGCAGCCTGCCCAATGCGAACAGCACCGTGAAGAACTGCGTCGGGAAACCGAGCGCCCGGTAGATGAGACCGGTGTAGAAGTCGACGTTCGGGTAGAGCTTGCGTTCGACGAAGTAGTCGTCGGACAGCGCGCGCTCTTCGAGCGCCTTCGCGATGTCGAGCAGTTCGTCGCCGCCCGCGATCTTCGACAGAATGTCGTCAGCGGTCTGCTTGATAATCTTCGCGCGCGGGTCGTAGTTCTTGTAGACCCGGTGCCCGAAGCCCATCAGGCGGACACCTTCTTCGCGGTTCTTCACGCGGTTGACGAAGTCGTTGACGTCGCCGCCGTCGGCCTTGATGCCCTCCAGCATCTCCAGCACCGCGCTGTTGGCACCACCGTGCAGCGGGCCGAACAACGCCATGATGCCCGCCGAGATCGAGGCGAACAGGTTCGCTTCCGACGAGCCGACGAGCCGCACCGTCGACGTCGAGCAGTTCTGCTCGTGGTCGGCGTGCAGGATGAACAACAGGTCGAGCGCCTTGGCGATATCGGGGTCGATTTCGTAAGGCTCCGCGGGAAGACCGAAGGTCATCCTGAGGAAGTTCTCGACGAGTCCCAGCGAGTTGTCCGGGTAGAGGAACGGCTGGCCGATGGACTTCTTGTAGGCGTAGGCCGCGAGTGTGGGGACCTTTGCCAGCAGGCGGATCGTGGACAGCTCGACGTTCGGTTCGTCGAACGGGTTGAGCGAGTCCTGATAGAACGTCGACAGCGCCGAAACCGCGCTGGAGAGCACCGGCATGGGGTGCGCGTCCCGCGGGAAGCCGTCGAAGAACCGCTTGAGGTCTTCGTGCAGCAGGGTGTGCCGGTTGATCTTCGAAGTGAAGTCGTCGAGCTGGGCCTGCGTCGGCAGCTCGCCGTAGATCAGCAGGTAGGAGACCTCGATGAACGTCGACTTCTGCGCAAGCTGCTCGATGGGATAGCCCCGGTAGCGCAATACCCCTTGATCGCCATCGATGTAGGTGATGGCCGAGGACGCCGCTCCGGTGTTGACGAAGCCAGGGTCGTAGGTGATGTAGCCGGTCTGGGCAAGCAGCTTCCCGAGTTCGATTCCAGGGGCGCCCTCGACAGCGCGGACGACCTTCAACTCGTGCTCGCCGTTCGGAAGGCGGAGTACGACGTTCTCGCCCCCGGACTGCGCTGCAGTCGCGTCGGACATGCAAATGCCTCTCACGGTCACACGGGCCGGTGGTGACCGCAGGTTCCGCTGGTCACCGGGTTCGCACACGAGAGGACATCGCACCTCGTCGCACACCGCCCCGCTGGGGTATGAAATTCCTCCTTACGCTAGTCCAGAAGACGCCCACTTCGCAGCCGTGGCGTTACCCACAGCTAACCGTTTGCGATCAGGTTCACACGGTAGGCGTCCGGGCAGCCGGGTCCGTGAGGCGTGACTCACCGCGCCTGCGCGAGTTCTTCGGCCGTCGGTGGTTCGGCGCCGCGTCGCGACACCGTGATCGCGGCCGCCGCGGCGGCATGGCCAAGCGCTTGCGACCAGTCGGTCTCACCGAGTGCCGTCAAGTCGGTTACTCCGCGCTGATCCAGCCAGGCGAGCAGTGCACCTTGGACGGTGTCACCGGCGCCGATCGTGTCAATGACATCGACGGGGACAGTTGGTGTGGCGACAATCTCGCCGGCCGAGGTGACCACGGAAAGCCCTTCGCCACCCTTGGTGAGCACGACGGCATCCGGCCCGGCTTCGAGCCACTCGGCGGCCGAGGAAAGGACGTCGCCACCGTCGGCGAGCCATTCCGCGTCCTCCAGCGACACCTTGAGCAGGTCGACACAGGGCAGCCAGGACAGGAAACGCTTCCGGTACTCCGCCGCGTCGCTGATCATGTCGGCTCGGATGTTCGGGTCGAGTGCGGTGAGGACCCCGCGCCCGGACTCCCTTCGCAGAACGGTCTCGTACGCGGTGGCGCCGGGTTCGAGCACCATCCCGAGCGTGCCGAGCGAAAGGATGGTCACCTCGGCGGGAAGCGGTCCTGGGTCGACAACGAGCCGATCGGCCGTTCCCTGCGTGTAGAAGCTGTACCTCGCCGCGTTGTGCTCGTCGAGCGAGACAACGGCGAGCGTGGTGGGTTCCTGCCCGCGTTGCACGAGCGAAAGATCGACACCGGAGTCGCGCAGCCTGCCGATGAGCGCGTCCCCGAAGGCATCGGTGGAAATCCTGGAAAGGAACGCGGCGGGAACGCCGAGCCGCGCCGCGGTGAGGGCGACGTTGTAGGGCCCACCACCCAGCCTCGGCGCAAGATGGTCCACAGTGGACGCTACGGGTACGAGATCGACGAGTGCTTCGCCACCGGAGACAATCACGGCCGCGATGCTAGCCGAGGACCCCCGCACTCTCCACAATCGATCAATGCGGGCGCAGTCCGCCGAGCAGCAGCTCCGACAGTGCGGTGAATGCCTCCGCGTCGGTCACGCCTGCCCTCGCCCTCACGATTCCGGTCTGGATTCCGTCGATGAGCAGCCCCGCCATCTCGGCGATGAGCGTGGCGTGAACATCGCGGAAAACCCCGTCGGCGACGCCCTTCGCGATGAACGCGCTGATGCGTTCGGCAGCGGCCTTCGAGTTCAGTTCGTACGTCGCCCTGGCGGGCTCGAACGCGGCGACATCGGCCATGAACACGTCCGAGGCCCGGTTGAGCTCGTCGGAAACCCCGGCGAGATAGACCTCGATGATCTTGCGAGCGTCACCGATTCCCTCGATGCGTTCCTCGATACGCTCGGCCGCGCTCTTGAAGAAATGCGCGACGACCTTCACGGCAAGCTGCTCTTTGCTCGGCGCGAGCGCGTAGAGGGTCGTCTTGGAGCAATGCAGCCTCGCCGCGAGGTCATCGAGGGTGAATTCGACGAAGCCTTCGGAGAGGAAGAGTTCGGCGAGTTCACCGAGCAGCCGCCGCTGCCTGGCGGTCGGCTGCCTGCGGATCCGGGGTTGCATGCCACCCATCCTGCAACAGTACTCTTCTAGACACGTCAGTATCATTTTCAGTACAGTAAATCGACTCGGTACCCAGCCACGGAGACGACGATGCCCGCGGAACGACTGCTGCCAACCCCCGAGGCCGAAGACCTTCTCTCGCTCGCCCGCGAACTCGCGCGCGAGGAGCTCGCACCGCTCGCGGCGGATTACGAGGCGGCGGAACGCTTCCCGAGGGAGCTGTTCCGGCTGCTCGGCAAGTCCGGCCTGCTCGGCCTGCCCTACCCGGAGCGCTGGGGCGGCGGCGACGTGCCGTACGAGGTCTATCTCCAGGTGCTTGAGGAGATCGCGAGCGCGTGGATGACGATGGGCGTCGGGCTTTCCGTGCACACGATGTCCTGCTTCGCGATCGCGCACGAGGGAACGGAAGCCCAACGCGACAAGTGGCTGCCCGCGATGCTGGAGGGTGACCTGCTCGGCGCGTACGCGCTGTCCGAATCGCACGCCGGTTCCGACGCGGCGGCGCTGTCGACCAGGGCCAAACTCGACGGCGACCACTACGTGGTCAACGGCTCCAAGGCGTGGATAACGCACGGCGGCGAGGCCGACTTCTACACGACGATGGTGCGCACCGGCGAGAACTCCATCTCGTGCCTGCACATCGACGCCGCTACCGAGGGCCTTTCGGCGGCGCCTCCCGAACGCAAGATGGGGCTGACCGGATCGACGACGTCGGCGCTGCTCTTCGACAACGCCAAGGTGCCTGCCGAGCGGCTCGTCGGCGAAGAGGGCAAGGGCATGCGCATCGCGTTGTCCTCGCTCAGCTCGGGAAGGCTCGGCATCGCCGCGTGCTCGGTCGGCCTCGCGCAGGCCGCGCTTGACGAGGCGCTGGCCTACGCGAAGACCCGGACCCAGTTCGGCAAGCCGATCATCGAGTTCCAGGGTATGGAGTTCCTGCTCGCCGACATGGCCGCGGCCGTCGAGTCGTCGAGGGCCACCTACCTCGAAGCGGCGAGGCGCCGCGATCGCGGCCTTCCGTTCGCGAGGCAGGCTTCGATCGCGAAGCTCGTCGCCACCGACGCGGCGATGCGGGTGACCACCGACGCCGTCCAGGTACTCGGCGGCGCCGGCTACACCCGCGATTTCCCCGTCGAGCGCTACATGCGGGAGGCGAAGGTTCCGCAGATCTTCGAGGGCACCAACCAGATCCAGCGCGTCGTCATCGCCCGCGAGCTGCGCAAGGCCTGAGGGCTCACTCCCGGTACCTGCGGTCGGCGACGACTCCCTCGCCGCTGCCCTCGTCGAACCGGTAGACGTCGCGGCCTCGCACGAACACCCTCGTCGCCCTGTTCATCACGTCGAGCGGGTCACCGGACCACAGCGCGATGTCGGCGTCGAGCCCGGGCTTGAGCGCGCCGACCTTGTCGCCGAGCCCCAGCATCTCGGCGGGGTTGACGGTCAGCGCCCGCAAGGCCGTTTCCGGGTCGAGGCCGTCCTTCACCGCGAGCGCGGCCTGGTAGACGAGGAAGTTGATGGGCACGACGGGCGCATCGGTCGTGATCGCGATGCGGACACCCGCCCTCGCGAGGATGCCCGGTGCGCGCAGCGTGCGATGCCGCAGCTCGACCTTCTGCCGTGACGTGAACAGCGGGCCGAGGATCACCGGGATGTCGCGTTCGGCGAGGAAATCCGCGATGAGGTGCCCTTCGGTGCCGTGGTTGACGACGAGCTTGTACCCGAACTCCTCGGCGATCCGCACCGCGGTGACGATGTCGTCGGCGCGGTGGGTGTGCTGGTCCCAGTACAGCTGTCCGTCGAGCACCTCGGCCAGCGTTTCCATGGTGAGGTCGGTGTCGAACGGCTTGCCCTCGGCAGCGGCGTGGTCGCGCTGGGCCGCGTAGTTGCGGGCCTTGGTGAACGACTCCCGCAGGACCGCGGCGACTCCGAGCCGCGTCGAAGGCGTCTGGTTCTTCTCCCCGTACACGCGCTTCGGGTTCTCGCCGAGGGCGCTCTTCACGCTGATGTTCTCGGCGAACAGCATGTCGACCACGGTGCGGCCCCACGTCTTGACGCCGACCGTCCTGCCGCCGATGGGATTGCCGGAGCCCGGCTTGATGACAACGCTGGTGACTCCGCCGGACAGCGCGTCGTCGAAGCCGAGTTCGTAGGGGTCGATGCCGTCGAGCGCCCGGAACCTGGCGCCGTTGGCGTCGGTCATCTCGTTGACGTCGTTACCCGACCAGCCCTCGCCCTCCTCGTGCACGCCGAGATGGGCATGGGCGTCGATGAATCCGGGGAGCACCCAGGATCCGGAAGCGTCGATGAGTTCGGCACCGTCGGGAACGTCGACGTCGGCCTCCGTACCCACCTCGGCGATCCTGCCGTCGGAGATGAGTACGGTGCCGCCTTCGATCGGGTCGCCGTCGACCGGCACCACGTAGCCGCCAATGATCGCACTAACCATGGTTCGCTACGCTAACGAATTCTCGACGCGAATGCCCCAACTTCCCTTCCACGACTCGCCGGGCGCGAGGGTGATGAGGTCGGTTTTCGAGTTGAGCGCGTCGGCCGGACAGGTCATGGGCTCGATCGCGATCGCCCTTCCCCTTCCGACGAGGTCGTCCGGTGTGAAGATCTGAACCCACCGGAAGTCCGGGCCGGACCACAGATCGAGCGTCGTGCCGCCACCGGAGAGCAGCACGTGGTGCTTTCCGTCGTCGCCTGGCGCGAGCGCTCCGAACGCGGTATCGAGATCGAGCGTGCCGACCGGCGTCGCCGCGCGCAGGTCGTATTCCGTGCCCTCGACGCCGATTTCCTCACCGTAGGGCAGTTGCGCTTCGTCCACATAGGGCCGGACGCGCCCGGCGGGCACCGTGATGGCGAGTTCGTCGGTCGGCACGTCACCGACGCGGAGGTACGGGTGGGTACCGACCCCGAAGCCGATGACGCGATCGCCGTCGTTGCGGACCTCGTGGGTGACGGTCAGCTCGCGCGGCGCGAGGTCGTAGACGATGCCGGTGCGCAGCGGGACGGGCCAGCCGTCGCCTTCGGGAATGTCGAGCGCGAGCGTGATCGAGGATTCCGCGTGTTCGAGCAGTTGCCATTCCCTGCCGCGCGCGAGCCCGTGGATCGCGTTGCCCCGCCTAGGCTCGGTGACCTCCAGTTTCAGTTCCTCGCCCTCGAAGGTCCACGTCGCGGCCTTCGTTCTGTTGGGCCACGGCAGCAGAACCTGACCGGCGCCTTTCGGCGGCTCGTCGGCCGCGTCGAACGTTTCGAGGTAGGGCACGCCCGCGATCTCGAACGCCCGCAGCCCCGCACCGATCTCGGTGATGACAGCGCGCGCGTTGCCCCGGGTGAGTTCGAACTGTTCCCCAGTCGGATTCGCCATGACCCGAATGTAGTCAACCGGTCACCGGCTCACCGGTCACGGGCGAGACCCGCAAACTTACTAGACCGGTCGTCATAATTCGGCTAGCGTTGCCTCATGGTCAGGCGCACCGACACCCGCGACCGCATGCTGCGGTCGGCTGCCGCTCTCTTCCGAGGCAAGGGCTACCACGCGACAGGGCTGACACAGTTGCTCAGCGAGGGCGGAGCACCGAAGGGCTCGCTGTACTTCCATTTCCCAGGCGGAAAGGAACAGCTCGCTGCGGAAGCGCTCGCCGGAGAAGGCGCGAGGCTGTGCGAGCAACTGCGTGCCACGCTGGAAGCGGCACCGGACCCGGCGAAGGGAGTCACGGCGATCGTGGAGTTCCTCGCAGGGGAACTCGCGGCATCGGACTTCCGGCAGGGCTGTCCACTGTCGACGGTCGCGCTGGAAGCCGCCGCCGAGAGCGAAGCCATCAGAACAGCCTGCGAAACCGGATACGCCTCGTGGCAGCAGGTGATCGAAGCCGCGTTCACGGAAGCGGGAATGCGTGTCGAGAGGACAAGTGAACTCGCGACGATGACGCTGGCCTCCATCGAGGGAGCCTTACTACTGGCGAAAACCCGGCGCGACACCACGCCGCTACGGCTCGTCGGCGAGCAACTCGCCACGACGATCGAGAGAGAGCTGAACTAGCCATGCGGGTACACCACTTCAATTGCGGAACAATGCGGCCTCCAGGGGGCAGACTGCTCGACGGCAAGGGCGGACTGTTGCATCGCGGCAGGATGGTCTGCCACTGCATGCTCGTCGAGACCGGCTCAGAACTCGTGCTCATCGACACCGGCATGGGCAGCCCCGCCGTCACGAGACCCGAGGAATGGCTCGGCGATCGGTTCGTGCGACTGACCAAACCTTCCCGCGACGAGAGCGAGACCGCGGTCAGCCGGATCAGAGCACTCGGCTTCGATCCGGCCGACGTCGGTCACGTCGTACTCACCCACCTCGATCTCGACCACGCCGGTGGCCTCGTCGACTTCCCCGACGCCACCGTGCACGTCTTCGAGCGGGAACTGCGGGCACTGCACAATCCTGTCGACGCGGCCGAACGCGGTCGCTATCGGACAGTGCAGTTCGCGCACGGCCCGAAGTTCAGCGCCTACGGCGAACTCGGCGAGAGCTGGTTCGGCTTCGACGCCGTCCGCGACCTTCGCGGCCTTCCTCCCGAGATCCTGCTCGTCCCGCTCGCGGGGCACACGAGAGGACACGCGGGCGTCGCCGTCGACACGGGCGACGGCTGGCTGCTCAACGCGGGCGACTCCTACTTCTTCCACGGCCAGGTCACCGCGAACGGACCGCAGTGCCCGCCCGGACTGGCCTTCTTCGAACGTTCCGTGCAGACCGACAAACTCGCCCGCATCCACAACCAACTCCGGTTGCGGGAACTGGTGGCGGCCGACAACGACGTCACCGTGTTCTGCGCGCACGACGCGACCGAGTTCGACCGGTCACGACGAGACTGACCTCCGCTTTTCCTGTGCCCGCAGCAAAAGCCAGTTCACACCCCACAGCACGAGACCGACACCGAGCAGGATCACCGCGACGACGTAGTCACGCGAGGGCCTTCCCGACAGCGGGCTCGCGAGGTAGACACAGAACACGGCGGCGAGCACCGGGATGACCGTCGGCGCCCTGAAGTGCTTGTGTGCCACCTTGTCCTTGCGCAACACCAGCACGGCGATGTTGACGACGGCGAAGACGACGAGCAACAGCAACGCCGTCGTCCCGCCGAGCACGCCGATGTCCACTGTGGAGACCAGAACCATCGCGATGACGCTCGTGAACACGATCGCGATCCACGGGCTGCGGCGAAGCGGATGCACCCTGCCGAACACCTTCGGCACGATTCCCTCGTTCGCCATGCCGTAGACCAGCCTGCTTGCCATGAGCATGTTGATGAGCGCCGAGTTGATGACCGCGAAGAGGCCGATCGCGGAGAAGATCTCCCTCGGCATCCCCGGCGCTCCGACGTCGATCACCTTGAGCAGCGCGCTGCTCTCGGCCGCGGCGAGTTCGTCGGCGGGAACCAGTAGCGACGAGGTGACCGAGACGAGAATGTAGATGGTGGCCGCGACGACCATCCCCCACAGCATCGCCTTGGGGAAGATCCGGACCGGGTCCTTGCATTCCTCGGCCATGTTCACCGAGTCCTCGAAACCGACCATCGCGAAGAACGCGAGCGAGGTCGCCGACGTGATCGCGACGAGCCAGGTCTGGTCGGCCGTGTTGAACTCGACGAGCCGCGAGGGCTCGCCGCTGCCGTTCAGCACCGCCCACACGCCGACCCCGATGATGATCAGCAGACCCGCGATCTCGATGCAGGTGAGCACGACGTTGGTCGTCACCGATTCCTTGACACCACGGAAGTTGATGGCGGCGAGCATGAGGATGAACAGGATCGCGACGAGCGGCATCGGCGACGTGATGAACTCGGCGAGATAGGTGTCGCCGAACGCGACGGCGGCCGAGGACGCCGACGTGATGCCGGAACACATCACCGCGAAGGCGACGAGGAAGGTCAGGATCCTGATCCGGAACGCGCGGTGGGTGTAGAGCGCGGCTCCTGCCGCTCTCGGATACTTCCCGACCAGTTCCAGATACGCGAACGCCGTCATGAACGCGACGATGAAAGCGAAAAGGAAGGGCAGCCACAGCGCGCCGCCCACTCTTCCGGCCACCTGACCGGTGAGCGCGTAGATCCCCGTTCCGATGATGTCGCCGACGACGAAGAACAACAGCAGCTTGGAGCCCATGACCCTGCGCAGCGGGGGCTGGCCGTTGTCGGATACGTCCTGCGATGTGGTTGTCGCGTCCGTCATCCGAGGGAGTGTCCCGTATCACCCCGCCGACGCATACACCGCAAAGGAGCGAACTTGGTTACGACTTGACGACGGGCGCCTTGTACCGCCAGAACGCGGGAAGGAGCACGACGGCGATCAACACGAGCACGATGACGAGCACGCCTCCCCCGCTCGCCGCGGCCGCGGTACCGGCGCCGGCGGCCGCCCAGCCGTGGCCGAGATCGGCCAGCCGGGGTCCGCCCGCGACGACCACGGTGAAGGCACCTTGCGTACGTCCTCGCATCTCGTCGGTCGCCGCGGTCTGCAGGATCGCCATCCGGTAGATCGCGCTCACCATGTCGGCGGCCCCTCCGATGGCGAGGAACACGATCGCGAGCCAGAGCGTCGAGCTGAGCCCGAAGCCGATGACCGCGGCTCCCCAGACACAGATCGCCACCGTGACGGCGACTCCCTGCCGCCGTACTTTGCCTGCCCAGCCGGACATCAGGCCGATGAGCATGGCACCGAGCGGCATGGCGGCGAAAAGCCAGCCGAGCGCGAGCCCTCCGCCCGCGGGGTCGCCGAACGTGCGTTCCGCCATCTCGGGGAACAACGCGCGGGGCATTCCGGCGACCATGGCGATGATGTCGACAAGGAACGAGGCGAGCAGCACCTTCTGGGTCGCCATGTAGCGGAAGCCGTCGATGACGTCGCGAAGACCGGCTTTGCGCACCTGCCCGGAAAGCGGGGCCATCGTGGGCAGCTTCCACACCGCCCACAGCACGGCGATCAAGGCAACCGTGTCGACAAGGTACAAAGTGGACAGCCCGATGACCGGGATCAGCGCGCCGGCGGCGAGCGGTCCGAAGACGGCGCCGAAGGTGGTCATCGTCCCGGTGAGCGCTGCGGCCGCCGGTAGCAGTTCCTGCGGGACCAGCCTGGCGACGACCGCGTTGCGCGTCGGCATGTTGACCGCGAAGAACGCCTGGTTGACCGCGAGCAGCACCAGCACGAGCCACACCGAGTCGACCGCGAAGAACGCTTGCGCCCACAGCAATGCCGCGGTGAAGGCGATCCCGGTGTTCGAGATCATCAGCAGCTTGCGCCGGTCGACGGCGTCGGCGATGGCGCCGCCCCACAACCCGAACACGAGTAGCGGAACCAGGCCGAAGGCCCCGGTGAGCCCGACATAAGCGGACGAACCGGTGATGTCGAAGACCTGCTTGGGTACGGCTACGGCGGTGAGCTGGCTGCCGACCGCGGTGACGATCGAGCTGAGCCACAACCGGCGGAATCCGGGAATCCGAAGTGGCCGCGCGTCGACGACGATCGATCCGAGCAGTCCGCGCTTTCCCTTTCCCGGATCCCCCTGAGGCGCGGTCTCGGTCTGCTCACTCACAAATAGTTAGCCTACGTCAGCTAACGAGGGGTTCCTTCGCCGGTCACGGGGCCACCCGGTCGATCCGCCAGCCGTCTTCCGTTCTCACGAAACGCAGCCGGTCGTGCAGCCGATCCTGCCTGCCCTGCCAGAACTCGACGCTGTCGGGCCTGATCCGCCAGCCACCCCAGTGCGGAGGTACGGGCACCTCGTCGACGCCGTCGAACCTGCGCTCGATGGAGTTGAGCGCGGTGTCCAGTGCGCGCCTGCTCTCCACGACCCTCGACTGCGGCGAAGCCCACGCGCCGAGTTGCGAGCCTCGCGGGCGCGAATCCCAGTACGCCTTCGTCTCGGCGAGGTCGACCTTCTCGACCTCACCGCGCACGGTCACCTGCCGGTGCAACGGGTACCAGGGGAAGGTGACGGAGGCGTACCTGGTGCTGGTGAGGTCGTGGCTCTTGGCCGAGGTGTAGTTGGTGTAGAAGACGACGCCACGCTCGTCGAGCCCCTTGCACAGAACGGTGCGGGACGAGGGAAGACCTTCGGCATCGGCCGTGGCGAGCACCATCGCGTTCGGCTCGGCCAGCCCCGCCGAGATGGCCTGGTCGAGCCAGCGCTGCAATTGCTCGGTCCAGGTTTCGGCGAGCGAGGACTCGTCGAAAGCCTCGCCGTCGTAGGAAACACGCATACCGGGCAATTGCACGGTCACGTCCCCCGTGCCGGTGACCCCGTTGCCCATTTTGTCGAGTTCCGGCATGCCAACCTCCGAGCCGAGTCGCCCGAGGCCCGGTAGGACCTCATCCCGCCGACGTTAGGGGTTCTCGGGCCCGCGCGAAACCTCTTGATCGGTGACGGCCACCACTGGTGACGACTCACTTTTCCGGCATGCGGCAGCACAGCGAAACCCCGGCCGCGACCAGGTGCGAGACGGTCCCCGGCCGACGTCACCCGTCAGTGACGCGACCGGTGATTCGACCGCCCGCGGATTGGGCGCTGCGCACAACGGAGCCACCCGATTGATCCACTTTTACGATCAAGTCCCAAGGGCTTCCGGCGACGAGTCCGGCGACCGCCCGCTCGCGCACGGAACAGCCCGTATGCGATGGGCGTCACCCCGAAGAACACAGGATTTACGCACGGAAGCACCTTCCACGCTGAATCGTTCTCGTAATCGTGACCGAAACCACCACATCTTTCGATTGCCCAGAGCCGGTAAGGGGTGCAAAGTTGCCACAACCGTGCAATGAGGCACCCCGCGCGTGGGCCTCGCACGGGGAGACCGCAGTCGGGGAACGTGCTTCGAAAGGTCCAGTCCTGTGACATCCACGATCAGTCAGCCCCAGACACCATCCGAGCAGCCGGACGACGGCTTCCGCCCAGGTCTGGAGGGCGTGATCGCCTTCCGCACCGAAATCGCGGAACCGGACAAGGACGGCGGGGCGCTGCGTTATCGCGGCGTCGACATCGAAGATCTCGCGGGCAAGGTGAGCTTCGGCGAAGTGTGGGGCCTCCTTGTGGACGGCCGCTTCGGCAAGGGACTTCCCCCGGCCGAGCCGTTCCCGATCCCCGTGCACACCGGCAACGTCCGCGTCGACGTGCAGGCCGCGCTCGCGATGCTCGCCCCCATCTGGGGCTACGAGCCGCTGCTCGACATCTCCGACGAGACGGCCCGCGACCAGCTCGCCCGCGCCTCGGTCATGGCGCTGTCCTACGTGGCACAGTCCGCGAGGGGCACGAGCGTTCCCGCCGTGCCACAGTCCAAGGTGGACGAAGCGAGGAGCATCACCGAACGCTTCATGATCAGGTGGCGTGGCGAGCCCGATCCAGCTCACGTCAAAGCCGTCGACGCGTACTGGGTGTCGGCGGCCGAGCACGGCCTCAACGCGTCGACGTTCACCGCGAGGGTCATCGCGTCGACGGGAGCCGACGTGGCCGCCGCGATGTCGGGCGCCGTCGGCGCCATGTCGGGTCCGCTCCACGGAGGCGCTCCCGCGAGGGTGCTGCCGATGATCGAGGAGGTCGAGCGCACCGGCGACGCGCGGACCTACATCAAGGGCCTGCTCGACCGCAAGGAACGCCTCATGGGCTTCGGGCACAGGGTGTACCGCGCGGAAGACCCGCGGGCGAAGGTACTGCGCAGGACCTGCCGCGAACTGGGTGCCGAGCGCTACGAGGTGGCGGCGGCACTCGAACAGGCCGCGCTCGCCGAGTTGCGTGAACGCAGGCCGGACAGGGCCATCGAGACCAACGTCGAGTTCTGGGCCGCCGTCATCCTCGATTTCGCGAAGGTCCCTCCGCACATGATGCCCGCGATGTTCACGTCGGCGAGGACGGCCGGCTGGGCGGCGCACATCCTCGAACAGAAGCGCACGGGGCGGCTGGTGCGTCCTTCGGCCACCTACGTCGGGCCGGGCCCTCGCACGCCGCAAGAGGTCGAAGGCTGGGACGAGACGACTCCGCTCCCCTGAGCGGAAGGGTCACCGGCTCGTACGCGCGCCGGTGACCCGCCGGGTCGCGAACCACCCGGCCGGAAGCCGCGAGGTCTGTCATGCTGCCCTCGGTTTCCCGCAAGACCGACCAGGTGGACATCCGATGCGGAACACACGATTCCTGCTGCCGGTACTCGCCGTCGTCCTCGGTGTCCTCACCGGCTGTTCAGGACAGGCGGGCACCGGAAACACGGTGACGAAGGAAGAACTGCAGGACAGGGTCGCCGACGCGGTCGAGGACGACGGCACCGAACGGCCCGACAACGTCGACTGCCCGAACGATCTTTCCGCTGAGGAAGGTGAGCGGACCAGGTGCATCCTCACCAGGCAGGCCACAAACTACGGCGTCGACGTCGAGGTGACCACCGCAGGGGGCGAGAACGTCAGCTTTTCCGTTCAAGTCGACGAAAACCCGATGAAATAACGTGGGAGGAGTCGTGCCGCGCCGTCGCCCCCGCCATCGCGACGAGCTGATCGACCAGCCATTCGCCGAGCACGGCCTTCGGCATCCCGCCTTCCCGTAGCCGGTTCAGCATCGCTTCCTCGACGACGGCCGTCCAGCACCGCAACGTCGCGAGCAGCATCGGCGAGGGATCGGTGACCTCGATTTCGGCGAGGATGAGCTCGACGGCACGGCACCGGACCTCGTCGATGATCGCGCCGGTGTCCGAGGTCGCGACGGCGGAACCGTGTCTGAGCAGGGCGACGTACCCGGCCCTGTGTTCCTCCGCGACGTCGGCGAACACCGCCACCGCGGCGCACAGCCGCTGCCTCGGTGAATCTCCGCGCACCTGGGCAAGCCTCGCGAGCAGGCCGTCGACGACCCTGCGCAGCGCGGTGAGCCGCAACTCGCCGACGCCGCGGAAGTAGCGGTAGAAGAGCGGACGGGACACTCCCGCTTTCGCGGTCACGTCGTCGACGGTGACGTCGTCGGGCGAGCGCGTCGCGAACAGTTCGAGCGCCGCCGAGATCAACTCGTCGCTGCGTGCCTCCGGCGACAGACGCCTCGGCTTTCGCGTCCTCACCTCGCCGCGGCCGCCCTGAGCAGGCCGGGGGTCAGCCGCGAAAGCACGAGCGCCGTCTTCGACTCCGGGGTGGAAGGCGCGAGCGCGGTGTTGCGCTCGACCGCACGCAGGATGTCCGTCGCGACGCGTTCCGGACCGAAGTTCCGCATCGCATACATGCGGGTACCTTGCTTTCGCCTGCGCCGCTGCTCGTCGGGGGCCGTCCCCACGAACGTGGTCGTCTCGGTGATCGAGGTACGCACGATTCCAGGGCAGATCGCACTGACGCCGACGCCCTTTGCCGCCAGCTCGGCGCGAAGACACTCGCTGAGCGCGAGCACAGCGGCCTTGGTCGTCGAATACGCGGGAAGGACTTTGTTCGGCAGGTAGGCGGCGATCGAGGCGATGTTGACGATGTGCCCGCCCTCACCACGTTCGGCGAGCAGCGGAGCGAAGGCGCGGCAGCCGTTGATGACACCCCACAGGTTCACGTCGATGACGCGTTCCCAGTCGGCGGCGCCGGTGTCGAGAAACGGTCCTGCCATGCCGATGCCCGCGTTGTTGACGACGATGTCGGGAATGCCGTACTCGTCGCGAACCGTGGCGGCGAAACCGGAAACCCGCTCGCCGTCGCTGACGTCCACTGTGTACTCGGCGGCGATCCTGCCCGCCGCGCGCACCAGTCGCGCGGTCTCCGCGTTGCCACTCGCGTCGACGTCGGCGAGCACGAGATCGGCTCCCTGCTCGGCAAAGGCGAGCGCGGTCGCCCTTCCGATCCCGCTGCCCGCGCCCGTCACGACGACGAGACTTCCCGGGAACCGGCCACCCGGCGCGGGGTTCACCCGCGCCCTGAGCAGCGCCCTCGTTTCGGCGCCTCCCTCGACGTGGTCGATGAACTCGGCGGTCGCCGAGGCGATCAGCCCCGGATCGCTCCTCGGCACCCAGTGGGTTCCGCTGATCTTTCTGACCCGCAGATTTGCCGCCCAGCGCGCCACCTCGGCCTGCAGCGGGCCGGTGACGAACCGGTCGCCTTTCGGGGCGAGTATCTGCACGGGTACATCGGTGCCGCGCTCGACCGGTTTGCCAAGCCTGGTGAGCATGTTCGCCCGGTACAGCTCAAGACCGTTGATCCCGTCGCGCTTGGCCTGCTTGCCCGCAGCGGGGTCGAGCCACCGGATGAGCCGGGGCATGACGCCGAGCCGCCAGCTCAGCTCGGGAATGACCGGCAGCTGGAAGAAGGCGATGTAGGCCGAATGCGCGAGCTGGGCGAACGCGTTGCGCAGGCGTCGCGGTGTCGGCCTGCGCAACTGCTGCCGGAACCAGTGTCCGACGTGATCGAGGTCCGGGCCGGATATCGAGGTGAAGGAGGAAATCCTTCCGCGAAGCCGCTCGCCGGTCACCGCGTGCCAGGCCTGGATGGAGCCCCAATCGTGCGCGAGCACGTGGAAAGGCCGGTGCGGACTGACCGCGTCGGCGACCACGGCAAGATCGTCGGCGAGCTGGTCGAGCCGGTAGCCGGAACGCGAGGACGGCGCTTCGGACGCACCTGCCCCTCGCACGTCGTACCGGACGACCCGGTACCCGGTGAGGTGGCCCGCGACCCCGGACCACATCGCCGAGTTGTCGGGATATCCGTGCACCAGTACCACGGTCGGCGCCGTCTCATCGCCGGTCACATTCACCGCGAGTCCGACGCCGTCGCTCGCGGTCACCCAGAGTTCGGCCACCTCGTCATGTTAGACAATCTGTCAACAAGCGTGTCCGTCGAACGGTTGACCCTTGCGGGAAGGGCACGCGGCATGATCGATACCCGGACGAGCCCGGCGCTCGGAGGGGGAGGCGGCGGGCTCGTCCGGCAGGAGTTCACAGCCACAACGAAGACGAGTGGACGGCGGAGCCTCGGGACTATGGTGTTGCGGTGACCGCGCAAGCGCCGATAACCCAGCGGATGCTGGGTTACTGGGAGCTGTTCTACGCGCTCGTGTACATCGGGGCCGCGGCCGCCGCTCTGCTCGATCCCGGCTATCCCACGGCGAATCGCATCGGGAGTGTGCTGCTGCTCGCGGCGCAGGCCGCCTGGTATTGGCTGGCCGGGCACCGGCAGCTCGTCGCGAGCAGCCCCGACGAATCCGTTCCGCTGCGCAAGGGTCTTCGCTGGTTCTGCGGGGCACTCGTCCTGTTCTGCGGCGCGATCCTGCTCGTCGGCGCTTCGGCATGGGTCACGCCCGCGCTGCTGTGCCAGACCTTCTGGTTACTCCCGTTTCGCGTCGCGGCGCCGTCCGTCGTCGGTGTCAGCTTCGCACCGACGGTGAGGGACATCGTGGCAGGCGACAGCGCGGCGGACGTGATCCCGAGATTCGCGCCCGCCGCCGCGATCTTCGCGGTACTCGGCCTTCTGCTCGGCTATGTGCTGACGAAGATCGGCAGGGACAACGAAAAACAGGCCGAGCTGATCGCGTCACTCGAAGCGAGCAGGGCCGAGGTCGCGAGACTTTCCCACGAGGCGGGGACCTCCGCGGAACGCGAACGTCTCGCGAGGGAAATCCACGACACGCTCGCACAGGGATTCACCAGCATCGTGGCGCTGACTCAGGCGGCCGAGTCCGAACTGGATGAGGACAGGGATGCGGCGAGACGGCACCTCGCGCTCGCGACGAGGACCGCGAGGGAGAACCTCGCCGAGGCGAGGGCCATGGTCGGCGCGCTGACACCGACGGCACTCGGCTCGTCGTCGCTCGCGGAAGCCGTGCGCAGACAGGTCGTTCTCTTCACCGACGTGAGCGGAACGGCGGCATCGTGCACGATCGGGGACCCGCTGCCCGCCCTCGAAACGGCCAAGGAGGTCGTGTTGCTCAGGGCGGCGCAGGAAGCGCTCGCCAACGTGCGGAGGCACGCGGCTGCGGCCACGGTGCGGGTCCGGCTGGTCGCGAACGAGCACAGCGTCGCATTGAGCGTGCACGACGACGGCAGGGGATTCGACACCGGCGCGCTGGAGACCGGTTTCGGGCTGGCCGGTATGCGCTCGCGCGCCGAACAGGTCGGCGGAAACCTCACCATCCACAGTGGAATCGGCGGGGGAACCGAGCTCGTAGTGGAGGTACCCGCATGATCCGGATCATGCTCGTCGACGACCATCCCGTCGTCAGGGAGGGCCTTCGCGGAATGCTCGACGCCGAAGCCGATCTCTCCGTCGTGGGCGAGGCCGGTTCCGGCGACGAGGCGGTAGCGCTGGAGCGGGTCAAGGAACCCGACGTGATCCTCATGGATCTGCGCATGCCAGGCCTCGACGGTGTCGGCGCCATCCAGCGCATCCTCACGACGGCGCCCTCGCGCAGGATCGTGGTGCTGACCACCTACGAGACCGACGCGGACATCCTGCGCGCCGTCGAGGCGGGCGCGGCGGGGTATCTGCTCAAGGACGCTTCGAGAACCGAACTCGCGGGCGCGGTGCGCGCGGCGGCGCGTGGTGAGACCGTGCTCGCGCCCTCGGTGGCGGGCAGGCTCGTGAACAGCGTGCGGGCGCCCGCGCAGCCAGGGCTCTCCGCGAGGGAGATCGAGGTGCTTCGTCTCGTCGCGACCGGAAACACCAACGCCGACATCGGCAGGGCACTGCACATCAGCGAGGCGACGGTCAAAACACATCTGCTGCGCGTGTTCTCCAAGCTCGACGTCTCCGACCGGACCGCGGCGGTGACAACGGCCATGGACCGAGGCCTGCTGCGCTGAGCACGGCGACTCGCCGCGAAAACGAAACTCACCGGCGGCACAATGGCGGCCATGCTGCCTACCACCGAATTCGCCCTGCTGCGCAGGATCGCCACCGAGCAGGTCACCGGCCGCGCTCCCTCGCTCGTCGCCGCCGTCGTCAGAGACGGCGAGATCGTGTGGTCCGGCGCGCGAGGCGAGGTCGACGGCGGCGTTCCCGGCAACGCGACCCAGTACCGCATCGGCTCCATCACCAAGTCACTCGTCGCCGCGGTCGTGCTCCGGCTCCGCGACGAGGGCGCGCTCGATCTCGCGGACCCGCTGGACAAACACCTGCCTGGCACGAGCTTCGGCGATGTCACCATCGCCCAGTTGCTCTCGCACAGTTCGGGTCTCACGGCGGAATCGCCCGGTTCCTGGTGGGAACGCACGCCGGGCGGCGGCTGGAGCGACCTCAACGCCTCGCTCACCGCACACGAGGCCAAGCACAGGCCCGGACGCCGGTTCCACTACTCCAACGTCGGCTACGGCGTGCTCGGCGAACTCGTCGCGACCCTGCGTGGCACGAGCTGGCTCGACGCGCTTCGTGAGGAAGTACTCGTGCCGCTCGGCATGACCGCCACCACCGAACGCCCCGCGAAGGGGCACGCGCGCGGTTTCGCCGTGCATCCGTTCGCGGACGCGGTCCTTCCCGAACCCGAACACGACGCGGGCGCGATGGCCCCGGCGGGGCAACTCTGGTCCTGCATCACCGACCTCGCGAGCTGGACGGCACTCGTCGGCGGCGACCCGCGAGGCGTGCTCGACCAGGACACCGTCGCCGAGATGCGGGAGGTCGCCGTCGTCGAGGACGGCGACAACTGGACCATGGGTTACGGCCTCGGCCTGCAACTGGTGCGAACGGGCGGCAAGCGCCTCGCCGGGCACACGGGTTCGATGCCCGGCTTCCTCGCCTGCACCCTCATCGACCCCGCCACCCGCACCGGCGCGCTCGCCTTCGCCAACACCACCTCCGGCATCGGCATCCTGTCGCTGACCGTCGACCTCATCGGCATCGCCGACGACTACGAACCAGCTCTTCCCGCCGAATGGCGTCCCGCCGACGTCGATCCGGCACTGCTCGAACTCACCGGGCTGTGGCACTGGGGGCCTACGCCCTTTCACCTCAGGGTGCTCGCCAGCGGCTGGCTCGACCTCGCCCCCGCGAACGGAGGAGGAAGGGCCTCGCGGTTCCGGCCGCTCGGCGGCGACGCCTGGCTCGGCCTCGACGGGTACTACGCGGGCGAAACCCTCACCGTCGGACGCGACGGCAACGGCACACCGACACATCTCGATCTCGCCACGTTCATCTTCAGCCGAACGCCCTACGACCCGGCAACGCCCATTCCGGGCGGGGTCGACGAACGGGGCTGGCGGTCGTGACCCACGCCATTCAGCCGCGGCGGAGCGCGTGAAAGACTGGCGCCATGACCGAAGCCGCTGAGTTGATCATTCCCGCAGAGCTCAAGCCCTCCGACGGCCGGTTCGGGTGCGGACCGTCCAAGGTCCGCCAGGAACAGGTCGCGAACCTCGCGCGGGAGGGCGCGAACCTGCTGGGTACCTCCCACCGGCAGAAGCCGGTGAAGTCTCTCGTCGGCAGGGTGAGGTCCGGTCTGACCGAGTTGTTCGGTCTGCCCGATGGCTACGAGGTCGTTCTCGGCAACGGAGGAACAACCGCGTTCTGGGACGCGGCGGCCTTCGGACTCGTGCGCGAGCGCGCACAGCACTTCACCTACGGCGAGTTCTCGTCGAAGTTCGCGACGGTCACCGACAAAGCGCCCTTCCTCGGCGATTCGGTCATCGTCAAGGCAGAGCCCGGCAGCGCGCCGGAGTTCGCCTACCAGCAGGGCACCGACCTGGTCGCGTGGGCACACAACGAGACCTCGACCGGCGTCGCGGTTCCGGTCGCGAGGCCGCAAGGCAGCGAGGGCGCGCTGGTGGCCGTCGACGCGACCTCCGGCGCGGGCGGGCTTCCCGTGAAGGCGGAGGACTTCGACGTCTACTACTTCGCCCCGCAGAAGTGCTTCGCTTCCGACGGCGGACTGTGGATCGCACTCATGTCGCCGGCAGCCGTGGCGAGGGTCGACGAAATCGGTGGCTCCGGCCGCTGGGTTCCCGAGTTCCTCTCGCTTCCGACGGCACTCGACAACTCCCGCAAGGACCAGACCTACAACACGCCCGCGGTCGCCACACTCTTCCTTCTCGCCGACCAGATCGAGTGGATGCTCGGCAACGGCGGGCTCGAATGGACGGTTTCGCGCACGCGTGATTCCTCGACCCGGTTGTACGAGTGGGCGGAAAAGACCGGCTACACCACGCCGTTCGTCACCGATCCCGCACTGCGTTCGCAGGTCGTGGGAACCGTCGACTTCACCGAAGACATCGACGCGGCGGCCGTCGCGAAAACCCTGCGCTCCAACGGAATCGTCGACGTCGAGCCGTACCGCAAGCTGGGCCGTAACCAGCTCAGGGTCGGTATGTTCCCCGCCATCGAGCCCGACGACGTGGCCGCGCTGACGCGGTGCGTCGAGTGGGTTGTCGAACGCCTCGGCAAGTAACCCCGCTCTCCGTCCGGTGGCTGTGGCGCGCGTTCGCGGCGGCACAGCCACCGGCACCACGGAAATTCCCCTTATCGAGGTCTCGTTTCCCGGCGCGTCCGCCAGTAATGATTCACCCGTTTCCCCCAAGATCAAATGCGAATGTACGGGGACTCGGCGCGCCTCGACCGTCAAGGCGACGCGCCGTTCTACCGTAGACACCCACAATGGTGAACGCGCTTGGAGGCGGGATGCGAACGCTACGGGTGGTCGGGCTGCACGAGGACGGTAAGTCCATCGTGTGCGAAGACCCGGCGCGCCGCGAACGATTCCTCCTGCCCGCTGACGAACGCCTACGTGCGGCCGCCCGCGGTGACATCACCCGTCTCGGCCAGATCGAAATCGAGCTGGAGAGCCAAATGCGTCCACGAGAGATCCAGGCCCGGATCAGAGCCGGGGAGTCCGTCGAGCAGGTCGCCGCCGCGGCGGGAGTACCGGAACAGCGTGTCGAACGATTCGCCTACCCCGTGCTGCTTGAGCGATCGCGCACCGCTGAGCTCGCCCAGCAGGCGCACCCGGTGCGTGAGGACGGCCCGGACGTGCAAACGCTCGGTGAGGTCGTCGCCTATTCGTTCGGAGCGCGCGGCCACGACTACTCGCAGGCCACGTGGGACTCGTGGCGGGGCGACGACGGCAAGTGGATCGTCGGACTGCACTGGCAGGCCGGCAGGTCGGAGAACAGGGCGCACTGGCAGTTCTCCCCCGGAGCACACGGCGGCACCGTGACCGCCATCGACGAACTGGCCGAAACGCTGCTCGACCCCAACACGCACCGCATGCCGAGGGCGGTCGAGCACAGGGAAACGACAGAGGAAACCGAACAACCGATGCTGGTTGGCTACGACGGCAGGGACAACGGGAGCAACGTCATCGAGGCCCCCATCCCCGAGCCCAACGAGGACGACACCACCGAAATGCCGAGGATCCCCGCCGACGACCCGCCGCCTTCGCCAGGCCAGCAGGCCACGCTGCCCGGCACACAGGGCGACGGTGCGCAGGCGAAGCCGAAACCGAAGCGGCGGAACCACCCCGCGGTACCGGCGTGGGAGGACGTACTGCTCGGCGTCCGGAGCCAGCGAGGCTGACCGGCACCACGACAAAGGGGAGGCTCCCAGCCGATCGGCTGGGAGCCTCCCCTTTTTGTGCTCGTCAGTTCTTCGCGCTGGCCCACTTGACCTTGGGCAGCATGTTCTCCATGTTCACCCTGTGCTTGTTCTCCTCGACGATGGGGAACAGCGACTCGATGAGGGTGTCGGAGAGGAAGTGCGGCTTGAGCCCCAGTTCGACAAGCCCGGTGTGCTTGACGTTGTAGTAGTGCTCAGCCTGCTCGACCCTCGGGTTCTCCAGGTAGTCGATCTGCACGGGACCGGCGAACCGCTCCGCGACCAGTTCGGCGACGTGCTTGACGGAGTAGCTTTCCGTCATCTGGTTGAACACCCTGAACTCACCGCGGTCGGCGGGGTTCTCCACGGCCAGCCTCAGGCACTCGACGGTGTCCCTGATGTCGAGCATGCCGCGAGTCTGACCACCCTTGCCGTACACGGTGAGCGGCTGGCCGAGCACGGCCTGGATGACGAACCGGTTGAGCACGGTGCCGAAGACGGCGTCGTAGTCGAACCTGGTCGCCAGCCTCGGGTCGCGGATCGTCTGCTCCGTCTGCTGGCCGTAGACGACGCCCTGGTTGAGATCCGTTGCCCGCATTCCCCAGATCCGGCAGCCGAACTCGATGTTGTGCGAGTCGTGCACCTTGCTGAGGTGGTAGAAGGAGCCCGGCTTCTTCGGGAAGAGCATCCGGTCCTTGCGGCCGTTGTGCTCTACCTCAAGCCAGCCTTCCTCGATATCGATGTTGGGTGTCCCGTACTCACCCATCGTGCCGAGCTTCACCAGGTGAATCTCCGGGTTGATCTCGGCGATCGCGTACATGACGTTGAGGTTGCCGACAACGTTGTTGTACTGCGTGTATACGGCATGCTCGCGGTCGATCATCGAATACGGCGCTGCGCGCTGCTCGCCGAAGTGAACGATCGTGTCCGGCTGGAACTCGCGCACCGTGTCGTACACGAAGTCGGCCTCGACGAGATCACCGACGTACATCGGGATCTCCTTGCCGGAGACCTCTTTCCAGGCGGCGACCCTGACACTCAGGTCCTCAATGGCAACAAGGCTCTGCGAGCCAAGTTCCTCGTCGTACTTTCTGCGAGCAAAGTTGTCGACGACGGCGACCTCATGGCCGCGGTCCGAGAGGTGGAGCGCGGTCGGCCACCCCAGATATCCATCACCACCGAGAACGAGGACTCGCACGACTCGACTGCCTCCAGATCGTCACAGATTGGTACTTCGGCTTGGTTTTTCGATGACCGGTTCTTTGTCCGGTCCACCCTGTCTTAATAACATGCTGACATCAACCCGCTGTGAGATTCGGGGTGGCGCGAGAACCCCGAATCGACCGTGTGCACAATGGGAAGAGTGAGCACCGGAACCGAGCAGACCGGTATGGCCGAGACAGGGCAAGGGAAAATCCCGGCCCCCGCGGGTCAGCCACGGCGACTTCGCGGCAGGCTGGCCAGGGCGGGTGCCAGTTCGGTGCTGGCGACAGGCCTGAGCCAGGCAACCCTGATCGGCCTGCTCCTGTGGGGCGCGAGCGCGCCGCTCGCCAGCGGAATCGCTTTCGTCGCCGGTGCCATCCCCAACTACTTTCTCGCCCGCCGCTGGGCCTGGGGCCGCCGAGGAAAACCGCAGGTCAAAGCCGAATTGCTGCCGTATCTCGCGGTGATCGGCATCGGCTGGTTCGCCTCGGTCGGGCTCACGACGGCCGCCGCGATGCTCACCGATCCGCTTGCCCTTTCCGGTTTCTGGCGCATCGTGGTGCTCGACGCCGCGTATTTGGGCGGCTACGCGGTGGTGTTCGCACTCAAGTTCGCGGCTCTCGACCGGCTGGTCTACGCCAGGCTGCAAGACGTCGAACCACCGGTGCCCGTACTTCCCCCGTCCCACAAGGTGGTCTGAACTCTCTCGGACGCTGGGAAACCCCGCCTGGTCCACAGTGGCCGGTACGGGCCGGGAAAACCGGGCACACGCCCCTCAACCTCAACCTGAGCGTTAGGCGCCGTGGCCGATCACTCACGGCCACGGCGCCTAACGCGGTTGAGCCACTTCCGAGTGAGCCGGTCAGCTGACTCCGGTCTTCTCAGGAGCCCGCTCCGCCTGCTCTACGGGCATCCGAGGGGGCATCGGGCGCCTTCTGGCGCCACCGAACACGTACTCGCGCAACCAGGTCCAGGTCATCACCCTCGCGTAGTTGGCGCCGTACCTGATGCTGCCGCCCTTCTTGCTCTTGCCGTTGTTGCGCAAATGCATGCTCATCGGCACTTCGAGCACTCTCGCACCACGCGCGAGCACTCCGAGTAGCAATTCCGACGACTGGTACTGCGGTTCACGCAAAGTCACCGAAGCCGCCAATTGTGCGTGCATCCCGCGGAATCCAAACGAGGTGTCCGTTATCTTCCGCATTGTCAGAATTGAGGCGAGAACCGCGAAAACGCGAACGCCGAGCCAACGCACTTTGCTGTCGTGCTCTTCCGTCCCCATCCTGCGAGATCCGGTGACGAAATCGGCTTCACCCGCGAGCAGCGGCTTGACCAGCAGGGGCATTTCCTCGTTGACGTACTGCCCGTCCGCGTCGGTGGTGACGACGTACTCGGCCCCGCGCTCGGCCGCGAGGTGGTAGCCCAGCCGCAGCGCACCGCCCTGTCCCCTGTTCCGGGGAGCGACGCACACGTAGGCGCCGTTGCGCTCGGCGATCTCGGCCGTGTCGTCGGTGCCCCCGTCGACCACGACCAGTGTGGAGATCGGAAGCCCCTCGCACTCCTTCGGCATGTTGCGCAGGACCGCGCCGATGCCCTTCGCCTCGTTGAAGGCCGCGATGACCACCACGAGCGGCGTCAGCCTCGCCTCGCCGTACCTCCTGCGGAAGTCCACGACCGCGCCGCTGTCGACCTCGTCGGGGTAGTCGCTGAGCTTCGGCCGCCGCGCGGGGGCCGCCGGATCACGCTTGCCCCAGCCAAGCATGGCCGCGAGCCCGAGTGCCCCGCCGAGCGGCATCAACACGAGCGCGGGCAACTGGTAGCGCCACGAGAACTCGAAGGCGGCCGAACCGAGCAGCAGGATCAGCCCGCTCGACGTCGCGAGGAACGCCGCCGAGCGCAGACCGGACCTTCTGGCCCTTCCCACGCCGAAGGCGCCGAGCAGGCCGAGCAGCCCGAGTGCCGCGAGCGCGGGACCCCACAGGTATCCGCCGTGCAGCTGGTAGTTGCGCAGGAACGTCGCGAGGTCGGTGTTCACGCTCGGGGTAACCCCGTCGAAGAACAGCGAGGTCTGGTTGAACATCTCGACGCTGTTCTCCCCGACGATGTAGTAGGGGTAGGTGGTCTGGAAGTGCCACCGCTCGGCCGGAACGTCGTTGAGCGAGGTCATCTTGACCGGGCCGAAGTTCTTCGCGAAGTCCTTGAGGACGGCCAGCGTGAAGTCGACGGGCTGTTCCCTCATGACCCGCTTGGCGAACTGGTCGGCCAGCGTCTGTTTTGAGCGATCAGGTGGCAGTTCGGTCGTGGGCCACGAGGGGTCGCCGTACCTGTAGTGGGTGTAGAAGTCGACGCCGAACCGCTCGCCGAGCGGTTCCTCGGGACAGAACAGCAACAGCGTCTTGTCTTCCTGCGGCAATTTGCCGCAGTCCGCGACGACCGCCGCCCTTCCGTACAGCACGTTGCCCTGTGCGCCCGTCAGACCCCAGATACCTGCCTGCGACTTGAAGTACCCGGCGTAGGAAACCAGGACGACGGCGAAGGCGAGCAGACCCGCTCCGGCGCGCACCCCGATGCGTTTCCAGCCTTCCTTCGACCGCCAGGCCCCGCCCGCCATGATCAGGTACAGCACGAAGGGCACGATCATCGTGATACCGATCGTGCGGGTCAGCACCGCGGCACCGAGCAGAACGCCCGCGATCGCGGCCCGCCACCACTTGGGCTCGCCCCGCGAGAGCAGCACCCACAGCGCGGCGACCAGCAGTGCCTGGAACCACACCTCCGACATCAGGTTCTGCTCGATGTGCAGTTGGTAGGCGTCGAGCAGGACAGGGGCCGCGACGAGCGCGGCCAGCCACGTCTTCGACGTGTACCTCAGGGTGAGCAGATAGAGCACGATCGCGATCAACAGGCCGAGCACGTGCTGAGCGGCGGCGGCGAAGGCGAGATTACCGACCCCGAGCATCGCCTTGAGGACGACCGTGTACCCGAGCGGGTTCAGGTCGGTCGGCCGCAGTGCTTCGAGATTGTCGATGTAGCGGAACGTGTCGATGTAGAGCAGCGCGGGCTGATAGGCGAGCCACGTGATGACGCGCAGGGTCACCCCGCCCGCCAGCAGCACGAGCAGTAACCAATGGCGACGGAGGAATGCGAGCACTAGAGCACTTTCTGCCTGTCGTGGTCGAGGAAGTACTGCCAGGTCTCGGAGAGACCCGAGGCAAGGTCGAAAGCCGGAATGTAACCGATCGTCTCGGCGCTGCGGGAGATATCGACAACCACGGCGGGCATCTCTCCCCCTGGCGCGGGAACGTGCTCCACCGGGATGGGGCATCCGGTGACCTCACGAACGGTGTCGATCAGGTCGAGTACCGAGACGGAGCGGCCCGCACCGACGATGGCCCTCCCCGTGTGCCGCGAGTCCCAGGCGGCGAGGATGCCGTTCACGACGTCGGTGAGGTAGACGAGATCCCTGCGCTGCTTGCCGTCGCCGTACACCTTGACCCCGGATTCGGTGAGCGCCGCGCGCATCAGCCTCGGCACGAAACTGTCCTTGTGCGACATGCCAGGCCCGTAGACGTTGGTGAAGCGCAACGCACAGGTGGTCATGCCGTAGGCGCCCGCGTAGCCGGAGAGCAGCATCTCGCAGGCCGCCTTGGTCGCCCCGTAGGGCGTCAGCGGCTGGAGCGCCAGATCCTCCGTGATCGTGCGGGTGCCCACGTCGCCGACGACCGCGTTGGTCGAGGCGAGGATGAACCTGCCGACGCCGTGCATCCTGGCGAGTTCGAGCAACTCGTGGGTGATGGCGACGTTTTCGGAGTAGGTCTTGGCCGGCATCTCGACGGAACGAAGCACCGAGGTGATCGCGGCGAGGTGGATGATCCCGTCGGTTCCCGGAAGGATCGCGCGCTCCCTGACCTCGGGGTCGGCGAGGTCGCCCTGCACGAAGACGACATCGGCATGGGGAACGCTCGGCGGCTCGCGGTCTACGACGGTGACGTTGGCACCTCGCTCGCGAAATGCCGTGACGACAGCTCTTCCGATGAACCCGCTACCCCCGGTAACCACGACATTACAGACGTCTGAGGCGATCGACGTAGCCATGTAGTCAAACTACCGGTCGCCCGAAAGGAACCTTTCAGTGCGTTCGAAACCGTTTCCCCGACCTGGGTAAACGTTCACCCTTCCAGCTCACGGAGCAATCGTTTTGGCGCCACCATGCGATACGCGTCAGTGACGATCTCCGCGATTTCCTCCCAGTCGACCACCCGATCGAGCCATACCCCAAGCCAACCACGGTGACCGACGTAAGGCGGCCGGAAGTATTGGTCGGGTGCCTCGCCGATCAACGCTTCCTGGGAGCCCGGCGGCGCGGCACACCAGAATGCGACCCGATCGTCGTGATGATGATCGGCAAACATGACAAACGTCTTTTTTCCACCGGCGAACCAGGTCGGCTCGCCGTGGCTGAGCCGTTCGGTCACCTCCGGCAACGCCAGGCACAGCGACCGCAATCTCGGTAGCGCGTTTCCGGCATCATTCGTCAGGTCCGCCATAGGGAATGTCCTTTTCGGGCCGATCGCGAACAAAGCGGCGATACCCGTCAAGTACAGCAGACCGGCCGTTTACGGGCAGCCAAAGCTCACGAGAACGACACATCACCGACCACGGAGAAGTGTTCACCTTCGCGATCCGGACCGGCAGGCGGCATCTCCTCATCGGGAAACCGAACGCATTTCACGCGGAACTCACAAGGAAATCACCGGAAGGCGATCGCGAGCAGTCCGATCCAGGCCGCGACAACACCGGCGGCCGCGCCGAGAACGACCCAGCGCACGATCGGGACACTCCTGCCTAGCCACAGCGAAGGAGCAAGGCCCGCCGTGACGACGACTCCCGCGCCGACGGCGACCCAATCGGTGGTTTCCGTCGCGAGCGCGTTCGCCAGCGCGAGCATCGCGACCGCCACGAAAACGGCGAGAAAACCGGCGACGGTGAGCCCAGTTCCCCACGGCGTCTTCTCGTCGATGGCCGCGCGCGAACCAATGAGCCGCTCGACGGAGGGACGCCGCCCCTCCTCCTCGGGCGGGGCGACGACGAGCTCTTCCTCGGTGAAGGGATCGCGGTAGCCGACGGCGACGCCCATCGCGAGGGCCACCCTTCCGGCAAGCTGTTTTCCGCGCTGCGAAACGACTTCCGAGCCCTGGCCACTACCGGTACGACGCACCGCCGACGCGACCTTCGCCCATTCGTGCAATGCCTCGGCGAGGTCGGGCGCGAGCGCGAGACCGTGCGGATCGGCTTCCATCCCGTTCTCGCCGCCGACGAGCACCACCCGCTCGTCCCTGATCAACAGTCGCACCTCGGCGCCCCCCACGCTCAACCACGCCCCGCGGCCTGCCGCGCCCCACCGGCGACTCCCACGGTTCCCGCACGGCCCGCGAGTTCGTAGAACGCGACGGCCGCCGCCGTCGCGACGTTGAGCGAGTCGACGCCGCTCGACATGGGGATACGCACGGCGAGGTCGGCGGAGGCGATGGCCTCTTCGGTGAGCCCGTGCCCCTCGGAACCGACGAGCACCGCGATGCGCTTCCCTACCTCGTCAGGCAGAGCACGCAGATCGGCCGCGTCCGCTCTCGGCGTGAGCGCGGCGACCCGAAAACCCTTGTCCCGCAATCGGTTCAACCACCCTGGCCACTCGGGAACCGAAGCGAAAGGCACCCGCAACACGTTGCCCATCGACACCCTGACACTGCGCCGGTAGAGCGGATCGGCACAGCCGGGGCCGAGCAGGACGCCGTCGACACCCAGCGCGGCCGCGTTGCGGAACATCGCGCCGAGGTTCTCGTGGTCACCCACTCCTTCGAGGACGGCCAGCAACCGCGCGTTTTCCACGACGTCCTCGGCAGAGGGTTGCCGCACCCGATCCGCGACGGCGAGCACCCCTCGGTTGAGATGAAACCCGACAACCTTCGCCATGACCTCGGCCGACGTCGCGTATGCCGGAACGTCGACATTCGCGAGGTCGGGAGCGAGTTCGGCGAGCCTGCGCTCGGTTCCCAGCAGCGAGCGGACGCGATAGCGCGAAGCCAGCAACCGGCGAACGACGACCGTTCCCTCCGCGATCACGAATCCCCTTCCGCCAGGCCGGTCGGGCCTGCGGTCGGCTGTCGTGAGTTCCCGGAAGTCGTCGAGCCGTTCGTCGGCCACGTCATCGGTGTAGATCAACAGGGCCACCTGCCGAGTCTCCCATCTGCCGCTCGCCACGGTCGCGGTGCTCCGAATGCTGGGTAGCATGTTGGTGCGAAGGGGTGCCGTTTGCGCTCCGTTAGGGCCAGGTGACAGACGGCACCAGTTTGGCCGCTAGATCTGGCCCCCCGGCATATGCCACCGTTTCGGCCTGGCAAGTATCACGCCAAGGCGTTCGGGGAGCCGTGGCCGAAGAGAAACATAGGGATACGCCATGGGCAAGGACGTGTCACCGGACTTCTTCAATCCACGGGACAGGGGGCGATACCGCAGGAAGGTCCAGCGCTGCCTCGACACCCTCGCGAGGATGCTCTCCGATGGCAGTTTCTCCTTCCCCCGCAAGCACATCGGCCTTGAGGTCGAGCTCAACCTCGTCGATCCGGCCATGCGTCCCTCCATGTCGAACACCGCCGTTCTCGACGCCCTCGACGATCCCTCCTTCACCACCGAGTTGTCCCAGCACAACGTCGAACTGAACGTTCCACCCCGGCCGCTGGACGGGGATTCCGCGCTCGCGCTGGAGACCGACCTCAACGACTATCTCGGAAGGGCAGGGGAGAAAGCGGAGGAAGCCGGTGCGGTACTCGCCGTGGTCGGCATCCTCCCGACACTGAGCCACGAGCACTTCGACCAGAAGTGGCTGACGAACAACGCGCGTTACTCCTTGCTCAACGACCAGATCCTCGCCGCGAGAGGCGAGCAGCCACTGCTTTCCATCGAGGGCACCGCGATATCGGGACACGAGCAGGAGCGGCTGCACAGCTACGCGGAGTCGATCCTCCCCGAGGCCGCGTGCACGTCGGTACAGCTTCATTTGCAGGTGAGCCCCGAGGAATTCGCGCCGCACTGGAACGCGGCCCAGTGCCTGGCCGGCGTTCAGGTGGCGATCGGGGCCAATTCGCCTTTCCTGCTCGGCAAAGCACTCTGGCACGAGACGCGGATCCCGCTGTTCCTGCAGGCGACCGACACCAGACCGGAGGAGCTGAAGAACCAGGGGGTACGGCCGAGGGTCTGGTTCGGGGAACGCTGGATCACCTCGATTTTCGACCTTTTCGAGGAGAACGTCCGCTATTTCCCCGGTCTGCTGCCGGAAACCGATCCCGAGGAACCGATGGAGGTGCTGGAAGCGGGCAGGGTGCCGAACCTCGCCGAACTCCGGCTTCACAACGGAACCGTGTGGCGATGGAACCGGCCCGTTTACGACGTCGTGGAGGGAAAGCCCCATCTCCGCGTCGAGAACAGGGTGTTGCCAGCCGGGCCCACCGTGGTGGACATGATGGCCAATGCCGCGTTCTTCTACGGGGCGCAGCGGGCACTCGCCGAACAGGAACGTCCGCTGTGGTCGCAAATGTCGTTCCAGGCCGCCGAGGAGAACCTGTACGCGGGAGCGCGCGGAGGGTTCGACGCCCAGCTCTACTGGCCCGGCGTCGGCTGGATCCCGCCCGACGAACTCGTGTTGCGGGTACTGCTTCCGCTCGCCCACGAAGGTCTGCGCAATTCGGACGTGTCGAGCACGGCGGCCGACCGCTATCTCGGGGTCATCGAGAACCGCTGCATCCGGCGGCGCACGGGCAGCACCTGGCAGCGGGACACGGTGGCGCTGGCCGAGGCTCGCGGCCTCGACCGCGACAGCGCGCTCGCGAGCATGCTGGCGCGCTACCTTGAGCTGGCGAAAGCGGGTGAGCCGGTCCACGAATGGCCGGTAGCCTGAATCTTTCCCGAAAGGTGCGTGCATGCCCAAGATCATCGGCGGCTCACTGCCGGAACATCGCGAGCAGGTGCGCACCAGGGTTTTCGACGCTCTGCGCGGCCAGCTGTACGAGCGCGGGTTCGACGCGATCACGCTCGCGAGCGTCGCCTCGGAGGCCGAACTCGGCAGGACGGCGATCTACAACCACTTCCGCGACAAGGAGGAGCTGCTCGTCGCCTTCGTCGAGCACGAGGCGGCCAGGTACGTGACTCTGCTCGGCGCGGCAGTCGACGCGGTCGACGATCCCGTCGAGAAGCTCGCGACCTTCGCGAGGCTGCAACTGCGCACTCTCGCGGAGTACCACCTTCCGCCGGGCGGCGCGCTGGCCTCCGCACTCGCCCCTTCGGCATACCGCAGGGTCGCCGCGCACGCCGATCCCATCGTCGAGAAGCTGAGGGCGATCCTCGCGCAGGGAGTGGCCGAGGGCAGGATCGCCGGTCACGACCCCGACATCGTCATCCCGATGGTCACCGCGGCACTCGGTGCGAGACAGGTCGTCGACGTACCCGCCGAGCAACTCGACTCCGCCGTCTCGGTCGCGGTGGGTTTCGTCCTTCGCGCGGTCGGCGTAAAAACCGGCGACGATCAGGTTTGACCATCGCTTTTTAGGCAACCCTCACCTAAGCTCTTTTCTGACAGCGTGTCAGAACCTCTTGGGAGGGCCGATGACCGAGCAGCCGTTCTCGCGGACTCTGCGTGAATCCACTCAACAGGTGCACGACCGCGCGCACCACTCGGCGTACATGAACGCACTACTCGACGGCTCGCTCACCCTCGCCGGGTACGCGAGGCTGGCCGCGCAGTACTACTTCATCTACGGAGCGCTGGAGAAGGCGAGCGACGCCATGGCAGGCGATCCCGTCGGCGGTCCGTTCGTCATCGACGAACTGCGCAGGATGCCCGCGCTGATCGCGGACCTCGAACATCTGCTCGGCCCCGATTGGGAAAGGGCGGCCGAGCCGGTTCCGGCAACCGTGCGCTACACGCGGCGGCTGGAAGAGGTCGCCTTAACCTGGCCAGGCGGCTACGTCGCCCACCATTACACCCGCTACCTCGGTGACCTCGCCGGAGGACAGGTCGTCGGCTCGTTGCTGCACCGCAAGTACGGCATCAAGGACGCGGGCGCGCGCTTCTACGACTTCTCGGCCGTCGGCAACCCTTCCGCGTTCCGCAAGCGGTACCGGCACTCGCTCGACACCGCGCCGTGGGACGAGACGCAGCGGCGCGCGATCGTCGAGGAGACACTCACCGCGTTCGAACTCAACATCGCGGTGCTCGCCGATCTCGCCGACGACATCGAGCAACACGTCGCCGCGTAAGGAAAGCGGACACGTCCGGTGTGACTGTGGTCGTGGTCACCGGCCCTTGACCTCTAGTTAGCTCGACATTGGAAGGTCAACTCAGGGACGCCCCGGTTAGCCAGCCCTATCAGCTACTACTAGGTTTGGCTATGTAAAGGGACCTTGTGTCGAAACGATAAGAAGGAGGGCTAATGCCCACGTACGAGCTTCCTGCTCTCGACTACGACTACGGTGCCCTCGAACCGTACATCTCGGGTGAGATCAACGAACTGCATCACTCGAAGCACCACCAGACGTACGTGAACGGCGCGAACCAGACGCTGGAGAAGCTCGCTGCCGCGCGTGACGCCAACGACTTCGGTTCGATCGTCGGCCTTGAGACGACGCTCGCGTTCAACCTGGCCGGCCACGCCAACCACGTCGTGTGGTGGAAGATCCTCTCGCCAAGCGGTGGTGACAAGCCGACCGGCGAGCTGGCGGCCGCCATCGACGAGGCGTTCGGTTCCTTCGACAAGTTCAAGGCTCAGTTCACCGCTGTCTGCACCACGATCCAGGGCAATGGCTGGGGTGCGCTGTCCTGGGACCCGATCGGCAAGACGCTGATCACCCAGCAGCTTCGCGACCACCACAACAACCTGATCCTGCCGACGGTCCCGATCCTGCTCGTCGACGTCTGGGAGCACGCGTTCTACCTGCAGTACAAGAACGTGAAGCCGGACTACGTCAACGCGCTGTGGAACGTGTTCGACTGGGCGGAGATCGGCAAGCGGTTCGAGGACGCCAAGGCGGGCCGCAACGGTCTGCTGCTTCCCTGACCGGCACACCGGCAACACAACGAGGGCCCCGCACCGGATCCGGTGCGGGGCCCTCGTCTGTTCCCGAACTGACTGCCGCTCCCACCACGAAGCGGACATGTATGAGGTTAGCCTAACCTCAGCGAATCACGCAAGGGGGTCCGTCGCGCACGGTAGAGCACAAGCCCGCAGACCACCACGGCCAGCGCGGCGACAGCACCACCGATGTAGAACGGCGACCTCCCGCCGAACGTTTCGGCCATCCAGCCGGTCATCGGCCCGCCGATGGGGTTTCCTCCCATCAGCACCAGCACATAGAGGCCCATGACCCTGCCTCGCATCTCAGGGCTCACCGACGTCTGCACCAGCGAGTTCGCGGTGTTGAGGAAGGTGATCGTCGCGACGCCGAGCGGGACGAGCGCGATACCGAAGGCCAGGTAACTCGGCATGAACGCGGCGACGAACTCGATGACGCCCAGCGCGAACGCGGACAGGAAGAGCAGCCGCACCCTCGGCGCCCTGCGACTGCCTCTTCGCGCCGAGGCGAGCGCACCCGTGAACGTGCCGACCGCGAGCAGCGTCGACAACATGCCGTAACCGTCGGCCTCCGTCTCGAACACGTTGGCCGCGACGATGGCGAGCGAGGCGAAGAAGGTGATCCCGAACGTACTCACGAAGAACACCAGGACCATGACGGTCATCAGGTCGGAGCGGCCCCGCACGTACCGCAGCCCCTCCATGAGCTGCCCCTTCGCCCTCGTCACCGCGGGGCCTCTGAACAGCTTCGCCGAATCCATCATCGCCAGGCCCGCGATCACGGCCAGCGTGCTCGCCGCGTTGGCGAGGAACAGCCAGCCGGTCCCGATGGCGACGATGGCGAAGCCCGCGATGGCGGGACCCACGATCCTCGCCATGTTGAAGACCGAAGAGTTGAGCGCGACGGCGTTGGGCACGTGCTCCTTGCCGACCATCTCGGCGACGAACGACTGCCTCGTCGGCACCTCCATCGCCGAAAGGCAGCCGAACACGACGCACAGCACGTACACGTGCCACAGCTCGACGATCCCCGCCACGTTGAGCACCCCGAGCACGACCGCCTGCGCGCACATGCCCGACTGGATGGCGATGAGCAGCTTGCGCTTGTCGACTCTGTCGGCGAGTACGCCTGCCCACAACGACAGCAGCAGGGTCGGCGCGAACTGGAGTGCCACGGCGATGCCGAGCGCGATCGCGTCACGGCCACTCAGCTCGAACACGAGCCAGTCCTGCGCGATGCGCTGCATCCAGGTGCCGATATTGGAGATCACCTGGCCGGAGAAGAAAAGCCGGTAGTTCCGCACCCGAAGCGAGGCGAACATGCCGCTCTTGCGCTGTTTCTCCGGCGTCCCGGGTGGATCGTGGGTAGCGGTGTCCTTGGAGGGGGTGGTCGCGTCGCTACCCGTGATACTCACGCCGAGTTGTCGCCTCCCGCGATCGAAAGGGGCCTCAGCCGTGGCCCGCCAGCCTGTCGATGATCTCGGCGGCTCTGGAGAGCACCTCGCGCTCCTCGCCGCTCAGTTCAGCCAACCGTTCATCCAGCCAGGCTTCCCTCGCGGAGATCGCGGCGTGCACGTAGGCGAGCCCCTCGTCGGTGACGGCGACGATGGCCTGCCTCCCGTCGGTGGGATGGGGGCTGCGCTTGACGTAACCGACCTCTTCAAGCGCGGCGATGACCCTCGTCATCGACGGCGGTTGCACGCCTTCCTTCGCCGCGAGCTGACCTGGCGTCATCGGGCCGCATTTGTGCAGAGTCGACAGCGCCGAGATCTGGGTGAGCGAAAGGTCCTGGCTGGTCCGCTGTGCCCGGAGCTTGCGGTTCAGCCGCACGACCGACAGTCGGAGGCGACTCGCCAGCGAGCGGTTGTCCACAGGCTCAGACACTTGGTTAGCATACCTTACGATTTCATCGTCCCTGGTCGAAGGTGAGCGAGGCTACCTCGGCATACCCTGGCATATCCCCCGCGAGGGGTTCGCCCGCCCTTACCTTGCGCACGGCGTCGACCGTGGCGGCGAGTGAGGCGCGAAACAGCAGCGAACCCGTGCTCACCCGGCGAACCCCAAGCTCCCCGAGTTCGGAAAGACCCGGCCCTTCCTCGCGATAAAGGACATTGAGCGGCAGTTCGATCGTCTCCGCGATCGCGGCGATGCCCGCCACCGGTACCGCACCGGGAACGAAAACCCCGTCGGCGCCCGCGTCGGCGTACCGGCGCAACCGCTCCATGGTCGGTTCTGGTTCCGGTGTGATCCCCAGCCAGTAGGTGTCGGTTCTGGCGTTCACGAACAGCAGGGGTGCCGCCTCCTTGATCGCCGTGATCAAGGAGGCCTGCTCGGCGGCTCCGGCAAGCCGGTCTCCCTGTCTTCCGTCCTCGATGTTCACGCCCGCAACCCCCTCGGCGGCCAGTTGGGCCGCAAGCAGGGCGACCTCGTCGGGGCGCTCGCTGAACCCGCCCTCGATGTCGACGGTGAGCAGGAACGGCAACCGCGCGAGCAGGCGCGCCGTTTCGATGGTCTGTGTCCTCGCCGCACCGACACCGTCCGGGATGCCATGCGAAACGGCGACGCCGAGGCTCGTCGTGCCCACCGCAGGGAAACCGGCCTCGGCGAGCATCGCGGCCGACGCGAAATCCCACGCGTTGGGCAGCAGCAAGGGCTCTCCCGTGTGGTGAAGCGCCTTGAAACGCTCGGTGTTATCGGCGCTGTGCATGTTCGACGTCCTTCCCCTCGATGGCGCCGGCCGCAATGGCGATGGCATGGGATGCTCCTGGGCACTCGTGTTCGCCGGCCCCGAAGGGCAACCCCGCCGAGGCAAGGTCCACGACGCTGATCGCGCCGCCCGGCCCCTGCCTGCGAGTTGCCCGCACCGGAGGCCGCAGCGCGAGCGTTTCCTCGACGAGCGCGTCAGCGGTGCCGGGACCACTGTTCACCGCGGCTTCGATCAGTGTCGCGGTTGCGGCGTACGCCTGCACCAGCAAGCCGATGAGCGCCGCCGTCCGCTCGTCGGCGACCCCGCCCATCACCGCGACGAGCCGGGCGACGGCGGCATCAGCATCGGCGGGCTCTCCGGTATCCGGCTGATAGTGCACGGCCACGATCGCGACATCGTCGGGGTCGACGCGGTGTCCGAGCGCCTCGGCGAGCAGTTCGACCGGCAACGCGGGATCGGTCCGGCCCGCCGCGCGGGCAGCTCGGCGCAACCATCGGGGATCGATTCCGGCCAGCGCCGAAGTCACCAGCTCGCGCCGCCGTCGATGCCGCTCGCCGGAGCTGAACCTCGCCACGTGCGCCCGCAACCACGCTATGCCGTCTCCCCCGGCCTCGGGTACCGGAGGTACGGCCCACCCGGCGTCGACAAGTCTGTTCTCCATGCCGGAAACGGTAGGAGCGAAACGGTTCGGTGCCCGCCGAAGTGTTCGCGTGCGAGCCTTGGTCTCATGACGCGTTCCGCCGGACTGGCCGGGCTTGCCTCCTTGATCGCCGACCCGACGAGGGCGGCGTTCTGCCTCGCACTGCTCGACGGTCGTGCGTGGACGGTGACCGAACTGGCGGCGCAGGCCGGCGTCGCGGCGTCGACGGCGAGTGAGCACCTCAGCAGACTCGTCGACGGCGGGCTGCTCATCGAAAGGCGACAGGGCAGGCACCGGTATCTGCAACTCGCGGGACCACACGTGGCCGACCTGCTCGAAGGACTCGCGGCGCACGTCGATCCCGTCGCCGAACCACGGCCGACGCTGCGCGGTTCCCGAGTCTCGGCCGCGCTGGCGCTGGGGCGCACCTGCTACGACCACCTGGCGGGCCGAATCGGCGTCGCGATCACCGACGCGATGGCGGACAAGGGACTACTCGACCTTGCCAATGGTTGTGCCCTGACCCCCGAAGGTTCCGCCTGGCTCGTCGAAGGCCTCGGCATCGCACCGAACCGGTTGCGCGACACGAAAAGACCGCTGGGGAAGGCGTGCCTCGACTGGACGGAACGCCGCACACACGTTGCCGGATTGACCGGTGCGCTGGTGTGCCGCACGTTCATCGACAACGCGTGGCTCAAGCGCATCGGCAGCGGAAGAGCCGTCACCCCGACGCCTTCGGGCACGGAGGCACTGCGCGGCCTGCTCGGCATCACCCTCTCCGCGCCTTGACCACACGCATTACCCGCGACGTAATCGACGTGACCTCTCCGGACGGCGAAAGTGGGGGCATCACAACGAAAACCGGAGGAAACGATGTTCGAACTTCGTAATGTGCTGCGGATGGATGCCCTCGCTTCCGGCGCGCTGGGGCTGGCGATGGCCGCGTTGTGCGCGGTGCTGGCGGAGCCGCTCGGCATCCCCGTCCCGGTGTCGGTGATCGCGGGGGTGGCGCTGGTCGGCTGGGCGGCCTTCGTCGGCTGGGTTTCCTCGGGACTTCGCAAAGGCTTCGTCCGTGAAGTGATCGCGATCAACGTGCTCTACGTACTCGGCAGCACCGCGTACGCACTCCTGGGCGGCCTCACCGGACTCGGCACGGCGTTCGTCCTCGTCCAGGCCGTGGCCGTGCTCGGGCTGACCGCACTGCAGGTGAACGGGCTGTCCGCGGGGCACGAGCGTGGTGCGCGCGCGGCCTAGGGGTACTACGCCAGAGCGGCCTGGATGGGGCCGATGGCGAAGTAGATGACGAAGAACGCCGACGTGATCCACATCAGCGGGTGCACGCCGCGGGCCTTGCCCGTCGCGGCCTGCAACACCACGTAGCTGACGAACCCGACTCCGATGCCGTTGGCGATGGAGTAGGTGAACGGCATGACGACGATGGTCAGGAAGGCGGGGAGCGCGACCGTGAAATCCCGGAAGTCGATGTCGGTGATCTGCCTGATCATCAGCGCACCCACCACGACGAGCGCGGGCGCGGCCGCCTCGATAGGCACCACCTCGTACAGCGGCGTGAAGAACATCGCCGCGATGAACAGCAACCCGGTGACGACGTTGGCCAGTCCGGTACGCGCGCCTTCCGCGATACCGGCCGCCGATTCGACGAACACCGTGCTGGAGCTGGAGGAGGCCGCGCCGCCCGCGACGGCGCCGAGCGAGTCGATGAACAACGTCTTGCCGACGTTGGGCAGGTTGCCGGCCTTGTCGGCGAGGTTGGCTTCCCTCCCGAGCCCCGTCATGGTGCCGATGGTGTCGAAGAAGTCCGTGAGCACGAGGCTGAACACGAGTAGTGCCGCCGTGATGGCCGGGATCTGTGCCCACGCCCCGAAGTCCACCTGCCCGATGAGCGAGAGGTCGGGAAGCCCGAACACGTTGTCGGGAAGCCCGGGATAGCCGAGGCTCCAGCCCTTGGGGTTCGTCCCTCCCGAGGGCCCCGCGTCGACGATGGCCTCGACGACGATCGACAGCACGGTGCCGAAGAGCACGCCCATCAGGATCGCGCCCCGGATATTGCGCGCGACCAGAATCGCCATCACCAGCAACGTCACCGCGAAGACCCCGGTGGGCCACGAGGCGATCGAACCGTCGATGCCCAGCTGCACGAGAGTGCCGGAGCCCGCCGTCACGAACCCCGCGTCGGCGAGCCCGATCAGCGCGATGAACAGACCAATACCGACGGCGATGCCGACCTTGAGCGCGGCGGGCACGGCGCGAAACACCATGGAACGGACTCCCGTGACAACCAGCACCATCACGACGAGCCCGTTGACCATCACGAGCCCCATCGCGGAGGCCCACGTCATCTGTGGCGCGATGGTCACGGCAACGAGCGCGTTGATGCCGAGACCCGCCGCCATCGCGAATGGGTAATTGGCGATGATTCCCATGAGGATCGTCATCACTCCGGCCACGAGCGCGGTGACGGCCGCGACCTGCGGAACCGGCAGGATGGCGCCGGTCGAGTCGAGCTTCGCGCCCGGGTCGTCGGCGGAGAAACTGCCGAGAATCAGCGGGTTGAGCACGACGATGTAGGCCATCGCCACGAACGTGACAAGACCACCACGCAGTTCCCTGCTCATGGTCGACCCGCGCTCGCTGATCTTGAAGAAGCTGTCGAGCCGCCCTCGGAAGGACCGCTGCTCGCCGGCCTGTGTCATCGTCACCTGCCTCGTGTCGGATGGTGCAGCGGTAGCCTGTCCTACGTGGACGAACCGAGCAACTCCCCCGGCGAACAGGGACGGCTTCGTCCTCCGCCTGAGCTACCGAAGTCACTGACCGATCTGTGGATCCCGGTGTTCATCGGCACCGCGTTGTGGTTCGCGGGCTTCCTCGTGCTGCTCGTGAGCGGTGTCGAGGGAACGTGGCTGTGGACGATGCTCGCCGGAGGCGGGCTCGGGCTCATCGGCATCCCGATCATGCTCTGGCAGCGCGCGGCATCGCGACGCGGCTCACGCGGAGCGCAGCACGGGCTCTGAACAAGCTTTGAACAAGCCCTGAGCGCTACCCCAGCACGGTCCTCGGATCGGGATCGTCGAGCAGTGCGGCGACGAGCAGCCGGTCGGGCCAGCGTCCCGCGCTCCACGCGAACGCCCTCGCGAGCCCCTCGGCCGTGTCGTCGGCATGGAGTTCGCCGTCGAACCACCACGGAACGGGCCGCTCACCGACGCTGAGCCCCTCGTGGACGACGACCCCGTCATGGGGAAGCTCCAGGTCGAGCAGTGCGGCTGCCGCGACGACGGCAGGCAGCTCACGCCATGCCACGAACTCGCCCTCGCTCGTCACCTCGGCCGTGGTCTCGTCACCGGCGAGCGAGAGCGCGAAGACGTCGGCGAGCGCGGGCGCGGCTTCCCATTCGGCAACCGCGACAAGCCGATCGGCGGGCCACACCGCGAGCAGCCACGGGGCGTCGAGAACCACCGCGTCGTCGGCGTCGGTCACCGAGCCGTCGAGCGCCCTCACCCTCCGCGGCGGATCGAGTTCGCCCGCGAGCCCGGGATCGGCGGCCAGCGCCGCGTGCGCGCGCAGGACCAGACCCGGCGACACCGTCCGCTCGTGATCCGCGAGCCGGTCGCACAGGTCCTGCGCGTCCTCGGCTCCCGCGAGCGAAAGGCCCGTCCTCACGCCGAGTAGTTCGAGCAGCCTCGCGGACAGCCCTACGTCCGGAACCTCGTCGTAGAGCCCCGCGAGGTCATCGGTCCCGTTCAGGCGCCACGATGAGGGGGGCGCGTCGGCGAGCAACGCGGCTCTCGCGAGCCACCAGCGGGTGTGACCCCCTGGTTGGGCGAGCGCGTTCCAGGTTTCGGGATTCGCCGCGAGCAGTCGCACGGCCTCCGGCCACGCGTCGTCGGCGACAAGGTCCAGATCGCGTACCGCGAGCACTCGCGAAGGCGGCTCCGCGAGTGAATCCCACCATTCGTCCTCGTCGGGCAGCTCGTGATCGGGACCCGCCGGGTCCTCGTCCGCGACGACGGCGAAGGTGTCGAGCACTCCGGCCGAGGTCAGCACGTCGCCCGGCCACTCTGCGGCGAAGTCCTCGTCCAGTACGTCGAAAGGGCACTCGGCCCCGATCACCTCCTCGTCGAAGATGTCGAGCAGCGGCGAGCCAGGCATGATCAGTTCGTCGGCACGGCGCCATCCGTCGCGGGAAGGCAACGCGAGCGCGCCGATATCGTCCCCGCTCACCCCCGAGGCGAGGCCGAGCACGGCACGAGCGAGCGGAAGTACGTCGGCACCCGACATCGCGTCGTCCACGCTGCGGTCGATCGCGTCCCGCACGGCAGGGGCCGCCAGCAATTCGGCCGGTCCGGCCTCCCGCGCTCCCAGCCGCCGCAGCAGCGGATGAACCGCGTCGGCGTGCACGAGGTGGAGCCCGGGAATGGTGAGCTCCGCGAAGCCGGGCGGCATCGGGGTGTCCTGCGTCAGCAAGGCCCCACGCGGGCCGGGGACCGTGCGCCCGTCGGCGAGCGGGACGGGAAGTGCGCCGAGTTCGTCGAGGGCGATCAGGTGTTGCTCGACGCCGTCGAGCAACACCGAGTACAACGCGTGCCACCACGAAGGGGCTCGCTCGATGCCGGTGACGGCGTCGACGACCTCGGCGACGCCGATGGGGGCGGCACCGGCCGCGGCCAGTGTTCTCGTGGCTCCGTGACCGCACAGCGGTGCCGCGACCAGCCCGGTCACGACATCGGCGAGCAGCGCGGGCAATTCCGGGAGGTCGATGTCGAGAACTTTCGCACTCGCGCCCCTCAGCTCCGCTCCGCCGGAGGCAGCGGGCAACCAGGGATCGGCCGCCAGCCGCTCCGCGATCAGCTCACGCAGCAGTGTGTCCACTTCGGACAGCGGGAACGCCGCTCTCGGCACGAGCGCGATCCGGTGCTCGTCTCCGATGAGACGCAGCAGTCGCGGGTATTCCCCTGCCGCCGCCTCGAACGCGGCTTTCGTCGCCGGCCCCGCCAGCACCCTGCGGCGGGACGGTTCGACCGGTACCGACGCGAACAGCCTCGCGGGAAGGGAAAGCCGCTCGTCGGTGGGTGTCGGGGTGTGCAGCACGTCCTCGGTGAGCGGCCTCGGCACGCCGTCCTCCGGCACCGGTACCGCCCACACCGCGTGGTCGCCGCGATGGGTGAGCCACCGCGTCGGGAGCCCTTCCGGCTGCGTCAGCGTGACGAAATCGGCCTCCGCCGTACGAGTCCACACCGCGCCGTCGGCCTCGACCTCGGCGAGCCACGGCAATGCGAGCAGCAGATCGGTCACCTCGGAGGCGATGAGCCGCATCAGGCTTGCCGAGTCGATGTCGGACCGCAGCGGCAGCCGGACCTCGGTGGTGAAGCCCTCCGGTGGTTTCGGTTCGTCTTCCGGCAGCGCCCACGGGAGCCGCAGGACCGGTACGGTTTCCCGTTCGCCCGTCTCGGCTCGGGTGCGATCCTCCGAGAACGCGACTCCGCCCGTCCTCGACACGATGCGGGGAGCCGAGGTGACCGCGAGGACAGCGGCGAAACCAACTCCGAACCTGCCGACCGCCTCGTCCGGCTTCGCCGAGGCGCGCAGTGAGGCGAGCGAGGCGACACCGACCGCGTCGAGTGCGGCCCCCGTGTTGGCCACCCGCAATTCACCGTCCACAACGGACACCCGGATTCGTCCGGGTACACCGGCGGCGGCAGCGGCGTCGGCGGCGTTCTGGGCGAGCTCGGTGAAAAGCCGGTCCCGGTATCCGCCGACCCTCAGGTCGTGCTCGGCGTTGGTGTCCTCGGTGAACCGGGTCGGCGAATCGCGCCACGATCGCAGGACCGCGGCCCGTAGTACGTCCGCGCCGAAATCGCCTCCCCCGGCGCCGGGATCAGGACTCTGCTGGCTGTTCACGAACAGCCGGTTCCATGTCGAGCACGGAGTCGTCGTAGACCAGCTCGGCGACCGGAACCGACGAGGTGATCTCGACCTCCACCTCGGAGTGCGCGCCACAGCCGTACTCGACGTGCACGACCCTGCCGTCGGCGGGTGCGATCTCGTTGCCGCACACCCCGAAGGCCGCGCGCAGCGAACCGTCGAGCTGGAGGTAGAACCCGCAGGTTCCGCACCGGCCCGGCGCACTGCGTGCCATGTCGGAACGCGGGCCGAACTCGCCGCGGTTCCAACGCGTCGCCGCGTCGTCCCTTCCGTACCGCGACATGACTCGCTGCCTGCCCAGGCCCAGCTCCCAGCCGACCTCCTCGACCTCGTCGGCCGATTCGGCGTCCACCTCCGTGCTCAGGTAGGCGGGTACGAGCCGCAGATCGTCGGTATCGGTGGGAAAGATGTCGCCGACCCCGAGATCACCGGGAAGGACCCTTCGCTCCCATGGCACCCAGCGGGGAGCCACCAGTGCGTCAGGACCGGGACGGAGCACCACCTCGCTGACCGTCACCGGAGCGTCGAGGTCGGCGGCGGCCACCGTCACCGACCAGCACCAGCCCCGGTAGCCGGGAACTCCGGCCGCGAAAAGATGGGTGACGGAGACGGCGTCCTCGTGCTCAACGTCGACGTGCTCGCCGACGCTGTCGGCCCCGGCGTCGAGCGCGGCGGCCTCGCGCGCCAGCTCGACCGCGTCGACCAATTTCCGGCGGACCTCGCCGTCGTCGAGGGTGAGCAGCAGGGTCATACAGCCAATTGTGCAGTACGTAACTGTGCGCGTTCGTGCCAGGCTGGTGTCGTGAGAAGAACGCTGAGTGTGATCGCGGTACTGACCACCCTCACCGCCTGCGGAGCGACGCCATCGACGGCGCCGGGCCAAGGTCACGGCGACGACGAAAACGACACTGTCGAGCGAATGCGCGTCGAGGTGATCGAGGTACTTCCTCACGACAGCGAGGCCTTCACCCAGGGCCTGGAGTTCTCCGGCGAAACGCTCTACGAGGGCACCGGCCTGATCGGCCAGTCGACCCTGCGTAAGGGAAAGCCCGGAGCCGAACCCGACGTCACGGTCGAGCTGCCCGGCCCGCTGTTCGGCGAGGGCATCACGGTGCTCGAATCGACCGTGTGGCAGCTCACCTGGCAGGACGGCATCGCCATCGAGCGCGACAAGGACACCCTCGCCGAACGACGCAGGGTGAACTACGAGGGCGAGGGCTGGGGGCTCTGCCACCAGCAGGAAGCGGGCAGGCTCGTGATGAGCGACGGCTCGGCGACGCTGACCTTCCGCGATCCGGAGACCTTCGAGGCGAACGGGACGGTGACGGTCACGGAGAACGGCACCGAGGTCGACCAGCTCAACGAACTCGAATGTGTCGGCGGCGCCGTGTATGCGAACGTGTGGCAGAGCGATGACATCGTTCGCATCGACCCCGCGAAAGGCGAGGTGACCGCGAGGATCGACGCCTCGGGCCTGCTGGAACCCGGCGAGGAGCAGGGGGCGGACGTACTCAACGGCATCGCGGCCTACCCGGGAACCGACCAGTTCCTCATCACGGGGAAGCTGTGGCCGAAGATGTTCAGGGTGAAGTTCGTCAACGTGGCCTGATGCCCAGCACAGGCGACCATTAGTACGGCAGGATTGAGGGTATGCGTTCCGGTCGGAGGGGTAAGCGGAAATGGACGCCCGAACCCGGGTCGAGCCAGCCGCCCGCTGATCGCACCCGGGTCGAGCGGCCGGCGCGCGCGAGCTGGGACCGGGCGCCGCGGGGACCTCAGAGCCCTCCTCCCGAGCAGCCGCCCACCCGGCGGCAACAACCATGGCAGCCCACGGCCGACGAGGCGCCCACCGGCGCCGTGCCGGTGCCCCACCCGCATCCTCCTCAGCCGCATCCCCAGCAGCCGCCCCGAGGGCAGGGCGCACGTCCCTATCCTCCGCAGCAGCCCCGGCAGCCGCGCCCATGGCAGCAGTCGCCGCGCGCGCAGGGAGACTTCGAGCGCTACGACACGGGCGGATACGCGCCCGGCCAGCCGCGCGACGTCCAGGAGGGATCGCCGCCAGGTCAGCAACCACCGCCCCCCGGAGGGGCGGATCAGCGGACAAGGGCCGAACACGGCCTCGAAGGCGGCGAGGGCATGCCCCGGCTGCCGAAGAAGCTCACCGTCACCAGGGTCGCCGCGCTGCGAGGCAAGCAGCTCAGCGGCCAGGCCGTCGACGCGTTCAAGCGGGCGACAAAGGCCGACGGCGCCGACAAGTCGGGACTGACCTCGCTGTCGTACGCGGTGATGCTCAACTATGCCAGCGACGCCGCGATGGCCGTCGCACTCGCGAACACCCTGTTCTTCGCGGCGAGCAGCGGTGAGAGCAGGGGCAAGGTCGCCCTGTATTTGCTCATCACCATCGCCCCGTTCGCGCTCGTCGCACCCGTGATCGGTCCCGCGCTCGACCGCATCCAGCGCGGTCGCAGACTCGCGATGTGTGTCGCCTCGGCAGGCCAGGCCCTGATGTGCGTGCTGATGGCCCTGCACTTCAACGACTGGGGGCTCTATCCGGCCGCACTCGGCAAGATGGTGCTGTCCAAATCGTTCATGGTGCTCAAGGCGGCGGTCACGCCGAGGGTCGTTCCGCCGGACATCACACTGTCGAAAACCAACGCCCGCCTCGCCGTCTTCGGGCTCGCCGCTGGTGGTGTCTTCGGTGCGATCGCGGCGGGACTGAACTCGGTACTCGGCTCCTCTGGCGCACTGTGGTTCACGGCGATCATCTGTGTCGTCGGCGCCGCGCAGGCCATGCGCATCCCCGCGTGGGTCGAGGTCACCGAGGGCGAGGTTCCCGCAGCGCTGACGGCGCGGGGCAAGGAGCGCAAGAAACGCCAGCCCATGGGAAGACACATCGTGGTCGGCCTGTGGGGCAACGGATCGATCAGGGTGCTCACCGGCTTCCTCATGATGTTCGCCGCCTTCGCGGTGAAGGCACAGACCGAGGACGGCGGGCAGTCGCCGTTCATGCAACTGCTCATGCTGGGTGTCATCGGCGCCGCGGCCGGTGCCGGTGGATTCCTCGGCAACGCGCTCGGCTCGCGCATGCACTTCGGCAAGCCCGACCAGGTGGTACTCGGCTGCGTCGCGGCGACACTCGCCTCGACCGTGCTCGCCGCGTTGCTCGCGGGGCTGCCTACGGCGGCGATCGTCGGCCTTGTCGGCTCCACGGCGAGTGCGCTGGCCAAGAACAGCCTCGACGCCGTGATCCAGCACGATCTGCCGGAGGAGTCCCGCGCATCGGCGTTCGGCCGCTCGGAAACCGTGCTCCAGCTCGCGTGGGTGTTCGGTGGTGCGGTCGGCCTGCTGCTGCCCCCGACCTACTGGATCGGCTTCCTCGTGGTCTCCGCGTTCCTCGCGATCGGTCTCACGCAGACGTGGCTTGTCCGCAAGGGTTCCTCGCTGATCCCCGGGCTCGGCGGCGATCGGCCGCTACGCCCCGATCCCGCCGGCACCGGAGGCGGACCGTAGTCTTCGGAGCATGCGACGTGCGTTGATGGCGCTGCTGGCGGGCGGTGCGGTGACCCTGACCGGTTGTTCGGCCACCCCGCCGCCCGAGATCACCTTCTTCGCCGACGGCGAGACCGCGACGGCGGTGCCGCTGATGTACTGCGACGCGCTCGTGCGTTCCTGCGAACCGATCGGCGACGCGGCGACACTCAAGGTGCGTCCTGGCAAGCCGGTGCAGATCTCCGTGCCCTCCGAGATCGCGGAAACGCCCTGGCTCGTCAACGTCCAATACCTCAACGCCGACGGCGAGGTGCAGCCGGTGAAGCAAGAGGTCTTCACCACAGGCGACCGCCTCGCCTACACGATCACTCCCGACTCGCCCGACGATCAGCTCGTCGTCGTGGAGATCCAGCAACTCAGTGGCGCATACGCCGCGAACCAGCAGGACGAGCCCCTTCTCGACGAGAGCGGACAGCCCCAGCTGGTCGTGCGCGGCGTATGGTCACTGCAGATCGATCCGGTCGAGGCCTGAGCACTCAGGTTCCGCCACCGGCACCCGCCACGCAAGCAGGCCCGAAAACCAGTCCTTACGGGTCGAGGTCGCGGGCGACGGCGCGCATGACGTCGGCGATGCGTTTGGTGTTCTTGCGGTCCGGGTAGCGGCCCCTGCGAAGGTCGGGCTGTACCCGCATCTCCAGCAGTTTGATCATGTCCTCGACGAGGCCGTGCAATTCCTCGGCCGGACGGCGGCGGGCCTCCGCCACGGAAGGCGGCGGGTCGAGCAAACGCACGGAAAGGGCCTGCGGACCCCGACGCCCGTCGGCGACACCGAACTCCAGTCGCTGCCCGGCTTTGAGGGCCTCCACCCCCTGCGGTAGCGCGGCTTTCCGAATGTAGACGTCTTCGCCACCGTCCTGGGTGACGAAGCCGAATCCCTTGTCCGCGTCGTACCACTTGACCTTGCCGGTCGGCACTGCCCTCACCGTTCCTTCGCTACTCCGGCCACGAGTCCGGTCATGACCGGCCCCGCACGACGAACGCGCCCCAGGTGCGTACCCAGGACGCGTGTCAGCCAAGCCTATCTCGCCACATGCGGTGGGGAGAAGCAGATTGCCCGCCTTAAGATGTCCCCATGGAGTCCGCCGTCCGCGAAACCCCGTCCACCAGCACTGGCGCCCCCATGCTCATGCGCGCCGGCATCGTGCTGTTCGCCGTCGGCATGCTCGCGGTGCTCGCCGTGTTCATCATGTTCGCCGCGGGACTCGAAGAGCTGCCCGTATGGCTGTCCGTGGCGGCCGGTGTCGTGACACCGCTCGGGCTGGGACTCGGGCTCGTCTCATTGATCCGCGAGCATCGCAGGCGCTGAGTCGAGCAGAGCGGGAAACTCGGCGAGCGAGCCCAGTACGACGTCGGCACCCTCGGCAAGCAGTTCCTCGCGTGAGCACGGGCCTGTCGTGACGCCGACCGCGAGCGCTCCCGCTGCCAGCGCCCCCCTGATGTCGCCGGTGTGGTCACCGACATAGATTTTCGCGCCGTGCTCGGTGAGCGCGCTCGCCTTCCGCGTCGACCACAGATCGCCGACGAGTTCGTCGACGGCGAAGGCCAGCGAGTTGACGTGCAGTGCCGCGTTGGGCGCGTACTTTCCCGTGACGACGAGCGTGCTGCCACCCACGGCCCTGACCGCTTCGAGCGCGGCGGTGGCGCCGGGAAGCGCGACCGTTCGGGGAATCACGACGTCGGGATAGATCGCCCTGAACCTGGCGATGAGTTCGGGTATCCGGTCTTCCGGTGTTCCGAACTCGCGGAGCACGTGATCGAGCGGCGGGCCGAGATTGGCCGCGAACGCCTCGCCGTCCAACGGGTATCCCGTCTCCTCGGCGAGCTGTCCCATCGCGGCGATCATGCCGGGTCTCGGGTCGATCAACGTCATGTCAAGGTCGAAACCAACGCACATCCCCACGCCGACACCGTAGTCGGCCCGGTCGCGGGCGGTGTTGACAACCAGGACGACCACGTCCAGCCCCTTGACACTGGGACCTCTTGTGTCAAGATGGAATGTGTCGCAGGTCACCAGCTTCTCCGAACGCACCAGGGCTTCACTGCGCGAGCAACTTCTCGACGCGGCGACCGATCTACTGCCGGAGCGAGGCTACGCACGGCTGCGTATGGCCGACATCGCCACACACGTCGGGGTCAGCAGGCAGACGGTCTACAACGAATTCGGCAGCAAATCGGCGCTTGTACAGGCCGTCGCACTCAGGACGACCGCGGAATTCCTCGAAGGTATCCAGCAACGCCACGAAGCCGCGCCCGATGTGCTCACCGGCATCTACGACGCGACCGTGTTCACGATCGAACACGCCAGGGAGAACCGGCTCGTCGCGGCGGTACTCGGCACGGAAGTCGCCGAAGATCTCGTTCCCTTGCTCACCACGAGGGGCGAGCCCATTCTTCGCGCGGCGACGGAGGTGTCGGAAGCGCATCTTCGTGAGCGGCTTCCCGGTCTCGGCGATCCCGCTTTCGTCGCGGAGACCATGGTGCGCCTCACGCTGAGCCATCTCGTACTGCGGACCTGCCCGGCCGCCGAAGTGGCCTCGGACGTTCGCACGGTGATCGCGGCACTCATCCGATCAGCAAGTGACGAGGAGAGATCATGACCGGCACCGTCGCAGTCCACCGGGCTGGATTTCAGTCACTGCGCAAGGGAGGTCTCAACTGGGATTCCTTCCCACTTCGCCTCTTCGTCAAGGGAAACGCGAAGTTCTGGAATCCAGCCGACATCGATTTCGGTTCCGACAGGGCCGACTGGGAGACCCTCGACGACGACCAGCGCCGGTCGGCGACCTACCTGTGCGCGCAGTTCATCGCGGGAGAGGAAGCCGTCACGGAGGACATCCAGCCGTTCATGAAGGCGATGGCCACGGAGGGGCGGCTCGCCGACGAGATGTATCTGACGCAGTTCTGCTTCGAGGAAGCGAAGCACACGGAGGTTTTCCGGCGCTGGATGGATGCCGTCGGCCTCACCGAGGACCTTCACTCCTATGTCGCCGAGAATCCCCACTACCGCAAGCTGTTCTACGAGGAACTGCCGGAATCACTGCACGTACTCGAACACGACCCGAGTCCGGCCAACCAGATCAGGGCCAGCGTCACCTACAACCACGTCATCGAGGGAAGCCTCGCGCTCACCGGGTACTACGCGTGGCAGAAGGTGTGTACGTCGCGGAACATTCTTCCCGGAATGCAGGAACTCGTCAGGCGCATCGGCGACGACGAGCGGCGGCACATGGCGTGGGGAACGTTCACCTGCCGCAGGCACATCGCCGCCGACGATTCCCTGTGGGACGTCGTTCAGCAGCGGATGGGTGAACTGCTGCCGCACGCGCTCGGCATGATCGAGTGGGTCAACAGCCAGTTCGACGAGCCGCCGTTCGGCATCGACAACGAGGAATTCGTCCAGTACGCGGCGGACAGGGCACAGCGAAGGCTGGGCGCGATCGAGTCGGCGAGAGGTGCCGATGTCGCCGCGATCGACCTCGACTACACGCCGGAACAACTTGAGGAGACCTTCGGCGAGGAGGACGCGCGGGCGTTCGCGGCCATCGCCGAGCAGAGCTGACTCGGAGCTGAGCCGACTCTGTCCATTGTGGTGGGCCATTCCGACCCACCACAATGGACGGCTCAGGCGTGCTTCGCCTTCGCGGTGTCGCCGAGGCCGAGAAGCTCGATGGAGCGCTGCCGCATCTCGACCTTCCTCACCTTTCCCGTCACCGTCATCGGGAACTCGTCGACGACATGGACGTAGCGGGGAATCTTGTAGCGAGCCAGCTTGTCGGCACAGAACCGGCGCACGTCCTCGGCCGTGAGTCCGGCCGCGCCCTCGCGCATCCTGATCCACACCATCAGTTCCTCGCCATACCGGGCATCGGGAACGCCGATCACCTGCGCGTCGAGAATGTCGGGGTGGGTGTAGAGGAATTCCTCGACCTCACGGGGATACACGTTCTCCCCGCCCCTGATCACCATGTCCTTGATGCGACCGGTGATGTTCACGTACCCGTCGTCGTCCATCACGGCAAGGTCGCCCGTATGCATCCAGCGAGCGGCGTCGATGGCTTCCCTTGTCTTGTCCGGCTCCTCCCAGTAACCCAGCATCACCGAATATCCCCTCGTGCACAGTTCTCCCGGCACTCCTCTCGGCACCGTCAGCCCCGACTCGGGATCGATGATCTTCGTTTCCAGGTGCGGGCCGACCCTGCCCACGGTCGACACCCTCCGCTCGACGGAGTCGTCCCTTCTCGTCTGCGTCGACACCGGCGAGGTTTCCGTCATGCCGTAGCAAATGGACACCTCGGTCATGCCCATGCGCTCGATCACCTGCTTCATGACCTCGACGGGACACGGCGAACCGGCCATGATCCCCGTCCGGAGGCTGCTCAGGTCGAACGTGTCGAAGCCGGGTTCGGCCAATTCGGCGATGAACATCGTCGGTACGCCGTACAGCGACGTGCAGCGCTCGGCCTGCACGGCGTCGAGCGTCGCGTTCGGATCGAAAGACGGCGCGGGGATGACCATGCACGCGCCGTGGCTCGTCGCGGCCAGATTTCCCATCACCATGCCGAAGCAGTGATAGAAGGGCACCGGAATGCAGATGCGGTCGGTTTCGGTGTAACCACACAGCTCGCCGACGAAGTAACCGTTGTTAAGGATGTTGTGGTGGCTCAGAGTCGCGCCCTTCGGGAACCCCGTCGTCCCCGAGGTGTACTGGATGTTGATCGGATCGTCGGCGCTGAGCCGCTCACCGATCTCGGCGAGCCGCGCACCGCCGCGTTCGCCTTGCTCCCTGCCCTCGGTGAGTAGCTGCTGCCAGCTCTCCGTCCCGAGCAGTACGACATCGGTCAGCCGCTCACAGCGCGGCCTTACCGATTCGATCATGCCCGCGTAGTCGGAGGTCTTGAACTTCGCGGCGGCGACGAGCGTGCCGACACCGGCCTGGTTGAGCACGAACTCCAACTCGTGTTCGCGGTATGCGGGGTTGATGTTGACGAGGATCGCGCCGATCTTGGCCGTCGCGTACTGAGTGAGGGTCCATTCGGCACAGTTCGGGGCCCAGATCCCGACGCGGTCGCCCTTGCCGACTCCCCTCGCGAGCAGACCGAGCGCGAGCGCGTCGACATCGGCGGCGAGCTGCCGATAGGTCCACCTTCTCCCGGTTTCCCGCTCGACCATCGCGTCCCTCTGGCCGAAGGCGGCGACGGTCCGGTCGAGGTTGGCGCCGATGGTGTCGCCGAGCAGCGGGACGTCGGATATTCCTGATGCGTAGCTGGGAAGAGCGGGCGCAGGCGACATGGGTGCCTCCTCGACGTCGGCGTTGACTGTCTTGCCCGAAGTGTAGGAACACCGGCACCCCGCCTGCCATCTGCAAATGGAGGTCTGTCGAACGGCTGGTAGCGTTCGGCCCATGTCTGGCGCTTCCGCCGCGGCCGCCGCCGCTGTGACGAGGACGCACCGCCTCTAGCGGCGGCGCGCTCATCAACCGAACGTTCCGCCGCCCGGTTTCCGACCGAAGCGGCCATTTTGTGCTGCTCGGATTTCCTCTTCGAGCAACGGAGCGTTCTTTCGTGAATCTCAAACTTGACGACGCCCGCGCGAGCGGGTCCTCGTGGCGGCGGCCGTGGCTGACATTGGGCTGCCTCGCCATGCTGCAGTTCCTCATCGCCGTCGACGTGACCGTCGTCAACGTCGCCCTGCCTTCGATCGGCGAGCATTTCGATGTCGGCACCCGCGGGCTGACGTGGGTCGTCGTCGGCTACACCATCACCGGCGGCGGCCTGCTCATGCTCGGCGGCAGGCTCGGCGATCTACTCGGCAAGCGAAGGGTGCTGCTGGCAGGCACGTCGGTGTTCGGTGCGGCTTCGCTACTGGCTGGGCTCGCGCCGACCTTTCCGCTCCTGGTCGCGGCACGGCTGTTCCAGGGCGTCGGCGAGGCGCTGGCACTGCCTTCGGCCATGGCGATGATCATCCTGGCTTTTCCGGAAGGGCCACGTCGTACCCGCGCGCTCGGCGTGTGGGCCGCCGTGGCGAGTACCGGGCTGGTGCTGGGCTTCGTGCTGTCGGGCACCATCACCGAGCTGCTCGGCTGGCGGTGGATCTTCCTGATCGCAGTCCCTTTCATCGTGCTCGTGATGTGCGCGGTGCTGGTACTCGTCCCCAGGGACATCCCGGTCGCGCGGACCTCGCTGGACATTCCCGGTTCGGTCCTGCTCACCGCGGCACCGCTGCTGTTCGTACTCGGCGTCATCGAGGCGGGAGAGGAGAACGCCTCGCCATGGCTCGCCTCGACGGCGCTGGTGGGCGCGGTGATCGCGGGAGTCCTGTTCGTCGTGGTCGAGCGAAGGGCGCGAAACCCGCTGATTCCTCCCGCGTTCTTCGCGGTCAGGGGCAGGGTGCTCGCGAACGGCGCGACCGCACTGCTCAGCGCCGCGCTGTCGACCTCGTTCCTGCTGTTCACCCTCTACCTGCAGGAACGAGCTGGCCTCACTCCGCTTGAGGCGGGTATCGCACTGCTGCCGCTCGCCGTGACCCTCGTCGCGGCCGTGACCTTCGTTCCCCGCCTCATCGGCACATGGGGAGCCAGGTCGTGCGCCGTCATCGGCATCGCGGCGACCGCGCTCGGGATGATCGCGATCGCCGCCGCCGCGAACGGAGGGACAAGTGCGCTCGCCACGCTGCCCGCGATGATGCTGATCGCGGCCGGCATGGGCTTCGGGCTCGTCGGTCTGCAGTACGCGGCCGTCACCGGAGTGACCGAGGACGACGCCGGGGTCGCTTCCGGCGTGCAAAGGGCGGCCGACCAGCTCGGCGGTTCGACGGGGATCACGCTCTACATCGGCGCCGGGTTTTCACCGGCGCTGTCGGGCATGGATCCGTTCGTCGCCAGCGCCGCGCTCGCGACGGCAGGGCTCGTCGCCGCCTGCCTGCTCGCGGCCCGCATCGGAGGGCGTCGCGTCATGAACTGACCCGCACTCCGAGATCGGGCGGTGCTGGTTCCGGCCCGCACCGCCTAATCTCGGGGCATGCGCCTGTTCATCGTCGACGCCTTCACCGACGCGCCGTTCCGGGGCAACCCCGCGGGTGTCGTCATCCTCGAAAGGGAAGCGGACCCCGCGTGGATGCAGGCGGTCGCCGCCGAGCTCAAGCATTCGGAGACGGCCTTCGCCCTGCCCTCAGCCCACCGCACGACATTGCGCTGGTTCACGCCGACGACGGAGGTGGACCTGTGCGGGCACGCAACGCTGGCCACCGCGCACGTGCTCGGCGGCGAGCAGGTTTTTCACACGAAGTCCGGCGAGCTGCGCTGCACCGCGACCGAAGGGAGGGTGTCGATGGACTTCCCCGCGAGCCCTCCCGTACCGCTCGACGGGCAGGACACTCCCGATGTCTCCGCCATCGAGCGGGCGCTCGGCACCTCGTTCGACGACATCGGAACCGGTGGTGGTGACCTGCTGGTCACCACCACCGCCGAAGCCGTGCGCGCGCTCGACCCCGATCTCACCGCGGTCGCGAAGTGGCCGTTCCGCTGCGTCATGGTCACCGCGGAGGGCGACCGGGCCGGAATCGACTTCGTGAGCAGGGTGTTCGGTCCCGCCGTCGGGGTGCCAGAGGATCCGGTGACCGGATCGGCCCACTGCACGCTGGCGCCCTACTGGTCGAACCGGTTCGGCAGGGCCGAGCTCGTCGGCGAGCAGGCATCCGCCCGAGGCGGCATTGTGCACATGGCGCTAGACGGCGACCGCGTCGGCATCGGCGGCGAGGCCCGTACCGTCGTCTCGGGCGAACTGCTGGTGTGAGCACCCCACCCGGTTTTCCGGGACCATGAAGGCATGCGCACGCTACTGAACGTGATCTGGCTGGTGCTCGCCGGATTCTGGCTGGCGATCGGCTACGTCGTCGCCGGGATCATCTGCTGCATCCTGATCGTCACGATCCCGTTCGGCCTCGCCTCGTTCCGGATCGCCAACTACGCGTTGTGGCCGTTCGGGCGCACGCTCGCCGACCGGCGCGGCGCCGGAGCGCCCTCGGTGATCGGCAACCTGATCTGGCTGATCTTCGCAGGCTGGTGGCTGGCCATCGGCCATCTCGTCACCGGATTCCTGTTGTGCCTCACGATCATCGGAATCCCGCTCGGCATCGGCAACTTCAAGATGATTCCGGTGTCGTTGTTGCCGCTCGGCAGGGAAATCGTGCCCGCGTCAGGGACGGCCGCGACTGCCGTCAATCCCTGATCGGCGGCCGTCAGTCCTCCGGCTCCCACGGGAGTTCGACGACGAGACACGGTCCGCCGACGAAAAGTCCGCCGTCGATACCGAGTGCCTTGCCGCCCGCGTAGAGGTAAGGGGCCTCGATCTCGGAGGGATGGATGCCGAGCTGGTCGGCGATCACGCTGTGCCCGTGCACGACGCGCTTGCCGCCGAGCTGGTCGAGCAGGATGTCGGCGAGGTCGGGACCGTGCGGGCCTCGGAAGGCGTACCTCGTCGTCATCCTCCGCCAGACTTCCCACCACTTCGCCAGGTCCTGGCCGCGAAGGACCTCGTGCACGGCGCCGTTGATCTCGTCCGGCGTTTCCCCCCATTCGAGGTATTCGAGGGTGTCCGAATGGACGAGCAGGTGATCGGCGGCAACCGCAACCAAAGGACGGGAGATCAACCACTCCACGTGTTCCTCGGTCAGTTTTTCCTGGTCCGCGGCGAGACCGCCGTTGATCTCCCAGCTTCTCGCGAAATTGCGGGGCCCGAAATCGGAAGGCACCGGTTCTTCGCCGAAGTTGTACATGCCGAGCAGCAGGATCTCGTGATTGCCGAGCAGGCTCTCCACGAAGCCGCCTGAATCGGGCGCTTGCCGCTGCAGCTTTCTGACGAGGTCGATCGCGGCGATGCCGGAGGGGCCACGGTCGACGAAGTCACCGAGAAACCACAGGTGGGCACTGCCGCCTGCCCAGTCGCCCGACTCATCGACGAGACCACGCTTGGCCAGCGCCTCGGCCAGTTCATCGCGGTGCCCGTGGACGTCACCGACGACGAACGTGGGGTCTTCCGTCACAGTTCGACGATAAGCCCTCGCGGCAACCCCCCGGAGATCAGGCCGACCCGAACGGGTCTTTCGTACGACCGACCAGGTCGGCGATCGAATTCACGACCAGTGTCGGCCGGTACGGGTAGCGGTCGGCCGATTCCCTCGACGAAATACCGGAGAGCACCAGAATGGTCTGCAACCCCGCCTCGATTCCCGAATGCACGTCGGTGTCCATGCGGTCGCCGATCATGAGCGTGTGCTCGGAATGCGCGCCGAGTGAACGCAGGGCCGAACGCATCATCAACGGATTCGGCTTGCCGACGTAATAAGGAGAGCGGTTGGTCGCCCGCTCGATGAGCGCGGCGATGGACCCGGTCGCCGGCAGCAGGCCTTCCCTGCTCGGGCCCGTCGGATCGGGGTTCGTCGCGATGAACCGCGCACCGCCCTCGATCAGCCGGATCGCCCTCGTGATGGCGGTGAAGCTGTACGTCCTGGTCTCGCCGAGAACGACGTAGTCGGGATCGGTGTCGGTGAGCACGTAGCCCACCTCGTGCAGCGCCGTCGTCAGCCCGGCCTCGCCGATGACGTACGCGGAACCGCCAGGCCGCTGGTCGTGCAGGAACTTGGCCGTCGCGAGCGCGGAAGTCCAGATCGATTCCTCCGGCACGTCCAGCCCGCTACGCGCGAGCCTCGCCCGCAGGTCGCGCGGGGTGTAGATCGAGTTGTTGGTGAGCACGAGGAAACGGGCGTCATTGGCACGCAGCTCGGCGAGAAACTCGTCCGCACCGGGGACGAGGTGTTCCTCGTGCACCAGTACGCCGTCCATGTCGGTCAGGTAGTTCCAGCGCTGATCGCTCATGCCCCAAGCCTATTGGCCGAGTACCGGATGGATCGTCACCGAGGCGGCCTTCACCGAAAGGCGGACCGGGGTGCCCGGTTCGAGTGCGAGTTCGGCGACGGCGGCAGGCGTCAGATCGGCACTGAGGCCATCGGCCCAGTCCTGCCCGCCGGTCGCGCGCAGCCGCACGACGGCTCCGTAGGGCTCCAGCGCGCCGACGACGGCCGCGACGGTGTTGCGCGGGCTGCCCGACGCGGCCGAATCGGCGGGATAGACCGATACCGCACCGGGGGCGAAAACGGCGACGGCGGGCTCGCCGGTCACCGCGTCGGGCGCGGCGACCCCACTGATCGAACCGCCGGAACGGGTGAGCAGGCCTTCGGGTTTCGCGATCCCCTCGACCAGGTTCAGCCCGGCGATCCTGGCCGTGAACGGCGTCCGGGGCGCCGAAAGCACCTCTCGCGTCGGCCCCTGCTCCACGATCCTTCCCTCCGAGAGCACGATGACGTGATCGGCGAGCGCGAGCGCGTCGAGCGGGTCGTGGGTGACCAGCACCGTCGCTCTGCTGTTGTCCTCGGCCCTCAGCACCCTGCGGAGCAGCCCGCGCACGGCGGGTGCCGCGTCGACGTCCAACGCCGCGAAGGGCTCGTCGAGCAGCAGCAGGTCGGGCTCACCGGCGAGAGCGCGAGCGACGGCGACCCGTTGTGCCTGGCCTCCCGACAATTGCGAAGGCTTTCGTGCCTCAAGCTCTTCGGCATCCACTTCGGACAGCCAGCGTCGCGCGACCGCCCGCGCGTTCGCCGCCGATTTCCCCGCCGCCCTCGGTGCGAAGGCCACGTTGTCCACGACGGAGAGGTGAGGAAAGAGCAAGGCCTCCTGAGCCAGCAGGCCGACGGCACGATCGTGGGCGGGTACGTGCACCTTCGGCGCCGCCGTGAGCGTCCGATCGCCGAACGTGATGACACCCCGATCGGGCAACAGCAGACCGGCGAGGCTGTTCAACACCGTCGACTTGCCCGACCCGTTGGGACCGAGCACGGCGAGCACGGTGCCCCTCGGCACCTCGAAGCCGACGGAAAGGGTGAACTCTCCCCTTTCCACCTCGATGTCGGCATGCAGGGTCACGCGCGCGCCCCTCCCGTCCTCCTCTTGCCGGTTCGCTCGCCGACGGCCCCCTCCAGCGCGCGGGGCCTCGCGACGGCTATCACCAATATGGCGACGACAACCAGCAGCAATGCCAGCGCGACAGCACTGTCGATGTCGGCCTCGGCCTGGTTGTAGACCTCAAGCGGCAAGGTGCGCGTGACCCCTTCGAGACTGCCCGCGAAGGTGATCGTGGCACCGAATTCGCCGAGCGCCCTCGCGAAACTGAGCACCGCACCGGAGCCGAGGGCAGGCAGCAGCAGCGGCAGCGTCACCCTCCTGAACACGAGCCACGGCCGCGCCCCGAGCGTCGCCGCCACCTGTTCGTAGCGATCACCGGAATTACGCAGCGCCCCTTCGAGACTCACCACGAGAAAAGGCATGGCGACGAAGGTCTGCGCGATGACGACGGCGGTGGTCGTGAACGGAATCCGCACCCCGGCGGTCACGTCGAGCAGATAGCCGAGAAACCCGTTGCGCCCGAGCAGGAACAGCAGCGCGAGCCCTCCGACAACGGGAGGGAGCACGAGCGGCAGCAGCACCACGGCTCGCAGCAACCGGACAACAGGGCCGCTCGTCCTGGCAAGTACGACGGCGAGCGGAACCCCGAGCAGCACACAGGCCACAGTGGACAGCACAGCGGTCACAAGCGAAAGGCGCAGTGCGTTCAGCGAAGCGGTGGAGGTGAGCAGCTCGGGCAGCCGCGCGAAGTCCGTGCGCACGAGCAGCCCGACGACGGGAAGCACGACAAGCGCGAGTGCGATGGATGCCGGGATCCACAGCACCCATGGAACGGCACGGCGATTACGGCGAGCCAAAACCGGCCTTGCCGAGTTCCTGTTTGCCCGTCTCGCCGAGGACGAGCTCCCTGAACCGCGTCGCGAGGTCGGAGTCACCGGCACCGGTGAGCACCGCGATCGGATACCGGTTGACCGCCTGGTCCGCCTCGGCGAAGTCGACGTGGTCGACGTTCCTGCCGTTGACGTCCGTCACGTAGACGAGCCCCGCGTCGGCCTCGCCCGCCTCGACCTTGGTCAGCACGGCTTTCACGTCCTGTTCCTCGCTCGCCGGTGAAAGGGAGACACCGGCGGCCCGCTCTACCTTCTCGGTCGCCGAACCGCACGGCACCTGCGGCGCGCACACGATGACGGTCAGGTCGTCCTTCGCGAGATCGGCGAAGGAGGTGATTCCCCTGGGATTGCCCTTGGGTACGGCGATCGTCAGTGTGTTCGTCGCGAAAACGGCGGGCTCGCCCTCGACATCGCCGGAATCCACCACCTTGTCCATGTTCTTCTCGTCGGCGGATGCGAACACGTCGGCAGGCGCGCCCTCCTGGATCTGCTGGACGAGCTTGGACGAACCGGCGAGGTTGAGTTTGACGTCGACGCCGGGATTGTCGGCCTCGAATCGCTTCTCGAGTGCGCCGAACGATTCGGTGAGCGAAGCCGCCGCGAAGACATTGAGCGTTGTGCCCTGCCCTTCTTGTGCGGCGCCGCACGCCGATGCGGCGAGGACGGCGGCCAGCAGGACCGCGAGCCGGGACCTCACTGAGAACCTCCAGGGGTTTCGACGATCACCTGCGTCGCCTTGACGACCGCCACCGCGAGCACACCCGGCGCGAGCCCGAGTTCCCGCACCGCCTCCGTACTCATCAGCGAGACGACGCGATGCGGGCCGCATTGGATTTCCACCTTGGCCATGACGGTGTCGGCGACGACGTCCGTAACAAGGCCGACGAACCGGTTGCGCGCGGACCTGCCGACATCGGAGGGGTCGGGGGCCTCCTCCGCCTGGCGGCGAGCGAAGGCGGCCAGTTCCGCGCCGTCGACGACCTTGCGTCCCGACGAGTCCTCACCGGCGGTGAGTTGCCCCGACTTGACCCAGCGGCGCACCGTGTCGTCGCTGACGCCCAGCAATCTCGCGGCTTCCGAAAACCGAAAATGCGGCATGACCGGGAGATTATCTCCGCAGTCGCGGAAAAGCCATGGCGGCGGCGATCTTCTGTGCAACGAAGCTCACAACTTGCCCTGTTCCGGCACTACGCTGGGGTGGATGACAGCGGTAGAACTCGGGACGCCTCGGGTCCCCGGCAGGCACGCGATGACGAGTGCCCCGCGCCCTGACAACCCCGCGCTCATCGACACTTTCGGCAGGGTCGCGACCGACCTTCGGGTGTCCCTGACGGACAAGTGCAATCTGCGCTGCACGTACTGCATGCCCGCCGAGGGCCTCGAATGGATGCCCGGAAACGAACTACTCGGCGACGACGAACTTCTCCGCCTCATGGGTATCGCGGTGCGGCTGCTGGGGATCACCGACATCCGGCTCACGGGTGGCGAGCCGCTCTTGCGGCCGAACCTGGAGAGGCTCGTGGCCGGAATGGCCTCGCTCGAACCACGCCCGAAACTGTCGATGACCACCAACGGCATCGGTTTCGCCAAGCGCGCCAAGGCATTCGCCGAGGCGGGACTCGATCGCATCAACGTGTCGCTCGACTCCATCGACAAGGCCACCTTCGAGCGCATCACGCGGCGAGACCGCTTGCGCCACGTTCTCGACGCACTCGCGGAGGCACACGCGGCCGGCCTGCGGCCGGTCAAGATCAACGCGGTGCTCATCAGGGGCGTGAACGACCACGAGGCGGCGGGACTGCTGCGGTTCGCACTCGACAACGACTACCGGTTGCGGTTCATCGAGCAGATGCCGCTCGACGCCCAGCACGGCTGGAACCGGCAGGAAATGATCACCGCCGACGAGATACTCGAACTGCTGGGCGCCGAGTTCGCCCTGACTCCGAGCCCCGCCGAGCGGGGCGGGGCCCCTGCCGAGCGCTGGCTCGTCGACGGCGGGCCTGGCGAGGTTGGTGTCATCCCCTCGGTCAGCAGGCCGTTCTGCGGAGCTTGCGAGCGCACCCGGCTCACCGCCGACGGCGCGGTCCGCTCCTGCCTCTTCTCCACGACGGAGACGGATCTTCGTGGCCTGCTTCGGGGTGGCGCCACGGACGAGGACATCGCGGAGGCTTGGCGCGGTGCCATGTGGGGCAAGCTCGCGGGCCACGAGATCAACGAGGCGGGCTTCGCGCAGCCGATCCGGCCGATGAGCGCCATCGGCGGCTGAACCCGCCCTTCGAGATCGGCACCCAGGACGGCGAGATCCGCACTCGCGACGCCGAGATCCACGTTGGGGAGGCCGAGATCCGCATTCGCTGGAGAGCCTGCGCCCGGATGACGGTGACAATCCGCTCAGTACTACAACTAGGCTTCCCTGGGGAGGCTCCACGATCGCGAGGCAGCCGTGGAGCGCCGACGATGTGAAACGGATGTCGCATGACACAGTCCAGTCCGCGCGCAGCCAGTGAAACCAGCGGTCCGATCGTGCCGGACGCTCCGGCAGGCGGCAGGGGCAACGGCTCCACCGCGATCGAAAAGGTGGAGCAACACGCGACAACGGTGCTGGTCCGTTACTTCGCCTCCGCACGAGCGGCAGCGGGGGTCGAGGAGGAGTTTCTGCAGCTGCGCCCCGGCGCGTCCGTGGAAGATGCCATCGCCGAACTGAGGCTGCTGCACCCCGCCGATCTGCCGAGGGTGCTCGATGCCGCCAGCTTCCTCCTCGACGGCATCGCCGTCCGCGACATCACGAGGGAACTACCGGACGGCGCGGAACTGGACGTACTGCCGCCGTTCGCGGGCGGCTGACCGGTTCGCCGAACATCACGCTTTGGCGTGGTCACCTCCCTCTTTCCCGGGCTACCCGTAAGGAGCAGGGCGTCGGAGCGTTTTCGCTGCTCGGACGGTTCGTGAGGGCGAAGTTGTTCGTCAGAACCGGTATTACGGCGATCTTCGGGTTGCGGGCGAGCAAGCCGGGTATACAGACGCCGACATTCCGGGCTCGGGCGGCAGTTGGCGATCTTGCCGAAACGCGCACCGTGGCCCCCTGATCACCGTCTGCGGGAACGATTTCCGGGTCGGCGCCGACGACGCCTGGCCCCCATTCGCGACGCCAAGTGGCCGTCACAAACGGAGCATTAGAGCGCAAACGACGTGACACAAGCCTCACTTTCCGTGAAATATCTCGACTAGGAAACGGCTCGGTAACGGTAATCTGACCTGCGAAAACTCTGGAATCGCTCAAGGTTGCGCGTTGTTACTGTGATCTAGGTCACGGTCGCAAAGTTTTCCGAACCCGCTCGTCGTTACGTACCGTCGCTTCTCGGTTGGCCCCGACCGACCAGAGCAACACCCGGGATTCCGTTGCGCCGCACCCAGTCCGGCGGAACCCCGGAACCAAACCCCGAGCGAAAGAAACTTCCGGACTGGGACGAGAGGAAACGGAGCCGTAGGCGATGTGTGCCGGCTTGCGAGCCGGCCAGGTCCATGCGACCTGCCTCGCTGTCCGGAGGCGCGGAAGACAGAGACCGAGTCGAAAATGGCTTATCGAGGCAAGCACCGTAAGACCTCCGCCGCTTCCCGTCACATTGCTCGCGTCGCTGTTGCGGGCCTGGCGGTCGGCGCCCCACTCGCTATCGCTGCGACCCCCGCGCAGGCCGACAGCGTCAACTGGGACGCCATCGCGCAGTGCGAGAGCGGCGGCAACTGGAGCATCGACACCGGCAACGGCTACCAGGGTGGTCTCCAGTTCTCCCCGAGCACCTGGCAGGCCTACGGTGGCACCGGCAGTGCCGCCGACGCTTCCCGCGAGGAGCAGATCGCCGTCGCGGAGCGGGTCCTTGAGGGCCAGGGCATCGGCGCGTGGCCGACATGTGGCGCGCAGGCCGGTTCCGGCGCCAGCTACCAGGGCACCAACACCGAGGGCGCGCAGACCTACTCCGAGCCGGTGCAGGAAAGCGCCCCCGCCGAGACCTACCAGGCTCCGGCCCCGGTCGAGGCTCCCGCACCTGCTCCGACCGGTGTGGCGAAGTCGAACCCGGACGGTGACTACACCGTCAAGGCGGGCGACACCCTGACCAAGATCGCCACTGAGAAGGGCGTCGAGGGCGGCTACCAGAAGCTGGTCGAGCTGAACGACGGTTTCATCTCGAACGCCGACTACATCCTGGTTGGCCAGCAGATCGCAACCAAGTGACCCGTTAACGGTCACGTGCGTCAGCAACACAATGGCGCGGGTGCCGGCTGATCGTCCCGTTCAGCCGGCACGCGAGGGCCCCACCGTGTCCCCCGGACGGTGGGGCCCTCGCCCGTTCCAGGGTCTGCTGTTCGTGGATCCGCCGCCGTACGTCCGACAGCCCGGTACGCCCCGCCTCAGGACGGCGGAATCGCTAGGGCGAGTTGACCCACTCGTCGGTGCCGTCGGTGAACCTCTGGTGCTTCCACACCGGCAGCCTGGCCTTCACCTCGTCGACCAGTTCGGCGCAGGCGGCGAACGCCTCGACGCGGTGGTCGGCGGCAACCGCACAGGCAAGCGCGACGTCACCGATCTCAAGAGCACCGAGCCGGTGGCTCACGGCGACCGCACGCAGCCCCGCCCTGTGCCCCGCGACCTCCGCGACAACCCTGGCAAGCACCTCGCCCGCGCTCGGGTGGCCCTCGTAGAACAGCGACGTCACCGAGCGGCCCTCGTCGTGGTCGCGAACGACCCCGCCGAAAGACACGACCGCTCCGGCACCGGCGTCCCTGACAAGCTGGGCGTGCTCCTCTACGGAAAGCTCGCTCTCGGTCACCTGGGCCAGCGCCACCCTCGCGGGGGCGCCACCGCTGTCGGGAGGAGCAACCGGTTCCGTGTTCCTCGGGTGATCTCCGCCCGCAAGCTGGTCGACCGCGTGGTCGAGCACGTCGGCAAGTACGTCGAGCCCGTCGTTGACCCCGCCGCGGGAACCCGGAAGGTTGACGATCAGCGTGCCACCCGCGACACCCGCCGTGCCTCGCGACAGCATCGCGGCGGGCACCTTGTCCTGTCCCGCGGCCCGCACTGCGTCGGCCAGGCCGGGAAGCTCAAGTTCCAGCACTCCCGAGGTGGCTTCCGGGGTGCGATCGGTGGGTGAGATTCCGGTTCCGCCTGTCGTGATGATGACGTCGACGTCGTCGGCGAGGCTCTCCCTCAGCGCCCGCGCGACCGGCTCACCGTCCGCGACGACGAGCGGCTCCGGCACGTCGTAGGACCGCTCGGTCAGCCATTTCGCGATGATCGGCCCGGTCTGGTCGGCGTACACCCCCGCGGCTGCCCTGTTCGAAGCCACGATCACCCTGGCTGTGCGCGTCATGCCTCGTCCTCTCGCCGCCAGCTTCCTGTCTTTCCGCCGTCCTTGCTCTCAAGACGTACCCCGTCGAGCGTCGCGGCGGGGTCGACCGCCTTGATCATGTCGTGCAGGGTGAGCCCGGCAACGGCGACCGCGGTGAGTGCTTCCATCTCGACGCCGGTGCGGTCGCTGGTACGTGCGGTGGCCGTGATGTGCACGCTGTCGGGTTCCAGCTCGAACTCGATGTCGACCTTGGTCAGCGCGATCTGGTGGCACAGCGGGATCAGCTCCGGCGTGCGTTTCGCTCCCATCACGCCCGCGATCCTCGCGGTGGCCAGCGCGTCGCCCTTGGGAAGGCCACCCGCTGAGAGCAGGCCGAGCACCTCCGTCGTGGTGCGCACCCTGCCACTGGCCACCGCGGTACGCGCGGTGACCGCCTTCGCGGAGACGTCGACCATGCGGGCGGTGCCCTGCTCGTCGACGTGGCTCAGTTCACTCACGACGTCGAGGCTACTTCTTCCTTCGCTTCTTTCTGCGCGGCCGCCTTGACGGCGTCGGCGACGGCGGGAGCGACGGCGGCGTCGAAGACGCTCGGCACGATGAACGACGCGTTGAGCCTGTCGTCGACGACATCGGCGATGGCGTTGGCCGCGGCGAGCAACATGTCGTCGTCGATATGGTGCGCCTGGGCGTCGAGCAGACCCCGGAACACTCCGGGGAAGGCCAGCACGTTGTTGATCTGGTTCGGGTAGTCGCTGCGGCCGGTCGCCACCACGGCCGCGTGCTTCTGTGCTTCGAGCGGGTCGATCTCGGGGTCGGGGTTGGCGAGCGCGAAAACGACGGCGTCGTCGGCCATGGTCGCGACCTGCTCCGCGCCGAAGAGGTTCGGCGCGGAAACGCCGATGAACACGTCGGCGCCGACAAGCGCGTCGTGCAGGGTGCCCGACACGTTGTCCTTGTTGGTGTGCTCGGCGACCCAGGCGAGGCTGTTGTCGAGATTGGACCGGCCGGAATGCACGATGCCCTCGATGTCGGCGGCGATGATGTCGGCGGGCGACTTGCGCAGCAGCAGCCGGATGATGGCCGAGCCGGCCGCCCCGACACCGCTGACGACGATCTTGCAGTCCTCGATCGGCTTGTTCACCACCCGAAGCGCGTTGCGCAGGGCCGCGACCACCACGATGGCGGTGCCGTGCTGGTCGTCGTGGAAGACCGGAATGTCGAGCTGCTCGCGCAGTCGTGCCTCGATCTCGAAGCACCGCGGCGCGGCGATGTCCTCAAGATTGATACCCGCGTAGACGGGAGCGAGCGCCTTGACGATGCGGATGATTTCCTCGGTGTCCTGGGTGTCGAGGCACACCGGCCAGGCGTCGACGCCCGCGAACTTCTTGAACAGCGCCGCCTTTCCCTCCATCACCGGCAACGCGGCGGCGGGGCCGATGTTGCCGAGCCCCAGAACGGCGGATCCGTCGGTGACGACCGCGACGGTGTTGCGCTTGATGGTGAGCCTGCGCGCGTCCTCGGGGTTCGCGGCGATGGCCTGACAGACCCTCGCGACGCCCGGCGTGTAGGCGCGGGAGAGATCGTCCCTGTTGCGCAGTGCGACCTTGGGGTTGACTTCGAGCTTGCCGCCGAGATGCATCAGGAAGGTGCGGTCGGACACCTTCCTGACGTTCACGCCGGGAAGTGCGTTGAGCGCCTTCGTCATGTCCTCGGCGTGGTCGGCCGACGAGACGTTGGCGGTGATGTCGACGACGATGGCATCGGCATGGGACTCGACGATGTCGAACGCCGTGAGTACCCCACCGACCTGGCCGATCGCCGTGGTCAGATCGCCGGCCGCGCTCGCAGAGGGAGGTGCCTCAAGTCGCACGGTGATGGAATAACCGGGGCCGGGAACCGGCATGTGCACTACCCCCGCATCGAGAAAAACGGCCGGATACGGGGAAAACACTAGTCCCGTGACCGGGACCACCGACGGCCAGGACCGGTGACCCGCGGGTAACCCCTACGGAGTGTTGTTGATGACCGTTTCGGGGTGCTCGTAGGGAACCGCGGGCAGTGGGAACGTCACCTCGCCGAACGGCGAGAGCGCGCCCTGCCGGTCCGCCGCGAGTTCGGAAACGGAGTGCTTCTCTCCTTCTGGCACCTCGGGCCAAGTCGGGTCGATCCGCTTGCTGTTCCGGCTGTCGCCCTTCGCCACGTCGTCCTCCACACTTCGACCAACGATGACCACAGTGTGCCTGATGGCGTCACGCACGGGATATCGTGGTTGGTGATGGCCGCATCCTCGCTCGCGGAATGGCTACGCTCGGCCACCGACGACACGCTGACCGCACTGCTGCGTGCCCGGCGCGATCTCGCGACTCCGCCACCCGCCGATTCCGGTGTGCTGGCGACTCGCGCGGGTACCGCGGGGTCGATAGCCCGCGCGTGCGAGAACCTGGATACCGCGACCATCGCCGTGCTGGAGTGCCTTCTGGTGGCCGGCGCCGACACCGAGCCGGTGAGCACACAGGAGCTCGCCACGCTCATCGGCGGCCCGGAAGCGGAAGCGCACGCGGAGACACGCAGGCTCACCGCGATCAGCTCCGCGCTCGACACCCTTCGCGACCTCGCGCTTGTCTGGGGCACGGACGACGAGCTGAGCGTCGCGCCATCGGCCCGCGAGGTGTTCGGGCCGTTCCCGGCGGGGCTGGGAACGGCGGCGCCAGCCCTCGAACCCGCCGAACTCGATTCCGCGCTCGCCGACGCGGGCGACGACGAGCGGGCTTTGCTGCGCACGCTCGCCGCTGGTCCGCCCATCGGCCGTACGAAGGACGCCGCACTCGACATTCCGCTCGCCTCCGCGACGACGCCTGTCCAGAAGCTGCTGGCGAGGAAACTGCTGCGGCGCAGGGACGACCAGACCGTCGAGCTGCCTGCCGAGCTGGGAATCGCGTTGCGGGGTGGTGTCGTCCACACCGGCGACGTGCTGTCGGAGCCGGCGTTGCCGGTGAGTCCGCATCAGCAGTCCACAGTGGATCAGGCCGCCGCCGGTGAGGCGATGGAGTTCCTGCGGCACGCCGAGACCCTGCTCCAGCTCTGGTCGACGCAGCCGTCCCCGGTACTGAAGTCCGGCGGGCTCGGGGTGCGGGAATTGCGCAGGATCGCCCGTGAGCTGGACGTGGGCGACACGAGGGCGACGCTGCTCGTCGAGTTGCTCGCGGGAGCCGGTCTCGTGGCGACCAGCGAGGAGATGAGTTCCGAGTGGGTGCCGACGACGCTGACCGATTCGTGGCTGGCCTCGCCACCTTCCGGCCGCTGGTTGACGCTCGCTCAAGCATGGCTTGACCTGCCCCGGCTACCGGGACTGGCGGGGGAACGCGACGCGAAGGACAAGGCGCTCGCGCCGCTGTCGGAGGACCTGAGAAGGCCACTCGCCCCGTCGGGACGGCGAAGGGTGCTCGACGCTCTCGCCGCGCTTCCCGAGGGGGCCGGGGTCAAGAGTGTCGACGAGCTGGTCGCGCTGCTGGCGTGGCGCGCTCCGCGCAGGGGTGGGCGGCTCAGGGACGAAACGGTGCGCTGGGCGATGGCGGAGGCCACCGCGATCGGAGCCGTCGCACTGGGTGCGTTGACGTCGTCGGCGGCGGCTTTGCTCGCCGACGACCCACACGGCGCCGCGGCCGCGATGGCGGAGGCCATGCCGAAGCCGGTGGGTCACGTGCTGGTGCAGGCGGACCTGACCGTTGTGGCGCCAGGCCCGCTTGAACCCGAACTGGCCACGGAGATCATGGCCGTCGCGGACGTGGAGTCAGCGGGCCACGCGACCGTCTACCGGGTGACGGAGGCGTCGGTGCGCAGGGCACTCGACAGCGGTAAGACGGCCTCCGAACTGCAGGAACTGTTCCGCACGCGGTCGGCGACCCCGGTTCCGCAGTCGCTGGAGTACCTCATCGACGACGTGTCCCGGCGGCACGGACGGCTGCGAGGTGGTGCCTCGGCGGCATTCCTGCGCTGCGATGACGAGGTGCTGCTTGCCGAGGTCATGAGCAATCAGGTCGCCTCGCGCTACGAGTTGCGCAAGATCGCGCCGACCGTGCTGGTGACCCCCTATCCGCTTGCGGAGATGCTGGACGGACTCAGGGCGGCGGGATTCGCGCCCGCGGCGGAAGGTCCCGACGGGCGGATACTCGACCTTCGGCCGAGCGGCCGTCGCATTCCCGCGCGGGGAAGGCAGGTGCGCAGGGTCGGCGAGCCGAGTGCCATCGGCGCCGAGCAACTCGCGGCCGTGATCACCCACCTGAGGGCGGGTGACAGGGCGGCGAGCAGCAGAAGGGGGACCGTCGTCCGGCTTCCCGCCGGCGGCGGGGCGGACACGTCGGCGACGCTGGCGCTGCTGGCGCAGGCCACGCGCGAACAGCGCGAGGTGTGGATCGGGTTCGTCGACGCGCACGGCACCGCGAGGCAACGTGTGGTCACCCCGGTTCGCGTCGGCGGTGGAATGCTGGAGAGCTCGGAAAACGAACGGTACCCACTCCACCGCATCACCTCAGCCGCCCTCGTCGAAGACGAGTAGCCCCACCGACCTCGTGGGAGCAAGGGAGCTTTGCTCCCGTTTTCCGGAAGCAAGGGAGCTTTGCTCCCGTTCCGCGGTAGCGAGGGAGCTTTGCTGCCGTTACCCGCTAGTAAGGCTCCCTTGCTTCCGTTACCGGCTCACAGGGCTCGCAGGCCGTCGAGGATGCGGGACATGAAGTCCTGGGAGGAGCGATCGGTGAGCACGAAGCCGGTTTGGTGGATGTCGACGGCGCCCGCTCGGGCAAGGTCGTCGACGATCACCTTCACGACGCCGAGCGGAAGCCTCGCGTACGCGGCGATCTCGGCGATCGAGCGCACCTCGGCACACAGGTCGCAGATGAACTGCTTCTCCGGTGTCTCGGCCGCCTCGTACCGCCGCCCCGACGCACTCGTCGAAACGAGGGTGTCGAGGTTCAATTCCTGCGCGGGCCGGGTGCGGCCACCCGTTCGCGCGTACGGACGTACCAGCGACCTGTGCTCGAATCGCGGCGGCTCCGGTTGCTCGGCCTCGCGCGACTCTGGCTCGGCGTATCCGTCCTGTCGCGCGATTCCCCGCCCTGGCCCGGGTTGCCCGAACAGCTCGTGGCCGCCCGCCGGAGAATGTTGTTCACGTCCGGAAAACGGAGCCTGCTCCCATTCCTGGGGCGACCCTGCTTCCCACGGGTCGAACCGGCCTCGCTCCGACAAGACGGCCGGCTCGAACTTCGGCGTCGTCGGCTGTTCCGGATACCGCTCGAATTCGTCCGCCCCGAAATAACCGGGCCAGATCTCGCGCCCGTCCGTTCGCGATTCCGGAAAGTACCGAGAGGGCGCCGGGGGCGGCTCCTGTCGACCTGCCGTCGGCTCCGGCCACGCCGACGAGGCCTGCCCCGGCTCCCGGTGTTCGAACGGCTGGTCCTGCTCGGGCCGCCGGTGCTTCGCCCTGCTCGTTTGCCGCTGCTGCCGTGGCTGCTGAGGCTGGTGCCGCACCGCCGTCCGCTCCCTGTGCACCGGCTCCTGCTGAGCACGACGGGACCGGTCCGTTGATTGGGCCGCGGGGTGCCGCTTGTCCTGCCGGGTGGATTGCCTCCTGGCCAACGCGGGCACACTGCCGAGATCGAACCTGCCGGGCGAATCAAAAGTCTCTCTGCCCGTGCCCTGATGCAGTGCTTCCCATTCGTCCACAGCGTTATCCACGCATGCCGCCCTGTAGCTGCGACCGCATCTCAGGAGTCATCTGCTGCCCAACCCGTTCCACAAGCAACGTCATCTCATAGGCCACCGTGCCGATGTCCGAGGTCGGCGCGGCAAGCACCGCGAGACACGAACCATCGCTGATCGACATCAGGAACAGATAGCCCCTGTCCATCTCGACGACAGTCTGATTGACGTCTCCCGCCTCGAAACACCTGGCTGCTCCGAGCGTGAGCGAAACAAGACCGGAAGCAACCGCCGACAATTGTTCCGCACGTTCCTGTGGCAGGCCCTCTGAGCCCGCGAGCAGAAGCCCGTCGGCGGACACGACGACCGCGTGAGCCGCACCGGGCACCCTGCGGACGAAGTCAGTGATGAGCCAGCCGAAGCTACCCTGCTGTGCCGAAGCCGTCACCGTATCTCCTCGCGTCCGCGCACACCCGCCTCGCCGGTCAGACTATTAGCACGGTCAAACCAGGCTGGGACAAGTCCCCCTTAGCCACGGCGGGTGGGCGCGAGTACGGCTTCCGCTCAGCCCGCCTGCAGCGCGCTGTCGTGCTGAATGGCGTGCTGCACAACGGAAATCAGCACCTGCTTCGCCGATTCCCTGTCTCTCGCGTCGCACGCCATGATCGGCACCGAAGGCGAGATCGTCAGCGCGTGCCGCACGTCCTCGATCTGGTGGTGCAGCAACCGGTCGAAGCAGTTGATCGCCACGACGTAAGGAAGTTTGCGGTTCTCGAAGAAGTCGATCGAGGGAAACGCGTCGGCGAGCCTGCGCGTGTCCAGCAATACGACAGCCCCGATCGCACCGAGCGCGAGGTCATCCCACATGAACCAGAACCGATGCTGGCCGGGAGTACCGAAGACGTAGAGGACGAGGTCGGAGTCGAGCGAGATGCGACCGAAGTCCATCGCGACCGTCGTCGTCATCTTGTTCGGTGTCGCGGAGATGTCGTCTACCGAGACGCTCGCCTCGGTCATTGACGCTTCCGTCGTCAGCGGGGCGATCTCGGAAACCGCTCCGACCATCGTGGTCTTGCCGACGCCGAATCCGCCGGCAACCACGATCTTGGCCGACGAGGTCGGGCCCGCCGCTGCCGACATGTTCGCGTCGGAGTCAAATTCTCCGAAGCCCACTGAGCACCCTTTCCATGAACTCGATACTGGGCCGGTCTCCCACCATGGAGGTCGCGGAGTGCACGAGCACGAGTCCGAGACCGGCAACGTCACCAACCAGGACGCGCACGACACCGAGCGGCAGCCGCAGCAACGCCGCAACCTCCGCTACCGACCTGGTGTCGAGGCAGAGTCCGCAAATCGACCGGTGCTCGGGGACCCGGACCTGTTCGAGCCGCCGCCCCCGCTCGCTCGTCGAGACCAGCGCTTCCAGCGCGAGATCGCGGTCCGGTTTCGTCCTTCCCCTTGTCCGGAAGTACGGCCGCACGAGGCCCGAGCTCTCCACGGGAGCCTCGGCGTCGGCGTTGGCCTGCCGCGGAACGGGCGAGGGGACCAGGTCCTGCGAAGGAGGTCCTCCATCGAGCGAGCGCTCCGCGAACGCGGTGAACGCGGCAGCGGAGTCGGCGTCGTTCATTCCGCCGCCGCCCATTCCGTACAGCTCGGCTCCCGGACCACCGAGCAGTCGCTGCCGGTACTCGGAGACGTCGAAGTCCGAGGGCCCCCGTGCCTCCTCGTCGAGCGACCTCAGCCATTCGCCGGTGTCGAGCGAGCGGTCGGGTTCCGGTCGTTCTGAGCGGCCAGGCCGCCATTCTCGGTCGTCACGGTCGTGGTAGGCCATGTCGTTGTCCGACTCGTTTGGCCAGCGCCCGGGTGACCGATCTCTGTCGAGCCATCGGTCACCTCGCGAGTGCCCGGAATCCACGGCAGTCTCCTCAGTGCTCTCTCACTGGACTGTGCCGGTGCCGCCGCGTCCCCACACACGCATTGACCCCAGCCGGTCTCACCGCCGCGCCGCGCCCTGCAATTGGGCGCGAAGCTCCGGTGTCATCTGTTGGCCGACCCTGTCGACCAGCAAGGTCATCTCGTATACGACCAGCCCGATATCGCTGTCCGGTGAGCCAAGCACAGCAAGGCAAGACCCGTCGGACACCGACATGAGGAACAGGAAACCGTTGGCCATTTCGACCACGGTCTGTGCCACCGCTCCACCCTCGAACACCTGCGCCGCACCGCGGGCAAGGCTCGTCAGGCCAGAAGCGACAGCGGCAAGCTGGTCGGCCCTGTCCTTCGGCAACCCGCGAGACGCCGCGAGCAACAGACCGTCCGCCGAGACGACGACGGCGTGTGCCGCGCCAGGCACTCGGTGCACGAAGTCCGTGATGAGCCAGGCAAAACTCCCCTTCTGACCGGAGTTGCCTTGTTTCGGCGCACCCGGCTGCGCTGAACCCGCCCGTGTCAACTCTTACTCCTTCGCCCCGTTGTCGAGGGATCGATCAGCCGATCCGCTCGACGTAACAGAATCGAACTCCGCACGCTCATCCGGCGGCTGTTCCTTGAGCGCGTGGCGACCACTCTGGTAGCCACGCTGGAAGCTCATCATGCGGTTCCGTGCCGCATCAGCCGACCTGGCGATCGCGCCCTGTCCCGGCTTGCCGACCGTGGTGTCGGTGAACGCACCACCTTCACTCGACCGGACAGAACCAGGAACCAAGTATGCGTTGGGCACACGCTTGGGCAGACCTGCCTCGGTGGTTTCCTCACTCTTCGATTCGAGTAGCGCGTGTGCCGCCTGCCAACCGCTGTCAGAGACACTGCGCCAATCGTCATCGTCGTCGTCGCTGCTGTTCCCCGCGATTCCGCTCGGTTCCTCCATCTGCCGTACCTCCCCCTGCTGCCCGTCCGGCTCAAGCGCTGCCTCTGCTTCCTCACTGAACCAGCGCGAGAGTACGGACTGATAGATCGGCAGGCGCCTGGTGGGCACGTCATCGTCGAGCGCACTGCCATCCCCGCCCGCCGGTTCCGGCTCCGCCGGCCGTTCGGGCACCACCGGCACATACCGGGGCTCACGCTTGGGTAGCGCGAGCGGGTAGTCGTCGCCGCCTGCTCTGCCGTTGGTCTCCGGTTCCGGCGATTCCACCGGCCACTGTGGTTCCTCGCGCGGCTCGGCGGCGGGCGGCTGCGCGGAAGGCGGACTGCGGAACGGTCCCGCCGCCCTCGTCGATCCGCCCACCAGGTCGTCGAGGCTGATCGGCTGGGCGAGCGGGGTCAGACCGTTGTCTCCCTGTCCCTGCGGGGTGGCGGCTGGGGGCGCCGCCGGGGCGGGCGGCGTCGGCGGCAGCTTCGTCGTCCTCGGTTCCTCCGCGAACGCGGGGATCGGCGGAAGCGAAGGGTGCGAAGACTGGTTCAGCGATGAGGACGACGTCGCTTGGGCAGGAACCGATGATTGCGAGGGCAGCGAAGGAAGCGAGGAGGACGCGAGATCCTCGTACGCCTCGTCGCTGAGCCCCTCGAACGGGTTTGGTCCCATCGTCGAGATCCCGCCGAGCGGCTGGGTCGTCAGCAACTCGGCCGGCACGACGATGCGGGCGATCACGCCGCCCTCGATGTCCTCGTTCTCCCTCAGCCGCACCTCGATGCCGTGCCGTTTCGCGAGCCGGGCCACCACGTAAAGGCCCATTCGCCTGGTCACCGAGACGTCGAGGTCCGGAGGATCGGCCAGCCGTTCGTTGGCCTCGTTGAGCTGGTCTTCCGTCATCCCGACGCCCCGGTCGGTGATCTGGACGGCGAGTGCCTGCCGCCTCGTCACCACCGCGCGCACGCTGATCTTGGTTTCCGGCTCCGAGAAATAGGTGGCGTTGTCGAGCAACTCCGCCATGACGTGCACGAGGTCGTGCACCGCCCTGCCGTGCACGGCGACGTCGGGAACCGAGCCGACCTCGACCCTGGCGTACTGCTCGATCTCGGACACCGCGGCACCGATGACGTCGGCGGCGGGCACCGGCTTGGACATCGACTTCGCGAGGCCCGCGCCGGAGAGCACCAGCAGGCTTTCGCCGTTGCGCCGCAACCGGGTCGCGAGGTGGTCGAGTTCGAACAGGCTCGCGAGCTGGTCCGGATCCTGCTCGTCGGCCTCAAGCCGGTCGATGACGCCGAGTTGCCGTTCCACCAGCCGCTGACTGCGCCTGGAGAGGTTGACGAAGATGCCGTTCACGTTTTCCCGCAACAGCGCCTGTTCTGCCGCCATCCGGATGGCTCGCTCGTGGACGACGTCGAACGACCGCGCGACTTCGCCGATCTCCTCGCGGGTGAACACGGGAACCGGAGCGACCGCGTTGCGCGAAGCCTCGATCGGGTTCGGGTCGGCGAGAATCCTGCGCACGGTCTCCGGCAGCCGGACGTAGGCGACTTCAAGCGCACTGGAGCGCAGCGTGCGCAGCGGCTTCAGCAAGGCGCGCGCGATGACCAGCATCAGCGCGAGCGTGGCGACGAGCGCGGCGAGCATGATCCCGAAGAACACCCACGCGGCCTGTGTCGCACTGTCGGAGAGCGCGACGGCCTGGGTCCTCAGGTTGTCGAGCAGGGTGCTCTCCACCTGGCGCATCTTGTCGACGGTCGCGTTGCCATCCGAGGTCAGGGCACGCACGTCGATATCGAGCGGAGCACCGCTCGATGCGTTGGCGAAGGCGATCGCCTCGATCCGCTCCCTGTTGTCGACCTCGGCGCCCGCGACGGTGTCGGCGAAGATCTGCTGCTCTCGCAGGGTTGCGTTGGCGTTGAACGCGTCGACCGACGCACTCGCACTTGCCTGGGCGGCGAAAGTACGTTCGAGCAGGTCGGCGGGGAAGGCGTTGCGACCGGCCGCGATCTGGAGCGAGGCGTTCTGCCTCGCGACGAATTCCTTGGCCTCGCTCAGCGCCTGCAGCGTGGTGCCCTGCCTCAGCAACTCCCTGTCGGTGACCGAAAGGTTCACCTCGCGACCGAGCTGCACCAGCGAATCCAAAATTGAGGTATATGTCACAAAAGCGGACATATCCGGGAAAGCGGTGCGGCTGATCTTGTCACGGAGGGGCCCCAGTGCGTCGAGGCGCTGGAGCACCTGCCCGTAGCTGGCGGTACTCGCGTCGTCGGGGTCGAGCCCGTCGACCGACGAACGCAGATCGCCGACGGCGCCGTCGACCCTGCCGATCTGTTCGTCGAGGGCGGCGCGGTTGGCCGAGCCGTTGGCCATCCGAGCCATGGCCAGCGTGCGCTCGCTCTGCACTGCCTGAACGACCGCCGTCACCTTCGAAGCGACGTCGACCTGCTCGACGGTGCGCTGGAACTCGCCGGCCTGATTGGCCTCGCTGAGTGCGCGCAGGCTGCCGAAAGTCAGCGCGGTGACCAATGGAATGATCAACACTGCCGCCAGCTTCCAGCGAAGCGGCCAGTTACTCAGCTTCCACCGCGCGCCGCTCGGCTCGGCCACCTGCTGGGCGTCGGCGCGCTCCTGCGCAGGGGGTCGCCCTTCTACGGCCGCGGTATCTGTATTCGGCACCGCTTTACCACCATCGTTCTTCGAGCCGGATCCGAAGCCGGCCTGCCGGCCGAGCACTTCCCGCACGTTCCGCGCACATCAGCCCGCCAACCCTCACCCTGTTGGGGGTTTCGCGGAAGCGTCGCGTCGTGCCACCACACCGATCAAACCGTTGTAGTGCAGTACCGCCATGTGGTCCAGGCCAACCTGACGAGCAGCCCCAGGTGCAGGCAGGGTAGACGCCAACTCCGCCATTCAGTCACTCTCTCGTCACTACTTGGGTGGCCGATACCGCATGGGAGATACAGAAGGTAGCGAAGACCGCGTGAGGATGTAACCCTCACAGGTCAGATAACAGCAAAAGACCGCCACGCTGCGGGCTTGCCAACGCCCCTTTTACCCCACAGATGTGAACCAAGAGTTAATTAGACCACACTTCTAACCACCCGAACGAGTGGCGTGGCGTACACGGAGGCTCGACGCAGGTACGCATTGTGATGACGCCGTGAAATCTCTACAGTAACCCTGGCTTGCTGAGTCCGGGGCGGCGTCACACTCAGTCGGCCTCATCTACCCAAGTACGGCTCATGTGCCAGATACCTCAGGAGTGGCATTGCTTCGACACGGTATTACCCCCGCAAGCCGATCGCGGAGACGCGCCCGGCTGGTCACGCTCATCGCCAGCGCCGGGCTGCTGGCCTCGGTCAGCGGCTGTGGCCTGCTCGGGGGCGAGGATGAACCCTCAACTCCCTCCGGAGGCAATGGTTCTGTCGAGACCGCCGACATCACTGTTACGACGCTACCGGCTATCGACGTCGCCCCGCTGCATCTTGCTGTAAAAAACGGCTACTTCAAGGAAGAAGGCCTCAACGTCAGCATCGACCAGGCCGCAAGTGGCCAGGCCGCGCTGACCAAGATGATCGGCGGTGACGCCGAGATCGCGTTCTCCAGCTATGTGCCCTTCTTCGTGGCGCAGAGCAAGGAAGCCGCCGACCTCAAGTTCGTCGCGGACGCGGTATCGACCACCCCGGACTCGATCCAGATCGTCACCATGCCCAACTCGTCGGTGAAGACGGTCAAGGATCTCGAAGGCAAGACCATCGCGGTGTCCGCGCTGAACACCATTTCGGACGCCCTCGTCAAGTCAGTCATGAAGACCCAGGGGCTCGACTACAACAAGGTCGACTGGGTTCCCGTTTCGTTCCCTGACATCGCGGGCACGCTCTCGCGGGGGGATGCCGACGCCGGGCTCCTGATCGAGCCCTACCTCACGGCGGCATCGGAGACCGCGGGCGCCGTTCCGATCATCGACGCGGCAACCGGTCCCACAAAGGACTTCCCGCTCGCCGGCTACGCCTCGACCGCGAAGTTCGCCGAGGAGAACCCCAACACCGTCGCGGCCTTCCAGCGTGCCATGAAGAAAGCGACCGACGACGCTCAGGACCGCAGCACGATCGAGCCGCTCGTTGTCGATTACGCCAAGGTGGAGAAGGACACCGTGTCATTGGTGAAGATGCCCAAGTTCCAGTCCACTTTGGATGCATCGAGGATCCAGCGCGTTCCTGACCTGATGGTCGAGTTCGGCATCATCCCCGAGAAGATCGACGCGGCATCGATGATCGTCCAGTCGGCGACCACCTGACGACGTGCGACCGATCTTTCGTAACCTGGTCGGCCTGGCCGCGTTCCTGGTTATCTGGGAAGCCGTGGTCAGGCTCGGCCTGGTCAATGAGCAAGACCTCCCGCCCGCGAGCCTCGTGCTCGGGCGGACCATCGAACTACTCGGCCAGGAATCGTTCCTCCGCGACGTCATCGCGACCTTGCTCGCGTGGGCCATTGCGATGCTCGTCGCGATCGCCATCGCGGTTCCGGCCGGATTGCTGCTCGGCAGTCTCCCCGGGCTCCGGAAAGCGACGACCGCGATCGTCGAGTTCCTCAGACCCATCCCTTCCGTCGCACTGATCCCGCTCGCGATCCTCGTTGTGGGCGGCGGTCCGGAGTCGAAGATCGCGCTGGCGATCTACGCGTCGGTCTGGCCCATCCTCTACAACACGATCTACGCGTTCGCCGAAATCGACCCGTTGTTGCTGGACACGGCCAAATCCTGCGGTGCCAAGCGGGGCAGAGTGCTGGCTTCGGTCGCATTGCCACACGCGGCACCGTTCGTCTTCACCGGCATCCGGATGTCCTCAGCCGTCGCGCTCATCCTGGTGGTGAGCACCGAGTTCATCGCGGGAGCGGCCACCGGCATCGGGAAGTTCATTCTCGAAGCCAGTTCCGGCGGTGGGCGAATGGATCTCGTACTCGCGGGAACCGTGGTCGCGGGGTTGCTCGGCTACTTGATCAACGAAGGGCTCGAACGATTGGGCAACCGCCTGTTCCGCTGGCACACAGCGACCACGACGGAGGCCGCATGACTCACAATCGGGAAATCCCCGCGGAGCGAGTCCTCACGGAAGGCCGGTGGGTGGCATGAAGTCGGTCACCGGATTCGTTCAACGATGGGCGCTGTTCCTCGGCGCCGTCGCGGTATGGGAACTGGTCACCAGGCTCGCGGACGACAACTTCTTCCCCCCGCCCACCAAGATTCTCGCGACGGCGGGCGAATTGTGGTTCACGGGGCCCAGTTCGCAACTGTTCCTCACCGACAGCGTGTTCGACGACATCCTGCCGAGCCTCGGCAGGATGTTCGGAGGCTGGGCCATCGCGGTCGTGCTCGGCGTGGGGATCGGTGTCGCGCTCGGCCGGTCGAAAACCGGGATGGAGTACGTCGGCCCGCTCTTCGCCTTCATGAGGGCCATCCCGCCGCCGACTCTCATTCCCGTGTTCCTCGTGCTGTTCAGCATGGGGACGGGAATGAAACTGGCGACCATCATTTTCGGCACGGTGTGGCCCATCCTGCTCAACACCGTCGACGGCGTGCGTTCGGTGAGCAACACGCAGCGGGAGACGGCGCGGTCGTTCCGCACACCGAAGCCCTACTGGATCTCGATGGTCGTGCTGCCTGCCGCGATGCCGAAGATCTTCGCGGGGCTGCGGCTCAGCCTTTCGCTCGCGTTGATCCTCATGGTTGTCTCGGAGATGGTCGGTGTCACCGACGGCATCGGCTTCCAGCTCATCTTCTCGCAACAGCAGTACGACTTCGAGCTGATGTGGTCGTGGATCGTGTTGCTCGGTGTTCTGGGATACGGGCTCAACGCACTTCTACTCATGGTCGAGCGCAGAGTGCTCGGCTGGCAGCCCACCCGCGGTGACGCGAACGTCAAAACAGGAGCTTGATATGTCAACGATGCTGGAGGTGAACGGGCTCAACCACCGCTACGGCGGCGGAGAGGGCGCGCATGTCGCGGTGAACGATCTGTCGTTCACCGTGGAAACCGGGCAACTGGCGTGCATCGTCGGCCCATCGGGTTGCGGCAAGTCGACGCTACTGCGCTGCATCTCGGGATTGATCACGCCAACCGGCGGCGAGGTGAAGCTGCACGGCGACAAGGTGGACGGTGTCCCCGAAGACCTCGCCGTCGTGTTCCAGGACTACAGCAGGTCGCTTTTCCCGTGGCTCTCGGTGCGGCAGAACGTCGAATTCCCGTTGCGGTGGAAGAAGATGTCGCGTGCCGAGCGCAAGGAACGGGCGCTGGAAGCACTGGAATGGGTCGGTTTGCCCGGCGTGGGCAACAAGTATCCGTGGCAGTTGTCGGGTGGTATGCAGCAGCGAGTCTCGATCGCGAGGGCACTCGCACGCCGCCCCGCGTTGCTGCTGATGGACGAGCCGTTCGCGTCGGTAGACGCGCAAACCCGGTTCGACCTCGAAGACCTGCTCCGGCAGGTCCAGCTCCGCAACGGCAGCACGATCCTGCTGGTCACGCACGACATCGACGAGAGCGTCTACCTCGGCGACAGGGTACTCGTACTTTCGAAGTCGCCCGCGTCCATCGTGGCGGATCTCCCTGTCGACCTGCCCGCGGAGCGAGAGCAAATCTCGACCCGCGAGTCGTCCGCGTTCGTGACGATGCGCAGTGAGGTGGCGAGGTTGCTGCACAGCCCTCCGAGTTCCTCGTCGGCGGCCGTGACGGCTTCGGCCGGTTCGGCCACCAGTGTCGCGGAACCCGAGCCGGTCGAAACGACCAAGGCGGCTGACGTGACCGAGGCTGCGGAATCGGCTGAGGCAAGCGCGGCCGCAGCGGACATCGCCGAGTCGGAAGCGGCGGAAAAGGCCGAGGAATCCGGCAAAACCGATGTCTCGGAGGAGGACAACGGCACGCGGGCCGAGGCATCCAAGTCGCACTGACCGACACGCCGGGCAGATACACATGGCAATTCGCAGGACAACACCCGGTGACCACCGCACGGTGACAACCGCAGGGGCGGCCATCCACCGCCCGCGCGGATAGCAAGACGCCACCCACCGGCCATCGCACACTCCCTGCCCCTGGCCGGAAGCAGCATCACAACAGCAAGGGAGCCTTACTAACAAGTACGTTAGTAAGGCTCCCTTGCTGTTTCCCCGAGATCAGTAGATCTTCTCCGGGCTCGGGTCCACTCTGACATGTACCAGATTCGGCTGCGGGTCGGCGAATGCGGCCGCAAGCACTGTCTTCAGCTCGGCGGGTTGCTCGGCCTGGTAGGTCGCGCAACCCATGCCACTCGCGAGGGCGACGAAATCGATGCCGCCGAGGTCGACCCCCGGCAGCTTGGCACCACCGATGGCCTCTCCGAGAATACGCACCGCGGCGTATTGCGTGTTGTCGAGCACGACAAAGGTCACCGGCACCTGTTCGGTCACCGCTGTCCACAATGCCTGGATGCTGTACATGCTCGAACCATCACCAAGTACTGCAACGACCTTGCGCTCCGGACGTGCGATGCCTACACCGATCGCCGCAGGCAAGGCGTAGCCGAGCGTGCCACTAGCCCCGGCAAGGAAACCCATGTCACCGGACCTGATCGGCAAGTGATCGTGCAACGCGTTGCGGTGACTCGGCGCTTCCTCCACCACGACGGCATCATCCGGCAACATCTCAGCGAGCACGCTGTAGACATAGCTACCGGAAACCGGAGCGGACTCGGACGGGCGCGATGGCCGCACCAGGGCGGGAGGCGAGGGTCGAGTCGCCGCACCGACCCGCTCGACGAGTGCCCGCACCGCAAGCCCCGCCGTCGCCCGGACACCCACTCCCTGAGGCGCCCTCGCCAGCACCTGTTCGTCGTCACTCACCACATACATCGGCGGCAAGGCAGCCTCGGACTCACCCCGATACACGTGGTACGTGAACGCCGGCGCACCCAATACGATCACGAGGTCGTGCTGGGACAACGTTTCGCTCAAGGCAATCCGCTCGGGAACGAGGAACCCGAGGAACAACGGGTGATCCTCGGGAAACGAGCAGCGGGAGGACATGGGGCTCTCGTAAACCCCCGCCCTCGTCCGCTCGGCAAGCGCGACAACCTCGTCCACCACGCCGTCCTGATCGACAGCGGAACCGACCACGATCGCCGGTGCCGCGGCAGCGTCAATCGCGGACACCAGTTCGGTCAGCACATCCGGATCCGGCGCGAAGCCGGGAATCCGCGCCCGGGCTGTGATCGGCGCCGTCTCGATATCCCAGTCGTCTGCGGGCACCGACACGAACACCGGTCCGTACGGCGGTTGGGTCGCGACGTGATAGGCACGTGACAGCGCGGCCGGTACATCCTCGGCCCGCGCCGGTTCGCAGCTCCACTTCACGTAGGGCTGCGGAAAGACCGCCGCATCCGTAGCCCCGAGAAACGGATCTTCCGGAAGTAACGAACGAGTTTGCTGCCCTGCAAGGATGATGAGCGGGCTGTGGTTCCGGTAAGCGGTGAAGACACTCCCGAGTGCATGCCCGACACCTCCCGCCGAATGCAGGTTCACCACAGCCGGGCGACGCGCGGCTTGCGCGTAGCCGTCGGCCATCGCGACCACGACGGATTCCTGAAGCCCGAGCACATAACGAAAATCGGAGGGCCAGTCAGTGAGGAACGGGATCTCCGTGGTCCCCGGATTACCGAAGACCGTCGTCAAACCCCATTCTCGCAACAGTTCACGGGTGACATCGCGTACGGTTCCCACGGCCTCACGCTAGCTGGTTACGCCATGGCATCACCCAGCGCGGTCATATCGTGATAGTCCCGCGACCACGCGATCTTCCCGTCTCTCACACAGACTACGAAGATGTTGTGCACGATGGATTCCCTGCCCGCCACGCCCGTGACGATCCGGTAGTCACACTCGGCAATGATCACCTCGGGATCCGAACTCTCGTGCACAACCAGGTTCCGCACTTCGATGTCCATGGGAAGTGCACCGGCTCGGGCGAAATGCTCCCCGATCGCCTCCCTTCCTTCCAATCGCAACTCGTGCGGTCTCGCGAACGGCTGCTCGACGACAGCGTCGTCGGCATACAACCCCAGCACCGCGTCCCACTCCTTGCCCGCCACGCAACGGAGCTGCTCTTCGAACACGGAACGAGGACTCACGTAGACCATGGTTTTCTCCCTCGCCTATTATCGGAGTTCCGACTCCGGTTCTTCGAACGATACGGAGTGCTGACTCCGCTTGTCAAGGAGAAGAATATGAGCCCTCGGGCCGACGCGGTACGCAACCGCACGAAGGTCCTCGCCGCGGCGGACGAAGTCTTCGCCGAACTCGGAACTGACGCGTCCACCGACGAGGTCGCACGGCGTGCCGGAGTCGGCATCGGCACGGTGTTCAGGCATTTCCCCACCAAGGAGGCGTTGCTGGCCTCGGTGTTCCAGGAGCGGCTCCGGCAGGTCGGCAACGAGGCAGCGGCCATGGCGACCAGCGATGACCCGGCCGAAGCCTTCCACGAACTGTTCACGAAGCTCATCGGCAACTCGCGCACGAAACAGGCGCTCGGCGAGGCACTTACCGCCGCGGGCATCGACATCGACGACGCGATCGCGCCCGTGCGCGACGAGGTTCGAGAGGCGATCGCCATCCTGCTCGCGAAAGCTCAGGAGGCGGGCGGCGTTCGTGGCGACATCGGGGTCGACGAGGCAATCGCGTTGCTGATCGGCGCTTCGCAGGCTTCGGCGGCCGTCATCGACATCAGCATGCGAGCCAGAACACTCAATGTCTTCCTGGACGGCCTCCGTCCCTGACGATCCCTGACACTAGGCGCCGCCCGCGAGTCCCCCGCTCAGGACGGCGAGTTCTGCATTCAGGTCCGCGAGTTCTGCGTTCAAGACAACGAGTTCCGCATTCAGGCGCAGGGAGATCTCCACACCCTCGGCGCCGGTGCGGAGGCGGCCTCAGGAGCCGATCTCGGGAGCAGGCCTCACACTCGCCGACCTTTGGATGCCACGTGCCGACCGACGCAGTTCGCCCACTCCCGGCTCTGCCGACCCAAGTGCGGAACTCGCCGTCCTGAGGGCAGAACTCGCCGTCCGCAACGCAGAACTCACCAACCCGAGCACAGAACTCGCCGACCCGAGTGCAGCACTCGCCGTCCTGAGGGCAGAACTCGCCGTCCGCAACGCAGAACTCACCAACCCGAGTGCAGCACTCACCGACCCGAGTGCGGAACTCGCCGTCCTGAGCGCGGGACTCGCGCAACAGGACTAGTCGACTCGCGCGTGCCTTCCCCGGTCCATCCCGTCCTGGAAACCGGCTATCCGGGAGCGGACCTCAGGGTCGTGTGCGGCAGCCGGACCGGCAGGTGCGACAGAGCCGGCAGCTGCGACGGGACCGACGGGAGCGATCGAGCCGACAGGGGCAGCTGGAGCGACTGGGTCGGCAGCGGGAACCTCGTCGTCTTCGGTCGGCCACTCCACATCTTCGGCTCGCGGTTCCTCACCTTCTTTGAACCACTGGGAGAGCACGGCTTCGTAGGCGGGCATCCGGTCGGTCGGAGCGTCGTCCGCCAGGGAGAACTGCTCGTTGTCGTCCTGCGTGGGCCATTGGGGCACCTCCGGCCAGAACCACGCGTCGGCTCCCGACTCGGCTTCCTCGTCGTCGACGAAATCCGCCGCCGGAGGTTGCTCATCGAAAACGGACCCGCCAACGCCGGGCAGTTCACGTGGTTCGGCGGGCCTGGCGTACCCCTCCAGCTCGTCCAACTCGTCGAGCGCGTCCAGCTCGTCCAGGCCGTCAGGCGCCGCGCCCTCACCCCGCGCGGCCGGCGCCTCCGCCTGAACAGGCGCGGGGTCACCGAATTCGATCAGCCCGGTCGGCACGACGACGGTCGCCGTCATTCCCCTGATATCGGCCGAGGAGAGCCAGACCCTGATTCCATGCCGCTGCGCCAGCCGCGCGACGACGTAAAGCCCCATGCGCCGCGAGACCTCGACGTCGACGGCAGGCGGCTCGGCCAATCTCGCGTTGGTCCTCTTGATCTCCGCGTCCGGCATTCCGGCTCCGCGGTCGATGATGTCGATGCGCCATTCCTCGTCCTGCGTCACCGAGCTGACCACCGAGACAGGGCTCTCCTTGCCCGAGTAGGCGGTCGCGTTCTCGAACAGCTCGGAGATGACGTGGACGAGGTCGCCGACGACCTCACCCCTCACGGAAAGCCGGGGCGTCGCCGCGATCTTGATGCGGGGGTAGTGCTCGACCTCGGAAAGGGCGGCGCCGACAACCTCGTCGGCCGGTACCGCTCCCGGCAGCGGCCTTCCGGCGTCCTGGCCCGCGAGCACGAGCAGGTTCTCGCTGTTGCGGCGCATGCGAGTCGCGAGATGGTCCAGTTCGAACAGTCCGCTGAGGATGTCGGGGTCCTGTTCGTGCTCCTCCATCCTGTCGAGAACGGAGAGTTGCCGTTCCACCAGATCCTGACTGCGGCGCGAGAGGTTCACGAACATCGAGTTGACGTTCTCCCTCAGCAGGGCCTGCTCGCCCGCCAGTTTGACCGCCTGGCCGTGCACGGCGTCGAAGGCTCTCGCGACCTGGCCGAGTTCTTCCCTGCTGAACACGGGAACGGGTGCGACGCCTCTGAAGTTCGGGCTCTCCGGTCTGGGGTCGGGATCAGCGAGGATGCCCTGCACGGCGGCAGGAAGCCGATGTTCGGCGACGTCCAGGGCGGTGCGTCTGAGCACTCGCAGCGGCTTGAGCAGCGAGCGCGCGATGAGCACGGCCAGCGCGGTGGCCACGAGCAGTACCCCGACCACGATGCCGGCATCCGTGATGGCCGATCGCCGCCCATCGGCCGCCAGGGTGTCTGAGCGTTCCTGCAGTTGTGCGTGCAAGGCGTCCTGAACGAGTTTCGCCAGGTCGACCGTGTACGTCGCCGATGTGTCCCATTCGCGCGGATCGAGCGTGGTCAACCGCTCTTCGTCCGTGGTGGAGGCGAGGACGGCCGCGACGATGCGATCGGCAGCGTCGACCACGGCTCCGCCGACGGCGGCACCGTACATCCGCTGCTGGTCGGGTGTGGCGAACTTCATGAAGTCCTTGTGCGCGGCCGATCGTTCGGCCTCCGCGGCGAGAAGGGCCCTTTCTCTTTCACCGGAGAGTGTTCCGGTCACCAGCGCCTCGGCGACGAGCGCTCGCTTCACCGACATCTGGTTCTTGACCTTGGCGAGGGCGCTCGCCGCGAGCCTGGTGCGCGCGAGTTCGTCGTCCGTGCTGTTGGAAACGGCCTGGTCGCCGAGGTCGAGCAGGCTCGATATCAGCTCGCTGTAGGAATCCTGAATCTCCGAGGCAGGTCCCGAGCGCTCTCCCGCGTTGCGCAGACTCGCCAGCGCGCCGAGCCTGTCCACCTGCCGCTGGAACGTGTCGACCGCGTCCGCTGACAGGTCCGGCTCCAACTCGACGAACTCACGTTCGAACGAGCCGATGGCCGCGTCGGCCCTTTCCTGCTGGTCCCGCAGCTCTTCGAGGCCGTCTTGGCGGCCTTCCGCGACGTAGCGGACGGTCAGGTCGCGTTCTCGCTGCAATTCGTGCACGACGTTGGCCGCGACCGTGTCGACTCTCGCCGCGCGCGCACCTTCCGTGAAATCCCCCGCACGCTGGAGATCGGAGCGAACTCGCAATCCCACCAGCACTACGACCGCGAGCATCGGGATGAGCAGGACGGCGAGCAGCCTGGTGCGAAGCCGCCAATTCCTGAGCCGCCATCGCCCCTTCGAGCGCCTGGGATCCACCACGTCACCCCGATGGGGACGCTCGCCGCGACGGGTCACCTGGCTTCCTCTGTCCCACCTTGTCAATCCGCAGTCAGGGCACGTCCCCGAGAAACCATTGGAGGGTAGCGACACCCTTCATCCACCGGAAGACGCACAGGAGTGCGGCCGGGTTCGGTCACGATGGTATTGGTTCATCCGGCCTAACCTCCAAGGGCTCCCACCCAGCCGTCTCCACGTAGTCACGTACCCGGCGAACGGGAACTCTCGTGGACGGAGAACGTATAAAGGAGGGCGTGAGTGATGGCCCCCTGATCGTCCAGTCGGACAAGACCGTGCTCCTTGAGGTCGACCACGACCGCGCGGAGGACGCCCGGATCGCGATCGCGCCCTTCGCGGAACTGGAACGCGCCCCTGAGCACGTCCACACCTACCGGGTGACGCCACTCGCGCTCTGGAACGCGAGAGCGGCGGGGCACGACGCGGAGCAGGTGGTGGACGCGCTCACGTCCTACTCGCGATTCCCCGTTCCCCAGCCGCTGCTCATCGACGTCGTCGACACCATGGGCCGGTTCGGGAGGCTGCAGATCCACAACAGCCCCGTGCACGGGCTCGTCATGGCGACGACCGATCGCGCGGTCCTCGAAGAAGTACTTCGCAACAAGAAGATCAATCCGATGCTCGGTGCGCGCATCGACGAGGACACGGTCATCGTGCATCCCTCGGAACGCGGCAGGCTCAAGCAGATGCTGCTCAAGATCGGCTGGCCTGCCGAGGACCTCGCGGGCTATGTCGACGGCGAGGCGCATCCCATGGCGCTTGAGGAAAACGGCTGGGAACTGCGGAATTACCAGCGTGATGCGGCGCAAGCGTTCTGGGCGGGAGGCTCGGGTGTCGTCGTCCTGCCTTGCGGGGCAGGCAAGACGCTGGTGGGCGCCGCAGCGATGGCCAAGGCCGAGGCGACGACGCTGATACTGGTCACCAACACCGTCGCGGGCAGGCAGTGGAAAAGGGAGTTGATCGCGAGGACCTCACTCACCGAGGACGAGATCGGCGAGTATTCGGGTGAGCGCAAGGAGATCCGGCCCGTCACCATCGCGACCTATCAGGTGATCACCCGCCGCACCAAGGGCGAGTACCGGCACCTTGAACTCTTCGACTCCCGCGACTGGGGGCTCGTCGTGTACGACGAGGTGCACCTTCTGCCCGCTCCGGTGTTCCGGATGACCGCTGACCTGCAGTCACGCAGGCGGCTCGGACTCACGGCGACGCTCGTCAGGGAAGACGGCCGCGAAGGCGATGTGTTCTCGCTGATCGGCCCGAAGCGATATGACGTTCCGTGGAGGGACATCGAGGCGCAGGGTTGGATCGCGCCCGCGGAATGTGTCGAGGTGAGGGTCACTCTCACCGACAGCGAGCGGCTCACCTATGCCACAGCCGAGAGTGAGGAACGCTACCGCCTGGCCGCGACGGCGCACACGAAGACCGCGGTGATCAAGTCGATTGTCGAAAAGCACGCGGGAGAACCGACTCTCGTCATCGGCGCATACCTTGATCAGCTCGAAGAACTCGGCGCTGAACTGGACGCTCCGGTAATCCAGGGTTCGACGAAGAACAAGGAACGCGAGGCACTTTTCGACGCCTTCCGGAAGGGCGAGATCGACAAGCTTGTCGTGTCGAAGGTCGCGAACTTCTCGATCGACCTCCCCGAGGCCACCGTCGCGATTCAGGTCTCGGGCACGTTCGGTTCGAGGCAGGAGGAGGCACAGCGGCTCGGTAGGCTGCTGCGCCCCAAGGAGGACGGCCGCCAGGCGCACTTCTACTCCGTTGTCGCGAGAGACACCGTCGACACGGATTACGCGGCCCACCGGCAACGCTTCCTCGCGGAGCAGGGATACGCCTACCGCATCATCGACGCCGACGATCTGCTGCGCCCGCTCTGAGTACCTCAGGTGAGGGCCGGTGAACCGGTCAATGCCGCGAGCACCTGGTCAGCTTGGTTTCGCGCTCCGAGCGCGTTCGGATGGATCGGCGCGGCAGGCGAGGTCAGCAGGATGCCCTCGACCCATTTGACGCCCGGTTTCTGACACATGTCGTGACCGATGCTGCTGCGATAGGTGTCGACGAAGGTCGCACCGTATGCCGTCGCCTGCTCAGCCAGAACGTCGTTCAGCAGCTTCGTCGCGTCGCGCAAGTAGGGCGCGTCTCCAGCTGAGATCGGGACGAGCGGCCAGCAGCTTCCCCCTGAGTCGGGCATGATCGTCGGATATCCGACGAGAACGATCTCGGCCGAGGGCGAGCGATCGCGAATGCCGGTGAGCACGGCGCCGACCTTCGGTCCCACCGCGCGGACCTGCTCGGCGAGTTGATCGCTACCGCCCCTGTTGTAGTGGTCCTTGCACGGGGAGCCGTAGGGCGAGCCGAGGCCGAACGTCGCACACGTGACGACAACCTCCGCGAAGGGGATGTCGTTGCCTCCGATGCCCACGGTGACGAGGTCGGTGTCCGCGCGGAGTGCGTCGAATTGCGGTGTGGTGAGCGGGCCGAACTGCGAGGTCGTCATGTGTTCCGTCGTCGCACCGCCGCAACTCACGTCAGTGAACCCGGAAGACGCAATCGCTTGCGCCACCAACGACGGGTAGTTGCGATTCGACCGCGTGCACAACAGGTCGACCTGGTGCGGAATCAGGGATCCCGACGTGTAGGAATCGCCGAGGGCCACATAGGAGCCGTACCCGGCGGCCTGAGCACTCACCGAGGGAACGAAGATCACCATGACGATCGCCGCGACGAACGTGGCGAGAACCCGGCGCATACTGGCCTCCTCGACGGCGAAGCGGCTCGCTACCGACAAGTAGCTACTGAACAGTAGCGCGACCGGAATCGCAGGACAACGCACGCCGACAAGCGTCAAACCACTGGCGGCATGGAGCGACGAACCGTGACCAAACCCCAGCGCTCGCCGACGCCTTCCGCCCCACAGGTTGCGCCGAACGAGTGAACCGTCATCAACCAGGCCCCCACGCCACCAAAACTGTCACACCCTCGAACTAGTGTTCGACACGTTAAGGAAACACCTGCTCAGAGGGGTCCATCATGACTGGCGTGCAGTTTCGGCCACACAGCTCTTCGTCCGAACTGGTCTTGCCACCCGGCCGTACGCACACCAACGACTTCTGGGTCTCTGACGAACCGATCCAGAATCCCGACCTCTATCTCGGGTGTGTGGCCGCCTATTCGCGGACGGGGCGGTGGCCGGTACTCATTCCGCCCGATCCCCGGTTCCGCCTCTCGGGCGAGGACTGGCTGGACGACAGGCCGTGGCTTCCACCCGCCATCGACAAGGTGGCGGACATCGACGTCGCGGCGACGTTTTCCCAGTGGTGGAGCCGCCCGTGCTGCGAAGGCAACTGTCTCCACCCGTTCTCCGAGGGGTTCCCGGGACTGGCCCGAAAGGCTCCCGGAAAGGGAGATCCGTTGGCGGAGGCAGGCAACACCGGTTCGATACTCGCCTCACGGGGCGATTGCCGTCTCGGCCTCGTCGCCGTCGACCGGCCCGCCGACGTACCGGCTGTGCTCGGCTGGCGAGGCATGATCGCCATGACCGATCGCGTGGAAGCGGTCTCCGCGGTGTTGCGAAGCTGGGAGGACCGTTTCGGCGCCGTACTCATCACGCTGGGGTTCGACGCACTGGAACTGTCGGTTGCCGCACCTCCCAAGGTGCGCGATCGTGCGCTGCTTGTCGCCGCCGAGCACCGTGCGTTCTGCCTCGCGAACTTCACCGAGCAACCGGGAACTTTGCAGGAGTTCGCGGCCGACGTCACCGGCAAACGCCTGTGGTCGTTCTGGTGGGACTGAGCATGGCGGCCCCAACCATGTCAGGCTTGGTGGGTGCAGGCGGCGAACCAAGCCACACGACGGCACCGCGGACAGATCCACATAGGCACCTCGGGCTGGCTCTACCCGCCGTGGCGGGGAACCTTCTACCCCAAGGGGCTCGCGCACCGCCGCGAACTGGAATACCTGGCAAGCCGGGTCGGCACTGTGGAGATCAACGGCTCGTTCTATTCGCTGCAACGACCGGCGAGCTACCAGACGTGGTACTCCCAGACACCGGATGATTTCGTCTTCGCCGTCAAGGGTGGCCGGTTCATCACGCACATGAAGCAGCTACGCGAAGTGGACAGTGCACTGTCCAATTTCTTTGCCTCCGGAGTACTGGCACTCGGTTCGAAACTGGGCCCCGTCCTCTGGCAGCTGCCACCTCGCCTGGCGTTCGATGAGCAACGGCTCGCTTCCTTTTTCGACGTGCTGCCACGGAGTACGGTCGCCGCCGCCGACCTCGCCCGGCACCACGACGACAAACTGAAAACCGAGCCATATCTGGAAGTCGCGAAGAACCTGCCGATCAGGCACGCGCTGGAAGTGCGGCATCCGAGTTTCACCGACAGAGCTTTCATCGATCTGCTGCACGAATACGACATCGCTCTGGTCGTAGCCGACACAGCGGGGAAATGGCCCTACATCGAGGAGGTGACTACCGACTTCGCCTACGTGAGGCTGCACGGTGACAAGGAGTTGTACGCCAGCGGCTACACCGAACGGGCGTTACGCGAGTGGGCCGAGAAAATCACGGCCTGGCGGTCCCGAGGCAAGGACGTGTACGTGTACTTCGACAACGATATGAAGGTGAAGGCACCGGGTGACGCGATGGCTTTGGCGAAGCTGACCGATCATCGCTGAACTCAGTAGCCCGTATCTCAGGCAGCCTCACCGGTGATATCGCCAGCACCTGGTTGTGACGACACGTCCGAGACATCATGGATCGCCGATCCGTCGTCACGAGCCCGTCAGTGATGGCGGTGGCCGGGACGACGATCGGATATGCGCCGCGGCAATGTGTGCTCAAGCGCTCCGGGCTTGGCCTGCGTGTGCTCCTTCGGCTATCTCCTCGATCATCTTGTCGTTGAACGCGGGCAGATCGTTGGGATTACGACTGGTGACAAGGCCGTCGTCGACCACGACTTCCTCGTCGACCCACTCGGCACCCGCGTTGCGCAGGTCGGTCTGCAGGCTCGGCCACGAGGTCAATCGGCGTCCGCGCACCACGTCGGCTTCGACCAGGGTCCACGGAGCGTGGCAGATCGCCGCGACTGGCTTCTTCCGCACGAAGAACTCGCGGACGAAGCGCACGGCGTCAGCGTTCGTCCGCAACGCGTCAGGGTTTGCCACGCCGCCGGGAAGGACCAGCGCATCGTAATCATCGACGGAGGCATCGCTCACCACCTTGTCGACGGGAAACGTGTCCGCCTTGTCGAGGTGGTCGAAGGCCTGGATCTCGCCGGCCTGGAACGAGATCAACTCGGGCCTGCCGCCCGCGTCCTGCACGGCCTTCCAGGGCGAGGTCAACTCCACTTGTTCGACGCCTTCCGGCGCCACTACGAAGGCAACCCTGCGACCAGCAAGTGTCTCGGCCACGTTCATCCCTCCTCATACGGTTGGGTCTGTTCTGACTACCCCGCCGAAGGCCGTGACAAAACGCATGACCGGCGTGATTGGAGATTGGGCGGATGACCGCTGAAAATGAGTAGGTGAACGCTGAACTCGTGTACGCCGTGCCTCTTCGTGCGCGTTTCCGGGGCATCACGGTACGTGAAGGAGTCCTGCTGCGAGGGGCGGCCGGGTGGGGCGAGTTCTGTCCGTTCGCCGATTACACCGATACCGAGTGCGTTCCGTGGCTGGCCGCGGCACTGGAGGCGTGCGACCAAGGATGGCCCGCGCCCGTGAGAGACAGGGTGGAGGTCAATACCACTGTTCCCGTCGTCACCGGCGAACAGGCGAACGCGATGGTCTTGGCTTCGGGATGCCGGACCGCGAAGGTGAAGGTCGCCGATCCGCGTTCATCCCTTGTAAACGATTGCATTCGGGTCTCCGCCGTGCGAGATGCGCTGGGTCCCTCCGGAGCGGTCAGGGTGGACGCCAACGGTGCGTGGGACACGGAGACGGCGATTGCCGCCATCAAGGAACTCGACCGCGCGGCGGGTGGTCTCGAATATGTGGAACAGCCTTGCCGTTCCATCGAGGAACTCGCGGCCGTACGCCGCAAGGTCGAGGTGCGCATCGCCGCGGACGAATCGATCCGCAGGGCGGAGGACCCATTGCGGGTCGCGGTGGCCGAGGCTGCCGATGTCGCCGTGCTCAAGGTCGCTCCGCTCGGCGGCGTACGACGGGCTCTCGAAGTCGCCGAGGCGTGTGGGCTGCCGTGCGTCGTGTCGTCGGCGTTGGAGAGCAGCGTCGGCCTCGCGGCGGAGCTTGCGCTGGCGGGGGCGCTGCCTTCCCTCGACTTCGCGTGTGGGCTTGGGACGATCTCGTTGTTCACCGGCGATGTTGCGAGCGATTCGTTGTCTGCTGTGGACGGATACCTTCCCGTCCCCTCCGTTGCACCTGAGCCCGACCTGATCGACGCCCTGGAAGCGGGGAGCGACGCCCGAACCTGGTGGCTGGACAGGCTCGCGCGCGTCCGGGCCCTCGCAGCCGCATAGGTGCGAACGGCTGCCACTCGGGCGCGAATGGGCACCTCGTGACGCAGGTGGGTCCGATGCCGTCCGGCCACGCGCAGCCTCGGCCACCAGGTTGGAGCGCGGACTTCACCGCGCGGCCGTGCGGGCATGCGGCGCTCGGCACCGGCATCGCGGAAGTGATCACCAGGCCAGGCGACCCGAAAGGAAGACCTACACCGCTCACGTCCGGCCGCGTGAGGTACGGGTTATACGGCGGCTTCGTCCGCGTGCGGGTTCGGCCCCTGCGAACGCAGGGGCAATGTGTCGAACGCCGCCGGAGGCTCCCGCCACGGATCGGCCGGCGAACCCGCCTCGGCGTCCCTGACCGCCCGCCACACGCGCTGCGGGGTGAGCGGCATATCGAGGTGCCGCACCCCGAGATGCTTGACGGCATCGACGACGGCGTTCTGCACGGCCGGAGTCGAGCCGACCGTCGCCGACTCACCGATTCCCTTGGCTCCCAAGGGATTGAGCGGCGTCTCCGTCTCCGTGTTCGAGACGTCGAGCTGCGGGATCTCCATCGCGGAGGGAACGAGGTAGTCGGCGAGTGTCCCGGTCACCGGGTTGCCGTCCTCGTCGTAGGTCACCTGCTCCCACAACGCCTGCGAGATTCCCTGCGCGGCCCCTCCGTGCTGCTGCCCCCTGACGATCAGCGGGTTGAGCACCCTGCCACAGTCGTCGACCGCGACGTGCCGCAATGGCTTGACAAAGCCGGTTTCCGTGTCGACTTCGACAACCGAGATGTGAGCCCCGAAGGGAAACGTCGCTCCGCCCGGCACGAAATCGGTGTTGGCACCGAGCTGGTCGCCTTTGTCCTCCGCTTCCCTCGCGAGTTCGGCCCAGCTCAGGCTCGCGCTGGGAACCCCGACGACGCCGATCCTGCCGTCCTCGGTCAACTCGACGTCGTCGACGGCCGCCTCAAGGACGCTCGCCGCGAGTTCCTTGGCCTTGGCGATCAGCAGCTCGCTCGCCTCCCTGACGGCACTGCCGCCGATCTGCAGCGACCTGGAGCCCCCGGTACCTCCGCCCCGGGGAATCCTCGCCGTGTCGGACTGGACGAAATCCACCGACTCCAGCGGGATTCCGAGCGCGTCCGAGACGAGCATGGCGAACGACGTCGGATGCCCCTGCCCGTGCCCCGAGGTGCCGACCTTGATGGTCGCCCTTCCGGCCTGGCTCATCTCGACAGAGGCGTACTCCCCTCCACCGCCCCCGCCGGTTATCTCGACATAGGCGCTGATCCCGATACCGAGCAGGACGGTCTCGCCTGCCTCGATCCTGCGTGCCTGTTCAGCCCGCAGCTCCTCGTAGTCCGCGATCCGGAGCGCTTCCCGCAGCGGCAGGTCGTAGTCGCCGGTGTCGTACTTGGTCCCGACCACCGTCGAGTAAGGGAACTCGCCGGGAGAGAGGAAATTGCGCCGGCGGATGTCGACGGGATCCATGCCCAGCTCGGCGGCGCCGAGGTCGATGATCCGTTCCAGCATCGCCGCCGCCTCCGGCCTTCCGGCTCCGCGGAACGCACCGGTAGGGGTCGTGTTGGTGAGTGCGGCGATGCCTGCATAGCTGATCTTCGGGATCCGGTAGACGCCCTGCGCCATGTTGCGGGTAGGGCCCAGCGCGAACACACCACCGAACCCGGCGTAGGCGCCGCAGTCGCCGATAACCCTGCAGTGCAGGCCGGTGATGTCGCCTTCGGACGTGAGACCGAGTTCGACGTACTGGACCTGGGCCCTGCCCTGTGGCATGGCCTGCAGGTTCTCCGAACGGGTCTCGATCCACTTCACCGGCCTGCCGAGCTTGCGAGCGGCGCCGACGGCGATCTCGTACTCGGCGACGAGCCCGAACTTCCCGCCGAAAGCGCCGCCGACGTGCGGCGCCAGCACCCGCACCCGGTCCTTGGGCAGGCCGAACGCCTTCGCGGCGACCGCCCACAGTACGTGCGGTGCCTGTGTGGAAACGTGAATCGTCAGGTCGTAGTCGTCGTCGGCACCACCCGGGACCACCGCGATCGCGTTGCCCTCCATGGGAACGACGGCGATCCGCTGATTCTCGATCCTCGCTCGCACCACGACGTCGGCGTCGGCGAGGATCTCCGCACCGGCGGCGTCCCTTTCGCCAGCCGCGATATTCGAGCCCAGTCCGGGGAACTGCAACGGCGCGTCCGGCGCGACGGCCAGCTCAAGATCGGTCACCGCGTCGAGCGGCTCGTAGTCGACGTCGACGAGTTCGATGGCGTCCGCGGCGGCAACGGCGGTTTCGGCGACGACTACGGCGACGGGATCACCGACGAACCGCACTCTGTCCGTGGCGAGCGGCGGGCGCACGCAATCCCTGTTGACCTCCATGAACTGCCTGACCGGCGGCAGTTCCAAGTCCGCGGCGGTGTAGACGGCGACGACGCCTTCGGCCTTCGCGGCCTCACTCACGTCGATTCCGGTGATCTCGGCGTGCGCGAACGGCGAACGTACGTAGGCGAGGTGCAGGACACCGTCGATGGCAAGGTTGTCGACGTAGGAACCCTTGCCACGCAGCAGTTCAGGGTCCTCGACCCTGCGTACCTCGGTTCCGAGCAGTGATCCGGGCATGATCTTGACGATAACCGCGGAAGCGGCTCGTGCACAGGTGGAGTAACTCAGGGTCGGAAATCCGGGGTCGGCCAGGGGGCGATCCCCGATGTCAGATCGCTGCGCGATCCGCAGGATGAAGTCATGACGAACAACGTGACGACGAAGAAGCTCCGCCGCAGTTCGACCGACAAGATGCTCGCGGGCGTGTGTGGTGGCTGGGCACGCATGCTCGGCGTCGACGCCGCCATCCTGCGCATCCTCTTTGTCGCAGCCACGATCTTCGGTGTCGGCGCACCCATACTGCTCTACATCGCCTGCTGGCTGCTCATGCCGGAAGACGAGGCCGCGTGATCGGGGGTGAAAAACGGCGAGGCCGTCCTGACCGCGACGAGCGCGGCCAAGACGGCCTCACAGGTTGAGCAAGTGGTACGGACTCAGAAGTCCATGCCACCCATGCCACCGGTCGGGTCACCGGCCGGAGCGGCAGCTGCCTTCTCCGGCTTGTCGGCGACGACGGCCTCGGTGGTCAGGAACAGACCGGCGATGGAGGCGGCGTTCTGCAGAGCCGAACGCGTGACCTTCGTCGGGTCGGGCACGCCCGCGACGAGCATGTCCTCGTACTCGCCGGTGGCGGCGTTGAGGCCGTGGCCCTGCGGGAGGCCCTTGACCTTCTCCACCACGACGCCGCCTTCGAGACCGCTGTTGATGGCGATCTGCTTGAGCGGAGCCTCGACGGCGATCTTGACGATGTTCGCACCGGTCGCCTCGTCGCCCTGGAGCTTGAGTCCGGCGAAGGCGACCTCGGCAGCCTGGAGCAGAGCCACGCCACCACCGGCGACGATGCCCTCCTCGACGGCGGCCTTGGCGTTGCGCACCGCGTCCTCGATGCGGTGCTTGCGCTCCTTCAGCTCGACCTCGGTCGCGGCGCCGGCCTTGATGACGGCAACGCCGCCTGCCAGCTTCGCCAGCCGCTCCTGCAGCTTCTCGCGGTCGTAGTCGGAGTCGCTGTTCTCGATCTCGGCACGGATCTGGTTGACCCTGCCCTGGATCTGGTCCGCGTCGCCCGAGCCCTCGACGATGGTGGTCTCGTCCTTGGTCACGACGACCTTGCGGGCCTTGCCCAGCAGCGAGATGTCAGCGTTCTCCAGCTTGAGGCCGACGTCCTCGCTGATGACCTGGCCACCGGTGAGGATGGCCATGTCCTGCAGCATCGCCTTGCGGCGGTCACCAAAGCCGGGCGCCTTGACGGCGACGGACTTGAAGGTGCCGCGGATCTTGTTGACGACCAGGGTGGCAAGAGCCTCGCCCTCGACGTCCTCGGCGATGATCAGCAGCGGCTTGCCGGACTGCATGACCTTCTCAAGCACCGGCAGCATGTCCTTGACGTTCGAGATCTTCGATCCGAACAGGAGGACGTAGGGGTCCTCCAGGACGGCTTCCTGCCGGTCGGCGTCGGTCACGAAGTAACCCGAGATGTAGCCCTTGTCGAAGCGCATACCCTCGGTGAGCTCCAGCTCAAGGCCGAAGGTGTTCGACTCCTCGACGGTGACGACGCCTTCCTTGCCGACCTTGTCGAGCGCCTCGGCGATCAGCTCACCGATGGTGCGGTCGGAAGCCGAGATCGAGGCGGTGGCAGCGATCTGCTCCTTGGTCTCGACCTCCTTGGCTGCCTTGTGGAGCTGCTCGGTCACAGCCTCGACAGCCTGCTCGATGCCCCGCTTGAGGGCGATCGGGTCGGCGCCGGCCGCGACGTTGCGCAGGCCCTCCTTGACGAGCGCCTGCGCGAGCACCGTGGCGGTGGTGGTGCCGTCACCCGCGACGTCGTCGGTCTTCTTGGCAACTTCCTTGACGAGTTCGGCCCCGATCTTCTCCCACGGGTCCTCGAGCTCGATCTCCTTGGCGATGGAGACGCCGTCGTTGGTGATGGTCGGCGCGCCCCACTTCTTCTCGAGCACGACGTTGCGGCCACGAGGGCCAAGCGTCACCTTGACGGCTTCGGCGAGGGTGTTGAGGCCGCGCTCAAGACCGCGGCGGGCGTCCTCGTCGAACGCAATCAGTTTGGCCATTGCGGTGTGGTCCTCCGGTAATCGGACACGTCCTCGGCCAGGCTCGGTGCCCGCGACGGACGACCAGCTCCGGTTGTTCCGGATCCGGCCTCACCGTCCCGACCTTCAGGCGGCGGTCGGCGACCTGCCGCCTAGCACTCGACGGTGCCGAGTGCCAATCTCGTGTTTAGCACTCTCGGGGTGAGAGTGCAAGGAGATGGCGTCACCCACCAGAGCCAGGAACCACCGGAATCGAGGATGGCGGCGGGTTGTTTCCGCCGGTGTTCGACGGTGACTCGGTGGGACCGTTCGAAGGCGAGCCATCCGGCCCGACCGGGATCTCCGGAGCGCTGGACCCATTCGTCTCCGGGGGCGGCGGCTGCGGATTGCTCTCCTTGTCGTCACCCGTGAGCAACAGGATCACGGTGATGGCCGCCCCGATGACGACCACCGCGACAACCACCCAGACGATCCAGGCCTTGCTCTTCTTCGGCGGCTGGTTGAAGCCGCCCGGCTGCCCGCCGTAGCCGGGCGGGGGTCCCTGCGGCGGCATGCCCATGCCGGGCTGCGGATTGCCGTACGGCTGCGGAGGCCCCTGCTGGCCGTAACCGGGAGGCGGTTGCTGACCGTAACCAGGAGGCTGCTGCCCGGGCTGTCCCTGCTGCCCCTGCTGTCCGGGCTGCATCGGCTGGCCCTGCTGGCCGGGGTGCGCCGGATACCCGTGCTGGCCGGGTTGTCCTTGCTGTCCCGGCTGCATGGGTGGCTGCCCTTGCGGTTGTCCCGGCTGTCCGGGTTGCTGGCCGTAGGGATGCACTGGCCCGCCCTCTCCGTGTTGTGCGACCGCCACCGGCTGTTTGCCCGGCATCGTCACCGAGGCCGCCGGATCGGGTTCGAGTGCTTTACGCGCAGACCCAATCAGATCGACGCAGCTTGAATACCGCTCTTGGGGATTTTTGGCCATCCCCTTCCGCACGACGCCATCGACGGCCTGCGCGAGTTTCGGCACGAGACGGGAGACCGGAAGTGCCTCGCCATTGAGGTGCCCCTTGATCACTGTTTGCACATCGCCCTGGAACGGCGGGCTACCGGTGAGGCAGGCGTAAAGCATGCAGGCGAGCGCGTATTGATCGGTCCTGCCGTCGAGGGGTTCGCCCCGCAGATGCTCAGGCGCCGCGTATGTCGGGGAACCGAGAAAATCGCCGCCACGGGTGCGGTGACCGGTCGCGCCGCGCCGAGTCAATCCGAAATCGGCGACGTATACGTGCTCCCGCTGCGACTCCCTGCTCGTGACGAGAACGTTGGCCGGCTTGACATCCAGATGCACGAGCCCGCGATTGTGCAACGTGTCGAGCGCGTCGGCCACCTGCTCGAGAAGACCGAGCGCCCGCTCCGGCTCCATGGGTGAGCCACCGATGAGGCTGGCGAGATCCGAACCGTCGACGAGCCGCATCGCGATGTAGAGCATGCCGTCGAGTTCGCCGAAATCGTACAGCGGCACGATGTTGGCGTGATCGATCGCCGAGGTGTTGCGTGCCTCGTCGACGAAGCGCTCGCGGAACTCGGCGTCGGCGCCGAGGTGTTCCCCGATCACCTTCAGGGCCACCTTGCGCCCGAGACGCACATCGGTGGCCTTGTACATCACGCTCATACCGCCACGACCCAGGACACCGTCGATGCGGTAGTTGCCCAGCCGCCGACCGGTGAGGTCCCCCGACGCATCGCCTGTCACGCGCCGAAGCCTAACGCCCACGCCCTAGCCTCACCTCGAAGAGGCGGTACTTCGGGGTGTGCGCTGCGCCGGAACGCGAGCGACACGGCATCGACCGCGCGCGCCGTCCTAAGAGACCTTGCGAACGTCGGCGGCCTGACTGCGGCCGTCGCGTCCCGCCGTTATCTCGAACTCCACCCGATCACCCTCATCGAGGGTCCGGAAACCGTCCGCCTGGATCGCGGAGTAGTGTACGAAAACATCGGGCCCCTCAGGAGACTCGATGAAGCCGTAGCCCTTTTCCGCGTTGAACCATTTGACCGTGCCGACAGCCACGGCGTCCTCCTTGCACCAAACCGAAAACGCGGACAGTCCCGCCTGTCCCGTTCAAAGCTTGGATCACGCTACCGGAGAATTCAGGCTGGGCAATGGTCAATTTGCGGTAACTACCCGCGACTTCTCGCCTGGATCAGAATGGTGCCCGGTCCCGCGAAGTCGACGGCGAGTCCTTCACCGGTCCGCACCGACTGCGGGCCGACCGGATCGAGCGCTCGCAATCTGACCTGGATGCTGTCCGGATAGGCCAGCACGAAAGCGGGCCTGACGGTGACGATCTCGCCCGCGGCGAGTTGCAGCGCGTCGACCGGTCCGCAGGTGGCCAGTACAAGCTGCCCCGTTCCACTGAAATGTTCCAGAAACCCGCTGTCAGAGCCGAAAAGCGACTGCAGGGCGGGCCACGCCTGATCCGCGCGGACCGTCGCGGGCCTCGCAAGAACCCTCCCCCGCGCGACCGACCATCCGGCCCCGCTGTCGAACTCAAGCGGATAGACGTCACCGGGATGCGATGGGGCGAGGTCGATCCAGCCGCCGCCTTCGGGAGCGGTGAACACCGAAGGCCCCTTCCCCCTCCCCGTCCGCGACTCACTCACCCCGAAGCTGCTCGCGATCATCGTCTCGGCGTCCGCTTCGACCGCTTCCCCTTGGGACAGCACGATCCTGGCAACCCCGAACGTCGGGGTGTGCCTGGTTTGCACCTCCATGTCCGGCTACCGTTTCCCGCTACCGGGACGGCACCTGCGCGATCACCCACGCCGCGAGAGCGGAGGGGTTTCGCGTCTGCGTCATGATCTGCCCGGGCCCCGCGAAATCGAAGACGAAGCCCTCACCACTCTTGAGCGTCTGGATGACGCCGGAGGAAATTTTGCGAAGCTGCGACTGAACGGTCTCGGCGTAGGCGACGACATGCCCCGAGTCGATCGTGATCATCTCGCCTGGTTGCAGATTCACGATGTCCATCGCGCCGTAACAGGCGACGACGAGTTGTCCCCGTCCCGTGGCGTAAGTGAGAAAGCCGCCTTCGCCACCGAACAGTTTGTTGAATCCGCCCCATTTCGTTTCCGTCTGCACACCGTGGGACGAGGCGAGCCAGGAGCCCCGCGTGACACACCAGCCGACGCTGCCGTCCATGTTGATCACCTGAATGTCGCCTGGCAGGTTGGCCGCCACGTCGACCCAGCCGCCGTTCTGCGGCGCGGTGTAGGTGGAGATGAACAGTGATTCACCGCCGAGGAACGCCCGGCCGAGTCCCTTCATGACGCCGCCCTGCGCCTGTGACTGCACCCCGACTCCGTAACTCGTCGCCGCCATGGCCCCCGCCTCGACGTAGGCGGGCTCACCCGGAGCGAGCATCAGCCTCGCCACCGCGAACGACGGCTGGTGCCGGAGCTGTACCTGCATTGATCCTCCCCATTTGCGCGTATCGGCGGGGAGAGTCTTGCACGAGGGATTTCCCGGGGGAGGATGGTCCGCGTGATCTCCGTCGACGAATACCGCGCAACGGTCACCGACCTGCTCGGCACCCGGAAGTCAGCCGAACTCCCGCTCGCCGACTGCGCGGGGCTGGTTCTCGCGAGCGACGTGCACGCCGGGGTTTCCCTTCCCCCCTTCGACAACTCCGCGATGGACGGCTACGCGGTGCGCTCCGCCGATGTGGAGGGCGCGACCGCGGGCACTCCGGTCGAGTTGCCGGTTGCCGAGGACATTCCGGCGGGAAGGACGGAGGTGCCGCCGCTGGCGCCGGGAACGGCCCACCGCATCATGACGGGCGCGCCGATGCCGCCGGGAGCCGACAGCGTCGTGATGGTCGAGCGCACCGACGCCGGTGCCGAACGGGTCCGGATCTTCGCCGAGGCCGAAGCGGGGGCACACATCCGGCGCACCGGCGAGGATGTCGTCGGAGGAACCGTCGCGCTGGCGGCGGGTACCGTCCTCGGTCCGGCGCAACTCGGCCTCGCGGCCGCGGTCGGACTCGACAGGTTGCCCGTGCACGCCCCGCCGAAGGTGCTCGTGGTGTCCACGGGGACCGAGCTCGTCCTGCCACCCCGGCAACTACGGCACGGGCAGATCTACGAATCCAACAGCGTCATGCTCGCGGCCGGGTTGCGGGCGCTCGGCTGCCAGGTCGAACTCGTGCGCAGTGTCGCCGACGACGTGGAGACCTTCCGCTCGACGCTCGAACCCAAACTCGGCGACGCCGACCTCGTCGTCACGTCGGGCGGGGTGAGCGCGGGCGCGTACGAAGTGGTCAAGGACGCGTTGACCGACGCGGGAGTGCATTTTCAGAAGGTCGCCATGCAGCCGGGAGGACCGCAGGGCTGCGGAAGCTGGCTCGGCGTTCCCTTCGTGACACTTCCCGGCAACCCGGTCAGCGTGCTCGTCTCCTTCGAGGCGTTCCTGCGGCCCGCACTGCTCTCGATGCTCGGGCACACCGGAACCGACAGGCAGCACGTCAGGGCGAGGCTCACGGAGGCATTGCGGTCGCCTTCGGGCAAGCGCCAGTTCCGCCGCGGCTACTACACCCAGAGCCAGGGCCAGGTGACCGGCGTCGTCGGGCCGCGCGGCGGACCGGGCTCCCACCTGCTGGCGGCGTTCACGCAGGCCAACTGCCTGATCGTATTGCCGGAGGAGGTCACGGAGGCCGCGGCGGACTCAGAGGTCGACGTCCTGCTGCTCTAGGGTTGCGGGGTATGGGCTTCTTCTCCTGGATCCTGTTCGGCGCGCTGGCAGGCTGGGCCGCGAACCTGGTCGTGGGCGGTCGCGACCGGCAGCGGCAGGGATGCCTGATCAGCGTCCTCGTCGGTGTCGTCGGCGCCGCTCTCGGCGGACTCATCTACCGGCTGGCCACGGGTGAGGAAAAGACCTTCGCGTTCGACTTCGCGAGTTTCGGTGTCGCCGTTCTTGGCGCGATCGTGTTACTCGGAGTCCTCCGGCTGGTCGAGCGAAGCCGTCACTAGCCGTACAACTCGCGACGCTTTGTAACGTTTTCCACACCAGGGGTTATCCTCGCTGGCCGCTGCCCTTAGGATCAGCCATCCGCGGTCGGGTGGCGTACGGCGTCGGGGGGCGCACGCCACCCGGCCCGTCCACGAAGGGAGATTGGCGTAGCGTTGAAGCCGTCAATCCCATGAGACATAGCGGGAAAATCGGACCGACAGGCAGCCTGCCGCGAAAGCATGGCGGCGCCGGCTCCCCGCGAACCGACGGCAGGCCCCAGGGAAGCCGCGTTCGCGAAAGCAGGCGCCCGAGCTGCGGAAATGAAGATTCGTGAGCACATCCAGCACTGGTGACGCGACCACGCATGTGAGCCCGCTTGGCCACGCGGTGCAGTTAGCCCGCGAAACGCTGCCACCCATGCACCCCGCGGGAAGGCCGTTCGTCCTCGGCGGTGCGGTGGCGACGCTCGCACTGCGTCGCTTCTCGAAACGACTGGGGCTCGTCGCGGGCCTGGGCACCCTCGCAACGGCCGCGTTCTTCCGTGAGCCGCGCCGGGTTCCTCCCATGAGAACGGGCATCGCCATCGCGGCGGCCGACGGCCTCGTCTCGCTCATCGAAGAGGCGGTTCCCCCTCCCGAACTGGGCCTCGACGACACCCCGCGCATGCGGGTCAGCGTCTTCCTTTCCGTCTTCGACGTGCACGTTCAGCGCGCTCCTTCCGCGGGAAAGGTCGAGCGGGTCGCCTACCGGCAGGGCAAGTTCCTCTCCGCCGACCTCGACAAGGCCAGTGAGGACAACGAACGCAACTCGGTAATGCTGCGCACCGACGAAGGACACGAACTCGTCGTCGTTCAGATCGCCGGTCTCGTCGCGCGCAGGATCGTCTGCCAGATCGACGAAGGCGACCGCGTCGAAGCGGGAGCGACCTACGGGCTGATCCGGTTCGGCTCGCGAGTGGACACCTACCTTCCCCACGGCAGCACGGTGCTGGTCAGAAAAGGCCAGCGCACGATCGGCGGCGAGACACCCATCGCCGAGCTCGGCGCACCCCGGAGGAGCTGACATGGCGACCCCCGGCGTGCGGCTACTCCCCAACGCGATCACCGTGCTCGCCCTGTGCGCGGGCCTTTCGGCCGTCCAGTTCGCCCTCACCGGCAACTACGTGCTCGCCATCGGCGCCATCGGCGTCGCCGCCGTACTCGACAGCCTCGACGGACGCATCGCGAGACTGCTCGACGCGACCTCCAAGATGGGGGCCGAGCTCGATTCGCTTTCCGACGCGATCTCGTTCGGCGTCGCTCCCGCACTCGTGCTCTACATCTGGCTTCCGTCGTCAGGCAGGCTCGGCTGGGCCATCGCGCTGATCTTCGCCGTGTGCATGGTGCTACGGCTCGCCAGGTTCAACACACTGCTGGACGACGCGGAGCAGCCGCCCTACGCAGGCGAGTTCTTCGTCGGCGTCCCCGCGCCGGCCGGCGGCCTGCTCGTACTGCTTCCCGTGATCCTCACCCAGCAGTTCGGGCAGAGCTGGTGGTCGTCCGACGCCGCGGTGTGGACGTGGACCATCGCCATCGCAGTCCTGTCGATCAGCCGGATACCGACGCTCTCGCTCAAGACCGTCAAGGCGCCGGCGAAAGCCGTCGCCCCGCTGCTGGTCGGAGTGGGTCTCGTCGCCGCGGCGATCATCCAGTGGCCGCTCATCGCGCTGGTCTGCGCGCTGCTGCTGTACCTCGTGCACATCCCCTACGCGGTGCGCCGCTACCGCTGGCTCGCGAACCACCCCGAGGCGTGGGACGTCCCTCCGAAGGAGCGCAGGGCCATCAGGCGCGACAGGGGTTCCCGGCGGCTCGGCCTCCGCAAACCGCAGTTCCGCAAAGTCGCCGGCGCCGCGCGCAGGGCGGTCCGCAGGCCGAGGCCGACCACACAACACGTGCCGAGGGTGTACCCCGCCGACTCGGCAGCCCCTCCGGGCAGAGTGGGTGAACGCGGACCCCGCAGGCGCAACTGGCGCCGCATCGGCCTGCGCCACCGCGGCGACTGACCACGCGGCGAGCGCGTCGACAGCTCCGGGGCGGCGGCCAATACAGTGGTGCCGTGACGTCACCACAGATCGCGCTCACCGTCCGGCACACCCCCTCCGCGCTCGACGCACGCCGCGGGGTGGTCCGGCTCCACCCCGAGGTACTCGACGCGCTCGGCCTTCGCGAATGGGACGCGGTACGGCTCACCGGAGCACGGGTCAGCGCCGCGCTCGCCGCGCCCTCCGTCGACGGCGTCCCGGGGGTCGTGCTCGTCGACGACGTCACCATGGCCAACCTCGGTGTCCAGGAGGGCGCGGAAATCGTCGTCGCTCCGTGCGAGGTCACCGTCGCGCGGACAGTCGTCGTCTCCGGCTCGCGAATCGCCAGGATGTCGCTCAACCCGCACACGCTGCGGCTGGCGCTCATCGGCAAGGTGCTCACCGTCGGCGACGCCGTCTCGCTGCTTCCCCAGGACCTCGCTCCGCCTCCCGGCTCCGACGTCTCGGCTGTCAGGGGCCAGCTTTCGAGGGCCATCGGCGCTTCCTGGACGAGTGAGCTGCTGACCGTCACCGCGACCGAACCGTCCGGAACCGTCGTGGTTGGACAGTCCACTGTGGTGAGCTGGCGCGGTGCCGAGGTCGCGAGAACCGAGCCGGTGCCTTCGAGCTTCTCCGGGTCTTCCATCACCGCGGTCGCGGAAGAGGAACCGCTCGACGTCGAAATCGTCGAGGACGAGTCCGTTCTCGACGAACCGCCGCCGATCGCCGACCTCGCCGGTTCCACCGGCGCGGCACGCAGGCTCGCCGAATGGTTCGATCTCGCGTTCCACCGGCCCGACCTGCTCGCCAAGCTCGGCACCTCAGGCAGGCTCGGGGTGCTGGTTTCCGGCCCGGAAGGAGCGGGAAAGGCAACGCTGGTCCGTTCGGTCGCGCACGCGGAGAAGGTCAGGGTCGTCAGTGTCGCGGCCCCTTCCGTCGCCGTACTCGAACCGAAGTCGGCGCTGGCACAGATCTCCGAGGCCGTCCGGCGAACCACCTCGGGCGAGGGCGCGGGCGTACTGCTCATCACCGACATCGACGCGCTGCTGCCCTCCTCCTCTCCCCCTCCGGTGGCGACCGTCCTGCTCGACCAGCTGGGCGAGGCGCTCGGCAACGAGGACTTCGCGCTGGTGGCGACGACGGCGCACCCCGAGTCGGTCGACCCGAGACTCCGCACCGTCGACCTGCTCGACCGGGAACTCATGCTCGGCCTTCCGGACGCGAAGACCCGCACCGAGCTGCTCCGTGTCCTGCTCAGGGCCACCCCTGTCGAACAAGGCATCGACTTCGGGGCGATCGCGGAACGGACGCCCGGGTTCGTCGCGGCCGACCTCGTCGCGCTGCGCAGGGATGCCGCACTGCGGGCCGCGCTGCGGCAGCGCGACAGTGGCGGCGAGCCGAGGCTTTCCGGTCAAGATCTGCTCGACGCCCTCGAATCGGTGCGGCCGATCTCGATGTCCGCTTCGGACACCTTGGCGACCGGTGGGCTGACGCTCGACGACGTCGGCGACATGGCCGACGTCAAGCAGTCGCTCACCGAGTCGGTGCTGTGGCCGCTGCGATACCCGGATTCGTTCTCGCGACTCGGCATCGCGCCGCCACGAGGGGTGCTGTTGTACGGTCCGCCAGGCAACGGCAAGACGTTCCTCGTGAGGGCGCTCGCGGGGACGGGGGCGCTCAACGTGTTCGCCGTCAAGGGCGCCGAGCTGATGGACAAGTGGGTCGGCGAATCGGAACGAGCGGTACGCGAACTGTTCCGCAAGGCCGCCGAGGCCGCGCCGTCGCTGATCTTCCTCGACGAGGTCGACGCGCTCGCACCGAGGCGAGGCCAGTCCGGCGACTCGGGCGTGGCCGACCGCGTCGTCGCCGCGTTGCTGACCGAGCTCGACGGAGTCGAGCCCATGCGGGACGTCGTCGTGCTCGGTGCGACCAACCGGCCCGAACTGGTGGACCCGGCGCTGCTGCGGCCGGGGCGGCTGGAGCGACTGATCTACGTGCCCCCGCCGGACGAGGAGGCGAGGGTCGCCATCCTCGAATCGACGGCGCGGAACACCCCGCTGGCGTCCGATGTCGACCTCGCCGAGGTCGCCTCCACTTTGGATGGTTATTCGGCGGCCGACTGCGCGGCGCTGATCAGGGAGGCGGCGTTGACCGCGATGCGCGAGTCGCTGGAGGCGGCCGAGGTCGCGGCAAGCCATCTCGCCGAGGCGCGCAAGGTGGTGCGGCCCTCGCTCGATCCGGCCCAGCTCGCGGCGCTGGAGGAGTACGCCGCGAACCGCTGACGCTCCCCGGCCGCCAGCCGCCGGACCGGGCCCGGGTGCCGGGATGCCGAGTTCTGCGTTCAGGTCGGCGAGATCCGCACTCGGGTCGCCGAGTTCTGCGTTCAGGTCGCCGAGATGCGCACTCAGGACAACGAGTTCTGCGCTCGGGTCAGCGAGAAGCCCGTGCAGCGTGCCGGTGCGAGCAACCCATTCGCGCCGGCATGCGACCCGTACCGCGAGTGTCGAAGACTCAGCTGACTAGTCGGCACGTCCTGGCTGGACGGGTCCCGCCCCGCCGAAGCCGCTCCTCGCCAACCCGGCCGCAGATCTCGCACGCCCCAACGCAGGTCCGCTCGCCCGAGTGCGGAGCTCGCACACCTGAGCGCGGAGCTCGACGACCGGAACGCAGAACTCGGCAACCTGAGCGCAGAACTCGGCAACCTGAGCGCAGAACTCGGCAACCTGAATGCAGAACTCGACGACCTGAATGCAGAACTCGGGCAGCCTGAGCGCAGAACTCGGCGACCGGAACGCAGAACTCGGCAGCCTGAGTGCGGATCTCGGCAACCTGAGTGCAGAACTCGGCAACCTGAGTGCAGAACTCAGCCAGCTCGGCCCGACGGGCTGGCCTCGGCCCGACGGGCCGACGGCCGGGAGCCCGACGGTTGCGGGGGCTACTTGCCCCTGTTGGTTCCCTCGAAGTCCTTGGTGACGATCACGATGAGGCCGGGGCTGGACTTGGCAATCCCCTCGAACCTCGGCTCGACCCGCATGCCGAACTGATCGGCCAGTTCGCGTGCCGCCCGCTCCTCATCGGTTCCCTGCCGGAAGTAGACGGTCGTTGTCGGGATGACACCGGCCGAGTAGTTGGCGGTCTCCACGACATTCCAGCCCTGCGCCGTGAAATCGCCCGCCGCGTCGTGAGCCAGCCCCTTGATGGTGCTGTTGTTGTAGACGCGGACGGCGACGGACTTCACCGACGCGGGCTTGTCCTCACCCGGCTCGCCCTGCGGCGGGCGGCTCGGCTCGCCACTCGGGCTCGGTGACGCGGGTGCACTGCTGGGCGCCGACGGCTGCGACGACTCCGAAGGCTCCGGGGGGGCGCCCTGCGACTCCGACGGCGAACCCTGCCTGCCGTCGGTCCCGGAGGTCGACGTCTGCGAAGCCGTCGGCTCGGCACGCTCGTCACTGGGGCTTCCGTTGCCGACGAGGGTGACTCCGCCGATCACGGCCGCGACGACGGCGACCGCGAGCAGTCCGAGACCGGCGGCGCGCATCGGCCGTGACAGTCCGTCGAAGATGCTCATGGCAGTTCAATCCCCAACCGCCGCGCCGCGCGGGTGCGCTGCCTCGCGGCGCGCACCTTCCTGAGTCGTTTGACCAACATCGGATCCGCGCGCATGGCCTCTTGCTTGTCGATGAGCCGATTCAGAATCTGGTAGTAGCGGGTTGGTGACATGCCGAACAGCTCGCGAATGGCCTGTTCCTTGGCGCCCGCGTATTTCCACCACTGCCGTTCGAAGGCAAGCACTTCCTGCTCACGCTGCGAGAGGGTGTCCGCGGGCTGCCCAGCGGACGCGGGCGGGGACGGCCGGCCGTTCTTGGCCATCGACTCCGCGGCGTCCATCTGGCTCCTCGCAATCCCGGCGAAATCACACGACTGTCGTTCCGCTGCGCCATTAGATCACGCGGGTACGACAGTTGCCCGAACCATGCCCGGCGCGTCTCGGTGCACGATCTCGGTAGCATGACGGGTCGTGACCGTTCACCCCATCACCATCGTCGGCGAACCCGTTCTGCACACGCCGACCCGCGAGATCGACACGTACGACGACGAACTCAAGACCCTCGTCGACGACATGTTCGAGACGATGTACGCGGCGGAGGGCGTCGGTCTCGCTGCCAACCAGATCGGCCTCGGCCTGCGAATCTTCGTGTACGACTGCCCCGACGACGAGGGCGTCCGGCACAAGGGCGTCGTGGTGAATCCCAAACTGGAGACGAGCGAGATCCCGGAAACGATGCCCGACCCCGACGACGACTGGGAGGGCTGCCTCTCCGTCCCCGGTGAGTCCTTCCCGACCGGGAGGGCTTCGTGGGCGAAGGTCACCGGTTTCGACGTCGAAGGTCAGCCGATCGAGGTCGAAGGCACCGGCTACTTCGCGCGTTGCCTCCAGCACGAGACGGACCACCTCGACGGCTACATCTACCTCGACCGGCTGGTGGGCCGGAACGCCCGTGCCGCGAAGAAGATGGTGAAGGCCAACAACTGGGGTGTGCCGGGCAACACCTGGCTGCCCGGCGCAGACCCCAAGCCCTGATCTCCGCGAGCGCGAGCGGGACCGGTTCAGCCCACCGCGAACGCACGGCACCGATCGCACCGGCAGGCGCACAATCGGAAACAGGTGCAACGGTGTAATCGGCGAAGCGGGTGGTGACGGTGTCCGACGCGCTCGACGCTTATTCGAGGGTGGTGAGTACCGTCGCCGCGACGGTGTCGCCTCACGTCGCCAGCGTCTCGCTCGGCAGAGGTGGCGGCTCGGCCGTCGTCTTCGGCGGCGGGGACGCCCCTGACGACAGCGCTCACCTGCTGACCAACGCACACGTCGTCGGCGAGCAGCGATCGGGCAAGGCCACGTTCACCGACGGCACCGAGGCGGATTTCCGGGTCGTGGGCACCGACCCGCTTTCGGACCTCGCCGTGCTCAGTACGACGCCCGGCAGTGGTGATCTCCCTCTCGCGGCCACGCTCGGGAACGCCGACGAGCTGATCGTCGGGCAACTCGTTGTCGCCATCGGCAGTCCGCTCGGTTTCTCCGGTTCCGTCACGGCAGGCGTCGTGAGCGCTCTCGGTCGCGCGCTTCCGGTGACGCAGGGCAGGGCGGCGAGGGTCATCGAGGACGTGATCCAGACCGACGCCGCGCTCAACCCGGGCAACTCGGGCGGAGCGCTCGCCGATTCGGCGGGCAGGGTCGTCGGCATCAACACCGCCGTCGCGGGTTTCGGCCTTGGCCTCGCCGTTCCGGTCAACCCGACGACGCGGCGCATCATCGACACCTTGCTCGTCGAGGGAAGGGTACGCAGGGCCTATCTCGGCGTCGTCGGCGTTCCGGCTCCCCTCCCCGACGATGTCGCCACGAGGACAGGACAACCGGCCGGACTGCGGGTGGTCGAGGTGGTTTCCGGTGGCCCAGCCGCGAGAGCGGGGTTGCGCAGAGGCGACCTGGTGCTGACCGTCGGCAGGAAGAGAGTCGCCGACGCGCAGGGAATCCAGCGGCAACTCTTCGCGGAAGTGATCGGAACCCCACTCGCGGTCACGGTGCTGCGCAACGGCGCGATGGTCGACGTCTTCGCGACCCCGACCGAATTGGCGGGTTGAGGTCTGCCCTCCGGCATGGCATGGTCGATGCAGACAACTACAGATCGCGGGAGCTCGCGCTTTGGCGGGCTGAGAGGGCGACTGGTGTCCGTTTCGCTGGACCCGGTGTCGCCGACCGCATGAACCTGACTGGGTAATGCCAGCGTAGGGAGTGACATTCGTTGACAGCAGTGGAAAACGGCTCGGCCGGCGTCAGCCCGGCGGTGACGACGGGGCCCATCAGCGGTTCACGCAAGGTTTATCACGACACCGAATCCGGACTACGGGTTCCCGCGAGGCGGATCGAACTTTCCAACGGGGAACACTTCGACACCTACGACACCTCGGGCCCCTACACCGACGAGAACGCGAACATCGACGTCCACAGTGGACTCCATCCGTTGAGGGCGGGCTGGAGCAGAGGCGACGAACATCGCACTCAGCTCGGCTGGGCGAAAGCCGGTGTGCTCACAAGGGAAATGGAGTTCATCGCGGCACGCGAGCGGGTCGATCCCGAGTTCGTCCGTACCGAGGTGGCCGCCGGAAGGGCCGTCATTCCGGCCAACCGGAAGCATCCCGAATCCGAGCCGATGATCATCGGCAAGAACTTCCTCGTGAAGATCAACGCCAACATGGGCAACTCGGCGGTCTGGTCTTCGGTCGAGGAAGAGGTCGACAAGATGGTGTGGGCCACGCGCTGGGGCGCCGACACCATCATGGATCTCTCGACGGGCAAACGGATCCACGACACTCGTGAATGGATCATGCGCAACTCGCCGGTTCCCGTCGGCACGGTCCCGATCTATCAGGCGCTGGAGAAGGTCGACGGCGAACCGGAGAAGCTGAGCTGGGAGATCTACCGGGACACCGTCATCGAGCAGTGCGAGCAGGGCGTCGATTACATGACGGTTCACGCCGGGGTGTTGCTGCGCTACATCCCGCTCACCGCGGCGAGAGTGACCGGAATCGTCTCGCGCGGTGGTTCGATCATGGCAGCGTGGTGCCTCGCGCACCACCGGGAATCGTTCCTCTACACGCATTTTTCCGAGTTGTGCGAGATCCTGCGCGAGTACGACGTGACCTTCTCGCTCGGCGACGGTCTGCGGCCGGGCTCCATCGCCGACGCCAACGACCGTGCCCAGTTCGCCGAACTGGAGACGCTCGGCGAACTGACCCACATCGCGAGAGCACACGACGTTCAGGTCATGATCGAGGGTCCAGGTCACGTACCGATGCACAAGATCAAGGAGAACGTCGAGCTGGAGGAAAAGCTCTGCGGCGAAGCTCCCTTCTACACGCTCGGCCCGCTGGCGACCGACATCGCGCCGGGCTACGACCACATCACGTCGGCCATCGGCGCCGCGCAGATCGGCTGGTACGGAACGGCGATGCTGTGCTACGTCACGCCGAAGGAACACCTCGGACTGCCCAACAGGGACGACGTGAAGACCGGCGTCATCACCTACAAGATCGCCGCACACAGCGCCGATCTCGCGAAAGGGCATCCCTACGCGCAGGAGTGGGACGACGCGCTTTCGAAGGCACGGTTCGAGTTCCGCTGGACCGACCAGTTCAACCTCTCACTCGACCCGGACACCTCGCGTGCCTTCCACGACGAGACGCTGCCGGCCGAACCCGCGAAGACCGCGCACTTCTGTTCGATGTGCGGGCCGAAGTTCTGTTCGATGCGCATCACTCAGGACGTGCGCAGGTACGCCGAGGAGAACGGCCTTTCGACGGTCGAGGCGATCGAGGCGGGCATGAAGGAAAAGGCCGAGGAGTTCGGCGAGCACGGCAACAAGGTCTATCTTCCCGTGGTCGGCAACCCATGACGGCGACGCCGAGGACAGCGCTCACGATCGCGGGTTCGGATTCCGGCGGCGGTGCCGGAATCCAAGCCGATCTGAGGACGTTCTTCGCCTGCGGAGTACACGGGATGACCGCGATCACGGCGGTGACCGTGCAGAACTCGCTGGGAGTACAGGGTTTCACCGACATTCCATCCGATGTCGTCGCCGCGCAGATCAAGGCGGTAGCGAGCGACATGGGCGTCGACGCGGCGAAAACCGGCATGCTGGCCACGGCCGAGATCATCAGGACCGTCGCGAAGACACTCGACGAAGTCCGCATCGGAGGGGCAGAAGGAGCGCCGTTCGTCGTCGATCCGGTCGCGGCCTCGATGCACGGCGACGCGCTGCTGAGAGAAGAGGCGCTGGAGGCGATTCGCACCGAACTGTTCCCGAGGGCAACGCTCGTCACGCCGAACCTGGACGAGGTGCGGCTGCTTACCGGGGTCGAGGTGACGGGGCCGGAAAGCCAGCGGGAGGCGGCGCGAGCGCTACTCGCTTTCGGGCCTCAGTGGGTTCTCGTCAAGGGCGGGCATCTCTACGACAGCCCTCGGTGCCTCGACCTGCTTTCCGACGGCGCGCGGTTCATCGAGCTGGAGGGGCCACGGCATCCCACTGAGCACACCCACGGCGGCGGCGACACGATGGCTTCCGCGATCACCGCTTCGCTCGCGAAGGGACTCGGCGTGCCCGACGCGGTCGCCGAAGGCAAGCGGTTCATCGAAAGGGCCGTCGAGGAGTCCTATCCGCTCGGTGAGGGCGTCGGGCCGGTTTCACCGTTCTGGCGGCTCGCCGACGGCGACTGAGTCGGCGAACAACCTGCCTCGGTAGCCGTCGCGCGCGGTGCGGACGGCTACCGTCGCCCAGGCGCCGACGAGTACGACATACAGCACACAGGCCGTGACGGCGAACAGTCCGGTGTGGACTCTGGCGTCGAGAGTGCTCGCTCCGGTGACGACGGTGCCGAGTGGGAAGGTGAAACTCCACCAGGTCAACGCGAACGGCATCCCGTTGCGGAACGCCCTGACGGTCAGTGCGGTGGCCAGCGCGAGCCAGGTCAGCGCGAAACCGAAGGTGGGCACACCGTAGAGAAGCCCGAACGCGTCCGCCGCCTTCGCATAGGGCTCGGCGAGCACCGGCTCCGCCGCGTCGGCAAGCAGGTTGGCCGCCGTCACCGACTGACCGAGCGGACCGAGCACCATCCACACCGTCGGTGTGTTGGTGAGCGTTCCGGTTTTGCGCAGCACCAGCCGTTGCCAGATCTGGGGCAGAACGCACAGTGTCGCGAAAAGGCTGATGCCGAACATCGCGTAACACGCGAACAACAGGGTGCGCTGGGCCTCCCCTTCGGGTACGTGCGGAACGAGCAGTGCTCCCGTCGCCGCCGACACCATCGGAGGGACGACGGGCATGAGCCAGGCCCCGAACACGTTGCCGATACCCAGTTCGAAGCTGGTCATCATCCGGAAGGGGATCCATACCGTGGTCGCGATGCCGAGTACGGCGCCTGCCGTCCACAGGATCAGATCGACGGTGACCGCGGCATCCAGCCCGATCCAGTCCTTGCCGAGTAACAGGGTTCCGGTGCCGACGGTGGTCAAGGCCATCGGCGGCGCGCCCCAGAACTGAGCCATTCCGGGATGTCCGGAATACCCCTTCGCGATGGCCGGATGCCTGATCCAGTGCACGATCCACGCCGCGCTCAACCCGACGAGCAGCAGCGCCGCGAGTGCCCAGACCACGGTCGCGGCGAGCCGGAACCCCGGGAACTGGAGCGGAAGAGTCACCGCGGCGTTGGCGACGATGCCGGTACCCATGACCGAGGCGAACCAGTTGGGTCCCAGCAGCGCGAAGACCCGGGCGGGGTGGTCGAGATCACGCAGTGGTCCACGACGGAGTCGGGTGGTGCCGGTTCCGGTCTGCCGGAGCGACACCGCCATCGCGCCGTGCCACCTCCAGTTCAATCACTCGACGACACCAGCCTCAAGCAGCATAGACCCGCTTGTACACACGGAAAATCCGGGCGGCGGGCGCCTTATCTGCGATTTGTCCACTATGGAATGAAAGTCGGAGGCCCCGGAAAGGGGCACCGGATGGCCTCGCCCATGCCAGGCGAGCGACACTGGATCGCATGAGCCAAGCCCAACCGCCAGCCGCGCTGACCATCGCCGGATCCGACTCCGGCGGCGCGGCAGGACTGCAGGCCGACCTGCGGACGTTCCTGACCTGCGGGGTCCACGGGCTCGTGGCGGTCACCGCGGTCACCGTGCAGAACACGCTCGGCGTGCACGACAGGACCGACATCCCGGCCGGGATCGTCGCGGCGCAGATCGAGGCCGTCGCCGCCGACATGGGCGTGCAGGCGGTCAAGACGGGGATGCTCGCCTCCGGCGAGATCATCGAAGCCGTCGCAGGCGCGTGCGACAGGGCGGGGATCGGCAAGGACGCGGACGTGCCCTTCGTCGTCGACCCCGTCGCCGCGTCGATGCACGGGCATCCACTCTTCGACGACGCGGGGCTCGCGGCATTGCACGACGAGTTGCTGCCGAGGGCGACGATCGTCACACCGAATCTCGACGAGGTCCGGTTGCTCACCGGCATCACGGTGACCGATCGCGACCGGATGCGGGACGCCGCGGTGGCACTGCACGCGCTGGGCCCTCGGTACGTGCTTGTCAAAAGCGGTCATCTGGTCGAGGACCCGGAATGCGTCGACGTTCTCTACGACGGCGAGACGTTCACCGAACTGCCGGGGCCCCGGTTTTCCACCCCGCACACCCATGGCGCCGGTGATGCGATGGCAGCCGCGCTCACCGCCGGTCTCGCCAGGGGCATGACCGTCGAGGAGGCCGCGAAACTCGGAAAGTGGTTTGTCAGCAACGCTGTCCGCCACTCCTATCCGATGGGTGCGAAAGTCGGCCCGGTTTCGGCCTTCTGGAGACTCGCGCCGGAATAGGATGCGCCGCGTGACTTTTCGCGAGCGGCTACAACAACTGATCGAAGACCGGCGCTTCCAGAACTTCATCATCGCGGTCATCATCTTCAACGCGTTGACTCTGGCCCTTGAGACCTCTCGTGGCCTGCTCGCAAGCATCGGTGGCTTACTGCACACGCTCGACTACATCGCGCTGACGATCTTCGTGCTGGAGCTGCTCGCGAAGTTCTACGTATACGGCAAGGACTTCTTCCGCGATCCATGGAACGTGTTCGACACGGTCGTCGTCAGCATCGCGCTCATCCCGGCGACGGGCCCGTTCGCCGTGCTGAGGGCGCTGCGGATCCTGCGGGTACTGCGGCTGGTCTCGCTCGTTCCCTCGATGCGGAAGGTCGTCGCGGGTCTGCTCGCCGCAGTGCCGGGGATGGCATCGATCGCGGCACTGCTCGGTCTGGTCATCTTCGTCGCGGGAGTCATGGCGACGAAGCTCTTCGGCGGCATCGCTCCGGACGACTTCGGCGGCCTCGGCACCTCGCTGTTCACGTTGTTCCAGGTGATGACAGGTGAGGCGTGGCCGGACATCGCGAAGGCGATCATGGAGGAAGCGCCGCTCGCCTGGATCTTCTTCGTCGTCTACATCCTGGTTTCCAGCTTCGCGGTGCTCAATCTGTTCATCGCCGTCATCGTGAGCGCGATGGAGGACCAGTTGCGCGACGAGATGAAGGCGGAGGAGGAACGGCAAGCAGCCGAACAGCTTGCCGTCAACAACGAAATCCTCGGCGAGCTGAGGGCATTGCGCGCCGAAGTGGCGGAACTGAGGCAGCGCCAACCCGATCCGAGCTGAGCGGCGAAGCCGCTCACTGTCAAAAACTCAGTCGTCGTCGGTGAGGAGGGCTTCGAGTGCGGGGAGGGCATCGGCGAGGGCGTCCCTGTGTTCGGGGGCGAGCCGGTCGATGCGGACGCTCAGTTCGTGGATGCGCGTCGAGCGGACGCCGGAGAGCATCCGCTGCCCCTCAGGGGTCACCGTGGCCAGCCATGCCCTCCGGTCGGCCGGATCGGATTCCCTGCTCACGTATCCCGCCTCGACGAGCGACGAGACGATCCTCGACATGGTCGCCGCGGCGACCCCTTCCTTCGCGGCGAGGTCACCGAGCCGGAGCTGCCCGTACGCGGCGAGCGTCGCCAGCGCGGAGATCGAACCGTGTCCCGGTCCGGGGGTTCCCGCCTGGCGCAGCGACCGCGAGAGCCTGCCGATCGCCAGGAACAACCTGCCGGGGACATCGTGCGACGACGTGGTCACCTAGAGCTCCTTCGGTACCCGCACGGCCTGAATTGCGGATCACCCTACGTTGCGGAACGCTCCCACGTGGCAGAACCCGGCTCAGCGTGGCGGGCTGGAGGCCTGCGCCCAGAACCGGCGCGGCACCCGCCCCGCCTCACGCGCCAGCCGCCCCGATTCGACGGCCAGCCGCATGGCCTTCGCCATCCGTTCCGGGTCCTGCGCCCTCGTGACGGCCGTGGAGAGCAGCACGGCCGAACAGCCCAGCTCCATGGCCAGCGCGGCGTCGGACGCGGTGCCGATTCCCGCGTCGAGCACGATCGGAACGCCCGCCCTCGCGACGATCAGCTCGATGTTGTGCGGATTGCGAATACCGAGCCCGGTACCGATGGGCGCGCCGAGTGGCATCACGGCGGCACAGCCCGCCTCCTCCAGCCTGAGCGCGATCACCGGATCATCGCCCGTGTAGGCGAGCACGGTGAACCCGTCCGCGACGAGTTGTTCAGCGGCATCAAGGGTCTCGGAGGGCTCGGGGAGCAACGTGCGGTCGTCGGCGTGAACTTCGAGCTTGATCAGGTCGGTTCCCAGCGCCTCCCTCGCGAGTTTCGCCGTCAGCACTGCCTCGGCCGCGCTTCGGCAGCCCGCCGTGTTCGGCAGCAGCCGTATCCCCAGTGTGCGCAACAGATCCAGCACACCGGTGCCACCGTCCACATCGGCCCTGCGCATGGCGACGGTGGTGAGTTCCGTTCCCGATGCGACAAGCGCGCGTTCCAGCACGCTCAGATTGCTCGCGCCTCCCGTTCCGATGATCAGACGGGAATCGAGCTCGTAGGAACCGATGCGCAACGGCTCCGCCGTCGTCGCGGGCACGGTCGATTCGGTGGTCATCACTACCCTCCCTGTACGGCGGTGAGGATTTCGAGGCGCGCGCCGTCCGCGACGACGATCTCGGCCCAGCGGCCTCGCTGGACCACCTCGCCTTCGAGCGCGACGGCGACACCCTGCCTTGTCGTGCCGATTTCGGTGAGCAGTTCCGCGACGGTACTACCGTCGCGGAACTCCCGGAGATCTCCGTTCACGTGAACGCGCATCACACCTTCTCCCTGTGCGTAGTGCCTCGCAGTGGTGTCGCGGCGGCCGTTCCTCTCGGTGGCGGATCGCCACCGAGCCAGGCCAGTACGGCGTCGGCGGTGACCGGCGCGAGCAGCAGGCCGTTGCGGTGGTGCCCCGTCGCCGCGAAAACGCCGTCGGCGAGCTCGCCGAGGTAGGGCAGGTTGTCGGCGCTGGCCGCGCGTGGCGCGGCGGCGGTCTCGACGAGTTCGTACTCCGCGATGCCGGGGAAGATCCGTTCCGCTCCCTCAAGCAACTCCCGCACCCCACGCGCCGTGACCGCGGTGTCGAAGCCCGCCTCGTACTGGGTGGCGCCGAGCACCAGCTCCCCTCCCGCTCGGGGGACGAGGTACACCGGCCGTCCCTCGACAAAAGCGCGCACGGTGCGTGAGGGCGGCGGCAGTGCGCCTCGCCTGGTGCGCATCCGGAGGATCTCCCCCTTGAGCGGGCGCACCCTTCCCGTGAGCGCGGCCGACAGTTCGCCGCTCCACGCACCCGCCGCGAGTACGACCGCGTCGAAAGCACGTTCACCTCCGGCGGTACGTACGCGGGAGGACGTCAGTTCCGAAACGGGTTCGGTGACGAAGGTGCCCCCGTTGGCGCGGGTCGCGTCGATGAGCGCGCCGAGCAGCTTGCGGTTGTCGACGGCGAGGTCGCCCGGCACGAGCAGACCCGCCCTCACCGAGGCGGAAAGTCCTGGTTCCTCGCGTCGCAGTGCCCTTCCGCTGACGAACGTCGCCTCCCTGCCCAGCTCACGCAGGTACTCGGCGAGTGTTCCGAGTTGTTCGGCGTCGGCGTGGTCGAAAGCGGCGACGACGGTGCCCTCCAGCGAGAGTCCCGGCTCGAAGCCCTCGCGAGTGAGGTCGGCGGCGAAGCCGGGCCAGCGGCGCAACGACTCCTCGCCGAGTTCGAGTACCGGCTCGTCCCCAGGCCATGCCTCGGTCACCGGCGCGAGCATGCCGCCCGCGACCCAGGAGGCACCCTGTGCGGGCGCCGGGTCGAACACGGTGACGCGGTATCCGGCCGCGCCGGCCTTCCACGCGATGGCAAGCCCGATGACACCGGCGCCGACGACCGCCAGTTCGGGATTTCCCTTCATGAGATCACGCTCCCTGCGCCGGCATGATCCGGATCAGGTTCCACGGTCGGAGCGGCAGCTCCCTCTCAGCCCGTCGCCAGGGCTCCCGTGCGGACGCCTCCCACGGTACAGGGACGTACTACGGTGACGCCATGCCTGGCCTCAGCGGTGATCAGATCCGGAAACGTCTCTCGAACGCCCGCCTCTACCTGTGCACGGACGCAAGGCGCTCACGTGGCGATCTCGCCGAGTTCGCCGACGCCGCGCTGGAAGGCGGCGTCGACATCATCCAGCTTCGCGACAAGAGCGGTGGCGAACCGCTTGAGGCGAAGCAGGAAATCGCCGCGCTGGAGGTGCTCGCGGCCGCCTGCGAGAAACACGGTGCGTTGCTGTCGGTCAACGACAGGTCGGACATCGCCTACGCCGTCGGAGCCGATGTGCTGCACCTCGGCCAGGACGACCTTCCGGTGCCGGTCGCCCGCGAGCTGCTCGGGGAAGGGCCGGTGATCGGCCGCTCGACCCACTCGCTCGACCAGGCGCTGGCCGCGGCGCGGGAAGAGGGTGTCGACTACTTCTGCGCGGGCCCGTGCTGGCCGACACCCACGAAGCCGGGAAGGACCGCACCGGGCCTCGACCTGGTCAGGGCGGTCGATACCGAGGTACCGACCGCCCTGCCGTGGTTCGCCATCGGCGGTATCGATCTCGACCGGCTGCCTCAGGTCCTTGCGGCCGGTGCCTCACGGGTCGTGGTGGTCAGGGCCATCACCGAGGCGAGCGATCCGGCAGAGGCCGCATCCGCTCTCCGTTCGGCACTCACGGCACCGCGTTCGGAGTGACCTCGGCACCGCCGCCCGTTCCCGACCCGTCTTCGATGTCGGCGGGAGGCTCTGGCGCGCCGGTCTGACTGGACGGGCTCTCCTGCGTGGGGGTCGGCTGCGTCGAACTCGACTCGCCTGGTTGCTCCGGCTCGCTGGTCGGCGCCGGGCTTTCCGGCGACTCGCTCGTCGGGCTCGGCGCCTGCTGGGTCGGCTGCTGCTGGCCGGGGTTGTCCTCGCGGTGCCGCTCGTCGCCGCCGGTCGTTCCGGAGCCCTTGCCGACGAGCTGGCCGACGGTGCTGCCCTGTCCTCCGGAAACGGACTTGCCGGTGATGCCCTCGACACCGGTGATGACGGCCATGCCGATGACGAAGGCGACCACGCTGGTGCCCACGATCAGCGGCCAGCGCCGTTTCCACCACGCGGCGTTGAATGCCTTCCTGCCGTCCCCGGCGCTCTCCTCGTTGTCGTCGCCCGGCTTGGGCAGGTACACCGTCGGCGCGTCGGGATCACCGTGCGGGCTCGCCGGTACCGGGAACCGGGTTGTCGCCTGGTCGATGCCGCCTGCCTTGCGCCCTTGGCCTTGCTGGGCGAGCTTGACCGTCTTTATCTTGCCGTCGGTGATAGCCGCGCTGGCGGCCGCTTTCGCTTTCTTGGTCGCCTCTTTCGTACCGGCGAACGAACGAAGGTAGAACTCGCTGCCGATCGTTGTCAGCACACTGATCACGCCAGCGCCGAGTACGGTTCCGTACACGCCGAGCGACGAGCCGAGAAAAGCCGCCGTGACGGCGGCAAGCGCCGCCGCCGCGACCTGTGCAGGTCTGAGGCCGGATTTCTCCGTTTCCTCTTTTGGTTCTTTCGTTTTCTCCTCAGTCATGATTCCGATCGCTCGCGATTGCGCTCCCCACTGTCCTCTCAACGAGTTCATCGCCGCAAATGCTCCCGGCGTTGCCTGAAGTGAGCGCGAACACGCCCGTCAGGTCTGTCTACAGTGGACTTTCAGAATTTCACATGTTCTTGACGGGGCTGGGCATCCGAGAGCACGTTACCGCGAATTCCGATTGCGAGGACGGCTCCGACGACCAGTAGTCCCGCGCATACCCACATGGCGTCGCGCCAACCCGCCGTCAACGCCACCGGATCGGAGTAGGCGGCGCCGCTGAGCCCCGCGATCGCGGGCAACAATGCCACCGCGAGCAGATTTCCCGTTCGCGCGATGGCATTGTTCACGCCGGAGGCGACACCGGCGAGATGGTCGGGAGCGGCGGCGAGAACGGTAGCCGTGACCGGGGCGACGACCGTCGCGAGGCCGAGGCCGAACACGACGACGGCGGGAAGCACCGTGCCGACATACGAAGCGCCGGGCACCACCCTGCGCAGCAGCAGAACCCCCGCCGCGAGCAGCAACGGCCCGACGATGAGCTGGGTGCGGGGCCCGATGCGCTGCGCGAGCGCGCCGGAACGGCCGGAGAGCACGAGCATCAGGAACGTGATGGGCAGGCTGGCCGCGCCGGCGAGCGTCGGCGAATAACCGAGCGATCCCTGCAACTGGAGCACCATCAGCATCAGCACGCCACCGAGCGCGGCGTAGACGACGAGCGTCAGTCCGTTCGCCAGCGCGAACGTGCGGTCGGCGAAGATCGACGGCGGGATCAGCGGCCGCCGCGAGCGGAGCTGGAGCACCACGAACGCGGCCAGCCCGATGACACCGGCAACCCCGGAAATCACGACGAGCGGATCGCCGAATCCCCTCGGCTTCGCCTCGACGAGCGCGGCGGTGATCCCGGCGAGGCCGATCGCGCACAGTGCCGAGGACAACACACTCGGTCGCTCGTGTTGCCTGAGCTGGTCGCAGGACTCGGGAACGTAACGCCGCGCGAGCACGATACAGACGACGGCGAGCGGGAGGTTGATGAAGAACGCGAGCCGCCACGACCACACCTGCACCAGTACGCCGCCGAGCAGCGGGCCGATGGCCGCGGCGAGCCCGCCGAGCCCCGACCACGCCCCGATCGCCCTCGCCCTGTCCTCCTTCGCGAAGGTCGCCTGCAGGATCGCGAGCGAGCCCGGCGTGAGCAAAGCTCCCCCGATGCCTTGTAGTACTCGCGCCGCGACGAGCAGCTCGGTGGTGGGCGCCAGGCCGCACAGCAGCGAGGCGATGGCGAACCAGACGACCCCGATCTGAAAAACCCGCAGCCTGCCGTAGCGGTCACCGAGGGCACCGGCGATGAGGATCAGCGAGGCGAGCGAGAGCAGGTAGCCGTCGAGGATCCACTGCAGACCGGCGACGGAGGCCCCCAGCTCGTCGCCGATCCTCGGCAGCGCGACGTTGACGACCGAGCCGTCGAGCATGGCCATCCCCGAGCCCAGGATGGTCGTGGCCAGCACTCCGCGTGCCGTGGCACTGCCCCACCTGATACCGGCGTTGTCCACCGGCGCCGCCGGATCCGCCATCACCGCCTCCAGCTGCCGTCCTCCCGTGAGGGTGCCCGCGAACGGCGTCGCGGGCATCTCGGATTCACGGTCTGGTGAGCGTCGTGACGAACTTGTAGCGGTCACCCCTGTAGATGGACCTGACGAATTCGACGGGCTTGCCGTCCGCACCGAACGAGTGCCGCGAGAGCAACAGCACCGGCATCCCCACGTCGGCGCCGAGCAGCTCGGCCTCCTGCGGACCGGCCAGCGAGGTCTCGATGGTCTCCTCCGCCCTCTCCAGCTCGACGCCGTAACGTTCCCGCAGCGCCGCGTAGAGCGAACCACCCTCGGTGAGGTGCTTGCGAAGCCCACGGAACCTCGCCGAAGGCAGATGCGTGGTCTCCAGCGCCATCGGTTCCCCGTCGGCGAGCCGCAGCCTGCGCAACCGGAGCACCTTGGCGCCCGTGCGGATGCCGAGCAGCTTGGGCAGCTCCGCCTCGGCGTGGATCTCGTCGATCTCCAGCATGCGCGAGGAAGGCTCCCTTCCCTGCGCCCGCATGTCCTCCGTGTAGGAGGACAGCTGAAGCCGCTGCGCGAGTTTCGGTTCGGCGGCGAAGGTGCCCTTTCCCTGCACCCTGTGCAACCTGCCCTCGGCGGTCAGGTCCGCAAGTGCTTGACGAACTGTCGTGCGGGATACGTTGAATTCTCCCGCGAGCGCCCGTTCCGTAGGGATGGGCGACCCCGCGGGCAACGCTTCGAGCAGGTCGAGCAGATGCTGCTTGAGCGCCCAGTACTTCGGTTCACGCTGGCCACGCGTGCCGGGTGCCGAACCCGACCCACCGCCCGAAACCGCCTGCAACATGACCGACTCCTTCACTGAACGCCTCATACTCCACCTGCAAAGCTACCCTGCACGAAATGCATTGAACCTGGTTACTATTGGTCTAGACCTTGTCGGCTGACGAGAGGGACCACTGTGATAGAGGGCAAGGCGGGCCGGAATATGACGGCTGAGATCGGCGAGCAGCCTCGGATACTCGCCGAACTGGTCGAGACCCGAGCCGACATCGCCGCCGTGGCCGAGGCCGTCGCCCGGCGGCCACCTCGCTTCGCGCTGCTGGCCGCGAGGGGTTCCAGCGACCACGCCGCCCTCTACGCCAAGTACCTGATCGAGGTACTACTCGGATTGCCGGCCGGTTTGGTCTCTCCTTCGACGACAACGCTCTACGGAGCGCGGCCGGATCTCAAGGACGTACTGCTCGTCTCGGTCAGCCAGAGCGGCGGCTCCCCCGACCTGCTCGAAGTCACCGAAGCCGCTCGCGAAAGGGGCGCGCTGACCGTCGCGGTCAGCAACACCCCGGATTCGCCGCTCACCCGCGCCGCAGAACTGGCCGTGCCCGTCAAGGCGGGCGAGGAGCACGCGGTCGCCGCCACGAAGACGTACTCGGCGACGCTGCTCGCGCTCTACCTGTTCATCGACGCGGTGCGAGGAGGAACCGGAGCCGAGGTCGCCGATATCGGCGACCTCGCGAGGCAGTCGCTCGACACGACGGAAGCCGAGGTCGCCCGCGCCGTCGACAGGTACCGGTTCGCCGACCGCGTCATCACCACCGGCAGGGGCTACTCCTATGCGACGGCACTGGAAGCCGCGTTGAAACTCGCGGAAACGAGCTACCTCGCCACGCGGGCCTACAGTGGTGCCGACCTGTTGCACGGACCGGTCGCCGCCGTCGACGGGGACACGGCTGTACTCGCGATCACCAGCGAGGGTGAGGGGGGCGCCGCGATGCGCGACCCGCTCGACGCGGTCGCCGCGAGGGGCGCCGACGTACTCGCCGTCGGTTCCGCCGCGGCGGCGATGCCGGCCGCCGTCCGTGTCGAGTTGCCGCGAACGGCGGAGGAGGTGGCCCCGATCCTTGAGATCCTGCCGGTACAGCGCATTGCCCTCTCGCTCGCGCTGGCGAGGGGCTTCGACCCCGACAACCCTCGTGGCCTGCGAAAGGTGACCAAAACCCGATGAACTTCGCGATCGGCGTCGACGCGGGAGGCACCGCCTCGCGAGCCGTCGCGCTCGCCGAGGACGGCACCCCGCTCGGTTCCGGTCTCAGCGGAGGGAGCAACCCGAACTCGGTACCCGCCGAGCAGGCCGCCGCCGCCATTGCCGCCGTCATCGCCGACGCGATGCGCGGACTCGACCCCTCGCTGCTCCGCGCGTGTGTGATCGGCATGGCCGGAACGAGCAAGCTCACCGATCCCGCTGTCGCCACGATCTTCGAGAAGGCGCTGCGCCCACTCGGCCTGCCGGAGGCACCGCGGTTCGTCTCCGACGCCGAGGCAGCCTTCGCCTCGGCGACCGATGCCCCCGACGGCACCGTGCTGATCGCGGGCACCGGCTCCATCGCGGGCCGGATCAGGGGAAGGCGGATGACGTCGGTCGTCGGCGGCTACGGCTGGCTGCTCGGCGACGAGGGCTCCGGGTTCTGGATCGGAAGGGAGGCCATCCGGCGGACTCTCGACGCACTGCACAAGAACCTCCCGCTCGGCAAGCTGGCCACGGCCGTTCTCGCCGAGGCGGGGGTGCGCCCCGATGCGGCCAGGGCGGCCCACCTGCTGATCACCGCGGCCAACGCGGACCTTCCCGTCCGGCTCTCCCGGTTCGCGCCGCTGGTCAGCGATGCCGCTGCCGCCGATCCGGTCGCGAGGGACATCGTCGAGCGAGCGGCGGCGCTGCTCGTCGACGCGGCGCTCACGGCCCGCGAACCCGGTGAGACAACGCCGGTCGTCCTGGTCGGCAGCGTGCTCGGCAGCGAGAGCCCAGTCGGCGAACTGGTCCGCGCCAACCTTTCCGACCTGCGAGTACTCGCCAGCTCGGACGGGGTCGCCGGCGCGGCGAGACTCGCGCTGATCGACGCCTTCGGCGAGCACGCCGCCGCGCGGGTCACAGACTGAAAACGATGTGGGACACGTCCCGGTAACTGACCACTTTGGACGGACAGGATGCCGGTCCGGCATTTCTTGCCCTACACCGATGCCGGAAAAGTGCGGTTGACACCCCTTCGCCCTGCGAGTTACGCCACAGCAACCCCGCGGATCGGGAAAACCAGCTGCGAGTACGGCCCCGGAAGGAGAAAACTATGACGTCCGATCAACCGACGGTGGCGTAGGTCGGGATTGCGGGGGCATTCTCGGTTGTTGATCGACTAGACGCGGATTTCACAGGGCGCTCGCGGAGGGAGAGACCTCGTGTCCGAATTCAACAGCTTCGTGGCGATCGGCGACAGCTTCACCGAAGGTCTCAACGATGAGTTGCCGGACGGCAGCTTCAAGGGATGGGCCGACCGGCTCGCGGGGATCCTCGCCGACGGCCGCTCCGAGTTCCGCTACGCCAACCTCGCGCTTCGCGGCAAGATGCTCGCCGAGATCATGTCGGAGCAGCTCCCCGTCGCGCTGGACATCAAGCCCGACCTCGTCACCGTGTGCGCGGGCGGCAACGACATCATCGTGCCCGGCGCCGACGTCGACGCGACGGCGGCGGCCTTCGAGGAAGGCGTCGCCGCGCTGAGGTCGGCAGGTATCGAGGTCGTCATCTTCACCGGCCCCGACACCAAGAGCATGTCGGTGATGAGCATCCTGCGAGGCAAGGTCGGCATCTACAACGCACACCTCTGGGCGATCGCGGAGCGGCACGGCGCGCGGGTCGTGGACCTGTGGGCGATGGACGTGCTGCACGACATCCGCGCGTGGAGCGACGACCGCCTGCACTTCACTCCCGAGGGACACAGGCGGATCGCGCTACGCACGGCGGAGGTGCTCGGCGTTCCCACCGAGTCCGATTGGCGCGAGCCGTGGCGTGAGTCGCCTGAGCATGCCAACTGGCTCACCCTGCGCCGCTCGGACCTCGAATGGACGAGAATGCACCTGCTTCCCTGGATTCGCAGGCACCTTCGTGGCGAGTCGATGGGGGACGGGCTGGCGCCGAAACGGCCACGGCTGACCCCGCTACTCGACCGGCCGAGCACCGCTGACCTGGTGGAACGGGCCGACAACTGAGTCCTCATCTCTCGCGCGCCCGCAGCGGCGCCTTTACAGTCGGTGCATGTCGGGTAACCGCCGCGCGCTCTGGCTGGTTCCGCTCGCACTACTGGTGACGGGCGTGCTCGCCCTGCTCGGCACCTGGTCGAGCGCGGGCGGGATCGAGACCGACCTCACGGAAAGGGCGCGGGCGGCGCTCGCCTCGGCCGGGCTGCGCGCCGACGTCACCTTCGACGGCAGGGACGCCACGTTGCACGGCGTCGCGGCCGACCGGCAGCGGGCAGCCGACGTCGTCGCATCGGTCGACGGCGTCCGCACGGTACGAGACGAAGGCCCCGAAGCGGAGGAAGCGGGCGAAGACGGTACTCACGGCGCCGCGAACCTCCAGGCCACGATCGGCCAGGCCCTGAAGGGCAACCCGATCACGTTCCGGCCGAACACATCGGTGCTGACGAGACAGGGCGAGCAGGCGCTCTCCACCGTCCTCGACGCGATCCGCTCGGCCGGAGACGAGGCCAGGACCTACGACTACGAGGTGTCCGGCTACGCGGCGAAGGTCGCGGGCGGCGACCCGCGTGAATCGGCGCGGCTGTCCGCGGCAAGGGCGGACACCGTCGCGCGAAAACTCGTCGACGCGGGAGTCAGCGACGAGAAGGTCACCACGGTCGGCAAAGGCGACGCGCCGTCACGGGGCGAGAACGGCGACCCCGCGAAGGACCGGCGCGCGGAAATCACGGTGCGGTGAGGGGGTAGCGAGATGTGGTGGTTGTTCGGGCAGATCTGGCTCTGGCTGCTGATCGCGTTCGTGCTCGGCGCGGGCCTGACCGCACTGGTACTGCGTGGTGGCCGGCGGGCGAGCTCGGCGGCTGCCCCTGAGGGCAAACACGAACGGCATTGGGAGAGGGACCCTTCGGCCGCGAACGAGACCACGATGATCGTCCCGCCCCCGCTCGTCCCCCCGACGCCGGGCGAGGAAACCCAGTTCATCCCCGCCACACCGTCCTATCAGGACACCCGGCACTGGTACGAGACCGGCGAACGAGACCACGACGATTACGACGACTACACCGATTACGGTGATCACGGCGATTACGGCGACCACGATGCCTACGACGAGGACGCCGACGAGGCTTACGAGGACTACGACAACGATCGCCCCGAAGGGCACACCTCGACGGCCGTCCCCCTCGATGCCGCCGACAGCGCCGATGACACCGCAGCGGACGACGACGCCGTCGACGAAGCGCCGCCCCCCGACCTCGGCCACCTCGCGGGCACCTTGCCGACCCGGCGGGAGTGGCATGCCCGCAACGAGTGGCCCGACGAACAGGACGAGAGGGAGCGGCAGCCGCACCGAGGTGGCTGAGGCAGGGCTGATAAGTTCGCCTGACCAGGTCAAGGCAGGTTAGGTAAGGAAAGCTCTGGATGCCGCTCCCGCACTGGACCTCGGACAATGTCCTTCCACAGGGTCGTCACCCCGCTGATCTCTCCGACCTGTACGAACGGTTTGTCTGGGACGCACCACACCGCAACGAGCGCGAGATTCTGTTCAGCGCGCTGAGCGGGTATCTCGGCGTCGTCACCCGGCTCATCCCATCGGGAAGAGCATGGATCAGTGGCCCGCTCACCGATCGCACCGACGACGTCCCCTCGGACGTGGATGTGGTCCTGCTGCCCGACGAGTGGGGAACACTCAAGCGGCTGGACGGTCCCGCGCGCGCGGCGCTCTACGGGATGCTCACGTTGCGCGGCGTGATCGCCGAGCAACCCGCGATGTACCTGGAGCAGGTGCAGCCGGTCGGCGGCCTGCTCGACGGTTTCCTGTGCCATCCGGGCGACGAGGAGGTGTGGGCCGACGCGTGGTCGCGAGGGGCCTCGCCGGGGGTACGCAAAGGCTTCGCGGAGGTGACCTGGTGAGTTTCCGGCAACTTTCCGAAGGTATTCCCGGAGGAACCTGGCTCGACGATCTCGCTCGCGCCTCCGCGATGGCCGCGCATGCGAAGTTCGAGCGCACGTGCCGCTCCCCGTTGCTGCGGGTGTCGATGCTCGGCTCGACCCAGCTCGACGCGTACACGTTCTCCGACATCAGCAGGGCGTTGCAGGACGCGACCGCGAAGATCGGCCACATCGTGCGCAACCCGCACGGCGAGATCACCTACGTGCAGCCCGCCGACAGGGAGAAGGCTCCGCTGATCCAGCGGGGACAGGCCGGAAACGCGATGTTCTTCGGATTTCCCGAAACGTCCGCGCCGGACGCGCTCATCTCCGACGGCATCGAAACCCTCTCCGAGCGCGCGGTGAAGGAACTGTGCGACTTCCTCCCCGCCAACGGCTCCGACGACGGCGCGCTCGACGCCGTGCTGCTACAACGGGACACCGTCCGCAACGCCGTCAGCGACATCGTCAACGCGGTCAGCAAGAACTCCGGCATCGGGCTGTCGCTCATGCCGACGACGGGCGACGAGCTCACCCGCAGCATGACGACCGAGCAGGCGAGGGTGCTGCAGAGCAGCTTGCGGGAGTCGAGGGAGGACGTCGGGTACGAGACGGTCACCGGCAGGCTCGACGGTGTCCGCACGCGGCGCAGGATCTTCTACCTCGAACGCGACACGGGCAGCACCATCCAGGGCGCGGTCGCTCCGGACCTGCTCGACGAGATCAAGCTGAACCTCGACCGCCCGGTCACGGCGCGCCTGCGGGTCGTCCGCACGACGACCATCGACGGCAGGAGGGGAAGGCCGGTTTACGAGCTGCTGGAGATCCACTCCGAGACCAGCCTGTTCGACCAGGACGACTGAGTTCGTCCGACGGCGCCAAACGAGTACGGCCCCGTGCCATCAGTCCCGATCTGATGGCGCGGGGCCGTACTCGGTTCAGCTGTTCGTCCTGACCAACGTGGTGTTAGAGCCCACCCCGAGCGAAGGAGCAACCCGCGCCACGCTGGTCACGACTACCTCATCCGTAACGTCAATGAGGTGGCGCACACAGTAGCAGGCTGTGTGAGGACGGCTACAACCACCCCCACACAGCCGGCAACTGATCGCCTACGCGGCAGGTCAGCGCTTCAGCGGCGTGAAGTCCCTCGCCCCGATGAAGCCGGGCCGAGGCTCGGCCGCGGCGAACGGCTCGACCAGTGTGTTCTCGACGCTGTTGAACACGAGGAAGATGTTCGACCTCGGATAGGGCGTGATGTTGCTGCCCGACCCGTGCATGATGTTGGAGTCGAAGAACAGCGCGGACCCCGCGGGCCCGGTGAACTGTTCGATCCCGCATTCGGCGGCGAGCTTGGTGATGTCGTCCTCGCTCGGCACGCCGAGCTTCTGTTCCTTCAGCGAGGCCCGGTAGTGGTTCTCGGGGGTCTCGCCGACGCACTGCACGAACGTGCGCTGCGACCCCGGCATGATCATCAGGCCGCCGTTGAAGGCGTAGTTGTCGGTCAGTGCGATCGAGCAACTCACGGCTCTCGGCCGTGGCATCCCGTCCTCGGCGTGCCACGTCTCGAAGTCGGAGTGCCAGTAGAAACCCGCACCTTTGAAGCCGGGCATGTAGTTGACCCTGCTCTGATGGAGATAAACATCCGAGCCGAGGACCTGGCTCGCCCTGTCCAGGATGCGAGGATCGCGCGCAAGCTCGCCGATCAACTCGCTGATCTTGTGTACTTCGAAGACCGACCGGACACTGCCGGATGCCTTCTCGGTGATCACGCGCTCGTCGGTTTTGAGTTCCTCATCCGACGAGAGCCGTACGAGTTCCTGCCAATACCCCTGTACTTCGGCGGGGGACAGCAGTCCTTCGATGATCGAGTACCCCTTGGCCTCGTGCGCCGCCAGTTCGGCCGCGTCGAACGGGCCGTCCTGTTCACCGCCCCACACCGTCGGGTCCGCCCTGTCAAGGAGCATCGCCTCACCGGCGACACGGGTCGGATAGCTGTCCTCAATCCGGCTCTCTGTGAGAGTCACATTACTCGCCTCCTACGAGCCACTCTTTTGTTTGTCGTATCCCTTCCTGTGGGAAACGGGGCCGGGCACGTGTGCCCGGCCCCGGTCATTCACGAAGCCGCTGGCTCTTCGTCCTCGACGACCAGCGGGTAGACCCCGTTCTCGTCGTGGACCTCGCGCCCGGTGACGGGCGGGTTGAACACGCACACGGTCCGCATGTCGGTTCGCGGGCGAACCTGGTGCTTGTCGTGGTTGTTCAGCAGATACAGCGAGCCGGGCTTGAGCTCATGCGTCTCACCGGTCGCTTTGTCGATGATCTCGCCTTCACCTTCGACGATGAAAACCGCCTCGATGTGGTTGGCGTACCAGAAGTCGTTGACGGTACCCGCGTACAGCGTGGTCTCGTGCACCGAGAAGCCGACCCGCTCTTTGGCGAGAATGATTCGCTTACTGCGCCAGTTCGGCGTCTTGATGTCGGCTTCCGTGTCGGTGATCTCGTCGAGACTGCGGACGATCAAAGCTGGTTTCCCTTCTGCTTTTGTGTGTTGCGAATGGACTCAGTGGGAGAGTACGGCCTTGACCGATTCGGTGATGATCTCCAAGCCCTGATCGATTTCGGCTTCCGTCGTCGTCAGCGCGGGAAGCAGCTTGACGACCTCGCCGTCGGGTCCGGACGTCTCCATCAGCAGCCCCCGATCGAAGGCTGCCGCGCACACCTTGCCCGCGACCTCGCCGCTCGCGAACTCCAGTCCCCTCGCGAGTCCCCTGCCCTTGGCGGTCAGCTCCGCCGAGGGATAGGCCTCGACGAGTTCCTTGAAGACGCTCTCGACCCGCTCGCCCTTCGCCTTCGTCGCCTTCTCCAGCGCGTCGTCGCCCCAGTAGGTGCGCAGCGCTTCCGCCGCGGTCACGAACGCGGGGCTGATTCCGCGGAAGGTGCCGTTGTGCTCACCCGGCGACCACACGTCGAGCTCGGGCTTGATCAGCGTGATCGCCATCGGAAGGCCGTAACCACTGATCGACTTCGAAAGGCAGATCATGTCCGGCTCGATGCCGGCCGCCTCGAAGCTGAAGAAGGGCCCCGTCCTGCCGCAGCCCATCTGGACGTCGTCGAGGATCAGCAGGATGCCGTGCCGCTTGCACAGCTCGGAAAGGCCCTGGAGCCATTCCAGCCTTGCCGCGTTGATGCCACCCTCACCCTGGACGGTCTCCACGATGACAGCCGCCGGTTCGTTCAAACCGCTTCCCGAGTCCTCCAGCAACCGCTCGAAGTAGAGGAAGTCGGGGTAGGCGCCGTCGAAGTAGCGGTCGTACGGCATCGGAGTCGCGTGCACGAGCGGAATACCGGCACCGCCGCGCTTCATCGAGTTTCCGGTCACCGACAGCGCGCCCAGCGTCATGCCGTGGAAGGCGTTGGTGAAGTTGATGACCGACTCCCTGCCGGTCACCTTGCGAGCGAGCTTGAGTGCCGCCTCGACCGCGTTCGCTCCGCCAGGGCCGGGGAAGATGACCTTGTACTCCATGGAGCGCGGCTTGAGGATCGTCTCGCTGAGCGCTTCGAGGAAATCGCGCTTCGCTGCGGTGTACATGTCGAGCGCGTGAGTGACGCCGTCGCGAGAAATATAATCGATCAGTGCTTTTTTCAGCACCGGATTGTTGTGGCCGTAGTTGAGCGCACCGGCACCGGCGAAGAAGTCAAGGTAACCTTTACCGTCTTCCGAGTAGAGCCAACTGCCTTGCGCTCGATCGAACACCACGGGCCAGCCTCGGCTGTAGCTCCGCACTTCCGATTCGAGCGTTTCGAAGATGCTCACCTTGCTCCGTCTCCTGCTTTATAGGGCGAATTGTCGCTCATCGCGCTGGAACTTATCGCGCTGACTACTGGGCACGCTTGAGCGGACCGATATGAAAAAGGTCTTCCCGCTCATGCGTATCCGGAAAATCGTCGACCGCGAGTAGCGGCGATCGCTCCAACGTGGCTTCCCATCGCTTGGCGAAAGACTCGAACAACCGAATCGAGGCCTCGTTGTCGGGCGTGATCGTCGTGTCGAGATACTTCACGCCGTCGTCGACGAGACGTGCGAAAAGGGCATCGAGCATCTTGCCCGCGAGCCCGCGTCCTCGCTGACTGTCATCGACGGCGACCTGCCATACCAGCGCCGCATCGGCCACGGCAGGCCTGCGGTATCCGATGACGAAGCCCACAGTTTTGCCGTCGACTCTCGCGACAACCGAGGTGTCCGCGAAATCGAGACACCACAGCACGTAAGCATAAGAGGAGTTGAGATCCAGCTTTTTCGAATCACGTGCTATTCGCCATAGCGCGGCGCCGTCTGCTTTCGAAGGCGATTCGATCACGACGTGACCAGCAGAGCCAGCACCGTCAGCCGATTGATTATCGCCGTTGGCACGCATTGAGTGCTTTCCGGACATATTCAAGCAACGTAACAGAGTGCGTTACGCAATTCAGCCCAGCGGCGTCACAGCCAGGCGACCTACCTGCAATGACTCAGAAACACCTGTGAGAATGCCGACAGAACGGTACCGATCAAGCCTTGACCTGTGATAATGAAGCGCAGAACAGATCACCACTGGCTAATCCAGCGCTCGCTTGCACGTTAGTGGCAGCGGACCTCATACGCGAGAGGGCAGTCGGACGAACACTGTGTGTCAGCGTCCGTTTGGTGAGGATTTCACTGAATGTTTCCGCGTTGCCACCGCGCCTCGGCACGATCGTCGGGTCACATTGACGAACACCGGGAGTCGAAGTGGGTCAACGTTCGCGCGCCCTTGGCAGGGTGGCGGCAACTGTAACACTCGTCACGACAACCGTCGCGGGGGTGATCGCCGGAACGTCGGCGCTCGGCCGCGGCGCTCCTGAGGCCACCGACACCGAAGCCGCGCGGCCACCGAACAGGGGCCACTCCATAATCACGGCACACAGAGGCTCGCCGGGACTGGCGCCGGAGGAGACCGTCGCGAGCTACCGGCAGGCGCTGGCGGAAGGCGCCGACGTCCTCGAAGGCGACGTCCAGCTCACGGCGGACGGCGAACTGGTTCTCGTTCACGACGACACGCTGGAGCGCACCACCGACGCAGAGACCGTCTTTCCCGAACGGGCACCGTGGCGAGTCGGCCAGTTCACCCTCGCCGAGATCAAGCAACTCGACGCCGGATCGTGGTTCCACCCCAGGTTCGCCGGAGAACGCGTGCCCACCGTCGCCGAACTGCTGAGGATCAACAAGGGACGAGCGGGGCTCACGCTCGAACTGAAGGCACCGGAGAACAGCGAGGGCGTCGCGACCACACTCGCGCGAGAGCTGAAGAAGGCGGGGCTCGCTGACGGTGCCGTGCTGCGTTCCGGGGCCTACCGCGTCATGGTGCACTCGCGCGACGAGGCAGCGCTCAAGGAATTCCACGAGACGGCGCCGAAGGTGCAACTCGCGGTACTGACGGGCGGCAAGATGCTCGACGACGCCGAGCTCGACCGGCTGGCCGGCTGGACCATCGGGGTCTTCGCGCACCCGAGGGTCACCGGCGCCGCCGACGTCGAAAGGGCGCACGCGCGCGGCCTGCGCGTGATCAGCGACCCCGTCGACAGCCCGGCCCAGATCGAGATGGCCTCGCTACAGGGCTACGACTGGATCGTGACGAACTTCCCCTCGACAGCACGGAGGGTCACCGAAGGCAAGCGACCCTTTCCGCACGCCAACGGCATCGTCGTGGACCACGTGTTCCCCAATCCCAGCGGTGACGACGTGCAACCGGAAACCGGTGAGCACGTGACCCTGCGCAACACCACGCGCAAACCCATCGACGTCAGCGGCTACCACGTTCGCGACCAGGCGACCAACCTGCTGCGAATCGGCGAGGGATACGTGCTGCGGCCGGGCAGCCTGCTGCGGGTGTACGTCGGGCCCGGAACCAACACCGATGACGCCTACTACAACGGACTGACGACGGGATTCCTCAACAACACCGGCGGCGACACTCTTTCCGTTTACGACGCGCGGCACAAGCTGCTCGACAGCTTCTCCTACATCGTCCCCTGAGCCGCCTTGTGGTGGGGGGGGGGGGGGGGGGGCCCCCCCCCCCCCCCCCCCCCCCGGGGGGGGGGGGGGGTGGAAGGTAAGGAGGGGGGGGGGGTTTGGAAAATGTGTGGAAAAAAACAGGAGATAAAGGGTGGGGGCGG
>JBEYHY010000008.1:0-295776 GCA_040635515.1 Saccharomonospora sp. NPDC006951 | reverse complement strand
ATAGTCTCAAAGAAAACCCATGACAGGGTTCAAAAACAAAACAAGACTACAAGCTCACAAACACACTGTTGAGTTCTCAAACAACACATTGTTGTCATTTGGGGCAAAAACAACCCCCACCCTGGAACCCTGAGGTTCACCGTTGGGGGCGTTAGCTCCTATCGAGGAACACCCACTCTACCAGAACACTGGGAGGTTGGTTCGTATTCCTCCGCCCGGTAACCCGTGCCGCGTAACCGTTTCCGGCCCCGCCTGCCCGGTCTCCCTGGCGACAAGAAGAAGATTACACGTCCCGGAAACCCGCGAAACAGGGGGGTGCCTTAACCGCATTCGCGCTGGTCAGGCACCCCCTGTAGCGAGTCAGGCACGCAACAGCACGCCGGCGAGGTTCCGCTTGCCCTTGCGCACCACCAGCCACTGGCCCGCGAGCGCGTCATCGGCGCTCGGCCGCCACTCCTCGTCGGTGATCTTGGTGTTGTTGACGTAGGCGCCGCCTTCCTTGACGGTGCGCCTCGCCGCGCCCTTGCTGTCGACGAGACCGCCCGCGATGAGCAGGTCGACGATCGACGGTTCGCTCGACAACGCCACCTCACCGGAGGGAACCTCCGCCATCACCGCGTCCAGCGTCGAGCCATCCAGCTCGGCGAGCTCTCCCCTGCCGAACAGTGCCTGGCTCGCCGCGACGACCTGCCTCGTCTGTTCTGTTCCGTGCACGAGATCGGTCAGCTCCTGCGCGAGCCTGCGCTGAGCGAGCCTCGCCGACGGCCGTTCGGCCGTCTCGCGTTCCAGCTCACCGATCTCGTCCCTGCCAAGGAACGTCATGAGTTTCAGGTACTTCACGACGTCGGCGTCCGGCACGTTGAGGAAGTACTGGTACCAGGCGTACGGCGAGGTCATCGTCGCGTCCAGCCAGACGTTGCCGCCGCCGGTCGACTTGCCGAGCTTGCGGCCCTCCGAGTCGGTGACGAGCGGCGTCGTGAGCGCGTGCACCTGCGCGCCGTGCACCCTGCGGACGAGGTCGACCCCCGCGACGATGTTGCCCCACTGATCGGAGCCACCAACCTGGAGCTTCACGCCGTGGCGCGCGTACAGCTCGCGGTAGTCGGTCGCCTGCAACAGCATGTAGCTGAATTCCGTGTACGACATGCCGTCGGTGTCGAGCCGCCTGCGGACGGTCTCCCTCGCCAGCATCGTGTTGACCGAGAAGTGCTTGCCGACGTCGCGCAAGAAGGCGGGCACGGTCATCCGCCCCAGCCAGTCGAGGTTGTTGACCTCGATCGGCGGCACGGACTCGTGGTCGAAATCGACGAACCTGGCAAGCTGACCTCGCATGTTCTCGGCCCATTCGCGCACGGTCTCCTCGGAATTGAGAGTGCGCTCGCCAACGTCACGTGGATCACCGATGAGGCCGGTACCGCCCCCCGCCAGCAGTACTGGGCGGTGACCCGCGTTCTGGAACCGCCGCAGCACGAGCATCTGGACGAGGTGACCCGCGTGCAGGCTCGGCGCGGTCGGATCGAATCCGATGTAGACCGCGATCGGACCGGAGTCCAGGTCACGACGCAGAACGTCGAGGTCGGTGGACTGCGTGATCAGCCCTCGCCAGGTCAGCTCGTCAAGAATGTGCTCGCTCACGCCGCTGATTTTCCCCCACCGGCTCCTCAGCGCTCGGCCCGGGGACGAACCCTGCCTCCCCTGCGGTACGTACTGACGGCGGGCGATCCATCGATCCAGAACCGCCAGGGGACGTCGATGGCCGCGGCGACGCCCACCCTCGGACCGGAACGGATCCGTTCGTCGGCGACGAAATCACCGGCGAGCAGCCGGACGGAGGCGGCGGGATCGGTCAGGTCGATGCCGTTGTGCGCCCTGTCGAGACCGAGCACCGAGGTCAGCACGGCGGGCCCCTTCGCGACGTGCCCGTTTCCCCTCGCCGTGGGGCGCCGTTTTCTGGCGAGTTCGGCGCCCTCGATGACCTCGCCCGCCCTCAGCAGCACCGCGCCGGGCTGCCCGTCGGAAAGGCCGACGACGTTCGCGCAGAAATGCATGCCGTACACGAAGTAGACGTACAGGTGCCCCGCCGGGCCCCACATGACGTCGTTACGCGGGGTGCGCCCCCGATAGCAATGCGAGGCGGGATCGTCGAGCCCTCGGTACGCCTCGACCTCGGCGAGCCGGAGCCGCACGACCCCCTCAGGGGTACGCGACTCCAGCACGCCGCCGAGCAGTTTCCTGGCCAGATCGACAGGGTCGATAGCGAGCTCTTCGCGCGCCACCACCCTCGCTTCCTGAGCATCGGGCTCCACGGTTCCCCCTCACCGGCAACTACCGGCTCAGGCTAACCCGCAGGTGTCGCCTCACTCGCCCAGGCCCGGTGCGGTGCGAGCGCCGCGACGAGCCGCTCGCGCTGCTCACCGACCCGCTCCGGGGCGGTACCACCGCGTGCGTCGCGGGAAGCCACCGAACCGGCGACCGTGAGCACGGTGCGCACCTCGGCGGTCAGCGCGGGGTGGATCGCGGCGAGCTCGCCGTCGGTGAGGTCGTCGAGTCCGGCACCCCGCTCCTCGGCGACCCGCACGCACTCGCCCGCTGCTTCGTGGGCGACTCTGAACGGAACCCCTTGGCGCACAAGCCATTCGGCGATGTCGGTCGCGAGGGTGAATCCGGCAGGCGCGAGTTCGGCGAGCCTTCCGGTGTGGAAGGTCAGCGTGCCGAGCATGCCGGCCAGCGCGGGGAAAAGCAGTTCGAGTTGCTCGACCGAGTCGAAGACGGGTTCCTTGTCCTCCTGCAGATCCCGGTTGTAGGCAAGCGGCTGCGCCTTGAGCGTGGCCAGCAACCCGGTGAGGTTGCCGATGAGCCTGCCCGACTTGCCCCGCGTCAGCTCGGCGACGTCGGGATTCTTCTTCTGCGGCATGATCGAGCTGCCGGTCGCCCAGGCGTCGTCGAGTGTCACGTAGCCGAACTCGGCCGTGTTCCAGAGGATCACCTCTTCGGCCACCCGCGAGAGGTTGACGCCGAGCATGGCCACCGCGAACGCGAACTCGGCCGCGAAATCACGGGAAGCGGTGCCGTCGATCGAGTTCTCCACCGACGTGGCGAAGCCCAGTTCCGCGGCAACCGCCTCGGGGTCGAGCCCGAGCGAGGAACCCGCGAGCGCCCCTGATCCGTAGGGCGACTCGGCGGTACGCGCGTCCCAGTCCCGCAGCCTGCCGATGTCGCGCAGCAGTGCCTGCGCATGGGCAAGCAGGTGGTGGGCCAGCAGCACCGGCTGGGCGTGCTGCAGGTGGGTCCTTCCCGGCAGCACCGCGTCCGGGTAACGCGCGGCCTGCGCCACGAGTGCGTCGATGACGCCGAGAGTGCCCGCGACGACCCTGCGGGCCGCGTCCCTCAGCCACATCCGGAACAGGGTCGCCACCTGGTCGTTGCGCGACCTGCCCGCGCGCAGCTTGCCACCGAGTTCGGCGCCTGCCCGCTCCAGCAGCCCGCGCTCCAGCGCGGTGTGCACGTCCTCGTCGGCGATCGTCGGGGTGAACGCCCCCGATTCGACGTCGGCCGCGAGCGTGTCGAGCGCGGCGAGCATGCCGGTGAGCTCGTCGTCGGTGAGCAGATCCGCCTTGCGCAGCACCCTCGCGTGTGCCCGCGAACCGGCGATGTCGTAGGGAGCGAGCCGCCAGTCGAAATGGGTCGACGCGCTCAGTGCCGCCATGGCCTCGGCGGGGCCGCTGGCGAACCGCCCTCCCCACAATGCGACGGACGCTCCGCCGTCGTTGTCCTTCACGCTGTCCTCTCGGGTCCGGAATCGGGAAACGGCCCCTCCTTCGCGGGAGGAGCCGTTTCCCCTTTGCCTAGTTCTTGCTCTGCTGCCGCTTCGCGGCGATCTTGCTCGGCAGTCCCCACAACTGGACGAAGCCCTTCGCGAGCGACTGGTCGAACGTGTCGCCCTCGTCGTAGGTCGCGAGGTTGAAGTCGTAGAGCGACTCGGCGCTGCGCCGTCCGGTGACGGTCGCGGTACCGCCGTGCAGCACCATCCGGATTTCACCGGTGACGTGCTCCTGGGTCTTGGCGACGAACCCGTCGAGCGCGTCCTTGAGCGGCGAGAACCACAGGCCGTCGTAGACCAGCTCGCCCCAGCGCTGCTCAACCTGGCGCTTGAAACGCGCGAGGTCACGCTCGACCGTCACGTTCTCGAGTTCCTGGTGCGCGGTGATCAGCGCGATCGCGCCGGGGGCCTCGTAAACCTCCCTGCTCTTGATGCCGACCAGCCGGTCCTCGACCATGTCGAGCCTGCCGATGCCGTGCGCACCCGCGCGTGCGTTGAGTTCCTTGATCGCTTCGAGCATCGTCACCGGCTTGCCGTCGATGGCGACGGGTGCGCCCTTGTCGAAGGTGATGACCAGCTCGTCGGGCGCCTGGAAGTGGACGGTCGGATCCTGCGTGTAGGAGTAGACCTCCTTCGGCGGCGCGTTCCACAGGTCTTCGAGGATGCCGGTCTCGACGGCACGGCCCCACACGTTCTGGTCGATCGAGAACGGGGACTTCTTGGTGACGTCGATGGGCAGATCCCGCTCCTCGGCGTACGAGATCGCCTTTTCCCTCGTCCAGGCGAAGTCGCGAACGGGAGCCAGCACGTTCAGGTCGGGCGCGAGCGCGCCGATGCCGACCTCGAAGCGCACCTGGTCGTTGCCCTTGCCGGTGCAGCCGTGGGCGACGATGTTGGCACCGTGGTACTTGGCCGCCTCGGCGAGGTGCTTGACGATCACCGGCCGCGACAGTGCCGACACCAGCGGGTACCTGTCCATGTACAGCGCGTTGGCCTTGAGCGCGGGGAGACAGTACTCGTCCGCGAACTCGTCCCTCGCATCCGCGACGACGGCCTCGACGGCACCGCACTCCAGCGCACGCTTGCGAATGGTCTCCAGGTCCTCGCCACCCTGCCCGAGGTCGACGGCGACCGCGACCACCTCGGCACCGGTCTCCTCGGCGATCCAGCCGATCGCCACCGAGGTGTCGAGCCCGCCGGAATACGCGAGCACCACCCGGTCAGTCATGATTGTTCTCCTCACTACCGTATACGTCCGAAGTAGACGATCGCTGCGCAAGCGCCGCGAAGCGTTCAGCCAGTTCCTTGCCCGACAGCGGTTCCCTGGCAATAACCGCCACCGTGTCGTCGCCCGCGATGGACCCGACGACCTCCTCCAACGCCGCTCTGTCGATCGCGCTGGCCAGGAACTGCGCCGCTCCCGGCGGAGTGCGCAGCACCATCAGGTTGCCAGAGGCATCCACCGATACCAGCAGTTCGGCCAGCAGTCGCGACAGCCTGGACGTGCCACCCTGCACGCCGCGCACCGGGCTGCCGTCCTCGGGGATGACATACACCGGCGCGCCGGAATCCGCTCCTCGCAGCTTCACGGCACCGAGCTCGTCGAGGTCTCTCGACAAGGTAGCCTGCGTGACCTCGATGCCCTCGGCGGCCAGCAGTTTGGCCAGCTCGGTCTGGCTGCGAACCGCCATTGTGGACACCAGCTCGGTGATCCTTGCCTGTCTCGCCGCCCTGCTCATGCCGGGTCACCCGCCGCGAAGAGGCACCTCATCGTCGTTCCGCCTGATCCAGCAGCCACACCAGCAGTGCCTTCTGCGCGTGCAGCCGGTTCTCGGCTTCGTCCCACACCGCGCTCGCCGGGCCGTCGATGACCTCGTCGGTGATCTCCCAGCCCCTGTGCGCGGGCAGGTCGTGCAACACGATCGTGTCTTTCCCGGTCCTGCCGAGCAATTCGGCGTTGACCTGGTACGGCCGGAATGGCGCGACCCTGTCCTTGCCATCGTTCTCCTGGCCCATCGAGGTCCAGGCGTCAGTCGTCACCACGTCGGCGCCGTCGACGGCGGCGTGCGGGTCGGTGAAGATCTCCGCGCTGCCGCCGGTCTCGGCCGCCCGCTTGGCGACCGCGTCGAGCACCCACGGCGCGGGATGGAAGCCCTCCGGCGCCGCGACCCGGACGTTGAGTCCGGCCGTGACGCCGCCGAGCAGCAGGGAATGCGCCATGTTGTTGGCGGCGTCGCCGAGGTAGGTCAGCGTCAGCCCCGCGAGCTTGCCCTTGCGTTCCCTGATCGTCTGCAGGTCGGCGAGTATCTGGCAGGGGTGGAACTCGTCGGTCAGCGCGTTGACGACCGGAACGTCGGCCACCGAGGCGAACGCGTCGATCCTCGCCTGCGCGAAGGTGCGCCACACAACGATGTCAACGTAGCGGGACAGTACTTTCGCGGTGTCCTCGATGGTCTCCTCGCGACCGATCTGCATGCTGCGCCCGTCGACGACGACGGGATGCCCGCCGAGCTGCGCGATACCGACCTCGAAGGAGAACCGGGTGCGCGTCGAGTTCTTCTCGAAGATCACGGCGACGGCCTTGGGGCCGGCGAGCGCCGTTCCGATCGGCTCGCGCTTGACCTGGTCCGCGAGGTCGAGCACGGTGAGCTGCTCGGCAGGGCTCAGGTCGTCGTCGCGGAGGAAGTGGCGTGGCATGTCAGTCGGTGTCCTTCGTGGTGGCGGCATCGAGCACGGCCGGAAGGGCGGCCAGGAACTCGGTTGCCTGTTCTTCGCTGAAGATCAGTGGTGGGGCCAGCCGGAGCACGCCGGGCTGGATCGGGTTGATCAGGAATCCGGCTCGCTGCGCGGCCGAGGCCGCGGCGGCGGAAACCTGGTCACGGAGCATGATGCCAGTGAGCAGTCCCGCTCCTCGCACCCCGCCGACGAGCGGGTGCCCGATGCGCTCGACACCGGTGGCGATCTCCTTGCCGAGCGTGGCGGCGTGTTCGAGCAAGCCTTCCGAGGCGATGGTGTCGAGCACGGCGAGCCCCGCCGCGCAGCACACCGGATTGCCGCCGAACGTGGTGCCGTGCTGTCCCGGCTCGAACAGCGACGCCGCGTCGCCCGCCGCGATGCACGCGCCCAGCGGAAGGCCTCCGCCGAGCCCCTTGGCCAGCGTGATGATGTCGGGGACGATGCCTGCCCGCTGGAACCCGAACCAGTGACCCAGCCTGCCGATCCCGGTCTGCACCTCGTCGACGACCAGCAGCGCGCCGTGCCGTGCGGTGATCTCGCGGGCGGCGCGCAGGTAACCCTCCGGTGGCAGAACCACGCCGTTCTCGCCCTGGACGGGTTCGACGACGAACGCGGCCGTCTCGCCGTCCACGGCGGCCTCCAGCGCGGCCACGTCGCCATAGGGCACGTGCGTCACTCCCGGCACGAGTGGCTCGAACGGTTCCCTCTTGCCCGCCTGGCCGGTGAGCGCGAGCGCGCCCATGGTGCGGCCGTGGAACCCGCCCTCCGTGGCGATGACCTTGGTCCTGCCGGTCCGCCTGGTCAGTTTGAAGGCGGCCTCGATCGCCTCGGCCCCGGAGTTTCCAAAAAGGACCTTCCCTTCGCCGGTCAGACCGGCGACGTCGAGCAGTTTCTCGGCCAGCCGCAGCGCCGGTTCGTTGACGTAGAGGTTCGAGGTGTGGCCGATGGTCCGGATCTGGTCCGTCACCGCCGACACGACGGCGGGGTGCGCGTGGCCGAGCGCATTGACGGCGATGCCGGTGACCAGGTCGAGGTAGCCGTTGCCGTCGGCGTCCCACACCTTGGCGCCCTCACCGCGTTCGAGGGTGAGTGCCGGGGTGCCGTAGTTGTTCATCATCGCGGCCGTCCACCGCGCCTGGTTGTCCTGATTGGACATCACTCACCCCCGTCTGCGGGCAGGACCATCGTTCCGATGCCCCGCGATGTGAACACTTCGAGCAGCACCGAATGCGCGATCCTGCCGTCGATGACGTGTGCCCTGCGGACACCGCCCTCGATCGCCCTCAGGCACGCCTCCATCTTCGGGATCATGCCGCTCGCGAGACTGGGCAGAAGCCGCGCGAGCCGGTCCGCCTCGATGCGGTCGACCAGCGAGGAACGATCGGGCCAGTTCGCGTAGAGCCCCTCGACGTCGGTGAGCACGACGAGCTTTTCCGCGCCGAGCGCCGCCGCCAGCGCGCCCGCCGCCGTGTCGGCGTTGACGTTGTGCACCACACCGTCCACATCGGGCGCCACGGTCGACACGACAGGAATCCGGCCCGCGTTGACGATGTCGAGCACGGCGTCGGGATTGACGGAGGCGACCTCACCGACGAGACCGATGTCGACCGCTTCCCCGTCGACAGTGGCCTGCTTACGCTGCGCCGTGAACAAGCGCGCGTCCTCGCCCGAGATTCCCACCGCGTAGGGGCCGTGCGCGTTGATCAGCCCGACGAGTTCCCTGCTGACCTGGCCGACGAGCACCATCCTGACGATGTCCATCGTCTCCGGAGTCGTCACCCGGAGACCGCCCCTGAACTCACCTTCGATGCCGAGCTTGCCGAGCATCGAGGTGATCTGCGGGCCACCTCCGTGCACGACGACCGGCCGCAGGCCCGCGAGCCGCAGGAACACCATGTCCTCGGCGAACGCCCGCTTGAGGTCGTCGTCGATCATGGCGTTGCCGCCGTACTTGATGACGACGGTCGCGCCGTGAAACCGTTGCAGCCACGGCAAAGCCTCGATCAGGACACCGGCCTTCTCCGCCGCTTCCGCCAGCCGCTCGTCCGCCCCGACCAGCGCTTCGGTACCACCCGTGCCGCTCATGTCGAGTACGCCGAGTTCTCGTGCACGTAGGCGTGCGTGAGGTCGTTGGTCCAGATCGTGGCGCTGCTGTCCCCCGCCTTGAGGTCGACGACGACACTGACGGCCCGCTCGGTCAGATCGACCTTCTCGCGGGACTCGCCCGGCTCACCACCCCTGCACACCCACACCCCGTTGAAGGCGACGTCGAGCTCCGAGGGCTCGAAGGCGGCGTTGGTCGTGCCCGCCGAGGCGAGGATGCGGCCCCAGTTCGGGTCCTTGCCGAACACGGCGCACTTGAAGAGGTTGCTGCGGGCGATGGACCTGCCCACTTCGAGCGCGTCGGCTTCGGTCGCCGCGTTGACGACCTCGATGGTGATGTCGTGATCGGCGCCCTCGGCGTCACCGAGCAGTTGCTGGGCCAGATCGTGACAGACGTCCGTGACGAGTTCACCGAAGGCGGCCTCATCGGGGGTGACTCCCGAGGCGCCGCTGCACATGAGCAGCACGGTGTCGTTGGTGGACATGCAGCCGTCGGAGTCGAGCCGGTCGAAGGTCAGCCGCGTGGCCTCCCGCAGCACCCTGCCGGCGGTGTCCGCGTCCACCAGCGCGTCGGTGGTGATCACGACGAGCATCGTGGCGAGTGCGGGCGCGAGCATTCCCGCGCCCTTGGCCATGCCGCCGACGCGATAGCCCTCACCCTCGCGTACCGCCTGCTTGCTGTGGGTGTCGGTGGTCATGATCGCCTCGGCGGCCGCGGGCCCGCCTTCGGCGGAGAGCTTCCCCGCGGCGAGTTCGATTCCGGCGGTCAGCCTCGGCTCGTCGAGCCGCTCGCCGATGAGCCCGGTCGAGCACACGACGACGTCGATCGCTCCGGCACCGATGAGACCGCCGACCTGCTCGGCCGAGGCGTGCGTGGTCTGGAACCCTCGCGGGCCGGTGTAGCAGTTGGCCCCGCCCGAGTTGAGCACGACGGCCTTCGCCGACCGGGTCGCCATGACCTGCTCGCTCCACAGGACGGGGTTGGCCTTGCAGCGGTTGGTGGTGAACACCGCCGCCGCGACGTCGGACGGGCCGTCGTTGACGACGAGGGCGATGTCCGGTTTTCCGCTGGCCTTGAGGCCCGCGGTGATGCCGGACGCGCGGAATCCGAGGGGGGTCGTGACCGTCATGGCGCGACTCCCGTCGCCGGAAGGCCGGTGGTTTCCGGTAGCCCCAGTGCGATGTTCATGGACTGGACAGCACCTCCTGCTGTTCCCTTGGTGAGGTTGTCGATCGCGGCGATCACGACGAGCCTTGCGGCCTGCTCGTCGACGGCGACCTGCAATTGGACGTTGTTGGAACCGAGGGTCGCGGCCGTCGCGGGCCACTGTCCTTCCGGAAGCAGCCGCACGAACGGCTCCCCCGCGTATGCCTTTTCGTAGACGTCGCGCACGGCCGCGCCGTCGGTCTTCTCGCCGAGCGGGGCGCTCGCCGTGGTGAGGATTCCGCGGGGCATCGGGGCGAGTACCGGCGTGAACGACACGGTCACCCGCTGACCGGCGACCGCGCTCAGGTTCTGGGTGAACTCGGGGGTGTGCCGGTGCGCGCCGCCGACGCCGTAGGCGCTGGCCGAGCCCATCACCTCGGCGCCGAGCAAATGCGGCTTGAGGCTCTTGCCCGCTCCCGAGGTCCCGGTGACGGCGACGACGGTGACCTCGGGCCGGATCAGTCCCGCCGCGAGCGCCGGGGCCAGCGCGAGCGACCCGCCCGTGGGGAAGCAGCCGGGTACGGCGACGCGGCGGGTACCGCGCAAGGCTTCCCGGCCTCCCGGAAGTTCGGGCAGGCCATAGGGCCAGTTCCCCGCGTGCGCTCCGCCGTACCAGCGCTGCCAGTCGGTCTCGTCGGTGAGCCGGTGGTCGGCGCCGAGATCGATCACCAGCACGTCGTCGCCGAGCTTCGCGGCGATCTCCCCCGAGTGCCCGTGCGGCAAGGCGAGGAAGACGACGTCGTGGCCAGCAAGCCTCTGGGCGCTCGTCTCGCCCACAATCCTGTCCGCGAGCGGGGCAAGGTGGGGCTGGTGCTGCCCCAGCGGCGTGCCCGCGCTGCTCGCGGCCGTGAGTTCTCCTATCTGGACTTCGGGATGCGTGAGCAGCAGGCGAAGCAGCTCACCGCCCGCGTACCCGGTCGCTCCGGCAACCGCAACCTTCACCGTCATACGAATGATTATGCATCAAGACGGAAACTCAATCAAAGGGGTTTACCCGGATGGCCGTAGGTAGCAGCCCGGCTCCGCACGGCGACTGTCGGTGGGGCGCGCCGTACCGTTTCCCCGCACCCCGATCCTCGCGAAACGAGCCGCCATGCCGCCGACCACCCACTCCCCGACCGCCACAGCGCTGGTGAGCGCCGCACGCGGCGGCCTCGCCGAACTGGCCGACCCCGGCAAGGCGCCGGACATGCGGCGCTACATGAAGTCCGAGATGCCCTTTCGCGGTGTCCAGAAACCCGCGCGGGAACGGCTCGCGAAGCGGCTGTTCACCGAGTTCCCGCTACCGGATCGCGAAAGCTGGCTCACGGCCGTCACCCTGCTCTGGCGCGAGGCCGCCTACCGCGAGGAGCGCTACCTCGCGATCGACCTCACCGGGCACCGAGCCTACGCACGCTGGCAGACACCCGATGTCGTGCCGCTGTACGAGGAGCTCATCGTCACCGGCGCGTGGTGGGACTACGTCGACGCGATCGCTCCGAAAAGGCTGGGACCGATCCTGCTCGCGCAGCCCGCCACGATGGCGCCGGTGATGCGGGAATGGGCGCTCGACGCCGACCGCTGGAAACGCAGGTCGGCCGTCATCTGCCAGCTCGGCCTCGGCGCGGGCACCGATCCGGGGCTGCTCGCCGAGTGCGTCGAAGCCACCATCGACGATCCGGATTTCTTCCTGCGCAAGGGAATCGGCTGGGCACTACGGCAGTACGCGAGAACCGACCCCGCCTGGGTCGGCTCCTTCGTCGCCGAACATCCGGGACTTTCCCCGCTCTCCCGCAGGGAGGCGCTCAAACACCTCGGCACAAAATAGCGACCGCCCGCCGGGTGGCGGGCGGTCGCGTATCGGAGCCTCGATCAGCCGCGCAGTACGGCGCCGAACCGAGCCGCCGCCTCGGCAACGGCCGCGTCGCGGGCCGCGGTGGCCTCCTCGACGGTCAGCGTGCGGTCCGCGGCGCGGAACCTGAGCTTGTAGGCCAGCGAACGCTTCCCTTCACCCGCCTGCTCACCGGTGTAGACGTCGAACAAGGTCACGTCCTCGACCAATTCGCCCGCGCTGTCCCTGAGCACCGAGGCCAGCTCGGCCGATGGCACGGAATCGTCGACGACCAGCGCGACATCGAGCAGTACCGGAGGGAAGGGAGAAATCGACGGCGCCGGCCGCTGGTCATTCAGCGGGATCGCGTCGAGATCCAGTTCGACGGCCGCGGTCCGCTTCGGGAGGCCGAGCTTGTCGACGACCTTCGGGTGCAACTCGCCCGCGTAACCCACCGATACGTCACCGACGAACAGTTCGGCACACCTTCCGGGGTGCCACGGCGGAAGTTCCGAGGCCACCGCCCTGAGTTCGACCCCAGCCGCCGCGGCGACGATGCGCGCGGCCTGGATGGCGTCCGCCCAGCTCGCCTGCTCACCGTCACCCCACCAGCCCTGCCGGACGCGGTGCCCGGTGAGCACAGCGGCCACATGCAGCGGCTGTGCCGGAACCGATTGCTCCAGCTCGGCGAGTTCGGCCTCGCCCGGCCGCCCTTCGACCCCGGGATCGGGGACGGCGAGGGGATTCTCCTCGGGAAGCACGACCTGCCCGATGTGGTACAGGCCGAGATCGCGCAGACCCCTGGAAAGGTTGCGCTGCACGGTGTCGAGCAGGCCGGGCAGCAACGACGTCGTGAGCTGGTTCTTGTCCGATTCGAGCGGATTCAGGACGGTGATCGCCCGCCTGCGGGCGTCGTCGGCCGCGAGACCGAAGTCGTCCCACACCTCCGGGGAGACGAACGGGAACGGCAGCACCTCGACATACCCAGCCTCGGCGAGTGCCCTCGACACGGTGCGCTTGCGGCGCTGCGCCTCGGTGAGCCCACGACCCGCCGCCGCGGGCGGCATGATCGAGGGGATGCTGTCGTAGCCCTCCAGCCGCAGTACCTCCTCGACGAGGTCCGCGGGCTGGGCGAGGTCACCACGCCAGCTCGGCGGAACCGCGTTGACGAGCGCGACGCCCTCGTCGCTGGTGCTGATCTCGACCTTGCAGCCGATCTGCGTGAGCCAGCGCACCGTCACGCCGCGCTCATAGCGCACGCCCGCGACCTGGTCGGGCAGGCTGATCGGCATGGTGATCGGCGTGGGCGGCTCGACGTGTCCCTCGTCTGTCCTGCCGGGAAGGATGCTGCCCTCGCCGTACTGGCGCAGCAGCCGCGCGGCCCGCTCCACCGCGACAGCGCACAGCGCGGGGTCGGTGTAGCGCTCGAACCGCTTCGCCGCCTCGGAGAACAGCTTGTGCCGCCTCGCGGTCCTGCTGATCGAGGCCGGGTCCCAGTGCGCGGCTTCGAGCAGCACGTCCGTGCTGTCGTCGCTGATCTCGGTGCTCGCCCCGCCCATCGTTCCGGCGAGGGAGACCACGCCGGTGTCGTCGGCGATCACGACGTCGTCGGGATCGAGCGCGCGTTCGACATCGTCGAGGGTGACGAGCTGCTCACCCTGCTTGGCCCTGCGCACCACGAGATCGCCCTTGACGGACCCCGTGTTGAAGGCGTGCAGCGGATGCCCGAGTTCGAGCATCACGTAGTTGGTGACGTCGACGGCCAGCGAGATCGACCGCATTCCCGACAGCAGCAGCCGCCGCCGCATCCACCACGGCGTCGGCGCGCCCGCGTCGAGACCGGTGACCCTGCGCAGCACGAACCGCCTGCAGCCCCGCGGGTCCTCGATCCGCACCGGCCACGCCTGTTCGTCGGCGGCGGGAACCTCGACCCTCGCCGGGTCACCGAAGGGCGCTCCCAGCGCACAGGACAACTCGCGGGCGAGCCCCCTGATCGACAGCGCGTAACCGCGGTCGGGTGTCGGAGCCAGCTCAAGGACCGTGTCGGCGAGGTCCAGTACATCCCTCGCGTCATCACCGGGGCTCGCCGTCCCCGAAGGGAGCACGAGAATGCCGGTGTGATCGTCGCCAAGGCCCAGTTCGCGGGCCGAGCAGATCATGCCCTCGCTGACCCTGCCGTAGGTCTTGCGCGCCGAGATCTCGAAACCGCCCGGCAGCACCGCACCGGGAAGCGCGACCACGACGAGGTCGCCTTCCGCGAAGTTGGAGGCACCACAGATGATCCGGTTGGTCCTCGGCAGGTTCGGATCGTTCTCGGAGTCGTACTCCTCATCCGCTCCGTCACCGGCGTCATCGGTGTCTTCGGCGTCATCGGCACCCGCGTCCGCCGCGTCGCCGACGTCGACCTTGCAGTACCGGATGGGCTTCTTGAACTCGGTCAGTTCCTCGACCTCGACGACCCTGCCGATAACGAGGGGACCGGTGACCTCCTCAAGCGCCGCGACGTCCTCGACCTCGATGCCGATGCGCACGAAGGAATCGACCAACGTGTCCACCGTGACGTCGTCGCCCAGCTCAAGGTGCTCCTTCAGCCAGCTTACGGGGACTCGCACTACGCCTCCGTTCCGAAGGGAAGGGTGAACCGGATGTCGCCCTCCACCATGTCGCGCATGTCCGGGATGCCGTTGCGGAACTGCAGGGTGCGCTCAAGGCCCATGCCGAACGCGAACCCCGAGTACACCTCGGGATCGACCCCGCAGGCCCGCAGCACGTTGGGATTGACCATGCCGCAGCCGCCCCACTCGACCCAGCCGGCGCCGCCCTTCTTCTCCGGGAACCACACGTCGACCTCGGCGGAAGGCTCGGTGAAGGGGAAGAAGTGCGGCCGGAACCTGGTGCCGGACTCGGCGCCGAACATCGCCCTCGCGAAGGCGTCCAGCGTGCCCTTGAGGTGGGCCATCGTGATGCCCTTGTCGACGGCGAGGCCCTCGACCTGATGGAAGACCGGAGTGTGCGTGGCGTCCAGCTCGTCGGTCCGGAACGTCCTGCCGGGGCACACGATGTACACCGGAAGATCGCGGTGCAGCAGCGCCCTCGCCTGTACCGGCGAGGTGTGCGTGCGCAGCACCAGGCCGGAGTCCTCTTCGCCGACGTAGAAGGTGTCCTGCAGCTGCCGCGCGGGATGGTCCTTGCCGAAGTTGAGCGCGTCGAAGTTGAACCACTCCGCTTCGAGTTCGGGTCCTTCGGCGACCTCGTAGCCCATGCCGACGAACACGTCGGCGACCCGCTCCGCGACGGTGCTGATGGGGTGGCGCGCACCACGGGGAACCTTGTCCCACGGGAGTGTGACGTCGACCGCCTCGGCCTTGAGCACGTGTTCGTCCCGCTCGGCGCGCAACGCGGCGAGCCGGTTGTCGTAGGCGGCCTGAATCGCCTGCCGCGCCTCGTTGACCCGCTTGCCCGCTTCGGCCTTCCGGTCCTTCGGCAGTCCGCCGATCGCCCTGCGTGCCCGCAGCAACGGCGATGCGTCACCGAGGTGCGCGGGCTTGACGCCGGCGAGATCGTCCAGATCCCCCGCGGCGCCGAATTGCTCCTCGGCCGCCGCGACCGCCTTGGTCAGGGTCTCGGCCGCGAGCGCGTCCGGCGCGTTCCCGGGCGTCGGCTCTTGCTTGTCGTTGGCTTCGGACATAACTCCTCGGCGTCCGCTGGCACATCTGGGGGCACCACGGCGCGTGAACGCACGTGGTCGAATGACGGAAAGAGTCTATGTGACCGGTATCGGTCACCCCGGTCAGGGCCGGTTCAAAGGTGGTTCGGAGCCGGTTCAGAACCGGTTGCGCAGGGCGCTCGCGTAGAGGCAGATGGCGGCGGCCGTCGCCAGGTTGAGGCTCTCGGCCTTGCCGTAGATCGGGACGCGAACGGCCTGGCCGGCCGCGGCGAGTACGTCGTCGGGCAGGCCGTGTGCCTCGTTGCCGAACAACCAGGCGGCCGGCTCCGTCAGCTCGCTCGCCGAATTGAGGTCGGCCTCCGCGTAGCCGTGCGCGGCAACGGTCCGTAGCCCGGCCCGCTCGCACGCGGCGAGCACCGACGGCACGTCCCTCTCGGCCGCGACGGGAAGATGGAACACACTGCCGGTCGAGGCCCTCACGCATTTGCCGTTGTGCACGTCGACGGCATCGCCCGCGAGGATGACCGCATCGGCTCCCGCCGCGTCGGCGACCCGCAGCACGCTGCCCGCGTTGCCGGGATCGGAAACGCCGACAAGCACGGCGACCAGCTTCGGGCTTCCCGCAAGCGCGGTGTCCAGCGACACCGTGACCGTGTCACACACGGCGACGATGCCCTGCGGGGTCCGCGTCTCCGACAGCAGCTCGGCAGCCCGCTGGTTGATCAGCGAGACCGTCGAGGCGCCCGCGAGCAGGTCGGCGTGCCGGGCGGCGGCGGCCTCGGTGACGAACAGCTCGTGAACGCGGCCGTACCGCAGGGCTTCCTTGACGGCTTGGGCCCCCTCGGCGAGGAACCGGCCCGATTCCTGCCTGCCGCTACGGGTCGTCAGCCGTCTCGCAGCAACGACCCGGGGTGTCTTGTGTGTGAACACGAAGACGTCCCCGGGTCGGTTGTCGCCGGCGATCAGGCCGGCTTCTGCTCTGTGTTGATGTTCTGCTTCGCGACCTCGGCCAGCGAAGCGAACGCCGCGGGGTCGTTCACGGCCAACTCGGCGAGGATCTTGCGGTCGACCTCGACACCAGCGGCCTTGAGGCCCTGGATGAACCGGTTGTACGTGACGCCGTTCTGCCTGGCCGCCGCGTTGATCCGGGTGATCCAGAGCTGACGGAAGTCACCCTTGCGGGCACGGCGGTCCCGGTAGGCGTAGTTGAGCGAGTGGAGCGTCTGCTCCTTGGCCTTGCGGTAGAGCCGCGAACGCTGACCGCGGTAGCCGCTGGCCAGTTCGAGAGTTGCGCGACGCTTCTTCTGGGCGTTCACCGCCCGCTTGACGCGTGCCACGGGTCCATCCTGTCGATCTCGGGGGGCGCGGCGGGGGCGCCCCTAAGTGGTTAGGGCAAGTTCTGCGGAAGGTCAGCGACCCAGCAGCCGCTTCACGCGGCTGACGTCGGCGGCGGCGACCTCGGTGGTCCCCTCCAGCCTGCGGGTCACCCTGCTGGACTTCTTCTCCATCAGGTGGCGACGGCCTGCCTTCTGGCGGCGGATCTTGCCGGTGCCCGTGACGCGGACGCGCTTGGACATCCCGCTGTGAGTCTTGTTCTTCGGCATTACTTCTCTCTTTCAGACGGCAGCACACCGGGATTCGGTGTGCTGCTGTTCGTCCTGCCGGCCTGCGACGGCCGTCACGACTCGGCGTTCTCGGCTTCTTTCGCCGTCTTCGACTTTGCCTTCGCGTTCTTGTGCGGCGCCAACACCATGATCATGTTGCGGCCGTCCTGCTTGGCCGACGACTCGATGAAGCCGAGTTCGGCGACATCGTCGGCAAGCTTCTGCAGCAGCCGGAATCCCAGCTCTGGCCTCGACTGCTCACGCCCTCGGAACATGATCGTCACCTTGACCTTGTTGCCTGCCGCGAGGAAGCGGGACACGTGGCCCTTCTTCGTCTCGTAGTCATGCTGGTCGATCTTGGGACGGAGCTTCTGTTCCTTGATGACGGTGAGCTGCTGGTTGCGGCGGGACTCACGGGCCTTCTGGGCGCTCTCGTACTTGAACTTGCCGAAGTCCATGAGCTTGGCCACAGGCGGGCGTGCTTGCGGGGCTACCTCGACGAGGTCGAGGTCTGCCTCCTGGGCGAGCCTCAGCGCGTCCTCGATGCGGACGATACCGACCTGCTCACCGTTCGGTCCCACGAGGCGAACCTCGGGGACGCGGATGCGCTCATTGATGCGCGTCTCGGAGCTGATGGGGCCTCCTTGGTCCAAATGTCGCTGTTCTCATCGACCTGGTGCCCACATACCACGGGCCCCGGCACAAGTACTGTCCGTACGCGTGTGCGGGGCCCTCAATCCGATCGGAACCCGGCGGTTTCGTGATCGAAAAGCCGCCAGGCGCTCCGGCGCGAACATGGTGGCTGCTGCCACTACGATCGTCCGGGACCGGACCCGGCCACCTGATGCGAGGTTGTGCTTGCGGTGACTCGGGTGGGAGCGGGGCTCCACTTGCCGCCCCCGATCGCTCGGAGGCTGGTCGCACGTGGAAGGGTACCAGACGTGCACAACGACCCTCTCAACGCCGCCGAGCAAGGCGAAAATTCCCCAGGCACCGCAGGGGCCGAAAACCGGCGGGACGTCCGCGAACTGGAGGACATCCCCAGCGTCGAGGTCATCAGCAGGGCCGCGGTCATGCTGCTCTCGGCCGCCGCCGAGCGGCTCGGCCTCGCCGACGACGACCCCGACACCAGCCCGCGAAGGGACCTCGACGAAGCACGCAGGCTGATCACGGCGCTCGCCGGCCTCGTCACGGCTTCCGGCGAGTATCTCGGCCTGCACGCCGCCCCGCTGCGCGACGGGCTCCAGTCCCTGCAGAAGGCGTTCAAGGAGGCATCCGCCGTCCCCGACGAACCGGGCAAGGGGCCGGGCGAGAAGTACACCGGCCCCGTCTACTGAGGCGGGCCCGTTGTCAGTCGTCGAGCACGGCCAGCGCGTCGATCTCGACGAGCAGTCCCTCCGGCAGGCCGACGTACACCGTCGTACGGGCGGGCCGGGGTTCGAGCACCAGCGCGTTGTAGGTCTCGTTCAGCTCGGCGAAGTGCGCGGTGTCGGTGAGGTAGACCCGCATCATCACGACGTCGGCGAAGCTGGCACCCGCCGCTTCGAGGATCGCCTCGATGTTGGCGAACACCTGCCTCGTCTGTGCCGCGACTCCCTCCGGCACCTGCTTCGTCCCGGGATGCATGCCGACCTGACCCGCGATCTGCAGGATGTTGCCCTTGCGCCTCGCCTGCGAGTAGGCGGCGACCGGCTCCGGCGCCCTCTCCGTGCTGATCGCGACGTTCGTCATGCGTGTCCCTTCTCTCACATCCGTCCACACTGGACAGACAAGGCGTTGACCCACCGCTGCCGCGATGCTACACGTGGTTGATGCAGGTCACGCCACCCGCGACGCGGGCACTCCCATGACTCCGGTGATCACCAGCGGCAGGCTCGACACCACGGCACTGCGTTCCGCGGGCGAGGAAAACCTCGACTGGCGCTTCAAGGCCGTTCCCTCTTCGCTCTGGGGCCGGTCGCTCGCCACCGCGGCCGACGAGCGCCCCGATCTGTTCACCGGCGGTTTCCTCGGCCCCGTGGTCGTACTCGAAGCCGAACCGCTCGAACACAACCTGCGCACGATGGCGGCATGGTGCGCGGAGCGCGGGGTGGCGCTCGCCCCGCACGGCAAGACCACGATGGCTCCCCAGCTCTTCGCGAAACAGTTCGACAACGGAGCGTGGGGCATCACCGCCGCAAACGCGGCGCAACTCCGGGTCTACCGGGCCTTCGGGGTATCCAGGGTGCTGCTGGCCAACCAGCTCGTCGACCCCGCCGCCCTGCGCTGGCTCGCCGATGAACTGGACGACGATCCCGCGTTCGAGTTCTGCTGCTGGGTCGACTCGGTTCGCGGCGTCGAGCTGATGACCGAGGCACTGGCGGGCGCACGGCGGCAGGTCGACGTGCTCCTCGAACTGGGTCCCCGCAACGAGAGGCGGGGCAGGACCGGGGTCAGGGACGAGGAAACCGCCATGGCCGTCGCTCGCGCGGCGGCCGCAAGCCCCGCACTGCGGCTGACCGGCGTCGGCGGCTACGAGGGCGCCCTCGAAAAGGACACCACCGAGCGGGCTCTGGCCCACATCGAATCCTATGTGGACACTCTGAGGGAGACGACGATCCGGCTCGCCGAAACCGGACTGCTCTCCGAGGAGACGCCGGTCGTCGTCAGCGCGGGCGGCAGTGTCTACTTCGACAAGGTCGCGCAAGGACTCACCACCGGCTGGCCCTCCTCCCTCGACGCGTTCCAGCTGCTGCCGGTACTGCGCAGTGGCGCGTACCTCACGCACGACGACGGGCGCTACCGGGAGGTGTCGCCGCTCGGCGCCCACCCGAGGGTGAGCGGACCACCGTTGCGCTCCGCGCTGCGCGCGTGGGCCCAGGTGACCTCGATGCCGACGAGCGATCTCGCGTTGCTGACGATGGGAAAACGCGACGTCTCCTTCGACGAGGGCCTTCCCGAACCACAGTCACACCGCGACTCGACCGGCACGGTACGACCGCTGGAAGGACACACGGTCGGCAAACTCAACGACCAGCACACCTATCTCACCCTGCCGCCCGGCTCGCCGCTCGCGGTGGGCGACTGGGTCGGCTTCGGGCTTTCCCACCCCTGCACCGTGTTCGACAAGTGGCCGGTGATTCCCGTCGTCGGCGAGGACCGGCACACCGTCGTCGACTTCATCCGCACCTACTTCTAGCCTCGGGGTGTGCGGCATTCCGATCTCCACACCCCCGCGTACCAGGCGACGAGAGCTCGCCTGGTACGCCGGTTCGGCGAAGACGTCACCGCGCCGTGGTGGGAAGGGCTCGCCGAAACCCTGAGCCTGCTCAGCACGCGGTGGCGGCTGACCATCGGCGAACCGGCCGGGAGCGGCAACACCTCGCTCGTCCTGCGGTGCACCATGGCCGGTCGCGGCCCCGCCGTGCTCAAACTGACCCCCGGCGCCGGTATCGCCGAGGCCGAGGCCGAGGCGCTGCGCCAGTGGGCTTCCTCCGGCCGCGTACCGGAGGTGTGGGAAAGCGACACCGGGGCGGTGCTACTCGAAGCCGTCTCCCCCAGCCACCCCGGGCCGGAGGTCGAACTGTCGGAGGTCGCCGCGCTCATCCGCGATCTGCACGCGGCGGGTGATCCCTCGGCGGCCACGCGCGACCTGCGCGAGCGGATCGAGTTCATCTTCGGTCTCTACCGGCGGCGGCATCCGGAGGCGCGGGGACTGGCCGAGGGGAAGGCGCTCGCGCTGCGGCTGGCCGCGCACCCGCCGCGCAGGGTGCTGCTGCACGGCGACCTGCACCCCGGCAACGTGCTCGCCGATCCCGCAAGGGGACTCATCGCGATCGACCCGAGGCCCTGCTCAGGGGACCCAGCGGTCGACGCGGTCGACTGGGTGTTCCTTTCCGCGACATCGGCTCGCGCGTGGCGGCCGCGCTGCTCGGAACTGGCTTCCGCACTGGACCTCGGCGAGGATCGGCTGTGGGCGTGGTGTGCCGCCTTCGCCCCGCTGCTCGCCGCGGGCACCTCGGACGCGGCCGTCCGCGCGGAACTGCTCGGTCTCACTCAGTTCGTGGCGGAGTAACGCACCTCGGGACGGCCGACGCCGCCATAGTGCGGGCGGCGCTCGGCGAGCCCGTTGTCGGCGAGATATTCGAGGTAGCGGCGCGCGGTGACCCGGGAAACGCCGGTCGCGGTCGCCACCGCCGCAGCGGAAACCCCCTCGTCGGATGCGGTGAGCACGGCGCTCACCGCGTCGAGCGTCGGCCCGCTCATTCCCTTGGGCAGCGCGGTGTGATCGGAGGTGCGCAGCGCGCCCAGCATTCTGTCCACATCGGCCTGGCCGCGTACCTGGCCCGGTCTCGCGGCCTGGTCGCGGAACTCCGCGTAGCGCTCCAGCTTCTCGCGCAGCGTCGCGAAGGTGAACGGCTTCAGCAGGTACTGCACGATTCCCGCCGACACCGCCGCCCTGACGACGGCGAGGTCGCGAGCCGAGGTCACGGCTACGACATCGGCAGCGGAACCGGCCGCCCGCAACGCCTGGCACACCGCGAGGCCATGGGTGTCGGGAAGGTAGAAGTCCAGCAGCACCACGTCCACCCGGTGCCTCGCGCAGAAACGGATCGCCTCACCACCGGAGTGCACGACCCCGGACACCACGAAGCCCGGCACGCGCTCGACGTACTGCCGGTGTGCCTCCGCCGCGACGGGGTCGTCCTCGACGACCAGCACGAAAATCATCGTCCACCCTGTTTCTCGCCTGCCACCGCTTCGACGGCCCGGGACGCTCCCGCGAGCGGGATCCGGATGGTGAACACGGCGCCCGAATCCCCTTTCTCCCCGCCGCCGTTCCCGACGGCCACGACGCCTCCGCGCCTGCGGACGGTCTGCCCCACCAGCGCCAGGCCGAGTCCCCTTCCCTGTTCTCCACCCGGTTTCGTCGACCAGCCCTTGCGGAAGATGTCCCGCGCCACGTCGGGCGCGATGCCGCCGCCGCTGTCGGCGACCCGCAGGAACAGCTCGCCGCCCGCGGTGCGCACGGTCACGGCCACCCTCGGCGCGCGTTCCGCCGCGCCCTCGATGGCGGCGTCGATCGCGTTGTCGATCAGGTTGCCGAGGATGGTGATCAGGTCGCGCGAATCGAGCAACGAGCTCGTGTCGTCCATCGCCGTGTCCTCGGTCAGCACCAGTTCGGCACCCCGCTCGCTCGCCTCACTCGACTTGCCGAGCAGCAGCGCGGCGAGCACGGGCTCGGACACGGCCCCGACCACCCTGTCGGTGAGCTGCTGGGCCGTGGCCAGTTCCGCCGTAGCCAGCTCAACCGCCTGCTCGCCACGGCCGGTCTCGACGAGCGATACGACGGCGTGCAGTTTGTTCGCCGACTCGTGTGCCTGTGCCCGCAGCGACTCCGCGAATCCGCGCACCGTGTCCAGCTCTCCGGTGAGGCCCTGCAACTCGGTGTGGTCGCGCAAGGTCACGACATTGCCCATCGCCCTGTCGTCCGAGCGGACCTGCACCGTGTTGACCAGCAGCACCCTGGTCTCGGTGACATGGAGTTCGTCGTCGCGCCGCCGCGCCGAGGTCATGGTCTCCACGAGGTCGGCCGCAAGGCCCAGTTCGGCGACCGATCCGCCGCGCACGTCGCCGGAGAGCCCGAGCAGTTCCTTGCCCGCGTCGTTGCACAGCACCACGCGGCCGTCCCTGCCGACCAGCACGAGTCCCTCCCTCACGGCGTGCAGGATCGCCGTGTAGTACTCGAACATCCCGCTCAGCTCCGCCGGAGCCACGCCCCTCGTCTGCCTGCGCAGCCGTGCGCTGACCAGCCAGCTGCCCGCGACGCCGACGGCGAGCACTCCACCGGCGACGATCAGCAGCGGCTCCAGCCGCTCCCGCAGTTCGGCCGAGATCGCCTCGACGGTGATGCCGACCGACACCAGCGCCACCACGGTTCCCTCGCCGTCGAAGACCGGGGTGACCGTGCGCACGGACGGTCCGAGCGTGCCCGTGTAGGTCTCGGTGAACGGCTGCCCCGCGAGCGCTCTCGCGGTGTTGCCGACGAACGTCCGCCCGATCAGCTCGGGATTCGGATGCGTGTGGCGGACACCGTCGGGATCCATGATCGTGATGAAGTCGACCCCGGTGTCCGCGCGCACCCGCTCCACGAAGGGCTGCAGCTCCGCGCTGGGATCGGGCCCCGAAGCCGCCATGCGGACTCCGGGCGAGTCGGCCAGCGTCGCGGCAACCGAGGTGACCTCGTCGGCCGCCTTGTCGTCGGCCGCACGGACCGCGTCGGCGTAGGCCAGCGCCAGTCCCCCCGCGACGAGAACCGCGACCAGCACGAGCTGGAGCACCAGCAACTGGCGGGCGAGGCTCCAGCCCTTCGGCGAAACATGCACGCCACATGACAACACAGCGAGCCGCCCTGGCCATCGTTTCGGTCGCGAACGAAATGAACACAACAGTGACCTGGGTCATCCCGGTGCAGATAGTCATCGCGATCAGCTCAATCTCTCAAGGAGGCAACGTTGCCTGAGCCGTCGACAGCGGCCGGGGCCGCACCACGACGCCGCGACCGGATGCATTACCTGTACCTGGCGGTCATCGCCGCGGTGATCCTCGGCATCACCGTCGGGTTCGCTTTCCCCGAGTTCGCGGCCAACCTGAAACCGCTCGGCAGCGGTTTCGTCGACCTCATCAAGATGATGATCAGCCCGATCATCTTCTGCACCATCGTGCTCGGCATCGGCTCAGTGGCGAAAGCCGCGAAGGTCGGCAAGGTCGGGCTGCTCGCGATCAGCTACTTCCTGGTGATGTCCACGTTCGCGCTCGCGATCGGGCTCGTCGTCGGCAACATCCTGCACCCTGGCGAGGGCATGCGGCTCGACCCCGACGACGTCGCCGCCGTGCAGGAACAGGCCTCCGAGGGTGAGGGGACCGTCGACTTCCTGCTCGGCATCATCCCGGAAAGCCTCGTGTCGGCCTTCACCGAGGGATCGGTGCTGCAGACGCTGCTCGTGGCGCTGCTTGCCGGATTCGCGCTGCAGAAGCTCGGCAGGACGGGCGAGCCGATCCTGCGCGGTATCGAGCACCTGCAGCGGCTCGTGTTCCGCATCCTGGCGATGATCATGTGGGCGGCTCCGGTGGGCGCCTTCGGCGCGATCGCGGCCGTGGTCGGCGAGACCGGCTGGGGCGCGCTCAAGAGCCTCGCCGTCATCATGATCGGCTTCTACCTCACCTGTCTGCTGTTCGTGTTCCTCGTGCTCGGCACCGTGCTGTGGTTCGGGGCGAGGATGAACGTGTTCAAACTGCTCGGCTACCTCGGCAGGGAGTTCCTGCTCATCGTGTCGACGTCGTCGTCGGAGTCGGCGCTGCCGAGGCTCATCGCGAAGATGGAGCACCTCGGGGTCAGCAAGCCGGTCGTCGGCATCACCGTGCCGACCGGATACTCGTTCAACCTCGACGGCACCGCGATCTACCTGACGATGGCCACGCTGTTCATCGCCACCGCGCAAGGCAGTCCGCTCAGCGTCGGCGAGCAGATCTCGTTGCTGGTGTTCATGGTGATCGCGTCGAAGGGCGCGGCGGGAGTCAGCGGTGCCGGTATCGCGACGCTGGCAGGCGGCCTGCAGTCGCACCGGCCGGAGCTGGTCGACGGCGTCGGATTCATCCTCGGCATCGACCGGTTCATGTCCGAGGCACGCGCGCTGACCAACTTCGCGGGCAACGCCATCGCCACCGTCGTCATCGGCTCGTGGACGAAGGAATTCGACCGGGATCAGGCAGATCGGGTGTTCGCGGGACAGGACCCCTTCAACGAGGCTACGCTCGTCGACGATCACCAACCTGCGACAGAGCCGGAACGCGAACCGGTTCGGGCGTAGAACGACCGGCGCCGGGATCCCCCTCATCCCCCGCCCGGCGCCGGAGGGATCCCGCTCTGCCGGGATCCGGGCCGCGGGGCCCTGTCCGATGACACGGACGGGGCCCCGCGCCCGCTCGCTGGTTCGGGCTCGGTGGGGTCCGGGGGCTTCCGCGGTTCGGTGGGTTCAGCGGTGCAGCAAGGAGCGCAGCCCTCGCTGTCCCCTGCGCATCATGACCGCGTGGTTGGCCCTGAACACCGGACGGGCAAGCGGCGACAACGCGCGAAGCAGTGTTTTGGTGGCGACCACCTGCTGCAGAATCTCCAGCCTCGTCGCGGAACCGGGGCCCTCCCATACGCGGGCGGTGAGCGAGCCTTCGAGGTCGCCGCTCAGCGCCACCCCCAGCCTGCCGGTGTGTTCGTCCTGCTCCAGGCGGGTCATCCGGAGGGTCAATGCGAACGGCAGCGTGGCCCTGCACACGAGCTCGGCGGTGTCCTCGTTGACCTTGCTCACGGTGCGCACGTCAGGCCACCACTGCGGGTAGCGCGCGACGTCCACGACGGCAGCGAACACGGCGGGTGCCGGCGCGTCGATGCTCCACGCCGCACGGAACCGGTAGAAGTCCGACCGCACTCCGCAAGTATGCCGCGCCCGAGGTGGCATCGGCATGCATTCGCGTGCGCTCGCGGAAGCGGCTGGTGTGAGTGGACGCGCGACCGGCGTGAACGGACGGGCGGCTACGGGGCGGGCGACCGCGGGCGGGCGGACCGCGTGAACGGCGGCCCGAGTGCGGAACTCGCCGACCCGAACGCAGAACTCGGCGGCCTGGGTGCGGATCTCGGCGACCTGGGTGCGGGACACGCGCGGGTGGGCGCGACACGCCCACCCGGCCCCGCAAGACGTCCGGCCCGCGAGACGCACACCCCGCGACTCGCCCACCCCGTGTCGCCTACTGGCGCCGCTGGGCGCGGTTTCAGTCCAGGACCGGCTTCAGGTACTGGCCCGTGTAGCTTCCCCCGACGGCCGCGACGTCCTCCGGCGTTCCCTGCGCCACCACGGTTCCACCACCGGAACCGCCCTCCGGGCCCATGTCGACGATCCAGTCCGACGTCTTGATCACGTCGAGATTGTGCTCGATGACGATCACGGTGTTGCCCTTGTCGACCAGCCCGTTGATGACGGCGAGCAGCTTGCGGATGTCCTCGAAGTGCAACCCCGTCGTCGGCTCGTCCAGCACGTACACCGTCTTGCCCGTCGACCGCTTCTGCAGTTCACTGGCGAGCTTGACCCGCTGCGCCTCCCCGCCGGACAGGGTCGGAGCAGGCTGCCCGAGCCGCACGTAACCGAGTCCGACGTCCACGAGGGTCTGCAGGTGCCGGTGAACCGCCTTGATCGGCTCGAAGAACTCGGCCGCCTCCTCGATGGGCATGTCGAGCACATCGGACACCGTCTTGCCCTTGTAATGCACCTCAAGGGTTTCCCTGTTGTACCGCGCGCCCTTGCACACCTCGCACGGGACGTACACGTCGGGCAGGAAGTTCATCTCGATCTTGATGGTTCCGTCGCCGGCGCACGCCTCACACCTGCCGCCCTTGACGTTGAACGAGAACCGCCCCTGCTGGTAGCCACGCACCTTGGCCTCGGTGGTCGCCGCGAACAGCTTGCGCACGTGGTCCCACACACCGGTGTAGGTCGCCGGGTTCGACCTCGGCGTCCGCCCGATGGGCGACTGGTCGACCCGCACGAGCTTGTCGACCTGATCCAGGCCCTTGATCCTGGTGTGCCTGCCGGGCACCTGCCTGGCATTGTTGAGCTTGTTCGCCAGCACCGTGGCGAGAATGTCGTTGACGAGAGTGGACTTGCCGGAACCGGAAACACCGGTGACCGAGACGAGACAGCCGAGCGGGAACGACACCTCGATGCCCCGCAGGTTGTGCTCACGCGCACCGACGACGGTGAGCTGCCGTTTCTTGTCCACCGGCCTGCGGATCGCGGGCACGTCGATGACCCTGCGTCCCGAAAGGTATTCGCCGGTCAGCGATTTCCGGTTCTTGAGCAGCTTCTTGTAAGGTCCACTGTGGACAATGTGCCCACCGTGCTCGCCCGCGCCGGGACCGATGTCGACAACCCAGTCGCTGGACTTGATGGTGTCCTCGTCGTGCTCGACCACGATCAGCGTGTTGCCGAGATCGCGCAGCCGGGTGAGCGTGTCGATCAGCCGGTGATTGTCGCGCTGGTGCAATCCGATCGACGGCTCGTCCAGCACGTACAGCACCCCGACGAGACCCGAGCCTATCTGGGTGGCCAGGCGGATTCGCTGGGCCTCGCCTCCCGACAGCGTGCCGGCGGCCCTGTCGAGTGAGAGATAGTCGAGCCCGACGTCGAGCAGGAAGTGCAGCCTGGCCTGGATTTCCTTGAGCACCGCACCGGCGATCATGGTCTCGCGCTTGCCGAGCACCAGCTCGTCGAGGAAAACCGACGCCTCCGACACCGACAGCGCACACACCTCGGCGATCGACCGCTCGCCCTGGTCGGCGTGTTCGAGTGTCACCGCGAGGATCTCCGGCTTCAGCCGCGTGCCCTGGCACGCCGGGCAGGGCACCTCACGCATATAGCCCTCGTAGCGCTCACGCGACCATTCGGACTCGGTCTGCTCGTGGCGCCGTTCGAGGAACGGGATGACCCCTTCGAAACTCGCGTAGTACGACCGCTGCCTTCCGTACCGGTTGCGGTACCTCACGTGCACCTGGTCGTCCACACCGTGCAGCACTGCCTTTTGCGCCTTGGCGGGCAGCCTCCGCCACGGGACGTCCATGCGGAACCCGATGGTCTGGGCGAGCGATTCGAGCAGCCGCTCGAAATAGTCGGCGCTCTGCCCTCCCGACCACGGCGCGATGGCGCCCTCGGCGAGCGACAGCTCGTCGTCGGGCACCACCAGTTCCGGGTCGACCTCCTTGCGCACACCGATACCCGTGCATTCGGGGCACGCGCCGTAAGGCGAGTTGAACGAGAACGACCGCGGTTCGAGGTCCTCGATGGCGAGCGGGTGGCCGTTGGGGCAGGCGAGATTCTCCGAGAAACCACGCGTGCGGTGCGGATCGTGCTCGGGAAGATCGACGAACTCCAGCTCGACGAGTCCGTCCGCGAGCCGCAGCGCGGTCTCGACCGAATCGGTGAGCCGCTGCTTCGAACTCGCCTTGACCGTGAGCCGGTCCACGACGACCCCGATGTCGTGCTTCTCCTGCTTCTTCAGCTTCGGCGGATCGGTGAGCGAGTGCACCGTGCCGTCGACCCTCGCGCGCGCGTAGCCCTGCTGCTGCAGGTTCGCGAACAGGTCGACGTACTCCCCCTTCCTGCCCCTCACCACGGGTGCGAGCACCTGGAAGCGGGTGCCCTCCTCCATATCGAGCACCTGGTCGACGATCTGCTGCGGGGTCTGCTTGCTGATCGGTTCACCGCACTGCGGGCAATGTGCCTTGCCCGCCCTGGCGTACAGCAGCCTGAGGTAGTCGTAGACCTCGGTGATGGTGCCCACCGTCGACCGCGGGTTGCGGGAGGTGGACTTCTGGTCGATCGACACCGCGGGCGAGAGTCCCTCGATGAAGTCGACGTCCGGTTTGTCCATCTGACCGAGGAACTGCCGGGCATAGGCCGACAGCGATTCGACGTAACGGCGCTGGCCCTCGGCGAAGATCGTGTCGAACGCGAGGCTGGACTTTCCCGAGCCGGAGAGCCCGGTGAACACGATCATGCTGTCTCGCGGCAGGTCGATGTCGACGCCGCGCAGGTTGTGCTCGCGGGCGCCGCGAACTACAAGGCGATCAGCCACCCGAAGGTCCCTTCACTGGTGTGTGGAATGCCGATAAGGATCGGCCGCCACCATGCTAGGTCGCACCACCGACAGAAACCGCCGGCTCCGCGTTCGCCCTGGTCGGGACGGCGACCGCGGACTTGTGCCCGCGAGTGCGCGGCCTGGTCAGCACACGGTACGCCGGTCGTTCGACAAGGACTGTCAGCAGCCAGGCAAGCACGACCACAGCGGTGACAATCACCGTCAAGCGTAACCACCACGGACCGATGCCTGCCTCCGAGAGCCACCTCGCGAGTACATAGCCGAGTTGCTGGTGGACCAGGTACAGGCCGAAGCTGATCCCGGCCAGCCAGGAGATCGGCCTTCGCAGCAGGCGGACGACCGGCACGTCCCAGTCGGGTCCCTTCGCCGCGAGGCACATGAGCACGAGCATGACCGCGAGGCCGATCACGGACGCCACCTCCGGCGCGCTCGCCCTCAGCGCGTGAAGGCCGACCGCCGCGGACAACAACAGAACGAGCTGGAGCGAAGGCAGCCGGTCATGCTGCCACAGCCAGATGGCCATGCCCGCCGCGAACAGGTGGCCGTAGAACGTGCCCGTCGCCGTCGGCACGCTGCTCATGAACAGGCTCAGCAGCGGCGAGGCCGCCGAGATGCCGGTGACGATCCACAGCACGGTGTGCGGCCGCACCCGGTGCCGCAGTTTGCTCCGCCACAGCAGCGCCGCGCACACGAAGGCGATCACCTGCACCGGCAATGTCCAGTAGGAGCCGTCGATCCGGTGGACGAGGTCGGGATTCCACTCGTGCAGCAACAGCACGTTGAGCAACAGGTCGTTGAGGTCGGGTACGTGCCACGGGAACTCCACCGCCGGCACGGCCGGGCGGACCGGATCGCCGAACAGCGCACCGAGCACCCCCGGCTGGTGCGACCAGCCGTTGAAGGTCACCACGAAGTAACGGGTCACGCAGTAGGTCAGCAGGACAGCGACCAGATAGGCGGGCAGCAGCCTCGCCAGCCGCGCCCTGAGCCAGCGACCGGCGTCACCCTTGCGGATCGTGGGACCGATGAAATAGCCGGAGAGAACGAGCAATGTCACGGTCCCGAAAGGGATCGCCAGCGAGAACGGGTATCCTTCGATGCCGGGAATCCGGTTCGCGAGTCCGGTCACGTGCCCCGCGATGACGAAGAAGATCGCGACGACCCTGATGACGTCCCAGCTCATCTTTCGCGACGAGGTCGCGCGGGCAGGGGCTGGCGTCGCGGTCAATTTCTTTCCCCAGACTCGGCTTCTGCGTGGAAAGCACACTAACCGAGTTGAGCGAACGACAGTAGGCCGGGTGGAGCGACACCGTCGCTCTCCGCGAGCGACGACACCGGGAACAATGTGAGCGGGATCGGGTATTCGCCCTTGCCCGAGGGCCGCTACGGTGTCTGGGGTGAACGTCGTTGATGAGTACACCGGCCACGTCGAACCGGGAGGGGACGCCACGCGGCGCACCCTCGACGCGCTGACCATCACCAAGTTGTCCGTCGGTCCCATGGACAACAACGCCTATCTGCTGGTGTGCAGGGCGACCAACGAGGCGATGCTGATCGACGCCGCCAGCGACTCGGAGCGCATCTCCGATCTCATCGGGCACGGCCCCGACCGGCCCGCGCTGCGCACGGTCGTGACGACGCACCAGCATCCCGATCACTGGCAGGCACTCGGCGCGGTGGCCGGCGCGAACGGTTCCTACACCGCGGCGCATCCGGCCGACGCCGACCCGTTGCCGGTCCCCCCCGACCACCTCGTCGAGCACGGCGACACCCTCAGCGTCGGCGAGTGCACGCTGGAGGTCATCCACCTGCGGGGGCACACCCCCGGTTCGATCGCGTTGCTGTACCGGGACAAGGAACGGCCGCACCTGTTCACCGGTGACTCGCTGTTCCCCGGAGGGGTGGGCAAGACGAACTCGGCCGAGGACTTCGCGTCCCTGCTCGACGACGTCGAACAACGCGTCTTCGCGCAGCTGCCGGACGAAACCTGGTTCTACCCCGGCCACGGGGACGACTCGACGCTGGGCGAACAGCGGCCGCATCTGGCCGAATGGCGCGAACGCGGCTGGTGAGCCGGGCTTTCGGCTCGTCGTAGCTGGCCGGCCGTCGCGTCTCAAACCGACAAAACGCCGAGTTCCTAACCGACAAAACGCCGCATCGGTAGCCGACAGTTCGGTCGTCATGACCGTGGCCGGTCCGGGAATGATCAGCCGTCGCCCGGCTTCACCCGCTAGGCGTCGCCGACCCGATCCTCGCCGATGAGCTCGTCCGTCTCCCGCCTCGCCTGCGCGGCATCGTCTCGTGGTAGACGGCGATGCCGCTCGACCAACTCCTCCGCGGTCATCCGGCGCCTGCCGGGCAGCGGGCGCAGTTCGGCGACCTCGACACCGTCGCGAGTGACGTGATAGGTCTCCCCCGCTTCGACCGCGGCCAGGACAGCGGCCGAGTTGTCACGGAGCTCGCGCTGGGTGATCGTCTTCATCGGCCCACCGTAACTCCCGTAATCCGCTACCTCCCGGGGCTCGATCATCCGGCGAGCCACAGTGGACGGTCGGGGCAGCCACCTGGCCGGGTGAGAATGGCATGGACACACCATCCGGGGCCACGCGAACCGCCCGGTTCGGGCGCCGGGTTCGGAATGGTGCGATTCATGGCATCTTCCTTCGCACCGGCGTTCGTCGCCGCGCTCATGACGGCGACAACGGCCCTGACAGTACCGGCGGCGGCCGACCCCGCCTCACCGCCCGTCCGCCTGCTCGGCGAGGCGATCATCCCGCACAAACTGGACTACGAGGACACTACCGTCGGCGGCCTTTCCGGCATCGACCGCGACCCCTGCACCGGCGAGTACGTCATGATCAGCGACGACCGCTCCTACCAGCAGCCGGCGCGGTTCTACACCGCCGCCATCGACGTCGACGCGTCCGGCGTGCACGACGTCGACATCACCGGCACGCACGCGCTGAGACAGCCGGACGGCACCACCTACCCCGCGCCGACGGCAAAGGACGGCAAGGCGATCGATCCCGAGGAGATCAGGGTCGACCCGTGGAACTGCCAGTACTGGTGGAGCCAGGAAGGCAACCGCCCCAAGGATCTCGCGAGTGACGAGCCGTTGATCCAGCCTTCCATCCAAGCCTCGACGAGGCACGGCGGCTACCTGCGCTCGCTGCCGCTGCCGGCCGACTACACGATCACGAGGGACGAGCAGGGGCCGAGGCGCAACCTCGTCCTTGAGGCGATCACGTTCGACCGCGGCGGGTCGACACTCACCAGCACCGTCGAGGGACCGCTTTTGCAGGACGGCGAGGAGCCGACCACCGAGCGGGGCGCGCTGAGCAGGGTCACCACCCAGAGCCGCTCCGGCGAAGTGCTCGCCCAGTACGCCTACCCGCTCGACCCGCTGTTCGCCGAGGCCGATCCCGCCAGTCCGTGGAGCCCGGACACCGGCGTTCCCGCGATACTGGCCGACCCGGACAACCCCGGCCGGTACCTGGTGCTGGAGCGCACCTACGTCCCCGGGTCCGGCTTCGGTGTCAAGATCTTCACCGCCGACGTCCGCGGCGCCACCGACACCAGGGGCATCCGCTCACTCGCCACGGCGGACGTGCGGCCCATGCGGAAGGAACCACTCGTCGACCTCGCCGACCTTCCACTGTCCACAGTCGACAATGTAGAGGGGATGACGTGGGGTCCCCGCCTGCCGAGCGGGGAACGCACGCTCGTACTCGTCAGCGACGACAACTTCTCGGAGGAGGAGGTCAGCCAGGTGATCGCGCTCGCGGTCGGCTGAGCTTGCTAGGGTCGCCGGGTGGCGGACAGCGGGGCGGGCATCGTCGAGATCTACACCGACGGCGCGTGCAGCCCGAATCCCGGTCCCGGCGGCTGGGGCGCGGTGTTGCGGTACGGCGATCACGAACGTGAGTTGTACGGCGGCGAACCGGCCACGACGACGAACAACCGGATGGAACTGACCGCGCCCATCGAGGCGCTGGAAACCCTGACCAGGCCATCGACGGTCGCCCTCTACACCGACAGCAGCTACGTCCGCAACGGCATCACCCAGTGGCTTGACCGCTGGAAAGGCAACGGCTGGCTGACGTCGGCGAGGGAACCGGTGAAGAACGCCGACCTGTGGCAGCGGCTCGAAGCCGCCGCCGCGCGGCACACCGTCGAATGGCACTGGGTCAAGGGACACGCGGGACATCCGGACAACGAACGGGCCGACCGGCTGGCCGACAAGGGAGTGAGGGAGGCGCTCGGCGCGCAGGGCGACACGCCGAGCGCCTCCTCCCCCAGCACTCCCGTGACCAGCGGCCACGGATCACAGACCGACGGCTGAACCCGATCAGCCGTCAGCCCGCGCCAAGCAGGGTGCCGAGCCGGGCCAGCTCGGTTCCCGGTCCCGACGGCAGGAAACTCCGATCGCGACCGGGGATGTTGCCCGCGACGCGGCGCAATTCCCCCTCCTGGTAGCGAACGCAGCGCCGGTGCCATTCGAGAATTCCGGACATCCAGTTCTTGAAATGCTCGACGTGTCCTTCGAGCGCTTCCCTCACCGGCTCGGCGAGATCGAGTTCGTCGCACATCGCGGGAAGATCGACGTCGGCGATGTGCTCGAACTGTTCGAGCCTGGCGTCCACGAGCCGCACCACGATGTCCCTCGCGCGGGCCCTTTCCACGTCGAGGAAGTTCTCCACGACGAGCACCATGTTGTGCAGCTCGCCCTCGAACTGGACTTCCTTCTGATAGGAGAACAGGTCGTTGACGAACATGGCGAAGTCCTGCGCCGCCGTGTCCAGTTCGTGCAAGACGCGGTTGCTGAAGAGCTCCTCCGGAACGATCGCCGCCTCGGTGAGCCGCGACAGTGCCTTCGTCATGTCGGACCCGAAGGTCTTCCTGCGCATCTCGACGTAGTCGATGGGGTCGGGGATGCGGTTGTGGGCCTGGTTGATCAGTTCCCAGAGCCACGAGTCGATCATGTCGTCGACCGTGTCGCGGAAGCGGACTCGCGACGAATCGGGCATCGGGCCTGCCGTTCGCCGCCACAGATCGGCGAGCCCGCGCTCGAGTCCGTTGAGGGGTTCGGCCGCGCTCTCCAGGTCGAGCGGCATGAACAGCTTGAGCCGCTCCGTTTGCGCCTTCGCCTCGGGAAGGTGCCGTCCCGCACCGAAAACGGCCGGATAGTAGTCATCGCCGTAGGTCCCCCATGCCAGCCAGTGCGAGGCGAGATTGAGCGCGTCGAGATCGGCGCCGGGGTGCAGACCGGACGCGCAGTGCGGCAGGTCGATCGCGGCGCACCGGTCCTCGTCCCACACGCCGCCCACTTCCACCCCTGGCAGTGAGTCGTAGAAGCCCATCTCCCTCGCCCACGCGACCGTGTCGGCTCTGGACCGGTCGAGGTGCGGATTGACCCGTGCGGGATAGGGCATCCTGATCTCCGGCAGTTCGAGGTGCCCCACCGGCTGGAACGGAAGGTGGGAGTGCCTGCGGACGCGGTGCCGGGATCCCGGCACCAGCGACAACCTTCCCGCGGACGTGCCGAGCCCGGAAAGCCCGCCAACGCCCGGCTTTTCCGCTCCTTCGTTCATGTATCTGCTGGAGCGCGCGTGCCATTCGTGCCCGCCCGCCTGCCAGTCCTGCAGGCCTTTCACGTACGCGGTGACGCCGGCCTGGCCGTCGGGCGCCACGGCGTACTCGGCGAACAGCGCGGGTACCTCGGTGAGCGCCGTGTGCTCGAACTGGTGGAGACGGGAGGTGAGCAGATCGTTGACCAGTTCGGCCGCGTCCTGGGTCGCACAGTCCAGAAAGGACTCGAAAACGAGGACGGCGTTGGAGTTCTCCCCTTCCTCCCTCACTTCCCTCTGGTAGGAGAAGAGATCGTTGCGCAGGTGTACGGCGTCGGCGAAGGTGTCGGTGAGGACCCGCATCGGCCTCGTCGCGGCGAGGCCGTCCGGTATCTCGGCGCCCACGGCGTACTCGACGAGGTTCGCCGACCACGGTGCCCCGCCGACTCTTCTGCGCATCTGGATGTACTCGATGGGGTTGGCGATCCTGCCTCGCTCGATGTTCTCCAGTTCCCACATGGATTCGACCATCAGGTTGTGGGTGCTGGTGATGAAGCGCCGCCGCCATCCGGCCGACATCGACGGGACGGTGCGTTCCCAGAGGTCCTTGAGCCCTGCCTCCGCGGGATTCTCGGGCTCCGGCGGCGTTTCGCCGTCCTCGGTCATGAACAATTCGAGGCGGTCGAGGTAGCGTCTCGCGCCCGCGGTGTCGCGGGAGTACTTGAACTGGTCGAGAAAATGGTCGTCGAAGAAGAAGACCCAGACGTACCAGTCGGTGATGAGATCGAGTTCGACGCCGCCGCAATCGGGGTGCGTGTAGGCGCACATGAGGGCGTAGTCCATGGCGGCGAGTTCGTCCTCCGTCCACACGACACCGCCGTCGTGAGCAGGCGCGTCCAGCATGCCCATGCGCTCGGCCCAGGCCATGGTGTGTTCCCGCGAACGCTCAAGGTGCGGGTTGATCCTCGCCGGATAGGGCAAGTAGAAGTCGGGCAGCGTGAATGCCTGCATGGAAGGTCCCTGCTCCCCTCGGGGCCGCCGATCGTGGTGCTGTCGGCTCTCAACGCTGTCACCGGCGGTGGCAGGCCGACAACGGCCGGCCGAGCGATCCGGGGGCGCCATGGGAGGAATTCAACCGATCCGCTGGTCGGCGTCGGCGCGGCGGCGGGAGCGGGCTTCGCCGGGCACGGAGTGTCACCGCCGGACTCCCCCGCCCGGCCTCACCCGCTCCCCCTTCGGGCCCCTTGGGGCGCCTAGGTCGTGTCTGACAATTCCGTTGCCTGCTGCGCGTGGCCAGCGTGCCCCCTCGCCGCGTTGTCGGAAAGCCCGAGTACGACCCGGTACGAGGACTTCCCTCCGCCTTGCGAGGAACCACGCTGATCCACGCTCGCACGGCAGAGAATCATCAGACACGCCCTAGGTCTTGCTCTGGTCGTTGCTCAGCCAGTACCGGGGACGCATGCGCACCAGGATCGACCGTTCGCCCAGCGCCGTGGCGACATAGGCCTCGGCTTCGTCCGGCGGGAGATAGCGGCCCGCGATCGCGAGCGCCTGCTCGCGGGTCGGCGGTTCGCCGTTGCTCACCACGGAGCCTTCCGCCGTGACATACCGGTAGGGCGGGGTTTCGGTCTGCACGGCGAGACTCAGCCTGCCCGCCGCGGTGATCGCCCTGTCCTTGACGGTGTCACGTTCCATCCACACCAGCACGTCGCCGTCGGCGACGTCGTACCACACCGGAACCGCGAGCGGTGCCCTTCCTTGCCGCTCCACCGCAAGCACACCGACATGGACGTCGGCGAGGAACGACTCCCGCTCCTCGGCGGTCATCACGAACGACATCGGCAACGCTCCCTCACTACGCGGACACAATTGCCGTTACCAACACCCGCCGCGACGATCGCATTCCCGCTTCGGGGGTCAGAGTTCTTCGCGCGCGTAGTGCTCGCGCAACGCTTCGGTGCGCTCGGAGGGCCACGGGCAGCGAACGTCTCCGGCCAGGGCAGCGAACAGCAATTCGAGATGTGTCTGCCATGCCGCGAGCAGTGTGGCGCGGTCGGCTTCGCTCGTGGGGGGAAATGTACTGGCTGAGCACGAGCCGCGTCCCGATCGGAAGCTGGTCCCGCAGTTCGAATCGGACCCTTCCGGGCTCCGGGGAGTCTTCCGGTACCGCGTATTCAAGCACCCGCGAGGCAACGACCTCCGTGATCGCACCGACCCGCTGGTAGCCGTGGGTGAAGGCGACCGGCGGCTCGGCCCCCGGCCGGAGCTCCTCGTCACCGGTGAGCAGCGTCCACACGTCCGATGTGGACGCGACGAGGTCGCGCTCGAACCTGATCAGCCTGCCGTGTTCGTGCCGTTCGACGCTTCCTCGCGCGAGGCCGAATCGCTCGATGTACTCCTCTGCCCTTTCCAGGAACCACTCTCCGCTCACGGCCGGCAGGTCCTCGCCGGAGAGCAGGCAGCCGAGCCGGCCGAGGCAGCCGTCCCAGCCGGGAGCCTGTCGCGCGATCGAAGGCAGGTCGCCGGAGGTGTCCGTCCCGTTGAGAAGGTGGGTGAACACGAGGGTGCATCCGTCCTCGCCCGGCAGCAGTTCGAATCGGAGCATCGAATCGGCCCACCGGAAGGCGAAGACCTTCGGCCGATCGAACTCGACGACCTCGCCGTGGCCGAAGGCGGACTGGTCGCCGCCCGCCGGAAAACCGAATCGGATCGGCGCGCCGGGGAAGGGTTCGAAGTCCGGCTCGGCGGGAAACCAGTGCGCCAGCTCGGCCGGGTCCGTGATCGCGCGCCACACCTTCTCTCTCGGATGCGGGAACGTCCTTTCGAAGCGCAGCAAGGGTTTCCCCTCGAAGGTGGTCACCGTGCCGAGTGGCTGATTCATGAGCCGTCCTTTCTCAGCTGCCGGAGATACCGGAAACGACCTCGTCGAGCGCGTCGAGGCAGTGGAGCCATCCGGTTTCGGTTTGCGCGGCCCAGGTGCTGTCGGCGAAGGAATGGGTGAATCGCAGTACGCACCCCCGCGCGTCGCCCGTCAGCTCGAAGCGAAGCAGGTGAACGCCGGTCTCCTCGTCGAACTCCTTGAAGGCGAACACCTTCGGCGGGTCGATCTCGGTGATCTCGGCCGTCACCTCGTTGCCTTCGTCATCCCGGAACCGCAGCGTCCCGCCCACCGTGAAGTCCCATTCGACGGCGGCGAAGGGATACCACTGACTCAGGTGCTTCGGTTCGGTGATGGCCTGCCACACGGTGGCGGGAGGATGGGCGAGGTTGCGCTCGAACCGCAGTTCCCAGTGTTGTCCCGTACGGCGAAGGGCTTCGCTCACGATTCGTGTTCCTTTCGTGCATTGTGGACCTTCTCGTCCTGAGTGCCGGCCATGGTTTCGAGATGATGTTCCAGTTTGTCCAGTGCGTCGCCCCACAGCCGCCGATAGGGCGCGAGCCAGTCGTCGATCTCCCGCAGTGGTCCCGGATCGATCCGGTACCAGCGCCGCTGCGCGTCCTGGCGCACGGCGACCAGCCCCGCCTCCCGCAGGATGCGCAGGTGTTTGGACACCGAGGACTGCGGGATCGGCAACCGTTCGACGAGGTCGCCCACGACTCGTTCGCCGTCACGAAGCAGATCGAGGATCTCCCTGCGCCGGGGTTCGGCCAGCACCTCAAACGTAGTTGCCATTCCAGGAATATATCTATTCTGGAATATACACGCAACCCGGTTCAGTGCCAGTCGCGGAAATGGCTCCTGATCTGCGGGGTCACGCTCGAACCGTCGTAGTACTTCTCATAGAACGCGGGGTCGACGTGGTGCACGACGGCGCCGAAGTTGCACTGCATGGGGTTGAAGTACACCGGGGCCTGACCGTAGTGCTCGACGCAGTAGTCGAAGCAGGCCGCGCAGGCTTCGGCCGCCCATTGGCTGATCCGCACGGCTGGACTCCCGACGAGCGCGCGCACGGTCTGCTCGGTGTAGGGACCGTGGTGCCGCAGCATCCAGTTGTCCTCACCCCTCGACATCGTCGCGCCCTCGCCGTACTTCTGTTCGAGCATCGCCGCCACCACGGCCGTTCCGTCCGGATACGCGGGCGACGGGACGTAGGTCGCCTCCTTCACGCCGGGAACACCGAACGTCTTGAGCGCGCCGCTCGCGGCGGGCGCACGCTCGTTGAGCGGCTCGTGCACGAACCCGAGCCCGGGAGTGACGTCGGGGAACGCGCCCATGAGCACATCGTCGAAGAAACCGCAGAAGATCCAGTTGCCGAGACCGAGCGCTTCGGCGGCGAGCCGCATGTTCTGCACCATCGAACCCGGCGGGTAGGTCTCCACCTGGAAGATGAACTGCTCGAACTGGCTGATCGTGATGGGGAACTCCAGCTTGCCCTCACCCACCCAGCGCGAGGTCCCCGCCGGCTCGCCCGTGCGGTCGTCGACGAGGTAGACGTGCCAGGCGTCGAAGATGTTGAGCAGCGCGCTGAAATAGAGCCAGCCGACATCGGTGACCGGGACGAACCACGTCGTACCCGGTCTGTTGATGTTGTACTGGTAGGGCCCGAACAACGACGCGTTCGGCGCGCCCGGAGCCCGCACGGCCCAGTCGACGTCCGGCCGTCCATCGTGGACCTTGCGTAGCCCGGTGCGATACCAGTCGAGAACCTTGTGATAGTCCTGCTCACCTTCGATCTCGACCATGCGCTCGCGCTCGGTGCCCGGATCGTAGATGAAGGCGCCCTCGTCCTTCACGACGAGAAGATCGTGAGCGAAGGAATTGCCAGGGCCTGCCGCCGTCCTCCCCGCGATCCGCACCAGTTCGTGAAAACCGCCGCTCGTGGCGATGTCCCAGTGCGCCATCCCGTTGGGACCGCACGCGGCCCACGCGACGATCGCCTCCTCCACCTCGCTCAGGGGCACGACGGGATGCTCCGACACGAACGCCAGCGGGCCCCGAGGCTGGAACAGCCGCCGTCCTCCCTCCGAGGTCTCCTCGGTTCCGCTCTCCATCCGATAGCCCATCGCGACCCTGCGGCTGCGCAGCGTCGCCAGCAGTTGCGGGAGCGTCCTCGTTCCCTCGAAGAACGCCTTGAGCTGCCGCTGTTGCACCTCGGTCGCCGCTGCCTCCGGTTGCGGTGCGGTCGTCGTCATCGGTTTCTCCTCCGTGGTGGGTCACGCCGTGCGCGGTCACTGCCGTTCCAGCGCTCGCTGCACCCGCAACGCGAGTTCGAGCAAGAACCGTTCGTTCACGTCACGCAAGCTCACCCCGAGCATGTGCTGCGCCTTGCTGAGCCGGTAACGCACAGTGTTGGGGTGGACGTGCAGGTCTGCCGCGGCCCGTTCGAGATGCCGGTCGGCGTCGAGATAGGCGTGCAGCGTCCTCACGTAGTCGGTACCGCCGTCGGCGTCCGATTCGATCAGCGGTCCGAGCGCGCTATCCACAATGGACTCCAGCGATTGCCTGCTCGGCGCCCTCGCGAGCAGTCCGTACAACCCGAGATCGCCCTGCGCGAGTACCTCACCCGCTTTGCTTCCACGCCGGGCGATGTCCAGCGCCAGCACCGCTTCGGCATAGGAATCCGGATAGTCCTCCAGCGCCAGGCACAACCTGCCGACCCCGGCGACGAGGTCGAGTCCTTTCCCGCCCTCGGGAATCACGCCCTCCCTGAGGGTCTTGAGCACCACGCCGAGGTCGTCGCCGTCCGGCTGCAGCAGTACGACCACCTCGCCGGTACGGGGATTGACCATCGAATGTGGATAGTGCCTGCGCACGCTCTCTTCGACGTGGATGAACATGCGCCTGGTCAGCGTCGGCGGCATGCTCTCCCGGGGAACCCCCGCCGTGCCGTCACCGTCACCGCCGGGGCGCTTGCCGTTCTTGGCGCTGATGCACACGACGAAGCGCGGTTCGGTGAGCGCGACGTCGAGCAGCGCCGCCCTCGCCAGCATGCCTTCCCTGTCGGTGAACCGGCCGAGCAGGAGGCTGTCGAGGAACTCGCTGTGCACTCTGGACTCCGCGCGTAACGCGGCGCGTTCCCTGAGCAACTGCAAGGTCACCAGATAGCCCGAAACCTCGACGAGTTCGCGCTCACTCCGTTCCGGTTCGCGCGCTCCGCTGACCCGCAGTATCCCGAAGGGCTCCTCCCCCACGCCGACCTCGACCCTCACCGGCTCGCCGTCGTCCCCGCCGGGCGGCGCCTTGTACAACGGCTGCCCCTCGGGATCGAGCAGTGCGACCGACATGCCGATGTGGTGGGCCAGTACACCGATTCCGGCGGAAAGGTCCTCCGTGCGAACGAGACTCATCGCGATCGCCCCGAGCGCCTCGACGGCGCGGCTACCCGCGCCTGCGGCCCGCTCGGCGGCCTCACACCGCTCCTGATGAAGGTGCCGCTCCCTGATCTGGGCCAGCGCGACCCCGGTGTCCCTCCCGATGTCGGTCAGCAGCCGTAGTTCGGCGTCGGTCCAGTCCCTCGGGCAACGGTCCGCCGCGTACAGCACACCGAGTACGTCGTCGCCGCACAACAACGGCGCGCAGGCACCGCCCCGCACGCCTTCGGCGTCGATAATGGACTTCATGACCGGAACCCTGCGCGGATCCCTGCGATAGTCGCGGACCGCGATCGTCCTTCGTTCCTTGGCTACTCTGCCGCCGATTCCCTGTCCCACGGCCAAATGCCACAGCGCGGGCATCTCCGCCGTACGCAGGCCGCCGTAGGCGGCGAGCCTGATGTCGTCGCCGCTGACGACGCCGCTCCAGCTGATCTCGGCAGGCAGCACCTCACGCACCGTGTCCACGGCCGCCTGAGCCGCCGCGCTGACAGTGCCCGCCGAAAGCAGCCTGCGCAGCAGGCCCTCAAGCGCCATCAGGGAAGACTATGCCTCGTTCCACCGTTCGTCACCATCGGAAATTGAACCCCCGCGCTCAGCCGACTGTCGTTTTCCGCCAAAGCCGGAGCTCAGGTTGGGCAGACACCGACATTGCCCGCCCGGCCACCACGTGACACGGTCTTTTCATTCGGCAAATGCGAACGAGGATGAACGGGAAACGAGCGAGGAGGCCGCCATGTCACGACCACGCGGGGTCGTCGAAGAACTCGTCAGAGCACGTGCCGAAGCTCATCCCGACGCGGTTTGGCTCAAGTGGCTGAACGAGGAAATCCCTTGGCTGACAGCACTTTCGCTGAGCAAGCGAGCGGCCAACGGGCTGCTTGAGCTCGGCGTGCGTCCTGGTGAGCGGGTCGCCCTGCTGCTTCCCAACCGGCCCGAATTCATCTGGACACACCTCGCGATTCAGATAATCGGCGCACATTCGGTCCCGGTGAATATTTCGCAACGAGGCGCCGCACTCGCCCACATTCTCACCGATTCCGGCGCGGCGGCGATCGTTTTCCACGAGGAACTCCGCGACGCTGTTCTTTCAATGCGACACCGGATTCCCTCGCTACGGAGACTCGTCGTGTGCGAAGGGCGGGCCGGTGGCGGCGTCGACTGGAGTACCGAGCGGCTGTTCGCCTGCGCGGACAGCGAACCCGAAACCGCCGCCGTTGCGGGCGAAACCTCCCGGGGCACCGGTGGTTCGAGCGTCGGCATGATGTACACCTCCGGTACGACGGGCCCTCCGAAAGGCGTCGTCACGGCCGATTACGACCTGCGGCCCGTCGAGGCGCTGGTGCGCGCGGCGGGAATACGGCCCGGCGAGACGATGTACACCGGTTTGCCGCTATTCCACGGCAACGCACTGCTGGTTTCGATGCTCGGATCCATCTTCGCCGACGCCAAGCTGGCATTGGCGCCCAGGTTCAGCGCCTCCCGTCTTTTCGCCGACTGCGCGCGATACGGCGCCGTCGAGTTCAACACGCTCGGCGGCATGATCTCGATCCTGCTCAAGCAACCGCCTGGCCCGCTCGACCGCGAGCACGACGTCAGGGTCGTGTTGTCGGCAGGCTGCCCCGCCAACCGCTGGCGCGAGTTCGAAGACCGGTTCGGGGTCAGGATCATCGAATGGTTCGGCATGGTCGATTCGCCGGGAATTCTGCTCAACGACACGGGAAGGCTCGGGTCCATGGGCAGGGGCGGCACGGCGGGAGTCGAGTTCAGGGTCGTCGACGACGCCGACCGGCCGCTGGGCCCCCAGGAGGTGGGCGAACTCGTGTTCCGGCATCCCAGAGGGGCTACGACGAGCTACCACAACCTGCCGGAGGAGACGGCGCGCGCCTACCGCGGCGGCTGGTTCCATTCCGGTGATCTCGCCGACTACGACGAGGACGGTTTCTTCTACTACCGGGGGCGCAAGCGCGAATCGATGCGCAGGCTCGGCGAGAACATCTCCGCGTGGGAGATCGAGTCGGTGCTCAACACCCACCCCGCCGTGCTCGACTGTGCCGCTCACGCCGTCGCCTCGGAACTCGGCGACGAGGACATCAAGGTGTGCGTCGTGCTCCGTCCCGCGCTGCACGTGGATCCCGGCGAACTGTTGCTGTTCTGCGTGGAGCGCATGGCCTATCACGCGGTACCGCGCTACGTCGAGTTTCTCGAAGCCCTCCCGAAAACGGCCACCGAGCGCAATCAGTACGCGACGCTGAGGGAGCGAGGGCTCACATCGTCCACTTGGGACAGGGAAACGGAGGGAAGCTCATGGCTGAGGTCCAGATCGCCGGCGCGGCCATGACCCGGTTCGGGAAATTCGCGAGCAGCACGATCCGTTCACTTTCGGAGGAGGCGGTCGCCGCCGCACTCGCCGACGCGGGAATAGCCGCCCGTGACGTCGACGCCGTGTTTTTCGGAAACGCGGCAGCGGGCCTGCTCACCGGACAGGAAATGATCAGGGGACAGGTGGCGCTGCGCAACACCGGATTACTCGGTGTTCCGATCGTCAATGTCGAGAACGCCTGTGCCACGGCGGCAACCGCGTTCCATCTCGCCGTCACCGCAGTGCATTCGGAGGTCGCCGACATCGCACTCGCCGTCGGCGCGGAGAAACTCACGCACGTGGACAAACGGCGCTCGATCGCCGCGTTGTCGACCGCTGTCGATCTTTTCGCCCTTTCCGAATTGTCCCGGGTTGTTCCGGTCGCGAGAGAATCGGCGGCCCCGATTCGGCAACCGAAACCCCATTCCGTATTCATGGACGTCTACGCTGCCACTACCCGCGCCTACCTGGCGCGGTCGGACGCGAAACCACGCGACTTCGCGGAGGTCGCCGTGAAGAACCATCGGCATGCCGCACTGAACCCGAAAGCCCAGTACCGCGAGCGGGTCACGGTCGAGCAGGTGCTCGGCAGTCCCGTCGTCGCCAGACCGCTGACGGTGCTCATGTGCTCACCGATCGGAGACGGCGCCGCCGCGATCGTCGTGTGCTCCGCCCGCAGGGCGAAAGCCCTCGGTGCTCCACCGGTGAGGGTCAGGGCGTGCGCGCTCGTCTCGGGAACGGCGAGCGCGGTGCCTGGTTCGCTCGTGCGCGCGGCCGCGCACGCCTACGAGCAGGCCGGCGTCGGTCCCTCCGACATCGACGTGCTGGAACTCCACGACGCGGCCGCGCCGGCCGAGCTCATCGGTTATGAGCGCATCGGCCTGTGCGGACAAGGCGAGGGCGCGGCGCTGCTGCGTTCCGGCGCGACCGGGCTGGGCGGCGCGCACGTGGTCAACCCGTCCGGCGGACTGCTCGCGAAAGGCCACCCGATCGGCGCGACCGGATGCGGGCAGCTCGTCGAACTCGCCGACCAGCTTCGCGGCAGGTGCGGGCCGAGGCAGGTATCCGGGGCACGCGTGGCCCTCGCGGAGAACGGTGGCGGTCTCATCGGCGAGGACGCCGCGGCGATGGTCGTCACCGTTCTCTCGACGTGAAAGGACGAACAATGGAGTTCAAGCGGGTTGTCGGGACGCGGCGCACGATCCGGTTCTTCGAACCGAATCGTGCCGTCGAACCGGAGAAGATCCAGATCATGCTCGAAGCGGCCAACCGCGCGTCCCGCGCGGTCAACGCCGATTTCGTCAAGGCCATCGTGTGCTACCGCGACGAACTCACCGACGAGGTGCGCGAGCGGCTGAAGACGCCGACGACGACGGTGCAGCTGGATCTCGCCCCCGTGGCGATCTTCTGGTACGGCGACCTGGCATTCGCCGACAACGCCCAATCGAGGCTGAAGGAACTGGTCGACCTCGGCGCGTTGCCGGTGACTCACGGATGGTCACACCGGTACGTCGACGACGTCGCGGTCGCCCAGTCCGTCGAGCCGATGTCGAAGGATGCCATGGCAAGTACCTGGGCGGTGTCGGTCGAATCCGGCCTCGCCATCGCGCAGGCGATGCTTGCAGGCGTCGACGAGGGGCTCGGCGTCGGCCTGCACTCGTTCGACGCCGAGACGGCGAAGGCCGTGCTCAAGATTCCGGACAACTGGATTCCGATGTGGATGTTGCTGGTCGGCTATCCGGCGGAGAGCCCCGAAGCGGGAGGGCAGCGGCCGCGGCGCCCGCTCGGCGACAGCTTCCACCGCGGTCAGTACGGCTCGCCGTGGGACGAGATTCCCGAGGTCACCGAACGACTCAAAGAGGAAGGCATGATCCAGGCACCCATGGATCCGGCGCGCAGGCTGGCCGAGATCAGGCGACTGGCCGAGCGTTTCGGGCTGCCCCTGTGAACACGGGTCCTCTCTCCGGCGAGCGCTCGGTACGGCACTGGCTCTCCGAATTGGAGCCCTATCGCGAGGAAAGAGCCGTGACCGCGGCCCGGCTCGCCGTGCTCGGCGCGTTCTGCGCACACGCGGGCAAGTCTCCCGACGAGCTCGTCGCCTTCTGTTTCCTCAGGAAAAGGGCGACGGGGCAACGGTTCCTGAGCGGTGCCAGGCGGAGGGCCGTCAACGGCATGCTGGAGAAGTTCGTCGCCGAGCAGGGCTGGATCGGCAAGGACGCGGTCAGCAACACCAACATCGTCAGGAGCTTCCTGATCCACAATGGAATCCTGATCCAGGGTGCCGTCTGGCGCGAGCCGTGATGCCGCTCAGCTCTGCCGCCATGCGGCGTGGAGCTTGCGCCCCGCGATCAGCTCCACCGCGATCAGCACGGCGAGCGACTCCGCGGCGAGCAGGCCGACCAGAACCAGCAGCTGGGTGACCCCTGCCTGGACGGGACTCGCGCCGCCGAGCAGCACGCCGACGTAGGCGCCCGGCAGGGTCACGAGCCCGACGGTCCTCGTCTGGTCGAGCGGCGGGATGAGCGCGTGTCCCGCCGATGGCTTGCAGATCTCCAGTGCGGCGGCGCGGTCGCCGAGCCCGAGGGCGAGCGCGGCCTCGTACTCGCCGTACCGGGTCCGCAGTTCGTCGACGGCGCGCCGAGCCGATTGCGACGTCGCGGTCATGGCGCCGCCGATGATGATCCCGGCGACCGGGACGACGGCGATCGGTTCCGGCGGGACGACCCCCGAGGCGAGCACGACACCGAGTACCGGCGCAACCCCGCCGCCAATGGCCATCGCCACCGGAAGCACCTCGCGTGGCGCACCGATCCGGCGGGCGGAGGTGGCGACGGCGACGCCGAACATCAGCAGCACGAACCCCGCCGTCAGCCAGCCCGATCGCAGGATGCCCGCGATCACGAACGACACCGCGGCGAGCTGGACCGCGGCCCTCACTCCCGCGAAGAGGAAGGCACGCCACGAACCGAGACCGCCGAACCGCACGACGACCACGGCGATCGCCAGCAGCACCACGACAACGACGACGAGGGCGGGGCCGACGACGATGCCGCCACCTTGGGAACCATCGGACACGCCGTTGATCCTGTCCTACGGCGCGTTAGCCTCGCAGGCGTGACCACCGAAGAGCCGGACTTCCCGCAGGTTCGTTTCCGCCGTCCACCAGGCGCGTCGCAGTTGCTGCTCATCCGGCATGGCGCGTCGGCATCCGCCAAGGAGAGCGAGCCGTTCCCGCTGGTCGGCGGGCAGGGTGATCCGGAGCTGGCGGAGGAGGGCCGCACGCAGGCCGAACTGCTCGCGCGGCGGCTCGCCGAGGAGAACGAGGCCGAGCCGCTGTCGGCCGTCTACATCACCCCGCTGCGCCGCACCGCACAGACGGCGGCCCCGCTCACGCGGGCGCTCGGCATCACCCCCGAAGTCGAACCCGACCTGCGCGAGGTGCACCTCGGCGAGTGGGAGGGCGGTCTTTTCCGCAAGCACGTCGCCGAAAACCATCCGGTGACGCAGCGGCTGGCCACGGAACAACGCTGGGACGTCATTCCGGGCGCAGAGCCGAACGAGCGGTTCGCGGCGAGGGTCAAGGCGGCGATCGAACGCATCGCGGCGGCACACGTCGATCAGCGGGTCGCGGTGTTCACCCACGGCGGCGTCATCGGACAGGCGATCGCGCTGGCCTCGGGGTCGAGCGCACTCACCTTCGTCGGCGCCGACAACAGCTCGATTTCCGAACTCGTTCTCATGGGCGAGCGCTGGCTGGTGCGCCGGTTCAACGACGCGGCCCATCTCGGGCCATGAGCCGCGCTAGTCGATCGCTCCCGACGCGGCGAGCTTCGCGAGAATCCGCTGACCGGCGGGCGGACACCGGCTCGCGTCCCCGCTGGTGAACCAGCCCAGCTCGGCGATCTCGTTTCCCGCGGCGAGGCTTCCGCTGTACTCGGCGGTGTAGGCCGTCATGTGCACCCTGCGCCCGTCGGCGAATCCGTCGGCGCGCTCGTCGAGCACGGCGAAGAGGCTGAAACTCAGCGGATCGAGCTCGACCCGGAGTTCTTCCCTGATCTCCCTGCACAGTGCCGCGACGTCGCTCTCGCCCTGCTCGCGTTTGCCGCCCGGGAGGTAGAATCTGCTCTTGCCCTCGGTCCGCACCGAAAGCAGCCTGCGATCCCGCACCAGGACCCACGCCAGGCTGTCGATGTCGCGCGTCGTCACGACCGCCACGTTAATTGTCGGCAGGCGAAGGCATCATGGCGGTATGTACGAGGAGGTCGCGCCACCGGTCCGGCTCGCGGGCGCCGTGCGCTGCCTGTGGCACGCGAGGCTGGAGGGGCCGAAGCCGATCATCCCCGACGGCTGTCTCGACCTCATGGTCGCCGGCGAGCGGGTTTTCGTGGCGGGCCCCGACACCGCCACCTGGCACACGGGCGAGGCCGAAGGGCCGGTGGTGCACGGCATCCGGTTCCGGCCAGGGCACGCGCCGCGCGTGCTGGGAGTCGCCGCGGACGAGCTCACCAACCAGCGGGTGTCGCTCGCCGAGTTGTGGGGCACGCACGGGGCGCGTACGGCCGAACGACTCGTCTCCCGCCCCGGGCTGCTGGCCGAGGTTGTCGCCGGACGCCTCGCGTCCTCGGGTTCGGATCCGGCCCTCGACCTGATGATCCGGCGGTTCGATCACGGCGTCACGAGGGTGGGCGCGGCGATGGCCGGGCTCGCGGGCAGCGAACGTCAGCTGCGGCGGCGGTTCACCTCGGCCGTGGGCTACGGTCCCGCGACGTACGTCCGCATTGCCCGGTTGCGGCGCGCGATCACCCTGGCCGGGGCCTCCGGCCGACGCGGGCTGTCCGCACTCGCCGTGGAAGCGGGCTACGCGGACCAGGCTCATCTGGCTCGCGACTGCCGTGAGCTGACGGGCTCGACGCCCCGGGATTTCTTCCGTACCCGGCGGAGCGCGCTCGCGGACTCCGGACGGTGATCGAAATCGGGCCGCAGTGGAAAACGTCGGCGGGTCACGGGGTGGACATCGGCACTCGAACGCAGGCACACTATCGAGGGTTGCCTACGGCATGTGTTGGAGAATGTGCGTTCGGTGGCGATCTTGGTGAATTTCGGCACTATTCGGGCAACGAAACGCACGAACCCGCACATCCGGGTTAGTCTGAGCACATGACTGTCGCGCTTGAGAACGTCCTCGCCAGAGCCGGACTCAAGGTGAGTCCCGCGGAATTCCTCGCCTTGGTCGAAGCGGCGGCGCGCAGGCTCTCCCCGCCCAATCCCGATCCGTCGCATTACTTCGCCGCGGAGCAGCGCGCCGCACTCGCCGACGTCGGACTCGACCTTTCCCCATTCCGGGAAGGCGAACACGACTACCGGGCTCGCAGCGTGGTCGAGCACGCGGTACTGGCCGATTCGTCGCTCACGGTGCTGGAGGCCGCCGCCCGCCTCGGCGTCGACGACAGCCGTATCCGGCACCGGCTGAAGGAACACCGGCTCACCGGCTGGAAAGACCAGGGCGGCTGGCGCCTTCCCGCGTGGCAGTTCACCTCGACCAGCGTCCTTCCCGGGCTGGAGGTCGTCCTCCGTGCCGTCCCCGCCGACCAGCCGGTGCTCGTCGTCGCGGCCTTCATGGGCACGCCGCAGCCCGACCTGGTGATCAACGGCAAACAGGCGACTCCCCGGCAATGGCTGCTGGCGGGCGGCGATCCGGAACAGGTCGCCGAACTCGCGGCGACGCTCGGTACCCCGGTCTGAACGCGCGCACGGAGAGCACGAGGACGGTTAAGCACCTTTCATGGCAAGGCTGCCTTCGCCACCGGCGCGGTCGATTCTGCTCAACGAGTTACGTCCCACCGAGGACATCGTCGCCATACATCCCGCGACACGGCTCGTCCGCATCTTCACCGCGCACGGTAATCACCCACAGCGGTGGGATTCCTTCCGTTACACCGGCCCGCTGCCGCACGGCCGGTTCGACCCGCAGCAGGCCAGGCACGGGGCGCCGGTCACCGACCCGAGGCAGGGAGTGCTGTACTTCGGGCTGTCGGTGCGCACGAGCGTCGCCGAGGTCTACCAGACGACCTCCACAGTGGACCGCAGGACGCGCGGCCCGCACCTCGTCGTCGTCCGGCCTTCACGGACACTGCGCCTGCTCGACCTGTGCGGGCTGTGGCCGACGAGAGTCGGCGCCTCGCAGGAAATCTCCAGCGGCCCCAAGAAGATCACACAGGCGTGGGCACGAGCGATTCGCGGAGCGTTCAGCGACCTCGACGGTGTCTGGTATCGCTCGTCGATGGACTCGGGCGCACCGGCCATCTGCCTGTGGGACCCGCCGGGCGGCGGCGCGCTGCCCTCGTCGCCCGACGTACTGCTCTCCCTTGACCACCCAGGCCTGGACATTCCGCTCAGCAGGGTGTGCGAGGAACTGAACTATCTGATGCTGAACTGAGCGGGCACCAGTTCAGAGCCGCTTCAAGGCCGGTTCACGGGAAGGTGGCGGTGCCACCAGTCGAGGACCGCGTCGAAGCGCTGGACCCGGTGCCTCGGCTTTCCGGACCGGGACAGCTCATGCCCCTCGCCGGGAAACAGCAGCAACTCGGTCTCCGTTCCGTTCTTCTTGAGCGCGACGAACATTCGCTGTGCCTGTTCGAGCGGGCAGCGCCAGTCCTGTTCGGAATGCACGACGGCGAACGGGATCGTGATCCGGTGCGCGTAGGTCAGCGGGCTGCGATCGCGTTGCCCGGCAGGGTCGGTACCGACGTAGTCGACGCCGAAGTACCAGCCGATGTCCGAGCTGCCCTCGAACGAGTCGAAGGCGTTGACCGCACGCTCGCTCCAGGCCGCGGTGAACCGGTGCCCGTGGTGGGCGGCCAGCCAGCCCGTCATGAAACCACCGTAGGAGCCGCCCATGACTCCGGCCCGCTCACCATCCACATCGGACCGTTCGACGGCGGCGTCGAACAAAGCGAGCAGATCGTCGGCGTCCACGGTGCCGAAACCACCGACGATCGCCCTTCCGTGCGCCTGCCCGTATCCCGCCGACCCCCTCGGGTTGCCGAGCACGACGGCGTAGCCCGCCGCCGCGTACACCTGCGCCTCGTCGAAGAGACTCCACTCGTAGGCAGCGAACGGCCCGCCGTGCACCACCAGCAGCACGGGGTGCGGGCCTTCGCCCTCGGGAAGCACCAGCCAGCCGTGCACGGGGTAGCCGTCGGGCGCCCTCGCGGTCAGTTCCTCCGAGGGCAGTACGCCCTTGCTCCTGATCGCGGAGCCGAAATCGGTGAGCCTCGTGGTGGTGCCTCCTGCCAGCAGCAGGATCTCACCGGCGTCGGCCGGACCTGCCTGCGCGAGCGCGATCCGTTCGCCGTCGACGGCGAACCCTCGCACCGAGGCCCTGTCGTCACTCAGCAACGCGAGCGTGTCCAGCTTCGCGCCGGCTGCCGTGCGCGGAACGGCTCGCAATTGCGCCGCTCCCCTGGTGCGCACCACCACGAGCACGTCGTCACCCCTGATCGCGGGTGGTCCCGCCGCCTCGGCGCAGTCGACGGTCTCGGTGTCCGTGAGCCTGCGCGGCGGGGACGAGCCGAGTTCGGCAGTCCACAATCCACTGTTGCGCGCGACCTCGTGCAGGCCCTCGAACTCGCTGCCGTAGTAGAAGATCGTCCCGTCGTCGGCGATGATCGGATGCACCGCCGTTCCGCGCGTGCGCACCACGAGTTCCGGTGCGCCACCCGCGAAGGGAATCGCGTAGAGGTCGGTGTTGAGCGTCTCGACGGCGTCCCAGTCTCTCGGCGCCACCACGACGATCCGCGTGCCGTCCGGTGTCCACACCGGATGCGAGACGTCGGCGGCGGCGTCGGTCAGCGGCTCGGGATCCCGCCCTTCGGTGGCGGTGGCGGCATCGACGACAAAGAGCCTGCTGGGCCGGTCGCGCAGAAAGCCGGTGTTGTCGATGCGGTAGTCGTACCTGGTGATCCGCCTCGGCGCCTCCGCGTCGGCCTCGGGGGCTTCCTCGCCATCGGCGAGCGCCACACCGTAGCGGCCAGGCTCCGGCACCCTGGCTGTGAAAGCGAGGTGCCGGGAATCCGGCGCCCACACCGGTTCGTCCGCGCCGAGCGGCAGCCGGGTCACCTGCCTGGCGTCGCCGCCTCCGGCCGGGATGACGTGAATCTGCGGACGAGCGGCCGGGCCGCTGGCTCTCAGGAACGCGACCCATCGTCCGTCCGGCGAGATCACGGGCGAGCTGTCCCGCTCGCCGTGGGTCCACGCGGTGTCGCCGTCCTCGCCGATCGCACGCAATGCGCTCAGTGTGGCATTGCTGTCGAGATCGGGCCGGGACACCGCGGTCAGCAGCAGGTCACCGCGCAAAGCGGGCCGTCCGGGCGTGACGAGGCTTTCGATGTCAGCAGGTCGCACACCCAGGACGGTACCCGATCTTTAGCACGTCTAACGACCTAGTTTTCCGTACGGGAACCAGCCGTCTCGTCCTTGGTGCTTCCCGCGGTCGCCTCACCCTCGGCATCCCTGGCCTCCTGGGCCGCCCGCTCCTCCGGCGCCGGGTTGCGCAGGTTGAGACCCGTGTGGCCGACGACGCTCGGGTCACGCTTGGCCTTGCGCAGGCTCAGCAGCGTGGTGACCACCAGGACGGTGACGATGACCCCGAGGGACATCCAGTTGTTGATCTCCAGCCAGGACGGCGTGACGTGGTACTCGTGCAGCGCGTGCAGCACGAGCTTGAGGCCGATGAAGCCGAGGATGATCGCCAGCCCGTAGGACAGGTAGACCAGCTTGTTGACCAGCCCGCCGAGCAGGAAGTAGAGCTGGCGCAGCCCCATCAACGCGAACGCGTTGGCCGCGAACACCAGGAAGGCGTCCTGCGTGATACCGAAGATCGCGGGAATGGAGTCGACGGCGAAGAGCAGGTCGGCACTGCCGATGGCCACGATGACCACGAACATCGGCGTGATGTAGCGCTTGCCGTTCTGCTTCACCACCGAGTGGTGGCCGACGTAGTCGTCGGTGACGGGGAAGGTCTTGCGAACCCACCTCGTGACCGCGTTCTCCGGATTTTCGTCCTCGTCCTTGCCACGGACCATGTTCACGGCCGTCCACACGAGCACGGCACCGAACACGAAGAAGATCCACACGAACTGCGCGATGAGCGCGGCCCCCACCGCAATGAACGCGCCACGCATCACCAGTGCGATCAGGATGCCGATGAGCAGCACCCTGTGCTGGTGGATCGAGGGGACCTTGAAGGACGACATGATCACCATGAAGATGAACAGGTTGTCGACGGAAAGGGAGTATTCGGTGATATAGCCCGTAAAGAACTCGACACCGGGATCGTGCCCACCGAACACCCATACGCCGATGCCGAACAGCACCGCACAACCCACGTAAAAGGTGACCCAGCGAGCGGCCTCGCCCGTCGTCACCTCATGCGGCTTGCGGTCGACGATGATCAGATCGATCGCAATGAGGACGAGCAACCCACCGATGGTGGCAGCCCACACCCAAAAGGGCACGTTCATAGATCAAGAACCTCCGGTTAGCGGATAGCGGCCACTACCCGGAGGTCTCTTCCACCGGACTCTCCCGGCCGACGGCGCCGGGTGCCACAGAGGACAGCCGTGTTGACGACGCCGCCGCGAAGGAATACTCCCCTCCACAACCCCTCCATCTTCCCGGGTTCTCACGTGGAAAGTCCAGGCACGCTACGCGGATCACGAACTTCGCACACGTAACATCCATCACATCCGGAACCTGAAAGCCCACCGGTGGGTGCCCACACATCGTTCTCAGGAAACGCCCAATACTGTGGTCGCGTGCCCCGATCAACCTTTCCCCTCGGCAAACGCGCGCGCCTGCTGACCGTCCTCGCGGTCGTGGTCGTGCTGGCCGCGGGAACCGTGCTGTGGCTGCGTGGCGGCGACGAACCTCCGTCCTTCCACACCCAGGAAGCCACGATCGACGTACCCGCCGCGCCCGGTTCGCCCGATCGCGTGCAACTCGACGCGACGGTCTACGTTCCGGAGTCCACCCCGGCGCCCGCCGTCCTGCTGCCGCACGGGTTCGGCGGCGACAAGAACAGCGTCAGCAGGGAAGCCGCCGAGCTCGCCGAACGCGGCATGGTGGTGATGACGTACTCGGCGAGGGGATTCGGCAAGAGCACGGGGCAGATCGCGCTCAACGACCCCGACTACGAGGTCGCCGACGCGAGCCATCTCGTCGACTACCTCGCGGGCCAGCCCGAGGTGCTGATGGACGGAGACGGGGATCCCCGCGTCGGGGTCACCGGCGCCTCCTACGGTGGCGCCCTCGCGCTCATGCTGGCCGGTACCGACGACCGCGTCGACACGATCGCTCCGGTCATGACCTACAACGACCTCGCGCAGGGACTCCTGCCCAATGCGGCGTCCACGGGCGAAGTCGACTCCTCGACCCCTTCACCAGGCGCTTTCACCGGCGACGGCGTCTTCAAACAGTCGTGGGCGGGCACGCTGTTCGCGGCGGGCTCCGGCCCGGCGACGGGATCGGGCCCCGCGGCCGAGGCCATCGAGCCGGGCGACGAGGCCGACACGGGTGGTTCGGTCGGCGGAGCGGGAGACGGCGCCGGCTCGACGGGCGCGGCCGAATCGACGGACAGTGAACAGGGCGATTCACCCTCCGGTTCCGGCAACGCGGCAAGGCAGAGCACCCAGTCTCCCGGCCCCTGCGGGCGGTTCACGGAGGAGGTGTGCGCCGCCTACACCGACGTCGCCACCCACGGCACGGCGAGCGAGCGGACCCTCGACCTGCTGCACAGGGTGTCGCCCTCGTCGGTCACCGGCAACATCACCGTGCCAACGCTGCTGGTCCAGGGCGAGAACGACACGCTGTTCGGGCTCGATCAGTCCGACGCCAACGCCAGGCAGATCGCCGAGGCGGGCGGCGACGTCAAAACCATCTGGTACACCGGAGGGCACGACGGCGGCAGCCCGGGCCCCCAGTTGCGAGCCAAGATCGCCGACTTCCTCGCCTTCCACCTCACCGGGACCGGCACCGATCCCGGCACCGATTTCAGCTATGACGTCCAGGGATCGTTGCGCGCCAACGGAACTCCGTCGGTGCGAACCGTGGAGGCCCCCTCCTACCCCGGGCTCACCTCCGGCGAGACCGAGCGAAGGACCATGCCCCTTCGCGGCGGAGAGCAGACCGTCGTCCGGCCTCCCGGTGGCACGCCCGCCGCGGTGAGCGGCATCCCCGGACTCAACAGGATCGTGGCCAATTCGTCCAGATTGTCCGGACTATTCGGTATCGACCCTCCCGGTCAGGCCGCGAGCTTCACCTCGGCTCCCGTCGACAACCAGCTTCTCGTCGCTGGCGCCTCGACGGTGCGCCTGCGGGTCTCGGCGGAAGGTCCCGTCCCCGAAGGCGGGGCGGTGCTATTCGCCAAGCTCTACGACGTCAACCCCGACGGATCCCGCACACTGCCGGGTAATGCGATCGCGCCGATCCGCGTGCCCTCACTGCCTGAGGACGGCTCGCCGGTCGAGGTCACCGTGACCCTGCCCGGCGTGGTGCGACCCATCGAGTCGGACCACGCGCTGCAGCTCGTGGTCGGCACGACCGACCAGTCCTACGCCAACCCCACCGAGCCCGCCGCCTACCGGATCTCCCTTGCCGAGGGCTCCTCGCTCGCGGTCCCCGTCGTGCCAGGCAACACCATCACCTCGGGCTGGCCCTCGGGACAACTCCTCGGCATCGGCGGCACCCTGCTCGCGGTCGTGGTCGTCGCGCTGGTGGCGGCCGTGCGCAGGCGGCGTTCGCATCAGGTCGATCCCGAACTCGCCGACACCCCGATGGTCATCGAGGGGCTCACCAAGTCCTATCCGGGCGGGCTCACCGCGGTCAGCGACCTTTCCTTCCGGGTCGAGCCGGGACAGGTACTCGGCCTCCTCGGCCCCAACGGCGCCGGGAAGACCACGACGCTGCGCATGCTGATGGGCCTGATCACGCCGACCAAGGGGCAGATCAAGGTCTTCGGTTACCGCATCACGCCAGGCGCGCCGGTGCTGTCGCGCATCGGCTCCTTCGTGGAGGGCTCCGGCTTCCTCCCGCACCTCTCCGGTGAGGCGAACCTGCGGCTGTACTGGTCGGCGACCGGGCGGCCATGGGAAAAGGCGCACTTCACCGAGGCACTGGAAATCGCGGGGCTCGGCGACGCCGTGCGGCGCAAGGTCCGCACCTACAGCCAGGGCATGCGGCAGCGGCTGGCCATCGCGCAGGCGATGCTCGGCCTCCCGGAACTGCTCGTACTCGACGAACCGACCAACGGACTCGACCCGCCGCAGATCCACCAGATGCGCGAGGTGCTCCAGCGCTACGCGGCCACCGGCCGCACGGTCGTGGTGTCCAGCCACCTGCTGGCCGAGGTCGAGCAGACCTGCACGCACGTCGTCGTGATGCACAGGGGCAAGCTGGTCGCGGCGGGCGAGGTCAACGACATCGTCGCGGCGGGTGGCGAGGCGACCTTCCGGGTGGACGATCCGGAGGCCGCGGCGGCGGCGCTGCGCACGACGGGCGGCGTGTCCGATGTGGACATCGAGGGCAACCTCGTGCATGCCGATCTCGACGGCCTGCCCCGTTCGCGGGCGGTCGCCGTGCTCGTCGGCGCTGGAGTCGCGGTCGAGCAGGCAGGACCTCGCCGCAGGCTCGAAGACGCGTTCCTGCAACTGGTCGGAGAAGGTGAGGGCGGCTCATGAGCAAGTCGGACAAGACCGCCGAGGAGAACGCGCACCTCGACCACGGGGTGCACACCGATCCGGCCGCGCTCGACGAACTGACCGACGCGGCGAGCGCCGAGACCGTGGCCGTCGGCCCCGACGGCGCCGTCGCCGGCTACCGGGCGGGGCGCACGCTGCGGCTCGGCGTCGAACTGCGGAGGCAGTTGCGCAGAAGGCGGACACAGCTCGTGCTCGCCCTCGTTGCGCTGCTGCCGTTCGTACTGGTGGTGGCCTTCGAAATCGGCAACGCCAACCCGAACCAGCGTTCGGGCGGCTTCATCGATCTCGCCACGGCGAGTGCGCCCAACTTCGTCGTGCTCGCCATGTTCGTCTCCGGCTCCTTCCTGCTGCCGATGATCGTGGCCCTGTACTTCGGGGACACGATCGCGAGCGAGGCATCGTGGTCGAGCCTGAAGTACCTGCTGGCGGTGCCGGTTCCCCGGCACCGGCTGCTGCGGCAAAAGGCCATCGCATCGGCGTTGCTGTCCGCGATCACCGTCGCGGTGCTGCCGTTGATGTCCTTGCTCGTCGGTGTCATCTGGTACGGGGCGGGGCAGGCGATCAGTCCCACCGGGGACTCGATCTCGTTCGGCCGCGCCGTTCTGGCCATCCTGCTCGGATCGGTCTACATCATGGTCCAGCTTTCCTGGGTTGCCGCGCTCGGTCTGCTGCTCAGCGTTCTCACCGACGCTCCGCTCGGCGCGGTCGGCGGGACGGTTCTGGTGTCGATCCTTTCGCAGATCCTCGACCAGATCACCGCGCTCGGCAGCCTGCGCGACTTCCTGCCGACGCATTTCTCGTTCGCGTGGATGGATTTGATCGCCACCGACATCGACTGGTCCGACATGGCGAGCGGACTGTTGTCGGCCGTGCTCTACGCGGCGGTGTTCGGCCTGCTCGCCGCCCGCCGGTTCGCCACGAAGGACATCACGAGCTGATGGCCGCATCGCGAAAGCCGGTCCAGCGGACCGGCTTTCGCGATGCGCGGACCTCACCGTCCACCGTGGAACGAGAGGTGTCATGAAAAGCCCACGTGCGTTGACCGACCTGCCGTTCCACTCGATGCTCGAAGAAACCGGCGAGCGGCCCATACCGTCGTCGGACTTCGAGATCGCGCATTTCTCGGGACTCGACTTCACCGATGTCGACGCGGACGGTTCCCGGTTCACCGAATGCGCGTTCTCGGAAGTCGCTTTCGGGCAAAGCAGGTGGCGGCGGGCGAAGTTCAACGACGTCTGGCTCGGCGGCTCGCAACTCGTCGGTACCGACCTCGTCGAAAGTCAGTGGCTTGACAGCGAATTCGTCACCTGCGCGCTTGCGGGTACGGCGACGTTCGACACGGTCATGAACCGGGTCGAGTTCCACGGCTGCAAACTCGTGTCGGTCAACCTGCGGGAAGCCGCACTCACCGACGTGACGTTCCGGAACTGCGTGCTTCGCGATGTCGACTTCGTCGGTGCCGGTCTCACCAGGGTCAGCTTTCCCGGTTCCCACCTGCTCGGCGTGAACTTCGATCGCGCCGTCATGGATCGCACCGACATCAGGGGCGCCGGTGAGATCGCCATCCAGACCGGATCGGGAAGCCTGAAAGGGCTGACGATCAGCACCGCCCAACTCGCGGTTCTCGCGCCCGCCTTCGCCGCGTCGCTCGAAGTCACGGTCGAGGACTGAGGCCGAGACGGAGAGCACCTTGTCCGGCACGGTCCGGCGTGGGAGTTTTGTCCTGATGAGATCCTCACGCGCTGACCGCTTCGCCGACGGTGTCGGCATGGTCACCCTCGGGATGGGAGCGGCGCTGACCGTGGCGCCACGTCGCACCGCGAAGGCGCTCAGCCTCGGAGAGGATCGCCGGTTCGCCAGAACGATCGGCGTCGTGGATCTCGCACTGGCCTCGGGTCTGTTCCTCGGCCGCACTCGATGGCCATGGATGGCGGGAAGGGCGACGCTCAATCTCGTGCTGGCAAAGCACTATCACGCCGAGGCACGGGACGGGCATTCCACCGACGCGAGGAGGATGGCGGCGGCCATGGGGCTTCTGACGCTTGTGGACGGTGCCGCGACACTGGCACTCCACTCGTCCGGTAAGGCAGGCCGGGCCCGGTAATTCGGTGGCCTCGCCGCGCTGCGGGCTGGCATGCTGGTTTTTCGTCACAGCAGGCGGAGAAAGCTGGAGAGGTCATGACCGCAGCCGCATCGGCCGGACTCACCCCCGAGCAGATCGACCGGTTCGCCGCCGACGGTTTCGTCAAGCTGGAGAACGCCTTTCCCGCCGATGCCGGTGAACGCTGCCTCGACGAGTTGTGGGCGGCCACCGGATGCGACCGCGACGATCCCGCGACCTGGACCCAGCCGGTGATCAGGCTCGGCGGGTTCAGCACGCCGCCGTTCAGGCAGGCCGCGAACACCCCCGCGCTGCACGCGGCGTTCGACCAGCTCGCGGGCGAGGGTGCCTGGAAGCCGCTCGCCGGCCTTGGCACGTTCCCCGTCCGGTTTCCTGTCGACCTACCGCCCGGCGACGACGGCTGGCACGTCGAGGCCAGTTTCCAGGGAGAGACAGGGGAACCCAGGGTCAATCTCGCTTCCCGTGGCCGCGCCTTGCTGCTGTTGTTCCTGTTCTCCGACATCGGTCCCGGCGACGCGCCCACGAAGGTGCGGACCGGCTCGCATCTCGACGTTCCCGGCCTGCTCGAACCGCACGGTGACACCGGGATGGAGTGGATGCCGCTGTGCGTCGAGGCGATCGCCGCCTCCGAACACCGGCCCGTCGCACTGGCGACGGGAAAACTGGGCGACGTCTATCTCTGCCATCCCTTTCTGGTGCACTCCGCGCAACGGCACCGGGGCACGGCACCGAGGTTCATGGCTCAACCGCCGCTGCTTCCCCGCGGCAGGCTCGCTCCGCACGACGCAAGCCCCGTCGCCGCCGCCATCCGCAAAGGGCTGAGCGGTTCGCGCTGACCGGTGCGTCACAAAGCCGGACCCAGCTGGGCGGCAAGATCGGCGAGATCCTTCGCGTGGTGGTCGAAGCGGTCGCCGGGCGCGGGCGGATCGCCGACGGGCCGTGCGACATACGCCGTCCGCAGACCCGCCTTGCGCGCTGCCCTCAGGTCCCAGGCGTGGGCCGCGACCATCAGCAGCCGTTCGGCGGGGACTCCGGCCACCTCGACCGCGAGCTCGTAGACGGCGGGATCGGGTTTGTAACCACGGACGTCCTGCGCGGACAGCGCCTGATGCCAGCGCAGTCCCGCTCCGGCGTTGAGACGCAGCAACGCGGTGCGGCTCGCGTTGGACAGCGCGATGACCGGAAATCGCCCGGCGAGCCGTTCGAGACCACGAGCGACATCAGGCCATGGCGTGAGCCGGGATCCGGCACCGGCGAGCACGTCGACCGCGGCGGAATCGGAATTCCCGCTCGCGCGAGCGATTCGCTCGGCCGCCTCCCTGTCGAGCACCTCACTCGGCACGTAGGGCCGTTCGCGCTCGACGACCCGCCGTTGCTGCTCGCCGACGTACTGCTGCCAGCCGCGAGTCAGTTCCTCGACCGCCTCGCCGGGCAGGACCGGAGCGAACTCGCGGATGGCGGCGCGGATGCCGGCCGGCTCGTCGACGAGAGTGCCGAGTACGTCGAACACGAGTGCGTCGATCTCGCGCAAAACCATGGAATTCTCCTGTCGGGAACGGCGGCCGCCACACCGAGGACGTAAGGGGTAAAGTAGCGGTTAACCAACACATTAGCGGGAGGCGCGTAAGGCATGCAAGTAGCTTTAGACGATTACGCGTGGGCTGCTGGGCTCGCCACCGAGCTGATCAACACCACCGCCGAAGTCTGGCGTGGCGACGACCGGCTCCCCGGCCTCGCCGCTCTCGTGACGTTCGCGGACACCCACGGCGAGCAGCCCGCTCAGCAGGGCACCGACGGCCTTCCCGAACTCGCCCGCCGAGCGCGACATGCGGATCTGACCGCGGTCCACGCGCTGCGCGCCACGGTGCGCGAGCTGATCGACCACCCCGATCGCGGCGACCTCATCGCAGGGGCGACCGCGCTCACCTCGGCGGCCGCGGGCGCGACACTGCTCCCGGATCCGGCTCACGAACACCGCACCCGCTGGGCACTGTCACTGGGCTCGCCCGCCACCATTTCCGACGCGCTCGCGCTGGTCTGCGGTATCGGCATTCTCGGCGTCGTGCACACGCTCGGCGAGCAGCGATTCCGGCAGTGTGACGCACCCACCTGCCGGGGCGCGTTCATCGACACCACCCGCCCCGGCCGCCGCCGCTACTGCATGCCGGGTCTGTGCGGCAACCGCACCAACGTCGCCAACCATCGCGCCCGCCGAGCCGCGGCAGGCCACACGACCGGCCGCGCCGCTACTTGACCCCTGCCGCGTCCATGCCCCGCAGTTCCTTCTTCAGTTCCGAGATCTCGTCCCTGAGGCGCGCCGCGAGTTCGAACTGCAGGTCGCGAGCGGCCTGCATCATCTGGTCCGTCATCTGCTGGATCAGGTCGGCAAGCTCCGCCCTCGGCATCGAGGTGACATCGCGATCGGAGAGGATGCCCGAGCTGCGGACCTTGTCCCCCTGCTCCGGCTTCTTCCCGCGCGAGGCGTTGCGCCCCGAGCCACCAACCGCGATCTCCTCCTCGGAGTCCTCCGCCTCGGTGTAGACGCGGTCGAGGATGTCGGCGATCTTCTTGCGCAGCGGCTGGGGATCCAGACCGCGCTCGGTGTTGTAGGCGATCTGCTTCTCGCGCCTGCGGTTGGTCTCGTCGATCGCGTACTGCATCGAATCGGTGACCTTGTCGGCGTACATGTGCACCTGGCCGGACACGTTGCGTGCCGCCCTGCCGATGGTCTGGATCAGAGAGGTCCCGCTGCGGAGGAACCCTTCCTTGTCGGCGTCGAGGATCGCCACGAGCGACACCTCCGGCAGGTCGAGCCCCTCCCTGAGCAGGTTGATGCCGACCAGCACGTCGAAATCACCCGACCTGAGCTGGCGCAGCAGCTCGACCCTGCGCAGCGTGTCGACCTCCGAGTGCAGATACCGCACCCTGATGCCCAGCTCCAGCAGATAGTCGGTGAGGTCCTCGGCCATCTTCTTGGTCAGCGTGGTGACGAGTACCCGCTCGTCCCGCTCGGCACGGGTGCGGATCTCGTGTACCAGATCGTCGATCTGTCCCTCGGTGGGTTTGACGACCACCTCGGGGTCGACCAGCCCGGTCGGCCGGATGACCTGCTCGACGAACTCGCCGCCCGACTGCCCCATCTCATAGGGTCCCGGCGTCGCGGACAGGTACACCGTCTGCCCGATGCGGTCGGAGAACTCCTCCCACGTCAACGGCCGGTTGTCCAGCGCGCTCGGCAACCGGAAACCGTGTTCGACCAGCGTCCGCTTACGGGAGGCATCGCCCTCGTACATGCCGCCGATCTGCGGCACCGTCTGGTGCGACTCGTCGATGACCAGCAGGAAGTCCTCGGGGAAGTAGTCGATGAGCGTCGCAGGCGCGGAGCCTTCCGCTCGCTCGTCGATGTGCCGCGAGTAGTTCTCGATGCCGGAGGCGAAACCGACCTGGCGCATCATCTCGATGTCGTAGGTGGTGCGCATGCGCAGCCGCTGGGCCTCCAGCAGCTTGCCCTGCTGCTCCAGCTTCTCCAGTTGCTCCGCCAGCTCCCGCTCGATGCTCTGGATGGCACGTTCCATCCGCTCCGGCCCCGCGACGTAGTGGGTGGCGGGGAAGATCCGCACATCGCCGACCTCGCTGACGATGTCGCCGGTGAGCGGGTGCAGGTAGTACAGCTTGTCGATCTCGTCACCGAAGAACTCCACCCTGATCGCGAGTTCCTCGTACGCGGGAATGATCTCCACCGTGTCGCCACGCACCCGGAAGGTCCCGCGCGCGAACGAGACGTCGTTGCGCGTGTACTGCACGTCGACCAGCGCCCTGAGGAACGTGTCGCGGTCGACCTCCTCGCCGACGACGAGCTTGGCCGACCGGTCGAGGTAGGACTGCGGGGTACCGAGACCGTAAATACAGGACACACTCGCGACCACGATGACATCCCTGCGGGAAAGCAGGTTCATGGTCGCCGAGTGCCGCAACCGCTCGACGTCGTCGTTGATCGACGAGTCCTTCTCGATGTAGGTGTCGGTCTGCGGGACGTAGGCTTCCGGCTGGTAATAGTCGTAGTAGCTGACGAAGTACTCGACCGCGTTGTGCGGGAACAGTTCGCGCAGCTCGTTGGCCAGCTGAGCGGCGAGAGTCTTGTTGGGCGCCATCACCAGCGTCGGCCGCTGCACCCGCTCGATCAGCCAGGCCGTCGTCGCCGACTTGCCCGTGCCGGTGGCACCGAGCAGCACGACGTCCTTCTCCCCGGCCGTGAGGCGCCGCTCCAGCTCCGCGATGGCGGCGGGCTGGTCACCGGAAGGCTTGTAGTCGCTGACCACCTCGAACCGGCCGTCCGCCCTCGGGATGTCGGCGACGGGCCGGAACTCGGAATGTGCCAGCACGGGGTGTTCGGTTGCGAAAGCCACGGGATCCAGGGTAAGCGCCCCCACCGACAAAACCGGATCGTGCCCGGTCGTCAGGGGGAAGCGGGCAACATCCCGAGCGCGCCGTGCCTGGTGGCCGACACGGCGAGACACGCGTCGCACGGCATACCGCAGAGGGATCGCAGCAATTCCGCCTTGCCCTGAGGAATGTGCTCGCCGCAGTAGGCGGTCAATGTCTCGGGAATCGGGCCCGAATCGGGAACGGGAACCACGTGGCACACGCGCCGCGTCTCTCCGACGGTGCCCCTGCGCATGCGGACGACCATCACCGTTTCACCCGGTTCAGCCATCCTTGACCCCATACTCATGAGCCTATTAGCCGATTGTCAGAAACGCTTCGTGTTCACCGGCCAATGATTGCCGGGAGTACTGGTCCGGGGGACCGAAAAACAGCTACCCGCGAGCCAGGACGGCCGGTCCGAGCAGGTGGCACAGGTTCAGCGCCAGTTCGACATCGAGCCGGTTGTCGGTGACCGGCCGCGTGAGCAGTTCCTCGGCTTTGCGCACGCGATACTGCACGGAGTTCTTGTGCATCGTCAGCTTCGCGGCCGACGCGGTGTAGCTACCGCCCGTCGCGAGAAACACCCGCAGCGTGGCCCTGAGCCGTTCGTGTGCCTCGTCGTCGATGGCGAGATCGCCGAGAGTGTCCTCGACCCAGGTCCTCGCCGCGCCGATGTCGGCACTCATCAGCGCCAATCCTCCGACGTCACGGAAGTGCAGCGCCCGCTCGCCGCCCTTACCCGCGGCCAGTGCCAGGGTGTACACGCGCTGCGCCTGGCGGTGGCTGCGCCGGAACCCGGCGAGACCCCTGCCCGGTTCGCCGAGCGCGAGCCGGATCTCGGGATCGCAGTCGGCGAGCACCCGGTCGATGAACGCCGCGTCGAGCGCGGTGCCCGCCGGGTGTTCCTCCCGCTTCTGCTCGGTGGCCTCCGCGCCGGGCTTGGTGACCGGCAACCACAACCACGCGCACAGTTCGTCTCGCGGCACGAACAGCGGCCCCGAGTCGGTCCTGTCCGAGCCGAGCCGAGCCGCGAGCGCTTCGAGCCCCGCGAGCGGATCAGCGGGCCGCTCCTCCTGGACGTACCACGCGATCAGCGCGAGATGGGTGCCCCGCAGCCGGTAGCCGAGCGCTGCCTCGCTCGCGTCGATGTCGACGACCGCATCCTCAAGCAGCGCGCGCACGCGTGCCGTGCGCACCGCGCTGCGGTTGTGCTGCCAGCGGCCGCGTTCGTCCTCGTATGCCGACACGACCTGCTGGGTGACCTTGTCGATGAAGGCGAACGCGGTGGCCAGCGCCCTGCGCATGACCTCGCCCAGCATCTTCGGATCGTCGAGTTGCCTCGTCGCCTCGGCCAGCGCCTGGTCGAGCACGGCGGTCTGGCCGAGGTAGTAGGCCCTGATGAGATCGATGACCGGGGTTCCCCGCTGGGCGAGCCTCCGGGCGTATTCGAGCGCGGCGGTGGGAGCCTCGACCCTGCTGGGCTCGATGCCGTGCTGGAAGGCGCGCAACGCGGTGTCGATGTTCTGATAGATACCGGCCGCGAGCAGGCTCACCATGCTCTCGGTGTCGTTGATGAGGTGCGGAAGTTCCCGCTCGTAGAGCGTGACCAGGTCGGAGGTCAGCCCGTTCGCGCGGTCGCCGAGCGCGCCCGCGACCTTGGAGAGGCTGTCCGGAAGACCGGCTCCTTCTGGCACCCTCACACTCTAGGATGTGACATTCACGACGGTTGCGTAAACCCCGCAAGATGGCACCATGACCGCCCATCCGCCGAAGCGCGAGATCTTCGACGTCCCGTCAGCCACCAACACCGACCCGAAGGGCATCGTCCGCGCCGTCGAGGAATACCGCACCACTCCGTTCGGCCTCTACCTCGCGCGGCCCGCTCCCGGCAGGGCGCAATTCCACTTCCTTGAGTCCTGGCTGCTTCCGGAACTGGGGCTGCGGATCACCGATTTCTGGTTCACCGAGGGGCATGAGCGCGATCAGGACTTCTACCTCGACGTGGTGAGCGTGACCGAGGAGAACGAGGTCTGGACCGCCACCGACCTCTACCTCGACCTCGTACTGCGCTGCGGGCGCGGCGTCGAGGTCATCGACACCGACGAACTCGTCGCGGCCGCGTGCGAAGGACTCGTCACCCGGCAACAGGCGGAATGGGCGTTCGAACGTGCCTACGCGACCGTCGACGCGCTGGCCTACCACCACTACGACCTCGCGGCCTGGCTGTCCACTATGGACGTCGAGCTGGGCTGGCTACGACATCCGGGACACCCCCATCCACCGATCGGTTGACCCGCGCGATCCCCGCGGTGGACCCGATCTCTGGCCCGCGAGACGATCCGGCGGACCCGAGCACCGGCGATGCTTGTCGGCATGCCCATCATCGATGTGCGGAAACTGCACAAACGCTACGGCGACAAGGTCGCGGTCAACGACGTGTCATTCACCGTCGAACGCGGCGAAATCTTCGGCATCCTCGGCCCGAACGGCGCGGGCAAGACCACGACGGTGGAATGTATCGAGGGACTGCGCAAGCCCGACGGCGGAGACCTCACCGTGCTGGGCCTCGATCCGCAGCGCGACACGCTCGAACTGCGGCAGCGACTCGGGGTCCAGCTCCAGGAAAGCGAACTGCCGGAACGCATCAAGGTCGGCGAGGCGCTGGAGTTGTACGCGTCGTTCTACACCGATCCCGCCGATCCGGATGAACTGCTCGACATCCTCGGACTCACCGGCAAGCGCGGCACCGCGTACAAAAAGCTGTCGGGAGGCCAGAAACAACGACTGTCGATCGCGATGTCGCTCATCGGCAACCCCGAGGTCGCGGTACTCGACGAGCTGACGACCGGGCTCGACCCGCAAGCCCGCCGCGAGGTGTGGAGCCTCATCGAAAGCATCCGCGACCGAGGCGTGACGATCCTGCTCGTCACCCACTTCATGGAGGAGGCGGAACGGCTCTGCGACCGCCTCGCACTGATCGACCAGGGCGAGGTCGTCGCCGTCGACACTCCGGCAGGACTCGTCGCGGGGGTCGACGACGAACAACGCATCCGGTTCCGGCCGTCCGAACCGGTCGCCGATCACCTGTTCACCGAACTCCCCGAGGTACGGGCGGTGGAACGGCAGGGAACCCGAATTTTGATCACCGGGACCGGCAACGTGCTCTACGCCGTGGCTTCGGTACTCGCCCGCAAACAGATCATCGCCAAGGAATTGCGCGTCGACCAGGCGAGTCTCGACGACGCCTTCGTCGCGCTCACCGGCAGGAAACTGGACTGAAAGGCAACGTCGTGTCCGCACTACGCACCCTGACCGCGGTCGAGGCGAAACTCTTCCTCCGCGATCCCAGCGCTCCCGTCACGGTTCTCGGAATCCCGATCGCGTTGGTCGTGGTATTCGCCCTGATTCCCGCCGCGAGCGAACCGAGCGCCGAGTTCGGCGGCAACTCGGTGCTGGCGAACCTCATCGCCCCACTGGCCGTCTCGATCCTCGTCGCGATGCTCGCGCTGACCATCTTTCCCACCATTCTGTCGACCTACCGGGAGAAAGGCGTGCTGCGGCGCATCGCGGCAAGCCCCGTTCCGCCGAGGACGGTGCTCATCGCGCAACTCGTCGTCAACGTGGCCTCCGCCTTCGTCGTCGTCCTGCTCGTTGTCGTCGCCGGCACGCTCGTGATCGGTATGGAGGCCCCCGGCAACCCGGCGGGGCTGGCGCTGTCCGTCGCCCTCGGCACGGCCGCGCTGTTCTCGATGGGCCTGCTGGTGGCCGCGCTGGCTCCGACGGGAAGAGCGGCGGGAGCCATCGGTTCGGCCGCGTTCTTCCCGATGCTGGCGCTCGGCGGGGTGTGGGTCCCCAAGGAACGCCTTCCCGAATTCCTGCAGCACGCCGCCGACGTGCTGCCCATGGGAGCCATGTACAACGCGATGCGGGAGACCTGGGCGGGCGCTGCTCCTCAGGCAATGCAACTGGTCGCGATGGCGGTGTTCACCGTCGTCTGTCTCGCTCTCTCGGCCCGGTTCTTCCGCTGGCAGTGAACGATGGGGACTCCAGCCGGGCGCGGGATCGCGGATAATGCCCGGGTGACATCGGATTCCGGAGCACGGTCAGCCGAGATGTTCCCGACGGTCGGCGACGATTCCCGGTGGCGCCGTTTCTTCGACGTGCTGCAGCGGTGGTTGCCGATACTGCTACTCGGGTTCGCCACGGTGTCGAGCCTCGCCCTCGAAGGGCAGACCTGGCAGCACCGGTGGGAAACGCTCGGCCTTGTCGCGATCGTCGCGGTGCTCACCCTGCTCACCGACACGTTCCTCCCGGATTCGTGGCGCCACCCGCTGGTGTCGGCCTGTTCCTTCGCGCTGCTGCTCGGCTCCGCCTCGGTGCTGATGCACCGCGACGTGATCTTCCTCGCGTTCATGATCGCCGGTTTTTTCCGCGCGATCACGCTGCGTCCCCGGTGGGTCATGCTGGCGGGGCTGATCGCGACCTCGATGCTGATCAACGGGATCGGTTCCGGCGGAGTGCTCGCCGCGCTGAGCGACTGGCCCAACACCTATGTACTCATCGTGGTCGTGCAGTCGGGAGCCATCGCGGGCGGCTACCTGATGGCCGAACGCGTCGTCATGCAGAACGAGGGGCGACGCAAGGCGCTGGCGGAACTGGAAGCGGCGCTGGAGGAGAACGCGGGGCTGCACCGGCAACTGCTCGCCCAGGCACGGGATGCGGGCGTGCTCGACGAACGGCAGCGGCTGAGCAGGGAAATCCACGACACCCTCGCGCAGGGGTTCACCGGGATCATCACGCAGTTGCAGGCGGCACAGGAAGCCGAAGCCGATCCGGCGAGGAGGCAGCGGCATCTCGCCGCCGCCGCCTCGCTGGCGAGGGAAAACCTGGACGAGGCGCGGCGCTCGGTGCACGCGCTGAGCCCCGAGGCGCTCGACGACAGCGGGCTGCCCGACGCGCTCGCCGGGATCGTCTCGCGCTGGTCGGACCGGGTCGGCGTGCCCGCCGAGTTCACCACCACCGGCGCGGTGAGGTCGATGCACCCCGAGATCGAGGCGACCCTCCTTCGCATCACCCAGGAAGCGCTGACCAACGTCGCCAAGCACGCGGAAGCCGGCAGGGTGGGGCTGACTCTGTCCTATATGGAGGATCAGGTGACACTCGACGTGAGGGACGACGGCAGGGGCTTCGACCTGGAACGAGCGCGGACATCGGATTACGCGGGATTCGGCCTCGCCGGAATGCGGCACCGGCTTCGCAGACTGGCGGGCACACTCGCCGTCGAAACCGAGCCCGGTGCGGGAACCGCGGTGTCCGCGAGCCTTCCCGCCGTCGCCGCGCCGGGGCTCAGCCGATGATCAGCCTCCTCGTCGTCGACGACCATCCCATCGTGAGAGACGGGCTGCGCGGCATCTTCACCACCGAACACGGCTTCGCCGTCGTCGGCGAGGCGGGGGACGGCGCCGAGGCGGTCGCGCTTGCCCAGCAAGCCCGGCCGGACGTGGTGCTGATGGACCTGCGCATGCCCGGGATGGGAGGCGTCACGGCCATCGGCGAACTCGCCAGGCTCGGAAACCCCGCCCGCGTGCTGGTACTCACCACCTACGACACCGACTCCGACGTGCTTCCCGCGATCGAGGCGGGCGCGACCGGTTACCTGCTCAAGGACTCTCCGAGGGAAGAGCTGTTCAGGGCGGTACGCGCGGCCGCACGCGGCGAGGCCGTGCTGTCGCCCGCCGTGGCCAGCAGGCTCATCGGCAGGGTGCGGGCTCCGGCGGAGGAACCGCTGAGCAAGCGGGAGATCGAGGTCCTCGGGCTCATCGCGAACGGCTGCACCAACAAGGAGGCGGCCAAGCGGCTGTTCATCAGCGAGGCGACCGTCAAGACCCATCTGCTGCACGCCTACGCCAAGCTCGGCGTGAAGGACAGGGCGGCGGCCGTGGCCGTGGCCTATCAGCGCGGGCTGCTCTGAGCCGTCGCTACCGGCGGGCGACCAGCACGGTGACCTCGGCGCCCCGCCCGGCGAGCCATGCCCGCAACGGCTCGCCCGAAAGCTCGCGCTCGCCGTCGCCGTCCGCGACCACGGCGGGGCCGATCACGCTGCCGCTCATGCCGGTCACGTCCGTGGTGTCGTCGAGTCGTCCCCCGAGGTGGGTGGACAGGCACCTGGTGTCCGCGAGGCACGCCGCGCGCAGATCGCAGTCCGCGATCCGCGCGAAGGAGAGGTCGGCTCCCCGCAGATCGGCACCGCGCAGATCGACCTCGAACAGCGAGGCCTTGCCGAGGTCGGCTCCCCGCAGCAGCGCGTGCGCCGCGGTCGCGGTGTCCAGTTCGGCCTTGCGCAGGCTGGCACCCGTCAGGTCGGTGTGGGAGAGATCGGCGCCCCACAGCTGCCCTGTCGCCAGGTTGGCACCGGCGAGCACGACCCCGGAGAGGTTCGCCTCCCGCAGTTCGGCCGCGACGAGGTCGGCTCCGCTCAGGTCGGCTCCCCGGAAATCGACGCCGATGCCTTCCAGCAATTCGCCGGACAGCCAGTCCCGCAACCGGCCCACCGCCTCGGGGTCACCGGGCAAGGTCGTCACCGGCCCGCGTGCGGCGGAGGGGCCAGGAGGCTCAGGGGTAGAAGACAATGTCGTTCGTCCAGTCGTTCGCGGTGATTCTGCGCATCAGGTCGTCGAGCGCTGCCTGGTCGGCGTAGGTGGTGTCGATGACCGGCACATCGCCCACCGCCAGTATCTGCCTGATCTTGGCTTCGAACTTGGCGGGGCTCGCGTGATAGCCGCCCCTGAACGGTCTCGACGTGTTCTTGTTCCACTTCGGATAGCGCGTCACGATGCCCTTGAGCTCGTAGGTGGTGACGACCCTGTTCCGCTCGCCGATGGTCACGAAGTCACCGCTGGTGTTGGGCCGCGGCCGATCCAGCGGCCCGCCGATCGCGCCGTCGGTCAGCAGGCCCAGCGCGACGTCGACCTCGGCGTCGGTCCTCGGCGATGTCGAGTATCCGGTGTCGGGGTCCTTGCGCAACAGGTCGAAGAGTTCCTGGTTCTCGCCGCGCAGGCGGAGCTGGTACGCCTCAAGGTCGGCGAATTCCTTCTCGGTCAGTTCCGGGTGGGGCTGATGCCGGTCGGCGGGCCTTCGCGGCAACGGCGCCGCCGTCGCCTGAGCCCCGGTCGCGGCCGTCGCCTCGGCGGGATCGGCCGGCGCCCTCGGTGGTTCGGGAGCGGCAAGCGCGGTCAGCGCTTCCGCGCCGAGTACGTAGCCGTCGGGGTTCGCCCCGCCGGGATCCGCGCCGGTACTCGCGTCGTTGACGAGCACCAGTTCGTCGATGACGGGCTTGCCCTGCTCGTCCAGCACGACGTCGCGCAGCGTCGCGCCTTCGGTCTCGGCCGTGCCGAGCACGTGAGTGAGCTGTCCCAGCGTCGCCGACTGCAGCCCGTCACCGGCCGATTCGACGTAGACCTCGACCACCTTCGCGTAGCCGGGCGGTGCCTTGTTCCCGGTGCCTCCGGTCAGCTTCTCGACACCTCGCTGCACGGCGCGCAGCAGTTCACCGGCCCGCGCCGGCGAACGCGGTAACAGGTCGAGCGCGGGTGCGGGCACCGCCTCGATGCCGTAGGCGCGTTTCTGGGCGGTGTCGAGAAGATCGGCGCGGTAGCTACCGGTGACCTCCTCGCCGCCGGAGCCCTTCACGGTCAGTTCGGCGGGATCGGCCATGACGACGGTGCCCTTGTCCTCCGGCTCCGTGCGATCCGCCGCGAGCGCGGCCGCTCTTTCCAGCAGGTGCACCGTGGCGGCCCTGGCGAGGTCGGTGGCGGGCGGCGAGTCACCGGACAATGTGCCGACGACCCGCGAGACGTTGTGGTCGGCGCGGTCGGCAGGTCCGGCCAGCCCTGGCGAGGTGACGAGCCGGTGGACCGGTCCGAGCACCCCCGCTTCCGAGGCCGTGCGCACCGTTTGCGCGGCGCTCGCGTTCGCGGACAGGTTCTCGGCATCGGTGCCTCGCGTCAGCTCGTCGAGTACGCGCAGGACCTCGGGCCCGTAGACGGACGGTGTTCCCACGGGGTTGTTGACGTCGATTCCGCGTTCACCGAGGCGTTTCGGTACCTCGGTGTTCTTGCCCATCCGCGAGGTGACCTGGACGATCCCGGTGATGTTGATCATGACGGAACCGCCGGCAGGTGCGGTGTTGGGAACGCTGAACGGCACGACGGTCGATCCGCCCGGGGCCAGTGACACGGGTGCCGAGGTCGACGCGCCGTTGCTCGAACTGAGCAGAACCGTTCCGGTGCCTTCCTCCCCGCCGACGTTGGTGACCGTCATCGGAGCCGAGCACATCGGGATGTCCACGCAGGGCGGCCAGGCTCCCGCCGTGATCAAGAAGGAGGCGGGACTGCCCGCGATCGCGGGAGGTTCCCCTGCCTCCTTCACCTCTGGCGCGGTCTCGCTCAGTTCCTTCGCCGAGTCCCGTGCCACGGAAGGGGTCGGCTTGGCCGTGGACAGATCGACGTAGGGGTAACCGCCGGTCGCGCCCGGCGGCGGGGCAGGTTGCCGCGCCAGCGCGCCCGGTGCCCCTCCTCCCCCGCCGCTGATCGATCCCGCGATGCCGAGCAACCGCCCCTCACCAGCGGGGGCGTCCCTGGAGACGTACACGGTCGCGCCGGACTCCGGCGTCGACACCGTCAGTGCCAGCGCGGGTGTTCCGCCCGCCCCGATCGCGGGCCGCGACGTCCAGAACCGCGGTTCTCCCTCGGAGAGCACGCTGCCGGCGAGACCACGCCCCGACAACGCGTGCAGCACGGCCAGCGGCAGCCCCATGTCGTCGTCGGCTTTCAGCCAGACACCGGTCGCCTTCAACGTGTAGCCGGGCACGTGGTTGAGCCACCACTGCCGGTTCGCTCTGACCGTCACCGTCCCCTCGTCGGCAACGTAGTGCGCGGCGCCGCCGCCGCTGTCGGTCACGTGCGCGTTGACCCTGCCCTCGGCGTCGGTGACGGCGGTGAGGGAGAGCCCGCTCCCCCGCCCGAGTTCGACCCTGCCCGACACGGCCAGCTCGTCGAGTTCCCTGAGTTCCGCGAGAGCCCACTCGCCCATCGCCGCCGCGCCGACCGGACGGGCCGCGCCGGCGACATCGTGAGGAAGCGCGACGGAAAGGCCCGCGACGAGCGCGAAAACGAGCAGCGGGACGCCGAGGAGAATCAGCAGTCGGCGACGTGAACGATCGGGCGGTAAGGAAGTCGTGGTCGAACGGTCAGTGGTCCGAGGAAAATCGTCCGTGGAATCGGCTGTACCCGGCTCTGCCACGAGCACTGTGACGCGCGCCGCTCACCATCGGTTCCCCTGTTTTCAACGGACGGTCACCGGCTATCTCGGCTCGCGGTACATGGCCCACGTCAGCGGGCCGTCCTCGGGGAGTTTCACCTCGGCGGTCACCTCGAAGCCCAGCTTGCGGTAGAGCATGACGTTGGCGGGAAGCGACGTTTCGAGGTACGCGGTCGCTCGCTGCTCGTCCGCGGCGAGCAGGCCTGGTTCGATCACGGCCTTGCCGAGGCCGCGGCCCTGCATTTCCGGCCGGACACCGACATTGCCGAGGAACCATGCCGGCGTCGTCGGCCGGTGCGGCCGCAACGCGGCCTCGGTGGCTCCCGCGATCGCCGCCCTGTCCCCCGCGATGTCGGCCAGTTCACCGGCGAGGTTTGCGAACACGTCGGCGATGCCGTCCGAATCGGGAGTCGTCCAGACCGCGACCGCGTCGACCGAGGACGCGTCGCCGCCCTCCGCCGCGGCGACCCACACCTTTCCGTGTGCCAGTCCGATGTTGCTCAGGAACAACCGGTTCGACCTGGCGAGCCGGTCGAGGTGATCGTCGGCGGCGAGGATGTGCCGGGTGAAGGGATAGTCGGCGAACGCCGCCGTCAGCGTGGCGACGGCGGGTTCGATGTCGGCTTCGGTCGCGGTGCGCGTCGTGTGAGGCATCGTCTCCGACATTAGCGAAACGGCAGGCACTCACGCGCCCCAGGCTCGGGTCGTCACGGTGTCCAGCCGGTGTCCGCGGCCCACCGCTCCGCACGCTTGAACCCGGCGTCGACCCAGGCCTGTTTCTCCTCGGCGTAGCCGTCGACGGTGCCGTCACCCGAATGCTTGCGAGCGAGCTCGAGTTTCGTCGCCAGGTAGGCATCCCGCTCGCCGGGGCTGGCCCGCAACCAGTCACGGAACAGCAGGGCCAGCCTCCACGCGGGTCCTTCGGCAGTCCGCACGTGCAGATTGGCCGGCCTGCCCGGATCCGCGCCGAAGTGGAACCGCTTGTCCCACAGGAGCGGATCGCTTTCGTCCTGCGGGATGTCGTACCAGTGGCCGTCGGCTCTCACGAATCCGGCTTGCGTCAGCGCGCCTGCGATCGCGTCCGCATCGTCCAATGTGGGCACGACGAGCTGGAGGTCGAGCACGTCCTTCGCGGCAAGTCCCGGCACCGCGGTCGATCCGATGTGGTCGGCCCTGATGGCCACATCGCCTGCCGCGCCGCGAATTCGTTCAAGGGCACGGCCTGCCTGCGACGGCCACGTCTCGTCGTAGTCGGCGATCACCGGTGACCTCGGCGCGCGAGGCCGTCGCAGCCGGATCGTCGCCTCGAACGGAACCAGCCGGTCGGCCCACAGCCGGTCGACCTCGGCGAGAACGATGTCGGGTGAGCCGGTGTTGTCGAGCCACACGTCGGCTGCCGCCCTTCGCTGCCGCTCGTCGGCCTGTGCGGCTATTCTGGCGTGCGCGTCGTCCTCGCTCATGCCGCGGTGCTCGACCAGCCGCCGGACCCTGACCTCCTCATCGGCGTCCACCACGATCACGAGGTGGTAGCCCGCGCCGAGCCCGCCCTCCACGAGCAGTGGGATGTCGTGCACGACGATGGCGTCGTCGGCGGCCTCGTCCAGCAACTCCCGCGTACGGGCGCCGATCCTGGGATGGGTGATCGCATTGAGCCGCCGCCGGGACTCCTCGTCGCGAAAGGCCCGCGCCGCGAGTGCCGCCCTGTCCAATTCGCCGCCGGGCGTGAGGATGTCGTCGCCGAACGCGGCGGCAAGTTCGGCCAGCCCCTCGGTGCCCGGTTCGACGACCTCGCGCGCGATGCGGTCGGAATCGATCAGCACCGCGCCATGCTCGGCCAGCCGCGCGGCGACCGTTGACTTTCCGGCACCGATTCCCCCGGTCAATCCCACTCGAAGCATGGCGGTATTCAATCAGTTCGGTGGCGAAGCACTGACGCAGAGCCATCAACCACAACGTGATGCAACTGGTTAGAGTGACACGCCGGGTGGGTGTCCCGATTCTTTCCGCTGGTGGCGTACGGTGCGGGCCAAGACATCGCCCACACGGAGGAATGATGCCAGCGAGCAAGTACGTCGGAAAGCACCGGCTCGGAACTCCTGGGCTGGTGCATTGCGTCATGCACCGCCCGGTGGCGGTCGCACTGGACGAATACCGGCGTAACTGGCTGACCGCATTGCTGATACCCGCGAAACACAGTCTCGCGGGCCTCCGTCGCAGGGCGCGCGCCGCCGCGCACGAGCGCGCTTGGGCACCGGCGACCACGTAGTCGTTCACCGAATCCCGCGCCGCGGCCTCTCGCTTCCCTGACTCAGGTCACGGGGATAGTCGGACTTTCGCGCATTGCCGGTGGTCGTTGCTGTCGGGTGTCGTGCGCTGTCGAGCCTGAGCGGCTCCGTCCGGTTGTCGTACCCGGCCTCGGGCTTCCGGGAACGATCTCACCGCCCGCAACGCAGACTTCGCGGGCCCGAGCGCGGAACTCGCCGTCCGGGGCGCGGAACTCGCCGTCCCGAGTGCAGAACTCGCCATCCCCAGCGCGCATCTCGCCGCCCCGAACGCAGAACTCGCGACGGCGGCAACCCGCGCACCACATACGGCGGTGGCCCCGGTTCTCGAAGAACCGGGGCCACCGCCGTATTACCGCTGAGCTGTTGCTACTCACGCACCGCCGGAGAGCTTCTCGCGAAGCGCCGCAAGCTGCTCGTCGCTGGCGAGAGTGCCACCGCTGCTCTTCTGCTCCTGGCCCGACTGGCCGGAGGTGTAGCTCTGCTCACCGCTGCCGTCGCCACCGGTGGCGTTGTCGGCAACCGCCGCCGCGTTGGCCTGAGCCGCCTCGGCAACCTGACGCATGTGCTGCTCGTAGCGGGCGTGGGCCTCGCCGTACTGCTTCTCCCACTCCTCACGCTGCGTCTCGAAGCCTTCCTGCCACTCCTGCGTGTCGGGGTCGAAGCCCTCGGGGTAGATGTAGTTGCCCTGCTCGTCGTACTCGGCCGCCATGCCGTACTGCGTGGGGTCGAACTCCGAGTCGGACGTGAAGCCCTCGTTCGCCTGCTTGAGCGACAGCGAGATGCGGCGACGCTCCAGGTCGATGTCGATGACCTTCACCATGACCTCGCCGCCGACCTGGACGACCTGCTCCGGGATCTCCACGTGGCGCTCGGCCAGCTCGGAGATGTGCACCAGGCCCTCGATGCCCTCCTCGACGCGGACGAACGCGCCGAACGGAACGAGCTTGGTGACCTTGCCGGGCACGATCTGGCCGATGGCGTGCGTGCGGGCGAACTGACGCCACGGGTCTTCCTGCGTGGCCTTGAGCGACAGCGAAACACGCTCGCGGTCCATGTCGACGTCGAGAACCTCGACGGTGACCTCCTGGCCGACCTCGACAACCTCGCTCGGGTGGTCGATGTGCTTCCAGGACAGCTCGGAGACGTGAACGAGACCGTCGACGCCGCCGAGGTCCACGAACGCACCGAAGTTGACGATCGAGGAGACGACACCCTTGCGGACCTGGCCCTTGGCGAGCGCGTTGAGGAACTCGCTGCGCACCTCGGACTGGGTCTGCTCCAGGTAGGCCCTGCGGGAGAGCACGACGTTGTTGCGGTTCTTGTCCAGCTCGATGATCTTGGCTTCGAGCTCGCGGCCGACGTAGGGCTGCAGGTCGCGGACGCGGCGCATCTCGACGAGCGAGGCGGGAAGGAAGCCGCGCAGGCCGATGTCGAGGATGAGGCCACCCTTGACCACCTCGATGACGGTGCCCTTGACCGGCTCGTCCTTCTCCTTGAGCTCCTCGATGGTGCCCCAAGCCCGCTCGTACTGAGCGCGCTTCTTGGAGAGGATCAGCCGACCTTCCTTGTCCTCCTTCTGGAGAACGAGGGCTTCCACCGCATCTCCGACCGCGACAACCTCTGCCGGATCGACATCGTGCTTGATGGAGAGTTCGCGCGAAGGGATGACACCTTCGGTCTTGTAGCCGATGTCGAGCAGCACTTCGTCGCGATCGACCTTGACGATGGTGCCTTCGACGATGTCACCATCGTTGAAGTATTTGATTGTCTTGTCGATAGCTGCGAGGAAGTCTTCCTCCGACCCGATGTCGTTCACGGCAACTTGCTGTGCCTGAGCGGGAGCAGTCGGGGCGGCGGTGGTGTCGATGGTCATTAGGTGGGTTGCTCCGGTAGCGGATTGGTGTAGGAGTGTGAAGTTTACGTAGCGCACTGAGCGACACAAGGCAATTACGTGCAACCGTGCGTTCGTCGAGGTCATCGACAATGAACGGCCGCGAGCATCACCTTATGGTGCGCGACCCTAGCTCCCCAGCACGTGCACCGCTGAGTCAAAGAGCAGCGCGAACCCACTGCGCTAACAGACATCGTACGCGGCACTCCACGAACCACACAATCAGGGTCGGCAAAGATCGTGGCCGCTGTGCTGCGGGAGGATGCCGTCGTGTCCGTACCTACTCCAGCCGACCGGCACGCCTCGGCCGAACGACAACTCGGCACGGCGGGGATAGCGCACCGCGATGTCGGCTCCTCCGAGGCGACAATGGCCAATCTGGCCTGGTGGAACGCCGATGCCGACACCTACAACCAGACCCACGGTGACTTTCTCGGCGACGCCGACTTCGTGTGGTGCCCCGAAGGCCTCAGGGAGGCCGACGCCCGGTTGCTCGGCCCCACGGAGCGGCTCGCGGGCGCCGACATCCTCGAGGTCGGCTGCGGCTCGGCCCCGTGCGCCAGGTGGCTCACCCTGCAGGGCGCGCGCGTGACGGCGCTCGACCTCTCCTCCGGCATGCTCCGGCACGCCCGCGACGGCAACGAGCGCACCGGACTGCGCCCTTCGCTGGTGCAGGCGAGCGCCGAGCACCTTCCGTTCGCGTCCCGATCGTTCGACCTCGCCTGCTCCGCCTTCGGTGCCATCCCGTTCGTGACCTCGGTGGCCGACGTGTTCACCGAACTCGCCCGGGTGCTGCGGCCGGGGGGACGCTGGGTGTTCTCGGTGAATCACCCGATGCGCTGGATCTTTCCCGACGATCCGGGACCACAGGGACTGACGGCGAGCCAGCCCTACTTCGACCGGACGCCCTACGTCGAGATCGACGAAACCGGCAGGGCCACCTACGTGGAATACCACCGCACGCTCGGCGACTACGTCCGCGCGCTGACCGCGGCGGGGTTCCGGCTCGACGATCTCGTCGAGCCGGAGTGGCCGGAGGGGCACACCAGGGTATGGGGCCAGTGGAGCCCACTGCGCGGCAAGCTGTTTCCGGGGACCGTGGTGTTCAGTTCGGTGCTGGAGGCATGAGACTGGACGGATGAGCGGATTCGCCGGACTCGACCCGCTGCTGCCGGAGCGGGCCGACACGGGCGAAGGCGAGCGGATCAGCGCGGCGCTTCCTGGTGGCGGGCAGGTCACCGGTGTGCTGTACCGGGCGAGCCACGAGGGACTGACCGGGTTGTGGCACGCGCGGCACACGTGGGAGCTGACCCCTTCGACCACCGCACCGGGAACCGAGGGCATGACGGCTCTGCTGCGCGCGGTGCGCGACCGGGTCGCCGCAAGCGGTCCATCGGCCGATTCCGCCGTCGCCCTCACCTGGCCGAGCAGAGCCGTCGACGTCATCCCTTCCCTGCTGGAACGCGGTCTCGTCCCCTACAGCGTGCTCGCGGTGCGCGATCGGCATCAGCGGCCGGAACCGGTCATGGGAGCCATGGTCCGGCGCGCGGGCGAGGCCGATCTCGGCGAGCTGACCGCGTTGTGGCTGAGCGAACTGCGTTACGGCGCGCTTGTGGGCTCGTCGGTGCCGCGGCAGGGGGCGGCCGAACTGCTCGCCGGTGAACTGCGCAGGGCGCTCGGGGCAGGCGAACCGGTCTGGGTCGCCGAATCGGAAGGCATCCCGGTCGGGTTCGCCGCGTGCGGAAGGCCCTCCCCCGATGTCCGGCGGCTCCCGCAAGGCGGGTGGGGCCACATCGGCACGGTGTCGGTCGCTCCGGCCGAGCGCGGCACCGGCATCGGCAGGGCACTGATGGCAACGGCACACAGGGAATTGCTCCGTGAGGGCGCACGTGGCACGTTCCTGTTCTACAGTCCGCACAACGCGCTGTCGTCGGTGTTCTGGCACCGCCAGGGTTATCGTCCTTTGTGGACGACCTGGGAGGTCAGGCCAGCGACCGCGCTGCGCTGATCAATCAGGGGATGCCATGCAGGCCGAGGCCGAACTCGTACTCGCGCAGACCCACCGCTTCTCGCGGATCGATCCACTGTTGCCAGCGGCCCGGCCGGTCGCGGAAGGGCTCGAACTGGCGGCGACCCTGCCGGACGGCGACAGGGTCGCCGGGTGGCTCCGCGCACCGGCCACCGGGCAGGAGAGCTGGGTGCTGAGCCCCGTCATCGGCGACAGGGGAACCGGTGGAATGGACGCGATCCTGCGCGCGGCGAGGGCGGCATTGGACGGGGCCGGGCCGGCCAGCTCGTGCACGGTGACCTGGCCGAGCAGGGATGCCGAGGCGACGAGGGCACTGCTGGACCACGGGTTCGCGCCGTCGTCGGCACTCGCGGTGCGCACGGAGCGAGGGAAACCCGTCTCCACGCGCGACAGCGTCCGGATCCGCACGAGGAACCCCCGCCCCGGCACTCTCGTTCTCGATGCCGACCTCGCGGGCACTCCCGCAGGCACGGTGACCGCCGTCGAGATCGACGCCTCGCTCGGTGCCGAGCTGCCCCGGGGAAGGTGGGGACTGCTCCGCGAGCTCCTCGTGCCGGAGGCCGTCAGGCGCAGGGGCGCCGGCTCGGCACTCATGGCGGCCGCGCATGCCGGACTCGGCCGCTCGGGGATCGGCAGGTCCTATCTGGTTCACGACGCGCACGATCCGGTGACCACGGTGTTCCTTCACCGGCAGGGCTACCGTCCACTGTGGACCACGTGGACGGCGAGGCCGCTCTCCGTGATGCGCTGAACCACCTCGGCACACCGGTCAGTGCCGCAACGGCGTTGCCCCGCTACATCACCCTTACCCCGGACGGCCTATTTTGCACAGACCCGTCGCAGCAGAAGGAGGCGTCATGCAGGTGGTTGCCAATCGTGTCTCCGTGGCAGGCCGGCACGGAACGGCGCTGCCGTCCACCTCGCTCACGATCTCGACCGGCGAACTGATCGTCGTCAACGGTGAGTCCGGCACCGGCTGCACCGCCTTCGGCCTCACACTCACCGGAGCGCTCCGTCCCGGCACGGGCGAGGTGACCGTCGACGGGGCGGCCGATCTCGCGAGACTCCGGAGACACAGCGCGCTGGTCGACGCCCCGCGAGTCAGCGCTCCCGAGGGCCACCTGCCGGTTCACGCCGTCGTCGCCGAGGAACTCGCGTTCGCGGACCTTCCTTCCGACCACGCCGCGGTGAGCCGCTGGCTGGCCGACCACGACGCGTTACGGCACTCGGAGACCGAGATCGACGACCTGCCAGCCGAGCCGAGAACACGCCTGCTCACCGATCTCGCCGCGCTGCGCCCCGACGTGCGGCTGCTCGTACTCGACCGCCCGGACCGGCACACCGGCGACGTCGAGGGCTGGCCGATGCTCGCGCACGAGCATGCCGAGCGAGGGCTCGCGGTCGTCGTGCTCACCGCGACGGTGGACGTCGCCAGCCTGTTCCTTCCCGTGGCGCGCCTCGGCGAACTGGAGCAGCCCGCCGCGCAGCGCTGTGCTCCTAGCGCCCCAGAGGTACCGGTATGAGGGCGCAGCGCGGCACATCGCAGGTCGTGTCGCGTTTCAGGGCACGAATCGGGAAAAGCAAGACGGGAGTCAGGACAGCGTTCCGCATCGCGGCCGGTGAGTTGCGCGCGTCGGCGGGCAGCCCGAAAGGCAAGCTCGCCATCGCGGCGCTGCTGCTGCTCCCGCTTCTCTACGCCTCGGCTCAGCTTCTGCTCACCCACGACCCCGACGACCGGCTCGACTCGCTGCCGGCCGCGCTCGTCGACGACGACCACGCAGGCGGCCTCGGCGCGCAACTGGCAGGGACACTCGGCGCCAACGGCGGGTTCGCGTGGGAGGCCACCTCGGCCAACAAGGCGGAGAACGGGCTCGGCAACGGCGACTACGCCTTCACCGTGACCATTCCCGAGGGATTCACCGAGGGGCTGACGCCGGGAGCCGGCGCCCCCGCCCCACTGACGCTGACCGTCGGCGAGGACGGCGGGTACCTCTCGACGGCCATCGCGAGCCAGGTGACCGATCAGGTGCGTGCGGCGATCTCCGATGTGGCTGGCGAGGGCGCCGCCAACAGGGTCCACGTCGACCTTTCCACGGTTGCGGGCTCACCTCAGCGGGCGGCCCAACTCGCCGAATCCGCCCGAGAACTGGGAGAGGGCGAACGCGCGCTCGCCACGGTCTCCGGACGCCTCGCCACCGGGGGTACCGGACTGGCGACGGGACTGACCACGCTCCGGGCCGGTACCGAGCAACTCCCCTCACAGACGGCGAGACTGGCGACCGGAGCCGAGCAGGTCGCGACGGGCGCCACCACGGCGGCCGCCGTGGGAAACCAGCTCGTGAGCGGTTCCGCGACGCTGCGCGAGACACTCGACAACGCGCACGGCGAGCTGACCCAGCGCCTGCGCGCGGGCGGGCTGAGCGAAGCCGAGGTCGCATACGCGGCCGAGGTGTTCGGCACGCTGCGCACGCCGATCGACGCGGCGACGAATCAGGCGAGGCAGGCAGCGGCCGACCTGCGGATGCTGGCCGACGGCTCGCACAGGGTGGCGACGGCGACCAGGCAACTGGCCACCGCGACCTCGACGCTGACCACCGGGATCGCCGACGCCTCCGACCACGCCAACGAACTCGCGGGCACCGCGGCCCGGCTCCACGAGGGGGTGGTCACCTCCGCCGACAACACGTCGAGGGTTGCCGCCGACGCCGATGCCCTGCACACCTCGTCCGGCGGCGGCCACGAGCGTGGCGACGCCACCGGCGCCGGGCAGCCCGCCGTGGGTTCCGCGGGCACTCCGGGCGGTCCACAGACGACGGAACGCACGGTGCTCGCTCCCGTTCTGCTGGTACTCGCGACCTGGATCGGCGCGATGACCCTGTTCCTGCTGCTGCGCCCGCTCTCGGCGAGGGCACTCGCGGCGGGGGTCGCGTCCTGGCGGGTGAGCCTCGGCGGCTGGCTGCCCGCCGCCGCGCTTGGCACCGCTCAGGTGCTCGTCCTGTTCGCGGTGGTGACGTGGCTGGCCGGGCTCGATGCGGGAATACCGGTCGCCACTGGACTTCTCGTGCTGATCGCGTTGACCTTCACCGCCATCGGGCACGCGCTCGCCTCGCTGTTCGGCAGGATGGGCATCCTCGTCATGGGAGTCCTGCTCGCCGTGCAGTTCGTCAGCGTGAGCGCGGCGCTGCCGTGGCGCGGCGTTCCGGACGCGCTGATACCGCTGCACGCGGTTCTGCCCATGGGTCACGCCGTCGAAGGGCTCCAGCAGGTACTGCTGCGTGGCGGTTCCTCGATCGTGCCCCATATCGCGGTGCTGTGCGCGTATCTGGCCACGGCCGCCGCGGTGTCCTGCCTCGCGGCGTCACACCGTCGCATGTGGACTCTCGACCGCCTGAGATCGGCACCATCGCCCGCCCGGTGACGTAACGCGGAGGTGGTCCCCACCGGTGGGGACCACCCCGCGCGTGCCGGTCAGTGCGCGGCGTCGTTCCAGGACTGCCCGAAGCCCACCGAAACCTCAAGCGGGACGGCCAGGTCGTATGCCGCGCCCATCTCCTTGCGCACCATCGACTCCACCTCGGCGTGCTCACCGTCGGCGACTTCGAGTACCAACTCGTCGTGGACCTGCAGCAGCACCCTGCTGCGCAGCTTCGCCTTGTCGAGAGCGCCGTGCACACCGAGCATGGCGACCTTGATGATGTCCGCCGCGCTGCCCTGGATGGGAGCGTTGAGCGCCATCCGCTCCGCCATTTCCCTGCGCTGCCTGTTGTCGCTGGTGAGGTCGGGAAGGTAGCGGCGGCGGCCGAAGATCGTCTCGGTGTAGCCGTCCTTCGCCGCCTTCTCGACCACGCTGTGCAGGTAGTCGCGCACCCCGCCGAAGCGGGCGAAGTAGTCGTCCATCAACGTCTTCGCCTCTTCGGTGGAGATCCGCAACTGCTGGGAGAGGCCGTAGGCGGACAACCCGTAGGCGAGGCCGTAGTTCATGGCCTTGATCTTGGCCCGCTGGGCGCCGGTGACGTCTTCCGGTTCGACCGCGAACACCCGTGCCGCCGTCGCGGCGTGGAAGTCGAATCCCGACTGGAACGCCTCGATCAGTTCGGTGTCACCGGAAAGGTGCGCCATGATCCGCATCTCGATCTGGCTGTAGTCGGCGGTCATCAGCTGGTCGTAACCGGCACCGACGACGAACGCCTCCCTGATCCGACGGCCCTCGTCCGTCCTGATCGGAATGTTCTGCAGGTTGGGGTCGACCGAGGAGAGCCGCCCCGTCGCCGCGATGGTCTGGTGCAGGGTCGTGTGGATCCGGCCGTCGTCGGCGATCGACTTGATCAGGCCTTCGACGGTGGTGCGCAGCCTCGTCGCGTCCCTGTGTTCGAGCAGGTGCTGAAGGAACGGGTGCTCCGTCTTCTCGTACAGGGTCTGGAGCGCGTCGGCGTCGGTGGTGTACCCGGTCTTGGTCCGCTTCGTCTTCGGCATTCCCAGTTCCTCGAACAGCACGACCTGGAGCTGTTTGGGCGAACCGAGGTTGATCTGCTTGCCGATGACGCGGTAGGCCTCTTCCGTCGCCTGCTTGACCCGGCTCGCGTAGTGCGCTTCGAGCGTGGTGAGCTGGTCGAGGTCCACCGCGATGCCCGCGGCTTCGAGGTCGGTGATGACTTCGAGCAACGGCAGCTCGATGCGGTCGAGGAGTTCGGCCCCGCCGATCTCGCTCAGCTCGCCCGCGAGCGCCCCCGCCAGTTCGGCCACCGCCTTTGCCCTCACCAGCTCGCCGTGAACGAGCTGGGTGTCGCCGTCGCCTTCGTCGAGCAGGGACAGCTGGCCGTCACCCGCCGATTCCTCCGAACGCAGCTCCCTGTGCAGGTAGCGCAGGACGAGGTCGTCGAGCCCGAACGAACGCTGCCCCGGCCGCACCAGGTAGGCGGCCAGCTCGGTGTCCATCGCCAGGCCGCCGACCTTCCAGTTTCGGGCGAGCACGGCATGCAGCGGCGCCTTGAGCGAATGCCCGACCTTGCGCACCGAAGGATCGGCGAGCCAGGCGACCAGCGCCTTCTCGTCGCCTTCATCCACAGTGGACACGTCGACGTATGCGCCTTCGCCATCGGGCGCCGCCAGCGTCACCGAGTGGAGGTCGGTCTGCACCGAGGCGCCCGTCGTCCGGAACGCGATGCCCGCCGTCGTGCCCGCGGGCACGTGCTCTCCGAGCCAGTCGGCGAGCGCGCCGGGCTCCAGCGCCCCTCCGCTGACCTCGAAGCCCTCGTCGGCCTCGGGCTCCGCACTGGTGAGCGAGGCGAAAAGGCGGTCACGCAGGACCCTGAACTCCAGCTCGTCGAACAGCCGGTGCACCGCTTCCCTGTCCCACTGCTGCACGACGAGGTCGGCGGGCCGCTCGGCGAGCGGAACGTCCTTGACCAGTTCGGTGAGCTGCCGGTTGAGCATCACCGCGTCGATGTGGGCTCGCAGCGCGTCGCCGACCTTGCCCTTGACCTCGTCGACCCGGTCGACGAGGTCGCCGAGGCTGCCGAACTGCTTGATCCACTTCGCGGCCGTCTTCTCGCCGACGCCGGGGATGCCGGGCAGGTTGTCGGAGGGGTCTCCGCGCAGTGCCGCGAAGTCGGGGTACTGCGCGGGGGTGAGCCCGTATTTGTCCTCGACGGCAGCGGGGTCGAAGCGCACCAGATCCGAAACGCCCTTACGCGGATAGAGCACCGTCACCGAGCCGTCGACCAGCTGCAGCGCGTCGCGGTCGCCGGTACAGATGAGCACCTCGTAGCCCTGCGCCTCGGCCTGGGTGGTGAGCGTGGCGATGAGGTCGTCGGCCTCGTAACCCTCCTTGGCCAGCGAGGGGATGACCAGCGCGGCGAGGATCTCCTTGATCAGCTCGACCTGGCCCTTGAAGTCGTCCGGCGTGGTCGAGCGGTTGGCCTTGTAATCGGCGAACGCCTCGGAGCGGAACGTCTTCCTCGACACGTCGAAGGCCACCGCGAGGTGAGTGGGGTTCTCGTCCCTCAGCAGGTTGATGAGCATGGAGGTGAACCCGAAGACCGCGTTGGTCACCTGGCCCGTCGACGTGCGGAAACGGTCGGCCGGCACGGCGAAGAAGGCGCGATAGGCCATCGAATGACCGTCGATCAGCAACAGCCGGGGTGTGTCGTTGGCTACGGAGGTGTTCTGGTTGGGGCTCACGACCGTGAGTCTAGGGTGAGGCCCTGACAGTCCCGCCTGTCGTGTCGAACTAGGAGCGCTGAGTGACCGAGCACGTGTCTGAAGAGGAGATCCGCGAGCAGCTGGCGGGCATCAACCCCGAGGTCGCGAACCAGCAGCTCAACGACAAGGTGGGGCTCTCCTTCACCGAACTGAGCACGGAACGCGTCGTGGGGACCATGCCCGTCGCCGGCAACCTGCAGCCCTACGGGCTGCTGCACGGCGGGGCCAACGCGGTGCTGGCCGAGGCGCTCGGCTCGACCGTCGCCGCGCTCAACGCGGGCGCGGGCAGGGCCGCGATGGGACTCGAACTGTCCTGCACCCACCACAGGGCCGCCGTGGCGGGCCAGGTCACCGGTGTCGCCGTTCCGCTGCACGTCGGCAGGAGCACCGTCACCACAGAAATCGTCATCACCGACGAGTCGGGCAAACGCACCTGCACGGCGCGGCTGACCTGCATCGTCAGGGACAAGCCACCGGCGTAACGTAGCCGCCGTGGATCTGGAACCGGCCCAGGTACGCGCCTTCGTCGTCACGGCGGAACTGAGGAACTTCAGCAGGGCGGCGGAAAAGCTGTTCCTGAGCCAGCAGGCGTTGTCCAAACGCATCGGCAGGCTCGAACGGGTTCTCGGTGTCTCCCTGTTCGCGCGCACCAATCGCGCGGTGGAACTGACACCCGACGGCGCCAGGTTCCTTCCCCACGCCGAGGCATTGCTACACGCGCACGACGCCGCACTCGCGGCCTGGGCGGCCGACGACCGACCGGTGCGCGTCGAACTCGTCGACAACCGGCTCTCCCCCATGTTCATGCTGCGCAGGCTCGCCGAGCGCGATCCGGCGTTGCGGGTGGAACGCTCGTGGCGCCACGGGCTGGCCAACGCCGTGGAACCGCTGCTGCGCGGCGAGGTCGACTTGGCCTTCGGCAGGGCGGGCGGCCCGGAGTCCCTGCCAGGCGAGCTGGCCCACCGGCTCGTCAGGCTCGAACCGCTCGTCGCCTTGCTGCCGCCGGAGCACCGGCTCGCCGGAGGGCACGCGATCAGAATGACCGACCTGCGCGAGGAGGGGATCTGGCTGCCCTCGCTCGCGGGCCCCGCCGAATGGCTGGGTTTCCTGCGCGCGATGAGCGACCAGCTCGGCGTACCGCTCGACGACTCGGGCATCACCTTCGACCTGCGGCACACCCTCGAACAGACCCGGGGCAAGAACAGGGTGACCCTGGCGGGGGCGGACATGGATCTCGCGCCAGAGCTCGGTCTGCGGGTTCTCCCCTTCGAACCGGGTCCGCTGTTTCCGTGGTCGGTCATCTGGCGCAAGGACATGAAGCGGCCCTCGGTGCACAAGGTCCTCGATCTGGTCACCGAGACGAGCGAGGCCGAAGGCTGGTGCGAGCACGACCCCGCCCACTGCTGGCTCGCCGATCCGGTCAGCGCAGGTACCGCGCGAACCAGGCGGTGAACTCGGCGTCGGCCACCGCGGCGTGCTCGGTCTGGGGAGCGGCCTCGACGCCGGGCTCCTCCGCGAGCGCGTGCGCCATGCCGGGTACCTCGACGAGCCTGGCGTCGTCGCCGAGCGCAGCGTGCAGTCGCGCGGCGGGCTCGCGGAAACCGGGATCGTCGTCGCTTCCGACGACGAGCAGCACGGGTACGCCCAGTTCCCCCGCCCTGCGCACGTAGTCGTATTTCTCGGCGACGGCCGAGGAGCGTTCACTCCACTGATACTCGACGCCGAAGCTGCGTTCGTTCGCGCCGACCGCGCCCCGCAGGCTGCACACGGGGCTCACCAGCGCCGCCGCCGCGATCGGGACATCGGCCCTCGCGGTGACCTCCAGTGCGACCCCCGCGCCTGCCGAGCCCCCGGCGACCCCGATCGGGGAGTCCGTGATGGACAGTCGATCGCGCAGCGCGGCGACGACGGAGGGGAGCTCGCCCGCCGCCTGCTCCACGACCGGCTCCGCCACGTTGAGGACGTAGTCGCTCGCGGCGAGCGCGAAGAACTCGTCGGTGCCTCCCTTCGGTGCTCTCGCACCGAACATCGGCAGCCCCAGGTAGACCCGCCAGGCCGGCAGTCCCGCCATCGGCAGCGCCGCGGCCATCGCCTGCTCGCTGCGCGGCGCGTCCATGAGATGCCAGGTCACCACGAGCGGCGCGGGGCCGGTGACACCCTCCGGCGGCAGCGCGACGAACGGTACCCCCTCGACGAGCCCGGTGATCGCTGTGTTGCTTGCTCCTGGAGCACTGATTCGCTCTGCCATGCACTCAGTAAACGGCCCGTATGGCCGCCAGGTCCAACAGCTTTCGGCTGCCCGATGACAACCAGCGGTTGTGATGGAGTTGCCGGGGTCCCCTGCGTCGCCTTGCCGCGAAGGAGGACGGCTAGCCTGGCCCGATGACCAACGATCGCGCCGAAGGCGGCAACCCGTCCGGCGCCGCCGAACTGGCCGAATGGGCGAGCCGATCCGGGCGCGACGTCGATCTCGGCGAGGCGACCGTCCTGCTGACGTTGCTCGACGACGAACTGGACATCGGCGATCTTGCCGAGCTGCGGGTCGGCGACATCGAGGAACTGCTGCTCGACGTCTACCCCGACGTGGTCGAGGTCGACGACGAGGACGACATCGAACGAGTCACGACCACCATGCGAGCCCTGCTCACGTTCGGCGCGGACACCGGAAGGATCCCCGCGAAGCGGCACGACGCGCTGGCGAGCGAACTCGACACGATCACCCCCGCGCTCGACGAGGCCATGCTCGGAACCGAAGAGGAGATCGACCTCAAGGAGGCGTACGGCCTTCCCGACACCCTCGGCCCGCTGCGGCTGCCGAGCGCCGACGAGCTCGCCGGCGCCGCCCGCACGAGCGCATTGCTGGCCCGCACCAGGGAACTGGCCGAGTGGTTCGGCGAGGGACGGCCGCTCACCGCCGACGGCGAGGTGTCACCGGAGGACGTCATCGCGGTCGCGGAAGACCTCGAACTCTCCGAGACCGACCTGACCCAGCTGCTCGCTCTCGCCGAGGACATCGACTTCATCGCCCCGTCAACCGACACCACCGGCACCGCCGCCGCCGACGATGCGGGCACGATCGCGCTCGGCGAGGGCGCGGACCTGTGGCCGGACGGGTCCGCGGAGGACGTACTGGACGTCTGGTGCCGCGCGCTCACCGCGTGCCTCGCGTGGAGCCTGCTCGCCGACGCCGAGCGGGCCGGCGAGACCGACCTGGAGTTCGCCGCGGCCGGGGTGTGGTTCATGCCGCTGTTCCTCGCCAGGGCCGCGGGACTTCCGGTGACTCAGGTCGAGGAGATGATCAAGGAGGTCGCGACGGCCGACCTCACCATCGACAAGGCCGAACAGGCATGGGCATCGTGGGTCGCCGAGCACGGTGACCCCGCGGAGGTCCTGCTCACCAGGCTCGCCGAACTGGGAGCCGTCGAACTCTTCGAAGATACCGACAACGACACCGGCGAGGTGGAGTACACCGTCGTCGCCACACCGCTCGCGATGCACGCCATGCGACTCGAACTCGTCGATTCCGCCGTCGAGATCCCGCTGCTGCCACCGTATGAGGAGATGACGGCTGCCGACCTGATCGCCGTCGGCGGCAGCGGCCTCGACGACGAACTCGACGACGAGTTCGCCGCATGGCTCGACCGCAGGGACGCCGCGAGCGCCGTCACCGAACTCATGGCCGTGGTCACCGAGGGCGGCCCGGCGGAACGGCTGGTCGGCAGCATGCTCGTGCGCGCGCTCGGCGCCGAGGCCGAATCGCGCTGGCGTGCGGCGATCGACGATCCGAACCTGCGCGCCTACGCCAAACTCGCGCTGCTGGAGCTCGAAGGTGAACGCCCCGAGTGGCGGCCGGAACAGTCCGATCTCGCGTGGCTCGTCGCCGATTCGCTCGCCGCGGCGGGTTCCGAGGTCGCTCCCGAGGAGCTCGCGGAGACACTGCCCGCCGACAACGCCGGACTGATCGACGAACTCTGGCGGATCGACCACCCCGACGCGCACCGGGTGCTGACCATGCTCGGTCAGCACCCGGACAAGGCGATCGCCAAGGCCGCGAGGAAGGCGGCGTTCAAGGCGGCCGACCGGCTGCGCTGAACACCGCGGTCCCCTCAGGCGACGCCCAGATAGGCTTCCTTGATCGAATCGTCGGCGAGCAGTTCCCTGCCCGATCCGGTCTTGACGATCTCGCCCGTCTCCAGCACATAGGCCCGGTGCGCTCGCGATAGTGCCTGCTGGGCGTTCTGCTCCACCAGCAGCACCGTGGTGCCCTGTTTGTTGATCTCCGTGATGATCCGGAAAATCTGCTGGATGAACTGGGGCGCGAGCCCCATCGAGGGTTCGTCGAGCAACAACAGCTTCGGCTTGGCCATCAGCGCACGGCCGATGGCGAGCATCTGCTGCTCACCTCCCGACAGGGTTCCCCCCGCCTGGCCGCTGCGTTCCTTGAGCCTGGGGAACAGCTCGTAGACCTGGTCGAGTTCGGCGTCCAGGTTCTTGCGGTCCTTGCGGGCGTATGCCCCCATGTCCAGGTTCTCGGCGACCGTCATGCCGGGGAAGATTCCCCTGCCCTCCGGAGCTTGCGAGATTCCCCTGACGACCCTGAGGTCGGCCCGCAGGCGCGTGATGTCCTCGCCCTCGAACGTGATCGAGCCCGCCGAAACGGGGCGGATCCCGGAAATCGCCCTCATCGTGGTCGATTTCCCGGCCCCGTTCGCGCCGATCAGTGTGACGATCTCGCCCTCGTCGACGGTGATCGTCAACTCCGACACCGCCTTGATCCGGCCATAGTGGACGGACACACCGGAAAGCTCAAGCAAGGTCATCGTCGGGCACTCCCAAATACGCGGCGACAACGGCCGGGTTGTCCCTGATCTCGGCGGGAACCCCTTCCGCGATCTTCTTGCCGAATTCCAGGACGACGATCCGGTCGGTCACGCCCATCACGAGCTTCATGTCGTGCTCGATCAGCAGCACCGTGTACCCGTCGTCGCGGATCTTGCGGATCAGCCCCATCAGCTGTTCCTTCTCGATGGGGTTGAACCCGGCGGCCGGTTCGTCGAGGCACAGCAGTTTCGGTTCCGTCGCCAGCGCGCGGGCGATCTCCAGCCGCCGCTGATATCCGTAGGGCAGGTTCCTCGCCTTGTCGGCGGCCCTGTCGGCGATACCGACGAAGTCGAGCAGTGCCATGGCCCTCTCGATCGCGGAACGTTCCTCCTTGTGGTGCCTCGGCGAGCGGATCAGGGCGCCCATGACACTGGTCCGATGCCTGGCGTCGGTGCCGACGACGACGTTCTCCAGCGCCGTCATCTCGCCGAAGAGCCGGATGTTCTGGAACGTCCTCGCGATGCCCCGCCTCGTGATGTTGTGCTTGGCGAGTTTGCCGAGCGGCTTTCCTTCGAGCAGCACCTTTCCCGAGGTCGGCCGATACACCCCGGTCATCGCGTTGAAGCAGGTCGTTTTTCCCGCCCCGTTCGGCCCGATGAGCCCGAGGATGTCGCCGCGCCGGATCCCGAAGGAGACCGAGTCCAGCGCTGTCAGCCCACCGAAACGCATGGTGAGATCCTGGATCTCCAGCAGCGTCTCGCCGACGTCGACCGCGATCTCCCGCTCCGGCGCGACGACCTCGGCGACCTCGGCCTCGTGCTCGGCGAGCTCCTCGGCCGTCATCTGCTGCAGCTCGGCGACAAGGCCGCCTTCCGCCGGCACCTCGGGACCGTTGCCTGGCGCCGTCATTTCACGCCTCCGTTCCGGTCACTGGACACCGAAGCGTCGTGGCTGATCTGCTCGCCCTTGCCGAGTAGTCGCTGGTATGCCTGTCTACCGTAGGTGAGCAAGCGTTGTCGCGCACCGAGCAGCCCCTGCGGCCGGAAGATCATCAGGATGATCAGCGCGAAGCCGAATATCAGGAACTTGTACTCGGCGATGCCGAGGAACCGCAACGGCACGTACGCGACGACGAACGCGCCGAGCAGTACCCCGACTTTGTTACCCGACCCTCCGAGAATGACGGCGGCGAGGAACAACATCGACGTCACCACGTCGAATTTCTGGTTGTTCACGAAGGCCAGCTGCCCGGCATACAGCGCGCCGGAGAGCCCGCCGATCGCGGCGCCGATGACGAAGGCCCACACCTTGAACTTGAAGGTCTGGACACCCATGATCGCGGCGGCGTCCTCGTCGTCGCGGATCGCGACCCACGCCCTGCCGACCCTGCTGCGTTCGAGGTTCCCGACGAGCAGCAGCACCACGATGATGACGGTGACCGTGAGGACGTACCACGGTTTGCCGTCGGTGTTGTTGAACAGCGCTGACCCGTCGGCATTCGTACCGGGTGGATGGCCGACCTGCTGGAAACCCTGGTTTCCGCGCAACGGTTCGATGTTGTCGGCGAGCAGCCTGACGATCTCGCCGAACCCGAGCGTGACGATGGCGAGATAGTCCCCGCGTAGTCGCAGTGTCGGAGTTCCCAATATGACGCCGAAAACCATCGTGATCGCCATCGCGATCGGGATGACGGCGAGGAAAGGCAGCTTCGCCAGCGACGAGTCCGGGCTGGTGAACAGCGCCGCGACGTAGGCGCCGACCGCGAAGAAGCCCACGTAACCCAGGTCGAGCAGACCGGCCTGGCCGACCACGATGTTGAGCCCGATGGCGATCAGCGCGTATCGCGCCACCTCGAACATCGCGATCGGGAAGTCGTAGCCGGGTTCGGTCGTCAGAATCGGCGGGTTCAGCCACGGCAGCGCGTAGATCAGCAGGACGATGGGGATCATCACCGCCCACTGCGTCGGCCGGTTGAGGTTGTTCCACCATTCGCTGAGCGAGCGCCGCTGACCGGCTCGCGTGTCCGTCGTCGTCATACGCGTGCCTTTCCGAGCGACTCACCGAGAATGCCGGTCGGGCGGAACATCAGGATCAGCACCAGCAGCACGAAGGCGACGACATCCTTCCATTCTCCGCCGAACAGGGACTGCCCGTAGTTCTCCATGAGCCCCAGCAGCAGGCCGCCGAGCAGCGCGCCACGCAGGTTGCCGATACCGCCGAGCACCGCGGCGGTGAACGCCTTGATGCCGAGCAGGAATCCGCCCTGATACCAGGCTCCCTGGGGAATCTTCATCATGTAGAACAGGGCTGCCGCGCCGGCGAGGAAGCCACCGATCAGGAACGTCATGATGTAGACGCGTTCCTTGTTGACGCCCATGAGCGTCGCCGTGTCGGGGTCCTGTGCGACGGCACGGATCCCCCTGCCGAACCGGGTCTTGTTGACGAAGGTGTCGGCGATGAACCACAACAGGATCGACGCGACGACGATGATGATCGTGATGTTGGTGACCGTGGCACCGAAAATCTCGAACACCGGTTCCGGTCGCAGCAACCGGATCGCCTGCTCGGGGTTGGCGCCCCGCCAGATGAAAATGAGCTGCTGCAACACGAACGACGCGCCGATGGCCGTGATCAGGAAGACCAGCCGGGGAGCACCCCTGTTCCTGAGCGGCCGGTAGGCGACCCTTTCCAGCACGAACGCCGTCGCGCCGGAGACGGCCATGGCCGCGAGCAGCGCGAGGAACAGGAAGCCGATCAGTTCGAAGATCGCCAGTTCGGCTGTGGGCCCCGGCCGGAAACCGAGGCCGTAGAAGGTGAACCACGTCGCGTAGGCGCCGTAGATGAACACCTCGGAGTGGGCGAAGTTGATGAGTTTCAGTACCCCGTAGACGAGGGTGTACCCCAACGCGACGAGCGCGTAGATGCTGCCCTGGGCGAGCCCGTCGACCGTGTTGCTCCAGAACTGATCGACGAGTCCGGAGACGTTGAAGTCGATCCAGCCGTCGTCCTGGGCAAGGAGGAGCCCCGGCATTTGGTGATATATGGACAATGCGTTCTCCAGGTGCGGCCGGGGCGCGCGCCGACGGGATCCTCCGTCGGCGGGCGCCCCGGCTACAAGGTGCTAGAACCGGATCAGTCGGGCTTGATCTCGGTGTTGCGGATGATCTTTCCGTCCTCGACCTTGTAGGTCCACACAGTGGATGCCGCGAGCTCGCCCTTCTCGTCCCACTTGAAACTCTTCGTCAGACCCTGGCCTTCGTAGTTCTTGACGAAGTCGAGCAGGGCCGCCCTGTCCGTCGCGCCCGAGTCGACGCCCTTGAGCAGAATCGTCGCGAGGTCGTAGCCCTCAGGGGAGTACGTTCCCGGCTCCTTGCCACCGGAAAGCTGCTTGTAGCCCTCGGTGAACTCGGTGAACTGGTCAGCGGGAACACAGGGGCAGGTGAAGTAGACGCCCTCGGCCGCGTCACCGGCGCTCTTGACGAACTCGTCGTCCTTCACGCCGTCGGGGCCGACGAAGGTGGCCTCGACACCGGCGTCGTAAAGCTGCTGCGCGAACGGCGAAGCCTCCTGGTAGTAACCGGAGTAGAAGATCGCGTCGGGGTTGGCGCTCTTGATGCTGTTGACGATCGCGGAGAAGTCGGTCTGCTTGGTCTTGACCTTTTCCTGGCAGCTCGCCGCATCGCCGAGTTCCGCGCTGATCGCGTTGGCGAGTCCGACACCGTATTCGGAGTCGTCCCGCACCACGCACACCGTCTTCGCGCCCAGTTCGCCGGTGATGAACTTCGCCGCGGCGGGGCCCTGGGTGTTGTCGTTGCCGAGACCGCGGAAGAAGGTCTTCCAGCCGTTCTCGCTCAGCGCGGGGTTCGTGGCGGAAGGCGTGACCTGGACAAGACCCTTCTCGTCGAAGATGTTGCCCGCCGCCTTCGACTCGCCCGAGAAGGGAAGGCCGACGACACCGATGATCTCCGGTGTGTTCACGACCTGGGTGACGATGCCCGGCGCGCGGTCCGGGGTGCCCTCGGTCTCGAACTCCTTGAGCACGACCTGGCAATCGGGGTTGGCATCGTTGTGGCGGTTCACAGCGAGCTTCACGCCGTTGAGGATGTTCTGCCCCAGCGCCGCGTTCTGGCCGTTGATGGTGCCCGCGTAGGCCAGCGTGGTGTTGGGGTCGCACTTGGCGTTCCCGTCACCGGCGGGGTCGGCCGCGTTCGCCGCCTCTGCGGGGGCGCTGGCCTGCGGCTGCTGCGCTTCGTCACCGCCATCGCCACCGTCGTCGTTGCGTGCCGCGCACGCACCGAGCGCGAGCGACGCGGCCGCCGCAAGCGCGAGAACCCGCCCAAACCGTGCTCTTGACACATTTCCTCCCAATGTCTTTCAAGACGCAGGTTCTCCACTTGCCCCGAAAGTCGAGGACCTGACATGGGCGATGAAAGTAGCCGTCCGCCCCATTTCTTGAACAGCGGCGCGAAGCGTTGTATCCACATCGTGACGGTGGCGGATTTGTTTTACGAACAATTAATGCCCGATTGACGCAGGCGCCGTCATCGGGTCTGAACCACCGGTCAACGTCAAGGCCGCCGCACTCACCACTTCCCGGATCGCCGGCTCCCATCACGCTGGCACGAGAGCAGGGTCACAGTACCGGAGATCGGCGGCAACACCAGAGCGGAAGCGAAGATCTTTCGCGATCACGAGGACGTGCATAGAAAGAACCACCCTTCGTATGTGACTGGAGTCACATACGAAGGGTGGTTCCGGTGAAGCGAGGGGAAGGCTACTTGCTGCCGATACTCTCGATCACGGCCTCGGCGACGGCCTTCATCGTGGTCCGGCGATCCATCGCCGTGCGCTGGATCCAGCGGAAGGCGTCCGGCTCGGTGAGTCCCTGCTGCGACATCAGCAGACCCTTGGCCCTGTCGATGACCTTACGGGTCTCCAACCGATCGGTAAGTCCGGCGACCTCGGATTCGAGCGCCTGAAGTTCGGCGAACCTGCTGACGGCCAGCTCGATGGCCGGAACGAGGTCACGCTTGGCGAACGGCTTGACCAGGTAGGCCATGGTGCCCGCGTCCCGGGCCCGTTCCACCAGGTCGCGCTGGCTGAACGCGGTCAGGATCACGACGGGAGCGACCCGGTCACCGGTGATCTTGGCTGCCGCCTCGATGCCGTCGAGCTTGGGCATCTTCACGTCGAGGATCACGAGATCGGGCTTGAGGTCGGCGGCGAGCTTGATCGCCTCTTCCCCGTCGCCGGCTTCGCCGACCACCTCGTAGCCCTCTTCACGCAACATCTCGACGAGGTCAAGGCGGATGAGCGCTTCGTCCTCAGCGACGAGAACTCGACGCTGTGGTGCGGTGGCGACACCGTTGGCCTCGGTAGCCGCTTCGGTCACCGGGGTCCTCCTGGGCGGATCGACGGGTTGGACAAGTGCGGCATGCCGCAACTGCGAGGCTACCGGGAAGAGGGTCGCCACATGAGATGGCGTTCGACACGTGGAGTGAGGGTCGCGTCAGCGCGACACGTCGCCAGGCACGTGGTAGCCCGAATGCTAGGCGCCGGGAGGCACCGAGTAAAGTCTTCGATCACGCCCCCGTAGCCCAATCGGCAGAGGCAGCGGACTCAAAATCCGTCCAGTGTGCGTTCGAGTCGCACCGGGGGCACCCTCCCAGAACTGGCAAGATCGGCCCCTCACCAGCGCAAACCCGGTGAGGGGCCGATCTTGTGCTGTCTCACTGTGTCTCGCTATGAACCGCCGTCATCCGGTGTTTGCGGCACCGGTGCGGCACCGATCTAGTCCGATTCGAGTCCCAGTGCGCGAGCAATCCTGTCGAGCGCGGATTGCTGCTGCCCTGCGATGATCTTCGCGTAGATCTCCAGTAACACGGTCACCGAATGGCCCGCCCACACGGCTACCTGCTGCGCGGGCACGCCAGCAGCGAGCCAGGTCGACACACACGCGTGCCGCAAGTCGTACGGCCTTCGAGCCAGCGGAGAGGCATATTCTTCGTCCGTCAGTGCCGCCTTACGCGCCTTGTCCCATACCCGCGCCACCGTTGACTCGCCCACGTAGCCGCCCGTCAGGTTGCGGAACAGTCGGCCATCGGCCGCCGTCCCATGACGCGCGAGGTGTTCGTGCAGGAGCGCAGTGAGCGGCGGCGGGCACGGCGTGACCCGTACCTCTCCCCTGCCCCGCTGCTTGAGCTGTCGGGAATCCCGTCGGTCACCCGAGTTCGTCCATGCGGCACCAGCAGTCGGCGCGCTCCTCGACAACAGCAGTTCGCCCCATCCCTCTTCCGGTACTTGCAAGTCCGGCTTGCTGAGTACGGTCGCCTCCTCCGGCCGGAGGGCCGAGTAGTACATCGAGCCGAAGAACGCGACCAACATTGGTCCCGACGACCTGCGAGGCTGCCCTTCGATGAACTGGTCCCCTACTGCTGCCAACAGTTTTCGGCCATGATCGTGGTTAATTACCACACGTGTGTCGATCGCTTTAACCTCCTTGGGTGCTGTCCATTTCACTTCCGATAGGCGATTTCGGGCTAGCAGCTTGAGTTCCACGGCGTAGTCCAGCGAGTTGTAAAAGACCGCACGTTTTCGAGCGACCGTCTTTGCCGATGCAGGTGATCCGTCCATCTTCAAGGCCAGCCTGCTCAACACACGACGAACCACCGCCGTGTCGTCCAAGCTCGACACCATCGCCGTGTTCTGCTCCAGCCACCGGAGCGCGCGCTCAATCTCAAACGGCTTGTCGCTATTACGGCGCTTGGTATTGAATGCCCAACCGGTCATCGCTTTTCGCAAGACGGAGTCTGTGGGTTTTCCTCGCTCCGTCGACAACATCGCCATCGTGGCGGTGGCCATGGTGTCGGCATTACCGGATCGCGATTTGGCGGCGGCGTGGGGCCACTTCATGTCGATGTAGCGTTGTGCAAGCTCGAACCACGGCAGTTCTCTCCCCGTCCGATCCATAGAGACCGGAAGGCCCGACTTCGTGTCAAACGCTTCGCCCTTGCGTTGAGCTGACAGCAAATCTGCACGAAAGCTATCCGCTGCTGCCTTGGCCTTGAAAGATCGTTGGAAGAGTGGGCGGCCAGCAATCTTCCAGCGCACGCCGTAGCTCGTTACCTTGCCGTCTTTGGTCTTGCGGGGCTTGAGTCCCCATACTCGTACTTCGTAACTCAGGGCCATTAAGCCGCCTCCTCCCTCGCGTCGAGCCACCGTTCAAGATCAATGCGACGGATTCGGATCTCTCCATTGGGGAGCTTGATGCAGCGCGGCGCGAGCCCTTTGGTTCGCCACTGGTAGAAGGTGGACCGTGCTACTTCGAACTCATTGCAGAACGCAGCGATGCTGAGGTGCTGTCGCTGGGTGCCCATGTGGTGGTGCCTTTCTGCTGTGCGGCTGGTGTGGTGGCGGCGGCAGGGGGCACGGGTTCCTCCTCGGGATGTGGGGTGGCTCCGCAGAATCCGCAGAATCCGCAGAATTCCACTGGGCTGGGTGTTTGCGCTGGTCAGGTGCGTGGTTGGTGATTCGGGTGGGGTTCCGCAGAATTCCGCAGAAAGTCCGCGTAATTAGCGGGGTGGGCTTCGGGGGGTAATGGTTGGCGGGTGTGGTTGTGCGGGGCTGGGCGCTGGGTGGGTATTTGCGCGGAGTTTGTGCGGAATTCTGCGGATGCCGGGCGCTGTAGTAGTGTTGGTGGGTTGACCTGCGGGAATGCGATGGGTCGGGGTTTTCTGCGGATTGTGCGGATTCTGCGGAGGGGTCACGGGGTGTCCTGGCGGTAGATGGGGTGGGTCCAGTAGGTGGGGCTGGGTTTGCGTCCGCGTTTGCCCACGGCGGTGGGTGGTTGGTGGTGGTGGATGTGGCCGTGGTCTTCGAGCAGGGTCAAAGGTGCGTCGAGGTCGTCGGCACGGCGGAAACGGTTGCGGTTGAGCGCGGAGAACAGTTGCCGCCGGGTGAAGGTGGTGGGTCGGGTGCGGGTGATCCAGTCGAGGATGTGCCGGGCGTTGTCCAGTGATTGGTCGGCGCCGATGTGGTCGAAGGTGGCCAGGGCGTGGTGGCCGTAGTAGTCGGCCAGGCGCCAGGCGTGGGTGAAGGTGTCGCCGGTGACCGGGTGTTCCCACGGGTTGTGGGGGTGCTGCGCGGTGTGCAGGAGCGCTGCGATGCGGGCGGTTTGACCGGCGAGTTTCCCGCCCCAGTCGCCAATGTGGGACCAGGTGCCTCCGTGTGGGTTGAGTTTGTCTTCAAGGTCGTCCTGCAGTTCGGCCATGAGGTCGTCTGCGGGTTCGGAGAAGCGCAGCACGGCGGGTTCGGTGGTCCAGCCGTTGAGGTTGTGGGCGATGGTGTGCAGGCGTTCGTTGTAGGTGGTCTCGACGGGTTCGGGAACAGGGTTCGGTCGGGCGATGCGGGTACCGACAAGGCTGGGTGGCAGCGAGTAGAGAATGCGGGCGAGAAACCCTGAGCCGCGCAGCATGGCGGTGTGGCCGAGTTCGTCGATGACGGCGGGCTGCACGGTCAACCCGAGTGTCAGAGCTGGGTTTTCCACGAGTTCGCTGGGCCGGTTGGTGCGGTCGACCCGCAACTGGCTTCCGGTGTAACCCTTGAGGAACACGTTGGTGTTCGCGGAGCCGGAGTAGCGTCCGGCGATGATGGCGAAGATTCCGCCCTCGTCGGACAGGATGGCCAACCGGCCGCCCTGGTCGGCCAGGACGCTGCCGACCCGTTCCGGGGTGATGTCGTCCACCACGAGCTTGGGTTCCACCGGGATCGCTACTGAGGACACCGACAGGGCCGCGTCCACCGCGTCGGCGAGCGCGCTGTCGCGGTCGGATTCGGCGGCGTTGGCTGCGATCTTCTCGGCCTTCTCACTGGCTGCTTCCGCCGCGCGACGGCGTACCCGGGCGGCCTCGATGGCTTCGTGGGATTCCTCGCGGAGCCGGGCTTCCAGGCTGTAGATGGGGCGGATCATCGCGTTGAACACCGGCGACTTCCGCGCTGAGGGCTCCATCACCACGACGGTGTAGAGGTTGACCGGTTCCACCCATCCTGTGCGGATCTCGGCGACGGCGCGCCCTCCGGCGGCGGTGGACAGGGCGGCCAGGCCAACACACCCGGCCAGGTCCGGCGGTGTCTGCGTGGCCTCAGCCACCGCCGACACCTGCTCGCCCACCCACGAGGGCAACGCGTCCACCGGGAAGGCAGGCAACTGCCGGGCAGCGGTCAGCGGCACGGGCGGCTCCCAACCACTGGCCGGGCCTTCCCCCTCGGTCGGCACGACTCGCAGCGGGCGAGCAGGCTGGTTCATCAGGCGACCTCCTGGCTGTGGGGTGGTTGGTGGTGGAGGGTGTGCCAGCCTTCGGTGTGCAGGCGGGGCAGGTCGGTGGTGATGGCCTCGTGCATGGCGCGGATGGTGTCGGCGGGGACGCGGCGGGCGGTGCGGCAGTCCGGGCACATCTGGGCGTCGCGGGTGGCGTTGCGCGCCAAGGCGACCGCGACCGGGGGTAGGAACAGCACGCCGACCGTGCGGGCTTGGTGTTCGGCCGCGACCTGCAGGAGGTTGTGTCGGAAGTAGGGGCGGAACGCGGTGATGTCCCACACCACCGTCCTGTCCCCGGCCAACGCGTCCCGGGTGAGCTGCAGACCGTGTGCGACCGCTTCGGGGTTGGCGCGGTGATCACCGGAACAGCCGCACCGCGAGAAGGTGGCTCGGAGTTCGTCCAGGGACACGATGAGGGCGCTGGGTGGGGCGTGGTGGTGGCGCCAGGTGGTTTTGCCTGCCCCGGGTGGGCCGATGGTGACGATCAGACGTGCGCGGGCACGCGGCGTGGTGGTCATCAGGCGGCCACCTCCAAGGTCGTCACGGGACCGTCAGTGAGGGCGGTGGTGTAGCGGGTGTGGAGTTCATCGAGATGTGCGGTGTCCTCAACGAGGTCGGCCAGTACGTCGGCGGGGCTGGTGTGTGCGGCGTGCGATAGGCGGTGGGCGTGTTCGGTGATGGCGCGGCGCCAGGCCGCTTCCAGGACCACGGTTTTGAGGTGGTGGGCTTGGTCGGCGGGTGCGGCGTTGGCGGCGCCGTAGGTGTCGGCCAGCCACCGGCCCAGCCGGTGACGGGCGGTCTCACCGGGGGCATGGCCGGTGTGCAGGGCGTGGGTGTAGACGGTGACCGGGGCGGGATGCTGGCCGTGGGCGACGACTTCGATGACCAGTTGCAGCACGTGCGCCGTCATGGGGTCGGCCACATCGTCGGCGCGCATCCCGGCCAGCACGGTGCGGGCGTGGGTGTGGGGAAGCCACAGCAGGCAACCCACGAACTGGCGTTCCGGATCAAGCAATACCTTCACTCGGGTGTCCATCGTGGACCCTTTCGGTGTCGTGTCCCTGGTGTGTGCGGCGGGTTTAGTCGATGTGGACGGTGTTGCCGTGGTCGGTGGCGGATTGGATGCCGACCGTTCCGGTGGCGTAGTTGTGCACGGTGACCGTGCCGTCCGCGTGCTGGACGGTGGTCTGCTGGTTCGTTCCGTTCGTGGTGGTTGTGGTGTGGGTGTGGGCTTGTTCGCGGAGTCGTTGGGCGTGTGCGAGGGCGTTGCGCGCTGCTCGCGGGATTCCGGCGGGTGGCTGGGTGCTGGTGCTGGTGCCCATGACGACGGTGGCGCCGTGCACGTCACCATCGGTTCGCAGGCCGACGTGGGTGCCGGTGTTGACCACCCGCACCCCATTGCTGTGCTGGTCCTCGCTCGTGTTGGAGGCCGGTGGCGTGGGGGTGGTGTCGTGTCCCTGGCGGTGAGCTGGGGTGTTGTCTGGCTGGGGTGGCACTCCTGTGCGGCTGTGCTCATCGGGGCCGGTCGCGGCAGGCTCGGGTGTGGGCTGGGATGGCATGGGCGCCTCCGGGGCGGTGTGGGTGTCGTGTCCCTGCTGGTGAGCTGAAAGGGGGTACGCGGCGTGGGTGTCGGCCAGCCGTCGTTTCGCGGCGGTGAGTCGGTCGCGGGCGTGCTGGATCGCTGTCGGGTTGCCGGTGGCGCGGGCGGTGGTGAGGGTGCGGCGGGCGCGCTGCACGTGCCGCTGAGCGGCACCCAAAGCTCGAGTACGGGCGGGGGAACTGCCGGAACACCGGCGGCCCCCGTCTGCGGATGCGCGACACATAGGTTCGTGGCCTTCCGGAATGGGCTGGTCAGAACAGGTGGCGGACTGCCGGGCGACGCGGACAAGTGGTCGGCGTGCCGCCCGGCAGCAGCATTTAGAGGGACATGCGGCCCTGGCTGATCAGGCGTGGCGCGGCGGCCATGATCGCCGTGTAGTGGCGGGTGATGTGCTTGCGCGCCAACGCACGCGCCGCACTCTCGGACAGGCGCCCGGCGCCGAGTTCGCGGTTCACCTTGCGGAACTGGGTGAGGTCGTAGGAGCTGTTGCCCCTGCTCGCGCGTTTCTGCCCGGTCTTTTGCGCCCACAGGTTTTCGGCTTCGAGCCCGGCCCAGCAGCCGATCACGAAGCCACGCAACGAGTCGGGGTTGTTGTAGAAGCGGACGTGGCAGTCGCCGGTGGTGCCGTGGTGCTCGATTCGGCGCACGGTCAGTCCGGCGGCTTTCCACGCATACGCGTGGCCCAGCTCGTGCACGGCGACCCGAAGCTGCTGCGGGTCTTTGGGGTCGCGGCGGGGTCCGAACAGTCCCATCACTGCTCACCCCCGGTGTGTTCGTGGGTGCGGGCGTGGTCGGCGAGTTCGCGGTAGTACTCGGCGCGGGCTTGGGCTCCCCCTCGGGTGCCCTCGTGTTCACGCGGGTCGTCGGCCTGGTTCTGGTGGGCTTCGGCGAGCCGGTCGTAGAAGTCGGAAACGGTGGTGTAGCGGCGGAGCATGACAAACCCTCTCGTAACGGTGGGTGACTGTCTTTGGGTATGGGGGTGCCGTCACGACGGCCCGGGGAGGGCGCGTCGCGGGAGCTGGCGGGGGTCTTTTGGGGTGTTATGGCTGGCGGGGCGAGTTGCTTCCCCGCCTCCCCATCGGGATGTTTGCGCTGTTCGTGGCGGGGGAGCTGGGGTGGGGAGGCTGCGGGGGAAAACTCCCCCGTTTTTGGTGCCTCCCCTTACTCGTCGTCGGCGCCTTCGGGGTCGCCGTTGTCGCTGTTGTTGTCACGCGCTGTGATTGCTTCGGTGACGCGGGCGGCGGACACTTGCATGGCGCCGTGGCTTTTGTAGGGGGCCGCGTCGTGCTCGGCGAGGTATTCGCGCAGCCGCTGGTAGGTCCAGTCGCCGTAGGTCGCGCGGTCGCGTTCGGACAGTCGTTGCAGGACTTCGCGGGTCTTCATCCGTTCCGCTTGACCGAGCACTGCGGCGATGTCGACTAGCGGATCGGTGTCGGCCGGTTCGAGTGCGGCGGGGGTGGTGTCGGTGAGGCCGTGCTGGTCGCGCAAGGCGACGGCGCGCTGCACGACGGGGGTGATCTCGTCGGTGCCTTTCTCTTTGCGGACGTAGTGGGAGCGGATCAGGCCGGGGACTTTGGCGAACCCGGCGGCCATGGCGGTACCGACGTCTTCCCCCGCTACGAGGGTGGTGGCCGAATAGCCACGTTTGTGCATTCCTGTGCCGAGAATGGCGTCGTTGCCCTGATGGTCGTTGATGGCGAACGCGACCCGGTGCGACGCGGTTTTCGCGATTCCACGCGGCAGGCTCGCGGCGTCGGCATCAGGGGTGATCCACAACAGCGTGATCCCGGTCTTCCGGGCCTTCTTTGTGACCTTGAGGGCGAGTTCTTTGGCTTCCTCACCGTGTTTCTTGTGTGTGAACAGCTCGTGGACCTCATCGAAGACCACGACCCGGGGCCGCATCCGCTGGTCCCGCTTTGCGATGTCGCGGGTCAGTTTCGCTTCCTCCCCACCGAGGGATTCCAGAATCCGGCCGCGTTCGGACACTTCACCGACCAGGGCGCGCAGGGTGTGCATGGCGGCCTCGATGTGTTCTTCTTCGTCGCCCTTGACCAAACTGGCCAAGCGGGGCCGCATCGGGTCGTAGTCGACGTTGTAGGCCAGCACGTGCACGTCGATCCGCACCAGCGGGTCCAGCATCGCCCCGAGCAGCAGGCAGATCACCAGGCTGGATTTCCCGGAGCCCATGATCCCGGCGATGAGATAGTTACACGCCATCAACCGGCCAATGATCTGATCTCCCCGGGCATCCACCGCGACGGGAACACCCTTGAAGTAGTCGCACTCACCCTCGTGTAGCAGCGGCCACGCCGCCACGGGTTCGGTGAGGATTCCTTGATCAGCAACCCACAGGTCCAACACCCCGGGCTGGTCTTTCGGCTCGGTGGGCCAGACCTCGATGGGTTTACGCAACAGGTTGTGTGCCAACACGTTCTTCCGTTTCGCGACCTCTTCCACCGGCACCTGTCGGGGCAACAGGAGCTGGGTGTGGTAGCCGTTGCCGACCCGGGTGGTGGCCGATACCCACCGGGGCTGCCACCCTTCCTTGAACGCCGTGTTCAACGGCCCATAGCCCAGGGACCGCAACGCGGCCACGATCGCACCCTCATCCGGCACAACATCCCGACCCACATCCGAAGTGGTCACGGGGGCGGCCCACGGGGGCACCTGGCCGTGGGTTTTGCCCAGCCACCGCAAGGCCGCTACCCCAGCGACAGCCGCGCCGGTCAGCAGCAGAAACCCCCACGTCACCGCGAACCAGTAAGTCCACGTGATTGCCTCGATCACCCCACTGACCGGGGCAAGGATCATGTCCGCGTCTTTCTGCGCCACCGCAAGCACCACACCCAGGGCCAGCAGCATTCCCGCCACCCCCACCGCACCGAGGGCAGCAGCCTTGATCAGCGCCAGCGGGGCAGTGGTGATCAGATCCATCCGGCGGCGGTGCCGGTGCTCGCGAGCCTGTTCGGCGCGGTGTTCGATCTCCAGATACAACTCGTTGTTGCCCGCAGCCCGCGCCGCACGCAAGTCCCGCTCATAACCGGAGTTCGTTTTGGCCTGCCACACCCGATGCAGCGCCACCACCGTGCCCTTGCCCACGTAATACACCTCTCGCACCAGCGCTTTACCGCCCCGCTTGACCTGCGGTGCGGTCTTATGTGACAGCACCACCGCGCCGTCAGCCATCTTCTGCCGGGTCTCTTCCGAGGGCCCGTGCAGCAGCCGGGTTCCCCACGTCGTGCGGGGTTCGGTGGTGACCAACTCGCCCTCGATCACCTCAGCCGAATCAGGCTCGGTCGCGGTGTGCTGTGCGGGTAGGTAATGCACGGTGCCCCACCCCTCTCCAGGACTGCCGGGCCGGTTGGTGTCCTCGGTGCTCACTACTGCTCCCTCTTGTACTCGTCGCGGAGCTGCCGGGCGGTCTTGGCCGCACACCGCAGCGTTTTGCGGATGGACTGCGCCGACGTCGGATCGAGCCGACCGGCCTCGACGGCCGCCTGGAACTCGGCGCGCAACTGCTCGACGGTGCGGGTCGAGGGGGCCGGAACACGGTGCGCGCGTCGGGGCTGGTTGGGGGTCGACTCGTGCAGGTCACGGGGCTGGTCGAGGGTGCCGACCCCACCCCCGTCGAGGCTCGGCGTGTCGTCCGGGTCGGGGGTCGACCCGACTGTCTCCGTGTTCGTGGTGGACAGCAGGCGGGCGAGGTCGCCGTCCCAGTCGATACCCGCCACGTCCGCGCGGTCGGCAGGCGGGCTGGGGACGATGGCGGCCACGAGGGGGCGCCGCACCCGGAGGTTTTTGGGGCGGGTGCGGGGTTGCAAGACGAACCGGCCCGGGGTGAACACCAGCCGCGCTCCACCATCCTCAGTGATGTCGGCGACGGCTTGGCGGATCGCGGCCCGCCGGATCCGCCCGACCTTGCGCTCCGCCTTCCGCCGCAACCGGGCCTCAGCGCGTTCCTGGCTGGTGCGACGCGCACCGGCCACGGTGAGCTGGTGGGCCACTACCCCGGCGACGGACACCAGGCCCATGGCGACCCCGGCTGACCACCCCTTGTCGAGGCCGTGCAACAAGTTCAGGGCGAAGTTGACCGACGCGAACAACCACACACCCAGCTGCAGCGCCCACACCGGCCGTTCCGGCGTGCGGGCACGGGATACCTGCACTGCCAGGGCGAAAGCCCACATACCCAGCTCCGACAGCAACGGCAAGGCCAATCCGACCGTCATGCCGTAGAGCTGGTGGCCGTAGACGGCCATCGCCGGAACCGCCATGATCGCGCTGACCAGAGCAAGCGGGTAGATCAGCAGGTCCACCACATGCTCACCGGCCCAGTTCCGCAACGCGGCCAGCTTCGCCGCACGCGCAGCGCGCCGCCGCTGTGTGGCCTCGTGGCTTTCCTGGCGGGCCGCGCGGCGTTGGGCCTGCTCGGCTTCGGTGGCGGCCCGGTTGGCCTCCGCCCACGCCGCCTGCCGCATCGTCTCGACCTCGGCCGCCGCGATCCGGTCCGCGCGCGCCTGCTCGGCCTCAGCGGCCTTGTCCTTGCGGCGTTCCTCCCGGTAGGTGCTCATCAGGCCCCCACCTCCCGCGCGGCCGGTTCGTCGCCGTCACCGTTGGTCTCGACGGCGGCAGGCTCGGACAGGGCCGCGAGTTGCCGTCGTTGGGTTTCGGTGCGGATGGCGCGGTTACGGCGAGCTAGGCGCACATCGTGGGCGCCCCAGAGGGCACCGGCGACCACGGACACCAGTGCGCACCACGGGGACACGACAGGCGCCAGTCCCAACGGGACAGTCACCGCGCCCAGTTCGGGGACGTGCCAGCCGATCCACGACACCGCCCCATCCACACGAGTCCCACCCCCACCGCTCCCGGTGGTCTCGCTGGTCTCGGTGGTGTTGTTGTGGTTGGTCATGCCTTCACCCCCTCAGGGAAAAACTGGTTCACCGGCCGACGCGGCGGCCTCGACGCCTGCCGCGCCGCGAAACCATCAATCCGGCGCATCGCCACCTCCAGCACCCGCGCCACCAACACCAACGGAATACGGATCAGGTGAAAGATCAGGAACAACACCACCGCACCCACAAACCGCAGCAACGCCGCCGTGCCGTAGGTACGCAGAACATCGAACGTGGACATCAGGCGGCCACCTCCCAAGTCGCGGTTTCGCATTCCCAGCAGATGCCGGTCGAGGTCGGCACGCAGTAGCCCACATCCCGGCGGCACTCGGTACAGATCCGGCGGGCACGCAACGCGCCCTGCACTTTCGCCCTGCGTTGCGCCTCGGTGCCGCGCATCGGAGCGGCACGCTCTGCCGAGAACAACTCAGCGACGGTCTCGCGGGCCAACGGCCGGTGATGGCGAAACACCAGCAGCGCCAACGGATCCTGCCCATTACGCCGCAACCCCACCGCCCGCAGTTGCGACACGGTCAGCAGCGTCGCGGGAGCCTCACCCCACCCGAACACCGGAAGCCCGTCCCGGAACCCCCGGCACAACGCCACCTGATGGGACCGACCGTCGAACACCGTCACCGGTCGCTGCCTGCGGTTGCGTGGGTTCACCGGGGACCACCCGCCCCCGCCATGCGTGCACCTACCATGGGTTTTCCCTTCAAGTCCTGTGTTGGCTGGTTGGGGCGCCCCGGCACGGCGTGCACGTTCTTGGCGGTTCGAGTCGCCGTGCCGGGGTCCACCACAAAGCGGGCTGCCATCACCGCTCACCCCCATCACCGGACAGGTGACGCCAGGTGGAGTTGTGTTCGTAGTTGGCGGTCTTGGTGTCCAGGTCCTCATCGGAGCCCTCAGGCCACGGGGACAGGCCGTCATCGGGTGTGGCCATCACGACCCCCACCACTGCTGACGTGCCGCGTCAGCGATGATCCGGTGATGGTCAAACGCCAGAAACCCTGGCGTGGCCAGCACATCAGCCACCGGCCACCATTTCGCGGCGGCCGCGTCATCCCTCGCAACGGGCTCGATCACCCGGCCCACCGTCAGGGCGTAGGCGAACGTGACGTACCGGCCCCGCGGATCCCGCCCCGGATCCGCATACACCCCGGTCAGCGTCGCGGCCGGACCAACCGCAACACCGGTCTCCTCCCGCAGTTCGCGGCGAGCAGCCGCCTCCGTGGTTTCACCGGCATCGACATGCCCGCCCGGCAGCGCCCAGCACCCCGCGAACGGGTCCCAACCCCGCCGCACCAACAACACATACGGTTCCATCTCCGGAACCCGCGCGAACAACACCACATCCGCAGTCAGCCGCGCCCACTCGTCCCGTGCCTCGATCATCAGGCCGCCACCTTCCCGGCACCGGCAAGCAACGACAGCGCATCCCGCACCGTTCGCCGCTGCGACCGACGCACCCGCTCCACATCCGCGAACACCCGACGCGACGGCGACCCCGCCACCTCCAACTCAGCCACCAACTCCCGGTCCACCGCCTCAATCAACGCGTCAATCTCCGCAACCTCCACCGCCATCTCTTCCTCCCTCGCAACCGTTGAAATGTCCTCATCCACCAGCGGAAACAACGCCTCCAGCGCTTCCGGACTGGAGATTCGCGTGGTCTTCATCAGGCAGCAGCCCTTTCCTGTGTTGGTCCGTGATGCGACACCCCCAGGGACGTCGCTGTGCCACCCGCCGGAATCGAACCGGGTACAACCGACCAACACGCCAGATGCTCGTGATCCGCGCTGGTCAAAGGTTGTTGGCTGCCTAGCCGAGTGGCTTTCCGCAAGGTTGCGCATGCGATGCGCTGGCCGGAGCAAGCTCTGTCAGCCGGTGGCCCTTGCAGCCACCCCGACGTTTCTAGACGCCGGACCTTTATTCGATAGGTCCCCCTCTGCCGGTGGTCCGGCCCAGTTAGGAGGGATTCCCCAGTCATTCAGTTTTGGTGCTCAGGCACCTTGTGACTAAGACTGACCATAGTCAGCTTTGGTCACGATGTCGTTAGGCCATCCGCGTGAAACGTTGGTCAGGATTGGTCAGGTGACTAAGCTGGGCGCATGGGTAGCGAATCAGCAGGCTTGGCACCGTTCGAGCGCGTGGCCGCAGCCATACGGCACGAGGTCATGAGCGGCAAACTGGAACCTGGAGCGCAGCTTCCGAGCAACCGAAACCTGGCCCAGGAACACGATGTCTCGCTACCGACTTTGCAGCGGGCCGTCGCTCAGCTGCAGGAGGAAGGCTGGTTGGTATCCCGGCCTTCGGTCGGCGTCTTCGTCGCCGAAGCACCCCCGAAGGACGCGCCGATCTTGTCGATGAACGAAGTCCGGAGCGTGCTTGCAGACTTGCGGGGCGCGGTCGCTGAGATCGAGAAACGCTTGGATCGCATCGAGTCTCGCCGACCTTAGTTGCCCATGTTGCGGAAGAAGGCAACGAACCCGTCGACCACGTCGACCACCGTGCCGGCCACTCCTTTGACCCAAGCGGCGGCGTCCGCAGGGTGCTTAACGACGACCACCAGCAGTGCGATCACTGCGACTGTGCCGACAAGCTTGACCAGCACTCCACCGCCCGCCTTGGGCAGTACCGGCGTTTGTTTCGCCATCTCGGGATTCCCTTCGCTTCGTTGTTTCGCTGTTGAGACAAGGAAACAACGAAGCAAAGGTGCCTGGTAGGCGTTCCTCAGGCGCTATGGGGATATTCCAAAACAGACTATTCGAGCACGGCATACTAGCTGGTCAGAGCAGTCCAGGCGTCCCTGACGATCTGGGTGAGCTCAGAGTTTTTTGCTTGCCAGCCCAACTCCTGGCGGATACGGGCGGTATCGGCGACGAGTTCCGGTGGTTCGTTGGCGGGCGGGTTGAACTCCAATGGCACAGTTCGTCCAGTGACTTCCTCAGCCGCGCGGACGACGTCCATCACGGTTGCTCGGGTGGCACCGAGGTTGTACGCGCGCCATTCACCGGGGCGGCACGATCGGAGTGCCAAGGCGAACGCGTCTGCCGCGTCGGTCACGTGTACGAAGTCGCGAACGGCGTCGCCGTTTCCGTTGATGCCCAAGGTCGGCTGCAGACCCTGCTGTACTGCAAGGACCCTGGGGATAATTCGGCTTTGATCGGAATCGCCGTTCCCGGCGAAGGCCCCAGCTATGTTGAACGCGCGCAAGCTGACCACGCTCAACGTCCCATCCGCGACAGCGTCAGCGGCGGCTTGGTCGGCCGCGAGTTTGGTTCTGCCGTATGGGTTGGCCGGAAGGGTCGGCGTCGTCTCGTCCATGGGTTGATGTTCAGGAGCCCCATAGACGGCCGCTGTGGACGCCAGCACGAGCCGTTTCGGTGTCTCACTGCCTCCCGAGCGAGCGAGCGCGGCAAGCACGTTGAGGGTGCCCGCCGTGTTCGTTGACCAGTAGTCGAGTGGCCTCACGAACGACTCCCGAACCTTGGTCAAGGCGGCCAGATGACAGACCGCCTCGACGTCGGCGACGGCCCGCGTGACGTCCGCCGGGTTCAGCACGCTTCCCTGGTGTGTTGCGTCCCCGTTGCGGTGAAGCGTGCTGACTTCGTGGCCATGGCTGATGAGTGCGGCGACGACGGCGCGGCCGAGAAAGCCCGAGCCGCCAGTGACGAGTACCCGCATGCTTATGCCGCAAGCAGGGCGTGCCGGTGCCGCCACGCCTGTTCGATACACGCCCGGGAGATGGGCGAGAGTGGTTCAGCTTTCAGCCGTTCTCGCGAGTCCGAAGTGAACGGTATCCCCACGGCGGGACGTCCAGATTCTGTACTCACGGCCGCTCCCTCCTCGTTCACCTCGACCATGCCCGCGAAGAGCCGGTCGAAAACCGGCGCCTCAATCACAGCCACAGTTAGGAGTTCAACCCAGAGAGTCAGCGGTTCAAGAACCGTGGCCATGGCGTAAACGCGGAAGTCGCCCGACCGACGTGCTTCCTTAAACGATTGGAACGGCTCATCTGATTCGTAGTCGATAGGTTCCACGGAGTTTCCATCGTGCTCTGGATTTCCGAGGAATTCTTCCGAGTACTCGCGTTGAATGTTGCGCCAGATCGAAAAGTCGTTGGCCTGATGTTGGGGAGCAAGGGCGGCGGGCTGAAAAACACCGGCAGGGATTACGTGGAACATGCCACCTGCGGCGGCGACTGCCTTCGAGTCCCTCCGATGCAAGTACATGCGGTGTCCATCGATCGGGTCACGCCGGATTGTCAAGGTATTGATACTCGGCAGCATAGGGCGGGCAAGCAGGTCGAAAGGGTTAACGATGTGCCGCCGTAGACGCAAGTGAGCCATACTCGGCCGCTTTCGCCCATTATTGATCCAGGCTTCGGCAAATTCATGCCCTACGGATTCCCCGATGTCGAGGACTTCGAAGTAGCTGGTGTAACCGAATTCCAGATTTCCCTTTCCGCCTGTCCAGTCGACGTCAAGCAGTCGATAGCTGATCCGGTTGTCCAGCAACCGGGGGCGAGCCAAGTCGCGCAAGGCACTGGAGTATCTGCGGTATCTGTCGCCATCAGCGGCCAAGGGGCGGGACGATTCACTTTCCGGTATCTGACCAGTGATGGACGGCTTGGGGAGGACATCCGTCCGCCAATGAAGGTCCACGTTGCCGAGTTCGACGGGCTCCGCCGGAAGCCAAGACGGCTGCGTCAGCACGGTCGTGTTTGGGATGCAGTGCGCTTGTGGGTACAGCTCCGACGCCAGGTCGCCAAGGACAGCCCGATTCTCGTTCAGCACACGACGCACGGACTTCCACCGTTGTTGGCTGTCCAGCGGAGCGCCGGGGGAGCCACTGACCTTCTCAGGGTGTGGTACTGCGTCGCCGGAATGGTCGGGCAACACTCCCAGTCGCTCGGGAGGGATGCCGAACTTGCTGGCAACGAGTCGTAGCTCTTCCAAGCTGAGCGTCAGCGACCCTTTCTCCAGCTTCGAAAGCCGCGACTGAGTGGTGTTCAAAACCTGTGCAGCCTCTTGCTGGGTCAGGTTGTGGTGCTTGCGGTACCAACGGATGACCTCGCCTGCGTCCGATCCGTCAGGGGGAGCGTCGACGGCGTGAGCCACGTGCAACCAGCCTCCTGCGTTCGCGGTATTGGTCAACTCGCTGCCTTCCCGTTCGAGACCTGATCACGGCCAGTGTCTCAGGTGGCAGCGTCTCGGCGCGTCCCAGTTCAGCAGACCTCGGCGCCTGTTCTCAGGAACTTCCTCCCGCTGTACGGGGCGGGATGGAGTGCTTCGGGATACGGATTACTTGACGTAGGTTCCCCGGCCGTTGACGACGGTGACCGTGCCGTCTTTGCCTAGTTCGAGCAGCACACGGCGGATGGTGCGGTCAGAGACGCCGTAAAGGTCGGCGAGTTCGAGGATGCCGGGAAGTTTGGCGCCGGAACGTAGCTGGCCTGACGTGATGTCGGCCCGGATGTCGTCGGCGATCTGCGCCCACAGAGTGCGTGGACCGTCGTGCTGTATGCGCTCGCGACGGCTGCTCCACATGATCAACAACGTAGCTTGGTGACCCATCGTCGCCCGTGGCGCATCATGGACATACATGGACGTCCATGGTTACTCTGACCTGCATAGATAATGGAGGTGAGAGTATGACGGTGCGGTTGATCATTGCCCGGCCGTTGCCGGGGACCGTGGGTGAGACGCGTCGCATGGCGCATGTCTTCCCAGCCCCGGAAGCAGCGGCAGAGATGCTGGTCGCCTACTGCGGGAGCCGGTTCGCGACGGGCAGCGTGGAACTACTCGACGCGAAACCGACAGGGATGCCGTGCGAGCGGTGCTTGGCCACCATGCCCCGGCCGGGAGAACTGCCGTGACCAGCCTGATGTGGGCGCGGCAGATGCTGTGCGAAAGCGGCGAAGTCGCGGTACAGGTCCGCGACGGCGTAGCGATGATTCGAACTCCCCGCGGGGAACTGGTCCGCATGTCGTTCAACGAGCTGCAAAGCTTCGCCACCCTCATTCAGGAGGGCGTGGTGGAACTGGCCAAGCCGACCCCCGCCCGTCGAGACCCCCGGAAACCCCGGAAGCGCTGACCCGCGCCCTTGTCGCCCGCAGACAAGGGCGTTGCCGCCTGTCCCGCGCCCAACCTCCAGCGCGGGACAGGCACCCCCGCGCACGCGGGGAGCACGAGTGCAAAATGGGCATCGGGTCGTCCCTCTCGGGACCACCCCCGCGTGCGCGGGGAGCACCCTTTTGACCTGGGGGTTCGTCGAGAAAGGGTCCAAAATTTTGGCCGGTGTTCAAGCAGAGAACAGCCTGAAGAGGCTCATCCGCCAACGGAGTCGTCCGACGAATCTGCCTCGTCGATCCGGTGGGTCAGCAACCGGGTGATCTGAGCGATTCCCGCCTGTACCTGGGCAGTCGCTGCTCGAAGCTCTGCGATCTGCTCGCCGTGTTCAAGCTGAGTCTCCCTCAACGCGTTGAGAGTGCTCGTGTGGGCGCGCAGCTCAACCCTGGCCTGGCCAACTTCCTCATAAGCACCTGAAGACAGCTCACGAGCCGCAGCAGCGTCCAACCGCGCTACCCGGGCCGCCCGGGCCGCCTCGTCGTACTGAGCGACACTTTCCTCCAAGGCCGTGAGCCGCTGCTCCACGTTGTCATCAGGCACGAACTAGAGGCTACCCGCCGAAGCCAGCCGAACGGGAGACACCACGATCCGAGCTACCGAAGACTTCCGCAAGTCCCACGTCGAGAAACTTCCTGTGGCCCATGTGTGGCCCGATTGCCAGGTCAAAAGGCATCCATGCAGGTCAAAGCACGTTCGGTGAATCCGCTCAAAATCCGTCCAGTGTGCGTTCGAGTCGCACCGGGGGCACCCTCCCAGAACTGGCGCGATCCGCCTCTCTCACCTCGGCCCGGCGAGGAGCAGTATCGCGTCACCGTGGACCCGGCCCGGCCTCTCCTGTGGCAACGAAGGTGATGCCGACAATTCGGGCCGGGAGCCTCCCGTCGGAAAATCTTCGCCACAATACGATCGTCCCGCGAATAAAACCGTCCGGCCTATTCGCCCGCACGTTCCGCTCTAAGTGGCATACAGAGGGAAGGCATTCCCCCACTGTCCTATCCGGACTCCCGCGCCCGTCCATTGTGGCCGCCGGGTGCAGGTGCTCCGCGAGGCGCCCGGCCCGCGCGCCGCTGAGATACCGTCGGTCATGCGCGGGCTCAGCGCCTCCCCGCCGCTGTAACGGATCCGCACGAAAGGGCTTCATGACCAAGATCTTCAACGACCCCGCCGACTTCGCGGGCGACACGCTCTCCGGGTTCGCGCGCGCGTTCCCCGGATTCGTGCAGCGAGTGCCCGGTGGGGTCGTCAGGGCGACGCAGGCGGCACCGGGCAAGGTCGCGGTGGTGACCGGCGGCGGCAGCGGGCACTACCCCGCCTTCGCGGGCTGGGTCGGTCCCGGCCTCGCGGACGCCGCCGTGGTCGGCGACGTGTTCTCGTCACCGTCGACGCAACAGGTGGTAGCCGTCGCGACGGCGGCCGACGCGGGCGCGGGCGTGGTGCTGAGCTACGGCAACTACGCGGGCGACGTGCTGAATTTCGAGGCGGCGCGCGCCCAGCTCGCCGAGGCGGGCATCCCGGTGCGCTCCGTGGTGGTGAGCGACGACCTCGCGAGCGCGCCCCGCGACGAGCGGACCCTTCGGCGGGGCACGACGGGTGACCTGGTGGTCGTGAAGATCGCCGGGGCTGCGGCCGAGGCGGGCTACGACCTGGAGGGCGTCGCAAGGGTCGCCGAACGCGCCAACACGGGGACGGTGTCACTCGGCGTCGCGTTCGAAGGACCGACGCCACCGGGCTCCCCCGGTCCGCTGTTCACCATGACCGAAGGCAGGATGGGCGTCGGTCTCGGCATCCACGGCGAGCCGGGAGTGTCGGAAGAGCCGCTGCTCGGCGCGCGCGAGCTGGCAGGGCTGCTGGTCGGCCGCCTTCTCGCCGAGCGCCCCGATGGCGCGCGCAGGGCGACCGTGCTGCTCAACGGCATGGGCGCCACCAAGTACGAGGAACTGTTCGTGCTGTGGAACGAGGTCGTGCCCGCGCTGGAGGCCGAGGACGTCGAGATCGTCGAGCCCGAGGTCGGCGAGCTGATCACGAGCCTCGACATGGCGGGGCTGTCCCTGACGATCACGTGGCTCGACGACGAACTGGAAGCGCTGTGGGGCGCACCGGCGCAAAGCCCCGCCTACCGCAAGGGACCCGCGGAGGCCGCCCCGCTCACGCCGAGGCCGGTGCCCGAGATCGCCGAGCGGGCTATTCCGGAGTCGAGCGCGGCGTCGCGGCACATGGCGAAACTCGTGCACGCGGCGTTCGAGACAGCGGCGGCCGCGCTCGCCGAGGCCGAGCCGGAGCTGGGAGAACTCGACTCGGTGGCGGGCAACGGCGATCACGGGCGCGTGATGGCGCGGGGCGCCCGCGCTGCGGCAACGGCGGCGGGAAGGGCCGTCGAGTCAGGGGCGGGCACGGCCACGACGCTGCTGTTCGCCGCCGACGCATGGAGCGACAGGGCGGGCGGTTCCTCCGGTGCGTTGTGGGGCGCCGGCCTGCGCGCGGCCGCGCGGGTCCTCTCCGACACCGACCCGCCCGCCAACGCGGTGCAGGCCGCGTGCCGCTCCGCTCTCGACGCCGTGACCAGCTACGGCAACGCCCGCATCGGCGACAAGACCGTTGTGGACGCCTTTCTGCCGTTCACCGAGAGCCTTGAGGCCGACCTGGCCGCCGAACTGCCGCTCGGCCCAGCATGGGTCAACGCCTCGGCGGTCGCCGCTCGCGCAGCCGAGGCGACCGCGTCGCTGAGCCCCCGCCTCGGCAGGGCCCGCCCGCTCGCCGCGCGCAGCCTCGGCCACCGCGACCCGGGGGCGGTGTCCTTCGCGGTGGTGGTCACCGCGATCGCGGAGCACGTCGCATGAACACCGCGCGCAGGGCCACGGTGCTGCGGGCCGCGCAGCTGTACTACGACGAGCGCCTCACGATGGAGGCGATCGCGCAGGAGCTGGGCTGTTCGCGCGCGACCGTGTCGCGCCTTGTCGACGAGGCACGCAACGCGGGGCTCGTCGAGATCACCGTGCACCGCAAGGGAAGGGCGGCGAGCACGCTGGAGCGCCTCATCGCCGAGCGGTACGGCGTGGAGGCCACGGTCGTCTCCCCGCCGGAGCGGGCGACCGAGGGCGAACGGCTGCTGCACGTCGCGACCCAGGCCGCCGCGAAACTGCGCCTGACACTGTCACCCGACACCACGGTCGCCGTCGCGTGGGGTATCACCATCGCCGCACTGGCCCGCAACCTCACGCCCGGCGTCGTTCCGGGGCTGCGGGTGGTGCAGATGAGCGGATCCGGCAACACGTTCTCCTCAGGCGCCGAATACGCCTCCGGCGTGTTCGACCGCTTCGGCGCCGTACTCGGCGCCCGTGTGCACCACTTCCCCGTGCCCGCGTTCTTCGACTCGGCCGCCACGCGGGCCGCGTTGTGGGCCGAGCGCAGCGTCCAGCGCATCGTCCGCCTGCAGCAGCGGGCCGACGTCGCACTGTTCTCCGTCGGCGCGCTCGGCGGCGGCATTCCCGGCCACCTCTACCGCGCCGGCTACCTCGACCGCGACGACCTTCGCTCGCTCACCGAGCAGGGCGTGGTGGGCGACCTCGGCACGGTGTTCCTCCATGCCACGGGATCAAGTACGGATGTCGCGATGAACGAGCGCTCCAGCGGATTGCCGATCGAGCTGCTGCGCCGCATCCCGCGCCGCCTGTGCGTCGCGCTCGGTGAGGAAAAGGCCCCGGTGCTGCGGGCGGGGCTGCTGGCCGGCGCCGTCACCGAGTTGATCGTCGACACACAGGCCGCGGAACCTCTCGTCGACTGAACGCATTCTCACCCGGCACCGCTTCTTGATCGAGAATGCCGGGCATTCACGCCGAATAGTTGCAACTCCGTTCACGGGCACTGGGCCGTTTCGGTTACGCGTGCTTAGCATCGCCGCAATCTTCAGCGCGTGTCAGGAGTGTCGACGTGGACGCCACCCAGCAGCCCTCAATTGAGCGCTCGGCGATCAGGAAAGTCGCCGTGCGGCTCGTGCCCTTCGTGGCACTCATGTTCTTCATCAACTATCTCGACCGGACCGCGATCTCGTTCGCGGGCCCGAACGGGATGAACGACGACCTCGGTCTCACCGCGGCGCAGTTCGGCTTCGCCTCCGGTGTGTTCTTCATCGGCTACATCCTGCTCGAAGTACCGAGCAACATCGCGCTTCACCGATTCGGCGCCCGCAAATGGCTGGCAAGGATCATGGTGTCGTGGGGCATCGTCTCGCTGCTGTTCACCTGGGTGGACAGTGTCGGCGGCCTCTATGTGCTGCGCCTGCTGCTCGGCATCGCCGAGGCCGGGTTTTTCCCCGGCGCGATCCTGTTCCTGTCCCTGTGGGTGCCCGCGCGGCACCGGAGCAAGATCCTCGCACTGTTCTACATCGCGCAGCCGCTCACCACGGTCATCGGCGCCCCGCTTGCCGGGGTGCTCATCGAGCAGCACGGGGTGTTCGGCCTTGAGGGCTGGCGCTTCATGTTCCTGTGTGTCTCGGTGCCCGCGATCATCGTCGGCATCGCGGCCTGGTTCTACCTCAGCGATCGCCCCGCCGACGCGAAGTGGCTGACCCAGGCCGAAAAGGACTGGCTCACGGCCGAACTGGAGGGTGAGGCCAAGACCAAGACCGGCGGAGGCTCCGGCAAGGGCGGCGTGCTGGCCGCGATGCGCAGCGGTCGCGTGTGGACGCTCGCGCTCATCTACTTCGGCTTCATCTACGGCCTCTACGCGCTCGCGTTCTTCCTTCCCGACATCATCAGCGACTTCGAGGACAGCTTCGGCACCACGTTCACGGTGCTGGAGGAAGGACTCATCACCGCGATTCCGTACGTGCCCGCCGCGATCGTGCTCTACCTGTGGTCGCGTGACGCCACCAGGCGCGGCCTGCGGACCTGGCACATCGCCCTTCCCGCTGTCGTCGGCGGCGTGAGCGTCCCGATCGCGCTGTTCATGGGCTCGCCCGCGGCGACGATCGTGGTCATCACCATCACGGCGTGCTCGATTTTCGCCGCACTGCCCAACTTCTGGACGGTTCCGGCCCAGTTCCTCACCGGAGCCGCGGCGGCCGTCGGCATCGCACTGATCAACACCTTCGGAAACCTGGCCGGTTTCGCGGCCGGATATGTGACCGGATTCCTCAATGACGCCACGGGTTCCTACGCGGTGCCGATGTTCGTCGTCGGCGGGCTGATGGTGCTCTCGGCCGCGCTCATGGTCGCGCTGGCCAAGCGGGGCCGCGTCCAGACCGGCGACCTCGACGAGAAAGCGGTGACCAAGGCATGACCCGACTGTTCAACGACCCGGCCGCCTTCGCCGACGAGGTACTCGACGGCTTCGTCGCCGCCCACCAGCGGTGGGTACGCCACGTGCCGGGCGGCGTCGTGCGCAACACCGCGAAAACGCCGGGGCAGGTCGCGGTCATCGTCGGCGGCGGCTCCGGCCACTACCCGGCGTTCACCGGCCTGGTCGGCCAAGGCCTCGCCCACGGCGCCGTTCCCGGCAACATCTTCGCCTCACCTTCGGCCCAGCAAGCGTGTTCCGTTGCCAAGGCGGCCGACAACGGTGCGGGAGTGCTGCTGCTGTTCGGCAACTACGCCGGCGACGTGCTCCACTTCGGACACGCGGCGGAGATCCTGAACCAGCAGGGAATTCCCGCGAAGGCGTTCGCGGTCACCGACGACGTGTCGAGCGCACCGGCCGACGAAGCGGACAAGCGGCGTGGCGTCGCGGGCAATCTCACCGTGTTCAAGGCAGCCTCCGCGGCCGCCGAAGCGGGACTGAGCCTTGAGCAAGTGTGCCGTGTCGCCGAGCGCGCCAACGACCGCACCCGCTCGCTCGGAGTCGCGTTCTCCGGCTGCACGCTGCCGGGCGCCGACGCGCCGCTGTTCACGATCCCCGAAGGGAAAATGGCCGTCGGCATGGGCATCCACGGCGAACCCGGCATCGAAGAGGCCGACGTGCCGAGCGCCGACGGGCTGGCCGAACTGTTCGTGAGCACGCTGCTCGCCGACCTTCCCGCCGACGTCACCGACGTGCGCGGGCAGCGAGCCGGCGTGATCCTCAACGGGCTCGGCACCGTGAAGCACGAGGAGCTGTTCGTCGTCTACCGGCGGGTGGCGCACCTGCTCGCCGAGGCGGGCGTCGAGGTGGTGGACCCCGAGGTCGGCGAGTTCGTCACCAGCTTCGACCTCGCGGGCGCGTCGCTCACCCTGTTCTGGCTGGACGAGGAACTGGAGCGGTACTGGACTTCTCCCGCCGACGCTCCGGCCTTCCGCAAGGGCTCGATCACCCCGGCGCCCCCCGCGCCGGACGACCTCGCGCCGGAGTCGCCCGAACAGACCGTGCCCGAGGCGAGCGAGGAGTCCCGCGACGCGGCTGGCGTGGTACTCGCCGCGCTGGAGGCCGTGCGCGCGGTGATCGAGAGCAACGTCGAGGAACTGGGCCGGATCGACGCGGTCGCCGGAGACGGCGACCACGGCATCGGTATGCAGCGTGGCGCGGTCGCCGCCGTCGGCGCCGCGAAGGAGGCGCTGCGGCTCGGCGCCGGCGCGGGCACCCTGCTCGCGCTCGCGGGCGACGCGTGGGCCGACAAGGCGGGCGGCACGTCAGGCGCACTGTGGGGCCTGCTGCTGCGCACCATCGCGAACGCATTGGGGGACAAGGAGAAACCCACGGCCGTGACCGTGAGTCAGGGAGTCTCGGCCGGGCTGGAGAGCGTGCTCAAGGTGGGCGGGGCGAAGGTGGGCGACAAGACGATGGTCGACGTGCTCGCCCCCTTCGCCGAGACGCTCGCGGAAGGAGCCGGCGAGCAGGGCGGGCTCGCCGAGGCCTGGGAACCCGCGGCCCGCAGGGCAAGCGCCTCGGCCGAGGCCACCGCCGGCCTGGTGCCGAGGATCGGCAGGGCGAGGCCGCTCGCCGAGAAGAGCGTCGGAACGCCCGATGCGGGTGCGGTGTCGCTGGCTCTCATCGCCGGCGCCGTGCGTGACGTGCTCAGCGAGAGGAAAGATGTGCGATGACGGAAAACACAGAGGAAACTCGGACATGGCGCATCGTGGTCGGGTCGGACGACGCCGGCTTCGACTACAAGGAAGCGCTCAAGGCCGATCTGGAGTCCAGCGAACTCGTCGAGTCCGTTGTGGACGTCGGAGTGGACGCCAAAGGCGACACCCCGTACCCGACAGTGGCGGTCACCGCGGCGGAACTGATCGCCAAGGGCGAGGCCGACCGCGCGCTGCTCGTGTGCGGAACGGGCCTCGGCGTCGCGATCTCGGCCAACAAGGTGCCCGGCATCCGCGCTGTCACCGCCCACGACAGCTTCTCCGTCGAACGTTCCGTGCTGAGCAACAACGCCCAGGTACTCACGTTCGGCCAGCGCGTGATCGGGCTCGAACTGGCCCGCAGGCTCGCCCGCGAATGGCTCACCTACGTCTTCGACGAGAACTCGCCTTCGGCGCGGAAAGTGCGGGTGCTCACGGACTACGAGAGCGTGGGTTCGTGCTGAGTCTCGGCATCAGCCTCAAGCTGTACTTCTCCCACGCCAGGACTCTGGAGTGGAGCAGGGACGTGGCCGCGCTCGCCGCGCACGAGGCGATCGCGGGCGGGCACGCCGAACTGTTCGTGCTCCCCTCGTTCCCGAGCATCCCGGCGGTTGCCGGGATCTTCGAGGGCACGCCGGTACGGGTGGGCGCGCAGGACCTGTGCGCCGAGGACGGCGGCGCGTTCACCGGCGAGGTCGGCGGACCGCTGCTGCGGGAACTGGGCTGTACCTACGCCGAGGTCGGCCATGCCGAACGGCGGCGCCTCTACGGCGAGGACGACGCGACCGTCGCCGGCAAGACACAGGCTGCTCTGCGCAACGACCTGGTACCGGTGCTGTGCGTGGGCGAACCGGACCGGGTGTCCTCGGCCGAGGCCGCCGAGCGTTGCGTCGCCGAGGTGGAGTCGGCGCTCGGCGGCTCCTCGGGTCCCGTCGTGGTCGCCTACGAACCGCACTGGGCGATCGGCGCCGAGCGGCCCGCGCCCGATTCGCACATCGCCGAGGTGTGCGGCACGCTCAAGGACCGCCTCGGCGTACGCGTGATCTACGGCGGCAGCGCGGGCCCCGGTCTGCTGACCAGGCTCGGCACCTCGGTCGACGGGCTGTTTCTCGGCCGGTTCGCGCACGACCCCGCCGCCGTCGGGAAGGTCATGGACGAGGCGCTGGCACTGGCGAAGGGATCCTGATGGCGATCGGACTGAGCACCTACGCGTTCTTCTGGCGCGGCTCCGGCCGGGCCGCGAAACCACTGACGCTCACGCGGATGCTGGAGCAGACGAGGGAGCTCGGCGTGGACGTCTTCCAGATCTGCGACCATCCTCCGCTCGAACATATGTCCACAGTGGAGCTTCGAGAACTCCGTGCGGCGGCAAGGGACCTCGACATCACGCTCGAACTGGGCACGCGCGGCGTGCGTCCGGACCATCTCAAGCGCTATCTCGGCCTCGCCGAAGCACTCGACGTGACGCTCGTGCGCAGCATGCTGTACTCGGCCACCGACCGGCCGACGCTCGCCGAGGCCACCGAATGGCTACGCGAAGCCATGCCCGGCATTGCCGCTCAGGGTGTGACGCTCGCACTGGAAACCTACGAGCAGGTGGCCTCGGCCGACCTCGTCGACGTCGTGGAGGCCGTCGGCAGCGACCACCTCGGTATCTGCCTCGACCCTGCCAACTGCGTCGCGAACCTTGAGCACCCGAAGCAGGTCGTGGAGACCACCGCGAGGCACGTGGTCAACCTCCACGTCAAGGATTTCGACTTCGCCCGCCAGGAGGGCTGGGTCGGATTCACGCTCTCCGGCTGCCGGCTCGGCGAGGGACGCCTCGACTACAACGCCATGATCGAGCGGATCAGGCCGGGCGAGCGCAACATCAACCAGATCGTGGAGCACTGGCTTCCGCCGCGGGACGACTTCGAGATCACCCGCAAGCTGGAAGACGAGTGGACACGGCACAGTGTGGAATTCCTAAGGAGCAACTCATGACCACGGTCACCGTCGTCGGCGCGGGCGGCAAGATGGGCCAGCGCGTGTCCAACAACCTCGCGGAGAGCGCCTACCGCGTCCTCTACAGCGAGAACTCCCTCGGAGGAAGGGAACTGCTGGCAAGCCAGGGCCGCGAGGTGACCGACTCGGCCGAGGCCGCGCGCGAGAGCGACGTCGTGATCCTCGCGGTGCCGGACGTCGTGCTTGGCACGGTGTCCGAGGCGCTCGTACCGGAACTCAAGCCGGGCGCCATCGTGCTGACCCTCGACCCGGCAGCGGCATACGCGGGCCTGCTGCACAAGCGCGACGACATCGAGTACGCCGTGGCCCACCCGTGCCATCCCTCGGTGTTCCTCGAACGCACCACAAAGGAGGAGTACGCCGACACCTTCGGCGGCGTCGCGGCTCCCCAGGAAGTGGTGGCGGCGTTCGAGTCGGGCAACGAGACCGCCCGCAAGCTCGCCGACGACGTCATCCGCGTCATGTACGCACCGGTGGTGGACGTCCACTGGGTGAGCGTGAAGCAGCTCGCGGTGCTGGAGCCGACGCTCGTCGAAACCGTTGCCTGCATGGTCGGCTCGCTGCTCAACGAGGCGCTGCACGAGACCGTGCACACCGTCGGCGTCCCCGAGCCTGCCGCGCGCGCCATGCTGCTCGGCCACGTGCAGGTGGCGCTGACCAACACGCTGCGCGGATCGAACCCGTTCTCCGACGCCTGCCTCATCGCGATGGACTACGGGCGCGAGACGATCGTGAAGGACGACTGGAAGAAGATCTTCGACGACGGCGAGCTCGACAAGGTGATCGCGCGGATGCTGAAGATCGACGCGGTGAAGCGCTCCTGACGAAGCGCGCCGTCAGACGCCTTTCAGGACGCGATCGAGCGCCGCCCGGCCGGCAGGTCCCCAGTGGGGCTTGCCGCCAGGGAGGCCTCGGTCTCCGTTGTGCCCCATGAGCATCAGGAAGAGGCTCTTCAAGGCGGCCAGCCCTCGCGCGCGCCGGATCGCCGCCTCGTCCGCGTGGGCGTACCTGTCGAAGAACCGGGAAGCCATACCCTCGGGCAGCAGCACCCACGCGGCGGCGAGGTCCCACGCCGGATCGCCCGCGAACAGGTCACCGAAGTCGACGACGCCCGCGAGCGTTCCGTCCGAGACGACGACGTTCGCGGGATGGAGGTCGCCGTGCACCCACACCGGCGGGCCTTCCCACGCCGATGCCGCGACGGCGTCGTTCCAGACGGCCCTGACCTCGTCGGCGATATCGCCGGGCGCGACAGCCTGGAAGAAGCTCTCGAACCCGTCCGCGCAGTCCCGGGGATGGGCGCCTCGGTCGGTGGCGATCGGCGCATCGGCCGGCGCCTCCACATGCAGTGCATCGAGGAAATCCGCCAGCACATCGGCCGCGTGGGTGCCGCGACTGATCGAGCCGTGATCAAGCGGCTGCCCGGGAACCCACGTCATCACGGTCCAATGCTTGGGAAAGCGCTCGGAAGGCTCACCGAACCGCACCGGGGTCGGCACGGGCAGCGGCAGACGCGGGGCCAGCACGGGCAGCCATCGCCGTTCCTTGAGCTGAAGCTCCGGCGTGGGGTCCATGCGCTGCATGCGCATGCTCAACTCGTCCCCGAGCCGCCACATCTGGTTGCCCCAGCCGCCCGCGACCTCACGAATCGCCAGGCCCGCGAGGTCCGGATGCTGCTCCCGCAGCAGGTCGCGAACCAGCGCCTCGGTGATCTCGATACCGGTCATACCAAGGCACGGTACCGAGGGACGCGGAGTGGCCGACGCTGACCGTGATCTTCCTCGGCAGGCACACTCGTCCACCCGGAGTCGCCGGGTATGTGACACTCGTCCCGATGTGCTGCCCCGGTATGAAGCCGATCCCGGAAGGGACCCTCATGCCGGGGTTTCGCGTTGCGCCGCTTCACCGTCCGGCATGGGCACGGCTACCAGGAAAGGCTCAGTGTGGCATCCGAACCCGGAACCAACCTGCTCATCGTGGACGACGAACCGACGGTGCGCGAACTCCTGGCCGCCACACTGCGATTCGCCGGCTTCGCCGTGACCTCGGCCGCCAGCGGAGGCGAGGGGCTCCAGCAGGCCCAGCTCAGCACCCCCGACCTGGTGCTACTGGACGTGATGCTGCCGGACATGGACGGCTTCGAGGTCATCCGGCGGCTCCGCAAACAGGCAGGTGCCGGCGTTCCGGTACCCGTCCTGTTCCTCAGCGCCCGCGACGACCCCGCTGACAAGATCAACGGCCTCACACTCGGCGGCGACGACTACATCACCAAACCCTTCGACCCGGAGGAGTTGATCGCGCGGATCCACGCCGTGCTCCGCCGCTCCGGCGGCAGGGCGCCTCGCGACACCTTGCGCGTCGCCGACCTGGAACTTGAGGTGGACGGACACCAGGTGCTGCGCGCCGACACACCGATCCGGTTGTCTCCGACCGAGTTTCGCCTGCTGCGCTACCTGATGCTCAACGCGGGCAGGGTGGTGTCCAAACGACAGATCCTCGACCAGGTCTGGGAGTACGACTTCGGCGGCGACCCCAGCATCGTCGACACCTACATCAGCTACCTGCGCCGCAAGATCGACAAAACCGGCTCCAAGCTGCTGCACACGGTGCACGGCATCGGCTATGTGCTCCGCGAGCCGCGGGCGTGACGAGCCCACGGAGGTCACGCGGGCTTTCATTGCGCGCCCGGGTATTGCTCATCGCGAGCCTGCTGCTCGCCGTCGGACTGACCGTCGGCAGCGTGATCGTGACCAACTTCCTGCACGGTCACCTGATAAGCCGCATCGACAACCAGCTGGAATCGATGGCAACCGGGGTGGCGCAACAGGTGGACTCCCTCGATACGCCCGGGACGACGTTCTTCGCCGACGACGGCGGATTCTGGGAGAACTACGTCGCGTTCCTGGATCCGGACGGCGCACTCATCGCCGAACAGCTCCCCCGCGCACGGCCCAGTCCCACCGACCCCGCATTGCCACGCCTGGATGTCGCCGCGGTCGACACGCGTGGCGGACGCCCTTTCGACGCGCCGAGCAAGGACGGTTCGGAAACCTGGCGAGTACTCGCGCTGTCCTCAAGCAACGTCACCGCCGACGGAACCTCCGGTGTGCAAATCCGCCGCGAGACGGTGGTGGTGGCGGCTTCGTTGAGCGAGGTCCAGGCCACCATCACCCGGTTGAACACCATTTCGCTTGCCACCGGCGCCGGCCTGCTGCTCGTGCTCACCGTGGTGGGATCGTTCGCCATCCGGGGCGGGCTCCGGCCGCTGCGGCGCATCGAACACACGCTGGCGGGTGTCGCGAGCGGCGACCTCAGCCAGCGGGTGCCGGCCATGGCGGCTCCGGGCACCGAGATCGGCCGCTTGTCCCACGCGCTCAACACCATGCTCGCCCAGAACGAGGCGGCCTTCACGGCCAAGGAACTGTCCGAGGCCAGGATGCGGCGGTTTGTCGCCGACGCGAGCCACGAACTCCGCACCCCGCTGGTCGGAATCCGGGGCTTCACCAAGCTGTTCCGGATGGGCGCGCTCACCGAACGGGAGGACGTCGAGCGGACCATGGACCGCATCGAGCGCGAGTCGCTGCGGCTGACCCGGCTCGTCGAGGACCTGCTGCTGCTCGCTCGCCTCGACGAACAGCGCGACCCGGCGACGTCGCTGGAGCTGACGCCGATGGACCTGCGGACGGTGGCCGCCGACGCGCTGCACGACGTGCGCGCGCTCGATCCTTCGCGTCCGGTGGAACTGACCGGCCCTGACGGCGAGGCACCAGCCGCGGCGCCCGCCTACGCCGATGAGGCCAGGCTGCGCCAGGTGGTCACCAATCTCGTCGGCAACGCCGTGCGGCACACCCCTGAGGGCACCCCGATCCGCATCGGTGTCGGCACAGCGGACGGCAGGGCCGTCGTGGAGATCGCCGACGTCGGCCCTGGCCTGACCCGCGAACAGCAGGCGCGCGTCTTCGACCGGTTCTATCGCGCGGATGACTCCCGCAGCCGATCCGACGGTGGTGGGGGCGCGGGCCTCGGCCTCGCCATCGTGCACTCCTTGGTCACCGCCCACGGCGGGACGATCTCGCTGACCACGGCGCCGGGCGCGGGAGCCACGTTCCGCGTGTCACTGCCACTCGCCGCGAGTTCAGGCGCCGCTGAGTGAATCCGGGAACGTTCTGAGAGTTCCCTGAACGCCTTCCGGTGTTCGCCTGCGACAACGGGTTGTGCCGCACCACCGGGCCCCGCGATTCTCAGAACTCTCCCAGAACTTCCCCGAGATCGTTCAAACAGGACGGACAAGCTGTGTTCATCCGGTCCTCGAAGACCGGCACACCAACGCGAAAGGCACCAGCATGTCCACCAAGATCATCCGCCGCGCCGGCGTTGTCGCCGGCCTCGTCCTGCTCCCCGCCATCGCCCTCGGCGGGTCGGCGGTCGCCGCGACCGCCGACGCCCAGCCCGCGAGGAGCCAAGCGAGCCAGACCCAGCAGGCGGACCTGCCCGAGGAGGAGCACAAGATCGCCGTCAGGGGCGAAATCAGCAAGATCGAGAAGCGGGGCGACACGGAGCTGGGCGAGGTCACGGTGGTCTCCGTTGTCTCCCACCCCGGCGCGCCGGAACTGGACTTCGTCATCACGCCCGGCACCGTTGTCGACTTCGAGAACGGCACCCCGGAAGCCGGTGACGAGGTGACCGCCTCCGGCGACGTGCAGAAGGACGGGAAGACGGTTCTCGCCGACCACGTGATCTTCCACTGATCCGGGTTTGCGTTGCCCGGCTGGTGGACGGAACGACTCCGTCCACCAGCCGGGTTCGCCCCGCTTCGGCCGCCGGTCTCACGCCACGGCGGTGCCCTCAAGCTCCACCATCAGCTCCGGGATCGCCAGCCTGCTCACCCCGAGCATCGTCGTGACCGGCGCGACGCCCACCGCACCCAGTCGCGAAGCGAGCAGACCGTAGTGCTGGAAGAGCAGGTCGACGTCGGTGGTGTAGACGTTGAGCCGCACGAGGTTCGCCAGCGACATACCCGCCTCGGCGAGGACGGCCTCAAGGTTGCCGAGACTCAGCGCCAGCTGCGCCGCCAGGTCACCGGCGTGCCGGGGCTTGCCGTCACCGTCCATCGCGGTCTGTCCCGCGCAGTAGAGGGTCCGGGTGTTCCCCGAGACGAGCTCACCCTGGTTGAACCCCAGCTCGGCCGACCACGCGACCGGATTGACAGCCGTTCGTTGCAGTGCCACATCAATTCCATTCGGTTCGTTGCGAAGACGGCACTTCCGCGCCGTCGTACCGATGAGCCTCGCAACGAATCACGACATCCTGTGTCGTATATTCCGGTAGCGTCGCCGTATGCGTGCTGATCGCCTTGTCTCGCTGGTGCTCTTGCTGCGCCAGCGCGGCAGGCTCTCCGCCACCACACTGGCGCGCGAACTTGAGGTCTCCACCCGCACCGTGCTGCGCGACATCGAATCGCTTTCCTCGGCGGGTGTCCCCGTCTACGCCGAACGCGGCAGACACGGCGGTTTCGCGCTGCTGCCGGGCTTCCGGACCGAGCTCACCGGTCTGAACCACGACGAGGCGCTCGCCTTGCTGGTCGCCGGATCACGCCGTGGCGCTCAGGCCTTCGGACTCGGCTCCGCGCTGGCCTCGGCGATGCTCAAGGTCGTCGACGCGCTGCCCGAGAACCACAGGGACACCGCGGCGGGCGTGGCGGAACGGTTGCTCATCGACCCGGAGACCGACCTGCTCTCCCGTAGGCAGGACACCGAGGAAGTGCCGGAGGCGGTCGTCGCCGAGGTCCGGCGCGCGGTGTTCGCCGGAACCAAGCTGCGCATCCGCTACGCGGCGCCCGGCCGCGCGCCGACGTGGCGCACGGTGGACCCGATCGGCCTGGTCACCGTGCGCGACCGCGCCTACCTGCTGGCCACGCGATCCGGTGCCGACCGCACCTACCGGCTCTCCAGGGTGCTTTCCGCGACGGCACTTCCCGAACCGGCGGAGCGAGCGGACCGGGTCGACCTCGACCGGGCCTGGCAGGAACGCGGCACCCGCTTCCGCACCGGCGGCGACAACATCCTCGTGCTGGCCCGGATCAACCCGGATCGGCGCGAGGAACTGGTGAGCACCGCACTGGCCGTTCTCGCCGAGGAAACCGACGAGGACGGCCTGCTGCGGCTTGAGGTGACCTTTCAGGATTCCCGGCACGCCGAATGGGCACTGTGGCAACTGGCCACCGACGCCGAAGTCCTGAGCCCCCGGTCGTTGCGAGCCGGTCTGCGCGATCGCGCCGTCGCGATCGCCGCCCGCTACGGATCTCTTCCCTGGACCAGGTGAGCCACGCCACCTCGCGGACAAGCTCACGATCGTGGCCGAGGTCTCCCGAGTACCTTCGAGCGAGCACACGCACAAGAGTCAGGATGTCATCACCATCGGCGGCAACTGAGCGACCGTGAGGTCTCGACGCACCGTTCTCGCGATCGTGCACAACATCACCGCGGCGACCCGCCTCCTCGACGTCCTCCCGCTGCTCGGTCACGACGACCGGATCCAGATCTTCTTCACCATCCCGGGTTCTTCCGCCTTCACCGACGGCACCGACCGGTTCCTGGCCGAACACGGCATCCGCGTCTACGAACCGGAAGCCCTCGGAGACGATCCGAAGATCGATCTTGTGATCTCGGCGAGTTTCGGCGACGAACTGGGTTTCCGGCCCGCACCCAAAGTGGTCCTGCCACACGGCGTCGGCTACAACAAGTACCTGAACCGGAAAACGGGGACGGGGAACGTGTTCGGGCTGTCGGCGGAATGGCTTTACGACAAGCACGGCGACCTTGTCGCCGACCTGCTCGTCCTCTCCCACGAGGAACAACTTGACCAGCTTCGCCGAGCCTGTCCCGATGCGACGGACACCGCTCTCGTCGCCGCCGACCTCGTCGTGTCCGATCACGGATCACTGACCTGCTACGCCACGGCGCTGAACAAGCCGGTACTCATCGCGGCCGACGGCGGCGGCGAGGTCGTTGACGATTCGCCGTTGGCTCAGCTGCTCGACCTGCTACCCAGGCTGGAACCAGGCACACCGCTACTGGGACAGGTCGAGGAGACCATCGCGAAAGGTGCGATCGGCCGTGACTTCCCCGGCCGGATGTTCGCCAACCAGGGCAGGGCGGCGGCGATCCTGCGCAGCCTCATGTACGACATATTGCGGCTGCCGGAATCCCCTGGATCGGCGACTGCCCGCCCGCTGCCCGCACCGGCCGCGACGATCGCCGAACCGCCAGCCTTCGACGTCGTGTCACGGCACCGCGACGCCGGCGACGGTCTGGATCTCACGTTCGAGCGCTATCCCTCTGGCCCGGCCACTCCTCCCGATGCCGACCACGTGGCGGCAAGCGAGATCGCACCGGATCCCGGGCTGATCGAAAGGGCGGCCGTGATCTGGAGTGCGGACCCACACGACGACCTGCCCTCGGCGCTGAGCTGGACGGCGGAGACCTTGGCCCGGTATCCGGGCGCGCGGGTCGCGGTCACCGAGACCGCCGGGACCGCGATAGCCCGGCTCAGGAACGGGGAAACCGTCACCTGCCACGGCGGGCTTTCCCGCTCCGTGGCCGGATCCGCGATCCACCGGTGGTCGTTGACGGCCAGCCGCCCCGGCACCGTCCGCGTGAACGTCGGCGCGGCACCGGCGACTCTGACGATCACGACCTGACCGTCTTCCCGGCAGGCGGGGCGAACCACGCGACCTTGATCGTCCATACGCGACCCGCCACGGCGTTTCACCGCCGTCGCGCTCGGCTTGCGGCCAGTCGGCACCGTGGGACAGTTGACGGGTGACGCTCCACACCGATATCCCGACGCGTGACCAGCTTGAGCGGCTGCTCGCCGCGCGGGATCAGGTCAGCGTGTCCATGTACGTCCCGACGAGTTCGCTCACCCAGCAGGCACAGGCGGGTCGTATCGAACTGAAGAACATGGCCGCCGAGGCCGTCCGGCAGCTCGAGGACGCCGGCGCGGACCGCCGTGCCGTCGCCGACGTCAGCGAGGCGCTCGACGATCTCGTCGAGGACGACGACTTCTGGGCCGAGCAAGCACGCAGCCTCGCGGTGTTCGCTTCACCCGGCAGTGTGACGGCCTACCGGTTGCCGAACCAGTTGACGGGGCTCGTCGAGGTCAGCGACCGCTTCTATCTGAAGCCGCTGCTGCGTGCGGTCACTTTCCCGCAGGCCGCGTTCGTCCTCGCACTCGCGTCGGGCTCGGTGCGCCTGATCGAGGTCACGCGCGAGGGGCCGCCGTTCACCGTCGACGTCCCCGGCCTGCCCTCGGACGCGGCGTCCGCCGCGGGCAAGGCTTCGATCACCGAGCGATCCCCGATCCGCAGGCTGCAGGGCTCGGAGGGGCAGAAGGTCCGGCTGCGCCAATTCGCGCGCAAGGTCGACCAGGCACTGCGCGGCGTGCTCAGCGGTCTCGAACTGCCGCTGATTCTCGCCGCCGCCGAACCGCTGAACGGCATCTATCGTTCGCGGAACAGCTACCCGCATCTCGCCGAAACCGGGATACCCGGCAGCCCGGAGGGTGCCTCCGACGCCGAACTCGCCGACGCGGCGCGCACGGTCCTCGACGAGATCTACGCGCGGCGGCTCGCCGAGGTCCGCGACCTGTACGAATTGCGCTTCGCGCACGGCCGCGCCTCCGCCGATCTGGCCACCGTCGCGCGCGCCGCGACCTACGGTGTCGTCGACACGCTGCTGGTTGACATCGACGCGAAGGTGCCGGGCTACGTCGACGAGGAGTCGGGCGCCGTGACACTCACCGAGGACGACGCCTCCAGCTATGGCGTCGCCGACGAGATCGCGAGGCGGGTGCTGCCATCGGGAGGCCGCCTTTTCGCCGTGCGCGCCGACGAGATACCTGGCGGCGGGCCGGTCGCGGCGGTGTTCCGGTACGCGTTCTGAGCCCCTCCCGTGCGCGGCGCGGTGACGACCGGGTGGTCCGGATGACGGATGCCCTGCTGATCGTCGTCGGTCTGGCCGGGCTTCTCGGCGGCGCCGAACTCGTGGTCAAAGGCGGAACCGGCCTGGCGTTGCGGCTGGGCATCGCGCCGATCGTCGTCGGTGTCACCGTCGTTTCGCTGGGTACCAGCATGCCGGAGCTGGCCATCGGAATCGACGCCGCACGCCAGGGCAACGCCGGTCTGGCCGTCGGCAACATCGTGGGTACGAACCTGGTCAACCTGCTGCTGATCCTCGGCCTGAGCGCGTTGCTCAAGCCGCTCGCGCTCGAACGGCGAACCGTGCGGTTCGACCTGCCGCTGATGGCGGTCGCGTCGTTGTTGCTACTGGTCGTCGCGCTCGACGGCGAGCTGGGCACGCTGGACGGCGCGCTGCTGACGTTGTTCGGTATCGGTTACACGCTGGCGGTTCTGCGCACCAGCCGCAGATCGGCCGAGCCCGATGTTTCACTGCCGGAGAACGCCGGGGCGATGCGCCCGTGGACGGCCGCACTGACCCTTGCCGCGGGTATCGCGGTCATCGTGGTCGGCGCGACGCTGCTCGTGGACGGCGCGGTCGAGGTCGCGAGAACGTTCGGCGTCAGCGACGCGGTCATCGGCCTGACGATCATCGCCATCGGCACGTCGGCTCCCGAGCTGGTGACCACGATCATGGCGACGCTGAGGGGAAACAGGGACATCGCACTCGGCAACCTGCTCGGTTCCAGCGTCTACAACATCGCGATCATCCTCGGGATCACGGTCCTCGTCGCGCCGGGCGCCGTCCACGTGCCCGCCGAGGTGCTCGAAGGCGACCTGCTGCTGATGGTCGCCGCGGCTCTGGCCTGCGTGCCGATTTTCGTGACGGGCAGCAGGATCAACCGTGTCGAGGGCGGCCTTTTCGTCGTGGCCTATGGCGGATATCTGACCTGGCTGCTCGTGTCCCAGACCTGACCGGAGGCGTCCACAGTGGACCGGAATCGGCGATCCGGGAAATGAAGGTGAATATGTTTTCAGATTTCCGCCACGCTCCGCCCTTGACAGCGATAAGTAGCCTGTCCCGCGACCGGTTGAGGTTTTTCCGGAAAGAGCGGGAGCGAGCAGTTGACCAAGATCCATCGGGCCGAGGTTGTCGGATCGTTGCTACGGACCGACGACCTCAAGGAAGCACGGCGCGCCGTCGCGGCCGGAGAAATGTCGGCTTTGGACTTCAAGCGCCTCGAAGACAAAGCGGTCGACGAAGTCGTCGAACTTCAGGAGAAGATCGGGGTCGACAACCTGACCGACGGCGAGCTCAGGCGCAGCTTCTTCTGTGACCACGTCATGACGGCTCTCGACGGTGTCAGCGCCATCGACGCCGCACCATTCGAGCTGTTCCACGTCACGACGGGCGAGCGGGCGCAGATGAGCATGCCGGCAACGGTGACCGGCAAGGTCAGCGGCAAACGGATGCTGACCGTCGAGGAATTCACCTACCTGCGCGGACGCAGCACCTCGCCACTCAAAGCGACCTTGTCCAGCCCGATCACGCTCAACTATCTCTGGCACCCGGAATACTCACCCGCAGCCTATTCCGATCCCTACGACATGTTCGGAGATGCTGCGGCAGCCCTGCGCAACGAAGCCCTCGAACTGGCACGACTTGGCTGCGAATACATTCAGATCGACGCTCCGGAATTGATTCACGTCCTCGCCGACGAAACCGTATGGCAGCGCTGGCTCCATTACGAACTGCAACCGGAGAGAATTGTTCCCGAGGCGATCGACATCATCAACTCCATCGCGGAGCCGATTCCGGGCGTCACCTTCGGCCTGCACGTCTGCAGGGCGAACGCGTCCTATCTGGCTGTCGCACGTGGCGGCTACGGGCGGTTCGTCAGCGAACTCGTGCCGCGCGCGACGAACTTCGACAATCTGCTGCTCGAATACGACGACGAGCGCTCTGGCGATTTCGCGCCGCTCGCGGACATTCCGGACGACAAGAAGATCGTGCTCGGCCTCGTCTCGACGAAGCGCGCTCAACTGGAAAACGCCGACGAGCTGAGGGCTCGTATTCACGAGGCGTCGCGCTACACGGGTCTCGACAGGCTCGCGCTGTCGACACAGTGCGGGTTCGCCTCGATGGAAAGCGGCAACGACCTTTCCATCGCACAGCAAGCGGACAAACTCCGCCTCGTCGTCGACACGGCACGCGAGGTCTGGTCGTAGCCCGCGCTCAGCCGCCGGTATCCGGTCCGCACGAGCAGGCGGACCGGATACCGGCTAACCATCCGCCCCGTCGCGCGCCTGCCGCACGAGTTCCTCGATGGTAGCCGCGATCGCGGGCTTGGCCGCGGTACTTTCCTTGTACAGCGCGAAAACGTGCCGGACGGGTGCCGGTTCGATCGCGGCGAACCGCACGGATGCGGAGCAGGGTTCCCTGCCGAGCCTCGGAATCACCGCGATACCAAGCCCTGCCTCGACGAGCGCCAGCTGCGTCGAGTGTTCCGATGCGGTGTGCGCGATGCGAGGCCGCGCTCCCGCGTGACTGAGCGTCCGGACCAGCCAGTCGTGGCAGATTTCCCCTTCACTCCAGGCGATCCACTCCTCTTCGGCGAGTTCGCCGAGCCCCACGGTGCCCTCCGCGGCCAGCGGATGCCGCTGCGGCAGGGCGACGTCGAGCCGGTCGTACAGCAGCGACACCCGGGACAGCCCCTTCGGCACCGGCAGCGCGTCGCCGACCCAGTCCTGGACGACGACCAGATCCAGCTCGCTTCGCACGAGCGCGGGAATCGCCTCGTGCGGTTCCTTCTCGGCAAGCGACACCGTCAGCTCGGGATAGCGGAAGCGCAGCTCGCGCAGAACACCTGGCAGCAGTCCCCTGGCCGCGGTCGCGAACGCCGCGAGGCCGAGCCGCCCGGCGACCGCTCCCCGATGGGCGGCGAGCCCTGCTTCCACCCGCTCGACCCTCGCCATCAGCTCGGCCGCTTCCCCCGCGAGCAACCGGCCGGTCTCGGTCAGCCGGATGCCCCTGCCGTTGCGTTCGACGAGCCGCTGACCGACCTCGCGCTCCAGCCTGGCGACCTGCTGGGAGACGGCGGATGTCGTGACATGCAAGGTTTTCGCCGCACCGACGACGGAACCGGTCGTCGACACCGCGTGCAGCACCCGCAGCCGCTCCAGGTTCAACATCGTAGTAATACTACGCAGTCTGGTCGAGAAAGTCTCACTTGTGCTGAATGGATAGTGGCCACCAGAGTGAGCGGGGACCGACCCGAAGGAGAACGATGCTCAACCAGGCCAATCTCGGCGACCCCGCGACGGACACCGTGACCATCGGCGACGACCTTCCCGTACATCGGATCGGCTTCGGCGCGATGCGGCTGAGCGGCGCCGAGCACGCAACCGCACTCGCCGTCGCACGCCGCGCGGTCGAGGCGGGCGTCACGTTCATCGACACCGCCGATTCCTACGATCTCGGCCGGAACGAGGAACTGCTCGCCGAGGCACTGCACCCCTACCCTCGTGACCTCGTCATCGCGACCAAAGGCGGCCACGTCAACCTCGGCAGCGAGTGGATCCCGCTCGGCCGCCCCGAATATCTCCGGCAACAGGCCGAACTGAGCCTGCGCAGGCTGCGGCGGGAGCACATCGACCTCTACCAGCTCCATCGCATCGATCCGCTCGTGCCGCTGGCCGACCAGATCGGCGCGCTGCGCCGGCTACAGGACGAAGGCAAGGTCAAACACATCGGCCTTTCGGAAGTGAGCGTCGACCAGCTCGTCGAAGCAGGCAAGATCGTCAGGATCGCCAGCGTGCAAAACCGCTACAGTCTCGCCGACCGGCGCTCCGACGACGTGCTGGACCACTGCGAACGACACGGGATCGTGTTCATCCCCTGGCTTCCCGTCGCCCGTCTCGCCAGGGGAACGGCTCCCGAGTGCGCCGAGGTGTGCGCCGAGATCGCCGCACGGCACGGAGTGAGCGTCGCGCGGGTGGCGCTGGCATGGCTACTGAAGCGCTCACCCGCGACACTGCCGATACCCGGCACCTCGTCGCTCGCCCACCTGGAGGACAACCTCGCCGCGGCGGAGTTGCGGCTCGACGCCGGCGAACTCGCCCGGCTGACCGCCGCGGGAACCGGGTAGCACAGCTCGATCAATGCCGCACCGGCTCGGACACGGCCTGATCCGTGCGGTGGATGGCGGAGAGCCCCAGCCACGCCGCCGCCGGTGTCGCCAGAACGGTCACCACGATCAGTGACAGATCCACCGTCGCGTCATGGGCGAGAAGGAGCATGACCGGCCCCTGGACGGCTGTCGTGCAACAACCGATCCAGCCCGCGAGCCAGCGCGGCCGGGCCGGGACGCGTTGTCCTTGGGACAAGAGCGCGGCACAGCCCAGCAAAGCCAGCAGCGCGGCGACGACCAGCACCACGCGCTGCGCGAGTGACTGCCACCCCGCGAGGCCCATCGCATCGGAGGCGAATGCCCAGAAGATCATCGCGCCCGCGAACGGGACGACACAGACCGCTGCCAGGACGCCCGCCCGCCGCCGAGGCGGGCGGGGGCCCTCGGCGAGAATCGGCGCCCATCGGCGCTGCACATAGTCGGCGAAGAGAATCGCCAGTGCCACACCGAAAACCCCGAACCCGCCGTAGACGAGCGCGAACACCGGACCTGACAGATTTCCCTCGCCCCCCGAACTGACGTCGCCCTCGGCAACGGCTTGAAGCACCACGCCGAAAGGCAAGCCGAGCGCGATCGGCGCGAGCGCACCGGTCGCGGCAGCGGCGGGGATGACCGGGATCCACCACGGCAGGCGCTGTCCCCAGCTCTGAGTGAGCGCCAGCACGACGATTACACCGATCACGACGAGGACGACAGTGACCGCGTTGCCGATTTCCATTCGCGTGTCCCGCATGTGCCCCGCGTCCGAACCGGGCACCATCCCGATCCGGGAACCACCGAGCCATAACAGTTTGAGCGCCGTGTAGGGAAGCAAGGCCGCGATCGCGAGAACGGCGACGCTCCAGCGCGCGATGGGTGCAAGGAAGCTTCGATTCATGGCTGACCGTCCTTTCCACCGGGTTCGCCGGTGAGCCAGACCGTCCGCTCGAACGCGAGATTCAGTACGTCGTCGTGGTCGTGACCGGCCGTGTCGTAGCGCATCAGGTGGCTCGCGAGCCATACACCCGCCGTCAGCGCGGCACGTGCCGCGGCCTCGCGCTCGTCACCCGTCACCTCAAGGAACAACCGGTGCAGATAAGCCATCCTGGTTCGATCGACCCGCCGGGTGCGCGCCGCGATCGCCGGATCGCGGCGAGCCCAGTCACGGATCGCCAGCTCGGCACCCTTCCCTCCGGCGCGCGCTTTGGCTCCGCGTGTCAATGCGCGCAGGCGCTCGCCCACATCGGAGCCACCCTCGGCGTCGGCCTCGTCGATCACCGCGGCGGCGGCTTCCCGCTCCCATGCGTCGAGCATTTCGGTCAGCAGCTGCGCGCGGCCGTCGAAGTAGCCGTAGAACCCGCCCTTGGTCACCCCGAGCCGCCGGGCGAGCTCCTCCACCCTGACCAGCTCCGGACCTCCTTCACCGAGCGCGTCCAGTCCTGCTCGGATCCACGCGTCCCTCGGTGTTCGCACATGTGCCATCTATGCCCCCAAACCAGATCTATACGGCAGCGTACAGATCTGGTCCGGCACGTTGCCGACGCCCCTCAGCGCGCTCGCAGGCCGGTCAGCCGGGCGAGCGCGGCGAACCCTTCCTCGGTACCCGGCCAGTGGGCGCGGACCGCGTCGATCCCGGCGCGGCGGACCACACCGCGCAGCACGGCGGTGACGATGATCGCGTCGTCGGCGTACCCGAGGACAGGGATGAAATCCGGGATCAGGTCTATGGGCAATGCGAGGTAGATCAGCAGCAGACCCAGCCGCACTCGCACGCCGCGCGGCAATTTTTTGTCGGCGGCGAGTCCGCGTATCAGGCGAAGGACGTCGGGAAGGACGCGCAGCGCTTCACGCAGCAGCCCGCCACGCGGGCGCAGCACGATCAGCACCCCGACCAGCGCCAGCCACATCAGTACAACCGCGACGGCGACCCCGATGACCAGGTCCCACCACAACGAACCGGTCAACCGCCGGCACTCCTCGGACGAGGGTGGTGCGGCTCGGCGGCACGGTCACCGGATCCGGCCGCGAGGTCACGGTCGACGTGATCCGCGTGGTACAGCGCCTGAGCCAGCAGGCGGCGGACGTGTTCGTCGGCGGCCGAGTAGAAGACGAACGTACCTTCGCGGCGACCTTTCACCAGCCCGGCCAGCCGCAGTTTCGCGAGGTGCTGGGACACCGCTGTCGGATTCACCCCGGCGAGCTCGGCAAGGCAGGCCACCGACGACTCGCCCTGCAACAGCGCCCAGAGGATCTTGATCCTGGTGGGGTCGGCGAGCAGGCGGAACGACTCGGCGGCCAGGTGCACCTGCTCGTCATGAGGCATGTCGAACTCCGGCAGCGAGTTGTGCATGCCCGCACCCTACCCTGCTGCCTCACTACCTACATACCTTCATGCATACGCAGATACGCTGGTAGTCTCGATCCGCGAGCGGAAGCAGTGACGGAAACGGCGGAGTGGCGGAGTCATGACCACATCGGGGCACGGACATGGGCAACAGGCATCCGAGGGCAGGCGGTGGTGGCACGCGATGAAACCTCACAGCCACGAGAGCTCGGACCGGGTGGACACCGCGCTGGAGACCAGCAAGCGCGGGATACGGGCGCTGGTGCTGTCGTTCGCGGCGTTGCTCGTGACCGCGGTGGCGCAGCTCGCGCTCGTGGTGGTGACGGGATCGGTCGCGTTGCTCGGCGACACGATCCACAACTTCGCCGACGCGCTGACCGCGGTCCCCCTCGGAATCGCCTTCGTGCTGGGACGCAGGGCCGCGACGCGCCGCTACACCTACGGGCTGGGCCGCGCCGAGGATCTGGCGGGAGTGATCGTGGTGGTGATCATCGCCGGCTCGGCCGCGCTGGCCGCGTACGAGGCGATACACCGGCTCGCGCATCCGCGGCCCGTGCAGCATCTGTGGGTGCTGGCGCTGGCGGGGCTCGTCGGATTCGCGGGCAACGAACTGGTCGCGCGCTACCGGATCACGGTGGGGCGGCAGATCGGCTCGGCGGCACTGGTCGCCGATGGATTGCACGCGCGCACCGACGGATTCACCTCGCTCGCGGTGGTATTGGGTGCAGCGGGAGTCGCGCTGGGGATCCCCGCCGCCGATCCGATCGTCGGTTTGCTGATCACCGTGGCGATCCTGTTCGTCCTGCGCGACGCGGCCAGAGAAGTGTTCCGTCGCCTGATGGACGCCGTCGACCCCGCCACCGTCGAACTGGCCGAGCGGACCGCCGCCGCGGTGAGCGGAGTGCACGACGCGAGGGATGTCCGCATGCGCTGGATCGGCCACAGCCTGCGGGCCGAACTGGCCGTGCGAGTCGACAACACCCTGACCGTTGAGCGTGCGCACGAACTGGCGCACGAGGTGGAGCACCGTCTCAAGCAGACGGTGCCCCGGCTCACCGCCGCCGTCGTGCACGTCGAACCGGTGACTGGCGCGGACATCAGCCACGCCCGCGCACCTCGCTGAGGTGGCGAACTTTGCGATCGCACCCGTGAAAGCGGGATGAAAGAGACACCGGCCATGGTCACGTCCCCATCCGAAAAACGAGGGGAACGACGTGTCGTTCGATGTGTCACCGGAAGCATTGGATCGCTGCGCCGCGATGCTGGACAGATACTCCGAACATTCGGTCGCGGTCAAGGATTTCTACCTGAGCGGCGCGCAGATGGGCTTGCACGCGCAGGGACTGGTCGGCGCGCTCATCGGAACGCACGACACCCTGCGTTCGAGCATGTCCGAGCGCACCGGATTGATGGAATCGATCGGCACCAATTCCGCGGATTCCATGCGGGCGGCGGCACATTGGTACCGATCGACCGACACCACGGTGGCCGCCGACCTCGACGAGACCTACCCCGGCGCCGACTGCAACCGGAGCGCCGTCGACGAGGCAGCGGTCACCCCCGGCCTTGAGTTGTTCGGGGACATCGTCGATCCGGGCGAGGCACTGACCCTCACGAGCACCGCGGACGATCTGGAGCCCAAGATGGGCGAGGTCGAACAATGGGCTCGGACGACAGGCGACTACCTCAGTCCGGCGAGCTGGATCAGGACATTCGTCAAGGACCTCCTCGGTACCGACCCGATCGAATGGCTCCTGCAATGGTTTGGGGGAGATTGGCGGGCGTGGGCCGAATGCGCACTGACGTGGCAGGCGTGCGGCCAATCGGTCCAGCGGATAAGCATGAACGTCGACAGAGCCGACGGCGGCCTCGCGAGAGTGTGGACCGGCAACGCGGCCGACGCCGCGATCGACTACGTACAACGACTTGAGGCCGCCACGATCACCGAGTCGGCCGCTTTCGGCAACCTGTACGAGGTTTACCGCGGCTACGCGGAATACGTCTACCACTCGATGCAGATCCTCAACGACATGGTCAACGCTCTGATCGACACGGTGACCACCGCGGCCGCCCTCGCGGGTGTCACGGCGGTCACCGGTGCAACGGTCGCCCTGCTGGCTCCCTTTGTCTGGGGCATATGGGAAATCGTCAACAAGATCATGACGACCGTGACCGTCGTCATCGACGCCGTCCGGATGTTCGAGGCCTACAAGGCCGTCAGCGACCTGCCGGCGATCCCCGCCACCGCGCTGACCATGCTCAGCCCGCGAGGCACCGCACCCGGCTACCGGCATCCGGAAACCGGAGAGTGAAGCCATGACGGGCATCCCGGGGATCCCCGCCCTGCCCGGCCCATTCACGTCTCCGATCGATCAGGACACCCTGCGCCGCCTTCAGGACGCCGCGCTCAGGAAACTGGCCGATGGCAAGGACCCCGTGCTCGCGGAGATGGCTCGCGAGGTGCGCGCGGGCAGGCTCACCCTGCGGGAAGCGGCGACGAGCAGCGCCTACCGGGACGCGTTCGCCGCGACGGGAAGCGACATCGTCAGGGCCACGCGCGGCATGAGCGAGCAGGAGCTTCGTCAGGCCGCCGAAGCCACGCCCGCCGACGACGTGCTCGCCCACCTCGACGGCAACGACGCCCCCTCGCCTGATGACGCCGGCACGGAGGAAAGTGCCACGAGGACGGCGGGTCCGGGTGATGCGGATGACGCGGATGACGGGGCGGCTGGGGATTCGGGCACCGTGATGTCCGCGCCACCACCGGTCGAGCGCGGAGCGCCGCGGCGGGCCACGTGGAAACGCCGGTGGTGATGGACCCGGCATCGCGGATCTCGCCGTCGCGGGCGTGGATCTCGGCGTCCTGAACGCAGAACTCGGCGTCCTGAACGGGGGACTCGCCGGGTGCGGCCCGCTCGCTCAGGAGCCGCGGGCGACCACGAGACCCGACTCGTAGGCGAGTACCACGAGCTGAGCACGGTCACGGGCATGCAACTTGGTCATGGCCCTGTTGATGTGTGTCTTGGCCGTCAGCGGGCTGATCACCATCCGGGCGGCGATCTCGTCGTTGGAAAGTCCTTGCGCGACAAGCGAAACGGCCTCGCGTTCGCGATTGGTCAGTTCGGTGAGCGCCGCCGCGGTGGTGAGTGGTTGTGTCACGTACCTGTCGATCAGCTTGCGGGTGATCGACGGCGCGAGCAGGGCGTCGCCGCGCGCGGCGACCCTCACCGCGTGCAGGAAGTCCTCCGGCTGGATGTCCTTGACGAGAAACCCGGCCGCACCGGCCCGCAGTGCGTTGAAGACGTACTCGTCGAACCCGTAGTTGGTCAGGATGACGACGTGGACCCCGGCGAGCGCCGGGTCGGCCGCGATGCGCCGGGTCGCCTCGATACCGTCCATGTCCGGCATTTCGATGTCGATGAGCGCGATGTCGGGAAGGTACCGCCCGACCAGCTCGACACCTTCCCTTCCGTCCGCGGCTTCCGCCACGACCTCGATGTCGTCCTCGATGTCGAGCAGCGCGCGGAAGCCGCTGCGCAACAGCGGCTGGTCATCGATGAGCACGACCCTGATCACGGCGACCCCGCCACGGGAAGCTCGGCCTCGACCGAGAAACCGCCCTCGCCTCGCGGCGCCGCCCGCAACCGGCCGCCGAGCGCGGTGACCCGTTCACGCATGCCGAGCAGCCCCACACCGGGTGCGGGCACGGCGTCCGCGCCCGCACCCGCGCCGTCGTCATCGATTCGGATGACCAGCAGGCCGGGGCGGTGTTCGATGAGCACCGAGGCGGTTTCGGCACCCGAGTGCCTCGCGATGTTGGTCAGTGATTCCTGGACGATGCGGTAGGCGGTGCGACCGGCCTCCGCGGGCACACCGTTGGCGGTTCCCTCGATCGTCAGCTTCACGTCGAGCCCCGCTGCCGCCGCCCTCGCCACCAGCTCGGGAACGTGGTCGAGGTCGTGCGCGGGATGATCGCCGTCGTCGCGAAGGGCTTCGAGGGTCGCGCGCAGCTCTCTTGCCGCTTCCCTGCCCGCGTCCCTGATGGCCAGCAACGCCTCCGGTACTTCCTCGCCACGTTTGCGAGCCACGTGAACGGCGGCCTCGGCCTGCACCTTGATCACGGAAATCTGGTGGGTGAGCGAGTCGTGGAGTTCCCGCGCGACATGCAAGCGTTCCTCGTCGGCCCGGCGCCGCGCGGTCTCTTCCCGTGTGCGCTCCGCTTCCTCCGCTCTGCGCTCGGCCTGCCGCAGCGCCTCACCCGCCGCACCGGCCGCGATCAGCCATGCGATTTCCAGCGCTCCTCGTGCCTGGGCGAACGCCTCGCCGGTGTCATGCAGGCCCGAGATCATCGCCGCGAGCGGAAGCGCGGCAAGCACGAGCACGCTCGCCGCGACGGTGACCACGCGGCGTCCCGCCCGCACTGCCGCGTACACCGCGAAGAGGTACGCGACGGCGGGCACGTCGAAACCGGCGGCCTGGTAACCCACCGCGCACAGCCCGGTGACCGCAAGAATCGGCACCGGAGCGCGGCGGCGCGCGACCAGCGCGAACCCGCTCACCGCAAGCAACGCGTAGCCGGGCAACAAGAAAGGCGAGGCGGAGGGCCGCCCCGCCAGCCCGGTGACAAGAAGGGCCGCCGCGACACCGGCGGCGATGACCCAGTCCGTGGCGGTGATCCGCCCCCTGCTCATGCGTTGCACATTAGCCCGGTCTCCGCGCCAGCGACTCCTTCACACGGATACCGGCCGGGTACGACGGACGCGGTACTTCCCCGACCGTGCGGTACGCGGGTTACGGCGCCCACGGCAGTACGGAATGCCCGCCCCCGCCGGACGACCGGCGGCGGGCCTCCAGGCCATGCTCTGGCGAGAACCGACACCTGAAGACGAGGAGACTCTCATGTCAGCGCAACTCTTGGCAGCCGTCGACGCCTACACGATGACGACGGGCAGGCTCGTCAGCGCGGTGGCCGCGGTGGTGGCACTGGCGGGGGCCGCATCGGCCGGGCTCGGACTGGCAAGACCCGCCCGCAACGGAAAACGGATGGCGAGAATCGCGCTCGTGGCCGGTTTGCTCGGCATCGCGGGCGGCGGACTGGTGACGGTCACCGCCAAAGGCGGTCCCGGAACCGGCTACGGGATCGTCGGCGGTGTCATCGCACTGGTGGTCGGGGTGCTCGCCTCGGCGCTCGGCTGGCTGGCGCTCTCCCGCTCTCGCCGCACCGTGTGAGCCCTGGCATCACGCCCTGTCGTAGGCCACGAGCGAGGGCTCACCGTCGAGCAGGGCCCGCAGGCCGATGACGGTGTCGTCGGCGGAGACCTGACTGACCGAGACACCGTCGAAGGCGGTGCGGGATTCTCCCGTCCTGATGTCGACGACCTCGATGCCCCGCCGCTCGTAGCCGGGGATCAGGGCGAGATCGCCGACGGCGGCCGACTGGTGCAGCGCGATGATCTTGTTCTCGATCTGCCAGAGTTGCTCGCCACTCGCCAGGTCGCGCCCGGTGAGAAAAGCGTGGGTACCGCGCTCGGGATCGGAGTCCGAGGTGATCAGGACGTCGCCGTGGAGGACGGCCTGCTCGTAGTAGACGGGGGAACTGTCCGGCAGCTCGGCCGACCAGTTCTCCTCTCCGGTCGCGGCGTCGAGTACGGCGACCCGGTTCTCGAACACGTCGCGCTTCTCGTCGTGCCGGGTGGACCGCACGACGATCTCGGTCGCGGTGGTCGCGACGAGTTGCTGGGCGAAGTCCTCGTGCCCGTAGTCCCACAGCGGCTCGCCGTTCTTCGCGGAGAACGCGTACAGGCGCAGTGACTCGGGAGTCCGGCCGCCGCGCGGATCGGTGACCAGTTCCCACGCGCTGGTCGCGTCGGGCCCGGCCACGCCGAAGACGATCGTGTCACCGGCGGCCTTGCCGTACTCGAAGGAGGGAGGCAGGTCGACCCGGCTCGTCAGCAGCGGCTCCCCGAGGGCGGGGTCGATCACGTTCAGGGTCGCCTTGTCGTCGGCCCAGCGCAGCAACGCGACCTGGTTGTCAGCGACGGTGACGGTGGTGCCCGCTGTCGCACGCTCCCGTTCGCTTTCACCCTCGCTGTGGCCGAGCACCGTGCAGCCACGAACCTCGCCGCTCTTGAGGTCGACCCGCACGGCGGTCGCCTGCGAGTCTTCGGGCCGCTGCAGCATCACGAGTTCGCCGCCGACCTTGGCGCTGCCGTAGCTGATGCCGCTCTGTTCGAAGGCCCACAGTTGTTTTCCGGTAGCGGCGTCGGTGGCGACGATGTCGGCATCGCCGTTCCCCGCTTCGTCGACGACGATGCCTCCCAGCAGCGGCTGGGCCGATCGCGTTTCGGGGATGACAGCCCGCACGGGACCGAACGGCGCTTGGGGCGCTTCGAGAACCGTGAGCGCGCCGGGCTCCGCGACGTCCGCGACCGGAACGCCGGAGCCGCCGTGCTCAACCGGAGTGAGTGCCTCCGCGCACGGATCGGGCGCCGCCCACGGCCGCCACACGAGCAGGCCGCCCGCCAGCACCACGACCAGTCCAGCGCCCACCCATATCCACACCCGACGACGCATAGTCACCCCAATTGTCCGGTCAACGGCGTCAGATTAACCGGAGTGTCCGGTTCGCGAGTGCGGTTCGCCGAACTCCGGCCTTGAGCGTGGCGCCCTGAGCCGACTTGTCCTCGCCCCCTGAGCACCCTCTTCGTGAGACCCACCGGTCCACAACGGACAGCCGCCCCCTTCGCACGACGTGCCGCTTGACGTATCCCACCCAGGATGGCTAATTTCGGTCCCGACCGTAAATAGTCCCTCGACACGGTACAGCCGCACGAAGGAGTGCCATGCGCCGCCGACGCCGGATCGCCGCGACACTAGTACTCGCCCTGCTGTTCACAACGGCACCCGCGGCCACCGCCGGTGCCGAAACACAGGAATCACGGGGTGACCTGAGCTCACTCGGGGTACCGATGAGTTACGCGACCACGATCGGCGGCGCCGTCGGCGAATCGGCCACCGGCGACGCCGAGGTGTACACGGTGGCCAGCAGGGACAACGACATGGGCGTCTTCTACGTCGTCGACGCCGATTCCGGAGCCGTGAAGCACCGCTTCGACCTCGGCCGCGGAGTGCATTCCTATGGCGTGGCCGTGGCGCCGGACGGCACCGTCTACATCGCGACGACCGGCTCGGGCACACTGCTGCGCTGGCGGCAGGGCGCCGACGCGCTGGAGGACCTCGGCAGGTTGTTCGAATCGGAAAGTCATCTGTACAAGCTGACCTTCGACGAACAGGGCAATGTGTACGGCGGCACCTACCCCGGTGGCAAGGTGTTCCGCTACGACGTGGAAACCGGCGAGGTACGCGACTACGGGCAGGCCGCGCAAGGGCAGAGCTACGTGCGCAGCATCGGCCTGCACGAGGGAATCCTGTACGCGGGTACGCAACCGCACGCCCACCTTGTCGCGATCGACGCGGAATCCGGAGAGCGCGCCGAGATCCCGCTACCGGAGGGCACCGACACCGATCAGGTCGTCTACGACGTCAACATCGTCGGTGACCTCCTGTTCACCAGACTCACCAAGACGGGGCTGATCGGGACCCTGCTCGTCAGGGATTTGCGTACCGGCGAATGGATCGACTCGCTCGACGGCGTCAGCGGCCTGGACGTGACTCAGCGCGCCGGGGACGGAAAGGTGTACTTCTCCCAGAACGGCGTTCTCACCGGGTACGACCCCGACACCGAGGAGGCGAAGCCGACATCGCTGGAGTTCGAGTTCACCGCGCAACTGCGCTCGCTCGGACTCGGCACCGTGGACGACTATCCGGGCGAATCAGTGATCGGCATGCTGTGGACCGGTGAGATCTTCCGGTACAGCACCGAAACCGGCGAGCACGACGTGTTCGAATCGGACATCGAGACCAACCCCGTGCGCATGCGGTCGCTGGAGGAAGGCCAGGACGGTGAGGTCATCACCGGCGGCACGGGAACGGGTGCCTTCGCGGCGGTCGACCCGGAATCCGGTGAGGTACGGGAGGATCACCGGTTCTCCGAGGTCATGGGCATGTACGCCGACGAGGAGCACGTCTATCTGGGCGCGTACCCTCGCGGCAGGGTGTACGCCTACGATCGCGATCAGCCGTGGGAATGGGCGAACATCGACGAGGGCGGCAAAGTGAATCCCCGCGAGCTGTACAACGGGGACGCCAGCTTTGGCGACCGTCCATTCGCGATCACCGGTGCCGGCGAAGGGAAACTGGCTTTCGGAACCGTGAACAAGAGCGGATACCTCGGCGGTTCGCTCGTGGTGCACGACATCGCCACCGGCGAGAACACCGAGTATGCCGAACCGGTCTCCGAGCAGAGCGTCATCGCGCTCGCCTACCGCGACGGCGTGCTCTACGCCGGCACCTCCGTGTACGGCGGCTACGGGGCGGAGGAAACGCAAACCGAGGCGCGGCTGTTCGCCTGGGATGTCGCGCGAGGAGAGAAACTGTGGGAAACCGTTCCCGCCGGCGGTGAACGCACCATCTCGGATCTGGCTTTCACTCCCGACGGCACGCTGTGGGGGATGACGGCAGGAGTGGTGTTCCAGGTGTCCACCGAGGACGGCTCGGTGCTTTCCGAGCGGCGGCACGCCGACTACGAGTGGCCGATCGACGGCGCCTACGCGCTCGGCGACCTCGACTACAACCCGGCCGACGACGCGCTCTACGCCTCGATCCCGAATCTCGGCCTCGCCAGGATCGACCCGGCCTCAGCTGAGGCCGAGGTGATCACCGACCGGCCGGTCTACCGGATGTTCGTGCACGGCAACGGAGACGTGTTCACCAACGATGGCGCCGAGCTGCTGCGTTACCGTCCTGATCCCGCCTGAATCCGGTAACAGCGGGTCCGTCCCCAGCGGGGCGGACCCGCTGTTACCGCGGGGCAGGCTCGGTACGCGGGCCGAACGGGTCGAGTGCGGCGTGCCCGGGGATCAAGCCCTCCTCCACCGCCGCGTCGAACATGCGCTGCACGTAGCCTTCGATCGGTGCGTGAAAAGTTCTCGCCGCGAACCGATCCAGCGCGTCGGAGGCCGTGTGGAAAGCCGGATAGTCGCCCGCGAACCAGTGCCGCAGCAGCACGCGGGAGAGCTTCACACGCGCCGCCGCGATGCCGACAAGCGCACAATCGGCGCCCCACATCAGCGACGGCCCGAACATTCTGTCCTCACCGGTGATCGCCAGCTTCCCCGAGGTCTCCCTGATCCGGACGATCGTGTCCTGGCAGGCGATCGCCCGGTCCAATGTGGCGACCTTGATTCCCGCGAGTTCCGGTATCGCCAGCAATTCGTCCACAAGCGACAGCGGATACTCGTAGCCACCTGCCTCGGAATGCAGATAGAACCCGATCACCGGAAGGCCGATCTCGGCAACGCGCTGATGCAGCCGCAACACGGCGGCGTCCCGTTCCCTGGCGTCGCGCAGCGCGGCAGGTGGGTAGACCATGACCGCGTCCGCGCCGTACCGCGCGGCGCATTCGGCCATGCGCAACGTTTCCGTCTCATACGTTCCGGTGGCTCCTGCTGGAACGCCGGCCCCCGCGATGATCGGCAACGGCGTCGCCTCCCGGAAGGTGCCGACAACGCGGATCCGGTCGGCCTCGCTCAGACGCAGCCCTCTCCCGGTGTGTGCCCACACCGCGACACCGGCGACCCCTTCACCGGCCAGCGCGGCCGCGTACTCGCGCAACGCGGGCACGTCGAGCGCACCGCCGGAATCCATCGGGCTGAGCGCGGCGGGAACCAGCCCATATCGCAACTTGTCGATGAGGACACCGGTGGCCTCTGACACGGAAACCTCCTGTCACAGTGTGAAGTCGTAGACGACGAGCGGCCTGCCGGGACCATTGATCCTGCGCCCGTTCGGCACCGCGATCCCCGCCCGCTCCAGTTGCTTCACGAGTCTGCGGGCACTGCGGTCGTGCATCCCGAAGACCTCGGCGATGTCGTGCGCGGTCACTCCGCCTTCGCGGCCGGCGAGCATCGAGCGCAACGTGAGCAGAGTTTGCTTGCTCACCCCTGCCCTGCTGGCGAGCCGCCGCAGATCGCGGCTACCTCCGGCGCCCTCACCTTCGGCGATACCTTCGGTGTCCGAATCGGACGCTCGTACCGGGCCGAGTATCCACGGCGCGTCGTTGGGCAACGCGAAAGCGGCGGCGACCTCGTCGGCCTCCTTCGCCCTGCCGAGCGCGGCGCTGGCAAGGGCCTCGGCCTCGGCGGCCGAGCGACCGAGGCCCAGCCCGATGTGCGCGGGTCCTTCCAGTTCTTCCAGCAACGGCAGGCTGGTGAATCCCGCTGTCGCGGTGGACAACGGGCCTCTGGTGGTGACGAAGACCAGTCTCCCTTCGCCGAGTTCGAAACCGCTCGCGCCGAGCCTGCCGAGCAGCGGAGCCAGAACCGCGGCCGCGTCCCCGAGTTCCGCGAAGCCGACGGCGACCTGAGCGTCCGAATAGTGCAGGCTCTGCGTTTTCAGCAGCAGCGAGGACACCGCCTCGCGCGCGTCCCTGCTGGAGGGGACCACTCTGACGGTGGGAAGTTCGGAGTGCAACGCGGTGAAGACCGAACCGAGGCAGGTGAGCGCGATCGTGTCCGGGCCGAGTTTACCCCGCGCCGCGCGGTGGAATGCCAGCAGTTCCTCGGCCGTCTGCCCTTCGCGGTATTCGAGGACCTCGGTTTCGGCGCCGGCGAGGCCCGCCGCGGTCAGCGTCTCCGTGACCTCGCCAGCGCCGAGCGTGTCCACGCTCAGCGCGCGCACCGGCCTGCCTTCGGAAAGCAACCGCACCACGACACTCAGCAGCGCGACCCCGCTGTAGGAGACGTGCTCGGCGGGATGATCGACGGCACCGGCGGCCCGCGCGATGGCGTGCGGCACGATTCCGGTGAACAACCACGCGTCGACCTCGTCGTGGTTGCGCCGCAGCAATTCGACGGTCTCGTCCTCGTGCTGGTAGGCGATCGGCACGACGGGGCACTTTCCACTGCGCCGGGCCGTCTCGGCGATCCACTCGACGAGATCACCCGGCCCCACAACGCCGATCGTCGGCGGGGTCATCGCGCGCACCGGTGCTCGTCCAGCATTCCGACAGTGTATGCCGCGCCTTGCCACGTGCGGCCTACCCGGTCGAGGGGTTCGAATGGCGAGACGTCGACACTGGAGTGATGCGTATCGGATTCGCCGGACTGGCGCACTCCCATCCCTTCACCGACGCCGCGGTCGCCCGCGCGCAGGGCGTCGAGGACATCGTGGTGTACTCCGAGGAACCGGAGCGGCTCGCCTTGTTCCGGCACGAGCACGAATGCCACGTCGCCGCTTCGCTCGGCGATCTCCTCGCGACCCGCCCGGGCGTGGTGATCGTGACCGCGAAACCCGCGGAGGTGCCCGGACTCGCCGAAGCGGTACTCGGCGCCGGGATTCCGTGCTTCGCCAACAAGGTCCTCGCCGTCGACGAAACTCAACTGGCCGCGCTGGATCGCGTGGTGCGCGAGCATTCCTCGCGATTCTTCACCTCATCGGTACTCCGTTTCTCCCCCGCCGTCGCGGAACTGACCGCGGCATTGATCGAGCCGCCGCTGGTCGCCCGTGCGACGGTCAGGCACGACATCGCGGCGTTCCTGCGTCCCGAACGCGCGTGGCAGGACGATCCGCGCGAAGGCGGCGGCACGCTGGTCTCCGTCGGCCTGCACGGGCTGGAATTGCTCGACGCGGTTGCCGGTGAGGGTATGCGCACCGTATCGGCGCTGCGAGCCACCCGCGTGCGGGCGTCCGCCTCCGAGGACACCGGGACCGTACTGCTGCGCTGGCCGGACGGCACTCTCGGTTCGGTCGAGCTGATCGGCGCCGGGACGGAGCGATACGAGGTGGCCGTGCAGACGGCGAGCGGGGAGCTGCGGCGCACGCTCACCGGTCCCGATCAGCTCACCGCGCTCGGCTACCGCGACACCATGCGCGCGGTGCTGCGGATGGCCGATGGCGACGCTCCCGCCGTGCCGTGGCCACGCAGCAGGCAGGTGCTCCTCGCGGGGCTGGAAGCGGCGAGACTGGCTCGTTCTTGACGTTCCAACCTGGCTAGATATACGGTCACGTCCGTAATTAGGAGGTGGTCGTGACCGGACCGCGCAAGCTCGTCGCCGCGCTCGCCGTCGTCCTGCTCGGCAGCACACTGCTCACCGGGTGCGGAACCGAAGACCGGCGGAACACCGTCACCATGTGGACCTACCCGATCATCACCGATCCCGAGGCAGACAGGGCGTTCTGGGCTCGCACGGTCGACGGTTTCCGGGAACGGCATCCCGAAATCACCGTGAACGTGATCTCGCGCCCGTGGGACGACAGGGACGCGTCGCTCACGATGGCGCTGATGGCGGGCAAAGGCCCCGACCTCGCCTACCTCATTCCCGACCAGGTGGGGCGTTACTACGACCAGGATCTGCTCAGCCCCATCGAGGACTACCTGCCGCGGCAGACGCTCGCCGACTACCGGGACAACGCGCTCGGCGCGGTCACGATGGACGGAAAGCCTTACGTCGCCCCGATTCTGATGGCGGCATTGGCCGGAAGCTGCGACACCCGCGTGCTCGCCGACGCGGGAGTGGAACCGCCACGCACCTGGGAGGATCTGCTCGCGATCGCTCCCGAACTCCAGCGCGCCGGGTACTACGCGACGACCTACCAGGGTGATCTGAACGCCTCGCTGAACATGAACTTCTACCAGTTCCTCTGGCAGGCTGGCGGCAGGGTGTTCAGCGAGGACGGGCACAGTCTCGCGGTGAACAGCCCGGAGGGCGTGCACGCGCTGCGATTCCTGAAGACACTGGTGGACAAGGGTTACGTGCAACGGTCGGCGCTCACCCAGTCGTATCAGCCGGACCAGTCGCCCATGGCGCGCGGCGAGGTCGCCTGCGTGTACAACCAGGCGCCGCTCGACGTCGGCAACGCGATGGGCGGCACCGAACACATCAGGGTCGCGCCGCCGCTGACGGAACGAATCCAGGCCGCCTACGGGGTGGTCGGTGGCTACGGCGTCTTCCAGGACGCCCGCGATCCCGGCGCGGTGCGCGCATGGCTGTCGTACCTGACGAGCACCGAGGTGATGAGCGACTACAACCGCACGGCCGGATATTTCTCGCCGCGTGAGTCGGTGACCGATCTTTACCCGGACGACCCGGTGATGTCCGAGGCGGAGAAGTACCTCGACCGCACCATTCCCGGCGAACCGAACCCGCGTTTCCAGGAGGTGGTGCACATACTGGCGCCGCTCGTGCAGGCGGTACTGCTCGGCCAGCGCTCCCCCGAGGACGCGCTCGCCGAGGCCGAGGAACAAGCCGAACCGATCCTGCGCGGCTAGGGGATTGACGTGACCACTGTGGATACTCCCCGGCGACGACTGTCCAAAGGGGGCTGGATCGGACTGGCCTTCGTATTGCCGGTCTTCCTGCTGTTCCTCGCCTTCCGGTTCGGACCGGCCCTCGGCGGCGTGCTGCTGAGCTTCGCGAACTACACCGTCGGCGGGAACATCGAATGGAAGGGCCTGCTCAACTATCAGCGGCTCGTCGCCGACCCCGGCTTCTGGAACGCGCTACGGGTCACCCTCGTGTACGCGCTCATCTCGGTTCCGCTGACCATCATCGCCGCGACGGGGCTCGCGCTGCTGACCCGCCGTGCCTTCCGCGGCGCGCGGTTGTACCGATCGGTGTTCTTCCTTCCCGTCGTAACCAGCCTGATCCTCGCCGGTGTCGTGTTCACCTGGATCTTCTCGGCGGAGGGCCCATGGTCGGCGATGCTGGAATCGGTGGGCTTCCCGGTCACGAACTGGCTGGAGAGCACGACTTTCGCGCTCCCGGCGGTCGCTTTGGTCGGAGTGTGGACGCGCTTCGGCTACGGCGTGCTGATCATTCTCGCGAAGCTCCAGGAGATCCCCAGGGACCTGGAGGAAGCGGCACTGATGGACGGCGCTGGCCCGTGGCAGCGATTCCGCAGGATCGTCCTTCCCGAACTGCGGCCCGCGGTCTTCTTCCTGATCGTCATCGAGACGACCTTCTCCTTCCAGGCTTTCGACACCATCTACGTCATGACATCCGGCGGCCCCGTCGACGCGACGGACACGCTGGTGTTCTCGCTGTACCGGGAGAGTTTCGCGAACTTCGACTTCGGCTACGCGGGTGCGATCGGTGTCGTGCTGTTCGTACTGACCTTGATCGTGGCGTTGATTCAGCGCATTGTGTTCGGCAAGGAGTCCTGATGGTCAACGGCACCTTCGCGCCGAGGGGAGTTGGCAAGGTCGCGATACACGTCGTCGCGGTTCTGTGCGCTTTCATCACCGCGTTTCCGTTGTATGCCATGGTGATTCTGTCGTTCAAGCGGCAGGGTTCGATCGAGTTCCCGGCCAGTCTCGTTCCGTGGGAGCTCTCGGCCGACGCCTTCCGCGAGATCTTCACCTCGCCCGAGATCTGGCGCTGGATGGCCAATACCGCGATCTACGCCATCGTGTCGGTGGTGCTGATCCTGCTGCTGTCGGCGATGGCGGGCTACGCGTTCGCGAAGAAACGTTTCCGGGGAAGGGAGGTGATGTTCTGGTCGCTGGTCTCCATGCTCATGGTTCCCTACCACATCACGCTCATCCCGCTGTTCATCCTCATCGCCCGCGCGGGAGGAGTCGACACCTACTGGGGCCTGATCCTGCCGGGACTGGCGAACGTGCAGGCCATCTTCCTCATGCGGCAGTTCATCAAGGGCATTCCCGACGAGCTGCTCGAAGCCGCGCGGGTCGACGGATGCAACGACTGGCGGATCTTCTGGCGCATCGTGCTGCCGTTGTGCAAACCGATTCTCGCGACGCTCGGCATCTTCGTCTTCCTCTGGCACTGGAACGACTTCCTCTGGCCGCTGCTGGTCGGCCAGTCACCGGACATGCACACGCTGACCACCGGAATCGCCTCGCTACAGGCGGAAGAGGTTCCGCTGCCGCAGGTTTTCGCCGGTGCGGTCATGGCGTTCGTGCCCATCTTCATCGCCTACCTCGTAGGCCAGCGCTACGTGACGGACAACGCGGTCGCCGCGGGGATCAAGGGTTGACGGGAGGAGAACACGGGTGTTCGAGGACGAGGTCCGGCTGGAGGACGCGCTTTCCGAGCCGTCGCAACGGCTGTGCGAGGAGGCGGCGAGCTGGAGGGGCGAGCTGGTGGTGCTCGGCGCGGGCGGCAAGATGGGTCCGACCCTGTGCCGGATGGCCCGCAGGGCCGCGGACGCGGCGGGCAATCCGGTGCGGGTACTCGCGGTGTCCCGCTGGAGCGACGAGAACGCGGCACGCGGGCTTCGCGAGGCCGGGGTGGAACCGGTACGTGCCTCACTGGGCCTCTCCGTCGACCTCGGCACGTTGCCGGACGCGGCAAACGTGGTGTACATGGTGGGCGCCAAGTTCGGCTCCGCGGCCAAACCGTTCGAGGCGTGGGCGACCAACACCGTGCTGCCCGCACTGGTGGCCCGTCGCTACGCGAGCGCGAACATCGTCGCGTTCTCGACGGGAAACGTCTATCCGCTCGTACCCGCGAATTCGGGCGGCTGCACGGAACGGGACGCTCCCGCGCCGGTCGGCGAGTACGCGATGTCCTGTCTCGGCAGGGAACGCATGCTGGAACACGCGGCCGATGAGCACGGAACCCGGTCGGCGATACTGCGGCTGAACTACGCCGTCGAACCCCGATACGGGGTGCTCGCCGACCTGGCCCGCACCATCCACAATGGAGATCCGGTCGACCTGGAGACCGCGTACGTGAACGTGGTGTGGCAACGCTATGCCAACGAGGTGGCCCTGCGATGCCTCTCCCGCGTGAGCGCCCCGCCGCTCGTGCTGAACCTGACCGGGCCGGAAACGGTGTCCGTGCGCACGATCGCGGAACAGCTCGCCGATTCACTCGGTACGACACCGGTTTTCACCGGTACCGCGCAACCGACCTCGCTGCTCAACAACGCGGCCCGCTGCCACGGCCTTTTCGGCTACCCGGACGTCGCGCTGGACACGCTGATCGAGTGGCAGGCGCATTGGCTCAAGAACGGCGGCGTGCTGTGGGACAAACCGACCAAGTTCCAGCGCAGAGACGGACGGTTCTGATGCTGCCCTCCCCCGAAGCCGCGTTGCTCGCGCGAGGCACGGTGATCCCGGCCCATCCACTGGCACTCGACGCCGACCGCAAACTGGACGAGCGCAGGCAGCGTGCGCTGACCAGGTACTACCTCGCCGCCGGAGCGGGAGGTTGCGCCGTCGCCGTGCACACGACGCAATTCGGGATCCGCGAACCCGAAGTGGGGCTCCTGCGCCCGGTCCTGGAACTCACGGCTGACACGCTCGACTCCGAACACGACGGTCGGCCGTTCGTGCGGGTCGCCGGAGCCTGCGGCCCCACCTCCCAGGCCGTCGCGGAGGCGGAACTGGCCGCGGGACTGGGCTATCACGCCGTGCTGCTCTCGCCAGGCGGGCTGACCGGAGCCAGTGAGAGCGAGTTGCTCGGCCGTGCCCGCGCGGTCGGCGAGGTGCTGCCCGTGATCGGTTTCTATCTCCAGGAAGCCGTCGGTGGCCGCCACCTTTCGATGGACTTCTGGCGGCGGCTCGCCGAACTGCCGAGCGTGGTGGCGATCAAATTCGCGCCGTTCGACCGGTACCGCACGATGGACGTGGTACGCGGGGTCGCCGCGTCGGGACGCGCCAATGAGATCGCGCTCTACACCGGCAACGACGACGCGATCATCGCCGACCTCATCGGAGCGGGCGGCGGCCGGGTCGTCGGCGGGCTGCTCGGGCAGTGGGCGGTGTGGACGAAGAGCGCGGTGGAGACACTGGCGCTGGCGCGGCGTGCGGTCGGCGGGGACGGGGACGCGCTGCGGCTCGCCGTGCGGAGAGCACCGGAGCTGACCGACGCGAACTCGGCGGTTTTCGATGTGGCACACGGGTTTCGCGGTTGCATTGCCGGGGTGCACGAGGTGCTGCGTGGCCAGGGATTGCTCGCCGGAACGTGGTGCCTCGACCCTGGCGAAGGACTTTCGCCGGGACAGGCCGCCGAGATCGCGCGAGTGCGGGCGGCCTATCCGTGGCTACCGGACGACGACTTCGTCTCCGCGCATCTGGACGAGTGGCTACGATGATCACGATCGCCGTTCCAGAGCGCTGGCGCGCGGTGTTCTTCGACGGTATCGACCTCGCGCGGCTCGGCGATGTGCGCATGGTGGCGCAGGACGCGGCGATTCCACCCGCGACCCGCGTACTGATCACCGGCTGGGGCGCGAGGAGGTTGAGCGCCGAGGTGCTGGACGGTGTTCCCGGGCTCGCGCTCGTGGCGCACACCGGCGGCACGGTGAAACCGTTCGTGACCGAGCAGATGTGGCAACGCGGGATCAGGGTGACGCAGGCCGGTGAGGCGATGGCCTACGCCGTCGGCGAGGTCGCGCTCGCCTTCACACTCGCGCTGCTGCACCGGATTCCCCGGTTCGACCACGCGTTGCGCGAGGGCTCGCTGTGGGACGAGGCGAAGGAAGCTCCGCCCCGCGAAGAACTTGCGGAGAACACGATCGGTGTTCTCGGTGCCTCGCGCACGGGCAGGCACTACATCCGGTTGCTGCGGGCGATCGGGGCGCGGGTACTCGTGGCCGATCCCCACCTTTCGGAGGCGGCCGCCGCCGAACTCGGCGCCACCCTGTGCGAGCTGGACGACCTGCTCTCCCGCAGCGCGATCGTCGCGGTCCACGCCCCGGTACTGCCGGAGACCCGGCACCTGCTCGGCGCGAGGGAACTCGCGCTCATGCCGGACGGAGCCGGACTGGTGAACACCGCGCGTTCCTGGCTGGTCGACCAGGAAGCGCTGCTCGCGGAGTTGCGAAAGGGAAGGATCGATGCGGCGCTGGACGTGTTCGACGAGGAGCCGCTGTCCACGGCGCATCCGCTGCGCTCGCTGCCGAACGTCCTGCTCACCCCGCACGAGGCTGCCGGAACCCGGCAGGCACGGCGCAGGCAGGGAGCGCTGATCGTGGCCGAGGTGGACCGGTTTCTGCGGGGACAGCCCCTGCTGCACGAGGTCCACGCGGAGGATCTCTCCCGCATGGGCTGATTCGCGAGCCAGCGACACCGTCCACAAACGATTGCAACTACTGCGTTTCTCGTTGCAAATAAGTACTTTTCGGGACAACCGGAACGAATCACACTGCCCGAACATCTACCTCGAAACGATGACGCGATGAGCGAACATGGGACGGGGCCCGCGGCATGGATCCGAACTGGAGATACTTCGGCTACGACATCAACCGGCTCCGGCAGAATCTGTCCGGCGACGGCATCACCCAGTACGTCCCGGGCTATTCGGTCACCTACAGCGCGTACTGGAACGAGGGCAAACCTCCCGGCCAGGAACTGTCACCTCCCTACCTCTCCCCGGACGCGCAGACACCAGCGCCCGACTCCGAAGCCGCCCAGTCACTCGAAATCGAAATGATCAGGGACCGGATCATGGGCGAGCAGCCCGGCACGACATCGGACAGGGCGACGCAGTGGTCCAGAGTCGAGGTGATGCTGTTCTTCGTCCAAAACGACCTGTTCCATCAGACCGATTCCCTTGGGGCTGAATGGGAATCACCATCGGCGAAGGAGGCGTACCTGCTCAAGGTGGGTGAGACGCTGGCACACATCGAGGTGTGGCGCGAGGCGGCCGAGGCCAACTCGGCCGCCCTCTACTCGCTGGCGAGTGCCATGCGCGGTGCGCAGGAAAAAATGGGGGATCTCTGGGATCGCTACGAACAGGCGATCTGGCGAGCCGCGGAGAACTACTTGAACTCGCCACCTGCATTGGGACCGGCCGTTCCGGTCAGCCCGTACGCGGCAGTGTCGGACGAGAAAGTGGAACAGGAAATAGCCGGAATCATCGACGGGCAACGCTGGGATCTGCCCTACCTCAGGGAAGCACGGCACACGTACAACACAGAGGCGCGGCAACTCATCAGCGAGACGGCGAATTCGTACGCATCCGCGATCTCGAAACTGGAGACCGCGCGGGCCAACCGGATGGTTCCGATGGACGCGATCCTGCATCCCGAAGCCACCGGCATCGAGCTTCCATCGATGCCTCCCGGCGGCGGACCGGGCGGCTTCGGTGGCCCGGTGCCAACGCCACCGGGCGGCTTCTCCGCCGCTCCCACGTTCAATATCCCGGTCACCCCGGTCGCGCCGGTCACCCCGCCGCTCCCGGCGCCGCCTGCCTTCGCTGGCGCGCGACCTCCGGCGGCGTCCCCCGCGACCCCCGGCGCCCCGAGCCCGGTACCACCCACCACGACACCACGGACATCACGGGCGACAACCCCGGCTCCGGCAACCCCACCCACATCCGTACGCACGATCACGTCACCGGCCCCTGGCTCGGGCTTCGGCCAGCACCTGTCCGGCACTCCCGTTCCCGGCACCGCGGCCGGCGCACCACCGACCCTCGGCACCGGCTCGTCACCGCCGCCGCCTCCCGCAGGCGGGTTCCCCGGCAAGACTTCTCCCGCGGGAGGTGGCAAGCCGGGCAACACCGTGCCACCTCCCACGGGAGCCACGCCCCGGAAACCGAAGCAGGGCAAAGTAATCGGTGACAGGCCGGGCACCCCGGCCGGTAGTCTCTCGCCGGCGCTGGAACACCGAAGAGCGTTCAGAGCGCCGTCCTCGCCCGTGTCGCCGGTGCTCGGCACCAGCGACAGCACCAAGAAGCGCGCGAGAAGCCAAGCCGCGGCGGAAGCACGGGAACAAGACCGCATACCGTTCGCCCCCGGGGCAACCCCTCCGGTTCTGTCCGGCGCACGGACCAAGCGCAAGCCTCCGGCCGACAGACAACGCCAACGCCCGTTCTCCCACACCGCGGTGCCCGCCGAGTTCGAGGTATCCACAGGGACGACATCGGTGTTCGAGGGCAGACTTGCCGAACAAGAGAGCCACAACGACCGGCGGCCACTCGGCGAGGTCCCCGCGCCCCTGCGCCGCCCGGCGGTGACAGTGGCCGAGCACCACCGGCACCGCGCCCTGCAAGCCGACCGCACCACCCGCTCGGTACAACGTCGCGCCGATGAAGTCACGTCCCGGCCGGAGAAACCCGGCGACTCCTGGGACGTCGGGACGCCGGGCGGGCCCGTCGTGTCCAGCACCACAGGAGACGGATACCGGGCCGAACCGAAGAAGGTCCTGGGCACCTGACAGCACTCCCCCGGCGATGATCCCGTGCAACCCAACCTAAGCCGACTGACACGGCCCTTCCATTGCGGCGGTCCGGCATTTCCTGATAAGCAAAGAGAAACGGACGTAGTACGGTAAACGGGATATTTCCCCGCAGAGTCGGTGACGAGGCAGGGAGGGCTTGCCGGGCCATGTTCATCCCGGCACCGCAAACGAGGGGCTGAGCCATGAATACGGACTGGAAGTACTTCGGCTACGACATCAACCAGCTCCACCGGAACATGTCCGGTGAGGGCATCCCGTCGTATGCCGGTGTCCCCGTCACCTACAGCGGCTACTGGAATCAGGGCAAGCCACTCGACCAGCAAAGCAGCCCGCCCTATCTCGCGGAGGACGCGCAAACACCGGCGCCCGGCGACGCGCCCGACTCGCTGACCATCGAGGTCATCAACGACCAGATCATGGGCGAGCAGCCCGGAACGACATGGGACAGGGCAACGCAGTGGTTCAACATCCAGGGGATGCTGTTTCACGTCCAGAACGACCTGTTCAACCAGACCGACGCACTCGAAGCCGAATGGGAATCCCCGGCCGCGAAAGAGGCCTTCCTGCTGAAGGTCGGTTCCACCCTGGCGCACATCGAGGTGTGGCGTGAGGCCGCCGAAGCGAACCACATCGGCCTTTCCAGGCTCGCGGGAGCGATGACCACCGCGCAGACCAAGATGAGGGAGCTGTGGGGGCGCTATCAACGAGCGCTCGCCGACGCGACGGAAGGCCCGCTCGGGGATCCCTACGCCGATCAGGGGCGGCGGGACCGCGTCCGCGCGTCACCCAGCGACTCGATCCTGGGCAACGAGCACAAGGCGTCCAACGTGCGTTACCGGTACGACCAGGAGGCGCGGGAGCTCATCAGCGAGACGGCTGATTCCTACGCCGACGCCATCTCGAAGCTGGAAACCGCCAGGGCCAACCGGATGAGGCCGATGAACGCGATCCTGCATCCCGAGGCCGCGGGGATGGAACTGCCGCCGATGCCACCCGGTGGCGGCCCCGGTGCCCCAGGAGGTCCTGGCGCGTTCGGCGGAACGCCGCCGACGACGCCCGGAGGCGCACCACCCGCGCCAGGATTCACCGGCGCGCCACCACCCCCTGTCTTCGCCGGGCCTCGGCCTCCGGGAGGCACCCCGCGAGCCGACTCCGCCCCTGCCCCCGCAGGGCCTGCCGCCACACCCCGGATGCCTCCGGCGACCCCGGTGGCCGGGCCGCCGAACGCTCCGGCCGCGGGCACGGCCGGAGCGGCGCCCCGCGCCCCCGGCGCCGCTCCGCCCGTCGCGCCCGGTGCCACAGGCCTTCGCCGGCCCGGTGCTCCGGCCGCGCAGGCACCCGGCTCCGCACCCGCGCCAGGTAGGGGCCTCGGCACGCCACCACCCCCGGGCGCGGGTGGTCTGCCCGGTAAGACGCCGCCTCCCGGAAGCGGCATGCCGGGCAGGGTCATGCCACCACCCGCCGGAGGCGTGCCGCAAAAACCCAAGCAGGGCAAGGTACTCGGCGACAAGAACAACACCCCGGCCCCACCCGGAACCGGTCAGCGAGGCACGCCTCCCCCGGCGACGGCCGCACCACCCGCCAGGCACAACAACACGCCTGGCAGCACCGGCCGACTCGAAACCCAGGACGCCTTCCGCCCACCACCTCCACCGGCCTCACCGGTGCTCGACACCAGCAAAAAGAAGCGCCGAAAAGCCCCTGCCGCGGAACAAGACCGCGTCCCACCGCCTCCCGGCGCGGCCCCCTCCGTGCTCTCCGCCCGCGTCGAGCCCAAGAGCAAGCGCGCCACCAAGAACCGACGCAACCGCCCTGCCACCGAGAACGCGGCGGTGCCCGGGGAGTTCCTGAAAGGCGTCGACACCGGAACGGCACCGGTGTTCGAAGGCAGACTCGCCTCAGAGAAAGAACAGAACAACCGTCAGCCACTCGGCGACGTCCCCGCCGCCCTGCGCGGTCCCGCCGCGGCATCCCTCGACGAACACCAGCGGCACAGCGCCCCACAGGCCGACCGCACCACCCGCTCGGCGCAACGCTCCACCACCGACTCCTGGGAAGTCGACACCCCCGGCGGCCCCGTCGTCTCCAGCACCAAACAAGACCAATACCGGGCCGAACCCAAGAAGATCCTCGGCACGAAACAGCAGTAACAAAGCCGATCAGCACATCAGCACCGCAGGGCCGGTGCGGGACGCGCACCCGCACCGGCCCTCACCTTGCCGTGATCCCCTTGCGAGCCAACGTAAGCACCAGGACATCGTCACTGGTCAGCCGACTGTCGCGGGGCTTCCCCTTGCGAATTACTACCATTTCCTGATAGGCCAAGGAAAATTTGGAACGAACCGGGACCGGGAGCCATCTACCCGAAGAGACCGGTGCACCGACCGGCGACTGACACCGATTCGCAGGCGACGGGGGCCTGAGTCATGGATCCGAACTGGAAGTACTTCGGCTACGACATCAACACGCTCCGCCGGAACATGTCCGGCGAAGGCCTCCCCTCTCATGCCGGTGTCTCCGTCACCTACAGCGGCTACTGGAACCAGGGCAAGCCGCTGGACGAGCAGCAGGCGGCGCCTTATCTCTCCGAGGAAGCCCAGACACCCGCACCCGATTCCGACGCGGCCGAGTCGCTGACCATCGAGACGGTCAAGGACCGGATCATGGGTGAACAGCCCGGAACGACGTCCGACAGAGCGACGCAGTGGTTCAACATCGAGGCGATGCTCTTCTTCGTCCAAAATGAACTGTTCAACCAGACCGACGCACTCGACGCGGAATGGGAATCCCCGGCCGCAAAAGAGGCGTATCTGATGAAGGTGGGCGGGACACTCGCCCACATCGAGATGTGGCGCGAGGCCGCCGAAGCCAACCAAGCCGGGCTTTCCTCACTCGCGAGCGCCATGACCACCGCGCAGACCGAGATGAAGGATCTGTGGCGGCGCTATCAGGAGGCCGTGTCGAACGCCGAGGAGCGCGACCCGTTCGCCGACGACCCCACGCGCGACTACAAGGCCCCGCCGTTCGAGGGCACCGGCGCCGAGTACGGCGTCGCGAGGGCTCGCTGGAAGTACGACAAGGAGGCGCGGCAACTGGCCAGCGCCACCGCTGATTCCTACGCCGACGCCATCTCGAAGCTGGAAACCGCCAGAGCCAACCGGATGACTCCGATGAACGCGATCCTGCATCCCGAGGCCGCCGGCATCGAACTGCCGCCGATGCCGCCCTCCGGCGGCCCCGGCGCCCCAGGAGCACCGACAGGGTTCGGCGGATCGCCGCCGGCGGCCCCCGGCGGCGCGCCACCCCCGCCGGGATTCACCGGCGCCCCGCCTCCGCCGCCTCCCGCGGCCGGCGGGCCTCGGCCTCCGGCGGGCGCCCCGCGAGCCCCTGGCGCCCCCGCCCCCTCCGGGCCGACAGCCACACCCCGGATGCCTCCGGCGACCCCGGCAGCGGGCCCGCCCGGCGCGCCATCGGCAGGCCCGGCGGGCGCGCCGGGCGCGGTTCCGCCCGTCGCGCCCGGCGCCGGGGGCCTTCGCCAGCCCGGTGCCCCCACGGCGCAGGCACCCGGTGCGGCGCCAACCCCAGGCAGAGGACTCGGCACGCCACCGGCCACCGGTGCGGGGTCACCGGGTGGAGCGCCATCGGCGCCCCCCGGAGCGGGCGGTCTGCCCGGTAAGACGCCGCCTCCCGGAAGCGGCATGCCGGGCAAGGTCATGCCACCACCCGCCGGAGGCGCACCACAGAAACCCAAGCAGGGCAAGGTCCTCGGCGACAGGAACAACACCCCGGCCCCGCCGGGCACCGGTCAGCGAGGTGCACCGCCCCCTGCCGCCGGCGCACCACCCGCCAGGCATAACAACACGCCCGGCAGCACCGGACGACTCGAAACCCAGGACGCCTTCCGCCCACCACCTCCACCGGCCTCATCGGTGCTCGACACCAACAACGGCAGCAAGAAACGCGCCAAAGCCCAGGCCGCGGCGGAAGCGGCCGAGCGAGACCTCCCACCGCCTCCTGGAGCGGCACCTTCGCTGCTCTCCGGCGCCCGCGTCGAACCCAAGAGCAAGAGCACCGCCAAGAAGCAACGCAAGCGCCCCGGCACCGAAAGCGCGGCGGTGCCCGCGGAGTTCCTGAAAGGCGTCGACACCGGAACGGCACCGGTGTTCGAAGGCCGACTCGCCTCGGAGAAAGAACAGAACAACCGTCAGCCACTCGGCGACGTCCCCGCCGCCCTGCGCGGCCCCGCCGCCGCATCCCTCGACGAACACCAGCGGCACAGCGCCCCACAGGCCGACCGCACCACCCGCTCGGTGCAGCAATCCACCGCTCAAGGCACACCCCAGACGGAACGGCACACCGCCGACTCCTGGGAGGTCGACACCCCCGGCGGCCCCGTCGTCTCCAGCGCAAAGCGAGACCAATACCGGGCCGAACCCAAGAAAATCCTCGGCACGAAACAGCAGTAAAAACGGGGCGGTGAGCTCGCCCCCTGTTCGAGCTCACCGCCCCGCGTTCCCTCCCGGTGGCGGAGGTCAGATGACGCGCAACCGGATGTCGACCCTGTTGTTCACCGTGTCGGCGTCCCGCGAGCGGTCGAACCGCTTGATCTTGCCGACACCTCCTGCCCGCACGGTTTGGAACGACTTCCCGTCACCCCACGTCCCGTACAACTCGGCCGCCTTGCCGTCGGCCTTCGTGTCCTGAACCCAGCCCTGCACCCGCAGGACTCCGTTGGCGCAGGTGATGTTCCACGCCGCCCTGCCGCCCCTGACGTCCGGGCTGAAGCCGTCGCCACACTTTCCCTTGATCGTGATGGTCGTCGGCTCGACCGACTGCCCGCTCGCCGCGGGAGCGCCGGTCGCCGGCGCGGCGGCCAGCGTCATGACGGCCGCGGCGGCGGTCATCGCACCGGCGATGTGCTTCCTGTTCACCATGTTCGCTCCTCTTCCGGTTCCCCGGCCCCCTCGGGCCTGATGGCGGAGCGATCGTCGAACGCGGTGAGCGCGGTGGGCAATGTTTCGATTACTGTTCGTACAGATCCGGACGACTTCGTACGAACTCGCACAGCCGGTGCAGCGCGAACGGCACGACACCTAGCCCATTCGTGGTGACCTTCCGCTGGTGGAAAACGGCGGAATCAGTGGCCGCTAGGCTGTCGCCGCCGGCCTGAGCAAGGGGGTGCTCCGGTGGACGTCGACCCACACGACGTGAATTCGGTAGCCGCGCTCGGCGAGGCGCTCTCGCGCCTGAAGCGACAGGCGGGAAAGTCGCTGAGCCAGCTTTCCTCGGCCACCGCGAACGCGGCGAGCGGCGGGTTGAGCCGCAGTACGCTGAACGGCTACTTCAAGGGCAGGCACCTGCCCCAGCAAGGCGTGGGTGAAGGGTTCCGGTTGCTACTGCGGGAACTCGGGGTGGCCGAAGCCGAACTGGACGCGTGGTGGGCGACCGTCGAAACGCTGCGCGGCAGTTCGAAAGGGGTGGGCAGGCCGGGCAACCCCTACCCCGGCCTTCGCTCGTTCGACACCTCCGACGCGGCACGGTTCTTCGGCCGCACGGCCTTGACCGACCGGCTCGCCGAATACGTGACCTCCACCGAAGTGCGAACCCCCTGCGTCGTCGTGGGAGCCTCCGGCGCGGGAAAGTCCTCCCTGCTGCGCGCGGGACTGGTCCCGAGGCTGATCGCCGACGGCGGGACACCCGTGGTGCTGACGGCTGGGAAACGGCCGTACCGCACGTTGCTCTCCCGGCTGGGGTTCGAGCCGGAAACCTCGCCGGAGGACCTCGCCAGGAATTGCCTGAGCATGCTGATCGTCGACCAGTTCGAGGAGGTGTTCTCCAGCGAGGTCCCCCGCGACGAACGGGACCGCTTCCTGACCGCCGTCCAGGCACTGGCAGCGGCGGGAGCGCAGGTCGTGCTCGGCCTGCGCGCCGACTTCTACGGGCACGCGCTGGCCCACCCCGGTCTCGCGACGGCGTTGCAGACGGCGCAGGTCGTGGTGGGGCCCATGCGCGAGGCGGAACTCCGTGAGGCGATCACCATGCCCGCGAGGGAAGCGGGCTTCCAGGTGGAATCCGGGCTGGTCGAGCTGTTGCTCAGGGAGGTGGCGCCCGGCGCCGGCTACGGCACGGACTCGGCACACGAGCAGGGCACGCTTCCGTTGCTGTCGCACGCGTTGCAGGCGACCTTCGACGCCGTGGCGGCATCGGGGTCCGGCCGGACGCTGACGGTGGCCGCCTACCGGTCGACGGGAGGAATCGACCACGCCGTCGCGGATACGGCGGAGACGGCGTACACGACGTTCGGGCCGCGCGGCCGGAAGCTGGCCAGGCAGTTGTTCCTTCGGCTGGTCGATGCCGGGAACGGATCAGCCGACACGCGCAGGATCGTGGACCGCGCCGAACTGTTCGGCAGGCGCGCCGATTCCGAAGTGGAGGAACTCGACGACCTGCTGGACACACTCGTCACGTGCCGGTTGCTCACCGCGGACGACGCGACCGTGCAGATCAGCCACGAGGCACTGCTCGCGGCGTGGCCCCGGCTGAGAGGCTGGCTCGACGAAGGCCGCGAGGGCAGGCGGGTGCACCGTAAACTCACCGTCGCCGCGGGGGAATGGCGCGACAACGGGCGCGACGCCGACGAGTTGTACCAGGGCAGGGCGCTCGCCTCGGCGCTGGCACTGACGGCGGAGGACGGCTGGGACGACCTCAACCCGCTGGAAAGGGAATTCCTCGAAGCCTCCTCGGACAAGCGAGACAGGGAGCAGGCCACCGCCCGCAGGCGGGTACGCCGTCGTTACCAGCTCGTGAGCGCCGCACTCGTCATGACCGTGCTCGTTGCCGCGACCGCGATCTACGCGTGGCGCAGCAGGCAGGCGGCCGATGAGGTCGCGCTGGCCGGCCTTTCCCGCGACATCGCGGGAAAGGCGACCCGCCTGCGGGACACCGATCCCGCCGTCGCGGCGCAGCTTGCCGCCGTCGCCTACCGTGGCGCGCCCACCCCGGAGGCCCGCTCGGCGTTGCTGGACGCCGCGGCAGGCCCGCTTCCGGCGCGGCACGGTCCCGCAGGTTCGGCCAAACTCGCCGCGACGGCACAAGGGCTCACCGCGATGGCCAGTGCCGACGGCGCGGTGACACTGACCGGCACCGGCGAACCCGTGCCGGACAACCCCGCGTTCCGGCTGGAGCAACCGCCGACGGCGATCGCGCTCAGCGAGGACGGCACCCGGCTCGCCGTCGTCGATCTCGAAGGCGAAACACAGGTGTGGGAGGTGGCCGATCCGGAACGGCCGCGACGCATGGCGGCCCTGAGCGGGGCGCCCGGCGCCGTGGCTTCGGCGGCGTTCTCGCCCGGCGACAGCATGCTCGCGGTCGGCGGCGCCGACGGCACCGTGCGCCTGTGGCACGGCGGACCGGCAGGGCAGCCCGCCGAAGTCACGTTGCCGACGCGAGGGGACGCGGTCACCGGCGTCGCCTTCGCTCCCGGCGGCGGATCGCTGGTCGCCGGGAGCCGCGACGGCGCGGTCTACCGGTTCGACGTCACCGAGCCGACGCGTCCCCGCTCGCTGCCGAGGCTGACCGGGCCTTCCGGCGAGGTGTTCTCGGTCGCGGTCTCGCCGGACGGGAACACGGTCGCGGCCGGAACGTCACGGGACCGTGCGGTGTACCTGTGGGACGTCGCCGATCCGTCCCGGCCCCGGGCCTCCGGAAAACTCACCGGACCGGCCAGCTGGGTCACCTACATCGACTTCAGCGACGACGGGCAACGCCTCGCGGCGGGTAGTTCCGACAGCAACCTGTGGGAATGGCGGCTGGCGACGTCCAGGCCCTCGCGCGTACTCCCGCATCCCGCCGTCGTCACGACGGCGCGCTACGCGGACGACAACACCGTGCTGACGGTCGCCGAGGACGGCATCGCCAGGACCTGGACGACGGCCGATTCGATACTCACCGACTTCGACGACACGATCTACACCGTCGCCTTCGATCCCGGAGGGCGGATGCTCGCCGTCGGTCCCGGAGCCGAGGACAACGCCATTCACCTTCTCGACGTCTCCGATCCGGACGAACCGGCCAGGCTCGGTACCCCGCTGACGCTCGGCGGCCGAGACGGCGAACTCAGCGGACCCATCGCGCTTTCGCCCGACGGCGGCGTCGTCGCGGCGGGAAGCAGCGAGGGCGAGGTCTGGCTGTGGGATGTCACGGCGCTCGGCAACCGGGAACCGGTCGGCAAGGGCACGCTCGGAGACGGCGCCACCGTCGCCGCGGTCGACATCGACCGCCGCGGCGGGCTGCTCGCGGTCGCGACGCAGGGTGGCGGCACGGGACTGTTCGACATCTCCGACCCGCACCGGCCGCGGCGAATAGCGACCATCGCGGGTACGGACGAGGCACTCAACGACGTCCGCTTCTCCCCCGGCGGTACCACGCTCGCGACCGGGAGCGACGACGGAAACGCCTATCTCTACGACATCAGCACGCCTTCGGAACCCCGGCGGGCCTCCGTGCTCGACGTCGGCGGAGCGACTTCGCTCGCCTTCGATCCCGGCGGGACGACGCTCGCCGTCGGCGCCGCGGCCGACGACAACGTGCACCGCTGGGACGTCACCGATCCCGCCTCGCCTTCGCCCCTCGGCGCCCCGCTCGACGGCCCGGTCGGCGACATCCAGCAGCTCGCGTTCCACCCCGCGCGCGACGAACTGGCCGCGGCGAGCACGGACGGAACCGTGTGGGCATGGGATCTCGCCGACCCCGGGGCGCCCCGGCGGCTCGCCACGCTCACCGCGCCCTCGGACGCGGCGACCTCCCTCGCCTACACGAGACAGGGCACCCGGCTCGCGGGAGGCAGCCGGGACGGCGGCGTCTACCTCTGGCTCACGGATCCGGAAGCCGCGATCGACCGGATCTGCGCACGCACCGGCACCAGGCTGTCCGAAGAGGAATGGCGGCAATTCCTGCCGGGAACCCCCTATCAGCCACCGTGTCCAGCCGATGCCGCCCTGCCCGGCTGACGAACCGAAAAAAAACAGCGCCGGGCACCGATGACTTCGCGGCGCGGCGGACGTATCCCTTGCACGTATTCGCCAACCAGGAAAGCGAAGGTACTCCACATGTTGATCATCGCGGGCCACGTCGAGGTCGATCCGGGCAACCGTGACACCTACGTTGCCGCCCACCACGACCTGCTGGAGCGGGCACGCGCGGCGCGCGGATGTCTCGACGTGGCCATCTCGGCCGATCCGCTCGATCCGGCGAGGGTGAACATCTTCGAACGCTGGAACACGAAGGAGAACCTCGACGCGTGGCGCGCGGTCGCCGCGGCGCCGGACACCGGAGCGGCGATCGTCGCCGACCACGTGATGGCCTACGACGTGAGCGGGCAGCGGTCGCCTTTCGGCTGAGCCGCCCGCCGGAACCCGGCGGCCAGCAGCACCGAGCCCGCCGCCAGCGCGGCGATCCCCGCCGGCAGCAGGAACCCGAACCGCAGGCCGATCGTTGCCGCCACGTCGACTCCGGGCCTGCCGTCGAGCCGCATCACGACGACCGACCAGGCGCCGCGCTCCTTGTCCCATTCCACGACCCGCTCGCCGGTGCCGGAGGAACTGGCGACCCAGAACGAGCGGCCGAGCGGATCGGGAGCACGCATCGACCCCGGCACCTGGCGGAACGCCGCTTCGAACGGTTCGAGCGTCGCCGACGTGAATTCGGCATGGGCGACACCGCTGAGAAACCCCTCGACCGCGGCTTTCGGCCCGATGCCCACGAAGACCGGAAGCTCAGGATCGCCAGGCCGTACCGTGATCCGCATCCTGGCCAGTTCCCCGAGATCCGGATTCGGGTCGGCCGCGCGCGCCACGCGCTCCCCTACGTCGATCTCGTCCGATTTGAGCGCGGTCGTTTCGGTGGCGAAGCGCTGCTCGGCGGTGCCGAAGTAGCCACCCTCGTCGCGTTGCGCCCAGCCGAGCGCGGCGAACACGCCTCCGCCGATCACCAGCAACCCAGCGGCAATCACGGCGAGGATCCGGGACCCTTTCCGGTTGCGTTTCGTGCCTGCCGTCATGTGCCCTACCTCCCGCGACGCGGAGCCGGGAACCACTAGCACAGCTGTACTAGTACAGCTTCGGACTGTAGTACAGCTGTGCTACAAAGGGAACATGTCGAGGACGGTCGACGCGGTGGCCCGCAGGAGAGAACTGGCCGAAGCGGTATGGCGCGTGATCCGCCGCGATGGGCTCGACCAGGCATCGGTACGCAACGTCGCCAGGGAAGCCGCGCTGTCGGCAGGCTCGCTGCGGCACTATTTCACCTCACAGTCCGAACTGCTGGCGTTCGCGCTGCGTACGGTGATCGAACGGATCGAGGCACGGATACTCGCCGTGGACGGCGTCGCCGATCCCCGGCTCCGCGCCGAGCGGGTACTGGATCAGTTGCTACCCATGGACGACGAGCGCGGGGCGGAGAACGAAATCTGGCTCGCCTTCACGGCGAGAGCGCTCGTCGACAGTGAACTGCGCTCGCTGCGGAACGAAAGCCACGACAACCTGCGCGCGGGCTGCCGGGCACTCGTCATCGGCCTTCGCGCCGCGAATCCGGGGCTCGACGTCGACGGCGAAACCGACCGGCTGCACGCACTGCTGGACGGGCTGGCCGTCCACGCGGCGAGCAGGCCGGAAGAGACGACACCGCAACGCATGCGGGCCGTGCTCGCCCGGCATCTGGACGAACTCGAACGTGTCAGCGGCTGACGGCCGCCGTGCGGCCGGTCCCCGCGAGGCACCACCGAGCGGTGGCTGGCCGCAGTACGGCGATCACCGACCCCACGCCCGCGATCGCGGTCAGCGGGGCGGCGACGAAGAGCAGTGACCACAGTGGACCGTCCTCCAGCATCGAGACGTTCGCACCCGTGATGAAGAATTGCAGGCTGGCACTGAGCCCCTGCAGCGCGACCACGACGCCGGTGATCGCGAGCAGCCGCCGCCCCGCTCTCTTGCGCTGGGACAGCAACGCCGAGCCCGTGATGATCGCGACGATCGCGGCGACGGCGAGCACCAGGTTCGCCAGGATCACCGTTGTCGGCGCGGAGGGATCGCTGACGAAGTCGGCCGCGGTGAAGGTGAGCATGATGAGACCGGGAATGCACAGGAAAGCCAGCACCATCGCGGTGACAGCCGTAACGGCCGTGCCTTGTCGCCGCATCGCCGCCATCCCCACCGGCGCGGTGGTCCCTGGAGTTTCGAGGTTCCTCGTCACCGGAGGCGGGACCCGGCCATCGGCGGACCCGGAATGTTCGGCCACCATCGTCGCGACGGCGGGCGGCAGCCACGAGGAGGGGAACGGGGTTGCCGCGGCGGACCCGGCCAGTTCCTCAAGTATCTCCGCGACTTCGGGACGATCGGCCGGTTCCTTCGCGAGACAGCGCGCCACGAGATCGGCAAGCGGGGCGGGAAGTCCCGCCAGGTCGGGTTCGTCGTGGACAAGCCGGTAGACCATCGCCTCCGCCGCTCCCGTGCCGAACGGGCTGCGCCCCGTCGCGGCGAACGCGAGGACGAGGCCGAGCGAGAACACGTCACTGGGCCCGCCGATCTCCTGCCCGCGCGCCTGCTCCGGTGACATGAACGACGGAGTGCCCACCACGGCTCGCGACAACGTGTGGGAGGTGGCGTCCAGCGCTCTGGCGATGCCGAAGTCGATGACGCGCGGACCATCGTCGGCGAGGATCACGTTGGACGGCTTGAGATCCCGGTGCACGAGGCCGCACGAGTGAATCGCGGCGAGCCCTTCGGCCAGTCCGGCACCGAGTACGGCGACCACGTCGGCCGACAGCGGACCGTGCCGCTCGACGGCTTCCTGAAGGGAAGGCCCCGGAATGTAGGCGGTGACGAGCCATGGCGGCGTGGCCTCGGGCGCGGCGTCGACCACCTGCGCAGTGTAGAAGCCGCCGACCCGCCTCGCGGCGTCGACCTCCAGCGCGAACCGGCGCAGGAATCCGGCATCGTCGGCGAGCTCGGGCCGCACCAGTTTGACCGCGACCTTGCGGCCGCTACGCGAGCGACCGAGGAAGACCTGGCCCATCCCGCCCCCGCCAAGTCGTCCTTCGAGGCCGTAACTCCCGACCTGCCGTGGATCGCCGTCCCGCAGCGGCTCCATCCAGGCTCCTCCTCCGTCGTCTGGCGCGGGTCACCCCGCTCGGCGCCGCCTGATCATTCCAGGAAACGGCGCCCCCGGAGGGCGCGGGTTGAATCCGGCGGATACTCGAAGCCATCTACTACACTATTCCAAAGAAGATTGGAGTAGGGATGAGCGATCGGGCAACCAGGACGGCTCTCTTCGATCAGTTCGCGCGAGTCGGCAAAGCCATGGGCAGCGGAAAGCGGCTGGAACTGCTCGACCTGCTCGCTCAGGGCGAGCGCACCGTCGAATCGCTCGCCCGTGCCGCGCAACTCGGCCTGACCACCACCTCCGCACATCTGCAAACGCTCAAGCAGGCCAATCTGGTCAGCACGCGCAGGGAAGGCACCAAGATCCACTACCGGCTCGCCGGTACCGATGTCGCTGCGCTGTACGCACAGGTGCGCGCGGTCGCCGGAGCACATCTTCCGGATGTGGCAGCGGCCCGTGCCGCATATCTCGGCAGCGCGGGCGCCGAGCACGTCAGCAGGAACGACCTGCTGCGCAGGGCACGCAACGACGAGGTCGTCGTACTCGACGTACGGCCACGCGAGGAGTACGCGGCGGGCCACATTCCCGGCGCGGTGTCGATCCCGGTCGAGGAACTGGAGGACAGGCTCGCGGACATCCCGGCCGACCAGGAGATCGTCGCCTACTGCCGCGGAAGCTACTGCGTGCTCGCCTACGACGCGGTCCGGCTGCTGAGGGCCCACGGCCGGACGGCGAGGCCGCTCGCCGACGGCATGCTCGAATGGCAACTCGCCGAACTGCCGGTCGAATCGGGCTGAGCCCGCGAACCCGCGTACGGAACCGACTCTCCCCGCATACCGCGGCGTCCCCCGGAAGGTGAGCAGTGACCACCGCCGTCCACCCGGCCCAGAAACGCATTCTCGGCGTGCTCGTGGCCGCCCAGATTCTCAGCGGTGCCGGGCTCGCGGCCGGCATCACCGTCGGCGCGCTGCTGGCGCAGGACATGCTCGGCGGCGCGGGCCTCGCCGGGCTGCCGAGCACGTTGTTCACGATCGGCTCGGCGGCCGCCGCCGTCATCGTCGGCCGCGTCTCCGACCGGCTCGGCCGCCGCGCGGGACTGTCGGCGGGCTACCTGACGGGCGCTGCAGGCGGCGTCGGTGTGGTCATCGCGGCCACCGCGGGCAACGTGCCGCTGCTGTTCCTGTCCTTTTTCGTGTACGGGGCGGGCACTGCGACCAACCTCCAGGCGCGCTACGCGGGAGCCGATCTCGCCTCACCACGGCATCGCGGGCGAGCGGTGAGCACCGTTCTCGTGGCAACCACCGTCGGCGCGGTCGCCGGGCCGAACCTCGTCACGGTCACCGGAGAACTCGCGGGGGCGATGGGCATTCCCCGGCTGACCGGCCCGTTCCTGCTGGCGACGCTGGCCTATTCGGCCGCGGCGGTCGTGCTGTGGCTCATGCTGCGGCCCGACCCGCTCACCACCGCACGCGCGATCGCCGCCGCCCCGGCCCCGGGCAGCGCGGAACAGGAAACCGAGGCGGCGGAGGACGCCGGGAGCAGGGCGCAGCTCATGCTCGGTGCCGGTGTCATGGTGCTGACCCAGCTCATCATGGTCGCGATCATGACCATGACGCCCATCCACATGCAGCACCACGGGCACGGCGTCGGCGCGGCGGGTCTCGTCATCGCGGTCCACGTGGCGGGGATGTACCTGCCGTCGCCGTTGAGCGGGCTGCTCGTCGACCGGTTCGGGCGCCCGGCCGTCGCCGCCGCCTCCGGCGTCACCCTGCTCGCCGCCGGGCTGCTCGCGGCCCTCGCGCCGCCGCACTCGGTCTGGCTGCTCGCGCTGGCGCTCGCCCTGCTCGGGCTCGGCTGGAACTTCGGGCTCGTCAGCGGCACCGCGATCATCACCGACACCGTTCCGCTCGCCACGCGCGCCAGGACACAGGGAACGGTCGACGTCGCCATCGCACTGGCCGGAGCGGGCGGTGGTATGGCCTCCGGTCTCGTCGTCGCGGCGAGCGGTTATCCCACTCTCGCGATCATCGGTGGAGTACTCGCCCTGGCCGTCATCCCCGCGGTAGCGGTGACCGCGCGTCCCCGGCGGACACGCACTGTCTCCCACCGCCCCCGTTGAGTAAGGTCCCTGACGCGTCGATCTCGCCGATGGGCGATTGGGGGCTTCATGGCTGAGACGATCACGTCGATCGCGAGTCTGCTGTGGCCGTTGCTGATTCTGCTCGTCGTCCTTCTGTTCCGCCGCCCGCTGCTGCGGGTCGTGCGGACGGCGGAACACCGCGAATGGAGCATCGAGGTCGGCGGGCAGACCCTGACCATGAAACAGCTGAGCGATCAGCAGAGCACCATGATCGCCGATCTGCAAAACCAGATCGGCGAGCTTCGCGCCGAGATCGCGGCGCTCACGGCCGATCAGCGGCCCGTCGAGGAGGTTCCCGCACAGCACCACGGTCCGGTGTTTCCGCCCGCGGACGCCGGGTACAGGTGGCCGCAACCGCAGCCGGGCGCGCTGCCCTCCGGAGGAGAGCTCCCGCCGGAACTGCCGTGGTCGCCGCCCCAGGCGACTTCCGCCCCCGCCCTTGCCGCGAATCCCGTTGCGAACTCGGTGCTGTGGGTGGACGACAACCCCGAGAACAACGCGCTCATCATCGAACGGCTGCAGCGCAACGGTGTCAGGGTGGACCTGGCCCGCACCACCCGCGAGGCGCTGGCAAGCGCGGGACGGAATCGTTACGGCGCCGTGCTTTCCGGCATGGGCCGATTCGAGGACCGCGAATCCGTACCGGACGCCGGGCTCCGCTTGCTGCACGCGATCAGGAACACCGACCCCGCCATCCCGTTTCTCATCTTCTGCGGCAACCGCCCCGCAGACGCTTACCACGACACCGCGAAGGCGGCTGGAGCGAACCTGATCACCGCCTCGCCCACCGAGCTGTCGAACGAATTGCGCAACTTGGGCCTGCTGTAGTCGCCCGCCGCGATCGGTCAGTCCTGGCCGTTCTCCTTGGCCAGCGCGCGAAGGACGTACCGCTGGATCTTGCCGCTGGGTGTCTTGGGCAACTCGTCCACGACGTGGACCCTGCGGGGATAGGCATGGGCGGCGTACTCGCGTTTGACGAGCCGCTGCAGGTCGGCCTCCAGTTCCGGCGACTCCTCCTCCCCACGCCTGAGTACCACGTACGCCTCGATGACCTCGCCGCGCAAGGTATCGGGCGCGCCGACGACGGCGGCCTCGGCCACCGATTCGTGGGTCACCAGCACGCTTTCGACGTCGAAAGGACCGATGCGATAGCCGGCCATGATGATGACGTCGTCGTCGCGGGAGGAGAAGTACAGCCGCCCGTCGGCTTCGCGCGCCGCCGTGTCCCCCGTGAGGTACCAGCGACCGTCCGGTGTGTACCGTTCGGCGGTTCGTTCCGGTGCACCGGCGTAGCCGGGAAACCACATCAGCGGGCTGTCGCGGACGTCGATTGCGAGCCGCCCCACGGTGCCCGGCGGTGCCTCCTCGTCGGAGTCCTCGGCCAGCACGGCACACGACCAGCCCGGCAGCGAGTACCCCATCGAGCCCGCGACGACCGGCTCCCTCAGCTCCTGCCGCCAGGCGTTGCCCGCGACCATGCCGAGTTCGGTCTGTCCGTAGTGGTCACGGACCTCGGTACCGAGCGCGTCGCGGGACCAGCTCACCACCTCGGGAGTGAGCGGTTCTCCCGCCGAGGAGGCACACCGGATCCGGGTCGTCACGGGACTCGCGGGCGGTTCGGCGCGCAACGCACGGTAGATCGTCGGTGCCGCCGCGAAGTTGGTGACCTGGAACCGGTCGAGCAGCTCCCACGTCACGGGGGCCGAGAAACCGGCCCGCAGCAGGATACTGGGACGGCCGAGCGCGAGCGGGCCGAGAATCGCGTAGTACAACCCGTACGCCCAGCCGGGGTCCGCCGCGTTCCAGTACACGTCGCCGTCCCGCAGGTCCAGCGCGTCGAGCAGGTAACGCCGCATGGAGGCGAGCGCGCGCAACGGCACGGGAACGGCCTTCGGGGTTCCCGTGGTGCCGCTGGTGAACAGCAGGATCAGCGTGCCGTCGGCTCCGACGCGTTCCGGTTCGGCTTCCGCCGGTTCGCCCACCTCGGCGACAAGATCGTCGAGCAGGTGCCAGCCCTCTGCCTCCGGGCGTTGCCCACCCACCTGGATGACCTCCCACGGCGAGCTCGGCTCTCCGGCGAGTTTGCCCGTCTGGTCGGCATCGGCGATCACCATGGCGGCGGAGCTGCCCTCAAGGCGCAGTTCGATCGCATTGCGGGCGAACGCGGTGAACAGCGGGACTTGTACCGCGCCGAGCCGCCAGAGCCCGAGCAGCACCGAGGGCAGCTCCGCGGACTTGCCCATCAGCACGCCGACCGCGTCGCCACGGCCGACACCCCGCGCGGCCAGCGCGGCCGCGATCCGCCTCGACCTCGCCTCCAGCTCGGCGAACGTGAGGTCCCGGTAACCCAGATCGGATTCGACGACGCGGAAGGCGACCGTCGCGCCCGCGTGCCGGTCGCACAGCAACTCCGCCGCACACGCGTCGGCCGCTTCGAACTCGGCACCGGATGTCTTCGTGTCAACCATGTCGCATCGACCTCTTCGTCGCGTACTCGTCCCCTCGGGACCGGGATACGGTGACTGTCGCCGGTTCTCCGCGACCGCGCTACGTTCCTACGAGGGTAATGAAGGGAGTCCGTCATGCCGGCGATCAGCGACGACTCGGCGCGGGAGGCCGACAGGATGCTCGCGGCCCTCGTGCCCCGGCTGCGAGGGACGTGCGCCGTCGACCTCGCCTTCGCCGGGCCACGTAACCCCGGTGGCGCCGAGTCGATCACCATCCGGCACCTCGCCGGTCACCTCGGGCACAGCCTCCGGCATCTGCGAGTGCACGCCGGGCAGGGCCTCGGCGGCAAGTCGCTCGTGCTCGGAAGGCCGGTCGTCGCGCACGACTACTTCAACGCGAGACACATCGAGCATTCCTACGATCACGCCGTCGCCCCCGAGCGGGTCCACGCCGCACTCGCCGTCCCCGTTCGCCTGCACGACACCGTCATCGGCGTCTGCTACCTCGCCCATCGCCGCGACGTGACGTTCGGTGACCGGATCGTCGCCGACGCGACCGCGCTCGTCCAGCGGCTCGAACGCGATCTCGCCATCGAGTGCGAGGTGCGCCGTGTCCTGCGGGCGCGCGCGGAGACGCAGGCACGCGACGCCCGGCTGCTCGGCGAGTTGCGCCGGGAGCTGGAGGCCACGATCGCACTCGTGAGCGAGCCGGGGGCGCGGAGCAGACTGCTGAACATCTCGGCCGGACTGCGGGAGATCGGCGGCGGGGCGGAGAGCGGTGAACCACCGGCGCGCGCCGAAACCCTGTCCGCGCGCGAACTCGACGTACTGAGGCTCGTCGCGAAGGGCGCGTCGAACAACGAAGCCGCGGCCACACTCGGGCTCACGCCGAACACCGTCAAGGCCTATCTGCGAAGCGTCACCCGCAAACTCGGGGCGGCCAACCGCACGCACGCCGTCGCGCTCGCGAGGAACAACCGGCTCATCGAATGAGCTTTACGATCCACAATGGACTCACCAAGGGGTGAGCCGATGTTTGGCTTCACCGCGCGAGGGGGATCCTGAACCGCCGGGGCGGCTTGTTCATCCGCGCAGTGGCCCTCGCCGCCCCGGCGCCGAGCGGTTCTTGTCACGCGGCCGTGAGGAAACCACACTTTCCCCGGCTTATCCACACCGCTACGCGGGTAGTCCCATGGAATGCGACGAGAATGCCGGTTTCTCATCATCGGCGGCGGCCCTGCCGCGCTCTCGGCCGCGCGCTCGTACCGCGACGCGGGCGGGGAAGGCGAGGTACGGATGTTGTCCCAGGACACGGATCGCCCTTACGCACGGCCACCGCTTTCGAAGGAATTCCTGCGTGGTGAAGCCGGCGAGGCCGACCTGCCGCTGGAGGACTCCGAGTTCTACCTTGAGCGGGAAATCCAGGTGTCGCTCAACGATCAGGTGACCGAATGGGAGCCTGCCGCACACACCGTGACGACCGCCTCCGGCGAAACCGTCCACTACGGCCGGTGTCTGTACGCCACCGGAGCCGAACCGAAACTGCCGGAGGTGCCGGGCGTCGGCGACCCCGCCGTCCGCACTCTGCGTTCGGCACGCAGCGGGCGCGAACTGCGTGCCGCCGCGAGGAAAGCCAGGAGCGCGATCGTGGTGGGCGCTGGTTTCATCGGCTGTGAGGCCGCGATCTCCCTCAGCCGGCTCGGCGTTCAGGTCACGCTGCTCTGCCCGGGGACCGCACCACAGCACGGACGGCTCGGTGCCGAGGCCGCGACGATCATCCGGCGCTGGCTCACCTCGGAAGGCGTCAGCGTGCTGACCGGGACGGCATTGCTCGGCATCGAATCCGGATACCGGGTGCTGACCGGCACCGTGCCACGGCTCGACGCCGATCTGGTGCTACTCGCGACGGGCATCACGCCACGCGTCGCGCTGGCCGAACGCGCGGGGCTCGCCACGGCACAGGGCCGGGTCGTCACCGACCAGCGCCTGCGCACCAGCGCCGAGGACGTGTTCGCCGCGGGGGATGTCGCATTGGCACACAACGAATCGGCGGGAAGAAAACTGCCCGTCGAACACTGGGGCGAGGCCGAAACGATGGGCACGATCGCGGGCGCCGGGGCAGCGGGCCTGCGGCGGAGCTGGCACAACGCACCGGGCTTCTGGACCGTCCTCGGCGATCGCGTACTCAAATACTCCGCATGGGGCGACGGGTTCTCCGAGTCGAGGATGACCTTCCACGACGAACCGGACGGTGCTTTCACCGTCTGGTACGGGAAGAACGGAACCACCGTCGGTGTGCTGACCCATCAGGCGGACGAGGACTACGACAGGGGAACCGAACTCGTCGAGCGCGGCGCCGCGCTGCCGTGAAACGCGCGCTGCCAAGGGGACGAGCGCTGAGAAAGGCACCGTGACCGATGACCGATCTGCTGGAGAAGACCGCGACGGCGAACGACTTCCGGAGGCTCGTGGCCGACGGCGAACTCGACCTGCCGTTGCCCGGCGGCGGCCGGACGTGGGCCAGGTGGCAGGCACTGGCAGCGCTGGGCGCGCGCGACCTTGCCATGGCCAGACTCGCGGAAGGACACACCGACGCGCTGGCGATCCTCGCGGAAAGCGGCAGGAATCCGGTTCCCGGAGCGCTTTACGGTGTGTGGGCGGCGAAATCGGGCGGTACCGGCGCGGTGCTCGGCGACGGCGTGCTGTCCGGAACGGTCCGATTCTGCTCCGGCGCGCATCTGCTCGACCGGGCTCTCGTCGCGGCCGGTGACCTGCTCGTCGACGTCGATCTGCACGGAGGGGGCATCGAACGCGACGAACGAAGCTGGCAGGCGATCGGCATGGCCGCTTCCGACAGCGCGGACGTCACCTTCCACCGGGTTCCGATCGGCACCGAGGACGTCATCGGAGGCGAAGGCTGGTATGTATCGCGTCCGGGTTTCGCTCACGGCGGTTGCGGAGTCGCGGCCGTGTGGCTGGGCGGTTGCCGAGGTGTCGCCGGTGACGTCTCCGCTTACCTGAGCGACCGCGAGCCGGACGAGCACCAGCTCGCGCACCTGGGCGCGATACACACCGCGATGGCGGCCTCGGAGGCGCTGCTCAAGCGGACGGCGGACATGATCGATTCCGGCACCTCCCAGGACGCCGTGCCGGCCACGCGGTTATGCCGCGCGGCGGTCGAGGATTGCGCGATGCGCGTGCTGGCGCAGGCACCGAAGGCGACCGGGCCCGCTCCACTGTGCAGGGACAGAGCCTTCGCGCAGCGGCAGGCCGATCTGCTCGTGTACGTACGCCAGCAGCACGGCGAAAGGGAACTCGCTGCCATCGGTCGCGGGCTGCTGAGCGAGGGAGCCGCGCGATGAACGACCATCCGCTTCCCTCCGGTCTTCGCGGCATCAGAACCGCCACGGTGATCGCGGCCCACCCCGACGACGAAACCCTTGGTGCCGCCGGGTTCCTCCAGCACCTGCACTCCGGAGGAGTGTCGGTTTCGCTCGTGATCGCCACCGACGGCGAAGCCGCGTTTCCCCGCTCGGATCGTCGGCTGCGCAAGGAGCTCGGCGAGCTTCGCCGTGCCGAACTCACCGATTCCCTTGCCCAGCTCGGTATCGACGACGTGACACCGGTATGGCTCGGCCTTCCCGACTCGGGCCTGACCGAGCACACGGCCGCGCTCACCGGTGAACTCCGCGAGCTGCTACGGGACAGCGACGTGTGCCTCGCTCCCTGGCCGGGTGACCCGCACCCCGATCACAGGGAGGCCGGTCTCGCGGCATTGCGGGCAGCACCGGAACACGCACGGTGTCTTTCGTATCCGATCTGGATGTGGCACCGGCTTTCGCCACACGACCCGGGAATTCCCTGGCACCGTGCCGCCCGGTACGCGCTGACCGGTGCCGAGCGAACCGCGAAGGCCAAGGCGATCGGGGCCTTCGGCTCGCAGACCACGACCGGGCCGGGCGGTGAGGATCCGATCCTGCCTCCCGAGGTGCTTGCCCACTTCGACGGTGAAGAGGAGATCTTCTTCCATGAGCGACCACGACAGCGTTCCTCCGCGCGGCGATTCGCCGAGCTGTACCGGGCTTCGCCCGACCCGTGGCGGACGAAGACGCGGTGGTACGAGCGGCGCAAACGCTCGGTCGTGCTGGCCTCGCTACCCCGGCGGCACTACGGCACGGTCATCGAACCGGCCTGCGGGAACGGAAACCTGACCCGCGAACTCGCGACGCGCTGCGACCGGCTCGTCGCCTTCGACCCCGTGCCCGACGCGGTCACGGCGGCGAGAACGGCGACCTCCGGAATGTCTCATGTGGATATCAGTGAGGCGGCACTTCCGGAAGGGCTTTCCGGGGAGGCCGATCTCCTTGTACACAGCGAGATCCTGTACTACCTCGGCGACGCCGACCTCGCCGAGGTGATCGCGCGGTCGGCGGCCGTGTTACACTGCGGTGGCCATCTGCTCGCCGTGCACTGGAAACCGAAGGCGTCCGACGCGCCTCGCGACGGCTGGGACGCGCATCGCAGGCTGCTCACCCATCCCGGTTTCGAACCGCTCGTCGCGCACGACGACGAGGAGTTCCTGCTGCACGTCATCCAGCGGCGATGATCGCAACCGTGGGGGTGGTGATTCCGGCCCGTGACGAGGAATCCACCGTCGGCGCGTGTATCGGCGCCGTCGTGCGAGCGTTGCGGCGGCTACCCCCCTGGATCGAAAGGACGGTGTGTCTCGTCGCCGACCGTTGCTCCGACGACACCGCCGAGGCAGCGGCGGCGGCACTGCGCGGCCTCAGGACAGGCACGGTACTGCGGTCGGAGCACGCACGGAGGGTCGGCAACGTGCGGGCACTCGGTGTGCGGCACTGCCTTTCGCTGCTGCGGCACGCCGATCCCGGCAGGACTCTGCTGTTGAGCACCGACGCCGACAGCCTCGTCGCGCCCGACTGGGCGAGGGCCCATCTGGGCAGGGCGAACCAGGGTCACCACGCCGTCGCCGGCGTCGCCGAATTGCTGGATTCCGGCGAGCTGGGCGCGCGTGCGCTGCGCCGGTACCAAGGCGTGCTCGACGGCGCGGCGGTGCCGGAGGGCCACGGTAACGTCTATGGCGCCAATCTGGGCGTGCGGGCCGACGCCTACCTCGCCGTAGGCGGATTCGCTCCGCTGGCCACCGGCGAGGACCACGATCTGTGGAACCGGCTGGGGCTGGCGGGTTTTCGCCGCTGTTACGACGACACGGCGAGGGTGCTCACCAGTTCGCGAGTGACCGGAAGAGCACCTGAGGGGCTGGCTGCCCTGCTCGGCCGGTTGTCCGCTGACGGCGGCCGGAATCCCTTCGTGACCGGTGCCGCATGAATCGGCGGTCGACGGGTAGTCCCTGTGCACGAGCAGGCAAGACATCGATTGGACTGAGTGTTGTGAAGGCTCTGGTGTACGACGGACCGCGCGAAGTCAGCGTCAAGGACGTTCCCGACGCCCGCGTCGAGCGCGCCAACGACGCGCTCGTGCGGGTGACGAGCACGAACATCTGCGGCTCCGACCTGCACATGTACGAGGGCAGGACACCGATGGAGACCGGAAGGGTACTCGGCCACGAGAACCTCGGCGAGGTCGTCGAAACCGGTGCGGGCGTCGAACGGGTCCGCGTCGGCGACCGGGTGTGCCTCCCGTTCAACATCGGGTGCGGCTACTGCGCGAACTGTGAACGCGGCCGGACCGGTTTCTGCCTCAGCGTGGACTCCGACACACCCGGCGGGGCCTACGGGTTCGCCGGAATGGGCAGCTACACCGGCGGGCAAGCGGAATACCTGCGCGTGCCATGGGCGGACTTCAACTGCCTCGTATTGCCGGAAGGCAGCGAGGAGAAGGAAAACGACTACGTGATGCTGGCCGACATCTTCCCGACCGGCTATCACGCCACCGAGCTCGCCGACGTGTCCCCCGGCGAAACCGTGGTCGTCTATGGTGCGGGCCCTGTGGGCCTGATGGCCGCCTACTCGGCGCGGCTCCGGGGCGCTTCCACGGTGATGCTGGTGGATCGCCACGCCGACCGGCTCAAGCTCGCCGAGGAGATCGATGCGATCCCGATCGACGATTCGAAGGTCTCCCCCGTCGACGCCGTACTGGACCAGACCGGAGGCAAGGGCGCGGACAAGGGTTGTGAATGCGTCGGCTACCAGGCGCACGACCCCGCCGGGAACGAGATTCCCGAGTCGACGATGAACGATCTGGTCGCTTCCGTGAAGGCGACCGGCGCGCTCGGCGTCGTCGGCGTGTTCCTGCCTGGGGACGACGGCGCGCCGACCGAGCTGACCAGGCAGGGCAAGCTCCCGTTCGACTTCGGCCAGTTCTGGTTCAAGGGCCAGCGCATGGGCACGGGCCAGGCGAACGTGAAGGCGTACAACAGGTACCTGGCCGAGCTGATCGCCAAGGACAAGGCGTCCCCTTCGTGGATCGTGTCCCACGAGCTACCTCTCGAAAGGGCACCCGAGGCCTACCGCAACTTCGACGACCGGGTCGAAAACTGGACCAAGGTCATCCTGAAGCCGTGACCTGACCGGGCGGCGCGCGCCCGGTTGTCAAGGGCCTTTCGATGTGCGCCGGACGGTGGTGTTTGTTTCAGCCGAATCAGGTCTTTTCCCGGTTAATCATTGACGAAGATCCTCGGAGCCGGAATCCTGCGACGTCATCACCTTCCCGGCACGAAAGGTGTTGTCCCGCGATGAGATCCCGCCTTCTGTTGACAGCGTTCGCACTCGTGGCCGCGTTTGCCGTGACACCGGCGACCGCCGCTCCCGCACCGCTCACCGCGCCGAGCGATGCCTGCTTCACCTGGGACCGCTCGCTTTCCGAAGGCGCGTCGGGCGAGGACGTACGGCAACTGCAGATCCGGGTGGCAGGCTATCCCGGTCGCGACGCCGTCCTGGCGATCGACGGCGAATTCGGCCCGGCGACCGCCGCGGCGGTGTCACGGTTCCGGCAGGCCTACGGTCTCGGCGGCGGCGGTGCCGCCGATCAGTCCACGTTCGACAAGATCTACGAACTACAGGACGACGACTGCACCCCGGTGAACTTCGACTACGACGAGCTGAACAACTGCAACGCCGACTGGTCCGGTGGCAACGTCCCCGCGGCCGAGGCGAAAGCCAACGCGCTCGTGTCGATGTGGAAACTGCAGGCCATGCGGCACGCCATGGGCGACAAGCCGATCGTGGTCAACGGCGGTTTCCGCAGCGTGTCGTGCAACGACGCGGTCGGCGGCGCGCCTGCCAGCAGGCACCTCTTCGGCGACGCCGTCGACCTGGGTGCCGGTTCGCAGGGATTCTGCGCGCTCGCACAGCAGGCACGCGACCACGGCTTCCGCGAAATCCTCGGCCCCGGCTATCCCGGCCACGACGATCACGTCCACGTGGCACACCGCAGTGGAAAACTCTGGTCGGCACCCACCTGCGGCATCTGAGAATCCTCGTTCCCGGCCGTCCACGGCGGACAGCCGGGAACGAGTGGCCTCTCAGCCGTCGACGAAAGCGGCACTCACCTCGTCGTAACGAGGGCCCGCGATCCGCTCGGCGGGCACCGCCTCCTCGATCGCCTCGATGTCCTCAGTGGACAGTGAGACGGCGAGTGCTCCCACGTTCTCCTCAAGATTGCGCTTGCGCCGGGTGCCTGGGATCGGCACCACGTGGTCACCGCGATGCAGTACCCAGGCCAGCGCGAGCTGACCGGCCGTCACACCCTTCGCCGAGGCGAGTTCGGTCAGCTTCGCGACGATCGCCAGGTTCCGCTCGATGTTGCCCTCGGCGAAGCGAGGCTGCCTTCGCCGCATGTCGTCGTCGGACAGCTCGGCCAGCGAGTTGTAGCGCCCGGTCAGGAAGCCCCTTCCCAGCGGCGAGAACGGGACGATCCCGATCCCGAGTTCCCCGCACACAGGGGCGATCTCGCTCTCGATGCCGCGGGTCCAGAGCGACCATTCGCTCTGCAACGCGGTGATCGGATGCACGGCGTGGGCCCGCCGGATCGTCGCCGCCCCCGCCTCGGACAACCCGAGATGACGTACCTTTCCCTCGGCAACCAGCTCGGCCATGGCACCGACCGTTTCCTCGATCGGCACCGCCGGATCGACCCTGTGCTGGTAGTAGAGGTCGATGTGGTCGACATCGAGCCGCCGCAGCGACGCCTCGCACGCCTGCCGCACGTAGGCCGCGTCGCCCCGGATGATCGTGGGCTCCCCCAACCGGTTCGCGAAGCCGAACTTCGTGGCGATCACCACGTCGTCCCTCCGGCCCGCGACGGCCTTGCCGACCAGTTCCTCGTTGTGTCCCACCCCGTAGAAATCGGCGGTGTCCAGGAAATTCACCCCGATATCGATGGCATGGTGCACCGTCGCGATCGACTGCGCGTCGTCCGCCTCGCCGTATGCGTGACTCATCCCCATGCACCCGAGCCCCTGCGCCGGCACCGCGAGCTCACCCAGCCGCCGGATGGGAACCTCGACCATCGTGTTGCCTCCTCGACTCGAAACCTGTTCACCGGAAACGCTATGCCTTGGAGCGCGCTCCAGGTCAAATCGAGCGGCACACGGCTATTCCGTCCGATTCACCGGATTCCGGTACCCGTAGTCCACAACGGACGACTCACGCCGGGGGGAAGTAGCCCGCCGTCGCGTTGCCGACCTCGGGAAGCACCTCGATCACACTGCGAAGATGATCGCGCATCGCCTTCTCGGCCGAGCCCGGGTCACCGGCACATACCGCGTCGATGATGGCCAGGTGCTCCGGCAGGGACACGGCAGGCCGCCCCGGCCGCAGCGCGAGCCGGAACTGGTGCCGGACGTTCTGCCCGCGCAGGCGATGCAGCACCGCGCTCGCCGTCTCCTGGCCGCTGAGTTCGAGAATCCGCTCGTGCAATTGCCTGTTGAGCTCCGAGTAGGCAAGCACGTCGCCCGCGGCCACCGCGTCCCGCATCCGCCGCCCGCTCTCGCGCAGCGCGTTCCGGTCGGCTTCGGTGGCCCGCTCCGCCGCCTTCGCCGCGCACAGTCCCTCGACCACCATGCGTACCTCGGTGATCTCGACCGCCTCTTCGACGGACACGACTCGCACCCTGGCGCCACGATTCTGGACGCGTTCGACCAGTCCCTCGCTGGCGAGTTGCACGAAAGCGTTGCGCAACGCCGCCCTGCTCACGCCGAAGCGCTCGGAGAGTTCGGCTTCGACGAGCCGCTGACCCGGCGAGAACTCGCCGCCGGTGATGGCATCCCTGATGGCATCGGCGACTCGCGTCGAGAGTTCGGCCGGACCTCTGTCCTTGTCCCGGTTCTCTGCCGTCACCGCTCGACAATAGGCCTTCCTCCGCCGTCGCGCCTCACTCCCCGCCTCGCGGCAGCGCCGTCAGCGGGGAAAGACCGTGCCGTCGAAGAGCTTGCGCGCGGTGCGGACCACGGTCGAACGCAGGATCCGGGGTTGCGCCGAGGTCTCGTCGAAGGTGACACCGACCGCGAGGCCGCCGGTGGGATGTTCGATCTCCATCGCGCCGGCGACCGCTCCGCCGGAGGGCCGGACGAGCAGTTCGTGTCCAGCCGCGCCCTCCAGCAGCAGCGCCGACACCACGCTCACCCCGCCGAGCACGCCGATCGAGGGGTGTGGTTTGAGCGGGATGAATGTCCTCGTGCAGATCGCGCCGCCCTCCCGCGGTGCGGCCACCAGAGTGGTCTTGGGAACGGAGGCCGCGCTGACGTCACCGAGTCCCATCAGCGCGCCCGCTTCCAGGCGCAGCGCCTGGATACGTTCGGCGAGCGCTTCGTCGGCGCCGAGTTCGGCCACCGGCTCGTACCCCGTGATACCGAAGTCGCTCGCCCTCGCGACCACGACCGGCATACCGTTGTCGATACAGGTGACCTCGATGCCGCCGATCTCGTCGGTCACGTTCCCCGTCGGGAGCAGGGTTCCGCACACGGAACCCTCCGTGCCGGCGAAGTCGAGTTCGACAGGGGCCGCCGTGCCCGGCACACCGGAGATCGCGGCCGATCCCGAGTAGTCGACGCGCCCTCCCGGCGTGGGGAACGACGCGACGGCGACCGAATCGGTGTTGACCATGCGCACCCGCACGCTCGTCCGCTCCGCGCCCGCGACCACCAGCCCGCGTTCGACGGCGAACTGTCCCACGCCGGCGAGGAGATTGCCGCAGTTCTGCCGGTCGGACACCATCGCCTCGCCGACACCGACTTGCAGGAACAGGTAGTCGACGTCCGTGTCGGGGCCCTGCGACGGCGACACGATCGCGACCTTGCTCGTCACCGGCTGCGCTCCGCCGATGCCGTCGATCTGACGGGGATCGGGGGTTCCCATGATTCGCAGCAGCAGATCGTGCAGGGCGTCTCGTCCCGAGGGCAGGTCCTCCGCGAGGAAGTAGGCGCCCTTCGACGTTCCGCCGCGCATCAGCACGCAGCGCACGCCCTCGCTCATGCCAGGTGTGCCGTGACTTGCGGGTACAGCCGGACATAGGCCTCGGCCATGGTGTCGTGCGGCAGTCCAAGATTCGGCCCTGCGTTGCGCTTGAGCTGCACGCCCCTTCGCTTGGCGAGATCGGTGTAGTAGTCCCACATGTGCTGCTGCGCCGGCAGGCATTCCATGGCCTTGCGCTTGCGGCCGAAAGCGCCGGTGATGTCCAGCAGCACATCGGGCTTGAAGTCGCACTGCTCGGGCTGATGCGGTTCGAAGCAGAACACCGGCGGTGCGCCCAGCGGCTCCCCCGGCGCGTCGTAACCGATGGCCTGCGCGAGAACCCGTGCCTGCAAAGCCATCCGCGCGGCGGCTGGATGGTCACCGTTGTAGGGATCGGCGAGCGCGTGCGTGAGCACGACACTCGGCGACAACTCGCGGTAGATGCGCACCAGCCGGTCGACGAGCTCCCGTGATTCCACGAGCGGGTAGTCGCCCGCGTCGAGGAACCGGATCTCGGCACCGAGGGCCGATGCCGCCTTCTTCGCCTCGTCCTCGCGGATCGCCTTGATCTCCTCCAGCGAATGCCCTTCGCGCCACGCCCGCGCGGACTCCCCGCGTTCGCCGTAGCTCAGGCACACGACAACGGCTCGCTGGCCACGTTGCGCGGCCAGCGCGATCGCGCCGCCCGCCCTCCACACGAAATCTCCGGCATGCGCGCTGACCACCAGCAGATTTCCCTCGGTTGCGGACATCCGCCCTCCCATCCATCGACCCGCCGCTCGCAGACTGACAGAGTGAATACAGGATTGTCAACAATTTGGTCAACCAGAACACGTGGGCGGCGAGCAAGGACCCGCTCGCCGCTCACGACAGAAATTCGGTGACCAGCGTGGTGAACTCGGCGGGCCGCTCCATCATGACCACGTGACCGGCCTCCAGTTCGGCGTAGCCGCTGCCGGGAATGGCCGCGTGCAGCTCGCGGGAATTGCCACAGGGGACGGTGGCGTCGAGAGCGCACCCCACGATCAGCGCGGGTGCGGTGATCGTGGGCAGCAGGTGCCGGATGTCGATGGCGAGGTTGAGTTCGATCTGCCGCAGCGTCGACGCGGTCGGGCGCAGGTACTTCGTGTTCTCCTCGACCGCGTCCCTTCCGATCGCGTTGAGGTGCCCTCGGCTGAACGCCGTCAGTGTCGCGAAGCGGCCGAAGCCGGTCGGCGCGCGCTCGGCGAGGTCCTGCCAGGTGGTCATCATCAGTCGCAGGTACTCGTCGCCCTCGCTGTGGCCCCACCCGGCCACGGCGATCACTTTGCCGACCAGGTCCGGCCGCGTCGCGGCCACGGCGAGCGCGACCGGCGCGCCGAGCGAGAAGCCGAGCACGTGCGCCTGCCCCACACCCGCGTCCTCGATCACGGCGATCACCTGCCCGGCAAGCAATTCGACACTCAGCTCACCTACGTCGTCGACGACGTCGCTTCCGGACAGATCCGGCAGCACCACCGTGTACCGCTCGGCGAGTACGGGCAGCAGCGGATCCCACATTCCCGATCCAGGCCCGGTTCCGTGGACGAGCACGAGGGCGGGGCCGCTGCCCTCCACCCGGTAGGGAATGCGGATGGCTTCGACGATGATTTCCGGCATGGTGACGTGGTCCTTCCAGAGCGGCGATCGCTTCGGTGGCAACGATCGCCGAGCACGCGCGGCGGAGGCAGCCCCCGCGTTGTCCTAGTCCTCGCGGTCCTAGTCTCGGAAACCGCACGGGGCCGGGCCGATCAGCCACACTGTGCTCGTGGACGACACGCAGCTCGCCGATTTTCTCCGCAGGTGCCGCGACCGGCTGAGTCCCGAGCAGGCCGGGCTGCCGCGTGGCCCTCGCAGGCGCGTTCCCGGGCTGCGCAGGCAGGAACTCGCTCAGCTCACCGGAATGTCGGCCGACTACCTCATGCGCCTCGAACAGGGCCGCGGACCTCAGCCGTCCGTGCAGTTGCTGACGGCGCTCGCGCGGGGACTCCGGCTGAGTGAGGACGAGCGCGATCACCTCTTCCTCGTCGCGGGCCACCGGCCGCCGGCCGGCCGCTACGCCGGCGAGCACGTTCGTCCAGGCCTGCTTCATCTGCTTGACCAGCTCAAGGAGACGCCCGCGCAGATACTGACCGACCTCGGTGACGTGATCGTGCAGAATCCCATGGCAGAGGCACTGCTCGGCTGCGTGTGCACGGTGAGGGGCAGGGACCGCAACATCGTCTGGCGCTGGTTCACCGATGCCGAAACCAGGGAGCCCTATCCCCCGCGGGCCCGGCAGGAGGCAAGCCGGACGCACGTCGCCGATCTGAGGGCGGCCACGGCAAGACGCGGCGACGACGAGGCCTCGCGTGCGCTCGTCGGCGAGCTTCTGCGCGTCAGCGAGGAGTTCGCCCGGCTGTGGAAGCGGCACGAGGTGGCCCGCCGTCACGCAAGCCGCATCCACGTGTGTCATCCCGTCGCCGGGCTGATCACGCTCGACAGCGAACCGCTGCTCACTCCCGCCGAAGACCAGTGGCTCCACATCTTCACGCCCACGGCGGACAGCGCGGGCGGGCGGGCGCTGCGCCTGCTCAAGAAGCTCGATCCGGCACTGGTCCACGCTCACCACCGGCCGCTCGCGCACGACGCGGAGCGCTGGCAAGGGGACCCTGCTCGCCTGGTGGACGACTGAAGCGTATTCTTTGACTGATCGATCAGACAATCATTGGGGGTGCGGTGCCACGACGTGCCGACCCGGAGCGCATCGCCCGGAAAAAGGAGGAGATCGCCGTCGCCGCGGGCCGGCTTTTCGCAACCAGCGGCTTCGAGCGCACGAGCGTCGCGCAGGTCGCGGCTGCCGCGGGCACGAGCACGGCCAGCGTCTTCTACTACTTCACCGACAAGGCCGCGCTCTTCCGCGCCGTCTTCGAACGCGACCTGCCCTCGGCGGAAGCACTCATGCGACGGTTCGCCGACGCGCGATCCCCCGTCCCCGCGATCCTCGACGTGTTGTCCCACCTCGCCGAGGACGCCGCCGACCCCAGCGCGTCCGGCATGCTCGTCGAACTGCTGCGCCGCGTCGACCACGACCCCGAACTGCTCGCCGTCGTCATGCGCACGGCGGAGGTGATCCGCGAAGGACTGGCCTCGCTCATCGCGCGCGGCATCGCCGACGGCGACATCGACGAGCAACTCGATCCGGCGGAGACCGCTGCCTGGCTCCAGGCCATCGTCGACGCCACCTACCTCAACGCGAGCCCAGGACACTCCCCGTTACCCGAACTACGGCGCACCGCGCTGGCCTACCTCGCCCCTCGCGAGCGAGAAGGAGCGAAACCCCATGACTGAACACGGCGTGACCATCACCGTCCCCGCAGGCTGGCTCTGGCTCTGCCGCGCCGGGGGCGCCGCGCTCGGCTTCGGATTGGCCTTCGTGGTCGGCCCCGTCGTCGACTGGCTGCTCGGCCTCGCCGGTGACGCACCGGGCCCGCTGCGGCTCGCCGCGGGTTTGCCGCTGGTCTGGGCCATTCCGGTGCTGACACTCGCCGGGCTCGCCGGTGGGTACTGGCTCGCCGGGCAATGGCGCGACGAGGCGGGCGGTATCGAGGTCTCCGAGGAGGGCATCACTCTGCACCGCGGCGGTACCGGCAGACACATCGACGGCGCGATGATCGACGCTGTCTTCACCGACGGCAAGGACCTGGTGATACTCGACGCCGGGACCCGCGAACTGCTGCGGGCCCCGATCGACGACGTTCTGGCAGGCCGGTTGCGCGAAGCCTGCGAGCGACTCGGCTACGCCTGGCAAGGAACAACGGATCCACGCGAGGACGCGTTCACGACCTGGATCGACGGAAGCCCCACATTGGACACTCACACGCACGAACTGTTCAGGGCACGGCAACGCGCGCTGGCCGACAAGAAACCGGGCGCGGCGGAGAAGGCACGCGACGAACTGCGCGATCTCGGCCTCGCCGTCCGCGACCGCAAGGACGGTCAGCAATATCGGGACGTCGCCGCGTGAGGTGATCCACTCGCGTGAGGGACCCGGCTCCCACCACAGAGGGAGGAAACGGGCGCGCCACTGCTGGAAGGTTGATCTCGCCGAGGACAACCACCAGTGAAGAGGGGCAGTGATCATGCGCAGGGCAACGAGGACGGCGATCGCGGCGACGCTGAGCGTGCTGGCCGTATCGGCAGCGGCGGGAGCGGCTTCCGGGGCCGAGCACGCCGGAGATCCGGCAACAGAGGCCGCGCAGGGGACGCGGATCGTCGGCAGCGGTGGCGCGCGGCTGCCTGATCCTTCCGGCAACGGCGACCCGGTGTGGTTCAAGGTGGACGGGCGGATGTCACCGGAAGGCACACACTCCGGCCGGTTCCACGTCATTCACCGCACACCCGACGGTGGCCCTTTCGCGGAGTTCGAGGGCCGCGTCGACTGTGTCTTCGCCGAGAAGGGGCAAGGCGTGGTGACGGGCATCATCGAGCGGGTCGACGCGCCCGCGCTACCGCCGGATGTCGACCTCATGGGGCGAAGGGTCGGCATCAGCGTCAAGGACAACCGGCACGGCCCCGACGCCATCGGCTGGAGCTGGAGCACCGGAGGGTTCGAGCAGGACACTTTGCCCTGCAACAGTGTTCCGCCGTTCCTCGACGTCGAGCACGGCGGCTACCACGTGTCCGGATCGACGTTCGGCTGACCCGTCCGGCCATTGTGGATCCGGCCTCGGGGGCCGGATCCACACCGCATGTCCGGATCGTGTGTTTCACATGCGAGACCGGGGTCGCCGGCACTGTCAGCCGCGGCGTGATCCGGCGAGGCTGTGCTCATGTACCGATACCTGACCGCCCTGCTGCTGACCTTCCTGCTGGTGGGAGGAGCTCGGGCCGAGGCACGAGAACCGGCCGGGCCCCCGCCCCCCGGGCTCGCCGGAAGCGTGGGCAAGCTGATCGAGGACCAGCTCAGGCGGGATCGGATACCCGGCGCCGTTGTCACCGTCGTCGCCGGGGGGAAGACGATCCTCTCGGAAGGCTACGGGCTCGCCGAGGTCTCGGGGCAGCGCCCGATGGACCCGGAGAACACCACACTGTTCGCCGCGTCGGAGGCCAAGATGTTCACCGCGGTCGCGGCGGCCCAGTTGATCAGGTCGGGCAAAATCGACCCCGAGGCCGACGTGAACCGGTACCTGAGCGGTTTCCGGATCGAGGACACCTATCCCGGCGAACCGGTGACCATGAACCACCTGCTCACCCACACAGCCGGTTTCGACATGGACTACGTGGGCCTCAACAGCGAAACCGGGGCGGGCATTCAGTCACTCGGCGAGAGTCTGGCGGAGAAGCAGCCGAAGCGGGTGCGCCCTCCTGGACGGATGATGGCCTACGACAACTACGGAGTCGCGCTCGCGGGGCACATCGTCGAGGAGGTGTCGGGCAAGCCGTTCGACCGGTATCTCGCCGACCACGTCTTCGGCCCGCTTGGCATGCACGACAGCACGGTGACCCAGCCGACACCTCCCGCTATCGCGGCCGAGCTCGCCGTCGGCTACCGGCCGGACGGCACGGAATACGTTGCCGCGAAAGGCCAGTACGGGCCATGGACTCCGACCGGTGCGGGCGCGATTCTGACCGCGGCCGACCTGGGAAAGTTCATGACGGCCCTGCTCGACAAGGATCCCCGGCTCGGCGAAGGAGTCGCCGATCTGGTGACCCGGCAGCATTTCACCACAGATCGGCGCATACCGGGCATCGGCTATCTGATGGTGGAGGGCGAGCACGGAGAAGCCAGGATGGTGAGCAAGGACGGCGACCTTCCGGGTTTCCACCACGAACTGGCTCTGCTTCCCGAACACGGCATCGGCGTCTACATCGGATACAACGGTGACGGCGACGGCAACGCGGCGTTCTTCGACGCGAAGACCACCCGCGACGCGGTACTCGACCACCTCCTGCCCACGAAGACGCCGTCGCGGAAGCAGGCCGTTCCCGGCGACATGAGTTCCTTCGAAGGCACCTACCGTGCCTCGACCACCAGTGAGTACTCGCTGGCCAAGGTGTCCGCGCTGACCACCCCGGTCACCGTCGAGGCGTCCGGTGACAGCGGTATCCGGACGAGCGGGGTCAGTATCGATCCCGCGAAGGACGTGCAGGAATGGATCCATGTCGGCAGCGGCGAATTCGCCGAACGCGACGGCGCGGGCCGGCTGGTTTTCGACGGCGAAGGCAACCTGGTGAGCACATCGGGCCCCGAGGCCATGACCTACCTTCCCCTCGCCTGGCACCAGAATCCGACCACACACCTGATCTTGTTCGGCTGCGGAGGCATCGCGCTGCTCGCCGGTCTGCTCTGGTTTCCGATCGCGGCGCTGATCCGGCGCAGGCGTGGCGAAAGCACGACAACCGGGCGAAAAGTCTGCGCCATCGTCAGCTGGCTGAGCTGTGCCATCGGCGTAGCGTTCCTCGCCGGATTCTTCACGCTCGTCTCGGACGGCAACGCCATGAACGAGACGATCCTCATCGGTTCACCGCTATTGACCGTGTTGCCCTATCTACCGGCCGCGATGCTCGTCACGTTGCTGGGCATGCTGGTGTTCACCGTCGTCGGCCCGGTCAGGAAATGGTGGAACCGCCGGCAGGCGATCGGATACGTCGCGTTGACGCTGGCGACCGTCGCCTTCCTCGGTGTGTGCGCCTACTACAACCTGCTCGCCATCGGCGACACCGTTTCCCCCGGCGGATTCCATGCGAGCTGAGCACCACGTGAGATGTCCCTGGCGGCCGGTAGGCTCGGTGTGGCCGATGGCAGGCGGGGGACACAGAGTCGTCCGAGGGGAGACAAGGCCATGACCGGTCGGATCAAGGTGCTGCTCGCCGAGGACATGCACCTGGTCAGGGGTGCGCTCGCGGCACTGCTCAGCGGCGAGCCCGACATCGCCGTCGTCGCCGAGGTTTCGGAAGGCGATCGGATACTTCCCGCCGTGCTTGAGCACGAACCGGATGTCGCCGTGCTGGACGTCGACCTCCCCGGCATCGACGGCATCACCGCCGCCGCACTGATCCACGAACACCGCCCCGGCTGCGCGGTGCTTGTGCTCACCGCGCTGGGCAGGCCGACGATTCTGCGGAAGGCGATGGCTGTCGACGCGCTGGGCTTCCTGGTGAAAGACGCCGCTCCGGCGGAACTCGCTCCCGCGATCAGGGCCGTTGCCAGTGGCGAGCGGGTACTCGACGCGAAACTGGCCGCCGCCGCGTTGCGGCTGCGGGACAATCCGCTGAGCGAGCGGGAACTGGACGTGCTGCGGCAGGCGGCCGACGGCGCGGATGTCAAGGAGATCGCCGAGCGGCTGTTTCTGAGCAGAGGCACGGTGCGCAACTATCTCGGCATCATCGTGACCAAATTGGACGCGCGCAACCGGCTCGACGCGGTGCGGATCGCGACGGAACACGACTGGTTGTGAGCCGAGTACCGTCAGTCGTGAAGTGGTTGCCGCACCACGATTTCGAAGTTGTCGTCGTGCGGGTGAGTTTCGAAGGTTCCACCGAGCGCGGAACACCGAGCGCTCAGGTTCGCGATCCCGTTGCCAGGACCGGATTCCTCTTCCCGCCGGAGAACCCGGTCGTTGGCGACGCGCAGCACGACCTCGTCGCGGGTCTGCTCCGTCTCGACGACGCAGACCCCGGCCTTGCTGTGCCTGAGCACGTTGGTCACCGCCTCGCGCAGCACGGTGGCGAGCAGCGCGTCGACGCGGGCGGGAAGAACACCGTGGCCGAGATCGAACCTGGCCACGGTTCCCGCCGCCCGCAACACGTCACTCGCCGATTCCAGTTCCTCAGCGAAGGAAACGTCGGCGCTGTCGTCGGGTACGGCCACCAGGTCGGCGAGTGAGCGCCTGGCGATGGTCGCGATCTCCTCCAGCTCAGGGCCCGCCGCTCCGGGGGCCTTCGCGGCCAGCTCCGCCTTGATCGTGATCGCCGTGATCCCGTAGCCGAGGAGATCGTGCACGTCCTGGGCGATTCGGCGGCGTTCGCGTGTCACGGCGATCTCGGCAAGCTGGCGCCGCGCCTCGCGTACCTGGCCGACGACCTTCGTGGTCTCGGCAATGCCGTAGAAGATCACCGCGAGCACGGCCGTGTCGAGCGTCATCGCGAGCAGTTCGTATGGCGCCACGCCGCGAATCCCCAGCACGAAGGACGTGGCGAGCAGCAGGAAGGCGGCCAGTGGCCAGGAAAACCGCGACGGGAGCGAGATCAGGACCGCGCCGGCGGCAAGCCCGACGAGCTGCGAATGCGGTGGCCCCGGCAGGAAGAGCGGAACCACGGCCAGCGCGGTCTCGGCAGGCAGTGTCCACGCCAGCGGCAAACGCGAGCCCGGTCTCGGCAGCGAGTGATAAAGCTGGAGCCCGACCACAGCGGCGATCAGCAGTACATACCCGGCGAAGAGGGGTGCGGGCGCACCGGCGACGAAAAGCGCGGCCACCACGAGGTAGACGACGTGCACCGTGATCATGATCGGCACCATGAGCCGTGGAGTGAGGTCATCCGGTTCCTCGATGCGCACCGGCTCCGGCGGTCTGCGAACCCGTCGCGCCGTCTCGGCGGCGAGCGTGCCGATCCGGGCGGGCTCACCGTTGCGCGCAAGCGTGATGATCTCGGACAACGCGTTGCCGATGGAGCGCTCCAACTCGCCGGAAACCTGTTCTCGTTCCCTGGCAACGGATTCCTCCGCGACTCGCCCCCTCGTTTCGTGAAGCCGCGCGCGCAGCTCGTCGAGCCGCGTCAGCGCGAAAATCACCAGGCCATGCGAAATCGTGTTGCCGATCGCGTTCGCGCAGTCGTAGACGGTGCCGGTGTTCATCAGCCCCGCCGCGATCACGACCGCCGCGAAGGCCACCCACCTGACCCGCCCCCGCACGATCAGCAATATCGATCCGGCGAGAAAACCGGGCAGCCCCGCCCATGGAAACACCGCGACCTGGATCGCCAGAGTCCACCAGCCGCGCAACCGTCTCGTCGCGGGAAGGCAGTGCACGACCTGCACCGTGAACATCACGACGGCGGGCCAGCCCGGCAGCTCCAGTCGCGGGCCCACCGCGAGCGCGGCCAGTACGACGACGATCAGCACGATCGGGGATGTTAGCCGCCGGTGCCATTACCGCGACGGGAGTCCGCTTCGCACGCCGACGCGGTGACGTCAGGCGACCGCCCTGCTACCCGTGCCCGGGCGGAATGTCCCGTTGAGACACCGTTGTCCGCCGCGTCTCCACCCACGTGGTGAACGCCTCGATCGCGGTGACCACGCTGTCGAACCTGATGGAGCGGAACCGGTCGAACGAATGCTGGGCGCCACCGAGTTCCGCGTAGACGACGGGGTTGGCCGACTCGGCGCGCAGCTTGCCCGCCAGCTTCCTGGCCCCCTCGACCGAGGTGTAGGTGTCGTGCGTGCCGTGTGTCAGGAAGAACGGCGGCGCCTGGCCCGCGGGCCAGGCGAGCGGCGACGAGGCGGGCCGCTCGGCTCCGGTGTGGCCGTAGTAGTAGCCGTAGTAGCCGTAAAGACAGATGGCGGCGGTGATCGTCGTGTCCGCGTCTTCGAACCCCGGCTGGAACACCGGGTCGTTCGGAGTCAGCGCCGCCAGCGCGGTCAGGTGCGCACCGGCCGAGCTACCGGCGAGGTACAACGCGGAAGGGTCACCGCCGTACTCCTTCGCGTGCTCTCTCGCCCACGCCAGCACCTTCTTGGCATCGACGAGGTGCTCGACGAATCCCGCCGAGGGGCGCAGCCGGTAGGTCGCGCTCAGGCACACCCACCCCCTGCTCGCCATTCTGGTGAGCAGCGCGCGAGCCTCCCTGCTCTTGTCACCGCCGAAATAGCCGCCCCCGTGCAGGTACACGAGAACCGGCCCGCCCAGGGGACGATCCCGCCTGACGTACACGTCGAGCAGGTTGCGCCTGCCATCGGGCCCGTAACCGATGTCGGCGATCCTGGTGACGTCGCGGCGTCCCGTTCGCAGGGGCAGCAACAACGTCACGGCAGCGGCGGGCCGTCGCACGGGGTCCGGCCCCAGCGCCGACCGCCGGTCCGCCCCCAATCCCCTGTCGAGAGCCAGTTCGAGGACAGGTGCGGCACGAAACGCGCGGCACTGGATCACCACGAGACCAATCGCGGTCAACCCCGCGCAACCGGCCGAGACCCAGCCGCCCGGTGAGGAGAGGTCGCCCTGCGACCAGGCCAGCGCGGTCGAGCCCACCAGGCCGAGAAAGGGATAGAACGGCAGTTCGTTGATCGCAATGCCCGACCAGAAACTGATCCTGCCGATCACGTGCGTGTGCGCAGGCGCGAAGACCGCGAAGAACGTGCACCAGCCGATGATCACAACACCGGTCAGATAGCCGAACGGCACCGGTTCACCCCCCGAACTCCTCGTCGTCGCCGCGGAACTTACCTGTCGGCACACGGAAAACAAGGAACCAGAGACCGTTCGTGCGAAACGCACGAATTGTCCGTGAAAAAGGCCCGCGGCGTCAAAAACGCCACGGGCCGCCCCCAGGGATGATCAGGGGATGACGCGGTTGCGCAGGTTGTTCGGGTAGGGACCCTCGCCGTGAGCGTTCAGCTCCCTCGCCACCTCGAAGGTGTAGAACGGGTGCGAGTTGAAGTAGCTGTCGAGGTTGGTGCCGCCGTAGCAGATGAGGTCGGCGCCACCGGGCGAGTTCGGGCCGTTGCACAGGCTCAGCGTCGGGTAGTTGAACGCGTCGTGCGCGCGGAAGCCCGCGCCGCCGGGGCCCGGCACCGGAAGGTGACCGACGAGTCCGCCGGGGTCGCCCTGCACGTTCGAGTCGACCGGCTGGCGCCTGCCGTCGGCGAACAGGATGCCCTGGATGTTGCGACCGGCGGGTTCGGTCTCCAGAACCGTGCCGGCGACGAGCGCGCCGAGGCTGAAGCCCGCGATGTAGACCTTCGTGTCAAGGCCGCAGCCGTGCGTGACGTACAGGTCGTACAGCGCCTTGCGGAGGTTCGCGACGCCGACGTCGACGTTGTGGTACAGGTTGATGTCGGTGACCGCGTTCGGGTAGGGAATGCGGACCGGGTCCGCGCCCTGCGGGGAGAACGCACGGTTCAGCAGCTTCTCGGCGCCACCGTCCTGCCAGCCGGGAACCACGAACATCACCGGCGCGCACGCCTTGGCCGCCTTTGCCTGTTTGGCGGGGGCGGCCTGAGCGGCCCCCGCGGTGAGCACGGTCGCCACACAGGCGACCGCGGCAGCGGCGGCGGTGAACCATCGCCGTCGCCGGGAACTGAATCTGGTCGTCACAGTCCGTCCTTTCGTAGTGATGCCGCCGGCGGCTCGTAGTGGGGCTGCCGCAGCGGCGTGACGGATCGTCACGGTTATCGGTTGGCGGTCACCAGGTCAGCGACCGGCCATATCCGGCCGGTGATCACTGACCTGCGGCGACGCTTGAAAGCACCACCCGATCCAGCGAACGGCGAGCCGCTACGGTGCGTATCGCCGAGATCCGCGTCGAGGACGCCGAGTTCTGCACTCAGGACGGCGAGACCCGCGTTCGGGACGGCCAGATCTGCGTTCGGGACGGCCAGATCCGCACTCAGGACCGCGAGATCTGCGTTCGGGACGGCGACATCCGCACTCGGGACGGCGAGATCTGCGTTCACGTTTGGCAACTGCGACGAACGGAACCTCCGCACCCGGTACAAACCCCGTCCGGCATCGGAAATCGGGACGGAGGCCCCCAGCCGTAGCAAACGCGGACAACGAACGGCGACGGCCGGCTCGGCAAAGCGGGCGGGTCGGTCACGGCATGCGGCACGCTCCAACGGGCAACTCGCCGTCCGGAGTGCAGGTCTCGACACCCCCGGCGCGGATCTCGCCAACCCGGGTGCAGAACTCGCCAACCCGGGCGCGGATCTCGCCGACGCGAGTGCAGAACTCGCCGTCCCGAACGCGGATCTCGCCGACGCGGGTGCAGAACTCGGCGACCCGAACGCGGAACTCGGCGGCGTGGGCGGGGGACTCGCCGTCAGGGCAGCAGGGCTCGCCTTGCCTCCTCCGCGGTCCGCAGCAACTGCGCGGCGAACCTTTCCTTGTCACCGTGGGCATACCGGGCAACGGGCATGGCGATACTCAGCGCCGCGATCTCCCCTTCGACAGCCCCCAGCGCGACCGCGAACGCGGCAACCCCGGGTTCGCTCTCCTCGAAATTGGATCCGATGCGGTCACGCCGGGTAGCCGCCAGCTCGCGGTGCAGTACTTCGAGATCGACGACGGACCGTTCGTCGCGCGCCGCCGCCGTGTATCTCGCATCCACCTCGTGCTCGGGCAGGCTCGCGAGCATCGCCTTACCCGCCGAGGTCCGGTGCGCCGGCAGCCTGACCCCCGTCCTCAACCCGAACCTGAGCGTGTGAACGGCCTCGATGCCGTCGAGGTGATGGATCTCGGTACCGACGAGCACGGCGAGGTGGCTCGTCTCCTCGACCCGCTCGAAGAGTCGTTCGAGAAACGGGCGCATCCTCGCCCGCAGCGACGGCACCGAACCGGAACCGGCGGGCCGGGGGTAGGCGGGTCCCGGCTCGTAGCGCTTGTGCTCGCCCTGCACCGCGAAGTCGTCACCGACGAGCGTCACCAGCAACCGCTGCGCCGTGGACGGGTTGACATCCAATGCCCGCGCCGCCTCGGTAACGCTCAGTGAGCCTTGCGCCGCCATCAGCTTGAGGAGCACGAGCGCACGGTGAACCGATTCCACGCGCCCAGGTTCATCATTGCGTATCACGCAAAAACTCTACAACATCTTGCGACATGCGCAAGGCTTTGCGTACCGTTCGATCCGGTCAGCCGGACGAACACCGCCGGCGATCACCAATTCGCAGCTCCGGCACGGACGGTATCGATCTCGGAGCATCGCTCGGCCGACAAAGGAGTCGTATGAGCCAGGCATCTTCTCCCCCTGTCAAACGGCCACTACGGCCGAGGAATCCCGCTCCGCCTCGGGCACGGCGCGCCGTCGCGAGCGGCACGTTCGGCTCGGCGCTGGAGTGGTTCGACTTCGCCGTCTACGGGGCGATGGCGGCGACGGTCTTCCCCGCACTCTTCTTTCACTCGCTCGATCCCGCGATGGGCCTGCTCGCCTCGTTCTCGTCCTTCGGCGTCGGCTTCTTCGCCCGTCCGCTGGGCGGGATCGTGTTCGGGCACCTCGGCGACCGCATCGGCAGGAGAAGGGTCCTGCTGGCCACGTTCCTCGCCATGGGCATCTCGTCGCTGATCATCGGGCTGCTTCCGCCGTACTCCGCCATCGGGTTCGCGGCGCCTCTGCTGCTCGTGGTCATGCGGTTCGTGCAGGGCTTCGCGCTGGGAGGTGAGGCCACCGGCGCCCAGCTCATGACCATGGAACACGCGCCGACCGATCGACGCGCCTTCTACGGGGCCCTCATGGCGATGGGATCCCCCATCAGCCAGGTCGCCGCCAACGCCATGCTCGCGCTGCTGTCGGGCCTGCTGTCCGAGGAGGCGTTCCTGTCGTGGGGCTGGCGGATTCCTTTCCTGTTCAGCATTCTGCTCGTCGCGGTCGGCATCTACATCCGGATCAAGGTCGAGGAAACACCGGTATTCAAGGAAAAGACGAAGGAAATCGCGACGCAGGCCACGACACCGGCCGACGTGCTGCGCAGCCACGGACCGACGATCGCCCGCCTCATCCTCGCCTTCTCGCCGATCGTCGTCACCTTCTACATCGTGACCGTCTTCGGCATCAGTTACCTGACCAGGCACGGATTCTCGACGACGGACACGTTCACCATCATCATGATCTCCAACATCCTCTCGGTGATCGCGATCTGGTGGGGCGGGCGCCTCGCCGACGTGTACGGCCGCCGCAAAATCCTGCTCATCGGGTCGGCTGGCACGCTCGCCGCCGCGATCGTCTTCTTCCCCATCGTCAACACGGGCAGCTATCCCGCCGCGCTGGCGATCATCGCGTTCGCGCTCGTCGCGGCGCAGTTCGGCAACGCGGGTCAGGGCGCGCTGTTCGCCGAGGCCTTCCCCACCCACATGCGCTACACCGGCTCCGCGCTGGCACTCACCGGGGCGAACCTGATCTTCGCCGCGCCTGCGCCCTTCCTCGCCTCGTGGCTCACCGGCCTCGCCGGAGGTTCCACCATCTCCATCACGATCTTCTGGGTCGCCGTCATCGCGGCCGCCATCGTCAACATGCTGCTCATGGGTGACGGCAAGACCCTCGAAGGCGGGCGGCACAGCTTCGGCAAGTACGCGCCGGTGCAGGATCCCGCGCCGAGCGAACACATCACGGAACCGAGGAGCAACGCATGACCACCTCGTCCACAGTGGATGGAACAGCGACGAATCCGATCCGGGAAAGGACGGCGATCGTCACCGGTGGCGCGGGAGGTGTCGGAGCCGCGATCTGCGAACGCCTCGCAAGCACGGGCTACGCGGTCGTCGTCGCCGACATCGCGGGCGAGGCCGCCGACAAGGTCGCGGCAGCCCTTCCCTCGCCGCACGGCGCGCGGCATCGCGGCTTCGGCGGCGACCTGACCAGCTCGGCCGTCAACCGTGAGCTCGCGCGGACGGCCGAGTCTCCCATCGGGGTCATCGTCAACGCGGTCGGCATCTCCCCCAAACGCGACGGCCGCAAGATCGCCTTCGCCGACCTCACCGACGAGGAATGGCACCGGATCATGGCCGTCAACGTCGCTGCCCCGTTCTTCCTGGTGCGCGAGGCGTATTCACTCATGCCGGCCGACGGAACGGCGAGCATTGTCAACCTGCTCTCCATCACCGCGAAACTGGGCTCAGGGGGCCAGGAAGACGCGGACTTCCCTCCGCACCTTCCCTCCAATGTGGCCTATGCGGCGAGCAAGGCCGCGCTGCAGAACCTCACCGCGAGCCTGTCGAGGGAACTGGCGGGGCGGCGGATACGCGTCAACGGCGTGGCGCCGGGATTCGTGCGGACCCCGATGATGGGCGACGTTCCCTCGGAAGACCGCCTGGTCGATCAGGTGCCGATGAAGCGATTCGCGCTGCCGGAGGAGGTCGCCGACGCCATCGACTTCCTGGTGAGTGAAAAGGCCGCCTACATCACCGGCACCAGCCTCGACATCAATGGCGGCTGGCTCACCTGCTAGCGGGCCCGATCCGAGAGGAAGCACGAGCATGACCCATCCCGAGCAGGTTTTCGACCTGGTTGTCGCGGGATCAGGCATCGCGGGGCAGGTGGCGGCCACGGCGGCCGCGGAAGCCGGTCTGCGTGTCGTCCTGCTTGAGAAAACCGGAAAGCTGGGCGGATCCTCCGCCATGAGCGGCGGCTTCTTCGCCTTCTCCGGAACGGAGGAGCAAGCCGGGGAAGACGTGGCCGACTCACCGGAGTTGTTCCTGCACGACCTGCTGGAGTCCGGCGCGCACCGCAACGATCGGGCGCTGCTGGATGCCTACCTGACCGGCCAGCACGACACCTACCGCTGGCTCAAGGAACACGGCGTCCACTTCCGGGCCGTGGAGATCAGCTCCGGCCAGTCGGCACCGCGCAGCCACAACACGGCGATCACCGAGGTGCTCACGAGCCTGCACGAGACGTTCACCGCGCTCGGCGGGCACACGAGACTCGATCACCGTGCCGTGCGGCTGGTGAGCGGTCCGTCCGGGGTCACCGGCATCGTCGCGGCCACGCCCGATGGCGAGCGAACCTTCACCGCGCGAGCAGGTGTGGTACTGGCTACCGGCGGCTTCAGCAGGGGAACGGATCTGCTCCGGGTCTTCGCACCCGAGCAACTCGCCGCCATTCCCTACGGTGGCAAGGGAAACACCGGCGACGGGCTGAGGATGGCGTGGAAACTGGGTGCCGGAATGGCGGACATGTCATGTGTCGCCGGAACATACGGCTCGCACCCCGACACCGGCGAGGACTTCCACGAACTGCTCACCGCCTACTATCTCGGCGCGATCATCGTGAATACACGCGGACGCAGGTTCGTCGACGAATCCCAGTCGTACAAGGTACTGGGCAGGGAAGTACTCGGGCAGCCGGACGGTCTCGGGTTCGAGGTCTTCGACGCCAAGGTCAGGGCCAAGTCGATTCCCGGTATTCCGCTCAGCGACATCGGCGTGCTGGAGGAGCTCGGCCATCTGCACAGGGCGGAGAGCCTCGCCGAGCTCGCGGACATCGCCGGTATCGACCCGGCCGGTCTCGCGGAAACCGTGGAGCGCTACAACGCAGCCGTCGAAGGGAAGTGCGTCGACGACTTCGGACGCGACAGTCTGTGTAACGGCGTCGGCGAGCGGGAGCGGATCGACACGGCGCCGTACTACGCGTACCCCGCCAAGTCCCTGCTGACGAGTACCTACTGCGGCCTCACGATCACCGCGTCCGGTCAGGTGACCGATGTGGACGGTGAGATCATCGAAGGCCTCTACGCGATCGGCGAACTGACCGGCGGATTCCACGGCGCCGCCTACATCACCGGCACGTCACTCGGCAAAGGCGCGGTGTTCGGGCTGAGTGTCGCCCGGCACGCGGCCGCTTCGATCGGCGAGAACGCCCTCCGCCGGTGACCCCGACTTCCACAGGAGACAATGCCATGAGGACAGCAGCATCGGAAACCCGGTACGCCGACGTCGTCGTCGTTGGTTCGGGGGTGTCCGGCTCGGCGGCGGCCAGGGCCGCGGCCAAGCGGGGCGCGAAGGTGGTACTGCTGGAAAAACTCGGCACCTTCGGCGGTTCGGCGGCGCTCTCGGCCGGAATGTTCTGGACGGCGGCCAGTTCCGAGGCCTACCGCAGGCGGATCCCGCTGGGAAACACCGAACTCGGCGACGCGGTGGTGACCGATTACGAGGACGCTCTCGCGGAACTACGGGCCAGCGGCGTCAGGGTTGCCGATGAACCACAACGGAACATCATGACCTTCGGTACCGGTTACTCCACCGACATCAGCGCCATCCTGTCGAGCTGCCGTGCCGACGTTCTCGCCGCAGGCGGGGAAACCCACACCTCGGCCACCGTCACCGGCCTCGTCGAGAACGACGGCGCGGTCACCGGCGTCACGGTCAGGGACGGTGAGGGAAAGCTGATCGAGTACCGCTGCGGCGCGGTGGTACTGACCACGGGCGGGTTCCAGGGCGCGCGCGACGAACTGACTCGCCACGTCGGCCCCAACGCCGACCGGCTGCTGCTGCGCGCCAACCCCGGCAGCGTCGGCGACGGGCTCCGGCTCGCGCGCGAAGCGGGTGCGGGCGGAACCACCGCCATGAGCACGTTCTACGGTCACCTCGTCGGCTGTCCGCTGCGGCGGTTCGACACCGAGGATTACCTGCCGTACTCGCAGTACTACTCCGACTCCGCGATATTGGTCAACCTGCGGGGAGAACGCTTCGCCGACGAGAAGGGCGGCGACGAGCTGCTCAACCAGGACACCACCTTTCAACCGGAAGCCCGCGGCGTGCTCATCTTCGACCATCACGTGCGCGAGACGGAGGCCTCCGACGAACCCTTCGCGGGCCTGGGTTCACTCGACCGGTTCGATGTCGCCGTGCGAGCGGGCGCGCGGCACGCGATCGCGTCCACATTGCCCGAACTGATCGACGCCGTCGCGGGATGGGGAATCGATCGCGGCAACCTTTCCGCGACGCTGACCCGGTACCGCGAGGTCGCCGAGGCCGGTGGCGGCGCGGCACTGGGGGTCCCCGTCTCGGCCGGTGCCCGGCCGCCGTCGACGGCGCCGTTCTACGCGCTCATGGTACAGCCCTCGATCACGTTCACCTTCGGCGGAATCCGGATCAACACCAACGGCGAAGTACTCGATTACGACGGGTTGCGCGTGCCGGGTCTCTACGCGGCCGGAGCCGACATCGGTGGGCTCTCCAACTACGGCTACGCGGGTGGGCTGGCACCCGGGTACATCACCGGAAGGTGGGCGGGCCGCTCCGCGGCACACCACGCCTCGCTCACCCAGGCCGCGCACTGAATCGTCCACTCACGACAGAGAGGCAGCCATGGCACACACCACGGACGTGCTGGTGATCGGCGCGGGCGGATCGGGAATGAGCGCGGCGATATCGGCTGCGACCAGCGGAGCCTCCGTCGTAGTACTCGAGAAGTGCGCAAGGCCGGGCGGCAGCACGGCGATGTCGGTCGGTTCGTTCACGGCCGCGCGAACGTCGTATCAGTACCGGGCCGGAGTCAACGACGCGGTCGAGCTGTTCGTGGCCGACATGGCGAAGGCCAACGGAACCAGGGAGGGCCTGGAAAACACGGCTCTCCGCGAACTGCTCGCCGAGAACGCGGGTCCGACCCTCGAATGGCTTTCCAGCATCGGCGTTCAGTTTCTCGGCCCCACACCGGAGCCTCCCTACGAGAAACCCCGCATGCACAACGTCGTCCCCAACTCGCGAGCCTACGCCTCGGCGTTACTGCGGGAATGCGCGCGCCGGGGTGTCGAGGTGAGGACGGGCGCGCGCGTGGATGCGTTGCTACGCAATGCCGGAGGCGAGGTCATCGGCGCACGAGTACGCGGAACCGACTACATAGGACGGAAAGCCGTTGTGCTCGCGACCGGTGACTACAGTGCCGATCCCGAGTTCAAAGCCACTTACGCGGGAGCATCGGCTGCCCTCGTTCCGCCGGTGAATCCAGGGAGTACGGGGGACGGATTCCGGCTCGGATCCGACGTCGGCGCCGTGCTGGTCCAGATGGAACGGCTCTACGAGGGTTTGCGCTTTCATCCTTCCCGCCGCCCCGATCCGATCAAGCTGCTTCCCGCTCACCCGGCGGTGTCCCAGCTGCTCCGGCGGGGCGCCGAGCGATTCCCCCGGTTACTCGCCTTCGTAGCGCGGGGAGCGCTGACGAGCTGGGTGGCGCCCAACAACACCATGTACCGCGCGGGAGGTGTCCTCGTCGGGGCAAGTGGAAGGAGAATAGCCAACGAGGACAGCGATTCCGCGATGGCGAGAGCCGTCGCCTCCGAAAAGGACAATCGCGCTTACCTGATCTTCGACGAGACGGTGGCTTCGCGATTCTCGGCGTGGCCGAACCCGGTGTCGACCTTCCCCGGCGTGGCCTACGCCTACGTCGACGACTACCGGCGCTACCGGCCCGACCTTCACCACCGCGCGAGCGATATCGGCGAGCTCGCCGCGAAGATCGGTGTTCCGGCCGAGACGTTACGGGCCACCGTCACAACGTGGAACGCGGCGGCGGATTCGGGAACCGACAGCGAATTCGGCAGGGAACACCTCGGCGAAGGGCTCCTGCGCGCGCCCTACTACGCGCTGGGCCCGCTCGGCGCCTTCGTCACGCTGACCGACGGCGGCCTTGCCGTCGACTCGCGGCTTCGGGTGACGGACGCGGAGGAAAAGCCGATTCCCGGGCTCTACGCGGCCGGATCCACGGGACAGGGCGGACTGCAGTTGCTCAACCACGGTCTGCACATCGGCTGGGCGATGACCTCGGGGCGGATCGCGGGAAGGAACGCGGCACACGAGGAAATGCGTTCCGACCTCGCCCCGGTGCGGCCGTCCGAAAGAACCGCACCAGGGTGATGGTCACTTCGTCATTGCGCGGCGAGGTCGCAAGCCCTGATCGCCTGCGCGTCGGTCAAACCGTTGTCGCGGAACCAGGTTCGGCAGAACCACTGACCTCCCGCCGCTCCGTTTCCCGCCGCGCACGCGCTCCTGGAACCCTCGCCGACCACGACACCCGGCAGGGTGCGCAGATAAGACAGGCACTGGTTGATGTCCGCACTCGCGGGCGCGGCCGTGACGAGTGAGATTCCCGCCCCCGCCAGGATCATGGCACCGAGAACGGCGCATCGCCGGATACCGGATCGCAGCTGACGAACCATGTCGTTTCCCCCTCTTTTCGGTTGTCGCGGAAGAAGATAGCGCGCGATCCGCTTCGCTGGGGGAAAAACGTCGCGGATACACCCGATGCGCGCAGTCGGAGACACCGGCCCCGGTTCAGTCTTCCGATCTCTTCGAGACGTCTTTCGCCGCTCGACCACCGACTTTGGCGCCATGGATGACGAACCCGAGCATCACGACGCACGCCACGAGCACCTGGATCGCGAGGACCGGCACGGGGACCGGCACAAGAGCGAAGAGCCCGCTTGCCACCGACACGAATCCGGCGAACATCGTAGGTCGCTCCGCGCGGATGTGCGCCGCAAGCCACGCCTCGTCGCTCGCCATCGTGCTGGGGATGCGAATGCCCGCGAACGAGTTCCGCTTCAGCCGCCCAGTCGCGGCGGCACGAGCCATCCACACGAGCACGATGCCCGAAGCCAGCATGACAACGAACAGTACGATTCTCGCCACCAGGTCTTCATCCATCGCCGCCATTCTCTCATTACGCGGTACCGGCGGTTTCCCTCAGCACGGTGAGAAAAGCGGCGAGGCCGGGCCGCGCCTCGGCTCCCTTCCTGACGGCGGCGTAGACGTGACTCCGGACACCGTGCCCGGTCGGGACGGCCGTGACGACCCCGCCGGGAATGGGTAGCAGGGCCGATCGCGGCACGAGGGCGACGCCCATTTCCGCATCGATGAGGGCGAGGATCGCCAGCCAGTCACTCGCCCTGTGCCGGACGATCGGCCGGAATCCCGCCGCCGCGCACGCGTCGTGCAGGAGCTGATCACACGAGTCACCCTCGATCGTGCTCACCCAATGATCGCGGCCCAGCGCGGAAAGCTCGATCTCGGCGTCGCCGGCGAGCGGATGCGTCGCGGGAAGAACGAGGACGAGGTCGTCGGTTCCGAGTGCGATTCTCGTGTATCTGACATCGTCCTCCGACGGAGCCCCGCCCGCCTCGACAGCCACGATCACGTCGATGTCGCCGGTTGCCAGCGCGTCGAGATACGAGGCCACGGTGACCTCGCGGATGTCCACGCGCAGCCCGGGATGCCGCTGCCGCAGCGTGCGAACCGCCGGGATGAGCAGGGAGACGATCGTCGAGGGAAACGAGCCCGCGGTGAGCTGCCCAAGTTCCCCTCCGAGAGCGGCGCTGACATCGCCCTTCGCCTTTTCCAGTTGCGCGAGCAATGAATAGGCGTGACCGACGAGCACCCTGCCCGCGTCGGTGAGGCGCAGCCGCCGGCCTTCCGCCTGGGTCAGCGCTCCCCCTGCCTCGCGGGCGAGCGTCGCGAGCTGCTGGGAAGCCGCCGAAGGCGAGATGTGCAACGTCGCCGCGGCGGCGTGCACGGTGCCCTGCTCGTGCAGCGCCACGAGAAGCCGCAACCGTGTCAGATCAATCATGAAGCAAAGCTTACCGTTACCGGCCACAACATCCGCCTTGTCTTCCGTTTCTCGCGAAGGAAGCATGGGCGGCGTACGGGATCCCATCCCAGGAAAGGTGGCAACGGCGAATGAAGGTGCTCGCCCTCAGTTCCAGTCCCCGCAAAGACGGGAACTCCCGGCTACTCGCGCGAGCCGTGCTCGACGGCGCGGCGAGCCGGGGACACGAGGTGGAACTGATCGATCTCGCCGACATGGTGAAGGCGCCGCTCGGCGACTGCCGCACCTGCCGGCTCGCCGACGGCCGCTGTTCGATCGACGACGGCTACGAAGACCTGCTGCACACGGTTCTCGCCGCGGACGCGCTCGTACTGGCCACCCCGCTTTACTGGTACGGCGTCTCGGGGCAACTCAAGATCTTCCTCGACCGGATCTTCTGCCACACCGGTGCCGACTACCCCCGGCACGAGGAGGTCGAGCGGGGCATCATGCACAAACGGCTCGCCGTCGTCGTCACCGCGGAGGAGAGCTATCCCGGCGCCTCGCTCGGCGTGACCGCGCACATGCAGGAATTGGCGCGCTACCTGAAACACGACCTCGTCGGCGTCGTGCGCGGCACGGCCAATTCACGCGGCGAGGTCACCAGGGATCCCGCGAAGCCCGTCGAACAGGCCCGCAATCTCGGCACGCTTCTTTTCGAACTGCCCGTCACCGATCACCGGATGGACACGATCCGCGACGGCGTGGTCTGGCCCAGCGGCGCACTTTCTCCCTCCGCGATCGGCTCGTAGCGCAATCCCGGCGGCTCAGCCGTCCATGGCCTTGGCGAAGGCCTCAAGCTCGCGAGGAACGTCCGGTCCGGCGGGCTGGTAGGCGATCTCGGTCGCGCCCGCCTCCTCCAGCCGGGCCAGGCGCTCCCTCCACCCCGCGGGGCTCAGCGCGACACCGCTCGCGGCCAGCACCTCACCGGTGACGAATGGACGGTCGCGTTCGTTCACCGCCCACACATGCCCGTCGTGCAGCTTGATGTGCCGGACATCCTCCGGGACGTCGTCGTAGGCAGCGGCCCACTGCGCTCCCCCCGGAACCATGTCCAGCATTCCGAATTCCATGGCGAAGTGCTGCCACAACGCCGCGGCATGCCCCGCGGCGGCGATCGCCCTTTCCGAGCCCGCGTCCTCGCCGTCCTCAAGCACCGTGCCCAGTGTCAGCCCCACACACCAGTCGAATCCGGCTATCGGCTCCGCGGCCGAGAAAACACCGTCCGCGAGCTCGCGTGCCACGGCGATTCCCTTGGGCCCCGCCGCACCGACCAGGAACGGCACCTCGATCGGCCGGGCCGCGGCGAAGCCGGGGTAGTGCATCATCGTGGTCTTCGCGCCCTCCCATTCCACGAGCTCACCACGAAGCAGCCGTTTGACCACGTCGATGTAGGCCGCGACGTCCGACCACCTGCACGGCCGCTGTCCCAGCGTCAACCTGCCGGTGAATCCCGTGCCAAAGCCGATGGTGACCCTGCCGGAACCGGCCAGGCCGACGAGGTTCGCGATCGCGGTCGCGGTGACCATCGGGTGCCGCAGCGCGGGTACCAGCACGCCGGTTCCGAGGCCGATGCGCTCCGTTCGCTCGGCGGCACGGGCGAGTTGCATCCACACGTCGGCGCACAGGGCCGGTGAGTCGTAGAACCACGCTCTGGTGTAGCCGAGCTCCTCGGCGATCCGGGCGTGTTCCGGACTGTCCTGTGCGGTGTTCAGCGCGCAGGAACGGATCAGAGTCATGGAACCTCCACAACGCGGCGGAAAACCACCGATCGAGCAACGACTTTCCGTGACGTTATGAACGAACCGAACGCGATGGTTGCACGTCGGCGAACGGAACTTGCAGGGGAACGCACGATCGCGCGCCCCGCTACCCTCTCAATGACCCACCACCACGACGATCGGCGGCACGGTCGGCAGTAGCAGGAGGGGAGCACATATGCCCCAGCGGTGCGAAAGCGGCACTGAATATGTTGTCGAAGGATCGTCCACCGGCGACGTCGCACCGCGCGAACGCGCCGAGTACTGGACGGATCTCGTCACCGGCTACCAATGCGTCTTGCGGATGGAATATCCACACCGCGGCGACTTCCGAGGCAGAACCCTCCTCCAGCGGACACCTGCTTACCAGCTGGTGAGGTGGATTTCGGATGAGGACGTCGCCAGCAGAACCCGCAGGATCATCCGGCGCGATCCGGACGACGACTACCGGATGATCTTCCCGGTTACCGGGCGAATGGCGTTGCGAATGCCCGGCCGCGAGGTCACCATGTTGCCGGGACAAGCGGGACTCACCCCGATGGGCGAACCCTTCCAGCTGTGGCAGAGCACGGGGACGGAGGCCATCGTGCTGACCTTTCCGCGCCGGGAGGCCGACCTCCGCCTCGGCTGTGACGAACCGTGCGTCACCGGCCTCGACCTGACTTCCGGCCTCGGGCGCATCGTCCGTGATCTGATCACCGGACTCATCGAAGAACGGCACGCGCTGGATCGCTGCCGGTTCGACGCGGTGTCCGACCGGCTCGTCGAACTCATCTGCCTGCTGATACTGGGAGACGACGTAGCCGGATCGTCCACATTGGCCGCCCTGGACGCCGCGGCGAGACGGTATGTGCGCGAGCACGCGAGCGACCCCGCGCTCGGACCGCACAGCCTCGCCGCCGGACTCGGCTGGTCGCTGCGCCAGGTTCAGCTCGCACTCAAGGCATCGGGAACAACTCCGCGCAGGCTGATCAAGGAGGAACGGCTCAGGGTTGCCAAGGACCTGCTCACGAACAACGGGCGCTCCGTCGCGATCGCCGATCTCGCCCACCGGCTCGGTTTCAGCTCCGCCGCCGCGTTCAGCAACGCCTTCCGCGAGCGCTACGGTGTGCGGCCACGGGACATCCGGTGAGCCGCCCCTCGGTCAGGGTGGGAGTTTTCCTCGCACCGCGCGCTCCCGCGAGCGCGCGTCTCGGTGACCCGGGTGCGGATCTCGCGCGCGCGAACGCGGATCTCGGCGTGCTGGGTGCGGATCTCGGCGTCCTGAGCGGGGGACTCGCGCGCGGCGGTCAGCGCGGCTCTATCCAGACCTCGCGGAACCTCGGGTTCTCCCCCGGATCCCCGTGATCCTGCAAGCGGATCGGCCCCGGCGAGGCTCCTTCCGGCTGTCCCGCACCGGTACTGCCGTCGATGGGCACGTCGTCGTGCACGAGCACACCGTTCCACCACACGCTCACCCTCGCGTCCGCGATCTTGTCGCCATCGCAGTCGAACCGGGCCGCGGTGAACACGATGTCGTAGGTCTGCCAGGTGAGCGGAGGAGCCGCCGCATTGACGTCGGGCGCCTTCTTCGTGTAGATCGCGCCGGCGTCGTCGGTCGCGGGCTCGGCGATTCCATACGATTCCAGCACCTGGATCTCGTAGCGCTCCTGGAGGTAGACCCCGCTGTTGCCGCGAGCCTGTCCCGTCACCTCCGGTGGATAGTCCTGCTGATACCACTCGACGTGCAGCCGGAAGTCCCGGAACCGTTCCTTGGTCCGGATGTCGCCCCCGAACGATTCCATCGAACCGTCATCCACCGGCCACGCGGCCGGTCCGCCCGTCGCCGACTCCCACGCGTCGAGATCACCACCGTCGAACAGAACGATGCGCTCTCCCCCGGTTGCGCCGGGCGGCTCACCGGCCGCGGGCCGCGCGGAAGCCGCGCCCGGAGCAAGCGTGAGGGCGGTGAGTACGGCGAGCTGAGTGACGAACAGCCGCATGGGCCTTCCTCCTCGGGACCGGCACGGTTCGCGACAACCGCGTCGCACCAGTGAAGAACGCCCTTCGGTGGAAAGTCAACGAAAGTAGGGGTGTCCTAGACAAAAGCAGGCAGCCGTGCCTGGTCAGCCGGAACCGCGCAGCGCGAGGCCGTCCAGGTAGCAGGACAGCGCGTGGTCGAACACCTCGTCGGCTCCGCCGAGCCCCATTGCCCGCTCCGGCGCCGCGTCCCCGATCCCCGCGAGGGCGGGGAACCGCCCCGACGCGACGAGCGAGCCCACCTCGTCCTCGACGATCCGCCACCACTGCTCGCCGCGCAGCCCGGTCTCCCGCTCCGCCCTCGTTTCGCCGAGTACGTCGAGCGCATGTCCTCTCACCAGGCTCGGCAACGCGAGCGCCGCCCTCATCCTCTCCTCGTCGCTCAACGACAGTTGCGCAAGGGCGGCGAGAGTCCATTCACTGTGCAGCATGGCCTCGGGAGCCAGCGGCGGCCTGCTGATCGGCAACAGCTCGACCAGCCACGGATGCCTCCGGTACAACCGCCATTGCAGGCGGTACACCGTTTCGAGCCGCTCGCGCCAGCCCGCCGGAGCGGGAGTCGGCAGCGGGTCGGCACCGAAAACGGTGCGCAGCATCAGAAACTCCAGTTCGTCCTTTCCCGCGATGTGGTGGTACAGCGACATCGGGGTGACTTCGAGTGCCCCGGAAAGGCGGCGCATCGACACCGCCTCCAGTCCTTCCCTGTCGGCGACGCCGATTCCGGCGGCGACGATCCGGGCGCGGGTGAGTCCGCGCCGGGCAGGCGAACCCGGCGCCTTCGGCGGCGAAGCGCGCACGACGGTCCCCGATCCCGTGCGCGTGACGACGAGCCCCTCGTCGCGAACCATCGCGATGGCCCTGCTCGCGGTCGCCATCGCGACGCCCCACTCCCGCACGAGACTGCGGGTGGAGGGCACACGTTCGCCGGGGGCCAGCGTGCCGTCGGCGATCCGGCCGCGAAGCCACGAAGCGATCCGCCGTGCGGGCCGCTCGTCGGACATCATGCGCCAAGTGTACTAGTGCGATCGACGCGGGGTATCACTCGACGTGCTGAACTGGTTCATGCTTATCTCTTGATAAGCATGAAGTGCACGACGAGGATCACCGTGGGCGGCACACAACCATACGCTGTACATATGGCTCCACTGAACTCACTGCGGGCGTACACGCACGCGACGGTCATCGGTGTCGCCGGCGGCGAACGGCTCCGGCTCGATCAGACGGTGCTCGTCGACGGCGACACGATCGCCGCGATCGGCCCCTCGGCTCAGCTGCCCATCCCCGCCGAGGCGGCGGTGACCGACCTGAGCGGCAAGTACGTCATCCCCGGCCTCGCCGACATGCATGTGCACAGCGAATCCGACACCGGCCACGAGCGGCATTTCCCCGCGCTCTACGTCGCCAACGGGATCACCACCGTCAGGGAGATGTGGGGCAAACCGCTGCTGCACGAGTGGCGCCGCAAGGTCGAGAACGGCGAGTTGCTCGGGCCGAGGTCGGTCATCGCGAGCCCGCTCGTCGACGGCTCCCCCGCGCTGTGGGCGGACATCTCGGCGGACAGCCCGATCATCACCGCGACGACGGCGGCCCAGGCCCGGCGCGCGGTCGGCGAGGCGATCGACTCCGGTGCCGACTTCGTCAAGGTGTACTCCCGGCTGGAGCGCGAGCCGTACTTCGCGGTGCTCGACGAGGCCGCCAGGCGCGGCATCCCGGTCGCGGGGCACCGGTCGGACAACGTGCCGCTCGCCGAGCAGATCGAAGCGGGACAACGCTCTTTCGAGCATGTACACGGCCTGTGGCCCGCGACGGCCGCCGATGCGGACCGGCTTGAGGCCGCCATGGCCCGCATCTCCCCCGGATCGGGGATCCAGTACGCGAACTGGTTCAAGCAGGTCAACGACATCGAGTGGGAAGCGACCGCGAACTACAGTGCCATCGCGGCGAGTTCGCTGTTCGAGCGCATGGTCGCCGCTGACGTCGCCTACTGTCCCACGCTCATCATGCACACCGCCGTCGACCTGCCCGACGGCATCGCACTCGACGACCCCCGGTTGTCGTATCTGACGCCGGAAACCCCGCAGGTGTGGGAATTCGTCAGCGAACAGGTCTTCCGCGGTGGCGGCAGGGACGCGACCGAGACCGCACGGCGGATAACGCTGTTCGGCCGCAGGCTCGCCGCGGTGGCCGCGATGGACGAAGCCGGGGTCCGCCTGCTCGCGGGGACCGACGCCGTCACCCCGGGTCTCTTCCCCGGTTTCAGCCTGCACGACGAACTCGAACTGCTCGTCAGGGCGGGACTGAGTCCATTGAGGGCACTCAGGGCCGCGACCATCGAGCCTGCGCGTTTCCTCGGCCGTGCCGAGAGAATCGGAAGCACGGAAGAAGGAAAACTCGCCGACTTCGTCGTGCTCGACGCGAACCCGCTCGACGACATCCGGAACACGCGAGAGATCAACGCGGTCGTGATCGACGGTCGTTATCTCGGTCCCGAGGAGCGGACCGCGTTGCTGACGACGGCGAGCGAGATCGCGGCTGCCCACGGCTGAAGGTGGGCCCGGCGATCGCCGGGCCCACCACGTGTCGTCAGTCCCAGTCCAGCGATCCGCCGGTCTGGTACTCGGTGACCCTGGTTTCGAAGAAGTTCTTCTCCTTCTTCAAATCCATCGCCTCCGACATCCACGGGAACGGGTTGTCGGTGACGCCGAAGATGGGCTCGATGCCGATCTGCTGAGCCCTGCGGTCGGTGATGAAACGCAGGTACTCCTCGCAGGAGGCGGCGGAGAGTCCGAGCATCCCCCTCGGCATCGTGTCGCGAGCGTAGGCGACCTCCAGTTCGCACGCCTCGGTGAGCATGCCGCGAATCTCGGCCTGGAACTCCGGTGTCCACAGGTGCGGATTCTCGATCTTGATCTGGTTGATGCAGTCGATGCCGAAATTCAGGTGGATCGACTCGTCCCGCAGGATGTACTGGTACTGCTCGGCAATCCCGACCATCTTGTTGCGCCTGCCGAGCGAAAGGATCTGCGCGAAGCCGGTGTAGAACCACATTCCCTCGAACACGACGTAGAACGCGACGAGATCCCGCAGGAAGTTCCGGTCGGCTTCCTCGGTGCCCGTCGCGAAGTCCGGGTTGTCGAGGTTGCGGGTGTAACGCAAGGCCCACGCGTCCTTGTCGGCGATGGAGGGCACTTCGCGGTACATGTTGAACAGCTCGCCCTCATCGAGGCCGAGGCTTTCGCAGATGTACTGGAAGGTGTGCGTGTGCACGGCTTCCTCGAATGCCTGGCGCAGCAGGTACTGCCTGCACTCGGGGTTGGTGATCTGCCGGTATACCGCGAGAACGAGGTTGTTGGCCACGAGTGACTCGGCCGTGGCGAAGAAACCGAGGTTGCGCTTGAGCATCAGACGCTCGTCCGCGGTCAGGCCTTCCGGCGATTTCCACAGCGCGATGTCGGCCTGCATCGCGACCTCGGTTGGCATCCAGTGGTTGCTGCAGCCGGCGAGGTACTTCTCCCACGCCCAGTGATATTTCAGCGGCAGCAACTGGTTGACGTCGGCGCGCGCGTTGATCATGGCCTTGTCGTCGACGTTGACGCGCTCGGCGCCGTGGACGATGTCGCCGAGACCGGAGGTGTCGGTGGTTTCCAGATTGGTCACGAATACTCCAAAGAGGACAGGCAGGGTCGAGGCGCGCCGGGGGTACCGCCTCCGGCGCGCCCTGACGACGGGAATTACTGGCAGGCCTCGCAGTCCGGATCGTCGATCCGGCAGGCCGCGCCGTCGGTGGCGACGAAGTCGACGTCCGGCGCGGGCCGCCGCGCCGGTTCGGGGGCTGCGGGTGCGGGGCTCGCCGCGGGAACCGCGTTGAGCTTGCCGTCGGTCCCGCGAAGGGTGCTCTTCTCGACGCTGGTGGCCGCGCGGGCCCGAAGGTAGTAGGTGGTCTTGAGCCCCTTGTGCCAGGCATAGCGGTACAGCTCGTCAAGCTTGCGCCCGCTCGGCGCGTCGATGTAGAGGTTCAGCGACTGCGCCTGGTCGATCCACTTCTGCCGCCGTGAGGCCGCATCGACCAGCCACCGGCTGTCGATCTCGAAGGCCGTCGCGTACAGCCGCTTGAGATCGTCGGACACGCGGTCGATACCGGCGAGGCTGCCGTCGAAGTACTTGAGGTCGGAGACCATGACCTCGTCCCACAGACCCCGTTCCTTGAGGCTGCGCACGAGGTGCGGGTTGATGACCGTGAAGTCACCCGACATGTTCGACTTGACGTAAAGGTTCTCGAACTGCGGCTCGATCGACTGCCCCACACCACAGATGTTGGAGATCGTCGCCGTCGGCGCGATGGCCATCACGTTGGAGTTGCGCATCCCGTCGGCGCGCACCTTCTCCCTCAGCGCGTCCCAGTCCAATGTGGATGAGAAGTCGACGTCGAGAGCGTCACCCTCACGCGCTTCGGCGAGCAGGCGCAGCGAGTCGATGGGCAGGATTCCCTGGCTCCACAGCGATCCGTCGAACGTCTCGTACTTTCCGCGTTCCGCCGCCAGCGCGGAGGAAGCCGCGATGGCGTAGTAGCTCAGGTGCTCCATGCTGTTGTCGGCGAACTCGACCGCGCCATCGGAGGTAACCGGCAGCCCGAGCGTGAACAGCGCGTCCTGATAGCCCATCAGTCCGAGGCCGACCGGACGGTGCCTCAGGTTGGAGTGGCGCGCCTGCGGGATCGTGTAGAAGTTGATGTCGATCACGTTGTCGAGCATCCGTACCGCGGTGGTCACCGTGCGTTCGAGCTGTTCGGTGTCGAGCCCGCCGGGGGTGACGTGCTTGGCGAGGTTGACCGAACCAAGGTTGCACACCGCGACCTCGTCGGCGTTGGTGTTCAAGGTGATCTCGGTGCACAGGTTCGACGAATGCACCACACCGGCGTGCTGCTGTGGCGACCGCAGATTGCACGGGTCCTTGAACGTGATCCACGGGTGGCCGGTCTCGAACAGCATGGTCAGCATGCGCCGCCACAGCCCCACCGCGCGCACCCGCTTGAACACCCGCAGCTCGCCCCTGTCGGCGGCGGCCTCGTATTCCCGGTAGCGCCGCGCGAACGCCGTGCCGTAGAGATCGTGCAGGTCCGGTGTCTCGTCGGGGGAGAACAGCGTCCACTCGCCGTCGGCCTCGACCCTGCGCAGGAACTCGTCGGGCACCCAGTTCGCCGTGTTCATGTCGTGGGTGCGCCTGCGGTCGTCACCGGTGTTCTTGCGCAGATCGAGGAATTCCTCGACGTCGATGTGCCAGGTCTCCAGATAGGCGCAGGCCGCGCCCTTGCGCTTGCCGCCCTGGTTGACCGCGACGGCGGTGTCGTTGGCGATCTTCAGGAACGGAACGACGCCCTGCGAGCGGCCGTTGGTGCCCTTGATGTGCGCGCCGAGGCCGCGCACCGGCGTCCAGTCGTTGCCGAGTCCTCCCGAGTACTTCGCCAGCAGCGCGTTGTTGCGATACGACTGAAAAATCGAGTCGAGGTCGTCGTCCACGGTGGTCAGGAAGCAGGACGAGAGCTGAGCGCGGGTCGTGCCCGAGTTGAACAGGGTCGGGGTCGAGGCCATGAACCGCTGACTCGACAGCAGCTCGTAGAACTCGGCCGCCCTCGTCTCGCGATCGTCCTCACGAAGGGCCAGGCCCATCGCGACCCGCAGGAAGAACGCCTGCGGCAGCTCGAACCTCGTCCCCCGCTCGTGCAGGAAATACCGGTCGTACAGCGTTTGCAAGCCGAGGAAACCGAACTCGAGGTCACGCTCGGGACGGATGGCGGCCGTCACCGCGTCGAGGTCGAAGGTCGCCAGTTCGGGATCGGCCAGTTCGAGTTCGATCGCCCTGGCGAGGTAGTCCCGGAAGTACGAGCGGTAGTCCAGTTCGCCGTGCCGCGCCTGCCTGTGCTCGCCCGCGAGATGGCTCAGCGCCTCACCACGCAATTTGTCCAGCAGCAGGCGCGCGGTCACCTGCGAGTAGTTCGGTTCCCGCTCGACAAGCGTGCGCGCGGCCATGATCAGCGCCGTCGCCAGCTCGTTCTCGCTGATCCCGTCGTAGAGGTTGCGCCGGGTCTCCTCCAGTACGGGTTCGGCCGAGACGTCGGCCAATCCGGCAACCGCTTCGGCGACGACGTCCTCGACGCGCGCCCAGTCCACATGTACCGGCGTGTCCCGCTCGACCGGCTTGTGCCGCGCCTTGGCGCGTTCCTCGCGGTAGAGCACGTACGCACGGGCGACCTTGTGCTGCCCGCCTCGCATCAGCGCCAGCTCGGCCATGTCCTGGATCTGCTCGATATGCACCGCACCGGCACTCGCGTGCCGCCGCAGTGACGCCTCCACCTGCGTGGTCAGCTCACCGACGAGATGGTGGATGCGCGACGATGCCGCCGAGCCATCGCCTTCGACGGCGAGAAACGCCTTGCTCAGCGCGACCGAGATCTTGCCCGCGTCGAAGGGGGACACGCTGCCGTCCCGCCTGACGACGCGCAACGTGCCGTTGTCACCGCCGGTTCCACGGTCGTCGGGCACGGTCACACTGGAGGTACTGGAAGTACTCGATGTCACAGCTCTCTCCTCGCGAGCTCGCATGGGGCCCCGCGCTCGTGGCGCCGGGTTCTCCGCGCGCCGGAGGGCGCACGGGCTGTGGCAGGTCTTCGGACTCGCGGGCACCCCGACGGCTGCTGCCGACGGACCTAATGGCCGTCCGCTTCCCAGGCTCGCGCGCGCCCAGTGCGTTGTTGACGGCGTTCGTTCCCACTCACCGCTGCGGGGGCAGTCCCGGACTCCCACCGGGTTCCCTCTTGCCTCGCTCAGCCGTTGCCGATTGAGCGAACCACCAGCGGGAGAGACACTACATGTTGTGCCTGTCGCGGCGCAGTCGCCCATAACGTGGGCGTGTCGGGGTAATTTTCGCCTCATCGGGATCCTACTCGGCCGCGTGCGCCGGGCGCGAACGCAAGCGGTGCCGGGTTGGCCACGGGGTGGCACCTGCCGGGTGTGGGCGGGTGCCGACTTGGCAGCGGGCGGGTGCCGACTTGGCAGCGGCAGGCTCGGCCCGGACGTGCCGCTCGTTTCGCCTGCCGCGTGCCGTGGCGTTCCGAACGCGGATCTCGGCGACCCGAGCGCAGATCTCGGCTGCCTGAGTGCAGAACTCGACGACCTGAGTGCGGAACTCGGCGGCCGGGCGCGGGCGGCGCTCGTGAACCGTCAGGAAGGCGGTTCGGTGAGCACGGACCGCACCGCCTCGGGCGACCTTGCCACCACGGTGGTCCCGTCGTCCGCGGTGATGATCGGCCGCTGAATGAGGATGGGATGGGCGGCGAGCGCCGCGATCCACCGAGGCCGGTGCGCCTCGTCACGCTCCCAGGAATCGAGTCCCAGTTCGGCGGCGACCGGTTCGCCGAACCTCGCGATGTCCCACGGCTCAAGATCGAGCCGGGCGAGCACGCGGCCAAGCTCCTGCTCGGTCGGCGGCTCCTCAAGGTAGTGCCGAACCGTGTAACCGGCACCCTGTTCGTCAAGCAGGGACAGCGCCGAGCGGCACTTCGAGCACTCCGGGTTGATCCAGATTTCCATCGGCGGCGGCCCCTTTCGATCGCCCCGCAGGCTACCGGATGACCAAGGGCGCGAGAGGACCAGCTCACTCGAAGACGGGCCGCGACGAGGAAGTATCTGTTTGTCTATTGTGGACTTTGATACACCGGAAACCGGCCACGCTTTCACGCGGCCGGTTTCCCGGACACCTCGGTCACATCACGGGTAGCCGCCGATTCCGGCACGCAATCCGGTGTACTCGATGGCGGTCCCGGAATTGATCGTCATATTTCCCCCCGTGCAATCAGAATTCGAATGCAGCCGCTGGGTGAACCCCGTGCGATTGTAGGCGGACATGAACCCGAAAACCGCCGGATACCGGCAACCACCCGGCGGCGTCGCCGTCAACTCGTACTTCGCCCCGCTGAATCCGGGCCCAGTCCACACGCAAATATAGCCGGACCCGCACGTCGCCTGAGCCATCGCCAAGGCATCCTCGGCGTCGGTTGCGCGCGATCCCGTGGCACCGGCCGGAGAGACCGCGATGAGCCCGCCCGTCAGAGCGAGCACCGCGGCAATCCGCGTCAGAACAGGACTTTTCATGATCTATTTCCCCCACCTCTCGGCATAATAGGCCGATGACATCTTCGGGTACCCGGGCGGCAATTCCACGCCGGCACGTGGAAATCACCCGAAGATACCACCGGAGAACGCACGAGCTCTTGCGTTTCATTTCCATACCCGGCCCCCTGGCGCGATCACCGGTATCCACAGTGGAGCGTCTACAACCGAACACCGCGGTTCCCGTTTCTCCAAGAACCTGGCCATCGCACCGGGCAGACTCGGGTACGGCAGGCCATTCGTTCGACAGCGCGAAGGACAGACCATGACCAACCCCCGGCCCACACGGATCATCTCCTACCTCTACCCGGAGGACCTCACCGCGACCGCGGACTTCTACACCGGCGTTCTCGGTATGGAGATCGTCATGGAGACACCCGTCCTGTGCCTCAACTCCCCCGCCAACCCCTCGGCGCAGATCATGCTGTCGCCTCCGGAAGAACCGCGACCGAGTCTCGGCGCCGATGTCGGCACCCCCGCGGCCGTCGACGCGGCCCACGCCGAGGCAGTCAAGCGAGGGCTGCGGATCGTCTACCCGCCGACGCATGAACCCTGGGGCGTCTACCGCTTCTTCGTCGAGGACCCGAGCGGCGCGGTCGTCAACGTCCTCGCGCACATCAGGTGACCTGTCCCGGTGCGCGCCTGACGAGCAGCGCGAGAAGTCCGGCGAGCACGGTGACCCCCGCCGCGATCAGGAAGACGTCGTGCAGTCCTTCGACGAACGTGTCGTGTGCCGCGCGGGTGACCGCGGCGAGCACACCGGGATCGTCCGACCCGAGCAGATCGCCGACCGCGTCGCGCGCCGACGGCGGGAACCCCAGGGTCACCGATTGCACGACATCCGGGTTGCCCGCGAGTTCGGCGGCCGGCGCGGAGCCGCCTTCACCGAGCGCGGCGGCGAGGTTCGGCCGGAACCGCTCACTCACGACCTGGCTCAGCAGCGCGCCGAACACCGCGATGCCGAGCGTGCTGCCCAGTTGCTGCGTCGACTGCTGGACGCCGGAGGCAACCCCGGCCTTGTCCTCCGCGACGCTGCCGACGATCGCCTCGATCGCCGGAACCATCATGAGACCGGCGCCGAGCCCGGCGATCAGGAACGCGGGCAGCAACGACAGCTCATCGGAACTCGTCTCGATCCGGGAGAACAGGAACAGAGCCAGCGTGGTCAGCGCCGCGCCGAGCAGCAGCGCAAGCCGCGAACCGAACCTCGTGCTGATCCAGCCCGCCAGTGGTGAGGCGACGACGAACACCGCCGTGAGCGGCAGAATCGCGACGGCGGCGCCGATCGCGCTCTTCGCGAGCACGCTCTGCAGGAAGAACGTCAGGTAGAACAGGATCGCGAAGAAGGCGAACATCGTCGCGGCCAGCAGCACCGACCCCGCCGTGAACGATCGGTTGCGGAAAAGGGAAAGCGGCACCATCGGATGCTTCCGCTTGTTCTCGATAACGGCGAACACCACGGCGAGCACGAGGCCCGCCACGAGAAAACCGATGGTCCGAGCGGAGGTCCATCCGTGTTCGGCGACGCCGTTGATCGCCCAGACGATGCTCACCATGGCCAGGGTGAGTGTGCACGCGCCCGGCAGGTCGAGCCTTGCCCGCGCCGAGGGGCGCACGGAGGGGATGACGGCGAGCGCGACGAGGACGGCGACCACGCCGAACGGCAGGTTGACGAAAAAGGCCCAGTGCCAGGTGGCGTACTCGACCATGAGTCCGCCGAGCACGGGACCACCGGCAAGAGCGAGCGCGGAGACGGCGCCGAACGCCCCGAATCCCATGCCCAGTTTCTCCGGTGGGAACACCGTGCGGATCACCGCGACCCCGGCCGGTCCCAGCAGGGCCGCGAAGACACCTTGCAGCACACGGGCCGCGATGAGGAACTCGACCGACCACGCCAGCCCGCACAGCAGTGAGGCGATCGAGAAGCCCGCGATCCCGATGAGGAACGCCTTCTTGTGCCCGATGCGATCGGCGAGGTTGCCCGCCGGGATGAGCAATCCGGCGAGCACGAGCAGGTAGGCCGTGGTCACCCAGGCGATCTGCGCGAGATCGGCTCCCAGGTCGGCAGCGATCGCGGGGTTGGCTATCGACACGACGGTGCCGTCGAGTTGCACGACCAGTATTCCGAGCGCGACGGCGAGCAGGCTGAGCCAGGCGCGGCGCATCGAGTGCGCCGACGATGTGCCGCGCGGTGCGGCGGTGGGGATCGCTTCCATGAGAGAGTCCAATCGAACAGTGTGCGAGTAGCAGGTCGACGTATACGCGAAGGTCTCGAACGGCGTGCGAGGCCGCAGGTAGGATGGAGCCATGCCACGCGAGACGCTGACCAGGCCTCAGATCGTCGATGCGGCGATCGAACTGCTGGACCGAGACGGCATCGAAGGCCTGAGCATGCGCAAACTCGGCACGGCCCTCGGCTCGGGGGCGACGTCGATCTACTGGCACGTGTCCAGCCGCGACAACCTCATCCGGCTCGCGGCCGACAAGGTGTGGGCAGAGGTTCCGCTGCATGACCCGGCCGGGAGGGGCTGGCGCCAGGCCGCTGCCGACGTCGCCGACGACACCTACCGGATGCTCGCCAAGCACGTGTGGCTGATTCCCGCTTTCAGCACCCACCTGCTCTACGGCGAGAGCCTCGCCCGTTACGAGGACCACTGCTACTCGGTCTACGAGGCGGCCGGATTCACCGGAACCGATCTCGACTGGGCGTTCAACACCGTTTTCACCTTCGTGCTCGGCACGGCGCTCGGCGACGCCGCCGAGCGAGCGCTGCGCATGGCCGGCGCCGAGGAGGACGGCACGCTGGCCGACGCGAAACGCGAGGCCGACGAACTCGCCCAGCGGTACCCCCGCCTGTGCGCCCGCCTCGACGCTCAGCGCGGCATCGACCCGCGCACGGCACAGCTCGACAGCCTCGGCTTCGGCGTGGCGACCATTCTCGACGGCCTCGAAGCACGGCTTGCCAAAGCCGGCACACAAGACTGACGCCGCGAGCGGTCCGACCCACGGCCGACTTCCTGACCTGGAAATACGAGCTATTCTGCCCACGTATACACGCAGTGCATACGCGATGTGTATAGTGCTCGGAACAGCGAATTCGAACCACGGAAGGGAGGCGCCCATGTCGGTCTCGCGCACGCTGCTCGCACTGCTCGAACCGGGGCCGCGACACGGCTACGACCTCAAACGCGCCTACGACGAGCAGTTCGCACAGGGCAAACAGCTCGCCTACGGCCAGGTCTACTCGACACTGTCCCGGCTGTTGCGCAACGGACTCGTCGAGGAGGCGGGCGTCGAACACGGGGCGGGCCCCGACCGCAAGCGCTACACGATCACCGACGCGGGCGTGACCGACGTCGAGAGCTGGCTCGGCACCGCCGAGGCGCCGGAGCCGTACCTGCAGAACACCCTCTACACCAAGGTGGTGCTGGCGCTGTTGTCCGGCCGTAGCGCCAGCGACGTGCTGGACACCCAGCGCTCGGCCCACCTCACCGTCATGCGCGACCTCACGAAGCGCAAAACGAACGGCGACCTCGCCGACCAGTTGATCTGCGATCACGCCCTCTTTCACCTTGAGGCCGACCTGCGGTGGCTCGAACTCACCGCGGCGAGGCTCGACGCACTCGCGGAGGTAGTGCGCTCATGACCGAACCACTGCTCGTCGGACGTGATCTACACAAGGCGTTCGGACAGACGGAAGCCCTGCGCGGCGCGGACGTGTCCGTGCGCGCGGGCGAGGTGCTCGCCATCATGGGCCCCTCGGGTTCCGGTAAATCCACACTGCTGCACTGCCTCGCGGGCATCGTGCGGCCGGATTCCGGTTCGATCCGATACCAGGGCGGCGACCTCGTCGCCATGAACGACGCGCAGCGCAGTGCGCTGCGCAGGACCGACTTCGGGTTCATCTTCCAGTTCGGGCAGCTGGTGCCCGAACTGACCTGCCTGGAAAACGTCGCGCTGCCGCTGCGATTGAACGGGGTCAAGCGCAAGCCCGCCGAGTCGAAGGCACGCCAGTGGCTCGACCGGCTGGAAGTCGGCGACCTCGGCGCCCGCAGGCCAGGCGACGTCTCCGGCGGGCAGGGACAGCGTGTCGCCGTCGCGAGGGCGCTCGTGGCCGATCCGAAGGTCGTGTTCGCCGACGAGCCGACCGGCGCGCTCGATTCACTCAACGGCGAGACGGTCATGCGACTGCTCACCGAGGCGGCCCGCGGAACGAACGCGGCGGTCGTGCTCGTCACCCACGAGGCCAGGGTCGCGGCGCATTCCGACAGGGAGATCGTCGTCCGCGACGGCCGTGCCACGGATCGAGAGCTGGTGGCATGATCCGCGACCTTCTGCTGGGGCTCCGGCTGGCCGTCGGGGGCGGCCGGATCTCAGGGCAAGCACTGCTGCGGCTGCTGATGACCACGCTCGGCGTCGCGCTCGTCGTCGCCGTGTTGCTGCCTGCCGCCTCGATCAACACGATGGTGAACAAGCAGTCCGAACGGTCCGAGGCGCAGACGGCGACGGCCGAGCCGCAAGCAGGCACCGATCCGTTGTACCGGCTGCACTGGTTCATCGATTCCGGCGATGACTACCTCCAGGCGACCGTCGTCGCGCCGGGCGGACCGGGCGCCCCCGTTCCGCCGGGGCTCGACCGGCTGCCCGCACCCGGCGAGGTCGTCGTTTCGCCCGCCGCGGCCGACTTCCTCGGCTCGGAGGCCGGGGCTTCGACGCGGGCTCGCATCGGCGGCACCATCGTCGGCGAGGTCGGCAAACCGGGCCTCGTCAAGGCAGGCGACAAGGTCGTGTTCGTCGGCGCTTCCGCCGATCGGATCAAGAACGAGAGCTACACCGAAACCGTGTACGGCTTCGGCGCCGCACCGAGCGAGAGCGGCGGTGGCGGCATCGACATCGTCACGATGGCGCTCGTCGCGCCGATCGCCGCGGTGCTGCTCGTGCCACTGCTGATCTTCGTCACCACGGCGTCGCGCATGGGTGCGGCTCAACGGGAACGCAGGCTCGCCGCGTTGCGGCTGCTTGGCGTCAGCGGGCGGGAGGTCCGCAGGGTCGCCGCCGCGGAATCGCTCGTGGGCGCGGTGGCGGGCCTGCTGCTCGGGGGCGCGCTGTTTTTCGCACTGCGACCGCTGGTCGGCAAGCTAGACCTGTTCGGCCTTCGTTTCTTCCCTGAGGATTTCGTTCCCACGTGGCAACTGGTCGTGCTGATCGCGCTACTGGTTCCTGGCCTGGCCGTCGGCGCGGCGATCTTCGGCCTGCGGCGCACGATCGTCGAACCGCTCGGAGTCGTGCGGCACGGCAAGGCTTCCCGGCGACGCATGTGGTGGCGCTGGGCGATCGCGGTCGCCGGTGCGCTGATGATGGGCGCGACGCTGCTGGCCGAGGAACGGTCGAACCCGACCGCCGTCGGGCTTGCCCTCTCCGCGGGAAGCACGCTGCTGCTGGTCGGGGTCGCCGCGCTGCTTCCGTGGGCCGTCGAGAAGATCGTGGCCAGGATCCGGGGCGGCTCTCCTTCCTGGCAGTTCGCCGTGCGCAGGCTCCAGCTCGAAAGCGGCACGGCGAGCAGGGTGGTCTCCGGTCTCGTGGTCGTGCTCGCCGGTGCGATTCTCATCCAGACGATGGTCGGCGCGATCAGCACGACGGAGCAGGAAGGCAGCACATGGCAGCCGGACCGGCCGGTCGCCGCCCAGCTTCAGGGCGATCGGCTGTCCGAGGCCGAGGAGTTGCTCGCCGGGGAACCTCGCGTCTCGGCGGTACATCAGGTCACGGCGACGACCCTGAACGAGGCCGAGGGCGGCTACGCACGGGGATGGACGGTGCTGATCGGCGACTGCGCGGCGCTGGCAACGAGGGCCGAGCTCGGCCCCTGCTCGGATGGCGACGTGTTCGCGGTCGGGGCGGACTCCAGCCGAGCCGAACCCCCCGCGCCCGACGAGGACAAGAGCGCTCGCTTCGTGTCCTATCTGGAGGGTGAGCCGGACCTCGGTCCAGAGTGGACGATTCCGGCCGGGGTCAAGCAGATCCCCGCGGGCAACGCGGTTCGGGAGGTGTCGTCAGCCCTGCTGATCACGCCTGGCGCGCTCGGCGGGATACAACCGCCGGACACCCAGGACATGCTGTTCGTGACCGGAACCGGTGATGGCAAGGCGGTCTTCGAGGCGGCCGCCGTCGCGGTCAGCCCGCTTGGCTGGTCGCTCGATGTCTGGCCTCCGCTGGGAATGTACGAGTCGGACCGGCTCGACGACGCGACGGCCACGATGCGCGGGCTGATGCTCACCGCTTCGCTGTTCGTGCTGGCGGTGGCCGCGCTCTCGCTGCTGATGCTCTCGATCGAGCAGATCACCGAGCGGCGCCGTCCACTGGCCGCGTTGTCGGCGGCGGGAGTCCCGCTTTCGGTGCTGGCGCGAGGATCGTTGTGGCAGATAGCGATCCCGGTCGGGGTCGGCGTCGTACTCGCGGTCGTCGCGGGTGTCGGCATCACCCTGCCGACCCTGCGCTACGCGGGACTGGAGCTGACTCTCGACGCGGGTCTCATCGGGATCGTGTGCGGGGCGGCGGTACTGGCCGTGCTCGTGACGACGGTGCTCACCCTCCCGCTGCTGCGCCAGGTGACCAAACTGGACAGTCTGAGGGCCGAGTAGCCGGTAAGGGCGGTGCGGTGGCGTCGGGGGCCGCCGCACCGCCCTCTTCGACTCAGCTCTGCGGAGCGGGAAGCACCTTCGTGGGCACGAGCCGCGCGGCGACGATCCGGTTGGCGAGTTCCGCGAGTTCTGCGTTCAGGACGGCGAGATGCGCGCTCGGGGCGGCGAGTTCTGCGCTCAGGACGGCGAGTTCCGCGCTCAGGGCGGCGAGTTCCGCGCTCGGGATGGCGAGTTCTGCGCTCAGGACGGCGAGATGCGCGCTCGGGATGGCGAGATGCACATTCGCGGGCTTGGAGCCCGCGCGGTCCGCCCTGTACCGCCAGGTTGGCCCGCGCATGCATACGCGGCAGGCGTTCCGCGCGAAACAGGTGGAGTTGCCGAGGAGGCGCGGCGGCGGGCAGAAACCGCCACCGCCGCCGGGGGCCGCCAGGGCCCCCGGCGCCCGTGGTCCGGCTGCCGAGATTCACCAGTGCGGATCTCGGCGACCCGAGCGCCGATCTCGCCAGCCTGAGTGCAGATCTCGGCGGCCTGCGTGCAGATCTCGGCGACCTGAGTGCAGATCTCGCCAACCCGAGTGCGGATCTCGGCGGCCTGAGTGCGGATCTCGGCGGCGTGGGCGGGGATTCGCAGGGTCAGTACCTGGCTGCCAGCTTGGCATGATCCCAGCTCAGCGTGCTAATTTTCGCGTCATCCTCGACACACACCCGATCCAATCTTGATTGATTCCAGAAAATGCGGCACACTCCGGGGCGTGCCAACAGCCCCGGACTTCGAGCGCATGCTGCGTGAGGTCGCACTCCGCGTGACGCGCCCCCGCGTCGCCGTGCTGTCCGTGGTGCACGGCCATCCGCACGCCGACACGGATTCGATCATCGGTATGGTGCGCGAAGATCTCGGCGGGGTGTCCCACCAGGCCGTCTACGACGTGCTGCGAGCACTGACCACCTCGGGTCTGGTGCGCCGCATCGAACCGCAGGGTTCAGTGGCTCGCTACGAGGCGCGCGTCGGGGACAACCACCACCACGTCGTGTGCCGCTCGTGTGGCGTGATCGCCGACGTCGATTGCGCCGTGGGCAGCGCGCCCTGCCTGACCGCATCCGAGAGCCACGGATTCGTGATCGACGAGGCCGAGGTCACCTACTGGGGTCTGTGCCCCGCCTGCTCGACCGTAACAAGTAACTGAGCAACACCCGCTGAGCCTGGAAGGATTCCCGTGTCTGACAGTCCTGACGCCGTTGTTGGAGAGATGAACGTCGAGGAGGCCGGAGGCTGCCCTGTCGCCGCCGGGCGGTTCAAGCACCCGACCGAAGGCGGCACCAACAACGACTGGTGGCCGAATCAGCTCAACCTCAAGATCCTGCGCAAGCATCCCGCCGTCGCCAACCCCATGGGCGAGGACTTCGACTACGCGGCCGAGTTCAACAGCCTCGACCTCGACGAGCTCGCCGAGGACGTCGACAAGGTGCTGACCACGTCCCAGGAATGGTGGCCCGCCGACTTCGGTCACTACGGCCCGCTCATGATCCGGATGGCGTGGCACAGCGCCGGCACCTACCGCATCCAGGACGGCCGTGGCGGCGCCGGTGCCGGTATGCAGCGCTTCGCGCCGTTGAACAGCTGGCCCGACAACGGCAACCTCGACAAGGCACGCAGGCTGCTGTGGCCGGTCAAGAAGAAGTACGGCCGCAAGATCTCGTGGGCCGACCTGATGATCTTCACGGGCAACCGGGCGCTGGAGACCATGGGACTCAAGACGTTCGGCTTCGCCGGTGGAAGGGCCGACGTCTGGGAGCCCGACGAGGACGTCTACTGGGGCCCCGAGCGGACCTGGCTCGGCGACGAGCGCTACAGCGGCGACCGCGACCTGGAAAACCCGCTCGCCGCCGTCCAAATGGGACTCATCTACGTCAACCCCGAGGGCCCCAACGGCAATCCGGACCCGCTCGCCTCGGCGCGCGACATCCGCGAGACCTTCCGCAGGATGGCGATGAACGACGAGGAGACCGTCGCGCTCATCGCGGGAGGGCACACGTTCGGCAAGACCCACGGCGCGGCCGACGCGGACGAGCACGTCGGCGCCGAGCCGGAAGGCGCGCCCCTTGAGGAGCAGGGCCTCGGCTGGAAGAACAGCTTCGGCAGCGGCAAGGGCAGGGACGCCATCACCAGTGGCCTTGAGGTCACCTGGACCTCCACGCCGACGCGCTGGGGCAACGGCTTCTTCGACAACCTGTTCGGCTACGAGTGGGAACTGACGAAGAGCCCTGCCGGTGCCCACCAGTGGCAGGCGAAGGACGGCGCGGGCGCGAACACGATCCCCGACCCCGAGGACGGTTCGCTGAGCCGCCCGCCGACAATGCTGACCACCGACCTCGCGCTGCGGTTCGACCCGATCTACGAGCCGATCTCCCGCCGCTTCCACGAGAACCCCGAGGAGTTCGCCGACGCCTTCGCCAGGGCGTGGTACAAGCTCACCCACCGCGACATGGGCCCGATCCAGCGCTACCTCGGTCCGCTGGTTCCCCAGGAGATCCAGACCTGGCAGGACCCCATTCCCGAGGTGACGCACGAACTGGTCGGCGCCGAGGACATCGCCGCCCTCAAGAAGCAGGTTCTCGACTCCGGGCTTTCGGTGTCGCAGCTCGTGTCCACCGCGTGGGCCTCGGCATCGACCTTCCGGGGCAGCGACAAGCGCGGCGGAGCCAACGGCGGCCGGATCCGGCTCGAACCCCAGCGGAGCTGGGAGGTCAATGAGCCGGAGAAGCTCGCGGCGGTGCTGAACAAGCTTGAGGGAATCCAGGAATCCTTCAACGGCGCGGCCACCGGTGGCAAGCGGATCTCGCTCGCCGACCTCATCGTGCTCGCGGGGTGCGCCGGTGTCGAGAAGGCCGCGGCCGAGGCAGGCCACGACATCCAGGTTCCGTTCACCCCCGGCCGCACCGACGCGGCACAGGACCAGACGGACGTCGAGTCCTTCGCCGCGCTGGAGCCCGCCGCCGACGGGTTCCGCAACTACCGGGGCAAGGCGGCGAGGCTGCCCGCCGAGTACCACCTGGTCGACCGCGCGAACCTGCTGAACCTGAGCGCACCGGAGATGACCGTGCTCGTCGGCGGTCTGCGGGTGCTCGACGCGAACCACCAGCAGTCGAAGGCGGGCGTGCTCACCTCGGCACCGGGCACGCTGACCAACGACTTCTTCGTGAACCTGCTCGACATGGGCACGGAGTGGAAGCCGGTCGAGGGCTCGGGTTCGCCCGCGGACAGCTTCGAGGGAAGGGACGCGGCCACCGGCGAGGTCAAGTGGACCGGCACGAGGGCCGACCTCGTGTTCGGGTCGAACTCCGAGCTGAGGGCACTCGCCGAGGTCTACGCGAGCGACGACTCTCGGGAGAAGTTCGTGCGCGACTTCGTCGCCGCGTGGGACAAGGTCATGAACCTCGACCGGTTCGACATCGCCTGATCCCCTTCGCGTGATTCACGCCGAGCCCCGGTGTCCGTTGTGGACGCCGGGGCTCGGCTTTTCCGGCAACCGGAAGGCGAGCACGAGCAGGCAGGACGGCAACGCGACCGCGAGGGTGAGCGCGGACAGGAGCAGTACGGCGGTCGGGGGCGCGAGGTGTCCGGCCATCGAGATGTGGATGACGAGGTGCGGTACCGCCCACGTCAGGTACATCACGAGCGCGGTGCGCGTCAGCCACGCCCGCGGCCGGAGGACCGCGGCCCCGAGCACCACCGCGCTTGCGAGCGACATCGCGCCGTAATCCCGCATGAGATGTTCGTTGTAGGCCATGCCCATCCCCACCACCTCAAGGGCGAAGAAACCCGCCGGCAGCACCAATGCCCACAGTCCGACGACGAGTTGCGTCGCGCAGAGGAACCCGAGACCGAGCCTGAGCCATCGCATCACCGAGCCCCCGATCCCGCTCCGGCGAGAAAATCGGCGAAGGTGACGCGCCCCGCCGCTTCCCCGGCAAGATTGTGTCCCTCGCGGTAGGCCCGCATGACCTTGCCCGGCAAGGGAATCGCGCGGACCGGCCCGCGACGGCCCTTGGCTCGCAGGTAGTCGCGGGCAAGCCCGGCGGCATCTCGTACCTCTGGGCCGCCGATGTCCGGCGTCCTGCCCACGGCGGCGCCGGAGGCGATCGTCACCAGTCTCGCCGCCACCTCGGTCACGTCGACCGGCTGGAACCGTACACCCGATGGCACCATGGTCACCGGTGACCAGCACTGGGCATCGAAGATCGCGGCGATCAGCTCGTGGAACTGGGTCGCGCGCACGATCGTCCACGGCAGACCCGAGCGTTCCACCAGCCGCTCGCATTCGAGCTTGGTGCGGTAGTAGCCGAGTGGAATGTCCTCGACGCCGACGATCGACACGTACGCCAGATGCGGTGTACCGGTTCGCTTCGCCTCCTCGACCAGGTTGCCGGTCGCGGCGAGATCTCCCCTCCCGTTGGTCGTCGCCAGATGAATGACGACGTCCGTTCCGGTTGTCACGCCCGCGAGACCGCCGGGCGTCCGCAGGTCGCCGAGGACCTGCTCCGCCGGGCCCCGCTCACGCCCCCGTCTGGTCAGCACCCGGACCGGGTGTCCCGCATCGAGCAGCAGGGGCACCAGCGCGCTGCCCAGCCTCCCGGTACCGCCGGTGATCAGAATCCGGTTCGCCATGTCTCGCTCCGTAGTGGCCGACTTGTCCCGTACACCACTAGGAACCGGGCAGCTCCTCCGAATGTGACAACGCGCCGAGCTGAGTATCGAGATACCGGAGTTTCACCGGATCGGCGACGATGCGCAGCGCGGTGATCAGCCCCTCGCCGAACTCCGGCACGAGCACACCCACCAGCCTCGGACCGGCCATGGCGAGAATCGCGGGCTCCCCGTTGACCTCGTCGACGGCGATCGTGAGTCCCGCCGCGTAGCGGCCGGTGACACTCGCCAGATACCTGGCCACCTTTTCGGCACCCCGCACCGGAACCCTGGCCACGCCCGGAGTCTGGCCACCGTCGGCCACCGAGACGACGTCCTCGGTGAGCATGCGTTCGAGCCCCGCGAGGTCTCCGCCGCGCGCGGCGGAGAGAAATCGCTCGACCAGCGCCCGGTTCGACTTCGAGTCAGCGGCCTCGCGACGAGGCATGGCCTCTGCCAGCCGCTTCCGCGCCCTGCTGTGCGATTGCCTGCAGTTCTGTTCGGAGAGCCCGGTGAGTTCGGCGATCTCGCGGTGGCCGTAGCCGAAAGCCTCGCGCAACACGAAGACAGCCCGCTCGCCGGGCGAGAGCCGCTCGGCGAGCAGGAGGAAGGCCAGCGACACCGTATCCCGCTGCTCGGCCGTCTCGACGGGGCCGAGAGTGCCGTCGGAGGTGAGCACCGGCTCCGGCAACGAGAATCCCGACTGACGTTCCCTGCGATGCCATGCCGAGGTGAGCCGGTTCAGGCACAGGTTGGTCGTGGCCTTGACCAGCCATGCCGACGGCTCGGCCACCGAACCCCGCTCGGTGCGATTCCACCGCAGGAACGTGTCCTGAACGACGTCGTCCGCGTCGGCCGCCGAACCGAGCATCCGGTAGGCGACCCCGAACAGCCGCCGCCGGTGACGTTCGAACTCGGCCGCGGACGATTCGTCCATTCCGTTCCGCTCGGCCATCTCACTCCACTTCGCGCTGGGCTTCCGGCCTCGATTGTTACAGTGGGCCGGTTTTCGCACCGAGGACGTCTCCGGAGGCCGGTCATGCCCCAGCACGCGCAACTGCCACTGTCCGGGGTGACCGTGGTCGCCGTGGAACAGGCGGTCGCCGCGCCACTCGCGACCCGGCATCTCGCCGACCTCGGCGCCCGCGTGATCAAGGTCGAAAGGGAACCCGGCGGCGATTTCGCGCGAGCCTACGACACCACGGTGCTCGGGCAGTCCAGTCACTTCATCTGGCTCAATCGCGGCAAGGAGAGCATCACGCTCGACCTGAAGTCGGAACGCGGCATGGAGGTACTGCGCGCGCTGCTGGCCAGAGCCGATGTCTTCGTGCAGAACCTCGCTCCCGGCGCCGCCGAGCGGATGGGCCTCGGCGCCGATCACCTGCTCGCCGGCCATCCGCGCCTGATCGTGGCGAACATCAGCGGCTACGGCCCCACCGGCCCCTACCGGCACAAGAAGGCCTACGACCTGCTGTTGCAGTGCGAAACCGGCGTCGTCTCCATCACCGGAACCCCCGAGGAACCGGCCAAGGCGGGCATACCGGTCGCCGACATCGCCGCCGGGGTCTACGCCTACTCCGGTGTGCTGGCCGCGCTCTACGAACGGGAACGCACCGGCAAGGGTCAGCTCGTCGAGATTTCCATGCTGGACGCGCTCAGCGAGTGGATGGGCTATCCCAGGTACTACAGCACCTACGGCGGGACACCGCCCGCGCGCAGCGGGGCGCGGCACGCGGCGATCGCGCCGTACGGACCGTTCGCCACGGGCGACGGCCAGGTGTTCCTCGCCGTCCAGAACGAGCGCGAGTGGGGCGTGTTGTGCGCGGGCATCCTGGCTGATCCCGGCCTCGCCGCCGACCCGCGCTTCGCGACCAATACCGACAGGGTGGCCAATCAGGCGGCGCTCACCGCGCTCATCGAGAACCGGCTCGCCGGACGCACCACGAGCGAGGTGGAGGCGCTGCTCGACGAGGCGAGGATCGCCAACGCGCGGCTGCGCGACGTGGACGACGCGGCCGCACACCCGCAGCTGCTCGCTCGCGACCGGGTCCGTTCAGTCGGCACTCCGGCGGGAGAGGTGCGGACGCTGCGGCCTCCCATGCTGAACGACGACCGCGAGACGGCGCTCGGCCCCGTTCCGGCTGCCGGGGAACACACGGAGTCCATTATGGACTGGCTTGGCTTCGGGGACGAAGCCCGAGACGCCCCTTCAACCCCCACGCGATGAACGCGGCGACGACACCTACCGCGGCCATGACGAGGAAAACGTCGGAGTATGCCTGCCCCTCCGAACCGGAGTACAGGGGATTGAGAGCACCCGAGCCCGAGCGCGCCGCCGCGATCACTCCGAAGACGGCGGGCCCCGTCCCCGCGCCGAGAAACTGTGCTCCCTGGAGTATCCCGATGCCGGCACCGGTTTGTTCGGCAGGCAACACCTCAGCTACGGCACCGATGAGCGGGGTCAGCACGAGCAGGAAGCCGAGGCCGATCCCGGCCATTCCCGCTCCCGCGGGAACGACCGAGGTGTTTCCCGCCAACGTGGAGAGGGCCAGCGCGGATACGGTGATGAGCACAAGACCGGTCAGCACGAGCGTGCGGGCGCCGAACCGGTCGGCGGCACGGCCGATGGCGGGGGCCAGCACGGCGGCGACGATGCCGGCCGGGATCATGACCAGCGCACCCGCACCGGGGGTGAGGCCGTTGACCTCCACCACCAGCAGCGGAACGAACACCAGCCCGCCGAGATTGACCACCATCGCGAGGAACACCACGACGATCGCGATGCGATAGACCCGGTTGCGTAGCAACGAAAGCGGGACGAACGGCGTCGCTGCGCGGGCCGTGCGGAGTCCGAAGAGCGCAAAGGCCGCCACCGCCGACACCAGGCTTGGCCACGCCGCCGGATCGGCGAAACCGGCGACCTGTGCCCTCGTCATGCCGAACAACGCCAGCCCCGCACCGGCACCGAGCAGGATGCCGCCGAGCACGTCGAAACCGGCCGCTCCGGACGGCCGTTCGCCGGGAAGCACTTTCCAGGCCGAGGGCAGCAGTGACAACGCCGCCACGAACATGATCCAGAACAGTGCGGGCCAGCCGAGCAACTGCCCGACCCCGCCGCCGATCGCGGGACCCGCCGCCGCTCCTATCCCCGCACCCGCGGAGACAACGCCGATGCCCATCCCGCGCTTTCCCTCCGGCAGCGTTCTGGTCACCGCGACGACCGAGAGCACGGGGAATGCCGCGGCCCCGGCACCGGCCACGATGCGCCCCGCGACGAGCACGAGCAGATCGGGGGCCAGGGCGCACACCAGACTGCCGAGTGCGTAGATCAGCAGCGCGAACCCGAAAAGACCACGCAGGCTGAACCGGTCGGAAACCCTGCCATAGAAGGGAATTCCAACCGCGAAGGTCAGCAGGAATCCGGTCACCACCCACGCCAGTTCCGGTTCCCCCACGCCGAAGGCCGTTCCCATCGAGGGCAGCATCAGGGTGACCATGTCGCTGGCCACGACCGTGACGAGTACGGCGGGTACGAGCACGGCCAGCAGCGCCGGCGCCGACCGGGCCCCGGCGGCCGTGGATACGGGCGTCATGCCGTTTCCTCCAGATAGTTATCGCAACCAATTTGGTTACAGTTAGGGCAGCGAGAAACCGGACCGAGCGGGGTTCCGGTTCAGTGCCTCCGCGACGGCAGCGCGCGCTCGGCGATCAGCACCTGCGAGACGAGGTCGTCGATCGTCGTCCGGCCAAGCCGCTCCCGCATGGCCTGCTCGGCCGCCTGGAACTCGACCTCCAGGATGGCCTGGATGTGCCTGCCCACCTCGCATTCCGAGTTGGGAGGATGTGGATGCCTCGCCAGCACCTGTTCCGATTCGACCGCGATGTGCGCATCGTGGAGCGTGATCTCCCTCGGGCCACGGGCGAGAGACCAGCCACCACCACGCCCCTCGCTCGACAGGACCAGGCCCGCGTCGCGCAGGCTGCCGAGGATCCGCCGCACGAGAACCGGGTTGCTCGCAAGGCTTTCCGCGATCTCGGCCGATGTCAGCGAACGCTCCCAGCGCGCGAGCATCGTGAGCGCGTGTATCGCGACCGCGCTCCTGCTGCTGAGACTCACCGCGTTCCCTCCGTCAGGGCCATAAACTGCCATCAAGCTAGTTACAGTTTGAACCCCTGTCAATCGCAGCCGTTCGATCCCGCACGATTTGCATACCCTGCCGAGTTCGGGTTATGCATGAGTCATGCATGAAAGGGTCGCCAATCTGCTGGGTGCTACCGCGCTGGCCGTGACCGACCGGGTGCTCGCCGAAGCGTGGGCCGGTGCGGGGGTGAGCCCAAGCGGCGCCGCCGCCCTCGTCGTGTTGTCCACCGGCCAGGAGCTGAGCGTGACCGAGCTCGGGCGCAGGATCGGACTGAGTCAGTCGGCCGCCGCCCGCATGGTCGACTCATTGGAACGCAAACGGTTGCTGGAACGGCGGCCCCGGCACGGCAGAGAGGTCACCGTCGGGCTCACCGGCGAGGGCCGCCGGGTCGCCCTCGGGCTGCTCGACGCGCGGGGAACCGGGCTGAAGAGCGTGCTCGACGTGCTGAGCCCCGACGAACGGCGGCAACTCGGCGACCTGCTGAGCACCCTGCTGACCCGCATTTACCAGGACGTCGGCAACGCGGACCTGCTGTGCAGGCTGTGCGACCGCGCGAGCTGCACCACGGGAGCGGTGTGCCCGGTCGGGCAAGCACAGCGGGACGGACCGGGCTGAGCCGATGGGCGCGCTGCTCGCGCTGGCCTCGGCGATCTGTTACGGCCTTTCCGACTTCGTCGGCGGCCTGGTGTCCCGCAGGGCCCCGTTCGCCACGGTCGCTCTGCTCGGGCAGGTCGGCGGGCTGCTGTTCGCGCTCGCCTTCGTACCGGTCGTACCGACGGACGCCGTCGGCGCCGCCGACCTCGGCTGGGGCGCGCTGTCCGGGGTCGGTACCGGAATCGGCATGCTTTTCCTGTTCCGAGGGCTGGCTGGCGGCGCGATGAGCGTTGTCGTCCCGGTCAGCGCGGTGGGCGGTGTCGCGTTGCCCGCGCTCGCCGGGGTCGCCGTTCTCGGTGAACGACCTTCGCCCCCGGCGTGGCTGGGAATCGCCGCGGCCGTCCCCGCGCTGTGGCTCGTCTCCCGCACCCACCCGGGCACCGCAGGTGTGCCCGGGCCCGCCGGGAACGGGCTGATCGCGAGTGTCGGCATCGCCGTGCAGTACCTCGCGCTCGCCCAAGCCTCTCCCGCCTCGGGCGGGTGGCCCGTCGTCGCGGGCAGGATCGCCGCGATCCTCACGGTACTGCCGTGGGCCAAAGCGCCCCGACCGCGGTTGCGCCCGGCTACCACGCCGCTGCTCGCAGGGCTGGCCGGGGCCGCCGCCGCGCTCGCATTGCTGTGTTATCTGCTCGCCACCCGGCACCAGCTCGTCGTGATCGCCGTGGTCCTGTCCTCGCTCTACCCGGTCATCCCGGTGGCGCTCGGCATCGTCGTCCTGCGGGAACGACTACGCACCACGCAGGTGTGCGGCCTGTTCGCCGCCGCGGCCGCCGTCGTGCTGCTCACCATCGAGTGAGAGATCCGGTGCACCGCAACGGATCCCGGAACACGAACCACAGGCTCACGTTCAGCGGGCCTTTCCCTCGCACGAACGCACCCGGGATCCGGGAAGCTCCGATCCACTGTGGACATCGAGCCTTCCGGAATTCTCCCTGCAGAATTCCGGGACCTCCTGAACGGAAACATCCCGGTCAGGCTCTTTCCATTTCGCTGCCCTGTCGCCCAATCCCGCACGGACAACACTTCCGTCATCCCAACGCACGGCGATCCTCCCCCTCACGCCGTTTCGCTGTCATGCCCAGCCGGACATTCCCCCACCCGGCCCGTAACGGCTTCAACTCGCTCGACCATAACCATCCTCTCGGGAACACCGCAAGCGACCGCGGGACGCCGCCTCGGGTTTGCGATGCCCCGCACCGGCGCGCTAACCTTCTGCTACAGGCGTAGCAGAACTGATCGGAGTTGCCGCATGACCTCGACCATTGGCAAAACCGGCGAGCCGCCTGCGGTACGCCGCTTCCGCGACCACACCCCGGCCTACGCCCCTGGCGAACTGCTGCGGTGGCTGCACCGGCGACGCGGCCCGCTCGCGAAAATCGGGATGGGTACCGCTGGCTACACCTATCTGCTCGGCCCGGAAGCCAATCGATTCGTCTTCGCCAACTCCGACCGGTTCCGCTGGCGAGACGCGTTCGACTGGCTGGTCCCCGTCGACGGTGAAACGTCGATGCTGCTCAGTGACGGGGACGAGCACCGGAGACGGCGCAGGCTCGTGCAACCGGCCATGAACCATCGGCAGATCGCCGGTTATGTCGACACCATGACCGGCAACGCCGACCTCGCGATCGATTCGTGGCGGCCGGGAGAGCGGATCAACATCTACCGGGACATGCGCGCCGCGATCCGGCGCAGCACCCTGCAGGCCCTTTTCGGGCCGAGGCTGGCCGCCGACGCCGCGTTCTTCGGCGACCAGCTGCAGGTTCTGCTCGACCTGTGCGACGGCCTTCCGCAGACCGTCGCGCTGAAAAGGAAACTGTCCACACCGGAATGGCGAAAGGCGATGGCCGCGAGGGCCCGCGTCGACGAACGTATCTACGCCGAGATCGAGCACGTGCGCGCGGCGGGCCCGGGAACCGAGCAGACGGTGCTCGCCTCGCTCGTCCACGGAACGGACGATGAAGGCAATCGGCTGTCCGATGTGGAGATACGCGACCAGACGGTCACCTTGATCGTCGCGGGATACGAAACGACGAGCGCCGTCCTCGGCTGGGCCGTCTACGCGCTGCTCAGCACGCCTGGCGTGTGGGCGAAAGCCAAAGCCGAGGTATCGGAGGTACTCGGTGACCGCGCGCCGACTGCGGCCGATCTCAAGAACCTGAGGTACCTGACCAGCGTCGTGCACGAGACACTGCGGCTCTACCCCGCCGTTGTCGTCGTCGGCAGGAGAGCCAACGAGGACATCGAGTTCGACGGCTCGATGATCCGCGAGGGCAGCATGGTCATCATCAGCCCCTACGTCACCCACCGCATGCCCGAGCTGTGGAGGGAGCCGACCCGGTTCCGGCCCGAACGCTGGGACCCCAGCGACCCCGACTATCGCAAACCCACCCCGCACGAGTTCCTGCCGTTCGGCTCGGGCCCGCACCGCTGCATCGGCTCGTCCATGGCGAGCACCGAACTCACCGTGATGCTGGCCAGGTTGCTCGCGAGGACCACGCTGTCCCTTCCCTCGCAACGCATCCGGCCTGCCAGCATGATCTCCCTCCGGCCGGCGAGCGGCCTGCTCGTCGACGTGGTTGCGGCGGGCCCGGATGCTTGATGCTGTAATTCGGATATGACCAACGTGCCGCTTCGACCTCGGCAGACCGTACGCAAACAGCGTGCGGCGGACGCGGCGATCGAGGTGATCGCGGCGGACGGGCTGCGAGGCCTGACCCATCGTGCCGTCGACGCGCGCGCCGATCTTCCCCCGGGAAGCACGAGCAGTTGTTTCCGCACCCGGCTGGCGTTACTGAAGGCGGTGCTCGACCGGATGGTCGAGCTGGATTCGGAAATGCTCGACCGGATTCCGGTGTCGGGGTGGAGTCTCGCGGGCAGGGCGGGGCGCGCGGCGATCGCCGAGATGCTGACCGGAGTACTGGAGTACGCGCTGGGACCCGCGCGGTCACGGACGATCGCGCGGCTGGAGCTGTACCTCGACGCGACGCGGCACACGGAACTGGAAGAGGAGTTGATCGCGGCGAACCGGGGGTTCGTCGACCGGGTCGCGGCGGGGATGCGGGCGGCGAACGTCGCCGAACCGGAACGCGCGGCGCGGTTGCTGACGGCCCAGCTGGACGGATTGCTGTACGACGCGCTGGCGAGGCCGTTTCTCGACGGCGGCGACAGGGAGACGCTGCGCCGTGGGATCGAGGTGATCGTGCACGGCTACACCGTTCCCGGCCTGCGGGCTACCCGCGGGAAGTAGGCACCGGGTGAAAGAAGCCCCGCACGTAGGGGTCGGGCAGCACGCCCATCTCGGCCGGTGACCCCTCGGCGACGACACGGCCCTCGCGCAGGAACACCATCCGGTCGGCGGCCCCGATCTCGGCCAGCAGCGGGACGTCGTGGGTGATGGCCAGTACCGCCGCGCCGGAGTCGGCGCAGGTCCGCAAATTCGCCCACACTTCCTTGGCGGTGCCCAGGTCAAGGGAAGCACTCGGCTCGTCCACGACGAGCAGATCGGGACGGGGCAGCAAGGCCGCGGCGAGCGCGGCACGCTGGATCTGCCCACTGGCATGCTGATGTGGATACAGGTCCAGCACCTCGGCCGGATACCGCGCGGCCGCGCAGGCGTCCTCGACACTCCGCCCGGGGTGCGACCGCTGCCGCTCGCGCAGCTGCGCGCCCACGGTGCGTTCCGCCGCGAACGCCGTGACGCCGGACTGCGGCACCAGGCCGACGGTCCGCTGCCGCAGTTGCCGCCACTGCTCCTGGTTCCGCACCACCGTCCCGTTGACCCGGACCTCCCCGGTGCCGCGCGCGACCGGCGGAAGCAGGCCCGCCAGCGCGGCGGCGACCATGGATTTGCCGCATCCGGATTCGCCGAGCAGCGCGGTGATGCGGCCCGAGTGAACCACGAGACTCACCGAGTCGAGGACCGTCTCGCTCCACCGTCCGGTGTCGACCTGGACGGTCAGCTCGGCCAGCTCGGCGGTCGGCATCCGCCGATCCTCGCACGCCGACCCCGCCATCCGCCCCCTGCTGACGCTCACCCACCCCAACACCTCAGACAAGCGGATGGGTATGGTGCGACGATGCCACCATTCGTGCAGCGCAGGCCACTGACGTCGCTGACGGCGGACGCGCTTCTTGCCGACATCCGCGAAGGAAAGTGGCGGCTGGGCCAGCGGCTTCCCGGCGAGGCGACCCTTGCCGCCCAGCTCGGCGTCGGCAGGTCGACCTTGCGCGAGGCGATCCGCGAACTGGCGGGCAAGGGTGTGCTCGATTCGCGGCAGGGCGCCGGTGTCTTCGTCATCGCCACCGACGTCACCGAAGACTGGGACGCCGTGTTGCGGCGCGCGTCGGTCGGTTCGGTCATCGAGGCGCGCATGGCGATCGAGACGGAAGCCGCCGCACTTGCCGCCGAGCGCAGAACCCCCGCCGACCTGCGGACGATCAACCGCGCGCTCGGTGCCCGCCGCTGGTGCGACCGTGACGCCACTGACATCGCCGAACACGTCGACGCGGACATGGTCTTTCACCGCGCCGTCATCGTCGCTGCCCACAACGACGTTCTCGCCGAACTGTTCGACAGCTTCGTGCCGAGGGTGCGCAAGGCGATGGTGGACATGCTCAGAATCCGGCCGCTGGACTCCCCCGAGGACGACCACACCGCACACGCGCTGCTCGCCACCGCCATCGCCGACCGCGATCCCGCCGCGGCGGCAGAAGCGAGCCGGACCCACCTGACCGACCTGAAACGGCAGTTCACATGATCGAGGAACCCGCAGAGCCCGACGCTGTTCTCGAACTGAGGGAGGTCACCTTCCGCAGGCAGGGAAAACAGATCCTGACCGACGTCAGCTTCACCGTGAACAAGGGCGAGCACTGGGCGCTGCTCGGCCCCAACGGAGCGGGCAAGAGCACGGTGCTCGGCTTCTGCGGGGCGCTGACCCACCCGACGTCGGGCACGGTCCACGTGCTCGGTGAGCAACTCGGCCGCGTCGAACTACAGGCTCTTCGCCGCGCGATCGGTCACGTGAACCCGAGGCACCCGCTGCGGTCGCCGCTCACCGTGCGGGAGGTTGTGCTGAGCGGCGTCACCGGCACCATCGACCTGCCTCCGCGCTGGCGGCCCGTTCCCGAGGACGTCGACCGCGCCGACGCGCTCATCGACGTGCTCGGCCTTCGCGGGAAGGCAGGCGAACGCTGGCCGACCCTTTCCCAGGGCGAACGCGGGCGCACGCTGCTGGCGCGGGCACTGATCTGCGGACCGAGGCTGTTGCTGCTCGACGAGCCGTCGACGGGGCTCGACGTGGCCGCGCGCGAGCAGTTGCTGGAGACGGTCGACCTGCTCGACGAAACCCACCCCGGCATCGCGTCGGTACTGGTCACCCACCACCTCGAAGAACTCCCGACAACGACGACCCACGCACTGCTGCTTGCCGAAGGCAAGGTCGTCGCGTCAGGGCTCGCCGCGACGACGGTGACGACGGCGAACGTCTCCTCTGCCTTCGACCACCCCGTCGAGGTCGGCTACCAGCACGGCCGCTGGTCGGCGAGGGCTGTCAGGAGGAAGCGCGAACCCGTCGCCGCACTGGGCTGAGCCGGGGTGGAACTGCGGGTCGACATCGGTGATCTCCCCGATGTGGCGTGGCTCGGAAGGTCGTAGGTTCCTCATTGCCCGGCCACCTCGGTCTGGTGAATTCGCCGGATTGGGGCCGAAATGACAGCTGGTCTTCGATGGGCCACGAGCGCTGCCGGGTTGTTCGTGTTGTGGGGCCTGCTGCACATGGGGCTCGGCGTCTCGATGGTGATCGACGGCTTCGCAGGCGGGGCTCCCGGTGAGCTGGAAGCCGAAAGCCTCATGTTCTTCGTCTGCGCGACCGTGCTGGGAGCGCAGGCCGTCGCCGTGGCGCTGGCCATGAACCGGATCAACAGCAGGCTGGGGTACTGGCTCAACATCACCGTGCTCGGCGTGGTCGACGTGGCGTTCCTCTTCGTTCTCGTGATCCCCGGCCACGTCGACCTCATCGGCGGAACGTCGGGACCCGTCATCTGGCTGGCCGCCTCCGTGTGCGCCACGGTGGCGTTGCGGCGCGAGCCGGTGAGCGCCTGACGCCGTGCTCACTATCGGCCGAGCACGATGATCAGCGGATCTTCTCCCCGTAGACGCGACCGACCTTCAGCACCATGAGCACCCTGCGATCGGACACCATGACCGAGCGGTATTCCTCCCAGTCCGGGTGTTCGCCCGCGGCGCTGCGGTAGTAGTCCACGAGGGCCTCGACCTCGGCGCCGTGCGGGTCGGTGCCGGGCCCGATGAGCGTCACCGTGCCCTCGGCCGTCGCCCACGCCCAGCCGTCGGCGCTGGTGACCTCCAGCGCGGCCCTCGGATCCCTCCTCAGGTTCACCGTCTTCGCCCTGCCCTCGGTCATCGAGACGTAGATCGTCTCGTTCTCGCGGTCGAAGTAGGGCGTGACAGGGGAAAGCTGGGGAAGGCCACTGGACTTGATCGTGGCCAGTACCCCGATCTTGCTCTCCGCAAGCAAGGCATAAGGGTCGAACGACGACATAAAGGGGGCTCCTCTCCGGATGACGCGGCTCGCCTCCATTCTGAACCTTGCCACCGGTGGCAAGGTCAAGCACGCCGCGCCTCAGGCGCGGGCCCTGCGGTTCCAGCCGAGCAGCCACATCAGGTAACACCCGCCGAGCGCGCCGGTGACGACCCCGACCGGCAAGGTGTGTTCGGTGGCCGTGGTAGCCAGCACGTCGGATGCCTGCAACAGCAAGGCGCCCATGAGCGCCGAAGGGATCAGCGGGCACGTTCCCGACCTGCACAGCAGTTTCGCGAGCTGGGGAGCGGCGAGCGCGACGAACGCGATCGGACCCGCGGCGGTGACCGCGGCGCTGAGCAGCGCGACCCCGGCGGCGATGAGCAGGAACCGGTCGAGTTCCACCCGAAGGCCGAGTCCTCGCGCATGCTCGTCGCCCATCTCCAGCATCCGCAACGAGGGCCCCAGCGTCAGCACGAGCGGAACCAGCACGACGAGCGTGACACCGATCGTCGTGACATGCCCCCAGCCCCTGCCGTCGAGGGTGCCGATCAGCCAGTTGGCCGCCGACTTCGCGTCGTAGAAATCCGCACGCGCCATAAGCATCGAGTTGGCCGCGACGAAGATGGCGTTCATGCCGATGCCGACGAGCACGAGGCGGTGAACCCTGATGCCGTGGTTGTAGGAGACGAGATAGATGAGCGTCGCCGACAGCGCGCCACCGGCGAGCGCGCCGAGCCATGTCGGCAGCGCGGCCGTGCCCAGCACCGTCAGCGACAACAGGGCTCCGGTCGCGGCGCCGGAGCTGAACCCGAGAATGTCGGGGCTGCCCAGCGGGTTGCGGGTCAGGCTCTGGAACACCGCGCCGGAAAGCCCCAGTGCGAGCCCGACTTCGATGGCGGTGAGCGCCCTTGGCATCTGCCAGTCGTAGACGATGGCCTCGTCGCCGGGACTTCCGTTGCCGGAAAGGGTGTTGAGCACCGCGGAAAGCGACATGACGTCGGAGCCCGGCAGCAACGCGATGAACCACACGGCGATGACGGCGGCGGTGAGCGCGACACCGACGAGCAAGCCTCGCGGGCTCACCCGCAGCGACAGTGAGCCGAGCCGGATCGTCGCGTCGCGCGCCGATGACTTGACCGTGGTGTTCACTGTGCTCACAGCTGCGCCAACTTCCTTCGCCTTGCCAGCAGTACGAAAACCGGGCCGCCGAACAACGCCGTCATGATCGCGACCTGGATTTCGCCACCTGGCAACAGAACTCGTCCCGCGACATCGGCCGCGAGCAACAGGACCGGAGCGAACACCAGGCAGTACGGGATCAGCAGCCGGTAGTCGGGGCCGGTGACATACCTGACGAGATGCGGAACGGCGAGCCCGACGAACGCGATCGGGCCGACGGCGGCCGTCGTCGCCCCGCACAGCAACACGATGGCGCCCATCCCGACGATCCTGGTGAGCCTGACCCGCGAACCGAGCGCTGTGCCGGTGTCCTCGCCGAGCGCGAGCGCGTTGAGTGGCTTGACGAGTGCCAGCGCGATGAGCAGACCCACGACCACGAACGGAACGGCCTGCCAGGCCGAGGTCGCGTTGGGAACGTTGAGCGAGCCGATCACCCACGACCGGTACTGCGCGAACGAGGTGTTGTCGAAGTAGACGAACCCGTTGGTGAAAGCGGTCAGCGCGGCGTTGACGGCTGTGCCCGCGAGCGCGAGGCGCATGGGGGTCGCCGCGAATCGCGCCCGCGTGCCGAGCAAAAACGTGGCCACCGAGGCGATCGCGGCACCGAGGAATCCAAACCAGACGTAGGCGGTGAAACCGGTCAGCCCGAACGTGCTGATGGCGGCGACGACCGTCGCCGAAGCGCCCGCGTTGACCCCGAAGATGCCGGGATCGGCGAGTGGATTGCGGGTCAGCGCCTGCATGAGCGCGCCCGCGATCGCGAGCGCCGCACCGGCGGCGATACCCAGCACCGTGCGCGGCAGGCGCATGGAATGCACCAATGTGGAGTCGTAGCCTTGCTCGGGCGACCAGAGCAACCGCCACGCCTCGGCGAAGGACAGCTCGCCCGTTCCGATCCCGATGCTCAGTACGGCGCAGCCGAGTAGCGCGACGATCCCGGCGGACAGGATCAGCGCGTGTGGCATAGTCCGTCCCCGCGCGCGCCGTGCTGGTCCTGCCCGTTCGGGGAGTGCTGTTACCCCTGCCACAAGCCATCCTCTCTTCCCTCGATCCGCTCATGAGGTTAGCCTCACCTAAAATAAAGCGGTAGAGCGGCATGACGAGGAGAACACGGGGCATGACGATCTTTCGGTCACCTGTCACGAGGCGGCGCTTCCTGGGAATCGCGGCGGGAACCGCGGCCACCGCCGCGCTCGCCGCCTGCACCAACAGCGCCAACACCGGCGATGGCGGGAACACCGGCGACGCGGGCGGTACGCCCTTCGACTTCACCGACGACCGGAACGAACGCGTCCAATTGCCAAGCACGCCAGGCAATATCGTCATGTACGCCGGTTCGGCCGCGGCTCTCTGGGAGTACGGCATCCGGCCTGCCGCACTGTTCGGCCCGCAGCGCCTCGGCGACGGCAGCCCCGATCCCCAGGTCGGCAGGGTCGATCTCGATTCCGCCGTCGACCTCGGCAACGCGTTCAACGAGTTCGACGTACCCCGCTACATCAAGACCCAGCCCGACTTGCTGGTCAGCATGGTCGTCAACAACCAGCAGGGATTGTGGTACGTCCCCGAGGACTCCGCCGACGAGATCATGAAGCAGGCGCCCTCGGCAGGAATCATGATGGTGCAGAAGAACGCCTCCGAGGTCATCGAACGCTACGAACAACTCGCCAAGGCGCTCGGCGCCGATGTCGAGGCGCCCGGCATCACCAAGGCACGAGGCGATTTCGAGAAGGCGACCACCCGGCTGGCCGACATCGCCAAGAGCAAGAACGGCCTGCGGGTACTCGCGGTGTCCGGGACGGCGGAAACGCCCTACCTCGGCAACCCGCTCGCGCACGCGAGCCTGCGCTACCTCCACGAGGCGGGGGTGCCCATCATGAACGTCGGCGATCAGCCCGAAACCCAGACCTGGGCTCCCGACATCACCTGGGAACAGATCAACAAGTACCCGGCCGACGTGATCCTGCACGACGTCCGCACCCAGTCGCTGACACTCGATCAGCTCAAGGAGATCGACGTGTTCAACCAGCTTCCCGCGGTGCAAGCCGGTGCGCTCATCCCATGGCGCACCGAGAATCCCTACAGCTACCACTCCTACGCCCAGATCGCGGGCGAGGTCGCGGACGGCCTTGAGCAGGCAAAGGCGGGAATCGCCTGATGAAGGGCGCCGCCGCCCGCAAGCCCGTGCCCTGCGAATAAAGGAATCCGCCCGCGATGCGCCTCGGCCGCCTGCTGATCGACCTCAGCCCATTGCGCCACAGCTCCGGATTTCGCGTCGTGTTCGCCGCGCGAACGGTGTCGCTGCTCGGACTCGGACTCGCACAGGTCGCGCTACCGTTCCAGGTCTATCAGCTCACCGGTTCCTCCGCGCAGGTCGGGCTCGTGAGCCTCGCGATGGCGGTGTCCCTGCTCGCCGGCACGCTCACCGGCGGGGTACTCGCCGACCGGATCGATCGCAGGAAGCTCATCGTGCGCGCCCGCACGCTCGCCATCGTCGCGGGGGCCGTACTGCTCGGAAACGCGCTCATGCCGTCGCCCTCACTGTGGGCGCTGTATGTCGCCGATGTCGTCAACGGGTTCGCCGGAGGGCTCAGCTCGACCGTGCTGATGGCGGTTTCCCCCGCACTCGTCGGCCGCAGGCACCTCGCGGCGGCGGGAGCGCTGATGACGCTCACCACCCAGGTCGGCGCCATCGTCGGTCCGGCGCTCGGTGGCATACTCATCGCCGGGCCCGGCCTCGGCACGACGTACGCGTGCACGCTGGTCGCACTGGTGGCGACCGCGCTGCTCCTGCGACTGCTGCCCAGCCTGCCGCCGGGTGGGGAATCCGGCGAGGAACGCCAACATCCCTTGCGGGCCATGGGCGAAGGACTGCGGTACGTGGTCCGCACCAAGGTCGTGCTCGGCCTGATGGTGATCGACCTGTTCCCGATGCTGCTCGCGATGCCCTACGCGTTGTTCCCCGCGGTCGGCGCCGAGCGGTTCGGCGACGATCCCGCCGCCGTGGGCCTGCTTTACACCGCGCCTGCCATCGGCGCGATGCTTGCCGCGCTGACCAGTGGCTGGACCGGCCGGGTACGGCGGCCCGGCTGGGTGCTGAGCGGCGCGGTACTGGTGTGGGGCATGGCGATCATCGGTTTCGGACTGTCCACTCGGATGTGGCTCGTGGTCGGATTCCTTGCCATAGCGGGGTTCGGAGACAGTGTCTCGGAAATCCTCCGGCGCGCGCTGCTCCAGGCACACACCCCCGATCACCTTCAGGGCAGGGTGTCGGCGCTGTGGCTCTCGCAGGCCACGGTCGGCCCCTCGGCAGGCAACGCGGTGTCCGGCTTCGCGGGAAGGCTGCTCGGCACGAGTGTCGCGCTCGTCGGCGGCGGCGCGCTGTGCGCGGCGGGTGCCATCGGTTCCGCACTCGGTATGCGGGGGCTGCGCGAGGCAAGGCTCACCGGGCCGGAACCCGCACCGGAGAGCACGGAACGCGCGACCGAAGGCTGAGCCCCGATCAGGAAGGCCGGTACCGCAACAGGTCGCCAGGCTGGCAGTCGAGGACCTCACACAGTCGCGCCAGCGTGGAAAACCGGATGGCCTTCGCCCTGCCGTTCTTCAGCACGGACAGGTTCACCACCGTGATGCCCACGAGCTCGGCGAGATGAGTGAGCGTCATACCCCGTTCGACGAGCAGATCGTCGAGGTGTACCGAGACGTGCGAATCCTCGCCGGACGCATCCGATGGCATCAAATGGTTCCTTCGAGATCTTCGCGCATCCGCACGCCGATCCGCAGGATCCAGGCGAAGGTCAGCGCGGTGACACCGGCGGCGATCGACCACCACGGAAACGACGCGAACCACTCGGCTGACCAGCCGTTACCGGGCGAGCGCGAGAAGAAACCGCTGCGCAGAACGAAACCGGAGACCGCGAGCAGCAGCCCGGCGATCGGGACTCCGATGAGCACGAACCAGCCGAGCGAGGCCAGAGCGCGGGGCACGGTGGCGGCGTAGGGGCCTTGCATCGCGGCGGTGCTGAGGAAACGCAGCAGCAACACCAGCGCGATCAGTGCCACGACCGCCCGCGGAAGCTGCTGCCCGAGACCGGCCGCCTGCTGGGCGAGGGTGGGATCGCCGACGCAGACGCTCGCGCCGCCTCGCGCCGGATACACCCCCGGCGCCAGTTCTCCCGTACCACCGCCCGAGCCGGTACACACGGGCTTGGCTCCGGTTCCGGGAAGCCAGCCGAGCGCGGCGACGTTGGCGATCCCGACCACCAGCGCGGCGAGCCCGACCACCCAGGTCGCCACGCGCGTGACCCGCGCCAGCGGTCCGAGAGGATTCCATTCCGCACGCACGGCTCGCACCTCATCGCTCCACATGACCTATCGAGTTTCGATAACAACGATAAACGATATTATCGGAACTCGATATGCGCTACCGCGCGCTAGCCGTGCCGGTCGAGCGACTCGGCAAGCACCGCCACCGTTCTGCCCTCGAACACCTGTCTCGGGGTCAGTTCGATCCCCTGCTCCTTCGCGGCGTTGACGAGCCGTACGGCGAGCATGCTGTCGCCGCCCAGTTCGAAGAAGTCGTCGCCCACGCCGATCGTCTCCAGCTCGAGCACCCGGGCGACGACCGCGCACAGCCGTCGTTCTCCCTCCGTGCGCGGCGCTCCCCCCGAGACGAGCGAAGAGAAGTCCGGCTCGGGTAGCGCGGCCACGTCCAGTTTGTTGTTGGCCGTGTAGGGAAGCGCGGCGACGGAGACGACGACCGAGGGAACCGCGTGCCGCGGAAGAACCTCGGCCAGCCTCGCCCGCAATCGCGCGGGCTCGGTGTCGGTGCCTTCGGTGACGACGTAGGCGACGAGCCTGCGGACTCCGCCCGATTCGTGCGCGATCGCGGCCGCGGCCCGCACCCCCGGTTCGGCCTGCAACGCGGTCTCGACCTCGCCGGGTTCGACCCTGAACCCCCTGATCTTGACCTGGTCGTCGGCCCTGCCGAGGTAGTCGAGGAGCCCGTCGTGCGTCCAGCGCACCACATCGCCCGTGCGGTACATGATCCCGCTGGCGAAAGGATCGGCGACGAACCGGGACGCCGTCCTCGCGGGATCGCCGTGGTATCCGCGAGCGACACCGCCGCCTGCGAGATACAACTCCCCTGGCACTCCCGGCGGAACCAGGCGCAGGCGCTGATCGAGCACGTAGGCAAGCGCTCCCCGCACCGGTTTGCCGATGAGCGGCCGCTCCGATTCCGCGACCGGCGCGATCGTGGAGTCCACAGTGGCCTCGGTCGGGCCGTAGAGGTTCACCGCCTCGACACCTCGAAGTTCGCGCATCCGCCGCCATTGCGGTTCGGGGATCGCCTCCCCGCCGACCGCGATGGTCAGCAGCGGCGGCGCGCTACCGTCCCGCATGAGCCCGCTGTCCATGAGGGCGGCGAACACGCTCGGCGCGACCTCGATGAAGTCGATGCGGGCCGAGCGCAGTTCCCTCGCCATGGCACCGGGATCGCGGCGCAGGTCCTCGTCGAGTACGTGCACGGCGTGCCCTCCGTACAGCCACAGCAGCGGCTGCCACGACGCGTCGAAGGCGAACGACCAGGCGTGCGCGACCCGCAGCCTCCGGCCGCCCGCGCGCCGGACCGCCGGTTCGTGCAGATCCATCCGGTGGCTGTGGAAGAGGTTGACGATGTTGCGCTGCTCCACGACGACGCCCTTCGGCGTTCCCGTCGAACCCGACGTGTAGATCAGGTAGGCCGCGTCCGTCTCCCTGAGCGGTCCTCCCCTTTCCTCGTCGCCGATCGGCGACGGTTCCCGTTCGTTCGGGGAGTTCAGCACCGTCAGCAGGGTTTCGGTGTCGATCGTGACCGAGGGCGCCGCGTCGGCGAGCATGAACCGGATCCGCTCGTCCGGGTATCCAGGATCGACGGGCAGGAACGCGGCGCCGAGCCGGTGCACGCCGAGTACGGCGGCCACGAACTCGGGTACCCGGTCGATCACCAGCGCGACGATGTCCCCTCGGCGCGCACCGCGATCGAGCAGCCACCTCGCGAGCCGACCGGCAGCGGCGTCCAGTTCCGCGAACGACCATCGCTTACCGCTGCCGGTGAGCGCGATCGCGTCCGGCCGTATCCGCACCTGCTCCGCGAACAGATCCGTCAGCGTCTGCCGCCCCGCCGACTCGGGCGTGCCTCTGCTCGTCCACGAGGTCACCTCGGCACGTTCGTCGTCGGTCAGCAGCGCGATCGAGGCGGCGGGGCGCTGTGTGCCGGAGACGACCGACCGCAGTACGCCCTCCAGTCTGCGCGCGGTGCGCTCGATCCCCGCCCGCTCGAACACGTCCGGCCGGTACTCCAGCACCATGCGGAAACGTTCCTGCGGGTAGACGGCGACCGTGAGCGGGTAGTGCGTCGCGGAGCGCCCGCCCGCGCGCCAGACGTCGAGTCCCGCCGCCCGCGCCTCGGCACGCACTTCGTCGGCGGCGACGGGAAAGTTCTCGAAAACCAGCAGCGTGTCGAAGAAAGCGCCTGGCCCGGCTTCGCGCTGGATCTCGGACAGCCCGATGTGGTCGTGGTCGAGCAAAGCGGCCTGCTGGGTCCACAAGCGACGGATCTCGTCGGCGACCGATCCCCTCCCTCCGGTACTCACGCGCACCGGCAGAGTGTTGATGAAAAGGCCGGGAACCGATTCGGCGCCGGGAAGTTCCGGAGGCCGCCCCGACACGGTGGTGCCGAACACGACATCGCAACGTCCCGTCGAGGCACCGATGACGACACCCAGCGCGTATTGCACCAGCGTGTTGATCGTGACGCCCAGCTCTCTCGCCGTCGCCGCAAGCTGGTCGACCAGTTCCGGATCAAGGTCGAGGACGACGTCCTCGCTGTCGGTCAGCGCCGAGGGCGGGGCGCCCTCTGCGAGGTAGGTCGGCTCGGTGACTCCGGCAAGCGCCGTGGCGTAGGCCGAGGTCGCCGCTCGCACCGAATCGGCACTTCCCTTGTCCCGCAACAGGTTCAGGAAGTCGCGGTAACCAGGACCTTCACGTTCGGTCCAGGTTCCCGCGTAGCGGGCGAACAGTTCCCTCGACAGCAACGGCAGCGACCAGCCGTCGAGGATGATGTGGTGATTGGTCAGGACCAGCCGGTGTTCCCTTTCGGCGACGCGCACCAGCAGGTACCGCAGCAACGGCGGCCGGTCGAGGGCGAACCGGCGTCGCCGCTGCTCGGCCAGCAGGTCACGCAGAGCGGCTTCGGGATCGGCCTCCGCGGATACGTCGGCGAGCTCGAACTCGGCGGCGGAGCCGGTGCCGAGCAGGCTCGGGGCCAGCGACACGACCTCGTCGCTGCCCTTGGGTGCCGCGAATCCCGCGCACAGGTTGGGATGTGCCTCGACGAGACCGGTGGCGGCCTCGCGCAGTCTGCCGACATCGAGGGAGCCGCCGATGCCGAGCACGAGCTGCATCGTGTAGACGTCGGGCCCGGAACCGTCGAATGTGGACAGGAAGTACAGGCCGCGCTGCAACGGGGTCAGCGGCAGCGGCCCCTCACGATCCTCCGCGCCCGCCGAGCGTTCCTCCCCCGGCACCGCCACCTCGGCAAGCGACGCGACGGTCGGGTTGCCGAACACGGTACGCACGTCGAGCCGCAGGCCCTTCGCGGCGGCGAGGCTGACCACGCGCATCGCCGCGATCGAATCGCCGCCCAGCGCGAACAGATTGGCGTGCCTTCCCACGGATTCCATGCCGAGCACGGTGGTGAACACGTCGTGCAGCACGTACTCGGCCTCGCCCCGCGGTGGTTCCTCGCCCGCGAGCGCAGAACGGTCGGGGGCGGGCAGCGCCCGCTTGTCGACCTTCCCCGTCGCGGTGAGTGGGAAGGAATCCAGTTGGACGACGAAAGCCGGGACCAGGTAATCGGGCAGCAGGTCCGCCACGTGTGCCCGCACATCGGCGGGGTCCAGCCGGTCTCCCGGACCGACGACGTAACCGACGAGCGTGTTGCCGCCTCCGGCGAGCGAATGCGCGGTCGCCGCCGCGGCGCTGACACCGGGATGCGCGGTCAGCGCGGCCTCGACCTCACCGAGCTCGACCCTGTTCCCCCTGATCTTGACCTGGTCGTCGGCCCTGCCCAGCAGCAGAATGCTCCCGTCGGCAGTGGCGACGCCGAGATCGCCCGTGCGGTACATCCGTTCTCCCCGCCCGGCCGCGAACGGATCGGCGACGAACCGGGCCGCGCTCTCGGCCCTCGCGCCGAGATAGCCCCGCGCGAGTCCCGCTCCCGAGAGGTACACCTCGCCCGCGACGCCGTGGCGCACCGGGCGCAACGCGGTGTCCAGCAGATAGCAACCGGTGTTGTCGATCGGGGCGCCGACCCCGCTTGCGGGCCCGGCCGCGAGGCAGGCGAGGCTGTCCCCGCTGGCCTCCGAACTGCCGTACAGGTTGGTGAGAGCGGCATCCGGCAGCACCGCGGCGACGCGTTCGGCGAGTGCGTCGGCAAGTGGCTCGCCGCTGCACACCCATTCCCGCACCGAGGACAGCAGGCCCTCGTCCGCGCAGTCGAGGAGCACCGAAAGCAGGCTCGGCACGAGCGTGATCCTGCGCGCCTGGTACCGGTGGGCGAGTTCGGCCAGCGCGCGGTGATCGCGCACCGCGTCGTCGTCGGCGAGCACGACGCGCGCTCCGGACAGCAACGCCGACAACAGTTCCGTCGTCGCGTCGACGAACGTGATCCTGCTCTTGGCGATCACGGTGTCCCCGATCACGAGCGGCTGGGACCGCGTCTGCCACGCCAGCCGGTTCGCGAGCCCCCGCCGCGTGCCGAGCACCGCCTTCGGTGTCCCCGACGAGCCCGAGGTGAACAGCACGGAGGCCAGGTGTTCACCGGCGACATTGCCGAGCAGGGGCCTCCCGGTTCCCCGCGCCTCGGCGGGGTCGATGAACGCCGCCCCCGTTTCGGGCAGCACGTCACGATGTGCGGCGGTGGTGAGGATCCACCGTGGCCGCGCCGTGTTCAGCATCGAGGAAAGCCGGTGCCGCGGCTGTTCCACGTCCAGCGGGAGGTAGGCCGCACCGCTGAGGAGCACCCCCAGCAGGCCGATCACCAGTTCGGCCGACCTCGGCAGGGCGATCCCGACGACCGAGTCCGCGCCCGCGCCTTCCCGCTGGAGCAGTGCGGCGACGTCTTCCGCCGCCGTGGCGAGTTCCCGGTAGCTCCAGGTGCTCTCCCCTGCCACGAGCGCCGTCGCGTCAGGGATCCCCGCCGCCAGCTCGACGAACCACCTGCCGAGGTCGGGTGGCACGGCGAGGCTTTCTCCCCTGGACACGCTCGTCGCGTGACCGTCGCCGCCAGGCTCGAACGCACCGAGCGGGCGTTGCGGCGTGGCCACGAATCCGGCGAGCAGCGATGACACGGCCGCCAGCATCCTGGCCGCCTCGTCGCCGGAAAGCAGGTCGGCGCGATAGGAGAGGCGGAGCCGGAGCCGATCACCGAGCGGGTCGGCAAGCAGCATCGCCGGATAGTGGCTGCTGTCCTCCGGTTCGACGGCTTCGATGGAAAGCCCGCTCGCACGCTGGATGGCGGCGAGCCGCTCGTCGTCGATCGGGTAGCTCTCGAACACCACGGTCGTGTCGAACAGTTCCGGCAACCCCGCCGCACGCTGGATGTCGCCGAGCCCGAGATGCTGGTGTGCCACGAGATCGGCCTGCGCGGCCTGGTGGGCGCGCAGGAAAGTCGACAACGGCTCGGCCGGCCGCAGTTTCGCCCGCACCGGTACCGCGTTGATGAACAGCCCGATCATCCGCTCGACACCGGGAACATCGGCGGGACGGCCGGACACCGTCATCCCGAACGCCACGTCGTCACGTCCGGTGGTCCTGCCGAGCGTCATGGCCCACGCGGCCTGCACGAGCACGTTCAGCGTGACCCGTTCGGAGCGGGCGAGTTCCCGCAGGCTCGCGAGCAGTCCGGGGCCGACGGTCTCGGTGAGGGTCACCGACACCGCGGGCTGATCCGGTTGCGGCGATCCGATCAGCGTAGGTTCCGTGAAACCGTCCAGGGCACGCCGCCACGCCGACACGGCGGCGCCGTTGTCGCGAGCGGCCAGCCAGGCCAGGTAGTCGTGATAGCGCGGAGCGGGAGGAAGGGCAGCCGTCGACCCACCGTCGGCGTACACCGACAGCACCTCGCCGATCAGCAGCGGTGACGACCAGCCGTCGAAGAGGATGTGCTGGGTGAACAACACGATCCGGTGCTCGGCGGGTCCCTTTCTCGCGACGAGTACTCGCATCAGCGGTGGCCGCGCGAGGTCGAACGGCTCGCGCCTCAGCTCCTCGACGCAGGACCGCAGCGCGGCCTCCCGATCCACCTCGGCACTGATGTCCACATCGGACCATGGGATGTCGACGTGTCCGGCGATGACGTTGACCGGCTTGCCCAATCCCTCGCCGTAGACGGCGCCGCGCAGGTTGGGATACCTGCCGAACACCCGCTCCATCGACCGCTTCAGCAGCGCCGAATCGAGGGGTCCCCGGAGGTCGAGCGACAACGTGACGGTGTAGAAGTCGGGGCCGAGCGCCGACTGCACGTAGAACCCTTGTGCCAGCGGCGACAACGGCAGAATCTCAGCGAGTTCACCATTGCCCTCACGCGCCCACCGGGACCGGACGATCGCCTCCTCGTCGGCGGTGAGTCCGGGCGGCTCCGGTGCCGTGCCCTTGGTGACGGGCTCGTCGGTGAGCCTGCCGGTGACCCCGGCGAGCCCGCCGAGGGTCGGGTGCTCGAACACCGCCCTCGCTTCGAAAACCCAGCCCGCTTCACGCACGCGGGCCAGCAACCGGATCGACATGATCGAGTCGCCGCCGAGTGCGAAGAAGTTGTCGTCGACTCCGGCCTTGTCGAGGTCGAGCAGTTCCGCCGTCAGCTCACACAACACCTTCTCCGCCGCGGTGCGCGGGGGCACGTAATCGGCATGGCCCGCGCCGTCACCGAAACCGGGGTCGGGCAGCGCGCCGACGTCGATCTTGTTGTGCACCGTCAGCGGAAACTCGTCGAGCGCGACGACGGCGGCGGGCAGCATGTAGTCGGGAAGCACGGTCGCCGCTTCCGCGCGCAACGCGGCGGTGTCCAGTTCGCCGTCTCCCCTGACGTAGGCGACGATCCTGTCCCCCGCCGTCGTGACGACGCACTGCCGTACCCCTTCCTGTGCGGCGAAGGCGTGTTCGATCTCGCCTGGCTCGATGCGCAGTCCCCTGATCTTGAGCTGGCTGTCGGTGCGGCCGTGGAACAACAACTCACCCTCGGCCGTCCATGTGCACACATCGCCCGTGCGGTAGAGCCGCGCGCCCTCGGGTCCGAACGGATCGGCGACGAACCGTTCCGCCGTCAGCCCGGCAAGCCCGAGGTAGCCATAGGCCACCCCGGCGCCACCGAGGTACAACTCGCCGCGCACACCGACCCCGACGGGGCGCAGCCATTCGTCCAGCACGTAGCAGCGCTTGCGCACATCCGGCCCGCCGATGGGAATGATCGCGCCCGCGAATCCCGGATCGGCTGCCCACATGGTCGAGTTGACGGTCACCTCGGTCGGCCCGTACGCGTTGACCATGCGGTGCTCGGCCGCCCACTGGGCGACGAGTTTCGCCGACATCGCCTCGGTTCCCACGGTGAGCGTGCAGCCTGCGGGCAGGCATCCCGGCCCTGGAAGGGAATTCACGACCGAGGGCGGGATGACCGCGTGCGTGAGCGCGGCCTCGTTGGCGAACTCGGCGAACGCCTCCCCCGCCCTCGCGTGTTCGGGCACGATCACGAGCGTGCCGCCGGAGAACAGCGTGTGCGACAGTTCCGCGAACGTGACGTCGAAGCCAGGGGTCGCGAACTGGCCGCAGCGGCATCCGTCCAGCGGTCCCACCGCGCGCTCGAACGTCGCGACCAGGCTCGCCAGTCCCGAATTCGGTACGAGTACGCCCTTGGGTCTGCCCGTCGATCCCGACGTGAAGATGGCGTAGGCAGGGTCGGCCTCGTGAGTCAGTGTCTCGCTTTCCAGCGGCTCGGCGCTCGCGGCGGCGCGCTGCTGCGCGACCACCGGATCGTCCAGTGTGAGCACGGGGGACCCCGAAGCCCTGGCCGCGATGGCATGCGTGGTGAGGACGAGCTTCGCCGACGCGGTCCGGAGAATGTGCTCGATCCGCGCGGCCGGATAGCCCGGATCGACGGGAACGTACACGGCACCCAGTGCCGCGATCGCCAGCATGCCGGTCCACACCTCGGCCGAGCGGGGCAGCAGCACGACGACGTTGTCACCTGCCAGCACGCCGTGAGCCGCCATGACCCGCGCCAGTTTCCGTGCCCTCGCCGCGAGTTCCGCGTAGCCGATCCGTTCGGAACCATCCACAATGGCCTCACGGCCGGGAACCCGGCCGGCGTGCGCGAGGAAGAGCCGCCACAGGGTGGAATCAGGCGTGGAGTCAGGTTCCCGCGAGGTGTCGTTGAATTCCTCGACCACCCTGGCGCGCTCGGTGTCGCTGAGCACGGGAACGGAACTGAGCCTTGCCGCGGGATCGGCGAGCACCCCGGTGAGCAACAGGGTCAGCGCGTCCAGCAACCACTCCACGGTGCGTTCGTCGAAGAGCGCGGTGGCGTAGGACGCGGCGACCGTCAGCCGCTCGTCCCACTCCGTGAAGTCCAGCGCGAGGTCGTACTTCGCGACCGCGTAATCGGGCCGTTGCCTGCGCACGCGCAGTCCGGGAAACTCCGGAGTCCGTTCCGAGCGGCGGTTGTGGGCGACCGAAACCTGGAACAGCGGGTGCCTCGCGAGCGATCTGCGCGGGTTGAGCAGTTCCACCACGCGCTCGAAGGGAAGGTCGCGCCGGGCGAAGGCTTCGGCGTCGGCGGCCCGTACCCTGCCGAGCAGCTCGGCGAAACTGGGATCGCCCGACACGTCCGTGCGCAGGACGACGGTGTTGACGAACAGCCCGACGAGGTCGTCGAGCGCGGCGTCCTCCCTCCCGGAAACCGGTGCCCCGAGCGGAATGTCGGTACCGGCGCCGACCGCTCGCAGGAGTGCGGCGACGGCGGCCTGAACGACCATGAACGGGGTCGCCTCGTGTTGCCGCGCCACCTCGGTGATCCGGTGAGCGAGGCCGGGCGGCAACTCGCGTTCGACAATGGCGCCCGCGTACCCGGCGCGAGGCGGGCGCGGCCGGTCGGCGGGAAGCGGAATCTCTTCCGGCAGCCCGGAAAGCGTTCTCGTCCAGAACCGTTCGGCCTCGGCGACCGGTTGCTCCCGCTGCCATGCCGCGTAGTCCGCATAGCTCACCGGAAGCGGTTCGAAGGACGGCGCGGCGCCCGCGACCCGGGCCCGGTAGGCCGTCGCGAGGTCGCGCAGCAGCGGTGTGACCGACAGTTCGTCGGCGGCGTGATGGTGCAGCAACAACAGCAGGCTGTACTCGTGTTCAGCTTCGTGATGCAGGGTGACCCGCAGCGGCGGTTCCTGCTCGATCACGAACCGGTGGTGCAGGTCGCCGGTGGTCACGGGGCCTCTGGACTCCACGAAAGGCACTGCCGCTTCCGGCGGCAGGACTCGCTGCCCCGGCACGCCACCGGTGTCGACGAGCAACGTGCGCAACGGCTCGTGCCTGGTGACGAGATCACCCAGCGCCGCACGCAACGCGTCCAGGTCCGGTTCCCCGGACAGCCGCAACAGCAACGGGATGTTGTAGTTCGAGGCGGGCCCGTCCAGCCGATAGAGGAACCACAACCGTTGCTGGGCAGGAGAAAGCGGCGCGTCCCCTTCGATCGACCGGCGCACCAGCCGCGGTACGGCGATCTCTTCCCGCTCGGCAAGCCGCTCCGCGAGTCCGGCCACCGTCGGCGCCGCGAACACGTCGGTCACCGACGCCGAGCCGAAACCGGAAGCCCGCAACGCCGCGACGAGGCGCACGGCGAGCAGCGAATGACCGCCGAGGCCGAAGAAACTGCTGTTCGCTCCGACCTCGTGGGCGCCGGTCAGCTCGGCGAACAACCCGGCAAGCCGCCGTTGCGCCGGTGTGCGCGGCGCGACGTGTGCTCGCACCTCGTCCGGGCTTGGCACCGGGCTCTCGACAAGGGCAGGCCCGGAGCCACGCATGCGCAGCGCGGGGTCGGCGGCGACGGCCTTCAGCAGCGCGAGCCAGCGCTCGATCAGACCCGCGATCGTTTCCTCGTCGAAAAGGTCGGTGCGGTACTCGAGCGCCCCCGCCAGGGTCGCTCCCCCTTCCCGCTCACTGAGGTTGACCGTCAGCTCGAACTTCGCCGTTCCCGTGCTGACGAGCCGCTGCCGCACGGAGCACGAGCCGAACCGCTCGGCCGAACCCAGCGGCGCGTGGTAGGCGAACAGCACCTGGAACAGCGGATGCCGCGCGGTCGATCGCGCGGGGTTGAGGTGCTCGACGAGGCGCTGGAACGGCAGATCCTGGTTGTCGAAAGCGGCGAGATCGGCCGCTCGCGCGCGGCCGACGAGCTCGGCGAACGTCGGTGACCCCGACGTGTCGAGCCGCAGCACCACCGAGTTGACGAAGAATCCGACGAGGTCATCCAGCGCCGTATCGGCGCGCCCCGCCACCGGCGTTCCGAGCACGATGTCGGAACCGGCACCCCACTCGTCGAGCAGGGCGGCGAAGGCCGCGTGCAGCACCATGAACAGCGAGGCGTCCGTGTCGTCGGCGATCCGCCGCAGGCCGCGCACCAGCTCGGCGGGCAGGTCGAATTCGAGCGTCGCGCCTTCGGTTCCCGCCACCTCCGGATACGGCCGGTCGACAGGAAGCGCCAGGTCGGGAGCACCGGCCAGTGTCTCGCTCCAGAAGGCGAGCTGCCTGCTCGCGAGCGCACTCGGCTGCCCGCCCGGTCCCAGCAGAGTGCGCTGCCAGCGCGCGAAGTCGGCATAGGTCACCGGCAACGGATCCCACTCGGGTGCCTCGCCTCGCTCGCGCGCCGCGTAGGCGGAGGCGAGGTCGTCGACGAGTGGCCGCAGTGACCATTCGTCGCCCGCGATGTGGTGCAGTACCAGAATCAGGACGTACTCATCGGTTCCGGCGACGCGGAACAACCTGGTCCACAGTGGAATCTCGGTGCCGAGGTCGAATTCGTGCCTGACCGCGTCCGTGGTGGCTCCCGCCAGATCGGCTTCGGCGATGTCCTCGACCGACGGTGCGAGCCCGGCGGTGCCGCCGCCGGAAAGCGCCCGCAGCGACGGCTCGCCGGGCACGGAGTCGTCCACGACCGATCTGAGTACGTCGTGCCGTGCGACGAGATCGCCCAGTGCGGCCCGTAACGCGCCGACATCGAGCGGTCCGCGCAACCGCAGTTCGAGCGGGATGTTGTAGGCGGGCCCCGTTCCCGACAACAGCCGGAGGAACCAGAGCTGGCGCTGCCCGAAGGACAGTGGTTGCGGACCCCATGAGGTATCGGAGGTGCCCCCGACGAGCCTGGGCCGGTCGTCGGCCGCCACGAGCCGCGTGGCGACCAGTGCGGGAGTCGGCGCGTCGAAGAGGTCGCGCACGGCGAGCCGGGCCCCCAGCCGCTCGCGCACCAGCACGGAAAGCCGCACGGCCAGCAGCGAATGCCCGCCGAGCGAGAAGAAATCGGTGTCCGGCCCCACATCCTCACCGAGGAGTTCGGCGAACAACTCGCAGAGCACACGTTCGGTCTCCGTCGGCGGTTCCCTTGTGACACCGGAGGCCCCGCCCGCCCACACCGGAGGAAGCTGCTTCCGGTCGATCTTTCCGTTGGGAGTCAACGGAAACTCGGTCAGCACGACGAACGCCGAGGGAACCATGTAGTCCGGCAGTCCGGCCGCGATCCTGCCTCCGACATCCTCGGTGTCGAGCCCGGGATCGGCGACGAGGTAGGCCACGAGCCTCGTGTCACCGGCCGCGAACTCGCTCGCCACCACAACGGCTTGTTCGACTCGCTCGTCGGCATTCAGCGCCGCCTCGATCTCGCCGAGCTCGATCCGGAAGCCTCGTACCTTGACCTGGTGGTCGGTACGGCCCAGCACGGTGAGCACTCCCTCGGCCCACCTGGCGAGGTCACCGGTGCGGTACATCGTGGTACCGGGCTCCCCGAACGGGTCGGCGACGAACCGCTGCGCGGTCAGCCCCGCTCTGCGATGGTAGCCGAGCGCGACCCCGGTACCGGAGAGATACAGTTCGCCCGCCATACCGTCCGGTACGGGTCTGAGCGCGTTGTCGAGCACGTAGGCCCGGGTGTTGGCGATGGGCGTACCCACCGGAGGTGTCGTCTCCCCGGCGAGATGATGGCTCGCCGACCAGATCGTCGTCTCCGTCGGCCCGTACACATTGGACACGGTGGCGCCGGCCGCTCGCATCGCGGCGACCAGTTCCCCCGGCACCGCCTCTCCACCGGCGAGGGCTCTCAGCCCGGAGAGGGAGTCGGGAGCCAGCTCGGCCATTCCCCGCCACAGCGAAGGCGTCGCCTGCATGACGGTTACCGCGTGCTCGCCGATCGCGGCACCGAGCAGCACCGGATCCCTCACCGTGTCGTTCCCGGCCACCACGAGCGTCGCCCCGCTGAGCAACGGAAGGTAGAACTCCAGCGCGAAGATGTCGAATCCGACGGTGGTGACGGCAAGCAGCGCGTCACCTGCCTCCATCGGGAACCGCTGGGACATGCCGTGCAGGAAGTTGACGAGCGCCTTTCTTGGTACCACGACGCCTTTCGGCCGTCCCGTCGAACCCGAGGTGTAGATCATGTAGGCGGGGGCGCTCGCGGGCGGTCGCGGCCGCCGTGGCAGTTGCTCGCAACCTGCCCAGCGTTCGCGTGCCTCGTCGAGCGCGAGCAGCGGGACGGAGTCCGAACTGGGCGCGAGGTCCGTTGTGGACACCAGCAACACCGGCTCGGCGTCGTCGAGCATGAAGCGGACCCGGTCGGCGGGATAACCGGTGTCGATGGGCAGATAGGCCGCGCCGAGCGACTGCACGGCGAGCAGCGCGCACACCACGTCGCGGGTTCTCGGCAGCGCGATCGCGACGAGATCCCCCTCGCCTGCCCCGTGTTCGGACAGCAGGGTCGCCAGCCTGCGCGACGAGGCGAGCAGCTCACCGTAGGTCAGCTCACCGTCAGGGGCACGAACGGCGATCGCGTCCTCGTCGGCCCGCGCGGCGACGGCGACGAGCTCGGGCACCGTGGCGTGCTCGTCGAAGGCGAACCCGGTGTCGTTGCGGTGCTCCAGAATCGTCTCGCGCTCAGCGGGCGGCACAAGGCTCAGCTCGGCGAGCGTCGTCTCCGGCGAAGCGCACCACTGTTCGAGCAGCAGCAGAAACCGGTCGCGGTGGACACGCAGCTCGTCCGCCGAGTACAGCCGGGGGTTGGCATCAAAGGTCAGCCGCAACGTGTCGGAGCCGTTGGCGACCGCGACGGTCAGTGTGAGGTCGTCGACGCCACCGGCCGCGAGCGGGACGCTCTCCACGGCACAGTCGCCGAAGGTCTCCGCCGTGTCGAACGGCTTGACGTTGACCCACGGCCCGATCAGCCTGCGGCCGGAGCCGAGCAGCCGCAGATCCCTGCGCAGTTCCTCCGAGCGGTACCGCTGGTGTTCACGAAGTTCCCCGAGCTTCGCCGACACCGACGCGATGAGATCACCGGCCCGCAGGGACGGTTCGACCCGCAACCGCAGCGGCAGCACGTTCACGGTCGTGCTCGGCACCCGCATCGCGACCGAACCGAATCTGCCCATGAACGGCATTCCCAGTACGACGTCCCGCATCCCGGTGGCGAGGTGGAGGTAGCAGGCGAACGCCGCGGTGATCACCTCCGGCGTACTCGTGCCCGTCGCGGCGACCAGCTCGGCGAGCCGCCGCGCCCTCCCCGGCGGCAGTTCCCCGGTTTCCCGGAGGAAGTCCGGCGCCGGTAGGGCCGTCCCTGGTGCGAGGCCGGTCACCTCGACGCCGTCGGCGAACTCCCGGGTCCAGAAGTCGCGATCGTCACGGCGTTGCCGCGAATCGAGGTAGCGCCGATCCTCGGCGACGAGTTCGGCGAGCGGGACGAACCGGGCCTTCGGGAGGGCGGCTCCCGTGGTCGCGCTGGTGTAGTGCGCGGCGACCCTGCGCACGATCATCGTGAACCCGAACGCGTCGGCGAGAATGTGGTGCAATCGCTGGTACCACAGGCAACGCCGCCGCCCGACAACGAAGATCACCTGGCGGGCGAGCGGTCCCTCGCGCAGGCCGACCGGGGTCGCGAGGTCGCGGGACATGACCTCGCGGGCCGCCGCGATCGGATCCGGCTCGGCGGTGAGATCGACGACCTCGGCCGCGGTTGCCTGATCGGGATCCAGAACGCGTTGCAGGGGCTCACCGTTTCGCTCGGTCAGCACCAGCCGCAACACGTCGATCTCGGCGATCGCGGCGCCGATGGCCGAGCGCAGCGCCTCCACATTCACCGGCCCGCCGAGATCGACGTAGCGGGCGGTGAGGTAGGCGGGGCTGTCGCCGTCGAGTTGCTGTGCGGCCCAGATCGCGTGCTGCGCGCTGGTGAGCGGCAGCGCGTCCCCGGTGTCCTCGCCCGCCTTGCTCATCGGGTTTCCGTCACCCCGCTCACCTCTCGGCCGGACCGGGCATCGGGATCGCCGGGTACCGGCTCCGCGGGGTCATTTCCGAGCGCGATCCGCCGGTTGCGTGCGTCGACGTGGACGACGGAAGGCCGGTGGGTACGTGCCCGTGCGTCGTCGAACACCGCGTAGCTCATCACGATCACCAGGTCGCCAGGGTGGACGAGGTGGGCGGCCGCGCCGTTGACACCGATGATCCCGCTGCCTGCCTCGCCGCTGATGGCGTAGGTCTCCAGCCGGTTTCCGTTGGTGATGTCGACGACCTGCACCTGCTCGCCCTCGACGATGTCCGCCGCGGCGAGCAGATCGGAGTCGACCGTGAGCGAGCCGACATAGTGCAGATCGGCCTGCGTCACGGTCGCCCTGTGGATCTTGCCGTTCATCAGAATGCGCTGCATGCCTGGTCCCTGCTGGATGGGTTGCTTGGCCGGTCTCGTCATCAGGAACCGGTGACGGCCCTGTACCAGCCGCTGATCGTGGGTTCCTCCGCGAGCTGGACGAAGTTGACGTCGGCTCCCCGCGCCCGCCACCGTTCGACGAGATGCATGATGCGGATGGAGTCGAGTCCGATGTCGACCAGATCGTCGTCGTCGGCGATCTCGGAGCCGTCGGCTCCGAGGATCTCCAGCACGTCCGACCTGATCGCGTCGATGCTCAGTTTTTCGCCGGCTGAGGCCATTGTTCGTCCCTGGTCGTATCCGTCGCGAGTTGCCTTGTCAGTTCCGTTGTGGACAACACGACGCCGCACCGCGATGCCGCGTACCGCAGGGCCATCTCGTGGTCGGCGAGTGAGAAGTCGGCGACCGCGTCGCCGACGAGAAACGGCTGCACGTCCTGCATGAACGCCTCACACGCGGTGAGCAGGCAGCCCATGTGCGCGTAGACTCCGGTGACGAGAAGCTGATCCCTGCCCCATTCCGTGAGCCGTGCGCGCAGATCGGTGCGCTGGAAAGCGCTGTAGCGCCACTTTGTGAGCAGCAGGTCGTCGGCGGAGGGGGTGAGCTCGGTGATGATGGCTTCTTCCTCCGGCACGGCCCGCAATCCGGGGCCCCACAGGTCGCGAAGCAGCTGGCGGTCGGAAGGTCGCTGGTCGCCCGGTTGCGCCGAGTAGACGACCGGGACACCGAGTGCCCTCGCCTCGGCGGTCAGCCGCATGATGTTGGGTACCACCGTCGCAAGCGGCTGGCTTTCGGCGGCGTAGGCGGCGACGAAGTAGCGCTGCATGTCGTGCACCAGCAGGACGGAGCGAGCCGGATCGGCGGTCCAGCCCGCCGTGCTCTCCGGCAGCTCGTGCTCGGCGGGAACCCGGTAGGGAGCAATGGTAGGCAGAGACAACTGTTCAGGACTCCTTTCGCCGCAAGGCTTCGGTGATGGCCCGGCGGAGCGCGGCTTTGCTCACCTTGCCAACGGGGGTGCTCGGAAACTCGGCGACGAGCCGGATGCGGTCGGGAAGCTTGTATTCGGCGAGTCCTCGGTCGCGCAGAAACCGGCGCAGTTCGCCGGGTTTCGGCTCCGGCACCCCTTCGTTCACGGGAATCACGAAGGCGCACGTGCGCTCACCGAGGAATTCGTCCGGCATCGACACCACGGCCGCGTCGAACACCGCCTCGTTGGCGAGCAGGTGGTTCTCGACCTCTTCGGCGGCCACCTTCTCGCCGCCCCTGTTGATCTGGTCCTTGGCCCTTCCCTCGACGACGAGGTTGCCCTCCCTCGTCATCCGCACGATGTCGCCGGTGCGGTAGAAACCGTCCCCGGTGAAGGCAATCGCGTTGTGCCCGGCAGCGCGGTAGTAGCCGCGAATCGTGTATGGGCCTCGCGTGAGCAGGTTGCCTTCCGTTCCTGGCGGCACGTCGCGGTCCTCGTCGTCGACGATGCGGATCTCGTCGTCCGGCGATATCGGCCTGCCCTGGGTACTCACGATCACCTCGCCGGGATCGTCGAGTCTCGTGTAGTTGACGAGCCCTTCCGCCATGCCGAAGACCTGTTGCAGCGTCACTCCGAGTTCGGGACCGACTCTTCGCGCGGCCTCCTCGCTGAACTTCGCTCCGCCCACCTGCAACACTCGCAGGGACGAGAGATCGTGTTCGCTCGTCTCCGCCGCCCGCAACCAGGCCAGCGCGAGCGGCGGGACGAGCGCGGTGATGGTCACCCGCTCCGATTCGATCAGCGGGAACGCCACGTCGGGCGCGGGCGACGGCGCGAGCACCACGGTGCCGCCCGCGAAGAAGACTCCGAGCGATCCCGGCGAGCTCATCGGGAAGTTGTGCGCGGCCGGCAACGCGACGAGGTAGACACTGTCCTCGGTGAGTTGGCAGATCCGCGCGCTTTCCCTGACGCTGTACAGATAATCGTCGTGAGTGCGCGGGATGAGCTTCGGGGTTCCCGTGCTGCCGCCGGACAGCTGCAGGAAGGCGAGGTCCGATGCGGACGGTCCGGGAAGCGTCCCCGTTCCCGGCTCCGCGGCAAGGCTTTCGTACGCGACGTAGGGCCCGGCCTCGCCGACCACGATCACGTGCCGCAGTCCTGGAACGGCGGCGGTGACCTTGTCGGCGAGCTCGGTGTAGCGGAAGCCGCCGTGCCGGTCGGCGATCACGTACGCCACCGCGCCGGTGAACTCACAGAAGTAGCCGATCTCCGCGAACCGGTGCGCGGGCAGGGCGAACACCGGCAGCGCGCCGATGCGGAACAACGCGAACAGCAACTCGTAGTACTCGCCGATGTTGGGCAGCTGCACGACGACCTTGTCACCCCGGCGGATGCCCAGTGCGACAAGCCCTTCGGCGATCGCGCCCGCCCGCTCGTCGAGTTCGCGGTAGGTCCAGCGGCGCCCGCCATCGATGACGGCGACCCGGTCAGGGCTTCGATGTGCCCGCTCGGCCAGCAGTTCCCCGAAGGTCTGCCCGCTCCAGTACCCCGCTTCGCGATAGCGGGCGGCGAACTCCTCCGGCCACGAGGGCGCTTCGGCCTCCGTCATGGGGTCAGCTCCAATCCCATGGCACGCAACAAGGTCTGAAACTTCGCCGAGGTTTCGTCGAGTTCGGTCACCGGATCGGAACCGGCGACGATCCCGCCGCCCGCGTACAGCCGCATCGCCGATCCGGTCAGCTCGGCACAGCGGATCGTGACCGCCCACTCGCCGTCGCCGTCGACGTCCATCCAGCCGACCATGCCCGCGTAGCGGCCCCTTTCGAAGGGTTCGAGCTCACCGATGACCTCGCGGGCGAGGTCGGTGGGAGTACCGCACACCGCGGGCGTCGGATGCAGGGCGGCGGCGAGCTGGAGCGAGGTGACACCGGGATCCCGCAGCACTCCTTCGATGGGAGTACCGAGATGCCACATGGTCGGTGTCGCCACCAGTTCCGGTCGCGAGGGAACCGCCAGCGTCCGGCAGAACGGCCGCAGTGCCGCCGCGACCGCGTCGGTGACCATCGCGTGCTCTGCCCTGTTCTTGGCCGAGGCGACGAGCCCTGCGGCATTGGCCTTGTCCTCGACCGGATCGTTGGAACGGCGCGCGGAACCGGCGAGTGGATGCGAGCGCACCTTCCGGCCCTCGCGGGAAAGCAGCAATTCGGGACTCGCGCCGAGCAGCGTCGTCTCGCCGCCGACCGCGAAGGTGTACCCGCCGGGGTTGCCCCGCACCAGGTTGCGCAGGATCAGCTCTGCCGGTACCGGCTCGGCGAAATCGAGGTCGAGTGCCCTGGCGAGTACGGCCTTGCGCAGTCCGGTCGAGGCGATCCGGTCGGTCAGCGCGGTCACAGCGGCGCGGTGCTCCTCTCGTGCGGGCAGTGAACACACCCGCAGCGGGGAAGGCAGTACCGATACCGGCGGCCCGCCGCGCGCAAGCGCGCCGCCGACCTCCACGGTCTCGGGGACGGTCAGCGCCGCACCAGCCGGGCCACCGAAGCCGTGGAACGGAAAAGCCCCGACGGCCAGCGGCGCGCCCCGGCTGCCGAGCGCCACCAGCGCGCGCTCGGCGAGCGTCACCGCGTCGTCGGCGTGGACGTGCGCGGCGGCGCCCTTGCAGAGAATCGTGCGGCTCCCGGTGGCGAAGAACGAGTGGGGAGACCGGTAATCGCCGAGGATCCGGCCCGCGTCACGGCGGGTCATCTCGTCAGCCACCAAGAGCCGCTCCCCCGTCCACAAGCAATTCCTGCATCGTGATGTGCCCCGCTTCGGCTGAGGCGAGAAACAACACGGCGGAGGCGATGTCGCGTGGCCGGGCGATCTTCGCCAGCGGAATGCCTCCCTTGTGGTCGGCGGGCGAGCCCGCCACCAGCCTGGCGACGGCCTCGTCGTGATCGCTACCCTCCGGCCACATTCCGCGCAGCATCGGCGTATCAGTCGATCCCGGTGCGACGACGTTGCAGCGGATGTTGTGCCTGGCCAGTTCGAGGCCGAGCGACTTCGTGAACATGGTGGCCGCGGCTTTGGAAGCCGCGTAACCGGCCATGCCCGCCCTCGGAACGGCTCCGGCGTTGGAACTGATCGTCACGATCGCGCCCGAACCACGGGGAATCATGTGCCGCGCCACCGTTGTGCTGGCAAGGAACACACCGGTCGCGTTGACGGCGAACAAGGCGGCCCAGTCCGCGGTGGACATGCCCGCCGCGGTTCCGGTTCGCAGCACGCCCGCTCCGTTGACCAGCACGCCGATCGGTCCCAGCGTCCGTTCGACGTCGGCGACAACCGCCGTGACCGCGTTCTCGTCCGTGACGTCGACGGGAAAAGCGGTGACCGCCTTGCCTTCGGCCCTGAGGGAATCGACCGTCGCGATCAGCGCGGTCACATTCGCGTCGAGCGCGGCCACGGTGGCTCCGCTTCCGGCGAAAGCGGCGAGTGTCGCGGCCCCGATCCCTTGCGCCGCGCCGGTCACCACGACAACCTGATCTCCGGCCTGCTCCCTGCGTTCTCGCACCGGGCCATCAAACATTAGGTAAGCCTTGCTTAACAAGAGGCAGGTAAGGCTACCTTAATTTCGACGAGCGCGGGCACCCGGGACCGATCGCGCTGACCAGCCGTTATTCACCAGATGCCCGCGGATGACGTGATCTCTTCAACACCCGACCGGACCAGCGACGATAGGTGCGACCAACGGTGCCGGAAGTATCAGGACCGTCCACATTGGCCGGACGAAGGGTTCGCACCCCAGTCGCCACCACGGGCGGGGTGCCGCCGGGGCAGCCGGTTCGCTAGGGTCCTCCCATTGCAGGCACATGCTTCATGCGGGAGGCCAACCGTGTCCGATGGCGTCACGATCATCGATGAGACTGTCCCCAGCGTGGCCAGGGTCTACGACGCGTTCCTCGGCGGCAAGGACAACTACGAGGCCGACAGAGAAGTATTCCGGCAGATCGAGGCCGTCGCGCCGCAGATGAAGGACCTCGCCCGCTCGGGGCGGCGCTGGCTGATCCGGATGACCCGCTACCTCGCGAGGGAAGCCGGAGTAATCCAGTTCCTCGACTGCGGGGCGGGACTGCCGACGGCGGAAAACACGCACACCGTCGCCCAGCGCGAAAATCCCGAGACGAGGGTCGTCTACGTCGACAACGATCCGGTCGTCGCGGCACACGGCCGCGCGCTGCTGGAGGAAAACGACAGGACACACCTGGTGATGGCCGACCTGACCGAGCCGGAGGCACTGTTCGGCCACCCCGAGGTCGGCAGGGCCATCGACCTCGATCAGCCGCTCGCGCTGTTCCAGTGCAGCACCCTGCACCACCTCTCCGACGAGCGGGACCCGTGGGACATCATGCGCCGCTACCGCGACCTGCTCCCCGATGGTTCCTACCTCGCGCTGATCCACTTCCACGACCCCGAGGACGGCGGTGAGGCCAGCGAACTCGCGCGGTTCGTCGAGGACATATTCGCCAGGGGCAACATGGGCTCCGGCTATTTCCGTACCCGGGAACAGATCGAGCGCTTCTTCGGCGACTTCGAGGTGCTGCCGCCCGGCCTCGTCCGGCTCAACGACTGGTGGCCCGACGGCCCGCACCTCCAGCCACGGACCGTGGCCGACGACGTGGCACTCGCCGCACTCGCCCGTAAGTGACCGGTTTTCCCGGCCGCGCCGCAACCGCGGCCGGGAAACCGGGTCACCGGCTCATCTCGCCGCCGCCACCGCCGCACCGATTCGCGCGAGCCTCGCGCCCTGCGCTCTCGCCGAGGCGAGCGCCTTCTCCTCCGGCCTTCCCGGCCCTGACGGATGCGCTGTGCCATAAGGGTTTCCTCCCGCGGCACTGAACGCGTCGTGCGCGTAGCCGGGCGGCACGATGACCGACCCCCAGTGATACATCGTGTTGTACAGCGCGAGCAACGTCGATTCGTTGCCGCCGTGCGCGTTGATCGCCGAGGTGAAGCCGGTGACGGCTTTGTCGGTGAGCTCTCCCGCCGCCCACAACGCCGCCGTGGTGTCCAGGAACTGCTTCAGCTGAGAGGCGACGTTGCCGAACCTCGTCGGCGTCCCGAACGCGAACGCATCGGCCCAGCGCAGGTCGTCGTGCGTGGCGAGCGGAACGTCCTCAGTGGCCTCGATGTGCGCCCGCCATGCGGGATTGGAGTCGATCGCACTGTCAGGGGCGAGTTCGCCCACCCTCCGGAGCCGAACCTCGGCACCCTCTTTCTCCGCCCCCTCCGCCACCGCCTCGGCAAGTGCGTGCACGTTGCCGGTCGCCGAGTAGTAGATCACCGCTATCTGAATGGACATCGAGACTCCCGGTTTTCCTTGTTTTTCCTGACTCATATGGGCACACCCCAGAAATACACACCGTGTATAGTTCGGATAGTACACACCTTGGATACTTTTGTGCGGGAGACGTGAAGATCATCGACAGCCCGGGCAACGCCCGCAGCAGACGTACGAGGCAAGCACTACTGAGCGCATCCCGCGACATCCTGGAAGAGGGCGGGTTTCCCGCGCTGACCATGGCGGCGATCGCGGAACGCGCCGGAGTCACCCGGCGAGGTGCCTACCTGCACTTCACGTCGAGATCGGCGGTCGTCGAGGAGCTCTTCGCTCACATCGCGCACACGGAAGGGCTCGCCGAATCCGTCGCGCGCGTATGGGAGGCATCCGACGCGGTCGCCGCGCTGCGGGAGTGGGCAAGGCACGTCGCCCGCTATCACGTCAAGGTGCTCGCCGTGGACAGGGCGGTACAACACGTCCACCGGCACGATCCCGACGCCGCCGCGCACAGGGACCGCGCCAGAAAGGCCAAACTCGGCAACTGCCGCAGGCTCACGCAATGGCTCGCCGACGAGGGCCGGCTCACCCCGGCCTGGACGGTGAACACCGCCGCCGACATGCTGAACGCGCTCACCACTTCGGATCTCGTCGAGAGCCTGCTCGTCGACAGGGCGTGGTCGCGCAGGGGGTTCGCCGACCACTTCGGCAACCTGCTCGTCTCGACCTTCACTACTGGTGACTGAGCTTTTGCCGGTTGTGATCGGGCGGCGTCCTCGGCCTCCCTCCTCGCATGAGCTCGGGTTACTGATGGTTGGATCAGCCACGTACGTCGAACGCGCGGCAGTTTCACGTTCGACGTGGTAACTGAGGAACCTCTCGCGACGCGACGACGTCCTACTGATCCGAAAGGGCGCTCCGCCGGGCGCAGCGAGCTACGGAAGGCACAGTCATGACCTACCCACCGCAACCAGGCCAGCCACAGTTCGGTCAGCAGCCAGGATGGCAGCAGGGCCAGGGCGGCGGTTTCCCTCAGCAGGGCGGCGGCTACCAGCAGGGACAACAGCCCGGGCAGTTTCCGCAGGGTGGCTACCCCCAGGGCGGCCAGTACGGCCCCGGCCAGGGCGGCGGCTTTCCCCCTCCGCAGCAGCCGAAGAAGAAGACGGGCCTCTGGATCGGTCTGACGGCGGCCGTCGTCGTCGTGGCGGCCTTCGCCGTCACCGCCTTCCTCGTACCGGGCTTTTTGCTCAGCGACGACGACAACAACCAGGCCGGCGGAACCACGACCAGCGAGACGCAGGCGACCGGCCAGAACACCGAGACATCCGCGCCCTCCGCACCCTCTGCGCCCTCTTCGGAGGCACCCGGCGTCCCCGGCGCGCCGTCCGAAAGCTCCGAGGCGCCAGGGGCCGGCGGAGCTCAGGAGCTCGCCAATTCCATCGCACAGGGCTTCAAGGATCAGGACGAGTCCGCGCTCAACCAGCTCGCCTGCACCGGCTCCGAGGACAAGATCGGCAGCTTCACGAAGGACGCCAGCATGGTGACCAAGTACGAGCTGTCCGGTGACGTGCAGGAATCGGGAAGCACCGCCACCGCGACGGCCGATGTCACGCTGCAGAACGGCGGCCAGACCGCGAGCGGCGTCGCGACGATGACGCTCGCCAACGACGGCGGTTCCTGGTGCTGGGACGACATGGAAGCCAACCCGGCCTGACCAACCGGACCCGAGGGGTTTTCCGGGGGGCGACAGGAAAAGGCGCGAACCATCACGGTTCGCGCCTTTTTCGTGTCACATCCTCGCGGCGGTGCGTGTCGACGTGCTGACAGCACACGACAGAACACCGCACCACCGCACGAAGGAGCACCCCGATGTCCACAGCCCACCTCGTCCTCACGCTCGTCGCCGCCGCATTCGTGGCCTTTTCGGCGATATCGGTGTTCCTCAAGGCGGCATGGGTCGTGGAACCGCTCGCCGAGTACGGCATCCCCCGGTCGTGGTTGCCATGGCTCGGCACGGCCAAGGCCGCCGGTGCGGCGGGGCTGCTCGCCGGGATCGCGGTGCCCCTCATCGGGGTCATGGCGGGCGCCGGACTCGTGCTGTACTTCGCGGGAGCCGTCGTCACGGTGATCAGGGCCCGCTCCTACTCGCACATCCCCTTTCCGTTGCTCTACCTCGCACCGGTCGCCGCCGCGCTGACGGCGGGATTCATGAGCTGATCCATCCACTCAGGACAGACGGGGCACTACTCGTCCGGGCTGCCCGCGACCAGATCCTGTGCTTTCGTCTTGACACGCACGAGCTTCGCGCGGATCTCGGTGTCCCTTCGCCGCGCGCGCTCGCGCCGCGAAGGCCCGTAGAACCAGCGCGCCCACGGCGAACCCGGCCTCGCCAGCCTGATGGAACCCACGATGGCGAGCACGGGCACCAGCAGGCCGAGCATCCCGCTCCAGATCTTGCCCTTGAGCAACGTGATCACGACGAAGCAGAGCATCGGGGCCACGTAGAGGTATCCGAGGACGGTGGTCAGCCTGGTTCGCTCGCCGGAGTCGTTCAGCACGATCACGGTGTCGAACCCGAGCGGCCGGGCACCGAGCAGCAACAGCCCGGAAAGCCCCACCACGAGGAAGATCGCGTCGACCGACACCCTGCCCTGCTTGCTCCAGTACACGTCGTCGAGGTGCAGGATGAGCGCGAACTCGTCGAGAACGAGCGCGGTGCCGACGCCGAAGACCGCCGCGGCGGCGAGCCTCCAGCCGGTCACCTCGCCGTCCAGCACGGCACCGGTGACTCCGCTGAGCACCATCAGCACGACCCCGAACACCATGTGATGGATGTGCAGTCCGCCCGCCGTGACGTTACCGGGCCACCAGCGCACGTTGGCCCTGATCAGCCGCACACTCACCCTGATGATCAGGAACGTCGCGACGAAACCGACGAAGAAGAACAGCAGCCGCAGTTCCGCGTGCCGAGAGAGCATCGCAAGCTCCTCCCTTGCGCCGGGAATCAACGCTAGAACGACCGCGGATACGGCGCAGGCCGGTTCACCTGACGGCAGGCCCGCCCGAGGCGACCGCGCGCGACGCTCCTCGCGCCGCGGCGACGACGGCCGCGGCGTAGGGCGTCGCCGTCAGCTCACTCGGCACGACGACCGCCATCGCCGCGACACAGCGCGCGCCGTCGGTGATCGGCGCGGCGACGGCAAGCGCGGGAAGCGGCATGCTGCTGTTGGTCACCGCGACGCCCGACCTGCGCACATCGGCGAGCACCGCACGTAACGCGGCCGGATCGGAAAGGGTGCGATCGGTGAACCGCTCAAGCGGCCCCGCGAGCACCCGCTCCTGCTCCTCCGGCGGCGAGAAGGCCAGCAGCACCTGGCCGACACCACTCGCGTGCAGCGGCAGCCTCCCGCCGATGCGGGTCGCGGTGGCGATCGCGGTCCGCGTCGCGAAGTGCTCGACGACGAGAACCTCGGCGCCGTCGCGTACCGCGAGCTGCACGTTCTGCCCCGTGGCCTCGTAGAGATCTTCGAGATAGGGCCGGACCGTGTCCCTGAGCCCGCCCGCTCGCGGCGCCGAGGAGGCGACCTCCCACAACCTCAGCCCCGGCAGGTACCTGCCGCCTTCCTGCCGTTCGAGGCCGCCCCATTCGGCGAGCGTGCGCACGAGCCGGTGGGCCGTGCTCACCGGCATGCCGGTGTGCCGCGCGATCTCGCTCGCGGTCAGCCCGGACGGCGATTCGCACAGCGCGTCGAGAATCGCGCACACCTTGACGGCCACACCGCGCGAGGAAGTACTCATGGTTTCCCAACTATAGGGAAGATCGTTGATCCGGCGAGGTGAGCGTCCGCACGATGAACACGACCGGAACCACTCGCGAAAGAGGGCCCATGTCACCGGTTTTCACGATGGCCTGCCAGGGATACGACCGCATGCGGCCACTACGCGACGGCACGGTCGGCCTCGGCGGCGCCGAGCTGAACTTCCTCGATCTTCCCGTCGAGGAAACGTTCTTCCGGATGCTCAAGTACCGCGAATTCGACATCGCGGAGTTGTCCCTGTCGAGCTATGTGCTCACCCTCGGTGAGGACGCGCCCTTCGTGGCGGTTCCCGTCTTTCCCTCTCGCGCCTTCCGGCACAGCGCCGTCTACGTGCGGCACGATTCGCCGGTCACCGAACCCGCCCAGCTCGCGGGAGGGACGGTGGGCGTACCGGAGTACCAGATCACGGCGGCGGTGTGGATCAGGGGAATACTGGCGGAACTGCACGGGCTCGGCGTCTCGTCCGTGCGGTATCGCACCGGAGGTCTCGACGAACCGGGCAGGGTCGAGAAGATCGCGCTCGACCTGCCCTCCGGTGTGGACGTCGCGCCGATCGCGGAGGACAGGACGCTGTCCGGCATGCTGCTCGACGGCGAACTCGACGCGGTCTACAGCGCCCGCAATCCCGGCCCCTTCAACGAGGGCGGCGGAATCCGGCGCCTGTTCACCGACCCGGAACGGGCCGAGAAGGACTACCACGCCCGCACCGGAATCTTCCCCATCATGCACACGCTCGTGATCCGCTCCGACGTCTACCGCGAGCATCGCTGGCTGGCCACGGAGCTGGTGAAATCCTGCGAGCTGGCCAAAACGACGGCGCTTTCCGGTATCGGCGAGACGGCCGCGCTGCCGTATGCCCTTCCGTGGTTGTGGGCCGAGGCCGAGCGCACCCGCGCCGCGCTCGGGTCCGACTGGTGGCCTTACGGGCTTGAGGCCAACCGCGCGGCACTGGAAACGTTCCTGCGCTACTCCCGCGAGCAGGGGCTGGCCTCCCGGCACTACGAACCCGAAGAGCTGTTCGCTCCGGAGACCCTGTCCAGGGTTGTCGTGTAGCACCGTCACAGCGCCGTCACAGGGCCAGCACGGCGCGCGCGATGAGGAAGTAGATGATGAGCCCCGTCGCGTCGACGATGGTCGTCACCAGCGGAGCCGAGATGACGGCGGGATCGATGCCCACCCGTTTCGCCACGAGCGGCATCGTCGCCCCGATGGTCGCGGCCCAGCAGCACACGAGCACGATCGACAGCGCGACGGTGATCGCGATCGGGAAGTCGACGAGCAGGGTTCCGACCCCGAGCGCCACCACGGCCAGCATCAGCCCGAGCACAAGGCCGACCCTGCTCTCCCGCCAGGCGACCTTCGCGAGGTCACGCGTACGCACCTCGCCGACGGCGAGCGCGCGGACGGCCGCGGTGGCGGCCTGCGCTCCCGCGTTGCCTCCCGTTCCGACGAGCAGCGGGATGAACAACGCCAGCGTCGTCACCTGTTCGAGAGTCGCCTCGAAGAACTGGAGGACGTTGACGGTGAGCGTCGCGGCGACGATGAGCAGCAGCAACCACACCGCGCGGGACCTGGCCAGCTCGACGACGCTCGCCGACATGTAGTGCCCGCTCAGCGGCGCGGCGGCGGCCTGCCGCGCGACGTCCTCGGTGTCGGCGGCCTCGATGACCTCCACCGCGTCGTCGATCGTGAGCAGGCCCAGGACTCTGTCCTCACTGTCGACGACGGGCAGCGCGAGCAGGTTGGCCTCCTGCATGAGCCGCGCGGCCGTCTCGGCGTCGTCGGTGGCCTTCACGCGCGGGGTCCTGGTGTCGGCGAGTTCGGTGACCGGCCGTTCGGGCGGGCTCAGCACCAGGTCACGCAGTTCGAGCGTGCCGAGAAACCGCCGGTGGTCGTCGATCACCGGCAGGGTGTAGACGGTTTCGGCTTCCTCCCCTCTCGCCCTCACCACGTCGAGTGCCCTCGCCGCGGTCAGGTGCCCCCTGATCGCGACCGTCCTGGGGCTCATGTACCTGCCGACGGAGCCTTCGGGGTAGCCGAGCAAGGCCGCCGTCATGGCCCGTGACCTGGGGCTGAGGCCGTCGAGGACCCTGCGGGCGAACTTCGCGGGCGCCTCGCCGAGCAGCCTTGCCCTGTCGTCGGGATCCATGCCTTCGACGACGTCGCCGAAGGCCTTGCCGCGCAGCCCGGACAGCACGTTCTGCTGCGCGCCGGGATCGAGTTCCTCGAACACCGTGAGCGCGCTGTCCTTGTCGAGCAGCCGGAACATCAGCACGGCCCGGACGGGGTCGGCTCTGGCCAGTTCGTCGGCGATCTCGTGGGGAGCGTGCTCGCCCAGCCACCGCTGCAGTCCCGCGACGTCGCCTTCGTCGAGCAGCCCGCGCAAGGTGTTGCCTGTCATGCCCTTCCCTCGCTGGCCGGAAGCCTTTGGCGGAAGGGCCCGCCGTTCACGCCGGTGACTCCACAAGGTGGCCGTAGACGATCAAGTTCTCCTCGTAGCTTCCCCGTTTCCGGTCGAAGGCACCACCGCAGGTGATCAACCTGATCTCGGGGCCGGTGGTGTTGCCGTAGACGGCCTCGGTGGGAAACCGGTCCTTGCCGACCTTCTGCGTGCGGTCGACGACATAGGTGACCACGGATTTGTCCACCCGGTACACACGCACGAGGTCGCCCTCCCCCAGCTCGTGAAGCCGCAGGAAGATACCGGGATCGGTGTGTGAGTCGATGTGCCCGAGCACGACGAACGGCCCGGTCTCGCCCGCCGCGGGCCCCAGCTCATACCAGCCCGCCTGCATGGCGTCGTCGACCGGAGGAACCTCGATCGTCCCGTCCTTCTCCAGCCCGAGAGGGATGAGGCTGGACTCCGCGCCGATACCGGGAATCTCGATCCGGTCGGGCGAGCGCGCCGTGCGGTGGCCCTGGTCCCCGTTCTGCCTCGCGATGACCACGACGACGGCGAGACCTGCCAGCAGGGCGAGCACGGTCGTGAAGCGGCGCGATCCACCTGCGGAAGTACCCGGCATGGTCGTCTCAGCGGGTGGCCGTGGTTCAGCCGCGCGAATCGGCCCTGCGGCGCAACACCAGCCAGGCGCCGACGGCGCCCACCGCGACGACACCGAGGGTGCCGATCAGGCCGCCGCCCCCGCTGGAGGCCTCGTCGGCGGTACCGCCGCCTCCGGTGTGCGCCGGTCCCGAGGGGCGGGTGCTGACCTGCGAGCCGGTGACCTCAAGCGTGCCGGTGGCCTTCTTTCCCGCCGTCTGACACTGCGCGGTGATCGAATATGTCCCCGCGTTGACGCTCTTGACCGTGCCCTGCCATGCCGTGCCGTCGGCCGCCGCGTGGATGACCGTGATGTTCGACAGCGCGCTCGATTGCGGGACACTCGGCCCAGGACAGGTCACGCTCGCCGTCAGCCGCATCTCCACGAGGGTTCCCGGGCTCGCCACGGGCGGAGAAACGGCCAGCACATCACTCGACTGAGCTGTCTGAGCGACGGCCGCCGGTGCTCCGACCAGAACACCGGTGCCGATCATCGCCGCCGTGACCGTCGCGGCGAGCCTTCCCTTGCTGCCCATCCCAGCCTCCCCGGCCCGACACTGCTCCCGCGTCCAAAAGTACGTTTCGAACAGTGCTCCCGCCGGATTCGGCGCCCGTTCGTACCCTTCGGAGCGACAGTCGCCGGTTCACACTTCCCTGATAGCGGGAAAAATCGCGGCGAGCATCGGATCGTCTACTGTGGACCAGCGGATCATTCGCACGCGATGCCGTCGCCGTCGCTGTCGAGCCCGTAGACATCGCTGCCGATGACCTTGACGGGACCACTCACGTACGCGGGCCCGTTACCGCTTCCGCCCGCACAGTCGACGTCGGAGGCGATCGGCACGCAGCCGGTGTAGTTGGGGTCGCACTGGGACACCGGCGCAGGCGGTTCGGCCGGTGGCGGCGGTGCCTCCGGTGGGGGCGGCGCGGGAGTACCCGGCTCGACGGGCTCGGGCGTCTCCGGTGGTGGCGGCGGCTCGACGACCTCACCGGCCGGTTCCTCCGGAACCGGCTCCACGGCCGATGGCGGCTCGGCGACGGTGCTGCTCGTCGTGACCGGTGCGGTGGTGACTCTTGTCGTCGCGCTGTCCGCGCCGGGCGGCGAGGGCTCGTCACCGTCACCGCCCGCACCGAGGAGGCCGCCGAACACGAGCACGACGACGACGGCCGCCGCGATCCACAGCGGTTTGCGCCACGGGGGCGGCGCCTGCGGCCCGGAGGACGCGGCCGTCACGGGTGGTGGCGGTGCAGGCGGTGGCGGTGGTGGTGCGGTCACGGCGGTTCGCGTCACGGCGGGCAGCCGCCGCGTCTGCTCTCGCTGGACGGGGATCATGATGGGAACGGTCGGTTCCGTGCCCGCCGTGTGCGAGGGAAGCCGCAGCACGACCTCCAGCTTCCGGTCACCTTCCTGGACCAGCGCGGCACAACCGGGCCGCCCGCCGCGTTCCAGCACCCGGTCGATCATGGCTTCGTAGCGCCGCGACATGAGGTAGGTCAGCTCGCCGACCCGGTGACCGCCGATCCTGACCTCGACGGCGCGTTCACCCTGGTATTTCCCCGAGGCGATGGTGCACCAGGCCAGTTCCGCGGTGACACTCGCGCGGCCGTTCAGGCCGGAAAGGACGTCCTGGTGCCGCTCCTCTCGGGTGACCGTTACGGCGACATCGCCTTCCAGCAGCACGAGATCCGGGGAATTTCCGTCCACCATTCACTCCGATACAGGACGAATCAGCTACATCCGGAAATCGGAAGGACATCGGTGTTGTTACCGGAAAATTCGCACGAATAGCACGGGAAAAAGGTGATCGGGTCACAAAAGGGCCGTATCGTGCCGACAATCGCGAAGCGGTGCAGGATATGGACATGGGCGAGGTCACCGACTACGTCGAGGCGCTGGAAGAACCGGCTCGTTCGCTGGTCGGCAGGCTCATCGCCCGTGCGGGTGAGCTGGTTCCCGAGCACGGCGAGGGTATGAGTTACGGAATGCCCGCCCTGCGTTATCGCGGGCGCCCGCTGGTGAGCATCGTCGTCACGCGGCGCGGTTATTCGCTGTTCCCCTTCAGTTCCACCGTCGTCGCCGAGGCGGCGGCGGGCCAGGACGTCGAGACAACCAAGGGCGGGATCAGGTTCACCGACACCAGACCCGTTCCGGTGGCCGTCGTCGACAAAGCCGTATTGGCACGCAAAGCGGAGATCGACGCGAGCTTCTGACTCCGGCACGGATGCACCGATGAGTTTTCCGCGCCCGCCGCGTCTACCTTCCGGACACCCCCTGCCGGAGAAGAAACTGGAGCCCACATGAGCAAGGTGACCTGCGGTATCGCGATGTCGGTCGACGGATTCGTCGCCGGGCCGAACCAGACCCGCGACAACCCGCTCGGCGAGATCGTCGGCGACCGGCTGCACACCTGGATGTTCGAGGAGCCGGAGGCCCACGCCGCCGAGATCGCCAAACTGACCTCGGCCGGGGCCTACATCATGGGTCGCAACATGTTCGGCCCCATCCGAGGCGAATGGAGCACGGAGGAGGAATGGACCGGCTGGTGGGGAGAGGAACCGCCGTATCACGGCCCGGTTTTCGTGCTCACCCATCACCCGAGGGAACCGCTGCCGATGAAGGGCGGCACCACCTTCCACTTCGTGACCGGCGGCATCGAAGCCGCGCTCGCCGAGGCGAAAGCGGCGGCGGGCGATCGCGACATCTCGATCGCCGGTGGTGCCTCGACGGTGAACCAGTACCTTGCGGCCGGGGTGATCGACGAGCTGGATCTGTACATCGCTCCCGTACTGGTCGGCGAAGGCGAACGGCTGTTCGCCGGCGTGGGGGACCTCGACCTCGAACCGACGCACGTACGCGCGACCGATTTGGTCACCCACATCAGTTACCGGTTTCCCCGCCGGTGACCGCTCAGCGGGTCGTGCCGAGAAAACGCACGTGCGGACGGCCGTCCCTCCCGACGGCCGTCACCTCGGCACGGACTCCGTAGACCTCGGCGATGAGGCCCTCGGTGACGATGTCCCTCGGATGCCCCGCCGCGATCACCGTCCCCTTGTCGAGCACGACGAGCCGGTCGCAGTACATCGCGGCGAGATTCAGGTCGTGCAGCGCGATCAGCGTGGTCATCGGCAAACTCACCACGAGCGCTAGCAGTTCCAGCTGGAACTGGATGTCGAGGTGGTTGGTCGGTTCGTCGAGCAGCAGTTCGCGTGGCTGCTGCGCGAGCGCGCGGGCGAGCTGAACGCGTTGCCGCTCTCCTCCTGACAATGTGCGCCACGACTGTCCTGCCAGCTCGGTGAGCCCGGTGTGGGCCAGCGCCTCCGACACGGCGGCGGTGTCGTTGTCCTTCGCGCCCGCCCACGCCGAGGTGTGGGCGATGCGGCCGAGCCGCACCACGTCCCGCACCGTCAGCTCCACCTGCGTGTCCGCCTGCTGTTCGACCACAGCGATCCGGCGGGCCACGGCGGCGCGGCGCAACCCGGCAAGCGGCTCGCCGTCGAGTCGCACCACTCCGCTCGCGGGGGCCCGCAGCCCGGCGAGCAACCTCAGCAACGTCGACTTGCCGGAGCCGTTGGGGCCGAGCAGCCCGACGGTCGCACCATGCGGCAACGTGAGGTCGACGCCGTCGACGATGAGCTTCCCACCGGCCGACCAGCTCACCCGCTCAGCGCTGAGCCCCTGCCGTCCCTGCTGTGCCGGGCTCATCGGCCGAACCTTGTGCGATACAGGACGAGCACGAACGCGGGAACGCCGATGAGGGCGGTCACCACACCGACCGGGATCTCCTGCGGATCCAGCAGCGTGCGGGCAGCCGTGTCCACCCACACGAGGAACACCGCGCCCGTCACGGCCGCGACCGGAAGCAACCTGCGGTGGCCCGATCCGACGAGCGCCCTCGCCGCGTGTGGCAGGACAAGCCCGATGAATCCGACGGCGCCGACCGAACTCACCAGCACCGCGGTCAGCAACGCCGTCACGCACAACAACACGAGCCGGGTTCTCGCCACCTCGACGCCAAGGCTCGCCGCCGCGTCCTGGCCGAACGCGAACCCGTCGAGCGATCTGGCGTAGCCGAAACACACGAGCAGCACCCCGCCGAGCACCACAGCGCACACCAGCACCTCGGTCCAGCTCGCCGACGCGAACGAGCCGAGCAGCCAGAACAACACCCCTCGCGTCGTTTCGGCATCGGCGGCGGTGAGCACGATGAACGAGGTGAGCGCCGAGAACAGTTGCATCACCGCGACACCGGACAACACGACGCGCTCCGTCGTCGCCCCCAGCGTCTGACCGAGCACCAGCAGAACCCCGAACGACAACACCGCGCCTACGAAAGCACCGCCCTGCACGGGAAGCGCCCCACCGCCGACGCCGAGCACGATCACGAGCACGGCGCCGGTCGAGGCACCCGACGACACTCCGAGCACGAACGGATCGGCGAGCGGATTGCGCAGCAACGCCTGCATCACGGCACCACAGACGGCAAGGCCCGCACCGCAGACGGCGGCAAGCAGCGCCCTCGGCAGTCGCAGGTTCCAGACGATCCCGGTGCGGATCTGGCTCAGCCCCGAATCGCCGAGTCCCGTCTTCGCCGCCAGCACCGACCAGACATCGCCGACGCTGAGGTCGGCGGGCCCGATCGTGATCGCGACGGCGACCGACACGGCGAGCACGGCAAGGCCGAGCACACAAAACCAGACCGTGCCGAGCCCGCGCACCCTCGTCGCGAGCCCCGCGGCCCTGACCGTGCCGATCACCCCGGGAGCCCGAACTCCCGAAGCCCCGCCGCGACCGCTTCGGTGCCGTCGACGGTGCGCATGCTCGGGTTCAGCGCCTGCCCGCTCAACAGGATGTAGCGCTTGTTCCGCACCGCCGTCATCTTGTTCGTGACCGGATGGGATTCCAGGAACTCGATCTTCTTCTCCGCCGTCTCCGCTGTCTGGGACCGGCGGGTCAGATCGCCGATGACCAGCACGTCGGGGTCGCGATCGGCGACGGTCTCCCAGTTGATCTGCGGCCATTCCGCCGAGGTGTCGTCGAAGACGTTCTTCAGCCCGAGCGCCTCGGTGATCACGCCGGGCGCACCGCAACAGCCCGCGAGGTAAGGAGATTCGGCGTTGGCGAACCAGTAGAGCACGCTGACCCCGTCCGCCTGGGACTTCTCGGCCGCCGCTCGCATCCGCTCTTCGAGTTCGGCGACGAGTTCTTCCCCGCGTTCCTCGACGTCGAAGATGGTGGCGAGATCCCTGATCTCACCGTAGATCGCGTCCATGGTCAGCGGAGCCGACCGTACGCCGTCGCCCTCGCCTGAGTTGTCCTTTACGCAGTCGCTCGGCGAAACATACGACGGCACACCGAGTTCACCGAACTGCTTCCGGGTCGCGACTCCTCCCGTGCCCAATGTGGACACGAAAGAGGCGGCGACGAAGTCGGGCTCCGTGGAGAGCACTCGCTCGAAGGACGGCATGTTCTCGGCCAGCCTCGGCACCGACGCGTTCGCCCGCTCCAGTTCGGGCAGGATCGGGTCGGTCCAGGTCGCCGTCCCCGCCATGCGGTCGGCCAGCCCCAGCGCGAGCATGATCTCGGCGCTGCCCTGATTCAGCGCGACCGCATTGCGCGGCGGCGCGGGAACCGAAACCCGCTCGCCGCAGTTGTCGATGATCTTCGGGTAGCCCTCCGCGGCAGCCTGTTCCGGTCCCTGCCCGGAATCCGAGGCACAGGCGGAACCGGCGAGAACGATCACAAGCAACGGGACGAGGAACGAGACGGAGCGCGGCATCGGCCATCCCCTGCGTCGAGGGCCCATGCGCGGGGCCCGATCGTACGGTTTCCCCTCGCCCGGCATGACCCGGACTCGGGTGCCAGCAGGTCTTCGGACTCGGGGTCAACCGGACGAGGACGCCTTCCCGGACCGGAGTCCAGTGGCCGTGTTCCCGCCCGTCACCGCTCACCGCTGCGCGTCAGCTCCGGATTCTCACCGGATTCCCTGATCCACGCCGTGGGCGTGGATACGACTGGCTCCGGCAAGTTAACACCGCGAGGCGCGGTGGCAGGAAGGCCTTCATGGCGCGGCCCACACGCGAGCCGCCGAGATCCGCACTCAGGTCGCCGAGATCCGCGTCCGGACCGGCGAGATCCGCACTCAGGTCGCCGAGATCCGCACTCGCGCACATCCGTCACCCGGCGCACACGTCATGTCGCCGACTGTCACGGCCGATCGCTCAGGTGGATCGCCGGTGGATCAGGTTCAGCGCCACCCGCGGATTGGTCTCCGGCGGTTCCTGACCCGCCACTTGGCGTTCGAGGAGGTCCATCATGACCTCGGCGGTGTGCAGCGCGTCGATGCGCAGGCCCGTGATGGACGGGTTTTCCAGTTCGGCAAGTGGGCCGTCCGTCGCCGTTGCGATCATGAGCTCGCCGGGGACGGCTCGTCCCGCCGCCCGTGCCGCGGTGAGCGCACCGACGGCGAAGACGCTCGACGTGGTGACCACCGCGTCCACCGGATCCGGGCTGTCGAGAAGGCCGGAAACCGTTTCGAAGGCCGCGCTCTGGCCTCGTTCGTTGTCGGCGATGCGCACGAGCGAGTTCAGCCCGGCCGCCCGGATCACCGAGTCGTAGGTCGCCAGGATCGCGCGCCGGTACATGTTGTCGGTCTGACCTGCCACCAGCGCGATCCTGCGCGCCGACCGGCTGACCATGTGGAGCAGCAGATCGGTCACCGCACGGTCGTAATCGGCCCCGACCCACCACCGGAAACCGGAGTCACCGGGGTCCTGGTCGTAGGACACGACGGGAATTTCCTCAGCGCGCAGCCAGCGGAGCGACTCGTCCTGACGGTTGGGGTTGAGCAGCAGGCAACCGTCGAGCTGGGGAACACTGCCCGCGATCTCCGAGACGTCCCGGGCGACCACCACCGAGTAACCCCGCGCCATCGCCGCCATCGAAGCCCCGCCGATGAGCTGCGAAAAAGAGGTGGTCCCGAACCTGGAAGCCGGAACGGCCTCCGGCGGCCTGAGGATGACCGCGATGGTCCTGCGCGCTTGCGAACGCCGGAATCCGAGCGCGAGCGCCGCCTGCCACACCCGCTCCTTCGTGGCCGCCGAGACGGGTCGCCTCCCGGTGAAGCTGTGCGAAGCAGTGGTGATGGAGACGCCTGCTCGCCTCGCCACATCGGCGAGGCGAGCATCCGCGCGCGCGTTCTCCTCAGGTTCGTTCATGACCTGTCACGATAGTGCCGCTCCCTGCCTGTCGGGATCGTCGACCTCCGCAGTGGACAGATGCGCCGTTTCCCGCAACCCCAGGGAACATCCGACGAGCACGAGCATGGCGAAGGTGCCGTAGATGGCAACCGAGACCGGATTCTGTCCGGTCGCGACCAGGAGCGCCGTCGCGATGAACGAGGCCGTGCCGCCGCCGATGGACGCACCGAGCTGGTAGGAGGCCGACATGCCGCTGTAGCGCATGCGCGCGGGGTATTGCTCGGCCGTGAAGGCGGGGATCGGGCCCTGCGTCACCCCGGTGACCAGCCCGACGAGGGAGAATCCGACGACGACCAGCGCGATGCTGTTCGTCTGCGCGAGCGCGAAGAACAGGAACAGGAAAGCCCCCGAGGCGATACCGCCGATCGACATGACGCGCCGCCGCCCGATCTTGTCGCTGACGAAAGCCCAGAACGGCGCGCTGGCAAAGAGGACTCCCGAGTAAAGCAGCTGGCTCACAAGGGATTCGGTCGTCCCATAGCCGAGCATGGTGAGATAGGACAGCAGGAAAGTGAAGCCGATGTAGGCGAAGGTGTTGTAGCCGTAGCTCACGCCTAGTCCGAGTAGGACGGTCCGCGGGCTGCGCCGCACCGCTTCCACGATCGGTATCCGGCGGGCGGCGCCCTCCTCGTTCTCCGCCGCGACCGTGTCGTCGGGCATCTTGAGCCGTGCCGCCATGGCGATGATCACGAGCGCGCCCCCGAGCAGGAACGGAATGCGCCATCCCCACGGCGTGAGCTGATCGTCGAACGCGGCACTGGTGAGCGCGAAGGCCGCGACGCCAAGGAACGTTCCGAGGCCGATACCCATACTGGTGAAGCTGCCCCACAGGCCGCGGCGGTTGCGCGGAGCGTTCTCGATGCCGAACAGCGCCGCACCGCCCCATTCACCACCGGCGGCGAAGCCTTGGATCAGCCGGAGGGCAACAAGCAGAATCGGCGCCCAGATACCGATAGTGTTGAAGTCGGGAAGCAGGCCGATCAGGAAAGTGCTGACTCCCATGGTGGTGAGAGTGATGATCAGCATTTTCTTTCTGCCGACCTTGTCGCCGAAATGACCGATGACGATGCCGCCCAGCGGCCGGGCGAGGAATCCGGTTCCGAACGCCGCGAAAGAGTACAGAGTACCGACGAGCGGATCGGATGCCGGGAAGAAAACCGTGTTGAAAACCAGACCCGCGGCGAGTCCGTAGATCAGGAAATCGTAGTACTCAAGCGCTGTTCCCAAACCGGAGATGAGAAAAGCACGAAGCGCGGTGGTCTTCTCCGGTTTTTGTGCCGTGTTGAACTTCGTTGTTTCGGCGGTCAAGGTCGTGCTCCCTATGCGCTGTACGCCGTGGACGGGATGGCAGAGCTGGTTCTTCCTTCTCGGGTCACCGAGGCGACATTCGGGCGCGCGAAGTCGATCGTGAAGGGCTCGTTGGACGCGGAAATCAGTTCGGGATCGAGGTCGCTCAGCGCGGGCAGCGCCTCCGCGCGATCCTCGTGGACAAGCAACTTTGCGCCGCTCGCGTCGAGCCGGGGAAGGGACAACGCGTCCTTCCCGGTGCGACCTCCGTCGACGAGGTTGATGACGACCTGTGCGACGGCGCTGATGATGCGGCGTCCCCCCGAGGCTCCGACGGCGTGACTGGCCTTGTCACTCACGACGATGGCGGGCCCCATGTTGGCGAGCGGCCGCGCGCCGCTCGCGATGCTGTTGGCGGCTCCCGGCGCGGCGTTGAACCAGGCCATCGCCGAATCGAACAACAGCCCGGTTCGCGGGCACAACACGGCGGATCCGAAGTGGTTGGCCGCCGTGTGTGTGATGGCCACGGTCCTGCCTTCGCTGTCGGTCGCGGAGATGTGCGTCGTTCCCGTTGTCGGGGACGTCGCCGTTTCCGGTGTCCATTGTGGAACTTCAAGACCGTGTTCGGTGTGCCGCCACGGGTCGTGCACGGCCTTGCCCGCATAGGTGAGCCACGGGTTGCCTTCGCCCCAGTGCACGACGTCGCCGCCCTCGGCGCACAGTCTCGCGATGTGAGCGGCATAGCTGCCACTGAGCAGGCCGTTCGTCGGCACCGGCACCAGTCCGGGGTCGCCGAGCCAGTGGTACCGGTCGGCGAAGGCATGCCGCAGGACCAGCGCGAGGGCGCGGGTCGATTCGGCGCTCTCGTGTGAGGTGCGGGGTTGCGCGTGGAGCGCTTCCCACGCACGAAGGATCTGCAGTTCGGTCACCCCGCCGCCCGGCGCGTGCGGGACGGCGACGAGGGCCTCCCGGTAGTCGACGGTCAGCGCGGGGCGCACATCCGGCGCGGCGGCGCGCAGGTCGTCCATCGAGAGAACGCCGCCTCGCTCGTGCGAGGTCGCGACGAGCCGGCGCGCGATCGATCCCTCGGTGAGTGTTGTCAAGGACGAGGAGACGACTTCCTCCAGCGTCGCCCCCAGAACGGGCTGCCTGACGCTCGCGCGGGTGCCGAGGGAACGGCCGTAGAAGGCGGCCGAGGTGCGTCCGATGGGAAGTCCGTCCTCGGCGAGGAAGGTCGTGCGCGTGCCCTCGTCGGCGCGCAGCCGGTCGAGATCACTGAAAGCGTTGGTGAGGAACCAGGTGTCGGCGGGGAATCCGTCGTAGGCGGCCGCGACAGCCGGATCGCACACGGCACGCCGGTCGAGTGCGCCCCAGCGCTCGTGCGCGGTCAGCAGTCCGAGCAAGGTTCGCGGCACTCCCGCCGCGAGCGGACCGTCGACATTCGCGTTGCCAAGCACGGGGGCGAGACCGAGGACGGCCGGGCCGGCCGCGGCGGGGTCGAGTTCGAACATCGCCGGCTCCGCCGCGCGTGGTGCCCTCGGACCGAACTCGACCGCGTAAGGCTCCGTCGTGCGGTCGGCGTAAAGCAGGAACCCGGAACCCGCGAGCGTCGTCTCCGTCGGCTCGATGACCCCGGCGACGAGAGCGGCGGCGACCGCGGCGTCGACGGCGTTGCCTCCGCGGTCGAGCATGGCGAGCCCGGCGGCGACGCTTTCGCCACGGGGCGCGACGACCGACCCCCGTTCGTGGTCTTGCGCGGACGCCACGGGGATGTGTCCTAGCCGGTGTGATCGCAACCTTCGCCTCTCTGTCCAGGGCTTTTCCTCACGACGTACGGACGCTAGAAGGCACTGGCAAAAGACGACAAGCTTGTTTGCATTTTTTGCGCGCAGGCGATTGGCTACTCACTGTGATGAGCGCGGCAGAGCCGGTGGGAGGTGCGGCCGAGCCGGGCGATGTCGAGCCAGGGCTGTGGGCTGGGGGCTGGATCGATCAGCGTCCACGGGCGCCTCTTCGCGGCCTGAGCGCGGATCTCGCCGACCCGAACGCAGAACTCGGCGACCCGAGTGCGGAACTCGGCGGCCTGAACGCAGAACTCGGCGAGCTGGGCGGGGGACTCGCGGTTGCGGGGCCGCTCCCCCGGTTTTCGGTGTTGTGATGTCACGGCGCGGGGTTGTTTGGAAGGATCTTGGGGTTGTTGTCGTCATCGGCTGGGGGCGTTGTGGGGCTGCGGGTCTCGGATGTGGACGTGGTGGGGCCGTACCGGGTGCTGGGTGAGCTTGGCCGGGGCGGAATGGGCAGGGTGCTGCTGGGGTGCGGCATCGACGGGCGGCTGGTCGCGGTCAAGGTCGTGCACGAGCAGTTCGCGGTGGACGAAGGGTTCCGGGAGCGATTCCGGCGGGAGGTGGAGGCCTCCCGGGCGGTGTCGGGGGCCTACACGGCCGCGGTCGTCGACGCGGACGCCGACGCGCGGTTGCCGTGGCTGGCTTCGGTGTTCGTGCCGGGCCCTTCGCTGGAGGAGGTCGTCGGCGTCACCGGCGGGCTACCGGTGGAGCCGGTCATGCGACTGACGGCGGGGCTGGCTTCGGCGCTGGTCCGGATCCACGACGCCGGGCTGGTGCACCGGGATGTCAAGCCGTCCAACGTTCTGCTGGCCGACGACGGGCCCAGGGTGATCGATTTCGGGATCGTGCGAGCCGCCGGTGACGGCGCCGACGGACTGACCCGATCCGGCTGGCTGGTGGGTTCACCGGCGTTCATGTCGCCCGAGCAGGCCCGAGGCGAGGTGGTGTCGGCGGCTTCCGACGTGTTCTCGCTGGGATCGGTCGTGGTGGCCGCGTGTTCGGGGGTTTCGCCGTTCGCGGGCGGGGCGACGCTGGAGACGCTGAACCGCATCGTCGGCGGGACCGCGGACGTGTCGGGGCTGCCGCCCGAGGTGGCGAGCGTGGTGGAACCGTGCCTTGCCAAGAATCCCGGCGATCGGCCTTCGGCGGCGGAGCTGGTCGACCTGATCGGGCCGATCGCCCCTTCGGTCCAGCCGTGGCCTGCCAAGGTGGAGGAACTGATCCGCCAGCGGTGGGCCGACGTCGGCCGGTTGCTCGATCCGGACACGACCATACTGACCGAGGATTCCGCGGGCGAAGGCGGCGGACCACGCATGGTGCGCGTCCACACTCGTGTCGAAACTCGCGGCACCGATACCGGCCTGCCGCCGACGCGCGTCGAAGACCCACGTCCCGGCACTTTGCACGACACCCACGACACACCGCCGCCGAAGAACACGGCGGCCACCGATTCCGGCCAGACACCCGCCGGGCGTCCCTGGCTCAAGATCGCGCTCGCCGCCGTCCTGGTGATCGCCGGTGTCGTGGCGTGGACGCTACGGCCGCAAAGCACGGCCACCACCGAGGAACCGGCGGCACTCGAACAGATCAGCGTGCTGACGGGCCCCACCTCGGTCAGGGACGGCGTGTTCAGCCCGGATGGCAGCATCATCGCGACCGAATACCAGGACGAGACCGTGCAGTTCTGGGATGTGGCCGGCCGCAAGCAGGTCGGTCAGATCATCGGTCCCGTCAACGGACTGACCGACGTGGCGTTCACCCAGGACAACAGCACGGTCATCACCTTGACACTCGACGGCGTCGTGCAACGGTGGGATGTGAACACCGGCAGCCGCATCGGTGAACCGTTCGAGATCACCACCGGGCCGAACTGGGACGTGAGCGGCGACGGCTCGACCATCTTCATGCAGACCTACAGCGGCGCCACCGAGATCTGGGACGTCGCGAGCGGCGAACTGACCAACGTCGCCGACGACGGCGGCTTTGCCGCCATCAACCACGACGGAAGCACCATGCTGCTCTCCGCTTCCGTGGACAGCGGCCGCTTCGACGAAGAAGAGAGCTATTCGACCGTCCGGCTGTGGGATGTGGACAGTCAGCAGCCCCTCGGCGAGACGATCACCCTGCCGCAGGACGGTAGCTACGAGTACCTGATCAGCCGGGACAGCAGCAGGCTGCTGACACTCTCCAGGGGACCGGAGGGCACCGTCCTGCGACTGTGGGATACCTCAAGCGGAAACCAGATCCGTCAGCCCATCGCCGTCGACGTCAACCTGGACGCGATGGAAGCCCACAGCATTCTCAGCCCCGACGACCGCACGATCATGACCGTCGAAAGCGATGAGGTGCGGTTGTGGAACGCCGAGAACGGGCACGAGATCAGCTCCATCAGCGCTCCCGGCTCCGGTACCGGGGAATCCGAAGAGGACGAAGAATCCGAGATCCACTCGGCGAGGTTCAGTCCTGACGGGAAAACCGTGGCGACAGCCAACGAGGACAACACATTACGACTCTGGAAGGTACCCGGGAACTGACCAACCTTTGCGGCGTACCGGATTCGCGTGGCCACGGCACCGATTGGCGTCGTGGCCACGCGAACGCCGTCAGTTCTTGCGGCCGACTCCACCGGTCATGAACCGCACGCCGATAGTGGTGGCGTCGGTGACCAGCTCGTCAGGACGCCACAGCGGCAGGGGCACGATGCCGGGAGGCAGAATCTCCATGCCGTCGAAGAATTCCGCGAGTTCGGCGGGGGTGCGCACCCTGCCGGTTCCCAGCTGCGACAGCAGAACCCGTTCCAGCTCCTCGCTTTCCGGCGAGTCGCTGAGCCTGGTGAAGTTGGTGATGAAGAAGTAGGAGCCGGAGGGGACCGCGTCGAGCAGCGTCTTCACGAGCCCCTTCGGGTCTTCCTCGTCCATGAGGTGATGCAGGATGCCGCACAGCATCACGCACACCGGCTGATCGAAGTCCAGCAGCTCGCGCACCTCGGGGTGAGCGAGCACCTCGGCAGGATTGCGGATGTCGGCGGTGACGACCTTCGTGTTCGGGTTGTCGGCGAGGATGGCCCTGCCGTGGGCGAGCACGATGGGGTCGACGTCGACGTAGACGACCTTGGCTTCCGGATTGGCCTCCAGCGCGACCTCGTGCGTGTTGCGGGCGGTGGGCAGACCCGAACCGAGGTCAAGGAACTGGGTGATCCCCTTGTCCTCTGCGAGGAAACGCACCACCCGATGCAGGATCGCCCTGTTGTGCAACGCGATTTCCTTGAGCTCCGGCATGACCGACAGGCTGGCCTCGGCGACCTGCCGGTCGATCGCGTAGTTGTCCTTGCCGTTGAGCATCACATCGTAGACCCGCGCGGCGGTCGGCTGGCCGTCGTCGAGCACGACGACCTCGGACTCGCTCGGTGTGGTGTGGTCGGTAGACATTTCTTGCGTCGTCTCCTCGTCATCCTCGGCGCATCGCGATGCCCGACATCGTAGGGGTCACGATGCCACACCCTGTGTCGGGAGTCACCAGCCCTCGGTTTTCCTTGCCCCGTATGGCACTTGCGAACCGAGCAACGCCTACCGTCCGTGACATCGGCGATTACGACGCGACACGAAGCTCGCCGAACTTCTTTAGTAGGCCGCGGTGAACCTGGCTTGTCGTGAGCGGGGCATCTCCACCTCGTCCAGCAACGCCACCGCGAAATCCTCCATGGAAATGACCGAGGCTCCTTCGTCGTCGACGACGAGTTCGTCACCGCCACGGCGGTACCGTCCCGTCCGCCGCCCTGGTATCAGCGTCGCGGGCGGGCTCGCGTAGGTCCAGTCGCCATCGGCCTCGGCGCACGCGGCGAACTGGTCGAGGCAGGCAACGGCGATGTCGCGGTACTCGGCGGACATGTACCTCGGGTCGTCGAGCACCCTGCGCCCCTTCGTGCCCGGGACGAGGAGGCCAGCGGCACCGCCGACGACGACAAGTCTGGTTCCCGCCTTCGCGGACCCCGCGAGCAGGGCGCGCGTCATCGCCACGAGCTCCGGTTCGCGGCCGTGGACGGGCCGGGTTGCCGCGACGACGACGTCGTGTCCTTCGCTCAGTTTCGCGACGGCGCCGGGGTCGCTCACGTCGCCGACGGCGACGGCGCCGACGGCGACTCCCTCCGGAAGCAACGATGCTCGCTCCGGCGACCTCACGACGGCGGTGACGTCGTGCCCTCGCCGCACGGCCTCGGCCACGACCCGTCCTCCGACGTTGCCGGTCGCGCCGAACACGATGATGCGCATGGGAACCGTTCCTTTCTGTGTTGTCACTGGTTGTCGCTGGTGAGCGCTACCGGCCGACCGGCGTCGCGGTGTCCGCGGGAAGCAGGGGTGAGTCCTGGCGGGGCCGCCGCACGATCTGGGTACTCGCCAGCGCCGCCAGCACGATGGCGGCGCCCACCGCCTGGAGCGGCGTGAGCGACTGGCCGAGCGCGAGCCAGCCGAGCGCGGTGGCGACGACGGGACTGAGCAGGCCGAGGAACGCGGCGCTCGTCGGCGACATCATGCTGATGCCCCTGAACCACAACGGGTAGGCGATCACGGCGCCGACGATCATGAGGTAGCCGTAGCCGACGAGGTTCCGCCCGCTGAGGTCCGATGGCGGGGTTCCCTCGACAAGGAACATCACCGGCAGGAGCACGAGCCCGCCCGCCACGAGTTGCCAGCCGGTCGTCGCCAGCGGCGAGGCAGGCGAGCGCCAGCGCTTGCTCAGCACGACACCGGTCGCCATCACCAGCGCACCACCCAGCGCGGCAAGTACGCCGATGAGGTCGAGCCGCGCCTGCGCCCTGAGCACGAGCAGACTCACGCCCGCGACACCGGCGATTCCCGCGAGCATCATGCGCTTCGTCAGCTTTTCGCCGAGCAGCAGGAACGACAGCCCCATCGCGAGCAGCGGCTGGATCGCGTTGACCGTCGCGGCGACCCCGCCGGGGAGCCGGTACGCGGCAAGGAAGAGCAGCGCGAAGAAGGCACCGATGTTGAGGGTTCCCAGCACGAGCGAACGCCACCACCACGAGCCGCGCGGCAGCTTCCTGGTGACGGCGACCAGCAGCAGCCCGGCGGGAAGCGCCCGCAACACGGACGCGGTGAGCGGCCGGTCGGGCGGGAGCAGTTCGCTCGTCACGGCGTAGGTGGTCCCCCAGACCATCGGAGCGATCGCGGTCAGCAGCACGACGTTCCATCGGTTGTTTAGCACTAAGCTAAAGTAGCTCACCGCTAAGCTACTTGGCCAGACCTGTTAGGTACCTCACTGCTAAGGTATTGCCATGCACCGTTCCGGACTTCACCGATGACCGACCACGTCGACCACATCCTCGGCCAGTGGGCGAGCCAGCGTCCCGACCTCGACGTATCGCCCATGGCGGTACTCGGCAGGATCAAGCGGTTCGCCCGCGTCGCCGAGGCGGAGCAGAACCGCACCTTCGCGGCACACGGCCTCGACGCGGCCTCGTTCGACGTGCTCGCGACCCTGCGCCGCAACCCGCCGCCGCACCGGATGACGCCGACCGAGCTGATGCGCGACGCCATGGTCACCTCGGGTGCGATCACCCAGCGGCTCGACCGGCTCCAGGATCGCGGGCTGGTGACGAGGGGCCGCAACGACGCCGACGGCAGAGGTGTTCATGTCAGCCTCACCAAGGCGGGCAAGACACTTATCGACAAAGCACTTCCCGACCACCTCGCCACCCAGCAGCGAATACTCGCGGCACTCGGCACAGGGGAACGCGACAATCTCGCCCGCATACTGCGGACATTGCTCGAATCCTCAGGCTGACCGGAGGTTCGCGCCGGTCAGCCGCGAATCGGCGTCAGCGGCACAACGCGGATTCCATCGCGGGAATCAGATCGGCCGATTCGCCATCGGCCATCGGGCCGTTGGCCACGACGAACGCGGCCCTGCCGTCCTCCGTCGCCGCGGAGAACGTGTCGTAGCCCGGCATGTTGCCGGAATGCCCCCAGGCGACTCCCCCGCACGGCAACGGAATCTCTCCGATACCGAGCCCGTAGTCGTAGTTTCCCGCGGGCACCGTCTCGCGCATCTCGGCGAGCAGCTCGGGCGCGAGCAACTTCCCGGAAAGCAGTGCCGTCAGAAATCGTGTCAGGTCCGGACCGGTCGACACGAGCGATCCGGAGGCCCCCGAAAGACTCGGCTCCAGTTCGGTCACATCGGTCAGCGGCTCGCCGGGAAAGGCGTAGTAGCCGTGTGCGTGCGGTCCCCGGATCCGGGTCTCCCCCGGCTCCGGATAGCTGGTCTGCCGCAACCCCAGCGGCGTGATGAGCCTGCCGGTGATCTCCGATCCGACGTCGTTGCCGGTCACTCGCTCGACGAGCATGCCGAGCAGGAGATACCCCGTGTTGGAGTAGGCCCAGTCCGTTCCCGGTTCGAACAGCGGAGGATGTTCGAGCGCGATCGCGATGAGTTCCTCCGGCCGCCACGTACGCTCGGCGTTGCCGGGATCGCCGATCAAATCGGCCACGTAGTCGGGAAGCCCGCTGGTGTGCCGCAAAAGCTGGCGCACGGTGATCGTGGTGCCGTCGTGCCCGTTGCCCCGGACGATTCCCGGTACGTAGCTTTCAATCGGCTCGTCCAGATCGACCTTGCCCTCGCCTGCCAGTTGCAGCACGACGGTGGCGACGAACATCTTGGTGTTACTGGCAACCCTGACCTTGTCCTTCGCGCGAATCGGGCGTTCCGTGCCGAGTCTCGCCGTACCGCTGGACACCGACCAGCTACGGGCCCGGTCCCCGCCGTAGATCATGGCCCCTGGCACTCCGCTTTCGGTCAGTTCCTCCACGATGGCGCGCGGATTCCTTTCCCGGTCTTGGGTCCGTTCGCCCGCGAGCGCGGCGGGAGCCGCCGTACAGGTGACTCCCACCGCCACCGCGAGCGAACCCGCGACCAGCCTTCTCACCGCGTTTCGTTGCCCCACTCGTCCTCCTCCACCCGATGCCTTCACGACATCACGCTAGGGATCCGTTGTGCGGCAACCCATCCCGTACGCCACCGGGCCGATACGGGGGTTGTCCCCACCTCGCGGCCGCGAGGTGATCACCACTGCCGTGGCGGCTCCTGTGCCCGCGCGGCCACCCGGCCACGGCGGATCAGCAACACAGCGCCGAGACCCGCACCCGCGACGATCGCGCCGCCACCGAGCCACAGCCACAGCGGGTCGACCGAGGAGCCGGTTTCGGCCGCGGTCACCACGTTGCCCTCGGAGGGACCACCGGCTCCCTCACCCTGCCTGCCGCCGGAGTCGGTGATCAGCCCTCCCGGCTGACCCTCCGGCGGGGCCGCGTACTGCGGTCCCCGCGCCTGCTCACCCGCGACATTCACGTACAACCTGATCGGCAGGGTTCCGCTGAACTCCTTGGTCCCGGTCTGCACCGTGATGTAGTGCCAGCCCGCGATGGCGGCGCCACTGCGGTCGTTCCGGTTGTCGTAGAGCACCCTCGGCATCGTCAGCTCGTCCGTCGACTCCTGCTCCTCGTGGATCACGACCGAGGAGGTGTTGTTGCCGGAAACGGGAGATCGCACCGAGTTGCGAGTCGCGACGTCGACGCTCAGCACCTCGTCGATGGCCCTGCCGTCCACATTGACCTGTGCGCCGAGGCTCTGCCCCCAGTCCAGGTTCACCTTGTAGGTGGCCATCTCGCCTGGGCCGAGTTCGTCGGTGTAGACCCCGGTCCCGGAGAGCTCGGTGGCGTCGTTGAAACTGCCGCCGCCGGTCACCTGCCGCTCGTCGCCGGAAGGGAGCTCGAAGGGCACGTTCGCGGTGTTGGCCTCGGGACCGGGTGCTCCTCGCAGCGGCGGTTCGAGGGTGACCAGGAGTTCGAGGTCGTAGCTCCACACCTCGGGGTCGTCCGGCCCGCTTCGCTCGACGGCGAGCAGGACCTCGTCACCGGCGTTGCAGTTCCGTGCTTCCTCGCCCACCCACGAGAGGGTGGAGGTCACGTGCGAGACCCACATGGCCTCGGTTTCGCTGGAACTCTCGCATTCCTTGCCCGCGGTGTCGAGCAGCCGGGTCTCGACCGACACCACACCGTTGCTCTGACTGTTGGGAATCACCGTCGTCGCGGCAAAGTGGACGGTGTAGTCCTTGGGCACGTTCAGCCGGTAGTACCTGGTCTGGTTCGGGTCGATGCTGTCGATGTACTGCCCCGCCTCGATTTCCGGTGCCTGCGGGTAGTCCTCGGTTCCGGTGATCGGCGTGCCCTGCGCCTCGTAGGTCCGCTGGGCCCTGCTGACCACCTGCGGCAACTGTTCTTCGAGCGAACCGGCGTCACCGGCGTCGGTGTAGGTGCCGTTGCTCTTCTCCGCGATGCAGGAGAGCTGTTCCCTCGCCTCGTCGTCGACCTGGAATCCGACGGTGTGCACGGAAAGGTCGACGCCGTCGTCGGCGAGTTCCTCCGCGACCTCGCACGGATCGGGCGGGGCACAGGTGTCGAGGCCATCGGAGATCAGCACGACGGCGCGCGGCCCTTCGTCGGGAAGCTCGTCGGCCGCCGCGCGCAGTGCGTTGCCGATGGGGGTGAACCCGGAGGGCTCGACGCCGTCGACGGTGCGCTTGAGCGCGTCCGCGTCGACGGGACCGACCTCCTTGGCCGTCACGATGTCCTGGCAGCCCTCGGCCTTCTCACTCTCACTCTCGCCCGTTTGCGTTCCGTAAACCTGCAAACCAAGCTGGGCATCGGCGTCGAGGCCGTCGATCAGGTTGTTCAACGCGGTCTTGGCCGCGTCCATCCTGGTCTCGCCCTCCGAGGTCTGCTGCGTCATCGACCCCGAGGCGTCGAGCGTCACCATCACGGGTGCGAGCTGCTGTTCCTGTTCTTGCTGGTCTTGTTGCTGCCGGTACTCGCCCGCCGGCGCGGCCTGCGCCGGCACCGTGGTCAGCGCCGTGGCGAGAACCACGCCGAGCAAGCCCGCTCTGGCGAGGTTCCGCCGTGTCCTTTCCCGATTGCTCACCGGGCCTCCTCACGTGTTCACAACCATGTGTCGGCCCGTGAGACCCGGCGAGACGTTTGCTGGTTGCAGACGCATCGGCTGCCGCTACATTCGCGCTACCCCTTGTGTTCCTCCGGTAATCCAATGGCGTCGAACAGTGGCGCCGGCACGATCCGTTCCCTCGCGCCGATGGCCTCGATGACCGCGCGGGCCCGTGCGGCGTGCTCGGCGGCCTCGGCCTCCCTGCCCAGCGCCGCCAGCGACCTCGCCGTCCTCGCGTGGCATTCGGCCGTGCTGTAGCCCTCGCCCAGTTCCTCGCACAACGGCAGCAGCCTCATGGCATGCCGGAGCACGGCGTGAAAATCCCCCCGTTGCTCGTGCGCGCTCAGCGCGATGTTGCCCGCGGTGACGCTGCCGAGGAGGTCGCCGCTCTCGCGGTGAAGCCGGACCTGGTTCTCCATCGGGCTCAGCGCGTCCGGTTCGCCCGGGAACAACACGGTGGAATGGCCGAGCATGGCCGTCGCCTTGTCGAACTCCGCATCGGCGGGATTGCCCCGCTGCCGCTCAATGTCGGCGAACTGGGTCAGGGCGACCGGCTCCAGTTCGGGGCGGCCGGTCTCGGCGAGTGTGAGAACGCCGAGTGCGAGTCGTTCGCGTTCCCTCCAGCGCAGGGTCAGATCGAAGTAGGGCGCGAGCGCGTGGAGAAACGGGCGTGCGAGCGTAGCGGCCTCGCACTCGCGATGGGTCACGAGCGCGGTGAAGACCTCGACAATGGGCCCGATCTCGGCGTCCAGCCAGTTCCGCGCCTCGCGGACCGAGCCGAACCGCACCGGGTCGAGCGCGTCGACCGGATGGTTCTTCGCGAGGCCGTGCGGCGGGCGGGATCCGGCCAGCCGCTCCATCGCACCCCTCACGGCGGCGAGATACCAGCGGCCCGCCCTCGACAGCGCGTCCGCCTTCTCCTCGGGCGGCAACGAGCAGGCGCGTTCCCTCGCCAGTACACCGGTGAGTTCGTGGAACCGGTAGCGGCCCGGCGAAGGGCTGAACACGAGCCGCGCGTCCGCAAGGGCGCACAACGTCCGCTCGGCACGTGCGAGCGGCTCTCCGGTCAGCGCGGCGGCAAGTGCGGGCGTGTACTCCGGGCAGGGCAGCGCGCCGAGCAGATCGAACAACGACGGCGCGGCCGGGTTTGCACGCCCCGCAAGGTTTTCCAGGCTCGTGAGCAGGATCGCCCTCACGTCGGCGTCCTCGTGGCGAAGCTCGGTCAGCCTGCCTCGGTCGTCGGCGAGCAGCCGCTCCCACGCGGCCAGTGACCAGTGCGGGTTCGATGCCGCCCTCGCACCGAGCACGCCGAGCGCCAGCGGGAGTCGTCCGCACAATCTCGCGAGGCCGAGCGCATGGTGCGGCTCGGCGGACACCGCACGGGTTCCGATGAGCCTGGTGAGCAGGTCGACCGATTCGGCCTCGGACAACGGATCCACCTGTACCCGTACGACCGAGGAGGGCCAGCCGTGCGGCGAGCGGCTGGTGACGATCACGGCGCAACCGGGCCCGGCCGGCATCACGGAAGGGAGCCGCGCAAGACCGTCCGCGTTGTCGAGCACCAGCAGCACGGGCCGCTCGCGAAGGCGTGCCCGGTACCGGCTCGCCGGCTCCCCCGCCCCGATTCCCAGTTTCTCCGGCAGCGAAGCCAGCACCTCGGCCGAATCGGCACCACCGAGGTCGGCGTGGACGACGCCGCCGGGGAACCGGTCGCCGAACCGGGCCGCGGCGGTCAGCGCGACAGCGGATTTGCCTGCTCCCGCCTGCCCGTGCAGGAGGCAGGTCAGCGTGGCACCTTCCGATGCGCGCAGCGCGTCGAAGTGCCCGCCGAGTTCGGCGAGTACGTCGTCCCTTCCCACGAAGTGCACCGGGGGTGGTGCGACCGCACCGGTTTTCCCTGTTACGACGGGGGAGGCGAGGCGATCGACGGCGAGGGCATCGGCATCTCCTCGCAGGATCGCCTGCTGGAGTTGCCGCAGCCTCGGCCCCGGCTCCACGCCGGATGTCGTGATGATGGTCGCGCGCATCCTGCGGAAGCAGGCGATGGCCTCGGCTGCCCTTCCCGAGTGGTGGAGGGCGAGCATCAGCAACGCGCCGATGCGTTCGCGCAGCGGGAACTCCGCGTTCACGCGGAGCAGATCGGGAACGACCCCCGCCGCTCTGCCCAGCCGCAACTCCAGTTCGAAGTACAACTCGGCGATGGATAGATAGGTCTCTTCGAGCCGGGGCGCCCACCAGGCTCGCAACGGAATGTCCCCGATGCCGAGCAGCGGAGGCCCTCCCCACAGCGCAAGCGCTTGCCGCGCGTGTTCGACGGCTGCCGCGGGTGAGGTGTCGGCGAGCGCGCGGGCCCGCTCGCCGAGCCCGGCCAGCTCGCGCGCGTCAACCTGCCGGGGCGGGACGGTGAGCTGATAGCCGGAGTGGGTACTGACGAGCACACCTTCCGGCAGGAGTGAGCGCAGCCTGCGGATGTAGTTGCGGATGGTCACCTTCGCCGACGCGGGCAGCGCACCGCCCCAGAGTTCCTCCGCGATGGCCGCGGCGGAAACGGGGACGCGTTCTCTCGCCAGTAGTACGGCGAGTACCGCGCGTTGCATCGGCGCGGTGACGGGAACGGGAGTGCCTTCGTGCTCCACCCGCACCGGCCCCAGCACCGAGAACCGGAGACCTGCCGGGCACCTCCCCTGCGCCATGCGAGGGAGCCTAGCCAATCAGCCCACCGCGATCGGCCGACCGCACCAAGTGATCAAGGATCACCCTGGCGGGTTGTGGCGCGCCGAGCCCCTCGAAAGTCCACAAAGGACAGGCAGTACGGGAGCGAGTGGCATCGCCTGCGGTTTTCGCTGTCAGAATGCCCTCGGCATGCCCGTAGTTGACCAGTACCACACCCGACGAATCGGACAAAGGATCTGTGACCTGGTAGTTTTCGGGTCAGTGAACGGAAGGAGGTGTCAATCGAGTGCCAGCGAGAGCCGCGAAGCTGAACCGAGCCGAGAGAGACCGTTCGCTGGACCGCTGTCCGACGAGCCGGACAAGGACTTGTGTGCCCATCACTGACGACCCTGACCCGCCTTCCCGCGAGCACCTCGGCCCTCAGACAGCGCCAAATATCGTGAGCAAAGCAAACGATATCGCACAGGGGCCCCTCCCGCCAAGGAAAGAGCACCAGCGAAAACGCGAGCTCACGTGTCTCGTGCCTCCTCGAAGATCCCTCCCGTGATCAGCACGATCACCAGCACAGACACCATGTCCGGTGCGGCCGGCTGACCCGTTGCGGACGTTCACTAGACTTCGCTCCGCGAAGGGTCTCTCCGGCTGTCCCGGCGTCAAGCTCCCCGCTTCGTCCGGGGCGTGGATTCAGCACGTGTCATCTCCACTGACACGCTCCAGCCCTGCTTTCATGATCGGATACCTCGCTGACATGTCGCTGACACTCCTCTGTCACTTCGCGCCGGGCAGATCCGGCCCTTCACCCCTCGTCCAGGGGCGAACACCCAGCGTGCTACTGAACGGCTGTGGGCCGGGCACCGTGGCGAGCGGCAAGGGGCGACTGCCGTGACCGGGCCCGCAGGTTCCCCGCGCCGGATCGACAAACTGATCCAGGAGTTCCGCCGCAGGGCGGGAATGACGCAGCAGCAGGCGGCCGAGCTGGCGGGGGTGAGCCTCGCCGGGCTGCGTGACCTCGAACAGGGCAGGGTCGCCAAGCCAAGGGTCGCGACCCTGCGCAGGCTCGCGACCGCGCTCGCCCTGTCAGCCGACGAGACCGACGAACTCATCGGGCTCTCGCTCAACACCCAGATCCCCGGCTACGACCTCTGGGTTCAGGTACTCGGCCCGCTTTCCGCCCAGGTCGCCGGTGCCGCCGTCGATCCTGGTTCGGCGCGGAGAAGGATGCTGCTCGGCCTGCTCGCGCTGTCGCCCAACGAGCCCGTCGCCCGCGACTCGCTCCTGGAATGGTTGTGGGACTCGGAACCGCCGGAGACCGCGGTCGCGTTGTTGCAGACCGATGTGTCCCGGCTGCGCCGCAGGCTGTTGCCCCGCAAGCCGGACGCCTCGGCGAACCGGCTGGTGATCGCCACCCAGTCCGGATACCAGCTCACCCTCGGCGACCAGCAACTCGACCTGCTGGCTTTCCGGAAACTGGCCGCCGCCGCCGCCGAATCCCGTAAGCAGGGCGATCTGGTGGGGGCGTGTGAGCAGTTCAAACAGGCGGTGAACCTGTGGCGCGGCGAACCCCTGAGCAACCTGCCCGCGCTGCGCGTGCACCCCGCCACCGTCGCCCTCGGCCGCGAACGCCAAGCCCTCGTCCTGGACTACGCCGCCACCGCAGGCGAACTCGGCCGCCACAGCGAAGCCCTGCCCTTCCTGCGCGACGTCGCCGACACCGACCCACTCCACGAAAACATCCACGCCGCACTCATGATCGCCCTCGCCGGCAGCGGACAACAAGCCGCCGCACTCACCGTCTTCACCGACCTGCGCAACCGCCTGGCCACCGAACTCGGCGCCGACCCCGGCCACGAACTCGCCCAAGCACACCAACGCGTCCTCCGCCACGACCTCACCCGCACCGAACAACCCGCCAC
>JBEYHY010000007.1:0-346578 GCA_040635515.1 Saccharomonospora sp. NPDC006951 | reverse complement strand
TCCTTCCTCCACCTCCTCGACGTCCCCGGCGACCAAATCCCCCACGACCTCGACAGCAGAGCCGCCCTCTACCGCGACCGCCTCCACGGCAAAAACGCCCTCGTCCTGCTCGACAACGCCGCCACCGCCGAACAAGTCCAACCCCTCCTACCCGCAGGCCCCACCCACCTCGTCCTCATCACCAGCCGCAGAACACTCGCCCTCGACGGCACCCACACCCTCCCCCTCGACGTCCTCAGCCCCGCCGACGCCACAGCACTACTCACCCACATCGTCGGCCCCGAACGCGTCAACGCCGAACCCACCGGAACCCGCAACGTCATCGAACTCTGCGGCCGGCTCCCCCTCGCCATCGCCCTGGTCGCCCACCGCCTCCAAGCACGCCCCGCCTGGAAATTCGAAGACCTCGCCACCCGCCTCCACCAAGCAAGCGACCGCATGAGCGAACTCGCCGCCGGAACCCGGCGAGTCCGAGCCGCCTTCGACCTCTCCTACCAAGCACTCACCACCGAAGCACAAACCGTCTTCCGACTCCTCGGCCTCCACCCCGGAGAAGACTTCACCGCCAACTCCACCGCCGCACTCGCCGGACTCACCCCCACCCACACCCGACGAGTCCTCGACCACCTCGTCGACGAACACCTCGTCACCATCACCAACGGCGACCGCTACCGCCTCCACGACCTCCTCAAAGACTACGCCCGCGACCTCATCAAAACCGAGGACATCGCCTACCGCAGGAAGGCGCTACGCAGGCTGCTCCGCTGGTTCTCGCACTCCGCGGTGAGCGCGCGACGGCAATTGCTTCCCGACGATCCGCTCCTGCTGCCCGCGTGGAGTGAGGGCGCAGAGCACCTTCCCGTCTTCGCCAACGAGGACGCCGCTTTCCGCTGGCTGGAGGCGGAAAGCGCGACGCTCGTGAGCGCGCTCCCCGCCGCGCTCGAACATGGGCTGCCCGGGGCCGCCTGGCGGCTTTCCGTCGCGCTGCAAGCGCATTTCCGGTTCACGAGCGACCGCAGCGTGTGGCTGGACGTCGCCAAGACCGGGCTCGCGGCGGCGAGAGCGGCGGAGAACAAACAGGGTGAAGGCTGGACACTCAACGATCTCGGCGTCGCCTACGCGGAGACCGGCGACATCGACACGGCCGCCGAGTTGTTCGCCGAGTCGATCGCGATCCGCACCGAACTCGGGGAGCTGCAGACACTGGGGCGGGTGCTCGGCAACTCCGCCATCGTGCACGCGTTCAAGGACGAGTTCGCGACGGCCATCAGCGAGTTCGAGCGGGCTCGCGAGATCGCGAGAGAGGTCGGCGACGTCTACTTCGAGGTCGGTGTGGTGAACAACCTCGGGGAGACCTACCTGCGAGCGGGCCGCTACGACAAGGCGATCGAACAGTTCCGCGAGGGCATCGCGATGTCCGACAAGGCGGGGCACACGCGCAACAAAGCGCTTACCCTGCACGGTCTCGGGAGTGCGCTGACCCGGCTCGGGAACCACTCCGAGGCGGTGGAGCCGTTGCGCGAAGCCATCGACATTCACCACAGGGCGAAGTCGAGAGCCGACGAGGCGGACACCTTACAGACACTCGGAAACGTCCTGCGCGAACTGGGCGACGAAGCGGGCGCCATCGGCTGCTGGGAACAGGCGCTGGCCCTGCTCGAGCAGATCGCGCACTCCAGAGCCGCCGAGGTGCGGAAGCTGCTCGACAACGCCGTGCTCAGCGCTTGAACCTCGTCGTCAGTGTGCCCCGTGGATTCCTCCACGGGGCACACTCGCGTCTACAGTGGACTCAATCGCCGAGCCGTCCCCTGCCGCCGATGTCGGGTGGCAGCAAGGGCGGTGGCGGAAGGAACGACGGCGGGGGCTGCTCGTCGTTCGGCGTGCGGAAGGACCACGGGGTCCGATCCGGATCGCGGGGCAGTCCGGCTTTGTCGGCAAGCGCGGTAAAGTCGGGGATGATCTTCTCGGCGATCAGGTCGTACAGGAGACGCAGGATGTAGTAGACCATCTGGGCGCGCAGCGGTGAGACAGGCTTGCCGTCCCAGTCCGCCAGCATGTTCAGCAGGTCCCCGATGAGCACTCCCCGCTTCTGGAACCAGGCTCTGGTCGCGGCGTTGGTGTAGGCCGCCCCCGCGGCGATGGCGGTAGGCAGCACCAGTCCTCCCGGCTGGAAAGGCCCTTCCTTCGTGACGTCCAGGATCCCCCGCCGCACCACTCCGGAAGCCGCTCCCTGACCCAGTTCGGCCAGCGAGATCGGGCCGACCCCGGGTACGCCGATCGAGACCTTGTTGAATCCCTTGGCGAGGATTCCCAGCAACGCGATCAGTTCGGGATACCCGGCGTCCGCGTCGGCCGCGCTGACGGCGGCGACGGCATGTGAATCACCGGCATTGGGCCACAGCCGCGTCGGCTCTCCCGGCACTGCGGATACGAACCGCACGAACATCTCGTGCGGATGTTGTCCCAGCAGTGCCGCACCGATGTTGCCGGGCCCCGGCCGCCGCATCTTGTCGACGAGCAGCCTGGCCTCCCTGTCCCCGATCAGCTCAACCTTCCTGACATGGGGAATCCGGCCGGCCAGCTCACCACTGTCGACGAGTTCGCGGAATCCTTCGAAATGCCAGGAACTCTCTCCGCCTTCCCGTTCGAGCAGCTCGCGATACCAGGCACGATCGGCTTCCGTGGTGAACTCGGGGTACCGTTCGTGCAGGTCGGCGACCCCCCGGATGATCCGCCGGGCCCTGGCGACCGCGATCGTCAGATAGTCGTCCATCATGCGGCCGGTCGCGGTGCGCGGGTCCACCGGGATGAGCCCGCCGTCGATCCCCTTCGCCGTCTCCTCGCGGGGAGCCTTGGCACCGAACACGGCATCGACGAGTGCCTGCAGGAACTGGAACGCGTCCCGCCCCGCGGACACCCGCGCCTGCGATCGCTGTTGCTCGGTCGCCGAAGGATCCTGACCGGTGACGAGGTAGGAATAGAGCGCGTTGGGCCCGCCCTCCGGCAGGGTCCCCCAGCCTGCCTGCCTGACCACCTGGCCGATGGGGATCGGCTGCAGTCTTCCCTCCCTGTCGAGAACCTGGCCGAGCACCTCGCCGAGCCGCGCGCTCCGCTCGCCCGCCGTCGAGTACCACGGCAGCGCCATCAGCAGCGTCCGCTCGTGCACCCCGTACTTCTTGTGCACAGTGGACGGTGGGAAATCACGGGGAATCCCGGGATCATGGCTGAGCCGGATGGTGATCTTCGCCGCGCGATCGAACCGGAACTCCCCTTTCCGCTTCGGTTTGTGCGTCTCGATCACCACATTCGGGTCACCGGTGGCCGCGTCCCTCTCGACCACGACGGAGCGCACGCCGCGCCGTGTGCTCGCGTGTGCGACGAGGTCCTCGGCAGCCGATTCGAGCAAGGTGCCCGGATCGCCGTCCCCAGGCATCTCAAGCCCGGCTTTGTTCGCGGGGGAGAGAGTCCCCTCGACCTCAGTGGCCACCCGGCCCAGCAGCTCGGCGACGGCCGCCAGCGAGCCGACGGCTTCCTCCGCGATGGCGCGTTCGGTCACCGCGCCATCCGGTCTCCCGCTACCGAGTCGTTCTCTGCGAGCGTCGTCCCAGATCTGGGTCGTCAGTGCCCATTCACGGAGATCCTTGTAACCCGTGAGCGCGCCGAACAGCCGCAAGCCGAAACTGCCGCCCAGCGTCTGCATCACCAGATTGGCGGTTTTGGTGAACAGACCGAATGACAGCGTCGCGAGAGTCTGCACGACGAACGGCCAGAACTCGACCATTATCAGCGTCTTCTTGATGATCGCCCGCCACAACAGATTCGCCTTGAGGACACCGGAAAGCAGCGCACCGGACAACGCGTGCCACAGCACGTCGTCGTCGGCATCGGCCAGGCTCGACGAGTGCGGATACATGACGGCGATCTCAAGTTCGCCCTTGCCGGCGGGGGTACCACGCACGATTCGCTGCGTCGCGTACAGCCCCGTTCCCGCGACCACCCGGACGCTGATCTTGATCCCCGGCCCCAGGGCCAGCCTGATCGTCTCGTTCAGCGCGTCCCATCGCGCGTCCCGGATGCCGCCGACCAGCTCCGTGAAACTGCCCTGTGCCAGCAGGTCGGGGGGAAGCGGGCGTCCTGGTGTCTCCTCGGCGCCCAGCGCGGCGGCCAGCTCCGGTACGAGCGCCCGAACTCGTGCGTCGAGCCGGGTGCGTTGAGCGGGGGTCGCGGGTTCCGGCAAGCTCTCGGCGGGGTCGGGCAGGCTGATCCCGCGCTCCCCGGCGAGCTCGGCCCACCTTCGCGCGGATTCGCGCGCCGTCCTCTTGATGCCGAGCTCGCTGGGACCGTTGTGCCCGCCGCGCCAGCTCGCCCCCATCCTTCTGGCCTGATCCTTCGCGATGGCGAACCAGGTGCGGTAGGCGTTCATCAGCGGTCCCTGAACCAGCGCCACGTAGCCGAACTGACCGAGCGCCGCGAGCAGCAACAGCGGGTCAGCTCCCAAAGTCGCGTACCCGAGCCCGTAACCGGCGACGGTTCCCGCCATCGCCCCGAGATTCTTTTCCCGGGCCAGTTTGAGGAAAACCGCTGGGGGCGGCATCGGCATCACATAGTCGCGAAGCTCCCTGCGAATCATGTCGCTCAAGGCGGCGTCGGCTTCGGCGAGCGTCTCGTAGCCGGTGTCCAGCACCAGCCTGCGGCTGCCTTCCACCCAGGCTGCGTTCGCGGGTAGTTCACCCGTCTCGACCGCCGCGTCGAATTCCTCAAGCTGGACCGAGAACCCGGGTCTGGGCCAGAAAAAACGGCCGTCGGAGAGCCCGCCCTTCTGCCCGAGGTACACGCGCAGCTGGTAGGTGTTGTATTTCGGCGGTGTGTCGACCAGCGTCGTCTCCGCAATAGCGTGACTCCTCCGGAAGATGCCCGGCTCCTGAGGGGTTTGCACAATGGACACCCACAGCACCGAGTCGTTCGCGGCGCCGTCATCCAGCGGACCGGCGAAGTGGAAATCCTTGGAGAACAGCATTCGCCGCTCGCCCTTGAACTTGAGCAGCCATTCCAGCATGCCGAGTTTGGGCTTGGGATGTTGCTCCAGCGTGCTGAGGTGCTCGACGAGCCTGCGGCCGGTGTCGGTGACACTGCCCTCGAATCGCGAATTCGACCACATCCGGTTGAGGAACCGGTGCCTTCGTTCACTGCGCTGGGTCGTCTCGTTGAGCCCCATGGCGTAGAGGAGCACTCGGGCCTTTTCCTGATCGTGCGCCAGTTCCGGGGCGTGCTCGGCCAGTACGGATTCGGCGAAGTCCTCAGCGGCGAGGCCGTGATACCCGTTGTCCGCGAGTACCCCGAGACCGGATTCGATGTCGGCGAGCACCGCTGAGAGCTTGTCGAAATAGGCGAGATCACCCTTCGAAGGGCGCAACCACAGCGGCAGGTTGGGTGCCTGGTCGAACACCACGGGCCGCTCCTCCGGCACGTCGGTGCCGAGCAACCGCTCCGGCTCCTCCAGTTCGACCATCCGCTCGCCGAGGTGCTCGACCGAAGGCAGCATGACCCGCAGGTGGTCCGCGATCCTGGCGATGTGCGCGTCGAGGAACAACGCCTCGGCACCGTCCACTTCGCGGCTCTCGTCGCGGGCCCGTTCTCCCAGCAGGTGCTGGATCTCCAGTGTCTGCGCCGCTTCGGTCAGCTCGGAAGCCAGCTGCCGCAACGCCGCGGCGAACTGCCGCCTCGCGGCGCCCCGGTTGTCACCGGCCGGAGTGTCATGACCTTCGGCCAGTTGGTTCAGCGTGGCGGCCAGTTCGCGCGCCTGCCCCGCCAGCTCCGCCGGGGGCACGGTCCCGTCGTCGCGCAGCATGTCGGCGCTCAGGCTCGCGGTGTCGGCAACCGCCCTTTCGGTTGCGGCCCACCGCTTGGGGAACTCGACGGAGCGGATCGGTGGTGGCGTGTCCGGATCGGCCGGTGGCGGTTCGTCCTTCTCCCGGCGGGGCAGGGAGGTCAGGAAGTGCAGCTTCGACGCGGCCGCCTCCCTCGCCCAGCCGTCCAGCACGGCGGGAAGAACGTCGGCGGCCGCGCTCAGCGTCGCGCCGACGACTCGCGTAGTTACTTCTCCGGCGTCGGGGACCGAGGGCAGCACGATCCGGACGGGGCCGCCGGGAACGGCGACGAGTTCGGTCACCCCTGTGGCCAGCGACAGCCGCGATCGCCGCGTGAATACCGGCGGTTGAATGCGCGCCCCACGGGCGGTGGGATCGACGGTGACCTCGACGTCGACCTCGATGCCCCGCCACAGGGTTCGCCACCGTGCCCGCGCATCGGCCCGCTGATATCCGGCGCGCTCGAAGAACTCGGTCACGGCGGGAGCTATGTCGGCGGCAGCCTGTCCCTCCAGCCGGGGAAGCGCCGGCAGTGAATGGGGTTCGAGGACGAGCTCCGGCTCGGGTTCCGGCTCCTCTTCCACCTCGGCGCGATTCGGGGTCACGGCGGGCTCGGTCCTGAGCCTCCTCAGCGCCGGATCCGGTCGCGGAGCGTTCCCGGACGTGGACTCGGACTCGGAGGCGACGGCGCCGTCAGGTTCGTGGCCGAGGTCCGACAAGGGCACGTAGGTCACGACGCTGCCGAACCGCCTTCGCCGCTGACTCGGCGCCGTGCCGGCCCGTCCGGTCAACTCGACGAAGAACGTGGCGGGGATCCGGAACGCGGCGAACTCGCCTTCCTCACCGGAAAGCTCGGTCACACCAAGGAAATCGGCTTCGTCGACATGCTGGTTCATGCGCGCCGTCACCGTCATCGAATCGGGCCCCGAGAACAGCCGGTGCTCCGGAACGGGCAACGTGACATCGATGCCGTTGCGCACGAGGGCCCGGTGACGGCGTTCCAGGTTTGCCTTGCGGAACGTGCGATCCAGCCTGGCCATGTTGTACAGCCGGGTGCGCCGGACGTGCCTGCTCCACGGCGTCTTGCCGGCCAAGGCGGGATCGCCGTCCGGTACGAAGGCCGCACTGGGCACGAGGCCCGCGGCCTCACTGATGGCCATCACCACTTCCCGCAACGCCGCCACCGCGTTACCACGCCCCTGCCGACCGATGTGCTGGCGCACGGTCAGGTCCCGCACGATCCCGCCGGGCACCTCTGTTCTGCCCCCGCGTGTCAGCCCGCCCAGCCTGCGCACCGCCCACTCCGGATCGATTCCCTGCCGGAAGACCGGTGCCTCGGTTCCGGCGGGTACGGGAAGCCCGTAATCGCGCGCCTCCTCCACCGGCATGCGGGTGAGCATCGTGCCTCGCACCTTCACGGTGTCGATTTCGGTGCCGAATTCGTCGAACGCCGTCAGCTCGTGGATCACACCCGGCGTGCGCAGCGGGTCGGCGGGATCGCCCCACTGGTGGACCAGTTCGCCGTCCGCCTCGGCGACCAGCGTCGCGTTGCCGTCATCGACCGTGATGACGTGCTGAAGCACGATGGTGGTCGTGCCCGGCACGACGAACACATGCCCGTCTCCCCCGCCGACGGCGTCCTCGAATGCCTCGCTTTCGGGGAGTTCGCTGAGATACCGGTGGATCCGTTCACGCACGGCCGGCTCGACCCGGTAACCCGACTGGCCGAGCTTGCGGATGAGCTGGCGTGCCATGCGGTGCCGCTCCGTTAGCTCCAGCACCTCGGCGCGGGGAAGGTCCGGCGAGCCTGCCACCTCCATCCGGACCGGTTCGGCGGGCTGCTGACCGGTACCGGTCGGCGCGATCCTTGCCCTCACGGTCTTGTCGCCGACGATCACCGGCCTGCCGAACCGGTTCGTCTCCTTGTCCCGCTTGCTGATTTCGTACTCGATGGCCGCATCGGCGATACCGGCAGCGAACTCGGGATCGGTCAGCCGCAGCCGCAGCCGGATCTCGCTGCCGTCGACGTCCCACACCTCGCCTCCCAGCCCGGCGAGCCGATGGAAGCCCTCCCGTACCCGCAACTCGACCTCGTCGGCGTCGAGCCAGCCGCCGAACCGCTCGTTGAGCCGGTCGGTCAGTTCCGCGATGAGCGGAAGTTCGAGCGGCGTTCCGGTCAGCAACGCCGCCCGCTCCACCGGGTCGAGCAACAAATCCCGCCGTTTCTCCGGTTCCGGGAGCGGCGGAAGCGTCGCCAGCGCCGACAGCTCGGGGTTCCTCACGGCGAAAGCCCTGCTCAGCCATTCCTGGTCGGCGAAAGCACGCCGCTGTTGTTTCGTGTAGCGACCATGGAGGTAGAGGTCCGTTGCGATGGCGCGCAACACCTCGACATCCCTGCTCGCCAGCTGTTCAGGAACACCGGCGCCGAGAAGGAAAGCGGCGAACTCGGCCAGATCGCCGGTGTTGGTGCTGTCGTAGCCGAACAACTCGGCGAGGTCGTGGAACTCTCCACGGGGTTCCGCCTTCCGCAGGAAGGCAGGAATCAGCCTGACCGCGGGCAGCACCGTGGAAGCGACACGTGACTTGGCCGCACCCGCCATTCCGGCGAGGCGCGAACGGGAGTTCAGGTCTTTCGCGCCGATGTCGTCAGGCAACGCGAGCACGTGGGCCGGGCCGCGCAGCGCGGCGAGCCGGGTCGCGGCCTCGAACCTGTCGTCGCCGAATCGCTCGTACAGCCGAGGCAGCTCGACCTCGTTCTTCGCGAGTTCCTCGACATCGGCGTCAAGGCCACGCACGGCCCGCTGGAAGCCCTTGTCGTTTCGTTCTTCGGCGATCCGGCCGTCGGCGTCGAAGGTGAGCACGACGAACCGGGGAACGCGGATCCCCGCCCTGCCGTGGATGTCGGCTTTGTTGCGACTCTCGACGTCGTAGGACACGACGAGCCTGCCGGGCCCGCGGTCGATCTCGCGGTGAGTACGCGCGTTGCGGGTGAACACGTCGTCACTGCCGTACGTGCCCCCCGCGCCGGCCTCCGGCGTCCGATACAGGTGAACCGGACCGGTGAACGGGCCGAACGGCGTCCGCGCCGGATACCCCACGATGTCCGGGCTCGACGGCGTCCGGTTGTCGTGGGTGATCAGCAGATACGTGTCACCGACCTTGGTCACGCTGAACCCGCCCGCGACCCCTGGCAGCACCATTGCCGCGTCGGACTCGAAGATCGACCAGCGCCCGTCCTCGGTGCGGAACTCCCACTGCCCGGCGAGACTGTCTCCGGCGACCCTCGCCACCTTGAGGTACTTGGTGTCACCGAGATCCTCGACCCCGTAGACGTAGCGGTAACCGTCTTCGTCATGCAGGATCGCCGCCGTCCAGTCGACCCCCGTCGCCGAGGGCAACTGGTACACCTGCGCGGGAGCGCTCAGGTCCGCTCCGGCAAATCGCGCGACGACGTTAAGCTCGCGGCCCTCGGCACCGATCTGGCGGTACGTGGCCTCCAGCCTCCCGTCGTCCCTGCGATTGAGATCACCGGGCCGGAACCACGTATCGTCATCGGGGTGCGGCATCGGCTCGACGGGAATCTCTCCGTCCCTGCCGAGGACGGTCTCCAGCTTGCCGTCTCGACGCACCCGGACGAAAGCGTTGCGCAGGAACGGGACCCCGCCTCCATCATCGTCGGCGGGCACTCGGATCCCGTTCTCGTCGACGGTTCCGAGGATGGTGTCCGAAAAGGGCATCACGTAGGAACCGTCGGGGCCGGTCAGGCCGGACATGCTGCCGCCACCGGTAAAGGTCTCCGGATCGCCGTCGCGGATGTGCCTCTCGAACGCGGCCGTGAGCTCTTCGTCCACCTCGACGGAGACCACGGAAAGCGGCGCCGCCGGAAGCTCGGTCGGGGCGGCGTCGCTCCCGTCCCCGGCTGCCACGGCGTCGGCGACGTCAGTCCGCTCTTCCTCCGGCGCTGTCCGAAGCTGCTCGGCTGTTGTCGCCTCGGCCTCCTCAGCGGACGCGGGAGCCGGCGGACCGTCACCTTCGACGGGCGGCTTCCGGTCACCGATGACCGGAGGTGCCACCGGTGGCGGTGAAAACAACTGCGGCGGTGCCTGTTCCGCACGGGGCCTGCGGAACACCCACGGTGTCGTGTCGGGATCACGGGGAAGCCCCGCCTTCCCGGCGAGAGCCACATAGTCGGAAAACACCTTGTCGATCAGCTCGTACGTCGACTTGACGGCGCCGTAGCCGATCTGGGCGCGAGCCGCGGACATCGGCCCGCCGTCCCAGGCCACGAGGCTCCGCAGCTTTTCGTCGGCCTGCACCTCAAGCCGGTCGTACCAGCCGTCCGCGGCGACCGAGACGTAGGTCGCGGCGACGGCGAGCCCCAGTGGCACCGCCAGCTGGCCGGGCCCGTACGGCGCCGGTTTCAGCGAGTCCAGGACGATGCGCCGGACCGCCGAGGACGCCGCGCCTTCGCCGAGGTGGTACAAGGAGAGCGCGCGCAGCGGGGGGACGCCGGACGGGGCTTTGTGGTACGCCTCGACGAAACCACGGAGCAGCGAGAGCAGGTCCGGGTATCCGTTCGCCGCGTCGACCGGACTGAGCGAGACGATGCCCACCGAGTCGCCATCGTTGAATCGCAGCGTGGTCGGTTCTCCGGGAACAGCGGGAACGAACCGCACCTGAACCTCGTGCGGATACTTGCCGAACGCTTTCGCTCCGATACCGAGGGGCCCCCGCCGCGCGACATTGTCGACGGTCAGTCGCACCTCCCGGGGTCCGGTCAGGTCGGCACGCAAGAGGTGGGGCAACTGATCGACCAGCCCACCCGATTCGACCAGTTCCCGCCACTCCGTCAAGCTCTCCGGCAACGAGCGGAACTCGGCGGGATCCCACCCCCGGTACCACTCACGGTCGGTTTCCTCCGCGAACTCGGGGTATCGCTCGTGAAGAGCGGCGGTCGCCGCGAGGAGGCGTTGCGCATCACCCACCAGGACGTCGAGATAGTCATCCATCATGCGTGGCGTCGAGGTCATCGTGTCGACCGGCTCCAGGCTTCCCGTGATCGCCCCTTCCGCGTTCGCCCGATGGCTGAAGACCTCCGTGCCGGATTCGACCGCGGCAAGCCCGACATCGATCGTGTCTCGAACCGCCGACACCCTCGCCTGTGTCCGAGCGGCTTCGGACACGGTCGGGTCCATACCGGGCCCGAGCAGGGAGTAGAGCGCGGTGGGCACTCCCCCCGCCCCTGCTTTGATCAAGCCCTCCAAAGCCAGCGGCCCCTTCCCCAGCGGGAGGATCGAGCCTTCCCTGTCGAGGATGTGGTCCAGTTCCTCCGCGAGTCGCTCGGTTCGCCCGGCCGCCGTGGAGTACCGGGGAAGCGCCATTCGCAGCAGCCGCTCCTTGACCGCATACTGCTTGTGCACAGTGGACGGTGAGAAGTCGTCGGGGATTTCGGGATCGTGACCGAGCTGGATGGTGACGGTGATCGTCGGCGAGTTCCGCCGTTTCCACGCATTCCCCGGCCTGCCGGTCTCGATGACGACCTGCCGCCTGCCGGTGTCCTCGCTCGTCTCGACGGAAGCCGAACGCACGTCGTGCCGGGTCCGCGCGTGCGCGACCAGATCCTTGGCCGCGGCCTCGATGAGGGTTGCGGGGTCGTCGCGCAGCCGGTTCTCGGCTCCGCCTCCGGCATCGGCCGGAAGGTGTGCCTCGACCTCGGCGCGCATCCGCTTGACGATCTCGGCGGACGCGGCGAGCGTGCCCACCGCGTGGTCGGCGTAGCGGTTCAGCGCGGTGGGGCCGTCGATCATCTCGTCCCCGAGCAGCACCTTGCGGGCACCGGCCCAGATCGTCTCGATGAGCTTTCTCGCCCGAATGTTCCGATATATGGCCACCGTCCCCGCGATCTGGGTCCCCAGGGCTCCGCCCACGGTCTGCATGACCAGACTCGCCATGTTCGTGACCCAGCCGAACACCCCGATGACGCCAGCCTGCAACAGGAAAGGCATCAGACCGGTCCACAGCAGGGTCCAGAAACTCGCGAGCCGCCACACGACGCTCGCCCCGTGCAGCGCCGACAGCAGTTCGCCCGAAAGGTTGTGCCACAGCGTTTTGTCGTCGGCACGGGCGAGATAAGCCGAGGGCGCGTACGCCACCTCGACCTCGATTTCCTTCTTCACCGCGTCGCCATTCACGACACGCTGGCTGGAGAATCGTCCTTCACCCGCGACGAACCTGACCGTGACCTTCTCGCCGGTACCAAGGGTCAGCGTGATTCGTTCGTTCTCGCTGTCCCACCGCACATCGGCGGCATCCGTGACCAGCTTGCGAAGGCTGCCCTGCGCCAGCAGGTCGGCGGGTAACTCCCGGCCGGGGGCCTCCTCCGCTCCCAAAGCGGCCGCGAGTTCCGGAGCGAACGCGCGCACTCGCGCGTCGAGCCGTTCGCGCTCGGCCGCTGTCGCCGGTTCCGAGGGAAGCTCCGGCGGCACCGGCAGCCCCACACCGAAGATGTCGGCGTGCTCCCGCAACTGTTCGGCGGTCTGCCGCGCGTCCTTGGCGAGCCTGGTCAGACCCGGGCCTCCCAGTCCGCCTCGCGAGCTCGCCAGCCACCTGCGGACCTCCTCCGTGGCCGCGTTCTTCCGCCCGATCAGGTTGTGTGCCACCGGACCGTGAATGGTCCCCCCATAGACGGCCTGCGCCACGGCCGCGATGAGCAGCAGCGGGTCGGCACCGATGGTCGCGAGCCCCACGCCGTAGCCAGCCGTGGTGCCGACGATGTTGCCCCCGGCCGCCGAATGGCCCCATCTCAGGAAATTCGCGGGTGGGGCGGTCCTCGTGGGGTACTCCGCGATCGCGGTGCGGATGATCTCCCTCATCGCGTTCTCGGCATCGGTCATCGAGGCGTATCCGGCTCCCAGCACGATCCTGCGGCTGCCCTCGACCCACAGCACGTTCCCGGCAGCCGGGATGTCACCGGCGCGTTCCGGCTCCTCGACCTGGACGGTGAAACCATAGGAGCGCCACCCGAGCCATCCGCCGGTAACCCCGTCTCTCTCGCCTGCCCAGAAGACAACCCGGTAAACGCCGTATCGCCGCGGCGCTCCGGGCATGGTGGCGTTGCGCAAAGGGTGGTCCCTGGCGTCGACAGGTGGTTCATCGGCGGGCTCGATGCTCACCCGGTGCACCGAGCCGCCGTAGAACGTGTCGTCCATCGAATCGCCGAAGTGGGAGTCCCTGACCAGGCCCAGCTTCCAGCTGTCCGTGTATTTGAACAGCCACTCCAGCTGGCCGACTCCGGGGATCGGATGCTGGTCCAGCGTGGTGAAGTGGGCGACGAGCCTCCGCCCTGTCTCGGTGAGCCTGCCTTCGAGCCGGGAATGCCGCTGAATGCGCTCGAAGAACTTGTGACGGCGTTCGCTGCCGTAGGTCGTCTCGTTGAGCCCCATGGTGTAGAGCAACATGCGGGCTTTTTGCTGGTTGTGCACAAGGTTCGGCGCTCGGACGGCCAGCACCGGGCCGGGGACGTCCTCCGTCGTGAAGCCCTCGTACCCGAGTTCCGCGAGCCTGCCGAGGTCGGCTTCGATGTCGGCCAGCACCGTCAGCACGGTGTCGGCATAAGCGACGTCGCCCGCGGAAGGGCGGAACCGCAGCGGCGGCTTCGGACTCCGGTCGAACAGCACCGGTTGCTCGTCCGCCACGTCGGAGGTGAGCATCCGCGCCGGTTCCTCCAGCTCCAGCAATCGCTCGGCCCTGCTCTCCAGCACGGCCAGCGTCCGGTTCGCCCTGGCCGCGCTCCTGGCGACGTCACTGTCAAGGAACAGCAACAACTCCACGATGGCGGCCTCGCCTGCCCGTTCTCCCAGCAGGTGCCCCATTTCGAGTGTCTTGCCCGCTTCCGCGAAGTCCGAAGCGATCAGCCGCAGCCCCGCCGCGAAATCCCGTCGTGCCGCGGCCCTCGGGTCACCGTGGGGAGCGTCGTGCCAGGCGGCGAGTTCACCCAGCCTCTCCGCGAGCTCGCGGGCCCGCACCGTCAGTTCCGAGGGAGGGGCCTCCCATTCGGCGCGCAACAACAGATCGCTCAGTTTCGCGGCCTCGGCGAGTGCCTTTTCGGTGGCGTCCCAGCGTTTCGGGAACGCCATGACGCGGGTCGGCGGTGCGTCGGGCTCGGCGAACGGATCTCCAGCCTCGTCAGTGTGCCCAGCATCCTCGTCCGGCGCTGCGGGGCGCGAAAGCGCGGTCGCGTCAGCGCGTGCCGAGGACACCACCTCGTGCGTCCACCCGCCCAAGACGCCAGGGAGCGCGTCCACGACGGCTCTCAGCTGCACGCCGACGAGTTCCGCCAGGCCGGAGGGGATATCCGGGAACGGCCTGAGCACGACCCGGACGGGACCATCGGGAACCGCAACCACGTCGGTCAGTCCGGTGAGCCGCGAGGTCCGCGCTCCCACCGTGAACGAGGGCGCTTCGATTCGTGCCTCACGCGCCAAGGGATCGACCACGATGTCCACGTCGACATCGGTGCCGCGCCACGTGGTCCGCCATCGCGACGGCGTGGCCGTAGGCCGGTACTGCTCACCGTCACGCTCGAAGAATTCGGCGACGGCACCGGCGATGTCGGTGACCTTCCAGCCCACCCTCGCCGGCAACGTCGGCAGACCGTGCGGTTCGAGCACGACGGGCGCCGGCGGTTCAGCGGCCTCGACAGCCGGGGCGGGCACGGAGGTATCGGCGGTCTCGGAGCGCATGACCGGCTCGTCACCGAGTTCGGACACGGGTACGTAGATCACCGCGTCGCCGTGCCGCCGTCGCAGCCAACCACCCATGACGGTGTCGTGCTTGCGCAACTCGGCGAAGAGCGTAACCGGCATCCGGAAGGCGGCGAACTCCTCGTCCTCACCGGGAAGTTCCGTCACACCAAGGAACTCGGCATCGCGGACATGCTGCTGCATCCGCGTCGTCAACGACATCGCCTCGGGCCCGGAAAGGAACCGCGCTCCCGGCACCGCCAGGGTCACCTCAAGGCCGTTCCGCACCAACGGCCGATACCGCCGCAGCAGGTTCTCCTTCCGGAGCCCTCTGTCCAGTCTGGACATGTTGTCCATCCTGGTTCGCCGGGCGTACCTGCTCCCCGGCATCGGGGCGCCGACCGGGCTCCGGCTCCCATCGGGCAGGTAGTCGGCGGAGGGCACGAGTTTCGCCTGTGCGGCAAGGCTCATCGCCATTTCCCGCCCCGGCGCCACCGAGTTTCCGCGTTCCCGCTCTCCAGGAGGGCGACGCACGGTCAGGTCCCGCAGCACCCCGCGCGGCGCTTCGATCCTGCCCTCCCGGGTGACCTCCCTCAGCCTGGTCACCGCCCATTCCGGATCGATGCCCGCACGCGGCTCCGGTAGCTCGGTTCCCGCTGGAACCGGCAGCCCGTAGCCGTGCGCGTCGGCGGCGGTCATCCTGGTCAGCATCGAACCGCGCACCTTGACGACGTCGAGTTCGGCGCCCGTGCCCGTGAACACGGTCAGTTCGTGAACGACGCCCGCGTCACGGAGTGGTTCGGCGGGATCCCCCCACTGGTGGGTCAGTTCGCCCTCAGCGGAAACGGCCATCAGTCTCGCGTTGTCGTTCAGGACAGTGATCACGTGCCGGATCACCACGCTGGTCTTGCTTCCGTGCACGACGAGCAGGTGCCCGTCGCCCCCTCCTACGGCCTCCGCGAACGCCTTGCCGCTGGTCAGTTCACCGGCATAACGATGGATCTGCTCACGCATCATCGGCTCGACGGGGAGACCCGACTCACCGATCTTGCGGATCAACTGGCGCGCGATCCGGTGCCGCTCGGTCAACTCCAGCACATCGGCTCGCGGGAAGTCCGGAGTCCCGGCGACCTCCGCCCGCAGCACGTCATCGAGCTCGGCACGACGGTCGGTCAACGCGACGGTGACCTCCGCGCCGTCCTCGCCGACGACGACCGCTTCGCCGAACCGGTCCGTCTCCTGGTCCCGTTCACTGACCTCGAACACGGCACCGACTTTCGCGATGTCGCCCTCGAACTCGGGGCGGGTCAGCCGCAACCGCACCCGGACCTCGCTGCCACCGACCTCCCACAGATCGCCCTCAGGGCTGACGAGGTCGGAGAAACTCCGCCGCAACCGCCGCTCGACGGCATCGACGTCGAACCGGCCGCCGAACCGCTCGTTCAGATGGTCGATCAGTTCCGCGATCAGCGGAAGATAACGTGGAGTCCCGATCAGCAGCGCGGCGCGATCGACGGGATCGAGCTGAGGTTCTCGCCCCTTCCTCGGCGCGGGGAGAGCGGGAAGAGCGGCTATGGCATGGCGGTCCGGATTCCTCACCGCGAAGGCCCTGCCCAGCCATTCGACGTCGTCGAAAGCTCTCCGCTGCTGTTTGGTGTATCGGCCGTAGACATACAGGTCGGTCGCGATGGCCCGCAGAACGTCGAGGTCCCGGGTGGACACTCGCTTCGGTACTCCCGCACGGAGGAGGAGCCGGGCGAACCGGGCCACCTCGCCGGGGACGGCACCGTCGTAGCCGAACAACTCGGCGACCTCAGCCAGCGGGTCCGGTTTCCTCACCGACGCCGGGATCAGCTTCGCGGCCGGTCGCACAGTGGACGCGACCCGCGCCCTGTTGCGCTCCTTCGCTTCCTCCCTACGCAACCGAGCCGTCAGAGCCTCCGTGCTGATGTCGGAGGGGAACGAAAGCACGTAGTCGGCCCCGCGCAGCGCCGCGAGCCGGGTCGCCGTCTCGAATCGGTCGTCACCGAATCTCTCGTACACCGAGGGCAGATCGACCTCGCGCCTGGCGAGGGCTTCGACATCGACCCCACCCAGTTCCCGCAAGGCCCGCTGGAAACCTTTGTCCCCGTGTACCCGGGCGATCCCGCCGTCACCGTCGAACGTGAGTACGACGAACCGGGGAACGTAAATGCTCGCGTCGCGGTAGATATCGGTCTTGTCGACGCTGTTGACGTTGTAGGAAACGACAAGCCTGCCGGGGCCTCGGTCGATCTCGTCGTGGACATGCACGTCGTATGTGAAGACATTCGCGCTGCCGTAGGTACCGTCGTCGCCTGCCTCCGGCGTCGTGAACAGGTGGGTGGGACCGGCGAACGGGCCGAACGGAGTCGGCGCGACGTAACCCACGATGTCCGGGCTCATCGGGGTCCTCGTGTCGTGCGTGATCAGCATGAAAACGTCGCCGATCCTGGTCACGCTGAATTTGTTGGCGACCCCCGAAAGCACCCTCGCGGCATCGGACTCGCGCGATGACCAGTCGCCCTCTTCGGTGAGGAACTCCCACTCGCCAACGAGACTCTCCCCGGCGACGCGGGCCACTCGCAGATACTTCGTGTCACCGAGGTCCTCCACTCCGTACAGGTACCGGTAACCGTCGGCCTTCAGCGTCGCCGCCGTCCAGTCGATCCCTGTCGCCGAGGGCAGCTCGTGTACCTCGGCCGGAGCACTCAGGTCACCATGCCGATACCGCGCGACGACGTTGGCGCCAGTCTGTCCATTCAGGACCGCGCCGTGCTCCCGATATGGGACCTCCAGGGTCTCCTCGTCCACAAGGTTCGAGTCACCAGGCCAGTACCACTTGCCGTCCTCGGGATGCGGCAACGGCTCGACCGGAATGTCGCCGTCCCAGCCGAGAACGGTCTCCACCCGGCCGTCCGGCCGGATTCGCACGAACGAGTTGCGCACGAACGGAGTCCGCCCGCCGTCCGGCACGGTCCACGACCGGCCACCCTGCTGGTCGATGACACCGAGCATCGTGTCCGCAAAGGACAAGAGATAGGAACCGTCGTGCAACTCACGGCCGTAGGTGGCGCCACCGCCCGTGAAGGTCGAGGGGTCACCGTTGCCGATGTGTTCCGCGACCGTGTTCGTGAGCGCCTGATCGACCTCGACCGACACCACCGAAGGGAGTCCCGCGACGACGGGCGGCTCTTCGCCGTACTGGGCATGCCTGGCGGCAACCACATCGGCGAGCCCCGCGAGACCGACCGGTTCCAGCACGGACCTGATATCGGCCAGTACATCCGGCAGCAGACCGTTGTTCCACCGCCTGCGCTGTACCGGGTTGTCGGCCAATCCGAACAACGACCGAGTCAACGCGGCGACGACATCCTGGCGTTCCGAATCCGAAGCCGCCCGGAGCCGCTCCACTCCGGCATCCAGCAATACGTAGTGCGGCTCGCTGAACCGGCGCAGCTCGGTCAGCTGGGCATCATCCAGTTCGTGGACCGAGGGCGGGATCGGCACACCGGCACCGTCCACCGTGTACCGCAACACCACGTCGCGCAGCTCGTCAAGGTTCGCTACCTCGCCGCCCGCGCGCGACTCCGGCGAGACGACCCCTCCCGCATGCTCGTACGCCGTGACGAGTACATCGGTGAGTACCCGGCTCTCCTCCTCCGGCAACCCGGCGGTCCGCACCGTCAGTTCCTCGGCGAAGGTACGGGGCCCGTCACCGATGACCGGGGGCTCCACCGGCGGCGGGGACAGCAGCTGAGGTGCTTTCCCTGCGTCGTCCCCGGCCTCGCGGAAGACCCACGGCGTCGTGTCGGGATTGCGGACAAGGCCCGCGTTGTCGGTGAGTTCGACGAAGTCGGGGTAGACCTTGCCCAGGATCCGCTTGGCCAGCGCCTCGACGGCGTTGTAGGCGATCTGGTTGCGCGCGGCCCCGGTCTGGCTGCCGTCGTAGTACATCAGCATGCGCATCATCTCGTCGACCAGGAACTTGAGCCTGCTGAACCAGGCACTCGCGGCAACCCCGACGTAGCCGGACGCCGCGGCGAGCGCGGCAGGGGCGGCGACCCTTCCCGGCGAAAGCGGTCCTGGCTGGAGCGAATCCAGGAGGATGCGCCTGACCATCGCCGAGGCTGTTCCCGGTCCCAGTTCGTAGGTCGAGAGCACGCTGAGCGGAGGCACCCCCGAGGGCGCCTTGTGGTATGCCTCCACGAAAGCGCTCAGCAGGCCGAGCAGGTCGGGGTATCCCTTCGCCGCGTCGACCGGGCTCAGCTCGATGATGCCCAGCGAATCGAAACTGTTGAACCGCAGCTTCGTCGGTTCTCCCGGCACCGCGGGAATGAAGCGCAGGATGACCGCGTGCGGGTGCCTGGCGGTCACCCTCGCCTTCCAGCCGAGTGGCCCCGGCCGCTCGACCTTGTCGACGATCAGCCGCAGTTCCCTGTCGCCGATCAACTCCGCACCCGCGAGATGGGGAACTGCGTCGACCAGTTCGCCGGATTCGACCTGTTCGCGGAGTCCGGACACGCTTTCCCACAGCGAGCTGTTCTCCTCCGAATTCCAGTCGCGGTACCAATCACGGTTGGCCGCGGACGCGGCGTCGGGATGCAGTTCGTGCAGTTTTCCGGTCGCCGCGATGATGCGTTGTGCCTCCGCGACGGCGACTTCGAGGTAGTCGTCCATCATGCGCGGGGTCGCGGTCGCGGTGTTTATGGGCCGCAGATCGCCCGACAACGTCCGAGCCGCTTCCTGCCGGTATGTCCTGACTCCATAGGCCGCCGCGATCGCGGCCTGCAGTACGTCGATCATGTCCCGCACCGCCGACGTCTTCGCCAGCTCCCGCGAGACCTCACTCGCGCTCGCGTCCATTCCCGGTCCGAAGAAGGAATACAGCGCGTTGGGCGCACCGTCGGCGAGACTGACGATGCCTGCCTCCAGCCCGAGGTCGAATCCGGCGACCGGCTGGATCTTGCCTTCCCTGTCCAGGGTCCGGTCAAGCGCTTCGGCGAGCTTGGCCGTTCTCCGCTCGTCCGTGGAGTAGCGGGGAAGCGCCATGAGCATGAGACGTTCCCTGACGGCGTATTCCTTGTGCACCACGGAAGGCGAGAAGTCGTCCGGGATGTTGGAATCGTGGAGCAAGCGGATCGTCAGTTCGACCGCACGCGCCGATCCGCTGACCCACCACTTCTTGGCACCGCTGGTCTTGATGACGATGTCGCGCTCACCGGTCTCGTCGTTCTCCTCGATGACGGCCGACACGACGTCGTCCCGGGTCAGCACGTGCTCGACGATGTCCCGCTCCGAGGCCGCGATCAAGGTTTTGGCGTCGTCGTTCAGCCGATCCGCCTGCCGGTCGCCTTCTCCGGCGGGCAGGTGTTCCTCGATCTCGACGCGGATGCGCCTGAGGACCTCGGTGAGCGCGGCGAGCGTGCCCACCGCGTTCTTCGAGTGCATATCCAGCTTGACGGGCGCGTCGTTGAACTTCTCGTCGCCGAGCCGCTTCTTGCGGTCGTCCTGCCAGATGGCCGCCGACAGCTTGCGCTGTCGCAGGTTGACGTACTCGGCAAGTGTCGCGGCCAGCATCCTCCCGAGCCCGCCGCTCCACGTCTGCGTCGCCACACCGAATGTCTTGGTGAGAAAGGCGAAGACCGCAACCGCGACGGATTGTCCCCCGAAGGGCACCAAGGCAACCTGCAGCATCGTCCACACCGAAGCCATCCGCCACACGATGGATGCCTTGTGCAGACCGGAAAGCAGTTCACCGGACAGTTCGCGCCAGAGCACGTCGTCGTCGGCATCGGCCAAATAGGACGAAGGGGCGTACCCCACCTCGATCACGAGCTCCCGCTTGCCCGCGTCGCCGTCGACGAGGTGTTGCGTGGTGAAGCCGTTTTTGCCTTCGACGAAACCGATCGTGACCTTCTCGCCGGTTTCCAAGGTCAGCCGGATCCGTTCAGCTTCGGCATCCCAGCGGACATCGCGACTGTTCTCGACCAGTGAGCGGAGACTCCCTTGCGCCAGCAGGTCGGCTGGCAACGGGCGGCCCGGTTTCTCCTCGGCACCGAGAGCGGCGGCGAGCTTCGGCGCGAGTGCGCGCACCCGCGCGCCAAGGCTTTCCCGCTGACGTGGCGTCGCGGGAGGGGAGGGAAGCTCGGGCGGGGCAGGCAGGGTGACGCCGTAGCGTGCGGTGACGTCCCGCAGGAGAGCGTGCACCTCGTTGGCCTTCTTGGTGAGCCTGGTCAAGCCAGGGCCGCCGAGACCTCCGCGCCCTCTCGCCGTCATCGTCCTGACCTGGTTGGCGGCGGCCTCGTGGTGCCCGTACACGTAGTAGACGATCGAAGGGTGCAGGAACATCGAGTAGACGGCCTGCCCCAGCGCCGCGATGAGCAGTGGCGCGCTGGCACCGAAAGGCATGCCGAGCGCGTATCCCGCGAGGGCACCGGCCATGGCGCCGGACGCGGCCCACACTCCCCACCTGACGGCGTTGCTCGGCGGCGGCAGCGCCACCGTGTACTTGGAGATCTCCGTGCGCAACAGCTCGGTGAGCATCTGGTCCGCCTCGCTCATCGAGGTGTTCCCGAGTTCCCACACGATCCTGCGGCTGCCCTCGACCCAGTGCGTGTTCCCCGCAGAGGAGTTGCCCGCGGCGGAGGAGTCCGGTTCCTCCAGTTGGAGGGTGAAAAGTTTGCGCCACCATCCGAGCAACCCGCCCGTCGGCCCGTTCTCCTCCCCTGCCGACATGGAAATCTCGTAGGTGTCGTACTCCTCCGGCGAGTCGGCGAGCTTCGCGTCCTCGATGTCGCTGTCCCGGTAGAAGACGGACAGTGCCGCGGTGGCCACGGCGGTCCCCCAGTGCGCTGGGCCGCCGTGAGCCCCGTCGTCCATCGGGTCGACGAAATGAAAGTCCTTGAACACCAGCAGTTTCCTGGTGTACTTGAACTTGAGCAGCCACTCGAACCGCCCCTTGCCGGGAATGGGGTGTTCCTTTAGCGTGGCGAAGCGCTCGACCAATTTCCTGCCGGTGTCGGTGAACCTCCCCTCGAACCGGGGCAGGTTCATGGCCTTTGTCAGGAACTTGTGGCGGCGTTCGCTGCCGTGGGTCGTCTCGTTGAGCCCCATCACGTACAGCAGCCTGCGGAGCTTTTCCTGGCTGTGGGCCAGATCCGGCGCGTGAGCGGCCAGTGCCTCACCCGCGAAATCCTCCGCGACAAACCCGCTGTGCCCGTTCGCGGCAAGCCTCCGCTGATCGGATTCGATGTCGGCGAGGATCCTCACCAGGGCGTCCAGCTCGGCCAGGTCGCCGCGCGAGGGCCGGAATCGCAACCGCGGCCTCGGATGCCGGTTGAACAGCAATGCCCGCTCGGTCGCCGGTACGGCGTCGACCATCCGCGCGGGCTCTTCGAGCTCCAGCAGGCGCTCCCCGCTGCGATCGACCGATCGCAGGAGGTCGTACGCACGGGCCGCGTTGCGGCCCACCTCGCGGTCGAGGAACAGCAGCAGCTCCACGGCGTCCAGGTCCCTCGGTTCGCCTGAGCTCCGCTTCCCGGCCAGGTGGGCGATCTCCAGTATCCGGCCCGCCTCGGACAGTTCGGAAGCCAGTGACCGCAATCCCGAGGCGAAGTCCCTCCGGGCCGCTGTCCTGGCGCCACCGCCGGGGGCGTCGTGCTCATCGGCCAGCGTGCCGAGGCCGGCCGCCAGTTCTCTCGTGTGCGCGATCAGCTCCGCGGGTGGCGCGCTCCCGTCACCGTGCAACAGGCGGCGGACGAGGACCGAGGCTTCTGCCAGTGCCTTTTCCGTCGCGGACCAGCGCTTCGGGAACATGACGGCCCTGATCGGTGGCGGCGCGTCCGGTGCGCGTACCGGCTTCTCGACGGACTCCCCTGGCGGCCGGAGACCGGTCAGCGCGCCCAGCACCGGCGAGGCCGTCTCCCGCGCCCACTCGTCCAGCGCGGCGGGAAGTACCTCGATGGCGGCGCTGAGCATCGCCCCGACGAGATAGGTGAGCCCGGCGGGGACCTCCGGCAACGGCGGCAGCACGATCGTGACGGGGCCGTCGGGAACGGCGACGAGTTCGGTCGATCCCGTGCTGGGCGACAACCGCTCGCGCACCGCGAACGCGGGCGGATCGATCCGCGCCTCGCGCGCGGCGGGATCGACCGCGACGTCCACGTCGACATCGGTGTCCCGCCACCGGGTCCGCCACCGCCCCGGAGTATCCGCCTGCCGGTACCCCGCGCCCTCGCGCTCGAAGAAGCGGGTCACGGCGGTACTGATAGCGGTGTTGTCGGTGTTGTTGCCGACCGCCGCGCCGAGCCGCGGCGGAAGGCTCGGCAGGGAACGGGAGTCGAGTACGACCGGCTCGGGTATTTCGACCGCCACCTCGGCGGGCGGAGCGACTTCGGGCTCGGTGTACGCGGGAGGATCGTCGCCGAGTTCACCCATCGGCACGTACACCACGGCGCTGCCGTACCGCCGCCGGAGGGACGTCGTGGTACCGCGTTCCTCGCGCTCGACGGAGAAGGTGACCGGAATCCGGAACGCGGCGAACTCGCCGTCCTTGCCGAAAAGCGTTGTTCTGCCGAGGAAATCGGCCTTATCGACGTGCTGTTGCATCCTGGTCGTCAACGTCATGGAATCGGGTCCGGAGAACAACCGGTGTCCCGGCACCGGCAACGCCACCCGAAGACCGTTGCGCGTGAACGCCCGGTACCGGGACTCCAGGTTCTCCTCAGGGAAGACCCGGTCCAGCCTGACCATGTTGTCCAGCCGGGTACGACGCGCGTGCCTGTTCCACGTCGCCGTGGCGTTCCGGTCATCGCCGGAATGGCCGTCCGGCACGAAAGCCGCGTCGGGAACGAGCCCCCTGTCTCCTGCCGCCGACATCGCGAGCTCCCGCAACGGCGCCACCGCGTTGCCGCGCGCCCGCTGGCCGGATGGGCGGTCGACGGTCAGCTCGCGCAGGAAACCGGGAGCCTCGGTCCTGCCGTCGCGAGTAATTTCCCTGAGCCCGCGCAGCGCCCACTCCGGATCGATGTCCCTGCGGAATACCGGTACCTCGCTGCCCGAGGGAACGGGAAGACCGTAGGCGCGGGCGTCGGCGGCCGACATGCGGGTCGTCATCGCGCCCCGCACCTTCACCGTGTCCAGCTCGACACCGGTGCCGGTGAAGACGGTCAGTTCATGGACGACACCCGCCATCGCCCGCGGATCGGCTGGATCTCCCCATTGATGAGTCAGCCCACCGTCCACAGTGGTGACCAGCCGGGCGTTGCCGGTGTCGGTGTCGATGACGTGCCGGACGACGACACTCGCCTTGCTTCCGTGCACGACGAATATGTGACCGTCGCCGCCGCCGACGGCGTCCGCGAATGCCTGCCCGCCAGGCAGTTCGCCGACGTAGCGATGGATCTGCTCCCGCATGACCGGCTCGACCGGTACTCCGGACTCCTCGACCTTCCGGATGAGCTGCCGCGCGATCCGGTGCCGCTCGGTCAGCTCCAGAACCTCGGCCCGGGGGAAGTCCGGCGTCCCTTCAACCTCGGCCCGCACGACGTCGGCGGACTCGACGCCGGTACCGGTCAGCGCGATCCTCGCTCGCGCTCCTCGCCGCCCGACGACGAGGGGTTCTTCGAAGCGGTTCGTTTCCCGGTCACGCTCGCTGATCTCGTACGCGGCGTCGGCGTCGGCCACGCCGTCCGCGAATTCGGGATTGGTCAACCGCAGGCGAACCCGCACCTCGCTGCCGCCGACGCTCCAGAGATCACCTTCCGCCCCCGCGAGCCGTGAGTAGCCCTCGTTCAGCCGACGCTCGACGTCGGCGACAGCGAAGCCGGTATCGAACCGCTCGTTGAGCCGCTCGGTCAGTTTCGTGGTGAGCGGGAGACGGCTCGGGGTTCCGGTCAGCAATACGGCGTGGTCGGCGGGATCGATCCGGGATTCCCCGGACTTCTCCGGTTCGGGCAGGGGCGGAAGTCCCGCTGCCGGGTGCTGCTTGGGATCCCTCACCGAAAACGCCGTGCCGAGCCACTCCGCGTCGTCGAAAGCTCGCCGCTGCCGCGCCGTGTAACGGCCGTGCACGTACAGGTCGGTGGCGATGGCCCGCAGAACGGCGAGATCCCGGCTGTACAGCGTCTCCGGAATTCGGGCCTCGCGCAGGAAGGCGACGAACTGCGCCATGTCTTCGTCGCTGGTGCCGTCGTAGCCGAACAGCACGGCGACTTCTTCCAGCGCTGTCGGCGCGGGCTTCTTCGCGGCGCCGGGGAGCAGCCTCGTCACCGGGTTCGGGCGCCGGCTGCCGCGCGTCGCGGCCGAGCGGACCGCGGCGACGAAGTCGTCACCGGAATCGCGGTACACGTCATACAAGGGAACGCCCTGGGCCGCCGCGCGTTCCAAAGTCTCGGCGTCGACGTCCTTCAGGTCCCGCAGCGCCCGCTGGAACCCGTCGTCTCCGCCCGCCTGCGTGACACCACCGTCGCCGTCGAACGTGAGCACCACGAACCGGGGGGCATAGATGCTCGCGTCGCGGTAGACGTCGGACTTGTCGAGACTGTTCACGTTGTAGGACACGACAAGCCTGCCGGGACCGCGATCGATCTCGAGATGGGCGAGCGCGTTGTAGGTGACGACGTTCCCGTTGCCGTACGTGCCGCTCTCGCCCGCCTCCGGCGTCGTGTACAGGTGCACGGGTCCGGTGAACGGACCGAACGGCGTCGGCGAGGCATAGCCCACGATGTCCGGGCTCAACGGCGTCCGTGCGTCGTGGGTGATCAGCACATACCGATCACCGATCCTCGTCACGCTGAACTCGTTGGCAACACCCGGCATGACCCGTGCGGCATCGGACTCGTGCGGCGACCATTCCCCGTCCGCGGTGCGGTACTCCCATTGCCCGACAAGGCTTTCACCGGCGACGCGCGCCACGCGCAGGTACTTCGTGTCACCGAGGTCCTCCACGCCGTACACGTAGCGGTAACCGTCGGCCTTGAGCGTCGCCGCCGTCCAGTCAACCCCCAGCGCCGAGGGCAGGTCGTACACCACCTCGGGAGCACTCAGCTCACCGTCCCGGTAGCGCGCGACGACATTGCCGCCCGTCCGGATAGCGCCGTTGCCCGTCGCACTCCACTCGCGGTAGGTGACCTCGATCGTCCCGTCGGCCATGCGGTGCACGGCCCCCGGCCAGTACCACTTCCCCTCCTCGGGGTGCGGCATCGGCTCGACGGGAAGGTCACCGTCCCGGCCGACGACGGTCTTCAGTTTGCCGTCGCGTTCGACCCGGACGAACGCGTTGCGCATCACCGGCGTCGCTGCGCCCGGTGGCCGGCTGCCGTCCTCGTTCACCGTGCCGAGGAAGGCATGCGCGAGCGAAAAGACCACGGAACCACCGGATTCGGCGACCCCGCGCGCACCACCGGCCCCGGTGACCGTCTCCGGATCGTCGTTGCCGAAGTGCCTGGCGAACGCACCCGTGAGTGGCTGGTCGGGCTCGACCGACACCACGGACGGCATCCCCGCGGGGAACGTCGCCGCGGTGGTGGCCGTGCCGCCCGTCGCCTCATGGCTCGCGGCCACCCTGTCCGCGACATCCGCGAAGCCGAACGGCTCCAGCATCGTCCTGGTATCAGCGAGGACGTCGGCGAGCAGGCCGTCATCCCATCGGCCGATCTGAACGGGGTCCTCGCCCAGCCCGGTCAGCGCCCGCGTCAGCTTGGCGGCGATCTCCGGCCGTTCCTCAGGCGTTGCCGAACGAAGCTGCCCTGCCCCGGCATCGAGCAGAACCTGGTGCGGCTCAAGGTAACGACGCAGCGCGCCGGACTGCTCGTCGGTCAGCTCCGCAGGTGAAGGAACGAGCGGAACACCCTCTTCGTCCACTGTGTACCGCAGCAGCAGGTCGCGCAGTTCCTCGATGTCCCAGCCGCGAGCCGCGTCCGAACCGGCGGAAACCCACGCCGAACGCGCCCCGGGGTCCGAAGGGATACTTCCCCCGGCACGTTCGTACGCGGCGAGTGCAACGCCGATCAGTCCCGGCGCCCGCTCCTCCGGAACCTCGGCGAGCAGCTCCGTCACGTCATCGGCGAATGTCCGTGCTCGATCCCGGGTGGGCCTTCCCCCGATGACGGGTGCTGTCAGGGGAGGAGGCGAAAGCAACCGGGGTGGTGCCTGCTCCTCGCCCCTGTCGCGGAACCGCCACGGCGTCCGGTCCAGGTCGATCTCAAGCCCCGCCTTCTCGGCGAGTTCGAAGAGGTCCGCGTTCACCTTCGCCAGCAGTTCGGCGATCTTCTCGAGCATGTGATGGGCGTTCAGAACGCGGGCAGGCGAGGCGTGATAGCCGTCCCAGTACGCCATCATCCGCATCTTCTCGTCGATGAGGAACTTCTCCCTGAGATACCAGGAAGCGACAGCGACCGACACGTACACCGACCCCATCGCGATGCCCGTCGGCAGCGCGAGTGCGCTCGCCTTGAACGGCCCCTCCTTCATCGAGTCGAGGAGAATGCGCCTGACCATCGCGGAAGCCGCGCCAGGGCCGAGGTCGCTCATCGCGAGCGCAAGCATGGGAGGGGCGCCCGGTGGCGCCTTGTGATAGGCCTCAACGAAAGCGCTCAGCGCTTCGATCAGTTCGGAGTATCCGTTGGCTGCATCGACCGGACTGAGCGAGATGATCCCGAGAGAATCGAATTTGTTGAACCGCAGCTTCGTGGGTTCCCCTGGAATGGACGGCGCGAACCGGAGCATGATCTCGTGCGGGTGCCTGCCTCTCACCTTGGCCGCGATGTTGAACGGGCCCGGCCGATCGACCTTGTCGATGACAAGGCGGGCCTCGTTACCGATCAACTCGACCTTGGCGAGGTGCGGGATCATGTCCACAAGCTCACCGGTCTCCACGAGCCGCCGGAATCCCTCCAGCGTCTCCGGCAGCGAGTGGTTCTCCCTCTCGTTCCATTCGCGGTACCAGTCGCGAGTGGACTCCTCGGCGACGTCACCATGCCTTTCGAGCAGTTCGAGAAACGCCGTGGTGAGCCGATGAATCTGTGACACCACCTCCTCGGTGTAGTCGTCCATCATGCGCGGCGTCGAGGTCGCCGTGTCGATCGGCAGCAGATCCCCTCTGAGGCGCCTCGCGGCTTTCTCCCTGATACCGGTAACCGTGGCGCCGCCCTCGATACCCGTGGTGACGACATCGATCCCGTCGCGAGCGGCCGAGAGCCGCGCCTGTTCTCGCTGCTGGTCGGTCGCGTTCGGATCCCTACCGGGTCCGAGGAGCGAATAGAGCGCGTTCGGCCCGCCGTCCGCCGCCGCCACGACGACGGCTTCGATCACGAGCTTCAGCATGGAGATCGGTTGGATCCAGCCTTCCCGTACCAGCGTCTGGTCCAGCTCCGTGATAAGCCGCTCGACGCGTTTCGCGTCGGTGGAGTATCGGGGAAGCGCCATGTGGAGCATTCGCTCCTTCACGGTGTAGGCCTTGTGCACCGTGGACGGCGAGAAGTCATCGGGAATACCCGGATCGTGCGAAAGCAGGATCGTGATCTCGACGGGACGGGCGGCGCGACCGGCCTGCTTGCCGCCTGGCTTCTCGGTCGTGATGACGATCTGCCGGGCCCCGGTCTGCTCGTCCCGCTCGACGACCACCTCGCGAACGCCCTGCCGCCTGCTCGCGTAGGCCACCAGATCCGCCTCGGCCGCGGCGATCAGAACCGAGGGTTCATCGTGGAGCCGACCGGCCGCCTCATCGCCGTTCTTCCCGGAAAGAAGTGCCTCGATGGCCGCCGTCTGGCGCTTGAGGCCCTCCAGGCTCACCGCGAGCATACCGACCGCGTAATCGGCGTTATCGGCAAGCGTGGTGACGCCTTCGATCAGCTCATCGACGAGCAATTCCTTGCGGACATCCGTCCAAATCCAGCCCTTGAGGGAGGTGGTCCTGATGTTCCCGTATCCCGCGACGGTCGAGAACACGATGGAGCCAAGTCCCCCGAGCAATGTCTGCATCACCAGATGCGCCGTGTTCGTCAGCGAGGCGAAGAGACCGACGACTCCCGTCTGTATGGCGAACGGCCACAGCCTGATCTTGAGCAGGGTCCACAGTCGCTCCATCCGCCATACCAGCGACGCCTTGTACAGTCCGGAAAGCAGTTCTCCCGACAAGGTGTGCCACAAGGTTGCCGTGCTGGCACCCGCCAGATAGGCCGACGGCGCATACGCGATGACCAGATGGATTTCCCTCTTGTCCGCGTCTCCATCGACGATGCGCTGAGTGGAGAATTTCCCCGCCCCCTCGGCAAAGCTGATGTGAACCCGCTCGCCGGTACCGAGAGTCAGAGTGATCCGCTGCGTCTCGGGATCCCACTGCACCTCCTTGCTGTCTCTGACGACCTCACCAAGGCTGCCTTTCGCGAGCAGCTCAGGCGGCAGCCGACGGCCCGGACTTTCCTCAGCCCCCAGCGCGGCTGCCAACTCCGGTGCCATTGCCCGCACTCTGGCGCCGAGGTCCTTCCGTTGAGCCGGCGTCGCGGGCGGTGATGGCGGCTCGGGTGCGACAGGAAGCGTGATGTTGAACCGTTCCGCTATGTCCCGCCACAGTTCGCCGATCTGGTGGCCCTTCCTGGCGATCCGGGTATTCCCCGGCCCACCGAGGCCGCCGCGCCCGCTCGCCGCCGTCATGCGCTTGACCGCCTCGCCCGCGGCCGCCCTCCTGCCGCTGAGGTTGTGCATCAGCGGTGCGTGGGTCAAAGTCGCGTAGGCTGCCTGTCCCAGCGCGGCGATGAGCAGCAGTGGATCGGCGCCGAGGGTCGCAAGACCAATGCCGTAACCGGCCAGTGTGCCGACAACGGTCCCCGCACCGGAGGCGAGTCCCCATCTCAGAAAGTTGGCGGGACGGGATACCGGAGTCGCGTATCCGGTGATCGCCTCGCGCAGTATCTCGGTGAGCGCCGCGTCGGCCTCGGCCATCGAGGTGTTGCCGGTTTCCCACACCTGCCTTCGGCTGCCCTCGACCCACGTCGCGTTGCCCGCGGAAGAGGACGGCACGCCGACCGCCCGCGCGTACTCTTCGAGCTGAGCCGTGAAGCCGTGCCGCCACCAGGCGAACCAACCGCCCCAGAATCCGTTTTTCTCCCCGGCCCACCAGGAGATTCGGTAAGTGTCGTAGCCTACCGGTTTCTCCGGTAGCTTGGCGTCCTCCAGGTCGTAGTCCCTCTGGGGGATGGACAGTTCGTCGGTGGGTTCCACGCTGACGTGGGCCACGGATCCGCCGTCGAAGGTGTCGTCGAACCGGTCGCCGAAATGGAAGTTCCTGAAAATCACGGACTTCCGGGAGTACTTGAACTTGAGCAGCCATTGAAACCTGCCCAGACCGGGATTCGGGTGCTGCTCCACCGTGGTGAAGAACTCGACGAGCCCGCGCCCGGTTTCGGTGAGCCTGCCCTCAAGACGCGGATGCTCCAGGATGCGCGTCAGGAACTTGTGCCTGCGTTCACTGCCGTAGGAGACCTCGTTGAGCCCCATCGTGTACAGGAGTCTGCGGGCCTTTTCCTGGTTGTGGACCAGATCCGGTGCATGCAGGGCCAGCACGTGCTCCGCGAAGTCGTCCGCGGTGGTTCCGTCGTGACCGTTGCCCGCGAGCGTGCCGAGGTCGGTCTCGATATCGGCGAGGATCGTCAGCAGGGTATCGACTTGGGCGACGTCCCCCTTGGAAGGACGGAACCACAACGGCGGCCTGAAATGCCGGTCGAACACCGTCCGCTCGACCGCGAGCTCGGCGTCGAGCATCCTCGCCGGCTGTTCCAGCTCCAGCAGACGCTCGCCCCTGCGTTCGATCGCGGGGAGCATGCCGTACGCCCTGCCCGCGCTTCTCGCGAGGTCGGCGTCGAGGAACGCCAACAGTTCCGTGGCGTCGAGATCGCGGCGACCGCCCTGGAACACGCGCTGACCGACCAGGTGGCCGACCTCCAGGGTCTGGCGCGCTTCGGCGAGGTCGGCCGCCAACAGGCGCAGTCCCGTTGACAGGTGCCGCCGCGCGGCCATTCTGGTGTCGCCGCCGGGCGCGTCGTGCCAGTCGGCGAGTTCGCGGAGCCGTTCCACCAGTTCACCGGCCCGCTCGGCGAGTGCGGCTGGAGGTGCATCCCATGCGCTCCTCAGCAGCTGGTCACTGAGCTGCCGCGCTTCGGCAAGTGCCCGCTCGGTGGCCTCCCATCGCTTCGGGAACAGAGCGGCCCGGGTCGGGGGCGGCGCGTCCGGTTCAGGTGGCAACTCGTGTCGATCATCGGAATCGGCGGGAGGAGTCAGCGAGGTGAGGGTTCCCAGCGCCGCCGATGCCGCCTCCCGCGACCAAGCGTCCATTGTGGCCGGAAGGTCGGCGACGGCGGCACCGAGTGTCGCGCCGACGAGATGCGAGAGCCCCGCCGGTACGTCCGGCAGCGGAGGAAGCACGATCCGGACGGGTCCATCGGGAACGGCGACGGGTTCGGTCAGCCCTGTCAGCGGCGATATCCGGGAGCCCGCGACGAAAGCAGGGGGCTGCATGTGCGCTTCGCGCGCGGTGGGGTCGACAGCGATCTCGACCTCGATATCGGTGTCCCGCCAACGGGTTCGCCAGCGCAGTGGTGATTCCGTCGGGCTGTACTCCGCTTCGGTCCGCTCGAAGAATTCGGCGACGGCGGGAGCGATACCGGGGACAACCGAGCCCGGCCTCGCCGGGAGAGTCGGGAGTGAATGTGGCGCGAGGGAAAGGTTAACGGGAACCAAAAACGGGGTATCGGGAGAAGGGTTCGATGCGGTAGAGTCTGTGACGTCAACAACATCATCGTCCGCCGCAAGTACGGCGGAATCGGGAACGGTTCCCAATTCGAGCATGGGTATGTGCACCACGGCGCTGCCATGGCGCTTTCGTTGCCTGCCTGCCGAAACGGCGCCGCGCTCCCACAGTTCGGCGAAAGCGACGACCGGAACGCGGAACGCGGCGAATTCACCTTCCTCCTCGGAAAGTGTTGTCACCCCGAGAAATTCGGCTTCGTCCATATTCTGTTTTAGTTTCACCCGCATCGACATGGCTTCGCGGCTTGGCGGAAACCTCCGCTCCGGCGCGGGAAGGACGACATCGATGCCGTTACCGATCAGCGAGTGGTAGTGGGCCTCCAGCTGTTCCCTGTGGAGCACGCGGTCGAGCCGAACCAGGTTGTCCAGCCGCGTACGGCGAGCATGCCTGCTCCTCGTCGCCACCGCGTTCTCGCCTGCCGCGGGATCGCCGTTGCCCACGAATGCCGCGTCGGGCACGAGGCCCGCGTCGGCGTCTCCGGCCAGGCCGATCGCCATCTCCCGCAGCGGCGCCACCGCGTCGCCACGCTGCCGCTGGCCAGGCGGGCGCACCACCGACAGCTCGCTCAGGAATGCGCCGGGAGCCACCTTCGTGCCGTCGTCCGTGAGTTCCCGTAGCCGGTTTAGTGCCCAGTCTTTGTGGATTCGCCGCTCGTACCGCGTTTCGACCGGCTCGGGAACCGGAAGTCCGTAGCCGTACGCATCGGCGGCCGCCATGCGAGTGAGCAGGGCGCCCCGTACCTTGACCGCGCCAAGTTTCGTACCCGCTCCACTGTAGACGGTCAGCTCATGGGTGACCCCAGGGGCGTTGAGCGGCCTTGCCGGATCGCCCCACTGGTGAATCACCTCGCCGTCGTCCTCGGCGATCAGCGTCGCGTTTCCTCTGTCGAGGGTGGCGACATGCCTGATCGCGACGCTGGCCTTGCTTCCGTGAACGATCAGCAGGTTGCCGTCTCCGCCGTTCGCGGCGTTCACGAACGCCTGCCCCGACGGCAACTCATCGACGTAGCGATAGATCTGCTCGCGCATCGTCGGCTCGACCGCGACACCCGATTCGTCGATCTTGCGGATGAGCTGGCGAGCGGTGCGGTGCCGTTCGGTCAGCTCCAGCACCGTGGCCGAGGGGAAGTCCGGGCTCCCCTCGACGTCGGCCCGCACCGGTTCGCTCGTCTCCACCTCGGCACGGGCCGCCGCGACGGGCGGGGACAACGCGATACTCGCGAACGCGCCCTCCTCGGCCACGACGAGCGGTTCGCCGAAGCGGCTCGTTTCGGCATCCCGCTCGGTGATCTCGAACCGCGCGGCCGCGGTCGCCACGTCGGCTTCGAACTCGGGATTCGCCAGTCGCAGACGCACACGGATCTCGGCGTCGCCGACCTGCCACAGATCACCTCCGGCCCCGACGAGCCGGGCGAAGCCGTCCTGGAGCAGCCGTTCGACGTCATCGACGTCGAACTCGGCACCGTAGCGCTCGTTGAGCACCTCGGTCAGTTCCTCGGTGAGCGGGAGGTAGCGGGGCGTCCCGGTGACCAGCGCGGCGTGGTCGGCCGGATCGATGCGAGGCTCTCGTGGCTTCACCGGCTCCGATACCGGCGGAAGCGCCGTGATCGGGTGACGTTCGAGATCCCACTCGACAAAGGCCGTCCCCAGCCATTCCGCGTCGTCGAACGCGCGCCGCTGCTCGTTTGTGTACCTGCCGTGGACGTACAGCTCGATGGCGATGGCCGTGAGCACATCGAGATCCTGTCCGTACAGCTCTTCCGGAAGTCCCGCGCTACGCAGGAACGTGGTGAACTCGGCCAGTTCGTCGTCGGTGGCTCCATAGCCGAACAGCTCGGCGACCTCGGCGAGCCGGTCCGGGTCGGGTCGCCGCAACGAAGCCGGAACCAGCTTGCCGAGTGGCTTGACCTTGTCACCGGCGGACTCCAGGGCGTCGCGCTTGCGTTCCTCGAACCGCAGTCGTACCTCAAGGTTCCGCGCGCTGATGTTGCCGGGAAACGCGAGAACGTGGTCGATTCCCCGCAGCGCGGCGAGCCGGGTGGCCGTGCCGAATCGATCCTCGCCGAATCGCTGGAACAGCTGATACAGGTCGGCTTCGTCCCTGGCAAGCCTCTCGAACGACTCGACGGAGACATCTCGCTGTTCGCGCAACGCCCGCTGGAAGTCTTCGTCGCCGGCCAACGCCGCCGCGCCGCCGTCGTCGTCGAAGGTGAGCACGATGAACCGAGGAGCGTAGATGCTCGCGTCCCGGTAGGTGTCGATGTTGTCGACGCTGTTGACGTTGTAGGTAACGGGAATCTTGCCGGGACCGCGATCGATTCCGGGGTGAGCGTGCGCGTTGTAGGTGAAGACATTCTCGTTGCGGTAGGTGCCGTCCTCACCTGCCTCCGGTGTCGTGTACACATGCATCGGGCCGGTGAACGGGCCGAACGGCGTCGGCGCCACGTACCTGACGATGTCGGGGCTCATCGGGGTTCTCGTGTCGTGCGTGATGAGCATGTAGTAGTTGCCGACCCTGGTCACACTGAATTCGTTGGCAACCCCCGGCATCACCCTCGCGGCATCGGATTCGAAGATCGACCACCGGCCACCCTCGGTGTAGAACTCCCACTGTCCCGAGAGGCTGTCCCCTGCCACCCGTGCCACGCGCAGATACTTGGTGTCGCCGAGATCCTCCACCCCGTACACGTACCGGTAGCCGTCCTCGGCATTGAGGATCGCCGCCGTCCAGTCGACCCCTGTCGCCGACGGCAATTCGTACACCTGCGCGGGAGCGGTGAAGTCCCCGTCCGTGTACCTCGCGACGACATTGCGGCCCTTGGTCCAATCCCAGCCCTCCACGTCACGACCGGTCCACTCCTGGTAGGTGACCTCGACCACGCCGTCCTTGGTGCGCTGCACGTCACCCGACCAGTACCACTTGCCATCCTCGGGATGCGGCATCGGCTCGACGGGAAGGTCACCATCCCGGCCGACGATGGTCTCCGGCTCGCCATCGGGGCGGATCCGGACGAAGGAGTTGCGGAGGAACGGTGTCGGCCCGCCCTCCTGCACGACCGGGTCCCGGCTGCCGTCCTCGTTGATCAGCCCGAGGTAGGTGTCCGAAAAGGACATGAGGTAAGAGCCGTCCGGCAGGGACAGGCCATAGGTGCTGTCGGCGCCGGTGAACGTCTCGGGGTCTCCGTTGGCGATGTGCCGGGCGAACGCATCCGTGAGCTGTTCGTCGACCTCGACCGACACCACCGAGGGCAGCCCGGCGACGAACCCCCTAGCGGGGGCGTCTTCGTCGTACCGCTCGTACCTCGCCGCCACCAGGTCGGCGATTCCGGCGAGGCCGAGCGGAGTGAGCATCGTCCTGATGTCGTCGAGGAAGTCCGGCAGCAGGCCGTCGTCGAGGCGTTCGCGTTGTACCGGGTTGTCGACCAGCTCGAACAGCGACCGCGTCAGCTTCGCGACGATGTCGTTCCACTCTTCTGCCGGAGCCGCGTGAAGCCGCTTCACGGCGACTCGCACCAGGAGGTAGTGCGGCTCGCTGTACCTGTTCAGTGAATCCAGCTCGCCGCCGGTCAGCTCAAGGGCCGCTTCGGTGACGTCGATGCCAGGTGCATCCGCCGCGTACTGAAGCACCAGCTCGCGCAGGTCCTCGATGTCGCGGGCGATGCTTTCCTCTGCCGCGGGCGGAAGCGGTTCCGTCCGCGCACCGAGCTCCGGTGGGATGACACCACCTGCTCGTTCGTAAGCGGCTAGGAAGACGTCGGCAAGCGAATCGCGTTGCTGCTCGGCCAATCCTGGTGTGCGGGCTTCGAGATCGGCGAGGAACGAGTGCACATCGGTGGCGGTCGGCGTCTTCGGCCGTGCCTCGCCGGGCTCGGCGACGGCAGGCGTGAGCGTGACCCGGTCGCCGTCGATCTGGAACGCGTCCAGCGTCGCGGCACCGTGCACCGCCCCGAACCACACCGGGCCCCACGCGAAGGCGTCTCTGATACGTCCGCTCAGTTCGCTGACGTCGGCAAGTGCCGCGAACGGGCTTCCGAACAGAATCGCCTGATGGGCCTCAAGGGCCAGCGGCGAACGAGCGACCTCCATCGGAGCACTGTCGAAGAAGGACAGTTCGTGGGAGCGGTGCAGAGCGGCGAGTCGCTCGCCCGCCCCCTCCAGCGCTGCTTCCAGCGCGGCCAGCGAAGCGTCCGCTGTACCGGCTTCGGCCGCCAGATCCGCGATGGTGCGTGACCGCTGGTTCGGGGAAGGCAAGTTCGGCTGAACGCCTTCGTCGCCGGTGTAGTTCCACTTGGTGTCGAACAGCCGTCCGAAAAGGCCCCGCCGTTGGGGTTCGGATTCCCCGTCGACCGGGAAGTGGGTACCGGGCTGCCCGGCGGGCAACGCGTCGGCGGCGTCGGCGACGGCCTGGACGTGATCAATGAGCGCGGAGCTGTCGGCCTCCGTTCCCAGCGTCCTGTACTGGATCCACAATGTACCGACCGCCGCGGCCACCTCGCCGCGCACGTCGGCGGGAATACCGAGCCCGGACCGGTAACCCGCGTGGAACCGGGACTCCAGCAGGTAGCCGACCTCCTCGATGCCGAGGGTCTCGGTGAGCTGCCTGAGATAGACGAGGTGGTCGGTCACCTGGAGCGTGGGGTCGCCGATCGGCTGGTTATCCTCGCCGACCGAGTATCCCGCTGTATCGAGGTCGATGAGCCCGGCGGTACCACCGTCCACATCGATCAGAATATTGCCAGGATGCGGATCGCCGTGGGTATAGGCCCTGTCCGACAGCACGGCGTCGGCGTCGGCGTCGGCCGCCGAACGCACCCTGCTCGTCGTGTCGCCGAACACGGCCCTCGCCTCGGCGGGAAGACCGGTGAGCATTGCCGCGAGCAGTTCGGCGGAACCGGCAAGCGGGTGCGCACCGGGTGAACTCAGCTCGGCGTTTTCGGAGCCGGTGTGCTGGGCGGCGAAGGCCCGCCCGGTCAGTTCGGCGGCATCCGCGAGCCTGTTCAGCGCGGCCTGGACGTCCTCGCCCCGTGCCTCGTCATCGAGCAGAACCTCACGGGTCCGTACCAACAGCTCGTGCAGGGAGGTCCCAGGAACGGCGCTTTGCAGGACCACGCCCGCTTCGCCCTTGAGCGGCCACGAGCCGAGCACGTCGGCGGTCACGAGCGGACGCGGCGGGTCGGCCAAAGCCCTGTGAGCAGCGAGCACGTCGGCCAGCCGGGTGGTGACGGAGAGGAACGCGGCGATGACACCGTTCTCGTGGACCCGCCACACCGGGTTGGTCGTCTCCGGAACCCGTTCGACGGTGACCGTGTCGCCCAGTACCTCCGCGGCGAGATCCCGCGCCTGGTCGTCGCTGACCGTCACCAGGTCCGCGAACCGGCCGCTTCGCGAGTGGTACTCCACCCTGCTGTCATCAGCGGCGGCATCGGCGACATCGCGGACGTATTTGCTCTTTTCGTTCGCGATACGGGTCGCCGCCGCGTGCTCGCCGAGGGAACGCATCGCCACCTCGGCGATGTCGGCGGGCAGTTCCTTCCTGCCGGGCAGCCCGTGCAGCCACCGCGCGGCAAGCGACGTGATTCCCTCGGCCGCGACCTCCTGTTCCAGTACCTCCCGGGCGGTCAGCCCTTCGGGGCGTTTCCCGAAAGCGGGATCGTCGGGAGTACGCAGGTCGACAATCGCCCAATGGGCGACCTCGTGCAGCACCCGCATCACGAGGTGCGCGACCGTGACGTCGTCGCCAACGCGCAGTCGCAGGTGGGGCAACAACTCGTGCGGCCCCCAGACCAGCGCCGCGTCAGGTCCATTCGTCGCGGCGGTCACACGCGCCGGGTCGAGCAGCCACGACACCATCGGCTCCGCCCTCGCGGCAAGCTCAGCGGGCAGTACCTCGCCGAGTCCCGATGTCACCAGTGCCTCGACGTACGGTCCCAGGGCCGCGAAGTCCCGTTCCGACGCGACGGTTGCCGTCAGCCCCGCCACGCCGGGACTCGTCGGCATCCCCCTGCTCACCGAGGTCAGTAGCCTGGGAACGGTCTCCAGCGCGATGTCGGCGCGGACGAGCGCGTCCGCGATGACGCGAGCCTCGGTGCCGCTCCGGGCAATCAGCCGGTCCGCGAACAATTCGGCTTCGACAGCTGCCCGCGCGGCCTCGGCCAACCTCCGCAAGCCTCGGCTGGCGACGGCGACACCCGGCCCGCGGCGCTCGTCGTTCAGTACCAGGTCGATCCCATCGTCGGAAAGTTCTTCGACGGCTCTCGCCCAGTTCTCGACCTCCAGCTGGATCAGTTCGTAACGCTGGAGGATGTCCGCGCTCAACCCGGACAACCGTGCGGTGAGGTCGCTGAGTTCCTTGCCGTCCATACCGCGTAGCGTCGCCGCCCTGTGCTCGGCTTCGGCGTGCCGCAGGTCGGCACGCTGCTCCCTGGCGGTCGTGATCGCGTGCCGCACGTTTTCCCAGGTGGACGAGAGGCCTTCGAATGCCGCCGCCCAGCTCCGGATCGACCACGGCATGTCGGCAGCCCGGCCGGGCCCGGTCTGTGGTGGCCTGCCCGCCGCTGCCGCGAGCCGCCGGAACGCGATCTCCAGCTCCACGAGAATCGCCCTCGCGCGAGCGGAACCGCTCGCCGCAAGCCGCCACCGCCGCGCGTCGTCGAGATAGCCACCCATGAAGGCAAGGAGTCTCCCGGAAATCTCGACCTCGATATCGTCGAGATCCGGCCGGGGAGTCAGCACACGGTCCTGCAGCAGCGAGACGAGAGCGAGCGCGGCCTCAGTAAGCAGATTGGGCTTTTCGGCTACCAGCTCGGCTGTCAGGTTCGAGATCAGCAGGTCGAACCTGGACAGGTATACGACCGCGTCCGCCAGCGCGAGAGCCACCTCGCGATCGCCGCTTCCGGCAAGCCTCTCGACATCCGCGAGGAGGCCCAATACCGAAGTCCCCGAGGGGAAGACATGGCCGGGGTCGAAGGGTGGTGCTTCGAAGCCCGCGCCACCACGCAGTTCAACCTGCTCGGTATGGGCGTCCGGCTCGGCCCGCCTGCTGAACCGGACCGGCTCCGCGTTGGCAAGCCTGACTTCCAGCTCGCCGGGCGCGGCCGAAGCCTCGATCCGGTCCGAACCACCCAGGCTATGCGGAATGACGCCGACCCAATCCCCGAGGACGGCGGTGCCGTCGCCATAGGTGATGGGCTGGGCGTAGCCCTCGTAACCGTCGTACCTTTCGGAGTAGCGCACTTTCGCCCGCCACAACACGTGCGGGGACGAATCGAGGGACCTGGCCTCCACGATGGCGGTATCCGGCCAGAACCCGGCCTTGACGACGAGGCTGTACCGGGCGTTGCCGTCGTCGCTCTCGTAGCTCCAGCTCTCCCGCTTGGTCGCAAAACTCTCGAAGAACGTGTCGCGGTTCCGCTGCCACGCGGCCGCCATCCGGTGGAGCCACGAACCCTGGTCGCCTTGGGAGCGGAACGCGATCTCGTCGGTGCTTCCCAAGCCGACGAGACCGGCCGCGTAGTCCGTGCCCTCGGTCCTTTCCCTTACGCTGTCCGCGTAATCGCCGAAGTCATATCCGGCAAGCTCACGAAGGTCGGCGGGAAGCCGTGTGCGCTTGGGCAACAACCCGGCCAGCCACCGAGCGGCCAGGCGCGAGACCAGTTCGGCCGCGACCTCGTCCTCGACAACCCGCGACTCGGCAAGCCCCTCTGGCCGGTTCGTTCCCCGCTGCCGGACCGAAAGCCAGTGCGCCACCTCGTGCAAGATCCAGGTCACCAGGTGCGCGACCGTCACATCGTCGCCGGTGCGCACCTCAAGCCGAGGAAGCTCCGCACCCTTGTCCCACACCAACCTGGCGTTCGGGCCGGTGCCCTCGGCGACCTGCGACACCGAACGCATCAGCACCGGAACCAGCTCCGCCGCGCGTCCCGTGAGATCGCCACCCAGGACCTCGTCCAGCCCCCGCGTCACCATCGCCTCGACGAACGGCCCCACGGCGACCAGATCGCGCCACGAACGCACAGCGGAAAGGAGGTCGACCCGCTCGCCCCTCGGTGGCTCCCCCGTCGGCATGCCCCGCCGGATCTCGGCCAGCAGAGTGGAAACCCTCGCGTGCCCGGCGTCCGCGCCGGAAAGGGCGTCCGCGATCAAGAACGGCGATTCCGTTTCGGTACCGGCGAACTGGTCGGCGCGCACCTCGGCGTGGATCGCCACCTGAGCGGTGAGCGCGAGCCTGCGCAGGCCCGCCGCGGCACGGGCGTAGGTAGCTTTGTCCTTGTCGGCCGCCAGTACCAGCTCGGCCATCCACTCGGCATAGTCGGCGACCTCGGTAAGCCAGTCCTCCCCCTTCTGTCGCAGCAGGTCGCGTCGCGATGCCAGCGTGGTCTCCAGTGCGACCCGTCGTGCGCCGGTGTCCTCGGCGACGGCTGCGTCACCACGCTCCAGGGCGGCCTTCTCATCGCGGACCGCCTCACGCCAATCCGCTCGCAACTCGCGCAGGGTCGCCGCGTCGCTGCGCCACGCGTCCCAGTCGAACGACAGTTCGTTGACCCGCCACGCGGTGGAGCGAACCGACTTCGGCATCGCCCCGTCGTCGCCCCAGCTGGGCTCGGGCCGCCCAGGCGCGGCCGTCGCGGCCACCAGCTGCCGCAGCGCCGTCTCCAGCTCGACGAGCCGAGTCGCGGCATAGTCGGCACCCACGGCGGTCAACTGTCCTTCACGGACTCGGGAGAACAGCCTTCCCGATGCGGCAAGGGCTCTGCGCATCGTCAGCCACGCGCGGCCTTCGGCATCGGGATGGTCCGCCATCACCCTGCTCAGGAGTGAACGCAACTCCAAGAGCGCGTGTTCGAGCTCCACGAGGTGTTCGCGCGTCGGCGGCTGGGTATCGGCGATCGCCGATACCCGCAGATCCAGTGCCGCCACGAATCGCGCGACATCGGCCATCGCGGTCACAAGGGCGGGTTCGGACAAGGCGCGGACGTGAGAAACCAACTCCAGCGCACTCACCCCGGAAGCCAACCGATGAGCTGGATCGAAGTGACGTGCGACGAAACCGGTGTCGAGGCGATGGGGCTGTTCGGCCACCAAACCGAACGGTCGCGGCCCTCCATCTCCGACGCTCACGGAGACGCCGATGGGCGCGAGCTCACCGAAGCGGCTCGTCTCGCCCTGCCCCAACACGGTCACCGTCACGGGGGTACCCAGCGAAACGCGGCCGTCACCCACCTTGTCGTCGTCGACAAGACCCCGGTAGACACCGTCCTCTTCGGAGTATCGCAGCCGAGCGCGCCACAGCATGGGCCCCGAACCGCCGGGCGACCAGCCTTCCACGATCACCGCGTGTTTGTGCAGATTGGGCCGCACCGAGAGCGAATAGCCGCTCTCGTCGGCCGCACTCCGGTAGTCCCACACGACTTCACGGCGAGCGATACCGAGCCGTGCCAGATCGATATTGCGCGTCCACGCGGCGATCACTCGTTCGCCGAGGGTCGGTTCGCGCCGTTCCGGGATTGGCGAGACCGGGGATTCGGACTGTCCTGAGTGGAACGCGATCTCGTCGTTGCCGCCCTTGCCCGCAACATCGGCGGGATAGTCCGATTCCTTGGTCGTTTTCCTTACGGTGCCCGCATACTCGGCGAAGTCGTGTCCGGCCAACTCACGAAGGTCCGCGGGCAGCCGCTCGCCCTTCGGCAGGGTCTCCGCCAGCCACCGAGCGGCCAGCTGCGACACCGACTCGGCCGCGACCTCATCCTCGACGACCCGCGACTCGGACAGGCCCTCCGGCCGAGCGGAACCCCGCTCTCCCACCATGAGCCAGTGCGCGACCTCGTGCATCACCCACACCACAAGGTGAGCCACCGTCACATCGGAGCCGAGCCGCACCTCAAGCCGAGGCAACTCCGCGCCCTTGTCCCACACCAACCGCGCGTCCCTGTCGACGCCATGCGGGGTCTCCGAAACCGAATCCAGCAACACCCGCGCCAGCTCCGCGCCGCGCGCCGCCAGGTCACCACCCACGACAGCATCGAGCCCGAGCACCACCATCGCACCGACCGAAGCGCTCGACTCCTCCAGGTGCCACGGGGAAATCACCTTGGTCATCAGACCCGGCATTTCCGGCCACCGCGGTTTCGGCTCCAGCAGATAGTCGCGGCTCAGGTTCCCATCGACGCCGCGGACAGCGGAGAGCGCGGCGTCGGCACGCGACCGTGCCTCCTCGATCGCCGTACCGGTGGCATCCGGATCACCCAGCAGCCGGTCGAGCTCCCGTTGGGCGTCCGTCCACTTCGCACCGGCGCGAGCGTAGTCGCGGAGTAGCACCGCGGCGCGCACGAGCTCGCTCTTCCGCTTCGGGACGATCTCGGCTGATCCGGCCGCGGCGGCGTCGGCCGCATGAACCCCGTCGTCGGCGTAGTCGGCCAGCCTTTCCGCGTCCGCCACCCAGTCCTCGGACGTCGGCAGCAAGCCGCGCCTCATCGCCAGAGTACGGTCCAACGCCGTTCGCGTCGCCCGGATCCGGTCGGCTTCGACGAAGTCGCCTCGGTTGCGCGCCATCAACTCGTCGAAGCCGGCCTTCCGCCATTCCGTACGCAATAGCACCAGGTACGTCAGGTCCCAGCTCGTCGCCTGCCAGTTACGCCGCAATTGCTCGATCTGGCCGAGGAAACGCTCGGTCAGCCCCGCCGCACCGTCTTCCTGCGGATCGAAAAGCGAGGGGTCCACCGGACTTGCCGCGATGGCGAACCGCCGGAACGCGGTCTCCAGGGCAACCAGCCGAGTCTTGACGGCATCACCGTCCGGTGGCCGCACCGCACTCCAACCGCCACCGGTTACCGGCCCTGTGGCCGCAAGGGCACTGCGCACGATCTGCCAGGCCGCGTCCTCAAGATCAGGACGTTTCACGACGAGCTGGTCCAGCATCACGCGCAGGTCGGCCAGCCCTACTTCCAGCATCTCAAGCGAAAGCTCCGCCGACGGCTCGTTCACGAAGTCGAGCAGCCGCGTGCTCAGGTAACCGACGGTCCAGGCGATCCGCTCGGCCGTGTTCCTGAACTCGGCAGTGTCATCGTCAATCGAGATCGGCGAGATGTTTCTGGCCCATTCGCGCAGAGTGGAAACCGTATTGCCCGAAGCCAACTGTCGATCGGCTTCGACGTGTTTCCCGGCGAACCCGATGATTCGACGCCGGAGTGGAACCTCCCTGAACAACTCGAATCGTTGCTCGTCCCCGGAACCCACCCGGATCGACAGCGCATCGTGCGCGACGTCTCTGAACCGCTGCTTCCCTGGCCGCAGCACGACGGTGGCGCCTGGCGAAACACCGCCACCCGATGCGGAAGTGCCGACCGCACCCTCGTAGAACTGGCCGATTCTGGAGAACCGCAGCCGGGCCTCCCACAGCACCCGGCTCGCGGCATCAGCCGATTCCGCCCGGACGACCAGCGTGTCCTTGCGACGAGCCCGCGTCACCACCAGCCGGTAGGACACGTCCGGATCGACACTCCGGTAGGCGAAGAACTCCTCGGAATCTCGTTTCCTCGGCGCGGAAACCCGCTCCAGCGGGGCCGGATCACGCCGCGTCGGCTCCCGCGAGCCGGGCTCCCCCGCGCCTCCGAGCCGGAGGGCGGGCAGTGCGGCCGGATCGAGCATCGAGTCCGGAAGGCTCGCCAACCACCGGGCGGCAAGTTCCGGCACCAGCCCGGCTGCATCCACAGTGGACGTTTCGGCGGACTCGCTCACGACCGGTCCCGCTTCCCGCCCTCCTTCCGACAGCCAGCGGGCGACCTCACGCATCACCCATTCGACGAGGTGCGCCACCGTCACGAAGGGACCCACGCGGACCTCAAGGCGCGGCAACGCCTCGCCCCGCTTGCGCACAAGCCTGGCGTTCGCGTCCACCCCCTGTGCGAGCGGGGACACCGTCGCCAGCAACGCGGGCACCAGCGCGGCTGCTCGCGCCCCGAGTTCGCCACCCACGATCTCCTGGTAACCCAGCGAAGCGAGCGAACCGACGATGCCGGAAACCTCCGAGAGGGCGTGCGCCGAGGTCACGAGGCGGCCAAGGTCGAAAGCGGGGAGGTCGCTCGCCGCCTCGTAGCCGTTCGTCCACTGCCACGGAACGTCGATCGTCTTCCTGGATCGGGTTTCCGGCGATCGAAGTGCGATGACCGCTTGGTTCCTCGCCTCGGCGATCGCCGTCTCCGCGGCTCGCCACGCCTTGTCGGCAGCCTCGGCGTACCAGGCGGCGTCGCCGTTCCCGATACCGGCCACGATGTCGTTGCCCACGGCCTCGGCGTGCAGAGCGCTGCCGATCGCCATCGAAAGCCGGTTCAACGCGCCGACGACCTCGACGGAGCCCGCGCCGCCGGCCGATTCCATGGCCCTGGCGTGCTCCGCAACGGCGGCCTGCAATCGTCGTGCCCGATCGGCCAGTCCGCGGGGCTCCCGCTCGAGGTGGTCGCTCAGCCGTCGCGTCAGCGGACCTTCGCGCAACTGTGCGGCTTCGGAGGGCAGACCCTCCTTGTCGAGCCTGGAGGCGACGTCGGAGAGTTCGCTCCACTCGGCCCGCCAGGTCCGGATCGACTCCGCCATGCGCCGCGAAGCCCGCAGATCGGGAAGCAGATCGGCGAACCGGGGCCGTGCCCCCTCAGGGGTGTCGGGGCGCAGGTACGCCGGGATACGGGTTGTGTGCGCGAGTCGCCGGAGGGCGTGTTCGAGAGCGTCCACGCGGGCGCGCGCCTGCCGGACCCCGATCTCGTCGATCAGTGCGGCCACCGGGGCCGGCAGCGTGCCATCGGTCAGTTGCCGTCGGCGAGACAGCGCGTCGGCGACCGCGCGGGCCTCCGTCACCACCCGCTCGATGTCCAATGCCAGATCGGGGCGAACCGGTACTCGCGTGGGCCGCAGCAGCGCGCTCAGTTCGTCGGCGACCTCGCCTGCCTTCTCCCCGAGCAGGTCCGCTGACAGTCCGGAGGAGTCCCGGGCAAGCTCGCCCAGCCTGGTCACCAACGCCATGACGTCGGCGACGGTGACCGTGCGCTCCGGCCCCGAGATCACCGTCATCGCCGCGAGTTCGCCGGAGGCGAGTGACTCGTCGGCTTCGGTGCCGGTCTCGACCACCACGCTGCCGGGACCGGGAGACAGGGACAGCAGCGCCGCGAGCCGGGACCACGCACGGTCCGCGTCGTCACGAGCACCCGTCACCTCGGCGAAAGCGCCCGGCTTCGACCGGTCCAATCGTTGCGTCGATCGGGTTTCCGCCGCGATGACCGCGCTGACCGCGTCCCGCACCCCCGAGAGGCGTACTGCCAGGTCGGTCAGCGACGTGGTGCCGGCGGGTGTCTCGTCGGCGTCCCTCGTCGCGGCCACGAGATCGGCGGCCCTTGCCGCGGTCACGAGATCGGCGACCAGCGCCTCGGTGTCGCCGATCAGCCGTCCCGGAGTGCCCTCGGCACCCGACCGCATCGTGGCGAACCCGGCGAGCGTGACGTCGATGCGGCCCCGCAGCCGCTCCTTCTCGTCGCCGAGCTCGGAAACGAGGGCGTGAGGCGCGTGCTGAGCGCGCAGGTCCGCCACGGCCCTTTCGACCGCCGACAGCAGGACCGTGTCCGCACGCAGCCTTTCGGCGACATCGCGCAGTGCCCGGTGCTGGCGATTCAGTGCCTCGAACCGGGGCAGGACCGCCTCCAGTGACGGCTCCATCGTCTGCTCTGCCAACGGACTTCCGACGGCAGCGGTGCCCTCGGCCGTCCCGAGCCCACGTACCGTCCGCTCCAGCTCAAGGGCCAGTTCCGCCGCGATGTTCCAGTGGAGAACTGCCCGGTACCGCGACGTACGGGCCGCTGCCTCGTCGGCAGCGCGCAGGGCACGTCCCTTCGCGCCTTGCGCGTCCACGAGGGCGTTCCAGGGATCGTCCGCATCGCTGCCGGGGTGGCCGGTGAGCTGGGACCGGTAGGCGGTCAGGACGTTCAGCACATGCTCGATCCGACCCGCCTGCCCCGGCGTCGTCGCCATCGCCTCACGCAGCAGCCGGTCGAGTTCCATTGTGGACCGGTCGATCTCGTCCTCGACCAAGCGCACCGCGTCGCCACGGCTCGTATCGAGGAACCGGTCTTCCACCGCACGCCGATGCCGGATCCGCAGTGCGTTGAGTTCACCGATGCGTTCGAGTACCCGGCCGACGGTCAGCGCGCCGACACCGGTATCGACCAGGTCACTAGCAAGGTCCGACACGAACTCACCCGATGGCAGCAGATCCGGCCTGCGGGCTTCGCCGATCAGCTCACGGACCGTCTGGAGCCCGCGCTCGGCCTGCTCCCGGTACCGGGCAACGGTCTCCGGCGGCTCACCATTCGAGACGGCCTCTTCGGCGCGGCCGTTCGAGCGTGCCCAGGCTTCGACGGCAACCGGCAACGCTTCGCGCAGAATTCGTGCGGCACGGCGATAAACCAGGGCGAAGGCATTCGCGGAGGCCGCCGAATCCAGCTCCGCGGCGAGGTCTTCCGCGAAGGGCACCAGTTCACCAACCGTTGCGCGGCGCCGGATCACCTCCTGCAACGTGTCCTCAAGCGGGGCGAAAGTCACGCCCGCACCGCGGATCAAAGGCGAGGAAGGCAAGGGCCTCGCGAGTTCCGGTGGTGCGGTGACCGGTTGTTCAGCGTATTGGGCAAGCTGAGCGACGGCGTAGTCCAGCTCCCGCAGGTGCGCCGAGGCGGTCTGCCAGGCCTGATCGGCCTTTTCGCGTACCTCCGCCGCGAAATCCCCGCCGTCGACGGTGGTGAGAGCATCGCTGTCGCTCACGAGCTGAAGCGCACCGTCGATGCCGAGGACAGCGGCCTCGATCGAGTCCAGTTCGGCCCGAACGAGCTTGGTCCGGTCGATCATGGTTTCACGTCGGGCATCCAGCTTGTCGAGCATCGCCCGCAGCTCGTCCATGACCTCGCGAAGGGCCTCCCCGTCCGGTGACGCTTCCCTGAGCGCGGTGTATTCAGTGTTCAGCCGCATGACCAACCGCACCAGGTGGCCCACCGTCACCTCGGGCACGAAGTCGGGCGAGTAGTGGAGGGCGCTCGCGAGCACAAGGTCCTCAGTCGCGGCCTCCTCGGCGCCGCGCCCCTGCTGTCCGGAGTGGAGTGCGATCTCGTCACCGGGACCGGACCCAGCGACGTCGGCGACGTAGTCCGAGCCCTTGGTGCGTCCCCGGACGGTGTCGGCGTACTCGGCGAAGTCACGCCCGGCCAGTTCGCGAAGACCATCAGGCAAACGCTCGTTACTCGGCAGCAACCCAGCCAGCCACCGAGCGGCCAAATGCGACACCGACTCGGCCGCGACCTCATCCTCGACAATTCGCGACTCGGTCAACCCCTCAGGCCGGGTCGTCCCCCGCTCGCCCACCGTCAGCCAGTGCGCGACCTCATGCATGACCCACGTGACCAGGTGAGCCACCGTCACCCCGGCGCCAACCCGCACCTCAAGCCGGGGCTGCTCCGTGCCTTCATCCCACACCAGCCTGGCATCGGCCCTGGTGCCCTCGGCAACCACCGACACCGAATCCAGCAACGCGGGCAGCAACTCCGCCGCCCGGCCCGCGAGGTCGCCACCCACGACCTCGTACAAGCCCCGCGTCACCATCGCCTCGACGAACGGGCCCACTGTGGTCAGATCACGCGGCGAACGCACAGGAGACAGGAACCCGACGTGCTCACCCGTCGGCATTCCTTGCCGGATCTCTGCCAGCAGCGTGGAAACGTCCCGGACCGCGAGGTCCGCTTCGGCGAGGGTTGCACCGATCGCCACAGGCGCCCTGTCCTTGGTGCCCGGCCCTTCGTCGGCAGCCAACTCGGCTTCGAGCGCCAGCAGTGCACTCCGCGCGAGCTTGCGCAAGCCCGCCGCAGCACGGACAAAGTCCGCCCTGTTCCCTTCGGCCACCAGTGCCAGTTCGGCCATCCGGTCGGCGAAACCGTCGACATCCGCTGCCCACTCTTCGCCTTCGCGCCGCAACTCCGTACGCCGCTCGGAAAGAAGCAGCTCATGTGCCGCCCGGAAGGCACGGTTCAAAAGCGCGTCGGAAGTTTTTCCTTGCTCCAGGGCGATCCGCTCGTCACGAGCCGTCTGACGCCAGCTCGCGCGCAGATCGCGCAAAAACAAGGTTTCGGATCGCCATCCATCCCAGCCTGCCGAAAGCCTCTCGAATTCCGTCGCGTCAAGGCGGAGTGGGCGTGGCATTGTCGCGTCGTCGCCCCAGTGGGGTTCGGGTCGCGGCGGCGAGCCCGCCGCGAGCGCGAGCCTGCGTAGCGCGATTTCCAGTTCGATGCCGGAGGTCGTCGCGTACTCGCGCCCCACAAAGGACAGTAGCCCATGGCTCGTGGTCGAAATCCGTCCTAGAACGACATTTGCCCTGCGTAACGTCAGCCAGGCAAGGCCATCGAGATCGGGTCGTCCCTCCATAACCTCACGCAAAAGCGACCGCAACCCGCGCACCGCTCGGCGCAAGTCGACGGCGTGCTCATGCTTCCAGTGTTCGTCCTCGACCCGCGTCAACCACAGATCCAGCCCAGCCACAAACCGTGCGAGCTCCGTCATCACGGTAGCCAGCTCCGGACCGCCCAGTGCGCGAACGTCGGCCACAAGGTCACCTGCGGTGGTACCCGAAGCCAGTTGATGTCCCGCGTCGAAGTTCCGCTCGGCGAAGCCGGTGTCGGGGCGTTGGGGTCGTTCGATAACCAGTTCGAATCGCCGAGCCGGGCCATCGCCCACGCGCACCGACGCCACGGCCGGCGCGAATTCACCAAACCGGGCGGTGCTTTCGCGTCCCGGCGCAGTCAGTGTGACGGGAACAGTTCCGGAAACGCTGCCGTCTTCGTTCTGGACGCCGGAGACGAAGCCGCGGTAGGCATCGTGTTTCTTCGAGTACCGCAGCTCTGCTCGCCACAACGTACCGTCTTCGTCACTTCTCGACCACAGCTCGGCAGTCACCACGTGCTTCAGCCTCGTGGGGAGGACGGAGAGCACGTGATCGCTTGCCTCATCCGCGACGCGATAGGTCCAAAACCCGTCGATGCGAGCGAGCTCGCTCACGCCGCGCTTCCAGGCCGCGATCAGTCGTTCGCCGAAGGTCCGCTCTCGTCGCTCGCCGGAGTTCGACGGCTCTTGCGGACCTGTCTGTCCTGAGTGGAGTGCGATCTCGTCGCCGGGACCGGACCCAGCGACATCGGCGACGTAGTCCGAGCCGTGAGTCCGCCCCCGGACGGTGTCGGCGTACTCGGCGAAGTCACGCCCGGCCAGTTCGCCGATGTCCTCCGGCAACAGGCCCGTGCCCAGCAGGTCCACAAGCCACCGCGCGGCCAACTGCGATACCAGCTCCGCCGCGACCTCGTCCTCGACAACCCGTGACCCGGTCAGCCCCTCAGGCCGCGTCGTCCCCCGCTCACCGACCGTCAGCCAGTGCGCGACCTCGTGCATCACCCACACCACCAGGTGAGCCACCCGCACACCGGGACCGAACCGCAACTCAAGCCGAGGCCGCTCCGCTCCCTCGTCCCACACCAACCGGGCGTTGGCGTCGATCTCGGAATCCAGCTCGGAGGCCGACCGCAACAACACGGGCACCAGATCCGCACCCCGCGCCGCCAGGTCACCACCCACGACCTGGTCGAGTCCGAGCGTCGCGAGCGCACCGACGACCTGCGAGACGTCGGCGAAGCTTTCCTCCGAGTCGACCACGCGGGCGAGGTCGATGGCAGGAGCCGGGCCGGGATCGGCGACCGAAGCGGCCGGGGTAGCCGGGGCGACATCGAGACCGGTCTCAGGCGCCCTTCGCCTCCGTTCCCTCACTCGCTGCGCTGCCAACGCCGCGGCGGTCTGGCCGTCCAGCGTCACCGGGTCGACAAGATCCTGGTTGCGCGCGTGTACCAGCGCCACCTCGGCTTCGCGCCATGCCCTTTCCGCGATGTCCGAGTACCACACGACATCGTGGTGCCCGTGCCTCGCCATGAGATCGTCGATCGCGGTCTCGGCGAACAGCGCACTGCCGATCAGTATCGAGAACTGGTCCAGCGCGCCGATCACGCTGGCAAACTCCGCGGTGGTGTGGTCGGCGGTGGCCAGCTCCAGTGTTTCGATCTGCTCGGCCGCGAGGGCCTGCACCTGTCCCACCCGGTTCGCCAGATCGCGAGTAGCGCGCCTGAGCAGGCTCTCCAGCGCCGCCTTCCGGGCACCATCGCCCAGCGTTTCGCCGAGCGTATCCTCAAAGGTCAGTCTCGATTCGGCGTCTCTGATTCCCCTCCACTCTTCTCGCCGGATCCGGACCGTCCTGGCTGTCTCCCGCAGCACCCGCAAACCGCTGTCAAGCGCGTTGTAGCCCGTCCGAACCCCGGCGGGGTGCTGAGCGTCTTCGGCTTGCTCGGCCGGCAGTTCGCGCAGCGGATCGGCGGCCACGAGGGCAAGTCGCCGGACTGCGCGTTCAAGGGAGAGGGCACTTGTTCGCGCCTGCTCGGCGCCGACGACGTCGAGCCAGGTGGCAAGCCTGGCGAGCACGATGTCGTCACCGAGGACCGCCCCTTCGCTGTCCCTGATCTCTTCGGCGAACCGCCGACGGCGGGACAAGCCGTTGACGATGTAGTCAGCGGCTGCCATGACGTCTCCGACGAACCGAGTCAGCTCAGGCCGTGCGCCGAGAACCGAGGACAGCAACAGCTCACCCAGCTCGTTGACCAGCATCGTCGCTTGCTCCGCGACCTGCTCGGCGGACTCCGCCGGGGAATCCGCTTCCATCCGCTGGACGAGGTGGTCCAGTCGCGCCGTGTAGGCGATGACGTCGGCGACGGTGGCACCTTGTTCTCCGGAAATCAGCTCGACGGCGCCGTGCTCGTCGAGCAGTTCCCCGACCGGTGTCCCCGAGGCGAGTAGAGACGTCCTGTCGACAACCGGTACGGCCCCTGGCGGGGTGTCGTCGACGATGAGCCGACCGGCAAGGCCTTGCCCGACGGTCAGCTCCATTTCAGCGGGTGCGTGCTCACCCACCAGGCCGATTCCGGACTCGCGGCTCATCAGCTTGACCTGCTCCCCGGCGAAGTCGATGCCGGGTGCCGGTTTCACCGTGCCGAGGTACGCCGTTTCCTGCGCGTCGAACCGCAGCCGGGCATGCCATGAACCCGGCTGCTCGACGTCCAGTGCGACACCGGAATCGGCAGGCGTGACCACGATCGGGGGACCGTCATCTCCCAGCCGGTAGAACCAGGGAGGGCGCGTCGTGTCGGGTGCGTCGGCAGGACCGGTGAAGGGGGACAGCAGGGCCGCGAGCCGGACCCACGCGTGCTCGGCCTCGTCACGGGCACGTACCAGCTCCGCGACATCAGCGGGATCGCCAAGGCGCAGCAGGTCATCCGCGCGGCTCTCCGCCGCGATGGCCTCGTTCAGCACGCCCCGCACTGCGGCGAGGTCCTTCGCCGCTCCGGTCAGCACCTCGCTGTCGGCCTGCGAGGTTTCGTCGCGGCGTGCCTCGCCGACGAGGTCGGTGGCGAGTGCTTCGGCGTCCTGAATCAATTGGTCGACGAGGGCGGGCTCTTCGGCCGAGCGACTCCAGTGCAGCCTGGCCTCGTGCGCGGCGAAATCAGTGCGGAGATTGCGCTGTCCCTTGCCGATCCCGGCGACGAACTCCCTCGGCACGTGCTGCGCACGCAGGTCCACCACGGCACGACCGGCGGCATGGAGCCGGATCCGGCTCGCCCGCATCGTGTCGATCGTGGTGCCGAGTCCCGCCTGCAAGTGCTCCAGCGCGCCGAAACGGTCGAGGTAAGGCCGCAACGGAGCCGCGACCTGCTCGGAGTCCCCTGGCTCCGGATGGCTGCGACCGGTGACGACGGTCATCCCGAGTTGCCGGACCGCGCGCTCCAGTTCCATCCCGATCTCGGCGGCATTGTTCCAGTTGACCACCGCCCTTCGGCGAGCGGACATCGCCGACCGCTGGTTACCGCGTTCCACGGCCATGTCGGCATGGTGGGCGAAGAAGCTCGCTCCCTCGGGATCGGCAAGGGCGTGCCAGACATTCGGATCGTTGCCGGGGAGATCGATGAGCTGGGACCGGAAAGCCACCAGCATCCTCATCACGTGCCCGATCCGGGATTCCAGTTCGGGCCGCGCGGCAGCCGCCGCGCGAAGCCGCGCGTCGAGCTCCCTCACCAACCGCTCGATCGCGTCCTCGACGGCGCCGACCGCGAGTCGGCCGTGCCTGCGATCTTCCGTCGTGTTGCCGAGGTGGTCCTCGACCGCGCGCCGGTGCCGCACCCGGAGCGCGTTGAGTTCGGTGACAGCCGAGAACACGTCGCCGATGGTGAACACCGGTTCGGCGATCCTTGGTCCGATATGGACATACGGGGAGCCGATGTCGAGTTCGAGGAATTCGTCGGCGAAGTCGACAAGGAACCCACCGGAGGGCAGCAGGTCCGGCCTGTGTGCCTCGCCGAGAAGTTCACCGACGGCCTGAAATCCGCGCTCCGCGAGTTCCCGGTACCTGGCAACGACGTCCGACCGCTCGCTGTTCGCGGTGGCCTCGTCGGCGAGGGCGACCGACCGCATCCACGCGTCGACGGCGGCGGGCAGCACGTCCCGCAGAATCCGCGCCGCCCGGTCCAGCACCTCGCCGAAAACGGGTTCGTCCAAGGCGAGCGTGTTCAGCTCCGTCGCACGTTGCCTTGCCAGAGCGACGAGCTCCTCGGCCTTGGTACCGCGCCGGATCGTGTCGCTTCCGGCCTCCCGGGAGTAGAGATCATCGGCAAGCGCGGACAGCTTGCGCAGATCTCCTTCGCCGTGCTCGGCCAGATAGCCGGGAGCTTCCACCTTCCCGGTCCACTCGGCCCTCGCGATGCGAAGCTTCTCCACCGACGCGACGACCGCGCGCCAGGCGCGGTCGAGCGGGGCGGTATCAGGCCCGGCTTCCCGCAACAGCGGCGACGAGGGTGCGCGCTCCCCGAATTCCGGAGCCGGGGTGGCCGGTTGTTCCGCGAACAGGCCGAGCTGGACGACGGTGGTCTCCAGCTCCCAGAAATGCGCGGCGGCGATTTCCCAGGCGAGGTCGGCCCGTTCCAGCTTCTCCCGCGCGGCGTCCGTCCTGCCCGCTTCGCGGTCGTCGGCAGCCTGGACCATGAGCCGCACGGCTCCGTCGCTGTCGGTCAACGCGGCGAAGATGAAGTCGAGCTGGGTACCGAGCTGCTGGGTCCGGTGAGACATGGCCTCGCGCTGGTTGTGCAGCTCGCGCAACACATCCCGTAGTCCGGCGATGGCACGATTGAGAGTGGAGCCGTCCGGAGCGACCGGACGTTCGGCGGCTGTCTTGCCCTCGGTGTCGGCGAACCAGGCGGTCACCTCGTCCCTCAGGTCGAGCCGCGCGATGTTCAGCCACTCGACGTGCGCCAGGACGTCCTCGATCATCACCTCGCGCCGGGTGCTGCTCCCCGCGACGAGTACACCCTCGTCGAAAGCGGCGGCGACCTCGTTGACGGTGCGCCGCGACGGCAGCCGTCCCTCGCCCGCTCGCGCATCCTGCGAGTGGTAGACGATCCTCGTGTTCTCGTCGGCACCGGCCAGTCCCTCGACGTAGTCGCCGCCGACAGGGTGGACACCGCGCACCTCGGCCACCGTCTGGCCGGGCTCCCTGAACGCCAGCCGTGCGAAGTCGATGGGCAAGTCGTCGGCGCCGGGAAGGTCGACGAGCCAGCGGACCGCCAGCGAGGAGACCGATTCGGCCGCGACCTCGTCACCGAAGACCTCGGCGGGTGACAGACCGTGCGGCCTGGGCTGCCCCTGCCCGCCCCGCTGATCGGCGATCACCCAGTGCGCCACCTCGTGCAGCACGCGCATGACGAGGTGGGCGACCGTGACGTCCTCGCCGACCCGCAGTTCCAGTCTCGGTACCGATTCGCGCGGCTCCCAGACGAGCGCTGCCCCAGGGCCACGGCCGTCCGGCCCGGTCACCCGCGCACCGTCGAGCAGCGTGCCCACCATCGGCTCGGCCTTCGCGGCGAGATCGGCAGGCAATACCTCGCCGACCCCCCTGGTCACCAGCGCCTCGATGTAGGGCTTCAGCTCGTCCAGAACCCACGGCTGCCGGACCTCGGTCGCCACATTCGCCGCCCCCGCCGGTGAGTCGGGGCTGGTCGGGCTGCCGTGCCAGATCGCCGACAGCATGGTCCTGACCTTCGCCAAGCCCGGCGCCGCACTGGATCGGAGAAGATCATCGAGCATCGCCGGGTCTGCGGCGTGCTCGGCGGCATCGCTGACCCGCAGCTCGGCCTCGACCACCGACCGTCCGAGACCCGCGAGCCTGCGGAGGCCCGCCACGGCGCGGGCGTAGTCGGCCCTCCCCTCTGCCTCCTGCGACACGAGGTCGCCAAACCGGGTCGTAAGCCTGTCGACCTGCGCAATCCACTCCTGAGCTTCGCGCTCCACCGACGCGCGGCGTCGGCCGATCTCGGTTCGGTGGGCGTCAGCCGCCGTCTGGTCACCCCCGATGACGAGGTCATGCCAGATCTGCCAGTCCTCTCGCAGCAGCACCAGTTGACGAGCCAGCAGATTCCAGGTGCGCGAGAGCACCGCGAAGTCGAACAACGAGAATTTGAGCGACGATGGCATGAGCCGTCTCGACAGCTCGACCACCATCTGCGGAGACCGGAATCCGGCGTCGTCGGCCGTTCTCTCGGCCAGGCCGACGATGTCCGGCGGCAACCGGTCAGCACCGACCAAGTCTCGCAACCACCGCGCGGTCAGCCCCTCGACCAGTTCCGCGACCGCCTCGGTCCCGTCCGAGGCGGACTCGGAAAGCCCGCCCACGAGCGAGGATGAATCCACGACATACGAACGCATGGCCTCGCGCGCAACGCTCAGCACGACGTTCGCGAGCGTGACTCGCGGACCGAATCGCAGTTCCAGGCGGGGCGAATCCGCCCCTTCGTCCCACAGCAGCCGTGTGTCCGCACCGGCATCCGAGGCGATTTCCGTTACCGAACTCACCAGCGCGGGGGCCAGCTGCGCCGCACCAGTCCCCAGCTCACCACCGATGCCTTCCTGTAGCGCCAGCACCGCCAGTTCACTGACCACAGCCGACGATTGGTGGAACTCGCCCGGCGAACTCACACCGGCGGCGAGGTCGGTCCCCTCGGCTACCACCGTGACCGGGCGGTCCTCCGTGATCTGGAGCAAGTTGTCGACGGTCGGCGCGACCAGCCCCTCGTGGAGGTCTTCCCGGTCGAACTGAGCCTCCCTTGCCTGGCGAGTGTTCGCATCGAGCAGACGCGGATCCACCTCGGACGCATGACGGGCGTGAACCAACGCGTTCGCCGCTTCGTTCCACGCCTTGTCGGCGAAGTCGTAATACGGCACGAGATCGCGCTCGGTGATGAGCGCATCCGCCGCGGGTGGGTTCGCGACGATACTGTCGGCGGTCTCCTCGGCGAGCACGGCATTCGAGATCAGAACCGAGAGCTGTTTCAGAACCCGGATCGCCCTTGCTCCCGCGTCACCGCTATCGGCGAGCTGTGCGGACAGCTCCGTCACACCGACGTGCAGATGCTGCTTCCAGCGAACGAGTTCCTGGATGCGAATCTCGGCCCCTGAAGCCAGTTTCCTCCGCCGATCGAGATCGCCGACGGCGTCATCGGCGTCGAACTCGACCACCGTCGACAGCAACTCGTTCAACTCGGCCCGAGTGCCACGTAGTCGAGCCGCAACTGCTCGCAGGGTCAGCACGACGTCGGCGAGGAAGTCGAATTCGTCCCGAACGTCCTCGAACTCCGGCGCGACGCTCACGTCGTCGCCCGGCGGTTCGACGAGCGGCGTCGCATTCGCCGCGAGTGCGAGTTGCCTTACCGCGCGCTCAAGGAGAATCCGGTGCGCGGCCGTCTTTCGCTTCGCCTCGGCGAAAGCCGACCTGTCAGCGGGGGTCTCCATGCCGCTCAGTCCCGCTCGGACAGTGCCCGCCTCGCGCACCACCTGTGCGATGTACTTTTCGAGTTCCGGCAGGGACGGACGGAGAATGGTCCACAAGAGACGGTTCAGACCAGTCGTGGTCGCATCCACGTCCTGCCGCAACCGCGAAAGCCCGGCTCCGCCATCGGGCGTGGCTTCGGCGTCGATCGCGACGGCCAGCTCGTCGAGCCTCGCCGTGAAGGCGACGACGTCCGCCATCTCCACCCTGGCTTCGCCTTCGACAGCCACCAGTTCGACGGTGCCGGTTTCGTCGAGCAGGTCACGCACGAGCGCGCCCGAGGGGAGCCGATGTGCGGGATCGACGGCCGGTGTCTCGGCCGCCTGCGGGAGGATCGCCTCGCTCGCGGTGAAGGTCCGGCGGCTGCCGTCCTCGGCGATCAGCGCGACGTCGGGTGCCCGCCCGTCGACGAAGCCGAGCCCCTCGTTTCCGAAGGTCTCCAGCCGCAACGTCCGGCCTCGCAACGGATGGCCGATACCGCCGTGGACCGTCCCTGCGTAGGACCAGGTCTGCGGGTCGAATCGCAGTTTCGCTTGCCAGCCTTCCGGCCCGTCGACGTCCAGCAGATGCCGGTCGACAAGCGTGACGGTGAGCAGCGCGTCGGCACCGTCCTCGCGGTAGGAAAGGGTCGGTCCGTCCACTCGCCACTGCGCGGTGGCCGATCCCACCGGGTCGTGCGCGGCCCGGTACAACCGGTCGAGCTGGTCCCAGTTCTCCTCCGCCCGGTCACGGAAGCGCACCAGCCCGGCGATGTCCGCATCCGGATCGTGCGCGCCCCGCCACAACGCGGCGGCTTCGAACTCCGCGTACAGCGCGCCCTTGAGTGCGTGCTTCATCAGGTCGACATGCCGCGCCGCGGCGGCGAACACAGCGGCACCACCGGAGGAGGGTGGTTCCGCGTCGGCGTAAGTCCGCAGGTCGGCGGCCAGCGCCTCGATGTCGCGGATGGCGTACGCGGTTTCCCAGCCCTCAGGAGCCTGCCCGCGCAAGCGCGAGGTGAGCTGCTCAAGCTGATACCGCAGCGGAACCTTGCGATGATCGATGGTGTCGACGAACTCCCGAGGAGCGTGCTGGGCCTTCAGTTCGACCACGGTGCGTTCGAGGCCGCGCAAATCCAGTCGTCGCATGCGCATGTCGACGACGGCTTTCCTGAGTTCGACAACCGCGTCACCGATGGCACGCAGCCGGGGCGAAAACGGCTCGAGCAACGAAGCCGTGACCGGTTCCTCGGCCAGCCGCCGAGAAGGTTGCGGGTTCAGTATTTCCGTGCCGAACTGCCGGAGCGCCAACTCCAACTCGACGCCGTAGGCGGCTGCGTTATTCCAGTTCAGGACCATCATCCGGCGCAGGCCGATCGCCATCCTGTGAGCCTGCGACGCCGCGTTGCGCGCCGTGTCCGCATCCCCGGGGCTCTCGGCGGCCTCGACGCGCGCATCGGCAAGAGCAGCCTGTGCCTCGGCGGCGTCGAGATGCGCAAGGTGCTCGCTCGCGCTGTCGAGGCCGATGAGCTGGGACCTCAGCATCGCCAGCATCCGCTGCGCGTAGCCGATCAGCCGCTCCGACTCCGGCTTCAGCGCGGCGGACTTCCGAAGCCAGGCATCCAGCGCCGCGACTTCCCCTTCGAAGGCTTCCCTGACCTCGCGCTCGGCGCGACGGTCGGCAAGCCGGTCGTCCCGCGAAGCCGTGATCCGCCGCTCGACCACCCGCCGGTGCCGGATCCGCAGGGCGTTGAGCTCGGTGACCCGCGCCAGCACATCGCCCATCGTGAACGGGTTTCCGTCTTCCTTCTGCCCCGCGTGTGCGGTCAGGAACTCGGTGGCCAGGTCGGAAGCGGCATCGCCGGACGGCAGCAGGTCGGGGCGACGCGCCTCGCCGATCAACTCGCCGACGACGCGCAGCGCCCGCTCGGCCCGCTCCCGGTACTCGGGGATCGAGGCGAGTTCACCGTCGAGAATGGCCTTGTCGACACGAGCAATCGTCGCGACCCACTCCTCGATGGCCCGCGGTACCGCGTTGCCGAGCACGTCCACCGCGCGCCGAAGCTGAGCGGCGTGCTGCGGGTTGCTCCCGAGGAACGTGGTCAGGTCACGTGCGAGATCTCGCGCCGACTCCGCCAGTCTCTCGGTATCAGTACCACGTCCGACGACACCCCGGTCGGCGTCATAGCGGTAGAGCCCCGCCGTGGAAGCATCGAGAACGTTGCGCTCAAGGCGGAGGATATCCCGGGGATAGCGCTCCGACTGAATGTTCGCCAGGTGCCTGACACGTAGCCGCCACAGGTTCTCCACGCGCTGGCCGAGCTGGGCGACCGCGGAGCCGAGATTGCCGAGATCACCCGCGAGCGCACCGACGAGCGGGGAGGTGCCCGAGTTCTCCTCGAACTCCGGTGCCGTCGTAGCCGGATACCGTGCGGCGAGGGCGATCCTCACGACGGCGTGCTCCAGCTCCGCGGCATGGCTGGCGGCGCGCAACCAGCGCGCGGTCGCATGCGCGCGAAGATCGGCGGCATACTCGGCGTTGCCCTCGGCCAGCTCGTCGACGGCGGCGACCGCGTAGTGCATCGCCCCGTCATCGAGGCCGCGCAGTGTTTCGACGGTGTCGCCAAGCTCGGCCTTCGCCGTCACGATCAAGTAGTCGAAGCCGGTCCGCCCGTACTCGACGTTGTCGCCGGCCTTGCGCCGGGCGCTGATGTCGTCGAGCAGGCGCCTCAGCTCGACGGCGGCCGTGTTCAGCGACGTGTCGGAGGGAACGAGCGGGCGCTCACCCTCGGCGAACTCCTGGCCGTCGACGGCGGCGAACCACCTCGCTGCGGCGTCCTGGTACTCGATCCTCGCGGTGTTCACCCGCTCGACGTGCCGCAGCAGATCGAGCACCGTCACGTCGGCAACATCGTCGGTGCGGTTGGCGAGCACGATGTCCTCGAAGCCCGCTCCCACCTCCTCGACGGTTCGTCCCGAAGGCAACGGCTCAGCGCTCGATGCCGAGTTGCCCGAGTGGAAAGTGACCGTGGTGTCGGCGTCGGCCTCCGTCAGCCCACGCACGTACTCGCCGTCGAGAGGGTAGTCACCGCGAACGTCGGCAGCGACATCGCCGGGACCACGCCGCGCCAGCTCGACGATGTCGGCGGGAAGCGCGTGCTCACCCTGCTTGTCCAGCAGCCAGTTCGCGGTCAGCCACGACATGAGCTCGGCACGGACCTCGTGTTCGCGTGCCACATGGGCGGACAATCCCTCGGGCCGCTGCCGCCCGCCGTCGGTGATGGTCCACCAGTGCGCCGCCTCGTGCGCGATCCGCTGCACGAGGTGGGCGAGCGTGACGTCCTCGCCGAGGCGAATCCGCATACGCGGCAGCGTCTCGCCCGCGTCCCACACGATGCTCGCGGCAGGGCCGGAACCGTCCAGTATGGCATCGGGGCGGCGCACCGAGTCCATGAGCGAAGCCACCAGCGGCGCCGCCTCGGAGACACCGAGGACATCGTCCACAACGGACGTCACGAGGCCTTCGACCATTGCGGAAGCATTGGTGAACGCGTCCCGCGAGTCGATGACGGCATTGAGATCGGTCGGCGCGGCATCGGTGGTGGGTTCGGTTTCCCCGGAGTCCTGGGTGTCCTCGCCCAGCGCGGCGACACCCCGCTGCCAGTACTCACGAACACGGTCCAGCATCGACCTTCGGCTGGACTCAGCAGTAGTGGTTTCCTCAGGCACCGAAGGTGCCTGGCCGGGCTCCGCGATCGGTTCGAGGTCGTTCACCGCCTGCCGCAGCGCGGCCCACGCCACGAGCGAACTCGGCATGACCCGCTGCAGTTCGACCGTGGCGACCGGCCCATTTGCCGTGGCGCTCGTGTCGGCCTGCCAGTGCAGGACGTCGGGGTTGATGCTCACCCGCAGCGTGCCGACGCGGCCGTCGGGGAAAGTGACTCGCCAACCGCCCGCCTGTCGCTCGGCGCGCACATCGTGCGGGATGGCCTTGTTGCGTTCCGGGTCGAAGAACGCGTCGACCTGCTCACGCGCCGCGTCGGCAAGCGGGGTCTCGGAAGGCGCGGCGCCTTCCCGCAAGTTCTCTTCCGGCGCCGGATCACGCGGCGAGGGCGGTCCTACTGGTTCGGGGGTCGGTTGCGGCGGGCGCTGCTCACCGAACGGTGGCGGATCACCTCGCCACACCAGCGGCTGCGCCCGCAGCAGCGGCACGAAGTGATCGCCGTTGCGCAGCAACAACAATTCGCGCGAACTTGACGACCCGGTACGGTACTCGTCGCCGAAGCTCGTGGTCCGTCCTTCGCCGTCCACGACGAGGATCGGCAACTCCAGCTCACGCGCGGCGGCTTCGAGAACACCCTCGGGGGTGGTGATGTCGTCGGTCGAGCGCCGGAAAGTCTCCCACTCGGGTAGTTCGGTGACCTCGTCCCACGCCGCTCGGTAAACGGCGCGCTGCGCCGCGCCCGCACCCGGATAACCCGGCAGGTACTGGGCCCTGCGACTGCGCTCGCGAGCGAACGCGCGCTGCGCGCTGCCGACGATGTTGAGGTCGCCGGACAGGAGGTACTCCGCGTCGCCCGGCGCAGGAGCGCCAGCCACATAGGCGCCGTGCGCGGGACCTCCCCAATAGGTCGCGACGAGAACGTCCCGGGCCGGCACGGGATCGACCGCCCACCCGGCGCGACCCGCACTGTCCAGAATGGCGTCCACCGTGGACTGCAGGCGTTCCCGCTCGCCCGGCTGCAACGCCGCGATCTCCGCGAGCAGACCCGCCGAGCGGTCGGCGAACGATCCGGCGACCCTCGCCAGCGGGTCACTGTCGACGACCCTGCTGTTGATCGCGTTCGTGAACCACGCCGGGTTCGCTCTGATGTACTCGGCCCTGCTCTCGCTCGTGTAGTGCCCGCGCACGTACAGGTCAGCCGCGATGCCGCGCAGCTGGACGTACTCGGGAAGCGACGCCGTCGCCGGATCGATACCGGCTCGTGCGAGTAGATCGTCCACTTCGGAGGCAGAAAGTCCCAGCAACCGGGCACCGTCAGCGGTGGAGCCGGGTAGCGGCACGGCGTGCGAGGCGGCCTCGGCCCTGGCACCGGCGAGTACACCGAAGTTGGCTTTTTCCGTTGCCCGATCACTCAGTGACGTGGCCGTGTCGCCACCCCACTCACCAGCGATCACGACCCCCTCGCGACCGAGACCGTCCGGCCCGTATGCCTCCGCGATCCGGTCGAGGTCGACATCGTGCCTCGCGAGCCGGTGGATGTCGCCCGCCGTCAGCACACCGGCGAGATCCCTGACGCCCCGGGCGGCACCGAGCGACCCGCCCCGCAGGGTGGGCCCACCGGCGTGGATGAAGCCGCTCTTGTCCACAGTGGCCGGAGCGGAGCCAGGTGTGTCCGCCCGCTGTTCCTCCGGCCCGGAGACGGCGTCTGGCTGCCGCCACTGGGCAATCCTGCGCCGCCACGCGTCGGCGGTGCTGCGCAGCGGTCCTCGTGTGGGCTCGGCCGGCGGTACCGACTCGGCGGCGCTCTCGTCGACAACACCGTCGTAGGTACTGGTGGAGCGCGGCCTGCGGATCCGGTTCCACGCGCCCCGCAAGGCGATCAGCGCGGGACCGGACAGTGCCAGCCCGGCGCCTGCCATGTCCACGATCGGATTGCCACTGGCGGTCATCATGGCGACGCCGATGAGGGAAGATCCGGTGACGTAGGTGGCGGCCGGGATTTTCCGGCTCGATCCGCGTCCGAGGTTCAGGTCGGCGTCGATGCCCACTTTGGACAGATAGCCGGTCGCGGCGGTCAGCGTCGCCGCCGAGACGGCCATCAGCCAGTCGCCGTTCATCGCGGAATTGACCGTGAGCAGCGCGTTGGCGGCCGTCAAGGCCGGGAACCCGAGAATGTGCTGGATCCGCCGGTAGCGGGCTCTCATGCTGGCGTCGAAGCCGGCCCAGCCCGCGATGGCCGTGGGCACGGTCGAGGCGGCGAACAGCAGATCGACCAGCGCGTAACTGGCCGGTACCCACATGTCCATGCCACTGCCCGCGAGGATGGCCTCACCGAGGTGAGCACCGAGGTTGACCATCCAGGTGCCCGCGACAGCGGTGTTGAAGACCTTGCCGACCGTGCCGGCGTGCGCGGTGAGCCGGTTCGCCGAGCCCGTGTTGGCGCCGACCGATCGGTTCACGTGATCGAGCCAGCGGGAGAACTCCTTGATCGCGAGCCACATCCGGTCCTGGGATCGCTGCCCAGCCTGCAACGGCAGGTTGACGATGGCGTCGAACTCGCGGAAGAACTGCTCCGTTACAGCGTCGATCTCGCCCTTGACGCGCTGTTCGATCTCGTCGAAGAGTCCACCCGGGTTGACGTCGTAGGCTACGAGTGCCGACAGCATCGCGGCGAACTGTCGCGCGGTCTCGGGCGACAACCGGCCCCGCTCGACGAGACCTTCCGTCATCACCCTGATTCGCTGGGTGTGCACGGTCTGCAGGATGTTCGCACCGCCCCTGGTCGCGAACGCCACGGCGTTGGCGAACTGTGGCCAGAACGCCGACGCCCCGTTCAACAACGTGAGCCCTGTCGCCAGCCCTGTGGCTGTGAGGCCGGTCATCGCCAGGAACCTGGTGACAAGCCAGCCCGTGTCCATCCCACGCTCGAAGAACTCGCGAAGGTCCGATGCTCCCTCTATCGATGCGAGTTGCTGGCGCTCGACTTCGTCCACATTGGAGATCAGCTCGGAAAGCAGTGCCTCACGTTCGTGTTCCGGCAGCGCGTCGAGCGCTTCCCTCGCACTGATACCGGCCCTGATCGCGGCCAGGGTCGTCGGAGTCTCGATCAGGGTGCCGGTGTCCTGGACGGGGGCGGGCGCGTGGCGGTCCCTCCAACGGGCCGCGAGCTCGTCGATCCTGCGGCGGACCTCGTTGACGGCGTCCCGCGCCGCCTCACCGAGGGCGTAGCGATAGAGCGGCAGCGTGTTCACGCCATCCACAACCCTGGCGTCGACCGCGTTGTGCACCCGCAGCCCTTCCAGGAACTGCGGGTTGGTCCTCCAGTTTCCGGGGCCCGTCGCGGCGTTGGTCGCAGCACGTCCTCGTTCTCGCTGCTCGGCCACCCAGGTCAGCAGCTTTTCCCTGCGCCAGGGCACCAGATCGGTCAGAGCCTCGTCCCATGCCCCGGACGTGATCTCTCTGAACGCGTACTGCTCGCCTCGTTCCTTCGCGTTCTCCCGCAACCGCACAACGTTGCCACGCAACAACTTCTGGAGGGCAGCTTTGCCACCGGGACGTTTCTCGATCTCTTTGAAGATTGGCAGCATGTCCACGACATGCCGCAGCGCGTGCCCGCTGGGTTGCGGGTTTACCGCGTCGGTGCCGAATATGAGCCGGTCGGCATAGTCCAGCACGAACTGGATGAACGTCTCACGTACCGAAGGGTCGGCGTTGAGGTGCTGTTCGATGACGTTCCACGACACATCCAGCGAGATCGTGGTCGTGTCGAGCACACGGCGAAGCCATTCGAAGTGCTCGACCGTCAGCTCGGTCCAGTTCCCGACCCCGAGGTGCGCCCACACGATGTTGGCATTCGCGTACTCGGGTTGCTGCAACAACGCCAATACCGGCTGGAGATTGCGCTCGTCAGGAGCGCCTAGCTTGAACAAGCCGTTCGGCTGCAGCCTGGCCAGACCCATGTCGTTGTGCAGCAACAGGATCTGCCCCGTCTCGACGATGGTGTCGAGCATGTCGAGCAGATTCGGGTTGTACTTCGGCGGCTCCACCTCGGACAGAGTCCGTGACATCGCGGATCGGCCCGCGCGGACCAGCGCCTCACGCAACGCGCCCACATTGCTGGTGAGCGCGTCGTAGAAGTCCAGTTCGGACAAGGAACTGGGACTCCAGTCACGCGGGAACAGCTGCCGCAGCTCGGCGGGAAGACCCGAGTAGCCGAGCCTTCCGTCCATGAGGTCCTGCTTGACCTGCGAAGCGGCTCCCATGAGGCGTTCGACGTGGTTCAGCCAGTCCGAGTTGAGCACCTGTGCCGCTTGCGGACCAAGCTGCTCCGCGACCCCCTCCTTGGCGAAGGTCGTCTCGGCGATGAAGAATCCGTTCCCGGGGTGCAGGACCTTCATCAGCCGCAGATAGCCACCCACCCCTGGCCGGTAGAACTCGGTTCCCGAGATACCGGGCACCAGCCGCCACGCGAGGTTTTCCGGGAGCGCGTCGGCGGCGTCGAAGTAGCGGGCATCGGTGAACTTGCCCTTCATCACCAACGGCCGCCTGCCGAAGGTGATCTCCCTGACCGCGTTGAGCCAGCCGTAGTAGAACGCCTTACCACCCGCCTTACCGCGTTGACCGATGGGCGAGTCGAACTCGACCGTGAGCATGCCCATGGCGCGCTGCCACGCGGGCATCTTCGCGAGATTGACGTAGCGGTTGTCCGAATAGTCGGTCGGATGGTTGTGGATGTTGTGGTAAAGCGGCAACTCGATCGGCTTGATGAGATAGTCCGCGACCCTGGCGCTGACCCCCCTTTCGACCAGCGCCTGCGCCAGCTCATCCGGCGGGACGATCAAACCCGAGAACGGCGAGCCGTCCTTGGTTCGCCTCGGCGAAGTGAGCCGCCCCACCCAGTCGCCGACGTCGAGCACCTTGTCCACAATGGGCAGGAAGTCCTTGTCCTGCTCGGCTTTACGCGTGACCGCCGCGACCGCGTCCATACCGAGTCCGGTGATGGCCGAGATCTCCCTGTTCGTGACGCCGGCCTCGGTGGCTCGCCGGATATGCGCCCGCAAGCCATTGACATAGGTCGTCTGAGCCTGGTCTCGGGCTTCCTCGGCGGCCCGGACCGCCGCGATAGCCTCGTCCAGCTCGCCTCGGGACGCGACCGCGGAACGAACGACATCCGACAACGCCCCAGCCGGGCGAGGCGCGTCGAGAAGGCCGGGAACCGGTGCGTCCGGCGTCTTGGTGGCATACCTGACGGGCAACCCCGAGGCGTCGACGAGACCACTGTGGCCTGTCTTCTCGCCCTCCCCCTGGCCCATCAGGGAAGCGAGCCTGCCGCGGGAGTCGGACACGGCTGCGCGGGCGTTCTCCAGCCTCCGCAGGGCCTGCCGGTAAGCGGTCTCGGCGAACCGGCGAGCCGGTTCGGTTTCCCTCACAACGTCGGCCAGATCACGCCGGACGCCCGTCGGCGACCACACACCACGCAAATGAGGGGCAAGCCATTCGTTGCTCGCGGGCTCGTCGGCAGCCAGATCGTCGACGACGACACCCCGCAGTTCGGCAACCGCGTCCGCGATCCGCTCACCGCTCAGCCGCGAGGGCAGACCAGCCGCCTCCGCGGCCTCACGAGCACGCTGAATGTCGGCCAGCGCGCCATCTCGCGCCTGGACCCACTCGCGCTGCGCTCGCACCAGATTCGCGCTCGCCCTACCGAACTCCTCGATGAGTGTCTCGGTGTAGGAAGCGACGGAGCCGAGCAGCTGAGCCGCCGACTCATCGATAATGCCGGGTGCCAGGGCGGGCGGCGGTTCGGCGATCACGTTCTCATCGACCACGACACCGAGAATGTCGACGGGACTCGCGGGCGACACCGCGGCAACCTTCTCCAGCACCCACGGATCGTCCGCGGTAGTACCGGTGAGATCACCCAGCCGCTGCGCGACCCACTTCATGTAGGGAATCTGGCCCTGCGTGCGCTCGATGATCGCGGTGTGCTTCTCCCGCGCCGTGGTATAGGCGTCGCGGGCATCCTGAACTCCCTCGACCGCCCCTCGCGCGGTCGCCTCCAGCGAACCGCCTTCCCAGCGCAGCAGGTCGTAAAGATCACCGCCCCAAGGGGTTTCCATCCCCGGAATGACCTCGGCGTGCTCGACCCGCTCCTCGCTGACCGCCGTGTTGGCCAGCCGCTGTACGTAAGGCCCATCGAGCGGGTACTTCTCGCGGATCGCCGCGACGAGCGCGAGCTCGTCCTCGTCGATCCTCGGTTCGCCGACATAGCGGCGCAGCCAATCGTCCACAAGCGACTCGATGAGCACCGCACCGACCTCGCGCTGCTGCACGGCGAGTGCCGGATTGTCCGCGGTCTCGACCTCGTGCCAGTCCCCGGCGGTATGCAGCAGTTCGTGGACGACCCTGCGAGTCAGGTCGGCGATTGAGATGGGGCCGTCGAGTGGAACCTCCAGTGTCTGGCTACCGTCGGCGCGGGTGATGAGCCTCATGCGCGGTGGCGCCTCGTCCGGCTTGACAGTCACGAATCGCAGGCTGGACACGAGCTCCTCGGCCTGCCTCATCGCCCAAGCGGGGTCGCCACCGAACACGTCTTCCGCCGCGTCCCGCAGCAGATCCAGCACGGCTTGTCCCGCCCAGCCCTCGTCACCCGGCTCAAGCACGACCGTCCCCAGAGCGACAGCGCGCCTGCGTTGCTGTTCCTCAGCGTCGCCGGAACGAGCCGCCTCCCAATTCCGATGCGCGTGCCGAGCCCGCTGCGCCAACTCCGCGGTACTCGCTTCCCTGACCGAAGGGAGGGGACGTCCCGGCACCCCGGAGTCCTGGTACCACAGCACAGCGACGTCTTGGATGTCGGCGCTGTCCATGAAGAGAATCTCGATGGAGGCCGAAGGCGAGAGATGCATCTCGGAAGGCCCGACAAGTATCGTCCCGTATTCCGGGTGTTCCGCCCAGTACCCGGAACCGGGCTCGTCGGAGGTCGGCTGCAGCGACACATCGAGGTCGTAGCGTTTGCCCTGTTCGCCCACGACGAATCCGCGAATGGAACGCATCCGCCCGTCCGGTGCGGTCACGGCGAGCGTTCCACCGGTTTCCGAGTGATACAGCCATTCCGCACGGTCCGAGGAGGCCAGTTCGGCGGGCTGCCAGCGAGTCGACGCGTACAGGCCCATGATCGAGGACAGCAGCGGAACCGCGATCGCGGGATGAAGACCGTCGACCACCGTCCCGGCAAGCTCCCGGAAGCTCGTGCTCGCCTCCGGCGAGCCGCTGTCCTGCCCGAACTCGGTCTGATGATGCCCGATCGCCTGTGCCTGCCGCGCTGCCGGAATCCCGACACCACGCGCGACGGCATCGACGATTCCGGCGCTCAACGCGACACGCTGTCGCCAGACCCCGAGATCCAGCGAACCGTCATAGACCCGGAACTCGACGTGGTCGCTCGCCTCCCCGAAGACCCCTTTGAAGCCCAGGGCTTCGTTGTTGGTGCGCCGGTCGTAGAGGTCCTCCACGTCGCGATAGCCCTCGACGGGGAAGGCGCCCGGAGTCGCGTATCGCGCACCGCGATGCTCCCCGCGCACGGGGTCGCCCGCCAACCGGAACAGCACGTCGCGGTGCACGTCGAAGAAACGGCCCAGATCGTTGTACCGGTCGAATCTGAGGGCGTAATCGCCGGTACCGACGTGGATGTGGCCGCCGGTCCGCGCGCTGACCGTCGCACCGTGCCTGCGCAGGATGTCCAGCACCCGCCCCACATCCCGCCACGTCTGCGGGTTGTCGAAGAGGATCGGCGATACGATCTCCCCCGCAACCGTGGCGTCGTGGACAACGGTCCAGGTGTCCCTTTCTGTCGAATACCCCTCCACGTAGTTACGCAGCCGGTCGTGCCTGCTCAATCCCGCAGCGTGAAGATCAGCCGCGATCAGATCCAGCGCGCTTCCCTTTTCGCCAAAGGCGAGGGAGCGCTCGAAGTCGAACTCGATCTCAAGACCGAAGGAACGTTTGGTCGTCCTCCGCAACCACAGATCGGCAGGATCCTCCTGCGGCAGCCCGGCGCGGAACGACACGGCGCCGAGGGCGTTGTCGTAGAACGGGCGGAAGATGTCGTACGGCAGCGTTCCCGGCTTCTCCGGCGTCCCGGGAGGCAGGCCGTTGAAGACGTACCCCCTGCCGGAATCGGGGCGCGCGACGACACCCTTGCCGACGAGGATGGTCAGCGCGGCGCGAGCGACATCCGCGGAGACACCGCTCGTCCGCTGGATCTCGGACACGTTCAGTCGCTGGCCGACGGCCAGGTTCCCGGCTTCGTGAAGGTCGGTGTACAGGTCCTTCAGCTCACCCGCGAGCTGTTCGGCAAGCGGCAGCTTCTGCAGGCGTCGCGTGTGGGCGGACAGATCGCGGAAGCGTCGTGCGCTGTCGACCGGCCGGGCGCCCCAGTCGCCACCAGTCGCATGGACCGTGGGGTCCACCGTGGTCCACTGCCGCACCACCGACCGGCCGGTGCCACCTTCGTCCAGGCCCGGCAATCGCGCCGAACGCCCGCCCACGTCCCCGGGTGTCCAGTCAGCACTCGGCCGACCGGCCGCGACATGCCACGTGTTCTTGGAGAACTCGACAAGCCCTTCACTTTCGAGCAGCCGCAAACCCGACCGGACACCGTCGACCGACGTGCCGATCTCGTCGGCGATCCCGCGGATGACCAATCTGTCACCGGGCCGCCAGTGTCCCTCGCGGATCAGCTTCCGCAGATGTCCGCCGACGTGTTCGGCCAGCGACGGGCGTCGCAAATCCGGGCTGGAATAACCAGCGCGGCCGCCTGCACCGTCTCCGCGGGCCTGCCGGGCGCCCCAGTCGCCACCAGTCGCATAGACCGTGGGGTCCACCGTGGTCCACTGCCGCACCACCGACCGGCCGGTGCCACCTTCGTCCAGGCCCGGCAGCCGCGCCGAACGCCTGCCGCCGCGCATGTCGTCGGCCAGCCAGCCGAACCTCGACTCCAGAATCCGAGGCGCTTCGAGCGCGGCGACGACCTGCCGCCGGATCTGTTCGGGCGCGGTCGCATCAGTGGTCAGCCGCGTCGGGCTCAGGGTGATCTCGGTCGGCGTTGTCTGCCTCCACTGCCCGCCGTCGTACCGGTACTCGCCTGGCGTGACGTCGACCGTGCCGTCGCGGCTGTCGGCGAGCCCTTCGGTGACCGCCCGGAACCGGAACCGGACCAATTCGGTACTGCCGTCACCCCGGTGCAACAGGGCGGTTCCGGTGTCGGCACCGGAGACGGCGACAACGTTCGAGATTCCCTCGCGCGCCACGCCTGACAGCGCCATGTTGACGAACTCGGCGTCGGAGGTTCGCAGGCTCATCACCGAGGCCGGTAGCGCGTTCCGGGGCCGCCCCGCCCATTGTTCGAAGACCGCGACGCTGCGGGTCTGGTACCTGCGGACCTGCCCCTGTCGCGCGGTTCCCTCGCTCTCGCTCCTGCCGTCGGTCACCAGCGGATCGCGGCCATGTGTCACCGGCCGTTGGCTGATCATGGCGTGCGCCTGGCGGCGAGCATGGCTCAGCTCCGTGGCGACATAGGTGTTGGTGGCCGGGGCACCCGACGCGGCCCGCGAAGGCACGACGTAGGTGAACGGACTCATCTGCTGCCAGCCGAGCTCGCCGAGCACGAACTGGCCGGGGAGCACGCTCGTCGTGGCCGCGTCCGCGTCGACGACGTACTGGACCGCGATTCTCGTGCCGTCGCCGAACACCTCGACGGCCATCGTCTGATCGGCACCCATGACGCCGATGACGTCGTCCGGTCGCGCACCGTCCTCCGCGGACCGTTCGGCCCGCAGGTCGGCCTCGATGGCGTCGCGCACGGTTTCCGGCCGGGCGGTCGTCGTTTCCGCCGTCGCCTCGGGCGGTGGGGTGTAGGGAGAAGGCTGCCACGTCCGCACCTGTTCGACGCCCAGTTCACCATCGGGCTTCATCACCGGACGCACGGACTCGGCGTCGCCCCCGTGGTGGAGCACCCCCAGCCGCCGCGCGATGGCCGTACCGTCCGGGAAGTCTCCACGCGGCGGCAGCGGGGGGCCGCTCGCCGCGTGCTCCCGAATCGTGACCGGCCCCCGGGGCGCCGCGTCGCCGTTGCCCGCTTTCTGCCACCAGTTCGTCTCGGGGCGGGTGTGGAGACCGGAAAGCCTTCCGTCCGCACCGACCTTGAGCACGATCGAAGCTCGCTGACCGTCCTCACCCCGGAGCGTGCCCTCGATACGCCAGCTCGGCCGCTCGGGTGTGCCGACGTGCCACATGCTCTGGGCCGAGGGAGCTTCGACGACACCGCGCGCGAACCCGGTCACGGCGTCGACGGTCTGCTCGTACGAGAAGCCGAGACGACGCGCCAATGACCTGATCGCCGTACGCTCGGACGCCGCCTCGGGCGGAATCAGATCAGCGGGCTCCGGGGGGCTGGGACGAGCCGGGGTGCCGGGCCGCTGTCCGGTTGTGGCCGGATTGTCGGCGCCGGCGTCCTCACGGGGCAGCCGCTCCAGCGCGACGCCGACCTCCATGCGCGTGACGTATCGGGGCAGCGGCACGAACCGGGTGCCGTTCTCCCACGGAACGTGAATTCCTCTGGCCTTGACGAGGTACTCACGACCATTGGGCCCCCTGCGCAGGGCCTGGCCGTCCTTGGCCAGCGAAGGAGGCTCGTTCTCCATGCTGCGCTGAGCAGCGCGAGAAACGTTGTCGGCAAGTCGCTGTTTGACAACCTTTCCCCGCTCGTCGCCAACCTCTCGGAATACTTTGTACTGGCCGTCGAAGCGTCGCTTGAAACTCACCTTCGGCTGACCGGACTCCGTTACCTCCGGCATCAGCAGCCGACGGGTCGACGTCCCGTCGGCGTAAGTGGTGATCTCGTGAAGATCCCACGTTCCATTTTCCTTTTCGCTCCACACCACGGATTTCTCCGGCGGTGGAGGCGGCGCGGGAGGCTCCTCGGCTACCCGTTCGGGCGTGGCGGTATCCCCTGGTTGGTTCCTCAGCCGGAAGTCGTTGATCGTCGCCGATTCCCGTTCCGGCCGGGAGGTACCGGTGTCGGCATCGGGGCGTGGCGGGCTGTGCACCCCACCGGCCTCCGGCGTGCGCAACAACTCGATCCGGATCGAGCCCATATCGGACGGCCGGGCGACCGCACCGAGGACTTCGGCTTCGACCTTCGCCCTGCCCTGCCACCAACTCGGGCTGGTGCTGTGCAGTGCCTGGGTGTGTGCGAGGTGCGCCCTCGCCGATGTCGCCTGCGGCGTCTCGAACACCATGAGCAGTTCGGCACCGCCAGGCTGACGCACCTGGACGAAAGCACCGGGCTGACCGTGCTGCCAGCCGTCGGCCATGCCGAGAACGGTGTATTTCTCGACGGCGATCAGTTCGCGCAGCATCGTCATCACGTTCCGGCCGAACCGCTCGGCCGGAACGGTCACCGGAAGGACGGGTGTTTCCACCGCCCGATTACCTTGCGTGCTGCCGTCGGCGAGCGTGCCAGACATCGTGCTGCGGGGGAAGTCCGAAGCGGACAGTGTCGCATTCTTGTGTGAGCGAATCACGTCGATCGTGGCGCGCATCGAGGGGCTGGCGGCGTGTGTCGCCGCCGGGTTCGCCAGCGGCCCCATGCCCTTGGTGTCGGAGGCGATCATGCCGAGCGCGTCGCGCCACAACCGCCGGGCGGCGTCGGGTGACGTGCCGTGTCCGATCTCGACCTTCACCGGCTCCAGTTGCCGGGTGACGCCCTCGATGACCGCCAGCCGGGGCCTCGACACCCTGGCCGCGCCGGGATTGAGGTCGCCGGTGACCGTCGTCCGCACGGTCACCACCGACGACGACGTGTGCACATTGACGATTTCGGCGTCGGCGGACCTCGTCAGCGCGGGCGTTCCCGCCGGGCCGAACGCCGTCGTGGACGGTGGCACGGGGTGTCCGGCCCACTCGACGTCCAGCGCGTCCCTGACGGCTTTGTCCGCGGCAGCGTCGCCAGGCGACCTCGGGTCGAAGTGAGCGTTACCGGCGTCGGGCGACGTCGCTCCGTCGTCGACATGGAGCAGCCGCGAGTTGCCCTCCGACCATGCCGACGCGGCATCGGGGTTGTAAGCGGGGGGAACGTATCCATCGCGGGCCCTCGGGCCACCGGGAACGCTCTCGGACAATGTGGACAGTGCCGACTCGATCAGGGTGGCCTGCTGTTCCCGCAGACCGGTTCCCGTGCCGTACTCGCGAGGCAGAACGATGCCGTGGTTGCCGTCCTGGCGGACGACGCCGTTCTGAAAGCGGGTTTCCGACTGTTCGATGCGGACCGAGCCCGCCGATACGTCCGCGCTCGTTCTGGTCGTGAACGCCAGTGCCGAGCCATCGGGCCGGACGAACAGGTGGGTTCCCGAGTCTCCGGCCACGATGTCCTGCCGAACGGTTCCGAGCTGCTGAACCGTCTGCTCGGCCTCGGCCTCCGCCCAGCGGTTCCGTGTCGCGTTCTCGACATCGCCGACCTGGGTCACCCTGCTCGAGGCAGCCCAGCGGTCCCCCAGCCCGGCCGACTCCGGCGCCATCGTCCTGCCGACCTCGGTCGCGGGCAACGGATTGACGAGACCCCCGCCCTCACCGGCCCGGTAGTCACGCAGGGCGCCCGTGATCTCGGCGCGCACGGCGTCGGTCTGCACCTGGAAGAAGTCCGCCAGCCCGGCTTCGAGCTTCCTTACCTGGAACAGTAGTGGCCCGCCCGAGCCTCCCGTGCTGGCCGACGCGTCCACGGGCAACCGGCTCTCAGCCGAGATCGCGATCGTGACAGGGCTGTTCTGCACCCTGAGCCCGCCCACGTTGGTGAACTCGGCTCCGGTGACCCGCACGTCACCTGCCTGGAGACCGCGATCGAGTTCGATCTCGCCCCACAGCCGCGACCCGTCGCCGAACAGGAACGTCTGATACTTGCGATGCTCGACCCACGGCGCGCCACCGGCCTCGTCGGTCACCACGACCCTGCGTTCCACGAGGTCACCGGTGACCCCGACGACGTCCCTCGGGTTTCCGGTGAGGAGCCGGGACACGGGCAGCCGCATCTCCTGCAGCAGGCCCTTGACGACACTTGTCGCCGAGGCCTGCACCGAAGGCAACGGATCGACGGTGACCGGGCCATCGGCGCCCGCATCCGGCGTCGCGTCCTCGGTCACCGAACTGCTGTCCGTACCGGTTCCGGTGTCCTCCGTACCGGAGTCCGGGCGAGTCGTCGCGTCCAGGTCGGGGCGGGTGGTGCCCTGGGGCGCGTTCTCGAGCGTGCGCAGGCGCTCGTAGGCGGCCGACAGCTCGGCCCGCGCCCTGTCGAGTTCGCCTTGTGCCCGCTGAACATCCGCCTCCCGCATGGCCAGCCTGGCTTCGGCGAGGTTCCGGTCGAGCGGCTTGGGCGATTCGAGTTCCGCCGGCAGCCGGGCCTCCGCCGCGATCTTGTCCCGCTTCACGACGGCCGCGTCGAACGTCTCCTGGGCTCTCCGAGTCCGGTCCGCTGCCCTGCCGAGGTCCTCCTGAGCCCGCGAAAGCTCCGAGCCGGTCGACTGCTCGGTCCCCGTCGAGTCGATCCGCGAACTCTCGACGCGCTGCTGCGCGTCGATGACGGCCGACTCGGCGTTGTTCAGCTCCGTCAGTGCCTTGTCGACCCTGGCTTCGTGTGTGGTCAGCCAGGCATCGGCCTTCGTCCGCTCCAGGGGCTGCGGCTCTTCCGGCCCGCGCAGCCGCTCGGCCTCCGCCGCCGCGGCGTCCCGTTCGGCGACGGTGGCTTCGTACTCGTTGCGTGCTCGCTGCGCCCGCTCCGCCGCGCGGTTGAGTTCTTCCTTTGCCTGTGGGGTTTCCGGACCGTCCACTCGCGACTGCGTGACGTCGGCGGTGCCCTGCTGCTCCGGTGCACGGCCTTCGGATGTGTTCTCTCGCTGGGGGCCGCTGTCAGCGACCTCCCCGTCGCGCGACGCGGTTTCCCTTGGCTCGGGTGACGGCTGGCGGACCTGCTGTTGTTCGGCCGCGACCGGTTCTTCGCCACCGCGCGAGGGCGCCGCGTTCTCGGCACGCGTGTTCTCCACGACAGAGCCCTGCGGGCTCTCCGGAGACGTGGGTGTGCCACCTTCGTCGACGACCTGCCCCGGCGAGCGTTCCGGCGCCTGCGGACCGGCCGTGGCAGGGGTCTCCGGCGTCGCCGACGATTGAGATCCACTCCCGCCGGAACTCGTGGTCTGCGACGGGGCGCTCGTCGTGGGACTCGCTGCCTGCGCCGCCGCCGGTGCGGATGTGGCCGCTCTCGCGGCGCCGGACAGGTCCGAGAACAAACCAGGCCGGTTGAGGGGGGTCGTACCGCCGACCCTGATTCCGCTGGGCGCCTTGATGTCGACAGTGAAGTTGCGCAGGCCGGAGCCGAATGCCGACGCGGGTGTGGTGATCTGGTGTATGCCCTGGAAGCCGATCGTGGCTTCCAGGAAACCGTTCGCGGCACCCTGGAGCCAGCCGGGCTGGTCTCCACCCGGAGTGCGGCGGCTGACGTCGGGCACGGCGGGGCCGACCTCGCCGACCGGATTGACGGCGTGGAACCTGGACAACTCCGGATTCGCCGCCGCCTGGGCGGCGAAATGGGCGGACATGGCATTGCCCAGCGGCTGGGCCAGGGCGCCACCGGCCGCGCCGGCAGTGGTGAACCTGATGATCGAGCCGTTGAAATACCGGGTTATCGGCACACTGCTGGCAAAAGGCAGGAAGGCACTGGTGACAGCTGTGGTGGCCATCGTCGTTACCAACGAACCCGGGGCGGGTTTCCACGCATCGCCCGGCATCCCCATCGAGGCGAGCTGGCTGTGGGTCATGTTGGTCGCGACAGTGTGCATGGCACCCGCCAAACCCGCGCTGAACAGGGTGTATCCGGCGACCATCGTGCCCAGTTCCCTGAGCACGGAAACCTGGTGTGCGGCAGCCCGCTGCACGAAAGGCCGCACCGCCGGAGCGACCCTGGCGAGGTTGTGCGCGGCCGGGTTCACGAGTGCTCTGCGGACGGCGGGCGACATGAGCTGCGCCACGACCCTTGAGGACGCGCCGCTGCGCACCGCCTGCGAAACGAGCTGCAGCTGCCCACGCATGGCCCAGGATGAACGCGCGGCGTACGTCGGCGTGAAAGACCTACCGGCGTTGCGAAGACCGGTCATGGCGCCGGAACCGATCGTCCTGATCGCCGTTCCCGCGCCGGACCGCACGGCCGCGCCCGCGCCGCTCCAGCTCAGCGAGAACGTATAGCGCTTGATGCTCGACATCGACAGCGACCTGATGCCCGCCGCAATCAACGACATGGCAGCACGCAGCACGGCAGGGAAGGAGGCCGCCCTGCCGAGCGCCGCGAGAATACTGGAGCCGGCGGTGAACAACGCGACGGCGAGATAGGCGGCGATCTCGACCCACAGCGCGACATTCATCGTCGCGTACATGTTGACCGCGTTGACCAGCTCACCGATGAGGTACGCCTGCTGCATCGCGATCTCGGCCTTGGCGATGGCCATGCTCTGGAAGGCCTGCGCGACCTTTGCCATTTCCGAGGCGAAGATCGTCGGAGCGCCATCTCCCACCCAGACAACCTGGATGCCCTGGGCCAGCGCGGCGACCTCTTGCGCTCGCTGGCTGAGCGCCTCGATGGTCGCCACTTCACGCTCGTAGGCGGCGATCAAGCCGTCGAGGGAGGTCTTGGGCCGCTCACCGAGAATCGCCGCGACGACCGTCTTGGCGAGATCCGTCTTCTCGATGACGGGGAAGCCGGGCGCCTTGGCCGCGAACGAGTTCCAGTCGTTCTGGATCCAGCTGTCGATCGACGACGCGAACTCCTGGATCTTGGCGTCGTACGCCTCGAAGAAGCTGTCGTACGAAGTCACCGCATGGTTCCGGGGATGTCGTGCCGGATGCGGTCGCCGAGGTCAGGCCAGCCGGACATTGTCGGGGGGCTCCACCCGCTGGATGTCGGCTGTGCTCTCCGCTTCGGCCGCACTGTACTCACCACAGGCGTTGATGACCGCTTCGGCGAGCCCGGCAAGCGCATCCCCCGTCTCCGCGATCGCCTGCTGGAGTTCGTCGATCTCGGCGTCCGGGTAGTTCTCCGCGAGCGCGGCGTCGATCTTGGTCGCACCGCTGAAGACGGGGTGCTCGATCTCCTGGGCAGTCGACAGGGACTCGCCGACCTCCTGCAGCCCGCGCGCACCGGCGAGCGCCATGGCCTCGTCCTTGACCTCGACGTAACTAACCACGCTCGCGCTCCTTCCTGTCCGCCAGGAGCTCCGCATCGACCTTGAACAGATCAGCCGTCATCGAGCCCGGCTGCTCGGGCTGGTCTACGCCGTACTGACCGGAGATCTTGGCGATATCGGCCGGAAAGTGACCGTTCACGAGTTCCTGCGAACGCGCCATGACGGCACGGACGGCTGCCGTCACCGCGTCCATGATGGACTCGGAGAGCTTGGCGGCATCGGGCTCGCGGTAGACCCTGGGATCGAGTTCCAGCTCCACGAGTTGACCTCGTGGTCCGACGACGACCCTGATGAGTTCGTCGTCGGACCATTCCTCGGCGGTGAGCGTCATCATCTCGGCCTGGATCTCGGGCAACCGCTCCATGGAGCGGTTGAGATCCTCCATGACCGAGTCAAGTGCCGAAAGATCCGGCAATTCGATGTTGCGGGGAAGCTGCCCCTCTGGCGACACCATGACGGCGCGCTCCTTTCCAGCCGAGTGAAGTCGTTACGTACCAGTCGGCTCAGGCGCCGAGACCGGCACCCGCACGCTGGTCCGCCGCGACGATGTTCGTCGCGGCACGCTTCGTCGCGTTACCACCGGCATCCTCCGAGGCGGCCAGAGCACCGCAATCGGCGTGGCAACCCGCATGCTCGGCGATGACGGACTCGGCAAAGGTTCCGGTGAAGGACTCGCCGGTAATCCTCCTGACCCTGGCCATCAACTCGTCGATGATGCCGAGGATGCTGCCTCCCGCCGAGACCTGGGTGTCACCAGTGGCATCGACATTACCGACCCGGTACATTGTCACGTCTTCAGACATCTCAACCTCGCAATGTGGTCGTTACTGGATTCGAGTCAGGTACAGGAATGGTGGTCACAGCCGGGAGAACTGCATTCCGCCGCCCATGCTCGCCGGATCGATTCCGGAAAGGTCCTGACCACTTTCCTCGTCGGCGGCCGTCACCAGGTTCTGTCCCCTGAAGACCGCTTCTTCCATGGCGGTGATGCGGCGGTTAATGGCCTGTTCGTAGGGAGCGATCCGCCCGGAGACCAAGTTTGTGGCCGCGTTCATCGCAGTACCAAGCCACGAGTTGCCCCTGGTGGCGTTTACGGCCGACTCGGCGTTGGTGGTCAGCTTGTGAACCTCGTCCCTGGCATCGGCAAACGCCTGCCGCAGCTCCGTGATCTGCGCGTGGGTCAGTTGAATCTCGCTCACGGCTCAAATCCTCCAGATCGTTGGGCGCGGCGGACAGCGCCGACAGTGGGTACCAATGGTGCTTTCGCTACCTCATGATCAGTGCAACCACTGTCACCGCACGCGCAGCGCTGACACTGGACCCATCCAGCAAAAGCGCAGGTCAGGGAGCCAATAACGGCTTCAGCATGCCCTGGTACGGATTCACTATCCAGATGGGCACCACCCCGCTGGAGCGAGATAATGACCATCGCCTTGATCGGTGCCGTGCGGTGTGGTCAGAATTGGTGGCGCCGCGTGGTAGGTGTTTCGGCGGCCGGTCAGCAGGTTTTGGCGAGTATTCGTGTTGTGTGTGTAGGAAGGTCAGTGTCCCGTGGCGACGATGATTGTCAGGCGTCCGTTGCGTCGTCCCGCGCCGGAGTTGCCGTCGGGGGACACGATTTTGGAGGCGCCGCCGGAGAATCCTGAGCCGAGTGGTAAGGGCTGGACTCGGATGCTGATGATCGTGCCGATGTTGGCGATCATGGGCGGGATGATCTTGATGATCTCGATGCGGTTCAATTTCGGGCCCATCATGTATATCGCGGGTGGGCTGATGGCGGTCGGGATGGGCGGCATGATGCTGTTCATGATGCTCAACCAGTCCAATCAGGGCACGAGTAAGCAGGAGATGATCCTGAACCGGCGCCGCTATATGCGGCGGTTGAGCCAATTGCGGGTGAAGGTCCGGGAGAACATCGGGAAGCAGCAGGCCGCGATGTACTACCGGCATCCGGATCCGGCGCGGTTGTGGTCCACGGCGCAGAGCGCGCGGCTGTGGGAGCGGCGGCCGATGGATTGGGATTTCCTGGTGGTGCGGTTGGGTGTGGGTGAGCAGGAGCTCGCGACGCCGTTGGTGCCGCCGCAAACCCGCCCGGTGGATGAGCTGGAACCGTTGTGCGCCATGGCGCTACGGCGGTTCGTGACGAAGTATTCGACGGTGCCGGATCTGCCGATCGCGGTGGCGCTGCACGGTTTTTCCCACATTTATGTCACCGGTGACACTGAGGCGAAACGGGCGTTGGCCCGGGCGATCACCGCGCAGCTGGCCACGTTCCACGCCCCCGGTGACATCATCTTGGGTGCGGTCACGGTCCCGGATGAACGCGCGTCGTGGGAGTGGTTCAAGTGGATCCCGCACGCCCTGCACCCCAGCAAAGCCGACGCGGTGGGCAATATCCGGCTGGTGACCGACAGTGTGGTGGCGCTGGAGTCCATGTTGGACGACGTGTTTTCCACCCGCCCCCGCTTTACCCCCGGCACCCCACCTGCCGAAGGACTCGCCCACGTCGTGGTGTTCCTCGACGGCGGCCCGGTGTCGGGTTCGGAGCATTTGATGGCCGACGGCGGTGTCGAAGGCGTCACCGTGATCAACCTGGCCGACCCGCCACCCCGTGTTTTGGATGCCTCCACCCTGGTGCTGGATATCGCCGATGACGGCGAGCTGACCAGCCGCACGATGGACGGCGAAGGGAAAGTCGGCACCGCTGATGCGCTGAATCTGTCCGACATGCGCGGCCTGGCGCGGATGCTGGCGCCGCTGCGCCTGTCCGTGCAAACCGCGACTGACCAGCCTTTGGCGGGCGGGCCGCTGGAGTTGACGGATCTGCTCGACCTCGGCGACCCCCACACGTTTTCCCTGGCCGAAACGTGGTCCTCGCGCTCCAACCGGTCCCGGCTGCGGGTCGCGATCGGCGTCCACGCCGACGGCCGCCCCATGGAACTGGATCTGAAAGAGTCCGCGCAGGACGGCATGGGCCCCCACGGGCTGCTCGTGGGCGCGACCGGCTCGGGTAAGTCGGAGTTGTTGCGGACGCTGGTGCTGGCGCTGGCCACCACCCACGATCCGGAAACCCTGAACTTCGTGCTCACCGACTTCAAAGGCGGCGCCACGTTCACCAAACTCGACCAGCTCCCCCACACCAGCGCCGTCATCACCAACCTCGAAGACGAACTCCACCTCGTCGACCGCATGCTCGATGCCATCCAAGGCGAGTTGATGCGCCGCCAGGAATTGCTGCGCAAAACCGGGGACTTCAACTCCCAATACACCTACGAAAAAGCCCGCGCCGCCGGAGCACCCCTGGAACCACTACCCGCGTTGCTGGTCATCGTCGACGAGTTCTCCGAACTGCTCACCGCCCGCCCCGACTTCATCGACATGTTCGTCCAAATCGGCCGCGTCGGCCGATCCCTCGGCGTCCACCTCCTGCTCGCGTCCCAACGCCTGGATGAGGGCCGGTTGCGCGGCCTGGAATCACATTTGTCCTACCGGATCGCGCTACGCACCTTCTCCGCCATGGAAAGCCGCACCGTGCTCGGTGTCCCCGACGCCGCCCAACTCCCCCGCTCGCCGGGCAACGGGTTCCTCAAAGCCGACACCGACATCACCCGCTTCAAAGCCGCCTACGTCTCCGGCCCCATCAAAAACAAAGCGGCCGTGCGCACCGACAAAGCGGGCAACCGCATCGTCCCCGTCCAGGAATACACCACCCACTACCTCCGACCCAAAATCACCGAAAAACCCGAACCCACCACCACGGCCGCCGAATCCGAGAACACCCAAAGCCTGCTTGAGGTCCTGGTCGACCGCATGAAAGGCCAAGGACGGCCCGCGCACCAAGTCTGGCTCCCACCCCTGGCCGAACCACCAACATTGCCCGATCTCGTGGGCCCGCTGGGCAAACACGACCGGCGCGGTCTCACCACCACGACCACGGCCGCCCACGGCACGTTGAGTGCGGTGGTGGGGATCATCGACAAACCCTTCGAACAACGCCGCGACCCCTACTGGATCGACCTGTCCGGCGGCGGCGGCAACATCGTGGTCATCGGCGCCCCCCGCAGCGGCAAAAGCGTCGCCATCCGCACCATCCTCGGCACACTCGCCCTGACCCACACCCCCGCCGAAGTCCAGTTCGCCTGCCTCGACTTCGGCGGCGGCGGGCTGACCGCCATCCGCGACCTCGCACACGTCAGCGGCGTCGCCACCCGCCGCGACACCGACACCGTGCGGCGCGCCATCGCCGAAGCACACGGACTACTGCAGGAACGCGAACGGGTTTTCGCCGAACACGGCATCGACAGCATGACCACCTACCGCAGGCGCCTGCGCAACGGCGACTTCCCCACCGACCGGTTCGGGGACCTGTTCCTCATCGTCGACGGCTGGTCCACCCTGCGCACCGAATTCGAAGACCTCGAACCCATCGTCGCGGAAATCCTCAACCGCGGCCTCGGCTACGGCATCCACGTCATCGCCGGCTGCAACCGGTGGATGGACCTGCGCATGAACACCCGCGACATGTTCGGCACCCGCCTCGAACTCCGCCTCGGCGACCCCCTGGACTCCCAATTCGGCCGCAAACACGCCGCCAGCGTCCCCGAAAACACCCCCGGCCGCGGCATCACACCCGAAGGACTCCACTTCCTCGCCGGCGTCCCCCGCATCGACGGCGAGCAAAGCGACGACAGACTCGGCGACGCCACCACCGCCTTCGTCGCCGCCGTCAACAACGCCTGGGACGGCAAACCAGCCGCCAACATCCGCCTGCTGCCCGCGCTCCTGCCCTACGAGGACCTTCCCCCGGCCGATTTGGCTCCGGAGAAGGGCATCGCGATCGGGATCTCCGAACGCGACCTCCAACCCGTGCACCTCAACTTCGAAGCCGAGCCCCACCTTGTGGCCATCGGCGACGTGGAAACAGGAAAGAGTTCGCTGCTGCGCGCCCTGGCCACCAGCATCATGGGCCGCTACCAACCCGACCAAGCCCAAATCGCGCTCATCGACTACCGCCGCAGCATGCTCGGCCTCGTCCCCGACGACTACCTCATCGGCTACGCCACCAACCAAGCCTCCGTCAAACGCATGGTCGCCCTCACCGTCGACGCCATGAACAAACGCCTCCCCGGCGACGACATCACCCCCACCCAGCTCAAAGAACGAAGCTGGTGGACCGGCCCCGAACTATTCCTGCTCATCGACGACTACGACCTCGTCACCAGCGGACACGACAACACACTCACCGCCCTCCTGGACTTCATGACCCAAGGCCGAGACATCGGCCTGCACCTCATCGTCACCCGACGCTCCGGCGGAGCAGGACGAGCACTCTTCGACCCCGTCCTCTCCAGAATCCGAGAACTCGCCTCACCCGCAATCATGATGTCGGGCAGCAGGGACGAAGGCCCACTCTTCGACAACAGAAGACCCGAAAAACTCCCACCCGGCAGGGCATGGCTCATCACCAGAGGCACCGGACACCAAATGATCCAACTCGCCCACCTACCGATGGCAACTTGACAGGCGGCTGTTCCTTGGAAACCAAGAACTTTCTCCGTACCGGAGGCCGCGGGTTCGCGGAACTGACAGCGACACGGCAGCACAGGAGAGGGACATGAGCTACATCAATGTGGACTCGGGCAGCTTCGACACCAGCGCCGAAGCGGTCATCGGCGTGGCAGGGGACTACGCCACCGGGACCAACACGCCATCCTTCGGCAGCGGCGGCGACACGGTCCTCGGCGGCACGCTGACCGGTGTGGGAGAGCACAACACCCTCAGTGCCACCGGATTCGCCCCCGGCGCCGCAGCACAAGAGGTGGCGTTCGGCAACGCGGGACTGTGGACGCAGAGCGCGGCCAACACCCACCAGAGCATCGAAGCACTCAGTGCGGCACTGTTCGGGATCAGGGACATCTTCGCCGGGGCCGACAGCGCCAGCGCCGCCGACGTCGCCAATGCCGTCAACTTCATGTTCACCGACCCCAGCGCGACCACACCAGGCGGCCTTCCCCCGCACATCGACCCCGAGGCCACGACGGAGTCCATGCAGGAGGACCTGCCGGAAGAAGACCAGGCCAACGAACGAGTCGAGCCGGGTGATGTTCCTCCGGCACAAGCGCCGGTGACCACCTCGACGCCCGTGTACGACGAGGCGGGCTGTTATCTCTACACGCACACCGAGACCACCGTGCCCGGCGCCGAGGGCAGTGCAGGCAATCACCAGATCGAATACCCCGACGGGTCGGTCGAGTACTACAGCACCAACGAGGACGGCGACCGCTACGGCGAATTCTCGGTCGATCCACAGCAGGACACGATCGGCATGAGCGAATCGCTGGAAGAACAGAATCGATTGCTCGAGGAAGGGCTCGAGGACGAACTTCCGGACGACTTCTGATCCGACACTCGCTCACACCCAACCGAATTCCGGAGCCGCGAAATGGTACTGCCAGGGCCGGGACCTGGAGGGGACACCACAGACCCCATGCAGGTCGACAAGGTCTCCATCGAGATCCAGAACCTCAGGGTCAGCGGCGAGAAGTACAGCACGACCGCCGCGATCGGTGCGGCGTGGGCGACGCAGGCGGAAACCGTTCAAGCCGCCTCCGAGGGGCTGGACGAGGCTCTCGCCAAGCTGGACTTCGACTCGCCGGTAGCGCGTGAGGCTTTGTTCAGCCGGGTCGAGGAGGTCAAGGGGTTCCTGTACGACCAGGCGGCCTCGGCGAACGCGATGGCCGGTGCGCTGGAAGGGTTGTCCGGTGCGCAGGAACAAGGTGTCCAGGACATGCAGGCGCTCTACGAAGAATACAAGGAAAAGAAGGCCGAAGCTGACGCGAACATGGTGCAGCAGTGGCGCACCAACCACCAGTCCAGTACCGAAAGCAAGGTCCTTCCGTGGATTGACTCCCCCGAGGAAGTGGACGAGAAGTACAAGGACCTCTCCTACGAACTGGCGAAGGAGATCGCGAACAGCTACGCGCCGTTCATCGCGATCATGAAGGCGAACAAGCCGCCGGAAGTCACTCCGCTCGAATATGTACTGCATCCCAGCGTGCACGGCTTCGATCCGCCCGCGATTCCGCCTGCTCCCCCTGGCGGAGCGGGTGCGCCTCCTCCGGCTCCGGCTCCGGCCGCGCCCGCTCCGGCACCAGCGGCTCCGGCGCCGGCACCGGCGTTTTCGGGTGGGGCGGGAGTTCCCGCCCCCGCGCCGGGGATGACCGCCTCGCCGCGGATGGCTCCGGCTTTCGCGTCGGGGGGTGGTGGCGCGGCCGGGGGCACAGGTGTCGCCGCGGGTGCCGCTGAGGGTGCTGCGGGTGGTGGAGTGCCCGGTGGAGCGCCCGCTGCTCCGGTGTTGCCGGGTGGGATGGGCAATGTGATCGGTGCTCCTGGTGTGGGTGTGGGCAGGCAGGGTGGTGATGGCGGCGCCGGGGTGATCGGAGGGGGTAACTCGTCGGGTCCTGGTGTGGCGCCTGGTTTCGCGCCAGGGGCGGCGGGGAGTGGCCCGGGTGTTGGTGCGCCGGGCGGTGCGGCCCCGAGTCAGGGTTCGACACCGGGTGCGCCTGGGTTCGCGGGAATGTCGGGTGGTCCACCGGGTAGTCCGCAGACCCCGGGATTCGCTCCTCCGGCGTTCAACGCGGGGCCGGGAATGACGCAAGGCCTGATGCCGCCCGCTGTTCCCGCCTCGTCCACGTCGCGGCCGAGTACGCCGCAACAGGTCAACGCGCCTTCGCCGCCGCGGCCGCCGGCTCCGCCGACGCCGGAGGCCCCGCCGCAGACGGCGCCTCCGCGGACTCCGGTGCAGTTGAACGAGTTGCCGCCGGAGACGATGGTGCCTCCGACGCCGATGATCCCGCCGATGTCGATGATGCCCCCCGGCGCCCTGTCGGCGTTGAATCGCGGCGCCAAGGCACCGACGACAAGCCCGGAAACCGGCCAGGCTTCCGCGCCCGCCGCAGGGTCGGAAACCTTCCCCGGCCTCGGCACCGCGGGACCGGCCGTGCTGGGCAGCAACACCGCCCGCACCCGCCCGGGCAGCACCGGCGAAGCCCCCGTGACGTCGGCGGGCATGCCCGGCGGGGTACTGGCCAACAACCACCGCGCCACCGAAAAAACCTACACCCAGCGCCGCAAGGAACGCGAAGCCGCGCAACGCGCCCGGCTCAAGCGCGGTGCCGCGGCGCCGGAGTCGGAATTCAGCCGCGACCTCACCGTCAGCGCCGACTCCGTCCTGGAAGCCCCACTGTCGCTGGCGCAACTCCGCGCACGCGCCAAGGAAGTACCGGGCTCGCTGCGGCCGAGTGTCCACACCGGACAAGCCGCCCCTCCCGGGCGCACACGCACCACACCCGACCAAGCGCCCCGCCGCGCCACCCACGAGGCCACGTCGAAACCAACCTCGACCACCTCCGAGCGCATCGACGAAGCCGCGTGGGAAGTCGCCACCCCCGGCGGTCCCGTCGTCGCCAAACAACAAGCCCGCAAGAAGACGCAGGAACCGCCACCAACCCTCAACGCGGGAGCATGATGACCACCCGCCCAGCGAAACCGGTCCAGCGGTGACCCGGAAACACCACACCAGAAAACCGCTCGCCGCTGTCCTCGCCGTGCTGGCACTGACCATCACCGCATGGGGCGGCGCCACCACGGTCACCGCCCCGGCAGCCGTGGCGCAGGACCGCTGCGTACCACCAGGCACACACCACGGCCCCGTGCCATGGGCACAACACCTGCTCGCCCCCGACCAGGTCTGGCCACTGTCCACAGGGCGCGGCCAGCGGGTCGCGGTCATCGGCACCGGCGTGGAAACCCCACCCCAACTCACCGGCAAAGTAACGGCCAGCACCGACCTGGCCCCCGCCGACACCATCGGCCGCGACAGCGGACGCACCGACTGCCTCGGCATCGGCACCGGGGTCGCCGGCATCATCGCCGCCAACCCCGAACCCGGCACCGGATTCCGCGGCATCGCCCCCGGCGCCACCCTGCTCTCAGCCAAAGTCGTCGCCGACAACTACCCCACCCGCTCCGGCGACTCCGTCGACCCCGCCGTACTGGCCTCCGCACTGGACTGGGCCGTCGCCGAAAACGCCACCGTCATCGCGGTCCCCGTCGTGTCCTACCGCGACAGCCCCGCCCTACGGGCCGCCACCGACCGGGCCCTGCGCGCGAACGTGGTCGTCGTCGCCGCCGTCGGCGACACCAACAGCCAAGACGACACCCCCCTCACCCCCTACCCCGCCGCCTACCCCGGCGTCCTCGGCGTCGGCGCGATCGACACCACCACCACCGCGGCAGGGTTCTCCCGCACCGGCCCCGTCGACCTCGTCGCCCCCGGCGACAACATCACCACCACCCAACCCGGACACGGCCTCGCACCCGTATCCGGAACCGCCTACGCCGCCGGATACGTCGCCGCCACCACCGCACTCGTACGCTCCTACTACCCCGACCTGCCCGCCCCCGCCGTCGCCGCACGCTTGAAAGCCACCGCCGCACCCGCCCCCGAAGCACCCGGCAGCCACCGCTACGGCGCCGGCATCATCAACCCCCACCAAGCCATCACCGAACACACCGGCGACGGCGCACAAGCATCCCCGAACACCTCGGTCTCCCGGCAACCACCCACCGACCAAGAAATCGCCGCCGCCCACGCCACCATCAACGGACAAACCCTCGCCTACACCCTCACCGCCGCCGGAATCGCACTCACCCTCCTCATCGCCGGAGTCATCGTCTTCGGACCACTCGGCAAACGCAGAAACTGGCGGCCAGGCAAAACACCCACCAACGAAGCCGACCTCCTCCAACACCACCAACCAGAACCACCACGCAACCTCTTCGACGACCACAACCAAACAAAACGACGCTGACCCGCTGGTTCCGGGCGGGGACGCGGAGCCGGAACCAGCGGGGCGTCAGTCTTGACGTCTGCGCGCCAGCTTCAGCTCGCGTTCGAGGGCCCAGGCGTCGCCGACCGGCCCGAGGTGCCCGAGTTTGTCGGGGTTGGCCACCCCGCGAATCATCTGAATCCGTCCGTCGAGCACGTCGAGTATGAGGGTGTGCAGGACCTTGCCGTCCCGGTCGCGGAAGAGCGCGCCGGACTGCCCGTTGACGTCCCGCGGTTCGACCGTCACATCGACCCTGAGCATCAAGGGGAAGACGGCAGTCAGCACCCTGGCGACGTTGTCCGCTCCGGCGATGGCATTGGCCAGGCTCGGTGCCTTGCCTCCGCTGTCGGCGACAAGCCGCACGTCGGCTGCCAGCAGGTTGCGCAGCCCGCCGACGTCACCGTCCTTCATCGCCTCGAAAAACCGTGTCGCCAGCTCCTGCCGCTCGGCCCGATCCGCCTCGAATCGAGGACGCCCCTCCTCCATGTGCCGCCGCGCCCGTACCAGCAACTGCCTGCAGGCCGACTCGGTGCGGCCCACCGCGGTGGCGATCTCGTCGAACCCGAACGCGAAGACCTCGCGCAGCACGAAAACCGCCCGTTCCAGCGGGCTGAGTCGTTCGAGCAACAGCAGCGCCGCCATCGACACCGAGTCGGCTAATTCCGCAGCCCTGCCGGGATCCTCATAGGGATCGGACAGCAACGGTTCGGGTAACCAGGGACCGACGTAGGACTCCCTGCGCACCCGCGCTGAGCGCAGCACGTCGATCGAGATCCTGGTGACGGTCGCCGACAGGAAAGCCTTGACCGAAACCGGCTCCGTCTCCGAACCGTCGAAGCGCAACCACGTCTCCTGCACCGCGTCCTCGGCTTCGCTGACGCTGCCGAGGATCCGGTAGGCGATCGAGAACAGCAGCCCCCGCAGCTCTTCGAACTCATCGACCTTGCTCACGCGGCTGTCCCTCCCTTCGAGGTGCCCTGACGGGCCACCGTAACGCGCGTGGCCCGAGGAAGTAGCCTGGCAAGTCGCCGTTCAGTGGAGCTGTCCCGGCTGGTAGTCGCCTGCGGCCTGCTGCCTGGTGATGATGTTCATCCGGTTGACGGTGTTCATGAAGGCAACCAGGATCACGAGCGCGGTGAGCCCTTCCTCGTCGTAGTGTTTGACGGCCCGCGCCCACGCTTCGTCGCTGACCCCCTCGGCGGCGTCGGCGACTCTCGTCCCCTGTTCAGCCACCTCCAGCGCGGCCCGTTCGGCCTCGGTGAAGACGGTCGCCTCGCGCCATGCGGCGACGAGGTTGAGCCGGAGCTGGGTCTCCCCCGCCGCGGTGGCCTCCTTGGTGTGGATGTCGATGCACGGAGCGCAGCCGTTGATCTGGCTGACCCGCAGTGCCACCAGCTCCTGGGTCACGGCAGGCAGCGAGGATTCCTTGAGGATCTTGTTCAGGGCGATGAAGTGTTTGGCCGCCTTGCCAACGGCCGGGCTGGCGAGCAGGTCGAGTCGCGTGTCCATGGTTGCCTCCGATGTCGTCGGTGGGTGACAACCCATAGACGAGAAGGGAGTCCTCCCCTGTGACATCGCCCCGGTACGAGCCCGGCGCGCGAGTCCCCCGCTCAGGCCGTCGAGTTCCGCACCCAGGACCCCGAGATCCGCACTCAGGTCACCGAGATCCGCACCCAGGACCCCGAGATCCGCACTCAGGTCACCGAGATCCGCACTCGCGCGATCGAGAGCCTCGGCAGAACCGGGGCTCGGGCTAGTGGGTTTGGGGTGTGGCGGGTGTTCCGGCGGCCGCGCTGGAGAGTGTGGGTCCGGTGGGGATGCGTTGGACGAGTGCGGCAGGCATGGGGACGGCGGTGGTGGGGTTGTAGCCCAGACTGCTGAGTTCTTCGTCGGTAGGGACGGGGTAGCGAACCCCGTCGTCGGTGACGACGTTGAGCGAACCACCCTGCGCGGAGTCTGAGGGCATGGCGCGGATGATGGCGACCTGTCCCGGTGGGACGTGGACGCGGTCGGCGAGAACGCCACCGGCCTGGGATTGGCCAACGGTGGGGGTGCCTTCGGCTCCGGCTTGGCCGCCGGTGGCCATGGATACGATTGATCGGGTGCCCGCGTTCGCGGTCATGGCGCAGAGGCTGACGGGCTCGCTGTCGGGAATGTCGACGACGGGTGGGGGCTCGGCCGGGGGTGCGGAGGGGCCCTGGGCTCCGTTGAGGACGTCGGCGACGGGGACGTTGCCGACCATGGAGGCCGATACCGGGGTGGGTTCGGTGGAGTGCTGGCCGAGGATGATCCGCATCTGCAGCGGGGTGATGGGGGCGAGGCCCTCGTGGAGCACGACGTAGTACTGCTCGCCGGTGCCGACGGGGTGGTGGAGCAGGTCTCCGTTTTGGTGCCCGGGCACTGCGGCGCTGTCGCTGCCGTGGTTGTTGATGCCGATGTCGCGCAGGTCGGGTCCGGCGGGCAGGGCGTTGAGCCAGGCTGAGCCGACGTCGACGATGCGGTTGCCGAATCCGAAGATGGAGCGCAGGAGCCGGTCCGGGTCGGCGCCGGCGAAGCGGTAGCGGTGGTTGTTCCAGATCAGATACCGGGTTCCGGTGTCGCTGTCGCGGACGAGCAGCGCGGATTGGCCGAGGGCGTCGCGGTCGGATTCTTCGGCGCCGACTTTGACTTCGGTGCTGATCGACGGGCTGCCGGAGGAGTCCTGGCCGAGGTGGGTGCAGGACAGCCAGGGGGCGGTGATGGCCCGGTCGGGGGGTGGGAGTGAGTCGGGTGCGCCGGCGATGCCGACCATGGGCTTGCGGGGGATTCCGGCGAGGCTTTTCCCGGCGACGCGGAAGGGTTCGCCGGTGTTGGCAGCGGCGCCCATGCGGCCCATGCCGCCGGCGGCTTGGGCGGGGTTGGAGTTGTTTCCGGCGAGCAGGCGGGCGGAGGCGTAGTTGAGCACCGGCTGTAGTTCGTCGTCGAGGTAGACGAACGCGGCGCCGGTTTCGCGTTCGATGACCACGGAGCCTTCGGTTTGCCAGCTGGTTCCGCCGGTGTTGGTGAGTACTCCGACGATGCCGAACACGGCGGCGATGATCGCGGCGATCATGACACTGCCGAACACCGCACCGACGCTGCGCCGGAGTGGGGTCTGTTCGGGGTCGGTCTCGTGCACCATGACCGAGGACACGACGCGTTGCATCATGAACTGGTAGGAGTGCAGCTGGTCCTTGCGTGAGGCCATGGTTCAGCCGATCCCTGCCATCAGTTCCTGCACGTGGGTGTAGAAACCGGTGATGTAGAACGCGAAGGGCACCAGCGCGAGCACGGAGATCACGTCGAAGATGTCGGCGATCCTGCCCAAATACGGCGAGGGGTTCTTTTTGCTGTAGGTCAGCCCGCCATAGACCACCAGCAGCGCCACCGCGATGATCCCGAACAGCAGCAACATCCTGGTGCCGTTGGTTTCGGCGGCCAGGACCCGGTCGGTGACACACAGCAAGGCGGCGAAACCGCCCGCGAGCAGCAACGGTATCCGCTGCCGTGCCACGGCGAACAACCGTGCCCGCAGCAGCAGCGACAGGGCGGCGGCCAGCACCATCAGGATTCGGGTCGTACTGCCTTCGCTGGTGAGGATCACGGCGCTGACGGCCGCGGCTCCGGACACGGCGATCAAAAACCCGGAGAGCAACTCGTCGGTGCGGGCGGCGGCGGCGTAGATGTTGGTGGTGGGGGGCTGTTCGGTGTCGTTGAACAGATCCGAGGAACGCTGCGGCAGCTCGGGCAGCGGGATCCGCCCGAGCCGGATCGCCAGCAACGGATACGCCGGCAACAGCACCAAACTCACCGTCAGCACCACGGCCGCCGCGCCATCGGCGGTCATGGTCCCGCCGAGTAGTCCGCCGAGGATTCCCCAGAGTCCGCCGAGGATGGCGGCGGCGAACCAGCGTGCCTTCGCCGGAACCCCGACATACCCGAGTGCCCCGAACACCAGCGCCGCCGTCGAACCCAAGGTGACCTGCGCGGCACCGAACTCGGTGAACGGCAACCCTTCCGGACCGGCGACCAGCCAGCCACCGGAGAAGGCATAGACCGTGCCGCAGGCGGCGATCACCGCACCCGCTTCCGCGTCACCCACCGCCCGCGCCAGCGCCACCCCAGCGGCCAGCAGGACACCAGCGGCACCCAACAGCGCCAGTCCGGCGGCCCACCACGGGGAGGTGAACGTGACCGCCGCACCCAGCCCGGCCAGCAGAATGATCGCGGCGGCGGCGAGTGCGCACCGGCGGGTGGCGGCGCCGCCCCAGCTGCGGCCGTAGCGGCGGGAACCGCTGGCGATCGATTCGACCACGTCGTCGTATTCGACCTCAGGCCATTCCGACTGGCCTGCCACCAGATGCAGCACTTCGCCGTCCATGACCCGCTGAGCGGCGAAGGTTTTCGTCGAATCGACCGTCTGCCCGCCATGGCGGCGCAACAACCAGCCACCATGCCGCTCACCCGTATCCGCGGCCTCCTCGCCAACATGCTGCAACAAATACGGGATCAGATCCGCGGCGATCACGTCTTCGGGCAGCGCGATGTCGATCGTGCGTTTCGCCGTCACCACGGTGACCCGGGTCAGCGCCACCCCCAAGGCGTGGGTCACGACGACACCCCCGCCGAGTTGAAGCGCTCCCGCTCGGTAGCGGTGAAGTCCAGCCAGGTGACCGCGCCACCCGCAGCGGTCCGAACGATCATCATGTCCTCATCCAGCACAGGTAGATACGCCGCCAAATCACCACTGAGTACCCCGGCCGCGGCGAGTTCGCTCGCCACACCAGGACTCGTCCTGCTCACACACACCACATCCGCCCCCCGCGCGAACGCCAAATGCGCCGGGGAATGCTGCTCCACCGCGATCAACCGTGACGTCCACGCCGGTAGCGACTCCACCGCCGCGGGCCCATCACTGGCCCGATGCACCCGCAGCACCGGCGCCGAGCCGGACGCGGTCAACGACACCTCCGCCCCCGGCTCGGGCAGGATCACCCGCTCGGTGCCCAACCGCCGCCACGACCCGATCTCCCGGCTGAACGCCACCACCCGAGCACCCGACCGCAACGCCCGCTGCGCCAGCAACTGCGACAACACCAACTCACCGAACACCACCACCGTCACCGGCACCTCGGCGAACAACGACGCCACCACCGGAGCACCACGCTGATCCCGGCCGAACCGGAACCCACACCACGCCGTCGACAACTGCAACTGCCCCAGCTGCTCAGCACTCACCTCGTGCCAGCCGAGCCGCAACCGGGACAACCCACGATGCCTGCGAAACCGCCAATTGCCCGTGTGCTCCACACTCGCGGCAACAGCCTCAGCCCTGGCCGCCGCTTCCGGGTCGCCCTGCTCGCCGTCACCGGCCGACATCCCGCGAGCCCGCGCGCCGGCCTCCGTGGCCGCGCTCGACAGCACCGCCCCCCTCGCGGGCGCGGACGCCTCGGCGGTGGCCGGATCGGTCTGTGCGGAGGTGTTCTCTCTCGGCGTGGCCGGAGCGCCCAGAACGGGCGCGACCGTCTGTGCCTGCTGTTCCGGCTCCGCCCGCGGTCCGGTCCGTGCGGGGCCTTCGGGCAATTGGGGCTGGGTCATCGGGCCATCCCTCCGCTCGGGGCCGACAAGTACGTCGCCACCGCCTGCTCACCGTTGAGCCGCATGAGCTGACCTCCGAAACCGGTCACCGTCCTGGACAGATCGGCGCACGCCTGTTCGTGCCGCCCTGAGGGTTCACCGACCCTGATGAGGCAACGCAGCGTTCCGTTCTCACCGTCGGGAACGAGCTGGAACGCGACGCTGACCAAGGCGACCGGTAGCGCGTGTACCGCGCCGATCAAGCGTTGTGCCTTGCCGAGTTCCGGCCATCGCTTCAGCCAGAAACTACTGTGCGCCAACCGGACCGAATTCCACGACTTCCAGCGCTCGCCGACCTCGCCACTGTTTCCCGGAGCAAGATCGCAGCACAACACCAGCGCGTCGAGCAGCTCATCCGCATCCAGCAACCTCGACCGAAGCCCGGTCTTTTCCAGAACACGGTGCGTTCTGCGGGAGAGTTCGCGCAGCACATCGGGGACATCGGGTTCACCGTTCTCGCCGTCGAGAGTGGAATCGGCGACCGCGCGGGAGTCCAGGCGGATGGCGATCCACATCGCGTGCCGCTTACCCAGTTCCGGGTTGCCGGGACGGTCGGCGGCGAATCCGACGACCTGCACCGAAGCACCGAACTGGGTGGCCTCACCGGCGATGTCGAACAGCTGCGCGAGCGGAACCGGTGGCTGCACCGTGTCGTGGGTGACCAGAATTTCGTGTACGGCAAACCAGCCCGCGCCGTCAGAGCCCATCCCGAACACGGCCCCGTTCCAATCCGGAATGTCCTCGACCGTGACATCCGGAACAAGAGCCCGCACCGCGGACAACCGGGGATCATCGCTGTGCTGAGCGCTCCGTTTCCGTCTGCGCCAGAACCGCGCGGCCAGCGGAATCCGATCAGTCCACCACCGATCACCATGCCTGCCGAGCAAACCCGCCACCGCGAGCACGCCGAGCACCACACCGGTGATCGCCAGCCACATTGTCTGGACCAGCAAGATCAGCACAACCGCGTGGACCACGACGATCGCGATGAGCCTGCCGAAACCCAGCGGCCCCAGCCTTCCCGGCCTTCGCGCCAGCCGGAGAAACGCGGCCGCCCCTTTCCGGGGAGTGCTGATATTACGAGCCACAATCCCAATTGAACCGCCGCCAGGCAATACGACCCGGCACCGGAACCCCGTTCAGGACAAGCACCATCCGTGCCTGTGCGTGTCTGACATGGACAACGAACGCAACCACTAGTCCGAGCTCAGTGCGTATTCCCTGCGAATTTCCTGCACCATCCGAACCGTGTGCGGATTCAGCTGACTCCCGTGATCACCCTCCAGCAACGTCGTATACATGTGCTCAGCCAACTCACCCAAACCCGGACGGTGATACTCCCGGCAGAACATCACCAGCGTCCGCCACAATCCCTCCACCCTCGGCAGCAACGTCAATCCCTGCCGAATGGCCCATTCCACGGTATCCAGGTCACCCGAGGACGCGGCGACCTCAGCGGTCCTGCGCACCACTCGCACCACCTCGGAACCCATGTGTGCGGTCAACGTCCGCAGCGTCGTCCTCGCATGCGGGCCCAGCACCGCACCCGTCGGCAACTCACCCCGGATCAACGCCAGCGCATCGACCAGCGCCCTCAGTTCGCCCTCACCGTAGGCACCGCCGACAAGATGACCGAAAACATCCACATCCAGCCGGATCTCCCCGGCAGGGAACCAGTTCCCCGAGGAACCGGCCACCATCTCCACCATGGCCGCACCCACCGCAATCCGCAGATGTCCATCCTGGATGGTCGCCTGCGGCGCACCCGGGGCCCGCAGCAACTCGCCGAGGACAGGGTCGGGAAGCCCCTCTGGATTCCGTGCCCCGAGCACGATCTGGGCAAGCACGGGGTCGGTGGTTTCGGTGGCCGTCCCCTGGACGGTCACCGAAACCGGGCCAAGCAGCCGGATCTCGGCCATGGCCGGTTTGACGACGGTCTGCTCGTCGAACGATTCCCCCGGCGCCGCGTGGAGCTCTTCGTCGTCCTGAGAGGACTCTCCCGCGATTGCGAGCCTGCTCGAACTCACGAGCGCGCCACAACGGTCCCGCGCTTCGGCGATCTCCTTTTCGATGGAGCCGAGCTGCCATTCGAGCGGCCGGAGCCGGACTCCTCCTTGCCACGCTTCCAGCGTCCACTGTGCACTGTCGGTCCAGCCCAGGTACACCACGCTCAGCATGCCCGCGTTGGCGGCGACGAGTTCGGCGAGCCGGTGCGTCTCCCCCGCGGTCGGCACGGAAGCGAGCATCAGTACGACCCGCTGGCCCCTGGTCGCGAGTGTCTCCAGATCGGCCCACAGGTCTCCGAGACCGGCGGCATACCGGACGGCGCCTGGGCGGGGCACTCCCGCGCGGCCCGAGAATCCGACGAGTACCGGCCGGACATCCTTGGTCCACGGATTGGTGGTCAGTTCGAAAACCACCGACTCGAGCAGTTTGCACGCATCGGCCGGATCTCCCTCGATCGAACCGATCGCTCCGGCCGAGGCCAGATCGAGCAGCACGGGACCCGCCGTCGAACGACCAACGGTGACCAAGGTGGACCGTGCTGGAGGGAGCCGTGCCCAGCGCGGGAGTTCGGGAAGGTCGGCCATCCACGCCCAGCCCGCGCTGTCCTGGCGTGGGCGCCAGTCCCTGCCTGGGGGTTGTTCGAGTACCGCCGTGAAATACACGCTCACCACATCGGATTCGATGACCATGGTCCGCACGAGCGCGGCGGCGTGCGGGCGCATCGCGGCCAGCGCCGCGGACACGATCCCGCTGTCCCGGGGGTCGCGCACGATCCAGCGTCCCGGCTCGACCTCGGGCTTGCTTTCCCTGCCGTGGCGCATCCTCCGGTAGACCCGCTCACCCCACAGCGCGCACGCCCCGACCGCGACACCCGCGGCCGCCATCCACATGGACGCCCCGGGCACGGTGTCGAAGGCGAAGGCAACAGTGTGCGCTTCACCGGCAGGCCAGCTATCCGGCCCCTGTTCAGGAAGCCACCAGCTCATTGATCCCCTCGTGCGGCAAAATCAGCTCGGCACTGGTGCCAGGATTCAGGCACAACACATGACCGGAACCCGGCCACGAACCAACCAGGTCACGGAAACCCACCGTCACCCGAGCCGGCTTGTCGGGCACCAACCGGTCGAGCAACTCCTCCGAACTGAAGATGGGAACAACCCACACATCGGGACCGGCGATCGCGCGATAGGGAAAGTCCGGCCCACCATGCTCACCCGATTCGAGCACGACGACCTCCGCGGCAAGCAACGCCACGAGAAACGCGTCGAAATCCATATCGTCGACAGCCGCGAGTAGCCGCTTCTCCGATTGGTTCGCCGAGTCCCCGGCGAACGCCGCCATCGCCGCGTCCCTGTCGATCTTCAGTCCTTCGATGCACAGGGTCCGCATGCCCGCGAGCATCTCGTCCAGCATCGCTTCCTGAACACCGCGCATCGGCAGCAACCCGACCTCACCGCTGGCAATGCCCTCCACCTCGCGCAGCGACATCGCCGCGCCGATGGGCGTCGCGGGGTTGATCACGAGCTGTCTCTCCCCAGGCTGGTCCTTCGTCACCTCGGCGAGGCTGGTCTGCTCGAACGTGGTGACCCCTCCGCCCGTGACCCACGACAGCGACTGCGGGGACGTGAAAAGAATGATGGGTGAGGTGTCGTCGGTCTCGTAGACGGGGAGCGGGATCAGGCCCTCCTCGACCGACTCCGGATCGGGCACGAAGAACGGTGCTTCCCGCAGCAGACCACCGAACCGTGGGCTGTCGCCGGCGGTGAGCGCCTCCACCATGCCGCGCTCCACCGAGTTGGCTGGCTGCCATGCCGTCATCCGCCGCCCACTTCCCCGTGTTTCTCGTTCCGGATTCGGTACCGGGGCGATCGCCCGCGTAGTCCCGTGTAGCAAGCATTGACCAGCCCACTGACACCCACCGGACAGGGGCGTGCCCGGCGAGAGCGGGTGAATCAGCAGGTCAACGGACTTCGGTGGCGAAGACGTCACGAGCTACGGACGCACTACGGATCAGTGCGCACGAACGTGCGGGCGGCACCTGACCCAACCGGCCGCACGGCACGCTTGTCAGTCAAACCGTAGCCGTCCAGGACTGTGCCCACCATGGGATCACTGGATCCCGTGACGTGCGCTTTGTTCCCGGACGGTGCCGCACCGCGCTGTCAGCGCCGAGTCAGCGGCACGGCGCAGTCTGTTCTCCACAGCGTTGTGTCCGCGCACCCGACGAGTGCCGGAAGTCTGCCGAGGGAGGACCGCCGTGGAAACCGGGAGCATCGGTGACACCGCCGCCGACCGGCGCGCGGCGAGGCAGCGCCTTTCCGGCGATCCGCTACGCCACTACTTCAACGGCATCGGCAGGACCCCACTGCTGACGGCGGAGCAGGAGGTCGTGCTCGCCAAGCGGATCGAGGCCGGGCTTTACGCGGAGCACCTGCGCGCGCACGGGCAACTTCCGGCAGCCGAGGCCGACCTGGCCACCATCGCGCGGCAAGGCGCCGAGGCGAAACGGCAATTGATCGAGGCCAACCTGCGCCTCGTGGTGAGCATCGCGAAGCGTTACCAGGGCCGTGGCCTGCCGCTCATCGACCTCATCCAGGAAGGCAATCTCGGCCTGATCCACGCCGTCGAGAAATTCGACCACGCGCCCGGCTTCCGGTTTTCCACCTACGCGACCTGGTGGATCCGGCAGGCCATCACGAGGGCGATCGCGCAGCAGGCCCGGATGATCCGCATCCCGGCGAAGGTGCTCGAACAGGTCAACAAGGTCACCGCGGCCGTACATGAACTGACGGCCGAACTGGGGCGACACCCGCGCAGCGACGAGATCGGTTCCCGGGTTGGCCTGCCTGCCACCCAGGTGATCGAACTGCTCGAATACGCGGAGGAACCACTCAGTCTCGACGGCACGACCGGCGAGGAGGGCGACACCTCGCTCGCCGACGTGATCGACAAGGTTCGCCGCGTCCATCATGCCGACCAGTCCGGCGACACCGGTCACCGCGAGGCGGTCCTCGACCTGCTCGGCAGTCTGAAGCCGCAGGAGCAGACCGTGATGCGGTTGCGATTCGGGCTCGACGACGGCCGCCAGCGCACCCTCAACGAGGTCGGCCAGGAATGCGGTCTGACGAGGGAACGCATCCGCCAGGTCGAGAAAAAGACTCTCACCAGACTGCGTGGCCTTTCTTCGCCCCCGTCCCTGAGGAACCGGGATACGGGGCGAGGCGGCGAGGTACTCGTTCCGGCGGGCTGAAGTCCTCCGTTTCCCGGAAATCAGCACCGGGGACGGCATTCCGTCAGCCGCGCCTACCATGTACCGATCAGTGGATCCGGCGCCGCCCAGCCGTCCGTACCGCCGGTTGCTCGGTATCGTCGGGCTTGTGTCCGACGAAGCCCAGCCACCCGCTCTCGACCGGCCCAGCGCGGGGCGCATTTACGACTACCTGCTCGGCGGCACCAACAACTACGCCATCGACAGGGAATTCGCCGACAAGCAACTGGCTGTCGCACCGGGCATCCGCGAATCGGCCCGAGCCAACCGCGCGTTCCTCGGCAGAGCCGTCCGTTACGCGATCGACCTGGGCATCCGTCAGTTCATCGACATCGGCAGCGGTCTGCCGACGCAGGGCAACGTGCACGAGATCGCAGACGAGGCGGCACCCGGTGAGGCCAAGGTCGTCTATCTCGACAACGAACCCGTCGCGCTCGCGCACGCCCAGATCCTGCTGGAGGACACCGCCGATCCCGCGAGGCACCGAGCCATCGCCGCCGACTATTTCGACGGCCCCGAACTGTGGCGCAAGGTGATGGACGAAGGCATCATCGATCAGCGGCAGCCGATCTGCCTGCTCGCCGTCGCCCTGCTGCACTTCATGCCGCCCGAACAGCATCCCGAACGCCCGCTCGCCTACTACCGCAGCCGCCTCGTGCCCGGCAGCGCGCTCGTGATCTCGCACGGCAGTCTCGACTCGGCGGGGCGGGAACGGCAGGACTCCTTCAAGAAGGTGGCCGACAACTACGCGAAACAGGCAACCCACAAGGGCGCGTTGCGCGACCGCGGCGAGGTCGCGCAACTGTTCGGCGATTTCGAGATCGTCGAGCCCGGTGTCGTGTGGGTCGACGAGTGGCGGCCCAGCTCACCTGTTCAGGACGACCCGTCACGAACGGGCATCCTCGGCGCGGTGGGCCGCAACTGACTCAGCGCTGGATGAGCGACTGCGGGTAGTCGGTGATGATGCCGTCGACACCGAGTTCCAGCATCTCGCGCATGCTGCCCGGTTCGTCGACAGTCCACACGTTGACTCCCATCCCCAGTTCGTGGATGCGCTCGACGAGCTCCGCGTCGGTCACCGTGTACTGCGGGTTCACGTCGTCAGCCCATTCACTGAATTCGGCCAGTTCGGCTTCGGTCGGCCGTTCCGCGTCGAGCACGCCGATCGGCACCTCCGGCAACAGCTCATGGAATCGCTTCGCGTCGTCGACCTCGAAGGACTGGACGCCCAGACTGCCGGTGGCGAGCGCCTCACGCAGATAGCCAGGTGCCGCCTTGAGTTCGTCGGCCAGATCGCCGGGGAGCCCCGTGTAGTGGTCGCACGGACTGATCTCGGCCAGCAGCCCGATCTTGCCGCGCACCTGCTTGATCACTTGCTCGACCGAGGGAATCGGCTCGCCCGCGTATCGGCCGTGGAACCACGAACCCGCGTCGAGCGTCCGCAGCTCTCGCCAGGTGAAATCGGAAACCCGGTAGGAAGGTCGGCCCGGATAGCGTTGCTCGACGTCGGTGGTCCGCTCCAGGGTGCAGTCGTGGAAGTTCACGAGCTTGCCGTCCTTGGTGCGCTGTACGTCGATTTCGACGAAGTCGGCACCCTGTTCGATGGCCTTGCCCAGCGCGGCCGTGGTGTTCTCCGGCGCGACGCCCGATGAGCCGCGATGGGCGATGACGTCGGCACCGGAGGGCTCGTGCGCGACGGCAGGAAGTCCCGCCACCACAATCATCGGCACGCACAGCACCGCGGCTAGAGCCGTTCTGCGAAAAGCGGTCAGTCGCATGGGAACCTTTCCGGTTTCGGCGGGCTCGCACCGTGTTGTTCGAGCCGTCGCCATCCTGTCCCGTTCCGGTGACCTCGGAACGAACGCGAGGTTTCGACGACAAGAAGGGGTATCAGCACCCGACCAACCACAGTGGACAGTCGACGCCCCGAAACATGTCGTTGCCTCCGCTTGTTGGTCATCTGAACGACAGTGAGAAAATCACGATTTCCCGTTCCGCGCAACGATTCCCGCCTCCTCCGGACGAGGCATGGGCAGGGACCGCCTTCGACCACGGCAGCTTGCTCACCCTGTTGAAACGCGATACGTTGAACGGGCCTGCCTGCCCTGGTCCCTGGCATCGACCTGACAACGCGGTTGCTGTCAAGATCCTTGAAGGCGAAACCCATGACCCCCGAGCCCGTTGGCCGGGAACTCGACCGGCACGCACTCGACGAACTGCTCACCGACGTGCGCAATCGGCTGGCCGATTTGACTCGCAGCCGCGACCAGCTCCAAGGCTTGCTCGACGCGGTACTCACCACGAGCGCCAGCCGCGACATGCGACCGGCCCTGCAACGGATCGTGCGGTTCGCGACCGAGCTTGCCAACGCTCGCTGCGGGACGCTGGAGATCCTCCAGTCGACGTGGCGCGGCGAGCCTTCCGTATTCACCCACCACAACACCTCTCCGCACACGAAGCCGAATGGGCCAGGCACGGTTCTCGACATTCCGGTCAAGGTCAGCGGCAAAATTCACGGCCATCTCCACCTGAAAGACAAGAGCGGAGGGGGCCGATTCAGCCGGGACGACGAAATCATGGTGGCCGCGCTCGCCGCGGTCGCCGGTGTCGCGGTGGCCAATGCCCAGCTCTTCGAATGGTCACAGCTACGAAGGCGCTGGCTCGACGCCATGGCCGAGGTCAACGCGACGCTCTTCGCGGGCGCTCCCACGGAGGACACCTTGCGGGTCGTCGCCACGTCAGCCCAGGAGCTCGCCGCCGCATCGGCGGTACTCGTTCTGCTCGGCGAGCGCAGCGGCACCGATTTGCTGGTCAGCGCCGCGGCTGGAGAAGGGGTCGAGGAACTGATCGGCCACCGGCTCGACGAGACCGCCCCCTTCATCGGCGATGTCGCCCGCACCGGCCGCGCCAGGATCATCGCGGACCTCACCGCACTACCCACTGACGCATCGCTGCTGCCGCGAGACGAGTTCGGTCCCGCCGTCGCGGCGGCCCCGCGCGCCAGCACGCGAACCAGCGGAGTGCTGCTCGCCGTACGCACGCGGGGTGGAGCTCCGTTCAGCCCTGAACAGCTCCCGATGCTCTCGTCATTCGCGACCCAGGCCGCGGTCACCCAGGAATTCGCCACGAAGCAACGCCGCCGGCGCCAGCTCGTGCTGCTCGCCGAACGGGACCGCATCGCACAGGAACTGCACGACCACGTCATCCAACGGCTGTTCGTCACCGGCATGGGACTGCAGGGAACGCTGCGGTACGTCACCGACGACGACGCCCGCCGCCGAATCGTGACCGCGGTGGACCGGCTGGACCAGGTGGTCAAGGACATCCGGGTCTCGATCTTCGACCTGCACGGGGATCCGGAGCGCGGCAGGACCAGTCTGCGTCAGCGGCTGCTGGACGCGGTGGCGGAGCTGACCGGCGACACCGCCGTCTCGCCCACGGTCCACGTGGACGGGGCGATCGACACCGCCGTCGGCAACGAACTGGGTTCCCACGCCGAAGCGGTGGTGCGGGAAGGAGTGAGCAACGCCCTGCGGCATTCGGGAGCGACGGAACTCGCGGTCGACGTCAGGGTGGCGGGGCAGCTCCGCGTGAGCATCACCGACAACGGCAGCGGCATTCACCTCTCCACCCGGCGCAGCGGACTTCGCAACGTGCGGGCACGAGCGTCGCGACTCGGGGGAACGGCAACACTCACCGAGGCCGAAACCGGAGGTACCACCTTGACCTGGACCGTCCCGCTCCTCCCGTAAACAGTAGTCCACATCGGACCGCCGGTACCCCCTGAACCGAAGCGCTTGCCCCCGGGGCATCGCGTGCAGCATCCTTGGGCGGTTGTCCCATCCGTCGGCCCCGTGAGGGGCCGGTGCCGAGGAGGGCATATGGACATCTCGGGCGCGGCCGCACTCGTCGCGGGAGGCGCTTCCGGACTCGGTCTTGCCACGGTGCGCGAACTCCACAGGCTGGGAGCGTCGGTGGCGATCGTCGACCTGCCTACCTCGGACGGGGCCCGCATCGCGGCGGATCTCGGTGAGCGCGCCGTCTTCGCACCCGCCGACGTGACCAGCGAAGACGCCGTCTCCGGCGCCCTCGACGCCGCTCAGCGCCTCGGTGACCTGCGCGTCGCGGTGAACTGCGCAGGCATCGGAACCGCGAGCAAGACCGTCGGTAAGAACGGCGCGTTCCCGCTGGCCGACTTCACCAGGGTGGTCACGGTGAATCTCATCGGCACGTTCAACGTCATCCGGCTTGCCGCCGAACGCATGTCCTCGGTGGAACCACTCGGCGAGGAACGCGGGGTCATCGTCAACACAGCTTCGGTCGCCGCATTCGAGGGACAGATCGGACAGGCGGCCTACTCGGCGTCGAAGGGCGGCATTGTCGGCATGACGTTGCCGATCGCACGCGACCTCGCCGGTCTGCGGATCAGGGTGGTGACCATCGCGCCCGGCCTGTTCAATACTCCACTTTTCGGCACGCTTCCCGATGAGGCCGTCGCCTCACTCGGCGCGCAGGTTCCGCATCCCTCCCGGCTCGGTGAGCCAACGGAGTTCGCGGCGCTGGCCAGCCACATCGTGGCGAACCCGATGCTCAACGGCGAGACCATCCGCCTCGACGGCGCCATCCGCATGACGCCACGCTGATTCCCGGACTTTCAGTGTCCACTGTGGATCAGGCGAGCCCTCTCAGCACCTTCGCGGGCGGACGCTGCCCGAGGATCACGGCGACCATGTCGAGCGTCTGACAGGTTTCGGCGACGTTGTGGGCACGGAAGACGGCTGCTCCCTGCCACGCGCAGATCGCGGTGGCGGCCAGCGTTCCCACGAGCCGCTCCCTGACGTCCGCACCAAGCGATTCGCCGATGAAGTCCTTGTTGGAAAGCGCGACGAGCACCGGCCAACCCGTCGCGGTGAGCTGGTCGAGCCGCCTGGTCAGCTCCAGCGAATGCCAGGTGTTCTTGCCGAAGTCGTGTGTGGGGTCGATCAGGATCCCCTCCCTGGGGACTCCGAGCGCGGCGAGTGTCTCGGCTCGCCGCGTGACCTCCGCGATGACGTCGGCCACGATGTCGTCATAGGCGACCCTGTGCGGCCGGGTTCGCGGCGTCGCGCCACCGGTGTGCGAGCACACGTAGCCCGCACCGAACTCCGCCGCGACCTCGGCGAGCCTTGGATCGGCACCCGCCCAGGTGTCGTTGAGCAGGTCGGCCCCCTCCGCGACGGCACTTCGCCCCACCTCGTGCCGCCAGGTGTCGACGCTGATGGCCAGTCCGGGGAAGCGCTGCCGCACCTCGGCGACGAAAGGCACCACCCTGCGAATCTCCTCGGTCACGTCGACCGTCGCGCCGGGGCCCGCCTTGACGCCCCCGATGTCGATGATGTCGGCTCCCTCGGCGACGGCCGTCTCGACGGCAGCGAGCGCCTCCGCGGTGCCGTAGGTGGAGCCGCGGTCATAGAACGAGTCGGGTGTCCTGTTGATGATCGCCATCACCAACGGCCGGTCGCTCCTCATCGCCCGCCCCCGAAACCGGATCTCCCGTTGTCCGCCGCGCTCCATCAGGGCCATACCTCCGCACACGTTCCCGTCGGCACGATCCTGCCGCCCAGTCAAAAGTAGCCGATTCAGACCATCGGCCGCCGGTTGCGCGGACCGCCCACTCGCCCGGTCCACAGTGGATCTGGAAACACACTCCTCGCCTCCGCGGGATCACGACCTCCCGCTCACGGCCGTCCCACCGGCTGGCCGACCGCGCCGAGCAGCCCGCCCAGTTCCCGCAGCATGGTGATCGTCGCGGTCAATTCCGGCAACGACGCGTGGCCACCGATCCGGTTGGCCCAATCCGCCTGCCTTCGCTCCACCTCGGCCAGCGCCGCTCTGCCGCGCGGGGTCGGCTCCAGCAGCTTGGCCCTCCGGTGCCTGGGGTTCGGGTGGAAGCTCACCAGCCCGGCTCCGACTAGTGCCTCGACGGTCTGCCGGACGCTCTGCCGTGTCAGCCCCATGGTGTGGGCGACGTCGGCGACCGTGGCCGGCTGGTGGTCGATCACACCGAGCACCTGCCAGCGGGCGCTGGTCAGCCCGGAAGGCTTCGCGAGTTCGTCGCCCGCGCTCAACAGCAAGCCGTTGAGCCGGAACACCTCGATCACCAGCTCGGAGTACGCAAGTCCGCGAGGGGTGAGTGTTTCCTGAGTCGTCATCGCCCCACCTCATCAAGTTGACAGGTACCTGTCAACTTGATTCAGGCCGGTTCGATCCGCACCCTGCCGTCGTCTTCGAGCCGGTAACCGACCCCGCGTACCGTCGTGATCAACGACGAACCGGCTCCCAGTTTCGTCCGCAACTTCCGGATGTGTACGTCCAGGGTGCGCCCACGCCCGGTGCCTCTCTTGACGTCGGGGAGGCCCCACACCTTGCTGATCAGTTCCTCACGGCCGCACACCCTGCCGGCCTGCCTGGCCAGGAAGCAGAGCAGATCGAATTCGAGCCTCGTCAGTTCCACCGACGAGCCGCCCGCCCACACCCTCCGTGACGCGACGTCGATTCTGACGCCAGGAACCTGGCCGTGACGGGCGTGAGGAACCGCGACCCGCAGCACCCGTTCCGAGGTCCCGTGACACACCCTCACGCTCCGCGTTCCCACCGGCGCGGGGAACTCCGAACTGATCGCGGCGGCGAGCACCGCCGCAGCTTCCGACACCCGGCCTGCGTCCCCACTGCCCCTGATCACGACATCGAGAACGACATCGACGTCAGCGGGACCGGGCGTAGCGGGTGAATTCACCATGGTCTCCCTCCTCACCGTTCCACGCCACCAGTACCGGCAGGCCAGGTCAAAGCCGTTTCGAGGGGTGGACCGGGTTGACGTGAGTTGACTCGGCGACTCGGCTGCTCCTAACTTCGATCAGGTGCGTTCCGACAAGACGACCTGGTCGACCACGACGTCACACTGGGGCGCCTATCGCGTTCGCGCCGCAGGCGACACCGTCGAAGTCGCGGCGCATCCACTCGACAAGGCACCCTCTCCGCTGCTCGGCAACGTGGCGGCGGGCTCACGGCACCCCACGCGAATCGCCGCACCCGCCGTCCGGCGCGGCTGGCTCGATCACGGGTCTGGTCCCAGCACGCGCAGAGGGCGCGACGATTTTGTCGAGGTCACCTGGGACACCGCGCTGGACCTGCTCGCCGAACAACTCGAAGCGACCCGCAAAACACACGGTAATTCCGCGATCTTCGGCGGCTCGTACGGCTGGGCAAGCGCGGGCCGATTCCACCACGCGCAGAGCCAGCTGCACCGCTTCCTCAACGTGATCGGCGGCTACACCTCCTCACGCAACACCTACAGCACGGGATCGTCGTCGGTACTACTGCCGCATCTCGTCGGCGACGCCGACACACTGCTGCGGAACGCGGACACGTGGCCGACGATCGCCGAACACACCGATCTCCTCGTCGCCTTCGGCGGACTACCGGCCAAGAACGTATCCGTGACGCCTGGTGGCGTCACCGAGCACAGCACCAGCGCGGCGCTACGGGAGCTCGGGGACGCCGGTGTCGAGGTCGTCTCGATCAGCCCGCTCGCCGATGACGTGCCCGGCTCCGCCGGCGCCCGCTGGCTTCCCATCGCACCGGCCACCGACGTCGCACTGATGCTCGGGCTCGCCCATACGCTGCTCACCGAGGGCCTCCACGATCCCGCCTTCCTCGAACGCTACTGCGTCGGTTTCGACGACGTGGCCGACTACCTGCTCGGCCGCCGCGACGGCACTCGCAAAAACGCCGAATGGGCCGCGGGTTTCTGCGACATCCCCGCCGCCGACATCCGCGCACTCGCCAGGAAGATGGCCGCGAGCAGAACACTGATCACCGTGTCCTGGTCGCTGCAACGTATCGAGCACGGAGAGCAGCCGGTGTGGGCCGGACTGACCCTCGCCGCGATGCTGGGGCAGATCGGCCTGCCCGGCGGAGGATTCGGTCACGGATACGGCTCGATGGGCGATGTCGGCGAAACAGGACCCGCGCTCCAGTTGCCGTTCCTGCCGAGGGGACACAACGCGGTCCGGTCCTTCATCCCGGTGGCGAGAATCGCCGACATGCTGCTGAACCCCGGCGGGCACTTCGACTACAACGGCGGCACCTACCACTACCCCGACATCCGGCTCGTCTACTGGGCGGGCGGGAACCCGTTCCACCATCACCAGGATCTCAACCGCCTCCGGCTTGCCTTCGGCAAACCCGACACCGTCGTCGTGCACGAACCACATTGGACGGCCACGGCCCGGCACGCCGACATCGTGCTGCCCGTGACGACGACCCTCGAACGCGAGGACATCGGCGCGGGCAGGAGGGACACCCACCTTTTCGCCATGCCACGGGTGCTCGAACCATACGGTCGCGCTCGCGACGACTACCGCATCCTCGCGGATGTCGCCGACCGGCTCGGGGCCGGCGATGACTTCACCGAAGGGCGCACGGCCGCGCAGTGGTTGGAGCATCTCTACGACGGCTGGAGCGAGAAACTCCGCCGCGACGGGCACGACCTCCCTTCCTTCGCCTCTTTCTGGGAGCGTGGTTCCCTCCGGCTACCGGCAGGCCAGCTCCATCCGACCCCGCTGGCACGGTTCCGCGCCGACCCCGACGGCAACGGACTCGCCACGCCGAGCGGCAGGATCGAATTGGTCTCGGCGACGATCGCGGGGTTCGGCTACCCTGCCTGTCCCGGGCAGGCAACCTGGTTCGCGCCGGAGCCGGATGCGTCCCACCCGCTCCATCTCATCGCCAATCAGCCGCGCACCCGGCTGCACGGTCAGGGTGACGTCGGCGAAGCCAGCCAGAACTCGAAGATCTCCGGCAGGGAACCCATCACGATGCACCCGCGCGACGCCGCGGCGCGGGGTGTCGGCGAAGGCGACGTCGTGCGAGTCTTCAACAGCCGCGGCGCCTGCCTCGCCGGCGTCGTACTTTCCGACCGCGTCCGTCCCGGTGTCGTCGTGCTGGCGACGGGCGCGTGGTTCGATCCCGTCGACTATTCCGACAGCGACGGTGCCGGCCCGGCACTGTGCGCGCACGGAAATCCGAATGTGCTCACGGCCGACATTCCGACATCCCCGCTCGCTCAGGGCTGCGCCGGTCAACACGCCGACGTCGAAATCGAGTCGTACCCACATCCACTCCCCACCCCGCGCAACCTCGTCCCGCCTGCCATCGAAGCCGCATCACCCCGGGAATTGAATACAAAACACTTACCTGACTGACAATATCTGTCGACCATGGAATGGTCGGCAGAGCCTCATCGGCAATCTGGTATGAATTTTCACCATGTTCGGAAGAGGGAGCGCGAATCAACCGACGCGAATCGACAAGATTCGCGACAAAGCCGAAGAAATGGACCTCGGAGCCGAACTGAGAGCGTTTGTCCAGGAAGAAGGATCACCGAAGGGTTTCGCCATCGCGTTTTACGAACGCGGTTTCGTGAGCGCGCTCAACCGTATCGCCCCTGAATGCTGGCGCTGGGCCGATGTCGCCAGAACCGACCAGGCTTTCGAGACCGGCCCCGGTGGTGAACGCACCCTCGCCTCGGTTTCCGTCCACGGCGGCACCCTCGGCAAAGCCGCACACTACAAGGCGGCCACGTTCCGGAAATGGCCCGGCGTCGATCCACAAGAAGTCATGCGGCTGCTTTCCGCCAAACTGGACGCCACGCACGAGGCGTCCCGCCGCTTCGTCGACGGTGTCGTCACCGTTCTCGAACAGGGACGGGAACATTCGTGGCGAGAGTCCCTCGTCCTGGGTCCCGACGGGATCCACAGCAATGCCCACACTGTTCGCTGGGACAAGCTGACCAAAATCGACCGGCGCGACTGTCATCTCGCGCTGTTCGACAACAGTGACCGCCCACAACCCGTACTGGTCGCGGCGCTTCGAGCGCACGACGAGTACGGGCACTTCTGCCAGATCGCGCGGCGGATGTTCGGTCAGGGCGGGGCAGGCCACCAACTCTTCGTCACGCCGCCATCGAAGCCCGCCAAGCGGCGCGGGTGGCTCGACGCCACCGATTACCTCATGTTTCCCGAGGTAGGCGAGCCCGAACCGCCAGCCGAACTCGACGACCTCGCCGACCGAATGCGAGTTGAGGGCATGCGGCACGGTCTCGGCGACGACGCGCGCTGGTTCGGCACCGGCGCCATCCGAGGCGCAGGCCGCCGCCTCGCGCTGTACGAGGGCGGTCTGGTCGTCGGCAACCAGACCGACATCATCGCCGTCACCTGGGCCGAGCTCTACTACGTGTGTCTTTTCGACCGTCCCGGCGCCAATGGTCTTCAGGAGCTACGTGCGATTCGCCGCGACGGCGAAACCGTTCTCGGCGGGACGGTTGTCTCGCCCGCCATGGGAGACATTGCCGGGCTGACGATTCTCCAGCTGCACGCCGACCACCTGATCAAGGATTGGCTGTCGGCCCATCAGCGAGGAGATTCGTTCGCGTGCGGACCGACGACCACGGTGAGCCCGACCGACCTGCGGCACAAGGGCAGCGGCGTCGCATGGGAACACGTACGCGACATCGACTTCTCGTGGACCGCGACCGACCCGCTCGCCACCGTGCGCACGAACGGGCGCCGCACGCTGCGCATCCCACTGACCGAACTTCGCAACGCCGCCGCTTTCGCCAAGATCAGCGGCCTGCTCACCACGCAAGGCCCGGCCACCCGTTGACCTTTCCGCAGGGCACGCGACCTACGGGAAGGTCCACTGTGGAACTCCCAGTACGTCCGGCCGGGCCTGCGATCAACCCTCGGCAAGTCGCGGAGGGAAACCTCCGGTCGCGACGGGCCCCCACCGCTCGATGCTGATCCTGATCAACGACTTGTTCTGCCTGACCATCGCTTCCCTGTACTCGGCCCAGTCAGGGTGCTCACCGGAAATGCAACGGAAGTACTCGACGAGACCCTCGACGGCATCAGGCATGTCCAGTACTTCGGCGACGCCGTCGACCTGGACGTAAGGCCCGTTCCACTCGTCGGAAAGCACGCACATGGACACGCGCGGTTCGCGGCGCGCGTTGTGTGTCTTGGCCCGTTCCGGGTAGGTCGACACGACGATCCTGCCCTCGCCGTCGACACCACACGTCACCGGCGACATCTGCGGACTGCCATCGGCCCTGCTGGTCAGCAGAACCCCGCGGTGACGGGACCTGAGGAACTCCACGAGTCCAGCACGGTCGACACGGTCTGCCGCGGCCACTGATGTCATGTGTCGCTACTCCTTCGCTCGGTCGCCGCGGTCAGCGTGGCTTTCGCGATCCGCGCTCACTCACACGAGGAAACTGAACAGCGGGCTGTCCGGTGACACCTGCTCGATGCGGTGCGGAGCGGCGTCCATCCGCTTCAGCATCGGCTCCAGATCCTCCGGGGCACCCAGTTCGACGCCCACCAGTGCCGGCCCGGTCTCCCTGTTGTTGCGCTTGACGTATTCGAACAACGTGATGTCGTCGTCCGGGCCGAGCACGTCGTCGAGGAACCGGCGCAGCGCTCCCGGCTCCTGCGGGAACTCCACCAGGAAGTAGTGCTTGCGGCCTTCGAACACGAGCGCGCGCTCGACGATCTCGGCGTAACGGCTGACGTCGTTGTTTCCGCCGGACAGGATGCACACCACCGTCGCACCGGAAGGAAGCCCGAGCTCCAGGTTGAGCGCCGAGGCGGCCAGCGCACCCGCCGGCTCACTGATGATGCCGTCCGACTGGTACAGGTCGAGCATCTCGACACAGATCTGGCCCTCAGGTACCGCGACGAGCGTCGGCCGCCGCTCCGCCGCGATGGCGTAGGTGAACTGCCCGACCTGCCTGACCGCTGCCCCGTCGACGAAGGGGTCGACCTCCTCCAACGGCGCCGGGCCGCCCTCGGCCAGCGCCAGGGCCATACTCGCGCCACCGGCGGGCTCGGCTCCGATGACCGTGACGCCGGGGTGTGTCTCCCTCAGCCAGGTCAGGGTTCCCGCGAGCAGCCCACCGCCGCCGACCGGCACGACGATCGCGTCGGGCGCCTTGCCGAGCTGCTCGATGATCTCCTTGACCACGGTCCCCTGCCCCGCGATGGTACGAGGGTGATCGAACGCGGGGATCAACGTCATGCCCGTGCTCTCGGCGTGGTCGCGGGCCGCGGCCGCGGCGTCGTCGTAGGTTTCGCCCTCGACGACGATCTGCACGTGCGCGCCGCCGAGCCTCGCGACCCGGTCACGCTTCTGCCTCGGCGTTGTCCGCGGAAGGTACACCCGCGCGGTGACACCGATGGACGCGCAAGCGAAGGCGACCCCCTGGCCGTGGTTTCCGGCGCTGGCGCAGACGACGCCCCGCTCCCTTTGCTCGGCACTCAGTCCGCTGATCAGGTTGTAGGCACCGCGCCCCTTGTAGGAACGGACGGCGTTCAGATCCTCCCTTTTGACCCAGACGTCGAGATCGTGGCGAATGGACAGCCGTTCGTTGCGCTGCAGCGGGCTTGCCGGAATCACGCCGGTAAACCGTTCGGCCGCGGCAAGTACATCGGCCTTGGTCACCACATCCGCTTGACGCGGGGCGTTCTCGGACAACGCCATCCTCCTGTCGTATCTTCGACGCCATGAGTAGCCGCGACGAGCATGGCCGGGATCCCGCGGCCAAAGCGACCGAAGGGGCCACGCACACGCCGCTGCTCGTGCTGGGCAAGATCACGGAGATTCTCAACGCGTTTACGCTGAAGCGGCCGTCATTGACCTTGCGCGAGATCCAGCAGTCTACCGGCCTCCCGACCTCGACCGTACAACGGCTCGTGACCAACCTGGTCGCGAACGGTTTTCTCGACCGCAGCGAGGAGGGTTTCCGCATCGGCGTCCGCATGGCCTACTGGGCTGCGGCGGCCGCGAAGGACCTCGATGTCCTTGCCGTGGTCAACCCGGTACTCAAGGACCTGCGCGACCTCACGGGCGAAACCGCCTGCTTCTTCCGGGCCGAAGGCGACTACCGTGTCTGCATCGCCGTCGCTGAAACGCACCACGCCCTGCGCAGGGACATGGCGGTCGGCCGGATCGCGCCCATCACGGTCGGTTCCTCGGGCCGAGTCCTGCTGGCCTGGACCCCTCGGCTCGCGGAAGAGGTACTCCAGCACGATCTTCCCCAGCTCACCGAGAGCACCATCACCGACAAGGACGAGCTCAGGCGCCTCATCAAACAGACAGCGGCCGACGGCTACGCCATTACCGTCGGCGAACGCGTCGACGGCGCCTCGGGCCTCGCCTCCCCCGTGTTCGACTCGGCGGCCGACCTGGTGGGCGCGCTCGTCATCCAAGGCCCCACGCTGCGCATGCCGCACGAGAAATGCGTCGAGTGGGTCGACGTGCTCGTGGAACACGCGGAACGGATCACGCGCGCGCTGGGCGGCCGGTTTCCCGGCTGATACCGACGTCACCCAACGTCGACCGGGTGGCGGGGTGACTCGCCCACCGCCATCGCGACGGCGTCACCAGCGCACAACTCGGCCATCCTCGCCCGCACGGACCTGGTGGCGCTGCCGACGTGCGGCAGGAGCGTCGTGTTCGGCAACGCGGCCAGCCCGCTCGCCAGTTCCGGCTCGTACTCGTATACGTCAAGGCCGGCGCCGCCGATCTCTCCCGACCGTAGTGCGTCCACCAGCGCCTTCTCGTCGACGATCGGTCCACGTGCGGTGTTGATCAGAAACGCCGTCGGTTTCATCGACCGCAGGGTCGAGGCATCGACCAGATGCAGGGTGTCGTCGGTCAACGGCAGATGCAGCGACAGGAAGTCGGACGTGCGCACCAGTTCGGCCCACGGCTGGTAGCGCACCGTGCCGGCGAACTCGCCAAGTTCGCCGTCCGGAATCGGCCCGCGACGCGCGGTGTACCGGACGTCCATACCGAAACCCAGCGCTCGTTTCGCCGTCGCACGAGCGATCCGGCCGAATCCGGCGAGGCCGAGCACCGCACCGCTCACATCGGCGCCCAGTAACAACTCGGGGCGCCAGCCCTCGAACCTTCCCGACCGCACGAACTCGTCCGCCTCGACACAACGGCGGGCCGTCGCCAGGATCAACAGCATCGCCAGGTCCGCTGTCGCTTCCGTCAGGACCCCTGGCGTGTTGCACACGAGAATGCCGTTGGCGGTGGCGGCGGCCACGTCGACGTTGTCAAAACCGACCGCGTAGTTCGCGATGCCCTTGATCGACGCCCGATTCAGCAACGCGGCGTCGAACCGGTCGGTGAGCTGGGCGACGACGACGTCGAAGTCACCGGAGGCACACGCGGTGTCCAGTTCGGACGCTGAAAGCGGGTGGCCGGGAACCACGACGTGGCCCGAGGCTCGCAGCGTGGTCATTCCCGGCTCCGGCAGCGGTGTCGTCACCAAGAACGACGGCGCGCTCACCGAGCGTCCCCGACCGCCCAGGGGAAGGCGGTGGCGCTGGCGCGAGCGCCCTGAACCGCTCGTGACCGGTTGGGCTCGCCGAGCTCGTCGAGCAATCCGCCCGTCAGTCCGACGAGGACTGCGAACGATTCCGGCGTCAGCCACGGAGGCCGCAGCGCGAAAAGCAGATCCTCCGTCGCGGCGTTGCCGCTCGCTCCAGGCGCGAACGGGCAGCCGCCGAGGCCGCCGAGCGAACCGTCCACCTCGGACGCGCCCGCCCGCGCCGCGGCCAGCGAATTGGCCACGCCCAGCCCCCACGTATCGTGACCGTGAAAGCCGATCCGGCGTGGCGGCGTGCGTTCGGCGATCTGACGGACGAGTCGCTCGACCTGCGCCGGGACCGCTTGTCCCAGCGTGTCGCACACGATCACGTCGGCCGCACCGTCGGCGCGTGGATCGTTGGCAATCTCCAGTACTCGCGCCTCGGGAACCTGGCCGTCGAAAGGACAGGTGAACGCGGTGGCAAGGCAGAGCTGGATCCGGCCGTTCACCGCGCGCGCGAGATCGATGGCCTTGGGCATCGCCTCGATACTCGCTTCGGTCGACCGGCCGACGTTCGCCTCGTTGTGCTTGTCCGAAACGGAAAGGCAGTACTGGAAATTGACCGCGCCCGCGGCGGCGGCTTTCTCGACGTGCCGAGGCGTCGCCACCCACACCCAGCACCTTTGGAGCTCCTCTGGAGAGAGCCGCCCGAGAACGTCGAGAGTGTTGGCCATGGGCGTTACCAGATCCGGACGGGCCAGCGAACCGACCTCGACACTCTGAACGCCCAGCCGCAGCAGTTCGCGAACCACGGAAACCTTGCGGTCCGTGTCGAGAATCTTGCCGGTGAGCTGCAGGCCGTCCCTCAGCGTGACGTCCCTGATGGTCACGGCGGGTTCGAACCGGTCGCCGGTCATGCGCGTCGCTCCATTTCCCCGATGAGCATGTCGATGTCGTCGTCGCCGTGGCCGAGTACGTCGCCGAGCACTTCTCTCGTGTGTGCGCCCAGGTCGGGGCCGACCGCCCTCACTGGCAGCGAGGTCTCCCCGAGCACGGGAACGATGCCGGGAAATCCGACCTCGGCCGGAGCATCCGCTCCGACATCGACCGGAAGGTGCTGGATCATCCGCCGCGACCGGTACTGTTCGTCGGCGCAAATGTCGGCGGCCGTGTAGATCGGCCCCGCGGGCACGCCGGCTTCGTCGAGGACTCCGAGCACCTCCGCACGAGGCAGGCCGCGCGTCCACGCACCGATCGCCTCGTCCAGTTCGTCCCTGCGCTCCCACCGCCCCGCGTTGGTTGCCAGCCCGGGATCCTCCGCGAGATCGGGTCTGCCGATGGCCAGCATGTAACGCTGGAAAATCGAATCACCGTTGCCCGCGATGACGACACTCGCGCCGTCGGCGCACGGATAGGCGTTACTGGGGGCGATGCCCTCCATGCGGCCACCGACACGCTGCCGCTCGACACCGTAGGCGGTGAAATCGGGCACCAATGACTCCATCATGGAGAACACCGCCTCGTGCAGGGCGACATCAACCACCCTTCCGGACAAGGGGCCTTCCTGACCGCCGTTCTTCTCCCTTTGCAGCAACGACACGAGCACACCGAACGCCGTGTAGAGCCCGGCGATCGAGTCGCCGATGGAAACCCCGACCCGCGAAGGAGGACGGTCGGCTTCCCCGACCAATTGCCGTAAACCGCCCATCGCCTCGGCCACCGCGGCAAAGCCGGGGCGTTCGGCGAGCGGCCCCGTCTGACCGAAGGCCGAAATGCGTGCCAGAACAACGGCGGGATTGGCGGCTTCGAGTTCGTCCGGCCCCAGTCCCCAGTTTTCCAGCGTTCCGGGGCGGAAGTTCTCGATCACCACGTCGCAATGGCCGACAAGCTCAAGCACCAGGTTCCGGCCGCGCTCCGACTTCAGATCGATGACAACCGACTTCTTGTTCCGGTTGATCGTGCGAAACAGCATCGATACGTCGCCCGCGTACAACCGCCAGTTCCGCAGCTCATCACCCCTGCCGGGCCGCTCGACCTTGATGACCTCGGCACCGAAATCCGCGAGTAGCCGACCGGCCGTCGGCCCGGCGATGTAGTTGCCGAGTTCCAGTACCCGCACGCCTTCCAGAGGCAGCCGCGTCCCACCGTTGTGCATGTTCTCCCTTCCCGATTCGACCCGGCCACGCTCAGAGGAACAAGCTCAGCAAGAGGATCGGGCCCATCGCGATCACGGACGCGACGGAAACTCCGACCGAGCAGGTCTTGAGCGTGCCGCGCGTCGTCTGTCCCATCAGCGACTGCAGCAGCCAGAAGGTGTTACTTGTCAGGTGGACCATGAACAGCGAGCCCGCCCCTGCCGCCAGCGCGATCAGCACCGGGTCGAGGCCGAGACTCGGCGCCACCGGCGCGAGCAGACCGGCCGCGGTGATGGCGGAGATCGTCACGGAACCTACGGCGACATGCAGTACGGCCGCGATCAGCCACACCACCAGCAGCGGCGCCCAGGTCGCTGCCGAGAGGTACTTGCCGAGGATGTCGCCGAGTCCCGCGGCGTCGATGACGGCGGCGAGTGAACCACCGACACCGGAGAGCAGGAGGATCTGCCCGCTTTGCCGGAGTCCTGAAGCCAGTGACTCCTCGACAGCGGGCTGCCCCATGACATACCGCCCGATGACACAGGTACCGACGAGACCGATCAGCAAAGCGACGGTCGGTGTCGAAAGGAACGCGACAATCGGGTTGCTCCAGTTGGCGACCTCGGTGATGGCACCCGTCGCGACCAGCAGCAGCGCGAGCGCCAACGGTGCGAAGAGCAGGACAAGGCTCGGCTGTTTCCTCGTCCGCGGTTCGGCCATCGTGCTCACGCCGCCTGACGCGCCGACAGCGGTTCGCGTTCCCTCGGTGGTGTCCGTCTCGCCTGCCTTGGGCCGCTTCGTGGCCGGATCGGCCGTACCTTCCGCGGGTGTGTCCGGCCCGGGCGCCTGCTCGTCGAGTTCGGGCTTCCACCAGCCTCGGGTCAGCACGAACGTCATGACCGTGATGGCGATCGCGACCGTCGGGATGACGACCAGCAAACCGAACAACAGGTACTTCCCGAGCGACACCTGCAGCAGCCCGGCCAGCGCGAGCGCTCCCACGCCGGGGATGGTGAAGACGATGCCGCATTCGAGCCCGATCGCCAGCGCTGTCGCCATCCGGGCGGTGCCGTACTTGCCGAGCCTCGGTGCGATACCTCTGGCCAGTGGCGCAGAGATCACGAGCAGCACGTCGAGATAGATCGACTGCAGGAATGTCGTGATGGTGAGCGCCATGCCGTGGGGAACTCCCCTCGGACCGAGCGCGCGAAGCAACTTGTCAACCAGGCGCTCGATCGCGCCGAGATCACGCAGAACGGCGCCCATGAGCACACCGAAAGCGATGAGCAGGCCGATCTCCGCCATGATCTCGCCGAAACCGGCACTCACGGTGTCAACCGTTCCACCGGCTCCGAGGCCCGTCGCCAGCCCCAGGTAGCAGGCTCCCATGACCAGCGCGATCAGCGGGTTGAGCTTGAACCGAACGATAAGCACCACGATGGCCACGATCGCGACCGCCGTGTTGATCAATATCGCCGTATCTGACATTCCACCGTTCCATTTCTCGTGCGACGTTGCACCCACCACGCGACCGGGTCGCTGGTGACTCACATTATGAACACACGCCCATAATGCGGGATGAACACACGCCCATAATGCGGGTCAATAGCGGTTTGCCTCAGTCGCTTCGAGCGACCCGCGATCCATCCGGCGAACACGGAACGTGCACGCACGAACGCGACGTCCGCACCTGTTCGTTGCCCGGATACTAAGAAGGGCGCCAGGTCGTCGACCTGGCGCCCTTCTGGAGCGACTTACCGGAATCACACCCGGCGACAGCGAGTAACGATCAGCTCGGTGACCGCGTCGGCGGGCCGGCGGTAACCGCGGAGTGGGCGCGACCGTCCCGGCCGTCATTTCCGCTGTCGGCGACATCGGCGACGCTGGTCCCGACGACAGAAGGCCGAACAGGCGCTCCGTCGGCAACCACGGCCGGCGCGAGCAGCACCGCGGCGATCGGCACCGCCAGCGCCAACGCCGCCAGTACGAAAACCGGGAACAAGAACGAAAAGACCTCGGTGCCCGCGGGGTCGGGCGCCGACATGTCCAACCGCACCCGTACCGCGGCCATGCCGGTGTAGTGCATGCCGGTCACAGCTATGCCCATGACCAGACCCGCCACCGCGCGATGGCCAGGCTTGTTCAGACTGGCGGTGAACCACAGCGCCGCCGTCGCCGCGACGACCGCGATGACCACCGACAGTGCAACCAGCCCCGCGTGGTAACCGATGCTGCCCTTGACCTGCACAGCCCACATACCCGTGTAATGCATGAGGTTGACCGCGAGTCCGGTGATGACACCCGCGACAACCAGCCGCCACCACGCGAACCGAGCCCTCACACCGAACACGAGCAAACCGAGGAAAACCGAAGCGATCGCGAGCAACGCCGACAACACTGTCCGGCCGATGTCATAGCGAACAGGGAAACCAGGGGTCGCGAATCCGAGCATCGCGATGAAATGCATGACCCAGATACCGACACCACCGATCGAAACCGAGGCCAGCGCAAGCCACATCAGCCTGCCCCTCGGCGTCAGCGAACCACGTGCCTGCAACGTGCACGCCAGTCCAAGCGTGCAGCCGACCGCGGAGGTCACGTACGCGAGGACCAGCAGCCACTGCCCCATCTCGAAATGCTGCATGTGGTCCATTGAGGACACCTCCATCGGTTATCTGATTTGGCCGGCGTCATGCCTGGGAACCGGGCGCCGCACCGCGATGGCATGTTCGCTCGCCGTGATCAGCGCTTGCTTGATCGACTCGGCGGATCGCGCATCACATCTGATCACCGGTACACCGGCGCCGACCGACACCGCCTCACGTACCTCGTCGGACGTGTGCGGCCGGGCTCCTGGGAACTGGTTGACGGCGACGACGAACGGAAGTTCTTTCGACTCGAAGAAATCAATGGCGGAAAAACTGTCCGCGAGCCTGCGAGTGTCGGCGAGCACGATCGCCCCGATCGCACCACGCGCCAGGTCATCCCACATGAACCAGAATCGATGCTGTCCCGGTGTTCCGAACAGGTGGAGCATCACGCCACCAGCCAAGGTGATACGCCCGAAGTCCATCGCGACGGTTGTCGACGTCTTGCCTGGCACGTCCGGATTCTCGTCAACGCCGACTCCCGCGGACGTCAACTCGGCCTCGGTACGAACGGGAACGATCTCCGAAATAATCTCGACGAACGTCGTCTTCCCAGCACCGAAACCCCCTGCCACGAGAAACTTGGCCGAGGTGGTCTTCTCCGGCTCAGAGCGTACGAAGCCCACTCAGAACCCTTTCCAGCAGCTCATGACGTTCCTCCCACGTCGCGTCCTCCCCGAGCGTGTCCCTGACCAACACGAATCCGGCGCCCAGCAAATCGGCCACCAGTACTCGTGCGACCCCGAGCGGCAACGAGAGATAAGCCGCGATCTCCGCGATCGAGCGTGGCTGCAAGCACAACTGGGTGACCGTCGACATCGCGCTCGCCCTGTTGTAAGGAACGGCACGGCCCTCAAGTGTGGTCTGCACGAGAGCCTCGACCGCGAGTTCGACGGTGGGCAGGGTCCGGCCTTCCGTCCAGGCGTACGGACGTGCCAAGGCTGGAGCGGGACGAGCTTCCTCGTCCCAATGCTCGGTTCGTTCCCCGGCACTCACGGCCTGCCCTGAGGCACGGACACTTGGCGAACGGGCGTGTCGACCATCTTTCCGACTCTGTCGACGAGCAATGTCATCTCGTAGCCCACGAGGCCGATGTCGCATCCGGAACTGGCGAGCACGACGAGGTTCGAACCATCTCCGACGCTCATCAGCAGGAGAAAGCCCTCCTCCATTTCGATGACGGACTGCACGACCCTTCCGGCGGTGAACAATTCGGCGGTGCCGACGGCGAGGCTGGAGAGTCCGGAAGCGATGGCCGACAGTTGATCGGCGCGGTCCTTCGGCAGTCCGCTGTCGGCGGCAACCAGAAGGCCATCCGCCGAAACGAGCGCGGCGTGGGCAACTCCGGAAACCTCCTCGGTGAACGCCGAAACGAGCCAGCCGGGGCCCTGCTCGGAAGCGCTCGTCGCCCTGTTCGCATGACCGGTGCCCGCAGGCGCGTACACCCGGGTTTGATCGTTCGTCATGGATCCGCCTTTCCCTCCCGATTCGGCGCAGGCTCTTCGGCGGCCTGCCGCCGGGCGGCCTGCATGCCCTGGTAGTGCCGTGCCAGGTTGCTGCGTACCGCGGCCGGATCCCGGAACGAGGCCGGCTGTGCCTTCGTTCTGCGCCGTGGTTGTGCCGCGCCGGGCGAGAGCTGCGCCCGGGTTTACGTGCGGGCAGGCCGGCGGCGGTAACCCTCGGTTGAGGCGGCTCGGCCGGTCGTGCGGCGCCGGCACCCGCACCTTCCGATGACTCCGGTCCACGCGCGCTTGGCACCTCGGCAAACCAGTTCGACACCACACCGTCGAAGATCGGGGTACGCCCGGGTTGAGGAACCGGCCGTACCCGGCCGAGCCGCATCGCGTGCGAGGTGTCCGGATGCTCGTTCCGGTCCCCCATGACACCCCGGGCCGCAACGCCGTTGACAGGTCGCGGAGCGCCTTGCCGCACGCTGCCGTCGGCGATGATGAGATCCCCGGGCACGTGAACGCTTGCCGTGACCCCGGGACGGTCCTTTCGCGCATTGGTGGAGCGCAGCCGGACCGTCACCCCATGCAGCGCGGCCAGCCTGCCAACGACGAACAAGCCCATGCGCCGGGTCGTTTCCGGACTCACCGCGTCGCCCGCGGCGAGTCGCCCGTTGGCCGCGGCCAGATCCTCCGGCGCCATGCCGAGGCCGTTGTCGACGACCTCGATCAGCAGGCCACCCTCGGCACCACGGTCGGCTGTCAGAACGACCCGCTCCTGAGGCGGCGAGAACCGGATCGCGTTCTCCAGCAGTTCCGCGAGGATGTGGACGATGTCAGCGGCGGCCTGACCACGAACCGAACCATTGGGGGCGTTGACAAGCATGACCCTGCGGTAGTCCTTGATCTCCGAGGTCGCTCCCCGCAGCAATTCGGCCGACGACACAGACCCCGTGTTGCGACGGGCCGGGCTTCCTCCCGCGAGCACCTGCAGGTTCTCGCCATTACGGCGCAACCGGGTGGCGAGATGATCCAGCCGGAACAGTTCAGCCAGCCGCTGCGGATCACGCTCCTCCGCCTCAAGTTCCTCGATCACCGAAAGCTGAAGTTCGACAAGCGACTGGCTACGCCGCGACAAGGTCGTGAACATCTCGCTGACCTGGGTCCGCAGCTCCGCCTGTTCTCCGGCAAGCCGCACGGCCTGGCGGTGCATGTCGTCAAAGGCACGGGCGAGCTGCCCGATTTCCTCGTCCTCATCGGCGTCGGCTCGCGGCGATCTCGGAGCCGGAACTTTGCCCCCGGACCTGACAAGTTCGATGGTCTCAGGCAGCTGACGGTGAGCCACATCAAGGGCCGCCGCGTGCAATCGGCGAACGGGACCGATCAGCGAACGCGCGACGAGCAAGGCGATCGCGAACGCACCGAGCAGCGCGGCAATCACGAGAGCCGTGTCCCGTAAGGCTTCGGACCTCGCCTGGTTCGTCCGTTCACCTACCTTTGTGGACAGCTCGTCGATCCGGTTCGAGAGCAGCGTGTTCAATGTCGTCAACTCGTCGCCGAGGTCCGGCAGCAACACAGCAGGCTCGGTCAGCCGGTTGGCGACAAGCGCATCGTGCAGCGTGTCCTGCCTGCTGCCGGCGGAGCCTGCCACTTCGGCGAACTGACGCAGTTCGTTCTCGGGGAGGCCTCGATCGATCTGTCCGCTGATGACCTCCTGCTCAGCAGCCGCGCGGCTTGCGACGGCGAGCGCGGGACCTTCAACCGGTTCCGTGCCCGCTCTGCGTAGTAGCGCCTCGATGACAGCCAGGCTGCTACGGAGTTGCATCACCGCGCGAATGGTCGCGGCAGTGCCATCGAGTTCACTACTACCGGCGACCGCGATAATGCCCGGTGGCGACTCACTCAGCGCGAACACCGTCGCACGATAGGCCTCGATCATGTCGAGACGGTCGGTCCCGGCATCTGTGGTACGCAACCCGCCGAGCCAGCCAAGGGCAGTATTCAGGTCCCGCTCAGCCTGCTGCCCGAGATCAGCCACCGCCACGTCACGTTGCAGATCAAGGACCTTGACGTCGACCGCTTCGGCGCGTTCCCGCAAAGCCGTGCTGTCCGCGGGCTCGGCCGCCGCGACCAACTCGGCGTCGACCAGCCCACCCAGCTCGACAACGGTCCGGAGAACGGAAAGCTGATCACGAACGGAGCTCAATTTGCTGGCCTCGGCCAGTTCCGCGCGTACACGCAGACCACCCAGGATCAGCGCCACCAGCACCGGCAACAGCAACACGACCGCGATCTTCGCCCGAAGGTTCCATCGGCGCGGATGCCAGCGCGCGTCGACCTTGCGCCTTCGGGTCGAAGCTTCTTCTTCCATTTCTCCGGCATCCTGGTTTGCCATTACACGGAGCGTTACCCCAGCTGACAGTCAAACGGATCGTTCTCGCATTGATGTTCACGACCCAATACCTCACAGGAAGCCCACCAGCCACCGGCACAGTATTGAGAAATCCCCATGTGATCAATGATGGGAGACAACCGTAGACGACTCCTGTTGTCAAGGATCAAAAATCCACCGCAACGGCGAACAAGGGCGATCTTGGGATCGCTCGGCCGAATGCAGCAACCCGTCGCGGACAAACGCGCTACTCGGCCGGATAACAGATATCAATGAGGCGCAGATCTCGTCATCAATTCCCATCCGACAGCACGAGGTGATCAATTTTCCTTCTGCATCAGCAGCGTGAAAGAACGGCCGCGAGCGACTGATACTCGTCCGGGTCCACACTGAGCCGATAACTGGTCTTGACCTGTATCCAACGGGTCACATACCCACAACGACCCCGCTCCGGCAGCCAACTCGCCGGATCCTGATCACCCTTCTGCCGGTTGGAAGTCGCCGTGACCACGATCAGTTGATCGAGGTCGTTGGCGAAATCCCGACGCTGTTCGCGTGTCCAGCCTCTCGCACCACTGCGCGCGGCTTCAGCCAGCGGAACGAGGTGATCCAGATCTGCATCGCTTGCATTCTGAACGACGACTCCGTCGTAGTCACTGCGCCACGTCCCCTCGACTGCACGGCACTCGTCATCGACACGAACGTTCTGGCCCTGTTCACGCAGCGCCACCTCACGCGTGTTGCATCCCTGGCCTTGACTGGCCCAATGCGGCCAATCGTCTCGGTCGTAGCGGTAGCCGGTGTCTTCCTCTGCGACATGGAGTTGTTCCAGCAATACACGTGCATCAGCAAGACCGGCACTATCAACCGCTTTCTGACCGTCCTGCTCGGCAACGGAGACCGGAGTGGAAGCACCATCCTGTTGAGTCCACCACGCTCCGACTCCTACCAGCAGGGCAAGCAACAACGACGCCACGCTGTACTTGGTCCGACGACGCCCCGCCTTGGATCCCATACCCGACCTTTCATCCGCTCACACCCAAGTGAAAGTTGATCATCGCGGACCGAGCCCGACCTCTCAAGCTGGGATAGGCAGTCACCGCAACATCACACCTTCGCGCTCGCGCTACTCAGAGCAGCATGCAACGCGGTATCCACCCCGACGTTGGACTCCTCACGCACTCGACGCGCAGGAAGCAAAATCACTTTGCGCATCGGAATTCGGGAACCTGGCCGCGAACCAGATAAGTAACCGCCAGAAACGAATCACAAGTTTTGACCGATACTCTTCGCCATCGAATCAACGAATAACACAACTGACCAATCCGGGCAGTCATGCCACACATGGGTATCAGTAATAACTTGAAACGCCAGTCCATCCAAATTGGGCATCGTTCACGGCAGCTACCGTCTAAATTCGACTATCACTCGATATCAACCGGGAGCGCAACTCGCGTTACATGCCCACTTCGAACCAACCGAGATCGGATACCAAGCGCCTTCAGGCTGGCTCCGCGCAAGCTATCCAGCATCGCTGGAAATATACCAACCCCGAAATCCTGGGGCGCGAGAATTCCTTACGCAAGGCCTAACAGTGGGACCATCAAGTTTTCAGATTACCCATGGAGCATCACTCCTCCTAGCACGCTCTGCCGGTGTAGCCTGTCATTGTGATATCAATTACCCACACAAAGGAAGATCAATGGCCGGACGAGAAGCATTATTCGAAGCCATCGGCGGCATGTCGGTATTACGCGCATTGAGTGATACTTTCTACAGTCTTGCACTCAAAGATCCCATATTGTCTCCGGTGTTCGCCGACTTCTCGCCACAGCACAGGGAGCATGTTGCCGTTTGGCTTGCCGAGGTTTTCGGCGGCCTGGCCGACTACACCACCAACTTGGGCGGACATCAATCCTTACTCAAGGTACACCAAGGGCTTTCAATAACCGAGGAGCAAAGGAAACGTTGGCTGGAATTGATGAGCGTATCCGTCGAGAAGGAACTCCCTCCTCATCAGGAACTACACCATAGAGTCATGAGCTACTTCGAGTGGGGAACGGCCATAGCCAAAGACGTCTCCCAGGAGCCTCGGGGCACAAAGATGGGTGAGCCAGGGCCAACCCCGCGATGGGACTGGGATTGACCTCGGTTTGCCCGGCACGGCCAGATTCAATGGCGCCCCGAGCATGAGCACCCTTTCCGCGACCACGTGTTCTTCGCCTTTTTCGCGAAGAACGCCGACGAGAATCTTCTCCATTCCCGTTGACTTCATTTTGCCTCAGAGAGGAAACCTCGGTTGAGTCTTGCCGACCTGAAACAGATTCGACCTCGGCCAAATTAACACACCGGTTCTTGCCATCCAAAAATGACGTCGAGCACCCCTTCATCAATCTGTTCCGGGAGCGCACATCACCAGAACTCCCATCAAGAAGGCAATGTCGAGCACTCTGGACAGATGATTTACCCCTACCGGGGATATCACACCCAGCACCCCTGAGCCGACCACGAAACCCCGCATCCGGTTCATTGTCACCTGAGTTAACATCGACGACCTTCGTCCTCGTGTCACCAATCCCGTCCGCTATCGCGGTCGAGGTCGAGGTCGAGGTCGAGGTCGAGGTCGAGGTTACCGGCTTCTTTCGTTCGCAGCGTACAGACGTGGACAACCTCCTACCTTCTTTGCCAGGGAGGCCAGGAAAACCCGACAACGCACTGATCCGGTCCGGAGCATCGGCAGCGCCACCACTCAGCAGAAGATTCGCGAAGACGTCCGCGCGAATCTGGTCCAATGTTCGATATTCTTCACCCTTAGCGGACTTCCTTTTCGCCGCGCGGTCAATACGATTGTAGACAGCATGAGCGACTTCGGCTGCAAGCTCCGCGCCAATCGTCGCCATCCCCGGCCCACTTCGGACCATCATCATCCGCTTGGAATTCCTCGCCGACACACGAAGGGCCGCCCCCAGAGGATCTACCTTCCGCACCGCATCGTTGACTCGCCGCCGCAGCCGCGCTGGCTCAACATCCAGCTTGCCAACCAGCATGGCATCGACGCTTCGAGCACCCACATCATCGATCCGCGCCGTTGGTTCAACCACTTTCGACGCTTGCGTGGCGCCGATGACGCCATCTTGCAGAGCAGCCATAGTATTAGGCAACCGCCTGGCCAGCGCTTCGGCACACTCGATCTCACGTCGAGCTCTTTGTTCACTGATCGACAGCGTGACAGCAAGTCGACCGACCGCATCGGTGCGCTCTCCCACTCCGGAACAAAACGCATCGATCTCCTTGTACAGCATTCCTTGCAGTCGCCCGATCCTCGTCCTCAGCAAGCGAATGCGACCAAGGCTCGATGTGCAGCATGTATCCATGTTCTCCCCCAAACTTGCCGTACATCCAGCCTATCGAACTTGTGTTCGATAGATGACTACACGATGCGGTGAAGGAGGATAGGTTCAGACCGGCTACACCTGCTCAGGGGCGCTTCGAGTGTTCCGATCGACAACCACCGCCGTCGAATACCCGGCTACAGGCAACCTCTGCCGCCTTGAGCGCGTGAGTCTTGCGGCGAGGGCGCCAACACGGGTACTAGGGGAATCTGATGTCACTACGCAGAAACGCGGTTGCCGGAACTACCATCGCCTCGACCGCGGCAGTGCTGCTTGCGATCCTCGGAGGAACAGGATCGGCTGAGCCGGGGCTTCAAGCTCCGCTGGTGGAGCAATGCGCGTACACGCCCGCCGGATCGGTCGGCGGATCCTCCGACGCAGAGCAGCAATCACCCATCGACGAGCGCTACAACGCCGAACCCGACTTGCGTGAACTACTTGGCGCACCAACAGGAGAAGAAGTCGGTGAGGGTATCCGGTTCCGGCCTTACGAGAACGGAAGAATGTACTGGTCCGAGGCGACGGGACCACGTGAGGCCCACGGCGACATTCTCACGAAGTACCTTGCCAACGGGGGACATGAGGCTTTCGGCGCACCGATCACCGACGAATGTCCCGCTGCGGGCAACGGCAAGTACAACCATTTCACCGGAACATCGGCGACCGGCGTCACTTCGATCTACTGGCGTCTCGACCTTGGTGCGCACATCCTTTACGGGCCGGTCCGGGAACACTGGGAGCAGGCGTCCTGGGAGGAGGGCACCTACGGTTACCCGACAAGCGATACCTCCACGACACGTGATGAGACTGGCCTGTTCAACGAGTTCACCGGAGGTGACAATGCCGGCGCTTCGATCTATTGGTCCCCGGACAGTGGCAGCCACGGTGTCAAGGGGGCGATCAGGGATCGCTGGTTGGCGCTGGACGCCGAACAGTCCTTCCTCGGCTACCCCACGTCGGACGAGTACGACATCCCGACCGGGAAGCGTAGCGATTTCCAAGGCGGATACATCACCTGGAACGCCGCAACAGGTGAAGTCGTTGTGTTCACGCATTAACTGATGGGGAGGGCGCACCGATCGACGTCGACCACGCGCACGACGATCGGTGTCGCCCGCCCCCTCATGCAAGCCAGTTTCGTCGTATGTAGACAGATCTGGCGGTGCCTTGTGACAGCCGAGCTATGCGAATGAGTGATACCGGCACCCACTCAGCGGGCAAGTGGGCCGGCGGCTCTGTTCAGCAACCGCTCGGCTCGCAACAGGACAGGGCGATCGACCATCTGGCCTTCGTAGACGGCTACTGACTCTTGCGCGGCGGCCCTGAGCACACCCTGCGCCCATTCGATCTCCGTCTCATCCGGCGCGAGTGCGGCATGAGCAGGACCGACCTGGCTCGGGTGCACACACAGCTTGCCTGTGAAGCCGAGTTCGACCGCATGGGTGATGTCGCCGAGTAGTCGTGCTTCGTCCCGCAACGCGGTTGTCACACCGTCGATCGGCGGTGCACAACCCGCGGCCGTGGCCGCGAGAACCAGTGCGGATCGAGACGTCAGAAGCGCGGTCCGGGAATCGGGGTCGACTCCAAGCTGCGCCGCCAGGTCGATACTGCCGAACGCGGGGCGCAAAGTGGCTTTGGCAGCGCAGACCGCACCAGCCTCGACGACCCCCTTCGCCGTTTCGACCAATGGAATCACGTGGGCACCGCTGTCGGCAGCAACCCGATCGATGTCACCGGCCCGTTCCGCTTTCGGCAACATGACCACCGTCGCCAGTCCAGCACAGGCCGCAACGTCAGCCTCATACCATTCCGTGTCGGCGCCGTTGATCCGCACGACAGCGGAGTTCCCCTCCGCCAGCCATGCTCGAACATGCTCGCGCGCTACCGCTTTGTCGGCAGAACCCACTGCGTCTTCGAGATCGAGCACGACGCCGTCAGCGCCGGAAGCCGCCGCCTTGTCGAACCGGTCGGGGCGGTGGCCCGGCACGAACAGCAGGGTGCGCGCGGCTGCGACGTCATCAATGTGCATAGCGGTCCCTCCGCGATACCTTCTGGCCCTTGGAGAATACGTGCTCAGGGCCGGAAGCCCGCCATGATGTCGCCGAAGGCGGGATCATTGTCGACAACAGCCCGCGACACGTCGTGCAGGCGCAGGCTGTGACCACGTGCGTAGGCCCTCAGTGCCGCGAAGGCCGTGTCGACATCCGTGCCGAAACGTTCGGCGAGTACGCCCTTCGCTTGCTCGATCAGTATGCGGCTGTTGAGTGCCGACTGGAGCTGCAAAGCCAAGGTCTCGCGATCTCTCGCGGTTCGTTCATGCAGAATCCCGATAGTCGCAATGTCCGCGAGCGCCTGCCCGATGCCCAGCAGTTCCTGATCGATGCCGCCAGTTTTGGTGCCGAACAGGTTCAAGGCGCCGATGACGTCGTCCCGCAGGCGAAGTGGCAGCGCATGACTGGCGAGGAATCCCTCTTGCCGAGCAACCCTGACGAAACGAGGCCACCGTGAGTTCAGGGATGCGAGGTCGGGCGCCTCAACCGGAAGACCGGTGCGGTAACAGTCCAGACTGGGCCCCTCGGAATTCTGCAGTTGGAACAGCTCCATCAATCGCGCCTGCTCATTGGATGCCGCGACCGTGTTGAGAGAGCCGTTGTGGTCTGCGAGCAACAGGCCGACCTCGCCGACATTCAAGGTCTCCTTGCACCGTACGGTCAACATTTGCAGGAACGCGATCAGGTCGAAGTCGTCGACGAGGGTGTCCGCCAACTCGACGAACGTTCGAGCCACGCGTGCTTGCGGCAAAGTCATTGGTCGCTCTCCGGATCAGACTCCGAGATGTGCTCGCCATTGCGGCCGAACCGCAGTTTCCGCTGTACCACTGCCCGCGCCAGGTCGGTCAACCGGACGTTGTCGGCGAACGCGTGGGCGCGCAGCCGCAGCAAAGCATCCACCACAGGTATTCCCAGTTGCACCGAGACCATTCCCGCTGCCTGATGTACCTCGACGTTGCGTAACACCGCGTCGCCGTCACCACCGATGCCGGAGCCGACGCTGATCCCACCGCGATGATCGAGTACGAGCAACAGCGCCAGATCCGCCAATGCGTATGCATCATTGAGTTCTCTGGCAGAGAGCTCACCCGTTGTGGCCCGGTACACGTTGAGGACACCGACCTGAGCGGCACCGACGCCCACCGGGAAGCTGAACATGGCGTTGGTTCCGTATCGAGCCGCGGCGGGCGCGAACACCGGCCACTTCGACACGCTTCGGCGGGAACCGAGGTCAGGTGCGAAGACAGGCTGTCTCAGCGACAAAACATCACAACCCGGCCCTTCGCCCACGGTCGCCTGCAACTCCTCTATCTCGTCGGCAGGCGAACCCGAGCCCCATATCGGTTCGAAAATTCCTACCGTACCCGCCAACGCAAGACCTGCTCCACGGGCCGACAGCGTCTCCACGCACGCGAGGCAGACATGACGTGGGGACACCGTTTCCCCCGAACGCTGAGCCTGCGCAGCGACAGTCCCCCACATTCTTGAGGCACGGTCACCGTCCACGACTTACCCGCCTCGCCAGAAGACCAGGCGCCGATGACCCTGAACAGGGACTACTACCTGAAGTACGCAAGTTACCACCCGGCGCACCATGGGCACGTGCTGACACTCCAGTCCCTCCACACAACCGCATCCCGTCCAACGGGAAAAGACTACGTTGTCTGAGGTAACGGGACGGTCCACGTCAGCCGAGTACTCGCCTCATCACCGGAACCAAGCGTCAGTTCACCTCCCAGCGCGCGTGCGCTGTCGCGGAGGTGGCTCAAGCCATCGAATCGCGAACTACCGGGCAGGTGTCCATCAGCGGCGATGTCGACCCTCAGCACGTCGGTCGCACTGATATCGACGGTGATTCGCCTCGCCCCGTCGTCGTCCAGCGCGGCACGCATACCTTCTTTCACGATTCTCTCGACGTGGTTCGTCAAGGTACGAGGCACGAGCGCGTCCACCGCCCCGTTGATTCGAATCGACGGCGACAACGTCGTATCGGAGGTCAGGTCCGCGATGATGTCGAGCAGCCGCCGCCGCAGACTCGCCTCGCCTCCTCCTGACGAATGCAGATCAAAAATCGAGGTACGGATCTCTCTGACCGTCTGGTCGAGATGCTCGACAGCATCTTGGATACGCTGCCGCGAGTACGGGTCGACGATCCGCCGCAGACTCCCCTGCAACCCCATGCCCGTCGCGAAGAGCCGCTGGATCACATGATCATGCAGGTCCCGCGCGATCCGATCACGATCGGCCAGTACGACAAGCTGACGTTCCGCTTGCTGTTTGTCGGAGAATCGGACCGCGACCGTTGCTTGCGCGGCAAGCGACGACAGCACCGGCAGGACAGGCTCTGGGAAAGGTTCGGCGTCCCGTGCGCGGAGAACGACGAGCCAGCCGCTCGTACCAAGGGGCTTGGGCAATGGGGCCACGGCGGCGTACCGGAACCGATCGGCGAGCGGAGCTTGTTCCGGCCAGCCGGTGCCGGCGAGGTCGACGGCCCGCGCACCGGCTGCTCCCCTGCCGCCGGACAGCGCGTCGGCTTGACCGACGACGACGCCTTTCAAGTCGCCGGTACCACCGCCGGAAGCCGCCACGACCGTCAGATCCCCGCTTTGCTCGTCGGCAAACAGGACAAGGGCCGCGGTCGCCGCTGTCAGATCGTGGGCGAAGTCGACGATAAGGCGCAGAGTGTCCTCGGCGGGCGCGTCGGCGAGGATCGTTTCGTTGATCCTCGCCACAGCCCCGAGCCATCGTTCCCTTGCCCTTGACTCTTCGAACAACCTCGCGTTCTCCACGGCCACCCCCGCGGCCGCCGCGAGCGACCTGAGCACGATTTCGTCGTCATCGGTGAAGTCACCTCCGTCGACCTTGTCGGCCAGATAGAGATTGCCGAAAATTTCGTCTCTGATCCGGACCGGCACACCGAGAAAGCTACGCATCGGTGGGTGATGCGGCGGGAACCCAACGGACTCGGGATGCCTTGTGATGTCCGAAATCCGGATCGGGTGAGGCTCTCGAATCAGTAGCCCGAGTACGCCGCGACCTTGAGGAAGGTGGCCCATCCGTACACTGGTTGCCTCGTCGATGCCTTCGTGGACAAAGCGGGACAACTCCTGCCGGTCTTCCCCCAGTACACCGAGCGCGCCGTACCTGGCGCCCACCAGTTTGACCGCGGCACTGACAACACGCCGCAGCGTCGAGTCGAGTTCGATCCCAGCACCCACCGCGAGCACCGCATCGAGTAATCCCTGGAGACGATCGCCGGTCTGGCCGATCTCCGTGAGCCGTTGTTGTACACCGCTGAGCAGTTCGTCGAGACGGAGCCGAGCGAGTTCGCCGGCCACCGTTTTGTCCGCCGCGTTTTCGTCGGAGTGATCGGGCACCACGGCCATCCAAGCTGGCTCCGGTTCAGCTTTGATTTCGTGCGATACGCGACTACGCACCGCTGCCGGGGTCTGGGGCGACGCGACCAACCTAGTCCCTCGACGGCGAGGGCGACAACGTCCCGCATACCGGAAAATTCGGCCTTTTCAGCCGACACGATTCGTAATTTCTCGACAGCTTTGGATGGCGATCACGCCTGTCGGCAACCCGCCAACCAGGCAACTTTTCTTTTCGAATCAGAAGCTTGTTGTTTTATAGTGACCGCTGTTACGTTGCGTTCGAGTCGCGAAGCAACCCAGGGGAGAAACAACCATGACTGGAGTACGCGTCCTGGTCGGCACTCGTAAGGGCGCCTTCATCTTGACCGCCGATGGCAAGCGCCGACAGTGGGAGGTCAGCGGTCCGCACTTCGCAGGCTGGGAGATCTACCATCTCAAGGGGTCACCAGCCGAGCCGAACCGGCTCTTCGCCTCCCAATCAGGCGGCTGGTTCGGCCAGGTCATTCAACGTTCCGACGACGGTGGCAAGAGCTGGAATCCGGTCGGCAATCAGTTCACCTACGAGGGTGAAACCGGAACACACCAGTGGTACGACGGAACGCAACACCCCTGGGAGTTCGAGCGTGTCTGGCATCTCGAACCAGCAATCGACGATCCGGACACGGTGTACGCCGGAGTCGAGGATGCCGCGTTGTTCAGGACGGTCGACGGGGGCGTGTCCTGGAAGGAACTACCGGGGCTGCGCCGCCACGAGTCCGGACCGTCATGGCAGCCCGGCGCCGGCGGGATGTGCCTGCACACCATCATTCAGGACCCGCGGAACACAGATCGGATCTACGTCGCGATTTCGGCAGCCGGCGCGTTCCGGTCCGACGATACCGGCGCCACCTGGCGGCCGATCAACCGAGGATTGCGTTCCGAGGGCATTCCCGACGAGGACGCCGAGGTCGGGCATTGTGTGCACAATCTGGCGATCCACCCGGCCCGCCCCGACGTTCTGTTCATGCAGAAGCACTGGGATGTGATGCGCAGCGACGACGGCGGCGAATCGTGGCACGACATCGGCGGCAACCTGCCGACGGACTTCGGCTTCCCCATCGATGTGCACGCCCACGAACCGGAAACCGTGTACGTGGTGCCGATCAAGAGCGACTCCGAGCATTTCCCGCTCGACGGCCGGCTGCGAGTGTTCCGCAGCAAAGTGGGTGGAAACGAGTGGGAACCGCTGACCAACGGCCTGCCCCAGCGCGACTGTTACGTGAACGTCTTGCGGGACGCGATGGCGATCGATTCCCTCGACGAATGCGGTGTCTACTTCGGCACGACCGGCGGTCAGGTTTACGCCTCCGCCGACGCCGGTGACAATTGGGCACCCATCGTGCGGGATCTGCCGTCCGTTCTCTCCGTCGAAGTCCAGACGGTCCCGTGAGCCGCACGATCAAGGTCAGGTTGCCGACGCACCTGCGCACGCTGGCCCGCATCTCCGAGCGGCAGATCGACCTCGACATCGCAGGCGGGCCAACCGACGTCGTGACCATGGCGGCCGTAATCGACGCACTGGAGGCCCGGTACCCCGCGCTGCGAGGAACGATCAGGGACCAGGTCACCCACAAGCGGAGAGCGTTCGTCCGCTTCTTCGCCTGTGAGGAAGACCTGTCACACGACCCTGCCGACCAGCCTCTTCCCGAACCGGTGGCGGCCGGCACCGAACCACTTCTGATCGTCGGCGCGATGGCCGGCGGCTGACCTGCCGGTCAGGACAGCGTCACGGGCAGGTTTTCCACCCCGTAGACAATCGACACCTTCCGGAACGTCAGTTCGTCGGGGCTGACGCTCAACCGCATTTCCGGGAAGCGCCGGACCAGCGCGGGGTAGGCGGCGCGCAGCTCCATGCGAGCAAGTTCCGCCCCGATACAGCGGTGGGCGCCGTAACCGAACGCGACATGCGAGGTAGGGGTCCGCGAACCGTCGAACGATTCCATCCCGCCCCCGAGCGAGTCGTCCCGGTTGGCTCCGCTCAGCGAAACGACGACCATGTCGCCCTGCTTGATGGTCTTGCCCGCGACGGCGACGTCCTCACGTGCGAAGCGAGGGAAGGCGACCTGGACAACCGTGAGATAGCGCAGGAGTTCCTCGACGAACGGGCCGACGGATTCGTCGTCGTCACGCACCTTGGCGAACGACTCCTTGTCCTGCAGCAACACGAGAGCACCGAGCGCGAGCATGCTGGCCGTGGTCTCGAAACCGCCGGTGAGAACACCGTCCGCAAGACCGGCCAGCTCCCGGTCGTCGACCTCGTCGCCGTGTTCCTTGATGATCATGCCAAGCAAGCCGTCACCAGGGTTCTCACGCTGTTTGCGCACGACTCCGAGCAGGTATTCCAGCGATTCCGAGATCGCACCGAGCGAGGCATCGGCGCCACCGAACAGATCGAAACGCGCGACAGCGAGATGCTGGAACGCGTCGCGCTCCTCGTAGGGAACACCGAGTAGCTCGCAGATCACCAGTGAGGGGATCGGAAGAGCGAACTCCTCGACGAGGTCCACCGGTCCTTCGATCTTCGCCATGGCATCGAGTCGCTCGTTGACGATGGCCTCGATACCCGGCTTGAGGCGGCCCAGCCTGCGCATCGTGAATTCGGGAGTCAACAGCTTCCGGAGCCGGGTGTGCACAGGAGGATCGGCGAAGCCGAGACCACCCGGGTTGTCATCGGCGGCAGCACCCGTCTTGCCGACGAGGTTGCCGAAATCGTTACTGAACGACTTGGTATCACCAAGTACGGCCTTCGCTTCCTCGTGGCCGGACACCAGCCACAGGTTGAGCCCGAACGGCACGGGAAGCTTGCTGACCGGCTCCTCGACCCGCTTGCGGCCCAGTTCCGGCACCGGGTCGAGGCCTTCGCGGCGCAACGGCATGAGTACCGCGTCCGGGAGGATGGCCATCTTCGACAGGTCGAGGCCCTTTTTCTTGGCGCGAGCCAGGTACCTGCGTGTTACCCAGGAAACAATGCGCGAACGGAGATTCCCCACGATTATGACGCTACCAACCAGGCACGAAGCACCGGACAGCGATCCGGCGAGCCGGTCGACACGGCGACACACAGTTCTTGATCATGTACTCAACGTCAACGACAGGCCGGTCGCGCGACGCTCGTGGCTTCTCACCACGAGCCTGACGACAAGGGAGGGTCGTTCGCACTGCTGCCAGTGCGAACGACCCTCCACGTGACGACCGCGAATCAGCCGTCGGTTTCGCCTCAGGCGCCTGCGAAGAGTTTGTCGACAACTTCCTTGTTCTGTGAGGCCCAGTCCTGTGCGGCCTGCAGTTCGTTGCCGCTACCCGCCTTCTGGATCTCGTCCTCAAGCGCACCGAGCTGCTCATCGGTCAGCTTGAACGACTTGATCATGTTGGTGAGTTCGGGGAAGTTCTCGCTGAAGCCCTTACGGCCGAGGATGTGCAGTTCCTCGCCCTCACCCATCGCCCCCTTCGGGTCCTCAAGATCCTTCAGGTCGTACCGCGAGTACGCCCAGTGGGGATGCCACAGGGTGACCACGATCGGATCCTGGTTCTTGATCGCCTTGTCGAGAGACGTCAGCATGGCGGTGCTGGACGAGCTTTGCAGCTTCAGCGCGCCGTCGAGTTCGTACTGCGGGATGACCTCGTCCTGCACGATGCGCATCTCACCCGCACCGGGATCGATACCGGTGATCGTGCCGCCGAACAGGTCGGCGTTGTCCTTGAGGTCCGCGATCGAGTTGACATTCTCGACGTAGGCCGGCACGGCAAGGTTCAGCGTCGCGTCGGTGTACCAGGAGCCAAGATCTTCGAGGTCGTCCTTGTACTGCTCCCAGTACTGCTCGTGGGTGGTGGGCAGCCAGGCGTCGAGGAACAGATCGATGTCGCCCTTGGCCAGCGCCTGATAGGTCGGAGCCACATCCAGCTGCTGCAGCGTGACGGTGTAGCCCTTTTCCTCAAGCTGCGCCTTGAACAGGTTGGACAGCGCGATGTCCTCGTCCCAGGCGATGTAACCGATGGTCAACTCCTTGTCGCCACCACCGCCGTTACCCGAGTCGCCCGCATTGCCCCCGTCGGAATCACCGCCGCCGCACGCCGTCGCGACCATGGCCGTCGCCATGAGGGCGGCCATGGTCGGCAGCAGCCGGCCGAACCTCTTTCGTTTCATCCTCTTTCTCCTTCCTGAAAACCACGTACCGGTCCGATCACGCCGTGCCCGCGAGGCGGCGTGCGCGGTTGACCGCGGAACGCGCTGCGAGTGCGGAAGTGAACCGGTCGAGGTAGATCGCGAGAATCACGACGCCGAGGCCGTATTCGAAACCGGCGCCGAGTTGGAGGCGCGTCACGGCTTCGAACACCGAGGCGCCGAGGCCCGGGGCTCCGACCATCCCGCCGATGACCACCATCGAAAGCGACAGCATGATGATCTGGTTCACACCGGCCATGATCGACGGCATCGCGAGCGGAATCTGGATTCCGGTCAGGATCTTGCGCGGTGGTGAGCCGAAGGCCTCACCCGCTTCGACCATCTCCTTGTCGACCTGGCGAATGCCCAGCTCGGTCAACCGGACGCCGGGCGGAATGGAGAACGCCACCGTCGCCACGAGCCCTGCTCCAGCACCGACGGAGAACAACGACACCGCCGGAATCAGGTAGATGAACTGTGGCAGGGTCTGCATGAAGTCCATGACCGGCTTGATGATCCGGCTGGCCATCTGACTTCGCGCGGCGAGTATGCCGATGGGGATGGCGATCAGAATCGCGACGATCCCGGCTATCAGCACGATGGACAGCGTCTCCATCGCCCCGTCGAAGGCGTTGAGGCCGTCGATGACGGCGAACCCGACGAGGGTCGCGAGCCCGAACTTCCAGCCGCGCACCCACAGTGCGAGCAAAGCGAACACGATGAACATGACCCACGACGGCGGCCATTGAAGCAGCTCGGAAAGCCACGCGACGCTTTCCTTGATCGCCGTATCGAGACCGTCGAAGACATCGCCCAGCGTGGTCTCAAGCCAGTCGAGCACGGCCTCGAACCACTCACCGACCGGAATCCGCGGCACCTGCCAGCCTTCGGCGGCGGAGAGGAACTCACGCATCCGATGCCACCTCCTTCACCGCGCTTTCCGCTCGCCGGTCGATCTCCCCCAGCGCGCCCAGCAGCGTCGCCATCGGAACGACACCGAGCAGGACGTTCTGCTTGTCGACAACCGGCAGCGGCAACGCGCTCGACGCGGCGGGAGTGAACAACTCGTGAACCGGCGTGTCAGGGTGAACGACCGAATAGTCACCGGTGAGCGCCTCGCCCAGCTCTTGCGATCCGCGTTCGGCGGCATCGGCAACGGTGGTGTCGGTGACCACACCGACGAGCTTGCCCTCTCCGTCGAGAACATGAAGGCCGGGATGCCTGCTCTCTCGCAGTGCCGCCTTCGCGGCGGCGGGCGAGGATTCGACGCTGATGGTCTCGATCGCCGGCTCCATCACCGAACTCGCCGTCAACACCCTTGTCCGGTCGACGTCCTGTACGAACTGCGCGACGTAGTCGTTGACCGGATGAGTGAGGATCTCCTCCGCCGTGCCGATCTGCTCGATCCTTCCCTGCCGCATCATCGCGATGCGGTCGCCAAGCCGCATGGCCTCATTCAGGTCGTGAGTGATGAAAATGATCGTCTTACCCAGCTGCGCCTGCAGTGACACGAGCTGGTCCTGCATCTCCCTGCGGATCAGCGGGTCGAGTGCGCTGAACGCCTCATCCATGAGCAGGATGTCGGTGTCCGCGGCCAGTGCGCGCGCGAGCCCCACTCGCTGGCGCATCCCGCCGGAAAGCTGTTCAGGAAGGTGGTTTTCCCAGCCTCCAAGGCCGACCAGGTCGAGCGACTCCTGCGCCTTGGCCAGGCGCTCCTGCCGCTCCATTCCCTTGATCTGCAGGCCGTAGGCGGCGTTCTGCAACACGGTGCGGTGCGGGAACAACGCGAAGTGCTGAAACACCATACTCATGGTGCCCCGCCGCATCTCGCGGATCTCCTTGCGTGACATGGCGGTGATATCCTCACCGTCCACATACACCTTTCCCGCCGTCGCGGGCAACAGGCCGTTCAACATTCGGATCAAAGTGGACTTACCCGATCCGGAGAGCCCCATGACGACAAAAATCTCGCCACCGTGCACCTCGAAGGACGCGTCGATCACCGCGGGAGTGACCCCTGGAAGGTCCAATTCGGACACTGCGGTACCGCTCTCAAGCTCGCGTACCGCCTCTTGTGCACGTCGCCCGAACACCTTATACAGATTCTCAGCACGAACGGTCGGCAATGTTTCAGGGTCCCTTCGCGACGGTCGCGTGGACGACAGCTACGTAATGCATCGCTAGCACCCTATTCGAGTTACCCACAGAAACAACACTTCGGCGGAAAGTAGCCGCGCACGTTCTATGTCCGTTTTTCAGTCGACCGGATAGATCACAGAATGATGACTAAAGGACTACGTAACAGCAGTCAGTGGGCACCAAAACGGACATAAGGAAGAAATTCTCTTGACAATTTCTATCATTTTCGGGTTTTTCGTGACAAACTAGGATTCACGCGACAGCCCGGATACCCTGCGTGAACAAAAAAGCGGGCCCTGCCGGATGGTCCGGCAGGGCCCTGCGATTCGGCCGAATGGCCGCTAGCAATCCCGAAGTTCCGGGCTCTGATTCAGCAACTGCCCTCGTACCGAGATGAAGTCACGGTAACCGTCGCCGTCGACGGCGACCGGCCGGAAAGCGGCGACTCTGTGACAATTCTGGAAGGCGAGCTTGACCCCGAAGTGACGTTCGAGGCCGCCCCTGATCGCGTCGGAGGCCAGTGCCCGCAAGAGCTGGCCACGTTCACTCTCACTCGGCGGAGGTGTCGTGTTGTCGGCGAACTCGGCATTGCCGGCATCGAGGTCGGCGACCACGTTGCTGATCACCTGCCACGCGTAGGGCAGGGACTCCCTCACACACGCGACGAACTCGGCATCCTCCACCGCGCCTCGTTCGGCGCGCTCCAGCAACTCCGTGGGCACGTTCAACGACATCGGCCGCCTCCAGCGTGATCATCGATCGGTAACCAGCCCTATCAGTGCTACTGGTATTGAACTTCATGTGCAAGAGGACGGCACATCTGCCACCGGTACGGAGGAGTGTCGACAATCGACGCCTTGCCACGAATAGATGGTCATACCTTTGAGCACGTCGTCTCCGACGCGGCCGTCAGGGCACGCGCACCCGCCGTCCAGGCGTCACGCCACGGGCCCAGACCGCCGCCGGGGTCCGCCCACGGTCAGCACCTGAGCATCGGCCAGCAGCTTCGGCACGAGCTCGGCCAGCTCGACCCTGCCCTCGATGCCTTCGAACTCGCCGGGACCGGTCTTCGTCGCGACCCGAGGCGGGGCCAGCAGCCCGCAGCAGTCCTCGTCGGGCAGCGCGGAGATCTCCGCCGTCCCGATCCGCTCGGCCTCGGCGATGATCTCGTCCTTGTCCCAGGTCAGCAGCGGCCGCAACACGGGCACGGACGAGGCCTGCTCGACAGTGGCGAGATTGCTCAGCGTCTGACTGGCGACCTGGCCGATGCTGTCGCCGGTGACGAGAGCCTGCGCGTTCAGCTCCTTCGCCAGCTCGGAGGCCACCCGCACCATCAGCCTGCGCTGCGCGATGATCTGGAGTTTGCCCGCACCGGCCGTCGCCAACGCACGTTGCGCCTTGCCGATCGCGACGACATGCAACCGGGAACGCCCCTGGTAACGGTCGAGCTCACGCAACAACGCATACGCCTTGTACGTCGAGGAAGGGTCAGTAAAGGGGGCGCCACTGAAATGGACGAACTCGCAGCGCAAACCCCTGCGCATGGCTCTGTGCGCCGCGACAGGCGAGTCGAAGCCCCCAGAAAGCAGCACCAGCGACCTGCCGCTGGCGCCGACCGGTAGTCCTCCCTGACCACGATGGCGCTCCAGCGAGACGAACACCTCCTGCCGGTCGGCCTCGACGACGATTTCGACGTCGGGTCCACCGAGGTCGACTCGCCAGCCGCGGACCTCGCGCACCCGCTCACCGATATGGGCGGCCAGCTCATGCGAGGTCAGCGGGAAGGTCTTGTTCCTCCTTCTCGCCCTGACCGCGAACGTGCGAGTGGCGTTGTCCCGCTCGCCGTACTTCCCGGCGAGCGCGAGCAGGACGGCGCCGGTCGCCGCGTCGACATCGCAGGTGGTGCGCAGCGCCGGCTGCACGACGCTGACACCGAAGACGCGCCCTGCCCTCTCGATCAGCTCCCGTTGCGGCAGCCCGTGCGACAGCACCAGCACGCCTTCTCGCCGGGTGATCCGCACCGGCTCGCCGTCGGTGCGGACAGCGTGCTCGACGGCCTGGAGCAGGTGCCGTTCGAACAGTCCCCTGTTCCGGCCTTTGAGCGCGAGCTCACCGTACTTGAGCAGGACACATTCCTGGGGAGCCTGCCCGCTCATCCCGCGCCGGCCGGTTCGGGGTGAGCTCGTTGCCGGGGTAACGCGGGACGAGCCAGCTCGTCCTCCTCAGGCAGTGGCTCCGTCAACGACACCATCTTCGCCAGCACCTCACGGGCCGACCTCAGCTCATCGGAGATCTGCCCACGCACCTCACGCAGCCGGCGCACCTCGGCCTCTGCCTCCGCCACCTGCCGTTGTGCCGTCTCCCGCGCCTCATTCACCAGCGAGTCGGCCTCCGACCTCGCGGCGTCGGCTCGCTCGTCGATCGCGCGCTGGGCTTCTTCCCTCCGTGCCGCCATGCTCGTCGCGAAATCGCGGTCGAGCTCCTGCCTGCGCCGGGTGGCCTGCTCGTCGAGTTCCCTTCGCCGCCGTTCGGCCTCGCGCGCCTCACGGGCCTCGGCCTCCGCTCGTTCCTCGGCCTCCTGCCTGACCTGGCGCAACAGCTCGTCGTGCTCGGCTTCCCGCTGCCTGGCCCGCTCGGCCAGTTCGACGAGTTGCTGTTCGTGGCGAGCACGCAGGCGGGTAGCGGCCCTGTTCGCGGCCGCGGCTGTCCGCTCGGCGTCCTCGCGCGCACGTTCGACGATCTCGTCCGCTTCCTCGTGCGCGAGCTCGACCATGTGCAGCAGGCGCTCGGAAAGGCCGTCGCTCTCGATCGGCTCGGCACAGACCCTGTCGAGTCTGGCGCGCAATTCGTCGTTCTCGTTGCGCAGCTCTTCGAGCGCTCTGGCCAGTCGCTCCGCACAGTCGGCCGCCGCGTCCCTGTCGGCGGTCACCAGGCGCAGCACCTCCTCCACTCGCTCCGAATAGCGCCGCACGTCGGCGCGGTGATAGCCGAGCCATGCCGTGCGGAACGCGGCCGGCAACGGCCGCACGCCCTCGCGGCTGTCAGTGATCGTCATGTGCGTCCTACTTCCCGCCTGGTACCCGACAGGGTATGCACGTCATGCGCTCAGCCGGCCGGCGATCGACCGTCGCGCCCGGCGAATACTTTCGCAAGGCATCACAAGGAATTGTGCAGCCCCCAAGGCTCGCGGTGAACCCCATTGCAAGGTTTCGCCGCGACTCCGGCTGGGTAGCTTCCGCGAGTGTCGTTCGCGGAAGCCTTGCTGCGCAAAGGTTTCCTCAGTCGCAACGGGTCCGAGCATCATTGGCCGCTCAGCAAAAGGTCGTCGCCCGCCCTGTCACCGGGCGCGACCGGATGTTCATTCTCTTGGCGCAAGACTACCCAAAAGATCGATCGTCAGACACCCGCGCAGCGGGTACTCCGGTGTAGGAGGGACGTTGGCGCGCCTGGCGGGAATGTCCCACTCGCAACCACGACCGACACGACGAACCAGACAGAGGTCACGACCATCGCCTTACAGCTTCGACGTTGGAACGTGATCGGCGGGTAGCCGGCCGCGGCCGGACACGGGGCGATCCACCCTTCGCTCGCCGACGCGAGAGAAGGAGCGAACGTGGACGCTCTCAGCCTCACCCACCGGGACTGTCTTGATCTTGTGTATGAACGCGGCGGAAGCCGTACCGCCCTCGTCGCCGTCGATGGCAGGGAACCGGTGTTGCTGGCCTGCTTCGTCAGGGGCAGCGGCGACGTACTGGTGCCAACCGGCAGCGACCCTTCACTCACCCGCAGCGCGATCGGCAGACCGGTGACGATCGAATTCGCGGGCGACGAATCGGCATGGACCGTGGTCGGCGTCGGCCTTGCCGCACCGCTGGGGCGCGCCGACCGGCCTGCCGGTTCCCGCACCGACACGCTGACGATGAGATACGCCTTCGACAACGGGATACTCGTCCGCATCGCGAGGCTGACCGGTCAGCGCGCCGCGGAAACCCACATCCCGAGCCAGCGCGCCGAGACCATCGAGCAAGCGGCCCCCATGCCGGACACGGAAGTGGAACCCAGCCCGGCCACGGCGTGACCGGAGGACAGCGGAAATGGAGCGGGGCGGCCACCGCGTCCGGTCGCCGCCCCGTCCCCTCCCCAGTCACCGGTGAGCCAGATCCGGCTTCTCGTTCCTGCGGTAGCGCAGCTCATTGACCACGTAGACCACGCCGATAACGTGCGCCGCCAGCCGGGAAACCAGGTCGGTGTCCCCTCTGCTCTCCAGTTCGCCGCTCAAGGTCACCACACCGCGGTCGACGGCCACGTCGACCGCGGCCGTGCCGCCGCATGCCTCCCGCAGCACATCGGCCTTGATCACGTCGTCGGGCCTGACGAACGCCTTGAGCAGGTCCCCCCTCGACAGCACGCCGACGAGTTTGCCCCCGCCTGTGATGTACAGCCTGCGGACACCGGATCTGCCGAACTCCCTGGCCGCAGCACTGAGCGGGTCGCCGGCGTCGAGTGTGAGCACCGGCGTCACCATGAGGTCGAAGGCTCTGCTCGCCCAGGCCATGTTCCAGCGTTCTCTTGCCCGCTTTCTCGCGTATGCCCGCGGAAGGCCCTCGCCGTCCGACGTGCTCTCGTGACCCCGCATCAGGTCGGCCTCGGATACGACACCGATCAGCGCGCCGCTGCGCGTAACAACCGGCACGGAACTGATGTCATGGCTGAGCAGGACTTCGACGATGGTCTTGAGATCCGCCTCCGGCCCGACGGAGATGGGATCCGGCGTCATCGCCGCTCCCACCGTGACCTGATACATAGCAGGCTCCTCACCCAGACCCATGTCGCTGGTGAACCACGGTCGCCCGATTCGTCCCTCGCCGCTAGGGGCTTAGTACCCTCCCTCAGCCCCGCCACACTTCACCGTCGCCTGCTGGGGGGCCACCACGAGGACCGTGCTCACCCGACCGGATCAATACCGGTGGACCGGCCGCGGCCGGGGCGGAACTCGCCGACCCGCGTCAGCGGACGAGCAGCCCCGCGATGAAGCACCCTGCCGCCGCGAGCGAAGCGAGGGTCCGCACGTGGTTCCACGCCGTCCAGGCCGGCAGGTAGCTCCGCCACAGGCTCGCTCCCTCAACGCCGGCGGGGTCGACCCGTGCCAGTGCCTCGTTCCTGGGAATGTGCGCGGCTCTGGTGAGCATGAAGGAACCGGCGAGGTAACCGACTCCACCGGCGAACGACCACCATCCGCCCGCGGCATCGCCCACGACCGGTCCGAGTACCGCGAGCACGGCCGACAACCCGGCCGTCAGCGCGAATACCAGCAGGAACGCCGAGCGGAGCACGGTGACGTTGATGGCCTGCATCACGGCGATGCCCTGCTCTACCGGCAACCGCCGCAGCGCCGCCATCACGAAGGTGGAGAAGGCGAAGAAAACTCCCGCGACAAGCCCGGAGCCCAGGGCGGCCCCCGCGAGAACGATGAAATACAACCCATCTGGCATAGCGGAGAGTCAACAGCCAAGACGAGGGCCGCACCATCGGTGAGACGCTCCCCGGCATACGCGACCGGCTCGGTTCACCGGTGTCGCGCCAGAGGTGGTGGCCGTTCTCCGTTGAACGACCACCACCAGTTCATGGCCGCGCCGAGACGGCGAGTGGCGGGACAGGCGACCGCAACCCGAGCCGGTCGACGAGTTCGCGCGTGGCCTTCGACCTGTTGAACGTGTAGAAGTGCAATTCGGGCACCCCCTCGGCGAGCAGGCGCTCGCACAGCTCGGTGACCACGTCGAGCCCTGCCGCCCTGAACGCCTTCGCGTCGCCGGAAAGAGGTTCGAGGCGGTCGGTCAGCCAACGGGGCGGCGTCGCGCCCGACAGCTCGATGGTCTTGCGCAGGGTTTTCGGTGTCGTCAGCGGCATGATGCCCGGCAGCAGCAACGCGTCGCTGCCCGCCGAGGCGACCCGGTCGCGAAGCCGCAGAAAATCCTCCGCTTCGAAGAACAGCTGGGCGATCGCGAAATCCGCACCCGCCCTGAGCTTGCGCACGAGGTAGGTGGTGTCGATGTCGAGGTCGGCCGACCGGGGATGGCCGTAGGGGAAGGCGGAAACGCCGACACAGAAATCGCCCAGCTCCCTGATCAGCCGGACCAGTTCCTCGGCATAGTTCAGTCCGTGCGGGTGAGCGACCCAGTCGCCCATCGGATCGCCGGGAGGGTCACCGCGCAGCGCCAGGATGTTGTGCACACCGACGGCGGCGAAATGACCGATGACGTTGCGCAATTCGGCAACCGAGTGATTGACAGCCGTGAGGTGGGCCATCGGCACCAGTGTCGTGTCCGTCGCCACCCTCGCGATATTGCGGATGGTGCCGTCCCTGCTCGACCCTCCCGCACCGTAGGTAATGGACATGTAGGCCGGATCCAGCGGCTCAAGTTCACGGATCGACCGCCACAGCACAGCCTCGTCCTGTTCGTCCCTCGGCGGGAAGAACTCGACGGAGAAGGTCGGACGATGTGCATTGCCGAGCCGGTCGACGACCCTACGCACAATTGGCTCCCGTCAACGTGTCGTCATCCAGGGGGTCGCGGGGCGGGCCGGTGACCGGCCCGCCCCGATCACAGCTCAGTACCGGTAGTGGTCCGGCTTGTATGGCCCCTCCACGTCGACGCCGATGTAGGCGGCCTGCTCCTTGGTCAGCTTGGTCAGCTTCACGCCGAGCGCGTCGAGGTGCAGCCTCGCCACCTTCTCGTCAAGGTGTTTCGGCAGCACGTAGACCTGCTTGTCGTACTCTCCCGGCTTCGTGAACAGCTCGATCTGCGCCATCGTCTGGTTGGTGAAGCTGTTCGACATGACGAAGCTCGGGTGGCCCGTCGCGTTACCGAGGTTGAGCAGCCTCCCCTCGGACAGCACGATGATCGAGTGACCGTCGGCGAAGGTGTACTCGTGGACCTGCGGCTTGATCTCGGTCTTCTTGATGCCGGGGGTCTTCTCAAGCCCCGCCATGTCGATCTCGTTGTCGAAATGGCCGATGTTGCCGACGATCGCCTGGTGCTTCATCTTCGCCATGTGCTCGGCGGTGATGATGTTGAAGTTACCGGTGGTCGTCACGAAGATGTCGGCCGTTTCGACGACCTCGTCCAACGTGGTGACCTGGAAACCGTCCATCGCGGCCTGCAGCGCGCAGATGGGATCGACCTCGGTGATGATGACGCGGGCGCCCTGTCCTCGGAGTGACTCCGCACTGCCCTTGCCGACGTCGCCGTATCCGGCGACGAGCGCGACCTTGCCACCGATGAGCGTGTCGGTCGCCCTGTTGATACCGTCCACAAGTGAGTGACGGCAGCCGTACTTGTTGTCGAACTTGGACTTGGTGACCGAGTCGTTGACGTTGATGGCAGGGAACAGCAGCTCACCGGACTTGGCGAATTCGTAGAGCCGGTGGACGCCCGTCGTGGTCTCCTCGGTGACGCCCTTGATGTCCTCGGCGATCCTGGTGAACCGCTTCGCGTCGGTCGCGAGGCTCGCCCGCAACGTCGACAGGATGACCTGGTACTCGTGCGGGTCGTCCTCGCCTGCCTCCGGTACGGCGCCCGCCTTCTCGAACTCGACACCCTTGTGCACGAGCAGGGTCGCGTCCCCGCCATCGTCGAGAATCATGTTCGGCCCCTTGTCACCGAACTGGAAGAGCTGTTCGGTGCACCACCAGTAGTCCTCAAGGGTCTCGCCCTTCCAGGCGAACACCGGGACGCCCTCCGGCTGTTCCGGTGTTCCGCCGGGGCCGACGACGACGGCGGCCGCCGCCTCGTCCTGTGTCGAGAAGATGTTGCAGGACACCCAGCGAACCTCCGCGCCGAGCGCCACCAGCGTCTCGATCAGCACGGCCGTCTGCACGGTCATGTGCAGTGAGCCGGCAACCCTCGCACCCCGCAGCGGCTTGGTGTCCGCGTATTCCCTGCGAGTCGCCATCAGGCCCGGCATCTCGTGCTCTGCCAGCCGGATCTGGTGCCGACCGGCCTCGGCCAGCTTCAGGTCGGCGACGGCGAACTCAAGGCCGTTCACCTTCTGCAACTTCGCGCTCATGTCTTCCTTTCCATACCTAGCAACATCGCGGGTTTTCCGGGTGTTTGCTGATCCGTCAGGTGTTGAAGTATTTGGCTTCCGGATGGTGCAGGACGATCGCGTCCGTCGATTGTTCGGGATGCAGCTGGAACTCCTCGGACAGCGTCACACCGATACGTTCGGCCCCGAGCAGTTCCACGATCTTCGCGCGATCCTCAAGGTCGGGGCACGCGCCGTAACCGAGCGAGAACCGCGCGCCCCGGTAGCCGAGTTTGAAGTACTGCCGAACGTCGTCGGGGTCCTCCGCCGCGACCGAATCCCCGCCGGAGAACAGCAGTTCCTGCCGTATCCGCCGGTGCCAGTACTCGGCGAGCGCCTCCGTGAGCTGCACTCCGAGTCCGTGGATCTCCAGGTAGTCGCGGTAGGCGTTCTTGGCGAACAGTTCGTTGGCGTGGTCGGCGATGGGCTGCCCCATGGTCACCAGCTGGAGGGGAAGCACGTCGACCTCGCCGGTCTGCTCGGCCTTGTCCTTCGAACGGAAGAAGTCGGCGAGACACAGCCTGCGGTCACGCCGCTGCCTCGGAAAGCTGAATCGCAGCCGTTCCGGTGCGTCCGGCTCCTCCTTGTCGAGCACGACGAGGTCGTTTCCGTCGGAATAGCACGGGAAGTAGCCGTACACCACGGCCGCGTTGGCGAGGATGCCACGCGTGGACAGTTCGTCCATCCACGCCCTCAACCGTGGCCTTCCCTCCGTCTCGACCAGTTCCTCGTAGGAGGGGCCCTCTCCCTTCTTGGCTCCGCGAAGCCCCCACTGGCCGAAGAACGTCGCGCGCTCGTCGAGCAGTGAGAGATATTCGGCGGTCGCGATGCCCTTCACGACCTTCGAACCCCAGAACGCGGGTGCGGGGACGGGTGCGTCCTCGTCCACATCGGACCGCGTCGTGTCCTCCGGTGACGGTTCCTCACCCTGTTCGGCCTTGCGCTTTTCCGCGATGCGCAGCGACCGCTCCCGCCGTGCCTTGCGTTCGGCCTTCTTCGCCCGTTCCGCCTCGTCCTCCTCCGGAGTATCTCCCCGTTTGATCGACATCAGCCGGTCCATGAGGTTGAGCCCCTCGAAGGCGTCCTTGGCGTAACGGACGTCGCCTTCGTAGACCTCGTCGAGATCGTTCTCGACAAAGGTTCTCGTGAGCGCGGCACCACCGAGCAGAACGGGGTACTTCGCCGCGACTCCCCTCGCGTTCATCTCCTGCAGGTTGTCCTTCATGATCACCGTGGACTTGACGAGCAGGCCGGACATCCCGATGGCATCGACCCTGTGCTCCTCGGCGGCGTCGAGGATGGCGTTGATGGGCTGCTTGATGCCGATGTTGACGACGTCGTAACCGTTGTTGGACACGATGATGTCGACGAGGTTCTTGCCGATGTCGTGCACGTCGCCCTTGACGGTGGCCAGCAGCAGCTTGCCCTTTCCGCCGGAGTCGTCCTTCTCCATGTGCGGTTCGAGGTAGGCGACGGCCGCCTTCATCACCTCGGCCGACTGCAGCACGAACGGCAACTGCATCTGCCCCGACCCGAAAAGGTCACCGACGACCTTCATGCCGGCGAGCAGATTCTCGTTGATGATCCGCAGCGGCTCCTTCTCCAGCATGGCCGCCGCGAGGTCCTCGTCGAGACCGTTGCGTTCACCGTCGACGATGCGCCGCTCCAGCCGTTCGAACAACGGCAGTTTCGCAAGTTCCTCGGCCCTCGACGCCCTTCCCGACGACGCGGTCTTGCCCTCGAACAGCTGCATCAGCTTCTGCAACGGGTCGTAGTCGCCGTCCCGCCTGTCGTAGACGAGGTCGAGCGCGACCTGCCTCGGCTCGTCCTCGATCTTGTTCATCGGCAGGATCTTCGAGGAGTTCACGATCGCCGAGTCGAGACCGGCCTGCCTGCACTCGTTGAGGAACACCGAGTTCAGCACCTGCCGCGCGGCGGGGTTGAGTCCGAACGAAACGTTGGACAACCCCAGCGTGGTCTGCACGCGGGGGCGCCTGCGCTTGAGCTCGCGGATGGCGTTGATCGTCTCGATGGCGTCCTTGCGGACCTCCTCCTGCCCGGTGGTGATGGGAAACACCAGGCAGTCGATGATGATCGCGGACTCGTCGAGCCCCCAGTTGCCGGTGAGGTCGTCGATCGCGCGTTCGGCCACCCGCAGCTTCCAGTCGGCGGTTCTGGCCTGGCCTTCCTCGTCGATACAGGTGACGACGACGGTCGCTCCGTGCTCGACCACCATCTCCATCACCCTGTGGAAACGACCGCCCGGCTCCGCTCCGTCCTCGTAGTTGACCGAGTTGACCGCGCACCGGCCGCCGAGATGTTCGAGCCCGGCCTCGACGACCTCTGCCTCCGTGGAGTCGACCATGATCGGCAGAGTCGAGGCCGTCGCCAGGCGCGAGGCCAGTTCGCGCATGTCCTTCGTGCCGTCCCTGCCCACATAGTCGACACAGAGGTCGAGCATGTGCGCGCCCTCACGGGTCTGCGACTTAGCGATCTCGACGCAGTCGTCGTACCGCTCGGCGAGCATGGCCTCTCTGAACGCCTTCGAGCCGTTGGCGTTGGTGCGCTCACCGACGTTGAGGATCGAGGCGTCCTGCTCGAAGGGCACCGATTGGTACACCGACGACACCGAGGGCACGATCTCGGGAGTGCGCTGCCTCGGCGTGAGGCCGGCGACGGCTTCGGTCACCGCGCGGATGTGCTCGCCGGTCGTACCGCAGCACCCACCGACGAGCCGGGCCCCGAACTGCGTGATGAAACCGGCGAGTGCCTCGGCGAGTTCGTCCGGTCGCAGCGGGTACACCGCACCGTTCGGACCGAGTTCGGGAAGGCCGGCGTTGGGCATCACCGAGATCGGCACCGTCGCGTGCTGAGCCAGCACCCGCAGGTGCTCGCTCATCTCGGCCGGCCCCGTCGCGCAGTTCATGCCGATGAGGTCGATGCCGAGCGGTTCGAGCGCGGTCAGCGCCGCGCCGATCTCGGAACCGACCAGCATCGTGCCCGTCGTCTCCACCGTGACCTGCGCGATGACGGGCACCTTCCTGCCCGTCATCGCCATGGCCCGCTTCGCGGCGACGATCGCCGCCTTGGTTTGCAACAGGTCCTGCGACGTTTCCACCAGCACCGCATCGGCACCGCCGTCGAGCATGCCGAGCACATTCTCCACGTAGGCATCGCGCAGCGCCGCGTACGGTGCGTGACCGAGGGTGGGCAGTTTCGTGCCAGGCCCGACGGAGCCCAGCACGAACCGCGGCTTGTCCGGCGTGCTGAACTCGTCGGCGCACTGCCTTGCCAGTGCGGTCCCCCGTTCGGCGAGATCCCTGATGCGGTCGGCGATGCCGTATTCACCGAGGTTGGCGAGGTTGGTGCCGAAGGTGTTGCTCTCGATGGCGTCCGAGCCCGCTTCGAGGAAACCCCGGTACACCGCGCTCACCACGTCGGGCCGGGTCTCGTTGAGAATCTCGTTACAACCTTCGAGCTGGGCGAAGTCGTCCAGCGTCAGGTCGTACTCCTGCAACGCGGTGCCCATACCGCCGTCGGCGACCAGCACTCGCCGGTCCAATTCGGCGAGAAAACCGCTCTCCATCATCACACTCGCAGCTTCGACTCGATCTCGGCCGCGGCATCGTTGCCGTACGTCTTCGCGACGCGCTTCGAAAAGTCGGCACGGTCCAATGTGTACTCCTGGGTGCCAATCGTCTCAAGCACGATCGCGGCGAGCGTACACCCCACTTGAGCCGCGCGTTCCAGGTCCAGTTTCGCATGCACGCCCCACAGGAATCCGGCGCGGAAGGCATCCCCGACCCCGGTGGGGTCGGCGCTCTCGCCGACCTCGTGCGCGGGAACCGACACCGGGGCGTCTTCACTCGACTCGATGCGCACGCCCTCCGCCCCGTGTGTCATGACCCACCGTCCGACCTTGCCGAGCACCTCGGCCGCGGTCCAGCCGGTGACCTGCAACAACAGTGACGTTTCGTACTCGTTGGTGAACAGGTACGAGGCACCGTCGACCAGTTTGCGCACCTCGTCGCGGCCCATCCTCGCCAGCTGCTGGGAAGGGTCGGCGGCGAAGGCGTAGCCCCGCTCCCTGCACTCCTCGGTGTGCCGCACCATGGCAGTCGGGTCGTTGGGCGCGACCACGACGAGGTCGAGCCCCCCGAGCCGGTCCGCGACGGCCCGCAACTCGATGTTGCGCGCCTCCTCCATGGCGCCCGCGTAGAACGAGGCGATCTGGGCCTGCGATTCGTCGGTCGTGCACAGGAATCGCGACGTGTGCCTGGTCTGCGACACGTGCACCGACTTCGTGTCCACGCCGTGACGTTCCAGCCACGAACGGTAGTCCTCGAAGTCGGAGCCGACGGCACCGACGAGAATCGGGGTCATGCCGAGGCTTCCGAGACCGAACGAGATGTTGGCGGCAACCCCTCCCCTGCGGATGTCGAGCTGGTCGACCAGGAACGACAGCGAGACCTTCTCCAGTTGATCCTCGACGAACTGGTCGGCGAACCGACCGGGAAACACCATCAGATGGTCGGTCGCGATCGAGCCGGTCACCGCTATGCGCATGGCAGGACACACTCCTCGGGTCTGGGAAACTGGGGCGAGCGCTTCGACGACGTCGTGGCCGGAGGCCTCACGCCTTTGCCGCGTCCTTCAAGGCGGGTGCCCTGTCGGTGCGTTCCCACGGCAGGTCGGCGTCCGGCCTGCCGAAGTGGCCGTAGGAAGCGGTCTGCGCGTAGATGGGACGAAGCAGGTCCAGATCGCGGATGATCGCGGCGGGCCGCAGGTCGAACACCTCGTCGATGGCGGCCTGGATCTTCTCCGGCGCCACCTTCTCCGTTCCGAAGGTCTCGACGAACAAACCGACGGGAGCCGCCTTGCCGATCGCGTAGGCGACCTGGATCTCCGCCCTGTCGGCCAGGCCGGCGGCGACGATGTTCTTGGCGACCCAGCGCATCGCGTACGCGGCGGAACGGTCGACCTTCGAAGGATCCTTGCCGGAGAACGCGCCACCACCGTGCCGGGCCATCCCGCCGTAGGTGTCCACGATGATCTTGCGGCCGGTCAGCCCCGCGTCCCCCATCGGCCCGCCGACCACGAACCGGCCCGTCGGGTTGATGAGAATCTTGGGCTCCTCGGCCTGCAGGCCGAGCGACTGGATCTCCGGCTTGATGACCTGCTCCGTCAAGTCGACGGCGAGCATCTTGTCGAGATCGATGCCCTCGGCGTGCTGGCTGGAGATCACCACCGTGTCGAGCCGCACCGGCTGGTCGCCCGCGTACTCGATGGTCACCTGGGTCTTGCCGTCGGGACGCAGGTAGGGAATGGTGCCGTTCTTCCTGACCTCGGTGAGCCGCCTCGACAGCCGGTGTGCCAGCGCGATCGGCAACGGCATCAACTCAGGAGTGTCCGAGCACGCATACCCGAACATCAACCCCTGATCACCAGCACCCTGCTTGTCCAAATCATCCAGCGCGTTCTCCAGCCGCGACTCATACGCCGTATCCACACCCTGCGCGATATCCGGCGACTGCGACCCGATCGCCACATTCACCCCGCACGACGTCCCATCGAACCCCTTCGCCGACGAGTCGTACCCGATCTCCAGAACCTTCTCCCTCACCAGGTTCGGCACATCGACGTAGGCATCCGTGGTCACCTCACCGGCCACGTGCACCTGACCGGTCGTGATCAGCGACTCGACCGCGACCCTGCTGCGTGGATCCTTGGCGAGCATCGCGTCCAGGATGGTGTCGCTGATCGCGTCGCACATCTTGTCGGGGTGGCCTTCGGTCACGGACTCGCTGGTGAACAACCTTCGATTAGCAGTCACAAGTGTTTCCTTTGTCTGTCGGAGGCGGAAAGACGCCAGGTTTCGTACACGACGCGTCAGCAACACGTCGACAAAGCACCCTCAGGCTCAGGAACGGATGTGGAAAATACCCCACGCGAGATTGCCGGCAAGTCCACCGTCGACCCAGTTCTTCAGCCCCACCTTCATGCGTGTCAGATATTCCGTACTAACGCTGCCGGAGATGTCGTCGTTACGCCGCTCCGTCTCCGCGAGCACCCTGCCGTAATGCGTGGCCAGCTGCGGGGTGTGGTCCTCGAAGTCGATCGACGACATACCGAGCCTGCCGAACTCACGCCGGTAGAATCCCGGAGATCCCATCGTTTCTAGGTGAAGCCGGTCGAGGATTGGCTTCAGCAGCGTCTTGTCACAGTCGTCGGCGGCCATCGGGTCGGTGAAGAGGAAGTCGCCCTTCGGCTTCAGCACCCTCGCGACCTCACGCAGCACCTGGCCACGATCGCCGCTGTGCAGCATGGCGTCCTGCGACCACACGACGTCGAATTCGTTGTCGTCGAAGGGAAGATCCTCGAACGAGCCGTCGACGACGTCGATCAGCTCCGCCACCCCTTGCTCCGCGTTGAACTGACGGTTGCGTTCGTTCTCCACCTCGCTGAGGTTGAGGCAGGTGACCTTGCATCCGAACGTCTTCGCGAGATATCGCGCGGCTCCACCATATCCCGAGCCGATGTCGAGTATGTGGCTACCGGAGGTCAGCGTCAGCTTGCTCGCCATGCGTTCCACGGTGCGGCGGCTCGCGACGGCGATCTCCTCGTTCTCACTCTCGTACAGCCCGACGTGGATGTCCTCGCCGCCCCAGATGGAGTAGTAGAAATTGTCGGCATCGCCGGAATTGTAGTAGTCGCGGGCAACGTTCACCGCGGCCGAATAGTTCGCCGTGTCGTCGTCGGGCCTGATGTAGCTCTTCTCCGCGACGTGGATGAGGAAATCGGGATCGTCGGCGCCGAAAGTCTCCTGGAAGTCACCGAACGTCTCGACCCGCTGGAAACCGACCTCGCGCAGCAGCCTGCGCACGTAGTCCTTCCGCAGCGGGAACATGTTGAGGTGGTACTGCGACTTGTCGGGGAACTGGTACCGGAAGCGCGCGAGCCCCTCGTCGACGTACTCCGGCTCGGCGGTGACCTCCTCGCCGCAGTAGTAGTACGTGTGCTTGGAGGAAAAGCCGTTGTCCAGTATGGCGTCGTAGTTGCGCTGGTCGAGAATCAGCACACCGTCGTGTTTGAGCACCGCGTAGAACTCGGCGAGCGCCTTGCGCCGGTCGCGTTCGGAGAAGAGGTGGGTGAACGAGTTTCCGAGGCACACGACGGCATCGAACTCGCCGTGCACATCCCTGTTGAGCCACCGCCAGTCCGCGTGCACGACCTGCAGGATGTGGCCGCCGTAGTTGAGGCCGTTCTCGAACGCCTTGGCGAGCATCTCCGCGCTGCCGTCGACGCTGACCGTGTCGAAGCCCTCCTCGACGAGGCGAACCGAGTGAAAACCCGTTCCGGTCGCGACGTCGAGTACCGACTTCACCCCACGCGACTTCAGCAGATCGACGAAGAACTTGCCCTCGCTCTCATAGCGCTTCTTCCAGTCGATCAACTCGTCCCACTTCTCGACGAACCCGGTGACGTACTCGTTGGTGTAGTGGTCGGAATCGCGCACTTCCAGCGGATCGGCACCGAATTCCTGTTCTGGATGCGCCTGCGCCCGGCTTATGTCCGCGGCGGCGGCCACCTGTACGTCGGCCTCGCTTGCGACTGAGTCCTTCATTGCGTTTCCCTCCACGTTCGGCCGGATTCGGAGTGCTATTCGTTCTCCTCGCGCGGCGCAGTCACAACACTTTTTCGTTTCCTCTCACTCGCGGGCCGGCGTGCGGGAGCACAGCGCACGTTCCACTTCGCCGGAAAAAGGGCGCACAAAAATCCAGGCCGACGACCGGCGGCCAACGCGGCTCGCGGTCGAGTAAATTGCAGCCCGCAACACTCCTGAAGTGCAGTCAAGTTCGCAAGCCCTGTAGCGAACCCGGTGCCTCACCCCGACTCGGCGAGATTGCGGCTCATCCGCGCTGATCTCCGCAAAACCGCCTTGACTCAATCTATTGAGTGGGATGTCAGGCTTCAATGGGTCAATTGCGTGAATAAGGATTTCACCCCGTGTATAGCGCGCGTGCTCACGATCCGTACTGGCGGGCGCAACGCGCACACACGCCAGGGGGCCACACCGGACAGGCATACCGAGTGGTAGAAGCGCTGCCACGACAACTTTTCACCAAGCCCTTGACAGCACAACCAAGCGCAATGTGCTCGACACAACAGCTTCACTCGTTCAGCCTAACCAACGCTACTGAAGGTTGCCCTGGGTTGCTATTCAGCCGATCTTTTAGCCCGCGAGTTTGACAAAGATCCGGCCAGACGAGTTCGTAGCGTATCCAGCAACATGTTGCGTATCGAACAACAACCCGCTCTCCGGACGCTGCCGGTGGGCAAACGGGCACTGTGGGCTACGAACCTGAACCGATCATCCGAGCCCCGACAGCCGCGAAAGGGCTCCACTGAGGTCGCCGACAAGGTGCCGGTCGGCGCCACGGCGCGACGAACGTGCCTGCCGTCAAGCCAGCGCCAATTCCAGCACCGCTCGCCGGATCCGGTCTCTCGTCGGCAGCACCGTGTATTCGAGCGAACGCGCGTAAGGAATGGGCACATCGGGCACACACACCCGCATCGGCGGCGATTTCAGCAATGCCGGATTTCGTTCCACCACTCTCGCTATCACTTCAGCCGAAACTCCGAATGAAAGGTAATCCTCGTCGACGACCAGCAATTTACCGGTCCGTTTCACCGAGTCGACAATGGTATCGACATCAAGCGGAACAAGGCTTCGCAAATCGATGACCTCGCATTCGACACCCTCCGCCGAAACCGATTCCGCGACGTCGAGTGCGTGATGCACCGACAACGCGAGAGTCACGATGGTGAGATCGCCTCCCGATCTTGCGGTCGCGGCGGCACCGATGGGCTCAGGAACGGCTTCCTCCGCGACATACCCCTTCGCCCTGTGGTTCTCCGGCAGCCACGGCAGACCCAGTACGCCCTTGTGGAAGAGGAACACGACCGGGTTCTCATCCCTGATCGCCGACACCATCAAGCCCTTCGCGTCCGCGGCGGTACTCGGCACGACGACCTTCATCCCAGGAAGGTGGGCGAAGGTACCCCACAGGCACTGCGAACGCACCGCACCGTCGGAATATCCGCCACCGACCGCCGCCGTCAGCACCATCGGGACCGTCACCGCGCCACCCGACGAAAACCTCGCCTTGGCCATGGCGTTGCAGACCTGCCCGAGACACAAGCCGATGTCGTCGACGAAGGTCAGTTCCGCGATGGGCCGCAGGCCCGCCAGTGCCGCGCCGACCGCGGCGCCGACGAACGCGGTCTCCGAGACGGGAGTGTCCATCACTCTGGCCGGTCCGAACCTGCCGAGCAGTCCCGCCGTGACGGCAAAGGCGCCGCCGTGCACACCGACGTTCTCGCCGAGCACGAACACGCCGGGATCGCGCAGCATCTCCTGCGAGATGGCTTCGGTGATCGCCTCGCCGGTGGTGAGCAACCTATCCGCGGAGACCGAACCGCTGTCGGGGATGATGATCGCGCCTTTCGTTCTTGGCACCGGGGCCGGGCCCGCGAACCGTCCTCGCCGACACTAGACGAAGACGTAATCCAGAGCCGTTTCCGGCGAGGGCTCGCCGCCGCGTCTCGCGAAGGCGATGGCGTCGGCGACCTTCTCGCGCGATTGCTTGCGTACAAGCCTCGCCACGTCGTCGTCCAGCAGGCCCTGCCCGCGCAACAACGCCTCGTAGGCCGGAATCGGATCCCGTCCAGGCACCGCGTCCAGATCGAACCGATATGCCTGGTCATCGCCCTCCGCGTGGCCCCACAACCGAAGCGTGCTGACCTCAAGCAGGCTCGGACCTTCTCCCGCCCTCGCTCTCGCGACCGCGGACTTCGCCGCGGCATGGACCGCCTCGACCGAGTTGTCGCCGACCCGCTCGCCGGGAATGTCGTAGGCGAGCGCTCGCTCCACATGTGCAGGCACGCTTGTCGAACTGATATGTGGCGCGGAAAATGCCCAATCGTTGTTCTCCACAACGAAGATGACGGGTAAGGACCACACCGCGGCCAGGTTGAGCGACTCGTGAAAGACGCCCCTGTTGGCGGCGCCATCGCCGATGACGGCGACCGCGACGCGTTCGCCCCGCTGCCGCTGGAACGCAAGTGCCTGGCCGACCGCTGCGGGGAGCCCTTCGCCCGCACTCGCCGACGAGCGGAAGTTCCTCGCCGGGTCCACAAGGTGCTGGTGGCCTCCCCTTCCCCTTGCGAGTCCTTCCGTTCTGCCGAAGATCTCCGCGGCAAGCAAGCGCAACCGCACGCCATGCGCGATCGCGAAGTGGTGGGCGCGGTGGGTCGCGGTGACGGCGTCGCCCTCTTCCAGCGCCGCGCACACCCCTGCCGCCACCGGTTCCTGGCCCGCCGCGAGGTGCATGCGGCCCGGAATCGGGCCCGCACTGAGGTCGAAGCGCGGATGCTTGCCGATCGCATACTCCCGCAGGAGCCCTTCCTCGAAGGTCCGGATCAGCACCATGACGCGGTAAAGCGACAATCCGCCGTGTGGCTCCATACGATCTCCTGCCGCCAAGCGAGTACTTTCACCCCGCCCGTGCTTGCCCACAACGGCACCGATTTCAGATGGTGATAACCGTCAGCCGAAGAGCACGAGTGCCCTGCTCATCCGGTCGGCGGCCCGCCGGAGAGACTCGGCCTCCCCGGCGCCGCGATGGCGGTGGACGGGCTGGGAGATGGCAACCGCGCCGAGTATCCCCGGTGCCTGTACCGGGACGGCGACACACGCGGTGCCCAGCAGATACTCCTCCCGGTCGGTGCTGATCTCCGCGCCCCGGCTCAGCTTCTCCTCAAGCACCCTCCGGTCGGTCATGGTGTGCGGAGTCAGATCGAGCGGTCGATAACGCGAGAAGTAGTCGTCCCGGCCCGCTTTGTCCAAGCAGGACAGAATGCTCTTGCCGAAAGCGGTGGCATGACCGGACTCCTGCGTCCCCACCCACAGATCGACCCTGCGCATCCGCGGGCCGTCAGCGACGTCGACGAGCTCGATCTCACCGTCGCGATACAGCGCGAGGTAGGCCGCGCTGCCCAGTTCGTCCCGCAATGCGCTCAGCGTCGCTCGTCCCCTGACGACCGCGGCCTGAGTGATACTGCGCCTGCCAAGAGCGTCGACCCGGTCGCCGAGTACGTACCCCTCTTCGATCTTGCTGAGATAGCCCTCGTAGACCAGGGTGCGCAGCAGGTGATAGACGGTAGGCAGGCGCAGCCCGAGCGTCCTCGCGAGCGTCTTCGCGGGAACAGGGCGCTCACTGGCTCCGACGAGATCGAGTAGGTGCAGCGCACGCTGGACCGAGCCGATGAGGGTGGGGGCCTCACCCACGGGACACCTCCTGAGGTTCGTCGCGAGCGCTTCAAGCATGCTGCCAGGCCCAGTTCATGACAAGTGGCCAGGTCCGCGCCGGGCGACCCGGCTGCCGCCAGGACGCGAGCCGGACCGCACCAGACCGGACAAGACTGCCGTTCCGCTCACCGGTTCCGGTACCGAGCGCTCGGTAAACGAACGGGCACAGGTATGGACCACTGTCCAAACTCGACAAAGAAGCACTGTTCACGCTCGCGCTCGTACCGTGGCGGCGTCGCGAAGAACGAGGACCACGCGAAGCAGGGTGCGCCTCCGTCCCACGACGGCGCCGTCCATCGAACGTCGGCGGGCGTAGTCCGGTTCCCGCATCACCTGGGCACGAGTGCCGCGAATCGGACCACGACGCTCCTCCTCGCGCACGGCCCCGTGGTGCCCGTCGCGAGCCCCGCCACGGAAACGGCGGCGAGCCGAACCCGTCCGGCCCACGGTCCGGTGACAGGTTCCGGCCTCCTCGTATTCACCGGCGGGCGGGGATGCGTTTGCCCAAAACCCACCGAGGCCACCCCCTTCGCGGCAACGGCGCCACGATCCCGAGAAAAACCCTGCCAACAGCACGAACGACCTTGATTCGGCCTTTGTTGCTGTGTAACGATCGGGCTACTTTCACCGAATCGGCCCAGTTGGGGATGGGTTTCTGGAGCGGGGAGTCGCTGTGAATCAGGTGCGCTTCGCGTTTCAGCCGCTGTACAGCCTGCACACCGGGGCTGTCGTCGCGGTCGAAGCGCTGGCACGCCCTTCTGCCGGAGGAGTGGGCGAGTTGCTCGGAGCGGCGCTGCGCCGTGGGCGTCTCGTCGAGGTCGACGTCAGTCTCGCCGCCCGCGCGGTCAGGGACGAGGCGCCACAGGCAACCCTCCTCCCCCTTCATCTGAACATCACCGCACTCACCGCGGCGGCGCCGAAGGAGGCTTTGGAACCGCTGTTCGACGCCCTCGCCGAAACCAGCAAGCGACCACGCGAAATCGTGCTCGAAGTGGGGCCACCGTTTCACGGGATCCCGCCCACCGTCCTGCTCGCCGGATTGAGCAGGCTCGACGGACTGGGGTTCCGCATCGCCTTCGACGGACTCGGCGCGGGAGACCTGCCGCTGAACCTGCTCGCCGAGGCACCGGCCGACATGGTCAAGATCGACAGGACCGCGCTGCGCCGCCTTCCGGACGACCCGGCCACGGTGGCCCTCGTCGAGGCACTGGTGCACTTCGCGGCGCGGACGAACACGAGACTGGTCGCGACCGGGATCGAAACCGAGGCTCAGCTCGACGTCATCCGCCGGCTCGGGATCAGGATCGCGCAAGGACATCTGTTCGCCCCCGCCCGGCACGAGGTGATCTCCACGAGCACCAGCACCTGGGTCGCCGGACCAGTCCACGCCCCGGACTCACCGCCCGTCTCCACCGGCGCGGGGGTGAAGGATTTCCTCCGTCCCGCGACGACTCTGCCCGCCGACGCGACCTGCGAACAGGTGCGTGCCGTACTGATCGACCAGGCCGCACCGACAGGCGTCGTCGGCGTCGACCAGCGCGGCCGTCCACAGTGGTCGATCGATCGGAACCGCTTCCTGCTCGCGGTGACCGGCCCTTTCGGGCACGCACTGCATGCCAACCGGCCCGCGGGCAGGTTCGGGGACGCACCACACGTCATCAGGGACACGGCGAGCGCGCTGGAACTGCTCGACGTCATCGTCGACGCGGACTGGGAACGCCGGGGCGACGACATCGTGGTTGTCGACCGCACCGGCAAGTGCAGGGGCGTCGTCCTGGTCAACGAGATCGTGCGCGGGGTCGCCGAGGCGAAGATCGAGGAAGCGGCCGCACTGAATCCGTTGACGCGCCTGCCCGGAAGCGACACGGTCGCCCGCGATGTCGACCGGCGGATCGCGGCAAGGCAGCCGCTTGTCGTTGGCTGGCTGGATGTCGACTCCTTCAAGAACATCAACGACACCGTCGGTTTCGCGGCGGGCGACGATCTGATCAGGGCGCTCGGACGCAAGCTCAGCGACCTCAGCGCCGGACTCGGCGGGCTGACCGTGAGTCACGTCGGTGGAGACGACTTCCTGCTCGCCTGCGATGTCGACCGGATCACCACGATCGCCGACCGGCTGCTTGACGTCGCCTGGTCGGCCGAACATCTCGCGGTCACGCTGTCGCTGGCCACGCTGGTCTGCACGGGTTCGTCGGTCGGCTCGTATCGCGAGATCTCCCGGCTGCTCGCCCCGCTGAAAAAGCGGGCCAAAGACGTGACGGGCTCCAGCTGGGTCAACAGCTGGCCCGGCACCGACCGGATCGAGGTGCTACGCGGGATGCGACCACAGGATGTGCCTCACCAACGTCCTGCGAGCTGAGCTGGACGGGGCGAGTGCTCCGGTGCCGCTGGGGGTCCGGCACCGGAGCACTCCTCATACCGAAGCATCCTCGGGGAGGGGGTTGAGGACACTCGGCAAGCACAAAACATGAAACGAATTGCGACCTCTTCATGTTTCAGCATACGGCATGGACCCTCGTTTTCCTAGGTTCCATTCCCACTTTCAGTCGCGCCTTCACGTGCTCGTCACACCAGGCCAAGTCTCCGCACAGTGCGGATCCTCCAGCGGATTCCGACTGTCCACATGCGCACGGCAATCCGTCCACACCAGACATGCCAACAAACATTGACCTTTAACTCACCAACAATGTCAAGGAAGTTGCCGGTCGCCGCCCAGCTCCCGATATACCTCCGCCTGCCGCCGGAATTCCTCAGCTCGCTGAATCTCATCCCAATCGACGGCACTATCGAGCCGGTCCGCGAGGTAATCCGCGTCATCGGCAAGCCGCACCAGTTCGAGATCGGTTTTACCGGCAGCCGACACACGCGCCTCCTCTTCCGCCCTCGCCAATCCCGACAAACGGGCCTCACCCGGCGGGATCGGAGCGGCATGAAGCCGCGCGTCCCTGTCGAAGGTCTCTCGCACCTGAACGGCCGCCCTACCCAGAATCGCCGCGAGCGCCGAAGTCGAACCGACATCGGCCGGACCTGCGATGGCATCGAAGTCGTCCCACAACGCGACCGAGGCGAACGGGCCGACCGAGTCGGCGGGATGCACCCAGTGACCGTCGACCACGCTGGCAAATCCGTCGTCGGCATCGAGTACCGACACAGACGCCAGCGGGCCCCCCTCGCTGTCCACAATGGTCGCCGCGAGCTCGTCGGCCCTTCTGCGAGCCGAGCTCTCCAGGGGACCGGCCAGAAAATGAACCCGCTGCCTGGTCTGCCAGCAGTCGAGCCGCGCTCCGGCGGGGGCGGGGCCGCGCGCGACGAGTGCGGGCTCGTCCCGCTCGCCGCGTGGTGCGAGCAGACGCGCGCGGCCCGTGGTCAATGCGGCGACGTAGCTGGTGACGTGCGCCTGTTCGAACGCGCCATATGGTGTTCTGTCCGTACCATGCTCGTGAACGCCGACCGGGTAGTCACGTTTCAGCCGAAGCCATTCCTCAGGACTCACCTCGTCGTGACACCGAACGGGTTGCTCGACGGCATACAAGCCCGGCGTATCACCAATGCGGTGGTACGGCCGACGCAGATAGCCCGTCAACCGGCATCGTGCCTCCTCAGCATCGCACGCCGCCGTACGGATCTCCAAGTGCGCGACCCACAACCGGACAGCCCTGCCACGCCTGCGTCTCTCCCACTCCTCGATCTCCGCCCATTCTTTCCGCGCGCGATGAGCCTTGGCACTCAGGTCGTCGCGTGCGTAACGTCCTGCCCGTCTGCGCGCCTCGGCGACCGCCAGCGATACCCAGGCCAGATCCCCATGGCTCATGGAAACCACTCGCCTTCGAGTCCGCGCAAGGCGCCTGACGCCAGCGCGAGCAACTCGCCCGTCAGCTCCAGCACCGTCAGGCACTCACAACAGAAGCTGTTGCCGTGCCGGTCGGCGAGCCACAGCGTTCCCGGAGGCAACCGATACCGCGGAATCGCACATTCCGCGCACACCCCGCCGACCCCGCTGACCCTGCCGTCCCCGCCAACCCCGTCGCCGCCTACGACGTGCAGCACTCCCGGGGGCGGGCCGAAAACTCCGCTCGGGGTCGGCTCAGGCCGTATCCCGTCCACGACAACACGGCCCGCGACCATGTCGCGAGATACAACGCCGCGGTCCGCGACGTCACGCGAGTCCGCGGCGCCGCCGGATCGCCTCGCTCTCTCCTTGGCGTCACCACCGGAATCGTTTGGCCGGTCGCCTCCCGGCGTCGGTTCACAGCAATCCACGTCGAACTATCCCCTTCGTCCCCCATTCCGGCGCGACCGTGACCGCCACCAGCCACTGCCTTCGGCGCCACCGCCACCAGCGTCGTAGCCGCCTGCGTTCCCGCATGTCGTCGACGAAACGGCCGCAGCGAACCGGGACGACGGCGGCGGACCGCGCCTTCCCGGGATTGCCGTCTTTTCGATACTTCGTTGCACGTACCGGCCGAACCGGGACGTGTTCCTGCCACCCCATATTTGGCTCCCCAGAGCTCGTACATGTGCTGAACCGGCGACGCGACCGTGCACCAGGGGGTTTTCACGGCCGACGTCGCCGGGGGCTAACGTGACAGGCGTCGAACTGTACGTAGCCACGATCAAATGTAGCGCGCTACACAGGTAGTACGCTACATCTTGGCGTGGCCTATTCGGGTGACACTGCCGTGCGTCGCCCGGAAGCCGAGAGGTGGCGCCTTGGTCGAGGCCGGGAAAACGGCGGTCCGAAGGGCGATCGGACGCGAGCTCAAGCGGATGCGCAACGAGAAGGGCCTCAATCTGAAGGCCGCGACGGAAGCCACGGAGAAAACTCGTGACAAGGCACTGATGCAGGTCGAGCGCGGGCGCAACCTGCCGCAGCTCGCCGATATCGACGTGCTGCTCTCCACGTACGACCACAGCGAGCAGATCCCGCACTTCCGCAACGTCCTCGGAGCGGCGGGCGGCAGGAGGGGACTTCGCGACTGGTGGGAAGGCCGGTTGCCGCCTGGATTCGTCCCCGAATCCTCGAAATTGCTCTACAGCGGCGAAGCCTCGGCCATCGAACTGTCGATCTACCAGCCCCAGTTCGTTCCCGATTTTCTCCGCACTCCCGCCTACGCCAAGGCCATGGCACACGCGGACCGGCCCTCCGCCGACGAGACCGAGATCCGGCTCTGGGTCGAGCTCTCCCAAGGCAGGCAGGAAGTACTCAACCGCGACGACCCGCCACAGGTGCACTGCGTCGTCGACGAGGCGGTACTGCACAGGCAGGTCGGCGGACCCGACGTCCTGCGCGAGCAAATCGACTACCTCGTCGAACTCGGCCACCGCCCCAACGTCGATATCCGGGTGCTTCCCTTCGCGGGCGGCGCGAGCGTGGACACCGGGACGGGCTTCACGAGGATCGTGCTGATTCCCGAGCTTCCGGACTATCCCGGCCTCGTACACGTCAGGGCCACAACTCACGACATCTACCTTGAGGAGCCGGAGGAAATCGCGCCGTTCGACGAGGTGTTCGGACTGCTCTCGGCGCAAGCGCTGCGACCTGAGCCATCGAGGGACCTGCTGACAGCGATCGCGGACGGGCTTCGCACCCGGACGCACTGAGGTCTGCTCCATTCGCGCGTTCCTCCGCGCCATGCTGCCGCTTCAGGATCATCGCGGCTAAAGTGACCGGCGAACGGTCCCAGCTCACAGCCACAAGAAGGAAGGCATCGTCGTGGTCGCGCCGACGCCCGCCGTGACAGCCGATTGGTTCGCCGGCCGCATGAGTACCCTGCGCAAGGCGAGCGGCCTCACTCCCGATCAACTCGCCGGGATTCTCGACCGGAGCGCGTCGGGAGTCCGGCAATTCGAGTCCTCGACCCGGCTCGCGAACAAGCGCTATATCAAGGTCGCTCTCGAACAACTCGGCCACCACAACCTCGTCGAGCCCTATACCCGGGTCGTCGAGTCGGCCAGGGCGAAGAAGTTGTGGTGGAAGGACATCATTCCCAAGGTCAAGAAGTCGCAACGGCCTTCGGAACTGCACGCACTCGAATTGCTGGTGAACTACGAGGCATCGGCGACGGCAATGCACGTCTACGCTCCCCACTGTGTTCCCGATCTGCTGCAAACCACCGCCTACGCCGACGCGCTGTGCACGCTGAGCGAGCCGCTGCTCGCTTCACTGCATCACCCGTTGCGACAGGGCAGACAGGCGATATTGCGGAAGAGCGACTCACCCCGGCTGCACGTATTACTGGACGAACCGGTGCTGCGCAGGACAATCGGCTCCCCGAGCGTGATGCGCGAGCAACTGGGCGCCTTGACCGAATGGGCCACCTTCCCTCACGTCACCATCAGGGTTCTTCCCGCCACGGCCGACGCGAGTGCCGCCGTCGAGAGCAATTTCTCGCTCATGGACATGGCCGCCGGCCTCGACGGCGATCCTGGCGCGGTCTTCCTCAAGACCCCAGCCGACTGGATCCACTTTCGCGATGCGGCCAAGGTCGCCGGCTTCCGTTCGCGGTGGGAACTGCTGGAAACCCGAGCACTGGACGCGGAAACCTCGGCGAGCCTGATCGGCGAAGCCGCCCTCGCGTTGCCCGAGCACCATTGATCACCTCACCCTGCACGATCGCACCCCTTGTCAGGTTGGTGGCGCGGCCACATCCATTCGCATGGGCCCCTGACCGCGCCACCAACGGCTACCTGTTACGGATGAACGGTCCTTGAACAGCAGCCGCGCCGAGCCTAACACGTAGCAATGTAGCGCGCTACGCCGCGGCATGACGCAGTTATCGGACATTACGCCGACTGTTCGATCCAATGTGGAATATAGAAGACACGGGTAGCGCGGCGAAGCGTCACAACTCCTCGTGTCCCGCGGGCCACCAGTGATTGAGCAGGCTCATCCTCGCCTCAAGTAACGTGGGATTGCGCAGATCCAGTACATGAACCTCGCGCCATGGATAGAAACCGATCCGTTCGAGCATTCCCGCCATGCGCACGCTGGCCAGCTCGGCCGAGATCCGGTCGGGCGACTGCCGCCGGAAGTCCAGCGGCGAGACCCTCGCCGCGGCGAGCCTCGCCGTCGGCGCCAGCGTGCGCAACGCGCCCGCGACGAGCGGGCCGGCGAGACCGTGCCCCCTCCAGTGCGTCGCGACAGTGACATCGCGCAGTATCACCATGCGCGGAGGACCCTCGCTGATCTGTTCGTCGAGCTCGGGATGCAGGTTCCCGTCCGTCGATTCGAGCACCGTTTCCGCGATGAACTCCAGTGCCCATTCACCGAGGGCGACCGAATCGAGTAGATTCCGATCTCGCTGCAGATCCGCGATAACCAGGGAAATGTCGGCGACGTGCCGCAACGGAGCCGGACACAAATCCAGGTCCCAGACATCGGCGGATACCTCCCATTGTTCGGGGAGATGATCCTCGTCGTCGATGTGCCACCACAACCGTTCGTGTTTGATCGACAGCCTGATGGAAAGCGGGTTCGCTGGCAGGTCGGGTGCATCAGGCGCCATTGTCATGCGGCCACCTCACTTGCGTTGTCGGCGCCGCGACCGGCCGCGGTGTTCCCTTCCCGGGCGAAGAGAACACCGGCTGTCGGCAGGCCACGACGTCTTCGTCCTCAGGCTCCGCCCTCGGACGTTGTTCCGTCAATGATTACGACGGACGCAAGCAAAGACCGTGACGTTCGAGTAACAACATTTCGTGCCGCTCTTTCAACAGGAACCCAGAGTGAATATGTTTCATAAATCGAGCTTCATTCACCCGGACGCCGACCTGCCAATTCTACTTTCCGTATTCCTTCCATTACCTCGGCACGCCTGGGCCAGTGCGACCAGAAAGCACCGGTGTATCCCAGTCGCACCGCTTGCACCAAAAACGGATTGTCGGCGAAATTGTCGTCATCCGGAGTCAGGCCCTCGACGGTGGGAAGCATGACGCGGTGCCGGTCCCGTTCGGGAACGAGATCCCACAGCAAGCGCATCGTGTTCAGCCAGCGACCGTTGGGCGAGGACAACGTCTCCTCCGGCTCCGGCAGTTCCGGCGAAAGATAGTAGACCGGCCGGAACCGGCCAGCCTCGTCGAATACGAACTGGCGTTCGTATTCGACCGTGCTCACCGTCCCCTGCGGCCGCAGTACGATCGGAGTTCGCGCCGTGTCCGACTGCAATCCGGGCACCGTTCGCGTACCCCCGCACCGCTCGGCGAGCCGGATACCGAGCGGCGAATACGGAAACGCCCTGATACCCAGGCTGTAGCCGACGACGGTGACCCCGAGCGCGAGCGTGCGCGCGACCGCGTCGCGCAGCGTCTCCTCCGTCTCGCCCGGCATCCCGAGCAGCACTTCGACCATGACCGGCAGCCCGTACGACGCGGCCAGGTCGCAGACGGCTTCGGCGTCGGCGAACCGGTAGTACCTCGAACCGCCCGCGGTGACCTTCCAGTCGTCGAGCATTTCCTCACGCACATGATCGGGGGCGAGATTGATGCCCGCGCATCCCGCCCCGGCGAGCAGGGCCATGAGTTCCTCGTCGAAAGGCGTCGGCTGGGCGTACACCCACAGCCGGAGTTCATGCAGCGGGGAGTATCCGTCCCTTCCCTTGCGCCTGACGATCTCCGAAAGCACCGCCTTGCTGTGCGCGACCAGCAGGTTGAACTCGCTGTCGGTGGTATGCAGGTCCTTGACGCCCTGCGCGACCAAGGACTCGATCTCGTCGACGACGGCGTCGACCGCCCTTCTCGTGAACGACGTACCTTTGGCATCGGGCTCGACGCAGTGGGCGCACGCGAAGGTACATCCGTTCTTCGTCAGGATGTTGCCGAGCCCGCCCTCTCGGTAGTAGCGCAGATTGTCGACTTTCAGCGGCACTCCCGACCTGCGGGTGTATCCGGTGGCCGCGTTGATCGGGACGACGCCGATGTCCACCCCGGCTCGCCGCGCTCGGCGTCTTTCGAGCGGGCGGCCCGCGGCGATCCGTTCGACCTGACCGCCGCCGCGATTGATGAGGAGCCCCGGTATCTCGTCGGGCTTTCCGCCTTCGAGCAAGGTGTTCGCGAGCCGCACGACGAGGTGTTCCCCCGGCCCCTTGGCGCCGAACTCGATGTCGAAATAGTCGACGAGCGCGAACGGCATCGAGGAGAACCCGACGCCTCCGGCGATGATCGGCGCCCGCGTCCCTTCCTTCACCGCCTCGATGATCTCTTTGTGGTCGCCGAGGAAAACCCGTTGCTGCTGCGCGTAGATGGTGTCCGTATTGCGCACGGTCACGCCGACGAGCAGGGGCGAATGCCCGGCGAAATAGCGCGCGAGCACCGGCCGCCAGTCGTGCCGCTCGAAGGTCAGATCGACGACATCGACGTCGAAGTCGCCGGCCTCCAGCGACGTGGTGAGGATGTCCAGCGCATACGGTGTGACGGGTGGATGCACCAGATTTGGATTGATCAGTGTGACCAGCGCCTTACCCATCGATTCCTCCCGTGGCATACCAGCGCGCGATTACGGCGGTGGTCAGCCAGGGAGGAACGGTTCACCAGCGCAACCTCCGGCCGTAACGCACCGCGGCCGCGAGTTCCTCCGACGGAACGTCGAGGGCCACGCTGAGCCAGCGGCGCCAGTAGGGCCCCGGGGTCCGTTTCCCGCGTTCCCAGCGCGCGACTTCGTCCCGGCTCACGCTCTGGTTGTGCGAAAGATCGACAAGTACGTCGGCGAGTTGGTATTGGGTGAGTCCCCGGCTTATCCGGCGGCGCCGGACCAGGTCCCAAATCGGCTCGTCAACGCCGAATCCCGGAGCGGGCAGCCCGCGCCTTCCGGCTGACACGCCATTGACCATAGGACGTCGCCGCCTCCGCAACGATCCGTCCTGCGCCCTGTTCTGTCCTTTTTGCGCATCGTCATAGATATACATAGCCATCATCTGTGTAGGGTCTGCGACGGGGTCTCGTTGAACTTGCGTCGATATGAAGTGGCGAACCGGCCGAGGTGCATGAATCCCCAATGGCCAGCGACTTCGCCGACCGTGACCGTGTCGGATTGCGCCGCCCTGAGTTCGTCGTGCGCTCTCTGCAAACGCACGCCGCGCAGGAATGCGCTCGGTGTCGTGTCGAGGTGCTTGCGGAATCCCTTCTGGAGTGCCCGCACGCTGACACCGACCTCCTTCGCGAGACTGCCCATCGTGTGGGCAAGCTCGGGGTGGTTCTCGATGACGTCCACAGCACGGCTGATGGCCCTCGACGGAGCGGGAAGAGCCTTGCCCTGCAGCATTCCGGTGTAGTTGCTGGCCTGTGCGAGCAGCAGGCCGCCCATCAGGTTCTGCTCCATCTGATGCACGGACAGCGGGTGGGTCAGCAGACTGTCGGGCCGGTTGATCTCGGCCACGCAGAACATGAGGTAGTCGTACCAGGTACGGGCATATCCCGATGCCAGGTTCATCCCTAGTTCGAACTCGATGGGCTGTGGCAGCGACCGATCGAGGAGGTCGGACAGCGTCGCCTCCAGCGCGGTGCGCTCCATGCGCAGGATGACGAGTTCCAGCTCCGCGGACAACCGCATGCCCAGCGGCTTGGTGGGCCCGACGACGATGGCGGTTTTCGGCGATCCGGTGACGAACTGATTGCCGTACTGGAAAAGGCCGCTGCCGGTCAACGGCGCCTGTACGACGTAGAAGGACTCAAGTTCGCCCGGGTCGACCCGGACCGCTTCGCCGTACCCGATGTAGCTGAGACCGACGTTGTCGAGTCGTTTCGAGTTCATCCTCGCGTCGAGCGTCCCTTCGTTGCCGGTGAGTTCCATGCGGTGGGCACAGAAGACGCCGGCGACCGCCTCGCGGGTGACGTCGAGATCGCTGGAACGAAAGAGTTCGAACCGGTTGAGTGGTTTGTGAATCATCAGCTCGCCGGGGAACGATCACGAAAGCCGGCTCAGACCTCCCCGCTCCACCTCCTCCCTCACTAGCCTGTGCCGCGTCGCCGTCCGACGCATACCTCCAAACGGGTGCGATTTGCTAACCGCAAATTGCAGATTTCAAAGTCAGCCATGACTTCACCTCAACGAGGCAGATTCCGTCGCGCCCCTGAATGACGGCGGTATACCGCGAGCAGGCGCGCCCGGACGCCGCTCGCGGCCGCCGCGAGCCACCCGCCACCTCGCCATTTCCACACAAGGTGACCTGGGGCTCGAATCCTCACTTTCGACTGGTTTCGGGGGTTCGCTCCGGATATGACGGCCCGCTATTTCCGAACCCCGCACAGTCACTTCATTTGATGCGGCAGGAATTTCCGACCGACCGGGCGCGCCGACCTCCCGGCACCGGAACGACCGCAATTCCTCCACATCGGATTTCCGGAAACAGCTGTCCTTCAGGAAAGATTCGCCGTAGGATACACGGTTCGTGCCAGGTTTCCTCCTCTCGCGGAACGGTCCGCCGGACTCCATCAGCGCGTGCTCCGGCAATTCCGAAGCCGCCAGCGGATCACACGAGAATCCAGGGGAACGAAATCCGTTAAACAGGTGACATGACATCTTTTTCGCCGGCCGAGGAAGGTGAACGAGGATGAATGCCCGTGTCGCTTCGCCGACCATCGGTTGTTCACCGCCTCATATTCGGGTTCACTGAGCAAACTACACGTATCAAAGCGTGCGTGCAATATGCCGAGAGCATCATGCATAGGACACTTGGTGGATATTGTGCGCCACCCGGCGGGAGAAGAACACCGCGGCGGCATCCCGTTCCGCCCTATGCCCGCCGCCATTGCTGCATTCAGGGGGCGCCTTCCTGGCAGTCGGCGTCAGAAACACACGCCCGCTGTCCGGAAACCGATGAAACCCCTGGCTCACTCGGATGACTCGGGGGCGCGGAGCCGGTCGCGGCCGTCAGGTCACCGGTTCGAGCACCGCGGTGAACTGCCGCATCGGACCCGCCTGGCGCACGATGCGGTATCCCCTCAGCGAACCCGCCTTGGCGGCGATCTCGCCGGCGACCTCGGCGACGTATTCGAGGTGATTGGCCGTGTAAACCCGGCGAGGCAGCGCGAAGCGCACCAGCTCGCGAGGCGCGGGCAGATCGGGTCCGCCCGCCGGGTCAGGGCGCCCGAAGACCAGGGTGCCGAGCTCGGAAACCCTCACGGCTCCCGCGAGGTACAGCTCGTTGGCCAGCGCCGTCGCCGGCAACAGGGAGGAAGGAACGTGACGCAGCAACCGTCCCGCGTCGACATAAACGGCATGACAGCCGGTCGGTCGCAGCACCGGAAGACCGGCCTGTTCGAGCAAATCGGCGAACCACCGCGCCGACTCGGCCCGGTAGCGCAGATAGCGGGGTTCGGTGACCTCGACGAGCCCCTGCGCGAGCGCGTCGAGGTCACGGCCCGCCAGGCCACCGTAGGTCGGAAACCCCTCCGTCTCGATGAGCTGGGCCCTGCACCGGTCCGCGAGTTCGCGATCGCGCAACGCGATGAGCCCGCCGATGTTCGCGACGCCGTCCTTCTTCAGACTCGCCCAGCACCCGTCGGCCAGGTCGAAGATCGCTCTCGCGACCGCTCGCGGTTCCACGCCGGCGAGATCGGGAGAACGCGTCGCGACCAGATAGGCGTTCTCCGCGAACCGGGACGCGTCGAGCAGCAACGGAACCCCGAAGCGGTCGCACAGAACCTTCGTCTCGCGCACGTTGGTCAGCGAAACGGGCTGACCGCCATTGGCGTTGTTGGTGACGGTGAGTACGACACACCGCACCGCGGCGCCGTCCGGGCCGGACAACAGGGCCCGCAGCGCCGGAACGTCGATGTCCCCGCCGAAGGGGTTCGCCGCGCCGTCTGGCCGGCTCACCGGCAGGTCCACGACGTCAGCGCCCGCGGCGACCACGCTCGCCCTCGTACTGTCGAAGTGCGTGTTCGCCACCGAAAGATCCCCATGCCCAAGCAACCGGTGCAGCACTATCCTTTCCGCCGCCCTGCCCTGGTGCACGGGAAGAATCTCGGTAAAGCCGGTCAGCTCACGTACGACGCTCTCGAACCGCTCGAAGGATCGGGCTCCCGCATACGATTCATCACCGGACACCAGCGCCGACCACTGCGCGGCCGACATCGCGGCCGTTCCGGAATCGGTCAGCAAATCGATGGTGATCGCCTTCGCCGGTACCCGGAAAAGGTTGTACCCGGCGGAAACCAGGGCCGCACCGCGTTCCTCAACGCTGGGAAACGGAATCGGTTCGACGGCCTTGATCCGGAACGGTTCCATGAACGACGGCATAGGTACCTCCCCCTGCCAGTCTCAGGTATCACCCCTTCGTTTCGATAGAGTCCAATCCCGCTGTGCCATGGCGAGCAACTCGGCGAGATGGATCACCCGCACCCCGCTCTTCCTGCTTTTCAGCCCCTGCCGCAGTTGCCGGAGGCAGCCAGGATTCACGGCGACGACAAAGTCGACGCCCGCCTCGACGATGGCGTCGAGTTTGGGAGCGAGCACCCGCATGCTGTCCTGCTTCCGCAGTAACGAGTACGTGCCCGCGGCGCCGCAGCAGCCTGCCGCCCCCGGCAGTTCGACGTAGTCGGCGACGGCCCGGATCAGCGCCCTCGGCTCGGCGGACACACCGAGTGCGTTCCTGAGGTGGCACGAGTCCTGCAACGCCACCCTCGCTCTCCTGCCCTCCACGCGTACCTCACCCGAGGGCACCACCTCGTACCCGGTCAGGTACTCCGAGAATTCCTTGACCCTTTCCCTCCCGAGATGGGCAGCCAGGTGCGCGGCACAGCCGCCGGCCGTCGTCACGATGACACCCGGCAACCGGGAACCGACGAGACCCGCCATGGCGGCTCCCGTCTCGGAGTCTCCGTTGTGCGCGTGCAGGGCTCCGCAACAGCCTTGTGCCGCCGGAGCGGTCAATTCCGGCCGCAGCTCTCGCGCCGCCCTGCTGACCTCGGGGTAGAGGCCGCGTTCGACACATCCGAGCAGCAGCGCGGGCGCGGCTTTCCCTCGTTGGGTCTTCGCGTGCCTTCTGACGATGCCCTGAAGCCGCAGCAGCCACGAGCGGGAGACGAGTGCCATGAGCCAGCGCGCGAGGCGTGGTCGAGCCGCGCCCCTCCATTGGTGGTCACGCCACTGTTCCAGCAAGGTTCCGTACTCCACACCCGCGGGACACACCGGCTCGCAGGCCCGGCAACCGAGACAGAACGACGATTGCTCGAACAGGGTGGGATCCGTGACGTCGAGCTGCCCACCCTCAAGCGCCCTCATGAGCGTGATTCGCCCGCGCGGCGAGGCCGCCTCGTCCCCTGTCAGCGCGTAGGTCGGGCAGGCGGGAAGGCAGAATCCGCACGAGATGCACCTGCCGAGCTTCTCGGCGTCGAATACGCCGCTCACGACCCGAGCTTTCCGGGATTGAGGATGTGGGCGGGATCGAAGGCCGCCTTGATCCTGCGCAGCAGCGCGACCTGGTCCGGGCCGAGCCGGTCGAGCAGGTACGGCAGTTTCGCCGCTCCGACACCGTGTTCGCCCGTGATGGTGCCGCCGAGTTCGATCGCGGCGGTGAAGATCTCCCCGAATGCCTTGTGCGCGCGTTCGACGGCACCGCCGTCGCCTGGGTCGAGGACACAGGTGGGGTGCAGGTTTCCATCGCCGGCGTGCCCGAAGGTGGCTATGCGCAGTTCGTGTCGTTCGGCGATGTCGTCGATGCGGCCGACCATCTCGGCGAGTCTCGGCCTCGGCACCGTGGCGTCCTCCAGGATCGTGAGTGACCCGAGCCTCGACAACGCGGGCAGGGAACAGCGCCGCGCGGCCAGTAGCGCCTCGGCCGAGGTGATGTCGGCGGCAGAGGTGACTTCGAGCGCTCCCTCGGCCACGCAAGCCTTCCCGATCCGGCCGATGTTCTCGGCGACCGCGGCGGCAGGCCCGTCGTCCCCGAACAGCAGCAACGCGCCCGCGTCCGTGCGCAGGCCGAGCCGCGCGTACTCCTCAACGGCGCGTACACATTTCCGGTCGAGGAACTCCAGCGTTGCCGGAAGGACGCCTGATTCGATGATCGCGGCGACCGCGGCACAGGCCGCCTCCAGCGAGGTGAAATAGGCGACGCCGGTTCCGCTGCTTGAAGGCGCGGGCACGAGCGCGACGGTCGCCTCGGTCAGTACCGCGAGCGTGCCCTCCGAGCCGGTGAGCAGCCTCGTGAGGTCATATCCCGCGACGTCCTTCCACAACCGGCCTCCCGTGCGAATGGTCTCACCAGTGGGCAGCACGGCCTCAAGACCGAGTACGTAGTTGCGGGTGACGCCGTATTTCAAGCCACGGAGGCCGCCGGCGCAGGTGGCGATGTTGCCGCCGACGGTCGAGACCGTTTTGCTGCCCGGATCGGGAACGTAGCGCAATCCCCGCTGTTCGGCGGCTTCCGAAAGCACGTTCGTCGTGACCCCGGGCTCGACCCTCGCGAGCAGTTCGCTTTCGCTGACCTCAAGGATGCGGTTCATCCGCGTCAGAACCAGGACGACGCCGCCGGCGAGGGGTACGGTGCCCGCGCACAGATTCGAGCCGGCTCCTCGCGGCACCACCGGAACCACGTGTTCGGTGGCCAGCCGCAACACTGCGGATACCTCCTCGGCGCTGCCGGGGAAGACGACGGCATCCGGTTCGGCGGAAAACAAGGGGGTGGCGTCCCTGCGATACGGCACCAGCTCACCGGAGCCGAGCCGGATGTGCCGGTGACCCACGATCCGGGCGAGTGCGTCGGCGAACGCGGCGGTGAACGGCATCTCACGCCGGCCCGCAGCGGGAACGTTGCCTGCCGAGCCCCGAAATCTCGATCTCCACGACATCGCCGTCGCGGAGATAGCCGAACCTGCCCGACAATGCGACGCCCTCCGGGGTTCCGGTGTTGACGAGATCTCCCGGCTCCAGCACAAGGAACCGCGAGAGATGCAGGATGATCTCGTCGACGCCGAAGATCATGTCCGAGGTCTTCGAATCCTGCCGGACCTCGCCGTTGACCCACGACCGGATCGCCAACGCCCCCGGATCGGGAACCTCGTCGGCCGGAACCAGCCACGGCCCGACGGGATTGAAGGTCTCGCACGACTTGCCCTTCGACCACTGCCCACCCGGCCTGCCGAGCTGGAAATCCCGTTCGGAGACATCGTTGGACGTGACGTAACCGGCGATGCAGGAGCGCGCTTCGGCCAGGGTCGAGAGGTAGCGCGCCGTCCTGCCGATCACGACGCCCAGTTCGACCTCCCAGTCGGTCTTCACCGAGCCCCTGGGTATGCGGATGTCGTCGTAAGGACCGACGACGGTGTTGGGCGACTTGTGGAACAACACCGGCTCCGAGGGAGGGTCGACCTCCGACTCCGCCGCGTGCGCCGCGTAGTTCAACCCGATGCACAACACGGCCCCAGGGCGCGCGATCGGCGAACCGACCCGCTTGCCCTCGATGTCCACTGTGGGCAGTTCGCCTGCCTCGATCGCCTTCGCGGCGAGCCGGAGCCCGTCCCAGCCGAGAAACGCGGCGTCGATGTCGCCGGTCATCCCGGAAAGATCGTAGTACTGCCCGTCGTCGAACACGACGGGCCGTTCCTCGCCGGGGTCTCCGATCCGCAGGAACCTCATCGGCTCTCCCCGATGTCGAAAGTCGTGCTTTCGAAGGGAAACATCGGCCGCCTGCGGTGCCGGTAGGTGAATCGGCCGAGGTTCATCGCGGTGACGCCTTCCGTGTCAACGACGATCATCTTGGCCGCGATGGGCGTGTACGCCGCGCGCGGTGAGTTGACGCCCTTGGCGACGACGATGTGGTAGTCGCGCGGGTCGACACCGACGCTGAGGAACTGGCGAAGGCTCGAGTTCATGATCGGCTTCGATGTCAGCACGAGCGTGTGCCCGTCTGTCGTGTCCACGACAGCCGTCGGCCCCATGTCGAAATACCTGAACCCGCCGTGTACCGCCTCGGTCTCCTCGAAGCGGCCGTCAGCGAGAACCCTGACCGTTCCCCGCACCTCGACGGGAGCGCCCGCCGAGTGCGCGCACTTCGCGCCCACGGTCAGCGACACCTCGGTGCCGACTCCCGCCAGCCCGCACTGGTGTACCGATGCCGGATCCCACAATGTCTGCGCCAGCGAGCGGAGGCCGCGTTTGCACACGGCTTCGAGTATCGCCGTCGAATCACCCGGAGCACCGCCACCGATGTTGTCGCCGACGTCGAGAAGCACTACCGGAGCGCCCGCCTCATGCTCAGCGATGTCAAGCGCGGCATCGACATCCAATCCGCATGCCTGCAGTTCCTCGCGTTCCTCCCACACCGCACGAGCGAGTTCCTCCGCCGCAGCGCGGGCCACCGAACGATCGCCGTCGTGGATCGCGAGACATGACATGCCCATATCCGGCACGTCGCCATAGGGAAACCCTTCGACCACGCTCGCCGACAGCATCCCTGACCGGGCGGCTACCTCTGCCGCCTTCGCGACAAGACTCGACATCGGCTGCTCGGCGGTGTCCTGGCGGGCGATGTTGACGACGAGCGGAAGCCGTACGAGCTCCTGCACCGGGCGGATCTCACCCGAGGCGGTCCTGGCGAGCAGGTCGACACACCGGATCCCCTTCTCCGCGGCGTCGATGTGGGGGTTGGTCTGGTAGACGAGGGTGATCGTCAGAGCATCCACCAACCGTCGCGACACGTTCGCGTGGAGGTCGAGAACCGCACCGACGGGCAACTCGGTGCCGACGACGGCTCTCACCCTGCTCGCGATCTCGCCGTCGGCGTCGAGACAATCCTCCGCGACCGCCGCGCCGTGCACGTTCAACAGCACACCGTCCCACGGTCCGTTGTCACGCAACGCTTCGAGCATCTCGCCGACGACCGATTCGAAGACTTCGGAGGCGATCGCGCCGGCGGGGTTGACGAAACCGAAGACCAGCGGCACGATCTCCACACCCGATCGCGCGCCACCTGCCAAATACCCGCCGATGGTGGCCCCGGAATCCGCGTACTGATCGACGATCTCCCCGCCGCGCAGTATCCCGCCCGCCGCGAACATGTCGCGGTCCGCCTTGACCGGTGAGAAGGTGTTGGCCTCGTGAAAAAGGCCGAGTAGGGCAAATCTCACCTCACGCACCTCCGAAGGCGATGACATCGATCTCGAACTTGATGCGATCGCCCAGGCAGTTGGCTATCGTCGTCCTCGCCGGCAACGGCGGCTCGAAGTACTCAAGATAGATCCGGTTGAATTCGGGCACATCTCCAGAATTCTGCACGTACGTGTTCACCTTCACCACGTCACTGAGCGAAAGTCCCCGGCGAGCCAGTACGGCGCGAACGTTCTCGATGGATCGACGCATCTCTTGTTCAAAGGTGCCCGGCACGATCACCCCGTTGTCGACGGAAGCCTGGCCGGAGACGAATACGAACCCTCCCGCCGATCTGCACGGCGAGAACGGCGCGGAACTACCGTTGCGATTCGCTCCTGCGGAATCCGTTGGCATCGTCATGTTTCACGCCCGATCAGTCAGAGTCTTGTCGAACCGGGTCAACGCGGCGTCCAGTTCATCCGGGCCGTGACAGGCCGAGACGTACCAGACCCCTCGGCCCGCGACCCATAGACCGTGTGCGACCAATTCGGGGACGAGGCGCGCGTACCGGTCCAGGTCCAGCGACTGGAGCGAGCGGTAATCCGTGACTTCGGACGTACCGAAGGACACGTGGAAGGCCATTGGCAGGCCCTCGACCCGCAACGGGAGATCGTGTGCCTCGCCGATACCCCGCAGGCCGTCCATGAGCGCACCGCCGTGAGAGGAGATCCGTTCGTAGGGTGGGTTGTCGGCCAGATGGGAGACCGTGGCATGTGTCGCGGCCATCGCAACGACGGATCCGTTGAAGGTCCCGGAGTGGTTGACACCGCCTTTACCGAACAACTCCATCAACTCGGCGCCGCCCGCGAGTGCCGAGGCAGGCCACCCTCCCGCCATGGCCTTTCCGTAGGTGGCGAGGTCCGGTATGACGCCATAGCGGGCAGCCGCTCCCCCGAGTCCCAGCCGGAAGCCGGATATCACTTCGTCGAATATCAAGATCACGCCATGCTTTGAACAGAGAGTCCGCACCGCTTCCAAATACCCCGGCGCCGGTTCGATGACTCCAGCGTTGATCATGATCGGTTCCATGATGACCGCCGCGACATCGGGCTCTTCCTTGATGGCGCGCGCGAACCGGTCCTCGTCGTTCCACGGAATGAACGCGAAATCGTCGAGATGGCCGGGAAGCTGTCCCGCGCTCGCGGCTCCCCATCCGGAGGAGCCCTCCGCTGCCAGCACGTTGTCCAGCCAGCCGTGGTAGTGGCCCTCGAAGCGGATGACCCTCTTCCGGCCCGTAGCCGCTCTCGCCAGCCGCAATGCGGCCTGTACCGACTCGGTTCCCGAAACTCCGAATCGGACCATGTCCGGCCAGCCGAGCGCTTCGCAGACCACTTCGGACGCCTCGACCTCAAGCTTATGCTGCCCGCCGTAGATGAGCCCGCGCTCGCACGCGGAACTCACCGCCTTCACGAGGTGGCGAGGCGCGTGCCCGAGGAAGTTCGGCCCCTGCCCCAATAGGTAATCGACGTAGTTCTCACCATCCACGTCGTACAGCCAGGCGTCCCTTGCGTACTCGATGAAGACTTGCGGGCCACTGAGCCGCACGTTCGAGTGCACTCCGCCCGGCGTACGTGCCAGGGCACGCTCTCGGAGTGCGTGTGAACGGGCGAGAAGCTGAGCCGCATCGCTCATGAGGTCTCCGTTCTGACCGAAGCTGCGGGAACCGTCCGTGCCTGCCGAGCCCCAGTTGTTTTAGACAATGAAACCAGAGGATCGTTTTCCATTTCAAGCTACGACGCCCTGGGGGAGGGCGTCAAGGGGCCGGAATGGCCCGCTCACCTGCCGAGTGGGGTCGGCCGCCCAGTAACGAAGCGAACGTCCCGAACGACTTTGACTGCTGGCCCCCTGCTTCGAGCGAGCAGTCCGGCTAGGATTCTGAAATAGCCAATCCGATTTCGAGAGGGAGTGATTACGCTGGCACGCCGCAGGAACCAGGCGCAGGGGCATGGCGCCGACGAGATCTCGACAGGTGAGGAGCGTGACTACACGGTCCGGGCCGTGGAACGAGTCTGCTCCATCCTGAATCTGCTGCAGGAGTCCATCGATGGGGTGTCCCTCATCGAAGTCGGGCAGGCCACCGAACTACCCAAATCCTCGGCGTTCCGCTACCTGTGGACCCTAGAAGCACACCGGTACGTGGAACGGGACGAGCAGACCGGGCTCTATCGGCTGGGACTCGGGTTCGTCGGCATGCAGTCACGGCATCTCGAAGTGCTCCGCGAGCGCGCGAGGCCGTGGTTGGAGGAGCTCAGGGACGACTTCGAAGAGACCACGAATCTGGGGATCCTCGACGGAGATCACGTCATCTACGTCGACATCGTTGAGAGCCGCCACAAGGTGCGACTCGCTGCCTCGCGAGGTGATCGCGACCCGCTGCACTCCACCGCGCTTGGCAAGGCGATCGCGTCGCAGTTACCGGACTCGCGGGTGCGCGACCTGCTCGACCGCACCGGCATGGAGCGGCAATCGGACAACACCATCACCTCCATCGACGCTTACATGGACGAGATCACCAAGGTCCGCAGGCTCGGCTACGCCGTCGACAACGGGGAGAACGCGGCTGACGGACGCTGCATCGCCGCACCGCTACTGGGAACGCACCTTCCCGCCGCGCTCAGCATCAGTGCCCCCGCGGCGCGGTTCACGCTGAAGGATGTCGAGAAGGCAGCAAGGAAGCTGCTCGATGTCGCGGAGCAGATCACCACCAACCCTGCAACCTCGACCGAGACGCATGGGGAGGCCTAGCGTCTGAGCCATCCGAATGCCCCCACGTCGTCGCTACGATGACCGTGGCCGGGTGTTCGGGTGGCTTAACGCATCCCGGCCTCCTTTGTTCGCGGTCCCGAGGTTCGGTTGATCGTAGTGCCACAAGCGACGTGAAGTCCGGCACCGATCGGCTGCTGACCTCGAGTCAGCGTCCAAGATGACCAACCCAGGTTTCGGCTCGCCTGACGAGCCTCCTCACGATCACGAAGGACTCATCTCCGCCGCCATCGGCGACCAAAACGCCGGATTGCCTGTGCAGGGCTCAGATTTGCCAGGCATACCACGATTCGGCCTTCTCGACTCCGGTACTTGCTCGAATTCGTTCCAGCGCGGGATGTATTCGTCTGACGAAGCCCCAGTGCTCGCGGAGTGTGATCGGAGCAAGGTAGCCGGGTTTCGTGGCAGCGGCCAGTCTCAGCAACGCGTGCGATTTACTCATGAGCAACTCCGCGTCCGCGGGACCAGGTGGGTCATCCCGTCTAGCGAGTGCAAGTACATCGAGAAACAGATCGATCGAATCCGCAAGCCGTCGGTTTTCGTTCTTCCAGGTATCGATGGGGTCGCCCCACCAGCTCGTCTCTCGACCCATTGGCATCGTGCGGGTTCCTTCACGAATGGTGTCCCTGCACTGTCTAAGAACATCACCGAGCGGTGGTTGCACACTCGAGAAGACACGAACGAGGTCGTCAGGGTACGTCAGATGGCCGGGCATGGAAGTCGAGAAGAAGGGGAGAAGATTGTCAAGTACATACAACATCAGTGGGTAACACGCCGTGATCGTCGCGACGGTCTCGAACGCGCACAGCGCGGCGTCTGAATCAGCGGGAACCGTGGCCCTCGCCCAGCGCTCACGAAAACCGTTTCTCCCGCCTCCGTCGAGGTTCCACGACATGTCCGCCAGAGCGGCGTAGTTCGGAAAATCGGACGGATCCGGAAACGAGTAGGCCATCGCGCCTACCGCGCCGACCTCACGACCCCTGCGAAGTACGTTTTCGATGTTCGCCGTGAAGTCCTGATGAAAAAGGAACGACGCGATCCCTGTCGTCGGACAACTCCACACCTCCCCGCCGGCACTCTGAGGTGCGGGAATTGGATCGTTGTACTTCCACCATGCGATGACGGGTCGCCGTAAACCAATGGCTTCCACCCTGGCCAGATATACGTCAAGCACGTCTTCACGAATCAGAGTGTCGTGCCAGTTGATCATCGTAATGCCCGCCGCGTCTAGGACCCTCCCGACGATCAGAAAATATTCGACCAGAAGTTCGCCAGGCGTGAGATTTGCGCAGCCCTCGCATTGACAGTATGGACTGACCACTCGCGATCGATCATCGGGATCGACATTTCGGATGGGATAGTACTCGTCGCCGGCAACGTGCAACTCCCTCACGTTGTTGGGCGCTAGGTGCTGTCGTACAAGACATTCCGTGAGCTGCCTCAACGCGCCGACCGCCTCCGGAGCGGTGACACAGTAGCCATATCCCGTAGGGCTGCCCGTTTCATCTTTCGCCGACAACGTCGGAACGAGACGCGGTATCAATGTCGAATGCCCGGGCCCGCCAAGCTGAGGAACTACCTGTATTCCGCGTTCACTCGCATAAGCAACGATTTCCGCGAAGAAGTCTGACTCAAACATTCTCGGAATGTAGCGAATTTCCGTCTCCGCCTCGGCCAGCGGATCCCAGGTCAGGACGCGCTGCGGTGAAACTAGTTCGGGGAAGTCATGGAGAGGCAGGAACAGCCATTCACTCCGATCGCCCTCATGATGGATATCCCAACATCCGTATATCGATATCCCAAGTCGATTCAGCTTCAGTTTCCCCATGCGATCGATCAGTCGCCGCCAGTCGCCCAGCTCCATCAGATCCGTCCCGGCGAAGGACTCGACGAAGACCCCTCGGACCGCGAAATCCGGCCCGTCGAGGATTTCCACCTCGGGCAGAGTAGAGGTTTCTCCTGATTCCCACAGCCCGATCAACGTCCGGATCGCGTGGAGGGCGCCAACGCCGGTCACCGCGCGCACCGTCACGCCCCGAGTCGCCGAAATGCTCAGGCCGTACTCTTCTTCGCCGCCACCCATCGTCTCGAACCTCACGGAAATCGTCGGACCACGGCCACCGGAAACCAGCGCGACAAGTTCCGCGATGGCTTCGCGATAGCGGGCGAGAACCTCGGGGAAACCCGTCGGGTTGAGCTTGCCCACCGCAAGCTCGCGTCCTGTCCATCGAACGTGTCCGGGATTCGGGATGAGTGCGGGCAGCTTTCCACCCGAGGAAATTCCCACGGAGGCTCCTAGTCGTAGCTGTCGTTCAGAAACGGCTCACGTTCCTTAATATCTGGTCCCCACGCTCGATAAGCTCAGGCGCGATGTGCAATTCGGCAGCAGCCACGTTCTCCTCAAGCTGACCGAGCCGCGACGCGCCGATCAGCACACCGGTCACGGCAGGATTGCGCAGGCACCACCCCAGTGCGAGTTGAGCAGCCGTGAGGCCGTGCTCCTCCGCAAGCGCACGAAACTTCTGAACAGCCTCCAGCAGCACATGCTCGGAGTACCTGTCGAAGATCCATCTGTCTTCTCCTGCTCGCCGGCTGCCCTCCGGCGGCTCAACACCGGGGGGGTATTTACCGGTAAGCACCCCATGCGCCAACGGAGCGAAGGCCAGCACACCCATACCGAGCGAACGACATGCCGGCAGTACCTCCCGCTCGTGTTCCCTCCACAGGCCGGAGTAGTGCGTTTGACTACACACCGGTGCCGACCAGCCCCGGGTACGGCACAATGACAAGATGTCCTGGAGCTGCGAGGCGCTCCACTCGGAGACCCCCCAGTACAGGACTTTTCCCCACCGGATCAGATCGTTCATGACCGCTGCGGTCTCCTCCAGCGGCACCTCAGAATCGAACCGATGACACTGGTAGAGATCGATGTGATCGAGACCCAATCTGCGCAAGGAGGCATCCGCCTGACCGAGTACATGCTTGCGGGAAAGGCCGCGCTCCAGCGGTCCCTGCCCCATAGGGGAGAACACTTTGGTAGCGACCAAATATGTCTCTCTCGGAAAGCACGAAAGTGCCTTTCCGAGCATACGCTCCGCTTCACCCGCCTGATACTCGTTGGCGGTGTCGAATAGATTGACTCCGAGGTCATAGGCACGACGCGTACACTCGATGGCCGTCCCAGTACCCGATCGGCCTCCGTGGGTAAGCCACGTCCCGAGCGTGATCTCGGAAACCTTCACTCCCCATTTGCCCAGCCGTCGATAGCGCACACGCGACTCCCGCGATCGTCGGACATCTCCTCTCTTCGTACTCTCCCAGGAGGCCGACAACCACGAGGCCGGATTTCACCGCATCCGTTTTCAGCTGTCTCGGCTACAGAAACGGCTGGACAGACTCACCAGGCTGTCCAGCCTCCGTCTACCACGAGTTCCGCTCCCGTGATGAAGCTCGCTTCCTCGGACATCAGGAATGCGATCGCCCCGGCAACCTCGTCCGGTCTGCCGAACCTGCCGAGTGGTGTCGCCTCGCCGAACGCCCGCACCGTCTGCGCGGCGATGTCCTCGTACCGCTCGACCTGGATCATCCCGGGAGACACCGTGTTGACCCTGACTCCCATCCCCGCGCCAGCCACACCCAGCTCACGCGCCATCATGCGGACGGCTCCCTTTCCCGCCGCATACGCAACCCCACGCACCGGCCCATCAGGCGTATCCGCCGGAATGGCGTCGCCGTAGAACCGGTTGTTCAGCGCGACCTTCCCGTACACAGAGGCGACGTTGACGATCGCGCCGGCTGAATTCTTCCTCATCCGCCGCATCGCTTCGAACGAAAGAAAAGCAGTGGCCTCGACATTCAAAGCGAAATTCTCACGCCAGTCGGTCAGCTGCTGCGCAAGCACCGGTGCCAGGTACGTATCGCCCGCGTTGTTGACAAGCCCGGTGAGCCGCAACCGCAACGTGTCAACCGCTTCCATGACATCCGCTCGCCCCTCCTCAGTGGTGACATCGGCTTGGACCGGAACCGCGCGTCCCCCCCTTCCCGCCACAAGTTCAGCCGTTTCGTCCAGCAATTCCTTCCGCCGGCCGACGATCACACATAAATATCCGTCATCAGCCAGACGAAGTGCCGTTGCGCGCCCGATGCCGGTCCCGCCACCCGTGACAACGACAACACCACGATCCTGCGTGCTCATCGAACCCTCCTTATGGAGGAGGCCTTCTCGAGCATCGCCGCCGCACGGACAGCCGCGACCGCGTCCTGCGGAGTGATCGCGAAGGGCAGCTCACCGCTCACCGCCGTGACGAAATGCTCGACCTCGGCCCTGAGCGCGCCTTCGATCCGGCCGCGCATCACAGGCCAGCCGAGACAGTCGGGATCTTCCGCGCTCTCCTCCGTGTACACGGTCACACCATCGGAGCTCCAGGTTGCCTGAACCACACCGGACTCACCGTGAGCCTTCATATCCCACCTCGGCCCCGCTGTTGCGGGCAACGTCCATCCCGCTGCGAGATGGAAAGCGGTTCCGGTGCTGAGAACACCGGTTCCGGAGAAGGCCGCCGCGCCCGAGGACGATTCGATGAGTTGTGCCCCGTCGACTTCCGCAATCGTTCCTCCGGTGATCCAGTGGAGGGTGTCTATGTCGTGGATGGCGAAGTGCCAGAGCGGAGTGGTCGTGGCAGAAACGCGCTCGCCGAGCGCTCTCGGCCCCCACGTGGATGTCGTGACCATGACCGGCTTGCCGATCCGCCCGGATGCGACCGCGTCCGCGACGGCGACGTATCGGGGAAAGAAGCGGGTTAGGTGCCCCGTCATCAACCGCACGTTGTGCTTCTCAGCGAGTTCAGCCATCGCCTCCGCGTCCGCCACGGATGTGGCCAGCGGCTTCTCGACCAGCACTGGAAGTCTCGCCTCGACGACCGTCGTGACGGGGTCACGGTGAGCAGGATCGGGAGTTGCCACGATGACCGCATCCGGTTGCGTCTCGCGGATCGCATCAGAGAGGTCAGTGAAGGCAGGAACACCGAGTGCCCGCCCCTCGGCGCCGCTCCTAGCCGGATCGACGTCAACCACACCACACAGGCGGGCAAATCGCGAATCATGCACTGTCCTGGCGTGCAAGTCGCCCATAAATCCGACACCCACCACGAGGATCTTCACGCCGGCCTCCATCCATCCGCGTCGGAATGTCGCGGTGTCTCACCTCTCACCCACCGCGTACGTCCGACGAACGCCCGACCATAAATCGAAACTACAGTTTCACTGTAGTCAATCGTTTCGCCCTGAGGAAGCCCTACGGCACTCCGCTACGCTCAGCGGTGACGAAGGACCCTTCCAGTCCTCCTACCGGTCGGCACACCGCCGGCGATCGCCCTGTGACCGTTGATCCACACGTCACCGACGCCCTCCGCGAACCGGCGAGGCTCCGCCCAGGTGGCACGCTCCCTCACCAAGTCGGCATCCAGGACAACCACATCCGCCTTCGCGCCACGGGCGAGCACGCCACGATCGGTGATACCGAGACGACGCGACGCGGCCAACGTCGACTTGTGCACTGCGTCGGCAAGCGACAACCGTCGCTCTCCGAACACATAACGTTCGAGTAACCGCGCATGGGCGCCGAAACTCCGCGGATGCGGATGTCCTGGAGCTGTCTCGGCCATAGCTGTTCCGTCGCTTCCGACAACCGCGAACGGATGGGCCAGAAACTCCGCGACATCCGCTTCCGACCGGTAGAACAGGACCACCTGGACCCTGTTGCCGTGCCGGGCGCTCAGCCGAAGACAGAGGTCGAGAGGACTTACTTCTGAGGCCTCTGCCGCCTCCGCGACGTTCATGCCCTCCAGTTCGCGGTCCCCCGGCCCCGCCAGCGCGATCACGACACGATCCCATTCCCACGGAATCGTACCGAACAGGCCCGTGCCTAGTTCTTCCCTTGCTCTCAGGAAAGTCGTGCGATCGTCGAGCGCTTCACGGATCCCCTCCTCTCCGGCTTCCTGTAGCCATGCGGGCAGGTACTGCGTCAGGGACGAAGCCGACGCCGCATAGGGGTAGACGTCATAGCGAATGTCGATTCCCGACGCTTCGGCGGTCTCGAAGAGTTCCAGTACAGTGGCCGCCTTCCCCCAAGTGCGCGGATCGTTCAGCGCGACGTGGGAATACTGGATTCTCGCCCCGGTTCTTCTGCCGACGCCGATCGCCTCGTGGAAAGTCCCGAAACCGTCCGGCGTGAAGCGAGCATGGGTGGCGTAGAGGCCATCGTGGTCACGCACGGTCCTGACGAGCGTGTCTATTTCCGCAGGCTGCGCGAAACCAGAGGGAACGTACGTCAAGCCGGTCGACATGCCGAATGCCCCCTGCTCAAGGCAACGTCGCAGCCTTTTGACCATGTCGGCGAGCACGCCATCCGTCACCACGACGTCCTCCGTGCCCGACGCCGCGATGCGCAAGGAGCCATGCCCCACGAGCGGCACCACGTTCATCACGGGCCGGGCCGCTTGCAGCACCTCCGCATACCCTTCGAAGTCCTCCCACGACAAGTCGAATGATGGGATCCCGAGGCCGTTGAGAAACTCGACCAGTGCTCCCCGCCGACGTGGGCAAACGGGGAAAGTCGAGAACCCGCAGTTACCCACCACTTCGGTAGTCACACCCTGTACGAGTTTGCTTCCAGCCTCCGGATCGAGAAGGAAACTCACATCGGAGTGGGTGTGGATGTCGATGAAGCCGGGCGTCACGAGCCGGCCGCGGCAGTCAACCTCGAGTTCGGCCTCACCCACGCGGGAATCGCCGACGGAAACCACGGTGATCGAGTCACCCAACATAGCGACATCGCCGACGAACGGCGTGCCACCCGTGCCATCGACGATAGTTCCGCCTTTCAGCAGGACATCCGTGACGATGATCATCTCCTTTCGTCAGAACCGGGTACGGACGGCTCCGATCATGGTGCGATCGGCATCGACGACCGGGATGAGCCGCCACTTGTCGAACACGGTGCACGGGTGGGATATGCCGAATCCCACGAGGTCGCCGACGTCCACGTTCAGCTCGCCCGTTCCCGTCCCGGTGAGATACGCGTGCTGATCGTTGAGTGCGGACAAGACACACGGCGGAGCAGAGCACACCCGCCCACGACCGCGCCGAAGGAGCCACAACGGAATCGGCAATCCCGCGTCCGTGCCCGTTTCCCTCCTCCCGAAGTTCAGTATCGCCAACCCCTTCTCGGGACGGGACAACACGGTGGCCCACAGCTCCAGCCCTGGTCGGAATCGCAACTCCTCCACTGTGCCAGGAATGGATACCCGGAATTTCTCATATGCTTCGGAATCATGGGTCACATAGCATCCGCTGCGAAGAACAGTCCTCATCGGACGATCGGAAATCCACGATCGGCCGAAGACATCGGCCACCATCTCCATGTAACAACTTCCGCCGACAGTGACGAGAAACGGGTCAGAATGCTCGCGGACAGGGAACACAGCGTCAGCGACCGCCCGCAACGCTGTCAGATACTCCCATACTTCGTCGGCACGTTCGCCGCCATCGCCCTTTCCGACTATCCCCTCGAACCCGGCGACACCCGCGAGTCTCAGGTACCTCGCACGGCGTATCGATTCCGCCAGCACTCGCGCTTCCTCCACGGAACGCACGCCCGCTCTTCCACCTTCGATGCCGAATTCGATCAGCACCGGGAAATCGCGCCTGGCCTTCTTTGCTGCCATTACCCTGTCAAGCATATCGACTCCGGCTTCGGAATCGACTTGGCAGAAAGCATCGAATCCGTCGTCATCGTCGAGTTCACCAGAGAGCCACTCGATCCCGCGCTCATCGAAAATCTCGTTCGCGACGACGATTCGAGCCGCTCCTGCTTCGCGCATGACCGCCGCCTGCGCGATCGTCGCGACCGTAACACCCCACGCACCATGGCGCAGTTGAAGCTCCACTATCTCCGGCGACATCGTCGTTTTCACATGCGGGGCGAGCAGCAGTCCCGAACGGTCGCAGAAGCCCTGCATCGACTCGATGTTCGACTCCATCGCTTCGCGGGCCAACAACAAAGCGGGCGTCGAGAACCCGTTCGATGTCAACGACAGTGCGCCGCGGAGTTCCTCGACCGGCCTGCCAACAGTATCCACAGGGAAGCCCTTGTGTTCGGCGCTGACAATGGCTCCGCGCTGCCACTCGGATGCAATCCCCCGAACCGGCACATCGGCACACTTCCGTTCGGGCGTCGGCCACTCGCCGACAACCGGCCGGTCGACGGTCACGAGGCTTTGGCCGTGATCACGGAAGCCCGCTGCCCAACCTCACTGTTCCTCGACGCGTCTACGAGGCTCGCGACGTATGGATCGGCAAGCCCCGAGCCATCGATCATCTCTTCTACAGAGCCGTGGAAAACAACCCGTCCCGCTTTGAGAACCAGCGCATCGTCTGCGAGCACCCTCGCCACGGCAAGATCGTGGGTTACGACGATGCCCGCGAACCTGTGCTCCGCCTGCAACCTCAGCAACAGGTTGACGATCTGCCCCTGGATCGACACGTCAAGCGCCGATGTCGGTTCGTCGCACAACAACACCTCGGGATCGGATGCGAGGCCACGGGCGATCACCACACGCTGCAATTGCCCACCGGAGAACGATTTCGGCCGTTCTTTCGCCCTCGCGGCGGAGATGCCCACGAGGGAGAGGAGCTCGGTCACCCGTGTCCTCCGCTCGGACCGCGACATACCGCGGAGGGGTTCGGCGACACTCGCACCGATACTCCTCATCGGATCCAGTGCGTCGGTGGGATTCTGGAAGACCATCCCGACCGGGCTCACCCTTCCGGGACGCAACACCAGCGGCTCCCCGTTGATCCGGATCTCACCCAAGGTCGGTTTCTCCAGACCCGCGACACAGCGCACGAGTGTCGTCTTCCCAGCTCCACTCTCGCCGACAACAGCGATCGTCCTGCCTGGAGCCACGGTGAACGACACATCCTCGAGCGCCACCCTGGAAGTGCCGCCGCGCGGGTCGAACCTCTTCGTCAGGCCCGTCACCTCGATGGCCTGTATCTCGGTCGTCAAGGTAGTGGTCATGTTCGCTCCTCCTCACCTAACGGGCGAAGTGACACGCTGCTCCGTGTGCCGCTTCAGTGACAAACTTCGGGCTCTCGATACGGCACAGTTCCTGTGAATCCGGGCACCGGGGATGGAAGTGACACCCGCTCGGCCATTCGCCGGGTTGTGGTGGTTCGCCACCGAGTGTCGGTAGCGGCATCCGCCCCGGACGGTCGAGCTTCAGCGAACACGCCAGCAACGTCTTCGTGTAGGGATGGGAGGTGTCGTCGAGGACGTCCGCGGTCGACCCCGACTCGACAACGTGACCCGCGTACAACACGGCAATGGAGTCACAGAATCGGCTGACGAGCCCGAGATCGTGGGAGACCAGGACCATGGCCGTGCCGGTCTCGCCGGCGATCGACCTGAGCAGCCTCAACGCGTCAACCCTCAGATTCGCGTCAAGGGCCGAGGTTGGTTCGTCAACCACGAGGAATCGTGGACTCGGCATGAGTGTGAGAGCGAGTGCCGTTCGCTGCGCCATGCCACCGGACAGCTCGTGCGGGTAGAGCCGAAAGAGCCGGTCGGGGTCGCCAAGCCCGAGGTAGTCGCACAAGCCGGCCGCGCGTTCTCTGGCTTCACCCTTGGTCATGACACGTGCGCGGACCACCGCCTCGATCAGTTGCGGCCCCACCCGTTGTAGTGGATCGAACGAACCGACAGGGTTCTGCAACATCATCCCCGCCGAACGACCGAGCCTCGTCGCGATGCGCTCTGGCTCGTCGAGGCCCAGCCATCCGGTTTCGTCGAATCGCACCTTTCCGGTGGCCTTCAGGCCAGGGGGCAGCAAACCCAGTAAGGCCTTGGCCGACACGGTCTTCCCCGCCCCGGATTCGCCCAGCAAGCCAAGGATGTGTCCTGGCTCGAGTCTCAGTTTCACGTCAGCTACGAGCTCGTCCCCAAACGTGGTCGTGACCGTGAGCCCCTCGACCTCGAAAGGAATCCGGTTCTTCACGCGGCACCTCCCTGGTCCAGCCGGAACCTGTCCCGCAAACCGTCGCCGACCAGATTGACGGCGACAATGAGCAGGACCATGAACAGCCCCGGTATCGTCGCGATCCACCACGCCGCGGCGAGCTGATCACGGCCTTGCGAGATCATGTAGCCCAGACTCGCGGTCGGCGGTTCGAGGCCAAGACCGAGAAACGACAACGCCCCTTCGGCAAGCATGACGAAGCCGATCTGGAGCGAGGCAAAGACCACGATGGGCGTCGACGTGGCCGGAACGAGGTGGCCGATGATGATCCCGGTACGGCGTGTTCCGGCAAGACGCGCGGCCGCGATGTACCCCCGTTCCCTCTCGACAAGGACCGTCGCCCTCACCAGACGTGCGTAGGGGACCCAGCCCACCGAGGAAAGCAGAACCACCATGGTCAGAACGCTCCGCTGAATCATTACCGACGCGGCCATGAAGATCAGCAATGGTGGTACGGCAAGCTGCAGATCCACCAGCCGCATGAGCACCGTGTCCACCCAGCCACGCAGGTAGCCTGCGAGCGATCCGACGAGCACACCGATCACGGCGCTGATCGACGCTACGGCCACGCCGACGGTCAGCGATGTCGCGACCCCCGCGGCCGACCACGCGAGAAGGTCGCGACCCAGGACGTCGGTTCCGAGGACGTGCCCATCAGAGAAGGGAGGCAGGTTACCGCTCGTGATGTCCTGACTATTGGCGTCGTCCAGAAACAGGTACCCGTACAAAGATAAGCTCAGGAGGACGAGAAGAATCACTCCACCCGCTCTCAACGAGGCCGCGCCCGGTTTCGTCGCACGCACTTTCGGTTTCCCCGTCTGCGCGTTCAACCGTGTAATCGTCATGTGGACTCCACGCGAATTCGTGGGTCGCTGGTCAGAACCACCAGATCGGCCACAAGGTTCAGAACTACATAAAAGACGGCGATCACGATGATAATCGTTTGCGTGACAGCGAAATCACGAAGGGTAATCGACGATACCGCGAGATTTCCTATCCCAGGCCACGAGAAGATCGTCTCGACGACCAGGCTGCCTCCGAGCAAGTAGCCGAGTTGCAGCGCGGCGAACGTCGCGGCTGGGCCGACCATGTTTCGGAGGCCGTGGTGATAGACGATCACTCGACCTGACAACCCTCGCGCTTTCATCGCCTCCACGAAGTCATTACCGAGAACGTCAAGGAGCTGACCCCGGAAGAGCCGGAAAAAAGTGGGAATAATTGGCAACGCCAGCGCCAACGTCGGCAACACCAGAGCCGAGAGTTGGGTGAATCCGAAACTCGGAAGCAGCGGAATCGAAACGGAAAACGCCAGCACGAGCATGAGGGAGAGCCAGAATTCCGGCATTCCCTGAAGAAATCCGACGGATCGGCGCAGGAATCGATCCCGCAGTGTCTCCCTGTGCCGAACACTGAAGATCGCGAGAGGGAGCGCGATCAGGCCAGCGAGCAATATCGCGGATAGTACGAGAATAATCGTATTGGGCAGCACCGCGAGGACATCAGCTATCGCATTTCTGCTACTGCGGTACGAAACCCCAAAATCACCTCGGAAGATTCCGGTTATATAATGAAAGAACCGGTCAAGCAGCGGGCGGTCGTAGCCGAGCCGTGCGTTCAAAGCGGCCCGATCCTCCGGAGTCATGAAAGGTCCGCCGATAATATCAGCCGGCCTGCCGAGAACATTGAAGAGAACGAAACTTATTGCGATGGCCCCGAAGACGACGACGAGGCCTTGTCCCAGCCGATTGGCCAGATATCGTATGGTGTTCGCGTTGACGATCCGGCTCTTACTCATGGCAACCTAGCCCAGGTAGGCTTTCCCGAAATCTGCCTGGATACCATCAGGGGAACTGATATATCCCTGCAGATTAGCCTTGTGTGCACTTATATCCAGTTTTGTGAACAACGGAATCTGGGGAAGTTGCTCGGCGAAGAGGTTCTGTATGTCGGCGAGAAGCTTTAGTCGTTCTGGACCGTCCGGCGTTGTCAGCATCTTGTCGTTCAACTCGAGGAATCGCGGATCGTTGAATCTCGTCGCGTTCTGGAAGTAACTCGTGTTAAAGAAAAGCGGACCTCCGGTGACCCAGGAGTTATCGCCCGTCGCAAGTTGATAACTCGGCACGACCTTCGGATCGAAGAAATCCTTGGCGAATTGACTGATGGGCTTCTGGGTGACCTTCAGGTTGATCCCGATCTTCTCCACCATGCCCGCTACCGCACGGGAAAGCCTCTCAGCGCTCGTACTGGTTGTGAACCCGACGTCCCACACAGTCTCCATGTCGACAGGAGTGCGCAGGCCGCTCTCCGCGAGAAGCCGCTTCGCCCTGTCGAGATCGAAGGTGTAGGTGCTTTCCGGATGGGCATAGCCGTAGACACCGGGCGGCAATACGCTGTCGTGCTGTTTGCCCGCGCCTCCGAGTAGCACCCTGATGATCGTCTCACGATCGATCGCGCACGCTATCGCCTGCCGTAGCTTGACGTTGTCCACTGGTGGGCTGTTGAGAAAAAACAATAACTGTGTCTGTCCCCAGCTCGCTTTTTCAACGAGCACGAGGCTGCTGTCGGAGCGAAGCGGCTGCGCGTCGGCGGGCGTCACCTTACGGATCAGGTCGATTCCTCCCGATCGCAGCGCCGCGATCTGTGACGACGGATCAGGAATGATCTGGAACTGGATTTTCTCGAGATGCGGAGCACCACCCGCGTGATAGTTGTCGACCGCCTCGATGACAAGGCTGTTGGACGTGTCGTAACGACCGAACCTGAACGGCCCCGTTCCCGCCGGCGCTTTGCCGACAGCCTCGGGTCCCGCCGCGAGCAACTTGGGAGAGATGATCCGAATGAACGTCGCGTTCCGAGCCATGTCCGGCAGGGGAACGGAACTTGCGATCCGGAAGATTTTGGGGTCCGAGTCGTCATACGTCACGTTCTGCGGGGCGATGCCCGGCCACGGCGTCCCCGCGCGAGCGTAGTATTCGTAGGAGGCCCTCACTGCGGATGAGGTCAGTGGCTCCCCGTCGTGAAAACGTACCCCTTCCTTAAGTTCGAAAACCCATTCCTTAGCGTCCGGAGACGATCGGTGGCTTCGCGCGAGAAGGTTCTCCAACTCGATCGAGTCACCTTTGTACCGAAGAAGGCTCTCGTAGACGTTCGGCGTCAGCGCCTGGAGCCCCGGCCCCGTGTCGAGCGTCGGGTCAAGGCTGATGAGCTCTTGCGACGCGACACGCAGTGTTCCTGTCGGCTTGGAGGGAGGCGGCCCCCCAGGGGCCCCTCCGGGGGAGCTCCCGCCGACATTGCAGGCACTCAAAACCGGGGCCATAACGAGCCCAACCCCAGCCAACGCACTGTAACGCAACAGATCGCGCCGATTGATCGAATCCCGCTCGCCGCGGGAATCCCCCTGCCACTGCCGCCCGGAACCCATCATGCTTCTCCTAGGTCTTCACACCGGAAGCCGGCTATAGAACGCCGTGCGTTCTACTTGGTGAGATTTATATTTCAGGAAGCTACATCAGAGAGGCATTGGGGCACAAGTGCTCGATGTCTTCCTTGAAGGAATTGCAACGCCCGAGGTGTTCATAGCGGGATTCAGACAAGACGACAGGTTGAATCCCGGGCAAAATATCAAGAGGTGCCAGGGACGAGATCCGACGTCACAACATCGATGCCCCTGGGCAAGAACCACGACGAAGGTCGCGACGAACAGGTGAGGTCCAGAACAGCCCACCTGAACGGCAATCACCCGACTCGAGTCAGGTTCACAACGGGGCTCGATACTCACTGCGATACCCGCATACGATGCGGGCTTCGCTCATCTAACCCGGCCTCGGCGCGAGCGCCACTGGCTACACGTTCAGGATCGCGCGGAATATGACGAATCCGCGCGATTCCCTCTGCAGCTGCGACAAATTGCAACCATCACATCGCTTCAGGCGAACTTGACTTCTTCAATTGGGTGTCAGGACCGTTTTCCGGAAAGTTTCGCGAATACACCCGCGTCACCTTCGGCTGCCGGGATGTAGCCGTCCGGATCACTTTCCCCCACCACCGGCCTTATGCCCGCCGACAATGTCGCGGCGTAGTCGTAGGCAGGCTTGTAACCGATTCGATCTCGCGCCGCATCGACACTGATCTCAAGGCGCCAGGTGAAAGGCAGGCGCACCGAGTACTTGGGCACCCCGTGGATCTTCGCCACCGCGTCCGCTCCTTCATCTGACCGTGTCGGCGCGGCAGCGGCGATGTTGAACGTGTGCCCGACAGCTCCCGGTTCGGTCAACGCTCTGCAGACTCCTTGAGCCGCGTCACGAACATCGACCACGCTCAGCGTCCATGGCCCTTCCGGGCCGGTCAGGCTCACGGCCGCGGCATCGGGCGCGTCACCAACGGCGGCGTCGAAGATCTCGACGAGGTCAGCTCTGTCATCGAAAAGTGGCCAAAGCGTGCTCATTCGCCCCTGCCGTTGTTGCGTTCCCAGCCATCCCCGCAGGAAGCCAAGCCGATAGATCCCATCCGCCTCCTCCGGACTCAGGACAGTGCCGAACCGGACGATGGAGAAGGGGATGTCGAACTGGACAGCACGATTACGCAGGATAATCTCGCCGAGTAGTTTGCTCGTGCCGTAGTAGTCGGTCGGCACCTGCTCCACATCCTCGGTCAGTGGCAACTTCGGCGGCTTGCCCGGCCGGTATGTCGAATCGGTACTGGCCAGCACGAACCGCTCGAACCTGTCAGAGTCGGCCAGGACCCCCTCCAACAGCCGGAGGGTTCCCAGTGAGTTGATGTCGTAGAACCGATCGACAGGCATGCCACCGAGGACCATCTGGGCCGCGAGGTGAACGACGTGTGTGACTCCCCGGCAAGCCCGGCTCACCGAATTCTGATCTCGCAGATCCGCCTCTGCCAGCTCGACATTCGGTAAGTCCTCGATCTTCGCTTTCTTCGCGTCTCCCGGCGTCACCATCGCCCTGACCGCCACCCCGGAAACCGCAAGGCGCTTGACCACATTCGCCCCGACCCGTCCGGTCGCTCCCGTGACGAGAACCTTCACACCGGCCACCTCCGTCCTTCGAACGTCCAGCCCCAGGACCCCGGCGCTGCTCGCCGAGACTGCCCCTCAGAGCACCTCCGCCGCTGGGCGATCATTCCTCTCATCCCGCTTGGGAAGCCGAAGCCGCAGCCGGACCGTAGGCGTCGGTCACGGGAGAGAAATTGGTGATGATCGTCATGTGGTTGATCAATTCATCCTCGAAATCCATCACCACCACAGTCGCCTGATTGCGGACCCTCACCCCACTCTTCGGAAGCGTGTAGCACTCCCGGAACAACATTACGACCCGATCACCGTTCTCGTAGAATTCAGGCGGGCTCTCCAGGTCCGCGTCCTGGATCATGCCGTCTGGCTCCTGCCGCGACCACAGGTCGATGACGGCCGGTTTACCGACAAACGGCGCACCATAGATCGGGGTATCGGGGGGACAGGAGAACTCGAGGACTATGTCCTCCTTCATGGCGTCGTAGAGATTGGCGAGAACCCTGCCGTCCACTCCCGCCGTCTCGGGAGCGCCGTCGAAGTCGGCGTCGGCCTTTCCAAGATGCGACCAGGCTTTTCGCGCCATCGCGATGTGATTCATCGGTTCCTCCTCGTCAGACACCCGACACCGGCACATCAGTCGTTTCGTCATTTGAAACGTGTGCTTCATTATTAGGATCATGCGTTGCACTGTCAACCGACGGCAACTCCGCATTCCGCCATGTGCGCCGCTGGTGTCCCGCGCGCTTCGACTCCCGCCCGCATCAGCACGTGGACTCGAAGAAATACTTCCTCGTCATCTCCTTCAGGTTCATCTCTCTCAGCCATTTCGTGATCAGTCCCAGGTCTCCGGGCGTCGGCGCGTCATGGTCACTCTTCGCCGGCAGCGCCGTCGTGGCGGTCATCGCCGTCATCGCCAGTGCCTTCCTGATGGCATCGACGATCTCCGCGGAACTTTCTCCGCAATCCACCACAGACGAGGCCTTGTGACGCCCGTCCTGGCGCCGCCCGATGTTGACGGTCGGTGTACCAAGCAGAGGAGCCTCGTTGATCCCGCTCGACGAGTTGCCGACCACGACATCGGCATGGCGAACGAGTGCGAGGTACCGACGCTGCCCTAATGACGCGGCAAAGGCCGCGCGTGATTGATTGAGGCGCACATACTCGCGTAACCGGTCAGCGATGACGGTGCCACCCTCGTCCACGTTCGGCGCGGTGAAGAAGAGTCGCGCGCGGGGAAACTCGTCGAGTGCCTCCAGCAGCCCCTCGAGCGATCGTTTCGAACCACCTGGATCAGCCGTTGCCGGATGGTGGGTGACGACAAAGGTCGGTGTCCTGATTCTGAACTCGAGTTCGCTCTCGAGCGTTTCCCGCCCGGGAAGCTGTTCCAGGGTCGACCGGCTCAGGCCCACCATTCCGACGGTCGCAACTCGACCAGGGTTTTCGCCCATTCCGATAATCCGAGCGCGGTCTCGCTCGGTCACCGCGAAGTGCACATGGGCAAGTTTGGAGATCGCGTGCCGATACCCATCGTCGGCAGATCCCTGGGAAAGCTGTCCACCACCGATGTGGGCCACGACCGTCCGCCGCTGCACCCCGACGATCGTCGCCGCGAGTGCCTCGTAGCGATCGCCCGCCACCAGCAGGACATCGGGGCGGATCCGATCCAACGCGTCCGCATATCCCATACACGCCAACCCAAACGACTTCGACACCGCGCGGCAGCTCTCGCCGGCGACCACGTTCTCGACACATTCGTCAACGACGAACCCATCGTCGGCTATCGTGCGGACCGTGAATCCTTGATCCGCCACGAGATGGCCGCCAGAGACCAGCAATCGCAGGTCAAGTTCCGGATCGGCATCGATCGCCCTCAAGAGCGGAAGCAACGGTCCATAGTCCGCCCTGGATCCGGTGAAAACACAAACCCGACGTCTTGGAACGTTCACCAGATCGACCATCCTCCGTCGACGGTCCACTCCGCTCCCGTGACGAACGACGCCTCCTCGCAAGCGAGGAAGGCCACCACCGCGGCGATGTCCTCCGGCCGGCCTAGCCTCCCGAGCGGCGTCGCTCCGCGGAAACGCTCGATCAGTTCGGCAGCTACGGGGCGTTCCGGTGTCTTGATCATTCCCGGCGCGACCGTGTTAACCCGGACATTCCAGCGTCCACCCACCACGGCGAGATCCCTGGTCAGCGCGGCCAGCCCGCCCTTGGAAGCGTGATATGCGGGCACCCGGACGGGCCCCGAAGTCCCGTCCTGCGGGTATGCGTCCTCGGGATAGAAACGGCTATCGAGACCCAGCGAACCATAAACAGAGCCAATGTTGATCACCGAACCGCCGCCGAACTCCTTCATACGCTCGATCCCCCACGCGGAGAGAACGGCAACGGCGACGAGGTTGGTCTCCAGTTCGGCCACCCACACTTCGCTGGGCTGATCGAACACAGGCATAGGCGTGGACCGGGCCGCGCAGTTGACGACCAGACCCAGCGGCGCCTCCTCGTCCTCGGCCAGCCCGGTCAACGTCGCTCGCCCTTCTTCTGTCGAGACATCACAGACAACGGACCGCACAATTCCCTTCGAAGCGCCGATGACCGCTTCGGTCTTTTCGAGATCTTCGCCATCGAGGCCGGCGATGAGGCATCGCCATCCCCGCTCGACAAGGGCCTTCGTGATCGCGTACCCGATCCCTCGCCCGCCTCCGGTCACCACAGCCAGCCGAGCGGCCTCACCCGGCCGCGTGTCGTCCATGTCGCCTCCTCAGCTCGTCGTCAAACCGTCCTGAACAGCCCCTCGACCGCCTTGATCACCGTCACCCGGTCGTCTTCCGTAAGTCCCGGCGAGCTGGGAATGGAGATTCCCCTCTCATAAATCCGGTCGGCCACGTCTCCACCTAGCCGTTCCACACCTCGGTAAGGGGCCTGCCGGTGCAGCGGCGGCCACAACCTGCGTGCCTCCACCCCTGCCGCTCCGAGTTCGGTCACCGCGCCCCGCGGTTCGACGGACTCGGGCAATAAGACGGAGTAGAGCCAGTACGAGGGGTCGGCCCACCGCGCGTGCGGCGGCAGCGTCAGCGGCAGTGCGGCAAGGCGCTCGGCGTAGACCTCGGCTCCAAATCTTTTGGCAGCGAGAATGGCCGGGAGCTGTTCGAGTTGACCGACCCCGACCGCCGCGTTGAGGTTGGTCATCCGGTAGTTGTAGCCGACGGTGTCATGGAGGTAGCCGCCTTCTCCCGCTTTCGCTTGGTTGATGAGATGCCGCGCCTGTGCGGCGGTCTCCGCCACGGGTGAGACGATCATCCCACCGCCGCCGGTCGTAATGATCTTGTTGCCGTTGAAGGAAAAACAGCCGATATCCCCAGCCGTCCCGACCTGCCTGCCAGCGCATTCTCCACCGCTCCAGGCCGATCCGAGCGCTTCCGCAGCATCCTCGACAATGCGGATACCGAACCGTTCTCCGAGACTCAGCAGTGGTTCCAGGAAGGCCGGATGTCCCAGTACGTGCACGACTTCGACGATGTCGGGAATCCGCTCGCCCCTGCTGGCTCTGCGCACCACCTCGTCGTGGAGCCGTTCAGTGTCCATGTTCCAGCTCGTGGACTCACTGTCCACGAACAACAGATCCGCGCCGGTATAGGTAGCCGCGTTCGCGGAGGCGATAAAGGTGAAGTCCGATACCGCGACGAGCGCACCGGGGCGTGCTCCGGCCAACCGCAGCGCTACGTGCAGGGCTGCGGTTCCGGTCGAACAGGCCACCGCGTGGGGAGAAGCCAAAGCTTGCGCGAATTCGCGTTCGAATCGGCCGACGAAAGCGCCGGCGGCCGAAACATACCCGGTGTCGACACACTCCCGCAGATATCGCGCCTCATTGCCCTTGAACCGGGGATCGACAAGCGGGATCACCGGTAGTACCTCGTGGCCCGTCGGCCGTCGACTCTCGGCCCGAGCCATTTGGCCGTCTCAGCCAAGCCGTCCGAAAGGGACCGCGCCGGATGCCAGCCAAGGCACTCCGCGGCCAGCGCCGGTTCGGAAAGCAACGTGCGGACCTCGCTGGCCTCCGGCCTGACGCGTTGCTGATCCACGACAGCCCTCGCCTCGCTCCTGGTCACTTCGCGGCACAGGTCGAAGAGCTCGCCGATCGAGTGAGCCTGCCCAGTCCCGAGTTGCACGACGCTGCCAGCCGGTAGCTGGGTGCATGCCATCCTGACGAACCCGTCCACGGTGTCCGAAACGAAGGTGAAGTCTCTCCTCGGGGAAAGACTCCCCAGCTCGACTTCATCCACTCCGGACAGTAACTGCCCGAGAATTGTCGGTATAACGGCACGGGCGGACTGCCGAGGACCGTAAGTGTTGAACGGCCGAAGTGTCACGACCTGGGTTTCGAACGAACGGGCATAGGCCTCGCAAAATTGATCAGCCGCGATCTTCGATGCCGCGTACGGCGATTGCCCGCGCAGCGGATGTGTCTCCCTGATCGGTACGGTCTCTGGGGTGCCGTACACCTCGCTCGTCGAGGTATGGACCATCCTGACCCCGCCGGCGTCCCGCACGGCCTCCAATACGTTGAGCGTTCCGACCACATTGGTGTCCACAAACGACTCGGGAGCCTGATAGCTGTACGGGATGGCGATCAACGCCGCGAGATGGAAGACGATATCCATCCCGGAAACGATGTCCCTGACTGTGCGCCCGTCTCGAATATCGCCGAGACGCAGGTCGAGGCTATCCATGCGGCCGGGATCGAGGTCCTCCAGCCAACCGTGGTTGCCGTTGGAATTGTAGAGGCAGAAAGCACGCACCTCGGCCCCTTCGTCCAGCAGGCGTTCGACGAGATGACTACCGATGAAGCCGTCGGCACCCGTCACCAGTACCCGCTTACCCGCGAGCTGCTCCACATCGACTCCTCCGCTACCGTGCGTTCTCACCTGTCACCGATCCCAGTTCCCTGGCCGGTACTCCGACGACACAGGTGTCCGGCGGCACGTCATGGGTGACGACGGCTCCCGCGCCGACAACCGCCCTGTCTCCGACTCTGACATCACCCATGACGATCGAACCCATGCCGAACATGACTTCTCTTCCAATGCGCGAGCGTGCGCCGATCATGACGTTTCCCGCGATAGCCGTGTGGTCGCCGACGACACAGTCGTGCCCGACGATCGCGTTGATGTTGACGACAACATGGCTTCCGACGACCGCTCCGTACTGGATATGCGAGCACTCCGCCACCAGCGATCCCGGCCCGACGGTCGCGCGCCGATCCACCCATGCTGCCGAGTGGATCAGTCGAGCCGGCTCCAGTCCCGCCGCCTCCGCCGTCGCCGCGAGCTTCCCCCGGAGTTCCGGTGCGCCAACTCCGATCAGGTATGCGGCATCAATTCCCGTGAGCACCTCATCGCCCCCGAGTACCGTGACACCCTCGACCTCCGGAGCATCGTCGTTCGCGACAAACCCGAGAAGGTCGTAGCTTCTCGGCCCCGCGTCCTCGATGAGCCCGAGAATCTGCCGGGCGAACTCTCCCGCGCCGAGCACCACGAGCCGGTGCGCACTCATCCAATCGCCTTTCGTCGTAATGATCCGGATTCCATGGCTACCTCGTGCGCATTCGCCAGTTACTCCTCGATCTCGGCATGATGTCGTCGCCCTCGTTGTCGTGGGCCAGGTGTACCGAGAAGAGGTTCACGGTCGCTGGCTTGACCAGCGCGCGAGAGAGCGCCTCCTCGTCGACGGTTGTGATCCCCTGATGCTGGATCGTCGTGCTTCCCCACACCTGTTGCCACGGAGGTTCGACGAACGAGAGCAGTGACATCTGAGCGTCGGCCGTCGCCGCGTGCTGCAGTTCCCGGTACGACCGAATGATGGAAAAAGCACCGTTGAGCAGGAAGAAGATACTCACGTTCGCGGTGATCCGACCGGATTCGAACCTCAGTTGCTGTGCGAGACTCGGCAGGAACGAGGGAACGAGCCTCGCCGCCCCGTCGCCGATGAACCCGAGGATGTTGTTCGACCCGCTCAACGCCACCGAGGGGATCGCGAGCAATGCATCGCCCATCAAGGCTCTTCCGTACCAGCCCGAGAACCCTGGTCCTGTTCGCGGCAGATTGCGCACCGCCGAGATACCTCCTCTGCCGACATCGTAGAAACCCATGTAGGAATAACCTTTCCGCTCGACCAAGTCTCCGATGACGGAACGCAGCCGGGTAAAGAAGTGCTCATGGCTCATCGGGATCGACGGAACCCTCGCCAACGGATCACCCTCAGCTCTCCTCGCCCGTTCGGTCGCTGCCGCGCGGTGCCGCAGAACATGCGGATCAGGGTCGATTCGCCCCGAAAGGCGCCGCAGGAACGACGACAACCGTTCGGTGATAGCGACGTCCGTGAAGGGCGAAACATGGCTGGGTGTGTCGGTGAGCTGAACAACCCTGACCTCGTCGTGCAAAGCCTTGTCGCTGAACGGGGTTGACAAATCCGGGACCCTGCTCTTGAAGAAGAACAACGCGTGCTCGTCGTAAGGCAGCAGGTGTCCGTCCGGATGCAGTAAACGCCATACCGACGTCGAGCAGCCGTACACGCTCATAGTTCCGAGAAACTCGTCGACGACCTCGCCGCCGTGATACCTGGCGACAGTTCCCGGCCTCGCCAGCGAATCGACCAGCGCGATACCGGTTCGCGCCGCGAGATCGTAGACGAGTTCCCTTTCCTCATCGTCGAGTTTTCCGCATTGGCAGACGATGACGCTCTGCTGGTTGTTGAGGATGTCGGCGACCGTGTCGACAGTGTCTTCATCAACAGAAGGGCTCGCGACAACCCGTTCGGCGGGTATGTCGATCTCGCCGCCGGTATGCCGCAGCACGGAAGGCGACGCCATCAGCACGACCGGTCCTCGCCGCTCGTGGTAAGCGGCGAACGCCGCGGCCAGGTCCTCGTCGATGCGATCGGGGTCGGTCAGATGGAAAGACGGAACGCCGTAGGCGTCGAAGACCGCCTTCCCGTTCTCGTGATCATGAATGGTGCCCTGGAATGGCTGCCACGTTCCGGGTTCGGTCTCGCCGAACACGATGAAGCCACGCGACTGGGAATCGCGCAGGTTCGCCAACGTGCCTCTCAGCTCGTCCACCATCCCGGCGGTGACCACGATCAGGTACGGAGCGTCGTACAGTTGCCAACGCGCGAGGGCACCGCAGGCGAGGCTGTGCTCGCTGGGGCCGCGAAGCACCGGGTTGCCGTTTGTTCTCGCTATGGAAGCAGCGTCCTGGATGAGCTTCGAGACGATGGAGCCGGTGAAGAAATGGAGCGCCCACGTGCTTCCGGCTTGTTCGGTGAGGAACCGCGTCAGTGCGACCGCCATGGTGGCGGGCGGATCACTTTCGGTCACCGTCGCTTTCGGATTGACGTGTCGTGCCTGCACCAGATCGGTGAACGAACAGATCGTTTCCGCCGCGAGTACCCATTGCTCCACCGGAGTTTTTCTGGCGTTGCCGACGGTACGCGCGTAGACGCGGTCCTCTCCTATCTCGTCGTACACGACGACGGAGTACGGCGAGATACTGACCCCGAGCCGGTCCCGAATACCGCGCACAGTCTCCTGAACTCGATCGAGACGTTCGTCGGCGTCCAGGCCCGGTACCGTCCTCGTCGCCTCGACGAGGAACAACACGGTAGGCCCTGAGGTCCACGGCCTGCGGCCCGGCTCCCTCGCCTCCTCGGCCGGCGGAACGGCACGGCCGAGACGTGCTTCGAGTTCTTCGAGACATAGCGCCTGGACCACTTCGATGTCGGTCTCCTCGGAAAGGTTGTCGTCGAGGAAGACACGCGCGGAATCCGCGAGTTCGCGATACACGTCCGGCCACGAATCGTCGGCCGTGCAGGGCCTGACCACCGCGTCTCCGGCCCGCACCTGCCTTCCCAGCGTGGCGAGCGCGGCCTCAACGGTGCCGAGGAAGAGCGAACTGTCACTGACGGCCGCGACCAGAACGGGCCGGTCGCGTCGGGGAGCTTGCATTGAAGTCCTCATCTCTCGAAGCGATCGGTCAACGCGCGTACTCGTGAAATCCCCGCCCGGTCTTCTTGCCGAGCAGACCTGCATCGACCATGCGCAACAACAGCGGTGGCGGGGAATAGTGCGGTTCTCTGAATTCGGCGTACAGGGACTCGGCGACGGCATTGATGACGTCGAGCCCGATCATGTCGACCAACTGGAGCGGACCCATCGGGTGCGCACAGCCCAGCCGCATCCCGCTGTCGATGTCCTCAACCGAAGCGAATCCCGACTCCAGCATCCTGATCGCGGAAAGCAGATACGGAATGAGCAGCGCGTTGACCATGAAGCCTGCCCTGTCCGGCGAACGCACCACCTGTTTGCCCAAGTTCTCGGTCACAAACGACGCGATCCTCGTGACCGTGTCCTCCCGGGTGAGCAGAGAGGGAACGATCTCGACCAGCGGAAGTACCGGGGCGGGGTTGAAGAAATGGGTTCCGACAACATGACCTGCCCGCTCCGTCACCCTCCCAAGCTTCATGATCGGCGTCGCCGAGGTATTCGTCGCGAGGATCGCATCCGGATGTTCGACCACTTTGTCCAGTGCTCTGAATACCTGCACCTTGACGGCCTCGTCCTCCAGCACCGACTCGATGACGACCTGCCGGTCGGCGAGCCCGTCGATGTCCAGCGTGAACGACAGTCGCACCAACGCGTCGTCACGGTCTTGCTCGGCCAGCTTTCCCTTTCGTAGTGCGTGATCGAGCGACCTCACGATTCGAGCCCGGCCACGTTCAGCCGACGCGGGGGAGGTCACACACACCATGACATCCAGCCCGGCGAGCGCGCAGACCTCGGCGATGCCCGCGCCCATTGTTCCGCAGCCGACGAGTCCGACCCTGTCCAGCGCCGCGCTCACGCCGACCACCGCAACAAACACGAACCTATCGACATTCCACCGCCGAATGCCGCGAGCAGCACCAGTTCACCGTCGGCGAGTTCACCCGCGCGGTTCGCCTCGTCGAGAGTCACCGGTATGCAGGCGCTGCCGACGTTGCCGTAACGTTCGAGCGATCGATGCGTTGTGGCATTGGGCATCGCCAGCTTCTCCACCAGCTGGGCGAGCAAGTTACCGTTGGGCTGGTGCGGGACAATGTGATCGATCTGTTCTCCCGTGGCCCCCGCTTGATGCAACAGGTCCGCCACCGCGAGTGGCACCTGGTCGAGCACGAACTCGGAGACTCGCCTTCCACGCATGGTGAAGTAGTGCGCCCCGGCGTCCACTGTCTCGTGTGACGTCGGAAGTCTGCTTCCCCCAGCGGCGACCTTGATCAGTTCGTTCGCGTCGCCGCGCATGCGCAGGCGGGCGTCGACGATCCCGTACGACACCGGGGCCGGGCCGAGCACAACGGCACCAGCGCCGTCGCCGAGCAACACCGAGGTCGCTCTGTCGTCATAGTTCAGGATGCGCGAGTACACGTCGGCCCCGATGACCAGCGCATACGTTCCCGGATTCATGAGCAGCAGCGCCCTTGTCAATTCGATTCCGTAGACGAACCCGCTGCACACCACGTTGATGTCGAAACACGCCGCGTCGTAGGCACCGAGTTCGTGCTGCACCAATGCCGAGGTCGGCGGTTGCGGTGAGTCCGGAGTGGACGTCGCAACCACGATGTAACTCAACCGGTCCGCTCCTATACCGGCCTGGTCGAGTGCCGACTCAGCAGCCAGGGTCGCGAGATCCGACGTCGCCTCCGTCGGAGCCGCGTAACGCCGGGACTTGATCCGGGTCTTGCGCTCAATCCATTCCGCGGTCACCCCCGCTCTCCCGGCGACCCACTCGTTGGACACCTCGTCTTTCGGCAGGTACGAACCTGTTCCGAGAACCCCGACGGACTGCCTGGTGTTCCTGCTCTCCTGTGTACTCACACCTGTCCTCTCGCTTGGGCCAGTTCGTTGGGTCGTCCGATGTCCTGCCAGTGCTCGCGAAGCCTCCACAGCCCGACAGGTAGCCCCTCGGAAAGGCAGCCGTCGAACAGCGCCGTTATCGGGAACAACTCGCCTGCGGGGATACGCGTGAGCAGACGTGGGTCCATTACGTAAATCCCGGCGTTGACGGGCCAGGACGAGGTCGGTTTCTCGACCATCCTGACGAGTCTTCCCTCCTGGGATTCCAGTACTCCGAACGGAACCTGGTGCCGGTATTCAGTCATGGCGATGGTCGCGACGACGTCCCGGCTCGTGTGCGCGTCCATCAGTTCCCCGACCGCGAACTCGGTGACCAGGTCTCCGTTCATGACGAGCAACGGTTCCGTCGGTTCGTATCCGAGTTCGCCGATCAGCCGCAAGGGACCACCGGTCCCGAGCGGGCACTCCGGGTCCTCCCTGAGGTATTCGATCTCGCAGCCGAACCGTGCTCCGTCGTCGAAATGCTCTTCAATGATCTTGCTGAGGTAGTTCACGGAAAGGAAGATCTTCTCGATTCCCGACCCGACGAGATGAAGCACCAGCCGTTCCAGAATGGGTCTTCCCGCAACCGGGAGCATCGGTTTCGGGACGTGATCGGTCAGCGCTCCCAGTCGCGTTCCCCTTCCGCCGGCCATGATCACGGCCCAGTTCTTCAGCCGATCGATGCCTGAAAGTTCTCGTTCCGCGTGAACTCCGACAATCCTGCCGTTTTCGTCGACGATCGGAATCTCGGCCAGTCTGAGGGCGCGCATCAGATCCAGTACCTCGGCCCGCCCCTCCGTCGGCTTCACAGATACGACGGGGGAATTCATCAAGGGGTAAGCCGGCGCGCCGAGCGCGGTACCTCGAAGCAGTGCGCGTGTGATGTCGACCTGATCGACGGATCCAAGCAACCTGCCGTCCGCGTCGGCGACGAAGACGCGCTCAACGCATTGCCTGTCAATTGTGGAAAGCGCGGATCTGATAGACGCTTCCCGACCGATCAGCAGGTCAGCGAAATGCATTTTTTCTCCTCCAGGCCGGCGCCGGGCCGTCGGCACGCTCGACGACAAGCCTTCGCCAGCGGCGGCGACAGCGACCAGGGGTCGAGTTCAAGCCCATTGGCGGATTGACGGAGCCCACCAGATCCGGAGTGGGTCCGTCGCCCTGGTTCGCGAAATCGACAGCAACAGGGCGCGAAACGGACTGACCACGGCGCGCCGGGCCGCTAGCTTCGAAGTACGAAGCCCACGAAGGAGCGAGCGGTCATGGAAGGCGTATCCGACGAACCGATCTCACAACTCATCCGATCCGCGCGAAGGCGACGGCAGCTCAGCCAGTACACCCTCGCGAGAGAACTCTCGACGGTGTCGGGCAAACCGACCGTTACCCGAGACCTGGTGGCAAGGTGGGAACGCGGCCACCAGATCCCCCGTTACGGTTCACGGCAATGGCTTTCGGTGGTACTCGGCCTCTCCCAGGAGCGGCTCGACGCCGCCGCGGCGGCTTCGCGGCGCAGGACGCGGCTCGGTCACGCGGTCGTCACCAACAACGCCCCCGTCAAGCCCGGCCCCGCCCGCCGCGCACAAGGCACCCCCGCGTTACTTCCCGTTTTCCGCTCGCGGGTGCAGGCGGGCATCCTGGCCGCGGCGCTGCTGAACCCGCACCGGTCGTTCAGTCTTTCCGAACTCGCCGAGCACGCGGGTGGCTCGCTTGCCTCCGTCGACAAGGAGAGCCGGCTACTCGAAGTCGCCGGCATCCTCACCAGCAGGACGGAAGGAACGATCCGGCTCATGCGAGCAGCCGACACGGGTCCGATGGTGCGGCCGCTAACCGAACTCATCAAAACCAGCTACGGAGTGCCGCAGATCATCGGCGAGGAGTTCGGCAGGCTCGCCGGGGTGGCGAGGATTCTGCTGGGCGGCGTATGGGCGGAACGGTTTGCCGGCATTCCCGGGCCAGCGCCCGACAGTATCGAGGTACTCATCATCACCGCACGGGCTGAGGATGTCGACCACGGAACCGTTGGTGCGGCCGCACGGCGCGCGCAAGGCAGGCTCCGGTGCCTCGTGCATGTGTCGGTACGACCGCTCGACCCCAGGCTCGACTACCTGCAGATCCCACATCAGCAGGCCAATCAGCCAGTGGTCGAAGTGGCGCCAGTGCGGCCGAAGCATCCCGGCGCGACGGGATTGCCGTGGCCGGACGGCCGCCTGGTCGTGACGAAGCTCGTGAGCGCGGGGCAGTTGGAGATGGTCGGCGGCCCGGCCACCGACCACCGGCCGTTCCTGCGACTCGCGGAACTGCACATCGGAGCAGCGGAGCAGCTCATCGATACCTCTCCGCCCTCGGCGTTCCTGCTGCTGTCGGAATCGGCTCAACTCATCGCATCAGCGCTGCTCGTGCACCAGGGTCTGCGGCCAGCGACGGGGGCGGCGGAACATGTTCCCGGCGACGTGGTGACCGCTCAGTTCGGCCACCAGTTCTCGCAGGTCGAATTGCTCAGACAACGGTCAAGAGAGTTGCGCAACCCAATCAGCAGGGATAGCCACGTAACCAATGAAGAGGTGAAGACGTATCTGGCGACGGCGAGGTCCCTGCTCTCCGTGTCACACAATGTCATTGGCTCGGTCGGCACGTTCAGCGTGCAGTGACGGCCGCCCCGGCTGCCTGTCGCGGGCGAATGCGACGCGACAGGCAGCAGAGCCTCCGGCATCACGGCAGTCCGAAAAGGACGTCCTGGGCGCCGGCGATACGAACGCGCATGCCGATTCGTCCGGCTCAGACGCTCGAATTGGTCCCAACCGATTCCACACCGTGCAAATACAGGTCGAGCAGTTGATCGGCGACGTCGAGGTATCCGAGCTCGCCCCCTGGCCGGTACCACTGATATGACCAATTGGTCATCCCGAAGAAAGCCAACGTCGCCGTTCTGACTGGCACCTTCCTGAAGAGGCCCTGCCGGATACCCGCGGTGATCAACGACTCCACCAGCCACAGGTAGCGATCCCTGCTCCTGATGATGTCCGTGCGCTGCGGTTCGGGAATATCCCTGTGATGTTCGAAGAACACCCTCAGGTAACCGGGGCTGGTGTCCATGATTTCGAGGATGTCGGCGATGACGTGCCGCAATCCCTCGCGAGGATCGGCGTCCGAGGCGACATGATCCTCCAGTTTGCCCAGCACTCGGGCCATCAGGTCGTTGTGGATCCACACGAGGATCTCCGCCTTGCTCCGTACGTAGTGGTACAGAGTCGGCTTGCGCAGCCCGACTGCCTCGGCGATGTCGTCCATGCCGGTGTCGTGGTAGCCCTTCTCGTCGAAGAGCTTCGCCGCCGCGCTCACGATCGCGGCGGTTCGCCGTGTTGCCTCGGCGGTGGTCATGTTCGCATCGTATGCGTACCGTTCCGGCGAGGGACTAGGGGTCGATTCTGACGATGGGCTGACCGACGGTGAGTTCGTCGCCTTCCTCGACCAACAGCTCGGCGACCGTCCCGCCGACCTGGCTGACGATCTCCTGGGTCACCTTGTCCGTCTCGACTTCGGCGACCGGCTCTTCGACGGCCACCTCGTCCCCGACCTGCTTGTACCACTTGAGCAGGACGACCTCCTCCGTCGTCAGACCCCACTTTGGCACCACGATCTCGCTCATCCGGTTGCCTCCTCGTTCACGAGCCGCACGGCGGCGACCACATCGTCGATCTGCGGGAAGTACGCGGTGCCGAGGTGAGGTGGAAAGGGCACCGGCGCGAAAGCCGGACTCACGAGCCTCGGTGCCGCCCGCAGCGTGCCGAACCCCTCACAGGCGGCGAGCCGCACGACCTCGGAACCGACGCTGCACGGGCCGGTCGCGTCCTGGACGACGACGAGCCGTCCGGTGCGGCCGGTGGACGCGAGAATGGTCTCCTCGTCGAGCGGCGACAGGGTGCGCAGATCCAGGACCTCGGCGTCGACCCCTTCGTCGGCCAAAGCGACGGCGGCGGCGTCGGCCCTCGACACCGTGCCACCCCAGCACACCAGGGTCACGTCCTCGCCCCGGCGGCGCACGGCCGCCTTGCCGAGCGGTGTTATCGCCTCGTCGTTGCTCACCTCCCCCCTGACCGACCACAGTCCGGCGCTCTCGATCACGACGACCGGGTCGGGATCTCTGACGGCCGCTTTGAGCAGTCCCTTCGCGTCGGCGGGCGTTCCGCCCCAGACGACCTTGAGGCCGGGGACACCTGCCACCCACGACTCCAGGTTCTGCGAATGCTGCGGTCCCGAACCCAGATGGGCACCGCACATGGTTCGGAGCGTCAACGGGACCGAGAAGTGGCCCATCGACATGTACGACATCTTCGCGGCCTGGTTCACCAACTGGTCCATGACCAGCGTGATGAAGTCGAAGAACATGACCTCAACAATCGGCCGCAGACCAGTCATCGCGGCACCGACGGCCATGCCGGTGAGTGTCGCTTCGCTGATCGGGGTGTCCCTGACCCTCGCGGAACCGAACTCGTCCAGTAGCCCCTTGCTCGCCCCGAACGGCCCGCCCGGCGCCGCGACGTCCTCGCCGAACAACACGACACTCGGGTCTCGCCGCAGTTCCTCCGACAGTCCCGAATTGATCGCCTGCCAGTATTTGAGCCTGCTCATCCAGCCCCCGTCCGATCGCGGTACACGTGCGCGGTCAGCGTTTCGGCTTGTGCGGGGGGCTGGTCACGGGCCCAAGCGACGGCGCGAGCGATCTCGTCAGCGCATTTCTCATCGATCGCTTTGAGCGAATCAGCGGGCAGCCCTGCCTCCTCAGCGCGAGCGGCAAGCACCGTCAGCGGATCGCGTTCGCGCCATGCCGCGACCTCCGACTTGTCTCGGTATCGCTGCGCGTCACCTTCGAAATGGCCGTGCCAGCGATAGGTGCGGCATTCGAGCAATGTCGGGCCACCTCCCGCTCGCGCCCTTTCAACCGCCTTCTCCGCCGCGGCTCTGACCACGAGCACGTCGTTGCCGTCGACTGTCTCAGCGGGAATCCGGTGTGGGGCGGCGTAGTCAGCGACGTTCGCGGCACGCAGATGCACATCGACGGGGGTCATCTCGGCGTAACCGTTGTTCTCACAGACGAAGATCAGCGGAAGTCGCCATAACGCCGCCAGGTTGAGCGACTCGTGCACCACACCTTCCGCGACGGCTCCCTCACCGAAGAACGCGACGGACACACTCCGCCCGCCGAGCGTCGAGGCTGAAAGCGCGCCGCCAAGCGCGATCGGCACACAGGCGCCGACGATGGCGTTCGCGCCGAGTATTCCGACGTCGGGATCGGCGACGTGCATCGAACCGGACCTCCCCCCGCAGTAGCCCTTGCCGCTTCCGAAGATCTCCGCGAACATCGCCTCGACTCTCGCGCCCTTGGCGACGCAGTGCCCATGTCCCCTGTGCGTCGTCGTGATGTGGTCCTCCGCGCCCAGTACGTCGCACACACCCGCGGCCACTGCCTCCTGTCCGATCGACAGGTGCAGGAATCCGGCCAGTTCACCCTCGGCCAGCAACTTGCCCGCCGCGGTTTCGAACCGCCGGATCAACGACATGGTCCGGTAAAGCCGCTCCACGAGTTCGACATCAGCCATCGCTCGTCACTTCCCTCGGCGACACCGACGGCACCGCGACGATCGCGTGGCCGGGGGTGCACAACTCGCCGTCTTGGTTGCGCTCCTCCAAATCAACCGATACGAGCCGGAAAGCGCCGTCCGTCTCGGCTCCGGTCACGGTGCCCGTCACGGTCAGTACATCGCCCGCGACGGCGATCGCCCTGTTGGTCCACCGCAACGCACGCAACGTAGCGCCCTCCCCCGCCCAGGCGAGTACGGCATTGGCGAGAAAACAGCCGTGCAGGTGCGACTGGACGAGCACCTCCGGGTATCCCTCCGACCGCGCGTAGGCGGTGTCGTAGTGGATCCGATGGGCATTCCAGGTCACCGCGCTGAACCGGAAGAGCCGGACGTGACTCGTCCTCACGGTGTACGGCGTGATCCGGTCGGTCATCGTGTCACCTCGCGATGAAAGACTCGTGGCAGGTCACGAGTGGCGTGCCTGCATCGGTCGTGAAGCGCCGGAGGATCCGCAGCAACAGCAGGGGGCCCGATCGTCCTTCCTTCAGCCGCACATCGACGAGACTCGTGTGGGCAACCACCACCGTCCCCTCCAGTACAGCCGCGTGGAACTCCAACTCCTGCCCCGCCCCCATCAGCCGCACCCCTGTGAGCGGAAGTCCCCTCGTGTCCTCGGTCGCGGTTCCGTCGCCGCCGAGTTCGTCGTCGGGCACGCCCGCACCCCAGCCCATGATGGAGCTGAGGAATGTCGGCGGTGCGAGTACCGCGCCCGTCACGTCTCGCCGCTCGGGCTGCCCCGTCACCACGGCGAACCTGGCGATGTCCCTCCCCGAGAGGACGCCGAGCCGCTCGGCTCGTTCCTTGCCGAGTTCGGCTCGCAGCGCCTCGGCATGCTTTTCCAGGCCTATCACAACGGCCCCCAGCCGAGGGTCATCTCGCGCAACGCCTTCTTCTCGATCTTGCCGATGGACGTCTTCGGCAGGCCGTCGACTATCTCGACGAGCCAGGGGACCTTGAACTTGGCCAGCTGGCCGGCGCAGTAACTCTTCACGTCTTCCGCCGTCAGGTCCGCTTCGGGATCCAGGACGACGAACGCGACGGGTACCTCATCCCTGATGCTGTGGGCAACGGACACAACGGCCGCTTCGACGACACCGGGGCAGGTCAACAGGACGTGCTCGACCTCGCTCGCCGACACGTTTTCCCCCGCGACCTTGATGACGTCCTTCCTGCGGTCGAAGAAGTGAACATAGCCGCGCTCGTCGAAGTACCCGTTGTCCCCCGTATACAGCCAGCCGTCCCTGAGCGCGTCGGCGGTCGCCTTCGGATCCTCGTAGTAGCCCGCCATCAAGGTCCGCCCCGGGACACCGCTCACGATGATCTCGCCAACCCTCCCCTTGGCGACATCAACGCCCTCCTCGTCCACGATGCGCACCTGCCGATCGAGCGTGGGCAAGCCGATGGAGGGCCAGCGTCGCTCCCCATGAACAGGTGCGATCGTCACGATGGTCATCGCCTCCGACAACCCGTAACCGTTGGTCAACTCGACGGCGTAGCGGCTTTCGAACTCCGCCTTCTCCTCGTCGAGTACGTTGATGGCGTACATAACCCTGCGCACCGAGTGGCGCTTATCGGTGTCCTTCCTCGGCTGCGCGAGCAAGGTGCGCACCTGCATCGCAACGAGCGAGAGCGCCGTTGCCCTCCTTGCCCTGACGTGTTCCCAGAATTTGCTCGCGCTGTATTCGGCCAGCAGCACACACGTAGCGCCGACCGTGAGCGATGACAGGATGGTGACCGTCTGCGCGTTGACATGGAATGCGGGCAGCGCCGTCAGACATCGGTCCTCCGGCACAAGCCCGAGGATGCGCCATTCTCGTTCGCCCGCATAGAGGCAGTTCCCGTGCGTCAGCATCACAGCCTTCGGGCGCGCGGTCGTGCCGGAGGTGAACAGCAACTCGGCGACGTCGTCGGGTGTCAGCGGCACCTCCGGCGGGATCCGCTCGCTCGCGGTCAGGTCCGCGAACGGCAACCAGTCGTGGTGTGCCGCGGTCAGCAGAACCCGGAGGCGCACAGCGGGCAATCCGTCCACAACGGACTCCAGTGCCTCACGGTGTTCCTCATCCGTCACCACGGCCACGGCGTCGGAGAAGGAAACGACATGCCGCATCTCGGTGGCGGTCGACGCGCTGTTGGCTGGGACGACGACCGCACCGATCCAGGCAAGGCCGAACCAGCACAACAGGAACTCGGGGCAGTTCGGCAACTGGACGACGACTTTGTCACCCTTACCTATGCCGCGTTCGGCGAAACCCGCTGCGACTCGGCGCACCTGCTGGGCGAAGCCGCGATAGGTCAATTCGACAGCGGAACCATCTTTCTCGACGAACACGAGAAATGTCTTGTCCCTGAACCGGCGCTCACGTTCCGTGAGCAGATCACGCAGCGTGCGGTTTCCCACGATGTCCATTGACGCCGTCCTCTCCGGTCCCGTCAGTCCCGCGCGGAAAGGCCGAGCAGATTCCGCGCGATCATCCATCGATGGATCTCCGCGGTGCCATGGCCGATCCGCCAGACCCGTACCTGCCGGTAGAAACTCTGGATCGGAAGTTCCTTGCTATAACCGAGGCCACCGAGAATCTGTAGGCAACGATCGGTGACCCGTTGCGCCATTTCGGTCGCGTACAACTTCGCCATAAACGCCTCGTTCTCGCAGTCCTCGCCCTCGTCGGCAAGCCATGCCGCGCGATAGGTCAGCATGCGAGCAGCGTCGAGTTCGGTGACCGAGTCGGCGAGCATCCACTGCACGGCCTGCCTGGTCGCGATCGGCTTTCCCCAGGTCACCCTGTTCTTCGCCCATTCGACGGCGATGTCGATACAACGCTGCGCGATACCCAACTGGTAAGCGGCGATCTTCAGCCGCCCATGCGTGAGCTGCGATGTCGCCAGCTTCCACCCTCCCCCAACCTCGCCGAGCCGGTTGGCATCCGGCACGACACAGTCGGTGAAGGTCAGTTCGTGCGGTTCCCAATCGTCGCCCATGGTGGGTATGGGGCGGGAAAGCTCGAATCCCGGAGTACCCCTTTCGACAAGGAAGCACGTGACTCCCCTGGCACCCTTCTCAGGATCAACCGTCGCGAAGAGTATGACGAAGTCGGCCCGCTCGGCATGCGAAATGAAAGTCTTCGTTCCGTTGATGACCCAATCGTCGCCATCGCGGACAGCTGTCGTCCGCAACGCCGCGACGTCCGATCCGCCGCCTGGCTCGGTGAACGCGTAGCAGCACCGCCGGTCCTCCTTGACCACGGGATACAGAAAGCGCGCCTTCTGTCCCTCGGTGCCGTGGTAGAGCACGGGCTCGGGGCTGCCGCCGAACTCGAACATGGCGGGATGCTTGAACAGCTCCTCCGCGACCAGGCACGAAGCGAGCACACCCATCCCCTGTCCGCCGTACTCCTCCGGAACATCGAGCGCCCAGAAACCCTGCCGGCGCGCCCTGTTCTCCAGCGCGGTCCGTGTCGAGGCATCGAACTTGCCCGCGAGCAGAAATTCCTGTTCGAGCGGCATGAGTTCCTTCTCCCGGAACCGCCGGACGGATTCGACGAACATGGCCAGCTCGTCGGGAATGGAGAACTCCACGACATCTCACCCCTTCTCCGTCTCGACCGACCAGTCGGTCGAGTCAGAATCGCAGCGAAGTCCGCGCCGGTCAAGACGGCCAGCCGGTCATTTCTTCTTTGATATAGCCGTTATTCGGCTTCCAGCCAACATAAGGCAGGGTCAAGTGATCGCCACTCGACCAGTGGGTCGAGTGCAATAGCACCATGTTTCAATACATGAAACATCTATATTGCACCCAGGTCAAGGAGTGGAGCGTTGACGAGTCACGCGGCACGACTTAGTCTTCCGCTACCAAATCAACCGTTTTGGTGAGTGAAACATCATGAACATTCTGTTCCCGCCCCCACGTGCGCTGGCCATCCTGCGCGCCATCGCCGCCGACCGCGCGGAGATGACCTGCGGCTCCGAACCCGACCTCTTCTTCGACGGGCTCGCCTGCTGTGACCAGAGCTGCGCCCACCTACTGTCCCGGCACGGATTCGTCGAACCTTCACGACCCGGCGCCGCCGGGCAACGGGTTCCCGCTCGAATCACCGCCACCGGCACTGCCGCGCTCGCGACGTTCACCGGCGGCAACGCCCGCTAGCGGCCTCCGCTGACGTCCACAAAGGACCCGGTGACGTAGGAAGCCTCCTCCGAGAGTAGCCAGGCGATCGCGCAGGCCACCTCCTCGGCGGTTCCTCCTCTGCCCATAGGCACGGTCGGCGCCAGCTCGGCGACCCTGTCCGGCCTGCCCGCGCTCGCGTGGATCCCCGTCCTGATCAGCCCCGGCCGCACCGCGTTGACCCGGATGCGCCTCGGCGCGACCTCCTTCGCCAAGCCCGTCGTCAACGCCTCGACAGCGGCCTTCGACGCGGCATAATCCACGTACTCGCCTGCCGCCCCCAGCACGGCGGCGCGCGAGGACACGTTGACGATCGCCGCACCCTCCGGCATCCGGCGCACGGCCTCCCGCGCACACAGGAACGCGCCGATGACGTTCACGCCGACCAACCGCCGGATCCGCTCACCGGTCAGCTCGGCGACCGTGGCCTTCGGCGCCACGATGCCCGCATTGTTGACAAGCCCCCTGACCGGGCCGAGTTCGTCCTGGGCACGATCAAAAAGCGCCACGACCTCGGACTCGACCGATACATCCACCCGCACGGCGATCGCCTTCGCGCCGGCCGCACGGCACGCCTCGGCTACGCGGCCGGCGGCGACCTCATCATCCCGGAACCCGACGCACACATCCCATCCCCTGCCGGCGAGCAGGCGGGCCGTCGCCGAGCCGATCCCTCTGCCACCACCGGTGATAATCACAAGTCCGGTCATGGGCCAAGTATCGCGCCTACCATGGTCGAATGTTCCACGGAGCCCGCAACGTCCGCCCTGCCCGCGACGCCGTCGCGGAGGCGTTGCGCGCCTTCACCCCGGCACCAGCCGAAGCTCCCGGCAGGCGCGCCGCCGTGGCCATCACACTCGTCGCCAGGGAAGGCGAGCTGGGCTTCTGGCTCACCCGGCGAGTGGCGACCCTGCGCGCGCACGCCGGGCAGTTCGCGCTGCCAGGTGGCAGGCTCGACGACGGCGAGGACACGACCACGGCCGCGCTCAGGGAACTGCACGAGGAGATCGGCATCCGGCTCGGTCCGGCCGACGTACTCGGCAGGCTCGACGACTACGTGACCAGGTCCGGATATGTCATCACCCCGGTCGTCGTGTGGGCAGGAGAGCCACCGGAACCGCGCCCCAACCCCGATGAGGTGGCGAGAGTGTTCTGGATCCCGCTCTCCGACATCGACGTGGAACCCCGGTTCGTCAGCATCCCCGAATCCGACCGGCCGGTGATCCAGCTCCCCCTGCTCGACACCTACCTGCACGCACCGACCGGCGCCGTGCTCTACCAGTTCCGCGAGGTGGTGCTCCGGGGAAGGCCGACCAAGGTCGGTCATCTGGAACAGCCGGTGTTCGCCTGGCGATGATCGGCGATCCTGAGCTGCCGTCGGCGCCGGGTACGTGCCAGGCTGGAACGATGACAACCGATCGCAACGTGCTCGGTGGAGAACTGGAGCCCTGCGGGACAGATCCCGTCACCGGCTTCTACCGCGACGGATGCTGCAAGACGGGACCGGAGGACCTCGGCAGCCATACCGTGTGCGCGGTCGTCTCGGCCGAGTTCCTCGCCCATCAGCAAGCTGTCGGCAACGATCTGGTCACCGCGCGCCCCGAATACGGCTTCGTCGGTTTGACGCCAGGCGACCGATGGTGTGTCGGCGCCTCCCGGTGGCTGGAATCCTACGAAGCGGGTGCCGCCCCGCCGGTCGTACTCGCCGCGACCAACGAGAAGGCCACCGAGGTGATTCCTCTCTCTGCGCTGCGGGAACACGCGGTCGACGTGCCCGCCGACCCCGGCGGACTGCTCTGACGCCTCGTCGGCCCGCTTACCGGCGGGGCTCTGTTCAGTCCGTTGTGGACGGGCTACCGGTGATGGCGGCGATCGCGAGTTCCCTCGCCGGCTCGCCGACCTCGGGCACGACGAAATCACGCGCCCTGATGTGAGTCAGCAGCTCGGGATCCGGCGCGATTTCGTGCTCCCTCAGGTGGTAGGCGACCGCGCCCGGCCACACCCACGCGCCGTCCGTGCGAAAGGTGAGCGGTACCGACGCGGGCCGGCGCGGCTCGAACGGATCGGTGTCGTAGCCGCGCGCCGCGAGCACCACCGGCGCCGCGTCGAGGTAGGCGAGCACCCGTTCCCGCTCGGCCCTCGACAGCGCGGGCCGCTCGACCAGCGGCATGCCCGAATCGTCGAACCCGTCGTAGACCCTCGGTGTCCGCGGCACTCCTTCGTCCACAGCGGACGGCCCGGCGGAAGGGAACCGCGGCGGTTCACCGGCAACCGGTGCTCCGTCCGCCCTTAGCAGGAGCCATTCGGGCAGGTACCGCTCCGCTCGCGGGAAGAAGCGCAGCTCGTCGCGGAATCCGATCGGCGGCGGCTGCCTTCGCCATTCCGGCTCGTTGTCGAGCACGACATCCAGGCGCGGTGGTTGCCCGGGGGCGAAGGTCAGCGTCGCGCCCAGCCAGGTGCCCCTTCCGCGCTGGTACATGCCGGCGCGCAGGTCGGAGAGCAACCGAACGGCGGCGGCGGGCGGTTGCGCCGGCCGTGTGACGCCGTCCTGCCCTGTCACTCCCAGGTCGACCTCGACGTGCCGCCCCGCGGCGCGATACTCGATTTCGAGCCGCCGCCAGCCCCTGGGAGCGGCAGCCGCGACGGCCTGACCGATACGCGCCACGAGCTGCTGCCGCTGCGGCGCGGTCAGCGGTGCGCCTGGCTGACTCATCGTCGGGATTCCTCTCACTCGGCGACCGGCGTCGCGGCACCGTGACTACTCCGCGTCGGCCTCGTCGAGGCGCCGCTCGAACCACTCGGGCAGGTCGTCCTCGTTCCTCGGATACATGTCGAATTCCTGGGCGAAGAACCGGGGAGGCGGGGTGTGATCCCAGTCCGGCTCGTTCTTCCAGTCGTACTCGACCGAATAACGGCCGGGGTGCACGAGGTGGTAGCGGAGGCTCGTCCAGACTCCTTCGTAGGGCCGGTACATGGCGTCGCGCAGCTTCATCAGGAACACGGCCTCGTCGCCGGGCGGCGTCCACTCGATCGCTCCGCCGAGCACGGTGATCAGTCGCCCCGACAACTCCACGTAGGTGCCGACGGAACGGAAATCGATGAACAGCTGATCCCACGCCGATGGCAGCGAATGGATCATCCGGGTGGTGAAACCCTTCATCAGTTCGTTCGCTCCCGCCCCGTCGAGGGGCACGCGGTTGTTCGCGGACATCAGTCGCGCTCCTCACTGCCACCGGCCGCGATCTTCGCGGTGAGCCAATCCGGCATGTGTTCCCGGTCCCTGGGGAACATCCTGAGATCCTCCACGTAGTGCTCCGCTTCCATCGGCGCGGTGAGCACCGGCTCGTAGTCCATGTTGAAGTTGCAGAAGATCCGGCCCGGCGGGTTGACCGAAACCCGCGCGGAAAACCAGGTTCCCCTCCCCTCCTCGTACAGCAGCATGCGCAGCTTGGCGAGGATCACGTTGAGCTCGTCCGGCGGAGTGATCTCGGGCGTGGAACCGTCCTCCATGATCACCGTGAGGCCGAGGTCCTGTACGGGAACCGTCATGGCGCTCACCAGGTCGATCCTCGCCCAGCCCCCTTCCGGCACGAGATCGAGCAACGCGACACCGAGCCGCTGGACCAGCTCGTCATAGGTGTCCTGCTCAGGCTGTTGGTTCGCGGTCACGGAAGTCCTTCGTCCAGAGGGGGGCGTTGTGGTCATTCGCAAAACTCCTGACAGTGACCGTGGGACGGTTCCTGTCGTCGACACCGATCGAGCGGTATTGACGCGTGTGCGGATCGGCCTGGCCACTGTCGCGCATGGGCATGATGTCCTCGACCTCGACGTTACGTGCCTCGTCCCTGGCTCTTTCCATCGCGTAGTAACTGGCACTCGAATCGTGGTCGGGCGCGGTCTTGATGGTCTTTTTGCCCGCGTCTTCACCAGGGAACATGCGGTTGTCACTCGTGCTCTGCGTCGACTGGTTGATGCGTTCGCCCGCCTTTCCGGTCTCCGTCCCGCCGTGATGTCCGCCCTCGTCGAGGTTGGTGCCCTTCGCGCTTCGGCCGCCTTCGGCGCCCACATCGCGCTGCGCGGTGCCGTCCCTGCGGATGTCGTTGCCACCATCGGAGTACTCCGGCCGCGACGTGGTGGCGACGGTGTTGCCGTTCTCGTCGGTCCGATGCACGTCGCCTTCGTGCACCCGCGTTCCGCCGTTACCGTCCGGCACGTGGAGCCTCTCGTCGACCCGCACCGTCGCGCTGGGGGGCGGGTTGTTGAGGTCGGCGTCGAAGGGCTTGTACGTGTGCACGTGCTTGACGTTGCCGCCGGCGTCGGTCTGGACCGTCGTGTAGGGCTTTCCGTCCTTGTCGAGCAGCGTGACGCGGGAATCCGGCGGCAGCCCTTCCCTTCCGGCCAGCGGCGTCTTTTTCGGGTCCGCCGTCAGCGCGTCCCTTTCTCGCGCGCTCAGTCGATCCGGCTCTGCTCCGTCGAATCCGACGGGCTCCTTCTTGTAGGAGTACCTCACGTCGTGCTCGGGGTCCGGCCACTCCGAGCGCGGGTTCCTCGCCCCCTGAGTTCCGTAGCCCGGGTCTTCGACCACCTGGACGCCCTTGACCTTCTTCGCCTTGGCGATCTCCTCGGCGTCGGCGGTGTGGATGTGGGTGGGCTTGCCTTTTCCGTCGGTTTGGATCGTGGCGTAGGGGTTTCCGTTCGTATCGAGTATCTCGATCCGGGAGTCGGGCGGCAGGTTGCGCCTGCCCACGACCGGAGGTTTGCCCGGATCCCGGTCGCCGAGCGCCGCCTCGTGCTTCGGTTCGTAGCTCTCGGGTTTGCCGCCTGCGAAGCCCTCCGGACGCTGCTGGTGCGAGTAGGTGATCTCCCGATCGGGAGCGGGCCAGTCGTCCCGCACGTTCTGCTGAGCCGGAGTGCCGTACCTGCCGTCCTGCACGACCCGCGCTCCGTCGGGAGCCGCCGAGACCTCGGGATTGGTGCGGCCCCGCTGTCCCGACTCCGCGTCGACGTGGCTGATGTTGCCGTCGCCGTCGGTGTAGAACCTGCTCCGGACCTGCCCTCGCTCGTCGAGCGCCCTGTGCTCCGTGCCGGGCGCGAGGTTCTCGGTGCCCTGCCGCGCGCTGAACGCCTCGCCCTGCTTGACGCCGGGGTGGTCCTGCCGGGGCAGGGTGTCGCGCTCGGGACCGTCCCACGGCGCGGCGGGCTCGGGTCGGCCGTCGCCGCCGACGTGGTACTCCTGGTGCATCGGCCCCTTGTCGACGCGGTAGTTGGCGTTCGGATGGGGCTCCCGCAGGTCGGGGTTGTCCCATCCGTTCCCGCTGCCGGGAACGTCGGCCCACTTGACGTTGCCTTCGCCGTCGGTCTGGAAGGTTCCCCTCGGGTTCCCTTCCGCGTCGACGACGTTGTACCGCGTACTGGGATCCAGCGAGTGGCCTTCGCCGAACCTGGTGTCGCCGCCGGGGCAGAGGTCATCGTCGGGCCCGATGTTCCTGACCGCGGCCGGCTCCTCGGGCACATCGACGTAGTCGACCCGCGATGGGCCTCCCGCCGGATCGTCGACCATGCGGGTCCTGCCGTCGGGGCCGGTCGGGAAGATGTCCGCCCTGTGCCCCGTCCGCACGCGGTAGTCCGCGTCGGGCGCGGGGCGCATCACCTCCGGATTGCCCCCGTGCAGTGTGTTGGGCGCGACCGCGTCGACGTGTGTCACGTTGCCGGAGGAATCCGTGTAGACGGTGCTGCGAACGTCGCCGTCCTCACCCATGATCTCGTACCTGCGGCCGGGTTCGAGGTCACGGCGTGGCTCATCGAAAAGGGAACTGTCGTCGTCGAGGCGGATCCTGCCGTCCTCGGGACTGTCGAACGGCAGGTGGTCCGGTTCCCGCCAGCGGCCCTCGATCTGATGCTGCGGGTTCTCGTCGTCGCCGCTCGCGCCACGTGCCCTCGCGTCGTCGCCGTCGAGGTCGCGCTTGCGTTCGCCGGGAGTGTCGGGGCTGAACGCGTCGTCGCCGGCACCGGTAGTCGTGCCGTCGGGATGATGCGTCGTCCACTCGCCGTTGGGCGGGATCCTCGGCCTGAGCTTGCCGTCGGGACCGATCTCGACGTCCGAGGAGAACACCCTGCCATTGCTGTCGGTCCACGCCTTGGTGTTCGGCGCGAGCACGTCGGCGTCCAGTTCGCGGGCCAGACGCTGGGCGAAGTCGTTGGATCCGGCATCGCAGCCGATGAGCCGGACGGGACCGCCGTCGTAGTCGCCGTTGCGGCGCAGGATGTCGGCGAACTGTTCCGGCGTGTAGTGGCGGTCGCCGATGCGAGCGTGGCCTTCTGGGGTGACGTGGACGTCGGCGGTGTAGCGGCCGCCGGGGTCCGGCGGCACCCGCTGCGGGAGGTCACCCAGATCTGGATCACCGCGATGGTAGGAGGTCCCGGCCGGGGTGGGGTCGGCGTGCCGCTGGTTGACCTGGTCGGGTGTCAGGGGGTCCGGGGAATGCGGCGCTCCGCCGTCGCCGGTGTGCTGAGGGTCCGCCGCCGGGCCGTCGCCCCTTGAGTCGCCGCTCCTGGAATCCGGTCGGTTGTGCTGCGGCGTGTCATGGTCTGCCCGTGACGGTCGGCCCGGGTGGGGAGACCCGTGCGGCGAACCGGTGGGCGGAGTGTGTCCCCGTGCCGCGACCTGTGGTTGTGGCGATGTGGCAGGGCCCGGACGTCCACCGGGAGCGTTGCCTGGTGGTGTACCGGGGGTACCCGTCCATCCCCCCGTGCCCGGCCGGCGCGTGCCCGGTGCGGTTGCGGGCTGGCCTGTCCCGCCCGGTGCACCGCCGCCCATGGGGGCGTTGGCGTGTGGTGGAGCGCCGCCCTCGGGACCGCGCTGCGGCGGCAGGCTCGCCGGGCCTTCGGCTCGCGGCGTCGCGGACACGGGAGTCGGCGCGGGAGTCGAACCGCTCGTGGACGTGGTGTTCGAGATGCTGTCCGAGCCCGATCCCGTGCCGGCCCCGGTGCCGATCGTGTCAGTCGTTCCGGTGTGCGGGCTGGTGTGTGCGCCTGGGCCGCCACCGTCGGAGCTGGTGCCGCCGGAATCGGAGCTACCGCCGTGGTTGCTGGTGGTGTAGTTGCCGGTCGTGTGGTTACCCCCGGTGGGAGCATCGCCATTCGCGTTGCCGGTGTGCGGGGTCGCGCGCTGATGCGACGCGGAGACGCCGCCATCCGAGCCGTCGCTCCCCGAGCCGCCATCGTTGCCGGAACCGTTGCCGTTTCCACCGGAGTCGTCGTCGGTGCCGGAACCGCTGTCGCCCTGCGTGGAATTTCCACCGTCGCTCGTACCGTGCGACGTGGTGTCCGTGCGAACCGAGCTGTAGCCGTTTTGTGTCGCGTTGGACGTAGTACTCGTCGTCGTATTCGTTGTTGTGCTTGGCGTGCTTGACGTTGGCGAAGACGTCGAGGCCACCGGGTCCGCCGTCGTCGTACCGGAATCCGGGTCGGCCCCCGAATCCGATCCCGAGCCGGAACCCGAACCGCTGTCGCCGTCGCCTGATCCCGAGGTGTTCCCGGAGCTGGGCCCACCGTTCGGCCCGTCGATGCCTCCGTGCCGAAAGAAGCCACCACCCTTGATGTTCCTGGTGGAGATGACGTCGAGACCGGTGACCTTGCCCGCGATCCTGCCACTCACCTTGACGATCTTCGCCAGGATGTCGCCCAGCTTGCCGAGCAGCGGCGACACCCTGCGAATGGTCTCAAGCAGCCTCTTCAGCAGATCGGCGATCTTGGTTGCCCACTTCGAGATGGCGGTCACCGCCTGCGCCACCACGACCGGCGTTCCGAAACCCAGCGAGAAAACCGTTTCCAGCACCCAGGAAATCAGCTTTCCCACCAGATCCGCGATCAGGTCCCTTACCGTTTCCCTGACGAAACCGACGACCTCGCCCATGATCATCACGACGGTACTGACCGACCCGGCGACCGATGCCGCTCCCGCGAGGGTCTCTTCCTGTTCCCTGCACGAGTCCCGGTATGCGTTGGCGCCGCCGCCGGTCCACCCCGACGTCCCGGTTTTCACCGCGTTGGCGAAGTCGGCTTGCGTTTCCTCAAGCCGGGTCGCGACATTCCCCCACGTTTCCGAGTACGACTGGATCACGGGTGGATCGCCGCACACCGAATCGAGCATGTCTTTCAGCGGCTGGATGTGCTCCATCAGAAACGAGGCGACCGACGACATGAGCCAGCCGAACGGGTCGATGGCGGCAGCGGCACCCTCCGCGGCGAGGCCGAGCACGCCGAGTCCACCCTGGACCCAATCTCCGTCCTTGATGCCGTTGAACGTGTCGATCGCGGATTCGGCGATGCCGATGCCGCCCGCGTAGCCGAATTCGCCGTTTCCCGCCGTGAACGGGCCGGGCCCGTCGCCGTCCTGAGGCGCGTCCGCGACGAGCGGATTGCCGTCGGGCATCAGTCACCCGCCTGGAACGTACTGACGATGACATCCTCGGTTCCGAGGTAACTTTCCGAGGCGTTGCGCACCTTTTCCGCCGTCGCGGTCATGGCGTCGACCGCTTCGTTGAGGGCGTCGATTCCGCTTTGCTCGACCGGATCCAGCAGCATCCGGAACGGCTGGCACAGAATGCCGTATGCGTCAGTGGGCATGCTGACCTGCCGGGCGGCTTCCACCGCTTCCATGATCCCTTCCGCACAGCTGTCGATCTGTGTGGCATGGGCGGCCAAGTCGGAACCCAGCTCGAAACCGCCGTCTGGCATGGCGTCCCCCTCAGTGATGAAAAGTCAGGAAAGAATCGAACGACCGCCGAAATCGTCATCGTCGTCGCCGGGGCGATGACGACGAGGGCGCGACCGCGGTTTCGGCCGGCTCTCCGTCGATTGCGACGGGGGCACGGGCGGCGGGGCGTCCTGCTCTTCGTCCTCCGGGCCGAACCGCAGTTCCCTGTGCGGCGGTGGCTGTGGTTCGTCTTCGGGCGGCTGAGGGAATTGCGCCTTCGCGTCGTGGAAAACCTTGTTCACCGCCTGGTCTTCCGTCCCGACGGTCTCGGTCATGGCCTGCCGCAACAGATCGGGGAGACGAGCTTGCGCCGCCTGCACGGTGCGCATGACCTGCTGGGAGACCTCGGCCATCCGTTTGCCTTGCACCGCATCGGAAATCACGAGATCGGTGAGCAGTCCCTTGGAGTTGACGGTGACCTCGACGGCGTTGTCCCGCGAGTGTTCGGTGACGGAGACTGCCTCGACCCGCTCGGCCATCGCCTGGTATCGCCGTGCCTGCTCCTGGACACGTCGATTCCAGTCGTCGACCATGCGCTCGCTGGCCTCGATGCTGTCCGGCATCGGCGCGTTCCTTTCCCCCAGTCGCTCGTCGGCGTCCTCACACTGACGGGTTCCGCTGACGAATCGTTCCGTTGAGCCTGTTCTCGCTCGAACGACCCAAGCGTGACAGAACGTACCGACAAAAAGTCGCGCGCGGCGGAGGGTTGGGGAATCGGCCCATTTCAATTTTCGTTCGGAAACGATTACCGGACAACGCGCGGGTTCAGCCAGCCTTCGTGCCTTCCACCCTCAGCACGAGTGCGCTTTGCCTCGAATGCACGATGGTGACGCCGCTGCCGGTCAACGCCTCCGCGATCTCCTCCGCCTTCGGCAACCAGAGCCCGGCGGGACCCGCGATCAGCTCACCCGCCCTTCTGCCGATCGCTCCGCCAGGGCTGGGGATCATGATCGCGACCTTGCCTCCGGGAACGAGGACGCGGGCCGCCTCGGCGACGATCGTCAGCGGGTCGGGAACGAGCTGGAGTACCGCGAGGCAAGTCACCGCGTCGAAGCAGCCGTCGCGAAAGGGAAGCCGCCTCGCGTCCGCCCTGACGAAGCCGACGTTGGGCCCGGCGTGGTCGCGAACGGAACGGCGCAGCATCGACTCCGACACGTCGACGCCGAGTGCGAGGCCGTCCGCTCCGGCGTGGCGCCCCAGCGTCGAGGTCACGCCGCCGGGTCCCGAGCCGATGTCGAGCGCGGTGCCGCCCTGATCAAGACCCAGCGCGGAGAACGGCGGGTTCAGCGAGGTGAAGATCCGGCGGGCGAGCGACTGGGCCGAGTCGTACAGCGCCGAGCCGCCGTTCGACTCCCACAACGCCTGCACCGGTCCCGGTTTCTCACGCTCGGCGACGCCGAGCAGATCGAGGTAGCCGTGGCTGGTCTCCGGCTCCTCCGGCGGGTCGGCAAGCAACCGCATTGCCTTCGCGAGGGCCTCCTGACCTGGAAATCCCGCATCGTCCATCTCCGGGAGACTAACGTCGATGGCATCGGCGAGCAGCGTGGAGGACGGGAACCACATGATCGAGCGCGAGATCAAGTTCGAACTGGGGCCGACCGAGGCGGTACCCCGGCTGGAAGGAGCGGGCGGGATCGCGCGGCAGGCCGATCCGGTGAAGTCCGTACTGGAAGCCACCTATTTCGATACGGCCGACCTGCGGCTGATCGGCAACGCGATCACGTTGCGAAGGCGAACGGGCGGCGGCGACGCAGGCTGGCACCTGAAGCTTCCACACGCGAGTGGCCACAAAGAGGAGGTCGCCGAACCACTGGGTCAGCCAGGCGAGCCGGTTCCCCAGCGGCTGCGGCAACGCCTGCCGGATCCCGGCGTGGAACTGGCCCCGGTCGCCCGCATCACGACCACCAGGTACAGCCATGCGTTGCTGGACTCCTCCGGTCATCCACTCGCGACACTCGTCGACGACCAGGTCTCAGCGGAGCGGACCGGTGGCGAGTTCGGCAAGAACACGTGGCGGGAAGTGGAGGTCGAACTCGAAGCCGACACGGCCGACGAGGTGCTCGACGCGATCGGGGACGCACTCGACAGGCTCGGAGTACGGCGCTCGCGCTGGCCGTCCAAACTACGCAGGGTGTTCGGCGACCGGCTTCCCGGCGGTGCAGGCTGATCCCGGGGCGAGGATGAGATCAGGCGTGGTCCCGGGCGTGAGATCGACCTTCGCCGACCCCGGGGCTTCGCCATGGCCTGACCAGCTGTCTGTTACCGACGTTAGTTGGTAACCTCTTGCGGTGTCATTCGAGCGATCCGATGCCCCTGGGGAGCTGCGCAAGGTCGAGTTGTTCTGCAACTCGGCGAAATTCCGTAGCGCCGAGGACGCGTTGATCACGCAGGCCAGCGCCGCACTGTGGCTCAAGGCCCACGACATGGACACGGGCAACCCCAGCAGAAAAGAACACGAGCAGCTGATCACCTTCCGCGAGACGGTCCGCGACTTCCTCGGCGGCAGGGCCACCGGCAACGCCGTGGCCACGCTCAACAAGTTCGCGAAGTCCACGCTGGGCGGCGCCCAGTGGACGCCCGACGGCGAGCCCGTACTGCCGGCCAAACGCGCGAACGGCACCGATGCGCTCATCGGCTCACTGCTGGCAATCCTGTTCGCCGCGGGCCAGACCGGCGAACTCGACCGCCTCAAGACCTGCCACAATCCCGAATGCCGGTACGTGTTCTACGATCGCTCGCCCAGCAAGAACGGCATTTGGTGCAGTACCGACTTCTGCGGTGAGAAGCCGCAACCCCGCCCGCACAGGGCACGGCACATCCGATAGCCGCCCGCCGAGTGGAAGTCAACTCCACCCGCACTCGCCTTCGGCGGCGCTACGTTCGACGCCATGACCCCCAGCGTCATCCACGGCGACTTCAGCAGGCTTGCGGACGACTATTCCCGGTTCAGGGAGGGATACTCCCCCGCCGTGCGCGACGCGATACTCGGTCTGCTCGCGGCGCCCTCCGGAACGCTCGACATCGCGGATGTCGGTGCGGGTACCGGAATCTGGAGCAGGATGCTCGCCGATCGCGAGCCGCGATCGATCGTCGCCGTCGAACCGAATGTCCACATGAGACGGCGCGGCGAGTACGACTCCGCCGGATCACGAATCCGCTGGCTGGCGGGAAGCGGCGAGCGCACCGGGCTAGCCGAGGCTTCCGCCGACCTCGTGACCATGGCCTCGTCGTTCCACTGGGTGGATTTCCCGGCCGGGATCACCGAGTTCGCGCGAGTACTGCGGCGGGGCGGCTGGTTCACCGCGCTGTGGAACACCAGGAAGCTCGATGACAACCCGCTGCTCGCCGACATCGAGGCCGAGATCACCCGCCTTCGGCCCGGGGTGAGGAGGGTCAGTTCGGGAAGCTCCGCCTTCGTGTCCACGCTGTCGGAGAAGCTCGCCGCCGCCTCAGGGTTCGGCGACCTCGTGTACCTCGAAGGCAGGCATCTCGCGCGGCACGACGTCGACAGGTATCTCGGATTGTGGCGTTCGGCGAACGACGTGCGGGCCCAGCTTGGCGAGGAACTCTTCGGCAGGTTCCTCGACTTCGCCCGCAAGCGGCTCGCGGGCGAACGCGTCGTCGAAACCACTTATCTCACAAGGGCCTGGGCGATCAGGCGCGATTGACCGCATCGTCACCGCCGAGCACGGCTCCCTTCGACATCGGCCCGACCGACCGCTGGTATAGCGCGAGGTAGCCACGCGCTTGCGGCAGCCGTGGTTCGCCCTCGCTCGCCCTCCGCGCGGCGAGTTCCGCCTCCGGCACGTCGAGATCCACGGTGCGCGTGTCGACATCGATGCTGATCAGATCTCCGTCCCTGACAAGACCCAACGGCCCGCCGACTGCGGACTCCGGGGCGATCTCGCCGACGACGAGACCTTTGTTCACCAGTCCGGAAAGCTGACCGTCGGTGACGATGGCGACCTCGTTCTCCAAACCGGCCGAATACAGCAGAAAAGCGACCATCGAGGCCCTTCCCGCCATTCCGGGCCCTCCTTTGAGCCCGCCGCCCCTGACGACCAGTACGTCGCCCGCTTTCACCTTGCCGTCCGTGATCGCGGACATGGCGTCGTTGCCCGCCCCGCACACCACGGCCGGTCCGGTGAATCTCCGCCTGCGGTTAGCCTCTCTCGCGCCGAGTTTGACGATCGCGCTCTCCGGCGCCAGCGAACCGCGCATGATGACGATGGGCGCCTCCGCCGTCACCGGTTCGTCCAGTGGGCGGATGACCTCGTCGCCGACCGGAACGACGTCGGCAAGATTGTCACCGGCCGTCCTTCCGGTGACGGTGAGCGCTTCGCGATCGAGCAACGGTTCGAGCCGCTTCAGGATGGCCCGCGCTCCTCCCGCGGCTTCGAAGTCCTCAATGGACTTGTCGCCGTTCGGCCGCACGGCCGCCAGCATCGGCACCGTGTCCGACAGTTCCTCGAACAACGCGAAAACATCGATGCCGAGTTCGGCTTCGGTGGCGGTCGCCTGCAAATGCTTGACCGTGTTGATCGAACCGCTCGACGCGAGTACCGCGGCGACCGCGTTGCGGAACGCTCCCTCGGTGAGCACCGACCGCGGCCGCAGATCGGCGAGCACCAGATCGACGATCCGCGCACCGCTCTCGCGGGCGTACTCGGCCATCTTCGGGCTGTTCGCGAGCACGGGAGCGCCGCCGGGAAGCATCATCCCCAGTGCCTCGGCGACGACGTGCATCGAGTTGGCGGTGCCCATCCCCGAGCACACGCCCGGCCCACGCACCGCGTTGTCGGCCATGGCGCCGAGCTCCTCGGTGCTGATGGTGCCCCGGAGCGCGTCGGCGGAACGAATGAACACCTCCTCGATGTCCATCGGCTCGCCCCGGTATTCCCCGCTCGGCTGGTAGCCACAGGCGACGAGAATCGTCGGGAGGTTCAGCCTCGCCGCGGCCATCAGATGTGCCGGTGGAGTCTTGTCGCACGACGAAAGGCAGATCATGCCGTCGAGCTGAGCGCCTTCGACGGCAACCTCGATGTCGTTCACGATGAGGTCGCGCGACGAGAGAATGTAACCGCCGCCCCCGCCGGCACAGAAGATGAAATCGCTCGGCGCCGTCGTACGGATCTCGAAAGGGAGCCCGCCCGCCGCACGGACCGCCTCCTTGACGATCGCGGCCACGTCGTCGAGATGACTGAAGCAGATCGCGAGATCGGACGACGAATTGACGACGGCGATCTTCGGCTTCTCCATGTCCTCATCGGACAGTCCAAGCGCCCGCCACTGCGCTCTGCGCACGGCCCACAACGACGAACCCGGCTGGAAGTTGCTGCGCAGCTTCGGCTTTGCCATCAGGCCCGCCCCTTCACTTCGACAAAGCCCTGATCGGCGTCGATGCGAACCCAGTCACCAGTGTTGATCACCGCGACCGGATCGCGGTCGAGGTCGGTGACGGCGGGAACACGAGTGACGACGGCACCGAGCGCCGCCTTCGTCGTGGTGACCGTAAAGATCATCCCGAGTGGTGCCGTTCCCATCAACCTCGTCGTCTGGAAGAAACCCGACCAGCCCGAGGATCCCTTCGCGCCGGGAAAGACAAGGATCTTGCCGGTGAAGCACACACCGAACAGTTCGTGCCTCCGCTCGATGATGGTGCCCGTGGCCGGATCGATCCCGCCCCAGCCGGAGATGGTCTCGTGCGAGACGAGCGCCTCCCCCTCCGCGACACCGGGAACGACTCTTCTCCCGCTGAGCACGATCGTCATCGCAGCTCTCCCGTCCAGCGGCCGGTGATCGCCGCGTTCACGCAGTCCTCAAGCGTCCCGAACCACGCCTCGATACCGAGGATCGCGGGCAGATAGTGGGCCTGTTTCGCCGAATCGGTCGCGAAAACCGTGGTCCCCTCCGGCGCCGAACGTGACATGGCCGGACACGAATCGGCGAGCAGCTTGCCGCCCGCCCTTTCGATGATCTCGGTGTAACCGCTTCGATCGGCGATGGCCTTCAGTGCACGCGGCACCATCATCCACAACTGCGTTCCCGAATTGAGCCTGCGGCCTTCGAGCGCTTTCGCCGCGCGGCACACCTGATCGATCGAAGCGTGCGGGCACCCGAGCAGGATGAAGTCCACATCGGACTTGCGTCCTTGCGAGTTCAGGGTTTCGTACATTCGCTCGCGTTCCCTCGGACCGTAACCGGCGGCTTCGGGAACGGGACGGGAACCGAAGGCGGTCTCCCGCGTCGCGGCCTCGGGGGTGATCCCGGGAATATGGTAAAGCTCGACCCCGCCCGACGAGGCCGCGGCCGCGCCGAAATGCTTGAGGTCGGCGAGTTCGGGAATCCCGGTGTCTCCCGTCATCACCGGTCGTCCCTCCTGCACGAGGTCACCTGCGAAGTACCCGAGCATTCCCCAGTCGAGGAAATCGCGGACCGGAACCCCGACATCGATGAGATGCGTTCCGTACCTGTTCTCAGGAAGATGGTTTCCCCAGCACGGAATCTTTCCGGTCAGGCTCGCGGCTCCGGTCGATGCCGTTCCCTCGCAATTGGTTCTCGCGCCGAGCACGGAGTTCGCGTAGATCACGGCGGAGGACTCCATCCACGCAACGTGCTCGCCTCTGACGGGTAGGTTCCCGACCTGATACGGCGTGCACGTAGCCAGTATGTTGACCCCTTTCCTGCCGTAGAAGGACTCCGCGTCCTCCTGCAGTTCGACGAACTGCCGCGGATAGGGCGCGACACCGTCCGCGTCGGCGCCGAAACCCTGCTGCAGCTGGCAGGTCGGGATCCGCATGTCGGGGATGTCGAGATCGGCGTCGCTGTCGAGGTTGATGACCGCGAAGGCCTTGTCCCAGCCGCCCTCCGCGACGAGCCTGGCCTTCGCGGGCGAAGGCTGTGTCATGGTGCCCGCGACGTTGCGGATATCGCACAGGCCTTCGGCGTCCAGCGCCTCGCCGTAACGAACGAGCAGGTCCATCGCCGCCGCGACCGCGGGCCCCTCCGATCCATCCAGCATTGCCTTCTCGTCGTCGGTCAGTCTCATCAGCGAAACCTCCAAGGCCGTCAGCCCACGTTGGCAGATCGTGGCGGGCAACCGGAAATAAAGGTTCTGCCTGGCGGCTATAGATCTGGTTTATGATCACGGGGCAGTTCGTTCGCGGCGGCGATCACCACGTCCCGCAACCAGATGTGCGCGGGGTCCTCCTGATAGTTGCTGTGCCACCACAGCTTCTCGACGATCGGCTCCGGTTCGCCGGGACACTCCAGCACCCGGAGCCCAAGCCGGTCGGCCACCTGCTCCGCGAGGCGCTCCTGGATGAGCGCGACCCTGTCGGTTCCCGAGACGAGGTAGGGCACGGCCTGATAGCTCTCGACCCTCACCGCGACGTGCGGGCGGATGCCGAACAGCGTGAGTTGCCTGCTCATCGGCGCGGCGGGAGGGTAGCCCTCGTTGTCGTGGAACGGCGCGACCCACGGCATCGTGGCCAAGTCCTCCATCGTCGCCCGGTCACCGGTCAGCGTCGTGTTGCCGCGAGCCACGACGCACACCCAGCGATCGCGGAACAGCTCCGCCGACCGCAAACCGGGTAAGCGGAATCTGCTGACCGGCGGCGCCACCATGCCATCGATGAGGTGAATCGTGTCGGCGACGTCGGTCGCCAGCGACTCCTTGACCAGCCTCAGATGCAGGCGCACCTTCGGTGCTTTCTCCTGGAAGGCGCGCGCGAGCGTCGGCCCGAGAACGGCGATCGTGTAATCGGCGAGCAGCAGGGTGAACTCGCGATGCGAGGCATCGGGATCGAAGTCCGTTCCCGCCGCGAAGAGTCGCTCGGCCGCGGAGCACACGACTTCGACCTGTTCCGCGAGCTGCGTCGCCAGCGGTGACAGAGTGTAGCCGCCCTTGGCGCGGACCAGGAGTTCGTCGGCGAAGTGCCGCCGCAGCCGCGACAACGCGGCGCTCGCTGCGGGCTGGGTGATCCCGACCCGCTCCGCCGCCCTGGTCACGTTCCGTTCACGCAGTAATTCACGCAGCATGACCAGCAGGTTCAGGTCCAGGTTCGCGAGGTGCGCCGCAGGTGTCTTCACCGCCCTATCTCAACCCGGGCAGGTCGCCGCGGCCAAGTGCCGTGGCCGCGGATCTCGACGGCCCGAACGCGGATCTCGACAGCCTGAGTGCGGATCTCGACGGCCTGGGCGGGGGACTCGCGCGGCTCGGAGGCTCAAGCGGTGACCAGCTGGGTAACCGCCGTGATGGCATCGGGTACGCGGGAATACACGGGAAGCAGCTGGTCCAGTCCAGTCGCCCGCAACGGGCGTAGCACAGGGTGACGCCCCACGACCGCCCACTGCACGCGGTGCTGCCGCACCTTGTCGGAAAGGTCGACGAGCACCGCGAGCCCCGCGGCTCCGAAGAAGGTGGTCTCGGACAGGTCGAGCACCAGCGAGCGGACCCCGCCGAGCTGCGCGTCGACACACTCGTGCAATGTCGGTGCGGCCACGATGTCGACCTCGCCCGCCACCCGCGTGACGACCAGCCCAGCCGAGCGTGGCTCGATTCTGATGTCAATTTCGGTGCTCGTGAAACTTTCCACTTCGTCGCCGCCCTTCCGGTATCTCTTGGATTTTCCGGGGAGCCGGCTGGGACCACGAGGAACTGAGCGAACTCAGCACGAGTGACCGTACGCGTACGCCGCGTAGGCCCGCAAGGCCAACAACGGGTGACAATCCAGGTTTGTCTATTGTGGACTGTTTTGTTTCGTCACCGTCCGGGTATCCCGGCAGCACCGCGTACTGGCAGAAGGAGTAACCCATGTCGGCACCAGGACCGCGCACATCCCGGTGCGGCCCGCACCGGGCGGACGGAAAGGCGGTACGGCACGAGGCATGGAACGGCGCCACATCCGCCCGGGTCGCCGTCCATTCAGCCCCAAACGCCACATTCGCGGTCACCCGCACCATTTCTTTCCCCGCTCGGGCATTACTCCGCCATTTCCTCACAACGGGACGGGAAGGCCCGCCGAACTCGGACACCAGCACGCGGGCGCGGCCGTCTCCTGCGGGCATGGTCCGAGGGAAGCCCACCTCCCGGCAGCCGACACCGGAAACACTGTCCGTGGCCAGCACCCACCACGTGTCATACGACGGTGGAGTAGCACCGACACGTACTGGTGAACCTCACGCCGCCGAGGTCACCGACGTGCCGGTTTCCCACTGTCGTGCCGCTGCCCAGCCCCGGATCGGCCCAACGGGCTGCTCCGTACCGGCGAACGGCGGCGGTGGCTGACCGCGAAGGCGGGCGGGGCGGCTATGAGAACATCGCGCCGCTCTTCAAGGAGCTGTCCGCCTACCCGCCAGACGGCAAGGACTTCGCGCGACTGCGCGACGAGATCATCACCCGCTGCCTCCCCCTCGCCGAGCACATCGCGCGCCGGTTCACCGGCAGAGGAGAGCCGAAGGACGACCTGCTGCAGGTCGCGCGGCTCGGCCTCCTCAACGCCATCGACCGGTTCGACCCCCACCGAGGCACCGAATTCGTCGCTTTCGCGGTGCCGACCATCATGGGCGAGGTCCGCAGGCACTTCCGGGATTCGAGCTGGGCCGTGCGGGTCCCGCGCAGGCTCAAGGAACTGCACCTCGCGATCAGTCAGGCGTCAGGACAACTCGCCCAGCAACTCGGCAGGGCACCCACCCCGAGTGAACTCGCGGGACAACTCGGCCTGACCGACAGCGAGGTGTGGGAGGGCCTGCTCGCGGGCAACGCCTATCACTCGGTGTCGATGGACGCCGCCTACGACGACAGCGGAACGCTGCCGCTGGCCGAGACCGTGGGCAGCGAGGACGCCGAACTGGAGAACGTCGAGTACCACCAGTCACTACGACCACTGCTCGCCGCACTGCCGGAACGCGAACGCAGAGTGCTCATGCTGCGCTTCTACGGCAATCTGACGCAGACGCAGATCGCCGACCGTATCGGGGTCTCCCAGATGCACGTGTCGCGGTTGCTCGCGAAGACCCTGTCCTACCTGCGTGCCGAGTTGAGCGACTGACCCGTTTGCCCGCATCGCGCCTCGGGTACGCATCCGCACGTGGTTCACGCACGCACCGGTATCGACCTCCGACCGATAGGGGCCCCGTGGAATCCGACATCACCTTGACCGTCGACGGCACGAGCCACCGGCTGAGCGTCGACACCAGGACCACTCTCCTCGACGCGGTTCGGGAACAGCTCGGTGTGATCGCCCCGAAAAAGGGCTGTGACCACGGGCAGTGCGGCGCATGCACGGTGCTGGTCGAAGGCAGGCGAGTACCGAGCTGTCTGATGCTCGCCGTCGCCAGCGACGGCGCGAATGTCACCACCAGCGCCGGGCTGGCATCCGGGGGCAAGCTTCACCCGCTTCACACGGCGTTTCTCGAACACGACGCCTACCAGTGCGGCTACTGCACGCCCGGCCAGATCTGCTCGGCCGCCGCGTTGCTCGACGAGGCCGCGGCGGGGTCACCGAGCGTGGTCACTTCCGACGTGGCAGGCATCCCCGCCCTCGACGGCGCCGAGATCAGAGAGCGGATGAGCGGCAACCTCTGCCGGTGCGGGGCCTACGTCAAGATCGTCGCCGCCATCGAGGACGTCGCGAGAGCACGAGGGTTGTGAGCCTTCCGATGATTCCCTTCGACTACCAGCGGGCCACCGACGCCGACACGGCCGTCGCCACCGTCGCCCCCAATCCGAGAGCCACCTTCCTCGGCGGCGGCACCAACCTCGTCGACCATCTCAAACTCGGCATCGCCGAGCCCGAACTCGTCGTCGACGTCACCCACCTGCCGTTCGATCGCGTCGAACCGCTCGACGACGGCGGGCTGCGGATCGGCGCGGGCGTGCGCAACAGCGACCTGGCCGCCGATCCTCGCGTGCGCGTGCGCTACCCGGTGCTCGCGCAGGCACTGCTCTCCGGCGCGTCGTGGCAGCTGCGCAACCTCGCCACGACAGGGGGCAACCTGCTGCAACGCACCCGCTGCGAGTACTTCCAGGACGTCACGACACCGTGCGGCAAACGCGAACCGGGCCAAAGCTGCTCCGCCATCGGCGGATACACCCGCAACCACGCGATACTCGGCGCCTCGCCGCGATGCGTCGCCGTTCACCCCTCCGACATGGCCGTCGCCCTGGTGGCGCTCGACGCCGTCGTGCACGTACGCACGAGGGAGGGCAACCACGCCGTTCCGGTCGCCGACCTGCACCGCCTCCCCGGCGAACACCCCGAATGGGACACCGTGCTCGGCCACGGCGACCTCATCACCGGCGTCGACGTTCCCTCACTGCCGTTCGCGGAGACCTCCCGCTACCGCAAGGCCCGCGATCGTGCCTCGTACGCCTTCGCGCTCGTCTCGGTGGCCGCCGCACTCGACGTCGCCGACGGGCTCGTCAGGGACGTGCGCATCGCGCTGGGCGGTGTCGCGCACAAACCGTGGCGGGCGAGGCTGGCCGAACAGGCCCTCATCGGCAGAAGGGCCGTCGCCGGCGAGTTCCGGGCGGCGGCGACGGCCGAGCTCGCCGACGCACAGCCGTTGCCGGACAACGGATTCAAAGTCCCCATGGCCAGAAACATGATCGTGGCCGTGCTCAGTGAACTCGCCGGGGAGGAGCGCCGTGACGAAACCACTTGAGCCGCTGGTGATGGGCGGAGTGACCCCGCGCGTCGACGGCATCGCCAAGGTCACCGGCCGTGCTCCCTACGCCTGCGAACAGCTCGTCGAACGGCCCGCGTACCTGCACCCGGTGCAGTCCGAGGCCGCACTGGGCCGGATCACCGGCTTCGACGCGGCGGAAGCCGCCACGCTGAAGGGCGTACTCGCCGTACTGTCCCCCTTCGACTCCCCTTCGCTCACCCCCGGTACCGACCCCGAGCTGGAAATCCTCCAGTCGCCCGAGGTCGCGTTCCGAGGGCAGCTGATCGGCGCCGTCGTCGCCGAGACCCCGGAGATCGCACGCCAGGCCGCAGGCCTGATCTCCGTTGACTACGAGGTGAGGGAACACGACACCGCGTTCTCCGCCGACAGGGACGACCTGTACAAACCGGACGTAGTGAACCCCTCGTTCGCGACGGACACGCTGACCGGCGACCCCGACAGGGCCTTCGCCGCCGCCGAGCGCGCCGTCGACGCGGTGTACACGACACCGATGTACCACAACAACCCGATGGAGCCGCACGCGACGATCGCCGTGTGGAGCGGGGAAACCCTCACGCTGTACGACTCCACCCAGGGGGTGCATCCCCTGCGGCGCACTATCGCCGAGCTGTTCGGGCTGGCCGAGGACGACGTCCGAGTCGTCGCCCCTTTCGTCGGCGGCGGGTTCGGTTCGAAGGGCAAGCCGCACGCGAACACCGTGCTCGCGGTACTCGCCGCGCTGCGTCTTCCGGGCCGCGCGGTGAAGTTCGCACTCACCAGGCAGCAGATGTTCTCGTTCGTCGGGTACCGGACGCCCACGATCCAGCACGTCCGGCTCGCCGCGGACGCATCCGGCAGGCTCACCTCGATCAGCAACGACGTCATCGAGCAGACGGCGAAGCTCAAGGAGTTCGCCGAGCAGACCGGGCTTCCAGCCAGGTCGATGTACGCGGCGGAGAACCGGCGCACCACCCACCGCCTCGCGGCGCTCGACGTCGCGGTGCCGTCGTGGATGCGGGCACCCGGTGAATGTCCCGGCATGTTCGCTCCCGAGGTCGCGATGGACGAACTCGCCGAGGCATGCCGGATGGACCCGGTCGAACTCCGCGTGCGCAACGAACCCGACGTCGACCCCGAATCGGGGTTGCCGTTCTCCAGCCGCAACCTCGTCGCCTGCCTGCGCGACGGCGCGCACCGGTTCGGCTGGTACGGCAGGCAGCCGCTGCCGAGGTCGATCCTGCACGACGGCTGCTGGTGGGGAACGGGGGTGGCCTCGTCGGTGTACCCGGTGAACCAGTCGCCAGGATCGGCGGCGACGGTGCGGTTCCTCGGCGAGGGCCGGTACGAGGTCCGCATCGGGGCGGTCGACATCGGCACGGGAGCCTGGACCGTGCTCGGGCAGATCGCGGCCGACGCGCTCGGGGTCGGCTACGGCGACGTGTCGGTCGACATCGGCGACACCAACCTGCCGTGGGCATCGGTCGCGGGCGGTTCCTCCGGTACCACCAACTGGGGGTCGGCGATCGTCGCCGCCGCGAGGGCTTTCCGCGACGAGCACGGGGCCGACCCCGCACCGGGAAGCGAGGTGACGGCGACGCAACAGGACAATCCGAACACCGGCCGATACGCGATGTCCGCCTACGGCGCGCAGTTCGCCGAGGTCGCCGTCGACGTGGACACCGGAGAGGTCAGGGTGACCAGGCTGCTCGGCGTCTTCGCCGCCGGACGCATCCTGAATCCGAAAACCGCGCGATCGCAGCTGATCGGCGGCATGACGATGGGCCTTTCGATGGCCCTGCACGAACACAGCGTGCTCGACAACCGGTTCGGTTTCGTCGTCAACCACGACTTCGCCGAATACCACATCGCCTCCTGCGCCGACGTCGCGTCGGTCGAGGCACGGTGGATCGACGAGGAAGACCCTTACGTCAATCCCATGGGCAGCAAGGGAATCGGGGAAATCGGCATCGTGGGGACGGCGGCGGCCATCGCCAACGCCGTGTACCACGCGACCGGCGTCAGGGTGCGAGATCTGCCCATCACCGCCGACAGGTTCCTGGAATGACCCCGGGCCAACGGGTCGCCACGGCCGGCGGTGCCTGAACGGATGCGGCCGAACCACAAACCGCGGCGTCGCTCACTCTTTCGGCCGGTTGACCTGCTCGGGATCGGCCGCGATCTCGTCAGCCACCTCACGAAGCCCGTCAGCCGCACGCACGGCGTCCTCAGGGGCGAACCGGGAGGATGGGGCACTGATGCTTATCGCGGCGGGTAACCGGGTACCGAGAATGGGCACGGCAACGCACCTTCCGTCGGCCTCGTTCTCACCGTCGTCGATGGCGTAGCCCTGCTCCCGCACCTTCGCCAGCTCGCCGAGGTAGGCGTCGACACCGGTGATGGTGTTCGGTGTCCGTTCCGGCATACCGGCCTGCGTCAGCAAATCCCTGACCCTGCCTTCCGGAAAATGGGCGAGGATCGCCTTTCCCAGCGCGGTGGAATGCAGCGGGTCGCGATGACCATTGGCGACGGCGAGCCGGACGGTGCGCCTGCTTTCCACAATGTCGAGATAGATCACCGAATCGCCATCGAGTATTCCCAGATTGGCCGTTTCGCGGTATTCGTCCCGCAGTTTCTCCAGCCACGGCCGCGCACGTTCTCGCAACACTTCGAGATGCCTCGACTGCATCCCGACGAAACCCAGCCCCAGCCGGAACAAGCCGTCGTCGTTGTCGCGCTCCACGTAGCGATGATTCTCCAGCGTCCACAGGTAGCGAAACGCCGACGACTTGGGCAGCCGGGTCGTTCTCGCCACGGCGTTGAGCGTGACCCCGTCCACCGATTCCTGCACCAGGTTGAGGATCGAGCAGACGCGTTCGACCGCACGGACCGAGTAGTCGCGATTCTCGTTGGCCGGATCTTCCCCGACGGATTCGGGCTTTCCACGATCAGACAGCGGACTCACCTGGCTTCGTTCACCGGCAACGCCGTTCACATTGCCGTTCATCGTTGGTCGTCATCTTTTCGAGTTTCGCTTCGGAGCCACACTTCAGGATTGTCGTCCGGAGTTGTCATTTCGAATCGAACTCGTATGGCGTGCGATCTTGTTCGAGAATGCCAGCCCCCTTTGGCAAGACCTTGACCTCACCCGGGCGCCACCTTATGCTCTCAGCCTCCAGAACAGTTGACTCAACGGTTTCATTATATGAAACAGGTCAAGGGTTGGCAACATGATCGCGCCGTGAACCAGGAGGTGACCAGGCCGTGCTCGACAACCGGTCCCGCACCTGGAACGGCCCCTTCACTTCCAGCAGACCCCGTGACCATTCCCCTCGGCGACGCGCCAGACCCCAGGCCGGATCCGGCAGCGCCGCACCGGCAAGGCCCGCCCTTCCGCCGCACGCCCGACCCGGCCACTCCTTTGTGGACTATCGAGTTTCCTGAAAGCACACGGCGTCGCCGCGTCGTGATGACCTCTCGGCGCGCGCCACGATCATCCGAACCCGAGAACAGCCGATCCCCGGACTTCCCGTTCTGTGAGTACTCACATGTCATTCAATGACCTACCACCACGACGAACAGCGACACTGAGCCGCCTTCCGCTGGCGGGGCACGAGCTGTTCCACTCACACGACGTCGACGAAACCCGCGCGCTGATGACGAAAGTGCTCTGCGAGCACCAGCTCCTGCTTACGGGACCCGACCGCAAGATCAACGCACGCATGCATTCGCGGCCACTGGCCATGTCCGTGCTCAACTACGTCCAATACGGCAACGATGTGATCGTCGACCCCGGCCTGACCAAGTCTTTCCTCGTGGCGCAAGCACATCTCGACGGGCGGGGAATCGTCCGATGCGGCCGTCAGGAAATGCTGTCGAACCCGGGGCACTTGGCGGTGACGACACCGACCGACCACCTGCACATGCGGCTGTCCGCGGCGAGCAAGCTGATCGTCTTCCGCATCGAATGGGCCACCATCGAGACGATGCTCGCCGACCTCATCGGTTGCGAGCCGGTCAAGCCACTGCGATTCGACCTCGACATGGACACCACCAAGGGTGAGGCGAAAAAGTGGTTCACCTCGTTGCTGTACCTCCTCAAGGAGGTCGGCCGCGAGGGCGGGCTCCTCGCCCATCCGAACATCGCGCTGCCCATGGAACGGCAACTCATCGGGAGCCTGCTGCTGGCCCAGCACAACACCTACAGCGCCTTGCTCAGCGAGGAAGGTCCCCGGGTGCCCAGCCGGACCGTCCAGGTCGCGATCGACCTCATCCAGGCGGACCCCCGGCTGCCCCACGACTCGGCTTCGCTCGCCAAGGCCGCGGGCGTGAGCGTGCGAGCACTACAGACCGCGGTCCGCAGGGACCTCGACACGACCCCCATGAAGTACCTGCAAGGGGTGCGCCTACTGAGAGTAAGAGCCGACCTCGTCGCGGCGACGCGCGACAGCACCACGGTGGCCGCCGTCGCGCGGCATTGGGGGTTCGGTCACCTGGGCCGGTTCGCGGGGGATTATCAGCGGCGGTTCGGCGAGAGCCCCTCGCACACCCTGTGGCACTGAAAGCACCGCCGCCGAGCAGGCGGGGAGCCGAGCGGCGCGCCGGGGCGCGGTGCGGGGGTGGCTGGCGCGAGTCCCACGCTCAGGACGCCGAGTTCTGCACCCAGGACGGCGAGTTCTGCACTCGGAACGGCGAGATCCGCACTCAGGACGGCGAGATCGGCGCCCAGGACGGCGAGATCCGCGTTTGGGGCTCCCGCGGCTTCCTCGTGCGCGCTGAGCAGCGCACGAGCCGGGCCTCGCGCCCCCGGCCGGGCCGGAACCGAGGCCGACCGGAACCGGGGCCGGACCGGGCATACCGAGCCCGGGCCGGACCCGAGGCATACCGGTGCCCCGAGGGCGTGCCGGATCGGGGCCGGACTGGGCCGGATCGGGGCCCGACCCGAGGACGTGCCGGCGCTCGGGGTGGAGGCAGACCCACGGAGTGGGGACCTGGCCCTGGTGGGGCCGCATCGAGCGAATGCGCAACTCGCGCGCACGAACGCGGAACTCGGCGACCCGAATGCGGAACTCGGCCGCCTGGACGCGGATCTCGCCGTCCTGGACGCAGAACTCGGCGACCTGAGCGCAGAACTCGACGGGCGCGGCTCCGGCGGCTTTCGGCGGCCGGGGCCAGGCGGTCAGTCCCGCTGGGTGACGAAGGTTCCCTTGGATTTGAGGGTTTGCACCAGTCCCCTGTCCCGGAGGATCTGGGTGGCCTTGCGGACGGTGTCCAGCGCTACGCCGTACTCCTCGGACAACGCACGCTCGCCGGGTAGCCTGCTACCCGGCGACCAGTCCCCGCGCTCGATGAAACCGGCAAGATGGTCCGCGAGGAGCACGTACTCGTACCCGGTCTTGTTCCCGGGGTTGTACTTCTTCTTGTCAGGACCGCTCATAACCGAACCTTAGAACGGCCCTGAGCTGCACAAAGATGCAGGACGCGGAGTAGCGCGCTACCCCGCTACGGTCCGCGTCACAGTAATCATCGCACCCCACGTCACGATGTCACCCGACACAAACCCCGCCACCCAGTGTCGCGAGTGGACACACGAGCGGCGGCCCCGCCTCCCGCGTCGGTAGGGTCGGCGCTATGGCGACCTTGGTGACGTTTCACGCCCATCCCGACGACGAGTGCATCGGCTGCGGCGGGATCATGCGCATGGCTTACGAACAGGGCCACCGGGTGGTGCTCGTCGTGGCGACGCGCGGCGAAAACGGCGAGGTACCCGACGGTTTCCTGTCCGAGGACGAGCCGCTGTGGCAACGCAGGGTCGCCGAGACGTCGGCGGCGGCCGAGATTCTCGGAGCCTCGCGCGTCGAGTTCCTCGGCTACGTCGACAGCGGAATGATGGGTACCCCCGCCAACGACGCGCCGGGATCGTTCTGGACCGCGTCGGTCGACGAAGCGGCGGGCAAGCTCGCCACAATCCTCCGCGAGGAGTCGGCCGACGTGCTCACCTGTTACGACGACAATGGCGGCTACGGCCATCCCGACCACATCCAGGTGCACAGGGTCGGCATGAGGGCCGCCGAACTCGCCGGGACCCCGAGGGTCTACCAGAACACGATCAACCGCGACCACATGGCGCGCGGAAGGGCGCTGGCCACCGCCGCGGCGGGCGGGGCGGAGACCGACCTTCCCGACATCGAGAGCGACCCGGGTTTCGGGAAGCCGGAATCGGAGATCACCGCGGCCGTGGACGTGACCGCGTACCTCGCCGAGAAACGAAAAGCGATGCGGGCGCACGCGAGTCAGATCAGCGAGGACTCGTTCTTCCTCTCACTGCCGGAGGAGGCATTCGGCTACGCGTTCGGCACCGAATGGTTCATCCGTGCCGGACAGGGCCCCGGCATCACCGAAACCGACCTGATGGCCGGGCTGCCCGCATCGTGAGCGTCGCGATCGCGCTGTTCACCCGCGACCTCAGGGTGCACGACAATCCGGTGCTGCACGCCGCCGCCAAGGCGGCACGGCGGATCGTCCCGCTCTTCGTGCTCGACACCGCAATCCTGTCGGGCCCCTTCAACCGCCCCAACAGGGCGGCGTTCCTCGCCGACTGCCTCGCCGACCTGGACCATGGTCTGCGGGAACGGGGCGCCGCGCTGGTGATCAGGAAGGGCGATGTCGTCGCGGAGGTGTGCCGGATCGCCGAGGAGCAGGACGCGGACGAGATCCACATCGCGGCCGACGTGAGCGGCTACGCGGCCCGCAGGGAAGCCGCGCTCAGGAAAGCGCTGGCGCCCCGCGAACTCTTCGTGCACGAGGCGACGATCACTGTGGTGCCTCCTGGCGAGGTCAGCCCGGCGGGCAAGGATCACTTCGCCGTGTTCACGCCCTACTTCCGCAGGTGGCTGGAAGCGCCGAAGCGCAAGGTGCTGCGCGCGCCGTCCTCGTTGCGGCTGCCCGATGTGGATACCGGTGAGGTACCGGAAAGGCGGGACCTCACCGCGGGCGAGATCGCACCGGAACTGCCCCGGGGCGGCGAACGCGCGGCGAGGCGGCTGCTGCGATCCTGGCTCGCGGATGTCGCCGACTATCCCGCCCTGCACGACGATCTCGCCACGGACGGAACCTCCCGGCTGTCGCCACATCTGCACTTCGGTTCACTCTCGCCGACCGAACTGGTGAGCAAGACCGCGAAGACCACCGACTTCGTGCGCCAGGTCGCCTGGCGCGACTTCCACCACCAGGTACTCGCGGCCAACCCGGCCGCCGCACTTCACGACTACCGGACCAAACACGATCGCTGGCGGCGATCGGCGAAAGACCTGCGAGCCTGGCGGGAAGGCCGCACCGGCTTCCCGATCGTCGACGCGGGAATGCGGCAGCTGCTGCGCGAAGGCTGGATGCACAACAGGGCACGGCTCATCGTCGGCAGCTTCCTGTGCAAGACGCTGTACCTCGACTGGCGCCTCGGCGCCCGCCACTTCACCGACCTGCTCGTCGACGCCGACATCGCCAGCAATCAGCTCAACTGGCAGTGGGTCGCCGGAACGGGAACGGACAGCAGGCCCAACCGCGTGCTCAACCCGCTGCGGCAGGCGCTGCGCTACGACCCGGACGGCGATTACGTGCGGCGCTACGTCCCCGAACTCGCCGGTATCGCCGGAGCCGCCGTGCACGAACCGTGGCGGTTGCCTGACGAACAACGTGCCGGACTCGGCTACCCGCCGCCGATGGTGGATCTCGCCCCCGCAGCGGCCAGGTTCCGCGAGGCTCGCGGAACCTGAGCACGCGTAGTGGAATCATGGGCGGATGCCGACCGATCCGCCACGCAGGCTCATCGATCCCGAGCGGGTCGAGGCCGCCGTGAAAGGGCTCGGTGACAGGGAAAGCGTGTCACGGTGGGCCGAGCGGTTCTCCGTCATCGCCGATCCCTCGCGGCTCAGTCTGCTCGTGTGCATCCACTACGCGGGCGAAATCTGCGTCTCCGATCTCGCCTCGGCCGCCGGCATGAGCGATACGGCCGTTTCACAGGCGCTGCGGCTGCTGAGGGCACACGGGCTGGTAAGCGCACACCGCGATGGCCGCGTCGTGTACTACCGGCTGACCGACGCCACGATGCACGAGTTGATCCACCACGTCCGGCCACATCCGGTCCCGGAGTGACCGGTGCGCCGTGTTCGCGTTGTGCCGGCTTCACCGTGGTTCTACCGTTGAGGGATGAGGCCACGAGTTCTGGTCGCTGGTGTGGGCAATGTCGCGCTCGGTGATGACGGCTTCGGTGTCGAGGTGGTGCAGCGCCTCGAAAGGGAAGCACTTCCCGGTTGGGTACAGATCGCCGACTACGGTGTCGGCGGCGCCGGATACGGGCGCATCGACGGTGACCTGATCGGCGGTTACGACACGACCATCCTCGTCGACGCCACACCGCGAGGGCAGCGCGCGGGCTGTCTGTGCGTCATGGAGGTCGAGCTCGGCGATCACCCCGACGGGGTACCGGCCCTGCTCGCCTCACACGGAATCCGGCCGGAGGGCGCGCTGCGGCTGCTCCGGCTGCTCGGCGGTGACGCGGGAAGAGTGCTCGTCGTCGGCTGCGAGCCGGTCAAAACCACGGGCGTCGGATTGAGCAAGGAGGCGGCGGGCGCCGTCGCGGACGCGTTGCGGATCGTCGCCGACCTGGTGTGGGGCAACGATCCGGAGATCTCGGTGACCCGGCTGCTCGCGACGCCGGATGGCTCAGTGGAGCCGGAAACCCCACGGCAGTTCGAGCCGGTGAGCGGCGAGTAGCGCGGTATCGGCAAGCAGGTCGGCCGTCGGCCCGTCCGCGACGACTTTCCCTTCGTCGACAAGCACGCCGCGTGGACAGAGTTGCAGCGCGAACGGCAGATCGTGGCTGACGATCAACATCGTGCGACCCAGTGTGAGCAACAGTTCGGCCAATTCTCTGCGGGCAACCGGTTCCAGGTTCGCCGACGGTTCGTCGAGCACGAGGATGTCGGGGTCGCACGCGAGCACCGTCGCCAGCGCCACTCTGCGCCGCTGGCCGCCGGAAAGGTGCAACGGTGACCGCTCGGCGTGCCCGGCCATGCCGACGGCGGCGAGCGCGACGCCGACCTTGCCCGCGATCTCCGGCTCGGGAACCCCGAAGTTGCGCGGCCCGAACGCGACATCCTCCGCGACGGTCGGCATGAACAACTGGTCGTCGGGATCCTGGAAGACGACCCCTACCCTGCGCCTGATCTCCCGCAGATTGCGCTTGGTCACCCCGAGACCGGCGACCTCGATCCGGCCCGCCGCCGGGCTCAGCACCCCGTTGAGGTGCAGTACGAGCGTGCTCTTGCCCGCCCCGTTCGGGCCGAGCAGCGCGACCCGCTCGCCGGGCTCGACCCGCAGGTCGATGCCCGACAACGCGTGTGTGCCGTCGGGATAACGGAACGAAACATCCTTCACCAGCAAGGCAGGCGTCATACCGTCCACAGTGCACACCCTCCGGCAGCCGCCATCACGAATGCGGGAGTCAGCCCGGCGAGCCAGCGCATTTTCCCGGCGCGGGCGGCAGGTGGCATCGGCATGGTTCCGGTCCACCCCCGCGCGAGCATCGCGAGGTGCACGCGTTCGCCGCGTTCGAAACTGCGCAGGAACAACGTGCCCATCCCGCGAGCCGTCGCCCCCGCCTGCCACAGGAAGCGGGGATCGTGTCCCCTGCACAAACGTGCCTGCCGCATTCTCCTCGCCTCGGCCGCGATGACCTCGACGTAGCGCAGCATCAGGCTCGCGATCGTGGTGAGCAGCACCGGCGCCCGCAACCGCTGAAGACCGGCAATGAGGTCGCGTGGATGGGTGGTCGCGGCGAGCGTCAGCGAGATCAGCACCCCCAGCGTGCCTTTCACGACGATGTTCCAGCCCGCGAGCAGGCCGTCCGAGGACAGCGAAATTCCGAAGACGTCGAATCGTTCGCCCCCTCCCGTGAACGGCAACAGCACCGCGAGCACGACGAACGGAACCTCGATGAGCGCCCTGCGCGCGAACCAGCCGAACGGCACTTTCGCCACCAGCCACACCATCAGCACGACGAGAGCATCGACGCCGAAGGCCCAGAACGCCGTTCGCGGCGTCGCCACGACGCACAGCACCGCGGCGAAAGCGGCGACGATCTTGATCTCGGGCCTGGCCCGGTGCACGGCCGAGTCGCCGTGCCGGTACAGCACGCTGTTCACGCTCGGGTCACCGCTTCCGCGAACCGTCCTCACCGGAGGGAGCCCGTCCGCGCAGCAGCCGGAACAGCCCGAACGCGAGCACGAGGGTCGCCAGCACTCCGGCAACGCCCGCGATCCCGGTCAGCGCGTCGTTGCCGCCGACCGTGTAGTCGGCGAGCGGAGACCCCGCCAGCCCGTGTTCGGTGGCGTGCCGAGCGGGACACGAGCCGTGCAGTTCGCCCGCGACCTCGGTGCAGCCGGATCGGGTCACCGAATCGAGTCCGTCGGGATCGCTGTCGGCCGCGTAGGAGAGCACACCGGCGATCACCAGTGCCACGAGCGCGAAACCGACGAAGAACCAGGTGCCTTTCGCCCGTGCCGTACTCACGGGATCACTCCCTCTCGTTGCTCCCTTCTCGCGCGCAGGACGTACACGAGATCGGGACGGACCGAGGCGACGGCGCCCACCGTGACCGCGGTGATGAGGCCTTCCCCGATGCCGATCAGGACGTGAACCCCCAGCAGGGCGGCGGCGAAACCGCCGAGCGACACCGCACCCTGCCCTCCGATCGCGTACTCCACGACGAATCCCGCCGCCGCGAACACCGTGTTCACGAGCGCGGCGACGAAGGAAACGGCGGCGAGCCCTCCACGCGAACGCAGGGCGAGGCCGCGCAGCGCCACGGCGACGACATAGCCCGCGGCTGTCCCGATCAGCGCCATGTTGGTGATGTTGACCCCGAGCGCGGTGAGCCCGCCGTCGGCGAACAGCAGTGCCTGCACGACGAGCACGATGCTCACGCACAGCGCGCCGGTGGCCGGGCCGACCAGTATCGCGGCGAGCGCACCGCCGAGCAGATGCCCACTCACCCCGGGCAGCACCGGAAAGTTGATCATCTGCACCGCGAAGACGAACGCGGCGACCAAACCGGCGAGCGGGACCGTGCGCTCGTCGAGTTCTTTGCGAGCCCTGATCGCGGCGAAGGTCAATCCCACCGCGGCGACGGCTCCGAACAGCAGCGAGGCAGGTGCGTTGAGCACACCGTCGCTGGCGTGCATGGCGAGCGTGGTCATGAGCACCTCCGCGAGCGCGGCCGGTTACCTGATCAGCTTTTCAACCGCTCAGATGTTAGACATGGCGACGCGGGAAAACCACCACTAGCGTGAGCGTCATGATCGGGCTGCCCGAGGGGATCACCGCGTGCCTTTTCGACCTCGACGGGGTCCTGACCAGCACGGCGGCGCAGCATCTGCGGGCGTGGACCCGGACATTCGACGCTTTCCTGCGCGAAAGGGCCGGGCAAACCGGCACCGCGTTCGAGCCGTTTCGCGAACAGGACTACGTGGCCTATGTGGACGGCAGACCCCGGCTCGACGGAGTGCGCGCCTTTCTCGCCTCACGGAACATCGACGTGCCCGAAGGTGCCCCCGGCGATTCACTCGCCGACGGCACGGTGCACGGCATCGGCAACCACAAGAATGAACTCGTGCTACGCATCATCACCGAGGAAGGGGTCGATCCCTATCCCGGTTCGGTGCGCTATCTGGAAGCCGCCGAAAAGTCGGGATTCGCGATCGCCGTCGTCACCTCGTCGGCCAACGCGCGCAGCGTGCTCGACGCGGCGGGCCTCAGCCGGTTCGCGACGGCACTCGTCGACGGCAACGTCATCAGCGCGGATCACCTCGCCGGCAAACCGGCACCCGATTCCTTTCTGGCGGGCGCCGAACGGCTCGGCGTCGCACCGCGACATGCCGCCGTCTTCGAGGACGCGCTCGCCGGGGTCGAGGCAGGCAGGGCGGGCCGCTTCGGTTTCGTCGTCGGCGTCGACAGGGCACACCAGGCGGGGGCGCTGCGCGAACACGGCGCCGACATCGTCGTCACCGACCTCGCCGAACTGCTGGAGGTGCCGGCATGACCGGGCTCGAACGCGGCTACGAATGCTCGCCGTGGGAACTGCGCTGGCAGGGACTCGCCGTCGACCAATTGCAGCGCACCGAATCGACGTTCGCGTTGTCCAACGGGCACATCGGCATGCGAGGAACGCTTGAGGACGCCGAGCCGAGGGGGCTGCCGGGTACCTACCTCAACGGCTTCTACGAAGAACACGGCCTGCCCTACGCCGAGGCCGGATACGGCTACCCCGAGGCGGGCCAGACAGTCGTCAACGTCACCGATGGCAAGGTCATCCGGCTGCTCGTCGAGGACGAACCGCTCGACATGCGCTATGGGCACGCGGCGGAACACCACAGGGTGCTCGACTTCCGCTCGGGAACCCTGCGCAGGGAAACGGACTGGACATCACCGACGGGACGGCGGGTGCGCGTCAGCACCGAGCGGCTCGTGTCCTTCACCCAGCGAGCCGTCGCCGCGATTCGCTACGAGGTCGAACCGCTCGACGGAGAGGTGCAGCTCGTCATCCAGTCCGACCTGCTCGCCAACGAACCCATCGAACCCGACACCGGTGATCCGAGGGTGGCCGCGGCGCTGGAAGCGCCGCTCGAAGGCGAGTTCGCGACAGCGGAGGGCTATCGCGCCGTACTGGTGCACCGCACGAAACGCTCGGGGCTGCGGGTCGCCGCCGCGATGGACCATCAGGTCGAGACCAACGACGGTCTGCGCACCGACATCAGCACCGAAACCGATCTCGCGCGGCTGACGATCGCGGTGGACGTGCCGAAGGGCCAGAAAATCACGCTGACCAAGTTCCTCGGCTACGGCTGGTCGGCGCAGCGCTCCATACCCGCGTTGCGAGCCCAGGTCGAAGCGGCGCTCGCCGGCGCGCTGCAGACCGGATGGTCAGGGCTGATCGCCGAACAACGCAGCTTCCTCGACGACTTCTGGGCCGCCGCCGACGTCGAGATCGAGGGAGACCCTGAACTACAGCAGGCCATCCGGTTCGCACTGTTCCATGTGCTGCAGGCGGGAGCGCGCGGGGAAAGCAGAGCCATTCCCGGCAAGGGACTGACAGGGCCCGGCTACGACGGGCACGCCTTCTGGGACACCGAGTCGTTCGTCCTTCCCGTGCTGACCTATACCTTGCCCGACGCGGCTCGCGACGCCCTGCGATGGCGGCACACCACAGTGGACAAAGCGAAGGACAGGGCGGAACAGCTGGGGCTCAAGGGCGCCGCTTTTCCGTGGCGTTCCATCAACGGCGCCGAGTGCTCGGCGTACTGGCCTGCCGGTACGGCGGCCTTCCACGTCAACGCCGACATCGCCGACGCCGTCGCACGCTACCTCGCCGCGACCGGCGACGAGGAGTTCGAACGCGACCACGGCACCGAACTGCTGCTGGAGACGGCGCGGCTGTGGATGTCGCTCGGCCACCACGACCCGCACGGCGGATTCCGGATCGACGGCGTCACCGGCCCCGACGAGTACTCGGCCGTCGTCGACAACAACGTCTACACCAACCTGATGGCGCAACGGAATCTCAGGGAAGCAGCGGCTTCCTGCGACCGGTATCCCGACGTCGCCGCCGCGTTCGAGGTCACGGCGGCCGAGATCGGGGCGTGGCGGGAAGCGGCGCGCACCATCCGCATCCCCTACGACAGCCTGCTGGAAGTCCATCCACAGTCGGAGAAGTTCACCGAGCACGACCGATGGGACTTCGAGGCGACACCGGAGGACAACTATCCGCTGCTGCTCAACTATCCCTACTTCGACCTCTACCGCAAACAGGTGGTCAAACAGGCCGACCTCGTACTCGCCATGCACCTGAGGGGCGACGCGTTCTCGCTGGAACAGAAACGCCGCAACTTCTCGTACTACGAACGCCTCACCGTGCGGGATTCCTCGCTGTCGGCGGGGACACAGGCCGTGCTCGCCGCGGAGTGCGGGCATCTCGAACTCGCCTACGACTATCTCGCCGAAGCCGCCCTCACCGATCTGCACGACCTGCACAACAACGTGCGCAACGGGCTGCACATGGCCTCGCTCGCCGGTGCGTGGCTCGCCACCGTCGCCGGTTTCGGCGGGATGCGCGACCACGGAGGACAGCTCACCTTCCGGCCCCGGCTGCCGTCCGCGCTGCGCCGGATCACGTTTCACCTGTGCTTCAAGGGTTCCCGGTTCGCCGTCGACGTCGAGCAGGACAAGGCGGGCTACCGGCTGATCAGAGGCGAACCGATAACCATCGCGCACTACGACGAACCGGTGACACCGGCTGCCGAGCCCACGATCCTGCCCATACCGGAGATTCCGCAGGCGGAACGACCGAGTCAGCCCGAGGGCAGGGCGCCCCTCCGCAGGGCGGGCTACGTTCCCCGCGCTAATCCGGTGGTTCGGTCGCACCGGCGTCCGGATTGACGTCCTCGCCGGGATTGACCTCGACCTCGTCCTTGTTCGGCGGTTCCGGAACATCACCGGTGCCACCGGGGACACTGTGACCGGGCGGAGCGGGCACATCCGGTGACAACGGGCGTGCCCGCTCATCAGGGTCTTGTTCGTGCTTGCGCATATCCCGACCTCTACTCCTGTGCGCGCCGGTTGTCACACCGGCTGGCAGTGCGGGCACCACACGGTGGCCCTCCCACCGATCCTGGCGTGACCGAGCACCGTGCCGCAACGCGGGCAATGCCCCGACGGCTCATCCCTGTGCCCGGTGAGCCAGGACGGTCTCGGTGGAACCCTGCCTACCCGGATTCCCTGACGCAGCACCGAAACCATCGCGGTGTGCAACCTCGTGACGTCGCCTCTGCCGAGCCGGTCGGCGCGTTAGCGGGGATTGATCCTCGCCCGCCACAGGATCTCGTCGCCGAGCAGGTTGCCGAGTCCCGCGACGACCGCCTGATCGGTGAGCGTCGCCTTGATCCCGCCGCGCGAGCGGGAAAGCAGTGCGGCCAGCTCCTCGCGGGAAACCCGGCAGGCGTCCGGTCCGAGCCCGGACAGTTCCTCGCCCACCCCGGATTGGGGCTCCAGCCACAACCCCTTGAGCTTGCGCATGTCGCGGTAACGCAAGTCGCCCGAGTCGAACCCGAACACCACCCTGTCGTAACGATGCGCGGACGCGTCGCGTTCAGTCCACACGAGCTCACCGGTCATGCCGAAATGAATCAGCACGGTACGCCGGTCACCGTCGATTCCGGCGATCAGCCACTTTCCGTGCCGCCGGGGTTCGGCGAACCGGTTGCCGCTCAAGGCCTCGCGCAGTGCCGCCGCGTTCGTATCGTGCAACACCTGGCGGTCGTGCACGTCGACCTTCCTGATCGGGACGCCTGCCGCGTGCTCGGCGAGTACGCGGCGAAAACCCTCCACATCAGGCAGTTCCGGCATGACGAATCACGCGACCGAGCGGGAAGGCCAATACCGGTCGGGAGAATCCTGCAACGACAACAACAACCCGTGGGTTGTCGACCATGGGCAGATCACGGCGGAGCCACCGAAAACCGTCAGCAGAGCCTCGGCGACGACGGCTCCCGCGAGAGCCTGCCGCGATCTCGACCTTGAAATACCGGGAAGTTCGGCACGCCTCGACACGGGCAGCTTGGCCAGCCGGGGAATCCACTTGCGCAGATCCTCCACGCGCAAATCCTTGGCGACGTCTTCCCGGTTCGGCCGTGCGCCGGCGAGCCTGGCGAGCTGGCGAAGCACCTTCGAGCAACCCACGGTGCGAAAGCCGCGCAGCCGGGGTGCCGCGTCGTCCAGCGCGCTGCCAACGCGCTCCAGCGCGTGTTCCCTCAGCGCGGCGATCCGCTGTTCGGAGGGAATGTCGGTGTTGAGCCAGGTACGAGTCATCTCCCTCGCACCAAGCCGCAACGAGCGCGCGAACGATGCGTGCTCACCGTGTCCCGCGGCGAGTTCCACCGTTCCTCCGCCGATGTCCAGTACCGCGAGCGGTCCCGCCGACGCGCCGTACCAGCGCCTCGCGGCCAGATAGGACAGTTCCGCCTCCCGCTTGCCCGAAAGGAAACGCAGTTCGACACCGGTTTCCCCGCGCACGCGCTTGACGACCTGACTCGCGTTGCGCGCGTCCCTGATCGACGAGGTGGCGAGTGGGAAGACCTTGGTGACGCCGAGCTCCCGAATCAATTCGCCCGCCGTACCGACGGCGTCGACGATCGCGTCGACACCCTCGCCGCCGAGCTTGCCCGACGCGTCGAGTGTCCTGTCGAGTCGCAGCCGCGTCTTGTGGCTGAAAACCGGGTCGAGCAGCGAACCTCCCTGCCGCACGACCAGGAGCCGGGCGCTGAAACACCCGACGTCCAGAACGCCGACCGTCGCGGCTGCACTGGTCCCGCTTGCCACGCTCACCACCGAAACCTCCACGTCTGCCGCTGGGCTCAACTCTTCCCACGGCACGCGGCGAATAACGACTGTATAACCCAGATGAGTGACATTTAACCGTGTGTCGGTCCTCGACGTAACAACATATCGTGCTCGCGGCGATCAGCAAGCATCGGAGCTTCGTCGAGGGAAGAGCCCCGGAGGCCAGGTCAGAGCAGGGCCGACGGGTGGAGGGGACGAGTGATGAGCGGAATTCGCAGCCGGCGTCGCACAGGCGGCGACCGCCGATGGCTGTGACCAGTCGCACACGCAGGCCGGAGGCCGGCAGGCTGGGGATCGTGGTCGCGGGCGTCATCGTCACGCTGGTCGCCGTCGTGACCTGCACGTCGCTGATCTCGCGCGGCGGCGAGGTGACCGGACTGGCCGGAAGCCCCTCGCAGGCGGGGACCGGTGGCGCCGGTACCGGCAACGACGGGGTGCGCAAGTCGCTGACCGGGCCCGTTCCCCGCGCTCACGCGCCGCTGCCGCGCGCGCAGCCCGGAAGGATGGCCATCCCCGCGATCGGGCTGACGACGGGCGCGCTCGTCGAGCTCGGGCGTACGCCGAGCGGCATCACCGAGGTTCCCGGTACCGCGCACTCCGCCGGCTGGCTCGGCGAAACGGTCACCCCTGGTGAGCGCGGGGCCGCGGTCGTCACGGGGCACGACGACTTCGCCTACGAACGGGGTGTGTTCCACCGGCTCGGCGACCTGCGCCCCGGTGACACGGTCACCGTCAACAGGGCCGACGGCACGGGCGCCGTCTTCACCATCTACCGGGTCGACCGGCTTTCGCCGGGTTCCGGTCTCGCCGTCGCCACCCGCTACACCTCCTATCCGGAGCTGCGGCTGCTGACGACCTCGGGCGAATTCGACTCCGCGACGAGCTCAGCCGCTCCGGCCGACGAGGAGGCCGTGCTGGCGTTCGCCCGGCTGACCTCGGTCACCGGGCAGTCGCTGTAGCCACGCGCTCGATCCAGTCGTCGACGACGCCGCCCAGCACCGACAACGGCAGCGCACCGCCGCCGAGGACGAGGTCGTGGAAGGCCTTGATGTCGAATTCGGCGCCGAGCCGCCGACTGGCCTCGGCCCGCAGCCGCTGGATCTCCAGCCTGCCGACCATGTAGGACAGCGCCTGACCCGGGTAGCCGATGTAGCGGTCGACCTCGGCGACGATCTCCACCTCCGGCATCGGGGTCGCGGTCTTGAGGAACTCGATGGCCCGCTGCCTGCTCCAGCCCTTCGCGTGCAGCCCGGTGTCGACAACGAGCCGTCCCGCGCGCATGGAATCCATGCTCAGCATGCCGAGCAGCGCGATGTCGCCGGAGTAGAGCCCCATCTCCTGTGCCAGGCGTTCCGAGTAGAGCCCCCAGCCCTCCGCGTAGGCGTTGAATCCGCCGAGCCTGCGCAGCAGCGGCAGTTCCGTGAGGTTCAGTGCGGTACTGAGCTGGAAATGGTGCCCGGGGATCGCCTCGTGGAAGGCGGTCACCTCCGCCGTGTGCCGGAACCGCTCCGTGACCTCGTAGGTGTTGGCGAAGTAGGTACCAGGCCGGGAACCGTCGGCGGAAGGAAGCAGGTAGTACGCGGCAGCCGCCCCCGGCGCCTCGGCCGGGGGAACGGGCTCGACGACCCACGGCTGAGGAGGAATCGTGCCGAACCAGTCCGGAGCCGCCCGTTCCGCCCTCGTGATCGCGGATCGCGCGGTGCCGAGCAGCTCCTCTTCGCTGCCCCACCGCAACGAGGGATCGGTACGCAGCCGGTGGAAGATCTCCGGCAGTTCTTTCGTGCCGAACACCTTCTCGCCCAGCACCGCGTACTCGTCGGCGAGTTGTTCGATCAATTCGAGACCGGTGCTGTGCAGGTCGCCGGGGGTGCGATCGGTGGTGGTGTGCACGCGGGCCAGCGCCGCGTAAATCCGCTCACCTTCCGGCAGGAAGCACACGCCAGGCCGGTCGTCCGGCCTTCCGTGTGGTGCGATCTCGGTGGCGATCGCGTCCCGGTACTCGGCGTAGGCGGGATGCACGACGTCGGCGAGCAGCCTCGTCCTTCGCTCGGCGAAGGAGGCGTCCGGAGCGGGCTGCCGCAGCAGCGGATCGTTGCCCGGGTCGGCGAGGTACCTGTCGAGAAAACCGACCGCCGCACGCACGAGATGGGCGACGGGCAGCCGGCCCGCCGCGACGCCCGTCCTGTGCCGTCCGAGCACCTCGCGCAGGTACTCCGGAATGGCGGCCAGCCGTTCGAGGTGCGCTTCGCCCTGCGCCGAGTCGGCGACCGAGATCATCGGAACGATCGTCAGCAGGCTCGTGGCGGGCGAGACGAAGAAATCACTGATCGTGAACTCGACGCCGCGGGTGTCGAGCTGATCGATGTGACCTTGTGCCGAGCTGATCAGCACGTCGCGGGTGATCCGGTCCTGCTCGCCGAGGCCGCTGTCGCCGATGGCCTTCGCCCGGTCGAGGATGCGTTCCAGCGCGGCGCGGTGCTCGCGTTCCGCGTCCTCACCGACCTGCCCGAGACCGGTGCGCAGCGGGTCGAGACCGAGCACGGCGGGCGACAGCGGATCGATGTCAAAGAGCAGCTCGACGTACTCGTCGGCGAGCGCGGCGACAGCGGTCATGGCCGCAGCATACTGGCCGACTAGGCTCGTTCCCGTGGCTGTGACCGATCCTGTCGACGCTCGCTTGCTCTCCGTACTCGCGGATCTCGGCAAGGCTGCGGTCCACGAGGTCGCCGCCAAGGTGGGCATGGATCCCAGAGACGTCGCCTATCGGCTCGTGAATCTCTCCGCCAACGGGCTGCCGTTGCTCGTCGGCGTCGAGAGCGACCCGAACGGGCTGCGCGCCGCGATCGCCGGTTCTCCCGCGCACGGCCTTCCTCCGGGCAGGCCACAGCAGGGTCCGCCACAGCAGCCACAGCAGCCACAGCAGGGAGGGCAGTTCCCCGCACATGGAACGCCCAGCGGCGCCTACCCGGTGCACGGGGCGCCGAGCGGGGCCTATCCCGTCCACGGGGCCCCGAGCGGGGCCTACCCCGCGCACGGGCTCCCCTCCGGTCAGTACGCACCCCCGCCCCCGGCGCACGCTCCCGGTCAGGCACCTCCCGGACAGAGCCAGCAGCTCCGGCCGCCCCACCCCGCGCAGCAGCACCCCCAGCAGGGTCAGTTCCCCGGCGGTCCGGGCAGGCAGGCACAGCAGGCACCACTCCAGCCACCACCCCAGGCGCCGCCCCAGCAACAAGCGCCCGCACAGCAGCCACCACCACTCGATCCGGTGATGACGACGTGGGGTCCTCCGCAGAGCGCGCTGTGGGCACGGGGTGACCAGCCGCCGGACAACAACGCGACCGCGAGCGAGCCACCGGCGAGCCGCAAGGGCCGCGCGGGTGACTCGCTGCGGACACAGGGGCTCGAAGGCGAGGAGCTGACCATCCAGCTGCTCGAAGTGCAGGATCCGGCCGATTACCTGTTCGGCGCGGCGGGCTACCGGCTCGACGACGGCGAGCGGGCCATCGTGGTGCACACCGAGATCACCAACAGGGGCTCGACCCCGTTCGCCTCGCTGCCCGACAACTACCTCGAACTCATCACCGTCGACGGCGAAACCGTCGGCAAGGCACCCGTTTCGCTGACCTCCCGGCCTCCCCACAAGATCGGGGTCAGGCCGGGGGAAACCACCGGCGGGCACACGGTGTACGTACTGCCGGACGCCACCCGGATCGCCTCGGTCCGCTGGAGTCCCCGGCCTGAGCCGGACGAGCGATCGCTGTTGTGGTCGATCGAGGACTGAGAACCAGGGCTCAGGACTCGGCCCGCAGGGTTTCGAGTGCCGCCGCGAGATCGGCGGGGTACTCGCTGGTGAACTCGACCATGCGACCGTCGGCGGGATGCGCGAAGCCGAGCGTGCGAGCGTGCAGCCACTGCCTTCCGAGCCCCAGCCTGCGGGCGAGCACGGGATCGGCACCGTAGGTCAGGTCGCCGACGCACGGGTGCCGCAGCGCGGAGAAGTGGACCCTGATCTGGTGGGTACGGCCCGTCTCCAGCTTGATGTCCACGAGAGACGCCGCCCTGAACGCCTCGACGACCTCGTAATGGGTCACCGACGGCCTGCCTCCCGCGATGACCGCGAACCGGTAGTCGTGCCGGGGGTGCCGGTCGATCGGAGCGTCGATCGTGCCCTTGATGGGATCGGGGTGCCCCTGCACCAGCGCGTGGTAGCCCTTGTCGACGGTTCGTTCCTTGAAAGCCCGCTTGAGCACCGTGTAGGCGTGCTCGCTCTTGGCCACCACCATGACCCCGGTCGTGCCCGCGTCGAGCCGGTGTACGACGCCCTGCCGTTCCGCGGCCCCCGAGGTGGAGATCCGGTAGCCCATCGCGGCGAGCCCGCCGACGACCGTCGGCCCCGACCAGCCGGGGCTCGGGTGCACGGCGACCCCGACCGGCTTGTCGACCACCACGATGTCGTCGTCATCGTGGAGTACGCGCAGCCCCTCGACCGCCTCGGCGACGACCTCGATGGGGGCATCCGGTTCGGGCAGCGTGACCTCAAGCAGGCCACCGGCGACGAGCCGGTCCGACTTGCCGGCAGGCTTGCCGTCGAGCAGTACCTCGCCACTCGCGGCGAGCTCGGCGACGACCGTGCGGGACAACCCGAGCAGTTTCGCCAGCCCCGCGTCGACGCGCATACCGTCGAGTCCGTCCGGCACGGGCAGCATGCGGGCACTCACGAGGACTCCCCTTCGGCCCGCCGCTTCGATTCCGCCGGTTCGGCCGTGCTCTCCGCGGCCTCTGCTGTGCCCTCGTCCCCGGCTGCCCTTTCGTCGCGGGACTCCTCCACCGCCGGAGCCTCGGTGGTTTCAGCGTCTTCGGCGGCTTCGGCCGCCTTCCTGCTCGCGTTCGTCGAGCCGTCGTAGTCCCTTCCCAGCAGCGAAAGGAGCACGATCAGCACCGCCCCGACGCTGATGGCCGAATCGGCGGCATTGAAAACGGGAAAGAAATCACCATTGGGCTGGAAAACCGAAATGAAATCGACGACGTGCCCGTGCAGGGCGCCAGGCGCGCGGAAGATCCGGTCGGTCAGATTGCCGAGGGCGCCCGCGAGCACGAGGCCCAGCCCGACGGCCCAGCCCGCCGATCGCAGTTTCCGGGAGAACCAGATGATGACGCCGACAACGATCATCGCGACGATCGCGAGAATCCAGGTACCGCCGAAGTCCATCCCGAACGCGGCGTAGGGATTGCGCACGAGCTGCAGGTAGACCGCGCCACCCAGTATCCGGATCGGCGACTCGCCTTCCAGCGTCGCCGTCGCGATGATCTTGGTGACCAGATCGATCGCGTACGCGAGTATCGCGACGGCGAAAAGCAGGCCGATCCGCCGTTTCGGCAATCCGGGTTGCTTCATCGCGCCACCTGCCGGGGATCGCGGTTCCTGCTCCGTGCTCACGTCCCCATTGTCCACGGCGGCGCCTCCTGCCTTCCACGCAGCACCAGTGCGGCGATGGCGCCGGCGAGCAGCACCCCGGCCGGAAGCACGAAATGCTCCGGTTCCGCGATGCTCGCCGTCGCCCCGGAGGCCAGGAACAACACCGTGAGCGAGACGAGCAGCACGCTGCGATGCAGCCAGGCCATCGTCAGCAGACCCGACGCGAGCACGAGCAGCATCGGGCCGTCCTCCGTGTGTGGCGCGAGCACGGCCGTCGCGAGCACCAGCAGCAGCACACCGCCGATCGCCAGAACGACCCGCCGCCACACTCCGCGCAGGAAGTACGCGCCCGCTCCAGCGCATCCGGCGAGCAGCAGCAGCGGCAGCGCGAGCGCGGCGGCGAACGGGCTCTTGTCCAGTGCGTCGCCGAGCTCACGCAACACGACGTAGCCCAGCCCGATCTCGGCGGAACCGGCCAGCACCACAACCGAGATCCGGAGCGGGCGCAGTGGCGCGCCCTGCCTCCTGGCTCTGGCCACGTACCACGCGACGACGACGAGGAAGATACTGATCAAGCCCGCGATGACGGTCCAGGTCCCCGCGAAAGGTGTCCCGGCGTCGACATTCACCGCCCGCAGTTCCGCCAGCGCGATACCTCCGCCGGTCGCGGCGCGCGGTTCGAGCGAACCGCCCGCCGGTGCATAGGCGAACCAGCCGAAGTCCCGCGTCGCCGTGCTCACCGTCGCGGCGAGACCGAGCAGGACGAACCCCAGTAGCGCAAGCGGAAACCAGAAATCGTAACGGTCGGCGCGCATGCCCCTCAGTCTCCCAATTCGCCCTTCCATCTCGCGAGCGGCCCCGCCCTGTCCACCGCGCGCAACCGCCGTTCGGTTCTGGCCTGGGAGCTCTGGGTCGCGACGACGAGAAGCTGGTCCTCCTCCTGCAACCGCGTCGATTCCAGCGGGGTGAACCCGGCACCGGCTCGGACGACGAGGCTCACCGAGGCGCCGGAAGGCAACCGCAACTCCGCGAGGTACACACCGTGCAAACGGGATCCTTTTCGGATTCTGACCTGCAACAGCACGGCACCGAGTTCGTCGAGCGGCGCCGCGTCCACCTCGATCTCCTTCGGCTGCCCCGCTTCGCTCAGCCGCAGCAACTTGGCGAGCGGGCCGAGCAACGCCGCCTGAACCACCGTGAAAACGATGACGAGTACGAAAACCGTGTCGAGCAGCAGTGAAGCACCGTCGACGCCCGCGGCGAGCGGAATCGTGGCCAGCACGATCGGCATCGCACCACGCAATCCGGCCCAGGAAAGGAAAATCTGTTCCCGCCACGGAACCCGGAACGGCGCCGTGCACACGAGCACGGCAAGCGGGCGGGCGACGAGCAACACGACGGCGCCCGCGACGATCGCGGGAACCAGGGCGTGAAGCAGCCGCTCCGGCGAGGCGAACATACCGAGCAGCACGAAGAGCCCGATCTGGGAAATCCAGCCGAGTCCCTCCGCGAAGGACAGCGTGTCCGAACGGTGCGGAAGCCGCGAGTTGCCCAGCACGAGCCCCGCCGTGTAGGTCGCGAGCAGACCGGAGGCGATCGCGAATTGCGCCGTGGAGTAAGCCGCCAGGCACACGGCGACCGTCGCGAGCGGATAGAGACCGGTCGCGGGCAGCGCCGCACGACGCAGCGCCTCGGCGCCCGCGACACCGAGCACCAGGCCGATGAGCGCGCCCGCGGCAAGCTCGTAGGCAACGAAGAACGGAACGGACCAGTCCATCGTCGTCCCGCTGACGATCAGCACCACGGCGATGTAGGTCGGCGCGTCGTTGAGCCCCGATTCGAGCTCGAGTATGCCGCGCAACCGTTTGCTGATCCCGCTTCCTCGCAGTACGGAGAACACGGCGGCGGCGTCGGTCGAGGCGAGCACGGCGCCCCACAACAGCGCGACGCGCCATTCCAGGCCGAGCAACCAGTGCAACGCGAAACCCGTGACGGTCACGGTCACTGCCACGGCCACTGTGGACAGTGCGATCCCGGGACCGATGCCTGGCCGGACGTCGGCCCACCTCGTGGTGAGCCCGCCCTCGGTGAGGATCACCACGAGCGCGGCGAGCCCGAGGCTCTGGGTCAGTTCGGGGTTGTCGAACTGGATGCCGAAACCGGTCTGGCCGATCAGCACCCCGATACCGAGGTAGAGCAACAGCGAGGGGAGGCCGAGTCTGCTGGAGACCCTGACCGCGAGCGCGGCGGCGAGCAACACGACGGCAGCGATGCCGAGCACGATCGGCAACGACTCCATGCCGCCTCCGCTCAACGGCAGCTCACTCGCGCTGTCGTGGGTTTTCCACAGTAGATCGCCATAGTGCGGTCAACCGTCGCGAACCGTCACGGGAGCGGGTCCCGCAATTTGACGACCTTATCGCGAGAACGGTCTTTCAGCCGCGAGGATCAGCGGTCACCGGAGGGCCCGCCCACCGCGCCGTCACGATCCACTGTGGACGCCGGGACTCAGCCGAGCCGGTAACCCATGCCACGCACGGTCACGATGAGGTCCGAACCGAGTTTGCGGCGCAACGTCCGCACGTAGACGTCGACGACGTTGGAACCGGGATCGAAATCGTAACCCCACACGTGCGAGAGGATCTGCTCACGGGCGAGCACCTGACCGGGGTGCCGGAGAAACAGTTCGAGCAGCGCGAACTCCCTCGCGGTCAGATCGACAACCCCATCGGGTGTTTCCGCCCTGCGCGTGCGCAGGTCCAGTGACAGCGGCCCGTTGCGCAGCACGGTCACCTCGGGTGTCCGGTCGGCTGGCCGCAGCCGCAACCGCACCCTCGCCAGCAGTTCCTCGAACCGGAACGGCTTCGTCATGTAGTCGTCGGCCCCGCCTTCGAGCCCCGCCACCGTGTCGTGCACGGAGTCCCGCGCCGTCAGGATGATCACCGGTGTGGTGACCCTCGCCTTGCGCATCGCCTGCAACACGGCGAAACCGTCGCGTTTGGGAAGCCCGAGATCGAGTACGACCAGATCGAACTGCCCCGCGACGGCCTCGGCGAGCGCGGCGTCACCGTCGGAGACGACCTCGGTGACGAAACCGTTGGCACGCAGCCCTTTCTCGACGAACGACGCGATCCGCTGTTCGTCCTCCGCGATCAGAATGCGGCTCACCGCTGCGGCCCCCTCGCTGGTAGTTCGATGCCAAAGGTGGCACCTTTGCCCTGCTCCGACAGGAGCCTGACCGATCCGTGGTGCGCTTCGGCGATGGCTTTGACGATGGCGAGGCCGAGACCGGCACCCGCGCCGTTCCGGTTCGGCGAATCGCCACGCACGAATCGGTCGAAGATGAGCGGTTGCTCGGCGGCCGGGATGCCCGGCCCGGTGTCGGTCACCCAGAACGACACCGTCGAACCGTAGACGGAGGAGCCGATGGAGATCGTGTCGCCCTCCACGGTGTGCTGGACGGCGTTCTGCGCCAGCTGCAACACCGCCTGGGTCACCCGCTGCTCGTCGAGCCACAGCTCCCCCTCACCGATGGACTCCAGCACCCAGTTCCGGGAGGCAATGGCCCTGGTCTTGGCATCGATGTCACTGGTCAGCTCGGGAATCGAGGTCATGCCGAGCCTGAGGAAGTCCGGTTGCTCCGCCTTGGCGAGCAACAGCAGATCGTCCACGATCCTGGCCATGCGGTCCAGTTCGTCGGTACACAACCGCACCACCTCGGCTCGCTCGGCCGGATCGTCACCCATCACCTCGAGGTGCCCCCTGATGATCGTGATGGGCGTCCGCAGTTCGTGCCCCGCGTCGTCGAGGAACTGTCTCCTCGTCGCGAAGGCGCTCTCCAGCCGGTCGAGCATGGCGTTGAACTGCATCGCCAGCGCCGCGATGTCGTCTCTGCCGTCGACGGGGATGCGGTGCGTGAGGTCGTTCTCGGTGAGCGCGGCCGCCGCCCTGCGCACCGTGTTGACGGGGGCGAGGATCTGTCCGGCGACCACCCAGGAGACTCCGGCGGCGAGCACGAGCGCGATACCGCTGATGACCACCAGCGTGCGTACCGTCGCGTTGGCGTCGGCCCTGACGGTGTCGAGGAAGTAGCCCGCGACGAACCACGCGTTCTCCTGATTCGACCCTTGCGCTGGCAGCACGTCGACCCGCAGCCAGCGCAACTCCCCCGCCGGGGTCGCCACCGTGCCCGTGTTGTCCGGCTGGTCGACGATCCGCCGCAGCAGCGCGTCGTCGAGGCTGCCGCGCGGCAGCGAGTCGTCGCCCTGCGCGAGCGTGTCCAGCGTCCGGTTCGGATCCTGCCGCTCGGTCACCCCGAGCATCAGCTCGCCCGCGTCGGTGTACTGGGTGGCGAGGTGCCGCTCGAACAGTTCACGCGGGTCGGTCACCGGCCTGCTGGTCACCGGGTCGAGGCCGAGGCTGGCGAATCGGCGGAACTCCTCGGCGTCCTGGCTGAGGCCGCTGTTGATCCTGCCGTCGATCGCCCTGTACTCGAAGTTGGCGACGAGCAGCACCACGGTCGCAAGGCCCGAAGTCATGACCAGCAGCAGCCAGCCCATGATCCGCACCCTGGCCGGCACCCTGGTGCCGCGCCCCTTTTTCAGGCGGTCCTTCCGCGCGCGATCAGTCATCGAAGACGTCGTCGTCGAAGATGTCGTCATCGTCATCGTCGTCGTCATCGTCGACGGGCGGTGGCGGCGGCAGCTGCGAACGGCTGGGAGGATCCGCCGAAGGCGACGGCGAACCCGGCTCAGAGGAGGGCGACGACGGCGTCACGGTCGCCGATTCGCCGATCCGGACGAGGGGCGGCGCCTGCGGCGGGCGCGGATCGGCCAGCAACAGGGTCGCCACGATGGCGGCGATCGGCAGGGCGAGCACCGCGACCAACGCGAAAATCCGCGGTGTGCGACTCATAGGGCAACCATGCCAAACGCGACCGAAGCCCGGATGAGCCCAAGATGAGAAAAAGCTCATCTTGGGCCCATCCGGTCACGTCAGGTACGCGCGGCGACCGCGACGGTGACCGAAACGGTGATGCCGTCGCCGACCGTTCCGGCGAAACCGCCCTCCACGGCCGCGAAGGTCACCGACGTGGCAAGCGTCTCCGCCGCGAGGAACTCCTCGTGCGTGCGCGCCGCCGCCGCGACCGCCTCGGGCGCGTCGACAGTGAGCACGATCCGGTCGGCGATGTCGAGCCGCGCGTCGCGCCTTGCCTGCTGCACGACCCTGACGAGGTCGCGGACGACGCCTTCGGCCGCGAGCTCGTCCGTGACCTCGGTGTCGAGCAGCACGAGTCCCGATCCGGCAGGCAGCTCGGCCGCCGCACCGGAGTCCTTGGCGACCAGCCTGCGGTCGTACTCCGCATCGAGTAGTTCGATGCCCGCCGCGACGACAGCGCCCTCCGGAGACACGCTCCACTCGCCCGCCTTGACGGCCTTGATGACCCGCTGGACGTCCTTGCCCAGCCGGGGACCGGCCGCGCGTGCGTTGACGACGACCTCGAAACCGCCGTGCGCGGCGACGTCGGTCGTCAGCTCGACCGACTTCACGTTGACCTCGTCACGGATGATGTCGGCGAACGGCCGCAGCTTCTCCGCGTCGGCCGCCGCCACGAGCAGCTTCGCCAGTGGGAGCCGCACCCGCAGCTTGTTCGCCTTCCGGAGGGCCAGCGCCGAGGAACACACCTGGCGGACCCTGTCCATGGCGGTCACGAGCGCGGCGTCGGCCGGAAGCTCGTCGACGAGCGGCCAGTCGGCGAGATGCACCGAGCGTCCTCCCGTCAGGCCACGCCACACCGCCTCCGTCGTCAGCGGAAGCAACGGGGCGCTCACCCTGCAGACCACTTCGAGCACCGTGTGCAGGGTGTCGATCGCATCCCGCTCACCCGCCCAGAACCGGTCCCGTGACCTTCGGACGTACCAGTTCGTCAGCACTTCGAGGTAGTCCCTGACGGTGGCACACGCACCGGCGACGTCGTAGTTGTCGAGCGCGTAGCCGACGTCGGTGACCAGCTCGTGCGTCTTGGCGAGCACGTAGCGGTCGAGTACGTGCTCCGAGTCCGTCCTGACCCTGCCCTCGACCCGCTCGGCTCCCGCGTACAGGGCGAGGAAGTAGTACGAGTTCCACAGCGGGAGCACCGCCTGCCTCACCGCGTCCCTGATGCCCCGCTCCGTGACGACGAGGTTTCCGCCGCGCAGGATCGGGCTCGCCATGAGGTACCACCGCATGGCGTCGGAGCCGTCCCTGTCGAACACCTCGGTGACGTCCGGGTAGTTGCGCAGCGACTTCGACATCTTCTGCCCGTCGGAGCCCAGCACGATTCCGTGCGAGACGCAGGTCCGGAACGAGGGCCGGTCGAACAACGCGGTCGCCAGCACGTGCAGGGTGTAGAACCAGCCCCTTGTCTGGCCGATGTACTCGACGATGAAGTCGCCGGGGTAGTGGTGCTCGAACCACTCGGCGTTCTCGAACGGGTAGTGCACCTGGGCGTACGGCATCGACCCTGAGTCGAACCACACGTCGAGGACCTCGGGCACCCTGCGCATCGTGGACTTGCCCGTCGGGTCGTCGGGGTTCGGCCGCGTGAGTTCGTCGACGAAGGGCCGGTGCAGATCCGCCGGGCGCACCCCGAAGTCGCGCTCCAGCTCGTCGAGCGAACCGTAGACGTCGGTGCGCGGGTAGGCGGGGTCGTCCGACTGCCACACCGGGATCGGCGAACCCCAGTAGCGGTTGCGCGAGATCGACCAGTCCCTCGCGTTCTCCAGCCACTTTCCGAACTGCCCGTCCTTGATGTGCTCCGGGTACCAGGTGATCTGCTGGTTCAGCTCCACCATGCGGTCCTTGAACTCGGTGACCGCGACGAACCACGAGGACACCGCACGGTAGATGAGCGGGTTCCTGCACCGCCAGCAATGCGGGTAGGAGTGCTCGTAGGTCTCGTGCCGCAGCAGGATCGCGCCCTGACTCGCCGCGGATCCCGTGCCGTTCTTGAGGTCCCTGATGATGTTCGGGTTGGCATCGAAGACGTTCTGGCCCTCGTAGTCGGGAACCTGCGCGTCGAACCGCCCCTTCGCGTCGACCGGCGTGACCGGGGTGATGCCCGCCGCGTCGGTGACGACCTTGTCCTCCTCACCGTAGGCGGGGGCGATGTGCACGATGCCCGTGCCGTCGTCGGTGGTGACGTAGTCGGCGGCAAGCACCTGGTGGGCATTGTCGCGGCCGACGAAGTAGGGGAACGGCGGCGCGTAGCGGGTGCCGAGCAGGCCACTTCCCTTGTATCGGCCTGCGACGACCGGCTCCTCGCCGAGTTCCTTCGCGTAGGCGGCCAGCCGTGCCTCGGCGAGCACGAAGCGGTTGCCGCCCGATTCGACGACGACGTAGTCGACGTCCGGATGCACGGCAGTGGCCATGTTCGACGGCACCGTCCACGGCGTGGTCGTCCAGATGAGCAGGTAGGCACCGTCGAGGTCGGAATCGTTGCCCTCGACGCGGTAGCCGATCGTGACGGCGGGGTCCTGCCTGCTCTGGTAGACGTCGTCGTCCATCCGCAGTTCGTGATTGGACAGCGGCGTCTCGTCCCGCCAGCAGTAGGGCAGCACCCGATAGCCCTCGTAGACGAGTCCCTTGTCCCACAACTGCTTGAACGCCCAGATCACCGATTCCATGTAGGTGACGTCGAGCGTCTTGTAGTCGTTGTCGAAGTCGACCCAGCGAGCCTGCCTTGTGACGTACTCCTGCCATTCCTTGGTGTAGCGCAGGACCGATTCCCTGCACGCTTCGTTGAACGCGGCGATGCCCATCTCGTCGATCTGGGACTTGTCCGTGATGCCGAGCTGCCGCTCCGCCTCCAGTTCGGCGGGAAGCCCGTGGGTGTCCCAGCCGAACCGCCGCTCGACGCGCTTGCCACGCATGGTCTGGTAGCGCGGAACGATGTCCTTGACGTAGCCGGTCAGCAGGTGGCCGTAGTGCGGGAGGCCGTTGGCGAACGGCGGCCCGTCGTAGAAGACGTACTCGTTGTCGCCGTCCTTGCCCGCTTCCCTTGCCTCGACGGTCGCGATGAAGGTGCGGTCGGCCTCCCAGTAGGCCAGTACATCCTTCTCCAGCTCGGGAAAGGACGGCTGGGAGGGAACCTGGTCGGCGGGCTGCCCGCCGAAGGAAGCCTTGGGGTACATCCGGGTGCGCTCCTCGCGGTGTTCGTGCTCTCGTACGGGCTCTGCGAGCCCACACGGGGACGACACGGCGCGCTACGGCGCCCGTTCCGCGGTACCACCCCGCTTGCCGGCAACCGGTGCCGGCCTCTCGTTTCGACGGCTGTGACGGGCCGCTGCCGTCCGGTTCTACTGAGGCGTCCGCCCGTTCTTCCGGAAGCTCCCCGGTGATGGCCGGATCAAAGCTGGTCCGTTCAGATTAGCCGGTCGCGGCAAGCGCGTTCGCGCGAGGCCCACCCGCCTCAGCGTTTCTTCGCGCCCCTGCCGCCTTTCAGTCCCGCCGCGATCCTCGCGTCGGGACCGCACCTGGCACAGGGCGTGAATCCGAGCTCGCGGGCTTCCTTCACCGCGATCGGGATCGTGTCCCTCGCCTCCAGCCACGCGCAGTGGGCGAGGTGGTAGCGCGGGTACTCGTCGACGACGAGTACCTCGGTGTCGAGTTCGCTGATCACCAGCAGGTCCGCGGCGTCGGTCTGTTCCTCGGCAGGATCCCCCGTCGGGGTCTTCAAGTCACCCGAGGCGGCGAGCAGTGCGGTCTGCTGGCCGATGTCGTCATCCGCCTTACCGATGATCACCGTGTCGCCGGGCTCGGCCGTCGCGTCGCTCCCGGCCTCCTCGGCGCCGGTCCTCTCGGCATCGGCGCCGTCCTCGGTGATCGCACTTCCGGCGGTGTCCGTGACCGGCGCGGTGTCGTCGCCGTGCTCACTGTCCGGCGCGTCGTCCTGCCGTGCGTCAGTGTCGGTGTCCGTGCCGGGCTCCGCGTGCTTCTCCGTACTGTCCCCGCTGTCCCCGCTGTCGCCGCTTCCCACAGCCGTCCTCGACGATCGTCTGCGCAACCAGTCGGCCACCAGCAACACCCCGGCGAGAACCGAGAGGCCGATCGAGATCCATGCCCACAGCGAGTTGGCGGTGATGAGTGCCGCGACCACCAGTCCGAGGGCAGCGAGCACCAGGATGAGGACGATGTAGAGCACGGTGAATTACAACACGTCGCCGATGACGAAAAGGTCCCGGCCCTCCTGCGCGGAGAGCCGGGACCTTTCCTACGTCACCTGTGAGTGCGTTGCTCAGCCTGCCTCGGCACGGGGACCGAACGAGTAGCCCTGGGTGTTGCCACCGGTGTTCGCGCCACCCGCCGCGGCCTGAGCCGAACCCGAAGCAGCCGGGGAGGCGGAAGCGGGTGCGGCGGAACCACGATCGTCGAGCTCACGAAGCTGGGACTCAAGGAAGCCACGCAACCTCGTGCGGTATTCGCGCTCGATGGTCCGCAGTTCCTCGATCTTCTTGTTCAGAGAACTCTTCTCGGAGTTCAGGCTGTTCATGGTCTCGGTGTACTTGCGCTGCGCCTCGCGGTCCATGTTGGTCGCCTTGTCGCGCGCCTGACGCTCAAGGGTCTCCGCCCTTGTCCTCGCGTCGTTCAGCATGGTCTCGGCGCGAGTACGCGCCTCGTTGACCATCGAGTCGGCCTTCGACCTCGCGTCGGAGAGCAACTGCTCCGACTTGGCCCTCGCCTCGGCGAGCATGCCGTCCGACTCGGTCTTGGCCTCGGCGGTGAGCCGGTCGGCCATCTCCTGCGCGAGGCCGAGGACCTTCGCGGCCTGCACGTTGGGTTCACCGTTGTCGCCCATGAATCCATGGGCCTGGGTCTGCTCCATCGACGACGGCGGCGGTACGGGCGCCAGCCTGCGGGACGGGGTCTCGTCTCGCGGCGGTGCCTGCTGCGGGGCGCCTGCTCCTGCCTTCGCGGACTCCAACTCGCTACGGGTCGATTCCAACTCCGCATCGAGTTGCTCGACCTGCTGCCGCAGCTCGTTATTGTCCTCAATCAGCCGGGCAAGCTCGGTCTCCACCAAGTCGAGGAACGCATCAACCTCGTCCTCGTTGTAGCCCCGTTTGCCGATTGGAGGCTTGCTGAACGCGACGTTATGCACGTCAGCAGGGGTCAACGACATCAGATCACCTCACGCACTCCATGGCCTGCCGGACACACCCAGGTTCCCCGTCACCCGGGATACGCCAGTTGCATCAGTATGAACACAACCAACAGCAGCACCATAATCGATAAGTCCAGCCCCACGCCGCCGATCCGCACTATCGGAATAATCCGGCGGACGAGTCGAACCGGTGGGTCCGTCACTGTGTAGATGGTCTCAAGCGTGACCGCAACCCCTCCCGCGGGACGCCAGTCACGGGCGAACGCTCGAACCAACTCCACCACGATACGTGCCGTGAGCAGGAGCCAAAAGACGAAGAGAAGCCAATAAAGGATCAACCGGACCGCGTCCACAGCACCACTCTGCCACACCGTCGCCCTCGGCCTAGCGGCGGAGGAACAACCCGTCCTCTGCGATGCGGCGGCGGTCCTCCGCAGTCACGTCCACATCGGGCGGTGAGAGCAAGAACACCTTGTTGGTGACCTTGTCCATGGAGCCCCGCAACGCGAACGCGAGCCCGGCCGCGAAGTCGACGACCCGCTTGGCGTCGGCGTTTTCCATCTCTGTGAGATTGATGATCACCGGCGCACCGTCCCGGTACGCTTCGCCAACCTTACGTGCCTCTACGTAGTTGGTCGGATGCAGGGTGATGATCTTGCTGAGCGGATCCCGCACGGCCGCGCGCACGGGCTCCTGCGCCGGCTGCAGCCTTGCGATCGGGTCCGGCTGTCGATCCATTGCGAGCGCTCCGCGAACTGGGGGTTCGTTGACGGCGACGGGGCTACGTCCACTCCGGCCGCGCACCGGTGCCTCGACCTCGTCGAACTCGTCCATCACGTGGTACCGGGGACGAGCACGCCGGGACTGGGACTCTTTGTACTGTGGCTCTTCGTCATACCCACCACGGCCATCACGATCACGAACGTCGTACTCGTCGTCGGAGTAGCCGCCGCGCCGGTAGTCGTCGTCGAAGTCGTAGTCGTCTTCGGCCGGGACCATTCCGAAGTAGGCCTTCAGCTTCTGAAGCGCGCTCATGCCTCTCCTCCGCCCTCCACGGTCGTCACCGTCGTCACAACCCAGCCACCCAGCCACACCCCTGACGCTGAGTCACGCGCACGAACGCCGCTGTGGGTGAAACTTCTCTAAAACGAGGCTAGACCGCGACCGCCTAACAGCGCTGTTCCGACACGCACACACGTCGAGCCGTGCGCAACCGCCTGTTCGAGATCACCGCTCATACCAGCGGAAAGCCGGTCGGCTTCCGGATAATCCGCGCGCAGTCGCTCGGCGACGACGGCAAGCCGCTCAAAAGCAGGACCGGGGTCGGCGCCGAGCGGAGCGACCGCCATCAACCCCCGCAAGTGGAGCAAGCCACCCATTTGGGTGATGCTTTCGGCGAGCGCGGGCAGTTCACCGATCGGGCAGCCACCCCGCGCGGGGTCGGCATCGAGACTCACCTGCACAAGCACGTCGAGCGGACGCTCACGCTCCCCCGCGTCGAGTGCCGCGCGGGTCGCGGTGGCCAACGCCGTGGCGAGCCGCCCCGAGTCGACCGACTGGACCTCGTCGGCCCAGCGAGCCACGGAACGCGCCTTGTTGCGCTGCAACCTGCCGACCATGTGCCAGCGGAGCGCGCGAGCGCGATCGGCGGAGAGCAACCCGGCGACCTCGCGGGTCTTGCTCGCCGCCTCCTGGTCCTTGTTCTCAGCGAGATCGGTCATCCCGAGTTCGGCGAGCAGCGCGGCATCGCTCGCCGGGAACGTCTTGGTCACCGCGAGCAGCCGCACCTCCTCGCGAGTCCGCCCTGCCGCGGCACACGCGGCGGCGAGGCGGGCCTCGACGCGATCGAGGGCTTCCGCGAGCTCGGCTCGGCGATCCACGGTCACTCCTCGATCCACGTGATCGCGGCGAGCCTGCCGGTAGGTGCCTGCCTGCGGTGACTGAACAGCGTGGTGTCCTCGGCGGTGCAGCGCGGGTCGACCCCGATCTTGCCGACGCCGTAGTCGGCGAGCTGTCCCCACAGTCCGGCTTTGAGATCGAGCGCCGAGGTACCGGCGCGGCTCTCGCACGCACTGCCGGGAAGGTGTTTCTCCACGTCGGCGGCCATCTCGGGAGGCACTTCATAGCACTGCCCGCACACGGCGGGCCCCAGCAGTGCCTCCATCCGGCCCGGCTCGGCGCCGAGCGACACCATCGCCTTCAGCGCGGAAGGGATGACACCGGCCCTCGCCCCGACCCTGCCCGCATGAACGGCGGCGACGACACCGGCCTCGGGGTCGCCGAGCAGAACCGGCACGCAGTCGGCGACCAGCGCGATCACCGCGAGCCCCTTCCGCGCGGTCACCAGCGCGTCGGTCGCCTCGGCCTGCCCGGATTCCGTCCCGTCGACGATGGTCGCCGTGCGCCCGTGAATCTGTTCCATCCACGCGAGCCGGTCCGGCCGCAGGCCGAGTTCGGTCGCCAGCCGGTCACGGTTGGCGGTCACCGCCTCCGGATCGTCGCCGACATGTCCGCCGAGGTTGAACGAATCGAACGGCGGTTTCGATATTCCGCCAGCCCTTGTCGTGATGACCCGACGGATGCGCAAGACAGCAATCCCTTCACTCACAAAAAACCTGCCGCCAGCCTAATCGGCCGGCGGCAGGGTACTGATCACGTCTGGTTCAGCGACGCATGAAAGGCGGAACGTCCACGTCGTCGTCCGAAGGGTCGTCAGTCACCGGAAGTGCCCGGCCGCCGGGCAGGCTGCCCTGGGTCCGGGGCCCCGCCGTCGGCGGCGGGTAACCCCTGCCGCCCCCCGTGCCCGCCTGCGGAGGCAGCGAACTCGACGACCCGGCCGACGCGCCGGTCGCCGGCGGCTGCTGCCGCTGGATCGGCCCGGTCTGCGGACCGCCGTCACCGGGCGAGGAACCTTGCGCGGCACCGGAGCCGTTGCCGCCGACCTGGCCTGCTTCGGCGCTGGCCGTCGACGCGCGCGAACTGAACGTTCCCGGGTCGAGCTTCTTGTGGGTCGGCGCGCCCGCGTCGAATCCAGCCGCGATCACCGTGACCCTGACCTCGTCGCCGAGTGAGTCGTCGATGATCGTTCCGAAGATGATGTTCGCCTCGGGGTGCGCCGACTCCTGCACCAGCGAGGCGGCCTCGTTGATTTCGAAGAGACCGAGGTCGGACCCGCCCGCGATGGACAGCAGCGCGCCGTGCGCACCGTCCATCGACGCCTCAAGCAACGGCGAGTTGATCGCCTTCTCCGCGGCCTGTACGGCCCTGCCCTCTCCCCGCGCCGAGCCGATGCCCATCAGCGCGCTGCCCGCCCCGGACATGACGCTCTTGACGTCGGCGAAGTCGAGGTTGATGAGACCGGGAGTCGTGATGAGGTCGGTGATGCCCTGAACACCGGAGAGCAGCACCTCGTCGGCCGAACGGAACGCGTCCATGAGCGAGACCCCGATGTCGCCGAGCTGGAGCAGCCGGTCGTTCGGGATGACGATCAGGGTGTCGCACTCGTTGCGCAGCGACTGGATGCCTTCCTCGGCCTGCCGTCCCCTTCGCTTGCCCTCGAACGAGAACGGGCGGGTGACGACGCCGATGGTCAGCGCGCCGAGCTTGCGAGCGATCTGGGCGACGACGGGCGCACCACCCGTTCCGGTGCCACCGCCTTCGCCCGCGGTCACGAACACCATGTCGGCGCCCTTGAGGACCTCTTCGATCTCCTCACGGTGGTCCTCGGCGGCCTTCTGCCCGACCTCGGGGGCGGCGCCGGCGCCGAGTCCCCTCGTCAGTTCACGGCCGATGTCGAGTTTGACGTCGGCGTCGGACATCAGCAGCGCTTGCGCGTCGGTGTTCACCGCGATGAACTCGACGCCTTTAAGGCCGACCTCGATCATCCGGTTCACGGCGTTCACGCCGCCGCCGCCGATACCGACGACCTTGATCACCGCGAGGTAATTGTGCGGGGGCGTCATCGGATTCGCCTTCCTGATCGTGGTGCTGTTCTTGCCTCCTGTTGGCTGCCGACCGTGCGGATCATGTGACCACCCCGAAAACCCTCAACCTCAACTTGAGGTTTAGAGTTATGTCAACTACCAACTTCTGTTGCAGGACGGTAGGCATCGACAGGGCGTGAATCCAGCAGCCACGCCGTGTGTCGCGGACGTCATTCCCCACAACGTGACCTTTTCGCGCTCCAGGCCCCTGCGGAAACGAGGCCGCCTTGAGACACGGCGAAACTCGCCCCTTCCGGCTTTCCGTCCCGCCGAGCGTCGCTTGTGGACTCACGGCGGCGCTGCCCCGCTACTCGCCGACGACGCCGTCGATCAGCTCTCGCAACAGATCGAGATGCCCCGCGTGCCTTCCGGTCTCCTCGATCATGTGCACGAGCACGAACCTGGGATTGATGACACTGCCGTCCCTGAACGGCAACCGCCGGTCGAGGTCGAGCTGTGCCGCGATCTTCCTGCTGACCCCGCACTGCCGTTCGTAGCCTGCGAGCAGTCGCTCGATCGGCATCTCCTGCGCCGCCCTGAACTCCGCGTCCCTGTCCAGCGCCAGCGCGTCCTTCCACGGATCCGGCCTTCCGTCGAGCACGACACAGAACCAGTACTGCTCGACGTAGATCAGGTGCCCGAGAATGCCCGCGATGGTGGTGAGCCTGCTCGGCACCAGCTGCTGGTGCGCCTGCTCGTCCGTCAGTCCGCTGCACTTCCACGCGACGGCCGACCTCAGGAAGTCGAGAAAACCGTCAAGCTGTTCGCGTTCGGCACCGGCCAGCGGGGGCTCAGGGCGATGGGCGGGAGGCGGGGGAGGACTGGAAGGCGCGCTCACCGCTCCAGTTTCACAGTCCGTGCCGTGCGGGGAACAGCCGGGGGCCCGCCGCATCGCGGTGTCCGCTCGCCCGCTCACACCACCGCGTGCCGCCGCCGACGCACGACGAAAAAGCAGCGGCCCCGCCTACGAAATCGTCGGCAGTTCGGGACTCGACACGTCGTAGGTCTTGCCTTGCTGGGTCAGCAACGCGGCGAGCACCTTGGCCTTGCGGTCGTTCTGGTCGGCATCGCCCCAGCGCACCACCTTGCCGTCGGCAAGGGTGAATTCGACGTCGCCAGGAGTCGTCGCCCCGATGACGGTGACGTTTTCCCTGAGCTGAGGCGGAAGCCGGGTGAGCACCGTCGTGAGCGCACGGGTCGCCGCGTCACCCGGCGCGACCTCGGCCAGCTTCAGCTCGGGAAACCCCTCCGGCGGCTCGGGAATCTTCTTGTAGGCGACGCCGCCCTCGTCCACGAAGTACAGCGCGCTTCCCGTGTTGTAGAACCCGATGGGCTCGCGCTCGGTCACCGCGATCTCGATCGTCGACGGCCACGACCTCGACACGTCGACCGTCGCGATTCCCGGCAACGTCGCCACCCGCTCGGCGATCGCCCCTGTGTCCACTCGCAACATCGCCCTGCGGTCGGGAACCTCCGCGACATCGCGGATCTGCGCCTCCGGCACGTTGTGCGCGCCGAGCACCTCGACCGACCGCACCCCGAGCAACGACGTGAAGAGCATGACGTAGGCAAGACCGAGGACGGTGAGCACCGTCAGGATGGCCACCCAGCGCCGCCGCAACGCTTTTCGCCGCGTGACACCGGTTCCGGTGCGGGCCCGCGCGGCGGCGTTGCGCCTTCCACGGCGATTCGGGCGGGCGCGATCCTCGTCGGCGCCACGGGAAGTGGGCCTCCTCCGCCGTTCGCGCTCCCTCGTCGTGGTCATCGGCCGCAGCCTAACCGCCGCGCCGGTCGAGTTCGGTGAGAATCTCGGCGCCGAGCTGGGTGACGTCGCCGGCCCCCATGGTCACCAGCACGTCGCCGGGCTTCACCACGTCGGCCGCGAGACCGGCCGCACGGTCGAAAGCGGGCTCGTAGTGCACGGCCGGACCGCTGATCCTGCTCGCGATCAGCTCGCCGGTGACACCGGGCCTCGGCTCCTCCCTCGCGCCGTACACGTCGAGCACGATGACCTCGTCGGCAAGCGCGAGCGCCTTCGCGAACTCCGAGGCGAACGCCTCCGTACGCGAGTAGAGATGGGGCTGGAACACGACGACGACCCTGCCCGAGCCCGCCGCGTGCCGCACCGCCCTCAGCTGCGCGTCGACCTCGGTGGGGTGGTGGGCGTAGTCGTCGTAGACCCGGACATCGCCCGCCCTGCCCTTGAATTCGAACCTGCGGCGGACACCGCCGAACGCGGCGAGTCCCTCGACGAGTCCGCCGAGCGGGGCACCGAGCTCCAGGCCCGCGAGCAATGCCGCGACGGCGTTGAAGGCCATGTGCTCGCCCGCGACGGCGACCCGCACATCCAGCTCGTCACCGTCGATCGAGATCCGCACGGTTCCGCCGTCCCCATCCGGCGTGTACCCGAGCACGACAGCGTCACCGGCGTGCTCGCCCGCGGTCCTTCCGTACCGCCGCACCCGCACGCCGCGTGCCTCCGCCCTGCCGGCCAGTTCGGCGGCGGGGGCGTCGTCCTGGCACACCACCAGAACGCCGTCCTCGTCGATCCGGCCGACGAACTCCTCGAACACCGCGACGTACGCCTCGGCGGTGCCGTGGTGGTCGAGGTGATCGGGCTCGACGTTGGTCACGACGGCGACCGAAGGCGAATAGGTGAGGAAGGACCCGTCGCTCTCGTCGGCCTCTGCGACGAAGAGCCCGCCTTCGCCGTGGTGCGCGTTGGCTCCCGATTCGTTGAGGTCACCACCGATCGCGAACGAGGGATCGAGGTGGCAGTGCTGCAGCGCGACAGTGAGCATCGACGTGGTCGACGTCTTCCCGTGGGTACCCGCGATGCAGGCGACCGTGTGCCCGCGCATCAGCGCGGCGAGCGCCTCCGCGCGATGCAGCACCGGGATTCCGCGCTCGCGGGCCGCCGCGAATTCCGGGTTGCTTTCCTTGATCGCGGTCGACACGACGACGGCGCTCGGCCGTTCGCCCGAGGCGTCGAGGTTCTCGGCCCGCTGCCCGATCTCGATCCTCGCTCCCTGCGCGCGCAGGGTGAGAAAGGCACGCGAATCCTTCGCGTCCGAACCGGACACCTGGGCGCCCCTTGCGAGCAGGATCCTTGCGATACCGCTCATTCCGGCACCGCCGATGCCGATCAGGTGCGCCCTGCTCAGTATCTCGGGAAGGTCCACGCCGCGTGCTCCAGTTGTCGTGCCTGCCATCAGTCCAGCGCTCCCAGCACCATTCGGGCGAGTACCTCGTCGGCCTCTCCGTGGCCGAGCCCCACCGCCGCCGCGCTCATTTTCGCCAGCCGCTCCCGATCGGCCACCAGCGGGACGACCTCCTCGGCGATCTTGCGCTCGGTCAGTTCCGCGTCGGGAACCAGAAGCGCGGCGCCAGCCGCGATCGCGGGTTCCGCGTTGAGTGCCTGTTCCCCGTTGCCGTGCGGCAGCGGGACGAACACGGCTGGAAGCCCCACCGCCGAGACCTCGGCGACCGTCATCGCGCCCGACCTGCACAGCACGAGATCCGCCGCGGCGTAGGCGAGATCCATCCGATCGAGATAGGGAACGGGAACGTAGGAGGGCTTTCCCGGATACTCCCTGACCACCACCGAGTTCTTCGGCCCGTGCGCGTGCAGCACGCCGACACCGGCCTTCGCGAAGTCCTCGGCCGCGCCGGACACCGCGGTGTTGATCGAACGGGCCCCCTGCGAACCGCCGAAGACGAGCAGCGTCGGGGCGTCGGGGTCGAGCTGGAAGTACTCCCTGGCCTCCGCGCGCAACGCCGCCCTGTCCAGCGACGTGATGGAGTGCCGCAGCGGAATGCCGACGACCTCGGCCCGCGCCAGCGGTGTACCCGCGGCCGCGACGGCGACCCGCTTCGCGAATCTCGCGCCGATTTTGTTCGCCAGCCCGGGATGCTTGTTCGCCTCGTGCACGACCACGGGCACCCTGCCCCTCGCCGCGAGGTAGGCGGGGAGTGCGACGTAACCACCGAAGCCGACGACGACGTCCGCGCCGACGTCCTCAAGCACCTTCCTGGTCTTCTTCACCGAATCGCGCACTTTGAGCGGCAGCCGCAGCAACTCCGCCGACGGCTTGCGCGGAAGCGGCACCGGCGGGATCAGTTCGAGCTGATACCCCCTCGATGGCACGAGCTGGTTCTCCAGCCCCCGTTCCGTGCCCAGTGCGACGACCCTCGCGTCGGGCCGCAACCTCATCACGGCGTCGGCCAGCGCCATGGCGGGCTCGATGTGCCCGGCCGTGCCACCACCCGCGACCACGACGGTCGGCGCTTTCGTCGCGGGTTCCGCTCCCCCTTGCCGCGACACCGCGTCGGCGGTGCCGCCGGCGTCCCCGGGGCCAGTGTTCGTCACTTGTGTCCATCTCCGCTGTCCGAGCGCGCTTCCGGCTCGCCGATGGCGCGCCGCTCGCGCACCGTTCGCGACCGCCTCGTCATCGTCGTCCTCTTCGCGCTGAGGTTCCTCGTGTCGTCGCACGCGTGGCCGATCCGCCACGTGGTGCCGACCTCCGACCGTACTCCGGCGACGACCGGCGCCGGTCGGGTGCCGAAGCCGATCTCGCCGAGCGCGAGGCTGGTCTGCCGCCCTTCGACTGCCCGCCCCTTCCCGTGTTCCTGCGTTTGGCCGGTGGCCGGTACGGCTCGGGAGCGGGCAGCCGCATCAGCCTGCCGAACTTACCCGGCCCCTGCGTACGCAGCGCCGCGACGGCTTCGGGCTCATGCCTGGCGCAGTTGGCCAATATGCCGAACAACAGCATCGTGATGAACAGCGAGGTACCGCCGTAGGAGATCATCGGCAGCGTCACACCCGTGACCGGAAGCAGCCCGACCACGTAGCCGATGTTGATGGCGGCCTGCGACACGATCCAGACCGTGAGCGTGCCGGAGACGATGCGGATCCACGGGTCGAGGTTGCGCATGGCGATCCGGAGCCCCACGAACGCGAGCAACCCGAAAAGACTGATCACGACGAGACAGCCGACAAAGCCGAGTTCCTCGCCGATCAGCGCGAAGATGAAGTCGTGCTGCACGTTGGGCAGATACATCCACTTGGACTGTCCCTGCCCGAGCCCCTTGCCGAACAGTCCTCCGTCGGCCAACGCGTACAGGGCCTGGTTCGCCTGCATTCCCTTGCCGAGCGGATCGTCCTGCGGGTTGAGGAAACTCATGACCCTGTCGAGGCGATACTCGGCGACGAGCGCGAGCACGACGGCACCGGTGACACCACCGGCGAGGATGACCCCGAACAACCGTTTCGGCGCTCCCGCGAACCACAGCAGCGCGATGAGGATGATCCCGAGCGGGATCGTGCCTCCGAGGTCGGGTTGTGCCATCACCAGCGCGAACATGAGCAGCGCCGCCGGAACGAGCGGGACGAGCAGATGCCGCCACTGGTGCAGCAGGTCGTATTTGACGACGAGGATGTGAGCGCCCCACAGCGCGAGCGCGACCTTGGCGACCTCGACCGGCTGGAGCGAGAGCGGCCCGAGCACGAACCAGCCCTGCGAACCGTTGATGTTGCTGCCGAGTGGGGTCAGCACCAGCGCCAGCAGCCCGAGGCTCACCACCATCGCCGTCGGGGAGAGCCTGCGAATGCGCTGCAGCGGCACCCTCACCCCGACCCAGAACACGATGATCCCCAGCACGAAGAACATGAGGTGCTTCTGGAACAGCGCGTAGACGCTCGAACCGGTTTCGGGACTGTAGGAGGCAACGGAGGACGCGGAAAGCACCATCACGATGCCGATGACACCGAGCGTTCCGCAGATCGCCATGATCAGGTGGAAGTCGGCGAGCGGCCGGGACAACCACGCGGTCAGCGCCGTGCGAACCGCCGCGAAACCACGTTCGGCCTTCGCCTTTCCCCGGCGCGACCCGCGCCGCCGGGTGTTCCCCTTGTCGCGAGCCTCGTCAACCACCGTCACCGAGGAGTCCCCGTCCCTGCGACGGCGGCGGCTGGTCCCGCAGCTCCCCGACCGCCGCGGCGAACGCGTCCCCGCGCGCGGCGTAGTCGCGGAACATGTCCAGCGAGGCCGCTGCCGGGGCGAGCAGCACGACGGAACCGGGACCCGCGAGGGCACCGGCCGCACGAACCGCAGCAGTCATGGGCTCATCGTCACCCGGGACAAGCCGCTTGACAGGGACATCCGGCGCGTGTCGCGCAACAGCGGCCGCGATCACCTCGGCGTCCGCGCCGAGCAACACCACTCCGCGCAGCCGGTGCGCGACGCTCTCGACCAGTTCGTCCACCGAGGCGCCCTTGAGCTGGCCGCCCGCGATCCACACGACGTCGGGGTGAGCGAGCAGCGAACTGGCCGCCGCGTGCGGATTGGTCGCCTTCGAGTCGTTGATGTAGCGGACGCCGCCGATCTCACCGACCTCGACGGCGCGGTGAGCACCCGGCCGGAACGCCCGAAGGCCTTTCGCCACGGCCTCGGCAGGCACGCCGTGTGCGCGCGCGAGTGCGGCGGCGGCGAGCGCGTTGGCCACGTTGTGTGGTCCGCCGGGACGCACATCGCCCACGAGCGCGAGCTCGTCGGCGGTCGTTGCCGGATCGGCGACGAACGCCCTGTCGACGAGCAGGTCCTCGACGACACCGAGTTCCCCTGTCCTCGGGCTGTCGAGACTGATCCCAACCCTGTTCGCGTCCGCCCCCGCGTACTTGGCCGCCAGCAGCGTGGACCACTCGTCGGCGACGTTGCGGACGACGGTGCCGGAACGTTCGTGGATCTTCCCCTTCGCCGCCGCGTACTCGTCGAGCGAGCCGTGCCAGTCGATGTGGTCCTCGGCGACGTTGAGCACGACCGACGCTTCCGGCGCGAGGGTGCTCGACCAGTGGAGCTGAAAGCTCGACAGCTCCACCGCGAGCACCTCGTGCCCGCCCAGCACGGCGTCGAGCACGGCGAACCCCACGTTGCCGCAGGCAAGCGCGTCGACACCGGCGGAGCGCAGCATCGACTCCAGCATGCCGACCGTGGTCGTCTTGCCGTTGGTGCCGGTCACGGCGAGCCACGAGGGCGGGTTCTCCAGCGTGGCTCCGACCCGCCAGGCCAGCTCCACGTCACCGATGACCTCGATCCCCGCGTTCGCCGCGTTGACCAGCAGCGGAGAGGAAGGGCGCCAGCCGGGGCTGGTCACCACCAGCGAGGTGCCCTCCGGCGGCTCGGTGAGCCCCTGCCGCAGCTCGGCGCCGAGCCCTTCCAGCTCGGCGAGGCGCTCGGCGTTGCCGTCGGTAACCGTGACGCGCGCGCCCATCCCGGCCAGTGCCTTCGTCACCGACCTGCCGGTCACCCCGGCGCCAGCGACGAGCACCCGTCGTCCGGCGACGTCCATGGTGGCTAGCCTCCTCCGAGCCCGAGCTGCTCGCTGTAGAACAGGCCGAGGCCGAACATGCAGCAGATGGCGGCGAGCAGCCAGAACCGGATGATGACCGTGGTTTCCGCCCAGCCGGCGAGTTCGAAGTGGTGATGGAACGGCGCCATGCGGAAGAGCCTGCGTCTCGTCGTCCGGAACACCGCGATCTGCAGCACCACCGAGATCATCTCGACGACGAAGAGACCGCCGATGACGATCGCGAGCAGCTCGGTGCGGGTCGTCATCGAAAGACCCGCGACCAGCCCGCCGAGCGCGAGTGACCCCGTGTCGCCCATGAAGATCTTGGCCGGTGCCGCGTTCCACCACAGGAAGCCGACGCACGCACCGGTCGCTGCCGCCGCGACCACGGCGAGGTCCAGCGGATCTCGCACGTCGTAACAGGCGGCCTGCGGCGACTCGACACAGCTCAGCCTCGCCTGCCAGAACGAGATCACCACGTAGGTGGCCAGCACCATCGCCGCGGCGCCGCCCGCGAGCCCGTCGAGACCGTCGGTGAAGTTCACCGCATTCGACCACGCCGAGATCAGCAGGTAGCAGAACAGGATGAAGATCGGGACGGGAAAGAAGATCAGCGCGAGATCACGCACGTAGGACAGGTTCTGCGAGGCGGGCGTGAGCCCGTTCTCGTCGGCGAACTGCAACGCGAGTACCGCGAAGGCGACCGCGACGACGAGCTGACCGACCAGCTTCGCCGTCTTGTTCAGGCCGAGATTGCGCTGCTTGCGGATCTTGATGAAGTCGTCGAGGAAACCGACGATTCCGAGCGCGACGGCAAGGAACAGCACGAGCAGTCCCGACGCGGTCGGCCCGTCGTTGGTCGAACTGCGGATCCAGTCGGCGAAGTGGGCCACGAAGTAGCCGACGACCATCGCGACGATGATCGCGACACCACCCATCGTGGGTGTTCCGCGCTTCGACTTGTGCCCTTCGGGGCCCTCCTCCCTGATCTCCTGCCCGAAGCCTTGCTTCGAGAAGATCCGGATGAGGTACGGCGTCAGCAGGATGGAGACGAGCAACCCCACCGAGGCCGCGATCATGATGCTGATCACGCCGGGCGGCCCTCCTCCAGCAACGCGTCCGCGACCCGCCACAGCTCGGCGACCTTGGACGCCTTGACAAGAACCACGTCGTCGGGACGCAGCTCGCCACGCAGCAACGCGACGGCGGCGTCGGTGTCGGGCACCAGGACCGACTCCTCTCCCCAAGAACCTTCGTGGCTGGCTCCGTGGTGGATGGCGGCGGCCACCGCCGCCTCACCGTCCTTGCCGGACACCACGACCAGCCTGTTGATGTTGAGCCGCACGGCGAGCCTGCCGAGCTCGTCGTGCGCGGACACGCTATCCGCACCCAGTTCGCCCATCACACCGAGTACCGCCCACGAGCGGCGATCCGAGGTCATGGAGGCGAGCGCCTTGAGCGCGGCCCTCATCGACTCGGGGTTGGCGTTGTAGGAGTCGTTGAGCACGGTCACCCCGTCGGAGCGGGTGGTGACCTCCATACGCCTTCCCGACCTGCGCTCGGCCTCGCTCAGCTGCCTCGCCACGTCGGTGACGCTCGCGCCGAGCTCCATGGCGACCGCCGCCGCGGACAGCGCGTTGCCGACGTGGTGCTCGCCGACCAGCCGCAGGCTCACGTCGGCTTCGCCTCGCGGGGTCACCAGCCGGAAGGACGCCCTCGCCTGCTCGTCGAGCGCGACGCGTTCCGCGCGGATCGTCGCGGCCGGGTTCTCCCCGACCGTCACGACCCTCGCGGATGTGCGGCTCGCCATGGCCGCGACCAGCGGATCGTCCGCGTTGAGCACGGCGACGCCTTCGGACGGCAACGCCTCCACGAGCTCGCCCTTCGTGGCCGCGATGCCTTCCCGCGAGCCGAATTCGCCGAGGTGGGCGCTGCCGACGTTCAGCACGACGCCGATGCGCGGTGGTGCCACCTCGGCGAGTTGCGCGATGTGCCCTAGTCCCCGCGCCGACATCTCCAGCACGAGGTGCCTTGTCGTCCTGTCGGCCCTGAGCGCCGTCCACGGATGCCCGAGTTCGTTGTTGAAGGACCCCGGCGGCGCCACGGTGGGGCCGAGCGGCTCCAGCAGAGCCGCGACGAGGTCCTTGGTCGAGGTCTTGCCCGAGGAACCGGTGACGCCCACGACCGTCAGCCCGCCACCGGCGAGTTCGTCGACCACGTGGCGCGCGAGCTTGCCGAGCGCGGCGAGCACGGCGGCACCGGAACCGTACTCGTCTCCGGCGAGCGCGACGGAACGTTCGTGTGCCTGTCCCTCCGGCAGAGGCGGCACGATCACCGAAGGCGCGTCGACCTCGCGGGCGGCGAGCACTCCCGCCGCTCCGGCCTCCATCGCCGTTGCCGCGAACGAGTGACCGTCGACGCGTTCACCCGGCAGCGCGACGAAAAGCCCGCCGCCGGCGACCTTCCGCGAGTCGAACTCGACGGAGCCGGTCACGCGTTCATCGCCGTCGGCGCGATGCAGCTTGCCGCCGACGATCCTGGCGATCTCGGCGAGGCTCAGTTCGATCACACGGTCACCTCAAGTCGGTCACGGATTGCGGCGGCCAGCTCATCACGATCGGAGAAGGGGTGCACGACACCGGCCACCTCCTGTCCCGCCTCGTGCCCCTTGCCGGCGACGAGTACGACGTCTCCCGCCTCCGCCTCTTCGACGGCGGCCACGATCGCGGCCCTGCGGTCGCCGATCTCCCTCAGCTCACCCGCCTGAGCGGGCGGAACCGCGCGGGCGCCCGCCAGCATCGCTGCCCTGATCGCCTCGGGATCCTCGCCGCGCGGGTTGTCGTCGGTGACGATCACGACATCGCTGCCCCGCACCGCGGCCTCGCCCATCATCGGGCGCTTCGCCGTGTCCCTGTCACCTCCGCAGCCCAGCACCGTGATGATGCGCCCCTCGGTGCGTGCCCTCAGCGCGAGCAGGGCCTGGGTGACCGCCGCCGGCTTGTGGGCGTAGTCGACGACCGCGGTGAAGTCCTGGCCGAGGTAGACGCGCTCCATCCGGCCCGGCACCTCGACGGCGGCCAGGCCCGCGACGATGTGCTCCAGTGAGACACCCGCCGTGTCGAGCATGGCTGCGGCCAGCGTCGCGTTGGCCACGTTGAACGCGCCCGGCAGCGGGAGTGTCGCCTCGGCGAGGCGGCCGTCCGGAGCGTGCAGGGTGAACGACTGCTCGCCGGTCGCCGTGATCGAGATGTCCGTCGCCCTCCAGCTCGCGTCGGTGCCGGGTTCGGTGGACACGGTGACCGTCTGTGGCGTGACCAGCGACTGTCCCCACGCGTTGTCCACGACCACGACCTCGTGGGTGGAGCGCCCGTCGAACAGCAGCGACTTGGCCGCGAAGTACTCCTCCATGTCGCGGTGGAAGTCGAGGTGGTCCTGCGAAAGGTTGGTGAACGCCCCGACCGCGAACCTGGTGCCGTTGGCCCTGCCGAGTGCCAGAGCGTGACTCGACACCTCCATCGGCACGTGCGTGACACCCTGCTCGACCATCACGGCCAGCAAAGCCTGCAGGTCGGGAGCCTCCGGCGTGGTGAAGGCGCTCGCGAGGCGCTCGTCGCCGATCCTGGTCTCGACGGTGCCGATCAGTCCCGTGGCCAGTCCCGCCGCCCTCAGCCCCGCCTCGACCAGGTAAGCGGTCGTGGTCTTGCCGGAGGTTCCGGTGACGCCCAGTACCGACAGCCGCAGTGAGGGCTCGCCGTAGATCCAGGCCGCGACCGATCCGAGTACGCCACGCGGGTCCGGATGCACGAGGACGGGGACGTCGGTGTCACGCAGCGCGGGACGCTGCGCGCCGTCCTCGTCGGTGAGCACCGCGGCGGCACCGGCGGCGATGGCCTGGTCGGCGAAGTCGGCGCCGTGCACCCTGGCGCCAGGCAGCGCGGCGAAGAGGTCACCCGGCAGCACGTGCTGGGCGCGGAGAGTCGTACCGGTCACCGTCACGTCGGCGTCGGCGGGGTCGGCGATGAGCCGGGCATCCGCGCGCGCGACCAGCGTCGTCAGCGGAACCGGCTCGATGCGATCCGGTCGCGGCGGCGCGGCCACGACCTTCGCCGGGTTGTCCGGAACCTGTCCTTTCCGATCGGACGGCTCGTCGTTGTTGACAGACACGCCGGAAGGTTACCGGCGGTGCCGACCCGGCGCGGAAGCGGTGCAGTCTGCACCTCGACCACCCCACGCCGGAGAATAATCAAACCCGTGTTTCACGCATTGATATGATGGAGCCGGCTGCCTGGAACGCCACGGCCATGGCAGCCGTCACCGCATCGACGGCCCATGGAGGCAACGTGACGGCTCCGGAGACGCTGCTTCGGATACTGACGACCAACGACTTCCTCGGGTCCTATTTCGCCCACCCCACTTCCTACGGCACCTACCCCGGGGCGAGCGCGCTCACGCACACGATCGACCGGTTACGGGAAGGAGCCCGGCACTCGCTGTGGATCGACGCGGGAGACTTCGCGCAGGGACCTCTCGCGTACGTCATGGGCGGGCGTACCGGCTTCGCTTCCGCTTCGAACCTGGGAATCGATGTCGCGGTCCCGGGAAACCACGAGTTCGACTGGGGCGAGCGACAGCTCCGCGAGTGGGGACCCTCGACCGGATTCCCGCTGCTGCTCGGCAACTACGACCTGGGATTCCCCTCGCACACGCTCTTCTCGTTCTCCGGAATCGGCGTCGGAGTCATCGGTCTGACACATCCCGACATCGAGCGCTTCACCGGCCCGCTCGCGCGAGCGCGGTTCCCCGCTTCGAAGGTCATTCCCGAGCTCACCCGGTTGCTGCGCTCGGAGGGAGCGGACATCGTCGTGCTCACCGTCCACGACGGGGTCGACTGGGTATCCGAATGCTGCGGGCCACCTCGGACCGACCTCAGACGCATCGCGGAGTTCACCGAGACGATGCGCGACCACGCCGACGTGATCATCGGCGGGCACACACTCGGCAGGCACATCGGGCAGATCTCCGGAGTGCCCTATCTGCAGCCTTGGGCACTGGGTGCCGAGGTCGGCGTGATGGATCTCAGGGCCGACCTGACCCACTCCTGTTACGGCGTCACCCCGGCAGGCGGCCACGGTGACTGGGACGGACCAGGACGCGAGCTGCACGCCGCTCAGACGGCCAACATCGTCGGCGAACTACGGGAACCGCTGCGATGGCAGCCTCGCCACAGCAACTCCCTTGGCCACACGGTCGCGAAGGGGCTGACCATGATCACCGAGACGGACGCGGCATTGGTCGGCGCCATCAACACCAGCCAGGCTCCCGTCGACGGCGTCTTCTCCTTCCTGCCCCGCGGTGCGCTGTCCGAGGCCGACCTTCTCCATGTCACCGGCCGGACGGCACGAGTAATGGTGTGCGAGGTAGCCCTGGGAGAACTCGACGTCCTCCGGGATACCGCGTCCGGCAAGAAAACGCCGGCCGACGACATCACTCTCAACATCGAGAACCTCGGAGGACTCGGCATGAGCCTTCCTGACTCCCCTCGCGGTCCTGTCTTCTCAATGGCGACGGAAGCCCATCTCGCGGCCGCCGTCGAGCGAGCGCTCGGCCGGAACGTCGAATGGACGCCGGTCGCGGCGACGCTGCCCGAGGCGCTACTGGCGGCGATCAACTGAAACCGCAAACCTCAACCGATCACATATCCCAGCGAACTCGCGACTTCTCTGAACCGGTCGTTCGAGAAGTGGACCGCGCGCTCAGGCGTCATCCACTGCTTCCACTCGCCGACCAGTCCCCGCCTCATGAACCTGTACTCACCGCTCGTAGTCCCACGCTCGTGCAAGATGTCGTCCTCATGCTTCCGCATGGCCTGAAAGCTGCTCAACTCGATGGCTCTCGCGAGATCCGCTTCGGCGACACCGATCCCACAGCGGTTCAATCCTTTTCGGACAGTGTCGCTCGCGCATGTCTTCAGATCCTCGAAACGCATGACGAACAGCCGGTCACCACCCGCGACGTTCAGCCATTCCGAGTAGTACTCGGTCCATGCCTCGACCGGCGGCTTCGAGGAGGCCTCGGGGAACAACGACATCTCCTGCCCCAGCCAGGAGTCGAAACTGGGCACTTCCCGCGGCACGATGGTTTCCTTGTTCTCAGCGGCGAACTCACTCACCCGGTCGCTCTCGATCGCGACCTGCAGGCAGTACTGGGAGTACACCGCATCCCTAGGGTCTCTCACCAGCAGCAGAGCGCCGCGGAGAACCGAAGCGTCGAGATGCCGGGGAGCGCTGTGAGTCGCGACGAACCTCGGCCACCGCCGGCGGGCAGTACCGGCACCATCGGAACGGTCCCTCGCCGCGAACCGGCGCCGCACTCCACTGAAAACAGGCAGCGGATTCGCCAGCCCGTCCTCGGCGAACTCTTCCGAACTCGCCGTGAGGTAGTTCAACCCCAGCTCCAGCAGAACGTTGCCGGTCAGAAACTGGCCAGAACACGGAAAACTGGCCACAAGGATGTCTCCGCTGCCGAGTTTCCGGAGGTTCGCACGCTCGATCTCGTGACTCGTAGCCAGCCAATCCGGGTCCTCATCACGGCGCAAGCCGCTCACGGCGGTACACCTCGATTCCAGGGCGAAACCACGTCAGGAGCGGGTGAACCGTAACAACAACACAGTCACCGGTTCAGGGTCCGAACTCCACCACGTTCCTAGAGTCCGTTCAGCTCGGCGATCTTCCAGCCACCGTCCTGCTTGCGGGCGGTCACCTCCACCACCGCCGTGCCCGACTCCAGCCGGTTGCCGTCCTCCGGATACACGGTCTGCTGATCGAGGAATACCAGCACCGTCGCCTCGGTCGGCGACAGTTCGGCCACTCCCGCCGAACGCACCGTCGAGGTGCGCACAATCCGCTCCTGCCTCGCCCGCTCGCCCACCTCGGCGAATTCGGCGTCGTACTGATCGACCGCCGCGTCGATCAACAAGGTCTCGGCCGCTCGCTCGGTACGCGCCAGATTGTTGTAGTCATAGGAAAGAACAGCTTTGAGCCCCGCCGAAACCTGGTCCTTCACCTCGCGCGTCGCCCGCTCGTCGGCGACCGCGAGATTGTCGGCGGGAGCGCTCAGGCGCCCCGCCTCCACGAACGACCACACGGCAACTCCTACCGCCAGCACGATCACCGCCGCGAGCACGGCCATGATCGTCGCCCTGCGGGACAGGATCCGCCCGGCGCCCGAGTCCCGCGCGTCAGCGGTGTCCTCGGTTTCCTCGGTTTCCTCAGCCTCGGCATCCGCCACTTCGCCCGCGTCAGTCGCGTCAGTCGCGTCAGTCTTGTCAGCTTCGTCCGCGGTCATGAGTCCGCCGCCTGCACGCCCGCGACCTTCCAGCCCCCGGCCGTGCGTTGTGCCCGCACAGTCAGCCTGCTGCGGCTGTCCGAGGGCTTCCGGTCCGCCGTCTCCAGGTGAACGGTGAGCACCGCGAGCATCGTCGCCGACCCTTCCGCGACATCCAAATCGGTCACCGCGATACGCGACAACTCCGCCGTGGCAACGGTTTCCGTTCCAGCAGCCCTGTCGAGCTGGAGTTGCCTGTCCTTTTCGAGATCCTTGCCCAGTTGCCCCGTCGTGGCCTCGATCCAGCCGTCGACGCTCGACTCCGCGTCGCGGTAGTCGATGGTGTGCAACGTCAGCAGCGCCGCCGAGATGTCGTCGACGACGGCCTCCCGCTCCCTCGCGACAGCCAGCTGCTCGTCATCCGCCGCGCTCCACCAGTTCCAGCCGGCCCAGCAGGCGACGAGCACCGCGACGGCGGCAAGGACGGCCAGTATCCTCATCGCGGGTCCCCCAGCAACTGCCCGACGCCGCCGGGAACGATCTCGTCGGCGAAGCCCAGCACGCCCGGCAGGGCGTCCTTCCTCGGAACGCCGTCCGTTCCCCCCTGCCCTTCCCGCTGTTCCGGTGCGGCGGGCACCTCGACGGGTTCGCCGGCGTAGGGCGCGTTCTGGGCACCCCGCACGCCGATGGGGCTACCGGGTGGCTCGGCGCAATACGCGTCGACGTTGGCCGGAGCCTCCGATTCGTCGTTGGCCGGTCGCTGCTCCGTGCCCTCGTATCCTCGCGTGCACGAGGGCGGGTCGAAGAGGTTGAGCACGAAGCCGAGATGTCCCTCGCCGTTGGAGGTGACCGAGCGGCTGAACGCCGAGATCACCGGGTAGGCCACGAGCAACTGCTCGATCGCGTCCGTGCGCGAGGTGGTGATCTTGGCCGTCGTCAGCAGGTTGGCGAGAACGACTCCGAGATCGGTACCTGAAACGGCGAGCACATCGCTGACCTCCTTGCTCAGTTCAGGAGCCTCGTCGATGACCTTGCGCAGATCGGGATCGGACTCCTTCAACTGCCCCGCGATGGTCCGCAACCCCGTCGACAACTCGGCGATGTTTCCGGCCTGCCGTTGCTGGGTGTCGAGCACGATCCGCCCTTCGGCGAGCAATGCCTTGGTCTCCGGCACGTGTTCGGCTGCCGTCGCGGTGAACGACCTCGCGGTGTCGAGCAGCTGCCGCAGGTGCGGTCCGGTGCCGACGAACGCGTCGTAGGTCTCGTCGACGACGGTCCTGAGCGAGCGGGTGTCCACGCTGGCCACGAGTTTGTCGAGGTTGCCGAGCACGGTGTCCGGCGCGAGCGGGATGGACGTGCGTTCCTGCTCGATCACCGACCCCTCGGCGAGGTAGGGGCCTTCGGCTTTCTGGGGCAACAGGTCGACGTATTGCTCACCGACCGCCGAGCGGTTGGCCACGGCCGCCTCCGTGCCGGCGGGAATCGATGGGGCGTCGGATTCGATGTCGAGGGTCAATTCGATGCCGTGTTCGGTCAGGTTCATCGCCACGACCTTGCCGACCGCGACGCCTCGGTAGGCGACCTCGGCGTTGACGAAGATCCCTCCCGAGTCGGCGAGCCGCACGGTGACCTCGTAACCACGGGTTCCGAGCAGCCGGTCGAGACCGGCATAGTTGATCCCCGCGTACGCGACGGAGACCACGGCGATGACAACGAAGGCCACCAGCTGCAACCGGTGTTTGCGGGTGATCATCGGCCACCTCCGAGAAGTCCGCCGAGCAGGCTGCCGAGAAGCCCGCCCTGCTGGGCGGGAGCGGGCGGGCTGATCTCCGGTAACGGGAGCACCGGCGCGTTCGGCCCCGCGGAGGGATCGGGCAGTGCACCGTCGGCACCGTCGGCTTGCCCCGCACCGCCGACGTCGCCCCTCGACGACGTCGGCGGCTGGATGGGCGGCTGCGAGGAGTTCGTGAAGTTCTGCAACAACAGGTCGAGGTTGAGATCGACGCGGGCGGTGACGTTCGCGTAGTCACCTCGGATCACCGCACCCGCCGCGTCGGGGAACGGATAGGTCGGCAGGATCTTGAGCGCGGTCGGCAGGTCGGTTCCCGCCTCGGCGAGTTTGCGCAGGGTGGGTTCGAGCGCGTGCAGGTTGGCGACCAGTTCGTCGCGGCTCTTGGTGACGGTATCGACGGCCACGCCCGAAAGATCGTCAAGCGATTGGAGCATGCCGACAAGTTGATCGCGTTGCTCGGTGACGATGCGCAATCCCGGTTCGAGGTTGTCCAGCGCGTTGGTGAGGTTGCCGGTTTGTGCGACGAACGTACTCGAAAGGCGATTGAGTCCGTCGATCGCCCTGACGATCTCTCCCCTGTGCCCGTCCAGTTGCGTAGCCAGATCATCCACTCTGGACAACAGGGCCCTGACTTCGGCCTCGTTGCCCGACAACGCCTTGTTCAGCTCCTCGGTGATCGTTCCGAGCTGATCGATACCACCGCCGTTGAGCAAAAGGGACAGTGCGCCGAAGACCTCTTCCACCTCAGGGTTGCGATTGGTGCGCTCAAGCGGAATGCGGGCACCGTCCCGCAATGTCCCCTGTGGATCCTCACCGGCCGGTTCCCTCAGCTCGACGAACTTCTCACCGAGCAGGCTCGACTGGCGAAGCGCGGCGTCGGCGTTGGCTGGCAGCTCGATGTCCCCGTTGACAATCATGGTGACGACGGCGGATTTGGTGTCGTCGGCGAGTTCGACGCGCTCGACCCTGCCCACCGGAACATCGTTGACCTTCACGCTGGCCTGAGGAACGAGATCGAGTACGTCGGCGAACTGCGCGCTGACCCGGTAGGGATGGTCCCCGATGTCGGCTCCTCCCGGCAGCGGCGTGTTGTACAACCCGGAGAACCCCGCTTCTCCGCAACCGGCCAGTACCAGTACCGCGGCCAGCGCGACCGCCACTCTTCTCATGAGCCATCGTCCAATGGGGTCGTGAGCAGATCGACGAGCGGCAGCGGCAGCGGCGGCAATTCGCCGTTCTGCAACGAGTTCAGCGTCTGCGAGAGGGAGGGCACCTTCAGCGTGTCGTCGACGATGGGCGCGAGCGACCGGCACAGCGGCCCCAGCGCGTCAGGCAACTGCTCCGGCGTACCGGCGCTGACCAGCTTGCACAACGTCTGCATGAGCGGGTGAGCGAGTTCGTTCGCGTTGTAGCGCACGGAAATGCTGCCGGAAGCGGCGTCGTAGGTGTTGATGAAGTTGTTCATCCCGGTCGGCCCCACGTCCAGTACCTCGGCCAGCGCTGCCCGCTGATCGACGAGAACCCCGGTGATACCGGCGAGCTTGCTGACGTTCGAGGAAAGCAGATCCCTGTTGTCGGTGACGAACTTCTTGACCTCACCAAGCGAGGAGCCCAGCGACGACAGCGCTTCCCCCACGTCGGCGGAGTCCTCGGCGAGGAACCCGGTGACCTCGGCGACCCTGCCGTAGAACTCGTTGAGCTGCCGGTCGCTGTCGGCGAGCGTGCTGGTGAATTCCTGCAGATTGGTCACCGTGGAGAACAGGTCGCCCTTCGAGTTCTCCAGCGTGCCCGACAGTTCGGCAAGCCGGGAGACCGTGTCGTTGAAGGCGGTTCCGTTGCCCTCCAGGTTCGCCGCCGCGGTGTCGAGCACCCCGGCGAGCGCGCCGTCGGAGTTGGCGCCGTCCGGTCCGAGGCTCGTCGACAGTTCGTTCAGGCTGCCGTACAGGTCGTCCAGTTCGACGGGAGTCGCCGTGCGTTCGAGCGGGATCACCTCGGCCTCGGCCAGCTTCGGTCCGCTTTCGTAGGCTGGGGTGAGCTGGACGTACCTGTCACTCACGAGGCTCGGCGCGACAACGACGGCACCGGCATCGGCCGGAACCGGAACGTCGATGGCCATGTCCACCCGCACGGCCCCACCCTCGGGAGTGACACCGGTGATCGTCCCGACCGGAATGCCGAGCACCCGCACCGACGATCCCTCGTAAAGCCCGACGGTCTTGTCGAAGTAGGCGGAAAACCGGGTCGCGCCGCTGTCGCGCAGCAGCCACCAGAGCGCGGTGGCGAGCACGAGCAGCGCGACACAGGCCGCCGCGAGCCAGGTGTAGAGGCTGCGCTGGTTGCGCGAGGTCACCGTCATCAGTTGCCTCCCACGGAAACGCCCTGGTTCTCGGCCGCGATCGGTGGCGTGCAGCCCTCGGGGTTGATGCGCGCCCCGCCTACGGTGATCACCGGAGGAAGCAGGCCGCAGATGTAGCCCTCGAACCAGCGCCCGTTTCCGGTGGCGTTCGCCCCGATCCTGGTGAACGGGGCGAGCAGTTCGAGACTGCGGTTGAGATTGTCCTGGTTGCGCTGCAACACATCGGTGACGACGCCCAGCTTTTCCAGCGCGGGCCCGAGTTGCTCGCGGTTGTCCGCGACGAACCCCGACAACTGCTCCGAGAGGTCCCGCGTTCCCTTCAGCAGTGCGTCGATCGCCTGCTCCCGTTGCTGGAGTTCGGTGAGCAGCAGGTTTCCGTCGTCGATCACCTTGCGCAGCTCGTCGTTGCGATCGGCGAGCACCTTGGTGACCCCGCTGCTGTTCGCGAGCAGTTCGGCGAGTTCATCGTCGCGGGAGGACACCGTTTCGGCGAGCGCGGAAAGGCCGCCGAGCGCGTCCCTGAGATGCGGCGGCGTGTTGCGCAGGCTCTCCGAGATCACGTCGAAGCTCTCGGCGAGCTGGTCGGTGTCGATCTCCTCGACGGTCGTGGAAAGGTCGCGGAACACGTCCTGGATCTCGTACGGCGTCGTCGTGCGCTCCAGCGGGATCGGCTCGGCCGGATCGAGCGTGCCCTCTCCACGTGGGCGCAGCGCGAGGAATTTCTCGCCGAGCAACGTCTTGACCTCGATTGCCGCCTCGGTTTCCGGTCCGAGCCGCACGTCCTCGACCTTGAAGGTGACGTGCACCTTCTTCCCGGCGAGTGACACCTGCTGCACCTCGCCGACCTTGACACCGGCGACCTGTACCTCGTTGCCGTCGGAAAGGTTGGCCGATTCCGCGAAGTAGGCCGAGTAGGTGGTGCCGTTGCCGAGCAGGGGGAGGTCGTCGGAATAGTAGGTCACGAGGGTCAGCAGTCCGAGCAGCACGAGCGTCACGGCTCCCACCGCGGCCTGGTTGCGCTCTCGCAGCGGTTTCATGAGACCTTGCACCTCTCCGGCTGCTCCGTTGCGGGAATCGGCAGGAACGGCAGCGTGACGTTGAGCGAGGAGATGCCGATGGTGCCGGTCAACCCGCACAGGTAGTAGTTGAACCAGCTCCCGTAGCTGAGCGTTCTCGTGAACTTCTCCAGGTTTCCCGGCATGACCTGCAGCAGATGGTCGAGCAGCTCCTCCGAGTCGGCGAGGTTTCCCGACAACTCACCGAGTGCGGCGATGTCCTTGCGCAGTGGTGGCCGCGCGTCGGTCAGCAGATCCGACGTGACGGTGGTGAGCTCGCCCAGCGCCGACACCGCGTCGCCGATCGGTTCGCGTTGCTCGGCTAGTCCGGTGACGAGTTGCTGCGTGGTGTCGAGCAGGCCACCGAGTTCGGGCCCCCTGTCGTTGAGTGTGCCGATGACGTGGTTGAGATTGCCGATGACCTCGCCGATCACCTCGTCGCGTTCCGCGATGGTCGAGGTGAGCGACGCGGTGTGCGAGAGCAGGCTCTCGATGGTGCCGCCTTCTCCCTGCAGCACCTGGATGATCTCGTAGGACAACTGGTTGACCTGTTCGGGATCGAGCGCGTCGAACAGCGGGCGGAACCCGTTGAACAACGCCGTCAGGTCGAGCGCGGGCTGGGTGCGTTCGGGGGGAATCGGTGTGTCCCTGGAAAGGGTTCCTCCTCCCCCGACGTCGGTTCCCAGCGAGAGATACCGCTGCCCGACCAGGTTGCGGTACTTGACGGTCGCCGTCACCGCGGCAGGCAGTTCCCTTCCCGCCTCGATGTCGAAACTGACCTCGGCGAGGTTGTCCTCGGAGACGGTTATGTCGACGACCTGTCCCACTTTGACACCGACGATGCGGACGTCATCGCCCTCCTGCAGCCCGGAAGCACTGTGGAACAGGGCCGTGTATCCGGCGGTCGGCCCGAAGTTGGTGTTGGCGATCGTCGCGCCGAGCACGGCGGTGAAGGTGATGGTGACCGTCGCGAAAACGAGGATCTTCAGCAGGGCGGGAAGGAAACTCCGCTGCCCTCGTGCCTGCTCGCTCATTCGACCTCCACCACGGCACCCCGGTAGAGCGGCCCGACCAGCAGGCTCGCCCAGCCCGGCGCCTCGTCCGGCGCGATCCCGGTCGACGGGGCGAGCAGCGTCGACAACAACTCGTGCTCGGCGGGTGAGTTCGCCAGCGAAGGAACACCCGCCGTGGTCCCACCGCCGTATCCGGTCCTGTGCGGCGGTGCCGGTTTGCTCGAACCGTCCTCGATCGGTCCCTCCGGCGGGTACTGCGGCCAGGCGGCGGGTGGTACGACCTGCGGATAGCAGCGCGGCCCCCGCTTGTCGTCGTAGCGGGGCTCGTCGACGCCCGGCAGGTATTTGCCCCTGCTCGCGGTGATCCTGATGGTCACGTGGTTCATCTCGTCGGTTCCCTTGCCGAACGCCTCCTCCGCTCTGGGAACGGCATCGGCGAGCTGTTCGAGCAGGCACGGGTACTCGGGCGCGTACTTGGCGAGCACGTCGAGCGTCGGCTGGACCGTGCTGGTGAGGTCGATGAGGTTGTCCTTGTTGACGTCGAGGAACCGGCCGAGGTCGACGGAGACGGTGGACACCGACGCGTACAGATCGACCAGCCGCTGTTCCTTCTCCACGATGGTTTTGCTCGTCGTCGTCAGATCGGACAACGCGGCGAGGAAGTCCGGCGCCGCGCGGTCGTAGACCTCACTGACGTTGGCCAGTCCGGTGATGTCGGCCTTCAGATCGGGAAGCGACGGGTTGAGCTGCCCGAGGTAGTCCGAGACCTGCACGAGCGTTTCGCCGAGTTCCTCGCCCTTGCCTTCCAGCGCTTCCGACACGGCGCCGAGCGTGCTCGCCAGTTTCTGCGGCTGCACCGACTGCAGCAGCGGCAACACGTCGGAAAGGACGCGTTCGAGCTCGATCGCCGAGCTGCTGCGGTCCTGCCCGATGACGGCACCATCCGCGATGGGATCGGCACCGCGCTCGGGAAGCTCCAGCGCGACGTAACGCTCCCCGAACAGCGTCTTCGGCAACAGCCTCGCGGAGACGTTGGCTGGAATGAGGTCCACTTTGTCCGGTTGCAGCGCGAGTCCGAGTACAGCCTTGTCTCCGGTCGCCTCGATGGTGCGCACCTCCCCGACCAGCATGCCGCGGACCTTGACGTCGGCACCTTCGCGCATCTGATTGCCGATGTGATCGGTTTCGAGCCGGACGCCCACGTATTCGGTGAACGCCTTGTTGTACACGGCGACGCACAACGTGAAGAACAGCGCGGCGACAAGCAGGAACACCAGCCCGAGAAGCTGGTGCCGCAGCCTGCGCAACAGCAGTGTCCTCATAGTGCCGCCCTCATCCGGAAATCCGCACCGTCGTCGTCGAACCCCAGATCGCGAGGCTCAGGAAGAAGTCGATGACGACGATCAGCACGATCGACGTGCGGACCGCGCGGCCCACCGCGACACCGACTCCGGCGGGCCCTCCCTTCGCCGTGTACCCGTAATAACAGTGCGACAGGATCACGAGCGCGCTGAACACGACGACCTTGAGGAACGACCACAGCACGTCCTCCGGTGGCAGGAACAGGTTGAAGTAATGGTCGTAGGTTCCCGCGGACTGGCCGTAGAACCACACGGTGATCTGCCGGGAGGCCAGATAGGACGAAAGCAGGCCGACCGCGTAGAGCGGGATCACGGCGGTGACGCCCGCGATCACCCTGCTCGTCACGAGATAGGGCATGCTGGGGATGCCCATCACCTCAAGGGCATCGATCTCCTCCGAGATCCGCATCGCGCCGAGTTGTGCCGTGAAACCGCAGCCGACCGTGGCCGACAGCGCGAGTCCCGCCGCGAGCGGCGCCACCTCGCGGGTGTTGAAGTAGGCGGAGATGAATCCGGTGAGCGCCGCGGTTCCGAGCTGGTCGAGCGCGGAATACCCTTGCAACCCCACGATGAGGCCGGTGAACAGGGTCATCCCGATCATCACTCCGAGTGTCCCGCCGATGACGGCGAGCGCACCGGTGCCGAAACTGACCTCGGTGAGGATCCGCAGCGTTTCCTTGCGGTAGCGGCGAAGCGTGCGCGGCGCCCAGGCCAGCGCCCTCGCGTAGAAGGAAAGCTGCTGACCGAACCCTTCGAGACTGGCGCCGGGGCGGGCGATGATCTCAAGGGTCCGGTCGGACACTCTCGCGTCGTCGCTCATCACAACGCCTTCGGGGGGACGATACGGAGGTAGATCGCGGTCAGCACGACGTTGATCAGGAACAACAGCAGGAACGTGACGACGACGGCCTGGTTGACCGCGTCGCCGACCCCCTTCGGCCCCGGCGCGGGATTGAGTCCCCTGAACGCGGCGACGACACCGGCGACGAAACCGTAGAGGAACGCCTTGATCTCACTGACCCACAGGTCGGGAAGCTGGGCGAGCGCGTTGAAACTGGCGAGGTACGCGCCGGGGGTTCCGCCCTGCAGTACGACGTTGAAGAAGTAGCCGCCGAGCACACCGACGACACTGACCAGTCCGTTGAGCAGCACCGAAACGACGATCGCCGCGAGTACCCTCGGCACGATGAGCCGCTGGATCGGATTGACGCCGAGCACTTCCATGGCGTCGATTTCCTCGCGGATCTTGCGGGCGCCGATGTCGGCGCACACCGCGCTGCCGCCCGCTCCGGCCACCAGCAACGCCGTGATCAGCGGACTTGCCTGTTGCACGATGGCAAGCGCGCTGGCGGCTCCCGTGAACGACTGCGCGCCGATCTGCTGTGTCAGCGATCCCAGTTGCAGCGCGATGACCGCGCCGAACGGGATCGCGACGAGCGCGGTGGGCAGAATCGTGACACTGGCGAAGAACCAGCACTGCTGGATCCATTCCCTCGTCTGAAAGGGCCTGCGCGGAATGGCGCGCAGCACCTCCCACGCGAGGGTCGCGAGCCTGCCTACCTGAGCCAGCGCGGCGGTGCCTGGGATCACCGTCGATCCCCGCTGAGCGCCCATCGCACCTCCGCCTCGGTTACTACAACTTCAGAGCGTGTGTCGCCGTTGCTCCCCCGTCCGCGACGAACTCGGCGCCCGTACAGTACGAGCTTTCGTCGCTGGCGAGGAACAACGCCAGCGAGGCGATCTCCTCGGGTTGCCCGACTCTGCCCGATGCGAGCCTTCGGACGATCCGCGAGTAGTCCACCTCCGCGCCCCCGGCCGCATCGCTCACCATCTTCGTGTCGATCATGCCGGGATGCAGCGAATTGACCCTGATGCCGCGATCCCCCAACTCAAGCGCGGCGACCTTGGTCATTCCCCTGATCGCAAACTTACTCGCGGTGTAGGCGACCAGGAACGGCATCCCGGCCAGTCCCTCCACAGAGGACACGTTGACGACGGAACCACCACCTGCTGTTGTCATCGGTTCAACGACTGAGCGCATGCCGAGAAACGCCCCGACCTGGTTGATCTTTATTACTCGCTCGTAATCGGCGAGAGTCGTGTCGCCCAGCGGGGAGAAGTGCAGGACACCGGCGTTGTTGAGGAGCACGTTCAGCGTGCCGAACTCCGAAACGGCGTGCTCGACCGCACTCGCCCACTCGTCCTCGTCGGACACGTCGAGGTGGTGGTATGCCGCCTTGTCGCCGAGTTCCTCGGCGAGCGCCTTGCCTTCCTCGTCGTTGATGTCGGCGAGCAACACCGAGGCACCCTCCTCGGCGAAGCGGCGAGCCGCCGCGGCGCCCTGCCCCCTCGCCGCACCGGTGATCAGCGCGACCTTACCGGCGAGTCGTCCCATCGGCCTTCCTCACATCATCTCGTCGGTCAGCGGCAGGAAAACGGACTTCTCCTCCGTGTAGGCCTCGATGGCGCTCCGTCCGCCCTCCCTGCCGAGGCCGGATTGTTTGAAACCGCCGAAGGGAAGGTGCGGTTCGATCTGAAAACCGTTGACGCCGACCGTTCCCGCGCGTAGTTTGCGCGACACCCTGAACGCGCGTTGCACGTCGGAGGTGAACACGCCGGCGCCGAGCCCGTATTCGGTGTCGTTGGCGAGCGCGATGGCCTCGTCCTCGTCGCTGAAGGGCACGACGGCGAGCACCGGACCGAAGATCTCCTCCTGTGCGATGGTCGCCGAATTGTCGACGTCGGCGAAGATCGTCGGCGCGACGAAGTTGCCAGCCGCGAGATCGCCGCCCAGCCGCTCACCTCCGGTGACGAGCCGGCCTTCCTCCTTGCCTTTCTCGATGTAGCCGAGCACGCGGTCGAGTTGCTTTTCGTTGATGAGCGGCGCGGAGATCACGCTCGCGTCGAAGGGATCGCCATAGGTCACGGCCGCCGCCATGCCCTGTGCCGCGCCGATGAACTCTTCGTAGACGTCGCGATGCACGAGAGCCCTCGTGTTGGCGACACACGCCTGCCCGGAAAGTCCCATCGTGACGGCTCCGACGACGGTGGCAGCGGCGAGCCCGACGTTGCCGGCATCGCCGAAGACGAGCGCGGGGCTCTTGCCGCCCAGTTCGAGCGACACCCGCTTGAGGGTCCCAGCCGAAGCCTCGACGATGTGCTTGCCAACGGCCCTGCTGCCCGTGAAACTCACCTTGTCGACGCCGGGATGCGTGATCATGGCCTCGCCGACGGGATCGCCAGGACCCGTGACGACGTTGAGAACCCCTTCGGGCAGACCGGCCTCCACCAGCAACTCGACCATGCGCAGCACCGAGAACGTGCAGTACTCCGACGGCTTGAGCACGATCGTGCAGCCCGCGGCGAGCGCGGGAGCCACCTTTTGCGCGAAGAGCAGGAACGGCGCGTTCCACGGCAGGATCGCCGAGACGACACCGATCGGCTCGCGGAAGGTCATCGCGAGGTGGTCGCCACCCTGATACGGCGGCAGGGTCTGGCCGCCGATCTTGTCGACCCAGCCCGCGTGGTGGTCGAACACGTCGGCCGCCGCGCCCACCGAGGTCGCGTAGATGCCGCCGAAGGAAATCGGCACCGAATTGTCCAGTGCCTGCAGGGCCCTCAGTTCGTCGGCATGGTCGCGCAGAAGCTGGGCACAGCGGCGAAGCAGCGCGACCCGCACGCCAGCGCGTTCGGTCGCCCACCTTCCCTCATCGAACGCGGCGCGCGCGGCGGCGACGGCCGCGTCGACATCGGCGGCGCCTCCGCTGGCGAACTCGCCGATCTCCTCGCCCGTTCCCGGATGACGATGGGTCCAGGTCGCGCCGTCGGCAGCGGGTCCCCACTGACCACCGATGTACAACTGGCCTGTCTTCAGCCCGAGCGATTCGCGGTGGGGCTGCACGGTGAACGTCATGGTGCTCCTCACGAAAGGGAAAGGATGTCGTCGGCCGCGAACATGCGGCCGGGATCGCGGCCGGAGAAGTAGGCACCGACGGTGCCGGCGAGTTCGGGAGCGGTCCACGTCCCGGCCGAGGTGTCGAACCGCTTCTCCACCGAGGGCGGAGCCAGCAGCGCGACCATGCCACCGTGCACGACGAACACCTGACCGCTGATGTCCTCGGCCGCCGGAGAGGCGAGAAACGCGACGAAGGGAGCGACGTGGCCGACCGAGAGCGGGTCGTCCTCCCCTGGACCGGCGCCGAAGACGCCCTCGGTCATCGCGGTCCGCGCGCGAGGACAGATCGCGTTGGCACGCACGCCGTAGCGGGAGAGGGCCCTGGCGGCCGACACGGTGAGTGCCGCGATACCCGCCTTGGCCGCCGCGTAGTTCGGCTGCCCGGGCGAGCCGACGAGAAAGGCCTCCGAGGCGGTGTTCACAAGCCTGCCGTACACCGGCGCTCCGTCCGCTTTGGACTTGCGCCGCCAGTAAGCCGCCGTGTCGCGGGCAAGCAGGAAGTGCCCGCGAAGATGGACCCTGATGACGGTGTCCCATTCCTCGTCGGTCATCGAGAACAACATCCGGTCGCGCAGCAGGCCCGCGTTGTTGACCACGATGTGCAGGCCGCCGAAGTGTTCCTCGGCCGCGGCGACCAGAGCGGCGGCCGTCGCCGGCTCGCCGATGTCGCCCCTGACGGCGAGTGCTTTGCCTCCCGCCGCCTCGATCTCGGCGACGGTCGGCTCGGGTGACGCGAGATCGTTGACGACGACGGCGGCCCCCGCCTCGGCGAGCGCGAGGGCCTCGGCCCTGCCGATCCCCTCGGCCGCGCCCGTCACCACGGCGACCTTGCCGGTGAGACTGGTGCTCACTCGATGGTCACCACCTGACGGATGACGTCGCTGCTGCCTTCCCTGAGCACGCCGAGGCCGTCGTTGATCTCGGCGAAGCCGATCCGGCGCGAGATCATGCCTTCGAGGTCGAGCAGGCCCGCCCTCCAGAACCGCAGCATCGTGGCGGTGTCCCTGTGCACCTTGGCCGAGCCGTAGAACGAGCCGAGGATCTTCTTGTCGTGCAGGAACAGTTCCTGCGCGCTGAACTCGACCATCGCGTCGGCCTTACCGGCACCGACGACCACGACCGATCCGCCGCGGCGGGCGTTGTCCCAGCCGGAACGAATGGTCGCCGGAATGCCGACGACATCGAAGGCGTAGTCGAATCCCTCGCCTCCCGTCGTGGCGGCCTTGATGTCGTCGAGGCCCTCCGGGGTCGTCGCCTGCGTTGCCCCGAATCGCCGTGCGATGTCGTGTTTGGCCTCGACGGGGTCGACGGCGACGATGGTGCTGGCACCCGCGAGCCGCGCGCCCTGGATGACCGAGATGCCGACCCCGCCGCAGCCGATGATCACCACCGTCGATCCCGGGGTCACCTTCGCCGTGTTGAGCACGGAGCCGACACCGGTCAGCACCCCGCACGCGATGAGCGCCGCTGTTTCGAAGGGCACGTCCTTGTCGACCTTGACCGCGCCGGCGGCGGGAACGACGACCTCCTCGGCGAACGTGCCAAGACCGGCGTATCCGAACAACGGGGTGTCACCCCGCCGGAATCGCGGCGTGGTGAACGCGGCGATCGCATGCACGGCGCACAGGTTCGGCTCGCCGCGAAGGCAGCTCGGGCAGTCGCCGCACGGGGGAACGAAGGAGACGGTCACGTGGTCGCCGGGTTCGAGATGGGTCACCCCCTGCCCGACGTCGAGTACCTCGCCCGCTCCCTCGTGACCGATGACGCCGGGAGCCAGTGCCGGCAGTGTTCCGTCCATCGCCGACAGGTCGCTGTGACAGATTCCCGAGGCGCGCACCCTGATGCGAACCTCGTGTGGACCGGGGTCCACGGTTGTGACGTCGTCGCGCAGTTCGAGCTTCTCGTCGCCGATCGCGTTGAGTACAGCCGCTCTCACCCGGACTACCTCCCTGAGGTCGCCGCGTACCGCCCTTGGTCCGCGTCTCTCGCCAAAGACTAGAATCTGTTCTCGTCTTGAGCAAGCCTCAGTTTCCGGATCTATTCACGTATGAGCAGGGCATTTCTCGGACAGGAAGCGACAGCCTGAGTAACACGTTCTATTTCATCTTCCGGCACATCCGGCGAACTGATGCGCAACTCCTCGTCGTCATCGAGCTCGAACACGGCGGGAGCCATCGCGACGCACACCTCGTTCGCCTCGCACAGATCCCTGTCGACCTCGACCCTCATCCCCCGCGGCCGCTCGGTCACGTCCGGCACCTCCTCAATAATTAGAACTTGTTCTACACTAGCGCCGAGGACGGCACCCGCACCACGTCCAACGCGCGAGCTGGAGGATGAGATGCGCATCGGCTACACACCGGAGCACGAGGAGCTGCGTTCCGAGCTCAGGACGTACTTCGCGAAGCTCATGACCGACGAGCGCAGAGCCGGTCTTCGCGGCGAGGGCGGAGAGTACGGCGATGGCGCCGCATACAAGGAAATCGTGCGCGATCTCGGCCGCGACGGCTGGCTCGCGATCGGCTGGCCGAAGGAGTACGGCGGCCAGGAACGCCCCATGCTCGACCAGCTCGTCTTCACCGACGAGGCCGCCGTCGCCGGGGTGCCGGTCCCGTTCCTCACCATCAACACGATCGGCCCGACGATCATGCGGTTCGGCACCGAGGATCAGAAGGCGTTCTACCTGCCTCGCATCGCGGGAGGCGAGCTGCACTTCTCCATCGGCTACTCCGAGCCCGAAGCGGGAACCGACCTCGCGGCGCTGCGCACCAGAGCGGCCAGAGACGGCGACGAGTACGTGATCGAAGGCCAGAAGATGTGGACGAGCCTCATCGAATACGCCGACTACGTCTGGCTCGCCGCGCGCACCGACGTCGAAGCACCCCGGCACAAAGGGCTCAGCATCCTCATCGTTCCCACCACCGCACAAGGGTTCTCGTGGACGAAGGTGAACACGGTCGCGGGACCCGGCACGAGCGCGACCTACTACTCCGGCGTCCGCGTCCCGGTGAGCGCGAGGATCGCCGACGAAAACGCGGGCTGGCCGCTCATCACCAACCAGCTCAACCACGAGCGCGTCGCGCTCACCTCGGCCGCACCGATCATCTCGGCGCTCGCCGAGGTGATCGAATGGGCCCGAGAAACGACGTCGCCCCACGGCGGCAGGGTCATCGACGCCGAATGGGTCCGGACGCATCTCGCGAAAGTGCACGCGGGCGCGGAATACCTGAAACTGCGCAACTGGAAGATCGCGTGGGCCGCCAGCCACAGCGAACTCACCCCGGCCGACGCGTCGGCGACCAAAGTCTTCGGAACGGAATTCGCCATCGAGGCCTACCGCCTGCTGATGGAGGTGCTCGGCGCGGGCGCGGTCGTGCGCGAAGGTTCGCCCGGCGCGCTGCTGCGGGGCAGGATCGAACGCGCACAGCGCTCGGCGCTGATCCTCACCTTCGGAGGGGGTACCAACGAAATCCAGCGGGACATCGTCGCCGCCACCGCGCTCGGCCTTCCCGTCACCCGCTGAAGAAGGGGATTCCATGGACTTCTCGTTCACCGAGGCACAGCACGAACTCGCCGGCCTCACCAGGCGAATAGTCACCGATCTCGTGACCGCCGATACGCTGGGGCCCCACGGTTCCGGCGGCCATGACAGTTCACTGTGGACAGCCATGGCGAAGGCGGGCCTGCTGGACGCGGCATTGCCGAACACGGTTGGTGGCGGCGGGTACGGATTGCTCGAACAGTGCTCCATCCTGACCGAACTGGGCAGGGCCGTCGCGCCGGTGCCGTACCTGCCGACCATCACCGTCGCCGCGTCGGTACTCGCCGAACACGCCGACCCGATGCTGGTCGAGCGCTGGCTGCTGCCCGCCGTCCGCGGCGAGACCGTGATCGCCGCCGCCGTGCCCGACGCGGGAACACCGGCCGAATGGACCCTGCGGCGCGATCAGGAGAACTTGCTGCTCTCCGGCACCCAGACCGCCGTGCCCTTCGGCGCCTACGCCGACGGATTCCTCGTGCTCGCGCGCACGAATGACGGGGAAAGGGCCGTCCTGGCCGGCACGGGAACGGGGTTGACCGTCTCGCCGCAACGGACCGTCGACAACGCCGACGCCGCGATGCTCACCGCCGAGGGAGCGCAAGCCGAAGCGGTGCTCGGAGAGGGGGCCGCCCGCGCGCTGCGCCTGAGGGCCACCGTCGGATTGTGCGCGTGGCAGCTCGGGGTACTGGAAAAAGCGGTCGAACTGACCGCGGCCTACGCGAGGGAACGCACCCAGTTCGGCAAGCCCATCGGCGGTTTTCAAGCGGTACGGCACCGGCTCGCCGACGCGCACCTCGACGTCGAGGCGGTGCGGTTGTCCCTGTGGCAGGCGGCGTGGCAACTGGAAGCCGACGCGGCCGGCGCGGAGGCCGCCGTCGCCACGGCGAAGTACTGGGCAGCCGAGGCGGGGCACAGGGTCGCGCACACCGCCGTCCACATACACGGCGGTGTCGGCATCGACGTCGACCATCCACTGCATCGCTACTACGCCGCGGCGACAAGAGCCGAGTTCGCCTTCGGCGGTGCCACCGCACAGCTCCGCGCGCTCGGCGACCTGCTCGCCCACTGACGAAAGAAGGGAAAGCCAAGGGAAAAGCCGGAGAACAATGAACGAACCACTCCCGGAGAACGGGGGATTCGTCCTACCTTGTACCGATGCGCACCCGACGATTGTCCGCGGTCCTCCTCGCGCTAGTCACGGGTCTCGTGGTGCCGGCTCCCGCCTCCGCCGCCCCCGCGGGTCCCACGCCGATCACCGCGGCCGACTTCCGGCTGCGGGAAGGCCCCTACAATCCCGTCATCTCCGCACTCGACGGCATACTGCCCACCACTTCGGTGCCCGCTGTCCTCGACAGTGCCAACCGCGGCGCGACGACCAGCGGCTGCGATCCATCGGCCGACAACCAGGTGGCCGCCTTCTGCTGGCAATCCGGCGACAACACGACCGGCGACTGGTATCCGCAGGGCATCAGCAGCACGGCGGATTCCTACGGCAACGGAACCTACGAAGGCAGAACGGCACTGTTCGTGAGCTGGTACTACAGCGGTCCCGGAACCGGCAAGGGCGTCAGAGTGTCCTTTGTGGACTATGAGAACCCCGTCGCGCCGGAGTACCGGCACGTGCTGCTCGTCGACCCCTACACGAACTCGGCGGGTCAGCCCGACTTCCGGCCGGTGCCCGTGCACGCCGGCGGAATCTTCGGCTACGGTCACTACCTCTACGTCGCCGACACCTGGGGCGGATTCCGCGCTTTCGATCTCAGGCACCTATGGCAAGTCACGACCGGTGACGAGTCGAAGATCGGCCGCCAATCCGATGGCAGCTACCACGCTTTCAACTACCGGTACGTACTTCCGCAGGCGCAGACCTTCACCTCGTCCACGACGAGTGGGGTGCCGAGACTGCGCTACTCGGCGGCGTCACTGGACAGGACGAGCACGCCCGACTCTGTCGTCGTCCCCGAGTACAACGCCGACGGCACGGGAACGAGGATCGTCAGGTATCCGATCGATTACACCGACCGGAAGTTCAAGGAATCGCCCGACGGCTACACGCACGGCACCGAGGCCTACCGCGTCGACCTCGCCAGCATGCAGGGCGCGACGGCGATCGAAGGCAAGTTCCTCGTCTCGGCAAGCGCGGGGTCGTCGAACAGGGGACACATCCACACGTTCACGGCGACCAGCGGCCCCGACCGCAGGCAAAACGCCCAGCCCGCCGGACCCGAGGACCTGTCGTACCGCGGCCCCGGCAACCAGCTGTGGGGACTGTCCGAATACCCGGGCACCCGCTTCGTCTACGCCATGAACGCAGCAGGTTTCTGAATCACCGGAGTGACCCGCACGCGCCTGCTTGCTATAATGAAACGCGAGTTTTGGGAACGCGTGCTACGGGTCATGCATGACGGGTCAACTCCGGCGGATTGCGGTGAGGCGGCATGGGTGCGATATCTCGACGAGACGTGGTGCTCGACGCCGTTCCGGTGTCGGACATCGTGTCCGAACTGGGCGAATCCCCGCTGTGGATCGAAAACACAGGACTGCGCTGGCTCGACGTGGCAGGCAAAAGCCTGCATACCCGGCACCTCGACGGCAGCACGTCGTCCGTCGGGCTCTCCGGCACCGTAACCGCCGTCGAGTTGTCGCGTTCCGACGATCTGTTCGCCGTCACCGGATCCGGGTTCGGCTGGGTCCTCCCGCACACCGGCGAGGTGCGCCAGGTCGCCGACAGCATCAGCGAACCGGACGTCACCATGAACGACGGCGGTATCGACGGGCTCGGCCGGTGCTGGGCCGGTTCCGCGGTGCGCGACGACAGCAGACGCGGCGAGCTCTACCGGTTCGACGGCGCCTCGGTCACCAGCCACGCGCGCGGGCTGAGCATGTCCAACGGGCTCGACTGGTCCCCCGACAACACCGTGCTCTATCACGCCGACAGCACGGCGGGCACCGTGACGGCGTGGGACTTCGACCTCGTTTCCGGCAACCTCGGCGAGTCCCGGATTCTCGCCGAGATCCCCGCGAGCGTCGGCCTTCCCGACGGGCTCACCGTCGACGAAGCCGGTGACGTATGGCTCGCGATCTGGGGTCCCGGCCAGGTATGGCGGCTCGACTCGCGCACCGGCGAAACCACCGCGATAGTCGACGTGCCCACCCCGTGCACCACGAGTTGCGCGTTCGGCGGGCCCGACCTGCGCACGCTCTACATCACGACGGCGAACCACGAGCGGCCCGAAGGCGGAGGACTGCTCTACGCCGTCGACGCGCCGGTCGGCGGACGGCATCCCCACCGCTTCGCGGGAGCACTCCGATGACAACACAGCCAACGCAGCCGACACGGCCGACAACGAAGGCAGGGGGCGCGGTCGCACTGGTCACCGGAGCGTCGAGGGGCATCGGTGCGGCGACGGCTCGCAGGCTGGCCTCTGACGGAATGGCCGTCGCCATCAACTGCTATCCCGACGAAACGATGCTGGCCGCGGCCAAGGAAGTCGCCGCGAGTGTGCACCGGCTCGGCGGGACTGCCGAAGTCTTCCCCGCCGACATCAGCGACAGCGGCGAGGTCGACGACATGTTCGGGCACTGCGAGCGGCAACTCGGCCCGGTGACGGCGCTCGTGCTCAACGCCGCGGCGACCGGGCGACTCGACTGGGACGACATCACCGAGTCCGAATGGGACCGGATCACCTCGGTCAACCTCAAAGGCGCGCTGCTCTGCTGCCGCAGGGCGTTCGGCGGCGGCAACAGGACCAATACGGGCACGATCGTCACGGTCAGCAGTGTGCAGGCCAAGCTCGGCGCCCCCAACGCGCTCCACTACACCACGACCAAGGCGGGCATCATCGGCTTCACCCGCTCGCTCGCGAGAGAACTGGGTGAGCGCGGCGTCAGGGTCAACTGCGTCATGCCGGGCGCGATCCAGACCGAGGAGGAGATCGAGGCCTTCCCCGAACAGGACGAGGTCCGCCGCGTCGTGCTGGGCAACCAGATGCTGCAACGCAGAGGGCAGGCAGAGGATGTGGCCGGAGTGGTCAGCTTCCTCGTCGGGCCGGGAAGCGCGTTCATGACAGGACAGACACTGTGCGTCGACGGCGGCTGGGTGCTGCTCTGACCGGCTCCGGCCGCGACGGTTTCCCGCGAAGCAGGGTACCGGCGGGCAAGAAGTTGGGGCGTACCGAAATGATGGGGGGTGACCACACGAACACCCGAGGTGAGCATGAACGCGAGACGAAGACCCGGCAGGGTCGACAGCGAGAGCCCCATCCGGCTCATAGCCATGCTCGTCACCGTGATCGCACTCTTACTCGCCGTCACCATCGTGCTGCCGCATTGACCTCCGGTCAGTTCGCGGGGGTGTTGATGGGCCGCAACCTGCGAGGGCCCGAGTCCGGCCGCGACGGCGGCGGACCCAGCACCATGCGAGCGTTGGTGACGAAAGCACCCTCCGGCGAAGCCAGGATCGGATCGAGCGCCAACGAACGCACCTCGGGGTTGTCCTCGGCCAGCGTCGCCACCCGCAACACGAGATCCTGCAGGGCCGCGAGATCGGCGGGCTCGTCGCCCCGGTAACCGGTGAGCAGCGGCGCCGTCTTCGGCTCGCGCACCAGCGTCGCCGCGTCGACGTCGGTGAGCGGAACGGCCCTGAACGCCTGATCTCCCAGCAGCGAACTGACCACCCCGGAAAGCCCGAATGACACGAGCGAACCGAACGAAGGATCGTCCTGGAGGCCGATCGCGCACGACAATCCCTTTGGCGCCATGCGCTGCACGTACACGTTGTCCGACTGGGACAGTTCACGCAGATCCCGGTAACTCACGCGAACCGAGTCCTCCGAGGTCAGATCCAGCCGCACACCGGCAAGATCGGGTCTGCCCCGCAAAGTCTCGTCGAACGCCTTGAGCGTGACCGGGTATCCCAACTCCCCGGCCGCGGCCACCGCCGCGTCGGCACCGGAGACGACCCGGAACGGGACGACGTCGATCCCGTAGCAACGCAACAGTTCCACGACCTCGTCGTCGGAGAGCACGACGTTGGTGCCGTCGTCGGCCAATCGCGCGACAAGCCCCTGCGCCCGTTCGGGATGCAGCCCGGACGGACGCACGAGCGTGCCCTGGGGACGCTGCCGCCATGCGGCGTAGCGAACAGTCCTCGCCAGCGCGTTCACCGCGCGTTCGGGGCTGGGGTAGGAAGGAATCGACCCGAAGCGCGGCGCGCCGTCCTCGGCGAGGACGGCCAGTTCGTCGGGCACTCCCTCGGCCGCGAGGAACGTCGACACGATGGGTTTGTCCTGCCGGTCGCCCATCGCGACGACGGACTCCCGCAACGCTCGCGCATACGCGGAACCGGGAATGGCGACCGGAGGGACGAAAACCGCGACGAGCGCGTCGACATCCGGCGAACGCAACGCCTCACCGACCGCCTCGGCGAACTCCTCCGGCGCCGCCTGCGGCCCGACGTCGACCGGATCGATCCCGATCCGCAGGCCCTGCGCCCTGGCCGTGTCCGCCGCGAGCAGGCCGATCGCACTGGAATTGCCCACGATCGCGATCCGTGACCCAGCTGGCAACGGCTGGTGCGCGAACACAAGCGCCGTGTCGAACAACTGCGCCAGCGAATCGACCCTGACGACACCGGCCTGCTCGAACAGGGCCTGCACACTCGACTCGTCGATCTCGGTCGACGTCGCGGCGAGCTGAGGTCGCACCGCGTGCCTTCCCGACTTCACCGCGACGATCGGCTTGCTGCGCGCCAGCCTGCGGGCGAGCCTGGCGAACTTGCGGGGATTGCCGAACGATTCGAGGTAGAGCAGCACCACATCGGTGTCGGGGTCGGTTTCCCAGTACTGCAGCAGATCATTACCGGAAACATCGGCCCTGTTGCCCGCGGAGACGAACGTCGAAAGCCCCAGCCCTCTGGAAGCCGAATCGGCGAGGATCGCGATTCCGAGCGCACCCGACTGGCAGAAGAACCCCGTCCTCCCCCGCTTCGGCAAGCTCGGCGCCAACGTCGCGTTGAGGCGTACGGCGGGATCGGTGTTGAGCACGCCGAGCGCATTGGGACCGACCACGCGCATCCCGTGCGCTCTGGCCTCGCCCACCAGGCGCAGTTCCGCGTGCTGACCGTGTGGCCCCGATTCGGCGAACCCACCGGAGACGATGACGAGTGTCTTGACTCCCTTGGCAAGCGCGCCGTCCAATACGGACTCGACCTTTTCGGCGGGCACCGCGACGATCGCGAGATCAACGGGGCCCGGAATGTCCACGACGGACGGATAGGCGCGCACACCCCGCACCGCGGGCCTTTCCGGGTTCACCGGGTACACCGTCCCCGAGAAATCGGCGGAGAGCAGATTGCCGAGAACGGCGTAACCGATCTTCATCGGGTCGGTCGACGCGCCGATGACCGCGACCGAACGCGGATGCAGCAGGTTGTGGACGCTGCGTGCCTCGGCTGCCTGCTCCCTCGCCCTCGCGACGGCCAACGACTCCTCGGTGGGATCGATGTCGAACTCCAGGTGAACGACTCCCTCCTCGAAGTCCCTGCTGACCTGGTATCCGGCGTCGCGAAACACCCTGATCATGGCGGAGTTCTCGGCGAGCACCTCGGCGACGAACCTGCGCAGCCCCGATTCCGATGCGGCGGCGGCCAGATGCTCCAGCAGGATCGAACCCAGACCGCGACCCTGGTGCGCGTCGTCGACGACAAAAGCGACCTCGGCCGAATCCTGATCGAGCCGTTCATAGCGGCCGACCGCCACGATGTCGTCGCCGAGCATGGCCACGAAAGCGACCCTGTCGTGATGATCGACCGTGGAAAAGCGAACGAGGTCACGAGGCGGGATCCGGGGATAGGCACCGAAATACCGCAGATATCGCGAACGTTCCGACAACCTGCCGTGCATCGCGACGAGGCCGTCGGCGTCACTGGGCACGACAGGCCGGAGGTGAACCGTCCCGCCGTCGGACAACACGACGTCGGCCTCCCACTGGCGCGGGTAGTCGAACGGGTCGGCCGTTCCGTCCTGCGCGGAATCACCCGATGTCATCGCCGGGTCCCTGTGTTCGTGGTGATCACGCTGTCCCTCGTCTCGTGCGGTCAGTCCCTCGGATCGTCGGGATCGAGGCCGTGCAACGGGAAGACCGCCCTTCGAGTGTCTCTGATGGCGATGTCCACCGCATCGTCGATGCCATCACCCCACGCCGCGTAGCCTGTTTCACCACCATCGCCCATCACCAGCGGGAGCTCGGCGTGGGGAGCCAGTTCCCGCACCAGGTCCGTCCACTGCCCCGGCAGCGGCGTCCCCGGGGGCACGTCCCTGTCGAGCACCGTCGCCAGCAGGTGCGTCCACGACCTGGGCACGACCCTGAGCAACTGGTAACCACCGCCGCCGACGGCCAGCCAATTGCCGTCGGCGAACCGGTCGGCGAGCCCGCGCAACGTCTCGTAGATCGTGCGGTGACCGTCGACCGACAGCGAGAGATCGGCGAGCGGGTCCTCCTCGTGCGAGTCGACCCCGCACTGGCTCACCAGTATCTGCGGCCGGAACTCGGCAAGCAGCGAAGGCACGACGGCATGGAAGGCCCGCAACCAGCCCGCGTCCTTCGTACCGGGAGGCAGCGGAAGGTTGACGGCGGTGCCCTGCGCCTCGCCCGTTCCCGTTTCCGCCGAATAGCCCGTGCCGGGGAACAGGGTGAACGGGTGCTGGTGCAGCGACACGGTGAGCACCCTCGGGTCGCCGTAGAAGGCGGCCTGCACGCCGTCGCCGTGGTGGACGTCGGTGTCGACGTAGGCGATGCGGTCGAAACCGTTGTCCAGCAACCAGGAAATGGCCACCGACACGTCGTTGTAGACACAGAAGCCGGAGGCGTGATCCCGCATCGCGTGGTGAAGCCCGCCCGCGATGCTCACCGCCCGCCGCGCCTTGCCCTCGGCGATACTGCGCGCGCCGAGCAAGGTCGATCCGACGACGAGCGAAGCCGCCTCGTGCATGCCGGTGAAGATCGGGTTGTCGGCCGTGCCGAGCCCGTACCCCACGTCCCAGCCGGCCATCGGTGCTTCCTTGACGGCCTCGACGTAGCCGGGCGCGTGCGCGCGGTACAGCTCGTCGCCACTCGCCTCCTCCGGGACGAGCAGCGGCACGTCGTCGAGGACGCCGAGCGCGGTCGCCAGCTCGATCGTCAGCCGGAGCCGGACGGGGTTGAAAGGGTGATCGCCACCCATGTCGTAACCGAGCAGTGCGGGGTCCCAGACCACGGCGGATGGCGACATGGCCCCGAGCCTAACCGGGCTCCTCCCCCGTGACAGCGGGTCGCCCTGGGTCTGCCGACCACTCCGACCACGATCCCGGATAGAGCGGCGCCGGTTCGGACCGTCCCGCGAGCAACAGTGCGAGCACCACCGAACTGGCCGTGACCCCCGAGCCGCAGTAGGCGCCGACGGGGACATCGCCGGTCACCCCGAAATCCGCGAAGTGGGCGGAGAGCTCCGACGGCGTGCGCCACCGGCCGTCCACACCGGTGTGCGCGGCGAACGGAGCGTTGACAGCGCCGGGGATGTGCCCCGCCCTGGGATCGACGGGCTCGGTCTCGCCCCGGTAGCGCTGTGGTGCCCTCGCGTCCAGCAGCACACCCGCGCGGGCGGTTTCCGCGGCCGCGTCGGCGTCGAGCACCGGCATGCCGCCCGGCCTCACCACGATGTCGCCGGGTTCGGGCGAAGGCACGCCGGTGTCGATCGGCCGTCCCTCCTCCAGCCACACCGCGTATCCACCGTCGAGTACGGCGACCCGCTCGTGGCCTGCCCAGCGCAGCAGCCACCACGCCCGGGCCGCGACCGAGCCGTCACCGTCGTCGTAGACGACGACCGTTCCACCGGAACGCACGCCCGCCGCCCTCAGCACACGCTGCAGCGCCGCCGCTTCGGGCAGCGGGTGCCTTCCGCCCGCGCCGGGCGCGCCCGCCAGCTCGGTGTCGAGATCGACGAACACCGCACCCGGCAGATGACCCGCGCGATAGGAATCGGCTCCCTTGGGTCCCCCCAGCCTCCACCGCACGTCGAGCACGGTCGGTAGCGTGGACGGCTCACCGGCCGCCAAAGCGGCGAGGTCGGTCGTGCTGATTACGGGGTGCATCCGCTCATCCTCCTCCGGAAGCCGCCGTTCACGCAGCGTGGGCAGCATGTGGCACGGACGGCAGTTGTTATCCGATCGCGTGCCGTAACTGTCAGGACCAACGACTACCATGAGCAACGCGAACAAAGGGGACAGGCGTGAACGATCTCATCGACACCACAGAGATGTACTTGCGCACGATCTACGAGCTTGAGGAAGAGGGTGTCGTCCCGCTCCGCGCACGCATCGCGGAGCGGCTGCAGCAGAGCGGCCCCACCGTAAGCCAGACGGTCGCGCGAATGGAACGAGACGGGCTTGTCGTCGTCGCCGACGACCGGCACCTGCAGCTCACCGACCATGGCAGGGAGCTGGCGGTCGCGGTGATGCGCAAGCATCGCCTCGCCGAGCGCCTGCTGGTCGACGTCATCGGCCTCGAATGGGAGCACGTGCACAACGAGGCGTGCCGGTGGGAGCACGTGATGAGCGAAGCGGTCGAGCGCAAGCTCGTAAAGCTGCTCGATCACCCCACGACCTCGCCGTACGGCAACCCGATTCCCGGTCTCGACAAGCTCGGCGAAGGGGAGCCCGCGCCTCCGGCCGAGTCCGACCTGGTCAGGCTCGACGAGGTCGCGAGGTCCGGCGGCGGCAAGGTCGAGATCCGGCGCATCGCGGAACACGTGCAACTCGACGAGGGCCTCATGACCGAACTCAAGTCGGTCGGCATCCTGCCGGGGCACACCGTGCACATCGGCAAGATCAACGGCGGTGGCTCCACCGTCGAGGTGTCCGACGACACCCGGTCGGCACACGTCGCGGCCTCGGTACTGCACGCGGTGCTCGCGCAGGCTCGATGACCACTGCGGCCACCGCGAACGCCGGCAGCGGCGGGGACGCCCGCGTTTCACGACCGGCTCCGGTGGCCCAACCGCTCCAGGCACGCACGCAGCCGCTGATCGAGCAATGCGTGTCCGGGTATCGCGCGCGTGGGGAACGGTCGATCGGCCGACGGCGGGCAGGGCGCCAGCAGGGCGAACGGCCGCCGGGCCGCGGGTCCGCCAGACCGTGGTCCGCTGGTTCGTGGCTTGCCGGTCTGTGGTCTGCCGGGTCCTGGTCCGCCGGGTCCTGGTCCGCCGGGTACGAGCAGGCTGCCGGCCAACGGCGGGCTGAGCGGCACCCGGCCGGATCGTGGGCGGCCGAATACCTGTCGGCCGGAGAACGGTCTACGGCGCCATGGGTCGCCGACTTGCGACCGGCTGGACAACGGTCCACCGAGCAACGGCCCGCCGATGCGCCGCCGGCCGCCCGGTGGACCTCGGCTCCAGCGCAGCCCGCGACCGCACTCTGGCGGGCTGCCGCGTTGTCACGTCCCCGTCCTCGCGAGCTTGCGCACCACGTCATCCCGCTCGATACGCCGGCACGTGGTAGCACTGTCCGCGGTAACCCCCTCCATCGAAGGAGCCACCCCGCAACGCAACCCCGACCAGGAAAGCAAGCAGCCGTGACCGAACCAGCCGCAAGCGAACCCGACGCCGCACCAGCATCACCACCCTCCAACGGTGCGGAACCGACACCCCCGAGTCCCCCCGCCCCCGCCCCCACCCCCTCAGTCACCCCTGCCCCGGCAGCAACGGGGCCGGCCCGGTCGGCATCGACCACGTCGGCGGCCTCCGCATCGCGGGCATCGTCCACCACGGCCGCGCCGGGCGCCGCGACGGACATGGCGGCGGACGGCGCGGTTCCCGCGACCACGGCACCGGCCTCGCCGCCTGCGGCGTCAGGGCAACCAGCTCCGTCAGGGCCAGCAGGACCAGCAGGGGCGTTGCCACCCGCAGGAACGCCCGCGCTCGCCGCCGACGGCGCTTTCCGCTCGCTCCACGGCCGTGAGCCCTACGGTGTGTGGTCCGCCCCCGGCAGGGTGAACCTCATCGGCGAGCACACCGACTACAACGACGGCTACGTGCTGCCGTTCGCACTGCCACATCGGCTTGCCGCCGCCGTCGAGCCACGAGACGACAAGCTGCTCTCCGTGGCCACCCTCGGCTCGGACGGCCGCATCCAGCAAGCACAACCCATCGAGATCGCGGCACTACGCCCCGGCTCGCCCAGCGGCTGGGCCGCCTACCCAGCCGGAGTCGCCTGGGTCCTCCGCGAACTGGGCATCGACCAGGGCGCCAACCTCGTCATCGCCGGCGACGTCCCCACCGGAGCGGGCCTTTCCTCCTCCGCGGCGCTGGAATGCGCCGTGGCATTGGCACTGCTCGGCGCGGCGGGACACCCCGAACCCGGTGAACACGACCGCCCCCGGATCGCCCGCCTCGCACAGCGAGCGGAAAACGAATTCGTCGGCGTACCCACCGGCGCTCTCGACCAGACCGCATCGATGTGCTGCATCGCGGGGAACGTCCTGTTCCTCGACGTCCGTTCCGGAGCCGTCGAACAAGTACCGTTCGACCTCGAACGCGCGGGCCTTCGCATCCTCGTGATCGACACCAGGGTCAAACACTCGCACAGCGAATCCGGCTACGGCGACCGCCGCCGCGGCACCGAGAAAGCCGCCGCCCTGCTCGGCGTCGAGGCACTGCGCGACATCCCGCTCGAAGGGCTACCGGAAACACTCGCCGGACTGCCCGGGAACCTCGCCCCGCTCGTGCGGCACGTCGTCACCGAGAACGCGCGCGTACTCGACGTCGTGACCCTGCTCAAGCAAGGCGACATCGCAAGCATCGGGCCGCTGCTCGACGCCTCGCACACGAGCATGCGCGACGACTACCGGATCTCAGCCCCCGAACTGGACCTCGCGGTCGACACCGCTCGCTCCGCGGGAGCACTCGGGGCCAGGATGACCGGAGGCGGATTCGGCGGCTCCGCCATCGCCCTCGTACCGAGCGATGAGCAGCAAGCCGTCGAAAAAGCCGTCACCGCGGCATTCGACGAGGCGGGATTCCGCAGACCCAGGTTATTCACCGGAGTCCCTTCCGAGGGCGCGGGACGAGACACCACCTGACCAAGCCCCGGCTCGCGGCGGCGCGAACCCGAGGTGCACACTGCGGGGACCATCCAGCATCCGAAACGACGACGAGGACGCACCACGCGGACAGGGCGAGAACAGCAAGCGCCGCAACCACAAGGCAACGCCGAGAACCGGTCCGCACAAGGCCCGGTCACGATCACCAGCACGGCGGCAAACCTTGACGCATCACCTCCTCTCGTCACCACTCAACTCAGGAAAGGCCGGCCACGGAAATGACCACCGACACCGCGACACCGAACAACCCCAGGAAACTGGTCGTCACGGGCGGTGCAGGCTACGTCGGCAGTGTGTGCGCGGCCCGGCTGCTCGAAGCCGGGCACGACGTCACCGTCGTCGACGATCTGTCGACCGGCCACGCGGACGCCATTCCCGGCGGCGCGCGTTTCGTCCAAGGCGACGCGGCCGAAGTCGCCGAAACACTGCTGGCGGAAGGATTCGACGGCGTACTCCACTTCGCGGCGAAATCCCTCGTCGGCGAATCGATGCAGGACCCAGGGACCTACTGGCGCGGCAACGTCGTCACCTCCCTCCGGTTGCTCGACGCCATGCGCCGCCACGGCACACCCCGGCTCGTGTTCTCCTCCACGGCGGCCACCTACGGCGAACCCGAAAGCAGCCCCATCGCGGAAACCGCGCCGACCCAGCCGACCAACACCTACGGCGCGACCAAACTGGCGATCGACCACGCCATCACCAGCTACGCCAGGGCACACGGGCTGGCCGCCGTGAGCCTGCGCTACTTCAACGTCGCCGGCGCCTACGACCGATTCGGCGAACGGCACGCCACCGAGACACACCTGATCCCTCTCGTGCTGCAGGTCGCCACCGGCACCCGTGAGCAAGTGCAGATCTACGGCGACGACTATCCGACCGACGACGGCACCGCCGTCCGCGACTACATCCACGTCGCAGACCTTGCCGACGCGCACCTGCTCGCACTCGACCACGCACGCGCGGGCGAGCACCAGATCTACAACCTCGGCAACGGGACGGGATTCTCCGTGCGCCAGGTGATCGAGGCGTGCAGGGCCGTCACCGGGCATCCGATCCCGGCGGTCGTCAGCCAGCGCAGGGCAGGCGACCCCGCCGTCCTGGTCGCGGCCAGTGATCAGGCCCGCGAGCGGCTCGGCTGGAAACCCGAACGCACCGACCTCACCGGGATCGTCGCCGACGCATGGCGGTTCACCCAGGACCGCGCTCAGGCGGGTCCCGCCTGACGGCATCCGGTTCAGGCGGATCCCGGTCAGCAGCACCCTGATCGTGCTGCGCCGCGGGATGATCCATCCCGGCCTGCGACGGTGGCGAACCTCCCAGCGGTGAACCGTCGCAGGCCCGCGCAAGCCGCATCATGCGCTGCGGTGGCATGGCATGACCGAGCGCCTGTTCCAGCAAGCCCGCGAGAACATGGCCGGGATCGGCCTCTCTCGCGATCGCGGTCGCCATACCGGCCAGCGGCCCCTCTCCGCGCACATAGGCGGAGTAGGCGAGCAGGCTTGCCGCCTGCGCCCGCTCGGGAATCGGAGTTTCACGCAGCAACGCGAACCACACCTGTTCCGCCGCCCTGGCCAGCGCCGAGCCCGAGGGGATCGCGATAGCCAGCGCCGCGTCCCTGACCGGCGCCATGGCCAACGCCATCGCCATGTCCACAACCTGCCGGTCGGTGAAACTCAACTCGCCCCGCGCCGACCTTTCGACAGCGGATCGCACCACGAGGAATCCTTCCGCGACGGCGTCCTCCCTTTCCACGCCCGCGAGCTCGTCGACCCTGGCGTCGAGCAATTCGGAACGTCGCTGAAGTACTTCGGGACTCGCCTCCTCCAGCAACGCGCTTACCATGTCGTGCCTGCTCGGATATGTCACCAACCCGGCATGAGCGGTCGCGGCCGCCAATGGTGAGGAGCCCGGATCGGGTATCTCACCGCGGCAATCCACATCGTCGTAACACGACCAGCGGGCACCGCGCACGATTTCCGGTGCCCACACCGAATGCCGCACAGGCACCTCGGCGGTAGCGAACAAGTTCGCGAGCTCATCGACGAGCGCTCGGTGTGGCGGCCCGTTGGCCCGCTCTCCCGGATGGTGCCCGACCACGGCGACCGTGACCGCCGAGGCACCGCCGCGCAACAACGGCAAGCGCAGTGAGGCGGCAAGACCGGCTTCGTCGCCGAGCGGCGGCAAATCGGCGCGCAGGACGGAACCGACGCGGTCGCGATCGCCACCGTGGCCGATGAGCAGCACCGAATCCCTCGGGCTGAATCCGAGCAGGTGTGGTGTCGCGGCCAGTAGTTCGCCTGGGCCGTGAAGGTCGATGGTGATCGGGGCGGGTGTGGAAGTGGTCATGGGGTCAACGATGGGGTGGGTGGAGTGGGAAGGGAAGTGGGGAAGGGGGAATCTGTGGATGGGTGGGGGGTTGTGGAAGGAGTGGGGTGCGGGAAGGGGTGATCGCGGTTTTGTGTCGGCGGGGTGAGCTATTGTGTTCGCCGCCAGGCGAGACGTCCTTCCGCCAGAACACATCCGCGCCACCGGCGTGCCGCCTTCGCGGCGCTCTCACCCGAGACCAACCCGGAATCCGAAAAGGACCACGGAAGAACAGTGATCAGAACGCCGCCCGCAGACTCGCCTTTCCGCCGACGACCGGCAACGACACCGTGCTCTTGTTCAACGTCATCGCCAGCCCCGCACCCGGTTTCGGCCGCAACGTGAAGTCGTGGTCACTCGACAGCAACACGAACTCCAGCGCATGTCCCCGTTCCAGCACGTAGTCCTGTGGCTGCAACCCGAACGAAATGTCGTACGAGACACCCGGCTTGACCCGGTCGGTGCGGTGAACACCCTTGCGGTTCTGCGGATCCGTCCAGCCACGGGTGATCACATGCGAGGTGCCGTCGGGGGCGCGGTCGACGAGCACCCCGGTCACGTTGGCCGCGGGCCGGTCGAACGTCAGCCGCACGTCCACGACCGGAGTTCCGCTCAACCGCACCGGCTGCCGCGCGGCGGGAGTCGCGTAGGCGAGCCGGTTTCCCGAAGCCGCCAGATCGACCAGTTCCCCGACGGTCTTGCCCGCATCATCCGTGAGCCGCTCGACGACGGGTTTGCCCCTGAGCGCGGACTTCACATCGAGCCCGCCGCGCTCGGAGCCACCAGGCCTGGGATGCACAGCGACATCCCGTGTGCCCGGCGCGGGCCAGTCGGCCTCCTCCGTCCACGACTCGTCCTCGCGCTGGATCGTGGCCCTCGGCTCCCGCTCCACTCCGTTGTCGATGTCGTAGAGATAGTGCGAGATCCACCTGTTGAACGTCGCCAGCCACTCGTCCCTCCGCAGCGACAACGGGTCCGTGTGGCCGGACTGGTGCAGCCAGATCTTCCGTTCGACACCGTGCTCGGCCAGCGCTTCGTACCACGCCGCGACCTGGCTCGTCGTGACATTCCAGTCGCTCAAACCGTGGACGGCGAGCACCGAGGCACGCACCTTGCCCGCGTCACCGAGGTAATTGCGCTCGTCCCAGAAGGCGTTGTAGTCACCGGTGACCCTGTCCTGCCGTTCGGCGAGTTCCTCGATGACCGGTTTGCAGATCTCCTTGTCCGCTCTGGTGTACACGTACTCGGCAAGGACGTCGGCGTCCTCACCCTGGTAGCCGCCGGGAGCCACGACGGCACCGTTCTCGCGGTAGTAGTCGTACCAGTCGGAGATGGCCGCGATCGGCACGATCGTCTCAAGCCCCTCGACACCGGTGCTCGCGACCGCGTTGGGCAACGTGCCGTTGTAGGAAACCCCCGTCATCGCGGTCTTTCCAGTGGTCCAGTCCGCCGAAACCTGAGTACCGTCCGCGTCGCGGGCCGAAGCCCTGCCGTTGAGCCAGTCGACGACGGATCGAGCGCCCACGGTTTCGTTCGTCCCGCCCGTCGTCGGGCAGCCGGTGGAAAGGCCGCTGCCGAGCGATTCGGCGTACACGACGGCGAAACCACGCGCGAGCAGGTACTCCTCGTACCGCCAGGTGATCTGCGGCATCGGCTTGCCTGGCTTGCCCGGCACGTACAACTCGACGTCCACGTTGTGGTTGACCACGGGATTACCACCCGCGAAGTACGGGCTGGCCTGGTATACGACCGGAACTTGCAGGCCGTGTTCCGTCGCGCTTGGCCGCACGATCTCGATGTGCACCTCGTCGTCGGCGCCATCGCGGTCACTGTCGACGGGAGCCTTGACCCACAGGCTCTCCCTCACCACGTCCTGAGGATCGAACACCGGCTGCGCCTGGCCGTCCTCGAACACCGGCCCCTGGGGTGGATCCGCGGCCGCGGCCGGTGCCAGCGGCACCGCGATGACCACCGCTCCCAGCGCGGCGGCGACAACTCTCGGCAAACGCGCTGAGCTCACGAGAACCCCCATGGCGACTCGGGCGGCAGAGAACGGCTCGACTTTTCCCAGGCATGCCTTCCATGTCAAGGAAGCCGCGCGACGAACCGACGAAAGAACCGGCAGGGCACACCGGTACCGGATCGTCAATCGGCCGACCGGCCCACACCGGGCGGACGATGTCGTAGCGTTCGCCCCATGCCCACTACACTCGACGCGCCCATCGTCGCGGTCACGGTCTATCCCCACCATGCCCGGATCACCCGCAAAGGCACGGCGGCCGAGGGAACCGGTGACCTCATCGCCGTCACCGGCCTCCCGCTCGAACTGCGGGCCGACTCCGTCAGGGTTGGCGGGCACGGCCCCGCCACCATCGCGGGTGTCGAGGTCAAGGTCGAACGGGAAGCCGAGCCCGACGGCGCCACCGTGCGTGAACTACTCGCCAGACAGCGGGCGGCGCGCGGCGCGCTCGACGAGGCCGGCGACGCGCTTTCCGTCACGAGCGCCAGAGCAAGGCTGCTGGAGAAACTGTCCGAGCGGTCGGCGGCCGCGTTCGCCAAGAACCTCGCGAGCGGAACGACCCAGCCGGAGCGCGTCGCCGAGGTCGCCGACGCGCTCACCGGGCAACTCACCACCGTGCTCGCCGAGCGGAGGACGCTCACCGAACGGCACGAACGGCTCACCGAGGAACTCGCGGCGGCCGAACGAGCACTCGAAGCCGCCCGCACCGGCGAAGCGGGCGACACGACCACCGTGCTCATCGAGATACTGCGCGAGGATCCCGCCGAGAGCGTCGACATCGAAGTGTCCTATGTGGTCACATCGGCGGGCTGGGAATCGGCCTACGACGTGCGGTTGACCGAAGGAGAACTGGCACTCACCTGGCACGGCATGATCACCCAGCGCACGGGCGAGGACTGGCCGGAATGCGAGCTTGCCCTCTCGACCGCGCGCCCGGCGAACACGGTCACCGTGCCCGATCTCCAGCCCTGGTACCTCGACCGGATCCGGCCGGTGCCGATGCACGCTGCCGGAGGAGTGCCCGAAAGCGCCGCCTACGCGGCGGCACAGCCCCTTCCGCCTGCGCCGGGGGCGGTACGGCACGCGACAGCGACCGTCGAGCAGGGGCCCGCGGCCGCGACCTACCGGCTCGCGCGGCCGGTCGCCGTCGCCTCCGACGGAAGCGCACACTGCGGCCTCGTCGCCGAACTCGCCCTCGGCGCGAGCCTCGATCACCTCGCGGCACCCATCGCCGACGACACCGTCTACCTGAGGGCCACCGCGACAAACCGCTCGGAGCACACGCTTCCGCGCGGGAAGGCCTCCGTCTTCCACGGCACCGAGTTCGTCGGCACCACCCGGCTCGACCCGTGGGCCCCCGGCGAGGAGGTCGAGCTCGCGCTCGGTGCCGACGACCGGATCAGGGTGAAACGCGAACTCGTCAAACGCACGGCCGGCAAGGCGGCACTGTCCGGTACGCGCAAACGGGAAGCCGCGTACCGGATCACCGTCGCCAACCATGGGCCGCGAACCGCGACCGTGACGGTGCTCGACCAGATCCCCGTATCCCGTGACGGCGACATCGTCGTGCGCGACGTGCGCGCCACTCCCGACCCGGTGGACAGCGGTGAATCCGGGGAGCTCGGCGAGCTGCGCTGGCGGCTGGAACTCGCGCCAGGAGCCGGTGAGGAGATCTCCTTCGGATTCCGGGTCGACGCCGCCAAGGGTGTCGAGGTGGGAAACTGGCGCGAATAACGGTTACCTCGTGTTGACCGGAACCCCACTGATCGAGTGATTCCATGAGGGAGTGAACCGTCGGACGGTCGCCCTCAGCCTGCTGGCCCCGTGCCTGCTCGCGGCCACGATCATCGGCGTCACGGCAGGCGGCGCACGATCGGGCGGCGAGTCCATGACGCCCGCGGCACAGGCTCAGAGCGCTGACGTGAAGCCTGTCGACTGCCGGACGACGACGCCGGAACGAGCCGACGACGCCGCGCTCGCACACCGGGTCGCGGCGGCCGTCACCGACGTCGTTCCCGGCACGCGCGTCGGTCTCGCCGTTCACGACCGCCTCACGGGCACCACGGTCACCAGCATGAACGCCGACGAACAGTTCTACACGGCTTCGGTGGTGAAACTGCTGATCGCGATCGCCGTTCTGCGCGAGGCGAACTGGCAGGTACCCGAAGGCCAAGACAGGACCGACCTGGCCGCCATGCTCTCCGGTAGCTCCGACCCGGTCGCCTCCGCGCTGTGGGGCGCTCACGGCACCACCGACATCAACCACGACGTCAGCGCGCTGCTCGGGCTCCGCGACACGAGCCCGCCCTCCCACGCGGGCCAGTGGGAGATGACGAGAATGAGCCCCCGCGATGTCATCCGCGTCTACGAGTTCATCGACGCCGAGATGCCAGGCCCCGCGCGCGACTTCATCGTCACCGCGCTCGCGGAAGCCACCCGCGTCGCCGTGGACGGATTCGACCAGTACTTCGGCATTCCGGATGCGTTGCCCGGCGCCGAGAAAGCCGTCAAACAGGGCTGGATGCACATCAGCGACGGACTCGTTCTCAACACAACCGGATTGGTCGGTGCCGAAGGCCGCTACGTGGTCGTCCTGCTGACCGAAGGTCCCTCGGCCAGTACCTTCGACCCCGCGGCGACCGCGCTCACCCGGGGGGTCGCCGTCCTTGCCCCGACGCTGACCGGACACGAAGGCTGACCGGCTAGGCTCACCCCCCGATGAGCAAGCTCAGGCAACGGGTCGCCGACGCGGCGGCGAAAGCACTGGCACGTCAGCATTACGTGGCTCCCTTCGAGCTGTTCGCCGCGCTCGGCTGGCTACGCTCCTCCACGGCCGAGGAATGGAGAAGCGGGAAACTCACCCACCTCGCCGCCGCACTCCCCGTCGACGAGCACCGGCTGCTGGAGGCCGTCGGCCACCTCGCCGAGTGGGCGCGGGAGCGAGCACTCGTTCCCAGCGAAACCAGCTACCTCTCCCGCACCAGGGACGCCGGCCCGCTCCGGTTCACCTCGTCCGCGCGCGAGAACGTCGAAACGCGGCTGCGCACGCACTGGCTCTCCCCTGAGCTGACCGAGAAGCGCCGTACCCAGCTCATGGCCAGACAGAACAAGGCACCCGATCTGACCGTGTCCCCCGCGAACCGACCGTGGTCCTGCACCGAATGCCGCGGTTCGCTCGACGAAGGCGATTTCCGGCTCACCGAAGCCACCGCCACCCTCTGCCTTTCCTGCGCCGACTTCGACCACCTCACCTACCTGCCTTCGGGAAACGCCGCGCTGTCCAGAAGAGCCCGCTCCGAAAGCACCCTTTCCGTGCTCGTGGTCCGCTTCAATCGCCGCCGCAAACGCCTTGAACGGCAAGGAATTCTGGTGGAGCCGGCCGCGCTGGAACGCGCCGAGGAACAATGCCTCGCCGACGAGGACCTCAGAGCACGGCGCAGGGAAAGGGACGCCGAGCGGCGCACACACCAGGACATCGAATTCCGGAACCGGTTCACCGCCGAGATTCTGCGACTGTTCCCCGGCTGCCCTGGCGAGCGGGCAAGCGCCATCGCCGCACACGCCGGGACGCGCGGCAGCGGCAGGGTGGGCCGGTCGGCGGCGGGAAGAGCGCTCGACGAGAACGCGATCCGCATGGCCGTCGTCGCCTCGGTCCGGCACCTCGACACCGACTACGATCGGCTGCTCATGGCCGGGGTGCCCCGTGCGAAGGCGCGCGAGGACATCCGCGCCGGGATCGACGTGGTACTCCGCCGCTGGGAGTCAGCCGGTGCTGTGGAACGTGCCTGAAATGTAGGCCTCAAGCTGTTCCTGGTTGAGCTGCAGCTCGTCCATCCGCGACTTCACCACGTCGCCGATGCTGACGATCCCGCCGAGCCTGCCTTCGACGAGCACGGGCACATGCCTGATGCGCCGCTCCGTCATCACCGCACTGAGCTGGTCGACCGAATCAGTCGGCTCACAGGTCGCCACGATCATGGTCATGATCTCGGAAACAGGACGGGACAGCAGTGCCGGCCCGTGCTCGTGGATCCGCCGCACGACATCCCGTTCGGACACGATGCCCGCGAGCTTGCCCCCTTCGCCCAGGACCACGAGCGCGCCGACGTTGTACTCGGCGAGTCTCGCGAGCAGTTCGGTCACCGTGGTCTCAGGGGCAACGGTCACCACCGTCGAACCCTTGCTACGCAGCAGGTCGGCAATTCGCATGACAATCCTCCGGCCTTTAGTGATCCGACTCACACCAGGTTAGTGGCCGGGGAGAGAACGTCAAACAACCCGAACCGGGCCGAATTCGGGCGCCGGACCGGTTCAGCGGACAGCGGAGGCCGGTGCCGTGAACGTGTCACATTCGGCGACCTCGACCGCCGCATAGCCCACATCCGCCCAGTAGGCCTGGTTCTCCATCGAGCCGTGGGTGTCACTGTCGAGGTAGTTGCGGAAGTCGTCGATCGCGGCCTGGGCCAGTTCCTCCGACACCGAACCCCGGTCGGCGAAGCTGGCCAGCGCCATACCGGCAAGGCAATTGGCCTGAAGCTCGACCCTCCTGTTGAGCCCCAGTTCCTCGTCGCCGCCCTCCTCGGCGCCGATCAGCTCCTCGTTGACGGCATCGAGGATGCCACCGACGTACTGCACGTGGTGCCCGTACTCGTGGGCCAGCACAGCCAGATGGGCCGCGTCATAAGGGCCGACGTGGTCGAACAGTCGCTGCCTCGGCATGTGGATGGTCTCGTCGAGGCCGCAGTAGAAGGCGGTCGCCTCCTGCTCGTCCGGCATGGGGCCACAGGCGCTGGCCGAGTCGGAGCCGATGTCCAGCGCCGGGTCGGCGAAGTCCCCTCCCGCGGCGAGCAACACCGGCCGCCAGGTGTCCCCCAGGCAGGTCAGAGCGCTCTGGTAGAACGCGGTCAGCGCCTGCTCCGAAGGACCGAACTCGGCCAGTTCGCAGGTCACGGGCGACACGGCGAGCCCATGAGTGAGTATCGCGGTCTCCGCGGCGGCGTGGGGCTCGGAGGGCGCGGAAGGCACGGCCTCGGCCGACCTCCGCGGCGCACTCGCGGCGGGGCTCTGAGGCGCGTCGACGAGCGCGTCCGGCGCGGGCTGGGCGACACCCTCCACCACCGGCCTCGTCGAACGTCCCGCCAGCGCCACGACCGCGACAACACCGAGCACGACGGCCAGTACGCCGAGGATGGCGAACGGCGAATTCCGCGTCGGCTCCGAATCGATATTTCCGTCCACAGTGAACGACAGCCTAACGTGACCGCGAACGCCCCGGATCACAAACCGGGAACCTCCCGCTGCTGGCAGACTGGAGGCATGACAGAGGGGAATCCGCAGGCCGACGATCCTTATCGCTGGCTGGAGGAGGTCACCGGCGACAGCGCGCTCGATTGGGTACGCGACCGCAACGCCGAGACCGTCAGCGAACTCACCGAAAGACCACGGTTCGAGAGCCTGCGCGCCGAGATGAGGGAAATACTCGACGCCGACGACCGGATCCCCTACGTCCGCAGGCGCGGCGACCACCTGTACAACTTCTGGCGCGACGCCGAACACCCCAGGGGACTGTGGCGCCGGACAACCCTCGGCGAGTACCGCACGGCCCAGCCCCGGTGGGAACTGCTCATCGACGTCGACGCGCTCGCCGAGGCCGACGGCGAGAACTGGGTGTGGCAGGGCGCGACCGTGCTGCGTCCCGGGTTCCGCCGCTGCCTCGTCGAACTGTCGAGGGGAGGCGCCGACGCCACCGTCGTCAGGGAGTTCGACCTCGAAAAACGAGAATTCGTCGACGGGGGATTCAGCCTCCCCGAAGCGAAGAGTTCCGTCGCCTGGATCGACGAGAACCGGATCTACGTCGGCACCGACTTCGGCCCCGGATCGCTGACCACCTCCGGCTACCCACGCCTGGTGAAGGAATGGCGCAGGGGCACACCGCTGTCCGAGGCGGCGCTCGTTTTCGAGGGCAAACCCGATGACGTCGCCGTGCGGGCCGTGCACGACCCCACCGAAGGCTGGGAACGTGACCTCGTCCGCCGTGGCATCGACTTCTACCGCTCCGAGGTCTACCTCCGCACGCCCACCGGGCTCGTCAAGATCGACGTACCCGAGGACGCCGAGGCCGGCACGCACCGGCAATGGTTGCTGGTGCGCACGAGGTCACCGTGGACGGTGGCAGGCCGGGAGTATCCCGCGGGGAGCCTGCTCGCGGCCGAACTGGAGAGCTATCTCGCGGGGAACCGCGAGCTGACCGTCCTGTTCACGCCCGACCCGCACACCTCGCTCGACTACTACGCCTGGACGCGAAACCACCTCATCCTCGGCACCCTCAGCGACGTCAAGACCCGGCTACGGGTCCTGACTCCGGGCGACGGGCGGTGGCGAGACGAGCCGCTTCCCGGCGTTCCCGAGGTGGGCACCGTCGCACTCGTCGACACCGAGCCCGACCATAGCGACGAATTCCTGCTCGACATCACCGGCTTCACCGAACCGTCGGCACTCGTCCGCGGCGAGATCGGCGGCGAACTGGAACAGCTCAAGCAGGCACCGGCGTTTTTCGACAACACCGGAATCACCGTCGACCAGTACTTCGCGACCTCGGCCGACGGAACCCGCATTCCCTACTTCGTCACCGGTCACCGCGACGACTCCCCGGCAACCCGGCAAACACCGCGGCCCACGCTGCTCACCGGATACGGCGGGTTCGAGGTATCGCTGACGCCTTCCTACAGCGGAATCATCGGCAGGGGCTGGCTCACCCGGGGCGGCACCTACGTGGTGGCCAACCTTCGCGGCGGCGGGGAATACGGGCCCGAATGGCACACCCAGGCGACGAAAGCCAACCGGCACAAGGTCTACGAGGACTTCGCAGCAGTCGCGGGAGACCTCGTGGCGAGGGGCATCACGACCCCCCGGCAACTGGGCATCCAGGGCGGCAGCAACGGCGGCCTGCTCATGGGCGTGATGCTGACCCGCTACCCCGAACTGTTCGGGGCCATCGTCAGCCAGGTTCCCTTGCTGGACATGCGCCGCTACCACCAGTTGCTGGCTGGCGCGTCGTGGATGGCCGAATACGGCGACCCTGACGATCCCGGGGAATGGGCCTTCCTCGGCAAGTACTCGCCCTACCACAACCTTCGCGCCCCCGACGGTGACAGCTCCGTACACAATGGACAAAATAGCGGGAGCCCCTACCCGCCGACGCTGTTCGTGACATCGACTCGCGACGACAGGGTGCACCCCGCGCACGCCCGCAAGATGGTGGCAAGGATGCGCGAGTACGGACTCGACGTGCGCTACCACGAGAACATCGAGGGTGGCCACGGCGCGGCGGCCGACAACGCGCAGCTCGCGTTCAAGTGGGCGCTGGTATTCGAGTTCCTCCTCGAACGACTCGGCGAGGCTCAACCCGGCTGATCGAGGAAACTCCGGAACGTGATGCGGCCGTAGGGTTCACCGGGCACCAGGTTGTGACCCGCCCGGTAAGCCTTCGCCGTCGCACCGGGAACCCCCACGCTCACCAGCTTCCCGCGCCTCCCCTTGGCGGCGAGGTAGGCAAGGGCCAGTTCCCGGAACGTGAACACCTCGGGTCCGCCGATGTCGGCGGCCCTGCCGACCGGCTCCCCCTCCGCGATGGCGGCAAGCCGCACCGCGACGTCACGTACATCGATCGGCTGCACCCGCATCCCTCGCGGGCACGGCACGACCGGCGAACGCGCCAGCAGAGCCATCACGCGTGCGCAAAGATCGTGGAACTGGGTCGCCCTGAGTACGGACCAGCCGACTCCCGAACCGGCGAACACCTCCTCGGCATCGCGTTTGGTGCGGTAGTAGCCGAGCGGAATCCGGTCGACACCCACGATCGAGATGTAGACGAGGTGGGAACATCCCGCCCGGCGCGCCGCCGACGACACCGCCTCGGCCAGCGCGACCTCCTTGCCGAGGAAACTCGTCGCGCAATGCACGACGGTGCGGGCACCACTCAGCGCCGAGGCGAGCCCCTCCCCGGTGCGGTAATCCACCCTCGCCCACTCGAAAGGGTGCCGATTCCCTTCGGGCCGCGCACTCCTGCTGGCCACCCGCACCTCGTGCCCCGACTCCACCAGTCGCCGCACGACCTGCCTGCCGAGCGTGCCGGTCCCGCCGGTCACCAGAGTCGTCACCGGAAGCAGCCTACGGGCGGATCGGGCTTCCCGCGGGATCGTCGACCCGCCGGTGAACGAGACCGGTCAGGCGAGGGAGCTGATCGTCCCCCTCGCCTGACCGAGAATCGGTCCCCCGCCGCGGGCACGGCGGGGGATCGCCGGACCCGCCTCAGCTGCAGCCGGAGGTTGCGCCGCAGCCCTCGCACGCGTAGCACGAACCAGCGGGGCGCATCTTCGTTCCGCACGTCATGCACAGCGGAGCATCGGCGGCCTTGCCGAGCTGCAACTCCACCAGCTCGGTCGTGGTGTGCGCTTCCTTGGGAGCGGTGTCCCGTGTGGACTCCTGCCGCTCCGCCGCACGCGTCTTGCTCGCGTCGACGCTACTGCGCAGTTCCTCAAGGTCGACGTTGTCCTGCACGCCCGAGTTGCCGTAGTCGGCCTCCACCTGGGCCGACCGCTCGTCGGCCGTGAAGATGCCGAGCTGCGCCCGCTTCTCGTAGGGCAGGTAGTCGAGCGCGAGCCTGCGGAACAGGTAGTCCAGCACGCTCGTCGCCATCCGCACATCCGGGTCGTCGGTCATGCCGGCCGGCTCGAACCGCAGGTTGGAGAACTTCGAGACGTAGAACTCCAGCGGAATGCCGTACTGCAGGCCCACCGAGATCGACATCGAGAAGGCATCCATGACACCGGCCAGCGTCGAACCCTGCTTGCCGAGCTTCACGAAGATCTCGCCGAGCCCGTCATCCGGGTACGAACCCGCGGTGAGGTAGCCCTCCGCGCCTGCGACCGTGAACGACACCGTCTGGCTCGGCCGCTTCTTGGGAAGCCGCTTGCGAACCGGCCGGTACTCGACGACCTGCGCGGGCTCCGCTTCCGCCTTGTCCTTCTTCGCGGTGGAAAGCGGCTGACCGACCTTGCAGTTGTCCCGGTAGATCGCCAGTGCCTTGAGGCCGAGCTTCCAGCCTTCGAAGTAGATCTCCTCGACCTCCTCGACGGTCGCCGTCTCCGGCATGTTGACCGTCTTGGAGATCGCGCCGGACAGGAACGGCTGCACCGCGGCCATCATCCGGACGTGTCCCATCGGCGCGATGGACCGCTCGCCGACCGCGCAGTCGAACACCTCGTAGTGCTCCGGCCGCAGCCCCGGCGCGTCCACGACGTGACCGTGTTCGGAGATGAAGTCGGCGATCGCCTCGATCTGCTCGTTCTGGTAGCCGAGCGAGTGCAGCGCGCGCGGCACCGCGTTGTTGACGATCTGCATCGAACCGCCGCCGACGAGCTTCTTGAACTTCACCAGCGAGAAGTCCGGCTCGATACCGGTGGTGTCGCAGTCCATCATGAAACCGATGGTTCCCGTCGGGGCCAGCACACTGGCCTGCGCGTTGCGCCAGCCGCTCGCGGAACCGACCTCGATGCCGCGCTGCCACTCGCGGGTCGCGAGATCACGCACGGCGACATCGTTGGTGTGGAAGGTGCGGATCTGGTCGTTCGCGGCGGCGTGCTTGCGCATGACCCGCTTGTGGGCCTCGGCGTTGCGGGCGTAGCCCTCGTAGGGGCCGACGACTCCGGCGAGTTCGGCGGACCGCCGGTAGGACACGGCCGTCATCAGCGACGTGATGGCCGCGGCAAGCGCCCTGCCACCTTCCGAGTCATAGGCGTGCCCCGTGGCCATCAGCAGCGCGCCGAGGTTGGCGTAACCGATGCCGAGCTGACGGAACTTGCGGGTGGTTTCCGCGATCGGCTCCGTCGGGAAGTCCGCGAAGCAGATCGAGATGTCCATCGCGGTGATGACGACCTCGACGGCCTTCGCGAACAGCTCCGCGTTGAACGTGCCGTCGTCGGAAAGGAACTTCAGCAGGTTCAGCGAGGCCAGGTTGCAGCTTGAGTTGTCGAGGTGCATGTACTCGGAGCACGGGTTGGACGCGGTGATCCTGCCCGACTCCGGACAGGTGTGCCAGTCGTTGATCGTGTCGTCGTACTGCAGGCCGGGGTCGGCGCACTCCCAGGCGGCCGTGGCCATCTTGCGGAAGAGGGCCTTCGCGTCGGTGTTGTCGATGACCTCGCCCGTCATCCTCGCCCGCAGCCCGAACTGGCTGCCCGACTCGACCGCCCGCATGAACTCGTCGCTGACCCTGACCGAGTTGTTCGCGTTCTGGTACTGCACGGAAGAGATGTCGCCGCCACCGAGGTCCATGTCGAACCCGGCGTCCCGCAGCACCCTGATCTTGTTCTCTTCCTTGGCCTTGGTCTCGATGAACTCCTCGATGTCGGGGTGATCGACGTCGAGGACGACCATCTTCGCCGCCCTGCGGGTGGCACCACCCGACTTGATGGTTCCCGCCGAGGCGTCGGCACCACGCATGAACGACACCGGGCCCGAGGCCGTGCCGCCGGAGGACAGCAATTCCCTCGACGACCGGATCCTGGAGAGGTTCAGCCCCGCGCCGGAACCGCCCTTGAAGATCAGGCCTTCCTCGCGGTACCAGTTCAGGATCGATTCCATCGTGTCGTCGACAGCGAGGATGAAGCAGGCCGAGACCTGCTGCTTGGAGCTCGTTCCCACGTTGAACCACACCGGGGAGTTGAAGCTGAAGACCTGGTGCAGCAGCATCCAGGTCAGCTCGTGCTCGAAGATCTCCGCGTCGGCCGCCGTACCGAAGTAACCGAAGTCCGTGCCCGCCTTGACATAGGACCTCACGACGCGGTCGATGAGCTGCTTGAGGCTGTTCTCCCTTGAGGGGCTACCGGCGGCACCCCGGAAGTACTTGCTGGTGACGATGTTCGTCGCGTTGACCGACCAGAACTCGGGGAACTCGACGCCACGTTGCTCGAAGTTCACCGTGCCGTCCCGCCAGTTGGTCATGACGACGTCACGCTTCTCCCACGTCACCTCGTCGTAAGGGTGCACGCCCTCGGTCGTGAAGACCCGGCGCACACCAAGGCCCTTACGGGCGTTCGCGGCGCTCTGACGCTTCTTGCCACCCTTGCTGGTGGCCTCTGCGCCGACCCCCACGGTTTCTGTCATGACTCCCACTCCCGCGTCTCGCACGGCGGGCGACGTCAGGCGTCGCTCGCGCTCTTCTCGCTGTCGTCCGGCTCGGCCACATCCGCAATCGCAATCGCCCTGCGCAGGTCCGTGATCTCCTTCTCGAAGTCCTCGATCGACGAGAAGGCCCGGTAGACACTCGCGAATCTCAGATATGCCACAGTGTCGAGTTCCCTGAGGGGCCCGAGAATCGCCAGTCCCACCTCGTGGCTCGGTATCTCCGCGACGCCGGCAGCCCTGATCGACTCCTCGACCCGTTGCGCGAGTTGCTGCAACGCGTCGTCGTCGACCGGCCTGCCCTGGCAAGCGCGGCGCACTCCGCGAACCACTTTGTCCCGGCTGAACTGCTCGGTGACCCCGGACCGCTTGACGACGGCGAGCACCATCGTCTCCGAAGTCGTGAACCGGCGACCACAAGCCGAACACGACCTGCGGCGCCGGATCGCCTGCCCCTCGTCCACCTCACGGGAATCGACGACCCGGGAATCGACGTGCCGGCAGAACGGACACCGCACGACCGATCACCTCCTCTTCACGCCGCCGTTCCCAGGGTGCCCGCGATCGCAGGTCGAATACCTGGTGATCATCTTGTGGACACCCGGTGGGCAAACACCGACAAGCTGTGGATAACTGCACCCAGCCTACCCCAACCTGTGGACCAACTACAGCCATGTAACTACTACATGTAGGGGTCGACCTTAGAAGGCCGGACGCACCCGCGCAAGCGGCAGGCGCAGCACAGCAGGGTGACAGGTGACATATCACCTCAGTCGGGGGATGGGGAATAACGAGCCGCCGACCGGCAACCCGCACCCCTCGCGACGGCACCGGCCAACCCGGCGAGCGACCCCTCCCGACGCGGACGCGCCGACCTCATCCTCGACGCGCGAAACCCGGGCAAAAAGCGGCGATCCGGCAGCGAGCGCCCACGCCGCCCGATACGGCGGGCGCCGGACAGTTCACCTGCCGACGGGAACCACGAGCGGGGTACCGGCGGCCACATCCGCTCCACCGAGACCGTTCAGTTCCTGGATACGCGCGACCACGGCGGCGGGGTCGCTGCCGGGAGCGGTTCGCTCGGCCACGTCCCACAGCGTGTCGCCCGCCTCGACGGACACGACGGCCGTGCCACTCGGCACCGAGACCTCGCCCGCTCCCCCGAGCACGCTTGCGAACAACCCGATTCCCACAACGGCACCGAAGACGACGACCGCGACCGCGATCAGCAACGACCATCGCGGAGTGACGGTCCGGGGAGGACAGTCGAGCACCGCCCTCGTCCTCGGCCTGCCCGCGACGACCCTCGCCCTGGTCGGCGGCCGCCTCGGCTCGTCCCTCCTCGGCCGCACGGCCGTCGTGCCGGGCCGCCGCACCCTGCCGTCCGCCGGCGCTTCCCGCTCCATCAGAACCGACATCGGAACCTCCTCGCAGTTCCCGTTCCACTGGCCCGACCAGCCGCCACACGAACCCGGACAGTCGAACACGCGTTCTATCGAACGCCCGTGCGAATGTGTACCACCGGGCTCTGACAAAATCGAGCCCGCCACGGCGTGTCGATCGAACAAATGTTTGAAATCGGAGAAGCGGCGGGCTAGCGTCGAGATCACGAACGGGCAGCAACGGCACGGACACGCACGGCGGAGTGCGGGCAAGTGGCACTCGACTGGGAGGCAACGCGGTGGCACGCAAGAGCAAGGACATCGAAGGCAAGGTGCACACCCTGCCCGAGGTCGAGGACGTCGACGACAATCTGACGCCGCGGCAGCAAAAGGTACTGGGCGTCATCAGGGAATGGGTCGATCGCCATGGCTACCCGCCCAGCGTCCGCGAGATCGGTGAGGCGGTCGGTCTCACGTCGACGTCATCCGTTTCGCATCAGCTCCGCGCGCTGCAGCGCAAGGGATATCTGCGCAGGGACGCCAACCGCCCGCGCGCGGTCGGCGTTCTCGCCGCCGACAGCGGCGCGGCGGGGACCTCGCCCGAGCAGTTGCCCAAGCCCGCGTTCGTTCCCCTCGTCGGCCGCATCGCCGCCGGTGGCCCCGTCCTGGCCGAAGAGGCGATCGAGGATGTCTTCCCGCTGCCCAAAGACATCGTCGGTGAAGGCGAGGTCTTTTTACTGAGCGTCACCGGCGATTCGATGGTCGACGCCGCGATCACCGACGGCGACTGGGTCGTCGTGCGCCAGCAGCCCGACGCCGAGAACGGCGACATCGTGGCCGCCATGATCGAGGGAGAGGCCACCGTGAAGACCTTCAAGCGCAAGGAAGGCCACGTCTGGCTGATGCCGCACAACGAGGCCTACGAACCGATTCCCGGCGATGACGCCACCATCCTCGGCAAGGTCGTCGCCGTGCTGCGCAGGCTCTAGACAACGCGGCCAGGTCGCGCCGTCGCTCAACGGCGGCGCAGCCTGCCGACTCCGAACACGACACCACCGGCCAGTACGACGGCAACGGCGATTCCCGCCAGCGCGGGGAACCCGGAACCGCCGTCCCCGCCGGACGCGGCGGCTGGTTCGCCGCCTTCCGGCGCGGATTCCCCGTTTTCCTGGCTTTCCCCGCCTTGTGTGAGCCCTCGGCCGACGAGGGCGGTCGCCCCCGGCACCGCCCTGACCGGATTCCCGACCCCCTCGGACGCCGAGAGCAACGTGCCGTCCGGTTCGAAGGCGATGGCCTCCCCTTGCTCCTCGTCCGGCAACGGAACCCGGACCGGTTGCCCAGCCAGCGCGGCAGGGATGTCGTCACCGGTGACGGGGTAGAGATAGGCGTCGGTGTACGTGCGGACCGCGATCACCGAACCATCGGCGCTGGAGGCCGCTCCGGTGATGAGCATCGAGCCGACTCTCCCGACCGGCCCGCCCCGGGTGTCGGTGGCGGGAATCCGCAGCGAACCGACGTGTTCGAGCGGAGTGGGGCCCGGGCTGCTCAACGGGCCAGCGGGGCGATAGACCTCCGAATCGCCTGCCACGTGTTTGGTGATGATGTAGGGCGTACCTGAGCGGTCGAGTAGCAGTGCCTCCGCGTCGTGCTGCCCGTCGGGGTAGGTCAGCCGGTACAGCGTCGCCGTCCCGTCCGGCCGGACCGCGTGCAACGCCACGGTGTCGCGCTGTTTGCGATTGTCACCGGTGTCGCCGAGCCACAAGGTCCCGTCGGAGGCGAGCGCCATGTCCTCGACGTCGTAGGGATCGGCCGGATCGCTGATCACCTCGCGAACGGCGCAATCCTTGCCGAGTACGTAGATCTCGATCCGGGTACCGCCGTCGTTGACCGCGTACCAGTGCTCCTCGTCGGCGGCCAGGCCCGACAGTTCGGGGAGCCTGCTGTCGTCGATGGTGCAGACGTCCCGCGGCCGCTCCGCGACCGACACGGCCGACACGGCCGAAGGGGCAATGCCCGATCCCGCCGCCAGCACCGCGGCGACGAGCAGGCACACCACCCGGCCACGCGCACGGCGAAGAGCGCCCACGCGAACCGGCCCCGATGGGGACCGGCGTGCGTGGGCGCTCGGATGGACCGGCTCCCTGCCGGTCAGTGCCTTGTCACTCAGATCGCTGAGCCGTCGGTGACGTAGGCCTGCAGAGCGGCGGCGAGATCGGGATGCACCCTTGCCCGCAACCGCGTGCCTTCCGGGGTGTGCTCCTCGGCGAGCACCTCACCGTCGGCGTGTGCCCTGGCCACCAGCTCGCCCCTGTCGTAGGGGACGAGCACGTCGACGGTCACCTCGGGACGTGGCAGCCGGGCCGCCAGTTCCTCGATGAGCTCCTGGACCCCGGTGCCCCGCCGCGCCGATGCCACGATGGCGTCGGGCAACAGGTGCCGCAGCCTGGCCAGCGTCAGCTCGTCGGCGGCATCCGCCTTGTTGATCACGATCAACTCCGGCGGCAGTGGTTCGGAGCGGCGCCGTCCGATGTCGCCGAGAACGTCGCGGACCGCTCGCACCTGCTCCTCCGGGGCGGGCGCCGAACCGTCGACGACGTGTAGCAGCAGGTCGGCGTCGGCCGCCTCGTCGAGCGTCGAACGGAACGCGTCGACCAGCTGGTGCGGCAGGTGCCGCACGAAACCGACGGTGTCGGTCAGTGTGTAGGCGTTGCCGTCGGGCGTCACCGAGCGCCGGGTCGTCGGGTCGAGGGTGGCGAACAGCGCGTCCTCCACCAGAACGCCCGCACCGGTGATGGCGTTGAGCAGACTGGACTTTCCCGCGTTGGTGTAGCCGACGATGGCGACACTGGGCACCTCGTTGGCGACCCTGCGGCCCCGCTTGGTCTCCCTGATGATGTCCATCGAGGCGATCTCGCGGCGCAGTTTCGCCACCCGCTTGTTGATCCGCCGCCGGTCGGTCTCCAGCTTCGTCTCACCTGGTCCGCGGAGGCCGACACCACCATTGGCTCCGCCCGCTCGTCCACCGGCCTGCCTCGACAGCGACTCACCCCAGCCGCGCAGCCTGGGGATCAGGTACTGCAGCTGGGCCAGTTCGACCTGCGCCTTGCCTTCCCGCGACCTCGCGTGCTGGGCGAAGATGTCGAGAATCAGCGCGGTCCTGTCGATGACCTTGACCTTGAGTTTGGCCTCAAGCTGACGCAACTGGCCCGGCGACAGCTCACCGTCGCAGATGACCGTGTCGGCGCCGGTCGCGTTGACCACGTCGGCGAGTTCCCGCACCTTGCCCGATCCGATGTAGGTCGCGGAGTCGGGCCGGGAACGACGTTGCACGAGACCGTCGAGGACCTGCGAGCCTGCCGTCTCCGCGAGGCGGGCCAGCTCTTCGAGCGAGGCCTCGGACTGCGCGGCGGTCCCCTCGGTCCACACTCCAACGAGCACGACGCGTTCCAGCCGGAGCTTCCGGTATTCGACCTCGGTGACGTCGGCGAGTTCCGTGGAAAGGCCCGCGACCCTGCGCAGTGACGCGCGGTCTTCGAGCTCCAGCTCGCCCTGGGAGAGCTCCGTGTTGTCGAACTCAGCCACGAAAAGTTCTCCGGATGTCGTTTCGTGTTGTGTTTGGCCGTGCGACGCGGCGACGTCGCCGGGGATTGACTTACTCACATGCCTCCATCAAGAGTCTTCGGCCGACACTTCGCGAACCGGCCTCTCGTGCTCCATGCTCCCACGTTTCCCGCGGATCGCCGACCTGTTTATCGGGGTCACCGGCTCGGGTAGAGGCCGACGTAGATCGCCATCCGCTGCTCGCCGGGGTGGTGCGGTCGTGCCGCGAACTCCTCCAGCAGGCCGGAAAGGCGCTCGCGGAACTCGGCGCGTTCGGCTTCCGGTAGCTGCACGACGAGCCTCGACTGGTTGATTCCGGCCATGCCCGTCTCCGCGATCTCGGCGAGGTAGGCCTCCAGCATCGCGTTCGCGACCTCGGTGTCGTCGCGGTTGTCCAGCTTCCAGGAAAGCCCTGTGCTCAAGTAGGGGATCTCTTTCGCGCCACGGTTTCCCTTGCGGGACACCTGTGGTTCGAGGAAGCCGGTCTCGACCAGCTTGCGGACGTGGTGAAGCGTTGTCGCGGGGTCGCGGCCCAGCCGCTCGGCCAGTTCCTTGTTCGTCAGCGCCTCCGTGTGGGTCAACCTGATGATCCGCAGGCGTATTCCCGATGCCAGCGCACCCGCTTCGGCTTCGGTCGCTTTCCGTCGTCGTTCCACCACCCGCTCAGCCTATGCCGAGAACCGACGAGAAGTGATTGACACTTTCCAATCACTTGGCAACACTGTGCGAATGCCCAGGACCTCCCTGTTCTTCCACCGTGACTTCCGGCGGTTGTGGGCCGGCGACACGGCGAGCCAGTTCGGTGTGTTCGTCGGGCGCACCGTGCTACCCCTGCTCGCCGCGACGGTGCTCGCGGCGAGCCCGCTGGAGATGGGGCTGCTCACGGCGGCGGAGAACGCCGCGTTCCTGCTGCTCGGCCTTCCCGCCGGCGTATGGGTCGATCACCTGCGCCGCAAGGCATTGATGATCAGGGCCGACCTCGCCAGAGGAGTGCTGCTGCTGAGCGTTCCCATCGCCTGGTGGACGGGCGTGCTGACACTGACCCAGCTCATCGTGGTCGCCCTGCTGGTCAGCGTGTGCACGTTGTTCTTCGACGTCGCCTACCAGTCCTACCTCCCCTCACTCGTCGGGAGGGAGAAACTGGTGGAGGGCAACGCGAAGCTCCAGGTGAGTCAGTCGGTGGCCCACGTGTCGGGGCCGGGAATCGGCGGGGTACTCGCGCAGGCATTCGGCCCCGCGAGCGCGGTGACCGCGGTGGGCTTCGGTTTCCTGTCCTCGGCCGTGTTCCTGCGCCGCATCAAAACCGAGGAGCCCACTCCCGCGCCACGCGAGAACGGGAAACTCCGGGCGGAGATCGCCGAGGGACTGCGATTCGTCTTCGGCAACCCCACGCTGAGGGCGATCACGTTGTGCACCGCGGCGGGCAACTTCGCCGGTGGCGCCTTCACGGCCGTCGAGATGTTGTTCCTGACCCGGCATGTCGGCCTCTCCCCAGGCGGGGTGGGCGCCGTCCTCGCCATCGCGGGAGCCGGTGGCGTGGTGGGCGCACTCACCGCGAGCTGGTGGATGAACCGGATCGGGCAAGCACGCGCGGTGTGGCTGATCCCGCTGGCGACCTGGCCCGCGCAGTTGCTCATTCCGCTTGCCGCGCCGGGGTGGCGAGCGGGGCTCGTCGCGGCGGGACTGGCGATCGTGGGGTACGGGATCGTCGTCTACAACGTGGCCCAGGTCAGCTACCGGCAGGCGATCTGCCCCGACCGGCTGCTCGGGAGGATGAATGCGAGCGTGCGCTTCGTGGTGTGGGGAGCGCTGCCGGTCGGTGGCCTGCTGGGCGGAGCGCTGGGCCAGGCCGCCGGTGTTCCGGTCACCGTATGGGTGACGTCCGCCGCACTCGTGCTGGCCGTGATGTGGGTGGTGTTCTCACCGCTGCGACTGATGCGCGACATTCCCCAGGAGAGCCTCACTGGCTGACGCGGTCGTCACAGATCCGGCACCGGGTCCGGCGATCTCGTAATCGGGGTTCTAGCCGCCGAGGCCGTTCCACCACGACTCGTCGAGCTCGCCCCTCGCGACGAACTCGGCGGGTCCGGTCAGTGTCGAAGCACCGCGTTCGACGGTGACCTCGACCCTCCCACCAGGTATGTCCACTGTGGAGGATCCGGTGTCGGTGCCCGCGAGGTGCAATGCCGCCGCGACGACAGCGACCGTCCCCGTCCCGCAGGCGCGGGTCTCCCCGACTCCTCGCTCGTAGACCCGCATCCGCAGCGCGTCGGCCGCCAGCACGTTGACGAACTCGAGATTCACCCCGTGAGGAAAGAAGTCGCGGTCGAATCGCGGCGCGTCCCGCAAGTCCAGTTCCGCGATGTCGTCGTCGAGGGTCGAGACGAGATGCGGGTTACCGACATCGACGGCGACACCGGAAAGTTCACGTTCGCCGACGACGGCGACCGACGTGCCGGTGATCCTTGCAGGTCCCATGTGGACGGTCACGGTGTTGTCGTTGTGCACCCGCACCGGCCGGTCGCCCGCGCGGGTTCCCACCGCGAAGTCGCGTCCGCTCTCCAGCCCCGCCTCGACGAGGTAGCGCGCGAACACGCGCATGCCGTTGCCGCACATCTCGGCGGCCGAGCCGTCGGCGTTGCGGTAGTCCATGAACCACTCGGCGTCCGAGGCGAGCCCGATCGCCGACGATCGCACGACCCTGAGCACACCGTCGGCACCGAGTCCGCGCCGCCGGTCGCACAGCGCGGCGACCCGCTCCGGGGTCAGGTCCAGCCTGCCCGGCGCGTCGGGCAACAGCACGAAGTCGTTCTGCGTGCCGTGCCCCTTGAGGAACTCGATGCCACCCATGGGAACAAGATTACGGGTCGAGCCAGGAGAGCACATGATCGGCAAGGCCTTCCCCGGCGCCGTCGAGCCAGCGGATGCGATCGTCCCTGCGGAACCAGGACCGTTGCTTGCGCACGAACCTGCGAGTGGCCTGTGCCGTCGCGGCGGCGGCCGCCTCTGCCCCCGCTTCGGTCAGCTCTCCGGTTCCGCCCTCGGCGTCCATGGCGGCCAGCACCTGCTGGTAACCGAGTGCCCTCGAAGCCGTCTTTCCCTCCCTGAGGCCCGCTTCGACGAGATCACGCACCTCGGAGACGAGACCGGCCTCGAACATCCGCCCGACCCTGACGCCGACTCGCTCGTCGAGTTCGGCCGCGGCCCTGTCGACGCCGACGAGCACGGTCCCGTATCGGGGACTTCCCGGTTTCGGCAGGTTGGCCGAGAACGGCTTTCCCGTGATCTCGATGACTTCCAGCGCGCGCACGATCCGGCGGGTGTTGGTGGGCAGGATGGCGGCGGCCGCTTCCGGGTCGGCGACGGCGAGGCGCGCGTGCATCGCGGCGGCACCCTTTTCCCCGGCCTGGCGGTCCAGTTCGGCGCGCACCTCGGGGTCGGTACCGGGAAAGCGCAGGTCGTCGATGACCGCCTGCACGTAGAGCCCCGAACCGCCGACGAGCACCGGCACGATGCCCTCGGCGAGCAGGCTCTCGATGCGCGCCCTCGCGTGCGATTGGTAGGCGGCGACCGAAGCGGCCTGCTTGACGTCGAGTACATCGAGCAGGTGGTGCGGTACGCCCCGCCGCTCCTGCTCGGTCGCCTTCGCGGTACCGATGTCCATCCCCCGGTAGAGCTGCATGGCGTCGGCGTTGACGACCTCGCCGCCCAGCGCGAGCGCCAGCTCGATTCCCAGTGCGGTCTTGCCGGTCGCGGTGGGGCCGACGACCGCGATCGGCACGGGGCGCTTCACCGGCGCTCCCAGAACGCGACGTGGTAGCCGACGCCACGAGGGGCCGATGAGTGGCGAAGTTCGCCTCTCCAACGCCCGCCCGCCCCGGCGAGTCCTGCGAGCACCTGCCACGGTGCCCTTCCCTCCGCTCCCAGTTCGGCGGCGAGCGCGGGATCGATGTTCAGCAACGCGGTGTGGTCGGCGCGCTCCAGCGCGTCGGCGACCTCGGCGTCGAAGGGCACCGCCCGCTCGTCGAACCAGCCGGGGGCGCTCAGGTCGTGCCGGGTGGAACCGTCGCCGAGCACGAGCAGAGCCGTGCCGGTGTCACTGTCAGCGAGGCGTTCGCCCAGCGCGACGCACCGGGCGGTCTCGGCGTTTTCCGGCACCAGTTCGACCCGGACGGAGTCGGCGCAGGCACGCTCCCTCAGCCAGCCGGCCACCAGGACGGGCAGCGGAAGCGCGGAAGGGGCCGCCGCCCGCGCCGGATGCCCCGAAAGGGCCACGCGGACGTCCGCGCCGTAGGCACGGAACGACCCTGCCGCCGACGATGGGATCGGCGAGCCGGTTCCGGCCGCTACGGCGATCCACCTCGGGTGCGTCGCGGCCAGCTCCGCGGCTGCCGCGACACAGGCTTTCCTGACCTCCTCGGTCGAATCCTCGGAACCGGGCACCAATTCCGGCACGAGAAGTGGAGGATGGGGCACCACGAGAGCACGCGTGATCACGCGTTCCGAGGTTACCCGGGAAGCCGATGGAGGTACGTCTTGAGGCACGGAGTACCGAGAAGCGCGCTGACCTGTTTGAATGCGGGCCTAAGACCCGAAGTCCAGCGACACGGCAACGCAGAATACGCAGAAGACGCAGTACCCGGCCCCGCCGCCAGCGGGGCGCCCGCGATCCGGCGGGCCGACAGGCGAGAAGGAGCCGGCCATGGCCGAGCAGAACACCCCGAACGGCACCGATGTCCCTACGCCACATCAGGTGCCTCACACCCAGGCCGGCGTACCCGCACCGGCTGTGCCCTCAGCCGAACCGCATCCCGAGAGGTGGGGCCGGATCGACGACGAGGGCACCGTCTACGTGCGCACGGCCGACGGTGAGCGCGTCGTCGGTGTGTGGCAGGCCGGTTCGCCTGACGAGGGACTGACGCACTTCGCGCGGCGGTTCGACGATCTGCGCACCGAGGTCGAATTGCTGGAAACGAGGCTTTCGTCGGGTGCCGGTGACCCCAAGCAGGCACTGAGCAGCGCCAGCGGCATGCGAGACGGGTTGCCCGAGGCCGCCGTCGTCGGCGACATCGAGGCGCTGCGCGCCAGGATCGAGCACGTCATCGCCCACGCGGAGCGCGCGATGGCCGAGGTGAAGCAGGAGCGGGAGCAGGCGAGGGCCGCGGCCGTCACCCGCAAGCAGCAGCTCGCGGAGGAAGCCGAGACGATCGCCAACGAGTCGACCCAGTGGAAGGCGGCCGGCGACCGCCTGAGGGCGATCCTCGACGAGTGGAAGACGGTCAAGGGGGTCGACCGCAAGACCGACGACGAGCTGTGGAAGCGCTTCTCGAAGGCGAGGGAGGCGTTCAACCGCCGGCGTGGCTCGCACTTCGCCGATCTCGACAAGCAGCGCGCGGTCGCGAAACGGCGCAAGGAGGAGCTGATCGCCGAGGCCGAGTCGATGTCCGACTCGACCGACTGGGGTCCTACCGCCGGCAGGTACAAGGACCTGATGGCGGAGTGGAAGGCCGCGGGAAGGGCACCGAAGGACGCCGACGAGGCGCTGTGGCAGCGCTTCCGAGCGGCGCAGGACAGCTTCTTCGCGAGGCGCTCCGCCGCGTTCTCCGAACGCGACGCCGAGTTCGCCGAGAACGCGGCCCGCAAGGAGGAACTGCTCGCCGAGGCGGAGAAGATCGACGCCTCCGCCAATCTGGACGCCGCCAAGTCCCAGCTCAGGAAGGTGCAGGAGCAGTGGGACGAGATCGGCAAGGTTCCGCGCGAGCGCATCAGGGAACTCGACGGCAGGCTCAAGGCCGTCCAGGACAGGGTGCGCTCCGCCGAGGACTCGAAGTGGCGCCGGACCGATCCCGAGGCGCAGGCGAGGGCGGCGCAGTTCCGTGAGCGGGTCGAGCAGTTCGAGTCGCAGGCGAGCAAGGCGAGGGCGGCAGGCGACGAGCGCAGGGCCAAGAAGGCCGAGGAACAAGCCGCTCAGTGGCGGGAGTGGATGCTGGCCGCCGAGGCCGCCGTCGCCGACCGGTAGCCGGACCGGCGCATCGGCTCAGCTCGCCGCGCGCCGGGTCACGGTGGACAGCAGCGCTTCGTCCGGTTCGGACTCGTCGGGGTAGCGCACGCAGCCCACGATGTCCGGCCTGCTCAGCGCGGCTTCCGCCGCCGCGCCTTCAGCTCTGATGAGGGTGAGCGGAAGGCCGTGCGGCGCCGCGAGTGCGACGGCCAGCGTCAGGAACGCGATCCCGCCAGCACCACCGGCGCCGTCGGCCCTTTCCTTCCGGCCTTCGGGGCCGGGAACGCCGGAGATGCCGGCGATCGCCGCGTTGCCGGCGAGGGCCTGCGTCAGCAGCGCCTGCAGCAGGGCAGGCGCGGGACAGGCACGGCAGGCGATGTTGGCGACGGGTCCTCGCAGGGGAAATCGGCCGGTGAGCAGCGCGTCGCCCTCCTCGATCCGGCGCCGCGCCGCGCCGAGTACCCGTTCGAGCGCCCTTTCGGCTTCCGCCGTCCCCAGCGTGCCCGCGAGCAGCGTCGCGTGCGTGGTGAGGCTTTCGACGGCAGCGCTGACCCGTACCCTGCGTTCCTCGAACCCGGCGACCGACCAGGTGCGGTGCTCGTTGAGCGCCGCCCTCACGGCTCTGGCCGTGTCCGAGGCGTCCAGTACGGGGTCGCCTTCGGCACGCCAGCGACCGCCCCAGAAGTGCAGGGTCCTGCCGCCCGCGAACGCTTCGGGGGCCACGGCACCCGCCTCGGCGTGTCCGGTTGATCTCGCGATGACCGTCATCGGGTTCCTCCAGGGGGTAGCGCCGGCAAGCCGGCACCGAGCAGGCCGGTGAGCGCGTTCACGACACGCAGTGTCGGCACGGGGACGCCTGCGAACTCGGCGATTTCGACGACGGCGGTGAGGATGGCGTCGAGTTCGAGCGGCTTGCCCTTTTCCAGGTCCTGCAGGGTCGACGTCTTGTGTTCTCCGGTGCGCTCGGCTCCCGCGAGCCTGCGTTCGATGGAGACACCGGTCGAGACGCCGAGCGCGAGTGCGACGTCGAGCGTCTCCTTCATCATGTCGACGACGAGCGCCCTGGTGCCGTCGTACCGGCAGATCGCGGCCATCGTCGCCCTCGCGAGCGCGCTGATGGGGTTGAAGGCGATGTTGCCCATGAGCTTGATCCAGATGTCGCGGCGCAGGTCGGCCTCGACGGGGCATTTCAGTCCACCGTCGACCATGGCGTCGGCGAATTCGCCGCAGCGGGCCGAAAGCGATCCGTCGGGTTCTCCGATGGAGAGCCGGGTTCCTTCAAGATGGCGGACCGTTCCGGGGGCCTCGATCTCGGTCGCCGCGTAGACGACGCAGCCGATGGCGCGTTCGGGCGGGAGCACCGCGCTGACGGCTCCTCCCGGGTCGACGGCCTCGATCCGCCTTCCGGCGTTGGGGCCTTCCACGCCGTGGAAGTACCACCAGGGAATGCCGTTCTGCGCGGCGATCAGTGAGGTCTTCTCGTGCAGCATGGGTTCGATGAGCGGGCCCGCGTCCGCGTACTGGTTGGCCTTGAGGCCGAGGAAGATGTGGTCGACGGGCCCCACGTCGGCCGGGTTGTCGGTGGCATGCGGGGTGGCGACGAAATCGCCACGGGGACTCATGACCTTCACCCCGTGCTTGCGCATGGCGTCGAGATGAGCGCCCCGTGCGATGAGGTGTACTTCGGCGCCCGCGCGGTGCAGACTGGCGCCGACATACGCACCGATGGCACCGGCGCCCAAAACAGCAACTTTCACGGTGACTCCGTTCTCGGCCGTTATCGCGTCGGCCGCCGGGCGGCTGGCCGCGCTGTGAGGGGAAGTACGGATCGCGTCGGAAAGTAATGGACTTGCACGCGAGTTGTATGCAGTATACGGTATGTCACGCTCGGGTCAATGATTTGGACGCGGGAGGTGGCCGGTCGATGAACGATCTGCGCGAATGGACCGCCACCCTGTGCGCCGACCTCGGCATCGACGACGAGCAATTCGACTACCCGCTCGTGCTGGCCATGGCAAGGGACGCGGAGAGAGCGGCGACCAAGCCGGCGGGCCCCATCACCGTCTATCTCATCGGAATGGCTGTCGCACAAGGACTTTCACCGGCCGAAGCGGCCGCGAAGCTCGACGCGCTCGCACAACGGTGGACGCGAATCGACTGGCGCGACTGAAGCCGGTCTTTCAACTCTGGACAACTCGCTCATCGCGGTACACGATAACTCCATATGGTATGCAGTATGCGGTAGCCACGAGCTCGAAGGAGATGACGACGCACATGGGGCAGACGGCCAAAACAGAGCGGGACAGCGCCGGCGAACCAGGCGCACTGGCCGCCACCAACGGCGAACCTCAGTTGATCTCCGGGGGCCACCTCGTCGCCAAAGCACTCAAGGCGGAAGGCGTGGACGTGATCTTCACGCTCTGCGGTGGCCACATCATCGACATCTACGACGGCTGCGTCGACGAGGGCATCGACGTCATCGACGTCCGGCACGAACAAGTAGCCGCACACGCGGCCGACGGCTACGCGCGCATCACCGGCAAGCCGGGCTGCGCGGTCGTCACGGCCGGTCCAGGTACCACCGACGCGGTCACCGGTGTCGCCAACGCCTTCCGCGCCGAGAGCCCCATGTTGCTGATCGGCGGCCAGGGAGCCTTGAGCCAGCACAAAATGGGCTCACTGCAGGACCTGCCGCACGTCGACATGATGGCGCCGATCACGAAGTTCGCCGCGACGGTACCCGCGACCGAGCGGGCCGCCGACATCGTGTCGATGGCCTTCCGCGAGTGCTACCACGGCGCACCAGGCCCCTCGTTCCTCGAGATCCCCCGCGACGTACTCGACGCGAAGGTCCCCGTCGAGAAGGCGCGAGTACCCGCCGCGGGGGGCTACCGCGCGTCGACGAAGTCGGCGGGCGACCCCGCCGCGATCGAACGGCTCGCCGACCTGATCGTCCACGCCGAAAAGCCCTGTGTGCTGCTGGGCAGCCAAGTCTGGACCTGCAGGGCGACCGACGCGGCCATCGAGTTCGTCAGGACCCTGAACGTGCCCGCGTTCATGAACGGCTCGGGCAGGGGAACACTCGCCCCCGACGACCCGCACCACCTGCAGCTCGCGCGCAGGTACGCGTTCAGCAACGCCGACCTCATCATCATCGTCGGCACGCCCTTCGACTTCCGGATGGGCTACGGAAAGCGCCTTTCCCCCGACGCCACGGTCGTGCAGGTCGACCTCGACTACCGCACCGTCGGCAAGAACCGCGACGTCGATCTCGGCATCGTCGGCGACGCCGGACTCGTGCTCTCGTCGGTCACCCAGGCCGCTTCCGGCAGGATCGACAACGGTTCGGTCGGCCGCAAGTCCTGGCTCGAAGAGCTGCGTTCGGTCGAGACGGCCGCGTACGAAAAGCGGCTGCCCCGCCAGCTTTCCGATGCCAGCCCGATCGACCCCTACCGGCTCGTGCACGAGATCAACGAATTCCTGACCCCCGATTCGCTCTACATCGGCGACGGCGGGGACATCGTGACCTTCTCCGGTCAGGTCGTGCAACCGAAATCGCCGGGACACTGGATGGATCCGGGTCCACTGGGGACACTCGGCGTCGGCGTTCCCTTCGCGCTCGCCTCGAAATACGCCAGGCCGGACAAGGAAGTCGTGTGCCTGTTCGGTGACGGCGCCTTCAGCCTCACCGGCTGGGACTTCGAGACGCTCGTTCGGTTCGATCTCCCCTTCATCGGAATCGTCGGCAACAACTCGTCGATGAACCAGATCCGCTACGGGCAGATCCAGAAGTACGGCGAGAGCAGGGGCAGGGTCGGCAACACGCTCGGCAACGTCCCCTACGGCCAGTTCGCCACCATGCTCGGCGGTTACGGCGAAGAGGTCACCGACCCAGCCGACATCCGGCCCGCCCTCGAAAGGGCAAGGGAGTCGGGCAAACCGTCGCTCATCAACGTGTGGGTCGACCCGGAGGTCTACGCGCCGGGAACGATGAACCAGACCATGTACAAGTAAAGGGGCTTGCACCATGGGAAAAGCACTTGAGGGTGTTCGTGTTCTCGACATGACGCACGTCCAGTCGGGGCCATCCTGCACGCAGATACTGGCCTGGCTCGGTGCCGACGTGGTCAAGCTGGAGGCGCCGACCGGCGACATCACGCGCAAACAGCTCCGCGATCTGCCCGATGTGGACAGTCTGTACTTCACGATGCTCAACTGCAACAAGCGCAGCATCACGTTGAACATGAAAAGCGAAGAGGGCAAACGAATCTTCACCGAGATGCTGCCGAGGTTCGACGTACTCGCGGAGAACTTCGGCCCGGGAGCCGTCGACCGCATGGGCTTCACGTGGGAGCGGCTGCAGGAGCTCAACCCCCGCCTGATCTACGCCTCCATCAAGGGTTTCGGCGACGGACCCTACACGCACTTCAAAGCCTACGAAGTGGTCGCGCAGGCCATGGGCGGATCGATGAGCACGACCGGTTTCGAAGACGGTCCCCCGCTGGCGACCGGCGCGCAGATCGGCGACTCGGGAACCGGCATCCACACGGTGGCTGGCATCCTCGCCGCGCTGTTCCAGCGCGAGCACACCGGAAAAGGACAGCGGGTCACCGTCGCGATGCAGCACGCCGTGCTGAATCTGTGCAGGGTCAAGCTCCGCGACCAGCAACGGCTCACCCACGGCGCGCTCGCCGAGTACCCGAACGACGAGTTCGGTGACACCGTCCCCCGCTCCGGCAACGCCTCCGGCGGAGGACAACCGGGCTGGGCGGTCAAGTGCGCACCGGGCGGGCCCAACGACTACATCTACGTGATCGTGCAACCGGTCGGCTGGCAGCCCATCACCAAGCTCATCGGAAGACCCGAGCTCGCGGACGATCCCGACTGGAGCACTCCGGAAGCCAGGCTGGACAAGCTCGACAAGATGTTCCAGCTCATCGAGGAATGGAGCATCAACCACGGCAAGTGGGAAGTGCTGGCCAAACTCAACGAGCACAACATCCCCTGCGGACCTGTTCTGTCCACAAAGGAAATCATCGAGGACCCCTCGCTGGTGGACAACGACATGGTGGTCCCGGTCCGGCATCCCGAGCGCGGTGAGTTCAAAACGGTCGGCTGCCCGATCAAGATGTCCGACTCGGTCGTCGACGTCGCAAGCTCGCCCCTGCTCGGCGAGCACAACGAAGAGGTCTACCTGAGCGAACTCGGCCTCGACGACGGCCGGTTCGCCGAACTCAAGGCGAATGGAGTGATCTGAGGTATGCCGACTCCTGACAAGGCAGCGGTGCGCGAGATCCTCGACAAGGTACGCGCGGAGGGCAGAGGAGCACTCACCGCACCCGAGGGCAAGCGGGTCGCCGACGCCTACGGCATCCCCACCCCCCGCGAAGGGCTCGCCACGACGGCGGACGAGGCCGCGGCTCTCGCGGCCGACATCGGCCAGACAGTCGTGTGCAAGATCGTCTCGAAGGACATCCTGCACAAGACGGAAGCGGGCGGGGTGCTCGTCGGCATCGAGGGCCCTGACAAGGCGAGGGCGGCGTTCGAGGAGATCATCGCCAACGCCAAGGCGTACAACGCCGAAGCCGAGATCGACGGCGTCCAGGTACAGCAACAGGTCGGCGGCGGGCACGAGGTGATCATCGGGGCGACGACGGACCCCACCTTCGGCAAGATCGTGGCCTTCGGCCTCGGCGGGGTACTCGTCGAGGTGCTCAAGGACGTCACCTTCCGGCTCGCGCCCCTGGACACCGCCGAGGCGGTATCCATGATCAACGGCATCAAGGCAGCCGAGGTACTGCACGGAGCACGGGGCGCCGACCCTGTCGACGTCGAGGCGCTCGCGACGGTGATCGAGCGGGTTTCCGCGCTCGTGACCGACTTCCCGGAGATCAGGGAATTCGACCTCAACCCCGTTTTCGCCGACGCGGCGGGCGCCACCGCCGCCGACATCCGGATCCTGCTGGAGACCTCCCCCGTCACCGAGCCGGTCCAGCCGTCGCAGGAGGACATCCTCGCCGCGATGAACAAGCTGATGAACCCGAGGTCGGTCGCCGTCGTCGGCGCCTCCGACCAGGAGGGCAAGATCGGCAACTCGGTGATGAAGAACCTCATCAACGGCGGCTACGCGGGCGAGATCCACCCGATCAACCCCAAGGCCGACGAGATCATGGGCCGCAAGGCATACGCCTCGGTCACCGACATCCCCGGCGAGGTGGACGTCGCCGTCTTCGCCATCCCCGCCAAGTTCGTGGCGAGCGCACTCACCGAATGCGGAGAGAAAGGCGTCGCGACGGCTGTCATGATCCCGTCCGGATTCGCCGAGACCGGCAACCAGGAACTGCAGGACGAGGTCGTCGCCATCGCGAGCAGGTACGGCATCAGGATGCTGGGCCCCAACATCTACGGCTACTACTACACGCCGCAAAACCTGTGCGCCACCTTCTGCACGCCCTACGACGTCAAGGGCGGCGTCGCCCTCACCTCGCAGAGCGGCGGCATCGGCATGGCAATACTCGGCTTCGCCCGCACCACCAAAATGGGCGTCTCGGCGATCGTGGGGCTCGGCAACAAGTCCGATGTGGATGAAGACGATCTGCTCACCTACTTCGAGCAGGACGACAACACCAACGCGGTCGCGATGCACCTCGAAGACCTCAAGGACGGCAGGGCCTTCGTCGAAACCGCGAAACGCATGACCAAGAAGAAGCCCGTCGTCGTGCTCAAGGCGGGCAGGACAGCGCTCGGCGCCAGGGCGGCAAGCTCGCACACCGGAGCGCTCGCGGGCGACGACAAGGTCTACGACGACATCCTCAGGCAGGCCGGGGTCGTCAGGGCGCCGGGCCTCAACGAGATGCTCGAATACGCGAGGGGCCTCCCCCTGCTGCCGACGCCGCAGGGCGAGAACGTCGTCATCATCACCGGTGCCGGCGGATCGGGCGTGCTGCTTTCCGACGCCTGCGTCGAGGCGGGACTGTCGCTGATGGACATTCCACCCGATCTCGACGAATCGTTCCGCCGCTACATTCCGCCGTTCGGCGCCGCGGGCAACCCCATCGACATCACGGGAGGCGAACCGCCCTCGACGTACGAGGCAACGATCCGGCTCGGACTCGAAGACCCGCGCATCCACGCGCTGATCCTCGGCTACTGGCACACGATCGTCACCCCACCCATGGTCTTCGCCGAACTCACCGCACGAGTCGTCGAAGAAGCGAGGCAGCGGGGCATCGACAAGCCCGTCGTCGCATCGCTCGCGGGAGACACCGAAGTCGAAAAAGCGAGCGACTACCTGTTCGACCACCGGATCGTCGCCTACCCGTACACGACGGAACGGCCCGTCGCGGTACTCGGCGCCAAATACCGGTGGGCAAGGGCAGCCGGGTTACTCGGCTGATCGGGGGCAGCGGCGCCTCGCCCCGAAAGGCGAGGCGCGTCCTGTGATCACCGGGAAGGTGACCGAGGACAGCAGTCTCTGCCACATCGGAAATCAGGAGGTCCAATGGTGGATTCTTCGAAAGTCCCCGTGTCGGGCACCACCGCCGACACGGATCACGCAGAACGGGTGTGGCGAGCCGGGCGGCTCGATCCCATGCCGATCCGCAAGCTGCCCGACGCTCCGCCCGCGATTCACCTGCTCGGTCCCACGGTGTTCCTCGTGGCACTCGGGGTCGGCATGGGCGAGTCGTACATGTGGCCGAGACTGGTGCTGGTTTTCGGCCCCGAGATCAGATGGCTGTTCCTGATCGGTGTCACCCTGCAGGCCGTCGTCATGCTGGAGATGGCCCGCTACGCCATGGCGACGGGCGAGAGCATCTTCACCGGTGCCGCTCGCGTGTTCAAACCGTTGATGTGGTTCTTCTTCGCCGTCGCCATACTCGTCTATATCTGGCCGGGACATCTCTCGGCGGGCGCCGCCGCCTTCGAGGAGATCACCGGCATCCCGTGGGTGGTGACGGCGTGTGTGGGGCTCGTCCTCGTCGGCGTCGTCTTCAGTCTGGCGAAAGTCATCTACAGCCTGCTGGAGAACGTGCTTTCGCTGTTGATCGGTGTGCTCGTCGTCGGAACGGCGGTCATCGCCTCGCTTGTCGGAAGCTGGAGCGACCTCTCCAGCACGATCACCGGCATGTTCGCGTTCGGCTACTTCCCGAGTGATGCCATGTCGAGCGCATGGTTCCCGATCGTCGTCGGTTCCATCGCCTTCGCGGGCCCCTCCGGTATGCAGCAGATGTGGTACACGCTGCACCTGAGGGACAGCGGAGCCGGTATGGGTGCGCACGTGCCCAAGATCCGCGGCCTCCGGCACGCGAGCGAGCAGGAGGAAATGCCCAACCGCGGGTTCATGTTCGACACCGACGACCCGGCGGAGATGAAGAAGTGGAAGGGCTGGCGGAGGTGGGTCACCTTCGACGCGCTGCTGCTGTTCTGGGGCATCACGATGCTCGTGACCATCTCGTTCACGGTGCTGGCACAGGCCGCGGCGAGGGAGAACCCCAATGTGGCGACGCTCATCGAGGGCGGTGACCGGGACGCGGCACTCGGCGCGATGTCGGATGCCTTCGCCTCGGCGGGCGGCTCCATTCTCGGCGGGCTGTTCTTCGGCTTCATCGCGCTGATCGGCCTGAACGCGACACTCGGCCTCTTCGACTCCTTCTCCCGTGGTCAGGCCGACATGACGTACTTCTTCGTGAAGGGCGCGAAACGGTTCAAGATCTCCCATCTCTACGCGTTCTTCCTGTGGGGCGTCATCCTGTTCGGCATTCTGATCCTGTTGTTCGGGCCGGCCGACGGCCCCAGCGGCGTGCTCGACATCCTGGCGTTCCTGTCCACCTTCGCCATGGGCGCCTACTGTGTCGTGCTGCTGCTGGTGAACAACCGCATGCTGCCGAAACCGATCCGCCCGAAGTGGTGGGCGAACCTGATCATCGGGTTCGGCGCGGTGTTCTACCTCGGCATGTTGTTCTACAGCCTCATCCGCTTCGGTGTGGTCGTGAGTTAGATGGAGAAGACACGCCTGCTCCGGCTCGTCGAACTCGCGTTCCCCGGGTTCGTCGTAGGACTCATCGCCGGCGCGGTCGCCGGCGGGCTGGCCGGCTTCGTCGGCCAGCCCGCGGGCTGGGCGCTGGTGAGCATGCTCACGCTCGGCATCCCGCTCGGCCTTTTCGGGGCCGGATTCGGGTTGCTCGTCGCCTTCCGGAAGGTCCGGCTCGGCGGCTTCGCTCCGGTCGCCCTCTTCTGGCTGGCCGGTTTTCCCATCTCAAGGCTGCTCCACGAGGTCGGCACGTTCTGGATCCTCGGCGGCGAACCCCGGCTTCCACCTGATCTGCTCGGTTTCATCGCCTACCAGGGCATCGTGAGCGCGGGTTTCGCGATCGGTTTCCTGTGGCTGCACGAACGGATCGCGCCGAGATGGTGGCGGAGGATGGCCCCTCACAACCCCGAGGCGGCCCGGATCTACGCTGCCTACGCGGAACACGCGAAGCAGATCTACGACATGCGGCAGGCCCGCAGGGCGAGCAGGGCCGCCGCGCGAGCGAAGGCCGCACAGCGCTGAACGGCGGGCTCCGGCCCGGTGCCGCCTGATTCGTGGTGACCGGGCTGGGGTTTCCGGCCGCGATAAAGAAAACGGGCGAGAAGGATTGAGGCGATCGTGAACATTCCCTGGTGGGTCTGGCTTGTCACCGTCGGCGGGCTCGTGGCCATCATCTGCTTCGACTTCTACCTCGTCTCCCGCAACCCGAGGCATCCGTCCCTGCGCGAGTGCACGTACTGGGTCTGCGGCTACGTATCACTGGCGGCACTGTTCGGGCTCGGCGTCGTCCTGCTCGCCGGAGGCCAGTACGGAGGTGAGTTCTTCGCGGGCTGGATCACCGAGTACTCGCTGTCGGTGGACAACCTCTTCGTCTTCGTCATCATCATGTCGAGCTTCGCGGTGCCGAAGGAGTACCGGCAGAAGGTACTGCTGATCGGCATCGTCATCGCGCTGCTGCTGCGCGGCCTGTTCATCGCGGTCGGCGCCGAGGTCATCACGCGCTTCGACTGGCTGTTCTACGTGTTCGGCGCTTTCCTGCTCTACACGGCGTGGAAGCTGCTGCTGCACAAGGACGACGATGACGAGGAGTTCAAGGAGAACGCCGTCCTGCGCACGGCGAAACGGTTCCTGCCCGCGACGGACGAGTACAACGGCGCGAAGCTCACGATCAAGCAGAGCGGCCGCAGACTGGTCACGCCGATGCTCATCGTGATGATCGCGATCGGCACCACCGACCTGCTGTTCGCGCTGGACTCCATTCCCGCCATCTTCGGGCTGACCAAGGAGCCCTATCTCGTCTTCACCGCCAACGCCTTCGCGCTGATGGGATTGCGTCAGCTCTTCTTCCTCATCGGCGGCCTGCTCGACCGGCTGGTGTACCTGAGCATCGGGCTCGCCTTCGTTCTCGGCTTCATCGGGCTCAAGCTGATTTCGGAAACCCTGCACCACCACGGTGTTTCCTGGGCGCCGGAGATTCCGATCCTCGGCTCGCTCGGCGTCATCGTGGGCACACTGACCATCACCACCATCGCGAGCCTCGTCAAGGTCCGCCGCGACCGGATCCGCGCGGCGGAGGCGGCGCGGCACGAGCCCGCGGAAGCCAAGGCGGACTGAGGGGTGCGCGTACGGCTGACACGGACCGGCGCCGTTGCCGGCTCCGGTCAACCGGAGCGCACGACGGTCACCTCAGGGCGTCGTGCTGCTGCGCTGCTCGCCGGCCTTCCCACGCAGGTAGTCCTCGACCTCGTCGGCGGCCTGCCGCCGTGCCTGCTCCTGCGCGGTGGCAAGGCCGAGGCCGAGCACACCGCCCTCACCGCGGTAGCCAACGGGCTCACGCGTGAGGGACCGCACGAACTCCTTCCAGGTACGCATCGTCTTCACCTCCTTTCCTTGCGGCATCACACATCGACCGGCGATTCCGTGCCTGACGTCGGCACGGGCCGGTTGGTTTTCGTTGCGGGAGAAGGGGTTCAGCCGCGCGGAGCGGTTCGCCTTCGCCTCGAACGAACCTGAGCGGGTACTTCCTCCGGCTCGGGGTCGTTCGCGCGCTGTTCGAGGTAGGACTGGCGGGTGCGTTCCGTGTGCTCCCGCATGATCCTGGCCGCGCCGTCGGCGTCGCCCTTCTCGATCGCGTCGATGAGCCTCGCGTGCTCCTGCCAGCTCTTCGAGCCCCTGTGCCGGGCAATCGGCTGGTAGTACCAGCGCACCCTGCGATCGACCTGCGAGACGAAGTCGAGCAGCACCTGGTTGCCCGACAGCTCGGTGACACAACGGTGCAGGTCGGCGTTGGCGGCGACCATGCCGTCGATGTCGTCGGCCTCGACGGCGGCCTCGCCCTGCGCGCACAGTTTCCTGAGCTTCGCGACGCCTTCCTCGTCCGCCCCGAGCGCGGCCAGCCTCGCCGATTCGGCTTCCAGCGCGGCCCGGACGACGAGCAACTGGTCGACCTCGGTGTCCGTGGGGGCATGGACGAACGCGCCGTATCCCGGCCGCAGATCCACCCAGCCCTCCGAGTTCAGCAATTGGAGCGCTTCCCTGATCGGCTGCCTCGACACCCCGAGCATCTCGGCCAGCTCGCTTTCGACGAGGTGCTGGCCCGGCGCGAGCTGCCTTGAGATGATGAGCTCCTGCATGGCTTGGTAGACACGCTCACGCAGCGGAACCGGTCGATCGATACGGCGGGCAGCAAGCTGCTGCGGCAACTCGGTCGACGGCATGGTGTACTCCAAATCTCGGATGGCCGGACTACCTGGCCAGATATGTCGGCTGATTGGTCGACTGCCTACAGCATACAATGAGCGATATGCCCGAACTCGGTGACGCCGGTCACTACAGTGAGTGACACTCGTCTCGCCACATCCATTCTCCGCGCTTCCAGGATTGACCTCATGCACCATGAGAAAACCTGGTAAATGCATACAGAATACCGTATCCTCTAAGGAGGCGTACCTACGACGCCACAGGACGACGCGGCCGGAGGTTGGACATCGTGGATCTGTTCGAGTATCAGGCGAAGGATCTCTTCGCTGCCCATGGTGTGCCGGTTTTGCCGGGTGCTGTGGCGGTGAGTGCGGATGAAGCGCGTGTTGTTGCTGAGGGGCTTGGTGGCCCTGTGGTGGTGAAGGCGCAGGTGAAGACTGGGGGTCGGGGTAAGGCTGGGGG
>JBEYHY010000006.1:0-562591 GCA_040635515.1 Saccharomonospora sp. NPDC006951 | reverse complement strand
GGGTGATCCCGCCCTCGACCGCTTCGTCGCCGCACAGCCTGATCCCGAGCGCCATGTCGTCGCCGATGGCCTCTCGCACGGCGGCGACGAAACCGGCCCACCACGAAACCGGCGACTCAGCGTTGCAACCTGGCGACCCTCGTCGGCTCCATCACGCTCGCGTAGCGAGGCTCCGTGACCGGCACGATCGTGAATTCCCAGTTGTCGACGCCACCACCCATGATCTCCGCATAACGCTCGGCCGCATCCCTGTTGGCGAAGCGAATCTGCTGGTCATTGAGCCGATGGGTGATCTTGCAAGCCATGTGCCCCTCCTGGCGTCAGTGGTGGGCCGGTTTGTGCATTCCCCTGCTATCCGGCCGCACCACATTAGAACATGTGTTCGAACACTCCCGCAATCTCACGGGAGCCAAGAAACATGATCACGCAGAAGCGCGTAGCCCACGAAGGCGACCACGTCGAGCAGAGTGTGTGCGATGACCAGTGGCCAGAGCCGATTCGTGCGCTGCCAGAGCCTGCCGAACACCAGTCCCATCACGACGTTTCCGACGAATCCGCCAAGGCCTTGGTAGAGGTGATAAGAGCCACGAAGCACCGCGGCGAGCAGCAGCGCGGGGTTCTCGCCCATCCCGAGCTGCCGCAACCGCGTCAGCAGGTATCCGACGACAAGGACTTCCTCCGCGAACGAGTTGCCGAACGCCGACAGTGTCAGCGTGATCGGCCGCCACCAGGTCTCGCCCAGCGTGGAGGGCTGGACGGCGAGGTTGAAGCCGAGCTTCCAGGCCGCGAAGTACAACAACAGGCCGGGGATGCCGATGAGGGCGGTCAGCCCGATTCCCCAGCCGAAGTCGCGGCCCACGCGCGTGCGGTCCATGCCGATCGCCGCGAGTTTGCTGCCCGCTCGCCACAGCAGGTAGAGGCCGAGTGCGCCCCAGCCCAGCAGCTGTACCACGCTCAGTAGCTGCTTGAGCGCGTCGATGAGGCCGAGCGTCGCCTGCGGGACGTTGATCGCGACCTGTTGTTCCGAGAGCGGAGTGGGGCGCAGCAGCGAGTCGACAAGCGATAACAGACTGCGCATCCCCGATAAACCGAGGGTGATGGAAAAGACGAGGACCAGCTCGATTGTGACCGCGCGACGCTCGGCGGGGTCGGTGAGTTTTGCGGGTTGAGCCGGCGCGGAGGGGGTCAACCAGCCGCGGAAGACATTCGACACTGTGGCACGTTACATCAATTTGAAATAAGTCCAGGTCAGGTAGCCAAAGTAGACGGTTTCCCCAGGGGGAAACGTAGCAATTTGGCGACTATCCGACATTCGAGTTGTTAACGAACACTAGGGTGCTATCGACCGAAAACGATGAAGGAAGGAGCCTCGTGACGGAAACGTCTGATACCGAGGCCGCTGCACCTGCATCGCGGAAACCCTGGACATCGACGATCGAACCGAGGGTCTTCTGGCCCTCCGCGATCATCATCGTGGGCTTCGTGTTGTTCACGGTGCTGTTCCCCACTGCTGTCGGGGATGCGATCAGCGCCTTGCAGGAGACGGTGGTCGGCACATTCAGCTGGTACTACATGCTGATCGTGTCGGGCTTCGTGTTGTTCTCGCTGTGGATCGGCCTCAGCCACTACGGCGACATCAAGCTCGGCCCTGATGAGGAACCGCCCGAATTCGGGATGAAGACCTGGTTCTCGATGCTGTTCGCGGCGGGGATGGGTATCGGCCTCGTCTTCTGGGGTGTCGCCGAGCCGCTCAACCACTTCGCGGGCATCCCGAACAGAGCGACCGGCATCGAGGCGGGCACCGAACAGGGCGCCCACGAATCGATCCTGCAGACGTTCCTGCACTGGGGACTGCATCCGTGGGCGATCTACGTCGTCGTCGGTGTCGCCATCGCCTACGCGATCCACCGCAAGAAGCGGCCGGTGTCCATTCGCTACGCGCTCGAATCGCTGCTGGGCAGGCGAGTCAAGGGCTGGATCGGCGACATCATCGACATCGCGGCCATCGTCGGTACGTTGTTCGGTGTCGCGACCTCGCTTGGTCTCGGAGTCATGCAGATCGCCTCCGGTCTTGAGTTCCTCGACATCGTCAGCGATCCGGACAACGTGACCTACGCGGTGCTCATCGGTGGTATCACGGCGCTGGCGATCGCTTCCGTGGTTTCCGGCCTCAAGCGCGGCATCAAGTGGCTCTCGAACATCAACATGAGCCTTGCCGCGGCCTTGCTGCTGTTCGTGCTCATCGCGGGACCGACGCTGTTCATCTTCCGCGACATCGTGCAGAACATCGGCGACTACTTCCAGAACCTGTTGACGATGAGCTTCAACACGACGGCCTACGCCGGTGAGGAAGGCAGTGCGTGGCAGGGCTCGTGGACGACGTTCTACTGGGGCTGGTGGATTTCCTGGGCGCCCTTCGTCGGTGTGTTCATCGCGCGCATCTCGCGGGGCCGCACGGTCAGGGAGTTCGTCGCGGGTGTGCTGCTCGTGCCGAGTGCGGTCACGTTCCTGTGGTTCACCGTCTTCGGTGGAACCGCGCTGCACCGTGAGCTGTTCGGTGGCGGCGGGCTGATCGGCACCGACGAAACCGGTGCCGCCACAGTGGACACCAACGGCGCGCTGTTCGGCCTGCTCGGCGAAATGCCCGCGGGTACGTTCGTCGTGGTCGGCGCGATCATCCTGATCGTGCTGTTCTTCGTGACCTCTTCGGACTCCGGCTCGCTCGTCGTCGACATGCTCGCCTCTGGCGGAGACCCGAACCCTCCCGTGTGGAGCAGGGTGTTCTGGGGTCTGCTCGAAGGTGCGGTCGCGGTCGCGCTGCTGCTGGCAGGCGGATTGAACGCACTGCAACTCGTCGCGATCCTCATCGCGTTGCCATTCAGTGTGGTGATGATCGGAATGTGTATCTCGACCTGGAAGGCGTTCAGATCGGAGCGTGCGACAGCGCTACGCGTCCAGCGCCGACTGCAACGGGACGAGTTGACCGAACACATCTCGCAGAACCTCATCGACGAGGGGCTTGTCGAACCGGGCGCCGACAATGGCAACGGCGGCAACGACGACACGGGCGAGAAAGACAAGAAGGACAAGGTGCCGACGGGCTAGTCGCACCGAGTTGATCGAGAAATACAGCGGCGCCCCTGGGGTTTTCTCCAGGGGCGCCGCTTTCGTGAGTGGTCGTTGTCGTACTCAGGTCTTGGCGAGGAAAGGGCAGCCGACGAGCTTGCGCAGTTCGATCGCGAGCTGATGGGGATCCTCGGCCGGACGGGAGAAGGCCAGCCGCACGTCGTGATCGCCTGACGCGGATTCGACCCTCAGTCGCAGGCCGTGGCGATCGAGGCCGAGCGGACGCACCTTTCCCGTCCGCAGTTCTTCCGGTACTCGCTTGGCCAGGTCGGCGACGACGTCTGGGTGTGCGCCTTCGAGGTGGCGTAGCCAGTGGCTCTCGTAGTGACAGAACGGGTCGGGTTCCGCGTGGCCGAAGACCGGCGGATGGAGCGAGTGGGTTCCCTCCGCGTCGGCCAGTACGAGTGAGGCCGGGGTCAGTCGCAGCATGCTCACGCCGTGGCCGATGTCGAGGAGCCTGGGGTCCGGCCTGACCGTCGCGATGGACACCGCGCGGGCGCGGGCCTGCCTGATGTCGAGCGGGCGAACCCAGCCGGTGATCCAGAGCAGTCCCCTGATGGGTTCCCGCAGCGCGACGGGTGCGCGATCGGTCAGTTCGATCATCATCGCCAACTCGCCGCGTTCGGCGTTGTGTGCTGAGGTGACGAGCGGGTGCTCGTCGGGAAGCAGCACGGTCACGCTTCCGCTGTCGTGCACGTGGTGCATCAGCGGGACGATCCGGTGCTCCTCGCCGGGAGCACGGTCGAGTGCGGGCAGAAGGAGCGCGGGGCAGTGGCGATGCGCGATGGTCTTCGCACGCTCCGCCGGCCGGGGAGCCGGTGGGCGACGGGCTTCGGTATCGGTCACCTTTCACCTCCAACTTAGGTGAGGCTAACCTAGTTTGACGGTGGAGGGAAGTCGATCCGCGGAAGTCCTCGTCCGGTCACTCGGGCAGGCACGTCCGACCATGGGGCTCCGGTCACGGCGTTCGCAACGCGAACGATTTTGTTCTGTTTTCGTACGCTACTAGCGTGTGAGGCGTGTCAAGCGCTGTGGAACTCACGCCCCCCGGCCCCGGAGGAATTCCTTCCCTGTTCGCGCGCCTCGTGGATGACTCGGCGCTGTTCCCTCCCGGGGACGCGACGATGTCCCAGGCCCTCAAGGCTCACCTCGCCGCCCGGGCCGGTGAACGCGCCGGTGTGCTCGGTGTTTTCCTTTGCCAGGCCTCGCGACTGCCGGAGATGATCACCGAGCTGATCAAGATCAAGCCGGCGACGCCGTTGCCGATCTCGCTGATCATCGATACCGGTCTCGGTGGCGTACCGAAAGCGATCTCGATCGTCGAGTCCCGCAACGAACTGCTCGCGCTGAAGATGGTGGAGATGCCCGCACCGTCCGACGTCGACGAGGTGTGGCTCGAACGTGTTTCGGAGTTCGTGCCCGAGGATGTGATCAGGGTTGTCGAACCCCGGCGAGGGGTTGGCTGGCTCGACGGCGTTCGCAAGGTCATCGAGCACGGGAGCTGGCCGAAGATCCGCTGCGGCGGGCTTTCGAAGGAGAACTTCCCCAGCATCGACGAGGTCGCCGACTTCCTCGCCGTCGTGAGCGGGTCGACCGGCGCGTCGTTCAAGGCGACCAACAGCCTGCATCGCGCCGTCCGGCACACCGACGCCGAGACCGGCTTCGACCATCACGGGTTCCTGAACCTGCTGGTCGCCTCCGCGCGCTGCCTCTCCGGAGGCGACGTGCGAGACGCTCTCTCCTGCAGGGACAGCGCGGTGCTCAGCGCGGAGGCGCAAGCACTGCCTGATCCCGCCGCGAAGGCTGTGCGCTCGCTGTTCGCCTCCTACGCCTCGGCCAGTTTCGACGAACCCGTCGCCGACCTCGAAGGTCTGGGCCTGCTGTGAGCCGAGAGAGCTCGCTGACTCTCGACCGCGGGCTCGCTCTCCTGCAGGCCGTCGCCGACACGGGCGGCGACGCGATCACGATCTCCGAACTCGCCGTCGCCATCGGCGGCAGCAGGGCCGCGGTGTATCGGCTGCTCGTTCCGCTCGTCGAGCGCGGTCTTGTATGGCGGGACGGCAGCAAGGTGCGCCTCGGCGCCGGTGTGCTGCGGCTCGCTGGGCAGATGCTGCCGCAACTTCGCGAGGCGGCGAGACCGGTGCTGCGTGAGCTGGCCGAGGCGCTCGGCGTGACGGTGCACCTCTCCGTCGCCGAGGGCGAGCACCTGCACGTGATCGCCGTCGCTGAGCCGTCGTGGACGACCATGCACGTCGCCTATCGCGTCGGCAGCAAGCATCCGCTCTCGCGAGGTGCGGCGGGTAAAGCCCTCAGTCTCCGGCCGAAGGGCAGGCAGTGGGTTGCCGCGACAGGGGAACCGCGATCCGGCATCTCCGGCGTCGCCGCCCCGCTGAGAGGCGTTCAAGGCTTGAGGGCGAGCGTCGGTGTCGTCTCGTTCGAACCGCTCGACAACGCCGCTGTCGGCCCCGAACTTGTCGCGGCTGCCGCCACCCTCGCCGAACTGGTGCGTCGCTGAGGCGCCGAATCAGCCGAGCAGCGCGGTTGCGAACGCGAACAACGAGAAACCGGCGAAGACGAAGCCCGCGACGCGCTGGATGAGTCGAGGGCGCAGCCTTCCCCTGATCTTCCTGCCGAGAAAAACGGCGAGTGCCGCGACGCAGACGAGACCGAGGAACGCGCCGAGTCCCACGGCGAATGGCTGGGAATAGCGCGCGGCGAGTCCCGCCGTCGCCAGCTGCGAGGCATCGCCCCATTCGGCCGCGAACAGCACGGCGAACGACGTCATGGCCGCGCGCCGGAACGGCACCGGCGCTGCTCCTGAACGCGCGGCGTCGTGACTGTCGTCCTCGCCTTTCGTGAAGCCCTCGCGCAGCAACATGATCGCGCCCGCCGCGAACATCACTCCGACGACGGCCGAGACCAGCCGGTCGGGAAGCAGGGTCAGCACGCTGCCGAAGGCGACGGCGATGGTGGTCTGTACCGCGAACGCGGCCGAAACGCCCGCCAGCACCGCTCTGGCGCGGTAGCGGGTGGTGAGCACCAGTGTCGCCACGAGCGTCTTGTCCGGGAGTTCCACGGCGAGTATCAACGCGAACGTCGCGAAAAACGGTACGAGCGCCGACGACATCGTAAATGCACACCCCCTTACTTCTTCAACGATAAAGGGGGTTCGCGCCGATTGCTAGCTTATGGGAATTGCGAATCGGCGATTTCGGATGCACCGCGAATTGTTTCCAGGTCGTCCATACAATTTTGTTCGGCCGACCGAAAATGCTTTTGTGGCCGAGGTCCGGTGGCCATCAGGACCTTGGTCCCGCCCAGCTCAGGACCACGGGACCTGACATTTGGCCCCGGTAAACGGAAAAGTTGATCGCGTGGAGGTCCTTGAACTAGCGCGGTGGCAGTTCGGAATCACGACCGTCTACCACTTCTTGATGGTTCCGCTGACGATCGGACTCTCGATACTCGTCGCCGGAATGCAGACGGCGTGGGTGCGCACGGGCAACGAGCGCTACCTGAAGATGACCAAATTCTGGGGAAAACTGCTGCTGGTCAACTTCGCCATGGGCGTGGTGACGGGCATCGTCCAGGAGTTCCAGTTCGGTATGAACTGGAGTGCCTACTCCCGGTTCGTGGGGGACGTCTTCGGCGCGCCGCTCGCGATGGAGGGGCTCGTCGCGTTCTTCGTCGAGTCGACGTTCCTCGGGTTGTGGATCTTCGGCTGGGATCGGCTCTCCAAGCGTGTCCACCTCGCGTGCGTATGGGCGTTCTCGCTGGCCACGGTCGCCTCCGCCTACTTCATCCTCGCCGCCAACTCGTGGATGCAGCACCCGGTCGGCGTCGAATTCGTGGACGGCAAGCCCACGATGAACTCGATCTGGGCGGTGCTGACCAACAACACGGCGCTCGCCGCCATCCCGCACACGATCGCGGGCACCTTCTCGGTCGCGGCCGCGTTCGTCGTCGGTATCTCGGCGTGGCAGTTGTGGCGGAAGCGGCAGCGGAACGCGGCCAGCAAGCGCATGGCCGAACAGGACGTCAACGACGAGCACCAGCGCGTGTGGCGGTCGTCGCTGAAGCTCGGGACCTGGACGGGTGTCGTCGCGTTCGGCGTGCTGGCCATCACGGGCGACCTGCAGGGCAAGTTGATGTTCGAGCAGCAGCCGATGAAGATGGCGGCCGCCGAGGCGCTGTGTCACACGGAACAGCCCGCGAGCTTCTCCATCCTGGCCATCGGTGACGTCAGGGACGCCAACTGCGAGAACGTCAAGACCTTCACCGTTCCCGCGCTGCTGTCGTTCCTCGCGCACAACGACTTCACGACCGAGGTCAAAGGCATCGAGGACCTGGTCGGCCAATACGAGGAACGCTACGGCTCGCACTATCCCGACGATCCGGCGCTGGGCGAACTGGCCGGTCAGCCGATCGACTACGTACCCAACCTCCCCGTCACGTACTGGGGATTCCGGATCATGATCGGCTTCGGTGCGATCTCGGCCGCGACCGGTGTGCTGGCTCTGTGGCTGACGAGGCGGAACCGCATTCCGGACACCAAGTGGTTCCCCAGGCTGGCGTTGCTCAGCATCGCGACGCCGTTCATCGCCAACAGCGCGGGCTGGATCTTCACGGAAATGGGGCGGCAGCCGTTCGTCGTCGTGCCCAACCCGACGGGTGTGGACGGCGTGTGGATGTTCACCGCGCAGGCGGTGTCGAACGTGTCGGCGGGCGAGGTGTGGGTGTCGCTGATCTCGCTGACGGCGGTGTACGCGGTGCTCGGTGTCGTCGAGGTGTTCCTGATGACCAAGTACGTCCGGGGCGGAGTCGACGCCGTCTATCCGCCGAAGAATCCACAGGGCGATTCGGACTCCGGCGACTCCGACGACAACGACGACACCGGCGACTCCAAGGGCGACGCGCTCGCGTTCGCCTACTAGGAAGGTTGAGGACGATGTTCGGGGAGACGATGGCAGCCCCCACCCTCCCTGGGGGGCGACCCCGCAGTCAGCCTACCCCGGTGGGGGGTTTCCACGGGGCGCTACCAGCGAGTTGTGGACAACTTTGGGAGTTGTCCACAACTTGGGGAAATCTGGTTTCACCTGAAACATTCGGCGGAGGGACGTGCTAATGGACCTCGCGACCCTGTGGTTCTGCATCATTGCCGCCTTCTGGCTCGGCTACCTGTTCCTCGAAGGCTTCGACTTCGGCGTCGGCATGCTCCTGCCCGTGCTCGGGCGCGACGACACCGAGCGCCGCGTCATGATCAACACCATCGGCCCGGTGTGGGACGGCAACGAGGTCTGGCTCATCGTCGCGGGCGGAGCCATGTTCGCGGCATTCCCCGCCTGGTACGCGGGCCTGTTCTCCGGCGCCTACCTACCGCTGCTCATCGTCCTGCTCGCCCTCATCGGACGCGGCGTCGCGTTCGAATACCGCGGCAAGGTCGACAGCGCACGCTGGCGCCGCAACTGGGACCGCGTGATCATGATCGGCTCCTGGATCCCGCCCATGGGTGTCGGCCTGCTGCTCGCCACCACGGTCCTCGGCCTCCCGCTCGACGCCGAAGGCAACCGGGTCGGCTCGGCATTCGCCGCGCTCCGCTGGGACACCATCCTCGGCGCGCTCGCCATCGTCGGCTTCTCGCTCGTGCACGGCGCGGCCTTCCTCGCGCTCAAAACCGAAGGGGAACTCCGCGAAAGGGCCCGCACCCTCGCGCTGCGGATACTCCCCGTCGCGCTCACTCCGCTGCTCGTGCTGCTGGTCCTCGTCCAAAGCAAGGAAGGCGAGATCTGGACGGCCGTCGCACTCGTGGCCGTACCCGTCGCGGCGGCCATCGCCTTCTGGCGGCTCGTGCTGGGAAGGGAAGGCCAAGCCTTCGCCGCACTCGCCACCGTCATCACCGCGGCGGCACTCGTCCTGTTCGGCGCGCTCTACCCCGACGTCCTTCCGTCCACAGGGGACCCCGCCAACTCGCTCACCGTCGCCGACGCCTCGTCCAGTCCCTACACACTCACCGTCATGAGCTGGGTCGCCGCCTTCGGCGCACCCGCCGTACTCGTCTACCAAGGCTGGACCTACTGGGTCTTCCGCAAACGCATCGGCACCAAACACATCCCGAAAGTGCACGCCCCGAAATGAGCTTTCCCTTCCGCACACCCCTTTCCGCCATGAGGTCCACAGTGGACCCGGTGCGGCTGGGAAAGGGCCCGCTCGGCGCGCTGCCCGCCTTGTCGGCGACAGCGCGCCGGGCGCTGGCCTTCACCGGGATACTCGCACTGCTGAGCGCGGGCGCCCTCATCGCCCAAGCCTTCCTGCTCGCCTCGATACTCGCCGACCTCGTCGATAACGGTGCCGCCGCGCTCGGGGCGACCACGACCCCGCTCGCCATCCTCGCCGCCCTCGTCGTCGCGAGATCGCTCATCAACTGGGGCATCCGCGTCGTCGCCGTCAGAGCCGCTGCCGGTGCGAAGGAAGAACTCCGCGCGAAAGCCGTCGACCACGCACTCCGCCTCGGTCCGGAATGGATCAACGACAAAGGGCACGCCCAGCTCACCACCCTCACCACCCGGGGGCTCGACGCACTCGACGGCTACTTCGCCGAATACCTCCCCGCACTGGTCACGGCCGCTGTCGTTCCCCTCGCGGCAGGGGCGGCCGTGCTCATTGCCGATTGGCCCTCGGCCGTCCTTATCGCGATCACGATCCCGCTGCTGCCGATGTTCGCGATCCTCGTCGGCAAGTACACGGCCGACCGCGTCTCGACGGCGACCGACGCGCTCATGCGCATGTCGGGGCACCTGCTCGAACTCGTCAGAGCCTTGCCCGTGCTCGCCGCTTTCCGCCGTGCCGAAGCACAGGCCGACGCCGTCCGCAGAGTCGGCGAACAGCACCGCAAGGCGACACTGTCCACTTTGCGCGTCGCCTTCTCCTCGGCCTTCGTGCTCGAACTCGCGGCAACCCTTTCGGTCGCGCTCGTCGCCGTCGTCATCGGAGTCCGGCTCGTGTCAGGCGATCTCACCCTCGCGATCGGACTCGGCGTACTGCTGCTGGCTCCCGAGTGCTACCAGCCGCTTCGCAATGTCGGCGCCGCGTTTCACGCGAGCGAGGACGGCGTCGAAGCCGTCCGCAGGGTCACCGACGTGCTCGCGACACCGGCCCGGCCGGAAGCAACCCGCACTCCTGTTCGCGGCGACATCCGCATCGCGGGTCTCCGCGTGCGGCGCAGGCACGGCTACGCACCCGACGGGGAAAGTCACCTGATCACGCCTGGCAGTACCACGTGGCTGCGCTCGCCGAGCGGAGCCGGAAAGAGCACGACGCTCTCGGTGTTGCTCGGCTTCACGGCCCCCGCCGGCGGGAGTATCACCGTCGCCGGTATCCCGCTCGCCGAACTCGACCCGGCCGCGTGGCGCGAACACATCGCCTGGGTCCCGCAGATCCCTGCCTTCGCGGGCGGTACCGCGCGCGACGAACTCGGACCGGCGGGCGACGCCGAACGCGTGCTCACCGAACTCGGCATCGAGCACCTCATCGACACCCCGGTCAACCGGCTCTCGACGGGGCAGCGGCAGCGCCTCGCCGTCGCGAGAGCACTGCTGCGGCTCGACGACGGCGCCTGGCTGCTGCTGCTCGACGAACCGACGGCACACCTCGATTCACACAACGCCCAACGCGTCATGTCGGCCGTGGAAAACGCGAGAAAACGCGGCGCGGCCGTCGTCATCGCGGCACACCAGCGCGAAAGCGGTGCCGACCTCGCCGAGGCCGTCGAGAAGCCGGGCACCGTGAGCCAGGCCGACGCGGAGCGGACCGTGAACCGGCCGGCGACGCTCCGGCTGCGCGAACTGGTCAACCGGCGCTTCGCCGCGGGCGTTCTCCTCGGAGCGGGTGCGCTGCTCGCCGGTGTCGCGTTGACGGCGACGTCGGGCTGGCTCATCGCCAAGGCCTCACAGCAACCGCCGATCCTCACCCTCACCGTCGCCGTCGTCGGGGTACGCGCCTTCGGGCTCGCCAGAGCCGTTCTGCGCTACACCGAACGGCTGCGCACCCACGACGCCGCGTTCCGCGTCGCGGCCGAGTTGCGCGAGAAGTTGTGGCGCACGCTCGTCCGCCTCGGGCCCGCGCACACACTCGCGCTCAGGGAAGGCGAAGGCCAGCGCAGGCTCGTCGCCGACGTGGACACGGTGCGCGACCTCATCCCCAGGGTGCTCACCCCACCCGCCGTGGCCTTCATCGTCATCGCCGGTGCCATCGTCATCCAGACCGCCGTGCTGCCATCGGCCGGGCTCGCGCTGGCCGTCGCGATGCTGCTCGCCGTCGTGCTCGCCCCTTCGCTCGCGCTGCTCGCCGAACGGAAGGCAACCTCGGCACTCGCAGAGGGCAGGAGGGACATCGCCGCGCGCGTGCTCACCCTGTTCGGTTCGGCCGCCGAACTGCTCGCCTACGGAAGGGACCGCGAGCTGCGTGCCGAACTCGGCGCGGCCGACGCCAGGCTCGTCGCCTCCGCGCGGCGACAGGCGTTCGCCGAGGGGACAGCCGAGGCGGTGACCACCCTCGCCACCGGTTTCGCGACCGTGGCGAGCACGATGCTCGCGGCCGGCGCCGTCGCCGAAGGCGCGCTCAACCCGGTGCTGGCGCCGATCGTCGCGCTCGTCCCGCTCGCGCTCGCCGAGGTCGTCGCCACCCTGCCGCCCTCGGCGCAGCACTGGGACACGCTGCGCACGGCACGGCGGCGGCTCGCCGAGACCTTCGAGCAACCCACCCCGCCGAAGGCGCACACGTGCGACACCGCCGCCATCTCGATCCGGGGTGCCGACCTGCACTGGCCCGCGAGACCCGAACCCGTGCTCACCGGTGTCGACATCGACATCCCCGGGGGAAGCACGGTGGCGGTCGTGGGACCGTCGGGCGCGGGGAAGTCGACCCTGCTCGCCACGTTGCTCGGATTCGTCGTGCCCCGCGAGGGAGAAGCGACCGTGCCGGAGCGCGTCGCCTGGGCTCCGCAGGAACCACAGCTGGTTTCGACGACGGTCGCCGAGAACCTCCGGCTCGGCAATCCACACGCGACAACGGCGCAGCTCGAAGCCGCCCTGCAGGCGGCGGCTCTGCCCTCCGTCGAACTCGGCACCGTGCTCGGCAGCGAGGGCAGCGGGCTTTCGGGAGGACAGGCGGGGCGACTCGCGGTGGCGAGGGCGTTGCTTGCCGCCGAAACAGCCGACGTCGTGCTGCTCGACGAGCCGACGGCCCACCTCGACGCGGCGACGGCCGATCAGCTGCTCGGCAACCTGCGCACCCGGCTTGAGGGGAAGACGGTCATCCACGTCACCCATCGGCCTGATGAGGCAGCCGACGCCGACCTGGTGCTCCACGTCGAGGACGGCCGCGTCATCACGAAGCTCACAGCACGAGAAGCGGTCATGCGGGGAGGAGGAGCCTAACCTTGGTACTGCTCATGGAACCCAGCCTTGCCGCGCGAGCTCTCTCGGCGGCCACCGAGATCACGACCACAGCGCTGTCCGGCGACGACCCCGGCGCGGTGCTGGGATCCGTCGTGCGCCATGCCGTCGAGCTTGCCGACGCCGACCTCGGTCTTGTCATGGTCCGCGCCGAGGACGGGAGCGTCACCATCGAGGCCGCGCACGGCTCGGCCTCGGAAACCGATCTGCTCGGCCTTTCCCTTCCCGCGGAATCGGCCGCGGGCAGGGTCGCCGGAGGCGGGGAACCCGTCGTCACCGACGACGTCACCAACGATCCGAGGACCTCCCGGTTCGTGCCGCCGGAGTTGCGTTCGTACGGCCCGTTCGCCGCCGCGCCGTTCGGCACGGGAGGCAGGCTGCTCGGGGTGCTCACCGTGTACAGGACCCGTACGCGCGAAGGGTTCTCGGAGAGCACCGTCGACGTGCTCACCGCGTTCGCGGGACAGGCGGGGGTCGTGCTCGCGCTCGCCGACGGAGCCAACGCGCGGCACCGGATCACCCTGTACCAGGAGCGGGAACGGATAGCTCGGGAACTGCACGACGTGATCGTGCAGCGGCTGTACGCGGCCGGTATGCAGCTCGACAGGGTGCGGCGCAGGATGCGGAAGCGGTTCGCCGGCGCTGACGGAGCGCGTCTCGGCGAGGCGATCGACCAGCTCGACCAGACGATCGAGGAGATCAGGGGCACGGTAAGGGCGCTGCGCTCACCCGATCCGCAACCACACGACGTGGCGCCGCCCGCGACGGATTTCGCGGAATCGGCTCGCGCCGAAGTGCGCATCGCGGGCGAACTGCTCGGCTTTCCCCCGACGCTGGAACTCTCCGGCGAACTGGCCGACATCCCGCCGGAGAGCGCCGACCACATGAGGGCGGCGCTGCGAGAAGCGCTGTCCAATGTGGTCAGGCATTCCGGGGCGAGTGAGACGCGAGTGATCGTGCAGCGCGACACCGAGGGCGTTCGGCTTCGGGTAAGGGACAACGGGTGCGGGGTGCCGCAGGACGTCGCGAGGCGCGGGCTGCGGCACCTCGCCGAGCGGGCGGAGCGAGCGGGCGGCAAGTTCTTCGTCAATTCGTCGCCGAGCATGGGAACGCTGGTCGCGTTCGAACTGCCGCTCTGATTCGCGAACAGCCAGGTGAGCAGCCCCGTCGCGCTCAGTGTTCTCGAGTGCCGTGCCTGGCCACCCACGCGGCGGCCTGCGTGCGACGCTGCATGCCAAGCTTGCCGAGCAGTGACGTCACGTAGTTCTTCACGGTCTTCTCGGCGAGGAAGAGCCGTTCCGCGATCTCCCTGTTGGACATGCCGTCGCCGATCAGGTCGAGCACGCTTCGTTCGCGCTCGCTCAGGTCGGAGAGCCGGTCGGACTCGGTGGGATGCCGCATCTTGTCGAGCAGCCTCGCCGTTGTCACGGGATCGAGCAGCGAGCGACCCGCCGCGACCTCTCTCACCGCGTTGACGACGTCCTGCCCGCGCACCTGCTTGAGCAGATAGCCCGATGCACCGGCCATGATTGCGCCCATCATGGCTTCCTCGTCGTCGAAGGCCGTCAGCACGAGGCATTGGGGCGGGTTGGGCCGCGAGCGCAATTCCCTGCAGAGGGCGACACCGTCGACGTCCTTCTCGCCGTCCCCCAGCCGGACATCGACCACGGCGACATCGGGTTCGACGTGCATGGCGACCGCAAGCGCCTCGTCCGCGCCGCTCGCCTCGGCGACGACCTCGATGTCGCGTTCGTCGGAGAGCAGTTCGCGCAGCCCACGACGGACCACTTCGTGATCGTCGACGAGGAGTACTTCGATGGCCATACGACGAGATTACGTGGGTTCGTACCGGGAAATACCGCGCGCTCGGTGTGCGTTCGGCTGCACATGAGCGCATTGAACACGGAGACCAGGGGCAGGGTCCGTTTCGAAAACGGCGCGAAGCGGGTCCGCGCCGTTTTCGCGGGAAAGGTGGTGGCCGACACGACGCGACCGCTGCTGGTGTGGGAGGTGCCGTACTTTCCGGCGTACTACTTCCCTCGCGAGGACGTCGACACGTCGGCGCTCGAATCGAGCGGTGCCACCCGGCGCTCGCCGAGCAGGGGAGAGGGAGTCCTCTCCACGCTGAAGGTGGGCGGGAAGACGGCTGAGGACGCCGCTACCGAGTATCCCGATTCGCCCATCGAGGCGCTGCGCGGTCACGTTCGCTTCGAATGGGACGTGATGGACGCGTGGTTCGAGGAGGACGAGGAGATCTACACGCATCCGAGGGACCCGCACACCAGGGTGGACATCCTGCCCAGTTCGCGGAAGGTCAGGGTCGAGGTCGGTGGCGTCGTCGTCGCCGAGAGCGGCAATCCGAGGCTGCTCTTCGAGACGGGCCTTCCGACGAGGTACTACCTGCCGAAGACCGACGTCCGGCTCGATCTGCTCGTGCGCAGCGACAAGGTCACGCACTGCCCCTACAAGGGTTCCGCGGAGTACTGGTCCGTCGATACGGGCGGCGAAGTGGTCGCCGATCTCGCGTGGTCCTACCGGACTCCGCTTCCGGAGAGTGAACGCGTCGCCGGTCTGATCGCCTTCACGGACGAACTCGTCGACGTCTATGTCGACGATGTTCTTCAGGAGCGGCCGAAGACCAAGTTCGCCTGACCCGGCCTGGCTTTCCCCTGGGCGTGCTCGTTCGGGGTGCGTGTCGCGGACGGCCCGCGCGTCGGCTTCTGTGGATCACCCTCCTGGCTTACTTTCTGTACCCGAACCGACACCCTTGGTTTATGGGATGGGAAGGGGCCGGATGTCCGATTGGCGGCTGGCTGCCGCGAGTGCCGTCGAGGCCGAAGGCGAGCACACGCGAGAAGCGGGCGAATGGACTCTGCTGGGGCGGGTCAGGAACCTGGACGACGGCGGGTATGCCGTCGATCTCAGGGGCAGGCGGATCAACCCCATCGACGACGTACGCCTCGCCGGTAGTGAAGGGCCACGAGAAGGTCCCGCCGTCCCGGTGAACGCCGAACTCTCCGGCGGCGTCATGTGGATCAAGGTGCCGGGCGCGCTTCCGGCGGAGTGCGACATGGTGTGGGTGCGGGAGGTGTCCACACGCGACGGTCTGAGGGAACTCGCGGACCGGCTGCGCGATCTTCCCGGCGGCACGCTCGCCGACCGGCTCGCCGAAGGCAGGCCGGATGCGGCGACCGACCCTTATCAGGCGTGTTTCCTGCCCGGCCTCCGGCTCGTGTGGGGCGCTCCCGGTTCGGGGAAGACGCATCTCATCGCGAAGGCCGCCGCCGAACTCGCCAAGGCGGGCAAGCGCATTCTCATCGTCAACGCCGGCGACCAGCCGCCTGGGATCCCCGCCGCGACCGAGGCGGAACTGTCGGCGCTGCGCGAGGATCTCGCCGGGTTGACAGCTCACGAGGAGCGGATCGGTGAGCTCACCCGCGCTCTCGGCGGCTACGACCACGAGGCGTATCTCGCGGCGGGCAGAAGGATCGAGAACGAGGAACGGTCCGCGAGGCTTGAAGCCGAGTTCGCCTCGGTGCGAAGACAGCACCAGGAGGCGGCCGAGCAACTCGCCACGGCACAGCGGGGTTTGCTGTCCGCACGCACGAAGTGGGAAGCCATCGAGAGCAAGCGAGCAGGCTTGACCGGGGCACACGATCACGAACGACAACTCGAACGACTTCAGCCGCTGCTCGCCGCGCTCTCAGCGAAACTCGACGGCGGCAGGATGTACCGGGGAAGGCGCGCCGACAGGAAGGCGCTCAGGGAGGCCGAGGCGAAGCGGGCCGAACTGGAGGCAGGCATGCGGGAGTGCCTCGACAAGGCCCATCCCGTCACCGACGCCGACGTGGACGCCCTCTCCGCCGAGCTCGAAACCGCGCACCGGCATCTCGACCGCGCCGCGGAGACCGAGGCTTCGGTGCACGTCAAGCTGGAACGGCTCCGAGGCCGCATCGCGCGATTGCGCTCGACCGGGCTCGTGACCGAGCGGGATCGCCGGTTTCACGCCGAATGCGAGCAGCAGGGGCTTCCAGGACTTCACGCGGAACGAGAGCGCCTCCTGCTCGCGGGGCCGGAGCGGGCGGCGAAAAGGGGCAGGCTCGAAGAACGGCTGTGGTGGCTCGGCGAACGTTCGGCGAAGCTGAGGGCCGAGACCGAGTCCGCGGCGTGGGATTCCGCGCAGATCGTCACCACGTCGTCCGCGAGGTATCGGTGGCCAAGCCGTCCGTTCGACGTCGTCCTCGTCGACGACGCGGGCTCCGCGCGGCTCGCCGACGTGTTGTGTGCCGTCGCGCAGGCGGGCAGCACAGCGGTGGTGTTCGGCGATTTCCGGCAGCCGGGTCCCCGGGTCGGCAACCCCCGGCTCAGGAACGTCCCCGAGGTCCGGCGGTGGCTGCTGTCGACCCCGTTCAGCCACTGCGGCATCAGGACCGCGTCCGAAGCGGAACAGCACCCCGGCTGCGCGATCCTGACCACGCAGTTCCGGTTCGGGCCCGCCGTCCGGTATCTCGCGCAGGGCATCGGCTACGAGGAACACGTCACCGCGGCAAGCGGGCGCACCGAGGTGGTGCTGCTCGACACCCAGGGCCAAGCCGTCGACCGCGCCGGGGTCGTCCGGCTCGTGGTGAGCGCGGACGGGACGGCGATTCTCGCGCCGAACCGGGAGAGCGCCGAGTGCTGGCTCGATGTCGTGCGGGAGCGGCTCACGGTCGCGGCGGGAACCGCTCGCGGACTCGCCCGCAACGAGTTCGGCACCGTGCTGGTCGACTTGACCGGCGACGACTGGTCGGCGCGGATGCGGTCGTTCGGCTCGGCCGTGACGCGTGCGCGCACGCGGTTGTACTTGCTCGCCGACCTCGAAGCCGTGAAGGCCGCGCCCATCGGCAGCCCGCTCGGGGTGGTGAACGCGCTGCGTCTGCAGAGCGTCGTGACCGTGCGGAAACTGGCCGATCTGCTCATCCCGCGACAGCGAGCGGCGGTTGTGGGTACGGCAGTGGGCGCAACAGTGGCCACAGCAGGCGACCAATCGGCACGTTACGGTGACCAACGGGCGAGCTTCTAGTGGCACGATGTGCGGGTGACCCCCCAATCGGACCTGCGTTCGTTCCTCCGTTCGCTCGATTCGGCGCGGCTTGCCGACCTGCTGTGTGAGCACGCCGAGCGGGACCACGAACTGCGCGACAGACTGCTCGCGATGGCCGAAGGGCCCGCGGCCGGTGACCTGGCCGAGGTCAGCGACCTGCTGGACACAGCGGTGAGAACGGCGGAGTCGGTGCAGATCGCATCGGTGCTCGACACGCTCCAGCGGTTGCTCGACTCCGGAACGAGGGCCGATGTCGCCCCGCTGGCACGGCGTGCGGTGGACAAGATCACGGCGGCGCTTGGTGACCTCGACGATCCGTCGGGGGCCATCGCCGATCACCTCGATCGCGCCGTCGCGCTGTACGCGAGGGCGTGTGCCGCGCATCCGCCGGAGCCGGCCGAACTCGCGAACTGGTTGCTCAGCACGGCCTTCGACCGGCCGGTGTGGCCCAACATCTCCCTCGTCGATTTCGCGGAAGCGCTGGGGCAGAAGGGGCTCACGCTCGTCAAGTCCACTGTGGATGAAGTATTGGCCGAGCGGGGCGATGACGAACGTCGCAGGGCGACGGCGAGGAGGTTGAACGAGCAGCACGCCGAGGTCACCGGTGACGTCGACACGGTGATCGCGATGCTGTCGGAACAATTGCCCCGGATCGACGTCAGTCTGCGGATCGTGCGGATACTGCGAGCGGCGGGCAGGCACGCCGAGGCGATCGCGCACGCGGCGACCGCGCTCGGCACCGAAAACGGCGCGCGGAGGGGAAAGCCGATCGCGGCGCTGGAAAGGGCAAGCAGGCGGAGGGCCGCCGCCGCGGCCGAGGTCGCCGAGGACGAGCCGGTGCGGGACGTCGGCGAGAGCGACGCGAAGGAGCCTGCGGACGGCGAGCGGGGAGATCCGGTCGCTCCGGTGCGGGAACTGCTCGCCGACGGCAGGGCCGATGAAGCGTGGAAGCTTGCCTCGCGGGAGGAGCCCGCCGCGTTGATCCCGGTGTACCGGGAACACATCGGCGGGTTGATCGACCGGAAGGACGCCCAGCACTACGTGACGGCGGCCGCCCAGCTGCGCAGACTGCGCACCCTGCACCGGAAAGCGGGAACCGGTGAGGAATTCGGTGAGTATCTCGCGGCGCTCGTCGAGGAGCACCGCCGGAAAACGAGACTGATCGAGGAGATCCGGAAGGCGCGGATCGCGCTGCCGAAAAGCGCAGGCAGGTGACCCGCGCCCGATCAGGGAGTTGGCGTTGTCGGTGTCGTCGTGTTCGGCAGCGCGCGCCGCTTCTTGTGGTCTGCGCTGTTGCGTGCGTCGTCGAAATCCAGCACGAAGGCACCGAATGCCATGGCCAGTAGTACAGCGATACCGAGGATCGCGCCGATCCAGGTAAGGATGATGGATACCATCGGTGTTGCCTCCCCCCCCCCCCTGCTCAAGGGCATGTTTCTTACTCACAAGGGTCACCGGCGACGAGGGCTTGTGCTATCGGCCAACCGGTTACTGCTCCGGGGCCGATATCGGCCGATCGGACGAGGAAGCCGCTCTCCGTGCCTCAGCGACCGGTCAGCGCTCTCAGTTCGTCGCCGATGCGGGAGGTGACCCGCTGCCACGGCTGGCTGCCGAGTCGTTCCCAGTGTGCGATCGCCTCCGGTAGCAACGCCGCCGCCTCCGCCTGCCTGCCGAGGCGGACGAGCGCGGCGGCCAGCGTCGTCGTCGCGGGGCCGAGTACGAGCGAAGCCTGTGCGGACTTGGCTTCCGCGCGCGCTTCGAGCAGAATGGCGGCGCCCGCACTCAGGTCGCGGGCCACTTCGGCTTCGCCTTGCGCGTAGCGGGCGAACGCGAGCCTGCTCGGTGCACCGGCGGTTTCGGCGAGCGCCCTCGCCGCGTTGGCCCTCGCTCCTGCTTCCTCCGTGTCGCCGCGCGTGGTCGCGAGCAGGGAGAGCGTCGCGGTTGCCTCGGCAAGACAAGCCGGAGCGAGTCCTTCGAGTTCGAGAATGCCGAGACAGGACCGCTCGGCCTGCTCCGGCCGGGAAAGGTCGCGATAGGACAGTGCGATGGTCGAAAGCGCGAGGTAGCTTTCCTCGGCACTTTCCGCCGCACCGTATGCCTTTTCGGCGAGTGACAGTGCCTCGGCCGCGGCACCGAATCGCAGTGCCGCTTTCGCTCCTGCCCCGAGCAGCAAGGCGTGGGCGGACAATCCCGGGTGTTCCTGCCACGCGAGCCGCCACTGCGCCGCATGAATGTCCACTTCGGATCGGTGGGGGAAGAGCAGTCCCGTCCTGCCGCCAAGGTTGGCCGCGAGTATCGGTTCCTCGTGGCTCGCCCAGCTCAGTGCGCCGACGATGTCCTTCGCGGCGCCGAGGATCGATGCCGTCGCGGCAAGCTCGTCCTTTCCGTTGGCAGCCGCCACCGCGGAGGTGACCAGATCGAGGCACCAGCGCGCGTGCCGATCCCTGACCTTCCCTTCCTGGTGGGAGCCGCGCAGCCCGCGGGCCGCGACCTGCCGGACCAGTTCCGGAGCCCGGTACCGCGCGTCTTGCCCGCCGAGCAGGCCGGTCCGCGCGAGGCCGGTCACCGCGGTGTCCGAACCCGTCACGGCCTCGGCTGCCGCTCCGTCGAACTCACCGTGGAAGACGGCGAGTGCGGCAAGCGACTCCCGCTCCTGATCGTCGAGTCGCTCGACCGACCAGGTGACCACATCCTTCGGCAGCGGAGGAAGGTCGTCGAGCCCTTCGGTGGCGATGCGGGCCGCCGCGAGCTCGATGCCGAGCGGAAGACCCTCGACCGTGCGAAGCCATTCCCTGATCCGGTCGAGCTGGCTGTCAGTCACCGCGAAGCCGGGCCTGATGGCGTGTGCTCGGCGCATCAGCAGCGCGCGCACCTCGTCCCATGTTTCGAGCCCGGTCAGCGGCATCACCCGCTCTCCGCCGAGACCGAGCGGAACCCTGCTCGTTGCCAGCACCGTGCTCACCGTGGTTTCGCTGAGTACGGTCGTGAGCAGTTCCCGTACCGCGTCGAGTACGTGCTCGCAGTTGTCGAGGACGAGCACCGTCCTGCGAGTGGCGAGTTCGTCGGCGATCGCGGCGACCAATGCGGTCACCGATCCCGGTGCGTGGACGCCGAGCGCGGCGGCGACGGCGAGCACGACTCCTTCGGAGTCCACTGTGCACAGTTCAACGAGGACTGCCGGATCGGTGAACCGGGGAAGGATCTCGCGCAGCAGCCGGGTTTTTCCCACTCCGCCCTGACCTGTCACGGTGACCAGCCGTTCGTTGTCGGCCATCGTGAGCAGCCGGTCGCACTCTCGTTGCCTTCCGGTCAACGAACCGGGCGAGTGCGGCATCGCGAGCAAGCCTCGGCTGAGCGACCGTAACTCGGCGGAGGGCTCGGTGTGCAGTGCACTGTCCAGTCGTTCGCGCATGGATTCGTAGGCCATCGCGGCTTCCTCGTCGCGACCGAGGACCCGGTAGACCCGCATGAGCAACGCGGTTGTCCGCTGGCGAAACGGTTCCGCGGTCAGCACGTCGAGCAGTCTCGCGATGGCCGATTCCGGTTGCCCCGCCGACAACTCGTGCATGGCGAGCGTCTCGATGGCCTCCAGCCGCAGTTCGCCGAGGCGCAACGCCTGCGGGTGGGCGAGTCCTTCGCGAACCAGTTCCGGGTAGGCCGGTGCTCTCCACAGCGCGAGTGCCCTGGTGAGCAGGGTCATCGCCCGCTGAGGACGGCTGCGCGAGGCGGCCGCGACGAGCCGTTCGAACCGGACGGCGTCGATGCGGCGCGGTTCGACGCGCAGGACGCAGTTCTGCCCTTCCCACGAGACGTCGCCGTCACCGGCAAGCAGGGTGCGTAGCCTGGAGAGCCGGGATTCGAGCGCGTCTCTCGCGTGCGCGGGCGGATCGCCACCCCAGCCCGCCTCGATCAGGGTGTCCACCGGCACCGGTGTGTTGGCGTGTACGACGAGGCAGGCGAGCACGGGGATGAGCCGGGAGTCGTTGATCGCGACGTCGCCGCCCCTTCGCCTGAGCCGCAGCGGACCGAGGACTTGCACGACGAAGCCGCTCATCCGGTCGGTCACACAGGACATCTTCGCCGGAAAAACGTGAAGATCCAGGGCCAGTCAGGTGACGCTCACCCGTGGAGGGGAGGCGGACGCGGCCCTGAGCTCCGGATTCGTCGTTCGGCGAGAATCGTGCCTGCTCAGAGTTTGCGAAGGCGAACCCGGTTGATCGAGTGGTCGGCGTCCTTGCGCAACACCAGCGTCGCCCTTGGCCTGGTCGGCCTGATGTTGGCCATCAGATTGGGCTCGTTGATCGTCTTCCACAGGTGCCGCGCCTCGATACGTGCCTCGTCGTCCGGCAGGCTCGCGAAGTGGTGGAAGTGTGAACTCGGGTCGGAGAACGCCGTGTACCTGAGTTCCAGGAACCGGTCGATGTACCACCGCTCGATGTCGGCCGTGTGCGCGTCGACGTAGATCGAGAAGTCGAACAGGTCCGACACGGTCAGGCTGGGGCCGGGCTGGAGGACGTTGAGCCCTTCGAGGATGAGGATGTCGGGCTTGTGTACCACCTGCTCCTCGCCGGGGAGGATGTCGTAGGCGAGGTGGGAATAGACGGGGGCGCGTACCTCGTCGGCGCCGGATTTCACGTCGGTGACGAACCGCAGCAGAGCCCTGCGATCGTAGCTCTCCGGGAATCCCTTGCGGTGCATGATGCCCCGCCGCATCAGCTCGGTACGCGGATAGAGGAAACCGTCCGTCGTGACCAGATCGACGCTGGGGTGGTCGGGCCAGCGAGCGAGCAACGTGCGCAGGATGCGCGCCGTCGTCGACTTGCCGACGGCGACACTGCCCGCGACGCCGATGATGAAAGGCACCTTCGTGCCGTGCGCGTCCTCGCCGAGAAACGTCGTGGTGGCCTCGTACAGCCGTTGCCGTGCCGCGACCTGCAGATTTATCAATCTCGACAGCGGAAGGTAAACCTCCGCGACCTCGTTCAGGTCGATTTGCTCGCCGAGTCCCCTGAGCTTCATCAGCTCGCTCGCCGTGAGTGGCAATGGCGTCGAGCGACGCAATTCACGCCACTGATCGCGCTGCAACTCGACATATGGGCTCAGCTCACGGACCCGTGGCATTCGCTCACTCCTCGCCCGTCGATGGGCCGGCGCCGTACATCTGTGTAACGCGCATTCAACGGTAGGGCTTACCGGCTGAAAACGCGCTGTGACCTTCTACACGCCGGATGTACTTGCCGAGGCGGTCAGGAAGCGACGAACACGTCGTCCCACGCGGCCGACACCTGCCGCGCGCACGTTTGCGGCGGCACCCCGCCGACGCCGGTGCCGAGACCGGGCATCGCGATCGTGTCGACGGAATCACGGACCTCCGTGCCGTGTTCGAAGCGGCCGTCGCGCCACAGCAGGAAGACGGCCCTCGCCGCGAGATACGGATGCACGGTGTCGGGAGGAAGCCGCTCGCCTGGCTCCCGCATCGTCGGCGCGGCGATGAGCCATTCCGGAATGACCTCGCCGGTGGGGACGACGACGGCTTCGCCGATGGGCAACTCCCCGCCGTGATAGGCGAGCACCGCGCTGCGCACGTTCTGCTCGACTTCGGGGAAGGCCTTCGCGTAGACGGCGTCGACGCCGCCCCGCATCCAGCCGTAGGAATTGGCGGGACTGACCACGGCCTGTGCCGGAACGTCGAGTACCGATCCTTGATGGACTCTCACCGGGCCGGACACGGCCTCCAGTACCGATTCCCACGCATGGGCCAAGGCTTCGTCCACGGCGCACAGCACGAGTTCCGGCGCGCGCTGCCGATCTTCACCAACGGATCCGCAGCGGCTGGAACGCATGCCCGATTCGGCGGTCACGCCTACAGCATGGCAAAGAAAGCGCGCCAAGTAACCACATTGACGACCGGCTATGCGAGTGAAAGTGCTCTCACCGTGGACCGTAGCCTGACCCGGTGCCACGGATCGCCTACTTCGGGCCTCAGGGAACATTCACCGAGCAGGCCGCGCGGAGCCTCGCCGCCGAGGGCGACGAGCTGCTGCCCGTCGAAACCATCACGGCCGCGCTGAGTGCCGTTCGCGACGGTGCGTGTGAAGCCGCATGTGTACCTGTCGAGAATTCCGTCGAAGGCCCAGTCACCGCCACGCTGGACGGACTCGCGGAGCGAGCCCCGCTCGTCGCGACAGCCGAAGCCTTGCTGCCCGTGCATTTCAGTGTGCTGACGCGCGAGGACGTCGGCACCGTGCGCACTGTCGCGAGTCACCCGCACGCGCTCGCGCAGGTCCGGCAATGGGTCGAGCGGAACCTTCCCGAAGCGCGCACGGTGGTCGCTTCCTCGACCGCGGCGGCGGCGGTCGCCGTCCAGCGAGGGGAGTACGACGCGGCCGTCACGGCACCGGTCGCCGTCGAGCACTATCCACTTCGTGTGCTCGCCACCGAAGTCGCCGACGTCGCGGATGCCAGGACCAGGTTCCTGTTGCTGAGCCCGCCGGGCACGCTGCCCGAGCCGACCGGCGCCGACCGCACGTCCATTGTGGCCGCCGCGGCCAACCGCACGGGGGCGCTCGCGGAACTGCTCGACGAACTCGCGACCCGGGGTATCAACCTCACGCGGCTCGACGCGCGGCCGATCAAGGGAAACTTCGGGCTCTACCGGTTCTTCATCGACTTCGAGGGTCACGTCGCCGAAACCCGTATCGGTGACGCGCTCGCCGCGTTGCGCAGGCGGTGCAACAACGTGCGGTTCCTGGGTTCGCATCCGAGGGCGGACGGGGTCGAGGCCACCATCGATCCCGGCGCCGCGAACCAGGATTTCGACGAGGCTGCTGATTGGGTAGCCGCCGTGCGCGCCGGTTCGTCGGCTTGATCGGTTCGTTGGTGGTGGGCGCGTGCGGTGTCCGTTTGGGTGGTGGTGGGAGACGCGGTGGGCGGGTGGCCGCCGTGCGCGCCGGTAGGTCCGCCTGAGGTGTGGGCTTGCCCGCATCGCTCCGAGCGACCGAACGCGCGCTGGTAGACAGGGGATCACCACCGTCACTTACCTGGGGGTCGCAGCATGCGGTTGTACCTCGTCCGGCACGCGGAGAGCGAAGCCAACATCCTCAAGATCCTGAACAGCGCGCTGCCAGGCCCTCCGCTGACCGAACTTGGGCATTCGCAGGCGAGTGGTCTCGCGGAACGGCTGAGCGGGGAGCCGATCGCGGCCGTCTACGCCTCCCGCGCGACGAGGGCGCAGCAGACGGCGGCCCCGCTCGCCACGTCGCTGGCGATGAGTGTGCAGGTCATCGACGGCATCCAGGAGGTCTTCGTCGGGGACCTTGAGGACAGGGGCGACCAAGAGGCGCTCATGTCGTACTTCACGACGGCGAAAGCGTGGGCGAGCGGCGATCTCTCGACGGGTATGCCAGGCGGCGAGACCGGCGAGCAGGTACGCACCCGCTTCCTTTCGGCGATCGGCGGGCTACGCGCCAAGCACGCCGATGTCGACGCCGACAAGGCCATCGTCGTGGTCAGTCACGGCGGGGCGATCCGGCTCGGCGCCGAGTGGCTTGCCGACAACGTCGGCCAGGAACTCGCGGGCAAGGAACTGCTCGGCAACACGGCGATGGTCCGCTTCGAATCCCTGGCCGACGGGCGCTGGCGCTGCCTCGACTGGGCAGGCAGCCCTCTCGGCGGCTAGGTCGTCTCCGGCAAACCGCGCAGGTGCGTGGTCGGCCACGACTCCATCCGGTAGGCGCTGTCCCAGAACATCCACTCGTACTCGCATGCCCTGGTGAACGCTGCCGACATCCTGGCCACCGTGTGCTCGTCGGCGCGTTCGGCGGCCTTGTCCACCTCGGCGATGCAGGTACGGACGGCGGCGGCGAAGTCGTCGTCGGCGTAGGTGTCGATCCACGCCTGGTACGGGTTGCCGCTCGCTCCGGTTCGCCGCTGTTGTTCGAGGATGTCCGTGCCGACGTCGTGGTAGATCCAGAAACACGGCAGCAGCGCCGCGATGAGCTCCGCGTAGCCCTCCGTCTGCGCGACGGCGAGCAGGTAGGACGTGTACCCGAGGCAGGTCGGCGAGGTCTCGATCGCCGCGAGATCGGCCTCGCCGAGCCCGAACCGTTCGAAGTAGCTCTCGTGCAGGGCACGTTCGACGAGAACGGCTTCCCGCGCTGCTCCGGAGAAGAAGGCCAGCGCGGCCGGATCGGGTGCCTTCGCGGCGGCTACCGAGAGTGCTCGGCCGAACCCGACCAGGTAGCGGGCGTCCTGCGCGAGATAGAACTGGAATCGATCCCTGCCGAGCGTGCCCTCGGCGAGTTCGGCGTTGAACGGCAGGTCGAGCATCGCTTTTCGCAGGTTCGCGGTGCTCTGCCAGCTCCGGTCACAAAATCCTGACATAGTGTCCAGCCTTCGAGTTGGAAACCAACGCAACCCTCCGTGTGTGCCAGGCGTCCTGTGGGTAGTCACCCAGCACAGGGAGGCGAGTGATGACCATCATGCGCGTTAACGTCTCGAAGACAGCAACGGTCGCGGTCGGAGCCGCGGCACTGGCGTTGGCACTGACAGGGTGCGGCCAGTCGGGCCAGTCCGGCGGCGGTGAGGCGCAGGCACCATCAGCGCCACCGACATCGTCGGCCCCTCACGACACGACATCACCGGCGACAGTGAATCCGAGGGAGCCGGGGACTTCGGCACCGAACAGTCCCGCCTCGGCGCGAAACAGGGCGCAGGAACCGGCCCTGTGTACCTCCTCGGAGCTGCGGCTCTCGTTGGGGCAGGGCGACGCGGCGGCCGGCACCCATTACCGGCCGCTGCAGTTCACCAACGCGGGCTCCGTGCCCTGTGTGATCCAGGGCTTCCCCGGCGTCTCCTATGTGACCGGCGACGAAGGGCGCCAGGTCGGGCCCGCCGCGGAACGCGAAGGTGCGAAGGGGGCCGCGATCACCCTCAACCCGGGCGAAGCCGCCTCGGCCGATGTCGGGTTCGTGCAGGTACAGAACTACGACGCCTCGGCCTGCAACCCGACCGAGGTGAGGGGGCTTCGCGTCTACCCGCCGCAGGAAACGCAGGCGATGTTCGTCGAGGCGCCGGGTACCGGGTGTGACACGGGCAGCCTGCCTGGTAACCAGCTCACCGTGAGCACCATCAAGTAGGGTCGGCCGGCCGGAAGCTCGCGAGCGCGACGACCGCGAGAGCGAGCAGCAGCCCGCCGGAGATGGCGAAGGTCGTGCTGGGACTGCCGAGCAGGTCGGTGAGTACGCCGCCGAGCAGCGCGCCGACCGGAACGGCACCCCACACGATCGTTCGCCACACCCCGAGCACCCTGCCGAGCAGTTCACCCGGCACGAGTTCGTGCCGCGCGGTCGCGAGCATCACGTTGACCACGACGACGGCGGCCGCGAAAACGCCGAACAACACCGCGGACAGTACGGGGTTGCCGGAAAACCCCATCCCGCCGAAACCGATCGCCGCCGCCACGATCCCGCTGACCAGCACGGCCCTGCGGCCGATCCGCCCGAGCAGCCTCGGCGCGACGGCCGCGCCCGCAAGCCCGCCGATGCCACCGACGAAGGCGAAGACACCGAACGCGGCGGGTTCGAGGCCGAGATCCTCCAGCGCGTACAGCACGAGCTGGGCCTGGGCGAGTTCGGTCACCAGGCTGAACAAGCCCGCGACGAGCACGAGGCGCAGCAGCAGGCTGTTTCCTCTGAGCCAGCGCAGCCCCTCGCCGAGGTCGGCCTTCAGCGAACGCGGCGTCTCCGTGGGCTTCGGCCGGAAGCTCCCGGCGACGGCCACCATCAACGCGGCGCCGATCGCGAATGCGAAGGAGTTGAGCAGAAACGGCATCGCGGCGAACAACGCGAACGTCAGGCTGCCGACCGGTCCGCCGAGGAAGGTCTGGCCGAGGATTTCCGTCGCCTGGAGCTTGCTGTTGGCGCCGGCCAGCTTGCCCTTGTCGCCGACGACCGAGGGGATCAGCACGTTCGCCGCGCTGTCCGCGACCGTCTCCGCCGCGCCGACCAGCAGCGCCGCGCCGTATACCGCCCAGATCGACACCGCGTCGAGCAGCACGAGCGTGGCCATGGCGCCGACGGCGGCGGCACGGGCGAGGTTGGCGTACACGATGGCCTTGCGCCGGTCGACCCTGTCGAGCAGCGCGCCGGCGAGCACGGCGAACAACAGCCACGGCACGAACTGGGCGGCCGACAGCCCCGCGATGAGCACGGGGTCACGGGTGACCGTTGTGGCCAGCAGCGGGAAGGCGACTTTGCCGATGCCGTCCCCGAGGTTGGTCACCGCGCTGGAGGCGAGCAGCCGGCTCAGGCCGCGAGTGGGTCTGTCACGCATCAGCGTCCGCGAGGAACAAGACTCGTCAGCTCGGACACGCTTTCCGGCCTCACCCTGATCGGTCTCATCCCCAGCCGAGTTCGTGCAGTTTCGCGTCGTCGATGCCGAAGTGGTGCGCGATCTCGTGGACGACGGTGATGAGTACTTCCTCGACCACCTGTTCCTCGGTGTCGCACATGCCGAGGATGGGCTGCCGGTAGATGGAGATCCGGTCGGGCAGCACGCCACCGTAGTCGTGGCCGCGCTCGGTGAGCGCGACCCCGTGGTAGAGACCCAGAATGCCGGGTTCCTCTTCGTTGTGTTCCTCGACCAGCACCACGACGTTGTCCATGGCATTCGCGAACGCCGGGGGCACGGCGTCGAGCGCCTCGCTCACCAGCTCCTCGAAGCGGACAAGGCTCATGTCCACCGGCATCGTTCAGCCACCGTTCGCTTCGGAAGGCTCGCCCTGTTCCTGACCGCCCTGTTCCTGATCGCCGGAGCCGGGGTCGGATTCGGCTCCGGATTCGGAGTTGCCCTCCGATTCCTTCGGCTGCTCGGACTCGGGCGGCTTTTCCTCCTTGCGGATGCTGCCGCGTACGGGCGCGAGCCCCGAGTCGTCCTCCAGTTTCGCGGCGACCTTGCAGTTGACCAGGGTCGATCCGGCGTCCCAGCTCTTCTGTTCCCGCAGATCCCAGGTCAGGATCAGGCCCTTCTCCCTGAGATCGGCACCGCCGGTGTACTCCTTGGCGATCGCGGAACACTCCGTGTCCAGCCATGCCTTCTGATCGTCGGTGGAGGGGTACTCGTCGAATTTCTCCTTGAGGTCCACCAGTCCGATGATCTCGTAGGAGTGTTCGGAGGAGCACGAGATCGGATCGCCGACGGTCTTGCCGTCGAGCGCGAGGCAGGTGCCTTCCTCCCAGACGTCCGACTGGTCCTCGTCGGCGGCCTTGCCCTTGAGCGGCTGCAGTTCGCCGCCGGGAGCGACCCGCTGGATGCCGCAATGCAGCGTGCGGTCGCCTTCCCTCCACTGTTCGGCGTCGGGACGCAGCACGCCGACGGTGAGCTTGCCGAACGGATCGAGTGGCTTGTCGAGGTAGTCCTCCGCAATCTTGCCGCACCGTTCCTCCGACAGTTCCCGCCACGTTTCGTCGTCGGGCGAGCGGGCTCCCTTCGGAAATTTGTCGGAGATATCGGCCACACCGGCGACCTCGAACAGGTGCTCCTCCTCGCAGGAGACGGTCCGCACGTCGCTCGCGTCCGGCGCGGTCCAGGTCAAACAGCTTCCGGGCGGTGAGCTGAACGCCTCCCGCTTTTTCTCCTGGGTTTGCTGGGCCGCCTGCTGTGCGAGTTCGGTTTCACTGGTAAAACCCCAGGAAAAGACCCAGCTCAACGACATCGCGACGATGGCGCCGATGAATACGCCGGCCATGAGCACGCGGGTACGCAGTGCTCGTCTGTTCGGCGAAAGCTGGTCGGACTCGTCGGGCATCGCGGTCCATGATGCCTGTTCGTGACTGGCCGCGCCCCAGGAGTCGATAGGGTGAAGGAGCGCCAGCCCGCGGTAACGGAGTGCTCGATGACGGACGAAAGCTCCTCCAACGAGGAACAGAACGAGGAACAGCAACCTCGCAAGCGTGGCTCGATGCGGTTTCAGGACGCGGAGAGCACGCAGCCGAGGGAGCCGACGCTCGCCGAGCAACGTGCCCGGCGCAAGGCGCTTCTCGAAGAGAAGGAACGCGAGGCCGCCGAGGAACAGGCCAGGGCCGATGCCGAGCGCAAGGCGGGGACGCGGCGCAAGGTCTTCATCGGCAGCGGGGTCACCGTCGGTCTTGTCGGCCTCGTCGCGGGGTGGTACCTGGTGGCGACTCCCGACGAGGTGACCGCGGTGTGTACCGACGCCAACGGCACCGTCGTGGAGAACGACGACTACTGCGACGAGGACTACGTCGCCAGTCACGGCGGCTACACGTCGGGCGGTTTCCTCTTCCTGCCGATCATGGGCGGCGGTTACCAGCAGTACCGATACAACTACGGCGGGACGGGTGCCGTTGGCAGCACCGTCTCCGGCGGTTCGTACACCAAGCCCGCCAACGCCAACATCAGCACCAAGTCGGGCAAGACGGTGCAGCGTGGTGGTTTCGGCATCAGCGGCGGCAGCTTCGGTAAGAGCGGAGGCTCGTAGGTGCACAGGGAGTCCAGCACGCCCCGGCGCGACTGGAAACGAATCGTCGAGGAACAAGGACTGGTCTTCGGTACGCCCGCTCGGTACGGCACCGGTCAGTCGCGTCCCTACTGGGACGAGTCGGTGCACTACGTGCTTGAGATGGAGGACGTTCTCTCCGTCGAGGCGGACGTCGAGCTGCTGCACTCGATGTGTCTCGAAGCCGTCGACCACGTCGTACTGACCGAGCGTTATGCCGAGTTCGGCCTCCCCGAGTGGGTGTGGCCGCACATCGCCGAGTCGTGGAAGCGCAGGGATCCGCACGTGTACGGGCGCTTCGATCTGCGCTACGACGGCAGGAGCCCCGCCAAGCTGCTGGAGTACAACGCGGACACGCCGACCTCACTTCTTGAGGCCGCCGTGCTCCAGTGGCATTGGAAGACCACCGTCTTTCCCGACGACGATCAGTGGAACTCCATTCACGAGCGGCTCGTGGAACGGTGGCAGGCGCTCGGAGCCGACCTGCCCTCTCCCGAGGTGCACTTCACGTGGTCGAGCGCCGACGCGAGCGGCGAGGACCACATCACCACTTCCTACCTGCAGGAAACGGCCGCGGAGGCCGGGCTCGACACGGTGGGGCTCGCCATCGAGGAGATCGGCTGGGACCCGCTGCTCAAGCGCTTCGTCGATCTTGAGGAAGCCCCGATGAGCACGGTCATGAAGATGTATCCCTGGGAATGGGTGATCGAGGAGGAGTTCGGCAAGTACGCCGCCGAATCCCTTCCGCGGACCCAGTGGGTCGAGCCGCTGTGGAAGATGCTGCTCTCCAACAAGGCGATCCTCGCCGTGCTGTGGGAGAACTACCCCGGCCACCCCAATCTGCTTCCCGCTTTCAACGACCAGCCCGGCCTGCTCACCGAGTACGTGCGCAAGCCGAAGCTGGGCAGGGAGGGCGCCAACGTGCAGATCGTCGCGACCGGCTACGAGACCGAGACCAGCGGCGTCTACGGCGCGGAGGGATACGTCTACCAGGCGTTCGATCCGCTGCCCGAGTTCGACGGTTACCGCCCCGCGCTCGGCGCGTGGATCGTCGGCGACGATTCGGCGGGGCTGGGCATCAGGGAGACGGCGGGGCTCGTCACCGACGACGGGGCCGCGTTCGTGCCCCACCGCATCCCCGAATCGTGATAGACCACGCGAAACGACCGAGCTAACCCTGGAGACCTCCCGTGCTCGTTGCACTGTCCGACACCTTCGGCTCCGACCTCGCGCGAGGAATCGGCGCCATCCTGCTTTACGCGATCGTCGGCCTCGTCCTGATGTTCATCGGCTTCTACGCGATCGATTTCACGACGCCGGGCAAGCTGTCCGAGCTGGTGAGGTCAGGGCTTCCGAACGCGGTCATCATCACGGCCTCCGGAATGCTCTCGATGGCGTTCATCATCGTCGTCGCCATCTGGTCGTCGTCGAGTGATCTCGCGGAGGGCCTGATCCTTTCGCTGGTCTACGGCCTGATCGGCATCGTCGCGCAGGTCGTCGCGGTGCGATTGCTCGAATTCGTCACCCGCATCGACGTGCGCTCCACCATCGAGAGCGAGAAGTTCGCTCCGGCCAGCTTCGTCGTCGCGTCGGCCCACGTCGCCCTCGGCCTGGTGGTAGCAGTCGCCATCTCCTGAACAGTACGGTTGGGGCGTGCGGCTACTACGGACTCCAGACGACCGCTTCGCCGACCTTCCCGACTTCGATTTCCCCGACCTCTACGCCGACCTCGACAATCCGCTTTCCGGGATTGTCAGGGTCGGCTATGTGGAGGCGGGGCCTGCCGACGGCCCCGTCGTGCTGCTGCTGCACGGCGAACCGACCTGGTCGTTCCTGTACCGGGACATGCTGCCGGTGCTGGCCGAAGCGGGCATCAGGGCCATCGCGCCCGACCTCGTCGGGTTCGGCAGATCCGACAAGCCGGTCGAGGTCGGCGACCACAGTTACGCCCAGCACGTGGAGTGGATGAGGGCGTTCGCGTTCGACGCGCTCGACCTCCGCGACGTGACCCTCGTCGGTCAGGATTGGGGCGGGTTGATCGGGTTGCGCCTCGTGGCCGAGCACCCCGGCCGGTTCGCCGGTGTCGTCGCGGCCAACACGGGCCTTCCCACGGGCGAGGAAGGCATGCCTGCCGCATGGTGGGCCTTCCACGACGCCGTGCAGAAGGCGCCCGTCCTCGACATCGCCCGCTTCGTGCAGTCCGGCTGCCGTACGAGGAAGCTGACCGAGGTCGAGCGCGCGGCCTACGACGCGCCGTTTCCCAACGAGATGTACAAGGCGGGGCCTCGCGCGATGCCGGGACTCGTCCCGACCAGCGCGAATGACCCCGCGAGCGCGGCGAACAAAGCGGCATGGCAGACGCTGCGGCAACTCGACATCCCCTTCCTGTGTGCCTTCGGTGACAGCGACCCGATCACCGCGGCGATGAAGCCGCTCCTCGCCGACGCTGTTCCCGGCGCGGCGGGAAGGGCGCACACCGACATCTCCCATGCGGGACATTTCCTGCAGGAGGACGCCGGCGAGGAGCTGGCGCGGGTTGTCGCCGATTTCGTTCGCTCGCGCTAGTCCCTTTCGGCGGCGCGCTTGATCGCGGAGAGGCGGCTTTCCCACTCGCTCGCGAGCGCGCTCATCCAGTGCGCTGTCGCGTCGAGGGTGTCGGAGCGAGGACGGTAGCGGACCTCGCGGCCCACCCGGTCCGACGAGACCAGGCCTGCCTCGGTGAGCAGGCCGAGGTGCTTGACGATGGCCTGACGGGAAACCGGAAGGTCGCCGGCCAGCGCAGAGGCGCTGGCTTCGCCCCTCGCGACGAGCGCGTCGAGCAGTGCCCTGCGCGTCGGGTCGGCGAGCGCGCCGAGAACCGCGTCGACGGAGTCGTTGACGTCGCTGGAGTCGCTGGCGTCGCTGGAGTCGGGTCCGGTCATCCCTCGACCGACTTCTTCAGTACGCCGAGCTGCTGCTCCCAGCCGTAGGTGTTGTCGGCGACGGCGCGTGTCGCCATCGCGGGAGGCAGCGACGCGAATCCGGATTCGACGACGCCGAGCAGCGTGGTGCCGTCCTGCTGTTCGGTGAGGGTGAACTCGACGAGGGTCGAGTTGCCTTCACTTGGTTGCGCGCCTTCCTGTGCGCTGGCCCAGCGATAGCTGAGCAGGCGAGGCCGGTCGGCCTTCTCGATCAGGATGGGAAAGTCTCCTTCCTTCGCGCTGTGCGCGACGAACCGGTCGCCCGCCTTGGGGTCGATAGTGCCGAGGCCGCCGTCGTCGACCCAGAAGAACGTGACCAGCGTGCCCCACACGCGCTCCCTCGTGGCGTTGATGACGATGTCCTTTTGGATCCGGTCGGTGCGCATGGCGAGTCCCTTCGGTTCGACTGACTTGCAACTGAATGGTTGCACAAGAAACCTAGTTGATGCAACCGTTGGGTTGCAGATGGGTTCCGACTACCCTCGGTACCGTGATTGACCCCAGGACCCTGCGCGAAGACCCGGATGTCGTGCGCGCTTCGCAGCGCGCCCGAGGCGAAGACGAGGGCGTCGTCGACAAACTGCTGTCCCTCGACGCGCAGCGCAGGTCCTCCATCGCCAGTGCCGACAAGCTGCGTGCCGAGCAGAAGCAACTCGGCAAGCGCATCGGCAAGGCGGGTGGCGACGAGCGTGATGCGCTGCTCGCCGAGGGCAAGGACCTCGCGGCCAGGGTCAAGGCCGCCGAAGCCGAGCAGACGCGCGCGAGCGACGAGTTCGACGAACTGCACCGCTTGCTGCCCAACGTCGTCCACCCCGAGGCCCCCGCGGGCGGCGAGGACGACTACACCGTGCTCAAGCACGTCGGCACGCCGAGGGAACTCGACTTCACCCCGCGCGACCACCTCGAACTCGGCGAGGGAATCGGCGCCATCGACATGGAACGTGGCGCCAAGGTCTCCGGCGCCCGCTTCTACTTCCTGACCGGAGTCGGCGCCCAGCTCCAGCTCGGTCTGCTGAACATGGCCGCCATGCAGGCCGCCGAACACGGCTTCCAGCTCATGATCCCTCCCGTGCTTGTGCGGCCGGAGATCATGGCGGGTACCGGCTTCCTCGGTGCGCACTCGTCGGAGGTCTACCGGCTCGCCGAGGACGACCTCTACCTTGTCGGTACCTCGGAGGTCCCGCTCGCCGGTTACCACTCCGACGAGATCCTCGACCTCGGCAAAGGGCCGCGGCGCTACGCGGGCTGGTCCTCGTGTTTCCGCCGCGAGGCGGGCTCCTACGGCAAGGACACGCGCGGCATCATCAGGGTGCACCAGTTCGACAAGGTCGAGATGTTCGTGTTCTGCAAGCCGGAGGAGGCCGAGGACGAACACCAGCGGCTGCTCGGCTGGGAAGAGGACATGCTCACCAAGATCGAGGTGCCCTACCGCGTCATCGACACCGCGGCGGGCGACCTCGGCACGAGCGCTACCCGCAAGTTCGACTGCGAGGCGTGGATTCCGACCCAGCAGGCGTATCGCGAGCTGACCTCGACGTCCAACTGCACGACCTACCAGGCGCGCAGGCTCAGCGTTCGCTATCGCGACGAGAACGGGAGGCCGCAGACGGCGGCCACGCTCAACGGGACCCTGGCGACAACGCGCTGGATCGTGGCCATCCTCGAAAACCACCAGCTCGCGGACGGATCGGTGCGGGTGCCGGAGGCAATGCGGCCGTTCCTCGGCGGCAGGGAAGTGCTCGTTCCCTCTGACCGGTAGCGCGGACCTCACGCGAGTGGCCTCGGCGTCCCCGCCGAGGCCACTACGCTGGCACCCGGCATTCGAACGGTGACACATGCTGGGGGGAACAGAGGTGGCCTGCACAAAGCGGACCTCGTCGGCCGTCGGCCTGCTGCTGGTGTTGCTGGTGACGGCGGGACTTTCGGCGTGCACGAGCACCGTCGGCGGCTCGGCCGCACCCGTCGCGGAACAGGAGCCGCCTTCGAACCAGGCACCGCCGGGCGAGCCGTGTGCGTTGCTGAGTCCCGAGGAAGCGACAGGCCTGGAACTCGTGGAGGAAGGCGAGTTCACCGCTGGTGACCCCGCCCAGCTCATGCCACCGAGTTGCGATTGGGCGCCCGCGGATCCGATGGAGGGCGATTCGCTCAACGTCAGCTACGAGATCGAGTTCACGATGGCGGAGTACTTCGACGGCGACGAGCCGAAGGAAACGCTGGAGTTCGGCGGGCTCGACTGGGGACATTACGAGGACGCGCTCGGCGGTAGCTCCGTGTGTTTCCTGGCGACCGAGCTGGACAACGGCTCGTTCGTCGTGGTGCTGAGCAGCGATTTCGGCGACGAGTCGAAGGCATGCGATCTGGCCAAGACGGCGGCGCCCTACGTCGCGTCGCACCTTCCCGGCGGCGCGCCCGCACCACCACCACCCACGAAGGAGGAACCGGAGCCGAGTTCGCTCGCCACCGCCGACGCCTGCACGTTCCTCACGCCCGAGGAGGCCGAGCAGCTCGGCTTCAGCGGCGCGCCCGAACCGCTCGAAGGGCTTCCCGACGACGGTGTTCCTCCCGGCTGCCAATGGGACGACACCGACGGCGAACGCGGGGTCAAGGCGCTCGATCTCTACGCGGGCGACCGGCCGGAGAGTGAATGGCCGTACGCGGAGGAGGCGACCGAGCAGGTGAAGGCCGGTGACTTCACCTGGAACATCACTCCGGGCCCCGGCGACATCGACACGAACTGTCAAGCGACGATGACCTTCACGGAGACCTCGTCGGTGAAGCTCGCGAGCGGCAATCTCGACGACGCGAAGAAGGCGTGCGACCAGGTCAAGGCAGCGATTCCGCTGGTGACGCCCCACTTGCCCGCGCCATAAATCCGGTTGCCGCCGTTGCCCTCCGCCGGGCACGGTTGGCGCGTGCTGATCCGCAGGGAGACCGCTGCCGACATCGATGCCATCAGGGATGTGCACCGCTCGGCCTTCGCCAGTTCAGAGGGAACCGAACCCGTCGAGGCGGGTCTTGTCGACGCGCTGCGCGCGGACGTCGGCTGGGTACCGGAGTTGTCGCTCGTCGCGCTCGATCCGCGCGACCAGACCGTGTGCGGGCACGTCGTGTGCACGAGGGGAACCGTCGCGGGAAGGCCCGCGCTCGGCCTCGGCCCGCTCGGTGTCGTCAAGGACGGTCAGTCGAGGGGGACCGGCAGCGCGTTGATGCACGCGGTTCTCGGCGCGGCCGACGCGCTCGGCGAGCAGCTCGTCGTGCTGCTGGGGCACACCGGCTACTACCCGAGGTTCGGGTTCGTTCCCGCCGCCGGGCTCGGCATCACCGCGCCCGACCCGAGCTGGGGCGACCACTTCCAGGCAAGGCCGCTTTCCGCCTACGACAGTGGGTTGCGGGGCGAATTCGGCTACGCCAAGCCGTTCACCGAGTTGTAGTCACGGCGTCGGCGATGTATTTTCCGATCTCAAGCGCGCTCGTCGCGGCGGGAGACGGAGCGTTGAGCACGTGTACCTGGCGCGGCGCGGTCTCGATGAGGAAGTCGTCGACGAGCGAGCCGTCCGGCAACATGGCCTGAGCCCTGACCCCCGAACCGTGCCGCACGATGTCGTCGTCCCCGACCGCCGGAACCAGTTTCCGCAGGCTCGCGGCGAACCTGCGGACGGAAAGCGAACGGCGGATCTCCTCGTAGCCGACGGGGAAGGCGTATTTCCCCGCGAGGCGCCACGCGCCCGGGAACAACGCCACCTCGGCGAGGTCGGTGACCGAGACGTCGCGCCAGCGGTAGCCCTCGCGGCGCAGCGCGAGAACGGCGTTGGGACCCGCGTGCACGCTGCCGTCGAGCATCCTCGTCAGGTGCACGCCCAGAAACGGCAGCGCCGGATCGGGCACCGGATAGATCAGGCCACGCACGAGGTGCCGCCGGTCCGGTTTCAGCTCGTAGTACTCGCCCCGGAACGGCACGATGCGGGCCTTGGGGGTGAGCCCGGCCAGTTTCGCCACGCGGTCGGATTGCAGTCCCGCGCAGTTGACCAGCGCATCCGCCTTGAGTACGTCGGAACCGGTGGCGACCTCGATGCGGCCACTCGCACCGGTGCGGATGCCGAGTGCCGGGGTGCCGAGCCGGAGATCCGCGCCGGCCTCGGTCAGCATCGAGACGAGTGCGGAGCACACTCCCGGAAAGTCGATGATGCCGGTCGATTCGACCCGAAGCGCCCGCACACACGACACCTCCGGCTCGTACTCGCGGGCCTCGTCCTCACCGATGAGCCTCGCGGGTACCCCGTTGGCCTCCGCTCGCTCGGCAAGTACGCCCAGCGCGGGCAATTCGTTCTCCGACGTCGCGACGACCAGCTTGCCGCACACGTCGACGGCGACCCCGTTGTCCTTGGCGAAGCGGACGATCGACCGGTTGCCCTCCACCGACATGCGAGCCTTGAAGGAACCCGGCTTGTAGTAGAGGCCCGCGTGCACGACACCGGAGTTGTGCCCCGTCTGGTGTGCTGCCCAGCGGTTTTCCTTTTCCAGCACCGTGACGGCCGAGCCTCGTGAGCTCAGCTCGGCCGCCACGGCGAGCCCGATGATCCCGCCACCGATGACGATCACTCGACCCATTCGGCGCAGCCTACGCCGGTTCGGTCACCTTTTCGGTGGCCGCGCTCGCCGGAATTCGCTTCAGCAACAGCGCGGCGGCGACGCTGACCCCGGTGAGGACGAAAGCGCCGACCAGCACTGTGACGTGCAGTCCTGAGACGTAGGCCGTCGCGGCCGCGTCGGCGAGCCGTTCGCCCAGCGGCGTGGGAAGGCCTTCGGCGACGGCCATCGCGCCGCCGAGGGTGTCGCTCGCCGCGTTTGCCGCGGCGTCGGGAACACCTTGGGGGAGCGTGTCCTCCAGGCCCGACCGGTAGACGGCGACCCCGATGCTGCCGAGCACGGCCATGCCGAGCGCGCCGCCGAACTCCGTTCCCGTCTCGGAAATCGCCGATGCCGCACCGGCTCGTTCCGGTGGCGCGCTGGCGACGACGAGATCCGTGGCCAGCGCGATCGCGGAGCCGACACCCACGGCGATCGCGGTACTGCCGGTGACAAGCAACGGAAGTCCGCCGTCGACGCCGATACCGGTGATGGTCGCGAAACCGGCCGCCGCGATGGCCATGCCTGCGGCGACGACGAAACCCGGCCGGATCCGGCGGGCCAGCAACGCGGCCATCGTCGTGCCGATGGCCATGCCGACGAAGGTCGGAGCCGACCACAGCGCCGCGGTGAACGGTCGCATGCCGAGCACGAGTTGCAGGTACTGCGCCGAGGCGAAACTGAGGCCCATGACGGCGAACAGCGCGAGCACGCAAATGCCGATGGCAGCGCCGAATTCGCGTTGGCCGAACAGCCGGAGGTCGATCATGGGGTGGCTGAGTCCGCGTTGTCGCAGCACGAACAGTGCCCCGATGAGCACACCACCCACAATGGACAGAACAGGAGTGAGCGAGACGCCCGATTCCGCGAACTGCTTGATGCCGTTGATCACCGGAAGTACCGCGGCGAGTGACAGCAGGGCGCTGAGTACGTCGAACCGGCCGGGGCTCGGATTGGCGTGCTCGGGCAGCAGGATCGGGCCGAGCACGAGCAGCAGCACCATCGCGGGCACGTTGATGAGGAACACCGAGCCCCACCAGAAGTGTTCGAGCAGCAGGCCGCCGACGATGGGCCCGAGTGCCGCACCGCCCGCGAATCCCGCCGTCCACAGTGAGATCGCGAGCGTGCGCTGCTTCGCGTCGTGGAACATGTTCCTGATCAGCGACAACGTACTCGGCGCCAGCGTCGCGCCGCCGATGCCGAGCAGTGCGCGGGCGACGATCAGCCACTCCGCGCTTTGGGCGTAGGCCGTCAGTATCGATGCCGCGCCGAAGACGGCTGCGCCGATGAGCAGCAGGCGCCGCCTCCCGATGCGGTCACCGATCGAGCCCATGGTGATCAGCAGACCGGCCAGCAGGAACCCGTACACGTCGGCGATCCAGAGTTGCTGGGTGCTCGTCGGCTCCAGATCGGCGCTCAGGAACGGCAGCGCGAAGAACAGCACGGACATGTCCATGGCGACGAGCAGGCAGGGCAGCAGCAGTACCGCGAGCCCGGCCCACTCCCTTCGTCCGGCCTTCCCCGTCATCGGTGATCACCGGTCACGGTGAGGATGTCGTTCATGCTCCCCACCGTGGAGCGGGCCGCTGACCGTTCCCGCACCAAGGCCTGACAAGCCCCCTGGGATCGGGGTCAGGTCAGTACGGATCGCTTCAGCATGGTGCGGCAGTACCACCAGAAGGCGAGCGTCAACAGCGCGATGCCGAAATCCCAGAGGTTGGTGAACGCACCGAGCGCGGCCCACCTGCCCAGGAACGCGAAGGTGATCGCCATCAGCACCACCTGGGCGCTGATGGCGATCAGCGCCGCGCCGACGGCGTGGCGCGACCGGAAGAACAGCAGTACCGGAGCGATGAGACCGGCCGCGACATTGAGCGTCCAGATGATCTTGACGAACACCGGGTAGTCGGTGAAATAGGCGATGGCGTCATCGCCCCACCCCTGGGAATGGATGTAGCCGACATCCGGTTCGAGCAAGTTGAGGTAGTCGCGTGCGCCCGCGAGGTAGAGCGCGAGCATCGCGACTCCGGCGGCCCAGACATGCCACGGTGTCCGGGTGCCTTGTCGTTCCTCGTGGTGGGACATGGCCGAAGGCTAACGACGATCTTCGCCGGGGGCGGAGAAACCGGTCGAATCGGTATCGAGCGCGGCGCGGACGCCGGTTTCGGCGAGTTCGAGCGCGGCGGGATGACTCATGTCGGCACCGGTGGCGTGTTCGCGGCGGTAGACGGTCCTACCCAGCGCGGCGCGCGCCTCGGCTTCGACCCGCTCGACGTCGGCGTCACCGGCGACCGCGAGCCCTCGCAGTACGGTCGCGGCACCGAGCATGGTCGCCGCGAGCCGGGGATGGCCTGCGACGACGAGTCCCGCGAGGGCTTCCACCGCCCCACCGGCGCCCGGCAGATCGGACCTTGCCACCGCGGAACGGATGACGGCGTGAAATGACTCGGCGGCCCGCCGCGAGTGGCCTCGCGCCATCGCGACGCGGCCCTGCGTGATCCTCACCTGGTCACGGACGCCGTCGAAGGAGAAGTGCCCCGCCGGGCACCTGGCCAGCGCCAGCTCGCACTCGCGTTCCGCTTCCCGCAGGTCGCCCCGCTGTCTGGCCGACTCCGCGAGGCCGTGATGTGCGAGTGCGAAGACGTCCATCGTCCCCGACCTCTCCGCGATTCCGGCGGCCCTGCGGTAACCGGTCATCGCCGCGTCCCGCTCACCCGCATGGCGCAGTGCCGTCGCCTTCACGCACAGAATCTCGGCGAGATCCTCGGAAGCCGCGAGCTGCTCGGTCAGCTCGATGGCCTCGTCCATGAGCGCGACGCAGCGCTGGTGATCGCCGCGCCAGCCCGCGATCCTGCCGAGTTCGACGAGCGCGAGCGAGCAGCCCCAGCGGTCGCCGAGCTCGCGGAATCCTCGCAGCGACTCGGCGAGCTCGGTTTCGGCCACCGGGACCTTCCCGCCGTACAGCGCCACCAGGGCCCTGCCGAGGTGGCGGAGCGCGATGGTCCACGGCGCCTGCAGCGGCACGATGTCGTGGCGCAGCAGCAACGAGTCGGTGACGGCGCCCCTCGGTATCCCGTTGGCCGCTCCCCACAGCAGGAGCAGGAACGGGTACTTCGGCGGCGCCGCGATGAGGTCGGCGATCTCGTCAACGGCGGCAAGGTGTTCCGCGATGCCGGGGTTGGCGAGTTCGCCGCCGCTGCCGCCGTAGGACGTCGAGAGGACACACATCGTGTACTCCTCGGCGAGCCCCTCCTGACCGCCGCGTGGCAGCGTCGCGAGCAGCCTGGCCGTGTGCTCGGCGCCTTCCCCGCGCCGCCCGGTCAGCCACCAGTAGGGCAAAAGCGTCGCGACGAGGCGAAGGGCGAGCCGCTGATCCGCCTCGCGAGCCCAGTCCAGCGCCGATTGCAGGTTGTCGAGTTCGGCGTCCAGCCTGCCGAGCCATTCGAGCTGGTCGCCGCCGCGAAGGTAGGGGGCGGCCTGTTCGGCGAGCGCGAGGAAGCGTTCGGCGTGACCACGGCGCAGCCGGTCGGTCGTGCCGGTCTCCGCGAGCCGTTCGAGCGCGAAGGCCCTGATCGTCTCCAGCATCCGGTATCGGCCCTCGGCGGTCAGCTCGACGATCGACTTGTCAACGAGACCCGCGAGTACCTCGGGTACCGAGGCGTCCCCTTCGGGCAACGCGATCCCGCCGACCGGGGTGAGATCGGCGAGGCTGGCGCCGCCGACGAACACGGCCATCGCCATGGCGAGTTCGCGTTCCCGCTCTTCAAGCAGCTCCCAGCTCCACTCGACGACCCCGCGCAGGGTGCGATGCCGTTCCGGCGCCGTCCTGCTGCCTCTCGACAACAACGCGAACCGGTCGTCGAGCCTCGCGGCCAGTTCGCCGACGGGCAGCGACCGGGTCCGCGCCGCCGCGAGTTCGATGGCCAGCGGCAGCCCGTCGAGGGCTTCGCAGATCCGGCTGACCGCCCAGGCGTTGTCGCCGGTTAGCCGGAATCCGGGCAGGACGGCCGTTGCCCGTTCCACGAACAGGGCGACGGCCGCGTAGTCCCGTGCTTCGTCCGCGTCGGCCGCGAGGGGAGGAACCGCGAGCTGGGGCACGGGAAGCAGGGTTTCCCCCGTGATGCCGAGTGCTTCCCTGCTCGTCGTGAGCAACGTGACCGAGCCGCATTTCGCGAGCACGCGCTCCGCGACAGTGGCGACCGAGGCGACGACGTGCTCGCAGTTGTCGAGCACCAGCAGCAGCCGCCGGTCCGTGAGCGCGTTGACCAGCCGGTCGAGTGGCGCCTGCCGTGCGCCCGCCCTCCGGGTGCTGAGGATGCCCTCGCGCACGCCGAGCGCGTCCAGCACCGTGCTCGCGACCTCGTCGGCCGAGCCGTGCTGGGGCACCGCCGCCAATTCGGCGAGGAACACCTCGCCGCGCCGCCGCTGGGCGGCCTCGATCGCGAGCCTGGTTTTGCCCGTCCCTCCCGGGCCGGTGAGCGTGACGAGGTGGTGCCGCGACAGTGCCGCGTCGAGTTCGCCGAGTTCGGCTTCGCGGCCGACGAACCGGGTGAGCTGTCTCGGAAGGCGGGCTTCCGGTCCGGGGCCGGTATCCGCGCGCAGCGCCGCGAGGTGGGCTTCGCGCAGCGGCGGCGACGGCTCGGTGCCGAGCTGGTCCAGCAGCAGCCGCCTGGCCGACTCGAAGGCCGAGAGTGCCTCGGCGACGCGCCCTTCGAGGCGAAGGGCGGTGACGAGCTGGGCGTGGAAGCCTTCGCGCAGCGGATACTCGGCGACGAGTTTTCGCAGCTCGCCGACCAGCCCGCCGAGTTCGCCCTCCGCGAGGTCCGCGGCGATCCGGTGCTCGACGGCAGCGCACCACAGCTCGGTGAGCCTTGCCGCTTCCGGTTCGGGTATCTCGGTGGCGACGGCTCCTCGCCACAGCGCGAGCGCGGCCCGCAACGTGGCCGCCGCGACGGCGGTGTCTCCCGCTTCGAGCGCCGCCTCGCCCCGCGCGGCAAGCGTCTCGAAAGCTCCCGCGTCGATGTCGCCTTCGGTCACCGCGAGCAGGTAGCCGTTTCGCCGGTGCTCGACGAGGCCTGGCAACGATCGCCGCAACCGCGAGATCTGTGATTGCAGTGCGTTGGCGGCTCCGTGCGGTGGCCTCGCGCCGTAGATGCCGTCGACCAGCCGGTCAGCCGAGACGACCTTTCCCGCGTTCACCAGCAGCAACGCGAGCAGGGCCCGCACCTTGGGGCCGCCGACGGACACCTCGGCATCGTCAGGTCCCCGCACGTCGAGCGGGCCGAGGATGCCGAAGCGCATGCCGGGATTATCCGGTCATCGCCGAGGCGGTGCCTCCCTCACCCCACGCTGGAGTACGGCGACCACGGCGAGTGGGACTGTGCCGCCGCCGATTCGAGCACGCTCGCGACCGCTCGGTGGGCGGGAAGGATGGTCTGCCGTTCGGCCGAGGGGTCGGCTCTTCCTTCGAGCAGAGCGACGAACCGGTCGAACTGGGTCGCGAGCGGTTCGCGAGCGGTGATCAGCGCGGGTGACTCGATGATCGTCTGCTGCCGGTAGCCGCGGGCCAGCGGTGTGCTCGCGGTGTGCGCGAGATGCCGGAAGATGGTGACGTCCCTGCGCAGGAGATCGATCTCGATGGTCCGGTCCAGTTCGGATATCACGAGCGCGCGAACCTTCTTCTGCCCGAGCCGTGACGCCGAGATGGCGGCGAGTCCGCTGGGAAAGGCCAGCAGCGCTTCGATGACGTCCTCGGCGCCCTCCGCCGAAGCGGGATGGAAGTAGCCCGAACTCGCCGTCGCCTTCTCCGGGGTCTGCCAGTTGAACAACTGGATCGCCAGGTCGGCGTCGTGGACGAGCAGGTCCCAGCCGACGCCCGTCCTGATGTGCGGCGCGTACGGCCCGTGCCGTCGCGCCAGCACGTGGACGGGCGCCTCGATGATCATGCGCGCGGTCAGCATCGCGGGGTTGTAGCGCTCGACAAGGCTGCACATCAGCACGACGTCGTGCCGCCTCGCCGCCTCGGTGATCTCAAGACAGGCCGCGAAGTTGTTGGACAGCGGCTTTTCCACCAGCAGCGGCTTGCCGGAGGAGAGTACGTCGATGGCCTGGTTGTGGTGGGTTCCCGTCGGTGAAGCGAGAACCACGGCGTCCACATCGGACAGAGTTCCGATCGCGGGGTGCCATTCACAACCGTGCCGGTCGGCGAGCCACTTTCCCGAGCTTTCCCTCGGATCGACGACCCTGGTCAGCAGGGTGCGTTCGTGGGTGCTGATGATGCGGGCGTGTTGTGCTCCCATCTCGCCCGCGCCAACGAGCGCGACGCGATGTTTCATGCGCCCAGCTCCTCTCTGACGGCGTTGACGATGAGGTCGAGCTGGCTCGCCGTGAGTGCCTCGTGCACGGGAAGTGACAGCACTTCCTCGGTCAGCCGTGCGGCGAAAGGGAATTCCGCTTCCGACGGATTGCCGAGCGCGGGGTGTCCTCGGTAGTCGTCGGCGTCGAAGACCAGCCTGGGGTAGTAGACGCGGGTTCCGATGCCGCGGCCGGCGAGCGCCGTCGCCAGCTCGTCCCTCGACAACATGGCGTGCGGGCCGACCCGCACGGTGTACTGGTGCCAAACGTGATCGCGGCCCGGAAGTTCGAAGGGAACCCGCAGTCCCGGTGTTCCGGCAAGGCCCTCGCCGAGCGTGCGTGCGTTGTGTGCTCTGCTCGCGAGGGCGCTGGGAAGCCGCGCCAGCCGCGCGAAACCCAGCGCGGCCCGCTGTTCAGTGATGCCGCGCTGAGGGGTGCGGTGCTGGTCAGGCCCTACGCGGGCATCCTCGGCGAAGGTGACGACGCCGCACGAATCCGACGGCGTCCTTCCTGGCAGCGAGAAGCAGCCGAGTTCGTGCGAGCCTGCTTGTCTTCCCTCGCAGGTGGCGCCGAGTGCCTGCGCGGCATCCTCGACGACCCGCAGGTCGTACTCGGCGGCGAGTGCGGTGAGCTTGCCGAGGTCGGCGGGCTGCCCGTAGAGATGGACGGCGAGGATCGCCCTCGTGCGCGGCCCGATGATCGCGGCGACCGCATCGGGGTCGATGCCGAAGTCGTCGTCGCACACGTCGGCAAATCGCACCCTCGCGCCGGTGCGCACGATCGCGTCGAGCGTTGCGGTGGAACAGAACGGCGAGGTCACGACCTCGTCGTGCTCGGCGAGGCCGAGTCCGCCCAGCGCGATATCCCTCGCCAGCGCCGGAGTGCGCGTCGCCATCGCGAACCGGGTTTTCGTCAGCAGGGCGAATGCGTGTTCGAATCGTTCGATCTCGGTCATTCCCCCTGGTGGTCCGGTAACCGGAACTTCACTGTGCGGCGGCTCGGCGCAGGCGTCGACGACGGTCAACGGGATCATGCGGGTGTTCTTCCTTCTTCCGGGGACGCCGAGGGCTCCGGCAGCGCCGATTACGCCGATTACGTCGATACGTCGGCGACGGCGAGCCGCCCGGTCATGAAACCAGCTTGTTGCGCGGACGGCCTTGAATGGATTCTCGTGGCTGATCGGATTCACCCGACCGCGCCTGTTCCGATATCGGAAATCCGGTGCGGCGACCGGGTTTTACCTGTGCGGATGCGGGATCGGCGAGCGGCACGTGCGGTTTTCGGTGTCCTGTCCACAATCTGTCCACAACACGGGAGCAAATGTGCGAAATTTTCGAGAATTGTGGCGTGCTGCCGCTGGTCGCGACGCCGTGACCGGAACACGTGGTAGCGCTACCCCCCGGAGACATGACTGAATGGTGGGCGCGGGGCGAAGCAAACAGCCTCGTACTGAGCAGGCCGTGCGGTGGAGGCCGGAACGCGAGAGCGTTCCGGTTTCCGTTTTTCGATCGGGGGCTGTTGGCATGACCTCGCTGCTTGGCGATGGAGCTCGACTCGTCGATGTCGTGGGAAGGCGGACACTGGGCGGTGAGGAACTCGTCACCGAGGTACGGCGCACGGCACAGCGGCTGTCCGCGCTACCCGACGGTGTGCTCTTCGCGAGAGTGGGAGCCGAACTCGAAGGGATAGTGAACTATCTGGCGGCCTTCGAGGCGGAAAGGGCTGTCGCACTCCTTGATCCGGCGCTCGAAGAGAGCTTGCTGCACCGCCTCGTCCAGCGGTTCGAGCCGTCGGCCGTGCTCGGTTCCCCGCACGCGCCGCCGCCTGGTTACTCGGCCGCGGGGTGCGGCTGGGTGCGCGAGCGGGCGACGAAGGTCGAACCGCACCCCGACCTCGCGGTACTGCTCGCGACGAGTGGTTCGACAGGCGATCCCCGGCTCGTCAGGTTGTCGAGAAAAGCGTTGCTGGACAACGCGGTCGCCATCGCCGAAGCGCTCGGCATCCACACTGAGGACGTCGCCCCGACCAGCTTGCCTCCGCACTACAGTTTCGGGCTTTCCGTACTGAACTCCCACCTCGTGCGCGGTGCGACGGTCGTCGTCGAGCCATCGGGCATTCTCGGCAAGGGCTTCTGGGAGGCGGTCGCCGAACACGAGGTCACCTCGCTCGCCGGTGTCCCGCACCATTACGAGCTGTTGCACCGGATGCCGTTCGATCCGCACGAATACCCAAGCTTGCGCACGTTGACCCAGGCGGGAGGGAAGCTGCGTACCGAGCTGATCGCCGAATTCCACGACGCGATGCGGGGGGCCGGCGGTCGCATGTTCGTGATGTACGGGCAAACCGAGGCGGGTCCGAGGATGGCGACGGTCCCCTCCGACCGGCTTTCCGACAAGCTCGGCTCCGCCGGAGTCGCGCTGGCTGGTGGATCGTTCTCGGTGCGCAGGGAAGACGGTGAGGAGACCACGCACCCCAAGATCGTCGGCGAGGTCGTCTACCGGGGACCCAACGTGATGATGGGTTACGCGACGGAGCGTGCGCACCTCGCGCTCGGCGACACGACCGGCGGCGTGCTGGCCACGGGCGACCTGGGCTATCTCGACGAGGACGGCTACCTGTTCATCACGGGAAGGCTCAAGCGGATCGGCACGGTGTTCGGCAACAGGGTCAACCTGGACGATCTCGAACACGCGGCGAGAACCTCGGGTGCCGGAGTCGACGTCGTCGCGGCGGTTCCCTCCGGCGACAAGGTGGTGCTGTTCGCGCAGGGAGCCGATCCGGCGATGTGCAAGGTCGTTTCGGAAGTGCTTGCGGACCGGACACACCTTCATTCCAGCGGTTTCGACGTGCGTCCTGTCGAGACAGTACCGCTGCTGGGCAGCGGAAAGATCAATTATCCGGTACTGGAAAGAGAGTTGTGAAGGCCGCTCCTTCCTTGACCACAATGGACATGAAACTCACTCCGCGTTCGTCTGTTGTGGACAATTGAAAGGCCGGATGGCCTCGCCGGGCACCTGCCCGTGCCGGACGGGTTTCGCGATGCGTTAGTTTGGTGAATCGACTCGGGTACGGGGGTGCTGGGTGGAGCTCGCCGCGGCAGGTGCGTGGTTCGTACTCGCCGTGTTCGTCGTCGGCGCGTGGGACCGCATCAACAGCGGCAAGTCGTGGCGACGGGCCGCGCTCGGGCTGACGATGGTCTTCTCCCTCGCACACCAGCTCGTCTTCGCGACGGTCGCCGACGAGGCATACCTGACCTTCCGGTACGCGAGCAATGTCGCCGACGGCTATGGGCCGGTCTTCAATCCCGGCGAGCGCGTCGAGGGCTATTCGAGCTTTCTGTGGCTCGTGCTCGTCGCGTTGACCCGGGCTGCCTTCGGCGGGGACGAGACCACCATCGTCGTCGGCGCGAGCGTCATCGGCGTGCTGTGCGCGCTCGGCGCGGTGTACGCGGCGAACGTGCTGGCCAACCGGATCGTCGCGACACAGGGCGGACGTGCGGTACCGGCGCTCGGTGTCGCAGCGGCGGTGCTCACCGCGGGAGCCTCCTCGCTCGCCGTCTACGGCGCCTCCGGCGTGGAGACCTCGCTGTTTGTGCTGCTCGTCCTGTCCGTGTGCATCGCGCTCACCTCGGACCGGCCGGTCGTCGCGGGCGTGCTCGCCGCGTTCGCCGTGATGACCCGCCCCGAGGGAACCTTCGTCGCCCTGGTTGTCCTGCTGTGGTTGCTGTTCGCCGTGGTGCGCAGGTCGGCGACGGGATGGGCGCCGCTCGGCTACGCGCTCGGCGCCGCGGTCCTGCTCGTGCCGTGGATGGTGTGGAGGGTGACCTACTACGGCCACCTCGTTTCCAACGCCGTCGAACTGGCGGGGCGGACCGACACCGGAACTCGCCTGGCCTCGGGGTGGGACTACGTCGCGGGGTTCGCGACCGGCTACCTCGCGCTGGTGCTGCTCGCCGTGCTGACGGTGGGCTACCTGCTCGCGAACCGCCGCGCGGAAAGCCCGCCGGCCGCGAAGGCCGCATCGCTCGTGTGGCTGCTGCTCGCGCTCGCGGGCGCCCAGACGGTCGCGGTCCTGTTCGCCGGCGGTGAGTCGCTACCGGGCTGGCGGCTGCTCGCCCCGGTACCTCCGCTGATCGCCGTCGCCGTGACGGCCGCCTACGGCCTTTCGGGGCACGCGTCCAGCAAGCCGTCGCCGCGACCACGGCCTCGCGATCCGGTCGGCGGAAGGGCCGTCCCGCTCATCGCCGTCGCCGTGTCGGGGCTTTCCCTGCTCGCGGGGCTCACCCAGCACGACGTCCTCTCCAGCGTGCGGCAGTGGGCCGTCGTCGGTGACGAACTCGGCGAACTTGGCGACTGGCTCGGCGGCACGCTGCCTGCCGGCACCGTCGTCGGCAGCCATGCCGGAGGGGCGCTTGCCTACCGGGCGGGCCCCGGGCTGACGGTCGTCGACCTCAACGGGCGCACCGACGAGTACATCGGGCGCACAGGCAAGGCGGGGGACGCCGACGTCGATCACTATGTCGTGGTCCAGCGAATACCGAACGTGATCGTCGGTGTCGACGACGGCTACGAGTCCCGCAAGCGATGCGGCATCAGCCCCGCGTACGCCGGGCTCTACGAGGTCGCGACCTTCCGCAGGCTCGGCACCGAACAGTGGGTCGCCCTCTCGCTGCGCCGCCCGCAGGCGGACAGCCTCATCGAACGGCTCGGCTCCGATCCTCGCTTCGAGTACCAGCCCTGCGCCTGAGCGGCGTCAGAACCAGCGTTCGAGCACCTGGGCGACGCCGTCCTCGGAATTGGGGCCGGTGATCTCGTCGGCGGCCTCCAGCAGGGCCGGATGCGCGTTGGCCACGGCGACGCCGTGCCCTGCCCAGCGCAGCATGTCGAGGTCGTTCGGCATGTCCCCGAAGGCGATGATCCCCTCGGCCCCGAGAGTGAACCGCTGCGCGACCTCGGCGAGCCCGGTGGCCTTGGTGACTCCCGGCGCGGCCAGTTCGATGAGTCCCCCTCCTGAGGAGAACGTGATGTCCACCGAGTCACGCAGTACCGCCCTTGCGGCCACCGCCATCTCGTCCGACGTCATCGACCGGTGACTGACCAGCAGTTTCACCGCCGCGTGTCCCAGTACCTCGGCGCGCGGCACGACCGAGCCCTCGCCGTCGCCCCACGGGTTGTAGTAGTCGGACTCGATGACGAAGTTCTTCAGGTCGCGGTCGATCGCGTGCGTGCCGACTCGCTCGGCCGCGAGCCTGCACCCGGGGATGGCGAACGACACCGCGTCCGCGACGTCGTTCAGCAGCACCGGATCGAGCAGGCCGTGCACGTCGACGATCCGGTCGGCCGAGATGTCGTAGAGCACCGCGCCGTTGGCGCACACCGCGTAGCCGGTGAGCCCGGCCTGCTCGGCGACCTGCGGAATCCATCGCGGCGGACGACCGCTGACCAGCACGAAAGGCACCCCGTCTCCGACGGCCCTTCCGACCACTCCGACCGTGCGATCACTCAAGCTGGTGAGAGACGACAGCAGGGTTCCATCCACGTCGGAAGCGATGAGCCGGGGTTTTTCCACCCCTCCAGTTTTCCAGAGCGGGGGAGGCGGGTCGGCGTGTCGTACCCCACCGCCACGTTCGGAGCCACCAGGCTGCGCGACGGGCCATGATCCCGCTAGCGTGTGGCGCCGTGCGTGTTGGCATTGTGATCCTGCCCGAGGACCGGTGGTGGGCAGCCGAACCGAAGTGGCGGGCGGCCGAGGAGTACGGCTTCGACCACGCCTGGACTTATGACCACCTCGGCTGGCGCACGCTGGTCGACGGGCCGTGGTTCGGTGCGGTGCCGACACTCAGCGCGGCGGCCATGGTCACGTCCCGTATCCGGCTCGGCACCTATGTGGCTTCTCCGAACTTCCGGCACCCGCTGCCGTTCATGCGGGAGCTCATCACGATCGACGACCTCGCCGACGGGCGGCTCGTCGTCGGTATCGGTGCGGGCGGCGTGGGCTACGACGTGAAGGTCTTCGAAGGCGAGGACCTTTCTCCCAAGGTGAGGACGGACCGGTTCGTCGAGTTCGTCGACACGCTCGACGGCCTGCTGCGGACCGACGAGTTCGATCACGAAGGCCCCAACTACACCGTCAAGGGCGCCCGCAACCTGCCTGGTCCCGTGCACCGCCCCCGCCCGCCGTTCCTCATCGCGGCCAACGGAAAGCGCACGATGCGGCTCGCCGCGAGGCAGGGCGACGGCTGGGTCACGACGGGCAAGCCGAGCGAGACCCAGGACGACTGGTGGCGGTCGGTACGTGAACTGTCGGCCGGCTTCGACGACGCCTTGCTCGCCGAGGGCCGCGACCCGGCCACCGTCGACAGGTATCTGAGTCTCGACGCCGGCCCGGTCTTCTCGCTTTCCAGTGTCGAGGCGTTCACCGACGCCGCGGGGAAGGCCGCCGAACTGGGCTTCACCGACATCGTCGCGCACTGGCCGCGTGGGGGAGAGCCGTACCACGGCAGGGAGGCGGTGCTGGAGACGGTCGCCGACGAGGTGCTGCCCGAACTCAACGGAACCCGGCGTGCCGGTGACTCCGGGGAGAAACCGGAACAAGGAGACGAAGGGCCTGAGGGCCAAGGCTGAGGTCCGCACAGCCCGCACAGGAGCCTCCACGCACGAGGCTCACAGCGCGGCCGGTAGCCTTTTCGCCCGTGAGCGCGCACACCAACTTCGCAGAAAACAATGAGGGCGGTTACGCCGGATATGACCTGATCGTGGTCGGTTCCGGTTTTTACGGCCTTACCATCGCAGAACGAGCGGCCAGCCAGCTCGACAAGCGAGTCCTCGTCCTCGAACGGCGGCACCACATCGGTGGCAACGCCTATTCCGAAGAGGAACCCGAAACCGGCATCGAGGTGCACAACTACGGCGCCCATCTCTTCCATACCTCGAATAAGCGGGTATGGGACTACGTCAACCAATTCACTGACTTCACCGGTTACCAACACCGGGTTTTCGCGAAATATCAGGGACAGGTTTATGCCTTCCCGATGAACCTCGCGTTGATCAACCAGTTCTTCGGCAAGTCGCACTCGCCGGACGAGGCTCGCGCGCTCATTGCCGAGCAGTCCAGCGAAATCGACACCAAGTCGGCGCAGAACCTCGAAGAGAAGGCCGTCTCGCTGATCGGCCGCCCGCTGTACGAGGCGTTCGTCCGCGGCTACACGGCGAAGCAGTGGCAGACCGACCCGAGGGAACTCGCGGCTTCGATCATCACGCGGCTTCCCGTCCGCTACAACTTCAACAACCGGTACTTCAACGACACCTACGAGGGCCTTCCCGTCGACGGCTACACGGCGTGGCTGAAGCGCATGGCCGACCACCCCAACATCGAGGTGCGGCTGAACGTCGACTATTTCGACATCAGGGACCGGATCCCCGAGGGAACGCCCACCGTGTACACGGGGCCGCTCGACCGGTACTTCGAGTACTCGGAGGGCAGGCTCGGCTGGCGCACGCTCGACTTCGAGCAGGAAGTGGTGCCCACCGGCGACTTCCAGGGCACCTCGGTCATGAACTACAACGACGAGGAAGTGCCGTACACGCGCATCCACGAGTTCAGGCACTTCCACCCCGAGCGGGACTACCCGGCCGACAAGACGGTCATCGTGCGGGAGTACTCCAGGTTCGCCAAGGAGGACGACGAGCCGTACTACCCGATCAACACGCCAGAGGACAGGGAAAAGCTCGAACGCTATCGCGAGCTCGCCAAGGCCGAGGCCAAGGAGCGCAACGTGCTCTTCGGCGGGCGTCTCGGTACGTACAAGTACCTCGACATGCACATGGCGATCGGCTCGGCCCTCTCGTCCTTCGACAACAAGATCGCTCCGCACCTGACCGACGGCGCGCCGCTGGACGGATCCATCGATGCTTGAGAGCGCCACACCAAAGGGTGAACTCGCGGTTCTCGCCGGAGTGCAGAAGGCCATCGCGAAGCCGGCGACCGTCAAGGCCGCGAGGGGGCTCTCACACTTCGGCGAGCACAGCGCGGGCTGGTTCGCGCTCGGCCTCGTCGGCGCCGCCGTCGACAAGGAAAGGCGCAAGGATTGGCTGACAGCGGCGGTGGGAGTGGTCGGCGCGCACGCCGCGTCCATTGCGGTGAAGCGCGTCGTCCGCAGGCCGAGGCCCGACCATCCCGCCGTCGAGATCGGGGTCGGAACGCCGAGCAAGCTCAGCTTTCCTTCCTCGCACGCGAGCTCCACGACAGCGGCCGCTGTGCTGTACTCCGGGCTGACAGGGCGTAACCTCGTGCCCGCACTCGTGCCGCCGATGCTGGCTTCAAGGCTTGTGCTCGGCGTGCACTACCCGACGGACGTGCTCGCCGGCGCAGCGCTGGGCGCCACGGTCGGCGGGGTTCTGCGTCGAAAGCTCAACTTACGAAAGCGGAAGCCACGATGAGTGAGACGACCGAGCGTGCCGAGGTGAGCGGGGGCGATACCGCCGGTAAGAAGGGGCCCATGGGCACCGCTTTCGGCGTGTTGAAGACCGCGCGACCCCGGCAGTGGGTGAAGAACGTACTGGTGCTCGCGGCGCCGTTCACGGCAGCCGAGATCACCAACCTGACTGTGCTGCGGGGCGCGCTCATCGCCTTCGTGGCCTTCTCGCTCGTCGCCTCCTCGGTCTATCTGATCAACGACGCCGTCGACGTCGAGGCCGACCGTGAGCACCCCACCAAGCGCAACAGGCCCATCGCGGCAGGCATCGTGCCGATCCCGCTGGCCTACGGCGCCGCGGTCGCGTTCTTCGCGGCGGGGTGCGCGATCAGCCTCCTCGCCGATTGGCGGTTGTTGATCGTGCTGGTGGTGTACGAGGCCATCCAGCTCGGCTACTGCTTCGGGCTCAAGCACCAGCCGGTCGTCGACCTCGCGATCGTCGCCTCCGGCTTCCTGATGCGGCTCATCGCGGGTGGTGTCGCGACCGGTATCGCGCTGTCCCAATGGTTCCTGCTGGTGACGGCGTTCGGCTCGCTGTTCATGGTCGCGGGCAAGCGCTACGCGGAGATCATGCTCTTCGAGCGCACCGGAGCGAAGATCCGCTCCTCGCTCAAGAAGTACTCGGCGAGCTACCTGCGCTTCATGTGGGCAACCGCGGCGGCCATCCTGATCATGTCGTACTCGCTGTGGGCTTTCGAGCAGGAGCAGCGGGTTCCCGGGTCGGTGTGGAGCGTCATCTCGATGGTGCCGTTCGTCATCGCCGTCCTGCGCTACGCGGTCGACGTCGACGGTGGCAACGCGGGCGAGCCGGAGGAAATCGCGCTCAAGGACAGGGTGTTGCAGGTCCTCGGCGCTTCCTGGATCGTCACGCTGGTGTTCTCGTACTACCTCTGAGCCGCACCCGCGGTAACCAGCCCGAGATCCCTGAACCGGTGTTCCGGTTCAGGGATTTTCTCGTTCTACCTCGTTCCCCTGCCGACCGTGAGGTCGCGCATCGGCACCGGATAGTCGAGCCGGAACACGCTGATCGGCTCGAACAGCTTGTCCCCCGTCAGGTACGTCGGCACGGGAACCTGCTCGGCCAGTTCGAACAGCTTGGCGTAGGTACCGCCAGGAGCCGAAACGAAGGAAACGCTGCCGAGCGCGCGTGACTGGGGGCCTGCCGCGAAGCGGTAACGCACCGGCTCCACGATCCCGTCGTGCAACCGGGCCGAGGTACGGCAGGACAGGGTGAACGAGCTGACCCAGTCGAGCATGACCGGTTCGGAGACCGGCACGACGTCGGTGGTGGGAACCACCTTCGGCAGCCGGGGAGTGCCCACGGCGATCCAGCCTCGTCCCTCCGTGTTGTCCGCGACGATCCTGACTTGCGTCGCGTCCTTCGGATCGAAGCGGTAGTCCTGCCATTCGGGATCGCTGTCGAGCCACACTCGCGATTCGCGGGTCACGACGCCGTCGGGGCCCGCGAACTGCACTGTCGCCGACACGGAGCCCTTGCCGGTCGCGGGCACCACCAGCGGTGGTGCGTCGGGCGCTCCCGCGCCTTCCGGCAACGGATACCAGCCGGTTGTCAGAGAGCCGACGACACCGTCGGCGCCCCACACCGGGGCCTCGTCGCCGACGTAGGGTTCGAGCGGCCGCAGTTCGCTCGGGAAGCCCGCGTTGCGGGTGAAGCCGTTCAGCGTCGGCGGTGAGGCTTCGGTGAGCAGTCCGGCCCGGATGTCGGGTTCGAGCCGCAGCCAGTCCTCGACGCCGCAATCGCTTCCTCCCGAAAGCGAGGCGAGGTTGGCCCTTCCCGTCGTGTAGGTGTCCCAGCGGGGCACCATCGCGTACGCCATCGTGGCGACCTCGATCAGTACCGTCACCGCCGCCACGGCGGCGATCAGCCAGCCGGGCTGCCGCAGCCATCGCCACGCGCCGACGAGCCCCGCCAGTGCGAGCACGATCGCGCCCGCCAGCGCGATCGTCGCGGCCGAGATGTCGGCGATTCCCGGTACGACCAGGTTCCACTTGACGTTGAGCCCGGAAAGGAACCACCAGCGCAGCGGAGCGTCGAGGCCGATCCACACGGTGAGCCCGAGCAGTACGAGTACGGCGGAGCGTTCCCAGTTCCGCCGCAGCGCGCCTCTGACAATGGTGTGCACCAGCACCGCGACGAGCAGCGTCCCGAAACCGGCGAGCGCGCCGAAGTGGTGGGTGTACTTGGTGGGTGTGAAGGCTAGGGCGCCGAAGAAGAGCGCGCTCGCGCCGACCAGCCTGATGGTGGGGCGGGAGGCGAGCCGAGACGCTCTGCGCGCGAGCAGGAGCACGACGAGCATCGCCATCGCGAACCACATCAGCATGAGCGGCATCCGCCGGTTCAGACCACCCTGCAGCGCGTCGAACAGGTCCTCGTAGCGCTTCCCCTCGTCGAGAACGCCGTAGGAGGGGCCGATGGCGGTGCGAACCTCGGTCGAGTGCAGCACGGTCGACAGAGTCTGGTCGTAGAACATGAACAGCAGCGCCGACAGCGCCGCCGCGAGTACGGCGAGCACCGACAGCACCCCGCGCTCACGCAGCAACCGGATGATTCCGGGAAGGGCGACGAGGAAAGGGATAACGGCGGCCACGCCGGTGGGGGTGATGGTCAGCGTCGCACCGGCGACGACGAGCGCGGTGCAGAGCGTGGTGAGCGAGCGAGTCGCCAGCGCCCTTTCCACGAGTGCGAACACGGCGAGCGAGCCGAGCACGATCCACGGTTCCGGCCGCAGGCCGAGCCCGAAAGCCAGGTACCACAGCAGGAAGACGACGGCGGCCGTCCAGCGCGCGGTGGCCGAGGGTGCTTTCGCGAACCTGCGCAGCAGCACCCTGTCGATCAGGAACCACGACGCGAGTCCGAGGATGAGCGAAGGCACGCGCATCCACCAGGTCGCGGCGCTGAGTTCGGCGAACGGCCGATACAACTCGTAGAACCAGCTGAACGGGGATTCCGGTGCGTTGAACCACCGGTAGTAGTTGCCGACGAAGCCGGTGTCGCTCGCCGATTGGATCATCGTGATGATGTAGCCGTCGTCGACTGTGGACGCACCGATGATCGTCCACGTCACGAGCGTGAGCACGACGACGGCGTCGGGGAGCGTCGGCCGCCACCAGCGCACGGGCAGCAGCCGCACGTTCCTGCGCAGGGGAGCTTCCCAGCGCCGGAGTGCGAGCAGCATGGCAAGCAGCGAGACGATCGCGAGCGTGCCGAAGGTGATCTTCAGGGCGCTGGGGCTCGATTCGTACCTCGTGTCGGGCACGACCGTGGCGTGCAGGCCCGTCTGTCCGGACAGATCGGTGAACAGCCCGCTCACCGCGGGTACCTTGTCCGTCCGGCCCAGCTCTTCGCCGTTCACCGACACCGACGTCACCTCGTTGTGGGAGGTGATCGTGACGGCACAGTCGCCGGCGGGCTCGAAGCTTGCCAGCTTGTTCTCGCCGACCGAAACGGTGAGCAGGCCACCGGTCATGCTCGCGCGGAGCGCGGGGGCGTCCTTGTCGAACTCCGCTCCCGGTGGGTCGGTCGACAGCACCGTTCCGGTTTCGCCGAGCGCCGTGGCGTCCGCGCAGCCGAACTCGACATCGAGCCGTTCCGGCTCGTAGGGCAACAGCGGAAGCGCGGTGCTTTCCGTCGTGCCCGCCGACGGCCATTCGTATGTCGTGACGTCCTGATCGACAGGTGCCAGTACGAACAGCACGGCGCTCAATGCGGCGAACAGTCCAAGCCCTGCGATCGTCCAACGGCGAGAACCCACCGTTGGACCTTAAAGAATACGGGTGAACCGTCATGCAACGGGCCGGTCGCTCGCGGGTCGAGTTGGCAATCGCCGCCGGATGCTGAATTCTTTGTGATGGCAAGGCAACCCAGGAGTTCCCTTTCGGCGTCATGAACTCGGGACCAGGCACTACAGAGTGATAGTTGGCGAGAAGTGACGATCGCGGATCAGGATTGTGTTAAGCGTGAGCAAACGACCTCTGACTCGAAGTTGGCTTCAATGCGTTCTCGCGCCCGAAGAGGGAGCTGGCCCCTCGTCACGGCTTCGGCGGTTTTCGCCATCGCGCTTTTCCTGTTGGTGAAAGACAGTCTCACCGACGATGCCTACATCACGTTGGCATATGCGAAAAATCTGGCAGTGCACGGTGAATGGGGCCTCGTGCCCGGCTCCATGTCGAATTCGGCGACCTCGCCGTTGAATGTGTTGCTGCTCGGTGGTTTGACCGCGTTGACGAAACCGTTCGGTGGCGCGCATCCGGTGGTGGCGCTGGGGATACTCAATGTCGTCGCGTCGGCGGGACTCGGCTGGGGCTGGGCCAAACTGGCGAGGGCGTACGCCCTGCCGTTCGGTGTCGCTCTGCTCGGCGTGCTGCTGGTGCTGGTCAACCCCTTCGTGCTCTCGGCCATCGGTCTTGAGGTGCTGCTCATCCCCGCGGTGCTCGTCCTGCTGACCGCGTTCGCCCTTGAGGGAAGGCCGGTGCCGTTCGGCATTTTCGCCGCGCTCGCCATGCTCACCCGGCTCGATCTCATCGTGTTCGTCGTCGTGATCGCGCTGTGCGCGCCCGCGATCCGCAAGCGGCTGGTGCCCGCGGCGGCCACCGCGGTGCTCGTGGCCGCACCGTGGTTCGTGTTCAGCTGGATCGCGTTCGGCTCCGCGGTGCCGGACACGCTGGTGATCAAGCAATCGCAGGACGGCCTTTTCGGAAGGTGGGACTTCTCCACGGGGCCGATGATGTACTACTTCGGCCAGCACGCCGCCGTCGTGTTCACCTTCGTTCCCGCCGTGCTCGGCGTCGTCGCGCTGATCGCGGCGACAGGGCTCCGGTTCGGCGTCCGCTGGAGGGACTTCCCGCCGATCGGAGCCATCGCGGGGATCGGGGCCGGCGGCGTCGCGTACTACCTCGTGTACTCGCTGCTCGGAGTCGGTCCCTACCACTGGTATTACGTGACACCCACCGTCACACTCGCCACGTTCGCCGTGCTGGCGGCAGGAATCTGGCTGGTCAAAGCGAGGGAACAGGCCCGGATGCGGGTCGCCGCGCCGCTGACCGCGCTCGGTGTCATCGGCGTGCTCGCCCTCGGCGCGATCGTCGTCGACGGCAGGCAGGGCGTGCCGTGGAAATCGCCGGTCATCTTCGGCAACTGGGCGAGTGCGCAGGACTACGCCAGGATGGGCAAGGAACTGGGCGCGCGGCTCGACGGTGCCACCGTCAGATCACCAGGCGAAATCGGCACACTGGCCTACTACTGCGAATGCTCCATCCTCGACCAGTTCTCCGACAGGGGCAGGGTTGTCGAACTCGTGGACGAGCGCATCGCGGAATCCTCGCCGGTCGGCGCGGCTCTGTTGCGCTTCAACTACCTGTTCTTCGACCACGACCGCACCCCGAAGTCGCTCGACTATCGCCTGACCTACAAGGAAGGTCCCGGTAGCGGGCCGGACACCTGGCAGGTCTATTCGGCAGCTCGCGGGGTCGGTCATTTCACGCTCGTTCCCGACGGGGAACGGTGAGTGGTGTCACCGCGATACCTGTCGGTCTACTGTGGATTGCCGGGACAGTCCCGATTTCGTCGCCCTGGGTGATTTACCGGCCCGTTAGTGCCACGCGTGAGTGAAGGGAGTTGGTTGCCCGCGGTTGTCGTACCGCCGTTCGCCCTGCGCACAGCGCGGCCCACCTCGCCCCCGTCCAGCAGGGGCGCGGGTTCGGTCGGTAGCTTACGGGCACATGCCGGACGGGCGGAGAGAAATGACGACGACAGCCGAGGCGGGCAAGCAAGAAATGCCGGAAAACGCTGAGGAACCGCAGCCCGAGCAGCGGCAGCGGCGACGCGCCTCGTTCATGGCGAGGCGGGACGGCCTTGCCTGGCTGATCGGTGTGCTCGCATTGGTGGCGGGCGGCGTGTTCGTCGGCATCAACCTCGCCTACAACCAGGGCAACCTGATGGCGCCGCTCGACGACGTCTACATCCACCTGCAATACGGCAAGCAACTCGGCAGCGGGCACCCCTTCCAGTACAACACCGGCGATCCCATCAGCACGGGAGCCAGCAGCCTGCTGTACGCGTTTATTCTGGGTTTCGCCTACCTGATCGGATTCACCGGCTCGGCGTTCCTGTGGTTCGCCGTCGTTTTCGGCATCGTCTGCTTCGCCATCGCGGCCGGTCTCGTCTACCACCTCGGCCGCACGCTGGTCAGCAAGTCGGTGGGGGTGTGGTCCGGTGTCCTCGTGGCCCTCAGCGGACCGCTGTTGTGGGGCGCCGCCAGCGGCATGGAGGTCGGCCTCACCGCGCTGCTCGTCGTGGCGACGACGCTGGCCTTCACCACCGAACGTCCCTCCGCACGGTTCGTGCGGACCCCGGTGCTGGCGTTCCTGCTCGCTCTCGTCAGGCCGGAAGGGCTCTTCTTCGCGCTCATGCTGAGCGGCGCGATGCTGTGGACCATCAGGGCGGCGCGCAAGGCTGAGGGCAAGTCGGTGCTCGCGAAGCCGGGGGCGTCGCTGCTGTGCCTGCTCCCGCTTGCCGCAGCGTTTGCGCAGTACCTGTTCTACAAGCTCGCCACCGGCACTTTCACCGCCAACGGCGTGCAGTCCAAGTCGTTCCTCAACGACCGCCCACTGTTCTACTTCGGCGACTTCGTCGACAGGACCACGGCGAATGTGCGCGGTGTCATCGGTTTCTTCAACGGCATGACAGGGCAGGACTACGCCTTCCCTGGCGCGGTCGTCTTTTTCGTGCTCGGTCTCGCCTATCTCTTCGTCACGAGGCGGCAGTGGCGAACGCTCACCGTCGCGGTCGGACTCGGCTTCGGTGCGGTCGTGGTGTCCGCCTCGACCCTTTCCACGGCGCTGATCCACGAACTGCGCTATTTCCACCCGTTCATCCCGCTGTTCGTGCTGTTCATCGTGTGCGGCGTCTACGCGGTGTCGCGGCTCGCGCCGAAGGAACGGCTGCGCGGAGCGGGCCTGCACTCGCTGCTCGTTGTCGTGCTGGTCTTCACTCTGGTCGCGGTGCCGACCTGGGGCATCCGGTTCGGGAGGGAAGCGGCGACCATCAGGGACACCGATGTCTCCGTCGGAGCGTGGATCAGCGGGAATCTGCCCGGCGATTCCGTCGTGGCGGTCAAGGACGTCGGTGCCATTGCCTACTTCGGCGGCCGGAAGGTCATCGACACGGTCGGGCTCGCGACGAACGGCCTCGCCGAACCGAGCAACAACGGCACGGGATCGCTCTACGAGGCGCTCAGGCAGCTTCCTGAGGCCGATCGGCCCGACTACTTCGCCGTGTACGAACCCGTTCCCGGTGCGCCCATGCAACCGCTCGTCGCCGCGGGCGTGCTCGGCGACCCGATCGCCGTCTTCCCCGTTCGAGCCCAGATGGACCTCACCGGAAGGCGCATCGTGCCTTTCGACAGCATCCAGGTGTACCCGGCGGACTGGCGGCTCGCCGGCAGCGGTGACCGCTCACCCGTCGGCGGCGATGTGCGGGACTACCTCAACGTCGGCGACCTCGGCAGCGAGGAGAGCCACGACTACCGGCCGCACATGTCGCAGCCGGGACTCCAGCCCGACAGCCTGCTGCGCAGGCAGGGCGACGTCATCGACAGTGGTCGCGCGATCGTGGGAGGCGAGAGCTTCACGGCGCGCAACCTCGAACCGGGAACCCCGCTCACCATCGCGAGCCGGGTGCTCACGCCGGGCATGGAACGCAACGTGCGGGTGATCGTCGACGGCAGGGACGTCGGCACCTGGAACCTCGGCCCCCGGCGGGACGAGTGGACCGAGGAGACGTTCACGGTGCCGGGCGATGCCATCACCTCGCCGGACGTGTCGGTTGAGCTGAAACCCGACCGCCCGCTGCTCAGCCCCTACCCCGAATACACCTCCTTCGGCTACTGGTTCGTCCAGTAGCCGAAGAACCGCCGAGATCCGCGTTCGGGACGGCGAGTTCTGCGTTCGGGACGGCGAGATCCGCGCCCAGAACGGCGAGATCCGCGTTCGGCACCTCTAGATGGGCAGCTTGCGGAAGATCGCCCTTGGCACGTGCCTCAGCGCGGACATCACCGGACGGAACGCCGAAGGCGCCCACACCAGCTCCTTGCCGCTACGCACCGCGCCGACCGCGATGTCTGCGACCTGCTCGGCGGTCTGCTCCAGCGGGGCCTTGCCCATGCCCTCGGTCATCTTCGTGCGCACCTGGCCCGGCCTGACGACGGTGACCTTGACACCGAACGGCGACAGCGCCTCGCCGAGCCCGAGATAGAACCCGTCGAATCCGGCCTTGGTCGAGCCGTAGAGGAAATTGGACCGCCTGACCCGTTCACCGGCCACAGAGGACAGTGCGATGACAGCGCCGTGGCCCTGCGCCTTGAGCTTGTCGGCGAGTGCGACACCGACAGAGACGGCGGCGGTGTAGTTCACGGTGGCGAGTTCGACGGCCTTGGCGTGGTCCTGCCACACCTCCTCCGCGTCACCGAGCAGACCGAAGGCCACGACGGTCACGTCGATGTCCCCGCCCGCGAACGCCTTCTCGACGACGGCGGGATGCGATGCGGTGTCCTTCGCGTCGAAGTCCACTGTGGAGACATCGGCGCCCTTGTCGCGCAACCGCTTCGCGGCCGCGTCGAGCCGGGGAGACTGGCGTCCCGCGAGCACGATCCGCAACGGGTGCTGGGCGAGGTACTTCTCGGCGATCGCGAGCGCGATGTCCGAGGTTCCGCCGAGCAGGAGCAGCGACTGGGGGTTGCCCACCGCGTCGATCACAGTTCCAGCCTCCTGGCCATGTCGGAAACGAAAACGCCGTCGGGGTCGACGGAATGACGGACCTTGCGCCACTCGTCGAGCCTGGGATACATGCGGTGGAAGGTTTCCGCCGCCGTCCGTGAATCCTTCGCCGTGTAAAGCCGTCCTCCCGCGGCAAGCACGTCGTCGTCCAGTTCGGAGCAGAACCGGCCGAGACCGTCCTTGCTCTGGAAGTCGACGCTGAGCATCCAGCCGGGAGTCGGCCACGACAGCGGGGCGGGGTTGGCCTCACCCATGCGCTTGAGCACGTTGAGGAAGGAGTAGTGCCCCGAATGCGCGATCTTGTGGCAGATCCGTTTGAGGTCGTCCTCCTTGCCGAACGGAACGGAGAACTGGTACTGCAGGAAGCCCTTCGAGCCGTACGCCCTGTTCCACTCACTGAGCATGTCGAGCGGGTGGTAGAACTGCGTGAGGTTCTGGATCTTTCCCCTCGCGCCCTTCTTCGGCACCGTGTGCTGCCAGACGTTGTTGATGAGCCCGAAGATCAGCTTGTTGCCGAGGCCGTTCGGGAACACGTCCGGAATGGTCATGAGCTGTGGTGCGTCGAACTTGAGCGGATCCGAACGCAGCTTGTCGGGAAGCTGGTCGACGGTCGCGAGCGAACCGCGCGAGAACGTCGCCCTCCCGTGCTTCGGGCCTCGGGCGATCAGGTCGGGCACCGCCATCGAGTAGTCGTAGTTGAGGTCCGAACCGTCGGTGAACAACGCGAGCGTCTCGTCGAGGTTCTCGGTGCGGTCGGCGTCGACGTAGAAGTACGCGGTCTCGGTCTTCTTCATCCGCACGGTGGCCCGCAGGATGATGCCGGTGAGCCCGATTCCGGCGACCGTGGCCCAGAACAGTTCCGACTCGGGGCCCTCGGGAGTCAGCGTCCTGACCTGCCCGTCCGCCGTCAGCAGGTCCATCGAGGCGATGTGGTTGCCGAAGCTGCCCGCGCTGTGGTGGTTCTTGCCGTGGATGTCGTTGGCGATGGCGCCGCCGATCGTGACCTGGCGGGTCCCCGGCAGTACGGGGGCCCAGAGCCCGTAGGGAAGGGCCGCGCGCATCAGCGCGTCGAGACTCACCCCGGCGTCCACCACGACCTGACCGCTGTCGGGATCGATCGAGTGGATGCGATCGAGCGCGGTCATGTCGATCACGACCCCGCCCGCGTTCTGTGCGGGGTCGCCGTAGGAGCGGCCGAGGCCGCGGGCGATCACGCCGCGTTCGCCCGCCTCTTTGACCGCGCGGGCGATCACCTCGACATCGGAGGTGCTCAGAACATTCGCAATTGTCGGGGCCGTGCGGCCCCAGCCGGAGAGTGTCCGGCGTTGCAGGTCTGGTTCCGGAGTCGCAGCGCTCACCCGAACCAGGGTAACCATGTCGAATTATGGCCCGACGGTGACCGGCCGCTCACATTTTCTACACTCGGAACCTGTCAACGAAAATCCCCGGCCGACGAGGTAGTGACGTGGTGGCGACGAACTCGCAGGCGAGCGATGCGGCACAACCTGCCTCACCCGGTTTGAAGGCACAACTTGTTCGGTTCGTCCTGATCGGCGGATTCTGCGCGCTCATCGACTTCGGCATTTACAGCCTGCTGCTCACGGTGGGGCTGGGCGAAGGCGCGTGGGTGCACGTCGCGAAAGCGATCAGTTTCATAGCCGGCACGACGACCGCCTATTTCCTTAACCGGCGTTTTACGTTCAAGGCGGCCCAATCGGGCGGCGCGGCGCAGCTCGGCGGATTCGTCCTGCTCTACACGGTGACGTTTTTCGTCAATGTGGGTACCAATGCGCTGGTACTGCATCTCATGGATGACGACACGCGGTTGACGAAGGGTATCGCGTGGGTGATCGCGCAGGGGATGGCCACGACGATCAATTTCGTCATGCTCAAGTGGGTCGTGTTTCGGGAACCACGCGGTTGATGGCCGGTTCGAAGGCAGCGCCGGTGGCCTGTACCTTACGTGTGCAGCCCCCGCGCGAATTTCCCTTGGAGGACTGAGGTCGCATGCCTGGTAAAGCAGTTCCGGCCGCCGAGCGCCAGCCGGCTACGAACGGCAAGGCTCCGGCTACCACACCATCGAGTGAGGAGCGGGCACTGTTCACGGAGCACGCACCGCAGAGCGCGCTGCTCGCCCAGCGGGGTCTTTTCGCAGGCCCGTCCGACGTGGTGAGCAAGGACATGTACTCCGAGGTCGTCGAGGGCGTCGTCGCCCGCGACAGGGACGGCATCTCGCTCGAACCCTCCGCGAGGGTCTCCTGCAACACCTACTTCGGCCGGTTCCCCGCCAGCTACTGGCAGCGCTGGACCAAGGTCGGCGCCGTCACCCTCCAGGCCGTGGTCACCGGTTCGGGGCACCTGGCCGTGCGAGCATCGGACGTCGAGGGCGACCCGAGGACCATTGCCGCCAGGACGGTCGACGGTGTCGACAAGGAGACCGTGCGGCTCGAAGCCAAGCTCGACAAGTTCTTCGACGGCGGCGCGCTGTGGCTCGACCTTGAGACCGAGGCCGGCGAGCGGCTCACGGTCACCGATGTGCGCTGGACCGTCGAACCGCCGGAGCGGATCCGGCCCACCGCCGTGACCATCTGCACGATGAACCGCGCCGACGACTGCCTCGCCAACCTGAAGGCGCTCGCCGACTCGCTGCCCGCGCTCGAAACGCTCGACGCGATCTACGTCGCCGACCAGGGCACGGACACCGTCGACTCGCGGGAGGGCTTCGCCGACGTCGCGGCAAGGCTCGGCGACAAGCTGCACTACATCAAGCAGCCCAACCTCGGTGGTGCGGGCGGCTTCACCCGCGGTCTCTACGAGGTCGCGGGGCACACCGAGACCGCACACGCCAACGTGCTGTTCATGGACGACGACGTGCTGCTCGAACCGGACCTCGTCATCCGGCTCACCGCGTTCTCCAACCGTGCCGCCAACCCGATGATCGTCGGCGGCCAGATGCTCAACCTGCTTCACCCCAACCAGCTTCACGTCGGCGCTGAGTACGCCAGGCTCAACACTCTTGAGCCCGGCCAGCCCGTCGACCACAGCCTCGCCACGGCAGACCTGCTCGGCGTCGACAAGGACACCGGCAAGCCGAACCGCCAGGAGCGCAGGCTCGACGCCGGGTACAACGGCTGGTGGTCCTGCCTCATCCCTTACGAGGTCGTCAAGGAGATCGGCTACCCCATGCCGTTCTTCTTCCAGTGGGACGACGCCGAGTACAGCTACCGGGCCCGTGCGCACGGGTTCCCCACGGTCACCCTTCCCGGAGCGGGCGTGTGGCACGCCGACTTCCACTGGAAGGACTGGGACGAGTGGCACCGCTACTTCAACCTGCGTAACTCCATCATCACGGCCGCGCTGCACAGCCCGTTCGATCTGAACCTGCTGTCGAGGGTGCTCATGGCCCAGCTCGTGCGCTACCTGCTCGGCATGCAGTACGGGCTCTCGGCCACGCTCATCAAGGCGGTCGAGGACTTCCTGGAGGGGCCAGAGGTCCTCAGGGACGGCGGCGTCGCCGCGATGAAGGAGATCAGGGAGATCAGGGCGCGGTATCCGGAGACCAAGCGCTACGCGGCCACCGACGTTCCCGGCATCGCGTCCAACGACATCGGGATCATCAACACCGCGCCGAGGCCGAGCATGCAGCGCGCCGTGCTGCTCAAGCGAGTCCTCAACCGGCTGCTCGGCAAGCACCGCTTCGCGCTGGGTGCCATCCCGAGCGACGAGGCCCACTGGTGGCACGTCTCGCTGTTCGAGACAGCCGTGGTCACCGACGCTTCGCAGGAAGGCGTCCGGGTTCGCCGCTACGACCGCGACCGGATGTTCGAACTCGCCAAGCACGGCGTCAAGGTGATCAACCGGCTGCGTAAGGAAGGCCGCGCGGTCCAGGCCCAGTACAAGCACGCGATGCCGGAGCTGACGAGCAGGGAGAACTGGACGCGGCTCTACGAGCTGTGACAGAGCTTTGACAACACGGGGCGTGGCGCGAGATCGGCGCCGCGCCCCGTGTCAGTGCAGGCCGAAGACCTTGCCCTTGCGCTGCAGATCGTCGATGTAGGCGACGGCCACATGCGCGAAATTGACCAGAATCGTCATGCCTTCCCTCGATGTCACGGGCTCCACCGAGCCGTGTTCGAGGTGCAAATGCAATTGTTTGCCGAGCTCGGGCACGGTCTCTGGATCCAGTGCGAACAGCAGTGGTTCCCCACCGCTGACCAGGTGTAGTACGAGTGCTGGTTTCTCATCGGCCATGCGTTCAACAACAGCAGCAGCTGATCGCCGCGGCAACCCCGGTTCGCTCAGAGCAGACCTGAGCCGGGTGCCGTGCTGCTAACGTGCGACTCCTGACATTCAGGGAGCATCCGGGGGAATCTGGCAATGGTGCGCTCGTTTTCGCTGTCGTTGGTCGCGATCGACATGTTGCTCGAACAGCTCAGGCTCGGGCGCGCGCCGTGTCCGTTCGAGGTACCGCACATCGGCACGACGCGTACCCAGCGCGCACAGGTCAGGGAAGCCGTTTTCCGTGACCTGGAAGGCAGGGGCATGATGCGTGGGGGCACGCTCGATGACGCCGCGGCGCTCGCGCTGCGGACCTTTGTCTCGGCTCCCGTCTCGGTTGCCGCGGCTGCCAAGTTCAAGGGCGGCGACAAGCTGTTCGCGAGAGCGGCTTCCGACGGCAGGCTCGGCGTCGTCGCGAAGCAGGACGGCAACATGATCGTGTTCACCGAGGTGAGACCGACAGCCGTCATCTCGGCGGCAGTCGATCTGCTGCCTGCCGTCCCCGCCGCGCCGGGCCAGTCACTCACGATCCCGAAACCGGCTGATCGCGCGCCGCGTCACGCGGTGGGAGTGACTCCACCGCGTTCGAATTCCGTGTTGCAGGAGAGGGCCATCGCCCGCCTTTTCGAGAAGCCGAAAATCCGTATCGGCCAGTTCACCGCATTTGCACAAGGGAAAGAAGGGAAGCGGGAAAAAATCGGCCCCCTGGCCTGGTTCGACACAGAGGACGGTCGTTTTTTCTGCACTCAGCGAGCGGCGGAAGACGGCCGGCAGTGGATCACCTATGCGCCTGCTGACAATGGGCGCATCGCCCAGCATCTCCATGGCAGGCTTGAAGATTACCTTTAGCAAAGGAACCGGCCCCGCGGCCTGAGGCGTCGAAGAAGGTGCCGCAATTGGCCGGTCGGGGCGAATCATCCTCGCGGTGCGGTAAAACTCGTTAAAATGCCGTCGGACGACGTGGCGAGGATGTGGGGTAACGATGCCTTTCGTGCCAGCGGATGGGGATTCCGAGGCAGGTAGTGGTGGATTCGTCGGTTCGATAACGTCATCGGTATCCGCCATCGACGCCGATGCCATCGCGGCCACCAAAGCCGAAACAAAGAAGCTATTGGACGCGGCCAACTCCGGTGGATTCCGGATCAGCCCCGAAGGTGTCGCGCCACTCAAGGACGCGTTGAGCGCCATGCAGGATCGCATCGACGGGCTGAACGTGACCATCATCCGGCGGCTTGGGCAGGCACCTCCGCTCGGCAGCCATGACTACGGCTACGCGGTTGCCGCGCACGATCAGAAGGGCGGCTCTGTGGAAGCGGGGTCCGCGGGTGTCGTCATCGAACAACTGCGCAACGTCATCGAGGACGCCGGTGCGGCATTGGACAAGGCGCTGCAGAACTTCCAGGAGAGCGAATCGCAGACCGTCGACACTCTCAGCTCAGGGCAGGAGTGAACGATGCGCGAGAGAATAAGGTTCTGGCTGCCGCTGTGCGGCGCGGCGGCCGTTGTCGGATTGCTGACCGGTTGCTCGGACAGCGAAAAAGGCTCCCCGGCAACGGTGGCGAGCGTGCCCCCGCTTGCGGGTTCGGGGTCCTCCGCACCGGATGGCGGCACGGCCGTCACCGCGGACCTGGAACCCTGCACGCTGCTGACCGCGCCGGAGATCACCGAATTCGGCTCGTTCGAGGAACAACCACGGGAAGACAGCGGCCTCGGCGCGAGGAGCTGCAGCTATCTTCCCGCTCGCGGCAACGGAAGTACCGAGAGCCGTCCGACCGTCGGCGTCGACATCCGGGACGAGCAGGGGGTGAGCGCGGTCAACGACGCGGGTGACGGGATCCGGCAGGGCACGGTCGGCGACAGGGAAGCCGCCCGGACGTCGGGGCCGGGCGGCTGCATCATCGCGATGGCGGTCGGCGGTGCGTCCAGGGTCGACGTGGCCGTCACCGGCATCGACGCGGGGGACGCGTGCGACATCGCGAACGAGGTCGCCGACATTGTCGAGCCGAAACTTCCCGAGGGGTAGGAATCGATGGATCCGGACGAATTCCTTGGCCTTTCGACGCAGGAGCGCGCCGAGTTCTACGAAGAGGGCGGAGCGCCGCCCGAACTGTCCGACGAGCAGGTCATGGCGTTGCCCGCTTCGCAGCGCGAGGGCTACTTCCAGGCCCGAGGTGAGGCAGGCATCGAGGGGGAGGGTTTCTTCGCGTGGGCGAGGCGGATGGGAGTCAGCATCCACGCCGGTCAACAGGCGAGTGACGCCAGCCAGGAGCAGGTCGGCGATCTGTCCTCCCAGGACGTGCGGTACGTGGAGGGCCTTGATCCCTCCGACCACGACTACGAGGGCCACGACCACGTCTCGATGGCGCAGTACCTTTCCACCAACCTCGACCCGCAAGAGGTCAGCGACATCTCCGACGCCTATCACGAGCTGCACGTCGCCTTCCGTGAGTTCGCCGAGGACATGAAGAACGCCGTCAGCGCCTCGCAGCACGAATGGGAAGGCGACGGCGCCGCCAACGCGCACGGCTACTTCGACAGCTTGAGCGCGTGGGCCGACGGCAACTCACGCAACGCGCAACTGGCTTCCGAGGTGATGTACCAGCAGTCGGAGGCCGCGGTCACCGCGAAGAACAGCATGCCGGAAGAGGTGCCGTTCGACTGGGACACCGAGATGGAGAAGTGGGACGGCAACGCGTTCAGCCTCTTCGAGAACATCGACAATTCGATGGAAACCTTCGAGCGCAGCAGGGAAGCCCACCTCGGTGCGGCCGAGGTGATGACCCAGTACGACGGCGATCTCTACACCGCCGCGTCGAAGCAGCCGGTTTTCGCCGAGCCACCAACGTTCGGTAGCCAGGGCGGCCACGGCGATGTCCTCAAGAACCCCGGTGGTGACGAGAGCACCGGCACCTCCGGGTACTCGGGCAACGGCGTTCCTGGTGGGGGAACGCCGAGCGGCGGCGCCCACTCGGTCCCTTCGGGAAGCGCGAGCCCCGGCGGCGTGCCCGGCGGGCTGATCCCCGGTGGAGGGACCGGACCCAGCGGCTATCCCGCACCCGGAACCAGGCCGTCCGGCTATCGGCCGCCCGCTTCTTCCGTTCCCGGCGCGGACCGTTCGCGGGCGAACACGCCCGGCTTCGCCGGAATGGGCGCCGTCCCCGCGGGCGGTATGTCCGGTGGGCCCGGTGGAATACCTGGCTACAACGGAAAGGCCGGCGGCGGGTTCGGCCCCGGCGGTACACCTGGCGCCGGGGGAGGCTCTGGTGCCGTACCGGGTGCCGCGAAACCGGGAGCCGTTCCCGGCGCCGCCGTTCCGGCGGGTGCCGCGGGCGCCGCGGGCCGCGGTGGGCTCGGCCCCATGGGAGGCATGGGCAGCGCCGGAAGGGGCGGCGGCAAGGGGGGCGAGGACGACGAGCACCAGCGGCCCACCTACCTGGTCGAGGGTGACCCCGACGACGTCTTCGGTACCAACCAGCGCACGGCCCCACCCGTCATCGGCGAGTAGACCGTTCGACGAAGAGGCCCCACGCGGCGACAACCGCGTGGGGCCTCTCGACATTCGTGGTCACCGATAACGGTAGAACTGTTCTTTCCTGCCCTGGCGAACCAGCCGCAGCCACCGCAGGAAAGCCTTCGGATCGCGTTTGACGCCCACGAAGTACAGGCCGAAGCGCAGTACCTCCAGCGCGCCGATTTTGCGCATGCCCGGCTGGGACAGCAGAAAACCACGGTTGCGGTAGGTGTAGTACCGCTTGACCTCGTTCTCGGGATCCTGCGCGTGGAACCGGCCACCCAGCATCGGCTTGAACTCGTCGGAACCGTTGGGGTGCAGGTAAACCGTCTTCAGCGAGGTGCCGAACGGCAGCCCCGACCTGACCAGCCTCCTGTGTAGTTCCACCTCGTCGCCCCTGAAGAACAACCGCAGATCCGGAACGCCCGTGACCTCCAAAGTGGACGAACGGAACAGCGCGCCGTTCATGAGGGAGGCGATGCCGGGAAGGAAGTCCGTTCCGAGTTCGGCGGAGGAACGCTTCCACGTCAGGCCCCTGCGCAGCGGGAAGGCCAGCCTGTCCGGATCGTCGATGTTGGCGACGACGGGGGACACCTCGGCGAGCCCTCGTGCCCGCGCCTCTTCGAGGAGCACGGCGAGCACGTTCTCGTCGGCAGGCCGCCCGTCGTCGTCGGCGAGCCACACCCATTCGGCGCCCATGGCCAGCGCGTGCAGCATCCCGAGCGCGAACCCGCCCGCGCCACCGAGGTTGCGATGCGACGGCAGGTAGGTCGAAGCGAGCGGGTAGGCGTCGACGACGTCGCGTGCCGACTGGTCGGGACCGTTGTCCACGACGATCAGGTGGTCCACCTGCCGGGTTTGCGCCGCGATGATCTTCAGGGAGTCGGCGAGCAGATCCCTGCGGTGCCTGGTGACGACGACCGCGACGACGGCGTCTTCGTTCAGCGGGTTGCCCTGCATCTCAGTCGCCGCTCATGGCCGGTGCCTCGCCGAGGCGCTCCAGTGCCTCCTGGCTGAGGTTCTCGAACGGGTCCTTGCCCTTGTACGAGGTGAGCACCTCGCGCAGCGAGCCGTGCTGCTTGACGTGCCCCTCGTCCATCCAGACGGCCGAGTCGCACAGCTCGATCAGCAGTTCGTCGGAGTGATTCGCGAACACGAGCAGACCGGACCGCTTGACGAGGTCCTTGAGCCGGTCTCTCGCCTTGTTCAGGAACGCGGCGTCGACGGCTCCGATGCCCTCGTCGAGGATGAGGATCTCGGGGTCGATGGAGGTCACGATGCCCAGCGCGAGCCGCACCCGCATACCGGTCGAGTAGGTGCGCAGCGGCATCGCGAGGTAGTCGCCGAGTTCGGTGAACTCGGCGATGTCGTCGATGCGTTTCTCCATCTCCTTGCTGGTCATGCCGAGGAACAAGCCGCGGATGACGATGTTCTCGAAGCCGGAGATCTCGGGGTCCATTCCGACGCCGAGGTCGAAAACGGGCGCGACCTTGCCGACGACCCTTGCCGAGCCCCTCGTCGGCTCGTAGATACCGGAGAGCAACCGCAGCAACGTGGACTTGCCCGCACCGTTGTGGCCCACCAGCGCGACGCGATCGCCTTCCTTGAGCGAGAGCGTCACATCGTGCAGTGCTTCGATGATCGGCACCTTGCTGTCGGTGCCGATCTTGCCGCCGACCTTGCCGAGAACCTTCTTCTTCAGCGAGCGGGTCTTGGCGTCGAAGATCGGGAAGTCGACGAAAGCGTTGCGGACGTCAATGCTGACCATTCAGTCACACCCAATACGAGACGCGAGCACGGTAGTTGCGCATTACGAGCAGTGCCAGCAGCCAGCCGACGATCGTGAAGCCGATGACGACGAGCCAGCTGTTGATGCTCACCTGTTGTCCGATCAACGGCGCTCGAATGATTTGTATGAAGTGATAGAGCGGGTTGAACTGGATGAAGGGCAACGCCCACGAAACGGCTTCCCTGCCACCACCTTGGTAGAGCTGGTCGACGGGCCACACGATGGGCGTCAAGTAGAAGAGCAACTGGATCAGCGAGCTGATCACCTGCGGGATGTCGCGGTAGCGAGTCGAGATGACGCCGAGCATCAGGGTGACCCAGCCCGCGTTGATCGCCAGCAGCACGAAGGCGGGGATCGCGGTCAGCGTGTACCAGCCGAGACCGGGGTGGCAGATACCGCCGGGTGTGCAGACTCCTTCTTGCAAGCCGTACTGATGGTTCAGGCTCGTGAAGAAGATCGAAATGATGATTACGTAGACGATCAGGTTGTGCGCGAACATGAGCGTCTGCCGCCACACCGTGCGCAGTGCGTACACGCTCAGTGGCGCGGGCATCTGTTTGATCAGGCCCTCGTTGGAGATGAAGGTCTCCATGCCCTCCGAGAGGCAGCCGCTGATGAACGTCCAGACGATGAAACCCGTACTGATGTAAGGCAGGAACGTCTGGATGTGCAGGTTGAACAGCTGCGAGTACAGCAGGCCGAGGCCGAGTGCGATGACACCCTGGCTGATCGTGATCCAGAACGGTCCGATCACCGACCTGCGGTAGCGCTGTTTGATGTCCTGCCAGCCGAGATGGCCCCAGAGCTCCCGATTTGCCAAGCCGGTCTTGATGTCGTCGACGGCACGTTTCCACGTGCGGCTATCGGATGCTGCTGGAGCCGTGTTCATGGCTGCTGTCTCTGGAGGTTCGACGGTGCTGGTGGCGTGCACGAGATACGAGGGTACTGGCGAGGCGGATCGGCGGTCGCGCGTGTCCGCCTCAACCGGTGATTCGTACCGCGACCTGGCAATCCTCGTACGAGTAGGCCACGTAGGCGAATCGCACGCCCGTGTGGGTCACGTACTCCTGCCACGCCCTGTGCTCGTGCTCGCGCCAGTTGGGATAGTTGAAGTACTCGTCGAAGACGATCACCGATCCCGGTCCGAGCCGGGGGCCGACGAGGTCGAGCACGGTTTTGGCCGAACTGTACAAATCGCTGTCGATGTGGACGAAATCGATCGGCCCAGGGTGCTCGGCGAGGAATCCCGGCAGCGTGTCGGCGAAAAGGCCGACGACCAGCTCGGCTCCGGCGACCTCCGGCAGGTCGGTTCTGGCGAAGGTGCCCGCCGGCATTCCGCTGAGCCACGCCTCGGGCAGTCCCTCGAACGAATCGAACCCGTACACGTGTCCTTTTTCGCGAATGGCGGTAATGCGGCGCAAGGTGTTGCCCGAGGCGACTCCGAATTCGAGAGCCATGCCACCTTTCGGGGCCAATGACACGGCGTAGTCGAGTGTTTCCCACGGTCGCCGGAAATGCCGGACACCGACGAGGTGGACGGAGGCGAACCGGCAGCTTTCCGCGGCCGCTTCCTGATCACCGGCGTAGATGATGTCCCTTCTGCTGCGCACTTCGAATTCGATGAGCCGGTCCGACAACCTGCCGACGTCGGCGCGCAATTCGGACAGCTCACGATCGAGTTGATCAAATCGAAGGCGTTGCGCGCGATGAAACGGCGCCTGTGCGGTCTCGACCGCGCGAATGATTTTCGCTCTTAACGCGCTTCGTATTCGTCCGCGCATCAACGGATGATAGGAGCCCTGCCGGGTGGTGTGCATCCTGTGCGCGCGGTGGCGATACCTGCACTCTTCGCGCCCGGTTTGTGTAGTGATACCTTCCGACACCATGGATTCTGGTGTCCTGGCGCCGAGTTGGCTGCGGAACCTGCTGGAGGCTTACGCCGACCGGCCGGATCCACGTTCGGTCGCCGTCGTCGGCAATCAGCCGCTTCCCGCCGACGAGCAGCGCGCCAAGGCCATCGACAGCTGCGACATCGTCTTCCGGGTCAACGGTTTCGTCTGTGACGAACCGGGGGGCCAGCCGGCTGTGGGCAGCCGCACCCACGTCGTCGTGTTCAACCGCGCACTGCGCGCGACGAAATGGGTTTTCCGTGACTACCGCTCGCGGCTGTACCTGCTCGTCGAGCCCGGCAGGCTGCATTGGGAGCCCGACAACATCCCGCAATGGTGGCCGGAAGACCTCGGTTTCGTGCCCGTCTCCAACAGGGATGTCACGCTTCCGCTCTCCGAAGCGCTCGGGCTCGACACCCGCACGGAGGAGCGCTGGGCCACAACGGGAACCATGGCGGCATGGATGGCGAGGACGGCCTTCCCCGATGCCGATCTCGTGCTTTCGGGATTCTCGTTCGTCGACGACCCTCACCAGACATCGTGGCAGCACGCGGCCGGAGATTCGTGCATTGTGGGACCCGAGCATCAGATCATGGCCGAGGGCAGGCTGCTCGGTTCCTGGACCAAGACCGGCAGGACCAAGCTGCTTCGCTAGTGCCGTTCACAAGCAAGTGAAGGAAACGTGTCAATGGCCCCAGTCAATCCGTTGAAACTGGTTCGCGAAGGGTTCGGCGACCGGCTAGCCCGGCTCGTGGACTTCCGGTTCGACCAGCGGATCCGTGACCACGCGGCGCGCGTTGCCGACCACGACGAGCGCATCACGGAGCAGGAGCACTGCACGGTGGACCACCGGCGCAGGCTCGCCGCACTGGAAAGCGGCCTCGACAAGGTGCGCGGTGACCTTCGCTGGACGGCGGGTGAGCTGGAGCGATTGATCCCGCACGTCGCGGCGCAGGAAGCCCAGCTGGAGGACCTGCGCGCGAAGATCGCGGTGACACCGTCGGCCGACGGCGGGCAGCTCTCCGAGGCGAGGGCGCTCATCGAGGAGGTGCAGCGGCAGCACGCGCAGATCAGGGTGCGGCTCACCGGCATCGCCAAGTACGAGGAGCGGCTGGCGAGGCTTGAGGAGCAGTCCAGCGTCAATGCCGGTGAGTGATGCCGGTTTGTGAAGGCGGCGCGGGCGCGCTGAGTGCGCGCCCCGCCACCGAGGCCGACGCCGCCTTGCTGCTCGAATGGCGCAACGACCCCGTGACGCGGCAGTGGTCGCGCAATACCGATCCCGTCGCGCCCGCCGATCACGGCGCCTGGTTGCGGCGAGTGCTCGATTCGCCGGACAGGCACCTTTTCGTCATTGGCACTCCCTCTGAGGAGGTCGGCACCGTGCGGTTCGACCGCGATGCCTCCCAGGAGGTGTGGGAGGTCAGCATCACGCTCGCGCCCTCGGTCAGGGGAAAGGGAATGTCGGCCGCCGTGCTCGCGGCAGGCGAGCGAGCGCTGCTCGCCGAGCGGGACGCGGCCGCTGAGCTGCCTGTGCTGGCTGTGCTGGCTGTGCTGGCTACGGTGCACGAGGACAACGCGGCGTCGATGGCGCTGTTCGAGAGGGCCGGTTACCGGAAGCAGTCGGCCGAAGGCCGGTTTCTGGTACTGCGCAAGGAGCTGGAGAATCGGTGAGCATGTCCGTCCGGATCGGGAAACACGAACTCGGCAAGCAGCATCCGCCCTTCGTCATCGCGGAGGTTTCCGGTAACCACAACGGTGACCTCGGCAGGGCGCTCGCGATTGTCGACGCCGTCGCCGAAGCGGGCGCGCAGGCGGTGAAACTGCAGACCTACCGGCCGGACACGATCACGATCGACGCCGACGGTCCCGCGTTCCGGCTCAGCGAAGGACACGAGCTGTGGGGCGGGCAGAACCTGTACCGGCTGTACGAGAAGGCCCACACGCCGTGGGAATGGCACGAACCGCTCTTCGCGAGGGCCCGCGAGCACGGCCTCGAAGTGTTTTCCAGTCCTTTCGATCCGACAGCCGTCGAGCTGCTCGAGTCGCTCGAAGCGCCCGCGTACAAGATCGCGTCCTCCGAGATCGTCGACCTCCCGCTCGTCGAGTTGTGTGCACGCACGGGCAAACCTCTCGTGATCTCCACGGGGATGGCGACCGTCGCCGAGATCGACGCGGCGGTGCGCGTGGCGAGGCAGGCGGGCAACGATCAGCTCGTCGTTCTGGCTTGCACGGCCAGCTATCCGGCCGCCCCGGAGGAGAGCAACCTTCGTGGCATTCCCGTGCTCGGTGAGGTGACCGGTTCGCTGGTCGGGCTCTCCGACCACACGCCGGGAATCGGTGCTCCCGTCGCGGCCGTCGCGCTCGGGGCGTGCGCCATCGAGAAACACGTGACGCTGTCCCGCGGGGACGGCGGTGTCGATTCCGCGTTCTCGTTGGAGCCTTCCGAGCTGGCACAGCTCGTCACCGAGACCAGGCGGGCATGGCAGGCGCTTGGCGAGCCGGTACTCGGCCCGAAGCCGAGCGAGCTGGAAGGGCTGCGGCTGCGTCGATCGCTGTACGTCGTGGCCGACGTCCGTGAGGGCGAGCGGGTCACCGAGCACAACGTGCGCTCGATCAGGCCCGCCGGTGGACTCCCGCCAGCCGACATCACCAAGGTCCTCGGCCGCACCTTCCGCACCGATGCCGTCAAAGGCACTCCCTTGACCTGGGACCTGATCTAGGCGCCCAGAAACTCGCGCACCGTGTCGATGACCCTGTCCACGTCGGAGTCGGTCAGCCCGGGAAACAGCGGCAGCGAAAGCTCTTCCTCGTAGTAGCGCTCGGCGTTGGGGCATAGCCCTCGCCGGTAGCCGAGGTCCTCGAAAACCGGGTGCCAGTACGCGGGGATGTAGTTGACCTGAACGCCGATACCGTTGTTCCGCAGATGCTCGAACAGCGCTTTGCGGCGGCCGTCGCGTACGCGCAGCGGGTAGAGGTGCCACATCGGATCGGCTCCGGTTTTGGTGACCGGGGTACGCACCTGGTCGACGTCCGCGAACGCCTTGTCGTAGCGCTGGTGGATCTCGGCCCGCCTGACCTTGAAGGCGGCGAGCTTGCGCAACTGCGTGATGCCGAGTGCGCACAGCACGTCGGGAAGCCGGTAGTTCAGCCCGAACGCGTGTACTTCCTGGTGCCAGGCGCCCTCGTCCGGGTAGCGCTGGGCCGCCTTGTCGCGCACGAGGCCGTGGTTGCGGAACGCGGCGGCCTTCGCGAGCAGATCAGCCGAAGGCGAGGCGACCGCACCACCTTCGGCCGTGGTGAGGTTCTTCGTCGCGAAGAACGAGAACGTGGTCAGATCGGCGATCGAGCCGACCGGCCTTCCGTTCAGCGTGCCGCCGATCGAGTGGGCAGCGTCCTCAAGCAGCAGTGCGCCCGCCGAATCGGCGACCGTCCGCAACGCGTCGAGGTCGGCGGGGTGGCCCGCGTAGTCGACGGCGGCGACGACCTTGGTGTTCGGTCCGGCCGCTGCTCGGGCCGCCTCGGGATCGAGGTTTCCGGTGTCCTGCTCGACGTCGGCGAAAACGACCTTCGCGCCGTGCAGTGCCGCGGTTGCCGCCGTCGCGACGAAGGTCAGCGGGCTCGTCACCACCTCGTCGCCGGTACCGATCCCGGCCGCCGCGTAGGCGACATGCAACGCGGCGGTGCCCGACGTCACGGCGACGGCGGGAGTGCCGCCGAGGTGCGAGGCAAGGTCGGCCTCGAAGCGGGTCACCGCGGGGCCCGTCGTCAGCCAGTCGCCCCGCAGCACCTCGGTGACGGCGGCGATCTCGTCGTCACCCAGCGACTGCCTGCCGTAGGGGAGGAAATCGCTAGCCATGTTCGGCGATCAGTTCGTGCAACTGGTCGGTGTCGAGCCACAGGTCGTTGGTGTCGGACCGGTAGGCGAACCCCTCGGCGACAGGGCTGCCCTCCGTGGGAGGTTCGTAGCCCCAGCCCGCGATGTGCGGCTGTACGACGTATCGGTCGGAAAGGCGAAGCGTTCGCCGCGCGTCGTCAGGGGCGATCATCTCCTCGTGCAGCTTCTCGCCTGGCCGAACCCCGACCTCGTGCATGGGGCTACCGGGGGCGATGGCCTGCGCGAGGTCGACGAGCCGCATGCTCGGGATGCGCGGAACGTACAGCTCGCCACCGTTCATGAGGTCGAACGAGTCGACGACGAACCGCACGGCTTGCGGGAGCGTGATCCAGAACCTGGTCATCTCCTTGTGCGTGATGGGCAGCGACTCGCCCCGCTCCGCGAGTGACCGGAAGAAGGGGATGACGCTGCCCCTCGACCCCATGACGTTGCCGTAGCGCACGACGGCGAACCTGGTGGGGTGAGTCGCGGCGTAGTGATTGGCGCTGATGAACATCCGGTCGGCGCACAGCTTCGTCGCACCGTAGAGGTTGATCGGGCTCGACGCCTTGTCCGTCGAGAGCGCGACGACCTTGCGGACACCGGTCTCGATCGCGGCCTCGATGACGTTCTGCGAGCCCATCACGTTCGTCTGGACGAATTCGAACGGGTTGTACTCGCCCGTGTCGACCTGCTTGAGCGCCGCGGCGTGCACGACGTAGTCGACGCCGTGCATCGCGCGTTCGAGCCTGCGCCGGTCGCGCACGTCGCCGATGAAGAAGCGCAGCCGTGGGTCGTCGCCGAACTGCCTGCGCACCTCGTACTGCTTGAGCTCGTCTCGTGAGAGCACAACGAGCCGCCGTGGGTCGAGTTCGGTCAGCGCGAAGTTGATGAACGCCTTGCCGAACGAGCCCGTACCCCCGGTGAGCAGGATGCTCGCACCGTCGAGCTCGGCCATCGCCTAACCTCCGTGTCGCCGCGGCTTTGCCGCGAGCCATCATGTCATCCATGCCGAACAGCCCTGTCGTGAACGTCGTGGTTCAAGCTCGGGCGTCCTCGACAAGATTGCCAGGCAAAGTGCTGCGCCCGCTCGGCGGTCGCAGTGTCCTCGGCTGGGTCGTGCGTGCCGCGCACGAAGCGCTCCGGCCAGGGCAAGGGAGGGTCGTCGTCGCCACCTCGGAGGCGGCCGACGACGACGCCGTCGCCGACGAGGCCGCCCTGCACGGTGCCGACGTCGTCAGGGGACCGCTCGACGACGTACTCGGCAGGTTCCTGCTGGCCTGTGAACGCCATCCGGCCGACGCGGTGATCCGGCTGACCGCGGACTGCCCCTTGCTCGATCCGGCACTGATCGGCAGGCTCACGGCCCTGTGGCTGGCGGACCCCTCGCTCGACTACGTCAGCACGACCCTGGTGCGCACGCTGCCGCGAGGGTTCGACGCCGAGCTGGTGCGGGTGCCGGTCCTCTTCGAGCAGGGTGAGGTACCGCACGGCCCGCATCGCGAGCACGTGACGTACGGCGTGTACGGGGATCCCCTGCGTTACTCCTGCGAGGGTCTTGTCGTCGCGCCACCTGCCGACGACCTGCGGGTGACCCTCGATACGGCCGCGGACTGGGACCTGTTGACCGGCGTCGTCGCCGAGCTGGGCGACCGGCCGCCTCGGTGGCAGGACGTCGTCGCGCTGCTCAGGGCGCGGCCGGACCTCGTCGCGCTCAACGCCGGTGTCGAGCAGAAGGAGGCTGGTACGGCGTGAGGATCGTGTTGCGTGCGGACTCCTCGCGCCGGATCGGAGCTGGGCACGTCGCGCGGATGGTCGCGCTCGCGGAGGAGGCGAGTGCGCGCGGGTGGTCCGTCACCTTCGCCGGTGACACCGGCAACGCCGAATTCCTCACCGCGAGGCTTGCTGAGCTTGCTGTCCCGGTGCTTCCGCCCGATACCCCCTTCGACGGTGCCGACGCGGTGATCGTCGATCACTACGGCATCGGTGAAGTCCGGGCCGAGGTCAACGCGGCGGGCGCGCTGCTGGTGTCCTTCGAGGACGGGCCGTTCGGGAGGAGGGCGGCCGACCTCGTTGTCGACTGCGGGTTCGCCCCCGAGCCCCGGCGAGGCGACGGCTCGCCGGTCGTGCTCGCGGGCGCCGAGTTCGCACCGTTGCGCCAGGTCGTGGTGGCCGCGAGGGCCGAGCGTGCTCGCAGGATCGCCGACACTGCCGGTGTCCCGAAGGTGCTCGTCGTTCTCGGTGGCGGTGGGGTCTGGCAGGACACGGTCGTGGAGCTGCTCACCGCGTTGCGCGACACCGGGATGCCGTTCGAGGCGGAAGCGCTCGTCAGGGGAGAGCCCGCGTTGCCGGAACCGGCGCCGGGACAGCGGTTCGTGCTCTCCGAGCCGGGCGACGGCCTGCTCGGCAAGCTCGTCGCCAGCGATCTCGTGGTGAGCGCGGCGGGGGTCACGTTGTACGAGCTGTGCTGTGTCGGCGTGCCGAGCGCTCTGGTTCAGCTCGTCGACAACCAGGCGGCGGGATACGAGGCCGCCGTGGGCGGCGGGCTTGCCGAGGGGCTCGGCAGCGCGGCCGATCTGCGTGACGCGGCCGGGACACTCGCGAAACTCCTCGCCGACCCGGGCGCGCGCTACCGTATCGCCAGCACGGCGGCAGGCGTGGTCGACGGTAAGGGAGCGGGAAGAGTGCTCGATGCGCTCGCGGGGGCACTCCGGTGAGTCGGCTCGGCGCGCGGCTCGCGATTCTGCTCGTGATCTTCGCGTTCGGCACGTGGGCCGCGTGGGCGTTCGTCGTCGACGACGCCTACATCACCTTCCGCTACAGCGCGCATTTCGCCGAAGGCCACGGTCCGGTGTGGAACGTGGGCGGCGATCCCGTCGAGGGATTCACCAACTTCGGCTGGATGTCATGGCTGGCTTTTCTCGGCTGGATGCAGCTCGATCTGCTGCTCGTCGCGAAGGTGACCTCGCTCGTCATCGCGGTGATCATTCTCGTGTTGCTCGTCAGGGAGACCGAGGACGGTGCGTGGCTGGCGGGCGGGGCGTTCGTCGTGTTCCTGCCGACCTATTTCCATCTCTCCGGCGGGCTCGAAACCGTTGCCTTCGCCGCTGTCGTCCTGCGTGCCGCCATCGTGGGCATCAGGGTGTTGCAGGACAAGCGGGTGTGGGATTGGGAGCCCCCCGCGTTGCTGCTGATCGCGGGGTTGCTGCGGCCGGAAGGTGTCCTCGCGACGTTGCCGGCCGTCGCGATCTGGTTCTGGTACGAGCGCGACCGGCCCGGCCCGAAGCGGGCGCTGATCGCCGCCGCCGTGCTCGGTGCGGTCTACTTCGGGTGGCGGTGGATCTACTACGGCCAGTTCCTGCCCAACACCTTCTACGTGAAGTTCGGCGATCTCACCGCGGGCGGGGAATGGACAAAACAGACACTCGGCCTGTTCCTGCCGCTGTTGCTGTTGACGCTGGGATTGTTGATCCGCAAGGAAACCAGGGCGATCGGCGGCCTGCTGATCGCGATGGTGGTGCTCACCTGCGTGACCTACGCACTGTCCGGGCCGTCCATGGACTACCTCGGCCGGTTCGCCTATCACGCGTTTCCCGTGCTGTGCCTCGGAGCGGGGTTCGCCGTGACCGAGATCGGCAATCGCTGGGTCGCCATCGGGGTCAGTACCGTCGCGGTCGGCTGGGTCGCCGCGACCGGCGCGACGGCGAAGGACCTGCCGACGATGGCCAACTACGGTACGGACCTGCGGCGTGCCCACGTCGCCATCGGCGAGGGACTCGCCTCGGCCGACGTGCCAGCGGAGTTTCGCACCATCGCGGTGAGTGACGCCGGAGCAATCCCCTATTTCAGCGGCTGGAACGCCATCGACTACATCGGACTCAACGACGAAGCCATCGCGGGGGGTGCCGATCCGACCGACGTGGTGAAGGCCGCTTCACCGATGGTGATCGTCGTGACCTCGTACACGCCTGAGATTCCCGACGTGATGTACGGGCTGCGGGTCGCGGAGGCGACGGAAGGTTACGTCGACGCGGTGCGGGTTCAGATGCGCGAGGGGTACTGGCAGCACGTCTTCGTGAAGACCGGATGGGCGCCCCAGGTCGGCGACGCCGTGCGGGCGAGTGTGGAGGAGGCCCAGCGCACCATCGACCCGGGACGCTACGAGGTGACGGTCGACCGCTGGCTCGACCGCCTCCGGACCGGCCGCGACTGACGACCGGTCCGCAGGCGGGTGGCTAGAGGTACTGGCCCGGGTTGCCGATGCCGCTTTGTCCTTCGGCGCCTCCCGCGCCGGGAGGCAGGCCGCGCCGCATGTGTTCGAGCTGGGAGCGGGCCGCCATCTGCTGTGCGAACAGCGCCGTCTGGATGCCGTGGAAAAGACCTTCCAGCCAGCCGACGAGCTGGGCCTGGGCGATCCGCAGTTCGGCGTCGGAAGGTGTGGTGCCGTCGGTGAACGGCGCCACCAGCCGTTCGAGCTCGTCCTGGAGTTCGGGCGCGAGCGCGTTCTCCAGTTCTTTGATCGACGTCGCGTGGATCTCACGGAGCCGGTTGCGGCTGGCCTCGTCGAGCGGGGCCGCGCGCACCTCTTCGAGAAGCTGCTTGATCATCGTGCCGATGCGCATGACCTTGGCCGGCTCTTCGACCATGTCACCGACCGATTCGCTCTTCTCACCCTCCGCGGTCGGCCCGATCCGCGCCGCGCCCACCGGGGAGCCATCGGGGCCAACGACCACCACGTGGTGTGATTGTTCACCCTCTTGGCTACCGCCTGTATGTGAATTCGGGAAATTGGGCTCGGTCATATGCTCCATCCTGGCTCATTTCGGAACGTGCTCACATCGCGTCCGGATACCCGATATCCGAGCGTAGCCGTATCCGTCGCTGCTTGTGTTCACCAGGGCAACCCCGAACGCGCAGCGAAATTACCCCTCCGTACGGTGTTGCCATGGCGTTTGACGTCGCTCGGATCCGTGGGTTGTTTCCCGCACTGGGTGACGGCTGGATTCACTTCGACGGTGCTGCCGGAATGCTGGTACCCGAACAGGTCGCTTCGGCTGTTTCCACGGCGATGCGGGCTCCGGTTTCCGGGCCCGGCGGAGCATTTCCGGCCTCCCAGCGTGCGGAGACCATCGTGGCTGCCGCGCGCCGTGCCGTCGCCGATCTCGTCGGAGGCCACCCCGACGGCGTCGTGCTCGGGCCGAGCGCCTCCGTGTTGCTCGGCAGGCTCGTCGACGCCCTTTCCTATCGCTGGACCCTTGGCGACGAGGTCGTCGTTTCCCGCCTCGACGAGCAGGCCAACATCGCGCCGTGGGTGCGGGTCGCGAAGCGTATCGGCGCCAACGTCCGCTGGGGCGAGATCGACATCGAGAACTGCGAACTGCCCGCCTGGCAGTACGAAAACCTGGTCAACGCTCGCACGAAGGCCGTCGCGATCACCTGCGCCTCCGGCTCCGTCGGTACCAGGCCCGATGTGCCGACCGTCGTCGAGATCGCCAAGCGCGTCGGCGCGACCGTCATCGTCGACGCCACCTACGCCGCGCCGTTCGTCCCGCTCGACCTGAACGCGCTCGGCGCCGACGTCGCCGTTCTCTCCGCGCAGGCGTGGGGAGGCCCCGCGGTCGGAGCGCTCGTCTTCCGCGATCCGGAGTTGCTGGAGAAGCTGCCCTCGGTGTCACTGGAACCGGGGGCCCGAGGTCCGGCGAGGCTGGAACTCGGGCCGCACGCCTACCCTTTACTGGCCGGTGTCGTCGCCTCCGTCGACTACCTCGCCGGTCTCGACGACGCGGCGGGCGGTTCGCGCAGGGAGCGGTTGCTGACGTCGCTCGGCTCCGCGAAGTCCTACCATGCGGGCCTTCTCGCTCAGCTTTCGACGGAACTGCGGTCACTGCGGCACGTCATGGTCATCGGCGACGCGATGCGCCGCATTCCCGTGCTGGCCTTCACCGTCGCGGACAAGAAGGCGGCCGAGGTCGCCGAGTACCTTGCCTCGCAGGGATTGTGTGCCTTCGCGGACGAGGGCACGAGCGGGTTGTTCGCCGCGCTCGGCGTCGGCGAAGTCGGCGGAGCCGTCCGCATCGGACTCGCGCACTACTCCAACGTCTTCGAGATCAACCAACTCGTGAGGGTGCTCGAAGAACTCGGCTGAGCGGTACCTACTTGGCCATCAGCAGGATCTTGCCGAAGACGCCGCCCTCTTCGAGCGCCCTGTGCGCGTCGGCCGCTTCCGCGAGCGGCAGCACCTGACCGATCACCGGCTGCACGGTTCCGCGTTCGACCAAGGGCCACAGGCGTTCGCGCACGTCGGCGACGATGCGGCCCTTCTCCTCGACGGGCCGCGCCCGCAGAGTCGTCGCCGAGACGCTTCCCCGCTTCGCGATCAGCTTTCCCAGGTTCAGTTCCGCCTTGATTCCGCCCTGCATGCCGATGACGACGAGCCGCCCGCCGGTGGCGAGCGCGTCGATGTTACGGGCGAGGTACTTCGCGCCCATGTTGTCGAGGATGACGTCGGCTCCGCCGGTTTCCCTGCGCAGTTCCTCGACGAAGTCCTGCTCGCGATAGTTGATCACGATGTCGGCGCCGAGCTGGCGGCAGCTTTCCAGCCGCTCGGCCGATCCGGCCGTCACCGCGACGGTCGCTCCCAGCGCCTTGCCGGTCTGGATGGCGTGGGTACCGATGCCGCCCGCGCCACCGTGCACGAGCAGTACGTCGCCTTCGCCGAGTCCGGCGAGCATGACGACGTTCGACCACACCGTGCAGGCGACCTCGGGCAGCCCGGCGGCAGCGGCGAGCTCCACCTCGCCGGGAACCGGAAGCAGTTGAACGGCGGGGACGGCGACCTTCTCCGCGTAGCCACCACCGGCGAGCAGCGCGCACACCTCGTCGCCGACCTGCCAGCCCTCGACGCCCTCGCCGAGCGCGGCGATGGTGCCGGAGCATTCGAGGCCCATGATGTCGCTCGTGCCCGGAGGCGGCGCGTAGTTGCCCTGCCGCTGGAGCAGGTCCGCGCGGTTGACCGCCGTCGCGGCGACGTCGATGAGTACTTCGCCCTCGCCTGCGACCGGGTCGGCAACCTCGGTCCACTCAAGCTTTTCGGGGCCGCCCGGCTCGCGGATCGTGATCGCGTGCATGGGTGGACCCTATGCCACCACGCAAGTCGGCGAACCTTTCCGACTCCTACTAATGGCCCTTGACCTTCACTTCACACCCGGGAACAGTGACCGCACTTGGACACGAAGGGGACGTGTATGTCATCTCATGGAGGCAGATCGAGGTCGGCGAAGTCGGCGGTTGTGCTCGCCGCGTGCGCGGGGCTCGTCCTCACGAGCGCCGGGACGGCAGTGGCCGCGCAACAGGGCTCGCAGGGCGGACTCGCCGACAAACTCGCTCGCAAGGTCTCGGTCGACAACATCAACCGGCATCTCATCGCGATGCAACGCATCGCCGACGTGGAAGGCGGCAGGGCCGCGAGCACCGACGGACACGCCCGCTCGGCGGAGTACGTCGCGGGAAAGCTCGAAGCCGCTGGTTACACGGTGACCAGGCAGGAGTTCCCGTTCACCTACACCGAGACGCTCGCGGAGAGCCTGAGCGTCGGCGGAACCGATGTCCCGATCATCGTCATGAGCTACAGCCCCTCCACCCCGGAAGGTGGCATCACGGCTCCGCTCGCCGTGGTCGCGCCGGACGACACCCCAGGGTGTGAGGCTGCTGACTACGGCGACGCGACCGGCAACATCGTGCTGGTCCAGCGCGGCGCCTGCTCGTTCGCGGAGAAGCAGGCCGCCGCCGCCGACGCGGGTGCGCTCGGCGCCATCATCTACAACAACGAGGAGGGCGACCTCAACGGCACGCTGGGCGATCCGTCCGCCGCCAGGATCCCCACCGGGGGCATCACGATGGCAGCGGGCGAGGAACTCGCGGGCCAGGACGGTGCCGAGGTGACCCTCGACCTCCGGACCTTCCAGGAGGAGCGCACCAGCTACAACGTGATCGCCGAGACCAAGACGGGCCGCAAGGACAACGTCGTGATGGCCGGTGCCCACCTCGACAGCGTGCCGCACGGACCCGGCATCAACGACAACGGAACGGGCTCGGCCGCGTTGCTGGAGACCGCGTTGCAGCTCGGCGGCAAGCCGAAGACGAGCAACGCGGTGAGGTTCGCGTGGTGGAGCGCCGAGGAGTTCGGGCTCGTCGGTTCGACCCACTACGTCAACTCGCTGTCGTTCGAGCAGCAGCTCGACATCGCGCTGTACCTGAACTTCGACATGATCGGTTCGCCGAACGCGGGGTACTTCGTCTACGACGGCGACGACTCCGACGGCGAAGGCGCGGGTGCCGGCCCCTATGGTTCGGCGCAGATCGAGGCGTCCTTCGTCGACCGGCTCGGCGCTCTCGGCATCGAAACCGAGGGCACCGACTTCGACGGCAGGTCCGACTACGGTGAATTCATCGCCGTCGGTATCCCCGCCGGTGGTCTGTTCACCGGAGCCGAGGGACTCAAGACGGCCGAACAGGCGGCGAAGTGGGGCGGACAGGCGGATGTCGCCTACGACCCGTGCTACCACCAGACCTGTGACACGCTCGGCAACGTCGACAGGGTGGCACTCGACCGCAACGCCGACGCCATGGCGTGGGTGACCGGCAAGTACGCGACCAGCACCGAAGAGGTCAACGGGGTCGTGCCGGAGAAGAACAAGAACAGGGCGAAGGTGGCCGACCAGCGAGCAGCTCAGCGGACGCTGGCCGCCGAGCACTCGCACGCCGACGCGGCCTGACACCAGGCACGAAAGGGCCCGTTGCCCGCGATTCCACCGCGGACAACGGGCCCTGTTCAGTGAAGATGTCCTTTTTGGCCGAAACGTCTTTCGTAAAAAAGCCTGGGTGCGGAATTACCGGAAGGCTCCGCACCCAGGACTACCGAGGTTGTCCAGTTGTCTGGCGGCCGATCGCTTTCCCGGGCCGGTGCACGAAGCTGCGGTGTGGCTCCGATGCCACACCGGAAAACAGCTCACAATCGCACCGTCGTGCGCGAGAAGACGCTTGAATACCCGTGCTGTTCACAATCGCGGCTGGACTGGTTCATGCCATCCCAACCGTGGGGACACAGCGGGCGATCAACCGCGGGCGAATCATTCGTCACGGCACCACCTGAACCTCTCCCGGGGGCGACCGAACCAGCACTCCGGGTGGGAGTCGGCGTCGGTTCGGTTCGACTCCTCCGTCCCCTCCAGGATCCACCTTTCCAACCGGCGTCACAACCATTCCGCTCGGCCACAATCCGGTGATAACGGAACAGAGCCGACCGCGGTGGCCGCTTTGTCGGCCGGAGGTTTTACTCTCCGTAGCATGACCGAGGTTTCCGACGATGTGCGCTGGCTCTCCGATACGGAAATGGTCGCTTGGCGGTCATATATCGTGTCGACCTTCATGTTGCGGCAGCGTCTGCATCGCGAACTCGCCGAACGGCACGACGTCTCCCTGATCGACTACGAGGTACTCGTGTGCCTGTCGTCGACGAAGGACGGGCGCATGCGGATGACCGAACTGGCGAGCATGCTCGGCTCCACGAAGAGCAGACTGTCGCACCAGGTCGGTCGCATGGAGGTCGCGGGCTACCTCAGGAGGGTCAAGGACCCGGAAGACCGCAGGGGCGTGACCGCCGAGCTGACCGAAGCGGGTGCCGAGTTGCTGCGCACGGCGGCGCCGACGCACGTCGAGGGCGTGAGAGCGCACCTGATCGACCTGATGACCACCGAGGAACAGTTGACGATGGGCAGGGCGTTCAGCAGAGTGCTCCAGCACCTGACGGACCTCGAAGACTGAGACGTTAAGCTTGCCGGAAGGGAAGCGTGGCAGAGCGGCCGAATGCACTCGCCTTGAAAGCGAGCGTGCCGAGAGGCACCGGGGGTTCAAATCCCTCCGCTTCCGCACAGAGTCGGGCCAGGGCGTGCTGCCAGTGCGCGGCGGTTTGCCCTGGCCCTTCCAGCTTTCGGGGGCCGACGTGATCACTCAGGCGGCTGGGCGGGGGCTCGTCCGGTGGGGCGCTCGGCGATGACGTCCATGTGGCCGGAACCGTCGATCCGCAGAACACAAGGGATCAGGTCGCCACTCGTGTCGGGTGAGGTGCGTATCCAGTCCGTGATCTCGTCGATCCAACCCGAACTCGCGCCCGCTACGTAGATGTGGTCCGGGCTGACGAGGCCGACGATGATCTTATCCTCACCGATCAGTTGCGCGACGCGCTCGTGAAAGTCCTCCAGCACGATCGCGGACCCGGCGCAGAGGTTGTTGTCGCTCCGTTCAAGGGTGAGCAGATGTCCTTTCGTCTTGTCCTCGTGCCCTTTGAAGACGAGACCCCTTGTGAGGTTGTCGAGTGCTTCGTTGATGAACCCGGAGAGTTCGTCCTCGCTCATCTCCTCCAGTTGGTTCCGAAGCAGGTGAGACATAGCGATTCGGCCGGTGGGCATGATCGTCGACTTGGCGAACCCGAGGTACAGTCTTCCTTCCACTAGTGGCAAGGAAGCGTACAGCTTCAGAGGGCCGTCATAGGTATGAAGGATGGGTAGCCATTCACCGTCCTTTTCGGCCTTGAGAACTGTCTCCTCGCCGAACCCTGGCAGCGCGGATGCCTTGCTGGCGAGTTCGAAGGCTTTACTCCAGTCGTCCTCATCGGGGCGGTCGAACTGGTAGCTGTACTCGGCGCCGGGGAACGTTCCTGCCAGGAAGATGCGATCCATCCGCGAGACTTGCCAGGTGCTCCGCACACCGGTTACGTCGGATGCCTCGATCTGTCGTTTTTCCCGTACCTGACGCCAGGCCTGCCGAACAGCGTCAACGGCCTGGGCGGGCGCCACTCCCCGGGGCGGTTCGCCGTCCTTGCCGTTCGTCTGGAAGACGATGATGTTGGTTTCCACAGCAATATTCACAATGCGGCGATGCTATCCGACTCCATCGGCGGCCTCAGGCTTTTCGATTGATGCGCCCTGGACTGCCGAGTCCCGCGCCCACGCCGCCGAGTTCTGCACTCAGGCAGGCGAGTTCTGCGTTCAGGACGCCGAGATCCGCACTCAGGTCGGCGAGATCCGCACTCGTGCACGCGAGATCTGCACTCAGGCCGCGACCCGGTCCAGTTCGGCTCGCAACGTCCGTTCGGCTTCCGTCGCGGAGAGGCTGCCGATCAGGACCCGCATCGCGAGGCCGTCGGCGGTGGCGATCAACGATCGTGCCGCGGTTCGCGGATCGCGCAGATCAGGCGCGATCCTGCCGAGCAGCGACGATGCCTCGTTCTCCGCTCTATCCTTGGCCTCGGCCAGCATGCGGGCCAGCGCCGGGTGGTTGACGGCGGCGGCGACGTACTGATGGAACACGGAAACACCCACGGCGGGTTCCTGCGCGTGCGGGATGGGTTGTGCGAGCAGGAGCCACAACGTCTCGCGATCATCGGTGCTCACGGACGCTGCCGCGTGGATGTGGCCCGCGCCCGCGAGCATCGCCCGCAGGCTTTCGCGGAGAAGCTCGTCCTTGCTGGAGAACCAGTACTGAATCCGGCCCACCGACACACCGGCGGCCGAGGCCACGTTGCGCATGGATACCGCACCCATGCCGCTTTCCGCGATCACCTGCCACACCGCCCTGACGATCGCCGTGCGGCGTTCATCGGGTTCTGAGCTGCTCACTTCGTCATCCTAACCGAGGAAAATACGACTGTATTGATCAGTGCTATAGTCGACGATGTCGCCAATACAGTCGTATTTCCCTGGAGTGCTTATGAGTGCCAAACCCAGTCGCCGTGCCTCCAAGGTGGGGCACTGGCGCAGCCGGGAGGGCTTCGCGTCCTACCGGGCCGCCTACGACGAGGTGATGGCAGCCTTGCCCGCCCCGACCCGAACCCACGACGTCGCCACCGAGTACGGCACCGTTCGGGCATACGAGTGGGCGGCCACCGAACCCGATGCCGGACTTCCTGTCGTGCTATTGCCCGGAATCCGTTCGGGGGCGCCGATGTGGGGAGAAAACCTCAGCCACTGGATCGGCAGGCGCACGCTGTTCGCCATGGATGCGATCGGTGATTGTGGACTGTCCACTCAGTCGGTGCCGTTCACGACGTCCGGCGATCGGGCCGCCTGGGTGGAACAAGCAATAGCGGGACTCGGCCTCGAAAGCGTCCACACCGTGGGGCATTCCTTCGGCGGAACCATCGCGGCAGGCCACGCGCTGATTCATCCCGGGCGGGTGGCGTCATTGACCCTGCTTGAACCGGTGATGGTCCTGCACCGGCTACCGGTCTCGATGTACCTGTGGTCGGCAATGCTGTTGTTGCCGGTGCCTCAGTCGTGGAAAGACCATGCGCTGGCCCAGATCGGCGGTGTCTCGGTCGCCGAGGTCCGCGAACGTACCCCCATCTCCGCCATGGTCGATGAGGGTTCCAAGCACTATTCCGCTGTTTCCGTGGTGCCACGGACTTTCACCGATGAGGAATGGCGTTCATTGTCGATGCCGGTACGGGTCGACCTTGCGAGCGACAAATCCCTTGCGGGGGGTTCCGAAGCCGCGGCGAGAGCCCGGCGGCTCGGCAAGGAACCGGTCACGATCTGGCCGAAGACCACGCATTCCTTGCCCATGCAGGCCGCCGAGCGACTCGGGCGGGAGCTGGAGCGGTACTGGGCCACTCATGATCGGTGAATCGGCGCCTCATCGTTCGGCAGCGGGGCGCATCCGCCGCAGCGCGATGCCCTGCGCGGCCGCGAACGCTCCGATGTCGACACTCAAAACCACGGCGGCGATCGACAGCAGGAGAATCCCCGCTGTCGCGCCGGTGAGTACGAGCGCGGCGCTGGCCACGATGTTCGCGGCCATCACGAGCCGCAGCGTCCATCGCAACGGCCGCCGCGATCCTGCCCACCAGACGAATCCTCCCCAGACCATGGTCGTGAGGCCGATGGCAAGTAGCAGAGCGTAAGGCAATCCGACCGGATTCGCGGCGAGCCGCGCGAGCGCGACGAGGATGAGCCCGAGCAGAACGCAGTAGATCGCGTCGGCGCGGAGACTGAACAGGCCAAGGCGCGTTCCGCTCATGCCAGGCAACGCTACCCCGAGAAGCCCTACCGGAGGCGTGAGCGAGGAGTACCCTCCGCGCCATGAGCGACATGGAGATGGCGAGTGCGGAGCGGGCCGACCTCGCCGACCTGCTGAGCACGCTGACTCCGGAGCAGTGGGATGCCCCTTCGCTGTGCGAGGAATGGCGGGTGCGCGATGTCGTCGCCCATGTGGCCGGTTATGACGATCTCGACCGGTCCGGGTTGGCGCGCCGGTTCGTCCGTGGCTGGATCGTCAACACCAACCAGGTACGTGTGGAGGAGTTGCGCGCGTTGACGAACGCGGAATTGCTCGAACGGCTGCGCTCCCATCTCGTTCCGCGTGGCCTCACCGCGGGGTTCGGCGGGATGATCGCACTCGTCGACGGCACGATTCATCACCAGGACATCCGGCGACCACTGGGATTGCCACGGGAAATTCCCGGCGCCAGGTTGCGTCGCGTTCTCGACGCAACGATGCGCAACCCCCGCCTTCCGGCCTGGCGCGTCACCCGGGGGCTGCGCCTCACGGCAACCGACCTGGACTGGAGCCACGGCAAGGGGCGCGAGGTCAGAGGGCAGGCGGAGGCGCTGTTGATGGCGGCGGCCGGCAGGCCGAGCGCGGTTACCGAACTCGAAGGCCCAGGGCAGCGGGTTCTGGCAAGCAGGCTCGGCCACTGATCGATCCAACGCGAATTCTCGGCTTGACCCTGACGCCGCGTGAGGCTTCAGGCTGTCGTCATGACCGAAACATTCTCCGCGTTCTCCATCAGCCCGGTGCCTGTTCCCGGGCCCGGCACCGAGCCGGCCGAGCTGTTCCGCGGCATCTACGGGATGCCGATGTTCGTCACCGTTCCGACGGCCGACCTCGCCGCGTCCGTCGACTTCTGGACTGGAGGACTCGGCTTCTTCGACCTGTTCTCGGTCGAGGGGGCGATCACTCACCTGCGGCGCTGGGCCTTCCAGGACGTGCTGCTGGTGCCGGGCGAGCCCGCCGAGGGCACACCGGTGCCGACCGTGACCTTTTCGTGTGTGCTCAAGCAGATCGACGAGATCAAGGCCGCGTGCGAGCGACTCGTGCCCGGCAGTACGCGGGGTCCGGAGACGAAGCCTTGGAACTCGGTCGAGCTGGAGGTTCGCACACCGGACAACACCAGGGTGATCATGAGTGCGGCACAGCCCTACGATCCCGACAGCCCCGAGGCGGCGAGCCTCAGGGACATGGGCATCGAAGGACCCGGCAGGTAACCGGCGAGTGACTGTCACACTGGGCGGCGTGCCACATCGAGCCCACGACGGCAAGACGGCGGACACCGGCCTCACGGTCGGTGCCGTCGCGGCGCGCGTCGGGGTGACGGTCAGGGCACTGCATCACTGGGACGCGATCGGGCTCGTCCGGCCTTCGGGGCGGACGCACGCGGGATACCGGCTCTACACGGCGGGGGATCTCGCCAGGGTCCACCGGGTGCTGGTCTATCGCGAGCTCGGCGTACCGCTCGACGACATCGCGGCGCTGCTTGAGGCACCCGGCGCCGACGCGGACGCGTCGCTACGCAAACAGCGCGACCGGCTGCGGGAGCGCATGGCGCGGCTTCGCGGGATGGCCGATGCCCTCGACAGGGTCATCGAGGCGAGGGAGTCGGGGATCCTGCTCTCGGCCGATCAGCAGGTCGAGATCTTCGGCGAGAACTGGGATCCGTCGTGGGCGGGCGGAGCGTACAAGCGCTGGGGCGACACTCAGCAATGGGCGCAGTATGCGGAGCGTTCCGCCGGCAGGACGGCCGAGGAGTGGCGGCGGATCGCCGACGATGTCGAGTCGCTCAACGCCGATCTCGCGGCCGCGTTCAGGAACGGCGCGCGGGCGGGAAGCGACGAAGCCAACGCACTCGCCGAGCGGCACAGGGCTTCGCTCGATTCCTATTTCGACTGCACGATCTCCATGCAGGTGTGCATCGGAAGGGGCTTCGTCACCGATCCCGAGGTCGCCGTCTTCTACGACGACATCGAAAAGGGACTCGCCAACTGGCTGAGGGAGATCATCGACGCGAACGCGCGCGCCAACGGGGTCGATCCCGAAACGGCGACCTGGAACTGATCAGTCGGCGACGAAGCGCAACCGGAGCCCCGGCCTCGCCTGCGCGGCCTTGTCGACGTCGGCCGACACCACGACGGCGATGGCCGGGTAGCCGCCGATGACAGGGTGGTCGGCGAGAAACAGCGTGGGGCGGCTCGAAGGCGGCACGTGCAGTGCGCCGGTGACGATGCCTTCGTTGGGCAGGGATTCCTCGCGCACCCTGGCGAGTGCGGGGCCGTCGAGCCGGATGCCGATGCGATTGCTTTCCGACGTCACGCGATAGTCGCCGGTCAGCAGGGTTTCCAGCGCGGATTCCTCGAACCAGTCGAGGCGAGGGCCCGGCAGCACGCGCAGGGTCACCTCGTCCGACGGCGGTGGGGGTATCGAGACGGAGCCGGTGGAGGGTTGCGTGGCGGGCGCGGCGCCGAGTGGGAGCCGCGTTCCCGCACGCAGGAGGGGCGGGCCGAGGCCGGTCAGCAAATCGGTCGAACGAGACCCGAGAACGGGTTCGACCTCAATGCCGCCGGCCACGGCCACATAACTACGCATTCCCGATTTGGGCGAGCCGAGCCGCAGTACCGAACCAGCCGGTACCCGGATCGCGGAGTTCAGCGCGCCACCGCGGGTGTCTACTGTGATCGGACAGGGCGCACCCGTGATGGCCACGACGAGGTCTTCGTCGGCCCGTGCGGTGAAGCCGCCGAATGTCACCTCGACGGCCGCCGCTCCCTCCTCATTTCCGACGAGCTGGTTGGCGAGCCGCAGCGAGCCGCGGTCCGCCCCTCCCGACATCCCCACACCGATGTCGGCAAGCCCTGGCCTGCCCAGATCCTGCACTGTCGCAAGTGGACCAGGCTCAAGCACTTCCAGCTCGTTGTTCATCAGGCAGCCTCCTGGAACCGCACTCGCACGCCCGGTCGGAGCAGCGCGGGTGGGTTGTGGTCGGTGTGCCAGATTTCCATTTCGGTGTGTCCGATGAGCTGCCAGCCACCGGCGGAGTCGCGCGGGTAGATACCGCTGTACTCGCCGGCGAGCCCGACGGCTCCGGCGGGGATCCTGGTGCGAGGCTCACTGCGCCTCGGCACGGTCAGTGCCTCGGGGCCACCGGAGAGGTAGCCGAAACCCGGGGCGAAACCGTCGAATCCCACCGTCCATTCCGAACTGGTGTGCGCCGCGACGACCTCGTTTTCGGTGAGGCCGGTCAGTCTCGCCACGGCGGCGAGGTCGGCGCCGTCGTACACGACAGGTACGTGCACGACCTCCGGTGCGCTGCCGTGCTCCTCCGAGCGGAACCGCGCGGAAAGCACGGCCCGCTCGACCTCGGTCACATCAGTAAGCCGGGGATCGAGGAGCAGCAGCAGTGTCCGGGGAGCGGGAACGAAGTCGATGACGCCGTGCGGCCTTTCGTCGGTGAGCGCCTGGTGAAGCGCGCGCACCTCCGCCACGTCGTCGACCTCGACCAGCAATCCCGAATCAGCGCACCGCAGCAAGCGCATCGTGGTTCACCGCCTCGCGGGGTGGTGCGAAGGAGGTCAGCGTGATGCCTGCCGAAACGAGCCGCTGGCGTACCGACTTCGCGACGCGCACGGCGCCTTCGGTGTCACCGTGCACGCAGATCGAATCGGCTCGCACGGTGATCAGGCTACCGTCGATGGCTTCGAATGGTTCACCGTTGGCCAGCTTCACGCATCGCGCCGCGATGAGCTCGGGGTCGTGCAGTACCGCGCCCGGTTCCCTTCTGGACACGAGCGTGCCCTGGGGGGTGTAGGCGCGGTCGGCGAACGCCTCGTGGAACACCCGCAACCCTTCGGCTTCCGCACTGGCAAGCCACGACGCACCGGCGAGGCCGAGTACGGCGAGTTCGGGGTTGTACTGGCGGACCGCGGTGATGACCGCTTCCGCCTGTTCCGCGTGCGACACGATGGCGTTGTAGAGCGCGCCGTGCGGCTTCACGTAGGTGACCTCTGTGCCTGCCACCTTGGCGATCCCTTCGAGCGCACCGATCTGATAGATCAGATCGTCGATGAGCTCGCGGGGGTCGATGTCGATGAACCGCCTGCCGAAACCGGCGAGGTCGCGATATCCGACCTGGGCGCCGATCGCGACGCCTTGTTCGACGGCGAGGTGGCAGGCCCGCCGGATGACACCAGGGTCCCCGGCATGGAAGCCACAGGCGACGTTGGCGCTGGTGACGACCCGGAGAAGCTCCGCGTCGTCGCCCAGCTCCCAACGGCCGAAACCTTCTGCGAGGTCCGCGTTGAGGTCTACCACTTGTCAGATCAGCTCCAGAGGTCGGCGATACCGCTGAGCGAGTTCCAGCCCAGGTACAGGGTCAGCACCCAGGCCAGCAAGCCGATGACCAGCAGGTAGCGCGGGTAGCGGTAACCCTTCAGCAGGTCGGTCCGTCGAGCGGCGACCCACATGAGGACACCGAAGCCGACCGGCAGGATGAGCCCGTTGAGCGCACCGGCAAGGATCAGCAGGTTCGCGGGCGCCTGGTTCAGGAACAGGAAGAAGGTCGCCGAGATCGCGATGAAGCCGACGACGAGCCAGTTCTGCTTTTCCTTGAGCTTCGGCGAGAAGGTGACGATGAACGACACCGAGGTGTAGGAAGCACCGACGACCGAGGTGAGTGCGGCACCCCAGAGGATCACGCCGAACATCCGGACACCGACTTCGCCTGCCGCGTGACCGAAGGCTTCCGCGGCCATGTTGTCACTGGTGAGTGCGACACCGCCGGCGACGACGCCGAGGATGGCGAGGAACAGCAGGACGCGCATGAGGCCGGTTACGAGCAGCGAGATGACCGAGCTGCGGCTGACGTCGACGATGTTCTTCGGGCCGGTGACACCGGCGTCGACGAGGCGGTGAGCACCAGCGTAGGTGATGTAACCGCCCACGGTGCCACCGATGAGCGTGGTGATGACGAGGAAGTCGATGTCGTCAGGTAGCACGGTCTGCTTGATGGCCTCGCCGACCGGCGGCCCGGCGACGATCGCGACGTACAGCGTCAGGCCGATCATGATGACGCCGAGGAGCACCACGATCCGGTCCATGGCGAGACCGGCCTTCTTGCTGAGGAAGATACCGATCGCCAGCGCCGCCGAGATGGCACCACCGATCTTGACGTCGAGCCCCATCATCGCGTCGAGGCCGAGTGAGGCACCCGCGACGTTACCGATGTTGAAGACGAGGCCACCGAACACGACCAGTACGGCCATCAGGATGCCGAGGCCCGGCAGGACCTTGTTGCCCAGCTCCTGTGCGCGCATACCGGAGACACCGATGACACGCCATACGTTGAGCTGCACCGCGATGTCGACGATGATCGAGATCAGGATGGCGAACGCGAAGGCCGCGCCCATCTGCACGGTGAACGTGGTGGTCTGGGTGATGAACCCTGGACCGATGGCACTGGTCGCCATCAGGAAGACGGCACCGAGCAGTGTGCTGCGCTTGACGCCGCTCTTGCCCGCCTTACCGCCCGACTCGGGGTCCGGGGTTACTTCTGTGGATTCTGACGCCCTTGAGCTGTCAAGGTTTTCGCTCATTGCTACTCCGATCACAATCAGTGCGACGAAAGGTACATAGTTGTTGAACAATCCTGCAAGCCTCTTGTGCAACTTTCGTGTTAAGATGTTGCGCTAAGAGCAGGGGTAGTCCTCAGTAGGCGAAGTAGCCGCGACTACCCCGTTTTTGCTTGTCTGTGATCCGGATTCGCGCTGGTGGGCGCCCGTGCGGCGGAGTTCGTCCAGCCGGGGTTCCCGCAGAGTCGACTCGACCGCTCCGATGCTCTCCGTAACCGGGCCGCTACCGAACGGCGCGCGTTGTCGGCCGGGGGCATAGAAGAACGCACGGCACCGGTTGATTGGTGCCGCGCGATCGGCTCGCCCATTGTGGACGCTATGAAACCGTGGCAGGCCGGGTCGGGGATCGGCCTGCCACAGCGCTTTTCGGGTGTCGGATCCTCAGCGTGCCGAGTAGGCGTTTGCGCGTCGTGCCTTGGAATCCGATGGGTCCGAACGACGCCGGAGCCATGCCGCGGCGTCCTTGAGTCTGCTTGTGTTGCGTCTTTTGCGGCCGCGTGGTTCCACCTTGGACGGCACCGACTCCGCGGGACGTGTGGAGCACGCCTTGCAGGGGACGTGTTCCGACGTGACGAGGCCGGCCTCGTGGTCGATGACGGTGTCCAGCAGCCAGCCGCTCGCGTTTCCGCAGACCCGGCAAAGGTCCGCTCTTCTCGCCATGACGCTCCGCCTTTCGTCCGGCAGCGGTTCCGGCCCCATAAGGCAATTGTGGTCGAGGATCCTGACGAATCGGCCACGGCTGCCCCTGAACGTTCTTTGTCGAAAAAACGGTGGTCACGGGTTGGAAAGGAAGATCCGAAATGTGTCGGCTACGGATTTACTACGGTAGTGCTGTCAGTGCCACTACGTAGTTTTCCTCCGGCGTACCACCAGTCCGCCGATCACGAGTGCGGTCAGTACGACTACTCCGGCGCTCATGATGACGATCCATCCGGTGGTCGAGACCATGCTCGTACTCGCGGCCGTGTTGACCTGATTCGCTTGCTCGGAGCGGGCGTCGCCGTCCCCGGAGGGAGGACTGGGTGCCCGCTGACCGCCGAATGGTCCGTTTTTCCTGTCCTCGTCGGAGGCGAACTGATATGAGGGGCCTTGCTCGACCTCGTCGGTGACGGTGAGGTCGAGCTTGATCGGCACCGGGGGAGCCGTCCCTTCGTCGTTGTGCGGCGGGCTCACCTTGACGGCGATGTAGTACCAGCCTGCGACGCTTTGGCTCCTGGCGTCGCGCACGTCGGCGTCGCGGTTGTTGTAGCGAACCGGAACCGTGGAGATGGCGGGACTGTTGCTGGGCAACGTATTGGCCGCGCCGCTGTAGGCGGTCGTGTCCCAGTCGATCTCCGCCCGGTAAGGGGAGTAGAAGGTCGTCGAGATGTTCGACATCGTCCTCGTGCCGTCTTTGGGGGTCTCGTCGAACCGGACCCGGTACGCCAGGCCCTGCCCCCAGTCGAGCTTGACCTTGTAGAAGACGAACTCGCCTCGTTGGACGGTGTCGGCGTAGGTGTGGGAGCCGTCGAGGACGCCCGCGACGTTGAACGAGCCGCCGCCGACGACGGGAATGTCGGCACCGGAGGGATCGGAGAACTCGACCGGCGGCTTCACCGCGACGGGGCCGGTATCGGTCGCGGCGGGCTCGACGCCGACGAGCAGTTCGACCGGAAGCCGTTCGGGAACCCCCGACGACACGGTTGCCCACTCCAGCGCGAAGTAGTAGCGGCCGCCGCCGAGGCAGCGATCGCGCTCGGTCTTGCCCGTCTTCTCCTCGGTGGCGCCCTTCCAGGTCGTCGCGACGGTCAGCGGGATGCCGTCGCTGGAGCGCGTGGCCATCTCCGAGGTGAACTCGTGGCAGTCTTCCCCGTTCTCGCCGTAGGTGCGCAGTTGCAGCGAGTTGATGTCGTCGGTCATCGAGACGCCGGAAAGCCGGGGGAACGAGACGGTGGCGCTGAAGTACGCGGTCGCGCCCTGGGGAACGTCGACGGCGTAGTAGCGCTTCTCCTTCTGGCCGATCGTGTCGAGGTGCTGGCCGGGTGCGGCGACCGGAGCGGGATCGTAGGTTTCGGTTCCGGTTATCGGTGTGCCCGCGGGTTCGTAGTTGCGCAGCGCGGTCGCGGTGACCCTCGGGAGGGTCTGTTCAAGGGTCTTGGCATCCGGTGCGTCCGTGTAGGTGCCGCCGGTGCTGTGCGCGACGCAGGTCAACTGCTTCCTTGCGGCGTCGTCGACCCCGAAGCCGACGGTGTGCACGACGAGGTCGATGCCCATGCCGTCGAGTTGCTTGACCACCTCACACGGCTCGGGCGGCGCGCAGGTGTCCTCGCCGTCGGAGACGAGCACGATGGAACGCGGGCCTTCGTCGGGAAGCTGCTCCGCCGACACCTGCAGCGCCTTGCCGATCGGCGTGTAGCCACTGGGGGTCAGTCCGTCGACCGCCCTGGTGAGCGCGTCCTTCTTGATCGGCTGGGGCTCGTGTACGACCGTGACGTCCTCGCAGCCCCGTGCCTTCTCAGCCGCGGAGTTGCCCGTCGAGGTGCCGTAGGCGGCGAGACCGACCTGGGAACCGGCGGGAGCGGCTTCGACGACGCCGTGGACGGCGCGTTTGGCCGCGTCCATCTTCGTGCCGCCGCCGGGTTCCTCGCCCGCCATGGAGCCCGACGCGTCGAGTACGAGCATGGTCGGCGCGTACCGCTCCTTCGGCTCGCTTTCCTGTGCCTGCGCCGCGGTCGCGGGCAGCGCGAGGAAGGTCGCCGCCGCGAGCGCTGCCGTCAGCAGCTTGGCCGGCCTGGCGGGTCTCGACATCGTGAGTCCTATTCGGGTTGTCAGTGGATGCTCCGCTCGGACGGCGGCGCACCCAGGATGGTTCCATGTGCAAATGGCCGGTTGGCTAACGTTATTCGGGTAGCCGGATGAACGCGCTCAGCAAGGCGGCTCGTTCCGGATCGCGCAGCTTGAGCAGCGCTCGCTTCTCCAGTTGCCTCGCGCGTTCCTTCGTCACTCCGAGTTCGCGGCCGGTCTCGCTGAGCGTGCGCGACGTCCCGTCATCGAGTCCGAAGCGCAGGCGCAGTACCTGCTGCTCGCGTGGTGTCAGTTCGGTGAGCAGGTCGTCGAGGACGTCGCGCAGCCGAGCCGCGGAGGGACAGCTGCCGTGACCTCCCGGTTCGACACCGCCGAGCACGAGGCCGGCGAGCGCGGCGTGCCCGGCGGCCTGGTCGAGGCTCACCGGTTCCTCGTTGTACGACAACAACTCGACGACGTCGATCGCGGGTATGCCGAGTGAGCTCGCGATGTCCTCGGGCAGTGCCTCCCTGCCCAGTGAGACCGTCAGCTCGCGCCGCGCCCGTAACACCTGGTCGACGCGCTCCGCGGTACGCGCGGGGATCCGGATCATGCGCGACTGGTCGGCCAGCGCTCGCGCCATGGCCTGCCGGATCCACCATGTCGCGTAGGTGGCGAACCGGAACCCCGGGGTGTGGTCGTACTTCTCGACCGCCCTGATCAGCCCCACATTGCCTTCCTGAACGAGGTCGGCGAGCGGAAGACCGCGGCCGGCGTAGTGCTTGGCGATGCGCACGACCAGTGCCTGGTTGGCTTCGAGGAGGGTGTTCTTGGCCGCCTTGCCCTCTTCGAAGAGGATCATGAGGTCGGCGCGAAGCCGGGGATCGAGAGGGGGCGGACCGTGTTCAAGGCGATACCAGGCATACAGTCCGGCCTCGATACGTTTCGCGAGTTCCACTTCTTGTGCGAGAGTCAGCACGGCGGTGTGGCCGGGACGATCGCGATGATTTTTCCCAGGGCCTGCGCCCCGAAGCGCGGCCGAGGTCACTGTGTGGTCATCCGCCCCGACCCCCGAGCGAAGAGTACTGACGTCGTTACCAGGATGGCGGAGGACCGTGTCACCGGACTGCTGCCATGCTGGCACCGGTATGGACAACGAGTCGCTGTTGAACCAGGTTGACTGGCAGTGAAGTACGGGAGGGCTACGGAGTTGGTGAATCAGGTGCCGGTCAGGCCCATGGGCCTGGCGCTCATGGGGGCTATCGTTGCCGCGTGGCAGCGGCTGCACACACGATGACGCCCGGCAAACCTGGAGGCAGCACGAACGTCGGCCACTCGCAGGGTCGCGCAACCGCTCAACAGGATCGGAACCGCGGACGCGAGTGGTTCAGGCCGCGTCGTGCCCCAGGGCGCTTCGGCGTGCTCAGCATGACCCGCCTCCTCGTCTTCGAGGTGACGCTCGGCATCGTCTTCTTCGTCGTGCTCCAGCAACCCTGGGCCATGATGGTGGGCGGGGTGCTGGGCGTCGCGGCCGTTGCCGCCATGTTCGGCAGATCCAACGGGCGCTGGTGGACCGACACCTTCATGCTATGGCTGCGGTACAAGATGCGGTCCGGCTCCTCGGGCTCCAAGAGGCAGGACCCGAGGCTCGCCGCGCTGTGCGAACTGGCCCCCGACCTGGTCATCGAGGACATCGACGACCAGGACGACAAGAAGCTCGGCATGGGCAGCGACAGCGCGGGCTGGTTCGCCGTCCTCGAGGTCGCGACCACCGGCATCGAGCATGCGCTTCCGCCGGTCCCGATCGCCGCGCTCGCCAAGATCGCGTCCGAGGCCGAGCAGGCGGGCGTCGTGATGCAGGTCGTCTCGCACACGTCCGCGATGAACGGGACCAACACGCGTGACCATGTCATCTGGGTCGCCGTCAGGCTCGACGCGAGTGCCGTGGCCCAGTCGATGATCGATCACGCGGGCAAGGACGTGGACATTCCCGCCGTGCTCGCCGAAGTGGTGCACCGCGCTGAGCGGCTGTTGCGCCGTCGCGACCTGCGGGTGCGGGCGTTGCCCGCCGAGGAGCTCGTCGATGCGCTCGCCCGCTCGTGCGACCTGCTCCCCACCTCGCAGACCGTCGTCAGGGAGGACTGGGACGCCTGGAACTCGACGAGACTGGTCCACGGCTGTTTCTGGCTGCACACCTGGCCCGACGCCGAGCGCAGCGCGTGGCTGCTCGCGATGCTCGCCGAGGTACCGGCCGCGTTGGTCAGCATCGCCTTCATCATCGAGCCCTCCTACGAAGGGACGGGCATTCGTTGCTTGGTGCGAGTTGCCACAACACGGGAGCATTACCGGCAGACGTGTGACAGGGTGGTGCGTGTTGCCGGCTGGGCGGGCGCTCAAATGTCCCGTTTGGATGGCCAGCATGCGCCGGCGGTTTACGCCTCGGCGCCGAGCGGAGGAGGTGCCCGGTGAATTCCGGTCAGCAGCAGCAACCGCCGCCTCGGCCGATGCCGCAGCAACATCCGCAGCAGCCGCCTCCTCAGCAATATCAGCAGCAACAACAGGCGCCGCCGCAGCACCAGCAGGCCAGGCCGGCGGCTCCTCCGCACACGCCCCCGCACGGCGTGCAGGCACCTGGCCAGCAACAGGGCTCGAACGTTATCGGCGCGGCGGCGCCGCCGAGGTCGCAGCAGCAGGGCGGGGCACAGCACCAGCACGTGGGCAACGAGCTGGCCATGGCGACAACGGCGGAGGTCGCGAGGCCGCAGCCGCTCGCGGTCAGCGCGCCCGCGGGCATGCCTCCGGCTCCCGGAGGTCCCGCGCCGGTCGAGGACCCGCAGGGTTCGTCCCGGCAGCACAGGGACTGGCGGCTTCGCAAGCACAGGGCCATGCCCCGGTTGCGTATCGGTCAGCACCACGCACCGGAAGAGGCGCTTGAGCAGCTGCAGATGGTGGGCGGCACGTTCGGTTTTCAGCTCGGCCGAAACCAGTCGGGCTTCCCCGTGACTCTTACGCTCTTCCGCCCGCGCCCCGTGCGCGCGTACCTCATCGGCGGCTTGTGGGCCGCACGGCTGATGGCGTTGCGCGCGTTGCGGTTCGGCGTCAGGGTCGTCGTGTCGACACATCAGCCCGAAGGCTGGGCCGCGCTCGGCAGGTCGGTCACCGGTCGCAGTGACAGGGTCATCGTGCTCGACCACGGTGAGGCGTCCGATGTGGTGGCCTCTCCCGGTGCGCCGGTGCTGCGCCTGCACGACGCACCACACCCGGCGGCGGCCGAGGAGCCAACGCCGTGGCAGACGCAGATGACCGTCATCCGCAGGCTCGGTCCAGAGGGCATGCAGGCGCTGCCGCACGCGGACATCGTGCTGGCCCAGCGGCTCACGGCCAACGAGGCCATGGTCGCGGCGTCGGCTTTGCGGCTGTCGCAGAACATCACGCGTCAGCTTCAGGCGCTGCGAGACGACATGATGGCCAGCCTCACACACACCGAGCGCACCGTGTTCTGGCTGAGCGCGGTTCCCTTCGAACGCGAGCGGCTCGGCAACCCCGTCCGGCACTGACGTCGGCCGCGAGACTGACCCTGGCAGGGGCAGGCTTACTCCGGCGAATCGCGGCACTATGAGCCGGTGACCACTACACCGCCCTCCGATCTCGGCGGATTCCTGCGCAGCAGGAGGGAAAGCCTGACGCCCGAGGCAGCGGGCATCGAACCGGGCCTGACCCGTCGCAGGGTTCCGGGACTGCGCAGGGAAGAGCTGGCGGAACTCGCCGGCGTCAGCGTCGGGTACTACACGCGGCTCGAACAGGGGGTCAGTGCGGGCGCCTCCGAGGCCGTCATCGACGCGCTGGCCGCCGCGTTGCGGCTCGACCCCGCCGAACACCAGCATCTTCGTACGCTGGCTGTTCCTCGCAAACCGACGCGACCTCGTTCTCGCAGGAGCAGGCTGAGGCCTTCGGTGCGCGAGTTGATCGACACGATTTCCGGTGTTCCCGCGATCGTCATCGATCATCGGGCGGACGTCCTCGCGTGGAACCGCCTCGGCCACGCGCTGCTGGCCGGACACGTCGACATCGAAGCGCCGGATGGGCCTGTTCGCCCGAACATCGCGCGAATGCTGTTCCTTGATGAGCATCACAAGGCGTTGTACCGAGATTGGCAAGCCAAGGCGCAGGTCACGGTCGCCGCTCTGCATCAGGCCGTCGCACGGTATCCGGCCGATTCCGAGCTGCGACAGCGGATCGGCGGGCTTGCCGCCGACAGCCCGGAATTCGCGCGCATGTGGGCACGGCGGCCTGTCCGCACCTGTTCGTACTACGTGCGGGAACTCGACCATCCACTCGTCGGGAAGCTGACCCTGGCGAACGAGACCCTCACCCTGCCCGACGACGACCAGCAGCTCGGACTGTTCTACGCGCGTCACGGCAGTGCGGACGCCGATGGACTCGCTCTGCTGGCGCGCGGTCCGGAAACCAGCCACTCACGGGAGAAAGGACACGTCCGATGAGGATTCTCGCGGTCGGCGGCGCGGGCACCATAGGCAGAAAGCTGGTACCCGCGCTGCGATCTCGTGGTCACGAGGTGGTCGTCGCCGGACGCGAATCGGGCGAGGTACACGTGGATCTTGCTTCACCGGAAACGGTCGAGGACATGTACCGCCAGGTCGGTGCTGTTGACGGCGTTGTGAGCATCGCGGCGCACGGTGCGCTCGACGAATTCCGTTCACTCACGTCGGCGGATCTGCTGGACAACATGCGGGCCAAGTTCTTCGGTCAGGTCGATCTGGTTCTTACCGGTCAGCGGCATTGCGCCGACGGCGCGTCGTTCACATTGACGTCGGGGATCTTCGCCGACGAGGCGTGGCCTGGGGTGACCGGCGGCGGTGTCATCAACGCCGCACTGCACGGTTTCGTACTGTCGGCCGCCGTCGAGTTGCCGAGGGGCATGCGGATCAACGTGGTCAGCCCGACGATGATCGGGGACTCGGTCGAAGCCTTCGCCGAGCATTTCCCCGGCATGCGTCCCGTCCCGATGGACGACCTTGTCGAGCACTACCTCAGCTGTGTGGAGGGTGAGGGCACCGGACACATTGTCAGGGCGTACGGCTGAGTTCTGCTACTCTCTGACTGTGCGGTCAGGACTTTTACCAGACGGTCAAGAAGGGCGAACCTTCACCGAACGGATGCGGCGCGCCCAAATTGTCGACGCCGCCACCGAGGTGATCGCCGCTCATGGCCTCAATGGAGCTTCGCTGATCAAGATCGCGGAGTCGATCGGCATCTCGAAGGGGTCCGTTCTCTATCACTTCGGCAACAGAGCCGAGTTGATGCGCCAGGTCGTCCACACGCACTACGGGAGAATGGCGGGCGCCGTACTCGAAGGGATCGATTGGAACGGTTCGGCGACGGCGATCCTGCGTGACCTCGTCACCCGCTCCATCCGGATCAGCCTCGAACACGGGCAAGCCCGACGCGCTATCGCCGAGATCATCGGCAACCTGCGCGACGGCGAAGGACGACACGTCATCACGTTCGACGAGAAGGACGACATCTACACCGGATTCGAGAAGGTGTACCGGCAGGGGCAGAAATCGGGTGAGTTCCGCGATTTCGACGTGCGGCCGATGGCGGTCATTCAGCAGTCCTCCGTGGATGGTGCGGTGAACTATCTGGAGTCCCATGTGGATACCAACCCGGCCGCGTTCGCTGAAAGCGTGGCCGGCCTGCTGGTGGCGGCAGTACGTTCCGGAACTGGGGAAAGTCATGACTGACATCGATGCCGAGAATGTGATCATCAGCAGGGTTCGGGTTTTCACCGGTCGAGAACCCATTCTGGACGACGTCGATGTGGTCGTCTCACGTGGACGGATCCAGCGCGTGTCGCTGGAGCCGGTCGATCTGCCAGGAGCGCGCGTCATCGACGGCGCCGGCAAGACCCTCATCCCCGGCCTGATCGACGCCCACGTGCACCTCGACTACCTGACGGCTCGCAGCAGGCCGCACGCCGCGCTGTGGACGCGCTTCATGCTGCGCTCGGCGTTGCGCAAACTGCTGGAGAACGGGATCACCGGTATCCGGTGTATGGGCGACCCGCTCGGCCAGATCACAAAGTTGAAGCGAAAAGTCAACGCGGGCAGGATCGCCGGACCGCGCATGCTCGCGGCGGGTCCGGTACTCACCGCGCACGGCGGACATCCTTCGAGCACGGTGTGCGGATCGAACCCGTGGCTGCGCCGCAACATGGTCGTGCACCTCGACAATGCTTCCGACGCACGCGCCGCCGTTCGGCGCCTCCATGGTGCGGGCGTCGACGTGATCAAGTTCGTCTACCAGGGCGGGCGATACGCCGAGAGTGACGTTGTGCTCGGCAAGCTGCCACTCGACGTGGTCAAAGCGATCATCAACGAGGCCCACCGGCTCGGCCTTCCCGCAAGCGGTCACACCCACTACGAGGACGATGTGAACGAACTACTCGATGCCGGTGTGGACAGTCTTGAGCACGGTGTCATCGAACACGACCTTGCCCGAGACGACACCCTGGAGCGCTGGAAGGCGGCGGGAACCAAGCTGGTGCCCACGCTGACCATCGCCGCGTTCGTCAGAGACGAGGACGGCAAGCCTTACCTTGCTCGCGCGAGCAGGAATCTCGCCCGTGCGGCGGAAGCGGGCGTGCCGATCGTCGCGGGCACCGACAGCATGGTCGGTGCGATGCCCGCGAATTCGCTGCATGACGAACTCCGGCACATGGTCGCGGCGGGCCTTTCGCCCGCCGATGCGCTCAAGGCGGCGACCGCGGACGCCGCGGGCTTTCTCGGTTTTGAGGGCCGAGGGGTGATCGCCGAGGGCGCTGCCGCCGATCTCGTGTTGCTCAACTCCGATCCGCTTGACGAGATCGAGAACGTCGGCGACATCGACAGGGTGTTCCAGGACGGCAGGATCGTCTACCACGCGCAGGCACCGGAAAACCCCGCGCTGCGGGCCTACGTACCCGGCGAGCCTTCACTGTCCTTTGTCGATCGGACGAAGGCGACCGCGTCGAGCGAGGCTTTTCTTCGCTATGACACGAGCAGGTTCGCCGACGACGGCGTGCGGGTGCTCAGCTATGTCGATCAGGACACCGAAACCCTGCTGCGACGCGAATCGGTGACGTCGGGCCCGGATCTCATTACTCTACAGTGGACCTGTGAGATCCCTGCCGAGGACACCGAGCTACGCGCGGAGCGGACCGAACGGCATGTGAGGCTGGAAGGAACATTCCAGGGCACACCGGTATCGCGGACCTATCCGTTGCGGGGCCGGATATGGATGCAGTCGCTGATGTTCGACCCCGCCACGTTCGTCGTCGGCCCCGGCGAGAAACTGTCGATCGTCTCCATGGGCACTTCGGGAAGAGGAGCGTTAGAGCTGACCGATTTCGAGGTGACCAGGACCGGGTCGGCCGCCCTAGGTGGTCGCGAAGTGATCACCGCCGAACTGGTGATGCCGCAATGGAAACGGTTCTGGGGAGCGCTGCTCACCTACGACGCCGACAACGGCGACCTGGTGCGATATCAGATCAGGGGCAAGAAGACCGCGACCGTCGAGAGAGCCGCGGTCTTCCTGCCATGATTTCCCACTATGTACCGAGTGCCTTGGGTTCGGCACGGTAGCCCTCTGGTTTATCGCTGGAGACGATAGGCCCGCCAGGATTGACGACGTCCCAGGAATCGGCAGATGGCGCGCTTTCGGCTGAGCGAAGTGCGCGGTCGGCCTGAGTCACAGGAGCATTGTCCCGATCCCGTGCCGTGTTTCCGGCGTTGGCGGGCCCTCGCAACGCGAAGGGGACGTCGCCGAGCGATTGACGGCTCGGCTGCCGTGGCTCGGCCAGCCGCCCCTCGAAGACCGGCACCGTGCCCGATGCGACATCCGCCGCGAACTCGGATTGCCTCGGCGCGGCGTCACCGGTAGAACGCTTCCGACGCTTGTTGCCAGCGGCCTTGGGTTCGATTCTCGTATTCGACAGCACGGAAGGAGTGGCATCGCGAATCGACGTTGGCCGTAGCTGCGCGGCGGTGGATGTTTCGTTTCGTGCTCGCCTCTTGACGTTTTTCTTGGTGTCGATGACGGGCGGAGTGACCTGCGGCGGAGGCCGGAAAGCGTTGTCGACCTGCGGAGAGGTGGAGTTATTCGGTGATGAATCGGGTTTCCTGTCGTCCTTTCTGGATGGTGGAGCACCGGAGGGCGGAGGAGGAATCGAACCGGGGAGGCCCATTCCCGGGCCAGCCGGATTCTGCTCCTTTCTGCCGAGCGTCTTGCCCTTGAGGTTCGGCTTCTGGGGGACTCCGCCACCGGGAGGCGGCATGATCGTTCCTGGCATACCGGCGTTCCCTCGTGGTGCGAGGGCCCCGGGCACGCGGGTGCCAGGCAGGGGCGCCGGTGCGTTGCCGGGCGACTTCGCTCCGGACGTCGGAGGCGTGGGAACTCCGGAAGCGCTAGGGACGGGTGTGCCGCCCGAACCAGGAGGACCTTGTGGACTCCTGATTCCGTATGCCGGCGGCGGGACCGCGACCGAGCCGCGCGCGAAAGCCGGCGGGGTACCGGGCGAGGTCGATGTGGATACCGGTGGATGAGGTGCCGTTTTCGAGTGGCGTGGATCGCCGAACATGGGCGGACCCGTGCCGTTGAACGTCGGCGCTGGCGGGCTCGTCGTGCGGGTTGCCGGTGCTGGACTGTTGAACGCACTCGGTACGGCAGGAGGAGGGGGAACACTGTCCAACGGCGGCACATCCAGCGGCGTGCCCTCCGCCTCGGGATGCAGGATCGCGTTCATCGGGGTCATGCGCCGCGCCCGCGCGGTTTCCAGCTTGGAGATCGCCGTGGCGTAGGAGTCGGCCGTCTCGCTGATCAGCTCTCGTGCTTCCTGATCGTATCGTTCGCGCACGACGTGCACCATGCTGGAGTTTTCGATCTTCGTCTCAACGGCCGGATCCCACGCGCGAAGCCTGTCTTCGTGCCGGAAGTCCGTCAGCCTGCTGCCCGCGAGCTGTTCCGTATTGTCCTGTAGTTCACGCCGGTAGCGTTCCCACAGCTCCAGCATCTGGGTTTGCGCGCGACGCATGGCCCCTGCGAGCAACGCCAATCCCTGGTGGTTGGCACTTGCGGCTTCTCGCCAAACCTCGATATGCGCCAGTGTTTCGCCCACTTTGCTCAGGTAGGCTTCTTTGGCCGAGGGCGACTCCCAGTTGGCTTCGAGGGAGTCGGTCTGGCTGAAGAGTTCGCTCTGCAGGTAGAAGAGCATGGATTCGACGTAGTACCACTGAGTTGCTCTGTCCGATGTGGTACCGGGTTGCTCACCCATGATCTGGTCGTAGACTCCCTCGATGGTGAGCGATTCGGGGGCATCATCGGGGGCGGGGGTTTCCGCGTCAGGGGACAAGAACGGCGAACTCGACTGTTCGTCGATCGGCTTTCCCTGATTCCAGTAACTGCTGTAGCTGACGGGATAGTTGGGAACCCATCGCGCGATACCGCCTCCGGATATCTCCTGCCGGAGTCGACGTCGTAGCCGAAGAAGCGCCAGTTCGAGTCCATGGGTCAAAATCTCTTGACTGACTTGAGCAGGAAGGCGCCGTCTGGTGAGCCAAACACGTACTGTGGATCGAGTACCATGAGCCGTCCTTCGAAGTGCGGGACTGGTGAGTTATTGGGAAACCCCGCTGCCGCAACGCATTCGAGCTCGACGGTTCGCTGATGACCATCATTACCATAATCCTGGCCCAATTGGCCAAATTACCTTTGCATTAGCTAATCCTCACGGCGTTTCACTGAAAGCGGCTTTCCCCCGTACCTCCGCCGTACCAGATCTGCTGACCAGCTTGTTTTCGCTCGGGCTACGTGGGATTCCGAGCAAGCCGGGTGGGCAATATCGAGCTATTGGGAAGCCTTAGGTGGCCGTACTTGGCTCTATGCCGACGGAATTGTGTTGTCAGGAACAGTAGTGCTGAGGGGAACAGAGTGATGGGCAAGTTGAAGCAAACGGCGACGGTGGCGATGGCGACGTCGGCCATGTTCGCGGGATCGGCGCTGCTTGGTGGGCCCGCCAACGCGGTTGCCTCGTCGCCGGAGGAGGTGTGCGGTTCGGGCTACCGGGTCATCAACACTGAGTCGATCGGCGGAATCTCGACGCTGTACCTGCTGTACAACGGAAATACGAACTGCGTGGTCAACTGGAAGACCAAGTATCGTGGCACCGCGTCTCAGGTCAGCGCGGGTCTTCAGGTGCAGAACGGCGGTTCGGACCGGGACGCGGGCAGCTTCAAGTACTACGCGGGCCCAGCGAAGGTGTCCGGTGCCGCGGGGCGTTGCGTCATGTGGGAAGGAACGGCCCGCGACCTGAGTGACAACACCGACCACGGCTGGTCCTCGCCGTGGGAGCACTGCGGCTGAATCACGGTTCGCGGACAATGAGGTCATGCGAATCCGGACTGCTCGCGTGGACGAGCTGGATGTCCTGCGGGACATCGAGCGGTCGGCGGGATTGAGCTTTCTGCGGGTGGGGATGCCCGAGATCGCCGAGGACGAACCGTTGCCGGTGGAAACACTGGCCGGATACCAGCGCCGCGACAGCGCGCTGGTATCCGTCGACGACAAGGATCGGCCGATCGCATATGTGCTCACCGAACCAGTCGACGGGTGTGTCCACATCGAACAGATCTCGGTGCACCCCGATCACGGCCGCCGTGGGGTGGGACGTGCGTTGCTCGACCACGTGGCCGTACAGGCGAGAGCCGACGGGATCCCCGCATTGACGTTGACCACATTCGCCGAGGTCGCGTGGAATGCGCCGTACTACCGGCGATGTGGATTCCGCGAACTCGGCGACGACGAGCTGACTCCAGGCCTGCGGGCACTGCGCGAGCGCGAGGCGGCACATGGGCTGGACCGCTGGCCCAGGGTGTGCATGCGCCGCGACCTGTGAGGCTCCACCTCACGACACAACGAGGGGCGGTGCCGAAGCGCCGCCCCTCGTGAACCGTCGAACAATGGTTGCCTACTGCTTGGATCCCAGTGCCTTCTTGGGTTCCGCTCGGTACTCGTCTCGCTTGGCGCTGGATACGACGGGGCCACCTGGGGTGTCGACGTCCCAGGAGTCCGGGGTGCGCTGCTCCTGCTGCGATGCGCCGCCGGTGTTGGAGCGCAGTACCGAGCGGGTGGTGCGGTCGGCCTGTGGGACGCCGTGCCGCTGGTGCTCGGCCAAGGTCGCCGCGGCTGGGCCGCGCAGTGCGATGGGTACATCGCCCAGCGGTTCCTGGCCGTTCAGAACTTGCGGTTCGGCGAGCCTGCCCTCGAACACCGGTGCCGTTCCGGTGTCGATGCCTGCCATGAACTCGGCGGGCACCGCGCCTTCGGTGGCCGGACGCTTGCGTTGTTTCTTGGCCGCGGCCTTGCTCTTCGGCTCGACACGTGCGCCGGACAGCACCGGCGGGATCGCTCCCGGAATGGAGGGAAGGCGGTCCCGTTCCGCCGCGGCCGCGGCAGCCTGGGCCTTCGCGCGCTTCTTGGTGTTCCTGTTGGTGTCGAGCACCGGCGCCGACGGTGGTGGCGGCGGCCTGAACACGTCCTGGGATTCCAGCATCGGTGGGAGGCCCGCCATGGGAACCCCGGGTTTGTTGTTCTGCCTCCCTGGCGGTGCGCTTGCGGGAGGGGGCGGAACGGAGCCGGGCTGGCCCATGCCGGGAACGGGTGGCACGCGGTCCTTGTTGCCAAGAACCTTGCCCTGCTGTTTCGGCTTCTGCGGAACACCTCCGGCGGGAGGCGGCATGACCTTGCCCGGCATCGCGCCCTTGGGGGGCGGGGCTCCGCCAGGAAGGCCGCCACCTGGCGGCACCGGTGGTGAACCTCCTGGCGAACTCGCACCGAGGGTCGGCGGTACGCCGAGCCCCTTGCCGCCAGGGGTGGGACCCGCGCCGAAGCCCGGCGCCAGAGGCGCCGCACCGAGCTGGCGCAGACCACTCGCTCCGGGAGCGACGGGCGGGGCCACCGCTGGTGCACCAGGCGGCGCGGCGGCAGGACCTCTTGTGGGCGCGTTCGGCGGATTGACGACCGGGGTCGGCGGGGGTGTCCGTGGAGCCAACGTTGGCGCCGCTGGTGGCCGGGCACCCGGGGCCCTCGGCGCGCCTCCCGGCGGCTGCGCTCCGCCGAACATCGGGGGTGGCGGGGCGCCATTGAAAGCGGGAGCGGCCGGGGTTCCGCCAGGTGGGGCCGGTGTGGGGCCGCTGAATGACGTCGGGCCACCGCCGGGCGGGGTGGGGCCACCACCGGGCGGCATCGGTGGCAGCGGCATACCGGTGGCCTCGGGGTGGAGGATCGCGTTCATCGGGGCCATCCGGTTCGCCCGTGCCGATTCCAGCTTCGAGATGGCGTCGGAATACGAATTGGCCGTATCGCTGATGAGCTGCCGTGCCTCTTCGTTGTACTTCTCCCGCTGCTCTTTCATGAACGGCAGGTCATAACGATCGAGGACGGACTGGCGCACTGCGGTTCTCGCGTCACCCTTGAGCCCGGCAAGCGGACCACTCGTCGCATACGGGGACCCGGCGGGCGGCGCGTTCAAGTAGTCATCGGTCGCCTGCCACATGGCTTCCTTGTAGCGCTTCCACAGATCCTTCATGTCGGTCTGCGCGGTACGCATGGCGCCCGCCAGCAACGAGAGGCCGAGGTGGTTGGCTTCGGCAGCTTCGCGCCACATCTCGATGTGTGCCAGCGTCTCGCCCACCTTCATCAGGTAGGCCTCTTTCGCCGCGGGGGACTCCCACTCGGCTTCGAGCGAGCTGGTCTGGTTGAACAACTCGTTCTGGACGAAGAACAGCATCGCCTCGACGTTCCACCACTGGGTCGCCCTGTCCGACGTCGTGCCGGGCTGCTCGCCCATGATCTGATCGTTGATCTGGTCGATGTCGAGCCGTTCGGCCGCGTCCGAGTCCGGCCCCGGTGTCTGGGCGTCCTCCAGCAACATCGGGGGAGCGGACTGTTCGTCGTACGGTTTGCCCTGATTCCAGTAGGAGCTGTAGGTGACGGTATAGCCGGGGACGTGCTGGACGGCGACGCTCTCGCCGGACAAGTCCTGCCGAAGCCGGTTGATGTCGTAACCGAAGTACTTCCAGTTGGGATCCATGGCTCAGAAGCCCGTCTGCCTGCGGCTTTGTTCCATCTGCTGATCCATGCGCTGGCGCCAGTCGTCCATGCCCATGGCTTCCGGCTGTGCTCCGATGTATCGCTCGCCGGAACGCTCGGGGTCGCCCAGCGCCTCCTCGTCTTCGTCCCATTTCTCTGTTTCGGTGTAGTACTCCCTGCTTTGGGTCCCGTCGTCATGCTCGGTGGTGATCATGTGCTGGGTCGTCCGCTGGGTGACTTCACCGTCGGCGTTGGTCGTCTCGGTGATGTTGCGCTGGTGTCCGCCGTCGTTCTCGGTTCGCCGCTCGGTGGTGCTGAGCTCCTCGCCGTCCTTGTCGTAGTTCGTCGTGGTGATGTTGCCCTCTTGATCGCCCGACGACTCGTAGATGAGGTTGCCGTCCTTGTCGTACAACTTCTCGGTACGGCCGTTGATGGTGTTCGTGACGACGCGTCGCCCGCCGCTCGCGGTCTCGTAGGTGGCGGTGTTGCCACCGGTGAAGCTGCTGCCGCTGATGAACCTGTCCTGAGCGGGGTTGTTGTCGGCCTCGCCGCTCTCCTCCATCGTTTCCTCGATGGTGGTTCCGTCGATGTATTCCGGCAGCTCGACGCCCGGCGGCTTGTCAGGGCTGAGGGCGAACGCGTAATTGACGGCGGCAAGAGAAGCGCCGTTCGCGTCGTCGGTGTTTTCGTACAGTTCCGCCAGAATGAGCGCCGCGGAAGGAATGGCGAGCAGATTTGTGCTCAGATCCTGCATGAATCCGGACATTTCGGAAGCATTTCGGCCTGCCAATTGTTCGCAGTAGCCGCCTTCGGGCATGCCGCCCGTGCTCAGCGAGATGTCCTCGCCGCCACCGTGCAGCAACATGACCGGGCCGGTGAGGTCGTCCCGGAAGTTGCTGCCGAGTGCTGCGATGTTCTGCCCGTAGCCCCGGAAGGAATCCGGCTCGGCGTCGAGTGTCTTCTCCCCCGAGTAGACCCACTCCGGATAGGAAGGCCCTGTTGGCTCAGGCTCAACCATGATTTCCTCCGAATCCCCTGTGGTCAACGGATGACTGGCGCGCATGACCCGGGCGCGCCCCAAATACCCGCGTTCTTGAGATAACCATCACGAGGCAACCCCCTTCCCTGGCCGCGCGCTGTTCAGTCCTCTTGAGGTAGATGTGCGAACTGCACGAGCCGTTCCCCTTCGCCGCGAGTAATCAGCCAGCCTCGGCCCGGTGGCAGTTCCTCCGGCCTGCGGTTGCCGATCAGCGGGCCCTCCTCCCGCTTCCCGGACATCATGATGCCAGGAGAAGCGAGGTCGCGGATCCGGGAAACTACTGGGTCGAACATCGCCCTCCCCGCGCCGCCGGAGCGCCGGGTCAGCACAAGGTGCAGGCCGATGTCGCGGCCCTGGGTGAGGTAGTCGAGCAGCGGGCGGAGCGGGTTGTCGTGCGAGCTCGGCGCGACGAGGTCGAAGTCGTCGACCAGCAGGAACAGCTCGGGTCCAGTCCACCAGCTCCGCTTCTTGAGCTGTTCGGGAGTGATGTTTCCGCCCGGCAGCCGCTTCTGCATTGCGCCGATGGTCACCTCGACCATTTCCTTGACCATCTTGTTGGTCGTCGAGTAGCCGATCAGGTACTCGTCGGGGATCAGGCCGAGAAGGCTTCGCCGGTAGTCGATGACCGCGATCTGGGCGCCCTCCGGGCTGTACCGGTTCATGATGCCGGTGGCCAGTGCCCGCAGGAAGTTGCTCTTGCCGCACTCCACGTCACCGAAGAGCAACAGGTGCGGCTCCGCCTCGAAGTTGAGGTACGCGGGCTGGAGGTCGTGCTCGGAGATACCGACAGGGATGCCAGGACCTTCCGACGCGTGAGGGAGCTGCGAGAAGGGCAGCTCGGCGGGCAGCAGCCTCACGCGTGGCGCCGTGCGGCCCGTCCACGTGCCGTTGACGGCGTCGGCGAACGCGCCGATCGCGTCGGCGAGGTCGGTGTCGCTGGACGTGTTGTCGATGCGAGGGACGGCGGCGAGGAACTGGCCGCCGTCGGGCGAAAGACCCCTGCCCGGCGAATTGTCGGGAACGCTAGCCGCCTGCCGCCTGCCGAACGAGGAGTCGATCGGGTCGCCGAGCCGCATCTCGATCCTGCTGCCGAACATGTCGCGCACGTTCATGCGCAGGTCCATCCAGCGGTTTGCCGCCGCGAGGATGTGGATGCCGAAGCCGAGGCCCCTGTTGACCAGCTCGTTGATCGTGGGTTCCAGCTTCTCGAACTCACTGCGCAGGGTCGCCCAGCCGTCGACGACGATGAAGAGGTCGCCGAACGGGTCGTCCTTGTGTTTGCCTGCCTTCCGCTGCTTGCGGTAGGTGGCCATGCTGTCGATGCCGTGGTCGGTGAAGCGCTGTTCCCGCTGCATCATCAACGTGTAGGCCTCGGCGATGCTGCGCCGGACCTCGTTGACCTGCCTGCGGCCCGCGATGCTGCTGACGTGCGCGAGGTTGCGCATCGCCGCCATCCCGCCGCCACCGAAGTCGAGGCAGACGAACTGTACTTCCTCGGGTGTGTGGGTGAGCGCGAGACTGCCCATGATCGAGCGGAGCGCGGTGCTCTTCCCGCTGTGCGGCCCGCCGATGACGAGTACGTGGCCGCCCGAGCCTTCGAGATCCAGCCAGCACACGTCGCGTCGCTGCTCGGCGGGCCGGTCGATGATGCCGGCCGCGGCGTGGAGGTTTCCGTGCAGTTCGGTGTTCTCGGTCGTCAGGCCACGATCCCTCGTCGCGGTGAGCGGGCCGAGCAACTGGTCGAGGGTCGATGGTTCGTCCAGCGGCGGCAGCCACACCTGGTGCGCGGGCCTTCCCCTGCCCTCAAGTCGTTCGACGAGCACGTCGAGCAATGTCTCGCCGACTTCTTCCGATTCGTCCGTTTTGGTCTCGGCGACCGGTTCTTCCGCGATCCGGGGCCGCGCGTACCGCGTCGAGTAGTCCTGGACCGGGTCGAGCTGCCTGCCCTGATGGTCGGTACGGACGGCCGCACCTCCCTTGCGGTGGACGCCGGAGACGTAGGCGGCCCTGAACCGCAGCAGATCGTCCGTGCCGGATCGGAGGAAACCGTTACCAGGCGAGCGGGGGAGTTGGAACGCGTCGGGAGAGCCGATGGCGGCCCTGCTCTCCATGGCGGAGAAGGTACGGAGACCGATGCGGTAGGAAAGGTGCGAGTCCAGGCCTCGCAGCTTGCCTTCCTCCAGCCGCTGCGAGGCAAGCAGCAGGTGGACGCCGAGTGAACGGCCGACGCGGCCGATCTGCACGAACATGTCGATGAAGTCGGGGCGAGCGGTGAGCAGTTCCGAGAACTCGTCGACGATCACGAGCAGCGCGGGAAGTGGGTCGAGTGGGGCACCCGCGGCCCTGGCCTTCTCGTACTCGCGCTGCGACCCGTAGTTGCCCGCGCTGCGAAGCAGTTCCTGCCTTCGCAGCAGCTCGCCCTGTATCGCGTCGAGCATGCGGTCGACGAGGTGCAGTTCGTCGGAAAGGTTGGTGATCACGGCGCTGGTGTGCGAAAGCCGGTCGAGTTTCGTGAAGGTCGCGCCACCCTTGAAGTCGACGAGCACGAAATTGAGGATCTCGGAGTCGTGCGTCACGGCGAGAGCGAGCACCAGGGTGCGAAGAAGTTCTGATTTGCCCGAACCGGTCGCGCCGACGAGCAGGCCGTGCGGGCCCATCCCGTCCTGAGCCGACTCCTTGAGGTCGAGGTCCATCGGCCTGCCTTCGGAGTTCAATCCGATCGGCACGCGGAGGCGGTCCCTGTTCGAACGCGTCGCCCACGCTTCCGAGAGATCGAATTCGTAGGGATCGCCCAGACCGAGCAAATCGGTCAGCTCAAGCGAGTTTGCGAGCGGTTGCTCGCTTGTGGACAGTGCGGACAGCCGCATGGGGGCCAGGCTGCGGGCGAGTCCGTAGATGCCGGGGATGTCGAGGCCGTCGGCCTTGCCGATCGTGCCCTCGCCGTCCATGGTACGGCTGTTCATCGCGCCTTCGGCGTCGATGTCCAGCACCAGGGTCGTCGCGTCGAGAATCCGGGGAGGCGGGGAGGAAAGACTCACGAGCGTCACACCCTCGACACCGCCGTCGATCATCAGGTGTTCGGAACCGGCGGTTTCTCCTCCGTCGAGGAACACGACGACGTGCGTATTTCCCTCGCCGGTGATCGTGCCGGGGCTGAACCTCGGCCGGTTGGCGAGCACGTCGTCCAGCATCGCCTCCACCGAGCTGATGCTCGGTGCCACCAGGCGAATCGGGCCTATTGCGTCCTGTTTGGACGGATGGAGGGCGTGTGGGAACCACTTCGCCCATTCCCACTTTTCCCTGTCCTCGGGGTTGATGCAGAAGGCGGCGAGTACGTCCCCTGGAGCGTGGAAGGTCGCGAGCTGGGCCATCAGCGCGCGCGCGAACGCACGCTTGCTCTCCTGATCACCGGTGACGTAGATCCGGGAGAATCCGCGCAACGCGACGGCGACGGGAAGATCGGGAACGGTCGAGTACGTGGTGACGAACTTCCGGAGTGCCATCGCGCACAGCGGCTCCAGTTCGTCGATCGGTTTCGTGTCCGGTGGCACGAGGGGAGTGGCCAGTTCCTGGCTGCCGACGCCGATTCGCAAGATCGTGAAGTCCCAGTCGTCCGGCCTTCGCTCCCATAACCTGGCGCTGTGCGCCGTCGACCACAACTGGTCCGGATTCGGATGCCGGTAGAACATGGCGAGGCGCTGCTGTTCGATGGTCTCGCGCACCTGCGCCCGCAGCTTGCTGAGCCGCCTCATGTACTTGCGGCGGTTCTCCAGCATCTCCTGTTTGCTGGGCCCGCCGCTGGTCTGGCTCATGATCTGGAAAAGGATCATGCCGAGGATGGCGAAACCGTACAGACCGCCCGCGACGTACATCAGGGGGCCACTACGGCCCGCGGTCATCATCAGGGCCATACCCGCCGTGCCGGCGAGCATCGGCAGGATCATGAGGGTACGGGTCCAGTTCTTTTGCCCTGGTCCCGGGTTTTCCGGGGGTGGTTCGAGAACGACCTCGCCGGAAGGGAGGTCAGGCGCGGGCCGGCGCAGCGGGCGCTTGACTATGATCGTTCCCAAGACCGAACCTCCCGAACGCGGTTTTTCCCGTGGCCCACTTCCGTGGCGCACATTGTTACTCTGCCAGGCAAGCCTGGGTTCCTAATTGGAGGTATGTGCCATGACGTCCGCGATGGGCACGAGGCTCACCAAGGTGACCATTACCACGCCGAAACGTGGTATAGACGTCGCCTTGCCAGAGGACGTCAGTGTCGCCGAGCTGCTGCCCTACATTCTGCGGCACGCCGGTGACGACGCCGCCGACACCGGTGAGCGGCACGGCGGCTGGGCGCTACGGCGGCCTACCGGCGAACGACTGGATCCCAGGCAGACCCTTGGGGCGCAAGAAGTCCGCGACGGCGAGGTCCTGCACCTTGTTCCGGGCCAGGTGGAGTGGCCCGAGCTGGAGTATGACGACCTGGTGGAGGCCGTGGCAAGTGGCGCTCGCCGCTACGGCCGTAGTTGGGGAAGAGTGGCGACGCGCAAGGCGGGGCTCGCGCTGTGCGTCGGTGTGCTCTCGCTCGGCGTCCTGGTGACCTTCCTTTTCCGGTCGCCGTGGCTCGTGCCGGGTCTCGTCATGCTCATCGCCGCCGTTGTGCTCACCTCGGTCGGCGTCGTGCTCGCCCGCGCGGTTCCCGACGCGAAGGCTGGTGCCGCCTTCGCGGGGCCCGCGCTGCTCTACGCCTTCGTCGGCGGGCTGGTCATCACGGCCCCCAACCATCTCGGTCTGTGGGAACTTGGCGCACCGCACCTGTTGCTCGGGTCCGTGGCGCTGCTGCTGTTCGGGATCGTCGGCTACGTCGGTGTCGGTGCGACGGGCCGGATCTTCGTCGCGGCCATCATGATCGGTGTGCTCAGCGCGCTCGGTGCGCTCTTCGGCAACTCGATGTCTCCCGACGGTGCGGCGGCACTCGTGCTGACGATCGGCATTGCCCTGCTTCCCGGCTACCCGATGCTGGCGATCAGGATGGGAAGACTGCCGCTGCCGGAACTGCCGCAGCGGGCCTCGGACCTGCTGGAAGACGACAAGCCGAAGCCGACGCCCCTGGTGTTCGCCGCGGCGGCGAGGGCGGACGAGATCCTTTCCGGCCTGCTCCTCGGGCTTGCGGTGACCAGCGTCTTCGCCTCCTTCTACCTGCTGGCACACGGCGGAGGGCCGTGGCTGATCATGCTGACGCTGGTCGCCGTCGCCCTGCTGCTGAGGGCCAGGTTGTTCCCCGTGCCGAGGCAGCGTCTTCCGCTGTTGCTCGGCGGCGTGCTCGCGGGCGGGCTGCTTGCCTACTCGTTCATCGACGCCCCCGACGACAACGCGCAGGTCGCGTTCTTCCTGATGGCCGTCGGCGCCATCGCGATGCTCATCGCGTTCGCGGGGGTGGTGTACAGCAAGAAGAACCCCTCGCCGTACCTTGGCCGGATTGCCGACATACTCGACGTCGTCGCCATCCTGGCGTTGATCCCGTTCGCCGCCTACATCACCGGGTTCTTCGGTTACGTGCAGGGCCTGATGGCCTCGATTGGTTGAGGGAATAGAACGTGCCCACTCGGAAGGACCAATTACAGGCATACCAGTTCATGATGCGCCGGGTCACCTCCGCGCTCATCGTGCACGAGACCGATCCCGAGCAGACCCCTCTGCGCAGGGGTGTCGGCGCCGTGTTCGCAGGCGTGATGATCGCGGTGCTGGTCGCGGCGGGTTTCGGGATCTACGGCATCTTCACCGGCATGGGCGGCAACTCGTGGCGCCAGGACGGCACGGTGATCATCGAGAAGGAGACCGGTGCCACCTATGTCTACAGTGGTGAGGCGCTCCAGCCGGTGCTCAACGTCGTTTCGGGCAAACTGCTGAGTTCAGGGCAGAACCAGGGCGCGGAGCCGAAGCGGGTTTCCGGCGCCGATCTCGCCGACATGCCGCGCAAGCCGATGGTCGGCATCGCCGGTGCCCCCGCCTCGTTGCCGCCTGCCGACCGCGTCACGGGTGCGCCGTGGACGATGTGTTCCGTCGGTGGTGAGGACATGGCGGGTTCCCCGACCACGAGCACGACCCTGATGGTCGGTGATCGGCTCGCCGACGGTGTTCCGCTCGGATCGAACGGTCTGCTCGTGCGGGATGCCGAGGACGGCTCGCCCTATCTGATCTGGAACAACCACCGGTACCGGATCGCCGGTGACCGTCCCGACGCCGTCGTGAGGTCGGTGTTCGGTGCCCAGACCGCCGTCATGGACGTGGGCACCGCGATGCTCAACGGACTGCCCGTCGGCCAGGACATCGGCCCCATCCAGGTCGAAGGAAGGGGTGACTCCTCGACCGTCGTCTCCGGATTCCAGGTCGGCGACATCGTCTTCCACCCCGTCGGCGGCGGCGAGCAGTACTACCTCGTGCGTGGCGACGGGCTCGCGCCCATCACCGACCTGCAGACCCGGATCCTGCGTGGTCAGTACTCGGTGGAGCCCAAGGAGATCTCGGCTTCGGTCGCCAACTCGGCTCCCACGAGCAATGCGCTGGCACCCGCACAGGGCGAGGCGGCTCCGCCTCCGGTCGTGCCGCCGCTCGCGGCTCCTGACAACGGCACCGGATCCGCGTTGTGCGCGAGCACGTCGAACGCGCGCTCCGCCCCCGAGATCACGCTGGGCGGCGACACATCGGCCCTGGTACACGGGATTGGTACGACCTCCGAAACCGAGGCGGGTACGAAGCTCGCCGACCAGGTCCTCGTACCGCCCGGTCATGTCTCCGTGGTCAGGTCCATGCCGTCGACCGGACAGGGTGCCGGTGCCTTCGCCATCGTCACCGATGTCGGCCTGCGGTATCCGGTGCCCTCGCCTGATGTGCTCGCCGCGCTCGGCTACTCGGCCGAGTCCGCGATCGACATGCCTGCCGCGCTGGTCCAGCGCATCCCGGCAGGGCCGACGCTGTCGCCGGAGGCGGCCATGCAGACGGCGCCAGCGCTCCCGTAGTCCAGGTCAGAACCGCCCCACAACCTTGTCAGGTTCCTCGCACTCACTGACAGCCTGCCCGTAGCGGGGCCGCACTCGTCGGGTACCGTCGTCCCGTTTTGGGTCGTGACCTGCATTTTCGTGATGAGTTTGCGCGGATTTGCCACGACGGGGAACTGCCAGCTCTACGATTTAGTCTGAGCAGTAAACGGCGATACTTCTATAACTTGGGGTGACGGGCGTTGGCAGGAGATCTGAATCTTGACCCGGACTTGGTCACGCAGCTCGAAGGCGAGATCGGGGACACCGGTGAGCAAGCCGCCGAGAAGATGAACCAGATCAGGGAGGCATACCTCTCGACGGTCGGTGCTTCTTGGCAGGGTGGCGCCGCGAACAAGGCGCTGGAGAAGCAGGAAGAGTTCAACGAGACCTGGTTGCGCCTCAAGGGCATCCTCGTCAACCTGCAGGAAAACCTCGGCGGCGCCAAGAGGCTCCAGATGGAGACCGACGCTGACGACGAGCTTCTGCTCGGGCAGGTCGACCCTGCGGCGGCAGCCGTGGCCGAGGGCTACGGTGGCGGCATGGCCGGTAACGTCGGCCGGCTCTGAAGGTCCGGACAACCGATCAGCTAACGACTTCCATTACGAGTTTTGGGGGTAAGACATGGTCCTCAGGTACACCGGAGCTGTCAGCGAAACCGGCGGCAGCGCCATCAACTACTCACAACAGATCAAACAGCTCTTCGAAGACCTCATGACGAGGGTCAAGGGCATCGACAGTGTCAACTGGAGCGGTCAGGTGCGCGAGATCTTCGAAGACGCGCAGCGCCAGTGGAACACCGAGGCCGACAGCCTGAACAACGCCAACACCGAGATCGGTCGGCTCACCCAGCAGGCGAGCGAGAATGCTTTCGCCGCCGACGCCAGGGGCGGAGCGATGTTGGCTTGACGGGCCCAGTCGAATCGGCCCTGGAGTCACCTACTCCAGGGCCGATTTCGACTGTCATAGGCGGGATGGGGTAGCGGAAGGTCGGCGGTGGCCAGCACGAGCGGGCACCGGGAGAAGGCGTGAGGGGGCAGGGTCACCGATGCGCGTGCGGGGAGCGGCTTGCTCACTTCGGGGGAGCTTCACGGTCGCCGAACAGTTCGGCGGGCGGCTCCGGCAGGAAGTCCTCAGGCCGGTCGTAGGGTTCCTCGGCGAATCCGGACCTCCAGCGGCGGCGCTTGCCCTTGGGGCCGAAGACCATGAACGCCACGACGCCGAGCGCGAGCGCGGCCCCGCCGCCCGCCATCGCGATGGCGAGCGAGTTGCTGCTCTCTTCCGCGTTCGCCCTCGCCTCGGCAACCGGGTCGACGGGAGTCGGCTCCAGGGGTCCCAATTCGGCGGGATTTCCCTCCATGATTTTTTCCGTCACCGCCTGATAAGGGTTGACGACGCCGTAACCGTACCGATCGCTGCCCGTTCCTTCCGGTGCGGGTGCCGCGGTGGCCAATACTTTCCTCACCGTTTCACTGGCGGACAATTCGCCATGGTAGGAGCGCGTCAGCGCGACCGTACCCGCCACATAGGCGGTGGCGAACGCGCTGCCCGCCGCGGGCCCGACTCCGCTGTCCGGATAGCTCGTGAGCACTCCGTCACCTGGAGCGACAAGGTCGACGTCGGAGGCGCGGGCCGATTGGGACACGACGCCCTCGGGGCCGACGGAACTCACACCGATCACTCCGGTGTAGGCGGCGGGATAAGGCCTGGCCGAAGGCGGCTCGTTCTGGCTGACCTCTCCGGTCGCGGCCACGACCACGATGTTCGCGTTGAGCGCCCTGTCGACGGCCGAGCGCAGTGCCTCGTTGTCCTCGTAGGCCACCGTCGCGACGGCGATCACCGTTGCGTTCTTGTCGACGGCCCAGTTGATGCCCGCCGTAATCGGGTCGGGGCCGATGACCTGGCTCTGACCCGAGGGAAACCGGTCGCCGACGACCTTCGCGGACAGGATCGACGCACCAGGCGCGACGCCGTGAAAACCGCTGCCCGCGGATTCCTGCGCCGCGATGATGCCGGCGACGCCGGTGCCGATGCCGAGGCAGTCGCGCTTGCCGCTCGGCTTGCTGTTGCGCTCAGGGGGGACGAACTCGGCGCGCTCGGCCACGCGGCCCGCGACGCTCGGGTTGTCACCGACACCGCTTCCGATCACCGCGACTCGCTGTCCGGAGCCGTTCGTGAGCGGCCAGACACGCTCGGGGGAGAGCAGCTCCTGCGACCAGGGGCGCGGAACCGAATCGGCGCCTGCCGTCACGCAATCCTGTTGGGCCTGCGCGGGTGCCGCGGTCAGAATTGGTGCGCCGACCGCGAGAAGCAGACCACAGGTGGTCGACGCAAGGGTGCCGCGCAAGGTGTGATTCACATGCACGCCCGGCATGCTAGCGGAACCGTGCCAGCCGTCGCGGAAGTCGAAGCAGGGTAAGGAGGCGAGAGCATGTTCGAGTGGCAAGGCGAGAAGTTCGAGTTTCACGAGGAAAAGGTCGATCCGATCTTCCAGCAGCTTCTGGACCAGCTGCAGCAGACGATGAACAACGTGCCGGAGATCCAGCGCAAGATGACGGAGGTCACCGGGACGGCGTGGTCGGACGACCGCATGATCAAGATCGTCGTCGGTCCGCGAGGCCAGCTGGTCGACCTCGATATCGATCCGCGGATCTTTCGCAAGCCCGATGCCGCCGCCATGCGGAGCCAGATCCTCGCTACGACACAGAAAGCCGTGCGGGAGGCCACTGACAAGGTCAACGAGCTCATGGAGAGCCAGTTCCCGCCCGAGTTCGAAGAGATGCGACAGAAGTACATCCCGGAGAGGGAGAGCTCCGTTCCGGAGTTCACCCGTACCGATGCCGAAATTTACGCGGAACGAGAGGATGGCAAATGAGCTCCCACTTCAGCGTCAATACCGGTTTCGCCGAAATCCAGGCAGCGGGCGAACGGCTGGCCAATCTGGCCAGTGAGTACGCCGAATCGGCCGGAAAGATCAAGGGTGAGCTAGAGGAAAAGATGACTCCCGCCGTTTACGGCGGTGACAAGCCCGGCCGGCACATGACGTCGAACCTCCCGGATCTTGAGCTGCTGTACGGCGGGCAGCGTGATCTCGGAAACCAGGGGAGCGACATCGGCGGCACCATCCAGACCGTCATGTCGGAGCTGGAGAACGTCGACAACGGCGACCGCGACGAGATGGGTGGCGTCCAAGCCTGATCCTTTGTCGTAGTACCGGTTTTCCACTCTCTGTCTCTGTTCGCTCGTCGATGACCCGCTGAGGAGGTGCGCGTTGGGTGTCAACCCGCTTGATGGCCCGGTAGCCGCCTTCGCGCAGGCCATGAAGGACTTCGGCGGGTCCATCGACGACTTCGTCAGAGAGGTCAACGAATGGCTCGGCTTCAGCGTGGCACCTCCAGTCGCCCGAATGATGATCGACGGACTTTTCGGTCCGTATCCGGAGGCGGTGGACGAGAAAGTCGCTGAAATTGTCCGGCTGGCATTGGAGGACGCCGAGAACAGCGCGGACTTCTTCGAGAACATGGCTTCCGCGGTCGAGGGTATCGACCTGAATTGGCAGGGTGACGGAGCCCCGCAGAGCCTGCAGATCCTGATGTCGAACTACATCATGAGTGGTAACGACATCGTGCGGAGCAAGCTCGACATCGCGAAGGGTAACGCTGACTTCTATAAGCAGACGATCCTTTCGAAGAACATGTACCAGGCCAACTTGATTTTCCTGCTCTTCGAGTTGACAAGGGCCATAATCTCGGCGATCCCTTCATTGGGCACTTCGCTCGCGGGGATTCCGATCGCACTGGGGGTGGCCTGGCAGGCGGTCAAGGCGGTGGCAAGAGGCCTCGCGAGCGGCGTTTCGTCGATCAGCATGCAGGTCGCGTTCCGTGGGCTGGCCAGGGGTACTGGCGTCGTCCTGTACAACGCGGGTAAATCGGCCGTGACGGCTGCCGGTAGGGCGGTGCCTGCCGCGGGTAGAGGGGTCGTCACGGGCGCGCGGAATTTCGCCCGTAACTACAGCATCAGGCCGAGTTCGATCGCCGGGCGTATTGGCGCTTCACAAATTCAGCGTCAGGCGGTCAACAAGGCCATCCGCGAAGGGGCGACGCGCGCCACGGTGCGCGAACTGAAGAGCGCCGCGGCCCGTCGGGCGATCGCGCACCAGCTGACCCAGCAGTTCAGGGGACGGGCCGGGACGGCAGTTGCGAACTCGCTTTCCAGCACGGCGAGGAGCGCAATCACTCACGGTGTTGGCCAGGCTCTGGTGTCCTCGACCGCGAGGCGCGGCTTGATGGGCAGGGCGATTGGTCTGAGTGCCACGCACACTGTCAAGGGCATGAGCACGTGGAACGTCATCGGGCAGAAGCTCATGGGCTACGGCGTGCGCAGTGCCTTCATGTTCGGTTTGGCGTCGGACCTTGCCGGGCAGGGCATGACCATGTGGGAGACCCGGCAGATCGAAGGCAATGCCGATCTCCAGAAACTGATGCAGTACGACTACAACGGCGTCAGTACCGTGGCCGCCATCGTCGGTGCCGGTGTGGGTGGTGGTGGACTTGCCTTCGCCAGCGGGATACCCGGATACATCGTGACGGGTGCGGCGAGCGGAGTGCTCGCCCATTTCAGTACCGCGGCTCTCACCGCTGCCCTCGATCCGAACGCGACATTCTCTCTGCCGGGCAGGGCCACGTCTGGTGCCGACCCGAACCAGATGACCTGGGAAGAGGTTGCTCAGGCCGCCGTCGGTGGCGCGATGGGCGGTATCTGGGAAGTCAAGGTCGGCGACGCCAGCTTCCGGGACTTCGGCCATAACCTGGCGGACGCCAAGCACGCGTTCGCCAACATCAGCCTCCTGGACAACTTGCAGGGCAACGACTTCGCTCGTGGCGGCTACGTGGCCAACGCGCCTCTCCTCATGGGAGGTGGAGGTGCCGCGGGCGTGAACATCGGAAACGTGAACCTTCAGGGGCAGTACGCCCATGCCGCGGCCAACACCGCGTCGGGTTCTGGGCAAGCGCCGGCGGGAAGGGTGACCGGACCGCCCACGGGGGGGAACACGGGCAGCGCTGGCGCCAGTGTTGCCGCGGCCGGCGGGAACGAGGCAGGACAGCAGCCGCAAGGTCCCGATTCCTCCGAAGACAATTCCGGTCCACAGCAAAGGGCCGAGGCGCCCGAGTCGCGGGGACCCGAAGCGCAACCCGACACCGACACTCCGCAGAGTGGGGAGAGCTCAGCGGATCGCCGGGTCAACGTGCTTCCCGATGGGTCCACTCCGGACAGTGTGCCGCAACCTGAGGGTGGAGATCCGGCAACGCAAACGCAATCACCTGACCAGTCCGATATGGACAGAGGTGATCCGCAAGCCGGGCAGGAGGCCGATGCGGGGGATGGCTCCGAAGGCGCGGGCCCATCCTCGCAGGGTGATCGCGGTGAAACAGCGCATCAGCCCGGGGCGGCGGACACAGCCGAAACCGGCGACGGTGCGAACACCGACAGTGCCACGCCTGACACGAGCGAAAGCACCGACCCGGGCGACACCACTCAGCAGACGGGGGCTGACGACAGTCATACTTCCGACGCAAGTGACGGCGCTCAGCAGATAACCGGCGACAGCGCGACCGATGGTCAGACTCGGTTCAACGAGCCGATACGCAACGAGGCGCAGACGCTGTCCCCGGGTGAAGCGCTGACCGACTCCGTGGAGTCTCCTGACAACGTCAAGGCATTCATCGCTCGGGAAATCGATGCGATGACGAGCGTCGGCTCCGCCTCGGTCGACCAGAGCACAGGAATCATCACCTTCACCTCGGAGGGACAGGTCGGGCACGCCGTCGCTACCCTCAACTCGGACCTCGCGGCAGGTGAGGCTAGGTTCGTTCCCGGCGAGTACATGCTGACCTCGGACGGCTGGATCGAGACATCGCCAGCGCAGTTGCAGTACTCGCCCGAGGTTTCGCCTGACTTCACCGAGGCGGCAACCCAGGTTTCGCGGCACACTGTCCAAATGGGAGAGTTGCTGCTCTCCGACTCGCCGATTGTCGATCCGGCGAACATCACGTCGAGGACCGGTGTCGCACCCGCTGCGGTGAACGACCCACGTCCTCCCGTCGACGGTGACGTGCAACGGCCGCTGGCGCGATTGATCCGTTTTGGAGGGACGTCGGCGGCAACGACAACAGCGACGACGTCCGAATCCGATGCCATAACGGCGCTGAACGAGGCACTTCAGGATGTGCAGACCTCGCTCAGCAATGGCACGGAATCCGGTTCCGGAAGTGATCGGGTCGTGGCACTGATTGGTGACGCCGAGGCCGGAACGTCCGAACAGGTGCTGCACGGGGACAACGGCCAGCTCCCGCTCGGCATGGGAATGGACTCTTCGGAAGGACGGCTCGTCGCCTATTTCGCCGATGGAACGGGAATTCCGGTCGACATCGGTATCGACGGAGACCTCGCGCCCGGCACCGCGCGGGTGAGTTCGGCTGAATGGTATTTCACGAACGGGCAGTGGACGACGCCGAACGGAGTCGCCGAGGTCGCGATCGCGCCAGGTGGGACCGAGGCGCAGATGCGGTCCGCCGTTCTCGAAGCCCTCAGCGGTCTGCGAGAGGACGTGCCGGGCAGCGGCAACGCCGACGTGGGCCAATCCGCGAACCGGTACAACATCCACGCCGCCCGGTCGCTGGCACAGCAGCAAGCGGTTACCAGCGACGTCGGTACTTCGGAGAGTCACACCTCGCGCCAGGGCGAGATGTACGCGCATCTGCATGCTGCCATTGATCGGTTGTCGCAGCCTGGTGCCCTCGTCGTGTCGGACGCCGATTCCACAGTGGCGCAGAACAACGACGAGAGACTGCCGACGAAGGCGGAGTTCCTGACGTCGACGCTGGTGCGCCTGCACTATCCCAACGCGACAGTCGACATGCACGTCGTCGTCGGCGGGGAGCAGCAACAGGTCATCCCACCCCAGGTCGATGTCGTCGACGGGGCATTGGTTCAGGTCGGCCTGGGAATCATGCAATTCACGGGCAATGGCCCCGAGGGCGCGATGGCTCAGCAGTTGCTGGCGAATGTCCAGGCGCGGCAGGCCTTGCTCGATCTCGGGGCGATGGTCGAAGGGCAGGGCAACGTCGCCGACGGCCGGATGCAAGTCGCTCTCGACAGCTCGCTTTCCTCGCTCTCCGGAGCGATCCGGACGGCGGTCGACAACGCCTCCCTGCTGTCGGACCGCCTCACCTCCGAGACCCCGGAAGGGCACCGGGCGAACCTGTTGCCGGATCACCTTGCTCCCCGCGGCGAGCAAGGACACTACGCGGTACGCCTTCCCGAGCACGGTGTTTTCGCGGACCAGGCGCAAGCGGCAATGTCGGCCGTCGCGGCACAGGGCTTCCGGCTCATGGGCATCACCGATGGCTGGGCACAGGGGCAGCCCGGTGTGGTCTCCTCGTGGCATGACCAGGCGACCGGCCGGACTCTGCATCTCCGGTTGACGACTCCGGACGGTATCGCCGCGGCGCGCAGGGCGGGTGAACTCGGCGAACTGGCGGGGGAAACGCCGAGTGCCGAAGTTCTCGAACAGCGTCGGCAGGTTCTCGACGCGGTCGTTCGTCCATCCGATGTGGACGCTGTGCTGTCCTTCGACCCCTCCGGCTCGACGACACCCAATGCGTGGGACATCGTCACTGACTCCCGGCATCCGGCGCCGTCGTCCATCGCACTGCCGAGTACGACGCTCGACGACATCATGACGACGCGTGGCCCCGAGTCCACGGCCGGCGAACTTGCCAGGTTCGCACCCGAGCTGTTCGCCGAAGGTGAGAGCCCGCGCGACCTCGTGCGGGACATCGTGACCAGCGTCGCGATGAACCCGGACACCGTCATCGGGCGTGACGACGACGGCAATTGGACGGTGCGCGGCCAACGGCACGGCATCACGGTCGAGGTCACCGTCGCGGAAGACGGGACGGTCACCAGAGCTGTTCCCACCGACGGCGATCTCGTTCGGCAGGGAGGCGAATTCCGGACCGCTGGTGAAGCCACGACCTCACTCCTCGACGGGTCGCTCACGCCGGAGCAGCTCGCCACCCTGACGTCGGCGGTGAACGGCGTCGAAGGTGCCGCGCTGACTCCCGGCCTCCCCACGACCGACGGTCCGCTGCGGTTCACCGTCCGGCTTCCGGAGGCCGGCAACTTCGTCAACGACGCGGCGACGGTGTTGCAATCTCTCACGGACGACGGTTATCGGGTCACCATGCTGCCGGAGAACGGCCCGGTTGCCGCGCAGACCACGATGCTCGTCGGTGTCAGGCAGCCTGATTCGAGCCGCATGATCTTCCTGCGCTTCGATGTCGAGGGCGCGCCCGCAATCCCAGCCGAGGCGGCTTTCCCCGACGTGCTGAGTGTTGTCAACGACGTCGACAGCAGCCTTACCGTCACCTCGGTCGGTGAACCAGGGGACAATGCCGCTCGGCTGAACGTCGAGGTGGCCGCGAAGACCTACGTGAGGGATTCCGAGGCAATCCTGCAAGGTCTTGCCGACAGGGGCTATCGGCTTGTCGGTGCGAACAGCAACTGGGGGAAGCCGGGGCAGGCAGGCTGGGGCACCGTGTGGCAGTCACCGCACGGTGGAACCGTTACTCTGCGGCTGACGACGGCGGAAGCGGATGCCTTCAACGCCGACCTCGCGGAGCGGCTGGAAGAGATGCCGGAAGGCGACCGGCGTCGCAGGGTGTGGCTGCGGAACCAGCAACTCATGGGCCGCCTGGGGGAGGCTCCGATTCCCCTTGGTGCCGACCGGCTGAGGCTGCCCGATCTTCCGATAGCCGAGAACCAGAACGGCGCGACTCCTGACCAACAGGCTTCACAGGACGCGCACGCCGACGTGCCGATCAAGGTGCGCATTCAGCCGGGTAAGTACGTGACGATCATCGTCTCGGCCGATCCCGGTACCACGCCGCTCGACGCCGCGGAGCGCGTCGCCGCCGGGTTGCGGCAGGGAGCGAACAGGCTGGATGACGAAGAGGTCGTTGTCACGGTGCCCAGCGGAGTCGATCCGAGCACGCTCGGTTTCGATCTGCGGGCATTCGGTACGGCGTTGTCCACGAAACTCGGCGGCGTCGACGTGGGGAGTGTCGCACCGGCGAATTGGCAGCCGCCGCGTTATCCGGCAAGCAATGTCACCGTCAGCGACGTCACCCTGGATCGGGTCATCGCCCAGATCGGGCCGGATTCGACGGCGCCGGGAGCGCTCGCGCTCGACGCCTCTTGGTTCGGCGGCGACGATGTTCGGGCCAGGATGTCCTCCGTCATCAGCACCATCACGAGGCTGCCGACCAGTGTGCGAGCGGAGGGCGAGGGGCTGTTCCGGCACTGGGTGGTGGAGGGTACCCACGCCGGTGTCACCTTCGGTGTCGTCGTCAGGCTGGACGGATCCGTCGAGAGTGTCCACGTCCTCGACGGCAACCAGGGCGACCTCAAGAAGGTTCCGAACGTCAGGCGTTCGGGCAGCGCCAGTTCCTGGCGGCCGCCCGAGGAGGAATCCGAACAGGGACCGCACCAGCCTCCGCGGTTCCCACCGCGGCCACCACAGGGTCCCCCGCGCTTCGATCCGGACGGTTTCGATCCGGATGCGTTCGGCGACGCCCGCCCAGGGGCGCACCGGCCAAGGGATCTCGGTCTCGGCGACGTTTGGTACTACGACTCGGAATTCGCACCCGCGCAATCGCCAATGGCGCCGGTCGCCATTACTCCGGAAGCATCCGTCGCCACCGAGCCGGGCACGCCGATCAGCACAGGCCAGGGTGAGCGCGTACTGAATTTGCCAGCGCGCCCTCCGGTCTCCGAGCCCGCGTCGCCGACTCCCGAGGAGACCGCGCTCGCCGCGGGTTTTGCCCTCATCGAGATCGATGACGGCACCGTGGTCAGCCATGTGCCCAATCCGGATAATCCCGCGCGGTGGCAGGTCGGCTTGCCCGGTGGGCCGCGCTGGGAGTTCCAGATCAGCGACCAGCGTGGTGTGGGAAGCGCCGTCATCCCCGAGCTGCGTCTCGTCGACGGGAAATGGGAGCAGTCGGCGCCGGTCGAGGTGACGCTTCGAACCCTGCCGCCCGGTGCGGAGGCACAACGAGCGGAACTCGCTGTCGTGCTCGAGGCCGTTCTCACGCAGGTGCCGGGCGCGATGCGGAGCATGGTCGCCGAGGTTCAGGCGACCAGCGACGACGTGTTGCCTTCGCTCGACGAACTCGTCCCCGCGCCGCCCCCCGCCACCGACGTGGTCCCCGCGCAGCGACCGCCCGTGATTCCGGATGGGAATCGTGCCGCCGAGCGCCTCGGCAACGGGCCCGATTGGATTCGGGGGCTGCCACCGGTTCAGCAAGCCGCGTTGGTGGACGCCACCGGTATTCGCTCAGACGACCGCAACAACGCTTTGCGAGCGATCGCCGCCAACCTGACGCCGGAGCAGCAGGCCGAACTCGCGGCCCGCCCCGTCACGGGGCAGGAACTGCTGGAAACCGGGGCTTTCGCGCGTCACACCGGCGAACATGCGGTCAGGACGGCCGAGGCCGAAGCCGCCGTCGTCAACAACATGGATGGCGCCTTCGCCTCAGCCGCGCCTTCGACGGCACCCGCGCGGGTGCACTGGTGGTTCGACAACGCCGCGACCGTCTTCGGTGGGGACCTCACCAATCTTGAGGGGCGGCGGTTCGCCAACGCAGGCCACACGTCCACCAGCCTCCACGAACCGAGGATCGGTTTGCGCGAGGTTCAGGCGACGGTACTGCTTCCCACCGGCACCAAGGCAATCCATGTCGGCGACTTCTCGCACAACCCCTCCGAGAACGAAGTCATGCTGCCTCGTGGGTCGGAGTTCACGGTCGTCAAGGCGGAACAGGCCGTCGTCGACGGCAGGGATGTGCTGCTGCTCGAACTGAAGCTGACCGGCGGTCCCGCGCTGACGGGAGCGGAAACGTCCAGCGTCGCGGACATGACCAAGTTGGAGAACTGGGCAGGCCAGGCTTCCAACAGTTCCGCCATATACCAGGACTTTGACGGACGGCAGTGGTACGTCAAGTCGGCAGTGTCGGCATTGCACGCGGAGAACGAGGTCGCGGCAGGAGCGTTGTATCGCGCCTTCGCCGACAACTTCTATCAGTCCACCGGCATCCGGTTGCCCGCACCGGAGACGAAGCTGGTGCGACTCGACGGAGAACTTGACCAGAGTCGTGAATACGGTGTCGCGAGTTCGTGGCTGGAGACCGACGGTGCGCTGACCGCCGATGTGCTGACCGGGCTTCCGGCTGAGCAGCAGCATCAGCTGTGGGGTGGCTTCGTCGCCGATGCGTGGCTTGCGAACTGGGACGTGGCGGGCTTCGGGCACGCCGACGCTACCGACCCCAAATTCGAGAACGTGATGAACACGGGACGTGGTCCCGCACGCATCGAGTTCGGCGGGGCGATGCTGTTCCGCGCTCTCGGTGCCGAGAAGGGGAGCCAGTTCGGAACGGAAGTCGGCGAGCTGACGACCCTGCGCGATCCGGCCGTCAACGGCATGACCGAGTTGATGTTCCGGTACATGCCAGCCGAGACGGAGTTGGAGTCGGCACGGGCGTTGCTGGCTCTGTCTCCGGAACGTATCGCCGGCATCGTGCGGGCGAGTGTGTCCGATGCGGACGTTGCCGAGCGGTTGGCTGACACCCTTCTCGCCAGGCGCGAGGACATCGCCCGTTACTACAACCTGCCCGCGGAGCAGACTTCGCCGGAAGCAGCGATCCGGATGGACCTGCGTGACAGCAGCGCGCAGGAAGCGCGGCTGGCCGAGGTCATTCGCGGGAACCGCGATGGTGGACGCCCAGAAGCGTTCACCAACCCATACAAATTCCCGCCAGGGGCTTCTCCTGAAATTCTCGCCGCGCTCGGCCTACGTCCTGACACGATCGAGGCCACGCGGCCTTTCGATGAGGACGTGGCGGTTTTCCGGGATGTCGATCCGAACAACAAGCCGCTGTTCCGTACTCATCGAACGACGCCCGCTGAGCTGAGGGCCACCGGTGGGTTCAAGCCGCTCGCTCCAGGTGCCACGACGTGGCAGCATTTCGAGGCACACGTCGGTGGTGGCGCCACCTCGACGGGCTTCATTTCGTCGACGTCCAATCTTGCCCACGCAGCCGAACGTGCCGGACATGTCGCGGAAGAAACGCTGTACACGTACGTCCATTTCACCCCGGGCGGGCTCGACGTGGACGCCACAAAGCGTTACCACGGCTGGCCGGACGATCAGAACCTCAGCGAGAGCGAGATTCTCCTTGAGGACATTCCGTTCGAGAACATCGCGGGCTGGTGGACCCACGCGCAGACTCCGACCGGGAGCGCCGAGTCGATCTGGACTCCGAACCCGGAGTTCAAGGGCTTCCTGCCGATTCCCAAATCGTCGCCGCCGGCCAGCCAGGTGCCGGTCGATCCGTTCGCTGACCAGGCGCCGGTGGATCCCTTCATGGATCTGGCTCCCGCCGATCCGTTCGGGTGGAGGGAAGAGGCTCCTTCGGCTGAACCGGCTGGGAAGTCGCCGATCAGCCGCTTCTTCCATCGGGTCGGCGAACTGTTGTCGAGGCCGATCCCGCAGTCCTCGGTGCCGCTCGACACGGCCATGTCGTTCACGGGCGAGTCGAGGGACGCCGTGGAAGCGTGGGCGGCGAACCAGGCCGACACGATCGTCGAGACCTTGCGGGAGCAGGGAACCGAGGTTTCCCTGAGGCGTGCGCGAAGGATCGTCCGCCAGCTGTCGCAATCGCTGTTCGTGCTCAGCGAGGACGGTGTCAAGCAAGCCTTCATCGATCGCCATTGGACCCCGCTCGGCAGTCTGCGCGACGCGATCAACGATCCCACCGTCCGGTCCGTTCTCTACACGGAACGGGACCCGATCTCTTCCGTCCACTTAGGACTGCGCGACGGTCGATACGACGTGAACGGCAACTTCGTTCGTGAGTTCACGATCGCCGATGCGGTCAGCGCCGTGCTGCACGAAGCCACTCACGTTCTCCAAGGCAACCCCAAGGGGCTCGGGCCGAACCAGGTCGTCGCCAGGGAGACGACGGCACACGAGGTCGAGCGACGGTTCCTCAACGGGATTCCGGAGGCCGATCTCCGCGCGCTGCCATCGGAACTGCAAGAGGCGGCGCAGTTCAGCAGCGAGTTGTCAGCGGCGATCGTCGCCTTCGAGGTGCACCCGCCGGAATCGGACTACGTCCAGGCGTTCGAGTCGCTGAGGACCGGTGCGCCGACCGTCGAGTACTCGCGTTCCGAGTTCAACCGCCCGCAGGACCTCGACCCCCTGTTCACGCTGGCCCGCGACGCGATGGTCGGCGAGGCGGGCGGCCGGTCTCGTGTTTCCGACGAGGGCCTGGCAGCGCTGGTCGAGGAAACGCCCGTCGTCCTGCGACACGAATCGGGCGAAGAAGTCATTCGCGCGCTTGGTGACGAAAGGAGCGCGCTCGGCGCCTCCTACCGTAAGCAGTTGGCCGGTTTTGTCGCTGCCCAGCTTGGGATTCCAGCATCTGAGCTGGAAATTAATGCGATCTACGACGGTCATACATTCGAGGTTCGGGATTCTTCCGATGACCGGCGGGCCGTGCTGAACGTTGACACAACGAGGGCACGGTTCGCGCATAGGTTGGCGGCGAACGAGCGGTTCGGCAGGGAGGTTTTCGAGTACTTCGCCGTTCCGAAGGTCATCGGTGCGGGGCGTGATGCCGGTGGGGATACGCAGCTGTTCTTCACGGTGACTGAGGCCATGCCGGGAAAGACGGTCTCCGAACTCACCGACGCAATTATCGCTGCGAGCGATTTGGAAAGGCCTGCCAGGGTCGAGGAATTGCGTCAGATGCTGAATTCCTGGGCCAAGGCGTTCGCTGAGTTGCATCTGCGTACCAGCACCACCGCAGATGGTCCTGCCGGAGTTCACTGGGGGGAGACTGCGGCGCAGATGCTGCGTGGTTTGCACGCAGAGGCTATCCGATTCGGGCGCCCCGACCTGGTAGACGGCAGGCTCGCACAAGCGGTCGATGCATTCGTGTCACGGCACCATCAGTTACCGAGCGACTGGATAGGACTTCGTCACGGTGATGCTCACGGTGACAACGTCCTTTTTCATTTCAACCCAGATTCAGGCAGGAATGAACTGACGATCATCGACCTCGAAGAGTCTTACCGGTCTCTTGACAGGGACGGTCTGCCGCACGGCCGACCCACGACGTCCGCCGAGGTCGACGATATCGTCGGCGGGATTCGAGATGCCCTTTTCGCTGACGAAGTGGACTTCGAGAGTTCACCGGAGCACTGGCCCGAGCGGGTGCTCGCCGCGCTCGGCCCCGAAATGGTCGATCATTTCCTGAATTCGTACGAGTCGGCTGTTCGCGGCCTGATGCTGGACGGCAGGAGCACCAGCGTCGCGATTCTCCAGGCGACTCAGGATGTCGCGTCGGCGTTCCGGGAGTACGCCGACAACGGGCAGACCGCCTACGCGGAACGGAAACTCGACGCGACAGTGGGGGTGCTGCGTGCTCTGCTGGGGCTCTCGCCGGACCTGACACCGCGACTCACGCCTGACCAGCAGGCCGAGTACGCGGCCACCTTCGAGGGCGCTCACAACGGCGAGCACGCGCGGCGCGACGAACTGCTGGACTGGGCTCGCGAGCGCGCCGTCGACGGTGCGGGCGCCGCTATCCGGTTGACCGGCCCTGACGGAACGCGGGCGACGTCGAGTGACTGGGCTGTCGTCTACCTGCCGGTCGACGGACCGGAGGGTCTGTTCGGCAGGGACACCGACCTGGCAGGCGAGATGCTTTCCGGCCCCAGCATGGCCGGTGCGTCGATCCATCCCTCCGCCAGTCCACAATCGACGGTGCTCAAGGTGTACCTGCCGCCGGGTACCCAGGCACCGCAGATCAGCGCCGACGGCACGGTTTCCCTCGCCGAGGGCGGGCTGTACCGGGCCGTGTCGGATGGCACGGGCCAGAACGGCGGCAGGGAGATCGAGCTGGTCCTCGTCGGAGGGCCGACGCTCGACCAGCCGGTCAACGCATCCGCGATCAATCCGGCGGGCCGGCATGGTCATGCCGTGATCGACTGGTGGCAGGCGCACGAGGCCCACGCCAAGGCTGTGCTTTCCGGGGCATCGGCCGACACCATCGCCAATTTGCGGGCCATCGTGGACGAAGCGTGGCAGCGCGCTCGGGTGGCTGCCGGAGTGCACCTGCTCAACACGAGATTCGCCGTACCGGCCAACGGAATCCTGGTCGGCAACACCGTCGATGGGTTGCGGCCCGATCTGGCCTACGTCGCCGGTTACTCGCCGAGCACGGCAGGCACCAACCGGCTTTCGGTCATCGCACTCGACCCTGCCGTCGCCCACCAACTCGACCGTGGTGACTTCGCGGACGAGCAGCTCGCCGAGGATGGCTTGCTCCGGCAGCGCGTGCTTGAGGACAGCGCATTGACGAGCTCGCTCCAGGCGGGCAGCAGGCTCTCCTTCGACAGCGCCCGCGGTCTCGTTGTCGAAACACCCTTCATCGACGGTCCTGATTGGACGAATGTTGCCCTGGGTTCCCAAGCGGAGGCTGCGGCAACCGAACCGGCCGGGGCGCGAACGGAACGACCCGAGTCGCCGCCGCCCGAAGCGCCGCCGGAACTGCTCAACCCGTCGGTGCCGCTCGACACCACCCTTGACCTTTCGCCACCACAGATCGCCGAGATCAGGAAACTGGGGCAGAGCCTTGCTCCGCTGATCGCCGAAGCGCCAGGTGTGAACGCACGGGCCAGGCAGATCGGTGACATGCTGACCGCGATGCTCATGCGGCCGTTCGAGCTGCACCACGACGCGACTCAGGCCTCATCCGGCCTCAGCGAGGGACAGTGGGAACGGCTGAAGAGCGCGTTTGCCGACCGGAGCGTGCGTTCGGTACTGGACTGGCAACCCGGAAAGCGTGGCGGAAAGAACGGTCACTTCCGCTTCGGCCTGCGACTGACGCGCGTGATGCCGGAGAACGGCAACGCGGAGCGGCCCGCCGTGCTCTTCGACGCCGTCCTGGACGCCGTCCACGAGGTGTATCACCAGCTCACCGGTAAGCCCGTCGGCTGGACCGCCCAGCAGGTCGTCGACAACGAGGTGGCGGCGCACGAGCTGATGGGCAAGGCCATTCGGATGTTGCCCGCCGAAGTGCTGGAGACCCTGCCCGACGACCTGCGCGCGATCGCGAGGCCGGAGTGGGACGCCGCGCTCACCCGCAGCGTCGTCGAGGAGGTCGTGCACCCGCTCGACAGTGAGTACGTGCGGACGCTGACGCAGCTCTCCGAAGGTCAGCCGCACGTCCGCTACTCGGCCAACGGGCAGATCGGCCGGGGCGACCGCGATCTGGTCGAGGCCTACCAGCGAGCCCAGCGGCAACCCGTCACCGAGGTCGAGCGGGAAGCCGCGACGAGGGAACTGTCGTTCGCCGACGTCGGCGGCCCTTTGTCCGATTACCAGGGCACTCGCATGACCAAGGCGCTTCGCGAGGTTCTCGCGAGCGTCGTCGCTTCGAATGAGTTGCCGTCCGACATCGCGGAAATCCAGATCGCGCGGCGATCCGGCAAGCACCTGCGCGTCTTGCTCCTGTTCGACTCGGGCGCGATGGCGGAGGTTCGCTTCTCGACCGAGCAATGGGTATGGGACTCCAATGCTCAGGTCCGGCTGCCTCTCACTCGTGAGGGCGAGGACGGCGTGTGGCACTCGGCTCGCCCCGTCGTCGTCAACCTGAGCACCAAGTTGCCTTCGGATCCGGCCGCGGCACTCGATGTCTTGCGCGAACGAGTGATCGGCGCGCTGAGCGCGACCGCCGAGCACTACATGACTCCGGTCAGGGAGGAGGCCACCCCCGAGCCTCAGCAGGCCGCGCCCGTGATCGATCCGCACGCCGACTTCGTCGTCAGGGTCAGGCAAGCCGCCGCGCAGCAGGCCGGATGGACCGAGGTGTTCGTCTCGGCCGAAAACGAGGCGATGCTGACCGACGACTCCCGTGGCCTGCAGGGAACTCGACTCGTCGCGGAGCGACCGGTCGATGTCGCCGAGGTACGTGATGGCGCCCCGGTCAAGGTTTTCGTCCCGCCCGGCTCACACCTGCCGGTCGGGCCTTCGGGTGCGCTCACGCTGCCGGAGGGAAGCAGGCTCGAACGCATCTCGGAGCAGGACGAGCTCATTCTCTTCGATGGCCCCGCCCTGCGGCCCGATTCCACCGATCCCGAGGTCAGGCAGTCGCTTGCCGAGCTGGCGTGGTGGACGGCGGAGGGTGACCTGCTCGCGTCGGAGGCAGGCAGGGATCCCGCGTCGTCAGGGGCGAGGGGCGACGCGCTCCGTTCGGTGGAGCGCACGGCATGGCGCTCGGAACGTCTCGCCGAAGCCGCCCGCATGCTGGCGAGCGAGTACGGAATTCCGGCTCGCGACGTGCTCGTCGGCAACGACGGGACGGGTGAATGGCAGCCGGGCAGGCTGGTCGCAGGCTTCGACAGAGCGCAGAACCGGCTCGTGTTCGTACGCGTCGACGCGAGCGACGGCACCGTCGTGCAGGACCCGGTCAGCCACCTTGAGGAACAGTTGCGTACCGACCCGCTGCTGCGTGAGCGGGTGTACCGGGACGCGGGTCTGGTCAGCGCCCTGCGCAACGACGAGCTGACAGTCGACTACCGCAGGCTGCCGAGGCAGGGCAGCACGGAAACCGCGCGATATCTCGTGCGGGGCCACGCCGCGAGCGACCTGGTGCGGGACGCGCTCACCGACGACCGCTCGCGTGCCACCCGGCCAGGCTGGACTGAGATCAGGGCGGTGACAACGGACCGCGACTCGGGGCAGGTCGCCGTGTTGTCCGATCCGGAGATCACCGTCACCGAGCACGGGGTCGTCAATGCGACCGAGGCCCGGCAAGCTCGCGAAGGTCTTTCGGATCCGGTCGCCGACATCAGGGCCGCCGCGGACAAGGGTCCCGGTGTGCTCGCGCTGCGGCGTGCTGTGGACGGTGTGGTTCCCGCTTCGCATCCGACCCGGTTCGTCGTCAGCGGAGACGGCCGCGTGGGGGCTGACGAGTTCATCTCGACGCCGATCGGTGGCCTCAGTTCGGCCGAACTGGCCGATGTCGTCCGTAGCCTGCCGCAGTGGCAGGGCAGGGGCATCCTGCTGGATGTCGAGCACGTCAGCGTCGAGCAGGCACAGCAGTTGGCGGACACCCTCGGTGTCACCGTCGCGTTCTCCATGGACCGAAGCTGGCTGCCGGAACAGCTCACCGCGACCAGGCCGGACGAGCAGGCGTGGTTGCTTGCGGGACCGGGCAGGCAAAGGCCGGACGTCTTCGACCTGCCTGCCGAGCGGGACGCGGCATCGTCGGCTCTGTACGTCGAGAGCGTCACCGGGCAGGTCGTCGTCGACGACATCGCGGGGCACGCGCTGCTCGAAGGACGTCGTGCCGCCGGTTCCGGCGAGGCGGCGCAAGCGCGGCAACCGGTCGCCGATCACGCTCGCGGTATGCGACCGGCAACCCTGGCCACGCTCACCGATGTCGATCTCAAGGTCGCGGTGGCCGAGGTGGCGCTCACCGAAGCGCGGCGCATGGCCGACGCGGTGCCGGGAGCGACGGTCGAACAGGCCGAGGCCGTCGTTCGTGACCTCGTCGCTTCGATGTTCGTACTCAGTGAATCCGGTGTCACCGCGGCCTTCGGCGATGCAGGGGCTGCCTCGCCGATCCTGCGGGCCGCTGTCGCGGACCCCGGCACCACGGCCGTTCTGTACCGAGGTGACGGACAACCCGCGGTCGGGGTGAAGCTGGAGCGGCGCGACGCAGGCGGCAGATGGTTGCGGGACTCGACGGTCGGCGACGTCGCGATGAACCTCGTCCGTGAGGCGATTCCGGTATTGCGGGAGAACATCGATCCCGGAGCGCCCGCGCCGGACGCCACGAGCGCGGCTCGTTCCGGCGCGATGGTCGACCAGGCCGTGACCGACGCGGCGAGGCGCATGCTTGCCGGTGACCCCCGAGGAGCGGTCGAGTTCGGCGATCAGCTCCCCACACTGCGCTTCCGCGACGACAGCGCTGTCGGCGGGATGCCGGACGCGGCGTCCCTGGCCGCTGTCCTTGAAGGCAACGGCCCTCGGTCCTGGCAAACGCGAGTCGTCACCGGGTTCATTGCCGATCGACTTGGCCTTCCCGGCGACGCGGTGTCGCTCGATTTGGCGAACGGCACCGTCATGCACGGCGGCCAGCTGGTGGCCAGGGTGGGGCTCACCGAAACGGCCGAGGGCCTCGCGGGCTTCCTGGCGGGCAGGGACCGACTCGCGGCCGAGGGCCTCACACTGGCGACGCGGAGCGAGCTGCTCGGTCTCGGCCTCATCGACACCGGCGACGCGCGCTTGGGCGTCGCCCTGCTGGCGCCCGACCAGGGACGGACGCTGAACGAGGTGCTCGCGGACCCGGCGAGCGACGACAACGACGTGCGCACCTGGTTGCAGAGCGCGGCGAGGGTCGCGGCCGAGCTGCACCTCCGGCTGCGCGAACCGGGAGTGTCCGAAGGCCAGGCCGGTGCCGACCTGGTCGACCGAGCCGCGGCGACCGTCAGGAGGCTTGCCGGCACCGCGACGGGAACGGTCACGCTCGCCGGTCAGCTCGGCGAGCTTGCCGACGCGCTGGAATCCAGGGCGCGCGGGCTGTCGGCGCGGCCGTTCTCCTCGACCGCGGCCCACGGCAATCTCGTGGGAAGCCTGCGTGTGCACACCGACGAGCTCGGGGTTGTGCACGCGGCGCTCTCGGACGCGGGAGCGCTGCAGGGGAGGACTCCCGCCGACGCCGAGCTTCGCTCGATCGAGAACACCATCGCGGCGGCACGACCGGCGGATGCCGCCGAACTCACCGACTACTTCCAGCGGGAGTACGAAGCCGCCGTGCGGGCCGCACCGGGGGCGCTCGCTCCGGAAGCGCGGGCCATCGCCGACGCGGTAGGCCGATTGGTCGGCGAGTACCAGAATCCGGAGGGGCGCGATGCCAGCCAGGTGGCGCGCGACATCGCTGACCTCCGCGACGTGCTGGTCCGGCAGGCAGCCGATCAAGCAACGGCGGAGGAAACAGCGGACGGGAGGCAGGCGAGGCTGACGGCGAACGGCGCCGAGCTGACCGAGCTGGTCCGCGTGGGCAGGCCGGCCGACGACATCGTCGCCAGGTTCGTCGACACCATGCCCGAGCTGGCCGCTCCCTACACCTCGCGGTCGCTCCTCGACCAGGCGGGCAACCTGCTCGGCGACCGGGTGCGGGTGATTCTGAGCGACTACCTCGCGCGGGTCGAGGCAGGCACCGGTGAGCGGGCGGTGCCGGTGGATGTGGCCGTCAAGGCCATCCTGCTCACCAACGCGATGCCTGGCGAGGACCGCACGGCCGACGGCATCCGGCGGGCCTTCGAGGAGCACGCAGCGTACTTCGGGTCACCGATGGCCGCGCGCACGGCCGCCGCGTTCGCGAACACGTCTCCGCTTGCCATGTACCTCCTCGGCGGTGATTCGGCCGAGGTGGTGCTGAGGAGGGCACTCGCCGCTCACGCCGACATCAACGGTCAAGATGCCTCCACCACCTCCACAACGACGGAGAACCAGTTCGCGGCAAGATTCCTCGCCGAGCAAACCGAATATCTGCGTGCCACGGGCATTCTCCGCGCCGACACCGCCGGGACGCGGTGGGCGCGGCTGGCCGAATTGCTCCGCGACACCAGGCAACTGGCGCTCGACGGAGCCAGCCGCGAACCGAACACCGCTCACCAGTCCTATGTAGACGAGGTGAGGGCGAAGTCGGCCAGCGGTCAGGCCATCGGCGACCGGCTCGGGACGCCGGTCGTCCGGGACGACCGAACGATGACGACCGATGCGGTCGGGCACCTCATCGATCCGGCAGTTCGGCAGCGGCTTTTCCCCGCGTTGCGAGTGCTCGGCTGGCAGGGGCAGCCGCTGACCCCGGAGGCATTGCTCGACGCTGATGGTGGCTTCTACGCCGGCGAGTCGATCGGCACCGCGAGGCGAGACCTCGCCGCACTCGAACTGGCCAGGTCTCTGGCCGGGCAACAGGTCAGCGAAGGCTGGGTGACGGTCTATGCCGAGATCGCCGACGCGAGCACACTCTTCGGCACGCCGGGTGACGCGCGGGGCCGGGAGGCTACCGACCCCGCACCGATCCTCGCGCAGCTGACGCCGCCGACCGCTCCCGCGCCCGGCACCAGGGTGGTTGAGCTGCACATTCCTCCCGGTACGGCTGTGCTGGATCTCGCCGACCACGCCGAGGCGGGCGCCCCTCGGGTACTGATTCCCGATGGCGCACGGTTGCATGCCGTGGGCGACGACATAGTCGGCGGCAACAGGCAAACCGAGGCGATTCTCGTCGATCAGCCGTCCACAATGGACAGCTCGACGGCTGCTGACCCCGTCACGATTCACGAGCGGGCAAGGCTTGACTGGTGGAGGGCCCGCGACACGTGGCTGGCCACCAAGGCGCTCGCGGCTGCCGAGCAGGGGGTCGGCTGGGGCGAACGACTTACCGAGGCCCGCTCGGCCGAACGCATGGCGTGGAGGGCCGAGCGCGACGCCGCGGGAAGGCGAGCGCTCCACGAGCACGGCGTACGACCGGAGAACGTGCTGGCCGGCAGGCCGGGAGACGTGCGAGAGCCAGGACAGTTGTTCGTGGGCAAGCTGGACTCCGGCCATCTGGTGTTCGTCGAGACGTCCCAGGGCGGTACGAGCCACGCGAGGCCGGGAACCGAGGAGTACCTGCTCGATCAGCTACGCACCGATCCGTTGCTGAGGGCCCGGCTTGGCGAGGACCTCAGTGTGCTGCGCGACGCTCCGCACAAGGAGACGCTGTGGCGAGGCCGCCGGATCAGCACCATCGTCTACGACAGCGTGCTCGAACCCGGTGAGCGGACGGCGGGGACGCCGGACACGAGCACTCTGAACCTCGACGCGGCACTGGAGTCGTTGCACGCCAAGGAACCCGCCTCTACGGGATGGACGGAATTGCGTGCCGCCGAGGGCGCCCACCCCGATCACGCGCGCCTGCGCGAGCAATACGCGGGCAGGCCCGAGACAGAGCAGACGCGGTCGCGCACCGGTGAGGCGTTCTTCGTCAACGACGCGGGCGACCCCGCGAGCGTCGACAGTTTCCTCGGCAGGGTGTTCCCCAACATCGAGACCACGAGGCACGACGGCCAGGCCGGCGAGCGCCGGGCACCCGACGAGCTCTCGGCGAGGTCGCGTGGGGTGCTCTCCGACGCGCTCGTGTTGCACGATCACCTCGTTCTCGGTGGCAAGGACTCGGGGCCGCGCGACATGCCCTCGCCACATCCGACGAGATTCGTGGTGCGGGCCGAAGGGCTGCGAGGGACCGACCGGTTCGTCGAAGCGGGCGGAGCCAGGCTGAGCGTCGCGGAACTGCGGGCGATGATCGAGACGTTGCCGCAGTGGCAGGGGCGCGGCGTCATGCTCGACATCAGTCATGTCACGCCCGCGCAGGCGCAGCAGCTCGCCGACGGTCTCGGCGTGACGGTCGTGTTCACGAGCGAGGAGAGCGCTCAGGGCCAGGCGGGCGACCTGAACCGCACCCCGAACGTGCCAGGACGGCTGAGCGTGCGCGGTGCGGGCACCTACTGGCTCGCCCGGCCTGGCGATGAGCAGGTCCGCGCCTTCAACGCGGTGGCCGAAAGCATGGCCGCCTACCCGATGCTCGCCGCCGACGCCGAAGGGACGGCACCCGACGACATCGCGGGTGCCGCACTGCGCGCGGGGCACGAGCAGGCGGTGGACGTCCGGCCGAAGACATCGGTGGCGAAACCCGCGGCCAGTTCCAAACAGCAGATCTTCGATCTCGCGGCCAGCTCGGTCGATCCGGACGCCGTCGCACTGTCCAACGAGGACAAGTGGGCACTTTCGCAGCTCGCACTCGCGGGCGCCGACGTCATGGCGAAGGCGGCGGGCCGCGATGTCACGCCGGACGTGGCTAAGGCGACGGTGCGCAAGCTGCTCCAATCCGTCTTCGTGCTCAGCGAGGGTGGGGTCGCCGCCGCGTACGCGGGAGTGGGTGCCGACGCCGCAACCGCCCGGCTCTCCAGTGCGTTGGAAAGCGATGCCCGCGCCGTTCTCGACTCGGTGCCCGGCCTCGCTCCGCGCCTCGGGCTCAGGCTCGACCGCGTCGACGCCGACGGCACCCGCCGACCGGCGACGCTGGCCGAACTCGCGCTTTCGGTTGTCCACGAGGCCGTTCACGCGATGCAACCCTCGCCGACGGGGCTGACCGCCGAGCAGGTCGCCGCTCGGGAGATCGCGGCGGCCGATGCCGAGCGGCGGTGGCTGTGGCAGCTGCCCGCCAACGTTCTCGCGACGTTGCCCGCGCAGTTGGGCGAGGTCGCCGCGTGGGGAAGGGACACCGTCGCCGAAGTCGTGCGGTATCGGCACGCGCCGGACAGCCCCTATGTCGCCGCGATGTCGGATCTGCCTGCCGACGCGGCATCGGTGCAGTTCTCGCAGTCGGAGTCGGACGCCGCCGGGGTCAGCCCGACACGGGCCCGGAACCTCGACGACATCATCGTCCTCGCGGATACCTACGTCGCGGACTCCGTGAGTACAGAGGGCGCGGCGCTGCGTGAGTCCCGCGACGCCTTCACCGCCACGCTCCCCGTTCTCAACACCGAGGCCGACATCTGGGAGCTGCGCCATGATTACGGCGGCTCAGGCAAGGCAGGCGGCGTCCGAGCCCAGCTGACCGCGCTGGCGGCGGAGCACCTCGGGGTCGCACGTTCCGCTGTCCGGCTTGAGCCCGAGGGCCTCGTCAACCAGCTCGTGACCGTGAACGGCAAGACCGTGGCCGCGTTGCGGTTCACATCGGTCGACGACCTCGCGCCGAGGATCCTCGGGTACGAGCGTGCCGCGGCCGACCGACAGGATTACCGGCTGATCGATCCGGCGACCCTGCTCGCGGCGGGTATCGCGAACGGTCCGAACGAGCGATTGGCTTTCACACTTGTCGCGACGGGCGAAGGCCGCACCTTCGAGGCCCTGTTGCGGCCGGGTATGGGCAGGCCGCAGCCGCAGCAGGTCCGGCAGGCGGGCGACTGGCTTGCCGCGGCGGGAGAGGCGCTGGCCGAACTGCACCTGAGGACAGCCGATCCGGATGCGTTCGCGGGCTCGGCCGGATCGCGGATGCTCGATCTGGCGGCCGAGCGGCTGCGGGCCACGTTCGAAAAGGCGGTCGAGGACGGGAACGCCGCACGGCTTCCCGGTGATCTCGTTGTCGATCTGAACGGGCTGGCCAGGTTCGCCAACTCGTCGCCCGCGAGCGCGTTGCCCGCTCCCGCGTTCGGCGACCCCATGCACAAGCTGCGCTGGTTCCCCGGCGACGACACCAGCCCCGCGCGGATGCGACTCGACGCGCCTCAGTGGGAGGGCGGTACTCGCCACACCGCCGCTCTTGACCTTTCGGACTCCCTGACGTCCTTCCAGCAGCGTGCGACCCGCGCGGGACTGTCCGATTCGGTCATAGCCGAGCTGAGCAGCCGGTTCGAGACCGCGTACGCCGAGACGATCCGCAACGCGGCGGTCACCTCGACGCAGGCCGTGCTCTCGGCCGTCGTCGAGGTAGCCGATTCCTACGCCGCCTTGACGAGGGGCGAGCCGAACGAGTTCGCCGAGCGGGTTCAGGCCCTGCGGGAGCTGCTCGACGACCAGACCGACCTCGCGGCGAGAGCGGAGGCAAGCCGGGAGCTCGACGCGGCAGGCAGGAAGAACATCCAGCTGGAGGCGCTGTCCGACGAGTTGGCCGTCGCCCGCGCACAAGGTGCCTCGGCTGCCGAACTCATTCAGCGGTTCGCCACAAGGATGCCCGAGCTCAGGGCTGCCTTCGCGGGTGCGGCCGACGGAGCACAGCCTGGCGCGTCCATCGAGCGGTTGCTCTCCGACTACCTCGCCGTAGCCGATGACGGCCCCGGCAGGATCGTCCCCGTCGACACGGTCGTCAAGGCGTTGCTGCTGCGGCACGCCCTGGAGAACGAGCAGCCGTGGATCGCTCAGAACGGTCACTGGGACCTGGGCCGATTCCACGAATACACCGCCCTTTTCGGCTCGACGGAACAAACGACGACGGCGAGGGTGTTCGCGGAGCGCGATGTCGTCGGTGACTTCGTGCGCGGGGACATCACGCTTGGTCACGCTTTCCAGCTGATCACCGATGCCGCTCAGCCCTACGAGCCCCTCTTCTTTTCCCGCCCGGCGAAGATGCTCACCTCCGAGCAGGCGGACGTGGCGCGGCGACTGGCCACCGAGTTCAACGAGCTGGCCGCAACGGGCGACCTTCCGAACACGACGGAGCAGGATGTCCGCCTCCGACAGCTCGCCGACCTCTTCGGCACGACCGAACGCACTCGGGCCGAGTACCTCGACCTGCACACGGACGCCGACTACGGGCGGTCGATGGCCGACGCGGAGCGACGCGAAAGCGCGTGGCAACACCACGCGCGGGTTCTCGAAGGCATCAGGAATCAGGCCGTCGACTCCGCCGACGCGGAACGGCGCCTGCCCAGCTCCGGCCTGAGCATTGCCGAGCAGGCGTTGGTCAGGGACTGGCAGGACCCCTCGACCGGCGCCACGCAGGAGACGGTCGCGGGGATGCGAGACCTGCTGGAGCAACAGCAGGGGACGTCCGGCTGGACGACGGTCTACGTGCGGGTACCCGGCGAGAACCTGACCCCGGCCGGCACCGGCACGTTGTCGATCTCGTCGCCGCTCACCGGTTCACTGGATGCGCAGGGGACCGAACAGGGCAGCACCGTGCTGACCGTTCGCGTGCCTCCGGGAACACCGCTCCTCCAGCTGCGGGAACTGTCGGAATCCGGCCCGCGCCACGTGGTTCTGCCCGCGGAAGGCCAGTATCGGATCGTCGGGACGAGCGAAGGCGCCGCCGAGGCCCTGCTCGTTTCCACCGGACTTCCCGCCCGGCCCGCCGACGCGATCGCCGAGCACGAACTCGCGAAGCTCGCCTGGTGGGAAGCACACGAAGCGTGGCTGCGCACGACGATCTTGGGTACGTCGTCCGCCGAAACGACCGCACTGCGCGACCAGTTGAGGGCAGCCGAACGCGAGGCGTGGCGGACGGAGCGCTCCACGGCCGGAAGAGCCGCGCTCGCGGAGGTGTTCGGCCGGTTCAGCGACAGCGGCCACGAGGTGCTGACCGGTAGGCCCGAGGACGATCTCGCACCCGGCAGGCTCGTCACCGGGTATCACAGGGGCACGGGAACCCTGGTGTTCGTCGAGATCACCAGCGACGGCGCGCGGCCGGGACGGCCGTTCAGCATGGAGTCGCTCGACCACCAGATCCGTTCCGACCCCGCGCTGCACGAGGCGCTGCGCGACCTTCCGGTGAACAGGGCCGAGTACTACAGCGTCCCGGCGGACGGCCGGCCGAACCAGAGACACGAACTGATCTTCGACCAGCTGCCCGGCTTGAAGCTGGCGCTGAACGGCTCCCCGGAAAGCACCGCGCTGCGGACCTGGATCGAGCTGTACTCCAATGCGAGCGAATCGCCGGGGTACGCCGAGCTCAGGAAAGCCTTCCACATGGCGAGGATCAGGCCGTCCGGGCCGAGCTCCCAGCGCGACGAACTGGCCGACTACTTCAGCGTCGATCGGAGCGAGAACCTCGATCGTGAGTTCGGCCGGTTCTACCCACAGGTCGAGATCGTCACTCACGGCACGCCTGAACCGGCAGGCGCAGACTCGCTTCCGGAGCGCTTGCGCGCCGTGCTGGAGGACGCGTCGCTGAGCCCGATGCACCTCGGTCTTTCGCGCCCCGGTGAGAAACCGGCCGCGCTACCGTTCCCCAGCCCGAGCCGCTTCGTCATCAACGGCCCGGGACTGCGTGCACCCAACCAGTTCATCGACTCCAGCACGGGCGAACTTTCGGTGAGGGATCTCGCCGAGATCGTGAAGGCGCTGCCGCAATGGAAGGGCAGGGGCCTGCTGCTCGACGTGGACTGGGTGAATGCCGCGCAGGCACAACGCCTCGCCGACGAACTCGGGGTCACCGTGGCCTTCCGGGATGTCGCCAAGCAGCAGGGCGACGGCATGCTCGCGAGCATGCCGGGCCACAGCCGCCTGGTTTCCAAGTTCATTCCGCGCGCCCTGCAGCGGTTCTTCGACACCAGGCCGTGGTACCTCGCGGGGCCGGAGGAGTCTCAGGCACAGCCGTTCGACGCGAGGCGCGAGGCGGTGACCGTCCTCGACCAGTTGAACACTGACCGCAGGACGGGATTGCTACCCGACGATCTCGTCGGATCGGGACTGCGCGCGGGGCTGGATTCCGCAACCGGTAGCGCGCTCGATTCGGCCTGGACAGCGCGCAACGACCAGAGCACGCTCCCCGGCGCGTTGACCGAGGCCGCCACGACTCCTGTCGGCGACCTGAGCAAGGCCACGATCGCCGACGTCACCGCTCTCGCGCTCACCGGCGCGGACGGCGTCGCCAGGCACCTGGACGGCGTGTCGAAGGCCAGGGTGGAGCAGACCATCCGCAGGCTCGGCGCCTCGATGTTCGAACTGAACGAGGCCGGCGTGCGGGACGCCTTCGGAAGGCGTGCCGACTCGGCGCTGGTCAGGCTGGCACCGTCCATTGCGGACACCGGGCTGCGGGCGGTGCTGGACACCGCGTCGAACAGGGTGGGTGTCCGGCTCGGCCGCTACGACAGCGACGGCAACCTTGTGCGGCAGGCGACCTCGGCGGAACTGGCCGGTGCGCTGTTGCACGAGGCCGTTCACGTCCTGCAGGGCAGTCCTTCCGGCCTGGCGGATCATGTGATCATCGCCCGCGAGGTCGCCGCCCACAACGCCGAACGGATCTTCCTGCGAGGCCTTCCGGACGCCGCGCTCACCGAAGAACAGGCGGCAGCCGCGCAGTGGTCGGCGGCACTGACCGACGCTGTCGTCATGCTAGAGGTGCACCCGCCGGACAGCCCTTACGTCCAGGCATTCCGGTACGGCGGCGACAACGTTCCGCAGCAGGCGAGGGGAAGGGGACGCGGCGGGCACGCCGTCACCGGCGACGCGCGGTTGCACACTCTCATCAAGCGTTCCGCGAGGGGCTGGCTCGCCGAGTACGGCCTGACGGCCGCCCCCGTGACGGGACGTCGGCCCGGAACCATCGACATCACGTTGCAGGGCGAGGGGCAGCCGTCGTTCACGGTGACCGTCAAGGACAGCGCCGAACCGTGGCCCTACTACGAGCACCTCCGCAACGGCACGGAAAGCCACCACGACCGGACCTTCGGCAGAAGGGGTAATTCCTACGAGGTGACCCTGCCGATCGCCGACCTCGCGGACTCGGCGGCGTCGGTCATTACCGATCAGCTCAGGTTGATCGTCGAAGCGCGCGCCGCGGCCGACGTGAACCTGAGGCCGCCGCCGAGTACCACCCTGCTCGGCCCCGCCGATCGCACCGCGGCCGACGCCGCGGCCGAGACCCTTCGCAAGCAACTGGGTTCCAGCGTCCGCCAGGTCGCGGCCGCCGAGAGTGCGAATCCGAACGTCGTGCGGATGCTGTTCACCGACGCCGAAGGCCGAGACTTCCGGGTCACGCTCACCGAGCGGAACGGCATCACGAGGCCGAGGCTCAAGCTTTCAAGGTTGAACCCCGACGTCCACCGGCTGGAACTGCCGGAGGGGATGCCGCGCGACCAGCAGTACCAGGCCATGGTCAACGAGCTGCCCTCGGTGCTCGGCTATCGATGGCTTGTCCATGGCGCCGACAACAAGCCGCCGACCGGGTTCGAGCGTGCGATGGCGGAGACCCTTACCGATCCGAACATCGTGCAACGGCTGCTTGAGCACACCGGCGACGTCGACTTCCAGCAGCTGTACCGGCGATTCGGCAGCGAACTCCCCAGGGCCGTCGAGCTGACGCTTGTCGGCGGAAGCACCCAGCTCGATCAGCAGTTCCGGCAGCACTACTCGCCATCGTGGGCCGGCGGCGACATGGCCAGGCTGCGTCAGCAGCTCGAAGCCTCGCTTGAGGACGCCACGGCGGCCCTGCACACGCCTTCCGACGTGTCGGACGCGGCGCGCTGGTTCGGTTTCGGTTCCGACGATGCGGGGGCCGCGAGGTTCAGGACTCTGCTTGCCGACGAGGGCCTTCCCATTTCGCTGTCCTCGGACCAACTCCTGACGCTCCGGCACATCGCGGCCGACCTCGTCTCGATGCACGGTCTTGTCGAGGGCGAGGCTCGCAGGCGGTTCGTCGTCGAGCAGCACCCCGGCTGGCTCGGGGACGCGATGCGGGTGCGGCCGGACGGTCTCGAACCACTCGGTCTTGTCGCGAACTCGGAAACGGATTCCAGCAGGGCCGCGCAGGAGGCGATCGGACGGCTCGACGACCCCGAACAGCTCGTGCTGCGCAGGGTCGCCGAGCTCGTGCTCGAACGTTTCGGCCCCTCAGTCGTCACCGAGAACATGCGCTCGCAGGTCGAGTCGGCGATCTATCTGCACGGCCTCGATGTGGGAACGTGGCTGGCCGCACAGCTTCCGGGCGCGGTGCCGAACGTGGCCGTCTCGGGAATGGACGTCGCGGCGACACTTGGCGCCGAGTCGCTGGTGAGCCAGCTTCCCAAGGCCCCGAGCACGCTGCCGTCGGTCATCGAGCCGAAGGCTCTCAGCGAGTGGCTGGCGCAGATCCCCGAGCGCGCGCCCGATCCTGATCAGCTCACCCTTGATGCCCGGTTCGCGCAGTACACGCAGGCTGTTCGTGCCGTTGATCAGCGGGTTACGTGGGTGAAGTGGTACGCGGAGCGGCTGGCGGCGTTGGCCGGCGGCCCGACGACGTCGGACAACGTGTTCATCGTCGATCAGATCGAGCGGTCGCTGAACTTGTCGCGTGATGTCGTGCACAGTCTCATCTACGAGGAGCAGCAGGTTATCGACCCGCCGCCGGCGAAGGCGACCGAGATGGTGAGGGCGAATGCCGAGGAGTTGGTCATTCTCTTCGCCGAGTACTACGGCGAGCTTGAGGCGCGTGTCAATGAGGCGTACGACAACCTGACCGAGGCCATCATGGACGTCGAGGGTGGCGGCAGGAAGCGTGCCGCGGAGCTTGTCGTCGAGATGATGGAGAAGGCCACCACCGCCGATCTGGCGCTGGACAAGGACCGCACCGGCGAGTCCGCCAAGTATGAGGTTCGGCCGGACAAGCTTCCGGAGGTCCCCGCGCCGAGGAAGCGGGGGCTGGCGGAACTGCTTGGTGCTCGTCGCCGGTTGTTCAACGCGGTCCAGGAGGCTGAGCCCGCCAGGAGGGAAGCCGACAACAACTACATGACCAAGGTGGCGGAGGTCCGCCACGCGAGGGCGGAGTTGGCGCGGACCCAGACGGCGCTGGCTCCGCTGCTGACCCATCTCGCCGAGGGCTCGATGAGCGATGCTACGGCGAAGGTGGCGGTCAATCTTGGGGTTCCCGTCAGGTTCGTGACGATGCGCAGCGTCGATGTCGGTGGTGACGCGGGCTTCCCCCAGCAGGCTTTGCGGGTCGCGAGGGAAGCGACGGGTTTGAAGCTCGAAGGTGACTCGCGGAGCGTGCTTCATGAGGTTTCCCAGCACATCTCGAAACTCAAGGACACGCTCAGCGATGCGGTTCACGAGATGCCGGGGGCCAGGAAGCAGCGCAACGAAGCGCATCGCGAGTACGTGGAGGCGCTGAAGGACGCGATGCTGGCGGCCAGCGACTCCGGGGTCACGCTCAACGAGATCGCCCGCCGGACTCGGCTCAACCACATTGAGGTCAGTACCGCCACCCGCCGTGTCGTGACCCCCGGCCGTAACGAGACCTACCCGGATTGGGAAGTCTCCATCATCGACAGGGTCGTCGTCCCCGTCGCCCAGCGGATCGAGCGGTTGTGGCAACCCGCTTGGGATCGTCTTCTCGGCCGCAAGAACCTCCTTCCGGACAATCCCGCGCTGGTCAACGACGGCGAGGTTTTCCGGCAGATGGATCCGGAGGATCCGGGAACCGCCGACGAACTCAAGAGACGCGGCGTCTACGGGCCTACGGCGGAGAAGCTCGGCACGCCGACGCATGAGTATGTCGGCAGCGATGTGCACGATCACTTCGGTGACTACCCCGCGGGGCTGTTGTCTCCGGAGAACATGGCCGGATATCTCCAGACACAGGGCCACGACGGAAGGTTGCTTGTTTCGGCCATCCGCGAGCGCGGTTTCGGGCTGTCGACGGGTAGTGGTGGCTTCTACTACGGTCTTGCCAACGTCGTCTACCTGGGTATCACCGAGGATCTGACGGTACTCGAGCTCCAGGGCAAGTTCGTCGACGTCGAGATGATCCGGATGTACCGGCAGCTGCCGCCGGAGCTGCGCTGGCGGACGATGATCGGGCCGGTTTCGACGCGCTGGGACATCGCGGGTGCCTTCGGATACGACCTCGCGCAGCTGATGGTGTACGGCCAGACGGTGAAGGCCGAGCAGACCGGGCTGAAGGAAATGGTGGCCAAGATGCTTGGCCACGAGGAGAACACCGTCTTCAACCCCGAGTGGGTCAAGACGGTCGAGAAGCTCCTCGCGGGAGCCGTGCAGATCAAGGAGGACCTGCAGGACGGCACTCTGCTCGAATCGGATATCACGGCGGTGCCTGGCGACCTGCGGTCGGTGTTCTTCACCGAGGACGGGGCGATCCGCGACGGGGAGCAACTGTCGGGCACGAAGGCGCTCGACGTCATGGACGCACTCGTGGCCAACCGCGACTCCTTGCGGACCTTGTTGCTCGCCGGGGGGCATACCAAGTACGCGGACAGCTTGCCCGACGTCAGCAAGGGTGTGCCGGATCAGTTCAATCCGCACTTCATCGAGAAGATGCTGGCTGACAAGGTCACCGGGCAGGCGTCGGTGATGCATCAGGACGCGGGTGCGGCCCGGATTCTGGACAACGGCCTGTACACGGCGGGTGAACCGGATGAGCGTGGACTCGTTCCCGTCATCGCCCTGTTGGAGAAGCATCCGGAGTTCCGGAACAACAAGCTGATCTGGGCGCACCTCGGACTGGGCAACTGGACGTCCATTTCGGTCGAACACGTCGAATGGCTGCGCAGGGCGCTGAATCTCGCGCCGGGCTTGACTTTCGACATCTCGTGGAACCCGGTTGCCCAGACTTTGCTCGCCAACCCTGACGCCAGGGCCGCGTTCAAGGCTCTGGTCAAGGACTTCCCCGACCGGTTCCTCTACGGTTCCGACGCGATCCGGCCCCAGCCTGGGGTGCACGGGCTGCGGCACTGGTCGGAAATGGAGCAATTCCTCGACGAGATCAGGAAGGAACCCGACGGGGAAAACATCTACTGGATGATCGTCAGGGGGAACTTCGACCGCATCAAGGACGCCGCGGACGCTGACGGCTCACAGCGGTTCGTCGACGAGTACTTCTCACGGCACTGGGACGAGGTCTTCAAGGAGTTCCCCGAGGAGATCCAGAACGAGATCCACGACAGGGCACGCAGGCTGATCGAGAAGGGCTTCGTGCCCAATCCCAACAACGCCGTCGGTCCGGAAGCGTGGCGGATCACGGCGATGGACAACCCGGCGGCCGACACCGGCGATCTTCGCCAGTCCTGGCGGGACAACGTCCAGCTCCAGTCCCTGATCGTCGCCCACGACCTGATGACCGACGCCGAGAAGCGTCTTCGCAGCGCGGGCAAGGTGACCGCGAAGGACATGAAGGACCGGGTCAGTCACCGGATCGACGAGGCGAAGAAGAATTGGAAGGACCGGAAGGGGCTCAAACTTCCCGCCACCGCGGAACAACTGGGTATCGGCAGCCCAAACAGTGTTGTCGCTGCCGCTTTCGCCCGTACGGCAACAGAAGGTTTGCCGACCGAGGGGGAGCGAACCGCCGCCACCGACAAGGTCTACGAGGACGTCAACGAGGTCGACACGCGGTGGCGTAAGGCGCGCGAGGCGCTGGACGACTTGGCGAGGCATCGCAGACCGCGTCGCTGGATCGCGTGGGCCATCGCCGTTCCGGCCACCGTTGCGATCAGTGCCGCCGGTATGCATCTGGGCGCAACCGCGGTCGTGAGTGTCGCGGCGGCGGCCACCATCAACGCCGTCGGTTTCGGTTTGCGTGGTCTGCTCAGCACGTTGCGGGTGCTGCACACGCAGAAGATCAGGGTGTACAGCGAGCTGCTGGTCGAGCGAGCCGGGTTCAATCCGGAGGCCGCGAGGGCGCTGGCGAGAATCATTGCCCTGAACTACCGGTTCGATGTCAGCCCAGGAGGCAAGGCGTTCCGGCAGCAATTCCAAGAGCTCGTCGAGAACGCCGACGCCGAGTTTGTCAGGGCCACCAACGAGTTCTTCGTGACTCAGCAGGCCATCCGGTCGCTGCCGCTGGGGCCTGGTGAGACGCGCTACGACAGGGCGCTGCACCTTTCGACGGCTTTCTCGCGGTGGAAGGATTTCCTCAACCGCAATATGCTGGGCGCCGGTGTCGACGGCCTCAACTCGGCCAACCCGCAGGCGGGCTGGCGCGGCAAGACCTTCCACGCGCTGCTCAATTCGAGCTGGTTGCTGAACGCGTTCGGGCACTCGGCGCAACTCAGCGCCGCCAGCACCGGCTGGGAAACGGCGATCGCCGCCGGCTACCTGGCCGTCGACGGTTTCTTCCTTTTCGGATCGACGCTCGCCAACATGATCGGCGGCTGGCTCGGATACGACAACAGCCTGCGGATGCGGTTCCGCTTCATCACCAACGCGATCGCCTTCCCGTTCCTGACGGCCGTCAACGCCGGGCTCACGATGTCGCTGTGGGCCGAGGGCTTCGGTCCCAACATGGTCACGGCGGTCGCGGCGACCACCCTGACGGCGGCCACCGGATACCTGTCCAAGATCGGTATCGATATCGAGCTGAAGCAGGGAAGGGCAGCCGCGTGGAAGGGGCCGGCCGCCGGATTCACCGTCGGTCTCTCGCTGCTGGCCTTCGGTGTTGCCGGGTTGAGCCAGGCGCCGCTCGCGCTCGCCGTCAGCCTCGGTCTGTCCCTTGCCAGCCCGATCTACCTCGCGCGCAGGGCTTGGCTGCAGCACCATGGCGGCAAGTCTGCTCCCTACGAGTACCGCGCGATGAAGACCTACTCGCCGGGCAGCGCCCCGTTCGTCCGCCAGTTCAACCCCACCCGCGCCGCCGAGTCACGTGCGGACCTGCTCGAACGACTCGACCTGCTCGGAGACAAGTGGCGGGAAATCATGGCCCGGCACGTCGAGCGCACCGGCAGCTCCATGGATCTGTCCACAGTGCACTGGCTCGACACCACGTCGCGGCAGCAGATCACGGAGTTCGCGAACCAGCATGTCGAGGTCATCGCCGCGCGGATGAATCTCGACGAGGAGATGGTGCGCGAGCGGATCGACCTGCTCGTCACCTCGGCTTTCGAGCTGAGCGAGGAAGGCTTCATCGAAGCCTTCCCCTACCGCGACGACCCCAACATCGGTGAGAACACCGCGGCTCGCAGGCGAATGCGCCCATATCTCAAGGCATCCAGCATCTTCGACTGGGAGACACAACGGGTCGGCTTGAAGATGGGGCAGCCGCTCGCGCTCGTCGCCACCGGCTTGGTGAAGGAAGTCATCACCTCGCTGCGCAACGAGTCCCCATTGGACGCTGCTCGTCGGCTCATGGATTTGCCGCGTACCGAAAGGGATCAGCGGTTCCGCGAGATGATGCTGGACAGGGAGGTCCAGGACCATCTGCACCTGCTTGAATGGATGAAGGCGTTCCCCGACCCGCCACGGGAACTCGCCGAGGTCGCCCAGTGGGAAGAAGACCTGCTGACGGCGGTTATCGCGCAGCGCTACCCGACGGACCCGGGCTCGGCGCATGCCGACAACTGGGTCGCCGCGCTCATCAGGGGCGAGAACCCCGTCGAGCCGAGTCGCGGGCCGAGGGAAGAGGGCGATCCGCTCGATCAGGGTGAGCAGCCGCTGGTGCCGGACGCGCCGAGCGAGTCGGCGACCGCTCAGGAAACGGCACGGGTCAATGCCGACAACGATTGGACGCCGAAGTCGACGTGGCAGCAGGGCGACGCCGCTTCCGCGGCAGCGCAGAACTTCCTTTCCGGTTGGCTGGCGAACAACGGTGGCAGGGAAGTTTCCGACGGGCTGTGGGAGATCGCGGACGGCCGTGGTCTTGCGAGGATCACCGTCGAGGTCAGTGCGTCCGCGCAGCCCGGCGCGGCGGATCCCATTCCGCATCTGCTCATCGATCAGACCGCCGAAGGAGTGGCGGCCAGGATCGTGCTGCCCGCGTTGCCCCCCGAGGGAACTCCTCGGGACGTGCTGCTCGGTTCAGCCTTGCGTGACCTGGTCCTCGGCAAGTTGCCGCCGCACCTGCCCGAGGGCGTGACCCCCGCACAGGAGACTCCGCAGTCGGCGACGGAGAGTCGGCACGCACCCGCGGCCAGGATGATCGTGGAGGCATTGCCCTCGGTCATGGCCGATCGGACGTTCGCGGGCTCGACGGTCACCGCGGAGGTGACGCCCGTCCGGAACACCGCTGAGGGGACGGACGCGGTGCGATTGCGGATGTTCGTCGGCGACGCCCGCATGGATCACGTCGTGAGCTGGACCGACAGCGGAGCGAAGGTGATCAAGTCTCACCTCGCCGGTGCCGCGACCCCGCAGGCCATCAGCGCCGCGGAGGAGCTGAACGACTACCTCAACGCGACGTATCGCGAACTCGGCATCGCGTTTGATGCGGACGCGGCTCTCGTTCCGGTGAGTCAGAGTGAACCGGAAGCGGCTCTGCGACGGGTCATGACGTTCGCGTCGCTGGCGGATTCCGCCGAAGCCAGGGTCTATGCGGAGGCCGTTCCCAATACCGAAGCCGAAGTACCAAACGGCGGTGGCGCGCTGACGGTGACGTTCGACATCGGCAGGAACCAGAAGGTCGTACACGACTTCTTCTGGGATGCCGATGGCGGCCAGTGGGTGAAGAAGCGGGAGCCCGGCAACACGAGCCATCCCGCTGTCGCCGAGCTGACCAGCCTCGTCGACGCGCTGTACGAGGAAGCGGAAATCCGCGTCGTCGAGGACAGGGTGACTGTTGCCGGTGGTACCGCCGACGACGTGCGAAGCGCCATCGAGCGCAACACCCGCTATCGGGCGATCACGATCGCCGGTGTCGGCAGGGATGAGTTCACCGGCGGGTACGCCTCGTTTGCCGAGGCCGCGACCGTGGCGCGGGATGCGTTGCACGACGGTGGAAAGCTCACCGTGCGCGGGCCTTCCAGCGAGCAGGAAGCGGATGGGGCCGCGACGGAGCTTTATCGGCGGTTCGCCAATGTCGAGCGTTCTGACGATGGCGGGCGACTGGTCGCCAGTAGTCCGCGTGCGCGGGTGGTGGAGGACGTCCTCGGCACCGGGAAGCCGCGACTGGTCGTCAATGGCGGGCGTGCGGAGGGCATGGCTCCCGTCCGTGAGGGCGATGTCGTGGTGAATCCGGATCCCGCCGCGTTGGCCGACGAGCGGATCGACATCAGGGATCAGCAGGTCGGTGGCAGGGAGCATTTCGCGGCGGTGCGGTTCCACGCGCCGGACCACACACAGGTCACGGATGTGGGTAGCGAGGCGATCGCCAACGCCATGGAGGTGTTGCGGCCGGGTGGGGTGTTGGTGCTGGAAACGCCGGCTTCCGCGGTCGAGCATCTTCCCGCGCTGGTCGAGGCTTTCGCGCGGCATGGGGCCGCTGAGATTTCGGCGACCAACGGAGACGGTCTCGTCCTCAACGTCCGGAAAGGACCGCTCGCCGGGGAAGCATTGACGGTGCGGCTCGACGAGTGGGATTACCGGGTGCTCGCGGAGTCGCCCGTGCTCGCCGAGTTGGGGTCGGTACTGGCGGCGGAGACCGTTCTGGACATTGTGACCGGGCGAAATGCTCCGGTCGATGCCATCACGCGACAGCTCGCGGAAGGTGGTCTCCAGGTCTTTGGGGAGACCACGGACACCGGCGCTTTGCAGCTCTCGGCCGTGCGGACCTCCCAAATGACCCAGGCTGATGTCGCGCTGACCCCGTTCGACCACTCCGCGGCGGCGAAGCTGGGCCTCGCGGACGAGGCCGCGCGCGTGATCAAGGCAGTCGCCACGAGTCACGGTGCGACGATCGAGTTCCGGCTTCCGGGGCAGACCGCGCTGGACTGGGCGGCACGGGGTGCGGTGCTGAGGCCGGCGGAGCTGACGGCCATGACGATCAACGAGATCGATGTGCTGCTGGGCGCGAACGCTCGTGATCGTGGCCTTGTCGGCTATTTCGTGCCGCGTGTTCCCGACCGGAACGACCTGGTGTATCCGGTGACGGACGAGCAGTGGGCCGCGATCGGGGAACGCGCCGAGGCTCGGCAGCGGGAGCTGGAGGATCCCGCTCTCACCGAGCTGCTCGGTTCGGGGCGGTACAAGGTCACCGACGGGGTGATTGTCGGTGTCGGTGAGAGCGGCCGCACCGTCCTCATGCTCGGTGCGCTCGACATCCACGGTGCGTTGAACCTGGACGGGGACCTGCTGTCGCCGCCTCAGCACGAGAACGTGCGCGCGGCACTTCGTGAGGCTGGAATTCCCGTCACCGACCTGTCCGTGAGGCTCCATACCGGCGAAGTACCCGTAGCGCGAATCGCGCCTCTCGGAGTGACACCGCCACCTGCCGTGTCTGTCGATGCCCGCGACCTGCTTGCGCTGGCCGACGGTGCTCTTGTCGGCCAGCCGGGTCAGCGGCCGGGCGTATCGGCCGAGGGGCTGGGCGAGTTCGCCGCCGCTTTGCCGCTCGTCGAGGTCGCCGGACAAGGCGAGCAGGCGTGGCTTGACGCGGTGCGGGAGTTCGCGGAAAGCCGGGTTCCGCTCCCCGAAGGCGAGTCGCTGCGGATCAGGCCGTCCGATCAGGAAGGGGCTTACCGGCTGGTCACAACCTCCGGAGACCCGATCGCGGTGGTGACGACGCCCGGGAAAGCGTCCGACCTCGCCACCGAGCTGTGGGCTGCCGAATGGCTGTCGCACCGCAGTTTCGAGAGCTTCCGGGTGCCGGAGTTCTACGGAGCGGCCGTCGTGCAGGACGCGACGGGTACGCAACGGTTCATCAAGCTGGAATCGCCCGCGCCCGGTATGTCATTGCCGCAAGCCGCCGACGCGGTGGTGAACGCGACCCAGGACGAGTACCCGGACCGGATGCAGGATCTCGGCAGGATGGTGGATGCGGTCGCCGCCGCTTTCGCCGAATTCCACGTAGGTACCAGGGAGATACCAGGAGCCGCCGTTGGGCCTTCGGCGCTTCTCCTCGGCATGCACGGCTCGGGATTCCGCTTCTTCCGCGACCAGGAAACCGGTGCTTCGCTGTTGACGATTACCGACTGGGCGCTTCTCGAAGAGTCGGTCGATGCGCATGGCGGTCCCATCGGTCGCTACGGCGTTCGTGACGACCTCGACGGGTTCGCCGACTGGTTGATGCGCGATCTGGATTCCTTCGGCCCGATCGCTTCGACATTGCGGCAGCGGTTCTTCGATGCTTACGACGCCGCGGTGATCACTTTGGCGGGTGGGCGTGGCGATCAGCCGCGTATGCCCGCTGATGTGCTTGCCCCGGCTGACAATGTCGAGTTGCGGACAGCGGCCGCGCTCGTCGGGGAGGCAGCACAGGTCGTACTCGGGATCGAGCGTGGCTGGGTGCTTGCCGAGGCCTCGGTGTTGGGCACCGCGGATGGGATTTCCGGCCGGACTCGTTTCGAAGACGCGCTGACGGGTGACGACGCGGTGCTGGCGCTTCTGACGGCCGAGACCGCTGTTGTGGAGTATCTCGAGCAGGTGGGCAAGGCCGACGCGGGCAACCTTCTTGCCGCGTCGAGGATCTTCGGTCCTGCTCTCCATACCGCGCGGGACGGTGCGACGACTCCGCTGCCGGAACTTCGGCAGCGGGCAACGGAGTGGGTCGCTGCCAACCAGGGCTTGGTACTGGAGTTCGCCCAGTTGCTCGGCGACGAAGGCGGGCACGTGGAAGGGCCCGTCGAGCTCCAGGAACCGGTTGGCGCCACGGAGACCGGCAGCACGCTGGTCACCAGTGAGGACCTGGACACGATCGCGGCCGAGGTGCGCACTCGCCTTGCCAACCACCCTGTCGAGATCTCGGTGACCGGGGCGGACACGGGCGTCGTGATCGAGGTCGGCTATGGCTCGGAAGGGAGTTCCTTCCGGGTTCAGGTGACGCCGGACGGGCAACGGTGGGGATACTACGACGATCTGCTCGCCCGCAGGACGGAACCGAACCCGCAGTCGTTCACCACGGCCGATGGCGTCTACCGGACGTCGGTGCCGATGTATCGCTTCGGGGCCTTGGTCGCGCCGATCATCGCCGACCAGGTCAACGCGATCACGCTCGCCAGGCTCCGCAACGGTGACATGGTCGGCGAGGGGCGTGAGCTACCGATCACGGACGTGACCGGTGCGCCCACGACTCTCCTCGAAGCCGAGATAGCCGGAAGGCTCGGCGCTTCGGCGCGCGGGGTCGAAGTGAACACTGTGGATGGTCGGCTCACCGTCGCCGTCACCGACTCGTCAGGGCAGGCATTCAGGGTCGTTGTCCAGCACAAGGATGGCATCACCGCGCCGAGCCTCGAACTGTCGAACTTCCGTGAGCCCGGAACCCATCGGTTGCTGTTGCCGTCCGGCTTGGCACTCGACGCGGGCACCGCGCCGTCGGTGGCCGAACAGATCGCCGCCGTAGTGCTGTTCCGGCACATTGTCCTGGACTCGGGAACGATGCCGCCGATGACCGACCCCGGGCGGCCGATTCCTTCTGTCTACAACGGACAGGTGACGTCGCCGAACGGTTCCGGTGAGACGACTCAGCGGATCAACGTGGAGGAGACGAATTCTTCTGCTGAGACCACCCAGCAGATCCGGATTCCGGGGGAAGCGGCCACTGCGCCGGGTGTGGGTGCCGATGTTGCCGAGTTGTCCCGGCTCGCCGCGCTGACGCGGACGGATCCGCATGGCGCGGTCGGGGCGAAACTCGTCACGTCCAGCGCCCTCGACATCCAGAACCGGCTTTCGCAGGTACAGGTGGCCGCGTTTGCCGATGGTCTGCCGAAGCTGGCCGAGACGGTCCTGGACAGGCAAGGAAAACTGACCGATTCGGCCCGGCGCTACCTTGAGCCGCTGCTGAATCGGACGGGCCTGACCGTGCGGCGTGTCCAGGGTGTCGAAGCCGGTGGCGGGGATGTGTTCCAGGTGCTCGCGGATGGCGAGATCGTGGCGGTGATGAAGCGCGCCGGGATCGCCGAGATCGCGGCTGAGTTGTCTTTTGCCGAGGCGGTGTCACGCAACGGCGGGGATGGGCTGCTTCATGACATCCGCGGCGCTGCCGTGGTCGACAGAGGTTCCCGCGACCAGGGGCTTGTCGTGTTCGGCCACACCGGGCAGACCGCCATGCCCGATTTGTTGCGGGAGGCCGAGTACGCGACGGACGAGGCGGTCAAGGCGCGTCTTCACCGTCGTATCGAGAACGGGATCGTCGCATCCGGTGAGCTGATGGCGCGGCTGCACACACTGGCGGCCGGTTCGGGGACTCGTGATGTGTCGGCCGAACTCGCCCAGGCCTACCACGACGCTTACGCGGCCGTTGCCGAGCTGGCTCAGGATCGGGATCGGGCGCGTGGAGCAGGGCTGCGCGGTGATGCGGTGACGACCATTCTCGATGGGTTGTTCGAGCGTGCGGAGAGCGTGGCCGCGCGGTCGTGGCCGCTTTCCATCGGCTTGGTGCACGGCGATCTGCATTCCGGCAACATCCGGCTGACTTTCGACGCGGCCGACAACGTCGTCGAAGCCCGGTTGATCGACACTGCCAACGGTCACGCCGGTCTCGACAGTGAGGGGCTGCCGGTAAGGGACGTCTCCGCCGACCTGGATCACTACCGCCGCTCGTTCCTGTTCACCGCCGAAGACCAGCTCGGTGAGATGGTCGCCGGCGACTTGATGCGGTCGATGTCGGCTGCCTATGTCGGTGCGGGTGGGGGTCTTGCGGACCAGGCGTTGCTGACCGAGCTCAACCGGCATCTGGATGCGATCGATCAGGTGCGGCAGTTCGTCGACAACTTCCGCCAGGCTTCCGAGGAAGACCTTCGCGCTGATGTCGAGGGCTTGCTGATGACATTCGCCGACACGAGGGACGAACTCGCGCGGTCGGAGGAGGCGACGCTGCGGATCGGCGAAGCCGAGGTCGAGGCGGGCGACACCACGCTGCGGATTGCCGACCCCGGCAGCACCGAGGTGACGCAGCAGGATGGGGTCGCCGACCCGCGGTCGGGCGGTGTTGTGGCGTTGGCGGCGGATATAGAGGCCTCCGCGCGGCCGGTTGATTATGCGGGCATTCTCGGTTCGGGCAGGGTGTTGATGCTGGCCGATACTGGTGATGGGCCGTTGGTCAATGCTCATCTCGCGGAGCAGGCGTCCCGGCTTCGGGATGCCGGGGTCACGCATTTCGCGATCGAGGCGCCGGCGTCGCTGGGGCCTGCGCTCAGGAGGATTCAGAACGGTTCCGAGTTGCCGTCGGTTTCGTTGGGCAGGCATGACGGTCTTCGGGACAGCTACGAGAACCTGATCAGGGCGATGGCGGCCGAAGGCATCACTGTCGTGGCTGTCGACAGTGCGCAGGAGGCGTCGGCGGAGGCTCGTCGCGCGTTCACCGCCCGCACCGTGCAGCGCATTCTGGACGACAGTGGGGAAGCCAGGGTCGCGATGCTGGCGGGTGCGGAGCGCGTAGCCCCGGCCGGTGAGCATTCGGTCGCGGCGGAGTTGTCGGCGGCGGGAACGAGTGTCGTCTCGGTGCGGCACGTCGGTGCGGGCAGTTCCGCGCAGCCGGTCTTCCGTGACGCGGTTCGCGCCGCTCAGCGCACGGGGGTTACCTTCGCGATGGATCTCGGCGCGGTGACGGCCGAGGGCGGACCGTTGTTCGCGGCCGACTATGTCGTGCATCTCGCGAGCGGTCCCGACCACCGGTTCGCCACCTACCAGGCCACGCGACCGGAACTGCTTGAGTCCCCAGGACACTTCGCGCTTCCCGCCACGAGGCCGCAGGCAGGACCCGAGCCTTCTTGGTCTGCCGGGAGGTCGCGGATTCTCGGTGCGTTGCAGGGAATTACGACGCAACCGGCGACCCGGGTCGCCCGGTATGACGTGCTGGCGCAGGGTTCGATGGGCGAGTTGCGGTTGATGGTGCAGTTCACCTCAGGTGCCGTCACCGAAGTGCATGTCACGCCGGGAGTCGCTCCCGGGGTCAACAACGGCCCTGCCGCGGCGAGGGTGGACTGGCCGGCCAGGGGACGCGACAACGCCGGCTTCCGGCATTCGACGCTGCCGGTCAGACTGACCGTCGACACGAGGCAACCGGACCTCGCGAACCTGATGCGCGAGGCGTTCGCCGTGATCGACGGCGCCTACTCACCCGCGAAGCCGGTTCCGGTCAGGGCGGGTATCCCGGTGACGATCGACGGCGTCGTCGACGCCACGCCGTTGCGGGCCCGGGGTACTGAGGCCGTCGCCGTGACCGGTAGGGGCGTGGGAGCCGAGCGCCTTGCCGCCGACCGGGGTGAAGCGTACGCGCGGCTGCGGGCGAACAACCCCGCGGCGTTGAGTCTGCTCCAGAACCACGAGTTCGTGTACACGCCTGACCGGAAGGCGATGGTGCTCGTCGACAGCGCGTTGCTGGCGACGATCCGCCTCTCCGAGGCTGATCCCCGGCATCCCAGGAACCCGAATGTCCTCATCGGACGTGACGGGTTGACCGAGCTTCCGCAGCGCTGGGTCGCGGAATCGGCGATGACGGGTTTGGTGTTCCCGGAAGCGGGCGCGCTGCGGACGGAGTTGGCTGGTGCTGATGGCGGAGGCCTGGTGCACGAGTCGCTCTTCCACGTGTTGTGGTCGATCGGGATGGCGGGACCCGAAGTCGTGCGTGGTGTCGCGGTGCCCGTTGGCAACGGTGATCAGCGGGTGGGTCTGCGCACCGTCTCGTGGTCGGATCAGACCGCTGTCGCCCGTCCGGTCGGTCCCGCGAACTTGCTGGTGACTTCGGAACTTCCGGTGACGGACCCTGGCAGGACGCCGCTGTGGATGCGGTTGCTGGAGAAGGCACTGGCCGGGCTCAGCCTCGATCCCCGGATCGCGGGTGACCAGTCCGCGTTCCCTCCGGGAACGACGGGCTATGACCGGTTCGCCTCAGGGTTGACCGCTCGGCGGGCGGCGGAGCTGGTCGCGCAAGTGACCGGGACGGCGACGACTACGGGCATCCTCGGTACCGAGGCCAGGACGAACATCCTGCTCACGCGACTTGCGGAGGTGGGTTCGCCGCTGCTGGTCGTGATGGCTGATCGGCCGGACACGTTCGTCGGTGCGGTGCCGGTCGTCGAGAACGGTGAGCTCAGGGTGCGGGTGCCCAGGGAAGTGGATGCCTCGGGCTCGCTGAGCGCGACCGAGTTCTATGCCCGGCTGGCTCCTGAGGCGCAGCTGGTGCATTTCCGGTTGCCGGGGCAGGACGGCGGGCAGCGGGCGGCTGCCGTGCCCGCGTCTGTCGACGCGGTGGACACCTCTGTCGCGCCCAACCCGATCGCGCCGATTTCGCCGCTGCCGGGAACGCTCGCCAATTTCCCGGAAGGCGGGGGTGAGTACGGGTCCTCCGGTGTTCCCGCACCGCGCGCGGAGCCACGGATCACCAAGAAGACGGAAGTGCCGGATGTGCTGCGCCGGGGCGTTTATGACGTGGTGTTGTCGCCTGCGGCGCTGGTACCCGCGGATTTTACGGGGCCGATTGGCGACAGGTTCGCGGCATCGCCGCGGACGAATCTTCGGTTCAATCAGATCGAAATAGTGTTGCAGAACGCGAACAGCCTTCGCCCAGGCCAGCGGAGCTCTCACACGACGGACAAAAACAAGATCGTGATCGAAGTGCTGCGCGGGCAGGACGAGCGCACGATCAGGCAGCTCATCGCCACCGAGATCGGCATGGCACTGCACGAGATGGAAGGCTCACCGTCCCGGTGGTGGAGAAAGCCCCCTCTGGCCCAGGTCGCCGCCGATCAACGGCGCGCGGGTGAGTTGATGGTGCTCAACGTCGAGGCGCAGGGCTGGTTCCAGATGGTCACCTCGACCGGTCACGACGCGGCCTCGGACGCGCGGCTGGCCGAACTGGTCGAGCGCGCGGAGAACATCCGCCGTGGGTTGCCGAGCAACCGCAACTGGGCCGACATCATTGAGAACTGGCTCTCCCCGCTGGCAAAGGCGATGCTGACCGACGCGGGCGGACGCGTCGCGATCGGACTCAGGGAAGGCCTCGCTGAAACACTCTCGCCCGAATTCCAGACATCGCTGACGCCGGAGGACTGGCAGCTGGTCAACGATCGCTCGCACAGTGACGAGCGGGGTGGCCTGGCTGAGGCGAGTTCCGCCCATGATCTGCTTCTCGCCGCGGCGCTGGCCAGGGCGGGATCGCCAGTTTCCGAGCTGGAGGTCGCCACCAAGCTGGTCAACGGGCCCGGTCCGAGGGTCGATGCGACCAGAGCACTCAATGATGTCGCCGCGAACCTCGCGTTGCACGACATCTGGCTGGGACGCGAGCCGAAGGCGGCGCCGGCGAGGACTTTCGACGGATTCGCCGACGGTGACCCCGGAAAGCCGATCGGCAGGGAGATCGGCGGCGACGGCAGGATCGAGGACCTCGGCGGCAGGTTCCAGCGGGTACTCGACGATGCCGAAGGGCTGAGCGAAACCGACAGGAAAGCCTCCGTCGAGGCGGCATACGTGCGCATTACCGCCGCAATGGAGTCAACGCATGGCCCCGCCTACGCTTACGTTCGCGCGCATAGGGAAGACGCGGACCCCTATGTCACGGGCATCGTGGCGCATGCGGGCGGCCCGGCGACGTTCGTCGACCCGGTAACCGGTGAGACGGGCTCTTTCCCCCTTGTCACCGACGGTGTCGTCGCACTCGATGTCGTCATCTACGACAGCCAGGACGGTGCCGTCCGCGCTGTGCCACTGCATGGCGTCCCGTTGAGCCCGATCAGCTCCCGGCCCGCGACAGCGCATTACCTCGAAGTCATCCCGCACTCCGACCTGAACGAACTGGTCGAACTCGCCCACGACCTCGTCGACCAGGAAGACGCCAACGACGACGTGCGAGACGAGCCCGCCTCCTTCCCGCCCCAGGTCGCGAGTCTCTACTACGAGCTGTCAGATCAGCGCGCGCGGCTGGAACTGAGGGCGCTCGGCGCGGTTATCGCCGATAGCGCGGAGTTCGTGCGGGCGGTGGAGCACCTGAAGGCCGACGCGGGAGAAAGTGGCGTCGAAGCCGCCCTTGCGCGGCGATGGTCACAGGAGCTCGGCGTTTTGCTGGTTCGGTCCGAGGCGGACGGGGTAGTGGCGAACGCCGAGGTCACCGCTGACCAGAGCAGTGTTCGCTCAGCCAAGCGCAAGTACGCGGACTGGCTCAAGCGTGCCGGGAAGATCATCGAGGAACAGACCACGGAGCAGGAGCGCCGCGACCTGGCGCGTTCACGACCGGAACTGTGGGCCATGCTCAACGAAGTGCACGAGGCCGCGACGGTCACTGAGCGGCCCGGGGCGCCATTCGGCCTTCCTTCCGGTTTGCGTCTGCCCCTTGCCGCGCATCTGGACGCACTGCGCGCCGCTATGCGCGAGGCCGAGGCGGACGCGGTGCGACTGCCGAAAGGGATTCTGGTGGATCCCAAGGTCTGGGCCGGTAAGTTCGCGCCGTATCCGATGACGGAGGTGTTCGAGCGGCACCTCGCGGCGCTGTCCAACCACAATGGACACGCGGAGATCGCCGCGGCGACAACGGTCGACGCCTTTGTCGATGGCAAGCCGGTCGGGTTGGAGATCGGCGCACAGGCAAGGGTGGAGCGGGAGCTCGGTGGCCGGCTGCTCACCGCCGCCGAAAGTGAAACAGGCGACGTCCTGCCGAAACATCAGATCAACGGCGTGTACGGGACGGTAACCCGAGCATTGGTAGAAGCTGGGCCGGGCGCCAGCGCTTTGATCGTCCACCGCACGATGACCGACCCCGACGGAAGACATGCCGGTGTCACCGCGATTGCCCACGGCGACCGCAATGACTCCCCGCACGTCTACTTCGTCGAGCGGAGTCTCAAGAACGGGTATCACGAATCGCCGGTCACCAGGAGCAACCTGCCCGCGAGGCTTGCCGAGGGCTATCGGGGAGTCAAGTCCGATCTTCTCAGCTTCGGCTCTATGGCGCGTACCGAGAAGACTCCCGCCTGGACACCGCCCGTGGCGATCGCCCAAACCATCGGCCTCGATGTGCTGATCCTCGATGGGACGGGTAAGCAGATCATTCCCGTCGGCTGGGGCGTCGCCGCCAGCAGCTCACTGCCCGCCACGGCCCAGCTCATGGATCGGCCCACGGAGTGGGTGAATAACCTCTATTTGGTTCGCGAAGCCGCCACCTGGCTCCAGCGGCCACCCGAATCCATTCCTCCAGGGCTCACACCTTTCCTTCGGGAGATCTACAGTGGACTGACCGATCCTAAGGCGCTGCACCAGTTCGCGAGATGGTACGAAGCCACCGGCGGAAAAATCGGCGTCCTTGATCGTGCGATGTGGACGCTCACCGCCATCGTTCGAGACAAGGCCATCATCCAAGGTCAACTCAGCGGAGACGCGGAAATGCCCGTCACGTTGATCGAGAAGGTTCTTGTCGAAGAATGGGACAGCAGCTTCGGCGACGTACTGCCTGAACGTCCTTCGGCCGACGCGGACCTCTCGCTCGCGGCGATGCCTTCGGTTGTCCTCGCCGAGACCCACTCGGCGGCGCATACGGCCATGTCGTTCGGTGTGAGCGATCCGGACGTGCCTGTTTCGGTCGCTTTCCGGCTGGAGACTTTCGACGGGGTCGATCCGACTGAGCTCAAATCACTTGCCGTGCGGGCTCCCGTCGCTATCCGCCTGGCGCGTTCCACCGGGATTCCGCTCGACAACACATCTTTCCACCTTGGTCTGTTCTCGCCACATTTGGCAGGCGAGCCGATTCCGGTAACGGGGGCCTGGCCGGAGCCGGGAACACCCGGTGCCGCGGAGCGGAAGCTCGCCGCGGACAGGGCCGAAGCCAGGAGGGTGTTCGAGGAAAGGAACGCGGGCCGTCTGGAAGTTCTTGCCCTGCTTGGGAGGCACGAGTTCTACTACGTCAACAACAGCTCAGCCATGGTGCTGGTCCACCCGGCGTTGATCGATCTGATCAACAGCGAAGGTACGGTCACACCGGCCGACCCCCGGCATCCGGAAAACCCGTACCCGATCGCAAGCACACCGTCGTTGGACGAGGTTGATCAGTGGCATTGGCCTGAGGAACGATCAACTCGTCCGGTTATCGAAACGGAATGGGCGGAGTCCCCTTCATTCACGCCGGGCGGTACCGTCAGTCCGCTCGTCGGCATGGTGCTGTGGGGCCTGGAGGCGGCCCGGCCTTCCGCGTTGCGGGCCATCGTGGAGCTGGACGCGGGTGGCCGCGATGTGCACCTCGTGCATTTGCGCCGTCCCGACGGGCCTACCCCGGTCATGATGACAGGCGAGGTGCCGGTGTCCGGCGGTTCCCCCGGCCAGGGGGCTTCGCTTCCACTGTTGATCGAGAAGGCGCTCGCCTCGCTGAACGACAGTCCGGAATCGCGAGAGGGATCCAGGGAAACCGGATACGGCTACCTGGCGAAGCCCCATGACTCGATGGCTGTCACTGCTCGGATCGTGTCCCAGATCCTTGGCCTGCCGATGGAATCCACCTCGCTCTGGTCGACGGGCAAGGGAGTGGAGCTTCTGTCCACTTTGGCCAAGGCGGAACTTCCGCTCTTGGTTCATCTGAAACAGGTGGAAGATTCGTTGGTCGTGGCGGTGCCGGAGTTAGTCGATGGCACTCTGAGCGTCCGTTTGCCCAGCGATATCGCGGGAACGCCCGACGGCCGGTTGCCCCTCACCGACTTCTTGAGTCGCTGGGACACGAGTTTGTCGGTGTTGCATCCGGTACCCGAGGCAGGTACCGCAAGCCCATCCGTGACGGCCGAATACTCGCTCGTCCGGCCTGATGAGTTCACCGCGGCCGAGATGGCCACGCTGCGAGAGCGAGCCCCCGAGGCGGCCGACCTGGTCTCCACATACGGCATCCCTGGTACTCCGGACTCCCGCGTCGTGGATTTGAGCGCGTTTCATCATCCGGACATGGACATGCCGGTCGTCCTCGATGATCTGGATGGAGGACTGACTGATCGGCCCCACCCTGGTGACGTGGCCGCGGCGGAGGAGCGATACCGGCAAGATCAGCAGGACGGGAAGCGGTCTTTTTGGCCGGCCCTCCAGGATGCTCGTTACGAGTTGGTTTACGCGCCTGACCGGACGACGATGCTGCTGGTGCCGAGAGCGCTCATGGATCTGGTCGACCAGCACGTATCACCGACCGCACCGGAGAGCCCGAGGTCACCGGCCATTGTGGTCGGCCGACCCGATCTCGGCCCTGGCTATACGTGGGTTTCTGCGCGAGAGCAGGCGGACCCGCCCCTTCACCAGGCCCGGTTCGCGCCGGATGACGGCGCGGCGCACGCATTGTGGGCGATCGCCACCGCGGATCCCGCGAAACCCGCGGAGCTCGCCGGTCAGACATTTGTTCCAGGGCGGCGGCACGTAATGGTCACGACGGTAGGCGCTGACCCTCAGTACAACTGGTCGCGGATCATTCCCACTGGTCGCTTCCCGGTCGAGGTCACGTCGGAGGTGGCTGTCCGAAGCGACGGTGCGGAAGAGATTCCGGAGTGGATGAATCTGGTTCGTAAGGCTGACACCGGTTTCCGGCAACTGTACGGCGCGAGCGCGGCCGAGCTGGCCCCGACAGAGTTGCTGACCGCGTTCTCGGGCGAGCCGACTACCATCGTCGACCCCGGGAGACTGACCCAAGCCGAAGCCGTAGCGTTGCTGGATCGGCTCGCGCGAGCAGGCGCCCCGCTGCTGGCGGTCAACAGCGGCAACCCCGTACCCGTCATCGGAGCGGTTCCCGTGCTCGGCGAAGGCGGTGATGTCTTCGTCAGGCTGGCGCCGCTTGAGGATCTCCCTCGGTTGCTTCCCGCGGCCGACTTCGTCCGCGTCATGCTGAACGGCAGGGCGTTGGTGCACCCGGTGCTGGATGGACGCCCTGAGGGGCCTCATACGACGGTGCTCGCCGGCGAGATCGAGCCTCCGGCGGCCGTGCCTCGGCAGGCTGAGGACAGTGGCACCACGGAACAGCGGGCCAAGAACAATGCCACTGGCCCGGCGGCCGATGTGGACGAGGCCGTGGCGCCCCGAGTGCGGCGGACGAGCGGGCGTCCGGACCCCGAGGGCATGGCGACGGTGGCCAGGTTCCCCGACGAGACACCTGCCGGTTCGCCACAGCAGCAACAGCAACCGGAGCAACAGCAATCGAGCGCACGACCTTCGCGCCTGCACACCCCGATTCCGAGCCCGCGGACGATGCGGGAGCTGGAACACGAGATCGCCGCGCGGATGCCTGAGTATCCCGCGCCTTCCCTCACGTGGGAGGCCGACAACAGGGAACTGCGGCTGTTCGTGAAGGCCGGCGACGAAGCACCGTTCCCGATCGTCGTATCGAGGGGGCCGCTCCAGGCATGGGACGGGACGCATCCCGACAGCGGGCCCTACCGGTTCACCTTGCCGCTCAAGGCACTGGACCTCGCGGCAGGGCCGGTCATCGCCGAACAGGTCCGCAAGATCCTCCACGCCCGCGCCTCAGACGGGATTTCCGCCCAGGAACCGAAATGGCCTTCGCGCGAGGCCGCCGTCCTGGCTCCCGCCGCTGAAGTACGGGCGCAACTGAGTGCGGTTGCCGCCGACGGCCTCAAGGCGGCTGGGCTGAGTGAAAGCCCGCGCGGCAGCGTTCTTTCCATGACGATCGACAGGCCGAACGGCCGGTTCAGCACACTGCTCATCGAAGCGAGAGCCGACCTGGCCGAACCCGTCCAGCTGCTCGGCTGGCCGAGCCTGACGACCCACATGCTGCACCTTCCCTCCGGTCTTTCGCCCGAGGCGACCGCGAGGGCGATTGCCGAGATGGCGGACGCGGCAGGTGTCTACGAGCAGGCGGTACGGGAAACGACCACCGCTGAGGTGACCGTCGCACCGGCGCCGGAAACCTCTTCCGCCGAGGTGGAGGTCGTCCCTCCGAAGGAGGCTCTGACCAGGCAGGAGATCGCGGCGGTCGGCGCGAAGGGCGACGCGGCGGTGCTGCGTCAACTGGGCGGACTCGTCGAAATCTCGGCAAGGATCGGCGACACGGGCGTTCTGCTCGACGATCTGCTGAAGCAGCTCGACCTGGCTGTCGCGAACAGCGACTACACGAGGCTGGATCACCTCAGCGCCGATGTCGGAGAGCAGTTCCGCGAGCGCATGTCCTATTTCGTCGCGGCGGGGCAGGTGATCCAGACGGCGGTCGACGCGGCGACGGATAGGGCGCTGTGGCATGGCGACGAGGCCAATGCGCTGATCGATTCCGCGCAGAGCGAATTGGCCGACAGGTGGGACAAGGTCGCGACCGAGCTGGAGGTGCTCGCGGCCGCGTGGGATGAGCTCGCCGAAGCGCTTGCCGGTGCGGGCACCATCGCGCAGGTGGGGCTCAAGGAGAGCTTCACCGATGAGGAAACCACCGCGATGCGGGATGCCGCTTCGCGCGTTGTCGAGGCGCAGGCCGCGTTCGACCGGCAGGCGAGCGTGCTTTCCGAGGCGGTGCCCGCACTTGTCACACAACATTCCAGGTTCGTCTTCCTCACCGGGGCCGACGCGCAGGCGATCCAGCCGGAGGCGAAGAAGCCGAGGGCGTTGCGAGCCGACCCGAATCCGAGCTTGCCGAGGGCGAGCCTCAAGGCGCTCGCGGAATCCGACGCCGCCGCGATCACCTCCCTGTTCGGACTCGGCAGGGAACACGACATTCTCACCTCGTTGCTCCATTCGATGGGGCACAATGGTGAAAGGGCAGCCGATTTCGTCTCGCTGAGGGACGCGACCGACACGCCCGCGAACGTCCGCAAGGCGATCGACGAACTCGAACAGGCCGAGCGAAGGATCGCGGAGCTGGTCAACGGGCAGCCTGACGAGTGGGGCTGGGACCACGGCCTCGGGTTGTCCGAGGCGCTGGCAGGCAGCGACAAGCGGTTCAAGTGGCTGGAAAGTCTTGTCACGTCGGAGAAGCGTTTCGCGACGGAGCCCTCCACGTACAACACGCTGCGGCTGATCAGCGCGATGCGCTCGGTGGACCAGCATCCGGTGCCGGGGCTTGCGAGGGCACTGCGGCTGCTGAACACCGAGAACTACGGTGACTCCAGCATCAAGGGCGTCCTGGACGACCAGATCAACAAGATCGTCACCAAGCAGGCGACTGAATTCCCAGTGCTGGCAAGGGAATTCGACGTGGAGAACTACCGGCTTCCCGACCTGCTCGCCGCGATGGAGTTGTCCTTCCACAACGTCGTCACCGTCGCGTGGTGGTCGAGCAAGGAAGGCAGCAAGCTGCCGAGCATGTTGCGGGCGGGGTTTGCCGTTCGGCTCGCGTACACGACCGAGGCCGACGCGCCCCTCGTCGCCACCGAGTGGGTCGAGGGTGGCGAGCTGACCGTGACCGTCAGGGCAGACGCACCGACCGACGAGTTGAACGACGCCCTCAAGCACGTCGTCCAGCAAGCCGTCGCCGGATACAGCCCACAGCAGCCGCCGATGGGTGTGCAGATCCGCATGACCGCCCTGATGCAGTCGGGCGCCGCCGGTGGACTCACGCTCGGTTACGCGTTGTCGGCGCTGGTCGGCTTGGGTATCAGTCCCGAGCACATCGCCGGTAGGGCCGTCTACTACTTGTGGGCACTGGCTGTATCGGCACCCACCACGTACCTCTCCGGCGGCTACCACATCGAGGCCGTCAACGAACTGAGGCGGCTGCGGGCGGCCTGGCTCGGCGGGCTTTCCGGCCCAAGCGTGCGTTCGCAGGTTGAAGGCGCGCACGAGACGGGCAAGGAGATCGCCCCGGTCACCGACCTGTTCAACGTCGACCGGCCGGAGACCGCGCCGTACGAGGCGGCGGTGGAACTGAGTCCCGCCGAGATCGTCGCGCAGCGGAAGCCGATGCGTGAGCTGTCCCAGACGATCGCGGACCAGCTCGCGAAGAAGACCTTCGGAGATCACTACCCGGCGAGTGCGAAACTCAGGGGAATCCTCAGCGGTATCGCGAAGGCGCACTGGAACCAGCCAGGTGAGGCAAGCCAGGACGCTCAGGGCACGGTCGACGAATTCGGGTCCATACAGGTCAAGCTCTCGTCAGGGGAAACCGTCAAGATCGTCGTCGTACTCGGGAGCACCCCGCATTCGGCGATGATGCTCAAGGGCGCCGACGTCAAACAGTCGGAACTGCGCTACTGGATTTACCTTTCCCCCAACGCATTGGCCGCCGGTGGGGACACTCTCCGCGACACGCTGTACGAACAGGTCGCCGATGTGCTGACAATGGCGCCGAGGGTGTGGCGACAGCCGTCGTTCGGCAAGTACTTCAAGGAAGCCTTCACGGTGTGGCCGTTCGAGCCGATTATCGGAGCCGCGGTCGCGATTCCGACCGGCTCCACCGAAATGATTCTCGCGATGGCCCTTTCCGGAGCGGGTGGCCGTCTGCTGGGAATGATCGCGCGAATGGTCAACTTCCGGCACCGGCAGGCGAGAGGATGGCTGTGGTCCGAGTCGATCAGGGAACGGCAGGACTTCGACAAACTGGCGGCACCTCAGCAGCGCGTCGACCTCGCCAGGACTTCGTTGAGTCTGCTCGGCAGCGCGAGCAAGGCACATGATGCCTTCGTCGACGAGGTGCAGCGGCGCAGCGGCGTTCCGCATCCCTCTGGTGAGCTGGTGCCATCGACAGTCGAGGAGCTCGGCGCGCTGGCAGGCGAACAGATCAAGGAAGCGGCGCTGCGGAACGAGGCGTTGCGCAGCGCCGAGGTGGTGCGTGGTGAGGTCGAGAATCCACTGAGGCCGGAGAAGGGACAGAAGGCCGAAGCCGGAGACCCTGACAAGCTCACCGTCGTTCTCAAGGCGAATCCGCGACTGCGGCAACCCAAGGTTCCTGACGAGATCCGGATCGAGGTCGGGGTGAGCGAAGACCTGCCGGGTGCGTTCTCGCCGATGCTCACCACAAAGGACATGGGGACCGCAAAACGGACGGACGTGAGGGAGTACCTGCTGTTGCTCCCGGCGGAATGGACACAGGGAGCCGACCGGCCGCGCGTCGGCGAAATGGACCGCTGGCTCACCGAACATGTCGAAGGACTGCTCGAACGGATCGTGCACATGCATGCCCGTGAGCGGCGTCAGCTCGGCATCGCGGCCGCGGGCAGGGCGTTCGGTAGCGGCGCGCTGACCACCGCGATCAGCATTCAGCAGGAGAACTACGTCGCGGCCGGGCAGGAAGCCATCAACGTCGCGCAGGCAACCGGCGACGGCATGATGAAGGTCGTCACGGCGCGCGCGATGGTGGAGAAGGCCGCGCAGGCACTGCAGGATGACCTGAGGCCCGAGGTGGCGACAGCACACGTCATGGACGACTGGTGGAAGCTCAGGGTCGAGCGGATTCACCAATCCGACATGGCATTGCGCGACCTGTACGCCGACTACACCGACGATGAGACATACCGGGCGACCCTTCAGCGGCTGCTCGGTGAGCGGCCATCGCGATCCGGCGATCCGAACATCATGATCACCGAGTTCGAGCGCATGCGGGTCGAAGGTGAGCTGGTGAGCAGGATCCCCCATCTCGCTTCGGTGGAGAAGTTCGGTCCGGGGGAGTACATCCTCAACATCGACAAGGTCAAGACGGCCGGACCCAAGGAGCTGATCGCGAAGCTCAGGGGCATGCACCGGCAGCAGCTCATCGTGCGGTTGCTGCCTTCGCTCCCGGGGCTGCCTACCCTGATGGTGCCCAACGGGGGCGACTCGCACGCGATCGCCTTCGGATCCGATGTGGAGGAACTGGTCGCGCAGATCACCAGTCTCACCGGCGTCTATCACAACGGCCCCATCGGTGTCGCGGGCAAGCTCGCCTACCTGCTCGAGGAGGCCGGATACGGCAACGCGGGCGGGTTCCTCAGCAGGGGCGCGACCGAGATCGCGGGCGGTGACCCCAGCGCGCGCAACCTGTTCATCCAGGCGTGGGCCGCCGTGTTGTCGACCTGGGTCAACGCCACCTCGGCAACCTGGTTCCGCAGGGGAGACTTCCTCAAAGCCGAGCAGTTCCGCTGGCGCTACACCTACAACGCCGCCGCGTTGTCGGCCGTGCGTAATCAGGTCTCCCAGTACATGGCGGGCAAGGTCGCCGAGTACACCACCCGCCAGATCGCCGAGCTGATGGAGTTCTCCTCCGCGACGGGCCTCTACACGCCGACAACCATCGACGTCGTCAACGCGGCGCTCGACAAGGAGAATCCGGGCGGCCGGGTGCTGGAGCTGCTCGCGCGGCGCGGCTACGACGTCTCGCGCCTGCCGGACAACCCCACGCTCACCGACATCGACCAGCTCGTGCGCGATGAGGACGGCAGAGGACCGAGGTCGGGCTGATGGCGGCGAGGGCCGCCTGGCGGTGCTGCGTACGCTGAACACGTCGAATGACAACCGGTCGAAGGGAAAGGAGCGGTCCGTGGATCCGGATTGGCGACCTGGCAATGAGGTCGAGCGTGACATGTTGACCGCGCTTGAGGCGAGTGACGGCAGGCGGTACGCGGATTTGCTGCGTTCGTCGCCGTTGTACGTGCCTACCTTCGGGGACGGGGACCAGGAGGATTGGCCGGAGGGGCTTCCCCAGCTCGACGACGAGCACGTACTGGTGTTCACGTCGCCCGTGACGTTGTTCAGGGCGCTGGCCGGTCCCGCTCGCGGCTACGAGGAATTGCACTACACGTCGTTGCGCGATCGGTGGCCGGACCCGGAGACGCAGCTCGTGGTCAATCCCGGTTCGCCGATCGGTGTCTTTCTCAGCGTGCAGCAGGTCGAAGACCTCGCTGAGGGTATCGAGAAGCTGATGCCGGTCGAGGAGATCCAGAACGTCGTCTCGGACACGATGATCGAGCAGCTGCGGCAGTTGTGCCTTGCCGAGCTGGGCAGCGACGAGGAGACCGCGGCAAGGGCGCTCACGGACATGATCCCGAACGAGCTGGAGCGCAAACTCGAAACGGCCGTCGAGGATCTGGATTTCGACGCCTTCTTGCTGGCGTTGCTGGCTTCCGATGTGGTGACGTTGACGACGGAGGCGGTCGCCGATCCGCGCCGGATCGCTCGCAGACAGTTTCCGTGGCGGGTGATCGGCACGGACGAGGCGCCGATCATCGCGGTCTTCAGCTCGCATCAGGTACTCGACAAGGTCGTGCCGGGTGGACCGCACCGGGCCGAGATTTCGTTCCTGGACCTGCTGGCGACCTGGCCGGGCGATGACTACGTGATGTGTTTCAACCCGGGGACGACCACCGAGCTGACGTTGCCTGGTGGCGGGGTGCCTGAGCTGGCGGCGGCCATGGCCGACGCCGCCGACGACTGACGAACGCTACCGGCGACGGTCGCAGCACGTTCCGTGATGAGAGTGGGGCCGTGAAAACTACCCGAAACCATGCCGCGAACTGTCATGGTTTCGGATGAGCATGGGTCGAGACACCGATACACCGATAGGAACGGGTAACGACCTTCATGCGCGAAACCGCGGCCGAACTCCAACAGCTCCAGGACCTTCTCGACTCATCGCTCTCCCGCTCGACAGAGCACCTGCGTTCGATCGTCACCGGGCGCACGGTGACCGCCGAGCAGCTCACCGAAATCCTCACCGGCATGTGCACCCTCGCGCTGTCGACCGTGACGGCGGGACACGAGCCCCGCATCAGCGGTGCGGATGGGCATTTCCTGCACGGCACGTGGCACTTCGGAACGGCGCGTAGCGCGGCGAAGGCCAGGCACATCGCTGCTCGGCCCTCGGTGAGTGTCGCGCACATGCGTGGTGAGGACCTCGGGGTGTTCGCGCACGGCGACGCGGAGATTCTCAACCCGCGAGAGGGCGAGGCCGCCGAGGATTGGCCGCGTGTACTGGCTTACTTCAAGGAGTTCTACGGCGACGACGCCTTCGATTGGGACGGCGACGTCGTGTTCTACCGGCTGCGTCCGCACTGGATGACGGTGTACGCCCCGGACGTCGGCAAGCTCACGGCGAGCTGAGGCGCGACGTTCTCAGCCGACCTGAATGGTGAAGACCAATGTTGCGGTGCACAACAGCAGCATCCCGGTGGCGTTGAGGTAGAGGTTCCTGCGGAAGTCCCTTGCCTTCACGTGCATGGTTATGGCCACGAGGAAATACGCGACAAGCGCGGCGCACGTGAGCACGGCGAGCGGAGGCCACCAGATTCCCACGACCAGTCCGGCCGTCGCGGCCAGTTTCAGCGGCGGCAGCACGCGCCAGAAGCGTGGCGGGAAGCCGACATCGCGCAGGCAGTCGCGGACGAAGGCGACCGGTTTCCAGCACAGCACGGCATCGCCTGCCTGGATGAATGCCAGGATGGCGACTGGCCACCACGGGTCGATCATGGAACCCCCTTGCTCTCGAACACTGTCGTGGGGTGGACGAGAAACCCAGGGGAAACGTGACAAGTGCGAAGCTGGTGGTCCTGGCACGCAAAAACCCGCCGCCATCGTGGTTCTTCGAGCGATGGCGGCGGGTTCTTCCGTGCTGATCAGCCCTTTTCGCTGACTGCCTCGAGTAGGTCGTCGAGGTTCAACGTGGTGAGGTCGCTGCGGTCGGGCCTGCGTCCGAGCGCCCGCAGCCGGGTCGACTGTGCCTTGCGCATCCGTTCGAGCAGCTTTCGGGCTTCACGGGCGTTACCGAAGTTCTCGTCCCTTTCGATCTGCGAGAACCATTCCAGCAACGCCAGTTCCACGTTGTCGGCCAGTTCGTAGTCGGCGCCCTTCGCGACGTGCTTCGCGATCTCCACGAGCTGATCCGGCGTGTAGTTCTCGAATTCGAGCGTCTTGCCGAACCTGGAAGCCAGACCGGGGTTGGCATCGAGGAACTTCCGCATCTCGCCGGTGTACCCGGCGACGATGACGGCGACCTCGTCGCGGTGGTCTTCCATGAGCTTCACGAGAGTGTCGATGGCTTCCTGGCCGAAGTCGGCCCCACCGCCGCTCGACCGGGACAGCGTGTACGCCTCGTCGATGAACAGCACCCCGCCGCGTGCCTCGTCGAACGCCGAGGCCGCCTTTTCCGCCGTGTGCCCGATGTACTGACCGACGAGGTCGCGTCGCGCGACTTCCTTGAACTTTCCGTTGGGCAGGATGCCGAGCGCTTTGAGCAGCTGTCCGTAGATCCGGGCGATTGTGGTCTTACCGGTACCGGGAGCGCCTGCGAAGACGAGGTGGTTGCTGACGGTGCCGATCGAAAGCCCTTCGCTGCGCCGCCACTCGTTGACCTGGATCTCGTCGATGAGAGCTCTGACCTCGCTCTTCACCCCGGACAACCCGATCATGCCGTCGAGTTCGCTCAGCAGCTTCTCGACGCGTTCGAGGTCCTGCTGATTGCCCTTCGACGCGTTGGCGCCGACGGGAGTCTTGGCGCCCGCCTTGTCGTCACCTTCGCGGATTTCGGTGCGTGCGCCGGGATCGACGAAGATGCCGGGGGCCGCCGTGTTCTCGACCCGGCAGCTCTCGACGACGCCGCCGCAGCCCTTGCCGACGGAGATTCCGACACCCTGGGTGTCGTGGATCCACGAGGCGGTGATCACGGGCGAACTCTGGTCGGCGACCGCGATACCGACGTCGCCGGTGTGGGAGATCTCGCAGCGGTCGATGCTCGAATCGGCAGCCTGGTACATGTAGATGCCCCGGAAGCCGCAGCCGGTGATGGTCGTGTGCCTGACCTTGGCCCGCGTTCCCAGCCGGAGAATCATCGCGTCGTCGACGATGTCGCGGATCTCGCAGCGGTCCACGATTCCGTCCGACTCCTCGATGATGAGCCCGTACTGCCCGCCGGTGATCTTGGTGTTGATCAGTTCGACCTCGGCGCCTTCCGAGATCGTGACCGCCGAGGCGAAGCCCGCGGAAGCCTCGCAGTCGATGATCTTCGCTTGACCGCCGCGGATGCGGGCGGCCGAGCTCTCCTCGCAGCGCAGATTCACCCCGGTCAGCTCGATTTTGGCGCCGATCGCCGTGATGGCGGGCTGATCGGGGGTCGGCGAGACGATGGTGACCGAGTTGTCCTCCTCGGCGCTGAACACGATGTGCTGCTGCTGGACGGTCAACGCTTCGCGATACTCACCCGCGGCGATCGCGATTGTCGTCCCGTTGGTCGCGGCGTCGAGCGCGTCGCGGATCGTGGGGAAGGCACCGCGCTGCTCGGGTGCTACGTGAAGGGTGCGTGCCATAACTCCGTGCCAGGTCCGGGGGCTAGGGTCGGCCTCAAAGTTACCGCAGAAGGGTGGCAATGCGTGCAATCCGGATGGCAGCCGGCTGATCAGGTTGAAACCGACATGTGGGACGCCCTTCAGCGGGGCGACAGTCAGCGCTTCGCGCGGCTGGTGATCGAGAACCAGCTCTATGTGCCGAAGCTGCCCGAACGCAACAGTCCTGACTGGTGGGAGCTGAGCACGGCGCTCGCGCTGGAGCGAGAGCACGTGTTCGTGTTCACGTCTGTCGCGTCGATGGACCTGGTCCTCGGCCGGTTCGTGCGTGGTTACGGAACAACGGACTTCGCCACTCTGCTCAGGCAGTGGCGCAACCCCGACTGGGCACTGGCGATCAACCCCGGCCTTCCGATCGGGCTCGCGCTGCCGCCCGCCGCGTTGCCCGCGGTCGCCTCGGGTGAGCTGTCGCTCAAGGCGATTTCCGACGTGGAGGAGGAGACCGCCGAATTGATGGAGGGGCAGGTCAGGGACCTGTGCCTTGAAGGACTTGGGGTGGACCAGGACTCTCAACCGGGGCCGTGGAGTTCGCCGCCCTCCAACGCGCTTGAGGAGGAGCTGGTCGCCGCCGTCGCGAAGCAGGATGGTGGTGCCTTCATCGACGCGGTCATCGGCTCCGACGTCGTTGTTCCGACTTCGCGCCCGGTGACCGATCCGGCCGAGCTGGAGGAGTTGACCGAGGAAGACTTCCCCTGGCTGAAGATCGAAGGCGGGCCGGTGACGGCGGTCCCGGTGTTCAGCTCGGAGTCGCTGCTCGATGTCGTCGTCACAGGCGAGGGCGAGCGACACCACGTGAGTATTCCGTTCCTCTCCGTTCTGACCAGATGGCCCGACGAGACCCACGTGCTGTGCTTCAATCCCGGCACCGACACCGAGCTGATTCTGTTCGGTGACACGGTTCTCGAACTTCTCGCGGCCGTCGCGGAAGCACTCGATGACGGTTCGGGGAACGGGGGCGGTGAACCGTACTGATCCGGGAGCGACTTTCCCGATCGCCCGTACTCAACCCGCAGTCTCCCGTAGTCTGGCCCCGATGGTCCGCGCCCGGCCCGTTGAACTGGTCATTTTCTTTCCGGCAAACACTTGGATCTTGTTAGCTATCTGCCAGTAGGATGACGTCGCGCGGACAGGGAACCGGAGTGGCGTGGCCTGCCCTCGAAGTGGTTGTCCTGACCGCCGAGTTCGCTGAGGACCGAGCGGTTCGCGGATCGCTTACCGATTGGGGTGGTGGTTGTTGTGGCCGGTTCGCGTGGCCGGCTGGGGGAGCTGATCCGAGGATTCCGGCGCCGTGCTGGTCTGACCCAGCGCGAGGTCGCCGACCTCGCGAGGCTGAGTGTTGCGGCTCTGCGTGATGTGGAGCAGGGCAGGGTGGTGCGGCCACGGGCTTCGACCCTGCGCAGCCTCGGCGACGTGCTCGGACTGTCGAGGGTCGAACTCGAACAGCTCATGCACGAATCGGGCGGCGAAGCCCAGGACAGCGGACTCAGAGTCGAGGTGCTCGGTCCGCTGAGGGTCTTCGTCGACGGAGCGGTGATCGATCCGGGCTCCGAGACCCAGCGGGTGTTGCTCGCGTTGCTTTCGCTGTCACCGAACACTCCGGTCGCGCGCGACGTGCTGGTGGAGTCGGTATGGCGCGAACAACCCGGCTTCGGGACCGTCGATTCGCTGCAGTCGAGAGTGTCGCGATTGCGCCGCAGGCTGCAGGGGTCCGCGGCCGACGGCGACGGGGTGCTGACCGCGGCCAGGGGCGGTTACCAGCTGAGCGTCGCCGAGAGCCAGCACGACCTGCTCGTGTACAGGGGACTGCTCGGCAGGGCGCGAAGGGCCAAGGAGAACGGCGAGCTCACCGAAGCGTGCGGGCTGTACGCCGAGGCGCTCGGGTTGTGGCGCGGCGAACCGCTTGAGGGGCTCGGCGCGGTGCAGCCGCATCCCGTGGTCGTCGGTCTCGGCCACGAGTACCGGGCCGTCGTCGTCGAGTACGCTGCTGTCGCCTGCGATGTGGGCCGGTACCCCGACGTGCTGCCGCTGTTGCAGCGCGTCGGCGAGGCGGAGCCGCTGCACGAGGCGGTGCACGCCGCGTTGATGATCGCGCTGGCCGGCAGCGGGCAGCAGGCAGCCGCGCTCAATGTCTTCGACACGCTTCGCCGCAGGCTGTCCTCCGAGCTCGGTGCCGATCCGGGACCGGAGCTGTCCAGTGCCTATCAGCGGGTGCTCCGCCAGGAGGTGTCACAGCCGGAAAGGGCTTCGGTCAGCGCGCACCGTCAGCTTCCTCCCGACATCGCGGACTTCAGCGGGCGCGAGGCCGAGCTGCAGGAGCTGCACGAGATGCTGCCGAGCGCCGACGGTGGCACAGCCGTCACGATCGGCCTCATCGAAGGAATGGGCGGGGTCGGCAAGACCAAGCTCGCCGTGCGCTTCGCCCACCAGCTCCTCGCCGAGGGCCGTTACTCCGACCAGCAGTTGTACGTCGATCTGCGGGGGCATGCCGATCAGCCGCCCGCCGATCCCTCCGCCGTGCTCGCCTCGTTCCTGCGTCTGCTCGGGGTGGCGAGCGATCAGATTCCGCCGAGCCTCGACGAGCGAGCCAGCCTCTATCGCGATCGCCTCTACGGCAAGAACGTGCTGGTACTGCTGGACAACGCCGATGGTGAAGACCAGGTGCTGCCGCTGCTTCCGGCCAGTCCGACCAACTTCGTGCTGATCACGAGCAGGCGCGCGCTCGCGCTGGACGGCGCGCGCTCGTTGCCGCTGGATGTCTTCACCCAGTGTGAGGCGCGAGAATTGCTGGTCAGGGTCGTGAACTCGGCGAGGGTTGCCGCCGAGCCCTCCGCCGTCGATCAGGTTGTCGAACTGTGTGGCGGGCTGCCGCTCGCCGTCGCGCTCGCGGGCCGCCGGTTGCAGTCCCGCCCGGCGTGGGGATTCGCGGAGCTGGCCGCGCGGCTTGAGGAGACGGGGGACCGGCTGGGGGAGCTTGCCGCGGGGAGCCGCAAACTGCACGCGGTCTTCGACCTTTCCTACGACGCGCTCTCCTCGGACGAGCGGCGCATGTTCCGGTTGTGCGGGCTTTACCCCGGCGACGACTTCAGTGTCGCCGCGGCGGCCGCGCTCGCCGAATTGCCCCCGTTGCGGGTACGCAGGCTCCTCGACCGGCTCGTCGACGAGCACTTGATCGGCATGGTGACCGGGCAGGCGTACCGGTTGCACGACCTGCTCGTCGCCTACGCGAGGGACGTCGCGGAGAAGGAGGAGACCGAGGAATCCCGGCGCGCCGCGCTCGGGAGGCTGCTGGACTTCTACCTGCACACGGCGGCGGAGGCGGCGCGAAGGCTGCAGCCCAATCGCATCGAGATGGAGCTGGCGGGATCGGCGCCGGCCCACGGTCCGGCGTTGCCGACCAAACAGGACGCCAAGCACTGGCTCGACGCCGAACGAGCGAACCTCATCGCCGCGGTCACCGTCGCCGCCGAGCAGGGCTGGCCGGTGCACGCGTGGCAGCTCACCCGCTCGCTCAGGGAGTACCTGCACCTGTACGGCTTCTCCCACGACCAGGACTGGGTTCGCACGCACGAGGCGGCGCTCGCGGCTGCCGTAGCGGCCGAGGACGCCAAGGGCGAGGCACTGACCAGAATGGATCTCGCCGCCGCCTATATGAACCACGGGCGTAACGAGGATGCGAGACAGCATCTGACCAGCGCGCTGGAATTTCACCGCAGCGTGGAGGACCACGATCTCGAAACCAGCACGCTGGGTTCGCTCGGCAGGTTGTGCCACCGGCTCGGCGAGTTCGACGAGGCGTTGCGTTATCTGCGGCAGGCCGCCGCGTTGTGTGCAGGCAGGGATTCCTACTCCGAAGGCGTCGTGAGTTCGCAGGTAGGCCTTGTGCTGACCGCGCTCGGAGAGCTGACCGACGCGCTCGCCAGCTATCAGCGCGGGCTCGTGCTGGCACGGCTGAGCGGCAACACCGCCGGCGAGGCCGCGGTACTCGCCGACATCGGCGACTGTTATCGCAGGCTCGGCAGGCACGCCGAGGCACTCGACCACGTGCAGCAGGCGCTGAAACTGGCGACTGACAACGGTTTGCTGCCGAAGGTGGCTTACGCGCGGTACCGGCTCGGCAACGTCTATCGCGAGCTCGGCAGGGTCGACGAGGCCATGGCGACCATGACCGAGGCGTTGCGTATCGCGCGGTCGGCCGGTGGCTCGGTGAGTGAGAGCGAGGTGCTCGTCGACCTCGGCGTTTCCTACCGGGACATCGGTGACCTGACGACCGCGTACAGCCTTTTCGATCAGGGGCTCCGGCTGGCGATCAAGCACGGCGAGCGCTACCAGGAGGCGCGGGGGCTCAACGAGCTGGCCGAGCTGCACCGGTGCGCCGCGCGAGCAGAGCTGGCGCAGGATCACTGGCGGAGGGCGCGCGACCTCTTCGACGAGCTCGGCACGCCGGAGGCTCGCGAGATCCGCGAGTTCACCAGGCCCATCGCCAACTGAGGTACAGCGCTCTCCGGTCTCCCTCGTGGTGAACGGAGGGCGCCATCTGGCCCAATCTTGTTGAACAATCCGACAGCCCATTGACGGATTGTTCAACAATCCATAGACTGGCGTGGACTTTCTGGTTCTCCTGGAAGGATCCGCCAGTGACTCTGACAGCGTTGCCACCGCAGCTCACCTACCGTGATCGCGAGTTCCTGAAAGCCGTTGCCGCTGGGCGAGTTCAGTTGACGTGCAATGCCGAGCCTGACGTCTATGTGGACGGTCTCGCGTGGTGCGACCCGTTCGGAGCGCGTGCTCTGATCGGCCTGGGTCTCATCGAGCGCGCCCCCGCCGGACGTCATGGTGAGCGCATCACCGCACTGCTGACCGTCGAAGGCGGCAGGCGGCTCAAGTCCAGCTTCCGGTAACCCGGCGCAAAACCCTTTTGTTCAGCCGAGTCCCGCGTTGACCGCGAGCCTCGGCTGTGTGTTTCCGGTGTTGTTCCTCCATCGCCGCGCGATACGCCGGGCGGCCGAGGTGTTCATTCGCCAGCGGGCCATGCTCTCGCTGACCCGGAAGTATCTGGCGACGGAGTAGTCGGTCCAGCCGCGGAAAGCCGCCGTACGGGCCGCGTCCCTCGGTACGAGCAGTTCGCCGGACAACTCGGCCGCCTCGCTTTCGGCTTCCGATGCCGAGGACCTGCATCCCTGGTTTTCGGTGAGCAGGAAACCGAAATCGTGTTCGAGCAGGACGTGGGCCATCTCGTGTGCGATGGTCGACCTGCGCCTGACGAAGTCGTGCGTGTGGTTCTCGATGATGATGCTGCCGGTTCCCACCGAGAGCAGCGCGGCCGAGAACGAATCGGCGGCGGGGCCGGTGAAGTGTTCCACCGCGGCCGGAGGAAGATCCGGCGCGCTCAGGTCGTAAATGTCTATTCCGTACAGTTCGGCCAGCGCGTAGGGATCGAGGGGCGCGAACACCGCGACGCCGAGTTCGGCACGGACGTCGAGCGCGAGCCGTCGTGCTGTTGCCTTGAAACCACGCCGTAGGGCCACTTTCATCGCTCCTGACGGTCCACTTTGATTCTTCGCATGGTCGCGGCGAAGATTTCCAGCAGGTATTCCTTGTCGGCGGCTGGCAGGTCGTCCCTTGCCCTGAGCAGCAATGCGAGTTGGGTCTCCAGCGCGGGTTCCTCCCTTTGCCCCGCGCCTTCGGGGCTTTCCGGTGGCCACACCATGAAGTTCTCCGCCGGAGTGCCCAGCCATTGCACCAGTGCGATGAATCCGTCGAGATCCGGCCGGTGCCCGTTGCCCATCCTGCTGAGCAGTGAGGGGCTCACTCCTGATTCGTCCGCGAGCTGGCGCCAGGAAAGGCCGCGTGACTTCCGCTGTGCGTCGAGTGCGTCGTAGAGCCGACGCGCGTCCATCCGGCCTTCCATGGCTCCGCCCTCCGTGAGTCCTGCATTTCACTATCACAGGGGTGTGTCAACTCTGCCATCCGTCTCAGTGTCGATACAGTGTGTCAGTATTGCAAGAAGCGTCTTCTCGCGCGAAACCCACCAAGGAGTCGACATGCGACCCTCGTGCTTTTCCGTCCAGTTCGTTTTCTCGCCCGACTCGCTGACCTGGCTGGTCAAACGGGACGACGAGATCCTTTCCCGGCACTGCCGCAAACGTGAAGCCGTCAGTGAAGCGGCGAGGGCCGCCAGAGCGGATAGTCCCAGTGTGCTCGTGATCAGAAGGATGGACGGCACTCTTGAGGGTGAACGAAGATACGGATACCGCCCGAAGCCGTAGCGGTGGCGCCCCGAGCGACGACACACAGAGGACGGAGCCGGGCAAGACTCCGTGGTTGCCGCTCGAAGTAGGGAGCCGACCGTGCCAACCGACGCCGAACTGGTCGCCGCCGTACTCATGGCCGAGCAACCGGGACAATCCGCGAGAGGCAGGTCTCCCGTGCGGGGCGTCGGTCCGGCCATCGGCGCGGACGCGGCACTCGCCGAGATCTACGACCGCTACGCCGATCGGCTTTACGCGCTGTTCCTGCGCGCACTTCCCGGCCCGGACGCGGCGGGCGAGGCCGTGCGGGACACCTTCGTGCTCGCGGTGCGCCGGATGGGCGGAATGCGGGACCCCTCCGCGTTGTGGTCGCTGCTGATATCGGCGGCGAGCGATGTCCTCGACTCTGTCGGCGACGCGAGCGGGAAGGCGGCCGAGACCTGGCTCACCAGCGCGGTGGTGCGAGCGCCTGCGTGGCTTCGTGCCGACGTTCTCGCCCGCGCGGGGCTGCGCAGGCCGCCTGCCGTGCAGGGCAGGCGTATCTCGATCGCGGTGGCCGGTGCGGCGGCGTTGCTGGTGGCGGGTGGGGTCGTGATCTGGTCCGCGAGAACGGATCCGCCCGCGATACCGGAGTCGACGAGCGGGCCCTCGCCCGCCACCACGAAGGTATCCGCGTGGGCCCGTGACGACTCCGTCACGAGAACACCCACTCGGCTCACCGTCGTGGGATGTGGCACGGCGCTCACGAGCGATTGCTGAACACCACGTACCGTGGAAAGACGATGAAGCGTTTGTTGTTGGCCGCCACGCTGGTCGGCCTCGTCGCCACGGGTTGTTCCTCGACTGGTTCCGGTGAGGAATCCCCTCCGCGGGGAACGCCGGAGCAGCCCGGCGGGCCGGGAGGTTCCAGCTCCGCCTCCGCCCCGGACGAGACCACCCGGCCACCGCGAGGCCCCGATTGCACCTCGGCGATCGAGGGGATGAGTCCGCGCGAACAGGTCGCCCAGCTCGTCGTCGTCGGTGTCGACGCTTCCGATCCGGCGGGCGCGGTGGCTCTCGTCAGGGACGAGCAGGTCGGCGGCATCTTCATCGGTGGCAACGCGACCGCGTTGCTCAGTGACAACGCGCTGGCGGGTGTGCACGACGCCGCCCGCGTCCCGGTCTCGGTCGCCATCGACGACGAGGGCGGCAGGGTCCAGCGCATCGACGAACTCGACGGCAACCTGCCCAGCGCGAGGGAGATGGCCGCGACCATGACGCCGGACCAGGTCCGCGATGTCGCGGAGGAGCGCGGAAAGGCGATGGCCGCACGCGGAGTGACCGTCGACTACGCGCCTGATGTCGACCTCACCGACGAACCGGCGGGCATGGCCATCGGCGATCGCTCGTTCAGCGCCGACCCGGACGTGGCGCGTGAATACGCGCAAGCGTTCGCGGAAGGGCTCGCCGCGGCCGGGATCGAGCCGGTGCTCAAGCACTTCCCCGGTCATGGCAACGCGAGCGGCGACTCGCACACGGGTGCCGTCACCACCCCGGACCTTCCCCAGTTACGGGAGCACGACCTCAAGCCGTACGAGAACATCGAGGACTACGGCGATGTCGGCGTGATGGTGGGTCATCTGACCGTGCCTGACCTGACCGGTGACGAACCGGCGTCCATCGCGGCGCCCGCATACGAGCTGTTGCGCGACGACTACGGATTCTCCGGTCCTGTCGTCACCGACGATCTCGGGGCGATGCGCGCGATCACCGATCGATACTCGCTTCCCGAAGCGGTGCTGAAGGCCCTTCAGGCGGGCGCGGACCAGGCCCTGTGGTCCTCTGGTGGGCAGGTCGGACCGGTGCTCGATCGGTTGGAGAACGCTGTTGCGACAGGGGAACTGTCGCAACAGCGGGTCTCGGAATCGCTGGATCGGGTGTTGCGGGCCAAGGACGCCTGCGGCTGAGCCCGATCGCGGGCCTCAGGGCCTCGCCGTCGTGAGGTCCGCGATCACCGCGTCGATGTCGAGGTGCGCGCTCTCCGTGCCCGGTGGAACGAAGTCCATCGTCGCGTCGACGAACAGCTCCACCTCCTTGCGTTTGATCTCGACGACGGCGTAGCCGTCAGGTGATTCGAGCTCGAACACAAGGACTTCCTCGTCGGGGGAAAGGTCCGGTCTGATCCGGATGTCGCCGATCCCCGTCGGCTCATGCAACCCCTCGATGAGCAGGTCTCTCGCGAATTCCCACTCGATCCACTCGCCCGCGTCGATGCGGAAGGCGATGGAAATGGTGAAGGGGTCCGCTGTCGTATACGACAGCCTCGACAGCACAGGTGTGCTGCAACCGTTGAGGTGTACGAACTGGCTCTGGTGTACGGCGTCGCCCTGCACAGCACACTCCCGTCTTTCCGGGTCGCACGCGGATACGTGCGGTCGTTCTGGTTGAGAGACTGCCACCTGGCCGCATCGTGATGCGCCGATCGGACGAATCACAACCCGATCAACTCCAAGTAGAGACAATTCGGCGCCGGTTCGCGATTTCTAGTCCAGGAGGGTGGCGTTCACTTCGCTGGTCGACCGCCTTGATCGCGTCACCGTTGACGTCGTCGAACTCGTTCACTCGATCGAGTTCCTTTGCCTGGAAAGGCGGGGTGGACTAGTGACACGGCAAGGGGAGAAGGGTAGACAGCGTTCGGGCCGGTCTATTCGGTCCGACTCCCGGGGGACATATTTGATGGAGGAACCGCATGGCGCCCACGGTTCTGCGTCGAACACCGCACGACGCCGAACTGCTCGATCGCACCGGCATCATCGGTGCGAGTTCTGGCCGGGGGCTCGGTTTCGCGAATGGGGTCGGTGCGGAGGATGACGAGCTGGTTCGCCGTGGCGTGAATCGTTCCGGTGCCGCGAGCATGGTCGCTGCGGTGCTCATGTTCGTGGTCGGTGTCGGCGCCGTTCTCGGTGTAGGCCGTCCCGCCGATTTCGGTGGGACATCGAAGCAGGAGCCGATCGTCGTCGCCGAACCTCCGCCCGCGGAGTCGGAAGCGGAGCCGGTGGAGGAACCCGCCGAGGATGTCGCGCCGCCGCAACCTCCGGAACCTCAAGTGGCGCAAGAGGACCCGGAGCCCGCGCCGGTCGAGCAGGAGCAGGAACCGGAGTACGTCGCGGTGTCGGTGCGGGAACCCGAGCAGGAGTGGAATGCTCCGGACATGCGGGCGGAACTGCCCCAGGGCGAGCTGGAACGGCCCGATATGCGCGAGCAGCTGCGCGAACTGGTGCGGCCCGTTCGTGACTACTACGAGAATTCCCGATACTCCGAGCGGTCCGGATACTCCAGCCGCGCCGACTCTAGCGATTACTCCGATCGTTACGCCGACTTTGGCGACGCGGGAAACCTTGACCGTTCGGATGACGAATTCGACCGCTACGCACGGTATTCCGCCGAAGAAGATCGCGGTGGGCACTGGGGCGACTCCCACTGTCACCGTGGTGGGTGACCCTATTCGGGTTTGTCTTTCGGTCGAGTTGTCCGGATGGGACTGTGCACTGTCTGTTGTGGACTGTCGCTGAAAGTTCAACTAGCCGAGTGGCGGGATGCGGCCGAAGTAGCTGCCGTCCCGATCGCGGGCCCAGATTGCCGCCCTCGCGTCCCGTAGCCGGACCCGACGCGCCGCAAGGCCACCCGGCTGATCTGCGCTGCGGTCGGCCGCTCTCCGGCTCTCGGCATCGATAAGCTTCACGTCCATCGCCGACGATCGGAGAGTGATGGGCAGGAGAAGGAGTGCGCAGTCCATCCGCTCCGCATACGAAGAGCAACTACGCGCGTCTTACGGGGACTTCCGGGCACCACGGCTGCACTTCGTCATGGCGAGCGCCGGTCATCAATCGTGCGAAGGCGTGCTGCACGACCTCGCGCGGGACTATGCCGTCGACGACGATACGGATCTCAACTGCGATGTCTGCTTCACCTACATCGTTCGCGCCGCTCGGCCACTGGTCTGCAAACTGTCGCTGGCCGGGCCTTATGCAGTGATCCTTGCTTGCGGTGCGGATGACTCCGGCGCGGGCTCCTTGGTGTCTCCCTTCCAGGCCGGGGAAACGGCCGACGTCGCGCGGGTGGCTTCGGTGCTGAACTCCCACGGCTTCATGTTGGTTCCCGCCGCGCATCTGGAGACGCCGGTTCCGCTCGCGTTGGTGCCGGGTTGCGAGGAGGTCACCCTGTATGCCGCGCTTTTCGAGCCCGAGGGTGAAGTGCCTCCCGTCGCCTGACCTGCTACGTGTTGCGCAGTGCGGTCGCCAACGCCTGCACGGAGCGCGTGAGGCGGTAGCGGTCTTCGTCCCGCCGCCGCGGACGGCACGGATCTGATGCCTTCGGCGGCTTGACCCCGAAGCGGTCAAGCTGGTTGCCCATAACGGCTTCATGACCTTTGAATCGCCCATAACGGCCGATTAGTGGCCGGATTGATACGGTCGGATTCTCTTATTGAGACGTAAGTCACATAGCTTTCCTCTACCCATTGGTAGCCCATAGAAGTTATCGGGGGTCGCGTTTCGCTCTCCCTTTCCCGATGCCGGCTCCTGGAGGAATGCAAGTGCCCACGCACGATCAGCGTGGTGCGGCGGTGCTCGCCGGCCTCGGAGGCTGGCTGCCGCCGCGCATCGTCGACAACAACGAACTGACCCGGCGACTTGACACCTCCGACGAGTGGATCAGGACGAGGACCGGTATCAGCCGCAGGCACGTCGTCGATCCTGGAATGTCCACAGTGGACATGGCGATCGAGGCGGGAAGGCGGGCACTGGATTCGGCGGGCTGCTCCGACGTCGACGCGGTCGTGCTCGCGACCGCGACTCCGGACCAGATCTGCCCGGCCAGCGCACCCCAGGTCGCCAGCGGGCTCGGCCTCGGCGGTGTCGCCGCGTTCGACGTCAACGCCGTGTGCAGCGGCTTCGTCTACGCGCTCGCGACGGCGACGGGGCTCATCGCGGCCGGAGCGGCGCGCAGGGTGCTGCTCGTCGGAGCCGATGCCTTCACCACGCTGCTCAATCCCGACGATCGAGGCACCGTCCCCATCTTCGGCGACGGCGCGGGCGCGGTGGTGCTGAGAGAAGGCAGCCCTGACGAGCTCGGCGCGATCGGGCCGTTCGACCTGCACAGCGACGGTGAGCTGGCCGATCTGCTCGTCGTACCGGCAGGCGGATCGCGGAAGAAGACGTCGGACAACCCCGACGACCACTACTTCACCATGCAGGGACCCGCCGTTTTCCGGCACGCGACAGCCCGCATGGCCGAGTCCGCTCGCGCCGTGCTCGACAAGGCGGGCTGGACGGTCGGCGACGTCGATCGGTTCATCGGTCACCAGGCGAACATCCGGATTCTCAGCGCGACGGCGAAGCAGCTCGGCCTCCCCGCCGACAGCCTCGTCGTCAACATCGAGCACACCGGCAACACCAGCGCGGCTTCGATCCCGCTGGCCATGGTCGACGGCGTCAAGGACGGCACCCTGCAGGTCGGCGACCGCGTGCTGGTCAGCGCGTTCGGTGCCGGACTCACCTGGGGTGCCACCGCGTTCCGCTGGCCTGAGGTCACCCCCGGCTAGCGATCGGCCCAGGCTCCCGTCGGTTCCGGCCTCCCCCTGAGCACGACGGTGTCGTGCTGATGCCAGCGTTCCCGCTCGCCGCCCGAACTCGCGGCGAGCACCGAATCGCTCGCGAGTATCCGGCCGGGCACCTGCTTCGCGTGCTCGGTGAGCCTCGCGGCCTCGTTGACGGCGTCGCCGATCACCGTGTACTCGAAGCGGCTGGCAGTACCGAGCTGACCGGCGAAGGCGGGCCCCGCGGCGACGCCGATGCCGAGGTCGAGTTCACCGGTCGAGGACACCTCGTCCCTGATCGCCCTCGCCGCCCTCAGCGCCGCGCTCGCGGGGTCGTGATGGCGGGCTGGGGCACCGAAGACGCACAGGGCCGCATCGCCCTGGAACTTGTTGACGAGGCCGCCCTGCGAGCCGACGGCGGCTACGACGGCCGCGAAGAGCTTGTTCAGCTTGCGGACGACCTCGTCGGCTGGAAGCGAAGCGGCGAGCGCGGTCGAATCGACCACGTCAACGAAGAGCGCGGTCACCTCGCGCACATCGCCGGACAGCGAGACGCCGTGCTCAAGCGCGTGCCTGACGACGTCGTCGCCGACATGCCTGCCGAAGAGGTCCCGTAGCCGCTCCTGTTCCCTGAGCCCGCTCGCGAGATCGTTGACCGAGTTCTGCAGCATCCCGATCTCGCCCGCGTCGTCGACGCCGACCGTGATGTCGGTATGCCCTTTCGCGATCCTGCCGAGAACCCCGCGCAGCTTGTGCAGCGGCGAGGCCACCGAGCGCGCCAGCAGTCCGGTGGCGAGTGCGCCGAGAACGAGCCCGATCAGCGAGAGTGTCATGAGGCTGTTGGTGGGATCACCCTCGCCGAGATAGGGCGGCAGCACGATCAACAGCACGCCGCACAGCGGAAGCCCGCTGGCGAGTACCCAGGTCAGCAGCAGCCTGGTCAGCACGGTCACCGGCAGGCGTCCGCTCGGCGGAGCCACACGCAGCGCCATGATCATCACCGGCCTCGCGACCCACTCGGCGGCGAGGTGGGTCAGCGCGACCGTCGCCAGTCCGCCGAGCAGGATCACCAGCGCGAGGCTCACCGCCGCCAGCCACGAACCGAGTACGGCCGTCAGCGTCCCCAGCACGAGCGCTCCCGACGACCACAGCGTTCCGGTGACGATCGCCAGGTCCGTCGGCAACCGCAAGGCGCGCCTCGCCTCCTCCGGCGAGGGCTGCCTGCCGAGCACGAACCACACCGCCGTGCGCCGTTGCAGCAGCCCGGCCCACACGGTGCCGACGAGGAACGAGAGCAACACGTAGCCGGCCGCGCACACGCCGATGATCCAGGCGTGCTCACCGACATCGGCGGGGATGCCCTGCAACACCAGCAGCAGCGCGATCAGGCCCGCGCCGCAGAAGCTGGAGCCGAACCCGAGCACGGCGAAGCCGATGCTGGTACGCAGCACGGTCCGCAGTCGGGTGGACAACCTGGCCATCGGCACGCCGTGATCGTATGCGCAACGGCCGGGTTCGCTAGCTCGCTTCGCGTCGCGCGCGCTGTTCGAGCCACATGGCGATCCCGCCGCCTGCCGCCGTGCCGACGGTCATCCCGCCGAACAACATCAGCCACCACACGTCGGTGAGGTAGCCGGTGAGCGCGATCGCGGCGCCTGCCGCGAAGAAGCCGCCGACGCCAGCCGTTCCGCCGGGAACGGAGGGGGCGCGCTTGCCGGTCTTCTTCGGTCGCCGCGAAAGGGCGGGTGCCACCCAGAACGCCGCGCAGGAGATCGCCAGCAGGACCACGCCCGTGTCGCGCCACGTCCTGTCCAGCTCGGCCAGTCCGTAGGTCAGGGCGGCGAACCCGCCGACGAAGGCGAAGCCGAAGGGCGTCGCCTTCCAGCCGCCGAGTACGTACAAGCCGGCACACGCCGCGATCAGCAGGGCAAGTCCGATCAGGCCGAGCATCACGCCAAGCGCGACGGGCATCATGTAGTCGGAGGGATAGAACTCGGCGGCGCCGAGCGCACCCGCGCCGATCCCGAGTACCGGGCCCGCGATGACCAGGCCGACGCAGATCCTGGTCAGCTTCTTCTCGAACGTCGTCGTGTCGGCGGGCTGCCGCCCGTGCCGTTCCGTTCCGGATGCCATCGCGTTCCTCCGCCGTTCCCGTGCCGCGAGCCGGTCAGGTGGTCGCGGCTACCGGCGGCGCGAGGAGAATACCTCGGCGACCCGCGCTTTCCGGCCACTTTCGGCAAGAGCTGTCGCCAAGGTCATCGCCCGCGCACGAGTGACGGACGGCGTCTGTCCTCGGTGGCACGTCGTTTGCAAAGGCATACGGTCAAAATGCCGGTGTGTAGTTTCGGAACGGGTTCCGCGACGTCCGGATCGAATGGGGAAAGAGGTGAATCGTCGAATAGGTGGGCTGCTGAGTGGATCAGAACTGGCGTTATTTTGGTTATGACATCAACCGGCTGCGTCGGGAAATGGCAGGCGAGGGCGTTCATACCTACGACAACGTGGCGACCACTTACAGTGCCCACTGGAATCAGGGCAAGACGGCGGAGCGGATGACCGTCCCGCCTGAGTTGCCGGAAGAAGCGCAGACGCCCGCGCCCGACGATGAATTCAACTCGCTGACCATCGAGCGAATCAAGGATCAGATCATGGGCGAGCAGCCGGGTACGACGATGGACAGGGCAATTTACTGGTCGAACGTCGAGTCGATGTTGTTCTTCGTTCAGAACGAGTTGTTCGACCAGACTGACGGCCTTGCCGCGGACTGGGAGTCGCCCGCGGCGAAAGAGGCCTACCTGACGAAGGTCGGCGAAACGCTGGCGCACATCGAGATGTGGCGCGAAGCGGCTGAAGCCAACCATGTGGGCTTGTCCTCGCTGGCCGGTGCGATGTGGTCGGCGCAAGACAGAATGAAAGAGCTGTGGCGACGCTACCAGGAAGCGTTGATCAAGGCGGCGGACAACTCCTGGGGCGGCCAGCCGTTGGACGATGATCCAAATAGGGACAAATATCGCGAATATATTCTGAGTCAGCCTCGGGATCTCTTTGTTGAGCCGGTCAGGGAGGAGTACAACGAGGAGGCGAGGAGGCTAATAAGCGAGACAGCGGATTCGTATTCCTCGGCGATTTCCAAGTTGGAGACGGCGCGGGCGAATCGGATGGAGCCGATGAATGCGATCCTGCATCCGGCGGCTACTGGTGAACCGATTCCCTCGTTGCCTTCCGTCGGTAGCCTGAATATTCACGGAGTGCCGAGTGCTTTCAACGGCCCCGTTCCCGCCCCGCCCGGTGGTGCACCAAGAGCGCCGGATTCCGTCCCGTCGGCGGCCCTCACGGCGAGCCCGCCATCCGTGCCCTCGGCCTCGCCTGCCGTGCCGGTGGCCGGTAATTGGCGCCACCTGGGTAGAACCACGGCGCCGCAAGGACACGTGCCGCCGCCGCCATTTGCGTCGAGTGCGGTGAAGCCGGGCAACTCGCCGTCGATACCGCCGGGCGGATCGACGATTCGCCCGGCGGTGGGTGCGCCCGGCAGGATCATGCCTCCGCCTGGAGGTGCTGGGGTGCAGTCGCTCAAACAGGGCAAGGTGCTGGACAACAGGGTGACGAATTCCGCAGAGAGTGGCACCGGGCAGGGGTTCGGAGTGAAACCGCCGCCGGCCACCGGAGTGCCGCCGGGTAACAGGCGGGATGACAAGCAGGCCGCATCGTCGGAAGAGCCCGGCAAGCTGGAATCCCAGGAAGCATTCCGGGTTCCGCCACCGTCGTCACCGGGGCTGCTGGGTGCCACCAAGAACACCAAGACGACCAAGAAACGGCAGAAACCGGCTCCACCGGCCGAACGGGCGCAGGTGCCGTGGGGTGTGGTGCCGCCGGTGGTGTCCAACGCGCGGTTGGCGACCCGAGGCAATGCGGGTAAGAAGCCGGGAAAGCGACCGGCCGTGGTCGAAGGCGCGGTGTCCTCGGAATTCACGGCAGGCGTCGGGACCGGGGTCACGCCGGTGTTCGAGGGCGGACTTGCCGAACCACGCGAGCTGAGCGGCCAGCGGCTACGGGGTGATGTTCCGGGCGCGCTTCGCGGTCAGGCTCCCACCGCGGCCCAGGCAGGGAGCGGCGCTGTACAGGCGGACCGCGCCGCCCGCTCGCTGCCGCGTTCCGTATCCAACCCTCCACAAAGGACTGACGAGTCCTGGGAAGTCACCACCCCCGGTGGTCCCGTGGTCTCCGGCACCCAGAACGAGGAATACCGCGCGGAACCCAGGAAAACACTGGGACTGCGGTAGACGATCGGGCTGCTACGAGGCTTTGCGGCGGGATTTCGGCGGTCCTCCGGCCTCGGTGATCGCGTCGATCAGCTGCTCGCGGTTCATCTTCGAACGGCCCTTGACCTCCAGTTCGCGGGCCATGTCGTCGAGGTCGCTCTTCGACAGATCGTGCAACTCGGGGCCGGGGCTCTTCTTCTTGGCCGAACCGCCCTTCTTGCCCTTGCGGCTCTCGACACTGCGGGAGAGGGCTTCGAAGAGGTCGACCACCTTGGTCGCCTCCGGCGGCTGCTCGGCGGGAGTCACCGTCCGGCCGGCCCGTTTGTCCTCGATGAGCTGCTTGACGCGCTCCGTATAGGTGTCGTGATAGTCCTCCGGCCGCCATTCCTCCGCCATCGACTCGATGAGGCTGACCGCCATGTCCAGTTCCTTGGCGGCGGACTGCTTCTTGGCGGGAAGCTTGCTGATTTCCTTCGAGGGTTCCCTGATGTCCTCGGGGAAGAGCAGGGTGTTGAGCACGAGCACGCCGTCGCCGGACCGCACCGCCGCGATGTATTCCTTGCCCCTCATGACGAATCGCGCGATACCTGCCCTGTTCGTCTTGCCCATCGCGTCGATGAGCAACGAGTACGCCTTGCCGAATTCCTCCTTGGCCGGTGCAAGCCAGTAGGTCTTCTGGAAGTAGACGGGATCGATCTCTTCGAGGTCGACGAAGGCGTCGATGTCGATCGTGCGCGAGCGACCCGGCGCGATCTCGTCGAGTTCCTGCTGCTCGACGATGACGTATTCGTCGCCACCGAGGTCGTAGCCCTTGACGATGTCGTTGTAGGGGACTTCGTCTCCGGTGCGCTCGTTGACCCTGCGGTAACGGATCCGGTCGGAGGTACCGCGCTGGAACTGCCGGAAATGGATCGTATGGTCTTCGGTCGCGCTATACAGCTCCACCGGAACGGTCACAAGGCCGAAGTTGAGAGCCCCACTCCAGATCGCTCGTGCCACGGTTCCTCCTAGGTCAGCCGGTTCAGCGCGGCGGCGGCCGAGCCGCGGTGAGCATCGATCTCATGCCAAGGGTCGGTTTTCCGCGCGAGCCTTCGCCGCATGCTGTCGATGTCGAAGCCGTTGGGGCTGATTCTGCTCAGCTCCTGCCAGTCGAGTGGCGCCGCGACGGGTGCGCCTTTCCTCGCTCGCAACGAGTACGGGGTGATGAACGTCTGCGCGTAACCGTTACGATTCGTGTCGAGGAAGATCCGGTCTCCGCGCTTTTCCTTGCGCTGTGCCGTTGTCAGCCGCTCCGGATCGGTCTCGGCGAGCCGGTCGGCGATCGCTCTCGCGAGTTCACGCACGGTGCCGAAGTCTTCCTCGGCATCGATCGGCGCGACGACGTGGTACCCCCTGCCGCCCGTCGCTTGCACGAACGGCGTCAGGCCGAGTCGGCCGAACAGGTCCCTCGTCCTTCTCACAGCGCCGCGCAGATCCGAGAGCGGGGTGCCGTCCGGCGGGTCGAGGTCGAGGACGAGCCGATCGGGCTTGTCCAAGTTGTCCACAGTGGATAGCCAGACGTGGAATTCGATCGTGGCCTGGTTCGCGAGGTATACGAGTGTTCGCGCGTCGTCGCACACCACGTGGTGCACGTCGTCTTCCTTGCCGCGCGCCGGGATCGGCTCGATCCGCAGCCAATCGGGAAAGTGGCTGCTCGCCTCCTTCTGGAACCAGCCCTCACCGTCGATGCCGTCGGGGTAGCGGCGCAATGTCAGCGGCCGCCCGCGCAGGTGGGGCAACATCGTCTCGGCGATGTCGTCGTAGTAGCCCACGACGTCGCCTTTGCTGACGCCGCTCGGGTAGAAGAGCTTCTCCGGGTTGCTGACCAGGGACGAAGGGCTCATGGCACCTCCCGCACCACCTCGTGTGCCGCCTTGTCGTTGCGCAGGCCGGTGAACCGGGGATGCCGTAGCCTCCCGTCTCCGGTCCACTCGCTGAACCGGACCTGCACCACCATTTCCGGGCGCACCCAGTGTGCTCTCGGTTCCCTGACCTGGCCGGCGAACGGTGATTCCGCACTGGCGAGGTCGTCGAGCCTGCGGCGCAGATCGCGCAGCGTCGCGTCGTCGTAGCCGGTGCCGACTTTGCCCGCGTAGTGGAGATCGGTGCCGGAGTAATAGCCGATCAGCAGTGCGCCGAAGCCCGCTCGCGCGCCGGAGGGGTCGGTGAACCCGCCGACGACGAACTCCTGGTCGCTGACGCACTTGAACTTCAGCCAGTCGCGCGAGCGACCGCTCGTGTAGGGCGCGTCGGCCCGCTTCGCGATGAGTCCCTCCCAGCCGCGTTCGCACGCCTGCTGCAGGAACCGCTCGCCCGCACCGACCTTGTGCATCGAGAGCCGGAGCGGGTCGCGGAAGTCGAAAGCCTGTCTCAGCAGTTCCTTGCGCTGCCGCAGCGGCAGCGTCCTCGCGTCCTTGCCGTCGTATTCGAGCAGGTCGAACAGGTAGTAGACCACGGGAATCCCGGTGGCTTTCGCCTTCGCCGGATCGTTGACGTGGATGCGTGGCTGGAGTTTGGCGAAGCTCGTCTGGTCTCCGTCGAACGCGACGATCTCGCCGTCGGCGACGAAGCTTTCCCCACCCTGCTCGGCGAGCGCGGTCACCAGCTCCGGGTAACTCGCGTCGGCGCTGCGGTGATTACGCGACCACAGATGCGGTTCTTCACCTGCCTCGCGCATGCACACCGCCCTGACACCGTCGAGCTTGCGCTCGAAGATCCAGTCGGGGTCGGAGAAATACTGGTCGGTGAGCGTCGCCAGCATCGGTTCGCGCCACTTCAAGCCAGGTCCCTGTTGGTCTTCCCGGTGAGCACGGACTCCGGCTGGGTCTTGGCGGGCTTGCGCCGCCGGTCGGCGCCCTCGTCGTCCTTCTTGATGAGCAGCCACTGTTCCTGCCGGGGGCTCATCCTCGTGCGGACGAGATTGAAGGCGCCGTGCAGTTTCTCGCCTTCGAGCCACACGCGCAGCGTGCCCTCGCCGAGCGCCTGCTCGGCCGTTTCCTCGCCGAGCGGCTCGAACGTCCCCGTGTCCCAGACGATCACGGTCCCCGCGCCGTACTCGTCGTCCGGGATGCGTCCCTCGAAGCGCGCGTAGTCGAGCGGGTGGTCTTCGGTACGGATGGCCAGCCGCTTGTCACCGGGGTCGAGCGAGGGCCCTTTCGGGATCGACCACGACACGAGCACGCCGCCGATTTCGAGCCGGAAGTCGAAGTGCAGGCTCGACGCGTCGTGACGCTGGATCACGAACCGAGGTTCGTCCCCGCCATGTGCGGCTGAGCCGGAAGGCTCACCGGAACGGCGTAGGTCGCGTTTGGCGCGGTAGGTGGCGAGTGCGTCTTTCCGCGTGCTCATGCGGGCCGGTTACCCGGCCCGTGAGCAGCCGAAACGGCCTCGGAAGCAGTACGCCTCAGCGCTCTTCCGGGTGTTCGACGAGGCCTTCACGCAACCTGTCGAGCGTGCGGGCGAGCAGCCGCGACACATGCATTTGCGAGATGCCGATCCGCTCCGCGATCTGGGTTTGCGTCATGTTGTGCACGAACCGCAACGCGAGAATGGTTCGCTCCCGCTCGGGCAACTCCCGCACCAGCGGCTGCAACGTCTCGTGGTTCTCGACGCCTTCGAGTCCCGCGTCGTCGACACCGAGCGTGTCGCCGAGCGCCAGGTTTTCGGTGTCGCCCGCGAGTACCTCGTCGAGTGACATCGAGTGGTAGGCGTTGCCCGCTTCGAGGCCTTCGTAGACCTCTTCCGGTGTGAGTCCCAGTTGCTGGGCGATCTCGCTCGGGGTCGGTGCCCTGCCCAGCTTCTGCGAGAGCTGCGTACTCGCGTTGTTGATCGAGAGGTGCAGTTCCTTGAGCCTGCGGGGGACCCTGATGACCCAGCCGGTGTCCCGGAAGTGACGGCGCACCTCGCCCATCACCGTCGGAACGGCGTAGGAGAGGAAATCGGACCCCCGTTCGGGGTCGAAGCGGTCGACCGCGTTGATCAGCCCGACTCTCGCGACCTGCACCAGGTCTTCCTTGGCCACGCCCCTGCCCGAGAACCGCTGAGCGATGTGCTCGGCGAGCGGCAGGTGCCCCGTGACGAGTTCGTCGCGCAACCGAGATCGGCGCGGATCGTCGTCTGCCAGTTTGACGAACTCCTCGAAGAGCGGGGTGAGGTGTTCGTAGTCATCTGAGGGGCTTCGTGAGGAATGCGTGGTCGATTCGGTCACGTAAAAGCCGGCTTCCGTTTGGCGAGTTCGATGTGGACCCAGTTGCGTTGCCCGTTGTTGCCGCCCTGTTCCACCCACGACGACGCCGTGTCGGCCAGCGTCGTCAGCACCCGCCAGCCGAAGGAGGCCGTGCTCGGCGTGTCACTCGACGAAGAACTGACGGCGCCGCTGAATCGCAGTTCCGAGTCGTTGATCGTGAACCGGCAGACCATCGTGCTGCGCGGGTCGGCGCGCGTGATCAGCGTCGAACACGCCTCGTCGACGGCGAGGCGCAGGTCCGCGATGGCGTCGAGGTCGAAGTCGGCTCTCATCGCGATGCTCGCCGCGACGGAGCGGATGATGGGCAGGTGGACCAGGTTGGCCCCGAGCCGTAGCTCGATGTCGTCCTGGGCGCCGACGTCGTGCGACGGCGGCTCTTTTTCGGTCACTTTCACCTCAGCGTGTTGCCGGCCGTTCAACGTTTCCCCGCTTAGCGTAGTCAATTGTTCACTCATGCCGGAGTATTGCGCCGAAACCCTCGGTCAGCCCGAGAGTCTCGCCGGTGTGGACGATGTCGGCGTCGGCGGCGATCGCGGCGAACACGAGCGCCTCGTCTGCCCGCTGTGTGGTCACGATGTCGGAGCCGACGGCTTTGAGCGCGTCTTCTTGCACCGCCACGAGTGTTGCCTGTTCTCCTTTCACGACGTCGACGTCGGCGGGACTGTCGAAGAGCAGAGTCTCCACATTGGCCTCGCGAAGGGCGCTCGTCGTGGCTTCGAGACCCTGCACCGCGAGTCCCCTCGGCCTCCCGAGCGCGGCACGGAATCGTTCCGCGATCTCGTCTCGCCGCGCCTGCTTCGTGCGCTGGAGCAGCCGGCCTACCTGATCTTTCAGCTCGCCGTGGTCAGCGCCTTTGTGCCTGCCGCCGCCGGTTACCTCCGTCGCGATTCCGCGAACGCGTTCGGGCAGCGCGTCGTGAAGGTGTCTCCGCGACTGGGTTTCACCGGCGATGATCACCAGCGTCGCGCCGGCCTTTCTCGCGGCCTCGGTGACGTACTCGGCGGCCCTTTCGACGTTCTGTTTTGTCGTCTCGTCGGCACGGGCCTGCATGTCGTGGTGGGCGGGACCACCCCCGCGCACCTTGTGCACGGGGTGATCGGCACCTTCGACGGTCCGCTCGTCGACGGTGTTGCCTTGCTCGTCGACTGTGGTGACGTCGGCGCCGACGCTGTCGACGATGGCGAGTACGTAGGTCGGTGGCCGTTCGCCGAACTCGGCCAGCGGCACGAGGTAGGGCAGTGGGGACAGCCGGGCCACCGCGTGCGTGGGTGGCTGGTCGAGCTGCCGGTCGACCAGCACCCGGTCGCCCGCGGCGACCATGGCTCTTCCGCCCTGCCCTTCCGGTGGAGGCCCTTCTCTGATGCTCGCTTCGAGGGCGTCGAGGGTGGCCGCTTCGGCGCCCTGCCCTTCGAGTTGCTCGCGGACCTCACGCCAGCGCAGTTCCAGCAGCTTCGCCGCGTCGGCCGTGTCGTGTGTGTCGTCGAAGTACACGGAGGCGAACGGACCGTCCGTCGTGACCAGCTCGCGCAACCTCGTCGTGTCCACTCAAGTACCTCCCTCGCGCGGTTCCGGCGAGGGCTACCCCGTGTGGCGGAAGTGAAACGTCGGCGCGGAGGAGACCGTGATACTGAACACTGTATACGCTCCCTGTGCGGGCGGGGACTCCGCCGAGTGCTTATGGTCCGAGCGTGATCTGGTGGCATGCGGTTCTCATCGCCCTCGCGGGCGTATGGGCGGGAACGATCAACACGGTGGTCGGCTCAGGCACACTCGTGACGTTTCCCGTGCTGGTCGCCTTCGGCTACTCGCCGGTGACGGCCACGACCTCGAACGCGATCGGTCTCGCCCCCGGCACGATCAGCGGAGCCATCGGTTACCGGCACGAACTGCGCGGCGAGTTCCGCAGGCTGCTCGCCTTCGTGCCCGCGTCGATGCTCGGTGCGGTCTGCGGCACCATCCTGCTGCTCTCGCTTCCCCCCGACGCCTTCGAACGGGTCGTTCCCGTGCTCGTCGGCCTCGCCGTCGTCCTCGTGATCATTCAGCCGAAGGTGTCGAGGTGGGTGCTCGCCCGCAGGGCGCGGAAGCTGGAGGTCAACGGCGGTGAGGAGGGCTCGGGCAGGAGCACCCAGGTGCTGCTGATCACGGCCGTCTTCGTCATCGGCATCTACGGCGGGTACTTCACCGCCGCGCAGGGCGTGATGCTGATGGCGATCATGGGCATGCTGCTCAACGAGTCGATCCAGCGGCTGAACGGCATCAAGAACGTGCTCGCCGCCGTCGTCAATGTCGTCGCCGGAACCGTGTACGCGTTCGTCGCGCCGGTGAGCTGGCCGGTTGTCGCGCTGCTCGCGGGTGGTTCGGTCGTCGGCGGGTATCTCGGCGCGCGCATCGGGCGGAAACTCTCACCGACGGTGCTGCGCGGCGTGATCGTCGTCGTCGGTGTCGCCGCCATCATCCAGCTTGTCCTTCGGCAACTCTGACTGTGATTCCTGCCCGGAATCGGGCAGAAAACTTGAACCTGCCGCGTCCGGCTTGCAGGCTCGGACGTCATGACCCACCCGCTGCCGCCCGAACTCGTCAGGCATGTCGCCGTGTCGACCGGCCTGCCGCCGGTGACGGCGGAACGGGTGATCGCCGACGTCATCGCCTACTTCGGCGAAACGAAAGACGAGTTCGTCAGGCGGCGCCACCGCGAGCTGAAACAGCGCGGATTCACCAACGATCACATCTGGACGGCGCTTGCCGCCGAACTGGCTTCCCGCCCCTTTGCGGCGGGTGAGCTCTCGGCGCGGCAACTTCGCCGCATCGTCTACGGGTAGGAGCACCATGTGCGGAATCGTCGGCTACCTCGGCAGCAGACCTGCCGCGCCGATACTGCTTGAGGGCCTTCACCGGCTTGAGTACCGCGGCTACGACTCCGCGGGAATCGCGCTGCCGCACAGGGGAAGGCTGCGGGTGACGAAGGCGGCCGTCAGGGTCGCCGAACTGCGGGCACTCGTCGGTGAGGACCAGCCCGCCGTCGCGGGCATCGGGCACACGAGGTGGGCGACCCACGGCGAGCCGAACGACGCCAACGCGCATCCGCACACAGACGCCACCGGCCGCGTCGCCGTCGTGCACAACGGCATCATCGAGAACGCGGGACAACTGCGAGCACGGCTCGCCGCGACCGGCGTCGAGTTCGTCTCCGACACCGACACCGAGGCGCTGGCCCATCTCATCGCCGCCCGGCTCGCCGAAGAACAGGGTTCACTGGAAGACGCCGTCCGAGCGACGCTGAGGGAAGTGGACGGCGCCTACGGCATCGTCGTCCTCGACGCCCGCAACCCAGGCGAACTCGTCGTCGCCCGCAACGGCAGCCCCATCGTGCTCGGAATCGGCGACGGCGAGATGTTCGTCGCCTCCGACCTCGTCGCACTCGTGCGGCACACCCAGCGCGTCGTCTACCTGGACGACGGTGAGCTGGCCACGCTGCGCGCCGACGACTACCGCACGAGCACGCTGCAGGCGCGGCGCACCGACAAGACCCCGACCGAGGTCGAGCTGACCGAAGCCGACTACGGCCTCGACGGATTCACCGACTACATGCGCAAGGAGATCGGCGACCAGCCCGAAGCCATGCGCAGGGCGCTGCTCGGCAGGCTCGACAGCCGGTTCTCCACCGCCCACCTCGGTGGCCTTCGCCTCGACCCGCGTGAGCTGCGCTCCATTCGCAGGGTGAAGTTCCTCGGCTGCGGCTCGGCCTACTACGCGGGCCAGATGGGCGCGAATCTCGTCGAAGAACTCGCGAGGCTGCCCGCCGACGCCGAGCCCGCGTCCGAGTTCCGCTACCGCGACCCCGTCGTCGACCCCGACACCCTCTACGTTGCCGTCAGTCAGTCCGGCGAGACGGCCGACACGCTCGCCGCCGTGCAGGAACTCGCCCGCAAGGGCGGCAGGGTCATCGGCGCCGTCAACGTCGTCGGCAGCGCGATCGCCCGCGAATGCGGAAGCGGCGTCTTCCTCCACGCGGGCCCCGAGGTGTCGGTGGCGTCCACAAAGGCCGTCACCAACATGAGCACCTGCTTCGCGATGCTCGCGCTGCTGCTCGGCCGGGTGCGCGACCTTTCGGTCGCCGACGGCCGCAGGATCGTCACCGCGCTCGACGAGCTTCCGAGGCGGGTCGAGGACGTCTTCGACAGCGAGGAGGTCATCGCGGACGCGGCAAGGAGGTTCGCCGGTGCGAACCACATGTTCTTCGTCGGCAGGGTCAGGGGCTGGCCGGTCGCGAGGGAAGGCGCGCAGAAGCTCAAGGAGATCTCCTACGTGCACGCCGAGGCGTACCAGGCAGGCGAGCTGAAGCACGGGCCCATCGCGCTCATCGACAGCGGAATGCCGTCGGTCGTGATCGTTCCCGACGACGAATTGCTCGTGAAGAACATCGGCACGATGGAACAGATCAAGGCGAGGGGAGGCCCCGTCATCGCCGTCACCAACGCGACCCTGCCCGAAGGACTCGCCGACGCCGAGCTCAGGGTCCCGAGGACGGAGCCGGAACTCGACCCCATCCTGTTCGGCATCCCGCTTCAGCTGCTCGCCTACCACCTCGCCACGGAACTCGGCAGGGACATCGACAAACCGCGAAACCTGGCCAAGAGCGTCACGGTCGAGTAGCCGCGATCAACGCTCGAAGGTGCGAGCCGCTTCGAGGAAGAGGTCGTTTTCGTCGGGGGTGCTGACCGTGACCCGCACCCCGTCACCCGCGAAGGGCCGGACGACGACCTTGCGGTCGAGCGCGTGCTCCGCGAAGGCCACCGTGCGCTCGCCGAGCGGAAGCCAGACGAAGTTCGCGTGCGTCTCCGGCACCTCGAAACCGGCCTCGACAAGCGCGGTCCGCACCCTGTCGCGCTCCTCCACGATGCGGGCGCACCTGGCGAGCAGCTCGTCCTTGGCGTCGAGCGAGGCGATCGCCGCGGTCTGGGCGAGCGTGTTGACGCTGAACGCCACATACACCTTGCGCAACGCCGTGACGACGTCCTCGTGGCCGACCGCGTAGCCAACGCGCAGCCCGGCGAGCCCGTAGGCCTTCGAGAAGGTTCGCAAAACGGCTACGTTGGGCCGCTCGGCGACGAATTCGAGCCCGTCGGGAACCTCCTCGTCGGTGACGAACTCGCGGTAGGCCTCGTCGAGCACGACGAGCACGTCGGAGGGAACCGCGTCGAGGAAGCTCGCCAGCTCCCGCCTGCGCACCGCCGTGCCAGTCGGGTTGTTCGGGTTGCACACGAAGATCAGCCTGGTCTTCGGCGTGATCGCGGCGAGCATCGCGGAGAGGTCGTGCGTGTGGGTCCCGTCGAGCGGGACCTTGATCGACGTCGCGTTGCCCACCTGCGTGACGATCGGATACGCCTCGAACGAGCGCCACGCGTAAAGCACCTCCTCGCCCGGCGCGCACATCGCCTGCACGAGCTGCTGGCACAGCGAGACCGATCCGCAGCCGATCGCGATGCGCGACTCGGGAACCTTCAGCTCGCTCGACAGCCGCGCGGTCAACGCCTGCGATCCCATGTCCGGATACCGGTTGACCTCACGCAACGCGTGCGAGATCGCGTCGGCCACGCTCGGCAGCGGACCGCCGGGTACCTCGTTGCTCGCGAGCTTGATCGCGCCGGGCACCGACCGTCCGGGGACGTAAGCGGGCAGGGCTGCGAGGTCGGCCCTCGGATTGATGGGGGCGGACATGTGCGGCTCCTCGGAAGTCGAACGGGTTCGCTCCCCAACTTATCTCGCCGGATATCCGCAACCTCACGTTGACTGAGGGTCCGGTATCGGTGGTTGAGTAGACAGATGACGCAGACCCGCACCGAGGACTACGAGCACACAGACGGCAGAGCAGTCCGCCTCTCGTTCACCGAACCGGAAGGCGTCGTGAGGGGCGGCCTCGTCGTTCTTCATGAAGCAGGTGGCATCACGGACGCGGTGCGGTTGCTGGTGGCAGGTCTCGCGGGCGAAGGCTGGCTCGCCGTCGCGCCGCACATCGACGAGGACGGAGGCCCGCTCACCGGAGCCGACGTGCTCGCCGCGACCGACACGACACTGGCCTGGCTTGTCGAGCGCGGCATCAGTGGTGACCTGCTCGGCGTCGTCGGCTTCGACCTCGGCGCCACCGCCGCGCTCGTCGTGGCGGCCAACCGCACGCTGGGCGCGGCGGTGAGCGTGGGAGGGCGCGGGATCGACAAGCCCGCCTCCGACGAGCTTCCGGCCCTCGTCGACATCGCGGGCAGTCTCACGAGTCCCTGGCTCGGCATCTACGGGGACTCGGGGGCCGAATCCGACGCGGCACAGGTGGAACGGCTCAGGGACGCGGCGGCGGAGGCGAAGGTCGCGACCAATGTCGTGCGCTACCCGGGAGCCAACCACCGCTTCGACGCCGACCCCGCCGCGGCGGCCGAAGCGTGGCAGCGCACGCTTTCCTGGTTCGACGCACATCTGCGCTGATTTTGATCAAGGAAATGGCGGCCGTCGTGGCCTAAGGTCGTTGGCATGAGCGCCGACGCCGACGTCCCCGAAGTGTTGTGGCGGCCGGACCCGCACCGGGTTTCCGGGGCCAGAATCGAAGGCTTCCGCGAATGGCTGAATGCTGAACGTGGGATCGACCTCGCCGACTACGCACGGTTGCAGGAATTCTCGACTGATTCGGTCGACGAGTTCTGGTCGGCCGTCACCGACTATCTGGGAGTGCGGTGGCGCAAGGCGCCCGAGGAGGTGCTCTCGGGCCCGGAGATGCCTGGCGCGCGGTGGTTTTCCGGCGCGGAGCTGAACTACGCCGAGCACGCACTCACCGGCGGTGTCGGCGGGGCGGAGAAAGCCGACGACGAATTGGCCGTCATCTTCCACAGGGAGGACGGCCTCAGCGAGCAGCTCACCTTCGGTGTGTTGCGGCAGCGGGTCGCCGCGGCGAGGGCGGGTTTGCGGTCGCTCGGTGTCGGCAAGGGCGACCGGGTCGTCGCGCTGGCACCCAATTGCCCGCAGACGCTGGTGGCTTTCCTTGCCACGGCAAGCCTCGGCGCCGTGTGGTCCTCGTGCTCTCCCGACTTCGGGGTGAGCGCGGTGGCCGACCGGTTCACCCAGATCGAGCCGAAGGTGCTCATCGCCGTCAACGGATACGTCTACAATGGACGATCGTTCGATGTGCGGCCGACCGTGGAACGGCTCAGGTCGAGGATGCCCGGACTTTCCGCGACCGTGCTCGTCGACTACGCCGGCGGCGGAACCCTTCCGGGGGCCCGTGCCTGGGACGCGCTGCTGGCCGAACACGAGGGTGCGGAGCTCGCGTTCGATCCCGTCGAGTTCGACCATCCGTTGTGGGTGCTCTACTCGTCGGGAACTACCGGGCTCCCGAAGGGCATCGTCCACGGGCACGGCGGCATCACCGTCGAGCACCTGAAAGCGCTGGCGCTGCAATGCGATCTGGGTCAGGGCGAGCGGTTCTTCTGGTTCACCACCACCGGCTGGATGATGTGGAACTTCCTCGTCTCCGGCCTGCTCGTCGGCTCGACGGTCGTGTTGTACGACGGGAGTCCGGGGCATCCGGACCTGAACGCGTTGTGGCGGCTTGCCGAGCAACATCGGGTCACGTACTTCGGTACCTCGGCTCCATTCGTGCAGAGCTGCCTCAAGCAGCGTCTGCGGCCCGCGGAACGGTTCGACCTCTCCTCGATTCGCGCGCTCGGATCGACCGGTGCGCCGCTGAGCATCGAGGGGTTCCGGTGGATCGCGGAGTCCGTCGGCAGGCAGGTGCAGATCTGTTCCGTCTCGGGTGGCACGGATCTGTGCACCGCGTTCGTCGGTTCGGCGCCGACGGTGCCGGTGTGGCTCGGCGAGTTGTCCTGCCGGTGTCTCGGTGCCGCCGTCGAGGCCTACGACGAGAACGGTAACCCGGTGATCGATCAGGTGGGCGAGCTGATGATCACCAAGCCGATGCCGTCGATGCCGGTGTTCTTCTGGAACGACGAGGACGGAAGCAGGCTGAGGGAGGCGTACTTCGAGGACTTCCCGGGCGTGTGGCGGCACGGTGACTGGATCAAGATCACAAGCAGGGGGTCGGCCGTCATCTACGGCCGCAGCGACTCGACCCTCAACAGGGGCGGGGTGCGCATGGGCACCGCGGAGTTCTACCGCATCGTCGAGGGCTTCGACGAGGTGCTGGACTCGCTCGTCATCGACACCTCGGCGGGGGAGGAGGGCGAACTGCTGTGCTTCCTGGTCCTCGCGAGCGGGGCGAGCATGGCCGAACTCGAACCGGTCTTGCGGAAGGAACTGAGGGCGGCGCTGTCGCCCCGGCATGTGCCCGACCGGTTCGTCGTCGTCGACGACATCCCGCGCACCCTCAACGGCAAGAAGTGCGAGGTGCCGGTGAAGAAGATCCTGCGAGGTGTTGCCCCGGAGAAGGCGGTGAGCCGTGATGCCCTCGCCAACCCGGCCTCGCTGGCCCCGTTCGTCGCACTCGCCGACCGGAAATGACCTGGTCAGCGGGAAGATTGGGGGTGCTGTATCGGGGTGGGAGGGACGTGTGTACGCTGTTTAAGCAGTGGTCGTGACCTGGGAGGCTTCGCCTAGTCTGGTCTATGGCGCCGCACTGCTAATGCGGTTGGGGGTAACCCCCCCTCCCGGGTTCAAATCCCGGAGCCTCCGCCGGTGCTCGGCCTAGCCGAGCATCACCCGACTCCGGTCGGAACAACTGAACATGCGCCCGTAGCTCAACGGATAGAGCATCTGACTACGGATCAGAAGGTTAGGGGTTCGAATCCCTTCGGGCGCGCATACTGGCTGGTAGAGAAGGTGTGGAGTGAGGGTCGCAAGATCATCCCCACACCTTTCCCACACTTTATGAGCTTTCTTCTCCGATCACGCCTTGGCGAGGGGTCGCTCCAGGTGCGATCCTTTAATTTCATGCGTGTAATTTAAAGCTTTGGGTCCGCAGCTTTAAGAAGCCTCGACGTCAACTAACGTGTCTTGCAATCTAACTGGCACTTTAAAAGTATCTCTGCTTATACTTTAAAAGTGCAGGTAGAAGACTTCAAGAGTTCGTCGGTTGGTCGGCTGGTCGCGGTGAGCGGCACGGACGCTCGGTTGAACCAGTCCTACAGCCACTTTGCGTTCGTGCCCTCTCCTCTTCCCGGGGAGGTGGACTTGATGCCGTCGACCTACAAGATCATCAGTGAGGCGGATCGGGCGCTGGGTGTGCTTGATGCCCGCGTAGATCAGTTGCCAAACCCTCAGCTGTTGGTGCGCCCGTCGCTGACGCGGGAGGCGGTCAGTACGTCCGCGCTAGAGGGAACCTACGCCCCATATGTGGATGTCTTGGAGGCTCAGTACGAAGACAGCAGCGAGCAGTCCGCTGAGGTCCGAGAGATCCAGAACTATGTTCGCGCTGCACTGCACGGTCTTGAGCTGATCAAGAAGAAGCCTCTCTGTCTAAACGTTGTCGCGGAACTTCAGTCGATCCTTGTGCGTAGGACCCGGGGGGACACTTACGACGCTGGTCGTCTGCGTGAGCGCCTTGTTTGCATCGGCGATAAGGGACGAGGCATCGAGCAGTCCAGATTTGTCCCTCCTCCGAACGGCAACTTCCTCATCGAGGGAATCAGCGACTGGGAAAAATGGATAAATTCTGAGCAGGAGATGCCGGTCCTTGTGAAGGTCGCCCTCGGGCATTATCAGTTTGAAACACTTCATCCCTTTAGTGATGGGAATGGTCGGATCGGCCGACTTGCCATCACGTTGCAGTTGATCGAGGAGGGGGTACTGCGTCACCCGGTGCTCAATCTTTCTCCTTGGCTTGAGCCGCGACGTGAAGACTATATTGACCACCTGTTGAGTGTCAGCCGGACCGGAAATTTTGATCCATGGGTCCGGTTCTTTGCTGAAGCTGTGAAGGCAAGAGCCAAGGCTGCGACCGATACGATCGGCCGCCTTCTCGACTTCTCTGCCGAGGTTATTGAGGCAATGAAGCGCGCTGGGGCGCGTGGCGCGATATTGGATCTGGCGGTCAATATTATCGGCTATCCTGTGATGACAGTTCCAGAGGTTCAATCGGACCTCGAAGTGTCGTATCCGACGGCTAATAGTGCAATCAATAGACTGCGGGAAGCTGGATTTCTTCGGGAAATCACAGGCGGGAATTATGGGCGGCGCTACATTTGTGACAGGGTGTATGAGGAGTTGGCTGCCAGCTAGTCGGCGAAGCGGTGAATAATCGCCATTTTCCGTTTTTGGCTCCCCGGCGAGGATATTGAATCAGCGCGCCGGACGGAGCCCGCATGGCATCCGCTCTCATGCCTCCAGTGCTTGGCAGGTGGGGGTCTGGTGACCCGCGTAATCGGCGACATGGCCTTCGAAAAGCACCGTTCCTCCGTGCCTTCCCGGGCCAGGGCCCAGGTCGACCAGCCAATCCGCCTGCCGGATGACCTCCAGGTTGTGCTCGATCACCACCACCGTGTCTCCCTGGTCCACGAGGCGATCCAGCACGTGCAGCAGCGTGCCGATGTCGGTCATGTGCAGTCCGGTCGTCGGCTCGTCGAGTACGTAGGTGGTGGCCTGCCGCTTCTGCCCGAGTTCCCTTGCGATCTTGACGCGCTGGCACTCGCCTCCCGACAACGTGCTCAGCGACTGCCCCAGCCGCAGATAGCCCAGGCCGACTTCCGCCAGTTTGCGCAGTGCGTCGGCGATTGCCCTGTCCGGCAACCGGTCGATGGCGCTGTCGATGGTCAGGTCGTCGACGTCGGCGATGGAGAGGCCATCGACCGTGTAGCCGAGAACTTCGCTCGTGAAGCGCTTGCCGCCGCAGGTCTCGCAGACGGTTTCCTGACCGTCCATGAACGCGAGGTCGGTGTGGATGATGCCGAGCCCTTTGCAGTCGGGGCACGCACCCTCCGAGTTCGCGCTGAATAGGCTGGCGGCGACGTTGTTGCGCTTCGCGAACAACTTGCGGATCGCCGGTGCGATGCCGGTGTAGGTGATGGGCGTCGAACGGCGGTTGGTGCTGACCGGTTTCTGGTCGATGACGGTCGCTTCGTGCTGGGCGACCAGTTCGCCCGCGAGGCTGGACTTTCCGGAACCCGCGACACCGGTCAGCACGGTGAGCACTCCCTTCGGCAACCGTACGGTGACGTCTTTCAGGTTGTTGCGATTCGCGGCGGCGACGGTGAGGTGCCCGTTCGCGCCGCGCGGAGTCCGCTTGGTCCGCCGCTGCCGCGCCAGCGCGTTTCCGGTTGGTGTACCGGATCCGGCCAGCGCGCTGAACGGGCCCTGGAAAACGAGTTGCCCTCCGGCCGCCCCGGCCGCGGGCCCGATCTCGACAATCTGGTCGGCATGTGCCATGACAGCGGGATCGTGCTCCACGACGAGTACGTGGTTTCCGCTGTCGCGCAACCGTTCCAGCAATGTGATCATCGAGTCGACATCGGTGGGATGCAATCCGACGGTCGGTTCGTCCACGACATAGGTCATTTCGGTGAGGCTGGAACCGAGGTGCTTCACGGTCTTGATCCGCTGCGACTCCCCGCCTGACAGCGTCGGCGTGGACCTCGCGAGGCTGAGGTACCCGAGCCCGATCGTGATCATCGCCTCCAGCCTGCCGGTCAGCGCGGCGACGACGGGGGCGACGCGGGAGTCGGTGATCCCGCTGACGACGTCGAGCAGTTCGGTGATCTCCATGCGCGTCAGCTCGCCGATGGTGCGGCCGAGCACGGTCGCCGTTCGGGCCGCCTTGTTGAGCCGGTCGCCTCCGCAGTCCTCGCAGGTCGCCGCCCTGGTGAAGCGGCGGATGGTCTCCTGCTTGCGCTCGGACAGGTTGTCGGCGGTGTGCAGGTAGATTCGCTCGAAGCGTTCCACGACGCCCTCGTAGCCCTTCGGCGGTTTGGTACCCAGTTTCGCCGCGGTCTCCCCTCCGAACAGCAGGGCCTCGCGCTCGACGGCACTCCATTCCCGCAACGGGGTGTCGGCGTCGAAGCTACCGATGTCGGCGTACTGCGAGTACCAGTAACCGCCGCTGCCGAAGCCGGGAAGCAGGATCGCGCCTCCGGCGAGCGACCTGTCGAGATCGAGGAAGCGATCGACCGCGCTCACCACGACCTCGCCGAGCCCCGAGCAGCTCGGGCACATCCCGGCCGGTTCGTTGAACGAGAAGTGGTTCGATTCCCCGACGAACGGTTCGCCGATCCGCGAGAACAACAGCCGCAGGTAGGTGAAGGCATCGGTGACCGTGCCGACGGTCGAGCGCGAGTTGCCGCCGATCCTGCGCTGATCGATGACGACGACAGGGGTCAGGCCCGCGACGTGCTCGACGTCGGGGCGGGCCCACTTCGGAAGCCGGTTTCTCGCGAACGGCGGGAACGTCTCGTTGAGCTGGTAGCCCGCTTCGGCGGCGATCGTGTCGAACACGAGCGACGACTTGCCCGAACCGGACACCCCGACGAAGACGATCAACTGATTGCGAGGGATGTCGAGGTCGACACCGGCGAGGTTGTTCGTGCGCGCTCCGCGCAGGGTGATGGCTGAGCTCGGCGTAACCGTCATGACCGTCATGAGCGCAGCCTATGAGTAAATGTGGCCGGATCCTGGCCGCGATTGATGTGAGAATGGAGCGATGGCCGACGTCACCGAACGCATGCTGGCGCTGCTGTCGACCTTGCAGACCGGCCGGCAGTTCAGCGGAGACGAACTGACTAGACGGTTGAGCATCAGCCCGCGAACGCTGCGCCGCGATATCGACCGGCTGCGTGGCTACGGCTATCCCGTCGAGACCCAGCCGGGGCCGGGCGGTTTCTACCGGCTCGCCGCGGGCAGGACGATGCCGCCGCTCGTGCTGGACGACGACGAGGCCGTAGCCACCCTGCTCGCGCTCGCGTCGCTCGCCGCGGTCGGAGCGGCGGAGGGCGGCGGGATAGACGATGCCGCGACAAGGGCCTACGGCAAGCTGGACCAGTTCCTTCCCGCGAGGCTGCGGCCGCGCGTGTCCTCGATTCGCGCCAGCCTCGAAGCGAGCCCGCAGCCTGCCCCGAGCGTGACGGCGAAACAGCTCGGCGTCGTCGCCGAGGCCATCGCCAGGAATGACACCGTGACGTTCGGTTACACGAACGCGGCTGGTGAGCCGACGGTGCGGAGGGTCGAGCCGTATCGGCAGGTGCATTACCTGCTGCGGTGGTACCTGTTCGGCTGGGATGTCGATCGCGCAGACTGGCGGGTGTTCCGGCTCGACCGGCTCACCGGACTCGCCCGCACCGGCGTCACCTTCACCGTTCGCCCGCTTCCGGCCGATTCGGCGACGGAGTACCTGCGGAAGGGGCTCAACAGGGGCAAGGAGCGGGTTGTGCTCGTCGTGGACGCCCCTGTCGCCGATGTTGCCGACGCGGTGAAGTTCCAGGACGCCGAGATCCAGGCCGTCGACGCGGCCCGCACGAGGGTCGGCATCGCGGTGGATTCTTGGCAGTGGCTCGTCCTGCACCTCGCCTTCCTCGACGCGGATTTCCGGATCGAATCGGGAGCCGCCTTCGCGGGCGCGTGCCGCGATTTCGCGGAACGGTTGCTCACCGCCTCGGAGGATTCTGCGTAGCCTCTGTGGCATGTGCCGAAACATCACCATCCTCAGGGGCCTGGAACCTTCGGCCACGTCGGAGGAAATCGAGGCCGCCGCGCGTCAGTACGTGCGCAAGATCAGCGGCGTCCAGAACGTTTCAGACGCCACGCGTGAGCCGTTCGAGACGGCGGTCGCCGAGATCACCGCCATCACGACGAGGCTGCTCAGCGAGCTACCGGCAAGGCGGCAGCCGCCGACGACCGTGCCGCCGCTGCGCAGGCCAGAGGTCCAAGCCAGGATCGCGGCCAAGCAACAGCGGTAGGGCAGGCCCTCAGCCCTGCCGGGTCGCGCCCGCACCCTCCGTGGGAAGTACGGGGTGCGCGACCCGGATGCCCGCCTGGTCGAGGCTGCTCTTGAGGTGCGCGCGCAGCGCCCTTCCCAGCGCCCACTGCTCGCCGGGCTGCGTCGTCACCATGATCCGCACGGTGACCGCTCCGTTGCCGATGCCGACGACTCCGGCGATGCTCGGCTGTTCGAGTATCTTCGCGGCGTTGCGCTGCTCCTGGGCGAATTCGTCGATGCTGCGCTGGATGATGTCCTGGGCGTGGTCGACGTCCACCGAGTAGTCGAGCGGAAGTTCGACGACGGCGTTGGCCCAGTCCTGGTTCATGTTGCAGACCCGCATGATCTCGCCGTTGCGGACGTGCCACAGCCCGCCGTCGAGGTCGCGGATCTTCGTGATGCGCAGGGTGACCGCTTCGACGGTGCCGACCGCGTCGCCGACGTCGACGACATCTCCGACGCCGTACTGGTCCTCCATCATCATGAACATTCCGGCGAGGAAGTCCTGTACGAGGCTCTGCGCTCCGAAGCCGATGGCCAGGCCGACGACTCCCGCGCTCGCGATGATCGGGCCGATGTTGATTCCGACCTGGCTGAGCACGGTGACGAACGCGATGCCGAGAATGAGAAACGTCGCGATGCTCTTGAGTACCGAGGCGATGGTCTCGGCGCGTTGCCGCTGCCGTTCGGTGCGGCTGACCGAGTCGGGTCCGGCGTGCTTGACGATTCTGCTGGCCACCCTCGACTTGGTCAGCCGTTCCCTCGACCTGACCATGCGCTTGGTGAGTTGATCGATGAGTCTGCCGACGACGGCGCGAAGTACGAGCGCCACCACGATGATGATGGCGATGTTGAGCGCGCCGGAGATCAGTCCGCTCGAAGTTTCACTGAACCAGTCGCCGACGGGGTTCGCCATGATCATCGACACTTCTGGCCCTCCTTTCCACACCGGATTGCGGCCTCTCGCGAGGGTGGCACGGAAGATGTGGTGTCATCGAGCGGGCGGCGTGCTCAGTGAGAGGAGTCTCGTATCGAATTCCCCGGGTTTCCGATGGGACACCGACCGTAGCGGGACTCCGGCGTGGCATTGTCGGACAATAAACCGCTATACTCGCGCCGATCCGAGTTCAGGTAGTAGGTGGGTGAGGTAGTGGCAGAGCACCGGGGAGACCAGCCGGCACGCATGATCGGCCAGAAGGTGCTCCGTCCGCGTGAGCAGGTCGAGGAACGCATCCGCGTCGCGATTCTGTCGGGCGAGCTCAAGACGGGCGACCTGCTTCCTCCCGAAACCGAACTCGCCAGGCAGTTCAACGTCAGCCGCACGACGGTCAGGGAGGCGTTGCGCTCCTTGACGACCCAGCGCCTGATCTACAAGGTTCCCGGTTCGCGCGGAGGAAACTTCGTGCAGCTCATCGATCACCATTCGCTGGGAAGCGCCGTGATCGACAGCGTGCACAACCTGCTGACGCTCGGCAGTATCGAATTCACCGAGGTGGCCGAGGTCAGGCAGCACCTCGAAGTTCCAGCCGTACGATTGGCCGCTGCCAACCGCAGCGACGAGGACGTCGAGCGGCTGAGGGATATCGTGGCGAGGCAGAAGGCGGCCTCGGTCGACGATCCCGAGGTTCCCAAGCTCGACGAGCAATTCCACACGCTCATCGCGCAGGCTTCCGGAAACCGGGTGCTGGCCTCATTCGTTTCCGCATTGCACCACGAGACGGAACCCGTGCATTATCTCGATCTTTCTCCCGATGTCGGCAGGGCGACGGTGCGCCAGCACAAGGCCATTGTGGACGCCATCGTCGCGAAGGATCAGGACGCGGCGGAGGACGCCATCATCAAGCACCTGACCTATCTGCGTAAGCACCTGGCCGCGCACGGTACGCACTAGAAAACTTCACTGAGCACCCGAGGTCCACAGGGCTTCGGGTGCTTTGACCTGCGCAAACAAAGTTCAAGGCATCAGCAGGACTTTTAAAAGTTGGACCTTGAACAAGTGGACCTTCTGCCTTACGGTTGCTCCATCGCAACGTCGCGTCGTCCCGGTGCATGGACGACCTACCCAGGAGAAAGCACCATGGCTGACAAAGCCCAGGGATCTTCGGTGTCCATCGGGAAGATCGCATTCGCGAGCTTCATCGGCACCGTTATCGAATTCTTCGATTTCTTCATCTTCGGTACAGCTTCGGCGTTGATCTTCAGCAAGATCTTCTTTCCCGCACTCGATCCACTTGCCGGGACGCTCGCCTCGTTCGCCACATTCGGCGTCGCTTTCGCGGCGAGGCCGCTCGGCGGCATCGTCTTCGGTCACTTCGGAGACCGGCTGGGCCGCAAGACGATGCTGGTGTTGAGCCTGGTCCTGATGGGCGTCGGCACGGGCATGGTCGGCCTGCTGCCCACCTATGCGCAAATCGGTATCTGGGCGCCGATACTGCTGGTGCTTTCCCGGCTACTGCAAGGTGTTGCCATCGGTGGCGAGTGGAGCGGTGCCGTGCTGATGGCCGTCGAGCACGCGCCGCCAGGCAAGCGGGCGTTCTACGGCAGCTGGCCGCAATGCGGTGTTCCCGCAGGACTTGTGCTGGCCACGCTCGCCTTCTTCCTCGTCGAGCAGTTGCCCGAAGAGGCGATGATGACGTGGGGCTGGCGGATTCCGTTCCTCGCCAGTGTCGTGCTGGTGCTGCTCGGTCTCTACATCCGGCTCAAGATCACCGAATCGCCCGCCTTCAAGGCCGTTCAGGACAAGGGTGAGGAGGCCAAGTTCCCCGCGGCCGAGGTGATTCGCAAGGCGTGGAAGGGTGTCCTGATCGCCATCTTCTCGATGGCGGCCGCCAACATCCCGTTCTACATGGCGACGGTCTTCGCCCTGAGCTACGGCGCCGAGCAGCCGGGTGTCACGCGCGATACCGTTCTGCTCGCCGTCTGTATCGCCTCCGCCATCCAGATACTCACGATTCCCTACGCCGCGATGCTCGCCGACAAATACGGCAGGCGGCCGGTGTTGCTCGTCGGCTGCGTCATCACGGTCATCGAGGCGTTCCCGTTCTTCTGGCTGATCAACACGGGCAGCACGTTCGCGATCATCATCGCGATGATCCTGGCGTTGCCGATCGCGCACACGCTCACCTATTCGCCGCTGGCCAGCTTCCTTCCCGAATTGTTCGCGACGCGCTTGCGGTACAGCGGTTCGGCTATCGGTTACCAGGTCGGCGGCATGATCATGAGTGGTCCTGTCCCGTTCATCTCGGCGGCGCTGTTCTCCGTCGCCGACAGCGCGTGGCCGCTCGCCGTCTACATCATGATCGGCGGGGTGCTCACGTTCTTCGCCGTCAAGGTGGCGCGTGAGTCCTATCGGGACGACATCGAGTGGGACGAGAAGCCGACCGTGGGCGCGGAGCACGAGCGCGCGCCTACGGCGTGACGACTGCCTCTTGACCACAAGACTAATGTCCAACAATATGAAGGCGTGGTAATGAACGAGCAGGACGAGACCACACCGCCCTGTGGCCCGCTCGCGGGGCTGAAGGTCATCGACATGACGACGTCCTATGCGGGCCCTACGGCGTCGATGTACCTGGCCGACCTCGGTGCCGACGTGATCAAGGTCGAACGCCCCGGTTCCGGCGACGACGCGAGGACCTGGGGTCCGCCTTTCGTTCAGGACGCCTCGGCGTGGTTCGCCTCGGCCAACCGCAACAAGCGTTCGGTCGTGATCAACCTCAGGGAACGTGAAGGGCTCGCGACGTTGCGCAGGCTCATCGGTTCGGCCGACGTCTTCATGGAGAACCTCAATCCCGGCAAGCTGGCGAAACTCGGCATCGGCCACGAGCGGCTCCGCGCCGAGTTTCCCCGTCTCATCTACTGCGCGATGTCGGGATTCGGGCTGACCGGCCCCGACCACGCACTACCCGGATACGACCTGGCGGCCCAGGCGCGGTCGGGAATCATGTCCGTGACGGGGGCGAAGGGCGGTTCGCCGCAACGTGTTTCCTCCGCACTGTCCGATGTGGTCACCGGGATGTGCGCGGCGCTCGCGGTGAGCGCCGCGGTGGTTCGGCAGCGGGAACACGGGGTCGGCGAGCTGATCGACGTCTCCCTGCTGGATTCCGACCTCGCCGTCATGGCGCCGAGAATCGCGGCCTACCTCGCGGGCGAGCGGGAGCCCGCCCCGAGCGGCGGCACGGATTCGGTGCTTGCGGTGTACCAGTCGTTTCCCACCGCCGACCGTGATCTGGCCATCGCGATCGGCAACGACGCGATGTGGCGCCGTTTCTGCGATGTCATCGGCGTTCCCGAACTGGGCGCCGAGCAGGCGCTCGCCGACAACGCGGGCAGGAGAGCGCACCGTGAGCGACTCGTCGCCGAGGTGAGCGCGAAGCTGGTCGACAGGACGGCCTCGGAGTGGATCAAGATCCTCGGAGAGGCGGGAATCCCGTGCTCCCCCGTGCAGCGGCTGTCCGAAGTAGTCGCCGATCCGCAGGTGACGGCAAGGGGAAGCCTGCTGCCCGTTCCGGGAACGGAAGGGGCGATGCACAGCGTGCACAGCCCGTTTCGCCTCGCGTCCATCGCGCGGCCGCGCAACGGGCGTTTTCCCGAACTCGGTGCGCATACCGTGGAGGTACTCGACGAGTACGGATTCAGTGCCGCCGACATCGAACGGCTTGTCGCATGTGGAGCCGTCCAGGACGGCGACGTCGCGAGTACGGAGGGTGAGCCAAGGTGACAACGGACAAGGTGGTCGTCGAGCGGGACGGTTCCGTCGCGACGGTCCGGATCGCGCGGGAACACGTGCACAACGCGCTCGACGCCGAGGTACTACGCGGACTCGGTGACGAGATCGCCACACTGGGTGAAGACGGTACGACGAGGGCGATCGTGCTGACCGGCACCGGGCCGAAGGCGTTCAGCGCCGGAGCCGACCTCGACGAGCTGGCCGGTCTCGACGCCGAGGCCGCACAGGCGGTGATGCGGTCGGGACAGGCGGTCGTCAGGAGTATCGAGCGCAGCCGGGTTCCCGTGATCGCCGCGGTCAACGGGCTTGCCCTCGGTGGTGGTTTCGAACTCGTACTCGCCTGCTCGTTCGCGGTGCTCGCTGAGAAGGCGTCGCTCGGCCTTCCCGAGGCGGGGCTGGGACTCATCCCCGGCTACGGAGGGACGCAGCGGCTCGCCAGGGTCGCCGGACCCAACGTCGCGAGGCACGTGATGCTCACCGGAAGCCGGATCGACGCCGCGAGGGCCTATCAGCTCGGAATCTCCGTCGTACCACCGGTGGCAGCCGAGGAGCTGCTCCCCACCGCGCTGGAGCTGGCGGGGCGGATCGCGGCGAGGGGACCGATGGCCTGCCGCTCGATACTCGAAGCGGTCGACCATGGTCTCGACGTTCCGCTCGATGCCGGGCTGGCATTCGAGACGGGGCTCGCCGCGCTCGCCATCGGCGGAAGCGAATCGTCGGAGGGCGTCGCGGCTTTCAAGGAGAAGCGCGCACCCGAGTTCGGGGACCCCCGATGACTGTCGAACACGTTGCCGCGCTTGACATCGACAGCGACCCGAAGGCGTACCTCGCCCTGCACGAGGCCATCGACGAATCGGCGGCCGACGCTCTGCTCACCGAGCGGGAACTGCGGGTGAGGGCCGAGGTGCGGGACGTCGTCGCGCACGAGGTGGCGCCGAGAGCCGCCGAAGCCGACCGCGAGCACCGGTTCGTGCACGAGAGTTACCAATCACTTGCCTCGGCGGGGCTCGCCGGGCTCATCTTCCCCGAGCGGCTCGGCGGCACGGGGGACACCAACGTCGCCTATGCCGCGGCGATGGAGGAGATCACGGCGGGCTGCGCCGCGACGAGTCTCGTTTACATGACCCAGACGCACGCCGCGTATCCGATCATGATGGCCGGATCGGCCGAGTTGGCGAGCCGCTACATTCCCGGCCTGCTCGAAGGGACGGCCTACGGCGCGCTCGGTATCACCGAACCCGGCGCGGGCAGCGATGTCGCGAGCCTGCGTTCGCTTGCCACCCCTGTCGCGGACGGATACTCGCTGAGCGGCGGCAAGACGTTCATCACGACCGGTGACAGAGCCGACGTCATCATCTGTTTCGCGAGTGTCGACCGCGCGCTCGGGCGAAAAGGGATCACGGCGTTCGTGCTCAACGGCGAATCGGCCGGTCTGGAACGCGGACAACCACTGTCCAAAATGGGCATGAACGGCTCGACGACGGCGGAGCTCTTCTTCGACAACGTGCACATCCCTTCCGATCATCTGCTTGGCGAACAGGGCGGCGGCTGGCGGGTGGTGATGAACTCGGTCATCAAGTCGAGGATCAGTGCCGCGGCGCAAGGTGTCGGCATCGCGAGAGCCGCGTACGCGCGCACGCTTGCCGCGCTGCGGAGGGTGCACGGTTCGCGGCTGCCGGACGAGGCCGCGTTCGGGCTGGCCACGCTGCGGGGGCAGATCCTGCAGGGCAGATTGCTGCTCTTCGCCGTCGCGAGGGAGGTCGACAGGTCGAGCACCCCGAACGCGGGACAGATCGGCATCATGAAGCAGTCCTGCACCGACCTCGGCTGGAACGTCTCCCGCGAGGCGATGCGCATTCTCGGCCCCTACGGCGATCTCGCCGACCTCGGCGTCGAACGCTGCCTCCGCGACTCCAAGGTTACCCAGATCTACGACGGTACGAACGAGGTGCAACGGCTGCTGATCGCCCGCGACACCGCACGGACAACGGAGGAGAAGGCATGACGTCGTTGCAGGGCAAGGTCGCCATTGTCACCGGAGCCGGCAGAGGTCTCGGCAGGGCGATGGCGACCGCGCTCGCCGAAGCGGGAGCCAAGGTGACCGTCGCCGCGAGGACGGCCTCGGAACTCGACTCGTTCGTGCGAGAGCAGGAGCGTGAAGGGAGAACGGCGCTCGCCCGTCCGACCGACATCACCGATGCCACCGCCGTCGACCGCCTTGTCGAGTCTACTGTGGATGCATTCGGGCAGGTCGACATCCTGGTGAACAACTCGGGAATCGTCGCGACGCGAGCGTTGCTCGACCAGGAGCCGGAGGAATGGGACAGGGTGGTCGCGACCAACCTGCGCGGTGTCTATCTCGCGACGAGGGCGGTGGGCAAGCACCTCGTCGGCCAGAAGTCGGGCAAGGTCATCAACATCGCGTCGAACTTCGCGCTGCAAGGCGTGGCCATGCATGCCGCCTACTCGGCTTCCAAGGCCGGTGTCATCGCGTTCACGAGGTCGATGGCGATCGAGTGGGCACGCTACGGGGTTCAGGTCAACGCCATCGCGCCCGGCTACTTCGCAACCGACCTCAACAGCGATCTGCGTTCCGATCCCGCGGCGACCGACAAGGTACTCAAGGCCATCCCCGCGCGCAGGATGGGCGAGGCAGGCGAGATCGTCCCGTGGCTGCTGTTGCTGGCAGGACCCGAATCCGACTTCATGACCGGCGAGGCCATCGTGCTCGACGGCGGTCAGTCCATCCGATGAGGACGGTGCACCCACAGATGGCATCCGACGATACGAAACGGGAGACAACGACGTGACTTCGCTTGACCGCACGGTCGCGGTACTCGGCGCCGGCACGATGGGATCCGGCATCGCCACCGTTGCCGCGAGAGCGGGATACCGCACACTGATTCACGACCTGGATTCCGGACGCGTCGAGCGCGGGGTCTCCACGGTGCGTGGATTCCTCGGCAAGAGCGTCGAACTCGGCAAGCTCACCGAGGCCGAAGGAGCCGAAGCGGCCGCGAGGATCAACGGTACGACCGACCTCAAGGACCTCGCCGAAGCGGGCGTCGTCATCGAGGCGATCTACGAGGACCTCGCCGCGAAGCAGGAGTTGTTCGGTGAGCTCGACGGCATCGTCGGCAAGGACACTCTCTTTCACACCAACACGTCGACGCTGTCGGTGACGGCGATCGCGGCCGGCTCGTCGTCGCCCGAGCGGGTCGTCGGCACGCACTACTGCAACCCGGCCCCTTTGATGAAGCTCGTCGAGGTCGCCGAAGGGCGGCACACCGCGAGCTGGGCACACGAGGCGACACTCGAATTCCTTGCCTCCGTCGGCAAGACCACGGTCGTGACGAAGGACCGGCCCGGCTTCATCGTCAACAGGTTCCTGATCCCATGGGAAAACTCGTGCATCAACGCGCTTGAGGCAGGACTGGGAACCAGGGAGTCGATCGACACGGCGGTCACCGGCGCGCTCGGCCACCCGATGGGACCGTTCAGGCTGCTCGATGTCGTGGGTCTCGACATCCATCAGCAGGTCGCCACCCGGCTGTACGAACAGCTTCGCGATCCGAGGTTCTTCCCGCCGCCCATGGTGGCCAGGATGGTCGCCGCGGGTGACCTCGGCCGAAAGACGGGGCGCGGCTTCTACACCTACGACGACAACCGCCTTTTCGGTTCGTAAGGAGCTCACGATGTCTGAAATCCAACGCGTCGCGGTGCTCGGCTTCGGCACCATGGGTGCGGGAATCGTCCAGGTGGTCGCACAGTCGGGACGCGAGGTCACCGTCCTCGAAACCGAAAACGCGCGAATCGAGGCCGGTCTCGCGACCCTGCGCGACTTCCTTGCCGGTGGTGTCGCGAGGGGCAAACTCACCGAGCGGCAGCGGGACGAGGTGCTCGCAAGGGTCCGACCGGTCACCGATGTCGCCGCGCTCGCGGAGTCCGAACTGGTCATCGAGGCCGTCACCGAGCGGGCCGACGTCAAGCACGAGCTGCTCGCCTCCGTCGCGGAGGTCGTCTCCGGTGACGCGCTGATCGTCACCAACACCTCGGCGCTGTCGGTCACCGATCTCGCGGGCGCCGTGCCCGATCCGCACCGCTTCGCGGGACTGCATTTCTTCAATCCCGCGCCGATCATGAAGGTCGTCGAGGTCGTGCGCGCATTGCAGAGCGGGCCGGGCGTCGTCGACCGGCTCGTCGCGTTCGTCGAGTCGATCGGCAAGGATCCCGTCGTGGTCAAGGACCGGCCGGGATTCCTCGTGAACCATCTGCTGATTCCGTATCTCAACGACGTCATCGCCGAGTACGACAGCGAGCTGGCTTCCGCCGAGGATCTCGACACGGCGATGCGGCTCGGCCTCGGATACAAGCTCGGCCCGCTGGAACTGCTCGATCTGATCGGCCTCGACGTGCACAAGCACGCGACCGAAAGCGCCTACGAGGCAACGCTCGATCCACGATTCGCACCGCCGCCGCTGCTGAGCCAGATGGTCGCGGCCGGATACCACGGCAACAAGAACGGGCGCGGATTCCGTACGAGTGAGGAAGGTTCGCAGTGACCGACTACACCGACATCGTCGTCGAGCGGGAAGGCCCCGTCGTCACCATCGCCATCGACAGGCAGGACGCGGGCAACAAGTTCCGGCACCAGACCTGCCTCGAACTCTTCGACGCGCTCCAGCGCTTCCGGCTCGACCCCGCTCTGCGCGCGGCCGTGCTGACCGGCACCGGTGACAAGTTCTTCTGCATCGGCGGCGAGCACGACGAGATCACCTCGCTCGACCAGTCGCAGGTGCTGCCGATCATCGACGTGTACCAGGCCATCGACACGATTCCCAAGCCGGTGGTCGCCGCCGTCAACGGGTTCGCCGTCGGCGGCGGCAACGTGCTGCACACCGTATGCGACCTTTCCATCGCGGCGGACAACGCGGTGTTCCGCCAGGTCGGGCCCATGGTCGGCAGTTTCGACGCCGGCTACGGAAGCTGGTACCTGGAGGACACGATCGGCCGCAAGCGGGCCAAGGAGATGTGGTACCTCAACAAGAAGTACTCCGCTGAGCAGGCGCTGGACATGGGCCTGGTCAACGAGGTCGTCCCCGGCGACCGGCTTCGCGCACGCGCGGCCGAGGTCGCCCGCGAGCTGACCACCCGGAGCCCGATGGCGCTCGGCGGCCTCAAGTCGGCGTTCTCCGGACGGCACAACGGGGTTTCCGGTCAGGCGAGGATGGCACACGACCAGTACCTGAGCGTCTACCTGACCACACAGGAAGCCCACGAACTGAGCGCGTCGTTCGCCGAGCGCCGCGAGCCCGATCCGGACAGGTTCTGGAAATGACGGCCTACGCACCGAAGCCGACGGCGGAGCAGGCCGACCTCGTTGCCATGCTGGGCGCGTTCATGGCCGATCAGGACATCGCGCCGAGCGATGAGCGCCCCGATGAGGTCGCCGCTCTGCGGCGCAAGCTCGCCGAACTGGGTGTGTGGACGCTGGGCGTCCCCGACGCGTGCGGCGGGGCCGGTGCCGACGACCTGCTCGCGGCGACCGTATTCGCCGAACTTGGCCGTGGCTGGGCCGCGCTCGGCTGGGCTGCTGTGCAGGCTCACGCGGCAGCCGAGGTGCTCGCAGGGCGAGCCGAGTTCGCCGAACTCGTCGAGGGTATCCACGACGGCGGCATCGCGATCGGGGTCAGGGACAGTGCTGATACTGCTGACCCCGCTGATACCGCCGGTTTTCCCGGCCGGATCGACGCGGCGGGTGCCGAACCGTACGCGCTGGTGCTGGAGGGCGCCGACACGGTCCGCCTGCTGGGGCCGGGCGATCTTCGCTACCTGCCGCTCCGCCGTACCGGGCTCGGTGGTGCGCTCACCGTGTCCGCCGAGATGACCGGTGAGGGCATCCGGGTCACCGGTGTCCCCGGCGATGTCCTGGCGTCGGCGAGGGTTCGGCTGCGGCTGGGTGCCGCGTCGGTCCTTGCCGGAATCGCCGACGCCGCGGCAAAGGCCGCCGTTGACTACAGCGCCACTCGAAGGCAGTTCGGTGCTCCGCTGACCGCATTGCCGACGGTGAGGGAACAGTTGTTCGCCGCTTCGTCCTCGGCAGCGGTGTTGTTGCGCGAGGTACTGCGTGGTGCGGATGCCGAGCCGTGGCAGGCCGCTGCCGTGCTCGACACGGCGGCGGAAGCGGCGATCGACGCGTGCGCGCGAGCCGTGCAGTCACACGGTGGCTACGGCTACCTCACCGAGTATCCCGTCGAACGGCTGCTGCGCGACGCGATCTCGCTGCGTGCCGCCTGCGATCCCGTCGCGACCCGCCGTGCGGGGGCAGCCGACGTCGTGACCTCCTGAAAGGATCACCATGACCGAGTCGTCGCTCTCCGAGTTGTTGCGCGGTCAGCACACCCCGCTGACCGACAGTGATGCCGCCGCGTTCAGGGCCTCCGGTATGTGGGCCGGTCGCACCGTCCGATCCGTACTGTCCGATGTGGCCGACCGGTATCCCGAGAGGGTCGCACTGGTGGGGCATCGCACGGACGGTCCCGTTGTCAGGCAGAGCTACCGCGAGTTCGACGCGGCGGCGCACAGGGCCGCGGAAGCGTTGTCGGCACTCGGTGTCGGACACGGTGACGCCGTCGTGCTGATGCTGCCCAACTGGATCGAGTACGCGGCGCTCGTGTTCGGAATCAACGAGCTCGGCGCGATCTACGCCGGTATCCCCGTCGCCTACGGTGAGCGGCAGGCGGCCGCGATCCTGCGGCGCAGCAAGGCGAAAGTACTCGTGATCCCGCGTTCGTGGCGGAGTACCCAGCACCTCGGACTCGCGAGAAGCTTGCGTTCAGAGCTGCCCGATCTCGAAACGGTCGTGGTCGTCGACGATTCGGCGGACGGTCTCGGCGAGGGCGAGGTGTTGTGGTCCTCGGTCGTCGCGACCGCGCCCCGGCGGCGGTTCGAGCAGCCCGAGCCAGGTGAGCTGTGCTATTTGGGCTTCACCTCGGGTACGACGGGTGAGCCGAAAGGGGCGATGCACACGCACGACACACTCGTCTACGGCGCGAAGGCCATCGCGGAGCACCTCGGGCCGAAGACGTTCGGCGACCCCATGGTGCAGCTCGTCGCATCGCCGGTGGGGCACCACACCGGGTTCATGTGGGGCATTCTCTTCACCGTCTACATCGCGGGAACGGGTGTGCATGTCGACCGCTGGGATCCGGCATGGGGCGCGAACGTCATCAGGCAGGAGGGCATCACCGCGTTCTTCGGCGCGCCGACTTTCCTGCAGGACATGATGAGGACCGACCTTGTCGACGACCCGGACTGCCCGCTGGAATGCCTCGTCATCGCGGGGTCCCCGGTGCCGAGGACGCTGCCTGCCAAGGCGAGCAAGGCGTTCGGTGCCTACATCGCACCCGCGTGGGGACTCACCGAATGCGGGATCATGAGTTCTTGCACACCGGCGGAGCCCGACGACATCCTGCTCACCGACGGCTCGATCTTCGAAGGCTCCGCCGTGAAGGTGGTCGATGCCGAAGGCGGCGAGGTCGCGCCAGGCGTCACCGGCGACCTGCTCATGAAGGGCCCTGGCGTCGTGCTCGGCTACTACGACCGTCCTGACGCGACGGACGAATCGTACCTTCCGGGACTGTGGTTCCGGACGGGCGACACCGCGAGCGTCGACGAGCATGGCTGGCTTTCGCTCAGGGGACGCAGCAAGGACATCATCATCAGGGGTGGCGAGAACATCCCCGTCACCGACGTGGAAACCCTGTTGTTCGATCATCCGGACGTGCTGAACGCGGCTGTCGTCGCCTATCCCGACGACCGGCTCGGCGAGCGAGCCTGTGCGGTGCTCGCCATGCGTCCCGGCACCCGGGTCGACCTGCCTTCGCTGTGTGAATACCTTGTCGGGCAAGGGCTTTCGAAGCACTACCTTCCCGAGCGTCTTGTGCTGCTCGACGAGCTGCCGACGACACAGAGCGGCAAGATTCAGAAGTTCAGGCTGCGTGAGCTGGTGGCATCGGCCGGATGAGCGGTGCACGACGAAGGGAAGACATGGGTTCCACGGACCTGGACCGCCCACTGGCCGGTGTTCGCGTTCTCGACTTATCGACATTGTTGCCGGGGCCGCTCGCGAGTCTCATGCTCGCCGAAGCCGGTGCCGACGTGATCAAGATCGAGCGCGAGGGCCGGGGCGATGAGATGCGCTCCTACCAGCCGAAATTCGGTTCGGCGAGCGCGAACTACGCTGTCCTGAACAGAGGGAAGCGGGCCTTCGCCGCGAACCTCAAGAACCCGGACGAGCGGGAACGGGTGCTGGCGCTGGCCGCCGAGGCCGATGTGGTGCTCGAGCAGTTCCGGCCGGGCGTCGCCGACCGGCTGGGGCTTGGCTACCGGCAGGTGAAGGCCGTGAATTCGGACGTCGTGTACTGCTCCATCACCGGGTACGGGCAAAAGGGGAAGCACGCGGGCAAGGCCGGACACGACCTGAACTACCTCGCCGAATCGGGCCTGCTCGGGGTGGTCACCGACAGCGAGGGCAAGCCGCAGCTGCCGGTCAGTGTTCTCGCCGACATCGCGGGCGGCAGCTACCCCGCCGTCGTCAACATCCTGCTCGCGCTCCGGCGGAGGGACTCCAGCGGCGAAGGTGCCTACCTCGACGTCTCCATGGCGCACAATCTCCAGGTGCTCGCCTACGGCTACGTCGCGGCACACCAGGGCTCGGGGCAATGGCCCCGGCCCGGCGCCGAGCAGCTCACCGGTGGCAGTCCTCGCTACCAGATCTACTCCACTTCGGACGGACGTCATGTCGCGGTCGCGGCGCTCGAACAGAAGTTCTGGGAGCGGCTTGCCGAGCTGATCGACCTTCCCGAGCACTACATCGCCGAGGACGGGCAGGAGAACGCCGTCATCGCTGCCGTCGCGGAACGCATCGGCGCCGACACCGCCGAGCACTGGCGCAAGGTCTTCGACGGTGAGGACGTGTGCACCGCGGTGGTGGCGACCTTCCCCGAGGCGGTCGAGGCGGGACTCGTCGAGATCGCGCTGCCCGACCGGCTCGGAGGGGATGGTTTCGACGTCGGCACGCTGCGCAGCCCCATCGACCCGGCATTGCGAGGAGAACCGGGGACGCTCGGTTACCCCTCGCTCGAACCGCTGCCTGGCGAGGTCGGACAACTGTGGCGGCACAACGAGAAGCACACGGAAAGGCGGGCCTAATCGTGCGTGCGGTACAGGTCGAGGAGTTCGGCGAGCCGAGCGGGCTGGTGGTCGCGGAGGTCGCCGATCCGGTGCCGGGCCGGGGTGAAGTGGTCATCGAGGTCGCGGCGGCCGGGGTCAACTTTCCCGACCTACTCGTCGTCGAGGGCACCTACCAGAACCTGCCGCCGCGCCCGTTCAGTCCTGGCAAGGAGGCGGCGGGAACCGTGGTCGCCGTCGGTGAGGGCGTCGAACGGCTTTCCGTCGGCGACCGGGTGCTGACACTCGTCGAGTACGGCGCGTTCACCGAGAAGCTGCTCGTGAACGAGGAACTGGTCGTCGCGATACCCGCCGAGATCTCCTTTGCCGAGGCCGCCGCGTTCGGACTCGTCTACAGCACCGTCTATTTCGGACTTGTCAGGAGGGCGCGGCTCGCCGAGGGGGAGACCGTTCTCGTCACCGGTGCTGGTGGCGGGGTCGGTTCGGCGGGAGTACAGCTCGCGAAGGCGCTCGGCGCGAAGGTGATCGCGCTGGCCCGCGACGAGCGTCGGGCGGAGCTGGCGAGAAAGCAGGGAGCCGATGTCGCGCTCTCCTGCGAACCGGCCGTCCTGCGCGACGAACTGATGCGGGTCACGGAAGGCAGGGGCGTCGACGTGACGCTCGAATCGGTGGGCGGGGACGTGTTCAGCCAGGCCCTGCGGGCGACGGCGTGGGAGGGAAGGCTCGTGATCGTCGGGTTCGCCTCGGGCATCCAGAATCCGATCAAGCCGGGACACCTGCTCGTGAAGAACATTTCGGTACTCGGCCTGCAAAGCAGCGACTACCGCGACCGCACGCCCGCGCTGATGCGCTCGACGATGGAGGAGATGCTCCAGCTCTACGTCGAAGGCCACATCGCGATTCCCGTCGACCGCACGTTTCCGCTGAGCAGGACCGCGGAGGCGTTGAGCGCGATCAAGGAAGGCGGCATCAAGGGCAAGGTCGTCATCGTGACCGGCGAGGACGGCTAGCGCGATGCGGTACGAGGATCTTTCGGTAGGGCTGGCGTTCACGAGTCCTTCGAGGACGATCACGGAGTCCGACGTCGTGTCCTTCGCGGGGCTCACCGGGGACTTCTACCAGTTGCACACGAGCGAGGAATTCGCGAGGAACTCCGAGTACGGCGGCAGGATCGCGCACGGCCTGCTCGGGCTGAGCTACGCGCACGGGCTGATGTGGGCCCGCACCGGCCAGCTCGACGAGTGCATCGTCGCTTTCCTCGGCATCAGCGAATGGCGGTTCACCGCGCCGATCCGGCTCGGCGACACCGTTCACGTCGACTACACCGTCGCCGAACTGCGGCCGAGCACGTCGAGGGAAGACAGGGCGGTCGCCGTGTTCGAGGTCGAGGTGCGCAACCAGCACGAGGACCTCGTGCAGTGCGGCTACAAGTCCCTGCTGCTGTCCAGGTAGCCCGCACTCACGGGCGCATCCCGCGCAACGAGCGCGTCATGAGATCGAACCACTCGTCCCTCAACCGCCGCTTGTCGGCGTCCGCGGCACCGGCCAGCGCCAGCCCTGCCCCGCCGAGCATCCAGAAGAAGAACTGCGTCGTGGTCTCCTGTGCCTTGCGTTCGAGGTGTCCCGTTTCCATGAGCAGTTCGACGAAGCGTTCGACGACGCCGTAGGCGTAGTGCTCCTCGATCTCCTTCCACCGCTGATGGCCGAGCGCGGTCGGAGCTTCCTGCCAGCAGAGCTTGCTGTACACGGGTTCGCACGCCTTGTCGAGGAACGCGCTGAGCGCCTGTATCGCGGCGTCGAGGGGATCGCTCGCGGTCGCGGCTTTCTCCACCGCCGCCATGGCGGCCCTTTCCTGCTCGACGAGTACCGCTTCGAACAACGCGAGCTTGCCCGCGAAGTGGTGGTACACCGCGCCCCTGGTCACCTGGGTCGCCGCGGCGACGTCCTCCAGTGAGGTCGCGTTGTAGCCGCGCTCGGCGAACAGCGTGGTGGCTTCGTCGAGGAGCGCGGCCCTCGTCGCTTCCGAGTACATCTCGCGGCGGCTCTTGACAGGAGGCATACGCTGAGCCTAACCACATACACAGCGTATGTGACCAACAAGGTGCAGGTGAATTTGTCGAACCGGCCGGGTTCGTACTGGGGCCCGGCAACCCGAACCGTGTGAGTCAGGGAGCCGAGATGACGAGTGCGAGCACACAGGAGTCACCGCTGTTCAATCCCTTCGAGGAAGGCTTCGTCGAGAACCCCTATCCGCAGTACGCCGGGTTGAGGGATGCAGCGCCCGTCTACGAGCATCCGCTCGGTTTCTGGGTGGTGGCCAGGTATGACGATGTCTCCGCGCTGCTGCGGTCGGGAGCATCCGTCGAGGTCCGTAATCTCGCCCCCGCCACGGGGCCGCTGGCCGCGCTACAGGAGCAGGTGTTCGGGGAACGCTCTCCTCGTATGGATGGTCTGTCCATGTTGGACAGGGACCCGCCCGACCACACCCGGCTGCGAAGACTGGTTTCCAAGGCTTTCACGCCGAGAGCGGTGGAAGCGCTGCGGCCACGGGTTACCGAACTCGTCGACACGATGCTCGACGAGGCGGCGGAGAAGGGCGGCCCCTTCGATTTCGTGTCGTCGTTCGCCTTCCCGCTCCCGTTCGCGGTGATCGCCGAAATGCTCGGCACCCCGCCGACCGACCACGAGCGGGTACGTGAGCTCAGCGGGCTCATCGTGCGCTCGCTCGAACCCGTGCTCGATCCTGACCTGATGCGTGCCATCGACGCCGCGGACGAGGAACTGTGCGGCATCGTCGGCGAGATGATCGCGTGGAAGCGCGAGAATCCAGCCGACGATCTGCTCACCGCGTTGATCCAGGCTGAGGAGGGCGGCGACGTCCTCAGCGACGAGGAACTCGTCGCGCAGGCACTGCTGCTCTACATCGCGGGCCACGAGACCACGGTCAACCTGCTGGCGGGCGGGATGCTCGCGCTGCTGCGTGAACCGGGCCAGTGGGCGTTGCTCAAGGACAAGCCCGAACTGGTTCCGGGTGCCGTCGAGGAACTGTTGCGTTACGACAGTCCCGTTCAGCAGAGCAGGAGGATCACCACGGAGCCGGTCGTCGTCGGCGGGACCGAGATACCGGCGGGCGTTTTCGTGCTGACGCTGCTGGCTTCGGCCAACCGTGACGAGCGTTACTGGGGCGAGGACGCGGGAGAGCTGCGAGTGGAAAGGGAAGGGGCACGCCACCACGTTTCCTTCGGTGCCGGCGTGCACCACTGTCTCGGTGCCTCGCTCGCGAGGCTTGAGGCCGGGATCGCGTTCGAACGGCTCGCCGTCCGGTTCCCCGGCCTCGCGCTCGCGGGAGACGTGACCTGGAACGGAAGGATCAACCTGCGTGGTCCGGCCGAGTTGCCGGTCGCGCTTGCAGGTGGCTGACGGCGGAACGCACCTCGGAGAGCCTGGTGGGCCACGATTCCGTGATGGCTTTCCACGCCGCTCGCAACGAGACCTGCTCGGCGAGCACGAGCAACGGTCCTTCGCCCCAGCGGGAAGCGACAACCGTGCCGACCCTGTCCTCCTCGGCAGGGCTCGGCGCGCCGCCGGGAAGGAAGTCGACGGTCAGCGAGGCTCCGGTGCCCGCGACGTCGTCGGTGATGCCGTTCATCGCGGCCTGGTAACCCCGGAGGTTGTTGCGGCTGGTGGGATCGGCGGGAAATGCGCAGTCGGGGAAGGCGGCGTTGTATGCCTCCACGGACGCGAAGCGGTGCGGGTTCACGGGCCCGAATCCTACCTTAACGTTAGGGAAAGGTATTGGACACGACAGCTTCGGCCGACGTCGGACGATGTCCACTGTGGACATCGAGTGCGGAGCGGTATTCACTGAGCACGCACAGCCACCGAGCCTGTACGGTTTATGGCACCGGCAAGGCGGAAGCGAGGTTGTCGCGGTGGTCGAGCACATGCAGATCGGCGAGGTTGCCGCCCGCACAGGTCTGTCGCTGCGCACCATCCGCTACTACGAAGAGGTCGGGGTCGTCACGCCGAGCGCGCGCAGCCAAGGAGGATTCCGGCTCTACACCGAACCGGATCTGGCTCGGCTCAATCTGGTCAGGAGAATGAAGCCGCTCGGCTTCCTGCTCGACGAGGTGCGGGAACTGCTCGACCTGCTCTATCCGGAACCGTCGGAAGGTGAGGGCCCTTCCGCGCTGCGCGAGGACCAGCGGGAACGGCTCAGGGAGTTCAGTGTCGTCGCCGAGGAACGCTGCGCCGAACTGCGAGACACCCTGCGCACGGCGGAAGCGTTCGCGGCAACGCTGAGGGAACGGCTCGGCGAGCCGCCGCCGCGCACCGCGCGTGCGGGGTGAGGTACCTCGGCCTGCATAGCGGGAGAGTAAAGTCCACTCTCTATGGGTAAGTTCAGGGGTGGATGGACAGCGTGGTAGAGGTAGTGCGGGAAGCGGCGAGGCGACGTTCGTTCGCGGTGATCAGCCATCCCGACGCGGGAAAGTCCACCCTCACCGAGGCGTTGGCGCTGCACGCGAAGGTCATTTCCGAGGCGGGCGCCGTCCACGGCAAATCGGGGCGGCAGGGCGTCGTCTCCGATTGGATGGAGATGGAACGCGCTCGCGGAATCTCCATCACCTCGGCGGCACTCCAGTTCTCCTATCGCGACACCGTGATCAACCTGCTGGACACCCCTGGTCACGCCGACTTCTCCGAGGACACCTACCGCGTGCTGTCCGCCGTGGACTCGGCCGTGATGCTGCTCGACGCGGCCAAGGGCCTCGAACCGCAGACACTCAAACTCTTCGACGTCTGCAGGCACAGGGGTATCCCCGTCATCACCTTCATCAACAAGTGGGACCGGCCCGGCCGCGAAGCACTCGAACTGTGCGACGAGATCGTCGAACGCATCGGACTGCAGCCCATGCCGTTGACCTGGCCGGTGGGCTCGGCAGGGCATTTCCGTGGCGTCGCCGACCTTTCCGACGGCTCCTTCGTGCGCTACCACCGCACGGTCGGTGGGGCGACGGCGGCGACGGAGGAACGGCTCGACGCGGGGACCGCCGAGGCGGCTGAGGGCGCCGAGTGGACGCAAGCCGTCGAGGAATCCGAACTTCTCGCGGCTTCCGGGGGCGAGTTCGTGCCAGAGCACTTCTTCGACGCGACGGCGACACCGGTGCTCTTCGGTGCGGCCGTACTGAACTTCGGCGTCCGGCACCTGCTCGACCTCCTCGTCGACCTCGCTCCAGCGCCCGCACCGAGGGCTGACGCCGACGGCGACGTCCGCCCGCTCGACGCCGACTTCTCCGCGTTCGTGTTCAAGGTGCAGACCGGTATGGACCCGGCGCACCGCGACCAGGTCGCGTTCGCGAGGGTGTGCTCCGGCGTGTTCGAGCGAGGCATGGTCGTCACCAACGCGACCACCAAGAAACCGTTCGCCACCAAGTACGTCCAGCAGGTCTTCGGGCAGAAACGCTCGACGGTCGACATCGCTTACCCCGGCGATGTCATCGGCCTCGTCAACGCGTCGGCGTTGCGAGTGGGGGACACCCTGTACTCGGGCAAACCGGCCGTGCGTTTTCCAGGGCTTCCCAGCTTCGCGCCCGCGTTCTTCGCCGTCGCTAGGCCCGCCGATCTGAGTAGGGCCAAGCAGTTCCGCAAGGGAGTCGAGCAGCTTTCCTCGGAAGGCGTCGTGCAGTTGCTGCGCTCCGACCTGCGCGGCGACGCCGCCCCGGTGTTCGCCGCGGTCGGTCCCATGCAGTTCGAGGTGGCGGCGCACCGGCTGGAACACGAGTTCTCGTCGCCTGTGCGACTCGACCGGCTCTCCTACAGCGCTGTCCGGAAACTGGGTGATTCCCGGCAGCGCAACCTCGTCGACTCCGGTCGGCGCAGCGAGGTGCTCACGCGCACCGATGGAACCGAACTCGCGCTGTTCGAGGACGAGATGGCCATGCGTATCCTGTTGCGCCAGCACCCCGAACTCGAACTGGAGCCGCTGGTCGCGACGGGGCAGTGACGCGCTACTCCCTGCCGCGCACGATGGTGGGCGCGAACTCGTCGTCCTCGGCAAACTCGGCCGTGACCGCCTCGTCAGCGGGTTCCATCCGGTCCGCACTGTCCACTGTGGTGGGTTCGGGCTCGTGGCGCGTCGTGGTGCTCTGCATCGGGGGCCTCCCTTTCCTTCCCACCGGGTCTATCGCGAGAACGACCAGGGAGTTACCTTCGTGAGCGGTCGATGACCGTACTGTCACGGGACGTGGTCACCGCACCGGAGTACCCGAGGTCAGGCCCACCGGGTTGTGCTCGGGCAGCACGCCGCTGGAGCGCACCGCTTCCGCGATCGGTGCCAGCAGTGCGGCCAGCCGTTCGGTGTTCTCGATGCCGAGCGCTTTCCACGGCGACAGCGCCGCGGTATCGGTACGGCGCTCGATCTCGTCGTGTGCCGTTCTTCCCGCCTCGGTGAGCCGGTCGTCTCCATTCAGCCAGCCACGAGCGCGCAGCTCCGCCCTGCCGTGCGCCCATTCCTCCTCGCTCCAGCGCCGGACGGTCCGCTGGGTTTCGGCGTCGGCTTCGCCGACGTGAGCTTTCAGCAACATCGCTTCGACGGGGCCGACCCCGGCGCCGACGAGTACGGCGACATGACCGTCGCCGCGATGTTCGCGCAGCGTCGTCAATGCCTGCCACAGCGCGAGAATCGGCTGATCCGGCCGGTCGAGTACCTGGTTGGTCGCGGCGAGCATCCTCCCCCGGGTGTCGGCTGCCTCCGCCGCACGCCAGGCGAGGTCAGCGGCCTCGGAGACACTGTCGCCGTTCGCGGTGTCGCCGAGGATGCGCCGCAGCGCGGCACCGGCTCCGGTGAGCCGCGCGTCGAGCGCGTCCTGAGGGCTCGTCCGCGTCCAGGCGTCCGGCAACGCTCTCGCTACGCGGTCGGGGTGGAAGACGTAGAAACCGCTCGTCACGACGGCGGGCGGGACGGGGCCCAGCGGCGCGGCGCGCATCGCGAAGTACCCCATGAAAAAGCCTTGCATGCCAATGGCGTCGGCGGCGGCGCGCGCTTCCGGTGAGAAATAGGTGACGTCGTGTACCGGTTCGTAAAACTCCCACAGCGCTCGTGCCGTGCGACCGTGCATCGCAACCTCCTCGGTGCCGCGGCAAGCGTAGCTATCTTTCCCCCGGGCGGGCCAGAACCGGATTTCCGCCACGGGCGATGAGTTTCGCGGCGAAGGGCGGTCTTTATCTGCATAACGTCGGCTGAAAAGGAGACGCGTCATGGGAAAGCTGTACTCGTTCATCGCGGTCAGCGCGGACGGTTATCACGAGGCGCCGGGAAGGGACATCGGCTGGCATCACGTCGACGAGGACTTCGACCGGTTCTCCGTCGAGCAGCTCGACGCGACCGGCGCGCTGGCCTTCGGCAGGGTGACCTACGAGCTGATGGCCTCGTTCTGGCCGACGGAGCTCGCGGCGAAGGAGGACCCCGAGGTCGCCGGGCGCATGAACGCGAAACCGAAGCTCGTGGTGTCGAAGACCCTGCGGCAGGCGGACTGGGCTGGCACGCGCATCGTTCGCGACGACCTGCCCGGTGCCTTCGCCCGGTTACGGCGCGAGCTGGACGGCGGAGATATCGGCATTTTCGGCAGCTCCGTGCTCACCGCTCACCTGCTGGCCGAAGGCGTGCTCGACGAGTTGCGCCTCATGGTCATGCCGGTCGCGCTCGGGGCGGGCACGCCCGTGCTCGCCGGTCTGCCCTCTCCCGCGCGACTCGATCTTGTTGCGACGCGGTCGTTCGCGTCGGGCAACGTGCTGCACACCTACCGGCCCTCGGGAGCCTGAGCGGGCATCTCGCGCGCCCGAGTGCGGATCTCGGCGTCCTGGGCGGGGGACTCGCCGATGATGCGAGACTGCTGGCGGGAGGCTCGATGCGACCGACAGTGCAGTGGTTGTTGAACCGTGGCGAGCTGGGTCTGCGTTCGCTGGTGGACGCCGACCTGGCTCGCCCCATCAGGTGGGTTCACACCAGCGAGCTCGCCGACCCGACCCCGTTTCTCTCCGGTGGCGAACTGCTGCTCACCACGGGGCTCGAACCCTTGCGGCGGGACGACTGGGCCGATTACGTACGGCTGCTCACGGGCAAGGGGATCGCGGCACTCGGATTCGGTGTGGGCTTCGGGCATTCCGAGGTACCCGCCTCGCTCGTGGCCGAGGCGCGTGCGCACGAGCTGCCGCTCATCGAGGTTCCCAAGCCGACCCCGTTCATCGCCATCGGCGAAGCCGTCGCGGAGGCCATCGCGAGGGCACAGGAGGAAGCGCTGGCCACCGCGTTGACCACGCAACGGGAGTTGATCACGGCGGCACTGTCGTCCGGCGGACCCAGCGCTGTCGTCGGCGAGCTGGCGAAGGCACTCGACGGCTGGGTGCTGCTGCTCGACGAGTCGGGGACGACGCTGCACAGCGCACCGCACGGCGCGAGGAAGTACGCCGCGAGCGTGCGGACCGACCTCGGCAGGCTCGCGCCGGCGTCGCCACTGCACGCGGCCTCGCTCGCGATCAGGGATGACCAGGTCGCCGTCCTCCCCATCGGGGCGAACGGCAACGTCGCCGGTTACCTCGCCGCCGGACGGCCGAGTCCGCTCCGTGCGGCCGAGCATTCCGTGCTGGCCAGCGCCGTCGGTCTGCTCGCGCTCGACATGGCCGGTCAGCAGCGGTCGGCGGAGGCCCGCAGAAGCGCCAACCTCGCGGTACTGAGGCTCGTCGTCGCCGGGCATGCCGAGCTTGCCGAGGCCGCGGCCGACACGCTGGGAGTCCCGCTGCCGGAGGGGACGGTGAGGGTGGCGATGCTCAGTTGCGAGCCGGGCGAGCTGCCGGTCCTGCTCAGGGAAGCCGAGCGGCATCACGGTCTCGACCAGTGCGGCGCCCTCGTCGCGCGCTACGACCGGCACAGCGTCGTCGTGCTCCTCCCCGTTGCCGAAGGCGACCTCCAGGCACTGGAGGAGGTCCTGCACAAGGTCGCCGGATCGAGGGGAGTCGTGAGCGAGGGAGCTTTGCTACCGGATGTGCCCGACGCGTTCCGCAGGACGAGGTCGGTCTTCTTCGGCACGACCCGGGGTACCGAACGGCTCGTGCTCGCCAGGGACATCGCGACGGCGGGACTGCTCGCGCAACTCGATCACCCCGGCGCCCGCGGCTGGGCCGACGCGATGCTCGAACCGCTCGAACGGCACGCGAGCAGGTCCAAACTGGATCTGATCTCCACGCTGCGAGTCTTCCTCGGCAACAACGGGCACGTCGACGCCTCCGCCACAGCGCTCGGCATCCACCGGCACACCCTTCGTTACCGGCTGCGGCGCATCACCGAACTACTCGACGCCGACCTGGACGATCCGACCGCGAGGGCCGAGTTGTGGCTCGCGCTGCGGATGCGGGAAGCGAGCTGACCGGTGAGCACCATCATCGAAAGGGTCGACGGCGAAGGGGGCAGGCCGTCGGCGACCTATCGGCAGGCGGGAGAGCAGTACGTGCTCGTCGAGTACGGCGAGCACGAACTCGATCTGCGGCTGAACTTCTTCGTGGTGGGGGCGCTCCGCGCGCTCACGGACGACCCGCCACCGGGATTCGCCGAGGCGGCGGCGGGGCTGCGCTCGATACTCGTGCGGTTCGACCCTGGGCGGGCGAAGCGGGCCGAGGTGATCGAGCACCTCGCCGCGTTGCACGAGCGGCAGCCGGAGATCTCGGAGTCGACCGTGCCGAGCAGGCGGGTCGTGCTGCCCATCGCCTTCGACGATTCGGCGACGAGGGAGGCCGTGCACCGCTACGTGACGACGATCAGGGGCGACGCGCCCTACACCGGAGAGGACGGCAACATCGGCTACCTCGTGGAGCAGAACGGCCTCGGCGGCAGTGAAGCACTCTACGAGGCCATCATCGGCACCGAATGGTGGACCGCTTTCAACGGCTTCTCCCCGGGGCTGCCGTTTCTGTTCTCGCTGAGCGGGCCTGCCCTTTCGGCGCCGAAGTACAACCCGACCAGGGCCTGGACTCCCGCCGGCGCCGTGGGCATCGGCGGTCCGTGCGTCGCGATCTATCCCGTCGATTCGCCCGGCAGTTTCCAGCTTTTCGGCCGCACGCTCCCGGTGTACGACCCGCTTGGCGGCAACGAGGTTTTCGTCAGGGATCCCTTTCTGCTGAGGGCGGGCGACCGGGTCGTGTTCACCAGGGTCGATGAGGAGGAGCTGCTCGCGGCCCGCAGGTCGGTGTTCGACGGCGGCTACACCTACCGGGTGGAGGACGCGCCGCTGGCCATCGCCGACTATCTGGGGCCGCGATGACGGACTCGGCGCTGGAGATACTCGACGCCGGAACTCAGGTGAGCGTGCAGGAGTATCCGGGCAGGGTCGGCCTGCAGTCGATGGGAGTCTTTCCCTCAGGGCCGTTCGACAACCTCGCCTTCCGGATCGCCAACGTGCTGGTCGGCAACGATCCCGGCCGCGCGGCGCTGGAGATTCCGGCAGGCCGCTTCACGGCGAGGATCCATTTCACCGGGCTCATCGCCATGTGCGGTGCGGAAGGAGCCTCGCCGACGCTCAACGGTGCACCGCTCCCGCTGTGGGAGAGCGTCGAGGTACGCGGGGGCGACGTCCTTTCCGCCGGAAGTACGAAGGGCAGGGGATTCCGGCTCTACCTCGCGGTGTCCGGCGGCGGATTCGACGTACCCGAGGCGCTGGGTTCGCGCGCGCTGCACACCGGCGGCGCCATCGGCGGGCTCGAAGGCAGGGAACTGATCCGCGGCGACGTACTGGCGACCTCGGCCGAGCCGGGGCCACGACTGCGGCTCCCGCAGGTGCTGCGGCCCGCATACCACCGGCACTGGGAACTGGAGGTGCTGCGCGGTCCGCACGGCGGCCCCGAGTACCTCACGGAGCGGGACTGGCGGGATTTCACGTCGCTCACCTGGCGGGTGAACCTGACCTCGAACCGGCTCGCGGTACCGCTCAACGCGCACCGATTCGCGTGGGCGCGAAGCGACGGCGGGGTCGCGGGCGACCATCCGTCCAATGTGCTCGACGGCAGCTTCCCGTTCGGCGGCGTGATCGTCAACGGTGACGTGCCGACGATCCTCGGCCCCGACGGCGCGACGTCGGGCGGGTTCACCGTCGTCGCCACACTCGCCCGCGCGAGCCTGTGGAAGGCGGGCCAGCTGCGGCCGGGCACCGATACGGTGCGGTTCAGGGAGATCGACATCGAGGAGGCGGGCGCGCTCGCCGAGCTTGTCGATTACCCCGTTGACCCGAGACACCTCGAACGGCTCTGACGGTCGTTACCGGCCCGAAAGCACCTCGCGCATGGGCGCGACGCGCACGCCTTCCTCGGCGAACCGTTCCCTGATCGCCGTCGCGATCTCGACCGCGTTGGGCCGGTCGCCGTGCACACAGATGGTGTCGGCATCGACGTCGAGCCAGGTTCCCGAGGTCGAGGCGACCCTGCCCTCGACGATGCCGAACGCCTTGTCGGCGCACGCCTGAGGATCCTTCGGCAGCGGGTCGGGTTCGATGATGATGTTGCCTTCCTCGTCGTATTCGAGGTCGGCGAACGCTTCCCTCGCGACGCGCAACCCCCGCGCGGCGACCCGGTCGGCGGTCCGACCGGCGAGCAGCACCGTGATCAGTTCGGGGGACACCGAGGCCACCGCGTCCGCGACGGCGTCGGCGACGGCGGGATCACGCATGGTCAGGCCGTAGAAGGCGCCGTGCGGTTTGACGTGCGTGATCTCGGTGCCGATCGCGTCGGCGAAGCCGCGCAACGCGCCGTACTGGTACAGGCACGCGTCCGCGGCCTCACTCGGGGAGAGCGCGAGCGCCCTGCGACCGAAACCGGCGAGGTCGGGGAGGCCGGGGTGCGCGCCGAGCGCGGTGCCGTTCCCGGCGGCGAGCCGCGTCGAGGCCCGCATGGTGGCCGGGTCGCCCGCGTGCCAGCCGCAGGCGACGTTGACGGAGCTGACCAGCGGAAGCAGGGCCTCGTCATTGCCGAGCCGCCAGCGTCCGAAGCTCTCTCCCGCGTCGGCGTTCAGATCGATCACCGTCTTCATCTCTTCACCCTGCGGTGTCAGAGCGGGCGCTGCAATTCATCGGTTTGGACAATGGCGGGCAGGGTCGCTGTCCAAACCGGCCAATAGGCGCGGGCCGCGGCTGCGGTGAAGGTGTTCCAAACCCGAAACATCGAGGAGGGTGGCGTGGCCGCGACAACCCTGACGCTCCCGCCCGCGAAGTACAGCTTCGGCGGCGACGAATTCGTGTTCGTCGAGATCGACGAGGCGATGAGCCTCGAAGCCAACTTCAAGGCCATGACGATCACCTCCGCTCTGCGCGAGCGCGGGCTCGACGGTGTCGTCGACATTTGTCCCTCGAACGCGTCGTACCTGATCAGAGTCGATCCGGAGCGATTGCATCCAGCCGAGCTCGTCGACGAGCTTCGCTCGCTCGAAGCCTCTGCCAAGGAGCTGACCTCGGACAAGGCGCTGCCGACGAGGGTCGTCGACGTTCCGATCCTCTACGACGATCCCTGGACGAGGGAAACGCTCATGCGGTTTCGGGACCGGCACCAGGATCCTGATGCGACCGATCTCGAATACGCCGCGCGCATCAACGGCTTCGAAGGGGTTCGGCAGCTCATCGACGCGCTGTCCGGCGCGCCGTACATGGTGACGATGCTCGGCTTCGTGCCGGGCCTTCCGTTCTGCTACCAGCTCGTGCCGAGAGACCGGCAGATCGAGGTTCCGAAATACGTGAGGCCACGCACCGACACGCCTGAGCGAGCCTTCGGTTACGGCGGCGCGTTCGCCGTGGTCTATCCGGTTCGCGGCGCGGGCGGCTACCAGCTCTTCGGCATGGCGCCGGGCCCGGTCTTCGACCTCAAGCAGGGGCTGCCGGACTTCGCGGACAGCATCGTCTTCCCACGCGCGGGCGACATCTTTCGCTATCGCGCCATCGACATGGCCGAGTTCGAACAGGTGCGAGGCGAGGTCGAGGCGGGCACATTCCGCTATCGCATCAGGGAGTTCGAGTTCAAGCCAGGCGACTTCCTCGCCGACCCCGACGCGGTCAACAGCGAGCTGCTGGAGGTGCTGTACCGATGAGCGAGGTGATCGTGCACGCCGGTGGGCTGTACACCACCGTGCAGGATTCGGGCAGGAACGGCTACTACGAGCTGGGGATGCCGCCCTCCGGTGCGCTCGACCAGTTCTCGTGCCGGGCGGCGAATCTGCTCGCGGGCAACGAGGAGGGCGCCGCGGCGCTCGAAGCGACCTATATCGGCCCGAAGCTGGAGTTCACCGACGAACGGCTTGTCGCGGTCACCGGAGCCGACGTGCCGGTGAGCCGCAACGGCGAGCCGGTGCCGACCTGGCAGACGCTGCGGGTCAAGGCCGGTGACGTGCTGTCCTTCGCGATGATCACCGGTGGGGCGCGCCTCTACATCGCCATCAGCGGCGGCGTCGGCGTACCGGAGTACCTCGGCTCGCGTTCCACCTACACGCTGACCGGCATCGGCGGCTTCGAGGGCCGAAAGCTCGCCGACGGCGACCGGCTCCCGCTCGGCGAGGGCGGTGCCGAGGTACGCGAAGGCTCCGAGGTCGCCGAGGGACTGCGTCCCTCCTTCCCCGAGGTCGCCCAACTGCGCACGGTCGATGGCCTGTGTTCCTACCGGTTGACGGAGGCGGCCAAGCGGTCGTTTCTCGAAACGACATGGAAGGTCACCAAGGACGCCGACCGGGTCGGCTACCGGCTCCGCGGAGGGAAGCTCGACTTCGTCGAGCGGGAACAACCGTTCGGAGCGGGCAGCGATCCCGCGAACGTCGTCGACCTCGGTTACCCGATCGGGTCGATTCAGGTTCCTGGCGGAGACGAGCCGATCGTGCTGCTCAACGACGCGGTCACCGGTGGTGGCTACGTCACGATCGGCACCGTGATCAGCGTCGACAGGGACCGCATCGCGCAGACGAAGACCGGTGACCAGGTGTCCTTCGTCCCGGTGGACATCGAGGAGGCGCTTGCCGCACGGCGGGAGCGGCGGCAACGTCTCGACAGGATCCGGACCGAACTGAGGAGCAAGTGATGACCACGATCAAAGCGACCATGCCCGGTGTCTTCTATCGCAGGCCGAGCCCCGAGGCCGACCCGTACGTCGCCGAGGGCGCCGCTATCAGCGAAGGCCAGACGATCGCGCTCATCGAGGTGATGAAGACCTTCAACGAGGTCAAGTCCGAGGTGTCGGGAACGGTCACGAAGTTCCTCATCGACGACGGTGACGAGGTGTCGATGGGGCAGGACATCATCGAGGTCGACGGCGCATGAGGGTTCTTGTCGCCAACAGGGGCGAGATCGCGCTGCGGATCATCCGCGCCTGCCACGAGGCAGGCGCGGAGGCGGTCGCCGTGTACTCGGACGCCGACAAGGATTCGCGCTGGGTCCAGCTCGCCGACGCGGCGGAGCACATCGGGAAGTCGGCCGCGGCCAAGTCCTACCTCAACGCCGACGCCGTGCTCGCGGCCGCGAAGGCGAGCGGGGCGGACGCCGTGCATCCCGGTTACGGATTTCTCTCGGAGAACGCCGGCTTCGCGAGGCGGGTGCGGCAGGAGGGCCTGATCTTCGTCGGTCCTCCTGCCGAGGTCATCGAGAAGATGGGTGACAAGGCGACGGCGAGGCGGACGGCCGTCGAAGCGGGGGTCCCCGTCGTACCCGGCAGTGGTCCCGTCACCGACGCGGGCGAGGCCGAGACGGTCGCGGCCGACATCGGGTTCCCACTGCTCGTCAAGGCTTCCGCGGGCGGGGGTGGCCGCGGCATCAGGCCGGTGCACGACGCGAGCGAGCTGGCCGAGGTGTTCGCGACGGCGAAGGCCGAGGCCACGGCGGCTTTCGGTGACGGAACGCTCTACCTCGAACGCATGGTCGCCGAGGCGCGGCACATCGAGGTGCAGGTGCTCGCCGACGATCACGGCAACGTCGTGCACGTATACGAGCGCGATTGCTCCGTGCAGCGAAGGCGGCAGAAGCTGATCGAGGAGGCGCCCGCCGCCGAACTCGGCGACGATGTCCGCGCGGCGATCACGTCGGCCTCGGTCCGGCTCGCCGAGTACGTCGGCTATCGCAACGCGGGCACCGTGGAGTTCCTGCTCGCTCCGGACGGCGAGTTCTACTTCATGGAGATGAACACCAGGATCCAGGTCGAGCACCCCGTTACCGAGGTCGTCACGGGCGTCGATCTGCTCGCCGAGCAGTTGCGCATCGCGGCGGGCGAGCCGCTTTCCTTCTCGCAGGGCGACATCGCGCTCGAAGGTGCGGCGGTCGAGTTGCGGATCAACGCCGAGGACCCCGGCAACAACTTCGTGCCGACCCCAGGTGAGCTCGCGCGCTTCGACCTTCCCGGCGGTCCGGGGATCAGGGTGGACAGTGGTTTCGTCGCGGGCGATCGCATCAGCCCCTTCTACGATTCGATGCTGGCGAAACTGATCTGCTGGGGCGCCGACCGGCAGCAGGCGCTGGCCAGAGCGAGGCAAGCGCTTGCGGAGCTGCGGATCGAGGGCGTCAGCAGTACGGCGAGCCTGCACGGCGAACTGCTCGGTGATCCGGAACTTGCCGGAGGTCCCGTTCACACGCGGTGGCTGGAAGGGCGGCTCGGCTGAACGACGATCGGAGCATTGACCGTGCCCCTGTGAAAGGTCGAAGCTCGATGCATGCCGGGTGATCTTTCGTTCGAGCCGCTGACCCCCGTCTCGTTCCTCGATCGGGCCGCCTCGGCTCACGGCGACAGGATCGCCGTCGTCGACGGCGATCTGAGGTGGACCTACGCCGAGTTGCGTGAGCGCTGCCGGAGGCTCGCGGGTGGACTCGTTCCGCTCGCGGCGGGCAAGCCGGTCGCGGTACTCGCCCCCAACACCCACGTGCTGCTCGAAGCGAACTTCGGCGTCCCGTGGGCGGGGGTGCCGCTGGTGGCGATCAACACGAGGCTCGCGGCGCCCGAGATCGCCTACATTCTTGAGCATTCCGAAGCCGGTGTGCTGATTTACGATCCGGTTTTCGAAGACGTGGTTCGCGCCGCGCTTGCGCTCTCGGGTGCGAAACCGGCAACGGTGCGCGTCGGCGAGCAGTACGAGGAACTGCTCGCCTCCGCCTCCCCGCTCGCGCTCGCCCCCGACGACGAGCGCGCGCTCCTTTCGATTAACTACACATCAGGCACGACCGGCAAGCCGAAAGGCGTGATGTACCACCATCGCGGTGCTTTTCTGCAGGCGCTGGCCATGGTTGGGCACACGGGGCTCACCCCTTCTTCGGTTCACTTGTGGACGTTGCCGATGTTTCACTGCAACGGCTGGTGCTTTCCGTGGGCGGTGACGGCGGCAGCCGCGACGCACGTGTGCCTGCCGAAGGTCGAGCCCGCCGAAGTGTGGCGGCTGCTCGCCGACGAGGGCGTCACCCATCTCAACGGGGCTCCGACGGTGCTGTCGATGCTGGCCTACGCGAAGGAGGCCGAGCCGCTGTCGCGCACGGTGCGGGTGGCGACGGGCGGTGCGCCCCCGAGCCCGGCCATCCTGCGGAGGATGGGGGAGCTGGGTTTCGACGTGACTCATCTCTACGGCCTCACCGAGACCTTCGGGCCCGCGATGATCTGCGATTGGCGACCGGAGTGGGACGGTCTGTCCCCGGGGGAGCAAGCAAGGCTCAAGGCAAGGCAGGGAGTCGGGAACATGATCGCCTGCATGGCGAGGGTGATCGGGCTCGACGGTGAGGACGTGCCTGCCGATGGTGCCTCGATCGGCGAGATCGCCTTGCGCGGCAACAACGTCATGCTCGGTTACTTCAAGGACGAAGAGGCGACGAGGCTTGCCGCTCCGGACGGCTGGTTCAGGACGGGCGATCTCGGCGTGCTCCACGCCGACGGCTATGTCGAACTCAAGGACCGCAGCAAGGACGTGATCATCTCGGGAGGGGAGAACATCGCCTCGGTCGAGGTGGAGCAGGTGATAGCCGACCATCCCGCCGTGCTGGAGGCCGCTGTCGTCGCGGTCCCTCACGAGCACTGGGGCGAGGTGCCGGTCGCGTTCGTGACACTCCACGAAGGAGCCGTCGCCACCGAGTCGGAGATCGTCGAACACGTCAGGGGCAGGCTGGCGCGATTCAAGGCACCGCACTCGGTCGCGTTCACCGACCTGCCGAAGACCTCGACGGGCAAGGTCCGGAAGTTCGTGCTGCGGGAACAGGCGAGGGAATCAGGAGCCCTCGATCGGTAGTGCTGCGCACAGGTAGCAATTCGCGACGGCATCGCGGACGCGGACACAGTCGGCCTCCTGCACGCCGAGCATGCTCGCGAACGCCGCCGGGATCTCGGTCTTGCTCGCCACGCGTTCGGCGCGCAGTGGCCTTCCGTGCCGGTGCACGTCGAGCGCCACGCGGTCGCCGGGTTCGGACGGTAATCGGCCGCGATCGGAGTAGGGCTCGCGCTCGTAGATGAAGACCGGGCCGGGCAGCAAAAGCTCTTCTCCCCCGGAGAAGGCGTCACGGGTGAAGCCGATGAGTACTTCGCCGCGGATCTTGGTGAGACACCGCTTGCAAGGGGTTCGTCGGAGGTGAGCACCAAGGTTGGGCGACCGAGTCCGGGGGCCGTCAGCGTCGTCCGCGCCTCGTTCGGGGCCGTTTCGGCGATCGTGGCGATGGGGAAGTCCATGGCGACAGCCTGCTCTCCGCGGGAACCGGACACCGGCGGCTTTCCGACATCGACTCTTGTCGGCGACTGCACACGGGGTGCCCGCCGTCGTCGGCCTGTGGTGTGTCGCCCTGTTCGCGGTGGTCGCCGTGCTGGTGGTACCCGTCATGCGGAAGCGCGCGGCTCGGAGCAGGGAGGAAACGCACTCCGGCCGCCAACCGCTGACTACCGGCCGACCGGAGCGCCCTGCCGCAGTGAATCGAGGTACTCGGCGAGCGCTTCGTAGGATTCGTCGACCTGGGTGCGCAGCGTCGCCGTTTCCCCTCCCGCGAACTGGAGCGCGACCTTGCCCCCTCCGGTGAAGAACTTCTTCTTGTCCCCACCGAGGATCGTCGTCGTGGCAAGCCACTGGACGCCCTGCTGCTGAAAGAGCGCGGGCGCGCCGAGTTCGAGCAGTTCGTTGATGCGCTTGCGAAGAGCCTGCCCGCCCTGACCCACGAGTCCGGCCAGATTCTGTCCCGCCATCTTGCCCGTCTTGAGCGGAACCAGCAGCAGGCCCGCGTCGGTGACGAACACATCCCAGTTTTTCTTGAACGCGGTGATGACCGGTGCGACGGCGAGGAATTCCGGAAAACTCTGTGCCGAACCGGGCTGGGCTTCCTGCTGTTGCCGGGGTTGCGGCGCGTCCGGAACCTTCACGAAGTCAAGCGGCACCCCCATCGTGTTGAGGTGCTGGACGAATTGGGGGATCAACGCGGGATTGGCCACGGCGGGCGTCACGAGTTGCCTGGTGTCGATCACGCCGGCCGGGCCGACGACCCGCCAGCCGCCACCCCAGTCGAGTTCGTGCCGGGCTTTGCCCTGTGCGATGAGTGCGCAGACGATGACGTCGCCGAGCAGTTCGGTGAGTCCCTCGCCGATCGCCTGCTGCAGCTGCTGAGGGTCGCCGCCACCTTTGAGCAGCGGCTGCATGATGCGGGCCGCCTCGCCCCGCTGCACGGCTTGCAGGATCTCGCCGAGCGTCCCGCTCGGTGCCGCGCCCGAGGCGTTGGCCGCCTTCGCGAGCAGCTGAGCCCCGTGCTCCGAGTCCTTGGCACCCGCGAGCCGCACGATGTCCTCCCAGCTCGCCTTGGGGCCCAGCTCGCCGTTGATGTAGAGCAGTGCCTCCGCGGCGGGAACGACCTGTGCGGCATTGGTCAGAACCATCCACGCCGGTCGGGTGTCGGGCATGACGGGGACGTCGGGAAGCGCCTCGATCGCGGCGATCCTGCGCCGGATGGTGGGGTGCGAGTCGAGTAGCGAACTCGGCTGGGAGTCGAGCACCTTCGGCTCGATTTCGGCGAGTGCCCGCTGCTGGTTGGGGTGGTCGAGGAACAAGCGGAATCCGAGCAGGATGTCGGGAGTGCGCCGCGCGGCGCTGGGAAGCCGGAGGTAGCGCTCCGCGAACGCGTCCCACACCAGATCCATGGTGGCGATCTTGCGAAGAGCCGATGCCGCCGTCATTCTTCCGGCCGCGGCGACGGAATACGCGTCGGCCTGCAATTCCTGTGCGCGGTTTGCCGAGCGTGACAGCACCGCGTACAACCACGAATAGACGTTCAGAATCCATCGCGCCGGTCCGCTGTCGAGCCGCGAGACGGTGCGCCCCAAGGTTTCCGCGCCCCGGTAGCTCACCGCGAGCAGCCGGGTGTGCCCACCGCCGTAGTGCCCCAGTTCGTGGGCCAGTACCGAGCGCAGTTCCGACACGTTCAGGCCGGCCAGCAAAGGCAGGCCGATCATCATGTACCGCGTTCCCGGCTTGAGCCCGAGTGCCCTCGCGTCCTCGGACACGGCGGCGTTGATCTCGGGAACGAGCACGATGTGGTCCGGTGGCCTGGTTTGTGCCCGTGCGGCGAGTTCGTCGACGAGCCGCCACAGTCCCGGCTGCTCGTGCCGGGTCATGACGGCACCCTCCGGCGGCTTCATTTTCGTGCGCAACGCCTGCACCAGTGCGAGCGAGAGCGCCAGCATCATGCCGAAGCTCAGAATCGCGATGTAGATCCCGGTCCGGTGGCCGGTCACGAAACCGAAAACGATACCGGTGACGCCGAGTGCCACGACGAAGAACGGGAACAAGATCAGTAGTGCTACGGCGAGGAATGCGCGTATCGAGCCACGCACGCCGACCTCCCAAGGTCAGGTTGAGACAAACGGACACCCCTCGGCCTTAGGACGGCCAAGGGGTGGCGAAGGTTCCTCAGTGTGCGTTGGTTGTAGCGGTTGTGGCTCTGCGCAACCAAAACACAGCTCAGTGTTGTGTCTTGTTCCGGCGGCGCAGGTTGTCCAGCGCCATCGAACCAGGACCGATCACCGCGATCAGCAGGAAGATCCAACTGTATAACGCGGCCTGTTCGCCGAGGTTCTGCAGGGGCAGCAATGCCATCGGCTGGTGCACCGTGAAATAGGCGTAAGCCATGGCGCCGGAGCACAACAGCGCGGCGGGCCTCGTGAAGAGACCGACCGCGACGAGTGCGCCGACGACGAGTTCCAGCAGGCTTCCCCACCAGCCTGGCCAGGAGCCGAACGGCACTCCGGTTCCGGCTCCGTCGATACCGCCGAAGGCGCCGAATCCCTGCAGTCCGTGCAGCGTGAACAGGAAGGACACGACGAAACGGGTCGCGGCGAGTACGGCACCCCTCGCCCTGTCCCTCGTGCTCGGTTTCGTTGATGTCGCCGGGCTCGCGGTGGCGGTGGTCCTTGTGGTGAGGGTTGTCGCGTTCATCGCTGATGTCCTTCCCATTTCGAAGCGTCGGCATCCACTCGTCGAGCGGGTGGCCGCCGGATCGACATCACGGGGAAGAAATCTCCGGAAACTTCAGTGCGGCTGCCTCTCGTCGGCATCACGGGAGGGACGGACGGCCGCGAAGCCGCAGCCGATCGCGGCGAAGGTGAGCGCGACCGCGACGGGCACCGGCCACCACTCCGTCATCGAACGGGCGAGCATGAGCTGAAGCACCGCCGTCGCGGCGAAGGTGAGCGCCAGGAGCGACAGGATCACTCTGCGGACGAGCGACGACTTGCCGGCACGGTCCACCATGGGGCACCGGCCTCCTCGGTACGAATGTGCGGAACGGAAAAATGTGTTCGCACTGGTATCGCCATCTTGCGTTGTTCAGTTACCGGTCCACAGTGGATTGAAATGTTCCGCTTCGCGTCGGTTCGGCTCCGCAGCGTAAAAATGATCTTGTTTGCGATTGCGATGAACTTGCTCACCATGTGCTAGATCACGCCCCGCCGACCTGGGCATCGCTGACCAGCGACTAAGTGCGGGCCGCGCCGGAAACCTCCTGTTCGGCCGGACGGAGTAGCGATGTTGACGGTGTTTGTGACGCTGCCTAATCTGCCTGACTAAGCGGTGGCTTACGTTTTCCTCTAGCGAAGCTTCAGCTCCGGGTTTCGGGGGCCCACACCGATTACCACGAGTCGTTGTTGAAAGGGCCTTGGAGCGCTGTTGTCGAAGAAAAACCCCGGGTCGCGCACCCGGCGTTCGTCGATCAAAGCCAGGGTGCTCGCGATCGCGTTCGTCCCGAGCATCGTCTTGCTGACCGGCGGCGCCGCGCTCGCCGGTTACCTCGTCTACGACGCCGTGCAGGCGCGCGACTTCTCGACGAGTGTCCACGACGCGGCCGAGCCCGGCGCCCGCTTCTTCGCGGCCGTGCGCGAAGAACGAAGGCTGACGCTGGAAGACCTGGCCAGTGGTGGTGACCACAGGCCGGAGCTCGACGAGCAGCGGGTCCAGACCGATCGGGCGGCCGCGGGTATCAGCGCCGAGCTGCAGGGCATGGTCGACAAGGTGCCCGACAACGTGCGGGCCAGCATCGTCTCGACCACGGAACAGTTCGGCAGGCTGCCCTCGTTCCGCGAGCAGGTCGACGCGGGAGGACCCTCGCTGCAGGAGGCCTACGACTTCTACAACCGGCTCATCGACCAGTTCGCGACGGGGCTCAACGGCGTCGCGCAGGAGGCGCCGGACGCGGAGACCGCGTACCTGAGGGTCACCGCGATGCCGCTGTTCAACAGCGCGGACGGGATGTCGCGCGGCGACGCGCTCGCCGCGGCGGGGCTCATCAGAGGTGGGCTCACCGAGCAGGAGTTCCGGACCTACGTCGGTCAGATCGGCGCCTACCACGCACAGCTCGAAGCCGCCGTCCCCGAGATGATTCCCTCGGTCAGGGAGCAGTACGAACAGCTCATCGGCAGTGACGCCTGGCAGCGGCTCACCACTGTCGAGAACGCCTTCCTCCGTGGCAACCAGACCGACCTCCCGGTCAGTGACGCGGAATGGCGCTCCGCCGCACGCGAGGTCGGCGGCGCGCTGATGGCGATCTACATCCAGCAGAGCTCCAACGCCACCCAGGTCGCGCTCGACGATGCCGACAGGACGCTGCTCACCTCGATCATCGCCGGTGCGGCCGTTCTCATTGTCTCGGCGGGTGTGTTCGTCGTCGCGTGGCGGCTCTCCAACCGGCTGGTGCGGCGGCTGTCGCTGCTGAGGCAGGAAACCCTCGACATAGCCGACAAGAAGATGCCGGAGATCGTCGAAAGGGTGCGTGAGGGCGAGCGGGTCGACCTCGACACCGAGGTGTCGCTGCTTGACCACGGCAACGACGAGATCGGCGAGGTCGCCGACGCGTTCAACACGGCGCAGCAGACGGCGATCGCCGCGGCGGTGGAAGAGGCGAAGACACGAGAGGGCACCAAGAGGGTGTTCCTCAACATCGCGCACCGCAGCCAGGTCATCGTGCACAGGCAGCTGCAGGCGCTGGATGCCGCCGAACGCAAGCAGGAGGACCCCGATCAGCTCGACATGCTGTTCCGGCTCGACCACCTCTCGACAAGGGCGAGGCGCAACGCGGAGAACCTGATCATCCTCGGCGGCGAGCAACCTGGAAGGCAGTGGCGCAACCCGGTCGCCGTCGACGATCTCGTGCGCGCCGCCACGGCGGAGACGGAGGACTACACCCGGGTTCGCGTCGGCGCGTTCCCTTCGACCGCTGTCGCGGGCCCGGTGGTCGGCGACCTCGTGCACCTGCTCGCCGAGCTGATCGACAACGCGACCTCGTTCTCCCCTCCGCAGTCGCGGGTCGAGGTGCGCGGTGCGATCGTCGGCCGGGGCGTGGTCATCGAGGTCGAGGACCAGGGCATCGGCATGGAGCCCGAGCAGGCCGACGACCTCAACGAGATGCTGCGCAATCCCCCCGATTTCAGTTTCATGGCGTTGTCGGAGGAGCCCAGGCTCGGCCTCTTCGTTGTGGCGAGGCTCGCGGCGAAGCACGGCATCATGGTCACGTTGCGCGAATCGGCCTACGGCGGGATCAGGGCGATCGTGCTGGTGCTCAACGATCTGCTCAGCGCGCTTCCCGAACCCGACGACGCACCGCCCGCCAGGGAACCCGCACCGGCGCCCGCCCCCGTGCCGCCCGCACCGCGTACCTCACCGGCACCGCAGCAGGCACAGACAGGTCAGCAGGCGCTTCCGGTTCGGCGCAGGCCGAGGCAACTCGACCGGCTCGAAGGCCCAGGCAACAACGGGACGACCGCCGCGCACAACGGAACGGGGCCCCAGAACGGGTCCGCGCCGCCAAGCCAGCCGCGTAGGCAACCAGCACCGCAGGCACCGGCACCGCAGACGGCGAGGCAGGACCAGTTCGAGCCCATGTCACAGGGAAGGCCCGCGTTGCCGAGACGGCGCAGGCAACAGAACCTGGCTCCTCAGCTGATGGAGAGCGGCGAGCAGGAGCCGCAGCAGGCCGAGGAAGCGGTCGCGACGCCGGAACAGGCCAGGAGCAGGCTCTCGGCGTTCCAGCGCGGCACGAGGCAGGCCCGCCAGCAGGATTCCGTGGCCGACGAACTTTCGGGAGACTGAGATCATGGCGAATACGGGAGTCAACGAACTCGACTGGCTGCTCGATGATCTGCTCAGGCAGATCGCCGGTGCCAACAGAGCGGTTGTGCTGTCGGCTGACGGCCTGCTCATCGGCCGGTCGAGCAACATGACCGAACAGGATGGCGAGCACCTTTCCGCCGTCGCTTCCGCGTTCCAGAGCCTCGCCAAGGGCACGGGAAGGCACTTCGGTGGTGGGCAGGTGCGGCAAACCGTCGTCGAGATGGATCACGCGTTCCTCTTCGTGACCGCTGCGGGGCGGGGCGCGTGCCTCGCGCTGCTCACGTCGGAGGAAGCGGACATGGGCATGGTCGCCTACGCCATGAACATGATGGTCAAACGGGTTGGTGCGGTTCTCTCCGCCGCGCCCAGGGTTGAGCAACATACCGCGACATGAGTGCGCGAGGAGAGGCATGGTTCGACGAGGCGGCCGGTCCGCTGGTTCGTCCTTACGCGGTCTCCGGCGGCCGCACGCGTTCCGACAAGTTCGGCCTCGACCTCATCACGCTCGTCGTGGCGCTTCCCTCCGCGATGGAAGCCGGGCACCTGCCGGGTGAGTACGCGAGGATCGTCCGGCTGTGCCAGCATCCGATGTCGGTCGCGGAGGTCGGAGCGCGAGTCGACCTACCCCTGCCGGTGGTGAAAGTATTGCTCGGTGATTTGATCGAGCAGAATTATGTGATTTACCGCAGGGCGGCACCGGCGGGTGAGGCCCCCAACAAACACGTACTGCAGGCGGTTCTCGATGGCATCCGAAAACTCTGATCCACGTCGCGGCCTGAAGGCGACCGCGGTGAAGCTGCTGGTGGCCGGTGGCTTCGGGGTGGGAAAGACGACACTGGTCGGTTCGGTGAGCGAGGTTCCACCACTGCGTACCGAGGAGGTGCTCACCTCCGCGTCGGAAGGTGTCGACGACCTCAGGGGCGTCGAGGCCAAGACAACGACGACGGTCGCTCTCGACTTCGGGAGGATCACGATCAGTCCCGACCTGATCCTGTACCTGTTTGGCACGCCGGGGCAGGATCGGTTCTGGTTTATGTGGGACGAGCTCGCGCACGGTGCGCTCGGCGCGGTCGTACTCGCCGACACCCGCAGGCTGGACAGCTGCTTTCCCGCGGTGGACTTCTTCGAGCAGCGCGGTTTGCCTTTCGTTGTCGGCGTCAACTGTTTCGACGGCGCGCACCGCTACGGGACCGAGGAGGTCAGGGCTGCGCTCGATGTCGATCAGACCGTGCCGATGCTGCTGTGCGACGCCCGGGACAGGGAGTCGACCAAGCAGGTGCTCGTCACGTTGATCCAGCACGTGATGCGCAACGCCGACCTCGTTCCGGCAGGCCGCTGAGCACAAGCCGGCTAAGCGGTCCGGGGTTGGGCGCTGCCCTGGAGCATCGTGCGGATCAGCGCCCATTTCGGGAGCGGGGTGAACTCCTCGACCTCGTCGAAGGCGAACCCCGCCTCCTCGATCGCCCGCCGGGTGTGCCGGTTGGGCCTGCAGTTCGCGGTGAACGCGGCCCACAGCGGGGCGAGCCGGTCTTGCCAGCGGCCGAGCCTGCTCTCGCCGCGCACGTGTTCGAGCACCACGAGTTTGCCCCCAGGTCGCAGAACCCTGCGGATCTCGGCGAGCGCCGTCGCGGGATCGGCAACCGTGCACAGTACGAAGGTGCACACCACCGCGTCGAAGGACGCGGATTCGAAGGGCAGCGACTCCGCCGTTGCTCCGCTGACGTCGACCGGGATGCTCGTGGTTTTGAGCTTCGCCACCAGTTTCGCGCGCATCGCCGGGTCCGGCTCCGCCGCGACGATGCGGTCGGCCGCCCGGTAGTGCGGGAGGTTGGCCCCCGTTCCCGCTCCGACGTCGAGCACGACACCGGTGAGTCCGCCGACGAGATGTGCCCGCCGCTGGCCGATGAATCCTCGCTCCGCGGACGCGTTGGTCCTGTCGTAGACGGCGGCGAATACCCGGTGTGTCCGCATCGGGGACAGATTAGCCGCTCGGAAAAACTCGCAACGAGGCATGCCGAGTACGTGAGGCCTTTGTGAACCGACCGCGGTGAAACGTCACCTTCGGCGGGTGAGCGCCCGCCGAAGGTGACGCCGATTCATCGCGTCAGCGGTTTCCGAGCAGGCCGTTCATCGCGTCGATCTCGGCCTGCTGGGCCGAGATGATGTCCTCGGCGAGCTTGGTCGCCCCGGTGTGGACGCCGTCCTTCAGCTCGGACTCCGCCATCTCGACAGCGCCCTCGTGGTGCTCGATCATCATCTCCAGCCAGCGGCGGTCGAACTCGTCGCCGGACAACGATTCGAGCGTGGCCATGTCCTCCTCGGACATCATGCCCGACATGCCCGGCATGTCCCCGTGACCGCCGTGCCCGCCTTCGCCGTGCTGGTTGTCGACCGGCTGGCCCCATTCGGCGAGCCAGGTGGTCAGCCGGTCGATCTCGGGCCCCTGAGCCTGCCGGATCTGCTCGGCGAGCGTGACGAGTTCGGCGTTGCCGGTACGGCTTTCCACCAGGTCGGCCATCTCGATGGCCTGCTGGTGGTGGGGAATCATCTGCTGGGCGAAGGTCACGTCCGCCTCGTTGTGGGAAGCGGTCTCGTCGGCCGATCCGGCACTGGGTGGTGCCGAGTTCGCGCCGTGGGAAGCGCCTGCCGCTCCCGCGTGATCTTCTTCCGCCGTTCCCGCGCAGCCGCCGAGTACCGCGATGGCCACGAAGGCCACGGCGGGCAGCACAATGCGAGATGTGTTGCTGTGCATGAGAATTCTTGCCTTTCACCTGGTGTCGGTCTGGTCCGCGTCGAGTTCGCGGCTGATCAGACCCTGATCACGCAGGTGAGGTGTTTGATGTCGCGACCGCTTCTGACCGGGGGCGCACGCGCGCCCATGCCGGCGGTCACCGGGTTTCGAGGGCGGGGCGCCGATTCGATGCGGCGGCCGAGAAAGAGGACGGCGAGCAGGATCCCGCCGAGCGCGGTCAGCACCGCGAGGCACAGGTGCAGCAGTGCGTCATGGGAGCCATGGGATCCGGGGGACTCGTCTCCGGCGTCGTGCTGCTGACCCGGACCCGCCGGATGTTCGAGAGAGGCGGCTTGGTGTGCGGTATGGCCCCCCGGATTCGTTCCCACGTGGTGCATGGCGACGACGCCCAGCGCGAGAGCGCACAGCAGCGCCCAGCGCGCGAGCTGTACGGCACCGCGAGGGGACATGCCGCCACGGTAGCCGAATCCGCCGAGGCCGAACGTGAGCAGGGGGCACGGAACTCGCCGGCCGTGCCCCCGCTCGCGTTACCAGTCCAGCGGGTAGGTGTGGTCGTAGTTGACCGTGCACACCAGCGCGTCGCGTTGCGCGTGCCCCTCCTCGGGATCCAGCAGCGGAGTCACCCCGTGCCGGAACCTCGCGTCCTCGAAGACCAGCAGGTCACCCGGCTTCAGTGTTCCCCGGAAAACGGGATCCTCTTCCGACTCGTCCGGCCCGTACAGCCAGGTCTCGGCTCCGGTACCGACCTTGTCGACGACGTAGATGAAGATGAATCGCTCGCCGTCCTGGTGGGGTTTGGTGACGACGTTGGTGAACGTGCGGAAAAGATTGACCCCGAAGGTGCCTCGGGGGCTGCGCCATTGCGGCGGGATCAGGCCCAGCGCCGAGCGGATCCACTGCTCGAAGAGGGTGTCGGCGAGTACCTCGACCCTGCCGTATTCGCGGGCTTCCGGGCGCTCACCGCGATTCTCGATGGTGATCGTGTCGTGTTCGGACAGTGTCAGTTCGTCGCCGGCCCACTCGTACCGCAGGACGTCCCGTGCCCTTTCCCTGTCGGCGGGGAGATCGTTCTCGTAGCGTTTTAGTACTCCACTGTGGAAGAAGGTGTCTCGCAGGTGTTGCCGTGCGGCGGCTGAAAAGCCGAATTCGCGCTCGGAGAGCACGATATAGCCGTCGGTGCTGAGCTTTTTCCAGCTCAGCTTCGCAGCTTCGAATGCCATGGGTGTCCTATGCGGGCTATACGAAGTGGTCGTTCTTGACAGCGCGAATCAGTGCCCTTGTCTCCTCGGGAGAAAGGGAGTTGCGGTACAGGGAATCATGGTATTCCCGATACCGCTCAACAGCTTTCGGTCGTTCGATGTGTCGGATGCCGGCGTGCGTCTCGATGTGCACGACGTCGCGGTCGATCTCTTCGCTGAATTCGAAATAGGCGTACATGCAGGTGAGCGTGAACAACGGCTGGGAAGAGAACGGGAAAACCCTGAGCTCGATATTCGGCCGGGTGGAACACTCGATCAGGTGGTCCAGTTGTGCACGCATGATCTGGGGTGAACCGACGAGCTGTCGAATACTCGATTCGTGCGTGACCGCGACCAGCTTCAGCGGGGGTAGTTCGCCGCGCTGGTCGAGGGCTTCTTGACGCTTCATGCGCAACTCGACGAGTTGCTCGACGTCGGCCGCCCGCGAAGGCTCGGTGCTGAGGTAGTAGGCGCGCGCGTAGTCGGCCGTCTGCAGCAGTACCGGAATCGCGGGGATGGTGTAGACGCGGGCGACGGATGCCTCGGTTTCGTAGGCGACGTGCGCGCCGAGTTCGTCGGAAATGGTTCCGCTGTAGTCGGTCCACCAGCCCTGCGACTGGGACGCTTTCGTCCATCGCTCAAGGCGGCTGGCGACCTGGGTGTCCTCGATCCGGTAGAAGCGAACGAGGTCCCTGATATCGCGCAGCTGGGGGCGGCCCTGCGCGTTTTCGAGACGGGACAACTTCGACGTGGAGATCAGCAGCGCTTCCGCCACCTCTTCGAGGGTGCGGTTCGCCTCGCCGCGCAGTCGGCGCAGCTCTTCGGCAATGCGTCGCCGCGGTACCACGGGGCCTGGGTCTGGCATGGGACCTCGTTCGGGGTTCGGGCCACGGGTCTTTCGGGGTGGGATGTCTTCGTGGGAATCCCAATCCGAGGATTGTAAGCCATCTCCGCAAACTGGCAACGGTTTGGGGTGAGGCGTCGAGTTTCACTGCGCCATGTGGGTGGACGACCGGATTCTTGTTGGCGAACGTCGCGCCTGACGGTGACATACGGTTGTCCGTTCGGGTGATGACGATGGGATCAGAAAAATGGGAATTGCACAGTGGGCGCTCGCTACGGGACACTCGGTTCTGTAGTTCCCAGCGGTCTCGCTTTATCCACCACGTTGCGAAGGAAGAGGTACGGCACGAACGTCGGCGCGATCGAACGGGAACGACAGGCAAGCCCGTCGAGCGGAGGGAGGTCGACAATGTTCGTATCGTTGCGACTGGGATTGCTCGTTCGTGCCCTGCTGGTTGCTGCCGCCGTGGCCGGTGTGCTGGTTCTCGCGCTCAGCGCGGGCAGTCGGATCGGCGCGAGTCAGCCGGACGGTGACCGGGGCTCCCCGGCCGGGTCCGTGCTGGCGAAGAACGCTCCGGCAGGCACCAACTACCGCGTCATGGGTACGGATGGTGCGGGCTTGAACGTCCGCGCTTGCCCTGACGCCGACTGTGTCAAGGTCGGCTGGGTCGGGGAAGGAGACCGGTTCGTCGCCGATTGCTGGCAGCGGGGGGCTGTCGTAGCCGGAAATCCCATGTGGCTCAGCGGATCGGTCGAGGGACGTTCCGGCTTCGCCGCGGGGCACTACCTGAGGCCCGACACCGGCGTTGGCGCACCCGCCTGCACCGATCCCGTCCGATTGGCCGAATAGCACCACGGCGACCCGTTTCGCCTGAGACGGGTCGCTTCTTTACGGCTCTATCGGAGTCAGGATGATTCCTCGTCCGCGTCGAAGAGGGTTCTGTCGCCGGGAAGATAGGGTGTGTCGATCCAGATCCCTTCGAAGCGCTGCCCGATGGGAAAGTCGTCTTCGTCGGTGGTAAACAGAACGTCGGCGCGAGCCTCACATGCGCTGGCGATCTGGATCGCGTCGCCGATCCTGAACTTTTTGGTGAGATGTAGTTCGCGGGCGCGGAGTGCGACAGAGCGGCTGAATTCGATCAGCACGAGTCGGTCAGTGTCGAGATGATCAAGAATCCTTGCCTCCAAGCCTATGTCAGGCCGAGCGGATGGCGGCTGACTCAGGCATTCCACGAGGCTGAACATCGAAGTGCACAGCTGGAACCTCCCGGCATCGGCGGCATCCACGATGTTCTGGATGAGAGGCCAGCCCCTTCCTCGCGTGAACAGTCGCGTGAAAACACAGCTGTCGAAGTAAGCAACGTGGTACGGGTCAGGCCGTGCCATGCGCGTCTCCGACCCTCCAGGTCAGGGCGTCAGGGGCTATTCCTGCCCCGGTGGCGAGTCGTGGTGATTCCGCGCGTGTTTTCAGCCGCGTCAGTGCCGTGAGCTGTAACGAGATAGGGCGGTCTCGGTAGTCCCTCACGAGTTTTCCGCGGGCTTCGACCCGGCGACCTACTTCCCGGCGGACCATGTCCAGTTGGTCTTCCGAGAAGCGAATTAGCACTGGGCTCCCGCCGCCGACCGGCCACAACCTCGCTTCGCGTCGTCCGTGCACGCTGAGAGAATCGAGTTGCCCGATCACCGAACCGATGCTCGTTCGCTTGACGTCGCTGGATTCTTTGAGATGCTTCCCCGCGATTCGGGTGACCTTGACCCGATCAGCTACTCGCGAGCCGTCATGCAAGGTCAAGGTCATGCCTTCTGCCGAGAAGCTTCCGAGTTTCTCCGCCGCTGCCTGACCGTCGGCCATGGCCTCGTCGTTCCAATCGGCAGGCGCCTCGGGCTTCTGTTGTGCAAGGTGAAAACCATCGACAAGCCTCGTCAGCGCGGCGTCGGTCGTGTCGTTGTTAGCGAAGGGGCGCAGGCCGGTATCCAAGCTCCCGTTGTGTAGATGGGTCAGATGTACGGGGCCGGCTCCGAGGCGTTGGAGCAGGCTGACGAGGTGGTTGAGGCCTGCCAGTACTCGGCCCGCATCCATCGTGTGGAGGTCTCCCGTGATGTGGACGGTCAGTTCCATCGCGATCACCTCCCTCCCCTGTTTGTCATTGTCTCCGGGCAACAGGTCCTCTGCCCAGTGCGGCAGCGATGGCGCTACCTGAGCGAGTTTCCCCCATGTGTTCACGGGTAGCATGCTACCTGAAGCTCAGTGGATGTCGCGTCCCTCGATGGAGGCCGCGAGAAGCTGCACCGGGTGCAGCATCGGCACTTCGTCACCGAGGTACCGGCGGATCTGCAACAGGCAGCCGGGATTCGCCGTGACAAGCAGATCCGGCTTCACGGCACGGATGTTGCCCGCCTTGCGCTCACCCAGTTCGGCAGCGGGTTCCGGCTGCACCATGTTGTAGATACCGGCCGAACCGCAGCACAATTCGGCCTCCGGCAGGTCGACGAGGTCGATACCGGGGATGGTGCGCAACACCTGCCGCGGCGCCTGCCTCACCCCTTGCGCGTGGCCGAGGTGACACGCGTCGTGGTAGGCGACTTTCGCCGTGATCGGATGCCGTTCGGCAACGGGTGACAGCTCGGCGAGCACCTCGCTGATGTCCTTGACCTTCGCGGAGAACGCGGCGGCCCGCTGTGCCCATTCCGGATCGTCCGCGAGCAGTGCGCCGTACTCCTTCATCGAAGAACCGCAGCCCGCGACGTTGACGACGATGTCGTCGACGGGCAGCTTCTCGAATGTCGCGATCGTGTCCTTCGCGCGGGCCGTGGCGTGTTCCGCCCTGCCCGCGTGCAGGCCGAGCGCTCCGCAGCAGCCCTGGTCCCTCGGCGTCAGCACCTCGCAGCCCTCCGCCGCGAGAACCTGCTGGGTCGCCACGTTGACGTCGTGGAAGAAGACATCCTGCACACAACCGGAGAGCAGCGCGACCTTGCGCCTCACCGGTGTCGCCGCCCGCACCCTGCGCGGCAGTTTCGCGAACGCCGAGCGCAATCGCACCGGTGGCAGCAGCGCCTGCGCGGCGGCGAGCCTCGGCGGCAGCACCTTCTCGGCGACCTTGCCCAATCCGAGTTTCTGATATGCGAGACCGAAAATGGCCGCGGCCCTGAGCCGCCGCCGGTAGGGGAACAACGCGAAGATGCCGTCCCTGAACAGCTTGTCCGATCGCCGCCTCGGTACGTTGCGCTCGATCTGTGGTCTCGTCGCCTCCAGCAACCTGTCGTACTGGACCCCGGAAGGACACGACGTCACGCACGCCATGCAGCCGAGACACGCGTCGATGTGTTCGGTGAACGCGCCTTCGAGTTGGATCTCGCCACGTTCGGCGAGATCCATCAGGTAGATCCGGCCACGGGGCGAGTCCATTTCCTCGCCCCACAACTGGTAGGTCGGGCAGGTGGGAAGGCAGAACCCGCAATGCACACAGTCGTCGAGCAGCTCACGTTCCGGCGGGTGGGTTGCGTCGAAACTCGACTCGGTCACGAGATTGCCTCCCCGGTGAACCAGTTCTCGAAGCGGCCACGGCACAACCTGCCGCCGGGATCCAGTGCCGCGCGCAGTTCGCGCAATGTCCTCACGGCGGAGGGCGGCCTGCCCCACGCTCTGGCGGGCAACGGCGAGCGCTGCCTCGTGACGGACGTACCGCCGACGGCGGTCACGGCGTCGTGCACCGCCTCGATCGCCTCGTACGGCACCTTCACGGTGCCGATGCCGGTGCCGAGCCCCGCGACGGCGGTCCCTCCCGAGGCCGCGAGAACTCCGGGCAGCCTGCTCGGCCTGCACCCGATCCGCACGACGGCGTCGTTGACGAGGTCGGCGTGCCGTTTCCATGCCGCGAGCGCACCCTGCTCCGAGAGCACGGCGCCGCCGAGCAATTCGGCGAGCTGGCCCGCCCTCGTCTCGCACCCGGCCTCGGTGCCCTCGACCCTGACCAGCAGCATGCCGTCGGCCCATTCGAGAGCCACCGGTTCGAGCGTGCTCGCCAGTACCGTCGCGGCGTGCTCGGCCGCCGTCCCGAGCCTGCAGTCGATTCGCACCGTCGCGGTCGCCGCCGACACCGGGTGCAGTCGCAGCACGATTTCGGCGAGCAGCCCGAAACATCCGTACGAACCGTGCATCAGCTTCGCGAGGTCGTAACCGGCCACGTTTTTGATGACATGACCACCGGTTCGCGCCACGGTGCCGTCGGCGAGCACCACCGTCGCACCGATCACGAGGTCCCGCATCGAACCGTGCGCGAGCGCGAGCGGCCCGGAATCGGCCGTGGCGACAAGCCCGCCGACCGTCGCGCCTCGCGCGACCCTCGCCGGGTCGAACGCGACCCGCTGGCCCTGTTCGGCGAGTTCTGCCTGCAGGTCCCGCAGCGGGGTTCCCGCTCGCACCGCGACGGTCATGTCGGCGGGGTTGTAGGCGAGCACGCCGGTGAGCTTGCCGGTGTCGAGCACGAGGTCGGCGGGTTCCTGCGCGCCCGCCCAGCCCTCGGCGGTTCCCGCGCCTCGGATCTCGACGAAGCCCGTGGTTCCGGCAAGCGCTTCGTGCGCGGTTCGCAGGTCGGCCGGCGCGACCGTCGTGGATTTCGTATCCGTCATAGCCGCTCGATCACCCCCGCCTCCTCAAGAGGATGCGGCCGGTAGCGGCCGGGCTTCTCGCCGCACAGCCGTGGCGTCGGCAGCAGCTTGCCGGGGTTGCTCAGTTTCGCGGCGTCGAAGCCTGCCCGCACCCTGTCCATCACGGCGAGGTCGTCCTCGCCGAACATGCGCGGCATCGAGCAGGCCTTGTCGGTGCCGATCCCGTGCTCGCCGGAAAGCGAGCCGCCCAGTTCGACGCACAGTTCGGTGATGTCCTTGGAAAGGGTCTCAGCCCTTTCCAGTTCCCCCGCGTCTGCGTCGAAGAGCACGAGCGGGTGCAGGTTGCCGTCACCCGCATGGAAGACGTTGGCCACCCGAAGTCCCGCCGCGTCGCCCATCGTCTCGATGCGCCCTAGTACCTCGGCGAGTCTCGTTCGCGGCACGACCCCGTCCTGCACGATGTAGTCGGGACTGATGCGGCCCACCGCCGCGAAGGCGGCTTTGCGGCCCTGCCAGATTTTCGCGCGCTCACCCGCGTCCTTCGCGATGTGCAGTCTCGTGCAGCCGTGCCGGTCGCAGATGGCTTTGACCTGCTCGAACTGGTTGCCGCATTCGGCAGCGGGGCCGTCGAGTTCGACGACGAGCGCGGCGGGCGTCGTCAGGGTGTATCCGGCGCCGACCGCTTTCTCCGCCGCCTCGATGGCGAGGTTGTCCATCATCTCGACGGCCGCGGGAACGATGCCAGCGGCGATGATGTCGCTGACGACCTCGCCCGCCGCCGTCACGGAAGGAAAGTCGGCGAGCAGCGTTCGGACCGTCTCAGGGACTCTGAGCAGCCGGACGGTGATGTCGCACGCGATGCCGAGCGTGCCTTCCGAGCCGATGAAAACGCCTCGCAGGTCGGGACCGAGTTGCTCACCCGTGTCCTCGCCGAGTGTCACCACCTCGCCGTCGGGGAGCACAACGGTCATCGAAAGCACGTGGTTGGTCGTGAAGCCGTACTTCAGGCAGTGCGCGCCCCCCGAGTTCTCGGCGACGTTGCCGCCGATGGTGCATACCTGCTGACTCGAAGGGTCCGGCGCGTAGTAGAGGCCGTGTCGTGCGGTCGCTTTGGTGATGTCGAGGTTCGTGACACCCGGCTGCACGACCGCCCTGCGGTCGACGGGATCGACCTCGACCACCTTGCGCAGTCGTTGCAGCGAGATCACGACGCCGTCGGCGACCGGCAGCGCCCCACCGGAAAGGCCGGTGCCCGCGCCCCTTGCCACGAACGGGATCCCGTAGCGGTGGCACACCCTGACCGCCGCGGCGACACCGGCGGTGTCGAGCGGCAACAGGACAAGCGAGGGAACCTGCTTGAACCCGGTGAGCCCGTCGCATTCGTAACTGCGCAATCGCACGGGGTCGGAGACCACGTTGGCGGCTCCGACCGCGGAGGAAAACGCGTGCAGCACCTCCGCGTCGAGCATCCTTGCCCACCTCGCCAGCTTTCGCGTTCCGGAACCGAATTACCGGTTTGAGGAAACGGTACATCCGTCCTGTAGGAGCTAGTCAAGACTTTCCCCGCTTGGCGCGACCGGGGCAAACCGGCCGCCGAACGGTGCGGGGGAAGGACCCGATCGGCGCAACGTCATCGCGAGTGCGGCCAAAACGATGCGTCGAGGCCCCCGCATCAGGCCGCCGATCCGAGTAACGTTGCAGCGTATGCGGGTTATGTGGAAGGGCGCGGTGTCTTTCGGGCTCGTGACGATCCCGATCCACCTCTACACCGCCACCGAGAACAAGAATGTCACGCTGCGGCAGGTGCACGAGGCAGACGGCGGGCGCATCCAGTACAAGCGGTTCTGCACGGTCGACGGAGAGGAAGTGCCCTACGCCGACATCGCGAAGGGCTACGAACTGTCCGACGGTGGCATGGTCGTGCTCACCGACGGTGATCTCGCCGAGTTGCCGCTTTCGACGTCGCGCACCATCGACGTACACGAGTTCGTCCCACTCGAAGCCATCGATCCGCTCTACTACGACAAGAGCTATTACCTCGAACCGCAGAAGCTCGCCGTCAAGCCGTACGTGCTGTTGCGTGACGCGTTGCAGAAGTCGGGTCAGGTCGCCATCGCGAAAGTCGCCATCAGGCAGCGGGAGGCGCTGGCCGTGATCCGCGTCGTCTCCGACGTCATGGTGCTCACCACGATGTTGTGGCCCGACGAGGTACGCGAGCCCGATTTTCCTTTCCTCGAACAGGAAACGCCGGAGGTGCGGTCGCAGGAGATGGCGATGGCGGCTTCCCTGATCGACTCGCTGTCGGACACCGTGTTCGAGCCGGACAAGTATCACGACAGCTACCGCGAGGCGCTCACCAGGCTGATCGAGGCGAAGATCGCCGGAGACGAGCTGGCCAAACCGAAGGCGGCGACAGCGGAAACCGAGGTCACCGATCTTATGGCCGCGCTCGAAGCAAGCGTGTCCGCCGCGAAGAAGGCCCGGCGGCCTGCTGCGGCGGGCAAGAAGGCGGCGAAGTCGAAAACCGAGGGGGAGGACTAGCGCGGCGTGGCACCCCGACGCGGTCCCAGCCCGGTGGTACCAAAGGGGATATGACCTGCGTGAGCTGCAAGACCGACCTCGACCACTGTCACGGCACGCTCGTGCGGCACGAGGACGGCGCCGCCGACTGCACCGACCTCGGGTGCACCGACCTGGAAGTGCTGCGACACGATCTCGTCATCGATTGCGGCAGCATCGAAGGCGGCTGTGGTTGTGCCGAGCCCGCTGACGGCGAGTACCCCGAACTCCGGCTTGCTTCCTAGGCGAACCAGCCGAACCAGGCGAAGCGGAGCCCGAAGTTGTCGAGTGTCGCGGGGAGGGTCTCCCTCCGGCCCAGCGAGCGGGGCGCGAGCAGCCGGTATTCCGCGCGCCGCAACAGTTCCGCGAGAACCGTGCTGGTGACCAGTAGGACGAGGTTCTCGCCGGGACATTCCGCGGGCCCCGCGCTGAACGGCACGAGCGCGGGATAGTCCTTCACCCTTCCGTCGAGCCACACCTCGGGTTCGAAGGTGTCGGCGAACGGCACGGTTTCCGGATCCCGGTGGAAGTACGGAGTGAAGACGAAGAACGTCGTTCCCGCCCGCCAGACCTCGCTGTCGTCGTTCCACGAGGTCGCCTCCGTGCTCTCCCGCAGCAGCACGGGAGTCGTCGGCCATAACCTGACCGTGTCGAGTACGCAGGCACGCAGGTAACGGTGGTGTTCGTCGTCGAGTTCGTCCATTGCTCTCGAGGCCTGCCGCTGCCGCGTCGCCAGCAACGCGAGCGTGCGAAGCGTGCTGATGCCTGCCGCGTCGAAGGCGAACAGCCAATGCGGAACCTGGCCTGCCGCGTCGACGCCTCCGGGAGCGGGACTGTCGGCGATACTCGCCGCGAGGCTTCCCGTTTCCGCCCGATCGAGCAGTTCGGTCAACCTGTACTGGAAGGCCGAGCGCCGGTTGCGCGCCTTCGGGGAAAGGTAGGCCCAGTTCGCGCGCTTGCGCAGGCTGTCGAGCAGGGCGGTGGCGCTGGTGTCGGCGCGGGCGGCGTCGCCGAAGACGATCCCGCGCACGACGCGCCACCACATCTCGTCGAAGCCGGCCCAGTCGAGGTGGCCCGGATTGCGGGTCAGCAGCCGTTCCGTTTCCTCGGTGACGACCGTTTTCACCCTTCCGGCGAGCGAATGCAGGGGAGAAGCGGATTCGAGGACGCGTTCGTTGTACTCCCGCCGATCAGCCCTTCGCGGTCCGTCGGTGATGAGCACACCGTGTGGCTGGAAATGATCGAGTGCCGCGCGTTTCTCGAAGCTGGCAGGGGTGAACGGCGACGGGGTTCCGGAAAGTACGCGTTCGACGTCCCCCTGGTCGAGCACGAGTGCGATGCTGCGGCCTGGAACCCGTAGTCGCAACGGGCCCTTGCCGTATTTGGTATGCAGCGTGCGCAGCAGACGGATCGCGGGCCGATCCCATTGGAACCGGTCGGCGGCGGCCATGACTCTCTGGCGCCGTTTGATGACGCCTGCCGCCAGGGTCGGTGCGACGACCTCGGCGGCCACTCTCGCGGTGTCCGCGGCCGTGGCTGTCGTGGTTCCCGAGGAGGTCCGGGTCACTGTCCGTCACTGGTTCCGCTGAGTGGGAATGCCGCGCCCCTCTTCCGGGGAAAGCCCGAGGGCTTCGAGCAGATCGGCGCAGTCCTGTGCGTTCTGCGCGGAGGAGGCGACCACCCGCACGGCCCGCTTGCGCTGCTCTGGAGTCGGTTCCTCGGTGTAGGGCACGACCGGTTTGGGACTGTGGCCCGAAGCGGTCGGACTGTGAACGTTCACGGCTGCTCCAGAGGTCGGTGGTCCGGTGGTTGTGCTGTCGATGTCGCGTGCAGAGAGGCAGTTACCCGTTCGGTGCGCTCACTACACGTCCGTTTTCGGCATGGTGAGCCGGGTACCCAAGTCCTTCGACGTGATGTCCTCGAAAGGAGGGGCTCATGACCACCAACACGTACCTCGCGTTTCTCGGGCTAGGCGTGGTGATGGTGGTATTGGATGGGCAGATCCTTTACCACAGTGGTAAGCGCTATTTGTCCGCTGTGGACGGTGGATCCGAGTCGTCGGGATCGATGGCCAGATTGGTGGCCGTGTTGTTCCACCTGGTGCTGTTCGGTGTACTGGCGTTGCTCTCCGTGCTCAATTTCAGTTTCGGAGGGGGAGCGCTGCGTGCGGTTGTCGGGAATCTGGGACTACTGCTCGTACTGGTCGCCGGTGCGCACGCGGTGACGATGGCGGTCTTCGCGCACGTGCGCGATGCCAGGATGGCCGAGGAGGGGCTTTCCCGCCCGGCGAACACGGCGTACCCCGCCGGCTCGGCGAAGACGGGTGCGCCCGTCGTGACTCCGGTGCCGGGTCAGCCTGGCCGTGACCCCCGGATGAGCCCGACGATCGAGGACCGTTCGGCGTGAAGCAGCGCTGGCTTCGGTCCACGTCGCTCGCGGGAGGCCAATTCGTGGCATGCGAGCAGGCGGAGGCCGTACCACTCGTCGGCGGTCCACGCGGACTCGTCGGCGGGTGGCCGCCACCCCGAGCGCAGCGCTTCCTGCCTCAGGTCGTAGGCGTGCCCCGCGATCAGCACCAGTCTGCTGGCGGGTACCGCTCTGCCGGTGAGTTCCTCGTCGGTGCGAATGGCGTCGTCGACGCCGTGGAGGTGCTGGGTGAATTGCTGGCGCAGGGCAGGACGCCCGAGCGCGGGCCAGCCGGATGCCAGTTCCTCGCTCATCCGGCTGAGCCAGCGGCGCGCCGAGCGATCCGTCGCGGAGTCCAACCAGCCCACACCTGATGATGCACACGGCGTGCACGTGATCGCTACCCTGGGGCTCCAACCGGCCTAACGGCCGAGTGCGGGTGGGCTCATCTCGACAGGAATTCGAGCAGGTGTCGTGCCGTCGACCCGGGTTGTTCCTCGGGGACGAAGTGACCGCACGAGGGGATCGCCCTGCCGGTGACGTCGGTGGCGTACTCCCGCCAGATCGGTTCGCACGGCAGCGTGCCGAGCAAACCGTTCTCGCCCCACATCGCCAGTACGGGCATGGTCAGCTTGCGGCCCGCTTCGAAGTCGGCTTCGTCGTGCTCCGCGTCGGCGGGGAACGAGGCCCGGTAGTCGTCGAAGCCCGCTCGCAGTGCGCCCGGTGCGGAGAAGGCGCGAACGTACTCCGCGACGGCTTCCGGTTCGAGCGCGTCGCGCTGGTGGGTCCACCTTTCGAAGAAATACCCGAGGTATCCGGCGACGTCCTGTCCCGCGAGTCGTTCGGGCAGGTCGGGTTGCAGGTGGAAGAGCCAATGCCAGTAACCGCGCGCGAGTCCGCCGTCCATGCGGGCCCACATCTCCCTCGTCGGGATGATGTCGAGTACCGCGAACCGGTCGATCTCGCCGGGGTTGTCGAGCGCCCAGCGGTGACCGACTCTTCCACCCCTGTCGTGTCCGACGACGCTCACGACGGAAAAGCCCAGCTTCCGCGTCAGTTCCGATACGTCGGCCGCCATCGTCCGCTTGTCGTACCCGTGGCGTGGTTTGTCGCTGAGTCCGTACCCGCGCAGGTCGGGAACGATGACGGTGTGCGAGGCAGCCAGCGGCTCCAGTACTTTGCGCCAGCAGTGTCCCGTCTGCGGCCAGCCGTGGAGCAGAACCACGGGTGACCCGTCTCCCGCGATCCGGTAGTGCATCCGGATCCCGTTCACCAGTTCCATGCCGGTTTCGATGTCCATCCGCATCCGCTAATCTAACCGCATAAGATGGTTAGAAACAAGGAGTGTCGACGTGGAGTGGGTTTTCGAAGGAGGGCGGCGCTGCCTCGACCTGGTGAACACGATGCGCGACCGGCACCTGGAGGGCAGGGAACTGCTCGTGGACGCCGACGCGCTCGCCGAATGGCTTCGACATTGCGGGTACACCGTCAATGCCATTGACGTGACCGAGCGCCAGGTGTCCGCGGTTCGCGCGCTCAGGGAGGCGATCGACCGGCTCACCATGGCGGTGTCGGATCGTCGCAGGCCCAGTGCGAGCGACGTCGCGCTCGTCAACACCACCGCGGCCGCAATCCCCGCGCCCGCGCTGCACCTCGCCGACGACGGTTCCCTCACGCTCGCGAACGGGAAAGGCACGCTGGATTCGGTACTCGCCGTTTTCGCGGTGGACGCCATCGAACTGGTCACCACCACCCCCGCCGTTCGCGTGTGTGCCGCCGACGACTGCGGCCTCCGCTTTCTCGACGCCTCACCGAAGCGCAACCGGCAGTGGTGCTCGATGGCGCGATGCGGCAACAGGGCGAAGGCCCGGGCGCACTACGCGCGCCGCAGGCTCAGCGGTGAATCCCCGCGCGGCGGCGCAGGAACACGTTGAGCTTGCCGACGCCGCGCACGTGCGCCGATCGCATCCCGGTGGGAACGCAACGACCGAGCAGGCGCATCGCCGTGCACAGCCGGTCGAACTTGCGTTGCCGGTCCGCCGACCACTCCAGCCCGATCCGGTCGCGAAGCAAGGGAGGCAGCGTCGCCGCGATCAGGAAGAGCTGCAGGTCGGCCTGTGCCTTGCGCAGCGGCGACCACAGCACGTCCGGCAGCCACCCCACCGGCTTCGGAACCGTCCGGATGGTGGCGAACAGCGTGCTGATCGTGTCGTTGGGCCCGAAACTCGCGACCATGTCCGCGTAGTAGCGCTCGAAGGAACACCAGTCGGCAGGGAGATGCCGCTCGCGAAGGCCGAGCCGGTGACCGATATCCGTGAGCTGCGCGTAGTACTCGTCCAGTTCGGCGCGGGACATCGGAGTGCCGAAAAACCGTTGCGCGTCAACGGCTTGCCGCACGAGCGTCGCGTGCACCCACGCGTAGGCTTCCGCGTCGAGCGCGGTGTAGCGGCGGCCTTCGGCGGTGAATCCGGTGAACCGCCTGTGCAGCGCGCGTAGCCGGTCGGCCTCGTATTGCGCGCCGACGGCGTCGCCGTATACGTAGATCGAAAGCGAACCCGCCGTTCTGAGCAGCCTGGTCCACGGATCGCGCTGGTAGTCCGAATGATCGCGGACGCCTGCCGCGACGACGGGATGCGCGACCTGCAACACCAGCACCTGGCCCGCGAGCAGGCTCGCCCTGAAATCGCCGAAGTACCGCCACGCGGCGGTTCCCCTGACAACCGGCGGTGCCACGGTGACTCCCTCCGCTACCTTCGCGCCCCGCGAACGAGCATCATCAGCGCGTCGGCGGCCGGGGTCGCCGGTGCCTCTCCCGTCGCGAGCCTGCGAAGCTGCAGGCCGCCGATCAACGCGACCACGGGGCCGACGAGCCGTTCCGGTTCGCCGACGCCGAGGGTACGCAGAATGGTGAGCGCGAGTTCGTCGTAGGCCGCGAAGCACCGCGCCGTCGCGTCCCGCAGCCCGGGATCCCTGCCGCCCTGCAAATACAGTTCGAGCGAGGCGATCTCGTCGATCGTCATCGGAAGCCCTTCGAGCACCCTGCCGACCGCGACGGCGGCGTCCTCGACGCTGAGTTCGCCGGTCTGCCGCGCCCGCGCGAGTTCGCCGAGCCTTGCCGCCTCGTCGGAGGCGAACAGCAACATCGCCTCCCGCAGCAGCGCGGTCTGGCTGGGGAAGTGATAGGTGAGCGATCCCAGCGAAACGCCCGCCTCCGCGACGATCCTGCGGTTGGTCAGGCCCGCGACGCCCTGTTCGCCGATGACGCGAAGCGCCGCCCGCAGGATGGCCTCCTTCGTGTTCACGGTGTTCGATCGTGCCAGCGCCGGATGGTTTCCAGTTGCGCGGCAAGGGCGATCAACAGCTCTTCCGAATCCGATGGACCCATGAGCTGGGCGCCCATCGGCAACCCTTCGTCCGTGAACCCGGCGGGGACGTTGACGGCGGGCCAGCCGAGCACGTTCCACGGCCAGGCGTAGGGACACGCGCCGACGATGGCCCTGTCGGTGCGCCAGTTCGGCAGCCTGCCGAGCGTGTCCGCGGCGGGAGGAGGGGTCGCCGTCGTCGGCGCGAGCAGGACGTCGACGTCGGCGAAGACGGCGCCGACCCGCTTGCGCCAGAACGGCTCGGTCTCCCTGGCGAGCGGGAGCAGCCCGCGCAAGAGCTCGCCGGTGCGGGCATTGGACCGGGTGCGCTCATCGAGCAGGCCGCGCGAAGGGGCTTTCGCGACCCAGTCGGCGACACCGGTGAGAGAGCGGGGAAGAAAGGTGAGTCCGATGAGCCCGTAGCGCGGACGGACGGGAACCACGGTGTGGCCGAGCGCGGTGAGCGATCTTGCCAGCATGACGACGGCCGCGCGCACTCTCGGGTCGAGCTTGTTCGGCATCGCGGTGAACGGGCTGCGCAGGCTGATGCCGATGCGTAGTCGCCCGACGCCGGACCTCGCCGCCGCGAGATAGGCGCCGTTCGTGCCTGCCGCGACATCGAGCAGCAGTGCCGCGTCGGCAACCGTCCGCGCGAGCGGCCCGTGTCCGGTCAGACCGTGAAACAGTTCCGGCTCCGGGGCTGTGGGGATGCGGCCCCGCTGTGGCTTGATGCCAACAAGATTGGTCCAGGCAGCGGGAATGCGAACGGAGCCCGCGCCGTCGGAGCCGAGTGCGGCGCCCACGACCCCGGCGGCGACCGCCGCGGCGGAGCCGCCGGAGGAACCGCCTGGCGAATACTCGGTGTTCCACGGATTGCGCGTCACGCCGAACGCCGCGCCCTCGGTGAACGGCCACTGGCCGACCTCGGGCGTGTTCGTCTTGCCGATGATGACGGCGCCCGCCCGTTTGAGCATCGCGACGACCTCGGCGTCGGCCCCGGCAACGGGGAAGTCGCCCTCGCAGCCGAAAGCCGTCGGCAATCCGGCGATGTCGGTGTCGTCCTTGATCGCGATGGGAACCCCGAGCAGCGGAGCCCTGTGTCCTTCGGCGACCAGCCGATCGGCGGCTTCGGCCTCATGGAGGGCTTCTCGCGTTCGAAGGTGCCGGAAAGCGTTGAGTGTCGGCTGAGTGCGCTCGGCGCGTTCCAGCGCGGCGCGCGTGAGTTCGACGGCGGAGATCTTTCCCTCGGCGACCAGCCTCGCCTGCTCGGCGGGCCCCGCGAACGCGATGTCCCTCTCGGTGGCGCGCATGGCTCGCTCCGTCTCGTTCGTTCGAACGAACGGTATCACCGCGGGCTGGTCAGGCGAAGCCTCGCGGCCCTCGCCGCGACCACGAGCAGTGCGGCGAGCAGGCAGAAGTAGCTGATGAAGACGATGCGTTGCGTGAATCCGACGGGCAGCGTGGAGGCCAGCAGTGAGAACACGGGAACACCGGGAACGGAGTCGAAGACATAGCTGACCCCGAACAACCCGAGTCCGACGAGGCTCACCTGCAGCAGCCTGACCAGCATCTGGCGGCTCGCGGCCAGCGCGGGTGAGCCTCGGAGCGCGTCGAGCAACGAGAACGCGATGGCCGGCAGCGAGGCGAACGCGATCACGCTGGCGTACTGGTGGATCTTGCCGCTCACCGGATTGATGTCCTCGGTGAAAGTCGCGGGGAAGAGAGCCGCCGCGACGAGGCCGAGCGCGGTTGCCCCCACGAGCACCGACGTGGTGCGGCTGATGCCGATGCCCGCCGAGGCGAGTGCTCCGCGAACGGCCACGACCGCGAGCGCGAACGAGAGCAGGCTCGCCTCCAGCATTCCCGTGCCGTGATCGGAGAAGGCGTACCGGCTGAGCGGATCGGTCAACGGGTTGAACGAGCTGATGGCGTGCAGGATCGTGAGCGTGAACAGGGCCCAGCCGAGTGATGCCGACGCGACGATGGTCCACGTGCGGGTTCTCGCCGCGGTCGTGGTGCTCGCGGTCTTCGTTCTCAGCTCGGCCATGGCAACAACTCTGGCCTGACTCCGCCGATTTGTGATCAGGGGAAGTCCCTGAATCACCCCCTACATCGGGTGAAGTCGATCAAGGCGAGCGCCTGGTCGTCGTGGAGTTTCGCGCGGGGCCAGCGGGTGCGGCCGGGGTCGCCGAGCTCGGCTGTTCGCACGACGTCCAGCACGCGGGCCGCTCCTTGATCGCGGGCGATGCTCAGTACCGAAGGCCATTCGAGTACGCGGTAGTCGTCGACGCCGACGGAGACCCCGTCCGTGGCGAGTACGACCGCTTCGATCTCCTCGCGCCGCCAGGTTCGGCGTAGCGCCTGGTTCGCCGCACCGGGATCGGCCTCGGCGACCCAGAAGCCGCCCTCGCTGTTGCGCAGCCGGTCGACTTGCGCTCTCGTGCGCAGCCTTCCGCTTTCGCGAAGTTCGTCGAGCCTCGTGTCGGCGACGACCTCGAACCCCGACTGTCCGAATGCGACGATCGGGCTGTCGGCGAGTACGAGCGCTTCGATCGTGTCGTCGGTCCAGCGCAGCATGGCGACCGTGCTGGAGGGCGAGTGCCGCCTCGTGAGGCTGCCTGCCTCGGTCACCTCGGCGATGGCTTTGCCGAGTACGGAGCCCAGGTCGTCGTGGGGCGCGCCGAGCAGAAGGCGTTCGATTCGCTCGCCGAGCCGGGCGGCGTACCAGCCACCGCTCGGCAGGTCCTGTCTGAACTCGGTGGCACCGTCGAGCAGTACGACGGCATTTCCCGTGGTCACGACGACATCTTCGGAGCCTTCGGGGGACCTTGGCAGGCCGTCGAGGCCGACGCCCGGTTGTTCGGCGATGTCGACGTGTGGCTGGCTCACTCATCGAACCGTAGTCGTCAACCAGGGTTGACACGCGGGCTGGCGTCAACTTTAATTGACGTCATGACTGAGGCGACAGACCTCGCGGAGAGGGCGGGAGATCGCGACCCGCGCGTCGGGCTCCGGGCCGTCGCGGCGTTGCGCAGGCTGCTGGAGCGCTTGGAATCCGTGCAGGTGCGCAGTGCGCGCGTGCACGGCTGGTCCTGGCAGGACATTGCCGACGAGCTCGGAGTGAGCAGGCAGGCAGTGCACAAGAAGTATGGGAGACGCTGATGTTCGAACGATTCACCGGTGACGCGAAGGCACTCGTGAAGGAAGCGGTAAGGGAGGCGGCCGAGCTTGGTTCGCCCGAGATCGACTCCCTGCACCTGCTCGTCGCACTCACCCGGTTTCCGGAGGGCGGCGCCGCGACGCTGCTTTCCGAGTTCGGTGTCGCACTCGACGACGTCGTCGCGAGTGTCGCGCTCATCCGCAGGAGAGGTGACCTGAGCGAGGCCGACGCCGAAGCGCTCGGCAATCTGGGAATCGACGTCGATCAGCTCGTCGAGCGAGTCGAGCGGGATCACGGCAGGGACGCGCTCGCCAGGCGAAAGCGGAAGAAGCCGGGACACATCCCGTTCGCGGCGGGCTCGAAGCGTCTTCTCGAACGCTGCCTCGAAGAGGCGGTCATGTTGCGGTCCAAGGAGATCGGCGGCGAGCACATCCTGCTCGCGATGGCAGCCGCTCCCGGTCCCGCCGCCGACGTCCTCGCCGGATTCGAGGTCACGGCGGAACGGGTCAGGGCAGCGCTGCGGCGCGCGGCGTAGCGGGCCGCCACACCACCCACGGCAGGAAGACCTGGGTGAGCGGCCCGATCGCGAGCGCGTACAGCACGGTCCCCACGCCGACCGATCCGCCGAGCAGCCAGCCTGCCGCGAGTACCGCGATCTCGATGCCGGTGCGGATGAGCCGCACCGATCCGCCGGTTCGTGCGGCGAGTCCGGTCATCAGTCCGTCCCTGGGGCCCGGTCCGAGCCGCGCCCCGACATAGACGGCCGTGGCGAGCCCGTTGAGAGCGACCCCGCCGACGAGCAGCGTGATCTGCCAGCCCAGCCCTTCTTGTTCGGGAAGGACGAGGCGCACGAGGTCGACGGTGATCGAGACGACAACGACGTTGGCGATCGTGCCGACGCCAGGCCGTTGCCTGAGCGGGATCCAGAGCAGCAGAACCACCGCCGATGCGACCGCGACAGCGGTGCCGAAGCTCAGCCCGGTGTGGTTGGTGATGCCTTCGTGGAGCGCGTTCCACGGGTTGAGGCCCAGCTCCGCCCTGGTCAGCATGGCCGTGCTCGTGCCGTAGAGCACGAGTCCCACGAAGAGCTGGGTCAGCCTGCGGGTGGGGGCCGTTGTCACGGGTACGGGGCGGAGGTCGATCTGCTGGTTGCGGGCCACTCAGCCACTATCGAGGACCAATGCTTGAGTTGACCATAGCCAATTAGTAAGAATTGGTCTTGTGAACGTGTCGATCCCGCTGGGTGGCCGGGTGTCGGGTACCCGATTGGCCAAACTCCTGGGCGACTGGCGGCGAAGTGGCTCCCGGCATGGTGCGAGCGACCTCGCCGCGGCCGTCCGGCTGTGCGTCCTGGACGGGCGCCTCCTCACCGGCACGAGGTTGCCCGCCGAACGTGAGGTCGCCGAATCGCTCGGTGTCAGCAGAACACTCATCGGGGCAGCGCTCGACCGGCTCCGCGCCGAGGGGCTCGTCGCGAGCAGGCAGGGCGCCGGTTCGTGGATCACGGCGCCGGAGGCGGAGGAGTTCGAACCGGCGCGAGCCAATCTCGACCTCATCGACCTCACCAGGGCCTCGCCTCCGGCCGTCCCCGGGCTGCTCGCCGCGATGGACTCGGTCAGGAACACGTTGACGCCGGAACTGCTCGACACGGGCCACCTCGTCAGGGGACTGCCGATATTGCGGGAACGCATAGCCCGCCGCTACACCGAGCGGGGGCTGCCGACCGACCCCGATCAGATCGTGATCACCAATGGCGCACAGAACGCGTTCGCGATCGTGCTCCGCGCTCTCACCAGCCCCGGTGACAGGGTGCTTCTCGAACAGCCGTGTTACCCCAACACTCCCGAAGCGATCCGCGCGGCGAGCATTCTGCCCGTGGTGGTCGCCGTCGACCCGGAAGCGGGCTGGGATGTCGACGGCATCGAGGCCGCGCTTCGGCAGGCGGGGCCGAGGCTCGCGTACTTCGTCGTCGACTTCCACAACCCGACCGGCCTGCGAATGCCCGCGACACAGCGCGAACATCTCGCGGCCGTGCTCGCCAACACCCGTACGCTCGCCGTCGTCGACGAGACGGTCGCCGAACTCGGGCTCGACGAGGACACAGAGGAGCCCGTGCCGCCGCTCGGGGCCTTCGCGGGCGACTGGGCCATCACCATCGGATCGGCGGCGAAATCGCATTGGGGCGGCCTCCGTCTCGGCTGGCTGCGAGCTTCGGAGGAACTGGTCGGCAGAATTCTGTCCGCGCGCCATTCGCTCGACCTCGGCTCACCTGTGTTCGAACAGCTCGTACTCGCCGAACTGCTCGCGACCGACCACATTCTTCCCCGCAGAAGAGCGGTCATCCGGCCGCGAAGGGACGCGCTCGTCGCTGCCGTGCGCGAGCACTGCCCAGAATGGACATTCCGGATTCCCGGCGGTGGCTTGTCCTTGTGGTGCGGGCTTCCCGAACCGATGAGCACGCGACTGAGCGTCGCCGCCGTCAATCACGGAGTGCGCATCGTGCCCGGCGCGCGGTTCGGTGTACACGGTGGACTCGAACGGTGGCTGCGCCTGCCCTACACCCAGGAGGCCGAGCGGCTCGACGAAGCGGTCCGCAGGCTCGGGCTCGCCGCGTCCACACTGCGGCCCGCTCCGCAGGCCACGGAGAGCACGGTCACCTGAGTCGGCTGTGAACACAGCCGTGCACACAACGGAGCCGGTGCGCTGGATGGAAGGTCTGCCGTCTCTCCAGGGATATGGACGGTGTTGTCATCCAGCGCACCGGCTCCGTGCCGTGCCCGGGGGTCCGATCGGGCACGGGTGCTGCGGACCCTTCCCGGCATCGCCCCTCGCCATGCCGGGAAGGTCCGCCAGCTCAGGTACTCATCGGGAAGGTGTCCCTGTTCGGCGCGGTGAACAAGAACGCCCGGTGAGTACCCGGTAAGGGCCCCGGCGCCGCAGGGGCAATGCGACGCCGGGACCAGGCCCCGACACGGCCGGGCGCGGTCGGCCGAGCGGGAAGACTTGAATGCACTGAAATGCCCCTTGGCAAACAGGTGAGCGGGGAAAAGCACCTTTACCGGGGATGCGAACAGCGCTAGTTGATCTTGATCTGGACGCGGCTGTCCCCGGCGTTCTCGCCGAGGTCAGTCAGGCGACGTGGTGGGCAGGGCCGCTTCCCTGCCCGCGCCGGCCGTGTCGTGATCGCGGCTGGCGGCGATGAACCGGAGCTGGGTCAGCGTCGGCGCCCAGGAAAGGACGCCGTGAACGGACTTGCCGCTCGCGGCGCCGTCGTGCGCGGCGACGAAACCGGACGAGGTGCTGGTGAGTCCGGCAGGCGCGGCCGGTTTCGGTGCGCTTCCACCGTCACCCGAGCCGCCACCGGCCACGGTGACCTCGTTCTTCGCCGGTGGTTCGGGATGAGTGAGCGGGGCGTTCCCGTGCTCCTCGAAGGTGATCGGAATCCAGGGGAGAACGTGGGCCCGTCCGGTGGAGGGCGCCGTTGTTGCCGGAGTCTTGGTGTCCGCCCGGCCATCGGTGCCCTCGGTGACAGCGCGGTCGGCGGGGGCTTCCGCGGCCTCGCCGGGTAGCGGCTCCTGCTCGAACAGATCGGGCAGGAGGGCATCGAGGCCGGGAATCGGCGTGCCGATCGGCACCGTGACTCCCGGCGCGATACCGCTGGTGAGCGTCGATGTGACGCCGTGGACCGTGTTGGTCACGGTGTTGACGGTTCCGGTGAGCCCGGCGACCGTGGCGTTGAGGGTCGACCCCAGCGTCGAGTCCAGGGTCGACCCGAGACTTGTCGTACCGAGGATTCCGCCCAGCAGAGGACGCTGCGGCGCAGGCTGTTCGGCCGGTTCGACAGCAGGGGCGGGTTGCTCGGCGACGGCGATGGGGTTCGCGCCGCCAGAGGTGTCAGGGGTGGTCGGCAGGGCTTGGGTCTGCGCACCGGCCACGCTCGCCGGGCTTGCCGCGAAGGGTGCCGCGCTGTGCCGGATTTCCGCTTCCGCGACCGGTTCGCCGTCCACATCGGTCGCCTCGGTGGCTTTTCCGGCGTCCTGGGTGTCCGGGGTGGACAGCTCGTCGACGGCCTGTTCCCTGCGGTCGGCGACCTCGTCGGGAACGGTGCTACCGGGATCGATGACGTCGCCTTGCCGGGTCTCGGCTGTCTGCCGGTTGTCGTGAGGAGCCTCCGCCGACGGCGATTCCTGGGCCATCGCCGAGGAACCGAACAGCGCGGCGAGCACCAAGCCCGCGATCGCGAAACCCACTACGACCAGTAGCCGGGCGACGGTCGGCGAGACCGAGGCGCGTACGGCACCCAAGCTCTGCACCGCCACCACCACCGTCCAACGTGATCTTTCCCGATCGGCCGTTTCCCCAGGCCGTCAGCAATCCTGGATTGCTCTTTTTAGCACCGGTGGGGAGTGTTTCATTTTGTGCGCCTTCGATCCACCCCGGACGGCCCAATCGTTGCGAGCCTGTGGAGGCGCGAGATCGCTTCATCAAGCACGTTGTCACGCTTGCAGAAGGCGAAGCGCAACACATGATTCCACTCGGCAGGGTGATCGGTGAACACCTTGACGGGGACCGCGGCGACCCCGGCGAGCTCGGGGAGCCGCCAGGCCAGCTCCTCGGCGTCGGCGAAACCGAGCGGCCTGACGTCGGCGCAGACGAAGTAGGTACCCGCGCTCGGCCACACCGAGAAGCCCGCTTCGGCGAGCCCGTTCGCGAGCCGGTTTCGCTTTCGCTCCAGCGAGCGCCGTAGTTCGCCGACCCAGTCCAGTTCGTTGTCGAGCGCGTAGGCGACGGCGGGCTGGAGCGGCCCACCCGACACGAACGTCATGAACTGCTTCGCCGCTTTCACCGCGGCGACCAGTTCGGGTGTCGAGCACACCCAGCCGATCTTCCAGCCCGTGCAGTTGAACGTCTTGCCGGCGCTGGAGATCGAGACGGTCCGCGAACGCATTCCCGGCATCGTGGAAAGCGGGATGTGCTCGTTGTCGTCGAAGACGAGGTGCTCGTACACCTCGTCGGTGATGGCGATGAGGTCGTGCTCGACGCAGACGGCGGCGAGCGCGGCGAGTTCGTCCCTCGTGAAGACCGTTCCGGTCGGGTTGTGCGGTGAGTTCACGAGAACGGCTCTCGTCCGAGGGGTCACCGCCGACCTGACGGCGGCGGCGTCGAGCGCGAAGCGACCCTCGCGCTGGACGAGCGAAACGACCTTGCGCGTCGCACCCGCCATCGCGACCGCGGCGGCGTAGGAGTCGTAGTACGGCTCGATCACGATCACCTCGTCGCCCGGCTCGGTGAGTGCGAGCAGGCTCGCGGACACCGCCTCGGTCGCACCGGCGGTGACCAGGATTTCGGTGTCGGGGTCGTAATCGGTGCCGTATCGCGCGCGATGCTTCGCGATCGCCGCGCGCAACTCCGGCCTCCCCGGCCCCGGCGGGTACTGGTTGGCTCCGCCGTACAAGGCGTCCTTCGCGGCGGCGAGCATCCCGGAAGGCCCGTCGGTGTCGGGGAAACCCTGGCCGAGGTTCACCGCTCCCGTTCGCGCTGCCAGTGCCGTCATCTCGGCGAATATGGTCGAGGTGAAGGGCCGGAGGCGGGGGACGAGTACAGGTTCGCGCACGATGGCCCATCCTCACGGACAATGGCCGTGTGGAGCAACCGACCCCTGTCACGCCGACGGCCGCCGACCCCCTCGACGCGACCGCGCGTGAGGAGAGCAAACGGCGCGGCCTTCGCAGGATGAAGCTCGTCGCGCTGTCCTTCCTGCTCGGCGCGACCGTCATCTTCCTGTTCATGAGATGGGCCGAATCGCAGGGCTGGCCCGCGTGGGTCGGATACGTGCGGGCCGCGGCCGAGGCGGGCATGATCGGCGCGCTTGCCGACTGGTTCGCGGTGACCGCGCTTTTCCGGCATCCGCTGGGGATCAAGATCCCGCACACGGCGATCATCCCGAACAAGAAGAACGTGCTCGGCAGCAGCCTCGGCGACTTCGTCGGTTCCAACTTCCTTTCCGAAGCGGTGATTCGAGACAAGCTGCGCAGGATCGAGATCGCGCGAAGGGGCGGCGAATGGCTTTCCCGTGAGGGGAACGCGGAACGGGTCACCGCCGAACTGGCGACGGTCGTCAGGGGAGCGGTCACGATCCTCCGGGACGAGGACGTACAGGCCGTCCTTGAACAGGCCGTCGTCCGCAGGGTCATCGAGCGGCAGTGGGGACCTCCGGTCGGCAAGCTGCTCGAACAGGTGCTGACCGACGGCGCCCATTACCGGCTGGTCGACATGATGTGCGACCGGGCCTACGAGTGGGTGCGCGACAACCACGCCGCCGTGCTGAGAGTGGTGTCGGACAGAGCGCCTTCCTGGTCGCCGAAGTTCGTCGACGAGATGCTCGCCGACAAGGTCTACGGGGAGGTGCTCGCCTTCACGTGGGCGGTGAAGACCGACGTCAACCACCCCATGCGGCTCGCGCTCGACCGGTTCCTCAGCGAATTCGCCCAGGATCTGCAGAAGGATCCCGAGACGATGGCGCGGGCGGAACAGGTGAAGATGCAGCTCGTCGAACACCCCGAGGTGCAGAAGCTCATCGGCTCCGCGTGGACGACCGCGAAGGACATGCTGCTGACCGCGGCGGAGGACCCTTCGAGCGAGCTGCGCAAGCGGGTCAGCGACGGCCTGCGTTCGCTCGGCGAGCGGTTGATCTCCGATTCGACGCTGTCGGCGAAGGTCGACGGCTGGGTCGAGAGCGCGGCCTCCTACGTCGTGAACAACTATTCGCGGGAGATCACCACGATCATCACCGACACCGTCGAGCGCTGGGACGCCGACGAGACCTCCCGCAAGGTCGAGCTACAGGTCGGCCGTGATCTGCAGTTCATCAGGATCAACGGCACCGTGGTGGGCGCGCTGGCAGGGCTCGTCATCTATACCGTCGCGCAGGCGGTGTTCTGAGGCCATGGCCGAACTCGACACCGGCGTCAGTGCCGCGAAGCAGGCGGTCAGGGAACACGTGTGGGAGACCCTGGAGCAGGAGAGGGTCGCGCTCTTTCCCGGTGCGAGGAGGCGGATTCCGAACTTCGTCGCGGCCGAGCAGGCGGCGGCGAAGCTTGCCGCGCAACCGGAGTGGGCGGCGGCCACCGTGGTGAAGGCCAATCCGGACAGTCCCCAGTTGCCGGTGCGCTCCAGGGTGCTCGCCTCCGGCAAGTACCTCTACATGGCGGTGCCGAAGCTCGCGGGCGCGCATCCTTTCGTGCTTGTCGATCCGGCCGTGCTGACCATCAGTCCCCGGAGAGCGGCCAGCAAGGACTGGGCGCTCTCGGTCGGTGAGCCGGTCGCGGTCGGCGGCATGCGGCCCGTCGATCTGGTGGTGTGCGGTTCGGTCGCGGTCAACCGCCTTGGCGTCAGGGTCGGTAAGGGCGGGGGTTACGCGGACATCGAGGTCGCGCTGCTCGTCGATGCGGGGCTCGTCGACGAGCGCACCACGATCGTGACGACGGTGCACGAGTCGCAGGTGTTCGACGAACCGCTGCCGGAGACCGGCCACGACTTCCGGGTCGACGTGATCGTGACACCGGACCAGGTCATCAGGGTCCCTGGCAGCAAGTCGCGTCCCGGATTGATGTGGGACCAGCTCTCCGAGGAGAAGATCGCGAGCATTCCGGTGCTCGCCGCGATGCGATCCGAGCAGCCTGAGTAGCTGGGGTGACTCGGAAGTGGCCACCCGCCTGGGGGAGGTTATCCACAGTTGCCCCAGTTATCCACGGAGTTATCCACAGGTGGATAGCGCGATCGGGCGGGCCTGTGCACAGGGAGCGACCGGAGCCTGAGCAGGTCCGCGGCGCTCAGGAGCGGGCAGGGTCGCCGCCCGCGCGCTTGCGGAAGGCGCGAGCCTTCTCCCTGTTGCCGCACACCGCCATCGAGCACCAGGTGCGAGAGCGGTTGCGGGAGTTGTCGTAGAAGGCCCACCGGCAGGTGTGGGCGGGGCAGATTTTGAACCGTTGCCAGTCGCCGCGGATGGCGATCCTCGCCGCGGCGGCGAACACCGCGCCCGACACCGTCGACGCGGTCAGGTCGGGGCCGTGCCCGGTCAGCACGATCCCCACTTCAACGGCGGATGGTTCGCCGGACTGTTCCTCGATGTGAACCGTGTCGTCCCCGATCGCGGCACGGAGTCTCGTCCTGAGGTCGATGGCCTCCGGCAACGGGTCGGGGGTGAGCTGCCGGTCGTGTGCCCAGGCGTGCCATTCGTGCCGGGTGCGCAGCACGTCGGTGCCTTCCTCCAGGTCGAAGGTGTTGAGAAATCCGATCACGAGCTCGACATCGCCCGAGTGCGCCGCCACGTCACCAGTGTAAGTCGAATGGTGGTTGCTACTATCTCTCGTAACCACCATAATCTTTTAGCAAGTTATTTGGAGGTCAAAAAGTATGAGTGCACCGACGCAGGCAACCGAGCCGAGGTCGATCACACTTGGGGCTGTCGCGCTGGACTGTCCCGAGCCCTACCGGCTCGCCGGGTTCTACGGCTCACTGCTCGGCTGGAAGATCCAGGAGGGAGACAAACCGGACGACGACTGGGTCACGCTCGTCAACCCGGACGGGGGCACCGACATCTGTTTCCAGCGCGACCCCGAGTACAAGCCGTCCACCTGGCCGTCCCGTGAGCGCCAGCAGATGCTGCACCTCGATTTCCATATTCCGGATCTGCTGGCCGAGCGGGAAAGGGTCCTCGCGCTGGGGGCGACCCTGCTCGACGACAAGCCCGAGCGGTTCCACGTCTACGCCGATCCCGACGGGCACCCGTTCTGCCTGTGCTCCTGATCGGCGGTCAGAACTTGGGAAGGGCGCGCGATTGCTCGATCGCGGCACTGTCGGTGAACGCGAATTCGCTTCCCCTCGCGCGGTACAGCCGGGCGTAGCGTTCGATCCGGTCCTGATCGAGGGTCACGCCGAGGCCCGGTTCCGTGGGCACGGGCAGGCAGCCCTCGTCGTAGGAGTCGATGCCGCCGCCGAAGCCCACCGTGACGTCGTCGGAGAGCAGCGCGCCGTATGCCTGGTTGGCGTAGGTGAAGTTCGGGGTCGCCGCGATCGTGTGCACGGCGGCAGCCAGCGCGATGCCCAGTTCGCCGAGGCTGTGCTTCACGACCGGAAGTCCCGCGGCCTCGCACAGTCCCGCCGAGCGCTTCACGTTCAGTAGCCCGCCGTCGAGCTGGTTGTCAACGGACACCGCGTCGGCGGCACCGGCCCTGATGACGGCGAGCTGGTCGGACCTCGTCCAGCTCGCCTCGTTGGCAAGCAGCGGCACCGCGCTGCGGTTGCGCACGTAGGCCATCTCGCTCAAATTGCGCCCCGACACGGGTTGCTCGACGAGTTCGAGCCCGAACCGTTCCAGCTCCCTGATCATCCGCACGGCCGAGCCGGGCGACCACGCTTCGTTGGCGTCGACCCGGATCTTCGCGTCGGGGCCCGCGCCTGCCCGCAACGCCTCGACCCTGTCGATGTCGAGCCGGGGATTGTCGGAACCCACCTTGAGATAGCACGTGCCGAAACCGGTCGTCGTCGCCAGTTCGGCCTCGGACGCGACGTCGTCGGGGCTGCCGGCCGCGACGTAGTAGAAGCACTCGACCCGGTCGCGGAAGCGGCCGCCGAGCAGGTTCACCAACGGTTGTGCGCAGCTTTTGCCGACGATGTCCCAGCAGGCCATCTCGACGGCGGCGATGGCGGGACTCGTCGCCCGCACGTGATGCCACGTTCCGACGAGCTCGATCCTGCGCACGAGCCGCTCGATCGAAAACGGGTCCTCGCCGATCACGAGGCTCTCGATGCTGTCGAGCACGGCGAGCACGATGTCGGCTGAGGGGTAGGCGGCCGCCTCGCCGACACCGAGGATTCCCTCGTCGGTCGTCATCTCGATCAGCACGCTCACGCAGCCGAGCCGCCTGCCGAACGCCCAATGCTCCTCGTGCCGGTACGGAACGGCGACGGGGGTTGCCTTGATGCCCGTGATGCGCATGTCAACTCACCGCCACGAGTTCACGGGAGGCGTCGGTCAGCCGCTCGGCACCGTCGGCAAGCACGGTCACAGTGTCCGAGACGACATGCCGGGATGTCCAGGACATCAGGTGAAACACCATTCTTTCCATGATCCGTGTCGTGCCGTTCTCCGCGACGCCCAGTACTCGCGCCCCTCCGACCCAGCTCGGAGGAAAGCCGATTCCGACGAGGTAGCCGCAGTGGTGCCGGAAGCCGTCCGGACCCGCCGCCTTCCGCCACGCGGCGTACACGTCCCCGGTGACGGCGCCCGGCCGTATCGCCGCTCGCGCCGCCTCCCAGGCCGTCTCGGCCCTCGCCTTGTTCGTGGCCGCGTCAGGCGGCGCCGAACCCGCGAACACCGTGCGCGAGAGCGGGGCGTGATAACGCGCGTGGCAGCCCGACAGTTCGATGAACAAGCCGTCGCCTTCGGCGATCCGCCGGTCACTCCACGAAACGTGTTCTCTCTCCAGCATCCACAGTGGACGAATGAGGGGCGGGAACCCCGGCGGCGACCCACCGCGCGAATACATCGCATTGTGCGCGGCCGTCGCGACCTCTCGTTCGGTGCCTCCCCGCCGCATGGCGGCGATCGCGGCCGTCATGGCGGCATCGGACAGCGCGGCGGCCTTCGCGACGTGTGCGAGTTCGGTCCGCGACTTCACGGCCATGGCTTCCGCGAGCAGCGGTGCCGCCTCGGCCCACGAGCGGCGGGCACCTGCCGCCTGATTCCGGTTGACACGGCTGGAGGGAAGTACATCGCCGAATCCTCGATGGCGATCAGTGCGCCTTCCTCCGCCGAATCGGCGAGTACGGCGGCGACCTCGTCCTCGGGCCTCGCACCTTCGGCGACACCGATGTGCACGCAGCACGGAACCTGGGCGCGGATCGTCGGCCGCTCCATCATCCTGGTGATCAGCGCCGGTCGCCCGCGCAGCGGAACGACGAGCATCGTGAACGCGAAGTAGCCGAGATGGTCGAGCCCTGTCAGGTAGTACACGGTTTCCGGGCTCGCGAACGCCGCGGCCGAGATGCCGTTTTCGCTCATCTTCGCTCGCAGCGCGGCGATTCGTGACGCGTGTTCGGGCCCGGAGGTCGCCGGTTCGATCAATTCAGCGGTCACCACAGCAGGATCGGCCGAAAATAACGTGGAGAACAAGTTATGTTTTCCGATGGCGAGCGTTAGCGTTTCCACATGTACGACGTACGCCGGTTACGTCTGCTCAGGCAGCTTTCGCTACACGGGACGATCGCGGAGACCGCGCGGGCGTGCTCGCTGACCCCTTCCGCCGTTTCCCAGCAGCTTTCGCTGCTGGAAAGGGAAGTCGGCACCACTCTGCTGAGGAGAACCGGCAGGCTGCTCGTGCTCACCGAGGCGGCGCGAGTGCTCGTCGCGCACACCGAGGTGGTGCTCGCCGATCTCGAAAGGGCGGAAGCCGCCGTCGCCGAACTGGCTTCGGCGGTCGAGGGCACGCTGGCTCTCGCCGCGTTCCCCACCGCGGCGAGAGCACTCGCCCCCGGGGCCATCGCGCTGTGCGGCAACGCCCATCCCGGGTTGCGGGTGACGCTCACCGAGCTGGCGACACCGGAGGCCATCGACGCGGTGAAGGCGGGGACGATCGACATCGCGCTCAGCTACGGCTACAACCTGCTTCCCCGGCAACGCGACGCCGGTATCGAGATCGTTCCGCTGCTGACCGAGCCGTTGCTGGCCGCGCTTCCTCCCGGTTTCCGCGATCGCGGCTCGCCGATCGCGCTCGCCGATCTGGCTGCCGAACCGTGGATCGCCGCCGATCGGGACGACGATCTGCACGAGTTGCTGCGCAGAGCCTGCGGGCTCGCCGGCTTCGTGCCGAGACTGGATTACACGAGTTCCGACTACACGGTCATTTTCGCGCTCGTCGAGGCGGGACTCGGGGTTTCGGTCGTGCCGAGGCTCGCCTACGAGTCGATGGGATCGGATGTCGTACTCGCCGAGCTCGCCGAACCGAAGCTCACCAGAACCGTGTCGGCCGCCATCAGAGCCGGGAGTGCGCGGCAGCCCGGGATCGACGCCATGCTCGCGGCGTTGCGGAGGACTGCGGCGGAGCGGCTCCGGGATGCGTAAGCTTTCCCTCGTGATTTGTCCCAAGTGTCAGAACGTGATGAAGACCGTCGACAAGGGCGGCATCCACCTTGAGCAGTGCGATGGCTGCCGGGGCATTTTCCTCGACCATGGGGAGCTTGAGCAGATCGTCAGGGCCGAGAACGCCTTCTACGGGGCGCCCGCGGCGGGACCGCCGCCGTACCGGCCCGCGGGCGGACCTCCGCCTGCCGCGCAGTACGGCGGTGGCTACCGGGATTCGCCGAGGCCGCACCGTGGCTACGCCGACTCGCCCCGGCCCTATCGCGGTGGTGGTTACGGGGATTCGCCGAGGCCCTATGGCGGCCATGGCTACGGATACGGACACGGGCACAAACGGCGCAAGCGGAGCTTTCTCGAAAACCTTTTCGACTGATTCTTCACCGGAATTTGACGTCGAATGCTCGATCTGAAGATCTGTCCTTCCTGCGGCGATCGCGCGGACTTTCCTCAGGTGCGCGACGAACTGCTTGCCTGCGGGGAATGCGGGTACAGGTGGAGTTTCCGGCGGCTGCCGCTGTTCGCGGTGACGGGGCCGAGCGCGGGAGGCAAGTCGACGGTCGGCCCCCTCATCGCCGATCGGCTGCGGGACACCGTGGTGGCTCTCGAGCAGGACGTGCTGTGGACCGGCGGGCTGCGTGACGATGTCGAAGGGCATCCGCTGTTCCGGTCGACGTGGTTGCGCATGGCCGCGATGATCGGGCAGAGCGGACGGCCCGTCGTACTGTGCGGAACGGTTGTCCCCGCCGAGTTCGAGCCGTTGCCTGAGCGGGTGTTCTTCTCGCGTATCCATTACCTCGCGCTTGTCGCCGAACCGGACGTGCTCGCGGACCGGTTGCGGGCGAGGCCCGCGTGGCGCGAATGGGACGAACCGCGCATCGCCGAGATGCTGGCTTTCAACGAATGGCTGCGTGCCGACGCGGCGGTGATGTCGCCGCCCGTCGACCTGCTCGACACCACGGAAGCGCCGGTGGCCGACATCGCGTCGAGCGTGACCGAGTGGATCCGGACCCGCCTGCCGCCCGACTCGCCCGACCCGCCCGACCCGCCCGACGCGCCGTAGCCGCCGTGCGCGAGTCCCCCGTCCAGGACGCCGAGATCCGCACTCAGGCCCGCGAGATCCGCACCCAGGCCCGCGAGATCCGCACTCAGGACGACGAGATCCGCACTCAGGCCCCGCCAACCGGCCCTAAGCCAGCGGCCAGCGCAGTGAGCCGAGCCGGAATTCCTGCCGATCACCCGTGATGCTGACGGCGAACCGGTCTCGTGCCGGTTTCCCGAGGGCGTACCAGCGCCGATGCGCCGCCTCGACGGTGTCCCACAGCCTGCGCGGGCCGCCCTGCTCCACGAGGTACTCGCCGGCGACCGTCCGATGACTTGCCCACGAGCCGTCGGGGTGGGCGAGGTAGCACGTGTCGCCGCCGCTGGGATCGGGAATGGGCACCGTGCCGGGGAGTTCGAGGCTGAGGAAGAACTCGAACGGATGCGCGGGGTCCAGCGTGTCGGCGAGCGACAGTTCGGTCACCGTCGTCGAGGCGACGTCACGGCTGGCGATGACGGCGGAGACGTCGGGGCGCCGGTGCGAGCGCATGGGCATGAACCTGCCGTTGCGGGCGAGCACCCTGCCTTCGCCGGTGTCACCGGAACCGGCGACGACGCGCACCAGGCCGGAGCCGATCGGGCGGTTGAGTGTCGTGAGTACGAGTCCGCCCTCCCTGGTCTGTGCGAGCCAGTCCTTCGGGATGCCGGACACCGCGCACGTGCACAGCAGCCTGTCGTAGGGCGCGGCCTCGGGAAATCCGTTCGCGCCGTCGGCGAGCTCGCACCGCGGCCGGTAGCCGAGCGTGTTCAGCGCGGACTTCGCGGAGGGCAGCAGCACCGGATCGATGTCCACTGTGGATACATTCGCGTCGCCGACGCGCTCGCACAGCAGTGCGGTGTTGTAGCCGGTTCCCGTGCCGATTTCCAGCACCTTGTCGCCTTCGCGGACGCGCAGCTCTTCGAGCATGACGGCCATGATTCCGGGCATGCTCGACGAGCAGGTGGGGACGCCGGTCACCGGCCCTTCCTCACGGGCGGTGAGCCAGCGGCCCGGATCGTCGTCGAGCTGGGTGACGAGAACGATGTCGGAGTAGCAGGCATCGAGCCATCCTTCGTCGCCTTCCTCGACGGCCACCCAGCGTTGGCCGTCGGGCAGGAAGAACCTCGGAAGGAACGCGTGCCTGGGAACGCGGCGGAATGCCTCGGCCCACAGCGGGTCGGTCAGCACACCGTCACGGCGCAGCCTGGCGACGAGGCGCTTGCGTTCCCGGGCGGCGAAACCCATGACCGCAAGCCTAGTCACCCGACGGTGCAAGCAGGGTGCTTGCAAAAGCTAGCACTTGGGCGTACCTTCGGAATTGCCGTGAGGAGGTGGCAAAGCCGTTGACGGACACACCGGCTACCGAGCACGAAGAGGGTGGCTCAGGGCCCATCGACAAGGTCGCCGACCTCGGCAGGGACATTGGGGTCTACATCCGTCAGCAGCGCAACAACGCCAAGATCTCGTTACGGCAGCTGTCGAAACTGGCCGGTGTTTCCAACCCCTACCTGAGTCAGATCGAACGCGGGGTCCGCAAACCGAGCGCGGAGATCCTGCAGCAGATCGCCAAGGGGCTGCGAATCTCGGCGGAGGCGCTCTACGTGCAGGCGGGAATTCTCGATCTGCCGAAGGGCGGCCCGGTCGTCGACGCGGTTCGCGCCGACACCGAGCTGTCAGAGCGCCAGAAGCAGGTTCTGCTCGACGTGTACGAGTCGTTTCGCCGGGAGAACCGAGCAGCGTCATCAGAGTCATCAGAACCCGAGCCGCAAGCCAAGGAGTAAATCATCATGGCGAGCACCACATCCGAGGATGTTCGCAAGGCTGTGAACACCGCCTTCGAGCAGGTCAAGACGTCGCTGCTGGCCGCGCTCGGCGCGGGCAACCTGGCCGGTCAGGCCGTTGCCGACGCCGTCGGCAAGGCAAGGGAGCGGGTCACCGAGAGCGGCGAGACGGCACGGAAGAACATCGAGGAACTGCCGTCCGAGGTCGAGAGCTTCCGCGAGAAGCTGGAGCCGACCGAGCTGCGCAAACTGCTCGACGAGTACACCGACGCGGCGCTGAAGCTCTACCACAAGCTCGCCGAATCAGGTGAGGAGACGTGGGAGAAGTTCCGCGCCCAGCCGCAGGTCAAGAAGAGCTTCGACCAGCTCGAAGAGGCTCTGCACGCCGCGCAGGGCAGGGTCGACGGCGTCGCGTCGGACGCGAAGGAGCGGGTCGACGAGGTCCTTACGCGGGTCACCGGCCGCACCAGGGACGCGGGTGAAGAGGTCGCGAGCAGGGTCGAGGACGTCGCGGTCAAGGTCGAGGACGTCGCCAACGAGGTGGCCGACACCGTCGAGGAGGCCGCGCCGAAGACCGCCCCGAAGTCCGCGCCCAGGACGGCGACGCCCCGCAAGAGCGGCGGCCCCGCGCGCAAGACCAACGGCTCCGCCGGCAAAACCGACAAGTAGGACACGTGTTCGATCAGTGCCCCGGTCCCGCGACAGCGGCGCCGGGGCACTGGTGATCGTCCCGTACTGACGTAGGCTGGGTGTGTGCCGCTCCCCGCGCAATGGATTGTTTGGGCCATCGACTGGGCCGGGACCCTGGTGGGTCTCGTCGCCTTCATCCATGCCCTCACGCAAAGAGCTGATGCCTACACCGCCGCCGATCGCATGACGAAGCCGGTATGGCTCGCGATCACCGGTGGCTCGACAGCCGCGATGCTCCTCTTCGGTTTCTACGGAGCGGGCATGATCTTCTGGCTGGCGGGGATGGTCGCCTCCCTCGTGTACATCGTCGATGTGCGGCCAAAGCTCATCGACGTGCAGCGCGGCGGTCAGAGCTGGTAGCGCCTTGAGTACGGTTGCGGTGTGAGCACCTGGAGCATTGCTGGAACGCTGACCGTCGAACCCGCCGCTGCCCGGCCCGACCTGGTCGCGGCGCCGGTGGCGAAGGCACTCGCCGCGGTCACCGCACCGGTGGGAATCGCCGGGATCGACCCCGACCTCGCCGACACCGCCGAGTTCTGCGCGGCCTACGGCTCGCCGCTTTCGGCTTCGGCCAACTGTGTCGTCGTCGCCGGTAAACGCGGCGGCGAGGTCAGGTACGCGGCGGCCATGATCCTCGCTACCACCCGCGCCGACGTCAACAACGTCGTCAGGCGCAGGCTCGACGTCAGGAAGGCGTCGTTCGCGCCGATGGTCGAGGCCGTCGAGCTGACCGCGATGGAGTACGGCGGCATCACCCCGATCGGGTTGCCCGACGGCTGGCCGATCCTGGTCGACAAGGCGGTCGCCGACTCACCCGAACTGGTGGTGGGCAGCGGTATCCGGGGTAGCAAGCTGCTGGTGACCGGCGCGTTCCTGGCGTCACTTCCCGGTGCCGAGGTGATTGAAGGCCTCGCCACCGAGGCAATCTAGGACCACCGCCTGCCTCTGTTCACGACGAGTCTCGACAACAACGGGAGAGCCCATGGGAAAGGTCACGGCCACGGCGGAGCGCACGATCGACGCACCGGCTGACCGGGTGCGCGGTCTTGTCGCCGATTACTCGGAGGCGCGGCCGAAGATCCTCACCGAGCAGTACCGCGACTACGAGGTCACCGAGGGTGGCAAGGGCGCGGGCACGGTCGCCAAGTGGAAGCTGCAGGCGACCTCGAAGCGGGTGAGGGACGTGGCGGCCACCGTGACGGAACCCGAACCGGGAACGCTCGTCGAGACCGACGCGAACTCCAGCATGGTCACGACCTGGACGGTGCGGGAGGCCGGTGACGGCGGCAAGCGCAGCCTGGTCAGGGTCGAGACGAGCTGGGAAGGCGCGGGCGGCATCGGCGGTTTCTTCGAGAAGACGTTCGCGCCTGGCGGGTTGAAGCGCATCTACGACGGCGTGCTCGCCAAGCTGGAGGAACAAGCGAAGGCGGAGTCATGAAGGCGACCGAGGTCAGGCTCGCGTCCCGGCCGCACGGCGAACCGACGCAGGACAATTTCGACATCGTGGATGTCGAAATCCCCAGTCCTGGCGAGGGGCGGTTGCTCGTACGCAACAAGTGGCTTTCGGTCGACCCGTACATGCGCGGCCGGATGAGTTCGGCCAAGTCGTATGCCGAGCCGTACGAGGTCGGCAAGGTCATGCACGGCGGGGCGCTCGGCGAGGTCGTCGAGTCCAATGCGGACGGATTCGCCGAGGGCGACATCGTGTTGCACGGCCTCGGCTGGCGGACGCACGCGGTGCTCGAAGCCAACCAGGCGACCCGGGTCGATCCCGATGCCGCGCCGGTGACGGCCTACCTCGGTGTGCTGGGACTGACCGGGCTCACCGCGTACGCGGGCCTTGTCGACGTGGCGCTGCAGGCACCGGGCGACACCGTGTTCGTATCCGGTGCGGCGGGCGCGGTCGGTTCGGTCGTCGGCCAGCTCGCCAAGCGCAGGGGAGCGAACAAGGTCATCGGCAGCGCCGGTTCCGACGACAAGGTCAGGTGGCTCGTCGACGAACTCGGTTTCGATGCCGCCTTCAACTACAAGGACGCTCCGGTCACCGAGCAGCTCGCGGCGGCGGCCACCGACGGTGTCGACGTCTACTTCGACAACGTCGGCGGTGACCACCTCGAAGCCGCGATCGACTCGCTCAATCTGCACGGCCGGATCGCCGTGTGCGGCATGATCTCGCAGTACAACCTGACCCAGCCGGGCGCGGCTCCGCGCAATCTCACGCAGATCATCGCTAAGCGATTCACGATGCGCGGTTTCCTTGTCGGCGACCACGTCGACGCGCGGCCGAGGTTTCTCGCCGAGGTGGCGCCGCTTGTCGCGGAAGGAAAGCTGAAGTACTCGGAGACCGTCGTCGACGGGATTCGCCAAGCACCGCAAGCCTTCCTCGACCTGCTCGCCGGCGCCAACACCGGAAAAATGCTCGTCCGCCTCTGAGGACTGCCTGACAGCTCAACCGGCGCCGAGGTAGCCGCCCATGGTGCGGAAGTAGTCCGTCGCCTTGTAGTCCGCGCCGTCTTCGGTGCGGACCGCCTCGATGGTGAGCCCGTGGTTGCGGCCGTACCGCGCGTCGGCGCCCGCGACGATCACCACGCCGTCACCTTCGGGGATGAAGATCCGGCCTGGCGTGCCGCCGTAGCGGCCCTCGGACACCGAGGCCTTCGTGACGCGGAGGCGCTCGCCCTTGTGGAACGTGTAGGCGTTGGGATAGGGATCCGACTGGGCGCGCACCAGACGCTCGATGTCCCCGGCAGGCCAGCTCCAGTCGATTCGACTGTCCACAAGGGAACGCTTGTGGAAGAAGCTCGCCTTCTCGCGGTCCTGTGGGGTTCCCTGCGTCTTACCCGCCGCGATGTCGGCGATGGCTTCGCGCACAACGGGTTCGATGAGGTCGACGGTCCGGTGGAAGAGATCGGTTGCCGTGTCCTTCGGGCCGACCTCGACGGCGCGTTGCCTGATGATCGGCCCCGCGTCGAGATCGGCATCCATCATGTGCGCGGTGACGCCGACCTCCTTCTCGCCGTTGATGAGTGCCCAGATGAGCGGTGAGAAACCGGCGTAGGCGGGCAGCAGCGAGTCGTGGACGTTCAGCGTGCCGTACCGGGGAAGCGTGAAAATCTCCGGCGGCAGCCAGGTCCGCCAGTTGTTGGCGACGATGAGATCGGGGCGAAGTTCGGTGAGTCGTGCGGTGAGTTCGGCGTCGGGACGGTTGCGCAGCACGACGTCGACGCCGTGTTCGGTGGCGAGGTCGGCGACGGAGTCGGCCCAGATCCGTTCGTAGGCGTGGTCGGACTTGGGGTGGGTGACCACCAGTACGACCTCGTGCTCCGAGTCGAGCAGCGCGCGCAGGGTCCGGTGCCCCCACGTCTGATACCCGAACATGACGACCCGCATCGGCTCTCCAGTACCTCGACGGCAAACGGCCTTAGTGAAGCAAGCCTTACCTAAGATCGCAACCCCGTCCAGGCACGAGATGTATCACCCACGAATGTACTAACTGAGGGGTGCCTAAGTTAGGTTAGGGTTGCCTCGGTCTGGCTGGAAGCGGCGATTGGACGGGTATGGCAGAGGGATTGCTTGCGCAAGGAACGCCGGTATACGACCTGATCGGTGTTGGTTTCGGACCGGCAAACCTTGCGCTGGCGATCGCGGTGGCCGAGCACAACGCCACCACGAACGATCCGGTGACGGCGCACTTCCTGGAACGGCAGGAACGTTTCGGCTGGCACCGAGGCATGCTCATCGACGACGCCACCATGCAGGTCTCCTTTCTCAAAGACCTGGTGACCCTGCGCAATCCGGCCAGCGACTTCAGCTTTCTCTCCTATCTGAAAGCCAAAGACCGGCTTGTCGATTTCGTGAACCACAAGACGTTGTTCCCGCTGAGGGTCGAGTTCCACGACTACTTCGAATGGGCAGCGGCCAAGGTCGACGACATGGTGACCTACGCGCACGAGGTCGAGCGGGTCGCTCCGGTGCGCTCCGCGGAGGGCGAGGTGGTGTTCTTCGACGTCGCGACACCGAACGGCGAGACTTACCGGGCTCGAAATCTCGTGATGGCCACCGGGTTGTCGCCCTCGCTGCCGGAGGGCATCGATCGCTCCGAGCGTATTTGGCACAACAGCGAACTCCTTCACCGGATCGGCGATATCGGCTCCGCTGAGCGATTTGTCGTTGTCGGAGCGGGGCAGAGTGCCGCCGAGGTCACCGCGTTCCTGCACGGCAGGTTCACCGAAGCCGAGGTGTGCTCGGTGTTCTCCCGCTTCGGTTACAGCCCCTCGGACGACAGTGCCTTCGCCAACCGGATCTTCGACCCCGCCGCCGTCGACGAGTTCTACGCCGCGCCCGACGAGGTCAAGCGCAGGCTCATGGGCTACCACGCCAACACCAACTACTCGGTGGTGGACATCGAGCTGATCGACGACCTCTACCGCCGGCTGTACCGCGAAAAAGTCATGGGGGACAACCGGTTGCGGATCTTCAATGCCGCGAGGCTGACCGAGGTGGTCGACACCGGGTCGGGAGTCAGGGCGACCGTCGAATCACTGACCAGCGGCGAAAAGACCGTGCTCGACGCCGACATCGCGGTATACGCGACGGGGTACCGGCCCAGCGACTTCCTCTCGGCGTTCGGTGAACTCGCGCCGTGCTGCCGCAGGGATGACTCCGGCAGGCCCCGTGTCGAGCGCGACTACCAGGTGCGCACGAGCGACGATGTCGTCGGCGGAATCTATCTGCAAGGCGGCAACACCGAGCACACACACGGAATCACCTCGTCGTTGCTGTCGAACAACGCCGTTCGGTCAGGGGAGATTCTCGCCTCGGTGCTCGACCTTCGATCGTCCAACAAGGACATTCAGTCCGCCGCGCGATACGCGGTGAGTGGCAGCGGTGCTTGACCGCTGATCCGGTCAGTGTGAAGAAGGAAGGCAACCCCATGTCCCCCAGGTATCGCGGGTCCGCAATGGAGCGCCTGCGTTTTCCGGCCGTGCTGGCCGGTGTGCTGGTTCTCCTCGCCGTAATCGCAGGGTGCGGTGGTTCCTCGGAACCGGCCGAGCGGAACTCCGCCGACGGCGGCCCTTTCCCGGTGACCATCGAGCACAAGTACGGCAGCACGGTGATCGAGCACAAGCCGGAGCGGGTGATCACGCTCGGCCTCTCCGACCAGGACGCGGTTCTGGCACTCGGGATCAAGCCGGTCGGCGTCGTCGACTGGTTCAAGGAGCGGCCGTACGGAAAATGGCCGTGGACAAAGGAATTGTGGGGAGGCACCGAGCCCGAGATCGTCGGTGAACGCGACGACTACAACATGGAACGGATCGGCGAGCTGGGCCCCGATCTCATCATCGCGCAGTACTCGGGGATGACGAAGCAGCAGTACGACACCCTGTCCGAGCTGGCTCCCGTCGTCGCGCAGCCGAAGGGGTTCCCCGACTACGCGGCACCGTGGCAGGACATGGCGAGGCCGATCGGCAAGGCGCTCGGTCGAGAGGCCGAGATGAACGAACTGATCGACAAGATGGATCAGCGTTATGCCGAAGTACGTCAGCGGCATCCGGAATTCGCCGAGCAGACCCTCATCGTCGCCGACAGCTTCGAGCCGGGGATCTTCTCGGCGTTCACCAGTGCCGATCCGAAGGCGATCTTCTTCAGGGAACTGGGATTCCGGCTCGATGACAAGATCGACGAACTCGCCGATGAAGGGGCGAACACCGTCGAGCTGAGTGCCGAACAACTCAGCACATTGGACACCGACAGGCTGGTCTGGGTCACCTCCAGCGAGGAGGCCAACGATCGCATCAAGGCCGAATCGCTCTACCAGAAGCTCAAGGTGCACCAGGATGGCCGCGATCTGTTCGTGCCGTACGAGAATCCGGACATCGGTGCCGCGTTCTCGTTCAACACCGTGCTTTCGATCCCTTACGCCATTGACGAGATGGTCCCCCGCCTGACCGGCCAGTGAGGTTGAGAGGTGGCTGTTGTGCCCGTCATCGAACCGAACGAGGACCCGAAGGATCCCGGACATCCGCTCACCGATGCACAATCCGGGATCTGGCGGGCACAGCAGCTGGCTCAGGGCGATCCGGCCTATGTCATCGCCTGGTGCGTCGAGCTGCGGGATCCGGCGCTCGGCGACGAGGCGGGATTCGGCAGGCTGAGCGCCGCCGTCAGCACGGCGATGGCGGAGGCCGAAAGCCTGCATGTGCGGTTCGCGGAAGTCGAAGGCGAACCACGGCAGCGCTTCGTGCCCACCGATCCGGCGCCGCTCGTGCTGGATTTCGATGGTGAGGCCGATCCCGAGGCTTCGGCCGGGAAGTGGATGCGAGCCGACCGGCTTCGCGGATTCGATCTCGCGAGCGAGCCGCCGTTCCGGCACGCGCTGCTGCGGGTGGGTGAGCAGTCGTTCTGGTGGTACCAGCGCTACCACCACCTCGTCATGGACGGTTTCGGTAGTCAGCTCGTGATCCAGCGAGCCGCGGCGCTGTACTCGGCGGACGGCCAAGCGGCGCGAACCTTCGGCGGGCTTGCCGAGCTGACCAACGCCGAGACCGCGTACCGCGCGTCGGCGCAATACGCCGCCGACCGGGAGTACTGGCTCGCTTTGCTCGGGGACCGGCCGGAGCCGGCGCGGATCGTCACCGCGAACCGGGGGAGCGGCATCGCGACGTGCTCGGTCGAACTCGGTGAACGGGAGACCCTGGCGCTGACGAGGCTCGCGGAGGCCCGCGGCCAGCGGTTGTCGAGGGTCGTCATCGCGGCCGTCGCCGCGTACACGCACCGCGTCACCGGTGTGACCGACCTCGTGCTGGGGCTTCCGGTCACGGCGAGAACGGAACCGGGGACGCGCACCGTGCCCGGTATGGCGTCCAACGTGGTTCCGTTACGGGTGAAGGCCGATCAATGGACGACATCGGCCGAACTGGTGACGCGAGTGGCCGGTGCGATCGCGGGGCTCGCGGAACACAGCAGGTTCAGGGGCGAGGAGATCGCCCGCGAACTGGGTGTGCCGGGCGGGCTGAGCAGCCTCATCGGGCCCACCGCCAACTATCTCGGATTCGGTACGCATCCGCGGTTCGGTGACGCGACCATCAAGGTGCGCGATCTCGCGCTCGGCCCCGTACCGGACCTGTCGATCGCCTGCAGGAGGGTGGCGGGGGACGGCGAGCTGACCATCGAGTTCGCCGCGCCGGTACCCGAAACCGAACTTGCCGGGCACGCGGCAGGGTTCGCCGCCGTACTCGCCGCCATGGCCCGATCCCCTGAGTCGCCACTGGGGCGCATCGAGCGGGCTTCCGGCGAGCTTCCCCGTTTCGAGGAAAGAGAGGTCGCCGAGCTGACCTGGCACGCCATGGTCGAGCGACAGGCGGAGCTGACGCCGGACGCGGTCGCCGTCGTGTGCGAGGAAAGGCACCTCCGCTACGCGGAACTGAACGCCGAGGCGAATCGCCTCGCCAGAATGCTCGTGGCGAAGGGGATCGGTGCCGAGGACGTCGTCGCGCTCGCCGTGCCGAGATCGATCGAACTCGTGATCGCGATCCTCGGTGTCCTCAAGGCCGGTGCGGCCTACCTTCCGCTCGACCCGGAGCATCCGGTGAGCAGGACCGAATTCATGGTCGCCGATTCCGGCGCGAAAATGACTCTGTCCACAGTGGACTACACGGAACTCGCCCGGCATGACGGCGGCAACCTCGATCGCGCCGTCGCGCTCGACAATGCCGCGTACGTCATCTACACCTCGGGTTCGACAGGCAGGCCCAAGGGCGTCGTCGTCACACACGAGGGCATCGGCAGTCTCGTCGCCACCGCGGTCGACCGGCTCGGTGTCGACGAGCACAGCAGGGTGGCCCAGTTCGCGTCCTCCGGTTTCGACGTGGCGGTGTGGGACCTGACGATGTCGCTCGCCACCGGAGCTCGCAGCGTCATCGTGCCCGCCGAACGCAGGGTGGCGGGAAAGGAGCTGACCGAGTACCTCACCGGGAACCACGCGACGCACTTCATCCTGCCGCCCTCGCTGGTGTCGGCGTTGCCTCCGGATTGCGCGCTGCCCGAAGGTGCGGTGCTCGTCGTCGGAACGGAGACGGTGCCGCCGGAACTCGTCGCCCGCTGGTCGGGAAGACTTCGAGTCGTCGCGGCGTACGGGCTCACCGAGGCGACCGTGAACTCGACGCTGTGGCTCGCCGAAGAAGGCGAGCATGATCGCGTGCCCATCGGCGAAGCCGACCCGAACACCCGCGCCTACGTGCTCGACTCCGCGCTCCGCCCGGTCCGCGAGGGAGACATCGGCGAGTTGTACATCGGCGGCAGGGGCCTTGCTCGCGGCTATCTCGGAAGGCCGGGGCTGACCGCTTCGCGCTTCATCGCCGATCCGTTCACCGGGGCCCGGATGTATCGCACCGGTGACAGGGTCAGATTACGGCGCGACGGCCTGCTCGATTTCATCGGCAGGGCGGATGGCCAGCTCAAGATTCGTGGCCATCGGATCGAACCCGGCGAGGTCGAGGCGGCTCTGCTGGCACATCCCGGAATCACGCAAGCCGCCGTCGCGGGCAGACGTGACCACCGCGATGCGCCGAGGCTCGTCGGATACGTCGTCGGTGACCCAACGCCCGCCGAGGTGAAGGACTTCCTCGCCGCCAGACTGCCCGAACACCTCGTTCCCGGCGTCATCGTCGTGCTGGACGGACTGCCGCTGACGCCGAACGGCAAAGTGGACAGAGCCGCGCTGCCCGATCCGGATTGGACAGCGCTCGCGGGCGAGGCAGAGCCGCGTACGCCACGAGAACACACGCTTGCGACGCTCTTCGCCGAGGTGCTGGACCTGCCCACCGTCGGCGTCGAGGACAGCTTCTTCGAACTCGGCGGCGACAGCATCGTCGCCATCCGCCTGCTCGGCAAGGCCCGCGAGGCGGGTATCGCACTGGGACAGCGGGACATCTTCCAGCAGCGCACGGTTTCCGCGCTCGCGCGGGTCGCGCGCGCCGCCGAACCCTCCGGCGGAACCGGGGTCGCTTCGTGGCCGTGGCGGGCCCCGATTTCCCCTTTGCAGCGCGGGTTCTACTTCCACGCGGCCGACAGCCCCGGTGAGGATCCCTATGTCGTGCGGCTCGTGCTTGAGCTCGCCGAAGGCGTCTCGATCGGGACCGCGCGGGCGCGGTTGCAGCGCATGCTCGACCGGCACCCGTTGCTGCGCGCTCGCTTCGCTGGAACCACCGGAACCGTCGTCCAGTGGATCGACGAGCACGTCGTGCTGCCGTGGCGGGAGGCGGCCGATGTCGCCGAAGTCCTCGAAGAGGAAAAGGCAGGCTTCGACCTCGCCGTCGCCCCGGCGATTCGCGCCACCGCGGTGGGGCCGGGCATGATTGTGCTCACCCTGCATCACATCGTCGCGGACGGCTGGTCGCTCGCGCACCTGTTCGCGGAACTGGAGACCGATGAACCGGAACCGGCCGCCGATCCCAGCGCGTATCTGGACTGGCTCGGCTCCCGGGACTCCGACGCCGCGCTCACCGCGTGGGAAACGGCGCTCGACGGTGCCGAACCGACAATAGCGGCTGGTGCACAGTCCGAAGCGGACACGGTTGTCCTCGACGTCCCCTCATTTCTTGACGAGGCCCTGACGTCGGTGGGAAGACGGACCGGGCTCACGAAGAGCACCCTGTTGCACGGCGCGTGGGGGCTGCTGCTGTGCGCGCTCACCGGTCGCACGGACGTCGTCTTCGGTACGACGGTGTCCGGTCGTAGCGCCCCCGTCGACGGCATCGAGTCGATGATCGGCCTGTTCAGCAACACGGTTCCGGCGCGGTTCCGGTTGCGTGGCTCCGATACCACGGCGACCGCGCTCGCGCGCTGGCAAGCCGAGCAGGCGGACCTGCTTGACCACCAGCACATCTCGCTCGGTGACATCCAGCGTGGTCGCGGTGACCTGTTCGACACGCTCGTCGTTGTCGAGAACCAGCCGGACATCGCGGGCACCGCGATGTTCGCCGACCGTACCTTGCTCGATCAGGTGCACTATCCACTCGCGCTCATCGCCCACCCGGCGAAGGCCGGACTCCGGTTGGTGCTGAAACACCGGACCGACCGGGACCGCGCGGAACGGATCGGCGCGCGCTACCTTGAGCTGCTCGCCGCTGTCGCCGCGCCGCCGAGGCCGGTCACCGAGCTCGCCGCGCTCCCGGCCGAGCAATGGCAACGCGTCGTGAAGCTGAACGACACGACGCACCCGGTCGCATCGACGTCCATCGTGGACCGGTTTGCCGAGTGGGTCGCCCGCGATCCCGATGCCACCGCTGTCGTCGCCGACAGCACCGAGCTCAGCTACCGCGAACTCGACGAGAGGTCGGGCAGGCTCGCCGCGAGGTTGCGGCAACACGGTGCGGGGCCGGAACAATTCGTCGCGGTCGCTGTTCCCAGATCGGCGGAACTCGTGGTGGCATTGCTCGGAGTGCTGAGAAGCGGTGCCGCGTACCTGCCGCTCGACCTCGACTATCCAGCCGACCGTATCGCGTTCATGCTGTCCGATTCGGACGCACGGCTCGCCGTGGCTGCTCCCGGCGTCGGCTTGCCGCCGGGCGTGCGGCGAATCGAGGTCGACGCCCCGGATACGGGCACGGTGGACGAGCAGCCCCGGATAATGCCGGACCAGCCCGCGTACCTGATCTACACATCGGGATCGACAGGCAGGCCGAAAGGCGTCGTCGTGTCGCACAGGGCCATCGGCAACCGGCTTGCCTGGATGCAGGGTACGTTCGGGCTCGTCCCGGACGACAGGGTGCTGCAGAAGACCCCTTCCAGCTTCGACGTGTCGGTATGGGAGTTCTTCTGGCCACTGATCGAAGGTGCGGCCATCGTGGTCGCGGAACCGGGCGGGCACGCTGATCCCCGCTATCTCGCCGAACTGGTCGCGGCTCAGCGGGTCACCACCCTCCACTTCGTACCCTCGATGCTGGCCGCCTTCCTCGGCGCCGTCCCCGCGGGTCCGTGGTCGGCGAGCCTGCGCAGGGTGTTCGCCAGCGGTGAGGCGCTTCTCCCCGCGACGGCGGCGGACTGGCAGGCGGCGACCGGTGTGCCGCTGCACAACCTCTACGGGCCCACCGAAGCCGCCGTCGATGTCACGTGGTTCGCGCTGGAAGGCCCCTCCAGGCGGGGAATTCCCATCGGAAAGCCGGTGTGGAACACGACGGTTCACGTGCTCGACCCGTTGCTCCGGCCCGTCGCCGACGAGGTCGCCGGGGAGCTGTATCTCGGCGGTGTCCAACTCGCGCGCGGCTACCACGGCCGTCCTGCGCTGACGGCGACCCGGTTCGTCGCGAATCCGTTCGGGCAAGGGCGCCTCTACCGCACCGGAGATCTGGTGCGCAGGAACACCGACGGCGACCTCGAATATCTCGGCCGCACCGACCGGCAGGTCAAGGTGCGAGGAATCCGGGTCGAACTCGGCGAGATCGAGGCGGCGCTGGCAGCATCTCGAGATATCGCGGCGGCAGCGGTGGCCGTCAAGGACGACGCACTGGTCGGCTACCTGGTGCCCGCGAGGAACTGGACGGAAGCCGATACCGAGAAGCTGTGCGAAGCACTGGCCTCCCGGCTTCCCGCGAGCATGATTCCCTCGGCATTCGTCGTGCTGGAAAGCCTCCCGCTGACGCCGAGCGGCAAACTGGACCAATCGGCGTTGCCGTCACCGGCGAGGCAGGCCGCTGAGGGGCGCGCCCCGCAAGGCGCTCGCGAGACGCTGTTCTGCGACATCGTCGCCGCCGTACTCGGCGTGCCGGAAGTGGCCGCCGACGCCGACTTTTTCGTACTCGGCGGCGACAGCATCACCGCCATCGCGGTGTCCTCGGCCGCCCGTGAACACGGCATCGAGTTGCGTCCACACCAACTGTTCGAACTGCGTACTCCGGCCGCGCTCGCGGCGGCGGACCTACCCGCCGCGAGTGAACTGCGGCGCGAGGCGGGCGCGGTGCGGTTGACGTCGTCGCAGTGGCGGCAGGTGCGATCGCTGACCACCCGGCGTGTGTCGCAGGTTTGGCCGTTGTCGCCGTTGCAGGAGGGACTGTACTTCCACGCGACCTACGATCCGGCCGCCGTCGATGTCTATCTTTCCCAGGAATCGCTCGACTTCGCAGAGCGGATCGACGTCGAACGCCTGCGAGCGGCCGCGAACATCCTGCTTCGCAGGCACCCGAGCCTCAGAGCGGGGTTCACGGCCGACGGCGTCGCGGAACCGGTTCAGTTCATTGTGGACGACGTGGAGATGCCCTTGGCCGTCGCCGACCTTTCCTCCGCGACGGCCGAGGATGTCGGCGCGTTGCTCGACGCCGACCGCAGGCAGCGGTTCGACCTGCTCGAACCTCCGCTGTGCCGCCTGCTGGTGATCCGGTTGCCGGATGGCCGGGACCGGCTCGTGATCACCCATCACCTCGTGCTGTGGGATGGCTGGTCCGCCTGGCTGTTCCTGGAACAACTACTCGCGCTGTACGCCTCGGAGGGAGACGAATCGGCGCTGGCTCCTCCGGGGTCCTATCAGGACTATCTGGCTTGGCTGCGGCAGCAGGACTCGGCGAGCGCACGGGCCGCGTGGCGGAACGCGCTGTCGGGCATCGAGGAGCCGACGCTCGTTTCCCCGGCGGAGGCGGAACCGGCCATCCCCGTCGACCACGACGTCGAATTGAGCCCGGAAGCCACGGCGGCGTTGCGGGAGACCGCGCGACGGCACGGCCTGACGCTCAACACCGTGCTCAGCACGGTGTGGGGACTCGTGTTGTCGAGCATGGTCGGCAGGACCGATGTCGTCTTCGGTACCGTCGTCGCCGGTCGGCCCGCCGATATTCCCGGCGTGGCCGACGTGATCGGCATGTTCCTCAACACCGTGCCGACCAGGATCGCTCAACGTCCCGATGAGTCCGTGCTCGACCTGCTCCGCAGGGTGCAGGAAGAACGGGCGTCGTTGATGCCCCACGAGTACGTCGGTCTCGGTGAACTACAGCAGGCCGCGGGGCACCGGAAGCTGTTCGACACACTCTTCGTTCTCCGCACCGAGGACGGCGAAAGCAGAGTGGCTGAACTCAAGCGCGCTCACGGAGTTCTCGGACTATCCAATGTAGATGGAACGCATTTTCCGCTGGCACTCGTCGCGACCCCCGGCAACCGGTTGCGTATCACTCTCGCCGCGAGGAAGGAGGAGTTCCCTTCGGCGAAGGCGGCCATCGTCCTGCACCGGTTCCTCGCCGTGCTCGACCGCGTCACCTCGGACATCGGGCAACGCGTCGCCGCGCTCGATCTGCTCACCGACGAGGAGCGGGCCTCCTTCGCCGAGGAGTGGTCGGCCGCCGAGCACCGGGTCGGAACGGAGACCGTAGCGGACATCCTCGCCGAACACGCCGCGCACACGCCGGACGCAACGGCGCTCGTCTTCGGCGAGACCCGCTTGACCTTCGCCGAACTGGACGCGCGAATCAACCGGCTCGCCAGGTTCCTGCTCTCGCGTGGCGCGGAGCCGGAAACGGTTGTCGCACTGGAATTACCGAGGTCCATCGACATGGTCGTCGCGCTGTTCGCGGTCCTGCGTACCGGCGCCGCGTATCTGCCGCTCGACCTCGACCATCCGCAACGACGCAGGCGAGCGATGGTCGAGGACGTCGCACCGGTGTGCGTTCTCACCTCTCGGCTGTTGGCCGATCCCGCTGTCGAGACCGAGCTTGCCGCGCTCAGCGCCCTTCCGAGCAGCGACACCGAACGACCCGCGTTCGCGAAGAGTGTCGCGCACCGGCTCGATCATCCGGCCTACGTGATCTTCACGTCGGGCTCGACGGGAACCCCCAAGGGCGTCGTCACTCCGTACCGAGGGCTGACGAACATGCTGGTCAACCACAGGGAGGCCATCTTCGCACCTGCCATCGCCTCCGCGGGAGGCAGAAGGCTGAGAATCGCCCATACCGTGTCGTTCGCCTTCGACATGTCGTGGGAGGAACTGCTGTGGCTCGTGGAAGGGCACGAGGTCCACGTGTGCGACGAGGACCTGCGCAGGGACGCCGACGCGCTGGTGGCCTACTGCGAACAGCACCGCATCGACGTGGTCAACGTGACGCCGACCTACGCGCAGTTGCTGGTGGAACAAGGGCTGCTCGAAGGTCACGTTCCTCCGCTCGTCCTGCTCGGAGGGGAGGCCGTTCCCGATTCGCTGTGGCGGACACTGGCGGACACCAGCGGCACCTACGGCTACAACCTGTACGGTCCCACCGAGTACACGATCAACGCTCTCGGAGCGTCCACGGCGGACAGTGCGACTGCCGCGGTGGGGCGTCCGATCACGAACACCAAGGCACACGTTCTCGACGCCTGCCTTCGCCGAGTCCCGCCCGGTACCGCCGGCGAGTTGTACCTATCGGGAATCGGGATCGCGAGGGGCTACCACCGCAGGCCCGGACTCACCGCCGAACGGTTTGTCGCCGATCCTTTCGGTGAACCGGGAACCCTCATGTATCGCACCGGCGACCTCGTTCGCAGGCGTGAGAACGGGATCATCGACTTTCTCGGCCGAACCGACAACCAGCTCAAGATCCGTGGTTACCGCGTCGAACTCGGCGAAATCGAAGCCGCGCTCACCGCGCATCCCTCGGTCAGCCAAGCGGCGGTCGTGCCGTCCGGTAACCGCCTTGTCGGCTATGTGGTCACCGCGGAATCCGTCCCGTGGCGCGAGTTCCTTGCCGAGACGCTGCCGGACTACCTGATTCCCGCCACGGTCATCCCGGTCGAGCGGCTTCCGTTGACCGTCAACGGGAAGCTCGACCTCGCCGCGTTGCCCGAACCAGCCGCCGGTTCGTCGGTCAGCAGGTCGCCGAGGACCGAGCGGGAGCGTGTCCTGTGTGGACTTTTCGCCGACGTCCTCGGTGTTCCGGATTCCGGCAAGCTCGGCATCGACGACAACTTCTTCGAACTCGGCGGGCACTCACTACTTGCGACCCGGCTCGTCAGCAAGATCAGATCTGTGCTGGACGCGGAACTGACCATTCGTGACCTCTTCGAGGCGCCGACCGTAGCGGAGCTGGTGACGAGAACGGGAGGGCCGGCACGGCCAGCGCTCACGGTGCCCGACGAACGGGGTGAGGTCGCCGCATCACCGGCCCAGCAACGTTTGTGGGTCATTCAACAACTCTCGGCGCCCTCGGCGGCCTACAACTTCCCGCTCGTCATGCGACTGCGCGGGGACTTCGACCTCGCGGCGTGGCGGGCGGCACTCGCCGATGTCGTCGGCCGTCACGAGAGCCTGCGCACGGTGTTCACCGAACGCGACGGCATCCCGTACCAACAGGTTCTCCGGCAGGGAACCGTCGAGGTCGACATCAGCCGGATCACCGAGCACGAGCTGCCGGACCGGCTGCGGGCGGTGACCGGCCGTCCTTTCGACCTCGGGGCGGACCTGCCGATCCGGTGCTGGATCGGGGAACTGTCCGATCAGGATCACGTCGTCGCGTTGGTGCTGCACCACATCACCACCGACGAGTGGTCGGACCGGCCGTTTCTGCGCGACCTCGGCCATGCCTATGCCGCTCGACGCGAAGGTGTGGAGCCGGAGTGGGCACCGCTGCCCGTGCGGTACACCGACTACACGGTGTGGCAGCGGAAGCTGCTGGATGCCATCGGCGACGAACAGCTCGCGTACTGGGAATCCACATTGGCCGGAGTCCCGGAGGAAATCGATCTGCCCTTCGATCGCACACGCGGTGCGCGACCGACGTTCCACGGAGCCGAAACCGGGTTCAGCATCGGAACGGAGACAACACGGAGCCTGCGGCGGATCGCCGCCGAGGCAGGCGCGAGCATGTTCATGATCGTGCACGCGGCCGTCGCCGCTCTCCTGCACCGGTTGGGTGCGGGGACCGACATCCCACTGGGTGCGCCCGTCACCGGCCGCGCCGACGAAGCGCTCGACGAAATCGTGGGATTCTTCGTCAACACGCTCGTACTACGCACCGATCTTTCCGGCGCACCGAACTTCATCGATCTGCTCCACAGAGTAAGAAAGACGGATCTCGCGGCATTCGCCAACGCCGACGTGCCCTTCGAAGCCGTGGTCGAACGCGTCAACCCCGCACGTTCGCTCACCCGCAACCCGTTGTTCCAGGTCATGGTAGGTCACCACGTCCGTACGGGCGAGGAGGCTCGGTTCGCCGGGCTTTCCTCGGAGTTCGTCAGGGTAGCGGCCGAAACCGCCAAGTTCGATCTCGTTTTCAGCTTTACCGAGCATCTCGACAGGGCGACATTGGACTGTCGCATCGAGTACAGCACGGAGCTGTTCGACGCGGAAACCGTTCAGCGGCTCGGAGAGCGCCTTGCCGCGCTTGTCGAATCCGTCGCCCGCGATCCTCGGCTGCCGGTGGCGGACGTCGATGTACTTCCCGCCCGGGAGCGGGAGACGGTACTCAGAGGCTTCAACGCGACCACCCGGCCCGTCGAGGAGTTGCCTCTTCCGCTGTTGTTCGCGAAGCAGGTTTCGGCGAACCCCGACGCGACCGCCGTTGTCGCCGGTGAGCGAGCGATGAGTTATTCCGAACTGGCGGAAAGAGCGAGCCGGATCGCCGCGTTGCTCGGCGCGCATGGCGTCGGGCATGGTGATGTCGTCGGCGTCGCGGTCGCACGTTCGATCGACACGGTTGCGACGGTGCTCGCCGTTTCGAAGCTGGGAGCGGCTTTCCTGCCGCTCGACCTGAGTCACCCCGCCGACCGGATCGGCTACTTCATCAAGGATTCCGGTGCGGGCATCGTCGTTGCCGACACGACGGACGCCGTCCCCGAGGTGGTTCCCGTCGTCGCCGTCGCCGGTGCGGAGGCGCACCGGCTGTCCGATCCGGATCCGGTCGACATCGCCCTGGCCGACCCGGCCTACATCATCTACACCTCAGGATCGACGGGACGTCCGAAAGGGACCGTCGTCTCCCATGACGGCATCGCGAGCTTGCTCGCGACGGCGATCGATCGCATGGGTTTGCGCGAGGATTCGGTCGTGTCCCAGTTCGCGTCGATCGGATTCGACGTTTTCGTGTTCGAACTCGTCATGGCGCTGTGCCATGGCGGAAAACTGGTGCTCGTCCCGGAATCAGCGCGGGTCTCGGGACCGCCGCTTGTGGACTTCCTGCGTGGGCACGAGGTCACGCACATGATCCTGCCGCCCTCGCTGGTGTCGGCGTTGCCACCGGAATGCGCGCTTCCGGAAGGCGCGACGATCCTTGTCGGCACCGAAACGGTGCCGCCCGAACTCGTCGCGAGATGGGCGGGCAAGGTCAATCTCATCGCCGCGTACGGCCTCACCGAGGCCACCGTCAACTCGACGCTCTGGCCGGCCGAACCCGGCTGGCAGGGGCCGATTCCGATCGGCGGGCCCGATCCCAACACGACCTGTTACGTACTCGACGACCGACTCAGGCCCGTCCCGCCGGGTGTGACCGGTGAGCTGTACGTCGGCGGCAGAGGCCTCGCTCTCGGCTATCTGCGCAGGTATGGTCTCACGGCGAGCCGTTTCGTCGCCGATCCGTTCGGCCCGCCGGGGTCCCGGCTCTATCGCACCGGTGACCGGGCGCGCTGGCGCAGGGAAGGGACGCTCGATTTCGCGGGTCGCGGCGACAATCAGGTGAAGATACGTGGGTTCCGCGTCGAACTCGGCGAGATCGACGCCGCGTTGTCCTCGCATCCCGCCGTCCGGCAGGCGGCGGTCGTCGCGGAGCGGCGAAGTGACATCGTTCGCCTCGCCGGCTACGTCGTGGTGGAACCGGGAGCACAGCGCCCCGTCGAATGGCGACAGCACCTTCGCCGGGTGCTGCCTGACTACATGATTCCCGGCATGGTGACCGAAGTGGACGGCCCACTTCCACTGACACCAAACGGGAAACTCGATCGGTCGGCGCTGCCGGAGCCGGATTGGTCCGCGCTTTCCGGAACGGCAAGGCCCGCGACGGAACGGCAGCGGGTGCTGGCGACCGTATTCGCGGACCTGCTCGAACTCGACGAGGTTGGTGTACACGACGATTTCTTCGCGCTCGGCGGGCATTCGATGGCGGCGATGCGGTTGCTCGGGAGAATTCGGTCGACGTTCGGCGTCGATCTGACCATCAGGGACGTATTCGAGTCTCCCACCGTCGCCGATCTGGCGGAGCTCCTGCGTGGCGCGACCGGATACCGCCCGCCTCCCCGGAGAGGGGAACGACCGGACCGGTTGCCACTGGCTCCGGTGCAGCGTTGGCTGTGGAGGCTGGGTGAGGGAGGGCCGCGCTTCGATCACGCACTGGCGCTGCGGTCGGGGTCGGGTTTCGACGTCGAGGCGATGTCGGCGGCATGGTCGGATGTCTCGGAGCGACATGAGGCTTTGCGGACGGTCTTTGTGGACGGCCCGGAGGCAGAGCAGAGGGTCGGTGATGTGGTGCCGCTCATCGTGGAGTCCGTTATGGAGTCCGAGCTTGACGAGCGGCTTTCGATGCTGGCGACGGCGACCGCGAGCCGGCCGCTGGCCGCGCATCTGCTGGTATCGGGTCGTGAACATGTGCTGCTGGTCGCGATGCGGTACCTGGTATGTGACGAATGGTCTGTCGTTCCGCTGTTCAGGGATCTGGGGGCCGCGTACTCGGCGCGGTTGTCCGGTTCGGCGCCGGATTGGCAGCCCCTGCCACTGTCCTATGCCGACTATGCCCGCTGGTCGGAAGAGCTGGCGAACGAAGTGAGCCAACGGCAACTGGAGTACTGGAAGGGCGCGTTGCGGGGTGGCTCGGCGGTGCCGTTGCCGGGACGCGGGCACGCGGCCGAACCGGGCGCGGTGTCGTTCGAGTTGCCGGCTTCGGGCTACGCGCGGCTTGCCGGTTTTGCAGGCAGGCACGGTGTCAGCCAGTTCATGGTGTTGCAGGCGGCCTTGGCGACGGTGCTCTCCGAGGCGGGCGGCGGTACCGATATTCCGATCGGCGCGGTCGTGGCGGGGCGCACCGAGGAGGTGTTCGCGGGCCTGGTCGGCGCGTTCGCCAACACAGTTGTGCTGCGTGCCGACCTTTCCGGCGCGCCGTCGTTCGCTGAGTTGCTGCGCAGGGTGCGGGCGGCGAACCTGGCCGCACTGGACAATCAGGACGTTTCGTTCGCCGATGTCAGCGATGCGGTCGGCTGGCGGCCGAACGTGTTGATGGTGCAGCACGAACAGGCCGACCTCGCTGAGCTCGAAGGTGGGCACGGTGCGCTTGTGGCGATCCCGACGGGTGTCGCCAACGCGGACCTGACGTTCAGCTTCCATCTGCCGCGTGGTCGCGGTGACCTGCACTGTCAGTTGGCCTACGCGGGAGGTGGTTGCGGTCGCGAAGGGGCGGAGCGGATCGCGGCTGAGCTGGTCAGGTTGCTGGCTGAGGTTTCGGCCGATGAGCCCGGCGGACGGAGTGGGTGAGGCGCGACGTGGAGGCTGTGTGGGGTGTGCGGGGCGGGGGGTGTGGCAGCCGGGGTGTGTGGCGGGCGCGACGGAGAAGGCGATGAACGAGATCAGGAGGAACCATGACAAACCCGTTCGATGACAACGATGGCCGGTTTTATGTACTCGTCAATGACGAGGAGCAGCATTCGCTGTGGCCGACGTTTGCGGCGGTACCGGATGGCTGGCGGATCGTGTTCGGTGAGGACAGCAGGGAGGCCTGCCTCGCGTACGTGGAGGAGAACTGGACGGACCTGAGGCCGGCGAGTATCCGCTAGCCGCGCGGCGAGCCCCGCGCTCCCGCCCGCGAGTCCCGCACGCAGACCGCCGAGTTCTGCGTTGGCGACGCCGAGATCTGCACTGGGGACGGTGAGTTCTGCGTTCGCGACGGCGAGTTCTGCACCCAGGACGGTGAGTTCTGCACTCGGGCTGCCGAGATGCGCATCCAGTGGGTGAGAGCCGCACTCGGGATGACGAGTTCTGCGTTCGGGGTGGCGAGTTCTGCGTTCGGGACGGCGAGATGCACGTTCGGGACGGCGAGTTCTGCATTGGGTGCGGGGGACTTCTGGTGCGGCGGAGGACGCGGCGGAAGTCGGCTTTCTGCCCGTGGACTTGGCGCCGATGCCCAGCGCCAGTCATCGGGCTCTTGGCACGTTCGGGTAGGCGAGGTTCGCGCGCGCCCGGATGGAGGGCTCCCTTTCGTGAGCGCGCATCTCGCTGCCCTGGGTGTGGGTCTGGGCGTCGCGAACGCCCGATCTCGCCGCCCCGAGTGCGGATCTCGTCGTCGCGAACGCCGATCTCGCCGTCCTGGGTGCGGGTCTCGTCGTCGCGAACGCCGATCTCGCCGTCCTGGGTGCGGGTCTCGTCGTCGCGAACGCCGATCTCGCCGTCGCGAACGCAGAACTCGCGCTCCTGGGTGCAGAACTCGCGCTCCTGGGCGGTCAGGGGGTTCGGGTACCTGACCAGGCTTTCCACAGCTCGGCGTACCGGCCACCTGAGGCCAGCAGCTGGTCGTGCGTACCGGCCTCGACCACCCGGCCGGCATCGAGCACGACGATCCGGTCGGCGGCGGCCGCCTGGGTGAGGCGATGCGCGACGACCAGCCCGGTGCGTCCGGCCAGCGCCTTCCCCGCCGCCTTCTCCAGTTCCTTCGCGCCCGTGCTCCCCGCTTCCGCCGTCGCCTCGTCGAGGATGGCAACAGGGGGATCGGCCAGCACGAGCCGCACGAGCGCCAGCTGCTGCGCCTGAGTCACCGTCAAGCGGTGCCCGCCTTCTCCCACCACGGTGGACAATCCACCAGGCAGACTGTCCACCCAGGACAGTGCGCCGAGCCGGGCGAGCGCGGTTCGCAGTTCCTCGTCCGTGGCATCGGGTTTGGCGAGCCGGAGGTCTTCGCCGAGTTCGCCTGCGAAGACGTGCACCTCCTGACTGATGAGTGCCACCGTTCTGCGCGTCGCCGCGGGGCCCAGTTCCGTCAAGCCGACCCCGCCGACCGAGATCGAGCCCGAACTCGGCCGGTGGATTCCCGCGATGAGTTTGGCGAGTGTCGTCTTGCCCGCACCGCTCGCGCCGACGAGCGCGATCCGTTCTCCCGCGTTGATGTCCAGGTCGACGTCGGCGAGTACGTCGTGGCCGCGCACGTAGGCGTGCCCGAGCGCGGCTGCCTTGACCGACGCGTCGACGGGCGAGCCGGGTTGCCGGGGTTCCTCTTCAGCGGGCAGATCCGCGACTCCGACGAGGCGGGAAAGACTCGCCGCGGCCGACTGTGCGTCGTCGACGAGCGCCAGCGCCGCGTTGATCGGGTTGAACAGACTGTGGAAGTACAGGGCGGCGGCGGTGGCCGTGCCGATGGTGGCGGTCCCGTTGCCGACGAGCAGGAATCCGGTGACGAGCACGGCGGACAGCCCGATGAACTCGGCGAGGTTGAGACGGGAGAAGAACCGCGTCACCAGCCTCGTCGCCCGCATCGTGATGTCGACGACGTCCTGGGACCGGCCTCGCACTCTTTCGACGTGATCGTCACCGAGCCGGAACGCCCGCACGGTACGTGAACCGCCGACGGTATCGAGCAGTTGTTGTTGCTGCGCACCGTCTTTGACGCGCTGGCTCGCGTAGAGCGGCGTCGCCCTTCGCACGTACCAGCGCACCGTGTAGAGCTGGATGGGGGCCGCGAGCAGAGCGGCGAGCAGAAATCGCCAGTCGAGTACGGCGAGCCCGACGAAGGTCAGCACGATGGTCAGCACGGACCTGCCCAGCTCGGGCAGCGCTTCGCGCACCGACTTGGCGATCACGGCGACGTCGTTGGTGACCCGGGAGGTGAGGTCGCCGGACCCGGCCAGTTCGACGCGTTCGAGCGGTAGCCCGAGCGCCTTTTCGATGAATCGTTCGCGAAGTCCGGCGAGCATTTCCTCGCCGAGGCGGGAAACGAGCGCGAGACCGACCGCGTTGGCCGCTCCGCGCACGAGTGCCACCACGACGAGCGCGACGATGGGCAGTGTGAAGGCAGTGCTGCCGTCGGCGACGAGGTCGACGATGTGGCCGAGCAGCGGGGCGGTGAGCAGACCGACGCCGGTTGCCGCGACGAGGGTAGTGAATGCGGAGAAGGCGAGCAGCCGTCGTGGCCGCAGTAGTTCGCCGACCGCGGCCGCAGTCCTTGCTCCGCCCGCCGTCGGCAGTAGTTCGCGTTCGGTCATGACAGCACCGCCGTCCGGTAGCCGGCGTCGGTGGCGACGAGGTCGGCGTGCGTTCCCTCGGTTCGGATGGTGCCCTCGCCGAATACGACAACCCTGTCGGTGTTGGCAAGCAGCGCCGGGCTCGTGGTGACGAGCACGGTGGTACGGCCCGCGCGGATCTCCGTGAGTTCCGCCGCGATCCTGGCCTCGGTGACGGCGTCGACGGCGGTGGTCGGATCGTGCACGACGAGTACGGGCGGGTCGGCGGCGAGGGCTCTGGCCAGCGCGACGCGTTGCCGTTGTCCTCCCGACAGTGATCTTCCGCGTTCGGCGACGGCGGTGTGCACCCCGGAGGGCAGGGTCGCGGCGACCTCGTCGGCCGCGGCGGCCACGAGCGCTCTTTCCGGGGACTTCGCCTTCGATGCGGCGACGACGTTGTCGAGCAGGCTTCCTTCGAAGAGGTCGGCGTCGTGTGCCGCGACGAGCACGGCGCCGCGCAGCAGCGTCGGGTCGAGCGTGGTGAAGCCGGTTCCGTCGAGCTCAAGCGCGCCGGAGGCGGGGTCGGCCTCCCTGCCGAGACATTCGAGCAGTTCGGTCGCGCACGCGGGGTCGGTGGTCACGACGCCGAGCACCTCGCCCGGCGCGATGTCGAGGTCGACGTCGCGCAGCGTGCCGTGGCAGACGCCCCGCAGCCTCACGGCGCCGGTGACGGGCGCCGAGGGGCCTTCCGTTCCTCCGGTGACGGCCGGTGGCGCGGTCAGCACCGACGACACCCTGGCCGCCGATGCCCTCCCTTGCGCGAACTGACCGTTGGCCCACGCCAGTATCTGGAAGGGGCCGAGCAGGAACTGGGCCAGCCCGACGGCCGCGACGAGCTGGCCGACGGTGATGGCGTCGTTCGCGGCCAGGTTGGCGCCGACGAGTGCGACGACCGCGATGAAGATTCCGGTGAGCGCGAGGATGGCCCCGTCGTGTCCGGCGTGCGCGCGGGCCGCGCTGAGCGTCGCCGCCAGCGAGTCGCGGCTCGTGCGCCTGTACCTGGTGACCGCAGCTCTTTCCGCGCCGATGCCCTTGAGCACCCTGAGCCCGGTGACCAGGTCGGCCGCGATGCCCGAGGCGTGTGCCGCGCGTTCCTGTTCGAGCCCGCTGCGGCGTTCGAGCGGCCTGCCGATGAGGTGGGTCAGCCACAGCAGCGGCGGCGTTCCGAGCAGGACGAGCAGCCCGAGCGGTACGGAGATCCGCAGTAGTGCGATGGCGCTGACCAGCAGGCCGACGAACCCGGCTATCGCGAACGGCAGCATGCCGATGACCGCGCCGACTCGCCTCGTGTCGCCGGTGGTGATGTTGACGAGCGCGCCGGGGAGCCGTCCGGATTCGGCGCCGCCTCTCGGGTCGAGTACGCGGGAGCTCAAGGCGAGGCGGAGCCGGTGTGCCGCCTGCTGGGAAGCCTTTTCGGAGGCGCGGGCCGCGAACCGGTAGCTGAACGAGAGTACGGCGAACACGACGGCGAGTACCGCGATCCAGCGCAGGAGCGCGCTGACGGAGCCGGTGGAGACGGCCTGGTCGATCACGATGCCGACGATGACCGGGATGAGTGCCTCACCGCCCTGGTGTGCCGAGGCGAGGACGGCCGCACCGGTGAGCCTGCCTCGTTCTCCGGCGACGGCTCCACCGAGAACACCGGAACCACTGTTGCCGGTCGACATGCCGCACCTCCTGATGAGCAGAGGTTAGGCTAGCTTAAGTTCGCTGGTGATCGGGGTGCGCCCGAGCGAACTTCGTCACGATGGACCAGCAGTTGGTCGCTAGGTTAGCCTCACCTTATGTCGGTTGCCACGGACCTGCGCGCACAGCAGGACGTCGAGCGACCCCGCACATCGACACAGGCCCTCCGAGGCCTCGCCCTGGTCATCGCTTTCGCGGCGCTGGGTCTCATCGTGCTGCTCAGCGTCTGGCTCGGTTCGAAGAACATCCCGTTCACGGCGACGTGGGACGTGCTGTGGCACAACGACGGTTCCTACGACGCACTCGTGATCCACGACTACCGCATTCCCAGGACGCTGGTCGGGCTGGTCGTCGGAGTCTCGCTGGGACTTGCCGGTGCGCTGATGCAGGCGCTGACCCGCAATCCGCTTGCCGATCCCGGTCTGCTCGGGGTCACGATGGGTGCCTCGACCGGTGTCGTGATCTCACTCGCTTTCCTCGGTATCTCGTCCGTGCTCGGCTACGTGTGGTTCGCGTTCGCCGGTGCCGCGCTCGCCTCCGTCGTCGTGTACACGCTGGGCTCCTCAGGCAAGCGCAACGCCACTCCGGAGCGGCTCGTGCTCGCCGGTGCCGCGGTGACCGCCGTGATGTTCGCCTTCAACACCGCCGTGTTGCTGATGGATCCGAAGGCGTTCAACGAGTTCCGGTTCTGGCAGGTCGGCTCGCTCGCGGGCCGCTACTACGACGTGCTGTTGCCCGTTCTCCCGTTCGCGGCAGCCGGTGTCGTGCTGGCGCTGCTGCTCATCCGGCCGCTGAACGTGCTGGCCATGGGGGACGAGCTGGGCAGGGCGCTCGGTACGCATCCCGCGTTCGTGAGGGTGGTCGGCGCGGTCTCCATCACGTTGCTGTGTGGCGCGGCGACCGCGGCCGCCGGCCCGATCGCCTTCGTGGGGCTCGCCGTTCCGCACATGGCTCGCCTGCTCGTCGGTCCCGATCAGCGGTGGGTGCTGCCGTTCTCTCTGGTGCTCGCGCCGATCCTGCTCGTCGGATCGGACATCGTCGGCAGGGTGATCGCGCCGCCGGAAGAGGTTCAGGTCGGCATCGTCACCGCCGCCATCGGCGTTCCGGTGTTCATCGCGTTGTGCCGCAGGCGAAAGCCGGCGAGCCTGTGAACCGCCCGGTGACCGGAACGGTGCTGCGCAGCCCTGGCGAGCGGGTCGCGCTGCGGCTGGACCGCAGGTCGGTGACGGTCGGCGTCGTACTTGCCTTCGCGTTGCTCGTCGTCATGACGGTCACGCTCATGAGCGGCGAATACCAACTGTCCATTCCGGACGTTCTGAAGGCGGTTGCCGGTTACGGCGAGGGAGCGGCCGACTTCATCGTCAACACCCTGCGACTTCCGCGCCTGTTGACGGCGGTGCTCGTCGGTGCGGCACTCGCGGTGAGCGGGGCGCTGCTCCAAGGCCTGACGAGGAATTCGCTCGGTAGTCCCGATGTCATCGGGTTCAGCAACGGCGCGGCGACCGGCGCGTTGCTGATGATCATCGTGTTCGGCGGAACGATGGTGCAGGTCGCCGTCGGTGCGTTCGCCGGAGCCATCGTCGCCGCCGTGCTGATCTACGCGCTCGCGTTCACGGGGGGAGTGCAGGGTTTCCGCTTCATCCTCATCGGAATCGGGATCAACGCGCTCGCGCTTTCGGTGAACTCCTACCTGATCACGAGGGCGAGTCTTTACGACGCGGTCAGCGCGCAGGCCTGGCTCGTCGGCAGCGTCAACGGGCGGGGATGGGAACAGGTGTACGCGGTGGCGATCGCGCTCGTGATCCTGCTTCCGCTCGCCCTGTATCACGCGCGTCCGCTCGCGATGATGGAGCTGGGAGACAGCTCGGCCAAGGCGCTCGGGGTCGGTGTCGAACGCAGCAGGGCGATTCTCATCGTCGCGAGTGTGCTGCTCGCCGCGGTCGCCACCGCGGCGGCGGGTCCGATCTGGTTCGTCGCCCTGGCCGCACCCCAGCTGGCGAGAAGGCTCACGAGGTCGGCGTCGCCGGGACTGCTGACCTCGGCACTCGTCGGTGCGTTGCTGCTGGCGGCCGGCGACCTCGCCATCCAGCAGCTCTTCCCCACCGCCCAGCTTCCCGTCGGCACCGCGACGGGCTGCCTCGGGGGGCTTTACCTCATCTGGTTGTTGGCGTCCGAATGGCGCGGAAAGGAAAGCTACACATGACGAGGCTGGCTGCGCAGGGACTGACCTTGGCCTACGACCAGGCGACTGTCGCCACCGATCTCGGGGTGGAGATCCCCGACGGTTCCTTCACCGTGATCGTCGGCCCCAACGCGTGTGGCAAGTCCACATTGCTCAAGGCGCTCGCGCGGATGCTGAAGCCGAAGACAGGAGGGGTCTACCTCGACGGCGAGCTGATCTCCAGCTACCGATCGAAGGAGGTCGCCCGCAGGCTGGGGCTGTTGCCGCAGTCGTCGATCGCGCCGAGCGGCATCACCGTGGGCGACCTCGTCGCGAGGGGCCGTTACCCGCACCAGAAGCTGCTGCGGCAGTGGTCGTCGGACGACGAGGCCGTCGTCACGGAGTCGATGAAGCTCACCGGGGTGCTCGACCTGTCCGCCAGGCTGGTCGACGAGCTGTCCGGAGGGCAGCGCCAGCGCGTGTGGCTCGCGATGGTGCTCGCCCAGCAGACGTCGATCCTGCTGCTCGACGAGCCGACGACGTTCCTCGACATCTCGCACCAGGTCGAGGTGCTCGACCTGTGCGCGGACCTGCACGAGGACAAGGGACACACGCTGGTCGCCGTGTTGCACGACCTCAACCAGGCCTGCCGCTACGCCTCGCACCTCATCGTGATGCGGCCAGGGGGAGAGATCGCCGCCGTCGGCGACCCCACCGAGATCATCACCGCCGACCTCGTCGACGACGTCTTCGGCCTGCCGTGCAGGGTCATCGACGACCCGGAAACGGGGACGCCGATGATCGTTCCCGTGCACCGCAAGCGGCGGGCCGACGGCGAACGCGAGCCCGCCGAGCGCGTCGGTGCTGGTCAATAGCCGGTCAGTGGCGCGCTAGAACACCACGGTCCGGTTGCCGTGGACGAGGACCCTGCCTTCGAGGTGCCAGCGCAGCCCCCTGGCCAGGGTGATCTTCTCGATGTCGCGGCCCTTGCGGACCATGTCGGCAACGGCGTCGTCGTGGTCGACCCTGATCACGCCCTGCTCGATGATGGGGCCCGCGTCGAGGTCGGCCGTCACGTAGTGACAGGTCGCGCCGATGAGCTTGACACCGCGCGCGTGTGCCTGGTGGTAGGGCCTGGCCCCCATGAATGACGGCAGGAAGCTGTGGTGGATGTTGATGGCCCTTCCCGCCCACGCCTCGCACAGGTGGGGCGGCAGGATCTGCATGAACCGCGCCAGCACGACGGCGTGCGGATCGTGCTCGTCGACGAGCTTGGCGACCTCCGCGAACGCGCCCTGTTTGTCGCCGGTGAAGGGGACGTGGTGGAACGGGATGCCGTGGGCCCGCGTGATGTCGCCAAGCGTCTCGTGGTTGCCGATCACGGCGCGAAGGTCGATGTCCAGCTCACCGGAGGCGACGCGGCCCAGCAGGTCGTAGAGGCAGTGTCCCTCCTTGGAAACCAGCAGTACGACCCTGCGGCGCTCGCCGGTGTCCTCGATCCGCCAGTCCGATTCGGAGCCGAGTGAGCGGGCGACTCCGGCGAAGCGGGCGCGCAGTTCGTCGACCTCGAAGGGCAGCGAGTCGGCGCGCACGACCTGGCGAGTGAAGAACCAGCCCGAGTCGGGATCGGTGTGGTAGGCGGCCTCGACAATCCAGCCGCCCGCCTCGGCGAGAAACGAGGCGATGCGGGCGACGATGCCCGTGCGGTCGGGGCAGCCGAAGGTGATCACATAGCGTCGTTGGGGCACGGTCAACCATTCTCGTGCCTTGCGGCTCACGGCGCGGCGAGGGGCTCCAGAAGTGTGGTGTCGCCTGCAATCCGGGCGGTGCTCGGCCTGCGCCACATCGCCTTGTACACGGCGTCGGCGGGTCCCTCGATCGTGACGTCCGGTTCGCGCCGCCGCTGGTCCTCCATCAGCGGCGACTTCCCGGCCTGGAGGCGCACCGACCACAGCCTGCCGACGTCTTCGGCATGCAGCAGCACCGTGCCTGCCACGGTGCTGCGCTCCCACCCGGCTCCGCGTTGCACGAGCAGCGTGAGCAGCTCGTCGACTCCGTCGGCCGCGAAGCCTGGCTCGAACGTGACCGGGTCACCCCGCGTGGCGAGTTCGGCGTCGAGCCGGTGGATGGCGGCTTCGTGCGCCTGCCGTCTCGCCCACGAGCCGACCGTGCGCGGAATGCCGGAGAACGGGAGCCAGGCCGGTTGATCTGCGGGCGCGTCGAGCGCCGCCCGCAGCTGGGCCCGCTGCCGCGCCCACCATGCGAGCAGCGGCTCCCACTCCTGGGGTGCGGTGCCCGCTTTGACGTGCTCACCCGTCGGGTCTCTTATCGCCGCGACCGCCAACGACTGCACTCTGGCAATGTGCCTGACCAGTCTCGCCACCGTCCACTGCGGACAGGTCGGGACGCCGGTCCCCGGACCCGCGGCCATCGCCGCGTCGAGCAGGCCGTCGCTGTGGATCTCGACCGCTTGCGTGAATGCCCTCAGCGTCATCGCCGTCGCTGCGTCGCGCACGGCGAGAGACTAGTCGCCTGGCGATTTCTCCGCACCCGACCGCGAGCAATCCGATGGCGAAAGCGAGCAGAAGGCCCTTGGCCGGATCGTCGGCGAACTGACTCGCGCCGAGAAAACCGACCGCGACCGAATAGGCGGCCCACACCGTCACGCCGATCGCGTCGAGAATCGCGAACCTGCGGAAGGGAAACCGCAGACTGCCCGTCGCCAGCGCCGAGGCGACCCTGCCCCCGGGAAGATAACGGCCCGCGACGATCAGCACGGCGCCGTGCTCGTGCACCTTCCGCCTGGCCCACTCGTAGCGTTGCCGCCCTTTTTCGTTGCGCTGCAACCTTGCCAGCGTCCTCGGACCAGCCTTGCGGCCGATCCAATGCCCCAGACAGTCGCCCGCGAAAGCGCCCGCCGCACCGACCACCACCAGCAGGCCGAGCATGGGCAGGTCGGGGCCGAGCAACACGGCGACCGTCATGACGGTCGTCTCGCTCGGCATGAAAGGCAGCAGCGCGTCGAGCCCCGCGACGAGGAAGACGATGACCCACAACCACGGTGAGGACAGCGTCTCGCTCAGCAGGTCGGTCAGCTTGCCGAGCAGCTCAAGCATGGACCGGCTCCGCGTCGGCCAGCACGGCGTGCTGCGCCAGCGCGGCGAGTTCCCTTCGGTCGCCCTCCGGTTCGATGAGCGGGCGTGCCGTCAATCGCACCCGCAGGTCGCGGGCCTTGCTGACGCGGGCGATCGAGCGGGCGAGGGTGTCGTCGCCGACGAACGCCGCCACCGTGCTCGGCTTGTCCTCCTGCGTGTAGGTCAGGGTGACCGGCGTGATCGGCGCCCCGGCGTCGATCGCGGACTGGAACATGGCCCTGCGGAACACCCCGCCCTTGCCCGAACACCACGTCGTGGCCTCGGGGAACACCGCGACGGAGGTGCCTTTCCGCAGCGTGTCCGCGACGGTGGCCACGGTGTCCGGCAGTGCGCGCAGCGACCACCGGTCGACGAAGAGCGTGCCCGCCTTCGTGGCGAGTCCTCCAAGCAACGGCCAGTTTCCGACCTCGCGCTTGGCGAGGAAGGTGGCCGGCTCGACGGCCAGCACGGCGAGGATGTCGAGCCACGAGATGTGGTTGGCGACGATCAGCGTTCCGGTGTCGCGGTCCGCGCTCAATGCCGCGTGCGGCTCGGGATCCGTGTCGAGCCCGATCCCGAGCGCTTCGAAAACCCCGCGAGCCCTGACATCGAGTGGACCGGTGGAGGCGAGCACCTTGAGCAGTGCCGCGCCACGGCTGATGGCTTCCGAGGTGCTCACCGGCGGTAGTTCGCTGGTCACGCACCGGCCGGGAGAGCAGGGTGACTCGGCCGTCCAGATGTTCACCTGTCCTCCCCGAGGAAGTAGCGCAGGTAGCGCTCGTCGATGTTGTCCAGCGGCAGCAACACGAAGAAGTCGGCCACGTCGAAGTCGGGATCGAAGGCGGGCGGTCCGCACACCCACGCGCCGAGCCGCAGGTAGCCGCGCAGCAGCGGAGGCAACTGCGCGTAGGTGGGCCGCTGACCGTCGCGCTGGGACGGCAGCCACGGGTGGTGGGGCCGCACGCGAAGGCCGGGAGGCGAAAGGTGTTTCGCCTTCGCCAGTTCCCACGTGCTCGTCGCGGACTTCCCGCCGTCTCCCAGCGGAACGGACGCGCAGCCCGCGAGATAGCGGTGCCCCGACAGCAGCGTGTACCGCGCCATCGCCGCCCACATCATGTTGATGACCGCGCCGCCGCGATGATCGGGATGCACGCACGAACGGCCTGCCTCGATCAGCGAGGGCAGATACGGTTCGAGCGCGCTGACGTCGAATTCGCCCGCGGAGTAGAGCCGGGGTGAGCGACCTGGTGGGAGTAACCGGTAGGTGCCGACCACCTCGCCCGTCGTCTCGTGCTCGACGATCAGGTGGTCGCAGACGTCGTCGAATTCGTCGGTGTCGAGTTCGCCCTTGAACGCGGCTCCGAGTTCGCCGGCGAACACGCTCGTCCGCAACCGTTGCGCCGCCTCGATCTGCGCCGGTGTGTGCGCGATCGAGGCGGAGTAGGCCCGCGTGGGTACCGTGGACAGCGAAGGCATGAGTGTCTCCGTTCATGACTCATCGATAAGAGACCCGCTGGCCCGTCGCCAAACGTCCGCCATGCGGGAACTCGTGTCTTCGGGGGTCGCCGAGTGGCCGCTCGGCGACCCCCTTCTCATAAGATCGAGATTGGCACTCCAGCCGAGGTGACACCAGAACCTGAGAAGAAGCTCAGGGAGAACTCAGGGCTGCCCCTACCGGCCAGCCCTACCCCCGTTCGGTGGGCAGCACGCATTCCCACGGCACGGTCAGCTCGCCGAGCCGCCACCGCTCGCGGCGGCCGAGCACCGGCCAGCCGCGAGCCGCCAGCATCAGGACGGTTTCGATCCACCGTGCCCTCTTGCCGTAGCTCGCGAACGGAGCCGCGGCGGCCCAGCACGAGTCCATGGCGGAGAGGAAGTCGTGAACGCGTTCCCCGCAGACGTTGCGGTGGATGAGCGCCTTCGGCAGCCGTTCGGCCACAGTGGAGGGACGAGCCAGACTGCCGAGGTGCAGGGAAATGGTGAGCGTGCGAGGGCCTTCGTGCGAGACCGTCACCCACGAACTCACCCTGCCGAGTTCGTCGCACGTGCCCTCGACGAGCAACCCGCCCGGCCTGACGCTCGCGAGCATGGCCGACCAGGACGGCGCGACGTCTTCCTCCGCGTACTGGCGCAGCACGTTGAAGGCGCGCACGAGTATCGGCCGGGTTCCGGCGAGTTCGAAGCCGCCTCTCGCGAAGTCGAGCCGGGGTGGGTCGGCGGCAGCGGCGGCGGCTTCGACCCGTTCCTGATCGAGTTCGAGCCCGAGTACGCGCACGCCGGGGCGCACGGCGGACAGCCGCCGTGCCATTTCGATGGTCGTGACCGGAGAAGCCCCGTACCCGAGGTCGACCACCAGCGGATCCCTCACACCGGTCAGCGCGCGGCTCACCGCCAGGTCACTGGTGAGCCAGCGGTCGACCCTGCGTAGCCGGTTGGGATTGGTGGTGCCGCGAGTAGGGGAGCCGATCAGGTGTTGCGCGCGAGCCACTTCGCCGTGAAGTCGGCCTCACTGCGCAGCAGGTTCGTGACCTGCTCGGCGATGAAACCTTCCAGCCTGCCGCCGACGATGGGGATGCGGACCTTGACCTCGCCCTTGGTCAGTTCCGCCGTGCCGGAGCCGTCGGGGGTGAGTTCGGTCGTCGCGGTGATGTCGCCGGGGATGCCGCTGACGCCGACCTCGGTTGTTCCGGTGTAGCCCTCGCCACTGCGACGCCAGCGCTGCTCCCTGCGCACCGCGAGGTCTCCCTTGTGCAGGGCCCTGACGGCCTGGGGAAGTTTGTCGGCGGCGACGCCCTGGAGAAGTACGTACCGAACACCGTCGTCGGTCACGGTGTGTTCTTCCAGCCTCGCGTTCGTACCGCCGATCTCGGCCAGTCTCGCGCGCAATGCCTGCTCGCTCGACTGTGCGGCGAACACGTCGGCGACGCCGGAACTGAACGTCGCGCGATGCTCGATACGGGATGCCATGACCGAGACAGTACCGTTGCCCGGTGTGAGCATCGCTGAAACGTCCACCCAGGACACCCTGCGCGAATACACCACGTTGCGGCTAGGTGGGCCCGCGCGGCGGTTCGTCACGGCCTCCGGCGCGGACGAACTCGTGAACACCGTGCGTGATCTCGACGGGGACGGCGAACCCACCCTGCTGCTCGGCGGTGGCTCCAACCTCGTCGTCGCCGACGAGGGCTTTCCCGGCACTGTGGTCAGGATCGCGTCGAAGGGCTGGGACGGGACGACGGTCGAGGCCGGTCAGGACTGGGACGAGTTCGTCGCCGCGACGGTCGAGCAGGGCTACGGCGGGCTCGAATGTCTTTCGGGCATTCCCGGTGCCGCTGGGGCCACGCCCATCCAGAACGTCGGCGCCTACGGCTGCGAGATCAGCGAGGTGCTGGATTCGATCGACCTCTACGACCGGCGTACCGGAGAGGTCAGGACGGTGCGCGCGGGCGAACTCGGCTTCGCATACCGGACGAGTGTGCTGAAGGGCACCGAGAACGGGGTCGTGCTGCGGGTGCGCTTCACGCTGTCGGAAGACGGGCTGTCGGCGCCCATCCGCTACGCCGAACTCGCCAGGACGCTGGGCGTCGACGTGGGGGCGCGGGTCCCGGCGAACGAGGCCCGCGAAGCGGTGCTCGCACTGCGCAGGGGCAAGGGGATGGTGCTGGACGCCGCCGACCACGACACCTGGAGCGCCGGTTCCTTCTTCACCAATCCGATCATCGCCGCCGGTGACGTCGACGCCGTGCTCGCCCGCATCGGCGACGTGGTGGGCTCCGACGTTCCCGTTCCCCGGTATCCGGCCGAACACGGAGTGAAACTGTCCGCGGCGTGGCTGATCGAGCGCGCGGGCTTCGGCAAGGGATACCGGCACGGGAAGGGAACGGTTTCCCTTTCCACCAAACACACCCTCGCGCTGACCAACCGGGGCAGCGCGACCACGGCCGAATTGCTCGCGCTGGCCCGTGAGGTGCGGGACGGGGTCGCCGACCGCTTCGGTGTCGTACTGCACCCCGAACCACTGTTGATCAATTGCGTGCTGTGACGGCGAATCACTCGCGGTGTGCGCGACTTCCGTTGAGCTGTGCCCTCGGCTTCATCACGATCTGATCGAGGTTGACGTGTGAGGGCCTGCTTGCGGCGAACGCGATGACATCGGCGACATCGTCGGCCGTCAACGGCTCGATGCCTTGGTACACCTTGTCGGCGCGCGACGTGTCACCCTCGAATCGGTTGAGCGAGAAATCGGTCCGCACCATTCCCGGAATGATCTCGGTGAGGCGCACCGGCTGCCCGAGATGCTCGGAACGCAGGGTCTGGTGCAGCGCCGACTGCGCGTGTTTCGCCGACGTGTAGCCGGATCCGCCGTCGTAGACCTCGTGGCCCGCGATGGACGTCACGGTGATGACGTGCCCGTCGCCCGAGCCGATCAATTTCGGCAGCAGTGCTTTCGTGATACGCAGCGTGCCGAGCACGTTCGTTTCCCACATCCAGCGCCAGTGCTCCTCGTCGGCGTTCTCGACGCGTTCGAGGCCACGCGCGCCACCGGCATTGTTGACGAGCAGGTGGCATTCTGGGATCCGGGCCGCGAAGGAGGCAACGGAGTCGGGATCTGTGACGTCCAGTTGATGTGCGGACCCGGAGAGTTCCTCGGCGAGTGCCCGCACCTTGTCGAGGCGGCGCGCTCCGAGTACGACATGGAAACCGGCCTTCGCAAGTGCCCGTGCGGTGGCGGCGCCGATGCCGGCGCTCGCGCCCGTGATGACAGCGGTTCGCGTGCTCATGACCGCATGTTGCCAGGTAACGTCGGTCGGTTCACAGCAGGATTCGAGAGGGAGGACGACGGGTGTTCGAACGGCGCACCGTCTTCAGAGCCGCGGCGGCGGCGGGTTCGGCAGGGCTGCTCGCGGCCTGTTCGGGAACGACGGGCGGTACTCCGCAGGTCGATCCGAGGAAACTGCCGCCGGAGGCGGAGATCACCGCCGAGCCCGCCGCCGACGCGAAGGACGTTCCGGTGAGGGGGCCCGTCACGGTCACCGTGGCGAAGGGCACTCTCACGGAGGTCAAGCTGACCAACGCCGAAGGCGGAGAGGTCGCGGGGGATCTGAACGAGGACAAGACCGTCTGGACGAGCTCCGAACCGCTCGGCTACGCGGCCACTTACACGTACGCGGCCAAGGCGAAGGGTGCCGACGGCAAGACAACGGAACTGACCGGCGATTTCCGCACCATCGCGCCGTCGAACGTGGTGAGGGCGACGCTGAATCCCGTCGATCACGCCGAGGTCGGTGTCGCGATGCCGATCAGCGTGAAATTCGCGGAAGCGGTGTCGGACAGGGCCGCCGCGCAACGCGCGCTGAAGGTCGAGACCTCCGGTGACGTCGAGGGAGCGTGGGCCTGGCTCTCCGACCGGCAGGTCGACTGGAGGCCGAAGGAGTACTGGCCCGCGAACACCGAGGTCAAGGTTTTCGCGAATCTGTACGGCGTGCACTACGGCGGAGGGGCCTACGGAAAGGCCGACGTCACAACGGAATTCACCATCGGCCGCAACCAGGTCGTCAAGGTGCACACCCCCGATCACCGGATGCGCGTCTATCGCGACGGCAACGAGGTCGCGAACTACCCGTGCAGCAACGGCAAGGACGCCGACCCCGAACTCAACACCCCCAACGGCACGGTGATCGTCATGTCGAGGGAGCCGACGGCGATCTTCGACAACGAGCGCTACGGCTACACCAACGTCAAGAAGAAGTGGTGCTGCCGCATCTCCAACCACGGTGAGTTCATCCACGAGAACGAGGACAACCGCGCCAACATCGGCAAGAACAACACCTCGCACGGTTGCGTCAACCTGCTCGAAGCCGATGCCAAGGCCTACTTCGACTCCGCGTTGATCGGCGACCCGGTCGAGGTCACCGGCGCCAAAGCGGATTTCCCGACCACATCCGACGTCATGGACTGGCTGTTGGACTGGCCGACGTGGCAGTCGAAATCGGCCCTGTGACGATCGGGGGATGAGAACAGAGGTCATCGGCGCCGACGGCGTCCGCATCGGAGTCAGGATCGAGGGAACGGAAGGCGCTCCGCCGATCGTGTTCGTGCACGGCTGGGCGCAGTCGGCGAGAGCGTGGGATCTCCAGTTCGCCGACCCCGGACTGAGGCGAGCGCACCGGCTCGTCGCGTGCGACCTTCGCGGGCACGGTACGTCCGGCGTACCGGAGGGCGGTTACGACGATCCGGTCTCGTGGGCCGACGATCTCGCCGCCGTGCTCGCCGTCGCGGGCACCCCCGCCGTGCTGGTCGGCTGGTCCTACGGCGGCCTCGTGATCAGCGACTATCTGCGGGTGCACGGTACGGCGGGGCTGGCGGGCATCGTCCTCGTTGGCGCGATCACCGAGATCGGAAAGGGACATCCCGGCGGCAGGGTGGGCCCTGCCATGCGAGCCGCGCTGCCCGCCGCGCTCGACGAGGACATCGACATCGCCCTTCCCGCGCTCACCGCCTTCAGCGTGGCTCTGTCAGGGGAGACCGGCCGAAACGTGCCCGGTCCGCTCGCTCAGGCCCTGCTCGGCGCCTCACTGACCGTTCCGCCTCGGGTCAGGGCGGCGCTGTTCCGCCGCGACGTCGGCAGCGCGGACGTGCTGTCCGCCGTCGACGTTCCCTCGCTGGTGGTGCACGGCGACGCCGATGCCGTCGTCGACATCACCGCGGGCGAGTACGCGGCGGGGAAGATACCCGGGTGCGATTCGCGTTGGTGGTCAGGTGTAGGCCATTTACCGTTCGCCGAGGACTCGCAGCGGTTCAACACGACGTTGCTGAGGTTCGCCGGGGAACGAGCGTCGGGCGCTTGAGCAGAGAGGTGATTCGGTGACGTTCTCCTGGTACCGGTCGGCAAAGCAGCCGCGCCGGGTGGCTGTGTTGTCCGTGCACACGTCCCCGTTGGAGCAACCGGGCACCGGCGATGCCGGAGGCATGAACGTCTACATCTCGCAGACGGCCGTCGAGATGGCCAGACGCGGCGTCGCCGTCGAGGTGTTCACGAGGGCCACCTCCTCTGAGCAGCCTCCCGTCGTCGAACTGGCACCAGGAGTGCTGGTCAGGCACATCGCGGCAGGTCCCTTCGAACCGCTCGAACGGCACGAACTGCCTGCTCAGCTTTGCGCGTTCACGTCGGGAGTGCTGCGGACGGAGGCGTTTCACGAGCCCGGCTACTACGACCTGATCCACTCGCACTACTGGTTGTCCGGCCAGGTCGGCTGGCTTGCGAGGGACCGGTGGGGCGTTCCGCTCGTCCATACGGCCCACACGCTCGCCAAGGTCAAGAACGCCGCGCTCGCCGAAGGAGACACGCCGGAGCCACGCACGAGGGTCATCGGCGAGGAGCAGGTCGTGGCGGAAGCCGATCGGCTCGTCGTGAACACCGATGTCGAAACCGACCAGCTCGTCGGTCTTTACGGCGCCGACCGCGATGCCGTCAGCACCGTGTCGCCCGGCGTCGACCTCGACCGGTTCCGGCCGGGGTCGCAGGCCGCGGCGCGCGAGGCGCTGGGTCTTCCCCCCGACGCGGTCGTACTGGCCTTCGCGGGCCGCATCCAGCCGCTCAAGGCGCCCGATGTGCTGCTCGCCGCCGTCGCCAAGCTGATCGAGCGGGATCCGTCGTTGCGTGAACGGCTCGTCGTGCTCGTCGCGGGAGGGCCATCCGGTACCGGGATGGAACTGCCGCACGCCCTTCGGGAACTGGCCGGTTCGCTCGGCATCGCGGATCTGACCCGATTCGTGCCCCCTCAATCGGGCGACAACCTGGTGAACGTGTACCGCGCCGCGGATATCGTCGCCGTGCCCAGCTACAGCGAGTCGTTCGGACTTGTCGCGCTGGAGGCGCAGGCGTGCGGCACGCCGGTCGTCGCCGCCGAGGTCGGTGGCCTGCCGGTCGCCGTCGATCACGGCGTTTCCGGCCTGCTCGTCCCGTCGCATCGCGCGCAGGACTGGGCCGACGCACTGCGGAGGGCGGCATTGGACAGGACGGCACACGCCGGGTTCGCGAAGGGCGCCGTCGAGCACGCGAGCGGGTTTTCCTGGCAGCGCACGACAGACGCGCTGCTCGGGGCGTACTCCGAGGCGACGAGCGCGTTCCGCACCGCGGCGCTGGAGGTGGCGGTGTGACGGCGAAGCCGGAGGTCGAGCGGGCCGACGCGGCGCTGCGCGAGGCGCTGGACGCGGCGGGGCTGAAGTACGAGCGCAAGGGCGTCGGCGGTTACTTCGTGACGTTGCCCGGCGTACGCAAGCTCCAGACCAATTGCTGGCTGATCGTGCGGGAGCACTCCTTTGCCATCGAGGCGTTCGTGTGCAGGCATCCCGACGAGGAGCACGAGCGGGTCTACCGGTTCCTGCTGCGCCGCAACGCGCGCCTGTACGGCGTGCACTACACGATCGACGACGCCGGTGACATCTATCTCGTCGGCAGGTTCGGGCTCGAAACGGTGAGTGAGCGCGAGCTCGACAAGCTGCTCGGCCAGGTGCTCGAAGCGGCGGACGGCGATTTCAACACGCTGCTCGAACTCGGGTTCGCCGGTTCGATCCGCAGGGAATGGGACTGGCGGGTCTCGCGAGGGGAGTCGCTGGCGAACCTCGAAGCGTTCCGGCACCTGATCGAGCCGTCGGCCGCGCACGAGCCGGGCTCACTGACCTCGGATTGAGTCGATGCGGGCGGGTCGCGGGGCGGCTTGAGGGAGGGGGGAGTCGCGATCTCAAGCCGCCCCGCTGACGTCCCCGCCGCGTGGACCCGGTGGCGAGGGGGATGCCAACGGGGCCGGCGGGTCGCAGCTCGGCAGGGGGGAGACGAGCTGCGTCTGCGCCCGCGGGCGGCCGGGGAGTGCGTGGTTTCCGGCCGCGCGGGTTAGTAGTCAACTTGTCAGACTCGGGTCTGTAATCACAAGACTACTCGTTGCTCCATTCGAGTGAAATTCCTGTCAATCGTTAACGCAATGCGACCTGGTTAACCTTGTTGAAATCTTGTTGGCGAGTCGCCGAACAAACGAGTGAGCAAGCCATGGCCGAGGCGACACTGTGAGTAGAAGCGGCCATTCGCGCCCGCGCGGCCCCGTTCTGGCAGGCTGAGCCGTATGGCCGAACTTGGGACCTTGGTGCTGCTGCGACACGGGCAGAGCACGTGGAACGCGGAAAACCTGTTCACCGGCTGGGTCGACGTGCCGCTGTCCGAACTGGGCGAGACCGAGGCGCGACGCGGCGGCGAATTGCTCGCCGAGACCGGGCTGCTGCCCGATGTCGTGCACACCTCGCTGCTTCGGAGGGCCATCTCGACGGCCAACCTCGCACTCGACGTCGCCGACCGGCACTGGATCGACGTCCGCAGGGATTGGCGGCTCAACGAGCGCCACTACGGCGCGCTGCAGGGCAAGAACAAGAAGCAGACCCTCGACGAGTTCGGCGAGGAGCAGTTCATGCTCTGGCGCCGCTCCTACGACACCCCGCCGCCGCCCATCGAGGCGGGCAGCGAGTTCAGCCAGGACACCGACCCGCGCTACGCGGATCTCGGCGAGGGCATGCCGATGACGGAGTGCCTCAAGGACGTCGTCGCGCGGCTGCTGCCCTACTGGGAATCGGAGATCGTGCCCGACCTGCGGGCGGGAAAGAACGTGCTGGTCGCCGCGCACGGCAACTCGCTGAGGGCGCTCGTGAAGCACCTCGACGGCGTTTCCGACTCCGACATCGCCGGTCTCAACATCCCCACCGGCATTCCGCTGCGCTACGACCTCGTCGAGCAGGGAAGCGACCTCAAGCCGACCAACCCCGGCGGCACCTATCTCGACCCGGCCGCGGCGAAGGAAGCCGCCGCCGCCGTAGCCAACCAGGGCCGCTGACCGGCTTCGTCTCTTCGATCGAGCCTGCCCCGCGCCGTCGAGGCCGGGGCAGGCTCACACCAAGCCCAGTTCCCTCGCCCTCACGCCTGCCTGGAAACGGGACGTCGCGCCGAGCGCGCTCATCAACTCGGCGACTCTGCGCCGGTAGGTCCGGAGCCCGAGGTTGAGTTCACGGGCTGCGGTCTCGTCCTTGCAGCCGGAAGCCAGCATGTCGAGAATGCGCGGCGCGAGCAGTCGTACCTCGGCGAACCCCGCCTCGTAGGCGGCCAGTTCCGTCGAACCCCGCCAGGCCGCCTCGTACAGCGACATCACGCCTTGCACCAGCGATGGGCTGGCCAGCACGCTGTAACCGCGGACGCCATCGACGACATCGCCTGCCAGTATCACCACGCGCCGGTCGAGGATGATCGTCTCGTTGATCTCCTCAAGCGTGATGCGGACGTCGGCGCCGTGGCTCGCAACCTCGCGCAGGTGCTCGGCCGCCGAGGGATCGAGCAGGACACCAGGCCGGTAGATCTTGCGGATGGTGCTGGGAGCGCTGTTCCGGAAGGATGCCGGCCTCGGCCTGGACCACGTGCTGAAGTCGTTGGCGGCGCACGCGATCTCCGACGCGGCCGCGAAAAGGTGCGCGGTGCGGGCGAACAGTTCCTCCTCGCCGCGTACCAGTGCGATGGTGTCCGCCTCCACGTCTTCACTATGGCAGCAAACTGCCAACCGGGGACGGGAGCCAATCTTCCCGGCAAGGCTTGTCGGCATGAACGAAGCGAACGACAACAACGACAACGCCTCGGCCTGGCGGCTCGGCGGGCGCACGGTCAGCAGACTCGGGTTCGGCTCCATGCGGCTGATGAGTCATGCCGACGGGCGGCCGATGGAGCGTGACCGCGCGGTCACCGTGCTGAGGAAGGCCGTCGAACTCGGTGTCGACCACATCGACACCGCCGCCTTCTACTTCTCGGCGACCCGCTCGGCCAACGAACTGATCAACTCCGCGCTGCGGCCCTACCCCGGACACCTCGTCATCGCCACGAAGGTGGGGCCAGGCCGCGACCCGTCCGGCGGCTGGCTTCCCGAGGCCACTCCCGGGCAATTGCGCGGGCAGGTCGAGGAGAACCTGCGGCAACTCGGCCTCGACCGGCTCGACCTCGTGTACCTGCGTATCGGGGAGGGACTCGACCGCGGCGCCGGATCGCTCGCGGAGCGGTTCGGCGCGCTGGCCGAACTCCGCGACGAAGGGCTCATCGGCGAGCTGGGCATCTCCAACGTGACCGCTGATCACCTCGCCGAGGCGAGGGGCATCGCGCCCGTGGCGAGCGTGCAGAACTGGTACGGACTCGGCAACCGCGACGACGAGGAACTACTGGATCTGTGCACCGAGCGGGGCATCGCGTTCGTGCCGTTCTTTTCCGTGTTCGGCGCGGGTAGGGACAGCGACGGCAGGAGCACCGTGGCGGACATCGCGAAGGCGCATGGCGCGACACCCGCGCAGATCCGGCTCGCCTGGACCCTGCATCGCGCGCCCAACGTGCTCGCGATTCCCGGCACCGGCGACCCGGTTCATGTCGAGGAGAACGTGGCGGCGGGCAGGATACGGCTTTCCTCCGAGGAAGTCGCCAGGTTGTCGGCGGGGTGAACCCGATCGATCGAGGGAATCCGGCCGCAAGGTCGACAGGAGGAGACGGCTGGGTGAACCGCTGCTGAACCGGTGGCCAACAGGTGGCCCGCAGGTGTCACGGCCGTCACGAGAATGCCGCTAACACTAGGCCAACAGGCTGTCGGGGTGCTTACCATGCCCCCGTGACGGCGACCGCTACGTTCGCGCTGGCCACCGCCGCGTTGGTGGTCGGAGGAGCTATCGGGTTCCTGCTCGCCAAGGCGGGATCGATAGTGCCGGGAGGCAAGCCCACGGGACCGACGGCCGCCGACCTCCTCGGCCGGTTCGTCCGCTCATCGAACAACGGCGTCCTTCTGCTCAACCGGTTCGGCGATCTCGTGCTGCACAACCGGAGCGCGGAATCGCTCGGCCTCGTCAAGGCGAATCAGGCCGATGTTCGGGCGCGCAAGGCCGCCGAACATGTGGTCGCCACGGGCGAACCGCTTGAGATAGACCTTTCGCCGCTGGAAGTCAGGGGCCGCAAACCGGAGGCGGTGCTCGGAGAGGTCAGGCCGCTCGGCGACGGGTTCACGGTCGTCGAGGCGGTCGACCACTCCGAGGCGGTCCGGCTTGAGGCGACGAGGCGCGACTTCGTCGCGAACGTGAGCCATGAACTGAAGACCCCCGTCGGCGGGATCGCCCTGCTTTCGGAAGCCGTCCTCGACGCCGTCGACGACCCGGAAGAGGTCAGGAGATTCGGCGAGAAGATCCTCCGCGAGTCGACGAGGCTCGGCAAGCTCGTGACCGAGTTGATCGCGCTGTCGCGGTTGCAGGGCGCGGAGCGGCTGCCAGAACTGACCGAGGTCGCCATCGACGCCGTCGTCGCCGAAGCGCTCAACCGCACGAAGCTCGCCGCCGAATCCGCCGAGATCACCGTGACCACCGACGCTCCCACCGGCCTCTTCGTGGAGGGCGACCGGACGCTGCTCGTGACCGCGCTTTCCAACCTGCTCGAAAACGCCGTCGCCTACTCACACAAGGGCAGTCCCGTTTCGATCAGCAGAAGGCTCTCCGGTTCCTTCGTGGAGATCGCCGTGACCGACAGGGGGATCGGCATCGCGGAAGACGAGCAGGAGCGGGTCTTCGAACGCTTCTACCGCGCCGACAAGGCGCGATCGAGAGCGACAGGGGGAACGGGACTCGGGCTCGCGATCGTCAAGCACGTCGCGGCCAACCACGGCGGCGAGGTCCGCCTGTGGAGCAGTCAGGGGGTCGGCTCCACCTTCACGTTGCGCATCCCGGCCCACACCGCGGCGGGCAACGGGGCGATCCCCCCGGAGTCCAGGGTGATCGTCACCAAGCAGTCCAGGCCGGGTACCCCCGGCAAGACGGCGGCCGAAAGTCAAGGCCCCGAACCAGGAGGAACACCGTGACAAGGGTGCTGATTGTCGAGGACGAGGAGTCGTTCGCCGACCCGCTCGCCTTCCTGCTGCGAAAGGAGGGTTTCACGGCTGCCGTCGCGACCGACGGCCAGCAGGCACTTGACGAGTTCGATCGCAATGGTGCCGACATCGTGCTGCTCGATCTCATGCTGCCGGGGATGAGCGGCACCGACGTGTGCAAGCAGCTTCGCCAGCGCTCGGCAGTGCCCGTGATCATGGTCACCGCGAGGGACAGCGAAATCGACAAGGTCGTCGGGCTCGAACTGGGTGCCGACGACTACGTGACCAAGCCCTACTCGGCTAGGGAACTCATCGCGAGGGTCAGGGCGGTGCTCAGGAGGGGCGGTGAACCCGGCACGGAAGGCGAGTTGACGCCCCTCGTGCTCGCGGCGGGCCCGGTGCGGATGGATGTCGAGCGGCACGTCGTCACCGTCGGCGGCGCCGACGTCTCGCTGCCGCTCAAGGAGTTCGACCTTCTCGAATACCTGCTGCGCAATGTCGGCAGGGTGCTGACTCGTGGACAGCTCATCGACCGAGTGTGGGGCGCCGACTACGTAGGGGACACGAAAACCCTGGATGTGCACGTCAAACGGCTGCGCTCCAAGATCGAACCCGACCCAGGGTCGCCCCGGCATCTGGTTACCGTGCGTGGCCTGGGCTATAAGTTCGAAAGCTGAACCGACGGCCAGGTACCGTAGGGTTTCGTGCGCCTAGGGGTACTCGACGTCGGGTCGAACACGGTCCACCTGCTGGTGGTGGATGCTCATCGTGGTGCCCACCCGACCCCGATGCATTCGGAGAAGTCGGTGCTGCGGCTCGCCGAGAAGATCAACAAGAACGGTGACCTCGGCAAAGAGGGCGTTCAGGATCTCGCGAGAGCCGTCGAGACCGCGAAGGAATCCGCGCACCGTCTCGGTTGTGAAGAACTTATGGCCTTCGGTACCTCGGCCGTTCGCGAAGCCAGGAACGTCGGCAAGGTACTACGCAAAGTGACCGAGCAGACCGGGGTCGAGTTGCGGGTGCTCACCGGTGTCGAAGAGGCGAGGCTCACGTTTCTCGCGGTCCGGCGCTGGTTCGGCTGGTCGTCGGGCAAGCTTCTCGTGCTCGACATCGGCGGTGGCTCGTTGGAGGTTGCCATGGGCATCGACGAGGAGCCCGCCCTCGCGGAGTCGGTCCCACTCGGTGCGGGCAGGCTGACCCGTACCCGGTTCACCAAGGACCCGCCGACGAGGCCCGAACTGGAGACGACACAGGAATGGCTCGAAGAGCAGGTCGCCGACCTCGCGAGGAAGGTAAGGAAACTCGGGGAGCCGGACCGGGTCGTGGCGACGTCGAAGACCTTCCGCTCGCTGGCGAGGCTCACCGGTGCGGCGCCGTCGGCGGCGGGCCCGAGCGCGCGCAGGGTGCTCACCGACACCGCGCTGCGCCAGCTGATCAAGTTCATCTCACGGATGCCCTCGGCCGATCTCGCCCAACTGGAGGGCGTGAGTGCGGGCCGCGCGCATCAGCTCGTCGCCGGAGCGCTGGTGGCGGAAGCCACCATGCGAGCGTTGTCACTGGAGGTGCTGGAGATTTGCCCGTGGGCACTTCGGGAAGGCGTGATTCTGCGGCGCCTGGACCATTCGAACGGCACCGACCAGACTGCATTGTTGACCGGCCAGGGGCGGCAAGGATGACGCCTGGGTTCACACTAGACGCGGACAACGCGCGACGGGCACGGTGGAAAGGATGACTGAAGACAGCGACGGCGGTCGGCCCCAGAAGACGGTGGCCGAGCTACTTGCCGAACACGGCGGACAGGTCGACGGCGCTCCGCGCCGCCGGCGGCGTCGCGCTGCCGACGAGGACGAGGGCGGTTTCCAGCCCAGCATCAGTGACACCGCGCCGCAGGCCATCATCGACAGGGTGCGGGCGGAAGGCCCGCCGACCGGGCAGCATCCGCCCGTCGCTCCACCTCCTCCGCCCGGTCCGCAGGGGCCAGGCCACGAGCCTCGCCCGCCGCGAGGGATGCCCCAGCCGCCGAGGGGGACCGGCACGTTCCAGGTTCCCGGCGCCGAGGACCACGGCAGGCAGGGTCCGCCTCCTCGGCAGGCCAACGGTGGTGGCACGGGTGTTCACGGTCCGGTGGGGCCCCCGCCTCCCGGTCCCGAGGCATTCGACCGTGGCGGAGCCACACGCAGGGTCGCTCCCGTAAATCCCGCAGTGCCGGTCAATCCCGGTCCACCGCCCGCGGGGCATGGCGCTCCGCCGCCGCAGGAACACGGTCCCGCCGAAGGCACACTGTCCGCGCGCCTCGACGGTGCCGAAGCTCCTCCCGCGCCGGAGCCACCACCACCCGCGAGACAGCGCGGTTTCCCGCTGCCCCCCCGGTTGCGAAGGGGAGGCCGCGGCGCGCCGCCGCCACCGCCCGAACCGCACACCGAGCAGTTCCCCGCCGTCGGCGAGACCGACGCGGGGCAAGCAGGCGAGGGCCCGCCCGCGCGGCTGCCTGCCGACGAACCACCGGCGGGGCTCGCGGGCTGGCGCAAGCGCAGGCAGAACGCGCAGCTTGAGGACACTCAGGTCACGCCGCCGGTGCCGGTGGAACCTCCGATGCCCGCGCAGCAGGGGCAGCTCACCGACGACGCCGTCGACGAGGGCCCGCCGACCGGGTTCTTCACTCCCGACTTCAGCGACGACGAGCCGACGCGGCACCCGTTCCGCAGCGGAGTGCTCGACGACGACCCGCTCGCGGAGGGCCATCAGGGCCAGGCCGGTCCCTACGCCGATCCGTACGACGACCCCTACGCCGATTCCTACGACTACGCCGACGGTTACGACTCCGGCTACGCGGAAGACGCCGAGGGGTACGACCAGGACTACGACCGCGAATACGACGACGAGTACGAGCGCGGCCCGCGGCGCACGCACACCGAAGACGGTGTTGATGCCGATGACGCCGAGGACCCCGATGACGCGGGCGGCCCCGACAGCGCGATCAGCGCCATGGATGCCGTCGATGACGACGAAGAGGACGAGGAAGCCGGTTCCCCTGCCAAGCAGTGGATGGCGCTCGCCGGTCAGCTCGCCGCGGGCGTCGCCGGTGGTGCCGGTGTCTGGCTCGGGTTCAACTGGCTGTGGGGCCAGCTGCCCGCGGCCGCACTGGCCGCAGCGCTCGTCGTGACCATCGGTCTCGTCTGGATCGTGCGGAAGGTCCGCAGGGCCGAGGATCTGCAGACCACGGTGCTCGCCCTGCTCGTCGGCCTCGTCGTCACGGTCTCACCCGCCGCTTTGCTGCTCGTCTCCAGGTAGCGCGTGGGCCACACCATTCCCGTCGGGCTTTCAACGGCATCGGTGTGGCCCATGCGCGCCGCTTCCGGCTTCGAGGTCGCCGCCGCACTCGGCTACGACGGCGTCGAGGTCATGGTGTGGACCGACCCCGGCAGTCAGGACGTCGCGGCGTTGCGCAGGCACAGCAGGAACACCGGTACGCCGGTGTTGTCGGTCCACTCGCCGTCGTTGCTCATCACCCAGCGCGTGTGGTCGCCGGACCCCGTCGTCAGACTCCGCCGCTCCGTAGAGGCCGCGATGGAACTGGAGGCCCGGACGGTCGTCGTGCACCCGCCTTTTCGCTGGCAGCGAAGATACGGCGATTACTTCGCCGACCTGGTCGCCGAACTTGAGGACAGCAGCGGCGTCGCCATCGCGGTCGAGAACATGTTCAAGGTCAGGTCGCCGGGCAGGAAGGGAAGCAGGGTCTCGGCGTTCCGGCCCTCGATCGACCCCACCGACGTCGGCTACTCCAACTACACGCTCGACCTCTCGCACACGGCTGCCGCCGACATGGACGCGCTCGCGCTCGCGGACCGGATGGGCGAGGGGCTGCGGCACGTACATCTCGCCGACGGGACGGGAATCCCGAAGGACGAGCACCTCGTGCCGGGCAGAGGCGGCCAGCCGTGCGCGGAACTGCTGGAGACTCTTGCCGGAAGGGGCTTCGCGGGACAGGTCGTGCTCGAAGTCAACACGCGAAGCGCGCGCAATCTCGACCGCAGGATGAAAGATCTCGCCGAGGCGCTGCTGTTCACCCGCCTGCACCTGGGGCAATAACGTGTCGTTCACACCAGGAAGATCAACTTTCACCCTGGGCAGGCATGGGTTTCCGCCCGGTCACACGTATGGTTTTCCACGTGGATCCGTTGCGTTCGCTGGTTCTCGCCGCCGCGCGCGGTGAGCTGGCCCGGCGCCGTGCCACCACCGCACGAACCCGGCTTCGCGGTGTCCCGCGCGTGTATCGGGGGCCGTTCGGCACTCTTTCCACACGCGGGCAGGCCGACGTCCGGTGCGACACAACCGCGACGGCAAGGGGGGCCGTCGCAACTCAGCGAGATGAGTACGAGTACCGGAAGCTGTACGGGGACCGGCCTGACCCACAGTGCCGGCCTGCTGCGGAAGGGGAGACCGTGCACGGGTATGTGAGGTGGAGGCAGGCCGGACGGCAGGCCAGGGCGGTGTTTCCCCTTCGAGCACGGGTCAGCCGTTCGTGAGCACTCTTGACTTCGAACCGACCTCGTTCGGGATGGCCTGTTCGGTGCGCTCGCTCGGCGACGGCACGTTCACGGCCGACCTTCGCTACGAGTGGTCGATCGGCGGGCATCCGCACGGCGGCTTCCTCATGGCCCTGCTCGCGAAGGCAGGCATCAACGCGCTCGTCGAACGTGGCGAGCCGCCCGTCGACCCGATGGCCGTGAGCGCGGAGTTTCTGCGTCCTCCCGCGATCGGTCCGGTCTTGCTGCGTACCGACATCCGCAAGATCGGCCGCAGGGCGACGGTCGTCGCCGTCGTACTCGAACAGCGAGGGCGGAGTTGCGTCGAGGCGAGGGTCACCGCGGGCAGGCTCCCGGTCAGGCGGCCGGTGTGGAACGACGCGCCGCAGATGCCCGCGGAGCCGCCCGTCGGCTCGATCACGCTCTCCGCCGAGTCGGCCGAGGGGGCTTTCAACCTCGTCAAGGGCTGTGACGTGCGGATCGATCCCGCGACGGCGGGCTTTCTTGCCGGAAGGACGGGCGATCCGCCTCGGCTGCGATTGTGGGCGAGGCCGAGGGACGGCGAGCCCGACCCCTTCTTCGCTTTGCTGACCGCCGACATCAACCCTCCCGTCGTTTTCAACCTCGGCCGGTTCGGCTGGGTTCCGACCGCGCAGCTCACCGCCCTCGTGCGGGCGAGGCCGTCGCCCGGCTGGCTCAGGGTCGCCGTCGATTGCAGGTCGATCCAGGAGGCGTGGTTCGATTCCGACTCCACGGTGATCGACGCGCAGGGCCGGATCGTGTGCCAGGCGCGCCAGCTCGCGCTGGCCTCGGGGCCGTGAATCCCGCGAACTTCCGCGCGCATAACCTCGGGGTATGGGAACTATCGCCGTACTTGGCGCCGGAAAGATCGGTGAGGCACTGCTGTCGGGTCTGCTGCAGGGTGGCCGCGACGCGGGGGAGTTGTTGTTCACCGAGCGGCATCCCGAGCGCTCGGCCGAGCTGACCGGGCGTTACGGCGTCAGGGCGGTCGAGGTCGCCGAGGCAGCCGAGAGCGCCGACGTGCTGGTGGTGGCCGTGAAGCCGCAGGACATCGAGCCGGTGCTGGACGAACTCGCACCGCTGGTCGGGCCCGGTTCGCTCGTGGTGTCGCTGTGCGCGGGTCTTCCGACGGCCCTCTACGAGCGCAGGCTGCCCGAGGGGACGCCGGTGGTCAGGGTTATGCCCAACACCCCGATGGTCGTCAACGAGGCGATGAGCGCCATTTCGCCCGGCAAGCACGCCACCGCGGAGCACCTCAAGGTCGTCGAGGAGATGCTGGCGTGTGTCGGCAGGGTCGTCGAGGTGCCCGAAACGCAGCAGGACGCCGTCACGGCGCTGTCCGGTTCCGGTCCCGCGTACTTCTTTTTCCTGGTCGAAGCCATGATTGACGCCGGTATCCTGCTCGGACTCCCTCGTGCGGTCGCCGAACAGCTCATCGTGCAGTCGGCCGTCGGTGCCGCGAAGATGTTGGCTGAGGGTACCGAGCATCCGGTGATCCTGCGGGAGAATGTCACCTCTCCGGCGGGCACGACGATAAACGCGATCAGGGAGCTCGAAAAGCACGGTGTACGAGCGGCATTGCTCGCGGCCATCGAAGCGGCAAGGGATCGTTCGGTACAACTCGGCAAGGCCCACGAGCAGGACTGATACCGCCGGAAATTCGTCCGGCAGAGGTCATTCGCCTTGGTGGCCGTCGCATGAGTCCCACGTGTCCCGCTACCCTCGGTGTCAGCACGTGCGTGTTTGTACCGCCCGGTGGGGAAGCCGGGCGGCACGATACGCGGCAAGGGACACGGTGAAACCATGCTTCCGAACAGGAAAGACGATGTGCCGGGCCCCCGGCAGGTTCAGTTTCTGACCGTCGCCGAGGTGGCCTCGTTGATGCGGGTCTCCAAGATGACCGTCTACCGGCTCGTGCATTCCGGCGAACTTCCGGCGGTCCGCGTCGGCAAGTCGTTCAGGGTGCCGGAGAAGGCCGTTCACGACTACTTGGACAACGCGTACTTCGACGTCGGGTAGGAGACGGGTAGGCCAGCGCGAATGCCGGTCAGACCTCCGGGTACTCTGATAGGCCGTTCGTGTGCTTGCCCATGCGAGAAAACGACCCGACGTTTAAGGAGCATTTGTGGGCTCGGTCATCAAGAAGCGCCGCAAGCGTATGTCGAAGAAGAAGCACCGCAAGTTGCTTCGTCGCACCAGGGTGCAGCGTCGCAAGCAGGGCAAGTAAATCCCGGATCCGCGACTGCGTATCTCGCTGTACATCGCTTCACACAGTCAGGCGAGCCCAGTTGGCCGGTAGGCGTAACCCCGGTTAATACCATGTTAGAGACGGTTCGGTCATCCTTTTCCCGGAGTAGCATCCGGAACCGCCTCTTCGTACCGCAGCGCCTTTCCCGCCAGGGGGTCCGATGCCGTCCAATATCGTCCTTGTCACCGGGGTTGCCGGCGAACTGGGCGGCAGGCTCCTCGCCAGGCTGGGCAACAATTCCGACCTGGAAAGGGTCATCGGTGTCGACACGGCTCCGCCGAGGGCGGACGTGTTGCGCCGCATCGGTCACGCGGAGTTCGTCAGGGCGGATATCCGCAACCCGCTGATCGCGAAGATCATCAGCTCGGCCAAGGTCGACACGGTGGTTCACGCCTCGACGACCTGCCATCCCGCCGGTCCCGGCAGGCGAATGGCGATCAAGGAAGTCAATGTCATCGGCACCATGCGATTGCTGGCCGCTTGTCAGCGTTCGCCGCTGGTGCGCAAGCTCGTCGTGAAATCGACCGCGGCCGTCTACGGTGCGAGTTCTCGTTCACCCGCCGTGTTCACCGAGGCTTCCGAGCTCATCCCCGCCTCGTCCAACGGTTACGCCAAGGACGCCGTCGAGATGGAGGGCTACGTGCGGGGTCTTTCCCGCAGGCGGCCCGACATCACGGTCACGATGGCCAGGTTCGTCAACCTGCTCGGTCCCGACGTCGACACCGTGCTGTCCAGGTATTTCGCTCTTCCGGTGGTGCCGACCGTGTTCGGCTACGACGCGCGCATCCAGGTATTGCACTCCTCCGACGCGCTCGCCGTACTGGAAACGGCGACGCTTCAGGACAAGCCCGGGATTTTCAACGTAGGCGCCGACGGCGTGCTGACGCTGTCGCAGGCAATCCGCAGGGCAGGGCGGGTCGAACTGCCCGTTCCCCGTGGACTGATGCCGTCGATCAGCAAGGTCCTGCGCGGCGCTCACGTCGTCGACTTCTCCTCGGACCAGGTACGGTTGTTGAACTTCGGCAGGGTCGTCGACAACACCAGGCTGAAGAAGACTTTCGGATATCTGCCCAGGTGGTCGACAAGGGAAGCCTTCGACGACTACGTGCAGGGCAGGGGCCTCCGGCCGGTCGTCGACGGGGGAAGGCTGGCGGGGCTGGCCACCACGGCCGACGGTTGGAAGGTGAAGCTGTGACGAACGGCAGCTCGGCCAGGGTCATTCCGCTCCACCGAGGCAAAGACGAGTTTCGCGGTACCGAAAGGGCCGACGCCGCCAACGGCGCGGCGGTCAGGGACGAGCCGGCCCGCGACTCGGCTGTCGTCGCGTTTCCTCGCTCGAACGGCACGTCGTCGCGGCAGCTTCCCTCCGATCCGCTCGCCAGGATCGTCGACTTCCTCAAACACCGCGTGACCGGCGACTACTCCGTCGACGAGTTCGGCTTCGACACCGAACTGACCGACACGCTGCTGCTGCCTCCGCTTCGGGTGCTGTACGAGAAGTGGTTCAGGGTCAGCACACACGGCGTCGAGAATCTGCCGCTGGACGGCGGAGCCCTGCTGGTCTGCAACCACTCCGGCGTGCTGCCGATCGACTCCGTGATGACGGCAGTGGCGGTACACGACGATCACCCGCACCATCGGCACCTGAGGATGCTCGGCGCCGATCTCGTCTTCAAGACCCCGTTGCTCGGCACGCTCGCCCGCAGGTCGGGGCAGACCCTCGCGTGTGGCGCCGACGCGGAACGGCTGCTCAGCGCGGGAGAACTCGTCGGGGTATGGCCGGAGGGCTTCAAAGGAGTCGGAAAGCCGTTCTCCGCGCGCTACAAACTGCAACGGTTCGGCAGGGGTGGGTTCGTCTCGTCGGCGTTGCGGGCCGGAGTCCCGCTCATTCCCGTCTCGATCGTCGGCGCGGAAGAGATCTATCCGAAGATCGCGGATCTCAAGCCGCTCGCGAGACTGCTCGGCCTTCCCTATTTCCCCGTGACGCCGTTCTTCCCTCTGCTCGGCCCGCTCGGGGCCATTCCGTTGCCGACGAAGTGGCACATCGAATTCGGCGAGCCCATTCGTACCGACCGGTTCGACCACGAGGCACACGAGGACCCGATGCTCGTGTTCAACCTCACCGACCAGGTCCGCGAGGCCATCCAGGTGATGCTCTACCGCAGGCTTTCCCAGCGGCGCAGCGTTTTCCGCGGCTGACTGCGGCGGCGTCAGGCCGCCCTGCGCCGGTAGGCCAGTCCCGCCGCGACGGCTCCTGCGACGGCGCCCGCACCGAGCACCGAGGGAACGCCGATCTTGGCCGCCTTGCGGCCGGTGCGGAAGTCGCGAACTTCCCAGCCCCTCGCGCGAGCGACCTCCCGCAGCCCCGAGTCGGGGTTGACGGCGACGGCCGTACCGACGACGGACAGCATCGGCACGTCGTTCTGTGAGTCCGAGTAGGCCGTGCACCTGCGCAGGTTCAGTCCCTCGCGGGCGGCGAGCGCGCGTACCGCGTGTGCCTTGGCCCTCCCGTGCAGCAGGTCGCCGACGAGCCTTCCGGTGTACACGCCGTCGACGTTCTCGGCGACGGTACCGAGCGCTCCGGTGAGCCCGAGCCGCCGCGCGATGATGGCGGCCAGTTCGACCGGGGTCGCGGTGACCAGCCACACCCGCTGGCCCGCGTCGAGGTGCATCTGGGCGAGCGCCCTCGTGCCCGCCCAGATCTTGTCCGCCATCAGCTCGTCGTAGATCTCCTCGCCGACGTCGACCATCTCGTCGACCGACCGTCCGGCCACAAAGGACAGCGCGGCTTCGCGGTTGGTCTGGATCCCGTCGTGGTTTTCCCTTCCGCCGACCCGGAACTTCACCTGCTGCCACGCGAATCCGGCGAGATCGGAGGTGGTGAAGTACTTCCTCGCCGCGAGTCCTCGCGCGAAGTGGAAGATCGAGGCGCCCATCATCATCGTGTTGTCGACGTCGAAGAAGGCAGCCGCCGTCAGGTCCGGCGGCGCGGGGGGTGGCGCCTTGTCCTCGGGTGGCTCCGGCCCCTCGACGGTCGCGACCTGCTCGAGAGTGGCCACCTGCGCGGCTTCCATCGCCACGGCGGCGTCGGCGGATGCCTGACCGGCCAGCGCGGCGCGCCGCTCGCGTTCCTGCCCCTTACCGCGGCTCCGCCACAGTGACACGCACACCGCCTCCACGTCCTGGTTCTGCTTCGGTGCTGGTGGACAGCGTATCGAGAATACCGCCGACACCGGCGGGCTATCCGATGCTCACCTCAGGCAAGCCCGGTAACAGGGGCGGGACGGTCAGCAGCGCGGGTGGTTCCGGGGCCGAATCCGGCAGCCGGGGAAGGGGAGTCGCGGAGATCGGTGCAGGCAGAGCGTGTGGTGTGGGTGAGGCGGCCCGCTGCCCGAGCGTGGGGTCGGTCGCCGTGGGCTCCGGGCCCGGCAGGCCGACGGGGTATGCGGGAGGAGGGGCGGCACTCTCCATACCGTCCTCACCGTCCACGGTGACTTCGCTGATCGGGTCGTCACCGGGTTGCGGGACGGGGGCGACGCCGCCGGGCGGTGGAGCGCACGCTCCGGCGGCGGGTAGCGCGCCCAGTTCGTCGTACTCGCCCGAGGTGATCTGATAGCAGTTCATGCGCGCGGTGAGTGCTTCCGCACGCTGCTCGATTCTGACGAGCAACGACGAAGGATCCTCGGGTTCCGCCGCGCGGTGCGTACCGAGCGAGGGATTCAGCGAGGCAAGCCTCGCGGTCTGGTCGGCCGCCCACGACCGCAGTACGCCGAGCAGGCGACCATCGGAGCTGGTGGCCAGGGTGACCAGCGGAGCGACCCCCGCCTTGGTCTGGTTCGCGAAGTCGGAGAGTCCCCGCTCGACGTCAGCGGGATCGGCTGTTCCCCTCCCGGCCAGCGCGGACAGTTCCTCCAGCCGCTTCGCCGCGAATTCGAGCTGCTTGGTGGCCTTGGACTCCTCGTCGAAGGTCAGCCCGATGACGGCGGTCTCACCCGCTCTTTTCAGGTGGTAGAGCGGATCTCCCGGCACCGCGTCCTCGGAGAGCAGCAGCCCGATCCCCGTCGCGGCGACGACGAGTGCGATGCCTGCCGCCACGCGCGGCCCGCGACGGCGGCGCGGAGCGTTCGCCTTGCGCGTGACACCTTCCGCGATACGGGTTCTGGTCCGCTCGTCGAGTGGATCCGTCGTGCCGAGTCTGCGCAGTGCCGCGACGACGGCGAGTTCGTCGCCGAACTCACGGCGGTCACCGTCGTCGAGGGCGCGAGCGAACCGCTCGTGCTCGTCGCGCCGCGCGGGTGACCATCGAGGCAATCTCACGCGTCGACCCGCCTTCAGGCATCCGTCCCGGAATCCTTCGCAAGGGCAACGACAGGGAGCGGCCGTGGGTTACGGGGATCAGCGCAGTCCAGTCGGGAGTAGTTTCGCGAGCCTGCGGACGGCTCTGTGCTGGAGGGCCTTCACGGCGCCCTCGTTGCGTTGCATGATCGCGGCGGTCTCCGAGACGGAGAACCCCTGGATGAACCGCAGGATGACGCATTCGCGCTGGTCGTCACCGAGGTCGGCGACGCAGCGCAGCAGTTCGTCGTTGGTGGTCTTGCTGATCACCTGCTGCTCGGGGCCCTGTTGCGCACTCGGGGCGCCGCCGCCAAAAGGGGGCGCTCCCGATTCGGAGACCTCGTCGGTGACGACCTCCAGCCGGAACCTGCTCGATTTCACGTGGTCGAAGACGAGGTTTCGGGCGATCGTCGTGAACCAGGCACCGACGTCACGGCCCTGGTAGGAGATCGAGCTGATCCTGCGCAGCGCCCTCAGGAAGGTTTCGCTGGTGACGTCTTCGGCGAGATGCCGGTCGCCGACCCTGAGCAGCACGTACCGGAAGACCCAGTCGACGTAGCGGTCGTAGAGCTTGCCGAACGCCGCCGTGTCGCCGCGCTGGGCAGCGCGGACGAGTTCCCAGTTCTCCGCGACCGCCGCATCGGTCGCAGCGTCGGCGCCGGTGGTGTTCTCGGGAGCGCGCTCGGCGCTGGTGAAGGGGACGGCCGCGTCGATCGCGCGGTCGGCTTTTCGGTGCCGCGCGGGTGCTGGACCAGCCGCAACAGCGATCGGCATGCTCATCGTGTTGCACCTCCTCCGGGCCCGTTCCCGAACTACGAGTGATCATCGCCACTACGTCGCCTGAGGAGCATACGCGTTGTTACCGCAAAGTAGGTAGTGGTGTCCCATTGCGAATGATTGCGAATGGGAGACGGTGGTGAATCCTCACGATGACGGCACTCGCTGCTGGCAGACTGACGCGAGAGCGAAAGGGGCCGGTTGTGCAAGGGGAAACCAGCGCGGCCAGCGAGGCCGCCCAAGCCAGCGACACCGCCAACACCGAGAACGTCGAGAACGTCGAGAACACGGCCAACGTCGCCGACCTGGTCGCCGAGGCCGCGGCAAAGCGAGGCCAGGCGACGGCGCTTTTCGACACGGGGACTCAGACGGCGCTGACCTGGGCCGAGGTCGATGCCGCCGTCGACGCGCAGGCGCACCGGCTCGTGGCCGCCGGTCTTGAGCGCGGTGACCGGGTCGCGTTACGCCTGCCGACCTCGCCCGCGTTCGCGGTCTGGTTCTTCGCCATCGTGCGGGCGGGCGGCGTTGCCGTACTGCTCTCCCCGCAGGCGCCTTCGGCGGAACTCGCCCCGATCGCCGAGGACAGTGGTGCGAAGCTGCTTGTCGCCGCCGATCCCGGAGGCCTCCCGGGGACCGTGCTCGACGCGACTCTCGAACCCGAGGGAGAGAGCTTTCGCGCGGCCGGAGCGGGCGAGGATCTCGCCGCGCTGTGCTACACGGCGGGAACGACGGGTCCCGCTCGCGGCGTGATGCTGTCGCACAGGGCCTTGCTCGCCAACGTCGCGCAGATCAGGCGGCTCAGGCCCGTGGTGACCGAGCCGTCGGACAGAGTGTTCATCGCCATCCCCGTTCATCACATCTATGGCCTGGGGCCGGGGCTGTTGCAGGTCGCCGCCGCGGGTGCGACGGCAGTGCTCGCGCAGCGATTCGACGCGCGGCAGGCACTTGCCGACTGTGCGGAACAGCGGGTCACCGTGGTCGTCGGTGTACCGACGATGTACTCCGAATTCGCGGCGCTGCCTCCCGATGAGGTCGGCGAGGGCCTCTCGACGGCGAGGCTGCTCATCTCGGGTGCCGCCCCGCTGCACCCGAGGGTGCTCGCGGCGGTGCGCGGTGCGACGGGCCTTTCCGTCTTCGAGGGCTACGGGCTCACCGAGGCCGCTCCGGTCGTCACGTCGACCCTGCTCACCGGGTACGCGAAACCGGGTTCCGTCGGCAGGCCGCTTCCCGGGATCGAGCTGCGGCTCGTCGACAGCGACGGTGCTCCGGAGGGTGTCCCGCTCGACCCGGAGGACCCGTCCGACAGCTTCCCCGACGAGCAGGGCGGCACCGGTCTTGTCGCGGTGCGCGGGGCCAACCTGTTCTCCGGGTACTGGCCCGACGGCGCGCGGGGTCCCGACGAGCAGGGCTGGTTCCGCACCGGCGACGTCGGCTACCTCGATCTGGACGGCGACCTGCACCTCGTCGACAGGGCGAACGACCTGATCATCGTCAACGGCTTCAACGTGTTTCCGCACGAGGTCGAGGACGTCATCGCGGAGCTGGAGGGAGTCGCCGAGGTCGTCGTCGCCGGGGTGCTCGACGAGCGCAGCGGCGAGGCGGTCAAGGCCGTCGTCGTCCCGGCGAAGGGCGCGGCGCTTTCCGAGCAGCAGGTCATCGAGCTGTGCGCGGCGAGGCTCGCCGCCTACAAGGTGCCCCGCACGGTCGAGTTCGCCGCGCGCCTTCCGCATTCGGCAACCGGGAAACTGCGGAGGGCCAAGCTGCGGGGATGATGGCGGCATGGCTCATCAGGTGACCGTGATGACGAGGAACGGGTGCTCCTCGTGTGTGAAGGCGGAGCGGGACGTCGAGCGGATCTGCGGTGAACTCGGCGTGCCGTGGACGGCCGCCGATGTCGACTCCGATCCCGAGTGGAGGGCTGAGTACGGCGACCGCGTCCCCGTCATCCTGGTCGACGATGCCGAGCACGGGTACTGGTCGGTCGACGAGCAGCGCCTGAGGGCAGCGCTGTCGTAAGCCATTCGTAAGCGGAATCGGGGAGCCATCGGGGTCCCGTGGGCCGACGATGGGGTGATGACCGATCCCGCGCCGTTCATCGAGGGCAGACCGGGCGGGCCGCTTTCGAAACCGGTCGCCGCGCTGACCGGGCTGCTCGGACTGGCGGCCGCGCTGGGCGCAGGCCATTTCGTCGCCGCGTTCGTCGGTGTGGGCGCCTCGCCGTTTCTCGCCGTCGGCAATTCCGCCGTCGACCTGACGCCGGCCTGGCTCAAGGACTGGGCCGCGAGCACCTTCGGCACCGCCGACAAGGCGGTCCTGCTCGCGGGAATGGCCATCGTGCTGGTGCTCGTCGCGGTGGGAGCGGGACTGGCCTCGCGGAGAAGCCCGTTTCCCGGTTCCGCGGTGATCGTGGTGTTCGGCCTCACCGGGTGTGCCGCCGTTTTCACGAGGCCCGACCTCGGTCAGCTCGCGTTGCTGGCGCCGGTCGTGAGCTTGCTCGCCGGTCTGCTGGTGTTCCGGAAGGCACACGCGCTGGCCGCGCGGGCCGGGCCCGCACCGGCCGAAGGGCGCAGGCGGTTCCTGATCGGAGCCGGTGGATTCGCGGCGGGGGCAGGGCTGTTCGGGCTCGTGGGTCAGCTCATCGGCGGGTCGAGGGACGCGGCGAGGTCCAGAGCGGCGATCGGCGGGCTCACTCCCGCGACGAAGGCTCCGCCCATTCCGGCAGGCGCCGACTTCGCGAAGCTGGGGACGCCGTCGTTTCTCACGCCGAACGCCGATTTCTACCGCATCGACACGGCACTGGTCGTGCCTCAGGTCACCGCCGAGGAATGGCGCCTGCGGATTCACGGCATGGTGGAAAGGGAGATCAGCGTCACCTACCAGGACATCCTGGACCGGCCGCTCGTCGAACGGACCATCACGATGTGCTGCGTTTCCAACGAGGTCGGCGGCCCCTACATCTCGACGGCGAACTTCATCGGCATCGACCTCGCGGGGCTGCTGAACGAGGCGGGCGTGCGGCGCGGTGCCGAACAACTCTTCTCGACCAGTTCCGACGGCTGGACCTGCGGTACTCCGGCGGAGGACGTCCTCGATCCCGCGCGGGGCGCGCTGCTCGCGATCGGGATGAACGGCGAGCCGCTTCCGCTCGAACACGGTTTCCCGGCGCGGCTCGTCGTGCCCGGACTCTATGGCTACGTGTCGGGGACCAAATGGGTCACCGACCTCGAACTCACCACGTGGGCCGCGCGCACGGCGTACTGGTTCGAAAGGGGCTGGGGCACGCGAGGACCGGTCAAGACCCAGTCGCGCATCGATTCTCCGGCCGCGTTCGGCACGGTCACCACGACAGGCGGCGCGTTCGTCGCGGCGGGAATCGCGTGGGCTCAGTTCACCGGTATCGCCAAGGTCGAGGTGCGCCTCGACGAAGGGCCGTGGATCGAAGCCGAACTGTCCACAGTGGTCAATGACGACACGTGGCGGATGTGGCAGGTGAAACTGGAGGTGCCGCGCTCCGGAACACACCGGCTTGCCTGCAGGGCAACCGACAAGTCCGGGTACACGCAGACCGAGCGGCGGGCGGATGTCCTTCCCGACGGTGCGACCGGATGGCACACCGTCGAATTCACCACCGCGTGATCGCCGCAGGGCCGCGGGCGACGTGACACCGCGTCAGAAACAGCGGAATGTGTCGCACGTCAACCCCTTAACCAGCCGCTTTGTGCCTGCGTTCACAAATGGCTACCGTATTGCCATCACCGAGTGCGGCGCGGTATCGAACACCTTCGCGTGCGCCTGGTCAAGGGTTGACCGTAATTTTTCAATGACAGGAGAGCCAGCGTGGTGGCAGAGCGGGGCCGGCGAAGCGGGGCCGGAGCCGCGCAGAAGCGCTCGCGGCCACCGGTGAAAGGTGGCGCGCCCGACGCGGACAACGCACCGACAGCGGAAATGCCCGCCGTCGCCGCCACCTCACCGGACCCCGAGGTCCGCGCTCGCTCGATCCCCGAGGCAGCCGTCGCCAGGCTCGCCGTGTACCTGCGGGTTCTTTCCGCGATGGCCGAGCAGGGCGCCACGACGGTCTCCAGCGAGGAACTCTCGACGGCGGCGGGCGTCAACTCGGCGAAGCTGCGCAAGGACCTGTCCTATCTCGGTTCCTACGGCACGAGGGGCGTCGGCTACGAGGTCGAGGTGCTCGTCGGTCACATCGAGCGCACGCTTGGTCTCACCCGGCAACACAAAGTAGCCGTCGCCGGAATCGGTAACCTGGGACATGCGTTGGCGAACTACGGCGGATTTCCTGGGCGAGGATTTCCGGTCGAAGCCCTTTTCGACATCGATCCGGATTTGATCGGCGTACCGGTCGGCGGGTTGCCTGTGTCACATCTCGACGATATTCCGAGGGTGTGCACGGAACGGCAGATCTCCATCGGCGTCATCGCGACCCCGCCCGCGGCGGCTCAGTCGGTGTGTGACCGGCTGGTCGCCGGTGGCGTGCAATGCATCCTGAACTTCGCCCCCGTGGTGCTGCAAGTGCCGGAACATGTCGAGGTGCGAAAGGTCGACTTGGCTGTGGAGCTGCAGATCCTGTCTTTCCACGTCGCGAGGAGGGCCGACGACGCCGAACTCGCCGCGAGTGAGGCGGCCGCCGCCGTCAACGGCAAGCCGGGTGGAGCGAAGGGCCGGAAAGGCCAGGCCGCCGCCGGAAACGGGGCGGTGATGCCGTCGTGAGCATCCTGGCGATCGGCCTCTCCCACCGTACCGCGGACATCCCGACACTGGAGCGGGCCGCGGTTCCATCGGCCGAACTCGGCAAGATCCTGCACGAGCTGCAGCAGGCCGAGCACGTCTCCGAGGTCATGCTTCTCTCGACCTGCAACAGGATCGAGGTCTACGCGGTCGTCGAGACCTTCCACGGCGGCCTCGGCGACATCTCGGAAGTACTCGCGAGGCAAGCCGGTATGGAACCGGCCGAGTTGTACGACAGCCTCTACGTGCACTACGCGGGCGCTGCGATCGAGCACGTGTTCTCGGTCGCGTCCGGCCTCGACTCGATGGTCGTCGGCGAGACACAGATCCTCGGCCAGGTAAGGGCTTCCTACGCCACCGCCCGCGAGGCGGGAACCGTGGGAAGGAACCTGCACGAGCTGATCCAGACCACACTGCGGGTCGGCAAGCGGGTGCACACCGAGACCGGGCTGGACGCGCTCGGTGCCTCCGTCGTCTCGGAAGCCCTTGCGGCGGCTGGAGATCTGGCGGGCAAGCACGCGCTGATCGTCGGCGCGGGTTCGATGGGGGCGCTTGCCGCCTCGCAGCTTCGCAAGTCGGGAATCGGCGACGTGACCGTCGTCAACAGGACGCTCGCGAACGCGGAACGGCTCGCGGCTTCGCTTAGCGAGCAGGGAGTTTCCGCGACGGCGATGCCGATGGGCGAACTGGGCGTCGCCGCGGCCCGCGCCGACGTCGTCGTGAGCTGCACTGGCGCGAAGGGCGCCGTGCTCACCACCGAGCACGTAGCGCCGAGGACCACCGAACCGCTGGTGATCTGTGACCTCGGGTTGCCGAGGGACGTCGAGTCCGATGTCGCCGGTATCGAAGGCGTCGAGCTCGTCGACCTCGAAACCGTGCGCCGCAGGATGAAAGAGGCGGGCAGCGGTACGACGGAGAAGCAGACCACCCGTGCGGCGGGCATCATCCTCGACGAGGTGCGTGCCTATCTCGCGGGCCAGCGCAGTGCGGCGGTGACGCCCACCGTGACCGCGCTGCGCAAGCGGGCGGCCGAGGTCGTCGACAGCGAGCTGCTGCGGCTCGACCGGCGGCTTCCCGAGCTCGACGCCGCCGTGCGCGAGGAACTCGGCCGCACGGTGCACAGGGTTGTCGACAAGCTCCTGCACGCGCCGACGGTGCGCGTCAAACAACTCGCGGGCCAGAACGCGGACACCGACTACGCGAGCGCGCTGCGCGAGCTGTTCGAGCTCGACCCGCAGGCGCCGAACATCGTGTCCAGCCCTTCGGCTGGCGGTACCAAGCACGAACAGATCGACGGTGAAACACGTGGCTGAACGAACTATCAGAATCGGGACGCGGGGCAGCAAGCTCGCGATGGCGCAGACCGGCATCATCGCCAAGCAGCTCACCGACGCGGGGCAGCGGGTCGAGATCGTGCCCGTGTCCACTCCCGGTGACAGGTCGATGGCTCCGATCGCGGAGATCGGGGTCGGCGTCTTCACTTCCGCACTGCGGGAGGCGTTGCTCGCCGAGCAGGTCGACGTCGCCGTGCACTCCTACAAGGACCTGCCGACGGCGCCGGAGCGCGGCATCTCGCTCGCGGCGGTGCCGGTCAGGGAGGACCCGAGGGACGCACTGATCGCGAGGGACGGTCTCACCCTCGGTGAACTGCCCGCCGGGGCTGCCGTCGGCACCGGTTCGCCGCGTCGCATGGCGCAGTTGCGCGCGCTCGGACTCGGCCTGGATGTCCGGCCGATCAGGGGCAACATCGACACCAGGATCGGCAAGGTGACCTCAGGCGAACTCGATGCCGTCGTGCTCGCCCGCGCGGGACTGTCGAGGGTCGGCAGGCTCGACGTGATCACCGAGACTCTCGACCCCATTCAGATGTTGCCCGCTCCCGCACAGGGAGCGCTGGCTGTGGAAACCCGCGTCGACGACGTGGACACCGAACACCTTCTTCAGTCCATTGTGGATGATGAAGCGACCAGGGTCGCGGTGACTGCTGAGCGGGCCATGCTGTCCGCGCTCGAAGCAGGTTGCAGCGCACCCGTTGGCGCGCTGGCCGAGGTGGTCGAGGATCTGGACGGCGAGGGAGCGGTCATCGAGCGCATCTCGCTGCGGGGCGTTGCCGCCACCGGAGTCGAAGGCGACTCCGTCAGGATCCTCCGCGCCTCTGCCATCGCGGAGAAGCACGAAGCGGACAAGCTCGGAAGGACGCTCGCCGCCGAGTTGCTCGACCTCGGTGCAGGGGCCGTTTCGCACTGAGGTTTTCGCGCTGAAAGACCGCACGAGAAGAACGAACCTCGGCCGCGTCGTGGTGGGCGGCCGATCAAGAGGAGAGACGAAGTAGATGACCCGCGCACGCAAGACCACGGGGCGCGTTGCCTTCGTGGGCTCGGGCCCCGGCGACGCCGGACTGCTGACGGTTCGCGCTCAGGAGCTGCTGGCCAAGGCCGAACTGGTGGTGACAGATCCCGACGTACCGGCATCCGTGCTGGCATTGACCGATTCCGAGGCGGAGGTCCGTCCCGCCGTCGGTGAGCCGGGCGATGTCGCGAAGGACCTGACCGCGGAGGCGAAGGCAGGCAGGCTCGTACTGCGGCTCGTCGGCGGCGACCCGCTGACCCAGCCCGCCGTCGTGGCCGAGGTGCAGGCCGTTTCCCGCACCAGCGCCGTCTTCGACGTCGTGCCCGGTGTCTCGCCCGGCGTCGCGGTTCCCGCGTACGCGGGCGTCGCGCTCGGCGGCACGCACTGCGAGGTCGACGTCCGCGGCGAGGTCGACTGGGCGGGGGTCGCCGGAGCGCAGGGCACGATCGTGCTGCACGCGACGTCGAGCCACCTCGCCGAGGCGGCTTCGGCGCTCGTGGAGAACGGCCTTTCCCCGCAGACTCCGGTCGCGGTGACCTCCAACGGCACCATCAACACCCAGCGCACCGTCGACTCGACGCTCGCCTCGCTCAGCGCCGACGCGGGCGAGCTCGTCGGTCCGCTCGTGGTGAGCATCGGCGGGGCCGTCGGCAACAGGTCGAAGCTGTCCTGGTGGGAGTCGAGGGCGCTCTACGGCTGGAAGGTGCTCGTTCCGCGTACCAAGGAGCAGGCGGGCGACATGGCCGACCGCCTCCGCAGCCACGGCGCGACGTCGCACGAGGTGCCGACGATCTCGGTCGAGCCGCCCCGTAGCCCCGCTCAGATGGAGCGCGCGGTCAAGGGCCTCGTCGACGGTCGCTACCAGTGGATCGTGTTCACCTCGACCAACGCCGTTCGCGCGGTGTGGGAGAAGTTCGCCGAGTTCGGGCTCGACGCGAGGGCGTTCTCCGGTGTGAAGATCGCCTGCGTCGGAGAGGCGACAGCCGAGAAGGTGCGCTCGTTCGGCATCCTTCCCGAGCTGGTGCCTTCCGGTGACCAGTCGAGCGAGGGCCTGCTCGCCGAGTTCCCGCCCTACGACGACGTGCTCGACCCCGTCGACAGGGTGCTGCTGCCGAGGGCGGACATCGCCACCGAGACGCTGTCGGCCGGTCTTCGCGACCGTGGCTGGGAGATCGACGACGTCACGGCCTACCGGACCGTCAGGGCCGCGCCGCCGCCGGCCGAGACCCGCGAGATGATCAAGACCGGCGGGTTTGACGCGGTGTGCTTCACCTCGTCCTCGACCGTGCGGAACCTGGTCGGCATCGCGGGCAAGCCGCACGCGCGCACGCTGGTGGCCTGCATCGGCCCGAAGACGGCCGAGACGGCGACCGAGTTCGGTCTCAGGGTCGACGTGCAGCCGGACAAGCCGAACGTACTGACGCTGGTGGACGCCCTTGCCGAGCACGCGGCGAAGCTGCGCGCCGAGGGCGCCCTTCCGCCGCCCCGCAAGGCGAAGCGCGCTCGCCGCTCCTGAGCGGCGTACGCACGAACGGCCCGCCTCCCAAGAGGGAGGCGGGCCGTAGTGCGTACGGGCCCATCCGCGAGTCCCCCGCTCAGGACGCCGAGTTCCGCACTCAGGCGCGCGAGATCCGCACTCAGGCGCGCGAGATCCGCACTCAGGCGCGCGAGATCCGCATTCAGCCCGTGCCCGGCCGAGTTCAGGCGCCGCACCAGGCGACGCAGATCCGTTCCAGGATCGCGACCGACTCGGCGAGCTTGCGGATGGAGACCCACTCGTCGGTCACGTGAGCCTGTGCCGCCTCACCGGGACCGCAGATCACCGTCGGCACCGATCCGAAGGCGGGCGTCAGCACCGACGCGTCGGTGAAGTAGGTCGCCGCCTGGGGGCCTTTCTCATGCGTGCCGGTGATCTCCCTGCCGATCTCGGCGACGGAGGCGGCCCACTCGTCACCGGCGTCCGTCCACACGGCTGGCAGGTCGATGAGCGGTTCCAGCGTGACGTCCTTGCCCGCGACCTCGGCGAGCGCGCCGAGCACCGCCTCGTGGTCCTGGCCCGCGACGGTGCGCACATCGATGGTGGCCTCGGCGCTGTCGGGCACCGAATTGGTGTTGAGCCCTCCCGCGAAGGTGCCGACGTTGAGCGTCGGCCCTCCCATCACCGGATGGTCGCGCACGTCGAAGGCGAACGATTCGAGCCGGGTCACCGCGCTCGCCAGCTTGTAGATCGCGTTGACGCCGAGGTCGGGCATCGAGCCGTGCGCGGTGACTCCCGAGGCCTTCGCCGACAGCCACAGTGCGCCCTTGTGCCCGTTCAACACGGCGTTGCCCGTCGGCTCGGTGATGACGAGCGGCCCGCTCGGCCTGCCCGCGAGGTGCTGTCCGGCGAGCCGTGCCCCCGCCGAGCCGGTTTCCTCCGCCGCGGTGAGCACCAGCCGCAGACCGGCTCGCCGTGGCGTGGTCGCCGCGATTCGCGTCGCGGCGGCGACGATGGCGGCGACGCCGCCCTTCATGTCGCTGGTTCCGCGACCGTGCAGCCTGTCGCCGTCCGGTTCGGCGCGGAAGGGGTCGTACTTCCACGCCGCCGCACCGAGCGGAACGGTGTCCACGTGGCCGGAAAGGCACAGTGGTGGCTCGGCGAGCCCGGTCTGCCACTCCGCGATGAGAGTGCCTCTTCCCTGTTCGTGCTCGACGATCTCGACGGAGAAGCCCGCGTGTTCGAGCAGCGGGGAGACGACGGCGAGCGCCTCGTTCTCCGCGTGGCCGATCGTGTCGACAGCGACGAGTTCCTTCGTCAGGTTCACTACATCGACGCTCATACCGCCTCCGGTTCCGGCGTGGATTTGGCCCTGACTTCGCAGGGTAGGCGCAATGGGCGCCGGATGGGGGCCATGATCGGCCGGTTGGCGCGGGCGGCTTCGGTGAGTCCTAAGTGGAGTGAGGTTTTCGCGGTGGCGGCAAGGAGTGCGTTGCTGGTTGGCTGACCCGATGGAATCCGCACGACCGAAGCCGATCATCCTCGACTGCGATCCGGGGCACGACGACGCGCTGGCGATCATGTTCGCCGCCGGGGATCCGGCCGTCGACCTGCTCGCCATCACGACCGTCGCCGGAAACCAGACGCTGGACAAGACCACGCTCAACGCGCGGCGGGTGTGTTCCGCCGCCGGGATCACCGGCGTTCCCATCGCCGAGGGCTGCGCCAAACCGCTCGTCGCGCCGCTGCGGGTGGCCGACGACATCCACGGGGCGTCGGGCCTCGACGGTCCCAGCTTCGGCGAACCAGGCGTCGGCATCGTCGCCGAGCACGCGGTCGAGCTGACGCACCGCCTGCTCCATGAGCGAAGCGACAGGGTGTGCCTCGTCCCGACGGGCCCGCTCACCAACATCGCGCTGCTGCTGAACCGCTACCCGGAGGACGCGAAGCGGATCGAGCGGATCGTGTTGATGGGCGGCTCCACGGAGCGCGGCAACGTGACGCCCTGCGCCGAGGCCAACATTTACGTCGACCCCGAGGCCGCCGCCGTCGTGTTCGGCAGCGGTGTCCCCGTCACGATGTGCGGGCTGAACGTGACTCACCAGGCGCTCGTCACACCCGAGGTGAGCGCGCGGTTCGGGGCGCTCGGCGCTCCACTCGGTGAACTGTGCGTCGAGTTGATGACGTTTTTCGCGGCGACCTATCGCGAGGTGTTCGGTTTCCCCGCTCCGCCGCTGCACGATCCGGTCGCGGTCGCGAGCGTCGCCGACCCCGGGCTCGTGCGTTGCGTGCGGGCGCCCGTCGCCGTGGAACTCACCGGTGAGCACACGAGGGGCGCGACCGTCGCCGACCTCCACGGGCTCTCCGGTGAACCGGGGAACGTCGAGGTCGCCGTTGAACTTGACGTGCCGCGCTTCTGGGATCGCCTCACCCAGGCGGTCGGCAACCTCGCCGCACGGCGGAGTACCGTCGAGTAGGTGTTTCCCGAGCATCGGCCCCGTCGGTTGCGGGGCACGGCCGCCATGCGGCGCCTCGTCAGCGAGACAACCCTGCGGCCTCGCCAGTTGATCCTGCCCATGTTCGTCGCGGAGGGCGCCGAGGCACCCAAACCCATCAGCAGCATGCCCGGCGTCGTGCAGCACACGAGAGATTCGCTGCGCAAGGCGGCCGTCGAGGCGGTGACGGCAGGGGTGGGGGGCCTGATGTTGTTCGGGGTTCCCAAGGTGCACGACGCCATCGGCTCGGGGGCGACGGACGACGACGGCGTGCTCAACGTCGCGCTCAGGGATCTGCGGGCCGAACTGGGCGATGACACCGTGATCATGGCCGACACATGTCTTGACGAGTTCACCGACCACGGGCACTGCGGCGTGCTCGATGCCGAAGGCGGGGTCGACAACGACGCGACGCTCGCGAGGTATGCCGACATGGCGGTGGCACAGGCTCGCGCAGGCGCCCATGTGCTCGGCCCGAGCGGGATGATGGACGGCCAGGTCGGTGTCATCCGCAAGGCACTCGACGAGGCGGGCTACGAGGGAACCGGCATCCTCGCCTACTCGGCCAAGTACGCCAGCGCCTTCTACGGTCCGTTCCGGGAGGCCGTCGATTCCCAGCTCAAGGGGGATCGCAAGACCTACCAGCAGGATCCGGGCAACGCGAGGGAAGCGTTGCGCGAGATCGAGCTGGACATCGCGGAGGGCGCCGACGCGATCATGGTCAAGCCCGCGCTGTCCTACCTGGACGTGATCAAGGCCGCCGCGGAAATCTCGTCCGTTCCCGTCGCCGCGTACAACATCTCCGGCGAGTACGCCATGGTCGAGGCGGCGTGCGCGAACGGCTGGCTGGAAAGGGAACGCACCGTGCTCGAAGTACTCACCTCCATCAGGAGGGCGGGTGCTGATCTGATTCTCACCTACTGGGCGGCCGAAGCGGCCGCCTGGCTGGACTAAGGTCGGCGATCGTGACTGACTCAGACGAAACGGACGACCAGCGGAGGAAGCGGGGACTCCCGCCCGCGCCGCGCCTCTCCGGACAGCCTCGCAAGCAGGTCGACCCGCCGACCCCGGTGGCGTGGTCCTTCTACCTGTGGATCGTGGCGGGCGTCGGACTGATCGCGGGCTTCGGCCTCGTGCTCACCGCCAAGCAGGGCGTCATCGACACGCTCATCGAGACCAACAACGACGAGCGGATCACCAACGAGCAGATCGCCTCCGGTGTCACCTCGCTGCTGTGGGTGCTGTTCATCGGCGGTGTCGTGTTCGCGGTGCTGTTCGGCCTCTTCGCCTACAAGGCGAGGGAGGGCACCCGCTCGGCGCGCACGGTCCTCACCGTGCTCGGTGCCGTGATGCTGTTGTTCCAGTTGCTGCTGTTCTCCAACCTGATCACGCTGGGAGCCGCGTTCGTCGCGATGGTCGCGCTGGTGCTGATGTACCTGCCGAGCGTTCAGGACTACTTCCCCAAGGTGCCGAAGACACTGTCGTGAGGCGGCGATGACCGACCACTACCGGGAGCGCGGTGCGAGTGGCTGGCCGTTGCTGTGGGGACCGCTCTTCGCGTTGCTCGGTTACCTCGCGGAGCGGTTCACCGGCGGCGACCGGCCGCACACGGTCATGTGGCTGGCCGTCGGCATCGGACTGTTGTGGCTCACGTCGATCTGGGTGTACGCGCGGAGGCGGTTCCTGGTGGTCAGGGTCACCGACACCGAGCTCGTGCAGGGCAGGGAGCACCTGCCCGTCGAGCGGATCGCGAAGCTCACCGGGGTCGGCGCGCCCGCGGGAACCAGGGTGCTCGGCGGCGGCTGGAGCGTGCCCCGCAAGTACGAGGAACTCCCGCTCAAGCTCGACGACGGCACCGTCGTACTCGCCTGGGCCTGGGACGCGGAAGAGCTCCGTGACGCACTGGAGTCGGTCATGCGAAAATCTGCGCCGTGAGTAATGCCGCCGCGCCGGCCGTGCCCGGCTATCCGCGTCCCCGCCTCCACCAGCCGTGGCGGCTCGCGGTCGCGTTCGGCGAGCTCGTCGCCGCCGCGGTCGCCGTGTGGGGCGCGATCCTGTGCTGGGGCGAGGTGACGACGCTGGTCACGGTCCGGCTCAACGACGGTACTGAGCTGGTGTCGAGGCATATCGCGGGCAACTGGATCGGGATCGCCATCGGTCTCGTCGCCGTCGCCGGAATCCTCTTCGTCGACGCCGTCCGGCATACGTTGCTCGGGGTCAGGGCGAGGGGTCGCAGGCGGCACAGGTCACGGCAGGGTGGCCAGGACGCGGCTGCCGATTGAGCCTTTGCGAGACTGGCAAGCGTGACCGGAGGAGTTGAGCAGTCCAAGTCCTGGTTCGCGCGCGCCACGGCGGCAACCCCCGGCGGGGTCAACTCGCCGGTGAGGGCGTTCGCCGCCGTCGGAGGCACCCCGCGGTTCATGGTGCGAGGGGAGGGGCCTCGCCTGTGGGACGCCGACGGCAACGGCTATGTCGATCTCGTCTCGTCGTGGGGCCCGATGATCCTCGGCCACGCCAACCCCGCCGTGGTGAACGCGGCGAGGGAGGCCGCGTCCTCGGGGCTTTCCTTCGGAACGCCGACGACGGGTGAGGTCGAACTCGCCGAGGAGATCATCGGCAGGGTCGAGCCCGTCGAGCAGGTTCGCCTCGTCAACTCGGGTACCGAGGCGACGATGAGCGCCATCCGGCTCGCGCGTGGATTCACCGGCAGGAGCAAGATCCTCAAGTTCGCCGGTTGCTATCACGGTCACGTCGACGCGCTGCTCGCGCAGGCCGGTTCCGGGGTCGCCACGCTGGGCCTGCCGACCTCGCCGGGAGTCACCGGTGCCCAGGCCGCCGACACGATCGTCGTCGGCTACAACGACATCGACGCCGTCACCAAGGCCTTCGCCGACAATCCCGGCGAGATCGCGGCGATCATCACGGAGGCCGCGGCGGGCAACATGGGTGCCGTCGCTCCGCTGCCCGGTTTCAACGCGCGGCTTCGCGAATTGGCTCACGCCAACGGCGCGCTGCTGATCATGGACGAGGTGATGACCGGCTTCCGGGTTTCCCCGGCGGGCTGGTTCGGCCTCGAAGGCGTCGCGGGCGACCTGTACACGTTCGGCAAGGTCATGTCGGGAGGACTGCCAGCCGCGGCTTTCGGCGGCAGGGCCGACGTCATGGGCAAGCTGGCGCCGACAGGTCCGGTGTATCAGGCGGGAACGCTGTCGGGTAACCCCGTCGCCGTCGCGGCGGGCCTTGCGACCCTGCGGGCGGCCGACGCCGATGTCTACAAGGCACTCGACGCCAACGCGCGCAGGCTCGGAACCCTGTTCGGCGAGGCACTCGACGCCGAGGGCGTTCCGAACACCATCGCCTACGCGGGCAACCTCGTCAGCGTGTTCTTCACGGCCGGTCCGGTGCACGACTACGCTGCGGCCGTCGCGACCGAGACGTGGCGATTCAAGCCGTTCTTCAACACCCTGCTCGACAACGGTGTCTACGGCCCGCCGAGCGCGTTCGAGGCGTGGTTCGTCAACGCGGCGATGGACGAGGCGGCGTTCGAGGTCATCGAGGCCGCGCTCCCGAAGGCCGCGAAGGCGGCAGCGGCGGCGGAACGGCCATGACGGTGCCGATGACGCCGACGCGGACCGTCGTCCACCTGCTCAGGCACGGTGAGGTGTACAACCCCGCGGGCGTCCTTTATGGCCGGATGCCCGGCTACTCGCTGTCCGAACGCGGCAGGCAGCAGGCGCTGACCGTCGCGGAAACGCTGGCGGGGCACGATCTCGTGCACGTCGTCGCCTCTCCGCTTGAGCGGGCACAGCAGACCGCCGCACCGATCGCGGGAGCACACCGGCTCGACATCGCGACCGACGAACGGCTCATCGAGGCAGGCAACGAGTTCGAGGGACTGCGGGTCGCCGTGGGGGACGGCGCTTTGCGCGAACCCAGGCACTGGCCGAAGCTGCGTAACCCGTTCCTGCCCTCGTGGGGCGAGCCTTACCTGGAGATCGCGCACCGGATGCTCGGCGCGATCACGAGGGCGCGAGCCGCGGCGGAGGGCCACGAGGCACTGTGTGTCTCGCACCAGCTTCCGATTTGGACGGCCCGCAGGTTCCTCGAAGGGAAGAAGCTGTGGCACGACCCCCGCAAACGACAGTGTTCGCTGGCCTCGCTGACGAGCCTCGTCTTCACCGACGAGCAACTCGTCGACATCGTCTACAGCGAACCGGCAGGCAGCACCGATCCGTCGGTGACGGGCGCATGAGGATCCGCTCGGCGCTCGGCGCGCTCTTCGCCGTCGTCCTCGTCGCCGTGACGGGCTGCACGGGTGGTGACGACGCCGTCGCGCGCGGCGCCACGTTCACCTTCGTTTCCCCCGGCGGCAAGACCGACATCTTCTACGAGGGCCAGGAACGGCAGAAGATCCCCGAAATCTCCGGCGAGGATCTCTTCGACGAGAACAAGCAAATCTCCGTTTCGGACTTCGCGGGCAAGGTCGTCGTCATCAACATCTGGGGCCAGTGGTGCGGACCGTGCCGCACCGAGGCGCCGGAACTGCAAAAGGTCTACGAGCAGATGGGCGAGCACGTCCAGGTGCTCGGCATCGACGTTCGCGACCACGACAGGTCGGCTCCGCAGGACTTCATGCGCAACCGGAACCTGACCTACCCCTCCATCTACGACCCGCCCGGCCGCTCGCTGCTGCGGCTTTCCGGTTACCCGCGCAATGTGGTGCCCTCGACGATCATCGTCGACAAGGAGCAGCGCGTCGCCGCGATCTTCCTACGCGAACTGCTCGCTTCCGACGTGCTGCCGGTCGTGGAACGGCTTGCGGCGGAAAAATAGCGCTCGCTCCCACGCGTCGAGCAGTCTCACGGCCGAACCGCCGACAGGCCCGACGGCGTCGGTGATGATCCGCTGGCCGGGCAACGCCGCGGATTCAATGGCGGTGACCGCTTCGCCGGGGTCCTCGATCGTCGATGAGCACACGGAAAGCAGATAGTCCGGCACCTTCAGCGCGGGGTCGACGCAGCCGATGACGGGTGTGCCGACGGCCGTGACGATCGGGAACACCGTGCCGGGAATGCCGATCGCCGCTTCCGCTTTCGCCGAGGCGGTCACCGTGGGTTCCTCGCTGATCTCGTAGCGTTCCCACAGGCCGCGGTCCTCTCTCGGGTGGAGGCCGACGAGGATGCGCTTGCCCGCCGCCGCAAGCCGTTCGGCCGCCGCGAGCAGCAGTTCGGTACCCGGTGCGTTTCCTCCTGTGTCCGATCGGGTCACGCTCGTCACCACGAGGACAAGATCCGGTTCGGGCGCCCGCCGGGGGAGCGAGTCGGTTTGCGGCGAGCCGACGACGCGCACGCGACCGCGGCCGACGCCGAGGTAGCCGCCGAACGCCTCGGCCTCCGCCCGTGACGACGACGTGACGGTGCGCAGGCGCCTGCGCACCGTCCGCGCCAGCGGAGCCCTTTCGGGGCCGAGGTAGGCGAGCGAGGACGCGGCCAGTGGTGACAGCGGAAACCGCAGCGCGCAGGAAACCGGCCACTCGCCCGCTCCGGTGAGTACGAGCAGATCGGGATGGCGAAACCGGCCCGGCGTGCTGACGTCGACCTCGGTCTCGGGGTCGACGCCTTCGAGATCGGGAACGAGCTGGGTCAGCTTCCAGCGCCTGCGAGCGAACTCCGCGAGCAGTGGTTCGACGTGATATGTGCCCCACGGCTCGTTCGTCGCCACCGCGATGTGCGGTCCGCGGAGGGGGTGCGCCGATGCCGTCGTGCCGCCGAGGACGAGCGCACCGGCGCCGCCGAGCGCGCCGAGCAGGGCGGATCTACGGGAGAGGGAAACAGCTTGCATGATCGGCAAGTTAGCCGTGAGTGGTGAACAAACCTGGCCCATCGGTTTAACAGAAAACCCATTCCTTACTCTGAAAGCCGTGAATGCGACTGAGCTGGCGATGTCTGGCCCGTTGCTGCTCGCCGCCGCGGTGGCCCTGCTCGCGGGCACCATCTCGTTCGCATCCCCGTGTGTGGTCCCGCTCGTTCCCGGCTATCTGGCCTACCTTGCCGCGCTGGTCGGCTCGGACGCGCCTGCCGTCGCGGCCGGTGAGGAGCGCAAGAAGGGCAGGTTCGCCGTCGTCGGCGCGGCGGGGTTGTTCGTACTCGGCTTCACGGTGATCTTCACGGCGGGTGTCGGCAGTCTGGTGTGGCTCGCCGACGCCCTGCTGATCAATCAGGACGTTCTGCAGCGCATCGGCGGTGTTGTGACGATCGCCATGGCGCTGGTGTTTCTCGGTCTCATTCCCGGACTGCAGAAGGACCTGCGCTCGCACCACGTTCCCCGCGCGGGCCTGTGGGGAGCGCCGGTGCTCGGCGCCGTGTTCGGTCTCGGCTGGACACCGTGCATCGGACCCACGCTCTCCGGCGTGCTCGCCATCGCGACGGCCAGCGGTGGAACGGGCGCACGCGGTTTCGTGCTCGTCCTCGTCTACTGCGTCGGCCTCGGGCTTCCGTTCCTGCTCATCGCCGCGGGCGCGGGCTGGGCCGTGAAGGCGACCGATTGGCTGCGCCGCAACGGCCGCAGGGTCCAGATCTTCGGCGGCGCGCTGCTGCTCGTCGTCGGCATCCTGCTCGTCACCGGCCTGTGGGCCGAGCTGGTCGGCTGGATGCGCGACGCCTTCATCACCGACGCGAGGTTGCCGCTGTGACCAGTACGACGAGCCCGGCCCGCGAGAACGGCGGGGGATACCGGCAGACGCCCGCAAGGAAGGCGCTGGCGTTCCTCCGCAACACCTGGCGCGGCCTGACCTCCATGAGGACCGCGCTCGTCCTGCTGTTCCTGCTCGCGCTCGCCGCACTGCCCGGCGCGTTGCTGCCGCAGCGCTCGCTCAACGAGCCGAAGACCCTCGAATACATCGAGGCGCGCGGCTGGTGGGGGCAGTTGCTCGACCGGCTCCAGTTCTTCGACGTGTACGGCAGTGTCTGGTTCTCGGCGATCTACCTGCTACTCATGGTGTCGCTTGTGGGCTGCCTCATGCCACGCACGAGGGACTACATCAGGTCCATGCGCACGAAGCCGGTGCTGACACCCCGCAATCTCGCCCGGCTTCCGCATCACGCGAGCGCCGAGACCGACGTCGACGCCGATGAGGTGCTCGCCGCCGCCAAGCGCAGGTTGCGTGGCTGGCGCGTGGCCGAGCGCGAGGAGAAGAACGGCGCGCGGAGCCTCAGCGCGGAGCGCGGATACCTGCGGGAAACCGGCAACCTGGTGTTCCACTTCGGCATGCTCGGTCTCATCGTGGCCTTCGCGCTCGGCAAGATGTATTCCTACGAGGGCCAGGTCATCGTTGTTGAGGGTGACCCGTTCTGTAACTCCGGGATCTACGCCTACGACTCGTTCAACCCGGGCCTGCGGGTCGACGGCACCGAGCTTTCCCCGTTCTGCGTGCGGGTCAACGACTTCACCGCGACCTACATCGACAACGGCCAGCCGCTGGCCTACGAGGCCGACATCGAGTACCAGTCCGCCGACGACCTCGCGGGTGACGTCTGGCACCCCTACCACCTTGCGGTCAACGATCCGCTGCGCACGCAGGGCGATCGGCTCTACCTGCTCGGGCACGGCTACGCGCCGACGTTCACGGTGACCTACCCCGACGGCACCGAACGCACGGGCACGATCCAGTGGAAGCCGGTCGACGAGCGGACCATGCTCTCGGAGGGAGCGACGAAGTTCGAGCGCCCCGACACCACCGATCCCGAGGCGCAGCGGGAGAACCAGCTCGCAATCACCGGGCTCTTCGCGCCGACGGCCGCGATGCAGGGCAACATTCTGACCTCGTCGTTCCCCTCGCTCAACGAGCCGATGGTCGCCGTCGACATCATGCGTGGCGATCTCGGCATGGACTCGGGCAGGGGACAGTCGATCTTCGAGATCGATCAGTCCATGGTGGACAACGGAAGGCTCGAAAAGGTCGCGAGGGAGAACATCGCGGTCGGCGAGCAGATCACCATCGACGACGGCACCAAGATCAGGTTCGACGGGGTGCGGCAATGGGTCTCGCTGCAGGTGTCGCACGACCCGACGCAAGGCTGGGTTCTCGGGTTCGCGATCGCGATGTTCGCGGGACTCGGTGCCTCGTTGTTCATCAAGCGCCGGCGCTTGTGGGTCAGGGTGACCCCTGCCACGAGTGGCGAGGATGAACGACGTACTGTAGTAGAAGTGGGCGGGCTCGCCCGCACGGATCAAGCGGGATACGGCGAGGAGTTCACCAGGATCGCCGAGGACCTGCTTCGTCGTGACAGAAAGGCACACTGATGCCGGTGAACGAGACGTTGTCGCAGTACAGCGACTGGTCCTACACCACAGCGGTAGCGGTATACGTGCTGGCGATGATCTTCTTCCTTGTCGAGCAGTCGTTCGGCCGCCAGGGCCGTCAGGCAGCGGCGAGGACGAAGCAGGCGAGCAGGGAACTCGTCGGAGCCGGCGGACCGGCGACCACGGCGGTAACCGGCGACGTTCCGCAGGGCCCTTCGCGGCCGGGACACAGGACCAAAGCGGAGCGCATGGGGCGGACCGGCGTCGCGCTGACCGTGCTCGCGGTCGCGCTTCACCTCGCCGCCATCCTGCTGCGCGGATTCGCGACCTCACGGGTCCCGTGGGGCAACATGTACGAGTACATCATGGTCATTTGCTTCGTCACGGTGGTGACGTGGCTGGTGGTCATGCGCAAGTCGCCGGTGAGGCACCTTTCGGCGTTCGTGTTGCTGCCGATGGTGATCCTGATGTTCGTCGGCGGCACCATGCTCTACGCGGTGGCGGCGCCCGTTCAGCCCGCTCTCCAGTCGTACTGGCTCATCATCCACGTCGCCGCGGCGGCCGCGTCCTCCGGCGTCTTCCTCGTGCCCGGTGTCGCGAGCATCCTGTGGCTGATCAAGGCTCGCAACGAGAAGAACCCCGCCAAGTTCGCGAAGTTCGGTCCACGGCTGCCCGCGCTCGACGTACTCGACAGGATCGCCTACCGCACGACGGTCTTCGCCTTCCCCGTCTTCACCTTCGGCGTGCTGTGCGGCGCCGTGTGGGCCGAGGCCGCGTGGGGACGGTTCTGGGGCTGGGACCCCAAGGAAACCGTCGCGTTCATCGCATGGGTCATCTACGCGGCCTATCTGCACTCGCGTGCGACGGCGGGCTGGCGCGGCACGCGGGCGGCGGTCATCAACGTCGTCGGCTTCGTCGCCACGGTTTTCAACCTGTTCTTCGTGAACCTCGTGACAACGGGTCTTCACTCGTATGCCGGAGTGGGCTGACGCAGGCCCGCATCTCCGGCTACCGTCGCACCTGACGGCAGAGGGGAGATACCTCGCGACCCATATCGGAGGACAGACGCGGTGACCGGACCCACCCAGCCAGAAGGGCACGATCCGCGGCTCTTTTCCGAAGCATCCACGGATTCGACGCCGCACCCCGCCGTGCCGGGTATTCAACAGCCCCATCCTCAACAGCAGCAGTACTTCCCGCAGGGGAACCTGGCCGATCCGAACCTTCCGCCGCTGAATCCGCAGTACGCGCAGGCGCAGCAGCCGCCGCTGCCGCAGCCGGGCAGGGGAAGGCATCCGCTCAGCAACGGCGCGGGTCTTTCCAGCGGGCACTTGGTCAAGCGCATGAAGCGCAGCCCGCAATCGGGCTGGCGCAAGGCGGTCTACCTCGGAACAGGGAAGCTGATCAATCCGGGGGAAAGCCCGGCGGACCGGCGAAGGCGGGAGTTGATCTCGCGGGTCAACCAGCCGCTGCGCGGTTGCTACAAGATCGCGATGCTGAGTTTGAAGGGCGGCGTCGGCAAGACAACGACGACCACCACGCTCGGTTCGACGTTCGCTTCCCTGCGCGGTGACCGGGTCGTCGCCGTCGACGCCAACCCCGACCGGGGCACGCTCTCGCAGAAGATTCCCATCGAGACCACGGCCACGGTTCGGCATCTGCTGCGCGACGCCGACCGCATCACGAGGTACAGCGATGTGCGGGCCTACACGTCACAGGGGGCGAGCAGGCTGGAAATCCTTGCCAGTGAGCAGGATCCCGCCGTGTCCGAGGCCTTCTCCGAGCACGACTACCTGCGGGCGGTCAACCTGCTCGAACACTTCTACAACATCGTGCTGACCGACTGCGGAACCGGTTTGATGCACTCCGCGATGAAGGGCGTACTCGATGTGGCCGACGCGCTGGTGATCGTGTCGTCCGGCTCCGTCGACGGAGCCAGGAGTGCCTCGGCGACTTTGGATTGGCTTGACGCTCACGGCTACGGCGATCTGGTCGCCAGGTCCGTGACGGTGATCAACTCGGTGAGGCCGAGGGCGGGTTCGGTCGACCTGGACAAGCTGGCCGCGCACTTCGCGGCCCGCACGAGAGGTGTCGTGCGCACGCCCTTCGATCCGCATCTCGAAGAGGGCGCGGAGATCGAGCTGGAACGGTTGCAGGACGAGACCAGGCTTGCGCTGCTTGAACTCGCCGCGACGGTGGCCGACGGGTTCACCGCCGACCGGATGATGCGCTGAGAACCGGCTCAGGCGCTAGTTCTTGTCCTCTTCGTCGGGTCGCTTCTGCTGCTCGCCGAGTTTGCGAAGGAAGTCGGGATCGTCGTCGGGAGCCACTGTGCTCTGGCGTGTCGGCACACCGACTCGCTCGGCGCCGAACACTCGCCACAACAAGACGGCGATGGTGAGCGCGCCGATGGCTGCGAGCAAGTAGAGCATGCTCGCTCCTTTCCGCTGCTGCGCGAGTGACAAAAGTACTGCCCCGAGGTTAACCCTTTTGCCGGGTTTGCGGGTAAGGGGTGTCCCTCGACATCCTCTGGAATGCCGGGGAACACCCCTTCCGCCGCTGCCTCGTGATGGCGCGAAGACCTACGGAAAGGTCTTGTATTCAGGTGCGACGATGCCGGCGAAGCCGCAGTGCCATGGTCTGGCGGGGTAGGGGCCTACTCGAATCCCGCGGCTCTCGGCTCCGGCTCAGATGGTTCTCGGCTCGCCCGCGCTGGTCGTCAGTTCGGCCAGCAGTTCGTTGACTTCGGACTCGCGGAACCGGCGGTGCCCACCAGGGGTGCGAATCGAGCCGATCCTGCCCGCGGTCGCCCAGCGGGTCACCGTCTTGGGATCAACGCGAAACAACGCGGCCACCTCACCTGGTGTCAGTAGCCGTCCTCCCGTGGTCGCGGTCACTTTCCGCCTCCTTCACACATCCAGTGCTATACCGGGAGCGCGGTTGGCTCTTGGGCCGTCGTGCCCGGTCCTCTAACTCCGCAATCGTTGCACTTCACCCGCCAGGTACTCGAACGGTTGTCAGAGAGTAAAGAGGTAGTAAGGGACAAAAAGAGCGGTTCGGACATCCGCAGGTGGCAGGGCTAGCCTGGGCCCGTGGATCACGTAGACCGCAAGATCATCGCCGAACTCCGCACCAACGGCAGGGCCTCGTACGCCGAACTCGGAAGAACCGTCGGTCTCTCGGCGTCCTCCGTGCACGAGCGAGTCGGAAAGCTGGAGGCCGCCGGCGTGATCACCGGCTACCACGCCGTCGTCGACGCCAGAGCCGTCGGCCTCGGTGTCACCGCGCTCGTCGGTATTCAGCCCACCGACACCGCTTCCGACGACGACGTCGCCGTCGCTCTCGGCGAACTGGACGAGGTCGAAAGCTGCTACGCGGTCGCGGGTGACGAGGCGTTCGTCGTCAAGGTCAGGGTTGGCACGGTCGACGAGCTCGAACTCGCTCTCGGCAGGCTGCGCCGCATCGACGGGGTCGCCCGCACCCGCACCACCGTCGTGCTCTCGACCCGGTTCGAAGGCAGGCCGAACAACCCGAGTCTCGGCCGCCCTGCTGGTGACGCGTGCGGCGGCGTAGCCTCGTAGAGCGTGAGCGAACGACCAAGCGGACATCTCGGCCGCGATCTGACCCTCTATGTCGTGGCGCGGTTCGCGCTGGTCGCGGTCATCGCGGCAATCCTCGTCCTCCTCGGCGTGCCGCTGCTCGTCGCGCTGGCTGTCGGGCTCGTCGGCGGGCTCCCGCTCGGCCTGCTGCTCCTGCGGGGACTCAACGCGAGGGTCACGGCGGGGCTCGCGGCCCGCAACGAGAAGCGGGCCCGCGAGCGAGCGAACCTGCGCGCCCAGCTTCGCGGCGACGCGAGCGACGAGAGCGACGAGAGCGACAAGGCCGACAAGACCGGCAAGGCTGACAAGGCCGACGACGAGGTGAGCGCGGAATGACGGTCGCCGACCCGGTGTGGGTCAGGGAGGCCGTCCGGATCATCGAGGCCGACGCCAACCGCAGCGCCGACACGCACCTGCTCGTCTTCCCGCTGCCCCCGGAATGGGGCATCGATCTTTACCTCAAGGACGAGTCCGTGCACCCCACCGGCTCGCTCAAGCACCGGCTCGCGCGGTCGTTGCTGCTGTACGGACTGGTCAACGGGCAGATCGGCAGCGAGACGGTGCTCATCGAGGCGTCCAGCGGGTCGACGGCCGTCTCCGAGGCGTACTTCGCCAGGATGCTCGGGCTCCGGTTCATCACCGTGATGCCCCGCAAGACCAGCCAGGAGAAGATCGACCTCATCGAGTTCTACGGCGGCGAGTGTCATTTCGTCGACGTGCCCGGCGACATGTACTCGGAGGCGGAGCGCCTCGCGAACGAGTGCGGAGGGCACTACCTCGACCAGTTCACCTTCGCCGAGCGCGCGACCGACTGGCGGGGCAACAACAACATCGCCGAGTCGGTCTTCACGCAGCTTCGCGCCGAACGACACCCCGTGCCGTCGTGGATCGTCGTCGGCGCCGGGACGGGAGGTACGAGCGCCACGTTCGGCCGCTACGTGCGCTACAAGCGGCATCCGACGAGGATCGCCGTCGCCGACCCCGAGAACTCCGCGTTCTACGGCGCGTGGCGCGACGGCGACCGGAACCACACGACCGGCCTGCCTTCGAGGATCGAGGGCATCGGAAGACCGAGGGTTGAACCGTCGTTCGTTCCCGAGATCATCGACGAGATGATCAAGGTGCCGGACGCGGGCTCCTACGCGGCCATCCGATTCCTGCGGGAACGCACGGGGCACTGGGCCGGCGGTTCGACCGGTACGAACCTTTGCGGTGCCTTCACGCTCATCTCGCGCATGCTGCGAGCCGGTGAGCGGGGCAGCGTGGTGACGTTGCTGTGTGACGGCGGCGAGCGCTACGCCAACACCTATTACAGCGACGAGTGGATCACCGCCAACGGGTTCGATCTCGCACCGCACGCCGAGGCATTCGAGCGTTTTCTCGGAACGGGCGAGTTCTCAGCCGAACGCTAGCGCGCCCCCGGTCAGCACCGCCCACGCGAGCATCGCCATCCCGGTTCCGCCGAGAACGGGGATGAGCGCCCTGCCCGATCCGCCTCCCGCGATGGTTTTGACGGGCACGAGCAGCAACGGGGCGGTGAGCAGGCCGATGAACGCGAGCGGGTGCGCGATACCGATGGCGACGGTGACGGCGAACGGCACCGCGACGAGAAAAAGATAGAGGCGCCGGGTGCCCGCGTCGCCGAGTTTCACGGCCAGCGTGCGCTTTCCGGTTTCCCTGTCGGTGGGGATGTCCCTGAGGTTGTTCGCCACGAGTACGCCGGTGCTCAGCGAGCCGACGGCCACCGCGCAGCCGAGCGCCTCAAGACTGATCCTTCCCGCCTGCACGTACACCGTGCCGAGTACGGCGGCGAGTCCGAAGAAGACGAAGACGGCGACCTCGCCGAGTCCCGCGTAGCCGTAGGGGCGCCGTCCTCCCGTGTAGAACCAGGCGCCCGCGATGCAGGCCGCGCCGAGCAGCAGCAGCCACCAGGTTCCCGTCGCCGCGACGAGTGCGAGGCCGATGACCCCGGCGACGCCGAGTGCGGCGAGCGCGGCGGCCAGCACCGTTCTGGGCCTGGCAACGCCGGAACCGACGAGCCGGAGTGGGCCGACGCGTTGCTCGTCGGTACCTCGGATGCCGTCGGAGTAGTCGTTGGCGAAGTTGACCCCGATGATCAGGGACAGCGCGACGAGCAACGCCAGCAGCGACTGCCACCACGAGAACTCGCCGAGCTGAGCCGTCGCCCCCATACCGGCGAGCACGGGGGCGACGGCGTTGGGCAGCGTCCTCGGACGTGCCCCCTCGATCCATTCCGCAACGGTGGCCATGCGGTCATTCTTTCGCTACCCGATCATCAGCAGGATGCTGGGCTGACCCCGGGTTTGACGAAAGCGGCACTGACGTACATACCGGGTGCGAGGCGGTACCAGCGGTCGGTGCTTCCCTGGCTGCCCGACACCCGCTGACCTGTCACCGCGCACTCGATCCGGACCTGCGCGTACCTCGCCGCGTAGCCCGTCTTCCCGCCGGAAAGCGCGGGCCCCGACCGGACGTTCACCGCGAAGCCGCTCGTCTCGACGGTGCCCCACGGGCCGCCGGAGGTCCATTGGTAGGTGACGTCGACCCACGCGTTCGTCGGCAGCTTCAGACCGTCCCAGAACGTCCCGTCGGCGAGGTCGATCCCGGCGGGGTTGAGCACCTTCCTGCCGAACTGGTCCTTGCCGTTGTTGAAGCCGTCCTGGTAGGCGGCCTGTGCTTGCGGCTTGCCCTGAGGGAGGCTCCTCCACTGCTCCCTGTCGGAGTTCCAGTAGTCGTCCTTGGTGTTCCACGGTCCGACGTCCCACACGGGAGCCCATTCGCAGCGGGCGCCGTCCGACGTGCACACCTTGACGGTGTAGTTGCCGCCGCCCTTACTCGCGAGGCCCTTGCGCGATGGCAGGGCGACGAAGTGGTCCCGCTCGGTGATCACGTGCCCGTTGGCCGTCGTGCCGCCGACGAGGCCCTCCCTCGTCGCGAAGACCCGGTATGTCGTCGGGGCACTGAGCCGCGCCTCCGGTCTCGGCTCCTCCCACGCCGTCATGTCCACGGCGGTGAGCTCCTCCGGCGCGGACACGACGAGCCTGGTCTGCACCGTGCGGGTCGATTCGGGGAGCACGGCCGGCGCGTCGATGGGTACCGGAATCCACTCGGACCAGGTGCCGTCGGCACGCTGGCCTCGAACGTCGACGGCGCCACCGCGCGCCTCCTCTGCGGTGACCGTGTTGACCTCGGTATCGAGTTCCTCGGCCGCGAACTCGTGCACGGCGACTCGTTGCGCGTTCGTCGTGCCGAACGTGAGGGAGCGGCCGTCCGGAGCAGGCAGCGTCCAGGTCACCGTTTCCGTCGCGCGAACCGGTTCCGAAAGCAGGGTCAGTGTCAGCGCCGCGACCGCGCTCAATGCCAATGACCTGCGTCTTCGCTGTTTCATGCGGTCAGCCAACGTGGCTTTGGCGATAAGTCAACGAGCCCGCGCCCAGTGTCGCGGGACGCCAGTCGGCCGAGCTACCCCAGCAGGGTGGTTCTCACCCCGGACCGGTCGATCTTGCCGGGGCCGATGAGCGGAAGGCTCGCGACGAACCGCAGCAGCTTCGGCACGTGTGCCGCGCCCAGTTCGGCCCTCACCGCCGCGAGCAGGTCGGCGGCCCGGGGCGCGTCGCCCTCCGGTACGACGGCGGCGCCGACGAGCTGTCCCCACTCCGGATCGGGAAGGCCGACGACACAGGCGGAGCGAACACCGGGCTGGCGGGCGAGCACCCGCTCGACCGCGCCTGCGGGAACCTTGACCCCGCCGGTGTTGATCACGTCGTCGACCCTGCCGAGCACGCTGAGCCTGCCCTCGGCGTCGAGCGCGCCGAGATCGCTCGTGACGAACCAGCCCGAGGAGAACGCGGCTGCCGTGAGATCGGGCCGCAGCCGGTAGCCGTGCGTCAGCACCGGGCCCGCGATCTCGATGCGGTCGCCGTCGCCGAGCCTGATCCGCACACCGTCGAGCGGATAGCCGTCGTACACGCAGCCGCTCGCGGTCTCACTCATGCCATACGCCGGGACGATCCGCACGCCCGCTTCTCCCGCGCGGGTCCTGAGCCGCTCGTCGAGCGCCGCGCCACCGAGTACGACGGCGGAAAACCCGGCCAGCTCGGTACTTCCCGCGTCGAGCAGCCTGCTCAACTGGGTCGGCACGAGTGCCGTGTAGTACGGCCCGTGCCCGGCGAACAGTGAGCGCGCCGCCGCCGCGAACGCATCCGGCTCGAACCCGGCCGACATGTCCAGCACGACCGGCGTCGTCCCCGCCTGGTGCGCCCGAACCAGCACCTGCAGGCCGCCGATGTAATTGGCGGGCGTGGCGAGCAGCCACCTGCCCTCGCCGCCGAGCCGGTCGTGCGTCGCCCTCGCCGAGGCAAGCAACGCCGACGCGGACAGCAGCACCCCTTTGGGCCCGCCCGTCGAGCCCGACGTCGGCATGATCACCGCGGTACCCGGTTCGACAGGCTGCTCGGTCGCCATTGCCGCGAGCACGTCACCGGCGGCCGGATTGCGCTGATCCAAGGGCAACACCGCAGGCCCGCCACCGAGCGCGGCCAGCACGGCTTCCCGCAGCTCGGTGACGCGCTCAGGTGAGCCGTCGGTCCAGACGAGGCGCATCAGTAGTAGTAGGGATGGGCCGACCAGTCGGGATCGCGCTTCTCAAGGAAGGCGTCCCTGCCCTCGACGGCCTCGTCCTGCAGGTAGGCCAGTCGCGTCGTCTCGCCAGCGAAGACCTGCTGACCGACGAGCCCGTCGTCGATCAGGTTGAACGCGTACTTCAGCATGCGCTGCGCCGTCGGCGACTTGCCGAGCACGCCGAAAGCCCACTCCAGCGCCTCGGCTTCAAGCGAATCGTGCGCCACTGCGGCGTTGACCGCGCCCATCGCGTGCGCCTGCTCGGCGGTATAGGACTTGCCGAGGAAGAAGATCTCCCTCGCGAACTTCTGCCCGACCTGCCTCGCCAGGTACGCCGAACCGAACCCGCCGTCGAAAGAACCCACGTCGGCGTCGGTCTGCTTGAACATCGCGTGCTCCGCCGAAGCGAGCGTGAGATCACATACGACGTGCAGCGAGTGCCCTCCGCCCGCCGCCCAGCCCGGCACGACCGCGATGACCACCTTGGGCATGAACCGGATCAGCCGCTGCACCTCAAGGATGTGCAGCCTGCCCGCCCTCGCCGGATCGACAGTGTCGGACGTCTCGCCGCTCGCGTACTGATACCCGGTCCGGCCGCGAATACGCTGGTCACCACCGGAACAAAACGCCCATCCGCCGTCTTTCGGCGAGGGACCGTTTCCGGTGAGCAGGACGCAGCCGACATCAGGGCTCATCCTGGCGTGGTCCAAGGCGCGGTACAGCTCGTCGACCGTGTGCGGGCGGAAGGCGTTGCGCACCTCGGGCCGGTCGAAAGCCACCCGCACGACGCGTTTGCCCGAACGGGTCCGCGTGGAACGGTGGTAGGTGATGTCGGTGAAGTCGAATCCTTCGACCTCGGTCCACTCGGCGGGGTCGAACAGTTCCGATACCTGGGCGTCATGCACGCTTGGGAGAATATGCGGTGCGCCGGTGGCAATGAAGGCCGCTCCGGTGACGTGGCCCGCGGTGGTGAGTCGATGAAGGCGTCCGGGAACTGCCGACGGAAAGGAACGCACGTGAGCGCTCAGAGGACTTCCAGGTGAATCCCTCCACCGCGCAGGCACGGGTCATCGTCGACGAGCTCGTGCGCAACACCGTCTCCCACGTCGTGCTCAGTCCCGGCTCGCGCAACGCCCCGCTCTCGCTCGCCCTCTACGACGCCGCGGCGGCGGGCAAGCTGAGCTTGCACGTCCGGGTCGACGAACGCGGCGCCGCCTTCCTCGCGCTCGGCATCGCGGCGCGCACCGGAAGGCCGGTCGCCGTCGTGTGCACCTCGGGGACGGCGGCGGCCAACTTCCATCCCGCCGTGCTCGAAGCCGACCGCGCGGGCGTACCGCTGATCGTGCTCACCGCCGACCGGCCACCCGAACTGAGGGCCGCCGGTGCCAACCAGGTCATCGACCAGCACAACCTCTACGGCAACGCCGTTCGCTACTTCGACGAGCTCGCGGTCGCCGAGCGCAGGGCCGGCCAGAACGCGTACTGGCGCAGCCAGATCTGCAGGGCGTGGAACGCCGCGTACGGCGAATGGCGATGCGGTCCCGTCCACCTGAACATTCCCTTTCGCGAACCCCTGGTGCCCGACGGCGAGGAGAGCTGGTTCGAATCCCTCGACGGAAGGCCGCGCGGCGCGAGATGGACGGAGCTGCCCGACTTCGGAGCGCTTCCCTCCTTCGTCGTGCCGTCCGCGCGACACGGCCTCGTCATCGCCTGCGACGCGGGGGTGCGGGCGGCCAGCGAGTGGGCCGAACAGCACAACTGGCCCGTCGTCTCGGAAACCGGAGGACTCGGCCTCGGCGGATCGACAGCGATCGCCGGAGGGGCCTGGCTGCTGGCCGTCGAGGAATTCCTCGCGGAGCACACCCCCGAACAGGTTCTGTGCATCGGAAGACCGACCGTGTTCAGGCAGGTGCAGCGGCTGCTGTCGGACCCGGCCGTCGAGGTGCTGCTCGTACGGCCGGACTCGGACTGGCCCGCACCCGCGCACAACGTGCGGCAGGTCGGCCAGTGGTTCGACGAACCCGCGAAACCCGCGGACCCGGAGTGGCTCGCGAGCTGGCGCAGAGCCGACGCGGCTGCCACCGAGGCCGTCAGCGCGACGCTGGCGGAGGAGCCGTGGCCGAGCGGATTGCGCGTCGCTGGCGAGCTGGTGCGCGAACTCCCCGCCGATTCGCTGCTCGTCGTCGGTTCCTCGAACCCGGCACGGGACGTCGCGCTCGCCGGAGGGCTGCGGCCCGACGTGCTCGTTCACCGCAACAGGGGAGTCGCCGGTATCGACGGCACCGTCTCCACCGCCATCGGCGCGGCCACCGTGCACAGAGGCCCCTCCTACGCGCTGCTCGGCGACCTGACGTTCCTGCACGACATCAACGGCCTGCTCACCGGGCCCGCTGAGCTGCGGCCCGACCTCACCATCGTCGTCGTCAACGACGACGGGGGCGGCATCTTCTCGCTGCTCGAACAAGGCGCACCCGAGCACAGCGCCAGTTTCGAACGGGTATTCGGCACCCCGCACGGCGCCGACCTCTCCGCGCTGTGCGCCGGATATCGCGTGCCGCACACACTCGCCGAAACCCTCACCGAGTTCAGGGCGGCGCTGCGGCCCCGGCCGGGACTGCGGGTCGTCGAGGTCAAGGTCGACCGGTCACGGCACCGCGACCTGCACGCGAGGCTGCGCTCCGCCGTCGCCGAGGCCGTCACCGGCGAATAGCCTCCTTTCAGCCGTGTCGGGCGGCGGGAAAGCTCGCTACGTTGATCCGCCATGCGGCTTCGAACCCGCGCCGGATACGGCGCCGTCGCGACGGGTCTCGCGACAGTTCTGCTGGCAACCTCCGCGAGCGCGGCCAATGGGCCTGGCGCTCCCGGTGCCGGTGATCCGTACTACCCGGGAGCGGGCAACGGCGGTTACGACGTTGCCCACTACGACATCCGCCTCACCTACAACCCCGACACCGACCGGCTCGCCGGTACGACGACCATCCTCGCGACGACGACGCAGGAGCTGACGCGCTTCAACCTCGATTTCGGGCTGAAAGTCGACTCCGTACGCGTCAACAACGGGCCTGCCAGGTTCGAGAAGGACAAGGCCGACATCAGCGAGCTCGTCGTCACCCCGAGGCAGCCGTTGCGGAAGAACCAGTTCGTCACCGTCGTCGTCAGCTACGCCGACACGCCCTCAGAGGTCAGCATCGACGGGTTCACGGCGTGGAAGAAGACACCGACCGGTGCGCTCGCCGTCGACCAGCCCGCCATCGCCGAATGGTGGTTCCCCTCCAACGACCATCCCACCGACAAGGCGACCTACGACGTTTCGGTCGAGGTCCCCGACGACGTTTCCGCGCTGTCCAACGGAACCCTCGTTCGCAAGACCAAACAGCGGCAGGGCTGGACAAGGTGGAACTGGCGAAGCACCGAACCGCAGGCCACCTACCTCGCGTTCCTCGCCGTCGGCGACTACGAGGTGCTCGAATCCACCACCCCGTCCGGACAACCGTTCATCACCGCGTACGACCCTTCGCTCGGCGCGAGTCTCCCCGCCGCGAAGGCGAGCATCGAACGGTCGCCGGAGATGGTCGAATTCCTCGAAGGGTTCTTCGGGCCCTACCCGTTCGAAGCGCAGGGCGGGATCGCCACCAACGGGCTTGGCTTCGCGCTGGAGAACCAGACGAGATCGGTGTACGACGGGGCGTTCTTCCGGTCCGGAACGAACATGTCCGTCGTCGCGCACGAGCACGCACACCAGTGGTTCGGTGATGCGGTCGCGCTCGGCGTGTGGAGCGACATCTGGCTCAACGAGGGCTTCGCCAGCTACTCCGAGTACCTGTGGTCGGAGTACGCGGGCGAGGGCACCGCCGACGAACTCGCCCAGTACATCTACGACTCGTTCCCGGCGGACGACGAGTTCTGGCAGGTGCTTCCCGGCGATCCCGGCGTGGACAACCAGTTCCACGCCGCGGTCTACGACAGGGGAGCGCTCGCCGTGCACGCGCTGCGCAAGGCCGTCGGCGACGAGACGTTCTTCACCATCCTGCGCACGTGGTTGGAGGAGAAGAAGGACGGGCGCGGGACCATCCCCGAGTTCATCGCGCTCGCGGAGAAACTGTCGGGACAGCAGCTCGACGACGTCTTCGACACGTGGCTGTTCACCAAGGGCAAACCCCCTGAGGGTCCCAACGGGGCGGTCACCGCACGTAGCGCTCCGGTGGAGCAACCGGCGTCGTATCCGATGATCCGGCACACGCACGAACTGCTCGCCGCCGGGCACTGACGGGGCATTGCCGCTCTGCCTGGGGCTGTTTTCCCGGGGCAGAGCGGCAATGCGGTAATGCGGGCACGGGGCGGAAGGCACTCCCGTTATGCTCGGGCGAACCGATTCTGAGCAGCGGAAGTGAGCAGTGACCAAGTCAAGCCCCGGTGAACCGGTTGCGCCGCCGGTCGAGCGTGCGCGGCCTGCCGAGGCTCGCGGGAACAGCAAGGCCTCGCGCATCGGGTTCGGTGCGATTCTCGGCGTCGCGGCCGTCATCACGTTGCTGGGCGTGACGCTCGTCTTCGCCGCGCTGCGTAACGATCAGGCCATCTCGGCGCATCTCGGCACCGCCAACGCGCAGGTCGACCAGGTGTTGTTCGACAGGACGATCATCAGGTTCGAGACGCCCGACGGTGTCGCGCACAGCCCGGAGAACGGTGTGCTCTACCCCGGGGGACTCAGCGCGGGACAGCTCATCAGGATCGAGTACGACACCACGGATCCCGAGCTGGCGAAGGTCGCGGGCAGGACGTGGTTGCTGACCCTGTTGCCGGTCGGCAGCACGGTGCTCATCACGTGGCTCATCGCGGGCCCGTTGCTGTGGTGGCTCAGGAGCAAGCTGCGTGCCGAGCGCAGGGCGGCGGAGCCGGTGACGGAAGCCGAAACTCCGGCCCCGGCCCAAACCCCCTGACCGCCCCGCCCGGCCAACGCGCCGTGTGTGTGCGCGAGTCCCCCGCTCCGGACGGCGAGTTCCGCACTCAGGCCACCGAGATCCGCACTCAGGCCGCCGAGATGCACATTCGCGATGCCCACGGTGGCAGACGCCCGTTGGCGCCGGTGACGAGTGCCCGGCACGGGGCCTCCTCCGCCGTCGCCGCACCGCCTGGGCGCGGTGTGGACCTGTCACATCTACACTTCCGACATGTCCCGAGCGAGCCTGGATAAGGATCCTCGCGAGGTCGCTGCCATGTTCGACGGAGTCGCGGCAGGCTACGACCGCGCGAACTCGGTGATGACCTTCGGTTTCGACCGCCGTTGGCGCATCATCACGGCGAGGGTGCTCGACGCTCGTGAGGGAGAGAAGGTGCTCGACCTCGCGGCGGGCACCGGCGTCTCCACGAAGGAATACGCCCGCAACGGCGCCTGGTGCGTCGCGGCCGACTTCTCACTCGGCATGCTGAGGAGCGGGCTCGACCGCGGGGTACCGATGGTCGCGGCCGACGCGCTGCGTTTGCCCTTTGCCGACAACAGTTTCGACGCGGCGACGATCTCGTTCGGCATCCGCAACTTCGTCGACACGAAGGCCGCTCTCGTCGAGATCGCCAGGGTTGTCAGGCCGGGTGGCCGGCTCGTGGTGTGCGAGGTGTCGACGCCGACGTTCCCGCCGATCCGGTTCCTGTACCGCAAGGTCATTCTGCGGGCCATGACGTGGCTCGGCCGCAGGGCTTCGTCCAATCCCGAGGCCTACGGGTACCTGGCCGAGTCGATGCTCACCTGGCCCGATCAGCGTGGCCTCGGCGAGATCATCGCCGCCGCGGGCTGGACCAGTGTCGAGTGGATGAACCTCACGTTCGGCGTCGTCGCCATCCACAGGGCGAGGAAACCCGAAGCCACCGACTGAGCCCGAACCCCCGCGTCGCCTTCCGTAGACTCGCGGACATGACTAGGGATGCCGAGGACGCCGAGGTCATTGTCGTTGGCGCGGGCCCAGCCGGTTCGACGGCCGCGACATACCTCGCCCGTGCGGGCGTCGACGTGCTGTTGCTTGAGAAGAGCACGTTCCCTCGCGACAAGGTGTGCGGCGACGGACTGACCCCGCGCGGCGTCAAGCAGCTCATCGACCTCGGCATCGACACGAGCGAATCCGAGGGCTGGGTGCACAGCAGGGGACTTCGCATCCTCACCGGCGACCTGACCCTCGAACTCGACTGGCCGGACCTCACCAGCTACCCGCCCTACGGGGTCGCGAGGACCAGGCACGATTTCGACGATCTGCTGGCGAAGACCGCCGTCAAGGCGGGCGCCAGGATGCTTGAGCGCACAACGGTCACCGGCGCCATCACCGACGAACGAACGGGAAGGGTCGTCGGCGTCACCGGCAAGTCGGGAGAAGACCGCAGGCCCGTCAGTTTCCGTGCCCCGCTCGTGCTCGCCTGTGACGGCGTTTCCGCGCGGCTCGCCCTTTCGGTCGGTATCGAGAAGAACGAGAAGCGGCCGCTGGGCGTCGCCGTGCGGCGCTACTACCGCAGCCCGCGCCACAGCGAGCCCTACATCGAGGGACACCTCGAACTGTGGGACAGGGCCGACCCCAGGAACCCGAAGCTGCTTCCCGGCTACGGCTGGGCTTTCCCGCTTGGCGACGGCACCGTCAACGTCGGTCTCGGCATGCTGTCGACGTCGTCGTCGTTCCGCAGCATCGACTATCGCGCGTTGCTGCGGTCGTGGCTCGACTCCACCCCCGAGGAATGGGGCTACCGCGAGGGGAACGCGGTCGGCAAGATCGGCGGCGCCGGACTGCCCATGGGTTTCAACCGGACTCCCCACTACCGCGACGGTTTGCTGCTGCTCGGCGACGCGGGCGGCATGGTGAGCCCGTTCAACGGCGAGGGCATTTCGGCGGCCATGGAGTCCGCCCAGCTCGCGGCCGAACACGTGCTGCAGGCGCTGGCCAGGCCCGAGGGGCCGTCGAGGGAACGCGCGCTCAACGGCTACCCGCGCGCGCTCTCCGACCTGATGGGCGGCTACTACCGGCTCGGCAACATCTTCGCGAAGGCCATCGGCAAACCGAAGGTCATGCGCGCGGCGACGAAGTACGGACTCAGGGTCAACGCCCTGATTCCCCTTGTCTACAAGGGGCTTTCCGGTTGCTACGACGCGAAGGGCGGCGACGGGGTCGACAGGGTCATCTCACTGCTGGCCAAGGCCGCGCCCAGCGCTTGACGGACCGCGGCGCTTGACGGACAGGTGGGCGCGGGGTGGCGATCAAGGGACCGGTGCGCCGCTTCGCCGTCCCGGATGTGCACCTCGCGCTCGCGAACGCGGATCTCGCCGTCCTGAGTGCGGATCTCGCCGTCGTGAGTGCGGATCTCGGCGTCCGGAGTGGGGGACTCGCGCGGCTCACACCTGGCTCACACCCTGGTTAGGCGCCATTTCCGAGGTGGGAAAGCTCACAGTACGGGCGTACTTTGTTAGCGGCGGCTCGCGGCCGATGTCCCTTTCGTGCAGGTCTATGGCCTGCGACCACGGCAAGTCACCCATTCGTGGCTGTCAGGTTAGGTAAGCCTTATACCACGGGGCCTAGCGACAACCGTGTGAGTCGCGTCCTACACTGCCCCCATGCCTTGTGAACCGGTTCACAACTTCGCAACGAAGCTTGTGAACTATTTCACAAGCTGTGTGAAGTGGGCGGGCTACGACAGAGGTGGTTAGACACGCCGAGTAAGGGTGCCCTAACGCTCAGAGGTGTGACCTAAGTCCCTTAGGGTGCCGCCCAGTAGTCGCACAACACACACGTCCGTAACGCAGCGGCGCGGAAAGGATGGTGCCGCAGTGAACTCCTCAGGAGCCCCGGTGGTACTGGCACAGGAGAGCGTGGGGGCGGGCCTTGGCGTCTACCTCCCGCTTGTGTTGATCTTCGTTCTGGCGCTCGCCTTTGCGATCTTCTCCGTGCTGCTCGGGCCCCTCGTCGGACCGAGCAGGTACAACAAGGCGAAGCTTTCGGCTTACGAGTGCGGCATCGAACCGTCACCGCAGCCACTCGTCGGCGCCGGCCGGATGCCGGTCGCCTACTACGTCACCGCGATGTTGTTCATCTTGTTCGACATCGAGATGGTGTTCCTCTTCCCCTACGCGGTCTCGGCCGACGCGCTCGGACTGTGGGGGGTCTTTGCCGTCGCCTTGTTCATCGGGACGTTCTTCATTGCCGACGCCTACGTGTGGCGGCGCGGCGGGCTGGATTGGAACTAGAAGATCATGGGTCTCGAAGAGAAGCTCCCCAACGGAATCCTGCTGGCCAAGCTTGAGGGCGTGGTCAACTGGGCCAGGAAGAACTCGCTGTGGCCCGCGACGTTCGGGCTCGCCTGTTGCGCCATCGAGATGATGACCACCGGCGGATCCCGCTACGACATCGCGCGGTTCGGCATGGAGCGGTTCAGCGCGACGCCGCGGCAGGCTGATCTGATGATCGTCGCGGGCAGGGTCACGCAGAAGATGGCGCCCGTGCTCAGGCAGATCTACGACCAGATGGCCGAGCCGCGCTGGGTGCTCGCGATGGGTGTCTGCGCCTCCTCCGGCGGCATGTTCAACAACTACGCCGTCGTGCAGGGCGTCGACCACATCGTTCCCGTCGACATGTACCTCCCGGGCTGTCCGCCGAGGCCGGAGATGTTGCTCGACGCGATTCTCAAGCTCCACGCCAAGATCCAGGACGAGCCGATGGGCCCGCGCAGGGCGGCCATCCGGGCGGCGAGCGGTGAGCGCACACCGATGATTCCGTCGTCGATCAAGTACGCGAAGAAGTGATGGGCATGCCTGACGAGAAGCCAGAAACCGGCGGCGAGCAGTCCAGCGCCGAGCGGGCGGAGACCGGCGTCGAGCCTCGCGGCGCGGAGCCGGCCAGGCCTTCGCGGCCGGTGGTCGCCGGCAGGGAACGCAAGGGCATGTTCGGTGTTTCCGGGTCGGGTGACACCTCCGGTTACGGCGGGCTCAGGCTTCCCGCCTACTCACCGCCGCCCGCCGAACGCCCCTACGGCGGCTGGTTCGACGACTTCGCCGACGAGTTCTTCGCGGCGCTGGCCGACAACGGCATCCCCGCCGATTCGATCCTGCAGGTCACCGTCGATCGCGGTGAGATCACCTTCTACGTCGCCCGTGAGCACCTCGTCGCCATCTGCCGGACCCTCCGGGACGACAAGGGACTTCACTTCGAGCTGTGCTCCTCGGTGTCCGGTGTGGACTACGGGGCGGACGTCCCTCAGCGCCTGCACTCGGTCTACCACCTGACGTCGATGACCTACCGGAGGCGCATCCGGCTTGAGGTCGCGCTCGACATCGAGGACCCGCACGTTCCCTCCATTGTGGACGTCTATCCCACCGCGGACTGGCAGGAGCGGGAAGCCTGGGACATGTTCGGGATCGTCTACGACGGCCATCCCGCGCTGACCAGGATTCTCATGCCCGACGACTGGGACGGTCACCCGCAGCGCAAGGACTATCCGCTCGGCGGTATCCCCGTTGAGTACAAGGGCGCGGAGATCCCGCCGCCCGACACGCGAAGGTCGTACTCATGAAGGAGTCTTGCTCATGACAACGAGCGATCGCCTCGCGGACGCGACGACCGGGACGGACACCTCGCCCGAAGGCTCGGCCAGCGCGCCGTACGCGGAGCACAGGGAAACGACGGAAGGCCGGGTCTACACCGTCAGCGGTGGCGACTGGGACGACGTTCTCTCCGATGCCACGCACGACGAGCGCATGGTCATCAACATGGGGCCGCAGCACCCTTCGACCCACGGCGTGCTCAGGCTCGTGCTGGAGATGGAGGGTGAGACGGTCACCCAGCTCCGGTCGGTCATCGGCTACCTGCACACCGGTATCGAGAAGAACTGCGAGTACCGGACCTGGACCCAGGGCGTCACGTTCGTGACGCGCATGGACTACCTCGCCCCGCTCTCCAACGAGATGGGTTACTGCCTCGCTGTCGAGAAGCTGCTCGGCATAGAGGTCCCGCGCAGGGCACAGCTCCTGCGGGTGCTGCTGCTCGAACTGAATCGCCTCGCCTCGCACTTCGTCTACATCGCCACCGGCGGGATGGAACTCGGCGCGACCACCGCGATGACGCTCGGCTTCCGCGAGCGCGAAGAGGTCCTTCACCTGCTCGAACACCTGACCGGGCTCCGCATGAACCACGCGTTCATCAGGCCGGGCGGGCTCGCTCAGGACATGCCGGACGACTTCCATCAGGCCGTCACCGCGTTCTGCAAGGTGATGGACGAGCGGCTTCCCTTGTACGACAAGCTGTTCACCGGTCAGCCGATCTGGCGCAACCGGCTCAAGAACGTCGGATACCTCCCCGTCGACGCGTGCCTCGCGCTCGGCATCACCGGTCCGGTACTTCGCTCGGCCGGTCTTCCGTGGGACCTGCGCAAGGTCGAGCCGTACTCGTCATACGAGGAGTTCGACTTCGACGTTCCGACCTCGACCGACGCCGACTGCTGGGCTCGCTACCTCATCAGGGTCGAGGAGATGCACCAGTCGCTGCGCATCGTGAGGCAGGTGCTCAAGAAGCTCGAACCGGGCCCCGTGATGGTCGAGGACAAGAAGGTCGCCTGGCCCGCTCAGCTCTCGATCTCCAGCGACGGAATGGGCAACTCGCTCGAACACGTCCGCAAGATCATGGGCCAGTCGATGGAATCGCTCATCCATCACTTCAAGCTGGTCACGGAAGGCTTCCACGTCCCGCCGGGACAGGTGTACGTACCCGTCGAGTCACCGAGGGGCGAGCTTGGCTTCCACCTCGTTTCCGACGGCGGCACGAGGCCGTTGCGCGTGCACGTCAGGGAACCGAGTTTCGTGAACCTGCAGTCAATGCCGGCGATGTCGGAGGGTGGTCTCGTCGCCGACGTGATCGCCGCGGTCGCCTCGATCGACCCTGTGATGGGGGGAGTGGACCGTTGAGTGCCCAGCAGGAGCCGTTCGACGCCGACATCGTGGCGAAAGCGCGCGAACTGGCAGGCCGGTACCCGCAGTCGAGGTCGGCCTTGCTCCCGATGCTGCACCTCGTGCAGTCGGTGCAGGGTTACGTGAGCCAGGAAGGCATCGCCTTCTGCGCGGAGCAGCTCGGCCTTTCCGAGGCCGAGGTGAGCGCGGTGGCCACCTTCTACACGATGTACAAGCGCAAGCCGTGCGGTGAGCACCTTGTGAGCGTGTGCACCAACACCCTGTGTGCCGCGCTCGGCGGCGACGCGATCTACCGCAAGCTCGGTGAACACCTCGGCGAGGACGGAAAGCCGCTCGGTCACGAGGAAACGGCCGGAACACCAGGCGAAAAGGGTTCGGTCACCATCGAGCACGCTGAGTGTCTCGCCGCGTGCGACCTCGGGCCGGTGCTGCAGGTCAACTACGAGTACTACGACAACCAGACGCCGGAGTCGGCCGTCGAACTCGTCGATGCGTTGCGGCGGGGCGAAAAGCCCGCGCCGACCCGTGGTGCACCGCTTTCCGACTTCAAGTCGGTCGAACGTCAGCTCGCCGGGTTCTTCCCCGAGGAGGAGGACGTGTTCAGGGCCGACGTCGACGGGCCTTCCCAGGCCGTCGAGACCTTGCGGGGCGCGCAGCTGGCCGCTGATCGCGGCTGGACGGCGCCCGCCATGGCGGACAACGTCCCACTGCCGGAACTGGAGGCGAAATGAGCGCGGATCCGGTCACCCCGGTACTCACGAAGCGGTGGCTGTCGCCGCAGTCGTGGCGGCTGTCGACCTACGAGAAGCTGGAGGGCTACACGGCTTTCCGCAAGGCACTCGCGGGAACGCCTGAGCAGCTCGTGCAGCTCGTCAAGGACGCGGGCCTCAGGGGAAGGGGCGGTGCCGGTTTCCCCGCGGGCGTCAAGTGGTCGTTCATGCCGCAGAACGAGGACAAGCCGCACTACCTGGTGATCAACGCCGACGAGGGCGAGCCGGGTACCTGCAAGGACATCCCGCTGATGATGGCCGACCCGCATTCGCTGATCGAGGGCTGCATCATCGCGGCTTACGCGATGCGTTCCCACCACTGCTTCATCTACGTGCGTGGCGAGGCATTGCACTGCATTCGCAGGCTGACCGCGGCGGTCAGGGAAGCCTACGACGCCGGTTACCTCGGCAAGAACATCCTCGGCTCCGGCTTCGACCTCGACATCACGGTCCACGCTGGTGCGGGCGCCTACATCTGTGGCGAGGAGACGGCGCTGCTCGACTCGCTGGAAGGACGAAGGGGTCAGCCGAGGCTGAAGCCACCGTTCCCAGCGGCAGCGGGGTTGTACGCGGCGCCGACGACGGTCAACAACGTCGAGACCATCGCGAGCGTTCCCTACATCATCAACGGTGGTGCCGACTGGTTCAGGGCGATGGGCAGGGAGAAGTCGCCCGGCCCGAAGATCTTCTCGATCTCGGGGCACGTCGAGCGGCCGGGGCAGTACGAGGCGCCGCTCGGAACGACGCTGCGCGAGCTGCTTGAGCTGTGTGGCGGGATGAAGGACGGCATTCCGCTGAAGTTCTGGACGCCCGGGGGTTCCTCGACCCCGTTGTTCACGGCTGAACACCTCGACGTTCCGCTGGACTTCGAGGGCGCTGCCGAGGCCGGTTCGATGCTGGGCACCACGGCCGTGCAGGTCTTCAACGAGACAGTCTCGGTTCCCTGGGCGGTCATGAAGTGGACCCAGTTCTACGAGCACGAGTCGTGCGGCAAGTGCACGCCGTGCAGGGAAGGGACCTACTGGCTGGCCCAGATCCTTGAACGCATGGTCGAGGGAAACGGCACCGAGGAGGACATCGACACCTTGCTCGATGTCTGCGACAACATTCTCGGCCGCTCGTTCTGCGCGCTCGGAGACGGCGCGGTCAGCCCGATCACCAGCGGCATCAAGTACTTCAAGGCCGAGTTCCTCGCGTTGTGTGAGAAGAACAGGGCAGGCAAGCCCGAACTTGTGGGAGCGCAGGCATCATGACGATCGCACCCGACAAGGCCACGACCGACCAGCCGGTTCCGGAAGGCCACGTCAAGCTGACCATCGACGGTGAGGAAGTCATCGCCCCCAAGGGCGAGCTGCTGATCCGCACGGCCGAACGGCTGGGGACGGTCGTTCCCCGGTTCTGCGACCACCCACTGCTCGACCCGGCCGGAGCCTGCCGCCAGTGCCTCGTCGAGGTGGAGATGGGCGGAAGGCCGATGCCGAAGCCCCAGGCTTCGTGCACGATGACGGTCGCCGACGGCATGGTCGTCAAGACCCAGCTGACCTCGCCCGTCGCCGACAAGGCCCAGCAGGGTGTGATGGAGCTGCTGCTCATCAACCACCCGCTCGACTGCCCCATCTGCGACAAGGGCGGCGAGTGTCCACTGCAGAACCAGGCGATGGCGCACGGAAGGCCGGAATCCCGATTCAGGGACACCAAGCGCACGTTCCCGAAGCCGCTGCCGATCTCGACGCAGGTTCTGCTCGACCGGGAACGCTGCGTGCTCTGCCAGCGTTGCACCCGGTTCTCCGCGCAGATCGCGGGTGACCCGTTCATCGATCTGCTCGAACGCGGGGCGCACCAGCAGATCGGTACGTCGGAGACGGCCGCCATCGAAAGTGCGTCGCACACGAGCGCGGGAACCCCGTTCCAGAGTTACTTCTCCGGCAACACGATCCAGATCTGCCCTGTCGGCGCGCTCACCAGCGCGCAGTACCGGTTCCGTTCGAGGCCCTTCGACCTCGTGTCGTCGCCGAGCGTGTGCGAGCACTGCTCCTCGGGCTGTGCCGAGCGCACCGACTTCCGGCGCGGCAAGGTCATGCGCAAGCTCGCGGGCGAGGACCCCGAGGTCAACGAGGAGTGGATCTGCGACAAGGGTCGTTTCGCCTTCCGGTACTCGACGGCCGCCGACCGGATCCGGACGCCACTCGTGCGCAACGCGGAGACCGGTGAACTCGAAGCGGCTTCGTGGACCGAGGCGCTGCGAGTCGCCGCGGAGGGACTTGCCAAGGCGAGGGACGCGGCCGGAGTCGGTGTGCTCACGGGCGGACGGTCGACGGTCGAGGACGCGTACGCCTACGCGAAGTTCGCGAGGCTGGCGCTGCGGACCAACGACATCGACGCGAGGGCTCGCGCGCATTCCGCCGAGGAGCTGGACTTCCTCGCCGCGAGGGTCGCGGGGACCTCGCCGGACAACGGCGTCACGTTCGCGGCGATCGAGCGGGCGCCGCTCGTGCTCTGCGTCGCCTTCGAGCCGGAGGAGGAAGCACCCGCTGTTTTCCTCAGGCTGCGCAAGGCGGCCCGCAACAACGGAACCAAGGTCGTCCACATCGGACAGTGGACGACGCCTGCCGTCAGCAAGACCTTCGGCGAACTGCTCGCGTGCGTTCCCGGTGGCGAGGCCACCGCCGTGGACGGCATCGCCTACCACGCCCCCGACCTCGACGAGCGCCTTCGCCAGGACGGCGCCGTGCTGCTCGTCGGCGAGCGGGCAGCCGAGGTGCCGGGCCTTTTCTCGGCGCTGCACCGGTTGTCGGAGCGGACCGGAGCCGCGCTGGCCTGGATCCCGCGCAGGGCAGGCGAAAGGGGAGCGGTCGAGGCAGGCGCCCTGCCGAACCTGTTGCCCGGCGGCCGTCCGGTACTCGACGCGCAGGCCCGCGCCGAGGTCGAGAAGTCGTGGGGAGTCGAGCCGGGCTCGCTGCCATCGGCGCCGGGCAGGGACACCACCGGCATCCTCGACGCCGTCGTCACTCGCGACCTGGCCGGTCTGCTCGTCGGCGGCGTCGACCCCGACGACCTGCCAGACCCGGCGCTGGCGAGGAAGGCGTTGCGGGCCGCGGAGTTCGTCGTCAGTCTCGAACTGCGGCCGAGCGCGGTCACCGAGCACGCCGACGTGGTGCTTCCCGTCGCCCCCGTCGACGAGAAGTCCGGTTCCTTCCTCAACTGGGAGGGCCGCACCCGCGAGTTCACGGTGACCCTCGACGGAACGGGCGCGCTGCCCGACTGCAGGGTGCTCGACACGCTCGGCGTCGAGATGGACGTCGACCTGTTCACCCAGACCTCGGCCGCCGCGAGCGGTGACCTCGGCAAGCTGCTCGGATACCGAGGAGCAGCCGCCGCACCCGACGTTCCCGACGGGCACGCGAGCACGCCGGGGCAGGGGGAAGCCGTACTTGCGACCTGGCGCAGGCTCATCGACGACGGTTCGTTGCTGGTCGACGAACCGGATCTCGCCGGAACCGCCCGCAAGGTCGTTGCGAAGGTGCCTAAGGCGACCGCGGAGGCGGTCGGCGACCGGATCACCGTCTCCACCGGCCGCGGCTCCATTACGTTGCCCTGCGAGGTCGCGGACCTCCCCGAAGGGGTGGTGTGGTTGCCGGGCAACTCGGAGGGCTCGAAGGTTCGCGCCACCCTCGGCGTCGGACACGGTGCCGTGGTGGCGATCGCGGCCGGAGGTGCACAGTGACACCGTTGCTCGCGCAGGTGCAGGAGCCCATGACCAGGGCGGAACTGCTGGCGGACGACCCGCTGTGGCTGATCCTGCTCAAGGCCGTCGTGCTGATGCTCGTCGGACCGATCATGACGGTCGTGCTGATCGTCGGTGAGCGCAAGACGGTCGGCAGGATGCAGAACCGGCCCGGACCCAACAGGGTCGGGCCGAAGGGCGCGTTCCAGGCCATCGCCGACGCGATCAAGCTGCCTTTCAAGGAACAGGTCATCCCCGACACCGCCGACCGCAAGGTGTACTTCCTTGCGCCGATCATCGCGGTGGTTCCGGCACTCATCGGGCTTGCCGCGATCCCGTTCGGACCCGAGGTGACGATCTTCGGGGAACGCACGGTCTTGCAGCTCATCGAGTTGCCGGTCGGCGTCCTGCTCATCCTGGCGGGCGCGTCCATCGGTGTTTACGGCATCGTGCTCGCTGGCTGGGCGTCCGGCTCTCCCTATCCGCTGCTCGGCGGCATGCGGTCCGCGGCGCAGGTGATCTCCTACGAGATCGCGATGGGGTTGTCGATCGTCGGTGTCGTGCTCTACTCGGGCACGCTGGCAACCGGCGGGATCGTCGACGCACAGGCGAGCGGCTGGTACTTCTACCTGCTGTTGCCGAGCTTCGTCATCTACCTGATCTCGATGGTCGGCGAAACGAACAGGGCGCCGTTCGACCTCCCCGAGGCCGAATCGGAACTGGTCGGCGGCTTCCACACCGAGTACAGCTCGATGAAGTTCGCGATGTTCTTCCTCGCCGAGTACACCAACATGGTGATCGTCTCGGCGTTCGCGACGACGCTGTTCCTCGGCGGCTATCTGTTCCCGTTCGTCGGGGTCGATCACGCGCTCAACCAGGGCTGGCTGCCGGTTCTGTGGTTCTTCATCAAGATGGGCGGCCTGCTGTTCCTGTTCATCTGGCTCAGGGGCACGTTGCCGCGATTCCGGTACGACCAGTTCATGAAGCTCGGCTGGAAGGTGCTCGTTCCGGCCAACCTCGTCTGGCTCGTGCTCATCGCGGCCATCAGGGCCATCCGCAACGAGGGCAACGTCTCGACAGGGCAGATCCTGATCATCGGCGGCATCGTCATCGTGGTCATCGTGTTGCTGACCCTGCTGTTGCCCGAGAAACGGATACCCGACGACGATTCGGTGCCGATCACCGGCGGGGGCTATCCGGTACCGCCGCTCGATCTGAAGGTTCCCGATACGACACCGCGCAGGAAGGCACTGAAAGCCAAAGCCAAGGCGGAGAAGAAGGAACCGGCCGCGGTCACCGCCACGAAGGAGGGTTCCGATGGGGATATTTGATCCCATCAAGGGCTTCGGCGTCACCTTCTCGATGATGTTCAAGAAGGTCATCACCGAGGAGTATCCGGAGATCGGTGCGCCTGCCGCGCCGCGGTACCACGGGCGCCACCAGCTCAACCGGCATCCCGACGGCCTTGAGAAGTGCGTCGGCTGCGAGTTGTGCGCGTGGGCCTGTCCCGCCGACGCGATCTTCGTCGAGGGTGGCGACAACACCGAGGAAGCCCGCTACTCGCCGGGCGAGCGGTACGGCATGGACTACCAGATCAATTACCTGCGCTGCATCGGTTGCGGGTTGTGCGTCGAAGCCTGCCCGACCCGGTCGCTGACCATGATCAACTTCTACGAGCTGGCCAACGACAATCGCCAGGACCTCATCTACACCAAGGAGGACCTGCTCGCGCCGCTGCTGCCGGGGATGGAGCAACCGCCCCACCCCATGCGGCTCGGCAAGGACGAGCAGGACTACTACGTCAACGGTCCCGAACTCGCCCGCGACCGCGGCGTCCCGTCGGGCGAAACCGTCGAGACGAGTGAAGAGAAGGCAATGCAATGATCGCGCCACTCCTTGCTCAAGCCACCGAGCAGGCGACCGTCTCGACGGGGGAGGCCGTCGCGTTCTGGGTGCTCGCACCCATCGCGGTAGCCGGTGCGCTCGGCATGATCTTCGCCCGCAACGCCGTGCACTCCGCGTTGTGGCTCGTGTTGACCATGCTTTCGCTCGGCATGCTCTACCTGATCCAGCGCGCGCCGTTCCTGGGCTTCACCCAGATCATCGTCTACACCGGCGCGATCATGATGTTGTTCCTGTTCGTGCTGATGATGGTGGGCCGAGAATCCTCGGACTCCGTCGTCGAAGTGCTCAGGGGGCAACGACTTGCAGCCGCGGTGCTCGGGGTCGGCGTCGCCGGAGTGCTCGCCGGTGCGCTCACCAGGTCGATGGCCAACGTCACCCCCGCGCCGCCACTGGACTCGTGGTCGCCCGACGGCGGTGGCGCGGGCGGTCTCGGCAGGCTGATCTTCACCGACTACCTCTTCCCCTTCGAACTGACCTCCGCGCTGCTGATCGTCGCGGCGATGGGTGCCATGGTGCTCGCCTTCACCGACCGGCACTCCAAGGCGGGCAAGCGCAGCCAGCGCGAACTCGTCGAGGCCAGGTTCAGGGGCGAGTACGAACGGCCCTCGCCGAAACCGGGGCCCGGCGTCTACGCCACGACCAACTCGGTGGCCGCGCCCGCGTTGCTCCCCGACGGTTCGGTTGCACCGGAGTCGCTGTCCGACATCATCGAATCGACCCCCGCCGCTCAGTTGACAGCCGACCGCAAGCAGGTCGACGACGACACGGCGAAACCGGACGCGCACGCGCTGACCGGCCGTGAAGAGAAGGGGGAGGGCGAGTGACCCCCACCTATTACCTGCTGCTTTCCGCGCTGCTGTTCACCATCGGCGCCGTCGGCGTGCTCGTGCGCCGCAACGCCATCGTGGTGTTCATGTGCATCGAGTTGATGTTGAACGCGGTGAACCTGACACTGGTCACCTTCGCGCGCATCAACGGCTCGATCGAGGGCCAGGTCATGGCGTTCTTCGTGATGGTCGTCGCCGCCGCGGAAGTCGTCGTCGGGCTCGCGATCATCATGGCCATCTTCCGCACCCGGCGTTCGGCCTCGGTCGACGACACCAACCTGCTGAAGTACTAGGGGACCAACCTTGATGGCATCATCGTGGCTGCTGGTCGCGTTTCCCGCGCTCGGTGCGCTCATCCTGCTGGTCGGAGGTAACCGGACCAACGCTTGGGGGCACCTGCTCGGCTGTGCGACGGTCATCGCGTCCTTCGTGTACGGCCTTGCCCTGTTCTTCGGCAACTCGTTCGAACAGGCCACCGACACCACCGTTTACTCGTGGATTCCGGTCGAGGCGTTGCAGGTGGACTTCGGCCTGCGCATCGACGCCCTCTCGGTGATCTTCGCTCTGCTGATCACGGGTGTCGGCTCGCTGATCCACATCTACTCCATCGGCTACATGTCCGACGACGCCGACCGGCGAAGGTTCTTCGGTTACCTGAACCTGTTCGTCGCCTCGATGCTGGTGCTCGTGCTCGGCAACAGCTTCGTGATGCTGTACCTCGGCTGGGAAGGCGTCGGTCTCGCCTCCTACCTGCTCATCGGCTGGTACACGAACCGTCCTTCCGCCGCGACGGCCGCGAAGAAGGCGTTCCTGATGAACAGGGTCGGCGACGTCGGCCTCGCGCTCGCGATCTTCCTGATGTTCAAGTACATCGGAAGCACCGGCTACGCCGAGGTGTTCGCCGGTATCGGCGACCTCTCGCCTGGCGTCATCACCGCGATCGCGCTGCTGCTCCTGCTCGGTGCCTGCGGCAAGTCCGGTCAGTTCCCGCTGCAGTCGTGGTTGCCCGACGCGATGGAGGGCCCGACCCCGGTCTCGGCCCTCATCCACGCCGCGACCATGGTCACCGCCGGTGTGTACCTCATCGCGAGGGCCGCGCCGATCTACAACCTCACCGAGGACGGCAGGCTCGTCGTCACCATCGTCGGCGCGTTCACGTTGCTGCTCGGCGCGATCATCGGTTGTGCCTACGACGACATCAAGAAAGTGCTCGCCTATTCCACGGTGAGTCAGATCGGGTACATGATGCTCGCCGTCGGGCTCGGGCCGCTCGGCTACGCGCTTGCCATCGCGCACCTGCTGACCCACGGCTTCTTCAAGGCGGGCCTGTTCCTCGGGGCCGGCTCGGTCATGCACGCCATGAACGACGAAGTCGACATGCGCAAGTTCGGCGGCCTCTACAAGAAGATGCCGATCACGTTCGCGACGTTCGGACTCGGGTACCTGGCCATCATCGGCTTCCCCTTCCTCTCCGGGTTCTTCACGAAGGACGCCATCATCGAGGCGGCCTTCGGTCAGGAAGGCTGGCGTGGCTGGGTGTTCGGTGGTGCGGCCTTGCTCGCGGCCGGGATCACCGGCTTCTACATGACGAGGCTGATGTTGCTGACCTTCTTCGGCAAGGAACGCTGGAAGGAAACGACGTCGGCCGACGGCAGGGAATTCCACCCTCACGAATCACCACCGGTGATGACGGCGCCGATGGTCGTGCTCGCGATCGGTTCGGTCGCGGCCGGTGCCTTCCTCATCATGGGCGACCGGCTCGCGAACTTCCTGACCCCCTCGGTCGGCGAACTCGTCGAGTCCGAGCACGGTGTGCTGCCACACGCGTTGATTCCGTGGCTGACCGTCGCGATCTCCGCGCTCGGTGTTCTGCTCGCCTGGACCTTGTTCGGCAGGAGGGATACCCCCGTCGAGCGGCCGGAGAACGTCGCGTGGCCGGTCAGGGCCGCACGTAAGGACCTCTACGGCAACGCGCTGAACGAGGCCCTCGTGGCGACGCCCGGCCTGTGGCTCACGCGGTTCGCCGTGTTCGTCGACAACAAGGGCGTCGACGGCGCGGTCAACGGAATCGCGGCGACCCTCGGAGGCGGATCGGGCAGGCTGCGGAGACTGCAGACCGGGTTCGTCCGCTCCTACGCCCTCTCGATGCTCGGCGGTTCCTTCCTGATCGTCGCCGCACTGCTGTTGGTGAGGTTCTCATGACCTGGCTGCTCGTACTCATCCTGCTGCCGCTCGCTGGCGCGCTCGTCCTCACCGGACTGCGGTCGAACGACCGGCTGGCCACGATCACCGCGCTCGCCGTGACGATCGTGGAACTGCTGCTGGTCATTCCACTGTGGATGAGTTATGACCCCGGCGGCGAGCGGCTCCAGCAGGTGTCCTCAATGGATTGGATCCCCGCTTTCGGGGTTCACATCTCCTTCGGGACGGACGGCATCTCGCTGATCATGATCGCGATGATCGCCCTGCTGGTGCCGATCGTCATCGGTGGACTGTCCTCGACGGACAAACTGCCGGAGGGACGCAGCGCGGCCGGTTTCCTTTCGCTGATTCTCGTCCAGCAGGCGCTGACCATCGCGGTGTTCGCCGCGACCGACGTCTTCCTGTTCTACGTGCTGTTCGAGATCATGCTCATCCCGATGTACTTCCTCATCGGCAGCTACGGCGGCGCGAACAGGCAGTACGCCGCGGTGAAGTTCTTCCTGTACTCGTTCCTCGGCGGCCTCATCATGCTGGCCTCGGCGATCGGTGCCTACTCGCTCGCGGCCGACCAGCTCGGCGAGGGCACGTTCGACTGGGAAACCCTCGTTCAGGTCGTCAGTGACGCCCCGGCGAGCACACAGATCTGGCTGTTCCTCGGCTTTTTCCTCGCCTTCGCGATCAAGGCGCCGCTCGTTCCGTTCCACACCTGGCTTCCCGACGCGGCAGGCCAGGCCCCGATCGGGGTCACGGTCCTGCTCGTCGGTGTGCTCGACAAGGTCGGAACATTCGGGTTCCTGCGCTACTGCCTCCCGATGTTCCCCGAGGCAAGCGAACGGCTCGCGCCGCTCGTGCTCGTGCTCGCCGTGGCAGGCATCATCTACGGGTCGATGCTCGCGGCAGGCCAGCAGGACATGAAGCGGTTCGTCGCCTACGTCTCGCTCGCGCACTTCGGGTTCATCGCGCTCGGGATCTTCGCCTTCACGCCGCAGGCTCTCGTCGGCTCCGCCACTTACATGCTCAACCACAGCCTCGCGACGGGCATGCTGATCATCGTCGTCGGGCTGATCGCGGCAAGGGGTGGTTCGACCCGCATCTCCGATTACGGGGGAATGGCCAAGCTGACCCCCGTGCTCAGCGGGATGCTGTTGCTCGCCGGTCTGTCCACTTTGTCTCTGCCGGGCACCAACTCGTTCATCAGCGAGTTCCTTGTCCTGCTTGGCTCTTTCGAGACTCGGCCGGTCTACGCGATCATCGCCACCGTCGGCATGGTGCTCGCAGCCGCCTACGTGCTGTGGCTGTTCCAGCGCATCATGACCGGCCCGGTGCGCGGTGACGCGCTCGTCGGTGTCGGCACCACCCCGCAGGCGACCCCGGATCCCGGGCCAGGCCAGGGCGGAGGGACGGCGACCGCGGTGGCACCGAGCGCCGTCGGCGAGAAGAAGGTCATCAAGGATCTCTCGGTCAAGGAGATCGCGGTGCTCGCCCCGTTGGTGGTGCTGATCGTCGGGCTCGGCTTCTACCCGAAACCGGTGCTTGACACGGTCACGCCGTCGGTGGAAGCGACACTTTCAGCGGTGCAGGAAAGGTAACGCCAGCCGTGTTGAACGTTTTTCTCGCACAGCAGCAAGAGGCCATCGACGCACCGGGGATCGACTGGGCGGCGATCCTGCCCCTGCTGATCATCTTCGGTGCGGCCTGCATCGGAGTCCTCTTCGAGGCGTTCCTGCCCCGGCATCTGCGATGGTCGAGCCAGGTCGCACTCGGTCTGCTCTCGCTGGTGGCCGCGGGCGTCGCACTCGGCGCGTACGCGGGCGGCTCGCCGGAACGCGGCGTGACCACGTTCAGCGGGACGCTGTCGGTCGACCGCCCCGCGCTGTTCCTGTGGGGCACGCTGCTCGCACTGTCGGTCGCGGCGTTGCTGCTCATCGCCGACCGTTCCATCGAGCCGGGCGGCGCGTTCGTCGCGCAGGCCGGTATCGCTCCCGGCACCGTGCAGGACAGGGCGCAGGTCGGCTCGACGGGGATGCAGACCGAGGTCTTCCCGCTGGCGCTGTTCGCGCTCGGCGGCATGATGACCTTCACGGCAGCCAACGACCTGCTCACCATGTTCATCGCGCTGGAGGTACTCAGCCTCCCGCTGTACCTGATGTGTGGCCTCGCGAGGCGGCGCAGGCTGATCTCACAGGAAGCCGCGGTCAAGTACTTCCTGCTCGGTGCTTTCGCGAGCGCCTTCTTCCTCTACGGCCTCGCGTTGCTCTACGGCTACGCCGGTTCGGTCAAGCTTGCCGACATCGCCAACGCGACCGCCGGCACCGACCGTTCCGACACACTGCTGTTCGCCGGTATGGGCCTGCTCATGGTCGGTCTGCTCTTCAAGGGTTCCGTCGGGCCGTTCCACACCTGGACGCCGGACGTCTACCAGGGCGCGCCGACGCCGGTCACCGCGTTCATGGCAGCCTGCACCAAGGTCGCCGCGTTCGGCGGCATCCTGCGCGTGCTTTTCGTCGGTTTCGAGTCGACGAACTGGGAATGGCGCGGTGTGCTGTGGGCGGTGGCGATCGTCTCGATGGCAATCGGTGCCGTTATCGGCCTCACCCAGACCGATCTCAAGCGCATGATCGCCTACTCGTCGATCGCGCACGCCGGGTTCCTGCTCATCGGCACGATGGCGATCACGGAAGACGGCCTTTCGGGTACGTTGTTCTACCTGCTCGCCTACGGTTTCACCACGCTCGCCGCGTTCGGGGTGATCTCGCTGGTGCGCGACTCCTCGGGCGAGGCAACGCATCTGTCGGCGTGGGCGGGGCTCGCGAAACGTTCACCGTTGCTGGCGGCGGTCTTCACGTTCCTGTTGCTCGCGCTCGCCGGTATCCCGTTGACGAGTGGATTCGTCGGAAAGTTCGTCGTGTTCTCGGCGGCGCTGTCCGACGGGATGGCGCCGCTCGTGGTCATCGCACTCGTGTTCAGCGCGATCGCGGCGTTCTTCTATCTCAGGGTCGTCGTGCTGATGTACTTCTCGGAACCGGCGCAGGACGGTCCTTCCGTGACCGTGCCGGGTGCGTTCACCACGGCCGCGATCGCTCTCGGTGTCGTGGTGACGTTGCTGCTCGGCGTGGTGCCGACGTTCGCGCTCGACTGGGCCGGTGCGGGCGGCTTCGCGATCGGGTTCTGAGTCTTGGTTAGTCCAGAATGGACCGGGCAGCGGCGAGCCTTGAAGCCAGCCGCCCCGGTTCGCCTGGGAACACCGTGAGGTAGTCGCTGGTGTCGCGTTCGATGCCGACCCTGCCGTATTCCGTGTCGAGATAGCTCACCGGTCGTTTGGCTCTCGTGCGGTTGCCGTTCTTCGTTCTTCTCGCGGCGTGCAGGTGACCCATGCCGAACTGGGGTGCGGTCAGTATTCTGTCGAGCCACCGTGCTTCGAGGCGATAGCCGGGGTAGTCGTGAGCGGCGACGGAGAACGGGGTGAACTCGGCCGGTGTGACCGGGGGAAGCCTGCTGACGAGCACCGAGGGGAGGTCTTCGTCGGCGACGATGTCGAGCCGGACCCATTCCGCGTGGTGCGAAGCGACGACGGCGCTGCTCGCCTGAACCGCCACGAGCACGCCGTAGTGTTGTTCGTGAGCGCGGAGATAGGCGTAGTACTCGGTGTACGGGCGATCGATGATGCGCAGCACGTGTTCGAAGTCAGGTTCGAGGCCGGTGCCGTCGGCGAGCCCGAGGCCGGTGAGTTCGCTCAGCATTTCGCGCTTGAGCCGGTCGTCGGCAGCGGGCGGAAGGTAGCGGTTACCGCCCGCGAAGATCAGGTGCGGCTCACCGCAGCCTGCCCACCTCATCGCGGCGAGCAACGTGTGCAGTGACAACTCCACGTTGCCTGCTATCTGTCCTTGCGCTCGCCGATCACCGGCGGTGTGGTCTGCTGGAACGGGCCTGCGAAGGTGTCGTCGGGGTCGGGGTTGCGCAGGTATGCGGGCGCGCGGCGGTCCCTGTCCTCATCGTCTTTTCCCCTGCCGGGGGTCGTGGCGCCCATCGGCATTCCCATGGCACTTCGGCCGGGCGCAGGGCTTGCGGTAATGGGGGCGCTTCGCGCGGCTGGTGCGCTCGGGAGCGCACCGGTTCCCTTGCCGGGTGCCGCGGGCCCACGGCCGCCGACCGGCAGTCCGGGGCGGCCGGTGTTGCCCGCCGTGGCCCTGGGGCCACCGGCTCTGACTTGCGCGCCCGGGTTCCTCGCTGCCGCGGGACGTTCGGCGGAGGCGGGGGAGAACCACGGTGCTGCCCCGAGGCCACCCGCTGGTTTGCCGGTGGGGCCGAACTGGAGGCGTTCCGGCCGCTGCGCCGGTGTGCTCGTCGGCGGCGGGTAGGCGGACGCCGTGGTGGCCGCGTTTGCCGGGCCCGTCGCGCTCCTTGTGGTCGCCGCTGTTCGTGGTGTGCCGTCTGGTGTGGACGGTGTTCGTCCGATGTGGCCGCCCGTGATGGCAACCGGTGTCGCGGCCGATCCGGTGCGCTGGGTTTGGCCGGTGTCGTCGGCGAGCCTGATCGGTGCGCCGGGGTCGGTCAGCGGCGTGTAGCCGGAGGGCATGGTCTCGCCGTTCGTGGTGCTGGCTTGGTGGTAGGCCGCGAAGGCCTGAATGTTGGCGTGAGCGATTTCCTCGTGTTCGCGGAGCCGATCCTCGTAGGTGACCGAGCTGAGAAGATCGCCGGGGGTCATCGTCGGCCGATCGGGGACGGGAACGATGGCGTGGCGCGCGTGCCCGAACGCGGTGAGCTGTTCGGTGACCGACCCGTGTGCGACGTCGAGCAGATCACTGTCCTGAGTGGACGCCTGGGCGAGGGGGGTCGCCGCGTTGGCGGCCGCGTCACCAGCCTGACCCTGCCAACCGGCCTCGATGGCCTTGCCGAGCGACCTGACCTCGTCGGCGCAAGAGGCGAGCTCTTCGCGAAGCTTGCGAGCGGCTTCCTGGGCGGCGAAAAGCTGGTCGCCGCCGTCGCCCGCGTTGATCTGCCAGAAGATCGCGCCCGCGCTGAGTGGGCCCTCGGTTGCCATGATCAGTTCCTCGCCTTGATGTTTCCGATGACCGCCGTCGCAACCTCATGCGCCGCCTCGCAAGGATCAAGCCTGCCAACCCGGTCATCGCTGAGGAATACTGTCACGTCAGTACTTTCTTGGTCACTTGTGCCTACGCGTACAGTGCACTCGCCGTGATCGCGGTTGTCGTTGACTCCGTAGGCCACGGTTGGATAGTCGGCTGACGAATCTATTTCCTCGAAGAATTCGTACCCAGCCATGTTGCGATACAACGAGGTCAAACCCATGTTGTCGAGTTGTACGAAGGTTACATGCATGCTTGCGTTGCTCGTCGACGTGTACCAATTACAGCTTGGTCCGGCACCAGTATCTGAATTTTGGACTGGTTGCGCGGTTCCGAGAAATTCCTCTGCCGTTTCACGCGCAAGGCTATCGCAGGGTGCCTTAAGAAATTGACTGATGTCTAGTGGTCTATCCACTTTTGGCGCACCATAGCTCGGAAGCTCGTTGATTGCTTCGTCCGATGTGCTGGGAGGAGTTTCCGCCGTGCTTGGCTTGGCGGTGGTGCAGGCTGACAGCAAGGTGCCGCAGGCGAGTGCAAGCGTACTGGCGGCTGTTCTTATTCGTTGCATCAGAACTTGCCCTGCTTCTGCTTCATTTCGGCCGACGTTTCATGTTCACGGTTGCTGTACGTGCCGAGTGCGTCTCTGAATTTCTGGCTCATTGAATCGCAGTACTGGATGCGCTGGTCCAGTGCATCCAGAAGTGCATGACCGGATTGTTGTACCTTCTCGGCGTTGTTGAGGCTGGCGTACTCAACGCCTGCTCCCTCGGTCGTAGCGAGGGTCTGTGCGAGGAGTTTGTTCTCCCGGAAGCGGCGACCGAGGGCTTCCCATTTGTCAGCTATGGAGCGGAGCTGGTCGGGGGTGAAGGCATAGCCGCCGCCCGGGACGGGGTCGTCGCTGGTTGCCGCGCCCTTCCACGGATCGGCGATCCCGCCCTGCGGCTGGACGTCGGTCCGGGATGGCGGCACGTAGACGGTCGGGTCGGGCTCGGCATGCCCTTGGACCACGTTCGACATCGTCCCCCACTATGTCGTTGCCGTTATGAATCAAACACTCTCCGCTATCGACGCAGCTCAGGCTAACACGGTTTCCGTTTCCCGGATGTCCGTTTCGGCGGCTTTCCCGAATGGTGCATCCCCATTGCGACATGGGGTGTCGCACTCATCACGCAGGTCGCAGGCCCAGCGGGTCGTGAGCCGCCGGATGCCGCCCATTAGGCTGGTGAGGACCGTGACCCAGTGCCGGAAAGGGCGGACGACGTGTCAGTGCGTGATGGCGCTATCGACGATTTGCGCGCTGCAGTCGGGCTGCAGATCGCGGACGAGGAGCTGCTGCGCACGCTCGCCAAGGGCCTGCTCGACGTCGAGGACGTTCTCCGGCAGGTAGTGCGCAGCGATGTGCAGGCCGTGAACGAGGCGGCGAGGCACCTCGTCGAGGCGGGTGGCAAGCGTTTTCGTCCCATGTTCACCTTGCTCGCGTCGCAATTCGGTGCGGGGGACAGACAGGGGGTCGTCACGGCGGCGGCCGCGGTGGAACTCGTCCATCTCGCGACGCTGTATCACGACGATGTGATGGACGAGGCCACCATGCGTCGCGGCGCTCCGAGCGTCAACGCGCGGTGGGACAACACCATCGCGATTCTCACCGGCGACTTCCTTTTCGCGCACGCTTCCCGGCTCGTCGCCGATCTTGGCACCGATGCCGCGCGGATCATCGCCGAGACCTTCGGTGAGCTCGTCACGGGACAGATGCGGGAGACCGTCGGTCCTGGGCCCGACGAGGACGCCGTTGAGCACTATCTCTCGGTGATCTCGCAGAAGACCGGTTCGCTGATCGCCACCGCGGGCCGGTTCGGCGGGATGCTCTCGGACGCCCCCGACGCGTACGTCGATTCGCTGCGCCGCTTCGGGGAGATCATCGGCACCGCGTTCCAGATCTCCGACGACATCATCGACATCGACTCGCCCTCGCACGAACTCGGGAAGTCGCAAGGCACCGACCTGCGCGAAGGCGTCCGCACGCTGCCGATGCTCTACGCACTCGCCGAGGACAAGCCGCAGCCGCGCCTGGTGGAGCTGCTCGACGGCCCGCTCACCGACGATGTGCTCGTGGAGGAAGCGCTGGTTTTGCTGCGCGATTCTCGTGGTCTTGAGCGCGCACGCGTCACCCTTTCCGACTACGCTCAGCGCGCGAGGACGGAGCTGTCGTCACTGCCGTCCTCACCGGCTCGCGACGCATGCGAATCGGTGGCCGACTATCTCGTCGCGCGCACCCGTTGACGGGCTGTCCCGGCTCGGCGACGCGAACACAAAACTGAGGAGGACGGCGCGGGTATGTCCATTTTCGGGCAGGTCTGGGTGTTCAGTGCGATCGCTTTCGTGCTGGGCGCGTTCCTTGCCTGGCTCTTTCTAGTACGCCCTGCGCAACGGCGCATCCGGGAACTGGAGCGTCGGCTCGCGGCAAGCGAGCGGCCGGCGCCTGCCGAGCCTGGCCACGGCACGCGTGTCTTCGACAGAACCGGTTCCTCTGGCGACGAGCCGGTCGCTCCGGTCGTCGCCGCCCCCTCGACGAGACACTTCGAACCCGCCGAACCCGAGCAGGCCGCCGCGGAACGGACTCAGCACATCCCGCCGGTGACGAACTGGCCGGAGCGGGACAGCCTGCAGGACGCCGGAGGTCGGCACGCGACACCGCGCGTCGAGGAGAGCGACTGGCAGGACGTCGCGGCCGTGCTCGACGCCGACGACTCCATGCGCAGTGGGCCCGGCGCGCACGCGGGGCTCGGCGTGGAGGACGACCGGGAGACGCGCGCCTTCTCGTTCTACGACGAACCGCGCGACTATCCGGCCCAGGAACCGGACGCCGAGCAACAGCTGCCCGAGCCGGAGCCCGCCGAATACCCGGAGCACGACGAGCCGGAGCAGGCCGAACCGGAGCGCGCCGAATACCCCGAACCGACCGAGCACCCGGAACCGGCCGAGCAGGAGCAGTCCGCGGACCCCGGAACCGAACGGTTCGAACCGGAAGCCGAACCGGAGCCCGAACCCGAACCGGTGGCAGAGCGGGAACCGGAACAGCCACCGCGCAAGGCGCCGAGCCTCTTCGAACCGGTGCCATTCGACTTCGACGACGAAGACGACCAGGACTTCGCACGGTCGGCATCACCATCCGAGCCATCCGAACCGGAGCCGGAAACGGCCCCGCCCGCCTACGCGTTCGGCGCCCCTGACGCCGCGCCGGAGCCGGAGTCCGCGGTCGAGCAGACCCAGGTGCTGCCCAAGCGTCAGCCCCGTTCGTCCCCGCCGGGCGGTTTCGATCCTCCGAAGCCCATCCAGCCTTCGATGCGGCCCGTGACGCGCAGGGAGCCGGAGCAGGAGGGCTCGGCGCACAGCGGGTCCCTCTTCGAACCTGCCGTCGCGCCGATGGGGACCGGTGGTCCGACCGCCCCGCCCGCCAGGGACGTCGACAACTCGGAGGGGCGGCTGCCTCCCGGGCCGTTCGGCCCCGGATCGGCGATGCCGAAGCCGGGAGGTGGCAGGCCGTCCGATGACTTCACCGTGAAGGCGAGCGTCACCGCGTTGCGCTACTGCACGGAGGAATCCGCGCAGTTCCCGCGCATGGTCGCCGAGGTCTGGTTCCGCACTCCCTCCGACGCCGAACGCGTCGGCTTCCGCCCACTGAGCTGACGACAGAAAAACCGCCCCCGGCCATTCAAGCCGGGGGCGGTTCTGTGTTCGGTCAGCTCAGGCGACGGTCCAGGTGTCCTTGCCGCGCAACAGGCTTTGCAGGTCGGGAGCTTTCGCTTCCGCTGCCTGCTCGACCTGGAACCTGGCCTGGTCGTCGTAGGTCGGCCTTTCGACCTGGCGGAAGATGCCGGTCGGGGTGTGGGTCAGGTTCTGGTCTCCCAGCCGCGACAGCGCGAAAGCGTAGGCGGTGTCGTCGATGCTGGGGTCGTGCACGACGAGCTCGTCCTCGCCGATCTCGGAGACCTTGCCGATCTCCAGCCCGCCCCAGCCGCCACGGCCGACGCCGTATTCGCCTTCCGGGCCGAACCGGATGGGCTCGCCCGGCCGCAACGGGATCAGCCTGCGCTGGGCCTCGTCGCGGTCCTTGAGCACGTCAAAGGCGCCGTCGTTGAAGATCGGGCAGTTCTGGTAGATCTCCACCAGCGCGGAACCCCTGTGCCGCGCCGCGGCGGTCAGCACCTCGGTGAGGCCCTTCTTGTCGGAGTCCAAAGCCCTTCCGACGAACGAGGCTTCGGCGCCGAGTGCGAGCGAGACCGGGTTGAACGGGGTGTCGAGCGAGCCCATCGGGGTGGACTTGGTGACCATGCCCTGGTCGGAGGTCGGCGAGTACTGGCCCTTGGTCAGCCCGTAGATCCGGTTGTTGAACAGCAGGATCTTCAAGTTCACGTTGCGGCGGAGACTGTGGATCAGGTGGTTGCCGCCGATGGAAAGCGCGTCGCCGTCGCCGGTCACCACCCACACCGAAAGGTCAGGCCGCGTTGTGGCGAGACCGGTCGCGATGGCGGGCGCCCTGCCGTGGATGGAGTGCATCCCGTAGGTGTTCATGTAGTACGGGAACCGGCTCGAACAACCGATTCCTGACACGAACACGATGTTCTCGCGCTTGAGTCCCAGCGTCGGAAGGAACGACTGGATGGTGTTGAGCACGACGTAGTCGCCGCACCCGGGACACCAGCGCACTTCCTGGTCGGATTTGTATTCCTTGGCTTTCTGCGGCTCTTCGGTCGTCGGCACCAGATCGAGCCCGCCGATCTGCGGGAGACCCAGATCAGTGGCGGTCAACAGTGGCCTCCTTGTTACCGGTGATGATGTCGGTGAAGACGCCTTCAAGTTCCTCGGCCTTGAACGGCAGCCCCGCGACCTTGGTGTAGGAGTGGACGTCGGTGAGGTACTTGGCACGCAGCAGCATGGCGAGCTGACCGAGGTTCATCTCGGGCACCACGACGGTGTCGTACGAGGCGAGCAGATCACCGAGGTTGGCAGGGAACGGGTTGAGGTGCCGCAGGTGCGCTTGCGCGATCGGGTGTCCGTTCTTGCGGACCCTGCGGCACGCGGCGCCGATTGGTCCGTACGACGATCCCCAGCCGAGCGCGAGCACCTTTGCCTTGCCACCGCTCGGATCGTCGACAGTGAGGTCGGGGACCTCGATGTTGTCGATCTTGCGCTGGCGTAGCCGCACCATGTGATCGTGGTTGTCGGGGTCGTAGGAGATGTTGCCCTTGCCGTCGGCCTTCTCCAGCCCGCCGATGCGGTGCTGCAGGCCGGGGGTGCCGGGGATGGCCCATTCGCGGGCGAGCGTTTCCGGATCGCGGACGTAGGGCCAGAATTCGCCGGAACCGTCGGTGGCGTTGGGCTCCGACGCGAAGGTCACCCGCAGGTCGGGGAGGTCTTCGACGTCGGGAATCAGCCATGGTTCGGACCCGTTGGCGACCGCGCCGTCCGACAGCAGCAGCACCGGTGTGCGGTAGGCCAGCGCGATCCTGGTGGCTTCGAGCGCGATGTCGAAGCAGTCGGCAGGCGAGCACGGAGCCACGATCGGCACCGGCGATTCGCTGTTGCGGCCGAACATGGCCTGCAGCAGGTCGGCCTGCTCGGTCTTCGTCGGCAGACCGGTGGACGGACCACCACGCTGCACGTCGATGACCAGCAGGGGAAGTTCCGTCATCACGCCGAGACCGATGGTCTCCGACTTGAGCGCGATTCCCGGGCCCGAGGTCGAGGTGACGCCGAGCGCGCCGCCATAGGAGGCGCCGAGCGCCGCGCCGATGCCCGCGATCTCGTCCTCGGCCTGGAACGTGATGATGCCGAAGTTCTTGTGCTTCGACAGTTCGTGCAGCACGTCGGAGGCCGGGGTGATCGGGTAGGTGCCAAGCAGGATCGGAAGGCCGGACTGCTGACCGGCCGCGACGATTCCGTACGCGAGCGCGGTGTTTCCGGTGATCTGCCGGTAGGTGCCTTCCGGCAGCTTCGCCGGCAGGACCTCGAAGGTCGTGCCGAACGCCTCGGTGGTCTCGCCGTAGTTCCAGCCGGCGCGGAAGGCGAGGATGTTCGCCTCCGCGATCTGCGGCTTCTTGGCGAACTTCTCAAGCAGGAACTGTTCGGTGCCCTCGGTCGGCCGGTGGTACATCCACGAAAGCAGTCCGAGCGCGAACATGTTCTTGCAGCGCTCGGCGTCCTTCTTGCCGAGGCCGGTTTCGGCGAGGGCGCCTTGGGTGAGGGTGGACATCGCCACCCTGTGCACCTCGAAGTCGGAAAGGGTGTCGTCGCCGAGCGGGTCGGCGTCGTAGCCGACCTTGGTCAGGTTTCGCTTGCTGAACTCGTCGGTGTTGACGATCACCGTCCCACCATGTGGAACGTCGGCGAGGTTTGCTTTCAGCGCGGCGGGGTTCATTGCCACCAGTACGTCCGGCCGGTCTCCCGGCGTCAGGATGTCGTAGTCGGCGAAGTGAACCTGGAAGCTGGATACGCCGGGGATCGTGCCCTGCGGCGCGCGGATCTCGGCGGGGAAGTTCGGAAGGGTCGCAAGGTCGTTGCCGAAGGCAGCGGCCTCGGAGGTGAACCGGTCGCCGGTCAGTTGCATGCCGTCGCCGGAGTCGCCGGCGAACCTGATGACCACGCGGTCGAGCCGGCTCACCTCCGTGGGTCGCGTCGTCGACAGCGCGCCAGTACCACTGCCGTTCGCACTCGTGCTCATGGGCCAGGGAATCCCTCTCTCACGACTGGGCGCGGACAACGCTCAATACTTCGAGATTACTTGTTGTTTTCGAGCGCCGTGCAGGGGTGTGATCCGGCTTACCTGTGACCAGCGGTAACCCTGTTGTGGCTTCCCAGGAACTGGGATCAGGCCTCGGGATTCGGCGGCCGTTCGAGCAGCGTCGACAGCACGACGGTCGACACCGTCCTGTCGATGATCTCCAGTCCGCGCAGCCGTTCGAGCGCGGTTTCGAGGTGGTGGATGTCGGCTGCCCTGAGGTGCACGATCGCGTCGGCGGCTCCCGAGACCGTGTAGGCGGCGACCACCTCCGGCAGCGGTTCGAGGTGGTGGCGGATCCGTGCCGGTGCGACGTTGCCGTTGCAGTGCACCTCGACGAAGGCCTCCGTCCCCCAGCCGAGCGCTTCGGGGTCGACGACCGCCGTGAACCCGCGCAGCACGCCGGTGTCGAGCAGCCGGTCGACCCGCCGCTTGACGGCGGGGGCCGACAGGCCGACCACCTTTCCGATCTCCGCGTAGCTGGACCTGGCGTTGGTCACGAGGCACGAAACGATTCGCTGATCTAGCGTGTTCACACGCAACATTTAGCACATAACTGCGCAATCAACATTGATTGCTTGCGCGATCAGGCGGTCATACATTCGAAGTATGACGGAGACCTTGCCGTCGCCGGTGCGTGTTCCCACTCCTCGCCACTACGTGATGTGCCCGCCGCGGTTTTTCACCGTCGACTACGCGATCAACCCGTGGATGGATCCGGACCGCCCCGTCGACACCGACCGCGCGATGGCGCAGTGGACCGCGCTGCGCGATCTCTATCTGAGTCTCGGACACACGGTGGACGTGGTCGAACCACAGCCTGGTCTGCCGGACATGGTGTTCGCGGCCAACTCGGCGACCGTGCTCGACGGCAGGGTGCTCGGCGCCAGGTTCCGCGCGAGGCAGCGGGCGGCGGAGGCGGAACACTTCCGCCGCTGGTTCGTCGAGAACGGCTACCGGGACGTCACCATGCCGAGGCGGATCAACGAGGCCGAGGGTGACTTCGCGTGGACCGGTTCGCTGCTGCTCGCGGGCACCGGGTTCCGCACCGACCGTGAGGCACACGCCGAGGCACAGGAGACGCTCGGCGCCGCCGTCGTGTCGCTGCGGCTCGTCGACCCCCGCTACTACCACCTCGACACGGCGCTGTTCGTGCTTAGCGAAGCGACGGAAACCGCGCCCGCCCGCGTCGTCTACTACCCGGAGGCCTTCTCGGCCGGATCGCGGCGCGTGCTTGAGCGGCTGTTCCCCGGCGCGGTGCTCGCCGACGAGGCCGACGCCGCGTGCTTCGGCTGCAACGGTGTCTCCGACGGGCGCAACGTCGTGCTTCCCTCCGAGGCGACCGGTCTCGCCTGCCGCCTCGCCGCCGACGGCTACGTGCCCCACTTCGTCGACATCTCCGAACTGCGCAAGGCGGGCGGTGGCCCGAAGTGCTGCACGATGGAGATCCGCAAGTAGCAGTCCGGGCGGAAATGACCAACCGGCAATTCCGGTAACGCGTCAATAAGCAATCACGGTTGCTCGCAAAGCGGCATGTCTCAATTCCGAATCGGCTCCTTCGGCTACTCGCATTTCTTGTAACGGCAGGCCTTTGCTCAGCGAATCAGCCCATGCCGGAAGCAGTCGGGGGCCAAGGAGCCAGTAGATGACAACATGCCGACTCTGTGGTTCGTCAAACCTGGCCAGCGTAGTGGATCTTGGTGCGACACCACCGTGTGAACGGTTCCTCACGAGCGAACAGCTCGACGAACAAGAGCCGAGCTTTCCCTTGCACCTCAGGGTGTGCACGAGTTGCTGGCTCGCGCAGATCCCGCCCTTGATCACTCCTGAGGAAACGTTCACGGAGTACGCCTATTTCTCGTCGTATTCCCGGTCATGGGTCGATCACGCGGAAAATTTCGTCGACTCCGCGATCGACCGGCTCGCGCTCGGTGCCGGCTCGTTTGTCGCCGAGGTCGCCAGCAACGACGGGTACCTGCTCAAACACGTTGTGGAGCGGGGAATCCGGTGTCTCGGCATCGAGCCTTCGCGCAATGTCGGCGAGGCGGCGAGAGCCGAAGGCGTTCCGACGCTGACCGCGTTCCTGAGCGAGTCGAGCGGTGCCGAGGTCAAGGACCGGCACGGCGCCGCCGACCTCGTCGTCGCGAACAACGTGTACGCGCACATCCCCGACATCGTCGGTTTCACCAAGGGACTGCGTGCGCTCGTCGCCGACGACGGCTGGGTTTCGATCGAGGTGCAGCACCTGCTCACGCTCATCGAGAACGTCCAGTACGACACGATCTACCACGAGCATTTCCAGTACTACACGGTCGAATCGGCAAGGAGCGCGCTCGCTTCGGGTGGTTTGTCTCTTGTGGACGTCGAGCTGCTCGATACGCACGGCGGGTCCATCAGGCTGTGGGCACGCCCCCAGGAGGTGGCCGACGAGCAGAGTGCGCGGATGATCGATGTTCTGGAACGGGAGAAAGCCGCGGGTCTGCACGAGCTCTCCGGGTATGCCGATTTTTCGGCGAACGTCACGCGAGTGAGGCTCGACCTGCTCCGGTTCCTCACCGCGATGGAGAAGGCGGGCAAGTCGGTTGTCGGTTACGGCGCGCCTGGCAAGGGCAACACCCTGCTGAACCACTGCGGTATCCGGACCGACCTCTTGCCGTACACGGTGGATCGCAATCCATACAAGCATGGCAGGTTCACTCCGGGAACCCGGATTCCGGTGTTGCCGCCGGAGCGGATCGCGGCCGACCGGCCCGATTACGTCCTCGTGCTTCCGTGGAACCTCAGGGCGGAAATCATGACTCAATTGTCCTATGTGGCCGAATGGGGCGGAAAGCTCGTCTTCCCCATTCCGCGACTGGAGATCGTCGAGGTGAACTCGTGAAGGTCGTGCTCTTCTGTGGTGGTTACGGAATGCGGATGCGGGGCGGCGTCGCGGGTGACGCCCCCAAGCCCATGCAGATGGTCGGCCCACGGCCACTGATCTGGCACGTGATGCGGTACTACGCGCATTTCGGGCACACCGAGTTCGTGCTGTGCCTCGGGTACGGCGCGCACCACATCAAGGACTTCTTCCTCCACTACGAGGAAACGGCGTCCAACGACTTCGTGTTGCGGCGCGGCAAGGCCGAACTGCTGTCGACCGACATCTCCGACTGGTCGATCTCGTTCGTGCAAACGGGAATCGAGTCGGCCATCGGGGAGCGGCTGCGCCGGGTTCGCGAACATCTCGACGGCGACGAGATGTTTCTCGCCAACTACGCCGACGTGCTCACCGACGCACCCTTGCCCGACATGATCGAACGGTTCGCGGCCTCGTCGGCGGGTGCCTCGATGATGGTCGTGCCACCGCAGTCGTCCTTCCACTGCGTCGAACTCGGCGAGGGCGGCGTCGTGGGTGCCATCACGGCGGTGAGCGAGATGCCGTTGTGGGAAAACGGCGGCTACTTCGTGCTCCGGCAGGAGATCTTCGACCACATTCCCGAGGGCGGAGACCTCGTCGCCGACGGCTGCGCGGAGCTGGCCAAGCGCGGCGGTCTGCTCGCCTACCCCTATCGAGGATTCTGGAAGCCGACCGACACCGTCAAGGAACGGTTCGCCCTCGACGAATCCTACGCGCGAGGTGACCGCCCGTGGGCCGTGTGGGAACGCGGGGAAAGGGCGCGGACCGCGTGATCTCACTGAACGGCCGCCCATTGCGGAGAATCGCCGCGCTCGGGGCACATTGCGACGACATCGCCATCGGAGCGGGCGGCACGCTGCTCGCGCTGTGCTCCGCCGCCGAGAACATCACCGACATCACCGTTGACGCGCTCGTGCTTTCCGGAGGCGGCGGCGAGCGGGAAGTGGAGGAACGTGCCGCGCTCACCGCGTTCTGTGCCGGTGCGACGCTGAACCTGACCGTGCTCAAGCTCCCCGACGGCCGGCTGCCCGCGCACTGGGACGAGGCCAAGTCCGCCGTCGAGGAACTGCGGGCCCGCACCGAGCCCGACCTCGTGCTCGCGCCCTGCGACGGGGACGCCCACCAGGATCATCGGGGCCTCGCCCAGCTCGTCCCCACGGTCTTTCGCGACCACCTCGTGTTCGGCTACGAGATCGTGAAATGGGACGGCGACCTGACGACGCCGACGGTGTACCACCCGCTGACGGCCGAGCTGGCCGAGGAAAAAGTCCGGTTGCTGCAACAGCACTACCCGTCCCAGCGACATCGTCCTTGGTATGACCGCGAGGCGTTTCTCGGGCTCGCCCGGATTCGCGGCATCGAATGTCAGCGGCGCTACGCCGAGGGCTTCCACGCTCGAAAGATCGTCGTCGACCTGGAGGGTTGATCAGTGCGCGTGCTGCTGACCGGACACAAGGGCTATCTCGGGACCGTCATGGCGCCCGTGCTCGTCGCCGCGGGCCACGAGGTCATCGGTCTCGATTCCGGCCTCTTCGAGGAATGCCTGCTCGGCCCCATCCCCGACGAGCCGCCCGGTTACCCCGTCGATCTTCGTGACGTGACCGCCGACATGCTCACCGGCATCGACGCCGTCGTACACCTCGCCGCGCTGTCGAACGACCCGCTCGGCTCGCTCGCGCCGCAGCTGACCTACGACATCAACCAGCACGCCTCGGTGCGGCTCGCGAGGCTGGCGAAGGAAGCGGGCGTCAGCAGGTTCCTCTACGCCTCGACCTGCTCCGTCTACGGCGCCGCCAACGCACACACGCTGGTCGACGAGGACGCGCCGCTGCGTCCGGTGACTCCCTACGCGGAGTCGAAGGTGCGGGTGGAGGAGGAGGTGCACGGCATCGCGGACGGCGACTTCAGTCCGGTCTTCCTCCGCAACGCCACCGCGTTCGGCTTCTCGCCTCGCCTTCGAGCCGACATCGTGCTCAACAACCTCGTCGGGCACGCGTACCTTTCGGGGAAGGTCCTGGTGCTTTCCGACGGAACGCCGTGGCGGCCGCTCGTGCACGCGAAGGACATCGCGGCGGCTTTCACGGCGGCGCTCGGCGCGGAGAGGGAAGCCGTGCACGCCAAGGCATTCAACATCGGAACCGAACGCAACAACCTCACGGTCGCGCAGATCGCGAGCAAGGTGGTCGAGGCCGTTCCCGGTTCGGAGCTCGTCATCACGGGGGAGACCGGCGCCGACCCCAGGTCGTATCGCGTCGATTTCTCCCGCTTCCGCGACGCGGTCGGCTTCGACTGCGACTGGAGCGTCAAAGCAGGGGCCGTCGAACTGGTTGACGCCTACCAGCGGTTCGGTTTGACCTCCGGCCGGTTCGAGCAGTGGTTCACCAGACTGGCCTGGCTCAACGCCCGCACAAGGGCAGGCGACGTCGACGAGTCACTGCGGCGGCGGTCGTGACCGATGCCGGCGCCGACATGCACGCTCTCGTGGAGCGGCTGTATCCGTTGTGCCGCAGCATCACCGGTAACGGCGTGCGGGCGACGCTCGACATCATCGGCGAGTACCTTCCGCTGACGCGGCACGAGGTGCCGACCGGAACACCGGTGCTCGACTGGACCGTCCCCGAGGAATGGAACATCAGCGGGGCCTACATCGCGTCGCGGGACGGCAGGCGAGTCGTCGACTTCGCCGACTCGTCCCTGCACGTCGTGAGTTACAGCGTCCCGGTCGCGGAGACCATGAGTCTCGCCGACCTGCGGCCCCACCTGCACACCCTGCCGGAGCATCCTTCGTGGATTCCGTATCGCACCAGCTACTACGCCAGGGAGTGGGGTTTCTGCCTTTCCCACGACACGCTGATGTCGATGGAGGAAGACACATACGAGGTCCGTATCGATTCCACATTGGAGGAAGGAAACCTCAGCTACGCCGAGCACGTCGTCGAGGGTGCCGTGGCGGACGAGGTCATCGTGTCCTGCCACGTGTGCCATCCTTCACTCGCCAACGACAACCTGGCCGGCATCGCGGTCGCGGTTCAGCTCGCGCTGGCCCTCGCCGAAACCGGGACGCACTACACATACCGGTTTCTGTTCATCCCCGGCACGATCGGGTCGATCACCTGGCTCGCGCGCAACCGGCAGCGCCTCGACGCCGTCAGGCACGGCCTCGTACTCGCCTGCGCGGGTGACGGCGGTTCCTTGACCTACAAGCGAAGCAGGCGGGGCGACGCCGAGATCGACAGGGTCGTCGAGTACGTACTGGGCGAAGGCGACCGGCCGCACACGCTCGTCGACTTCTCGCCCTACGGCTACGACGAACGGCAGTTCTGCTCGCCCGGCTTCGACCTCGGCGTCGGATCACTCACCAGAACCCCCTATGCCGGCTACCCCGAGTACCACACCTCGGCCGACAACCCGGGCTTCGTGACCCCCGCTGCCATGGCCGACACCCTGCGAGCCTGCCTCGACACCTTCGGTGTCCTCGACCGTAACCGGCGTTACGTCAACCTGAGCCCATTCGGCGAACCGCAGCTCGGCAGGCGAGGGTTGTACGAATCGCTGGGAGGGCGCAGCGACGCGAAGCAAGCACAGCTGGCCATGTTGTGGGTACTGAATCTGTCCGACGGCGAGCACGACCTGCTCGGCATCGCCGAGCGGTCGGGGTTGCCGTTCGACTCCCTCGTCGTCGCCGCCGACGCATTGTGCGCGGCCGGCCTGCTCAAGGAGTGAGGCCGTTGGCGAACGTGCGCGACAGAGCGGCCGGAGCCAATGGGCTCCGCGCCATGGCGGGCAGGCTGAGCTGGGGACTGGCCGACCAGGCCGTTTCGAGCCTCACCAACTTCGCCGTCGGCATTTTCGTCGCGCGCTCGCTCGGCGTCACCGCGTTCGGTGTCTTCAGCCTCGCCTGGGTCACCTACGGTGTGCTCGTCAACGTGTCCAGAGGACTGGCGACAGACCCGCTCGTGGTGCGCTTCAGCGGCGTGGCGACGCAACGGTGGCGCGCCGCCGTCGCGCGCTCGTCCGGCACCGCGCTCGCTGTCGGCTCGGCCTCCGGCGCGCTGAGCGTGCTCGTCGGCCTTGCCGTGCCAGGTCCGCTCGGCTCGGCGTTCGTCGCGCTCGGTGTCGTACTCCCGGCGCTGTTGACGCAGGACAGCTGGCGCTACGCGTTCTTCGCCTCGGGCCATGGCCGTAAGGCGTTCACCAACGACATCGTGTGGGCGATCGCGCTCGTGCCCGCGATGCTGTTCGCGGCACGAGCGGGAAGCGTCGTGGCCTTCCTGCTGGCCTGGGGACTTTCCAGCGCCGTCGCCGCCTGCTACGGATGCGTGCAGACCGGCATGATTCCCCGGATCGGCGGCGTTCGCCCGTGGCTGCGCGACCATCGCGACCTCGGCTTCCGTTACCTCGTCGAGAACGTCAGCAACAGCGGAGGATCCCAGCTCCGGATGTACGGCCTGGGGGCCATCGCGGGACTCGCCGACGTCGGCACCGTCAGGGGGGCCGAACTGCTGCTCGGCCCCTTCCTCGCCGTTCTCATGGGACTGTCACTGGCCACCGTCGCCGAAGCGGCGAGAGTGCGCCGCACCGCGCCACATCGGCTGCGCCTGTTCTGTCTGCTGCTCGGAACAGGGCAGGCCGCGGCGGCCATGATGTGGGGGCTGGCGTTGCTGCTGCTGGTTCCCGACCACGTCGGTGAGTACCTGCTCGGCTCGGTGTGGGCTTCGGCCTCGGCGCTCATCGTTCCCGCCACGCTTTCGGTCGTCGCCGCGAGTTTCTTCACCGGCGCGGCTGCGGGTTTGCGAGCGCTCGGAGCCGCGCGCAGGAGCCTGCGTTCCCAGCTGCTGGCCTCAGCGCTGTACGTCACGGGAGGACTGCTCGGTGCCTGGGCGGGCGGTGCGCTCGGCTCCGCGTGGGGCGTCGCCGCCGCCAACGTGCTCGGTGCGCTCGTGTGGTGGATCCAGCTCGGCCGAGGCTTGCGTGAGCATCAACCGAAGGAGATGACAACGCCATGACCATCGCACCAAGGTTGAGCATCGGGCTACCTGTCTACAACGGAGCCGAATACCTTGCCGAATCGTTCGACGCGCTGCTGGGGCAGACCTTCGGCGATTTCGAACTGATCGTGTCCGACAACGCGTCGACCGACGAGACCGAATCGATCTGCAGGAAGTACGCCGCGAGTGACGACCGGATTCGCTATCTGAGGCTGCCCAGGAACATCGGCGCCGCGCCCAACCACAACCTCGTGCTCGCCGAGGCGAGCGGATCACTGTTCAAATGGGCTTCCCACGACGATCTCTACGCGAGGGAACTGCTGCGCCGCTGTGTCGATGCGCTCGCCGAACGGCCCGACGTGATTCTGGCACACTCGTGGAACGCCATCATAGATCCACAATCGACGGTGACACAGCCCGTCGAATACCGGCTGGCCACCGATTCACCCTCGGCACCGGAACGGTTCAGAAGCCTGCTCTTCGAACCGGGAGGAGACGACTTCTACGGCGTGATCCGTACCGATGTGCTGCGCAAGGTGACGCCGCACGGAAGCTACCACCACGCGGACCGGACATTTGTCGCGGAACTCGCGTTGCACGGTGCTTTTCATCAGGTTCCCGAACTGCTGTACTTCCGGCGCGATCATCCGGCGAGGGCGGAACGGGCAAACCCCACCGCGCGGTCGCGGTGCGTCAACCTCGACCCCGTGCGAGCCGACCGGCTGAGGCACCCGACGGTGAGGCTGTACGCCGAGTACGTGTGGGGGTTCCACAACGCGATCCGGAAAGCCCCGTTGTCCATAGTGGAACGCAGGGAGTGCTACCGGCATCTGGTGTCCTGGCTGGTGAGCAGAAGCAGGCCGGGCACAACGCAGCGCGTCGAGGACAGGCAGTCGCCGACGTCGGCAACGCTGAGTGTCGCCGACCTCGTCGCGGGCAAGGCGGGGAGGGCTTCGTGACGCGGCGGGTCGGGTTCTTCGGGCTGCTCGGCTCGGGCAACATCGGCAACGACGGCTCGTTCGAGGCCGTACTCGCCCACCTGCGGTCCGGTCACGACGGGGTTCGGGTCGACGCGATGTGTGGCGGACCGGAAGCGGTCACCGCGCGCTACGGTGTCCCCGCCGTGGCCATGCACTGGTACCGAGGCGAGACCACGACCGCGAAGGGAGCCGCCGCGATCGCGGCGAAGGCGGCCGGAAAGATCGCCGACGCCGTGCGAACCTTCAACTGGGTTCGCGAACACGACGTGGTGATCGTTCCGGGAATGGGTGTTCTTGAGGCGACTTTGCCGCTGCGGCCTTGGGGACTGCCGTACTCGCTCCTGCTGCTGACGGCGTCGGGACGGTTGACGGGAACCGAGATCGCACTGGTGAGTGTCGGGGCCGACGTCGTCGGCAGAGGACCGACGCGGTGGCTGATGACGAAGGCGGCCAAATTGGCCGGATACCGGTCCTATCGGGACGAGCTTTCCTGTGAGTCCATGGTGGACATGGGTGTTCCGGCCGATGGGGACAGGGTCTATCCCGATCTCGCGTTCGCGCTGCCGAACCCGGTCACGCGGGCCCGGCGGGGTTCGGTCGGGCTCGGGGTCATCGCCTATCGAGGCGGCAATGCCGACCGGCCCTACGCGGAGGCGATCTACCGGGGGTATGTCACCAAGCTCAAGCGATTCGTGCGTGGGCTGCTCGCCGAGGGCAGACAGGTCAGGCTGCTGACGGGCGACGCACTCGACGACGAGGTGGTCGCCGAACTGCTCGCCGATACCGGTTCACCGAACCTCAGCGCGGCCAGGGTGACGTCGCTACCCGGATTGCTCCGTGAACTCGCCACCGTCGAAACCGTTGTCGCATCCAGATATCACAACGTTCTCTGCGCACTGAAACTCGGCAAGCCCACGGTCTCCATCGGTTACGCGGCCAAGAACGACGTACTCATGGCCGATGCGGGCCTCGCCGGACTCTGCCAGCGAATCCAGGACCTCGACCTCGACCGCCTGACCGAGCAGTTCAGGGAGGCCGAGAAGCGAAGCCAGGAGATCGCCACATCGCTGAACGAGTGGAATGCGGCTCAGCGAGAGCGGATCGACGATCAGTTCGCCGCGCTTTCCGCACTGATCGGCCAAAGCGGCAGACCGAAGGAGGCAGCGCGATGAACGTCGTCGCGGTGAACGAGATCACGGGCGCCTATCTCTTTCAGCCGGCGCCGCATGTGGACGAACGCGGCTTCTTCAGTCGTACCTTCGACGCGGAGGCCGTTCGCGGGGCCGGCATCGACCCGGATGCGTTCGTGCAGGACAGCCTTTCCCGATCGGCGAAGGGGGTCGTGCGCGGCATGCACCTTCGCGCGGGCGCGGGTGAGGCGAAACTCGTGCGTTGCTCCTATGGGCGAGTGTTCGACGTCGTCGTCGATCTCCGTACCGGCTCGCCGACCTATCTCGGCCAGGTGCACGTCGAACTGTCGGACACGACACAGGCGAGTCTGTACATCCCCGCGGGTTGCGCGCACGGGTTCCAGGCACTCACCGAACCCGCCGACGTGGCCTATCGCATCGACCGGCCGCACGATCCGAGCGAGGACGTCACCATCGCCCACGACGACCCGGAACTTGCGATCCCGTGGCCGTTGCCACCTCGGCTACTGTCCGAACGCGACCGCGCGGCGCCGCCGCTGGCCCGAGTATCAGGAGGCGCGTCATGACCTTCACCGGAATCGACATGACGGCCTCGTTGAAAGCCAACGAGCGTTTGCACCGGCTGATTCCCGGTGGAGCACACACCTACGCCAAGGGTGACGATCAGTACCCGGAGGGCATGGCCCCGGTGATCGCGAAGGGCGAAGGCGCCACGGTGTGGGACGTCGACGGCAACCGGTACCTCGAATACGGGGCCGGCCTGCGCTCGGTCAGTCTCGGCCACGCCCATCCCAGGGTGACCGAAGCGGTGCGGCGGGAACTCGGCAAGGGGACGAACTTCGTCAGGCCGAGCATCATCGAAGCCGAGGCGGCCGAACGTTTTCTCGACACCGTTCCCACGGCAGACATGGTCAAGTTCGCCAAGAACGGTTCCGACGTCACGACCGCCGCGGTACGGCTTGCCAGGGCCGCGACGGGGCGCTCCTTGGTCGCGATCTGCGGCGACCAGCCGTTTTTCTCGACCGACGACTGGTTCATCGGCACGACGGCGATGGCAGAAGGGATTCCCCGGTCCATTTCGGATCTCACCGTCTCCTTCCGCTACGGCGATCTGGCGGAAGCCGAGCAACTGCTGGAAAGGTACGAGGGCAGGATCGCGTGCCTGATTCTGGAGGCGGCGACCCTGCGTGAGCCGCCGCCCGGCTACCTCGCCGGGTTGCGGGGGCTGACCGAGCGGCACGGTGTCGTGCTCGTCTTCGACGAGATGATCACCGGGTTCCGCTGGTCGGAGGCAGGTGCGCAAGGGTTGTACGGCGTGGTTCCCGACCTGTCCACTTTCGGTAAGGCACTCGGCAACGGGTTCGCGGTGTCCGCGCTCGCGGGACGCAGGGAGCTGATGGAGCAGGGTGGGCTGAGAGCGCGCACGGACCGCGTGTTCCTGCTGTCCACGACGCACGGAGCGGAAACCCACGCGCTCGCGGCGGCCATGGCGGTGCAGGAGACCTATGTGGACGAGGGCATCACGGCGCGGTTGCACTCGCTTGGCGAGCGGCTGGCCTCGGGGGTGCGGGAGGTGGCCGCGGCGGAGGGGGTCGGTGAGCATGTCGTGGTGCGGGGGCGGGCGAGCAACCTCGTGTTCGCGACCCTTGACGAACGGGGAGCGCCTTCGCAGGATTACCGGACCCTGTTCCTGCGGCAACTGCTCGGTGGCGGGATCATCGGTCCATCCTTTGTGGTCAGTAGTGCGCTGACCGAGGATGACGTGGACCGGACCGTCGAGGTGGTCGCCGACGCGTGTCGCGTCTACCGCGATGCGCTCGACGCGCGGGATCCCTCGCCGTGGATGGGTGGTCGCCCGGTGCGTCCGGTCTTCCGCCGGTACGTCTGAGACCGCCGAGTTCTGCATTGGGGCCGTCGAGTTCTGCGCTGGGGCTGGCGAAATCTGCATTGGGGGCGTCGAGTTCTGCGTTGGGGCGGCCGAGTTCTGCGTTGGGGGCGTCGAGTTCTGCGTTGCGGCTCCCGGGCGGCTCCCGGGCGGTGGCGGTCACGTCGGGGCGCCCGGATATGTGGGCCTGCACCGGCCCGGTTTCGCGGGCGGGTGTGGTCGGGAATGCGGATCTCGACGTCCTGGGTGCGGGTCTCGCTGTCGTCAACGCGGATCTCGACGCCCTGAGTGCGGATCTCGGCGGCCTGGGTGCAGAACTCGGGCATCGAGGGCTAGTGCCACCCCCGGGACTCCCACCAGCGCGGTGGCGAAGCCGCCCAGCGTGTCGGTGGGGTAGTGGGCGTTCAACGCTATCTGGGCCCAGGCCATCGCGGCCCCGAGTCCGAGCCCGAGGCCGTAGACCGTCACAGCGCCGAGAAAGCCGCCGCCCGCACCGCCGCCACCCGCAGCGACATCAACCGCGCCCGCACCGCCGCCCGCACCGCCGCCACCCGCAGCGACATCAACCGCGCCCGCACCGGCAGCGCCCGCGCCACCGGCATCCGCACCGCCCACAGCGCCCATAGCGCGCGCACCGGCACCTCCCGGAACTCCCACACTCGCACCGGCCGTCCGCTCCCCGCGCCGCTCCGCGACAAGGTCCGCGACCAGCAATCCCAGCACCAGGGCAACCGACGTCAGCAAGGCGGTATGCCCACTGGGGAACGAAAGGTAGTCACCGTTGATCGTCCTGCCGACGAGCGGCTTCAGCCCGGTCGTCACGGCAACGCACAAGCATGGCCCCGCGACGGCGAGCACGGCCAGCCTCAACCTGCCCGCGAGCACGCAGGCACCGGTCACCATGGCCACCAGGATCGCCGCTCCCACCGGTTCCCCACCGAAGTCGATGACCAGCGCGACGTCGTACCAGGGTGCGGGCGGGTCGGTGACCGTCTCGTGCGCCCACCTGTCGAATCCACCCGGTTCCGACGAGCCCGCGAACACGACCGCGAGCACAACGAGGGTCAGCAACCCCGCTACCGCGACGACAAGCATGGGTGTCCGCAACGCCGGGGGCAGGGCAGGCGCCTCCCACCTGCCCTGCCTCACACCGGCTCGCACAGTCGCCCCGCGATCGCCTCGCGGTAGCCGGAGATCAGCCGATCGAGCCCGGCCTCCGGAGTGAAGTCTCGTTCATAACGCAGCCTCGCCGCCACCCCCATGTCCCGATTCCACGCGGTTTTCAGCACGATTCGCCGGAGAGCTTCGGCGAGCGACCCGGCGTCGGCCGGCCGGTGCAGCAGCCCCGTGACCCCGTCCTCGACGAGTTCGGGGAACGCGCCGTGCGAGGGAGCCACGGTAGGTACCCCCGCGGCCATGGCCTCGACGACGACGAGCCCGAACGCTTCCAGCCACACCGAGGGCGCCACCACGGTCGCCGCCCGCCCGGTCAGCTCGGCACATTCGGCCTGCGAGCGGAGGCCGAGGTACCGCACGTCGGGCCGTTCGCGGGCCCACGCGGTCACCTCGTCCGCGAGTGGACCCGCCCCCGCGATGACCAGCGGAACCCCGATCCCGCCGCTCGCGGCTAGTTCGTCCCAGGCCTTCATGAGCAGGGGAATCCCCTTCTCCGGGGTGAGTCTGCCGAGGTAGAGCACGTGGCTGCCTGCCGAGTCGCGCCGGATGCCGGGATCGGCGACCACGTTGTGCTTCACCGCGAGCCGCTGCGCGGGAAGCCCCGCCTGGATCAGCATCGCGCGCTGGGCGGCGGAGATGCAGAAGTACCTCGCGATGCCGTTGCCGCCGCCTAGCCGCGCGCTGTTGGCCGCCGTGTTCACGGCCAGCGGGATCGTCGCCGCGCGGGAGCCGCGGTAACAGCCGTGCAGGACGGCGGGAAGGGGGAGCCTGCCGACGCAGTCGGTGCACACCTCGCCGGCGCGGAACAGCGTGCCCGGCGGGCAGACCGGTGTGTAGTTGTGCAGGGTCGCGACCGCGGGTGTCCCGGTGTCCGCGCAGGCCGCGACCACCGAGGGCGAAAGCAGCGGGAACGTGTTGTGAATGTGCACGATGTCGGGTCGTGACCGGTCGAGAAGTTGCCGCAGTTCGCGGCGTACGGCGCCGTTCCATGGCACCCTGAGCGGCACGGCGGCCTTCGCGACCGGTGACATCGTCTCGATGTCGTCGCTGCGTTTTTCGAAGATCTCGACATCGTGTCCCGCACCGGCCAGCAGCGCGGTCTCCCGGTCGACGACGTTGTTCTCCCCGCTCGGCTGCCCCGAGCGGTATCTGTTGTGCACCACGAGGATCCGCATCGCTAGCCCGTTCTGACCGCGACGATCGACTTCGAGAACCCCAGCAGCCGCTCGTGCCAGATGTCGGAGGCCGGAAAGAGGTGGGCGAGTTCGGTCGCGCTGATGAGGTCGATCGTCAGTACCTGCCGGACGGCCTCTTCGACGGTGTGGACGCGTTCGTGCGCGAGCGGCCATTTGCTCACCAGCCGGGCCCTCGTGCGAAGCGGAAGGAACTGGAAGCCCGGCGCGACGTAGTGCGGTTCGACGGGAAAGTACCGGTCGGGGGTCTGCACCCAGTGGGAGGGAGCCGCGGCGAGTACGACGTCGGCGAAGTCGCGGCGGCGCTGATAGCCGCCGACATGCTCGATGAGGCTGTTGGACACGACGAGGTCGTAGCCACCACCGCACGCTTCGAGCGAGCCAAGCTCGCACGCGTCGCCGACGATGTGCTCCAGCCAGTGCTCGGGCGGCTCGTACTTGTCGAGGTTCATGGTGGTGACGAACGAGGGACGCACGGGTGCCGATCGCCAGAAGTCGGGGATACCACCGAGATCGAGCACCCGCATGGCGGCGAGGTCGGGGAACCGCCTGGTCAGCTCGGCGAAGCGGACGGCGCGCCGTTTGCTGGAGAACGAGTTCTCCTGCCGTGGGTCGCCGAGCTTGTGGTGCAGCCGGCTGGCGATGCCTGGCACTTGTCTCATCGGGCCTCCTGTGGGGGCGTTGGGGTGGTGATCGCGGGGCTCAGCAGTGCCGCCGCGACGGTCAGGTGCAGCAGGTAAGGAGACGCGTCGCCGAGACCGACCTCGGTGTAGGAGGCGACGATGCAGTAGGCGATGAGGAACAGTGCGCAGGCTCTCGCGGCGGAGGGTGGCCGCAGCACGGCGGCGATGAGCAGGGCCATCAGCATCGCGGCGACGAGTGCGACGCCGAGGTAGCCCTGTTCCTGGAACACCGCGAGCCAGCCGCTGTCGATGGGAAGCCCGCCGAAGGTCTTGTTGGAAAGCCCGCTGCCGAAGAGTTGCTCGTAGGCCGTGCGTGGTTCGGCCAGCAGCGCGTCCCACACCTTCTGCCTTCCGGTCAGGTTGGAGAAGTCCTCGTCGTCTTGTCCCCGCCGGAACCACAACTGCACGAGCGGGGCGAGTGCGACGGCGACGACACTGGCGACGATGCCGGTCGCCACCACGAATCGGCGGGCGCGCACGGTGGTCAGCACGAGTGACAGCCCGGCGACCGCGATGCCGACGACCAGCCCGAGGGTCGCCGTCCTCGTGTAGCTCAGCAGTAGCAACGCCACGGCCGGGGCGGCGACGAGCAGCACGTTGCGCCCGGTGGTGCGGCGGGCGAGCCACAACACGATGGTGAGCCCCGCGACGACCGCCGAATACTGACCGACCTGCGGCGGCGTGAACGGCCACAGCGCTCCGGTCAACCTGCCCTGGTAGACGTCGGGCATCGCGAGGCCGGGCGCCACGAGGAGCCCGAGCACGACGGGAACCAGCACCGCCCCCAGCACCCTGATGTGCCTGCGCACGATCGCGAGCGTTCCGTCCCACCACCGGCTCAGCAGCCACAGCGTGGCGATGAACAGTGCGAGCCTCCCGCAGCGGAAGAGGCCGCCGTAGCCGACCTCCAGCGGAGCGGTCGACACCAGGCTCGTCACCAGCAGCACGGTGAGGATGAGCAGGAAAGCGTTGGGCTGCACGGTGAATCTCGGGTTGAGCACGAGCGCGATGGCGAACGCGATGACCAGCGAGCCCATGGTGATGAGCTGGTACACCGACTGCGGAATCGAGACCAGTGTTTGCGCGCCTTGCGAGCCGAGTGTGTTGACGACGAGCAGTGCCCACACGGCACCGGCGAGCGCGGGCGGTTTCGCCGGTTCAGTGTCGAGTACCGGGCGCAGGCGTTCGTCCTGACGCATGTCAGCCGCCTCCCGACATGGCGAAGGTGCTGCCGCTGTCCTGCCGGTAGGCAGGGCCCTGCCAGTCCAGTTTGTCGACGGTCTTGCTCATGTCGTACACGACGAACGTCCACGGACCGAGGTAGGTGTTGTCGTGCCACCTGTTGTCCTGGTTGTGGGTGATGGCTTCCTGCACGACCTCGCCCTTGTACGGCGACCAGTCCGGATAGGTGCCGAAGTTGGAGAGGATCGCCATCCGGCCGCACGCGCTCGCGCAGCCGACGACCGAGGGATCGAGGTCGAACCGGTTGCCGTGGATGTCGACCCGCTGGCTCTTCCACCGGCAGTCGTCGTACAGGGGGGCGTTCGCGATGCCGGGCTGTGTGCATCGCGCCGCGTCGGGTACGAGCAGGGTGCAGTCTCCGCTCGGGTTGGCGGGGCTGTTGCAGAACCGGTCGGCGTTCTCCCATACGGTGATGCCGGACCAGTTGTCCTTGAAGGTGTTGTCCCGGACGTCGATCTTGTCGGTGCGCGCGGGGATGCGTGGTTCGCCACCCGATTCGGAGAGGTAGATGGTCGCCGAAGGGAACGCGTCACCGCTGTTGGCGAATTCCCTTCCGTCCGCCCAGTTGTTCCTGCGGATCGTGTTGCCGCTGATGGTGGCGTTGTAGCTGGTTTCGTAGATGATCGCCGAGTTGTCGTTGTCCTCGATGATGTTGCCTTCGATGAGGAAGTCGTTGTTGTTGGTGTCGGCCCACAAACCGGGCCCCCTGTTGTCGTGGACCCAGTTGCCTCGCACGTCGGCGCCGTTGACGGCCCAGAATTTGACGCCGCCCGTGCATCCGCAGCCCGGCCGCTTGGTTTCCCAGTCGTCGGTGTTGTTGCCGACGATCTCGTTGCCCTCCACGACGAGCCGCTTGATGTCGTTGCCCTCGCTGTAGGCGTTGATGCCGTACTGGCCGTTGGCGCGCAGGCAGTTTCGCAGAATCCGCTGACCGTCACCGGCCATCATTCCCGCCCCGGAATTGTGCTGGATCGTGTTGTCCTCGATGACCCAGCCGGGCCCCGAGTCGTGGTTGACGACGCCTTGGTCGTGCGGGGCGACGAAATTCTGGACGGTGAGGAACTTGACGGTCACGTCGCGGGCCGGCTGGGTGAAGGCGAACAGGTTCTGCCGCTGACCATCCACAATGGCCCCCGGTGCGCCGAGGTAGGTGTTGCCGTCCTTGGGAACGACCTGGTCGTACTGCTCGGTTCCGAGGGTGTGGGTTCCGGGCGCCAGCCAGAACGTCGTTCCCGCCGGGCTGTTCCTGGTCTTGTTCATGAGGTCGCCGGTGACGGCGGGATCCACTGTGATGGCGCCGGAGGGGGCTTCGGCCGGCCCCTGCCGTGCCTTGTCGCACACGGCGGCGACCGCGGCGTCGGATTCTTCGCGCGGTGGAGGTCGCTCGGGCTCGCCTGCCGGTGGGGTGCACGCGGCGAGCAGCAGCGCGGTGGGCAGGAAAAGCGCCGCACCGGCTTTGCCTCTCGATCGGAAGTTCACGGTGGAGACCCTTCCTCGCGGCATCGCGTCAGAAACGCAGGATGGTCGTCATCGCGACGCCAGGGGCGGCCCTGCCGCCGCCCAACAGCGTCACCGTGGGCGTTCGTATGCCGAAGCCGGACGAGTACCAGCCGAGCGGTGGGCCGGTCTCGCCCCTGTGCGCACTCCAGTCCAGTTCGGAAGGGAGGATCATGGTCGCCGTTTCGTCGAGCCAGCGCAGGATCGCGGTGTTGCCGCACAGCTCGGCTTCCACACCGGGGCCGAGGTGGAAGGCGAGCCTGCATGACCGTTCGAACGTGCCGAGCACCTGATCGACGATGCGCAGTCGCGCGCCGTCGTGGTCGAGTTCCACCGTGCGCCGATGGGCGGCGGGGCGGCTTCCGCGTGCGTAGCCGTCGTGTTCCGCGCACCATCGTCGTGCACCACTGTCAGTACCGTCTCCTGACGGGGCGACGAGAACCCTGCTTCTCGCGTGCCTTGTCCACAGGAACGGCCCTCCGGAGACCGATTGGTTCTCGCCGCCGAGTTCGAGTGTGTTGTGCCCGAGTGTCGATCGGAAGTACGACCGCCACTCCGGTTCCCCGTGGTAGCAGTACGTTCCCGGGTCGGCGAGTATGTCGACCCCGCCTTTGCGGACCTCGACGGACAACGCGTCGGCGTGGGCGTGGGCCGCGATCGACAGGAATCCGTGCGGGCCGCCGTCGCAGCGGCACCACACGTCGGCGGCGGAGAGGATCGTGAGCCCGGCGTCGGCGAAATGCGCGGGCCGCCGTCCTGGACGGCGAGCGGTAGTCGGCTGGTCGCCGATGAGCGCGGCGAGCAGCGGGGTACGCGCGTCGCGACCGGCGATCTCCGGCCACCAGGGCATGGCACCGAACACCGAAGCTCCGGTGCCCAGCAGCGAGTCCCAGCGCGAGGTTCCCTCGCCGTCGATGATCAGCCCGTGTCCTTCGTCGGCATCGCCCTGCCGTGGCGGACGAAGTCGTCCGTCCACCGTGTCCACGATGGCCGCGAGCGCGTCGGTCATCCGCAGCAGGACGACCTTGGCCTCTTCGGGAAAGGCGAGTCCGGCCGCTGTCGCCTCGGCGAAACCCGCGAGCCCCAGTTCGAGCACGAGACCGTGGTACTCGGTCGCGAGTTCCCTGTTGAGCCCCGAGAGAAAGGTGTTGTTCCGCAGGTGTCTGTCCAGGTCGCGCATTGCCTCGTACCGCCACCGCCGTGATTCGGCGAACCACGGGAACGCGCACGCGGCCGCGAGTTGCCCCGCGCTTTCGGCGACCGCGTGGTTGTTGGCCGACGATCCACCGCTGCGGAACGCGGCGAGCCACCGCTGGTGGTAACGGATCTGGTGCAGCGCCTCCTCGTTGTCCTCGAAGAGGGCCCGCGTGCCCCGCCAGCCTTCGAGCAGCCTGCGGGTCCACACCCAGGACAGCAGCCGGATGCCGAGCTCGATACCGCTGATCCAGTGCACTCCGCGCAGCGGGGGATTGGCGGCCCACCAGGACTTCAGGTGATCGGCGACGCGCTCGGCGAACCGTTCGTCGCCGCTCAGCGCGTACGCGGTGGCAAGCAGGGTCAGGTGCTGGTGCCGGGAGGGTTCCCAGATGTGCTTGATGTTGCCGATCGCCGATTCGTCCCGGTAGGGGATGTCGAAGGCGTAGTCGTCGCGGGGAGCGTGGAGTCCGCTCACCGGATCAACCGACCAATCAGGACTCACCAGGTCGCTGCGCTGGACACCGAAGTACTCGGCCCTTCCTGCGAGCAGGTTCTCCGCGGAAGCCAGTACGCGGTCCCTCGCCTCGCGGGGCACGGCGCCGAGTGCGTGTTCCGGCAGGGTCGCCGTGAAGTGCCTTGCCGCGTACCACGCGGGTTCGGCCGGTTCGGTGAGCGCCTTACGCCATTGCCGTTTGCGGGCCGTGTCGGCCGCGCGCGCGGCGATTTCGGCGGGCCCCATCCTGGACAGGCGCCGCAGATACCAGAGTGTGCTGGTCATGACGGTGCCACGTTCGCGTCGATCCGGACGGGGAGCCCGGTACCGAGGCTTTGTGTCACGGCGAGTGTCGCGGCCGTCGTCGCCGCGAGCGACGAAAGGGGAACCGGCATCGGGCCTCCGGTCGCGATGGCCGTGACGAACGCGTCGAGTTCGGCGCGCTGGCCTTTGTCCCTCCCTTGTGGAATGCGCGGGCTCACCGATTTGCCGCCGCCGTACAGCTCGGCGCGCTGGAAGTCGTCGAACCGCAGGATCTTCCCATCGGCGACCATGTCGATGGTTTCCTTGGGGTAGGCGCTGCCTCCGCTCGTCACGTAGCTCAGCACCGCGGTCGAGCTGTCCGGGTAGCGCAACACCAGCTGGGTGTCGGAGTGACCGGTCGTCGCCCCCGCGTACACCGAGACGGGATCGGAGCCGAGCAGCCAGCTCACGGTGTCGATGAAGTGCCCGCCCTCACCGTCGAACCGGGAACCCTCGGTGTCGCGCTGGTTGTACCAGCTGCCGGGTTCGAGCCTGCCCGCGTTGACGAGGTAGCGGATCGAGGCGGGACCCATCCTGATCCCGAACCGCCCCTTCGCTTTTCGCAGCAGCGGCGCGAATCGCCGGTTGAAGCCGACCTGTACGCGGTCGTTGCCGGTTTCCGCGACCGCGGTGAGCACGGAGTGCAGTTCCTTGTCGCTGAGCGCGAGCGGCTTCTCGACGAACACGGCCTTTCCCGCTCTCAGCGCCTTTTCGGTGAGCGCGGCGTGCGAGCTGTGTCTCGTCACGACGAAGACGGCTTCGATGCTCTCGTCTTCGAGTAGCGCGTCCACATCGGTCGACGCTTCCGCGAAACCGAACTTGCGTTTGGCGTTGGCAGCCGACAGCGCCGATGTGGTCACGACGTGCCTCAGTTCCACGTCGTCCCTTTCGGCGAGGTGGGGCAGCAGCATGGAGGAGGCGTAGTTGCCCGCGCCGAGGAAGCCGATGCCGACCGGCCCTTTCGGACGTGCCGATGCCGCCTTCGCGGGCGCGGGGACCTCGACCGAAGCCACGCTCGGGGAGGCCGAGCCGGACGGAGCGGGAGCGGGGTAGCGGAACAGCACACCGATGGCGGCCAAGTCGCCCGAGGCGAGTGCGCGGTAGGTGTCGACGGCCGTTTCGAAGTCGGCTACGTGTGAGATCAGCGGTGCGACGTCGAGCTTTCCCCTGGCGATCAGGTCGATGAAGCACTCAAGGTTTCGCCGTTCCGTCCAGCGCACGTAGCCGATGGGGTAGTCCCTGCCCTCCAGTTCGTAGCCGGGGTCGTACCGGCCGGGACCGTAGGAGCGGGAGAAGCGGACGTCGAGTTCCTTTTCGTAGTAGGCATTCCACGGCAGATCCAGGCCGCACTTGCCGATGTCGACGACCCTGCCTCTGTCCCTGCTGGCCTTCGCGGCGAGCTCGACGGGCCCGTTGCCGGAACCCCCGGCCGCGAGGTAAACCTGGTCGACGCCGTGTCCCGAGGTCAGTTTCCTGATCGCGGCGTCCACTGTGGCCGATTCGGGCGCCGCGCACAGTGCCGCGCCCGATCGCTGGGCGATCCGGCAACGCCCGGCATCGGGGTCGACGCCGAGCACCGTGACCCCCGAAGCCACGAGCAGCTTCACGACGAGTTGCCCGATCAGCCCGAGGCCGATCACGAGAGCGACCTCGCCGAGTTGTGGCTCACCCCTGCGAACACCTTGCAGGGCAATGGAGCCGACGGTGCCGAACGCCGCGTCGGCGGCGGCGACTCCTTCGGGAACCCGGCAGTAGAGGTTCTTCGGTACCCAGTTCACCTCCGCGTGCAACGCGTGCTCATTTCCCGCGCACGCCACGAGATCTCCGACCGCGACATCGGTGATTCCCTCGCCGATCGCCTCGACGACTCCGCACAACGAGTAGCCGAGCGGAGTGTAGGAGTCGAGTTTTCCGGCGGCCTTGCGATACGTCGCGCCGACCCCGTTCGCCGCGACGCTCCGCATCACCTTGGCGACCTGATCCGGCCGGGCCTTCGCCTTGCCGAGCAAGGAAAGCCCGGCCTCGGAGACCTTCATCAGCTCGGTGCCGGTGGATATCAGCGAGTACCGAGTCCTGACCAGCACACCACCCGGCTTGAGCGACGGCGAGGGAACGTCGAGGAGCGCCAGCTCCCCGCTCTTGTAGTTCTGCACGACTTGCTTCACGCCAGATCCTCACTGCTCAGCCGGGGTTGCCCGCCGCGGCGGTCGCGCCGCGATACCAGTACTCAAGGGTCAGGATGTGCCACAGGTGCTTGCTACGGTCCTGTTTGCCCGACGCGTCCTCGGCGACGAGCCGCCGCAGCGCTTCTTCACGGAGGAAGCCCGACTTCACGAGCTCGCCCTCGTGCACGACCTCTCGCACGAGCGGTGCGAGGTCGCGGCTCATCCACGCCCGCAGCGGGGCACTGAACAGACCCTTCGGCCGATGCACGATGTCGCCGGGCAGCATCGGTGCCGCCGCCTCCTTCAGTGCGAGTTTGCCGTGTCTTCCGGAGATCTTGTGCCTGCCGGGAATGCTGAACGCCGCCTTGACCACCTCGAGGTCGACAAAGGGGACCCGTACCTCGGTGGAGGCGGCCATGCTCGACCGGTCGGTGTAGGCGAGGTTGAGGCCGGGAAGGAACATCCTGGCGTCGGCGAGGCACATGCGGTTGACGAAGTCGTCGAGCAGGTTGTCGTGGTAGGTCTGGGCGTGCTCGGCGAGTACGTCGTCGACACAGGCACCGAGATCGGGATTGATCAGGTCGACCAGTTCCCGCCGCTCGTACATGGTGTAGCTGCGGCGAAACGCCGTCTCCTCGGGAAGTCCCGCGAAGGAAAGGAACCGTTTCGCGAATCGCACCGAGCGGTAGCCCCGCTTCGCCGATGCGACGGGAAGCCGGTCTACAACGGACTCGGCCCCTCTTCGCAGGGCGAAGGGCAGCCGCTGATAGCGAACGGCGAGCAGATTCGCCACATGTTTGCGGTATCCGGCGAACAGCTCGTCGGCGCCCATCCCCGACAGCAGCACCTTCACTCCGGCCTCTCTCGCCGCCGAGCAGATCAGGTAGGTGTTGATCGCGGCCGGATCGCCGATCGGCTCGTCGAGGTGATAGGTCATGTGGGGCAACAGTTCCCGCACCTTCGGGGCGATCTCGATCTCGTGCAGCTCGACCCCGAACTTCGCGGCGACCTCCTTGGCATAGCGCAGGTCGTCCGGCATGGCCTCGTGCTTCGCGTCCTCCGCCCTGAACCCGATGGTGTAAGCGGAGATGCCGGGCTGGTGCTTCGCGGCGAGCGCGGTCAGGAAGCTGGAATCGAGTCCGCCGGAGAGGAATGTCGCGACGCCGACATCGGAGAGCAGGTGTTTGCGCGTCGACTCGGCGATCACCGAGTGGAGCTGAGGTTCCGGGTCCTCCCGCGCGGCCTCGGCCAGTTCGGAGATGGAGAAGAACCTGCCCCGCTGGACGGTTCCGTCCGGCTTGGCCTTGAGCCAGGTTCCCGGCTGCAGCTTCTCCGCCTCGGTGAAGGCACACCTGCTGTCCGGCACCCAGTAGTACAGCAGCGAGGCGACGAGCGCCGCGTTGTCGACGGTGAGCGAACCACCGAGTTCGTTCGCGAGTGCCTTGAGCTCCGAAGCGAACGCGATACCGCCGCCCCTGCGCACGAAGAAGAGCGGTTTGATGCCGAGCTGGTCACGGGCGAGCACGAGTTCGCCGGTTCGCTCGTCGAACACGGCGAACGCGAACATTCCCCTGAGCCGGGGAAGGCAGTCGGTGCCCCACATCCGCCACGCCTGCAGCAGCACCTCGGTGTCGGAGGTGCCCGCGAACCGGACTCCGGCCGACGTCAGTTCGGCACGTAACTCCGGCGCGTTGTACAGCTCGCCGTTGTAGGTGAGCGCGAGCCCCGACCGCACCATCGGCTGGGCACCGGTTTCGGTCAGGTCGATGATCGCGAGCCTGCGGTGTCCGAAGTGGACCTCACCGCGATCTCGCACCGCGTGCGCGTACAGTCCGGCACCGTCGGGGCCCCTGTGGGCGAGTGCTTTGGTGAGCCGTTCCGTCAAGGGACCGCCATCCGGCCACAGGTAGCTGCCCGCGATGCCGCACATTCAGGAAACCTCCACGTTGCTGGGCTTCACGGGCGAGAACTGCTCGGTCGGGAGGTCGCCGCGATGCGCAGGGTCGGGCTCGCCGGACGAGGGCGCGGGAACCGGGGCGGTGGTGACGGTCGGCGGGTCGTCGTGCCGCCGCCGCGTCGTGCTCCTGCCCCGCAGCGCGGTGTGCAAACCGTTCCACAGTGTCCCGTCGGAACGATCCTTCGGGTCCGCGTCCACCAGCACGATGCCGATGACGGGAATCTCGCAGTCGGCGAGCTGCCTCGCCACGGTGTGCAGCCAGGCCGTCGTGGCATGGCCCGCCCTGACGACGAGCACGGTCTCCTCGCCGAGGCCCCCCAGTTCGGTCCATGCCGCGCCGGGCTCGACGGAGCCGACCCCGATGCGCCGCTCCCACTGGCCCGAGGGAAGTGTGCCGAGCTCTCCGGAGGAGATCACGCGCACCGGTGGTTTCGGCTCGCCGAGCAGCTCCCGCCCGGAAGGCAGGTCGTCGATGATCGTGACCCTGCCCTCGACCGCGAGTTCCTCGGCGACGAGCTGGGCGAGCGTGCCGGTCACCTCGGGGCAGCCCAGCTCCAGCAGCGAAACCGGGCCCGGACCGGAGCGAATCGTGCTCGCCAGCACGACGGCCACGCGCTGGTACTCCTTGGCGCTTCGCCGCCCTCGCAGCAGGCCGGGCGCCGCGAACTGCGCGATCACCGAGGCACCGAGGTGCGCGGAAACCTCCCTGCGCAGCACCGGCCGGTCACGGGCGACGCTCGACACCGCGGCGAGCGCGAGCCCGGCGGCAAGACCGAGCGCGAGCCCGATCCCGCCGTTGGTGGCGCCGGTCAGCAACAACGACGTGTGCACCGGCCTCGGCGCGTCGACGATCTGCGTTCCCGCCGCGACATCGGGGGTTCCGATCGCCGCGTCCTGGGCCCGCTTGGTCAGGTCCGACACCTGCGATGCGAGGTCGGCGCGCTGGCCGTACAGCGTTTCGAGTTGCGTTGCGCTGGCCGAACCGTCCTCGGTGCCGGAAATGGTCACCTCGGCGATGGTGCTGTCCACCTGGGCGAGTTCGGCCTGCGCGCGGTCGCGCTGGGTCCGCAGTGCCTGTGCTTCCGCGTCGGCCGCGCCCTGCATGCGCTGGACGTGATCGGCGATGAAGGCGTCGGCGAGTGCCTGCGCCCTGCGTACCGCGTCGGCGTCGTCGGCCCCTTCGACGGTCAGTTCCAGGACGTTGTTGGTCAGTCCGACCGCGCCGTAGGTTTCGAGGAAGTCCTCCGGCCGCTCCGGCGAACCGAGGCGCTTGAGCGCCTCTTCCGCGACCCTGGTCGTCTGCAGCAGCGTCGCGTCGGTGCTGATGAGGCTGCCCGCGTCGGTCGGCTGGTCGAGCTCGTGAACCACGATCAACTTGGTCGCGGCCGTCGGCGGCGCGGGCAACGCCACGGCGAGCGCGAGGCCCGCGAGCAGGCCGAGCAGTCCCGCGGAAAGCCACAACCTGCGCTGCCGCCTGATCGCGACGAACAGCCGTTGCATGTCGAGTAGCTGAACCGGTGCCGAACCGGAATCCGTTGTCGTCACGCTGGACCTGCCAGTGTCGCGCTCATTCCGTTCATCCCGCCTGCCGTGCGTCTACTGTCGGCGGTGCCGGTGTCGTCAGGGGCGGCCGCGCCGGAGCGGGAGGGCCGCACTCTGTGGGCGATCACGACACCCACCACGGTTTGCCCCGCCTCCGCGCAAGCCCTGCTGATCGCCACGAGCTCCCATGCCGTCCGGGTCGCGGTGGTGACGACGACGAGCACCGCACCGCGCCCCGCCGGTGCGTCGGGCACCGTCACCCGCTCCGGCGACACGGCGACCACCCGCAGGGCGAGTCCCCTCGCCCTTGGCTCGACGGCCGCGGTCGCGGCAAGCTGGGCCGCCATGCGCTGCGCGGTCAGGTCGTCGTCGGCGGCGAGGACGAGAACCTGGCCTGCCGGAGTGCTGTCCCGCAGCCTCGCCAGTGACCTCCGGTAGCGGATGTCCCTGTCGGCCTCGTCGCGGGTCGTCGCCTTGCGAAGCGGTTCGAAGGGCGTCGTGTCGTAGACGAGGCGCCGCAACCGGGTACCGAAACCGGTCCGCTGCTTCGGCGAAGCCGGGTCGTCGGCCAGGTCGACCGAACCGAGAACCGGTGCGTCGAGCGCCGACGCGATATCACCCTCGTCCCGCAACCGGCGTTCGGCGCGGGCGGCCAGCAGCTGGGTCAGCATGCCGATCAGCAGGAACAGGCCCGCGCCACCCACCGTCAGCTGCGTCATCGTCGGTGGCGCCGGACTCGTCGGCCGTTCGGCCTGACCCATGACCACGATGTTCGCCTGACTCGAACCGGCTTCCGCCTCATCGAGCTTGGTCATCGCCTGCCCGAGCTGGGTTCGCAGCCCTTCCAGGTCGGTGCGGGTCTGCACGCTCTCCACCGTCAAGCCCTGCTCGGCTGAGGACTGCAACTCGGAAATGCGGTTGTTGGTCTCCATGACCTGCCTGCGCAACGCGTCTCGCTGCTCGCGCAGTACCTGTGCCGAGGCATCGGCGCCGCTGCTGACGAGCTGGGTGGAGAAGCGCACGTACTCGTCGGCGACCTGGTCGGCGAGCCGCTGTGCCGCCCCCGGCGAATCCGCCGTCCCGGTGATTCGGATGACGTTGCCGTCGAGTGCTTCCGCGGCCACCGATTCCCTGAGCTGGGCGGGCGTGATATCCCAGTTCAGCGCGACGGCGGCCCTGCCGAGCACGACCGAGCTTTGCGCGACCTCGACCTGGGTGAGCATCTCGCTCGGTTCCCTCGGTCCCTGCAGCAACACGCTCGTCGACGTCGCGTAGCCGGGGGAGAACAACAATGACGCGCCGAGACCGAGAAGCGCGCCCAACGCGGTGAGTACGGCGAGCGCCTTCCAGCGGCGGCGCAGGACCTGGCCGACCGTCGCGAGGCGCACTGTGTCGTCACTCAATGCCGTTGCCCCCCTCCAGGAACGCTTTCACAGAGCCCGTCGCGACGCCGGTCTTCGCGGTTACAGGGCAAGGATTTTCTTGTTCAAACCGCGACATTCACGGCGAGTGCGGCCGTATACGCCGCGAGCAGCGCTTTTTCCGAATTCGCCCAGGAAAGCGCGCCGGTGACGCGTTCGTTTCCGATCTTTCCCATTCGCCGCCGTTGTTCCGGGTCGTCGAGCAGTTCCTCGATCAACTTCGCGAATTCGGACACGTCGTTCGCCCTCGCGTACACGGCGGCTTCCCCGGCGGACACCTTCGCCTCCGTGAGGTCGAAGGAAACGATGGGCCTGCTCATCGCCATGTACTCAAGGATCTTGTTCATCGTCGACACGTCGTTGAGCGGGTTGAGCGGATCGGGAGCGAGGCACACATCCGCTGTGGACAGATAGCGCACGAGGTCGGCGTCGGACACGCGTCCGGTGAATTCGACCTGACCGGAAAGGCCGAGTTGTTGGGAAAGTTCCACCATGTCGTCGAATGTGTCACCGGAACCGACGAAAACGGCGTGCCAGTCCGTGCGGCCACGTTCGTCGCGCAGTGCGGCGAGTGAGCGCAAGGCATAGTCGACGCCGTCCTGCGGACCCATGACGCCCAGATAGCACAGCAGGTGCGGTTTTTCCTTCTTCAGCGCCGGTTCGGCCGCGACCTCGCGGAACCGTTCGACGGCTGGTGCGCTGCGCACGACGAACACATCGTCAGGCGACTTGCCGCCCCTGCGCAGGGCGACGTCCCGGTAGCTTTCGTTGGTGGCGATCACGACGTCGGCCGCCCGGTAGGTGAGCTTCTCCAGCAGGCACACGGCCCGGTAGAGCAGGTCCCGCCCCCGGTCGAACCGCGACAGATACAGCTCGGGGACGAGGTCGTGCTGGTCGAAGACGAACTTCGCGCCCTTGCGCTTGCACAGCCAGGCGACGAGGAAGAACAGGTCGGGCGGATTGCACGCGTGCACGACGTCGAAGTGACCGAGCTTGCGGACCAGCCGCAGCGTGTGCCACAGCGCCGAACCGTACTCGGTGAGGTAGCCCGCCGGTCCTCCTTTCGCCGCCTTCAAGGGATAGCGGTGGATGCGGATACCGTCGAGAACGACTTCCCGCTCCGTGTCCCGTTTGGTCCCCTGTGGACAGATGACGTCGACGGTCCAGCCCGCTTCGCGCAGCGCGGTGCATTCCTGCCACACCCTGCGATCGAAGGGCACCGAAAGATTCTCGACGAGTACGAGCACGCTGCGGGCGGCGCTTGTCAGCTCACCAGGCAAGACCGACATACCCTTCTTCCGTGCGGCGGAGTTCGGCGTCGGGCAGCCGAACGAGATCGATCAGGACGTGTTTTCCGTTGTGCGGCAGCGCGTCGACCACGGCGGCATCGGTGCAGCCGACGAGGCACACGTCGGCGTGCTCCAGAACCTCGGCAACGGAACTCGCCAGCAACTGCCCCAGGTGCGGAAGCCTGCCCTCGATGTACTCCCTGTTGGCGCCGAGCAGCCGCGAAAGGCTCACGTTGGCGTCGTAGATCTTGAGGTCGTAACCCTTGCCGAGCAGGCGTTCCGCCAACTCGACAAGCGGGCTCTCGCGCAGGTCGTCCGTGCCGGGTTTGAAGGAGAGCCCGAAAAGCCCCACTTTGCGCTTTCCCGTGCGAGCCACGAGGTCGAACGCTCTGCGAAGGTGTTCGTCGTTGGAGGCGAGTACGTGCGCGAGTATGGGCACGGAGACATCGGCCCTGTGCGCGGCGTGCACGAGGCCCCGCAGATCCTTCGGAAGGCACGATCCGCCGAAGGCGAATCCCGGCCGCAGGTAGGCGGGACTGATGTTGAGTTTGCGGTCGGAGAGGAAGACGTCCATCACGCTGTGCGAGTCGAGACCGAGCGCCCTGCAGATGGCACCGAGTTCGTTCGCGAAGCCGATTTTGAGGCCATGGAAGGCGTTGTCGGCGTATTTCGTCATCTCCGCGACGGGAATCGGGACCCGGAACACGTCACCGCCGATACCGGAGTACAGGGCGGCGACGGCGTCGCCGCTGCCTTCCTCCAGCTCGCCGATCACCGTCTTGGGCGGCGCGAAGAAGTCGCGGACACTACTGCCCTCACGCAGGAACTCGGGGTTGACCGCGACCCCGAAGTCGACGCCGGCCGTCTTGCCTGAGGCCTTCTCCAGTATCGGAACCAGGAGCTGCAGGCAGGTGCCGGGCAGCATCGTGCTGCGGAAGACGACCGTGTGCCTGACGGCGTTGTCCCGCACCGCGAGGGCCTTGCCGATCTGCTCGGTGACCCGCTCAAGGTAGGTCGTGGAAAGGCTGCCGTTGGGCGCGGAAGGCGTGCCGACGCACACCAGCGAGACCTCGCTGTCCACCACCGCCGACATCGCGTCCGTGCCGGCCCGCAACGTCCCCTCGCGCACCACCCGCTCTGTCAGCTCGCCGATGCGTTCCTCGACGAGCGGCGCCTTGCCCGCCTTGACGAGATCGACCTTGACCGGGTTGACGTCGACTCCGACGACCTGATGCCCCGAACTGGCAAGGCACGCGGCAGATACACAACCAACATATCCGAGCCCGAAGACACTGAGCTTCATCCGGCTCTCCTCCCGCCGCCGTTTTCGGCGGCCGCGACTCTTTACGCTGATTCGCGCGCAGGGAGGAGGTCGTTACGGTTTTTACCGAGTGGTGATGTGTGAAAGTTCCTGCGGGACAACGGATTGCCGACGTGAATGACCATCTGTCCTCGTGTGCTGTCGGTGAACAACGCACGCGCCGGCAATCCGGTCCGGCCGATCTGGCGGGAATTGTCAGAAATCGTTCGCCGCGGGAATGATCTCTTTCTTGAAAATGTCGAGCTTGCTCGTGTCGTGAACATCCGGTATGTAGCCGATGGTCGCGTCGACACCGAGTCCGGACAATTTACGCAGCTCGGTGAGCAGTTCGTCCTTCTTTTCGCCGTTGCCGCCGGCGTCGAGCGGCGAGTACACCGTCTTGGTGATGTCGGCGTAGTCCCTTCCCTCGGCCTCGCAATGCTGTCGCAGCACATCGAGTTTGTGCTCAAGGTCGGGCCCGTTGAAGATGTTGCAGGCCTGCGCGTACCTGGCGACGAACCGCAAGGTCTTCTTCTCGCCTCCGCCGCCGATCATGATGGGTGGATGTGGCTTCGACAGCGCCTGCGGCACGTTCAGCAGCCGCTCGGCGGTGACGTGCCTGCCCTCGAAGGGACCGTCGTCGGCCGACCACATGCGCAGGCAGTACCGCAGCGCGTCCTCAAGCAGCTCGAATCGTTCCGAAGTCGGAGGGAACCGGAAACCGAGGCCACGCGACTCCTCGTCGTTCCAGCCTGCTCCGATGCCGAGCACCGCCCTGCCGCCGGAAAGTACGTCGAGCGTCGTCACCGCCTTGGCGAGCAAACCGGGGTGCCGGTAGAAGGTTCCGGTGATCACCGTCAGCAGCTTCACCCGGCGCGTGTGGGCCGCAAGGAAACCGAGCGTCGTGTACGCCTCCAGCATGTCGTTGTCGGCAGGCCCGACAACGGGAATCTGGAAGAAGTGATCCATGACGGCGAGGTAGTCGAAGCCCGCGTCGTCGGCGGCCGCGGCGACGTCGGCGAGTTCGGAGCCGAGCTTCGCGGGGCCGCCAGGCCAGGTGAAATCGGGAATTTGCAGTCCTAGTCGCATATCTCGACCGTAACGCCGGAGTCACTCCAGGTCAGTTCGACGACGCTGCCGGTCCCTCCTTGGTTTCTCGCAGGGTGCCGAAGTTGTCACGCTGTGTTGGGCACCCATCGGTGCCCACGCTCGTGATGATGGCCACTGCGGCGCCGGGCGCTGACCCGACACCGTGCCGTCCGCGCGGCCATCCGGACCTCGCGGTGTTTCCTCACTTTCCAGCGAGTTTGTTGGTGGGAACGTAACCTTGGTCCTGCGGCAAAGCCTCGTGAAATGCGAATGGGCTTCCGGATCTGCCACTGGCGAGTGACTGTCACCAGGAACTTCGCAAGCCTCGGTCACGTTCGATCGGTGGAGGGGTAACCACCGGAAGACCCGGCACTCGAAGGGAGGCGTGGGCGTGCACAAGCACCGGAACGGGTTGAAGACCGCACTGCTGCTCGGCCTGCTGAGTGCAATCATCATCGCCATCAGCGGGTTGTTCGGCAGGGGCGCGCTGTTCATCGGCCTCGCCATCGCGCTGGGCATGAACGGCTACGCCTACTTCAAGTCGGACAAGCTCGCGCTCAAGGCCATGCGCGCGAGGCCTGTCTCCGAGGCGGAACAGCCCGCGATGTACCGGATCGTGCGGGAACTGGCGACCTCGGCGCGCCAGCCCATGCCCCGCCTCTACGTCAGTCCCACGCAGGCGCCCAACGCGTTCGCGACCGGACGCAACCCTCGCAACGCCGCCGTGTGCTGCACAACCGGCATCCTGGAGCTGCTCGACGAGAGAGAGCTGCGAGCGGTACTCGGTCACGAACTGTCACATGTGTACAACCGCGACATCCTCATCTCCTCGGTCGCGGGGGCGCTGGCCAGCGTCGTCAGCGTGCTGGCCAACCTCGCGCTGTTCACGGGGGGCAACCGGGAGGGCGGAAACCCGTTCGTCGCGCTCTTGCTCGTGTTCCTGGGGCCGATCGCCGCCGGAATCGTCAAGATGAGTGTCAGCCGGTCCCGCGAATATCAGGCCGACGCCTCGGGAGCCGAGCTGACCGGCGACCCGCTCGCGCTGGCCTCCGCGTTGCGGAAACTGGAACGCGGCACGAAGGCACTGCCGCTCGCGCCGGAGCCCAAGGTCGTCTCGCAGTCGCATCTGATGATCGCGAACCCGTTCCGGCCTGGTGAGCGACTCTCGCAGCTGTTCTCCACCCACCCGCCCATCGAGGACAGGGTCCGCAGGCTCGAAGAGATGGCCAGAAGGCCGTACTAGGTTCCGCGCGCAGGCGGGGGTCAGCCCGTCGCGCCCGCGGCCTTCGCGACGTCCATCACGTACTGGCCGTAGCCGCTCTTCGCCAGCTTCGCCCCGAGCTGGTAGCACTCGTCGGCGCCGATGAAACCCATGCGCAGCGCGATTTCCTCTAGACACGCGATGCGCACTCCGGTGCGGTGTTCGAGTACCTGCACGAACTGGCCCGCTTCCAGCAGAGAATCGTGTGTGCCCGTGTCGAGCCAGGCGAACCCCCTGCTCAGCTCGATCATCCTCGCCCGCTGTCTGCGCAGGTAGGTGAGGTTGACGTCGGTGATCTCCAGCTCGCCCCTGCGCGAGGGACGCAGCTCGCGGGCGATGTCCACGACGTCGTTGTCGTAGAGATAGAGGCCCGTGATGGCCGTGTTCGAACGCGGGGTTTCCGGCTTCTCCTCAATGGACACCAGGCGGCCCTCGCCGTCAATCTCGCCGACCCCGTAGCGTTCCGGATCCTTTACCGCGTAACCGAAAAGCGCGCAACCGTCCAATGACGACACTTGCTCCTGAAGTGTCGTCGAGAACCCCCGGCCATAGAAGATGTTGTCGCCGAGAATGAGTGCCACGTCGTCGGTTCCGATGAAGTCGGATCCGATCACGAACGCCTCGGCGAGGCCGTTGGGACTCGGCTGTTCCGCGTAGCTCAGGTCGAGGCCGAACTGGCTGCCGTCCCCGAGCAGCCGCTGGAAGTTCGGCAGGTCGGTCGGCGTCGAGATGATCAAGGTTTCCCTGATTCCGGCCAGCATCAGCACCGAAAGCGGGTAGTAGATCATGGGTTTGTCGTAAACGGGGAGCAGTTGTTTCGACACGGCCTGCGTTATCGGATGAAGGCGCGTACCGCTACCGCCGGCCAGCACAATGCCCTTCATCCTTCGCTCCCGCGCTCACTCGTTCGTGGTCTGCCGGACGTCAGCGTATCGCGGCTTTCGGCAGGAGGGGCCCGAGTCGAAGTATGCCTCGGTGGTGACTCCGGGGCGTTCCGGCGACGCCGCCGGAACGAAAGCGGCGCCGACCGGGCGGCCCGAAGCCCTACCTGTAGTTCGTGAACTGCAACGCGATGCCGAAGTCCTCGTTCTTCAGCAGCGCGATGATGTCCTGCAGGTGGTCCTTCTTCTTGCCGGACACCCTGAGCTGGTCGCCCTGGATCTGCGCCTGCACGCCCTTGGGGCCCTCGTCGCGGATGAACTTCGCGATCTGCTTGGCCTTGTCGGTGGCGATCCCTTCGAGGATCTTGCCGCCGACCTTGTAGATCTTGCCGGAGATGGCGGGTTCACCAGCCTCGAAGGCCTTGAGCGAAATGCCCCGCTTGACCAGCTTCTCGCGGAAGACCTCGACGGCCGCGAGCGCCCGCTCCTCGGTTTCGGCCTCGATCGTGACAGCCTCGTCGCCTGCCCACTCGATCTTGGCGCCGGTGTTCCGGAAGTCGAACCGCGTGGACAGTTCCTTGCTTGCCTGGTTCAGTGCGTTGTCCACCTCCTGGCGGTCAACCTTGCTCACCACGTCGAAAGACGGATCGGCCACGTCACACACCCTCGTCGTCGGCTCGTACTGAATGTCACCACCCTAGTCATCGTGAACCCCCGTCGGCGGCGGGCCATGGGGGTTCGGTACTCTGTGTCTCGGTCGGGCGCGCCCGGCCTACGGCGGGTTGCCCGAGCGGCCAAAGGGATCTGACTGTAAATCAGACGGCTCAGCCTTCGGGGGTTCGAATCCCTCACCCGCCACACGACGTAAAACGCCCCGGTGACCTGCGAAAACAGGATCGCCGGGGCGTTTGTCATGTGTGCTGCTGCGTGCGGCCTGAGTGGCCCTCTGCGGGGGCTCGCGACAAATACGCGACAAATACGTCCCGAATGCGCCCCTGGGACAGGGGCAGGCCGGTGCGCGGTGAAGACACACTCCCGCACCTGGCCGTACTCGCCGTAGACGGGTCCCCACTCGGCCGCCGTCGTGTGCACCGCGAACCACCCGTCCGTACTGGCGCTGACCGTTCGCGTGAGCTGCTCGTCAGGCAGTGTCCACTGTGGTCGCCAGGCTGCCTGATCCGCGCTGGGGAGAGCTGCGCTACCTCCGCCCGAAAGCCGCATCGCGTCGCCGGGCGGTTGGTACCGTGCCGTTCATGTTGATCGATGGCGCCCGTGGCCGGTCCGAATGCGCGTGCCGGCTGAGGGCGAGCGCATGACCTCGAACGGTTGTCCCACGCTCGACAACCTCGATGACAGGTCGAAAGAATGGCTCTTCGACGCGGTGGACCTCGGGGTGAAGTACGCCGAGCTTGACGACGGCTTCGTCCCACTCGCGACGATCCTGGGTGAGGATGGTTCGCGGAACATCTTGAAGCTGGTCGGTGACGAGAATGCTTCGTGGAGTCAGGAAGACGCGATCGCGCTCGGCCGTGGGAAACTCCGCGAGCTCGACGAGGACGCGCACTGCGTCACCCTCGTCTACGACGGCTACTTCACGGGCGACGGCGAGCGGACCGAGGCGGTGTTCGTCGAGGCGTACGAACTCGGCAGGCCGGCCGGTGTGCACATGTGTCAGCGGTACGAACGCAGCGGTGACGGCGTCCGCCTCGTCGGGAACCCGATGCTGCTCTACGACGAGCAGGAGCCACTGGTCGCTCCGGATCGGGCCGCGGTGGAGTACCCCAACCTCGGGCCGGAGGCCAAGAGCTTCGCCCTCGAAGCGCTCCAGCTCGGGCTGGAGCGCGCGGAGGCGGGAGATTTCCGCATCGTCCCGTTCGCGACCATCCTGGGCGGGGATGGTTCGCGCGACCTGTGGCGCTTCGTCGACGACGAGGCGGCTCCCACGGTGGGCGGGGGCCTCGACCTCGGGCGGCAGCGGCTGCTCTCGGTCGACAGGAGTTCGCACTGCGTTTCGCTGGTCTGGGGTGGCGATATGCAGCCGGACGACTCCGGAGGCGAGTTCTCCCCGACCGGTGTGGTGTTCGTCGAGTGCTACGAACTGGGCCGTCCGGGCGGCGTGGTACTGGCTCAGGGGTACCTGCGGGACGACGATTTCTTCGCATTGAGCGGGGATGTGCGGGTTCTGGAAGAGGCGGAGCCGCTGATACCGGCCGACCGGTTCGCCGACTTCCCCAACCTCGACACGACGTCCGGCGAGTTCACTTTCGAGCTGATCGATCTCGCGCTGGAGGAGGCGGCGGCACACGATGCCGGTTTCCTCCCGTTCGCGGCCGTCCTTGGCGGCGATGGCGCGCGCGACCTGTGGCGGCTCGTCGACGACGAGCACAGCCCGACGGTCGAAGGCTGCCTGGCGCTGGGACGGCGGCAACTCCGCGAACTGGGCGGCCCGATCCACTGTGCGGCTCTCGTCTGGGACGGCTACATCACGTTCGAAGGCGAGCAACAGACCGAAGCCGTGTTCGTGGAGAGCTTCGAACTCGGTCGCCAGGCGGGTGCGCTGGTTGTCCAGCGCTACGGGCGACATGACGGCGGATTCGACCGCATCAGGATTCCCGTCGTGTGCGACGAGCCAGAGCCGCTGGTGCCGCCGAGGCCGACGGGCAGGGAGGCGGCCATCGCCAGGATCCGGGAACTCGCCGAGCAGCAGAAGCGCAGGTGAGTGGGTCAGCCCAATAGTCTCACGGTAAACGCCCAGGTCGAGAAGGTGCTCCCAGCTACTCCGTCAGAGTCTTCCTCGTGTGCCTGGCGATTTCCAGATCTTCCCTCGCCGTGACGACGAGTGTGCTCACCCCGGCTCCGGCCGCGGTGATGTCGGCATCCCCCATGGCTTCGTCGTTGCTCCGCTCGTCGATGGCGACTCCCAGGTAGCCGGGTGCCGCCGCCGCCCTGACTCTCGGGCTGTGTTCACCGACGCCCCCGGTGAACACGAGCGCGTCGATGCCGTCCAGGGCCGCCGTCATCGCGGCGATCTCCCTGCGCAGCCGGTGGATGTACACGTCGAAAGCCAGGGTCGCGGCGGGGTTACCCGCGTCGGCGGCCTCGATCACCTCGCGCATGTCGCCGGAACCACCGGAGAGTCCGGCGAGCCCGGATTCGTGTTCCAGCACCCTGCCGACCTGGTCGGCGCCGAGCCCCGCGTGTTCCTGCAACCACAACACCAGACCGGGATCGACACTGCCGGTGCGGGTCGCCATGACCAGTCCCGCAAGCGGGGTGAAGCCCATGGTGGTGTCGAGCGACCGCCCCTCGCCGACTGCGGCGAGCGACGCGCCCGCGCCGAGATGGCAGGTCACCAACCGCAGGTCGCCGACCTGCTTGCCGAGTAGCTCTGCCGCCCTCCGGCTCGCGTAGTCGTGGGAAAGGCCGTGAAATCCGTACCTGCGCAACGACCATCGCTCGTTCCAGGCTTTCGGCAGCGCGTAGGTGGCCGCGGCGCCCGGAAGGCTCGCGTGGAACGCCGTGTCGAAGCACGCGACGGCCGGTTTGCCTGGCAGTACACCGGCGACGGCTTCGATACCGGCGAGTCCTCGTGGCTGGTGCAGGGGAGCCAGTTCGGTGAGGTCGGCGATGGCCTTTCTCACCTGCTCGTCGATGACGACGGGCTCGGTGAATGCGGTACCACCGTGCACGATCCGGTGCCCGACGGCGTCGACGCGCTCCAGTCCCGCCACGAAGTCGGAAAGCTCCTCCGTCTCGTGCGCTCCCCGCCACGAGCCGAGGTCGAGTTTGCCGACAACCTCGTCGGAAGGATCGAGCAGGCGCACCTTGAGGCTGGACGAACCCGCGTTGACCACCAGCACGTACATGGGGACCCCGATCAGTACGGCCAGGCCCAGTCACGGACCTCGGGCAGGTCCTCCCCGTACTCCCTGATCCACGAGTGGTGGCGGGTCCTCTTGTCGACGAACTCCTGCCGGAGGCGGGCGTTGCGTGGCCCCAAACCGGGCACACGATCGAGCACGTCGACGCACAGCTTGAACCGGTCCATGTCGTTGACGACGAGCATGTCGAACGGCGTCGTCGTGGTTCCTTCTTCCTTGTAGCCACGGACGTGCAGGTTGTGATGATTGGTGCGCCGGTAGGTGAGCCGGTGGATGAGCCACGGATATCCGTGATACGCGAAGATCACCGGCTTGTCCGGCGTGAAGAGGGTGTCGAATTCCCTGTCGGTCATGCCGTGCGGATGCTCGGTGTCCGGTTGCAGCCGCATGAGGTCGACGACGTTGACCACCCGCACCTTGAGCTCCGGCAGGTGTTGCCTGAGCAGGGCGGTCGCCGCGAGTACCTCCAGCGTCGGCGCGTCGCCCGCGCACGCGAGCACGACGTCGGGTTCGCCGTCGGTGTCGGTGCTCGCCCATTCCCAGATGCCCGCGCCCCGCGTGTTGTGCAGGATGGCCTCTTCCATGCTGAGCCAGTCGGGTTGCTCGTTCTTCCCCGCGACGACGATGTTGACGTAGTCCCTGCTGCGCAGGCAGTGATCGGCGACGGAGAGCAACGTGTTGGTGTCCGGCGGCAGGTAGACCCTGATCACCTCGGCCTTCTTGTTGACCGCGTGATCGATGAACCCGGGATCCTGGTGCGAGAAGCCGTTGTGATCCTGCCGCCAGACGTGTGAGGTCAGCAGGTAGTTGAGTGAAGCGATCGGCCGCCGCCAGTCGAGCTGATGCGAGGCCTTGAGCCATTTCGCGTGCTGATTGAACATCGAGTCGACGATGTGCACGAACGCCTCATAACAGGAGAAGAGGCCGTGCCTTCCGGTCAGCAGATAGCCTTCGAGCAGGCCCTGGCACAGGTGCTCGGAAAGGACCTCGACGACCCTGCCCTCGTGGGTCAGGTGCTCGTCGGTGTCGAGAACCTTTTCCTGCCACTGCTTCCCTGTGACCTCGTAGACGGCATCCAGCCGGTTGGACGCGGTCTCGTCGGGACCGAACAACCGGAAGTTGCCTTCGGGCTGGTTGGCGGCCGTGACGTCGCGAAGCCACTTTCCGAGTGTCCTGGTCGGCTCCGACGTCGAGCCGCCCGGCTTCGGCACGTCGACGGCATGCTCGCGGAAGTCGGGAAGGTCGAGCGGCCGCAGGAGTTCGCCGCCGTTGGCGTGTGGATTGGCGCCCATCCTGCGGATTCCGGCCGGCGCGCCTGCCCTGACCTGTTCGACCGGCCTTCCCTCGGCGTCGAACAGCTGCTCGGGCCCGTACGAGCGCATCCATCGTTCGAGTTGCGCGAGGTGGTCGGGGTTGTCCCTCACGCCGGACAGCGGCACCTGGTGTGCGCGCCAGGTGCCTTCGACGGGGACGCCGTCGACCTCGGCGGGGCCGGTCCAGCCTTTCGGTGAGCGCAACACGATCATGGGCCAGCGTGGCCGGGCGCCGACGCGCGCCTTCTTGATGCCGGAGATGTCGTCGAGGGCCGCGTCCAGTGTCGCGGCCATCGCCTGGTGCATGGCCTCCGGTTCGCTGCCTTCGACGTAGTAGGGCAGGTAGCCGTATCCCCGCAGAAGCTGGTCCAGTTCGGCGGCGGGCATCCTGGCCAGCAGGGTCGGATTGGCGATCTTGTAGCCGTTGAGGTGCAGAATCGGCAGTACCGCGCCGTCCCTGCTCGCATTGGCGAACTTGTTGGCGTGCCAGCTCGCCGCGAGCGGACCCGTTTCCGCCTCGCCGTCGCCGATCACGCACGCCACCACGAGGCCGGGGTTGTCGAGCGCCGCGCCATAGGCGTGGGCCAGCGAGTAGCCGAGTTCGCCACCTTCGTGGATGGATCCCGGGATGTCGGGGGAGACGTGGCTCGGCACGCCACCGGGAAACGAGAACTGCTTGAACAGCGCCTTGATCCCGCGTGCGTCCTGACCGATGTGCGGGTACGCCTCGCCGCACGTGCCTTCCAGCCATGCGTTGGCCCACATCGCGGGACCGCCGTGGCCAGGCCCGATGACGTACATCAGGTCGAGGTCGCGGAGCTTGATGACCCGGTTGAGGTGGGCGCACAGGAAATTGAGGCCGGGCGTGGTTCCCCAGTGGCCGAGCAGCCGCGGTTTGATGTGCTCACGGCGCAGCGGTTCGGCGAGCAACGGGTTGTCCAGCAAATAGATCTGCCCGACGGACAGGTAGTTCGCCGCCCTCCAGTAGGCGTCGAGCTCTCTCAGTTCGCCGGTATCCAGTGTGGTGACAGCGTGTGCGGGCATGTCCACCCCCGTAGGCGACCAATCCGCATGTGACGCTACCGGCTCGTGTCCGGTGGCGCGCGGCTTCGTCACCTCGGTCGTCCACTATGGAGAGAGAGCTCACCGAGCCTGCCGGTGACTCTTTCGTCACGGTCTGCGAAGATCACCGGCATGCGAGGAATGGGTTTCACTCGGGGGGTTTCACGCGGTGTCGCGACGGTGGCGGTCGCTGCGCTGTGCGCTGTCGCGCTGCCGGCCTCCGTCGCGGCGCAGGAGGAAGGCAACCAGATCCACCTGCCCGAACCGGAAGGGCCGTATCAGCCGGGGACGAGCCTGGTGCACCTGGTTGACGAGAACCGGGTCGACGACCTCGCGCCGGATGGTGGCGACCGTGAGCTGATGGCGCAGGTCTGGTACCCGGCGTTGCCATCGCCATGGCATGAGCGCGCCCCGTACGCGCAGCCGCAGGAAGCGGCGGCCATCCAGTACTACTACGGGCTCCCCGACGGTGCGATCGAAGGCGCTCCCACCAACAGCCTGCTCGATGCCCCCGTCATGCGGGGTGACCGGCCGGTCGTCGTCTTTTACCACGGGATCTGTGCCTCCCGCACCGACACCACCGCGCTGAACGAACGGCTTGCCAGCAACGGATTCGTCGTGGTCGCGCTGGGTAGCACGCATGAATCTGATGGTGTCGAGTTTCCCGACGGCCGTTTCGTTCGTACGTCCGATCCGGAGTTCTGCCTGGCCGGGGGCGACCCCTTCAGCGAGAAGTACGACGCGGTCCTCAACCGGCTCCAGGAGACGAGGGTCGGCGATGTCCGCTTCGTCCTCGACCAGCTCACCGAGTGGCAGAGCACGGGCCGCTCGCCGCTGCCACCCGGGGTGGCGCGGTCGCTCGACCTCGACCGTGTCGGGATCATGGGTCACTCCTTCGGGGGTTCGACAGCGGCCCAATCACTCGCCGAGGACCCGAGGCTCGACGCCGGCGTCGACCTCGACGGGCTCATCGTGGGTCCGGTGAGGAAAGCGGGACTGGACAAGCCGTTCCTCGTCGTCGGCAGCGACTATCACGACGAAGTGCAGGATCCGAGCTGGGCCGACTTCCTCCCCGCGCTCACCGGCTGGCATCAGTGGTTGCGCCTGGTCGATTCAGGGCACTACCGGTTCGTCGACGTCGGTGGCAGCGCGGACAAGTGGGGCCTGAGCGACATGATGCCGCCCGAGGCATGGACGGCGAACTTCGGCGACATCGGTGATCAGCGGTCGCAGGACATCGTCCTCGACTACACGACGGCGTTCTTCCAGCGTTTCCTCGCCGGAAAGCAGAGCCCCATTCTCGACGGACCCTCCGCCGAGTACCCAGAGATCGAGTTCAAGACGGTTGGCTGAACAGCGGGAGTTGCCCGCGCCTGGTCAAACCAACAGGTAGCGGTTACGTTCGGGTTGCGTCAAAAAACCGGCGATCAGACAAAGGGGTTTTGACATGCCGGGTAACCAAGTAGTCGTATACCAAGGGCCAGGACAGGTTTCCGTCGAGTCGATCGACTATCCCAAGCTCGAACTTCCCAACGATGTCGTGCAGGGACTGGGATTGCCGCGCAAAGCGCCGCACGCCGCGATCCTGAAGATCGTGTCGACCAACATCTGTGGCAGCGATCAGCACATGGTGCGCGGTCGCACGACTGCCCCTGTCGGGCAGACATTGGGGCATGAGATCACCGGAGAGGTGGTTGAGGCAGGCGAGGATGTGCTGTTCGTCAAGCAGGGCGACATCTGTTCCGTGCCGTTCAACATCGCCTGCGGCCGGTGCCGGATGTGCAATGAGGGCAAGACCGGTATCTGCTTGAACGTCAATCCCGCTCGGCCCGGCGCGGCTTACGGCTACGTCGACATGGGCGGCTGGATCGGTGGTCAGGCCGAGTACGTCATGGTGCCTTACGCCGACTTCAACCTGTTGCCGTTCCCTGACAGGGACCAGGCCCTGGAGAAGATTCTCGATCTGACGATGCTGTCGGATATTTTCCCCACCGGCTATCACGGTGCCTACACGGCGGGCGTCACAACGGGTTCGACCGTGTACGTCGCGGGGGCAGGTCCTGTCGGTCTCGCCGCCGCGCACGCGGCGCAGCTGCTCGGTGCCTCGATCGTCATCGTCGGCGACATGATTCCCGAGCGGCTCGAACAGGCTCGCAGTTTCGGTTGCGAGACCGTCGATTTGCGGGAGTCGGCCGAACTCGCTGACATGATCAAGGAGATCACGGGCGAGCCGGTGGTCGACGCCGCCGTCGACGCGGTCGGGTTCGAGGCACGAGGGCACGGAAGGGACGCCGCCGAGCAACCCGCGACGGTGCTCAACGACATCATGACGATCGCGAGGGCCGGTGCCTCACTCGGTATTCCGGGTCTCTACGTCACCGGTGATCCGGGCGGGGTCGACGACAACGCCAAGGTCGGCCAGCTCGGTGTGCGGATCGGGCTCGGCTGGGCCAAGTCGCATTCGTTCACGACCGGCCAATGTCCGGTGAAGAAGTACAACCGGTTGCTGATGAACATGATTCTCAGCGACAAGGCGCAGATCGCGAAGGCGGTCAACGCCACCGTGCTGCCGCTCGGCCAGGCGCCGAACGGCTACGCGGACTTCGACCATGGCGCCGCGAAGAAGTTCGTGCTCGACCCGCACGGCATGATCAGGGCTTGAGGCGTGGCCGCCGGGATGCGAGCGCGTCCCGGCGGCACCTCGCCGACCTGGACAGTCCATTGTGGCCAGTTTCAGTACCGAGCGCGCAAAACGGGTGCGATGGCGGCGGCGTCGGGCGGGCCCTGACGTCCGGGCAGCCCGTCCGCGAGCGCGTGTGCCCATGCCGTCAGTCCCGCGATGTCGATGCCGTGTGGCGGGGCGCTTCCGAACGGCGTGATGTTGTCGGCACCCCTGCGCAGCAAGGACGCGGCGCCCGTGGGATTTCCCCTGGCAGCGTGGGTGATGCCGACCGCGAGCTGGGCAAGGCCTCGCCACAGTTCGCGTTCGGATTCGGGGCCTGATTTCCACGCGTCTTCGAAGACCTCGTGGGCGTGGAACGGTTTTCCCTCGTCCAACAGGGTTTGTGCTTCGCGGAGCGCGGCGTCGGCGGTGCGTACGACGCCCTCCGGTTGGCGTTCGACGCCTGGCGTGCCGTAGGGGAGGGGGCGGCCGAGGCCGTCCCGTGGTCGTGCGTTGCGGGCGCGCCCCTCGTCGTCTCGATCTCGGTCAGCCACCGCCCGAGTCTCGCACGTGCTCAGCGCGGACTCTCGATCTGCTCCTCTTCTTCGTGCGGGATCGCCTTGCCGGTGAGCGTGATGTGGCCTTCTTGGCGCATGCGTTCGATCAGGTGCGGATAGTGCAGTTCGAACGCGGGTCGTTCGGAGCGGATCTTGGGCAGTTCGGTGAAGTTGTGCCGAGGTGGAGGACAGGATGTCGCCCATTCCAGCGAGTTGCCGAAGCCCCACGGATCGTCGACGGTGACGACCTCGCCGTAGCGGTAGCTGCGCACCACGTTCCACAGGAACGGAAGCATCGAGAGGCCGAGTACGAAAGCGCCGATCGTCGAGATCGTGTTGAGCGTCGTGAAGCCGTCCGAAGGCAGGTAGTCGGCGTAGCGGCGCGGCATCCCTTCGTCACCCAGCCAGTGCTGGATGAGGAAGGTGAGGTGGAAGCCGAGGAAGGTCAGCCAGAAGTGCAGCTTGCCCAGCGGTTCGTTGAGCATCCGGCCGGTGAATTTCGGGAACCAGAAATAGATGCCGGCGAAGGTCGCGAAAACGATCGTGCCGAACAGGACGTAGTGGAAGTGGGCGACGACGAAATAGCTGTCGGTGACGTGGAAGTCCAGTGCGGGCGCGGCGAGTATGACGCCGGTGAGGCCGCCGAGCAGGAACGTCACGAGAAAGCCCAGCGACCACAGCATCGGCGTTTCGAACGTGATGCTGCCTTTCCACATGGTGCCGATCCAGTTGAAGAATTTGATACCGGTCGGAACCGCGATCAGGAACGTCAGCAGTGAGAAGAACGGAAGCAGCACGGCACCGGTCGCGAACATGTGGTGAGCCCACACGACGAACGACAACGCGGTGATGCCCATGGTCGCGAACACCATGAGGCGGTAGCCGAAGAGTGGTTTGCGGCTGAACACCGGGATGATTTCGGTGACGATGCCGAAGAACGGCAGCGCGACGATGTAGACCTCGGGGTGGCCGAAGAACCAGAACAGGTGCTGCCAGAGAATCGCGCCGCCGTTGGCGGGGTCGAAGACGTGCGCGCCGATATGCCGGTCGGCTGCGAGCGCGAAGAGCGCCGCGGTGAGAATCGGGAATGCCGCGAGCACGAGCACGCTGGTGAACAGGATGTTCCAGGTGAAGATCGGCATCCGCCACATCGTCATTCCCGGCCCGCGAAGACAGACGATGGTGGTGATCATGTTGACGGCGCCGAGAATGGTGCCGAGGCCCGACACGATCAAACCCATGATCCACAGGTCGCCGCCCACGCCGGCGGAGTACTCGGGTCGGGACAGCGGTGTGTAGGCGGTCCAGCCGAAGTCGGCGCCACCCGCCGGAGTGAGCAGTGAGGCGACCACGATCGTGCCACCGAAGAGGAACAGCCAGTAGGAAAAGGCGTTCAGCCGGGGAAAGGCGACGTCGGGGGAGCCGATCTGTAGCGGAAGCACGAGATTGGCGAATGCGAACAAAATGGGTGTCGCGTAGAGCAGCAGCATGACGGTGCCGTGCATCGTGAAGAGCTGGTTGTACTGCTCCTGCGACAGGAATTGCAGACCCGGCCTCGCGAGTTCGCCCCGCATGAGCAGGGCGAGAATTCCGCCGATCATGAAGAAGACCATGGCGGTGACGAGGTACATCATGCCGATCTTCTTGTGATCGGTGGTGCGCAGGAGAGCCAGTAGTCCCTGGCCCCGTTTTCCCGAATGCGGGGCTGGACGCTGGATTCTCGTCGGCCGCATACCGAGCTGAGTGTCCAAGGTGCACCTCCACCGGCGTGGGTGCGGCCCTGGCCCGCTGCATCGCGGGTCGGGTCAGGTCAGGAATACGGTAGCCCCGACGCCCGGCTGTCGCATCCCGCTGAAGGCTGGTTGTGTCACTGCCGGTACGACTCGACCTCGCTGGCCGGACGAACCGTGGCTTCGCTGGGGTTTTCGCCGAATTCGGCGCGGGCCCTGCGCTGGCGCAGCAGGTCCCAGCACTGGTCTAGGCGCTGCTCGACCTCGCGGAGCCGGGTGCGGTCCTCGTCCGTCAGTCCTTTACCCGTCGCGCGTGAACGGAGTTCGTGTTCTTCGGTGATGAGTTCGTCGATGCGAGCGATGGGATTGTCGGGATCGCCGGGAGTGCCGGGGCTGCCGGGATTGTCGAGGCCGCGGCCGGTGTCGAGTGGATCTTTCGCGCCGGGTCCCGTGTTCCTTCCCTGCCCGTCCTGTGCGGCCATGGGGACTCCTTTCCCTGCCTTTGGTCACCGTACGCCCGCGAGCCCCCAACGACATTTCGCGGGCGAAACGCGGTACTTGTGCACGCTAAGTACCGCGTTTAGCCCGCTAACTGCGGTTGGGGGCGGGGCCGGGAACCGCGTTTAGCCCGCGAAACGCGGTTTCAGCCAGGGGCGAGCATTCGGGAAATGCCCCTCGCGGCGGCTTGGACGACGGGGGCCAGCGTGATCGGTTCCGCGGTGTCGGCCCGCACCACGAGCGACACGGCGGCCACCACCTCGCCGCCCGCTCCCCGGATCGGTGCTGCCACCGAAAGGGCGTCCAGCGTCACCTGGCCATCGCTCACCGCGTACCCGTTCTTGCGCACCGCCGCCAGGACCGCACGCAGCCGGTCCCGCTCGGTCATCGTCTTCGCCGTGTACGCCTGCAACGGTGCCGCCAGCGCCTGTTCCTGCACCGCGACCGGCGCGTGGGCCAGCAACACGAGCCCCACTCCCGTCGCGTGCAGCGCGAACCGGCCACCCACTCTCGTCAGCACCGGCACCGCGTGCCTTCCCGCGATCCGCTCCACGAACACCAGCTCAAGGCCCTCACGCACGGCGAGCTGGACGTTTTCGTGGGTCACCTCGTAGAGATCCTCCAGAAAAGGCATCGCCACATCGCGTAACCCCAGTCCGCGTGGAGCGAGGGAAGCCACTTCCCACAGCCGTAACCCGATCCGGTAGCGGCCGTCGGCGCCCCGTTCCAGCGCGCCCCACGCGACCAGCTCGGCTGCCCTGCGGTGCGCCGTCGGTAGCGAGATACCCGCTCGCCGCGCCAGTTCACTCAGCGAAAGCGTGGGCGACGCCGGAGTGAACGCCTCCAGCATGGCGAGCACCTTGGCCGTCACCGACCTGGCATCAGCGCCCACCCTTTACTCCTGCCCACCGAACACCGCTACAGGTCCAGCACCAGCCGCGGCCCACACGATCGAGACACACAGATCATCATGGTCTCACCGGCCGCCCGCTCCTCGTCGGTCAGCAGCGAGTCCCTGTGCTCCGGCACGCCGTCGAGTACCTCGGTCTCGCAGGTCCCGCACGTTCCCTCTTGGCAGGACGACAACACCGGAATCCCCGCCGCTTCCACCACTTCCAGGATGGACTTGTCCTCCGGTACCTCAAGTGTTCTGCGCGAGACGGCGAGCTCCACCTCGAACGACCGCGCGGGGCCGGTGCCGAGGTCCGTTCGTGGCGAGAACCGCTCGACATGCAAGCTGCCCGGTTCCCACGACGCGCAACCGAGTTCAACCGCGGCCAGCAGAGGCTCGGGACCACAGCAGTACACGGCCGTCCCCTCGACCGGAGCGTCCAGCAGCTGACGTAGCGGCAACAGCCCCGTCTCGTCCTCGGGCCGGACGTCGACGCGTTCTCCGTACTTGCCGGCGAGATCGTCGGCGAACGCCATCGAAGCTCGCCGCCGTCCTCCGTAGACGAGCCGCCAGTCGGCTCCTCTCGCGTCGGCCTCGGCCACCATCGGCAACAGCGGCGTGATCCCGATGCCGCCCGCGAGGAACAGATACCGCGATGCCGGAGAGAGCGCGAAGTTGTTCCTCGGGCCTCGCGCCCGCACTTTCGTGCCCACGGTGAGCCGGTCGTGCACGAACGCCGAACCACCACGCCCCGCCGCTTCGCGCAACACCGCGATCGTCAGCGCGGAACGGTCGGCGGGATCGCCACACAACGAGTACTGCCGTTCGAGACCGTCGGCGAGCAGAAGATCGATGTGCGCTCCCGGCTCCCACGCCGGAACGGGGGCTCCGCTCTCGGGCACCAGGGTCAGCCGCAGCACGTCCTCCGCCACCGATTCGCGCCTCGCGAGCACGAGTTCGAACTCAGACACCGGCGAACTCCCTCACCGGAGGAACGCCGTTCGCCGCCGTGCCCTGCTCGTGGCCCTCCGGGTGGGCGAGCAACCAGTCCCACAGTTCGACGGGATCCTCCGACTCGTGTTCGGCACCGCAATGGCATACGCCGAGCAGCCGGTCGGTGCCGAGCACCCAGTGAATCCGGTACACCGTGTCGCCGTGCAACATGGCGGGAACCCCGGTCACGAGCGCACCGAGGGAACGGGCCTCGCTCCGGCCTGGCTTCCCCTTTCGATCATGCGCTTGAGGAAGCGGCGCGCGGCCAGGCCGCCGGTGTCGATGTTGATACTGAGTTCCTGGTAACCGTCCCGTTCGCTCTCGATCACCTGCTCCAGCACGTCCAGCGCGGTCACGTCCTGCAGTACGACGGTCCTGTTGCTGTCGGCGAGAAACGCCGACACCTCGTCGTCGCCGAGCGCGAAATCCCGGGCGACAGCCCAGAAATCGTGAGTGCTGTGCTCGGTTTCCGGGGTGATCGCGTACACGACCTCCACGTGGAAGGCGTCGGGATCGCTGCCGTCCTCGTTCGGCAGTACGCCGACCGGCGCGATTCGGCTGTGCAGCAGGTAAAGACACGGCGGGTGGTACTCGATGTCCTGCCAGCGGGTGATGCGGCCTTCGATGCCCGTCGACTTCGCGTAGAACGAGGGGCATTCGGCGTCGGCCATGTGCCTGCTGACGTAGATGATCTCCCTGTCCTCGTCGACCTCCGTGGTGATCGGGGTGTCGGCCACCTCGGGCGTTCCGATGTACCCGCCGTGGAGATAGGTCTCGTGGGAGAGGTCCATCAGGTTGTCGACGAGCAGTTCGTAACGTGCCCGCAGCGGTTCCATCCCGCACACCGTCGTGTAAGCGGGGTCGGCGAGCCACGGTGCGCGGGGAATCGCCGACGTGTCGGCCTTGTCGTTGTCGCCGATCCAGACCCACACGAACGAGTCCTGTTCGACGACGGGGTAGGCGGGCACCCGCGCGGTTCTCGGAATCCTGCTCTGCCCCGGCACGAAAACGCAGGTTCCCGTTCTGTCATAGGTGAAGCCGTGATAGCCGCAGACGATCGTGTCGCCGTCGAGCCGGGACTCCGAAAGCGGGAACCTGCGGTGCACACACCGATCGGCGAGCGCGACCACATCACCGGTTTCCGTGCGGTAGAAGACAAGCGGTTCGCCCAGCACGGTCCTCGCGAAGAGCTCGCGGCCGATGTCCTTGCTGTAGGCAGCCACGTACCACTGATTTCGGGCAAAGGTCGTCATTGACGTTGCTCCTCGGACGGTGGGCTGGAGATGCCCCGACTGTGCGGCTTGGCCGCCAGGTGAAGCCATGTCCGTTTTCATCCACTGAAAGAATTTGTGGATTCCGTTCATCGGAACGCCGAGCGAGCGTCGCCGGGGTTTCGTTGCCAAGGTGCTCCCGCATGACTGGGTCGGAGCCCAAACCACCGGTACCCGAGCGGGGAACACCGTTCATCGCGGGATCGGCGCAACGAAACGGCACCCCTTATCGCGCGCTGTGGACCGTGCTGCTGCTCGGCTGGGTTGTCAGCTATGCCGACCGGACCCTCACGGGGCCGGTCGTGAGCTGGATGCTCGCCAACGACGTCGGATTCATCGCCGACGCGAACGATCCGCGCGCGCTCGGCGGACTCATCGGCTCACTGTTCTTCACCGGATACATGCTCACCCAGTACCCGGGCGGAAGACTCGGCGACCGCTTCGGGCACAGGGAAATGATCGTGCTCTCGTTGCTGTGGGCCGCCGTGATGACCGCGGTTTCCGGCATCGTGGTGGGGCTCATCGCATTCGTTGGGGCCAGGGTTCTGACCGGCCTCGGCGAAGGGGTGTTCTACTCCAACGACCGCACGCTGATCCTCAATCACACGCCGCCGAAACGGCGCACGCTCGGGCTCGGCGTCGTTATTTCCGGGCTTTCCATCGGCCTGACGATCGGGATTGTCTGCACTCCGCTGCTCATCGAATGGGGTGAGTCGCTGGGAATGGGCGTTGAATCGTGGCGGGCTCCCTTCCTCGTTTTCGCCGTCGTCACGCTGGCGGTGGCGGGAATCTGCTGGTATTTCTTCCACCGCCACCTCGGCGGAAAGCTGCGGCTGGGGCCTCCCTTCCTCCGGCTGCTCGCGGTCTCGATCCCGTTGCTGGCAGCGGTTCTCGTCCTGTTCATCGTCGCCGACGAACTCCGCTGGCCTACCTGGGGAACCGCCGTCGGCTCCGGTGTTCTCGCCGTGCTCGTGATCGGGATCATCGTCGGGAGGCTCCGCAGTACACCGGAAGCCGCAACCTTGCTCAGTCGCGACATCGTCATTATTTACATCGCCTATATCGCCATTTTGTGGAACCTCTGGTTCTTCAGTTTCTGGTCGGTGGAGATTGTCAGGGAAGCCACTGAAAGCTCACTGCTCGCAGCGGCGCTGACCGCCGCATTCAACGCGGGAGCCGGAATTCTCGGTTTCCCCGCGGGCGGCTGGCTCGCCGACAGGGCGCTACGCAAGGGATACGGGCGGAAGCCGCTGCTGATCAGTTTCAGCGTCGTCTACTCGCTGCTGGTGTTCACGTTCGCGCTCTCCATCAGTGGTGACGGCGAACCTTCCCTTTTCCTGCTGGGGTTGATCCTGTTCTGTTCGGGACTGTTCTTCAACGCGCTCCAGCCCATCGCGCAAGGCATCACCGGCGACCTCGTCCCCGACAAGCAGAGAGGTTCCGCGTTCGGCCTGCTCAACCTCGTCTCCGAGATCGGCGCCGTCGCGAGCCCCGTGGTGAGTGGGGTCCTGCGGGACGCTACGGGAAGCTGGGCCGTCGGCACCTGGGTCGCCGGAGGGATCATGCTGGCCTCCGCCGTGATGTACTTGCTCGTCAGGGAAAAGCGCCCGGTACTGACCGAGTGACCGTCAGCTTCCGAGATAGCGCAGCACGGCGAGCACCCTGCGGCTGAAACCTCCTTCCCTGCCCAGTTCGAGTTTGTCGAAGATCGCGTTGACGTGTTTCTCCACGGCACTCTGTGAGATGTAGAGCCGCTCGGCGATTCCCGCGTTGCTGTGCCCCTGCGCCATCCGCTCCAGAACTTCCCGCTCACGGGACGTCAGCTTGGCCAGCGGATCGGCGTGGCTGGTGCGAGCCAGCAGCCTCCGCACCACCTCGGGATCGAAGGCCGCGCCTCCCGAGGCCACGCGTTCCAGCGCGTCGAGGAACTCGCCGACCTGCACGACCCTGTCCTTGAGCAGGTATCCCACCTTGCCCGCGTCATCGGTGATCAACTCGACGGCATAACGTTTCTCGACGTACTGCGACAGCACCAGCACTCCGATCTCCGGCCAGCGCCGCCGGATTTCCACCGCCGCACGCATTCCCTCGTCGGTGTGGTCAGGCGGCATGCGGACGTCGGTGACGACGACGTCGGGCCGGTGCGCCTCCGCCGCGGCGAGCAACGCGGTGCCATCGGCGACAGCCGCGGATACCTCATGGCCTTCCTCCGCGAGCAGCCGGATCAACCCTTCCCGCAGCAGGGTCGAATCCTCGGCGAGGATCACCCGCATGGCAACTCCGCCATGACAACCGTCGGCCCGCCGGCCGGACTGTCCACTGTGAACTTTCCGTCGACGGCACCGACCCTGCGCGCGAGGCCGGAAAGTCCCGCACCCGAGGCGAGCGCGCCGCCGGTGCCGTCGTCGGTGACCCGCACGATGGCCGTTCCGGGAGCAGCACTGTGGACGGCGATCTCGATCCGGCCCGCGGCCGCGTGCTTGACCGCGTTGGTCACCGCCTCGGACGCCACGAAGTAGGCGACGGTCTCCAGCGTGCGGGTGAGCCGGTCGGCGAGCGTGTAATTCACGGACACGGGAACACTCGATCGCTCGGCCAATGATTCGAGCGCCAGCGCGAGCCCTCCGCGATCCAGCGCGATCGGATAAACCCGCCAGGTCACCTCCCGCAGATCCAGCAACGCTCGCTGTGACTCCTCATGGGCCTGATGCAACAGCGTGTTCGCGTGGCCGGGATCCTGCGCGCGCAGTGCCCTTCCCAGCACCATGCCGAGCGCCACCAGCCGCTGCTGCACGCCGTCGTGGAGATCGCGTTCGATCCTCCTTCGCTCCTCGTGCACGGCGTCGAGGACATGCGCCCTGCTCACTGCCAGCTGGAACACCCTGCGCCGCAGCAGATCGCGCCCGCTTGGCCCGAGGAACCGGTGCGCGAGCCACCGATCGAGTTCGGCGACCCCGATGAGCCCCTGCACGGCGATAAACCCCAGCAGGGTCCCGGCCAGCACCACGGTGAACGGGTCATACCAGTCGATGCCGGCGCCGTCACCTCCTCCGACCGGCCGTCCCGTGACGAGCTGGAACACCATGACCCCTCCAACCGCGGCACCTGCCACGATCAGCAGGAAGATTCCGGCACCCAACCCGCCGACGATCGAGCGGAGCGCCAGATACTGCACGGCCCTGTGCCCCTCGTAGTCGGAGGAGTCGTCACTGTCCAGCCAGCGGGCCAGTCTGGCCTTCTCCAGTTCCGACAGCCTGCGAGCGATCCGGAACACCCGCGATCGCAGGGACACCGAAGCCAGAGCGGGGACGGCGAGCACCACGAAGACGAACTCGACGAACGCGGAAATCGCCCCGAGTGCCAGCCCGGTCGTCGTACGAAGCGCACGCTGGGCTGACTTGGCCATTTCCCAAGGTTATCGCCGTGCGGGGTCGAGCGGACTGCGGTTTTCCGCAGTGTTGCCGGTGGCGGACCGTAACAAAGAGGGTGGCTCACTTCATGGCGGCGCAACCGTAGAATCCGTAGCTTCGAAATCACCCAAAGCTACCCGAACCGGGCTTGGCTCCCACGACGAAGAAGGACCGTTCATGCACGCTGTACTGGCCGCCGAAACCAGCGACGAGCTCGGCGGTATCGCCGGCTGGGCCGTCGATCTGATGGATTCCCTCGGTGGGCCCGGCGCCGCCCTTATCGTCGGCCTCGACAACCTGTTCCCGCCGATCCCCAGCGAGCTGGTGCTGCCACTCGCCGGATTCTCCGCGGCCAACGGCGTGTTCACGCTCGTCGAAGCCTTGATGTGGACAACGCTCGGCTCTGTACTCGGCGCCATCATCGTGTACTACGTGGGCAGGCTGCTCGGTCGCGATCGGACAAGGGCGATCCTGGTCAAGGTGCCGCTCGTCCAGGGTGAGGACTTCGACAAGGCCGAGGCGTGGTTCGCCAAGCACGGAACCAAGGCGGTCTTCTTCGGCCGGATGGTGCCACTCGTCCGTAGTTTCATCTCACTGCCGGCGGGCATCGAAGGCATGGCCTTCTGGAAGTTCCTCGGCCTCACCACCCTCGGCAGCCTCATCTGGAACAGCATCTTCGTCATCTCCGGCTACTTCCTCGGAGCCAACTGGCACGTCGTCGAGGAGTACGCGGGGATCTTCCAGACCGTCGTCATCGTTCTCGGCGTGATCGCGGTCGCCCTCTTCGTCATCTCCAAGCTGCGCAAGCGCGCGGCGGCCCGCACCTGACGGCACCGAGCGCCTCACCCGCACGGGTGAGGCGCTCGGTTTTTTTCCGCCGGATTGTTGTCAGGCCGCGCTGGCGATCGGCGCCGAAGCGGGCTCCAACGCCACCTCCAGCACCTGCCTGACGTTGCTCACCGGCCGCACGTCGAGCTGCGAGAGGATCTCCGCGGGCACGTCGTCGAGGTCGGGCTCGTTGCGTTGCGGGATGACGACGGTGGTCATGCCCGCCCTGTGTGCGGCGAGCAGCTTTTGCTTCACCCCGCCGATCGGCAGCACCCTGCCCGTCAGCGACACCTCGCCCGTCATCGCGACATCTGCCTTCACCAGCCGTCCCGTCAACAGCGAGGCCAGAGCCGTCGTCATCGTGACACCGGCCGAAGGGCCGTCCTTCGGCACCGCGCCGGCGGGAACGTGCACGTGCACGCCACGGTTTCGGAGGTCGCCGACCGGCAACTCCAGCTCGGCGCCTCGCGAACGCAGGTAGGACAACGCGATCTGGGCCGACTCCTTCATCACGTCGCCGAGCTGTCCCGTCAGGGTCAGTCCGGAGCCGCCCGACTCGTTGTCGGCGAGCGACGCCTCCACGTAGAGCACGTCACCTCCCGCGCCGGTCACGGCGAGCCCCGTCGCGACCCCCGGAATGGACGTGCGCTGCACGTTCACCGGAAGCGACGATTCGGGAACGTGCCGTGGCCTTCCGAGATAGGCCTCCAGCCCTGCCTCGTCGACGACGAGCGGCAACGCCACCTTCTCCAGCGCGACCTCGGTGGCAATCTTGCGCAGCACCTTCGCGAGCGTGCGGTTGAGATCGCGGACCCCGGCCTCCCGCGTGTACTCGGCGGCGATCTTGCTCAGCGCGGCATCGGTGACCGTCACGTCGCCCTCGGCGAAACCGGCCCGCTCCAGCTCACGTGGTAGCAGGTGGTCGCGGCCGATCGTCACCTTCTCGTGCTCGGTGTAACCGTCGAGCGTCACCAGTTCCATCCGGTCGAGCAGCGGACCGGGGATGGTCTCCAGCGCGTTGGCGGTGGCGAGGAACACCACGTCGGACAGGTCCAGTTCGACCTCAAGGTAGTGGTCGCGGAACGTGTGGTTCTGTTCGGGATCGAGCACCTCCAGCAACGCCGCCGTCGGGTCACCCCGGTAATCGGCGCCCACCTTGTCGACCTCGTCGAGCAGTACGACCGGGTTCATCGAACCGGCTTCCTTGATCGCGCGCACGATCCGGCCAGGTAGCGCCCCGACATAGGTCCGCCGGTGACCGCGGATCTCGGCCTCGTCCCTGATCCCGCCAAGCGCGACCCGGACGAACTCGCGGCCCATCGCCTTCGCGACCGATTCGCCGAGCGAGGTCTTGCCGACACCGGGAGGGCCCGCGAGCGCGAGCACCGCGCCTGCCCTCCTGCCGGCGCGGTCGGCCCCGGCTTCGTCCACAGCGGACGTGGCGCGCCGCTGCCTGACCGCGAGGTACTCGATGATGCGTTCCTTCACGTCGTCGAGCCCCGCGTGGTCGGCGTCGAGCACGGCCCTCGCCCCCGCGATGTCGTGGACGTCCGTCGTCCTCTTCGTCCACGGGATGTCGAGCACCGTGTCGAGCCAGGTCCGGATCCAGCCGCCCTCCGGAGACTGTTCCGAGGTCCGCTCCAGCTTGTCGACCTCGGCGATCGCGGCCTTACGCACGTGCTCTGGCAGCTCAGCGGCCTCGACCCTTGCCCGGTAGTCGTCCTTGTCCTCGCTCCCATCCAGTTCGCCGAGCTCCTTACGGATCGCGTCGAGCTGCCTGCGCAGCAGGAATTCCTTCTGCTGCTTCTCCATGTCCTGCTCGACGTCCTTGCGGATCGTGTCGGTCACGCGCAGCTCGGCGAGGTAGGCGCGCCCCGTCTCCAATGCCTGCTCAAGTCGCGCGCCCACATCCAGGGTGCGCAGCAACTCCAGCTTCTGTTCGACGCTCAGATAAGGCGCGTTGCCCGCGAGGTCGGCGATAGCGGAGGGATCATCGAGCTGCTGCACCGCGTCCAGCATCTGCCAGCCGCCGCGTTGCTGGAGCAACGAGACCACGACGGCCTTGAATTCGGCCGCCAGTTCCCTCTCCCGCTCGCCGGAGGGCGGTTCGGTCGCCGGTTCGACGTGCACCCACTGAACCTGGCCTGCGTCGGTCACGGGAGAGTCGGCCCGCTCGCCGAGGAACGCCCTTCGCGACCCGCGAAGCACCGCGGCGGAACCGCCGCCCGGCATCCTGCCGATGCGCTCGACCGTCGCGACCGTGCCCAGCTCGGCCTGCTCGCCTTCGATGAGGGGAACGAGCAGTACCTCGGCTTTCGACGCGCTCGCGGCGGGGGAAGCCTGTCCCGAGCGGATACCCGGCAGCGAGATGCCGCTCGGCACCCGCGCCTGTGCGGCCTCGATCACCGCGCGGCTCTCCGTGTCACCGAGGTCAAGCGGAACGATCATCCCCGGCAGCACCACGTCGTCGTCGACGGGGAGTACAGGCAACACCTGTGGTTGGCTCATCAGAAGCTCCCGTCTCGTTGAGTACACCTCACTCAACTTTCTGGAGCGCGGGTTTGTTTCCCTTCCGCGTTCGCCCGCAGCGATCAGCAGGTCTCGGCGGGCCGCCGGTACCAGTACGTCCACAGCGGCCGGTAGCCCTGCGCGTACCAGAACGGCGTCGACCTCGGATTGGCCAGCGCGTGATGCAGCAGTACCGCTTCGACCCCCTCCTCGTCGAACAACTGGTGGGCGTGCGCGGCAAGCGCCGACCCCACACCCGCACTCCTCGCCTCCTCCGCCACGTGCAGCGAAGCCAGATAGCCGACTCGCTCGGCGGCCACCTGGCCCTGGATCCACGCCGTGGCGGGCGGCAACTGCACGTGGACGTAGCCGAGCGGCTTGCCGTACAACTCGGCGATCCACAACGCGGGCGGTTGCGCCTGCAACTCGGGTGTTTCCGCCGCGGACAGCGATTCGGCGAACTCGGCGCCGAGCAGCTCCTGTTCGCCATCCCGCAGCGGCACAAGCCCGGACCCGGCGTCGAACCGCCGCAGCTGTGAATGCAGCCGCACCAGCGTCGTGAGGTCCTCCGGCTCCGCGTGCCGGATCCGGACACCGGGCACCTCGGCAGGGCCACTGCCGAGCCGATCGGCAGGCCGCACCGCGAGCACCCTCATCGGAGCGAAGCGATGACGCAGCAACGTGGCCGCGCCCACCGGATCCCTGCTCGCCATCGGCACGACGGCGACCCGCTCGGCTTCGCTTTCCGGCTCACCGGCGCCGCCGCTGCCGAGCACGGAATCCCACTCGGTGAGCAACGCGTCCATCGCCGCGCCGGGATCATCGCCCGCAACCCTGACGTCGAGCCGTTCCTCGACGAGCGCCCGCCACAACGCGGCTCCCGAGCCGGGGCTCACTTCGGACCGCGTCGCGAACCCGACACCGTCCCGCGTGGTCACGGTGCGGTCAGGAGGCGCCGCACCAGTGGTGATCGCTCTTGGCAACAGTGCGTCCGCCGCGCACAGGCGCTTCTCGTGCTCGCGGGTGATGTCCACTATGTCCATGGCGTTATCCAAGCCGACGTGGTATGAGGTAACTCACTCAGGATGCGACTACTGGGCGCGACAGGAACAGTGGCGAAGTCACCCGCGGCGACGCTCGGGTATCACCGCGTTGGCGCGGCGTTAACCCTCGGCTGATCTGATGGGCTTCGAAACGGGGCCTTGATACGCCCTCCGGGGTACAGTAATGCCCTCGTTCGCGGACAAGCATCTTTTGTATGAGGGCGTGCGTGACGGAAGGAGGTTGCATGCCGGACGCACAGGCCGGTTCCGCCGGTACCGGTACGGCTGCAGCCGAATCACCCACCGCGTCCAACGGGGGAAAGGGCACCGCGCCGGGCGACGAACGCCGATTCCGGATCTATACCGCGATCGTGCTCGCCGTCGGACTTCTCGCCGCGGCCGTCGTCTCCATGTGGTTGCCCTTCGAGGGCTCCGTCCACCTCTGGTGGATCGGACCGCTGCTCGCCCTTTCCTTCCTCGGAGCAGAACAACTCGGTGTCAACGTCGATGTCCGCAGCGGTATCTCGTGGACCATCTCGTTCACCGAGATCCCGCTCGTCATCGGATTCTTCGTCGCGCCGTTCGAAGTCGTCCTCGCCGCGCACGTCGTCGCGGGCGTCACCACGCTGCTGGCCCGCAAGGTCACCGGCAGGGTCCTCTACAACGCCGGCGCCTTCCTCATCGAGGTCACGAGCGCGTTCGCCGTTGCCGGTCTCGTCAAGAACGCCATCGGCGGAACCGAGCACATGCCGTGGGTCGCCGCACTCGCGGGCACCCTCACCGCACCGCTCGCGAGCACCCTGCTCGCCATGGCCGCCGTTCGCGTACTCCGGCGCAGGATGCGTGTCGGCACCGTACTGCGACTCGCCGGGCGCATCCTCGTCGTCGGCTTCGTCAACGCCTCCGTCGGACTCACCGGCTACCTGGTGATCTCCAAGACGCCGGAAGCCTGGCCGATCGTGCTCGCCGTCAGCCTCGGACTCGCCGCCCTCTACTGGGCCTACTCCGACCTCCTCCGCGAACAGCGCGACATGGAGGCGCTCTCCGACGTCAGCCTCATGGTGGCCCGCTCCGGCCAGCAGGCCGCGGCGAGGCCGGCGAGCAGGGCCGACGAGATCGGCGAGGACATCGACTTCGGCGAATGGGCCACCATCGCCGAACGGATCAAGGACCAGCTCGCGGCCCGCAGGATCGTGCTCCGTCTCAGGCTCGAACCGGACGAACCCATGCGCGCAGTCGTCGGGGGAGAGGAACTCCCCGCGGGCCTCGTCCGGCCGGACGACCCGCTGTTGCGCCTCCCAGGGGCGCACGTGAGGCACTTCCGCATCACCGAGGCGAACCCCGAGGTCAGGGCAGCCCTTCAGGACAGGGGAGCGCAGGAAGCGCTCGTCGTGCCGCTGCGCAGCGCCAACCAGCTCCTCGGAGTCGTCGAGGCGCACGACCGGCTCTCCCGCTGGCGCGGCTTCGGCAAGTACGACGTGCAACTACTCGGCACCATGGCGAGCCACCTCGCGACCGCGCTCGACAACCGCAGACTGCTCGCGACGCTCAGGCACGATGCCTACCACGATCCGCTCACCGGACTGCTCAACCGGCCCGGCTTCCGCCAGGTCGCGCGCGACCCGCTGCGCGAACGCCCCCACTGCGTCGTCCTGCGCGTCGACCTCGACGTGTTCTCCACCGTCAGCGACGCGCTCGGCTACGCGTGGGCGGATCGCATGGTCATGGCGGCCGGACGGCGCATCAGGGACGCGCTCGGCAAGGACGTGCCGCTGGCGAGGCTCGAAGGCGCGTCGTTCGCCGCGCTCATCGTCGACCGGACTCCCGAGCAGGCGCACGCCGAGGCCGAACGGCTCCGCGATTTGCTCTCCGCCCCCTACCCGGTCGACCGGCTGACGGTCGAGGCCAACGCCATGGTCGGTTACGCCGCCGCGACGGCGGAGGACGGCCAGGCCGGACAGGCCGTCGACGTCGACAGCCTCCTGCAGAGGGCCGACGTCGCGGTTCGCGCCACCAGGGGAGGCGAGGAAGTCCGCGGCTACGTGCCGAGCATGGGACAGATCTTCCTCCGCCGATTCCAGATGGTCACCCAATTCCGGCAGGCGCTCGAAGACGGGCAGGTCAGCGTTCACTACCAGCCCAAGGTATCGCTGCCCGGCAAGCAGGTCGTCGGGGTCGAGGCACTGGTTCGCTGGCAGCATCCCGAATTCGGCAGGGTCGACCCCGACGAGTTCGTCCCCGCCGTCGAAGCGGCTGGGCTCGTCGGCGTGCTCACGTCCTTCGTGCTGGAGAAGGCCCTCGACCGCGTGCGGCGCTGGCTCGACGAAGGGCTGCGGATCTCGGTTGCCGTCAACCTCTCCGTCCGCAATCTCGCGGACGAGGAGTTCCCCGCCAAGGTCGCCGACGCGCTCGCCAGGTTCGGCGTCCCAGCGGAACTACTGACCTTCGAACTCACCGAGTCCGGCGTCATGGCGGATCCGGCGAGAGCGTTGCCCATCTTGCGCGAGCTGCACGGTCTCGGCATCGTGCTCGCCGTCGACGACTTCGGCACCGGGTACTCGTCGCTCGCCTACTTGAGGCAGCTCCCCGTCGACCAGGTCAAGATCGACAAGAGTTTCGTGCTCGGAATGGGTACCGATCTCGGCGATCTCGCCGTCGTGCGGTCCATCGTCGAACTCGGTCATTCGCTCGGCCTCACGGTGGTCGCCGAGGGCGTCGAGGAGGACGTGGCCCGCGATCAACTCGAAGCCATGGGATGCGACGTGGCGCAGGGTTATCTCATCTCGCGCCCGCTGTCGGAGGAGCGGCTGGAGGCGTGGCTGCTGGCCCGCACCGCGCGTTCGCGAGGCCATCACGCCGAGACGGTGCTGACCCTGTTGACCTGAGGCTTCGTGCTTTGCCGCCCCCGGTTTCCGGGCGGTTCGGCCGCTCAGGTACTCTTTTCGAGGCTCGTTGAGCACGCCCCTTTAGCTCAGTCGGCAGAGCGTCTCCATGGTAAGGAGAAGGTCTACGGTTCGATTCCGTAAAGGGGCTCGGAGGTCCAGGCCGCGATTCGAGGTTCGTGTGTCGCGGTCTTGACTTGTGTGAGGCGGTGTAGCTCAGTCGGTAGAGCAAGCGGCTCATAATCGCTGTGTCGCCGGTTCAAGTCCGGCCACCGCTACGCGAGTGAGCGGGTTGTGTCTGCGAAGTCTGTGAAGTTTTTCGGAGAGCGCAAACCATCTCGCTCCGTCATTACATTGGGGGCGTAACCCCCAAGACCCCGCCCGGACCCCCCGGATAGGTGGGACCGAGAAGTAAGAAGGAGCCGAAGTGGCTGCCACCGACGTGCGACCGAAGATCACGCTGGCGTGCGAGGAGTGCAAGCACCGCAACTACATCACCAAGAAGAACCGGCGCAACGACCCGGATCGTCTTGAGATGAAGAAGTTCTGCCCGAACTGCGGGACGCACCGGGTGCACAAAGAGACCCGCTGAATCTTCCTTTCCACTAAGCCGCTCCCAAGCCTGGGGGCGGCTTAGTTGTGCGCGCGGGTTGTGCGCGACGTCCCCGTCGGCGAGCTCCGCAACCCGAATCCAAGCCTGTTGGTGAGAACCCAACTAACGGCGCTACCGGTGTCTGAGCAGCGCGATCACTCTATCGAGTGAAATCCCCTGCGGAAGTGAGAACCGGTATGAACAGGACGTCCAGAACCGCGATCACCATGGCAGCCGGCGCGCTCGCGCTGGGCTTTCTCGCACCGAGTACGGCGTCGGCACGGAGTATCGAGGGCTACTCCGCCGACGTCGCCGATGCCGCCGTCGAAGCGTTGACGGCGGAGCGGGGCATCACGGATGCCGCCGCGAGCAAGATCCTCGGCGGTCAAGAGGCAAGCGCCGCAAAAGCCGCTGAGCTGACCGATGTACTCGGGGACCAGCAAGCAGGCAGCTACCTCGACGCCGGCGGCCTTCCCGTCGTCAACGTGGTCACCGAAGCGGCCGCCGACAAGGTGACCGCCGCCGGCGCCACCGCGAACCTCGTCTCGCGGTCGTCGGACCAGCTCGAAACGGCCCGCGCGCAACTCGCGGCCGTCGAAGGTGCGACCCACACGTCCATCGGGCTCGATCCCGTTGCCAACCAGGTCGTCCTCACGATCGCCGATGAAGCCGACGACGCGGTCGCCGCGACGCTCACCGCGACGGCGGAACGACTCGGTGACGCGGTGCGGGTCGATCACGTCGCCGGTGGCATGCACAAGGCCATCTACAACGGCGAAGCCATCACGGGCGGCGGATCACGCTGCTCGGCGGGCTTCAACACCAACAGGGACGGCCAGAACTACATCGTCGACGCGGGACACTGCACCGCTGCGGTCGCCGAGTGGAACGTCGGTCCGTCCGAGGGCGCGAGCTTCCCCGGCGACGACTACGGCCTCATCCGCAACGACACCGGCAGCGCGCCTGGCGAGGTGACGTTGTGGGACGGCTCGACGCAGCCGATCAGCTCGGCCGCCGACGCGACCGTCGGGCAGCAGATCTGCAAGAGCGGCAGCACGACCCAGCTCACCTGTGGTGTCGTGCAGGCGGTCGGTGTCACCGTCAACTACGCGGAGGGCGCGGTGCACGAACTCGTGCAGACGAGCGCTGCCGTGAACTCCGGTGACTCCGGTGGCTGTCTGTTCGCGGGCAGCGTCGGCCTTGGCATCACGTCGGGCATGGGCGGCGGCAGCTCCTACTTCCAGCCGGTCGTCGAAGCACTCGACGCCTACGGTGTCTCACTGAACTGACCGCGAGGGCCGGATGTGTCTCTCCGCGCACCCGAGGGACACATCCGGCTCCTGCCCAGGCAGGTAATCTGCTGTGGTGCCACTCGATCCCTCATTCATCGGCAGGTCCTACCCGCCGGCAGGCAGCTACGAGGTCAGCAGGGAGAAGATCGCGGAGTTCGCCGACGCGATCGGCGACTCAAGCCCCCTGTATCGCGACGTCGAAGCGGCGAAGGCCGCCGGCTACCCGGACGTCGTCGCGCCGCCGACGTTCCTGACGATCATCAACCTCGCTTCGATCAACGCGATCGTCGCCGATCCCGAACTGGGACTCGACTACTCGCGCATGGTGCACGGCGATCAGCGATTCACCCACCACCGCGCCATTCACGCCGGTGACCGGTTGCTGCTGACAACCCATATCGACGACATCTTCTCCAGGGCGGGCAACGACTTCCTGAACGTCAGGGCCGACGTGAGCACCGTCGAAGGGGAACAGGTCTGCACCACCAACGCTCAGCTCGTCGTCAGGGGAGAGTGACATGCAGGCCACAGTGGGAGATCAGCTTCCAGCCCTCTCGGTGCGCGTGACCCGTGCACAGCTCGTGCGCTACGCGGGGGCATCCTTGGACTTCAACCCGATCCACTGGAACGAGCGCTTCGCCAAGGACGTCGGCCTTCCCGGCGTCATCGCGCACGGCATGCTCACCATGGCATTGGGGAGCAGGATGGTTGGCGATTGGCTCGGCGACCCGGCCCGCATCGTCGAGTACGGCGCCCGGTTCACCCGGCCCGTCGTGGTGCCCGACAACGAGGACGGCGCGCTCGTCGAGTTCACCGGCAAGATCGGCGAGGTCCGCGACGACGGCACGGCGAGGGTGGACATCACGGCGAAGTTCGAGGGAAAGACCGTCCTCGGCAAGGCGCAAGCCGTGGTGCGGCTCTAGCTCCGGCCGAGCACATGCAGTACGGCCTCGGCCATCGCCTTCTCGCCGCGTGCGTTGGGGTGCAGCGGCGCGGTTTCCGTGCTTGATCGTGGACCTTCGATCCACCGTTGCTCGACGGGCGCGCACATGCCGTGCCCTTCGGTGAACGAGGTCGTCTCCGCGAACTCGGCGCCGTGCTCGCGCGCCTTGTCGGATAGCTGACCGTTGAGCTGGTCGAGCCCCTGGCGGAGAAACTCCACGTCGGAAGGGCTGTAGGGAAGTTCGGGCCAGCAGGCGTTGCCGTCATCCGGCACCACGGCCGGGTAGCCGACCAGTACCACCCTCGCTTGCGGCGCCTTCTCGGCGATCTTGCCGAGTACCGAACCGACCTTGTCAGCCGCGTCGGCGATGGCGGCGTCGAATTGCGTCGTCCCGCCATCGCCGAGTTGATCGCGGCACGGGGTCGCGTCCGGATCCTTCGTCGTGCACGTGGCCGCCGCGGCGACAAGGCCGACGTCGTTGCCCGCGATGCCAATGGTCACCAGCGTCGTATCCGGTGTCACCGCGTCGATCTGCGCGGGGTTGGTCCCCTCCGGCGTCCGCTGTGGCGCGGTGAGGTCGGCCGTCGTCGCGCCACCACAACTCGTGTCGGTGAACTCGGTGGCCCGCAACGACTCCGCGACCAGCCGCGGGTAGTTGACCTCCGTTCGCCCGCAGCCCGCCGGAGAGCCCACCGCCTTGCCCGCGCCAGGTGCGGACGTGTAGGAATCGCCGAGCGCGACGTAGCGCACCGCTGAGGTGCCGGGTGAGGCAGGCGCCGCGGAATCCGGGGCTTCCTGGCCCTTCGGCAGCTCGGTTTCCTGGGTTCCGCAGGCCGTCACGGTGACGAGCACACCGATGAGGACCAGCCCGTGTCGACGACGCATTACCCGTGTTTGTATCTCATTGGCCGGGTTGCGGCGACTCGCGACGCAACAGGTCGTTGATCAGTCCCGCCGCCTGTTCCGGCCGGTCGACGGTCGCCCAGACGGTCTGCCCGCCGCGTAGCGTCAGTTTCAGGGCGGGGCCGCTACGGAGTTTGTAGGCCACGGTGCCGGTCGCCGGGTTGGCTCTGATCCCGAAGCCGCCGAGGCTCCAGAAACCGAGCGAGCCGGTGTCGGCGCTCGCGAGGTCGTTCAACGGTATGTGGCGGCGGGGAAACCCGAGGTTGCCGAAACGGATGGTCACGCCGTTCTCGTTGACGACGACGCTGAGCTTGGACATCACAAGTCCGAGCACGAGGCCGACGCCGAGCACGGCGATGTAGGCGACGATGGGCACCGGTGTACCGCTCACCGTCTCGATCCCGAACAGCACCAGCACGACGGGAACGATCGTCGCGGTGGCGACGAAGCTCGTCGTGCCGCCGAGCCAGGAGGCACGCTGACCTGCTTCAAGTCCCACCGAAGGCCCTTGAGGAGATGGTGGCGTCTGCGCGGCGGGGCGGATTCCCGGCCCCGCGACGAGAGCGGCGAGCCCGGCGGTGAGCACGCTCGTTCCGAGCAGCCACAGCAGCACCAGCCAGCCACCGGTGACCTGTTCCCACGCCGGTGCGTCGAGGTTCACGAGCAGGGTGGCGATGAGCAGGAGTGACGGCAGCGCCGCGAACCAGGCCTCGAAGGTGACGACTCCGCGCGAAAGACCGCGCTCCCTGGCGATGGCCAGCAGTGCGAGCCCTGAGCCGATGATCGCCAGTACCGCGGCCGCGACGAGTGAGCCGACGGTCAGCGCGGTCAGTGAAGCCGACCTGTCGGCGGCGCCGCCGGGTCCCCAGTGGACGGCGAGCGGATCGGGAAAGCGGCCTGCCAATGCGCTTCGCACGGCGATGGCGGCGCAGGCGGCGAGCGCGGGGATCCCCAGCGTGGCCGAAAGCGCTCGGACAGCGGTCTTTCTCATGCGAATCTCTCTCTGATGATCGTGATGAGTTCTTCCCTCGACAGCCCGGCCTTGCGGGCTTCCTCGACGAGTTCGCCGACGAGGTGGGTCGTCCGCGCCATGGTGTTGGCGTTGCCCGTGACCACGGCGCCGCGCCTGCGCCGCAGTTCGATCAAGCCTTCGTCCCGCAGGACCGCGTACGCGCGCAGGACCGTGTGGACGTTGATCTCCAACGAGGCGGCCAGTTCCCTTGCGGGCGGGAGATGTTCCCCCTTGCCGACCTCGCCCTCGGACAACGCCCGCCTGATGGACGCGGCGACCTGCTCGAAGAGCGGAGCCGTCGAGGCGGGGTCGATGCGTACGAGCATAGTTCTAACTCTACTAGAACAAACGTCGGTTGTGTGAGACGGGCATGAAAAAGGCCCCCGAGTTCATCGGGGGCCCTCTTCCGGTTGCCGTTCCTGGGAGTTACTTGGCCTCGGCCAGCAGCGCCGCGACCCTGTTCACACCCTCGACCAGATCCGGCTCGGCCAGCGCGTAGGAGAAGCGGAAGTAACCGGGTGTGCCGAACGCCTCGCCGGGTACGACGGCGACCTCGGCCTCGCGGAGGATCAGGTCGGCCAATTCCACCGTGTTCTCGGGGCGCTCACCGCGGATCTCCTTGCCGAGCAATGCCTTGACCGAAGGGTAGGCGTAGAACGCGCCTTGCGGAGTCGGGCACTCGACGCCGGGGATGGCCGACAGCAGCGACACGATCTTCGTGCGGCGAACGTCGAAGGATTCCCGCATCCGGTGGACGACATCGAGCGGGCCGGCGACGGCGGCCAGCGCCGCCCGCTGCGACACGTTCGCGACATTGCCGCACAGGTGCGACTGGAAGCTCGAAGCGGCCTTGATCACGTCGTTCGGTCCGATGATCCAGCCGACCCGCCAGCCGGTCATCGAGTAGGTCTTGGCGACGCCGTTGAGGATCAGCGTCTGGTCGGCTAGTTCCGGCACGACGACCGGCATCGATTCGGCCTTGACGCCGTCGTAGACGAGGTGCTCGTAGATCTCGTCGGTGACCACCCAGATGCCGTGCTCCAGTGCCCACCGGCCGATCGCCTCGACCTGCTCACGCGGGTACACCGCGCCGGTCGGATTGGAAGGCGAGTTGAACAGCAGCACCTTGGTTCGCTCGGTACGAGCGGCTTCGAGCTGGTCGACGGTCACGAGGTAGCCGGTCGACTCGTCGGCGGTGACCTGCACGGGAACTCCGTCGGCAAGGGTGATGGGCTCCGGGTAGGTGGTCCAGAACGGCGCGGGAAGCAGTACCTCGTCACCAGGATCGAGCAGAGTCGCGAACGCGGAATACACCGCCTGCTTCCCGCCGTTGGTGACGAGGACCTGCGAGGCATCGCAGGCGAAGCCGGAGTCCCGCAGTGTCTTCGCGGCGATGGCTTCCCTCAGTTCGGGAAGACCGGCCGCGGCGGTGTAGCCGTGGTTGCTCCGGTCCTGGACGGCGGCGGCCGCCGCCTCGACGATGTAGTCGGGTGTGGGAAAATCGGGCTGGCCGGCACCGAAGCCGATCACGGGCCGTCCTTCCGCCTTCAGCGCCTTCGCCTTCGCGTCCACCGCGAGCGTCGCGGAGGGCGTGATGCCCGCGATGCGGGCGGAAACGCGAGAACGTGGGCTGGTGACGGTACTTCCGGGTGTGGCCATGCCGACATTTTTTCACGTGCGGTTTTCGCGGTGGACAGCCGCCCCGTGGCGGTGTGGTGGGCGCGGTTGCGAGGCGATATCCGGCTTGCCGTAGACTGCCGGACTTGGGACGTTCGACACTCGACCCTGCGCTCCATGTGGGGTTGGTTGAGTGCGTCCTCGTGAGCGGTTCGGCGCGAATCCGCTCGAAGGGGTGTAGCTCAAATGGCAGAGCAGCGGTCTCCAAAACCGCAGGTTGCAGGTTCAAGTCCTGTCACCCCTGCGTTGACGTGTCAGGTGGAGCGGAGGAGTAGCTCGTGAGCGAGGACGGCGAGAAGGACGAAAAGAGGGCGGCAAAGCGCTCTTCCCGTCCGGTCACCGCCGCGGCTCGGCGTGAGCGCCGTGCCTCCGCGCGCCCTGCCGACACGGGCACCGAGGCTGACTCCGAGTCGGGGGCCGGTAAGAGCGCGGACGCGAAGAAACGGCCTTCGCCGAAGGGAAAGACTTCGGAAAAGGCCGCCAAGCCTGTCGGCAAGGACAAGCCGACGCCGAAGCGGAATCGCAAGGAGACAAAGCGGGGCGGCCTGTTTTCGCGTCTCGTGCGGTTCATCCGTGAGGTCTGGGCAGAGCTGCGCAAGGTCATCTGGCCTACCCGCAAGCAGATGATCACCTACACCATCGTGGTGCTGGTGTTCGTGGCCTTCATGGTGGCCCTTGTTGCCGGGCTTGACGTCCTGTTCATCAAAGGCATGGACTTCATATTCGGTAACTGATCGGCCCACCTGGCCTCGCGGGTGGCGGGGGTCGACAACACTCCCGCAACCACCACACGCGATCAACTGAGAGGACGGAAAGTGACCTCCGAGAACGGCTCAGGAGCCGGTCAGGAACTGACCGGCCTTTCCGACGAGCAGGTGCTCGCGGCCACCGATGAAACGGACTCGGAACACACTGAGCCCGTCGAGACGGCGGCCGGGGACACGGAGGCCGACACCGACGACGCCGCTGCTGTCGCCGAGGCCGACGAGAGCGACTCCGCCGAGGAAGACCCGGTCGAGGCGCTGCGTGCCGAGCTGCGGTCGTCGCCGGGCGAGTGGTACGTCGTGCACTCCTACGCCGGCTACGAGAACAAGGTCAAGAACAACCTCGAAACCCGTCGGCAGACCCTCGACGTCGAGGACTTCATCTTCCAGATCGAGGTGCCGACCGAAGAGGCCACCGAGATCAAGAACGGCCAGCGCAAGCAGGTTCAGCGCAAGGTTCTGCCCGGCTACATCCTGGTCAGGATGGAGCTGAACGACGCTTCGTGGAGTGCGGTGCGCAACACCCCTGGTGTCACCGGTTTCGTCGGGGCCACGTCGCGCCCGTCGCCGCTTACCCTGGACGAGGTGCTCAAGTTCCTCGCCCCGCAGGTCGAGAAGGCCGCCCCCGCCAAGCAGGGCAAGGGCGAGCAGGCCGCCACGGAAACGCCCGCAGCGGGCCGCTCGGTGGAGGTCGACTTCGAGGTCGGCGAATCGGTCACCGTCATGGACGGCCCGTTCGCCACGCTGCCCGCGACGATCAGCGAGGTCAACGCGGACGGCCAGAAACTGAAGGTCCTGGTGTCGATCTTCGGCAGGGAAACCCCGGTCGAGTTGTCGTTCAACCAGGTCTCCAAGATCTGACGGCCGCAGAGCCGGCCGGAAGTCCCGCGCCACGGCAGGTGCGCGGGGGAGTAACACTGAACAGGAACAGGAATGCCACCCAAGAAGAAGAAGCTTGCAGCGATCATCAAGCTGCAGATCCAGGCGGGCGCCGCGAACCCGGCGCCTCCCGTGGGCCCGGCGCTGGGCCAGCACGGTGTCAACATCATGGAGTTCTGCAAGGCGTACAACGCGGCGACCGAGTCGCAGCGTGGCAACGTCGTGCCGGTCGAGATCTCCGTGTTCGAGGACCGCTCGTTCGACTTCAAGCTCAAGACGCCCCCGGCCGCGAAGCTGCTGCTCAAGGCCGCGGGCATCGACAAGGGCAGCGGCGAGCCGCACAAAACCAAGGTCGGCAAGGTGACCTGGGACCAGGTGCGGGAGATCGCCGAGACCAAGAAGAGCGACCTCAACGCGCACGACACCGACCAGGCCGCGAAGATCATCGCCGGTACCGCCCGGTCGATGGGGCTCACCGTCGAATAGTCGCCGACGCCGAGTACCCGCGAGCGGGAGCCCGGCATGTGGAAGGGCCAGGCGCTGGCCCACACCACAACTGATCCATTCACTATTTCTCAAGAGGACAGAGCATGACCAAGCGCAGCAAGGCATACCGTCAGGCCGCTGAGCTGATCGACCGCGAGCGGCTGTACGCGCCGCTTGAGGCCGTGAAGCTCGCGAAAGAGACTTCCAAGGTCAAGATGGATGCCACGGTCGAGGTCGCGATGCGGCTCGGCGTGGATCCCCGCAAGGCCGACCAGATGGTCCGCGGCACCGTGAACCTGCCGCACGGTACGGGTAAGACCGTCCGCGTCATTGTTTTCGCCACCGGTGACAAGGCCGCCGAGGCCGAGGCCGCCGGTGCCGACGCGGTTGGCTCCGACGATTTGATCGAGCGCATCCAGGGTGGCTGGCTCGACTTCGACGCCGCGATCGCGACGCCGGACCAGATGGCGAAGGTCGGGCGGGTCGCCCGCATCCTCGGCCCGCGTGGCCTGATGCCGAACCCGAAGACCGGAACGGTGACCCCCGCGGTCAGCAAGGCCGTCGCCGACATCAAGGGCGGCAAGATCAGCTTCCGCGTCGACAAGCAGGCGAACCTGCACCTGGTCATCGGCAAGGCGTCGTTCGATGCCGACAAGCTGGTGGAGAACTACGCGGCCGCGCTGGACGAGGTGCTTCGCGCGAAGCCGTCCGCCGCGAAGGGCCGTTACCTCAAGAAGGTCACCTTCACGACGACCATGGGCCCCGGTATTCCGGTCGACCCCGCTCGCACGAGGGACCTGCTGGCGGAAGACGCCACGGCCTGACGTCTCACACGCAAACGGGGCGGCCATCCTTTCGGATGGCCGCCCCGTTTTGTGTTCGGGGTTGCCGGGGCGTCAGCCGCCGTTGCCCGTGCTCGGGGCTGGGGCGGAAGGCGAATCCGGCGAGCACGTTTTCGGACCGGGCTCGTGCCCGGTGATCAGCCATTGGTTCTTGTAGTCCTGTTTGGTCAGGACGAACGTTCCGAGGGCCGGTCCGCCGTTGATCGTGAAGTCACAGGAATCGATCCGGACCGTGCTGGCTGCTGGGTCGTACCACTTGGGATAGACCGACTCCGCGTACTGGTTGACGTTGGTGACCTCTTTGTGCAGCTCGACGATTGCCTCACGGCAACCGGGGTAGCCGAGGTTCTCCGCGAATCGCAACTGGACACCGGCTTGGTTGTCGAAGCGTCCACACGCTTCGGCCACCAGTGGCTCTCCGCTTGCCGGGTCTTCTTGCGCGATAGCGTCGTATACCTGTCTCACCGCTTCGTACGGCTTGTCCGACAGGATTTCGTTGGTGTGGTAGGTGCCGCCGCCCATTTTGGCTTGGGTTTTGCTGTCGCCGGAGTTGTCGCTGCCGAGGAAGTGGTTGTAGGCCCAGGTGAGGCCGATGATGAGCAGGATGATGAAGATGAGCCAGCCGATGAGTTTCTTGCCGAGCCATTCGAGCCAGCCGGGGATTTTGCGGCGTGGTGGCTGCTGGTGGGGGACCAGTTGCTGGGTCGCTGTGGTCGCCGGTGGGTAGGGCTGGCCGGTGGTGAGGTCTGCTCCTGGTTGCTGCTGGCGTTGGAGTTCCTGGAATTTCTGGAACTGCTGGAACTCTTGGAATTGCTGGAACTGGCGGAGTTGTTCGGGGTCGACCTGTGAGGGGCCCGGTGGCTGGGCAGGTTCGACTTCGGCTCCCGGTGGGATGTCGCCGGGTGGCTGTTCGGGGCCGGGGGTCTCGTCGGGTCGCTGTTCCGCCACGTGACCCATGATGCCTGCTTGGGTACTGATTGTGGTGCCGGTACCGCGTTTAGCCCGCGAAACGCGGTACTTAGCAACGACAAGTACCGCAGTTCGCGGGCTAAACGCGGTTCGGGCGGGGTGCTTGAAGCAGGGGGTTCGGGGGCACGTATGCTGGTCTGCGGTTCTACCGAAGACCGCTGGTCTTCCCGGGTGTTCATCCCGGGAACGAAGGTCCGCATCAGGCGGACGGCCCGCGCAGGAGGAACGAGGATCGCCGCGCCTGTTGGCGCGCCACGACGCCCCGCGCCTGCTGCGCTGGGGCGTTTTGTCGTGTTGGGGGTCCATGGCTTCACCAGCGGTCACCTAGCCAAGAGAGGAGGCGACCATGGCGAAGCCCGACAAGGTGGCGGCCGTCGCCGAGATCGCGGACCGGTTCCGCACCAGCTCGGCCACCGTTGTCACCGAGTACTCCGGCCTCTCCGTGTCCCAGCTCGGAAAGCTGCGCCGCGCTCTCGGCGACACCGCCAAGTACCGGGTCGCGAAGAACACCCTCGTCAAGCGTGCCGCTGAGGACGCGGGCATCGAGGGGCTCGACGAGCTGTTCATCGGCCCGACCGCCATCGCCTTCGTCGAGGGTGAGGCTGTCGACGCCGCGAAGGCTATTCGTGACTTCGCGAAGGAACACAACGCACTTGTCATCAAGGGCGGCTACATGGATGGCCGTGCCCTTTCGGTTGCCGAGATCGAGGAGCTTGCCGACCTCGACAGCCGTGAGGTGCTGCTTTCCAAGGCCGCCGGTGCGTTCAAGGCCAAGCTGTCCCAGGCCGCCGCGCTGTTCCAGGCACCGGCGTCCCAGGTCGCTCGTTTGGCCGTCGCGCTCGAAGACAAGCGCAAGTCCGAAGGCGAAGGCGCCGCCGAGGCTGCCGAACCAGCCGAGAGCTGACCGAGTAACACCCCCGACCACAAGCACCGCGAGAAGAGAGGAACGCCATCATGGCGAAGCTGAGCACCGACGACCTGCTCGACGCCTTCAAGGAGCTGACGCTGCTTGAGCTGTCCGAGTTCGTGAAGAAGTTCGAAGAGACCTTCGACGTGACCGCGGCCGCTCCCGCCGCCGTCGTCGCGGCCCCCGCCGCGGGTGGCGCCGCCCCCGCCGAGGAGGAGAAGGACGAGTTCGACGTCGTCCTTGAGGGCGCCGGCGACAAGAAGATCCAGGTCATCAAGGTCGTCCGCGAGGTCGTCTCCGGCCTCGGCCTGAAGGAGGCCAAGGAGCTCGTCGAGAGCGCCCCGAAGGCCCTCCTTGAGAAGGTCGACAAGGAAGCCGCCGAAGCCGCCAAGGAGAAGCTGGAAGCGGCCGGCGCCAAGATCAGCCTCAAGTGACCATCGGTCACCCGAGCTGATTCACAGCGGAAAAGGGCGGGCATCGCGATCGCGATGCCCGCCCTTTTCGTGTTCCGGCCCTGTCGTGCGCTACCTTGCTCCACTACTGACACGCGGGCGTCACCCGAGGCGAAACTCGCGAGTAACTACTGTGCTCGCAGCTCGTTGCATGTGAGTGACGCAAGCTTCGGGGCATGCTGCCGCGAAACAGCTCCGGGAGGTGCGATGGGTGCCGAGGTGGTCATCGAGGGCTTGACGAAGTCGTTCGGCAAGCAGGCCATCTGGCGGGACGTGACGCTGACCCTGCCGCCGGGCGAGGTGTCGGTGATGCTGGGGCCGTCGGGTACGGGTAAGTCCGTTTTCCTCAAGTCCATGATCGGCCTGCTCAAGCCCGACCGCGGCAAGTGCGTCATCAACGGCGTCGACATCGTGACGTGCTCGGAGCGCAAGCTCTACGACGTCCGCAAGCTGTTCGGCGTGCTTTTCCAGGACGGCGCGCTGTTCGGTTCGATGAACCTCTACGACAACGTCGCGTTCCCGCTGCGCGAGCACACCAAGAAGTCCGAGACCGAAATCCGCAAGATCGTGCTGGAAAAGCTCGAAATGACCGGCCTCACCGGTGCGGAGAAGAAACTGCCCGGCGAGATTTCCGGTGGTATGCGGAAGCGGGCCGGGCTGTCGAGGGCACTCGTGCTCAACCCCGAGATCATCCTGTGCGACGAGCCGGATTCCGGCCTCGACCCCGTCCGCACGGCCTACATCTCCCAGCTGCTCGTCGACCTCAACTCGCAAACCGACTCGACGATCCTGATCGTCACGCACAACATCAACGTCGCTCGCACGGTTCCCGACAACATCGGCATGTTGTTCCGCAAGGAACTCGTCATGTTCGGTCCGCGCGAAGTGCTGCTCACCAGTGACGAGCCCGTCGTCGAACAGTTCCTCAACGGCCGCAGGATCGGCCCCATCGGCATGTCCGAGGAGAAGGACCAGGCGACGATGGAGCAGGAGCAGGCCCACGCCGACGCGGGCCACCACGACGGATCGACCGACGACGTGCGTGGTGTCGTCCCGCAGCTCCAGCCGACTCCCGGCCTGCCGGAACGCGCCGGAGTGCGGCGCCGCAAGGACAGGGTGATGCGGATTCTGCACACGCTGCCACCGAGCGCGCAGGAAGGCATCATCGAATCGCTCAGCCCCGAGGAACAGCACTACTACGGGGTTCGCGCGCAACCGGTGGCTCGCGCGCATCACGGGCAACTGCCGACGGGTGACGTCGCCCAGTTGCCGGACACGGGCTGGCGGGAGCCCGAGCTGAGACGGGAGCCGACGACCCGCCGGATGCCCCCACCGACGCAAGGACGACCATGAGCGACGCCAACCACGAGCCGTCGCTCGCGCGGAACCGGCTCCGCACCCGCGGTGAGCAAGCACGACGAGGGTGTTCATGAGTTCTCGGGCCTCGGCGGCCAGGATTCCCGGCATCGGAATGCTGCGGGAGACCGGAAAGCTGTTCGCTCTCGGTCTGGATGTGGCTCGCGGAATTTTCCAGTGGCCGTTCCAGGTCAGGGAGTTCATTCAGCAGTCGTGGTTCATCGCCAGTGTCACGATCCTGCCGACCGCGCTCGTCGCGATCCCGTTCGGCGCCGTCATCTCCCTGCAGTTCGGCTCGCTCGCCACACAGCTCGGCGCGCAGTCCTACACCGGAGCAGGCAGTGTGCTCGCCACGGTGCAGCAGGCGAGCCCTCTGGTCACCGCGCTGCTGGTGGCGGGGGCGGGTGGCTCCGCGATCTGCGCCGACATCGGAGCCCGCACCATCCGCGAGGAAATCGACGCGATGGAAGTGCTCGGCGTCTCCGCGGTGCAGCGGCTCGTCGTGCCGAGGGTGCTGGCCTGCATGCTCATCGCCGTGCTGCTCAACGGCATGGTCAGCGTCATCGGTGTGCTCGGCGGGTACTTCTTCAACGTGGTGCTCCAGGACGGCACTCCTGGCGCCTACCTCGCGAGTTTCTCGGCGCTGGCCCAGTTGCCCGACCTGTGGGTCGGTGAGCTGAAAGCACTCATCTTCGGGTTCATCGCGGCGGTCGTCGCGGCCTACCGGGGACTCAACCCCCCTCCGGGACCGAAGGGAGTCGGGGACGCCGTCAACCAGTCCGTCGTCATCACCTTTCTGCTGCTGTTCGTGGTCAACTTCGTGATCACGTTGATTTACCTGCAGATCGTCCCCGCGAAGTTGGACTAGAACGATGGCACCGTTGGCCAAGAACGCGAAGAAGATCGCGAACCGTCCACTGGAGACGCTCGACGTCCTCGGTGACCAGATGTCGTTCTACCTGCGCGCGATCGCGTGGGTGCCGAGAACGATCCGCCGCTACACGAGGGAAGTCCTGCGGCTGCTCGCCGAGGTCAGTTTCGGTTCGGGTTCGCTCGCCGTCATCGGCGGCACCGTCGGCGTGATGGTCGGACTGACCCTGTTCACCGGTGTGCTCGTGGGTTTGCAGGGCTTCTCGGCGCTGAACTCCATCGGCACGTCGGCTTTCACCGGTTTCCTCACCTCGTTCTTCAACACCAGGGAGATCGCGCCGCTCGTGGCGGGACTGGCATTGTCGGCGACGGTCGGTGCGGGATTCACCGCACAGCTCGGTGCCATGCGGATCTCGGAGGAGATCGACGCGCTCGAAGTGATGGGGGTGCCGAGCCTTCCCTATCTGGTCACGACACGCATCATCGCCGGATTCGTCGCGGTGATCCCGCTGTACGTGATCGGTTTGCTCAGTTCATATCTGGCTTCGCGGCTCGTGGTCATCTACATCTACGACCAATCGGCGGGGACGTACGACCATTATTTCGATATGTTCCTGCCACCCGAGGACGTGTTCTACTCGTTCATCAAGGTGCTCATATTCAGTGTGTTGATCATTTTGACGCACTGTTACTACGGTTATCGCGCGACGGGAGGTCCCGCCGGTGTCGGCGTCGCGGTCGGCCGTGCCGTCAGGTTGTCCATCGTCACCGTCGCGGTCGTGAACTTCTTCATCGGGTTCGCGATCTGGGGTACTGACACGACGGTGAGGATCGCGGGATGAGCAAGGCCATGGTCACGGTGCGCCGCAGATTGCTCGGGCTACTGCTCGTTGCGGTACTCGTCGGCGGTGTCCTGCTGAGCATCGCGCTCTACAACAAGAGCTTCAGCTCGTTCGTGATGGTCAGATTGCAGGCGGGGGCGATCGGCAACCAGCTCACGCCGCACTCGGACGTCAAGGTGCGTGGCCTGATCGTCGGCAGTGTCGAGAGCATCGCGCCGACCGCGTCCGGTGCGGAACTCACCCTGCGGATCGACCCCGAGCAGGCGCACCTTGTACCGAGCAACGTCTCGGCGAGGTTCCTGCCGAAAACCCTGTTCGGCGAACGGTTCGTTTCATTGGAGATCCCTGGTGCGCCTTCGCCGCAGAGCCTCCGCGACGGGGACGTGATTCCACAGGATCGGACCTCCGACGCCGTCGAACTCGAACAGGCACTGGAAAGCCTCATGCCCGTGTTGCAGGCCGTGCAGCCGCAGAAACTCTCCAGCACGCTCAGCGCCATCTCGACGGCGTTGGAGGGAAGGGGAAAACCACTCGGCGAAACACTGTCCGAATTGGGCGAGTACGTGGGCGAACTCAATCCGCATCTTCCCGAGCTGCAGGAGAACCTGAGGGAACTCGCCGAGTTTTCCGACAACCTCTCCGACGCTGCGCCCGACCTGGTGCGCACTTTGGACAATCTCACGGTCACCAGCAAGACGATCGTCGAGGAACGACAGAACCTGCGGACGCTGTACGGCAACCTCACAACGGCTTCGGTCGACCTCGAATCCTTCCTCACGGCCAATGCGGACAACCTGATCAGCCTCGGCAGCACGGCACGGCCGACAGCCGAGCTGCTCGCGAAGTACTCCCCCGAGTACCCGTGCTTCATCGGTCAGATGGCCGACTTGCTGCCGCGCATCGACAAGGCGTTCGGCAAGGGAACCTCGAAGCCCGGCCTGCACGCCACCATCGAGATCACCACGAACAGGGGCCCCTACGAGCCGGGCAAGGACGAACCGAAGTACGAGGACAAGCGTGGACCCCGTTGCTACGCCATGAAGGACCTGCCCGATCCGTTCCCGCAGCATCCCCCGGAGGGCCCGCTGCGCGACGGCAGCACTTCGCCGCCTCCCGCCCGCTCGCAGAACGACGGGCTCAGCCCCGCCAACAACGCGGCCAACGCCGGTGGCTACAACGGAAACGGCACGACCGCGGGAAATCCGGCGAACACCCCGGCCGAACACGCGATCCTCTCGCAGCTGGTCGCACCCCAGGTCGGCATGGAGTCCGCTGACGTTCCCGGCTGGGGCGCGCTGCTGATCGGCCCCCTGTACAGGGGAGCGGAGGTGACCGTCCGATGAGAGGCCTCGTCGCCCCGCTCACGAAACTGAGCATCTTCGTGGTCGTCACTGTGTTGTTCACGGCGGTGCTCGGCGTCAGCATCGCCAACGTCAACCTGTCCTCGACGTCCGGCTACACGGCGCGATTCAGCGACGCGACGATGCTGCTGCCCGGTGACGACGTGCGCATCGCGGGCGTGCGGGTCGGCCAGGTCGCCGACGTTCGCATCGTCGACCGCCGCCAGGCCGAGGTCGCCTTCGACGTCGACTCGGGACGTGCCTTGCCCGCCGACGTCACCGCGACCATCAAGTTCAGGAACCTCGTCGGCCAGCGCTACATTTCGCTGGAAAGAGGCAGCGGCGAAGTGGGGGAAACCCTCAAACCCGGCGACAACATCCCGATCGAACGGACGAAACCCGCTCTGGATCTCACCGAACTGTTCAACGGGTTCAAGCCGCTTTTCCGTGCGCTCTCGCCAGAGGACGTGAACACGTTGTCCTACGAGATCGTCCAGGTCCTGCAGGGCGAAGGCGGAACGGTGGAAAGCCTGCTTGCCCACACGGCGTCGCTCACCACGACGATCGCCGAAAAGGACCAGGTGATCGGCGAGGTCATCGACAATCTCAACAGCGTGCTGGAAACCGTCAATGCCCGGACCCCGCAGCTGTCCGACCTGATCGTGCGGCTGCAACAGTTCGTGTCCGGCCTTTCCAGCGACCGCGAACCCATCGGCCAGGCCATCGAATCGCTCGGCGAGCTGACCAGGACAACGGCGGGCCTGCTCGACGAGGCGCGGGAGCCGCTCAAGCAGGACATCGAGGCGCTCGGCGCGCTGACCGGCAACCTCAACGACAGCGAGGCCGTCGTCGAGCACTTCATCCAGTTCCTGCCGGAGAAGGCCAGCAGGATGGCCGCGACGGCGGATTACGGATCCTGGTTCAACTTCTTCCTGTGCGAACTGGAAGGAAGCGTCCAGATCCCAGGCCTGATGGAGGCGCCCGTCAACGTTCCCGTCGCGCCCGCGTCGAGGGAGCGGTGCCTGACATGATGAGCTTCCGGAAACGCAACCCGATCCCGATCGCGCTCGTCGGCCTCGTGCTCATGGTGCTCGGAACCGTCGCGGCGCTCAACTCCGACGACCTCCCGATCATCGGCGGAGGCACCACCTACACCGCCGACTTCAGCGAGGCGGCAGGCCTGCAAACCGACGACGAGGTCCGGGTCGCGGGCATCAAGGTCGGCAAGGTCACCGACATCGAACTCGACGGCGACCGGGTACGGGTTTCCTTCAAGGTCAAGGACGCGTGGCTCGGTGACCGCACCACGGCGGCCATCAAGATCAAGACCCTGCTCGGTCAGAAGTACGTCGCGCTCGACCCGCTCGGCGACACCGCCCTCGACCCGGACGACACCATCCCGAGGGACCGCACCGCGGCGCCCTACGACGTACTCGAAGCCTTCCGTGGCCTCTCCCAGACGGTGGAGGAAATCGACACCCAGCAGCTCGCGCAGAGCTTCGACGTGCTCTCGGAAACCTTCGCCAACACACCGGAGGACGTGCGGGGAGCGCTCGACGGGCTCTCCGAGCTGTCCACCACCATCGCTTCCCGCGACCAGCAGCTCTCCGGCCTGCTTTCGAACACGAGGCAGGTCACCCAGACACTGGCCGACCGCGACGCCGAGTTCACGAAACTCCTTGAGGACGGCAACAAACTCCTCGACGAACTCTCCCGCAGGGAACAGGCCATCTCCACCCTGCTGGAAGGCAGCCGCAGCCTCGCGACCCAGTTGCAGGGCCTCGTCGACGACAACACCGGCCAGCTCGACCCCGTCCTCGCCCAGCTCGACCGGCTGACCAGCATGCTCCAGCGCAATCAGGAGGCGCTCGCCAACGGCATCAAGGAGTTCGCGCCGTTCATCAGGGTCTTCAACAACACCATCGGCAACGGACGCTGGTTCGACAACTACATTTGCGGGCTGCTGCTGCCCTCGGCGGGGCCGCTCAACGAAGAGGGGTGCAACGTGCGATGACCGACACCCGCTTCGGCCAGACCCTCACCCGCGGCATCGCCATCGCCTGCGTACTCGGCCTCGTCGTCGCAGGCGCCCTGTGGTGGACGCTGCGCGATGCGGGCAGCAAGCACGTCACGGCCTACTTCCCCTCGGCCGTCGGCCTCTACGAAGGCAACAGCGTCCGCGTGCTCGGCGTCGAAATGGGCGAGGTCACGAGCGTGCGCCCGCAAGGCGACCAGGTCGAGGTCGAGCTGCGCTACGACAGGTCGGTGACCATCCCGGCCGGAGCGAACGCCCTGATCGTCGCCCCCTCGCTCGTCTCCGACCGCTACGTACAACTCGCCCCCGCCTACACCGGCGGCGACACCCTGCCCGACGGCGCGATCATCCCCATGAACCGCACCGCGGTACCGCTTGAGGTCGACGAACTCACCAGCTCGCTCAGCGAGGTGTCGGAATCGCTCGGCCCCAACGGCGCCAACGCCGACGGCTCACTGTCCGATCTGCTCAACACGCTCTCCGCCAACGTCGAAGGCAACGGGCGGAAACTCAACGACACCATCACCAAACTCGGCCAGGCGGCCGGAACCCTTTCCGGCAACTCGGGAGACCTGTTCAAGACCGTCGAGAACCTCGCGAGCTTTTCGACCACGCTCGCCGACAGCGACGGGCAGGTCCGGCAGTTCGAGACCCAGCTCGCCGACGTGAGCTCCTTCCTCGACCGCGAAAAGAACAACCTCGCGGCGACGGTCGAACAGCTCGGCAACACGCTCTACTCGGTAAGGGACTTCATCGAAGCCAACCGAGGCCGGGTCAAATCCAATGTGGACAAACTGGCCGGTATCACACAGGTGCTCGTCGACCAGCGCGCCGCACTCGCCGAAACACTCGACATCGCCCCGCTGGCGCTGGGCAACCTCGCCAACACCTACAACGCCTCGTCCGGAACACTCGACGCCCGCGCCAACCTCAACGAGCTGACCCAGCCGCCGATCGCGATGATCTGCGGCTTCCTCAAGCAGACCCCCGACGCACTCGACGCGCTCGGTGACCTGTGCGGCTCCGTCGCCCCGCTACTCGACCAGGCCGTGCCACTGCCATCGCTCGCCCAGTCGGTCAACGCACTCAACCAGGGCAAGCTCCCGCCGCTCCCGGTACCGCTCACGGGGCAGCTCATGTCGTCGGGAGGTGGCCAGTGAAACCGGCACGACTGCGCGCCTTCACCGTCGCGGCGAGCGCCGCGGCGCTCGTCGCGGTATCCGGCTGCGGCTTCTCCGGCGTCTACGACGTCCCACTGCCGGGCGGCGCCGACCTCGGCGACCACCCCTACCGAGTCAAGGTCCAGTTCAGGGACGTGCTCGACCTGGTTCCGCAGTCGGGCGTGCGAGTCAACGAGGTCCCGGTCGGCAGGGTCGACGAGATCGGGCTCGCCGACGACGGCTGGACGGCCGAGGTGACCATCCTCGTCAACGGCGACGTCACACTGCCTGCCAACGCCGTGGCCAACCTGCGGCAATCCAGCCTGCTCGGCGAGAAGTACGTCGAGCTGCGAGCGCCGGCCGAACACCCCGCCCAAACCGAACTCGCCGACGGCGACCACATCCCGCTCGAACGGACCAACCGCAGCGTCGAGGTCGAGGAAGTACTCGGCGCACTGTCGATGCTCCTCAACGGAGGCGGCGTCGAACAGCTCAACACCATCACCAAGGAACTCAACAACACCCTCGAAGGCAACGAGCCCAGCATCAAGGCGCTGCTGCGTAACGCCGACGACCTGGTTTCCACCCTCGACGCGCAATCCGGCGACATCACGAGGGCGCTCGACGGCCTCAACCGGCTTTCCTCGACCCTCAACGGCCAGCGCGACAAGATCGCGGGCGCCATCGACGATCTCGGACCGGGCCTCGCCGTGCTCGAACAACAACGCGGCCAGCTCGTCACCATGCTCCAAGCGCTCAACGAGCTTTCCGGCGTCGCCGTCGACACCGTCAACGCGAGCCAGGAAGACCTCGTCGCCAACCTCGAAGCACTGCTGCCGACACTGCGCAAGCTCGGCGAAGCGGGCTCCGACCTGCCGAAGGCACTCGAACTGATGCTGACCTACCCGTTCAGCGACGCCGCCGTCGAGGGAGCGAAGGGCGACTACTTCAACCTCTACGCCACGATCGACCTCAACCTCGGAGAGGTTTTGGCCAACCTCGGCCGCAGCAGGCAAAACCCGCTGCAGGACGTTCCCGTCGTCGGAGACCTCACCGGCGCGACGGAGGGAGATTCCGGCAACGCCCCGCCGCCGCTGCCCCTGCCTGGATCGGAACCGCCCAGCGGTGACCAGCAGAGTCAGCAGTCCCAGCCGTCGCGGCAGACCGGGGTCGCGGGCATCTTCGGTGTGTTGTCGGGAGGTGCGGGCTGATGCTCCTGCGCAAGGCCAAGATCCAGTTGATCGCGTTCGCGATCGTCTCCGTCCTCGCCATCGCCTACGCGCTCGTGCGGTTCACCGACATCGAAAAGGTCTTCGGCACCGGCGGCTACACCGTCCAGCTCGAACTCAACGAATCCGGCGGCATCTTCACCGGGGCCGAGGTGACCTATCGCGGGTACAACATCGGCAGGGTCGGCGAGCTGAGCCTCACCGAGACCGGCCTGAAAGCCGAACTCAACATCGAACCGGAAGCGCCGAAGGTGCCGAGTGACCTGCACGCCATGGTCGCCAACCGCTCGGCGGTGGGGGAGCAGTTCGTCGACCTCAGGCCCGTCACCGACAACGGTCCCTACCTCGCGGACGGCTCCGTCATCCCGGCCGAAAGGGCAAGCACCCCGGTGCCGACGGAGAAGGTCATCGGCGACCTCGACAGCCTGGCGAGTTCGGTACCCACCGACGCGTTGCGCACGGTCGTCGACGAGTCCTACGACGCCTTCCGCGGCACCGGCGACGACCTCCAGGTGCTGATGGACACCACGAGGGACTTCACGAAGGTCGCCAAGCAGTACCTCCCGCAGACCGTCGAACTCCTCAACTCCGGCAACGTCGTGCTCAGTACCCAGAACGACCTCGCCACCTCCATGAAGGAGTTCAGTTCCGACCTCGCATCGGTGTCGGAGACGCTCAAGAACTCGGACGCCGACATCCGCGAGCTCATCGGCATCACCCCGCAGGCCGCCAACCAGGTCAGCGAGCTGCTCGCCGAATCGGGGCCCGGCCTCGGCTCCGTGATCGCCAACCTGCTCACCACCTCGAATCTGCTCTTCACAAGGCAGGACGGGCTCGAACAGGCGCTGGTCACCTATCCCGTCGTCGCGGGGGGCGCGTTCAGCGTCGCGCCCGACGACGGCACCGCACACCTCGGGCTCGCGCTCAACCTGTTCAACCCGCCCTCCTGCACCAAGGGCTACCGGTCGCCCGAGGAGTACCGGCCGGGCGACGACACGACGCCGCGCCCACCCGATTCGTCCGCCTACTGCGCCGAACCGCCGGGCAGCCCCATCAACGTCCGCGGTTCCCAGAACGCGCCGTACAACGGAGTCCCCGTTCAACCGAGCGAGGAACAGGTCAGCGCCAACTCCACGAGGGACGAGGAGGAGCTGGCCTCGCTGCGAGGTGTCCCCGGGGTCGCCGGAAGTCCCGGCCTCAGCATCACGTCACTCGGCCAGCTTGTGGGGCTGACCGGCTAGCACCACACGCTCTGATCACCTGCCAGACCTACCCTGGAGCGCTATGAGTTCGGACGAGCCGGCGGCGAAGGAGCCGCAGGAGTCCCCCGGAGAGCCCTCGGACAGCCGCGACGAGACCGAGGGAACCACCAGTGGGGGCCCGCCCAAGTGGCTGACCTTCGGCAGCGCCGCGCTCGCGCTGGCGGCACTGGTCACCGCGGTCTACTTCGGTATCTCGTGGTGGGTCACCTCCGGCAAGGAGGCGAGCGGCGTCGCCGCCGAACGCGAGGACGTCGTGCGTTCGACGGGAACCGCGGTGGTCGCGCTGACCGAGCTGGACTTCGAGGACCCCGATGCCTACTTCCAGCGACAGCGCGAGATCGCGACGGGCGACCTGCTGGAGCAGATGAACCAGAACGCCGACCAGTACCGCAAGACCATCGCCGAGGCGAAGACCAAGGTCGTCTCGACGGTCCAGGACGTGGGCGTGCAGGAACTGGACGTCAGTGAAGGCAAGGCCAGCGTGCTCGCGACCGTTCGCACCGAGGTCGCACAGGGAGAGCAGAAGGGCACCAAGGTGCTGAGGCTCGAACTTGAGATGGTGCGCGTCGACGACAAGGGCACCTGGAAGTTGTCGAACATCGGCGAGGTCCCCATCGCCCAAGCGGGCCAGTAGCCGGTCAGAACGGAGTCACACGTGCCATCCTCCCGCCGCATGCCGCAGCCCCCTCGCCCCTCCGGCAGGCCCCGCGTCGCGGGACTGCGCAAGCCGGCCTCGCCGAGTCCGGCTCCGCGCGAGCAGGACACCGATCGGTTCGAGGACGCGACTCAGGTCACCGATGCCGGGTCCGACCCGACCGCCGCCCCGGCTCCCGAGCCGGTGGGCCCGCAGCCGGTCGACCCGGATCCTGAACCCGAGGCCGCATCCGAACCCGAGGCCGAACTCGAAACCGAGGCGGAAACGGACGGCGACGACGAGCCCGGCGATTCCGACGGGCCCGGCGAGCCCAAGGCCGCCGCGAGGCCGGGGCCTCGCAGGAAGGTGCGCGACACCGGCGCCCCCAAGCCGGCGAGCCAGGACGACGTGACCGTCACGGTGAGCGCCGTCGACGAGCCCTCCCGTGCCCGCCGTTTCGCCATGCGTGGCGCGAGGGAACGGAAGACCGAGGGGAACAGGGGCAGCAGGGGATACGTGCTTGTCGCCGTGCTCCTCGTGCTCGCGCTCGCCTTCGGCGGGCTGGCTTTCTTCTTCAACATGCGGCAGAGCGAGGCCGAAATCGCGGCAGGCAACGCCGCCCTCGTCGACGTGCAGGGCACCACGCAGGTCAAGGAGGCGATGGGCTCCGCGGCGGAGAGGCTGTTCTCCATCGACTACAACGACATCGGCAAGACGGAGAAGGCCGCCGACCAGCTCCTCGTCAACGACGAGGTCAAGAAGAAGTACCAAGCCCTGATGGGCGAGGTGAAGCGGGTCGCGCCGGAACAGAAGATCGTCGTCACCGTCAAGACGACGCGCAGTGCCGTGCTCATGCTCAACGACGACCGCGCCAAGGTCATGGTCTACATCGACCAGACGGCGACGCGGACCGAGGACAACCAGACCTCCGCCGGAAGCGCGGCACTGTGGTTCACCAGCGAAAAGCGGGACGGCGAGTGGAAGGTGACCGACATGGACACCTACGCCGCCGGGCAGCCTGCACCCACTCCTGGACCGGCGGACCAGGGGGGCCAACCCCCCGCAGGCAACTGACTGCGCCAAGCGACTGCAAGAACGCGTGGGCGCTTGACTCAGCGTCTCCGGGGGTTCACGCTTACAGGCAACGGCGAGCCTTGCGGGAGGCGAGCCAGGAGACGACACCGGAGGCTGGGCGCCCGTCGGGCAGGCCCCCTCGACAACCGCCGTCTTCAGGGCTAGACTGCTTCTTTGCGCTGCCCACTTTCAGGCTGCCTTAAACTGGGAGCTAGGATGGTCGGCAACACCGCACCCTTGACAGTTCGTGTTGCTAGTTGCTAACGCGGCTGCTCAACCGCTATGTCCCCGGAAGGACGCATCTTGGCAGTCTCTCCCGCGAACCAGGCCACTGCTGCGACCAACTCGGCTGAGAAGTCAACGGGAATCCCAGGAGCACCCAAGCGGGTATCTTTCGCGAAGATCCGCGAACCGCTGAGCACTCCCAACCTGCTTGACGTGCAGATTCGGTCATTCGAATGGTTTACCGGCTCGGAGGCGTGGTTTGAACTCCGCGTCAACGAGGGCGAAGAAAACCCGGTCGGTGGTCTTGAAGAGGTCCTCAACGAGATCTCGCCGATCGAGGACTTCTCCGGATCGATGTCCCTGTCTTTCTCCGATCCGCGCTTCGACGAGGTGAAAGCCTCCGTCGAGGAGTGCAAGGACAAGGACATGACCTACGCGGCGCCGTTGTTCGTCACCGCCGAGTTCGTCAACAACAACACCGGTGAGATCAAGAGCCAGACGGTCTTCATGGGCGATTTCCCCGTGATGACCGACAAGGGCACTTTCATCATCAACGGCACCGAGCGCGTCGTCGTCTCGCAGCTCGTCCGTTCGCCGGGTGTGTACTACGACCAAGCCGTTGACAAGACGACCGACAAGGACGTCTTCAGCGTCAAGATCATCCCGAGCCGTGGTGCGTGGCTCGAATTCGATGTCGACAAGCGCGACACCGTCGGCGTGCGCATCGACCGCAAGCGGCGGCAGCCGGTCACCGTGCTGCTGAAGGCGCTGGGCTGGACCACCGAGGCGATCAGGGAGCGCTTCTCGTTCTCCGAGACGCTGCTCGCCACCCTTGAGAAGGACCACACGGCCGGGACCGACGAGGCGCTGCTCGACATCTACCGCAAGCTGCGTCCGGGTGAACCGCCGACGAAGGAGAGCGCGCAGACGCTCCTTGAGAACCTGTTCTTCAAGGACAAGCGCTACGACCTCGCCAAGGTGGGCCGGTACAAGATCAACAAGAAGCTTGGTCTCGACCTTCCCTACGACACCGGCACGCTCACCGAAGAGGACATCGTCACCACCATCGAGTACCTCGTCCGCCTGCACGCGGGCGAGGAGACGATGAAGGCGCACGACACCGAGGTCCCCGTCGAGACCGACGACATCGACCACTTCGGCAACCGCCGCCTGCGCACCGTCGGCGAGCTAATCCAGAACCAGATCCGGGTCGGCCTCTCCCGCATGGAGCGCGTCGTCCGCGAGCGGATGACCACCCAGGACGTCGAGGCGATCACGCCGCAGACCCTGATCAACATCCGTCCCGTCGTGGCCGCGATCAAGGAGTTCTTCGGAACCTCCCAGCTCTCGCAGTTCATGGACCAGAACAACCCGCTTTCGGGCCTGACCCACAAGCGCCGCCTCTCGGCGCTCGGCCCCGGCGGTCTCTCCCGTGAGCGCGCGGGCATGGATGTTCGCGACGTGCACCCCAGCCACTACGGCCGGATGTGCCCGATCGAGACCCCGGAAGGCCCGAACATCGGTCTGATCGGCTCGCTGTGCTCCTACGCGAGGGTCAACCCGTTCGGTTTCATCGAAACCCCCTACCGCAAGGTCGTCGAGGGCAGGGTCACCGACCAGGTCGACTACCTCACCGCCGACGAGGAAGACCGCTTCGTCAAGGCGCAGGCCAACGCGCCCATCGGCGATGACGGGCACTTCGTCGAGGAGAGCGTCCTCGGCCGTCGCAAGGGTGGCGAGGTCGAGCTCATCGACCCGCTTGAGGTCGACTACATGGACGTGTCGCCGAGGCAGATGGTCTCCGTCGCCACCGGCATGATCCCGTTCCTTGAGCACGACGACGCCAACCGCGCCCTGATGGGTGCGAACATGCAGCGTCAGGCCGTTCCGCTGCTGCGGAACGAGTCGCCGCTCGTCGGTACCGGTGTCGAGCTGACGGCCGCCGTCGACGCGGGTGACGTACTCGTCGCGGAGCAGGCCGGTGTCGTCGAGGAACTCTCGGCCGACATGGTCACGATCATGCACGACGACGGCACGCGGAAGAGCTACGGACTGTACAAGTTCCGCCGCACCAACGCGGGCACCTGCTTCAACCACCGGCCCGTCGTCAACGAGGGCGACAGGGTCGAGCAGGGTCAGGTCATCGCCGACGGCCCCTCGACCGACAAGGGCGAGATGGCGCTCGGCAAGAACCTGCTCGTCGCGGTCATGCCGTGGGAGGGCCACAACTACGAGGACGCCATCGTCATCTCGCAGCGGCTGGTCCAGGACGACGTGCTCACCTCGATCCACATCGAGGAGCACGAGATCGACGCCCGCGACACCAAGCTCGGTGCCGAGGAGATCACGAGGGACATCCCGAACGTCTCCGAGGACGTGCTCGCCGACCTCGACGAGCGCGGCATCATCCGCATCGGTGCCGAGGTCCGCGACGGCGACATCCTGGTCGGCAAGGTCACGCCGAAGGGCGAGACGGAGCTGACCCCCGAGGAGCGGCTGCTCCGCGCGATCTTCGGCGAGAAGGCGCGCGAGGTCCGCGACACCTCGCTCAAGGTGCCGCACGGCGAGACCGGCAAGGTCATCGGTATCCGGGTCTTCTCCCGCGAGGACGACGACGAGCTGCCCCCCGGCGTCAACGAACTCGTCCGCGTCTACGTGGCGAAGAAGAGCAAGATCCAGGACGGCGACAAGCTCGCCGGCCGCCACGGCAACAAGGGCGTCATCGGCAAGATCCTGCCGGTCGAGGACATGCCGTTCATGGAGGACGGCACCCCGGTCGACATCGTGCTGAACACCCACGGTGTGCCGCGAAGGATGAACATCGGCCAGATCCTCGAACTGCACCTCGGCTGGCTCGCCTCCCAGGGCTGGCAGGTCGAGGGGGCACCGGACTGGGCGAAGAACCTCTCCGAGGAGCTTCGGGACGTCGAGCCGGGCACGAACACCGCGACCCCGGTGTTCGACGGCGCCAAGGAAGAGGAGCTCATGGGGCTGCTCTCCTGCACGAAGCCGAACCGCGACGGCGACCGCATGGTCGGCCCCGAGGGCAAGGCCGTGCTGCTCGACGGACGCTCCGGCGAGCCGTTCCCGTACCCGGTTTCGGTCGGCTACATGTACATCCTGAAGCTGCACCACATGGTGGACGACAAGATCCACGCCAGGTCGACGGGTCCGTACTCGATGATCACCCAGCAGCCGCTCGGTGGTAAGGCACAGTTCGGTGGCCAGCGCTTCGGTGAGATGGAGTGCTGGGCGATGCAGGCCTACGGCGCGGCATACACGCTGCAGGAACTGCTCACCATCAAGTCCGACGACGTGCTCGGCCGCGTGAAGGTCTACGAGGCGATCGTCAAGGGCGAGAACATGCCGTCGCCGGGTATCCCGGAGTCGTTCAAGGTGTTGCTGAAGGAATTGCAGTCGCTGTGCCTCAACGTCGAGGTGCTCTCCAGCGACGGGGCCGCGATCGAGATGCGCGACTCCGACGACGAGGACCTCGAACGCGCCGCGGCGAACCTCGGCATCAACCTGTCTCGCAACGAGTCACCGTCGGTTGATGACGTCGTCCAGTAACCAGCCACCTCTTGTCGCAAGGCCAAAGGAAATCATGAGTCGTAACCGTTCCCTCGGAACGCAACTACTTCAAAGTTTCGGAGAGGCGGACTAGTGCTGGACGTCAATTTCTTCGACGAGCTCCGGATCGGGCTGGCCACCGCCGACGACATCCGTCAGTGGTCCTTCGGCGAGGTCAAGAAGCCGGAGACCATCAACTACCGCACGCTCAAGCCGGAGAAGGACGGGCTCTTCTGCGAGAAGATCTTCGGTCCCACCCGCGACTGGGAGTGCTACTGCGGTAAGTACAAGCGGGTGCGCTTCAAGGGCATCATCTGTGAGCGCTGTGGTGTCGAGGTCACGAGGGCGAAGGTCCGCCGTGAGCGGATGGGCCACATCGAGCTGGCCGCCCCCGTCACCCACATCTGGTACTTCAAGGGTGTTCCCTCGCGGCTGGGCTACCTGCTCGACCTGGCGCCGAAGGATCTTGAGAAGATCATCTACTTCGCTGCCTACGTGATCACCGGTGTGAACACCGAGCTGCGGCACAACGATCAGCCGACGCTGGAAAACGAGATCAGCGTCGAGCGCAAGAACATCGAGGCCAAGCGCGACGCCGACATCGAGGCGAGGGCGCAGAAGCTCGAAGCCGACCTCGCCGAGCTGGAGGGCGAAGGCGCGAAGGCCGACGTCCGCCGCAAGGTCAAGGAGGGCGGCGAGCGCGAGATGCGGCAGCTCCGCGATCGCGCCCAGCGTGAACTGGACCGCCTCGAAGAGGTGTGGTCCACCTTCACCAAGCTCGAACCGCGCCAGCTCATCGTCGACGAGCTGCTCTACCGCGAGCTCATCGACCGCTACGGCGAGTACTTCACCGGCGGCATGGGCGCGGAGGCCATCCAGAAGCTGGCCACCGAGTTCGACGTCAACGCCGAGGCGGAGTCGCTGCGCGACACCATCCGCAACGGCAAGGGCCAGAAGAAGCTGCGTGCGCTCAAGCGGCTCAAGGTCGTCGCCGCCTTCCAGGCGACGGGCAACGACCCGCGCGGCATGGTCCTCGACGCCGTCCCGGTGATCCCGCCGGAGCTGCGTCCCATGGTGCAGCTCGACGGTGGGCGCTTCGCCACGTCGGACCTCAACGACCTGTACCGCAGGGTGATCAACCGCAACAATCGGTTGAAGCGGCTGATCGACCTCGGCGCACCCGAGATCATCGTCAACAACGAGAAGCGGATGCTGCAGGAGGCCGTCGACGCGCTGTTCGACAACGGCCGCCGTGGCCGTCCGGTCACCGGACCGGGCAACCGTCCGCTGAAGTCGCTGTCCGACCTGCTCAAGGGCAAGCAGGGCCGGTTCCGTCAGAACCTGCTCGGCAAGCGCGTCGACTACTCGGGCCGTTCGGTCATCATCGTCGGCCCGCAGCTCAAGCTGCACCAGTGCGGTCTGCCGAAGGACATGGCGCTTGAGCTGTTCAAGCCGTTCGTCATGAAGCGGCTGGTCGACCTCAACCACGCGCAGAACATCAAGTCCGCGAAGCGGATGGTGGAGCGCGCTCGCCCGCAGGTGTGGGACGTGCTGGAAGAGGTCATCAACGGCCACCCCGTGCTGCTCAACAGGGCGCCGACCCTGCACAGGCTGGGTATCCAGGCGTTCGAGCCGCAACTGGTCGAGGGCAAGGCCATCCAGCTCCACCCGCTGGTGTGTGAGGCGTTCAACGCCGACTTCGACGGTGACCAGATGGCGGTTCACCTTCCGCTGTCGGCGGAGGCGCAGGCAGAGGCCCGCATCCTGATGCTGTCGGCCAACAACATCCTGTCGCCCGCCTCCGGTCGTCCGCTGGCCATGCCCCGGCTGGACATGGTCACCGGCCTGTTCCACCTGACCAGGCTGGACGAGAGCGCGCAGGGCTCCGGCCAGGCGTACTCCTCGGTCGCCGAGGCGATCATGGCCTTCGACATGAAGCAGGTCGGCCTGCACGCCCCGGTGAAGATCAGGGTCAAGGACCGGCAGCCGCCGAAGGCAGCCGAAGCCGGTCTGCGGGAAGCGGGCTGGGAACCCGGTCAGCCGTGGCTGGCCGAGACCACCCTCGGCAGGGTCCTCTTCAACGAGCTGCTGCCCGCCGACTACCCGTTCGTCAACGAGCCGCTTCCCAAGAAGCGGCAGGCGGTCATCGTCAACGACCTCGCCGAGCGGTACTCGATGACCCAGGTCGCGCAGACCCTCGACCGGCTCAAGGACGCCGGTTTCTTCTGGGCGACGCGCTCCGGTGTCACCGTGGCCATCTCCGACGTGCTCGTCCCGCCGGAGAAGAAGGAGATCCTCGACCAGTACGAGGCGAAGGCCTCCCAGGTGGAGAAGCGCTACCAGCGTGGTCAGCTCTCCCACATCGAGCGCAACAACGAGCTCGTCAAGGTGTGGGGCCAGGCGACGGAAGACGTCGCGAAGGTCATGGAGGAGCACTTCCCCGAGGACAACCCGATCTCGATGATCGTGAAGTCCGGCGCGGCGGGCAACATGACGCAGGTCAGGTCGCTGGCCGGTATGCGTGGTCTGGTGTCCAACCCGAAGGGTGAGTACATCCCGCGCCCGATCAAGTCGAACTTCCGTGAGGGCCTTTCGGTGGCGGAGTACTTCATCGCCACCCACGGCGCCAGGAAGGGTCTCGCCGACACCGCTCTGCGTACCGCCGACTCGGGTTACCTGACCCGGCGTCTCGTGGACGTGTCGCAGGACGTCATCGTTCGCGAGATCGACTGTGGCACCAGCCGCGGCATCAACATGATCATCGGCGAGACGCTTCCCGATGGCAGGGTCATCAGGACGCAGCACGTCGAGACGGCCGCCTACGCGAGGACGCTGGCGACCGACGCCGTCGACGCTCAGGGCAACGTCGTGTTCAACGCGGCCGACGACCTCGGAGACCCGGCCATCGAGACGCTGATCTCGACCGGTGTCACCAAGATCAAGGTGCGGAGCGTGCTCACTTGCGAGTCGGCACAGGGTGTCTGCGCGACCTGCTACGGCAGGTCGATGGCCACCGGCAAGCTCGTCGATGTCGGCGAGGCCGTCGGTATCGTCGCGGCCCAGTCGATCGGTGAGCCGGGTACCCAGCTCACGATGCGTACCTTCCACCAGGGTGGTGTCGCTGGTGACGACATCACCACGGGTCTGCCCCGTGTCACCGAGCTGTTCGAGGCGAGGGTCCCGAAGGGCAAGGCGCCGATTGCCGACGTCGATGGCCGCGTGCGCATCGAGGAAAGCGAGCGGTTCTGGAAGATCACGCTGATCCCCGACGACGGCAGCGAGGAGATCGTCTTCGACAAGCTGTCGAAGCGGCAGCGGCTCGCGGTGGGCCCCGACGGCCCGCTTGCCGATGGCGACCATGTGAATGTCGGCCAGCTCCTGCTGGAAGGTACGCCCGACCCGCACGAGGTGCTCCGAGTGATGGGCCCGCGCGAGGCGCAGATGCACCTCGTCGACGAGGTTCAGAAGGTGTACCGCGCGCAGGGTGTGTCGATCCACGACAAGCACATCGAGGTCATCGTGCGGCAGATGCTGCGGCGCGTCACGATCATCGACTCCGGCTCCACCGAATTCCTGCCCGGCGAGCTGCCGGAACGGACGAGGTTCGAGCACATCAACCGGCAGTCGGTCGCCGAGGGTGGCGAGCCCGCCTCCGGCCGCCCGGTGCTGATGGGTATCACGAAGGCGTCGCTGACCACGGATTCGTGGCTGTCGGCCGCGTCCTTCCAGGAGACGACGAGGGTGCTGACCGATGCGGCGATCAACGGCCGCAGCGACAAGCTCGTCGGCCTCAAGGAGAACGTGATCATCGGTAAGTTGATCCCGGCGGGTACGGGCATCAACAGGTACCGCAACATCCAGGTTCAGCCGACCGAGGAGGCGCGGGTCGCCGCATACGCGATTCCGTCCTACGACGACGGCTACTACACCCCGGATGTGTTCGGTACCGGTACCGGTGCCGCGGTGCCGCTGGACGACTACGACTTCGGTCGCGACTTCCGGTAAACGCCGCAACACGAGCAACGGCCCCGAGGTGCCTCCCGCGCCTCGGGGCCGTTTCGTGTGCGGGAGCCGCCCGCGTAGTTCCTGCCGTCATGTCCGAATGTGACGAGTGTCGGCAGGGGACCTGACACCCGGCATGTGCTGTTAGGTTCGGCTCGTGCAGCGCCCCGACCACGGTGAGCCGGCGCAGCTCGCCCCGCTGCGGAGATATTGCCGCGACATCGCCCTCGGCTCGGTGGTCGTCATCGGCGCCCTGCTCATCAGCGCCATTCCAGGTGGGCTCGACAGCCCGGCCGGTACCGGCTTCGTTCTTTTGCTGGCCGCCGCGCTCACCCTGCATACCCGCCGAATCCTCGCGGCGCTCAGGGATCCGGCGGCGGCCCAGCCGCTCGGTACCGCCGTATTGCCCGCGCTCGTCGCGATTGCCGCCACCTGTGTCGCCGTGTACTTCGACGAGGGCGGCGTGCTGTGGGCGCTGCTCGTCGGCGCCGTCGCGACGCAGGTGCTCATCGGCAGGCCCGTCGTCGAGGGGCGCAGGCTCGCCGTCGGCCTCGGCGTGATCACCACGCTCGCCGTCGGGGGGACCGCGCTGTTCGCCGCGCACCTCGAAGGCTGGACGGTCGTGCGGCTCGCGCTAGGGGCCGGTGTGATCGCGGTGGTGTTCGGCTACGCCGAGTCGAGCAACATCCGGCAATGGGCGTTGACCCTGGAACTGGAGAAGGCCCGCAAAGCCGCTGCCGAACTCGCGACGACCAGGGAGCGTCTGCGGCTCGCCGGCGATCTGCACGACATCCTCGGCCACGCGCTCGAAGTTGTCGCACTGAAGAGTGAACTTGCCACCCGATTGAGCGCCGCTGACCCGCGTCGATCCGCGGCTGAGATGGCCGAAGTTCACACACTCGCGCGAACCGCGCTGCGAGATGTCAGAGACCTCGTGCACGGTAGGCGCACGACGCATCTTGCCGCTGAACTGGCCTCGGCGAAGGCGTTGCTGTCGTCGGCGGGAATCGGGTGTGCGTTCCCCGCCGAAACCCCGGAACTGGACGACAGGACGAGCGAACTGCTTGGCAGAGTGCTGAGGGAAGCGGTGACCAACCTGCTGCGGCATGCCTCGCCCTCCGCCTGCACGGTGCGGTTGAACCGGTATGCCGATGCGACCGCGTTGACGGTGACCAACGACGGAGCCGCGCCGATGGCCCGCACCGAGGGCACCGGTCTCGCCCGGCTCGGTCGCAGGCTCGAAGAGGCAGGCGGGGAGCTTGAGACCGAAATGGACATCGAAGAGGGCGTTTTCGCCGTGCGGGCAAGGGTTTCACGATGATCAAGGTGATCCTCGTCGATGACGAGCGGTTGACCAGAGAGGCCGTCGAGGCCCTGCTCAACCTCGAACACGGACTGCGGGTCGTCGCGGGGGCCGCCGATGGCGAATCCGGTCTCGCGGCGGTGGCCGAGCACGGGCCCGATGTACTCGTCGTCGATCTCGAAATGCCGGGACTCGGTGGGCTGGACGTGCTCGAACGCATGGCAGAGGATCACCCTTCGGTTCGGTGCGTGATGCTGACAAGGCATGCGCGGCCAGGAGTGTTGCGTCAGGCGTTGTCGCTCGGTGCCGGCGGGTTCCTCGCGAAGACGGCACCGGCGACGTTGCTCGCCGACGTGATCCGCAGGGTCCACTCCGGTCTGCGATACGTGGATCCCGAGTTCGCCGCCGAAGCGCTCGCCGAACCTGCCTGTCCATTGACTGAACGGGAATTGGCCGTCCTCCGGCTCGTCGACGACCATTCCACGGCGTCCGATATCGCGCGGGCCCTGAACCTGTCGGCGGGGACGGTGCGCAACTACGTGTCCTCGGCGATGGCCAAACTCGATGCCAGGAGCCGGATCGAAGCTGCCCGAACAGCAACCGACCACGGCTGGCTCTAACCCCGAACCGCAGTTAGCGGGCTAAATGCTGTTCGGGGTTCCCGGTGCCGGGTGCTCGGATCTTGCAGGAATGCTGAAACCGGCATCAGGAAACGTCGCTGGTCCTGGGGAGTCGCCGGGCACATGATGAGCCGGTGATTGTTCCTGACACCAAGGACTGGACCTGGGTTCTCCGCACGCCCTGTCCCCAATGCGGTTTCGACGCGGCCGCCGTCGTGCCGGCGGAGGTTGCCGCACGCCTGCGAGCCAACGCCGAGGCGTGGCGGCAGGTGCTCGTCGCGGGAGACGTGGGAATCCGCCCTCGGCCCGACCGCTGGTCGTCCCTCGAATACGCCTGCCACGTTCGCGACGTGTGCCGGATCTACGACGAGCGCCTTGTGCGGATGCTGACCGAGGACGAGCCGGAATTCCCCGACTGGGACCAGGATGCGACGGCGATCGAGGCGCGCTACGACCAGCAGAACCCGGCTGACGTCGCTGCGGAGCTGGCTACTGCCGCCGACACGCTCGCCGCGCGGTTCGCGGAAGTCTCCGGCGGGCAGTGGAATCGCAAGGGCAGCCGCTCCGACGGCGCGCACTTCACCGTGGCCACCTTCGCCCAATACTTCATCCACGATCTGATCCACCACCTCAACGACGTCACCGGCGCCCCCGCCAGCCGCGTTTAGCAGGCAAACTGCGGTACTTGCGGTTGCTAAGCATCGCGTTTAGCGGGCTAAACGCGGTAGCGGGCCGGGCGGTAGCCGGGGTGGATGTCCCGCCCCCGATGTCCGCGTTTCGCCGAGCCCCGTACTCTTGATCTTCGAACCGACTGTGGGCAACACCCCGCGACGAGTTGCGTGCGCCCCCTGACACGGCGCCGACTCGCGGCTATGGTTGCTGTCACAAACCGGCACGAAGTGCGCCGCATGACGGGGCAACTGGCCTTCACGCAGGCCACCGTCCAGTAGACTGGACGACGCAAGCCTCCCGTCCAAGCCGTGCCGTGGGTCAAAAGCGACCCCCGATGTGGTCGTGTTCAACACGGGCGGGTATCTTTGACGACCGTGCCCGGCAGGCTGTCGGGCTGCTCCGTGTGCCATTGGGTCACGGCTGAGCGCCTCCGGTGCTCAGCGCGCAGTAATGGCCAAGCGGGGCTCCACGGAAATCCCGACGGGACGTTAACGGATCGGAAGATCCTGACGCGGGCCGACACGCCCGACCTCGGGGACCGGGGAGACAAGCAAAGCTAGAGCTGTAGAGCTACAGGACGCGACAGAAAGCTGGTCCATTGCCCACGATCCAGCAGCTGGTCCGCAAGGGCCGCCAGGACAAGGCTGCCAAGCAGAAGACCGCGGCGCTCAAGGGGAGCCCGCAGCGGCGTGGCGTGTGCACCCGCGTGTACACCACGACGCCCAAGAAGCCGAACTCGGCGCTGCGCAAGGTCGCGCGTGTAAAGCTGACCAGCGGCATCGAGGTCACCGCCTACATTCCCGGTGAAGGTCACAACCTCCAGGAGCACTCGATGGTGCTCGTGCGTGGCGGTCGTGTGAAGGACCTGCCGGGTGTTCGCTACAAGATCATCCGCGGTTCGCTCGACACGCAGGGCGTGAAGAACCGCAAGCAGGCGCGCAGCCGGTACGGCGCGAAGAAGGAGAAGAGCTAATGCCCCGCAAGGGTCCGGCCCCGAAGCGGCCACTGATCGCTGACCCCGTCTACGCTTCGCCGCTCGTCACGCAGCTCGTCAACAAGGTGCTGACCGACGGCAAGCGCTCGCTGGCCGAGCGCATCGTGTACGGGGCGCTGGAAGGCGCTCGCGACAAGACCGGCACCGACCCGGTCGTCACGCTGAAGCGCGCACTCGACAACGTGCGGCCCACCCTTGAGGTGAAGAGCCGCCGGGTCGGTGGTGCTACTTACCAGGTGCCGATCGAGGTCAAGCCGGGCCGTTCGACGACCCTTGCCCTTCGTTGGATCGTCAGCTTCGCTCGCCAGCGTCGCGAGAAGACGATGATCGAACGCCTGCAGAACGAGCTGCTCGACGCGAGCAACGGCCTCGGGGCCAGCGTGAAGCGCCGCGAGGACACCCACAAGATGGCCGAGTCCAACAAGGCTTTCGCTCACTACCGCTGGTGAGCGAGTAACAGCAGGTAAACGCTGCCGCCCGGCAGCCGACGTAAGCCAATGCCGGGCCCCAAGCTTGAGACAGGGGAACACTGAAGTGGCACGTGACGTGCTGAGAGACCTCAACAAGGTCCGCAACATCGGCATCATGGCCCACATCGACGCCGGTAAGACCACCACCACCGAGCGGATCCTGTTCTACACCGGGATCAACTACAAGCTCGGCGAGGTGCACGACGGCGCCGCGACGATGGACTGGATGGAGGAGGAGCAGAAGCGGGGTATCACCATCACCTCGGCTGCGACCACCACCTTCTGGGGCGATTACCAGATCAACATCATCGACACGCCCGGTCACGTCGACTTCACCGTCGAGGTGGAGCGCAACCTGCGCGTGCTCGACGGTGCTGTCGCCGTCTTCGACGGCAAGGAAGGCGTCGAGCCTCAGTCCGAGCAGGTCTGGCGGCAGGCCGACAAGTACGAGGTCCCCCGGATCTGCTTCGTCAACAAGATGGACAAGCTGGGGGCCGACTTCTACTACACCCTGCGCACCATCGAGGAGCGCCTCGGTGTCAAGCCGCTGCCCATCCAGTTGCCGATCGGCGCCGAGAGCGAGTTCGAAGGCGTCATCGATCTGGTCAGGATGAAGGCTCTGACCTGGCGCGGCGATGTCAAGAAGGGCGAGGACTACTCGGTCGAGGACATCCCGGAGGCGCTTGCCGAGACGGCCGCCGAGTACCGCGACAAGCTCATCGAAGCGATCGCGGAAACCGACGACGCGCTGATGGAGAAGTACTTCGGTGGCGAGGAGCTGACGGAGGCCGAGATCAAGGCCGGTATCCGTAAGCTCACCATCGCTCGCGAGGCATACCCGGTGCTGACCGGCTCGGCGTTCAAGAACAAGGGCGTGCAGCCCATGCTCGACGCTGTCGTCGACTACCTGCCTTCGCCGCTGGACTTGCCGCCGGTCGAAGGCATCCTGACCGACGGCGCGACGCCGATCAGCCGTAAGCCCTCGATCGAGGAGCCGTTCGCGGCCCTGGCCTTCAAGATCGCGGCGCACCCGTTCTACGGCAAGCTGACCTACATCCGGGTCTACTCGGGCAAGGTTTCCGCCGGTTCCCAGGTCGTCAACGCGACCAAGGAGCGCAAGGAGCGGATCGGCAAGATCTTCCAGATGCACTCCAACAAGGAGAACCCGGTCGATGAGGCCCAGGCGGGCCACATCTACGCGGTGATCGGTCTCAAGGACACCACCACCGGTGACACCCTTGCCGACCCGCAGAACCCGGTCGTCCTTGAGTCGATGACCTTCCCTGAGCCGGTCATCAAGGTCGCCATCGAGCCCAAGACGAAGGCCGACCAGGAGAAGTTGTCGACCGCGATCCAGAAGCTCGCCGAGGAAGACCCGACGTTCAGGGTCAGCCAGGACGAGGAGACCGGTCAGACGATCATCGAGGGTATGGGCGAGCTGCACCTTGAGGTGCTCGTCAACCGGATGAAGTCCGACTACAAGGTCGAGGCGAACATCGGTAAGCCGCAGGTCGCTTACCGCGAGACCGTCCGCAACACGGTCGAGAAGCTCGATTACGTTCACAAGAAGCAGACCGGTGGTTCCGGTCAGTTCGCGAAGGTGATCGTCAAGCTCGAACCGCTGGAGAGCACGGACGGTGCGCTTTACGAGTTCGACAACAAGGTCACCGGTGGCCGCATTCCGAGGGAATACATCCCTTCGGTTGACGCGGGCGCCCAGGACGCCATGCAGTACGGCGTTCTGGCCGGCTACCCGCTCGTCGGGTTGAAGTTCACCTTGTTGGATGGTGCGTACCACGAGGTCGACTCCTCGGAAATGGCCTTCAAGATCGCCGGTTCGATGGCGATGAAGGAAGCCGCGAGGAAGGCGGGCCCGGTACTGCTGGAGCCGGTGATGGCGGTCGAGGTGACCACACCCGAGGACTACATGGGTGACGTCATCGGTGACCTGAACTCCCGCCGTGGTCAGATTCAGGCCATGGAGGAGCGGTCAGGTACGCGTGTCGTCAAGGCGCTCGTGCCGCTGTCGGAGATGTTCGGTTATGTGGGCGACCTGCGGTCTCGTACCCAGGGTCGTGCGAACTACTCCATGCAGTTCGACTCCTACGCCGAGGTTCCTGCGAACGTCGCGAAGGAAATCATCGCGAAAGCGACGGGGGAGTAACACTCCACCAGCACCCAACGCGGGCGCGAAAGGGGCCTCCCCTAAGGTCCGCACAACCGACCAGATCAAGTCGCAGACCGGCTGCCACGCCGGACGGCGAGTAAGTAAGTCCAGGAGGACATTCCAGTGGCGAAGGCGAAGTTCGAGCGGAGCAAGCCGCACGTCAACATCGGGACCATTGGTCACGTCGACCACGGCAAGACGACCCTGACCGCGGCGATCACCAAGGTTCTCCACGACCGGTACCCGGAGCTGAACCAGTCGCGTGCGTTCGACCAGATCGACAACGCGCCTGAGGAGAAGCAGCGCGGTATCACGATCAACATTTCGCACGTCGAGTACCAGACCGAGAAGCGTCACTACGCGCACGTCGACGCCCCCGGTCACGCCGACTACATCAAGAACATGATCACCGGTGCCGCCCAGATGGACGGCGCGATCCTGGTGGTCGCGGCGACCGACGGCCCGATGCCGCAGACGCGTGAGCACGTGCTGCTCGCCCGTCAGGTCGGCGTGCCCTACATCGTTGTCGCCCTGAACAAGGCCGACATGGTCGACGACGAGGAGATCCTCGAACTCGTCGAGATGGAGGTCCGTGAGCTGCTGTCCTCGCAGGAGTTCCCCGGCGACGACGCCCCGGTCGTCAAGGTCTCGGGCCTGAAGGCGCTTGAGGGCGACGAGAAGTGGGCTCAGAGCGTGCTTGAGCTCATGGACGCCGTCGACGACAGCGTTCCGGAGCCCGTCCGCGACACCGACAAGCCGTTCCTCATGCCCGTCGAGGACGTCTTCACGATCACCGGTCGCGGCACCGTCGTCACCGGTCGTATCGAGCGTGGCGAGATCAAGCTGAACGAAGAGGTCGAGATCGTCGGCATCCGTCCCGACTCTCGCAAGACCACCGTGACCAGCATCGAGATGTTCAACAAGATGCTGGACTCGGGCCAGGCCGGCGACAACGCCGCCCTGCTGCTGCGTGGTATCAAGCGCGAGGACGTCGAGCGCGGCCAGGTCATCGTGAGGCCCGGCACGACCACCCCGCACACCGAGTTCGAGGCTTCGGTGTACATCCTGTCCAAGGACGAGGGTGGCCGGCACACACCGTTCTTCAACAACTACCGCCCGCAGTTCTACTTCCGTACCACCGACGTGACCGGTGTCGTGACCCTTCCCGAGGGCACCGAGATGGTCATGCCGGGCGACAACACCCACATCTCGGTCAAGCTGATCCAGCCGATCGCGATGGACGAGGGTCTGCGGTTCGCCATCCGCGAGGGTGGCCGTACCGTTGGCGCTGGTCAGGTCACCAAGATCATCGCCTGATAGCACCCCCGGGTGCGGGTGCCAAGTTTTGATATGGCATCCTATTAAGGTTGCTCGACGCGGGGCGGCCGATTCTTACCGGAATCATTACAAGAATCGGCCGCCCTGTCGCGAGTGTCCTGGGCTTGCGGCTTCCGTGAGTCGGGGGTCGCCGACTTTGTCGGCGCTCCATGAGTAACAGACCAGCGGCACGACAACGATCCTGCGGGATCAGTCTGCGTAATGGGCGCGACACGCCCGACCGCGTGGACCGGGGGAGACCCCGTTGACGTGCGAGAACCGACGCCCGGCGTTGGTTTGAGATAGCGGCACGAGACGAAGGAACGAGCTGCCACCATGGCGGGACAGAAGATCCGCATCCGGCTCAAGGCCTACGACCACGAGGCGATCGACGCCAGCGCACGCAAGATCGTGGAAACGGTCACGCGCACCGGCGCCTCCGTGGTTGGGCCGGTGCCGCTGCCCACCGAGAAGAACGTTTACTGCGTCATCCGCTCGCCGCACAAGTACAAGGACTCGCGCGAGCACTTCGAGATGCGCACCCACAAGCGGCTGATCGACATCCTCGACCCGACGCCGAAGACGGTCGACGCGCTCATGCGCATCGACCTTCCGGCGAGCGTCGACGTGAACATCCAGTAAGCGTTGGGCGAGCGGCGGAGATAAGAGACTCATGTCTGACAGGCAAGTGAAGGGCATTCTGGGCACCAAGCTCGGCATGACGCAGGTATTCGACGAGAACAACCGGATGGTTCCGGTGACCGTCGTGCAGGCGGGGCCGAATGTGGTTACCCAGGTGCGCAACAACGACAAGGACGGCTACTCGGCCGTGCAATTGGCCTTCGGCGCCGTCGACCCTCGCAGGGTCAACAGGCCGGAGACCGGGCACTTCGGGAAGGCCGGCGTGACCCCGCGGCGTTATCTCGCCGAGCTGCGCACCAACGACGCCGACGCGTACGAGGTGGGTCAGGAGATCACGGCTGAGGTCTTCGAGACCGGCACCGTGGTCGACGTGACCGGCACCAGCAAGGGCAAGGGCTACGCCGGTGTCATGAAGCGCCACGGTTTCAAGGGCCAGGGCGCGAGCCACGGTAACCAGGCCAAGCACCGCGCTCCGGGTTCGATCGGCGGCTGCGCCACACCGGGTCGCGTTTTCAAGGGTGTGCGCATGGCGGGCCGGATGGGCAACAACCGGGTCACCACGCAGGGGCTGACGGTGCACTCGGTTCGCGCCGAGGACGGGCTGCTGTTGATCAAGGGCGCGGTCCCGGGCCCCAAGGGCGGTCTGATCTTCGTCCGTAGCGCAGCGAAGGGTGGTGTGACGGCATGACGGCGACGGTCGAGCTCAAGACTCCCGCCGGCCAGGCCGACGGCACGGTGGAACTGCCTGCCGACATCTTCGACGTGCAGGCGAACATTCCGCTGATGCACCAGGTCGTCGTGGCTCAGCTCGCCGCGGCGCGCCAGGGCACGCACGACACGAAGACCCGCGGTGAGACCCGCGGCGGTGGCCGTAAGCCTTACCGGCAGAAGGGCACCGGTCGTGCCCGCCAGGGTTCGGTTCGCGCACCCCAGTTCACCGGTGGTGGCACGGTGCACGGCCCCACGCCGAGGGACTACAGCCAGCGGACCCCGAAGAAGATGAAGGCGGCCGCTCTGCGGGGCGCCCTCTCGGACAGGGCTCGTTCCGGCCAGCTTCACGTCGTCACCGAGCTGGTGACCGGCGAGAAGCCGTCCACAAAGGACGCCAAGAAGGTGCTGGGCTCGCTGACACAGGCCAAGCGGGTTCTCGTCGTGCTCAACCGCGACGACGAACTGAGCTGGCTGTCGGTGCGGAACCTCACCCACGTCCACATCATCGCGCCTGACCAGCTCAACACGTACGACGTGCTGGTCAACGACGACGTGATCTTCACGAAGGCCGCGTTCGACTCGTTCGTCGCGGGCCCCGCGAAGGGCAAGGGCGTCAAGGCCACCGCGAGGTCCGGCGAGGTCTCGGAAGGGAGTGACGAGCAGTGAGCTCCGTGGCGATCCCCGACCCGCGCGACATCCTGGTCGCGCCGGTGATCTCCGAGAAGTCCTACGGACTGCTCGAAGACCACAAGTACACGTTCCTGGTTCGTCCCGACGCCAACAAGACCGAGATCAAGATCGCGGTCGAGAAGGTGTTCGGCGTGAAGGTCATCAGCGTGAACACGCTCAACCGGCCAGGAAAGCGCAAGCGCACCCGGTACGGCTATGGCAAGCGCAAGGACACCAAGCGCGCCATTGTGACCCTGTCGGCCGAGAGCAAGCCGATCGAGATCTTCGGCGGACCAGCCGCGTAAGGGACTGAGAAGACATGGGCATCCGCAAGTACAAGCCGACAACTCCGGGGCGCCGGGGCTCTTCGGTCGCCGATTTCGCAGAGATCACCCGGTCCACTCCGGAAAAGTCGTTGCTCGCGCCGCTGAGCAAGACCGGTGGCCGCAACGCCTCCGGCAAGATCACCACCCGGCACAAGGGCGGCGGTCACAAGCGTGCGTACCGGATCATCGACTTCCGGCGTCACGACAAGGACGGCGTGCCTGCCAAGGTCGCGCACATCGAGTACGACCCCAACCGGTCGGCTCGTATCGCCCTGCTGCACTACGCCGATGGCGAGAAGCGGTACATCATCGCGCCGGACAAGCTCAAGCAGGGTGACAGGGTGGAGGCCGGCCCCCGCGCCGACATCAAGCCCGGCAACAACCTGCCGCTGCGCAACATCCCGGTCGGCACCGTGATCCACGCGATCGAGCTCCGCCCCGGTGGCGGCGCCAAGATCGCGAGGTCCGCGGGCGCTCGCGTGCAGCTCGTCGCCAAGGACGGTCCGTACGCCCAGCTGCGGATGCCTTCGGGCGAGATCCGCAACGTGGACGTGCGCAACCGCGCCACCGTCGGCGAGGTCGGCAACTCCGAGCACTCCAACATCAACTGGGGCAAGGCGGGCCGCAACCGCTGGCGGGGCAAGCGTCCCACCGTTCGCGGTGTCGTCATGAACCCGGTCGACCACCCGCACGGTGGTGGTGAGGGCAAGACCTCCGGTGGCCGTCACCCGGTCAACCCGAACGGTAAGCCGGAAGGCCGCACTCGCCGCAACAAGCCGAGCGACAAGTTGATCGTCCGCCGCCGGCGTACCGGCAAGAAGCGCTGAGCAGGGAGGTAGAAGAACATGCCGCGCAGCCTGAAGAAGGGCCCGTTCGTGGACGACCACCTGCTCAAGAAGGTGGACGTGCTCAACGAGTCGGGCAAGAAGACCGTGATCAAGACCTGGTCCCGCAGGTCGACGATCATTCCGGACATGCTGGGACACACCATTGCGGTGCACGACGGCCGCAAGCACGTCCCGGTGTTCGTCACCGAGGCCATGGTGGGCCACAAGCTTGGCGAGTTCGCACCCACGCGAACCTTCAAGGGGCACATCAAGGACGACCGCAAGTCGCGTCGCCGCTGAGCGCGCACCGAGAAGAGGAACTAGACGATGAACGTGCGTGAGGAGGGTGCAGCCGTGGAGGAACTGCCGACGGCTTACGCCCGGGCTCGCTTCGTCCGGGACTCGCCGACCAAGGTGCGCCGGGTGATCGAGCTGATCAAGGGTCGCAACGCCAACGAGGCTCTTGCCGTGCTCCGGTTCGCCCCGCAGGCGGCCAGCGACCCCGTGGCGAAGGTGCTCGCGAGCGCCATGGCCAACGCCGAGAACAACCTCGACCTCGATCCGGACACGCTCTGGATCAAGAACGCTTATGCCGACGAGGGCCCGACCCTCAAGCGCATCCGGCCGCGTGCCCAGGGCCGCGCCTACCGGATCCGCAAGCGGACGAGCCACATCACGGTCGAGGTCGAGTCGCGGCCGGAAGCCAAGTCCAAGAGCAAGAAGAAGGCAGGTGGCCGGTAGTGGGCCAGAAAATCAACCCGCACGGCTTCCGGCTCGGGATCACCACGGACTGGAAGTCGCGCTGGTACGCCGACAAGCAGTACTCGGAGTACGTGGCCGAGGACGTGAAGATCCGCAAGCTGCTGTCCACGGGCATGGAGCGCGCGGGTATCTCCAAGGTCGAGATCGAGCGCACCCGCGACCGCGTCAGGGTCGACATCCACACCGCGAGGCCGGGCATCGTGATCGGCCGCCGTGGTGCCGAAGCCGACCGCATCCGTGGTGCGCTGGAGAAGCTCACCGGCAAGCAGGTGCAGCTCAACATCCTTGAGGTGAAGAACCCCGAGGCCGACGCCCAGCTCGTCGCGCAGGGTGTTGCTGAGCAGCTCTCGAACCGGGTCGCTTTCCGTCGTGCGATGCGTAAGGCAATCCAGACGTCCATGCGGTCCCCGCAGGTCAAGGGCATTCGCGTGCAGTGCAGCGGTCGTCTCGGCGGTGCCGAGATGTCTCGCTCCGAGCACTACCGCGACGGCCGCGTCCCGCTGCACACCCTGCGTGCCGACATCGACTACGGCTTCTTCGAGGCCCGTACGACGTTCGGTCGCATCGGTGTGAAGGTGTGGATCTACAAGGGCGACATCGTCGGTGGCCTGAAGGGCCGCGCCGAGCGCGACGCCGCTGCCGCGGCCGACAGGGCCCCGCGCCGTGAGCGTCCTTCCCGGCGTCGTTCCGGCTCCTCGGGCACCACGCCGACGTCGACCGAGGCCGGCCGGGCTGCCGCGGCTTCGCAGGGTGGCGCCCAGAGCGACACCGACGCCGCGGCCAGCCAGGCCCCGCAGGTGGCGTCTCCGGACGCCACAGAGAAAACGGAGGGCTGAGGCGTGCTCATCCCACGCAAGGTCAAGCACCGTAAGCAGCACTCGCCCAAGCGGGCCGGTGCCGCCAAGGGCGGCACCAAGGTGAACTTTGGTGAGTTCGGCATCCAGGCGCTTGAGCACAGCTACGTGACCAACCGGCAGATCGAGTCCGCGCGTATTGCCATGACAAGGCACATCAAGCGTGGCGGGAAGATCTGGATCAACATCTTCCCCGACCGGCCGCTCACCAAGAAGCCCGCGGAAACCCGCATGGGTTCGGGTAAGGGCTCGCCCGAGTGGTGGGTCGCCAACGTGAAGCCGGGTCGAGTGATGTTCGAGATGAGCTTCCCGAACGAGACAGTGGCCCGCGAGGCGTTGCGCCGCGCGATCCACAAACTCCCGATGAAGTGCCGGATCGTGACGCGCGAAGGTGGTGAGTTCTGATGGCGGCTGCAGGTGTTGCTTCGTCAGAGCTTCGTGAGCTCACTGCGGAGGAGCTTGTGCTCCGCCTGAAGGAAGCCAAGGAGGAGCTGTTCAACCTCCGGTTCCAGATGGCGACTGGTCAGCTCGACAACAACCGCAGGCTGCGCACGGTTCGTGCGGACATCGCCCGCATCTACACCGTGATGCGTGAGCGCGAACTCGGGCTGTCCATCGCGCCCGAGGAGAACGAGAGTGAAGGTGCGGCATGACCGAGCCGGTGCAGAAGAAGGATTCCGGTCGTAACTACCGGAAGGTCCGTGAGGGCCTCGTGGTGTCCGACAAGATGGACAAGACGATCGTCGTCGAGCTCGAGGACCGCAAGAAGCACCCGCGGTACAGCAAGGTCCTGCGCTCCACCAAGAAGGTGAAGGCGCACGACGAGCAGAACACCGCTGGCGTGGGTGACCGGGTACTGCTGATGGAGACCCGGCCGACGTCCGCCACCAAGCGTTGGCGGCTGGTCGAGATCCGCGAGAAGGCCAAGTAAGCAGGGGCTCAACCGCCCCGTTCGTTCCGCAAGGCTCGGGCCAACCGAGAACCAGCGCGACATACAGGAGTTGACGTGATCCAGCAGGAGTCGCGACTACGAGTCGCCGACAACACGGGTGCCAAGGAGATCCTGACCATCCGCGTGCTCGGTGGCTCGGGGCGGCGCTACGCGGGCATCGGCGACATCATCGTCGCTACCGTCAAGGACGCCATCCCGGGCGCCAACGTGAAGCGTGGTGACGTGGTCAAGGCCGTCATCGTCCGCACAGCGAAGGAGAAGCGTCGCCCCGACGGTTCCTACATTCGCTTCGACGAGAACGCCGCGGTGCTCATCAAGACCGACAACGAGCCGCGAGGCACCCGTATCTTCGGACCGGTCGGCCGCGAACTTCGCGACCGCAAGTTCATGAAGATCATCTCGCTTGCGCCGGAGGTGCTCTAAATGAAGGTGAAGAAGGGCGACACCGTCCTCGTCATCGCCGGTAAGGACAAGGGCGCGAAGGGCAAGGTCATTCAGTCCTACCCCGAGCGTCAGCGGGTCCTCGTCGAGGGTGTCAACCGGATCAAGAAGCACACGCGCATCACTCAGACGCAGCGGGGTGCCCAGTCCGGCGGCATCATCACCCAGGAGGCGCCCATCCACGTGTCGAACGTGATGGTCGTGGACTCCGACGGCAAGCCGACCCGCGTCGGCTACCGCATCGGCGAGGACGGCAAGAAGGTTCGTATCTCGCGTAGGACGGGCAAGGACATCTGATGACGACCGCAGAGAAAACGTATCCAACGCCGCGGTTGAAGACCCGATACCGCGAAGAGATCGCAGGACAGCTCCGCGAGGAGTTCGCCTTCGCCAACCCCCACCAGATTCCCGGTGTGGTCAAGGTTGTCGTCAACATGGGCGTCGGCGATGCGGCCAAGGACAGCAAGCTGATCGAGGGTGCCGTCCGGGACCTCGCCACCATCACGGGGCAGAAGCCCGAGGTGCGCAGGGCACGCAAGTCCATCGCGCAGTTCAAGCTTCGTGAAGGCCAGCCCATCGGCGCCCGCGTGACGCTGCGTGGCGACCGTATGTGGGAGTTCCTCGACCGGTTGCTGACCATCGCGCTGCCCCGTATCCGCGACTTCCGCGGACTTTCGGACCGGCAGTTCGACGGCAAGGGCAACTACACGTTCGGTCTGACCGAGCAGTCGATGTTCCACGAGATCAACCCTGACGCCATCGACCGCCCCCGCGGAATGGATGTCACGGTCGTCACGACCGCCACCACCGACGACGAGGGCCGCGCGCTGCTTCGCAAGCTCGGCTTCCCGTTCAAGGAGAACTGAGCAGATGGCCAAGAAAGCTCTGATCGCCAAGGCGGCCCGCAAGCCGAAGTTCAAGGTGCGCGCCTACACCCGCTGCCAGCGCTGCGGCCGGCCCCACTCGGTCTACCGCAAGTTCGGCCTTTGCCGAATCTGCCTGCGGGAGATGGCGCACGCGGGCCAGCTTCCCGGCGTCAGCAAATCAAGCTGGTGAAGGCTTTTTCCGTCCCATCCACTTCGCCACAGGCCCCGTGACGGGGAACCAGGGCGAGAAAGGTTGACAGGTCACCATGACGATGACCGACCCGATCGCAGACTTCTTGACACGTCTGCGTAACGCGAACTCGGCGTACCACGACGAGGTCGTGCTTCCTCACTCGAAGATCAAGGCGAACATCGCCGACATCCTCAAGCGCGAGGGCTACATCTCGGACTTCCGCTCCGAGCCCGGCGAGAAGCACAAGAACCTGATCGTCGAGCTCAAGTACGGCCCGAACCGCGAGCGCAGCCTCGCAGGCTTGCGCCGCATCTCCAAGCCCGGCCTTCGGGTGTACGCGAAATCGACCACTCTGCCCAGCGTCCTCGGTGGCCTTGGCGTCGCGATCATCTCGACGTCCTCCGGCCTCCAGACCGACCGGCAGTGCAAGCGCAACGGCGTGGGCGGCGAAGTCCTCGCCTACGTTTGGTGAGGAAGGGGGACTGGCATGTCACGCATCGGAAAGTTGCCGATCACCGTCCCCTCCGGGGTCGAGGTGACCATCGAAGGGCAACACGTCACGGTCAAGGGGCCGAAGGGCACCCTTGAGCACACGGTCCCGGAGCCGATCGCGCTTGAGCGCGACGAAGACGGCGTTCTGACGGTCAAGCGGCCGGACGACGAGCGGGAAAGCCGCGCGCTGCACGGCCTGACTCGCACGCTGGTGAACAACCTCGTCGTCGGTGTCACCGATGGCTACGAGAAGAAGATGGAAATCCACGGGGTCGGTTACCGCGTGCAGGCCAAGGGGTCGGACCTTGAGTTCGCCCTCGGCTACAGCCACCCGGTAACGATCAAGGCTCCGGAGGGCATCACCTTCAAGGTGGAGACCCCGACCAGGTTCTCGGTGTCCGGCATCGACAAGCAGAAGGTCGGCCAGACTGCGGCGGTCATCCGCAAGTTGCGGCGCCCGGACCCCTACAAGGGCAAGGGCCTTCGCTACGAGGGCGAGCGCATCCGTCGCAAGGTCGGAAAGACGGGTAAGTGATCATGAGCGAAGCGGTTACTAAGCGCAAGCCGGTCGGCAAGGACATCTCGACTCGTCGCCGTGCGGGCAAGGTTCGCCGGCATGCCCGGCTGCGCAAGAAGATCAGCGGCACCCCGGAACGTCCCAGGATGTCGGTGAAGCGTTCGTCGCGGCACATCGTCGTTCAGCTGATCGACGATCTCGCCGGGCACACCCTGGCTTCCGCGTCCAGCCTGGAGGCGGACGTGCAGGCCGTCGAGGGTGACAAGAAGGCCAAGGCCGCCAAGGTTGGCGAACTGGTCGCGGCTCGCGCCAAGAACGCGGGCATCTCCAAGGCGGTGTTCGACCGGGGTGGCAACGCCTACCACGGCCGGATCGCCGCGCTGGCCGACGCCGCCCGCGAGGCGGGGTTGGAGTTCTAGGACAGTGAACATTCTCGAGAACGGAAGGAACGCCTGATGCCGGGACGTACGCGGCAATCCGGCGGCCAGGGCGGACCCGGAGGCGACCGCGAGCGCGGTGGCGGCCGGGACCGCAGGGACCGTCGTGACGGTGGCCGTGGCGGGGCGGCCCAGGACAAGACCCCGCACCTCGAGCGCGTCGTAGCGATCAACCGCGTGGCCAAGGTCGTCAAGGGTGGTCGTCGCTTCAGCTTCACCGCGCTGGTCGTCGTCGGTGACGGCGACGGGCAGGTCGGTGTCGGCTATGGCAAGGCCAAGGAAGTGCCGGCCGCCATCGCCAAGGGCGTCGAGGAGGCGAAGAAGAACTTCTTCCGCGTTCCTCGGATCGCCGGCACCATCCCGCACCCGGTTCAGGGTGAGGAAGCCGCTGGTGTGGTGCTGCTGCGGCCCGCCAGCGCAGGTACCGGTGTCATCGCCGGTGGCCCTGTCCGCGCGGTGCTTGAGTGCGCTGGTGTGCACGACGTGTTGTCGAAGTCGCTCGGCAGCGACAACGCGATCAACATCGTGCACGCGACGGTGCGGGCGCTGAAGGACCTGCAGCGTCCCGAGGAGGTCGCGGCTCGCCGTGGTCTGCCGCTTGAGGATGTCGCGCCGGCCAGGATGCTGCGCCAGCGCGCGGGCCAGGGGGTCTGAGATGGCGCAGCTTAAGGTCACCCAGATCAAGAGCACGATCGGCACGAAGCAGAACCACCGTGCCTCTCTGCGTACCCTCGGGCTGCGCAAGATCCGGCAGTCCGTGGTTCGGGATGACACGCCTCAGGTGCGCGGGCTCATCCACACCGTTAGGCACCTGGTTGTAGTGGAGGAGGTCAAGTAATGGCCATCAAGATCCACCACTTGCGACCTGCACCCGGCGCCAAGCGGGACAAGATCCGCGTCGGCCGTGGTGAGGGCTCCAAGGGTAAGACCGCCGGTAGGGGCACGAAGGGCACCAAAGCCCGGAAGAACGTTCCCGCCGGCTTCGAGGGTGGGCAGATGCCCATCCACATGCGGCTGCCGAAGCTGCGTGGTTTCAAGAACCGGTTCCGTACCGAGTACCAGCCGGTCAACGTCGGTGACATCGCCAGGGTGTTCGCCGATGGCGGCAAGGTCAGCAAGGAAGACCTCGCGGCGAACGGTCTTGTCCGCAAGGGCAAGCTCGTGAAGGTCCTCGGCAATGGCGAGGTGGAGGGCGTCAAGCTCGACGTCACCGCCGACGCTTTCTCGGTAAGCGCCAAGGAGAAGCTCGAAGCCGCTGGTGGCTCCATCACCAAGCTCTGAGCATCCTCAGGCGGCGTTATGCCGCTAGGCAAAACGGCCCACCGGCCCCAACCCGGTGGGCCGTTTTCGTGCGTCCCCGCCTTCTCGTCCCACCTCACCGCCCGTTGTCCCTAACCGCGTTTAGCCCGCGAACTGCGGTCCGGGCAGGGATCCCCAACCGCGTTTAGCGGGCTAAACGCGGTTGGGGCCTGGGTGCCCTGTGTCGCCCCATGCCAGGATGAGACAAGGAAGACGGCACCGCTGGCATCCCGGAACTGGCCGTCGGCCACGGGACGACAGGCACCCGCCGCCGGCGTGCTGAGGCAAAAGCCGCACTATGTGAGTTGGCTTGCGGCGGGGCTGTTAGAGTCGACCACACGCTTTGGGACTGGTATGCCCCGAAGTTCCCCTGGCTTGCCCGCCAGCAACAGTGTGTCCTGCCGGCCCCAGTGTCGGCCAAGCCGTTCGTCGGTTGATCACCGACGACGCCGAGGAGGTCCCCCGCGTGCTCAGCGCTTTCCGCTCGGCTCTCGCGACGCCGGACCTGCGCAAGAAGATCCTGTTCACGCTGATGATCGTGGTGGTCTACCGGATCGGCACGGTCATTCCAGCGCCCGGGGTTTCCTACCCGAACGTTCAGGCATGTCAGGCGCAGAGCCAAGACCAGAACATCTTCTCCCTGCTGAACCTCTTCAGCGGCGGGGCGCTCCTGCAGTTGTCGATCTTCGCGACCGGCATCATGCCGTACATCACGGCGAGCATCATCGTTCAGCTCCTCACCGTGGTTATTCCGCGCTTCGAGGAACTGAAGAAGGAAGGGCAGGCAGGGCAGAGCAAGCTCACGCAGTACACGCGCTACCTGACGATCGCCCTCGCCGTCCTGCAAGCCACCGGCGTTATCGCGCTCGCGGACCGCGGTGCTCTGTTCGGCGACTGCGATCAGCCGGTCATCCCTGACAACAGCGTCTACACACTGGCCCTCACCGTCCTCACCATGACGGCGGGTACCGCGGTCATGATGTGGCTGGGTGAGTTGATCACCGAGCGCGGCGTCGGCAACGGCATGTCGTTGCTGATCTTCCTGAACATCGCGGCACAGATTCCGGCAGAAGGCGCCAACATCCTGAACAACCAGGGTGGGCTCATCTTCTTCTTCGTCTGCTTGCTGGCACTGGCGATCATCGCGAGCGTCATCTTCGTCGAGCAGGGGCAACGTCGTATTCCGGTCCAGTACGCGAAGCGTATGGTCGGTCGCCGGATGTACGGCGGTACGTCGACCTACCTGCCGATCAAGGTCAACCAGGCCGGTGTCATCCCGGTCATCTTCGCTTCGTCGTTGCTGTACCTGCCAGATCTCATCGGCAGGCTCATCGGAGACCCGAACCAGGCATCCGGCTGGCAGCGTTTCCTGCAGACGTATCTGGTGGATCAGTCGAGCTGGGTGCACATCCTGGCGTACTTCGCGCTGATCATGTTCTTCACGTACTTCTACATCACCATCACGTTCAACGTGGATGAGCGTGCGGAGGAGATGAAGAAGTTCGGCGGGTTCATTCCAGGTATCCGTCCGGGCAGGCCCACCGCCGAGTACCTGGGCTTCGTGCTCAGCCGGATCACCCTTCCGGGGTCGATCTACCTCGGCCTCGTGGCGATTCTGCCCAACTTCTTCTTGTCCATCACCGGCCAGGGGCAGAACCAGAACTTCCCCTTCGGCGGCACGGCTGTGCTGATCATGGTCGGTGTCGGTCTTGACACCGTGAAGCAGATCGAAAGCCAGCTCATGCAGCGCAACTATGAAGGGTTCCTCCGATGACGCGTGTGGTTTTGGTCGGTCCACCAGGTGCGGGGAAAGGTACGCAGGCGGCGGCGCTTTCCGGGCGCCTCGGCGTTCCCCATATCTCCACTGGTGAACTGTTCAGGGCACACGTGGGTGAGCAGACCCCGCTGGGCCAGGAGGCCAAGCGTTATCTGGATTCCGGCGATCTCGTTCCCGACTCGGTAACCAACGAGATGGTGCGAGAGCGGCTGGCGGAACCGGACGCCAAACGGGGTTTCCTGCTCGACGGTTTCCCCCGCAACACCAAGCAGGCCGAGGTGCTCGGCGAGATGCTGTCCGACGCCGACATGGCGCTGGACGCGGTCATTGAGTTGCAGGTCGCCGAGGACGTGCTGGTCGAGCGACTTCTCTCGCGGGGACGCTCCGACGACACGGAGGACGTCATCCGGCGTCGGCAGCAGGTGTACCGCTCGGAAACGGCGCCGTTGCTGGAGTACTACGCGGACATTCTGGTGACCGTGGACGGTGTCGGCGGCGTCGACGAGGTGTCGACGAGGGTGCTGTCCGCTCTCAACAGGCCCTCGTGAATCTTCGCGCTCTGCCTGTGCTGCGGTGGCTTCGCCGTGGCGGCTCCGTCGAGGTCAAGACACGTGGTGAGCTGGAAGCCATGCGTGAGGCGGGCCTTGTCGTGGCCAAGACGCTTGCCGAGGTCTCCAAGGCGGCTCAGGAGGGTGTGACCACTGCGGAGCTGGATGAGTTGGCCGAGCAGTGTATTCATGATGCGGGCGCGGTGCCGTCGTTCAAGGGCTATCACGGGTTTCCGGCGTCTATCTGTGCGTCGGTGAATGAGCAGATTGTCCACGGTATTCCGTCCAGTAAGCAGGTGCTCGCGGATGGTGACCTGCTGTCCGTCGACTGCGGAGCCATCTTGACGGGCTGGCACGGAGACGCTGCGGTCACCATCGAGGTCGGCAACGTTTCGCCCGCGAACTGCGCTTTGTCAGCCGCGACCAAGGCCGCCATGTGGGCTGGTATCGAGGCCGCCAGGCCCGGTATTCGACTGACTGATATCTCGCATGCGATCGAGCAGGCCGCGGAACGCGCCGGTGCCGCCGACGGCGTCGAGTACGGGATGATCGCTGAATATGGTGGTCATGGCATCGGCCGCGAGATGCACATGGACCCGTTTTTGCCCAACCTCGGGAAACCGGGGAAGGGGCCGCGGATCAACTCCGGGGCCGTTCTGGCCATTGAGCCCATGTTGACGGGCGGTGGTAGTGAAACGCTCGAACTTGACGACGGCTGGACCGTGGTCACCGCTGATCACTCTCGCGCATCTCACTGGGAACACACCGTGGCCATCACCGATGACGGGCCCTGGGTGCTCACCGCGCCGGAAGACAAGTAACCCCGTCGTCCCCTGTCTGGCACCGCATTTAGCCCGCTAAATGCGGTGGTGGCCACCGTCCGAACCGCGTTTAGCCCGCTAAATGCAGCGTGTCGGGTACAGCCGCGGTTCTGTAACGGTGTTATGTGCAGGTGATCGACCACCGTGTGTCGCGGGCTGCCTAACATGGATGGCCCCGAATTAGGGTCCTTGACACGAGGTGCGTACACTGTTTAGTCGGCGTGCTCTTCACGTCGATTCCATGGCGCTATGAATTCCTAGGGCATTGGAGTCGAGGTGACGCGCGTGCCACTGACAAGTAAGCACTCACCGCTCAACCAATCACGAAACGCGGAGGACATGGCGAAGAAGGACGGGGCCATTGAAGTCGAAGGCCGCGTAATCGAGCCGCTTCCCAACGCGATGTTTCGCGTCGAGTTGGAGAACGGCCACAAGGTCCTTGCACACATCAGTGGCAAGATGCGGCAGCACTACATCCGCATTCTGCCGGAGGACAGGGTTGTCGTAGAGCTGTCACCCTACGACTTGTCCCGTGGTCGCATCGTCTACCGCTACAAGTGATCACGGTGAGCGTGGTGGCGGGCACCCGCCACCAGGGGGCGCGCAACTCAGCACGAGCAGGAAAGCAGGAGACGTGAAGGTCAAACCTAGCGTCAAGAGGATCTGCGACAAGTGCCAGATCGTCCGTCGGCACGGGCGGATCATGGTGATCTGCGACAACCTCCGGCACAAGCAGCGGCAGGGCTGATCGCCAGCACTCGTTACAGAGTGGCTTGACACCTCAATACCTCCCCGCACCTGCCGGGCCGCACGTCAGCGGCGGCCAGGTTCACCCCCGGGCTCCAGGCCGGGGCCGGGACACCATCCGCGAGAGCGGATGGGCGACAGCGAGTCGTCCCGGGATGGACGGGGAGCAGACCTGGAGAGACGACTAACGAAGGAGCATCAGCGCCAATGGCACGACTCGCTGGCGTCGACCTCCCCCGCGAAAAGCGGTTGGAGATCGCGCTTACCTACATCTACGGCGTCGGCCGTACCCGCTCCAAGGAACTCATCACCGCCACCGGTCTGAACGCGGACACCCGTGTGAGGGACCTCAGCGATGACGACGTTGTGAAGCTGCGGGATTACATCGAAGAGAACTTCAAGGTCGAGGGTGACCTTCGGCGCGAGGTGAACGCCGACATCCGTCGCAAGATCGAGATCGGGTGCTACGAGGGTCTGCGCTGGCGTCGTGGCCTGCCCGTTCGTGGGCAGCGCACCAAGACGAACGCCCGCACCCGCAAGGGCCCGAAGAAGACGGTTGCCGGCAAGAAGAAGGCAGGCAAGAAGTGAGTGTCCGGGGCAAGAAGGTTGTGCAGTTCGGCGCCTCGCAGCGTCGCGGCACGGCCTCGTGTGTGTCTCCGAAGGCGCTCTATGCCCGCCCGATGGCGCTGCGCCAGCTCTACACCGATGCCGGGACTGTGATCCGGCGCGGTCAGCGCGAAGCAGCAGCAGCCCACCAAGAGAACTCGCGTTAACGAGGAGAATCACCCAGACATGCCACCGAAGGCTCGTACTTCCGGCGCCAAGAAGGTCAGGCGCAAGGAAAAGAAAAACGTCGCTCATGGCCATGCGCACATCAAGAGCACGTTCAACAACACCATCATCTCCATCACCGACCCCAACGGCGCTGTGATCTCGTGGGCCTCTTCCGGCCACGTCGGCTTCAAGGGCTCCCGCAAGTCCACGCCGTTCGCGGCGCAGATGGCCGCTGAGAACGCCGCGCGCAAGGCCGCCGAACACGGCATGAAGAAGGTCGACGTGTTCGTGAAGGGCCCCGGCTCCGGCAGGGAGACCGCGATCCGATCGCTGCAGGCGGCCGGTCTTGAGGTCGGCACCATCCAGGACGTGACCCCGCAGCCTCACAACGGCTGCCGCCCGCCCAAGCGGCGCCGGGTCTGAGGAACGGGGAGGAGTAAGAACACATGGCTCGCTACACCGGCCCCGCGACTCGTGTCTCGCGGCGTCTCAAAGTTGACCTCATCGGCGGCGACCAGGCTTTCGAGCGTCGCCCTTACCCGCCCGGCCAGCACGGCCGCGGCAGGGTCAAGGAGAGCGAATACCTGCTGCAGCTCCAGGAGAAGCAGAAGGCCCGGCACACCTACGGCATTCTCGAGCGCCAGTTCAAGCGCTACTACGAGGAAGCAGCCCGTCGTGCTGGCAAGACGGGTGAGAACCTGCTGCAGATCCTCGAATCGAGGCTGGACAACGTCGTTTACCGTGCGGGTCTCGCTCGCACCCGGCGCCAGGCTCGTCAGCTCGTCAGCCACGGCCACTTCGTCGTGAACGGCGAGAAGGTCAACATTCCCAGCTTCCGGGTTTCCAAGTTCGACATCATCGATGTGCGTCCCAAGTCGATGCAGATGCTGCCGTTCGTTGCTGCGAAGGAAGCGATGGGCGAGCGGCCCATTCCCGCTTGGCTGCAGGTCGTTCCCTCGAACCTCCGCATCCTCGTGCACCAGTTGCCCGAGCGTGCGCAGATCGAGGTCCCCGTGCAGGAACAGCTGATCGTCGAGTTCTACTCGAAGTGATCTGGTGGCGGCGCCCCGAGTGCGCCGCCGCTACGCCACACCTTTCGGCGTCATATGGCGGGCGCCGGCAGGAAAGGAAGTAAGGAAAGTGCTGATTTCCCAGCGGCCGACTCTCGGCGAAGAGACGGTCAACGAGACTCGCTCCCGGTTCACCATCGAGCCGTTGGAGCCCGGCTTCGGCTACACGCTCGGCAACTCGCTGCGGCGCACGCTGCTGTCGTCCATTCCGGGCGCGGCGGTCACCAGCATCCGCATCGACGGTGTCCTGCACGAGTTCACCACCGTTCCCGGGGTGAAGGAGGATGTCACCGAGATCATCCTCAACCTCAAGGAACTCGTCGTTTCCTCCGAAGAGGACGAGCCGGTCACCATGTACCTGCGCAAGCAGGGCCCTGGTGAGGTCACCGCGGCCGACATCGTGCCGCCGGCCGGTGTCACCGTGCACAACCCGGATCTGCACATTGCCTCGCTGAACGGAAAAGGCAAGCTGGAGATCGAACTCGTTGTCGAGCGCGGCCGCGGTTACGTTCCCGCCCTGCAGAACAAGCAGGCAGGAGCCGAAATCGGTCGCATCCCGGTCGACTCGATCTACTCGCCGGTCCTCAAGGTGACCTACAAGGTCGAGGCAACCCGTGTCGAGCAGCGGACCGACTTCGACAAGCTGATCCTCGATGTGGAGACCAAGCCGTCGATCACGCCGAGGGACGCTGTCGCTTCCGCCGGTAAGACGCTGGTCGAGCTGTTTGGCCTTGCCAGGGAGCTCAACGTCGACGCGGAAGGCATCGAGATCGGTCCGTCGCCGCAGGAGGCGGACACCATCGCCGCCTACGCGATGCCGATCGAGGACCTCGACCTCACGGTCCGGTCGTACAACTGCCTCAAGCGCGAGGGGATCCACACCGTCGGCGAATTGGTCTCGCGCAGCGAGGCCGACCTGCTCGACATTCGCAACTTCGGCGCCAAGTCGATCGACGAGGTCAAGATGAAGCTCGTCGGCCTCGGCCTCACGCTCAAGGACAGCCCGCCGGGGTTCGACCCGACGGCGGCTGCCTCCAGCTACGAGGGCGAGGGTTGGGGAAGCGCCGACAGCCTTTCCGACACCGGCCACGACGATGGCCAGGATTACGCAGAGACGGAGCAGTTGTAGGACCGGAATAGCGGTCCGCAGTGTCTATCCATTGTGGACCGCTTGGTCTGACGACTGAGAAGTTGAACGAGGAGAACCGATGCCCACCCCCACCAAGGGAGCCCGTCTCGGTGGATCGCCGTCGCACGAACGGCTGATGCTGGCGAACCTGGCCACGTCACTGTTCGAACACGGCAAGATCACCACCACCGAGGCCAAGGCCAAGCGCGTGCGGCCACTGGCCGAGAAGATCATCACCAAGGCCAAGCGCGGTGACCTGCACAATCGGCGTCAGATCATGCGGGTCATCCGCGACAAAGACGTCGTGCACAAGCTGATGGCCGAGATCGGTCCGTTCTTCGAGGACCGCAACGGTGGTTACGTTCGTATCACCAGGACTCTGCCGCGCAAGGGCGACAACGCGCCCATGGCGGTCATTGAACTGGTGTCCGAGAAGACCGTGACTTCCGAGGCCGAGGCGGCGCGGAAGACGAAGTTCGCCAAGGACAAGGCCGAGGCGGCGCCTGTTGCCGACGAGACCAAGTCCGAAGAAGTGGCTGACGACGCGGACGCCTCGGCTGATTCCGCCGCCGAGGAGAAGCCGGAAGCCGATTCGGCCGAAGAGCCCGCTGACAAGAAGGACGAGTCCTGACGTCGGCTGAACACGCCAGGAACGAGCCCGCCACTCCCGTTGGGGAGGGCGGGCTCGTTCGTCTGCGTTTGGACCTGAGTTACGACGGGACCGACTTTTCCGGCTGGGCGCGGCAGCCGGAACGCCGCACGGTTCAAGGCGTACTGGAGGATGCCCTCGCCAAGCAGCCCCCGGGAGCCGCCGTAGCCCGGTCGGTCGTCGTTGCCGGCCGAACCGATGCCGGTGTCCACGCAGCCCGTCAAGTGGTCCACGTCGACGTGACGCCTTTAGCGGGCGAAACGCGGGCCGGCAGGGTGCCGGTGGACGAGAACGGCATTGTTGACCTGCAACGAATGCGGCACCGCTGGAACCGCATTCTGCCCGCAGATGTCCGTGTGGTTGGAGTTGCTGTTGCCCCCGGAGGCTTTGACGCGCGGTTCTCGGCGATCCGCAGGCACTACCGGTATCAGGTTTCGGACGCGCCTTGGGGTGTTGATCCGCTGAGGCGGCGGGACACCCTCCCGTGGGGCCGCCCTATTTCCGTTGACGCCATGAACGAAGCCGGCGCTGCGTTGGTCGGCTTACACGATTTCGCGGCCTACTGTAAGCAGCGCGAGGGTGCCACGACTGTCCGCGAGCTGCAGCGCTTGGAGTGCTGTCGGGTAGCCGAACACGAAGTACACGTGAACGTGTCCGCGGACGCCTTCTGTCACTCGATGGTACGAAGCTTGGTCGGTGCGCTCCTGCTGGTTGGTGATGGGCGCCGAGACGACAGTTGGCCCGCTGAAGTCCTCGAAAGCCGGATCCGGGGGAGCGCTGTCGCGCCGGCGCATGGGCTTACGCTTGTCGCCGTTGACTACCCGTCGGATGCCGATCTTGCCGCTCGCGCCGAAAAGACGCGAAACGTGCGGAGCGCTATTTCGGAGACAGGCTAGTCTCTTGCTGCGCTGCGCGAACCTCGTCGATGATCTTGATGTAGTCGCCGGCGAGTTGCTCGGCAGTGACCACGACGCAGCGCCAGCCATCCCTGATCAATCTTCGTCGTCTCGCCTTGTCATGGCGAATGTGCTTGCGTTTGCGATGCCATCGCCCGTCATACTCCACCGCGACCTTGTCTTCTGCCAGCGCAAGATCGAGTCGAGCAACTTCTCGCCCCCGCTTGATGATCCGGTACTGAGGTGTCGGGGCGAATCCCTCAGCTTGCAGCACGACTCGGAGTTCCGACTCGGGCAGTGATTCCGCACGAACATCGGATAGCAGGAACGCCTGTCGCGCGAGCCGGATTCCGCGGTTCCTACGATGGGAGAGCGAGTGCTCCAGAGCTCGAGCTGAGACCAGTTTGGACCGCAGAAACGCGTCGAGATCGGGAACGGCGATACGTAGCTGGCGAACCCAGCCATGAGTTCGTGGTGAGAGCCGGAGCAGGAGGTCAACGGCCACACGGGTCGGCCGCGCTATGCGTACCTGCTGCCATGGCCGCGATTCCTTTCGCTTGAGTTCGGTGCGACGTACGTGAATTCCTTTTATGGGACCAAAACGTGCCTTCTCCGGCACCACGAACTCCACCGGATCGTGTGGTCTTGCCAAGGTCACGCCCAGGACGGTCGCCGCCGACCGTCCAGTCAGAACCGCATCAGGCGGCACGATGAGTGCGGCCCCTCGGCAACGGAGTTCGTGAGTCACCGGTAGATGGGCGGGTGCATAGACGTCTTGAAACAGTCTGCGGAATCGAGGGCCGCGCAACTGGGCAGCGGTGACAAGTCCTTCGGCGCGTGCCAGCGAACCGCGGAAGACGTCGGTGAGTTCTTCGAGTCTCGTTGTTTTGATCATTCTCGTAGGTTGATGCGCAACACCGACAATAATTTCGCGGGACGCCGAAAATCGATCGTCTTGTCCACAGAGGACGAGTTGTCCACAGGGTGGAGTTGTATGACAACGCGGAGCACCAGGAACGGAGCCCCGACCCCTGAACAGCGTTTAGCCCGCTAACTGAGGCGAGCGCAGTTAGCGGGCTAAACGCTGTTCAGGTCAGTCGCCTCGGCGGATTGGGCCGAGGATCTGCTGTTCTTTGGTCGTCGTCACGAGGCGAAGCGGACGCCACAAGTTTCGGCCCAGCGCGACGATCTGATCGTCCTTCAACGTCATCAGTTGCCGCATCATCTGTGGTGGAAGTCGCCAGATTCTCGCCGCCAGCTCTGCCTGCCCCGCGGGCAAACGCTGCATCAGCACCAGATCCGCGGCATTCGCGATCGCATCGGCCTGCGGATGCAAATAGGGCAGCACGTACAGCGTCGTCTGCCATGGTGATCTTGGCGGGAACAGATCCTGCGGAGTCGGTCCGCCGTCATGTACCACCAGCAGAGGCGCGTCCTCCGACGCTCTGGGGAGCTCCACCGGCGAGAGACGGCGGACCTGCACCAACAGCGATGGCTTTCCGGTCGATTGCCCGCTTGCCGCCTTGGACAACACATGCCACGCCGTCGGGCGACCCGTGGCCACGACCACCCATGCACCTACGGCCATCGCCCGCATGGCTACTTGCCTTGCCAGGTAGAGCCCTCCGAGCACCACGATGCGAGTGGGTGTCGACCGCAACGCTGAGATGGTCAATGGCTCGCCTTGCAAACCCGACCCCAGGACGACCCCACCGCGGTCGCCCGAAGGGCTGATCGCATCCAACAGGGCCGGATCCACCGTGAACTCGGGGGCGACCCCGAGCGTTGTGTGCCCGTCGTGCACCCGTGAGGTCATGCCGAACCTCCCAACGGCAGCGTCGCGGCGAAACCTGCCGCGTGCCTGCCCTGCAGGGGCGTGAGTGTGACGCCTATGCGGTCGGAAATGGAGAGCAACCGGCGGTCTGCCGTATCCAGCTCCTGCGGAGTGCGTGCGCTGAGCCTGACGACGCCGCGCAACCCAACACGTTGATCTTCCTCGGAAGGGGAGATCGACATCGCCACCGTCGCCGACAGTGCCCTGACACTCGTCAACATGTTCAGGCTGTTGGCGATCTTGCCTTTCGGCCACCCGGTGATCGCATAACTGGCATGCCCGATTCCGGCAGCCGTGACGCCCGTCCACCGTTCGGTGAGCCCCACCTGGGACCGCGAGCCCGCGACTCGCGTCAGTTCGCCCGCGGAAGTACCGGCACGTAGCAGTTCGTCGGGGTCGAGGGGTCGCGTCGGAACCCCACGAGACTCAAGGGCGTTGCGCACCCGCGACAACGCTCCGAGCAACGCGCGATGCGCACCGACGACGCCACCACCACGTTCGCGGACCGCCGCCGCGCAGCGGCGCGGATCGAGCTTGATCGTGACCCACGTCGTTCGCCGAGCCGCGGCGGGAAGCGGGCCAAGCACCTCCAGATAGGAACTGAGTGCCGGTGAATCGGTCGGCAGCGCCGCGCTTCCCGGATAGCAGTGCCAGATCATTTGGATGGAATCCAGCACCACTCCACGGTCCTTGAGGCATGGCGCCAATGCTGAGAGCGGCAGACTCGGCGCTCCTCCGGCTTGTGTGACCAACGCGGGAGTCGGTTCGACGAGCAGCACCGCCGTCCACGTGCCATCGTGCCAGGACAGTCCCACCGTCTGGTGCTCGTGGTCGATTCCTTGCGCCACCACGAGATCCGGGACAACAAGCCGCAGCAGCTTGACCCTTGCGTCGTCAGGGCCGATGACCCCGTTGTTGCGGTCCTCCGTCGCGAGCGTTTCCAGTTTGGCCGGTGCGGGTGGGGTGGCGACCCGCAGGTGCTGCCGGAATGTGTACCGCGCGGTCAGACCGGCCCACTGCGTGAACCATTGCCCGCCCCAGCGGAGAAAAGTAAGAACCACCGCGGCAGCGGCAATCCCGATCGAGACATACAGCAGCGAGTTGTTGATCGCGATGAGAAGGAGGCCGAGCGCGAGGCCGATCTCCAGCACCACGACATTGGCGACCGGTAACGGACCGAGCTTCGTCCCGGGCGACCGGCGACGAGCAGGAGGCGCGATTCCCGGCGCGTCTCCTGCCGGCGACGCGCCGGGGCGGGGCGGCCGATTGCCAGGTGGACCTCCCGGACCTTGGGGTCCTCGTGGACCATTCGGACCTCGCGGACCGCCTCCGCCCGGCCCTTGAGGGCGTTGTGGCGGTCCTGGTGGACGTCCGGGCGGCGGGCCCGGCGGGCGTGGAGGAGTGGTGACCGACATTCGCTCGTTCTCTTCCCCTCGAATTACAACGACGCTGGCCGGTCCAGAGAACGATCATTGATCGGAGTTAGTGGAAACCAACACCGGACCGGTTCCCGCGCGGCTATCCTGCGAAACCGTACCGCGACGGGGAGAGCTGTAGGTCGAGAATGCCTTCAACACCGACAACAAAGTCACAAGTCCAGGCTTATCGGTTCGTACTACGACGCATGCAGTCCGCGCTTGTTCGCAAGGATGCCGTGATGTTGCACGACCCCATGCGAACACATTCGAGGGCGACGATTGTCGGAGCTGTGCTCAGTGCGCTGGCCATGCTCGGTTTCGTCGTCTTCGGTTTGTTCAAGCCCGCACCAAAAGCACCCGATTCGGGGATAGTCATCGGCGAGCAGTCCGGGGCTATCTATGTTGTGTCGGGCAATCCCAAAAAACTGGTGCCGACGTTCAACCTTGCTTCCGCCCGGTTGATGCTGATGGCGCAACAGCAAGGCGACAGCGAAGCAGGTGGGCAGCAGCCGGTCAGTGCCGTGGGGAACGTCGTCGAACCGACTGTCGTACCGGATGAACAGCTCAAGGACATTCCGCGCGGTCGCTTGCAGGGCATCCCGAACGGCCCGGAGTTGCTACCGGCGGAGGACCAGCTCGTCTCTTCCGACTGGGCGCTGTGCGATGAGACCAAGCTGGACATGTCTCTGCCCTCTGACGTCAGGAGTGAGCAGGCACAGACGGAGACCACGGTCTTCGCGGGGCTTGGTGATCTCGGCGAGGAACTGGCCCAGAGTGAGGCGCTGCTTGTCGCCGGTGACAACGGAAAGACCTTCTTGATCTATCGTCAGGGAACCGATACTGGTGACGGTCACACGAACGCCGTAAGGGCAGAGGTCGACCTCACCAATAGTGCTGTGCGTAACGCACTGAACCTCGATCTTCGTCAGACACGGGAGATCTCACGGGGTTTGCTCAATGCTATTCCCGCTGTCGGCGAGGTGAAGGCGCCGATCATTCAAGGTGCTGAAACGCCACCACAGGGATTCGATGTTGACGGGCTTACGGTGGGGTCGGTGTTCTCGACACAGCGAACCGACAGTGTCGACTACTACGTTGTGACTCGGTCCGGAGTTCAACTTGTTCCGCAGGCTGTGGCGGAACTGATCAGATACCAGAACACCACGACCGAAGATGGCCAGATTCCGAGCGTGTCACCCGACATGCTGCAAAATGTGCCAGCGGTCGATCGCAATAGCGAAGACTTTCTCGACGTCGATTATTACCCCGAGGTGGTCCCGAGGGTTTTGCCGCCGGAACAGCGTCCTAGTGCGTGCGTTGGCTGGAGTGTGGACGGTGAAGGCGCCAATCGTGATGCACGAACGTCGGTGTATGTCCTGCCGGAAGCACCGGGGCCCAAGAATGATCAAGGCGAGCCCCAGGTGGTGAGGATCGGATCGCCGAGTCCGGACGGTTGGAAGGTCGACAACTTCTATATGCAGCCCGGGTACGCCGCCGCAGTGAGGGCCGCCACGACCAAGGAAACATTCGATCGGGGAAGTATTCAGCTCATATCGGATCGCGGTCTGCGCTACGGAATACCCGACGCCGCGACCGCCGAGGGGCTCGGTCTTGGCGCGAAACTGCTGAAGCCCGCGCCCGAGTCGATCATCAAGCTGTTGCCGGTAGGGGCTTCGCTGAACACGCAGGATGTGCAGCGAACCTTCGATGCGGTTCCGGTGGATCCTTCCGCTGGGTCACTCGTCGCCGATGAGCAAGCGTCGGCTGAGGGGAACTGACCGGGAAGGCCCTTTCGGATGCCTGCGAGCGTCGGTAGGCCGAAACCCCAGGACCCGGTGTTGGTGCTTTGCTCCAGGGAGCCATGGCGGGGCGCGTTTAGCGGGCTAAACGCGCCCCGCCATGGTGTGCGCGATCATCTTGAAGTCCGCCAATGTGATCCCGACCAGCTGGAGTTCTTCTCCGAGGGCGCTTGATGGCGGTAGGTCCGCGTGGGGTGGCCGGCTCGCCTGTGGCAGGGGACCGCGTTTAGCGGGCGAACTGCGGTCGGCGGCGGGCGGCGGTGATCGACATGGGAAAGGGGAGGCACCGGCTGCCCAGAGGCACCGGACGAGTAGGCGTCGCTCTGACCCAAACCGCAGTTAGCGGGCTAAACGCGGTCGGGGTGGCGGGCTCAGTTGCGGTGGGAGTCGGGAGGGCGGGGGAGTTCGGTGCGGTTGCGACGGATGGTGTGGGTGACGAACAAAGCGACCAGCAGAGCCGCCAGCGCACCACCGGAACCGGTCAACGCCACGATCATCGGCATCGAACTGCCGTCATCGCCAGGGGGCATATCCGAAGGCAGCGCCACGGCCGAAGCGTCGGCGAGCCCCTCCTCCTCCGGAACCATCGCCGTCAACGCGGCCATCGGATCGATCACGCCGTACCCCACGAAGTTGTCCCTGCCGCCGGGCGCGGCGGGGTGCTGCGCGGTACTGGTGATCCGGTTCATCACCTGGCGAGCGGAAAGATGCGGGTACTTCGCGCGCACAAGCGCGGCAAGCCCCGTCACGTAGGGAGCCGCGAAACTCGTACCCTGAATCGGTTTCGTCTCGCCACCCTCCACCGTCATGTTCGCCAAGCCTGTCGACCCTTCGGCCGGATCCACCGAAATGATCTTCGTGCCTGGAGCGGCGACACTGATCCACGGTCCGCGCACGCTGAAGTCCGCGACTCCGCCGCTTTCGTCGATGGCCGCGACGGACAGCACGTCATCGGCAAACCACGGCGGTGTCACGACCGACCGCGGCATCGTCGCATCGGATTGGTCGTTCTGCTGGCAGTCCTCGCCGATGTTGCCCGCCGCCGTCACTACCACGACGTCCTGATCGACCGCGTTCCTGACCGCAGCCTGCAACGCCTGCTCGCCGGGGGTTATCCCGCCGTTGGCCGGACGGCAGTTGTTGATCGAGATATTCATGACGTCAACGCCCATGTGGGTGGCTTGCACGACAGCTTGCGCCAGTGTGTCGAGCGTCCCTGCCGAACCTTCCTCACCTTGGGAGCGGCCATCGCCCCTCTGGGAAGAGCCGGTCGACTCGTCCTCACCATCCTGTCCCGATTCACCGTCGCCCTGAGACTCTTCCGGAGGCGGCCGGTCTTGTGAGGATTGTTGTGCCGCACCGGAATCGTCCGGCTCGTAGTTCTGGCTCGACTGCCGAATGGAGACGATCTCGGCGTCCGGTGCGACTCCCTTGAAACCGATGTCGTGGGGCGTACTGGCCGCGATGATTCCCGCGACCTCGGTGCCGTGCCCGTCGCAGTCCGCGAGCCCGGGGGCGTCTTGCTCCACGGTGACATAGTCCGCACCCGGCTTCACCCGGCCGGCGAAGTAAGGGTGTCCCGCGGCGATGCCGGTGTCGATCACGGCCACTCTGATGGGGTTTCCCTCGCTGTCCCTGCCCGCCGAGCCCATGGTGCCTTCCATGAGCTGATGTACGGCGTCCAGTCGCAAATATCGTTGGCCCCACGGGGTATTGGGCAGGTCGACATTCCTGTCGAGATCTCGCGTCACACATTCCACGCTCTGCCGGTAAGGCTGGTCCGGTCGTCCCGACGGCTTCGGCAGCATGGCTGGCACCACGGGTGGAGGCTTCGCGTAGAAACCTTCGCCGGGTGGCTGAGTGTCTTGCGCGAACGCGGGAACGGGCGTGGTGCCGGTCGCCAATACGCCGACCACCGCGGTCAGCGCCAAGGCCGAAACCCGTTTCACCGGCCCGATCGACCGCACCCTTGCCCCCCTTGATCGCATGTGAGGTCGCCGATCAGCCGATGTCGAGATGACGCAGTGTCGAGTACAGGCCCATGACGGCGAGGGCCAGCGGCAGCACGGCGGCGATACAGATGGCCTCGATGATTTCGACCGTGCGCCGCATTGGCGGTGAGAATCGCTGATTCGGGAACACCACACCGAGAACCAGCGCGCCGGCAGCCAGCGGGATGAGACTTCCGAACACCCAGACCACCCGGCCTTGCGGGCCCTCGATCCACATCCAGCTCGCCAGAATCCCGGCCGCGGAAACCATGCCGGTGGTCAGCAGCGCGACCGCCTGGCTCCCATTGGCGTAGGTGCGGGCGCGCAACAGCAATACCAGCGTCGCCACAACCCCGGTGATGATGCCGTAGACCTCGGGCGAGGACGACGTGACGACCGCCGAGATCGCCGTGACGGAACCACAGCCGATGAGCAGGCCCGTCATGTAGTTGTGGGCGACGCTGGTCTTGCGTTCGATGGAGGAGTAGTCCGGATATCCGTCGTCTTCCTTGAGCTCCGCGGCGGTCCCCGGGACGTGCGGCAATGGCAGCTTTGCCAGCCAGATCGTCGCCCTCGGCAGCATCGAGATACCGGCGAGCGCCACGGCCGCGGTCCCCGCGGCGATGCCGGGTGCGGGGTGCGCGACCAGCGTACCGACGAGGAACGACAGCAACCCGAAGACGCCGGCGGTGGCCGCCGCGATGAAGACCGTGATCCCGGTGCCCATGACTACGATGCACACCGCGGCGACGACAACGACCAGCGCGCTGGCCAGTAACAGATTGGCCCGCAGCGAGACACCCGGCACGATGTGGAATCCACTGACGAACGTCAATGGGAGACCTCCCGCCGCGGCGAGCAGGACGCCTGTCTGTTCGGCTCCGTACGCCTTGGCGATGGTCGCTCCGACCGCGACGCACGCGATGGCCGCGACACCGCCGGTAATAGCCGAGGCGAGTGCGTTGCCACCGAAAAGAGGACCGCCGAAGAACAATGCGAGTGCGGAAGCAAATAATGCGAGGCCGCCCGCGATGTGCCCTATCCGTTGAGCCGTTTCTTTGGTCCACGGGCGAAAGCTGTCGGGGTCGGCCTCGGCGATCGCATCGACGACATCATCGAACAGCGGAGGCGGCGGATTTTCGTTGCGTTTGCGAAGCTGTAGTAATTCACCGTCGACAATGCCCAGTGATGCGAGTGTCCTGCTTGGATCGAGTGGTGAGTCACCGAGTTTCGCGAGCGTCCAGCCTCCGTGCCGAGCGCCGCCGTCAGGCGTGACCTCTTTGGCCATTTCCAGCAGCATGGGCAGAAGGTCGGCCACGGCAACATCAGCGGGCAGCGCGACGTCGATCCGGGTCCTCGGTGCGACCACCGTGACTCTGCTGAAAACCGTCGTGCCCGTTGCCACTGTTGCCCCCTGCCTGGTGAGACTGTCGCCGGCTACTTATACCGAACCCGCTGTCCCGTGAAAAAGCTCGCCCCCAAGGCGAGTGACTCCCGTTTGGCGAGGCCTACAGTATCGACTGTTGCCGACAATCGGTGTGCCACTATGCCGGATTTCGTGAACATCCGTATTCGCTGGTGCGAAAGGCCCACTCGCAGACGTCGGATAGCGCCGTTCGAGTGGTAAGTGTCGGCCACTTGAGCTAGATCGTGTTGTCGATTCGAGAATTCCAGGGACTCACGCCGTGCGAACCGATACGGTTTCTGGCGACAGCGGCGCTCCGCTTTGGGGGCAGGTGCGCACAACGTTGTTCGCACGCCGAGTGCAGCCGTCCACGCCAACCAGAGGGGATCTTTTCCGTGAGCACGTTGCAGTTCAGACGCTCGCCACGGCTAGCGGCTCCCCGCCCGCCGGGCGGCGAGGTTCACCTCGAACCTCCGCCCGAGGTGCCGCGAACGATTCCCGGAAACATCATCATGAAGCTGATGCCGGTCGTGATGGTCGTCGCGATGCTCGGCATGGTCACGTTCATGTTCACCTCGGGCGGCGCGATGGCGCGCAGCCCGTTCTTCCTGATGATGCCGCTCATGATGATGATGTCCATGGTCGGCATGTTCGCGGGCGGCGGGCGTGGCGGCCAGCAGAAGAAGGCGGAGATGAACGAGGATCGCAAGGATTATCTGCGTTACCTCGGGCAAATGCGCGACAGGGCCAGGGAAGCGATGATCGACCAGCGTGCGGCGCTGGAGTGGGTGCACCCCGACCCGCAGAGCTTGTGGTCGCTCGCCACCAGCAGGCGCATGTGGGAGCGGCGGCAGAGCGATCAGGATTTCCTGCACCTCAGGGTGGGGCGCAGCTCTCACCGGCTGGCGACCAGGCTGGTTCCGCCGCAGACCGGCCCCGTCGACGAACTGGAGCCGATCGCCACTCTCGCGTTGCGCAGATTCGTTCGCGCTCATTCGATCGTTCCCGATCTGCCTACTCAGATCACCCTCCGGGGGTTCGCCGCGGTCGGGATGCAGGGCCACAAGGACCTGACGCGAGGACTCACCAGAGCGCTGATCTCGCAGCTCGTCACTTTCCACAGTCCCGACGACGTCATCGTCGGCTTCGCCACGGCCGGCAGAGCGAAAACGGAGTGGGAGTGGGCCAAGTGGTTGCCACATGTGCAACACCCGGCGCTGGCTGACGGCATCGGGCAGCTGCGCATGATGACGGGATCGCTCGCTCAACTGGAACAGTGGCTTGACGATGACTTGCGCGACCGCCAGCGGTTCTCGCGCAACGCGACACCTCCGCCTGATCAGCCCCACATCGTGATCGTCATCGACGACGCCGAGGTGACGGGGGAGGAACAGATCCTTCTGGAAGAGGGGCTGGTCGGCGTCACCCTCATCGATCTTTCCGATTCCATCGGCAATCTCGCCGCCCGGCGTGGCCTGCGGCTGGTTGTGGAGGAGCAGCGGCTCGGTGCTCGCAGTGCCGGTGGGATCGAATGGTTCGGTCGCCCCGATTCACTCAGCCTCGTCGAGACAGAGGCACTGGCCCGCAAGATCTCTCCGTACCGGATGGGTTCCGCCGAGGCGGACGAGGGTGAGGAACAACCCTTGCTTTCCAACCCGTCGCTACTGGAGCTGCTCGGAATTCCCGGCGACCCCATGACTTTCGACGTTCAGCAGGCCTGGAAGCCTCGACCGGTGAGGGATCGGTACCGCGTCCCGTTCGGCGTGGGCGAGTACGGTCAGCCGGTCGAGCTAGACATCAAGGAAGCCGCGATGGAGGGCATGGGGCCGCATGGTTTGTGCATCGGTGCCACCGGCTCCGGCAAGTCCGAATTCCTGCGCACACTCGTACTCGGGATGCTCGCCACACACTCGTCGACGACGCTGAACTTCGTGCTCGTCGACTTCAAGGGCGGCGCGACCTTCATGGGCTTGGACACCGCACCCCATGTATCCGCTGTCATCACCAACCTCGCCGACGAGGTCACCCTGGTCGACCGGATGAAGGACGCGCTCGCCGGCGAGATGAACCGGCGGCAGGAGGCGCTCAAGAACGGGGGCAACTTCAAGAACGTATGGGAGTACGAGAAAGCACGAGAGAACGGCGCGGACCTCGACCCGCTGCCCGCCCTGTTCATCGTCGTGGATGAATTCTCGGAGCTGTTGTCGGCGAAGCCGGACTTCATCGATCTGTTCGTCGCCATCGGCAGGCTGGGCAGGTCGCTGCAGATGCACATGCTGCTGGCCTCGCAGCGACTCGAAGAAGGCAAGCTACGCGGTCTCGACTCACACCTGTCCTACCGCATCGGCCTCAAGACGTTCTCGGCAGCGGAGTCGAGGGCCGCGATCGGTGTTCCCGACGCGTTCGAGCTCCCTTCCGTGCCGGGCGGGGGATACCTCAAGTACGACACGTCCACGCTGGTCAGGTTCAAAGCTTCGTACGTATCCGGTCCTTATCGTCCGGCAGGAATCAAGGCAGCGGCGCCGGGCGCGAAGGTGGTTCGTGCGGACAAGCGTCCTCAACTGTTCGTCCCCGATTTCGTCGAGTTGCCGAGAGAACGCGAGCCCGCTGCCGAGATCGTCGAACAGCCCAAGCAAGAGTCCGAAGAGGCCGTCGAACCAAGCGAACTTGATGTCATCGTCTCGCGGCTCATAGGCCAGGGCCCTCCCGCGCACGAGGTGTGGCTTGCTCCGCTGAACGAGCCGAACTCCCTCGACACGCTGCTGCCGAACCTCAACCCCACCGGGGACCGTGGCCTTTCACCGGTCGGATTCTTCGGCAACGGCCGCCTGCAGATTCCGCTGGGCATCGTCGACCGGCCCTACGAGCAGCGACGCGACCCGTTGTGGGCCGATTTCTCCGGTGGCGCCGGACATGGTGTGATCGTCGGCGGCCCGCAGTCGGGGAAGTCGACGCTTTTGCGCACGTTGATCATGTCGGCGGCGCTCACTCACACACCGGAGGAAGCGCAGTTCTATTGCATCGATCTCGGAGGCGGCACACTCGCCGCGCTCGACGAGTTGCCGCACGTAGGCGGGGTCGCCGTCGCGCGAAGAGAACCGGACAAGGCTCGCCGGATCGTCGCCGAACTGACGACACTGGTCAACGAGCGGGAAGCCAGGTTCGGCGCGATGCGGGTCGACTCGATGAACGACTTCCGCAACCGCAAACGTCGCGGTGATATCACCGCCGAGCAGGATCCTTTCGGGGACGCGTTCCTGATCGTCGACGGCTGGAGGGCATTGAGGGACGACTTCGAGGAGCTGGAACCACAGATCACCAAGCTGGCTGTCCGAGGGCTGACCTATGGCGTGCACGTGGTGATCTCGTCCAATCGCTGGGCAGATCTTCGCCCTGCCATCAGGGACATGATCGGAACCCGGTTCGAACTGCGGCTCGGTGACCCGAGCGAATCCGATATCGACCGCAGGGTCGCTGTCAACGTTCCAGCCGGCCGTCCCGGACGCGGGTTGACCAGGGACAAACTGCACTTCCTCGGTGGTCTTCCCCGAATCGACGGATCCAGTGACGATCAGGACCTGGGTACGGGTGTCGCCGATGCCGTCACCAAGATCAAGTCGGCGTGGCAGGGACGGCCCGCGCCCCAGGTGCGGCTGCTTCCCGAACTCATCAGCTACGATGAACTACTCGCGCAGGACCCCAAGCGCGACACCAGAATGGTGCCGATCGGGGTCAACGAGGACGAACTCGCTCCCATCTATCTCGATTTCGACGCCGACCCGCACTTCCTCGCTTACGCCGACGGTGAGTCGGGCAAGACCAACCTGCTGCGGCAGATCTTGCGCGGCATCACGACTCGCTACACGAAGAAGGAAGCCGTCATCATCCTGGTCGACTACCGGCGGACGATGCTCGGCTTCATCGAGGGTGACCAGTTGCTTGGCTACGCGGTGTCGGCGAATCAGCTCGACGGCATGGTGAAGGACGTTGCCGGGTCCATGGCCAAACGCTTGCCCGGCCCGGATGTCACGCCGCAACAGCTCAAGGAGCGTTCGTGGTGGAACGGGCCGGAGCTCTTCATCGTTGTCGACGACTACGACCTCGTCGCGAGCTCGTCCAACAACCCGCTGCGCCCGCTGTCGGAGTACCTCGCGCAGGCCAAGGACGTCGGGCTGCACATGGTCGTGGCCCGGCGGACCGGTGGCGCGGCCCGCAGTGGCATGGACCCGATCATCGGGAAGCTCAAGGAACTGGCGATGCCGGGGCTGATCATGAATGGGTCAAAGGACGAGGGTTATCTGCTCGGTAACGTGAAAGCCGCCCCGATGCCACCCGGACGGGGCACGCTTGTCAGCCGGAAGGCTGGTAAGCAGCTCATACAGGTCTCGTGGATCCAGCCGGAGTAGGCATTGGAGCGAGGCACGTCGGAGGTCCGCGTAAGGGATCTGCAAGAGTGACCCCCGACGGATTTTCGATGGGTGGGAGCTGCTGGTGACCTTGCGGGTGGCGGTGGACTTCGGGACATCGAGCACCTGTGTCGTTGCCTCGATGAACGGGCGCGAGCCGCAGGTCGTGGTGATCGATGGCCAGCCGCTGATGTCGTCTGCCGTGTACGCCGCGCCAGACGGGACGTTGTTCGTCGGGCAAGAGGCGGAGCGGCAGGCCGCCGTGGACCCTTCTCGCTACGAGCCCAACCCGAAGCGGCGTATCGACGAGGGTGAGCTACTGCTCGGTGACACGGTGTTGCGGGTCATCGACGTTATGCATGCGGTGCTGGAACGTGCGGTCACCGAGGCGCGCAGGCTCGCGGCGGGTGCCGAGGTGCGCTTGCTCGTACTGACTCATCCCGCGGATTGGGGCGCTGTCCGTACGCGACTCCTCAGGCAGGCCGCGGGTCAACTCGCTTACGAGGTGGCTCTGGTGCCGGAGCCGGTCGCCGCCGCGGTTTTCCACGCCGCGACGTTCGCGCCCGCCGAGGTGAACCAGGAGCGGACCGTCGAGTTCAGCGGGCGGCCTGGTGACACCCTCGCCGTGCTCGACCTCGGAGGCGGAACCATCGACGTGAGCGTGGTACGACGTTCCGCGGGCGAAAAGCGCACGGAGTTCGAGGTGCTCGCCACCAGAGGTGACCCGAGTTTCGGTGGAGCCGACATCGATCAGGCGCTGCTGGAGCATGTGGGGTCCCTGGTGTCGAATGCCGATACCACGGCCTGGGAACAGCTCGTCCAAGGCAGGGAACTCGCCGATCGGCGGCGAAGGCGGGTGCTGCGCCAAGACATCCGAGGGGCGAAGGAAACTCTGTCCAGGCACGTCTATACCGACGTCCCCATGCCGCCACCCTTCGCCGATGCCCATCTGACGAGGGAGGATCTTGAGCGCCTCGTCGCGGTCCCGCTCGGGCGGGCCGTTCAATTGGCGAGCGCCACGATCGACTCGGCGGGCCTGCGACCGCAACAGCTCACCGCGATCTTCCTCGTCGGAGGGTCGAGCCGGATCCCGATGGTTTCGAGGTTGGTCCACGAGCGAGTCGGAGTTGTCCCGACCACCCTTGACCAGCCGGAAACCGTCGTCGCGCGAGGTGCTCTGCGTGCGGTGCAGGTCATTCCGGACCGCACAGGCGCACTGCCGGGTGCGACGCCGATGGTGACCGGCATGCAGGGGGAGCAGCGCACGAAGGTCGTGACCCGGCCGTCGGCGACGCCTCCTCTTCCCCGGCAACCGATGTCGGGTGGATCGCCGCCCAGGCCGGCAACGAGGCCGGGCGCGCTCCCCGCGCGTCCTGTTCAGCAGGGGCAAGGTCAGCCGGGACAACAGATCCGGCAGGGCCAGGGACAGCCTTCTCCGCCGCGGGGACAGCGTGCGGCTGGACCGCCGGGAGCTCCAGGTGGTGCGACCCGCGTGCCGCGAGGATGGTCGCGGCAGCACAAGCTGATCGCCTTGGTCATTCTCGGAGTGCTCCTGCTGGCCGGGATCGTGACAACTCTTGTCCTGGTGCTCCAGGACGACGAACCCGCACCACCGGCGGGGAGAACGTTCGCGCAGTACTCCTACTCCTTCGTCGCTCCTCCCGACTGGGCGCAGACCGGCGACAACGTTGCCGATCGACAGGTGGTCGTCAAACCGAGCGACGCGCAGACGGCTGCCGACGACGATCTTGTCGTCGTGCAGGAATTCGTGCTGGCGTACGACGCGGGGGCGGACCGGCAGCGGTTGGTCGGCGCATTGCGGGACGAGGTCGCCAAAACTCCCGATCGGTTCAGTGGGTTCGAGGATCAGCATGTATACGCGGGTAAGCAGACGATCCATTACGTGGAAAGCAAACCCGCGGCGAACGTCGACTGGTACGTGTTCGCGCACGGGACCGCCCAGGTGAGTATCGGTTGTCAGGAAGCGGCGAAACCTGAGCGAGTGCAAGCAGCCTGCGATCAGATTGTCGGAACGCTCAAGTTCACGAATTGAGTCGCAGACCGCTGGATCGCCCGATCGGGCAGCCTTCGGCCGTTGGCGATTTCTTTTCGCACATGCCGGTGTTCTTCCGTCGAACACTCATCCAGTTTGCCGAGGCACCCGAACTCGTCCGAACGCCCCCAGCGGCCGCGCTCCTGACAGCAGTTAGCCCGCTAAACGCGGTTCGGGGCGCGGGCGGGTGGGTAGCTGGTTTCCGAAAATATTCACGGTCGCAACGGATTCCCTCTTTGTCGCGACACCGGGAACCCTGCGTGGCAATGTTCTCGTCGTACAGCCGACGCGAACAAACCGCGCCACGTGAACCAGAAATGAAGGGGGTAGCTCCCGATTATGGAGGGCTTTACCGGATCACCGGAGCAGTTCCAGCAGGCATACCTTGACGTCGATGACATCGCCGGTCAGATGATGTCGAACATGAGCACCCTTCGCGACCGTATCGAGGCCACTCGTGCAGGGTGGCAGGGCGAGGCCGCGCAGGCATTTCAGAATGTCATGGACACATTCGACGAACGGAACCAGAAGCTGAACGACACGCTGGCTGGTATCGCTGAACTACTCCAGAAGTCCGGCAATACCTATGCCGAGGCGGAAGAGGAACAGAACGTCGAGCTGAACAACATCGCCAGCACTCTTGAGGGCGTGTGAGGTTCAGGCCTGCTCCACAGTCGACGCCACCAAGAATTTTGATCAAAGGAGGGGACCATGCCTGACGGCATCGTCGTTGATTATCAGACCATCCACACGGCCGCCGACGACTGCAAGGCGACGGGCGGCGAACTCAATGGCCTGTTCGAGGATCTCAAAAGCCGTCTCGCGCCGCTCGTCGATAGCTGGCAGGGCGATGCCCAGGACGCTTGGCGCGGCGTGCAGACCGAGTGGGACAACAATCTTGAGGAGCTCAAGGACATCCTCGATAAGATCGCGACCGCGCTGCCTCAGATCGCGGACGGCTACCAATCCACGGACAAGGCCGTGCAGGGCTTCTTCTGACCCATTCCGTACGACGATGAGGGCCCGGTGAACGCCGGGCCCTCATCGTCGTACGGCATCAGTTCGGCGCGCCGACCTCGTACTCGGGTTTGTCGTTGAGTACGCGAATGGACACGGACTTCGTCTGTCCGCCGATCTCCACCGTGCATGAGAATTCGTTGCCGGTATTGATCGGTTGCCGGCTTGGACACTCGACATTGGACACATCGTGCTCGCCGTAGCTGTCCCGGAGTACCGAGGCGACACTGGTCTGCAGTGACTCCTGATCGAGGACGTCGCCGCCGAACAAGCCGAGCTGCCACGTCAGGATTCCCGCGCCTACGACGAGAACACCGGCGGCCGAACCCGCGATCCACCAGGTCTTGCGCCGCCTGGGCTTGCGCTCCGGTTTGCCCTCGAAAGCACCGAGACCGCCGTACTGCGACTGAAAACTACCGCCGAACGACGGCTGCGGTCCCGTCTGCGGCTGGGGCGCTTGACCGCCGTGAGTTCCGTAGGGCGCGTGTCCTTGTGGCGGAGCAGGATGCTGCCCCTGTGGACCTTGCGGCCCCGGTTGCCCCGGTTGCCCGCCGTACCGCTGCCCCTGCGGAGCTCCCTGCTGCGGTTGCTGTGGATGCTGCGGTGGTCCCTGTTGCGGATAACCCTGTGCGGGGCTCGGCGGTTGCCACCATCCTTGCGGCTGGTTCGGTGGCTGTGTCATGGCTTCCCCTTGTGGTCGTGATCGTCGGCTTCGGTGGGGCACTACCCGCCGCTGCTCGTGATCTCGCCCATGCGGTTGTAGTAGTCGTCGATCTCCGCGTCCGTGGTGAGTGCCGTCACCTGGTCCTTCGGCGGGACCTTCGGCAGATCCTCCTCGGTGGGCGGATCCAGCACCTGGTAGTGCTCCTTGACCTCGAACTCGTGGCCGTCAGCCTTGATGAGGCCGTTCATGCGGATCTCTTTGAGCTTGCCGTCGGGGTCGAGCTTGACCTTCGCTTCGATGATGCCGTTCTGCATCTCCTCGGTGATCTGCGCGAGGACCCAGTCCGGGAGGATGACGACCCGTTGCTTGAGGAACTCGCGCAGCGTGACCTCGGCGGTCAGTTCGATGCTGCCGTCCTGGAAGCTCTTCGCCTGTTTCGCGGCGTGCCCGTTCTTCAGGGAGCTGGAGATGGTGTCCAGCATGCGGCAGACCATCGTGTAGCCGCCCCAGAAGCAGATGTCGTATCCGGCGGACTTGTACGGCTGGGACACCCACGGGGTCGGAGCGAGGCTCTTGTAGACCGGGCCGAGGTAGGTGTATTCGACGTCACTTCCCGCGGGGTGGAAGTAGTCGCGGTAGTCGGAGGAGTCCCGGTTGGAGTGGTTCTTGTAGAGCCGTGAGGGTGGGCTGCCGACCTGGATGGCGGTGATCGTGCTGTCGGCCTTCTTCTCGTCGATGCGGGTGAAGGAGCGGTGGGTACTGCGTCTCGGTTCGGTCTCGCCGAGGTCGTCGGAGAGCCGGTCGAGGGTCGCCTTGAACTTGTCGCTCACGTAGGCCGCCGCCGCGTCGTCGTCGGGTATGGCGGTGCCGGAGCGCCCCGGTGCGCACGCGGTGACCAGGAGGAGTAGCGCGCCGAGTACAGCCAGTGAGCGGCGCGCGGCGGGCCTCCGTCGGATTGTCGCCCTACTGGCCGTGCTGGCCAGCCGCTGAGTCATTTCTTCGTCCCCCCGGAGAGTACGATCGCGGCACGCTGCCGGAGACCCTAGTATGCGAGAACGGTGCGGACCCCGCCTTCACCCTTCCCAAAGTGACCGGGTATCTTCGTAAGTTGTTGTGCGCTGCGGCGCGTATGCGCTAGGCCCGCACGGACCCCACAAGCACGTTGACGACGAGGTAGACCCTTGCCCACGTACAGCCCCAAGCCCGGCGATATCACCCGTGCATGGCACGTGATCGATGCCGAGGATGTCGTGCTCGGCCGGCTCGCGACCGAGGTCGCTACGCTGCTGCGCGGCAAGCACAAGCCCACCTACGCCCCCCACGTGGACACCGGTGACTTCGTCATCATCGTCAACGCCGAGAAGGTGGCGCTCACCGGTAACAAGCGCGAGCAGAAGTTCGCGTACCGGCACAGCGGCTACCCGGGTGGCCTGCGTAAGCGTTCCTTCGGCGAACTGCTCGACACGAGGCCTGAGCGCCTGGTCGAGAAGGTCGTCAAGGGCATGCTCCCCAAGAACAAGCTCGGCCGCGCACAGGCGAAGAAGCTCAAGGTCTACGCCGGTCCCGAGCACCCGCACGCCGCGCAGAAGCCGCAGCAGCGCGAGATCACCAAGATCGCTCAGGTGACCCAGTGAGTGAGGAACAGTCTGTGACCAGCACCGAGACCGAGGCCGCAACCGACGCGGTCGTGACCAGCGAGACGCCGACCGCGCCGAAGCCGTCTCGTGCTGCAGGCGGCGCCGCGCAGACGGTCGGCCGCCGCAAGGAAGCCGTCGTCCGAGTGCGCCTCGTGCCCGGCTCCGGCCAGTTCAAGCTCAACGGCAAGGCTCTTGAGCAGTACTTCCCGAACAAGGTTCACCAGCAGCTCATCCGTGAGCCGCTGGTCACCGTCGAGAAGCCGGAGTCGTTCGACGTCTTCGCGAACCTCAATGGCGGCGGCATCTCCGGCCAGGCCGGTGCGCTGCGGCTCGCGATCGCGCGTGCTCTCGCCGAGATCGACAACGAGGACCGGCCCGCGCTGAAGAAGGCAGGCTTCCTCACTCGTGACGCTCGTTCGACCGAGCGCAAGAAGTACGGCCTCAAGAAGGCCCGTAAGGCTCCGCAGTACAGCAAGCGCTGACGCGCAGCTCGCAACGCACAGAAGCGCCCTTCCGATATACGGATGGGCGCTTCTGTGCTCTCCGGCCCCGGAACCCCCGAACCGCGTTTAGCCGGCTAAACGCGCCGCGTGCGTACCGGGCTGGGGCGTCATCGTCGTGGCCGCTAGGTTGTTCGGGTCGCTCACGCACAAGCACGTGGTGGGACGTACACGGTGCCGCACCGGTCCAACCCACCCGAACACGGAGGTCGAGGATATGGCCCGCCTTTTCGGCACCGATGGAGTGCGCGGCCTCGCCAACGCCGAACTCACCCCCGAGCTGGCGATGTCCGTGGCGGCCAGCGCCGCCAGGGTGCTCGCGGCGCATGACCGCTCGCACCGGCCGGTGGCGATCGTGGGCCGCGACCCGAGGGCAAGCGGCGAGATGCTCGAATCCGCCGTCGTCGCCGGACTCGCCTCGGCGGGCGCTGACGTGCTGCGAGTGGGCATCCTGCCGACACCGGGTGTCGCTCATCTCGTCGGCGACCTTTCCGCCGATCTCGGCGTGATGATTTCCGCCTCGCACAACCCGATGCCGGACAACGGGATCAAGCTGTTCGGAGAGGGCGGTCACAAGCTGCCCGACGGGATCGAGGACGAGATCGAAGCCGGTCTCGGCTCCGGGGCGCCCAGGCCGACCGGTGCGCAGATCGGGCGGGTATCCGACGTCGACGACGCGCTCGACCGCTATATCGCGCACCTCATGACGGCAACGCCGCACCCGCTCGCGGGGCTCAGGGTTGTCGTCGACTGCGCGAACGGTGCCGCGTCCGCCGCCGCGCCCGAGGCCTATCGCAAGGCGGGGGCCGAGGTGATCGCCCTGCACGCGGAGCCGGACGGCGTGAACATCAACGACGGCTGTGGTTCGACGCATCCCGAGCCGCTGAGCGCAGCCGTGGTCGAGCACGGCGCCGACCTCGGCATCGCGCACGACGGCGATGCCGACCGGTGCCTCGCCGTCGATTCGTCGGGCAACCTCGTCGACGGTGACCAGATCATGGCCGTGCTGGCGGTCGCCATGGCGGACGCGGGCGAACTCACGGAGCGCACTCTCGTCGCGACCGTGATGAGCAACCTCGGTCTGCACCTGGCCATCAGGGAACACGGCATGACGTTGCGAACCACCGCTGTCGGCGATCGCTACGTGCTGGAGGAACTGCGCTCTGGTGGTTTCTCGCTCGGCGGCGAACAGTCGGGGCACGTCGTTTTCCCCGCGCACGCCACAACCGGCGACGGATTGCTTACCGCGCTGCGGTTGATGAGCAGGGTCGCCGAGACCGGAAGTTCGTTGGCCGAACTCGCTGGAGTCATGCGCAGGCTGCCTCAGGTGCTCATCAACGTGCGCGTCGCCGACAAGACCGCCGTCGCCGCCTCGCCTGCCGTGAAGGAAGCCGTCGACGCGGTGACCGCCGAACTCGGGGCCGAAGGGCGAGTGCTGCTGCGTCCGTCGGGAACCGAGCAACTGGTGCGGGTCATGGTCGAGGCGACGGCGGAGGACATCGCTCAGGCCGCGGCGGACCGGCTCGCCGGTGTCGTCGCCAGCGTCTCCTGAACGCCGGAACCCCTTTTTTTTGTTTGGAAACGCAAATCCTTCATATCGGTGCGGGCTGATCAGCGCATCGGTACATTCTGTGCATTAGCGACGGCACCGGGTGGTTTTTTCGCGCGTCGTAACGGCGTTCGCACACGAAGAGCTTGAGGGGGAGCTGGCGTGACCACGGTATCCAGGGTCAACGACGAGGATTCGTCCAGTTCGGGTGTCAGCGCGCCGGACGGGTACACGGCCGATACCGGAACCATGGTGAGCCAGGCGCAAACCATCAACGACGCGGCGGAAGAGGCCCAGCCGGAGGTCGAGGACCTCGGGGCGACCGAGATTGCCGAGACGGATTTCGGAACCGCCCACGCCGAGTGGGCCGCCGACTACACGACCGCCATTCAGACCCTCGGTGAAGGTGCGGTGGCCATGTGTGGCTCGCTGATGGCGCTCGCGGGCTCGATCGGCGGCGCTGGTGAGCAGTACGCGGCCGCCGAAGCCGAGCAGCACTCCTCGGCGAACCAGTCGGGGAGCGGACTGTGAGCAAGACCTGGGAAGAGACGCAGGCGCTGCTTGACGATCCCTATGTTTCCGCGCAGACGAAGGAAGCTCTGCTCTTCGCGTATCGGCAAAGTGGCGGGCAGGATTCCGCCGCAACGGAGTACTACGACAAGTACAACATCGACGATGCCTACTACGGTTACCCGAACGCGGGCTACCACGGTTACGGGCTCGTCGACGTCGATGCCGTCTACGACCAGGCGGAGAGCGAGGCGGAGACGGAGGGCTACCGGGACCGGCAGGTCACGGACCGCATCAGCGACAACCAGTCGGAACTCGACAACGCCATGGCCCCAGGTTCCGGTAGCGGTGCCATTACGACGTCGGACGAGTTGTTCGATCTCGCCGAACCGGCGCTCGAAGTGTTCGAGTCCTTCGTTCCCATCGACGAGGAGGCTCCCAGCGAGTCCAGGCACATCGACGGTCCGCTGAGCTATGACGACATCAAGACCGCGTTCGACGAGCAGCGGGGCATCGACTTCCAGAAGTTCCTCGACGAGGCGCAGCGGCTCAGGGACGCACACGACACGCTCCAGGGTTTACACAGCACCACCGAGTCGAACCTCAACACCCTGTACCAGGAGTGGACCGGAGACGGCGCGAACGCCTCATACCAGAAGTACAGCGAGGACATCGCTCCCAATGTCGGCGATCTACTCGAAGCGCTTGAAGGTTCCGCCGAGGTCATCGAGGCCGCCGTCCAAGCGGTGTACGAAGCGTGCAAGGCCAAGGCCGACGAGGTCATCGACATGTATCAGTCCACAGTGGGCGCCGCGATTCCGGGAACCGCGAGCAAGGTGATGACGCTGGCGCGAGGGGACTTCGAATCGCAGGACGAAGTCCTCGAAGTGGCGGCGTGGGTGGACGCGGAGACCGGCAGCGATCTTGAGGCCACGATCAGGGCCGACGACTGCGACCTGAACGACGAGAACAAGCAGATGACCATCAACCAATGCAAGATCTGGGTCCAGGACTCGTGGAACCCCGACCTCTACGACAATCTCTACGAGCGGTTCACCGCCATTTGTGAGGACACGAAGGAAGCCGTCGATCAGGCTTGGGGCGACCTCAACGGATTCCTCAAGGATTACGAGAACAAGTTCCCCGAGGAGAGCGGTGATTCCTCGGTGCCGTCGCCGGAAACGCCGCAACCCGAGGATGGGGGCGCGGGACCCAGCGGTGACGGAGGCGGAACCGGAGGCGGCGGAGGTAGTCCCGGCGGAGGATCGGCGCCGCCCGCGCCTGAGCCGGAGGACGAGGCGACAGGAGCGACAGAACCCGGTACCAATCCGGTGACGGGTGATGAGCTCGAAGTCGACCCCGAGACTGGCAAGCCGTACCCGATCGATCCGGAAACCGGCGAGGCCATCAAAGACCTCGGTGACGACAGGGACACCTTGACAGTCGAGAAGGGTGACAACACCTTCGAAATGACCGAGCCCGGCGAAGACGGCAAGATGGAGGTCTCCGTCGACGACGGGACGGGCGAACCGAAGGAATACCAACTTGATTTCGGTACCGGCGAAGACGGTGCGAGTGACGATTTCGGGCCGGAAGGCTCCGGTGAGGAAGGCGAAGAACAGGTGTACCGTCCCGGTCCCGATGGCAAGATCCGAATCGAGGACGGTGATCTGACGATCACCGCGGAGCAGCCCGAAGGCCCGCAGGGGCCGACCAGGGTCACTGTCGACGACGGAACGCCGCCGCCGACGACGTACACGCTCGGAGAGAACAAGAACGAACCCGGGCACGGGCCGGGCTCCCAACTGCCGAGGGAAACCATCCGCACAATGCCCGGAGATCCGGTTTCCGTTGGGGCTCAAGGAGAAAGCGGCGATGGGGATCCCGGAGACGGCTCCGATTTCGCAGCGCCCCCGGCGGATGACGGCATGCCGTCCGTGGACGGCGGCGAGCTCCCCGGCCCACGCGTTGACGGTGATCATGACGGGATCCATGCCGAGGTGAGCGAAGAACACGGCGACACGGATGTGCGGGCAACCGTGCAGCAGACGGCACTCTCGGCGAGTGTCGAGCCGCAGTCGGCGCAGGCCGGTATCGCCGTCGCACCGGGCGGAATGGGGGAGACGCCCCCCGCGGCGCAAGGAGGAACGGGCGGCGGCGTCGGCGGGGCGGGAGGCATGGGCATGATGGGCGGAATGGGACCCATGGGTGCCGGTGCGGGCAACCAGTCGGGGGATCAGGATCGCACCACCAGCCCGTATCGCATCGACGGTGGCATCTTCGGCAACACCGTTGGCGGCAACCGCATCAGCGGCTCGTTGTACGACGAAGGTGAACGCTCGATCCGGTACGACCGGTGACCGCGCGAGGACAGGAGAGCTGATGGCACAGGGTAAAGCCGCGGCGACCATCTCCCGGCTCAGCAGCATCGGCAGGGAGATGGCCGAACGCAGGGCGCTGAGGGAACGCAACGCGGCGAGCGTGCGGAAGCGGTCCAAGGAAAGCATGATTACGCAGGGGAAGGTTGCCGCGAGGGCGGCCAAGCACTTCAGTGAACTCGGCCGGAGGCAGAAGCAGGCCGGTGGCTGGAGCACCGGGAAATCCTTGGCTGACAAGAGCAACGTCATGGGTTTCGGCCCCGATGACGACCAACGTGATGCCACCTTTTCCCACAATGGGAAGACAAGCCCCAGCAGTAGTGCGACCCCCGAGCCGCCAGAACCCGAAGTATCCGCGCCTCCGGCTCCGCCGAGAAGGGCGCGGCACGCTCGTCGGGAGGACCGGTTCGACGATGACGATTTCTCCAACAACTCCTGGCTGAAATGAACGCCGTCGTCGCCGGGCGAGCCGGCGAAATCAAACGGCTCGTGTGCAGGGTGCTTGAGGTCGACCCGGAAGAGGTCGGCGAGTCGGAGCTGTTCGTCGAAGACCTCGAAGCCGACTCCATGAAGATGATCGAACTGCTGGCACGCCTCGAAATCGAGTTCGACGTGGAGATCGACGAGGACGAGCTGACCCGCCTCGTCAACCTGAAAGGTGTGTACGAGGTCCTCAGTGCGGCGTTGGATGGCTGATCCGTGCACAGGGTGGTGATCACCGGGCTCGGCGTGGTGTCCAGCATCGGCACCGGTGCTGACGCGTTCGCCGAGGCCCTGCGCGCGGGTAGCGATGGGCAAGGGCCGATCGAATCGTTCGACACCAGCGGTTTCGCGCACGCCGATGGCTGCGAGGTCAAGGATTTCGAGGCGGAACGGTGGGTGCGCAACGTTCCACTCGACGAGGTGAGCAGGGCGGCCAGGTTCGCGATCGCGGCGGCGAGGATGGCCGTCGCGGACGCGGGTGCCGACGAGAAACACCTCGGTGCGCGACCTGGTGTCGTGTGCATCGGAACCACCGATGGCGGCTCCGATGAAGGTGAACGGCTCGCCGAGACGATGCTGCGTTCCGGCCCGGAGGCGATGGCCGGTTCCGCCGCGTTGCGCACTCAGGCAGGCAGGCTCGCCACCGGTGTCGCGCGTGAACTCCGGCTGTCCGATGTGGACGTATCCACTATCGCGACGGCGTGCGCGGCGGGAAACTATGCCATCGGCAACGGGTTCGACGCGATACGTTCTGGGGAGGCGGATTTCGCGCTGTGCGGTGGTGCCGACGCGATGTGCCGCATGACCTTCACCGGCTTCTACCGGCTCGGTGCGATCGACCCCGGGCGATGCAGGCCCTTCGACAAGGATCGCGGGGGCATTCTCACCGGCGAGGGGAGTGCCGTTCTGCTCATGGAGTCGTTGCGGTCGGCGGAGGCGCGAGGTGTGAAACCGTATGCCGAGGTGCTGGGCTACGGGCTGAACTGCGATGCGCGCCACCAGGTGGCGCCCGATGGTGACAGTGTCCGCCGGTGCATGGAGCTGGCCTTGCGCGATGCCGGTGTCACTCCTGATGACGTCGACCTGATATCCGCCCATGGCACCGGTACGAAAGCCAACGATGTCACCGAATGTGGTGCGATCAATGAGGTTTTCGGCGCGGAGCCGCCTCGGACCGTGTCGGTGAAATCCATGCTCGGGCACACCATGGGAGCGGCGAGCGCATTGGGAGCCGTCGCGTGCGCGCTGGGTATCGAAAGGGGATTCGTGCCTCCGACGATCAACCACGGGGAGACCGACCCCGAGTGCCCCGTCGATTGCGTACCCAACACCGCGGTCGACGCCGAGCTGCGTGTGGTGCAGAACAACGCGCTCGCTTTCGGCGGCAACAACGCCGTCGTCGTGCTGGGCAAACGGCCGTGACGGCTGAGGGCCCGCCGGTGATCACGGCGTGGTCGGCCATTTCCGCCCTCGGTGTCGGGAAGACTCCCTTCGGGCCGCGGGGCCCGGCGCCTTCCCCCGTCCCGGACGGCCCGCTTCCTGCCGCGTTCCTCGCAGGCGACTTTGTCGTTGAGGAGGCGCTCGGCCGGAAGGGGACGGGGTCGATGGACAGGGCCAGCGCGCTGGCGGTCGGCGTCGTCGCCGATCTGCTCTCCGGCATTGACGTGGACCCGGGTACCGGTGTGGTGCTCGGGACGACGTCGGGGAGCACACGGACCCAGTTCGAGTTCACGCGCGATTCGCTGACCCGGCGCAAGCCGTACTTCGTGAATCCGGCGACGATGCCCTATGCGCTGATGAACAGTGCCGCCGCGCAGGTCGCCATCTGGCGGAAGCTGACCGGCCCGAACACGACGATCGCGGGCGGCCGGATGTCCGGGATCGGCGTGCTGCGCTATGCCGCGCGGTTGCTTGCCACGGGCAGGGCGAGTGGCGTCGTGTGCGGTGCGGTCGAGGAATACAGCGCGGAACGTGCGTGGCTGGAATGGCACCGGGGAGCGACCTGGCGGCTCGGTGAGGGCGCGGCGGCGCTGCTTCTTGAGCGGGTGGGTTCCGCGCGACCCGCGTTGGCGGAGGTGCTGGGGGTGAGTACGAGGGTCACCGTCGACGGTGACCCCGCTCGCGCACTGGAAACGTGCATGCGGCGGTTGTTCACCCGGACCGGCGTCGCGGTGGGGGAGGTCGCCGCGCTGGCCATGTCGGCGCCAGGTGGTGAGCAGGCCACCGCGGAACAGTTAGCGGGCAGAATGCTGTTTGGGGGCACCCTGCCGGCAGTGGTGCTGAACCCGGTCGACTTGGTCGGCGATGTGGGTGCGGTGACAGGGCCGCTGCAGGTCGCGGCGCTGCTGGAGACACCGGGAGTCGGCCTGCTGACGGGCGTGGAGAACGACGGCTCGGTGGGGTGCGCGCTGCTGCGGGTGTTCAGCGAGCCGCGGGCTCCCGGTCGAGCGTGAGCGGTGCCGCCTTGAGGTCGGCTTCGAGCAGCGGCCGGTATCGGTCCGTGCCGGTCAGTTCGGTGAGGAAGAAGGCGGTGAACAGTGCGCGAACGGTGCGCTGAGTCTGCCGGTGGGGCTTGCCGTGCAGCAGTGGCTGGCTCCAGTGCATCCCCTCGGTGACCGCGAGGTGGGACGACTTGGGCAGAGTTCGCAGCCGGACGGGACCGGCCCACGTGTCGGCGATGGCGGCGGCATTGCCTTCGGCAGGTGCGACCATGTCCTCGTCGGCGACCAGGTGAAGACCTGGTGCGGTGACGGTCTGTGCCGCGGCGGTGGCCGGTGGCATCGTTTGTGCCGCGGTGATGGTCGCGACGGCCTTGACGGTGTGGGTGGGTTCACTCGCGGCGGCGAGTACCGCGGCGCCTCCGCCGATGGAGTGCCCCGCCACGCCCAGCTTCGCCGGATCGACGCTGATGCCGTCCGGGCCGAGGCGAACGCCGGTGACCAGGTCGAGGGCTGAGCGAAGATCCGCGGCGAAAGCGCGGTGTGACGGCAGCGGACCGCGCTGAGTGGCGGGAGCCGCCGCGACGATGCCCCAGCTGGCGAGGTGGCGCAGCAGTTCGCGGTATCGGCCGGGAGGCTGGAGCCAGCCGTGGCCGAAGGCGATCGCAGGGAGGTTGAGCCCTCGCGCCGGCGTGTAGACGACGCCGGGGAGGCCGACGAGTGCGAGGTCGCCACGCAGCACCTCGTGCGGACCCGAGTGGGTCAGGTCCTCCAGTAACTGCTTCGGCTTGCTGGCCATGGCAGGGAGGGTATCCGAATGACCAGGCCGAGGCTGGCATACCCGGTCACCGTGCGTTGGGCGGTGCGGCGGCCGGGGTCCCAACCGCGTTTAGCCCGCGAACTGCGGTCCGGGGAGGGGCGCCCCACCGCGTTTCGCGGGCTAAACGCGGTCCCGCCGTGCCGGGCGATGATGGTGACGCTGTGTCGTTACCCTGGGGGACGTGTGTGGAATCGTGGGATATGTCGGGCATCGGCAGGCGCTTGACGTGGTACTTGGCGGCCTCCGCCGAATGGAGTACCGAGGGTACGACTCGGCAGGCGTAGCCGTACTCGACGGCGCCGGCGCGCTGACCGTCGAACGCAAAGCGGGGCGCCTGGCCAACCTGGAAGCCGCACTCGACACGGCGGGCCGCGACGGCTTCACGGGCACCGCGGGCATGGGCCACACCCGGTGGGCGACCCACGGTGCGCCCGTCGACCGCAACTCCCACCCGCACCGCGACGGCAGCGAGCGCGTCGCCGTCGTCCACAACGGCATCATCGAGAACTTCGCCGCGCTCCGTGCCGAACTCGAAGCCGACGGTATCGAGCTCACCAGCGACACCGACACCGAGACCACCGCACACCTGATCGCCCGCGCCTACGCCGACGGCCCCGCCGCGGGCGACCTGCCCGCGAGCGTGCGCACCGTGTGCCGCAGGCTGGAAGGCGCCTTCACACTCGTCGTCACCCATGCCGATCAGCCGGACGTCATCGTCGCGGCGCGCCGGTCCTCCCCGCTCGTCGTCGGCGTGGGTGAGGGGGAGACCTTCGTCGCCTCGGATGTCGCCGCCTTCATCGAGCACACGAGGGAGGCCATCGAGCTCGGCCAGGATCAGCTCGTCGTGATCACCAGGGAGGGTTGCGAGGTCACCGACTTTTCCGGTGAGCCGGCGCAGGGCAAACCCTTCACGGTCGACTGGGACCTTTCCGCCGCCGAGAAGGGCGGCCACGAGTACTTCATGCTCAAGGAGATCGAAGAACAGCCCGACGCGCTGGCCAACACGCTGCGCGGGCACTTCGAGGCCGGCAAGATCGTGCTCGACGAGCAGCGCATCTCCGAGCAGGATCTCCGCGACGTCGACAAGGTGTTCGTCGTCGCCTGCGGCTCGGCCTACCACTCCGGGCTCGTCGCCAAATACGCGATCGAACACTGGTGCCGGCTCCCGGTCGAGGTCGAACTGGCGAGCGAATTCCGCTATCGCGACCCCGTACTCGATCGCGACACGCTCATCGTCGCCGTTTCCCAGTCAGGGGAGACCGCCGACACGCTGGAGGCGGTGCGGCACGCCCGCGCGCAGAAAGCGCGAGTGCTCGCGGTCTGCAACACCAACGGTGCGCAGATTCCCCGCGAGTCCGACGCTGTGCTGTACACGCACGCCGGCCCCGAAATCGGCGTGGCCTCCACGAAGGCCTTTCTCGCGCAGATCGCGGCCAATTACCTTGTGGGGCTCGCGCTCGCCCAGGCGAGGGGTACCAAGTATCCGGACGAGGTCGCCCGGGAATTCGCCGAACTTGAGGCCATGCCCGCCGCGGTCCACAAGGTACTGTCCACTGTGGATCAAGTGCGGGACATGGGGCGGAAGCTCGCCGACTCGAAGGCGGTGCTGTTCCTCGGAAGGCACGTCGGTTTCCCTGTCGCACTCGAAGGCGCGCTCAAACTGAAAGAACTCGCCTACATGCATGCGGAGGGGTTCGCCGCGGGCGAGCTGAAGCACGGGCCCATCGCCCTCATCGAGGAAGGACTGCCCGTCGTCGTCGTGATGCCTTCCCCGAAGGGGCGGGCCGTGCTGCACGCGAAACTGGTCTCCAACATCAGTGAGATCCAGGCCCGCGGCGCGCGCACGATCGTGATCGCGGAGGAGGGTGACGACCGGGTACGGCCCTTCGCCGACGAGCTCGTGGAAATCCCGGCTGTACCAACGCTCCTGCAGCCACTGGTGTCCACGGTGCCACTGCAGGTGCTGGCGGCCGAGATCGCCCGCACCCGTGGTTACGACGTCGACAAGCCTCGTAATCTGGCGAAGTCGGTGACGGTGGAGTAAACAGGGCCCTGTGCGGGGTATCTGGACCACTGATCACGTTCGCCTGGCCGAGGAGCGGCTGCTCGCCTGCACTCCGGAGGGCACGCTCATGCGGCGCGCCGCTCACGGTGTCGCGACGCGGGCCGCCACCATGCTGGACGAGCACACGGGAGCTGTCGCGGGCCGGAGTGTCGTGCTGCTCGTCGGTGCGGGAAACAACGGCGGCGACGCGCTGTGGGCAGGCGCGTTCCTGCGCAAGAGGGGCGTCGGGGTCGCCGCCGTGCTGCTCGCGCCGGACAAGGCGCATCGGCAGGGACTGGCCGCTCTCAACCGTTCCGGCGGGAGAGTGCTGTCCGTCGACGAAGGTCCACAATGGATAGCCGATGCCGACCTGGTGGTCGACGGGATCGTGGGTATCTCGGCACGAGGGCCCCTCCGGCCGGATGCCGCGGCCTTGGTCGGCCACATCACTGCGCCCGTGCTGGCCGTTGACCTGCCGAGCGGAGTCGAACCCGACACCGGTGCCGTCGAAGGGCCCGCCGTGTCGGCGAACCTGACCGTCACGTTCGGTGCCAGGAAACCGGTTCACGTGCTCAATCCCGAGCGGTGCGGCGACGTCGTGCTCGTCGACATCGGGCTTGCTGGCGAACTCGGTGAACCCGACCTGTTTCAGCTGGACGTTGCCGATGTCGCGTCGGCGTGGCCCATGCCCGGGCCGTCCGATGACAAGTACACGCAGGGAGTCACGGGTGTCGCGGCTGGGTCGGCGACCTACCCCGGGGCGGCCGTGCTCGCCTCCGGTTCCGCCGTGCATGCGACCTCAGGCATGGTGCGGTACGCGGGCCCCGCTGCCGACGTCGTTCGCTGGCACTGGCCGGAAATCGTCGCCACCGGCTCCATTACCGACGCGGGCAGGGTGCAGGCATGGGTCGCCGGGCCCGGCATCGGAACCGGAAGGGAGGGCAGGGATGTCCTCGCCGCGGCGCTCGGAAAGGGAGTTCCCGTGTGCGCGGACGCCGACGCGATCACGATCATCGCTCACCAGCCGGATGTGCTGGACGCCCGCGATCCGGACACGCCGCTTGTTCTCACTCCGCACGACGGCGAGTTCGCCAGGTTGACGGGCTCGCCGCCAGGACCGGACAGGGTGGGCGCCGTGCGTGCCGCCGCGGACCGGTTCAACGCCGTCGTGCTGTTGAAAGGGCACTGCACGATCGTCGCCGATCCGGCGGGGCGAGTGCTGGTGAATGCCGCGCGCGGATCATGGCTGGCCACGGCCGGTTCGGGTGACGTGCTGTCGGGGCTGGTCGGTGCGTTGCTCGCGGCAGGACTCGATCCGTGGCTGGCCGCAGGTGTCGCGGCCGACGTGCATGCCCGTGCGGGCGAGATCGGTGCCGACGGGGTTCCGGTGTCGGCGGCGGGGGTGCTCGCGGCTATTCCGGATGCCGTCCGGCAGGCCCGTGCGCTGAAACCGTGACGGGAGCCAGTTCGGGCCGCTTCGCGACGCGGCCGTCGCCGGAGGATCGGCCCCTGACCCTGCGATAAAGCCACGGTCCCGCGAACGAAGCGAGCCACCGCAATTCCGTCGCAGTCGCTCGCCATGGTGTGCGGCGTGGCAACGGAGGGAGTGGCCGGGTCCAATCTTCGTGATCGCCGGGCAGGGCGAGTACCTTCGCCACGGCCGAGGCGATGCGTGCGTGGCCGATCGGGCTCACGTGCAGCCGGTCGGCGCTCCACAAGCGGGCGTCGGTGGTGACCGCGTGCGGAAACGTGTCGACGACGAGAACACCGTGGCGTGCCGCGGCGGCGATGATCCGGGCGTTGAGGTCGAGCACCCGGGGAAGCAATGGTGCGGCGAGTGGGGTGATCTTGCCGATGTCGGGAAAGGTCACGGTCACCACGGTCGCGCCTGCTTCGGTGAGGTCGGCGAACATGGCCTCGATATGGCTTGCGACGCCCGCGGCGTCGAAGCCCCCTCGGATGAGGTCGTTCATGCCGGCCATCACGGTGGCCAGGTCGGGGCGCATCGCGAGCGCGGGCGCGAGTTGTTCCGCGCGGACCTGGGCGGCGAGCTTGCCGCGCACGGCCAGGTTGGCGTAGGCGAGGTCAGGATTACCGTGTGCCAGCCGTTCGGCCAGCCGGTCTGCCCAACCCCGGTAGCCGTCGAGTTCGTTGCCGTCGCCCAGACCTTCGGTCTGGCTGTCGCCGATGGCCACGTAGCGGGTGAACGTCAACGTCATGTCGGCCTACTTTCGGTGCTGGTCCGTTCGCGCAGGAGGTGGGCGGTGTCGCGGCACCAGTCGCGGGTGAGTTGTTCGAGCCGGCAACCGGCGAGGCAGGTCAGGTAAGGGCCGACCCGTTCGCCTCGGCGCAGGAAGGTTGCCTCGTCGAGTTCGCCACGGAGTTCGCGGAGCGTGTGCTCGTAGAAGGCGAGCTTGACGGTGGCGGTCTCGGCGCGCTCGTCGAGTCCGCTGATGACGGGGCCGGGGTCGATGTGGTCGACGACGTGCACTTTGACGGCGAGGTCGTCGCGGAGGAGCAGAGGTTTGGCCGGTCGGGCGGCGAAGGCTTCCAGCTCGGCGAGGCCGGCATCGGTGATGGAGAAGACCCGCTTGTCGGGGCGGCCCTGCTGGACGACGTGCCTGCCCGCGATGAGTTCGGCGGACTCCAGTTTGGTGAGTTCCGCGTAGAGCTGCTGGGGGGCGGCGTACCAGAAGTTGGCGATGCCGCGATCGAAGATCTTGGTGAGTTGGTAGCCGCTGTGCTCGCCGTCGAGCAGTGCCGCGAGTACCGCGTGCCGAAGTGCCATGCCACTTCCTCATACTCAAGAACATGACTAGTCAAAAACATGACTATAGCCCGCAACGGGCCACCCTGGCCACCGTGCCCCGAACCGCAGTTCGCGGGCTAAATGTGGTTCCGGGGCGGCCTGGGCGCGGTGAGTTAACGAGTTGAGTGTTAGAAGCTGGCGACTTCTCTGGTAAGAAGAGTCGTGGCGGTCGGCTTCGTCGGCACCTGCCGCCCGCCTGCCCCGGCGGCCCCAAACGACATTTAGCGGGCTAAATGCTGTTGCCGGCGCCCCGCACAGCAAGGGAGCCGACACTCGTGCACGACCTTTCCGCCGACCGTGATCTTCCCGGCGACGATCTTCCCGGTGACATGGCGGTCTCGGTTCTCAACGGCGTCCGCGACATCGCCACCGAACGCCGCCCCGTACCGGTACCGGGCAGGGGCGAGGTGCTCGTGCGCGTACTCGCCGTCGGCACCTGCGGTTCCGACGTTCACTACTACGAGCACGGACGCATCGGCGACTTCGTTGTCGACCGCCCCCTGATCCTCGGCCACGAGCCGAGCGGTGTCGTGGCCGCGACGGGCCAGGGCGCCACGCTCCACGAACCGGGACAGCGCGTATCGCTGGAACCCGGAGTGCCCTGCTCACGCTGCGTCCAATGCCGGGAAGGCCGGTACAACCTGTGCCCCCGCATGCGCTTCTTCGGAACCCCGCCCATCGACGGAGCCTTCAGCGAATACGTCGTCCTGCGCGAGGAGTTCGCCTACCCGGTACCGGACACGATCAGCGACGAAGCCGCCGCGCTGCTCGAACCGCTCTCCGTCGGGGTCTGGGGCTGCCGCAAGGCACGGGTCGCCCCGGGATCACGGGTACTGGTCACAGGGGCGGGGCCGATCGGGCTTGTCGCGGTCCAGACCGCCCGCGCTTTCGGGGCGACGGAGGTCGTGGCGAGCGACGTGAACCCTCACCGGCTGCGGCTCGCCGGGGAATTGGGGGCCACCGGCACCATCGACGTCACGAACACCACACTCGCCGACTCCGGTTTCGAACCGGACGTGCTCCTCGAATGCTCGGGCGTTCCCAGCGCCATCGGCGAAGCCATCCGCCTGGTCGGGCGCGCGGGCAGGGTCGTGCTCATCGGCATGGGAGGCGACGAGATCCCGCTGCCACTCTCGCACGTACAGGGCTTCGAGATCGAAGTGACCGGCACCTTCCGCTACGCGGGTACCTGGCCGACCGCGCTCGCGCTCGCCGGGAGCCGCGACATCGACCTCGACCGGCTCGTCACCCATCGCTTCCCGCTGGCCGAGGTCGACAAGGCGCTGACCGTCGCGGCGAAGGATCCCACCACCATCAAGCCCGTAGTGTTGCCGAATGCCTAGAACACGCCAGCCCGACGCCGCCGTCGAGCGGAGGAGGCAGGCGATTCTGCGCACGGTCATCGAGGCCGGAGAGATCCGGATCGACGACCTGACCTCCCGCTTCTCGGTGAGCCTGATGACGATGCACAGGGACCTCGACGACCTCGCGGGCCGCAGGCTGCTGCGCAAGCTCAGAGGCAGGGTCGCCGCCTACCCCGCGCTGACGATGGAGACCGCGAAGCGCTTCAGGGAAGGCCTTCACCTGCCGTGCAAAGAGGCGCTGTGTGCCGTCGCGATCACGGAGGTCGCCGAAGGGCAGACGGTGCTTCTCGACGACTCGACCACGTTGTTCCCGCTCGCCCGTAGGCTGGCGGAGCGGGAGGACATCACCGTGGTCACCAATTCGCTGGAGATCGCGCGGATCGTCGGCGAACATGGCCGCGGCGAGGTGGTCGTGCTCGGCGGCCGCTACACGGAGTTCGACTCGTGTGTCGGCGCCGGAGCGTTGTCGGCGTTGCGCGGGATTCGTGCCGACGTGGGTTTCGTCTCCGCCACCGCGGTGGCGGCCTCCCGGCTGTACCACCCGGTGCGGGACTACGCGGACCTCAAGGAAGCGGTCGCCGCGGCAGCCAACAGGAACGTGCTTGTCGTCGACCATTCGAAGTTCGGCAGGACAGCCACCTATGCCTACGGCGACGTGAGCGCCTACGACCTGGTCATCACCGATGACCGGGCCCCCGCCACCGAAGTCGGGGCGTTGCGGGCGGCAGGCACCCGGGTGGTACTGGCCAGCGTGGGCATCGAGCAGGAAAGCTCAGGGATATGAACAACAACGGCGAAGTTCTGGTCGCGGGGATCGACTCGTCCACTCAGTCGACCAAGGTGATGGTGTGCGCTGCCCGCACGGGGCAGGTGGTGCGTACCGGGCGCGCGGAGCACCCGGACAGCACCGAGGTCGATCCGGCCGTGTGGTGGTCGGCATTCAGGGAAGCCACCGGCGGGCTGCTCGACGGTGTTTCGGCGATCGGAGTCGCCGGACAGCAGCACGGCATGGTGACCCTCGATGAGGCCGGTGACGTCGTACGGCCCGCCCTGCTGTGGAACGACACCCGATCCGCGAAGGCGGCCGCCGATCTCACGAGCGAACTGGGCGGCCCTCGGATGTGGGCGGAGGCCGTGGGATCCGTCCCTGTCGCGAGTTTCACGGTCACCAAGTTGCGGTGGATGGCCGAGAACGAACCGGAACTCGCCGACAGGGTCGCCAAAGTACTGCTGCCACACGACTGGCTCACCTGGCGGCTTGTCGGCGGCGACCCGGTCACCGACCGTGGCGACGCTTCCGGCACGGGCTACTTTTCGCCCGCGAAACGCGCCTACCGCACCGATATCCTCGCCACCGCTTTCGGCGGCCGTACCCCGGAGCTGCCACGGGTCCTCGACCCGGCCGAAGCCGCGGGGCACACACCCGACGGGGCCCTGGTTTCCGCGGGCACCGGCGACAACATGGCCGCCGCGCTCGCGATGGAACTCACCGAGGGCGATGTCGTGGTTTCCCTCGGCACGAGCGGAACCGTGTTCGGTGTGAGCGAGCGCCCCGCCGCCGATCCGACCGGCATCGTCGCCGGGTTCGCCGACGCCACCGGCCGGTTCCTTCCATTGGCCTGCACCCTCAACGCCGCGAGGGTGCTCACCGCCACCGCCGGACTGCTCGGTGTCGAACTCGCCGAACTCGATCGCCTCGCGTTGAGCGCTCGACCAGGCGCGGACGGCCTCACCCTGCTGCCCTACCTCGACGGGGAGCGCACGCCGAACCTTCCAGAGGCCGCGGGAACACTGCTCGGGCTTCGGCGCACGAACATGACGCCGGAGAACCTGGCTCGCGCCGCCGTCGAGGGCATGCTGTGCGGGCTTGCCGCCGGGCTGGAAGCGGTCCGCGAGCACGGCACGACCGTTCGCAGGGTGCTGCTGATCGGCGGAGCCGCGCAGTCGGAGGCCGTGCGCACTGTCGCTCCTTCGGTTTTCGGCGTTCCCGTCGCCGTGCCGGAACCCGCCGAGCACGTCGCCATCGGCGCCGCCCGCCAGGCAGCATGGGCGCTCGCCGGTACCGAGGAAGCACCGGCTTGGCAGGGGAGCGTCGCGACGCGGCGAGACCCGGAAAGCGACGATCTCGAAGCGGGTGAGGCCATCAGGAAACGGCATCTCGCTTCGCGAGAACTCGTCCACGAACTCTGACCGTCTGCCAGGAAAGTTGTTCCACCATGACTGAGCACCACCCGCCCCGCGCCGAGGTCACGATCGACCTCGGCGCACTCCGGCACAACGTCGCTCTCCTCGCGGGGCGAGCCGCTGCCTCGGGGGCCGAGACCATGGCGGTGGTGAAGGCCGACGCCTACGGGCATGGCGCCGTGCCTGTCGCGCGCGCGGCGATCAGTGCCGGAGCGACCTGGCTCGGCACCTGTTCACTGGCCGAGGCACTGGAATTGCGCGAAGCCGGGATCACCGCGCGGCTGTTCAGCTGGCTCGACACGGCGGAGGCCGACTTCGCCTCGGGAATCGAACAGGACGTCGACCTCGCGGTGAGTTCCGAGGCCGAACTCGTCAGAATCGCCGAGGCCGCCAGGCGTACCGGCAGGCGAGCGCGCGTGCACCTGAAGATCGATACCGGTCTTTCCCGCAACGGGTGCCCGGCCTACGCGTGGCCTCAGCTCGTGAAGACAGCGGCCTCGCGGTCCGAAGTGGACGTTGTGGCGATGTGGTCACATCTCGCGTGCGCCGACGAGCCAGGTCATCCTTCGATCGACCGGCAAGCCGAACAGTTCGCGGCCGCGTATGCCGTGGCGCGAGAGGCGGGCCTGAAACCGTTGCGGCACCTGGCGAATTCCGCGGCGACGCTCACTCGTCCCGATCTGCATTTCGATCTGGTGCGGCCGGGAATCGCGATCTACGGGCTGAACCCGGTGTCACAGCGGGAGAATCTGCGCCAGGTAATGTCGTTCCGGTCGAGTGTCGTGCTGACGAAACGGATCGAAGCGGGCACGTCCGTCTCCTATGGACATACCTGGACCGCGACGAGAGCGACGAACCTTGCGCTCGTTCCGGTCGGATACGCCGACGGCGTACCCCGCACGCTCTCCGGCAGGATGAGTGTGCTCGTGAACGGAAAGCGCGGACAGGTCGCGGGCAGGGTGTGCATGGACCAGATCGTGGTCGATTGTGGTGACGACGAGCCCGCGGTCGGGTCGGAGGTGGTGCTGTTCGGTTCCGGTGAACGCGGGGAACCGACGGCGACGGATTGGGCCGACACCATCGGCACCATCGACTACGAGATCGTCACGGGCATGTACCGGCCCCGCGTGGCCCGCCGGTATCTGGGTGAGGACGGCAGGTGACGGCCAAGCCTGTTTCCGGCGGTGATGACGATCCGGCGGGGGAACATCCGGGGCGACTCGCGCCGGGGCGGTTGTCCACGGTCGCCGCCGATGACGGAACCCCGCTCGCCGTCGAGGAGGTCGATCCTTTCGGCGGGCGGAGGTCGGAGCTGACGGTCGTCGGAGTTCACGGTTTCGCGTTGTCGCGTCGGAGCTGGCATTTCCAGCGCACGGCGCTGGCTTCGTTGCGGTTGCCGCGGGTGCGCCAGGTCTACTACGACCACAGGGGACACGGGCAGTCCGGAGCCGCCGAGGCGGCGACGAGCACCATCGAACAGTTGGCGCGCGATCTGGACGCGGTGTTGCGCGCGGTCGCGCCCGATGAGCCGACGGTCCTCATGGGGCACTCCATGGGCGGCATGGTGATCATGGAGCTGGCGCGGCAGAACCCCGGTCTCTTCGAGGGAAGAATCCGTGGAGTCGTGCTGATCGCGACCGCGGCCGGTGGCGTCGGTGCGCGTGGATTGCCAAGGTCGTTGCTGTCGAAGTACAACCCGTTGACTCGTGGCGTCGGCGAACTGGCGGGCTGGCAGCCCGGGCTTGTCGAGTTCGTGCGCGCCGCGGGAGGCCAGCTGACGCGGCACGCGGTCAGGCGGCTCGCTTTCGGTCGTCGCGATGTGGATTCGCGGCTTGTCGATTTCATGCTGGAGATGCTGGCCGTCACGCCGGTACGGCAACTGGTGAATTTCGTCGACACGCTGGGGAGTCACAACCGGTATGCCGCTCTCGCCGGGCTCAAGCATGTTCCGGTGCTGGTCGTCGGTGGTGATTCGGATCGGTTGACCCCGTTCTCCCATGCCGAGCGGATGGCGGCCGAGTTGCCCGAGGCACGGCTGGTGCGGGTACGAGGCGCGGGGCATATGGTGCAGGTGGAACAGTCGGAACTGGTGAACAGTCACATCATCGATGTATTGCAGGGCTGTTCCGGAGTGGAAGCGACAAGGTTGTCACGGAGGGTCCTGTGGTGGCGCAGATGAAGGTCATGCTGGCGACGCCGGATGACACCATCCATTTCGGACGGACGCTGGGGGGTGAGTTGCGGGCGGGCGATCTGGTGTTGCTCGCGGGGCCGCTCGGCGCGGGCAAGACGACGATGGCAAGGGGGATCGCGGCAGGTATGGGCGTCGAGGGCAGGGTGAGCTCTCCGACGTTCGTGCTGGCGCGGGTGCACCCGGCGGGCCGGTCAGGGGTATCGCTGGTGCACGTGGACGCCTATCGGCTGGGAGGTGATCTCTCCCAGCTCGACGACCTCGATCTGGACACGGAGCTGGCCGAAGCCGCCGTCGTCGTGGAGTGGGGCGAGGGGGTCGCGGAGCGGCTGTCCGATGACCACCTGATCGTGCGGCTGGAACGGCATGATGACGACACGCGAACGGTGACCCTCGAACCGCATGGAACCTGGGAGGCGCGGCTCGCCGAAGCGCGTTTCGCGGGCTGAATGCTGTTCGTCCCCTCGCCAGAGGAGCGCCGGGGCGGCAGGGCCGCGGGGAACTTGGCCGAACGATGACCGAACCGGTGCCAACCGCCCGTTCGCTCCGCAAGGGGGACCCCTTGTTTCAACACTACCGCTCAGGGCCGACAATTCCTCGCGCGATGCCGAGTTCGACCAGGTCTTGAGGGCGCAGCCGCAATTGGTCCGCTGTCGCGGCGATCTCGTCCTCCCCGCGTTTCAATATGGCCGCCGCAGCTTCGGGAGACGTCACCGAGAAGAAACTGTCCGGCGTTGCCCACAGCCTGCCCGCCGCGGCGAAAGCCAACGCCCCTCCCGAACCGCCCTCGCCGATCACCAGGCTTGTCATCGGTACCGTCGCCGCCGCGACGGCGGAGAACAATTCGGCGATCGCGGGCCCCGCGCCCGCCCGCTCGGCCTCACCGTCGTTGGCCGCACCAGGCGTGTCGATCAATGTCAGCACGGGAACCCGTAACCGGTCGGCGAGCCTGACCAACCGCGCCGCTGTACGGAAGCCGGCGGGGCGGGTCGGCGTTCCGCACTGCGCCGCGAAAGCCGCAGCCGCGCCATCACGCAACCCGAAGCCGCACAACACTCCCCGATCGACGCCGCCACAGCGATCGCCCCTGATCTCCTGCCACCAGTCGAAGTAATGGTCCACATAGGATGCCGCGCGTGGCCTGGCGCGCGCTCGCGCGGCGGTCACCGCCGCCCACCCTGTCGATGGCACCGTTGCCTCGCCCAGCGCGGCAGGTGGAGGCACCGCACTCGCCGGGGTGGTCAGCACCCTTAACCAGCGCTCAAGGGTTCCCCGCAGTTCACCCTCGCCGACAACCTGATCCACGTGGCCTCGCGCGAACTGCCCCTCCGCCGTGTAAGCCTCGTCGTCACCACCAGGCCGGACTCGCGACCCCGCGAAACCGACCTGCGCGCCCGGCAGTGCCAGCGTCACATCCGCGCCGGCACCCAGCGTCGCCCAGCCGCCGCCCGTCGCGGGGCCACACAGTACGGCCACCTGCGCGAGCCCAGCCGCCCTCGTCAGCGCCATCTCGGCCGCGATGTACTGCAGCTGGGACAGCGCCCGCATACCTTCCTGCATGCGGCTGCCGCCCGTCGCGATCAACGACACCACCGGAACACCGAGTTCCCTGGCCTTTCCGAACGCCGCCCGCAGCAATGTCCCCGTGCCGCCCCCGATCGAGCCACCGAGGAAGCCGAACTCGAACGCGATCAACACGGCCTCGGTTTCGCCCACCTTGCCGAGACCGCACACCACCGATTCGTCCTCGCCGGTCCGGCTCCGCGCACGCGCCAGCGCCGCGTCGTAGCCCGGCCAGTGGATCGGACCGTCGCCGGCCACCGGCGCAACGAACGCCGTGAACGCCGCGAACGCGGTCGTCACCTCGCCGATGAGCGCTCTCGCCGGTTCAGGCATTGAGCGCTCGCTTCATCACCTTGCCCATGTCGTTGCGTGGCAACGACTTCAGGAACCGCACCACCCTCGGCCGCTTGTGCGGCGTCAGAAGCCGGGCGACATGATCGGCGAGCTGCTGCTCGGTCGGCGTCGTCTCACCCGGCACGACCCACGCGACGATGCGCTCGCCGAGGTCGTCGTCCGGTTCACCCGTGACGGCGACCTCCGCGACACCGGGGTGTTCGAGTAACGCGTTCTCGATCTCACCCGCACCGATCTTGTATCCCCCGCTCTTGATGATGTCGGTCGCTTTCCTGCCGACGATGCGGATGTAGCCGTCGGCGTCGCGCGTGGCCATGTCGCCGGTCTTGAACCAGCCGTCGGCGAAGGCTTCGCGGGTCGCGTCAGGACGGTTGAGGTACTCGGTGAACAGGTTCCCGCCTCGCACCTGGATTTCGCCGACCGTTTCTCCGTCGCCGCCGGATATCGGATCGCCGGACTCGTCGACGAGCCGCACTTCCACCCCGCGCAACGGAACGCCGACGGTGCCGGGTTTGCGCTCCCCGTCGGCGCGAACACTCGTGTTCATCAGCGTTTCCGACATGCCATAGCGTTCGACGACCTGCTGTCCCGTCGCGGCGGTGATGTGCTGATGGTCGTGCACGGGCAGCGCGGCCGATCCTGATACGAGCAGCCGGGCGCCTCGCAGCGCCTTCGCGAGTTCGGGATTCTCGGCGACCTCGGTGGCGATGCGGTGGTACATCGTGGGGACACCGAACATCATCGTGCCGGCGCCAGCGAGTTCCCTCGCCACCGCTTCGGTCGAGAACCTGCCGAGGTGATGCACGGTGCCGCCCCTGCGAAGCGGGCCGAGGATGCCGAGGATCAAACCGTGCACGTGGAACAACGGCAACGCGTGCACCAGCACGTCGTCCTCCGTCCACTGCCAGGCGTCCTCAAGCGCGTCGAGTGTCGTGCTGATCGCCCTTCGCGGCAGCACGACACCCTTCGGCGGGCCCGTCGTGCCCGAGGTGTAAACGATCACCGCGGGCGCTTCGCCGTCCGGTTCGCCGGGAAGGGTGCCCGCTTCTCCTTCGAGGGTGACATCGGTACGGGGCAGCGCCGCGAGGGCTTCCGGTAGTTCGGCGCCCGGCTCGGCCAGCACCAGCGCAGGGGCACTGTCGGACACGATGTGCGCGAGCTCCCGCTCACCGACTTTCGGGTTTATCGGTACGACCGGAACACCGGCGAGAACCCCGGCGATCACCGCCACGCTCGTTTCGATCGTCGCGGTCGCCCACACCGCGACCCTGCCGTGCTCGCCGTCCGTAACCGCGCCGAGTTTGCTCGCGAGAGCGCCGGCGACGTCGGCGAGCTCCGCGTAGGTCAGCTCGCGGCTGCCGAAGCGCAGCGCCGTCTTGTCCGGCGTCGTGTGCAAAGCGGGGATGAGTGCGGTCACGAGTTCTCCCTGTCGCGTCGTCGAGACGACCACCATGCTCCGGAGTGTCCGCCGGTTGCCCGGTTCCCGGCAGTGCGAACCGGTTTGCGACACCGGAAGGGGTCGCGCGGAGTCGCTGCCGAGCCTGCTCCAAGTGGTTCAGTGGCTGATCCACTTTGCGTCCGTGCGACGAGGAGTGTCAAGGTCCGAGTGGCTGAGTGGCTCAGCCACTCAGCCACGCTGCGGTAAGCTGCCGGGTTCTGGAGCAGTCGCGACGTGAAGGTGAACCGGGTGTCCGACATTTCCGATGCCTTGCGCCCGATGGGCAGGCCGAGGCTTTACGAGCAGGTGATCGAGCGGCTTCGTGAGTATGTCTCCGATGCCGGTCTCGGCGCCGGAGACAAACTGCCCGCCGAGCGTGAACTCGCCCAGCGGCTCGGTGTCAGCAGGGCTTCCGTCAAGCAAGCGATCGTCGTGCTTGAGGTGCAGGGGCTTGTCGAGGTGCGGCACGGGGGCGGGACCTACCTGGTGAAGGGGACCCTCGACGTGGAGCCGGTGGAGCGGCTTGTCGAACGTCGGAGGCGGCTGCCGGACGTACTCGACGCGAGGGAGGCCGTCGAGACCAAACTCGCCGAGCTGGCGGCCGAGCGGAGAACCGCGGCGGATCTCGACTCGCTGGAGTCCGCCCTCGGTTTCATGAGAGACGAGATAGCGGAAGGCGCCGACGGCGCCGAGGGTGACCGGCGATTTCACTCCGCGGTCGCCGCCGCGGCACACAGTGCGATGCTTGCCGAGTTCATGCGTTCCATCGCCGAACCGGTCGCGGAGAGCAGGACCGAATCACTGCGGCAACCGGGAAGGCCGCCGCGCTCGCTCAGGCAGCATCTCGCGATCTTCGACGCGATCAGCAGGGGAGACGGCCGCAGGGCAGCGGCAGCGATGCGCAGGCATCTGCGAACGGTGGCCGAGGTGAGGCTGCTCACCTGGGAACCCGACGACGAGCCGCACTGACCCCGACCGCGTTTAGCCCGCTAAACGCGGTCCGGGGCCGGGCGCCTCACTGGGCGAGCGCGACCGTGAACAGGGCGAAGGCCATGGCGATGACGCCGACCCGCACACCGTGGACGCGGTCCCATCGCCGTACCTGCTCCCGCCAATCCGGCGGCGCGCCTTCCTGCGCCCACCTCACTGCGCGCGAGTTGATCGGCACCAGCACCGCGACGGACATCACGACGCTCAAGGCCAGCAGAGCCACTCCCGCCTTGACCGCCCAGCCGCCGTCGCTTCCCCAAGCCATGACGGCCCACGCCACCGCGAGCACGAGCGAAGTCAGGTACCAGAACGGCATGACTCTGCCGAGAATCCGTCCTCCTTCGCCGCGAGCGCGGAGTCCGTTGTCGCCCGGCAACCGGTCGAAGATCGGGTTGACGAACGCCGCCACCGCGAACTCGACCCCGACCATCCCGCCGACCACGACGATCGTGACCACGGCCAATGCCACCTGCATATCGGTCTCCTGTCACCGCTAGATCTGATAGCGATAGTAGAGATAAGGATGCTCGATTGTCTAGCACCGCTAGATTCGCGGATTGTCCTGGCCGGGCTGATGGCAAGGGAGCGAATGCCGGGAGCGTCGCCTCGGCTCGCGTCGCGGACGCCCGGGGAAGCCAAGGTTGGCCGCGTTACCCGATCGGGGCGGCCGTACGCTCGAAGGGTGTTAGTACTCGCCATCGACACCGCGACGCCCGCCATCACCGCCGGTGTCGTCGCCGTGGAATCGGCAACGGGAGGCGGTGCCGCGACCGCCAGGGTGCTTGCCGAACGGATCACCGTCAACGCCCGCGCGCACGGCGAACTGCTGACCCCTCACATACTCGCGGCGACGGCCGACGCGGGGTACTCGCTTCGCGATCTCGACGCCATCGCCTGCGGGGTCGGCCCAGGGCCCTATACCGGTCTCCGCGCGGGAATGGTGACCGCGGCGGCGTTGTCCGAGAGCCTCCGCATCCCGGCTCACCCTGTCTGCACACTGGACGCGATCGCGGCGACCGCCGGACCCGGCGAACCGTTTCTCGTCGTCACCGACGCTCGCAGACGCGAGGTCTACTGGGCCGCCTACGACGGTGAGGGCACCAGAGTCGAAGGGCCCGGTGTCGGCCCGAGGGCCGGCCTGCCGGAGGCGGGGCGGATCCTCGATCACGAATCGCCGTCTCCGCTCGGTATCGCATCGGCGGCCGCCGTCGCCTTGCTGAGTGATTCCGAGCCGGACCCGCTCACTCCGCTCTATCTACGCCGCCCCGACGCGGCGGAACCGGGCGCTCGCAAGCGGGTGACGACCTGATGAAAATCGAACCGTTACGCCGCAAGCACATTCGCCGGTGCGTCGACATCGAACGGGCGCTGTTCTCAGGGGACTCGCCGTGGAGCGCGGGCGCCTTTCACGCCGAACTCGATTCCGGCGCCTACTATCTCGCCGCTGTCGACGACGAAGGCGAACTACGGGGATACGCGGGCCTCGCCATCACCGGCGTCCCCGGTGACTGGGAAACCGGCGTGCACACGATCGGCGTCGAGAAGGCGTGGCAGGGCAAAGGCATCGGCACCGCATTGCTCGAAGCGCTGCTCGCGCGCGCGGACGCGCTCAGCGCTCCGGTTCTGCTCGAGGTGCGCACCGACAACGACAACGCCATTCGTCTCTACGAACGGTATGGCTTCACCCGCCTCGGCATCCGCAAGCGCTACTACCAGCCATCCGGAGCCGACGCGTTCACAATGAGAAGGCCGGCGACACAGACGCAGGGGGTGGCCGGCTGATGGCCAGCATCATCATGGGCATCGAAAGTTCGTGCGACGAGACGGGCGTCGGCCTCGTCCGGCGTGGCGACGACGGCACGCTTGAGCTGCTCGCCGACGAGGTCGCCTCCAGCGTCGATCAGCACGCCCGCTTCGGCGGAGTGGTTCCCGAGGTGGCCAGCAGAGCACATCTCGAAGCGATGGTTCCCACCACCCGCAGGGCATTCGCGACCGCGGGGCTTCGAATGTCCGATGTGGACGCCATCGCGGTCACGGCAGGACCTGGGCTCGCGGGGGCACTGCTGGTCGGTGTCTCCGCGGCGAAGGCGTACGCCGCGGCGCTCGACGTTCCCCTCTACGGTGTCAACCACCTCGCGGGACACATCGCCGTGGACACGCTGCAGCATGGCCCGCTGCCGTCCCCCTGTATCGCGTTGTTGGTTTCCGGCGGGCACACCCAACTCCTCAGGGTCGACGACATCGCGGCGAAGATCACCGAAATCGGATCCACAGTGGACGATGCGGCCGGAGAGGCCTACGACAAGGTCGCGAGGGTGCTCGAACTGCCGTATCCCGGCGGTCCTCCCATCGACAAAGCGGCGAAGAGCGGGGACCCGAAGGCCATCCCGTTCCCGAGGGGGATGACCGGGCCGAGGGACGCGAAGTTCGACTTCTCCTTCTCCGGGCTGAAGACCGCCGTGGCGCGGTGGGTCGAGGGGGTGCAGGCCAAGGGGGAGCCGATTCCCGTCGACGACGTGGCCGCTTCGTTCCAGGAAGCGGTTGCCGACGTGCTGACCGCGAAGGCCGTGCGGGCCGCGACCGAATCGGGCATCGGCACGCTGGTCATTTCCGGCGGGGTCGCCGCGAATTCGCGGCTGTCCTCGCTCGCGGCCGAACGCTGCGCCGAGGCGGGAATCGAGTTGAGGGTGCCGCGGCCGCGACTGTGCACCGACAACGGCGCCATGATCGCCGCGCTCGGCGCGCACGTCGTCGCGGCGGGGTGTGCGCCGAGCGCGCTCGACCTCTCGGCGAACCCCGCGCTTCCGGTCAGCGTCGTCTCGGTCTGAGCCCTCGCTCCGGTGACGGAACGGAACATCCCGGTCGCGCCCCGCGAGTGCGAGTCCTCGCGGGCTTGCCATGGCTGACCTGGCACGGGGCCATTCCGGACCCTGGTTGCGCGGCTAGCACTCAGACGATTAGAGTGCTAATCGCACGGCACCACACACGCCCCGGCACCCGCGACGGCGGGGTGGTAGGAGCCGTACTGACTAGGTACCTGCCAACGCTTTCGACGGACCCGTGGAGGTCAACCCGGTGAGCGTGAACATCAAACCGCTTGAGGACAAGATCGTTGTCCAGACGAGCGAGGCCGAGGAGACGACGGCTTCCGGTCTCGTCATCCCTGACACCGCAAAGGAAAAGCCCCAAGAGGGCAAGGTCCTGGCCGTAGGCCCGGGCCGCGTCGACGACAAGGGCAACCGCGTCCCCGTGGACGTCAATGTCGGCGACGTCGTCATCTACTCGAAGTACGGCGGCACCGAGGTCAAGTACAACGGTGAGGACTACTTGATCCTGTCCGCCCGCGACGTGCTGGCCGTCATCAACTGACGACCCCGCGTACGTGATGACGCCCCGGGCCCCGCTCAGCCGGGGGCCGGGGCGTTTTCGCGCGCATAGAGAGAGGTTTCTGAATGGCTAAGCAGATCAACTTCGACGAGGACGCTCGTCGGGCTCTCGAACGCGGGGTGAACAAGCTGGCCGACGCGGTCAAGGTGACCCTTGGACCGCGTGGCCGGCACGTCGTGCTGGACAAGAAGTTCGGCGGCCCCACCATCACGCTTGACGGTGTCACCGTCGCTCGTGAGATCGAGCTGGACGACCCGTTCGAGAACCTCGGTGCACAGCTCGCCAAGAACGTCGCCACCAAGACCAACGATGTCGCGGGCGACGGCACCACGACCGCCACGGTGCTGGCGCAGTCGCTGGTGAAGGTCGGCCTGCGGAACGTCGCGGCCGGGGCGAACCCGACCGCGCTCGGCCGTGGCATGGAACTCGCCGCGGACAAGGTCGTCGAGGTGCTCAAGGAGAAGGCGACGCCGGTCAAGGGCAGGGAGAGTATTGCCCAGGTCGGCACCGTCACCTCGCGTGACGCCAACATCGGCGCGCTGCTCGGCGAGGCCGTCGAGCGGGTCGGCGAGGACGGCGTGATCACCGTGGAGGAATCCTCCACGCTCGCCACCGAACTCGACATCACCGAGGGCGTGCAGTTCGACAAGGGCTACATCTCGGCGCACTTCGCGACCAACCCCGAAGAGCAGCGGGCGATCCTCGAGGACGCCTTCGTGCTGCTCCACAGGGAGAAGATCTCGGCTCTTGCCGACCTGCTTCCGTTGCTGGAGAAGGTCGCGGAGGCCAAGAAGCCGCTGCTGATCATCGCCGAGGACGTCGACGGTGAAGCGCTGTCGACGCTTGTCGTGAACTCGCTCCGCAAGACGATCACCGCGGTCGCCGTGAAGGCTCCGTTCTTCGGTGACCGGCGCAAGGCGTTCCTCGACGACCTCGCTGTCGTCACCGGTGCGCAGGTCGTCGCGGCCGAGGTCGGCTTGAAGCTGGCCGAGTCCGGAATCGAGGTGCTCGGCAAGGCCCGTCGCGTCGAGGTCACCAAGGACGCCACCACCATCGTCGACGGTGCGGGCACCAAGGCCGACCTCGAAGGCCGGATCGCTCAGATCCGCAAGGAGATCGAGACCACCGATTCCGACTGGGACCGGGAGAAGCTGCAGGAGCGGCTCGCGAAGCTCGGCGGCGGGGTCGCGGTGATCAAGGTCGGCGCGGCGACCGAGACCGAACTGAACGAGCGCAAGCATCGCATCGAGGACGCCGTGGCTTCGACCAAGGCGGCCGTCGAGGAGGGCATCGTGCCCGGCGGTGGTTCGGCACTCGTGCACGCGGCGAAGGAACTGGAAGGTGGCCTCGGCCTGACCGGCGACGAGGCGACCGGTGTGAAGATCGTCCGCGAGGCGCTGGCGGCTCCGCTTTCCTGGATCGCGAGCAACGCGGGACTCGAAGGCGCGGTCATCGTGTCGAAGGTCAAGGAGCAGAGCTGGGGGCAGGGCCTCAACGCCGCCACCGGTGAGCTGACGGACCTGCTCGCGGCCGGTGTCGTCGACCCGGTGAAGGTGACGCGCTCCGCGGTCGCCAACGCCACGTCCATCGCCAGGCTGGTGCTGACGACGGAGAGCTCCGTTGTCGAGAAGCCCGAGCAGGAGGACGAGGACGCTGCGGGCCACGGTCACGGCCACGCGCACTGAGCGACATCAGCAACACGCCGGCGGGGCGGCACTCCAGCAGGAGTGCCGCCCCCCCGCGGGGGGGGGTGGGGTCGTTGGGGGGGGGGTTCGCC
>JBEYHY010000005.1:197436-777254 GCA_040635515.1 Saccharomonospora sp. NPDC006951 | reverse complement strand
GCAGGACGCGGCCCATGCCGCCTTGTCCGAGTTCGGCAAGGAGGCGGTATCGGCCTATCCAGTGGGGTTCACCCGCACCCAACGGCTTCACGACGATGTGTGGCTAGCGGCCGATGCCGATGGCCTTGCGCACGGAGCCCAGTACCCCGCTCGCCCGCTCGCGCGCCTTCTCGGCTCCCTGCGCCAGATACGTGTCGAGATCGCTGCCCGGTCGCATCAGCTCGTCGTAGCGTTCACGAAGCGGCGCCAGTTCGGTGTTGAGGACCTCGAACAACACGTTCTTCAGTTCGCCCCAGCCCATGCCGCCCGCTTCGAGGCGCTTGCGGGTCTCGGCGACGACGTCCGCGGACCCCGACGGCGCGAACTGGTCGAGAATCTGGAAAACGGCCGAACTGTCAGGGTCTTTCGGCTCCTCGACGGGAGTGCTGTCGGTGGGGATGCGCCGCACGAGCTTCTTCAGCTTGTTCTCGGGAAGGAAGAGCTGAATCGTGTTGTCGTAGGACTTGCTCATCTTGCGGCCGTCGAGGCCGGGAAGGGTGTGTCCCGTGCCCGCGTCGGGGATGATCGCCTGCGGGATCTTGAACGAGTACGAGGATCCGTACACGTGGTTGAAACTGCCCGCGATGTCGGCCGCGTATTCGACGTGCTGCACCTGATCCTTGCCGACCGGAACGACATCCGATTCCATGATCAGGATGTCGACGGCCATCAGGATCGGGTAGTTGAAAAGGCCCATGTTGACGCCGGCGTCCGGCTCTTCGCCCGCCTCGACGTTGCGGTCCCTCGCCGCCTTGTAGGCGTGTGCCCTGTTCATAAGGCCCTTGCCGGTCAGGCAGGACAGCGCCCAGTTCAGCTCGAAGATCTCCGGCACGTCGGACTGCACGTAGAACGTGGTCCTCGCAGGATCGAGCCCGGCGGCGACCCAGGTCGCGGCGACCGAACGAGTGTAGTGCCTGAGCAGCTGCGGATCGCGCACGGTCGTGAGCGCGTGGTAGTCGGCGATGAAGTAGACCGAGTCGTATTCCTCGGCGAGCCGCAGTGCGGGCCTGATCGCGCCGATCAGGTTGCCAAGGTGGGGCTCACCGGTGGGTTTGATGCCGGTGAGGGAGACCTTCGCCGAGGGTTGTGACATGCGGCCATCCTACTGATGAGGCTTACTGGTGCTTTCAGGTGAGTCCTCGCGCCATTACCAGCGGCTGTCGCCGAGGTGGAGGCGGGGCTAGGCTGCGCTCGTGGCCGAGCACATGACTCCGGAAGAGTTTCGCGCCCACGGCAAGCAGGTCGTCGACTGGATCGCCGACTACCTCGGCTCGATCGAAAAGCACGCCGTGCGCTCGCGGGCGGAGCCGGGTGCGATCAGGGCCGCGCTTCCCGCGCACCCGCCGGAACGGGGTGAGCCGTTCGGCAACGTGCTCGCCGACCTCGGCGACGTGTTGCTACCGGGGATCACCCACTGGCAGCATCCCGGCTTCTTCGCCTACTTCCCCGCGAACTCCAGCGGTCCGGGCATCCTCGGCGACCTGCTGTCGTCGGGGCTCGGCGTTCAGGGGATGTTGTGGGCGACGAGCCCGGCCTGTACCGAACTGGAGACCCTCGTCGTCGACTGGCTCGCCGAGTTGCTCGGCCTTCCGGAGCGGTTCAGGACAACGGGCGCGGGTGGCGGGGTCATCCAGGGTTCGGCGTCCGAGGCGAGTCTCGTCGCGCTCCTCGCGGCGCTGGAGCGCGTGGGCGGTGATCGGCGGGAGCGCACCGTGTACGTGTCGTCGCAAACCCATTCGTCGCTGGAGAGAGCCGCGCGGATAGCCGGTGTGCCCGTGCGCACGGTGCGGGTGGATCCGGACAGCCTCGCGATGGACGCGGGCCATCTCGCCGAACTAGTCGCGGGCGATCTCGATGCGGGGCTCGTACCGGCGATGGTGTGCGCGACGATCGGCACCACGTCGACGACCGCCATCGACCCCGTTCGCGAGATCGGCGAGGTGTGCGTCCGGCACGGAGTGTGGTTGCATGTGGACGCCGCGTATGCCGGGGTGTCCGCTGTCTGCCCTGAGTTGCGCTGGATCAACGACGGCGTCGCCGAGTATGCCGACTCCTACGCCACGAATCCGCACAAGTGGCTGCTGACCAACTTCGACTGCGGGGTGCTGTGGCTTGCCGACAGTGCGCCGATGATCGCCGCACTGTCCACATTGCCCGAATATCTGCGCAACCCGGCGACGAGTTCCGGTGCGGTCGTCGACTACCGGGACTGGCAGATTCCGCTCGGCAGGCGGTTCAGGGCGCTCAAGCTGTGGTCGGTGATTCGCTGGTATGGCGCGGAAGGGCTCAGGAAACACATCCGGGCAGGGGTGGGGCTCGCGGCCGAGTTCGCCGCGCTCGCCGTTGCCGATCCCGGGTTCGAGGTACGTTCGCATCGGCCGTTCGGGCTGGTCTGCTTTCGTCCGCTGTGGACGGAAAGGTCGGTGGAAGGGAGCAACGAACTTACCGTCGAACTGATGGAGCGGCTCAACGACTCCGGCACGATGTACCTGAGTCACACCAAGGTCGGCGACAAGGTCGTGTTGCGCATGGCTTTCGGCGCTCCCGCAACCGAAAGCCGCCATGCGCGCTCCGCGTGGCGGCGTATTCGCGAGGAATACGAGCGCATGAGTTCAGCCGCCAACCGGTGAGCGGCCGCCGGGTTCGCCGGTGAGTACCGGAAGCAGGTCGGGTCGCTTCGGGGTCCTGCCTTCGCCGGGACTGCGGTGGGTGAGGTGGTTTCGTGCTCTCGTCTTGAACGACGGTAGTACCGACCGCACAAGCCATTCCGCGTGGGCGAACAGGTTCGGAGCGGTGGCGAGGCCCGGCAGCGGGGAGAGCCAGCTTGGCTCGAAGCCCAGTCCGAGCGTCTTCAGCAGGTGTGCGGCGACCCTGCGGTGACCGTGTTCGCCGAGATGAAACCGGTCGGCGCCGAAGTACCGAAGGTCTTGTGCGGCCTCGTCGGGCCACAGGTCCACCAGTACGGCGCCGTGGTCGGCGGCGGCGGTCCTGATGGCCTCGTTCAGTGCTTCGATCCTGGCGCGCATCCGGCCAGCGAGCGGCATGCGGGTCGAGACATCGCTCAGCGTGAAGACGACGACCGTCGGAATGGCCGCGCACAGCGAGGTGACGGCGGCGTCGACCCGTGCCGCGACGGTCGATGCGCTGAATGACCGCAGTACCAGCAGATCGTTGCCACCGCCGAAAAGGGCGGCGAGATCGGGCCGGAGCCGGATGGCCGCGGGAATCTGTTCGGCGGCGATCTGGTCGAGCCGCCGCCCTCGGACTCCGAGATTGGCGTATCCCAGTCCCGGTTCCAGTTGGGCGAGGGCGGTGGCAACGAGGTCGGCCCAGCCTCGATACCGGGAGCTGAGAGGGTAGGGGTCGTCGAGTCCTTCGGTGCAACTGTCGCCGAGCGCGACGAAACGCTGGTAGGCCATGGTTCCTCCTACCGCGCCACCGGCCCGTGAATCATGTGTATCAACGCGAGGTGAGCACTGTCCACGGGCCGGAGGGGGGCCGAATCGCACCGGGACAATCAGGGCCAGTCGATCTGTGGTGAGCGGTAGAAGTCCACCCCGCGCAGCTCCCAGCGCGGTCCCTGCACGGCGAGCCGTTCGGAGAAGGAATCCCAGTCGTGCGAGGCTTTCGGCGACCAGCCGAGTTCGGCGACCGCAGGCAACCTGGGAAACGCCATGAACTCGATGTCGTCGAGTGTCCTCAATGTCTCAGACCACAATGGAGCCTCGACCCCGAACACGGCGCGCTCGGGAACGCCGGTTACGTGGTTGCCTGGGTCCCATTCGTAGGCGTCCTTCACCTCGATGAAGCCGGCCCACTGCAGGCCGAGTCGCGTGTTCGCGTCGTACTTCATGTCGAGATAGGACTTGTTGGCGGGCGACATGAGTATCTTGTTTCCGCGTTTCACCGCTTCGGCGACGTCGGCGTTCTCGGTCGTCGTCGCCCAGTACTGGGGAACGGCCGAAGCCGGAGGAGTGGCCTTGGTGATCTCGTTCCAGCCGAACGGGATCTTGCCGTACTTGTAGGCGAGCGGGATCACCTTCCGCATGAACGTCCGGTAGTCCTCGTCGGTCGTGGCGTGTGCCTCGTCGCCGCCGACGTGGATGTAGGGGCCGGGGGTCATGGCCGCGAGTTCGCGGATCACGTCCTCGACGAACCGGTAGGTCAGGGGATCGTCGATGCACAACGAGCTGTAGCCCACTTCGATGTCGGTGCGTGGCGGCGGGGCGACACCGTCACAGTTGAGTTCCGCGTAGGTCGACTGTGCCGCGTTGGTGTGCCCCGGCATGTCGATCTCGGGCACGATGGTGATGTAGCGCGAGGCGGCGTAGGCGTTGAGTTCGGCGTAGTCGGCCTTCGTCAGGTAGCCGGGGCCTTCTCCGTCGACTCCGGTCCCCGGCCCGCCGCCCTGGGTGGTGAGCTTGGGCCATGAGTCGATCTGGATCCGCCAGCCCTGGTCGTCGGTGAGGTGCAGGTGCAGGTAGTTGATTTTGTATTGGGCCAGCTCGTCCAGGTATGCCTTGATTTCGTCGAGTGAGTGGAAATGCCTCGCGAGGTCGAGCATGGCGCCGCGGTAGGCGAAGCGCGGATAGTCGATGATCTTGCCGCCGGGCACGGTCCAGTGCCGACCGCGCTGAACCCGGTCGGCCTCGATGTCGGCAGGCAGTAATTGCCGCAGGGTCTGCGTTCCGGCGAACAGACCTGCGGGGGTGTTGGCGCGTACGGTCACCCCGGACCTGGCGACGTCAAGCTCGTAGCCTTGCTTTCCCGTGCGCCGGTTGGTGTCACCGAGCACGAGTGAGATGGTCTTTCCCTTGCCGTGCCCGCTGTTCACGGGGATCGGGTAGCCGGTCGCGGGGCGCAGTACGCCCGCGAGGTAGTCGCCGATCCGCTTCGCCTGCTTCGAGCCGGGCTGGGTGCGGATCGAGGTGTGTTTTTCGATGCGGAAGTCGGCCCTGTGGTCGGGCGAGGTGTAGGCGGGAGCGGGAATGACGTCGCTGAGCTGACGATCAGGTGTCGCGGCTTGCGCCGCCGTCGCGGGCAGGCCGGTCAGGCCAAGCGCCGCGACGGCGAGCAATCCGGTCAGCGTCCTGCGTCTGCTTTTACGCACGGAGCACCTCCGAAGAAAGACGAGCAGGTGCGTAAAGGTATAGACCAATAATTCGGTGCCGACAGCCGCCGTTCGGGCTAGCCCTTTTCAGCGCGCAGGATGGGCCGCAAGGCGGTGAGCACGTTCGGGTCCTCGATGGTGGAGGGCACCGGCTCCTCCCTGCCGTCCGCGATCCCCCGCATGGTCTTGCGCAAGATCTTCCCCGAACGCGTTTTCGGGAGCGCCTCGACGACGGAAACGTCCCGGAACGCGGCGACCGGGCCGATGTCGGCGCGTACCGCGGCGACCAGTTCGTCGCGGAGCTGTTCCTCCGCGATGTCCACCCCCGCCTTGAGCACGACGAAACCACGGGGGAGTTGCCCCTTGAGCGCGTCGTGCACTCCGATGACCGCGCATTCGGCGACAGCGGGATGCGCGGCGAGCACCGCCTCCATGGAACCGGTCGACAACCGGTGACCGGCGACGTTGATGACGTCATCGGTGCGGCCCATGACGAAGAGGTAGCCGTCGGAATCGAGGTAACCGGAGTCGCCGGTCAGGTAGTAGCCCTCGTAGCGGGAAAGGTATGCCGCGACGAACCGGTCGTCGTCACCCCACAGCGTCGGCAGGGAACCCGGTGGCAACGGCAGTTTGATGGCGATCGCGCCCTCCTTGCCTGCCGGAAGCTCGTTGCCTGCCTGGTCGAGTACGCGCACGTCCCAGCCGGGCACGGGAACGGTCGCCGACCCTGGCTTGACCGGCATTTTCTCGATCCCGCGCGGATTGGCCGCGATGGGCCAGCCCGTCTCCGTCTGCCACCAGTGGTCGATCACGGGCACGCCGAGTGTGTCGTGTGCCCAGTGGTAGGTCTCGGGGTCGAGCCGTTCGCCCGCCATGAACAGCGTCGAGAACCGGGAAAGGTCGTACTTGGCGATCTCGCCGCCTTCGGGGTCGACTCGTTTGATGGCCCTGAGTGCGGTCGGTGCCGTGAACAACGCGGTGGCGCCGTGTTCGGCGACGACCCGCCAGAACGCGCCCGCGTCCGGCGTCCCCACCGGTTTGCCTTCGTAAATCACCGTCGTGGCGCCGACGAGCAGCGGCGCGTACACGATGTAGGAGTGGCCGACGACCCAGCCGACATCCGAGGCCGTCCACCACACGTCACCCTGCCGCACGTCGTAGACGGCCCCCATCGACCAGGCGAGCGCGACCGCGTGACCACCGGTGTCGCGCACGACGCCCTTCGGCTTCCCCGTCGTCCCGGACGTGTAGAGGATGTAGAGCGGGTCGGTCGCGGCGACCGCGACGGGCTCGGCGGGCTCTGCCGCCGCCATCAACTCGGCCCAGTCGACGTCCCGTTCCGTCAACTCGGCCTTCGCCGCGTCCCGCTGCAGTACGACGACCGCGCTCGGCTGGTGTTCCGTCGTCTCCAGCGCCGCCTCGATGATGGGCTTGTACTCGACGACCCTCGTCGGCTCGATCCCCGCCGAAGCGGCCACGATGACCTTGGGTTTCGCGTCCTCCACCCTGGCGGCGAGTTCCTTCGGCGCGAAGCCGCCGAACACCACCGAGTGCACGGCGCCGATCCTGGCGCAGCCCAGCATCGCGATCACCGCCTCGGGCACCATCGGCAGGTAGATGATGACCCGGTCACCCTTCGTCACGCCCAGACCGGCCAGCGCACCGGCGAACCTGGCGACCTCGTCACGAAGCTCGGCGTAGGTGTACCGGCGTTGCGATTGGGTCACGGGCGAGTCCCAGATCAGGGCCGGTTGATCACCCCTGCCCTGCTCGACATGCCGGTCGAGCGCGTTGTACGAGGTGTTCAGCTCGCCGTCCGGAAACCACCGGTACAGCGGGGCCCTCGACGTGTCGAGAGCCACCGACGGCGGTTTCGACCAGGAGATGGACTCCGCGGCCTCAAGCCAGAAGCCCTCCCTGTCTTCAAGGCTCCGCCGGTAGATCTCGGCATAGGCGCCCATGCTTCCTCCTCGTCGTCGAGTGCTTGCGGTGACCGTAGAACGACCACGAGCGTCGGCACCAGTTCATCAGGTCGGAGTGAACGTGACGGCCACCGCCCGCGTCCTTCCTGAGAGGACTCGACATACTGTGGAGCGACCGAGAAGCCGGCAAAGGAGCGTGGGTGGAAACCACCGCGAACGGATCGATCGTAAGCGCGTTGCTTTCGCTTGCGCACACCCTGTTTCAGCCGGGGTTCTGCCCCGGTGACTGGGTGTGGGCGACGAGCATGGCCGGCGCGCTGATCGCACTGGTCCCCGTGGTGGGCATGGTGATCGTCGCGCTGATGCGCAAGTTCACCGGCAACCGCTATCACGGTGTGCCGCTTTTCGTCATCGCGGGCGTCGGTGTGATCTTCGTCCTTGCCATTCCCTGGTTCCTCATGAACGGCGTTTCCGGCGTGTACCGGGACGTGTTCGCCGGCGGCACCGGCGGGCTCTCCGAGGCCGAGGTCGCCACGCTGCGCAACTCGTACTGCTTCGTCGGCCAGCAGTCGACCTACCTCGGTGGCGGACAGAACGTCTACGAGACGCTGTTCTACCCCTCCGACAGCGTGCTGGCCTACGGCTACTACCTTGGCGCCCTCGTCGGCCTGCCGATCGTGGCGCTGCTCGCCGTGATGCTGCTCGGCAGGGTCGCCCTGCGCAGGGGGCCGAAGTGGCCGGGCAGGCTGCTGTGGGGTTCGTTCGTGGCCTTCGTGCTGTTCGCCTCGGTCGTCGAGGCCAACACCGCCGTCCATCTGTGGCTCGGGTTCCTGCCCGCGGCGGTGCTCGGTGTCATCCCCGTCGCGCTGGTGGGACCGCCGAGCTGGTCGACCATCCAGAACTCGGATCGCCCGCCGGAGCGGCCCCAACCCCCGCCCTATGTGCCGCCCGAGCAGAAGCAGCAGCCTCCACCGCCGCCGGATAAGCAGTATCCGCCGACGTCGGTCGCGCCGGCGCAGGACGCGGGGGCGCTGGCTGCCGTACCCGGACCGGTGCCGGTACCGCCTGGCTCCGGCGCCGCGGGAAGCAGCAGGTTCCGCAGGATTCGCAGGCTCGGCCACGGCGGATTCGGCACCGTGTGGGAAGCGCAGGACATGCAGCTCGGGCGCACGGTCGCGCTGAAGATCGCGCACGCGCCCGACGAGGACACCGAGCAGCGGATGCAGCGAGAGGCGCGGGCGCTCGCGATGGTCAATCATCCGAACTGTGTGCGGGTGTACGACCTCGTCGAGGAGCCGGACGGTCTCGCGCTGGTGATGGAGTACCTGGAGGGCCAGGCGCTCGCCGAGGCCGTCGACGGCAACGGCCCGCTCGACGACCTTTCGGCAGGCAGGCTGTGGGCGACGCTCGCCGGTGCGCTGTCCGAGGCGCACGACAAGGGCGTGCTGCACAGGGACATGAAACCGTCGAACGTGATCGTCGACGGCGAGGGTATTCCGCACCTGATCGATTTCGGTATCGCGCGCAGCAAGGGTGACTCGAAGCTGACGGCGACCGGAATGATGATCGGTACCCCTGATTACGTGGCGCCGGAGACGGCGGCCGGTGCTCCGGCGAGCCCGGCCTCCGATGCCTGGCAGCTCGCGGCGACGGTGAGTTACGCGTTGTCGGGTTACCCGCCGAGGGGGACGAGGGAGACGCCGATGGCGGCGCTGATGGCCGCGGCGAGGGCGGAGCCGCCGTCGCAGCTGCCTCGGCAGAGCGTGCACGCGCGGCTGTTGATCGCCTCACTGGACCCGCAGCCGAGGAACCGGCCGACGCTCAAGGCGGTGCAGCGTGAGGTGGAGGGCTGGCTGAGCAGGACCGGTCACTCGGCGGAAGGCCCGGTGACCAGGGTGGTGCCAAGGATCCAGTAGCCGCGTGCCGTGCGGTGCCGTGCCGTGCGGTGGTCGGCGTGCGGTGCGGGACCCTGCGCGGTGCGGTGCGCGGTGAGGTGCGCGAGTTCTGCGCCCAGGCAGCCGAGTTCTGCACTCAGGGGCGCGAGTTCTGCACTCCGGTCGCCGAGTTCTGCACTCCGGTCGCTGAGTTCTGCGTTCGGGTCGTCGGGTTCTGCACTCCGGTCGCTGAGTTCTGCGTTCGGGTCGTCGAGTTCTCCGCACCGGTCGCCGAGATCCGGGTTCGGGTCGTCGGGATCTCCGCTCAGGCTGCCAAGTTCGGCGGTGGCGTCGGCGAGATGCGCATTGGTACCGGTGAGTGCGCGATGCGGGTGGCCGCGAAACGCACTCTCGCGGCGCCCGATCTCGTTCGGATCGGACGCGAGGGAGCTTTGCTACCGGGAAGACGAGCGAGGGAGCTTTGCTACCGGAAAACGGCAGCAAAGCTCCCCCCGCTTCCATTCCCGACTCCCCGGGCGGGCTTGAGGACGCCAATGCGGAACTCGGCGACCTGGGCGTTGATCTCGCGTGTCCCGGTGCGGAACTCGCCGACCCGGGTGCGGAACTCGCCGACCCGAGTGCGGAACTCGCCGCCCCGGACGCAGAACTCGCCCCTGAGTGCAGAACTCGGCGACTTGAGTGGGGGACTCGCCCGGACTCGCACGCCGCCCGGACTCGCACGCCGCCCGGACTCGCACGCCGCCCGGACTCGCACGCCGCCCGGGCGCGCCCCACGCTCAGCGCCAGGAGGGGAGCCAGAGTTCGGCTTGCCAGCGATCCATGGTGATCGCGTCGCCGTTGAGGATCGGCCACAGCCACACGAAATTCGCGACCACGAGACCCACGTACAGCGCCACGACGAGCAATCCGGTGCCTCTTCGCTCGAAGCCGCTGCGCGCGGTGCCCAATATTTGACCAAGCACGAGCGTCAGCCCGAGTATCAGGAACGGCGCCATGGGCGTCGCGTAGAAAAAGTACATCTGCCGGTCGAGGTTCACGAACCACGGCAGAAGACCGGCCGCGTAGCCGACGAGGACGGCCGCATACCGCCAGTCCGCCCGGAAGATCGACCGCCACAGGCCCCAGCCGAGCACCGGCAGCGCGAGCCACCACATGGCAGGAGTCCCGACCAGCATCGTGGCGCGCACACACTCGGATTCGCCACACCCGGTCGTCGTCTCGCCCGACGCGTACGAGTACAGCATCGGCCGCAGCCCCATGGGCCACGTCCACGGTTTCGACTCCCACGGGTGCGGATCGCCGTCAGGCGTCGCGAGGCTCTCGTGGAAGTCCAGCACGTTGAACGTGTAGAGCACGAGCGAACGCAAAGCCGCAGGCACGAAACCGAACGGCCCGCCGGAGACACCGTTGATCTCGGCGTAGTTCCGGTCGGTCGCCGTCTCGCTCGCGAACCACGCCCACCAGGTCGAAAGGTAGGCGAGTACGGCGACGGCGCCGATGCTCCACAACGCGGGCGCGAGGTCCCTGCGCAGCATCCCCGCCCACGGCCTGGCGACTCCCGCCGCTTTGCGCGCCGTGACGTCGAAGATGACGCACAGCAACCCGAAGGCGAGCACCCAGTACATTCCGGACCACTTGATGGCCGTCGCCAGCCCGAGCAGCACCCCGGTCGCGAATCGCCACCACCGGAACCCGAGCTTGGGGCCGAACGGCGTTTTGCCTGCCCATCCCTCGCGTACGGCGACGGCGAGCCGCTGCCGCACCTGTTCCCTGTCCATGAGCAGCGTGCCGAACGCGGCGAGGATGAACAGCGCGATGAAGATGTCGAGCATCCCCATCCGCGACTGCAGGTGCAGTACGCCGTCGCAGATCACCAGCACACCCGCGACCGCGCCGAGGAACGTCGATCTGGTCAGCCGCCGCGCGATCCGGATGGTCAGCAGCACGATGAGCATGCCCGCCACGGCCGCGCTGAACCGCCAGCCCCAGCCGTTGTAGCCGAAGAGCCACTCGCCGACCGCGATGAGCTGCTTCGCGAGCGGTGGATGCACGACGAGTTCGTAGCCGTAGTTGTCCTCGTAGCCGCCGTTGCGCAGCATCTGCCACGCCTGCGGGACGTAGTGCTTCTCGTCGAAGACCGGGGTTCCCTTGTCGGTGGGGACACCCAGGTTCTGCAATCGCACGATCCCGGCGACCGCGGTGAGCACGAACGTCACCACGAGTGCGCGCACGCGGTCGCCCGGCATGGGCGTTCCCAGCAGTGCCGCTTCGCGGTCGCTCGGTGGCTGTCGTGTCCGCTCTGATCCCTGGCCCGCGCCTCCAGGCGAGCGGGTGAGGAGTGCGGTCACGGGGCCCGATCCTACGGGCGGTGAGGTGAACGCGGTGTCGACGCCCCGGATAGCCTCGGCGGGTGACCCTCGTACTCGCGGCGACCCCGCTCGGCGATTCTCGCGACGCCTCTCAACGCCTCGTGCGGGCGCTCGGGGAGGCCGACGTCATCGCGGCCGAGGACACCCGCAGACTCCGTTCACTTGCCACCGCTCTCGGCGTGACCCCGTCGGGCAAGGTGGTGAGCTTCTACGAGGACGTCGAGACGGCGCGGCTGCCGAGACTGCTCGAATCGGTGCGTGCGGGCGAGCGGGTGCTGCTGGTCACCGACGCGGGCATGCCGAGCGTCTCCGATCCGGGATACCGGCTCGTCGCGGCGTGCGTCGCGGAGGATCTGCCGGTCACCTGCCTGCCGGGCCCGTCTGCCGTGACGACGGCCCTTGCCCTTTCCGGGTTGCCGAGTGACCGGTTCTGCTTCGAGGGTTTCGTGCCCCGCAAGACGGGTGAGAAGGCGCGGTGGCTCGCCGGGCTGGTCACCGAACCTCGCACCGTCGTCTTCTTCGAGTCACCCCACCGGCTTGCCGCCACACTCGGCGAGGCAATGAACACGCTCGGCGGAGCCAGGAGAGCCGCTGTGTGCAGGGAGTTGACGAAGCCCTACGAGGAAGTGCGCAGGGGCACGCTCGCCGAACTGGCCGCGTGGGCTGGTGAGGGCGTTCGCGGCGAGGTCACCGTGGTGCTCGCCGGTGCCGCACCGAGGGACGTCGACGTCGCGGACCTGGTCGGCGAGGTGCTCGACAGGGTCGAGCAGGGCGAACGGCTCAAGACCGTCGCCGCCGAGATCGCGTCGGCATCCGGCGTTTCGAAGAAGGAGCTTTACGACGCCGCGCTGCTCGCGCGTGACAACCCCGGCTGAACTGCGCCGCCGAGCAGCGCCTCAAGCGGGGCGGCCTTGTGCAGGCATTCCCGCCACTCGGCTTCGGGGTCGGAGTCGGCGGTGATTCCGCCGCCGACTCCCACGGCCACCTCGCCCGGCCGGATCTCGAATGTCCGGATCGCGACGTTCAGTTCGAGCCCGGCCACGGGGGACGCGAGCCCCATCGCCCCCGTGTAACAGCCGCGCGGCTCACCTTCGAGTTCGGCGATGAGATCGAGCGCGCGGAGTTTGGGTGCGCCGGTGACCGAACCCGGGGGGAACGTGGCCCTCAGCAGGTCGGTGTCGTCAACGCCGGGGGCGAGCACGCCGGTCACGGTCGAGTCGAGGTGCCACACGCCGGGGGCGGCGCGCACGGCGAGCAGTTCGGGAACCCGTACGCTGCCCACCTCGCATACTCTGCCGAGATCGTTGCGCACGAGATCGGTGATCATCACATTCTCCGCGACGTCCTTTGAGGACTGACGAAGGGCCGTGGCGAGCGCGGCGTCTCGTTCGTCCCTTCGCGGGAGGGTTCCCTTGATCGGCGTCGACCGCACGCGCGTGCCCGATCTCGCGAGGAACAGTTCCGGCGACATCGACACCAGCGCGCCCCATTCGCCGCTCAGGTACGCCGCCCTCGCCGGGGCGAGAGTGCGCACTCCTTCGGCGAACAACGAGGAAGGCGCTCCTTCGAACCTTCCTCGCAACCGGGTGCAGATGTTGGCCTGGAACAGTTCCCCCTCGCCGATCGCGTGGACGCAGCTCTTCACGGCGTCCCTGTGCTCGCCGGGGGCCGGCCATTCGAGGCGGCCCGAAGGCGGTGCCACGGCGACGGGACCGGCGTCGAGTACCGATTCCAGCTCGGCGGCGAGCCCGGAGACGTCACCGTCCACGATGGCTTCGAACCACCAGCGCCCCTCCGCGTCGAGTCGCAGTACGTGGTCGGACCAGCCCCAGCTCGCCTCGGGGATCCCGGTCCCGCGCCGCGAAGGATCGGTCAGGTCGTAGGAGAGGTAGCCGAACCAGCCGCCGCCCACCGCGCCATCGGTTTCTCCGGTGACGTGCGGTTGCCGCGCCGGGACGGCGAACGCCTCCTCGGCACCGCCGAAGGCGCTCAGGCCGACGCTCGGGGCGAGGATCGCTCTCGATCCGAACCATCGGCCGCACAACGCGGCGGGGCCGGGGATACCGAGTGAATCGGCGCGCGCGCAGAGCCGCAGAAATGCCTGGTCGGGCGTTGTTCTCGACCGGAGTAGCTCGCGCACCAACCGCATGCCGGACATTCTGACTGGCACTACCTTCGATGCCATGGTGCGCGTGATCGAGACGACAAGGCTGGGGCAGGTGACCGGCGCGGCGTCGGCGAATCGCACGGATCAGCGGTTCGGGGTCGTCGCGACGGATCTGGGCATCATGTGGGACGGCGGCGACGGCAGGGTGTTCGTGCTCTTCGGCGACACCTACGGCGAGGGCTGGTGCGGTAACGGCGCGGGACCCGGCAGCGCCGACTGGCGCAAGAACGTACTCGCCTTCTCCAGCGGTACGGATCTGACCGAGGGACTCCGGCTCGACAGTGTGATCGCCCGCGAGGACGGCGGCGCCGCGCAGGTCATCGCGTCGGGGCAGGGCAAGGAGGTGACGGTGATCCCGAACAGCGGGGTCACCGTCGAGGGGCGGCACTACGCGCACTACATGTCCGTGCGGCGGTGGGGCCCGCCGGGAACGTGGCGCACGAACTACGCGGGCGTCGCCGTTTCCGCCGACGGGGGAATGACGTGGAAGAAGCCGCGCTCGGCGCGGTGGGGCAACAGGTGGCGAGCGGAGAATCCGTTCCAGCTCGGCGCTTTCGTGGCCTCCGGCGAGCACGTTTACCTGTTCGGCACAACCAACGGGCGCTACGGCGACGGTTATCTGGCGCGTGCGCTGCCCGGCAATCTGCTCGACACGGCGGAGTACGAGTACTGGACGGGTTCGGGATGGGGGCGCAGGCACAGCGCGGCCGTGCCGGTGTTCGAGGGTCCGGTCGGCGAGATGTCCGTCGGCTACCACCGGTTGCTGGATCGCTGGCTGTTGATGCATCTCGACGAGCGAAGGGAAGGCATCGTGCTGCGCAGCGCGCCGAGCCTGACCGGACCGTGGACGTGGGGGGAGGTTGTCGTGTCCGGCAGGGAGTACCCCGCCGTCTACGGGGGTTTTCTGCACCCGTGGTCGCTGGACTCCGAGCACATCCACTACCTGGTATCGCAGTGGGGTCCCTACAACGTGTTCCTCACCAGGACGACCATCGAGCTCTGAACGAGCTTCACAGCAGGACGTCGGAGAGCGTGAACGGATAGACGAGCGCGTCGGTGCCCGCGCGATCGGCGCTCGTGTGCTGGTGAAGGCCGAGCCTCGCGTGGAACCAGCCGGGCCGTCCGGGGATGCCGTTGGGCCGTACCAGCCACAGCACCACTTCCTCGTCGGCCCATTTGTCGGGCCGGAACCGGTGCAGCCAGTCCTCGTAGGATGCGTAGACCAGCACTCTGCGGATGCCGGAGGCGTTGCGCATCGTCTTGATCCAGGACTTGATGAACCGGTCGTCGACCCCGCTCGCGCCGACGTCGAGTGCGGGGGCGAGCGCTCCCGGCGCGAACGCTCCGAGCGGCATCCCCGCTCTGACAAGGTGTTTCGCCTGGTCCTGGACGCCGCCGGGGCGGGCGTAGTGCCGGATGCCCGCGTGCACGCCCGCCCTGAACGCGTCGGTCACCTGACGGGCGGCGGCGTCGTCGGTCCAGTTCATGCTTTCCGTGACGGTGATGGACGCGAAGGACACCGAACTCGCCTTGACCTCGCTCCAATCGTCGACGGTCTCGTGCAGGGAAAGATTGATCCCGCGCTCGGTGCCTTGCTCCCTCATGCCCGGAGGCTAACCTGTTGGCGCAGCTCAGCGGGGATGGAAACGCGGTTCCAGCCCCGCTGAAGCGAGTCAGGCGTCGTCCCGGCGGAATTTCCTCGTGCCCCAGAACACGGTGAGCGCGGCGAGAGCGAGGAGCACGATGCTTCCGGTGAGCAGCGAGTCCATCGTGAAATCGCCGCGGAAAGCCGCGCGTTCGGCTTCCACGATGTGGCTGAACGGATTGATCCTCGACAGCGCGTAAAGCCAGTCGGGAGCCAGCCCCGTCGTGATCGGCAGCAGGATGCCGGAAAGCAGCAGCAACGGCAGCAACAACGCGTTGAGCAGTGCGGGAAACGCGTGCTCGCTCTTCAGGCTCAGCGCGAGCGCATAGGAGGCCGAGGCCATCGTGGCCGCCAGCAGCGCGGCGATCAGCAGACTCAGCAGCACTCCGGCCAGCGGGGCGCGCAGCCCGAAGAAGAGCATCGCGAGCCCGACGAGCAGAGCGGCCTGCACGATCGCTTGAAGCACGTTGTTGCCGACCTTGCCGAGCAGCAGCGCGACCCTGCTCGCCGGTGTGACGCGCAACCGCTCGAAGACTCCGTTGCGGTGGTCGGCGAGCAGTCCGAAGCCGACGAACGCCGTGCCGAAGAAGCCGATCATGACAATGAGCGCGGGCGTGAAGATCGTCCACACGTCGCCGGGAGGGAATCCGGGTGTACTGGCGACGATGCCTTCCATCAGCGGCCCGAACAGCACGAGATAGAGCACGGGCTGCATGATCTGGATGACGATCCAGGTCGGGTTGCGCAGCGAGAACCGCAGTTCCCTCCCGAAGATGAGCCAGGTGTCACGCAACATGGGCCACCTCCTTTCCGGGAGTTGCCCGCTTTGCTTCCGCGTCGCGCAGGCTGCGTCCGGTCAGTGAGAGGAATACGTCGTCCAGCGTCGGGCGGTGCACCTGCATCGACCGCATCGCGATCCCCGCTTTGTCGAGCGCGCGCAGCAGTTCCGGCATCGCCAGATCTCCTCTCGGGACCCGGAACCTCACCAGGTCGCCGGTGACGGTCACCTCGCTGGCGCCGTCGAGCACACCGACGATCTCCGCCGTCGGTGTCGTCTCCTGCGGCTCGACACCGATGACGACGCCGTCGCCGGAGACCTGAGCCTTGAGCGCGTCGGGGCTGCCCTCGGCGACGATCCGGCCGCCGTCGATCACCAGGATGCGGTCACACAGCGAGTCGGCCTCTTCGAGGTAGTGCGTCGTGAGGAACATGGTGAGGTCCTGTTCCGTGCGCAGCCTGCGGATGTGTTCCCACAGGTTCGCTCTGCTCTGCGGGTCGAGCCCGGTCGTCGGCTCGTCGAAGAACACGAGCCCTGGCCGATGGATGAGCCCGAGCGCGATGTCGAGCCTGCGCCGCTGCCCGCCGGACAGTGTTCCGGCAGGCCGCCGGTCCAGCCCGCCGAGGTCGAGTTGCTCCACGAGCGTCTTCCCGCGTTCCCTCGCCTCGTTCTTGCTCAATCCGTAGAGCCTGCCTTGCAGTTCCAGTTCGTCGGCGACGGGACATTCGGGCGCCGTCGCACCGCCTTGCGCGACGTAGCCGATGCGCCGGCGCACGCCCGCCGGATCGAGCAGAAGGTCGTGACCGGCGACGGTCGCCTCGCCCTGCGTCGGCCGCAGCAGCGTCGTGAGCATGCGCAGGGTGGTGGTCTTGCCTGCCCCGTTGGGGCCGAGGAAGCCGACGAGTTCGCCCTCCTCCACGTCGATGTCGATGCCATCGACGGCATGGACGGAGCGGCCGCGGGCGGCGAACCGCCGCGCGAGACCGCGTGCCTTGATCATGGTCGTTCTCCAAGTAGTCAAACTTGACTAGATACTGACGAGGGCACTCTGCCCGACGCGGCGAGCACTAGTCAAATTTGATTACGGTGAGCCGAACGACTTGCCGGGATCGTCTGCCATCACGAAGTCGCCCGAGTCGAGCTGCTCGATCACGCCGGTCAGCCATTCGATGACACCGTCGAGCTGGATCTTCCACAGCCGGTACATGGACCGCACGTGCTCAGGCTGTCCCCATTTTCCGCTCGAATCGATGAGCGCCTCGATATTGGCCCTGCTGCCGCCGAGCGCGGTCAGCCGGTAGTTGAGCAGGCTGATCGCCAGCTCCCGTTCCAGTACGGGAAGGAAGACCATCGCCGCGAGAAACTCGTGGCTGCCGTTCGGATCGTCCTTGACGTTGCTGAGCATGAGCGAGAGCCGGTGCTGAAACTCGGCTTCACCGCGCTCGCTCAACCGGTAGGCAACGCGATCGGGGCCGCTGCCCTGTTCGGTGTCCTCGACCCTGTCGAGCAGTCCCTCGCTCGCCATCTTCTTCAGCGCGTGATAGATCGAGCCCGGCTGGACATTGGCCCACTGGTCGGCCGACCAGCTCAGTAATTCCCTGCGGACCTGGTAGCCATGTGCCGTTCCGTGCATACGAACGACGCCGAGCACGAGCAGGCGAGTCGCGGACACCGGCCCTCCTCACTCCCTCGCGGAAAAACGAACGACGCCATCCGTAGGCTAAACAGGCATGAGCACCCCTGTGTTGACAGCGGTGGCCTGGCCCTATGCCAACGGCCCCCGCCACATCGGCCACGTATCCGGTTTCGGCGTTCCCTCCGACGTGTTCTCCCGTTACCAGCGAATGGCCGGCAACCGCGTGCTCATGGTGTCCGGAACGGACGAACACGGCACCCCCATCCTCGTCCAGGCCGACAAGGAAGGTCTCACCCCCCAGCAGACGGCCGACAAGTACACCAGGCAGATCGCCGAAGACCTGCAAGGCCTGGGCCTCGGCTACGACCTGTTCACCAGGACCACGACCGGCAACCACGCCGAGGTGACCCAGCAGATCTTCCTCGCGCTGTACCGCAACGGGTACGTCGTGCCGAAGACGACCACCGGAGCGGTCAGCCCGTCCACCGGCCGCACTCTTCCCGACCGCTACATCGAGGGCACCTGTCCCATCTGCGGTTACGACGGGGCGCGCGGCGACCAGTGCGACAACTGCGGCAACCAGCTCGACGCGGCCGAACTGATCAATCCCCGGTCGAGGATCAACGGCGAGAAGCCGAAGTTCGTCGAGACCGAGCACCTTTTCCTCGACCTGCCCGCGTTCACCCAGTCGCTCGGCAAGTGGCTTTCCACGAAGACCGACTGGCGGCCCAACGTCCTGAACTTCACCAGGAACCTCGTCGACGACATGCGGCCGAGGCCCATCACCCGCGATCTCGACTGGGGCGTGAAGGTGCCGCTCGACGGCTGGCGTGACCAGCCGCTCAAGCGCTTCTACGTCTGGTTCGACGCCGTCATCGGCTACTTCTCGGCGAGTGTCGAGTGGGCGCGCCGGTCCGGCGACCCTGACGCGTGGCAGCAGTGGTGGAACGCCGAGGACGCCCGCTCCTACTACTTCATGGGCAAGGACAACATCACCTTCCACGCCCAGCTCTGGCCCGCGTTCCTGCTCGGGCACAACGGGCAGGGCGACAAGGGAGGGGAGCCGGGCCCCTACGGGCTGCTGAACCTGCCGGGCGAGATCGTGTCGAGCGAGTTCCTCACCATGAGCGGTTCGAAGTTCTCGACATCGCGGGGCACCGTCATCTACGTCAACGACTTCCTCCGCGACTACGGCCCCGACACGCTGCGCTACTTCATCAGCGTCGCCGGTCCCGAAACCCAGGACACCGACTTCACGTGGGACGAGTTCGTCAGGCGCACCAACTTCGAACTCGCCAACGAGTGGGGAAACCTGGTCAACAGGTCCATCTCGATGGCGCACAAGAACAACGGCGGAATCCCGAGGCCGTCCGCTCCGACGCAGGCGGACGAGGAGCTGAAGGCCCAGTCGAGGGCCGCTTTCGAGACCGTCGGCACGCACCTTGAGCGCTCGCGGTTCAAGCAGGCAGCCGCCGAGGCCATGAGGGTCGTCTCCTCCGCCAACAGGTACCTGTCCGACCAGGAACCGTGGAAGCTCAAGGACGACCCTGATCGGCGCGACACCGTCCTGCACACCGCCCTGCAGGTGGTTTCGGACGCCAACACCCTGCTGACCCCGTTCCTGCCGCACTCGGCCCAGAAGGTGCACGAGGCGCTCGGCGGTACCGGGGTGTGGGCGGCGCAGCCGGAACTGCGGGAGGTCGAGGACCTCGACATCGCGGGCAGGATCAACCCGATCCTCACCGGCGACTACGCCAAGGAGCAGGCGAGGTGGGAGTCGAAGCCGATCGAGCAGGGAAGGCCGCTCGCCAAGCCGACGCCGTTGTTCGCCAAGCTCGACCCCAAGCTCGGCGAGACAGGACCGGAATGGGCGCCCATTGAGCAAGCGTGAGCTGCCGCCGGTGCCGGAACGACTTCCGGCACCGGCGATCGACGCGCACACCCACCTCGACGCGTGCGGAGCCGTCACGGCCGACGACGTCTCCGCGCTACTCGACAGGGCCGCCTCGGCAGGCATCACGAGAGTGGTGACCGTCGCCGACGACATCGCTTCGGCCCGCTGGGCCGCCTCGGCATCCACATGGGACAGCAGGGTTTTCGCGGCGGTGGCCGTGCATCCCACTCGTACCAAGGACTTCGGTGGGGCCGAGCGGTCCGAAGTGGAGCGGCTTGCGCTCGGCGACCGGGTGGTCGCCGTCGGCGAGACCGGACTCGACTACTACTGGGACTACTCGCCGCCCGAAGCCCAGCGGGAGGCCTTCCGGTGGCACATCGATCTCGCGAAGCGGATCGGCAAGCCGCTCATGATCCACGACAGGGAGGCGCACGAGGACATCCTGCGCGTCCTGCGCGAGGAGGGGGCGCCGGACACCGTCGTGTTCCATTGCTTCTCCGGTGACGCCGACTTCGCCCGCCGCTGTGCCGAGGAAGGCTACGTGCTGTCGTTCGCGGGGACGGTCACCTTCCGCAACGCGGCGGCGCTCAGGGAGGCCGCGAGACTGGTGCCGCGCGAGCAGTACCTCGTGGAAACGGACGCGCCGTTCCTCACTCCGCATCCGTACCGGGGGAGGCCGAACGAGCCGTACTGCGCGGCGTATACCGTGTGTGCCCTTGCCGAGATACGGGAGGAAACCGTTGAAGACGTCGCCGATGCCGTGCGCGGCAACGCCGAACGCGTCTTCCGATTGCCTTCCGTCACCTCAGGTTGAACGGACTGCGACATTCGTGGACGTTGATACTTCCTACGGGCCAGTGATGAAGCTCACCTCATTGCGAGGGGTGTTTGCGCAACCCCGCAACCTTCGTTACTGTCCCGTGACCGTGCCGGGTGATGGCTCTCGCCGAGCCGGAATCCGGTTGGCCCACAGTCACGTCGGTGTACGTCGGGGAAGCGCCTCAAGGGGCGTGAGGGGCGGCGCTGACTGCGGGAGTCCTGGCCTTACGCGAAAGGGATCAACCCTGTGACTGGCAGCTACGGGCGCGCTGACGCGGGTCTCGACGCTTCTCAGAGACCCACCGGCGGTTCGACAGCCCTGCTCGACCGGGTCGACAACTCCGACGACTTCGGAAACTTCGAGTACTCGGCCGATCCACGAGTTACCCAGCACGACATCCGTGCCGCACTCGGCCCCGACGCCGACGCGCTCATGTCGGAGGCCGACGTCGATGTCGACGAGCTGATCCGGCTTCTCAACGCCGAAACCACCATGCTTCCGCCGATCGTCATTCCCGACGAGGCGAGCGCCGACACCGTCGGCAAAACCGCGGCGGCCGCGTCGGAGAGCAAGCCCGAAGACGGGCTCGCGACCGCCGTCAAGACCTGGAAGAAGCGGTTCCTCAAGGGCGCCGTCCTCGCGGTGATGATCACGCTGACCGGCGGTGGAGCCGCCGCGCTCGCGATGAACAAGAGCGTCACCCTCGACGTCGACGGCGAGCGCCAGACGGTCCGCAGTTTCGGCGGCACGGTCGGCGAGGTGCTCGACGACGCCGGCATCGAGGTCGGCGCGCACGACGCGCTCTCCCCCTCGCCGCAGGCCTCCGTCGGCGACGGCGGCGTCATCAAGCTCGAACGCGGCAGGCAGCTCACCCTCGTCGTCGACGGCGAGCAGCGCGAGTCCTGGGTACGTGCGACCACCGTCGGTGAGGCGCTGACCCAGCTGGGACTCGACGACCTGAACAAGCAGGGCACCTGGTTCTCCGCGCCGGTCGGCAGCGAGGTTCCGCTCGACGGCATGACCCTTGAGGTCAAGACCCTCAAGAACATCACGCTGTTCGACGGCGGCAACAAGCCGAAGGACCTGACCACGACGGCCGTCACCGCCGAGGAGCTGCTCAAGGAGCTGAACCTCAACCTCGGCAAGGAAGACAAGATCCGTGGCGGTCTCGAATTCAAGCTCCTCGACGGCGCAGAGGTGCACATCAGCCGCACCGGCGTCTCAGTGATCAACGAGACCCAGAAGATCGACCCCGAGGTGCGGACGATCGACGACCCCGAGCTCGAACAGGGCAAGGAGATCGTCGAGGACGAGGGAACGCCGGGCGAGAAGATCGTCACCCTCCGGATCACCAAGAAGAACGGCAAGGAGATCGACCGCGAGGAACTGTCCACCAAGGTCGTCAAGAAGGCCAAGGACAGGGTCGTCAGGGTCGGCACGAAGCAGCCTCCGCAGCCGCAGATCAGCGACGGCGCCGTGTGGGACTCGCTCGCGCAGTGCGAGTCGACGGGCAACTGGGCCATCAACACCGGCAACGGCTACTACGGCGGCCTCCAGTTCAACAAGGGCACCTGGGACGCCTACGGCGGCAGCCAGTACGCCGCCTACCCGCATGAGGCCTCGCGTGAGCAGCAGATCGCCATCGCGACGAAGGTGCGCGACGACCGCGGCGGCTACGGCGCATGGCCGCACTGTTCCTCGAAGCTGGGCCTGCCGCAGTAACCCTTAGGCTGGGCCGGTGAACGCGACACCGGGCCTTCTCGGCCCAGCCGAGATCCGTGGACTGGCGAAAGAGCTCGACGTCCGGCCGACCAAGAAGCTCGGCCAGAACTTCGTGCACGACGCCAACACGGTCAGGCGCATCGTGGATCTCGCGGAGGTCACCGAGGCCGACACCGTGCTCGAAGTGGGGCCGGGGCTCGGCTCGCTGACGCTCGGCCTGCTGGCTACGGGTGCCGGTGTGGTCGCGGTCGAGATCGACCCCGTGCTGGCGGCACGGCTGCCAGGTACGGCGAAGGCACACGCTCCGTCCGCCGCCGAGCGGCTGACGGTGCTCGAAGCCGATGCCCTTCGCTTGAGTGCCGCCGACCTGCGCGCGGCTCCTCCCTCCAAGCTCGTCGCCAACCTGCCGTACAACGTCGCGGTTCCGGTCGTGCTGCACCTGCTGGCCGAGTTGCCTTCGCTGCGGGGCGGTCTCGTGATGGTGCAGACCGAGGTCGCCGACCGGATGGCCGCGGGACCCGGTAGCAGGGTCTATGGGGTCCCGAGCGTCAAGCTCGCCTGGTATGGATCGGCGAAGAAGGTCGCCGCCGTGCCGAGGGCGGTGTTCTGGCCGGTGCCCAACGTCGATTCCGCGCTCGTGTCCTTCGCGAGGGGCAGCTCGCCGGAAGGGGTCGACCGCGACGCGGTGTTCCGGGTCGTCGACGCGGCGTTCTCACAGCGGCGCAAGACTTTGAGGGCGGCCCTGTCCGGCTGGGCGGGTTCCGCGGAGCGGGCCGGTGAACTGCTCGCCGCTGCCGGGGTCGACCCGAAGACCCGAGGCGAACAGCTCGACGTCGCCGACTTCGCCCGGATAGCGGCGGCCTCGGCGGCGCGAGAAGTGTGATCCGTCGTGGCGCTACGCATCTGGCGGGCGCCCGAACTGCGGCAAAGGTGTGATCTCCACCCACAGGCTTGCGTTGAGGTCACTTGTTCAGGTGTACTTTTGGGGCATCCATCCCGAGCGACTGAGAGACCTGGCTCGTCGAAGTCGCAGCAACCGCCCGTCCGGCGCCGATGGCGAAGGAACCGGGGTCAGGTGCTACCGCCAGGACCGATGGAGGACCCGTGTATCGCACGCAGTTGCTCACCCAGCGCAGAGTCGTTGATCAGGGCCGCCGCACGGTAAGTGCGTGTCGTCGCCACGCTGCCCTCGCCTGACTCCCAGCCCTTTTCACCCCATGCAGCACCGCCCGATGGGCGGTTTCTCGCTGTGCCATGAGCAGCCTTGGAGCGTTCGTGATCACCGTCGAAAACATCAGCAAGTCGTTTCCCAGTACCGGCGCGCCCGTCGTGGCGCTGCGCGATGTGAGCCTCGCCGTCGGCGCGGGCTCGCTGTACGGCGTTGTCGGTTCGGCAAGCGCGGGTAAGTCCACCTTGGCGCGCTGCGTCGCACTCCAGGAGCGTCCTGACCGCGGCGTCGTGCGGTACGACGGCCTCAACACCACGGCGCTCGAAGGCCGCAGGCTGCGCGACGCGCGCAGGCAGCTCGCCGTGGTCGACTCGCGGCTCCAGCCGGAGCGCACCGTTGCCGGTAACGTCGCGGCCCCGCTCGAACGCACCGGAGTCGAGGGACCGCAGCGGCGCACGAAGGTCGGTGCGTTGCTCGACCTCGTCGGTCTTTCCAAGAGGGCGGCCCAGTTGCCGGCCGAGCTGACCGAGGGGCAGCGCCGCAGGGTCGCCATCGCGCGAGCGCTGGCGGTGCAGCCGTCCGTGCTGCTTGCCGACGACCCGACCCACGGCGTCGAGCCGGACGACGCGGGCTCCGTGCTGACCGTCCTCGACAGGGCGAGGGCGGAGCTCGGCGCGACGGTGCTGCTGACCACGCAGGACGCGGGTACGGCCAGGCGCATCTGCGACGAGGTCGCGCTGCTCGAACGCGGTGTCGTCGTCGAGAGCGGCAACGTGCTGGGCTTGCTCGGCAAGCCGGGAAGCAAGATCGCCGACGAACTGCTGCCCTCGGTCGAGACCTCCCGGTCGGAGATGGCGCGGTTCGACCGCACCGTCGACGCCGTGCTGATCGGTTTCGCGGCTGTCGGCGCCCTGCTGCCCGAGGCGGCGGGCAGGTTCGACGTCGAGCTGGCAACGATCGGCGGCGGGCTGACGCGCTTCGGTGACACACCCGTTGCCAGGTTCCGGCTCGGGGTCCGCGGCCAGCGTGCCGACGCGGCCCTCGCCTGGATCGCCGAGCACGGCGCCTCCGTGACCCACCCGCTCTACGGCCTGCACAACGTGGCCGCGTGACCGTTCGCACCGGCACCGCGTGAGAGCAAGGGAGCTTTACTGCCGAAATTCGGCAGTAAAGCTCCCTTGCTTCCATTCCACCCCCGGTGTGGTGTCAGCGAGCCGCCGCGGGCTCGGGTTTCTCCAGCGTCCCCGGCTCGTCCGGTCGGCCGGGCTCCTGTTGTGCCGAGGGTGCCCGGTAGAGCAGTGCCGCCACGACTGCCCCGACGACGAGGGCTCCGGCTGCCCACCCGCTCGCCGTCGCGTAGCCGTGGACCGTCGCCGCCGCTCCTCCCGCCGCGACCGACGCGGTGGCGCTCGCCGCGATGGTGTTCAGCGCCGCCGTACCGATCGATGCGCCGACCTGCTGCGACGTCGTGATGAACGCGGAGGCGATGCCGGAGTCGCGGGCGGCTAGGCCCGCGGTCGCCGCGTTGATCGCGGCGGGCATGATCAGCCCGGCGCCCGCGCCGAGCAGCAGTTCGGTCGGCAACAGCAGGGTCGCGTACCCGCTGTCCGGGGTGAGCTGGGTGAAGATCGCCAGCCCTGCCGCGAGCACGAGCAGCCCTCCCACCAGCATCGGCCTCGCGCCGTATCTCGGCATGAGCCGTCGCGTGATCTGCGTGGAGACGAGGATGTTCGCCCCGACGAACGGCAGGAACGCGAGCCCGGCCTCAAGCGGTCCGTACCCCATGATTCCCTGGAGCTGATAGGTCAGGAACAGGAACATTCCGAACATGCCGAGGCCCGCGAATCCGATCCCGAGAAACGCCGTCGCCCTCGCCCGCTCGGTGACGATGCCGAGTGGCAGTAGCGGGTTGGCAGCCTTCGCCTGCCGGAACACGAAGGCGCCGATCAACCCGGCCGCGAGGCCGAGCAGACCGAGCACGAGCGCGGAGCCGAACCCGTTCTCGCCCGCCTCCGAAAGCGCGTACACGAGCGACACGATCGCGCCCCCGCCGAACACGGCGCTCAGCCAGTCGAGCGGTGTGTTGCGATGCCGTTCCACCTTGGGCAGCACGAAGGCGCCCAGCACGGTGGCGACGATCGCGATGGGCAGGTTGATGTAGAGGCACCAGCGCCAGTCGAGGAATTCGGCGAGCGCGCCGCCGGCGACGAGGCCGATGGCCGCGCCGGACATCATGATCGCGCTGAAGATTCCGAACACCTTCGCCCGTTCCTTCGGTTCGGTGAAGGTGATCGTCAGCAGCGACATCGTCGACGGCGCGAGCAGGGCCGCGAAGACCCCCTGGCCCGCTCGCGCCGCGAGCAGCATGCCGGTGCTTGACGCGGCGCCCCCGATCGCGGACGCGATCGCGAACCCCAGCGCGCCGACCAGCAGCGTGTTCTTGCGGCCGAGCCGGTCGGCGAGCCTGCCGCCGAGCAGCAGCAGCCCGCCGAAAGCCACCGTGTACGCGGTGATCGCCCATTGCCGTGCCGAGTCCGACATGCCGAGTTCCTGCTGAGCCGACGGCAGCGCGATGGTCATGATCGTGACGTCGATGATGACGAGGAGCTGCGCGAGGCCGATGACCGCGAGTGCCCACCATCTGCGTCTCGCGGAGGTCTGCTCCGCGGACGGAGCGATCGTTGCCATGGTTTCCCCTTGTGAGACTGTGTTGAAGCCCGATTGGCCGGGTAAGCTCGAAACGTGAGGATTACTTACCGGCCGACTAGTTAGCTATCTAGAGGGCAACGTAAGCAATAGCTAGTCGGTCGTCAAGTAAGTTTTGAGAGTGTTCTCAGGGAGGGCGAGCATGGCGGGGCGCCGCAGCGACACCAGGGAGCGCATCCAGCGAGTCGCGCTCGACCTGTTCGTCGAGCAGGGGTACGAAAAGACCTCACTGCGTGAGATCGCCGAGCGACTCGGCGTCACCAAAGCGGCGCTCTACTACCACTTCCGCACGAAGGACGACATCGTCCACAGTCTCATCGAGGACCTGGCTGACTCACTCGGTGAACTCATCGAGTGGGCGCGCTCGCAGGCCGACCTCGACCCGCTCGAACGTCGCGAGGAGATCCTGCGCCGGTTCTCGAAGCTGGTCACCGAGCGGTTCGGGCCGGTAATGCAGTTCATCCAGCAGAACATGCCCGCGATGAAGGAACTCGGCCTCAAACACGCCTTCGGTGAGAAGCTCATCGAACTGTTCGACCTCGTGACCGGTGGGACGCAGGACGCCGAAGCCGAACTGAGGGCGAGACTCGCCCTCGCCGCGCTCATGCTCGGCGCGAACCCGATGTTCGGCGCCGCCATGGCGCCCCCGCCGCCCGACGTCGCGCTGAACGTCGCATTGGAACTGGTCGCGCGTCGCGATTAGGGCAGCCAAGTAGTCTGGACAGGTGCTTGCCGTCGTACCGCCGCCCGTCACTGTGCGGGTGCCCTCCAAGATCAACCTGCACCTGTCGGTTGGTGATACTCGCGACGACGGATTCCACGACCTGACAACGATCTTCCATGCGCTTTCGCTGAGCGACGAGGTCACGATCGCGGCGACGGAAGAGCCGGGCGTCGAGGTGCACGGTGAAGGCGCGAAGTCGGTGCCGAAGGGCGAGGACAACCTCGCGTGGAGGGCGATGAAGGCACTCGCCTCCTACGCGGGCAAAAGTGAGGAAGACACCAGGGTTCGGCTGGTGCTGCGCAAGGGCATTCCCGTCGCGGGCGGACTCGCGGGCGGAAGCGCCGACGCGGCGGCCACCCTCGTCGGGCTGAGCGCGCTGTGGAAGCTGGAGATCTCCCGCGACGAACTCGCCCGCATCGCTGCCGATATCGGCAGCGACGTGCCGTTCGCGCTCTACGGCGGCACGGCGCTGGGAACGGGCAGGGGAGAACAACTCGTGCCCGTGCTGTCGCGGCACGTCTTCCACTGGGTGCTCGCTTTCGACGAGCGAGGGCTCTCGACTCCCAAGGTCTACGGCGAACTCGACCGGCTGAGGGCCGATGGTGATCCGCCCCGCGTCGGCTCGCACGCTCCCGTCGTCGAGGCGCTCGCCTCGGGCGACCCACGGCAACTCGCCCTGCTGCTCGGCAACGATCTGCAAGCGGCCGCCGTCTCGCTGCGGCCCGGACTGCGCCGCACGCTACGGGCGGGCGTCAACGCCGGTGCCCTCGCGGGCACGGTTTCCGGTTCGGGGCCGACGTGCGCTTTCCTGTGCGAGAGCGCCGAATCGGCGCTGGAGGTCGCGGCCGAACTCGCCGGAGCGGGAGTGTGCCGCACGGTGCGCGTGGCGCACGGCCCCGTGCCTGGCGCGAAGGTCGTCGGTGGCGAGGACGCCAATCGGCCGACGCCGCCGCCACAACCGCCACAAGTGCACGCCTGAAGTCGGCAGAAGGGTTACCTTTCGGATGGCCAACCTGGTCAACCTCGAATCCGCGAGCAAGTCCTACGGCGAGCGCATGCTGCTCGACAACGTGTCGCTCGGCGTCGGTGCGGGGGAACGCATCGGTGTCGTCGGGCTCAACGGCGGTGGCAAGACGACGCTGCTCGAAGTACTCGCCGGAATCACTGCCCCTGATTCCGGCAGGGTAAGCAGGGTCCGCGATCTCAGGATGCGTGTCGTCACCCAGCGCACGGCCCTGCCCGAGGGCAGCTCCGTGCGCGACGTGGTGCTCGCCGACTACGCCGCCGAGCACGAGTGGGCGGCCGACGCGCGTATCCGTTCCATTGTGGACGGATTGGGGATCGCGGCCATCGGGCTGGATACGCCGACGGCCAACCTTTCCGGAGGAGAACGGCGCAGGGTCGCGCTTGCCGCCGCGCTCGTGGCCGAACTCGACCTCGTCGTTCTCGACGAGCCGACCAACCACCTCGACATCGAAGGAGTCCGCTGGCTGGCCGAACATCTGCTGGCCCGCAGGATCGCGCTCGTCGTCGTCACCCACGACCGCTGGTTTCTCGACACCGTGTGCGGCAGGACGTGGGAAGTGGTCGGTGGCAAGGTCGAACAGTACGAGGGTGGTTACGCCGACTGGGTTTTCGCGAGGGCCGAACGAGCCCGCCTCGCCGCGACGGCCGAGGAGAAGCGGCGCAACCTCGCCCGCAAGGAACTGGCCTGGTTGCAGCGCGGCGCGAAAGCACGGACATCGAAGCCCCGGTTCCGCGTCGAGGCCGCAGAGGCACTGATCTCCGATGTCCCGCAGCCGAGGGATTCCGTGGAGCTGCTCGCCTTCGCCAAGCGCAGGCTCGGCAAAACGGTGCTCGAACTCGAAGACGTGACGCTGTCGGCGGGCGAGCGCACGCTGCTCGACGACATCACCTGGCGAATCGGGCCGGGAGACCGCATCGGCCTCGTCGGGGTCAACGGTTCGGGAAAGACCACTCTGCTGCGGTTGCTGGCGGGCGAATCGCCGCCGGAGAAGGGAAAGCGGATCGAGGGCAAGACGGTCCGGCTCGCTCATCTCCGTCAGGAACTCGACGATCTTCCGGGCGACCTTCGGGTGCTTCAGGCGGTCGAGGCCGTGGCGAGCAGGGTCAGCCTCGGCAAGGACGAGCTCACCGCGTCCCAGCTCGCGGAGAAGCTAGGCTTCCCGCCCGCGCGGCAGTGGACGCCCGTCGAGGACCTTTCCGGCGGTGAGCGCCGCAGGCTTCAGCTCGTGCGGCTGCTGATGGCGGAACCGAACGTGCTGCTGCTCGACGAACCCACCAACGACCTCGACATCGACACCCTGCAGCAACTGGAAGACCTGCTCGACTCGTGGCCGGGCACGATGGTGGTCGTGTCCCACGACCGTTATCTCGTCGAGCGGGTCTGCGACACGGTGGTCGCGTTGTTCGGTGACGGCGCCATCAGTCACCTGCCAGGCGGCATCGACGAATACCTCCGCAGGCGCGACGCGCAGATCGGTGCCCGCGCTTCGGCACCACAACGCGCATCCGTCGTCCCGGCCGGCGAGGTCAAGCCCACCGCGGCGCAGTGGAGGGCGGCGACGAAGGAACTGGCGAGGCTCGAACGCAAGCTCGACACCGTGCACAAGCGGGAGGCGAGCCTGCACGACTCGCTGCTCGCTGCGGCGACGGAGCCGGCGAGGCTCATGGAACTCAACACCGAGCTGAAGGCATTGCTGGCCGAGAAGGACGAGCTGGAACAGCAGTGGCTGGAGACCTCGGAGGCCATGGAGTGAATGCCGCGCGGCAACGTCGGGCGGTGCTCGGGATTGCCGGTGGCGCACCGGATATAGGGTGCTATCCATGAGTCGGTTCGTGGACACGATGGTCGCCACCGCAACGGCGAGCGGGCAACAACGCGGCATGGTGACGGGGGAACCGGCGGAGCCGGTGCGCCGGACCTGGGGTGAGGTGCACGAACGGGCACTACGCGTCGCGGGCGGGCTCGTCGAGGGCGGCCTCGAACCGGGTGCCGCCGTCGCCGTGCTGGCCGGAGCTCCCGAGTTGATCGCGCCGACCGTGCAGGGGATCTGGCTCGCCGGAGGCAGTGTCACGATGCTGCACCAGCCGACTCAGCGCACCGACCTCGCGCAGTGGGCAGGCGACACCATCCGGGTCCTGGAGATGATCGGCTCCCGGCTCGTCGTTCTCGGTGAACCGTTCGACCAACTCGCGCCCGTTCTCGACGAAAACGGCATCGCGTACCGCAGGATCGAGGATCTGCTCACCGCGCAAGCGCTTGCGGAGCCGGTGCGGGTCGGCGAGGACGAGCTGGCGCTGTTGCAGCTCACGAGCGGATCGACCGCCGATCCGAAGGCCGTGCGCATCACGCACGGCAACCTGTTTTCCAACACCAGCGCCATGGTCGAGCGGGCGGAACTGGACTTCGAGAACGACGTCATGGTGTCGTGGCTGCCGACCTTCCACGACATGGGCATGGTCGGCTTTCTCACCCTGCCGATGACCTTCGGCGTCGAACTGGTGAAGATCACGCCGGTCGAATTCCTCACCGGTCCGCTCAGGTGGCCCGAGCTGATCAGCAAGTACGGCGGCTCCGTCACCTCGGCCCCCAACTTCGCGTACGCGATCGTCGGCAAGCGTCTCGCGCGCGTCGATGACGACAATGCCTACGACCTTTCCCGGATGCGGATCGCGCTCAACGGCGCCGAGCCCATCGATCCCACTGCGGTCAAGACCTTCACCGACGCGGGAGCGCGATTCGGCATGCCCGCCGAGTGCGTCTTCCCCGCGTACGGGCTCGCCGAGGCGACGCTCGCCGTTTCGTTCGCCCCGTTGTTCACCGGGCTGACCGTCGACGTCGTCGAGGCGGCGGCGCTCGAAGCCGACAACAAGGCCATTCCCGTTGCAGCGGACGACCCCCGTCGCGGTACCGACGACGTGCGCGGATTCGCGGTGCTGGGCCGTCCGCTGAACGGCTTGGAAGCGCGGATCGTCGACGAGCACGGCGCGGTGCGCGATCAGCGCGAGGTCGGCGAGATCAAACTGCGTGGCGAAGCCGTTTCGCCCGGATACCTGACCATGGAGGGCCCCGCCGAGACGCAGGACGCCGAAGGCTGGTTCGCCACCGGCGACCTCGGCTACCTGATCGGCGAGCAGATCGTCATCTGCGGGCGCAGCAAGGACGTCATCATCCTCGGCGGCCGCAACGTGTACCCGACGGACATCGAGCGGGCCGCGACCTCCGTCGAGGGGGTCAGGGCAGGCAACGCCGTCGCCGTGCGCATCGATGCCGGGACGCGGCGGGAACGCTTCGCCGTCGTGCTTGAGTCCAAACTGGCCGGTGACGCGGCGGCGGAGCGAGCCCTGGCCTCCGAGGTGACGGCGCGGGTGAGGGACGCCGTGGACGCCAGGCCGTACGCGGTCGTCGTCCTCCCGGCGGGGAGCCTGCCGAAGACGCCTTCCGGCAAGGTCAAGCGTGCGGCCACCGCCGTTCAGTTCAGGGAACAGATCGACGCGAACGCCTGAGTGCGCAACTCGGCGGCCTGAACGCGGATCTCGCGCGCTTGAGTGCGGATCTCGGCGGCCTGAGTGCGGATCTCGCGAGCCTGAGCGGGGGACTCGCGGGTGGTCACCGGCGCCATGGTGGCCACGGGAACCGGCGCGCGTGGGTGTGTTCCAGCGCCGGCGCGATGTAGGGTCCCGTCGGCGTGGTCCCCGCCCTCGCGGCGAGCGTTGTCTCGACGGCACGCAGAAACGTGTCGACCTCGGCCTGGTCGTACCCGCCCCTCCTGCCGATCGGCGAGAGGTTGAACACGACGTTGTGCACCTCGGTCGGCGTCACGTTGTCCTCGCCGTCGAGCGTCGCGGCCACCCGGTCGAGAAAGGCGTCCACCTGCATCTCGCTGTAACCGCGAGTGCCGAAGGGCGCCTCTGGAAACCGGGCGTTGCGCACGTCCTCGGACGTGATGCTCATCCAGCGTCCCGCGCGGGTTCGGCCACGGACTCAGGTGAACGTTCCCTCGCCGAGGGCACCTTGTACGCGTGCGGCCGCAAACCGGCTCTGTCGATCATCATTTCCTCGATCTTGTCGAGAAACTCGTCGACCTCGCGCTCGTCGTAGCCGCGCCTGCCGATCAACGGCCGTCCGAACTGGACGTGGTGCACCTCGGCCGCGGAAACGTCGTCCTCTTCGGAGAGAGTCCTTGCTATGCGCACCATGAAGTCGTCGACCTCGTGCTTCGCGTAGCCACGGCGACCGACGGGCGCATTGCTGAACTCGACGTTGCGGACATCCTCAGCGGTGAGCGACATATGTTTGTCCTAGCCGCAGGGGCAGGCAGCCGGAAGTACCGCAAAGCCTCGTGAACGCGAACAGGTGTGGAAATGAACGCCATAGAGTGATGAAAGCCGCCCGAATGGCGGCGGATCCTAGTACTTGCGCGCCCGTCGCGCCGGACGGCAGCCGGTTACCTGGCGCGGATCAGCCGGCGTGGTAGGTGTTCTGCGCCGAGGTCAATCCTTTGCCGAGCAATTCCTCGACGGCGTCGGCGCAGCGATCGATGTTCAGCGCGAGTTCCTTCCGCTCGACCGTGCCGAAATCCTTCAGCACGTAGTCGGCGGGGTCCATCCGGCCAGGCGGTCTGCCGACCCCGAAACGAACCCGGAAATAATCCTTGGTACCAAGGGATTTGGTGATGGAACGCAGTCCATTGTGGCCGTTGTCGCCGCCACCGAACTTGAGCTTCAGCGCGCCGAAATCGACATCCAGCTCGTCGTGAACGACGACGATGCCGCTCGGGTCCACTTTGTAGAAACGGGCGGTCCCCGCGACGGGGCCGCCGGAGAGGTTCATGAACGACCGTGGCTTGGCCAGTACGGTCTTGCGGCCCGCGATACGGCCTTCGAGAACGTCGGCGCCGCCCTTGTGCCCCTTGAACCTGCCGCCGATTCTCGCGGCGAGTTCGTCAAGCACCAGAAAGCCGACGTTGTGCCTGTTGCCCGCGTAACGCGGGCCCGGATTGCCGAGGCCGACGAGCAATACCTGCTCGCCGGCCCCCGGCAGATCGTGCTCGACAGGCACAGTGGCCTACTCGGCTTCCTCGGACTCCGGCTTGTCCTCGACGACACCAGCGCCCTCGGTGTCGACGTCGGCCTCCATGGCCGCCTCGGTCGGCGCCTCGTTGACCGCGACCACCAGGTACTCGGGGTCGGTCACGAGCGTCGCGCCGGCGGGGAGGGCGACCTGAGAGGCCAGCACCTGCACGCCGGCCTCGACGCCCTCGATCGACACCTCGACCTGCTCGGGAATGTGCAGCGCCTCGACCTCGACCTGCAGCGTGTCGAGGTCCTGGTTGACGAGCGTGCCGGGCGCCGCGGTGCCGGTCAGCACGACGGGGACGTCGACGGTGACCTTCTCGCCGCGGTGCACGACGAGCAGGTCAACGTGCTCGATGTAGTTCTTGAGCGGGTGGACCGTGACGGTCTTGGTGAGCGCCAGCTCGGTGGCCTTCTCCGCCTTCTCGGCCGCACCGCTGACGTCGAGGGTCAGCACGGCGTTCTGGCCGTTCTCCCTGATCACGCGGGCGAAGTCGATGGCGGGCAGTGCCAGGTGGCGGGGATCGACGCCGTGGCCGTACAGCACAGCAGGGATCTTGCCTGCGCGACGGGTGCGGCGCGCTGCACCTTTGCCGAACTCGGTGCGTGGTTCGACCGTCAGACGTACCTCGGACACGGGGATGCACTCCTTGTGATGGGTTCAGCGTGCGTTGTTGTCTGTGGCTGTCGGACGGCGAGTTCCACTACGCGCGCATACGGGTGGCTCACTCAAGCCGCCGCGTCGATCACGTCGGACACCGGTGTTCCCGGGGTCCACCTCGCCGAGACAACCCACATAGCTTAATCGAGGCATTTTCGCAGCTTTACCGGGGTCGCACCGAGCTGCTGTTCACCGTCCCGCGAGTGCGCGCACGACGGGTGCGAAGTCCTCCATCGCGGGGTCGAAAACGGTGATGGAGGACAGACCGCACTCCGCACGCAGTTCCTGGAGACGGTCGATGATCTCGGTGACGCTTCCGCCGAGAAGCTGGGGTGCCGCACCGAGCTGCTCGTCGGTGAAACCGGTGATCGAAAGGGGCTCGCGCCACGAAGCGATCGCGGACTCGCGGCTGTCGGTGACCCTCACATCCTGCACGAGGATGTTCGCCTCGACGGTGCGTCCGTCGTGCTCTTTCGCGGCCGACGTGACGCTGGCGATGGTGCGAACGAGCTCCTCTGGCGGGACGAGGGTGAAGGTGCCCGGAGGCCGCCCCGCGATCTGCGTGGCCCCCGAGAACGCGATGACGTCGGCTTTTCGCGCGGCGAGCGAGAGCACGGCGTCGCTGTTGCCGCCGATGGTGAGTCCTGGCTGCTCGGGAAGGTCGGCGGCGAGCAGGTCGCGCACCTCGTCGATCGTGCGCTCCAGCATGGCGATCCGGTCGGCCGCGGGCTGCCACGGCAGCCCCGCCTTGTCGAATTCCGCTTTCATGTGGCCGGCGCCGATACCGATGTCGAGCCGGTGGCCGGTCAGCTCACTGGTGGTGACGATGTCCCTCGCGAGCAGAGCCGGATTGTAGAAAGCCGCGTTCAGGACAAAGGGGACGAGCCTTGGCCGTTGGGTGACGGCGCCCGCGACGGCAAGCGCGGGAAAGGGAGCGGGGGCACCGAGATGATCGGGGACGGAGATCTCGGCGTAGCCGAGCTCCTCAGCCCTGCGGCACGCTGCGATCCAGTCCTGCCGGTTGCCGGTCGAGCGGAAACTGACTCCGAATCGGAACGCGCCCATGGCGGCACGCTACTGAGTACCGTGCCGCCCGGTAAGCATCGTTCGCGGGCGGCGAACGATCACGCCGCCCGCGAACGACGAGCCGCTCAGGCGCTGCCGTCGAAGAGGCTCGTCACCGAGCCGTCCTCGAAGACCTCCTGGATGGCGCGGGCGAGCAGCGGCGCGATGGAGAGCACCGTGAGCCCCGCGAAGCGCTTCTCCTCGGGAATCGGCAGCGTGTTGGTGACGATCACCTCGCGTGCCTTGCAGTTGGCGAGCCGCTCCGTTGCCGGGTCGGAGAGGATGCCGTGCGTCGAGGCGATGACCACGTCGGCAGCGCCCTCGTTGAGCAAGGCCTCCGTGGCCTTCACGATCGTGCCGCCGGTGTCGATCATGTCGTCGATCAGCACGCACAACCTGCCTCGTACCTGACCGACGACCCTGTTGGCCACCGCCTGGTTCGGGGTGTCCGGGTCGCGCGTCTTGTGGATGAAGGCAATGGGCCGGTCACCGAGCTGCTGGGCCCACTTCTCGGCGAGCCGGACCCTGCCGGAGTCAGGGGAAACGACCGTGATGTCCGATTCGCCGTAGGTGTCCCTGATGTGGTCGGCGAGCACGGTCTGCGCGAGCAGGTGGTCGACGGGACCGTCGAAGAAACCCTGTATCTGGGCGGTGTGGAGGTCGACCGACATGATGCGGTCCGCACCGGCCGTCTTGAAGAGGTCGGCGATGAGCCGTGCCGAGATCGGCTCGCGGCCCTTGTGCTTCTTGTCCTGCCTGCCGTATGGGTAGAACGGCATGATCACGGTGATGCGCTTGGCGCTTGCCCTCTTGAGCGCGTCGACCATGATGAGCTGCTCCATGACCCACTCGTTGAGCGGCGGCGGGTAGCTCTGGATGACGAACGCGTCGGTACCCCTCACCGATTCCTGAAATCGCACGAAGATCTCGCCATTGGCGAAGTTGTGCACAGTCTGCGGGGTGATCGTCACGTTGAGATGTTTGGCCACCTCCTCGGCGAGCTCCACGTGTGAACGGCCGGAGAAGAGCATCAAGTTCTTCTTCGGCGTGCCGGACTTCGGGCTCATTCTGGCGACTCCCCGTCGATATCGTTCTCTTGCCGTGCGGCGAGTGCACGCTGCGCTGCCTCCGCCGCTGGGGTACCCGGCCTCCGCCGGGGCACCCAGCCTTCGATATTCCGTTGTGGTCCCCCCGAAACCGCCAGCGCACCCGGCGGCACGGCGCGGCGAATCACCGCGCCGGCGCCACTGTACGCGCCGTCCCCCACTTCGACGGGAGCCACGAAAGTGTTGTCCGACCCCGTCCTGACATGTGAGCCGATCGTGGTGTGGTGCTTGTTCACGCCGTCGTAGTTGACGAAGACGCTGGACGCTCCGATGTTGCTGTGCTCGCCGATCGTCGCATCGCCGACGTAAGTCAGGTGTGGGACTTTGCTGCCCTCACCGATGTCGGCGTTCTTGGTCTCGACGAACGTGCCGATCTTGCCTCGCGCGCGCAACCTGCTTCCCGGCCGCAGGTAGGCGAACGGGCCGACGCTGGCGCCATCGCCGATCACCGAATCGCTGCCGTGCGTGCGCACGACGCTGGCGCCCTCGCCGATCGTGACGTCGGTCAGCGTCGAATCGGGCCCGATCCGCGCGCCCTCCGCGACGGTCGTCGTGCCGTGAAGCTGCACGCCGGGGGCGAGGACGACGTCGCGCGCGAGCGTCACTCCCGCGTCGATCCAGGTGCTCCCGGGATCCCGGACGGTGACACCGGCGAGCTGCCATTTCCGGACGATCCGCCGGTTCAGCTCCGCCTCTGCCGCGGAAAGCTGGACGCGGTCGTTGACACCCTCGGTGAGCCACGGATCGTCGACGACGAGCGCGCCCACGTGTTTGCCGTCGCCCCTGGCGATGCCGAGTACGTCCGTGAGGTACAACTCGCCCTGCGCGTTGTCCGTCGACAATCGCGCGAGGCCGTCGGAAAGCACTGCGGCGTCGAACGCGTACACCCCGGAGTTGATCTCGGTGATGGCACGCTGCTGTTCGGTGGCGTCCTTGTGCTCGACGATGCCGAGCACCTCGCCATCCTCCGCGCGGAGGATGCGGCCGTAGCCGGCTGGTTCGGCGACTCGCGACGTCAGCACGGTGACCGCGTTTTCGGCGCTCGCGTGTTCGCGCAGCAACGCCGACAGCGTTTCGGTGTCCAGCAGCGGCACGTCGCCGTAGGTCACGAGCACGGTGCCGGAAACGGCGGAAGGCAGCGCGAAGAGTGCGCAGGAGACGGCGTGTCCCGTCCCGTTCTGTTCCTCCTGCACCGCGGTCTCGACGGGGCGGCCGAGTGTCGTGCTCAGCGTGCCGAGGTGTTCGCCGACGGCGTCCCTGCCGTGTCCGACGACGACGACGAGACGTTCGGGGGTCAGCCCGGCCGCGGCGCGCACGGCGTGCTCGACCAACGGCCTTCCCGCGATGGGATGCAGAACTTTCGGGGTGTTCGAACGCATGCGGGTGCCCTCACCCGCTGCCAAAATCACAGTGCTCAGCGGACCGCTCACGGCACTCCTCACTTCACCGGGGTCCTTACCGGGCAACGATCCTACGTCGGCTCATCCGGTTCGAACGTGGGGTCGCTTACCGCGGATTCTTCCTGCTCCACGGCTGTTTCGCCGCCCCAGCCCGGCTCGCCGACCGGAGGAGGACAGGTGGCGATGCGATTTCCGCCGCCCCGCTTGGCCTGGTACATGGCCGCGTCGGCGCGGGAAAGCACCTCCTCCGCCCTTTCCTGTGCGCGCAGCGACACGAGGCCGATCGAGAGCGTCACGCCGTGTGAAAGGTGATGGGGAAGTGAAGCGACGGATTTCACGGACCGGTTGAGCGCCTGCGTCGCCGCCGAAAGCGGAGCGCCCGGCAGCAACACGATGAACTCGTCACCGCCGTAGCGGGCGACGATGTCGTCGCCGCGAAGCGCGTCCCTGAGGGTGCTCGCCACGACTCGGAGCACGTCGTCACCCTCCGCGTGCGAGTGCTGGTCGTTGACGTCCTTGAAGCCGTCGAGGTCGACGAGTGCGACGGCAAGCGGCTGGGCCATCGCCGTCGCGGCCAGCGTGCGGAGCCGTTCGTCGAGTGCCCTCCGGTTGGGCAGGCCGGTCAACGGGTCCTGCAGCGCCTGCTGGGTGACCGCGCCGTGTTCGGCGGAGAGCCGCTCGTGCTCACGCCGCGTGTTGAGGGTGGCGATCTGCGACTCCCTGAGCGACCACAGTTCGGCTTCCAGCGTCGCCGCGTAATCGGAGAGCAGGCTCGCGGGCTTCTTCTCCCCCGAGGGCTCCGGCTCGCCCGTCTCGCCGCCGGTGGTAGCGACGCTCGCCGTGGCCATGGTCTCGCGGCCCCTCGCGCCGTCGGCGAGCCTTGCCAGCTCCCTGACGAGGTTGAGCCGCATCGAGGGCTGGGAGTTGTCCTCCGACTGCGTGTGCCGGACGTTGAGCAGCACGTCGACCGCCTCGTCCTCGCGATCCTCGGTGTCGAGGCAGCGGGCGAGGGCGATGGAAACGAGGATGTTCTCGTGCGGGTAGCCCTGAGCGCCGTGCAGAGAGCGGAGCCGGTCGATGTGTGCCGAGCTCGGCGCGGCGAAGGCGAGCGCGGCGGCGAGAACGCCGACCTGGTCGACGGCGGGAACGCCCGATTCGCGGGGGAACAGCGACTCGGCGAACGGCGCCTCGACGGCGATGGCCATCGAGGCCGCGGTGCGGAACTTCTCGGCGGCGTCGTCGTAGCGGCCGATGCGTTCGAGCCGCAGACCCCAGCCGAGCAGCATCTTCACCCTGTTCATGAGCTGCAGGGTGATCTCGTGCGGGCCGGCACTGTCCCTGATGGCCTGGTGAGCCCTCGCGATGACCTCTTCCGCGGCCTCGTAGACGCCGAGCTGGTTCAGCACGATCCAGCAGTCGTTGAGCGCCGAGGAGAGCAACCGGTCCCACGCGCGCCTGCCGAGCTGGCTGTCGGGGTCGGGCGCGTCGTCGAGGATGGCCAGCGCTCTCGCGATCTCGGTGAGTGCGGCGTCCTCCTGGAGGGAAAGGACGAGGAGACGGCCTCTCAGCGCGTGCGCGTTGGCCCTCAGCAGGGCGAGCCCGTGCCGTTTGGTGTGGGCGAGCATTTCGTCGAGGAGTTGCTCGGCCTCGTCGACCTTGCCCCTCGTGACGAGCCTGGCGAGCGCGGAGGCGCGAAGGAGCTGCGCGACGAGGATCGGCTCGCCTCTTCGCTGGGTTTCTTCCAACAGGCCGTCGAGCGTGTCGATGACCTTGAGCTGCTCGGCGTGGTCGGAACGCTGGACCGCCGCGATGAGTTCGCGAGCGCGGCCCAGCAACCAGGCGTCGGACATGTCCCTCAACGCCGGGCGGTTGGAATCCTCCGCGTCCTGATCCTCGCTGTGCAGCCGCCTCACACCCCTACTGGCTTACCCAGTTTCCACTGCTCCGCCGCCAGGATTCGAACCTGAACTGTCAGAACCAAAATCTGAAGTGCTGCCAATTACACTACGGCGGATTGCGCCTGGTCAGGATAGCCACCTTCGGATGGGCCCCGATGCTGGGGTTGGCTGTCGCGATTTCGGCTCTCCCGAGGTGCGCGGACCTCCTGTACCGTAACTTACGGCAACGTAGGTAAGGCGACCCTATTTCAGGGCGGCTGGTGGAAAGAAGTGAGCGTATGACGGCGACCCTTGAAGAACCCCCCGCGCCGGCAGCGAAAGGCCCGAAGCCCATCCTCGACGGCAAGCGCGGGCCCGGCGTCCAGTTCGCGGTCTACTTCGGTGTGCTCGCTCCGCTGCTGGCGCTGCTCGTCGCGGTGCCCTTCGCGTGGGGCTGGGGCTTGACCTGGGTCGATGTTGCCCTTTTCGTCGTTTTCTATGCGATCTCCGGGCTGGGGATCACGGTGTCGTTCCACCGCTACTTCACGCACGGCTCCTTCAAGGCCAAACCGTGGCTGCGGGTCGCCATGGCCATCGCGGGCAGCATGGCCGTGCAGGGGCCCGTCATCACCTGGGTTGCCGACCACCGCAGGCACCACGCCTTCTCGGACAGGGAGGGCGACCCGCACTCGCCGTGGCTGTTCGGCACATCGCCGCTCGCGATCGCCAAGGGTTTCTGGCACGCGCACATGGGCTGGCTGTTCGAGCGGGACAAGAGCAACGTCCAGCGCTTCGCGCCCGACCTGCTCAAGGACAAGGCGCTGGTCAAGGTCGACCAGTTGTTCTGGCTGTGGACCCTGCTCTCGCTCGTGCTTCCCGGCATCATCGGCGGCCTCGTGACGTGGTCGCTGTGGGGCGGCGTCACCGCGTTCTTCTGGGCCGGGCTCGTCAGGGTCTGCGTGCTGCACCACGTCACCTGGTCGGTCAACTCGATCTGCCACATGATCGGCGAGCGCCCCTTCGGTGCTCGTGACCGGTCCGCCAACTTCTGGCCGCTCGCGATCTTCTCGTTCGGCGAGTCGTGGCACAACCTGCACCACGCCGACCCGACCTCGGCGCGGCACGGCGTGAAGCGGGGACAGATCGACATCTCGGCGAGGGTCATCTGGCTGTTCGAGAAGTTCGGCTGGGCCTACAACGTGCGCTGGCCGACTCCGACCAGGCTCGCCAAGCTCTCCGTCGAAGCCAAGTAGGCACTCGCGGCAGAGCCGGTAGTCTGCCCTGGTGGCGGGTAGACGGCGGGCCAAAAGGGACACGGCTACCGGGGCGCGTCCGGACGCCCCGGTAGCTCGCGTACGAATGACGGGAACCGAACGAAGGCAACAACTCCTCAACGTCGCGAGGGAGTTGTTCGCCGAAAAGGGTTTCGACGGAGCGTCGATCGAGGAGATCGCGCACAGGGCGAACGTGTCGAAACCGGTGGTCTACGAACACTTCGGCGGCAAGGAAGGCATTTACGCCGTCGTCGTCGACAGGGAAACCCAGCTCCTGCTCGACCGTATGGTGTCCACGTTGCACGGTGGGCATCCGAGGGCGATGCTCGAACAGGCCGCCGTCGCGTTGCTGAGCTACGTCGAGGAATCCCGAGACGGCTTCCGCATCCTGGTGAGGGATTCGCCGGTCGCCAGCTCCACCGGTACGTTTTCCACCCTGCTCAACGACATCGCGAGCCAGGTCGAGCACATCCTCGGCAAGGAGTTCTCCGCTCGCGGCTACGACGAGAAACTCACCGCGCTCTACGCCCAGGCACTCGTCGGCATGGTCGCGCTCACCGGACAGTGGTGGCTCGACGCCCGCAAGCCCAAGCGCGACGAGGTCGCCGCCCACCTCGTCAACCTCGCCTGGAACGGGCTTTCCCACCTGGAACACAAACCCAAGTTGCGGCTCAACTAGGGGTTACGCGCAGCAGCTTGTCGTTGGGACCGTCCGAGGTCGTCACGTACAACGCGCCGTCGGGTCCGCCGCGCACGCCGCGCAATCGCCCGTACGCGTCGTTGAGTTCATCGGGAAGCGCGATGTCGGTGACCGCCGTACCCTGCTCGTTCAGCTGGAAGAGCAACACCTTCTGACCACGAAGCGCCATGACGGCGAGCCTTCCGTTCAGCTCGCCCCACTGCTCTCCTTCGAGGAAAGCCGCTCCGGAAGGCGCTTCCGTCGACGTTTCCCCCGATGTCCACAGTGGAGGAATTGCGTCGGGGAAGCGTTCCCTGTCGGTCATGGGAACGTCCTCGTCGTAGAAGTCGACCGTTCCTCCCTGTGAGGGATCCCAGCCGTAGTTCCCGCCCGGTTCGATCCGGTTCAGCTCGTCGAATCCGGTCGGCCCGTGTTCAGTCGTGAACACCGTCCCTGTTCCCGGCTGTACCGCGACACCCTGCACGTTGCGGTGCCCGAAGCTGTACACCCTGCGCTCGTTCGCGTCGGAGGAGTCGGCGAACGGGTTGTCGGGAAGTCCCTCACCCGTGTGCGGATCGATCCGCAGCACCTTGCCGCCGAGGCTGTGCCTGTCCTGCGGAATCGTCGGATCGGCCGCCGTGTCGCCGGTGCCGACGAGCAGCGCGCCATCGGCGGCGAAGGTCGGCCTGCATCCCGAATGCCGCCCGCTGTCGTTGACCGGAAGCCCGGTGAGCAGCTCGCGGACCTTGCTAGCGGCGTTTCCGTCCTCGGACAGTTCCCAGGTGACCAGCCGCACGTCGACCGCGCGGCCACCTTCCTGATGGGTCTGGCACGTCGTGAACTCACGCGAGCGCTCGAAGTCGGGGTGCACGGCAAGGCCCATCAGTCCGCCTTCGCCACGTACGTGCACGTCGGAGAGGTCGGCGGCGACGTCGGAGACCGCGCCGTTCGCGTCGACGACCTTGAGCCGCGCAGGCCGCTCGGTGATCAATATGCGGTCGCCGGGAAGGAAGCCGATATCCCAGCCGTGTTCGAGACCGGTCACGACCTCGTCGACCCGCAAACTCACCGGGGAAGTGCCGCTCGCGGACACTGTTTCCGGAGCGGACGTCGTGGCCGGGGCAGCGGCCGGTTCGTTTGTGCAGGCCGTCGCGACACCGGCGAGCAGGGCGAACCCGGCGATTCCGAACTTTCGCACTCGCATCCGAACATTGTGCCCGGTCGAGGGCTCTCGCGGTGGCCGGAGCGGCGGCTGCGTACCCTGGAAGGGGAGTGTCCCTGCGCGTCTCGTCCCAGGCAGGGGTCTGTCCTCATGTGAGGGGTCACCTTGAGCGAAGCCGTACTGGGCGGGTTGCTGTCCGCCGTCCTTTCCGATCCGGCGCTGCGCGGCGTCGTAGAACGCGCGGGCGCGCCGCTGCTCGACGCGGACGGCGCACCGGCGACCCGCCAGCTCGTCATCGCCGCGCTCGCCGCCGAGAAGGGCGCGAACCGGCCGGTGCTCGCGATCACCGCGACCGGCCGCGAAGCCGATGAGCTGACCAGGGCACTCGGCAGCCTGCTGGGGCCTGACGTCGTCGCCGACTTCCCCTCGTGGGAAACCCTGCCTCACGAACGGCTCTCCCCGAGGGCCGACACCGTCGGCAAGCGGCTCGCCGTGCTCCACCGGCTCGCCACACCGGGACACGGCGGGCTCAAGGTCGTCGTCGCCACCGTCCGCAGCCTCATCCAGCCGATGGCGCCGGGACTCGGCGGACTCGCGCCCATCGACCTGAAGGTCGGCGAGGAAAGCGAGTTCGAAGCCGTCCTCGACCGGCTCGTTGAACTCGCCTACACCAGGGTCGACATGGTCGAGAAGCGCGGCGAGTTCGCCGTGCGCGGCGGCATACTCGACATCTTCGCGCCCACCGACGAGCATCCGCACCGGATCGAGTTCTGGGGCGACGAGGTCAGCGAAATCCGCGCTTTCGCCGTGTCCGACCAGCGATCGCTTCCCGGCGAGATCGCCGAGATCACCGCACCGCCGTGCAGGGAACTGCTGCTCACCGAGGACGTCAAGGCGAGAGCGGCGAAGCTGGCCGAACAGCACGCCGCCGACGCGCACCTCGCGGAAATGCTCACGAAGCTTTCCAGCGGCATCCCGTGCGAGGGCATGGAAGCGCTTATCCCCGTGCTGTGCGAGGGCGAGCTCGAACTGCTCACCGACGCGATGCCAGAAGGCACCCACGTGCTGCTCGCCGATCCCGAGAAGATCAGGTCGCGGGCCGCCGACCTGGTGCGGACAGGGCAGGAGTTCCTTGAGGCCTCGTGGATGACGGCGGCGGGCGCCGACACCCCCGTCGCCGGAACGAAGGCCCCCATCGACCTCGGCGCCTCCGCGTACCGAGGACTCACCGAGGTGCGCACGCACGCGGGCGAGACAAACCGGCCGTGGTGGACACTGAGCCAGCTGACCAGCGAAGAGGATGTCTACCACGTCTCCATCGATCCCGCCCCCGGCTACCGGGGCGAGCTGGAGCGGGTCGGCACCGACCTGAGGGCGCACATGGCGGCCGGTGGCGCGGCCGTTGTCGTCGTCGCCGGAGCGGGAACGGCCAAGCGCGCCGTGGAACAACTCTCCGCGAGTGACGTACCCGCGGTACTCGCGGCGGACGGCCTCGCCGAAGCACCCAAGCCCGGCGTCGTCACGGTCACCTGTGGTGGCATCAGCGACGGGTTCGTCGCGCCGGCCTCCGCGCTCGTCGTACTCAGCGAAGCCGACATCACCGGTCGTGGCGCCACCGCGACGAGGTCGTCACACGACCTCAACACCAAGATGCCGTCGAGGCGGCGCAACGCGGTCGACCCGCTCGCGCTCAAGGCGGGCGACTACGTCGTTCACGATCAGCACGGCATCGGCAAGTTCGTCGAGATGGTGCAGCGCACGGTCGGCGGAGCGACCCGCGAATACCTGGTGCTGGAGTACGCGCCCTCGAAGCGGGGGCATCCCGGCGACCGGCTGTTCGTGCCGACCGACCAGCTCGACGAGGTGTCGCGCTACGTCGGAGGCGAACTGCCGACGCTGAACAAGCTCGGCGGCTCCGACTGGAAGAACACGAAAGCCAAGGCGCGTAAGGCGGTCAAGGAGATCGCGGCCGAACTCGTGCAGCTCTACGCGGCACGACAGGCCGCGCCGGGGCACCCGTTCGGCCCGGACACCCCGTGGCAGCGGGAACTCGAGGACGCATTCCCCTTCGTCGAGACTCCCGATCAGCTCGCCGCCATCGACGAGGTCAAGACCGACATGGAACGCGGCGTTCCCATGGACAGGGTCATCTGCGGCGATGTCGGTTACGGCAAGACCGAGATCGCCGTCCGCGCCGCCTTCAAGGCCGTTCAGGACGGGATGCAGGTCGTCGTCCTCGTGCCGACCACGCTGCTCGCCCAGCAGCACCTCAACACGTTCTCCGAACGCATGCGGTCGTTCCCGGTGACCATCAAGGGCATGTCGCGGTTCACCGACGCGCACGAGGCCGAGCAGACGCTCGCCGGTCTCGCCGACGGTTCCGTCGACGTCGTCATCGGCACTCATCGGTTGTTGCAGACCGGCGTGCGCTACAAGGATCTCGGGCTCGTCATCGTCGACGAGGAACAGCGATTCGGTGTGGAGCACAAGGAACACATCAAGGCGCTGCGAACCCACGTCGACGTGCTGACGATGTCGGCGACCCCCATCCCGAGGACGCTCGAAATGAGCATGGCCGGGATCAGGGAGATGTCGACGATCCTGACGCCGCCCGAGGACAGGCACCCGATCCTCACCTACGTCGGTGCCTACGACGACAAGCAGGTCGGCGCGGCGATCCGGCGTGAGCTGCTGCGCGAAGGACAGGTCTTCTACGTGCACAACCGCGTCTCCTCGATCGAGAAGGCGGCGAAACGGTTGCGGGAGCTGGTTCCCGAGGCGAGGGTCGTCACCGCGCACGGGCAGATGAACGAACACCGGCTCGAACAGATCATCCAGGGCTTCTGGGAGAACGAGTTCGACGTGCTCGTGTGCACGACCATCGTGGAAACCGGGCTGGACATCTCCAACGCCAACACGTTGATCGTCGAGCGCGGCGACATGCTCGGTCTCGCGCAGCTTCACCAGTTGCGCGGAAGGGTCGGGCGAGGCCGGGAAAGGGGATACGCCTACTTCCTCTATCCGCCGGAGTCGCCACTCACCGAGACCGCGCACGACCGGCTGGCGACCATCGCGCAGAACACCGAACTCGGTGCGGGCATGGCCGTGGCGATGAAGGACCTCGAAATTCGCGGTGCGGGCAACATCCTCGGCGCCGAACAATCGGGGCACATCGCTGGCGTCGGATTCGACCTCTACGTGCGGTTGGTCGGCGAGGCCGTCGACGTGTTCCGCAAGCACGCCGGTGCGGGGCCCGCCGAGGAGGACGGCCCGCCGACCGAGGTCAGGGTCGATCTGCCCATCGACGCGCACATCCCGCACGACTACGTGCCCGGCGAGCGCTTGCGGCTGGAGGCGTATCGCAAGATCGCGGCGGCTCCGGACAAGGCGGGCCTCGACGCCGTGCTGGACGAACTTGTCGACAGGTACGGGCAGCCGCCGTCTCCGGTGCGGAGGCTGCTTGCCGTCGCGGCGTTCCGGCAGGCGTGCAGGGTGGCAGGCGTGACCGAGGTGACCGTGCAGGGCAACTCGATCAGGTTCGCGCCGTTGCCGCTCGCCGACTCGCAGCTGGTGCGGTTGAAGCGCCTGTACCCGAAGGCGGTTTTCAAGGCGGTCACCAGCACGGTGTCGGTGCCGAAGCCGACGGAAGGGCCTGCCGGTGGGCGGATCGGTGCGCCGCCGCTTCGCGACGAGGCCCTGCTCGAATGGTGCGAGGCGTTGCTGACGGCACTGACCAAGCAACCGGCCCCCGCGGGCGCCTAGCCCAGCCCGCCGACGCCGGTGTGTCAGTGCCGGTGAGTCCCCCGCTCAGGACGCCGAGGTCTGCGCTGGGGACCGCGAGTTCCGCACTCGGGACGCCGAGTTCTGCATTGGGGGCCGCGAGTTCCGCGTTCAAGCCGCGAGAGCGGAGCGAGCCGCCGGCCCGGACATCCCGGGCCGGGTAGCGCGCCGGAGCCGCGACCGGGCAAGCGGCACGGGCGGCGCCGGATGCCCGTTCGCGCCGTTGCCCGGCACGATTCGCGACCAGACGTGCCCGTGCGTGTTCGAGTGCGGATCTCGACGTCCCGAGTGCGGATCTCGACGACGTGGGTGCGGATCTCGGCGACGTGGGTGCGGATCTCGACGTCCCGAGTGCGGATCTCGGCGACGTGGGTGCGGATCTCGACGTCCCCAGCGCAGAACTCGGTGGCCCGAGTGCGGAACTCGGCCACCGGAGTGCGGGACTCGCCGACAATCGCCTGTACCCCCGCGCGCCGGGACTTGGCTGCTCCCTTGCCATGGGCGGTCAGGGATGTGAGAGGGTACCGCCTGTGATCCGGATCATTCGCCGCCCCGCCGTCCTGGCCACCGCGCTGATCGCCGGACTTGTGCTCTCCGGTTGCGCGTCCGGACCGAGCCAGGTCGACTCGGCCGCCATCATCGGCGACCGTTCGATCCCGCTCGCCGAGGTCCAGCAGGAAGTCCAGTGGCTACTGGACAATGTTCCCGCCGCGGAGCAGGCGAAGGAGCAACGCAAGCTCGACCTCCAGTCCCGCGAGATCGTGCGCGGTCAGATCGTCCACGAGCTCGTCACCATCGCCGCCGAGCGCGACGATCTGCGCGCCGACCCGGCCGCCGTCCAGGAGCTCATCCAGGCGAGCGGGGGCGTCGACGCGGTTTCCAAGGACGCGGGCATCGGCCCCGACCGGGTCAAGGACGTCGCGGGCGACCAGGTTCTGCTGCAGCAACTCGCCACCGAGTACGCCGACCGGCTTTCGGTCCAGCTCGTCGGAACGGCCATCGTCTCGGAGTCTCCCGGCTCGACCGCCAAGGACCAGGCGCTCGCGCTCGGCAAGAAGATCGCGGCGGATCCGGCCAACGCTGCTTCGCTGGTGGCCTCGGCGGGACATCAGGTCATCGACCAGAAGCTCTCGCTGGCCGAGGCTCTGCTGACGCAGCCCGAACTCGCGGGAAGCGCGGTCTTCGGCGCTTCGGAGGGCACCGTGCTGGTCATCCAGCCGAGCCAGCAGCAGACCGGCTGGCTGGTCGCGCTCGTCGCCGACCGCACGGTCGCGGACGAGGGCGGGCAGCCGCAGGCGCAGGGTGCCGACCCGGAAACCCTGTACTGGGCCGGATTGCGGCAGTTGCAGCCCATCGCCGACGAACTCGGAGTGAGGGTCAACCCCCGGTACGGCGTGTGGGACGCGGCGAGTCTCGCGCCTGTGGCGAATGAGGACGAGGTCACCGGTTACCAGTTCCCATCACGTACCGTGCAGCCATGACCTGGTCTTCCCCGACGGTGGTGCTCGTATCCCGGGCGCTTCCGGCGGTTCTCCCTGCCGCGGCGCTACCCGCCCTGCGGTCGGCGGAGTACGTCTACGCTTCCGCCGACCTTCCCGACGAAACCCGTGCCGCGCTCGATGTGAAGCGCGCTCCTCAGCCCGCTGAGCTGGTCGCGTTGCCCGGCGTCGTTCTGGTCGCCGCGAGCGAGAGCGACGAGGGCGCGGCGGCACTCGTCGCGGGCGGCGCGGTGGTGCTGACGTCCCCGGTACCGCCGCTGGTGCGGGCAGCCGACGTGATGGACCGGCTCCGCTCGCCAGGCGGGTGCCCTTGGGACGCGGTGCAGACACACACGTCGCTGCGCCAGTACCTGGTCGAGGAGACCTTCGAACTGCTCGACGCCATCGAGGATGGCGACCGCGCGGCGATGAGGGAGGAACTGGGCGATGTGTTGCTACAGGTCCTTTTCCACGCCAGGGTCGCGGCGGAGGACGAGGCACCGTTCGACATCGACGACGTTGCTGACGACCTGGTGACGAAGCTGGTCGGCAGGCATCCGCACGTTTTCGCGAAGGGCGAGCGGGTCAGCACCGTGGAGCACCAGCAACAGCGGTGGGAAGAGCTGAAGCAGACCGAGAAACGCCGTGAGTCCATTGTGGATGGTGTTGCCGCCGGTCAGCCCGCTGCGGCGCTCGCCGGAAAGCTCGGTCAGCGCACGGGAAGGGTCGGCCTGCCGTTCGATCTGTTTCCCTCGGGCAGCGACGAGGGCGCGAAGTTGTTCCGGATCGCCGCGGCCGCGCGCAGGGCAGGGGTCGACCCGGAGGTGGCTTTGCGGGCCGTCGCCCGCGAGTTCGCCGAGCGAGTGAGGACGGCCGAGGCCGCGGCGAAGGCGGCTGGATTCGATCCGACCGGCCTCGATGCCGACGGGTGGCGCAGGTTCTGGCCCGCATAACCACGTAACCTGACCGGGTGATCGATCTGCCGCGTCCCCTGCTGGGCAGGCTCGCGCTCACCTTGCTTGTCGTGGCCACCGGGCTGACGCTCATCTTCACGATCGGCGTTCGCAGGGAGGACGGGGGCGGGCAGGACGTGGCCGCGGCTCCGCGGACCCCTGCCGATACTCCGCAGCCGGAGCCGCGCGCGAAGGCACCGAGGGCCGCGGTCGCGGCTCCCGTCGACCGCCCCAATGCTTCGGACCAGGCCGAACTGGAGGCGTGGGCAGACGAGGTTTCGGAGAGCACCGGTGTGCCGCCTCGGGTGCTCGCCGCCTATGGCAGGGCCGAGATGTGGCTGCGTGGCGAACAGCCGGGATGCCGGTTGTCGTGGGGGACGCTCGCCGGGATCGGCAGGGTGGAGTCGCGGCACGGCACCATCGGCGGTGGCGAGATCAAGGACAACGGTATGCCGACGTCGCCGATCGTCGGCATACCGCTCGACGGGTCGCCGGGCGTGAAGGAGATCAGGGACACCGACGACGGGAAACTCGACGCCGACCGGAAATGGGATCGCGCGGTCGGCCCGATGCAGTTCCTGCCTGCGACGTGGGAACGCTGGGGCAAGAGGGCGGTGCGCGACGGGGGAGAGCCCGACCCGCAGAACATCGATGATGCCGCGCTGGCGGCGGCAAGGTACCTGTGCTGGAACGGAAGGGACCTGAGCACGCCGGAAGGCTGGTGGGACGCCGTGCTGACCTACAACGTTTCCGTCGGCTACGGGCGGGAAGTGTTCGCCGCGGCCGAATCCTATGCCGAGGCGACCGCCTGAGCGCGGCGGTTCACCTGTTGCCGAGCGCGAGCCTCGCGACGACTTCGCTGATCGCGTCCTGGTATTCGGGGACCGGGTTCATCGCCGACGCCATTCGCAGTTGTGCGAGCGCCTCGACCAATCGGCCGAGGCGCTGGAGGGTTCTGCCAAGTACGAACCTGGCGTAGTGGTCCGAAGGATCGAGTTCGACCACTCGCGTCAGAGCCCGTTCAGCACGGCCGAGTTGCGCCGAGTGGAAGTAGGCGCGTCCGGCGAGAAGTTGCACGCTCGGCTTGTCGGAATCGGCGTCGAGTACCGGTTCGAGGGCCTTCAAAGCGTCAAGCGGCCGCCTTCGCACCAGGGCCTCGGCCTGACGGAAGGCGTGGAACCTGGTTTCGCCATTCGGTTCCGGTGTTGGCTCCTCGTCAACCATGGTCCCCCGACGTTACCTCCGGAATCGCCGTTTCTCGACCCCCGTTGATGTTGCGAACCGGTCTTGATCACCGGGACGGCCTAACGCGATGCCCGATGCGATCGACCATGGTCGATTTCGCATTTTCTGGAGGAACATCCCGTGAAACCTGATCCCTTCGACCATCGGCCTGCGCGATCTCAAGCGGAACCGGTGGGAGGAACACAAGGCACGCAGGCGTGCCCGCAAGGGAAGGCGCAGGCAGGTCGCCATCTGGGGCAGCAGCCCCGGCGGCGGTTCCGTCACGCGCGCTCGGTGAGTACAGCGACCGGCTCCTTCCTCGTCCACGACGAGGTGGGCAGTGACCGGAACGACGGCATCTACTACGAGCGGTTCTCCGGGTTCGACTATTCGATGTCGTGCTCTGCTTCGAAGAAGGGCCTGCTCGCGCCGAGCTACCTCGAACCTCAGCCGATGGGAGCACCGGCGAAAGAGGGACCACGCGAGTACTTCGGCCCCGGCCGGACCGTCGAGATCGAAGACGGTTGCGCGGATGTGTGAGCGGGGTGAGTCTCGCGTTGGTCCGGCGGTGTGATGGACTACCCGGCCATGAGCGACGAAGTCCCGAGCTATCTCGGCCTCGCGCCGTACCTGTACTACACGGACGCCACGGAGGCGCTGGCGTGGCTGACGCGGGTGTTCGGCTTCACCGAGAAGGTGCGTTACGTGGACACCGCCGGTGAGGTTTTCCAGGCGACCGTGCTCGCGGGTGCCTCGGAGATCCAGCTCACGGCCGTCGGCGCCGACTACTGGGAAGGCAAGGGCGTAGACGGCCCTGTCGGCCAGCTCAACGTCGTGTACGTCGACGACGTCGACGCCCAGCACCGCAGGGTGTGCGAGGCGGTGAACGACACCGTCGAGGTTACGGCTCCGCAGAACCAGCCTTACGGCGCCAGGTTGTTCACGGTGCAGGACATCGGGGGCAACAGCTGGGCCTTCTGGCAGCGCGTATCCGACACGGTCGAACTGCCTGCGGGCTGGCAGGAGATCAGGCCGGAGTAGCTAGCACGAACAGGAGCCGCCGCGCGCTGCGAGCCTCCAACGGGTGACCAGGGGGTGCGACTACGCTGGGTGCCGTCGTCGCTGGCACAACCGGGTGAGGAGCATAGGCGTGGCGGTTATCGAGCAGGTGGGCGCACGGGAGATTCTGGACTCTCGTGGCAACCCGACCGTTGAGGTGGAGGTCGCTCTCGACGATCACACCGTGGCGAGGGCCGCTGTCCCTTCCGGCGCCTCCACCGGCGAGCACGAAGCCGTCGAGTTGCGGGACGGTGACGCGTCGCGGTACGGGGGCAAGGGAGTCGAGCGCGCGGTTGCCGCCGTACTCGACGAGATCGGCCCCGACCTCGCCGGTGTCGACGCGGTCGACCAGCGGATCGTCGACCAGAAGCTGCTCGACCTTGACGGGACGCCCGACAAGTCGCGGCTCGGCGCCAACGCCATTCTCGGCGTCTCGCTCGCGGTGGCCAAGGCCGCGGCCGACTCGGCTGACCTGGAGTTGTTCCGCTACCTCGGTGGGCCGAACGCCCACGTGCTTCCCGTTCCGATGCTGAACATCCTCAACGGTGGCGCGCACGCCGACACCGACGTGGACATTCAGGAATTCATGATCGCGCCCATAGGCGCGGTGTCCTTCCGCGAATCCCTTCGCTGGGGCGCCGAGGTCTACCACTCGCTGAAGTCGGTGCTCAAGGGGCGCGGCCTCTCGACTGGGCTCGGCGACGAGGGCGGTTTCGCCCCCAGCCTCGGAAACAACAGGGAAGCGCTCGACCTGATCATCACCGCCATCGAGAAGGCCGGCTTCAAGCCGGGCCGCGATGTGGCGCTGGCGCTCGACGTCGCCGCGACCGAGTTCTACTCCGACGGCGCCTACACCTTCGAGGGCTCCAAGCGCAGCGCGGAGCAGCTCATCGGCTACTACACGGAGTTGGTCGACGGCTACCCGCTGGTGTCGATCGAGGACCCGCTCTCCGAGGACGACTGGGACGGCTGGGTCCGCATGACCGACGAGCTCGGTGAGCGCGTGCAGATCGTCGGCGACGACCTGTTCGTCACCAACCCCGACCGGCTTGAGGAGGGCATCACCCGGCGGGCGGCCAACGCGCTGCTGGTGAAGGTCAACCAGATCGGCACGCTGTCGGAGACGCTCGACGCGATCACGCTCGCCACGTCCTACGGCTACAAGTGCATGATGAGCCACCGTTCCGGCGAGACGGAGGACACCACGATCGCCGACCTCGCCGTCGCCACCGGTGTCGGGCAGATCAAGACCGGCGCGCCCGCCCGTGGCGAGCGGGTCGCGAAGTACAACCAGCTGCTGCGGATCGAGGAGACGCTGGGCGACGCGGCGCGTTATGCGGGTGACCTCGCCTTCCCGAGATTCTCCCTGGAGAGCTGACGAGCGGTGGCCGAGCGGGGCAGGGCACGAAGCAGGCGAGGCGGAGGGCGGGCTTCCAGCTCGTCCTCCCGCCGCCCCGAGCGCGGGCGCCGCACGGAGAAGCGCACGTCGAGGTTGCGCCGGGGGCTGAGCGCGACGCGGGAGTCGAGCGCGGCCAAGGTGCTCGGCATGTCCACGACGCGCAGGGCGGCGCTCGTCGCGATCGTGGTCTGCGCGCTCGCCTTCACGATCGCCGTGCCGCTGCGTACGTACTTCGCGCAGAAGGCCGACGTCGCGGAGCAGGAGGCCAAGCAGGCCGAACTGCGGCAGCAGGTGGCCACGCTGGAGGACCGCAAGGCCGAACTCGCCGATCCCGCGCAGGTGGAGGCCGAGGCACGGCGGAGGCTGCGGTACGTCATGCCGGGCGAGACGCCCTACATGGTGCAGTTGCCTGAGGACAAGGAACAGGAACAGCGTCCGGAGGACGGCGATCAGGCCGCGCCTCAGGGCGCTTGGTACGAGCGGTTGTGGGACAGCGTCAACAGTGGTGGATAAAACCGAGTTCGAACCCGTGTCCGATGAGGACAAGGACGTCATCGCAGGCCAGCTCGGCAGGCCGCCGAGGGCGCTGCGGACCGTCGCGGCCCGCTGCCCGAGCGGGCATCCGGCCGTCGTCCAGACCAGCCCTCGCCTTGAGGACGGCACGCCCTTTCCCACGTTGTACTACCTGACGTGCCCGGCGCTGGCCTCGCTCGTCGGCAAGCTGGAGGCGTCGGGGCTCATGAGGGAGATGACCGAGCGGCTCGCCGCCGACGAGGAACTCGCCGCCGCTTACCTGCGCGCGCACGAGTCCTACCTGGCCGAGCGTGACGCGATCGAACCGCTCGGCCACGAGGTGAGTGCGGGCGGGATGCCGGGTCGCGTCAAGTGTCTCCACGTACACCTCGCGCACACTCTTGCCCGCGGTGAGGGTGTGAACCCTTTTGGTGACGAAACTCTGCGGCTGCTGAAAGAGCAGGGGTGGCCTGCCGGTGAGTGCGCTCCGGGGGCCGCGGCCGAGTAAGGCTGGTACGAGTGGAGCAATCCACGCACCAATTCCCCGTTGTTGATGAAACCCATACCGTGCGTAGGGCACGCTGGGCCGCATAGGCTGAACGGCAGCGCGACGGCGGAAGCGGGGAGGGCGGGGCGTGAGCGATACCCGAACCCCTGGCGTGCTTCGAAGATTCGGCAGACGGCACAAGGTTGTCGTCGCTTTCGTCTGCGGCACGCTCGGTGTTCTTCCCGCTGCCGTGCTGAGTGAGAACGCAAGTCAATGGGTGTATTCCGCGGCCACCGAGTACACCGCGAACATGGCTCTCGAAGGCGGGTATCCGCCGGGGAACCAGCCGATCTCGGTGGATGGCAGCCTGCCGGGGCCTCCCGATCCCGAGGATCTTCCCGCCTACGAACTTCCCGCGCCCGGACCACTGGGCATCCCGGCCACCGCGCTTGAGGCGTACCGCAACGCGGCTCGCGTCGTGGCCGCCGAATCTCCCTCCTGCAACATCGACTGGGCTTTGATCGCGAGCATCGGCCGCATCGAGTCCAATCACGCGCGTGGCGGCTACGTCGACGCCAACGGCGACACCCTCGAACCCATTCTCGGCCCCGTGCTCAATGGAGTCGGGCCCGTCGCGGCCATTCCGGACACCGACGGCGGCCGCTACGACGGCGACAAGGTGTGGGACCGTGCCGTCGGGCCGACACAGTTCATTCCCGGCACCTGGGCCAGGTACGCGGCGGACGGCAACGGAGACGGGGAAAAGAACCCCAACAACATCTTCGACGCCACCGTGGCGACAGGTAAGTACCTGTGCTCGGGTGGCCTCGACCTCGCTAAGGACGATCAGCTTCGCGCCGCGATCTACCGCTACAACAACTCCGACACCTATGTGGAGACCGTGATCTTGTGGGCCGAGGCCTATCGGAACGGGGTTTCGACGGTTCCCGACAGCGAGATTCCGCTCGGCGCTCCTCCGGTGACCACGACGGAGGCGCCTTCGCCGGTGCCACCGCCGCCGAGTACCTCACGGCCCCCGAGCTCCACTCCGTCGCCGACTCCGACGCCGGGGCCATCGCTGCCGGGCACAACCACCCCGCCGCCGAGCACCACGACCCCGCCCCCAACATCCACGACGCCGCCGGACGATTCGTGCGAGCCCACGGAACCCACAGAGCCCACAGAACCAACAGAACCAACAGAACCAACAGAGCCCACGCCGACACCGACGCCGACCGAGCCCGGCGAGACGACGACTCCGACACCATCGCCGACACCGCCTGACTGCGAGCCGACCGACCCCAGCGAAACCCCGACGCCCACGGCGCCGACGTCAACGCCGACGGGAGAGGCCGCGACGAGGACGAGTTAGGGTTGGCCGCATGCCCCGCGTAGCCGCCATCGACTGCGGAACCAACTCCATCCGCCTGCTCGTCGCCGAGCTGACCCATCGCCACGACGGCACCGTCGACCTTCGTGACCTGCACAGGGAGATGCGAGTCGTGCGACTCGGTCAGGGCGTCGACGCGACGGGAAAGCTCGCTCCGGAAGCGCTGGAGCGGACGAGGGAGGCGCTCGCCGCCTACACGATCGCGGCGAGGCGCAAGGGCGCCGAGAAGGTCCGCATGGTCGCGACGTCCGCGACGAGGGACGCGAGCAACAGGGACGAGTTCTTCGGCATGACCAGGGATGTGCTCGGGGTACCGGCCGAGGTCATCTCCGGCGACGAGGAAGCGCGATTGTCCTTCACCGGTGCCGTCGGAGAGCAGGATCCCGACGAAGGGCCGTTCCTGGTCGTCGATGTCGGCGGCGGCTCCACCGAGCTGGTGCTGGGGACGTGGGACGGCAGCCGCGCCGACGTACTGGCGGCGCGTTCCGTCGACATCGGCTGCGTCCGGATCACCGAACGGACCCTTGGCGGCGATCCGCCGGCCGCCGAGCAGATCGCGGCGGGCAAGGCGCTGGCGACCGAGGTGCTCGGCGAAGCGTTCGCGGCCGTCGACGTCTCCAAGGCCCGTACGTGGATCGGAGTCGCCGGAACGGTGACCACACTCTCGGCCGTCGCGCAGGAACTGCCGGAGTACGACTCCGAACGTACGCACCTTTCGCGGCTCGCTCGCGCGGACATCGACCGCATCACGGCGGAACTGCTCGCGGCTGACCACGAGCGCAAGGCAGCCAATCCGGTGATCCACCCGGGCAGGGTCGATGTCATCGGAGGAGGGGCGCTCATCGTGCAGGTGCTCGCCGAGCAGCTTGCCGAGCGGGGCGGCCCGGCCGACCTCGTTGTCAGCGAGCACGACATTCTCGACGGCATCGCGCTCTCGCTCGCGTGAGAAGGGCCGGTGCCCGACATCCGGGCGAACGCCGACGCTTGTCCCGGTTGCCGCTGTTTGCTAGCTACCCAGTCGATCAAGTGGGGGCCACACGGTGGACGAACTGACGGTCGAGCGGGTCGTCGAGGTGTTCAGGAAGCTCGGCGTCCAGGACGGGTCCGGCGACAGGATGACCATAGGTACGGGGCTCCTGTACTGCGGCTGGTGCCGACGTCCGTTGCGCGGTGGCCATGGCGATTCCACCTCGTGGAGTCCTGGTACCTCGGCGAACTACGACTGCGCCCATTGCGCCGCGGTTTCGGTGCCGGTGCATCGCGTGGATGCCCAGTTGCAGGCGCTGACCGTTCGGCGGCTCGAATCGCCGGAGTTCGTCTCTTCCTGGCGAGATGAGCGGGTGGCGGAGCTGGATACCCGCATCGCCGAAGGCACCGGATTCGGTCCTGGTGTCTTGACCCCGCGAATCAGCGGCGGCTTGCTCGCGCCACCAGGCGTGGTAGACGCCTTGATGTGGACTGGGATCTGATCAACCTCGCCAAGGAGTTGGTGGAACAGGTCGAGGAGCGGGCGGGTCTGGCGGGGTCGGTGGAGGAGAGCTCGGCCTCCCTGGAGGAGCTGCAGCTGGCCAGGGCCGAGTACACGCTCGCGTACCTGACCGCGTCGCGGGGCTACAACCGGAATCGTCGCGCGCTGATCCGGCAGGTTGGCGGACGCGCGCAGCTCAAGGCCTACCTGAGAAACCTGGACAGCCGTCTGTGGGAGCTGCTTGCCGAAACCCGGTGGCATGATGCCGGCCCCGCGCAACTGCCCGCGCGAGACAAAGCGATGGAACAGGACTGGGCAATGTCGCCCACGACGATGAGCCAGCGCAGGCACGATCTGGTTCGGCTCGCGCTGGGCCCGGAACAGCATCTCGTCGTCGACGCGGAAGCGCGTGTGGTCGTGGAAAGCTGAGACTCTCACTCGCCTGAGAGGGCCGGTGCCCATCGAAGGCACCGGCCCTCACCTCAGCGGTTGCTCGCGGAGCGCACGAACGCGGCGAGGTCCTTCGACTGCTGGACCCTCGACGGTTCGTGCACGTACATCATGTGGCCCGCCGGGTAGTACGCGGTTTCCACATTGGACCGCAGCTCGCCGGGAAGTTGCAGCTGCGCGATGACGTGTTCGGCCGCGTAGTACGGAGTTGCTCCGTCATAGTGGCCGAGTGCGATGTGGATCTTGAGATGGGGGTTGGCTCGCATCGCCGAGCTGAGGCTCGCCACAGCGGAAACCGCACGGCCCTCGAAGTCCGAATAGGACCATTCCCTCGCCACGTCGATCGCGAGAATCTCGTAGGGCAGGTCGTTGGCGTATTCGAGTTCCGACCTGACGTAATGGTTGAAGCCCGCCGAGTAGGCGCCGATGATCCGGGAGATCGAGGCGTCGTCGCTCATGTGCTCCCTGCCGCCGTCGGGTTCCCACGTGGTGAACCTGCCGTCCATCCTTCCCGTGGTGAGCCCTTCCTCGCGAAGGAGCTCCGTGAAGAACCTGACGTGCTCGATGCGGAGATTGACTTTGTCTACATAGGACTCGGAAAGCCCGGTGAGCGTCGCGAGCCTGCTCACGAGGTCGGCCCGCTCCGTCGCCGACAGCCGGGAACCCCGCCGCAATGCCCACGGAAGGTCGCGGCTCGCGAACTCCTCGGCCTCGGCGAGCACCTCGTCGAGCGAACGCTCGCCGTGCTTGCCGTGGTAGTGCGCGATCGCCGCGTATGTCGGGATGTACAACGAATACGGCACGTCGTTGCCCTCGGTGAAGAACACCGTACTCAGGTCGAGCACCGAGGAGATCAGTAGCAGGCCGTTGAGGTAGAGGCCGTGGCGTTCCTGGAGGTGCGAGGCGAGCGCGGCCGCACGCAGCGTGCCGTAGGACTCGCCCGCGAGGAACTTGGGGGAGAGCCAGCGTTCGTTGCGTGAGGTCCACAACCGGATGACCTCGCCGACGGACTCGATGTCGGCCGTGAAGCCGTGATAGTCCTTCGGTTTCTCGCCGGTCGCCGCCCGCGAGTAGCCGGTGGAGACGGGGTCGATGAACACGAGATCGCTGTGTGCCAGCAGGCTTTCCGGGTTGTCGACGACCCGGTATGGCGGCGGTTCGGGGTCGTTCACGTCGCCGGAGACGACCCTGCGCGGACCGAGTACACCCATGTGCAGCCAGATGCTGGACGAGCCGGGCCCGCCGTTGAAGGCGAAGGTCACCGGGCGCGTCGTAGGGTCGGCGCCGTCGAGGGTGTACGTGGTGATAAACACCTCGGCCTTCGGCTTGTGCCCGTCGAACTTGCCCTCGGTGAGTACTTCCTTACGCAGCACCACCCGGCCGCTCTGCGCGGTGTAGGCCAGTTTGCGCCGTTTCACCGTCAGGCTGTGCTTCGTGGTGACCAGGTCGTCGGTGGGGTCGTCGGAACCCGCGTCCTCCTCGGGCTTCGCGTTCGGGTCGGTCTCGTCTTTCGTGGTCTCCGGCATGTGTCCAACCTAGATCAGTGGACAATGCGAGTGTGGCCACAACAGGCAGTTCGCTAGCCGGGCTCGATCGGCGAATCAGTGAGTGCAGGGCGTGCCCTCGCCTCGTCGAATGGCGGGAGCGGGTCGCGGCGACCAAACGGGCCGCCTTCGCGAACGAGACCTACTGGGGCAGGCCGGTGCCCGGCTTCGGGCCGCCGGACGCCGCGCTTGCGCTCGTCGGCCTCGCTCCCGCCGCGCACGGCGGGAACAGGACCGGAAGAATGTTCACGGGGGACCGGTCGGGTGACGTGCTCTTCAAAGCGCTCTACGACGTGGGGCTCGCGTCGCAGCCGACGTCCGTGCACAGGGACGACGGGCTGAGTCTTCGCGGCACCAGGATCACCGCTCCGGTGCATTGCGCGCCGCCCGGCAACAAGCCGACGCCTGCCGAACGGGACACGTGTGGCCATTGGCTTGCCGAGGAACTGGAGTTGTTGCGGCCGACGCTGCGCACGATCGTCGTGCTCGGCGGTTTCGGCTGGCAGGCATTGCTACCGGTGTTGAGCAGGGCGGGCTGGGAAGTGCCCCGCCCTCGTCCCCGGTTCGGGCACGGCGTCGAGGTGATCCTCGAAGGACCGTCCCGGTTGCACCTGCTCGGTTGTTATCACGTGTCGCAGCAGAACACCTTCACCGGCAGGTTGACGCCCGAAATGCTGCGCGACGTGCTGGCACGGGCGAAGGAGCTGGCGAAGATCGCGTGAGGTTCGAGCGCCGTCAGCGCTGCCACGCCTCATCGGGCACCGGCGGCAGCGTTTCGCCGGTTTCCAGCAACGTCTTGAGGTCGGAAAGCAGGTGTGGCCAGCCGCTGCCGACCATCTGACGCATGGTGCTCCCCTCGGGGAAGTCGTCGTGGACGACGGTGAGTTTGACCGTCTGCCCAAGCGGTTCGATCTCGAACGCGACCTTGGAACGGGATTCCGCGGCGAGGGTGGCGAGCACGTCGTCGTCGATACCCGCCGCTCGTGCCCATTCCGGAGTCGGCGTGTGCCAGGTGTAGGCGAGGCGCCGGTATGGCTCTGCCTCCAGTACGACCTGGCGGGGATCACTTGTGCGATGCCCGGCTTCCACCCAGGTCATGGGAGAGCCCGCACGCCAATCGGTTTCGAAGGTGACCCCCCAGTACCGGCTGGTGAACGCCGGATCGGTGAGGGCCTGCCAGAGGCGCTCCGGTGAGGTTTTGATGAAGGTGGTGTACACGAAGGGTTGTTCACGGGGTTGTTCGCTCATGGGTGCGGACTCCAATGCTTGTTTGAGATCGGCCAGGGCTTCCGCGCGCTGCCGGTCGTACTGGTGCATCCAGCGTTCGGCGATCGCGTTGATCGGCGCGGCGTTGAGGTAGTGCAGCTTCTCCCTGCCTCGGCGAACCGTCGTGACCAGATTCGCTTCCTCAAGCACCGCGAGGTGCTTGCTGACCGATTGCCTTGCCATGTCCAGGCCCGCGCACAGGTCGCGCAGTCGTTGCCCGTTGTGTGTGTTGAGGCTGTCCAGCAACCGACGCCGGTGGGGGTCGGCCAGCGCCTTGAAGACTTCGTCCATCTCTCCCGCGCAACCTTAAAAGGCAGCTTCTTGGCTGCCTAAATTTAGGCAGCCAAGAAGCTGCCTGTCAAGGGGTCGGTGGAATAGCGAGGAGCCTCACGCGCCGGTCTCGACTGAATCGTTTGCGTAACGTGGCGACGCTGGTCACAGCCAACCAGGGTCCGTGAGCATGGCGTGAGGAACGGTGCAACCATGGATGTATGGCAGTCAAGTCGGAACCGACTCGGATCCTGATCCTCGGTGGCGGATACGTCGGCTTGTACACGGCCCTGGGCCTCCAGAAGAAGCTCCGCGCCAACGAGGCGTCAGTGACCGTCGTCGACCCCCAGCCGCACATGACCTACCAGCCGTTCCTCCCGGAGGCGGCGGCGGGCTCCATCGAGCCCCGGCATGTGGTGGTGCCGCTGCGCAGGGCGCTCCGACGCTGCCACGTGCTCACCGCGCGCGTCACCAAGATCGAGAACGACCGGAAGACGGTCACGGTCGAGGCGGCGGACGGCCACGTCGAACAGCTCGGCTACGACGTGCTGGTCGTCGCGCTCGGCGCCGTCGCGAGGCTGTTGCCGATCCCCGGGCTCGCCGAGCAGGGCATCGCGTTCAAGACCATCGGCGAGGCCATCTACCTGCGCAATCACGTCCTGACGAAGCTGGACGAGGCCGCGAGCACGCTCGACCCCGAACTACGCAAGCGGCTGCTGACCTTCACCGTCGTCGGCGGCGGGTTCGCGGGCATCGAAGCGCTCGGCGAACTTGAGGACATGACCCGCTTCGCCACGCGGTACTACGAGAACATCCAGCCTGAGGACATCAGGTGGGTGCTGATCGAGGCCGCGGGCCGGATCCTGCCCGAGGTCCGCGAAACGCTCGGTGTGTGGACGGCGGAACAGCTTGAGAAGCGCGGCATCGAGGTTTATCTCTCGACCGCCGCGAAGTCGTTCGAGGACGGGCACGTCGTGCTGTCGGACGGCACCGAGTTCGACAGTGACACCATCATCTGGACCGCCGGTGTGAAGGCCAATCCGGTACTCACCGAGTCGGACCTGCCTGTCGACAAGAGGGGCAGGGTTCAGGCGACGGCCGGATTGCAGGTCGTCGGCCACCCCGAGGTATGGACCGCCGGCGACAACGCCGCGGTGCCGGACCTTTCGAGGACGGAAGAGGACCCGACCGCGACCTGCCCGCCGAACGCGCAGCACGCCGTGCGACAGGCGAGGCACCTTGCCAAGAACATGATCAAGGTGCTGCGTGGTGGCCAGCCGGAGGATTACTACCACAAGAACGTGGGTTCGGTGGCGAGCCTCGGCCTTCACAAGGGTGTCGCGGACACCTTCAACATCAAGGTCAAGGGCTTCCTCGCCTGGTTGATGCACCGCGCCTACCACGTGAAGGCCATGCCGACTTTCAACCGGAAAGTCCGGATCATGCTTGACTGGTTGCTGGGTGGTCTGCTGCGTCGCGAGGTCGTCTCGCTCGGGCAGATCAACAACCCGAAGGAAGAGTTCGCCCGCGCTTCCAAGTCTTGACGGTTGCGGGGGCATAAGCTGCATATGCCCCCGTAGCCCAATCGGCAGAGGCAGTCGACTTAAAATCGATCAAGTGCGGGTTCGAGTCCCGTCGGGGGCACAAAAAGCCTGGTCAGAGGCCTATGTAAATGGGGGCCAATGGTCGTTCAAGATCATCAGCCCCATTTACGCCCCACATTCGCGCGGATCCTCACAACATGTCTTCCAGAGCGTCGGCGGTCGCGTTCGATACCGCGCCCCGCCCCATGTAGACATCCTGGGTCATCGAAGGTCGTGCGTGCCCGAGCTGATCGGCGATCTGCCGCGCGCTGAGCTTGGCCTCATCGAGCACCGTGCCCGCAGTCTTGCGGAAGACGTGCGACGTGACCCAGGCGAACCCGTCGCTACCCCTCGCGGCCCGCAGTGCCCGCCGAGTGTTCGAAGGATCACGCAGTCCACCGAGTGAGTCAGGGAATACCGGGTGCGCGTCGGCCCGATGCTCCGCGACGGCGGTCACGTGCCGCTTGCGCAACATGTCCCGCGCCCAACCGGGCAGTGGAAGGACTCGAATCCCTGAGTCGGTCTTCGGGGACTTGCGCACCAGGCCGACGCCGCGAACGCGGATCACTGTGTAGCTGATCGAGACCATGCCCGCGTCCAGGTCCACGTCTTCCCAGTGAAGGGCGAGCGCCTCGCCGATCCGGACACCCGTCGCGAGCATGAAACGCGTCAGGTCCGGCAAATCCAGCGCGGTCGCTTTCGGGTCGAGTTCGAGCTGTGCCAGCCACGCCTTCCGCTCGTCAAGCGTGAGCGCGCGAGCCTTCTTCTTCGTCCCGCCCGTGATGGGTTCGATCTCTCGCGCGGGGTTCGTCGTAATTGCGCCATGCCGAACCGCGTAGCGGAGGATGCCCGAGACAACCGCTCGTGCCGTCCGAGCGTGCGCAGCGCTGGTCTTGTCCTGCAACGTGGGAAAGAACTTGTCCAGCCTCGGCACTGTGACTTCTGAGAGTCGCAGCTCACCAAGCGCAGGGATCACGTGGTTGTTGAGCATGCTCTGGTAGTTGTCGAACGTACCCGTCGCGCGATCACCGGAGTTCACGCGCCGTTGTTGCCAGCTCATCCAGAGGTCCGCCACGTCTTTGAAACGGTTCCGAGCAGTGATCGCGCCACCGGTCGGGGCCCGCATCTCGTCGTTGATGGCTTTCTTGAGCGCTCGTTCGGCCTTGGTCTCTGTGGCACCGGTACGGCTGATGTCGCGAACCACGCCGTCGAAGCCACGGAGCCGCGCCTTCGCGCGAACGCCGCCATTGGCCAGCGTGACGTACCGAATCTTGCCGTAGGTGCCGACGTCCATCGGCGGCCTGCCCATTAAGCCGCCCCTTGTTGTTCGACCCAGGTGTCTACATCGGACTCTCGATAGCGGACGTATTTGCCGACGCGTTTTCCGGGTGGTCCGTAGCCCTTGGTGCGCCACTGGTAGAGGGTGTTTTTGGGGATGCTGAGGTAGTCGGCGAGGTCATCGATGGTGAGGAGTTTGCTACTCATTGGTGTTGTTCCTTTGTGTATTCGTTGGCGTATTTGGTTTTGCGGTCGTGTTGGATTCGTGTGGCGATGCCTGCGGCGAGTTCGCGTTCGGCGTCGTCGCGGTATCCGGCGCCGTGGAAGGTCCAGTCGTTGACCACGGCGATGGTGTCGGCCTGCTCAGTGAGGCCAAGGCGCTGGAGTGTTTCGGTCAGCCGGAAGGTTTTCCGGTCGCCCCGGATGGTTTTGAACGTTGTTGAGTAGCGGGTGGATTTGGTGAGGAAGTGGCCTCGGAACGCGAGCATGTGTGCCCAGCGCCGCAAATTCAGGTCCTCATACCTGGGCAGGTCGCCGAGGTCCCAAGCGGTTTGGATGATCCGCCGGTGATGGTCGGAGACCTTGAGGAAGTCGATGTCGAGTTGCGATCGGATGGGACGGTCGGCGGCTTCGGTCTTCCCGGTGCCTTTGGTGGCGTATTTGGCGATGTAGGCGGCGAGTCGTTCTTCGCTGATCTGTCCGTCGCGGGTTTCGAACTCGGCTGAGCCGCTGGGCTGGATCGGACGGACGTCGACCTGTGTGCCCCAGGTGAGGGTGTCGGTGGTGCTGTCCGGGCGGGACACGTTCAGCACGACTGCTCCGGCGGCGGCGTGGATGGCGTCGTCAAGCAGGTCGGGGTGTGCCCAGGTGGGTGGGGGTGTGGTGGGGCCTTCGGGGCCGTCGAGGCGGATGATGGCGTGGAAGTGGATGAGGCCGCGGCGTTGGTATTCGGCGACTTTGCCGTAGGACAGGCGGGCTTCGGTGGGGAAGTCGCGGACGCGGATTCCGGCGCGCCGGGCGATTTCGCGGCGTAGGCGCATGGTGAAGCGTTGCCAGAGCACTCCGGCGTGGGCTTGCCACAGCACCGCCCCCACATAGTCGTAGCCCGGCGGGTCGAGGGGTGTGCCGATGCGGGTGTCGGCGTCGTGGTGGTGTTCTCCGCATCCGCAGGGGATGCGCTTGCCCCGGGCACTGGTTCGGGCGTGATGCACCGGGCCGAACGACGGTGCGGTGAGGGTGACGAACGCCCGTGGCCTGTCGGTGACAGCCGTGGGAACACCTTTGGTGCCACCGACGAGTCCCGCACGAACCAGGTGGAACGCGTCGGCGGCGTAGCGGTCGGAGCAGGCGGGGCAGACGGTGGAGCGGCGGTTGCCGCAGGGCGCGAAGATGTCCCCGCCGTGGTGGTGCAGCACCTGCCCTGTCGTGGTGTCTTGGAGTTGGTGCGCTCCGGACAGGCGGATGGGTTTGGCGCAGCCGTTGACGGCGCGAACCTTGGCCCGCCAGTCCTGGTAGTCCGAAGCGCGGACGCGGTGGATGAGGCGTTGTTCCAGCGTTTCCATGAAACACAGGCCCCTTTCTGGTGGGCGCACAGCACAGGGCGGGGCACAACCGGGTGTGTCGGTCATGCCCCGCCCTGGTGTGCGGAGTTGGCGTTGTTCGGTGGTTAGGCGCTGATGGGGTGCCCGTTGCGGGGTGTGAGGTCGGTGGCGAGTTGCTGGGCCATCGCTGCGGGCAGCCGCAACACTCGTTGGATCTCGGCGGCGGTCAACGTCCGACCGGCCTCGTGTGCCTCGGCGTGTAGCGCGTCCAGGCGTGCCACCAGCGATGGGGGCAGTTTCGCCCGCACAGGACTTGTCGGTGGCGTGGTTGCGGCCTTCTTCGATGACGTCGGCGTGGTCGGCTCAGCCGGTTGTTCGGTGTCTGCACCTGTGTCGTCGGCGGCCGTGACGATCGGCTGCGTGTTCGTCTCGGTGTCGGTCTCGGTGTCGGTCTCGGTGTCGGTGTTGGGGGCTGGTTTGCGGAGGAGGAGTTTGACGACGACGAGGAAGCCGAGGGCGGGCATGGCGGCCACGAGCCAGCCGAAGATGCTGGGTTCGGCGAGTTCGACTTGGGCGGCCATTTGGACGAGGAACGCGCCGACGAACACGATCACGGGGAAGGTGAGGAGGGTGGTTTTCCCGGCGTGGTGGTCGCGGCGGATTTCGAATCCGGCGACGAGGGCCATGCCTTCGATGACGATGGCGGTGGCCCAGGCCAGCCAGCCGGTTTGGCCGTGGTGTTCGGCCCAGTCGTGGGTGTGGGTGAAGCCGACTGCCCCGCCGATACCGCCGAGGACAACGGCGACGAGGACGCGGACGGTGTCCACCATGCGATCGGCTATCCGGGGACTGTCCATGGTGGACATGTCATTCACCTCCAGGTGATTCCGTGGTCTTGCATGAAGTAGTCGTGTTTGGTGTCGAATTGCATGGCGCGGTGTGCTTGCTCGATGTGGTCGACAGCGGCGTGTAGGGCGGCGCGGCGTCGGCTGGTGAACTCGTTCCAGTACGTTTCGGGTAGGTGCTCGGGGCAGCGCCGGTGCTGGTCTCGTTCTTCGATGAGGTCCAGCATCAGCCGGTCCATCCGGTCGTAGAGGTCCAACAGGTCGTCATCCACGAGCCCCGGTCACCTCCCCGGCCGCCCGGTTGATTCACCCCAGGGACGCAGGGCGGACCAGCGGTGCAACAGTGACCGCCCGCTTTTCGTTAGGCGTAGTGGTGAGACGGGTTTGCGGATCGCTCCGTGCAGGACCGTGAGTGTGTCTCTGGCTGGGCAGGGTTGGGCGTAGCGGCCCTGGATGAGGTCGTGGACGACGTCCTCATCCAGGGCGGTACGGACGTGTCCGTCGCCGTCGATCACCACGACGCGGTCACTGTCGTCCAGGAGCCCGAACCGGCCCGCCTGTATTTCGGCGAGCACATCCTGAGCCACGGCGGGCGAGGCGGATGCGGTGCCTTTGCGGCGCCCACGAGCGGGTGGTGTCTCACGCGTCGGCGTCGGTGCGGTGGTGGTTGTGGTGGCGCCGAACAGGTCGAGCTGGTCGTGGTCGTGACGGCGCATCACACACGCTCCCGCCGGAGGTCGGTGATCTGGTGGGTGTATCCAGTGGCGCGTGCCCGCCATTCACCCCACATGCCCACCGTGACCGCTAGCCACAGCAGCACCGTCAACCCGGCCACTGGGATGAGTGCCCACAGGGTGGTGATGGTGGCGACTTCCACGACCACGGCCAGGATTGCGACCAGGGTTATTTTCAACCACATACCCAGGAATTTCAGTGTCCTCATTGCACTATCCCTTCTCTCTATGGTTGGTGTTGTCACCAGGCGTGTGTGGGTAGGTGGCGGGGGCAGAACAGGGCGCATTCGCTGGTGGCGAGCCAGCCGGGGAAACTGCGGGTGTAGTCGGCGATCTGGTCCCAGTCGCGGAACGCCTTGTATTCCTCGTCGGGGTAGTCGCCGCATTCGCCGCACCGGGCCAGGTAGACGTGGTTGACGGGAAGGATCACGTGCTCGTGCACTGATGGCCCCGGGTTCAGGTACTGCCTGGCTTGGTGGAGGTCGATGGCGCGTTGGGCCTCGGCGCGGGTGCGGTGCAGAACCTCCGATTCTTCCAGGACGACCACGTCCCCTTCGCCGACGTCTTGGACCGTCATCACGTGGTAGTGGCGTGATCGGATCAGTGAGGGCCAGTTCGCCTCCCCATACATCAGGCCACCACCTGTAGGTGCGCACCCTCAGCAGCGGGTGTGGTGTGGACGAAGGTGACCAGGTCGTCAATCTCGGTGTCGGTGACGTAGGAGGCGCGGACCCGCAGCGGAACCCGGGTGCGTTGCAGGACCACATACCCGATCCCGGCCGTTTCGGGAATGTTGGGGATTTCGTCGGCGATCGCACCCCGAATGCGGGCGTTCTCCCCGAGGGTCATGTCCACATGCGACTGTGCGGTGACCCGCAGACAGATCCGCACCGTGAACAGGTCCCTGATCGGCACCGTGTCCTTGGTGGGCTCTTGCACCAGCGCCATCATCGAGTGCCCCGTTGCCCGTCCCTGGGAGCCGATGACCGCGAGGTTACGAGTCAACTCGCGCCGCGATTGCGCGTCGGCGTTGTAGGCCAACAGGGCGCCGATCTCGTCCACGATCAACAGGTTCAGCGGTGTCACGGGCGAGATCGTGATCTTGCGGTCGCCCCGTCCGGCCAGGTCGTGTTGCACGTGTTTGAGGTCGTCCACGAACTCGCCGACCAGCTGCGCACAGTCGGACTCGCTGGTGGCGTAGCGGTAGGCGATGCCCGCGAGCTTGCTGAACTCCATCTGCTTCGGGTCACACAGCCACAACCGGACCAGGCCGTCGCGGATCATCGGCGCGAGCGCCCGCAGGATTGACATGGGGATCGAGTTCTTCCCCGCGCCAGTGGCGCCCGAGATGAACGTGTGCTGCCCCAGCACGGCCAGCCGCCAATCCTGGCTGAACTCGGTTTCGCCGACGTAGATGTCGGTGGGGTCGACCGCGTCCGACTCCTGCGGCATCTCCGGCGCCGGAATCGTCTCGGTGAACGGCTCCTTCCGCTCGATCACCAACCCCACGACACCAGGCTTGACCCGCTCCACCGCCACCCGCTGTACCCGCAGCGCGTCCGCCAGCTCTTCCAGCTTCGTCTCGAAGTGGCGGGCGTGCATGCCCTTCGGGATCCGCAACCACAACGTGTCGACCGTGGGCGAGAACGACCGTGTGCGGATGATCCGCGGGAAGTGCTCCTCATCGGTCTTGCGGTGCACCGTGTACAGGTCGCAGGCCCGCAGGGTGGCGTTGAACCGAGGCTCCAGGTAGGCACCCCACCGACGTCGCCACGCCCGGATCCTTGGGGCGGCGTAATGGTCGAATGTGGCCGGGTGTGCCCGATACCAGCCACACAGCGCCGCCACCGTGCCTCCGGCGATACCACCCGTGACGGCCCAGCCCAGCTCGATACCTGAGGCCAGCGTGGCTGTCGGGGCGACGTAGACGCCGACCGGGTGGCGGGCTGTCCATACCAGTGCCTTCACCTCGCGTCCGGTGCGTCGTTTCGCGTCCGGTGTTTTCATCACAGAACTCCTTTGTGCTCACACGCAAAACCGGCCCCGCCACCCCTGCGAACTTCACAAGGGGTTTTTGCGGGGCCGGTCTCGCGCCGTGTCGTGTCTTTGATGGTGGTGTGGGGGTTAGTCCTTGATGGCGGCATTGGCGTCCTGCAACTCCGCGATCAACTGACCCACCGCGCGAGCCGCCTTGTCATGGCGCGCCTTGAAACCCTCCCGGCGCACCGGAATACCGTGCATGGCCTGCTTCAGCTGCCGCATCGCCGCATCCAGATCCCCCAACACCCGATCAACGTGATGTGCCATGCGTTAGAACCTCCAGTCCCGCGAGATCAACTCGCCCTCATACTTGCGTGCCGTGGCCCGCATCCGGTCCAGCTCGTCGAACGCCTTCCGCCGGAAAGCGCGCAGTTCCTCCGGTGTGGACACCGTGAACCCACCCGGCATATCCCCGCCGTCAAAGGAATTGATGAGCTTGTCCACCTCATCGAACTGCTCCGCCACCAGATTCAACGCGTTCACGAAACTCGCGTAATTCTGCTGAGCACGACGATTCAACGCCCCACTCACACCCGGAACCTGCATACCCGCTTCCCTTTTCCCTTGTTATGCCCCGCCGTTGCGCAACACGTGCTGCGCGTGCGCCAGGCCCTCGCAAAACCCCGCCTGCCACGCCCGATCCGAGGCCGGTTCGTTCAACGCTTCCCATCGGTCCCGCTCCAACCGTGCCGACAGCCGCCGCAGCAGCCCCGACACCCGCGTCGCACGCCCACTCATCGCCGCGCTCCCCTCTTCGTGCTGGTGTGAGACAAGACCAACAGCACACCAGCCACCACCGCCGCGCCCAGCCACCACGACGCCGCGAACAAACAGGCCGTCAACACGGCCACCATCAGATACGTCACCATTTCCCTACCTCCACAATGTCGTTGTTACGGGTACTGCCACTGGCGCCCGCACTGCTCACATGTCGCAATTCCCGTCGGCGACACAAAAAACGCTGCCATGCACGAATGGTCAGCCATCACGTGCCCGCTTCACGAATACGCTCACAAACCGGGCACCATTTCGCGCCCCACGTCAACCACACGCTCTCCCACTCGCCCCACTCCGCCGTCGCGCCACACAGGCCAACAATGCGACCGTCCCACCAGGAATGAGACCTCGTGCGATGCACCAACTCATCGTCCGGCATCACACACCCCGCTTGACGCCCGCAGGGTCGAACGTGCACACACCCTCACCTGAAACCATCACACTCACTCCCTTTATCGAAAACTCGTGGTAAAACCCCAAGACCCCCGGAAACAAATGCCGGGAATCAAGGCGCGTCACCACAAACAGACGCGATTTTTGGCATGAATCGGCCCACTCTGTAATTGACAAACAACAAAAGAGAGCGCACTGGCCCGACTTGAACAGGGCGGCCTACCGACTAGGGCAGCGCTCCAAGGTGGTGATTCCGCGCCAAGCGGGGGAACTCGCGCGAGCCGGACACCTACCGGCCATCAACCGGGACTACGCGGCAGACGACAAACCGCTCTGCCCGGCAGGCTTGAGCCCCACTGCCTTGAACGACAAACCCGAGGTGACATTGCCCTGATCGTCCTTCATCGCCCACGACGACGTCGTAGCGTCGATCAGCTCCACATAGGTGCCCTCGTCGAACCCGTCCCCCGGATCGGCCGACAGCGTCACCTTGATCTCTTCACCCTTGCCGACCCGACCGCCGTCCTCGCGCGGCCTCCGCTTGGCGAACACCGAAACCACGAACTGCGGCGTATCCGAACCCCACGCCATCGCCGGAACCTCCGCCCCCGTCTTCTCATCCATCCGCATCTTCATCACCGGGGCCTCCGTCACCATCAACTTGAAGCCACCCAAGTTCACCGGGATGTTCCGCATACCGTCCTCCTATGTTTAGGGCTATCAACTTGCGTTGTTTAGTGGGGTAACTACATAACACCATCACTGCTCGCCCTTGTCAACCCCTCGCAACAACTGATGTTGATACCCCTATCGTAACGCTGTTGTCCCCCCTAACCAGGGTTGATACAGTGCCCTTGACAGAGGCAGGGAGACCATGTTGGATATCGCGGCCGTTCAAGACATCCAGGACCCGCGCGAGCGCGCCCAGCGCATCAACGAGCTGGTAGACGAGCAGCAGGCGGTCATGGCCGAGTTGTCGCGGTTGCGTCGCGAAGCTATCGAGGACCTGCTGCGCTCAGGCATGACGCAAACCGACATCGCGAAGCTGCTCGGCATGACGCGATCTCGCATCTCGCAGCTATTGGCCGGGAGCGGACGTAAACCTGAGCGCGGACTGCTCAGCGGTAGCGATTCGGTCATCGTCGTCGTGCCCGTTGAGTACGCCCCTTACCCCGAGGGCAAGCAACGGCCCGTCGTGCATCACGAGGACACCGAGTTTCTGGAGCGGGTGACCAGACTTGCCGAGGGGGTAGGTCTGCGGGTCGAGACCGAGTATGCGGGCCAAAACGACTTCATCGACTTGAACCGCGACGGTCTGATCATCACGTGTGGACCTCGTCAGTCACCGTGGCTTGAGCAGGCGTTGAGCGCCGACACCCGATATGGGTTCGCTCGGGACGACGCGGGATGGTTCTTGCAAGACAAGGAATCCGGCGAGAAGTACCGCTCACCACAGGACTCCGGCAAGCCGCAGGACTACGGGTACCTCGGTGCGCTCCCCAGGCCGGACGGCAACGGGTTTTGGCTGTATGCGGCCGGAATTCACGCGACAGGGTCGCGCGGCGCGGCCAAGTACCTCGCGGACAACGTGACCAGCTTGTACAAGACGTACAAGAACACCCTGTGGTCGTGCCTAGTTTCGTGTGACTACGAGCCGGAAAGCCGGGAGCTGACCGGAAGCGAGCTGCTAACCCCGATCCAGCGGCGCGGCACACTTCCAACAACCCGCAAGCACTGACGGAGATGACGTGCGCGTACTAGTCACCGGCGCGGGCGGATTTCTCGGCCGAACCGTAACCGCCAAGCTCGTGCAAGATGCCCACGAAGTCACCGCACTGGTCAGACCGGGCGGCAGCGACGTCTCGGCAGAGCGCGCGCGCATTGTCGAGGCTGACATCACCGACGCTTCCCAACTACACGACGCGCTGCAAGGCGCGAACTTCGACGCCGTCGTACACCTCGCGGCCCTGACCAGGATGAGGGAATCTGACGGTGCCCCAGGGCAATACGAAGAGGTCAACGCGAGCGGCACCTCAGCGATGCTCACAGCCATCAACAACGAGCTAGTGCCTAACGTTGTCTACGCATCTACGATCGCCGTCTACGGCCCCGAAAGCCCTGAACCTAAGGAGGATTCGCCGACGGACCCGAGGAACCCGTACGCCGAATCCAAGCTGCGTGGCGAGAAGCTGCTGAGGGCAGCCGCAGAACAAGGACAGTGCCGGGTGACAACACTTCGGTGCGGCAACATTGCCGGGGGATTCCGGGATGTCTACGACGTCAACGGGAACCACATCATCCCGCGTGTGCTGGAAAGCGCGAGATCCGGAGAACCCGTGCCCGTCAACGGGGCCGGAGACGCTGTGCGCGACTACGTCCACGTCGAAGATGTCGCCGACGCCATCAACCTGGTACTCACCAAAGTCGGCGCCAAGTCGTCGACGTACAACGTCGGCAGCGGCCAAGGCGTGAGCGTCAACGACATCCTCACGACAGCTGAAGCGGTGACAGGCATCGACGTTGCCGTCGACCGCAAGCCCGCAGTCAACGAGACCAAGTACATCGTCCCGGACAGCTCTCGCATCCACGACGAACTGCAATGGACGCCCGCACGGTCGTCCTTGGCCCGGATCATCCGTGACGCGTGGTCAGCTCTGGAAATCGCGTCCGTCTGACCGCACCGTAGTGTCGTGGTTCGATTGATGTTTGACACCGCTGATCGAGCGGACCCATTGGGCGGGGGAGACCCCGGTTGAGACCGCCGACATCACCATCCGGGGCGATCGCATGGACATCACGGCGACTCACGAAGTACCAGTGCCGAAGGGGAGCAAGTAATGCCCATCCTGTCCGTCATCACGCCCGTCTACCAGCCGGAGCCGGACCACCTCACAGCTGCGTACGAGTCCGTGAAGGACCAGGAGATGCCGTCAGGGTGGGAGTGGGAATGGATGCTCCAGGAAGACGGTTCCTCCGGCGTTGCCAAGGAAATCCTTCCTGACGACGGGAGAATCCGCTTTGGACAAGGTCGCAAGGGCGGGGTTGCCATCACGAGGAATCTTGCTCTCTCGGCGGCCAAGGGACAGCTCGTCAAGAACTTGGATCAGGACGACATTCTGACCGATGGCGTTCTCTCGCGGGACATTCGGGCGATCGAAGGCAACGACGGTGTCCGATGGACGACATCCCGCGTGCTCGATCTTCTCCCCGACGGCTCCCTGGTCGGATTCGACAACGACCCCGAGCACGGTCGACTTAGGACCGGAGTGGTTGTAGAACACTGGCGTGAACACAACTTCCGACTTCCCGTGCACCCCACGACGATGTGCATCGAGCGAAAGCTAGCGGTAGCACTCGGAGGTTGGATGGCTGTTCCTGGCTCCGACGACACTGGCCTGTTGACGGCCGCGAGCGTGGTCGCAGATGGCTTCTTCGAGAGCGAAGTTGGCCTGCACTACCGGAAGTGGCCCGGACAGGAAAGCGCCATGGCAAGGCACACCGAGACTGTCGAATGGAACGCCCGCATGCATCTGATCAGCGAACGAGCCGAATTCCTCGCCCAGGCGGTAGCCGTCGCCAACAGCTGATGGCCGCTGTGTTCAGAGTTTCTTTACTTGTTCAAGGCGGGCGCCTGCGGCGCCCGCTCGGCCTCAGCCTCTCTTGCTCCGGCCGAGCCTGCGCGGGGCGTGCGGCTGACGCCGGTCCCCGCGCATCGGCCGGAGCCGAGGCAGGCCGAGGACAGCAGGGGAGCGCTGAACAAGAAGAAAGAACATGTCCTCGCCGGACGGGCAGGTCTCCGGGATGGCCGGGAAACGACGAACGCTGCGGTCCGTGGGCGGCCCAGGGCGTGCCATCCCGACGACCTCCCGAAGGGCTATCACGCCGCGTCAAGGGGGCAAGCTTGGTAGGGTCCGTGCCAGTCCCGAGGAGGGTTGCCCCCTTGACACAGCGTGATCGGGCTACGCCAGGTCGACGGGATGGCACAAGGGCCACCCACTCAATGGGTGGGGCACCCGAGGCCCCACTTACGCCCCACAATGGTCGCGCATCGACGGCAAACCAGAACGAGCGTCAGGAGTTTGCAAACGCGAACTACGCAGGTAGCGAGGGGTGTCGACAGTCAACGACAGGTAACCGCCGAAGCGGGTCGGAAATCGATCAAGTGCGGGTTCGAGTCCCGTCGGGGGCACAAAAAGCCTGGTCAGCGACCACCAGAATCGACATGGCCTCCTCCTGATCTATTTCATCGCGCTACGCTGATTAGCCTGTTTCGCACGGTGGTGGGCACGATGATGGCGCCTTACGTGGTGGCGCTATCGTGGGGCCGCTGAGTGTGGCAGTGCAGGTGAGCTGGTTGCGGTTCTTGTCGTAGCGCAGTTCGAGTCGGCAGGCTCCGAACAGTCGCCACGCGAGATCGGCTGGTAGGTCCTCGATCGCGATGTCGCCGGTGGGTAGGGTGTCGAGCAGGTCGGGTTGGGAATGCCTGCTGGTTGTCGTGTTCTGCTTCGGCGAGTTGTGCTTCGAGGTCGGCTTTGCGGCTGTGTAGCTCGGTCCGTTGCTGGTTGGCGTCGCGGACGAGGCCTTCGGTGGACCGGCACGACACCGCTATCGGCATCCGGATGTGGGCAACGGCGGCGGCAAAGTCCTTTACGAGCAGGCAGAGCCTTCTCGGAAGCTGTGGCTGTAACAGAGAAGCCGCAGCACCTCGTTCTCCTTCAATAGCCAGTTGGGGCGCTTGAGCTCCCGAAGCTCTTGCACACGTTTGTGGTGACGCCGTCCTCGACATCAGTCGCTCGTCGTCACTTCTGCAACGTCGTCGGGGGAACACCGAAATCTTTCGCGGCTCGTTCGGTCGCCACACACTCGGCTCGTGGACGCGTGGCCCGCACGACATCGTCCTCAAGTTTGCGGGATTAGGTCTTGGCGCAAGCAAATGCCTTCCAACATGCGCATCAGTAAGCGAACGCAGATGGCGCAAATCCCTTCAACAGTCCCGCGGGGCGGCACGTTCGCCGTTGTGCTTGTCGACGCCCCGCGTAGATCGGTCCCGCTGTGGTCGAGGCTGCGTAAAAAAGCGGACTGGATGCGGGCCTGGAGGTGTAGCTGGTTCGCGGGGTTTGAGGCTCGTTTTCGCGGCGAGACCGCGGGACGTCATACGGACACTCGGATAGTGTCCTTCGTCGGCATGGAGGATTCGGTGTCAGGATGCGTCCGGTCTCTACCTGAGGGCGACGCCTTGTGGAGGGGGTTATGGAAGAGACTGCCCTATTCACCAAGCGGATTTCGTTTCGCCGCGATTGCGAGTCGATTATCGACGATGTCTTGTGGTCGCCCGACCTGAATGACGTCTTCGAGGAACGCGGCTGGCCGTCCTCAGTGAGGGGCGATCTGAGGGAGAACCTCCTGCGCGACGAGGATTTCCTGCGGCGCATGCGGACCGTGCACGCCTCCGTGGAGCAGCGTGCCACCCGGCTTGACGAGCACTCCAACGAGAAGCCCGTGGTCGAGGAGGAGGACGTGCTTGCGGTATTGCGAATGCCGCGTGTACGGACACTCGGTGTCACATTGGGCGCGATTCTGATCGCTGCGGTCGGAATCCCGCTCGTGTTGCTGCCCTGGCCATTTTGGTTGCAGCTTCCGATTTCGTTCGTGGTTGGTTACGCGCTGTATCGCCTGCCATGGGTCGACCAGACCGTTGCCAAAGCGTTGCCCTCGTCGATATGGCAGCGCCGGGAGTGGGGACGGCGACGGCTACGGCTCCGAGCGGGGGTTACTCGTTTGCGCTGGGACTGGAAAACTACCGTGCGTAATGAGGTGGTTCTGCCGGAGATCGTGGCCCGCATCAATCAGGGTGGGCATCGTAGGTTCAGCCACGATCTGCGAATATCTCGTCCGCTGCTGGTGGGTGGTGCTCCGTCGTCGACCCTGATCTCCACTACGGCAGTGCGGCGGCTGGGCCGCGAGCTGTCGCAGACAACGACCGGTGCGATAGCCCTGTCCGGGCGACGGGGCGTGGGGAAGACGACATTACTGCAGGCTCTGGCTCAGGGCGTGTTGCCAGAGGTGAATGTGGACGAGAGGTTGACCGTCGTCGTTCCGGCCCCGGCCCGTTACGAGCTTCGGGAATTTGTATTGCATTTGCACGCCACTGTTTGTCGTGCGGTGCTGGAGGTCTTGGGGAACCCACGGATGGCACAGGGCGTCGCGGTACCGGATAGATGGCTACATCACCAGCGCCGGGCTGACCGGCGTGCGATTGCGTGGAGGGCAGCTCGCTACTTCGTCAAGGCGACAGCTTGGCTTGTCTTTGCGGTCGGGTTAGCATCGATGCTCTGGCGACAGCACGACCTCGCCCGTCTTCCCGGCAGGTACATCGCGGAAGGCCGCCAGCTTGTGGCGTCAATGCCGTCGCAGGCGACTTCCGGTGAACTGCCGGCCGTCGGACTGGATTGGCTACTCATTACCCTGCCGTTGGTCTTTGGCGCGTGGTGGCTTGCACGGCTTGTCACGCTCCCGTTGCGGCGGCTCGCACTTCGCGTCGTGCGGTGGTCTCGGGAGCGCTTCCGGGCATGGATTCACTGGTGGCAGCAGTCATTTGCCCGCGACCAGCTGGTGTCGGTGCTCGCGAAGGCGGGTCCGTTGTTGCCGCGAAGGCTACGGCCGAAGTTGCTGCCGGGCGCGGCACGCAAAGAAAGTACGCGGGTTACGCTGACCGGTATCGAGCGTGGACGCAGACTCCACCAGCTAAGCCAATCGATGCGTGTGCTGGCGGCTTTGGCGACTGAGCAGCTGCGACGGATCCGGTTCCTGCAGACTAGTACGAGTGGCTGGTCGGGCAAAGTCGACGGTCCGCGTTCGTTCGGGTTGACGGTCACCCGGTCTGTCGCACACGCCGAGCAACCCTTGACACAGCCCGAGGTGGTCGACCAACTGCGAGGGTTCCTCCAGCACGCCGCGACGACGCTGATCCGGGCGGGGACAGTCAACGGCATCGTGATCGCGATCGATGAGCTGGACAAGTTCGCCGAGCCCACGCAAGCACACGAGTTCGTCAACGAGATCAAGACGGTCTTCGGGGTCGACAACTGTGCGTTTCTAGTGTCTGTGTCCGATGACGCGCTCGCCTCGTTCGAGCTGCGTGGAATCCCGGTTCGCGATGCACTGGACAGCGCTTTCACCGCGATGATCACGGTGGACCCGTTCACCCTTGCCGAAGCTGAGGACTGGCTAGACCACCGTTTGGTCGGTCTGCCGAGTCCGTACGCGTGTTTGTGTTATGTCTTGTCTGCTGGAGTCCCACGAGAGTTGGAGCGCGTTGTCGCCACACTACTCGATCTAGAGTGGGAAAGTTCGCGGCGCGATGCGCGGCCCGGCATCGAATATCAGCCATCTCTGTGCCTAAAGCTGGCCGATGTCACCAAATCGATCGTTGCCGCCGACGTCGCCGCGAAACTGAGGGCGTTCACATTCACGGTTCGTAATAGACCGCCGGGCGAGTTGGCTTCGGAGATCATTGTCGTCCTCAACACCGTTGGAGGTCTCGCCCGCCCGTGCGAACACAACCTCGTCGCGAGGCTTGATGAGCTGGCTGAAGCGATGCGCAAGAAAGGGGTGCGTGGCGAGGATGCCGAGCTGACTCGGATCTGTCACGAAACTGCAGGGTTCTGCAACCTGACTGCGGCAATCTTGGAGATCTTTGATGATGATTTAGATGAAGAGACATTAAAGGTATTGTCTGCTGAGACATTGACGACGCTCGCCGATGCTCGCCGAGCGCTCGCGGTCGAGCCGCTGTTGACCTGGTCGATGGTTACCAGCGTTCGTGAACGTCGAGCCCAGCTGAGGGCTGGCACAACGTGAACTAGGCTCGGCTGTGCAGTGTCCTTTTCATCTGCGTCGGCGACGGACATCCAGCTTGCGCCGCGCGGTTAGCTGGGCACGGTCGCTGGGCTGCTCGGATGGCTGGGGCAGTGGTGGGCGGGCGGCGGACTATTGGTGAGCGGGTTCGGTTCAGGAGCAAAGGTGATGCTCGCGCAGCTGGGCAGGGGAGCGTTGAACGGACGCGGAACATGTCCCTGCCGGATGGGCAGGCTTCAAGATGTCTGGGGAGTGTAGCCGCGATGCGGTTGGCAGAGGGCGCCTGACACGTTGTTCCGTGAAGACGGAATTAGCAAGATTCCGAAGCTCGGCTAGAATAGATCGTTTTGCCGTGTCCAAGATTTTAAACCCCCAGGCGAAAACGATAGGCGCTATTCGTTAATTCATCGACAACGACGTCTGGTATCAACGCCATGCGGTCGGCGACCACTGCTTTCAATACGCCAAGCCAGCTTTGGCGCGCAAAATGGATCAGGGGGCCGGTGTCAAAGACCAGTATTTCGGCAGCGGGCTCCCCTGACTCGGACGAGACCTCGGCAGCCGGGATCACACGAAGTCCCAAATAGCACTCTCGGGAAGTTCGGACAGCTCCGGCAAGTCGCTCTCGTCCCAGGTATCGAAAAGAAGGTCTATAGCGCGTGCCGCAGACACGACTCCTTGTCGGTATAGCCGCAGAACAGATCCCTCGTAAGCATGAGCGAGAGATGGAGGATCCAACTCGTCGCTAGTCACGAGATTGAGTTCGACAATATCCGCACGCGTTGTCCGGCTCCCCCGAATCTGGGAGTACTCAGCTTCGCTTGCCAACCTCAGGTCGCGCAGACGCAGGGCGAGCGTTGACATATCGACTCGGAATCTGCTCGCCGTCTTGACCGCTGCCGTTCGAAGCGAGTCACCTTCGCGCTGACATTCGTACCAGAAGTGTTCCAGGCCGCCCGAAGGAAGAAGCAACGCGCGGGCAAAGCGCTCAACGCGACTTTCCCATGCGTGGTCATCTTCCTTTTCGGAAATTCTCCAGTCGACGGTATACTCATCGGCAAATAAGTAGTGGCCGAATTCGTGCGCCAAGGCAAGTCGTCGACGTCCGACCCGAAGGTGACCATTTACCAGGGCAACTCCGCCGGTTACCAGATGGATCGATGCCGCATCCGCGGAGTTCGGCCCCAGGTCCATGCAAAACGAGAGCATTCCGAGTTTTGTGAAGTTATCAGACAAGTTCAGAAGAGGCTCTTCTCGATCTAGATTCAACCTCTTTCGGGCTTCAGCTGCCGCGGATTCGGCTTCAGTGAAGTTGTTCGGACGACTAAAATGGTCGATTCGCGATAGTGAAAACTTGTCATCGTGGTTCGCCGCAAATTCAACGTTCCATGCGATTCGTTCAATTTGCCGGTCGGTATCCGGACTTTCGGCCGCCGGACCCATGTTTCGGTGAGACACGATAGCCGCAGGAGTTTCCATGACGAACCACTCGATCCGCTCGCCGACCGCTTCCGCGATCCGCGCAAGTTCGAGCGCCGAAACGCGGCGTGACCCGCTCTCGATCTTGGCTAGGGCCGATCTGTCGATCGAGATCGCTGCCGCAAGCTCAGCTTGGGTCATGCCGGCCCTGTCTCGCGAAGCTGCGACGCGCTTGCCCATGGACTCTGTGTCGACGGTCACTGTGCGATTTTAGAACACGCTGCCGGGACTTGCCAGGGGTGTCACCAGGGCGCGACTCGCCAAGAGTGCAAGAGCCAGCGGTTTGCGTTGAGGGACAAGATCAATTGGTCCTGCTGGCGGACGATCGGCCTTCGTGAGGATGAGATCGAGTCCCGGCCGCTGAGCCGGTCCTGACTGCGAAATCGCTGGTCAGGCAGAAAGGTGGCACGGAGCGCGACGACGGCGTCCCCCAGCCGTGGGTCGCGAGGATGACCCGGCGAATCGATCTCGCGCCGGACGCGATGCCGAGGTCGGCTCAATAGTGTTATCGGCATGTTGACGGTGAGTTCGGTGAGCCGGAGTTTCGGCGACCACCAGGTGTTGGACGGGGTGTCCTTCGACGTCCGTCCGGGGCGGATGACGGGCTTTCTGGGGGCGAATGGTTCGGGCAAGACCACCACGATGCGGATCGTGCTGGGAGTGCTCGGCGCGCAGGAAGGCACGGTGACGTGGCAGGGGCGTCCCGTCACCCAGCGGGTACGACAGCGTTTCGGGTACATGCCGGAGGAACGCGGGCTCTACCCGAAAATGAAGGTGGGGGAACAAATCGCGTGGCTGGGCCAGTTGCATGGCCTCAGCGGCGCGGACGCGCAGCGCAACACCGATCGGCTGCTGGAGCAGCTGGAACTGTCGTCGCGCGCGGATGACAAGCTGGAGGAGCTTTCGCTCGGAAACCAGCAGCGAGCACAGATCGCGGCCGCGCTGGTGCACGATCCGGTGCTGTTGATTCTCGATGAGCCGTTCTCCGGCCTCGACCCGATCGCGGTGGAGACCGTACTGGGCGTCTTGCGGGAACGCGCGGCCCAGGGCGTTCCGGTGCTGTTTTCCAGCCACCAGCTGGCTTTGGTCGAGCAGCTGTGCGACGACTTGGTGATCATCTCCAAGGGGGAGATCGCCGCGGTGGGCGGCCGCGAGGAATTGAGGTCGCGGTACGGCACGACCCGGTTCGAGCTGATCGTGGATTCCGACGCGGGCTGGTTGCGGGGACAGCCGGGAGTGCACGTGATCGATGTGGACGGTCCGAGGGCCGTGTTCGACATCGTCGAAACCGTGCCGGGGGAGCCGGTGGACCAGCGGGTACTGCGGGCGGCACTGGAACGTGGTGCCGTGCGCAGCTTCACCCCGGTCGTTCCCTCTCTCGACGAGATCTTCAAGGAAGTGATCTGATGACCACCATGACGCCGCGCGCCCAGCGTGACGACAGTGTGCAGGACGAGCCCGGCGGCGATGGCACGTCATTCGTCACGGCGACCAGGCTGGTCGCTGCCAGGGAGATGAAGTCGTTCCTGCGGATGAAGGGCTTCTGGATCGGGTTTGCGGTCACGCTGGTCGGACTGTTCGCGCTGACGATCCTGCCTTCCGTGTTCGGTGGGGGACAGACGAGTGTCGCCGTCGTCGGGCCACAGGCCGCCGACGTGCTCGCACAGGCCGATCTCGACGTGAGGGAGACCACCGACGTCGCGGAGGCCGAGGAACTCGTCCGCACGGAGGAGGTCGAAGCCGCGGTCGTTCCCGACACCAGCGGTGAGTCGGTGACGGGCGTCCGGGTGCTCGCGTTGTCCGATGAGCCCACCGATGTCGTGGCCGCGCTCGGGACGTCTCCTCCGGTGGATCTGATCGAGGAGTCCGACATCGGCCGGGGACAGCAGCAACTCGTGATCATGGTTTTCTCGTTGCTGTTCTTGATCTTCGCCATGGGCGGGACAGCGATCGCCCAAAGTACGGTCACCGAGAAGCAGACCCGGATCGTGGAGATTCTGGTGGCGACGGTTCCTGTGCGGGCCTTGCTGACCGGCAAGATCGTGGGGCACACCCTGTTGACGATCGTTCAGGTGCTGGTGCTGGCCGTCGCCGCGCCGATCGCGTTGAACCTGGGCGGACAGGCCGAGTTGCTGTCGGCGATCGCACCCGCACTCGGCTGGTTCGTTCCGTTCCTGTGCCTGGGATTCGTGTTGCTCGGTGCGATGTGGGCCGTCGCGGGTTCGGTGGTGAGCAGGCAGGAAGATCTCGGCTCGACAATGGGCCTGATCATGATGCTGGTCATGGGCCCGTACTTCGCGGTGATGTTCTTCTCCGACAACGCAACGGTGATGCACGTGCTGTCCTACATCCCGTTCTCCGCCGCGATCGCGATGCCGGTGCGCATGTTCACCGGTGACGCGCAGGCGTGGGAAGCGTTGCTGTCCATGGGGATTCTCGTTGCCTCGCTCGTCGCGATCGTGCTGATCGCCAGTCGGCTTTACGCGGGTTCCCTGCTGCACACCGGCGGCAAGGTGTCGCTTGCCAAGGCCTGGGCCAAAACGGACTGAGCCGGCAACACATGAGGCGGGGTCCTGGCAATTCGTTGCCAGGACCCCGTTTCGCGTTGACTCACTTCGCGGTGCCGGTGCGAGACATTGCCCGCCGGAAGTCCTTCACCAGTGACCGGAGCCGAGCGGACAGTTCGTCACGAGGAGCGTTCGGAATCGGCTGGTCGAAAAGGACCTCCGCGAAGCGGCCCGACGATATCCGGGGAGCGTCGGTGTTCGAGGCGGTTTCGGTGACGGCGAGATCAGAAGGCGTCCACGTGATCGAGTAGGTGTAGTCACGCGGGTTTCGGAGGCGCTCGTCGTAGAGTGTCAGCGCGCAGCGGACATCGGCTCGGCGGGGCAGACGGCGTGCGACGGTAAGCATGGCGAGTAGTACCCCGTTGGGGGTCAAGGACGTATCGTCTTCCACTGCCGCGAATCCGGAAGCCCACCAACCCAATTCTTCGAGCACCGGCCAGAAGGCTTTGCCCCGCTCGGTGAGCCCGTAGGTCGCTGGACCGTCATCGGGCCCGTGCGAGAGGAGTCCGCTGTCGCCGAGTTCGCGTAGTCGTGCGGTGAGGACCGCGGGGGTCACCCCCGGCAGCAGGTCCTGCAGTTCCCGGAAGCGTTTCGGGTGCAGCAGCAGCTCGCGGATGATGACCACCGTCCAGCGATCCCCGATCAGGTCGAGGGCTCGTGCGGCGGCGCATCCGTCGCCGTGTTCCCGATATGTCGCTCGTTTGGGCAATGTCGACTCGCCTCCTCGCGTTTGCTATGTTTATCATAGCAACTCGGATTCCAGGGAGGACATCAGGTATGCGGCCACTTGTCGTTACGCAGAACATGACCGTCGACGGTTCGGTGGAAACCCTTACGGACTGGTTCGATCCGAATGAGGACGACAGGGAGATGCTGGCGGAAATCCACCGGCAGAGCGCGGCGAGCGACACGCTGTTGCTCGGCAGGAAGACGTTCGAGGACATGCGTGGCTACTGGCCGGAATTGGACGACGATCCCACGGGGATCGCAGCGATTCTGGACGAGCAGACCAAATACGTCGTGTCGTCGACCCTTGTGGAACCAGGGTGGCGGAACACGATGGTTCTCGGCTCCGGCTGGCTGGAGACGGTCGAGAAGCTGAAGGCCTCCGAAGGGAACGAGATCGGTGTCACCGGGAGTATCTCGTTGTGTCATGCACTGATTCAGGAGGGCTTGGTCGACGAGTACCGGCTTTTCGTTTATCCCTCGGTTCAGGGTTTCGGCAGGCGGCTCTTCTCGGAAGGTCTCACCGTTCCGAGGCTGAACTTGCTGGAAAGCAGGACATTTCCGAACGGTGTGTGCTTGCTGACCTATCGGCCCGTGTCGCGCTGAGGCGGGTACGTGGCTTTCGCGAGGGCCGAATTCCTTGAGGTAGGCGGACTTGGTTCCGAGTAAGTAGAGCACATCTCACTTCGCATATGAAGTGAGATGTGCCACTTTCGCGACGAAATACCGGCCGGTCTGGTTCTACGACTTTGCCAGCCGGGCGACCACGCGGGCCCTGAGGCGGGCCGGGAGCTGCGCGAGAATCGCAAGGCCCACCGCTTCGCGTCCGATCAGGTAGCGAGGTTTCGGCTTGCGGGCGCTGAGAATCCGGACGACCTGCTTGGCTAGATCGTCCGGAGCCAGCGCCGTCGCGAACGCGCGTTCGGCCTGTTCGATCGTCGCCGTCATTCCTCGCGAGTATCGCGCCGCGATGTCCGGAGGCAGGTCTTCGAGCAGCTGTCGGCCGCGTGCCTTGCTTTCGGTCATGATTCCGGTGCGTACGGCACCGGGTTCGATCAAGCTGACGCTCACCCCGCTGCTCGCGACCTCGGCTCGCAGTGCGTCGGTCAGCAGGGCGAGTGCGGCCTTGCTCGCGCCATACGGTCCACCGAACGGCAGAGCGACGCGTCCTTGACCCGCTCCGATGAACACCATTCGGCCGCGCGATTGGCGCAGGGCTGGCAGAACCGCCTTGGCCAGTAACGCAGGCACTATCGAGTTGAGTTCGATCTGGACCCGAATGCTGTCGTCAGGGAGCGCTTCGAGCGGGCCGGGGGCCGCCATTCCCGCATTGCTGATCAGCGCGTCGAGCCGAGGTTCTTCACCGACCGTCCTGAAAAGACGTTCCCGGTCGGACTCGACGGTCAGATCAACGGAAATCACTGTTGCTCCCGCCGATTCGAGCTCGGCGGTTTCCTGTCCCGGCATGGCGGTGCCGAGCACCTTCCAGTCTGCCGAGACAAGCGCCTGAGCTGTCGCGAGTCCGATTCCCGTCGCCGCTCCCGTCACCAGCGCCGTACCGGTGGTTGCCAAATCCCGCATGGTTCCTCACACATCGATGTCGGGTTGCCGGATCATGGCGGCACATTGTGCCAAGGAATGTTCGCCCCGGCGAACGAGCCGCGCTCGACCTCCCTACGCCGCCCGGCGTGCCCACTCGGCCACCTCGGGCGGAAGCGACGCCGGTGACGCGGGCTCGGGAAGCCCGAAGGCCTGCGCCGCGACCCGAGCCGGGTTCCGGTGGTCCCCGATCAGCATGTTCTTCAGCTTTCCCGTTTCTCGTCCCTTCTCGTTGGCGTTGTTCAGACTCCGAATGGCGAGGCATAACGCACGATGCCCTCTGGTAGTTCCGCCGATTCGTCGAGCGCGAGCGCCATGAACGCTTCGTCGGGAACCTCGATCGGAAGCCCTATCCCGAACTTGGAAGCGGGCAGGAAACCGAATCGAGGGTAGTACTCGGCGTGGCCAAGTACGACAGCGTATTTCTCGCTCAGGCGTCGTGCGCTGTCGAGCGCGTGCCTGATCGCGGCCGAGCCCGCGCCCGTGCACTGGTATTCGGGAAGTACCGCGCAGGGGCCGAGCCCGACGGCCGGTACATCGCCGATGTGGCAACGCGTGAGCAACGCGTATCCGACGGGTTTTCCCGCCAATGTCTCCGTGATGATCGACAGGCCGGGGATCCAGGAGTCGTCGATGCGAAGAGAGGCGACGAGGTCGGCTTCCTCCGCCGTTTCGAACGCGGCGAGATTGATGTCCCTGACCGTTTCGGCATCGGAATGCCCTTCCGGGCGGGTGACCCAGCGTGCGGGTCTGTTCATGCGTGCTTCCTCTCACGTGTCCGAAAGGTGGAATCCGCACCGATGGTGATGTCCCCAGGCGATCAGAGATGCTACAGCTGTAGCAATCGGAACGATAAGTCATCTACTCCAGTCGGCGCAAGCGGCGTTCTTGTCGCTCTGTTTCGGCCAAGGGATGGGAATTTCGGTGAATGTCGGGGCAGTGTTACTGTCTGCTACATATGTAGCTGGTTCGCTGTAGGGGCGTTCAGGTGAACCGGCGGCCGCGTACGCGGGCCTCCCGCCGACAGTCCTCATCGGACTTCCCGGCATGAGATGCCGGCGGAACTAGGCCAATCTTTCAGGAGGATTCGAACAGTGGGTTCTGGGAACCGAAGATCGCCCGCGCTCAGCGAAGGGGGGAGCCCGGCGAGGTTTCTCACCACCGACGTCGCGAAATATCATGATGTGGAGCGCATGGTCAGGGCGACGGCCGACCTCTTCGGCAGGCTCGATTTCGCGGTCAACAACGCCACCGCTGGGGACGGCGACTTCATCGGCAACACCGAAACCGACTCGTGGGATCCGGTTCGGTTGTCAACGTCGCTTCCGTAGGTGGCATGAAAGGTTCACCGACCCGGCCTGCCTACGGTGCTTCGAAAGCGGCCGTCACCCAGCTCACCGCGATCGCGGCGAACGAGTACGGGCACGCCGGAATCAGGGTGAACGCCGTCTGTCCTGGTTGGACCGAATCGCCTGGCCTCTCGCCGGATTCGGCGACGACCGATACCGGTGTCTCCTCGGTCGTTCCCATGGGGCGCTATGCGACGACGAAGGAGCAGGCCGAGGCGATCACCTGGCTGTGCTCCGCCTCCGCTTCCTACATCACCGGACAGACCATTGCCGTTGACGGAGGGGCAAGCGTGCGGATGCTCGCGGCTCCTTCACCACGGCTCTGAGGAAAGGATTCCCATGAGTATCGGCCCGGAATCCGGGATGTCACTTGACCGACGGCAGGTCAGCACCGGAAACGACGAGTTGAGCTATCTCGACGTCGGTACCGGTCCTGTCGCGCTGTTCGTGCACGGCATCGGCACGAACGCGAATCTGTGGCGACACGCTCTGCCTTCGCTCGCGAGTGAGCGCCGCTGTGTCGCGCTCGATCTGCCGATGCACGGTGAATCGGACGTGCGGCGGGACCAGGACTGGACGCTCGGCGGCCTCGCCGCCGTGATCGCGCGGTTCTGCGAAAAACTGGGATTGGGCGAAGTCGACCTCGTGGCCAACGACACCGGCGGCGCGATAGCCCAGGTCTTCGCCGCGCGATCACGGCATCGGTTGCGCACTCTGGCACTGACGAACTGCGACACCAGCGAGACCTTGCCACCGGAACCATTGCTGCCGACCGTCGAGCTGGCCCGGCAAGGTAAGTTCGCTTCGGTGGCCCCATCCCTCGCGGCCGATCCCGGCCTTGCGAGGAGAAGTGTTTTCGGTGCGGGCTTCGAGAAGCCCGAACAGGTGTCCGACGCGACGCTGCGTGCCTACCTGGAACCCGTCTTCGGAACGAGGGCGAGTGCGGAACACTTCGAAAAGCTGTTGCTCGCGTTGCGGCCCGAGGAACCTGCCGAAGCAGAGGCCGTGCTGTCCACTTTGTCCGTCCCGACGGTGTTCGTATGGGGGACCGCGGACGAGAACTTCCCACTCGCATCGGCTCACCGGCTGCGTGATCTCATCCCGGGCGCCGGGGAGGTGGTCGAGATTCCCGGAGGCAAGCTGTTCCTTCCGGAGGAAAGAGCCCCGGAGTTGGTGACTGTGCTGCGGAAACACTGGAACCGCACCGCGCCCACCGCAAGACGGTAGAACGGAACCGGCTACCGCAGTCCGGCGACGCCTTCGTATTCGGCGGTACGAGCCGCGCCCGTGTTCCGGTATTCCAGTAGTAACAATCCTTTTTCCGTTGCCTCGTGCCGGACAAGCCGGAAGCCGGTGGCCGAACCGGGGTGTGGGAAGAGCTGTCTTCCCGAACCGATCACGACGGGTGCGACGGCGAGCCGGAGGGTGTCGACGAGACCGGCCGACACGAGTGCACCGGCGAGCCGCGTGCTGCCGTGGATCTGGAGCTCTCTTCCTTGCCGCTGTGCGAGTTCGGCGACGGTCCGCAATGGATCGTCACGGAGTATCGTGGCCGGCCGCCATTCCGCCGCCGTGAGCGTGTTCGACACGACGTACTTGGGCAGGGAGTTCATCCGCTTGGTGAACGGGTCGGCGGGATCGGTGATTCGCGGCCAGTCTCGCGCGAACGCCTCGTAGGTCCGGCGGCCGAGTAACAGGCCGTCGGCGAGGTCGAGCCATTGGGATGTGCGCTTGACGAAAGTCTCGTCGAGGAAAGGAACGAGCCAGCCGCCGCTCGTGAAGCCGTCACTCGTGTCCTCGGTGGGGGAACCGGGCCCTTGGCTCACTCCGTCGAGGCTGAGGAACTGCAGCAGCGTGATCTTCATCGGACGTTCTCGGCGAAGCGGGCGAGCTGGTCGGCGACCGTTCCCCAGCCGTCGGTGAAGCCCAGTTCGGCATGCCGGTCCTTCGCGGCCGGATCGGCATGCCGGACGAGGATCCGGTAGTCGGTGCCTTCCTCGTGGTCGACCATCGTGATCTCGGCGCTCATCGCGACGGGCTCGGGGCTGGCCGGCCGCCATCCACTGTCGACACTGTTGGTGAACACGATCCGCTCGAATTCGTTCACCACGAGGAAGCTCGCGTCGAGATGCGGGACGAATTCCGTCCCATCCGTGCTCATGCGGGTGACGAACGCGCCACCGGGCCGGACTTCCAGCCGGTCGACGCGGCACAGCATCGGCGATGGGAGCCACCACCGCGCGAGACTGTCCGGATCGGTCCACGCGTCCCAGACGAGCTTGCGCGGCGCGCGAATGATTCTTTCGATGCTGAGGTCGAGATCGGGATTCATGCCGGGTCCTTCCCCTTGTGGGTGGTGACGAAATTTTCAAGCCGGTCGGTGTGCTCTTGCCAGAGGCGCCGCTGTTGTGCCAGCCAGCCCTCGACGACGGCGAACTGATCCCTGTTGAGCACGCAGGTGCGCACTCGCCCGGATTTCGCCGTGTGAATCAGACCGTTCGCCTCAAGCATTCGCACGTGCTTCATGAACGAGGGAAGTGTCATCGTGGCCTCGCGAGCGAGCTCGCCGACGCTTGCCGGGCCGCGCCCGAGCCGGTGGATCACAGCCCGTCTTGTCGGGTCGGCGAGAGCGAGAAAGAGCCCGTCCAGCTCCGCCAGATACTGTGCCATGGGGTTAAGTATTCCTCTCCGAAACACTTAGCGCAAGGGCTAAGTGTTGGCAGCGGGAAAAGGCCGGACCGCGCGTGGATGCGCGGCCCGGCCCTTGCCGGTTGGAGCTAATCGCAGAGCGCGGCGTCGAGCACTTTGAAGGACTCGACGGCGGCGGTCTCGGAGAAGGTGTTCGTGACGACCGAGGCGAAGCGGCCGTCGTCGGTGACGCCGGTCGTCGAGATGAAGCCCGGCAGCCCGCCGTTCTTGGCCCAGTACGTTCCGCCGCACGACAACTCGACCTCGTTGCCGCCCAGGCCCATGGGGCCGGGAAGCTCGGTCGGCACGGTCGTACGCATTTCGGCGAGCGCGGCTTCCGAAACGACCTCACCGTCGAGCAGCGCGCGGAAGAACGTCGTCGAATCCTCAAGCGTCGACGTCATGCCCGCCGCCGACGACCAGTAGGACGGCTCCACGGAGGTCGTGTTGTCCAGCCAGAACTCGAACGGTGGAACCCGGCTGCCCGTGTAGCCCGACACGAACGGTTCGGCCAGCGCTCGCTCTCCCTGCGCGGGGAACGACGTGTTCTCGAGACCGAGTGGCTCGATGATGCGCTCGGAGATCGCGTCACCGACGGACTGGCCGGTGATTTCCTCGATCAGCAGGCCGAGCACGTGGTAGCCGACGTTCGAGTAGTGGACGTCGCCGCCCGGCTCTCCCAGCGGCGGCTCGCTCATCGCCGAAGCGACCATCTCGCCCAGCTCGTAGGTGCCGTCGGGATTGGCGGGCGCATTGAGCGGGTCCCTTGCCAGTCCGCTGGTGTGCTGCATGAGCTGCCGCACGGTGATGGCGTTGCCGTCGTAGTTGCCGGTGACGACGCCGGGGAGATACCGCTCGATCGGCGCGTCCAGTTCGACCTTGCCCTCGTCCATCAGCTGGAGAACGACCGCGGACACGACGGTCTTGGTCTGGCTCGCGATGCGGAAGTGGTCGTCAGGGGCGATCGGCCGGTTCTGCCCGAACTTCGCGGTCCCGGCCGTGAGCGTCCACGACTCGTCGCCGTTGCCCGCATACACCGCCGCTCCCGGACCGCCGACGGAAAGGTACTTGTTCAACACCTCCTGTGTGTTCGCGTGCTCGTCCTGCGCCGTCGCGGCGGGCGCCCCGGTCCCGGCGACGGCAAGCGCGACGCCGCCCGCGACCGCCGCGAGCCATCGGCGATTGATTACCGTTGCCACGCGTCATCCTCCTTGGAGATCCACCGACCGGCCCCGCGCCGGACGTGATCATCAGAGTGGAGACGGTGTGTTGTTCGCGGAAGGTCGCCGGGCGGCCATCTCTGGCCGGTTGCCTTGACCAGCGCAAACGGCCGCGAGGTCAGTTGTCGGCGCGTGTCCTGGTGCCGTTGCCGAAGATCAAGCGGTGTTCGCGCGATGTGTCGACGTATTCCCTGACCCGGTGGATCAGGCCGTCCTTGAGTTCGAAAACGAAGCAGTAATCGTTGCTGTAGGGGAGGCCGTCGGCAAGCGTCGCGCGCATGGTCGCCTCCAGCGTCGCCCTTTCGCCGTCGGCGTGCAGCCCGTTGACGGTGAGTGCGAGGTCGCGCACGAAAAGCCGGGGGAAGTCCTCGGAGAAGAACCGGACGATCGCATCGCGTCCGATCAGATGATCCGGCGCTTCCAGTGCGACCGCGGTGGCGTTCTCCCTCGGCGACAACCATTCGGCATCCTCGGTGAGTACCGCGGCGATCTCGGCTGGGTCGTGGCCGGCGAACGCCTGGAAGGCGTTCTCGACGATGCTTTTGCTGGGCGCGTTGGTCATGGGCGCGTTGGTCATGAGCACAGCCTGGCGGCCGCGCGCCCCGGCGTCTTGGACGAATGTTCCCTTCGCCCCTCGCGCGTTCCACATAACATGAGGTCATGGCATCGGACGAGCCCTGTTCGGCGGGCAGGTGGGAGGTCATCCGGCCACATCGGCCAAGCAGGCTGCCCGGCGTGAGCATGGCCGGGTTCCACGACTGCGGCGAGGGCCCCGTCGACGTCAGGGTGGTCCCGCATCCCGCCGTCACTCTCGTGCTGGAGTTCGGTGACGGGCCGCTCGTCGTCGACGCCGCGACGGGGAGGCGGCAGCGAGGCAGCCTCGTTGCCGGGTTCACCCATGACGCCCTCCGGGTGCGCGGCGAGAACGTCGAATGTGTGCAGGTGCGGTTGTCCCCCTTGGTGGCCTTCGCCGTGCTCGGCGTGTCCGCGGCCGAGTTGGACCACCTGGTGGTGACGCTCGACGAGCTGTGGGGCAAGGACGCGGCTCACGTGCGGCAGCGGGTCGGCGAGGTGCGGTCATGGCAGGACCGGTTCGCGCTGGCCGACGACATACTTGCCCGCCGGATCGCGGAAGGGCCTTCCGTCGACCCCGAGGTCGCATTCGCCTGGAGCCGCATTCTCGGTACCGGCGGCGGGGTCCGCGTCGGGGAACTGGCGAACGAGTCGGGGTGGAGCAGGAAGCGCCTGTGGTCGAGGTTCAGAGAACAGATCGGGCTGGCTCCCAAGCGTGCGGCGCGGCTGGTCCGGTTCGATCACGCCGTTCATCGGCTCGCCGTGGGTGCCGACGCCGCCGCGACGGCGATCGACAGCGGCTATGTCGATCAGTCCCATTTGCACAGGGATGTCGTGGCGTTCAGCGGTATCACCCCGGCGGCCATGGCGGGTGAAACCTGGCTCGCGGTCGACCACATCGCGTGGAAAGGCAATCGTGTGGAAAGGCAGGGGGAAAACGAGTTGCCCGCTCGCGACCGCGCTGCTTGGCTTTCCCGATGATCAGTGCCGAGGTGTTTCGCGGCCAGCCGGTCCTGACGGGGGAGCGAGTGCGGCTTGAGCCGATGGGCATCGAGCACTTCGACGGTATCTGGCCGATGATGAGCGAGCCGGAAAGCACGCGCCTCACCGGAACCCACCGCCGGTTCACGGAGGGCGGGGTTCGTAACTGGCTTGCCACCCGGAAGGATCATCACGACAGAGCCGACTGGGCCATCGTCCGCCGCGAGGATGGCGAGGTGCTCGGCGAGGCCGTGCTCGACGAACTGGACCCGCACAACGGCTCGGCGGCCTACCGGATCTCCCTCGTCGGCCCGAAGGTGTTCGGGCGCGGATTCGGCACGGAGGCGACCCGGCTGGTTGTCGACTACGCCTTCGACGTCGCCGGTCTGCATCGGGTCAGTCTTGAGGTCTTCGACTTCAATCCTCGTGCGCAGCGTGTTTACGAGAAGTGCGGCTTTGTGCGCGAGGGAGTGCAGAGGGAAGCGCTGCTCTGGGAAGGGCGGCGGCACGACGCGATCACCATGGCCGTTCTCGCGACCGATCCACGCGGCAAGTCCACTGTGGATCAATCAGAGGCCGTCGGCGACCCCGCGTAGCACCATGGCGAGCCCTCCCGCGAATTCCTCCTCCGCGCCGAGGCGCCGCGCATCGCGCGCGGTGGAGGAAAGATAGGGGAACTCCGATGAGGAGAGCCCCGCGAGTGCGCTCGTCCCGTGTCCTTCCAGCGATCCGAGGTGATCGAGCTGGATCGCACCGATGAGGTAGCCGAGCAGGCAGCGCAGCGCGACCGCCCTCCGTGGTCCTTCGAGTCCCGCTTCGGTGAGGACGCCGAGCACCGTTTCCGACCACCTTCGCAACGCGGGTGAGGTGTGCCTTCTGGTGAGCGTCAGCGGTACGACGGCCGGATGAGCCGACACCGCGGCTCGCACCTGTTCCATGAGATAGGTGACGCGGTCCTGCCACGAACCGTGCGAAGGTGCTTCGATGTCGGCTTCGGCCAGCACCTTCTCCACGACGAGCGTCTCCAGCTCGTACCTGTCCTCGACGTAGCGGTAGAGGGCCATGGGACTCATCGCGAGCCGGTTGGCGACGGCGCGCATCGTCAGTCCCGCCGGGCCGTGCGCGTCGATGACGGCGAGCGCGGCCGTGGCGATGGTGTCCTTGTCGAGGGAACGAGGGCGTGGCATGGCGCTTGACAATGTACAGCATACGCCTACCTTGGTAAGTGTACACAGTACGCCTACCTGGGAGTGACCATGGCGAAACAATTGAGCCCCGGCGCCAGCGTCGGCAGGCGCACGCTTGTTTCCGTTGCGGGAGAACCAATCACCGTTCCTGACGAAGGACGGTTGGTGCATCTGCAGTTCAGGCGGTTCGCGGGGTGCCCGATCTGCAACATCCACCTCAGATCGATCCATCGGCGATACGAGGAGATCGAGGCGCACGGTATCGGTGAAGTGGTCGTCTTCCACTCACCAGCCGAGGAATTGGCGCCCTACGTCGCCGAACTGCCCTTCCCCGTGATCGCGGATCCCGGGAAGGAGTTGTATCGCGAGTTCGGTGTCGAGGCGGCGCCGCGAGCGCTGCTCGATCCGCGCGTATGGCCGAGCATCGTCACCGGTATCGCGAGGGCGAGCGTGCGGGCGCTGCGGCGCAAGGAACCGGTGCCCTCGCTGAAACAACAGGGCGGCAGGCTCGGTCTTCCCGCCGATTTCCTCATCGCGCCCGGCGGTGAGGTCATCGCGGCGAAGTACGGTGCGCACGCCGACGACCAGTGGCAGGTCGACGAACTCCTCGCGAAGTCCCTCGCGCCGCGAAAGCCGGTGGCCTGACGGCTTCGCCCGATCAGGCGGCAACCGGGCGACGTCCCGATTCGGGTGCCAAGCTTGCGGTGCTTGCCGTGTGTGGGCAGGTCGCCGGATGACGGAGGTGCACATGCTTGCCGGGCGATTGAACACCGACTCGCTGGAGTTCGCGGTCGTCGACGTTCCGAAGCCGGAGCCGGGCGCGGGTCAGGTTCTCATCAAGGTCCAGGCGGCCGGTGTGTGCCTTTCCGACGTGCATCTCATCGACGGAACGCTGTCGCCGCTGTATCTCGAAGGCGACACGGTGACTCTCGGCCACGAGGTCGCGGGCACCGTCGAACAGGCTGGTCCCGGCGTCAACGGCTGGCGGCCGGGGCAGCGGGTGCTGCTGCAGGCGGGAGAGCGGCGTGCCGACGGCACGGTACTCACGCGAGGAGTCGACTACGACGGCGGCTGGGCCGAATACGCCGTCGCGACCGCGAGCACCCTCGTTCCCATCCCTGACGACCTGCCCTACGAACAGGCGGCGATCATTCCCGACGCGGTGTCGACCCCATGGGCCGCGATCGCCTCGACCGCTTTCACCAGGCCCGCACAGGCGGCCGGGGTGTGGGGTGCCGGTGGTCTCGGGGCGCACGCGGTGCAGTTGCTGCGGATGATGGGCGCGGCGCCGATCATCGCCGTCGACCCGATCTCCGTCGCGAGGGAGCGAGCCGTCGGCTTCGGCGCGGACCTCGCTCTCGATCCCGGCGACGGCAACCTGCGAGAACGAGTGTTCGAGGAGACGGCAGGGGGCGGTCTCGCCGTCGCCTTCGACTTCGCGGGCGTCGCCGCGGTCAGGGAACAGGCGGTGGGCTGCCTCGCGCCGGAGGGAAAACTGGTGCTCGCCGGGCTCACCAACAAGCCGCTCACCATCACCAATGGCATCGCGTTCAGCTATTTCAAGCAGCAGATCCTCGGCCATTACGGCTCGGAGCCCGAACACGTCGAACAACTCGTGAAGCTCACGAGCGGGCATCGCATTGAGTTCTCCCGTTCGGTGAGCGACGTGCTGCCGCTCGCCGACGCGGCGAAGGCCGTCGATCGCCTGCTGCGCAAGGTTGGCAATCCCATCCGGCTCATCTTGAAACCGTGACGGCAGCCTTGCGGCACTGACGTTCCCCTCGCCGAGCGCGTAATCTTGCCCGCGCCTGGCGAGAGGGAGTGCGTATGCGGGATCCGGCGGACGGTACCGGAGGGGCGGGCAGGGTAGCGCTCGTGACCGGAGGGTCAAGAGGGCTCGGGGCGGCTATCGTGCGCGCACTCGCCAGGGACGGTTTCGCGGTCGCGATCAACTACGCGAGTAGCGCCGATGCCGCGAACTCGCTCAGGAACGAGATCCTCGCGGAAGGTGGCAGGGCGGAGGCGTTCGCCGCGGACGTCACCGACGAGACCGAGGTCGCCGATCTGCACGCGAAAGTCGTCGCGAAGCTGGGTTCCGTCGACACACTGGTGGTGAACGCGACCGGGCCACAGCCCATGATCCCCGTTGCCGAGCTGACCTGGCAGGACCTGCTCGATCAGCTCGTGTTCTTCGCCAAGAGCCCGGTACTGCTCGTCACCGCGGTGCTCCCGGACATGAAGGCGCGAGGGAACGGAAGGATCATCCAGGTCGGTTCGGAGGTCGTCGAACTCGGCGCGCCGAACCAAAGTGCTTACGTCGCGGCGAAAGGCGCTCAGCTCGGCCTGACGAGGTCGTGGGCGAGAGAACTCGGCGAGTTTGGGATCACCGTCAATCTCGTTGCCCCCGGCTGGGTTCCCACCGAGCGTCACGATCGCGTTCCGGCAAGCGCGCTGCGGGATTACGCACAGGACGTACCACTGGGTCATCTCGGGATGCCCGCCGACGTCGCGGACGCGGTCGCCTTCCTCGCCTCGGAGAGGGCCGCGTTCATCACGGGACAACGACTGGCCGTCAATGGCGGAAATACGTTGTCGTGAAGGCGATGCCGGAACTTCGGTGCTCCACAGTGGAGGATCGGGCCGGCAGCCACACCCCCAGCCGAGTGACTGCCGACCCGAGACCGGAGCGGCATGGAGCCGGCCAGGATGGTGCTTTTGATCGCACTCAGCGGTGCTTGAGTCTGCCGGAGCCGGTGGAGGCGGAGCAATGCGCAATTGCTCATCTGTTGATTAGGAAAGCTAATGGCTCCGGGTTTTCCGGCGAGGTTTGACCGTTTCCTCCGCGATCTCGGCGAACGCGCGAATCGTGGCGTTCTCCGAGGCCGCCGCCCACACCGGCACGAGGACCATCGGGGGCATGTCGGTGATGGGAATCAGTGCGAGGCCGGGGAAGGGGATGTGGTCGAGCAGGGTCGCGACGGTGCAATGCAGCCCGTGCCCACGGGCGACGAGGGTCAGTACGTCGTCGGCCGTCAGCTCGGGGCGATGAGTCAGGCCGACGATGTCGGACGTGGTGAGCTTGAGCCTTCGCCCTGTGCCACTCACGCGCGGGGTCCACAGATCCCTGTGCAGTGAGGATGCGTTGGCGGGGTTGATGAGCTCGTAGTCGGCGAGGTCGTCGAGGGTGACCGAGGACCGTGTGGCGAGCGGGTGGTCGCTCGGCATGAGCACCGCGCGAGGTACCTCGGCGAGTACCGGCCCGATCACGACGCTGCTGCTGCGCAATGCCCTGCCGTCGCCTCCCGGGGACCAGCACAACGCGACATCGGTCCCGCCTTCGACCAGCAGCGGTTCCGGATCCAGGGTGTATCGCAGCTGCAGCGTGTTGAGGATGACGGTGCACCCGGGATGCCGTGCCTCGAACGCGGAAACGACCCTCGTCGCCAGCTCGTTGCCGATGCTCGGCAGATAGCTGATCCGCAATTGCCCCGTGACATCGCGGGCAGCGGTCCGGCAATCCCTGAGCGTCGCGGTCAGTTCGTCGTAGCCGCGGCGGGCGCCTTCCCTGAACCGCACTCCGAGCGGGGTCAGTGAGACTCCACGGTGCGCACGGTCGAAAAGCGCACCGCCGATTTCGGTTTCCAGTGCCCTGATCGTCTGGCTGACCCTGCCCTGGCTGACGTGCAGTCGCTGGGCCGCTCTGCCGAAATGCAGCTCGTCGGCCAAAGCCAGGAATACCTCGATCTCCCTGAGTTCCACCAACAGCTCCCACCCCGTCGCTCACGCGTTGTCCCGATTCTTTATCAGACCGGGGCGGTTGTCCCGATGTTCGTGGATCCGGCCGTTACCGCTCGCTCAGTTCCGCCCACACGACCTTGCCTTCGCGGGTCTGCTCGACTCCCCATTCGTCGGCCAGCGCCGATACGAGCAGCATGCCTCTCCCGCCGGGCTGGTCCGGGCGCGGAGCGCGCACGAAGGGCGTCGTCCGCTCGTTGTCGGTGACCTCGATGCGGACCGTGTTTCCGCCGCGCCGCACCTCCAGCGAGGTAGGAGAAGCCGTATGGACGATGGCGTTGGTGACCAGCTCGGTCACCAGCAGCAGGACGCACTCCCGCCACTCGGGATCAGGGTGCTCGATGACCTCGTCGACCGCACGCCGAGCACGTCCCGGCATCACTCGCTCGTCGTTGAGTCGCAGCCGGAGGAGGGTGTCGTGAGGCACTTTCGCAGAGACTTCCTATGACTTTCCGCTTGGTTCGATGTCGAACAGCGGCACAAGACCGGATATCTCCAGCACCCGGATCGCGAACCGGTTCACATTCACGAGCCGCACCGTGCCACCGTTTTCCGTCACGCTGGAGTGTGCCCTGACAAGCGCGCTGATACACGCCGAATCGAAGAACGACAATCGCGCGAAGTCGACGACCAGCGTTCTCGCGCCCGATGAGATGAGCTCGTCGAGCGCCGCGGTCAACAGGGGGGCCACGCCGTGATCGATATCGCCGCTCAGCGTGACCCTGCCGATTCCGTCGGTGAGGTCGGTGCGAACCGGTGGTGTTCCATCCGCGGCGAATTCGTCGTGGTGGCCGTCGGTCATCGTCGGACCTCTCCTGGGCGCCGTGTTGATTCGAGCCCTGTTCCGGTCAGTCTGACAGCCCGATGGCGAATCCTCAGCGCGAAGCGCGCGGCGGGGAAGGCCGGGTTGCCGCCGAAAGAAACCGGGGAGCGATCGCGCCGGTTTAGCGGCATAGTGGATGCCGGCGGCAGGAGCGCTCCCCGAGTCGTGACGTACTGCCGCCACGGTGCGAGTGCTGGCAGGATGACCAGGCGCGCTTGTCCTCGGAGGAGGTGAGCCGATGAGCCGCCGACCTCGTTCCACCGAAGAGCTCCGTACGGAGATCGAACAGGTGCTCCGCGCCGCCAGCATGCCGCCGATCACCTGGAGTTCGGTCGCGGCGGAACTCGACGCCGCCGGTGAGGACAGCCCGCTGGCCGGAGCCCTGGAAGCGCTGGCGGCTCTGGTCAGGGAGCAGGATCGCCAGCTCCGCCGCCAACAGTCCCAGCTCGCCGAGACCAACGCGGGCCTGCTCGCGCTGCGGGCCGAGATCGAGCGGCAGCGGCGGCGTTCCGCGTTTCTCGACGATGTCAGCAGGTCGGCGGCGACCACGCTCGACAGCGCCGAGATGCTCAACCAGCTCGTCGGGCTCGTGACCACGCACGGTTTCGCCGATCGCACCCGCGTCTGGCTGGTATTGGATGACGAACTCGTGTGCCAGGACGACAGCCAGGGTCGGCTCGACCAGGTCACCAGCCGCGCTTTCGGCAGTCGCGAGGCGGCTTTCGGCGAATCCGGAAGGGTGTCGATACCGCTGCGGCTGGGCCCGAGGGTGCTCGGTGTGCTCGACCTCTACCGCGACTCAGGGGAGTTCGACAGCGAGGACGTCGCGCTCGCGCAAGGTGTCGCCAACAGGGCCGCCGTGGGATTGCGCAACGCCACCGCCTACGAACACGAGCACGAACTGGCGCAGCGGCTGCAACGCGCGATGCTTCCCGTTCTCGCCGACCAGGAGGGCGTCGGTCTCATCGCCAGATACCGGTCGGCGACAAGGGGCGTGCACGTCGGCGGTGACTGGTACGACGCGGTGACCAGGCAGGACGGCACCGTTGTCCTGATGGTCGGTGACGTCACGGGTCATGGGCTCGATGCCGCGGTCGTGATGGGGAAGCTGCAGAACGCGCTGCGGGCCTACACGCTGGAGGGACACGGTCCGGCGACGTCTCTCGGGCTCGTGCACGACCTGCTCAGGGGATGGACGAGCGCGCTGTACGCGACGGCGATCGTCGCCGAGATCGACATCGCGACCGGAGTGATGCGCTGGTCGAGCGCAGGTCATCCGCCGCCGGTGCTGCTCGACACCGCCGGTGTGCACTACCTGGAGGTCGAGCACGCGCCGATGCTGGGAATCAGCGCGGGCTCGGACATCCCGCAGCACGAGAAGAAGCTGTTGCCGGGATCGACGGTGGCGCTGTACACCGATGGCCTTATCGAGCGGCGTTCGAGCGACATCGACACCGGGATGGCGAAGCTGGGCGCTGTCCTGGAGGAGCAGGGGAGCGGCGAACTTCCCGACGTCGCCGAGCACATCCTGCGCGCGATGCTGGACTCGGGCGACCACGACGACGATGTGTGTCTCCTGTTGTGCAGATGGTCCGGAGTGTGACGCCCCACGGTCGCTTTGCATCGTAGTTAGGTTTGGCTAAGTTGACCGCCATGCCTTCAGCTCTCACCCGCAGGCGATTCCTCGGCGGCAGCCTCGCCCTCACCGCCACCGGCCTGCTCGCCGCGTGTGGCCGTGGCTCCACCACGGGCGCTTCCGGTTCCGGCGCGTGGTCCTTCACGGACGACGTCGGGGCGACGGCGCGGCTCGACGCCCCCCCGACCCGTATCGCGGGACTCAACGACGCCATCGCCTCGCTGTGGAACTACGGCGTGACCCCGGTGGCTTCCTTCGGCTACACCTCGCTCGACGACGACGTGAACTTCGCAGGCAAGGACCTCGGCAAGGTCAAGCAGGTCGGAAGAACATACGGCGAGATCGACATCGACGCGCTCGCCGCCGCGCAGCCGCAGCTCATCGTCGCGCACGCCTACCCTGTCGACGGCAAGGGCACCCTCGACAAGGAGAAGCCGCTCTACGGGTTCAAGGACCTCAAGCAGCAGGAGACCATCGCCTCGATCGCGCCGATCGTCGCCATCGCGATGGCGGGCACCGCGCCGGACGTGGTGACCAGAACGACCGAACTGGCCTCGGCCGTCGGCGTGAGCGACGAGACCCTCGGCAAGCACAAGAAGGACTACGACGCCGCTCGCGATCGCCTGCGCGCCGCGACCGCCTCCGGGGTGAGCGCCATGGCGATCGCCGCGTATCCCAGCGACGGCGTGCACATCGCGAAGGCGCCGGACGATCCCGCACTCCGCTCCTACACCGAACTCGGGCTTCAATACCCCGACCCCGGAGGGGATGGCTACTACTGGCAGCAGGTGAGCTGGGAGAACATCGGCGACCACCGTACCGACGTCGTGTTGTACTCGATCCGCGACGGACTCGGCGCCGAGGAGTTGCGCAAGCAGCCCACGTTCGCGAAGCTGCCCGCCGCGCGGGCGGGGCAGCTCTACCCGTGGGAGTTCTCCTCCATGGACTACGTCGCTCAGGCGCGGACCCTCAACCAGCTCGCGGAGAACCTGGAGAAGGCGCGGAAGGTCAGCTGACGAATCCGGCCGCCCCCACGTGGAGGGCGGCCGGACTCGTCAGAGCGGGTCGTCAGGTGTCGCGCTTGCCCGAGTAGGCACGCTGCTTGTCGGCCGGCTCGGCTGGTGCCGGGCTGGGCTTCTTGCCGTTCTTGGCCGATCCGTTGCCCGCCGAGGGGACGTCGTCGAGTTCGGTGTCCTCGTCCTCAACGGGTACGAGCGCCGACTCGCCCTGCTTGAGCACCTCGTCGGCTTCCCTGAGCCGGGCGCGGGCCTCCTCGCGGATCTTGGACAGCTTCGCGACGGTGTCGTTGGCCGACTTGGTGCGCCGGTCGGCGTCGTTCTTCGCGTCCTCGACGAGCTTCTTCGCCTTGGCCGTCGCCTCGTCGACCATGGTCCTCGATTTCGTCGTCGCGTTCTCGACCATCGTCGTGGACTTGGTGGTGGCTTCCTCCACCATCGTCGTCGACTTCGTCGTCGCCTCGCTGATCATGTGCTTGGCCTTGGTCGTGGCTTCGTCGACCATCTTCTTGGCCTCGGCTGTGGCCTCCGCGATGCGCCGCTCCGCCGCGTTCTTGCTCGCGGTCTTCTGATCGGCGATGTGCTTTTCGAGCGAGGCCTTGTCGGCGGCCATCTTGGCGTCGAATTCCTGCTCGATGGTGCGCCGCTTGCGCTCGGCTTCCGCGTCGACGCGCGCCCTGTTCTCCGCTGCCTCCGTGGTCATCTTCGCGACCTCGGCCTTGGTTGCGGCCAGCGCGTCCTCGTGCTCCTGCTGCAACTGCTCCGCGTGGCCGTCGAGCGTTTCGAGCAGCTTCATGTAGCGCTGGTGCAGCTTGTCGGAAACCTTGCTGCTCTCGGCCCAGTTCTTCTTCGCGGCTTCCTCCGCCCTCGCGACGATCTCCTCGGCGCGGGTGTTGGCGAGCTGCGCCGTGCGCTGCATCCGCTCGTCGAGATCTTCGATCCGCTCCGGCGGCTTCTTCAGTTCCTCGACTCTGTTCTGCAGCTTGGTCGTCTCGCGGCGCGCGTTCTCCAGTTCGCGCGACAGCGTGCTTGCCTGAGCCATGGCCGAATCGCGGTCGGCCATGATCCGGCGAACCTGCGCCTCAAGGTGATCGACGTACTGCAAAACCTGATTGCGGTCGAAGCCGTGCCAAGCCTGGGCGAACTCCCGCCGCAGCGGCAACAACCGATTGTCGTGCTCAGAAGCCATACCCTTGACGGTACCTGCGTACGGGGTGTCGTCACTGTCAGGCAGGCCGGTGAAAGTGTGTTGTCTGTCCACCTCAGAATTTCCCTTTGCCGCCGATGTGGCGATTACCCAGTGTGGATTCGTGTCGGGGCGCCGTTGTCCAGGTCCTGCTTCCCTTTTCGGGTGAAATCACCAGTGGAAGCCGCGGGTGAGCTTCACGAGGGCGGTGGCCGCCTTGGAAAGGTGCCGTTCTCCCTTGCCGATGTTCAGCTTGCCCGAGCCACCGGCCGCCGTGGAATCGGGGAAGATCCGGTAACCCTCGTACGCGATCGCGTCGACCACTCCCGGCGCGAGTGCGTACGCCGCCTGGATGAGATAGCCCTCGGGAGTGCCGATGTGCTTCGGCCGATCCTTGAGCGCCTTGACCACCATTCCCGCCGCCTGCTCGGGCGACTTCGTCGGGAACGCGTCGTAGATCTTCGTCGGCCGGATCATCGGCGTGCGCACGAGTGGCATGTGGATGGTCGTGAACGTGATCCCGTCGCCGTGCGTCTCGGTCGCCACGATCTTGCTGAAGTAGTCGAGCGCGGCCTTGGAGGCGACATAGGCGGAGAACCGGGGCGCGATGCCCTGCACGCCGATCGACGACACGTTCACGATGTGCCCGAACTTCCGTTCCGTCATGTGCGGAAGAAGGGCGAGCAGCAACCGCACGGCGCCGAAGTAGTTGATCGCCATGGCCCGCTCGAAGTCGTGATACCTGTCGTAGGAGAGCCGGACCGAACGGCGGATCGACCTGCCGGCGTTGTTGACGAGCATGTCGACGCGACCGTGGTCGGCGAGCATCGCGTCGACGGCTTTGCGCACCGACTCCTCGTCGGTGAGGTCGGCCGGATAGGCGGAGGCCTGCCCTCCCGCGGCGACGATCTCGTCGCGGACCTCCTCCAGCTCCGGCCTCCTGCGCGCGACGAGCAGCGGAACGGCACCTTCCGCGGCGACCCGCAGCGCGGTCGCCCTCCCGATGCCGGAGGAAGCGCCGGTGATGACGACCCTGCGGCCGTCGAGTTCACCCCTCGGCCCGTGCTTGCGCGCCCTGAACGGGTCGAGATGCTCGCGCCAGTAACGCCACAGCGCGGGCGCGTAGTCGTCGAGCGGCGGGACGTCCACACCGGACCCGGCGAGCGCCCTCCTCGTCGCCGACGAGGAGAACACCGGTGCGAAGCTGGCCGTCTCCAGCATCACGGGAGGGATGCCGAGGCGGGAAAGCACGGCGTCTCGGGCGATGGAGACACCGGGCACGTGCTCGCTCAGCTTGGCGAGACCGAGGATGCCCGCCGAGACCCGTTCGCCGAACTCGACGTTGATCGTCGGCGCCCCGGCCGCCTTCGCGAACGCGTTGTAGACCGAGACAACCGGTTGCGGCTCGGGGTTGACCAGGTGGAAAGTGTGGCCGTCGAGACCGGTCCGCGGAACCAGTTCGACCATGGCCTTCGCGACGTAGTCGACCGGCACGATGTTGGTGTCACCGATGTCAGGACCCGCGAACGGGAGGTTCGGGACCGACGTGAGCCTGCTGATGGCGTTGAACAGGTAGTAGGGGCCGTCGATCTTGTCCATCTCGCCCGTCTGCGAATGGCCGACGACGACGGCGGGACGGTAGACCCGCCACGGCACGTCGTGCTGCTCCCTCACCAGTTTCTCCGCCTCGAACTTGGTGCGGTGGTAGGGGGTCACCAGGCGTTGGCCCGCGTCGAACATCTCCTCGGTGAAGATGCCCGGATGGTCGCCCGCCACCGCGACCGAGGACACGTGGTGCAGGCAACCGGCCCTCAGCTCGGCGGCGAATTCGATGACGTGCCTTGTGCCGTCGACGTTCGCCTTGACGCTCGTCTCGTCGTCGGCCGTCAGGTCGTACAGCGCCGCGAGGTGCACGACGTGGTCGACCTGGTCCCGCAGTTCGGCGAGCTCGGCTTCGCCGACCCCCAGTCTGTCCTCGCCGATGTTGCCGACCAGCATCGCCACCCGGTCCCGGTTCGGCCATTGGCCGACCAGCTCGGCCAGCCGGTCCTTCGACGATTCCCTGACCAGCAGCGTGACCTTGTCGGTGTCGTCCCGTTCGAGCAGCAACCGGGTGAAGTGACGGCCGATCAACCCCGTCGCGCCGGTCACCAGATACCTCGCCATGGAACTGCCCCTTTGTGTCACCGTGTCACCGAGCCGCAGCGGACACGCGCATTGTGTCAGTAGCGCCCGCTCCGCAGGAGGGTGTGCGCGGTATTCGTCAGGCCGGTTCCGCGACGACGACCCTGTTCTCGGCGTAGCCCGTGCTGCCGCCGAGCCAGCGGCCACCGCACGTGACCAGCACGATCCGGTGCGGGCCGCTCTGGCCGAACAACTCGGCGGACCTCGCGGGCAGTTCGTCCTTGTGCAGCGTGAGGATCTGGGTGACCCGGTATCGCCACGTCGTGCCATCGGCGTCGGTGACGGTGATCCGTTCGTCGACGCCGATGTCCCACAGTTCGGCGAACGGGCCGGTCCTGCCGTGCCAGTTGACGTGACCGGCGAACACGCTGGCGCCGCTCGGTGCGTCGAGCCCAGCGCCCCACCAGGTGGCTTCGCCGAGGTCGTCGGGAACGGGAAGGACGGCGTCCGCGCCGACCTCCTCCCGCACGAGTTTCGCCGTCCCGCCGCCGGGAAGCGCGATGGTGCCCGGTTGCTGCCCGCTCGCCACCGGCACCTCGGCCGGTGGCGGAGCAGGGGTGCTCGGTGCCGGTTCGGGCCGGGTCTCCACCGCGGGGGTCTCCCTCGGTGCGGGCGGCGCGGCCCGGGGAGCCGTGCCGGTCGTGCCGGGGGTGTTGTCCCGCGCGGCGTGCGCGGGCGCCGCGACGCCCTCGATCACTGTCGTCGTCGGCGCGAGCACGAACCCGAGCACGGCGAGTTCGACGGCGAGCACGCTGCCGACGCCGAGCAGGTAGGCCCTCGTCCTGCCCCGCCGTTCGCCTTCCCCGGCCTTCGCTGTGCTCAACGTCCGGTGAACCGCCTTCTCACGGTCCAGCCGACGAGCCCCGAAACGACGAGCGCGAGTACACCCATGCCGAGCAGTGCGCTCACCGGCGCGTTCGACGTGGTCGCGCTTTGCGCGATGGTGCTCGGCTGGGCACCGGCGGGGATGGTCTTCGGGACCTGGTTCGCGACGTTCTCGACTTCGAGCGCGAGCGTCCCGCCCTCGTCGAGAGTGCCGCAGGCCGAAGGCGGATCGCCTGGGTCGAAGGCGTCGTCGTAGCCGGAAGGAGCGCTGACCTCCACGACGCACACCTCCTGCGGGGTCCGCAGGTTCTCGATGGTCGCGACTCCGTCCTCGCCTTCCGTCGTGACGACGGCGGGTTTGCCGTCCTCACCGACGAGCGGCTCGCCGTCCTGGCCGAGTGCGGGGGCGGTCTTGTCGGCCGCGGTGAGCCGCAGTACCGCTCCCGCGATGCCCTCGCCCGTCGCCGCGTCGACCTTGGCGACCTCCACGATTCCCGGCGAGGTCCTCGCCGGGACGGTCGCCTCAGCCGTCAGTTCCTGCTCGCCGCCCGTCGACACGACGCGCTGCGTGTCGGTGGTGACCGGGTCCTGAACGTAGGGCCGCTCGGCCGGGGCGGAAAGGCTCGCGCCGACCTTCGGGTTCTCCCCGGTAGGCACGACACCGATCACGGCGGTTCCGTCGGCGCCCGTCGTGACGGTCGCCGATTCGGCTTGGGCCTGCTCGGTTTCCCCGGTTCCTTCGGTTGCTTCGGCTTCGTCGGTGTCTTTGGCGAGGTGCGCGTCGGTGAGCGTCAGCGTGACGGGAACATCACCGACGCCCTCACCGGCGGCATTGGTAACGGTGATCGTCCATTCGCCCTCGTCACCGATGGTCTGTTCCTCTTCCGGAGCCGTGACGGCGGCCTCCCACGGCCCCCTGTTGGCTTCGGCTTCGGCGCGCAGCCGCTCGACCGCGTCCTTCGCGCCCTGTGGCAGCTTGCCGAACTGGAGGTCGACGTCGTAGCCGATCCGGTCGAACGGCTTCGCCGGATCGAGGTCGGCGGGCGTGCGGGGTGCCGCCGTCCAGGAGTGCAGCAGGTGGGCCAGTGCGGCGGCCTCGTCGGCGTCCTGAGTGTCGCCGTAGCGCAGCAGCAGGTAGGAGATGTTCGCGGCGACGTCCTCCGGCAGCTTCGTGCCCCACTTGGTCAGCAGCTCGTCTCCCGGTTCGTACACCTCACCCGAGTCCGGCGCCTTGAGTGCGAACGAGACGCAGAAGACCTGCTTCCCGCCGACGACGTAGGAACCGACCCAGTCGTAGGCCCTTTCCCTGTCACCCCATGACTGTCCGGGCGTCGTGCGGTGCCCGGCGCCTTCCTGGACGTCGGCCGATGCCGAGGGCGCGAGAACGACCAGCGACATCGCGCACAGCATGCTCGCGACGAGAAAGCGGACAGCGACAGCAAGGCGTGCCGATCGCACCACCAGAGTGCCCCCATTTCGTGAATGAGCCGTGGATGAGATCCCCGACCTGCGTTCGGTCAACGTCCGAACACGCCAAGTGAGAATGACCTGAAACGGGTGAAGGGGGCAATCGGCCACCTGGTGGACGTCGCCGGAGGAACGAATTGGCGACACCTTTACGGTGGGGTACGCCCACGCGGGTTGATGTGGGTAAAGTCGACTTTACTGACGATGGGAACCGACCGGCACGGGCGGTCGTTATACCCGATGCAAGTGCCAGCAGATCCAGGAGGATCAGGTGCGAACCTCTAGCAACCCCGCCTTCCGCAACCTGCCGGGGGGAGCCGCGGCCCAAGCGCCGTACCAGGGCTTCAACGGACCGCAGGGCGGAGGCCCCGGATACGGCGCGCCGCAGGCACCCTCCGGCGCTGCCGACCGCCCCATGACCGTTGACGACGTCGTCATGAAGACCGGCGCGAGTCTCGGTGTGACTCTGCTCGTCGGCGTGGTGACCGCGATCTGGGCGCAGACGCAGGCCGCGGCCGACAACATGGGTGCCATCACCGGCGCGATGATCGGCGGCATGCTGGTCGGCCTCGTGCTCGCGCTGATCATCAGCTTCAAGCAAATGGCGAGTGGCCCGATGACGCTGGCCTACTCGGCCGCCGAGGGTGTCTTCCTCGGAGCCATCACCGGTGTCTTCGAAATGGTCTATCCCGGCATCGCGCTGCAGGCCATTCTCGGTACCGCCGGTGTGTTCGTCGTGATGCTGGTCGTCTACAAGACCGGCGCGGTCAAGGTGACGCCGAAGCTCACCAAGTGGATCATCGGTGCGCTCGGTGGCGTGCTGGTCCTGATGCTTGCCAACCTGGTGCTCGGCCTGTTCGGCGTCAACTTGGGCATCCGCGACGGCAGCCCGCTGGCCATCATCTTCAGCATCGTCGTCATCGGCATCGCGGCGTTCAGCTTCCTGCTCGACTTCGACATGGCCGACAAGATGATCCGCGAGGGCGTGCCGGCCAAGTGGTCCTGGTACGTCGCCTTCGGCCTCATGGTCACGCTGGTCTGGCTGTACCTGGAGATCCTTCGCCTGCTGTCGTATTTGCAGAGCGATTGATCCGCTAGCCAACTCCTGGATGAGGGGCGTCCGGCCGTGGGCCGGGCGCCCTTCTACGTGTCTCCACCCACCTGATCGGGGGTGAGATGGGTGTCGCTGCCAGCCGCGTCCCGGCCGACCGAGTTTGGTTGATCCAGGTCGACCACGGTTTGCGAGGTTCGCGGTGACGGTTCCGCCCAACTCGGCTCAGCCCGGCCCCGACAGACCTGATCCGCGACGGCGGAAACGCGGCATCAGTCTCAGGCAGGGATTGCCGATCGTGATCGTGGTCGCCGGACTGCTGATCTTCGGCGCCACGAGGTTGTTCAGTGACGACGTCCGCAACGCGAAGGCAGGAGACTGCCTGCACGTCGCCGAATACGCCGACAATCCGCAGCGGCCGCCCGCACTCGTCGATTGTGCGGACGAGAAGGCCAATGCCAAGGTCGCCGTCACGCTGAGCGGTGAGGGCGAGACCTGTCCCAGCAAGCGGTACGACCAGATTCACCGGCAGGACGGCAACAGACTCTGCCTGATGATCAATGCGAAGGACGGCGACTGCTTCGCGAACATCTCCTCTCGCACCGAGGGATACACGAGGGTCAGCTGCACCGATCCCAGTGCGGAACTGGAGGTCGTCAAGGTCGTCGCCGGTAGTACGGACGCCGATACCGCGTGCGCGAGGACCGAGGCCACCGACGGCATGGTCTACCCGGAGCCCGCGACGGTCATGTGCATCGTCGCACCGACGCCGGCCTGACACCACCGCCCGAGGCGGCGGTGTCAGGAGATCCGCCGGTCAGGAAAGCCGTTCGAGCACCATGGCCATGCCCTGGCCGCCGCCGACGCACATCGTTTCGAGACCGAACTGCTTGTCGTGGTGCTGCAGCGAGTTGATGAGCGTCGAGGTGATGCGGGCGCCGGTCATGCCGAACGGGTGGCCCACCGCGATGGCGCCGCCGTTGACGTTGAGCCGGTCGATGTCGATGCCGAGGTCTCGGTAGGAAGGAATGACCTGAGCGGCGAACGCTTCATTGATCTCGACGAGATCGATGTCGCCCACCGACATTCCCGCGCGGCCGAGCGCCTGCTTCGACGCCTCGACGGGGCCGTAGCCCATGATTTCCGGGGAAAGCCCCGAGACGCCGGTCGACACGATCCGCGCGAGTGGCGTGATGCCCAGTTCCTTCGCCTTCGTGTCCGACATGATCACGAGCGCGGCGGCGCCGTCGTTGAGCGGGCAGCAGTTGCCCGCCGTGACCCTGCCGTCCGGGCGGAAGACGGGCTTCAGTCCGGAAACGCCTTCGAGGGTGACTCCGGCGCGTGGGCCGTCGTCCTTGCTGACGACGGTGCCGTCGGGCAGCGTCACGGGAGTGATGTCCTTTGCCCAGAACCCGTTCGCGATCGCCTTCTCGGCGAGGTTCTGCGAGCGCACGCCGAAGGCGTCCATCTCCTCCCTCGACACGTCCTTGACGCGGGCGAGGTTCTCCGCCGTCTGACCCATCGCGATGTAGACGTCGGGCAGTTCGCCGCGGTCCCTCGGGTCGGTCCAGCTTTCCGCGCCTTGCTCAGCGGTGCGAACGGTCCTCGCCTCGGCTTCGGCGAACAGCGGGTTGTGCGTGTCCGGCCACGAATCCGAGCTGCCCTTGGCGAAGCGGGAAACCGTCTCGACTCCCGCCGAGATGAAGACGTCGCCCTCTCCTGCCTTGATGGCGTGCAGTGCCATGCGGGTCGTCTGAAGGCTCGACGAGCAGTAGCGGGTGATCGTGCAGCCGGGCAGGTGGTCGTAGCCGAGCTGGACGGCGACGACCCTGCCCATGTTGAAACCGGACTCGCCGCCGGGAAGGCCGCAGCCGAGCATCAGGTCGTCGATGTCGGCGGGCGCGAGTTCGGGAACCTTGTCGAGCGCGGCCCGCACCATGCGGGTGGCGAGGTCGTCGGGGCGCAGATCGACCAGCGAGCCCTTGCCCGCCCTGCCGATGGGCGAACGTGCGGTCGAGACGATCACGGCTTCCGCCATGGCTGACACTCCTTCGGGTCGGATAGGGCTAAGCGGCTGCTTAGCCCTATCCTGCCCCTTCCCCGAAAGCAAGCAACCCGTAGGTGGCGGGTGCCACCTACGGGTTGCCGGTCGGAAAGCCGGGAGAGCGTGCTGGTCAGCGCACGACGATGCGCCCGCTGCCGCCCTCCGGGTACTGCTCGGCGGTGACCGAGCCGGAAAGCCCATCGGTCAGGTACTGCTCAAGTGCCTGCTGATAGGTCATGCCGACCGGCGTGAACGGAAGCTCCTCGAACGGGTAGCCGTCGCCGCCCCGAGCCGAGAAGTCGTTGGTGACAACCGAAATCGGTGCCCCATCGACGACGGCGCCGTCCTTGACGATCTCGGTCCCGTCGGCGAGCGTCACGTCCTGGATCCGTTCGCCAGGCGTGACGATCGTGCTGGTGCCCTCGTCGACCACCTGCGCCTGCTTGCTCGGGTCGTAGGTCACCGAAACCCCGCCGAGCTGCATGAACGCGCCGGAGGCACTGGGCGAGGCCGCGACCCCACGCTCCAGCAACTGCCGGAGAACGTCCCTCGGCACCTCGGGAACGACGGCGACGAAGTTCGAGAACGGCGCGACGTCGTAGGTGTTGAGCGCCGAGATGTCGCCCGCGGGAAGCACCGAGTCGTTGCGAATCCCACCGCCGTTCTGAATCGCGACCTGGGGCGGCGTGACGCCGTACTCGTCGGCCTGTTCCTTGCCCGCGTACAGAAGACTGTCCGCGACGAGGTTCCCGAGGTTGGTTTCCCTGGTGCGGACGTCGTTGCGGACACCGTTGAGTGCGACCTCGCTCGTGGCGACAACGGTCTCGGACAGCGTCGCGAGGTGTTCGGCCACCGGCTTCTCCACCTGCGCGCGGATGCCCTTGTCGCCGTGGACGGCGTCAGGGCCGACACCGGAGACCCTGACGGGACCGGTCTGCTTCTCATCGACGCTGATGACCTCGCCCCGGAAGTTGAAGTTCAGCACCAGCCTTCCGATGTACTTGTAGTCGCCGGTCGTCGTGACGACGGGAACGGACTTGCCGTCCGCGTCATCGGCGTAGAGCGGGAAGCCGCGTTCGGCCTCGTCACCGGGGATCAGCCGGTCCTTCTCGTTCGCGAGAATCTCGCCGCCACCCGCGCCGACAACCGCGTCGATGCCCGAAAGCTGCGGCACGAGCGCCAGTTCGTTGTCGATGTCCTGGAGGTGGCTCACCACGATGACCTTGTTGATGCCGCGCTTCTTGAAGTCACCCGCGAGCCCGTTGGCGATTCCGGCGAGGTTGCCGTCGACGGTGACGTCGCGCGGGCTGGACAGCGCCGGCAGTTCCGGCGTGGTGAGCCCGATCATGCCGACCCGCTCGCCGGAGGAGCGCAGCACCTTGCTGGTGACGAAGGTGCCGTCCTTGGCGTAGGCGTCGAGCGAGGGCTCGCCGGAGACGTCGAGATTCGCGCTGACGAAGTCGAGCGAGCCGCCGAAGCTCTCGATGAACTCGCCGAAGACCTCGGGGCCGAAGTCGAACTCGTGGTTGCCGACCGCGCTCGCGTCGTAGCCGATCTCCTTGATCGCGAGCGCGTCGTAGAACGGAACGCCGTCCTCGATGCTGGCCGAGAACTCGGGGCCGGCGAGGAAGTTGTCTCCGCCGGACACCGTGACCTCGCCGCGCCACAGCGCCTGCCCCGGCTTCGGCCAGCCGGTCGTCGCTTCCTTGCGCAGCTTGTTCATCAGCGTCTTCGCGCGGGACGGGCTGCCGTAGGGGCGTTCGCCCTCGTCGACGATCGGACCTTCGTCGGTGCCGTCACCGTCGACGCCGAGCAGCGCCGACTCCATGTCATTGGTGAAAAGCACACTCAAAGTGAAGGTGGGGATCTTGCTCAGATTGGTCGCCGAGGCAGGCGTGGCAGTGGTGCTGACGAGCAACGTGCCGGCGAGTGCTGCGGTCACCGCCGCTCTGAGACGGTGCTTCTTGAGGGATTTCAAGCGAGCTCCTCGCAATTCACTCCAACGTATGACGGGTGTGAGCTAAGCACACGGTTCCAAGCCGGACCATCGATTCCCGGCTCCGATGTCCGCTCTTCGAGCACTGTTTACGCTGACGACATGGAATACGCAGAACACGTCATCGACCTCGTGGGCAACACCCCGCTGGTCAAGCTCAACGCCCTCACCGAGGGGCTGAGCCCGCTGGTGCTGGCCAAGGTCGAGTACGTCAACCCCGGCGGCAGCGTGAAGGACCGCATCGCGCTGCGCATGGTGGAGGCGGCCGAGGCGAGCGGCGAGCTGAAGCCGGGTGGCACGATCGTCGAGCCGACGTCGGGCAATACCGGAGTCGGGCTCGCCATCGTGGCCCAGCGTAAGGGGTACCACTGCGTGTTCGTCTGCCCCGACAAGGTCAGCGAGGACAAGCGCAACGTCCTCAAGGCATACGGGGCCGAGGTCGTCGTGTGCCCGACCGCCGTCGCGCCCGAGCACCCCGAGTCCTATTACAGCGTCTCCGACCGGCTCGTCGGCGAGATCGACGGCGCGTGGAAACCCAACCAGTACGCCAACCCGCAGAACCCCGAGAGTCACTATCACTCGACGGGCCCCGAGATCTGGCGGCAGACCGAAGGCAAGGTCACCCACTTCGTCGCGGGAGTGGGAACCGGCGGCACCATCTCCGGAACCGGCAGGTACCTCAAGGACATTTCCGACGGCGGTGTCCGGATTGTCGGCGCCGATCCGGAGGGCTCGGTGTACTCGGGAGGCACGGGAAGGCCGTACCTGGTCGAGGGGGTCGGAGAGGACTTCTGGCCGACGACCTACGACAGGGAGGTCGCCGACGAGATCATCGCGGTGACCGACGCCGATTCGTTCACCACGACCCGCAGGCTCGCTCGGGAAGAGGGGCTGCTCGTCGGCGGCTCATGTGGGATGGCGGTCGCCGCGGCCCTCGAACTGGCGGGACGGTGTGGTCCAGACGACGTGATCGTCGTACTCCTTCCCGACGGCGGCAGGGGCTATCTCGGCAAGGTGTTCAACGACGCCTGGATGGCCTCCTACGGTTTCCTTCCGCCGGACTCCACCGGTGCGACGGTCGGCGATGTGTTGCGCCGCAAGGGAGGCACGCTTCCCGACCTCGTGCATTCACACCCCAATGAGACCGTGGCCGAGGCGGTCGCGATCCTGCGCGAATTCGGGGTCAGCCAAATGCCCGTCGTCAGTGCCGAGCCTCCGGTAATGGCGGCCGAGGTCGTCGGTGCCGTCAATGAACGTGATCTGCTCGACGCGCTCTTCACCGGCAAGGCCGCGCTCGCCGACCGGCTCGAAAAGCACATGTCCCCGCCGTTGCCGACCATCGGCGCTGGTGAGCAGGTCGGTTCCGCGATGAAGGCGCTGACCTCGGCGAGCGGGGCGATGGTGCTCGAAGGCGGCAAGCCGGCGGGCGTCGTGACGCGGCAGGACCTGCTGGCGTTCCTCTCCGGTCACTAAGAGTCAGAAAATACACATCGCGTCCCATAACAGGGGCGTTACGCACATTCGCATCACACATCCGATACCGTGTGCGCGAGCCAAATCATCAAGGTCCTCGTCAAGGGGGTTCAAGACCCACATGAGCGCTCCGCAGCCGCCGAACCAGCCCTGGGGTGGTGGTCAGCAACCACCGCAGGGTCCTCCCGGTGGTCAACAACCTCAACAAGACAATCCGTTCGGTTCCTCGGAGCCGACTCAGGTGGTGCAGCCCCAACAGCAGCAGGGGGAACAGCAGTTCGGCGAAACGCCGGAGCCCACTCAGGTCGTCCAACCGGCACAACCACAACAGGAGGATCCCGGTGCAGAGTCGACCCAGCTGGTGCCACCTGGCTCCCAGCCTCCACCGTCCATTCCGTACGCGCCCCCACCGAGCGCTGCCGACAACCCCGGCGCGATGAATCCGCAGGGGGGCTTCGGTCAGCAACCACCGCAGGGCGGCGGTTTCGGACAGCAGGGTCAGCCGGGTCAGCCGCAGCAGCCGGGGCAGGCGCAGCCGGGTTTCGGGGGTCCGCCTCCCGGCCAGCAGCCGCCTCCCGGTTTCGGTGGTCAGCCCGGCGGGTTCGACCCCGCGCAGGGACAGCCCGGTGGCTTCGGCGGTCCGCCGCCGCAGCAGCCCTTCGGCGCGCCCGGTTTCGGCGGCCCGCCCTCCGGCGGCGGTAACAACAAGCTGTTCGGCTGGATTGCCGGTGGCCTTGCCGTAGTGCTCGGCGTGATCGGTCTCATCCTCGCCATCACCTTGTGGTCCGATCTCAACCCCGGCGCTCCTTCGGCCGACGACATCGTCGACCTGTGCGTCGAGCAGAGCGGAATGTCCGAGGAAGAGTGCCAGTCCTCGATCGACGCCATGGGTGGCGCCGAGGCCGCGGCCGAGCAGATCGGGCAGGCGGCCGCCGAGATCGAGATCCCCGGCCAGATCACCTTCTACCTGATCATGCTCATGGTCGGCTCGGCCTTGGCGATCGCGGGCGGCGTGCTGATCGCGCTGGTGGACAAGCTCGGAGCGGCTCTGCGGAAGATCACTCCGAACTTCGTGACCGTCGGCGGTTTCTTCCTGTTGCTGTTCTCGATCCTGCTGATGACCGAGGGTGGTGACCCGCCGACCCGGATCATCTTCACGCTGATCTTCGGCATCCTGCTCCTCGTCATCGGTGTGCTGGGAACCCTGCCGCAGACCAGGCAGTACGTCGGTCTCGGTGGCGGCCCCGGTGGTCCTGGTGGTCCCGGCGGCTTCGGTGGTCCCGGTGGTTTCGGTGCGCCGCAGGGCGGTCAGCCCGGCGGCTTCGGTCCGCCGAGCCAGCCCGGTGGCTTCCCGCAGCCAGGTGGCTTCGGTCAGCCCGGCGGGCAGAACCCGCAAAGTGGTGGATTCCAGCAGCCTGGACCTCCGCCGCAGCAGCCGGGTGGCTTCGGCGGTCAGCCGCCGCAGGGCCCGCCCCCCGGCTACGGCCAGCAGCCGCCGCAGCAGTGGTGAGCAACTGAACAAGCAGTGAGAAAGGCGCCCCGGTCATCGGCCGGGGCGCCTTTTCGTGCTCCGGCGCTTCGTTCGAGCAGTGAGGTTCGCCCCTGGGGTCCACCGACGGTGAACGGTCGTGGGCCGCCGTTAGGCTGGTGGCATGGTTCACGACCCCGCCAGTCTCGGTTTCGAGACACGTGCGATTCACGCAGGACAGCAGCCCGATCCCCGGACGGGCTCCGTGATCGTGCCGATCTACCAGACTTCGACCTATGCGCAGGACGGAGTCGGCGGGACCCGCGAAGGTGACTACGAGTACTCGCGGACCGCCAACCCGACGCGTACGGCGCTGGAGCAGGCACTGGCCGCGCTGGAGAGTGGGCGGCACGCCCTTGCCTACGGCTCGGGGATGGCCGCGACCGACGCGGTGTTGCGGGCCACTCTCCGGCCCGGCGACCACCTCGTGCTCGGCAACGACGTCTACGGTGGCACGTTCCGGCTCATCGACAAGGTGCTGACCAACTGGGGCGTCGACTACAGCGTCGCCCACCTGTCCAATTTGGACGAGGTGAGGGCGGCCATCAGGCCGGAGACCAAGCTCGTGTGGTGCGAGTCGCCGACCAATCCGCTGCTCGGCATCGCCGACATCACGGCACTGGCCGAGGCCGCTCACGTCGGCGGAGCGAAACTGGTCGTCGACAACACGTTCGCGACGCCCTATCTCCAGACGCCGCTCGAACTCGGTGCCGACGTCGTCGTGCACTCGACGACGAAATATCTCGGAGGGCACTCCGATGTCGTCGGCGGCGCGGTCGTCACGAATTCCGACGAACTGCGGGAACAGCTTTTCTTCCTGCGCAACGCCTCGGGTGCGGTGCCGGGTGCTTTCGACGCGTGGCTGACCCTTCGCGGTCTCAAGACCCTCGCCGTGCGCATGGAACGGCACTGCGACAACGCCGAACTCGTCACCGAGGTGTTGCTCGCGCACCCGAAGGTGAGCAGGGTTTACTACCCCGGGCTTCCGGAGCATCCCGGCCACGACATCGCGGCCAAGCAAATGCGGAGGTTCGGCGGCATGGTGTCGTTCGACCACGCGGATGGAGAACAGGCCGCGCTCGCCGTAGCGGCGAAGACCGAACTGTTCATCCTGGCCGAATCACTGGGCGGCGTCGAGTCGCTCATCGAACACCCGGGTCGCATGACTCACGCGAGCGTCGCGGGATCCCTGTTGCAGGTGCCCGCCGAGCTGATCCGGCTTTCGGTGGGAATCGAGGACGCGAGCGATTTGGTGACCGACCTCAAGCGGGCGCTGAGCTGACCGGCTACGGCTGGTAGTTGCCGTGCTGCACGGCACCCGCGTCGCGGGTGCCGTCCGGCCCGCTCTCGCGTGCGGGAAGCTTGCTGCCGTCGACGCAGCTTCCGACGAGTTCGACATGGTTGTCGTGACGGATGTAGCGGCCGGGGTCGGAGCAACTGGCGAGGTCGACGGTATAGACGGCGGCACCGGCGAGCGCGAGCGCCGATCCGATTCCGGCCAGCAGGGGCACGACACCGGCAGAGCGCGATCCGCGCGAGATGCCCACCCTTGCCATCTTGTGTTCTCCCTGCGTCGAAGCCACTGCCGCACCCAGGGTACCCAACCGTGACCGATGCCATGTACGTAACCTCCCCGTGACCCGCGACGGCGGCGGTGAAGAGCGCGCTCGGCGGCGTTAATCTGCGGTTATGCGACTCGTCAGCGTGGACCGGATTCGTCAGGCACAACGGCTGCTCGACTCCGTGGTGCGCAGGACACCGATGGAACACGCCCGCGACCTTGAGGACACTCACGGCGGTCCGGTGCGGTTCAAGTGCGAGAACCTGCAACGGACGGGCTCGTTCAAGATTCGCGGTGCCTACACCCGGATTCACGGGCTCACCGACGAGGAACGCGCACGCGGCGTCGTCGCCGCGAGTGCGGGAAACCACGCGCAGGGCGTCGCGCTGGCCGCGGCGCTGCTCGGCACGAAGGCGACGGTGTTCATGCCGGAGCGGGCGCCGTTGCCGAAGCTCGCGGCGACAAAGGGCTACGGAGCCGAGGTTCATCTGCACGGTGCCGTGCTGGAGGAGGCGCTCGCCGAGGCGATCGCGTTCGCGGAGCGCACAGGGGCGGTGTTCATCCACCCCTTCGATCACGAGGACATCATCGCGGGTCAAGGCACGGTGGGGCTGGAGATACTCGAACAGGTACCCGAGGTCGCGACGGTGCTCGTCTCGACGGGCGGCGGTGGTCTCGTCGGCGGGGTCGCGAGTGCGATCAAGGCGATGCGGCCCGACGTGCGCATGGTCGCCGTACAGGCCGAAGCGGCCGCGGCTTTTCCGCCCTCGCTCGCGGCGGGCGCACCGGTGCGGCTGCACAGCATGCAGACGATGGCCGACGGCATCGCGGTGGGACAGCCGGGGCCGGTCACCTACGCGCACGTCTCCTCGCTCGTCGACGACGTTCTGACGGTGAGCGAGGAATCGTTGTCCCGCGCGGTGTTGCTGTGCCTCGAACGCCGGAAACTGGTTGTCGAACCGGCGGGTGCCGCCGCGGTCGCCGCACTGCTGGAGTACCCGGGTGCTTTTCCGGCGCCCGTCGTCGCCGTGCTTTCCGGCGGCAACGTCGATCCCTTGCTGTTGATGCAGATCATCCAGCACGGCATGACGGCGGCAGGCCGGTACCTGAGCCTGCGGCTGTGCGTTCCCGACCGGCCCGGCTCGCTCGCCGGTGTGCTGTCGAAGGTCGGTGAACTGGGCGCCAACGTGGTCGACGTCGAGCATTCCAGGATCTCGGGAAGGCTCGCCATCGGCGAGGTCGAGATCGCGCTGAAGCTGGAGACCCGCGGCCCGGAGCATTGTGCAGGCGTGGCCGCGGAACTCCAGCGCGGTGGCTACACGGTCATGCCGTGAGCCTCAGAGGTTTCCCCTGCGTTCCTGTTCGCGCTCGATGGCTTCGAAGAGCGCTTTGAAGTTGCCCTTTCCGAAGCCGAGCGATCCGTGCCGTTCGATGAGTTCGTAGAACACGGTGGGGCGGTCACCGATCGGTTTGGTGAAGATCTGCAACAGGTAGCCGTCCTCGTCCCTGTCGACAAGAATCCGGTGCTCTTTCAGAGTTTCGATGGGCACTCTGACCTCGCCGATCCGTTCCCGGAGTGCCGGGTCGTCGTAATAGGAATCGGGAGTGTCGAGGAATTCGACGCCCGCTGCGCGCATGGCCGAGACGGTTTCGATGATGTCCCCCGTCGCCAGCGCGATGTGCTGGCAGCCCGCTCCCGTGTAGAACTCGAGGTACTCGTCGATCTGTGACTTCTTCTTCGCGACGGCCGGTTCGTTCAGCGGGAACTTGACGCGGTGGTTGCCGTTGGACACCACCTTGCTCATCAGCGCCGAGTACTCGGTCGCGATGTCGTCGCCGACGAACTCCGCCATGTTCACGAAGCCCATGACGCGGTGGTACCAGTCGACCCAGTAGTCCATCCTGCCGAGTTCCACGTTGCCCACACAGTGGTCGACGGCCTGGAACAACCGCTTGCGCTTCTTGCCTTCGCGCGGCTCGAACCCCGGCAGGTAGGGGCCGGTGTAGCGCGAGCGGTCCACAAGTGAGTGCCGGGTTTCGCCGTAGGTCGCGATCGCCGCCCTGCGCACGGTTCCGTTCGCGTCGGAGACGTCGTGCGGTTCCTCGATGACGGTCGCGCCCTCCGCGCGGGCGTGCGCGACGCACTTGTCCACATCGGACACTTCGAGCGCGAGGTCGATGACGCCGTCACCGTGCCTGCGATGGTGGTCGAGCAGAGGAGAGTCGGGGCGAACCCCTCCGGTGATCACGAACCGCGCCGAGCCGGACTTCAGGACGAACGACTTGTGGTCGGGCTGCCCGGTTTCCGGGCCCGCGTACGCGACGAGTTCCATGCCGAACGCGGCCTGGTAGAACCACGCCGTCTGGGTCGCGTTGCCCGCGATGAACACCACCGCGTCCATGGCTTTGACGGGGAACGGGTCCGTCGATGCGTCGTGGTCGACAAGGCCGACGAGCTGGCGAAGCTGGTCGAAGCTGACGTCGTCGAGAGCTGGGTTCGTCATGCTTCGAAGGATGCGCTGACCAGGCAAGGTGAGCAATAGTCTGACATTCTGCTAGGCAATATAGTCAGTGTTGATTGATGATTGGTGATCAAACTGGGCAAGATGCTCAGGCTGATGAGGTAGGTCGAGGAAGCATGGTGGATCCGAAGGTCGACTCGCTCGACGCCAGGCTGCTGCTCCTGCTCACCGACGCACCCCGGCTCGGGGTGCTTGAGTGCGCCCGCAGGCTCGGTGTCGCGAGGGGCACGGTGCAGGCACGGCTGGACCGGCTCGGCGCGACGGGGGTGCTCGGCGGTTTCCCTCCGGAGCTCGACCTCGCCGCGATGGGGTATGGGCTCACCGCGTTTGCCGTGCTGGAGATCGCGCAGGGCAGGCGGGGTGAGGTCGCCGAGGCGCTCGCCGCGATCGACGAGGTGTGCGAGGTGCATGCGACGACCGGGCAGGGGGATCTGTTCGTGCGCATGGTGGCCAGGTCGAACGACGACCTGCAGCGAGTGATCGACGACGTTGTCGGTGTTCCCGGTGTGCGGCGAACCTCGACGTCGATCGCGTTGTCCACGCCGGTGCCGCAGCGCGTCCGGCCGCTGCTGGAGCGGATCGCGCGAACAGGGGGCCGGGCCTGAGAGCCCGATCCAGCACCCCCGCCGCCGCCGAGTTCCGCATTCAGGATGGCGAGTTCTGCGTTGGGGACGACGAGTTCTGCGCTCAGGTCGGCGAGTTCTGCGTTCGCGGTGGCGAGTTCTGCGTTTCGCGGCTATGGCGGCGCCAGAGTGACAGTGGCGCTGTCATCACCCGGCCACATGGCTACGTGGCGGGCCCGGGCACCTGGCCACGTGGCGGGGTGCGACCCTCCGGGGAGCCCGGTCACCCGGCTACGTGGCCACCCGGCGGGCCCGGCCACCCCCGCCACCCGGTGGGCCTCGCCCCGGCAACGTGGCGGGGGTGGCCGGGCCCGGCAGCCGGACTACCCGGCCACCCGGCCACCCGGCCACATGGCTACGTGGCGAGCTCGCTACTGCCCGCTGACTTTGGTGAGCCTCCGATTTCCGCCTGCGCCACCATGGCCGAGGTTCGGGCCGACGTCGGACCGCTTGCTGCGGCTCGCGTTCTCGCCATGTGAGTGCAGACCTCGATGACCTGGGTGCAGACCTCGGCGCCCTGTGTGCGGAACTCACCGGCCCCAACGCGGATCTCGCCGTCCCCTACGCAGATCTCGCCGGTCCCAGCGCGGATCTCGCCGTCCCCAGTGCGGATCTCGGCGACTTGAGTGCGCCGCCGACCTTGCCTGTACATGCCAACGCACCCGCCAAGTACTTGACGGGTGCGTTGGTCTGGACGAACGGGGGCGGGTCAGCCAGCGTAGGGAACCGCCTTCACAAGCGTGACCTTCTGCGTGTTGCCGTTGGGCAGCAGGTACTCGCGCGACTCGCCTTCCTTGGCGCCGAGCAGCGCCTTGCCGAGCGGCGAGTCGGGGGAGTACACCTCAAGCGGATCTCCGCCGCCCTCCTCACGCGTCGCGAGGAGGAACTTCTCGTCCTCGTCGTCGCCGGCATAGCGCACGGTCAGCACCATGCCCGGCTCCGCGACGCCCGAGTTGGTGGGAGCCTCGCCGACCTTCGCGGTGCGAAGCAGTTCCTGTAGATGCCGGATCCGGGCTTCCTGCTGGCCTTGCTCCTCGCGGGCCGCGTGGTAGCCACCGTTTTCCTTGAGGTCGCCCTCTTCCCGGCTGTCGTTGATCTTCGCAGCGATGACCGGACGATTCTCGATCAGTTCGTCGAGCTCGTGCTTGAGCCTGTCGTAGGCATCCTGGGTCAGCCAGGTCACCTTGCTGTCGCTCACGGTCACCATCTCCTCCTAGGGCCTGCCGAGCTTGGGTATACAAGCCGGCTGCCACGCCTCAGTGGCTGGAATATAAGGAAAGACACGGCCCGCCAGGGGCCGTGCCGGATGCATCAGGGTAACACGTTCGACCCGTTCGACGCCGCCGTCTTCGGCGCCAACCGGACATTCGGCGCGCTATTCACCCCGTTGGCCGCTAAGTGGTTGACAGGTATTCCGGCACGTTGTAAGAGCAGCCGTACACGTCTGCGGTGACCGGCCTGCCGATGCTGCGGATCACCGTGGAGAGGCGCTCTTCGCCCGGTGCGACGTAAATCTCTTTTCGTCCGGTCTCGGCTCCGGAAATGTCCCTGACTCGTACAATGCACACCCCTGGCCGGTCGGGTTCGCCGCGCTGTACGTCGATGGTGATTTCCATGGCATTCCCGGGCTTTTCGTCGAATCCGACCCGTTGTGCCTCGATGGGAGCCGTGCCGAGGTTGCCGTAGGCGATGAGGGTGACGGTGACGCTCACGGCGAGCGCGATCGCGCCGAACACCCACATCCGCCAGCCTCGGACGGTGCGCTTGCGCCGGTTGGCAGGGTGCGAGGAGCCGTACCGTCCTTCCGGAAGGGAAGGACGCTCGCTCTTCTCCGCCGACTTCGCCGAAGCGGTCTGTTCGGAGCTCACCCCGAGCCTCCCGAGAACTCTTGTCGTACTGCCGGGGAAGATGGAACCGGTGTCCCCGCGTTATGAGTATGCGTGGACGCCGAACGTCGCCGACCACGGGGTCGGATCGGGCGTCGCGATGACGTCGTAAGGATTGGTGGATTGGTGAGAGGGGCCGAGTCGGTCATGGCGGGAGCTGACGGGCGGACGGCGAACGGGCAGGGAGCCGGACTCCGGCTGATGGCAGTGCATGCCCACCCGGACGACGAGTCGAGCAAGGGCGCGGCCACGATGGCGCGCTACGTCGCGGATGGACACGACGTCATGGTCGTGACCTGCACCGGCGGTGAAGCGGGCAGCGTGCTGAATCCCGCGATGGACCGGCCGGAGGTGGTCGCCAACATGACCGAGATCCGGCATGAGGAGATGGCGCGCGCGGCGAAGATACTCGGGGTCAAGCACAGGTGGCTCGGCTTCATCGACTCGGGGCTGCCCGAGGGTGAGCCGCTGCCCCCGTTGCCGGAGGGCTCCTTCGCGACGGTGCCGCTCGCGGAGTCCACCGAAGCTCTGGTGCGGGTCATCAGGGAGTTCCGCCCGCACGTCGTCGTCACCTACGACGAGAACGGCGGCTATCCGCATCCCGATCACATCCGGTGCCACGAGATCTCGGTCGCCGCGTTCGACGCGGCTCCCGATCCGGAGAGCTTTCCCGGTACCGGCGAGCCGTGGCAGCCGCTCAAGCTCTACTACTCGCACGGGTTTTCGAGGGCGAAGATGACCGCCTTCCACGAGGCGCTGGTCGAGGCCGGCATCGATTCCCCCTACGCGGAGTGGCTCGGCAAGTGGGACCCGGACAAGGCCGACGTGATGGAGCGGGTCACCACGAGGGTCGAATGCGCGGACTTTTTCGAGGTCAGGGACGAGGCGCTGAAGGCGCACGCGACGCAGATCGATCCCGACAGCCGCTGGTTCGCCGTGCCGCTGGACATGCAGAGGGAGGTCTGGCCGACCGAGGAGTACGAGCTCGTACGGTCGCTGGTGGACAGCACCCTCCCCGAGGACGATTTGTTCGCGGGGTGCGAGATAAGGTGAGGGCATGACACTTCCGGCCTTCGCGGCGGGGCCGGTACTCGCCGGAACCGTCGTGCTCGTGCAGGAACAACCGGGCTCTGGCGACGGTGGCGGTCAAGGGCAGGACTTCGGAAAGTCCTCCCCGGTCGGTCTCCTGCTCCTGCTCCTGTTTCTGATCGCGGTCGTCTTTCTCGTCCGCTCGATGACGAAACATCTGAAGCGGGTTCCGGCGACGTTCGACAAGGACGAGGCGGAAGTGGCGGAAGATCCCGCCGACGCGGGCAAGACCGCGTCGGCGGAAGCCTCCGAGACGAAGGCTGCCTCTGGGGAAGCCGGGGACGCCCCCGCTCAATCGGCCGCGGGCGCCAAGGGCAGCGAGGCTTCCTGAGCGATCACCCGCCGAGTCGCCGGTAGCGGCGGACCGACAGCGGGTAGAACACCGCGATGAGCAGCACCGGCCAGCCGATCGCGGCGGCTATCGCGTAGTCGCCGAGCCAGGAGCCGTTCGTCCAGCCGGGATTGCCGAACAGCTCGCGAACCGCGGCGACGGTCGCCGACAGCGGATTCCATTCCGCGATGGCCCCCAGCCACCCCGGCATGGTGGCGGGCGCTACGAACGCGTTCGAGAGGAAACCGAGCGGCCAGACCAGGATCTGGATGGCCTGTACCGCTTCGGCGCGGCGCAACAGCAGCCCGAGATAGATACCGAGCCACAGCATCGCCACGCGCAACAACAGCAGCAGGCCGAGCGCGGCGAGCGCGGGACCCAGTCCCTCGTGCCAGCGCCAGCCGATCGCCAGCCCCGCGAGGACGAGCACCGCGAGCAGGACGATCGCGTTGAGCAGGTCCGCGATGCAGCGTCCCGTGACGACGGCGGAGCCGGCCATCGGCAGCGAGCGGAACCGGTCGGTGACGCCACGAGCCAGGTCGGTGCTGACCGCGGTGAACGTCGTCTCGATGCCGAACACCATGGTGAGCCCGAGCAGGCCGGGGACGAGGAAATCCTGGTAGCCGCCGGTCGGCGGAGTGATCGCCCCGCCGAAGAAGAACGCGAACATCAGCAGGACCAGTACGGGGAAGAGCAGGCCGACGACGAACACCGCCGGCTGTTGTGCCCAGTGGGTGAGGTCGCGCTTCGCGACGGTCCAGCCGTCGGCGAGTGCCCACCGCAGCCGCTCGGCGCCGCTGGTTTTGCGTGGTGGGGTCAGTACTGTCACGCCGCGTTCTCCTTCGATCCGGTCAGTTCCAGGAACACCTCGTCGAGCGTCGGCCTGCGCAGTGAGATGTCGAGCGCGGTGATGCCCGCCTCGTCGAGGTCGCGGACCACCTCGGTCAGGGCGGAGGTCCTGTGCCGTACGGGTGCGCTCAGCAATCTGCGGTCCTCGTCGGTGCGGATGGGGCCTGCCGCGATGCCGGAGAGCACCCGCGTGGCCGGGACCAGGGCGTCGTCGTGCCCCACGACGACGTCGATGTGGTCGGCGCCGAGCCCGCGCTTGAGCTGATCGGGGGTCCCCTCCGTGATGATCCTTCCTTCGTCGACGAGCGAGATGCGGTTCGCGAGCTGGTCGGCCTCCTCCAGGTACTGGGTCGTGAGCAGCACCGTCGTTCCGGCGGCGGCGAGTTCCCTCACCGCCGCCCACACCTCGGTGCGTGCCCTCGGGTCGAGGCCGGTCGTCGGTTCGTCGAGGAACAGCACGGGTGGGGCGAGGATGAGGCTGGCGGCGAGGTCGAGCCTGCGGCGCATGCCGCCCGAGTACTGACTGACCGGGCGCGAGCCGGCTTCGGTGAGCCGGAACTGTCGCAGGAGCTCGTCGGCGCGAGCCTGCGCCCGCGTGGATCCGAGGTGGTAGAGCCTGCCGAACAGCACGAGGTTCTGCCTGCCGCTGAGGATCTCGTCGAGCGCGGCGTTCTGCCCGACGAGCCCGATGCGGTAGCGCACTTCCGCCGGCTCGCGGACGACGTCGTGGCCCGCGACCTTGGCGGTACCGCCGTCCGGCCTGGTGAGCGTGGTGAGTATCCGCACGGCGGTGGTCTTGCCCGCCCCATTCGGGCCGAGCAGCCCGTGCACGGTTCCGGCCTCGACCGTGAGCTCGAAGTGATCGAGCGCTGTCGTGTCCCCGTATCGCTTGCGCAGACCGCTGGCGAGCACGGCCGGTTGGGCAGAGGTCATCGCGACTCCAAAACTTTTTACGCTGTATAGAGTGAGGAGCTGGAACAATAGCTTACGCTGTAGGAAATTTCAAGCGGATGGAGACAGTGGGCGTGACCAGCGTTTATGGCGGTAGTGGTGATCCGAAGCGCGGCATGGAGCTGCTGTGGGGCACACGGGAACAGCCGAAGAGAGGGCCCAAGCCCAAACTGACGGTTCCCCGCATCGCGGCCGTCGCGGTCGAACTCGCCGACGCCGAGGGCATCGGCTCGCTCTCGATGCGCAAGGTCGCTGCCAGGCTCGGTGTCACGGCCATGTCCCTCTACAGCTATGTGCCGGCCAAGGGCGAACTGATCGACGTCATGATCGACACCGTTCTCGGCGAACTGCCCTCGGGCGAGCACGACGGCGACTGGCGATCGCGGCTCGCCTCGGTCGCGAGGCAGAACTGGGAACTCCACCTGCGGCATCCCTGGTTGATGCAGCTCGCCAGCAGTCGGCCGGTGCTCGGCCCGAACCTCATCGCGCGCTACGACTACGAACTGAGGGCGGTCGACGGCGTCGGGCTGAGCGACGTCGAGATGGACCTCGTCGTGGGTCTCGTCGCCAACTACGTGCACGGTGCCGTGCGCGGCGCGGTGGAGGTCGCCGAGGGCGAACAGCGAACGGGCAAGAGCGACGAGGACTGGTGGCGGGAACACGAGCCCTTGCTTGCCAAGGTGTTCGACGACGACCGGTACCCGGTCGCCGCGAGGGTCGGCGTCGCGGCGGGAACGGAGTACGGTGCGGCGATCGACCCGGTGCGGGCCTTCGAATTCGGGCTCGGCCGGGTGCTCGACGGGGTCGCCGTACTCGTCGAAAGGGATCGCGGGCAGGCGGCGGACGCGGGATCTCTGTGAGACGCTGTCAGCGTGAACCGCCTAGCCAGCGCGACCTCGCCGTACCTGTTGCAGCACGCGGACAATCCCGTCGATTGGTGGCCGTGGGGCGAAGAAGCCCTTGCCGAAGCCGGCCGCCGCGATGTGCCGATCCTGCTGTCGATCGGCTATGCCGCCTGCCACTGGTGTCACGTCATGGCCCACGAGTCGTTCGCCGATGCCGACACCGCGGCGCTCATGAACGACAACTTCGTGAACATCAAGGTGGACAGGGAAGAACGCCCTGACATCGACGCCGTGTACATGACGGCGACCCAGGCCATGACCGGCCAGGGCGGCTGGCCGATGACGTGTTTCCTTACCCCGGAAGGGGAACCGTTTCACTGCGGTACGTACTACCCACCCGCTCCCTCGCATGGAATGCCGTCGTTCACGCAGCTGCTGGCCGCCGTCGCGCAGGCGTGGGCCGAACGGCCGGAGGAGCTGAGGGAAGGCGCGGGCAAGATCGTCAGCCATCTCGCGCGGCAGACCAGCCCGTTGTCGGAGCACCCCGTCGACGAGCAGACGCTCAAGGCTGCCGTCACCAAACTCCGCCAGGAGACCGACCCCGGGCACGGCGGTTTCGGTACCGCGCCGAAGTTTCCGCCTTCGATGGTGCTGGAATTCCTGCTGCGGCACTACGAACGCACGAGTAATCCCGCCGCATTGTCCATTGTGGAGCTGGCGGCGGAGGGAATGGCGCGCGGTGGGATCTACGACCAGCTCGCCGGTGGGTTCGCGAGGTATTCCGTCGACGCGGCCTGGGTGGTCCCGCATTTCGAGAAGATGTTGTACGACAACGCGTTGCTGCTGCGCGGCTACGCGCATCTCGCGAGGCGCACCGGTTCAGGGCTCGCGCTGAGGGTCACCGGAGAGACCGCCGAGTTTCTGCTCAAGCACCTGCGGACGGAGCAGGGTGGCTTCGCGGCTTCCCTCGACGCCGACACCAACGGAGTCGAGGGGCTGACCTACGTGTGGACGCCGGAGCAACTTGTCGACGTGCTCGGCCCGGAAGACGGCGCCTACGCCGCCGAGTTGTTCGCGGTGACCGAGGAAGGCACGTTCGAGAACGGTGCCTCGACGCTCCAGTTGCCGCGTGACCCCGAGGACGCAACGCGGTGGGTGAGGGTGCGGGACGCCCTGTTGGAGGCGAGGTCGCTGCGTCCGCAGCCCGCGAGGGACGACAAGGTCGTCGCGGCGTGGAACGGTCTCGCCATTACGGCGCTTGCCGAAGCCGGTCTCGCGCTGGAACGTCCTGAGTGGATCGAAGCCGCCGTCGACGCGGCTCGGTTGCTGCTGGACGTCCACATCGCCGACGGCAGGTTGCTCCGCAGTTCCAAGGACGGCGTCGCCGGGACGGCGGCGGGGGTGCTCGAAGACTACGCGTGCCTCGCCGACGGTCTGCTCAGCCTCCATCAGGCGACCGGTGAGTCGCTGTGGCTCGCGGAAGCGACGATGCTGATCGACATCGCGCTCGCCCACTTCGCCGATGCCGACGCGCCCGGTGCCTACCACGACACCGCCGACGACGCCGAGACGCTCGTGCAGCGGCCATCGGATCCCACCGACAACGCGAGCCCCTCCGGCGCTTCGGCGCTGGCCGGTGCGTTGCTGACCGCATCCGCGCTGGTGGGCCCCGAGCAGGCGAGCGAATACCGGTCCGCGTGTGAACAGGCCGTGCGAAGGGCGGGTGCGCTGGCCGCGCAGGCCCCTCGGTTCGCGGGGCATTGGCTCACGGTCGCCGAGACGTTGCTGGCCGGTCCCTTGCAGGTCGCGGTCGTCGGCGAGGACGCGGCGGCCAGAGCGGACCTTCTCGTCGGCGCGGCCAAGGCCGTCCCTGGCGGAGCCGTCGTGCTCGGCGGACGGCCCGAGGCCGAAGGCGTGCCGCTGCTGGCCGACCGGCCGCTCGTCGACGGGGCTCCCGCCGCCTACATCTGCCGTGGTTACGTGTGCGACCGGCCGGTGACGACGATCGAGGACCTCGCCGTCGCGCTGGCCACCTGATTCCTTCTGCTCTGGGAGAACAGCCTCCCCATCACCTCCAGGCGGGTCTACTGTCTTCAGTAGCGATGTAATCATGTAATCGCTTGGAGGTCGTAATGCGTAAAGGATGGCGCGGCCGGGGTGGCTGGCAGCAGGCCGATGTACCGGACGCGGGCGACGCGGCGGCGTGGCTGGTCGGGCGGCTTCCCGACGAGTGGTTCGTCGGTGCGCCCGAGGTCACCGTCGATCGCGAAGAAATCATGATCATCGGTGAGCTTCCGGAGCCGAGCGGGGACTTCGCCGACGATGCCGAGCGTTCGGCCGCCGAGGCGGGCCGGATCAGCAGGTTCAGGGAGGACACCCGCGAGCGGCGCATCGAGATCGCGAGGCAGGCCGAGCACAGGTACGGGCGCAAGGTGGCGTGGGGCGCGAGGACGGGGAACACGACGGAGCGGTTCACCACACTGTCCGTTCCCGTGATGACGAGGCTACGGCAGCCGGAGCGGCAGGTGCTGGACACGCTTGTCGACGCTGGCGTCGCGCGCTCGCGTTCGGAAGCGCTGGCGTGGGCGGTCAAACTGGTGGGGCAGCACGCGGACACCTGGTTGACCGAGCTGCGCTCTGCGATGTCCACTGTGGATGATCTACGAGCGAAGGGTCCCGACCTGGGCTGAATCCGGCCTGCGCGCGGGCCGCTGTTCAGGCAATCTTGGGTCATGAACGAGTTGACCGAACTGCTTGACGGTCGGTGGGCCGCTGTCCGAGGGGAGATCCGTGCCCAGATCGCCGGCACGAAGTACCCCGACCCGGTCGGCTTGAGCGTCGAGGAACACCGCGCCCGGATCCTCGATCAACTGCATGAGCTGGCCAAAACCGGAAGGCCTCAGCTCGGGTTTCCCTCGGAATACGGGGGAGGTGACGACATCGGCGGCTCCCTCGTGTCGTTCGAAATGCTCGGGTTCGGTGACCTCTCACTGATGGTCAAGGCCGGGGTTCAGTGGGGGCTTTTCGGTGGTGCGGTGCAGTTGCTGGGCACTCGGGAGCATCACGACAGGTACCTGCCCTCGATCATGAATCTCGATGTGCCGGGTTGCTTCGCGATGACCGAGTCGGGGCACGGCTCGGACGTGCAGAACCTGCGCACGACGGCGACCTACGACCCCGCGACGCGGGAGTTCGTCATCGAGACGCCGGATCGGCAGGCCCGCAAGGACTACATCGGCAACGCCGCGAGGGACGGCAAGCTCGCGGTCGTGTTCGCGCAGTTGATCACCGATGGCGCGACGCGCGGTGTTCACGCTTTTCTCGTTCCCATCCGCGACGACGACGGCGCGCCGATGCCGGGGGTCCGGATCGAGGACTGCGGCGTCAAGGCTGGGCTCAACGGGGTCGACAACGGAAGGCTGACCTTCGAAGGGGTCAGGGTCGCGCGTTCGGCACTGCTCAACAGGTACGGCGATGTCGGCGAGGACGGCGCCTACACGAGTCCCATCGCCAGCGACAGCAGGCGATTCTTCACGATGCTCGGAACGCTGGTGCGGGGGCGTATCAGCGTCGCGGGCAGCGCGGGTAGCGCGACGAAGCGGGCGCTGACCATCGCGGTGCGCTACGCGGAACGGCGAAGGCAGTTCTACCGGCCGGACGGAACCGAGGTCCGCATTCTCGACTACCTCGGTCACCAGCGGAAACTGTTGCCCGCGTTGGCGACCTCCTACGCATTGCACTTCGCGCAGGAAGAGCTGGTTTCCACGCTGCACGAACTGCAGAGCGGGGACGAGCAGGCCGACGAGCATCGGCAGCGGGAACTGGAGTCGAGGGCGGCGGGACTGAAGGCCGTCGGGACGTGGCATGCGACCAGTACGATCCAGGCCGCGCGCGAAGCGTGTGGTGGAGCGGGGTATCTCGCCGAGAACCTGTTGCCTTCCCTCAAGGCGGACACCGACGTGTTCACCACGTTCGAGGGCGACAACACGGTGTTGCTGCAACTCGTCGCAAAGGGTTTGCTCACCAGTTACCGGCACCAGTTCCAGGACTTGAGTCCGCTTGAGACGGCCCGGTTCGTCGCCGAGCAGTTCGTCGGCGCGGTCATCGAGGCGACGGCCGCGCGCAAGGTGGTGGAACGGATCATCGACGCGAGTTCCGGCCGCGACGATGACGACCTCGTCTTCGAAAGAGCATGGCACTGCAAGCTTTTCGAGGACCGCGAGGAGCATGTGCTCGACGGGGTCGCCCGCAGGCTGAGGGCGGCAGGTCAGGAGAACGCATTCGAGGTCTTCAACGAGGCGCAGGATCACGTGCTGAAGGCAGGCAGGGCGCATGTCGACCGGATCGTGCTGGAGGCTTTTGTCGGAGCCATCGACCGTTGCGAGGATCCCGATACGAAGGCGTTGCTCAACAAGGTGTGCGATCTGTATGCGCTGTCGAACATCGAGGCCGATCGTGCCTGGTTCCTCGAACACGGCAGGTTGACGAGTCAGCGTGCGAAGGCCGTTGTCGCGGGTGTCAACACGTTGTGTGGTCAGCTTCGTTCTCGCGCGAGCGAACTCGTGGCTGCCTTTGCGATCCCCGAGCAGTTCCTCGCGGCGCCGATTCTCACGAATCAGTCGAGTTGAGCTGGGAATCAGTGATGGCCAACCCGTTCTCGTCCAGTGCGTTGTGGACGGCCAGGGTCACGGAGGGAAACGCGAAGGTGACCGTGACGCTGCCGTTCGCCTCGGCGGTCAACCCGGCCATGTCGAGCGTCTGCCCGTCGAGCGAGGTGAGTTCCTGGATGGCGTCGTCGCGCCACGTCAGTGAGAAGTCGCCGCAAGGCCAGCGTGGCTCCGTTGCCGTGGAGATCGAATTCCATGTGATGGAAAGCTCGTCGAGTTTGTTGTGGTTGATCTCGACCTGCTCGCCCTCGAAATCGAGCAGGACGGGGCAGTCGGCGAACCAGGTGTCGTCATCCCGGTCCCAGACGACCCAGCAACGGGTGAGCCTGCGTCCGCCAAGACGCCGGAGCCGGGTGCCGTGGGCTGTTTCCAGGTCGCCGAACGCACTCAGCCAGCGTGGGGAGTAGCCGGGGATTCCGAAATCGAGCACAGGCTCATTGTCCGCGCGAACGGAAACCTCGCTACGGATACATGACCAGCCAGATCGCGATGTAGTGCGTAATCGCGGCCAGCACTGTGCAGGCATGGAAGAACTCGTGGTAGCCGAAGGTGTCCGGCCAGTAATTCGGCCAGCGGGTCGCGTAGAACACCGAGCCGATCGTGTAGAAGAAGCCGCCGACCAACAGCAACACGAGCGCGGTGACGCCGCCGTTCGTGGCCAGCTCCGGCAACACGAATACCGCGACCCAGCCCAGCGCCACGTAGATCGGCACACCGAGCCAGCGCGGCGCACGCGGCCACAGCATCTTGAGCGCCACGCCGCCCAGCGCTCCGCCCCAGACCACCGCGAGCACGATGTATCCGGTCGGCTGCGACATCGCCAGCAAGGTGAACGGCGTGTATGTCCCCGCGATGAACAGGAAGATCATCGAATGGTCGGCCCGCTTCATCCACGCGTAGGCCGTCGGGCTCCACGTCCGCCGGTGATAGAGCGCGCTCACGCCGAACACTCCGAGCACGGTCACCCCGTACACCGCCGTCGCGGCCGCCGCTGTCACGGACACGGTCGCCGAGGCCAGCGTGATCAGCGCCGCCGCAGCGAGAAGTGCGCCGAAGAAGCTCCAGAAATGGATGTGCCCACGCAGTCGCGGACGAGTCGTCAACGCGGCGGGATCGGGGCGGCTGTCGGTCGCGATGCTCACGCGAACCAGGTTACGGTCACGTAGGTTTTCGTGCACCTACTCGCGGGCCGGTTGCGACTCGTTCCACAGCCTGGTCACAGAACCACGCGGTAGTCGTCGAAATCGAGGACACCGGTCGCGAAGAAGAGCAGCGCGAGCAGAACCAGGGCCAGCACGATGGAGGAACACACCATCCCCGCTGTCGAGGTAGCCGTCGGCGCGCCGATCATGCGGTCACGGTGACGGCCGGTCGCGGCGAGGATGAGGCCGAGGAGGCCGAGCAAGATCGGCAAGATGAAGGTCAGGAGTGTGGAGACGAGACCCAGGATGCCGAGGACCATTCCCGCGATCGATTGACCGGAGGGGTTCGGTCGCTGCCATCCGTAGCCGTACTGCGGAGGGTACGGGTAGGGCTGATACGGATACGGATACTGCTGGGGGTAGGGATGCTGGGGGTACTGGGGGTACTGCTGTCCGCTGGGTGGCTGGGGATAGGACACGGGCGACTCCTTGGCCGAACGGGTCGCGTGGTTTGGCCGACCCGAGCGAGTGTGGGCTTTTCGCGCTGATGAGACGCGTGCTTCGGTCGAGGCCGTTGCTGTCGTCCGTGATGTTTTCGCGAACGCAATTCCTGCCGTGGCGCTCTCGGCGGTGTTAAGTTCTCGTGGGCTGACGGCGTGGTGACCGGCGCCGCGAATGTCACTTTGTCGCCAGGCGTACGCTGCCATGACGTGAGTCTTCGGTCGTTCCTCTCGCGCATCGTCTACAGCGCCTACTCGTGGCGCCTTATCCAGCAGGCAGGCGGTCGTCATCCTCGACACATCGGAGTGATCCTCGACGGCAACCGGCGCTGGGCGCGGGAAGCCGGGTTCACCGACGTCAACGGCGGGCACCGCATGGGTGCCAAGAAAATCGCCGATTTCCTCGGCTGGTGCAGGGAAGCCGACGTCGAGGTGGTCACGCTGTGGCTGCTGTCCACCGACAACGTTCGCAACAGGTCGAACGACGAGGTCGCCGCGCTGCTCGAAATCATTCCGGATGTCGTCGACGAACTGGCCAAACCGGGCAACTCGTGGCGGCTTTCGATCGTGGGCGCGCTCGACATGCTGCCCGACAGCGTCGCGGACCGGCTCGCGGCCGCCTGCAAGCGCACGGCGGGTCGCGACGGCATGGTGGTGAACATCGCGGTCGGCTACGGCGGGAGGCAGGAGATCGCGAACGCCGTGCGCAAGCTGCTGAAACAGCACGCGGACGAGGGGACGACGATCCACGAACTCGCGAAGATCCTCGACGTCGACCACATTTCCGAGCACCTGTACACGTCGGGACAGCCCGATCCCGACCTGATCATCCGAACCTCGGGAGAACAGCGGCTCTCCGGCTTCCTGCTGTGGCAGTCCGCGCATTCGGAGTTCTGGTTCACGGAGGCGTACTGGCCCGCGTTCCGCAGGGTGGACTTCCTGCGCGCGGTGCGCGACTACGCGGTGAGGCATCGCCGTTACGGCGCCTGAACCGCACTCGACGGTTCGAAAAACCAATCGGAGTCTTGGCGGGCGCTGTTTTCGTTGGTATAGGGGCGAATCGTGGGTTTTCGGTAAGAGGACCGCTGACCTGGATTGGTGAATTGGGCGGGAGCAACACCGTCAACCCACGCCGATTAGTCACTCTGTGTAGTCGAATTGGTGGCCGGAGTGGATCAGTACCAACAGTGAGATGACGAATCGGCGAATCACCTGGCTGGCTGCCTGCATGAAACGGCGCGCGCAGGTAGCTTCCGTGGTGACGGCTTGCGAACCCATGCGGGTCGTCGCGGGAGGCCCTGGTCGTGGGAGTGGTTGAGCGAACGGCGAAGCCGTTCAGGAAACGCACGAGGGGGCCGGCACCGGGCCCTCGTGGGCGTGTGTGCTGACGCTCCGGCGTCGGTGGCAACGACCAGCCAGGGCAGTGCCCGGCCCAGCGAGTGCGGGCGTGGTGCCAACGCCCACGAGGGAGATGCCGTCGTGACTGCGCAGCGTTTGCCCCGAAAGGCCTCCGGCCGCTCAGCCGATAGTGCCAGTGGCACTTCTGGAGCCACCGGCTCCTCCGGATCACAGCGATACACCTACGTGCTCGACACCTCGGTGCTGTTGTCCGACCCCTGGGCGGTAACCAGATTCGCCGAGCATTCAGTGGTTTTGCCGCTCGTCGTGATCAGCGAACTCGAGGCCAAACGGCACCACCCGGAACTCGGCTGGTTCGCACGGGAAGCCCTTCGCCTGCTCGATGACCTCAGGCGCACCCACGGCAGGCTGGATGCCCCCGTTCCCATCGGGGAGCAGGGCGGAACGGTGCACGTGGAACTCAACCACTCGGATCCGACGGTGCTGCCGCCCGGTTTCCGCACCGATTCCAACGACCACCGCATACTGGCGTGTGCGCTCAACCTCGCCAATGAACTCGTGAACGTGACGTTGGTCACCAAGGACATTCCGTTGCGGGTCAAGGCGGGCTCGGTCGGGCTCGACGCCGACGAGTACAGAGCGGAGGAAGTGACGCCGTCGGGCTGGACGGGCACCGCTGACCTCGACGTGCCACAGGAAGCACTCGACGCGCTCTTCTCGGCGGGCGTCGCCGATCTCGGCGAGTTCGGTCGCCCGGAAGCGGCGGAACTGCCCTGCCACACCGGATTGCGGTTGCTCGCGGGGACGGCGAGCGCGCTCGCCAGGATCACTCCCGACAAGCAGGCGAGGCTCGTGCGCGGCGACAAGGAGGTGTTCGGCCTGCACGGCCGCTCGGCTGAGCAACGCATCGCACTCGACCTGCTGCTCGACCCCGATGTCGGCATCGTCTCGCTCGGTGGAAGGGCCGGTACCGGCAAGTCCGCGCTCGCGCTGTGCGCGGGCCTCGAATCGGTCATGGAACGCCGGATGCACCGCAAGGTGGTGGTGTTCCGGCCCGTGTACGCCGTGGGAGGCCAGGACCTCGGCTACCTGCCCGGTTCCGAGAGCGAGAAGATGCAGCCGTGGGCTCAGGCCGTCTTCGACACCCTGGGCGCGCTGGTGAGTCAGGACGTGCTGGACGAGGTCTTCGACAGGGGAATGCTGGAGGTTCTCCCGCTCACCCACATCAGGGGCCGCTCGTTGCACGACGCGTTCGTCATCGTCGACGAGGCACAGTCGCTGGAACGCAACGTACTGCTGACGGTGTTGTCGCGACTGGGAACCGCGTCGAGGGTCGTGCTGACCCACGACGTCGCCCAGCGCGACAATCTCCGCGTCGGCAGGCACGACGGGGTGTCCGCCGTGATCGAGAAGCTCAAGGGGCACCCGTTGTTCGCGCACGTGACTCTCACGCGCTCCGAACGCTCGCCCATCGCGGCACTGGTCACCGAGATGCTGGAGCACCACGGCTGAGGTGTGTCGCGGAGGGGCGTCACCAGCCCGAAGGCAGGGGGCGGCCCTCCGCGAACCCCGCGGCGCTCTGCACACCGAGCAGCGCGCGCTCGTGGAACTGCTCCAGCGAGGCCGCTCCCGCGTAGGTGCAGGCCGATCGCACGCCCGCGGTGATCGAGTCGAGCAGGTCCTCGACGCCGGGCCTCGCGGGGTCCAGCGCCATCCTCGACGAGGAGATGCCTTCCTCGTAGAGTGCCTTGCGGGCCCGCTCGTAGCCCTGGTCGGCACGGGTGCGGGCGCCGACGGCGCGCTTGGACGCCATGCCGAACGATTCCTTGTAGGGCCTGCCGTGCTCGTCGTAACGCAGGTCGCCGGGCGACTCGTGGGTACCGGCGAACCACGAGCCCACCATCGCCGCCGAGGCGCCCGCCGCGAGTGCGAGGGCGACGTCGCGAGGATGACGCACGCCGCCGTCCGCCCACACGTGCTTGCCGAACTCCCTCGCCGCGGCGGCGCAGTCCAGCACGGCTGAGAACTGCGGGCGGCCGACACCGGTCATCATGCGGGTCGTGCACATCGCGCCCGGACCGACGCCGACCTTGATCACGTCGGCGCCCGCCTCGATGAGGTCGCGGGTTCCTTCGGCCGTGACGACATTGCCCGCGACGACGGGGACCGACGGCGACACCGATCGCACGGCCTTGAGCGCGGCCAGCATCTTCTCCTGGTGCCCGTGCGCGGTGTCGACGACGAGTACGTCGACTCCCGCGGCGAGGACGGCCTCGGCCTTCGCCGCCACATCCCCGTTGACGCCGATCGCCGCTGCGACGCGCAGGCGGCCCTTCGCGTCGGTCGCGGGCTGATAGATGCCCGCGCGCAACGCGCCCACCTGCGTGAGGACACCCGCGAGCCTGCCGTCCGCGTCGACACCGAGTGCCAATCGGTCGTCGTGTTCGTGCAGTTTCTCGAAGACGTCTCTCGGCGGGGTCGTGATCGGCACGGTCACCACGGTGGGGTCGGTGATCTCGCCGAGGCGCGCGAACCGGTCGACCCCGCTGCAGGCTGCCTCCTCGACGATTCCAGCGGGTTTGCCGTCCTCGCCGACGATGACGACGGCACCGTGTGCGCGCTTGCCGACGAGGTTGAGCGCGTCGGCGACCGCGTCGCCCGGCCTGAGCACGAGCGGGGTGTCCCACACGGTGTCGCGGCCCTTCACCCAGGACACGATGTCCGCGACGGCGGTGGGATCGACATCCTGTGGCAGCACGACGATTCCGCCGCGCCTCGCGACGGTCTCGGCCATCCGCCTGCCCGCCACCGCCGTCATGTTCGCGACGACGACGGGGATCGTGGCGCCGGAGCCGTCCACCGTGGAGAGATCGACGTCGAATCGCGACTCCACCGCCGAGCGGTTCGGGAGCAGGAAGACGTCGTCGTAGGTCAGGTCGTGAGCGGGCCGGTGGCCATCCAGAAACTGCACGAGACTTCAGCCTACGTGGTTTCGGCCAGTAGCGCCGCACCCGTTCGGTACAGTTCGACGAGCAGCGGACGCAAACGTTTGCCAGCGGTCGTGAGCTGGTAGGACGTCCTGCTGGGAAAACCGGCGTGCACTTCTTTGCCGACGAGCCCTCTTCGCGTCAGTTCGGCCAACCTGTCGGTGAGTACCTTCGCGGACACCGTCGGTAGCGCCGCTCGCAGCTCGCCGAAGGAGCGCGGGCCGCCGGTCAGTTCCCTCAGGACCAGTGTCGTCCAGCGTCCCGAGATCGCGGCGAGCGCGACCTCGACGGGACACTCCGGTTCCGGCCTGCGGGTCGCGCCCCTCGCGTCGGGAACCAGTTCCGGGTCGAAGCCGTCACTCACCGTTTGGTGACCTTCGCCGGAGCCGTGTTGGCTTGCCTGATGAGCATCGATCACAACAACCACGACTCCAGTGTGCCAACGGCGCGACTGGCAACCGACCCGCATGATCACCCCTTCGCGTTCGAGGCCGCGTTCAACGCCGGTAACCCCGAAGCGCTCTACGAGCCGGATGCCGTGCTGGTGCGCGGGGACGGGGTGACGGTCACTCGCGAAGGGCTGCATGCGAACAACGTCAGGCTGATGGCGCTCGGGCCGATCACCGTCAGGCCACGAAGGATCGAGGTCGCCGGTGAACTGGCGTTGCTGATCGTCGACTGGGTCATCGCCGCGAGGCCGGACCCGGTCGAGGGAACGGCGACCGACGTCGCCAGACGCGGAGCCGACGGCTTCTGGCGATACGTGATCGACAATCCCTTCGGTATCGCGCAGCGCGCACTACCAGCCGGCTGAGCCCTGCTTCTCCGCGCCGATCGTCGTGTGCTCGCCGTGGCCGGTGTGCACGGTCGTCTCGTCGGGCAACGCGAACAGCTTCTCGCGGATGGAGGCCACGATGGTCGGATAGTCCGAGTAGGACCGTCCCGTCGCGCCGGGACCGCCGTGGAAGAGGGTGTCTCCCGTGAACACGGCTCCGAGGTCGGGCGCGTAGAGGCACACGGCACCCGGCGCGTGCCCCGGTGTGTGGATGACTCTGAGGTCCGTGCCGCCGACGCTGATGACCTGCCCCTCAGTCAGCTCCGCTTCGGGAGCCCGGCCGGGGTGGGTGAGGTCCCACAGCACGCGGTCGTCGGGGTGCAGCCAGATCGGTGCTCCGGTGAGCCGGGCCAGTTCGGGTGCGGCGTTGACGTGGTCGTTGTGCGCGTGCGTGCTGACGATCGCCTTGACCGCTCGGCCGCCGACGGCGTCGGCGATCAGCTTCGCGTCGTGCGCGGCGTCGATGACGATGACTTCCTTGTCGTCGCCCACGATCCACACGTTGTTGTCGACGTCCCACGATCCGCCGTCGAGCTCGAAAACACCTGACGTCACCACGTTCTGCACAGTCGCTGCCATTCCCCGACCCTAGCCGTCAGCCGCGGAGCATGGCACGTACCGCGTCGATGGTGTCGGCTTCGGCGGCGTCCTTGTCGGGGCGGTAGCGCAGTACGCGGGCGAAACGCAGCGCGACCCCACCCGGGTAACGGGTGCTGGTCTGCACACCGTCAAGTTCGATCTCGACCACCAGTTCCGGTCGAAGATGGACGGTCCAGTCGTCCCTGTGGCTTTCGATGAGCGGAAACTCGCGGGTCTGCCACGCGAGCAGTTCGTCGGTGAGTCCCTTGAACGTCTTGCCGACCATGATCGGCGGCCCGCCATCGGGGTCGCGAGCACCGAGATGCAGATTGGACAGATACCCGGAGCGCCTTCCGTGTCCCCATTCCGCCGCGAGCACGACCAGATCGAGCGTGTGCACCGGCTTCACCTTGAGCCACGCCTTGCCCCTTCTTCCCGCGGCGTAAGGGGAATCGAGCGCTTTCACCACGACTCCCTCGTGCCCGGTTTCCAGCGAGGCGGCCAGGATGGGTTCGGGATCGCCGGGTTCCAGCGTCCCCGGCATGAGGTACTCGCCTGCCACCTCTCGCAGTGCCCCGTTGCGTTCCCGCAGCGGCGCGTCGAGCAGGTCGATCCCGTCGAGGTGCAGGCAGTCGAAGAAATAGGGGCGCAGCAGCAGGGCTTTGACCTGTTCCTCGCGGGTGCTGCCGAAGCGCGACATCGTTTCCTGGAAAGGACGCGGCCTGCCCTCGTCGGTCAGCGCGAGCGTTTCGCCGTCGAGTACCGCCGATGTGCACGGCAGTGCGCGGACAAGCTCCGTGAGGTCGCCGACGTGCGCGGTGATGTCCCGCAGTGTCCTTGTGAACACGTGTACCTCGTCGCCGGATTTGTGCACCTGTATCCGCGCACCGTCCATTTTGTACTCGACGAGCACGGTGCCCAGTTCGGCGACGGCGTCGGCCAGCGATTCGGCAGGCGAGGCCAGCATCGGCCTGACCGGCCTCCCCAGCTCCAGGCGGAACTCCGCGAGGGCGGCGACACCGCCGCGCAGCGCGGCGCTCGCCGTGGCGGGCAACCGGCCCGACAACATGAACGCCCTGCGCACCGCTTCGGAGGGAACGGAAGCGGCCGAGGCGATGGCCTCGACCATGACGCCTTCGAGCGCGCCCTGCCTGAGTTCGCCGGTGAGCAGGCGGAAGAGGAAGTCTTGTTCCGCCCGCGTCGCGCCGCCCAGCAGCATGCTCAGTGCCTCCGCGCGCCGTGCCGCCGATCCGCTCCCGGAAAGACCGGCCACAGTGTCGAGCGTGGTGTCGACGTCGGCCACGGTCAGTCGAGGCTCCTTCGCCGGTGGGACACGCAGTTCGGACAGCGTTCGCCAGCCGGTGCCGATGCGGCCCTGCCTGAGCGTTCCGGTGAGGAAGGCCACGGTCGCGGCGAGTTCCTCGGCTCGTGCCGCTCTCAGCAGCTCGACGAGGACGGCGACCTTGGCCTTTCTCGACCGGGTCGCGCCGACCGCGGCTGAACCGTCGACAACGTCGGTGAGGAGCATGCCGCCATCATCTCCCGAGGTACCGACACTTCGCGTGTCGAACGGATCGCGAGCAGCACGGCGACGAGGCACACGACGAGACCGATGAGGGAGAGCGCGCCGAGCCGCTCGTCGAAGAGCAGGTAGCCGAACACCATCGTGGTCGGCGGGGTCAGGTAGAGCAGTGTCGAGGTGTGGTTGACCGACTTCCGGCGCACGTTGAGCCAGTAGAAACCGTATCCGCCGAGGTGAGCGAGCACCACGACGATCGAGACCGCCATCCAGAACCCGCCATCGGCCGGAGGCGCCACGGTGGAGGTCGTGACCGCGATCGCGCCGAAGACGACAGTGCTGGTCGCGGCGTGGATCAGCATCGTGTCGGCCATGGGCAGCGGGGGTGCCTTGCGTTCGGCGAAGGTTCCCGCGACGAGCCCGGCCATGGCCAGTACCGGCAGCGCGTAGGCAAGCGGCGGTGCGGTGCCCGCGCCGCCGAGATCGCCGCTGACGACGAGCGCGACTCCGGCGATGCCGAGAGCGAGCCCTGCCCACTGTGCCCGCGAGGTTCGTTCACCGAGCAGCGGTCCCGACAGCGTCGCCGTCGCGATGGGCTGCACGGCGGCGATGAGCGCCGCGATTCCGGCGGGGACACCGAGTTGGGCCGACCACACGACGCCGAAGAGGAACACCCCTTGTGACAGCAGGCCGACCAGGCCATGGATACCGGCGGCTTTCGCGGGCAACCTGCGCCGGTGCCACACGAGCCACCACGCCGCCAGTAGTGCCACCACGACGAGGAAACGCCACAGCAGCAGGGTGAACGCGCTCGCGTGCGCGGTCGCGAGTGTCGAGCCGATGAAGCCCGAACTCCAGGTCAGCACGAAACCGGTGCCGATGAGGGTGTCCCTGCTCATTCCACCTCCTTGAGTATACCGATCGGTATAGTCACTAGACATACTAAACCGATCGGTATACCGTCAAGGGGTGCCGGAGGAGATGACATTGACGCCCGCGGCCGAGCGAGTGCTCGAAGTCGCCGGAAAACTGTTCTACGACAACGGAATCCACGCTGTCGGGGTTGAGGCGATCGCAAGCGAGGCGAACGTCACCAAGAAGACCCTTTACGACCGGTTCGGTTCCAAGGACGCGCTCATCGCGCAATATCTTCGCCGCAGGGACGAGCGATGGCGCGAACACGTGGTGCGCGTGGTCGAGCAGCGCACGCGGATGACACCGACCCGGCGATTGCTGCTCGTCTTCGACGCGCTGGAACAGTGGATGGCGACCGAGAACCCCCGTGGTTGCGCTTTCGTCAACGCGCAGGCCGAGCTGCCCGACGCGGGACATCCCGGACGCGAGGTGATCCGGGAGCAGAAGCAATGGCTGCTCGACTATCTGCGCACTCTCGCGAGGGAGGCGGGCATCCGAAATTCACGCAAGCTCGCGACGTCGCTGTTGCTGCTGCTCGAAGGCGCGACGGTCACCGCTTCACTCGGTGTCGTCCCCGGTGCCGTCGGCAATGCCAAAGAGGTCGCCAAGCAGCTCATCGAACTGAACTAGCTTGTCGGCGGTCCGTGTCCTGATCGCCGGCTCGGCGATCAGGACACGGTGAACCTACTTCCCTCCGTTCGCCATGCGCAGTACGTCGAGGGCCTCGTCGAGCTGCTGCTCGGTGAGCTTGCCATCGCGGACGTGGCCCCTCTCGATGACGACCTCGCGAATGGTCTTGAGCTCCTTGAGCGCCTGCTTGGCGATGGCGGCGGCCTCCTCGTAACCGAGGTAGGCGTTGAGCGGCGTCACGATCGAAGGCGATCCCTCGGCGTACGCCTTCGTGCGCTCCACGTTGACCGTCACTCCCGCGAACACCTTGTCGGCGAGCAGGCGCGACACCGCGGCGAGCAACCGTGCCGACTCCAGGACGTTGCGCGCGATCACGGGGAGGTTGACGTTGAGCTGGAAGTTGCCCTGCGCCCCCGCGAAAGCCACCGCAGCGTCGTTGCCGATGACCTGGGCGACAACCTGGAGGGTCGCCTCGGGGATCACCGGATTGACCTTGCCCGGCATGATCGACGAACCCGGCTGGAGATCGGGAAGAGCCAGTTCGGCGAGCCCCGCACGCGGGCCGGAACCGAGCCAGCGCACGTCGTTGGCGATCTTGTTCAGGGACACGGCGACGGTGCGCAGGTGCCCGGACGTCTCGACGACGCCGTCCTGGGTCGCCTGTGCCTCGAAGTGGTCGCGGGCCTCGGTGAGCGGCAGTCCGGTGACCTTCGCGAGCTCACCGGCCACAGCCGAACCGAATCCGGCCGGCGCGTTCAGTCCCGAACCGACCGCGGTGCCCCCGATGGGCAGCTCGCCGAGCCTGGGCAGACCGCTGCGCAGCCGCTCGATGCCGAACCGGACCTGGGCCGCCCAGGCTCCGGCCTCCTGGCCGAGCGTCACCGGAACCGCGTCCATCAGGTGGGTGCGGCCCGATTTCACGACGTCATTCCACTCGGCGGCCCGCTTCTCGATGGTGCTCGCGAGATGGTCGAGCGCGGGTACCACATCGGTGAGTACCGCTTCCGTCGCCGCGACGTGGATGGTGGTCGGGAACGTGTCGTTGGACGACTGCGAGGCGTTGACGTGATCGTTCGGGTGCACGTCACGGCCGAGCGAGCGCGAGGCGAGTGTCGCGATCACCTCGTTCGCGTTCATGTTCGACGACGTACCTGAGCCGGTCTGGAAGACGTCGATGGGGAAATGCGCGTCGTGGACGCCGTCGGCGACCTCGTCGGCCGCGGTCGCGATGGCCGAGGCGACGTCGGCTTCGAGCACACCCAGCCTGGCGTTGACCCTGGCCGCGGCGGCCTTCAGCAGGCCGAGCGCACGAATCTGGGAACGTTCGAGGCCGCGGCCGGAGATCGGGAAGTTCTCGACGGCGCGCTGAGTCTGCGCCCGATAGAGCGCGTCAGCCGGAACCTTGACCTCGCCCATCGTGTCGTGCTCGATCCGGAATTCCTGTTCTGCCATAACGCCAGTTTGGCGCAGCGCGACGCCGCCCGCCGAGTGTCCTTCGGCACTAAGATCGGCACCGAGACTGCCACCACCCACCACTGGCGGAAGGGCGGTGAGCCAATGGGCTCGCCCGAGGAAATGTCGGTCGACGTACTTATTGTCGGCGCGGGACCGACCGGGTTGTTCGCCGCGTACTACGCGGGCTTCCGTGGCCTCTCCATGGCCATCGTCGACTCGTTACCCGAATCCGGCGGCCAGGTCACCGCCATGTACCCGGAGAAGATGATCTACGACGTCGGCGGTTTTCCCGCCGTGCGAGGCCGTGACCTGATCAAGGGACTCGTCGAGCAGGCCGCTCCATGGGATCCGGTCTACCTGCTGGGCCGCAAGGCCGTCGCGCTGGAGGAGGTCGCCGACGACGACCGGCCATTGCGGATGACCCTCGACGGCGGTGACGTTGTGTGGGCTGGCGCCGTGCTCATCACCGCGGGCATCGGCGAATTCACCCCGCGCCCGCTCCCGGCGGGCGACGGCTGGCTCGGCAGGGGTCTCGTGCACTTCGTGCCCGCGCTCGATGTGCACAGGGATCAGCACGTGGTCGTGGTCGGAGGCGGCGACTCCGCGTTCGACTGGGTACTCGCGCTCAAACCGATCGCGGCGAGCGTGGCGCTCGTGCACCGCCGATCGCGGTTCAGGGCCGCCGAATCCATCGTGAAGGAGGCCCGCGAAGCCGGGGTGCGGATCATCACCGACGCCGAGGTCACCGCGCTCAGGGCGGACGCCGACGGCGGGCTCGCCGAAATCGCGCTCGACGTCAAGGGCGGCGAGTCGCTGGTGCTTCCCGCCCAAGCCGTCGTCGCGGCACTCGGGTTCACCGCCGATCTCGGTCCGATCGAGAACTGGGGACTCAAGATCGAGCGCAGAGCCATCGACGTCGACTCCACCATGGCCACCGCGCGCAACCGCGTCTACGCCGCGGGCGACGTCGTCTCCTATCCCGGCAAGGTCAAGCTGATCGCCACCGGATTCGGCGAGGCGGCGACGGCGATCAACAACATCGCCGTCGCCCTCAACCCCGACGCACACCTCTTCCCTGGCCATTCGAGCAACGCCGAATAGCCCGAGGTGCGGCGCTAAGCGGAAACGTGCTGGTCGATCCAGCTCGCGTAGGCGACGGTCGACGTGTAGATCGACGGCGATGTCGCGCACGTCGCGTCGTCGTTGCCCGGTCGGCTCGACACGCCGAGCAGTCGCCACCGCTCGCCTGTCCTCGTGATCTGCGGGCCACCGGAATCGCCGTAGCACGCGCCCTTCGCGCCTTCCGGGTTTCCGGTGCACAACTCGACGGTCGCCGAGAACGTACCCGTGCAGCCGGCAGGGTCGACGATGCTCGTGTCGAGCTGCTTCAATCGCGCGGGACTCTCGCCGCACCCGCGTTCGGGACAGGTCTGTCCCCAGCCGAGCAACCTCGTCGACGTACCGACAGGGGCGTCCGAACCGAGTGCGATGGGTGTGGCCTCAGCGGGGGAGGCGAGCCGGACGAGCGCGATGTCGCCGCCGGCGCCGTCAGGGGCGTAGTCCGGATGCGTCACGATCTCCGCGACTTTGGCCGGCTCCCCGCCCGTTGTCCTGTCGTTGCTGCCGATCCGCGCCGACACCTTGTCAGGAGCGCGTCCCCGCACACAGTGCGCCGCCGTTACGACCCAGGTCGCGGAGACGAGCGCGCCGCCGCAGAAGTGCTCGCCGGAAGCCAGCTGAAGCGAAACGACGAATGGGTAAGGCTCGTCCGCGTCGCCGCCACCGACGATGAACGGCTGTGTTCCCTGGGCTTGACCGGCGGCGACGCCGAGCAGGGTCAGGACCGAGGCCACGATCCCCGCAAGGCGTGCCCTTGTCGAAACCGCCCGCATCAGGGCAGCGGCGGAACGGCGTTGTCGGCGGAATCGCTGCCGAAGTCCACCGAGGAATAGGAACGCAGCTTCGTGAGCCGGTGATAGCCGTCGATCATCCGCACCGTGCCCGACTTGGAACGCATCACGATCGACTGGGTAGTGGCCCCGCCCGCCCGGTAGTGCACCCCGCGAAGCAGGTCGCCGTCGGTGACCCCGGTGGCGCAGAAGAAGACGTTGTCCCCGCGTACGAGGTCATCGGTGCTCAGCACGCGGTCGAGGTCGTGACCGGCGTCGATCGCCTTCTGCCGTTCCGCGTCGTCCTTCGGCCACAACCGGCCCTGCAGTTCGCCGCCGAGGCACTTCATCGCGCACGCGGCGATGATGCCTTCCGGGGTACCACCGATGCCGAGCAACATGTCGACACCCGTTGTGGGCCGCGCGGCGGCGATCGCACCGGCGACGTCGCCGTCACTGATGAACCTGATCCTCGCCCCCGCCTCTCTCACCTCGCGAACGAGACTTTCGTGCCGAGGCCGGTCGAGGATGCAGACCGTCACGTCGGAAACGCCGCTGTGCTTTGCCTTCGCGACCCTGCGGATGTTCTCGGCGATCGGTGCCGAAAGATCGACGCTGCCGGCCGCTTCGGGGCCGACGGCGAGTTTTTCCATGTAGAACACGGCGGAGGGGTCGAACATCGCGCCCCGCTCGGCGACGGCGAGCACCGCGAGCGCGTTCGGCATGCCCTTCGACATGAGCGTCGTGCCGTCGATGGGATCGACCGCGACGTCGCACTCGGGCCCGTCGCCGTTGCCGACTTCCTCGCCGTTGAACAGCATGGGCGCCTCGTCCTTCTCGCCCTCACCGATCACGACGACGCCCCGCATGCTCACCGTGCCGATCAGCTGCCGCATCGCGTCGACGGCAGCGCCGTCGCCGCCGATCTTCTCTCCCCTGCCGACCCAGCGGCCCGCGGCCATCGCCGCTGCCTCGGTGACCCTCACCAGCTCCATCGCGAGGTTGCGATCCGGGGTTTCCCCGTGTGTGGTGGAGTCGGCTGGCTGGCTGGCGGCGGTCATGGTGCCTCCCGGGCGGCGTCGTGCGACATGGCGTCACCTTGCATTACGGTTCGCGCGAGCCGAAGCCCGCACGGCAGCCGTGGACGTCACTCCGAAGGTTCACCGGCTGGACCGTCAGCATCCTCGGTGTTCTCGGCGTCCGGCGCGTCCTCCACCGTAGCCAGCGCGGTCTCGATCCGCTCACGTGCACCTTCGAGATGTTGCTCGCACAACTTCGCGAGCCGTTCACCCTTCTCCCACAGCGCGAGTGACTCCTCAAGGGAGAGACCTCCGGCCTCCAGCCCCTTGACCACTTCGATCAGCTCGTCACGGGCCTGCTCGTAGCCGAGCTCCGCGTCGCCGCTTTTGGTGTCGCTCACGCTGTGCTCTGTCCTCGCCTCGTCCGTGCCTTCACTGCCGGTGCCCTCGCCTCGTGGCCTGAGCGCACACTACCGCGCACGCCATCGCGTTGTCGTAGCCGATGAACGCCTTCGCGAACTCCTGGCCGTCACCATCGGCCACGGCGTCCTCGACGTGCGATTGCGCGCCCGCGACCTTGCGCCGGTGTACCGAGCCCTCGGCGAACCACCATTTCGTTCCCGCGTAGAGCGAGGTCGCCTCGGAGAGGCGGCGAAGCCGGGGGCTCAGCCCCCACCTCGCGGGAGCGTCGCAGCCCGCCAGCAACGCCGTCCAGCAATCGCAGGCCGCCGTTTCGACTTCCCTCGCCAGCCGGAGTACCGCGATCGCGCCCTCCGCTCGTTCTTCCTGGCAGGCCCTCGCCGCCGCGTCCCGCGTCAACGGAAGGAATGAGCAATGTCGTCCGGTGGGCAGCGGCCCCGTGCGAGCTGTGATCGCGGTTTCGATGGCTCGGGCTCGGGGCACCTCGTCACTCCTCTTGCGGCAGGGTTGTCGCTCGGATCGCGCCGTCGGCAACCCGCACGCGAAGCGGGGTTCCCTCGGCTATCTCAGAGACCGACCGAAGTACCTTGAGGTTGCCTGCCGAGTCCAAGAACTGCACGACCGAGTAACCGCGCTCCAGCGTTGCCGAGGGGCCGAGCGCGGTGAGCCGCGCCCTCGCGGAGGCGACCCCGGCCTGCTCGGTACTGAGCCTCGTCAGGATCGCCCTCCTTCCGCGCTCCCTGTGTGCCTCGATCTCGGTGTGCCTTCGTTCGATGGGGCCGAGTGGATCGGCGAGCGAGGGCCTGCTGCGCAATTGGTCGAGGAGCCTGCACTGGGTGTCGACCCAGCCGTGCAATGCCCTGCGTGCCCTGTCCCTGAGCTGATGAACGCGGGCCGTCTCCTCCTTGACGTCGGGCACGACCCGTTTGCCCGCGTCGGTCGGAGTCGAGCAGCGGAGGTCGGCGACGTAGTCGAGCAGCGGGGAGTCGGGTTCGTGGCCGATCGCGCTCACCACCGGCGTTCCCGCCGCCGCGACGGCCCTGCACAGGGTCTCGTCGGAGAACGGGAGCAGGTCTTCGACGCTGCCTCCGCCTCTCGCGATCACGATCACGTCGATGTCCGGATCGGAGTCCAAAGTAGACAGGGCGTGCATGATCTGCGGGACCGCGTGCACTCCCTGGACGGCCGTGTTGACGATCCTGAACGCGACGGCGGGCCACCTGGCCTGCGCGTTCACCAGCACGTCGTGTTCGGCGGCCGACGCGCGACCGGTGATGAGACCGACGCCCTTCGGCAGAAACGGCAGCTTTCGCTTCCGCTGCGCCGAGAACAGGCCCTCAGCGGCGAGCAGCTTGCGCAACCGTTCGATTCTGGCGAGCAGCTCGCCGATGCCGACGGCACGGATCTCGTTCGCCCGCAAGCTCAGCGTTCCCCTGCCGAGGAAGAACGTCGGCTTCGCGTGCACGACCACGCTCGCGCCTTCGCGCAGCGGCGGATCGATCGTCCTCAGCAGCCGGGAAGGGCAGGTGACCGTCATCGACACGTCGGCAGCGGGGTCGCGCAACGTGAGGAACGCGGTCTGCGTGCCGGGACGCGCGGAGATCTGGGTGACCTGACCCTCGACCCACACAGCGCCGAGCCGATGGATCCAGTCGGCGATCTTGCGGGCGACCGTTCTGACCGGCCACGGGTTGTCGGCGCTCGAAGGCTGGTTCGCCGCCCTCGTCGGCTGTTCGGTACCGCTGCTCACTGCCCGGCCGGATCCGTTCGCTCTCCGGCCTCGCCGGGGCCGGTGTTCGCCGTGACGTCGTCCGAGGCGTGCATACCGGTGCCGGGCGTCGTGTCGCCGTCGTTGCCGCTCGCGTTCGCCGCGGTTTCGATCCCGGATTCACCGGCGGTGTTCTCCGTGCCCTCGGGGGCCTCGGGCAGGGCGCCCGGTGGTGCGGTCGCGGACTGACGCACGTTGCCGATCCGCCGGGTCAGCATGCCGGTGAACGAAGAACGGTTCGCGTGGGTCTTCTCGTAGTCGAGCAGCTCTTCCAGTTCGGGCAACGAGAACCGCCTGAGCCGGGCCCGTACCTGGGGCAGGGTCAGCTCGTCGTAGTCGGCGAGTCCGGCCGGAGCCGTGTCCGGCGAGGCGGGGCTGTCGAACTCACCATCGTGGTGCTCGTCGGCGAGTGCGTGCTCCTCGGCGGCCCATGGGTCTTCGTCCAGGTCGGTATCCATTTCGACCGGCCGGTAGCCGTTGGTGCTCGTACCGCCGTCGCCCCGCGCTGCGGTCGTCGCCTCCGGAGACGGGCCGTCGCCGTCCTCGGAGTCGAACGGAGACCTGGTGCCGGAGGAAGGACTCGGCAGGTCCTCGTCGAACGTCGCCCAGCTCGGTGCTTCCTCGGCGGGTCTGAGTGAGGACAGCGCGTCGTCGCCGCGGATCGCGAGTTCGGTGACGTGCTGCTGAACCCGCATCGAGGTCTGCAGGACCTGACTGGCAACCGTCACCGGCAACTCCGTGAGCTGCTTCGGCAGCTCCCGCACCCGCTCAGCGGTCGTGACGGCGATGCCGGCGGCTAACCGGAGGGGAAACGGGAGATGCTTCATGTCTCTAAGCCTGCCGCACATGGGTCTTCCTGCCCAGCCGAATGGGGGACGCGTGTCGTGCGTCCCATGAGGTCGTCTCGTGCCTTGCCGTTCACACCGCACCCGTACCCTTGGTGGCATGAGTGCAGCGAGTCCCGGAATCGAGTCTGCCACCAGCGTATCGATCGGCGAGGGAGCCGAGGAATCCGTCGCGGGTGGCAAGCGCGTTCTGCTGGCCAAGCCGCGCGGTTACTGTGCTGGTGTCGATCGTGCTGTCATCACCGTCGAGAAGGCCCTTGAGATCCACGGCCCGCCGGTCTACGTGCGCAAGGAGATCGTGCACAACCGGCATGTCGTCGACACTCTCCGTGAGCAGGGCGTCATCTTCGTAGACGAGACCTCGGAGGTGCCGGAGGGTGGCCTGGTCGTGTTCTCCGCGCACGGGGTTTCGCCCGCCGTTCGCGCGGAGGCGGAAGACCGCAACCTGCGGACCATCGACGCGACCTGCCCGTTGGTGACCAAGGTGCACAAGGAAGTCAACCGCTTCGCCCGCGACGACTACGACATCATGCTCATCGGGCACGCCGGTCACGAGGAGGTCGAGGGCACCTCGGGCGAAGCGCCCGAGCACGTGCAGCTCGTCGACACGGAGGAGGACGTCGACAAGGTCGCGATCCGCGATCCTTCCAAGGTTGTGTGGTTGTCGCAGACCACGCTGAGTGTCGACGAGACGATGGAACGTGTCGACCAGCTCAGGGAACGGTTCCCCGAGATCTCCGACCCGCCGAGCGACGACATCTGCTACGCCACGTCGAACCGCCAGGTCGCCGTCAAAGCCATGGCGGCGGAGTGTGACCTCGTGCTCGTCGTCGGTTCGGCCAACTCGTCGAACTCGCAGCGGCTCGTCGAGGTGGCACTGCAGGCCGGTGCGCGGGACTCCCATCTCGTGGACTTCGCGCACGAGGTCGACGAATCATGGCTGACCGGAGTCGAGACCGTCGGTGTCACGAGCGGTGCGTCGGTGCCGGACGTACTGGTCATGGAGCTGCTGGAATGGCTGGCCGACCGTGGCTGGGTCGATGTCCAGGAAGTCACCACCGCCAACGAGAAGATCTCGTTCGCGTTGCCCCGCGAGCTGCGGTCCGGTTCGAACGCGGGGCACAGTCGCGTCCGCTGACCGGGCGCCACTCCACCGGCGTGGGGCGTCTTCGGCAGTCGCCGGTCGGCAGCCGCCATCAAGGGCAGCCGCAAGGTGAGTCGGCAGGTCTGCCGTCAAGGGGGGCCGTCGGCGGTTTCCCGCCAGGGATGCCATCAGGAGTTCGCCCTTCGGGAGCGCTGACCAGCGCTCTTGACGGGCTGCTCTGCTGACAGGCGGTCTTGCCGAACCGCGGTCTTGCCGAACCGCGGTCTTGCCGAACCGCCGTACCGCTGGCGAGCGGCCCCTCACGGCAGCATCGCTTGCCAAGGCATGGCCGCAGCCAGCTCGCGCGGGGCTGCCCGCACTCACGGTCGCCAAGCAGGGCGGGGACCAGCTCAGTAAGGCCCGGTCGGCACGGCGATAACCGATGGCAGGGTGGCAACTGTTACTGCCCTCACCGAGAACTGTTACTGCCCCCACCGAGGTCGGTCGGCCTGGTAATCGGCGCGGCACTGAACCGGGCTTCACTCCTCCCAGGGACGCGCACGCCGAGGCGGCCGCCCACCAGGACCCTGGTCGCCACGCCCGCCCCGAGGGCGCCGTGGTGGCGGTGCATCGTCCGGCGCCGGGCGCCCGCGCGGACGCTTCGCACCCGGCGGCTGACCTTCCGGCCAATCCTCGGGCCTGCGACGGCGGTCGCCGCCACCCGGGGGCATCGGCGGTCGCTGCCGTGGGCGCCCTTGCTGATCCCGGGATGGGGGACCGGCAGGCGGTGCCGCCGGATCACGTTCCGGCGCCCGCTCGCGTGGCCTGCGGGCGGCGTCCTCGGGCCGGGCACGACGGCCCGCCCCAGTGCCGGCCGCTCCGGCCGGTGGACCACCAGGAGCCGGACCCCGACGAGGCGCCTCGCGCCCTTCGGGCTGGCGAGACCGGCCAGGTTGTTCCTCGTCATCGTCTTGCCGTCGTGGTTTACCCGACTGCTTGTCCGCTGCCGCACGGTCGCTCGGCCGCTTGCCTTTACCGCGCAACTTCTGCGGTGCATCCGGATCGCGCTCGCGATAGATTCGGAGAATTCCAAGGGCAACCGTCAAGCCAGTGGTGATGGCCATCATCGGAAAGGCATTGATCAACGGCGTACCGATGGCGAGAGCCTTTGCCAGCGTGTCGCTCCCCGAAGGAAGTTCCTCTCCCAGCAGAACCACGACCGGCACGATGATCGCCAGAATCAGCGGCGGCTGCACCATCGGACCGAACAGGTTTCTACGTCTCACAACCACCACAGCCGCAACCGAAACGACCAGGTAGCAGCCTTGGAAGAGCACACCGAGCTCATCGGAGATCTGGAAATCCACGATGGCACCCACTGCTGCGAGCCCTAGCGCAAGCAGCACCGCTCCCCACCACGGCAAGCCACGCCGGTTCCCGATGGCGGCCCGTTCGTCCCATGGAATCGACGGGTCGTCGTCAGCGGCGTCAGGATCGCTCCTGCGATCGCGTATGGCGGTCACGAGGCAACACCGTATCCGGTAATCCGTCCAAACCCGCTACCGATCCGCGACCTTGTCATCTCCAATACCTAAGAGCGTGAGATCAAGCACATCCAAGCCGGAGTTTCACGCCAATGGTACGGACCAGACGCACTGTTTATACGTTTTGAGTCAGTTTGTTGTCAGCTCGTCTCCCTTCCTGATGGCGGGGACCGGCGTCGGGCTCGCGGCTGCTTCTGTCAACGGCGACACACTCGCGCGGAAACTCTCCAGCGCCTCAAGCTCCCTGCGGCGAGCGGAGATGAACCGCTGCAGATGAGTGCTCGACAGGTTGAGCGCGTCGACAGCGTTGCCCGCCGCGCGGTGTGCCGATGCCGCGGTCGCACGCACCTGCTCGACATCTTCGAGCAACGTCCGTTCCGTCGCGGCGAACATGGCCGCCGACGCGACGATCGCGAACCCGGTCGGCCCGCACAGGAAGACGCGCCGATCGAGCATCCAGCGCAGCAACTCGGGGTCAGTGTCGAGTGCCGCGACGACCGCGGCGTCCGACGGAACGAACATGACCGTGCCGTAGATCGCGTCAGCCCAGCGCTGGTAACCCTTTCCCGCGAGTTCGGCAGCGCGCGACCTGAGATTGCGGACATGGACCCGGAGTGCGTCGAGCCGTTCGTCGGGGTCGTCGGTTTCGACGGCCTCCGCCCAGCACGCCATGCTCGCCTTGGCGTCGACCGGAACGGTGCGATCGCCACCGACCCGCAACACCATGTCCGGTTTTGCGGCGCCGCCTCCCGCGAGATCCGTTTGCGAGGTGAAATGGAGACCTTCCCGAAGTCCCAGTGCCCTCGCCGTTTCAGTGAGCACTTGCTCGCCGAGTTCGCCTCTGCCGCTGATCGAGGCGAACGCGACTTCGTACCTGCGCAGCGCGAGCTGCTGTTGCCGCAACGCCGCCTGTTGTTCGTCCACTCTGGCGCGTTCGACGTCCACCTGCCTCGCCGCCGCGTCGGCTCTGCGCATGCCGTCCTGGTACAGCCGCCACACCAGAGCGACCGCCAGGGCCAGCAGTACCGCGACCACAATCGCCGCCGTGGCGAGCACCGTCGAACCCACCTGCCCGCTCCTTCCTTCCGTGATCGCTCGCTCGCATCATGGCCTACCGCACCGACATAAAACGACCATCGTCCATATCGAACACACGTTCGAGTGACACGCCGGTCGTTTGTACCCGGTTCTGTCGGTCGGCGGTTCTAGCTTTGATCGCGTGCGAATGCTGCATACCTCCGACTGGCACGTGGGAAGAACCTTCCACGGAACCGACCTGCTGCGTGAGCAGGCCGGCGTTCTGAGTCACCTTGCCGACCTCGTGGTCGACGAGGCTGTAGATGTCGTCCTCGTGGCCGGCGACATCTACGACAGGGCGGTTCCTTCGGCGGAGGCGGTTCGGGTCGCGACCGCCGCGCTGCGAAACATCAGTGAGGCGGGCGCGCGGCTCGTCGTGACGCCGGGAAACCACGACTCCGCCGCGAGGCTGGGTGCGTTCGCCGACTTCGCGGCGGCTGGTGGGCTGTATCTGCGTACCACGGTCGCGGGTTTGCACGAGCCGGTCGTGCTCGACGACGAGCACGGTCGAGTGGCGTTGTACGGGATTCCTTATCTGGAGCCGGAACTGGCCAGAAACGCGTTGGGCGTGCCTTCGGCGAAGGGGCACACCGGTGTGCTCACCGAGGCGATGAGAAGGATCACCGATGATCTGTCGGATCGTCCTTCCGGCACTCGCTCGGTCGTGCTGGCGCATGCCTTCGTCACGGGCGGAGTCGGGAGTGATTCCGAGCGCACCATCGCCGTCGGCGGCGTCGAACAGGTTCCCGCACCGGTGTTCGACGGCATCGATTATGTCGCTTTAGGACATTTGCACGGCGCGCAGCGAATCGCGGAAAACCTGCGGTACTCGGGAAGTCCGCTGGCCTACTCTTTTTCCGAGGCGGCACAACAGAAATCCGTGTGGTTGGTGGATCTTGACGCGAATGGTCTGGCAAACGTCGAGCGGCGGGCGTTGCCCGTGCCGAGGGCGCTCGCGTCGGTCAGTGGCACGCTCGCCGAATTGCTCGAATCCGCCGAGTACGGCGCGTTCACCGAATCCTTCCTTTCGGTCACGCTCACGGACAGGGTGAGGCCCGTCGAGGCGATGCGAAAGCTGCGCGAGCGGTTTCCTTACGCCGTTCACCTCGATTGGGAGCCGGAGGGTGGCTTCGCGACGGTGTTGCACTACGCCGAAGCGGTCAGGGGCAAGTCCGCGGACGAAATCGCGGCGAGCTTTCTCGCCGATTGCCGAGGGGCGCCGCCGACCGAACGCGAACGCGTGTTGTTGACGAACGCACTTGAGGCCGCCGGCAAAAACGACCCCGAGCGGGATGGTGATATCCGGTGAGACTGCACCGTCTTGAGGTTGCCGCGTTCGGTCCCTACGCCGGACGCGAGATCGTCGATTTCGACGCACTCGGCGCCGACGGGCTCTTTCTTCTTCATGGCGACACCGGTGCGGGGAAGACGACGCTTCTGGATGCGGTGGCGTTCGCTCTGTTCGGGTCGGTTCCGGGAGCGCGTGGTCAGGTCAAGCGCCTGCGGTGCGATCTGGCCGGCGCCGAGACCGCGACTGAAGTGATCCTCGAACTCACTGTGCAAGGGCAGCGGATGCGCATCATCCGGAGCCCGGAGTACCAGCGGCCGAAGCTCCGAGGCGACGGGCACACCACTCAGCAGGCGAAGGCCGCGCTCCACTGGGTCGGCGAGGTTCCGAGCGGGCAGCCTGCCGAAGGTGTCAGCAGGATCGACGAGGTCGCCCGCACCGTGCAGCGGCTGCTCGGCATGAGCGCCGAACAGTTCTTTCAGGTGGTGTTGCTGCCGCAAGGCGAGTTCGCCCGGTTTCTCCGCGCGGACACCGTCGAGCGTGAGCAGCTCCTCGAACGGCTTTTCAACACCCGGCGTTTCGCGGACGTCGAGAGGTGGTTCAGAGAACTGCGCACGGCGAAGGGAAGGGAGATCGAGAAGCGCAGGCAGTCGGTGCGGGAATGGCTGGCCAGATTCGCGCAGGCCGCGGGTGTCGAATTGGCTGAGCAGGTGGGAAAGGAGTGGGTCGAACACGTCAGAGAACAAGCGAAGATGAATGCGGCCGGGGCCGAGCGGCGCGCGAAGATCGCGAATGTGGAGCGGGAAAAGGCCGAAGCGACGTGGCACGACCGTCGCGTGATTGCGGAAAGGGTCCGCAGGGCCAGGGCCGCGCGGGACAGCCTCGACCGGCTTGCGGCGCAGGCGAATCAGCGTTCGGAATGGGCGGAGGAGCTGAGCGGTGCCCGCAGGGCGATCACGGTGACCGGACTCGCGAGCGCCGCCGACCGGCAAGAACGGCGGGTAACCGAGGCGAGAGAAGCCGAAGCGCTCGCGCGGGACGCGGTGGTCGCCGTCGGTTTCGCCGATCCGGATGCCGATGTTCTTACGTTGCGGGAGCAGGCGGGCGCGTTCCGGGAAGAGGCGGGAGCATTGACCGGCCTCGTCGCGGAGGCGGAGCAGCAACGGCGAGACCGCAAGCGGATGATCGACCTGGCCGAAGTCGCGACATACGCCTCGGCGCAGGCAACCGCCATCGGCGAGAAACTTGAGGGAATGCCCGACCGGTTGCGGGAACTGAGGGCGGGCCGGGATGCAGCTGCCGAGGCGCAGGCCAAGTTGGACGGTGTTCGCGCGCGGGAGGTCGAAGCCCGCGAACTGCTCGGTGCGGCCAACGGTCTGCCCAAGTTGGAGGAGGTCCTTCACCGGGCAAAGGGTGCGGAGCAGGAGGCGATCGAGGCGCATCTTGCCGCCAAAGCGGCCGTACTCGATCTGCGGGAACGGCGGCTTGCCGGGATGGCGGCCGAGCTGGCCGCCGGGCTCGGTGCCGGGGACTCTTGTCCCGTTTGCGGTTCTGCCGAACATCCGAGCCTGGCTGTTCGGCAGGACGACACTGTCGGTGCCGAGGAAGAAAAGTTGGCCGCCGAGCGCGAACGCAGAGCGGAACTTCGGCGAACGGAACTGACCGGTGCGCGTCACGCGGCGGAAAGCGACCTTGCGGCCGTACTCGATCGTCTCCAAGGCCGCACCGCCGAGGAACTCGCCGAAAGTCACGGTCGGCTCAAGGCCGAGTTGGCGGGTCTCGCCGAAGCGGCGAAGCGGCGAGAACGTCTGGATGAATCGGTGCGCTCGGCCGAAGCCGAACACACGGCGCTCACGACGGAGCGTGCCGAGGCCGAGCAAAGCGCGGCGACGGCGCTGGCGGAGCGGAAGACACTTGCCGAACGGGTCGAGGAGCGGGCTCTGCGGCTTGAGGAAGCCCGGGGAGACTGTGCTGACGTCGGCGAGCGGAAGGCGCGTCTGGGGCGAGTGGTCGGAGCGCTGGAGGAACTGGCGGAGCGGAGGTCGGCCGCCGCGATAGCGGCTGAGCGGCTCAAGGATCACAGAGCGGCGGTCGAGGAGGCCGTGGCCGCCGCCGGTTTCGGTACCGTCGACGCGGCGATGTCGGCCTCGCGAACCACGAGCAGGGTCGACGAGCTGGAGCGGGCATTGGCGGAGGCCGAAGCCGCCAGGGTGGCGGCTGAGAAGGTACTCGCCGAGCCGGAACTCGCCGACATTTCACCTGACGAGATCGTAGACGTGGAGTCGGCGAGATTTGCGGCGGAGCAGGCACGCGTTGCGGCGGAGACGGCGGTCGCCGAGTTGCGGGACTCGGTGCGCCGGGAACGGGAACTGGCGGAGCTGGCCGGAAAGTTCGCCTCGGCGCTGGCCGAGCTGACGCCGGCCGAGGAAAGCTATGCCGAACTCGACGCGCTTACCGATGTCGTCAACGGACGTGGGCAGAACGCGCGCAAGATGTCGTTGCGCTCCTATGTGCTGGCTGCGCGTTTGGAGGAAGTCGCGGCCGCGGCGACGGTGCGGCTGCGATCGATGAGTCAGGGCAGGTATTCGTTCGTGCACTCCGACGCCGCCGGTGCTCGGGGTACGCGTGGCGGTCTTGGCCTTGACGTGCTGGACGACTATTCGGGAATGGTGCGTCCGGCGAAGACCCTCTCGGGCGGCGAGTCGTTCCTCGCGTCACTCTCACTCGCGCTGGGCCTCGCCGACGTGGTGGCGGCGGAGACGGGCGGGGCCTTGCTGGACACGCTGTTCGTAGACGAGGGATTCGGCACCCTCGACGGCGAGACGCTGGATGTCGTCATGGATGTCCTTGATGAACTGAGGGCGGGAGGGCGTGTCGTTGGCCTGGTGTCCCACGTCGAGGAGCTGCGGCAGCGCATCCCCACCCGGCTGCGTGTGAGTAAGGCGAGAACCGGGTCGACGGTCAGCCAGGAAGGAGGGATGTCCGCTGCCTGAACGCGGCCGAGTCTTCCCGAGGTGGCCAGGTGCTCCGTCAGGGTGAGCGGTCTTCGCAGGACGTCGTTTGCCGCGATCAGTGGCGATCCGCCGGGGTGGTTGACGGTTCGCTCCCGTCGTCTTCGGGGACCTCGGAGGTCCGTTGCTGGGCGGTGGTTGTACCTCCGGCGCGCCAGAGGTGCATGCCCGCGTAGGAACGCCAGGGTCGCCAGCGCTCGGCATGCCGGAGGAGTCGGGTGCTGTCAGCGCCAAGTCCCAGCGCGGTCGCGCCCTTGCGGATCACGAGGTCGTCGGCCATGAGCACATCAGGGTTGCCGAGGAGCCGCATCAGTACGTAGTCGGCTGTCCACGGACCGATCCCAGGAGTGGCGAGTAGCTCGGCTCGAAGTTCGTCGGCATCGCGACCGACGTTCAGGTCGAGGGTGCCCGCGACCATGGCTTCGGCGGCGCCGACGATCGCCGCGATCCGGCGGCGCGGTCCACGCAGCAGCCGGGGGCCGTGCTCCGCGATGGCGGCGGGAGTGGGGAAGAGGACGTCCGGTTCGCCGTTGACGGCCGCGAGTGTGTGCTCGCCGATGGCGGCGGCGAGTGAACCGGCGGCGGTTCGCGCCGCGGCCACGGACACCTGCTGGCCGAGCATGGCGCGGATGAGCAGTTCTGGACCGTCGACGGCGCCGGGGACTCGGATACCCGGTGCCGCGGCGACAAACGGCGCCAGTGAAGGGTCGGCTTCGAGCACACTCCGGACCGCCGCCGGATCGGCATCGAGGTCGAGCATCCTGCGGAGCCTGGTTACGGCTGTGCCGAGATCGCGGACGTCGGTCAGTCGCAGCTCACACCGCACGTGCCCGGAAGAAGGGGAAAGCCGGACCACACCGCTGCCGTGGGGTAGCCGCAGGGTGCGCTGGAAGGTGCCGAGTTCGCGGTCGGCGACCTCGACACCGGGCACCGCGCGCGCGGCGAGAAACGAGAGCAGACCCTCGGCGTCGAACGGTTCCCGCACCGGGAGACGCAGACTGAGCAGGGTGCCGGTGAACGCGGGTGTCGGCCCGCCGACTGCGGGGGACGCAGTTGCGGGAGTAGCGGCAGCGGAGGAGGGGGCAGCGGCGCCCTCCGGGGAATGGATGGAACCGGAGGAGTGCGTTGCCGATGGACGGCCGCGTTTACCCGTCGCGGCCACCCTGAGCTGGGAAGGAGTGGTGCCGAAGACTTCGCGGATGGTGTTGTTGAACTGCCGGACGCTCGAGAAGCCTGCCGCGAAGGCGACGTCGGTGAGGGGTAGTTCCGACAACTCGATCAGCAATCGAGCCGAATGAGCGCGGTGTGCTCTGGCCAAGGCGAGCGGTCCCGCGCCGAGCTCGGCTGAGAGCACCCTGCCGAGTTGCCGCTCTGAGTAGCCGAGGCGGGCGGCCAGGCCGGTGACGCCTTCGCGTTCGACGACGCCCTCGGCGATCAGCCGCATGGCCCTCGCCGCCAGGTCTGCCCTGACATTCCAATCGGGAGACCCCGGCACCGCGTCGGGGAGACAGCGGCGGCAGGCCCGGTATCCATTGGCCTGTGCGGCTGCCGACGTGGGAAAGAACCGGACGTTACGTTCCTTGGGGCGCGTCGCCGGGCACGAGGGTCGGCAGTAGATGCCTGTGGTGCGCACGGCGAGAATGAACTGTCCGTCGAAACGCGCGTCCCTGGACAGCACCGCGCGGTAACACCGTTCGGTGTCGCGCCACATGCTGTGATCCGCAGGCCTGGGAGGAGCGATCGACGAGGTCATGTTGTCGATGATGCCACCAGGTCAGCGCGCCGACTGGCGAGAATCGGACATCACGGTAGGTGTGTGAAGAACGGCGGGGACGGCGGCGCGAGCACGCCCCGTAGACTCGAAGCCCGTGAGTCTGACCCTCGGAATCGTCGGCCTGCCCAACGTCGGCAAGTCCACCCTGTTCAACGCGCTGACGCGCAACGACGTACTCGCGGCGAACTACCCGTTCGCGACGATCGAGCCGAACGTCGGTGTCGTCCCGCTGCCCGACCCGCGACTGGACAAGCTCGCCGAGCTGTTCTCCTCCGTCAAAACGGTCCCCGCCACGGTGTCCTTTGTGGATATCGCGGGCATCGTGAAGGGCGCGTCGGAGGGTGCGGGGCTTGGCAACAAATTCCTCGCGAACATCCGGGAAGCCAACGCGATCTGCCAGGTCATCAGGGTCTTCGATGATCCGGATGTGGTCCACGTCGACGGCAAGATCGATCCGCTCGGTGACGTGGAGACGATCAACACCGAGCTGATCCTCGCCGACCTCCAGACCCTGGACAAGGCGTTGCCGAGGATGGAGAAGGAAGCAAGGACGAAGAAGGATCTCCGGCCTGCTTTCGAGAACGCGCAGCGTGCGAAGGACATCCTCGACGAGGGTCGCACCCTGTTCTCCGCGCAGCGTGAGGTCGACCTCGAAGGCCTGCGCGAGCTGAGCCTGCTCACCGCGAAGCCGTTCCTCTACGTGTTCAACGCCGACGAGGGCGTACTGACCGACGAGAACAAACGGGCCGAACTGGCCAAGCTGGTCGCGCCTGCCGACGCCGTTTTTCTCGACGCGAAGGTCGAGGCGGAACTGCTCGAACTCGACGACGAGGAGTCGGTACGCGAATTGCTGGAGTCCGTCGGCCAAGCGGAGCCGGGGCTGCACGCGCTCGCCAGGGCGGGTTTCCACACGCTCGGCCTGCAGACCTACTTGACGGCGGGGCCCAAGGAAGCGAGGGCGTGGACCATTCCGCAGGGCGCCACCGCACCGCAGGCCGCAGGTGTGATCCACACCGATTTCGAACGCGGATTCATCAAGGCCGAGGTTGTGTCGTTCGATGATCTTGTCGAGGCGGGGTCGATGGCCGCCGCCAGGTCGGCAGGCAAGGTCAGGATGGAGGGCAAGGACTACATCATGGTCGACGGCGACGTGGTGGAGTTCAGGTTCAACGTGTGAGCCGGGCCCCGGGCGACCCGGACTCGGCCGTTGTCCGGGTGCGCGTCCCGGCGTCGATCAGTACGGCCTGGAGCCCTGTGATGAGGCCGTCCGCGTCGGTGACGAGGCGGACGAGGCCGGCAGGCTCACCCCGCCGCGTGACGAGCACCGCGGGCACGTCGTCGAGAGCGAAAGGCGCTACGCCCCACGGAGAGCGCCGCCCGTAGAGGGCGACAAGGCCTGCGGCCACGGCATCGCGTCCGTGCACCTCGTTGAGTACGGCCCCGTGGAGCACGGCCCAGCCGGACACGCCCTCGTACAGCAGGGTGGCGAGCTCGGATATGTCTCCATCCGCGCAGGCCTCGGCAAACCGCTGCGCAACACGGTCCAGCTCTCGTTCCGGCGGCGGCGTGTGCTCGGCCTCAAGCGGATACGTCGCACGGATCGACGCTCTGGCGCGGGTCGCCAGTTGCCGGCATGCCGCCCCGGAGCGTCCGACCAGCGTGCCGATCTCGTCGAAGGAGACTCCGAAGACGTCGTGGAGGATGAAGGCGGCGCGTTCTCCGGGGGTGAGGCGGCCGACGACCACCGACAGCGCCCGGCGGATCTCGTCGTCGAGCGTGATGCGGTCGGCGGGGTCGGCGGGGCCGGCGATGCCCAAGTCCCGCGCGGTCGAGTCAGTGCGCGGCTCAGCCGGATCGACCGGTTCGCACAGGCGGAGGTGCGCGGAGCGCAGACGGTCGAGGGCGAGTCTGCGTACCACGACGATCAGCCAGCCCCGTGCGTCGCGCACGGCATCAATGGGCTGCGCCGCGAGCCGGGCGAAGGCCTCAGCGACGACATCGTTGGCCTCGCCGTCATCGCGCAGGATGCGTGAGGCGGTCGCCAGCAGGTAGTCGCGGTCGTCCCTCCACGCGGTGGTGATCGCACGCTCGCGGGGCGGGGCGGCGTGATCGGAATTCTCCATGCCCTCCAGGACGATCGAGTGGGACCACATGTGACGAGATCCGCCCCCTCCGTCACGCAATGCTGCCGCGGATCGTCCTGCTGGAGCATGGACACGCTCACATCGTTCTCCGCATTCCTTTCCACAATGAATCCCGGCGGCGCTGCTCTCTCCGGCCCGGCCGATACATTCCTCTGGATCGTGCAGGGCGCGCTGGCCATCGGTCTCGTCGGTGGCAACCTCGCGGCCGCAATTCTTATCGGCACCGGGCGGCTCGAGGCCTACCGAATGCCGGCCGTCGCGGCCCTGTCCGCTCGGATGCTCGCGTTCCTCGGTATCTCGCACGTCGCCGGAGGGCTCGGGGTCGTCCTGCCGCAGCTGACCGGCGTGCTGCCGTGGCTCACCCCGGTGGCGGGATTCGCCTTGGCGACGCAGGCCCTCATGGCTTCGGGGTTCCACCTGCGCGCGGGTGAGGAGGCTCGGGAGCCTGCGCTGTGGGGCGCACTCTTCACCGTCGTCGCACTCGGCCGGATCGACCTGCTCGGATTCGCCTCGCCGATCCCGGGCACGGCGCTCGTCGTGACGATCTGCGCGTTGCTGGTAGCGCTCACGGTGAATTTGGTGTTGTTGCTTCGCGGACCCCGCAACCCGTTCCGGACGCATAGGCTTGATCGCATGCGAGACGGCGTGAGGATCCGGGAATCGCTCGGCGAGGTGGAATATCCGCGGCTGGTGAGTATCTGGCGCAGCGCCGTCGACGCCACGCACGACTTTCTCGCCGACGACCACAAGGCCGATATCGAGCGGCGCATGGCGGCGGAGTATCTCCCGCGGCTGCGTGTGGTCGTCGCTGAACGGGATGGTGTTCCGCTCGGTTTCGCCGCCACGGCATCCGGGAAACTGGAGATGCTGTTCGTCGATGCCGCGCATCGCGGAGGCGGAATCGGCACCGCCCTGCTTGAGTACGTGATCGCGGCTCATGACGTGACTGTCGTCGATGTCAACGAGCAGAATCCCCAGGCGACCGGGTTCTACTCCCGTCACGGATTCGAGGTCGCCGAAAGAAGTGACGTGGACGACCAGGGCAGGCCCTACCCGCTGCTGCACCTGGTGCTGGCGCGGTAGGTACGGACGTATCTTCGTGATCGTCGGCCGGTTGACGGCGGGAAAACGTCGGTGCCGCTGCTTATGATCGGCCGATGACGACGCTGTCCCAGCTCCGTAAGGCCGCGCTTGCCCTTCCGGAGGTCGAGGAGGGTACCCACTTCGGCATGGTCTCGTTCGCGGTCAGGGGCAAGGGGTTCGCCTCGCTGTCGAAGGAGGGGCACGTCCAGCTGCAGCTGCCCGACGCCGAAGCCGAGGCCGCGCTGGCTGCCCATCCCTCCGGCGAGCGGCTGGTGCGGATGGGCAAGCCCATCGGTTTCCGGGTTCCCCTTACCGACATCAACGGGAAGGACCTCAACGCGCTGGTGCGGCAGGCCTGGTCGGCTCGTGCGCCGAGACGGCTTGTGTCGAGTCTCAACGCCGTGCCTTCGGAATGCGACCTTCCCGCCGCCATCGGCAAGCCCGCCACGCGCGCGCTTCTGCAAGAAGGGCTCAGCACTCTGGAACAGGTCTCGACGCGCACGGAGGCGGAACTGCTCGCCTTGCACGGTGTCGGCCCGAAAGCCGTCCGGATACTGGGCGAGGAATTGGCGCGCACGGGCAGGTCGCTACCGGGAACGAAAAGCGCCGGGTAAACGATGGCTCGCTTACCCGGCCGGTTGGTCGATTCAGCCCGCCGCGGCGAGGAGTACGACGAGCAGCAGGGTCACCGTCGTCGCCAGCACCGCGACCCATGCCTGCTGAGTTGAGGTCAGAGTTTGCGGGGCTCGGGTCGTAACATCCATTTCTTGTCCCCAATAGCTGGTAAGAGCCTTGTCACCCAACACAGCGCCCGGCGACGAAGCATCGTTAGCGTCGCCGGGCAACTGTGTCCGATATCACTCGACGGAGTTGCGCCGTCGGCCTTTCGCGGTGTGATACAGGACCGCACCGGCAAGCGCGATGATCATGGCGAAGGCGAGTCCGCCGACGATCAGCGCCTGTGTGATGTCGCCTGACGGTGTCCCGGCGGCAGCGTCGTCGGCCGCGAACGCGGGCACCGCGCTCATGCCGAGGACCGTCAAGATCAACATTCCGAGAGTGGCCACCGGCGCGATCCGCCGCCGACTTCGGCCGCGGGTGACCCCCGCCTGATTCCGGATTCCGAATTCGTTGCCACCAAAGCTCAACCGGCTCATCGCGCACTCCCCTCCACCTTCTGTGGTTACCCGGACAACGCACACTCACACCCAGAAGGTTGCCGGTGGCGGGGCAGATCACACATCGCGCGGGGAAACGCGCTCACACGGAGTTGATCACTTCGTCGATCTCGCCCGCGAGCGAGACGTCCTTCTCGGTGATGCCTCCCTCCGAATGCGTGCTGAGGCGGAAAGTCAGTGTGCGCCAACGGATATCGATGTCGGGATGATGGCCCGCGCTCTCCGCGATCTCGGCCACCCTGTTCACCACTTGGATGGCTTGCGGGAAGTGCGCGAGCTCCGCGGTGCGCAGGATGGCGTCGCCTTCCCGCTGCCAATCCGGTAGGTGGCCGAGAGCTTCTTCGATGCGTCCGTCACTGAGTACATCTGCCATGCGTCCATGGTGGTACCCGTTCGAGTACGCTGCACCTCTGCCACGGGAGTCCGGCGCGGCCGGGCTGAGAGGTGGGTTACCACCCACGACCGTTCGCACCTGATCCGGATCATGCCGGCGCCAGGGAGGGCCGTGCCTGCCTCCTTGCCGGTAACGACAAGGAGGCTTGATGAGGTCCCTTCGTGCGGTGGCCGCCCTGACACTCGCCGGCACGCTCACGGCGGGCTGCACCCTGTTCAGCGCCGGTGAGCAGGAGGAGAGCGGACCGGTCACGGTGACCATCGCGACGCACGAATCCTGGTCGGTTCCGCAGCAGGTGCTCGACGCGTTCCGTGATCAGACCGGCATCCGGATCAACGTCCACAAGGAGGGCGACGCGGGCGAGCTGACCAACAAGCTCGTGCTGACCAAGGACGATCCCATTGCGGACGTCGCGTTCGGCGTCGACTCGACGTTCGCTTCGCGGGCGCTGGCCGAAGGGGTCTTCGAGCCCTACACCAGCCCGGAAGGCGACCGGGGACCCCAGCGGTATTCGATCGACCCGCAGAACCGGCTTTCGGCTGTGGACGTCGGCGATGTCTGCGTCAACATCGACACCGAGTGGTTCGCGGAGCGGGAGCTGGAGGAACCGGCGACCCTCGACGACCTGACCGACTCCCGCTATCGCGATCTCCTCGTCGTGGAGAACCCGGCGACCTCCTCGCCTGGCCTTGCCTTCCTGCTCGGCACCGTCGCGGCTTATGGCGAGCAGGGCTGGCGGGACTACTGGTCGAAGCTCAAGGACAACGGCGTACTCGTGGTGAGTGGCTGGACGGAGGCGTACACGCAGGAGTTCTCCGGCTCCTCGGGGCAGGGCGATCGGCCGATGGTGGTCTCCTACGCCTCGTCGCCAGCCGCGGAACTCGGCGACGACGGTCAGCCGCGCACGAAGGCGCTGCTCGACACCTGCTACCGCCAGGTCGAGTACGCGGGGGTGCTCGCGGGCGGCTCGCAGCCCAGCGAAGCGGGCAAGGTGGTCGACTTCCTGCTGTCCCAGCAGTTCCAGTCCACGGTCGCGGAGAACATGTTCGTCTACCCCGCGCGGGAGGGCGTCGCCCTGCCGGCCCACTGGGAGCGCGTCGCGCCGCAGCCGGAGGACCCCGCGACCCTGCCGGGTGAGCGGGTCGAGTCCGGTCGCGAGGAGTGGATCAAGCAGTGGCGCGCGCTCGTGGAGGGCTAGCGAGCCCGAGGCGCGGGAGGGCGAGCACCGCGGGTGGTCTTGCCCTCGCCGTCCTGCCCGTCGGCTTTCTGACTCTCTTCTTCGCGTGGCCGGTCGTGGCGATCATCCGGCTCGGCTTCTCCGAGGGCGGAGTCGGCACCGCGCTGTTCGAATCGCAGACCTGGCGGCTGGCCGCCTTCACGGTGGCGCAGGCGGCGGCGTCGACGGCGGTCGCCGTGCTCGCCGGACTGCCGGTCGCGTACTTGCTCGCCAGGGTGAAGCTGCGCGGGGTCGGCGTGGTCCGGACACTCGTGCTCGTCCCGTTCGTGCTGCCGACCGTCGTCGTCGGCCTCGCGTTCAAGGCGCTGTGGCCGGGCGGTGGCGTGTTCACCATCGTGCTCGCCAACGCGTTCTTCAACGTCGCCGTCGTCGCGAGGACGGTCGGCGGCCTGTGGGCACACCTCGATCGAAGGGCGGAGGACGCGGCGCGGGCGCTCGGCGCCTCGCGCGGCAGGGCGTTCACGTCGGTGACCCTTCCCGCGCTGCTGCCCGCCATCGCGTCGGCCGCCGCGGTGGTCTTCCTGTTCTGCGCGACGAGTTTCGGTGTCGTGCTGATGCTGGGCGGATCGCGGCTTCGCACCCTGGAAACCGAGATCTACCTGCGAACCGTGAACCTGCTCGACCTCTCGGGCGCCGCGGCGCTTTCGCTCGTCCAGCTCGCCGCGGTCGTGGCAGCCCTGCTGGTCGGCGCGGTGGCCAGGAGGAGGAAAGAGACGGCGGTGAGGCTGCGGGCGCGAACGGAGACCGCGCGCAGGCCGGAGGGAGGCGAGTGGTGGATCGTCGCCGCGGCGGCGGGGGTCCTCGGTCTGCTGCTGACCCCGATCGTCGCGTTGCTTGTCAGATCGGTCTCGACGCGAGAGGGCTGGAGCCTCGCCGGATACCGCGCGCTCGCGGGCCAGGGCGATGACGGCACGCTCAACGTGAGCGGCTGGGAAGCGGCGCTGAACTCACTGCGCACCGCGACCGACGCCACGATGCTCGCGCTGATCATCGGGATTCTCGCCGCGGTCGTACTGGTGTCACTGCGCCGTTCGCCGCAACGCGGAGCCAGGGTGACCGGCGAGGTCATGGACGCCGCCATGATGCTGCCGCTCGGCGTCTCGGCGGTCACCATCGGTTTCGGTTACCTCGTGACGCTCGGCCAGTTGCCGGGCGACCTGCGCACGTCACCGCTGCTCGTCCCGTTCGCGCAGGCGCTCGTGATCGTCCCGCTCATCATCAGGATGGTGCTTCCGGTGCTGCGTTCGATCGACGAACGATTGAGGCAGGCGGCGGCGACCTTGGGTGCGAGCCCGGCCCGGGTGTGGCGAGAAGTCGATCTTCCGCTCGCCGCGCGGTCGCTCGCGGCTGCCGCCGCCTTCGGCTACGTGGTCGCGCTCGGCGAGTTCGGCGCGACGAGCTTTCTCGCGCGCCCCGACGCGCCGACGCTGCCCGTCGCGATCGGCTCGCTGGTGAGCAGGCCGGGGGAGCTGAACAACCAGATGGCCTACGCGGCGTGTGCGCTGCTGATGCTCGTCACGATGCTCGTCGCGGCGGTGGTCGACCGGCTCAGGTCGGCGAACGCCCAGGTAGGGGAGTTCTGATTTCTGATGCTGACGGTCGATGACCTGACGGTGAACTACGGCTCGTTCACGGCGGTGCGGCAAGCGCGGCTGGAGATCGCCGACGGCGAGGTTCTCGCCCTGCTCGGTCCGTCGGGTTCGGGCAAGTCGACCCTGCTGAGGGGCATCACGGGCCTCGAACCGGCCGCGACCGGTTCGGTGCGGTGGGACGGCGCCGACCTCGCCGGTGTACCCGTGCACCGGCGCGGATTCGGCCTCGTCTTCCAGGACGGTCAGCTCTTCCCGCACAGGGATGTCGCCGGCAATGTCGCGTTCGGACTCAGGATGCACGGGGCAGGCAAAGCGGAGCGGGCACGGCGAGTGGAGGAGCTGCTCGAACTGGTCGGGCTGGCCGGATACGAGCGGCGCAAGGTCACCGAGCTGTCGGGAGGGGAAGCGCAGCGCGTCGCGCTGGCGAGGGCGCTCGCGCCGAGGCCGAGGCTGCTGTTGCTGGACGAACCGCTGTCGGGACTGGACGCCGAACTGCGGGAACAGCTGGCGATCGACCTCGCCGAACTGCTTCGCAGGGCGAAGACCACGACGCTGCTGGTGACGCACGACCAGGAAGAGGCGTTCACGCTCGCCGACAGGGTCGCCGTGCTCGAAGCGGGGGAGATCCGTCAGCTCGGCGACGTGCTCACCGTGTGGCGGCGGCCCGTCGACGAGCGCATCGCGCGGTTCCTCGGCGTCACCACGGTGCTGGAGGGAAACGCGGCGGGAGGGATCGTGCGCACGGCGCTCGGTGAGGTCGAGTTGCCGGATGTCGAGGAAGGACCGGTGCTGCTGGGGTTGCGGCCCAACGCGGTCAGGGTCGCGCGGGAAGGGGTCGAGGCAGTGGAGGCTGTGGTGGTGTCGCGAGTGCACCGCCGCGACCACGTCCGGCTCTCCGTCAGCACGGCGGCCGTTGCTTCCACCCTGGATGCCATCGCACCGATGACGGCGACCTGCCGGGCCGGTGACACCGTACGGCTTCACCTCCACCCCGACGGCATCGCCGTCATCGGAGCCTAACCGTCCTTTGTGGTCAGTCTCGCGTAGGCGAGTGAGAGCCCGATGGCGATGTAGCAGGCCGCTCGTAGCGCTCCCTCCGCGAGAGCGCCGGTGGGCATCGGATCGCGCAGTACGTCCGCGATCGAGGTCCAGGAACTGTTCAGCAGGAAGGGATGCAGCCAGCTCAGCGCGTCGAGCAGGCTCAGCACCGAGAACACGATGATCCCGCCGAGCACGGATGCGAGCACCACCATGGGGTGCTCCGTCCACGAGGAGATCGCCAGCGCCACGGCCCCGACGGCCCACAGCTGCAGCGCGATCCAGCCGACCGCGATCGCGACCTTCAGCAGCGCGGCGGGCAAGCCCAGCGTCGTGCCGGACAGGGTGAACAGCGAGCCGCTGCCGTTGATCACCAGTCCGGTGACTATCCCGGTGAGTGCCATGAGCGCGGTCGTACTGAGCGCGAACGTCGCGACCCCGAACGCCTTGACGAACAGCAGCCGCCCCCTGCTGACCGGCGCCAGCAGCCAGCTCCTCAGCGTGCCGTGTGCCTGCTCTCCCGCGATCGCGTCCGCTCCTGACATCGCGGTCGTCATCGGCAGCAGCAGACTCAGTGCCATGGTGAGTGCCGCGATGGGCAGTACGAGCGCGTTGCCCGCCGCCGCCGTGACGAGTCCCGAACCGTCACCACCACTGCCCTCAGGTGGCCCTGGAGAGTCGACGAGGGTCAGCGCGATTCCGAGTATGACCGGAATGACGGCGAGAACCCCCAGCACGACGAGGGTGCGCGGCCTCCGGTAGATCCACCGCAGTTCCGCGCGCAACAGCCGCGCGATGTTCGCCCGCGAGCGGGCAACCGGCGTTCCCCCTGCTGCCTGGTCCGTCATGTCGAGTGCCTGTGTCATGATCCGGCTTCCCCTTCCGGCTCCTGCTGGGTCAACCGGGCGAACAGGTCTTCGAGCCCTGTTCTAGCCCTGCGTGCCTCCTGGATCCGCACTCCGGCGTGCACGAGGGCCGCGATCGCGTCGGGCGGTGTCGTCGCGGTGAGGTCGACCCTGACTCCCTCCGGGGTCAGCCGTGCGGGGATCCGCCCTTCCCGCAGTGCCTCGACCGCGCCCGGACCGTCCGGAGTGGACACCAGCAGCGCCGGCGAGCCGGATTCGAGCAGTTCGGCCAGTTCTCCCTGCGCGACGACACTGCCCGAGTGCAGAACGGCGACGTGAGTGCACGTCGCCTCCACCTCGGCGAGTAGATGCGATGACACGAGCACGGTCACCCCGGACGCGTTCAGCTCGGCGATGATCGTGCGCACTTCCCGTGTTCCGGCGGGGTCGAGTCCGTTGGTCGGCTCGTCGAGTACGACCATCCTGCGCGGTACGAGCAGCGCTCCGGCGAGTCCGAGTCGCTGTTTCATCCCGAGTGAGTAGCCGCGGTAGCGCCTGCTTGCCGCGCCGGAGAGCCCCACTCTTTCCAGCGAGGTGTCGACGGCGGCCGGGATGTCCGATGTGGCCAGTCGTGGCTCGGCTGCCGCCATGCGGAGCAGGTTGTCCCTTCCGGAAAGGAAGGGGTGGAAACCGGGTGACTCGACGAGCGCGCCGATGTCGGGCAGCGCGTGTCCCGCGCCGTCGGGCATCGGCTGCCCGAGCAGTTCCACCTTCCCCGACGTCGGCCTGACGAGGCCGAGCAGCATCCTGATGGTCGTGGTCTTGCCGGAGCCGTTGGGGCCGAGCATGCCCAGCACGGACCCTTCCGGAACGTCGAGGTCGACGTGGTCGACCGCGACGGTGCGGCCGTAGGTTTTCCTGAGCCCCCTCGTGCTCGCGGCGAGCGCGGCGGGCGTGGACGCCCCCGAGGGGACGTCCACGCCGGTCAATGCCGTGCTGGTCACTTGTTCTCCAGCGCCTCGATGAGCACCTGCTGGGGAACGGCGCCGACGGCGAAGCGGCCGTCGTCGGTGATCAGCGCCGTGCCGACCTTGGTGCTGACGACGTGTCCCGAGCCGAAGTCACCGTTGACCGGGGTGCCGATGCGGTCGAGCAGCGAGCCGAGGTTCGCGTCGTCCTCGGAGTCTTGCTGCCGCGCGTTGTCCAGCACCTCGGCCGGCGCCCTGCCGACGTAGACGGTGTCCCAGCCGTCGCCGACGAACGTGCCGTCAGGCCCGTCGGCCGGAGCCTGGTGCTCGACATCCGGTCGCTGCTCGGTCACCGTCGCGCCCTGGGGCGGGGTGAACCGGAACAGGTCGGCGGGCTGGGCGCCGAAGCTGATGTCGGAGAATCCGACCTCCAGCGCTGGGTCGGTCGTTCCGTTGGTCATCACGGAAAGCCGCAGCGGCAGCCTGGTCGCGGAGTCGACGGCGACCCGCACCTCACGCAGCACCGTGCGTTCGCCCGGCTTCGGCGTCAGCACGAGTTCATAGGCAGGCCGGTCGGCGACCCTCGCCGTCCCGTCGACGGAAACCGTGCTCGTCTCCTGCACCGCCGAGACGAGACTGGCGGCGGCGGTCGCCGGATCGGCGAACTGCCCCTCGGCGCTGCCCGGTCCCTCCATGCTCTTGCCGTGGTGGGTGAGCTCGGCAGGCAGAGTGAACTTGGTCGCCGAGTTGCTGCCCGATTCGTAGGTCCACAATGTTTCGCCGTCGCGGACGATCGTGGTCTCGGCACTCTGCTGGGCGATCGAAATGCGGGCGTCGCCCTTGCCGTCGTAGTGGATCTGCGCGGCGTCGAAGTCCAGCATCCCTGTCCCGGGCATCGCCGGTAGCCCGAGGTTGTTGTCGATTCGCACGGTTCCGGCGAGCGCGGACGGACTCTGGTCCAGTACGGACTGGACGAGCTCCTCGGCGCCGATCGGTGGCAGCTGGGGAGCTTCCCCCGCGCCGGCCGGCATGGCGAGGAAACCGAGTCCGACCGCCCCCAGCGCCGTGCCGGTCACGGCTACGGCCGCCGCTCGTTTCTTCGTGGTCACTGCCCCTCCAATGTCGTGTTCCAGTGTGCCCCTTGCTGTGCGATCGAGAGTGCGCCACGGCCGCTGAGATGGTCCTGAGATGCTGAGAACGCGCTGAGAGGCGGCGCGCGAGCGCCGGGAAACCGGCATCCTGAGAATCGTGAAACCACGAGTACTGGTCGTCGACGACGAGCCCGGCGTGCGCAAGGCACTCCAGCGGGGCCTCACCTCGGAGGGCATGGACGTCGTGACGGCCGCCGACGGCCCCAGCGGCCTGCGCCTCGCGCAGACGGGCGCCTTCGACCTGCTGCTGCTCGACATCATGCTGCCCGGCCTTTCCGGCTACCGGGTATTGCAGCATCTTCGCGCGCAGGAGGTGCACACGCCGGTGCTGATGATCTCGGCGAAGGACGGCGAGGTCGATCAGGCCGACGGGCTCGATCTCGGCGCGGACGGGTACCTCGTGAAGCCGTTCTCGTTCGTCGTGCTGGTCGCGCAGGTGAAGGCGGTGCTGCGGAGGGCGGCGACCCAGGGCAGCAGGGGCGCGCTGCGCATCGGTGGCCTCGTCGTCGACAGGGCGGCGAGGGAGGTGCGCTGGCGGGAGGAGCCGGTCGCGCTGAGCCCGCGCGAGTTCGCGTTGCTTGAGGTCCTGGTCGGGAGGGCGGGGACCGTGGTCACGAAGGACGAATTGCTGCGTGCCGTGTGGGGTGACGAGCAGGCGGCGACCCGCAACGTCGTCGAGGTCTACGTCGGGTACGTGCGCAGGAAGCTCGACGCGGTCGGGGCTGGCGCGTTCGTCCGCACGGTGCGGGGACACGGTTACGTGGCCTCCGATCCCGACCTCGACCAGGCGACGACAGGGTGATCTCGCCACGGACCTGGTGGATCCGGCGAAGCCTGCAGTCGAGGATCACCCTGCTCGCGACCACGGTGACCCTCGTGCTGCTGTTCGGGCTCGCCGCGCTGGCCGGAAAGGCGCTCGGCCCGCTGCTCACCAGTTCCGTCGACGACGAGTTGCAGGCTCAGCTCACCGAGGCGAGCGCGGACGTGGCGAAGGGGACGCCGCCGTCAGGACCGCACGGCATCGACATCAGGGTGCTCGACATCGCGGGCGACCCTGTCGATGGGGGACAGCCGCCCGAGCTCACGGCAGGCGACGTCAGCGACCTCAAGGCCGGGCTCAAAGTGCGGTACGAGTCGAGTGGCGACGAGGCCCTGAAGTGGCGCTGGCTGGGTTCGGTCGTCACGGCGCCCGACGGGATGCAGCGGCTGGTGGCCGTCGGTGCGCCGATGGTCGGCTCGGCCACCGCTGTCGGGGACGGTTCCCGCTGGTTGCTGGTGGTCGCGTTGATCGGGTCGATCGTGGCGGCGCTCGCGACCTGGCTTGGCGTGAGGGCCGCGCTGCGGCCGGTCGGCAGAATGCGCCGTTCGGTGAGGGCGCTGCCCTCGGGGCGCAGGTTGCCGTTGCCGAGTGCCCATGACGAACTGAGGGCGCTCGCCTCGGATTTCAACGCGCTGCTGGCCAGGCAGGAGGAGGTCAGCGAACGGCTGCGCAGGTTCACCGGCGACGCGGCGCACGAGCTGCGGTCGCCGGTCGCCTCGATCAGGGTGCAGTCGGAGGTCGCCGTCGCCAATCCCGATCCGGAACTCGCGCAGGAGACGCTCGCGGACGTGCTCGCCGAATCCGAGCGACTGTCGGCCCTGCTCGACGGCCTGCTCGCGCTCGCGAGGGCCGACGCGGGCGAGGTCCCGCCCGCCGAGCCGGTCGAACTGGTCAGCGAGGCCAGAGCAGCCGTCGCGAGGCTGCCGGCGGGTACTCCGGAGGCCAGGGTGAGTGCCGTGGTGCCTCAGGCGTGGGCACTCGCGACCCACGCCGAGGTGGAACTGGTGCTGAACAATCTGCTTCGCAACGCGGCGAGGTATGCCGAGGGCAGGATCGTGGTCTCGGTGCTGGCTTCGCGGTCGCGGGTGCGGATCGTCGTCGACGACGACGGGCCGGGAATCGCGCCGGAGCACAGGGAAAGGGTGTTCGACCGGTTCTATCGCGTCGGTGACGACAGGGCCCGCTCGTCGGGTGGGACGGGACTCGGGCTCGCGATGGTCGCCGAGGCGGTGCGCAGGCGGGGCGGCAGGGTCACCGTTGGTGACTCACCTGACGGCGGTGCGAGGTTCCAGGTCGTCTGGCGCAGGTACGACGCTGGCACAGGGTAGCGTCTCGTGCTCGTGATCCCGACCGTCATCGTGGGCGCCGCCATCGTGCGGGACGGCCTCCTGCTGGCTCAGCAACGCGCCTTTCCCGCCGAAGCGGCCGGAAAATGGGAACTGCCGGGAGGAAGGGTCGAATCCGGTGAGTCCGATGTGGACGCCGTGATCCGGGAATGCGCCGAGGAACTCGGGGTCGGCGTCGTCGTCGGCGAGCGGGTCGGGCAGGACGTCGCCTTGCCGGGGACCAAACTGCTGCGGGTGTTCGCCGCGACGCTGCGTCCAGGCTCATCGGAACCGCGAGCCGTCGAGCACAGCGGGCTGCGCTGGATCGCCGCGGGGGAACTCGCCGGTGTCGAATGGCTTCCCGCCGACAGGGTGCTGCTTCCCGCGCTCGCGGCCCTGCTGTGACCGTATGTCGTATGCGATGAGCGGCGATAACGGGTCGGGCCACGGAAGGTGCTTTCCGGTCGCAGCGGATTTACCGTTGATTCATGTATGTCGTGCTGCTGACTTACACCGCGCCCCGGCAAGAACTCGACTACGTCCTTCCCGATCACGTGAAATGGGTGGAGAAGCAATACGACCACTCGTATTTCATCGCTTCGGGCAGGAGGGATTTGCATCTTGGGGAGGTGATGATCACCAGACCGATGACGAGGGGCAAGCTCGATGCCGTCCTCGCGACGGATCCACTCGTGCTCGCGCACTACGCGCATTACGAGGTGGTGGAGTTCTCGGCGACCCGTACCTGTCCCGAATTGCGGCTGCTGAACGAAGCCGTGCCGCATTAGCCGTCAGCGGTGACCGGCACCGGCTCACTCGCCGGTGTGGGTGGTCGCCGTGCCCGCTCAGGCTGCCTTTTCCAGCTTGGCCTTCGCCTTCTTCAGTGCGAGTACCGGGCATTTCTTGCAGCGTGGGCTGGACTTGCAGCACTTCTTCTTGACCTTGCCGGCCTTCATGAGCTTGCGGACGGTGGCCTTCGGGTCCTTACCGGCCTTGTCTTTCTTCTTGCCCACTCGCATCCTCCGGTAGCGGCCGGTTCTACCGCCTCAGGTTAGGTGAGCCTATCCTTGATCGAGGTGTGGTGCTGAGCACAATGCTCCCGCGAGTATTCTGGAAATGACCGTGCCCGGCTAATCGAGCCGCTGGTCACCCCCGTTCTCTTCCCGCACAGGAGCCGACGCGTGCCTATCGCCGCCGCCGAGAAGGTCAGGACCGACCTCAGGAACATCGCCATTGTGGCGCATGTCGACCACGGCAAGACCACGCTGGTCGACGCCATGCTGAGGCAATCGGGCGCATTCGCCGAACGCGCCGAATTGGTCGACAGAGTCATGGACTCCGGGGAACTGGAGCGTGAAAAGGGCATCACGATCCTCGCGAAGAACACCGCCATCCGCAGGGCGACGCCGGAGGGCGCGGTGACGATCAACGTGATCGACACCCCTGGTCACGCCGATTTCGGTGGCGAGGTCGAGCGAGGGCTGGCCATGGTCGACGGTGTCGTCCTGCTCGTCGACGCCAGCGAGGGCCCGCTCCCGCAGACCAGGTTCGTGCTGCGCAAGACATTGCAGGCCGGACTTCCGGTCATCCTCGTCGTCAACAAGGTCGACCGTCCCGACGCCCGCATCGCCGAGGTCGTCGAGGAGACCCACGACCTGCTGCTCGACCTCGCGGGCGACATCGAGGGCATGGACGACGACTCACTCGACTCCGTGCTGTCCATGCCGGTGGTGTACGCGGCGGCCCGTGACGGCAAGGCCAGCCTCCAGCAGCCCGCCGACGGCGCGGCACCCGACAGCGACAACCTCGACCCGCTCTTCGACGTGCTGCTCGGCCACATCCCCGCACCGAAGGCCGACCCGGAAGCCCCGCTGCGCGCGCTGGTCACCAACCTCGACGCCTCCAGCTTCCTCGGCAGGATCGCGCTCGTGCGCATCCACGCCGGACGGCTGCGGAAGGGCCAGACGGTGGCCTGGCTTCGCGAGGACGGCTCCGTGCAGTCGGTGCGCATCTCCGAGTTGCTGGTCACCGAGGCACTCACCAGGGTTCCCGCGCAGGAGGCCGCGGCAGGCGACCTCGTCGCGATCGCGGGTATCCCCGACATCACCATCGGTGACACCCTCGCCGACGTCGACGAGCCTGGGGCGCTGCCGAGGATCACCGTCGACGAACCGGCCATCTCGATGACCATCGGCGTCAACACCTCGCCGCTCGCGGGCAGGGGTGGTGGCGACAAGCTCACCGCACGCATGGTCAAGGCGAGGCTCGACTCCGAGCTGATCGGCAACGTCAGCATCAAGGTGCTGCCCACCGAGCGTCCCGACTCGTGGGAGGTGCAGGGAAGGGGCGAGCTGGCGCTCGCGATCCTCGTCGAGCAGATGCGCCGTGAGGGCTTCGAGCTCACCGTCGGCAAGCCGCAGGTCGTGACGCGCACCATCGACGGCAAGCTGCACGAGCCGTTCGAGCGGCTCTACGTCGACGCTCCCGAGGAGCATCTCGGCGCGATCACCCAGCTCCTGGCCTCCCGCAAGGGCCGCATGGAGAACATGGACGGGCACGGCACCGGCAGGATCAAACTGGAGTACGTGCTGCCGGCCAGGGGGCTCATCGGTTTCCGCACCGACTTCCTCACCGAGACGCGGGGTACCGGCATCGCCAACCACGTGTTCGACGGCTACTTCCCGTGGGCGGGCGAGATCCGCACCAGGCACAGCGGCTCGCTGGTCGCCGATCGGTCCGGCCAGATCACCAGCTACGCGATGTTGCAGCTCGCCGACAGGGGCACCTTCTTCGTCGAGCCGGGTGCCGAGGCGTACGAGGGCATGGTCGTCGGGGAGAACCCGAGGGCGGAGGACCTCGACATCAACATCACCAAGGAGAAAAAGCTCACCAACATGCGCTCGTCGACCGGTGACGAGCTCGAACGGCTCGCGAGGCCACGCAAGCTCGGCCTCGAAGAGGCGCTTGAGTTCTGTTCCGTCGACGAATGTGTCGAGGTGGCCCCGAACGTGGTCAGGGTGCGTAAGGTCACTCTGGACGTGTCGCAGCGCGCCAAGGAACGGTCGAGGGCCAAGAGCCGCGATCAGAACGGCTGACTGCTCGCCTGGTGGAACCGGAAAACGAGCTGACGCGTCACCCAAGTAGTGGATTCTGAATCCGGTATCCGGGCTTGACGTCAGGTCTGGCACGCTCTGTGCCCAACGGGCGGTGGATCTTCGGAGTCCGTTGAGTCCGCCGAGTCAGCGATGTCGGTTTCGAATGAGCAGGAGGGGCCGCGGGGTGCGCACAGGCCGGAGGGACCCGGTTGGACCGGGCCACCGCTCGTCCTTCGGGCGCGGCAGGCAAAGCGGGCGCGGCGCGCTTGCCCTGCTTTTCACACTCGTCGTCGTGCTGGCGGGGTGTACCAACACCCCGCCGCCTCCCGTGGTGAGCAGCCCCATCGCGCAGACCTCGACGCCACCGGCGAACACGCCCTCGCAGATCATGGTCAGCCTCGACGACATCGCGGGCGGCTACAACCCGCACAACAACGCCGACCTCTCGACGGTCACCTCCGCCTTGTCGGCGATGCTGCTGCCCTCGGTTTTCCGTCCGGACGAGGAAGGAAAACCGGCACTCGACAAGAACCTGATGACTTCGGCCGAGGTCATCTCGGAAGAGCCCTTCACGGTTCGCTACGAGATCCGGCCCGAAGCCTCCTGGTCGGACGGTGCGCCCATCGCCGTCGAGGACTTCGCCTATCTCGCCGACGCGATGAAGAACCAGCCCGGGGTCGTCGACAAGGCGGGCTACCGGCTGATCTCGGGCATCCAGCCCGGGGAGGGCGGCAAGCGCGTCGAGGTCACCTTCTCCGAGCGCTATCCGGGCTGGAAGTCGCTTTTCGACAATCTGCTTCCCTCACACCTGCTCAAGGACGCCCCTGGCGGCTGGCAAGGCGCGCTCGCCGACAGCTTCCCCGCCTACGGCGGTCCGTTCGCCGTCAAGACGCTCGACAAGGAGCGCGGCGAGATCGTCCTCGAACGCAACGAGCGGTACTGGGAAAAGCCGGCGGCCGTCGATCGCGTCGTACTGCGCAGCTCGGATCAGTCCGGGATGGTCAACGCGCTGCGGACCGGTAACGACCAGTTCGCGCTCGGCAACTTCGACGGCACGGGACTCGATCTGCTCGCCGGGCTCGGCAAGGAGGTCCAGACGCACACCGTCGCGAGGCCGTACTTCGCCGAGACCCTGCTGCGCCCTGTGGGGGCGCTGGCCGACGACCAGGTCAGGGCGGGCGTCGCCGCGCTGATCGACAGGGACAAGCTCATCGCGGAGGGCACGAAGGGCGGTCCCATGCGGGACCTGCGGGCCGGTGCTCACGTCATGCCGCCTTCGGATTCCGGCTACGAGCCGACCCTGCCGCCGTCGGGTTCTCCGCGAGACGTCGCCCCCAAGCGGGCGCAGCAATTGCTGACCGCCGCCGGTTACAAGAAGGAGGCCGGAACGTGGGCGAGGGAGGGCAAGACCCTTTCGGTCGTTGTCGCCTCGCCGGGCCAGCAGGAGCCCTACGCGAGTATCGCGACGGAACTCAGCAGGCAGCTCACCTCGGCGGGCATCGAGGTCACCACGGTCAACCCGCCTTCGAGGGAGTTGTTCTCCAGTCTGCTCGCCTCGCCGGTGAGCACTGATCCCGAGGATCAGTCGACCACCCAGAGCGGCACTGTCGTCGTCGACATCGCTGTCGTTCCCCAGCCCATCAGCGCGGATCCGGCCTCGACGCTGGCGTCGGCCTTCGGCTGCGGGCCGGGCTGGGACAGCGAAGAGGACCCTTCGGACACCACGGTGACCCCCGCCAACCCCGCTGCCTTCTGTGACCAGGTCCTCCAGCCGACCATCGAGTCGGCGCTGACCGGGGCCGAACCGCTCGACGAGAGCCTTTCGACGGTGGAACCGGCGTTGTGGCAGGCCAACATCGCGATCCCGCTCTTCCAGCTCGCCGACACGCTGGCCATCGGTTCGAGTGTCGCGGGTGTCTCGCCTGGGCCCCCGATGTCCGGGCCTTTCTCCTCCGCGGTCAACTGGACCAGAGCCCAGCGGTAACACTTCCACGACAGCTATGCCTCAATGTGGGGGATTTCGGCCCACAACTCTGTGCACGGCTCGTACAACGTTTACATTGCTCCCGTGGCTGACCGAACGGACGATCGGTTTGCCATCAAATGGCTGCACCAAGTAACCGTTGTCAAGCTGGAAGTAAGTCGGATGTCACCCTTTGGTCACGATCGCTCGGGAAGTGGTGACTGCGGGTGGTCATCCTTCTTAGCGTTCCCCCGCAGTGCGCCAAACGAGTGTGGCTTGGCGCGTCGTAAGTCCCGGCGCTGTGAACCGGGGCGAGTGGGTCCCGTGGTCCGGACATCCAGGGGCTCAGTGCTAGGAGGGCACACGTAATGAGGAGATCGAAGGTAGTCTCCGCTATTTCGCTGGTGGCCGCATCCGCGCTCGTACTGAGCGCATGCGGCGGCGGCGACGACGGCGACTCGAACGGCTCGACCGCAGATGTCAAAAGCATGGCGGAGGGCAAGGCTCAGCAGGGCGATACCTACAAAATCGCCGAGGTGCCCGAAAGTGACCCGGTCACTGTCGCGATCGATGAAGCTTACTCCGCGTACAACAACAAGACCGCGGACGCGAACAGTTCGTACAACAACTACATTCTGACCGCGACGATCATCGGTCCCTTCACTCTCGACGGCAACAACAAGGTGCTCTTGAACGAAGACGTGATGGAATCCGTCACGGTCAAGTCGCAAGACCCCCAGGTCGTCGAATGGAAGATGAAGGACGGGGTCAAGTGGTCCGACGGTGCGCCGTGGAACTGCAAGGACTTCTACCTGAACTGGCTTTCGCATTCCGGAAAGGCTGAGGGCTTCAACTCCGCCTCCTCAACGGGTTACGAGCTCATGGACGACCCGAAGTGCACGGACGACCTCACCTTCGAAGCCACGTTCTCCGAGCCCTACCTCGACTACAAGGGCCTCTTCGCCGACCAGTCGCTCATGCCCGCTCACATCATCGAGCAGAAGACCGGCATCTCGGACATCCGTGAGGTCAAGCCGACCGACACGGAGAACGTCAAGAAGGTCGCCGACTTCTGGGCAGGCGAGTGGAAGGGCTTCGACGCCGCCACCATGCCGGGCTCCGGCCCCTACAAGATCAAGTCGTTCGACCCGAACTCGGGAACCATCGTTCTCGACAAGAACCCCGAGTGGATCGGCGCCAAGGGCGGACCGAAGGAAATCACGGTCCGCGCCATCCCCGACACCAAGGCGATGGCCACCGCGCTGCAGAACGGTGAGATCGACGTCGCGGCTTCCACTCAGCCCGACGACACCGCCGCCGAAACCATGAAGGGCCTGTCCTCGCAGGGCGTGACCTACGGTTCGGCGGCTCAGTTGACGTTCGAGCACTTCGACCTCAACTTCAACCGGCTCTTCAAGGACGAGGCCGCACGCAAGGCGTTCTTCGAGGTCGTCAACCGCCAGGAGATCACCGACAAGCTGCTCAAGGGCGTTCTTTCCGACGCGACGCCGCTGAACAGCATCGTGTTCTTCGAGGGAGAGGACGGCTTCGTCGACAACTACGGCGACAAGGCAGGCCAGGGTGCCGAGGCCGCGGAAAAGACGCTGCAGGAAGGCGGCTGGACCAAGGGCCAGGACGGCATCTACCAGAAGGACGGCCAGCGGTTCTCCGTCACGATCTCGCACAACGAGAACGAGCGGCGCAGCCGCACGGTCGAGATCGTGCAGTCGCAGGCCCGTGCGGCAGGCATCGAGATCAAGGACGAGACCGACCCCAACTTCCTCAAGGGCAGGGTCGACAAGGGTGACTACGACATCGCCCTCTTCGGCTGGTCGGCCGCGCCGTTCAAGGCCGAGCAGAAATCCATCTACATCACCGGTGGTGGCCAGAACTGGCAGGGCCTGAGCGACCCGAAGATCGACGAGGCATTCGACGCCGCCACCTCGGCGACCGATGAGGCCGCGGCGACGAAGTCGTACCAGGAAGCCGACAAGGCGCTCGCCGAGACCTACGCGACGCTTCCGATCTTCGCCACCCCGTCCATGTGGGCCTTCCGCAACATCGACCGCGTTTACATGCAGTCGTACAACGGTGTCCTGTGGAACGTCGGCGAATGGGAGCGCACCGGCTGATAACCGGAGCGTACCGAGTCATCGACTGACTCTGTGAATGATCGGGGGCCGGGCCACAGCCCGGCCCCCGATCACCAACGGAAGTATCTGTTCACGCTTTCCCGACCCCCACTACCGTGGTTCCGGGCAGTGGCGAAATAATTCCGGGTCAAGCCCGGACTAGGAGCAAGTCGTTGAACCTGGTTTTCTACATCCTTCGCCGGTTGGCGATCTCGGTTCCGATCCTGATCATCGGAAGCTTCCTGGTGTTCCTCATGGTCGCCGGAGCGGGCGACCCACTCGCCGAGATCAGAAACCAGCCGAACATCAACCCGGAGTCGGTCGCGGCCATCGCCCACCAACTCGGGCTCGACAAGCCACTGATACCACGGTATTGGGACTGGCTCCGCGGATTCGTCACCGGTGACTGGGGCATCTCGATCGCTCAGGGCTCCGCGATGGAGCCGGTCTATCCGAAGATCATGAGCGCCTTCTGGGTGACCATTCGGCTCGTGCTCGGCGCCGAGCTGATCGCGCTGGTTCTCGGTGTCGCCGTCGGTGTTCTCGCCGCGGTCAAGCAGTACTCGATCTGGGACTACGTCTCGACGACGCTCGCATTCCTGTTCTTCTCGATGCCGATCTTCTGTGTCGCCATCGTGCTCAAGCAGTACGCCATCGACCTCAATGTCGTCGTCGACGATCTGGGGCTCGGTAAATGGCTCGGTACACCGTTCCTGAAGACGACGAGTCCCGAGACATTGAGTGCCGACAGTGCGGGCGAATTCGTCGCCAACTATGTCGGTGCGTTCCTTCTTCCGACCTTGTCGATCATGTTCATCAGTTTCGCGGCCTACAGCCGGTTCCAGCGGGCATCGATGCTGGAGACGCTGAACATGGACTACGTGCGGACGGCGAGGGCGAAGGGCCTTTCCTCCGGCAGGGTGATCTTCCGGCACGCTTTCCGGAACGCGCTGATTCCGGTCACGACGTTGTTCTCGGTGAACTTCGCGACGGTTGTCACCGGTGCGATCATCACGGAGCGGGTGTTCAACTGGAACGGCATGGGCAGTGTGCTCGTGGAAGCCGTGAACAAGAACGATCCCAACGTCATGATGGGGTGGGTCGTGGTGATCGCCATCTCGGTGGTCCTCGCGAACCTGCTCGCAGATTTGGTGTACGGCGTACTGGACCCGAGGATTCGCGTTGGCTGACATGAACTCGCTGGTGACCGGCGCAGAGACCGGGAAGCAGCCACCGATCAATGAAGGCGGGCTCGGCAACGAGGCGCTACCTGAGCCGCGGAGCCAGGGTGCGATCGTCCTGCGGAAGTTCCTCCGGCACAAGCTGGCGATGGTCAGCGTGGGCATGCTCGTGCTGATCGCGCTGATCGCGCTGATCATGCCGTTGTTCTGGCCGCACAGTTACTTCGACGCCTCGTTCCCCTCCTACGAGGAGCCGAGCGGGGAGTTCCCGCTCGGTACGACCCAGGTCGGCAAGGACATGGTGTCGCAGATCCTGCGTGGCACCCAGTTCTCCTTGCTGATCGCGCTCACGGTGTCCGTGGTGGCGACCGCGCTCGGTGTGGTGTTCGGCGCCCTGGCAGGCTACCTGCGCGGCTTCGTCGACTCGGCGATCTCCCGGCTCACCGACCTTTTCCTGATCGTGCCGCAGGTTGCGGCCGCGGCGATCCTGGTGAAGGTGTTCAGCGGAAGCTGGTACGTGGTTGCCATCGTGCTGGCGATGTTCGCCTGGATGCCGATCGCGAGGATCACCCGTGCCGAGGCGATGTCGCTCTCGCAACGGGAATTCGTCGAGGCGGCCCGTGCTTCCGGCGCGGGAACCGGACGGATCGTGTTCAAGCACCTCGTGCCGAACATGGTCGGGACCATTACCGTCAACGCGACGCTCGCCGTCGCGCAGGCGGTGCTCGCCGAGGCCGCGCTGTCGTTCATCGGCCTCGGTGTGCAGACACCCGACACCTCGCTGGGCAGGGTCATCGCGGAGAACTACGCGCAGATGACCGGAAGGCCGTGGTTGTTCTTCGGCCCGTTCGTTGTCCTGGTACTGATCTCGCTTTCGATCAACTTCATCGGAGACGGCCTGCGTGACGCCTTCGACCCGCGTCAGCGCAAGGTCAAGGCCTGAGCGAAGCAGAAAGAGGCCCTTCCGTCGGCAACGGCGGAAGGGCCTCTTTGTGGTCTCAGCGCGTCGGTGAGCGGCTCAGGTCCTAGTCGGCGACCGGGGCCACCCGGCCCGCTTCCCACGCCTGCCTGCGCTGAGCCTGCAACGCGGGGTCGGCGACGGGGGCGGCCGACAGCAGCCGCTTGGTGTACTCCTGCTGCGGCTCGTGCAGTACCTGGTCGCGGGTACCGACCTCGACAAGCCTGCCCTTCTGCATGACGGCGACCCTGTCGGCGAGCAGGTCGACGACGGCGAGGTCGTGGCTGATGAACAGGCAGGCGAACTGGAGACTCTGCTGCAGGTCGAGGAACAGGTCGAGCACGCGGGCCTGAACCGACACGTCGAGAGCCGAGGTCGGCTCGTCGGCGATCAGCAGTTTCGGGTCGAGCGCGAGAGCCCTCGCGATGGCGACGCGCTGCCGCTGGCCTCCCGACAGCTCGTGCGGGTACCGGTTGCGGTAGTGCGCGGAAAGCTGAACCTGGTCGAGCAGCGAGGTGACGCGGGCGGTGTAGTCCTTGCCGGAGAGCACCTTGTGCAGCACGATCGGCTCGCCGATCGATTCGCCGATGGTCATCTTCGGATCCAAAGTAGAGGCAGGATCCTGGAAGACGATCGAGAAGTACCTTCGCAGCGGGCGAAGTTCCTTGTTGGACATCGACGTGATGTTCTTGCCCGCGATGGAAACCGTTCCGGACGTGGGCTTCAGCAGCCGGATCGCGCACCGGCCGATGGTCGACTTCCCGGAACCGGATTCGCCGACCAGGCCGAGGATCTCGCCCCTGTTGATGTAGAGCGATACGTCGTCGACGGCCCTGATCTTGTGCTGCCGTGCCTTGCCGGGGAATTCGAGAACCAGGTTGTTGATCTCCAGCGCGGGGGCGCTCTCCTCGATGTGGGCTTGCAGTTCGGTCTCGGCGGCCTTGATCTGCTCGGCGGCAGCCGCTTCCTCCGCCGTCGCGGGAGCGGTCCTGACCTGACCGGGATCGTCGAGCAGCCGCTGTCCTTCCGGCCGCTGGCCGAGCACGGGAACCGCGGCGAGCAGCCGCTTGGTGTAGTCCTGCTGAGGATCGCTGAACAATTGCGCGACGGGAGCCTGCTCGACGATCTCGCCCTGATACATCACGACGACCCTGTCGGCGAGGTCTGCCACGACGCCCATGTCGTGGGTGATCAGCACGATCGCCGTGTTGAGCGTGTCCCTCAGCTTGCGGAGCAGGCCCAGGATCTCGGCCTGCACAGTAACGTCCAGCGCCGTGGTCGGCTCGTCGGCGATGATGATCTTCGGATCGCAGGCGATCGCCATCGCGATGACGACGCGCTGGCGGAGGCCGCCCGAGAGCTGGTGCGGATACTGCTTGAAGCGTTCTGGCGGATCGGGAATGCCGACCATTTCCAGCAATTCGATGGCCCGTGCGTTTGCCGCCGATTTCGCGAGGTCCTCGTGAGCGCGCAGCGCTTCCCTGATCTGCCAGCCGATGGTGTACATCGGGTTCAGCGCCGTCATCGGCTCCTGGAAGATCATGGCCACGTCGCTGCCGCGATACTTGCGAAGCTGTTTGTCGGAAAGCCCGCCGAGGTCGGTTCCTTCGAGCCTGCGCGTGCCACTGATCTTGGTGGTCTTCGGCAGCAGGCCCGGCACCGACATCGAGGTGACCGACTTTCCGGAGCCGGATTCGCCGACGATCGCGAGGATCTCACCGGCCGCGACGTCGAACCCGATACCCTTGACCGCCTCGACGATGCCGTCGTCGGTGGAGAAGTTGATCCGCAGATCCGAAATGGACAGGACGGGTTCTGAACTGCCGGGTGTGTACGGCGACGTTGCTTCTGCGCTCACCAGAGGCCCTTCGTGGGGGGTACGGGTGCCACGGTCAGTGGTCGTGACGTTGGCGCGAGAATAGTCGAGACGCGCCGACGTGTGGACGTGACGAACGAATTAATCTTAAGCCGTGATCTCGGTTGATGGGCGCAGGGTACTGCTGGTGCACGCACACCCGGACGACGAATCCATCACGACCGGAGGGACCATCGCGAAGTACGCGGCGGCCGGTGCCACGGTGACGGTTGTGACCTGCACGCTCGGCGAGGAGGGGGAGATCATTCCCCCGGAGCTGGCCCAGCTCGGAGCGTGGGCCGGTGACCAGCTCGGCGGATATCGCGCCGGTGAGCTCGCCGCCGCCGGTGCGGCGCTCGGCTGGACCGCGCACCGTTATCTCGGTGGAATCGGCCGGTGGCGTGACTCGGGGATGGCCGGTACGGCTTCGGCGGCGCATCCGAGGGCCTTCGTCAACGGTGAGCGGGAGGAACAGACGGAACAGTTACTCACCGTCCTCGACGAGCTGCGTCCCGAAGTGGTGATCACCTACGACGCCTTCGGCGGCTACGGGCATCCCGATCACGTCAGGGCGCACGAGATCACGATGGCAGCGGCGAGCAGGGCGAGTTCCGTACGCAGGGTGCTGCACACGGTGGCCTCCTCCGACGCGACCGCTCGCGGGCTCGCCGAACTCAGGCGGGTGGGGGATCTGCCGTGGCGGGTCGCCGACGACGGCGAGCTGCCCGTCGTCGCCGACGAGCACATCACTACCACCGTGGACATCGCCGAAAGCCTTCCGGCCAAGTTCGCCGCGCTGCGCGCGCACGCGACGCAGGTCGAAGTGCGCGAGCCTGCCTTCGCGTTGTCCAACGGCATCGCCCAGCCGGTCGCCGCCTCCGAGTACTTCGTGCTGGCAGCCGGGGACGGCGGAACTGGCAACGGCGCTGACGAGGACATCTTCGGGGGGCTCACACCGTGACGGCGACCGGACCGGCCCGCTGGGGCATGCTTGCCGTGCTGACGCTCGACGCGGTGTTGCTGGCTCTGCTGGAATTGTTTCTGCTGCCGCTACGGCTGGACGGGGTGCTCCTGCCGAAACTCGGCGACATCCCGTTTCCGGTGTCCGTCCTCGTAGCGATGGTGACGACACCGCTGCTCGTCGCGCTGGCGATCCCCGCGGTCGGAAAGCGGCTTGCCGGGGTACCCCTCATCGCGTGGCTGCTGACGTTGTTCGTCGTGGGGTTGCAGGGGCCCGGCGGTGACCTCGTGCTCGTCGCGGACTGGCGTGCGTTCGCGCTCCTGGCCGGCGGGGCGCTTCCCGCCGCGATCGTGCTCGGGCGAGGCGGGATCCGCGTTGGGAAGACACGTCCGAAAGCCGTCGATGCGGAAGTGAGGTAGCCATGGCTGAGCCGATTTCCGACAAGCAGGTCGTCGCCGTGCTGCGACCGCTGGTGCGGGCAACGGGCCCGATGGTCGACGCGCTGCGCCAGGCCGACCCCTTCGGTCTCATCGCGGGCGCGCAGGAGGAACAGCGAGCGGCGGCCGAGCCCGGTTTCAAGGCCAAGCTCGTCAGCGCCCTCAAGTCCGTCAAGGTACCCGGCAACGAGGGCTGGGGCAGGATGGACGAGCGCGAGCGCACCGCATGGTGGATCAACAGGGTGGGCAGGTTCACCGCCTTGATCACCGCGGTGCCCGGTCTCGGGGGCGCGCTCGCCGACCGGCTGCCCATCCAGGACACCGTCGGCGCCGCCGCGCAGGGCCTGCTCCTGTGCGCCATCGCGGGTGAGCGGGGCGTCACCGACACCGGCGAGCGCGTGCGGCTGCTCGCGTGGGTTCTCTTCGACCGCGAGGTGGATCCCGGGCTCGCCGCCGGCAAGTACACGGGACACGACAGGGCGGCGGAGGACGAGGAAACCGAGCGGCTCACCGAGGACATCGCCGAATCGAAGAAGAAGCACGGCAGAGTCACGCTCAAGGCCATCGGCCGCACGCTGTGGCGCATCGGCAGGTCACTGCTCGCCATCACCGACGAGTTGGAGAAGCGGCCGAGTGGCCGCTTCTACCACCACGCCATCGGAATGCTGCCCGTCGTCGGGATGGTCGGCAACTACTTCGGCGAGCGCTCCGGACTCAAACGAGTCGCCAAGCGCGCCGACACCTGGTTCGCCGCGAACGTCAGTAACGCCAGAACATGAAGACGGCCTGACCGGCATCGGCGAACCGTGAGTCGCCACCGATCGCGTCGAAGAGCGTGTCGGTGATTCCCCACAACGCCTGACCGACGGGCGGCACCGCGAAGATGAGCGCGAACAACACCAGCGGAGCCCACGGCCTCGCCTTCGCGCCGAATTCACGGGCCTGCGGCGAGAGATAGGGCTCGATCGCTCCGAAGCCGTCGAGACCTGGCACCGGCAGGATGTTGATGACGAAAGCCAGAATCTGCAGCGAGGCGAGGTAGGAAAGGCCGACGGCGAGGCCGATCGGCATCTCGACGAAGCCGACGACGATGGTGAGCGCGATCCCGATCGTGAGGTTGCTGAGCGGACCGGCGAGCGAGACCCACGAGGACACCGAACGGGAACGCAGTGCCCAGCGGTTGATCCACACCGCGCCGCCTGGCAGCGGGATACCGCCGATGGCCAGGATCAGCAGCGGCAACACCAATGAGAGCACGGGATCGGTGTAGCGGCGGATGTCCATCGTGAGATAGCCCTTGGCCGCCACCTCGTGATCGCCGCCGCGATAGGCGACGATCGCGTGCCCGAACTCGTGGATTGTCAGCGACAGCGCCCAGCCGCCGAGTACGAGCACGAAGACACCCAGCGTGCCGATCGCGTCACGGCCGGAAAGGGTGACGGGGTCGAAGAACGCGGCGATGAGGCCACCCGCGATCGTGATGGCGAGGATGGCATAGAACAGCGGACTTGGTCGGACGACTGATCGGTGCACGGCGCCTAGTGTGTCCTAACTCGTCGGAGGGGTGCGTTTCCGGTCTGCCCTATCCACTTTTCCTCGCGCGGTCAACGTGCGCCGCTCTCGTGCGTCTAACAGCGAGGGGTTCCGCGGCGCCGCGGATCGTGCTGCCATGCCACCACGATCGGTGAAGGCTTCGTTCTTCTCGGTCGTCGGCTCACGGCGTCAGATCCGCATGAGCTAGTGGGGATCTTCTCGGCGTGTCCGCTTGCGTGTGGCGCTCAAAGTATCCCCCAAAGTTGGGACTTGGCTTGACCTGGCCGCACTACACAGGTGTAATCACATTGATGTCATTCGCTGTCTGTAAGGGGGGCAGGGGATGGCTTTCAACACCGCCAGCCTGGGAGTGCGTGAGAGCGAGGAGGCGGACGTGCGGTTGGACACAAGTGGAAGGGAATGGGGGCACGTCATGGATTGGGCCGGGCACCCGGAGGAAGATCTGGGGGTTCTGACCGATCTGCTTGACGTGACTGATGAGCAGGACTGGCAGGAGCGTGCGCTCTGCGCGCAGACCGACCCGGAGGCGTTCTTCCCCGAGAAGGGCGGCTCGACAAGGGAAGCGAAGCGCATCTGCCAGGGATGTGACGTCAAAGACGACTGCCTTGAGTATGCCCTCGCTCATGACGAGCGATTCGGTATCTGGGGCGGGCTTTCGGAACGGGAGCGACGGAAGCTCAAAAAGCGCGCCGTGTGACAAGGCGATCCGGGGTCGTGTCGCCGGGGTCGTAGGGTGAGCGAATCCTGACCGCCTTCGACGCACGGAGACGTTCTTGCCCCGGACGCCCACGCCGCCGTCGGTAACGACGGCGCCGGTTCTCGCAATCCTGGTGTGCCACAACGGGCAAGAATGGTTGCCCTTGGTGCTTTCGGCGTTGCGGCGCAGCACGATCCGGCCACGGCACGTGCTCGCCGTCGACACCGGTTCGGCAGACGGCACACCGGAGTTGCTTGCCGAGGCCGCGCGGTCCGGTGGCGTCGCCGGTGAAGCCGTGCTCGACGGAGTGCTGACCGTCGAGCACGGTACGGGTTTCGCGTCGGCGGTTGCCTTCGCGGTCGAGGCCGCGAAGGACCGGTGGGGCGACCCTGGACAGTGGATTTGGTTGCTGCACGACGATTCCGCTCCTGAACCGGACTGTCTCGACGGGTTGTTGCGAACCACGGAAGCCGCGCCTTCGGCTGCCGTGCTCGGACCGCTCGCAGTCGACTGGTCGGATCCGAGGCTCATCGTCGAGGCCGGTATCTCGACCGATGCCTCCGGGCACCGGCAACCCGTCGCGCCGCGCTGGTCGGGTGCCGATGGCTCCGGTCAGAGCACCGAGGTGCTCGCCGTGCCGAGCGCGGGTTCGCTGATCCTGCGTGAGGTGTGGGAAGAACTCGGCGGCTACGACACCGGCATCGCGCTGCTGCGCGAGGACATCGATTTCGGCTGGCGGGTCAACGCGCGCGAGAAGACCGTGTTGTGCGTGCCTTCGGCAAGGCTTCGGCATGCCCGTGCCGTCAGTACGGGACAGCGCGCCGCCGACGCGGTCGCGGGAGGTGCGCTCGCCGCTGCCGACCGCGAGTACGGTCTGCGGACATTCCTCGTGAACTGCTCGCCCGTGTCCTTTGTGCTCGGATTGCCGCGACTGGTCGTCCTCTGTGTCCTGCGCGGGATCGGTTTTGCCTTGCTGCGCAAAGGGAATCGGGCGCATGCCGAGTTCTGGGCCGCGGGCAGGCTGCTCGGGTCGACGGCCGAGTTGCGGGAAGCGAGGGCGGAGCGCTCAGGTGGAGGTGCCGTCGGTGGCCTGCTCACGAGCAGGTGGAGCAGGTTGCGGGCGGCCGTGCGTGACGGGGTGTTGCTGCTCGTCCGCAAGCGGGTCGCCAGCGAGGCGGCGCTCGGGCGACTGCCGGAGGCCGCCGAGGACACGACGGCCTGGATTCCGCCAGAGGCAAGGGACAGCAGGCCCCGTCCGGTCGGTCCCGACGCCCTGCCCGCAGGTGCGTTGCGCTCACTCGGGTCACGTGCCGCGGGTCTGCGCAGGCCGGGCGTGGTCGCCGTCGGCCTGCCAGGACCGCCTCGCGTCGAGCCCGGAACCGATGGTGCGAGCGGTGGCGCCGATACCGCTGACACCGCCGATACCGCTGATACCCCGGACATCGTGGCTCACGGTGCTGGGGAAAGCGACGCGACGACGACCGTACCGCGACGCCGTCCCTCGCCGGGGCCTTCGGCGGCAAAGGGGAGAGACCTCGTCTTCGTCGAGGTCGACCGGAAGCGGATGCTCGCGGCCACCGTCTTCGCGCCGCCGGTCGTGCTCGCCGTGCTGCTCGCCGTGGTGGGCCTGCTGATCAACAGCGGCCGGCTCGGCTTCGATCTCGCCGGTGGCGACCTGCTTCCCGTCGGAGACCTCGGCGAGGTGTGGTCGGCCTACCTCGCCGCGTGGCATCCGGTGAGCGGGGGTACGGCGAGTGCCGCGCCCGCCGCGCTCGCCGTTCTCGGAATCGCCGGGGCCCCGTTCGCGCCGCTCGGCGGGCCTGCCGTGCTCGTGGCGATCGTGCTGATCGGGCAGCTTCCGCTCGCCGCGCTCGTCGCCTATGCCGCGACGAGGAAATTGCGGGTCGATCGCTGGGTGCGGGCGGGGGTCGCCGCCGCCTACGCGTTGCTGCCCGCTGGCACGGCCGCCGCGGCCCAGGGCAGGCTCGATGTCGTCGTCGTGCACATTCTGCTGCCCGCGCTGATCGCGAGTGTCGTCTCGGTACTGACGAGCACGAGTGCTCGCTGGCTGAGCGGAAGTGTGCTCTGCGCGTTGCTGCTCGCGGTCACCGGCGCGTTCGCGCCGCTGGTTTCCCTGCTCGCGTTGCTCGTGCTTGTCGCGGGGTTCGTCATCAGGCCACCGGCGAGGATGGTGAGCGGGATCCTCGCGCTGGCGATCGTCGTGTTGCTGCCGGTGGCGTTGCTGCTGCCCTGGCTTCCCGCGTTGCTTGCCGAGCCCGGATTGCTGCTGCACGGCATCGGAGGTCCCTCGGCCTCGCCGAGCGTGGCCGAGCTCGCGGGCCTCGATCCCGGCGGCCCGGGCGTGCTTCCGCTCGGCATCGTGCTGGTTCTCGTCGCGCTCGTCGCCGGAATCCTCAGGCCGTCCCGCCGGCTCGTTCCCGGTCTCGTCGTTCTCGTGCTCGGTGTCGCCGCCGTCGTCGTCACCCTGCTTGTCGAGGTCGCTCCCGTGAAGGGCGGGCCGCCTGCGACGGGGTTCGCCGGAGTCCCGTTGCTGCTCGTCGGCGCCGGTCTGCTCGCCGTCGTGCTCGGAAGCGGCGTCGCGGGCAGGCCCGCGCTCCCCGGGCTGCCGGGCAGAGCCTGGGGAGTGCTCGGTGTCGCCGTGCTGCTCGCGCTCGCCGCGGGGGGCGTCGTCACGCGCGGCGAAGGTCAGGTGAGGACAGGAGGCGGCGAACGGCTTGCCCCTTCCCTGGCGGCGGAACTGGCCGAGACGGGGCGCGGCGTGCTCGTGCTCGGCGACACCGGCGACGTCAGTTTGAGCGGAGGTGGGTTGCCTCGATTCGGCGACGACGTGATCGCTCCCGTTCCCGGTGCCTCCGCGAAGCTCGCCGAATGGCGTGAGGGCCTGCTCGCGGGCTCGCGGGAGGCGGTGACCTCGGCAGCCGCGGCCGGAGTGCTGTTCGTCGTCCTGCCGAGCGGAGAGGACGGCTCGGAAGTCAGCGCCGCCGCGCCAGGCCTCGTCGCTCCCGCGCCCCGTACGAGCGAGGGGAACGCGGTACTGCGGCTCACGGCGACGACGGGCCAGGTCACGGTGGTGGCGCCCGAGCAGGCGCGGAGGGCGGTGAGCGGCGAACCGCCGAGCGGTGACCTGATGAGCGGTGACTCGGTGGCCGCCGTGCGGGCCCAGCTTCCCGACGTGCACGTCAGGGTGTCCGATGGCCCCGACGGCAGGCTGCTTGTGCTGGCCGCCGCGTACGAGCCGGGCTGGAGGGCGACGCTCGGAGGGAAGGAGGTGCCCATCGTCCCGGCGTGGGGGTATCAGGTCGCCGTGTCAGTACCGCCGAGCCAGTCGGATGTGCGGGTCGAATATCCATCGACGCTGCGCAACGTGTTGCTGCTGGGGCAGGTGGCCGCGCTGTTGTTCGCGGTGCTCACCGCGATCCCCGGCGGACGCGGGGCTCGGGCCGCTACTCGCCGTCGATGATGTCCGGCTCGACCCCGAGGTAGCTCGCTACCTGTTCCACGAGTACGTCGTGCACGAGATCGGCCAGTTCCGCCGGGTCTTTCGCTCGGGCTTCGAGCGGTCGCCGGTACAGCACGATGCGGGCCCTCGTCGGAAGACCGGCGCGGTCGACGCCCGCGGGGACCAGCCGCGACAGCGGTACGGAACCGTCGTGCAGAATCCCCTCGGCCTGTGAGGCGGGGACGTCCTCGCGCACCTCGGGCACCTCGTCGACGGCGACGTCGAGCTTGGTCAGCTCGTGCCGCCACCGCGCCTCGATCGGTTCGAGAGCGTCCAGCACGAGCGCGTCGAACTTCTCGGCGCGGCTCGTGGCGGCAGGCAGCGTCGCGGGGTACAGCGGGCCGCGCAGACCGCGGCCGTGCCTGTCCCTTCGCATGCGCTGCCGCTGCCGCGAACCACGTGCCATCGCCACGTGGGGAAGGGTACGCGGTCTGTCAGGGACCACACCGGTGTGTCTTCGGCGTGGCAACGCCGGTACCAGCTATCGTGATCAACCGTGCCGAGCGTGCGGAAGTGTTCACGGACGGGCTGCCTTGAGCCCGCCGTCGCCACGCTGACTTACGCCTACAGCGACTCCACCGCCGTCGTCGGCCCGCTGGCCACCGCATCCGAACCGCACTCCTACGACCTGTGTGAGGCCCACGCGCTGCGGCTCACCGTTCCGAGGGGCTGGGAAGTCGTCCGCCATGAGGGTGAGTTCGCCGCCCCCGAGCCTTCCAGTGACGAGCTGACCGCGCTCGCCGAAGCCGTGAGGGAGGCAGGCCGTTCCGACCGGCCCGCTCCGCCACCGCCGCCCCAGGAGGGGACGTCGGGCAGGCGCGGCCACCTGCGCGTGCTGCCAGGTCGCGCCTGAGCTGGTCGAGAGCGCTCCATCGGCACGTATCTCGCAACCCGGTCGGTCATGGTCGGTAGGCTTCGTCTGGTGTACCGAGGCCCCTGGGGCCACCATCGGACGATCGGGGAGAGGGCGTGCAAGACCTGTCGGCCATAGTGAAGGCTTATGACATCCGTGGCGTTGTGGGTGAACAGCTCGACGCCGAGCTTGTCAGAGACTTCGGCGCCGCGTTCGCGCTGCTGATCAAGCCGGACTCGCCTTCCGTCGTGATCGGCCACGACATGCGGGATTCCTCGCCCTCGCTCGCCTCGGCCTTCGCCGAAGGAGTCACCTCGCAGGGGCTCGACGTCGTCCTCATCGGGCTGGCCAGCACCGACGAGCTGTACTTCGCCTCAGGCAGCCTCGGCATGCCGGGAGCCATGTTCACCGCGAGTCACAACCCCGCCAAGTACAACGGCATCAAGCTGTGCAGGGCCGGTGCGGCCCCCGTCGGCCAGGACTCCGGTCTCGCCGAGATCAAGGACACCGTCGAGCAGGGCGTTCCCGAGTTCGCGGGCCAGCGGGGCACGATCGTCGAGCGGGACGTGCTCGCCGACTACGCGGCGCACCTGCGCACGCTCGTCGACCTTTCCGGGATCAGGCAGCTCAAGATCGTCGTCGACGCGGGCAACGGCATGGGAGGGCACACCGTGCCCGCCGTGTTCGATCTCGACCCCTCGCACGGCGGTGGCGGCCGGAGCAGGAGCCTCCCTGCCGAGATCGTGCCGATGTACTTCGAACTCGACGGGACCTTCCCCAACCACGAGGCGAATCCGCTCGATCCGGCCAACCTCGTGGACCTGCAGGCCAAGGTGCGTGAGGTCGGCGCCGACGTCGGGCTCGCCTTCGACGGCGACGCCGACCGGTGCTTCGTCGTCGACGAGAACGGGGACGCCGTGCCGCCCAGCGCCGTCACCGCGCTGGTCGCCGTACGCGAACTCGCGAAGGAGCCCGGCGGGACGGTGATCCACAACCTGATCACCTCGAAGGCCGTTCCCGAGATCGTGTCCGAAAACGGCGGGCAGCCGGTGAGGACGAGGGTCGGGCACTCGTTCATCAAGGCCAAGATGGCCGAGACCGGCGCGATCTTCGGCGGAGAGCACTCGGCGCACTACTACTTCCGTGACTTCTGGCGCGCCGACACCGGCATGCTGGCCGCGCTGCACGTGCTGGCGGCGCTCGGCGAGCAGAACGGCACCCTTTCCGCGCTGACCTCCGGCTACAGCAGGTACGCCGCGTCGGGCGAGATCAACTCGACGGTGGCCGACCAGGCCGATCGCCTGCGCGCCGTGCGGCAGGCGTTCGAGGGCCGCGAAGGGGTCTCCGTCGACGAGCTGGACGGGCTGACGGTGGATCTGGGTGAGCCGGGCTGGTTCAATCTGCGAGCGTCGAACACGGAGCCGCTGCTGCGGCTCAACGTCGAGGCCGTCGACGAGGCAGCCGTCAAGGCACTCACCGACGAAGTACTGGCGATCGTCCGCGGATAAGCGTGGTAAGTAGGAATTATGGCCGTCACCCTTGATGCACAGTTGCTGGAGATCCTCGCGTGCCCTTCGCCGGACCACGCGCCGCTTCGCGCGGGATCGCCCGGCGACCCCGATGCCGACGCGCTCACGTGCACGTCCTGCGGCAGGGTTTTTCCCGTCAGGGACGGCATCCCGGTACTGCTGCTCGAAGAGGCGGTGACCTTGCCGTCCTCGCCGTCCGCTGATGAGCAGGTCCCTTCGCGCGTCGTGACGAGCGAGCGGGAGACCCGTGACGCCCCCGGTTCCGATGGCGCTTGACGACAGCATCCTCGACGACACCGCGCGGCTCACCGAAACCGACGGCGCGGGGTTGCTCCGTGCCGCCGCGATGGCGGGCGCGCAGGTGCGGGCGACCATCGAGGCGTGCGCCGAACTGGGGCTCGCCGACCGGCTCGACGTGGGAAGACCGAGAGCGGTCGTGCTCGTCATGCGTCCCGGCGTCGGCAGCAGCGCGGCGCTGCTGCTGAACGCGCTGCTCGCGCAATCGTGCCCGGTTCCCGTCGTGGTCGCCGAGACGGTGCCCGGCTGGGTCGGGGCGCTCGATGTCGTACTCGCGCACACCGACGATCCCTACGACGCCGACCTCGCGGCCGCACTGGAGCGTGCCGCTCGCTACGGCGCGACGGTCGTGCTGTCGGGGCCTCAGGAGGGGCCTGTCGCCTCTGCCATCGCGGGCAGGGGTCTGCTCATCGCGCCGAGGGTGCTCGTACCGCCCGAGTTGTCCTTCGCGAGGGCGCTCGCCGCGGGCCTGCTGACGGCGAACGCGCTCGGACTCCTCGTCACCGACGTGGAGTCGCTACCCGATCTTCTCGACGGCGAGGCCGAACGGTGCCATCCGGCTCACGAGTCGTTCGTGAACCCGGCGAAGGCGCTCGCGCTGCGGATGGCCGACCACACCCCGCTGCTGTGGGGGCTCGACCACCCCGCGATCGCCGTCGGCAGGCACGCCGCGTACGCGCTCGGCGCACACGCCGCGATCGTGTGCGACGCCGCCGACTACCGGCAGGCGATGGCCCGTCCCGCTCTGCATCGCGCGGCCGCCCGCAGCGTGACCGAGCGCAACATCTTCGCCGACCCCGACGATTCCTATGCGGAGGCACTGCCACCGCGGGTGCTGTTGCTCGCCGTCCGGAGCGGACCGGCCGCGGACGGAGCACGGTACAGGGCAAACGAGCTGCTGCCCTCCGCCGACCTGCTCGCTCCGGCCGATGAGATCGAAGCCGACGACGCGGGACGCGCCGCGGTTCTCGCATTGCGGTTCGAGCTCTCGGCGGTCTACCTGGGACTCGCGGCTGGGACCATTGGGGGAACTGGCCATTTCGCGCCTGCCGGCGTTTAGGCGCGAGGCGGCCAGTAACGAGAGATACCGGCCGGCGCTCGACGCGGCCGGCGAGGAGTGGAGTTGACGGTGGAACTGCTACGCAATGCCGTGCGGCCGTATGCGTGGGGCTCCAGAACCACGATCCCGGAGCTGTTAGGGCGGCCGGTTCCCTCCCCGCATCCAGAGGCAGAGCTGTGGATGGGTGCCCATCCGGGAGACCCGTCCAGGGTCCTCGGCCCCGATGGCACCGAGCGGAGCCTGATCGACATCGTCGCCACCGACCCGGTGAGCCAGCTCGGCACCCGCTGTGCGGACCAGTGGGGCGGCAAGTTGCCGTTCCTGCTCAAGATCCTCGCGGTGGAGGAACCGCTTTCGATGCAGGCGCACCCTTCGGCCGCGCAGGCGGCGGAAGGCTACGAGCGCGAGGAGCGGGCAGGGATCCCCAGGGACGCCCACCACCGCAACTACCCCGACCCCACCGCGAAGCCCGAGCTGGTGTGCGCGCTGACGGAGTTCCACGCGCTCGCGGGGTTCAGGGACCCCCATCGCACCGTCGAACTGCTCAGGGCCATCGACACTCCGGGGCTTACCAAGTACACCGAGCTGCTCGCGGCGCAGCCCGACGCCGCGGGGCTGCGGGCGCTGTTCACGACCTGGATCACCCTGCCGCAGGCCGCGCTCGACGAACTGCTGCCCGAGGTGCTCGACGCGTGCGTACTGCACGTCAAGGAGCACGGCGAGTTCGACACCGAGTGCCGCACGGTGCTCGGCCTCGGTGAGACCCACCCGCGCGACGCGGGCGTGCTCGCCGCGTTGCTGCTCAACCGGCTCACGCTCAGCGCGGGCGAGGCGATCTACCTTCCCGCCGGAAACCTGCACCTCTACCTGCACGGGACCGCCGTCGAGATTCTCGCCAACTCGGACAACATCCTGCGGTGCGGGCTGACCCCCAAACACGTCGACGTCCCGGAGTTGCTGCGCGTCGTCGATTTCAGCTCGGCAGGCATGCCCGTGCTGTGTGGTGAACCGGAATCCGGGTTCGCCGTCTACCGCACCGACGCCCCCGAGTTCGAGTTGTCGCGGGTCGAATGGGAAGGCGGCGGCAACGCCGAGGTCGTCCTCGACGGCGATGGCCCGGAGATCCTGCTGTGCACCGAGGGCGAGCTGCTGCTGTGCGCGGAGGACGGTTCCAAGGTCGAACTGCCGAAGGGCGCCTCGGTGTGGCTGCCCGCGTCCGACCCCGCCGTCCGGGTCCGCCCGGTCGGCACCGAGCCCGCTCACCTGTTCAGGGCAACCGCCGGTACCTGTGCTGACCAGGCGCGCGGTTAACTCCACTTACTGTGTTCGTTCCGTGTAGCGGAACCGGCCAGACTCATCTGTGTGGGTGCATCGGTTGTCACCCAAACGGTACGAGTCAAGGAGCGCAACGCAGTGACTTCCCAACCCATGGCAGCAGCCGGGTACGACCAGGGCGCGGCACCAGCCCCTCAGCGGCCAGGCACGTTGCTGGCGGCGATCGTCGTGACGGTCGTTGCCGCACTCGCCTCTCTCGGCAACGGCATTCTCATGGCCGTCGGCGGTGAGGACCTCTTTGCCGACATCCTCGCCTCGGCCGCGGGTGTCAGCGTGGAGGAGGTTATGGCGGTGGCACCCGGCATTGTGCTCCAAGAAGGTGCGGAAACGCTGTCGACGCGGGGCACGATGGCCCTCGTCGTCGGTGCCGGTCTGCTCGTTTTCGGCGCTCTGATGAGGGGTGCCGCGGTGTGGGCCCGTGTGGCCACGACCGTCTTCGGGCTCGCGACCGTGCTGGTCGGTGGCCGCGTGGCCACCGATGAGGGCACCGGTCTGATGCTCGGTCTCGGCTGGCTCGCCGTCGTCGGCTCGATCGTCGCGATCGTGCTGGTCTGGCTGCCTGCCAACCACCGCTATGCGAAGGCGCTCAAGGCCAGGAACTGACCGGCTATCTGGGGGTGATGCCGGACGTGTTGGCGACAAGCTCACGTCCGGCGTCCTCGGTCAGTTTCAGCAGCAGGGAGGAGAGCACGGCCGCGCTCGCGTCCCTCGGGTCGGCGAGCCGGTCGGCTTCCGCCGCCATCGCCGCTGCTCTCGCCGGTTCTCCGGCCACCTCGTAAGCCCTCGCCAGCACCCTGCACGAGACCACAGCCGACGCGACGCTGCCCATGGCCTTGAACTCGGCGAGGCCCTGTTCCAGCGAGGAAATCGCCTCGCTGACCCTGCCCTCTCCGATCCAGCTCGCCGCGATGGCTCTGGCACAGGACAGTTCACGTGGCCGTTCGCCTCGCTCTCCCGCGAGCTGGTGAGCCTCGGTGTAGGCGGTGATCGCGCGCTCCCGCTCGCCGAGGCCCGCGCAGATCGCGCCGAGCGTGCGCAGTGAGCGCGCCAGCGAGGAGGACACCGGCATGGCACGCAGTATCGAAACCGATTCCTCGGCGAGACCGAGTGCCGTTCGTGGTTCTCCCGTGAGTGTCAGTGACCACGCGAGCCCGCGTAGTGCAAGCGAGATCGCGAGTGGTCTTCCCGTCAGCCGCGCGGCGGCGAGCGTGCGCCGATTGGCTTCCACCGATTCATCGAGAAGGCCGAGTTTGTTGAACGCCTCCGGCCGGGTCAGTTCGATGTGCGCGACCGCGGCGAGATCAGGATCCGGCCCCGCGACGGTGATCGCGTCCCGGACCGAGGCGAGTGCCTCCTCCGCTCTGCCGAGCCCGATGAGGCAACGGGCGAGGTTCGCCGTTGCCCACGATGCCATTCCGGTTTCGCCGTGCTGTTCCAGTTCCAGCGCACAGGCCCGGAATCTCCGTTCGGCCTCCTCGTGCTCGCCTCTCGCGTGGATGACGACGGCGATGTTGGCTTCCGCCCACAGTTCGGTCACCCTGTCTCCCGCCCTCGCCGCGAGCTTGCGAATGGTGTCGTGACAGGACCGCATGTCGGCGTAGTGACCGTTGAGCCACAGATACGCGGTGAGCCGTTCCAGCAGCAGCACCGCTTCGGCCCGCCTCCCGGCTCGGTAGATCGAACCGATGGCGGTGAGCAGATTGCGTTGCTCGATCGCGAACCACGTATGCGGATCGGCGACGAGCCTTTCGACCGTGCCGGGGAGAAGTGGTTGTTCCGGCAGTACCCGGTGGGAGCGCAACGGAAGCGGAACCGTCCACGGCAGTTTGCGGGCCGCGGTGTCGGCGAGACCGATCGCCGCGTCGACGAGCATCGACACCGTGGGGGCCTGGCGTCTCTGGTCCTGCGCGAAGACTCTGACGAGGTTGTGCAGGCGGTATCGGGGTTCGCCCGTCGCGTCGACGCCGATCGGTGCGAGCAGGCTCGCCTCGACCAGTTCCTCCATGACCGTGTCCGCGCTGTCGGGACTATCGGCGCTGCCGGTGTTGCTGCTGTCCGCGCCGATGAGGACGGCGATGGCCCACGCGGGGGCGCTGATGTCCCCGCATTGGGCCAGCGCGTGTATCGCGCCCTGCGCGCGGAGGCTCAAAGCCTGGTAACTCAGCGCGATACTCGTCCGCACCGTCCTGTCGCTGACGGACAACTCGTCGAGCCGGTTCCGTTCGTTGTCGAGCCGGTCGGCGAGGACGCGCAGGCTCAGGTTGGGCCGGATGGCGAGCCTGGTGCCCGCGATGCGCAGCGCGAGCGGAAGGTGGCCGCACGAGGCGACGATGCGATCTGCCGCGCCGTGTTCGGCGACGACCCGTTCGGTTCCGACGATGCGCCGCAGCAACGCGGAGGCTTCCTCGTCACCGAAGGGGCCGAGCGGTACCCGGTAGGCACCGTCCAAAGTGCTGAGTCGGCGTCTGCTGGTGATGAGTACGGCACAACCGGGAGTTCCGGGAAGCAGTGCCCTCACCTGTTCGGGAGAAGCGGCGTCATCGAGTACGACGAGCACCTTGCGGTCGGTCAGCCTTCCCCGGTACGCGGCGGCTCTCGCTTCGAGATCGTCGGGAATCGCCGGTCCGTTGACTCCCAGCGCCCGCAACAGGTCCGCGAGTACGTCGCTGGGCTGGCGTGCCTGCGCCGTGCCGGAGAGGTGAACGTAGAGCTGACCGTCGGGGAACGCGTCCCTGATCCGGTGCGCGGCGTGCACCGCGAGCGTGCTCTTTCCGGCGCCCGGTTCCCCGCTGACGACCGTCACGGGCACACAGCCCCTCGCCTCGGCGAGCGTCGACCCGACGATGTCCAATTCAGACTCCCGGCCGGTGAAATCGCCGAGCGGGGGCGGAAGCTGGCAGATCGGCCACGCTGGTGCTGTCTCGGGCCTGCCGGGATTCGCGTCCTCGCCGTTGAGCACCGTCGCGTGTGCCTGCCGCAATTCGGCACCGGGCTCGACCCCGAGTTCGTCGACGAGGACGGTGCGCGTGCGGGCGTACACCGCGAGCGCCTCCGCCTGCCTTCCCGAACGCCGTAACGCGAGCATGAGCTGCGCGGCTGCCCTTTCCCGCAACGGGTGTTCGACGAGAAACGACTCCAGTTCGCCGATGAGTTCGGCGTGCTTCCCGATCGAGAGCTCGGCCTCGGCGCAGTCCTCGATTACCGTCAGTCTTTCGGCGTCCAATGTGGATACGGCGGGATCGAGAGCCGTGACGTCGACGTCGGCGAGCGCGGGGCCTCTCCACTGCGCGAGCGCCTTGCGGAAGTGGGAGGCGGCGACGGCGGCCTCACCCGCCCTCGCGGCCCTTCTCCCCGCCGCGACTTCGGTTTCGAAGACGAGCAGGTCCAGTTCGCCGGGGCCGGCGATCAACCGGTAACCGCTGCCGACGTGCTCGATGCGGATGTCGCCGATCCGTTCCCGCAACCGCGAGACGTAGGTGTGCAGGTTGGACGCGTACGACTTCGGCGGAAGCTCTGGCCACAGCGCCTCGACAAGGCTGTCAAGCAGTACCGGTTTGCCCGCGTTCATCAGTAGCATCGCCAATAGTGAACGCTGTCTGTCACCGCGCAGGCGCACCTTGTTACCCTCTGCGTCCACGACGGTGAGCGGACCGAGCACCCCGAATCTCACATCGCGTCCTTCCCAGCCAAGGGTGGGACATCTTACGCAGTCCGTGATTCGCCTCTGACCCGTAGTGGCCGTAGCCAGTTGTCGCAGTCGTCGTGGATGTCCGAATTGTTGGGGGACTTGACTCTTGCGTTGTGTGACGGCACCTCTAAGCTGCTCGCGTTCACGCTGGAGATGACCTAGGGGGACGTGGTGTCGGCAAGCGGTGGGACAAAGGCGATTCTGGCCGCGTTGACGGCCAACGCGGGAATCGCGGTCGCCAAATTCGTCGGCTTCCTGATCACGGGGTCGTCCTCGATGCTCGCGGAGTCCGTGCACTCCGTCGCCGACACGTCGAATCAGGGGTTGCTGCTGCTCGGGCAGAAGACCTCGCGGCGCAAAGCGGACAAGGAACACCCTTTCGGGTACGGCCGCGATCGCTACTTCTACTCGTTCATCGTCGCGTTGATGCTGTTCACCCTCGGTTCGGCTTTCGCGCTGTACGAGGGCATCCACAAGGTCCAGCATCCGGAGGAGCTGTCGTCGCCGATCGTCGCGGTGATCATCCTCGTCGTCGCGATCGGCCTGGAAATCTACAGTTTCGCCACCGCCATCAGGGAATCGAAGCTCATCAAGGGCGACAAGAGCTGGTGGGGTTTCATCAGGCAGTCGAAGACACCCGAACTGCCGGTCGTGTTGCTTGAGGACGCGGGCGCGCTCTTCGGCCTCGTGTTCGCGCTCGCGGGCGTCGGGCTCTCCGTCGTCACCGGCAACGCGGTGTGGGACGGCCTCGGCACGATCATGATCGGCCTGCTGCTCGGCGTCATCGCGATCATCCTGATCATCGAGATGAAGAGCCTGCTCATCGGTGAGGGCTCCGGCGAGAAGGAACTGGAGACGATCATCGGAGAACTCACCGGCGGCGACGTCGAGCGGGTCATCCACGTCAAGACGCAGTACATCGGCCCCGACGAATTGCTGGTCGCCGCGAAACTTGGCATCAGGAGCGGGCTGTCGATCGACGAGGTCGCCGCAGCCATCGACGCCGCGGAGTCGAGGGTGCGGGAGAAGGTGCCGGTCGCGCGGTTGATTTATCTCGAACCGGACCTTTACCGGGCGCCTTCCTGACATCTCGGCCTTGCCCGAGTTATGGTGCCTCGACCGATCCACAGTCAAGGAGGACGCCGTGCCGGGAAGCAGTATCTGGCGCACGAAATCGGTGGAACAGTCCATAGCGGACACCGATGACCCGGATACCAAGCTACGCAGGAATCTGAGCGCGTGGGACCTGACGGTATTCGGCGTCGCCGTGATGATCGGCGCCGGTATTTTCACGCTCACCGCTCGCACGGCGGGCGACCTCGCCGGGCCCTCCGTCGCCGTCGCGTTCGTGCTGGCCGGTATCGCGTGCGCGCTGGCGGCGCTGTGCTATGCGGAGTTCGCCTCGACCGTGCCGGTCGCGGGCAGCGCGTACACCTTCTCGTACGCCACATTCGGTGAATTTCTCGCGTGGATCATCGGCTGGGACCTGATCCTTGAGTTCTCCGTCGCCGCGGCGGCCGTCGCCAAGGGCTGGTCGGTCTACCTCGAAACGGTTCTGCGGGCGATGTTCGGCGACGGCATCCACACCACGGTTTCGCTCGGCGGACTCAGCTTCGACTGGGGATCCCTGGTCCTCGTTGCCGTTCTCGCCGCGCTGCTGACCGCGGGCACCAAGCTCTCCTCTCGGTTCAGCCTGGTGATCACGGTGCTCAAGGTGCTGATCATCGTCTTCGTGATCGTCCTCGGTATCACCTTCATCAACCCCGACAACTACACGCCGTTCGTTCCGCCGGCCGCCGAGGGCGAGGCAGGCGAAGGCGGCATCGAACAGTCGCTGTTCTCCCTGCTCGCCGGTGGCTCAGGCAGTGTCTACGGGGCGTTCGGCCTGCTCGCGGGTGCCTCGCTGGTGTTCTTCGCGTTCATCGGCTTCGACATCGTGGCCACCACGGCGGAGGAGACCCGCAACCCGCAGCGCAACGTTCCGCGCGGCATCCTCGGCTCGCTCGTCATCGTCACCGTGCTCTACGTGGCGACCTCACTCGTCGTCGCCGGCATGGTGCCGTTCTCCGACCTCGCGACGGACGCGCCTCCGGAAGGCGAACGCAAGACACTGGCGACCGCGTTCTCGCTCAACGGCGTCGATTGGGCCGCGAACATCATCTCGGTCGGCGCGCTCACCGGTCTCACGACGGTGGTCATGGTGCTGATGCTCGGTCAGCAGCGGGTGCTGTTCGCGATGTCCCGCGACGGTCTCCTGCCCCGCAAGCTCGCCAAGACCGGCAAGAAGGGCACCCCGGTCAGGGTCAACATCCTCGTCGGCATCGTCGTCGCGATCGCCGCCGCGTTCTTCGATGCCACGAAGCTCGAAGAAATGGTCAACGTCGGCACGCTCTTCGCGTTCGTGCTGGTTTCGGCGGGCGTGATCGTGTTGCGCAAGAAGCGGCCCGATCTTCCTCGCGGCTTCCGGGTTCCGCTCATGCCGGTGGTGCCGATTCTGGCGATCATCGCGTGCGTGTGGCTGATGCTGAACCTGACCGTGCTCACCTGGGTCCGGTTCCTCGCCTGGATGGCGCTCGGCGTGCTCGTCTACTTCGTCTACAGCAAGCGGCACGCGTTGCTCAACCGCAAGGACGAGGCAGGGGAATCCGACGTCGAGTCCTGAGATCAACCGTTGCGGGGCGGCTGTCCGAGCAGGTCACCGAAGAGGGGAACCTGCTCGGCCAGCCGCCCCGCCATGTCGGTGCCTTCGAGTCCGGCGGCGATGACGAGCGCCCTGTCCCATTCGGGGTCGGCGACGTAGTCGGAGTACTTGCGGATACCGGCGACCCAGCGCCGTCCGCCGGTCGGCCGCCGCATCGGATCGGGCAGCCAGTGGTCGCCACCGAGCACGAGTGCGCCCGTCGGCCCTTGCACGGCGGGTTCGAGCGCACCGACGTTGCCGTCGGGCAGGTAACCGACGCCGAGCAGTTTTCCGCCCGCCACCTGGTGCCGCCACGTCGTCGCGCCACCGCCGAAGGTGTCCGTTCCCCTGCAGAGGCCGCGCCAGCGGCCGTCGAGCAAGCCGTACAGCCTGGCGAGGGTGTCGTGCGGGAACACGGCGGGAAACGCGCGCTGGTAACCCCACTGCAGCGGGGCACCGGCGGTGAGAACACCGACGCGCTCACGGTCGGAGGCCGGTAGTTCGGCCGCGAGCCTGCTCGCCGTCAATACCGCGAGCAGTCCGCCGATGTGGTAGCCGGCGAGCACGACCCTTGTGCCAGGTTCCTTGAGGTGTTCCCTCGTGCGCTCGGCGAGTTCGGGCACGACCTTCGCGGCGTAGGAGGGGGGAGCCGCGGGATGCGCGGCCCTCGGCCAGAAACACACGAGGTCGGAGAAGGCGCCGAGGTGCCTCGCGCGCCGAGGTCCCGTCGCCGCCGTGTAGACGGCCCTCAGCAGCGCCGCTGCCAGCGCGCCGAGCGCGAAGACCCCGAGCGCGGAGAGCCAGTCGAGCCAGTCCGGCACGCTTCCGGCACCGAGCCTGACGGCGAGCAGAGCGACGACACCCGCCGACATGGCGAGGACGACGGTGAGCACGATGCGGTGCAGGTACTTGCGTTCCCAGCTGGACCCCGCCCACGCTGTCGCCGCTTCCCGCTCGTCATCGGGACTGGTTTCCATGAGCTTGACGATGTCCGGAATGCCGCGCCGCACCTTGCGCAGCGGCAGCGCGACGGCGAAACAGAAGACGGCGACCAGCACGGCGAACACGAGCGCGCCGCCCCACAACAGCGTGATCAGCGTGTAGCTCTCCGGCAGCACGAGACCCTCCGCGCCGAGCAGCCTGCGCAAGGCGATCGCGAGTCCCGCGCCGAAGCCGCCACCGAGCAGGCAGGCCAGCACCAGCGTCGGCGCAGCGGCCCAGCCACCTGCCCACGGGCGCAACCTGCGGGGCAGTGCCGACCACGACGGCCTGGCGAGCAGTGCCGCCGGAATCAGCAGCAGAGCGAACAGGACGCACAGCACGAGCAGTACGGCGCCGATGCCCTCGACGGTGTCGTCGGTGCCGGGGAGCACACGCGGCAGCGGTGCGGACACGACGGCCGCCGCGACGAGGAGCGCGGCCGCCACCCCCAGCAGCACGCCGCGCGTCACCGTGGTGAACAGCCGATGTGCTCGCACGGCGGTGCTCAGTACCGTGACGCCGAGCAGCCCCAGCGTCAGCCACCACAGGATCGCCGACGGGCGGTCGGCGGGTACGCGCAGCGGGCCGCCGAGCAGCAGCAGCGATACGCAGCCGAGGGCGCCGGCGAGATGAAGGCACCTGAGCATCACCGTGTCGACGGTGTCCTCGCCGTGGTCGAGCGCGGCCCCCGGAAGCCCGCTCGCGGTGTTTTCCCCGGTGTCCTTCGCGGTGTCGTCGCGGGGTGCCTTCACCGGCCATTTCGTTGCGGAGACCCGGTGCAGGACCAGCACGACGAGCAACACCGGAAGCACGCCGATGGTCATCCGGGCCGCGTTACTGTCCCTGAGCCAGGAAGGCGTTCCGGAAAGGCAGGCGGAACCGGGGGCAAGGCATTGCGCGGCGAACAGGTCGAGGCTGATCACGGCGAGCTGGGAGACGAGCAGCATCGTGAGCAGCAGGGCGGCGAGCCTCAGCAGCGCCGCGCACACCGTGCTGATGGCCGAGGGAAGCTTCCTGCCTTCCTGGACGGGAGGCAGCATCCAGTGCGCGACGTTGGAAAGGGAGAACGGGAACAGCAGTGCCCACGTCGCCTTGGCCGCGCCTCCCGAGGTCATTCCGCTCCACAGGTAGCCCTCCAGGGTGCGGGGCAACGACCTGCCGAGAGCTTGCAGGACAGGGCCGGGCGCGGGGCGGCGTAATCGGTCGGAGGGCCTGATCACCCTGCCGACGCCGTCACCCGCGACGTCGACGGTGCCGACGGAATCGAGCAGGGATTCGCCGCTCGTCCCGATCAGCCCCGGGACACGTAACTCGACAACACGCGTGTCGGGGCCGGGAATGGGCACCTTGGAACTCCAAACTGAACCGCTAAACCTGATGGACGAACGAACAACGGTAATCTGCGGGGGTCGACGAGGGCTGTTGCCGGCACAGCGAGTCTGGAGGAATGTTTCGAATGACCCCTGAAAGCGTTGCGTCGCGCCATCAGACGCGAAACGGTGTCGATTACGCCGTCGCGGATCTGTCCCTCGCCGAGTTCGGCCGCAAGGAGATCCGGCTCGCCGAGCACGAAATGCCCGGCTTGATGGCTTTGCGCCGGGAATACGCCGAGGTGTACCCGCTGAGGGGGGCGCGCGTTTCCGGCTCGCTGCACATGACGGTCCAGACCGCGGTGCTGATCGAAACGCTCGCCGCGCTGGGGGCGGAGGTGAGGTGGGCCTCGTGCAACATCTTCTCGACCCAGGACCATGCCGCGGCCGCCGTCGTCGTCGGCCCGCACGGCACCACTGAGCAGCCACGGGGCGTTCCGGTGTTCGCCTGGAAGGGCGAGACGCTCGACGAGTACTGGTGGTGCACGGAGCGGATGCTCACCTGGGACGGCGACGGCCCGAACATGATCCTCGACGACGGTGGCGACGCGACGATGCTCGTGCACAAGGGCGCCGAATACGAGAAAGCGGGCGTCGTTCCCTCCGCCGACGACAACGATCCCGACGAATGGCGGGTGTTCCTTTCACTGTTGCGGGCTTCGCTTGCCGCCGACGCCGGGAAATGGACCAAGATCGGTGCCGGTATTCGCGGGGTGACCGAGGAGACGACCACCGGCGTGCTGCGGCTGTACCAACTGGCGGCCGCCGGCGAATTGCTGTTCCCCGCCATCAATGTCAATGACGCGGTGACCAAGTCGAAGTTCGACAACAGGTACGGAATCCGGCACTCGCTCATCGACGGCATCAACAGGGGAACCGATGTGCTCATCGGGGGCAAGGTCGCCGTCGTGTGCGGTTACGGCGACGTCGGCAAGGGTGCTGCCGAATCGCTGCGTGGCCAGGGTGCGCGGGTCGTCATCACCGAGATCGACCCGATCTGCGCGCTGCAGGCGCTGATGGACGGCTACCCGGTCAAGAAGCTGGAGACCGTGCTTCCCGAGGCCGACATCGTGATCACCACCACCGGCAACAAGGACGTGGTGATGGCCGAGCACATGGCGCGGATGAAGCACCAGACGATCGTCGGCAACATCGGGCACTTCGACAACGAACTCGACATGGCCGGTCTCGCCAGGTATCCCGGCATCCGGCACGTCAACATCAAGCCACAGGTCGACGAGTGGGTGTTCCCCGACGGCCACTCGATCATCGTGTTGTCCGAGGGCAGGCTGCTCAATCTCGGCAACGCGACCGGTCACCCCAGCTTCGTCATGTCGAACAGCTTCTCCAACCAGGTCATCGCGCAGATCGAGCTGTTCACCAAGCACGAGGAGTACGACAGGGAGGTGTACCGGCTGCCGAAGAAGCTCGACGAGAAGGTCGCTCGCATCCACCTCGCCGCCCTCGGGGGTGAACTGACCAAGCTCACCAAGGAGCAGGCCGAGTACATCGACGTCGACGTCGAAGGGCCCTTCAAGACCGACCACTACCGCTACTGACCGTGCCGCGATCCCGCGACGTAGGGTGAGCGCGTGGGTCGACTTGTCGTGATCGAAGGACTTGACGGTGCGGGTAAACGCACGCTCGCGGATGCGTTGACGAAGGCACTGCACGATGCCGGTGCCGGTGTCGCGACGCTGGCATTTCCCCGGTACGGGGAGAGTGTTCACGCGGATCTGGTGCGCGAGGCCTTGCACGGCGAGCACGGCGATCTCGGTGACTCGGTGTACGGCATGGGGTTGTTGTACGCGCTGGACCGGCGAGCGGCGGCCGACGACATCAGGCGTGAGCTGGCGACGCATGATGTCGTGCTTCTCGATCGATATGTCGCGTCCAACGCCGCCTACCAGGCCGCGCGGCTCGGTGAAGGGGCCGACAGCCGGGTCGTCGACTGGGTCAGGCAGCTCGAACTCGGCCGGTTCGGCCTTCCGGCGCCCGATGTTGTGATCCTGCTGCGGGTGTCACCGGAGGTCGCCGCCGCCCGGGCGGCCTCAAGGGCCGACGCCGACAGCAGCAGGACCAAGGACGCCTTCGAATCCGACGACGATCTCCAGGTGCGCTGCGCCAAGGTGTACGACGAGCTCGCGGCGAGGTCGTGGGTGGCGCCGTGGATCGTTGTCGACGGCGCGGGTGCCGTCGATGCCCGAGACCTGGCGGCGAAGCTGCTCGCCTGAGCCCGCCGCGCGAGTCCCCCGCTGGGGACGGCGAGTTCCGCGTTGGGGAGCGCGAGATCTGCGTTCGGGACGGCGAGTTCTGCGTTGGGGAGCGCGAGATCTGCGTTCGGGACGGTGAGTTCTGCGTTCGGGGTGCGGCCGCGGCAGGAAGCCCGCAACGAAACCGGAACCGGAAGCGAACCGCCAACCGCGAGTGCGCACCTCGCGTGCCCGAGTGCGGATCTCGCTGTCCTGAGTGCGGATCTCGCGTGCCCGAGTGCGGATCTCGGCGTCCTGGACGGGGGACTCGCGCGTATGGGCGGGGGACTCGCGGGTTCAGTCCACCTGCTTCAGCAGCCAGGCGTGGAACTCGCCGATGTGGTGCTCCGACGGTACGAGCACCCCGCCGTCGGCGTACGCCCTCGAGCTCATCGCGGGCTGGCAACGCTCACAGGCCGCGAAGTCCTGTTGATTGACCCTGTGGAAAAGCTCGAACGACTTGCCGAGATCCCGGCCTCCCGCCACGACCTCACCGGCGTAAAGCCAGTCGCACTCCACGATCGTCCTGTCCGCCGCGACGGGATACATCCGGTGGAAGATCACGTGATCGGGAACGAGGTTGATGAAGACCTGCGGCCGTACCGTGATCGCGTAGTAGCGGCGATCCTGCTCCGGTCCGAGCCCGGAAAGCGGATCGAACCCCTCGCTGCCGTCGACGGTGAACCCTGACACTTCCTCGCCGAACTCCGCGCCGTGACCGACGAAGTACTGTGCCGCGTAGCCCTCCGCGAACTCGGGGAGCACCTCGGTCAGCTCGGGGTGGATCGTCGCGCAGTGGTAGCACTCCATGAAGTTCTCGATGATGAGCTTCCAGTTGGCGGCGACGTCGTAGCGTACGTGTTTTCCCACGGTCAGCTCGCCGACCGCGTAGTCGTCGATGAACCGGTCGCCGCCGAGGCGTTCCGCGACCGTGTCCTTCACCGTTTCGGTGAAGGAAGGGGGATCGGCTGCAAGACACACCCAGATGTAGCCGAGCCATTCCCGCAACGGCAGCGAACGCAGCCCGTACTCTGTGCGGTCCACGTCGGGCATCGCGGTCAGATTCGGTGCGGCGACGAGCTTTCCGTCAAGCCCGTAGGTCCACGCGTGATACGGACACTGGAACGCTCTCGCCACGGTCCCCGCATCCTCCGTGCACAGTCGTGCGCCGCGATGGCGGCATACGTTGAGGAACGCTCTCGGTCTTCCGTCTCTCGCCCTGGTGACGATGACGCTCTCGCCGCCGACCGTCACGGTGCGGAAGCTTCCCTTTTCCGGTATCTCGGCGCCCCTCGCCGCGCAGAACCACATCGACTCGAACACCTTGGTCTGCTCGGCGGCGAATACGGCGGGATCCGTGTAGTAGCGGCCGGGGAGGGTCCTGATCAGGCTGGTGGTCATGCGACTCCTTGACATGCGCCGAAACGTGCCGGGTCGAACAGCGAGATCGGGTGCTCGGTGTGGCCGTCGACGGCGAGATCGGCGAGGATCTCACCGACGACGGGCACGAATTTGAAGCCATGTCCGGAGAATCCGGCTGCGACGACCACATTGGAATGTTCCGGATGTGGTGCGATCACGAAATGTTCGTCGGGAGTGTTGGTGTACATACACGTCGCCGAGCGGAGGTAGGTTCCTGGCAACGCGGGCATCCTGGCCGCGACGAAGCCGGTGATGTCGGCGATCTCGTGCTCGCCGACCGTGCGGTCGATGGTGTCGGCCGTGCAAAGCCCACCTCCCCGGAAGAAGGCGACTTTGACTTCTCCTTCTGTGGCGGGAAAACCGTAGAACTGACGGCCGTGCGCGTTTTCCCAGATGTAGACGGGGTGGTGCTCGGCGGCGAAGGCTCCGGCGCCACCGCGAGGGGCGAACCAGTACTGCACCTGGCGTTCGATGGCGAACGGGATGCCGAGGCCGGACAGAATCACCGGAGCCCAGGCGCCGGGGCAGACGACAAGATGTCCGGCCGTGTACTCACCGAGGGAGGTCCGCACTCGAACGCCTGAACCGTCAGCCGTCCAGTCCAGTACCTTCTCCTCGAACCGCAGTTCGGCGCCTGCTCCTTCGGCGAGCCGCAGATGCGCCGAGACGCTCGCTTCGGGCACCACGAACCCCGCCTCGGCCTCGTACAGTGCGACGTCCTCTTCGGACGGTTGCATGGTCGGGAAACGTCGCCGGAGGTCGGCGGCTTCGAGGATCTCGTGAGCAAGTCCCCATTTCTCCGCGCTGGCGAGGCTGCCGGAGAAGGTCCTGCTTTCCGGGGGTCCCACCATCACCCCGCCGGTTCTGGTGAATATGGACAGTCCGGAGTCCGCTTCGATTTCCGGCCACAATTCGTGGGCGCGCAACAACAACGGTACGTAGGCAGGATCCTCGAAATACGCCTGCCGCGTGATCCGCGATCCGCCGTGACTCGAACCTTGGGTGTGCACGGGGGTGAACTGTTCGATACCGAGGACCCGCTGTCCTTGCGCCGCGATCCGGTACGCGGCGGCGCTGCCCATGCCGCCGAGGCCGATCACAATCGTGTCGAACGAAGCCATGTTCCGCCCTCCCTCATGCCCGCAGCCTGGTCATGTCCGGATCGAAGAGCGGTTCCTCCGCGACGACGGCGGGAACCGTCTCACCGAAGTACTCGATGCCGAGCCGGGTGCCCGGCATCGCGTACTCCGAAGGCAGCCAGGAGTAGGCGATGTTCAGGCCGGTGGTGTAACCGTAGGCCGCGCTGGTGACATAGCCGACCGGCTTGCCTTCGGCGAACACCGGCTCGCTTCCGAGTACGACGGCCTGCCGGTCCGGGATGGTCAGGCAGCTCAGCTTCCGCTTGGTGGTCGCCGAGCTACGGCCGACGAGGGCGTCCCTGCCGACGAAGTAGCCCTTGTCCATTTTGACGGCGAATTCGACACCGGCTTCGAAGGGGTCGTGTTCGGTCGTCATGTCGGTTCCCCATGCGCGGTAACCCTTTTCGAGCCGCATGCTGTTGAAGGCGTCGCGCCCGGCGGCGATGAGCCCGAACGGCAAGCCGGCCTCCCACAGCGTGTCCCACAGCGCCTTGCCGAGGTCCGCGCTCGTATACAGTTCCCAGCCCAGTTCGCCCACATAGGACAACCGGAGCGCGGTGACCGGCACATTGCCGACGTAGGCGCTCTTCCCCCGGAAGTAGCCGAGCGCACGATGCGAGAAGTCCGTTGTGGACAACGGCTGCAGCAGCGACCTGGCGAGCGGTCCCCACAGGCCGATGCAACAGGTGCCCGACGTGGTCTCGGTCAGGTGCACGCTGCCGTCGCCGGGCAGGTGCCTTCGCAGCCAGTCGAGGTCGAGCGGGCTGTTGATGCCGACCTGGAAGCGTTCGGGGGCAAGCCTTGCCACGGTGAGGTCGCTGCGGATGCCCCCGTCCTCGCCGAGCAGCAGGGTATAGGTGACGGCGCCGGGTTTGCGGTTGAGCTGGTTCGTCGTGAGCGCCTGGAGAAAAGCCAGTGCTCCCGGGCCGCTGACTTCGACGCGTTTCAACGGGGTCATGTCGAAAAGCGCGACCCTGGCTCGCGCCGCGATCGCCTCCGCACCGGCGATCGGTGACCAGTGCCGCGCGGCCCACCCGCCCCGCTCGGGTACCTGTTCCAGCTCGGGCAGGTCGGCGTTGCTCTCGTACCACTGCGGGCGCTCCCACCCATTGGCCTCGAAGAAATGCGCGCCGAGTTCGGCCTGTCGCTCGTAGAAGGGGCTTGTGCGCAGGCCTCTCGGTTCGGCGAGCTGCTGGCGGGGATGGATGATGTCGTAGACCTCGACGAAGCTCTGGCAGCTTCGCGCGTGTACGTAGGCGGGAGCGAGTTGGACCTGTTCGAACCGGTTGAGGTCGCAACCATGCAGGTCGAGTGAAGGCTGGCCGTCGATCAGCCATTCGGCCATCGCTTTCGCCACTCCCGCCGAGTGGGTGATCCACACGGCTTCGGTGACCCAGAATCCTTCGATGTCGGGATGCTCGCCGAGCAGCGGCATGCCGTCGGTGGTGAACGAGAAAAGACCGTTGATGCCGTGTTCCGGTTTGGCGTCCGCGAGCGAGGGAAGCAGGTCGACGGCGGCGGCCCACGACTGCTCGAAGTCCTCGGCGGTGAAGGCCAGCTCGGAAGGCATTCCCGGCGAGCTCAGCGGATCGGCGATGTCCTCGGCCGCGACCGGCATCGGCCGGTGACCGTACGCGCCGATGCCGATGCGGTCGACGTGTTCGCGGAAGTACAGGTCCGCGTCCTGGTGCCGGAGGATCGGCAGCCGTGCCTCGGTGTTCTCGTCGTTGCGCCCGGCGAGCCGCGGCAGCGGGGTTGTCTTCGCGTACTGGTGCGCCATCGGCACCATCGGGATGGTCAGGTCGACGAGCTTCCCGACGAGCGGCCCCCACATTCCGGCGCACGAAACGACGATGTCGGCGCGGAACCGGTCGGTTTCGGTGACGACGGCGGTGACGCGTCCCTTCGCTCGCTCGATGGCGGTGACCTTCTGTCTCGCGAGGAATCTCGCGCCTCGCCCGATGGCTCTTCGGGCCTGGGCTTCCGCGGCTCGCAAGGGTTTTGCCAACCCGTCGCTCGGAATGTGGAAACCGCCCAGCACCTTGTCCTTGTCGAGCATCGGATGTAGCTGGGCGCACTGTTGCGGGGTCCTGAGAAAGCTCCGCACTCCCCACGACGTCGCCCAGCCGTGCCTTCGCCGCAGGTCGGCCATGCGCTCCGGTGTCGTCGCGATTTCGAGCCCGCCGAGTTGCTGGAAGCACCACGCGCCGTCGAGCGTGAGCCCGCTGTACTTCGCCACGGTGTACTTCGCGAACTCTGTCATGGTTTTGCTTGCGGTCGTTTGGAAAACGAGGCCGGGCGCGTGTGAGGTCGAGCCGCCCGTCGCGAACAGGTCGCCCTGTTCCAGCACGGTGACATCGGGCCAGCCCCGGTCGGTGAGTTCGTCGGCGAGTGCGCATCCGGCTATTCCAGCGCCGATGATGACCACTCGCGGTCTGGTGACCATCGCAGGACCTCCTGCTCGACAGGGGATGCAACGTCCACAAGGGACAGAAATTGTGCAAAACGCAGGCACGCGAGAGCGCCTCGGCGGCGCCGTCGCGTTAAGGGTGGAGTTGCGTATGAAGAAACATGTTCCGTGCTCTGCAACACGGTGCGGCACGCGCGAGGCCCGTGTCAAGAGGGCATCCGGCGTTCTGAAGAGATTGGAAAAACAAGCCCCCGCCTGCAGGGGGAAGCAAAAAGCGAGCCGGGTTTCACCGGTTCGCCCAACCGGCCGAACGTGGGCCGGACCCCTGGGACGAGCGCGCGTTACTCGGGGAAGTGACCGAGCTGGCCGGACAGCTCGGCGGCCGCGTCCGACATCGGCCTCACGAGCTGGCGGATGCGTTGCCTGGAAAGGCGATACGAGGGTCCGGACGCGCTGATGGCGGCGATGACGTCGCCTCCGCTGCCGAAGATCGGCACGGCCACGGCGTGCATTCCCAGTTCGAATTCCTCGAAGCAAGCGGCGTAGCCGTCCTCGACGATTCGGTCGAGTTCGGCGCCGAGTTCGTCGGGTGCCGTTGTCGTGCGAGGCGTGTACTCCTCAAGCCTGCGGTGTAACAGCTTGCGCCGCTCCGTCGTTTCCATGAAGGCCAGCAGCACTTTGCCGCTTGACGTCGCGTGTAACGGGGTTCGCCTTCCCGTCCAGTTCTGGGCGGTCACCGTTGCCGAGCCATATGCCTGACTGATGTTGATCGCGAGCCCGTCGTCGGCGACGGCGATGTTCACCGTCTCGCCGAGTGAATCGGCGAGTGACTGGCAGGTGTGGTTGCCGAGCTTCGCGAGATCCATCCTGCCGGTCGCCGCGCCGGCGAGCCTGACGATGCCGAAGCCGATCGCGTATTTGCCTCTCTCGCCGAGTTGCTCGACGAGGCCTCTCGTTTCGAGCGCGCCCACGAGTCTGGAAGCGGTTGACTTGTGCACTCCCAGTTCGTCGGCGATCTCCGTGATGCCGGCTTCACCGTTGCGGGCAAGCAGTTCCAGCACGCTGATCGCGCGGTCCACGGACTGGACTGGGCTCGTGCCCCGTGTCTCGTCGGAGTTCCGCATGGCGCAACACTAACGGTTGGGCGCAAGTCCACTCGGCCGACCGGGCGACATCGCCGAAATTCGGGGGCCTGGAATCCTTGACGGACAACGGGAACTGCGCGGATTGTTGCGTATAGCGAGTATGACCTCGCAATACGCAACAAGTGAAAATCTCCCTCGCCGTACTCAGCTCTGGACTTTCCCGGAGGCCCCGAATGATCCGAGTATGCGCAACCGCGGACCTCCCTGAGGGAGAAGCGATCCGCGTTCTCGCGCCGCACCCGATCGCTGTCTTCCACACCGAGGACGGCTACTACGCCATCGACGACACGTGCACACATCAGGATGCTTCGCTCGCCGACGGCTGGCTCGAAGGTTGTTTCGTCGAATGTCCGCTGCACGCGGCGGCTTTCGACGTCAGGACGGGACAGCCGACGTGCCTTCCGGCCAAGCGGCCGGTCGCGACCTATCCCGTACTCCTCAGTGACGGCGTGCTCTACGTCGACAGCGGGATCCGCGAGGACGTCGCATGAGGACGGTGGCGATCGTCGGAACGTCACTCGCCGGATTGCGGGCGGCCCAGCAACTGCGGGCCAAGGGATATTCGGGACGGCTCGTGATGATCGGGGAGGAAATCCACCGGCCCTACGACCGGCCTCCGTTGTCGAAAGACTTCCTGCTCGGAAAGACCTCGGCGGCGGAACTCGCCCTCGGCGATGCCGACGACCTGCTCGCCATCGCCGCGCGATGGCGGCTGGGGACGAGGGCCGAGCGGCTCGACCCCGCGGCGGGCGAGGTGGTCCTCGGTGACGGGTCGAGGGTGGCGGCCGATGGCGTCGTCATCGCGACGGGCGCGACACCGAGGGCGTTGCCGGGAACCCGGCGACTGCGGGGAGTGCACACGCTGCGTTCCCTCGGCGATGCCGTTGCGTTGAGGGACGAACTGCGGTGCGGCGCCGAGGTCGTCGTCGTCGGGGCGGGCTTCATCGGTGCCGAGGTCGCTTCGACCGCGAAGGCGCTCGGCTGTTCGGTGACGGTCGTCGAGGCGGCACCCGTTCCGCTGGCCACCACGCTGGGTACTCGAATGGGCGCCGTCTGTGCGCGCCTGCACGCGGACAACGGAGTGCGGTTGCTCGCGGGAACGGGTGTCGCCTCCCTCGAATCGGCGGGCGACCAGGTGACCGGTGTTCGATTGGCCGAAGGAGGGCTGTTGCGGGCGGATGTCGTCGTCGTCGGGATCGGCGCGGTGCCGGTCACCGGCTGGCTCGCCGGATCGGGAATCGCCGTGTCCGACGGGGTCACGTGTGACACGGGAGGGGTGACCGGTATCCCCGCTGTCGTCGCGGTCGGCGACGTCGCGAACATTTCCTCAACCAGGAGTGAGCATTGGAGTGCGGCGAGTGAGCAACCCGCTGTCGCCGTGAGCAATCTGCTCGCGGGGACCACAGTGGAGCACCACCGCAAACCTCCGTACTTCTGGTCCGATCAATACGAAAAGCGCATTCAGTTCGCTGGAACCGCGCGGGGACACGACGAGGTGAGGATCGTCGAAGGCGACCCGGAGCAACGGAGGTTCGTGGCGAGCTTTCACAAGGAAGGCACCATGATCGGCGTGCTCGGCATGTCCAGTCCGAAGCCGTTCACGGCGTTGCGCAAACGACTGGATCGCGCAGCGGCGATCGTCCAACTGGGCTAGTCCTGCCTCCGCAATGCCGGGTCGCGAGCGCGAGCTGTGACATCAGTGCGAATATGTGCTCATGAAGGCACGTGTGCTGGTCGTCGACGACGACCCTGCTCTGGCTGAGATGCTGACCATCGTGTTGCGCGGCGAGGGGTTCGACACAGCCGTGGTGGCCGACGGCTCACGTGCGCTGCCCGCGCTGCGTGAACTGAAGCCCGACCTCGTTTTGCTCGACCTCATGTTGCCCGGCATGAACGGGATCGACGTATGCAAGGCCATCAGGGCCGAGTCCGGCGTACCGATCGTCATGCTGACGGCGAAGAGCGACACCGTCGACATCGTGCTCGGACTCGAATCCGGTGCCGACGACTACGTCGTCAAGCCGTTCAAGCCGAAGGAACTCGTCGCGAGGGTGCGGGCGAGGATGCGCCGCACAGAGTCGGAGCCCGCCGAGAGCCTCACCATCGGCGACCTCGCGATCGACGTGCCGGGGCACGAGGTGACAAGGGAGGGCAAGGCGATCCCGCTGACCCCGCTCGAATTCGATCTGCTCGTCGCGCTCGCGAGAAAACCGCGCCAGGTGTTCACTCGCGAGGTCCTGCTCGAACAGGTGTGGGGCTATCGGCACGCCGCCGACACCAGGCTGGTGAACGTCCACGTTCAGCGGCTGCGGTCCAAGGTGGAGAGGGATCCGGAGCATCCCGAGGTCGTGTTGACGGTGCGCGGCGTCGGCTACAAGGCCGGACCTCCATAATCGAGGCATGAGGAATCGGCTGACCAGGTTCGGCTGGTCAGCGGTGGCGCTGGCCCGCAGGACGGCGAGCTACGGCAGGCGCAAGGCCGTCGCGTTCGGCGAGCTGTGGCGGCGCTCCGTGCAGTTCAGGGTGACCGTTTCCACCCTGGCGCTGTCGTCCGCCGTCGTGTTCGTGCTCGGCCTCGTCCTGCAGAACCAGATCATCGAGCGGCTGATGGACACCAAGGAACGGGCCGCGTTCGCCCAGTTGCAGGTGGTTGTCCAGACCGCGGAGAACGAGCTGGTGGGTGACGCGGGCCAGGACGAGGCCCTGCGCAACCGGCTCGGCAACGCGCTCAAGAAGGTCACGAGCAGCTCGGTCGCCACGCAGGACGCCGAGTCGTCGGCTGCCGGTGCCTTCGAGCCGGTGCTCGCGGCGGGCGACCCCGACGAGTCGACCGCACACGCCATCTCGGCGGGGCCCTACGAGAAGGTGCCGGCGGGGCTGCGCAACTTCGTCCAGAACAACGCGCAGGCCAAGCAGATCTACACCATCGGATCGACCACGTATCTCGTGGTCGGCGCACCGGTGACGACCACGACCAGACCGCTCCAGCTCTACCTGCTCTTCCCGCTGACAACGGAGCAGAACACGGTCGCGACCGTGCAGAACACCCTGCTCGTCGGCGGGCTCGTGCTGTTACTGCTGCTGGCCAGCATCACGAACATGGTCACGAGGCAGGTCGTGCGCCCCGTCAGGAGGGCGGCGGCAGCGGCGGAGCGCTTCGCCGAGGGCGAGCTGGATCGAAGACTCGACGTCGTCGGCGAGGACGATCTGGCAAAACTCGCGCAGTCCTACAACGAGATGGCCGCGAGTATCCAGCGGCAGATCCGCCAGCTCGAAGAGTTCGGCCAGCTCCAGCGCAGGTTCACCTCCGACGTATCACACGAGCTGCGCACCCCGCTCACCACGGTGCGGATGGCCGCGGACGTACTGCACGCTTCGCGGGAACAGTTTCCGGCCGGGCTCGCGCGCTCGACCGAACTCCTCGTCGACGAACTCGACCGGTTCGAGACCCTGCTTCGCGACCTGCTGGAGATCAGCAGGCTTGACGCGGGCGTCGAGGAACTGGCCGCCGAACTCATCGACGTGCGGCCGATCGCGCGCAGAGCGGTCGAGCAGGTGAAGGTCCTCGCGGGCACCGCCGGAAGCGTCATCGAACTCGACCTTCCCGACGACGAGGTGACCGCGGAGGTCGACGCGAGGAGGGTCGAGCGGATCCTGCGCAATCTGCTGGCCAACGCCATCGATCACGGCGAGGGCAAGCCCGTTCTGCTGCGGCTCGCCGCGAGCGGCAACGCGGTGGCGCTGACCGTGCGCGACTACGGCGTCGGCCTGCGGCCAGGTGAGGCCGATCTGGTGTTCAACCGGTTCTGGCGAGCCGACCCTTCCCGCAACCGGCGCACGGGCGGTACCGGGCTCGGGCTCGCCATCAGCCAGGAGGACGCTCGTCTTCACGGAGGAAGGCTCGACGCCTGGGGCGCGATCGAGGGAGGTTCGTGCTTCCGGCTGACACTGCCGAGAAGGGCGGGCGAGCCCATCGAGCACAGTCCGCTCCCGTTGCGTGACCTGCCCGCTCTTCCCGCGGGCGCGGGGGGCGACCCGGCCGGAGCCGAAGGCGGCGAGTCTTCCGGCGACTCTCCCGGCGACACAGGAGACCAGGACTCCGGCTCCACCGGCGGCGCCGCGAACGGGCAGGCCGCGACGGTTGCCGAGCACGCCGAACACGAGGAGGCCCGGTGATCCGACGTCGATACCGGGCAGCGGTGGCGACGCTCATCGCGGTGCTCGTGCTGAGCGGCTGTGCGGCCATCCCCACCGAATCGCAGCCGGAGGCGGTGCCGAGGGAGCGGACGGGACAGCCGACTCAGGAGGTGCCCGAACCGGCGAGGGGACTCGATCCGCTCTCGGTCGTCAGGGAGTTCGTCAGGGCGAGCGCGGAGCCGACGAGCGATCACGCCGCCGCGCGCGCCTACCTCACCGCCGACTCCCGCAAGCAGTGGCGGCCCGACCAGACGCTGACCATCATCGAGGATCAGTTCGGCACCGTGTACGCGACGGGACGCGAGCAGTCGGCCGATTCGGCGGAACGCGTCGTCATGGTGAGGGCGACGAACGTGGGAAGGCTCGGTTCCGACAGCGCGTTCATTCCCGCCGACGACCAGGTGCTCGTGCCCGTACGCCTGCGGCTGCAGCAGGACGGGCAATGGCGGATCATCGAACCGCCGGACACGATCATGGTGACCGAGACCGACTTCAACGAGAGCTATTTCCGGGTTCCGGTCTACTTCTTCGCCTCCGATTCCACCGCGCTCGTTCCCGATGTGCGTTATGTCGTCGCGAGGCCGCAGTCCGGGCTTCCCGCGCGAGTGATGGACCTGCTGCTCGCCGGTCCTTCCAACGGGCTCACCGGTGCCGTTCGCAACCCGCTCGGCGACGCGGCGACGCTGGAGAGCAACGTGACCGGAGCCAACGACGGCGCCCTCGTCGTCCCACTGTCCGGAGTGGACGAAACAGGTGAGCAGGAACGGCAACTCATGGTGGCCCAGGTCGTTCGCTCGCTGCAGCATGTGACGACGAGCCGGATCCGGCTGCTTGCCGGGGGAACCGCGCTGACGCCGGGACACATCGACTGGCTGCCGAGCGAGCTTCCCGCGTACGAGGCGGTGTCCTCGCCGAGTTCGGAGTTGCCGGGGCTGATGACGGCGGGAGGACGGCTGGTTTCGCTCGGCAACGGGCAGGCCATCGAGGGCCCCGCTGGCACCGGCGCCTACACCGTCGAAAGCGCGGCACAGTCGATCAACGGGCAGCAGCTGGCCGTCGTCGAGCGGACCGGGGACGGCGCGCGGTTGCGCGTCGGCGACTACGGCGGCGAGGGCCAGGTCGTCGATCTTCCCGCGACCAGCCTGACGAGGCCGACGTGGCGACCCGCGACGTCGAGCGACAAGAAGTCGGGCGAACTGTGGACGGTCGCCGACGGCGACAAGGTGGTGCGCGTGCAGCGGACCCCGGAGGGCAAGTGGGCTCCGCAGTCGGTCAACGCCTCCGAGGTGCTGGCCGTCGGTCCCATCACGGGGCTGCGCCTGTCGAGGGACGGAGCGAGGGTCGCGATGATCGCGGGCGGCCAGCTCGTGGTTGCCTCGGTGGTCAGGGCCGCCGATTCGTCGTCGATCACGCTGCGGTCGCCGAGGATCCTGCAGCCGAGCAACCTCGTCGGCGTCGTCGACGTCGACTGGGTCAGCCAGGACACGCTGATCGTCGCGACGAGTTCCGATTCGATCCCGGTCGCGAGGGTCCCCGTCGACGGCCAGCGGCTCGACAAGTTCAACAGCTCGAACCTGACCCCGCCGATGAGGGCCATCACGGCCGCGCCGGGGCGGCCCATCATCGTCGCCGACGCGAGCGGGTTGTGGACGGCGAGCGATGTCGGCGACGTGTGGCGGCCGCACCAGATGACGAGGCCGGACGCCGCGCCGTTCTACCCGGGCTGATCCGATCAGGGAAACTCGCCTTCCGGAAATTGTCGTAGGTGTGCGCGATGCTGTCCCGCGTGAACGGCAAGGGGGGTGCCGCGCGGATGCTCGGCAGGATGGCGCTCGATGTGCTGATGCCCGTGTTCTGCGCGGGGTGCGGGCGCAGGGGCAGCGCGTGTTGCGCGACGTGCGAGGCGGAACTGACCGGTCCTCGGCTTCCGACGCGCGCGTGGAGGGCACACGCGCTCGCGGAGTACGACGGTGCCGCTCGCAAACTCGTGCTCGCGTACAAGGAAGGCGGCAGGAGGGATCTCGCGGAGCCGCTCGGCAGGGTGCTCGCGGGTGCGGTGCCGTTCGTGCCGCACGCGCGTGGTGATCGCGGCGGCACCTGGTGGCTCGTTCCGGTTCCTTCGAGAACGCGAGCGGCGAGGGCGCGTGGCGGGCAGCACGTGCTGGCACTGGCAAGGCAGTGCGCGGCGGCGCTGGCCGCGCGTGGTCACCCGGTCGCCGTCGCGCCCGCGCTCGGGCTCGACCCGAAGGCAAGGGACGCGGTGGGTCTCGATCGAGGGGAGCGGGCGGCCAATCTCGCGGGCAGGGTCCGCTTCGTACGCGAAGGTGCACCACCGGAAGGCACACCGGTGGTCCTGCTCGACGACGTCATCACAACGGGAGCCACGGTCGCCGCGTGCGCGCGGGCGCTCGATTCGGGCGGCGTCGAGATGTCGGCGGCACTCGCGCTCACGGTCGCGCGTGCCTCCCGTTCGTGAGTGCGGGTGAAGGCGGTGTGAGTACCGGGAAAGGAAGTCAGTTATGGGGAACCGAGATGGGGAGCGAGGACGTGATGGGGAATTTGTCACCCGTTCGTGCGAACGGGAACTGTCGCCTTGAGCCCGCACGTTGACCGGGCATGAGCGAGTCCACCGTCACCAGAAGCGGAGCGCACGAGTGTGGCGTGGGCCGGCCGGATGACAGGCGGCAGTGCTCATTGCTCCGAACGGGGGCTGGCAATTCACTTGTCACCGTGGGTTTATCGCGGATCGTGACGGTTATTCACGGTTCGACGTCCCCCGCTCCGGGGGCTGTTGCAACCACGGCAAGCGGGCTAACGTGCTCCGCTAACAGCAATCCCGGAACGCGGGGAGGTGAAAACCCCATGTCCCTGGCACCGGAGAAATGCTGAGTTCAGGCCGATCGCGACGCGATACCTCGTGTCAGTTGTTTCTGTGTTCCCGGTGCCAGTCGTCCAGAAGGTAACTCGCAGCATTTCAGCGAGGGAGGTCGTGTATGGACATCGTCGTCAAGGGTCGCAACGTGGAGGTGCCCGAGCACTATCGGCTCCACGTCACCGAAAAGTTGGAGCGGCTTGAGCGTTACGACAAGAAGGTCATCCGCTACGAGGTGGAACTTTTCCACGAGCCAAACCGCAGGCAGGCCAAGAGCTGCCAGCGGGTCGAGATCACCGGCAAGGGCAAGGGTCCTGCCGTGCGCGCGGAAGCCTGTGCCGGCGACTTCTACGCAGCGCTCGACGCCGCGGTGGCCAAGCTGGAGAACCGGCTCCGCAAAATGCACGACCGGCGAAGGGTTCATTACGGGCGCCGCAGCCCGGAATCGGTGGCAGAGGCGACGTCCGTTGTCGAGGCGGCGGTGGGAACACCCAACTCCAACGGCGGGCGACGGCCCGTCACGAACACGGCCGTTCTCGAAGCGCCGGCCGAACCGGTCGCGGACGCCCGGAACGCCCGTGCCGTCGAAGCGGAGGACATCGAACTTCCCTCACAACAGAATTGGGACGACGGAGCGGCCGGCTACGAACCGGGTCGCATCATGCGCGAAAAGCAACATTCCGCCGAACCCATGACCGTCGATCAGGCTCTCTACGAGATGGAGCTGGTCGGCCACAACTTCTACCTCTTCAACGATTCGGCCAGTGGCAAGCCCAGCGTGGTCTATCGCAGGAAAGGTTTCGACTACGGTGTGATTAGGCTGGGTTAAGGCCCTCCTTTCGACGCGGATAGCGACGGCCCGTACACGACAATGTGCGGGCCGTCGCCATGTCCGAGAGAGGTCCTGCTCGACGCCGTGTGCACGCGGGCCTGCACATTCCCTACGATGGGGTGTGATGCGTGGTCCGCAGGGGCCGCGCGTGTCAAGCTGCCCAGTGCCTGCATGGGTGCTGCGACGACCACAAGACACAGCTAGCGAGGTCGACCCGGATGCTTCTGAACCGCCTGCTCCGTGCGGGTGAGGGCAAGATGGTGAAGCGGCTGCGCCGCATCGCGGATCACATCAACACCCTCGAAGACGACGTGAAAGACCTCTCCGACGGCGAGCTGCAGGCCAAGACCGAGGAGTTCAGGAAGCGGCACGACAACGGGGAGTCGCTCGACGATCTGCTGCCTGAGGCTTTCGCCGTCGCGAGGGAGGCCGGCAAGCGGGTGCTCGGCCAGCGGCACTTCGACGTGCAGCTCATGGGTGGCGCGGCGCTTCATCTCGGCCAGGTTGCCGAGATGAAGACCGGTGAGGGCAAGACCCTCACCTCGGTGCTCCCCGCCTACCTCAACGCCATCTCGGGCAAGGGCGTCCACCTGGTCACCGTCAACGACTACCTGGCAAAGCGTGACGCGGAGTGGATGGGCAGGATCCACCAGTTCCTCGGTCTCGAAGTCGGTGTCATCCTCTCCGACATGACGCCCGCCGACCGGCGGGCCGCCTACAACGCCGACATCACCTACGGCACGAACAACGAGTTCGGGTTCGACTACCTGCGCGACAACATGGCGCGTTCGCTCGACGACTGTGTGCAGCGCGGGCACAACTTCGCCATCGTCGACGAGGTCGACTCGATCCTCATCGACGAGGCGAGGACGCCGCTGATCATCTCCGGCCCCGCCGACCAGTCGTCGCGGTGGTACGTCGAGTTCGCGCGGATGGCGCCGCTGATGCGCCGCGACGTCGAGTACGAGGTCGACGAGCGCAAGCGCGCGGTCGGCGTCACCGAGAAGGGCGTCGAGTTCATCGAGGACCAGCTCGGCATCAGCAACCTCTACGAGGCGGCCAACACCCCGCTCGTCGGTTACCTCAACAACGCGCTGAAGGCCAAGGAGCTGTACCGCAAGGACAAGGAGTACATCGTCCGCAACGGCGAGGTGCTCATCGTCGACGAGTTCACCGGCCGCATCCTGGCGGGCCGCCGCTTCAACGAGGGCATGCACCAGGCGATCGAGGCGAAGGAACGCGTCGAGATCAAGGCGGAGAACCAGACGCTCGCCACGATCACGCTGCAGAACTTCTTCCGCCTCTACGACAAGCTCGCGGGCATGACCGGTACCGCGGAGACAGAGGCCGCGGAATTCCACCAGACCTACAAGCTCGGCGTCGTGCCCATCCCGACGAACAGGGACATGGTCCGTGCCGACAAGTCCGACCTGATCTACAAGTCGGAGCCCGCCAAGTTCGAGGCGGTCGCGGAAGACATCGCGGAGCGGCACGAGAAGGGCCAGCCGGTGCTGGTCGGCACCACCAGCGTCGAGAAGTCGGACTATCTCTCGAAGCTGCTGCGCAAGATGAACGTCCCGCACGAGGTGCTCAACGCGAAGCACCACGAGCGGGAGGCATCGATCATTTCCCAGGCCGGTCAGCGTGGTGGCGTCACGATCGCCACCAACATGGCCGGTCGTGGTACCGACATCGTGCTCGGTGGCGGTGACGCCGACCTCGGTGGCGACCCCGTTCACGAGCAGGCGCACAGGGTCGCGCTGCGCGAGGCCGAGAAGGCCGCGCGCGCGGCGGCGGAAGAAGAGGCGGGCCCCGTCGCGGCCCAGGCGGGTGAGCTGTTCCTCGACGAGATCGGCTCGACGCTGAAGCACGCGATTCGCGCCGCCGACGACGTCGCCGTCCAGCAGGCCCAGTCCCGCAGGGCCGGTGCCTCGGCCGGGGTCGCTCCCTCGTACTACGAGAACAGGGACACGCGGTACAAGCAGATCGCCGAGATCGCGCACAAGGCGATCACCGAGACACTCACGAAGCACAGGATCGACCGGACGATCACCGCCGAGATCGCGGCACAGGCATCCGACGCGGCGGGCAGGACGATCAAGGAGGTCGCCGAAAGCAAGGACAGGCGGGGCAAGGGCTCCGACGATCGCGAGACCAAGCTCGGCGACGCCGTCCGCGACCTTGTCCACGACACCGTGCACGAGTACCTGTTCAGCGAGGCGTTCGGCAGGCTGCGCGATCAGCTCTACGACGAGGAGGCCTACCGGAAGGCGTACGAGACGGAGTACGAGAACGCGGGCGCCTCGCGCAAGGAGGTCAGCGAACTCGGCGGTCTCTACGTCATCGGTACGGAGCGGCACGAGTCGCGAAGGATCGACAACCAGCTCCGCGGCCGGTCCGGCAGGCAGGGCGACCCCGGTGAGTCGCGCTTCTACCTCTCCCTCGGCGACGACCTGATGCGCCGCTTCAACGCGGCCATGGTCGAGCGGGTCATGACCACCATGCGGCTGCCCGACGACGTGCCGATCGAGCACAAGATGGTCAGCAGGGCCATCAAGAGCGCTCAGACGCAGGTCGAGCAGCAGAACATGGAGATTCGCAAGAACGTCCTCAAGTACGACGAGGTCATGAACGAGCAGCGCAAGGTGATCTACGCCGAGCGCCGCAGGGTGCTTGAGGGCGAGGACCTTCGCGAACAGGTCGAGCACATGATCCGCGACGTCGTCACCGCCTACGTCGACGGCGCGACCGCGGAGGGCTATTCGGAGGACTGGGACCACGAGAAGCTGTGGACCGCCCTCAAGACGCTGTACCCGGTGGGTATCACGTGGGAGGAGATCGCCGAGGAGGACGAGGACCTCGACGGTGACCGGCTGCGGGAGATCCTGCTCGAAGACGCGGCGAAGGCCTACGACAAGCGTGAGGCCGAGATCGACGCCAAGGTCGGCGAAGGCATGATGCGGCAGCTCGAACGCAGCGTCATGCTGGAGGTCCTCGACCGCAAGTGGCGCGAACACCTCTACGAGATGGACTATCTCAAGGAGGGCATCGGCCTCAGGGCCATGGCCCAGCGCGATCCGCTCATCGAGTATCAGCGCGAGGGCTTCGACATGTTCAACGCCATGCTGGACTCGTTGCGGGAGGAGGCGGTCGGCTTCCTGTTCAACCTCCAGGTCGAGCGTTCCGAGCCGCAGCAGCAGGCCCAGCAGCCCGCGGCCTCGGCCGTGCCGACCTCGAACGGGCAGCAGGCCGCTCCGTCGGGCAGGCACGCGCAGCCGGTTCCCGACCAGCCTGCGCCGGAGCGCAAGGAAGCGGTGCCTTCGGCGTTGCGGGGCAAGGGACTCGGCGGTGACGCGCCGCGAGCGCTGACGTTCTCGGGGCCCTCAGAGGACGGCAGCGTCGAGTCGCGCAGCAATGGTTCGGGCTCCGAGGACGGCAAGCAGGGCGGCGGTCCGGCCGCCGGTGGCGGCGGTGCCTCGCGCAGGGAGCGCAGGGCCGCGGCTCGCCAGGAAGCCAAGAAGAACAAGAAGGGCGCCCGGAACTAGCGCTTCACAGATGACATGCGAAAGGCCCGCGTACCGAGGTACGCGGGCCTTCCGCATGTCCGGGCTTGGCGGCGCCGGTCCTCGGCGTCCGGACGCGGAACTCGCGGCTCCGAATGTGGATCTCGGCGTCCTGAACGCGGATCTCGCCGTTCTGGGCGCAGAACTCGGGCTCCTGAGTGCGGATCTCGGCGGCCTGGACGGGGGACTCGCGGGGGCGCTACCCGCGATTGCCGCCCGGTTCGATGACGGTGAACGACGTGCATCGCCAGCCGGACATTCCTTTTTCGAAGCGAGCGGTGATCGCGAGTGTGCGGGTGGCGGCGATCGCGATCCCGCACGCCTCCACCGCATCGTCGGAAGGCCGGGTCGCGTGCACCCTGTTCAGTGCGTACCGGGGGCCTCCGGTACGGGCGCTCGCCTTGATGCGCTGTTCGAGCGCGGGGGCGAGCCAGGGTCTGAGCTGTTCGGCGGGCCGGTGGCCGGTGTGGGCTTCGAGCAGCGCGGTCACTACCGTTCTCAGGTCTTCGTGCCGGGGCAGCCACGTCGGCGTGGCCCTTCGCTGAAGCGGGATGTCGTCGAGGAGGTCGTCGAGCGTGAGTTGCCTCGCGGGCCCCGTTCCCGGTGCCCCCGGCTGCCGCACCGGTTCGTAGGCGACGAGTGGCAGCAGTCCTTCGCGGGTCGCGGTGTCCATGGTGTTCCCTCTCTGTCGTCGGAAGCCGGTTCTATTGAGAACAGAGGTCGCGAAGCGGCGTGCTGCCTCACAAAACGCCCGAGTTGGTGAAAAGGGATCGAATGCGCTCGTCGGCGACGACGATGCGCTATGTCCTTCGCCCGTAGGCTGTCGGTGTGTTCAGGGGAATCGTGTTCGACTACGCGGGTGTGCTCACTGACCCCGAAGCGGACGAGTTGTTCACGGCACTGGATGTTGCACGGGACAACGGAATCCGCACCGCATTGCTGTCCAATGCGGCCGGAGGAAGCCAGGCGCGGCGCAGGCTCGCGGCGTGGTTCGACGTACTTGTCTTCTCCGGCGAGGCAGGGGTCGCCAAGCCGGAGGCCGAGGTGTATCGGCTCACCGCGGACCAGCTCGGTCTTTCGGTGGCGACCTGTGTTTTCGTCGACGATTCCGCCCGCAATGTCGAAGGCGCCGTCGCGGCGGGCATGGTGGGCATCCGGCACAACTCGGTGAGGGAGACGCTTGCCGAACTGGCGGTGCTCTTTCCCGTGCTGGAGGCCCGTTAACGGGGATCGGCCCGCGTGATCGGTGTCAGGCGGGCAGGCCCCTGCGGACCAGTTCGAAGCACAGCACGGCCGCGGCCGCCGAGACGTTGAGCGATTCGACGTCGCCCGGCATGGGGATCGACACCCAGTTTTCGACCAGCTCCGCCACGTCGGCACCGACGCCGTCGGTCTCGCCGCCGAGGACGAAGGCCGCGCGCGAAGGCGGTTCCATGTCGAAAAGCGTGCCGTGGCCCCCCGAGCCCAGCGCGTATACCGAGTAGCCGGATTCGGTGAGCTGTTCGACGGCGTCTCGCGCGGTCGCGCACCGCAGCACGGGCGCCCGGAAAGCGACTCCTGCCGAAGCCTTGACCACGAGCGGGTCGAGCGCGGCGACACCGCGCCTCGGCACGACGACACCGGGGATCCCCGCCGCCGTCGCGCTGCGGAGGATCATGCCCACGTTGGCCGACGTGGTGATGCCGTCGAGAACGAGCACCCTCGCGGGAGGCCGCTTGGCCGCGAGCGCGGCGGCGAGCGGGCGCATCCTCGGTGCCACGACGTCGGCGAGTACGCCCTGATCCTGCTTGCCGTTGCCCGCGAGCACCTTGACCCTGTGCGCGCTGGCGCGCTGAACGGGCACGCCGGCCGACCGGGCGGCGCGTTCGATCTCGGTGACCGAGGAGCCGCGTGCGACGTCGGCAAGAATCACTTTGTCGACATCCAGCTCGGGATCGGTCAGCGCTTCCAGTACCGGTTTGCGGCCGTACACGGTCAGGAAGCGGTCCTTGGGGGAAACCGCGGAATCGTCACCCACGAGTCAGAGTCTGGCATCCGCGCGCGAGCGGCGAATCCGGCGGGGCGTGGACAGGTGGGAACTCGATGCGGCAAGATATGTGCGCAAGGGCGCACATAATGGAAGTTGCCGGAGTGAGTGATCGTGACGCGGTATGGCAGGCCCTTTCGAACGGTGAGCGCAGGCGGATCATCGACCTGCTGCGTGCTCAGCCGCTCACGACGGGCGCGATCGTCGGCTCCACGGGGCTTGACCGGTTCGTGGTGCAGCGCCACCTCGGAGTACTCCGCAAGGCGGGCCTTGTGGTCGTCACCGCGCGCGGACGCGAGCGGCACAACGCGCTCAACGCCTCCGCGCTCTATCAGGCCACGATCGGCTGGCTCCGGCCGGTCGACCGCGCGTACGCGAGCGCGCTCGACGGCCTGCGAGCCGCACTCGAAACACCAGTCGAGTCGTCAGTCGGTTCGTCAGCCGAGGAGGACTTCGTGGACATTCGTCATCTCCAGGTGAGGCAGCGGATCGAGATCGCCGCGACGGCCGAGCGCTGTTTTTCGGCGCTCACCGGGGATCTGTCCTCGTGGTGGGGGTCGCCGTATCTGCAGCTCGACCGTGCCGAGACGCGAATCTCGGCGGCCGCTCGGCTCGGCGGGCTCGTCAGCGAGCGGGCGGAGGGGCACGAGATCGCGTGGGGAACCGTGTCCGAGCTGGCGCCGGACAGGATCGTGGCGTGGTCGGGCAGGATCGCGCTCGGCAACGCGGCGAGCGGCACCGTGCGGTTCACCCTCACCGAGCACGACGGGGTCACCGCGGGCGCGGCGGGAGGCACAGTCATCGCATTGGAACACGAGAGCATCGGCGCCTTCGATCCCGAATCGGAGCGTGCCTTCGCGAGCGGCTGGAACGACCTGTTGCATCGGCTGAAGGCCTTCGTCGAAGCCGGAACTGCCTATGGAGTCGCCGGTGCGAACCAGCCGCCACCAGGGCTGGAAGGCGGCGCGCGAGGCAGCGAAGCGAGGCCGACGTGAGCAAGGGAGCGCTGTCGCCAAGGCTCGCCGCGATCGTCGAGGCCCTGCCTCTCCGGCCCGGCATGCGGGTGCTGGAAATCGGCGGTGCGCCCGGAGCGGCCGCGAAGGCCGTCGCGCACCGGATCGGAGGAGGGCACATCCTCGTGATCGACCGCTCCGCGAAGGGTGTCGCGCTGATCGAGCGCAACGCCGCCGCCGAGATCGAAGCGGGTTTGCTCAGCGTCCGCTGTTCCGCTGCGGAGGAGTTCCGGCTCGCGGCGGGCGAACCGCTCTTCGACATCGCCTTCGCCGTGAGGGTCGGTGCGCTCGACGGGCGCCATCCCGATGCGGGAAGGATCGCGAAGGAGCGGATCGCCGCCGCGCTCGTCCCGGGAGGCCGGTTGTTCGTCGATGGAGGGGCTCCGCTGCTGGAGGTCGGCCTGCCGTGACGGATCGCCCTCAGGGTTCGTCCTGCCCAGGCTGCCATCGATACAGGTAGAGCCTCCCTCTCTGGCAGTATCACGGCATGGCCGACCGTCTCTCCGCGCTGGACGCCTCGTTCCTGTATGTGGAGGAACCGGCCACACCCATGCACGTCGGCGGTGTGGCCGTCTTCGACCGGCCACGCGACGGCTTCGACTACGCCAAACTGCTCAGCCTGGTGAGTCATCGGCTCGGGTACCTGCCGCGATACCGCCAGCGGGTGCTGCCGGTGCCGGGACACCTCGCGAGACCCGTATGGGTGGACGACGTCGACTTCGACCTCAACTATCACGTTCGCAGGTCGGCGCTTCCCGAACCGGGAACGGAGGCGACGCTGTTCGAACTGGTTTCCAGGCTCATGGCGCGCCCGCTCGATCGGGAACGGCCGCTGTGGGAGATCTACTTCATCGAGGGACTGGCGGGCGGCAAGGTCGCACTCGTCACCAAGACCCACGAGGCGCTCGTGGACGGCAGCGGCACCGTCGATCTGGGCCAGCTCATCCTGGACAACTCGCCCTACGAAAGGGAACCGGGCCAGGACAACTGGACGCCGCGAAGGCAGCCGAGCCGCCCTCAGCTCGTGCTCGACGCGGTCGGCGAGGCGGTTCAGCGGCCGACGGCACTGGTCGAGAGCGCGATGACCGCAGCGAGAGATGTCGTGGCCACGGCGGAAAAGACGGCAGGGGCGATCGGTGGCGCCGCATCGGCCCTGCGTTCCCTCGTGAGTCCTTCGCCTTCCGGGCCGTTGAACGGGCACGTATCCGGCGGCAGGGTGTTCGCCGGTCTTCGCACGAACCTCGACGACTACCGCGCGATCAGGGCGGAGCACGGCTGTACCGTCAACGACGTGGTGTTCGCCGTGCTCACCGGCGCGCTGCGGGCGTGGCTCGCCTCACGGGAGCTGACACTGAATCCCTCCTCCACCATCCGCGCGCTCGTGCCGCTCGCGGTCCTCGATCCCGACACCGCGGAGTTTTCCCCGGCCGGTCTCGTCAACAACAGGGTCAAGCCCTATCTCGTCGAGCTTCCCGTCGGCGAACCGAACCCGGTGCTGCGGCTGCAACACATCGGGCACGCCATGGCCGCGAGTCTCGACGACGAACGGACCGTCGCCGCGCGTGCCATGCTCAAGGTCGGCGGTTTCGCACCCGCCACCATGCACTCACTCGCGGCCCGCGCCGCGAGCTCGTTCTCAGGGCGGATCTTCAACGTGTTGATCGCCAACTCGCCAGGTCCGCAACAACCGCTCTACGCGGGATCGGCACGGATGGCCGCGATCTATCCGGTCATGCCGCTGTTGCGCAACCAGGCGCTCGCAATAGGGATCACCTCGTATCACGGCGGTGTCTACTTCGGACTGAACGGCGATCGCAAGGCGCTGTTCGATGTGGACGTTCTGGCCGGGATGATCGAGGAATCCCTTGAGGAACTGAAAGGGACGAACTGGTGAGGGTTTACCTTCCTGCCACGATCGGAATTCTGCGGCAACTGGTGGACGAGGGAGAGTACCTGCCGCCGACCGGGACGGCGTTCGCGCTCACTCCCGCGCTCCGCGAGTCCTACACCAGCGGGTCGACGGAGGAACTCGAGTACGCTGCGCTACTCGACGCGGCGAGGGCTTCGCTGCGGCTGATCGCGGCCGCGCAGGAGCCGAGCTCGACCGACGCGAAGGAACCGCCGAGGAGAGTGGTGATCTCGGCCGATCTCGATCGGGTGGCTTTGCGTCCCGATCTCGACTACGCGGTGGTCAAGGTGACCGGCCCGATCGGACTTGAGGACATCGCGGCCGTCCACGTCGACGCGTCGGAGGCCGAACCGGCCGTGCTGGCCGCCTCCGCGGTCATCGACGCCGCCGACCTCGGTGATCCCGACGCGGAATTCACGCTCGGTGACGTCGAGGACCACGAACTGGCCTGGTACGCCCCTCAGGAACTGCCCTTCCTGCTCGAACTCATGTGACCATGGGGTAGCCCGGGATGGCCGACGTTCGGGAGGCGATTCTGACCATGGACGCAGTGACATCCGTACCGGTACCGAGCAACGAGGGCGTGCGCGGCTACGCGCCAGGCAGCGCCGAGCGCGCTTCGCTGCAACACAGACTGACCGAGCTCGCCTCGGAGAAATCCGAGCTGACCCAGACGATCGGCGGTCGCAAGGCGCTCGCGGGCGGGGCCCGGTTCGACGTGGTTCAGCCGCACGAGCACGGTCGCGTGCTCGGCGTGTGCGCGCAGGCGACGGAGGAGGACGTGGCTCGCGCGGTCACCGAGGCCAAGGCCGCGGCGCCCGCGTGGAGTGAGCTGCCTTTCGACGAGCGGGCGGCCGTTTTCCTCAAGGCGGCCGACCTGCTGGCTGGGCCCTATCGCGACACGATCAACGCCGCGACGATGCTCGGCCAGTCGAAGTCCGTGCAGCAAGCCGAAATCGACGCGGCCTGCGAGCTGATCGATTTCCTCCGGTTCAACGTGTCCTATGCACGCCGGATCCTCGCCGAACAGCCCAATTCCGTACCCGGCGTGTGGAACAGGATGGACTACCGCCCGCTCGACGGGTTCGTCGTCGCCATCACGCCGTTCAACTTCACCGCCATCGCGGGCAACCTGCCGAGCGCGCCCGCGCTCATGGGCAACACGGTGATCTGGAAACCGACTCCGACGCAGCAGCTCGCCGCGCACTACACGATGCGGGTTTTCGAGGAGGCCGGTCTGCCGCCAGGAGTGATCAACATGGTCACCGGAGACGGCAAGGCGGTCAGTGGGGTCGCGCTCGCCGATCGCGGTTTCGCCGGACTGCACTTCACCGGATCCACCGCGACGTTCAAGACGTTGTGGCGCACGATCGGCGCCAACCTCGACACCTACGCCTCCTACCCTCGCATCGTCGGCGAGACCGGTGGAAAGGACTTCGTCGTCGCCCACCCTTCCGCCGACCAGGACAAGCTGGTCGCCGCGCTGGTCAGGGGCGCGTTCGAATACCAGGGCCAGAAGTGCTCGGCGGCATCCCGGGCCTACGTCCCGCGTTCCCTGTGGGAAAACGGGGTCAGGGAACAGCTGGCCGACCTCACCGTGACCGTGAAATACGGTGACATCACCGATTTCTCGTTGTTCGGCGGAGCGGTGATCGACGCCAGGGCGTTCGCGAAACACCGCCTGCTGCTGTCCGGTGTCGAGGCCGATCCCGGGCTGGAACTGCTGGTCGGCGGCGGGTACGACGACAGCGTCGGCTACTTCGTCGAGCCGACCGTGTTGCTCGGTGACGATCCCGCGCACCCCGTGTTCTCCACCGAGTACTTCGGCCCGATCCTCGCCGTGCACGTGTATCCCGACGCCGACTACGAACGCATCCTGAACGTCGTCGACACGAGCGCGCCCTATGCGCTCACCGGCGCCGTCTTCGCCCGGGAACGTTCCGCGATCGAGCAGGCACATCGTGCGCTGCGCTTCGCGGCCGGCAATTTCTACGTCAACGACAAACCCACCGGTTCGATCGTCGGCCAGCAGCCCTTCGGTGGTGCACGTGCTTCCGGCACCAACGACAAGGCTGGTTCGCTGTTCAACATCATGCGGTGGACGAGTCCCCGGTCGATCAAGGAGACCTTCGACGCGCCGGTTCACATCGGCTACCCGCACATGGGCTGAGCCGTCGCACATACGAAACCGCCCCGGTTCGCGATGTTCGCGAACCGGGGCGGCTTGTGTTCCAACCGCTGCTGACCGGGATCAGAAGGCGGGCATCTCACCGACCTGGTCGGCGGGCGGAGCCTCGACCTCGACCTCGGTGCCCCAGTCGCTGTAGGTCATCTCCATCTTGCTCTCGCCGCCGGGAGCGCCCGCGGCCTCCATGACGGCGCCCATGTCCATGGTCACCTTGAGCGGCAGGTTCTCCTCGTTCAGCCACAGCTCCATGGGCAGCGTGCCGACCTGGTCCGCGAGCTGCTGAGCCTGCTCGGAGGTCATGCCGCTGCTGGTGCCCATCTCGTCGGCGATCTTGGCGAAGTCGAGGTCGATCTTGTAGTGCGTCGCCTTCTGGCCGTCGAGCGTCGTTTCCTCGCTGCTGGTGATCTCACCGGCTTCCTGGATGTACTCCAGGGTCTTGGTGGGGTCGCTCTGCTGCGCGATCTGGTCGAACTGCTCGCCCTGGGCACCCGCGCTCTCGGCGTCGATCTTCGCCCATTCCTTGCCGCCCATCTGAGCGGCGGCCTCCGGCGGCACCTTCATGTACATGGTCATGTCGACGAACCGGATCTCGATGGACTGGCCCATCATCTCCATGTTCATCGACATGGCGGTGTTCTCACCGTCGTAACGACCGACACCGTTGGCCTTGATCTCCATGCCGGCGGCGCTCATCGTCATCTCGTACTTCGATGTCTTGGCCGCTTGGGTCTGCTCGGAGGCGGCCTTGACCAGCTCCTGCGGGTTGTCGAAGAAGTTGCCCGATCCACCCGAAGCGTTGTTGCCGCCTTCGCCCCCACAAGCACTGAGGGCGAAGACCAGTGCAAATCCACTGGCCGCCAAGGCTGTCTTGCGCATGGAATCCCCTTGATTTGGTGTCGTAACTGGTGTCAACCGCACGAATGAGACGTCCGATCACCTGTCAGGGTTCCATGTGCTCGCACAGCGCCTTCACGTGGCTTTGATATCGAACTGTTCGCAATCACCTTTTCGCAGTTCAGCGACGTGGTTGTCATTTCGCTGGGAATGCGTCGTGACGGTCGGTGACGACAGCGAAACTCAGGCTTCCATTCCCGCGCGTGAGGTGAGCAGCCTGCGCAGGGAAGCCAATCGGCCCGGTTTCGCGTCGCCGTGCGTGACGACATCGTCGAGCGCGCAGTCGGGGTCCTCGGGCGGCCCGAGATGGCCGCAACCGGAAGGGCATTCCTCCGCGGCCTCCGCGAATTCGGGAAAAGCGGCGACGATGTCGTCGGCCGTGATGTGGGCGAGCCCGAAGGAGCGCACCCCCGGGGTGTCGACCACCCAGCCGCCGCCGGGCAGCGGCAGCGCGACCGCCGCGACTGACGTGTGCCTGCCCTTGCCGACGGCGCTGACCGTGCCCGTCGCCAGCCCCGCGTCGGGAAGGAGTTTGTTGACGAGCGTCGACTTGCCGACGCCGGAATGCCCGACGAGTGCCGAAACCCGGCCCTTGAGCCGGTCGAGCAGTCCGTCCGGCTGCTCGTCGTAGCGGGTCACGACGGCGGGGACGGCGAGGTCGGCGTATGAGGCGAGCAGTTCGGCCGGATCGGCGAGGTCCGCCTTCGTCAGGCACAACACGGGTTCGAGTCCGCCCGCGTAGCAGGCGACGAGGCAGCGGTCGATGAACCCGGTGCGCGGCTCGGGGTCGGCGAGTGAGGTCACGATGAGCAACTGCTCGGCGTTGGCGACGACGATGCGCTCGTAGGGATCGGTGTCGTCGGCCGTCCTGCGCAGGACACTCGACCGGTCCTCGACCCTTACGATTCTCGCCAGCGTGTCCGGTTTGCCGGTGACGTCGCCGACGAGGCCGACGTTGTCGCCGACGACGACGGGTGTCCTGCCCAGCTCGCGGGCCCTCATCGCGGTGACCACCCTGCCGGGGTCGCCCTCGGCAGCGCAGGTCCACCTTCCCCTGTCCACTCCGGTTACCATCGCTGGCGTGGCGTCGGCGTGAGCGGGACGGCGTTTGCTGCGCGGCCGGGTGCCTTTCCCGGGTCTGACCCGGACGTCGCTCTCGTCGAGTTTGCGCCAGTCGCTGCGGGCCAAACCGTCACTTCCTCCAGTCGTGGACAGGGCTGGTCATAGATGATCCCCCATCGTGCTCGCCAAGGCCCGGCAACCGTGCCACGATGGCGCTCAAGGGCCGGAAGAACAGGGAGGCCATGCCATGTGCGGTCGTTATGCCGCCACCAAGAACCCGGCGGCGCTGATGGCGGAATTCGACGCCACCGACGGCACGGAGGGGCACGCGCCCAACGCCGACTACAACGTGGCGCCGACCAAGAACGTGGTGACGGTCGTCGAAAGGCATCCTCGCGACGCCGAAGGCAACGTGCTCGACGAGGAGCCCGCCGTGCGCAGCCTGCGGGTCATGCGCTGGGGACTCGTGCCGTTCTGGGCGAAGGATCCCGGTGTCGGCAGCAGGATGATCAACACGAGGGCGGAGACGGCGAAGGAGAAGCCCGCCTTTCGCAAGGCGCTCTCCCGCACCCGCTGCCTCATCCCCGCCGACGGCTGGTTCGAGTGGAAGGCGGCCGACGGCGGTGGCGGCAAGGGCAAGAAGGCACCGAAGGAACCGTTCTACATGACGACGAGGGACGGTTCGTCGCTCGCGTTCGCCGGTATCTGGGAGACCTGGCGCGACCCGAACGCCGAAGCCGGAGCGCCTCCGCTCGTCACCTGCTCCGTGATCACGACCGACGCGGTCGGCCAGCTTGCCGAGGTGCACAACAGGATGCCGCTGGTGATGGCGAAGGCGGATTGGCGGCAATGGCTCGATCCCGATCGCAAGGACGTCGCCGACCTGCTCACCCCGCGCGACGTGGCCTGGGCCGACGCGCTGGAGCTTCGTCCCGTGTCGACCCGGGTCAACAGCGTGCGCAACAACGGTCCTGAACTGGTCGAGAAGGCCGAGGAGCCCGCACCCGACCTCGACGGTGCCGATGCCGCCTTGTTCGACGTGCCGAACCGATGACGAGCAGGGAGATCGAAACCCCGCACGGGCCCGCACGGGCAGAGTTGCATTGCGCGGAGGAGGGCTCGGCGGGACTGCTGCTCGGGCACGGCGCCGGCGGCGGAATCGATGCTCCCGACCTCGTCGCCGTCACGAGGGCGGCGAAAGCGGCCGGAGTCCACGTCGCGCTGGTCGAGCAGCCTTACCGGGTCGCGGGAAGGCGCGCTCCGGCACCGGCCAAGCAGCTGGACGCCGCGTGGCTCGCCGTCGCGGACGAACTGGCCGATACCTGGTTCGACGGGCTTCCGCTCGTCTTCGGCGGAAGGTCGTCGGGGGCGAGGGTCGCCTGCAGGACCGCCGCGAGCGGGCAGGCTGCCGCCGTGTTGTGCCTCGCCTTTCCAGTGCACCCTCCGGGTAAGCCGGAGAAGACGAGGCAGCCCGAACTCGACGCGGTGGAGGTGCCCGCGCTCGTCGTGCAGGGCGAACGTGACCCATTCGGCAAGCCGGAGCCCGCCGCGCATCACGAGGTGGTGTTTCTTCCCGGCGACCACAGCCTCAAGGCCGACCTCGAAGGGGTGTCGAGGGCGGCGACCGAATGGCTTCGCAGAGTTTTGCGCCCCCACGCGAGCTGAGCGACAGCTACGGCCGACCGGCGATGGGAGCCACGATCGCGCCGGTCAGCGCGATCAGGTCGGCCGGTGCGAGCTCGATTTCGAGCCCTCGCCGCCCCGCCGAGCACAGGACCGTGCCGAACCCGTGTACCGACTCGTCGATGACGACGGGGAGCCTGCTGCGCTGCCCGAGCGGGGAGATGCCGCCGAGTACGTATCCGGTCGCTCGCTGTGCGGCGGTCTTGTCGGCGAGCTTCGCCTTCTTGCCACCCGCTGCCGAAGCCAGCGCCTTGAGATCGAGCTGACCGGTGACCGGAACCACACCGACCGTGAGCTTGCCGTCGACATCGGCGACGAGGGTCTTGAAGACCTGGGCCGGTTCGACCCCGAGGACCTCCGCTGCCTCGGTGCCATACGATTCCGCTCGCGGATCGTGATCGTATGAATGCAGAGTGTGTTCGATTTTCTTCTTGCCCAGCAACGCCGTCGCCGGCGTACCCTTACCCGCCACGAGGTGATGTTAACCAGTGGAATTCGTCGCCGGTTGTCTGTGTTACACCCGATGTGCCGATCACACTGACCAGAACCGGGAACCGTCGCCGCGTATCCTTGGAAACGTCATATGCGCAGTTGGTGGCTACGGAAGGGAACGGTTTGCCGAGCACGCAGAACCAGGCGGAGGCCCAGCCCGAGCCCGCGGTTGTCGAGCCCGAGCAGGAGCGGGCGGAGCGTTTCGAACGCGACGCGATGCCACTGCTCGACCAGCTCTACTCCGCCGCGTTGCGCATGACCCGCAACCCGGCTGACGCGGAAGACCTGGTGCAGGAAACCTATCTGAAGGCTTACGCCGCGTTCGCCTCCTTCAAGAAGGGCACGAACCTCAAGGCCTGGATGTACCGGATCCTCACCAACACCTACATCAACGGTTACCGCAAGCGGCAGCGACAGCCCATTCAGCAGCCGACAGAGGAAATCACGGACTGGCAGCTTGCCCAGGCCGAGAGCCACACGTCGAGCGGGCTCCGTTCGGCAGAGGTCGAGGCGATGGACAGCCTCCCCGACGCCGATGTGAAGAGCGCGTTGCAGCAGTTGCCCGAGGAGTTCCGGCTCGCTGTGTACCTTGCCGACGTCGAAGGCTTCGCCTACAAGGAAATCGCTGAGATCATGGATACACCCATCGGCACGGTGATGTCGCGCCTGCACAGGGGGCGCAGTCAGCTTCGTGGTCTTCTCGCCGATGTCGCGAGGGAGCGGGGGTTCATCCGGCCTGCGCAGGAGGTGGCCGGGCGATGACCGCGAACGAAAGCAACGAGCGCTCCGAGTCCGAGCAGGTCCACTGTGACCAGGCGCTCGCCGAGATCTTCGTTCTACTCGACCGCGAGTGCAGCCCGGAGCGGGACGCGGAGTTGCGCAAGCACATCGAGGACTGCCCGCCGTGCCTTGAGGAATACGGAATCGACGAGCAGATCAAGCAGCTGCTCGCGCGCAAATGTGGCGGTGACCATGCTCCGGCCGAGCTGAAGAGCAGGCTGAGGGCTTCGATAAGGCAGACCGTCGCGCGTCGCGGCGGCGTGAGCGTCACCGAGACCGAGCTGACGGTCGAGCAGGTGAGTGAGCACTCCAGGACGAAAGACGCGCCGTGACAATGCGGCGGTGAAGACAACAGTGGCCCCCGATGCGAACATCGGGGGCCACGTTTTTCGCCGAATCAGGCGTTGGGCTTCTTGCCGTGGTTGGCGCCGTTCTTCTTGCGGTCGCGCCGCTTCCTGGCTCGCTTGGACATGCTCACTCCTTCACAACGTGCTCGCTCCAGTGTGTCATGCGGGTGTGCCGCACCCCTCCCGGGCTGGGCGAATGTGGCTCCGCTCTGGTTGTATGGCTTGAGTCTCGTGGTGTTGATTCGCCTTCGTTCAATGTTGAGGGAGTTGCGAATGACCGAGGAAATCCGGGCTGAGATCGTCGCCAATGTGTGGAAGGTCGCCGCCAGGGAGGGCGAGGCGATGCACAAGGGGGACACCGTGGTCATCCTCGAATCAATGAAGATGGAGATACCGGTGCTCACTGGTTCCGACGGCAAGCTCACGCGGCTTGCCGTCACGGAAGGCGATGTCGTTCAAGAGGGCGACCTGATTGCGGTGGTCGACTAGGTATGTCCACGCTCGTCGAATTGCTGGCCGAGAACACCGGCCTGCCCGGAGAATCCGCCGACCATTTGCAGATGGTCGTGGCCGAATGGCAGTTGCTCGCCGATCTTTCGTTCGCGGATTTCCTGATGTGGGTTCCGGTCGCCGAGGCTGACGGTGACTTCGTCTGCGTCGCCCAGGTGCGGCCGACCACGGCGCCGACGGCGCACCCCGAGGACGTCGTCGGTACCCGCTTCACCACGGCCGAGCACCCTCAGCTTGCGAGGGCCATGCGCGAGGTGCGCATTTGCCGCGAGGAGGACCCGCACTGGTACCGGGACCTTCCCATGCGGAGGGAAGCGATTCCGGTCAAGTTCGGCGACTCGGTCATCGCGGTGCTGAGCAGGGAGACCAACCTCGCGTCGCCGAGAGTGCCGAGCCCGCTGGAGATCGCCTATCTCGGCAGTGGCGCCGATCTGTGCCAGATGATCGCCGACGGCACCTTCCCCAGTCCCGACGGCGGCACCGACGTACACACGAGCCCGAGAGTCGGCGACGGGCTCATCCGGCTCGATCAGAGCGGCACCGTGGTGTTCGCGAGCCCCAACGGGCAGTCCGCCTACCACCGGATGGGCCACGAGTCGGATCTGATCGGGACAAGATTGGCTCCACTCACGCGCTCGCTCATCCGCGATCCTTTCGACGCGACAGAGGTGGCGCACCGCATTCTCGACGCGCTCGACGGCAAACCGGGCAGCAGAACCGAGGTCGAGTCCCGGCGCGGCGCCGTCGTGTTGTTCAGGGCGCTGCCGTTGCGCCCGGCAGGTCGCCCAGCCGGTGCGCTCGTCCTTGCCAGGGACGTGACCGAGGTCAAGCGGCGCGATCGTGCGCTGCTGTCCAAGGACGCGACCATCCGCGAGATCCATCACAGGGTCAAGAACAACCTGCAGACGGTGGCGGCGCTGTTGCGGCTGCAGTCACGCAGGACGCCGAGCCCCGAGGCGCGGCAAGCGCTCAGCGAGTCGGTGCGCAGGGTTTCCTCCATCGCGATGGTGCACGAGGCGCTGTCGATGTCGGTGGACGAACGCGTCGACCTCGACAAGCTGCTCGACAACGTGCTGCCGATGGTCGGTGACATCGCGACGGCGGAGGCTCAGGTCACGCTGTCCCGCAGTGGATCATTCGGTGTCGTGGTCGCCGAGATCGCGACACCGCTCGTGATGGTTGTCGCCGAACTTGTGCAGAACGCCGTGGGACACGCGTTCGCGGGTGCGCGGCAGGGCAAGGTCGAACTCGTCGTCGAGCGATCCGCGCGCTGGCTGGACGTGATGGTGCGCGACAACGGCAAAGGCCTTCCGGCCGGTTTCTCGCTGGAACGAGCTGACGGGCTCGGCCTGCAAATCGCGAGAACTCTCGTCGAATCGGAACTGCGTGGCTCGTTGTCGTTGCGCAGTCTTCGCGAGGACGACGGCGTTCGTGGAGGTCACGGCAGTGGGCGCAAGGTCGGCACCGAGGCCGCATTGCGGATTCCACTGAGCCGTCGCGGCTGAATTGCTCGCTGATCCGTGCTCGTGATTGGCCGACACTCGATTGACCGAGGTATGCCATTCTCCGCCCGGGCGGTTTCGCGTGCCGGTTCGATACCGGCGCTGATCAGTTTTGCCGGGCCCGGCTTCGCCGGTATCCGGTACTGACACATCCGGTATCGAGTGGATGCGGAGAGTTGTTCCGATCGCGTTCGGCTCAAACGCTTGAGGGTCGGCACCCGATATGGATGCCGACCCTCAAACCTTTTGCCAACAGGAATTGCTCTGCCAAGCAAAAGGTAATTTCCTGCGTTCTACTTCAATGCTCAGAAGTTGCTACGCGTGCCGATCTGCGCGCGCCGACGCTTGAGTGCGCGTCGCTCGTCTTCGCTCATTCCGCCCCACACACCGGCATCCTGGCCACTGGCCAGTGCCCAAGCGAGGCAGTCGGAAGCAACGGTGCAGCGGTGACACACGGACTTCGCCGCGGTGATCTGCGAGACAGCGGGGCCGCTGGTGCCCACGGGGAAGAACAGTTCCGGGTCCTCGTCTCGGCAGGCCGCGCGGTGGCGCCAGTCCATTTCTCTGAACTCCTTTATAACGGCGCGGCGTTCCGCGCCACAGTCGTCATGGCGGTCGTTTCTTGGGGTGCTTGTGAATGGTTTCACGAAGCACCGAGTTCGACAAGTGTTTTCGGGAGATCGGTGAGTCAGCTCACCCGCAGGAGCGACTAGCCTGACCTGCGGCTTTTCACAGTCATCGACCCTCTGATGCGAGGAGCGGTGCGGTGAGCGGAGCTTCTCCGTCGCTGAACGGCAATATTGAGTTTGTCCCAGGTGATCACTCGGTGCGGCTGACCGACCGCGATCGCTTAAACGGCCACGGTGAGCGCGCGAGACACGCTCCTGAACTCCACCCGGGTTCGCTGTCCGACAAGGTCGCCGTCCACCTGCAAGTTTACGGGCTCTTGGGCGGTGACCGCGACAACAGGAACGTCATCGTCGCGCAGCAACTGCTTGCCCCGGTGTTTGCCGCGCGTGCGCAGAGCCTGCCGGAGGTGCCGCAACACCGTCGGCAAAGCCATACCCCGCAAGGCGAAGAGGCCGAGCCCCGCGTCGAAGGAACAGCCGGTGTTGAGGTGAACGGGACGGTTGCCGAGATAGCTCCACGGATCCGTGTTGGAGATGAACGCCGTGCGCACCGGCACCGGTTCTTCACCATCGATCTCGACGGTCAATTCCGGCCTGCCGTTCGGAGGGCGCAGATAACAGGCGAGTGCCGTGCGCATGTACAGCGAAGGGCTTGTCTGCTTTCCCCTTCGTTTCTCCACTCCCGCGACGACGTCGGCATCCCAGCCCATGCCGGCGTTGAAGGTGAACCACCTTTCGCCTGCCCTGCCGAGTCCTACCGTTCTGCTGCGCCTTTCTTCGATGGCGTTCAGCAACTGGTGGGTCGCTTCGACCGGATCGCACGGCAAGCCGAGCGCGCGGGCGAAGACATTCGCGGAACCGCCGGGAACGACGCCGAGCATCGGGACCGTTGCGTAGTTCCCCGATTGCTCTCCGCTGTCGGCGAGCAATCCGTTGACAACCTCGTTGATGGTCCCGTCGCCGCCGTGGGCCACGACGAGATCGATGTCGTCCCGTGCCGCCGCCCTCGCGACGGCCATCGCGTGGCCCCGGTAGTCGGTTTCGACGACGTCGAGCTTGACGTCGCTGGCCAGCGCGTGCGCTAGGACATCGCGACCACCGGGAGTGGTCGCCGTTGCCTGTGGATTGACGACGAGAACTGCGCGCACAACCGCAGAGTAGGTGAAGGCGGGGGTGCGACGCCCGGCATCACCCGACTAATCCTGCGAGGCTCGTCACTGCTCGCGCCTGCGCGCGGGAGTGAGAAAAGGAGTATCGCCCGCGCTCGCCTCCCTTCGCGGGCACGCCTGGTGCCCACGGTTCCGCTTACGTCGCGGCGACCGCGCCGGGACGCGGAAACCGCTGCCGTGACGAGTGCACCCCGGCCGACCGCCGGCTCATCGACGACAACCAGATCTTCGCCCTCGCGGCGGCCGCTCGAAAACGGCCGACCGGGTGGCATACCATCGAAAGTGCTCACGCACGGTCATTTGACGGGAAGGCCAGCTCGTGCGAATCGCCGACATGATTTCGCCAGCGCCTCGCGAGGTTCGCTTCGCGGGCCTGCTGACCGCTTTGCCCGGGTTCGGCCTGCTCGCGATCGGCGTCATCCTCGCCGTCAATCACCTCGGCGGCGCCGAGGTTCCCGGCAACAACATCTATGCCGAGATCGGCTACTACGTCGTGCTCGCGCTCGGAGTGCTCGCCTGCGCGGTCGGGCTGTTGCTCGGCAAGACGTGGGCGAGGTCCCCTTCGGTCGTCGTGGCGCTCGTGCTGATCGGCGTCGGCTGGTACGCGGCAGGCCCTTCGGGGCAGGGCGGTTTCGGCGTCCCGGTGATGATCGCGGGTGCGGCCGTCGTCGTGCTGTTGTTCCGCCGCGCCTCGCGGGCGTGGGTACTCGGCCAGGAGGCGGGGGAGACCGAGGAGGAAGCCGCCCGCCGAGGCGGCGCGGAAGGCCGCGCCTCCCGCAAACAGCGGTACGAGGACTGACGGCCGCTCCTGGCGGGGCCGATCATTTGTCTACTGTGGACTAATCTGCTTGCGAGGCAACCCGGCTCTCCTTCGCGAGGGCGCGCAGTGGTTCGTCGGTGAGCCGATAGGTGGTCCACTCGTCCTGCGGCAGCGCTCCGAGCGCCTTGTAGAACCCGACGGCCGGGTTCCAGTTCAGCACCGACCACTCCAGTCGCGCGTAGCCCCGCTCGACGCATTCGGCCGCCAGCGTGGCGAGCAGAGCCTTCCCGAGGCCCGACCCTCGCTGCTCCTTGCTCACGTAGAGGTCCTCAAGGTAGATGCCGTGGACGCCGCGCCACGTCGAGAAGTTCTTGAACCACAGCGCGAATCCGGCGACCTCGCCATCCACTTCCGCGACGTGGCCGAAGAGGGCGGGGGCTTCGCCGAACAGCGCCTCGCGTAGCGCGGATTCGGTGAGATGGCATTCCTGAGGCGCCTTCTCGTACTCGGCCAGTTCGTGAACCAGCCGGACGACGACGGCGGTGTCTGTTTGACTGACCCTTCTGATCAGGGTGGACACGCGGTTACCTCGGTTTCTCTCGTTGGCGGGGACGGGGCCGTCAGGACGGCGGGACGTTGAGATGGTGGATCTGGGGGACGGATCGTTCGTGGCCGAGCACCGTGATGCTCGCCGGATCGAACTTGAAATGGACTCCTCCGGTGCCGTCGAGCCCGATCCAGCGGGCGATGAGCACCCTGCTGAAATGACCGTGCCCGACAAGGACGACCTCACGATCGGCCAGTTCGGCGCGGATGCGTTCGAGTAGCTTGTCCGCCCTCGCGGTGACCTGCGCGGCCGATTCGCCGCCGGGGACAGGGCCGGTCCACAGCGTCCAGCCGGGCACCTGCTGTCTGATCTGGTCGGTCGTGAGTCCTTCGTAGTCGCCGTAGTCCCACTCGGCGAGCTCCTCGGTGGTCTCGTCGACGGTGAGGCCCGCCAGTTCGGCCGTCCGCAGCGCTCTGGCTCTCGGACTGCTGAGGACGAGGGCGGGCGCCTCGGCGTGGTGCATGAGCGCGTAGGTCCGGCCCGCCGCGTGTGCCTGCCGTTCGCCGACGGCGGTCAGCGGCAGGTCGGTGCGGCCGGTGTGCTTGCCCGCCGCCGACCACTGTGTCTGGCCGTGGCGAAGGAGAAGAAGCTCGTGCTGGTCCACAGTTGCGAATATAGCCGCCACCGGCGACTGGCTACCGGCAAGTAACTCCGCGTGAGTGCTTGCCGCGTCCAGGTCGCCGAGATGCCCGTTCAAGCGTCGCGCGGGGAGCGAAACCCCGGGAAAGCGGTGCGCCGAGTTCGACCGGCCGGGTGAACTTAACGGCGTTTACCCAGTTGACGTGAAGCGGATTCGGGATCGCGGTTGTCGGGGACGCGGACCGAGGGGAATATCGCCGCCATGCCGTTCTCCCTCTCCCGCAGGCGTTTTCTCGGGTACTCCGCACTCGGCTCCGCCGCGGCGCTCGGCCTCACCACCATCGGGGTCCCTTCGGCGAACGCCGCGGCCAGGCGCGACTTCGCGCCTGCCGTCGTGATCGGCACGGGCTACGGCGCCGCGGTCACCGCGCTGCGCCTCGGCGAGGCGGGCGTCCAGACGGTCATGCTGGAAATGGGCCGGCTGTGGGAAACGCATGCCGGTGACAACGTGTTCTCCGGCATGCTCAAGCCCGACAAGCGGTCGATGTGGCTCAAGGAACGCACCCAGATGCCGCTCGCCTCGTTCCTGTGGATCGACATCAACCGGAAGATCGAACGTTACGCGGGGGTGCTCGATCGCGTCGACCACGGTGACATGTCCGTGTACGTGGGAAGGGGAGTCGGCGGCGGCTCGCTCGTCAACGGGGCGATGGCGGTCACGCCGAGGCGGACCTACTTCGAGGAGATCCTTCCCGAGGTCGACGCCGCCGAGATGTACGGCACCTACTTCCCGAGGGCCAACGCGGCACTCGGGGTCAACGACATCGATCCCGATTGGTTCGAGACCTGCTCCTCCTACCAGTACGCGAGGGTGTCGAGGAAGCACGCGGTGAAGGCGGGGCTCACCACCACGTTCGTGCCGAGTGTCTACGACTTCGACTACATGAAGAGGGAGGAAGCGGGTGAGGTCCCTCGTTCCGCGCTCGGCGGTGAGGTGATCTACGGCAACAATCACGGCAAGCGCTCGCTGGACAAGACCTATCTCGCGGCGGCGCTCGGCACCGGCAATGTCACCATCCGCTCCCTGCGCGAGGTCAAGGCGATCAGGCAAGGGGAAGACGGCGGCTACGTGCTGAGCGTCGACCAGCTCGACGAGACGGGCGGCGTGACGGCGACGACGGAGCTCGCCACCAGATACCTCTTCCTCGGTGCGGGCAGCCTCGGCTCGACCGAGCTACTTCTTCGTGCCAGGGATACCGGAGCCCTGCCCGACCTCGGCGCGGAGGTCGGGCAGGGCTGGGGCACCAACGGCAACGTGATGCTCGGCAGGGCCAACCACGTGTGGGACCTCACCGGGGCGCTGCAGTCGGGGATGCCCGCGCTCGGCATCGACGCGTGGGACGACCCCGTCCATCCCGTATTCGCCGAGATCGCCCCCATGCCCGCCGGGGTCGAGCTGTGGGCGAGCCTCTATCTCGCCATCACGAAGAACCCCGAGCGAGGGCACTTCACCTACGACCCGGCCACCGACTCGGCGAGACTGCGATGGCGGGCCGAACAGGGCCAGAGGTCCATCGATGCCGCGAAGGCTCTCTTCGATCGGGTCAACAGGGCGAACCGGACCATCTACCGGTCCGATCTCTTCGGCGACACCCGCAAGTTCGAGAACCGGTTCACCTATCATCCGCTGGGCGGCCTCGTGCTCGGCAAGGCGACCGACAACTACGGAAGGGTTCGCGGATACCCGAACCTCTATGTCACCGACGGCTCGCTCATCCCCGGAAGTACCGGCGTGAACCCGTTCGTGACGATCACCGCGCTCGCCGAGCGCAACATGGACCGGATTCTCGCGGAGGATCTGTAGCTCAGTGCGTACCGCGCAGCGTCGCGTAGTGCGCGGCACACGCCTCGTAGGAAGGCAACAGCCCCGATTCCCTCGCCTCGGCCAGCGTCGGTGCCTTCGTGTCCTTTTCGGACAGAATGGGCGTGAGATCGGCGGGCCACGGCAGGCCGAGTGCGGGGTCGGTCGGTGTGATGCCGTGTTCGGCCCCCGGGTTGTACCCGGTCGAACACGCGTAGGCCATGACCGTGTCCTCCTCCAGTGCGATGAACCCGTGACCGAGTCCTTCCGCCACATACACCGCGCGATAACTCCTGCTGTCGAGCAGGACCGAGTCCCACTGCCCGAATGTGGGTGAGCCCACCCGGATGTCGACGATCACATCGAGAAGTGCGCCACGTGGGCAGTAGACGTACTTCGCCTGTCCAGGGGGCGTGTCGGCGAAATGAATCCCTCGAATCGTTCCCCTGCGGGAGACGCTGTGGTTCGTCTGGCCGAGCCGCAGCGGATGGCCGACCGTCTCGACGAAGGTCTCCGCTTGGAACGGGGCCACGAAAAGCCCGCGCTCATCAGGGAAAACGCGTGGGGTGAACTCGTAGGAACCGGAAATGGCGAGTTCGCGGGCATCCATGGTGGAGCAGCTTAGTACCGCTCGGCACGACCATCCCAAGCCGGACGGTCGTCTTGCTATTGGCCCTGTGACCAGGCAAAATTCGGCGAAATCTGTGATCTCAACCGCACCCCGCGCGCAAACCACCCCGCTTGCCTGTCACACTGGTCGAACCGCCGCGTCCGCGGCACAGCCTCGACCACGGGCCTCGACGGACGCCTCGCCGACGGTCAGCGCTACAGCGTTGGTGTGTCGTGTTTGAGGAGCCCAACGCAACTGGGGACACCGAGCGCGGTGAACCCTGGATTCCTTACTCTGCCTGGAGATTGACGTGTCCCAAGCTCAGGTGAGCGACGAAGAGATCTTCACAGGTCATGAGGGCGGCAAGCTCTCGGTGGCCGCCACTCGCCCCATCACCGAGGCGCGTGACCTTTCCATCGCCTACACGCCGGGAGTGGCGAAGGTGAGCCGTGCGATCGCGGAGGACGCCTCCCGCGCCGAGCGGTACACCTGGGCCGACCGGCTCGTCGCCGTGGTCAGCGACGGAACGGCGGTACTCGGACTCGGCGACATCGGGGCGAGTGCCTCGCTGCCGGTGATGGAGGGCAAGGCGGTTCTCTTCAAGACCTTCGCCGACCTCAACTCGATTCCGCTCGTGCTCGACACCACCGACGTCGACGAGATCGTCGAAACCCTGGTGCGGCTGCGGCCCTCGTTCGGCGCGGTCAACCTCGAAGACGTTTCGGCGCCCCGGTGTTTCGAGCTTGAGGACAAGCTCAAGAAGGCGCTCGACTGTCCCGTCATGCACGACGACCAGCACGGCACCGCGATCGTGGTGCTCGCCGCGCTGCGTGGCGCGAACATGGTGCTGGACAAGGCGATCGGCGACGAGCGGGTCGTCATCTCCGGTGCGGGAGCGGCAGGCGTCGCGTGCGCGAAGATCCTGCAGGCCGCCGGTGTCGGCGATGTGACGGTCCTCGACTCGAAGGGCATCATCCACGCCGGCAGGGACGGACTCAACCCGATCAAGGAACAGCTCGCCGAGACCACCAACACGACCGGTCTCACCGGTGGGCTCGCCGAGGCGCTCAAGGGCGCCGACGTCTTCGTCGGGCTCTCCGGTTCGACGGTCGAGGAAAGCCTGCTGGAAGGCATGGCGGACAACTCGATCTTCTTCGCACTGTCCAACCCGGACCCGGAGCTGCACCCGGCCATCGCGGCGAAATACGCCTCCGTGGTGGCGACGGGCCGCAGCGACTTCCCGAACCAGATCAACAACGTGCTCGCCTTCCCCGGCGTCTTCCGCGGTGCGCTCGACGCGGGTGCGAGGTCGATCACGGAGAACATGAAGCTGGCCGCCGCCGACGCGATCGCCTCGGTCGCCGCCGACAAGCTCGCCGTCGATCACATCGTGCCGAGCCCGCTCGACCCGGCTGTTGCCGTCGAGGTGGCCACCGCTGTCGCCAAGGCAGCCGCCTCCGACGGGGTCACGGCCTGAGCGAGGCGGCAACCTCGGCGATCCGGTGCCTCGGCAGGTCGACAAGCCGTAGCTCCGCGATGTCGGCGGGTGCCTGCGGCCAGAGATTGCCAAGCCGGCCGTGTGCGCGGGAGAACACCGCGTGCTCGGCCGGCTTTTCGTCGTCGGCTGGTAGTGCGTCGGCGAGCACGATCGCGTGTTTGTTGTCGGGGGTGCTGCGGCGGAGGCTGAGCCGGTATTTGCCCGCGACCAGCCGGGTGAGGGCGGCTTGAGCCTTCGCGTTTCCGAGGTCGGGGTGCGCGTTGGGCAGCAGCAGCGCGAGGCGGGTCGCGTTGACGCCGAGCAGAACCCTGAGCAGCCACGGTCCCGGGTCGGCCGTGAGGTCGATCGCGACCGCGGTGTGTTCGGGAACCGGAGAAGGCGTGGTCCAGTCGATGCCCCGCTCCTCGACCGGCAAGCCGGTTTCCGACGCGTGCCCGAGCAACGCCTCGCGCAGCACCGCCGGTGTCTCGCGCGCTTCGACCGACTGCGGGCCGTGGGTGTAGATACCGGCCCGCTGCTGTCCCCTCCGCTGTTTCGCGCCCTTGCCCTGTTTGCGGGAGCGGGCCGTCGGCTGGCACACGTACAGATCGGCCGCGCTTCCGATCGCCTGCGCTCCCGCGTAGCGGTTGAAGTGCGGGATGATCGCCTCGAAGGTGAGGCCAAGCGCCGAGAGTGCCCGCTGCACCTGGTGGCCGAGCGCGGGATGCCGGACGCTGTAACCGTAGGCCAGCACGAGCCGTCCCTGTTGTGGCTCGGCGAGGCATTCGATGCCGCGCGAGGCGAACAATCCCATGCCTTCCTGGGTGTAGGGCGGGTCGCTGAAGACCACGTCGGCGCTGCCTGCCACGGCGAGCGGGAGTCCGAATCGGAGATCGGCGTGCACAGTGCGGACAGCGCGGTCACTGTGCCGGTCGATGTATTCGAGTACCCGGTCGTCGACGTCGACGACCGTCAGGTCCGCCGAAGGGGCGACGGCTCTGACCGCGAGTGAGGTCAGGTCGTGGTCGCCGAGGAAAAGCAGCTTGGCCGAGCCGAGGTCGTACTGCTCGGCGAGCCAGTTGGCCCTGCGCAGCAGGGTTTCGGTGGTTGCCTGCACGTGGTCGAGCGCGGGCAGCGCCGCCGGTACGTCCGCGACGAGCGTGGCCAGCCTCGCGGCGACCGCCTCGCCAGGTTGTGCCGGTGGCGCGGCCAGTGCCCGGTAACGGCCGACGGCGTTCTCGCGCAGCCGCATCGCGGCGCCGTCCCTTTCCAGGTCACCGCCGAGCGCGGCCAGCAGATCCTCGACGCTCCTTCGCGGTGCCGCCGTCGTCCTCACCAGCTCGTCGAGGTCCCGCCATCCACTGCTCAGCAGGGTGATCGCGAGCCGGAGCGGGGGTGCCGAAATGCCGAATGCCCGGCTCACCGAAGTCACCCCGTCAGCCTAGAGCCCTGCCGGACACGCCCTCCGGGCAGCGTGAATGTCCTGCCTCAGCAGCTCACGTCGGTTACCGTCGGCTACGCGTGTCCAGAGGGGAGCGGCATGGGAATCGAGTTCCGCGGGGTGACCAAGAGGTACCCGGACGGCACCGTCGCCGTCGACAATCTCGATCTGGTGATCGACGATGGCACCATCACCGTGCTGGTCGGCCCCTCAGGGTGTGGGAAGACGACGTCCCTTCGCATGATCAACAGAATGATCGAGCCGACGTCGGGTTCGATATTGCTCGACGGCGAGGATATTCGCGATTCGGATGCCGCCGTACTGCGGAGAGGGATCGGGTATGTCATCCAGAGCGCCGGACTGTTTCCACATCGGACGGTGCTGAGCAACATCGCGACCGTGCCGATGTTGTCGGGCTGGGATCGCCGCAAAGCCCGGCGCAGGGCCAAGGAACTACTCGAAACGGTCGGCTTGCCTCCCGAACTCGGCAAGCGCTACCCGGCCCAGCTCTCCGGCGGCCAGCAACAGCGGGTCGGGGTCGCCCGCGCGCTCGCGGCGGATTCTCCGGTACTGCTCATGGACGAGCCGTTCTCGGCGGTCGACCCTGTCGTGCGCGAGGGTCTGCAGACCGAGCTGCTGCGGCTCCAGTCGCGGCTCGGCAAGACCATCGTGTTCGTCACCCACGACATCGACGAGGCCGTCCGGCTCGGCGACAAGGTCGCCGTTTTCCGGGTCGGAGGGCGGCTCGCGCAATACGGAACGCCATCCGACGTTCTGCGCCATCCCGTCGACGACTTCGTCTCGGGTTTCGTCGGCAAGGATCGCGGCTACCGGGGGCTTTCCTTTCTCTCTGCCGAAGGACTCGAACCCGAGAAGGTGCCGCAGGCGCTGGTCGGTGGCAAACCTGGGGCGCCGCGCAACTATTGGCAACTCGCCGTGAACCAGGAAGGACAGCCACGAGGCTGGCTCGCTCCACTATCCATTGTGGAGGGCGATCTCACCGAGGCCGACCTCGTGGCGGGCGGTTCGCTCTACGAGTGGGGAACGCCGGTGCGGGGTGCGCTTGACGCGGCACTGTCCTCGCCGTCAGGGCTCGGGGTCGTCGTCGGTGACGACGGTGCCGTGATGGGAGTCGTCACGGCGCGGCACGTACTCGACGTCATCGAGGGGACCGGCACATGAGTTTCCTCGACGAACTGGGGAGTTTTCTCGGCAGCGCGAACAACCGCTCCCAGATTCTCGGCGACCTGCTCGAACACTGTTACCTCGCGCTGGTTCCGCTCGTCGCCGGGGTCGTCATCGCCATCGCGCTGTGCTGGCTGGGCAGGACGTGGCGGCCGATGCGCGGCGTGCTGCTCGCGGTCGCCAACGTGGTCTACACGATTCCCTCGCTCGCGCTGTTCGTCGTCATCCCCAGTGTCATCGGCACGAAGATCCTCGACAGCATCAACGTCGTCGTAGCGTTGACCCTCTACACGTCGGCCTTGTTGATCAGACCTACCCTCGATGCGCTCGAAGCCGTACCGCAGCAGGTGATCGCGTCGGCGACGGCGATGGGCTACCGGCCCGCTCGCCGGTTCTTCGCGGTCGAACTCCCGCTCGCCGTCCCCGTTCTCACCGCGGGAGTGCGGGTGGCCTCGGTCAGCAACATCAGCCTGGTCAGCGTCGGCGCGCTCATCGGGGTCGGCGGACTCGGTGTGCTGTTCACGGACGGCTTCCAGCGCGAGTACTTCTCGCCGATCGTCGTCGGGATCGTGCTGACTCTCGTGCTCGCGCTCGTCGTCGATCTGCTGCTCGTGCTGCTGCGCAGGATATTGACGCCGTGGGAGCGGGCATCGGCTTCCGCTCGAAGGGCGGTGCCCGCATGATTTCCGAGATCGGCGACTGGTTTTCCGATCCGGCGAACTGGCGGGGAGCGGGTGGTGTTCCGGTCAGGCTCATCGAACACTGCGCCTACGTCGGGATCGCGCTGGTGCTCGCCGCGATCATCGCGATCCCGCTTGGGCTCTTCGTCGGCCACACCGGTCGAGGCGCGACCCTGCTCGTCGGTTCGGGCAACGCCATCCGCGCGCTGCCGACGCTCGGGCTCGTCACGTTCCTTTTCCTGCTGATTCCCAAGAGCACCGCCGCGGCGATCATCGGCCTCGTCGTGCTCGCCATCCCGCCGATACTCGCGGGCACCTACGCGGGACTGCAGGCCGTCGACAACGACGTCGTCGACGCGGCCGAGGGGATGGGAATGCGCGGGATGCAACGACTGTGGCAGGTCGAGGTTCCGATCTCGCTGCCGCTGTTGCTCGGTGGCATCCGCAACGCGGTCCTCCAGCTCGTCGCAACCGCGGCCGTGGCCGCCTACGTCGGTCTCGGCGGTCTTGGCAGGTTCCTGCTCGATGGTCTGGCCATTTTGGACTACGGCGAGGTCGCGGCGGGTGCCGTGCTCACCACCGCTCTCGCGATCGTGCTCGACGTGGTGCTCGCACTCGCCCAGCGGCTGCTCACGCCAAGAGGGGTGCGGATCGCCGTCAAGGCCAGGCGCCCCGCCGCCAAGGAGGTGGCCGCATGACGAATCGGAACCGGAACCGGAACCGGATCGGCATGGCACTGCTGGCTTTCGTCATGCTGCTGACCGCGTGCGGCAATCCGCTCGAAGGCGGCGCGGAAGGCAGTGCCGGTGGTGCAGGCGGCGACATCGTCATCGGAGCCTCCGACGTGGGGGAAAGCCTGCTGCTGGCCGAAATCTACGCGGGAGCGCTGCGCAACGCCGGGGCGGACAACGTGACCGTGCGGCCACCGGTCGGCGGCAGGGAGGTCGTCGTGCAGGCGCTGCGCGATCACTCGCTGACCCTGGTGCCCGACTACAGCGGAAACCTGTTGCGCTACTTCGACGACGACAACGAGGCGACGACGCCCGAGAATGTCTACGCCGAGTTGCGCAAGGTGCTGCCGGAACAGTTCGAGGTGCTCGACCAGGCCCCCGCGCAGAACACCGACGTGCTCGTGGTGCGCAAGGACCTCGCAGGCGAAGGAGTCCGGACCATTTCGGATCTCGCGCCCCGGTGCGACCGGCTCACTTTCGGCGGCCCTGGGCAGTGGGCCGAGCGATGGAAGGCCAGGATCAAGGAACTGTACGGCTGCGAGTTCGCCGCCATCACCGTCACCGATACCGGAGGGCCGGTGACCGTCGCCGCGCTGCGTTCGGGCGAGGTCCAGGTCGCCGACCTGTTCAGCACCTCGGCAACGATCGGCGCCAACGGGTTCGTCCCGCTCGACGACGACAAGAACATGTTCCCGGCTCAGAACATCGTCCCGCTCGTGGCGAAGGGTGCGTTGTCGGAGCGGGAAGCGGGCGCGCTCAACGCCCTTTCGGCGGTGCTCACCACGGACAAGCTGACCCAGCTGAACGTGCAGTACTCGGAACAGAAGCGCAACCCGCTCGACATCGCCGAGGACTTCCTGCGGGCCAACGGACTCGGCTGAAAAGCGGACGGCCCCCGAACCCTTGGGTTCGGGGGCCGTCCGGTCAAGCCGTCAGTCGAGTGCCTTGGCGATGATCGCCTTCTGCTCGACCTCGTGCACCTTCGAGGAACCGGCGGAAGGAGCGGCCATCGGGCGCCGTGCGTAGACCTGGAGTCCGCCGAACACCTCCGGCATCCTCCTCGGCAGGTTCAGCCCGAAGAACGGCCACGCGCCCTGGTTTTCCGGCTCTTCCTGGACCCAGGCGATTTCCTTCGCGGCCGTGTAGCGCTCGATGGCCGCGGCCAGCTTGCGCTTCGGCAACGGGTAGTACTGCTCGACCCGCACGATGGCGACGTCGTCGATCTGCTGCTTCTCGCGCTCGACGAGCAGCTCCCAGTACATCTTGCCCGAGGTCAGCAGCACCTTGCGCACCTTGGCGGGGTCGATGCCCTGATCGTCGATCACCGAGAGGAACTTCGACTGGTCGGTGAACTCCTCGACGGTCGACTTCACGTTCTTGTCGCGAAGCAGCCGCTTCGGGGTGAAGACGATCAGCGGCCTGTTGACGCCGTCGAGCGCGTGCCTGCGCAGCAGGTGGAAGTAGTTGGCAGGGGTGGAGGGCACGGCAACCGTCATCGAGCCCTCCGCGCAGAGCTGGAGGAACCGCTCGATCCGGCCGGACGTGTGGTCCGGTCCCTGGCCCTCGTGGCCGTGCGGCAGCAGCAGCACGACGTCGGAGAGCTGGCCCCACTTGGCCTCGCCGGAGGAGATGTACTCGTCGATGACCGTTTGCGCGCCGTTGACGAAGTCGCCGAACTGCGCCTCCCACATCACGAGCGCCTCGGAGTTGGCCACCGAGTACCCGTACTCGAAGCCGACGGCCGCGTACTCGGACAGCGCCGAGTCGTAGATCATGACCCTGCCCTGGTCCTCGGCCAGGTTCTGCAGCGGTGAGTACTCCTGACCGGTCTTGCGGTCGATGAGCACGGAGTGCCGCTGCGTGAAGGTGCCCCTTCGCGAGTCCTGACCGGAGAGCCGCACGAGCCTGCCCTCGATCGCGAGCGAACCGAAGGCCAGCAGTTCGCCGAACGCCCAGTCGATGCCGCCCTCGCGGGACATCTTCGCGCGCCGCTCCAGCACGGGCTTGACCCTCGGGTGCGGGGTGAAGCCGTCCGGAACGTTGATGAACGCGTCGCCGACGCGCTCAAGCACCTCGCGCGAGATCGCGGTCGGCACCTTGGCGGGAACCTGCTGCTCACCCTCGACGGAAGGACTCGCCGTGATCGGGTGCTTCTCCAGTTCGCGCACCTCGTTGAAGACGTGTTCGAGCTGGCTGGAGAAGTCCCGCAGCGCGGCTTCCGCCTCCTCCATGGAGATGTCTCCACGGCCGATGAGCGACTCGGTGTAGGTCTTCCTGACGCTGCGCTTGGTGTCGATGATGTCGTACATCGCGGGCTGGGTCATCGAGGGATCGTCGCCCTCGTTGTGGCCCCGCCTGCGGTAGCAGATCATGTCGATCACGACGTCCTTGTTGAACGCCTGCCGGTACTCGACCGCGAGGCGGGCGACCCAGTAGGCGGCCTCGGGGTCGTCGCCGTTGACGTGGAAGATCGGCGCACCGATCATCTTCGCGACGTCGGTGGCGTACTGCGAGGAACGGGAGTTCTCCGGCGCGGTCGTGAAGCCGACCTGGTTGTTGATCACCACGTGCACGGTGCCGCCGGTGCGGTAGCCGCGCAGCAGCGCGAGGTTCAGCGTCTCCGCGACGACACCCTGACCGGCGAAGGCCGCGTCACCGTGCAGCAGAACCGGCAGCACGGTGAAGCCGCCCGAGTCGCGATCACCCTTGTCGAGGATGTCCTGCTTGGCCCTGACGATGCCTTCGAGGACGGGGTCGACGGTCTCAAGGTGCGAGGGGTTGGCGGTCAGCGAGACCTTGGTCTCCCCGTCGCCGAACATCCGGAAGTACTTGCCTTCCGCGCCGAGGTGGTACTTCACGTCGCCGGAACCGTGCGCCTGACCGGGGTCGAGGTTGCCCTCGAACTCCTGGAAGATCTGCGATATCGGCTTGCCGACGATGTTGGCGAGCACGTTGAGCCTGCCGCGGTGCGGCATGCCGATGACGACCTCGTCGAGCTCGTGCTCCGCCGCCTTGTCCAGCACGGTGTCCAGCAGCGGGATGACCGTCTCGCCGCCTTCGAGCGAGAACCGCTTCTGCCCGACGTACTTGGTCTGCAGGAACGTCTCGAACGCCTCGGACGCATTGAGCTTCGAGAGGATGTACTTCTGCACGGCCGCATCCGGCTTCTCGTGCCTGACCTCGACGCGCTCCTGGATCCAGCGCCGCTCGTCAGGGTCGAGGATGTGCGTGTACTCGACACCGACGGTGCGGCAGTACGAGTCGCGCAGCACGCCGAGGATGTCGCGCAGCTTCATGCGCTGCTGCCCGGCGAAACCGCCGACGGCGAACTCGCGGTCCAGGTCCCACAGGGTCAGTCCGTGGGAGAGGACGTCGAGGTCCTCATGCCTGCGCTGGCGGTAGTTCAGCGGGTCGGTATCGGCCATGAGGTGGCCGCGCGTGCGGTAGGCGTCGATCAGTTCGAGCACCCGCGCCGTCTTGTCGATCTCGCCTTCGGGGATGTCGTTGACCCAGCGCACCGGCTCGTAGGGCAGCCGGAGCGAGGTGAAGATGTCGTCGTAGAACCCGTCGCCGCCGAGCAGCAGCTCGTGGATGCGCTTGAGGTACTCGCCCGACTCGGCGCCCTGGATGATCCGGTGGTCATAGGTCGAGGTCAGCGTCATGATCTTGCTGACGCCCAGGTCGACGAGCGTCTTCTCGCTCGTGCCCTCGAACGCGGCCGGGTACTGCATGGCGCCGACACCGATGATGGCGCCCTGGCCTGCCTGCAGCCTCGGCACGGAGTGGTTGGTGCCGATACCGCCGGGGTTGGTCAGCGAGATCGTCGTTCCCGCGAAGTCGTCGGCGGTCAGCTTGTTGTTGCGCGCCTTCTTGACGATGTCCTCGTAGGCCTGCCAGAACTGGAGGAACGTCATGTTCTCCGTGTTCTTGATGGAGGCGACGACCAGCGTGCGCTGGCCCTCCTTGCCCTTCATGTCGATGGCGAGGCCGAGGTTGACGTGCTCGGGGGTGACGGCATTGGGCTTGCCGTCGACGAGCTCGTAGTGCCGGTTCATGTTGGGGAAGTCGCGCAGTCCCCGCACCATCGCGTAACCGATGAGGTGCGTGAACGAGATCTTCCCTCCGCGCGTGCGCTTGAGGTGGTTGTTGATGACGATGCGGTTGTCGGCCATCAGCTTGGCCGGCACCGCACGCACACTGGTCGCCGTCGGGACGGTCAGCGAGGCGTCCATGTTCTTCGCGATGGCTGCCGCCGCGCCGCGCAACGGCTTGCGCTCGGCCCCCGACGGCTTGGAGTCCTTGGAGTCTTCGGACTTGGCGGACGTGGCGGACTTCGCGGCGGGCGCGCTCTTGGCGGGAGCGGGCTTGGCCGGGGCAGGCTTCGCGGGAGCCGCCTTCGCGGTCTCGGCGGGCTTGGCGGAAGGAGTGGGCTGTGCCTGCTGTGCCTGCTGCGCCGGTTGCGGGGGTGGCGGCGTGCTCGCCGGTTTCGCGGCTGCCTGCCCGTTGCCGTCCGCGGCTCCCTGCTTCGACTCGCCTCCCTGTGTCGGCGTGAAGTCGGCAAAGAAGTCATGCCACGCGGCGTCTACTGAGGATGGGTCGGCGAGGAATTGGTCGTACATTTCCTCGACGAGCCATTCGTTTGGGCCGAACTGTGACGCAGGGCTGCTGGACACGGCTTGGACTCGCCTCTATCCGTCTCGATCTGGTTGTCCGATTACGCGCCTACCAGGCTAACCCCCTCGTACAAGCCTCCGTCATGGAAGTCCGGCAACGGAGCCGGGCGAGCCTTGGCATATGTCACTTAATCGATTATGCGATCGATTCCGATCAAGGTCCGGTGTTCGGCCGAGTGCGGTTCGTGGTGGCGTGGCGGCCCGTGCGGCGTGCTTCCGAGGCTTGGGTGAGGGGCGGGTGACCGTGATCAATCCCCCAAGCTCGGGTGCCGAGGCAACCAACCGGCGGCCTGCGGCGTACGCGTTCACGCGGTCGGCGATTCCGCACTCAGCCGCCACAGCCTCGCGTAGTACCCGTCCTCGGCGAGCAGTTGCTCGTGGCTGCCCTGCTCGACGACCTTGCCGTGGTCGAGCACGACGATCTCGTCGGCTCGGGCCGCGGTGCCGAGCCGATGGGCGACCACGAACGTCGTCCGTTTTCTGGTGATCGCCTCCGTCGCCCTCAGCACGATGGCCTCCGTCGCGGGATCGAGCGCGGCGGTCGCCTCGTCGAGCAGCAGCACGTCAGGGTCCACCAGCTCCGCTCTCGCCAGCGCGACGAGCTGCCGCTGTCCCGCCGAAAGCGCCCTTCCCCGCTCGCCGACCTGCTGCAGGAATCCCGAAGGCAGCGCGGCGATGCCGTCGAGCGCGCCTACCGACCGCACCGCGGCCTCCACCTCGGCGTCGTCGGCGGAAGGGCGGCCGTAGCGCACGTTGTCGGCGACGGTGCCGGAGAACAGGTGGGCTTCCTGCGGCACGACGCCGAGTCGCGCACGCAGCCCCGGCAGGTCGTAGTCGCGCACGTCGACGCCGTCGAGGCGAACGGAACCTCCCGTGCTGTCGTAGAAGCGGGCGACGAGTTTGACCACTGTGGACTTTCCGGCTCCCGTCGCCCCGACGAGCGCGACGGTCCGCCCCGCCGGGACCCGCAGATTCACGCATTCGAGTGCCTTGATGCCGGTGCCGGGGTAGGCGAAGTCGACGTTGTCGAACTCCACGTCACCGGTCAGCTCGGCCGGCACCGCGACGGGCCGGTCCGCCTGCGGCACCGATGTCGGGGTGCGCAGCAGTTCGCCGATGCGCCTGAGACCGACCTTCGCCTGCTGGTAGCCGTCGAAGACGGAAGAGAGTTGCTGCACGGGGGAGAAGAACAGGCCGAGGTAGAGCAGGAAGGCCAGCAGCACGCCGGGGGAGAGCGTCTGGTCGGCGACCCTGCTCGCCCCGGCGACGAGCACGACGACCTCCGCGATACCGGAAAGCAGGGTCACAAAAGGAAAGTAGGTGGCCACGTAGCGTTGTGCCCTCAGTCGCGACCTGCGGTAGGCGTCGCTGCGGGAGGCGAAGTCGCTGGCCGAGCGCTCCTCGCGCGTGTAGGCCTGCGCGACCCGCAGCCCGGTGACGTTTTCCTGCATGTCGGCGTTGACGGCGCTGACCTTTTCCCTCGCCTCTGTGTAGGCGGCGGAGGCGAGCCGGTGGAAGATCACCGTCGCGATCAGCAACACGGGAAGTACGGCGAACACGTAGAGCGCGAGCCCGGCGTCGGTGATCAACAGGGCGCCCGCGATACCGGTGAGGGTCAGCACGCTGACGACGGCCGTTGCGAGGCCGGTTTGCAGGAACGTCGACAAGGCGTCGACGTCGGTGGTCATCCTCGTCATGATCCGGCCGGCGAGTTCGCGTTCGTAGTAGTCGAGTCCGAGCCGTTGCAGGTGCGCGTAGCTACGCACGCGCAGCAGGTACAGCACCGATTCGCCGCTGCGCGCGGTGAGCCGTGTCTGCGCGGCGACGACGAACCAGTCGAGCGCGATCACCAGTGCCCCGATACCGGCGGCGATCAGCACGGCCGACTCGACGCCCGCCCTGACCCCGTCGTCGACTCCCCGCTGGTACAAGGCGGGGATTGCGACCGTCGCCAGCGCGTCGAACGCGACGAGCGCGATCACGCCGAGCAGCAGGCCGCGCACGGGGCGCAGCAGTCCCCGCAGGGTGAAGGCGGGGTCCGGCGTGGTCGGGTCGATGCCTCCGAGCCGGGGTGAGTCCGCCGCGGGCGGCAGTGCCTCCACCCTGCGCAGCAGCTCGGGTGTCGGAGGAACGTCGAGTGATGCTCGCGCACCGGCCGTGGCTGCCGAAGGAGCGCCCGCCGCGACGCTCGGGTCCTGCGCGGAGGACGTCGTCCAGAGCCGCGGCGTGATGCCGGAGGCGTCCGGTACGAGCGCTTCCGTCCTGTGGATCTCCTCGACACTGTCGCCGCCGTCCTCGCTGCCGCCGACGAGTTCCCTGAACAACCCGCAGCGGCGCTCAAGTTCCTCCGCCGTGCCGACGTCGACGACCCTGCCCTCGTCGAGCACGGCGACCCTGTCGGCGAGCGCGAGTGTCGAGCGCCGGTGCGCGACGAGCAGCGTCGTTCGCGACCTGGTCACCGCGCGCAGCGTCGTGTGGATGGCGGCTTCGGTCGCCGTGTCTACTGCCGAGGTCGCGTCGTCGAGCACCAGGATCCCCGGATCGGTGAGCAGCGCCCTCGCCAGCCCGAGGCGCTGCCGCTGACCTCCCGACAACGTGAGGCCCCGCTCGCCGACCTGCGTGTCGTAGCCATCGGGCAGCGCGCTGATGAACTCGTGTGCCTCAGCGGCCCGCGCGGCGGCGATCACCTCGGCCTCGCTCGCGTCAGGTCTGCCGTAGGCGATGTTGTCCCTCACCGACGTCGAGAACAGGAACGCTTCCTCGAACACGACTCCGACGGTTCGGCGCAGTTCGGCGAGGCTCGTCTCGCGGATGTCGAGCCCGCCGATGCTGATCGTGCCCTCGTGGGGGTCGTAGAAACGGGGAAGCAGCAGCGAGATGGTCGACTTGCCGGAACCGGCCGTACCGACGAGCGCGAGGGTTTCGCCCGCTCGCGCGTGCAGGTCGAGACCGTCGAGAACGGGTTCGGACCGTGTGTAACCGAATCGGACGCCGTCGAGCCGGACGTCGAGCTTGCCCTCCGGCATCGGCTTCGGTGCCGAAGGATCGCGCACCTCGGGCTGCGCGTCGACGATGTCGTAGACGCGTTCCGCGCCCGCCCTGGTGAGCTGGGCCTGCACGACGAGACTCGCGAGCATCCTCGCCGGACCCGTCAGTGCCGTGACGTAGGTGGCGAAGGCGAGGAAGGTGCCGAGGCTGATCTGGTCGTGCATGGCGAGAATGCCGCCGACGGCGAGCACGGCGACCTGCCCCGCGGCGGGAAGGGCCGCCGTCGTCGCGGTGGGTACCGCGGCGAGCCTCGCCGACCTGAGGCGTTCCGCGAACAACCTGCGCGCGGTACCCGCGAGCTTGCCGGTTTCGCGGGATTCCTGACCGAAGCCCTTCACGACCCTGACGCCGGTGACGGTTTCCTCGACCTGCTGCGCGACGTCGGCGGCGCGCTGCTGCGCCGACCAGGTCGCGGGGAACAGCTTGCGCCTGCTCGTCGCGACCACGATCGTCACGGCGGGCGCGACGATCAGCGCGATGAGCGTCAGCAGCGGTGACATCCACAGCATGGCGCCGAGCGCGAGCAGCGCGAAGATGACCGACCCCGCCGAGAGCGGCACCTGCATGAGTACGCCCGTGACGAGCTGCAGGTCGGTGATGGAGCGGGAGACGATCTGGCCGGTACGCAGCGAATCCTGTTTGCCGCCGTCAAGCCGGGAGACCGCGGCGAAGACCGACTGCCGCAGGTCGTGCTGGACGTCGAGGGCGAGTCTGCCGCCGAGGTAGCGGCGGGCGAAGGCACTGCCGAAGGCCAGCGACTGGAGTACGAGCAGCACCGCGGCGAGCCAGCCGAGGCGCGAGGTGTGACCGGCGACCGCGTCGTCGACGGCGACCCTCACCAGCAGCGGGCTCACCGCTTGAAGGCCGACGCCGACGATCGCGGCACCGAGGGAAAGCAGGACGAGGGCCGGATGCCGCCAGCACGCCGCGGCGAGCCTGCGGATCCAGCCCCGTCCCGGGGACTCGTTCGAATCGGTGTTCTCGTGAGCGCCGCGCCGAGTCCCGCTGCCTGACACTCACGTCTCCCTTACGTAATGTCCCTGCGCTTGTTGGCCGCCCATCCGCTGAGGAAGAACGCCATGGTCCAGGCGAAGAAGATCAACGCCGCGGCCCACCAGGAGAACGCGCCGGGCGCACCCGCGGTGAACTGGAGCAACCACTGGAGGTCCTCGTTGAGGTCACCGGGAACCGTCACACCCGCGGCGCCGAACGCCTCGGCACCGATGGCACCCACGATCCCGTTGAGCGTGCCGTTGGGCAGCACCCCTCCGAGCCAGCGGACCTCAAGCCAGCCGAACGCGGCGAACACGAGCACGTTCTCCACGATCAGCATCCAGATGGTCAGCGTGATCGTCGCCCCGACGACACTCTTCCACACGGCACCGACACCGATGCCGAACAGAGTTGCCAGGATCGTGGCGAGTATGCCGCCGCCGAGCACTGCCATCCACTGACTCGCGGACGGCATCCCCACCTCGTCGACGGTCAGCAACGTGCCGAGGCTCGCTGAGCCGACGATGATGATTCCGTACACGGCGCCCCAGCCGATGTAGGTGATCATCTTCGCGGTGAGCGCGGCACCGCGGTTGGGCGCGGTGAGGAACGTCGTCGTGATCGTCTTCTTCGCGTACTCGCCCGCGAGCGCGTACACACCGAAGATGACGGGGAAGAGCGTTCCGATGTTCACGCCGTGGCCGAGTGCCAGCAGGCCGACGGGGAGGTTGCCGAGCTCGACTCCCATCAGCGAAGCCAGTTCGCGGGCGTCGGAGCCACCGAGGTAGTCGTTGATGTCGCCGACGATGAAGCCCCAGATCATCGCGAACAGGAACGAGAAGACGACGGCGGGGATCATGAGTCCCCACCAGCTCTTCGTACTGAGCGTCTTGCGGATTTCCGCCTTGATGAGCCTGCCCATTACTGCGGACCTCCCCAGCCCTGCTGCTGTCCCGCCTGCTGGTAGCCGCCGGGTGGTGTCTGGTACTGCTGCTGTGCGCCCTGGTACGGCTGCTGCTGCGGGTAGCCGCCCTGGCCGCCGGGATACCCGCCGCCGAAGCCGCCGGGAGGTTGCTGGCCGTAGGCCGGGGGCGCCGTCGCGCCGTACTGCGGGCTGGTGAGCTGGAAGAACAGCTTCTCCAGGTCCGCCTTCTCCTCCTCCATGCCGTACACGGCAAGGCTTGCCTTCGCCGCGATGTCACCGATCTGCTGGACGGTCGCGCCGGTGACGGCGACCCTTCCGTCCTGGGTCGGCTCGACCTGGGTGACACCCGCACCCTGCAACGCGGTGACGAGAGCGTTCGCGTCGGCGGGCTGGACGAGCACCCGCGAGCGCTGGCTCGCCCTGAGCTGTTCCAGCGGGCCGTAGTACCGCGTCATGCCCGCGCTGATGATGACGACCTGGTCGATCGTCTGCTCGACCTCGGACAGCAGGTGGCTCGACACGAGCACCGTCCTGCCCTGGCTCGCGTACGAGCGAAGGAAGGTCCGCAGCCACGCGATGCCCTCGGGGTCGAGGCCGTTCGCCGGCTCGTCGAGCACCAGTACCTGCGGGTCGCCGAGCAGCGCGGTCGCCAGCGCGAGCCGCTGCCGCATACCAAGCGAGAATCCGCCCGCTTTTCTGTCGCCGGCCGTGCTGAGCCCGACGAGGTTCAGCACCTCCTCGACACGCTGGTCGGGAACCCCGATCGCCGCCGCGTACACCCGCAGGTGGTTGCGGGCAGTGCGCTTGGGGTGGAAGCCCTCGTTCTCCAGCACGGCGCCGACGACCCTGCCCGGATTGCCGAGCTGGGCGTGTGGCCTGCCGTTGATCGTCGCCGTCCCCGCGGTGGGCGTGACCAAACCAAGCAGCATCCGCAGCGTCGTCGTCTTGCCTGCCCCGTTCGGACCAAGGAATCCGGTGACCGTGCCCGGTTCGACGGTGAAGCTCAGATTCTGAACCGCCGCGACGGGTCCGAACTGTTTGGTGAGGTCGTGCACCGCGATGCGGCCGCTGCCGTCGTGCATGCTGCCCTCGTTCTCCTAGAGTTTTTCGTATCCGTGTTCGCGCATGTGTTCGCACATGTGGATGCCGTCGCGGCTTCGCCGCCCGACGGCTTGGACATCCTGCCGTACGGCGGCATTGGACGATGCGAGGAGGGCTCGGGTTCCAGCGCGTGAACGGGCATTTGACTCGAACGTCACATTCGTTTCACCGAGGTAAATTGGCAGGTCGAGCCGCATTTTGTGCCGAATAACGGCGATGGGGGCACTTCGGTGAAGAAGTATTTCCGGCAACTTGCGCCCCCCGGGGAGCGAAGTCAGGAGTTATTACCTAAGCTTGTAGTCGGCGGCCCGCTCCCGGTGACCCCCAGGCTGGTTGAGCGGGCCGCCCCTTAATCCGGGGAACCTTTCGAGGTTCCCCCTTTTTTGTGTCCGCGCTACAGATCCACGGTGTTGTAAGGCAGCTCGTGTGCCGTGGCGACCGCGCCGTTGGTGAGCGCGCCTTCGTGAGTGTTGAGCCCCTTGGCCAGAGCGGGATCGTCGCGCAGGGCGGCCCGCCAGCCGCGATCGGCGAGCCGGAGCGCGTAGGGCAGTGTGACGTTGGTCAAGGCATACGTCGAGGTGCGCGGTACCGCACCAGGCATGTTGGCGACGCAGTAGAAGACCGAATCGTGCACCCGGTAGGTCGGTTCGTCGTGGGTGGTCGGCCGCGAGTCGGCGAAGCAGCCTCCCTGGTCGATGGAGATGTCGACGAGGACGCTGCCGGGGCGCATCCGCGAGACCAGTTCGCCCGACACCAGCTTCGGCGCTTTCGCGCCCGCGATGAGCACGGCCCCGATCACCAGGTCGGCCTCGGCCACCGCCTCGTCCAGCGAGAGCGCGTTGGAGGTGACGGTGCGAATCCTTCCGGCGAAGGCAGTGTCGATCTCGCGCAGCCGGTCGACGTTGGTGTCGAGTACCTCGACGTCGGAGCCGAGCCCGAGCGCGATGCGCGCCGCGTTGACACCGGCGACCCCGCCGCCGATCACGACGACGCGCGCGGGATGTACGCCTGGCACGCCGCCGGGCAGGACTCCTCTCCCTCCGCTCGGCTTCATGAGCGAATACGCGCCGACCTGCGGGGCGAGCCTTCCGGCTACCTCGGACATCGGAGCGAGCAGCGGCAACGAGCCGTTCGCCGACTGCACGGTTTCGTAGGCGATCGACGTGGTGCCCGCGCTCAGCAGCGCGTCGGTGAGCGCCCTGTCGGCCGCCAGGTGCAGGTAGGTGAACAGCACCTGGTCGGAGGTCAGCATCGGGTACTCGGCGGCGACGGGCTCCTTGACCTTGAGTACGAGTTCGCCCTCCGCCCAGGTTTCCGCCGCGGTGGGGAGGATCTTCGCGCCCGCGGCGAGGTACTGCTCGTCGCTGATCGAGGAACCCGCTCCGGCTCCGGTCTCGATGAAAACCTCGTGTCCTCGCTGGACCAGTTCGTGCACTCCCGCCGGGGTCAGCGCCACGCGGTACTCGTGTTTCTTGATCTCTCGGGGGACGGCGATGCGCACGGGTTCCTCCTGCGAGTAGTGCGATGTCGTCACCAACGGTGAGCCACCCGGACGGCGGTGTCATCGTGGCGACAAAACAATGATGACCCGTTTCCGTGGTGGTAGCACGACAAGCCATTGACCTCTAGTTAGGTAGAGGTCGCACGCTGGGTGTGACACGGAAAGGGGCGCCATGAAAGCCATCTTGCTCAAGGAACACGGTGAACCGGAGGTGCTGACCTTCGCCGACGTACCTGAGCCCGAGCTGGGGGCGGGCCAGGTGCGTATCGAGGTCGCCTACGCCAACATCACCTTCGTCGAGACGCAGTTCCGCAGGGATGGCTGGGGGCCGTTCGCCGACTCGCTTCCGATGATTCCGGGCAATGGGGTCGGCGGCGTCATCACCGGCGTCGGGGAGGGCGCCGACCCCGCACTCGTGGGTGAGCTGGTGGTCAGCGGCCTCGACGGGAAAGGGGGATACGCGGAGCGGGTCGTCGTCGACGCGAACGCGGTGCTCCCGGTGCCGCCCGCACTCGATCTCGCCGACGCGGTCGCGCTGCTGGCCGACGGGAGGACGGCGATGATGCTGCATGCCCGCGCGGGAATCGGCAGGGGGACGAGGGTGCTCGTCGAAGCCGCGGCCGGTGGGGTCGGCAGCCTGCTCGTGCAGCTGGCGCACAACGCGGGGGCGACCGTCGTCGGGGCGGTCGGCAGCGCGGCGAAGTTCGGCATCGTCGAGGAATTGGGCGCCGGCGCCGTCGTCGGCTACGGCGACGCGGAATGGCCGCAGCGGGTGCGCGAGGCGTGCGGCGAGGTCGATGTCGTTTTCGACGCCGTCGGCGGTGACATCGGCAGAACCGCCTTCGACCTGATCGGCGAAGGAGGACGGCTCGTGACTTTCGGCGCGGCGAGTGGTTCGGTCACCGAGATCCCCGAGGAGCTTGCCGCCGAGCGTGGCGTCAGCGTCGGCTGGGGACTTGGCGGGACGCCGGAGGAGATGAGGCAGTTCGCGAGAAACGCGCTCGCCGAGGCCGCGGAGGGCAGGCTGCGGCCGGTGATCGGCCAGCGGTTCCCGCTCGCGAGGGCCGCCGATGCCCACGCCGCCATGGAATCCCGGTCGACGATCGGGAAGACCCTGCTTGAGGTCGGCTGATGCGGATCGGGGTCGTCCTTCCTCCCTGCGGGGCCGACGGCACGGCTTCGGTGGCCTCGCAGGCCAGGCACGCGGAGAGTTGCGGACTGGAGTCGGTGTGGAAGGGCGACCACCTGATCACCTCCGGCCCCGTGCTCGACAGTGTCGTCGTGCTGACCGCCGCCGCGACGGCGACCGAGCGGCTCAAGGTCGGCTTCGCCGTGCTCGTCGTCGCGCTGCGTCCCGTCGCGCTGATCGCCAAACAGGTGGCGACATTGCAGTTGCTTTCGAGGGAACGGGTTCTGCTCGGGGTCGGCATCGGCGACTCGGCGCACGGGGACGCGGGGTGGCGAGCCGTCGGCCGCGGGCTCGCCGGGAGGGGCAGGCTGACCGACGCCGCGCTCGAAGTACTGCCGAACCTCGTCGCGGGCAAGTCCGCCGTCGTCGCGGCGGAGCCGGTGCGGCTCGCCCCATCCGCGACCATGCCGCCGCTGCTCGTCGGCGGAAACTCGGCCGCGGCGGTTCGCAGGAGCGCGTGGTACGGCGACGAGTGGTTTCCGGCTTTCCCGACGACGAAGGCCGTCAGGGCGGGGGCGCGTACGCTGTCGCGGTTCGCCGATTCCATCGGAAGGCCGGTTCCCGGTATCACCGCTGGCGTGTGCGCGGCACTCGGCAACGTGCCGGCCGCGACGGTGGACCGGCAGGCACGCGCGCTCTCCCGGTACGGCGGCGAGAAGGAGATGCGCGACGCGCTCGCGGCCGGAAGGCCGTCGAAGGTGGCGGAACGGTTCGCCGCCTTCGAGGAAGCGGGGGTGAGCAGGATCGTGGTGACGCCGTTCGGCGGGGAGTGGTACCGGCAGGTGGAGTTGCTCGGCGAGGTCGCGGACCACTTCGCGTGAACGCGTCCACTGTGGACCAGCTCAGCGGGTCAGTGCCTCCGCGAGCGCGGTGATCACGTCTTTCCAGTGCTTGCGTTGCAGCTCCCTCTCCCCGGCATCCGCGAGGCGTTCCTGGTGCACCCCGATGCGGGACTTTCCTTCGCCTGCCGAGGTGACGGTGAGTTGCAGCGTCGTGTCGTGGGTCCAGCCCGGCGGATGCCAGGTGAGCCGGACGCGGTCGCGTTCACGAAAGCCGCGAGTCTCGCCGCGCACACCGGCCGTGGTCTCATAGCCCGCTCCCCGTTCGGGAATCACGGTGACCCCGTCGCCGAGCCAGATCGCGATGCCCTCCGGCGAGGTGAGGAACTCCCACGCCGTATCGGCGGGGACCTCGACGGTCTTGGAGACGCCGATCTGCCAGCCCGCGTCCTTGGTGAGCCCGACCCGCGCGCCGCGCCATCCCGTGCTCATGAACTCGTCCTCACGGTGTGGCTGAACGGTGATGTCGTCATCTGACCAGCATGAACCTCTACCAGGACAGGTAATGTCCGGGTATGCGGGACGAATCTCCGGACCGGCGCCCGAGGCGCACGACCAGTCGCCGCCTCGAACTGCTCGCCCTGCTCCAGGCGTATCCCGGCATCTCGGCGCCGCGGCTCGCGGCGAGGCTCGGGGTCACGGAGCGGACGGCGCGAAGGGACGTCGCCCAGTTGAGGGAGATCGGCTACCGCATCGAGGGCGAGGCAGGCAGGGAGGGCGGTTACCGGCTCGGTCCGGGCCGCGAGACACCGCCGGTTCCGCTCGACGCGGACGAGGTCGCGGCCGTCGCCATCGGACTGCGCACGGCGGCAGGTGTCGCCGGTCTCGAAACCGCGGCCGTGACGGCTCTGTCCAAACTGTCCAAGCTCACCGGCGCCGTGCCCGCGCGCTGGCACACCAGGCTCGCCGCGCTCGGCAAGGTGGAGGCGCCAGAAGGGCGCTCGCCGCGCGCGGCAGGCCGGGACGTGCTGATCACCGTCGCCATCGCCTGCGGGGCAGGCGAAGCCATCCGGATCAAGCACCGGGCACTCGGTGCCGCCAAGGCCGTCGACGTGCTGCCACACCGGCTGGTCGCGCTGCGCCGGAACTGGTACCTCGTCGCGGCCACGCGCGACGCGCTGGAATGGCGCGTCTACGCGCTCGACCGCATCGCCGAGGCGCAGCCGCTCGGCATCCGCCTTCCCGTTCCCGATCCACCTTCCGACGCCGTCGCGTTCGTGAATGGCACGCTCGCCGACGGGCCGTGGCGGCACGCGGTCAGGGTGCGCGTGTACACCTCGGCCGACCTCGTGCGCGAACTCGTCGACCCCAGCGTCGCGACCGTGGCAGCTGGTGCCGAAGGCGAGTGCGAGCTGCGCTTCGGCACCGACGATCTCGGCTGGGCCGCCCGCTGGCTGACCTACCTCAACCTCGACATCGATGTGCTGGAACCGGAAGCGCTCGCCGGCGAGCTTCGCGCGCTCGGCGGCTGGCTGGCCGAACGGTACTGAAAAAGCCGGGGCGTTACGCCCAGCGCAGCGCGACCAGCTGGCTGAGCAGCGCGAGCCTGACGTCGGGGTGATCCAGGTCGAGGGGGACGATGTCGAGCAGCTTGCGCATGCGGTACCGCAGCGTGTTGGGGTGGATCCGCAAGGCCTTGGCCGCCGCCCTGGGATCGCCTGGATGGCGAAGCCACTCGAAGAGCGTTTCCACGTAGTCGGTCGCGTTCGCGGCGTCGTAGGCCCTGATGGCGTCGAGCGGACCGAGCTCGGTGATTCCGGCGGCCTGCGCCGCCGTCGCGGCCCTGTGCAGGGCGAGTTCCGTCCACACTTCCTCGAAGCAGGGAACCTTCGCGTCGAGCACGCCTGCCCTGAGCAGCCCCAGAGTTTCCTCGGCCTGCCTGCGGGACCGGGTCAGCTCGCCGAGTGGTGCCGCGCTGCCCGCCGCCGCCCGCAGCGCCCCCGTCTTCCTGCCGGAAGGGACGCACGACAGCGCTTCGCGAAGCCGCGGCCACGCGCCGGTTCGCCCGTTGTCGGCGACGACGGCGTAGAGCAGGCCACCCTCCTCCGCCGCGGTGAACCTGCGGCCGATGCCATGGGAGATCCGTTCGAGCAACGCGAGCCGTAATCCCTCACCGTCGACGGTCTCGCCGCCTGTCGTCTCGATGACGACGACGCGATGGGGTTCGTCGGGCAGGTCGAGTTCCGCGACGGCCTTCCTCGTGCCCAGTTCGCCGCGCAGCAGGGCTCTCAGCAGCTCGGCCGACGCCCTGCGCCTGACGTCGGCATGTGCGCGTCTCCTCAGCAGATGAAGCGCGACGACGGGCGCGGTGTCGGCGAAAGCGGCCGCCCGCTCGTCGGCGACCGGGCCCGCGACGACGGCCCACATCGAGCCGAGTAGTTCACCACCCATCCTGATGGGCACGATGAGTCTCGGCAGAGTCCCGTCCCGCTGGCCTGGCACGAAAATCGTCTGCCTTCCCTTCGAAAGGTCGCGGAAGACCCCACGGGAACGGAACCTGGTGAGTACGTCGTCGGGTATGCGGCGGCCCATGATGGTCGCGACCCTCGCCGGGTCGGTGAGGTCCTGCCGTTCGGAATAGGCGAGCACACGCGAGTTGGTGTCCTCGATGGTCACCGGAGCGTCCACAACGGACGCGACGGCGTCGGCGAGCTGGAAGAGATCGCCCGCGTTGCCTTCCTCGCCGTTCTCAAGCGGTTCGGATTCGTCGGCGATCGCGTCGAGCACGGTGCGCAGCAGCCATACGAGCTGGGCCCACGACGTCGCGGCGTGCACCTCGATGAGGCCGATGCCCGCGCGTTCGGCCGCGCGCCGGACGGCCGGCTTCCCCACAAGCGGTGGCTTGGCGAGAACGGCTGCGGCACCGTGCTCCGCGCCCGCCTCGATCAGCGCGCTCGCCTCTTCGGATTCGCCTGCCGCTACGGCGAGCACGAGGTCGCCCGCACCGAGATGGCCGGTCGCCCCGGGCTCGGCGATGACGACGTCGGCGACGGCGGGACAATCGTCGGGGAGGTACACCGCGTGCAACAGGGTCGGCCCGACCCTGTCCACCACGCTGCGTACGGAAACCATCAGATCTCGCGAGGGGTGCGGGCTTCGATGTCCTCCGGCGTGAACCGCTCGCGCTTCGTGGTCAGCGCCCATCGGTGACCGGCGGGATCGACCACTCTGCCGTACCGCTCGCCGAAGAACATCTCCTCGACAGGTGCCTCAACGGTGGCTCCGGCGAACACGGCTCTGCGCGCCAGGTCGTCGGGGTCGGCGGTTTCCAGTGTCAACAGCACGGGGGTGCCGCCGATCGTGGAGGGCCCGAGCGCGGACAGCTGGGGTACCTCTTCGCTCACGAGTAACCGGGCCTCGCCGACGGCGAGTTCGACGAACAACACGGTGCCGTCGGCAAGCGCGCTCCGGAACAACTCTGTCGCCCCGAATGCCGTGCGGTAGAAGGACAGTGCTTCGTCGATGTCCTCAACGAAGAGATGCGGCACGAGTCCGAGCGCGCGGCTGTCCCCGTTCATGCGGTGCGTTCCCGCCTTGAAAGCAGCCCTGCCGCTTCGGCCGCCGAGGCGAGCCTGGCGAGCAGCTCGGCTTCCCGTGCGGCCGCGTTCCTGCCGAGGCCGGTGAGCCGGTAGTACCTGCGGCGAGAGTCGGCCGGTTCGCCGTCGGTTTCGTGGCGTACTTCCTCGACGAGGCCATCGGAGGAGAGGCGGCCGAGCGTGCGGTAAAGCGTGCCGGGGCCGAGTTGGGGCGAACCGCCGGTCAATTCGTTGACGAAGGACATGATGCCGTAGCCGTGTGCCGCTCCCCCCGCGAGCGCGAGCAGTACCTGAAACGCCGCCGGAGTGAGGGAAGGCGGGTTGCCCTTCGCCATCGGCCGAGCATACACTCCCGGCACGAACTATATCCATGGTGGATATAGCCGGAGGGGAGTGTCATGGCGATCAGAGGTGTCAGCAAGGTGGTCATCGGTGTGGCGGACCAGCAGCGAGCCATGGACTTCTGGGTGAAAACCCTCGGCTTCACCGTCACCACCGACGCGGCCTACGGAGAAGACGGTGAACGCTGGATCGAGGTGACCGCTCCCGACGGCAACACCGTCTTGATACTCAGCCTCGATCGCGAGGGCCGGTTCAAGGCGGACGGCCAGCAGGGGCGCCCCAACTCGAATTTCTTCTTCTACGCCGACGACATCGAGCGGACCTATGCCGAACTGTCCAAGGGCGTCGAATTCCCCGCGAAGCCCGAGAAGCAGCCGTGGGGATGGTGGTCGATGTTCACCGACTCGGAGGGAAACCGGTTCGCGCTGCAGCAGCGCGAGGGCTGATCACGTCGCGGCCGAGCGCGCCGGGTGCAGCTTGGTTCTCCCGCCGGGGGTGAACACCGAAAGCAGCGTCGATACCGCGAGCAACACGAGCCCCGCGAGCATCGCCGTGATGAGCAGCCGCTCTACGTCGCCAGGCGTACCGCCGCCCATGACCGCTTCGCCCGCCTCGACGAATTCGGGTACGACGAGGAGATTTCCCCCGACGAGCAGCGCGATCGTCATGACGATCTTGGCGATCACCCAGTAGTGGCGTAGCAAGCCCCACGGCGTGCACAGGCTCAGCGCGATTCCACTGAGTGCGGTGAGCAGGCTTGCCGGAAGGTAGAACACGCCGCCGAGTTCGCCCGCGATGACGTAGGAACTCGTGACGACATCGGGATTGTCGCTGGACGCGCCGAGAATACCGAGTGTCAGCAGGCAGGCTTCGATCCCCAGCCAGCCGACCGAGGCGACGATGTGGGTGAACAGCAGCCATTTGCGGGTGCGCCTGCCGACCCGGATTCGGGGCCGGTTGCCGGTCGAGGTAGCCATGCGAAGCAGAATCGGGCAGATGCCTTCGTCGCGGCGTCGGACGCGAAACGACACCTGCGGCTACGCCCCTCGCGGTAGTGTTGATCACCGTGACGGCCGCGGAGAAACACGAACCGCCTGCCACGGGTGCCTGGCAGCGCGGCGATCCACCCGGACGCAGGCGGTGGTTCACCAGCACCGATTCGCTTCGGCTCGAAGTGGGAGGCCGCCTTCCGCGCTACACGCTCGCCTACGAGACGTGGGGGCGCCTTGACAGCACGGCGTCCAACGCGGTGCTCATCCTGCACGCGCTCACCGGCGACAGTCATGTCGCGGGCGATGCATCCGAGGGGCATCCGAGCCCGGGCTGGTGGGACGGAGTCGTCGGTCCCGGCCTCGCCGTCGACACCGGCGAGTTGTTCGTCGTGGCACCCAACGCGCTCGGTGGCTGCCAGGGCTCGACGGGTCCGTCCTCGCTCGACGAGAGCGGAAGGCACTGGGGCAGCCGGTTTCCCCGGCTGACCATCCGCGACCAGGTTGCCGCGGAGGTCGCGCTCGCCGACGAACTCGGCATAGCGCGGTGGGCCGCCGTCATCGGCGGCTCCATGGGCGGAATGCGGGCACTGGAATGGGCGGTGACCGAACCGGCGAGGGTCGGTGGTTTGCTCGTACTCGCGGCGCCCGCCGCCACCTCGGCTGATCAGATCGCCTGGGCCGCACCGCAGATTCAGGCCATCACGACTGACGCCGACTGGCACGGCGGCGACTACTACACAAAGGACAGAGGTCCACAGGAAGGGCTGGGAATCGCGCGGCGCATCGCCCATCTCACCTACCGCAGCGGGTTCGAACTCGATGAGCGCTTCGGCCGTGCGCAACAGGGAACCGAGGATCCGTTGCGTGGTGGAAGGTTCGCCGTCGAGTCCTATTTGGATCACCATGCCGGAAAGCTGGCCCGCCGATTCGACGCGGGCAGTTACGTCCTGCTCACCAGGGCGATGAACGTACACGATGTCGGCAGAGGCCGGAGTGGAATCGCCGAGGCACTGGCGAGAGTGAGCGCGAAGACCGTCGTGGCAGGCATCGACAGCGACCGGCTCTATCCCGTGGATCAGACAAGGGCGCTGGCAGGGGGAATCCCCGGCGCGAGGCACGCACTGATCGAGTCGCCCTACGGTCACGATTCCTTCCTCATCGAGACGGCCCGCGTCGGCGAACTCGTCTCGATGGTGGTCGGCTAACCGAGTTCGCGGAGGTTCGTCACCACGTCGCGAAGGATGTCCTCGCGTTGTGCTTCGCCGACGATGTCCTCAACGGTGACCGTGACGATCACGGAGCCTGCCCTGAGCACTACCGTTCCCTTGCCGTCGTCGTGCTCCTGGTCGGCCCCGAACGCGGTGTCTTTTCCCGCGCCGATGTCGGTGAGCAGTTTCGCCGCCTCGTCCTCCGTGCTCGCCACCCATACGACGTCGAGGTTCACGACATCCGGCCGCTCGGCCGAACCGACGCAGCTCGTCGGCGGCAGGGTGACATCGCCGACCCTGACCTCTTCGCCGGGCGGTTGATCCGGCCTGCTTTGCGGCAACCCGGAAAGCAACGTGCAGGCATCCGGCCACGTGCCGGCATCGACGGCATCGACGCCGCCCGGCACTGCGGCGTCACCCGTGCGTGAGAAGGAGCGGACGACGGTCTCGCCGCCATCGTTGCCATCGTTGTGCAGGGTGGCGAGAAAGACCTGGTCTCCCGCCGCCGCGAACCACTTTCGTTCGGTGAAACCGGGAATCGCGGTGGGAAGCGTGGAGTGTTCGACGTCGCCGTTCCCCGTGATCGTGGTCAGCAGTAGCGGTGCGGCGACGGGAAGATACGGTTCGTCGCTGAGATCCGGCCTGGTGGCGCTGACGCTGTACAACCGCTCGTTCGTCGCGGTGTAAAGCTGAAAAGGGCGGAAGCCCGGTAGCGTGGCGACGGGTTCGGCGTGGCCTCCCGGCCCGATCGTGACAACTCTGCCCACCGCCGAGGTGCCGTCGTCGGCGGCCGAGCGATAGCCCAGCAGCGTGCCCTCCGAGCCTTCCACTACAGCGCAGGGGCACCTCGATTCCGCTTCGGCCGCGGTGAAGAGTTCACCGCCGTCGCGGCCCAGAATTACCGGAGACTGGTTGGGGCCGACGCGGATGCCGAACCCTCCTCGCATCGCGACGAAATCGCCATCGCCCTTGTCCGAGAACCACAACGGTTTTCCCGACTCGGCGGCGACCGCGCCGTAGCGGGATCGCGAATCGTCGGCTTCGGGGCAGGCGATCGTCACGATGAGCTGATCGCCGGAGAACTCCCACACGTCATTGGCGCGCAGCGTGCACTCGTCCGGTAGGTCGCCTGCCGAGAGGCTCCACAGGGTTTCGCCCGTTGTGGCCTCGATTCCCCGCTTGATGGACTCACCCTCGTTGACGACGATGACGTTGTTCGTGGCCTCCCCGCCCAGGATGGGGGCGCCGCCGAAGCTCTCGTCCTGCGGATCGATGGACCACGAATCGTGCTTCTCCCACAGGAGTTTTCCCGTTGCCGCGTCGAGGCCGACGAGATGGTTCAGTTCATGTTTGCCCGCTTTCCCCGTACTGCCGACGACGACGGTGTCGGGCGTGGCGGTCCAGTAGCCGATCCTTCTTTCCGGTTCGCGATAGCGCCAGGTGAGTTCGCCGGTACGCGCGTCGAGCGCGAAGACCTCGTCTTGGGTCCCGGTGACGACGTTGGCTCCGGCCAGGGCGAACCGGGCCGATTCGGGCAGTGTCAGGGAGGTTCGCCAGGCTTCGGTGAACGCACCTGCCGCCGGGCCCTCCTCCGCGAGCGGAGGAGGCGCCTCGTCCAGCACCGTCTGCTCGGTCCGGACGACGGGCTGGGCGAGATTGGTACCTCCGGTGACGAGGAACAGGGCGCAGAAGAGCGTTACCGCGATACCGCGGAAGGGACGCCGGGCTTGCCGCATTTGTTGTCTTTTCTCGTAAGGCGCAGTGGGTGGGTGGTCAGCTCAGTTCGCGAAGGTTGGTCACGATGCCGTGCAGTACGTCGTCGCGTTGGCCTTCGCCGAGTTCGTCCGGGCTGAATCTGACGATGACGGAGCCCACTCGCAGCCACACGTTCCCGGCTTCGTCGTGATGTTCCTGGTCGGCACCCGCCGGTGAATCCGTCTCCGCTGCCATTTCGGTGAACAGCTTCTCCGCCTCGCCTTCGTCGTGCGCCACCCACACGACATCGAGAACTACGTCGTCCCTTCGATCGGTTCTGCCGATGCAGCTTGCCTTCGGCATCGAGACATCGCCGATGCGGATTTCCTTCCCAGCGGGGGAGTAGGGTTCCTGGTCTCGCAACCCGGGAACGGAAAGCAGTTCGCAGGAGTCCGGCCAGGCATCGGCGTCGACGCCGCCCGGCGCGGCGGAATCATCCGTGTGGTCGAAGGAGCGGATGACAGCGTCACCGTCTTCTCGATGCATCACAAGGAAAATCCGGTCACCCGCCGCCGTGAACCATCCGACCCCGGTGCCCGAGGCGACAGCCGTGGGAAGTGTTGAGTGTTCGACCTTTCCCTCTTTACCGACCGTACTGAGCAAAAGCGGCGCGGGAACGGGGCGACGGGCAAATTTATTGATCTCAGGCCTCGCCAGGGCGATGCCGTACAACTTGTCGCTCGTGGACGTGGCGTTATGAAAGGATTCCGGCAGTTTGGCAAACGGCTTCGCGTCACCATTCTCGTCCACGTCGACCAGCCTGCCCACGAGCGAGTGTCGGTCTTCCGTCTGGCCGCGATAGCTCAGCAGGGTGCTTCCATCCCGGTCCAGTATCGCGCACGGGCAGGTCGCCCGGTCCTCGGCAGAGAAGAATTCCTCGCCCTTCCTGTCGATCAGGGCCGGAGGCTCGTGGGGAGCAAAACGAACGCTGGTGCCCTTTCGCGCCGCGAACAGTTCGCCCGGTTGGTTGCCGATGAACCATCGTGGCTTTCCGGTCTCGGCTTCCACGGCCCCGTAGACCGTTCCGTCGGAGCCATTCCCGGAGCAATCGACGGTCAGCATGAGCAGTTCGCCGGAGCTGTCGGAGCCATCCTCGGCGGGTAGCTCACAGCCCTGGGGCAGGTCGTTCGCCGAAAGGTTCCACAGAACCTCGCCTGTCCTGGCGTCGATTCCGTGCTTCCGGAAGTTGTCGTCGGTGGCGACGATGACGCTGTGGTTATCGGTTCCCCCGAGCATGGCGAGGAGACCGGCGTGCGCGGTCGGTGGATCCGGCCGTAGCCTCTCGCGTTTCTCCCACAGGAACTCCCCTGTTCCCGCGTCGAGACCGATCAACCTGCTGACGTGCTTGTTATCGATCGCCCCGGTAGTACTGACCACGATGGTATCGGCGGTCGCGGCCCAGGAGCCGATCCTCCTGCCCGGTTCGCGGTAGCTCCAGGAATCCTCGCCCGTTTCGCCCTCCAGCGCGGAGATCCGCTCGTCCGTGCCGACGATGACGTTCCCACCGGCCAGTGCGAACCAGGAGTGCCCGGACACCGTTATCGGCCTCTGCCACGAATCCGCGAACCGGCCTGCCGTCGGACCTTCCTCGGCGAGCGGAGGGGGTGCCTCATCGCGCACGGTGTGCTCGGCCCAGACGACGGGCTCAGGTTCAGCAGGCTCTTCGCCGCCCGTGCAGGCGGTGATCAGCAACGGGACGCTCAGCAGCGCGATAGCGATCCTGTGTGCGGGGCGTGGCCGCATTGTTCTCCTCCCAAAGTGCGGTTGGCGGACGGCGATCAGCCCGGTTCGCGGAGGTTGGCCACGATGCCGCGCAGTGCCTTGTCGCGCTGGTCCTCGCCGAAGTCGAAGGTGTCGACCGACACGATCACCGCACCCACCCTGAGTAGTGTCGTTCCGGTTTCGCTTCGGTATTCCTGATCCGCGCCCGCCTTCGATTCCGATGTGGCGTCCGTCGAGGCGAGCAATGCCTCGGCTTCGGCGGCGGTGGGTGCGACCCACACGACATCGAGATCGACGGACCGGACCTGCTCCCTTTCCCCGGCGGGGAGATAGCCGAAACAGCCGGTCGGGGGAACGGTGAGGTCTCCCGCGTACTCCGGGTCGTCCGGTTGGCGGGGCCGTTCTTCTTTCACCACACCGGAAAGCAGCGTGCACGGGTCGACCCAGTCGTCGAAGGGGGCAGCGCCGAGCCTGCCGGTTTCCTGCGACGGGGTGAAGGAACGGATGACGAACTCGGAGTCGCCCTCGCGGCGCATGGCGAGAAACACCCGCTCACCGGCGACTTCGAACCAGAAGTCCTCTCTCATGTTCTTGGCGAGAGCGACGGGAAGCGCCGCGTAGCCGACCTTGTCGTCGTTACCGACCATGGCCACCGTCAACGGCGTCGTGTACGGGTACCCGGGCCGCGCCGGACCGATGCCGTAGAACCGCCCGGCGGCAGCGCTGTAGATGCTGGTGCTGTGCAAGGAGCTCCGCAGCTCGGCGACGGGCTTCGCCACGCCGTCCTCGCCGAGTTCGCTTACCTTGCCGGATGTTCTGCCCGCGAGGGCGGCGACGCGGTAGGCCAGCAGCGTGCGGTCGTGTTGGTTCAGCAGTGCGCAGGGGCAGCGCCCGTACTCCTCCTCGGTGCGGACCTCCTTGCCTGCCCAGTCGAGGAGCAGGAACTCACCGGCGTTCGCTCGGTAGGTGCTCAGGTCGCCGCGTTTCTCCGGAATGGGAAACCGATCGTCCTCGCCGACCGCGCGAAACCATTGTGGCTCCCCGGTTTCCGCGTCGACCGTCCCGAAGACCTTGACGGGGTCCTTCCCGCCGCAGCTCAGGTGCAGGGGAAAGGAGTCTTCCCCGGAGCCGCCGGAGCCGCCGGAGTCGGGGTCGGGGTCGGCGCACCCTCCCGGTACGTCTTCGGCCGAGAAGCTCCACTTGACCTCGCCAGTCCTGGCTTCGATGCCTTGGGCCTCGTAGCCGCCGATCCGGCCGAGGACGATTCCGGCGACCGGCTCCCCGGAATCGAGCCGCCACTCGTTGTCCGTCCGCTCCCACAGTTGCTCGCCGGTCCCGCTGTCAAGGCCGATCACGTGCCAGTCCGCCGGATTGTCCTCGGCGTCGGTGCCGTGGCTCTCGATGACGACGACGTCGTCGTTGGCTACCCAGGCCGAGATCGTCCTTCCCGGTTCGCGGTAACGCCAGCCGCGTTCGCCGGTCGTGGCGGCGAAGGCGAAGACCCCGTCTTCACCGCCCGCGACGACATTGCCTCCGGAGAGCATGAACCGGGCGTCACCCTCGGGAAGCTTCACGGGAGCTCGCCACGATTCGGTGAATGCCGTCGTCTCAGGTCCCTCGGCTCCGAGCGGTGGCGGAGCTTTGCCGGTGACGTGATCGACCTCGACGTCCAGCCCTGCCGGGCCGGAGCAGCCCGCGATCACGGCAAGAAGACAGAGCAGGGACACAAGGGGCTTACGCACGGGAACAGAGAATGCCGGTCGCCGCTTTCGTCACGCTTTCGTCACGCTTGCCGGAAAGTGGTCAGTCGGAAAGCGCCGCCGCGATCCACGGCGCGACCGGCAGGTCCCGCTCAAGACACTCCGTCGACAACCGCATGGTCCACCGCAGCGCCTGGATGGCGAGGCTCGCGACCTCCTCGGGCGCCGCGCTGGCCAGTGCGATCTCCACCTGTTCCTCGGCGGCCTCGGTGTTTCCGTGCACCTCTGCCAGCAGGGTTCGCACGGCGGTGCGTACGGGCGGGTCGGCCTGGTCGATGGACACTTCCTCGCCCGCCTCGTCGAAGACCTGCACCTTGACCGGTGCCGATCCGCCGTCGCCGAGCGTGGAGACCATGGCGCTGCACTCGCCGAACAGCAGCATCATCATGGCGCGCGTGTCGGCGAGCTGCCCCGTCGAGGAAGGAGCGAGCGCGTCGAGCGCCTCGACATCGTCGCCGAAGCGCATCGCGATCAGCGCTCGCTGTGCTTTCTCGACGAGTGGCTCCTGTTCGCCTCCGGTCCGATCCGCGTGCACGTGCCCCATCAAACACCAGGGAAAGCCGATTTGGAGCGTCCGCAGGAGTGAGGCTGAATAACCCGGAGGGATGTGCGCAGCGTGATCGTCATTTCGCCGCGTAAAGCGCGCCCAGCGCAAGGTGTCCCAGCAGTTCGGCGAGCTCGGCGTCGGGCAGGTGCCTGTTGTAGGGCGTGGAGTTGATGAGTCCGAACACGGCGTGCGCGGCCGAGCGGGCCGGTGCTTCGTCGAGCTGCGGAACGGCCGCGCGCAGCGCGCGCACCCATACCTCGACGTACCGGCGCTGCAGGGCGCGCACCTGCTTGCGGTCCTGCTCGGCGAGGTTGCCGAGGTTGCGTTCCTGCACGGTGATGAGCGCGGGCTGGCGCAGCGCGAAACCGACGTGAAAGGCGACGAGCCCCGCGAGGACCTCGTCGGGGCTGCCTTCCTTCTCCGCGTGTTGTCTTCCGCCTTCGAGCAGGCGGTTGCTTATCGAGGTCAGCATCTCGCCGAGCATGGCGTCCTTGCTGCGGAAGTGGCGGTACAGCGCGGGTCCGGAGATGCCGACCGCGGCGCCGATGTCGTCGATGCCGACCCCGTGGAATCCGCGCTTCGCGAACAGTTCCGCCGCTGCCGCGAGGATCTGTTCGCGCCTGCTCGCTGTGGCTCCGCCGGCAAGCGGACCTGCGCTCGGGGACATCGTTCCATCGTATTCGAGTGCGTTAGTGAGCGCTAACATCCCGTCCGACTTCCGGAGTGGTCTGGTCGGGTTACTACGCCGCCGTGTCGCTTCCGTGCCGGCGAAATGCCTGGTAATGATTCTTTCGGCCAATGGTTAACGAAGGGGTCGACCATGCTGGTGAAGGCTTTTCGTTTCCTCGCGACCTTCATGGTCGCCTCGCTCGCGTTGCTCGGTGCCGGAGTCGCGACGGCGGCCCCGGCCGCGGCCGACTACGTCGCGCTCGGCGACTCCTACTCATCGGGCACCGGTGCCGGGGACTACGGCGATTCCGGTTCCTGCAAGCGCAGTGCCAACGCCTACCCCCAGTTGTGGGCCGATTCCCACGACGTGTCCAGCTTCCAGTTCGTCGCCTGCTCCGGTGCGCGGACGCCCGACGTGCTCGATCAGACCTCCGCGCTGAGCGCGAGCACGACACTCGTGACGGTATCCGTCGGTGGCAACGACGCCGGGTTCGCCGACGTGATGACCGACTGCACGCTCGGAAGCGACCAGAGCTGCATCGACAGGGTGGAGAACGCCAAGACCTACGTGCGCGACACCTTGCCGGCCCTGCTCTCCGACGTGTACGGCACGATTTCGAGCAAGGCGCCGAACGCGCAGGTCATCGTGCTCGGATATCCGCGCTTCTATCAGCTTGAGGGTTCCTGCGACGTCGGGCTCAGCGAGGCGAAGCGGGCCGCGATCAACTCGGGCGCCGACGCGCTCGCCGAGGTCACCTCCGATCAGGCGAAGTCGGCCGGGTTCACCTTCGTCGACCTGCGCGGCCCGTTCACGGGGCACGAGATCTGCTCGGACGACTGGTGGCTGAACAGCCTCACCTGGCCGGTCGACGAGTCCTACCACCCGAACCGCAACGGGCAGGCGCTCGGCTATCTGCCCGCGCTGGAGGGTGCGACGGCGGCGGTGGCCGCCTGATTTACAACGACGTTAGTAGCCGTTAACATCTCTACCGAGTGAGGTGTTAACGGCTGCTAACCTGAGGGCGTGATGGACACTCCAGTGCTGCCGACGTCGGCCGATCCGGCCGCCGATTCGTTCGCGCGCAACGTCGATCGTCACAGCGAACTGGTGCGCGATCTCGACGCACGCCTCCGGCTCGCAAGGCAGGGCGGGTCCGAGAAGGCGAGAGCGCGGCACGTCGAACGCGGCAAGCTGCTGCCGCGAGACAGGGTCGACGCGCTGCTCGACCCCGGCTCGCCGCTGCTCGAACTGAGCCCGCTCGCCGCGACGGGGCTCTACGACGACGAGGCTCCTTCCGCGGGAATCATCACCGGTATCGGCAGGGTGTCGGGCAGGGAATGCGTGATCGTCGCCAACGACGCGACGGTCAAGGGCGGGACGTACTACCCCATGACCGTCAAGAAGCACCTGCGAGCGCAGGAAGTCGCACTGCACAACAACCTTCCCTGCATCTACCTCGTCGACTCGGGCGGCGCGTTCCTGCCGAGGCAGGACGAGGTCTTCCCCGACAGGGAACACTTCGGCCGCATCTTCTACAACCAGGCGACGATGTCGGCGAGGGGGATTCCCCAGATCGCCGCCGTTCTCGGCTCCTGCACCGCGGGCGGCGCCTACGTGCCGGCCATGAGCGACGAAGCGGTCATCGTGCGCAATCAGGGCACGATTTTTCTCGGCGGTCCCCCACTGGTGAAGGCCGCGACGGGTGAGGTCGTCACGGCGGAGGAACTCGGCGGGGGCGATGTGCACGCCAGAGCCTCCGGCGTCACCGATCACCTCGCCGCCGACGACGCCGACGCGTTGCGCAAGGTGCGATCCATCGTCTCGACACTCGGCCCCCGCTCGCCCCGCCCGTGGGATGTCGCACCCACCGTCGAGCCCGCCGTCGACCCCTCGGGGCTCTACGGCGTCGTGCCGACCGACTCGCGGACTCCTTACGACGTGCGCGAGGTCATCGCGCGCGTCGTCGACGGCAGCGAGTTCGGCGAGTTCAAGAAGGAGTACGGGACGACGCTCGTCACCGGCTTCGCCAGGATCCATGGGCACCCCGTCGGCATCGTCGCCAACAACGGGGTGTTGTTCGCCGAGTCGGCGATGAAGGGCGCGCACTTCATCGAACTGTGCGATCGGCGCTCGATCCCGCTGGTGTTCCTCCAGAACATCACGGGCTTCATGGTCGGGAAAGCCTACGAGGCGGGCGGGATCGCCAAGCACGGCGCCAAGATGGTCACCGCGGTGGCCTGCGCGCGGGTACCCAAGTTCACCGTCATCATCGGCGGCTCGTTCGGGGCAGGCAACTACTCGATGTGCGGAAGGGCGTACTCGCCCCGGTTCCTGTGGATGTGGCCCAACGCGCGCATCTCGGTGATGGGCGGCGAGCAGGCTGCTTCCGTGCTGGCCACCGTGCGCAGGGACGGCATCGAGGCACGCGGGCAGAACTGGGCAGAGGACGAGGAAGAGGCCTTCAAGGCTCCGATCAGGGAGCAGTACGAGGACCAGGGCAACCCGTACTACTCGACGGCGCGGTTGTGGGACGACGGCGTCATCGATCCCATGGACACCAGGATGGTGCTCGGACTCGCGCTGTCGGCCTCGGCGAACGCGCCGCTCGAACCCGTCGGCTACGGCGTCTTCAGGATGTGATGCAGGTGTTCGACACCGTATTCGTCGCCAACAGGGGCGAGATCGCCGTCCGGATCATCTCGACGTTGCGCCGCATGGGAATCTCAGCCGCCACCGGTTACAGCGATGCCGACGCGGGCGCCCGGCACGTGAGGGAAGCCGACATCGCGGTGCGGCTCGGCCCGGCGAAGGCGACGCTCAGTTATCTGTCCATTCCGGACGTCGTGGCCGCCGCCGTCGCCTGCGGCGCGCGGGCCGTCCACCCGGGATACGGCTTCCTCGCCGAGAACGCCGCCTTCGCGCGCGCCTGTGAGGAGGCCGGACTCGTCTTCGTCGGCCCCTCCGCCGAGGTGATCGAGGCGATGGGCGACAAGATCAGGGCGAAGGCGACCGTGTCGGCGGCCGGTGTTCCCGTCGTTCCGGGCAGGTCCGAAGTGGACGATATCGCCGCCGCGGCTGCCGAGGTCGGCTATCCCGTGCTGCTCAAGCCCTCCGCCGGTGGCGGAGGCAAGGGGATGCGGCTGGTCACGGAGCCGGAAGGGCTTGCGGAGGCAGTCGAATCCGCGCAACGGGAGGCACGCGGCGCCTTCGGCGACGACCGGCTGCTCATCGAACGGTTCGTGACGACTCCCCGGCACATCGAGATCCAGGTGCTCGCCGACTCCCACGGCAACGTCATCCACCTCGGCGAGCGGGAGTGCAGTCTCCAGCGAAGGCACCAGAAGATCATCGAGGAGGCACCTTCCTCGCTGCTCGACGAGCACACGCGCGATCGGATGGGAGCCGCAGCCGTCGAAGCGGCGAAGTCCGTCGGCTACGTGGGAGCGGGAACCGTCGAGTTCATCGTGTCGGCGACCGACCCCGGCGAGTTCTTCTTCATGGAGATGAACACCCGGCTGCAGGTCGAGCATCCGGTGACCGAGCTCGTGACCGGAATCGATCTCGTCGAATGGCAGCTGCGGGTCGCGGCCGGTGAGGAACTTTCCTTGCGGCAGCGGGACGTCCGGCTCACCGGGCACGCCGTCGAGGCACGCGTCTATGCCGAGGATCCCGCGCGAGGGTTCGTTCCCACCGGAGGGACCGTGCTCGGGCTCGCCGAGCCGCGAGGTGCGGACGTCAGGGTCGACTCGGGACTCAGCGAGGGCACCGTCGTCGGTTCGGACTACGACCCGATGCTCGCCAAGGTGGTCGCGTCGGCGAGGGACAGGGACTCCGCGCTGAACCGGCTCGACGCGGCGCTGGCCGACACCGCCGTACTCGGCGTGCACACCAACATCCCGTTCCTGCGCGCGTTGCTCGCCGACGATGACGTGCGGGCGGGTGAGCTGGACACCGGGCTCGTCGAACGCAAGCTGGACTCACTGACCCGGCGCCAGGATGACCTGGACTTTCTCGTCGCCGCCGCCATGGACAGGCTGCTCGCGCTGACCCCGAGGGGAGCGGTGGTCGACCCGTGGGAGCTGCCAGGCGGCTGGCGGCTCGGCGGTGCCGAGGGGGTGAGTTTCCTGCTCGCCGCCGAGCACACCGAAGCGCTGGTGCGCGTGTCGGGAACACCGGCGAACGCGATGGTCGGTATTGCGGGCGAACCGGAACGAGCGGCCTCGGCCGAACGCACGGACGACGGGCTCGGCCTGTGGTGGGATGGCCGCTACCGGCGTTACCGGAGGGCGCGGGCCGCCGACGGAACGCTGTGGCTGGCCAGGGATGGAAGGACCGTCGCGGTGGGGGAGCGGCCCAATCTGCTCGCCGGACACGCCGACGCCGTCGACCAGGGGCCCGTGGTCAGTCCCATGCCGGGGACCGTTCTCGTCGTCAAGGTCGCCCTCGGCGAGGTGGTCGCCGCCGGAACTCCGCTGGTCGTCGTCGAGGCCATGAAGATGGAGCACTCCATCACCGCGCCTTTCGACGGTGTCGTCAGCGAATTGCACGTCCGTGCGGGCCAACAGGTCGCGCTCGACGAACCCCTTGCACTGGTCACCCACGAGGAGCCCGCATCATGATCGACTTCAGATTGGACGAGGAGTACGAGGCGCTGCGCAAGACGGTGCGCGACTTCGCGCGGGCCGAGGTCGCCCCCGTCATCGGCGGTTTCTACGAACGCGAGGAGTTTCCCTACGACCTCGTGGCGCGCATGGGTTCCATGGGGTTGTTCGGTCTGCCGTTCCCCGAGGAGCACGGCGGAATGGGTGGTGACTACTTCGCGCTGTGTCTGGCGCTGGAGGAACTGGCGAGGGTCGATTCCTCCCTCGCCGTCACGCTGGAGGCCGGTGTCTCGCTCGGTGCGATGCCGCTGTACCGGTTCGGCAGCGAGGAACAGAAACGGACCTGGTTGCCGTCACTGTGTTCGGGCGAGGCACTCGGGGCATTCGGGCTCACCGAACCCGGAGGCGGTTCGGACGCGGGCGCGACCGCGACGACCGCGCGGCTCGACGGTGACGAGTGGGTCATCAATGGCAGCAAGGCATTCATCACCAACTCGGGAACCGACATCACCAGCCTCGTCACGGTCACCGCCGTGACGGGCAGGAAAGCGGACGGTGGCAAGGAAATCTCCGCGGTCCTCGTCCCGTCCGGAACACCGGGGTTCACGGTCGCGCCCAAATACTCCAAGGTCGGCTGGTCCGCGTCCGACACCCATGAGCTGGCTTTCTCCGATTGCCGGGTACCCGCTGCCAATCTTGTCGGTGAGCGGGGAAGAGGCTACGCGCAGTTCCTGTCCATTCTGGACGAAGGAAGGGTCGCGATCGCCGCGCTCGGTGTCGGGCTGGCTCAGGGCTGCGTCGACGAATGCGTGCGCTATGCCGGTGAGCGGGAGGCGTTCGGCAACAAGATCGGCGCATACCAAGCCATTCAGTTCAAGATCGCGGACATGGAGATGAGGGCCCACACGGCGCGGCTCGCCTACTATCAGGCCGCGGCGAAGATGCTGCGAGGCGAGCAGTTCAAGAAGGAGGCGGCCATCGCGAAGCTGGCCTCCTCCAACGCCGCCATGGACAACGCCCGCGACGCGACCCAGATTTTCGGCGGCTACGGTTTCATGAACGAGTTCCCCGTCGGCCGGTTCTATCGCGATGCCAAGATCCTTGAGGTCGGCGAGGGTACGAGCGAGGTGCAGCGCATGCTCATCGCGCGGGAACTCGGACTGCGCTGAGGGAACGGGTGCCGCCGTGTGATAGGTGTAGCGGTATAACTATCCCAGGCTGTGGAGTGTGCCTACAGTGATCGAACTCAAGAAGCCGGACGAGATCGACGCGATGCGGATCGCGGGCAAGGTGGTCGCCACCGCGTTGCGGGAGGTGAGGGAGCACGCCGCCGTCGGTACCTCGCTGCTGGAGCTGGACGAGGTCGCCGCCGCCGTGCTCGCCGAAGCGGGAGCGACCTCGCCGTTTCTGAACTACCACCCGGGGTGGGCGCCGAGCGCCTTTCCCGCCGTGTTGTGTGCCAGCGTCAACGACGCCGTCGTGCACGGCATCCCCACCGGCTACCGGCTGCGAGAAGGTGACCTGCTCAGCATCGACTTCGGCGCCGGTGTCGACGGCTGGTACGGCGACGCGGCCATCAGCTTCGTCGTCGGCGAGGCCGACCGCCGCGACCTCGACCTCATCGCGACCACCGAACGCGCGCTCGCGGCCGGCATCGCGGCCGCGGTGGAGGGCAACCGGCTCGGCGACATCGGGCACGCCATCGGCGTCGTCGGGAGGAAGGCCGGCTACGGCCTGCTCGCCGATCACGGAGGGCACGGCATCGGAAGGGCCATGCACGAGGAGCCGCACGTGCCCAACGAAGCAAGCCCTGGCAAGGGGTTGCGGTTGCGCAGGGGAATGGTCTTGGCCATCGAGCCGATGTTCGTCGAAGGCGGGGGCGACGAGTACCGCACCGGGGACGACGGCTGGACGCTGCACACCAAGGACGGCAGCAGGGCGGCCCACGTCGAGCACACCGTCGCGATCACCGCCGAGGGTCCTCGCGTTCTGACGGCGCCATGACCGATATTTCGCTGCGGCAGGGAAGCCAGGACGACGCCGACCTGATCCTGCGATTCTTCGACGAGGCGGTCGCCTGGCTTTCCGCGAGGGGAAGCGAAGGGCAGTGGGGTTCGACGCCGTGGTCGCGGATCCCCCAGCGCGTGGAGCGGGTGCGCGAGCTGGCCGCCGAGCCCGGCCTCGCCGTCGCCGAGATCGATGGTGAGCCGGCCGGGGTCATCATCACCAGCGACCGGCCCACCCCCTACATCGAACCCGCCACCGAGCCCGAGTTGTACGTCGTCCTGTTGCTCACCTCGCGCGCCCACTCCGGCAAGGGTGTCGGCCGGTTCCTCATCGACCACGCCAAGCGGCAAGCCAGGCAGCGCGGCGTCGACCTCATGCGGGTCGACTGCTGGGCAGGTGGTGACGGAGCGCTCGCGAGGCACTACCAGAAACTGGGCTTCACGCCCGCGCAACGGTTCACCGTCGGCGAATGGCAAGGTCAGGTGCTGGAGTACCGCTTCGGGGGTGACGGCGTGAGCTAACGTGACTCACTGACGACAAAGGAGGGGGCCGATGACATCACCGCCCGCAAGGCTTGCCTCGGCCGCCTTCAACGTGCTCGACAAGGTCGTGCACGGGGGTGTCGCCGACCTGCGTCCGGTGCCGAGAGTGCTCATCGACCAGGGGCCCAACCGCTCCGTGTACCGGCTGCTCGGCGGTTCCGGCGAGCAGCCGGTACCAGCGCCTCCCGTGCTGCTCGTGCCACCGCTTGCCGCGCCCGCGCTGTGTTTCGATCTGCGCAGAGGGTGCAGTCTCGCCGAGCACCTCGTCGACTCGGGACGGCGTACCTATCTCGTCGACTACGGCGATGTCGCCTTCGCCGATCGCGGGCTCGGTGTCGAGCACTGGGTCGAGGAAGTGCTGCCGAGGACCATCCGCAAGGTCAGCGCCGACGCGGGCGGGCAGCCCGTGCACGTCGTCGCCTGGTGTCTCGGCGGGATCTTCTCCGTACTGACGGCGGCCGACCGGCCGGAGTTACCCATCGAGACCATCAGCACCATCGCCGCGCCCTTCGACTTCACCGCCATTCCGCTCGTCGCGCCGTTTCGGCCGCTGATCGAGGCGACGGGAGGCCACCTGCTCACCCCGTTCTATCGGATGCTCGGCAGTGCACCGTCCTATGTGGTCAGCCGGGTCTTCAAGGCGACCGGGATCAACAAGGAGATCACCAAACCGCTCGCCATCCTGCGCAACTTGGACGATCGCGATTTTCTCGCCCAGATCGAGGCCGTCGATCACTTCATGGACAACATGGCCGCCTATCCCGGCCGCACGTTCGGGCAGATATACCACCGTTTCTTCCGGGCGAACGATCTCGCCGAGGGTAAGGTCGGCCTCGGTGGCAGGGTGATTTCCCTTTCCAAGATTCAGGTTCCGACCCTGGTCGTCGCCGGCGAGAACGACATGATCGCTCCGCGAAGGGCGGTGCAGCGTCTCGTCGGACTGCTCGACGAAGCGCCGGAGGTGCGGTTCGAGCTGGCTCCCGGAGGTCACCTCGGAGTGCTCACCGGTCGCGGGGCGCGCGACACGACCTGGCGTTACCTGGACGAGTTCCTCACCGATCACATCGGGTCTTGACCTCCAGCATGCTTGAAGTTTCAGGATGGGCGGCATGGAAACGAAGAACGCCCAGTCGCCGGTCGTCAGAGGCCAGGGGACCGATGCGGACATCGCCGCCCTGAAGAAGGTCATCGAGGACACCGAGACCGCGTACAACACCAATGACGCCGAGCTGATGACCAAGCATTTCGCCACCGAGGCGAGCGTGGTCAACGCGGTGGGCAAGCGGATCGTTGGCAGGGACGCACTGCTCGCGTCCAATCAGCAGGGCCTCACGGGTTTTCTCAAGGATCAATACGTTCGCTACGACATCGCCGAGATCCACTTTGTCAGGCCGGACGTCGCGCTCGTGCACAAGCAGGCGCGGGCGACCACGTCGTCGGGAGAATTGATCGACAAGGACCCGGCCATGCTCGCGCTGTACGTACTGGAGAAGCAGGACGGCCAGTGGTGGATCGTGGTGAGGCAGAACACGCTGGTTCCCTCCTGACTCGGCTATGCTCGGGGGATGAACTCGCGTCACCTGTGGTCGTGGCTGCCCTGAAGGGCGGCCACGACTGACGCATGTCTGAACCGGGTCGTCTCGCGCGGCCCGGGTGTGCATCCGGCGTGTTGAGGCGACCCTCCTAGTCGAGGAGGGTGTCATGACGGAGAGTTTTTCTGCGGCAAGATCTCGCGGTGTCGAAGTGGAACGGGCCGTCGAAAGTGATCCAGCCGCGTTCAGGGTGCTGACCGGCGATCGGCCGACGGGGCCACTCCACGTTGGACACTACTTCGGCAGTTTGCAGAACCGGGTGCGGCTTCAGCGGCTCGGCGTCGAGCTGTTCGTGCTCGTCGCCGACTATCAGGTGTTGACCGACCGCGATGTCGCCGAGGAGCTGGACGCCAATGTCGAGGCCCTGTTGCTGGACTATCTCGCGACCGGGATCGATCCCGGTGAGGCCGTTTTCTTCGCGCACAGCGCGGTTCCCGCGCTCAACCAGTTGTTGCTGCCGTTCCTGAGTCTCGTCACCGTCGCCGAACTCCGGCGTAATCCCACGGTGAAAGAGGAGATCACCGCGAGCAGACAGTCGAGTGTCAGCGGGCTGATGTTCACCTATCCGGTGCACCAGGCCGCCGATATCCTGTTCTGCCAAGCCAATCTCGTGCCCGTTGGCAAAGACCAGTTGCCGCATCTCGAACTGACGCGGCTCGTGGCGCGCCGGTTCAACGAGCGGTACGGAACCCTCTTCGCCGAACCGGACGCGTTGCTGAGCAAAGCACCTTCGCTGCTCGGCACCGATGGACAGAAGATGAGCAAGAGCAGGGGCAACGCCATTCCCATTTCGGCAACGGATGACGAGACGGCCGCGTTGATCCGCAAGGCGAAGACCGATTCGGAACGGGACATGTGCTACGACCCCGATTCCCGGCCGGAGGTGTCCAGCCTGCTGTTGCTCGCGGCGTTGTGCCAGGGCCGTGAACCCGAGGCGGTCGCCGCCGACATCGGTAGTGGCGGTGCCGGTGCGCTCAAGGCCGTGGTGACGGAAAGTGTCAACGAGTACTTCCGGCCGATCAGGCAGGCTCGCGAGGTTTTCGCCGCCGACCCGGCGCAAGTGCGTGACATTCTGCGTCGTGGCAACGAAAGAGCGCGCACCGTCGCCGATTCCACTTTGGCTGATGTCCGCGAACTGATGGGAATGAACTACTGAGCCCTAGTTGCCTCGCAGCGCGGCGAGTTGCTGCTCGAACGGGATGATGACGTCCTCATCGGCTGGCCCGCCGTCGGCAGCGGCTCCGGTCAGCAGGCCGGCCAGTTCACCCGCGGCGCGAGCGACGCGACTGGAGAGACCCGTTTCCTGGCCGGAAGCCCAGTCCTCGGAGGCCGCGTAGACGGCCGTCGGCACCACCACCGCGCGCAGGTACGAGAACATCGGCCGCAGCGCGTGTTCCAGTGCGAGCGAATGCCGGGCCGTGCCGCCAGTCGCTCCCAGTAGCACCGGTTTGCCGATGAGTGCCGTGTTGTCGATGACGTCGAAAAAGGACTTGAACAGTCCACTGTAGGAGGCGGTGAAGATCGGGGTCACCGCGACCAGACCATCTGCCTCGGTCACCGTCTTGATGGCTTCGGCGAGTTTCGGGCTCGGGAAACCGGCGACGAAGTTGTTGGCGATGTCGACGGCCAGGTCACGCAGCTCGACAACCGTGACCTCGACCGGATATTCCTGTTCGGCGAGTTGGGTGCTCACGGCCTCGGAAAGCCGGTCGGCGAGCAGCCTCGTCGACGACGGCTCCGTGAGTCCTGCCGAGACGACCGCGAGTTTCGACGCTGTCATGGTGTCCTCCTGGTCAGTGGTTGCCTGCGATAACCGCTTCGGAGTTGTTGTCCTGCTTGGCCGCCAGTAGCGAGGCGTGGGTGGGCGCGCTGGGAACGTGAGCGGGCCTGCGGTCCGCGAACTCCTTGCGCAGCACCGGAAGGACCTCCTCGCCGAGCAGGTCGAGCTGTTCGAGAACGATCTTCAGCGGCAGGCCGGCGTGGTCCATCAGGAAAAGCTGGCGCTGGTAGTCGCCGAAGGATTCGCGGAAGCTCAGCGTCTTGTCGATCACCTGCTGCGGGCTGCCGACGGTCAGCGGCGTCTGCTCGGTGAAGTCCTCAAGCGACGGTCCGTGGCCGTACACGGGGGCGTTGTCGAAGTAGGGCCGGAACTCGCGCACGGCGTCCTGCGAGTTCTTGCGCATGAACACCTGGCCGCCGAGGCCGACGATCGCCTGGTCGGCGGAGCCGTGTCCATAGTGTTCGTAGCGCTGGCGGTAGAGGCCGATGAGTCGCATGAAGTGTTCCTTCGGCCAGAAGATGTTGTTGGCGAAGAAACCGTCGCCGTAGTAGGCGGCTTGTTCAGCGATTTCGGGGCTTCTGATGGAGCCGTGCCAGACAAAGGGCGGGACGCCGTCGAGCGGGCGCGGCGTCGAGGTGAAGCCTTGCAGCGGCGTGCGGAAGCGGCCTTCCCAGTCGACGACGTCCTTGCGCCACAGTTCGTGCAGCAGGGCGTAGTTCTCGATCGCCAGCGGGATGCCCATGCGGATGTCCTGGCCGAACCAGGGGTAGACCGGGCCGGTGTTGCCGCGGCCGAGCATGAGGTCGACCCTGCCGTCCGCGAGGTGTTGCAGCATCGCGAAGTCCTCGGCGATCTTCACCGGGTCGTTGGTGGTGATGAGCGTGGTGGAGGTCGAGAGGATCAGCCGCTCGGTGCGAGCGGCGATGTAGCCGAGCATGGTGGTCGGCGACGAGGGCACGAACGGTGGGTTGTGGTGCTCGCCCGTCGCGAAGACGTCGAGGCCGATCTCCTCGGCCTTGAGCGCGATGGCGACCATGGCCTTGATGCGCTCGAACTCGCTCGGCGTCGTCCCGTTGGTGGGATCGGTCGTGACGTCACCGACGGTGAAGATCCCGAACTGCATGGCAATCCCCTTGCTTGGAAGAATTTGTGCGCTCAACTATCCAGGGTAACGGCAAGGTGGATCCGCCTATTCCCCGCCCGCGTCCCGTTGCCCCGTCTCCCGTGCCTTGCCGAGTTCTGCACCCAGGCCGCCGAGTTCTGCACTCAGGTTGCCGAGATCCGCACCCAGGTCATCGAGTTCTGCGTTCAGGTCGTCGAGTTCTGCGCTCGGGCCGTCGAGATGCCCATTCCGCGCCGCGAGAGTGTCGGCCGCACCGCAGCCTGGCCACGCATCTGACTCAAAGTAGCCAAATATTGCGGACAGTAATTGCGACGGTGAGGTATCCGTCGTCGGCAGTTCGGCGCCGCCGGTAGTGCCTCACGTGCCCGAGCGTCGATCGCATCTTCGCGCAGCGCTGTCTCGCGTCTCCGCCGACGATCTAGGTTCGTCGGCGGCGTCAGCGTTACGGGCATGCGCGCGGTCACAGGCGCTCCCGGCGAGCCAATCGCCTGCCCGGCCTGCCCGAATGTGCATCTCGTGCCCCCGAGCGCAGGACTCGCCACCCTGACCGCAGGTCTCGGCGCCCCGGGTGCAGAACTCGCGGACCTGAGTGCAGAACTCAGTGGTCTATTTCAGCTCCGCCGAGGTCTTTCCCAGCAGCCTGCGGGCGACGATCAACTGCTGGATTTGTTGCGTGCCTTCGAAGATGTCCAGGATCTCGCGGCCGGTCGGCGGCAACCTGGCGAGACGAGCTAAAAACCGCCTCTGACCTGCGGAGACGCTTGCCGTCGTTTCTCGCGGCTACTCGGGTCTGCTCGACCTCTCACGGCCTGTAGACGGCCTGGCGCGAGCCTGCCCAGCCCACCTCCTCCATCCCGACATGAAGCCAAACACGCGGCCGGTTGTGCCGTGTCAAGGGTCGTAGATCGCGCAGCGACGCGAAGCGCCCTTGACGCGGTGTAACCGGTCGTTGTCACGATCCGGCGTCGGGGCGGAGGGAGCCCGTAACGGATCACTCGCGGGGACCGACCGATGAGATACGACGCCGGAGAGAGGACTGGGGCTTGCTCGACGTGGACAAGCGCGCCGCTGGCGGCTGGCGACCCGTGCCGGGCGTTGCGGGCCGCACCGACCGGCCGCCGGGCGTAGCGGAGCGGGAGCCCGGCGTGCCGGGATGGGTGCGGCCCGCCGTCCGAGCACGGTGTCGGGAGGCGACCTGCGCGCCGCCGTCGGCGGCGCGCCTTGATCCCATAGAGCCAAATTCGGCAGCTTCTCGTTGCGATATTTGCCGTGTTATCTGCGGCGTCTCGATAGTTTAACGATAAGGCGAATCAGGATGTCAATTATTTCGTTGCCGGTAAATGCGCAAGAAGTTGCAAGAATACTCGATCTTACTGAGCATCACTTTGCGGACCTTAAGGCAATCGAGGTTGCACCCGCGAAGCTCAGTAGATCTATCTCTGCGTTCGCTAATGCTGACGGTGGAGAACTGTATATCGGGATTGATGAGGACATAAAAGCGCAATCGCGTAAGTGGCGAGGATTTCCAGCGCCAGAGGATGCGAATGGTCATATCCAGGCTTTCGAGGATATATTCCCTTTAGGGCAGTATTTCTCGTATGAGTTTCTACGGCGCTCGTCGGGTGCAGGCGGCTACGTACTACATATAAATGTCCAGAAGTCTCGCGACATCAAGCGAGCGACAGACGGCGTGCCTTACGTGAGGCGCGGCGCGCAAAATATTCTTGTTAAGTCGGATGACGCGCTTAATATCCTCAGTCGAAATAAGGGTATAACTTCCTTTGAAACAGAGACTGTTGCAATACCGCTTGACTTTGTCGCGAACTCTGAGGTTATTATTGAATTTATGCTTTCTGTGGTCCCGATTGTTGAGCCTGACAGCTTTTTGCATAAACAGCTGTTGAAAGTTGCGGAAAAGCCCACGGTGGCGGCTGTTCTTCTATTTGCGGACGATCCGCAGGCGGCTCTTCCTAAACGATCGTCTATTAAAATCTACCGGTATAAGACCTCGGATGGCGAAGGCTCACGTGAGAACTTGGCGTTTGATCCGATCACTGTAGAGGGTTGCCTTTACCGGCAGGTATACGAAGCCGTAGAGAAGACTGTGCAGTTGATTAAAGAGATTCACTATCTGGGTCCCTCGGGGTTGGAGAAAATCGATTACCCGATTGAGACCCTTCATGAAATTATCACTAATGCGGTAATTCACAGAGATTACGGCATCGCGGACGATGTTCATGTGAGAATATTCGACAATCGCGTGGAGGTTGAAAGTCCGGGTCGGCTCCCAGCGCATGTTACTGCCTCAAATATTCTGTATGAAAGATATTCAAGAAACGGACATATTGTGCGGTGGATAAACAAGTTTCCTGATCCGCCCAATAAAGATGTGGGCGAAGGTCTTAATACTGCCTTCGCGGCAATGAAGAAGCTGAAGCTAAAAGATCCAGTAATCAGAGAAACAGGGCATTCTGTCGTAGTGGAGATACGCCATCAGAAGCTAGCCTCACCCGAGCAGATGATTATGGAGTATCTTGATAATTTCCCCGAGATTACAAATAGAATGGTGCGAGACTTAACTGGTATTGGTTCTGAGAATAAGGTCAAGAACCTCTTTATCCGCCTTGCGAAAGCGAATCAGATAGAGCGCGTGCCTGGAAAAGGTGGAGGAAAGGCGGCTTGGCAAAAATACACAGGTTCAGCTAAATGAGAGTGCTGCAAGGGTTCTGCGATTGAGACTTTTAGATTTGGGTGGATAGTGATAGGTCCCGGGGAGTTTGTATTTTGAGGTGCACTGGCTAGATCTGAAATAGCACTAGTAGCCTGGCATGCTACCGGGGTTCCAGTTATGTTCTCCAGAGGTGAATTTTCGGAGAATTTCCTCAGGGTTCTGGATTTTCCGTTGCCCCTATCGCGACTTATCGCAGTTTTGCGATAGTCAATTAAGGCTGCTCGCAAACTCGCAAATCGCTCATTTGGTCCGTCGTCGTTGCGGCATTGGCGGCCATAAAGTTGACTCGCTTGTGGGGTCGATTGGCATACCCAATAAACGGAACGAGCGCCGACTGGGCGGCCTCTGCGTCGCTGGTTGAATCGCCGATAAAGGCGCAATTCTCGGGCGATACATGCAGTCGCTCGGCTGCCTCGAATAGAAGATCCGGTTGTGGCTTGAGTTGCGTCCAATCATGACCTGTGCGCGCGGATACGAAATTCACGATGGAAGACAAATCGTATAGCTGTAAATAAGTCTCGATCGCGGCAACGCTGTTGTTGCTGACTATGGCGAGTGGTCGGCCGGAGTTGTGCCAGGCGGTCATGAGTTCGATGGCGCCTCGTGTGGGTTCGGCTGTTCTGATGGCTTCGACTTCGTGGGCGGTGAAGGCGGCTTCGACGCATCGGGCTTCGGCATCGCCGAGTGTGGCGGCGTAGCGGAAGACGTCGAAGGGATCTTCGGCTGTGGCTACCTCGGGCGGCAGGTCTGTGTGTCCGTAATCGGAGAGGACCGCGCGGAGTTGGTCGGCAACGACATGAGCGGGGATGCCCGCGAAGACTGAGCAGATGGGGCCGTCGAAGTCGAGAAGCAGGGCTCGACTGCGGCGGAGCAGTTCTTCGGGTGTCATCGCACGTATGGCTTGGCGACGCTGGTCCACATGCTGTCGAACCAGGTTCTGGCTTGCTCGACGTACTGCGAGCCGGTCGAGGTGTCGTCTTCGTTGACGGAGTGGTGAAAGAGGATCGCGTCCTTGCCCATGAGGTCGTACATGGACTGGGTTTCGCCGTTGAACGCGATAGCGTGCTCGACCACGGGATAGAAGCCGAAGAACGTTTCCTGCTCGTTGATCAGGTACAGCTTGAACAACGGCGCGGCCGGATGGACACGAATCTCCGCTGATGCTTCGGCGACAAGTCCGAGCGACCCCAGTTCATTGACCGCATCGACGATGGCCAGAGTGTGGCGGCGCATGATCTCTTCGGCCCGCTTGCGGAACATGGGGCTGTCGCTGTGGTCTTCCACAGTGCACGGCAAGGCCCACGGCTGGGACGGGTCGGGCACGAGCAGGCGGACGGTGATCGACTGCGGGCGAAGCCGTCCGATGCGGATCTTGTCCAGCGGTTCGGTGATCACGCCGTGCAGGGTTTCGGCGGAGAAGCCCGCGAAGTCGATGGTGACGTCATCAGCCTCGAACGCGCTTTCGATGTGCGGGCGCAGACCGATCGGACGTTCTGTGCGCTCCCGCACGAACACGCCACTGCCTTGACGCGAGACGATGAGCCCCTCTTCGCGCAGCTCACGCAGGGCGTTCTGCACGGTCATCGGCGCGACGCTGTAAGTCTTCGCCAGTTCCGTGCGTGAGGGCAGCTTCTCCCCAGCAGTGAATTTCTTGGTCAGGATCGCAGCGCGCAGGGCGTTGGCTACCTGCACATATGGCGGTCTCGGGTCGTCAGGGTCGAGTGCCATCAACCCTCCTGCCTTGTGAACAGTTCTCGTTGTTTCCCTTCGTTGTTAACCGTACCGGTCCTGTCTAGGCCAGCTAGCGAGCTAGCCTGTTTCTCACTTGCTTGACTTGTCTAGCCATGCTGGCTAACCTGTCTGGGACAGCCACGATAGGCAGCGCCGTGTGAGGCGCCAACCAGGAGGAAACACAGCGATGGCAGTACCGCGCGGAACGCGCTTTGAGGTGCAGCACGACATGGTCTTTCCGGAAGGAGCAGCGATTGTCGGTCCGGTCACGCCGGACATGGAGTACGTCTCCAACGAGGACAAAGCCAGGGGCAAGCAGCCGAAACAGAAGGTGGATGAGCAGTCCGGGCTACTCCAGTGGAAGGTGACGGTTACCGACCCGTCGGCGGAGAAGGATCGGGACAAGTCGGTGACGGTGACTCTGCTGGATCGGGTACAGCCGGTTCCGCCTCCGGCCGCGATGGCTGGATTCGATTTCCGGCCGGTCGTGTTCGAGGACTTGACGGTTGAAGCTCGGGTGATGGGCGAGAAGTTCAAGTACCAGGGCTGGGTTCTGCGCGCCAAAGCCATGCGGGAACCGAAGCTCGCGGGAACCTCGAAGCCGTCCGCGAAGACCTCGGGACAGGCTCAGTCCGAGTCGAAGGCGGCGTGATGGCAGGGCGACCGTCGCCTGAGGCGGTCGCTCGGTGGAACAACGCCTACGCCGAGCAGACAGCCGCACTGTTCGCCGCAATGCGTTCCGGTGATGTGGCAGCAGTGCGGCGTCTGTCTGCCGCCTACCACGCGGTCGCGCAGGCATGGCGGGTGTTGTCCGGAGACTATGCCGCTCCGTTGTGGGCACGACATGCCGCAACGATCGCGGCGGAAGAGTTCGAACTACGGGCGCGGCTGGAAGCCCATCGCGCTGACCTGATCCAACGATAGGAACAGAAACGATGGCGTTCAATGCGACGTGGAGCCCTGGCCCTGAGGCAGTCGCAGGAATGCAGGTCGTCAGTGGACATCATGACCAAGCTGCGCTGGTCATCTACCTCGACCCTGACAGCTTCGCAATCTTGCCTCCACGCGACCCGGCACAGTGGCCGAAGTTCGTGCGGATGCTTCGCGAGTTGCGCGACGGAGCCGACGAACTGGCCCGGTTTCTTGACCCGACTATCGGCAAACACGTGAAGGAGGTGGAGTAATGACACCCAAGCTGTGGCAACGTGCTCGGCAGTCGCGCACGTTGCTGGAGGCGCACAAGGCCCTGAGCGCGCTTCGCCCTGCGACAGACGCGCCGTTGTCCGTGTGGCGGACGTACTACCGGCAAAGTGCCGCTATATACGCGGAAGTCGCCGAGATCGACCGGGCGCATCATCACGAGGCGCTGTACTGGTCACGTCGCGAACTTCAGCGAGCGGAGACGCTGACAAACAACACGAACTAACACAACTGAATATCCACTGTAGATAGTCACCGTACGACCGGCGTCGTACGGCTATGACGCATGTCCTCATTCGGTGCTTTGTTTTCGTAAGGCGCAGAAGCGGTTCCTGGCTACCAACCTTGCCGCTTCTGCGCTGTCCACACCAGACGGAGTAGACATTGGTAACGATAGACAACGATCAGGGATCGGTGTCAACCCGGGTCACCCGGATGCGATGCGAGCTGTGTTGTCGGTTCGCGCGGTTTGTTGTTGTTGGGGAGTGCGCGGCCTGCATGGGTCGGCTTCCTCTCGTCCTTTCGTGTGTGGGGCGGGGTGGGGCTCGATGAGTGTGCAGGGTTCGCGGTGGATTGATCCGGCGCCGTTGGAGGTGTCGCGGCCTCGGTTGCCGTGGTGGACGATGCTTCCTCGGTGGGTGAAGCTTGTCGCTTCGCCGATTGCGGCGGTGTGGTTGGTGTGCTGGCTGTTGTTCCAGTTTGGTCGGGTGGTGGTGCGGTATCCGCTGACGGTCGCGGTGGCGGTGCTGGTGGGTTGGGTTCAGGCGGCTGCTGGGTGGTGGGTGCTGGCTTTCACGTTGCTGGCCGTGGTTGTGGTGCTGGGGTTGTGGCGGTGGCGTCATCCCTTGTCGTTTGGTCGGTGTGTGGCGCCTCAGCCGCGTACGGAGTTTCGGCGGTTGTCGGTGTATGGGTGTCAGTGGCGGATGGTGATGCGGCTGTCGGATTTGGTGAAGACCAGTCGTGGCAAGGAATACCGGCCGAAGCTTGGTCGGGTGCGTGCTGAGGGTTGGCGGGACCGGGTTCGGGTGCGGATGGTGAAGGGGCAGGCTCCGGAGCAGTGGGAGCTACACGCCTCCGGCCTCGCGCATGCGTTCAAAGCGCGCTCCTGCCGGGTGCGGGTTCTCGCACCGGGTCGGCTGGAGCTGGATTTGGTGCATCGTGATCCGCTCGTGCGGCCGGTTCCCGCGCCCGCGCTTGCCGACGATGCGGCCAGTGTGGATCTCAAGCGTGTGACGGTGGGCCGTACGGAGACGGGTAAGCCGTGGCGGCTGCGGCTGCTGGGTACGCATGTGTTGACGGTGGGTGTGTCGGGTGCGGGTAAGGGTTCGTTGTTGTGGTCGATCGTGTGGGCTTTGGCCCCGCTGATCCGCTCAGGCAGGGTGCGGCTTGCGGGGATTGACCCGAAGGGCGGTATGGAACTGGGGCAGGCTCCGGAGGTGTTTGGCCGGGTGGTGTTCGACAACGGCCCGGACGCCGTGGCGTTGTTGGAAGAGATCGCGGCCACGGTGAAGGAACGCGCGTCGCGATACCGGGGAAGGTTGCGGTCGTGGACCCCGGAGACAGGGGACCCGTTCATTCTGCTCGTGGTGGATGAGTTGGCGGATGTGATCGCCTACCAAACCGACAAGAACCTGCGCGAGCGCGCGAACCGGGCCGTGCAAACGATCACCAGTCAGGGGAGGGCGCCCGGTGTCTGCGTGCTCGGGCTACTTCAGGATCCGCGTAAGGAGGTTGTGTCGTTCCGGCATCTGTTTTCCACCCGGATCGCCATGCGTTGTGACGAGAAGGCACAGGTGGACATGGTGTTGGGGGATGGTGTCCGGGAGCGGGGCGCCACCGCGCACGAGATTTCCGAGCACACCCCTGGTGTGGGGTGGGCGAAGGAAGACGGTCGACGAGAACCCTTTCGGGCGCGGGCTTTCCATGTCACCGACAGCAACTTGGATGAGCTGGTTACGTATGTGACCGGGATACCGGTCCACCGTGCTGACGTCCTGCCCTTCCCTGCAACACAGGACGGGATGCAGAGCGGGGGTGCTGCGGCATGACCGAGGTCGCTTCGTTCCCCGCTGATGTCGCGGGACAGACGCGTGCGCAGAGGATGCGGCAACCGCTGTCGGCGGATGTCATCAGGGCGACGGCGGAGAAGCACGGGGTGTGTGTGCGGCCGTTCACGATGGAGGTGGGTGACCCGGATACCGGCGAACTGCGTTATGTGGCTGTGCCGTGTGGGTCGACGGTGGAGTCGGTGTGCCTGCCGTGTGCGAAGAAGGCGAAGGCGTTGCGGCAAACCCAATGCCGCGAAGGCTGGCACCTGACCGAGGAACCGGACTTCACCGCGGAATCGCCCAGCCAGGCGCAGACGGAGTTGATGGAGTTCCGCGCCGACCTCGTGCGCGCCTACCAGCAGGCACTCGGCGAGGGCGCCGAATGCGATGCCGAGGAACTGCGGGAGGAGATTCGGGGCGTTGACGACGAATTACGCGCCCTCGGGATGCGTGGGCGTCTCCCGGCCGTCGACCCACCTACCAAGCAGCCCACGAAACGCTCCACGAAGCGGCGGCAGGACGCTCCCGACTTGCCGACAAGGAAGGTCGCCAAGACCACGGTCGGGCGGGAGTTCGCGGGCAGGTTCCGGCCCTCGATGTTCGTGACGCTGACCTGTGACACCTACGGCCGGGTGCGTGACGATGGCACTCCGGTTGATTCGGGTAGCTATGACTATCGGCGGGCTGCGCGGGATGCGGTGCATTTCTCGTCGTTGGTGGATCGGTGGTGGCAGAACCTGCGCCGCGTCGTGGGCTGGGATGTGCAGTACTTCGCCACCGTCGAACCCCAGAAACGAGCAGCACCCCACCTGCACACCGCCATCCGTGGGTCGATCTCGCACGAGGTCATCCGGCTGGTCACGGCTGCCACCTATCACCAGGTCTGGTGGCCCGCGCATGATCGGCTGGTATACGGCGGCGACCAGATACCCGTCTGGGACTCCCGCACAGGCTCCTTTGTGGACCCAGGCACAGGGCGGCCCCTGACCGGGTGGTATCAGGCCGTCGAGGAGGTGGAGGAACCAGCGCATGTCGTCACCTTCGGGCGGCAGGTGCACTCCAAGGGCATCCTCGGCAACACCGAAGAAGCCGGACGGCACATCGGTTATCTGACCAAGTACCTCACCAAGTCCACTGGGGAGGTTGTCGAGGCCACGTCCATCAGGCAGCGGGATCACCACGACCGGTTGCACGCGGAACTGGCTATCACGCCGTGTTCGCCTCGGTGTGCGGTGTGGCTGCTCTACGGCATCCAACCCTTGGGTGCCAACGCGAAAACCACCCCGGGACGGTGCAAGGGGCGGGCGCATCGGCGTTCCACGCTTGGGCTGCCCGGACGGCGGGTGCTGGTGTCGCGGAAGTGGTCGGGGAAGTCGCTGGCTGATCACAAAGCCGACCGCAAACGCTTCGTGCGGGACATGCTCGCCTCAGTCGGCATCCACAAACCCGAACGCGACACCTCCCGGCTGATCTGGCGCACAGTCGCGCCCGGTGACCAGCAGGTGCCACCTAGAGCCCACCTGCTCATGCGGGCCATCGCCGAACGCATCACCTGGCGCGCCGAATACGACCGCGCACTACTCGCCGCACAACCACCACCAGGCCAACACCCCCAAACTTCGGCAACTCCACTCGCAGCCTGAACCACCAGGGGAAACTACTTGAGAGCAATCGAACCTTTGTGGACTATCGAGGACGTCTCCGACTACCTCGGCGTGCCGGTCAAAACCCTCTACCAATGGAAATGGCGCGGAGAAGGACCACCCGTCAGCAAGATCGGCCGCCACCTCCGCTACAACCCCGCCAAGGTGCGCGCCTGGGCCGATGAACCGGCGGAGGCGGCCTGATGGGACACATCCAAGACCGCTGGTACCGGCCAGCTCGCGACCCGGAGACGGGCAAGATCCGCCTCAACGGGCGGAACAGGCCGGTCATGGAGCGCACCGAGTTGTACGGCACGGGCAAGCGGTACAAGGTGCGCTACCTCGACCCGGACGGTGAGGAACGGTCGAAGTCCTTCCCGGACAAGCAAAAGACGCGGGCCGAGGACTTCCTGATCGAGATGGAGTCGGACAAGCGGGAGGGCAAGTACGTCGACCCGCAGGCGGCGCGGAAGAAGTTCCGGCAGGTCGCCGAGAACTGGTTGCTGGGCCAGTCGCCGGATGCCGCCACGCGGGCCGTGCTGCGCAGCAGGTTGGAAAGCCAGATCTACCCACGCTTCGGTGAGCTCCGCATCGGGGCCATCAAGCCGTCCACGGTGCGCGAGTGGCTGGGCTACCTCGACAGCCGGAAGTTCAGCGAGAACTACAAACTCGTGTTGTTCACGGCGCTGTCCGGCGTCCTGGACTCCGCCGTGGAGGACAAGCTCGTCCGGGAGAACCCGTGCCGGGCCAAGACGGTGCGTCGTCCGGTCGGCCGGAGTCCGAAAGTCGTGGTGTGGCCGGAAGAACGCGTGAGCACCGTGCGCGGCGGACTGGAGGGCCGTTACTCGGTGACCGTGCCGCTCGGTGCGGGGCTCGGTCTTCGGCAAGGGGAGATTCTGGGTTTCTCGCCGGATGACGTCGATGAGGACGACATGACCGTGCACATCCAACGACAGATCCGGGTCATCAACCGCACGCTGGTGTTCGCGCCACCGAAGGGAGGCAAGACCCGGATCGCGCCCGTGTCGACAAGTGTCCTCGCCGAGATCCGCGACCACGAGGAGCGGTATCCGTCTGTCGCGGTCACGTTGCCGTGGCTGGAGCCGGAAGGGGAACCGGTCACCGTTCGGCTGCTGATCACCGGTGAGCAGGGGCGGCTTTACCCCGGTGACCTGTTCGCCAAGGTCGTGTGGCGGGGCGCGTTCCGGGCGGCCGGGGTGGAGTACCGCAATCGGGCGGACGGGATGCACGCGCTGCGGCACTTCTACGCGTCGGTGCTGCTGTCACAGGGAGTGTCCATCAAGGAGCTGGCCGACTACCTCGGGCACGCCGACCCCGGGTTCACCCTGCGGACCTACACGCATCTCGTGCCGTCGAGCCATGAGCGCGCCCGGGTGGCCATCGACGGGGTGTTCGGACGGCCTGAGCCGGATGACGGCCTACAGGCGGCCTGATCATGAAATCCGGGCTTCCGGCACCCCGGGAAACGGAAACCGCCCGTCCACTGCGATACACAGTGGATGGGCGGTCTTCCTTGCCATACAAGCTATTTCAGCTCCGCCGAGGTCTTTCCGAGAAGGCGACGGGCCACGATGAGTTGCTGGATTTGTTGCGTGCCTTCGAAGATGTCCAGGATCTTCGCGTCCCGGCTCCACTTCTCCAGTAGCAGCTCCTCGGTGTACCCGAGCGTGCCGGCCAGTTCGACGCAGCGCAGGGTGATGTCGACAACCGAGCGGCCCGCCTTGGCCTTCGCCATCGATGCTTGCAACGAGTTCGGCTTGCGGTTGTCCGCCATCCACGCCGATTCGAGCGTCAGCAGGTACGCGGCCTCGTAGTCGGCCTCCAGTTCGAGGTAGGCGGCCGCCGCGGCGTGCTGCGTGTTGGCAGGCCGGTCGTAGTCGACCGTGACTCCGGCTTCGGCGAGCAGCCGCTCGGTCTCCTCAAGCGCGGCGCGCGCGACGCCGATCGCCATCGCGGCCACGAGCGGACGCGTGTTGTCGAAAGTTTGCATCACGCCCGCGAAACCCTTCTGGGTTTCGATGTCCGGCGAGCCGAGCAGGTTTTCGGCGGGCACCCTGCAGTTGTCGAACCGCAGTACGGCCGTGTCGGAGGCCCGGATGCCGAGTTTGTGTTCGAGGCGCACCACCTCGAATCCCGGCGTTCCCTTCTCGACGACGAAGGACTTGATGGCGGCCCTTCCCTTCGCCTTGTCGAGAGTCGCCCACACGACCACGGCGTCGGCGCGCTCGCCCGCGGTGACGAAGATCTTCTCGCCGTTGATTACGTAGGAGTCGCCGTCCAGCGTCGCCGTCGCCGTGATCGCCGCCGAGTCGGAGCCACAACCGGGTTCGGTGATGGCCATGGCCGCCCATGTTCCCGCGAACCTGCGCAGCTGTTCGTCGTTTGCGACGGAGGCGATGGCCGCGTTACCGAGCCCCTGCCTCGGCATCGACAGCAGCAGCGCCACGTCACCCCAGCACATCTCGATGGCGCCGAGCACGGTGGTGAGATTTCCGCCGTTGCGGTTGCCGGTGTCCTTCTCGCCGTCCTTGCGGCGGATCCCGGCCGCGCCCGCGCCGCCTTCGCCAGAGGTGTTCAACCCGTCGAGCAGCGCGGCGAGCATGTCGAGTTCGGTCGGGTACTCGTGCTCGGCGCGGTCGTACTTGCGGGAGATGGGGCGGAACACCTCGGCCGCGGCCTGGTAAGCCTGGTTGACGAGGGTCCTTGCCTTCTTGGGGACCTCAAGGTTGATCATGATGACCTTTCCGCGTGCTCAGAGAAGCACGATGCCTTCGAGCACGCCGACGGCGCGCAGGTCGCGATACCAGCGTTCGACAGGATGCTCCTTGACGAAGCCGTGCCCTCCGAGAAGCTGCACGCCCGCGTTGCCGATGCGCATTCCCTTGTCGGCGGCCAGTTTGCGGGCGAGCGCGACCTCCCTCGCGTACGACTTCCCCTGCTCGGCTCTCGCCGCCGCCCGCAACATGACGAGCCGCATGCCTTCCAGTTCGATGCCGATGTCGGCGACCTGGAACGCGACGCCCTGCCGGTGGCTGACGGGTTCTCCGAACGCCTCCCGCTCGTTGACATAGGGAATGACGTAGTCGAGAACGGCCTTCGAGGTGCCGCAGGCCAGCGCCGCCCAGCCGAGCCGGGAGAGCCGGACGAGGTCGGCGAACACATCCGGCTTCGCCTCGCCGAGCAGCGCACCCGCCGGCAGTTCGACCTTGTCGAGCAGCAGCCGGGAGGTCGCGGCCCCGCGAAGGCCCATCGCGGGTTCGGCTTCGCAGGTCAAGCCGGAGCTGCCCGATTCGATGATGAACAGCGCGGGGCCTCTGCCTTCGAGGTCGGCCGAGACGATGAACAGCTCGGCCTGCGTCGCGCGCGGCACAAGTGATTTCACGCCGTCGAGCCGGTAGCCGCGAGGAGTGCGTTTCGCGCGAACGGCGGGCCGGAACGGATCGAAAAGCGCGACCGGCTCCTGCAGCGCCAGCGCCGCGGCGGGCACGTTCTCCCCGACGAAGGCGGGCAGGTAGGTGGCTTGTTGCTCCTCGTCGCCCCACTGCACGAGTGCCGTGCTCACCGCGGACGGAGCGAGCACGGCCACAGCGAGTCCGAGGTCACCGTGCGCGAGCGCTTCGGCGACAAGAGCGTTGGTGACCACGGAACGTTCGGTGCCGACGCCGCCGAGTTCCTCGGGGATGCCGACGAGCGTCACTCCGAGTTCGGTGGCTCGCCCGAGCAGGCCGTCGGGCGGCGCGAGTTTGGTGTCCGCCTCCGCGGCTGCCGGCCTGAGTTGCTCGGCGGCGAACTCGGTGACCGTTTCGACGATGAGCTGCTGTTCCTCGGTGGGGTTGAGGTCGAAGAGCCCCGCGTCCGGGGCGGGGCCGAGCCGGGCGGGCTTGCCGAGCCGGGTCGCGGCGGTGAACCGGCGATTGGCGGCCCCGGCGGCGCGGAAGCCGTTGCGGGTCGCCGCCGACACGAGGTCCCGCACCGGTTTGCGGAGGCCTGCGCGCTCGATGGTCTTGCTGCCTGCCAGCTTGGTGAGCGCGGCGAGGCCAATGCCCATCGCGTCGCGCTTCCTCTGTGGGGTTTTCCGGGCCACAGCTCTCCCCTTCGTTAACCTACTCGCGAGTAGGTTAACGCTTTCGCGGAGCTGCCGCCAGTGGGGGCCAGTAGCGGATTATCAGTGCGCGAGGCGCGCGGAACCTGCCTGTCCGGCCCCCAGTGGAGCGCTGCTCAGGCGATGCCGAGAACGTCGTTGAGCACGGATGCCAGCTCGACGCCGAGACCGGGGCGTCCGCTGACTCTCCTGGTGCGCGTGAGGTCGTTGGCGACGGTCAGCGCCGCGTGCACCGTGATCCTGGCCTCCCTCGTGTCGAGTTCGGGGCGGACCACGGTGAGCAGCCTGACCCATTGGTCGACGTAGTCGCGTTGGATGCGCAGCAGGTCGGGGCGGTCGCGTTCGTCGATGTGGACTCTGTCGACGGAGAAGGAGACCAGCAGATCGGGCGGCCCGGTCAGGGTGCGTACGTAGGACTCGGCGAGCCTGCGCAGCGCTGTCCGCTCGTCGGAAGGGGCGCTCAGGCGCAGCGCGTACTCGGCACCGATCGCGAGCCGGTCGGCTGCCCGCCGCCCGATGGCGGCCAGCAGCGCGGCCTTGCTGGGGAAGTGCCGGTACACGCTAGGGCCCGCGATCCCGGCGGCCTTGCCGATGTCCTCCATGGAGACCGAGGGGAAGCCGTGCTTGCGGAACAGTTCCGCGGCGGCGGTGAGCAACTGCTCGCGTCGTGACGGGGTGCCGAGCGTGGTGGGTGGAGCTTCGGCTTCGCCGACCTCGGCGACCTCTCGGGCCGGCAGTCGTGCGTGCAGAACCCTGAGCGCGATGTCGACAAGCAGCGCGGCGAACCGGCGCTTGGCGATGCTCGTCCTGTGCACGGAAACACTGCCGAACACCGACAGTCCCGCCCAGCACAGCAACTCGGCGTCGTCGGCCGCGAGATCCGGCCGCATCCGCATGAGTGTTTTGGTCCACATGGCCAGCATGGCCGTCGACCGGTTGCGGATGGCCCGCTGCGCGTCGGGATCGAGGTGGCGGCCTTCCCAGCGCCACAACGCGGCGACCTCCCGCCGCTCCACCGACTTGACGGCGAGTTGTTCGAGCAGCGTGTGGATGTGATCGGGAGTCGGCCGGTCGCCCGTGGCGAGCGCGGTCTCGGTGGCCTGCTCCAGTTCGTCGAGGCCGGACAGTAATACGTGTCCCAGTATGGATCTCTTGTCGGCGAAATGCCGGTACAGTGCCGGTCCGGTGATCCCGGCCTCCGCGGCGATGTCGTTGATACCGACCCCGTGGTAGCCACGCGCGCGGAACAGCTCCGACGCGACGGCGGCGAGCTGGCTCTTGCGGTCGCGAGGACGTTTGTTCCTGGCTGCCTTGTCATCCATACGTGAACTCACTCTAGCCGACCTCGTGACGTCGGAAACCAATGCCGCGTGCTGGACGGCGGGCTGTTTCTGTCCTGTTCCTGCTGATGTGTGATGGCTGACGTGACGTGGAGGCAACGTTGACATCGGCCCCGCAACCGGGATTATGTTAGTAGAGATTAGCAAGAGGTCAGTCTCCGTTGGGCGAGGAAGGAACCTTGGAGTGAGTACAGAGGCGTTCATCTACGAGGCCATCCGCACGCCTCGTGGCAAGAACAAGGGCGGAGCCCTGCACGGGACCAAACCGATCGACCTCGTCGTCGGGCTGATCGACGAGCTCAAGGCGCGTCACGCCGGCCTCGACCCAGCGCTGATCGACGACATCGTCCTCGGCGTCGTTTCTCCCATCGGCGATCAGGGCGCCGACATCGCGCGAGCGGCGGCGATCGCGGGCGGGCTGCCGGACACGGTTGCCGGTGTTCAGCTCAACCGGTTCTGCGCATCCGGGCTCGAAGCGGTCAACCAGGCCGCACAGAAGGTCAGGGCTGGCTGGGACAACCTGATCATCGGCGGCGGGGTCGAGTCGATGTCGCGGGTGCCGATGGGTTCCGACGGCGGTGCCATGTTCACCGACGTCACGACCAACTACGACAGCTACTTCGTGCCGCAGGGTATCGGTGCCGACCTGATCGCCACCATCGAAGGCTTCTCCCGTGAGGACGTCGACCGCTTCGCGGTGCGCTCGCAGGATCTGGCCGAGCAGGCGTGGTCGGGCGGCTACTTCGCCAAGTCGGTGGTTCCGGTCAAGGACATGAACGGCGTGACCATCCTCGATCACGACGAGCACCGCAGGCCCGGCAGCAGCGTCGAGAAGCTGGGGCAGCTCAAGCCGTCCTTCGAGGGCATCGGCGAGATGGGCGGCTTCGACGCCGTCGCGCTCCAGAAGTACCACTCCGTCGAGAAGATCAATCACGTGCACACGGGCGGCAACTCCTCCGGCATCGTCGACGGAGCCGCGCTCGTGCTCGTCGGTAACGAGGAGGTCGGCAGGACCATCGGGCTCGCCCCGAGGGCCCGCATCGTGGCGACCGCGGTCACCGGTGCCGATCCGACGATCATGCTCACCGGCCCGACTCCCGCGACGAGGAAGGTGCTCGACAAGGCGGGGCTCACCGTCGACGACATCGACCTCTTCGAGCTGAACGAGGCGTTCGCCTCCGTCGTGCTCAAGTGGATGAAGGACCTGAAGCTGCCCGAGGAGAAGGTCAACGTCAACGGAGGCGCCATCGCGATGGGGCACCCGCTCGGCGCGACCGGTGCCATGATTCTCGGCACGATGGTCGACGAGCTGGAGCGGCGCCAGGCAAGGCGGGCCCTTGTGACGTTGTGCATCGGCGGTGGCATGGGCCTCGCCACGATCATCGAGCGCGTGTGAGGACGACTACCACCATGACTGAATCCAAGACCATCCGCTGGGAACAGGACGGCGACGGCATCGTCGTGCTGACACTCGACGACCCCAACCAGTCGGCCAACACGATGAACGCCGACTACCGCGAGTCCATGGCGCACACCGTCGACCGGCTCGTCGCCGAGGCCGACTCGATCACCGGTGTTGTCCTCACCTCCGCGAAGAAGACCTTCTTCGCGGGTGGTGACCTCAACGACCTGATCAAGGCGACTCCTGCCGACGCGGAAAGCGTCACCGCGCTCGGCAACGAGCTGAAGGCACAGCTTCGCAGGCTGGAAACCTTCGGAAAGCCCGTCGTCGCGGCGATCAACGGCGCCGCGCTGGGCGGTGGACTCGAAATCGCGCTCGCCTGCCACCATCGCATCGCGGCCGACGTGAAGGGCAGCGTCATCGGCTTGCCCGAGGTCACCCTCGGCCTGCTGCCGGGGGGCGGCGGCATCGTGCGCACCGTGCGGCTGCTCGGTATCCAGAACGCCGTGTTGAACGTGCTCGTGCAGGGCCAGCGGCACAAGCCCGCGAAGGCGGCCGAACTCGGCATCGTGCACGAGCTGGTGTCCACAGTGGATGAACTCGTGCCGAGGGCCAAGGAGTGGATCAAGGCCAACCCCGAGGCCTCCGTTCAGCCATGGGACGTCAAGGGCTTCAAGATTCCCGGTGGCACGCCCTCGAACCCGAGCTTCGCCTCGACGCTGCCCGCGTTCCCCGCGAACCTGCGCAAGCAGCTCAAGGGCGCGCCGATGCCCGCGCCGAGGGCGATCCTCGCCGCGGCTGTCGAAGGCGCGCAGGTCGACTTCGAGACCGCCTCGCTGATCGAAACCCGTTACTTCACCAGCCTGGTGATCGGCCAGGTCGCGAAGAACATGACGAAGGCTTTCTTCTTCGACCTGCAGCACATCAACTCCGGCGGCTCACGGCCGGAAGGGCCCGAGAAGTTCACCGCGAAGAAGGTAGGTGTGCTCGGTGCGGGGATGATGGGTGCCGCGATCGCCTACGTCAGCGCGAAGGCCGGTATCGAGGTCGTGCTGAAGGACGTCTCCCAGGAGGGAGCGGAGAAGGGCAAGGGGTACGCGGTCAAGCTTGAGGAGAAGGCGCTCAAGCGGGGCAAGACGACGCAGGAGAAGTCGGCGGCGCTGCTTGACCGCATCACGCCGACGGCCGACCCCGCCGACTTCAAGGGTGTCGACTTCGTGATCGAGGCCGTCTTCGAGAGCCAGGAACTCAAGCACACGGTGTTCAGGGAGATCGAGGAGATCGTCAACCCCGACGCGGTGCTCGGCTCCAACACCTCCACCTTGCCGATCACCGGTCTCGCCGAGGGAGTCAAGCGGCAGGAGGACTTCATCGGCATCCACTTCTTCTCGCCGGTGGACAAGATGCCGCTCGTCGAGATCATCAGGGGTGAGAAGACCTCGGACGCGACGCTGGCCAAGGTCTTCGACTACACGCTCCAGATCCGCAAGACCCCCATCGTCGTCAACGACAGCCGTGGTTTCTTCACGAGCAGGGTCATCGGAACGTTCATCAACGAGGCGGTCGCCGCTGTGGGCGAGGGCGTCGAGCCCGCGAGCATCGAGCAGGCGGGCTCCCAGGCCGGGTACCCCGCGCCGCCGCTGCAGTTGATGGACGAGCTGACGCTGACGCTGCCACGCAAGATCCGGCAGGAGACGCGTGCGGCGGTGGAGGCGGCCGGCGGAACGTGGACGGCTCACCCCGCCGAGGGCGTCATCGACAGGATGATCGACGAATTCGACCGTAAGGGTCGCTCTGGTGGTGCCGGGTTCTACGAGTACGACGAGAACGGCAAGCGTGCGGGCATCTGGCCCGGTCTTCGTGAGGCGTTCGACTCCGGCAGCGCGACGGTGCCGTTCGAGGACCTCAAGGAGCGCATGCTCTTCGCCGAGGCACTCGAAACCGTCAAGTGCTTCGACGAGGGTGTGCTGACGTCGGTGGAGGACGCCAACATCGGCTCGATCTTCGGGATCGGGTTCCCTCCGTGGACGGGTGGTGTCATCCAGTACATCAACCAGTACGAGGGTGGCCTCTCCGGGTTCGTCGCTCGCGCTCGTGAGCTGGCCCAGCGGTACGGAGCGCACTTCGAGCCGCCACAGTCGCTTGTGGACAAAGCGGAGAAGGGCGAGATCTTCGAGTGATCGCGTGACGTGAGGCCGCCGGGCAGCGGCCCGGCGGCCTCACTCACAGCATGAGCCTGTCGACGACGACGGCGGTAGCGTTGTCGCCGCTGCCGAGTGCGCGGGCGGTCGATACGAGCGCCTTCGCCGTCTCGCCTGCCGCGACGCCGTCGGCGAGCAGGGTCTTGATGTGCGGGAGATCGAGGCTCTTGTGCACCCCGTCCGTGCTCAGCAGCAGCCGCCCCGCGCTCGCGCTGACCCTCGCCGTCCCGATGTCGGTTTCCTTCGCGGTGCGGACGGAATCGGTGACCATGTGTTCCATCCGGGGCGAAGGGGTGACGCCGTGCGCGCGCCAGAATTCGGCGAGTGTGTGATCCACGGTGATCTGGTGCAGCACGTTGCCGTTCCAGCGGTAGGCGCGGCAGTCGCCGACCCAGGCGAGTTCGCAGGTCTCGTCCTCGCCGCCGACCGGGGGAAAGACGGCGACGACGGCGACGGCGTCCGCCGCGGATTCCGGGAACTGGGCACGTAGTTCGCGCTGCGCTTTGAGTAGCGCGCCCGCCGCGCCGTAGCGGGTCGCGGCCGTCGCCGCCGTGCTCGCGGCCAGCCTTGCCGCCCTCGCGGCGAGCAGATGATCGCCGACCCCGTCGGCCACGGCGAACGCCATCCGTTCCGTTCGTGGATCGGTGTGCGTCGCGACGGCGTCCGCGTTGATCTCGCGCGGCCCTCTGTCGCTCGCGGCGTCCGACCGCGTGTGGATCGCCTGTGGCAGGTGCGGTGTAGTCAGCATCGCAAGATCTCCTCGCCGAGTTGGCCGATCCCCCGACGACCGGCCCACTACCCAGTTAACGCCCGAACCGCGTCACGAACTCCAAGAAAATCCTGTGAATAACAGGCGTTATGGTTCGGTGACCATGCACGCCGGGTCGTGCGCCGTGTACAACGCGGACAGCAGGGTGGCGAGCTGGCGTCGCTGTGAGGTGGTCAGCGGGCCGAGGAATTCGGCCTCCGCCTCGGCCAGTCTCGACAGTGCCTTCTCGACGATCTGGGTGCCGCGTTCGCTGAGGCTGACGAGCTGTTTGCGCCGGTCGGTGTCGCTGCGTTCCCGCCTCGCGTAGCCGAGCTTCTCCAGCCGGTCGATCACGGCGACCATCGTCGTGCGGTCGAGCCCCGAGTGCTCGCAGAGGTCGCGCTGAGATCGCGGGCCCGCACACGCGAAGGTCATCACGCGCAGTTCGCGACCCGAGATGTCCCACGCGGTCAGCTCATCGTCGATGCGGCTTTTGACGAGATCGCCGAGGCGCAGCATCAGGTATCCGGTCGTCGAGGCGAGCTGCCCTGCCGGGGTTTCCGTACCCATGGCCATCAGGATACGTCCACCCCCTGGACGATCAGTTATCCTGATCGTCAGTAGTGCTGATTAAATGACCGGGATGAGTAGCGCAGAGAGAACAGCACGGGCGGCGCGTACCGTGCTCGCGGGACGCATCGTCGCGATAGCCGTCGCCTTACCCACCTTCGTGACGCTCTTCCTGAGAGACAACGTCACCATCGACAACCTGTTCTTCGTACCCGACGTCCTGCTGTGCGCCGTCCTTGTCGCCGGTGCTTTCCTCCCCGGGCGCCGCGCGGGCGCCGTGCTCGCCTTCGGTTTCACCTTCGCGGCGGGCGTCATCACGACGGCGGTGTTCGACTACGTCGCGAGGGACGCCTTCGGCGAAGGACTGCCGACACTCGTCGTCGCGCTGGCCTGCCTCGTCATGGCGGTGTCGCTCATCGCGAGACTCACGACACCGCCAGCAAGCCGGGCGAGCTGAGGATCAGAGCAGCGGCGGCACCATGGCTTCGATCAGGTGCGGGCCCGGCTCCGCGAGCGCGGCGGCGAACTGCTCGGCCAGCTCCTCCGCCGTCGTCGCCCTCGTCGCGGGAACTCCCAGCCCCTCGGCGATGGAAACGAAGTTCAGGTCCGGTGTGGACAGATCGAGCAGGCTGTTCGCCTTGGGGCCGGAGCCCTCCGCGCCGACGCGCTGCAACTCCATTCGCAGGATCGCGTATGCCTTGTTGTTGAGGATCACCGTCGTGACGTCCAGGTTCTCGCGGGCCTGCGTCCACAGCGCCGAGATCGTGTAGAGCGCACTCCCGTCGGATTCGAGGCTGATGACGGGACGGTCCGGCGCCGCGATCGCGGCGCCGGTCGCCGCGGGGATGCCTTGCCCGATGGCACCGCCGGTGAGCGTCAGCACGTCGTGCCGGGGGGCGCCCGCCGTCGCGGCGGGCAACAACAGGCCGGACGTGTTGGCCTCGTCGGAGATGATCGCGTTCTCCGGCAGCAGCGCGCCGATCACGTCGACCCAGTTCTGCGCCGTCAGCTCACCGCTCGGCAACTCGGGGCGCCGGGGCTGGGCGAGGACGGGCTCGGTGTCGGGGGCCACCAGATCGGCGAGCTGAGTGAGCGCGGTGACCACGTCGTCGGCTCCCTCGGCGAGCGTGTGCACCTGGGCGCCTTCGGGGATGAGGTCGCTTTCCTTGCCCGGGTAGGCGAAGAAGGACACGGGGGACTTCGTGCCCGCGATGATCACCTGCCGGATACCGTCGAGCTGATAGGCGACCTGTTCGGCGAGGTAGCCGAGCCGGTCGATGGAAGGAAGGCCCGCGCCTCGCTCCAGCTTGCGCGGGAAGGTTTCGATGAACGCGCTCGCGCCTGTCGCCGCCGCGATCCTGCTCGCCGCGCGCAGGCCGGCCTCCTCGCACGCGGCGCCGCCGATGAGCAGCGCGGTCGGCTCCCCGGTACGGAGTACTTCGGCGATGGCCTTGACCGTGGTGTCGGCTACCGGTTTCGGCGTGCGGCCGGGGATCGGCGCACACACGACACCCCCTTCGCTCCACGAGACGTCGGCGGGAAGGATCAGGGTGGCGACCCTGCCAGGCGCGTCCGTCGCCGCCGCGACGGCGGCAGCGGCGTCGGCACCGACATCGGCGGAACTCTCGCTGCGGCGCACCCAGCCTTCGAGCGAACCGGCGACCGCCTCGATGTCGGACTCCAGCGGTGCGTCGTAGCGCTTGTGGTAGGTCGCGTGGTCACCGATCACGTTGACGACGGGCGTGCTGGCCCTGCGCGCGTTGTGCAGGTTGGCGAGGCCGTTGCCGAGCCCCGGGCCGAGGTGCAACAGGGTCGCCGCCGGTTTTCCCGCGATGCGGGCGTAACCGTCGGCAGCGCCGGTGACGACGCCTTCGGCGAGCCCGAGCACCCCGCGCATCTCCGGCACCGTGTCCAGTGCGGCGACGAAGTGCATCTCCGAGGTGCCGGGGTTGGAGAAGCACACATCGACGCCCGCGTCGACGAGGGTGCGGATCAGGGACTGAGCGCCGTTCATCATGCTCCTTCTCACCGAGGACCGTTCGTGGCCCTGCTGCCGTTGCCCGCTGGGCTATCCGAAGAGGACGCCCGGGTTCAGGATGCCCTTGGGATCGAATGCCTGCTTGATCCGGTGCATCAGCTCGATCTTGACAGGATCCTCCAGCTCGGTGAAGTACTCGCGCTTCGCGCGACCGATGCCGTGTTCACCGGAGATGGCTCCGCCCAGTTCCATGCCCACCGCGAAGATGTCGCGCAGCAGACTCGACCGCTTCTCCGGATCCTTCTGGAAGATGCCGAGGTGCACGTTGCCGTCGCCAGCGTGCCCGCAGCCGACGACCCCGGACTCGGTCTTGCCCGCGATTTCCCTTGCCCTCGCGAGGAATTCCGGCATCGTGGAGCGGGGGACGACGACGTCGATGACGTCGTCGGCACCGGCCGCCTTCGCCGTCCAGAACGCCTTTTCCCTCGCCTCGATCAGCTTCCGCGCCGAGCCGCCCTCAAGCACGTAGACGTCGGTCGCGCCGAGTCCGGTGAGCAGTTCGCCGAGCGCGGCGACGTCGTCGGAAAGCCGCTGCGCGTCCTTGTTCTCCAATCCGACGACGAGATACGCCTGCGAGGCTTCGCGGACCTCGTCGGGGATGCCGAGCGAAAGTGACGCGGTGTAGGTGATGGCCGCCATCGTGAGCGCGTCGATGTATTCGAGGATGTGCGGGGCGATGCCACTGGACACGACGGAGGGCACGGCGGCCATCACGGTGTCGAGGTCGGTGAAGGGGGCGAGCACGGTGGCCCCGTTGCCGAGCCGGGGATGGAGTTTGACGGTCACCTCGGTGGCGAGTGCGAGCGTCCCCTCCGAGCCGATGATGAGCTGGGTGAGGTCGTAGCCGGTCGAGGTCTTCACGATCTTGCCGCCGGTGCGGATGATCTCGCCGGTGGGAAGGGCCGCCTGGAGGCCGAGCACGTTGTTGCGGGTGACGCCGTACTTCACGGCTCGCATGCCGCCCGCGTTGGTTCCGACGTTTCCGCCGACGCTCGCGCTCATCTCGCCGGGGTAGACGGTGTAACCGAGCCCGCTCTCCGCCGTCAGGTCGTCCAATTCGGACAGTGTGACGCCCGGCTGGACGACGGCGACGTGGTTGGTGGTGTCGATCTCGATCACCGCGTTCATGCGCTCGAAGGAGATCAGGATGCCCTCGGCCGATGGCCTCGCCGCCGCGGAAAGCCCGCTTCCCGAACCGCGCGCGGTGACCGGGATGCCGTGCTCCGTCGCGGTGGCCAGTATCGCGGCGACCTCTTCCGCCGTGGCCGGTTTGGCGACATACCGGGGCTTCTGCCGTTCGCCGACGAGTGCTTCGTCGCCCGCGTACTCGTCGGGAATCGCCTTGCCGGTCAGGATGTGCCGTTTACCGGCGATCTCGGCCAGCTTCTGTGCAACGTCGCCATCGGAGCCCATGGGCCAGCAGCCTAGTACGGCGATGGGAGCCACGGCCATGAAAACTATTCACATATTGTGGGTGGGGCATTTTCGCCGGGGTGGGGCCGGTCCGCGCCAACGTACCGGCCCCACCTGGCACTACATCGTCATCCTCAGACGAGCCAGCCGAGGACGTGCGCCAGGTGCGCCAGCAGGCCGGTGATGATGTCGCCGCCGTACTGGGCGTGCATGGCGAAGAACTGCATTGAGGGGCTCCTTAACAGGAATTGGTTACACGGAAAACGTGCGCGCACTGCTGCTTTCGAAAGCAGAGTCAGGTTTTCAGCGCCGTGATGTGCCTGTCAAAGAGCCCTTCGCGGGCGGGATGGTTACCTGAAATCCTTTCAGGATAAACACGTAAGGCTTTCGTGTTTCCCGGCGGGGCCGGTGATCGTCCGCGCCGGTGACAATCGGTAGCCACCGGCGCGGCGATCACCCGGGGTGATCATGATCTTGATGCGATATTCGGGGGCAACGACTCACGAACGAGTTAAAGCGTTGCCACCACTGGTGATTCTTTGATCAATACCCGGATGGGTGAGGTCAGGCCCTCGCGTAGGTCATCGTCTCGCCTTCGACCCCCCGCAGCCACAGGTCTTGTGCGGCCTCGGCCATCTCGGCGAGCCCTTCCTCGATCGTGGCGAAAACGTTGCCGGGAACCCACCCGGCGTCGCCGTTGATGAGCAGGTTGTTGCGCCCGTAGAAGATGGCGAGATCGGTCGCGCCCTGATCGCTGTGCGCCTCGCTGCCGTCGTCGTAGCCGTAGGCGGGGTTGCCGATCTCCCATGCCTCGAAGCCGAAGTAGACGACGTCACCGGGAATCGGCGTGATCGTTGGGTTCTCCCTTCCCGGCTTCGGCTGGGCGAACGGCGGTACCAGGGTGTAGATCTCGTTGCGGGCGTACTTGGCGTGGTAGGCGGAGCCGCTCTGCGGCAGCGCGTCCCACACCGCCTGACACGTCCTCGGTGCTTCCTCGTCGAGCAGCCGTGCTCGGCACGAGACACCACGCTTGTCGAGCGTGATGGTGATGTAACGGGCCACGTGGGTTCTCCTGTGCTGTGAAGGACTCTGCGGCTATTTGGCGACGGTCTGGACGACGTCGGCCCAGATCTCGCGTGCCTCTTCGATCTGCTCCTCGGTGACGATGAGCGGCGGGATCATGCGCACGACGTTCATGTGGGCGCCGCAGGTGAGCAGCAGCAGACCCCGCTCGGCCGCCGCCTTCTGCGCGGCCTGCGCCGTCGCCGTGTCCGGCTTGCCGTCGGCCGTGGTGAACTCGGTGCCGATCAGCAGACCGAGACCGCGCACGTCACCGATCGCGTCGGTCTTGTCGCCGATCGCCCTCGCGTGTTCGAGCAGTTGCCTGCCTCGCGCGGCCGCGTTCTCGACAAGGCCCTCGTCCCTGATGACGTCAAGGGTCGCCGCCGCGGCGGCGCAGGAAACGGCGTTGCCACCGTAGGTGCCGCCCTGCGAGCCGGGCCACGCCTTGGCCATCAGCTCCTTCGAAGCCGCGATGCCGGACAGCGGGAAGCCGGAGGCCAGTCCCTTCGCGATGAGCACCACGTCGGGCCGGACGTCGAAGTGGTCGTGTCCCCAGAACTTGCCGGTACGGCCGAAGCCGGTCTGGATCTCGTCGAGCACCAGCAGGATGCCGTGCTCGTCGGCGCGCTCCCGCAAACCGGCCAGGAATTCCGTGTTGGCAGGCACGTATCCGCCCTCACCGAGCATCGGCTCGATGAAGAAGGCCGCCGTTTCCGAAGGCGAGGTCCGCGTCGCGAAGAGGAAATCGAGCTCGCGCAGGGCGAACTCGGTCGCGGTCTTCTCGTCCCAGCCGTAGCGGTAGGCGAACGGGAACGGTGCGACGTGCACCCCGCCCATGAGCGGGGAGAAGCCCGCGCTGAACCGGGTGCCCGACGTCGTCATCGACGCCGCGGCGACGGTACGGCCGTGGAAGCCGCCCTCGAAAACGACGATGTTCGGCCTTCCGGTGGCCTGCCTGCTCAGCCGCAGCGCGGCTTCCGCGGCCTCGCTGCCCGAGTTGGAGAAGAACAGCGAGTCGAGCCCGGGAGGAAGGACCTCGCCGAGCTTGGCCGTCAAGTCGAGCAGCGGCTTGTGCATCACGGTGGTGTACTGGCCGTGGATGAGCTTGCCGACCTGTTCCTGGGCGGCGGCCACGACCCGAGGGTGGCAATGTCCGGTGCTCGTCACGCCGATACCGGCTGTGAAGTCGAGGTAGCGCCTGCCGTCGGCGTCATAGAGATAGACGCCCTCGCCGTGGTCGACGACGACCGGCGTGGCCTGCTTGAGGATGGGGGAGAGCTGGGCCATGACAGCGGTCTCCTTCAGGGCGTGGGTGGACCCCGGTGGGGTTGTAGATTGTCAACAATATTCGTAGCATGGCCGTCGTACCGGCGCAATCAGGGACTCAGGGAGCTTGGCACATGAGCACGGTCACCGAATCCGGTGTTGTCGACGCCGTCAACAAAGAGCTGCTCATCGGCGGCAAGTGGACGCAGGCTAAGGAAGGTAAGACCTTTCCCGTCCACGATCCCTCGACGGGAAAGGTGTTGTGCGAGGTCGCGAACGCCTCGAAGGAGGACGGGCTCGCGGCGCTGGACGCCGCAGTCGCCGTGCAGAACGAGTGGGCGGCCACGGCGCCTCGTGAGCGGGGCGAGATCCTGCGAAGGGCCTACGAGAAGCTGATGCAGCGGCAGGAGGAGCTTGCCCTGCTCATGACGCTGGAGATGGGCAAGCCGCTGGCCGAGGCACGAGGTGAGATCGCCTACGCGGCCGAATTCTTCCGCTGGTTCGCGGAGGAAGCCGTGCGCATCGACGGCGGTTACGCCGTCGCGCCCAACGGGTCGGGCCGGTTCCTCGTGACCAAGCAGCCGGTCGGCCCCTCGCTGCTGATCACGCCGTGGAACTTCCCGATGGCGATGGGTACCCGCAAGATCGGTCCCGCCGTCGCCGCGGGCTGCACGATGGTCATCAAACCCGCCGCGCAGACGCCGCTGTCGATGCTGGCGCTCGCGCAGATCCTCGCCGATTCCGGGCTGCCCGACGGGGTGCTCAACGTCGTCACGACGAAGAGCGCCGGCGGCGTCATGGAGCCGCTCATCAGGGACGGGCGCGCGCGCAAGCTGTCGTTCACCGGATCGACCGCCGTCGGCCGCAAGCTACTGGAGCAGTGCGCCGACAAGGTGTTGCGCACGTCGATGGAACTCGGCGGCAACGCGCCCTTCCTCGTCTTCGACGACGCCGACGTCGACGCGGCGGTCGAGGGCGCCATGCAGGCCAAGATGCGCAACATCGGCGAGGCGTGCACCGCTGCCAACCGGTTCTACGTCCAGCGCGGGATCGCGGAGGAGTTCTCCCGCAAGCTCACCGAGCGGATGTCGGCGCTGCCGATCGGAAGAGGCACCGAGGACGGTGTCGTCGTCGGACCGCTCATCGACGAGGCCGCGATCCAGAAGGTGAGCGAGCTGGTCAACGACGCCGCGCAGCGTGGCGCCAAGGTACTCACCGGTGGGGCCACCGTGGACGGACCGGGGAACTTCTATCAGCCGACCGTGCTCACCGATGTTCCCGTCGCGGCGAGGATGGCGAGCGAGGAGATCTTCGGGCCCGTCGCTCCCATCTCCGTCTTCGACACGGAGGACGAGGCTGTCACCAAGGCCAACGACACCGAATTCGGGCTCGTGAGCTACGTGTTCACCAGCGAGATCACGCGTGCGATCCGGGTCAGCGAGCGGCTTGAGACCGGTATGGTCGGCCTGAACCAGGGCATCGTGTCCAACCCGGCCGCTCCGTTCGGCGGAGTCAAGCAGTCGGGGCTCGGCAGGGAAGGCGGAACCGTGGGGATCGACGAGTTCCTTGAGACGAAGTACATCGCGGTGAGCCTGTGAGCGAGCGCGCATACCGCATCGCGTCGATCCCCGGCGACGGAATCGGCGTCGACGTCCAGATCGAGGCAAGGAAAGTACTCGACACCACGGCGGAACGGTACGGCTTCGGTCTTGAATGGACGGAGTTCGACTGGAGCTGCGAGCGGTACACCCAAACAGGAACGATGATGCCGGAGGACGGCATCGAGCGGCTTTCGGCCTTCGATTCGATCCTGCTCGGCGCCGTCGGCTTCCCTGGCGTGCCCGACCACATTTCCCTGTGGGGCCTGCTGATTCCGGTGAGGAGGGCGTTCCTTCAGTACGTCAACCTCAGGCCGGTGAAGCTGTTGCCGGGAACCACCTCCGCGCTCGCCGGAAGGACGGCGGCCGAACTGGAGATGGTCATCGTGAGGGAGAACTCCGAGGGCGAGTACTCCAAGCTCGGTGGCAGGCACAACGAGGGGCAACCCGGTGAGTTCGTGCTGCAGGAATCCGTTTTCACCAGGGTCGGAGTCGAGCGGATCATCAGGTACGCCTTCGAACTCGCGGCAACGAGGACGGGAAGGGTGTGCTCGGCGACCAAGTCCAACGGGATCATCCACACGATGCCGTTCTGGGACGAGATCTTCGCCGAGGTCGCCGCCGACTATCCGGGCGTCAGCAGCGAACAGACGCACATCGACGCGCTCGCGGCGAGGATGGTGCAGCAGCCGGATCGCCTCGACGTCGTCGTGGGATCCAACCTGTTCGGTGACATCCTCAGCGACCTCGCCGCCGCCGTCACCGGAGGGCTCGGCATGGCGCCGTCGGGCAACATCAATCCCGAGGGCACCCATCCCTCGATGTTCGAAGCGGTGCACGGCAGCGCGCCGGACATCGCGGGTCAAGGCATCGCCAACCCGGTCGCGCAGATTCTCGCCGGCGCGATGATGCTCGACCAGCTCGGCGAGCCGGAAGCGGCACAGGCGGTCAACGCCGCCGTGGAGAAGGTGCTCGGTGACGGCGCCGTCGCGACTCCCGACCTCGGCGGCGGTGCGACGACGGCCCAGCTCGGTTCCGCTATCGCCGGGGCGCTCGCGTAACGGGTCTTTCGGCCCCGCCCATGGAATTGCCGACCTTGACGATCAGCAAGGTCAGCAGGCACAGCGCGGTGGCGATCAGTGTGCTCATGATCGCCACCGTGCCGTAGCCCTCCTCGCGTGGATCGAGGAACGGGTACGGGTACCAATGGATGAGCTGTCCGCGAGCCAGCGTGATCACCAGGTAGGCCAGCGGGAAAGCCAGCCAGCCCAGTGCTTGGCGCATCGGGATGTGTTCGAGTGGAGGGTCGAGCAGCCAGTCGACCGCTACGAGAAACGGGACCGCCACGTGGAAAACCCAGTTGGCGTAAGGCGGAGTCTGGGTGTCGATTCCGCTCAACAGCCCCGCGTACACGATTCCCGTCGTCACCATGTACAGCACGGAGGCTCCCCTGACCGTGCCGGGAACCGGAACCAGTACTCCCGCCGCGAGAACGAGCGCGGCGAAGATGTTGGAGAGCACGGTGAAGTAGCCGAAGTGAGTCGCGGCGTTGAACCGAGGTGACAGCTCTCCGATCACATAGAACTCGGCGGAGAGCACCAGCAGGAAGCCGACGAATCGCAGCAGTACGAGCAGGTAGGACCTGAACCTCGGCACGATGTCCAGGTAACCGCCCACCGCCTGGCTCGGCCAGCCGGATCGCGCCGATTGGCCCGATCGCTTGACATGCATAGATCTCACCCGGACTGGGCATCTTTCATGCCATGAGCCCGCTCGGATCGTCTCTGCCAGGACCGCTGACGGTGCTCGGTGCCACGGTGGGCACCGTGCGAGGCTTCGCCGATCTGCTCGGCCTGTCGCGGCGGGGCACGTGGGTCGGTCGGCGCACGCTGCACATCGAGGTCCACGGCGTGTGCGGTCGGCGGGGAGGCGAGATCGCGGCGAGGGTCGAGCGTGCACTGGAACGGCACCCCGGAGTCCACTGGGCCAGGGTCAACGCACCCGCGGCGAGGGTGATCATCGGACTCGCCGATCCCCAACCTCCCACGAGAGAACTGGTCACGATCGTGAAGCGGGCGGAGGGCGAGCCCGCCGACGTCGACGAGGAGGCGAGGGAGGACGAGCTCAAGCACCCCGCTGACGGGGTGCGCGGAACCCGGCTGCTCTCGACGCTTGCGGCAGACCTCACCGGATTCGGCATGTCGCTGATCACGCGCATCGCACCGCTTGCGCCGGTTCCCGCCGAGCTGGCCGCACTGCCCGCCGTCGTCGACCATCATCCAGGGCTCAAGAAGTGGCTGGCGAGAACCGCACACAGCGGGGACAGGTCCGATTCGCTCACCTCGATCGTGGGAGCCGTGGCCCACGGTCTCGCGGGAGGTGGCGACGGCGCCGTCATCGATGCCGTGCAGCGCGTCGGGCAGTGGCGCGAGGCGCGAGCACACCACAGGGCGTGGTGTGCGGCCGAGGGAAAGCTCATCACCGGGCCGGAGTCCGCGGCGGCGGGCCGGGTCGAAGGACGGCCCGAACCACCGGAAGGCGACATCGAGCGGTACCAGCGCACCGTGCTCGCGCTGGGGGCGACGGCCGCTGTCGCGGCTGTACCGTTCGCGGGCCCCCGCAAAGCCGCCGCGCTGGGGCTTTCGGCTCTCCCCAAATCGGCCGAGCTCGGCAGGACCACATTCGCGACCCAGCTCGGCAGGGTTCTCGCCGCCCGTGGCGTCCTCGTGATGGACAGGGCGGTGCTGACCAGACTGGATCTCGTCGACACAGTGGTTCTCGATCAGTCCGCCGTGGAGACCGGGAGGCTCATGCTCTCGGAACTCGTTCCGCTCGACGGAAGTGAGCGCGCGGAGCCGCCCGAGGGCAAGGAGATCGCCGAGCGGGCGTGGGCACTGTTCGATCCAGCCCGGCCGAGCAGCGTTCGCGCCGACGGCGATTGGCGGCTCGGCCCGCTTGAGAAGCTGGGAATCCAGGACGAGCGCGCGGGAAAGGAACGGGAACGGCTGGAACGGCGTGGCGTCCACGCGGTGCTGGGGCTCGCATTGGGGGACCGGGTCGAAGCCGTGCTCGGGCTCAGCGGTGAGCCGGTGCCCGGCATCCACACGCTGACCGCGGCGACGCGGCGCTCGGGACTTGCGGTAGTGACAACCGAAAATCCCGTCACAGCGGTGAAGGAACTGCACGACGAAGGCAAGTTCGTGCTCCTGGTGTCGCGAGAGCGCACGGCACTCGGCACGGCCGACCTCGCGGTGGGCGTCCACCGCGAGGGAGAACCGGCTCCGTGGGGAGCGCACCTGCTCGCGGGTGACGACGTGGGCGCCGTCGCGCTGCTCGTGGAAGCGGTTGCCGCGACACGGACGCTGAACACGCAGAACATCCGGATCGCCAAAGCCGCGACCGGGGTCGGGGTGGTCACGGCTCTGCGGGCAGGAAGGACGACGCCCGCGGAACGCGCGCTGCGGGCGGTCAACGCCGGCGGTGTCATCGGCATGGCCAACGCACGACGATGCGCGCGGGGACTCCGACCGCCGGACGCCGTCGTCCCGGAAACCGTTCCATGGCACCTGATGCCGGTGGAAGCGGTGCTCGGAGAACTCGGGCGTGAAGGCGGGCTCGACGAGGAAGAAGCACGCGAGAGGTCGAGGTCGGGTGCGAGGACCACGGAAAAGGTGAGCCTCGGCAGTGCCTTCCTCGCCGAGTTGGCCAACCCGCTCACCCCGGTGCTCGCGGGAGGTGCCGCGCTCTCCGCGGCCGTCGGGTCGCCCTCCGATGCCGTGCTCGTGGCCGGAGTGACCGGGCTTTCCGCGCTGGTCGGCAGCGTGCAGCAGGTGCGAACGCAACGACAGCTCGCCGAACTGCTCAGCAGGACGTCGGTGAGCGCGACGGTGCGGCGATCGGGCGGAGAGCGCGTGATCAGCGCCGACGACCTTGTCAAGGGTGACCTGGTCGCGCTCGCCCCTGGTGACGTCGTTCCCGCCGATTGCAGGCTCGTCGACGCGGAGGGTCTTGAAGTGGACGAATCCTCGCTGACCGGCGAGTCCCTCCCGGTGGCGAAGGATCCCGCGCCCGTCGTCGCGCCGTCGATCGCGGCGCGTACGTCGATGGTCTACGAGGGCACGACCGTCGCGGCTGGTCAGGCGTCCGCGATCGTCGTCGCCGTCGGCGACGAGACCGAGGCGGGAAAGAGCATGGCCGCCGCGAGGGAGGGTGCGCCCGCGACAGGCGTGGAGAGCAGGCTGACGGAACTGACCGAGAAAGGAATGCCGCTCGCCGTCGGTGCCGCTGCCGCCGTGGCGGGAGCGGGTTTGCTGAGGGGCGTTCCGCTGCGAGAAAGTCTCGGAGCCGCTGTGAACCTCGCCGTCGCCTCCGTTCCCGAGGGGCTGCCCTTCCTCGTCAACGCCGCGCAGCTGGCTGCGGCCCGGCGGCTCGCCGGGCACGGGGTCCTCGTGCGCAATCCCCGCAGCATCGAAGCGCTCGGCAGGGTCGATGTGCTGTGCTTCGACAAGACCGGAACCCTCACCGAGGGCAGGCTCAGGGTCAGCGAACTCGACGACGGTACCCGGCGATGTCGCGCCGACGCCCTTGCCGAACCGCATCGTCGCGTACTTGCAGCGGCATTGAGGGCGACTCCGGAAACGGCTGACCCCGACGAACTCCCCCACCCCACCGACAGAGCCGTCGCCACGGCCGCGAAGCGGTATCGGATGACCGCGGCAACGGGAGCCCAGCGGTGGGAACCGGTGGCCGTGGCACCGTTCGAGCCGTCGAGGGGCTACCACGCGGCGGTCGGATCCACGAGCGGGCAGCTGCTGCTCAGCGTCAAGGGCGCGCCTGAGGAGATCCTGCCGAGGTGCGCGCTCGACGCGCGAACTCGCAAGCGGCTCAACGCCAGAATGCGGGAACTTGCCGGATCAGGACAACGTGTGCTTGCCGTCGCCGAACGCGTGCTCGGTGATCGAGCACTCCCCGCCTCAACCGAGAGCGACAATGGCAAGGCAGCGGCGACGGAGATCGAAGACGGCCTCGTGACCGGCCTGACCTTTCGCGGGTTCGTCGGCATCGCCGACCCGGTGCGAGGAACAGCGGCCGACGCGGCGGCGCGGCTGCGCGAAGCCGGAGTGCACATCGTGATGATCACCGGCGACCACCCTGTGACGGGCGAGGCCGTCGCGACCGAGATCAACGGAGAAGGGAAGCTGACCGTCGCCACCGGTGACGAACTGGAGGAACTCGACGACGAGCGGCTCGCCGAGAGACTGCCCCGCGTCGACGTGATCGCGCGCTGTAGCCCCGCGCAGAAGGTCAGGATCATCAAGACCTACCAGCGCATCGGCAATCGGGTCGCCATGACCGGCGACGGTGCCAACGACGCGCCCGCGATCAGGCTCGCCGACGTCGGTATCGCGCTCGGCGGGCACGGTACACCCGCGGCGCGTGCCGCGGCCGACCTCGTCGTGACCGACGATCGGCTGGAGACGATCATCGCCGCGCTCGTCGAAGGCAGAGCGATGTGGGCCTCGGTGCGTTCGGCGCTCGGTGTGCTGCTCGGCGGCAACCTCGGCGAGATCGCCTTCAACGTGCTCGGTGCGGCCCTCACCGGTCGTTCGCCCCTGAACGCGCGACAGCTGCTGCTGGTGAACCTGCTGACCGACCTGGCTCCGGCACTGGCGATCGCGCTGCGCGAACCTGACGAGGCCAGCGTGGCCTCACTGCTCGACGAGGGCCCGGAAAGTTCGCTCGGCCAACGGCTCTATCGCGAGATCGGGGTGCGTGCCGGAGCGACGACCCTCGGCGCGACGGCGGCATGGACGATGGCGCGATTCACCGGTCGACGGCGCAGGGCGAGCACGGTGGCGCTCGCCGCGCTCGTGGTGAGCCAGCTCGGGCAGACACTGGTCACCGGTTGGCGCAGCCCCTCGGTGCTGGCGAGCGGTCTCGGCTCGGCAGCGGTACTCGCCGCGATCGTGCAGACGCCGGGCGTCAGCCAGTTCTTCGGCTGCACCCCACTGGGCCCCGCCGGCTGGGGCATGGCCGTCGGAAGCGCGGGTGCGGCGGGGGCGTTCGGCGCCGTTCTCGGTCAGCCCGTGAGTTCCGGTTCCCCGCCGGAGGAGGGCAACTCGGGAGCGGGCCCGAGGTAGAGGCTGGTTCCAGGCGCGAGCCGCTGCACGGCGTCGTCCATGTGCGCTTCGAGGAGTGCGAGCAGGTCTTCCTCCCTGCCCTCCCGCAACGCCTCGATGATCATGTTGTGCTCGGCGACCCGCTCGTCGACATCCTGGTAGTCCTTGCGATAGGTGCCGTGCAGCGCGGAAAGGCACATCCTGGTTTCGATGAGCAGGGTCCGGGCCATGCGGGCGAGCCTGCGGCTGCCGGAGGCCTCGATGAGCGCCTCGTGGAAGCGGAGATCGGCCTCGGTGAGCGCGGCCGGGTCGTCCTGCTTGTCGGCCTCCGCCATCGCCTCGACAGCCTGGTCGAGCAGCGTGGCGACCCGCTCCCTGTCGAAGCTGCGCACCACCCGGGTCGCCGCGGCCCTCTCCACCGCCGACCTCGCCGCGTAGATGTCGTAGACATCGCCGGGTTCGAGGTCGATCACGAATAGCCCGCGATGCCGTTCGCTGCGCAGCAGTCCCTCGGAGACCAGGCGCTGCATGGCTTCGCGAAGAGGGCCGCGCGACACCTGGAACCTCGCGGCAAGGTCGGTTTCACCGAGCTGGGTGCCTGGCGGCAGGGTGCCGGTCATGATGGCGTCCCTGAGCTGGCGCGCGATGATGGCTGCGGTGGATTCCCTGTTGACGGGTTCGATTTCGGCGAACATCCGCTACGCGCCCTCCTGATGGAACAGGGCGCCGAGCCCTTGAACTCGCGGGATGGCTCCCGCCAGACGTAGACCTTCCCACACGGTGACCTGGTTGGCGGTCAGTACCGGTTTGCCGAGCCGCTGCTCGATGCTGTCGATCAGGGAGAGGGTCCGCATGGCCGTGTCGGGAACCAGAACGGCGTCAGCGTCTCGGTGATCCCTGCTGACGATCAGGTCGACGACGGCCTCAGGGGCGAGTTCGCCGACCTCCGCCGCGGTGTCGATGTCGGCTGCCGACATCGAAAGCACCTCGACGCCGCCCCTGCCGAGGAATTCGACGAACAGCGTCGAGACGTCGTCGGGATAACTCGCGGCGACGGCTACTTTGCGAAGACCGAGCGCGGCCGCGGCCCTGACGAACGCGAACGACGTGCTCGAAGCGGGCAGTCCTCCCGCGGCGGCCGACAGCTTGTCGACCTGTTCGGCCGCCCCTTCCCAGCCGTAGACGAAGCTGCCGCTCGTGCACGCCCACACCACCGAAGCGGGGTTGTGCGGCGCGAGTAGCGCGGCTCCCTCGGCGAGGCGCTCGGGGCTGCCGAGGTCGAGCAGTTCCGCGACGGCGTGCAGATCGGTGCCGTAGATGTGCTCGACGGGCAGTGCGACGTTTCCGCCGAGCAGTTTCTCGGCGAGCGGGTAGTCGTCCTCGGCCGCGTGGTCGGGGTAGATGAATCCGGCGACGAGCGGCTTCGCGGCCGTCTCCGGACCAGGCGATGCGGGCGTTCCAGTCAAGCTACACCTCCAGTAGGATTGTCAACAATCCTAATAGAACAGGTCAGGATATCTCGCGCAACCACTTGCCGGGTCCGACGATCGGCAGTCGCATCCGCTTGAGGCAGGCCCACATGGTGAGCTGGTTGGCGGTCAGTACCGGTTTGCCGAGGGCCGCCTCAAGCGGATCGATGACATCGTAGGTCGGCAGATTCGTGCAGCTCACGAAGATCGCTTCCGCGTCGTCGTGGTTCGCGGCGAGAATACGTTCGGCGATCGTGCGGTAGCTGACCTTCCAGATGCCGCCACCGAGTCCCAGATGGTCGCTCGACACCGTGTGCACACCGAGTTCTTCGAGGAACTCGTGCAGCTTGCCGGTGAGGTCGGCGTCGTAGGGCGTCAGTACCGACACCTTGTCCAGGTTGAGATCGACGAGCACCTCGGCGAGCGCGCCCGACGTGGTGACGGCGGTCGGCGCGCCCGCGTCGCAAATGGCCTTGCGCAGCGAAAGTTCGGCGTCGACACCACTCACGAAACTGCCAGACGTGCACAGGTACGCGACGACCTCCGGTTCGACGTGCAACACGTCGCGGGTCGCCGCGGCGAGGTGCTGCGCGTTGCTCACCAGGTGTGCCATCTCCATGCTCACCGGCACCGGCTCGTAGGGGGTGCGGGCGAGGTGCAGCGAGACTTCCATGGGGACCCAGCGCCACAACTCGCGCTCCAGCGCGAGGTCGAACGGCGCGATGACGCCGATCCCGCGCTGCGCGAGGGGTCCCTCGAATGCTGGGAAGTCCAGTGCCGCGAAATCCAAGGCTCGACCTCCGGGGGGAAGGGGGGGTGGGGGCTGTTGAAGAAGTGCCTCCGGGGTGACTCCTCGGATTGTTGACAATCATACGACCGGCTCATACCGTGTCAACGTGAGTGGCACGGATTTCCCGGTGCTGGCGGTGCTCAGTGGCGAAAAGCACCCCCCGGACATGCACCCCATCGAACAATCGGCGGTCGTTCGTTACACCGATGCCGCGGGGCTGGCCGACGCTCTGCGGGACGCGGACGCGCTGTTCGTCTACGACTTCCTCTCCACGGCCGTTCCCGGTGCGTGGCACGGCGCCAACCAGTTGCGCTGGCTGCACATCGCCAGCGCGGGCGTCGACCCCGTGATGTTCCCCGCCCTTCGCGAAAGCGATGTGGTCCTGACCAATTCGCGCGGGGTGTTCGACGACTCCATCGCCGAGTACGTGCTCGGCACGATCCTCGCGTTCGCGAAGGACTTCCCCGGCTCGCTGCGGTTGCAGCAGCGCGGCACGTGGCAGCACAGGGAGACCGAGCGGATCGGCGGCCGCTCGGCCCTCGTCGTGGGAACCGGCCCCATCGGACGGTCGATCGCGCGCCTGCTGAAGGCCGCCGGTATGCGGGTCGGAGGTGCGGGGCGCACTCCGCGCGACGGCGACCCCGACTTCGGTGTCGTCCGGCCCTCCACCGAACTCGGCGACTACATCGGCGAGTTCGACTTCGTCGTCGCCGTCGCGCCGTTGACCGAGCAGACGAAGGGACTCTTCGACGCGAACGCCTTCGCCGCGATGGGCGAGGGCTCCCGATTCATCAACGTCGGCAGGGGAGAACTCGTCGTCACCGGCGACCTGGTCGACGCGCTTCGTAAAGGCACGATCGCGGGCGCCGCCCTCGACGTTTTCGACACCGAGCCCCTGCCGGTCGAAAGTCCGCTGTGGACGATGGATAACGTGCTCGTGTCACCTCACATGTCGGGCGACGTCGTCGGCTGGCGCAACGCGCTGGTCGAGGTGTTCGCGGACAATTTCTGGCGGTGGCGTGCGGGACAGCCGCTGCGCAATGTCGTTGACAAGCGTCTCGGATACGTCCCCTCGACCGACTGACGCGAACACCGAGGAGAGACATGCCGGATACCCCACCCATGCTGACCGCCAGCGAACTCGTCGCAGCCTATTCCTCGGGCGAACTCTCGCCGGTGGAGGCGACGAGGGCCTCGCTGCACGTCATCGAGCAGCGCGACGCCGACTACAAGGCGTACACCCTTGTCGACCCCGAGATCGCTCTCGATCAGGCGCGAGCATCGGAGGAACGGTGGCGCGAGGGCAATCCGATCGGCCTGCTCGACGGTGTTCCCTCGTCCATCAAGGACATGTTCCTCAGCCAGGGCTGGCCGACGCTGCGCGGCTCCCTGTGCATCGAAAGGGAACAGGCATGGGAAGTCGACAGCCCGGTCACGGCGAGGATGCGCGAGAACGGGCTCGTGCTGCTCGGCAAGACATCGACTCCTGAGCTCGGCTGGAAAGGGGTCACCGACAATCCGCTCGACGGCATCACCCGCAATCCGTGGAACCCGGCGCTGACTCCTGGCGGGTCGAGCGGCGGCAGCGCCGTCGCCGTCGCGACGGGCATGGGTGAGCTGTCGGTAGGCACGGACGGCGGCGGCTCCGTGCGCATTCCCGCCGCGTTCTGCGGCATCGTCGGGTTCAAGCCGACAGCGGGCAGGATCCCGCTCTACCCCGCGAGCCCGTTCGGCCCGCTCGCCCACGCCGGCCCGATGGCCCGCTCGGTCGACGACGTCGCCTTGCTGCTCGACGTGCTGGCGACGCCGGATCCCCGCGACCCGGCGGCGTTGCCGCCTCCCATCGGCACCTATCGCGAGGCGGTCCGCAGGGATGTCCGCGGCATCCGGGCGGCGTACTCGCCCGCGCTTGGCTACGTCGATGTCGACCCCGAGATCGCGAAGATCGTCGCTGGCGTCGTCGCCTCGCTCGCCGAAGCGGGACTCGGTGTCGACGAGGTCGATCCCGGTTTCGATGACCCGGTCGACGCGTTCGAGGTGTTGTGGGCGACGGGAGCCGCGAAGTGGCTCGACTCGTTCCCCTCGGGTTCCGAGGAGCGGATCGACCCTGGTCTGCGCGAAGTCTGGCGGCAGGGCAAGACCTATTCCGCGAGCGACTACCTTGAGGCGACGGCTGTCCGTGCGGCGCTCGGGATCCACATGGGCGAGTTCCACACGCGGCACGACGTGCTGATCACGCCCACCATGCCGATTCCGCCGTTCGAGGCGGGTTACGACGTTCCCAAGGGAAGCGGGCTCACGAGCTGGCCACAGTGGACGCCGTTCAGCTACCCGTTCAACATGACGCAGCAGCCCGCCATCAGTGTTCCGGCGGGGTTCACCTCGCAGGGGTTGCCTGTCGGGCTGCAGATCGTCGGCCCCCGGCATTCGGATGACCTGGTCCTCGCCGTCGCGAAGCTGGTCGAGGAACTGCGGCCGTGGCCGACCGACCGTCCTGCGGGCGAACCGCGCTGACCCACCCCCGCCAGGTGGGGTCCGGCGCGGTGCGGCCGCGCGTGGCCGCTCGCCGAGATCTGCACTCAGGCCGCCGAGTTCTGCGTTCAGGACGGCGAGTTCTGCGCCCGGGTCGGCGAGATCTCCGCCCGGGTCGGCGAGTTCTGCGTTCGGGGTGCGTGCGGCCATTGCGGGGAGGCCGCCCGCCGCGTCGGTGGGGCAGGCGGCACTTTGGTGCCCCGCCGGCCGCCGGGTTCGGCGCATGAGCCCGGCGGCGGGGGCTCGCGGCCCCGAATGCGGATCTCGGTGTCCTGAGCGCGGATCTCGGCGGTCCGAACGCGGATCTCGACGGCCTGAACGCAGAACTCGGCGTCCTGAACGGGGGACTCGCGCGCATCGGGCACCCCGGCCCGCGCACGCGCACACCGGGCACCCGGCCCGCGCTCCCTGGCCCGCGCTCCCCGGCGCGCGCGGGGGCGCCGGTTACTTGGTCGCGTACTCCAGTTCGGCCAGCGCGGTGTCCAGATGCACCAGCAGCCGCTGCAGGTGGGGCACGCTGCGCCTGCAGCCAGTGATGCCGAAGTCGAGGTTGTCGCCGTTGTTGGTCAGCGTGATGTTGAGCGCCTGGCCGTCGAGCAGCACCGACGCGGGATAGATGCCGTCGAGGCTCGCCCCGTTCCAATACATCTGTTTGCGCGGCCCCGGCACGTTCGAGATGACGATGTTGAAGGGCGGCCGCGTGTTGTTGACGAAACCCGGCACGGGCGAGGCGCCCAGCGGGGCGATGTTGACGGCTGAAAGCAGCAGCACCTGGAGCGGCGTGAGCTGCTTGAAGATCCGTTTGCCATCGCGCATCGACCTCGCGATGACGGCGAGCCGCTGCGTGGGGTCGGCCTGATCGGTGCCCAGATTGCACAGCAGGGCGCCGATCTGGTTGCCTTGCGCCTCCTCGGAGTCCCTCCTGCCGCGCAGCGACATGGGCACCATGGCTACCAGCGGGGCGTCCGGAAGGGCGCGCTGCTCGATGAGGTAGTCGCGAAGGGCGCCCGCGCACATCGCGAGCACGACGTCGTTGCGGGAGACACCGGCGTTGGTCGCGACCTGTCGCACCCGCTCCACCGGCCATGATTGCGCCGCGAACCGGCGGGCCCCGCCGATGGGTACGTTCAGCATGGTTTTCGGCGCCTGGAGTGGGAGGGTCAGCGCGTGTTCCCTGAACGCCTCGCTGGCGACCCTCGCCGCTGCCTGCGGAACACCGGCGAGTTGCCTCGCGGAATTCCCGGTGAGCCGCAACAGCGACGTGGGGCCGGAGCCGTTACGCGAAGGTCCCGAAGCCCGCGTGCTCGCCCACGGCGCGGGATCGGCGAGACCTGGCTCGGGACTGTCGCTGAGCGTGCTCTGCAGCTGCCGCAACGCCGAAACCCCGTCGAGTAGGGCATGGTGAATCTTGGTGTACATCGCGAACCTGCCGTCGTTGAGCCCCTCGATGAGGTGGATCTCCCACAGCGGCCGGTGCCGGTCGAGCAGGGTGCTGTGCCAGCGTGAGGTCAGTTCGAGCAGTTCGCGCACGCGCCCCGGTTGCGGCAGCGCGGAATGCCGGAAGTGATAGTCGAGATCGAGTTCGGCGTCCGTCGCCCAGGCCAGGTATCCCATGGTGTTGACGGGCCGCGCGGGACGCCGCCGGAACAGGGCCCGCATGCTCGTGCTGTCCAGCATCTTCTGCCGCAGCTCGCTCAGGTAGTCGGGTCCCGCGTCCTCGGGTGGTGTGAAGAGTTCCAGCCCACCGACGTGCATGGGATGTTCGCGGGTTTCGATCAGCAGGAACATCGAGTCCGTCACGGGCATCATTGGCATCACGGTCACCCCTGCTTCACTATGCCGGTATTTCGACACCGGGAGGGGAGAGTCTACGGACTAACCTTGCTGGTATGACCATTCCGACTGATCCGGAGACCGGCGAGTTTTATCGAGCCCCCAACCGATTCGCCGATCGTATTACCAGCGACGGCGGGCACGGGTGGCCGGTCGAGCGGGGACGTTACCGGCTGGTGGTGAGCAGGGCGTGCCCGTGGGCGAGCAGGGGCCTGATCGTGCGCAGGCTGCTCGGCCTTGAGCAGGCCATTTCCGTCGCGGTGGCCGATCCGATCCAGGACGAGCAGAGCTGGCGGTTCACGCTCGATCCCGGTGACAAGGACCCCGTACTGGGCATCAAGTATCTGCACGAGGCGTATTACCGCGCCGACCCCGATTACCGGGGCGGCATCAGTGTTCCGGCGATCGTCGACGTGCCGAGTGGCAAGCTGGTGACCAACGACTACCCGCGAATCACTCTCGATTTCTCCACCGAATGGACCAGTTTCCACAGGGAGGGCGCGCCCGAGTTGTATCCGGAGGCGTTGCGCGACGAGATCGACGAGGTGAACCGCAGCGTGTACGCCGATGTGAACGCCGCGGTCTACGAAGCGGGTTTCGCGTCCAAGCAAGCTGCCTACGAGGAAGCCTACGATCGGCTGTTCGCGCGGCTCGACGCGCTTGAGGAGCGGTTGAGCGGGCGGCGTTATCTCGTCGGCGACACGATCACCGAGGCGGATATCCGGCTGTTCACGACGCTCGTCCGGTTCGACGCCGTGTATCACGGGCACTTCAAGTGCAATCGCAACAAGCTCACCGAAATGCCCGCGCTGTGGGCATACGCGCGAGATCTGTTCCAGACTCCCGGATTCGGCGACACGGTTGATTTCGACCACATCAAGCGGCACTACTACCAGGTGCACGCACAGGTCAATCCGACCCGGATCGTTCCCAAAGGTCCAGACCTCTCGGGCTGGGCGACGGCGCACGGGCGAGAGGCGCTCGGTGGAAGGCCGTTCGGCGACGGTACGCCCCCGCCACCTCCTCCGGAGCAGGAGACCCTTCCGCCCCAGTGGTGAGCCCCCTCGTATCCTCGGCGAGTGGGACAGACCGGAGCGCGGCGACTCGTGGACGTCTTGACGGAACTCGATGTCGATGTCGCTTTCGGCTTACCGGGCGTGCACAACCTGCCCATCTGGGACGCGATCGGTACTTCCGACATCCGGCTCATCGGTGTCAGGCACGAGCAGGCTGCGGGCTACGCCGCGGACGGTTACGCGAGGGCGACGGGGAAGCTCGGCGTCGCGCTCGTCACCACGGGCCCCGGCGCGGCCAACACGATCGGCGCCATCGGGGAGGCCAAGGCCTCGGCATCCCCGGTGTTGCTCATCGCTACCGACATTCCCTCGACGCTGCGCAGGCAAGGCACCGTGCGGGGGGTATTGCACGAGACGAGTGACCAGCAGGCCCTTTTCGCGCCGGTGACGAAGGAGACCTTCGTCGTCGATCATCCCGACGCGATCGGCCCTGTCGTGCGGAGGGCGGCAAGGGTCGCGGCCCGCCCGCAGAGCGGACCGGTCTACGTCGGCATTCCCACCGACTTCCTGCGCGCCGAGGCCGCGGACGGCGGCGTCTCCGAACCGACGGAGCAGTTTCATCCTGTCCTCAACGAGGAAATCGACAAGGCGAGAGCGGCGCTTGTCGCCGCGCGGCGGCCGCTGATCTGGGCGGGCGGCGGAGCTCTCCGTTCCGGCGCGGGACCGGCGATCGGCCAGCTGGCCGAGCATCTCGCCGCGCCGATCATCACGACGTTCGCCGCACGAGGCATCGTGCCTCCGGATCATCCGTGCAGGGCTTCGAACCCCGTGCACACGCCGGAGGTCGGAGCGCTGTGGGACGAAGCCGATGTCGTTCTCGCTGTCGGTACCGACTTCGACGGCCTGATGACGCAGAACTGGCTGATGCCGCAGCCGCCGACGTTGATAGCGGTCAACGTGGACGCCGACGACGCCGCCAAGAATTACCAGCCCGATCTGCTGCTGCTCGGCGACGCCCGCCAGTTGGTCGAACGACTGCTGGCCGGTACTCCGCTGAAGGAGGGCATCGACGCGCTCAGCCGCAGGCTCGACGAGATCGAGGTGCGGGTTCGCCGCAGAGTGCGCAAGGAGGAGCCGCAGGCCGCCGAGTTTCTCGCCGCTCTCGCCGAGACACTGCCCGACACCTCGGTGCTGGTGACGGACATGTGCGTCGCCGGCTACTGGGTCGGCGGCTTCTATCGGGTCGCCGCGCCGAGAAAACTCGCCTACCCGATGGGCTGGGGCACGCTGGGATTCGGGTTTCCCGCCGCGCTCGGCGTCGCCGCGGCTGGCAAGGGCCGCGCGGTATGCGTCACCGGCGACGGTGGTTTCCTTTACGGCTGCGCGGAATTGGCGACGGCCATCCAGGAAGGCCTTCCCGTCACCGTCGTGATCGTCGACGACGGCGGCTACGGCATGTTGCGCTACGACCAGTCTCGGGCGGGTCTGACTCACACCGGCGTCGACCTCGCGACCCCGGATTTCGTCGGACTCGCGAAGTCATTCGGTGTCTACGCCGACAGGGTCGACGGTTTCGGAAGGGCGTTTCGCAGGCTGTTGAGGGAGTTCACCCGCGCGGACGAACCGAACGTGCTCGTCGTCAGTGCCGAGCTGCGGCCGCCGCTCAACACGTCGCCCCGCTGGTACCGGCAGAGCGGTTGATGTCGCACCGGCCACGCACAATGAGGGCATGAACGACGTGAACGACAGCAACGACACGGCGGAGCGCGTGCTTCGCGACTCGGCGACCATCGCGGTCGTGGGTTTGAGCCGTGATCCCGCGAAAGCCGCGCACGCGGTGCCTTCCGCGATGCAGGCGGCCGGATTCCGGGTCATCCCCGTGCATCCCAGCGCGGACGTACTGCTCGGCGAACGCGTGTACCGGTCGTTGCGCGACATTCCGGAACCCGTCGATGTCGTCGAGGTCTTCCGGCCCGCCGACGAGGCTCCCGGGATCGCGGCCGACGCGGTGCGAATCGGTGCTCGTGCGCTCTGGTTGCAGCAGGGCATCGTCTCGGAGGAGGCGCGAACGATCGCCGAGGAGGCCGGACTGAGCTACGTGGAGGACAGGTGCATGGCCGTTGTCAGGGCGATAGCGCAGATCCACAAGTAGCAAGGCATTCCGCGGTTGTGGCAGGTAAGCCGAGAGGACGGGTAGCCTGAGCTGATGCCGTTCCTTTGACGCACGTCATCGATACCTGAGCAGGTCCGCCCGCTGGTCCGGCTGATCCGCTGGTGGGCGCTCTTTGCGGACCTCGTCCCGCTGTATCCGCTGTATGCGTTGCTGTTCGCCGACTCCGGCCTTTCCGAGGCGGAGATCTCTGCGTTGTTCGCGCTGTGGTCTCTTGTCGGGGTCGTCGCCGAGGTGCCCACCGGCGCGCTGGCCGACCGGTTCTCCCGTCGCACGTCACTCGTCGCGGGTGGTGTTCTGCAGGCTGCCGGTTACGTGTTGTGGACGGCGTGGCCGGGCTTCACCGCCTTCGCGGCGGGGTTCGCGCTGTGGGGGCTCGGCGCCACGCTCGTGTCGGGCGCGCTGGAGGCGTTGCTCTACGACGGCCTTGCCGCCGCGGGTGCCGAGACGCACTTCGCCCGCGTCTACGGCCAGGTCAACGCGCTGGAGCTGATCGCGCAGATCCCCGCTGCCGGTGCGGCGACCGTCCTTTTCGTCTCCGGTGGATTCGAACTCGTCGGGTATGCCAGCGTGGGCATGTGCCTTCTCGCTTCGGTGATCGCGGCCCGGCTTCCCGAGCCAGGGCGGCGACGGGAGGTGGAGGAGACCCCTTCCCAACCGGAGCGAGGATTCTTCGCGACCCTGCGGTCCGGAGTCGCCGAGGCGGTCGCCACTCCCGGCGTCCGTGGTGTCGTCGTTGTCGTCGCGCTGCTGACCGCCGTGGACGGGCTTGAGGAGTACTTTCCGCTGCTCGCCCATGACTGGCATGTGCCGGTGAGCTGGAATCCGCTTGCCGTCGTCGGTATCGCCGTCGTGGGTGCGGCCGGTGCCGCGATGGCGGGGCGATGGGCTACCCCCGGTGCCCGCGCGCTCGCGATGACGCTCGGTGCGGGCGCTGTGCTGCTCGGCGGGGCCGGTTTGTTCGCGGAGCCCGTGGGGCTGGCCGGCGTCGCGCTGTTCTACGGCCTGTATCGGGCCGTCCTCGTCGTCGGCAACGCGCGGTTGCAGGAGCGCATCGAGAGTGAGGCGCGGGCGACGGTCACCTCGGTGTCGGGGCTGGGCGCCGATCTTGCCTCGCTGGTGTTGTTCGGGGCGTGGGCGTTGGGCGGTCTCGCCGCCGCCGTCGTGCTCGTCGCGGTGGTTGCTCTCGCGTTGCCGTTCGGCCTGCGGAAGCGACGCGAACGGGCTCCCCTCACACCCCGGTGACCGCCCGAAGGGCGCGAGGAGAGCCCGTGAACGCGCATCTCGGCGTCCTGAGTGCAGAACTCGCCGTCCTGAGTGCGGATCTCGGCGTCCTGGACGGGGGACTCGCGGGTCAGGCGGCGTGCCCGCCCGGCCGGAACACCACTTCCTCGCTGTACCGGTTGGTGCCGTCCGGCTCGTCACCGAGGAAGAAGTGCGTCGTCATGCTGCGCTCGTCCAGGTCGAACACCGTGCGCCACAGGGTGCGCACCGGGTACGCGCCCGCATTGCGCGAGTCGAACGCGACCTCGTCGAGCGCGTCACGCACCGCGCCGGCCGACATCGGACCCGACTTGGTGCGGTCCCTGATGGTCTCCAGCCGCTCGTAGGAGCGCACCGTCTCGTCGTTGTCGGCGGGAGCGTTCCCCGGATCGTGCCGCTTGTGCAGCAGGTGATTGGTTACGCACAGCGCCTCCCCGTCAGCGGGAACGATGTACTCGCTGCCTCCCGGTCCCGTCTCCCACACGAAGGCGTCGCCGTGCCGGTCGGCGATCAGGTAGTGCAGCGGGGTGCCCAGGTCGTACTGCTTGGCGCCGAGCAGTGCCCGTTGTGCCTGCTCGACGTTCTCGCACGTGTCGAGAACGAAGCGGGGAAGCTGGGCCGACCCGATGCCGACCTGCGGTCCCGCGTCGGACGGCTCACCAGCCGTTTCCATGTCGGCGATGAGCAACGCCACCGCGAGTCCGTGCTCGTTGATGCCTTCCATGCAGCCGTCGAGTTCGTTCATCGTGATGAGGGTCGTCGCGGGCGCGTCGTCGGGGACGCTCGTGATCACGTAGGGGCGTGCGGCCGCGGGCAGGCTGCCGTCGTCCTCCGCCCGTTCGCCGGAGATCATCGCGAAGAGCTGCTCCCAGCCGACGGTGAAGAAGTCGTAGTTGCGGCCGAGGAAGCCGTGTCCCTCCCGCGTGGCCGACGGCGCGCACCAGGTCGCCGTGCACGCGGAGCCACCGGGAACCGTGGCGACCTCGTCGAGGTAGACCCGCGCGGACTCCACCGTCGTGCCGAGGACCGCCGCCGCGCCTTCCATCCGAGCCCTGTGCTGAGGCCAGTACCGCTCGAACCAGGCAAGCCGTGCGCGGTTCCTGACCGGGTCCGCCGCCATCGGCCGCCAGCCGCCGCGCTCGTAAGCCTCCTCCGCCAGTGCCCTTCCGATCTCGGTCTGGGTTCCGGTGACCCTCAGGTGCCGGACAAGCATGAAGTCGTCGGCACTCCCCGCGACGACCTCGGTGTTGATCCCCATTTTCTCTTCCTTTCCCGGTGTTGTCCGAAACGGATTCAGTGCGTGGTGGCCGGCTCGCGCCACATCGGCCACAGCGTCGGGCCGCCGGGCAGGTGAACGGGGCCGCCGAGGTCGGCGAAGCCGTACCGCCGGTAGAGCTGCCTGCTGCCCGCCGTTGTCGCTTCGAGGTAGGAGCCGATGCCTTCGGCGTCGGCCTGGGCGAGGCCGTGCCGGAGCAGCAGTGAGCCGAGCCCCGTTCCCTGCGCGCCGGGGACGACTCCCATGACGGCGAGGTAGCGGTGCGCGGACCCGGTCGGGTGCCTTTCGGCGAGGTACTCGCCCGCGATGGCGAGCCGTGCCGCGTTGTCGCCGAAGCCGCTCTCCTCGCTGCTGCCGGTGCTGTCGGTGCCTTCGAAGGGGGGCCGGCCGGGCGCCAGCGACAGCCAGATCGCGGCGGCCTCGCCGGTGCCCAGCAAGGTGGTTTCCGCGCAAGGGTGACTCAGCAGCGGAAGGTAGAACCGCGTCTGAAAGTCGTCTCTCGTGGCGGGATCGGGAAACAACCAGCCCACGAAGGGATCGGCGGCGAAGGCCGAGCGGAGTACCGCGAGCGGTTCGGCCCAGTCGCCACCCTCGGCGATCCGAACACTTTCGTACGTTGTTCCCGAGTTCATGCGTACAACGTTTCCACAAGTGCGCTTCCCATGCTCTGATTTGCTGCTATCTCCCGATTATTGTTATTGAATGTCCTAGGCGAACCCGGATTTGTACTAGTACAATCCATCGCTATGGCAACGAGTGCTCCGCCGTATCGCAGGATCGTCGACGACATTCACGCCCGTATCGATGCGGGCGAGTTGGTGGCCGGTGACCGGCTCCCGCCCATCCGGCACACCGCGCGGCAGTGGGGCGTTGCCGTTGCCACCGCGACAAAGGCGATGGCCGTGTTGCGCGACCAGGGCCTCGTCGAGGCGAGGGTCGGATCGGGCACCGTCGTGAGTCACGCGGCGGGAGGACGTTCGACCGCCGGCTCACGGCCGCTGCCGAAACCGCTGCCGCAACCGCCGCAGGGCAGGGCCGGGGTCGGGCGCGCTCATGTCGTGCACGCCGCGATGCGCATCGCCGATGCCGAAGGGCTCGAAGCGTTGTCCATGCGACGGCTCGCCTCGGAGCTCGGCATCGGCGCGATGTCGGTCTACCGGCACGTCACGGGCAAGGACGAACTCGTCGAGCTGATGGCCGACGTCACCTTCGCTTCGAGGCCGATGCCCGAACCCGGCCCGGCGGGCTGGCGCGCCAAACTCGAACTCTGCGCACGTGAGCAATGGGCCTTGTGCACCCGGCACCGCTGGTTGCCGAGGGTCATCTCACTGACCCGTCCGCTGCTCATGCCCAACGCCATGGCACACACGGAATGGGCACTGCGCGCCATCGAAGGACTCGGTCTCAGCGACGAGACGAGAGTGCGCGAGGTGCTCAGTCTCACCTCGATCGTCATCAGCCACGCGCTGGTCAACGCGGCGGAATCGGAGGCTCAGCAGGACAGTGGGCAGTCGTTCGACCGCTGGTGGCTTGAGCGGGAACCGAGGACGGACGTGCTGTTCGAAGGCGGGCGGTTTCCCGCGCTGGAAGCCGTTTCCGGCGATGTCGTGGCCGACGTGGCAGGTGTGTTCGAATACGCCCTCGCGCGGCACCTCGACGGTTTCGCGTTGCTGGTCGATCGGCACGCGGAGCGGGACTCCGCACGGTGAGGGCGCGGTGATCACCGCGTGAGGTCCCGCTTCTTGGGATGTGGACGGCTCCACAGGCGAACCCCGTGCGTCATACTTCTCAATCGCGGCAGACAGGGGTATCGATGGAGTTCGAGGTACTGGGTCCCATCAGGGTCCGTGACGGCCGGACGGTGACCGCCCCGAAGGGCAGGCTGCAACGAACGCTGCTGGGGGTTCTGCTGCTGAGGGCGGGGCGGCAGGTGAGTGTCGACGTACTCACCGACGCGCTGTGGCCGGATTCGGTCGATCAGCGCTCAGCGGGGCGGTTGCAGCTCCACGTCCACCGGCTGCGCGGTGTTCTCGGCGCTCCTGACCGGTTGTGGTTCGGCTCGGGAGGCTACTGCCTCGACGTCGGCGAAGGAGAGCTGGACGCGGCGCGAATGGAGGCCCTTTTCGACGAGGCTGACGGCGTAGCGCTCACCGAGCCCGCCCGCTGTGCGGCGCTGGTGAGGGAGGGCCTGGCGCTGTGGCGGTCCCAGCCGTACGGGGATCTGGACGTTCCGCTGCTCGTCGACGAGTCCGCGCGGCTCACCGAACGCAAGCTCGCGGCGGTCGAACAGCTGTACGCGGCGGAACTGGAATGCGGAAGGCACGCTCTCGTCGCCGCCGAACTCACCGATCTGGTTCGCCGCTACCCGCTGCGGGAACGGTTGTACGCGCTGCTGATGACCGCCCTCTACCGGGCGCAGCGGCAGGCGGAGGCGCTTGAGGTCTACCGCGACGCGAGGCGGAGACTGGTGACCGAGGTCGGGCTCGAACCCGGCGCCGAACTGCGGGAACTGGAACGCGGCATCTTGAAGGGGCGGCCGGCCGGAGCCGTGCGGGTGCCCGCCCAGCTTCCGCACGATGTGCCGAGTTTCTTCGGCAGGACGGCGGAACTCGCCGAACTCGACGGCGTCGCGGCAGCCGGTTCGGCGCAACGGATCTGTGTGCTTGCCGGTGCGGGGGGAATGGGCAAGACCGCGCTGGCCGTGCATTGGGCACACCGCGCGAGGGCGCGCTTTCCCTCGGGGCAGCTCTTCGTGGATCTCGGTGGTTACGGGCAGGGAGCGCCCGAATGCGCGAAGGAGGTGCTCGCCGGATTTCTCAGGGCGCTGGGGGTCGCGGGACAGGCCATCCCGAAGAGCCTCGCGGAAAGGGCGGCCAGGTTCCGCACGCTCGTCGACGGCAAGCGGATGCTGCTGGTGCTCGACAACGCGCACTCCGCCGAACAGATCCGCCCGCTGCTTCCCGGCACCGCTTCCTGTTTCGTGCTGGTGACGAGCAGGGATTCGCTGGCGGGGCTGACCGCGTTGCACGGCGCGCACCGCATATCCGTCGGCGAACTCGCCGAGGACGCCGCGCACGAACTGCTGACCGAGCTTGCCGGCGAAAGCCTCGCGAGCGCTCCGAGCCAGGTCGAGCTGCTCACGCGGCGATGTGCCCGGCTGCCGCTGGCGCTGCGGCTGGTCGCCGAGGCGATCCGGCTCAGGGAAAGTACGGTCGCCGAGGTGACCGCCGAGCTGGACAGCGAGCAGGGGCGGCTGGACCTGCTTGAGGTCGATGGACACTCGCAGGCTTCGGTGAGGGCGGTGTTCTCCTGGTCCTATCACCGGCTCGACGAGGATGCCGCGCTGCTTTTCCGGCTGTGCGGGCTGTTTCCCGGCAAGGAGACCGAGGTGCTCGCGCTTGCCGCGCTCGCGGGCATTTCCGAGGCGGAGACACGGAATCTGCTCGAACCGCTTGTCGCCGCGCACCTTGTCGACGAGGTCCAAGGGGACAGGTACCGGCAGCACGACCTGCTGCGCGCCTACGCCGCGGAACTCGTCGCCGAGGAACACACAGAGGCCGAACGGGACGCGGCGCTGTGCCGCCTTTTCGACCACTACACGCTGCGGGCGACGCGGATGAGTATGGCGCTGGATCCGCAATCCCGCCTCGCGGTCGAGGCGGCGGCCTCTGGCACGGAACCGGCTCCTTGCACGAGGGCGCAGGCCATGGCCTGGTTCGAAGCCGAGCGGAGCAACCTCGTCGCGGCCGTTGACGCCTCGGTGACGGCGGGAAGAAGGGAGCCCGCCTCGGCGATCTCGGCCGCGCTGCTGTCCTACTTCTACCTGAGCAAGCACTGGGACGACTGGATCCGCTGCTACCGGACCGCGCTGGTCGCGGCGGAGGGAGCGGCGGACTCGACCGCTCAAGCCGTGCTGCTCAACGGCCTCGGTGTCGCCTACGACGACATCGGCAGGTTCGCCGACGCCATCACCTGCCACGGCGAAGCGGTTTCGCACTACGCCAAGGCGGGCGACCGGAAGGGGCAGGCGTGGAACCTCAACAACCTCGGCGTCGTGTACGACAACATCCAGTGCTTTCCCGAGGCGCTCGACTGCTACACGAGGGCGCTCGAACTGTTCCGGATCATGGGGGACGAGCGGGGAATCGGTATGGCGCTGAACAATCTCGGCGATCTGTACCGGCAGTCCGGTCAGTACGACCATGCCTTGCGGCTGCTGCACGAGGCGCTTGAGGTTCAACGCGGTGGTGCCGACGAGGCACAGCGCATCACGCTGTGCACGCTCGGCGATCTGCACCGCGACAGGGCGAGGATGCTCGACGCGGTCGCCGACTACGAGACGGCGCTGGAGATCAACGTCGAACTCGGCGATCGGTGGCGGGCGGCGACGGTGATGATGCGGCTCGGTGAGGCGTTGAGCGCACTCGGCAGAAAGGGCAGGGCGCGAGCCTGTCTGCGCGACGCGCTCGCCCTGCTGACCGAGTTCGGCGATCCGTCCGCGGAGCAGGTGAAGGCGAAGCTGGCCGTACTTGAGGCCGGTCGCGCCGGTGGGCTTGGCGGGGAAATCGCGCCCGTGTCACCGGTTCGGCCGCCGGTCAGGCGCGCGGTCGGCGCCTGAGCAGGCGGCTGGAGGGCAGGGCCTGCGGCGGGCCTCCTCACCTCCCCCGGTGAGGAGGGTGGTCGTGATGGCGACAGCCATCACGACCACGACCGCGTCGATCGGCGACAGGATGGCGGGGTCCTCGGCCCACCGGCCCGCTTTGGTGCCGGACCTCCTGTCGACATCGCTTCACGCAGGATGCCAGCCCCCACTTGCGTGGCACTTTCATCAGGACATGGATTCCGGGCGCCCGCCGCCGGTCGGCCAACCGGCGGAATACCTGCGCTCACTTAGTGAAATGACTGTTTCGAAGTTCGAGTTTTCCGGTAAACTCGCATCCCGTGACGGTGAGTGACCAGCAAGGTTGGCGGCTTCGCCGCGTCGGCGACAGGGTACGAACCCTGCGCCACGCGCGCGACATGAGTCAGGAAAGGCTCGCGACGTTGGCGGGCACCGCCCGCAGCACGATTGTCGTCCTGGAAGGAGGCGGCAGGAATATCACGCTCGGCACGCTGTTCGGGATCGCCGACGCGTTGTCGGTGAGGGCGGCGGCGTTGCTGGACGATCGCACGCTCCAGCCCTACGGCGGAGCCGGTGCCACCGGCAATACCGGTGGCCCGGCGGAACTTCCCTAGCCGGCTGCGCCTTGCCCGCGATGTATGGGCGCGGTCCAGGTCAGCCTGCTGCCAAGCCAGGCGTTCAGGTCGTCGAGCGCCGCTTCGGCGACAGGCGTCGGGTGATGGGTGAATCCGTGCGGCGATGCGGGGTAGACCCGCAGGTCGACATCGACTCCGGAGGAGGACAACCGCGCTGCCATCGCGAAGTTGTCGCCCAGCAGGACATCGTCTTCACCGACGATCATCAGCGTCGGCGGCAGGCCGGTGAGGTCGGCATAGATCGGGGAGATGTCCGGGTGCGTGCGATCGGGCGCCGCCCCCGCGTACGCCTCGATGAAGTACTCCTCGGCGATCAGCCTGCCGCTGGGTGTCTTCCCGCTGATGTCGTAGGTGCCGAATTGCAGGGCTGCGGCCTCGAAGGTCTCCGCGGCGCCTCGATCACGCAACCGGACGAGGGTTGTCATCGCGAGTGTGGCGCCTGCCGAGGCGCCGGTGATGGCGAGGCGTCGCGTTCCGAATCGTTCGGCGGCGTGTTCGGCGAGCCACAGGGCCGCTGTCTCACAATCATCGGGTGCCGCGGGCCACGGATTTTCCGGTGCGAGACGGTAGTCGACGCTGACGACGGCGACGCCGAGCTTCTCGGCCAGCGCGCGATTGCCGACGTCGCTTGCCGCAGCGGAGCCCAGGTAGAAGCCGCCGCCGTGGATATCCATGAGCACCCCCGACGGCGATGTCGATGCCGGAAGGTGGATTCGCACCGGGACGGTGCGGTCACCGTGCCTTGCCTGCTCTACGGTCGCGGGCGGGTTCGCCGGGACGGGAGCTTGCGTCCGCTCGCGCAGCGACCGCAACTCGTTCCAGTCGGCAGGGCCGCGACGCATGCCGCGCTGTTCATGGAAGGCGCGGGTCTCCTCTGCCATGGCGGCGGACCGGGAATCGAGCAGGTGCGGCAGTCCGAGCTTCATGACCGCCGACCGGCTTCGAGCAGGAAATCCAGGACGAGCGGGCTCGCGACGGCGCGGTACTCCTCGAAGTAGGCGTGCCTCGCTCCTTCGATCAGTTCGAGTTTCGCACCGGGAATGCGGTCGGCCAGCAGCGGCGCGTTCGCCGCCGGGTTGAAGACGTCGTCGGTGCCGTGCACGACGAGGGTCGGTGCCGCGATCGTCGGGAGTACGTCCCAGGAATCGTGACCGGCGCTCGCCCTGCGGTGGCGCCTGCGGGCATACGACGGCATCGCTCTGTCCCCGATGGTGTTGTAGGGACCGGGATGGCTCTCCAGCCATTCCGGCGTGTACATCAATTCGAGCAGGGTCTTGCGGACGGAAGCCTTGTCCCGCCCGCCGAGTGCGCGAGTGATCTCCGGGTCGCGTTCGACTCCGTGCGGGTGCCCCGGTGACGTGCAGCCCAGTACGAGCGCGTTCACCCTGGCCGGATTGTCGGCGGCGAGCCACTGCGCGACTCTCCCGCCCATGGAGGTTCCGTAGACGTCGAACCTGTCCGCCCCGATCGCGTCGAGCACGGCGACGGCGTCCTCGGCGAAGCCCCTTGTGCTGTAGGAATCGGTGTCCGGCTTCCCGCTGTCGCCCGTTCCCCTGTAGTCGATGGTGACGACCAGAAAGGACTCCGCGAAGTCGGGCAGGACGCAGTCCCACCAGTGCCGGTTGTTGGATTGCCCAGCCAGCAACACCAACACGCGTTGGCCATCGCCGTGCAGTTCGTAGTTGATGGCGGTGTCGTCGGCGGCTTTCGCGAGGGGCACGAGTCGATCTTAGGCCGCCTCCGAACCGGAAATCCCGGAAATCAGTGCCTGCTCTCGACGATCTTGCCGAGCGCGGAGGCCACGCGGCTGAAGTCGGAGCCGAGTATCGCGCGGAGGTCCGCGTTGAAGTCCTCGATCTCCGGCCGGACGTCCGCGAGTGCCTTCGCGCCCTTCTTCGTGAGTTCGAGTACGACCGCGCGGTGTTGCTCGGGATGAGCGCTCTTGCTCACGAGACCGGCGGAGGTGAGCCTGCCGACGAGTGTGGTGATGGCCGATTCCCGCTGGCCCAGTGTGTTCGCGAGGCGCTGCTGGGTCGTGCCGGGATCGGCCTCGATCGCGAACAGGGCCCCGAGCTGGGCCGTGGTGATTCCCGCCGCGGCGAGGCAGCGGCGGTCCGCTTCGATCCTGAGCTGGTGGGCCGCTCGTTGCAGCAGGAAGTACAGCCGCTGTTCGCCGGATTCGGGCATGCCGAGATCTTGACATCTTTCCGGGAGGCTTTCGTCGCGCAGGGCGGCGCGCGTCGTGAGGCATCTTGACAGTGCCGGTCCCCCGGGGTCATTGTCACTTTGTATGTGAAGTGAAATTCGTCAGGTGAGGGGAACGAGCGGGTGGACAGGATCGACGCCGTCAAGACGGACTTCCAGGTGCGCGACGAACGCTTCGCGCGGTGCAACGGGGACGAGTGGATGCGGCGTCTGCACACGGGATGCCGCTGGACGGAAGGGCCCGCGTACTTCCCCGCCGGGCGCTACCTCGTGTTCAGCGACATCCCCAATGACCGGTTGTTGCGCTGGGACGAGACGACAGGGGCGGTCGGCGTGTTCCGGCAGCCCGCCGGGTACACCAACGGGCACTCGGTCGATCGGGCCGGCAGGCTGCTGAGCTGCGAGCAGGGCAACAGGCGGGTCACCCGCACCGAGCACGACGGATCGATCACGGTGCTCGCGGATCGGTGGAACGGCAAGCGCCTGAACAGCCCCAACGACCTCGTCGAGCGCTCGGACGGCTCGATCTGGTTCACCGACCCCAGTTACGGCATCGACAGCGACTACGAGGGGCACAAGGCGGAAAGCGAGATCGGCGGGTGCCACGTCTACCGCATCGATCAGCACACCGGTGAGGTCGCGATCGTCGCCGACGACTTCACCCGGCCGAACGGGCTGGCGTTCTCGGTGGACGAGCGCAAGCTCTACATCGCCGACACCAGGGCGGAACCCAGTCATATCAGGGTGTTCGACGTGGTCGGCGGAAACCGGCTCACGGGCGGCGACATCTTCGCGACCTGTGACGCGGGCCGGTTCGACGGTGTGCGGCTGGACACGGAGGGAAGGGTGTGGGCCGCGGCGCACGACGGCCTGCACTGCTTCGACCCCGACTCGACGTTGCTCGGCAAACTGCGAATGCCCGAGGTCGTGTCGAACCTGACCTTCGGGGGACCGAAGCGCAACGAGCTGTTCATCACCGCCTCCAGTTCGCTGTACTCGATCAGGGTCAGCTTCACCGGCGCGAAGTAAGGCTTTTCGTAATGGGTTGAACCGATTACGGTGCTGGGATGGGGAACCGGACGCCGCCGCGCACCGCCGACGGCGACCGGTTCCGGTTTCGAGCGGGGCGTTCCTCGCTCGACCTGTGCGCGACCGTCCTGTGGCGCCACGTCGCTCCCGTCGAACTGCTTCGTGAACCCGCCGACCTCGGCCGCTGGCTGACCGAGGCCGGGCTGTCCTCCCGGCGGGTCTTCGTCACCGGGGACGAGTTCGCCACCGTCCTGCGTTTTCGCGAGGCGGCTTTCCACGCGTTCCTCGCAAGAATCGGCCGGAGAGAGCTGCCTGCCGGCTCCGTCGAGGCGATCAACGCCGTTGCGGCACACCACGGCCCGCTGCCGAGGCTCACCGCGAACGCGACCGTGGAGTGGCCGGAACCGGAGACGGCGACGAGCGCACTTGCCGCGATCGCCCACGACGCGATCGATCTGCTCACCGGTCCTCTCTCCGGCCGCTTGCGCGAGTGCGCGGCCCCCGACTGCGCCTTCCTCTTCGCCGACGTTTCCCGGTCTGGCCGAAGGCGCTGGTGCGCCGCCGAGAAGTGCGGGAACAGACAGCACGTCCGCGAGTACCGCGCTCGGCACAAAGCGCTCACGGGCACCGAAGGTGAGCCGAGGGAAAGCGAGGAGCACGGACGATGACGGGTAGTGACGTGGTGGGTACCGGTTCGCCCGCGGCGGCCCCTTCCGGAGCCGCGGCGGGGCCGAGGCTCGCCGGGGTCCTTCCCGGCATGCTCGGAGTGCTGTGCTTCAGCGGGACGGCGGTGGCGACCCGCGTCGCCGGACCGGTGTTCGGCCCCGTGGTGCTTACCTGCTCCCGCATTGTCATGGCCGCCGCGCTCGGCATGTTGACGCTCACGATCCTGCGCAGGTGGCAGTGGCCAGGCCGCACACTGCTGCCGAGCGTGCTCATCGCGGGACTCGGTATGGGCGTCGGTTATCCGCTCTTCCTGACATTGGCGCTCGTCGAGGCGCCCGCCTACCACGGTGCCGTCGTCATCGGGCTCGTTCCCGCGGCCACCGCGCTGCTTGCCGCCGCAAGGAACAGGGAACGACTCTCCGGACGGTTCTGGTTCGGCTGTGCCGTGGGGTTCTCCGCGGTTTTGATCTTCGGTCTTGCCGAGAGCGGCTTCACGGTGCGGCTCGCCGACCTGTGGTTGCTGGCGGCCGTCGTGAGCACCGCCATCGGATACGTCGAGGGCGCGAGGGTCTCGGCCGCCATCGGTGCGGTTCCCGCCCTGTGCTGGGCGATGATCCTGCTCGCCCCCTTCGCCGCGATCGTGGGAATCGTGGCCGCGAGTGCGGGCGACTTCGGCACCATCAGCTGGTCGGCATGGCTGGGTTTCGGTTATGCGGGCGTGCTGAGCATGTTCCTCGGTTCGGTTTTCTGGTATCGCGGTCTCGCCGCGGGAGGCACCGGCAGGATCGGCCAGCTCAACCTCGCCCAGCCGTTTCTCGCGATCGTGTGGGCGGCGTTGCTGCTCGGCGAGCACATCGGCTGGGGAGTTCCGGTGACGGTGGCGATCGTGCTCGGCTGCATGGTGTTGTGTCTCGGCCGCGCCGCCGAAAAGCCGAAGCCGGAACTCGAACCCGTTGCGCGGTAGCCGTGTCCCGAACTCCGCTTGACAGTTCTCGCGTGGATGACGCACTCTCAATTCACTAGTGAAGTGATGGGGGTTGTGATGAGTGACCCGCGGCCGACGCTCGCGCTTGCCAGGCAGGTGCTGGAGAACCAGCCGTTCAGTGTGCTCCTCGGTGCGAGAGTTGCCGAGTTCGGCGAATCCCGGGCCGTCATCGAAATCGACATCCGTCCTCAGCTGTGTCAGCACGACGGATTCCTGCACGGTGGCGTGCTCGGCTACGCGGCGGACAGTGCGCTGACCTTCGCGGCCGGTACCGTCCTCGGTGCGTCGCTGCTCACCGCCGGGTTCACGATCGACTACCTGCGCCCCGCGAAGGGGGCGATGTTGCGGGCGATAGCGGACGTCGTCAACGCGACCGGCAGCAGAGCGACGACCCGGTGCGATCTGTTCACAGTGGACGAACGGGGAACGGCGTCGCTGTGCGCCGTCGCTCAGGGTGTCGTCGTCGCGCCTCAGCGCGGGCAGGCGGGGGCACGAGCTTCCTGATGCCGCGTCCGCTTTGATAGCTTCATCACATTCTGGGTGAAACCGGCGATTTTCGCGGTGAGGTACGTCTTCGGAATGTCGATGTACCCCCGCGAAAGAGAATGACTGTGCACAAGCGACGTATCACGTTCGCCGCGGCCGCGGCTGCCATCGCACTCGGGCTTTCGGCCTGCGGCGGCGACGAGGAGCCGGCAACGGAGGGCTCCGGCGGCGAGCAGGAGGCGAGTCAGGCCGGGCCGAAGCCGGAGCCGATCGCGCAGGAGGACCTGACGCCTCCCGGCACCGAACTGGCGGTAGGGGAGACCGCGGTGCTGCCGTTTCCCGACGCGCCGGAGCCCGGCGGTGTCGTTGGCGTGACGGTGACCGCGATCGAGCAGGGCGACCCCGCCGACATCGCCTCGTTCGAGGACTCCGAAGGGCTCGTTCCCTACTACCTCAGGGTGAAGGTGGAGAACCTGAGCGGAACCGACCTGTCCTTCGCGCAGATCGGGATGCGCGCACTCACCGCGGATGGCGAGAGCACGGGGGCTTTCGCCACCAGCGGCAGCGTGGTCGAGGGCAAGTGCGAATCGCAGGACGCCCCGCCCGACTTCACCTCGGCGGGAGCAACCTTCGAAACCTGCGTGCTCGACGCGGCCGAGGAAGGTGTCGAGGTCACGAAGGCCGAGTTCGGCAACCTACCGGATTACGCGGAAGCGCCGATCATCTGGACCGCGCGATAGGTCGTGGTGGTGTCTCGCGGCTCCGGAAACGCCGCGAGACACCACGATGCGTTACCCGCGCCGGGCCGCGCCGAGCTGGGCCGCGAGGGTGGAGACCTCCGGGGGGAGCGCGCGGCCCCGCCAGGCGACGTGCTGGTCGGCCCTGGCGATGACGAACGTGGTGGGGAAAGCCGGATCGTCGCGTGCCTCGGGAAGCGGGACGACGGTGATGGGAAGTCCAGCGGCACGTGCCTCGCGTGCCCAGGCCTCGGCTTCCGCGGTCTTGTCGAGCGCGATCAGCGTGTACCACGGGCCGAGTTCGTCGTAGAGGGAGGAGCCGTCGGCGAGCCAGTGGTGGGGCAGGCGGCAGCCCGGCACCGTGGACGGGGTGTACGTGCCCATCGTGTAGCCGGGGGCGGTGCCGTCGGCGACGATGATCGGACTGTCCTCATAGGAGTATCCGAAGTTGAGCCCCGCCGCCGCGAACTGCTGAACGTTGAGTTCGTAGGCGAGCTTGCCGAATTCCCCGCGAGCGGCCTCGCCCTCGCTTCCCTGCGCCTCCAGCGCGGAAGGCAGGCTGGTGGCCGTGATCTTGCGCAGGTGCGACATGGCGAACCGGGAAACCTGGTCGGTGATCGGCTGGCGCTCCGCGACGTAGGCGTCGAGTATCTTCTCGTCGGCCCAGCCCGTGACGACGGCCGCGAGGAGCCAGGAAAGATTCAGTCCGTCGGCGATTCCGGCGTTCATGCCGTACCCGCCGTAGGGAACCCACAGGTGGGCGGCGTCCCCCGCGATGAAGACCCTGCCCTCCCGGAACTTGTCGGCGACGAGGCGGCGAGCGACCCAGTCCTCGCGGGAGACGGTCTCGTACCGGTGCTGGGGGCCGATGCCGAGGATGTCGCGAATGGCCTTGTCGCGGTCGACCTCCTGCCGCTCTGCCTCCTCCTCGGTGAGATAGGTGTGGACGAGGAACGTTTCGACGCCGTCGATCGAGTAGACGTGGCCGCTGCGGCGCGCGTTGTACACGTAGTACCCCCACGCCTTGCCTGCCGACATGTGCTCGTAGAGGCCGGGCATCCTGATGCACGTCGACTGGACGTGCTGCAAAACCGGATCGCCGTGGAATCTCGAACCGATCGACTTGCGCACGAGTGAGCGCCCTCCGTCGGCGCCGATGAGGTACTTCCCGCGCAGCGTCGCCGTTTCTCGCCCGTCTTGCGAACCGGACGGCGTGATCTCGACGGCCACGCCGTCCTCGTCCTGCGCGATCGAGACGGCCTTCGTCTCGTTGCGCAGTGAGATGTTGCCGAGGGAGGCGACGTGTTCCTCCAGGATGGGTTCCAGGAACCGCTGGTTCACGCGGTGGGCGGATTCCGCCGCCGCCCACGTGGTGTCCGGCCCTTCGCCGGTGCCGTCGGCGCGCGCGGCGGCCGACGGGATGGGGATGCGGCCGAATTCGGTGCCCGTCACCGCGGTGAGAAACGCGATGTCCTGCGGGTGGTCCCCCGGCAGGCCCGCTGCACGCACCCTGTCGGCGAGCCCGAACCGCCGCAAAGCCTCCATGGTCCTTGCGGACACGTGGTTGCACTTCACGTTCGGCGGGTCGAGATAGGGGTTTTCTTCGAGGACGACGGCGGAAACACCGCGGGAGTCGAGATCCATCGCGGCCAGCAGGCCGACAGGACCGCCCCCGACGATGATGACGTCTGCGTCGTGGTCGCTCACGGTGGGAAATTCCTATCGGTCAGCGGATCGCGGCGAGATCGCGATTCTTGCTTTCGGGGATGATGAACAGCGCGACGGCGCAGACGAGCAGCACGGCGATCCACCCGCCGCCGAGCAACGGCAGTCCGCCTGCTGATGCGGCCACCGACCCCGCGATGATCGGGGTGAAGCCGGCGCCGATCGCGGACGCGCCCTGGAAGGCGAGCGACGACCCGGTAAATCGCACGGAGGTCGGGAAAAGCTCGGCGAGGAAAGCCGCGAGCGGGCCGAGAATGATGCCCTGGATGCCTTGGCCGACCACGACGGCGATGGCGAAGGCCGCGTTGTCGCCCGCGTCGACGAGCAGCAGAAGCGGGTAGGCGAACAGGATCGCGGCCGCGATGCCGACGGCGATGATCGGCCGCCGCCCGAATCGGTCACTCAGGCGGGCGGCGAGCAACGTCGTGAGGAACAGCGCCGCGGCGGAGGCCACCTTCGCGTTCAGCGCGAAAGTCTGATCCACGCCTTGCCCCGTTGCGTGACTGAGGCCCCACACGCTGGCCATGCCCGAGATCGTCAACTGGGTCACCGCGACGAGCGTTCCGAGTACGAGTACCTTCGGCGATTTCGTGAGCACGGCGAGCAGCGGAACGCGGCGCTGCTCGGCTTCGTGCTGGAAGCTGCGGAACAGCGGGCTTTCGACGACCTTGAGGCGCACGAACATGCCGATGAGCACCAGAACCACACTGAGTAGGAACGGGATGCGCCAGCCCCAGGAAAGGAACTGCTCGTCCGGCATCAGCGTGAAGAGCCCGAGCATTCCGGCGGAAAGGATCGAACCGGCAGGTGCGCCCAGATTCGCGAACGACGCGGCGAAACCACGTTTGCCGCCTGGAGCGTGTTCGAGTGCGATGAGCATGGCACCGCCCCATTCGCCACCGACCGCGAAGCCCTGGATGACGCGCAGCATGACGAGCAGTAGCGGCGCCGTGACGCCGATCTGGTCGTAGGTGGGCAGAACACCGATGAGCGCGGTGGCGATGCCCATCATCAGCATCGTCGTGACGAGAACGCCCTTGCGTCCGAGTTTGTCGCCGAAGTGGCCGAAGACGATGCCGCCGAGCGGGCGGGCGACGTAGCCAGCGGCGAGCGTGCCGAAGGAGGCGATCGCGGCGATCGCGGGATCCAGCGATGCGAAGAAGACGGGGCCGAACACCAGAGCGGAGGCGCTCGCGTACAGCATGAAGTCGTAGAACTCGATCGCGCTGCCGAGGAAACTCGAAGCCAGGATGCGCCGCATCTGGGGCGTGCGCAGGGAACCATCAGGGGCCGCTTCGCCGCGTGATGGAGAGTTGAGCGTGGCGTTCATCGTCGAACTCCTGGTTACGGGACGGGGACAGGCCCCCGTTTTCTGGACCACAAGGAGTCTGCGTGGACACCGCAAATCAATCAATGACAAGTATCGGGATTGATAGTTTAGAGTCGTAGAAGTGAATGGGATGTCAGCGTTGTCGCTCCGGCAGTTGCGGTACTTCTGCGCGGTCGTCGAATGCGGCTCGGTCACCGAGGCCGCCAAGCGTATGCACGTCTCGGCGGGCGGCGTTTCCCTTGCCATCACACAACTCGAAGAGGTGCTCGACATCCAGCTCACGCTGCGAACGCGGGGCAAAGGCGTCGAGATCACCGACGCCGGGCGCAGCGTGTACGACACGGCGCGGGTCATCGCCCGTGGTGTCGAGGACATCCAGGAGCTCGCGGGCACCATCAGAGGGGAACTGCGCGGTCCGCTGAGGGTGGGTATCTTCACGACGCTGTCGCCGTGGTTGTTCCCGCAGATGGCCGAATACTTCGCCGAGCACCACCCCGCCGTCGAGCTGGGGCTGGAAGAAGGGGCTTCGGCGGCTCTGCAGAGCCTGCTCACGGAGGGCAGGCTCGACGCCGCTCTGCTGTACGAGAACCACATCGTCTCGGAGGTGGAAGTCCAGCGGCTCGCGCCGGTACGTCTGCAACTGGCCGTTTCGCCGAACCACCCGCTGGCCGAACTGGATGAGGTACCGCTCGGCGCGCTGCGTGACGAGGACGCGGTGCTGCTCGCGATGCGACCGGCGACCGATCACGTGGAGGAAATCCTGCGGAACGCCGGTATCGCGCCGAGGGTGCGCTGGCGGAGCGCGAACGTCGAGACGATCCGTTCCCTGGTGGCGCGCGGGCTCGGCTACACGATCATCATGGGAAGGCCGCACGGGGACCTGACCTACGACGGCAAACCCATCGTCTATCGCCCGATCGCCGACGAGATTCCCCCGAACCACGTCGTCCTCGCCACCGCCTGTGGTGCGAGGAGGGCGGCGCGGGTGGAGGCGCTGCGCGCCTACTGCCACGAGGCGATCTCGGAGAATGCCGCCGCCAGAGGAAAGGTACCGGTGAGCCAGACGGGCCGCCTCTGAGCCCGTGCGTGCCCGTGCCCGTGCGCGAGTCCCCCACTCAGGACGCCGAGTTCCGCACTCAGGACGCCGAGTTCCGCACTCAGGACGCCGAGTTCCACGGCGGTGGTTGCGACGCTTGTTCGGGGCCCGAAATTGTCGGTCCCTGTGGGCAGAATGTGCGGCACGGATGATCGCGTGGAACAGCACATTGCGGGGTGAGTCAGTGTTCGAGGTCGGTTCCGATCCGCCGGTCTGGGCCGCGTGGGCCAAAGCGTGGAAGAAGACTGGGCCGCATCCGTTGGTTTGCCATGCGATCGACACGGCGGCGGTGGCCGAGGTGCTCTACGACGTGTTGCTCGGGCCAGGCGTACGGGTCGCGCTTGAGGCTGAGTTGGCTCCGCTGGGGGACGTGCGCCGGTGGGTCGCCTTCCTGTGCGGCCTGCACGACATCGGAAAGGCGACGCCGATTTTCCAGTCGATGCGTCCGGAGGTTGCCGAGCAGTTTCTCGGCCCGGAGGTACGCCCGTTGCTGGACAAGCTTCATCCGCATGCGCGCGACGGTGCCGTGCGGACCCCGCATGGCACCTTGACGGCGGTACACCTCAGTCAATGCCTTGACGAGTGGGGAGCGCGGGCGGAACTCAGGGACGCGCTCGCGTATGGACTGGGTGGTCACCACGGTCATCTGATGTCGGCCAACGCGGTGCAGCACGCGCGGCTCAAGTCCGCACATCACGGGCGGCGGCCCTGGTATCGGCTCCGTTCCCGGGTGGTCAGCGAGGTCGCGCGATTGTGGGGGTTGGGTGATCCCGCGAAGGCAGACTGGCGCTCGGCTTCACTGAGCGTGCCCGGGATGGTGGGCATCGCGGGTTTGGCTTCGGTGTCGGATTGGATCGCGTCGGACACGGACAACTTCAAGTACGCCGAATTGCCGCTGACCGATCTCGACGCATACACCGCCAAGGCGCGCCAGAATGCTGAGGAGGCACTCAAAAAGCTGCGGTGGAAGCGGTGGGTTCCTCCTCGCAACACGTCGTATTCGGCCCTGTTCGGCGAGCCGCCGCGACCACTGCAGCGGAAAGTCGAGGAGCTGGTCGAGAACCGCACGGAGCCTGGAGTGCTGGTCGTCGAGGTCGCGACAGGGGAGGGGAAGACCCGCGCGGCGTTCCAGGCGGCGGCGACGTTGGTCCGCAATCTGGGGCTGTCCGGCATGTACTTCGCGTTGCCGACAAGGGCGACGGCCGCTCAGGTGCACGACGAGCTGGCGAACTTCGCGGAAGCACTCGAACTCGGCGGACTGCCGAAGCTGGTGCGGGGCCGCCTTCCCGTCGTCGCGACCTCGGTGGACGAGGACGGCTCCGGCGCGTTCGATCCGTGCGAGTGGTTCACCCGCACACGAGGACTACTGTTCCCGCTGGGCGTCGGCACGATCGATCAGGCGTTGCAGGCCGTGATCCGGTCGAGGCACGTATTTGTCCGGTTGACCGGTCTTTCCGGCAAGGTCGTGGTGATCGACGAAGCCCACGACGTCGACGCGCACATGACGACGTTGCTACGGCGGTTGATGTGGTGGTGCGGACGGCTCGGTGTGCCGGTCATCCTGATGTCGGCGACGTTGCCTGCGACCAATCGCGAGCAGCTCATCGCGGACTGGCGAGCTGGGCGGAGGCAGGTCCGGCCCGGCGACGTCGCACCCTGCCCTGCCGAGCCCGGCGGCGCGAGGGTGACCTGGGCAGGCGTCGAGGACGATTCGGTGACCGAACTGACCGAGCTGTCGGAGGTCAACGCCAAGCGGCCTCCGGTGGCGGTGCGGAACCTCGGTAAGGAAGACCTCGTCGGCTGGCTAAGGGAACGGGTCAGCTCACAAGGATGCGCGGTGATCATTCGCAATCTGGTGCGCGACGCGGAGGCCACCTACGAGAAGCTGACCGAGGAAATCGAGACGTGGGAACACAAGCCGAAGCTGGTGTTGCTGACCGGCCAGGTCAACGCTGGGGAACGGAAGCTGATCGAGGAGGAGCTGCGGAAGGACTTCGGCCCGAAACGTCAGGCCCGGCCGCACGCCATCGTGATCGGTACCCAGATTCTTCAGCACAGTCTCGACCTGGATTTCGATGTGCTGGCCACCGATCTGGCGCCGATCAACGAGCTGATCCAGCGACTTGGGCGGCTTCACCGGCACAAACGCGAGGCCAAGGAGCGGGTTTGCACGGCACCGGAACTCGGGCTTCTGCAACCGCCGGAAGGCAAGGACGGGCCGGTGTTCTCTCGCGGCTTGCATACCGTGTATCACCACGCTTTGCTGCTCAGGACGTGGTCGGTGCTGCGAGGACGGGCCGAGCTGAAGTTGCCGGAGGAGGCGCCGAAGCTCGTACACGAGGTGTACTCGGATCCCTGGCAGCGGCTCGGACCGCTACGCAAGCGATTCGAGGCGGCGGACGAGCGCATGGCAAAGCGAGAGGGCGTCGACGAGTCGCGCGTGCGCCGGTTCTATCTGCCGGCGCTGCGTGCGGAGGACTCGATCAGGGAGCTGACCCGGCATCCGACGCTTGCTTCGCGGACCCGTAAGGACAGCCCGTGGAAGGACCGGACATGACCGAGGACGAGACGCTCAGCCTTGAGCCGTTCGACGTCGTACTGCTATTGCCGGGCGACCCGTACCCGGCGGCGCTGGACGGAACCCCTATCGACCTTTCCGATACCCACGAACTGACCGAGGCCGAGCAGAACGCGTTACTCGACTCGGCCGTGCGGATCTTTCCAGAAGACCTCACGTCTCGTTCATTTCGGACCGTGGCTGAGCTGCCGGTGCCGCAGTGTTTCGAGCGCTCGGGCTGGTTGCAGGACCACCACGTACTTGTGCTCGACGATGCCGCGCGTACCGGACCGGTGCGCTTCGAGTTGCACGAGGTCTTCGGCCTGCGCATCGAGGAAGACGAAGGATGAGCGCTCGCCCGGAGGTCTTGTGTTGCCTGGCCGTGGCGGAATTGAACTTGCATCACCCGATGCAATCCATTAATGGTGAACAAGCGTAGACCCAAAGTGGATAACCAGAGTGGACGCTGACAAACAATGTGGAATTTCCTGCGATATACACTGGATTTCCCGCTGGTGTGACACTACGATCAAGTGGTCCGTGCACCTTCTTATAGTGGCGGATCGTGGGGGCAGTCGGCAGCTGTTTAAGTAGTTTCCAGGAGAAACTGTGCGGTTTGACCTAGTGAACGAGTCCTGGATTCCTGTCGTCGGCCTTGATGGTCGTGTCGACGAGGTGAGCCTGTGTGACATTTTCCTACGAGCACATGAATTACGTTGGCTGGATGCCGAAGCGCCGCCGGTAACAGCGTCGCTTCACCGATTGCTCATCGCCGTCCTACACCGGATTCTGGATGGCCCGAAGAATCGTCACGAGTGGGCAGAAGCCTGGGCGCATCTAGAAAAACAGGCCGATGGGAACGCGATTCCCGCGTTGCCGGCCGACCGCATCATCGCGTACTTCGACAACCACGCCGGTGAGTTCGATCTGTTCGACGCGTCGCGCCCTTTCCTGCAATGCCCGGCATTGGGAAAGCTAGAGGCGCGCTCGGCGGGGCAGTTGGTGCATTTCCGTGCAGTCGGCAACAACGCGACGCTGTTCGATCACACTACGGGCGGCGACTTGACGCTTACTCCCGCCGAGGCCGCTCGCTGGCTGGTGACCGTGCAGGCCTACGACACCGGTGGCTTGAAAACGCCGTTCACCACGACCAAGCAGTCCGTCGTTGCCCCGTGCAATCGGTTCGGCGTAGCCCTCGTGGAAGGCAAGACGCTACGCGAAACGCTGCTGCTCAACACCTGCGAATACGATCCCGCTTCGGACAAGCCATGGTCCTCGGCGAACGAGGATCGGCCCGCGTGGGAGGCGGAAGTACCGGCGCCGGAGCCCGACGAACGCATGCCCTACGGCTGGCTCGATCTGCTGACCTGGCCGTCTCGCCGAGTCCTGCTGCGACCCGCCATCATTGACGGTGCGCTCGCCGTTGACGGCGCCGTCGTCACGCCGGGGACACAGCTCAAGGACGACCTCGATCGGGTCGAACAGATGGCCGCCTTCGAGCGCCGCCCGACGAAGTCCAAGAAGGACCTTGCCCCGTTCACTCCGGTGCGGCTACAGGAACTGCGCGGGGTATGGCGGCACGCGCGAGAAATGCTGCTGGCCGAGCAGGAGGAGCGGCACCGGCGCCCCGCGCTGCTCGACCAGGTAGCCGAACAGGTCGAATGGGGAACGCTGTCCCGGCATGAGGTGTTCACCATCCGGGTCTTCGGTCAGCAGCTCGACGACAGCGGCGGCGGCTCGGTCTATACCTGGCTGCAGGAGCAACTTCCCGCTCCCGCCGCGCTGCTCAACGCCAGGGACGAGGAGGTCGGCGCGATACTGGGGCACTGTGTCGCGCTTGCGGACGGTCTGGGCGCCGCTTTGGTGGAGCTTGTGGCGGCATGCCGCCGGATGTTCGAGGCGGAGTGGAGACCTTCGAGCGTGCGCGCCGCGAAGCGGAACGCCGGGCTCGCCCAAGACTACTGGCCCCAACTTCCCGCTCCGTTCGCCAAGCTGCTACTCCAAATCGGTGAGGCCGTTGAATCGGAAGCCTCGCCGGAACCGGCGATAGCCGAATGGAGAGACACGGTTCGACATGTAGCGCAGGAAGCCGCTGATCAGCTTGTCGTTCAGCTACGGGATCGGCAGGCCCGTCATCTTTTCGCACTCGCGGGCGCCTACGACGGCTTCGCACGCACTGTCGCCAAGCGGTGCAACATCTTCGATGCCCACATCACCGGATACCTTCCGTAAGACGGAGAACCCATGGCCAGCACAGCGCAGCTCCCGCCGCCGCATCGGCGGGGGGAGTTCATCGCTCACCTCGAAAAACTCGCACGTCAGTTGAACTCCGACAATCAACACGTTGTATCGGCCGCACGGCGGACACTGGCTCAACTGCGCCGTTCGGTGACCGGGCAGCGACACGAACACGATGCCCTTGCCGTCGTGTTCGAACACCAGCCACCCCGTGACGAGGAAAATAGCTGGCTTCTCGTTGCCGGACTGTTCGCACTCAACGCAAGAGAGAGAAAGAGCCCGCGACTCCCACTGGGGCGGGCCTTGCGTGAGCTCGATTCGCGACGGGACGGCATCACCGCGCAGACGCGGCTGCGGCAACTGCTGGCCGCAGACGAACAGACACTACCGCAGCATCTTCGCTCGACCCTGCGATTGCTGGCCGACCACGGCATCACGGTCGATTTTCACTCACTTCTGGACAACGTGATCGTGCTGCTGAATCCGGAGGAAGACGAGGAAAACAGGCGGGACGTGAAGTGGAAGTGGGCGACGGACTTCCATCGGCAACCGAGCAGTAGCAAGAAAACCAACGGCGGCGACGATTCCCAGGAGAACGACGAGTGATTCTCGAACTACATCTGTTGCAGTCTTTTCCGGTGAGCAACCTCAACCGTGACGATCTTGGTCAACCCAAAAGCGCTACCTTCGGCGGCGTCCCGCGAGCCCGGATCTCCAGTCAGTCATTGAAACGTGCGGCGCGGTGCTCGTTCACCAAACATGGCCTGCCGGTCGAGCATGTCGGTGCTCGTACGAAGCGACTGGTCACCGAGACGGCGAAGTTGCTGGCGCAGCGGGGAAGGGATTCCGAACAGGCGCCTGAGGTCGCCGCTGCGGCATTGAAGCAGCTTGGATTCGGCATCGAGAAAAATCAGCTCACGCAGTACTTGTTGTTCGTGGGCCACGACGCATCCACACTGCTTGCCGACTTCTGTGAGGAGAACTGGGCCCCGATCGACGAGGCGGTTGCGAAGGCGAAAAAAGAAGAAGCGAAAAAGAAAAAGTCTTCCGAAGACGCGATCAAGATTCCCAAGGTCAAGCCCACCAAGGATATCGCCGCCGCGGCGAAGCGGATCTTCGACGCGAGCCGCGCGGCCGACATCGCGTTGTTCGGTCGCATGATCGCGGACAACTCCGATTTCAACGTCGCCGCCGCGTCGCAGGTCGCGCACGCGATCTCCACGCACGCGGTGGGAATCGAGTTTGATTACTACACCGCCGTCGACGATCTCAAGCTGGACAGCGAACCCGGCGCGGACATGATCGGCACGATCGACTTCAACACGGCGTGCTACTACCGCTACGCCAACCTCGACCTCGACCAGCTTGCCACGAACTTGGCAGGCGACGAGGAGCTCGTCGGACACGCGGCACGGGCGTGGCTCGACGCGTTCATTCACTCCACCCCTGGTGGAAAGCAGAGCACCATGGCAGCGCGGACGATGCCGGAGACCCTGCTCGGCACGGTGCGTACGAACGGTGCGTGGAACCTGGCCAATGCGTTCCTGCGCCCGGTGACCGGAAGTGACCTGCTGGGTACGTCGACCGAGCGGCTTTTCGGGCATTTCCAGACGCTGCGCGGCTTCTACGGAACCGCCCAGTTGCGTGCGGTGGCGGGCGCGGCACTGAGTTGCCCGACCGATCCGTTGCCCGAGGAGGACACCGTCACCGGGATCGACGCGTTCACCTCCCGGTTGCTGACCACCGCCCTCGAACCGGCATGACGCACACGCTTTCCCTGTGCCTGGACGCGCCGATGCAGTCCTGGGGGTTGCGTTCGCGCTTCCAGAGCCGCGATACGGCTCAGGAACCCACGAAGTCCGGTGTCGTCGGACTGCTGGCCGCCGCGCTCGGCGTTTCGCGTGATGACGACGCCGCGATCCAGCGCATCTCCCAGGTACGCATGGGAGTTCGGGTGGATCGCGAAGGGCTGGTCGAGCGCGACTACCACACGGTCGGCAACGTGCCGAACACCGAAGGCAGAGCGCATCGGACCATCGTCAGTCACCGCTACTATCTCGCGGATGCCGTATTCCTTGTGGTGCTGGAGCATCCCGACCGCGTGGAACTGATGCGCTGGCACGAAGCTCTCAATCGCCCCCATTGGCCGGTCTACTTCGGACGCAAGGCTTTCATGCCGGCGAGGCCACTCGTCGCGCCCGCCGTGGACAGTGCCTGTCTCGGTGTCAGCGAATCGTCCCTTCAGGACACTCTGGAGCGGCACGACTGGCTGGAGAACCGGTCTCCGGAAAGGGAAAGCGCGGCAAGGGACCTGCGCGAAGGCAGGGAACACCCCTTGCGCACGCTTGCCGACACCACGCCGGACGACGAGCTCGCCGAACCTCGCAGGGACGTGCCCGTGTCTTTCCGGCCGCACGACCGGAGGTTCGGCACCCGCTCTGTCCGGGCGGGCCATGTCCAGCTCACCGAATCCCTGATCCATGCCGGAGCACACCCGTGTACCTGAGCCGCCTCGTCCCAGAACTCACCTCGCATTCGTTCCGCCGCGACCACGGCGACCTGCACCAGATGCATCGCACCGTCATGTCCGGATTCCCGGACCTTCCGGACAGCGACGGTGCCAGGGCGCGGCACGCCGTGCTCTGGCGGCTCGACCGCGCCAACGCCGGCTACATCCTTTACGTGCAAAGCCGAACCCGGCCCGACTGGGGGCACCTCGGCGCCTATCTGGCAAGGCCTGCGGAAACCCGTGAGCTTTCCACCGCATTCGAAGCCCTGCGTCCGGGTAAGACCTTGGCGTTCCGGTTGCTGGCCAACCCGACCAAACGCATGTCTCCGCAGGAGCAACGGGATCCCGGCCGCAAAGGCGGCAGGCGCGACAACCGGTATCCGATCCTGAAAGCCGAGGACAAGATCGCGTGGCTGGTCAAACGAGGCAGCCAGAACGGGTTTGTCATCCCCTCGGGGGCCAATGCGCGGCCTGACGTCGCGCTGACCTCGTCGCCGAGGCTGACCGGAAGGCAAACCGGGCAGCGCGCCAACAAGATAACCGTGGACCCGGTGCGCTTCGACGGACATCTTGTCGTGACCGATCCCGAGACGTTGGCCGATGCGCTGATCGCCGGTGTCGGCCCGGCCAAGTCTTACGGTTGCGGCTTGCTCAGCCTCGCCCCGCCTCGCCAGGGCGCGGCCGATCGGTGAGTGTCACCGCGAGGTGCTCACGGGTGTGCGTTGTCGATCTGTTCGCGAAGGATGTCGCCGTGCCCGGCGTGCCTGGCGAACTCCTCGATCATGGCGAGCAGGGTCCATCGCATGCTGATCGTTCCCTCGCCTGGGATCTCCTTGGTGTCGTCGAGGTCGAATCGGGCGGCGATCTCGCGCGAGCGCAGGCTCGCCCGTTCGTACTCGGCGATGACGTCGGCCAAGGTCTCGTCGTCCGTTACCGTGAAGGTGCCCTCGTCCCGCTTGGCGTATCCGTCGCATTCGGACTCGCCGAGACCGGCCCAGAAACGCTGGAACCAGATGCGTTCGGCGGCCGCGGCATGTTTGAGCAGTGAGATCGGTGTCGTCAATGACGTGACGAGCCGGCGGCGGGCATCCGATTCGGAGAGGCCACGCGCGGTCTCGACCAGCGCTTCGCGGTTGCGATCGAGCATGCTTTCGAGAAGCGTACGTTCGTCGCCGTTCGTGATCCTGTTGGTACGCATGGGTTTTCACTCCATTCTCGAGCGGGGCCGAAGAGTCGAGGCAGGACGAGCTGCCCGGAAGCCGGTGCGAGTTTCGCGAGAGTGAGGCGAATGCCTCGATGAGGACCAGGCTGATGACGCGCCCGGTGCGAGGAGCATGAACTCCTGGTATCGCCGAACCATACCTGATCGCCGGACCTGGGGCATCATGGCCGCATGAAGTACGTGTTGCTGATCTGCGATGACGAGACGAAGTCACCCACCATGGCGGAGATCGCGGCGGATCCGGCGTATCAGGAGTACGACGCGGAGGTGAATCGGCGGGGTGCCTCGCTCGGGGGCGCACGGCTGCGTCCGGCGGCAGCCGCCACGACGGTTCGCGTGCGGGATGGTGAGACGCTGGTGTCCGACGGGCCGTTCGCGGAGACGAAGGATGTCGTGGGCGGCATCGACATCATCGAGTGTGCCGATCTGGACGAGGCCCTCGCGCTGGCGGCGCTGCATCCCTACGCGCGCCACGGGTGTGTCGAGGTGCGTCCGGTGTGGGAATGACCGAGCCGGACGAGGTCCGCGTCGCGGTCGCGGCCGCATACCGGGACGAGTGGGGCCAGGTGGTCGCCACCCTGATCGGGTTGACCGGAAACTGGGACCTGGCCGAGGACTGCGCGCAGGACGCGTTCACCGCCGCGCTGGCAACCTGGCCCCGAGACGGTATTCCCGGTCGTCCGGGGGCGTGGCTCACGACGACGGCCCGGCATCGGGCGATGGATCGGCTGCGCAGGGACTCCACGGCCGCGGCGAAGGTCCGCGGGCTTGCCGTGCTGGAACGAAATCCGGTCGAGCCGCGGACGGAGGAGATTCCCGACGAGCGGCTGCGGCTGATCTTCACGTGCTGCCATCCGGCGTTGCCGTTTCCCGCCAGGGTGGCCCTCACGTTGCGCACGTTGGCAGGGCTGAGCACCGGTGAAATCGCCAAGGCGTTTCTCACCGGCGAGCCTGCCATGGCGCAGCGCATCGTGCGGGCAAAGCGCAAGATCACCGAGGCGGGAATTCCGTACCGGGTGCCGCCCGCGGAGCTGCTGCCGCAGCGGCTGACCTCGGTACTTGCGGTGTTGTACCTGATCTTCAACGAGGGCTACGGCGACGAAGACGGTCGCAGGTCCCTTGCCGCCGAGGGTATTCACCTCGCCAGGGTGCTCGTCCGGCTGCTGCCCGCAGAGCCTGAGGCGCGCGGGCTGCTGGCGCTGATGTTGTTGCTGGAAGCACGCAGGGAGAGTCGCATCGACGACGGAGTGCTGGTCACGCTGGAAGACCAGGACCGGTCCCGCTGGGATCACGCATTGATCGCCGAAGGAGTCGCGACACTCGACGAAGCGCTGGCCGTGCGGCGTGCCGGGCCGTATCAGGTGCAGGCCGCCATCGCCGCCTGCCACGCCACCGCGCCCGACGCCGCGGCGACGGATTGGCCGCAGATCGCCGCCCGTTACGACGAACTCGCCCGGCTGGCGCCGTCGCCCGTGGTGGACCTCAACCGTGCGGTGGCGATCGCGATGGCCGACGGCATCGCGGCCGGACTCGCCCTCGTCGACGAACTCGCCGAGTCCGGCAAGCTGGAGGGCTACTACCTGCTGCCCGCGACGCGGGCGGACCTGCTTCGCAGGGCCGGTCGGCGGCGCGAGGCGGCCGAGTCCTACGAAGCGGCGCTGGAACTGGTACCGACCGAGGCCGAACGCCGTTACCTGACCGCGCGCCTCAATAGCCTCTGACCTGCGCTTCGATATCGGCCGGGAAATTCCGGGGAATTCTTCCGCTCCGATGTCGATCCAGGCTGACCTCATCCGTCGGTGGGGCACAACCCGATCGATAGAGAGAGGCGAGCACGATGCCGAACACCGAGAACCTGACCGCGTCCATGTCCGTCAACCAGCCGCCGCAGGACGTCTTCGCGGCGATCACCAACGTCCGCGGCTGGTGGAGCGAGAATCTCATCGGCGACACCGCGGCGCTGCACGACGAGTTCGTCTTCATCGACGACTACACCCACGCCGGTGAGGTCGCCCAGGGCAAACCGGGCATCCGGTTCGCCCGGTTCCAGATCACCGAGATCGAGCCGGGCAAACGAGTGGTATGGCGTGTCGTGGACGCCTGCCTCACCTTTGTCGAGGACTCCGGCGAGTGGACCGGCACCGACGTCATCTTCGACCTCGCCACCACCGAGGACGGGACGAATCTGTATTTCACCCACAAAGGACTCACCACGGCGTCCGAGTGCTTCGACTCGTGTTCGCAGGGCTGGACCTTCTACATCACCACCAGCCTGCCCGAGCTGATCACCACCGGCACCGGCCAGCCGATGCCGAGCTACCGCCGCTGACCTGTCCACGCATTGTCCGGGGGTACCGCAGGAGGCCGGGGCTGGCCGAGCGCCGCCGGGGAGGACACAAAAAAGCCCCGACCGGCATTCGTGCTGGTCGGGGCGTGTTTTCCATGGTCAATCGTGGGCGCCCTCGGCAGGATTCGAACCTGCGACACCTGCCTCCGGAGGGCAGTGCTCTATCCACTGAGCTACGAGGGCCCATCGCTTGCGCGACCTGAGCAGCTTAGCGCATACCTCGCTCACTCGTACTCAGCGGGTCATGGGCCGAGAACCGGTAGGCGGCGGATGCCGAATTCCCTCCGCAGGATCGACTTCGCCGCGTGGTAGCCCGCCATTCCGTGCACGCCGGGCCCCGGCGGCGTCGACGCCGAGCACAGGTAGACACCGCCGAGCGGCGTGCCGTACGGGTCGAGTCGCGGGGTCGGCCTCGCCAGCAGTTGCCGCACGTCGACCGACCCGCCCGCGATGTCGCCGGCCACGTAGTTGTCGTTGTAGGTGGCGAGCGCGGTCGCCGGGGTGCCTTCACGGGCGAGCACCGTGTCGCCGAAGCCGGGGGCGAACCGTTCGATCCTGGCTTGGATGAGTGCCGCCGCGTCGTGCGGATCGCCGGGCGGGACGTGGCAGTAGGCCCAGACCGGCCGCTTGCCGCCTCGCGCCCTGCCGGGGTCGGCGGCGGCGGGGTCGACGACGAGCACGAACGGGTTCTCCGCCCGGTTTCCTTTGGCCACAACGGTTTCGGCGGCGAATACCTCGGGTAGTTCGCCGCCGAGATGAACGGTTGCCGCTTCGCCGACGCCCGGATCGGCCCACGGGATGGGGCCGCTCACGAGAAAGTCCGCCTTGGCCGAGGCGGGGCCGTACCGGAAGCGTTCGAGCCGCCGCCGGTAACGCGCGGGCAGCAGGTGGCCGCCGAGCGCGAGAAGACCCGCTGGGCCCGTGTTGAGCAGAACGACCTTGGCGTCGGCGAGTTCGCGCAGATCGCGGACGGTCCTTCCCCGTTCGAACTTGCCGCCATGGGCCTCGATATCGCTCGCCAGCGCGTCGGCGATGCGCTGACTACCGCCCCTCGGCACCGGCCAGCCGCGTGCGTGTGCCAGGTACCCGAGCAGCATCGCCACCGCCCCGCCGGGCAGGCTCGGCAGCGGTCCCGCGGCGTGTGCCGCGACGCCTGCCAGCAGCGCCGCCGCGGCCGGTTCGCGGAAAAGCCGGGTCGCCGCTCTGGTCCCCGACGCGAGGGTTCCCGCGCCGAACAACAGCGCGGCGAGCAGGTCGGCCGGTGGCCGCCGCTGGCTGGAGAGCGCGAGGTCGGCCGCGGCGTCGCCGCGCTCGACGAGCGGCCCGAACAACGCTCGCCAGCGTGCACCGTCCTTGCCGAGTCGCTCGCACGTGCGGTCGAGGCTTGGGTACGCGATTCCGGCTGGTACCGCGTCGAGCGGATGGGCGTATGCGGCGGAGGGCGCGAGCAGTGGCACCCCGCGTGCCGCGAGGTCGAATTGCCGGAAGAACGGCGACGCGGCGGCGAGTGGATGGACGGCTGAGCACATGTCGTGCACGACTTCGCTGTCGAAGAGCGCGGCGGAGCGCAGTCCGCCGCCGATGGTGTCTCGCGCTTCGAACAGCGTGACCGCCAGTCCGGCTCTGGCGAGGATCACGCCCGCCGCCAGCCCGTTCGGGCCGGTTCCGACGATCGCGACATCCACGCGAGCGACGGTACGCGCCACGGTGGGGAGCCGCCGCGCGCTCTAAGGTGTGTCAGGTAAGCCTCACCTGTATTGCAGTTATGCGCATGCAGCAATATGTTCCTTGCGGGTCGACGAAGGAGGCGAACAGATGGGCCACGGGCACGGGCATGGACACATCGCCGCGCCAGAGGCCGGCAGTGCGTCCGGACGCTATGTGGGCAGGCTGGCAGCCGCGCTGGCGATCGGCGCGACGTTCATGGTTCTTGAGTTCGCGGTCGGTTTCGCGACCTCGTCGCTCGCCCTCATCTCCGACGCGGCCCACATGTTCACCGACGTGCTCGGCGTCGGCATGGCGCTGGCCGCCGTCCTGCTCGCCAGGCGAAGCGGGCCCACCTACACCCGCACGTTCGGTATGTACAGGGCGGAGGTGCTTGCCGCGCTCGCGAACGTGTTGCTGCTGTTCGGAGTGGCCGCTTACGTGGTCTACGAGGCCATCAAGCGCATCACCGACCCGCCCGAGGTGCCCGGGCTGCCCGTGATGCTCGCCGCCGCGGCGGGGCTCGTCGCCAACATCGTCTCGTTCTCGCTGCTGCGCAGCGGCGCCAAGGAAAGCCTCAACGTCAGGGGTGCCTACCTCGAAGTGCTCGCCGACCTCGTCGGCTCCATCGGTGTGCTGATCAGTGGCGCGGTCACGTTGCTGTTCGGCTGGCGCTACGCCGACCCCATCGTCGGTGTCGCGATCGGACTGTTCGTGCTGCCGAGGGCCTACGCGCTGGGCAAGCGGACGTTGCGGATCCTGTTCCAGCACGCTCCGCGCGGCATCGACGTCGGCAAGATCAGCGCCGAACTCGCCGATGTTCCGGGGGTCGAGGACGTCCACGATCTGCACGTGTGGACGCTGACCTCCGGCATGGAGGTCGCCTCAGCCCATCTCACGGTCACGGCCGAAGCCGACAACGCCCAGGTGCTGGAAGCCGCGCGTGACCTGCTGTCGAAGGGCTACTCGATCGAGCACGCGACGCTGCAGGTCGAGCACAAGGAATCGGCTCGGCGCTGCGGCGAACTGAGCTGGTGAGCGTGCTCAGGGGAAGGGCAGCGGGGTTGCTCCCCGCTGCGCGAGAAGCTGCTGCATCAGGATGATCTCGGTGCCCTGCGAGTCGAGAATGCTCTTCGTCAGCGCGCGCACGGCCGGGACCGACGAATGGTCGTAGGTGTACTGGGCCATCTCCGTTCCACCCTCGTGATGGCGGAGCATGAGCTGCAGGAAGTACACGTCGAGTTCCTCGCCGGACAGCGACCGCAGTTTGCTCAGTTCGCTCTCGGTGGCCATGCCTGGCATCGGAGCCCCGCCCGTCGTGACGGGGACGCCGGTACTGCCCGATCCGGTGGCGTGTGCGTGTCCGCCGGGCTCCTTCATCCAGGTCATGTAGGGCCCGATGGCCTGCTCGGGCTGGTTCCAGAGCATGAGCCAGCCCTTCATACGGCCGACCTGCTCTTCCTGGGTGCTCGCGATGTCGAAGGCGAGCTGGTTGATGGCGGGGGTCGTGCTGTGGTCGCGGGCCCAGTTGGCCATCGTGACGGCCTGCAGGTGATGGACCGACATGTCCTGCGCGAAGCCGACCTCGACGGAGTCGGCCTCCGGCGTCGCGGCGGCCGGATCTTCCTGCGACTGGGTCAGCAGCATGCCGATGGTGGCACCCACCAGCAGTACCGCGAGCGTCGCGGCCCCGAAGATCACATAACGCGCCCAGGTGGGCCGGGTGGGTTCCTCGGTGTCGGCCGCTGTCGAGCCGCCAACGGCTTCGGCGGGCTCGGACTGTGTCTCTTCGCCGTCGTCGTTCGGCGACGTCATCGATCAGCCGCCTGCCGGAGGAGTCGGAGCCTGCTGGCCGCCGCCCATCTGCTCGTCGGCCGCACCGTCGGAGCCCTTGTAGTCCATGGGCTTGGCGTCGGGGCCGGGAGGCGCGGGGTCGAAGGCGGGCGGGTTGTCGGGGTCGAACCTGCCGGGGCCGAGCGCGTCGCACGACGCGCCGATCTCGGGGTAGGTGTTCGCGTTCCTGCGCAGCGCCGCGATGAACTGGTCGATGCGTTCGTCGTCCACGCTCTCCAGCTTGAGCTGGTGGCCCCACGATTGCAGCGCGATCGGTGAATCAAGACCCGGGTAGGGGGACATCATGGTGAACGGCTTGCCCTCGGCCCTGACCTTGAGGACGTCCAGGTCGTCACCCTTGATCTTGTCCGGGTTGTAGGCGATCCACACGGCGCCGTGCTCAAGCGAGTGGACCATGTTTTCCGTGCGGACCGCGTTGGGGTAGACGACGCCGTTGCACGCGGCCCAGAAGCCGTCGTGGGGACCGCCGAAGGGCGGAGTCTTGTCGTAGGCGACGCGCTCGGTCGGCAGGACGTGGGCACCGCCCGCGTATTCCTCGGTGACGACGCCGTCGATCCGGTTCGAGGGGTTGGGCTCCTTGTCGGTCGGCGCGAAGGCCGCCGCCGATTCCTCACGCTCGGCCTGTGCCCGCTTGTCCCCCGAGGCAACGTAGTAGTAGCCGAACACGGCTCCCGCCAGCAGCACGATGCCGACAACGGCCGCGATCGTGCCCCACGGCACCTGTTTCTTGGCCACGACAGAGCTGCGGGCCGCGTTGACGGCGCTCTTCTTCTTGGGCGTGCCTTTTTTTTTGCTGCCGCTCGCCATGGCTCCCGCGTCTCATCGTCGGTACCGATCTGCCGAGCTGAAGTGTAGGTAGACAGATGTGAGCGCCGCGTAGCGGCTCCTTCAGGGGTGGTGGCCGGGCTGGCGGGTGGGCGTGAGCGCCGCGTAGCGGCTCCTTGGGGGGTGGTGGTCGGGTGACGGGTGGGAGTGAGCGCCGCGTCGGGCTTCCTGGGAGTAAGGCCCAGGTGACGGCTGCGCTGACAGGCCAGGTCGGGGGCGGAATGTCCGCTTGACAATGACTACTGGTCGGGCACCTGGTCGCTGTCAACCGCGAGCACGCTGCCACATACACTCGGCTGGTGACTCCCGCCGCTCTCGCCGACCTTGTTCGCTCCTCCGCCGTCACCGTGCTGGCCGCTCGCGGCCTCGACCAGGACGTGCTCCCGGAGAAGGTCACGGTGGAGCGACCCCGTAACCCCGAACACGGTGACTACGCCACCAACGTGGCGCTGCAGATCGCGAAAAAGGTGGGCCTCAAGCCACGCGAGCTTGCCGAGGCGCTGGCCGACGTGATCGCGCAGGCCGACGGCGTTGCCGCCGCCGAGGTCGCCGGTCCCGGTTTCCTGAACCTGCGGCTCGCGGCCGATGCCCAGGGCGAGGTCGTGAGGCAGGTGCTCGCGGCAGGCGACGAGTACGGCAAGGGCGACCTCTATGCCGGTACCAAGATCAACCTGGAGTTCGTCTCGGCGAACCCGACCGGTCCGATCCATCTCGGTGGCACCAGGTGGGCCGCCGTCGGCGACGCGCTGGGCAGGGTGCTCGGCGCGCAGGGCGCCGACGTCACCCGCGAGTACTACTTCAACGACGCGGGCGCGCAGATCGACCGGTACGTCAACTCGCTGATCGCCGCCGCGCAGGGCGAGCCCGCACCCGAGGACGGGTACGCGGGCAGCTACATCAACGACATCGCCGCCGAAGTGCTCAGGAAGGAGCCGAGCGCGCTTTCGATGCCGGAGGCCGAGCGGCGCGAGGCGTTCAGGCGGATCGGCATCGACCTGATGTTCGGCGAGATCAAGCAGAGCCTGCACGACTTCGGCACCGACTTCGACGTGTTCTTCCACGAGGATTCGCTGCACGCCTCCGGCGCGGTGTCCGCCGTCGTCGGTGAGCTGAAGGAGTCGGGGGTCCTCTACTTCGCCGACGGCGCGTGGTGGTTGCGTTCGAAGGACCAGGGCGACGACAAGGACAGGGTCGTCATCAAGGGCGACGGTGACCCCGCCTACATCGCGGGCGACATCGCCTATCTGCGGGACAAGATCCAGCGCGGTTTCGATCTGTGCATCTACATGCTCGGGGCCGACCACCACGGGTACATCGCGCGGCTGAAGGCGGCCGCGGTGGCGATGGGATACGACCCCGCCGTCGTCGAGGTGCTGATCGGCCAGATGGTCAACCTGGTCAGCGACGGCAAGCCGGTGCGGATGAGCAAGCGCGCGGGCACGGTCGTCACGATGGAGGACCTTGTCGAGGCGGTCGGTGTCGACGCGGCCCGTTACGAGCTCGCGCGGTACTCCGTCGACTCCACCCTCGACGTCGACCTCGACCTGCTTCGTAAGCACAGCAGCGAGAACCCGGTCTACTACGTGCAGTACGCACACGCGCGCCTCGCCTCGCTCCAGCGCAACGCGGCCGAGCTGAAGCTGGAGACGGATCCCGATGTGGACCTCGGGTTGTTGACTCTTCCGAGGGAGGGCGACCTGATCAGGACGATCGGGGAGTTCCCGACCGTGCTGCGGAAGGCCGCGGAGTTGCGGGAGCCGCACCGGGTCGCCCGCTACCTGGAATCGCTCGCGTCGGCGTACCACAAGTTCTACGACGTGGCGCGAATTCTGCCGCAGGGAGACGAGGAGGCGACCCCGCTGACCTACGCTCGCCTTGCGCTGTGCGAGGCCACCCGACAGGTGCTCGCCAATGGACTGTCGCTGCTAGGGGTATCAGCCCCGGAACGAATGTAGGAACACTGCAGAATGTGCGCTCACCCCGCGGGGCCGCGGCACGCCGAGGTCTACCCGCACGTTGACCAAGCCGGATTTCCTCCGTCTACATCGGACGAGCTGGACCGGCTCTATCCCAAGGTGTGGCCGCGCAACACGTATCGCGCGCCGGACGGCGTCGTGCGGATCGCCGGCGTCGACGTGCGCGAGCTGGCGCGCACGTACGGCACCCCGCTTTTCGTCGTCGACGAGGCCGATTTCAAGTCCAGGTGTGCCGAGTACGCGGAGGCGTTCGAGGACGCCTCGCTCGTGCACTACGCGTCGAAGGCCTTCCTGTGCACGGAGATCGCTCGCTGGGTCGCCGCGCAGGGGCTGAGCCTCGACGTGTGCAGTGGCGGCGAACTGGCCATCGCCCAGCGCGCGGAGTTCCCCGCCGAGCGCATCACCTTCCACGGCAACAACAAGTCGGTCGCCGAACTGGAGGCCGCGCTGGACGCGGGTGTCGGCACGATCGTGCTCGACTCGTTCTACGAAATCGCGAGGCTCGCCGACCTCGCCGCGAGGCGCGACATCGTGCAGTCCGTCCTCGTGAGGGTCACGGTCGGCGTCGAGGCGCACACGCACGAGTTCATCGCGACCGCGCACGAGGACCAGAAGTTCGGCTTCTCGCTTGCCTCTGGCGACGCGGCCGAGGCCGTCCGCAGGGTGCTGAACTCGCCTTCGCTCGCGCTGATCGGCCTGCACAGTCACATCGGTTCGCAGATCTTCGACGCGGACGGTTTCGAGGTCGCCGCGCGCAGGGTCATCGGGCTGATCGCGGAACTGCACAAGGAGCACGGCGCGAAGGCGCTGGAGCGGCTCACCGTCGTCGACCTCGGTGGTGGCTTCGGCATCGCCTACACCGACAAGGACAATCCGCCGCCTCCCGCGCAGATGGTCACCCAGATCAGGGAGATCGTGCGCAAGGAGTGCGAGTTCGCGGACCTTCCCGTTCCGAAGATCGCGGGAGAGCCGGGCAGGGCCATCGCCGGTCCTGGAACGGTCACGCTGTACGAGGTCGGCACCATCAAGGACGTGTCGCTCGGCGACGAGACCACGCGCAGGTACGTGAGTGTCGACGGTGGCATGAGCGACAACATCCGCACCGCGCTCTACGACGCGGCCTACGACGTCAGGCTCGTCTCGCGCAGCAGCAGTGACGGTCAGCCGGAGCCGGTGTCGGCCCTGCTGTCCCGGGTCGTGGGAAAGCACTGTGAGTCCGGCGACATCGTGGTCCGTGACTGCTGGTTGCCGGACACCCTTGCTCCTGGGGACCTGCTCGCGGTCGCGGCGACCGGTGCCTACTGCTACTCGATGGCGAGCAACTACAACCGCCAGCCCCGGCCGGCCGTCGTCGCCGTGCGCAACGGGAGCCACCGGTTGCTGCTCAGGCGGGAGACGAACGAGGACATGCTGCAACTGGAGGCGTCGTGAGCGAGAATTGCGGCTTTTGCGCTCACGTAAGCCGACCGGGTGCGGGTGTCCCGCAGTGCACTGGAGGCTCTGTGAGCACTGTGAGCGAAGACAGCGGCTTGTGCGCTCACGGGAGTCACCACGGTGAAGGGGAGGTGCGATGACGGTCGCCACGCTGGACGGGCGGAGTGTGCGGGTTGCGCTGCTCGGCTGCGGAACGGTCGGCAGCGAGGTCACGCGGATGCTCATCGAGGAGTCCGATGAGCTGGCCGCGCGAGTCGGGGCTCCGGTCGAACTCGCCGGTATCGCGGTGCGCCGCCCCGACCGGCACCCCGACGTTCCGCAGCACCTGCTGACCGCGGACGCCGGTGAGCTCGTCGAGTCCGATGTGGACGTCGTCGTCGAACTGATCGGCGGAATCGAGCCCGCCAAGGGCTGGCTGCTCACCGCACTGCGCAAGGGCAAATCGGTCGTCACGGGCAACAAGGCGCTGCTTTCGCTGCATGCGGCCGAGTTGTCGGAGGCAGCGGATTCCTCCGGAGCCGACCTCTACTACGAGGCGGCCGTGGCCGGCGCCATCCCGTTGCTACGGCCGCTGCGCGAGTCGCTTGCCGGTGACCGCATCACGCGGGTGATGGGAATCGTCAACGGCACCACCAACTTCATTCTGTCCGCAATGGACTCCACGGGCGCCGGGTATGCCGAGACCCTGGACGAGGCAACGAGACTCGGCTACGCGGAAGCCGATCCGACCGCCGACGTCGACGGTTACGACGCCGCGTCCAAGGCGGCGATCCTGGCTTCGCTCGCCTTCCACAGCAGGGTCACCGCCGCCGAGGTCCACCGCGAGGGCATCGCCGGAATCAGCGCCTCGGACATCGCGGCGGCCAGGCTGCTGAACCGCACGGTCAAGCTGCTCGCCATCTGCGAGCGGGTGACCGCGGACGACGGCGCCGAGTCCGTTTCGGCGAGGGTGCATCCGGTGATGATCCCGCGCGGCCACCAGCTGGCCGGTGTGAACGGCGCGTTCAACGCCGTCTACGTCGAGGCCGATGCCGCGGGCGAGCTCATGTTCTACGGCCAGGGAGCCGGTGGTGCTCCCACCGCGAGTGCCGTGCTCGGCGACCTTGTCGCCGCGGCCCGCAACAGGGTCGCCGGAGGTCACGGCCCGAGGGAATCGGCCCACGCCGCGCTTCCGATGCGCCCCATGGGGCAGACGCCGACGAGGTACCACATCAGCCTCGACGTGGCCGACCGTCCCGGTGTACTCGCCCAGGTGGCTCAGGTCTTCGCGGCGCACGGCGTGAGTATCGCGGCGGTTCGCCAGCGAGACGGCATGTCCATGGCCAGTCTGGTGATCGTGACGCACCTTGCCGCCGACGCGGCATTGAAGTCCACTGTGGACGAAATTGGTAAACTCGATGTCGTCCGCGAGGTCGTCAGCGTCATGCGGGTGGAAGGTGAGGATTCGTGAACACGATCGCCGGAACGAAGCCGGGTTGGCCGGGGATCATCAACGCGTATCCCTCGCGTATTCCCATCCCTGAGGGCGCGAAGGTCGTCACGCTCGGCGAAGGCAACACCCCGCTGCTTGAGGCGCCCCACCTCTCGGAACTGACCAAGTGCACCGTCTACCTCAAGGTCGAGGGCGCCAACCCCACCGGCTCCTTCAAGGACAGGGGCATGACGGTCGCCATCACGCACGCGCTCGCGAGCGGGCTGCGAGCGGTGATCTGCGCCTCGACCGGCAACACGTCCGCTTCCGCTTCCGCTTACGCGGCAAGGGCGGGACTCACGAGCGCCGTGCTCGTACCGCAGGGCAAGATCGCGCTCGGCAAGATGGCGCAGGCCGTGCTGCACGGTGCGCGCATCCTCCAGGTCGACGGCAATTTCGACGACTGTCTCGAACTGGCTCGCAAGACGGCGGCCGACTACCCGGTCACGCTGGTGAACTCCGTCAATCCCGTTCGCCTCGTCGGGCAGAAGTCCGCGGCTTGGGAGATCTGCGATGTGCTCGGAACGGCACCCGACATCCACTGTCTTCCCGTCGGCAACGCGGGCAACATCACCGCATACTGGGCCGGTTACACCGAATACGCCGCCGACGGCGTGGTGGGTGACACCCCGCGCATGTTCGGGTTCCAGGCGGCGGGCGCGGCCCCGCTGGTGAAGGGCGAGCCGGTCGCGGAGCCGGAGACGGTCGCGACCGCGATCAGGGTTGGCAGCCCCGCTTCCTGGGAAGGGGCCGTCAAGGCACAGACCGCGAGCGGCGGGCTTTTCGACGCCGTCAGCGACGAGCGCATCCTTGACGCGTACCGGCTGCTGGCCCGCAAGGAAGGCGTCTTCGTCGAGCCGGCGTCGGCGACGAGCGTCGCCGGTCTGCTTGCGGCATCGGCCGACGGCAGGGTTCCTCGTGGCTCCACCGTCGTGTGCACGGTGACCGGACACGGACTCAAGGACCCCGCCACGGCGCTCGACGGCAACGTCGAGGTCGAACCACTCGCGGTGGACCCCCGGGCTGTCGCGGCGGCGCTGGAGCTTTCGTGAGGTTCACGGTCACCGTCGCGGCCTCCACGGCGAACCTCGGACCGGGGTTCGACGCGTTCGGGATGGCGCTCGGCCTTTACGACACGGTCGAGGGACAGGTGACCGAAGCGGGGCTCAAGGTCGAGGTGATCGACGCGGGCGCCGGTGACATGGGCGGGGTTCCCACCGACGAGACGCATCTCGTGGTGGCTGCCTTGCGCAGGGCCGCGGAGCGGCTCGGAATCGAGGTTCCCGGGCTGCATCTTCGTTGCCACAACGCGATCCCGCACGCTCGGGGGCTCGGCTCGTCGGCCGCTGCCGTCGTGGCGGGAATCGTCGCCGGGTACACGATCGCGGGCGTGCCCATCGACGACGAAGCCCTTCAGCTCGCCGCCGAATTCGAGGGACACGCCGACAATGCGGCGGCCAGCCTGTTCGGCGGGTTCGTGCTCGCGTGGCACTCCGGTGACCGCTTTTTCGCGCAACGGCTGGCCCCAAGCCCCGCCATTCGCCCGGTCGTCGCCGTTCCGGAGGAACGGTCGTCGACAGGGGAGACGCGTGGGCTGCTTCCGGAATCCGTCCCGCACGCCGACGCCGCCTTCACGGCGGGCAGGGCGGCGCTGGCGGTGCTCGCGCTCACCGACCGGCCGGACCTGCTGCTGGCCGCGACGGAGGACAAGCTGCACCAGGACTACCGCGCCCCCGCCTACCCCGCGAGTGCGAGGCTGGTGCGGGCGTTGAGGGAAGAGGGCGTCGCCGCGGCGATCTCCGGCGCCGGTCCGACCGTACTGGCGCTGACCACCTCGGGAATACTGCCGGATGCTGTCGACGTTACCGGGTTTACAGTCTCCGAGCTGCCTGTCGACCTGACGGGCGTGCGGGTGACAACCGGGTAGTCTGGGTAGCGAGCCTCTCATTTGGCACGCCACGCAGGGGGTGGTTGTTGCACCTCGACCTCGGTCGGTCTACCCTCGGGGGCGTTCGGTCACCGTGCAACATTCCGCACCCGGTGATGGTCCCGGGATCTTCCCGGTCGCATCTTCCGTTTATTCGACGCGGGTTCCCGGTAGACGCGGTGATCGATTCCATCCCGTGCAGGCGGCTCCGCCGCTGCGACTCCATGTCTCAGCCGGAACGCGTGCAAGGGACCTAGAACGCCGTTTCGCAATTCGGACGCGGGCGGCGGTCCGCTGGTCCACCGTGGAGGCGTGGACCGGTCAGGAAGGACATGTGTGAGCAACACCGATCTTTTGAGCGGCGACGTGAACACCCAGGCATCGCCGGGTTCCGGGGAGCAGGCGCCGCAATCCAACGGTGCCGCCGCGGCACCGAAGCGGCGTCCGGGTGGGCTGTCCGGCATGGTTATCGCCGATCTTCGTGCGCTGGCCACCGAGCTGGGCGTCGGTGACACCACCGGAATGCGCAAGGGCGATCTGATCGCCGCGATCCGGGAGCGCCAAGGCAAGACGAAGCGGGGGCGGACCACGTCGAACAGCAGCGAGACGCTGCCACTCGAAGGCATTGGCGAAGCCAAGGCCCCGGAAAAGAACGTCAAGACCGAGAAGGCCGAGCCTTCGTCGGCAAAGGCCGACAAGGCGCCCGCGAAGCAGGACAAGGCCGCGAAGTCCGCGCAGGACGGCGAAGCACGGAAGTCGCCGGTCAAGGCCGATGGCTCAGCTCAGGCCGAGCAGCGTGACGACGAGCGGTCCGACGAAACGGGGGGCCGGTCCAACAGGCGCAGGCGTGGTTCGAGCAGGGCCGCCGGCGGCAGCCAGGACAACGCGCAACAGCGCGACGAGGACAACAGCCGCGGTGAGTCCGCCGAGCAGCGCGGTGGTTCCGGTGGGGACGACCGCAGGCAGAACGGCGGTCAGCGCGAGGGCGGGCAGCGCAACCAGCGCGACAACCAGCAGCGCGGCAACCAGCGGAACAACAACAACGACGACGGTCAGGACGACGACGAGCGCGGCGGCCGCCGTGGCCGCCGGTTCCGTGATCGCAGGCGTCGTGGTGGCCGTGGCGAAGGTGGCGGCGGTGGAACCGACACCGAGATCCGCGAGGACGACGTCCTGCTTCCGGTGGCGGGCATTCTCGACGTGCTCGACAACTACGCGTTCGTGCGGACCTCCGGCTACCTGCCCGGTCCCAACGACGTCTACGTCTCGCTGTCGCTCGTGCGCAAGCACGGACTGCGGCGCGGCGACGCGATCACCGGTGTGGTCAAGCAGCCGAAGGAAGGCGAGCAGCAGCGGCAGAAGTTCAACCCGCTGGTGAGGGTCGACTCGGTCAACGGGCTTGAGGCCGAGGTCGCCAAGAAGCGTCCCGAGTTCCACAAGCTGACCCCGCTGTACCCCAACGAGCGGCTGCGTCTCGAAACCCAGTCCAACAAGCTGACCACGAGGGTCATCGACCTCGTCATGCCGGTCGGCAAGGGACAGCGCGCATTGATCGTGTCGCCGCCGAAGGCGGGTAAGACCACGATCATGCAGGACATCGCCAACGCGATCACGACGAACAACCCCGAGTGCCATCTCATGGTCGTGCTCGTCGACGAGCGGCCGGAAGAGGTCACCGACATGCAGCGGTCGGTGCAGGGCGAGGTCATCGCCTCGACCTTCGACCGCCCGCCGTCAGACCACACCTCGGTCGCCGAACTGTCGATCGAGCGGGCGAAGCGGCTCGTGGAGATGGGACACGACGTCGTCGTGCTGCTCGACTCCATCACCAGGCTCGGCCGTGCGTACAACCTGGCGGCACCGGCTTCGGGCCGGATCCTCTCCGGTGGTGTCGACTCGACCGCGCTGTTCCCGCCGAAGCGGTTCCTCGGCGCGGCCCGCAACATCGAGGACGGCGGCTCGCTCACGATCTTCGCGACGGCGATGGTGGAGACCGGTTCCACCGGTGACACCGTCATCTTCGAGGAGTTCAAGGGCACCGGTAACGCCGAGCTCAAGCTCGACCGCAAGATCGCCGAACGCAGGGTCTTCCCCGCCGTCGACGTCAACCCGTCGGGTACCCGCAAGGAAGAGCTGCTGCTTTCGCCTGACGAGCTCGCGGTGACCCACAAGCTGCACAGGGTGCTGCACGCGCTCGATTCGCAGCAGGCCATCGATCTGCTGATCGACCGGCTGCGCAAGACGAAGACGAACATCGAGTTCCTGATGCAGGTTTCCAAGACCGCACCTGGCAACGACGACGACTGATCGATCGATATCGGCGAAACCCCCGGGGCCCAGGGCCTTCCGGGGGTTTCGTCGTTGCGGGGTGCACTGTGGACGGGCTGATGTGTTTGCCGTCACCGTCACCGCGCCGGTGACCTGGGGCGAGGGAATAGGCGCTGGCCGGGGTGCGTTGTTCCGGGCAGCGGCTGATCTGGCAGAATGGGCCCGCTGACGTCCGGCTCCGGTTCACCTCGCAGAGAGGACCCGGCGGCCATCGAGAGAGGACACTATGAAGAGCGGAATCCACCCCGAGTACGTGGTCACCGAGGTGACCTGTGGTTGCGGCAACACCTTCACCACGCGCAGCACGAAGAGCAGCGGCAACATCTACGTTGAAATCTGCTCGAACTGCCACCCCTTCTACACCGGCAAGCAGAAGATTCTGGACACCGGTGGCCGGGTCGCACGGTTCGAGGCTCGTTACGGCAAGCGCGCCAAGAAGGACGACGCCAAGTAGCTTCACCGACGGCGCTCGTACCTGCCTGTTTTCAGGCGGGTACGGGCGCCGTTTTCTTGTTCACCGGCGGGCACCAGGAAAGGTATGGCAGTGGAATCGAGTTCCCTTCAGGGCCTGCTCGACGAGTACGCGGAGCTGGAACAGCAGCTCGCCGACCCCGCCGTGCACGCCGATCAGGGCAGGGCGCGCAAGCTGGGCAAGCGCTATGCCGAGCTGTCGCCGATGGTCAAGACCCTCAACGAGCTCGAAGCCGCGAAGGCCGATCTCGCCGCTGCGAGCGAACTCGCCGCGGAGGATGCGGCTTTCGCGGACGAGGCGGAGGAGATCTCGGCCAGGATCCCCGCGCTGGAGGCGAAGCTGACCGAGCAGCTGCTTCCCCGCGATCCCCATGACGGCTCCGACGTGCTCATGGAGATCAAATCGGGCGAGGGCGGCGAGGAATCGGCGCTGTTCGCAGGCGATCTGCTGCGCATGTATCTGCGGTATGCCGAGCGGCACAACTGGAAAGCGGAAGTGCTCGACTCCAACGAATCCGATCTCGGTGGCTACAAGGACGTCACGGTGTCGTTCAAGACCAAGGGCGCTGAGCCGGACGGGGTGTGGGCGCGGCTGAAGTTCGAAGGCGGGGTCCACCGCGTGCAGCGGGTTCCGGCGACCGAATCGCAGGGCCGGATCCACACGTCCGCCGCGGGAGTGCTCATCTATCCCGAGCCGGAGGACGTCGAGGTGGAGATCGATCCCAACGACCTGCGGATCGACGTGTTCCGTTCGTCGGGTCCGGGTGGGCAGAGTGTCAACACCACCGACTCGGCGGTGCGAGTGACGCACGTACCGACGGGGATTGTCGTGTCGTGCCAGAACGAGAAGTCGCAGATCCAGAACAGGGCCCGCGCGATTCAGGTACTGCAGGCGCGGCTGCAGGCGATCGCGGAGGAGGAGGCCGCGGCGAAGGCGGCCGACGCACGCAGGTCGCAGGTGCGGACCGTCGACCGGTCCGAACGGGTACGTACCTACAACTTCCCTGAGAACCGGATTTCCGACCACCGCGTCAACTACAAGGCCTACAACCTCGACCAGGTGCTGGACGGGGAACTCGACGGGGTGCTCGACGCGCTCCGGGACGCGGACCGCGAGGAGCGCCTGGCCGCCCAGTCCTGAACCCTGGTGCGCGAGTCCCCCGCCCGGGACGCCGAGATCCGCACTCAGGTGCGCGAGATCGGCACTCAGGACGCCGAGATCCGCGTTCGGACCCGCGGGGCACGTGCCAGGGTGAGGGATCAACGGTCGTCGGCTGGAATCCCCAGTTCGCCGGCGAGGAGCGCGAGCCGGTCGGCGACGTCCGCCGAGTCGCCGAACCACACGGCGACCGCGTCCGCGCCCCGCGCGCCGAACGCCCGCACCGCCGAAGCCACCGAAGCCACCGTCGAAACCGCCTCCGCGGCCCGCGAGCCGTCGCCCGGCCACTCGATCCGCGCCGTCACCCTGAGCGACCGCCCGGAAGGCGCCCGTGCCCGCAGCTCCGCCAGCCTCGCGGCGAGTCGCCCGAACTCCTCGGGTCCCACCCCGACCGCCTGCCACTCGTCGGCCAGCGCGGCTGCCCGCTTCAGCGCGGCTTCCGACATGCCGCCGACCATGATCGGGACCGGCTGCGGAGGCATCGGTTCGAACACCCCCTGCTCGAACCGATGGAACTCTCCCTCGAACGAGGTCTCCCCGCGAAAGAGGGCCCGCAGCAACGCGATCGACTCGTCGGTCACCGCACCCCGCCGCCGGAAGTCGGCGCCGACCGAGGCGAACTCCTTCCTGTCCCAGCCCGCGCCGATTCCCAGGATGAACCGTCCCTCCGAAAGGCGGTGCACCGTCGCGGCCTGCTTGGCGACGACGTAGGGATTGCGCATGGGAAGGACGAGTACCGACGTGCCGAGCCGGATCGTGCTGGTACGCGCCGCGAGGTGGGCGAGCGTCACGAGGGGTTCGAACACGCCGCCGTAGGTCTTGCCGTACGGCGCGGGTGGCAGGAGGTGATCGGGAAGCCACACCGCCGTGTAGCCGAGTGATTCGGCCAGCACGGCGAGTTCGCCGAGCAGGCCGGGGTCCATTGTGGTCTCCTCGTTCGGCAGGATCGCCTGTAGTTCCACGATGTTCAGCCGACCCGGTCGAGGAGCTTGCGAATAGCGGCGAGCCATTCGGCTCCCGCCTCGAAGCCGATGTTGTGCCCTGCTTCGATCTCGACCAGTTCCGCGCCGCTGATGCCGGCGGCCAGTTCCCTCGAAAGACTCGGCGGCGCGAGTGTGTCCAGTGTCGTCGCGATCACCGTGGTGGGGACCCGAATCTCGGCGAGATCGGCTCTGATGTCGACGCTCGTCACGAGGGCGACCTGTTCCGGGGTGCCCTCGGGCAGGCCTTCGGCGAGTGCGTCCAGGGTGGCGGCCAGTTCCGGAGGCGACAGCGCGTCGAGCGCCCTCTCGCCCACGCCGACGAGAGCCATGAACCGCGCCAGCAGGTCCCTTTCCCCTTCGAGCAGCGTCGCCCACACCGACGTCGCCAGCCGCAGCCGGTTGCCCACGGTCGCGAAGCCTGAGGTGAGCACCAGTCCGTTGACCCTGCCGGGATGCCGCACCGCGGCACGGACGGCGACGGCGGTACCCAGCGAGTAGCCGAGCACGCTGAATTCGTCCAGACCGTTGCCGAGCGCGATCCCCACCAGTTCGTCGGCGAGTTCGTCGAGCACGAGTGGGACCGGACTGCGTGGTGTTTCCCCTGAACCGGGGTAGTCGGCTCCGACGACGGTGTGCGTGCGGGCGAGGTCGCCGATGATGCCACCGAAGTTGGCCGCGACGCTTCCTCCGCCACCGTGCGCGAGCAGCAGGCCGGGCCCGTTGCCGAGAACCGTCGACGCGAAATGTTTTGCCATGCGGCGACGTTAGAGTTTGACATCGATGTGAAGGTCAACCGCGCGTTGAGGTGGAGTGCATGCTGATCGGTGAGTTGTCCACGCGGACCGGGGTGAGCGCACGCCTGCTGCGCTACTACGAACAACAGGGTTTGCTCAGCAGTGAGCGCACGAGCGCCGGATATCGCGTCTACGGCGAGGACGCGGTGACCCAGGTGAGGCAGATCAGGTCGTTGCTCTCGGCCGGTCTGTCGACGGAGACCATCGGTTTCGTGCTGCCCTGCACGGTGGGCACGGGGCCGGACGGGCTCAAGTTCGAGCTGTGCCCGGACCTTGTCAGGACCTTGCGGGACGAGCTCGCCGCGCAGGACGCCAAGCTCGACGAGCTGAAGCGGACACGCAGCACACTCGCGGCATATGTCGCGGCGGGGGATTAGCCCATATGCCAGGCTAGGCCTTGTGAAGAGACAGCCACTGCGCTTGGCGATCCTGGAGGCGACGCGGATCCTCGACCAGGCTGGAGTGGCGTCCCCGCGCAACGACGCGGAACTGATCGTCGCTCACGTTCTCGGTGTCGAGAGGGGAAGGCTGCCGCTGATCCCGCTTGTCGATCCCGCCGTCATCGAGGCGATCGGCCAGCTTGTCGCGCAGCGCGCCAAACGCATCCCACTGCAGCACCTGACGGGCTGGGCGGCGATGGGGGACATCACGGTCGCCGTCGGCCAGGGCGTGTTCGTGCCGAGACCGGAGACCGAACTGCTGCTCGAATGGGGCTTGAAGCTGCTGAGGGGCCGCGAGTACCCGGTCGTCGTCGACCTGTGCACGGGTTCCGGCGCGCTGGCGCTCGCTTTCGCCAACGCGAGGCGGGACGCGGTGGTGTACGCGCTGGACAACGATCCGCACGCGCTCGCATGGGCGAGGCACAACGCCGACGCGAGGGTGGAAGCGGGCGATACGCCGATCCGGCTCTACTCGGGCGACGTGGCCGACCACACGGTGTTCGCGGAACTGGACGGTCTCGTCGATCTCGTGGTGTGCAACCCGCCCTACGTACCCGAGGGCACCGAGGTTCCCCCCGAGGTCGCCGACTACGACCCGCCGCAGGCGGTCTTCGCGAGCGGGCACGGGCTCGACGTGATCCGGCACGTCGTGACAACGGCGGCCAGGCTGCTGCGGCCTGGCGGCGGGCTCGCCATCGAGCACGACGACACTCACGGCAGGGTCGTGCCGGGCCTGCTCGAATCGCGCAGGGTGCTGCGGGATGTCGCCGACCACACCGACCTCACCGGACGTCCCCGGTTCGTCACCGCGCTACGGGGCTAAGCTCTCGCGCATGAGCGCGGTGTACGACTGCAGCAAACCGGACAGCAGGGCGGATGGGCTCAGCGCGGCGGCTTCGGCCGTGCGGTCGAGCAGGCTCGTCGTGCTGCCGACCGACACCGTCTACGGCATCGGCGCCGACGCGTTCGACCCGGGCGCGGTTCGGTCGCTGCTGCAGGCCAAACACAGGGGCCCCGACATGCCGGTCGGGGTTCTCGTCGGCTCGTGGTCCACAGTGGATGGTCTCGTGCTCGGCGTTCCGCCTCAGGCGAGGACACTCATCGAGGCGTTCTGGCCCGGCGACGTCTCGCTGGTGCTCCCGCACGCGCCCAGCCTCAACTGGAACCTCGGCACGACGAGGGGCACCGTGATGTTGCGGATGCCGCTGCACCCCGTCGCGATCGAGCTACTGCGCGAAGTCGGCCCGATGGCGGTTTCCAGCGCCAACGTGTCGGGAAGGCCGCCCGCCGCGACCGCACAGGACGCGCTCGACCAGCTCGGCGAGTCCGTGTCGGTGTACCTCGACGGGGGGCCGAGCGGCGACCCGGTTCCGTCCACGATCATCGACCTCACCGGCAGCGAGCCGGTGTTGCTGAGGGAAGGCGCCGTGACCGCCGCGGCCGTCTCGGAGGTGCTCGGCGTCGAGGTCGGCCCGGGACAGTGAGCATGGCACGTAGCGGTAGCGTTGCGCACCGTGAGTTCGCTGTCCCTCGTTCGCAGGGGATGACCCGTTCGTGACGCCTACCGTGACGGCTGGACTTCCCATCCGCGAGTACATCCTCGTCGCCCTTATTTCCGCCGCTTTGACGTTCCTGCTGACCGCCGTCGTCAGACGATTCGCCATCAAGGTCGGTGCGGTCGCCGTCCCCAGGAAACGAGATGTCCACGTCGTGCCCATCCCGAGGATGGGAGGGCTCGCCATGTACTTCGGGGTGCTCGGCGGTATGGCCGTCGCGCACCAGTTACCCGTGCTGCGGCGGGCCTTCGAATATTCCTACGATCCCGTCGCCGTGCTCATCGGCGGTGCGGTGATCGTGCTGATCGGTGCTCTGGACGACCGGTTCGAGCTCGACGCGTGGACCAAGCTCGCCGGCCAGGTCATGTGCGCGGGCATCCTTGTCCTGTTCGGACTCCAGTGGGTCTCGTTCTGGGTCCCGTGGGGTGGTGACGGCGACGCTCTCGGCCAGGTGCTGATCCTCGACCGCAACCAGGGCGGCCTGCTCGCCGTGTTGCTCGTCGTCGTCATGGTCAACGCGATGAACTTCGTCGACGGGCTCGACGGTCTCGCGGGCGGGCTCGGGTTGATCGCGGCCGCCGCGACGTGTGCGTTCTCTCTCGGCCTTCTCGCGTCCTCGGGCGGTGATGTCGGCACCTACCCTCCCGCGCTCATCGCGGCGACGCTGGCGGGCGCCTGTCTTGGCTTCCTGCCACACAATTTCCAGCCCGCCAAGATCTTCATGGGCGATTCGGGCTCGATGATGATCGGGCTGATGCTCGCGGCGGCGAGTACGTCGGCGTCCGGGAAGATCAACTACACCTCGTTCGACGCCACCGATGTCGTCGCGCTGCTCTCGCCGCTGTTCGTCGTCGCGGCGGTGCTGTTCCTGCCTTTGCTCGACCTCGTCATGGCCGTCATCCGCAGGACGAGGCGCGGCGAGAGTCCCTTCGCCGCCGACAAAATGCATCTGCACCACAGGTTGCTGGAGATCGGGCACTCGCAGCGGCGTGCGGTCCTGCTCATCTACTTGTGGGCGGGCCTGCTCGCCTTCGGAGCGGTCGCGGTGACCCTTTTCGACACGGCCGCTGTTTTCTGGATCACGTGCGGCGGCCTGCTGGTGGCCGCTGTGATTTCGATAGTCCCTAGACTGAGGTCGAGATCGCCCGGAGGTAAGTCGGCGCCCCAGCGTTAGGGGCCGGGTCCCGGGCAGGGTGACCAGACGAAGTGGGTATGGACAGCATGAGTGACGACGCGGGTGACCGCCCTGTCCAGGGTGCGGTCGACATCGAGGCTGGTCACGCCGACGAGGAGGCGGCCGCCCGCGAGGCTCGCGCCGAACACGCGAAGTCGGTCTACCGGCTGGCCGACGCCATGATGCGCTGGGGGCTGCGGCTCTCGCTGCCGCTCGCGCTCGTCACCGTCGGCGTCGCCACCCTGCTCGCCGACCAGCCCGGCCTCGTCGGCTCAGGCTTCGGCGTGGTGCTCGGCTTCGGCTGCTCGCTGATCACCATGACGATGATGCGCATCGCGGCGACCAGGCCTCCCGCCAGCCTGATGAACCTTGCGCTGGGCGGATATGCGATCAAAATGTTGTTGCTGCTGGTGGTCATGCTCGTGCTCAGGGACGCCGACGGCTTCAGCAGGCCTTCGCTGGCATTCGGCGTGCTCGTCGTGGTCGTGTCGTGGGCGGTGGCCGAGGTCGTGGCCTTCAAGACGACGAAGACGCCGACGTTGATCATCCCCAGGACCCCGCGCGCCGAGCAGGCTGATTGAGCCTTTCGCCGCGTTGTTCTCCGCCGTTCGGCGGGGGGGCTTTGCCCGGCCCTTGCGCCCATTGGTCACAATGTTGCTGTCCGCCCCCGGCATCCTCCTCGGAGCCGGTGCCGAGGGTGGGCGGCCTTCGCGCGGCGTGGTCACGCTGCCTAACTCGTTCGGGTGCCCTTCAAGTACGCCCGTACGGCTTGGTCGAAAACGGTGCTGGTACCGTCCGCATCGAAGGTCAGATCCCCGTGCAAGGGGCAGGAATTCAATCCGGTACGTTAAGTCCAGGTTGTCACGATTCCCCCGGCGGAGTTAACGCCGGCCGGGAGAACCGGAAGGAGCCCTAGTTGGGCGCGCTGGTACTAGCCGCAGGTGACGTGTTCACGCCGCCGACTGCGGAAGCCTTCGATCTGCCGCCGATTTTCGGCTGGGTCACCAAGCCCATGCTGTTGATCGTGCTATCGGTGGTGATCATCCTCGCCTTCTTCATGCTCGCTTCGAGGAAGCTCAGCGTGGTTCCCGGCAAGGGACAGTTCATCGTCGAATCGCTATACGACTTCGGTCGCAACAACATCGCGCGCGAGCAGATCGGTGCGGCCGATTTCATGCGGTTCGTTCCGCTCATTCTCGCGCTGTTCACCTTCGTGCTGGTGAACAACCTCTTCGGTATCGTGCCGATCCTGCAGTTCCCGACGATGTCCCACATCGGGTTCCCGCTGGCGCTGTCGGTGCTGGTCGTTTACCCCGTCTATCACTACGCGGGTATTCGGAAGCACGGCCTCGGCAAGTATTTGCGGAACCAGCTCGTCCCTCCCGGTGCTCCGAAGCTGGTCTACCTGCTGCTCACTCCGATCGAGTTCTTCACGAAGTTCGTCATGAACCCGATCACCCTCGCGATCCGAGTCTTCGCGGCGATGTTCGCGGGCCACCTGCTGATCATGTTGTTCGGGATCTCGGCTGAATACCTGCTCCTCCACGGAGACGGGATCGTCAAGGTCGTCTCCGCGTTCTCGTTCGCGGGTGCGCTGGCGATGACGTTCATCGAGGCCCTCATCATGTGCATCCAGGCTTTTATCTTCGCGTTGTTGTCGGCCAACTACATCGGGGCGGCTCTGGCCGAAGACCACTGAGTCGGCTCCACCACCACTGGACGTCGAACGCGAAGACGGCGTCCGCTCGAATCAAAGGCAAAGCTTCCCGTTAATCGAATACGGACGAAGTTGGAAAGGGAATACACGTGAGCTCCATTGTTCTCGCCCAGCAGGCCGCTGAGACCAGCATCAACACGGGTCTCGCCGTCATCGGCTACGGCCTCGGTGCCATCGGTGGTGGTATCGGTGTGGGCATGATCTTCTCCTCCGTCATCAGCGGCACCGCCCGCCAGCCGGAGGCCCAGGGCAAGCTGATGAACATCGGCTTCACCGTCTTCGCCCTGGTCGAGGTTCTGGCCCTGCTCGGATTCGTTCTCTTCTTCCTCGTGGGCTGACGTCGGTTCATCCGACGCCGTGAGTAACCGGACGAAGTGGAGACGACGATGATTCTGGCGGCCGAAGAGTACAACCCTGTTCTTCCGCACGTTGCCGAAATCATCATCGGTCTTATCGCGTTCCTGCTCCTTTTCTGGGTGTTGCGCAAGTTCGTTGTGCCGCGCTTCGAAAAGCTCTACGAGGAGCGGGCCGCGAAGATCGAGGGTGGCATCGAAAAGGCCGAGAAGGCGCAAGCCGAGGCCGAACAGGCGCTGGAGCAGTACAAGGCGCAACTCGCCGAGGCCAGGACCGAGGCAGCGAAAATCCGCGACGACGCCCGGCTCGAAGCCGAGCAGATCAAGGAAGAGCTGCGCGCGGAGGCGCAGGAGGAATCGCGGCGCATCGTCGCGCAGGGCGAGGCCCAGCTTCAGGCCCAGCGCGCGCAGATCGTCGCCGAACTGCGGGCCGAACTCGGGCGCAACTCCATCGAGCTCGCCAGCCGCATCGTCGGTGAGGCGCTTGAGGACGAGGCCCGCCGTCGCGGCACCGTCGACAGGTTCCTCGCCGAGCTGGAGGCCAGTGGCAACGGCGCTGCCGGGGCCAGGAACTAGGAGATAGGCGCACATGACGCTGCATGCTGCGAGCCGGGAGGCTCTGAGCCTCGCCGAGACCCGTCTCGACGAGGTACTCGGCGACGCGGGAGCAGACCCGTCGGCCGTCGGGGAAGAGCTGCTCTCCGTGGTCGACCTGCTCACCAAGGAGGTCGGGTTGCGCCGGGCCGTCGCTGACGGTTCGTCGGACCCCGAGGCCCGCAAGCGGCTGGTCAGGGCCCTGCTGGAAGGCAAGGTCTCCGAACCCGCCCTCAAAGCGCTCGATGCCGTAGTGGGCAACCGCTGGTCCAACCCGCGCGAGCTCGTCGACGGCCTGGAGTCCATCGGCATCTCCGCGCTGCTGACCAGCGCGGAGAAGTCCGGCAAATTGGACACCGTCGAGGACGAGCTGTTCAGGGCCGCACGTATCGTTGAAGGCGAACCGGTGCTGGAGCAGGCGCTGTCCGACATGGCCTCGCCGGTCGAGGCAAAGCGCCGCCTCGCGAGGTCTCTGTTCGCCGACAAGGTGGATCCGGTAACCGAGGTATTGGTCGAGCAGGCGGTCGTCCGGCCTCGTGGCCGTGGCGTCGCGGGCAGTGTGGACACACTGGTCAAGCTCGCCGCCGCGCGGCGGGAACGCTCGGTCGCCTACGTCCGCAGCGCGTCCGAGTTGACGGCTGAACAGCGGGACAAACTGGCCGCCGACCTCGGTCGGATCTACGGCAGGGCGATCGCGTTGCACGTTCAGCTCGACAACAGGATCGGCGCGGGCTTGGTGGTACGGGTCGGCGACGAGGTCATCGATGGCAGCGCGGCCGGTCGGCTGGACGCGCTGCGCAGGCAGCTTGCCGGCTGAGCCGAACAGCGACACAACACATACTTTGCACACTGGCAAGAACGAAGTGAGAGCGGGAACGACATGGCGGAGCTGACGATCTCCTCGGATGAGATCCGCAGTGCGATCGAGAACTACGTCTCGAGTTACTCCCCGGATGTGAGCCGGGAAGAGGTCGGCGTCGTCGTCGACACCGGTGACGGTGTCGCCCACGTCGAGGGCTTGCCGTCGACCATGGCCAACGAACTGCTGGAATTCCCCGGCGGCATCCTCGGCGTCGCGCAGAACCTCGACGCGCGCGAAATGGGTGTCGTCATCCTGGGTGACTACCAGACGATCGAGGAGGGGCAAGAGGTCAAGCGGACCGGCCAGATCCTCTCGATCCCGGTCGGCGACAACTTCCTCGGCCGCACCATCGACCCGCTCGGCAAGCCGATCGACGGCCTCGGCGACATCGAGTCCAGCGAGCGGCGCGCGCTGGAACTGCAGGCCGCGTCGGTGGTGGAGCGCCAGCCGGTCTCCGAGCCGCTGCAGACCGGTATCACGGCCATCGACGCCATGACCCCGATCGGCCGCGGTCAGCGTCAGCTCATCATCGGCGACCGCAAGACGGGCAAGACCGCCGTCTGCGTCGACACGATCATCAACCAGAAGGCCAACTGGGAGACCGGCGACCCGAGCAAGCAGGTTCGCTGCATCTACGTCGCCGTCGGCCAGAAGGGTTCGACGATCGCCTCCGTGCGCAAGTCGCTTGAGGACGCGGGCGCGATGGAGTACACGACCATCGTCGCGGCCCCCGCCTCCGACTCGGCCGGCTTCAAGTGGCTCGCCCCTTACTCCGGCTCCGCGCTCGGCCAGCACTGGATGTACGAAGGCAAGCACGTTCTGATCGTCTTCGACGACCTCACCAAGCAGGCGGAGGCCTACCGTGCGATCTCGCTGCTGCTGCGCCGCCCGCCGGGCCGCGAGGCGTTCCCCGGCGACGTCTTCTACTTGCACTCCCGCCTGCTCGAGCGTTGCGCCAAGCTGAACGACGAGCTCGGCGCCGGTTCGCTGACCGGTCTGCCGATCATCGAGACCAAGGCCAACGACATCTCGGCCTACATCCCCACCAACGTCATCTCGATCACCGACGGTCAGTGCTTCTTCCAGTCCGACCTGTTCAACTCGGGTCAGCGCCCCGCGGTCGACGTGACGACCTCGGTGTCCCGAGTCGGTGGTGACGCGCAGATCAAGGCCATGAAGACGGTCTCGGGTTCGCTGCGTATCGACCTGTCGCAGTACGAGGAACTGAAGGCCTTCGCCGCCTTCGCCTCCGACCTGGACGCAGCGTCGAAGGCCCAGCTTGACCGCGGTGCTCGCCTCTACGAGCTGCTCAAGCAGGCGCAGTACTCACCGGTGGCCGTCGAGCAGCAGGTCGTCACCGTGTACCTCGGCACCAACGGGCACTTCGACGACGTGCCGGTCGAGGACACGGCGCGCTTCAACGACGAGCTGCTGCAGAACGTGCGGCACAAGCACGACGACATCCTCGCCGAGATTCGCGACAAGGGTAAGTGGAGCGACGACCTCGCCGAGCGCGTCGTCGCGGCCGTCAAGGAATTCAAGAAGGGCTTCACCACCTCGGAGGGCCGCACCCTCAACGAGGCGGAAGCCGACGCCATGGACGCCGAGAAGGTCGGCCAGGAGTCGGTCAAGGTCCACCGTCCGGCAGCGAAGAAGTAGTCACCGATGGCTGCACAGCTTCGCGAACTGCGACAGAAGATCCGGTCGACCAAGTCGATCGGCAAGATCACGAAGGCGATGGAACTCATCGCCACGTCGCGCATCAGCAAGGCACAGGCAAGGGTCACGGCGGCGCGGCCCTACGCGTCGGAGATCACCAACGTGCTCTCCGCGCTTGCCGGTGCGGCAGCCAACCTCGACCACCCGCTGCTCGTCGAGCGCGAGAACCCCGGCAGGGTCGCCGTACTGGTCGTCACCAGTGACAAGGGCCTGTGCGGCGGCTACAACGCCAACGTGCTGAGGGCGACCGAGGAGCTGCTTTCGCTGCTGCGCGAGCAGGGCAAGGACCCGCAGCTGTTCGTCATCGGTGGCAAGGGTGTCGACTACTACCGGTTCCGCGAGCGCGCGGTGGCCGACAAGTGGACCGGCTTCTCCCAGCAGCCCCGCTACGAGAACGCGGCCGAGGTCGGCGAGACGCTGGTCAAGGCGTTCCTCGCCGGTGCTGACGACCAGGGCTCCTCGCCGGGCGAGGACGGCATCCTCGGCGTCGACGAGCTGCACATCGTGTACACCGAGTTCCGGTCGATGCTCACGCAGACCCCGGTCGCGAAGCGGATGGCTCCGCTCGAAGTCGAGTACACCGATGAGGAGCCCGCCGAGGGCCTTCTTCCCGTCTACGACTTCGAACCGGACGCGGAGAAGCTGCTCGGCGCGTTGCTGCCGAAGTACATCAACACCCGTATCTTCGCGGCGTTGCTCGAATCGGCGGCCTCGGAGCTCGCCGCCCAGCGCAACGCCATGAAGGCGGCGTCGGACAATGCGAGTGAACTGGTTGACACCTACACCCGGCTGGCGAACCAGGCCCGCCAGGCTCAGATCACCCAGGAGATCAGTGAAATCGTCGGTGGGGCTGACGCGCTCGCCGCTGCAGGAAGTGATGTGTAAGCGATGACTAGCACTGAAGCTGCCACCAAGGGTCGAATCGTGTCGGTGAGGGGACCGGTCGTCGACGTCGAGTTCCCTCGCGGCGCCATCCCCGAGCTGTACAACGCGCTCAAGGTCGATGTCGACTTCGCCGAACTGAGCAAGACGGTGACCCTTGAGGTCGCCATGCACCTCGGCGACAACCTCGTGCGCACCATTTCGCTCCAGGCACAGGACGGCCTCGTCAGGGGCGCCGAGGTGACCAACACCGGCGGCCCGATCTCGGTGCCGGTCGGTGACAAGGTCAAGGGCCACGTCTACAACGCGCTCGGTGAGTGCCTCGACGAGCCCGGCTACGGTGCCGACCTCGAACGCTGGGGCATCCACCGCAAGCCGCCGGCGTTCGACCAGCTCGAAGGCCGCACCACGATGCTGGAGACCGGCCTCAAGGTCATCGACCTGCTGACCCCGTACGTCCAGGGTGGCAAGATCGGCCTGTTCGGTGGTGCGGGCGTCGGCAAGACGGTGCTCATCAAGGAGATGATCACCCGTGTCGCCAAGAACTTCGGTGGCACCTCGGTGTTCGCCGGTGTCGGCGAGCGCACCCGTGAGGGCACGGACCTCTTCCTTGAGATGAGCGAGGACGGCGTCATCAACGACACCGCTCTCGTCTTCGGCCAGATGGACGAGCCGCCCGGCACCCGTATGCGGGTCGCCCTGTCCGCGCTGACCATGGCGGAGTACTTCCGCGATGTGCAGAACCAGGACGTGCTGCTGTTCATCGACAACATCTTCCGGTTCACCCAGGCCGGTTCCGAGGTGTCGACCCTGCTCGGTCGTATGCCCTCCGCCGTGGGTTACCAGCCGACGCTGGCCGACGAGATGGGCGAGCTGCAGGAGCGGATCACCTCGACCAAGGGCCGTTCGATCACCTCGATGCAGGCGATCTACGTGCCGGCCGACGACTACACCGACCCCGCTCCGGCGACGACCTTCGCGCACCTGGACGCCACGACCGAGCTTTCGCGGTCGGTGTTCCAGAAGGGCATCTTCCCCGCCGTCGACCCGCTGGCCTCGACCTCGACGATCCTGGACCCCGCGATCGTCGGTGACGAGCACTACCGGGTCGCGCAGGAGGTCATCCGGATCCTGCAGAAGTACAAGGAACTGCAGGACATCATCGCCATTCTCGGTATGGACGAGCTGTCGGAAGAGGACAAGCTGACGGTGCAGCGGGCTCGCCGCATCGAGCGTTTCCTGTCCCAGAACATGCTCGTGGCGGAGACCTTCACCGGTCAGCCCGGCTCCACGGTGCCGATGGCCGAGACCGTCGAAGCCTTCGACAAGATCTCCAAGGGCGACTTCGACCACTACCCGGAGCAGTCGTTCCTGGGCATCGGTGGCCTTGAGGACCTGGAGAAGAAGTACAAGGAAATCACCGGTAAGTGATTGTCGCGGACGGCGGGGCTCGGGTCCATTGTGGAACTGGCCCCGTCGTTCGCATACTCACACCCTGGACCGCCTGCGTTCCCATTACACTTGAGGGACGCGCGATCTGAAGGAGAGCTACGTGGCTGAGATGTCTGTCGAGCTGGTGGCTGTCGAGCGCCTTCTCTGGTCGGGTAAGGCGTCGTTCGTCGTCGCCCAGACCACCGAGGGTGAGATCGGCGTCATGCCTGGCCACGAGCCGGTACTCGGCCAGCTGGTCGAGGGCGGCATCGTGAAGGTCAACACAACCGACGGCGACACCCTGACGGCCGCTGTATTCGGTGGTTTCCTGTCGATCACCCATGATTCCGTCAGCGTTCTCGCGGAATCCGCCGAGTTCGGCGAGGAGGTCGACGTCGCGGCTGCACGGCAGGCGCTCACCGGAGACGACGAGGCCGAGCGCGCCAGAGCAGGTGCGCGGCTCAGGGCGGCGGGCCAGTCGGTCTGACTCGGACGACGCGAGCGGGAGCCGGCCATGGACATCGCACTTCTGGTCCTCGCCTTCCTGCTCGTGCTGTTCGCCGTCGCGCTGTGGTACGCGCTGCGCTGGGTTCAGATGCGCAAGCACGGTGGAGTCAGTGTCGCGTTGCGCTGGCAGCCCGACAAGGAGCGCTCCGGCTGGCATCTCGGCATCGGCCGATACCAGGGCGAGGAGTTCGTCTGGTATCGCGTATGGAGCCTGCGCACCGGGCCTGACCGCGTTTTCCACAGGGAGAATCTTGAGATCGCCGATCGGCGCGAACCGATCGGTACCGAGTCCTATGCCGTACCCGCCGGGTCGACGGTGCTGCGTTGTGAGTCCGTCCGGCAGGAAGCCATCGAGATCGCGATGGGGCCGGGCGCGCTGACCGGTTTTCTTTCCTGGCTTGAGTCGGCGCCTCCCGGCCGCAGAGTGCCCCGCGCCAGCTGAGGCGCGGGGCTTTTCGCGTGCGCTAGTTCTCGCCGCCGCCGGGACGCCACAGCACATCCCCGTCGGGGTTGGCGACCCTGGCCAGTATGAACAGCAGATCCGAAAGCCGGTTGAGGTATTTGACCGCCAGCGCGTTGGTGCGTTCGGGATCCGCTTCGATCAATGCCCACCCTGAGCGTTCCGCCCTGCGGGCCACCGTGCGTGCCTGATGCAGCAGTGCGGCGCCCGGTGTACCGCCGGGCAGGATGAACGACGTCAGTTTGCCGAGCCTGCCGTTGAATTCGTCGCACCAGCCCTCAAGTCGCTCCACATAGCTTTCCGTGATGCGAAGCGGCGGGAACTCCGGATCGGGGACGACCGGCGCGCACAGGTCCGCTCCGACGTCGAAAAGGTCGTTCTGAACAGCCCGCAGCACGGTTGCCACGTCGTCGTCGAGCGCTCCGAGCGCGATGGCGACTCCCACGACCGAATTCGTCTCGTCGACGTCGGCGTAGGCACCGAGCCGCGGATCCGTTTTGGGAACTCTCGAACCGTCACCGAGAGCCGTCGTTCCCTTGTCGCCGACCTTTGTGTAAACGCGATTGATCCGAACCGACATGCCAGGAGTCTACGGTGGGCTTTCCTTGCGGGCGCGTGCCCAATCGTCGCGGGCAGGTCAGACGTTTCACCCACATGCCGAATTGTGACTGCATTCCGGATTGGCATGCCCCTCCGCGAACCGAGTGAAGCCAACCGGCATTATTGGCGTCCATGAGCGAGCACTTCGACGTGCATGGCGGCGCACGGCTGGTCGGCGAGGTCGAGGTCGTCGGAGCCAAGAACAGCGTGCTGAAGCTGATGGCAGCTGCCCTGCTCGCGGAGGGCACGACGACCATCACCAACTGCCCGGAGATCCTCGACGTCCCCCTGATGGCCGACGTGTTGCGCAGCGTGGGCTGCACCGTCGTGCTCGATGGCGACGCGGCACACATCACCACGCCGTCGGAGTTGTCGCACAGGGCGGACTCGCCCGCGATGGGCAAGCTGAGGGCATCGGTGTGCGTGCTGGGGCCACTTGTCGGCAGGCTGAAGAAGGCCGTCGTCGCGTTGCCTGGCGGGGACGCGATCGGCTCAAGGCCGCTCGACATGCACCAGAACGGGCTGCGCAAACTCGGCGCGACCAGCAGTATCGAGCACGGTTGTGTCGTAGCCGAGGCCGACGGCCTTCACGGCGCGCAGATCTGGCTCGACTTCCCCAGCGTCGGAGCAACCGAGAACATCCTGATGGCGGCCGTGCTCGCCGAGGGAACGACGGTGATCGACAACGCGGCTCGCGAGCCGGAGATCGTCGACATCTGCACGATGCTCGTCGAGATGGGCGCGAAGATCGAGGGCGCGGGCACGTCGACGTTGACCGTCGAGGGGGTTCCGGCGCTCCACCCCACGGAGCACAGGGTGATCGGCGACCGGATCGTCGGCGCGACCTGGGCCTTCGCCGCCGCGATGACCCGAGGTGACCTCACCGTCACCGGAGTCGATCCGCATCACCTCGAACTGGTGCTGGAGAAGCTGCGGCTCGCCGGCTCGGAGGTCACCACCTACGACGGCAAGGGCTTCCGCATCGTCCAGCCGGACCGGCCGCGCTCGGTCGACTTCGTGACCCTGCCGTATCCGGGTTTCGCGACGGACCTGCAGCCGTTCGCGGTCGCGCTGTCGTCGGTATGCGAGGGGACGTCGATGATCACCGAGAACGTCTACGAGGCGCGGTTTCGGTTCATCGAGGAGATGGTGCGGCTCGGTGCCGACGCGCGCACGGACGGGCACCACGCTGTGGTGCGTGGGGTCGAGGCCCTGTCGAGCGCGCCGGTGTGGGCTTCCGACATCAGGGCGGGGGCGGGGCTCGTGCTCGCGGGACTGTGTGCCGACGGCGTGACCGAGGTGTGGGACGTCTTCCACATCGACCGTGGGTACCCGTATTTCGTGGAGAACCTCAACCGGCTCGGTGCGCGCATCGAACGGGTGGCCACGGAGCCGGACCGCTCCTGAACCCGGCGCCACCGGCGTGTCGCGCCGGAGATGCGCGAGTCCCGCACTCAGGCGAGCGAGTCCTGCGTTGGGGACGGCGAGATCTGCGTTCGGGGCCGCGAGTTCTGCGCCCGGGGCGGTGTATCCGAGTTCGGGCGGCGCGCCCGAACTCGGGCGGGTGAAGTCCGCATCCGTCACGGTTGCTCGCCGAGGCTATTCCGGTTCCGTGTTGCCGGGTCCCGGGTTCCCCGGGTTCCGGGTTGCCATGCCGCTGCCCGGTGCTTGACCGCGCATCTCGCTGTCCTGGACGCGGAACTCGGTCGCCCGGAAGGGCATCTCGCCGTCCTGAGTGCGGATCTCGCCGTCCTGAGTGCAGAACTCGGCGTCCTGAGCGGGGGACTCGCGCGGGTGGCGGGCGTCAGCCTTCGGCTGCCAGCACGGCACCGAAGCCGATCAGGGTCGCGCCGGTCGCGGAGTCCAAAATCCGGCGCACCTTCCTCCTGCTCAGCCACGTCCGCACCTTGTTGACGAACACCAGGAGCACGAGCAGCCACACCGAGCCGAGCACGGCGACGGTGTAGGCCAGCAGTAGCGCCTCGAACGGTCCGGAGTGGGCCGGGTTGAGGAACTGGGGCAGCACGGAGAGGTACAGCGCCAGCACCTTGGGGTTCGTGATGTTGGAAAGGAACCCCTCCCGGAACCTGCGGAACCCGCTCGTCCGGTTGCCCGCCTCGGCGATGCCCGAGTAGTCACCCCGCCACGCCGAGCGGATGGCCTGGATGCCGAGGTAGCAGAGGTAGGCGACGCCGAGCCAGCGCAGCGTGTGGAACACCGGCTGCGACTGGACGATGAGCGCCCCCAGGCCAAGCGCGACCGCCGTGCCCTGCACGACATTGCCGACCGCGATACCGGTCGCCGCGAGCAACCCGCCACGGAAGCCGCCCGCGACCGAGTTCTTCAACGTGACCACCGTGTCCGGCCCCGGCGCGAGCACCACCAGGATCACGAAGATCAGATAGCTACCGTACGAACTCCACGTCACGTACGTTCACGTTAATGGCTCGGCCACCGCCGAGGCCCCGCTTTTCGGTCACAGTGCCCGGCGCCAGAAGTTACCGACGAGTACGCTGGGCGCACCGGCTGTCTCAGGAGGTGCATCGTGCCCTATCCGACGGATCGCGAGCGGGACCGGCCGTGGGTGATGCGCACCTACGCCGGTCATTCCTCGGCCGCCGCCTCCAACGAGTTGTACCGGCGCAACCTCGCGAAGGGGCAGACCGGCCTTTCCGTGGCGTTCGACCTGCCCACTCAGACCGGATACGACCCCGACCACCCGCTTTCGCGCGGCGAGGTCGGCAAGGTCGGCGTCCCTGTCGCCCATATCGGCGACATGCGCAGGCTGTTCGACGCCATTCCGCTCGCCGAGGCCAACACCTCGATGACGATCAACGCCCCCGCGATGTGGCTGCTCGCGCTCTACGTCACGGTCGCGAGAGAGCAGGCGAGCGAGCAAGGGCTCGAAGCGGGCGAGGTACTCGGCAAGCTGTCGGGGACGACGCAGAACGACATCATCAAGGAATACCTCTCCAGGGGGACCTACATCTTCCCTCCCGGCCCGAGCCTGCGGCTGACGACGGACGTCATCGCGTGGACGGTCAACAACGTTCCCCGGTGGAATCCGATCAACATCTGCAGTTACCACTTGCAGGAGGCGGGGGCGACTCCCACCCAGGAGGTCGCCTACGCGCTGAGCACCGCGATCGCGGTACTCGACGCCGTGCGTGACTCGGGGCAGGTCGAGGCGGCCGACATGGCCAAGGTCGTCGCGCGCATGTCGTTCTTCGTCAACGCGGGCGTGCGGTTCGTCGAAGAGCTCTGCAAGATGCGCGCGTTCGCCGCGCTGTGGGACGAGTTGACGCTCCAGCGTTACGGCGTCACCGATCCCAAGGCTCGCAGGCTGCGCTACGGCGTTCAGGTCAACTCGCTCGGGCTCACCGAGGCGCAGCCGGAGAACAACGTCCAGCGCATCGTGCTGGAGATGCTCGCCGTTTCGTTGTCGAGGGGCGCTCGGGCGAGGGCGATCCAGCTACCCGCGTGGAACGAGGCGCTCGGCCTGCCCCGCCCGTGGGACCAGCAGTGGGCCTTGCGCATGCAGCAGGTGCTCGCCTTCGAGACCGATCTGCTGGAATACGAGGACATCTTCGACGGATCACATGTCATCGAATCCAAAGTGGACGATATCGTCCGAGGTGTGAGAGCTGAGATCGAACGCGTGCAGGACATGGGCGGAGCGGTGGCAGCCGTCGAGTCGGGTTACCTCAAGTCGCAGCTCGTCACCTCGCTCGCCGGCTACCGGAGCAGGATCGAGTCCGGCGAGCGGGTGCTCGTCGGGGTCAACGCGTTCGAGACCACCGAACCCAGTCCGTTGCAGGCCGAGGGCGCCAAGTCGATCGAGACCGCCGACCCCGTCGCGGAGAAGCAGGCGATCGACGCGCTCGAACGGTGGCGGGAGAACAGGGACGACGAGGCCGTCGCGATCGCGCTCGACGCACTCAAGACCGCCGCTGGGACAACGGAAAACCTCTTCAAGGCGACACTGGCCTGCGCGGAGGCCGGTGTGACGACCGGCGAGTGGGGTTCGGCGCTGAGGGAGGTCTTCGGCGAGTACCGTGCGCCGACCGGTGTCGCCGCCGCGACATCGGCTGCCGAGGGGGCCGACGACATCGCCGCGGTGCGGCGGCGCGTCGCGGCGACGGGGACAGAATTGGGGCAGACCTTGCGCATTCTCGTCGGAAAGCCGGGGCTGGACGGTCATTCCAATGGCGCCGAACAGGTCGCGGTCAGGGCGAGGGACACCGGTTTCGAGGTTGTGTACCAGGGAATCAGGCTCACGCCCGCACAGATCGTCGCCGCCGCGGTGCAGGAAGGTGTCCACGTGGTCGGTTTGTCTGTCCTGTCCGGATCGCATGTGGAGATCGTTCCCGAAGTGGTCGACGGATTGCGCGCGGCGGGAGCGGGTGACATTCCGGTCATCGTCGGCGGAATCATCCCCGCCGACGACGCGGCGCTGCTGTCGCAACGAGGTATCGCCAGGGTGTTCACGCCCAAGGACTACGGGCTGACCGAGATCATGGACGAGATTGTCACCGTTGTCAGAGAGGCGAACGGTCTCGACCGCACGGGCGCGGGCTGAATGGCGCATCGGATTTCGATACGCGCCGCCGCATTCTCGTCACGCACCGAATTCGTGATCTCGTTCCGATAACGGCAACTGGTCAGTCGTTCTTCTTTCTTTGACCCGAAGGTGCCCGCGACCTACTTTCGATTTCTAGGACCTGTGCGGGCGATGACCTGAACGGGGCTCGCATGGGGATTGACAACGAGGTCAATCGAAAAGAGGTGCGGCATGGCGCACGGCGAGTGGACGAGGCGGGATTTCTTTCGGCAGTCGGCGGTTTTCGGGATGGTCGCGATCGGCGGCCCCTCACTGCTGGCGGCTTGTTCCGAGGTTCCGCAATCAGGAGAGGGCAACACCCTTCAGCGCATCAAGGACGCGGGGACGGTGAAGATCGGGATCGCGGGGGAGATTCCGTACGGCTACACCGACAACGGCAAAGTCACGGGTGAGGCGCCCGAAGTGGCGAGGGCGGTCTTCCGCGACATCGGGGTCTCGGGGGTCGAGGCGCAGCAGGTCGAGTTCGGTCAGCTCATCCAGGCGCTCAACGCCGGGCAGTACGACATGGTCGCCGCGGGAATGGCGATACTTCCCAGCCGGTGTGCCAACGCCTCGTTCTCGACGGTCGACTACGTGACCCCCACCGCTTTCCTGGTGCCGAAGGGAAATCCCGAACAGGTCACCAACTTCGACGATGCCAAGGCGAAAGGTGTCGCCGTCGCGGTGCTGTCGGGAACGGTCGAGCAGGAGGTCGCGACGGCCCTCGGGCTGGGGAAGGACAAGATCCAGCCATATGACGGCCAGCCGGAACTCCTGCAGGCACTGCTCGACAAGAGGGCCTACTGCGGCGCGTTGACCGACATCTCGCTGCGGGAACTGCTCAAACAGAACCCGGACGCCCCACTGGAGGTGACGGAAGGGTTCACCCCAGTGGTCGACGGCAAGGAGCAGATACAGGCCGGTGGATTCGTGTTCCGCAAATCCGACAACGACTTGCGGACCGCTTTCGACGCCGAGCTGAAGAAGATCCAGCAGAGCGGGGAATGGCTGCGGATCGTGGAACCCTTCGGGTTCACCGAGGACAACGTGCCTCCAGCTGACGTGACCACCGAGCAGCTCTGTTCAGGGAAGTAGCGGGCGCGCCGCCCGGCCGGGTGTCCGATGTTCGACAACCTGCCTTTCTTCGTCTCGACGATCGCCAAGGGCCTGCTGCTGACGGTCGAGGCGACGCTCGGTGGCATCGTCATCGCGACGGTGCTTTCGGTCGTCGCCGGGCTTGCCATGCTCTCGCCGTTCGTGGTCGTGAGAGTCGTCGCGCGCACCTATGTGGAAATCTGGCGCGGTACGTCCGAAGTGGTCCAACTGCTGTGGATCTACTTCGTGCTGCCGATTCTGACCGGATTCCAGCTTGTCCCGCTGTGGGCCGGTATCACGGTCCTCGGCCTGAACTTCGGTGCCTACGGCGCCGAGATCGTCCGGGGCGCCGTCCAGGCGGTTCCGAGAGAACAGTACGAAGGCTGTGTCGCGCTGAGTCTCAGTCCGGTACAGCGCATGCGCAGGGTCATTCTGCCGCAGGCCTTCGCCGACATGATCCCGCCCTTCAACAACCTCTTCATCCAGTTGCTCAAGGGCAGCGCGCTGCTGACGATCATCACCGTTCCGGAGATCACCTACCAGGCTCGTGAGGTGCTGCTCATCAGGCACACGGATCAGACCGTGCTGATCTTCGTGCTGGTGCTGCTCTTCTATCTCGCACTGTCCATTGTGATCACGATCGGTATGCGGCTGCTCGAACGAAAGGCGGCGGCGCGGCTAGGCCGAAGGCCCGCGGAACGCACGGCGTTCTTCGCGAAGGTCGGTCAGGGGAGCGGGGTCGCATGAACTGGTCGTGGGATTGGAACTACGCGTGGAGCGTGCTTCCCTCGCTCGGTGAGGGACTCGTCGTCACGATCCAGGCGACGGTGTTCGGCTCGCTGCTCGCCTACGTGCTCGGGCTCGTCTTCGCTCTGCTGCGCCGGTCGCGGTTCTGGCTGGTCCGGACCATCGTCTGGTTGTTCATCGAGTTCGTGCGCAGCACGCCGTTGCTGGTCCAGCTCTTCTTCCTGTTCTTCGTACTGCCCGACATCGGCATCCGGCTTTCGCCGTTGCTGACCGGCGTGATCGGACTCGGCCTTCACTACGCGACGTACACGGCCGAGGTCTACCGGGCCGGTATCGAGGGCGTTCCGAAGGGGCAGTGGGAGGCGGCCCGCGCACTGAGTCTGCCGGCGGGCCGGACCTGGACGGCGGTCATCCTGCCACAGGCCATTCCGAGGGTGCTTCCCGCGCTTGGTAACTACACGATCTCGATGTTCAAGGAGACGCCACTGCTGTTGACGATCAGCGTTCTCGACATCGTCGGGGCCGCCTACGAGGTGGGCTCGTCGTCCTTCCGGTTCGTGGAGCCGCTGACCATGGCCGGGATCCTCTTCCTGTTGCTGAGCTACCCGTCCTCGCTTTTCGTCCGATGGTTGGAGCGTCGCTTTGGAATCGCACACTGAGCCCATGATCCGGTTCTCCGGAGTGGTGAAGAGGTTCGGCGACCACGTCGTCCTGAGTGAACTGGACTTCGTCGTCGCGCCGGGTGAGTTCGTCACGCTGATCGGGCCGAGCGGGTCGGGCAAGACCACGATCCTCCGGCTGCTGATGACCCTGGAGAAAGTGGACGGTGGCACGATCGAGGTCGATGGTGAGTTTCTGTCCCACATGGATCGGGGCGGCTCGCTCGTGGCATCCGACGAGAAGCACCAGCGCAGGATCCGCAAACGGATCGGCATGGTGTTCCAGCAGTTCAACCTGTTCCCCAACATGCCGGTGCTGCGCAATATCACCGAGGCGCCCGTGCGCGCGCTCGGCTTGTCCAAAGCGGAGGCGGAGCGGCGGGCGCTGGAACTGCTGGAACTCGTCGGGCTTTCGGACAAGGTCGGCGCGCACCCCACGCAGCTTTCCGGAGGCCAGCAGCAGCGGGTCGCGATCGCGAGGGCGCTGGCCATGCGGCCGAAAGTGCTGTTGCTCGACGAGGTGACCTCCGCGCTCGATCCGGAGCTCGTCGCCGGAGTTCTCGGGGTGCTGAAGAACATCGCGAAGACCACCGACATCACTTTCCTTTGCGTGACACATGAGATGCAGTTCGCGAGGGACGTGTCGGACCGGGTGCTGATGTTCGACAACGGACAGGTGATCGAGGAGGGGGTTCCGGAGGTGTTGTTCACTCGTCCTGAGCACGAGCGAACAAGGGAGTTTCTGCACGCGGTGATCGACCGCGCGGGCTGAAAAGGAAGGCACGCGCGCCGGAAACCGACTGGGCCCGATCGGGGCACCCAGTTGCCTCCCCTCCTGTCCGCTTCCCGGCGAATCCCGGAATTTACGCAGGTATCGCGCATGTTGCGCCCGCACGTCCACGCATTGCGACGGTCATCGAAACTTGATCTCCGACGATGGAAATTTTCCGAACGGATTGCGCGCAAACGGGTGACTTGCCTAGGGTAAGCGCAATCGAGTCCGCGCTGAGGTCCCATCGGCTCACCCCGATGGGAAGGACAGGGAGCTACGAGTACGTGAATTCCTCCAGCCTGAACAGGCGCGGGTTTCTCCGCGGTGCGTCCGGCTTAACCCTTGGTCTCGCGGTTGGTGGTGGTGCGCTTGTCAGCGGCTGCACATCGATCAGCGTCGCGGCCGGGGGCGAAGGCGGCGACCTACTCAATCGACTGCGTGACGAGGGAAACGTCCGGATGGGCTTCGCCAATGAGCGGCCATTCGGCTTCATCAACAGGGAGGGCGTACTCACCGGCGAGGCTCCCGAGGTCGGCAAGGAAATCTTTCGCAGGCTGGGAGTCGACTCCTTCGAACCGAAGCTTGCGGACTTCAGCTCGCTGATCCCGGGGCTCAAGGCCGGTCTCTTCGACGTGATCTCGGCCGGCATGTACATCACCCCGGCCAGGTGTGCCGAAATCGAGTTCACCAACCCCGACTACAACGCGCCCGCCGCGTTGCTGCTGCCACAGGGAAACCCGATGGGTCTGTCTGATTTGGACAGTGTGGTGGAGAAGCGGGCGAGGATCGGTGTGCTGACCGGTTCCGTCGAGGAGGGCTACGCCCGGGACGTCGGCATTCCGGGGGGACGGGTCGTCGTGTTTCCCGATCAGTCCTCCGGTATCGACGGAGTGCTCGCCAGCAGGGCCGACTGCCTGATGCTCACCCGGCTCTCGCTCGTCGCCGCGCTCGGTGAGCGGCAGGGAATGGCGCTTGAGGTAGGCGAGACCTTCGTTCCCATCGTCAACGGCCAGAAGCAGTACGGCGCGGGTGGTTTCGGGTTCAGGAAAGGAGAGACCGCGATCGTCGACGAGTTCAATCGCGAGCTCGCGGCGATGCAGCGCAGCGGCGACGTACTGAGGCTCACCCGTCCGTTCGGGTTCTCCCAGGACGAGATGACCGACCTCACGGCGCAGGCGCTCTGCACCGGAACCGCGGACTGAAGGGGGCCTGATCATGTCTGCCGGCTTGATGGCCTATGTCTGGGAGGGCTTGCGCAACACCCTCCTGCTCACCGTGTTCGGTGCGCTCCTCGGGCTCGCCTTCGCCTTCATCGCTGGACTCGCGCGCACCAGCAAACGCAAGACCGTCCGGGCGATCGCGATGGTCTATACCGAGGTGTTCCGTGGATTTCCCTCGCTGGTACTGCTCTTCGCGCTGATCTTCATCATCCCGCAGTTCGGCTACCAGTTGAATCCGCTCTTCGCCGGTATTCTCGCGCTGGCGCTCAACATCGGTGCCTACGCGGCCGAGGTGGTTCGCGGCGCCATTCGCGCCGTTCCGCCAGGACAGATCGAGGCGGCCGTCGCGCTGAACTTCACGCCGATGCAGCGGATGCGGAAAGTCGTGCTGCCGCAGGCGGTCGTCGCGATGATCCCTCCGTTCACCAACAATCTCATCGAGTTGCTCAAACAGACCTCGCTGGTATCCCTGGTCTACATCTCCGACCTCACCTTCTCCGCGCAGCTCATCAGGGCATCGACAGGGGAGACCGCACTCGTGTTCTTCGGCCTTCTCGTCGGCTACGGCGTGATCGCGCTCGTCTTCGTGACGATCATGAAGCTGCTCGAACGCATGGCAGCCCGTTCGCTCGGCCGCAAGGTTCCCTCTGGCCTCTTCGGCGCTAAGGAGGTGGCGGCGTGAACTTCGACTGGAGCCAGGTGTGGGACGCGATGCCCACGATGCTGGACGGCCTGCTGGTCGCGCTCACCGCGACCGGTATCGGCTATGTCATCGCGCTGATCCTCGGACTCGTCTTCGCGCTGGCGAGGCGTAGCCCGAACCGCTGGGTGAGCATGCCGGTCGGATTCCTCGTCGAGTTCATCCGCTCGACGCCGCTGCTCGTTCAGCTCTTCTTCTTTTTCTACGTGCTCCCGCTCATCGGCATCAGTGTCTCGCCGCTGGCGACCGGTGCGTTCGCGCTCGGCCTGCACTACGCGACCTATGTGTCGGAGGTCTACCGCTCCGGCATCGACGGTGTCCCACCAGGACAGTGGGAGGCCTCGACGGCGCTGAACCTCTCGACGCGGCGCACCTGGACGAACGTCATCCTGCCGCAGGCGATTCCCAGGGTGGTTCCCGCGCTGGCCAACTACATCATCGCGATGTTCAAGGACACCCCGCAGTTGCTCGCCATCACGGTGGTGGAGATGCTCGGCGGCGCCATCGCGATCGGGTCGGAGACCTTCCGCTATTCCGAACCGATCGCCGCCGCAGGCCTGGTGTACCTGTTCGTCGCGCTCGTGATGGCCTGGATCGCGCGCATCGTAGAACGCCGGTTCGGCCAGGTTCGCGTCTGAGACAAGCTAGAGAGGAAATCCCTTGACCAACGGTGACTTCATCACGTTCGAAGGCGTGCACAAGGCATTCGGCCAGAACGTGGTGCTCGACGACCTCTCGTTCTCGGTCGGTTCGGGTGAGCGGGTTACTCTCATCGGCCCGAGTGGGTCCGGAAAGACCACGATCCTGCGCATGCTGATGACGCTCACGAGGCCGGATCGCGGCACCATCAAGGTGAACGGCGACTACCTTTACCACGAGGAACGGAATGGCCAGCTCGTCCCGGCGAGCGAGGCGCACATCCGCAAGGTGCGCAGCCGGATCACCATGGTGTTCCAGCACTTCAACCTGTTCCCCAACATGAAGGTCCTGCGCAACGTCACCGAGGCGCCCATTCACGTGCTCGGCAAGTCCAAGGACGAGGCCGAGGCGAGGGGCAAGGAACTGCTGGAGATGGTGGGGCTCGGGGACAAGCTCGACGCCCACCCCTCACAGCTTTCGGGCGGTCAGCAGCAGCGGGTCGCGATCGCGAGGGCGCTCGCTGTCGATCCCGACGTGCTGCTGCTCGACGAGGTGACCTCGGCGCTCGACCCCGAGATCGCGGCCGAGGTGCTCGACGTACTGCGGGACATCGCCAAGACCACCGACGTGACGATGCTGCTCGTGACACACGCGATGAAGTTCGCGCGCGACGTGTCGCACCGGGTGCTGATGTTCAACGAGGGAAGGATCATCGAGGACGGCACGCCGGAGCAGTTGTTCAACGAACCCGAACAGGACCGCACACGGACCTTCCTCAAGTCCGTCCTCGACGAGACCTGACATCTCCGGCCATGGCCGTTACGGTCGGGTGATGGGCGAGTTCGAGCACATCCTCGTCAAGCGCGAGGACGACACGGTCACCATCACCATGAACCGCGCCGCACGGCGCAATTCGCTCTCCGAGGAGCATTTGCGCGAGCTGCTCGCGGCGTTCCGGCAGACCGCGGAGTCCGACGCGACCGGGATCGTACTTGCCGGGGCGGGCCCCGTGTTCTCCGCGGGGCACGACTTCGGCGACGTGGCGGCAAGGGACCTGATGCGAGTCAGGGACCTGTTGCGCCTGTGCACCGATCTCATGGGGACGATCCAGTCGGTGCCCCAGGTGGTGATCGCGAGGGTGCACGGTCTTGCCACTGCGGCGGGCTGCCAGCTCGTCGCCTCGTGCGACCTCGCGGTGGCCGCCGAGTCGTCCGGTTTCGCTTTGCCCGGCGGCAAAGGCGGCTGGTTCTGCCACACGCCCGCAGTTCCGGTCGCCCGCTCGGTCGGCCGGAAACGGCTCATGGAACTCGCGCTCACCGGTGACGCCATCGACGCGGTGACGGCGCTGGAATGGGGACTTGTCAACAGGGTCGTGCCCGACGAACGACTCGACGAGGCCGTCGCGGAACTGCTCGGAAGGGCGACGCGGGGCAGCAGGGCCGCGAAGGCGCTCGGCAAGCAGACTCTCTACGCGCAGCTCGACCGGCCGGAGGCCGACGCCTACGCGCTGGCCGTCGAGGTGATGGCGTCCGCTTCGCAACTTCCCGGTGCGAGGGAAGGGATGGCGGCGTTCCTTGAGAAGCGCAAGCCGGAATGGCCGGACTGACTTCTCACCTCGTTCGCTCGTGGAGCAGTAGCAGAGCGTAAGCCGCAAGCGATTGCGCGTCGGTCAGCTCACCACTGGTGATCAACTTGTCGACTTCGGCGCGGGTGAACCAGGCGGCCAGCATGTCCTGTTCCTCCGGCTCGCGATCCGGTTCGCCCCGCGTCAGCTCGGTCGCGAGGTAGGCGGTCCCACGCTGGCTCGACATGCCGGCCGCGACATCCAGCACGCCGAGCTCGACGAGTGAACCGGCGGCGAGTCCCGTCTCCTCGCGGAGTTCCCTCGCGGCCAGCGCTCGCGGATCCTGGTCGGCCCTTCCCGGCGCGGTGCCCTGAGGGAACTCCCATCGAGGCAACCCGAGCGGGTACCGGAACTGCCTGACGAGCTGCAGCCGGTCGCCTTCGACGGGAATGATCAACGCGTAGTGCGGCTTGTCGACCACGCCATAGATTCCCCGCGAACCGTCCTGCCTGCGGATTTCGTCCTCCCGCACGGTCATCCAGTCGTTGCGGTACACCTCGCGGCTCGACACGCGCTGTATGGGGTCCACACCACGAGTCTGCCAAGTCGTTTAGTCTCTGCCGGGTGCTGCCACCCGTTGCCGCTACCGTCGGCCCGACTCGCCTAATCTCTCGATCGTGCGTCTCGTAATTGCCCGGTGCCAGGTCGACTACGCCGGCCGGCTCACCGCCCATCTGCCCATGGCCACCCGCCTGCTGCTGGTGAAGTCGGACGGTTCGGTTTCCGTGCACTCCGACGACCGCGCCTACAAACCGCTGAACTGGATGAGCCCGCCGTGCTGGCTCATCGAGGACGGCAACCTGTGGATCGTGGAGAACAAGGCCGGCGAGAAGCTCGTCATCACCATCGAGAGCGTGATCGACGAGATTCAGCACGACCTCGGCGCGGAGCCGGGACTCGTCAAGGACGGCGTCGAGGCACACCTGCAGGAATTGCTCGCCGAGCACATCACGACACTTGGCGACGGCTATTCGCTGGTACGCAGGGAATACCCGACCGCGATCGGCCCCGTCGACATCCTCGCCCGCGACTCGGGCGGAGCCGCCGTGGCCGTCGAGATCAAGCGCCGCGGCGAGATCGACGGCGTGGAGCAGCTCACCAGGTATCTCGAACTGCTCAACAGGGATCCCTTGCTTTCGCCGGTGCAGGGCGTTTTCGCTGCCCAGCAGATCAAGCCGCAGGCTCGCACGCTCGCGGAGGATCGTGGCATCCGCTGCGTCACACTCGACTACGACGCCCTACGCGGCATCGAACCCAACGAATTCCGCCTCTTCTAGGGAAATTGGTCCGCGGCTTGCTTGGCGGTGCGGGTGGCGGACCTGAGGCGTGAGCTGACGGCCTACCTTGCGGCTTCGCCGCTTGGAACACGCGTTGCCGGCTGAGGCTTCTCGGGCGGCAACGCGTTCTTTGTTGTGTTCTGTTGTTGTGCCTCGGGGTGAGTGCTGATCTCGGCGTCCTGAGTGCGGATCTCGCGCGCCTGAGTGCTGATCTCGGTGTCCTGAACGCGGATCTCGGCGTACGCGGATCGGGTGCAACTCGGTGGACTCCCCGCGAGGTTGCCGGACACATCGTCACCAACCCACTTCGATTTGCTCTGCGGCATTCACCTCGGTGAAATCGTGCGGTAATGTTCGCCCGCAGGTCAATCCTGATGGTTGTTGTTGACTGGTGTTGATTCTGGAGGTGGGGCGTGGACGTACTGGCCGAGGCAAACCTGCGGCTCGACGCCAACGCGGTCGACTACGTGCTGCTCGCGTTCTACTTCGCCCTCGTGCTCGGTATCGGTTATCTCGCGCGGAGACAGGTGTCGACCAGTCTCGACTTCTTCCTTTCCGGCAGGTCATTGCCCGCGTGGGTGACCGGTCTCGCGTTCATCGCGGCCAACCTCGGCGCCATCGAGGTCATGGGCATGTCGGCGAACGGGGCCGAATACGGGATGCCGACCGCGCACTACTTCTGGATCGGCGCGGTACCCGCGATGCTGTTCCTCGGCATCGTGATGATGCCGTTCTACTACGGCTCGAAGGTCCGCAGCGTTCCCGAGTTCATGCTGCGCAGGTTCGGCAAACCGGCACACCTCGTCAACGGCATCAGCTTCGCGCTGGCCCAGGTGCTCATCGCGGGCGCCAACCTGTTCCTGCTCGCGAGCGTCGTCAACCTGCTGCTGGGCTGGCCCATCTGGGTGTCGGTCGTCCTCGCCGCGGTGATCGTGCTCTCCTACACGGCGCTCGGCGGACTCTCCGCGGCGATCTACAACGAGGTGCTCCAGTTCTTCGTCATCGTCGCCGCGCTGCTGCCGCTGACGATCGTCGGCCTCTACAAGGTCGGCGGCTGGGAAGGGCTCGTCGACAAGGTCACGGCGGGACCGGGCGGTGCCGAACAGCTCAGCTCGTGGCCCGGTAACCAGCTCACCGGTTTCGGCGACAACTTCCTTTCCGTGCTCGGCCTCGTCTTTGGTCTCGGTTTCGTGTTGTCCTTCGGGTACTGGACGACCAACTTCGTCGAGGTGCAGAGGGCCATGGCCTCCAAGAGCATGTCGGCGGCGAGGCGGACGCCCATCATCGGCGCCTTCCCCAAGCTCGCCATGCCGTTCATCGTGATCATTCCCGGCATGATCGCCGGCGTCACGGTCACCGAGCTGATGGGCGAGAACAAGGCCGCGCTGATGGAAGGCGGCGAGGCGCCGAGCGGGGCCACCTTCAACAACGCGTTGCTGCTGCTGATGAGAGACCTGTTACCCAACGGCATGCTCGGCATCGCGATCGCGGGCCTGCTCGCTTCCTTCATGGCGGGTATGGCGGCGAACCTGAGTTCGTTCAACACGGTGTTCACCTACGACATCTGGCAGGCCTATATCAAGAAGGGCAGGCCGGACGACTACTACCTGCGAACGGGCAGGGTGGTGACGGCAGCGGCGACCGTGCTGGCGATCGGAACCGCCTTCATCGCCTCCACCTACAGCAACCTGATGGACTACCTGCAACAGCTCTTCTCGTTCTTCAACGCGCCGCTGTTCGCCACGTTCATCCTCGGTATGTTCTGGAAGCGGATGACGCCGACGGCGGGCTGGCTCGGCCTCGTCACCGGTACCGGCGCCGCGGTGGGTGTCTTCCTGCTCGCCGAGACCGGGGTGTGGGAACTGCCCGGCCAGGGAGCGTCGTTCGTCGGAGCCGGAGCCGCGTTCGTCGTCGACATCGTGGTCAGTGTCGTGGTCACGTACATGACCCAGCCGAAGCCGGAGGCTCAGCTCGCGGGGCTGGTGTACTCACTGACCCCGAGAGAGACGCTGAAACACTCGACATCGGGCGAGGATGCCGGCTGGTACCGCAAACCGGGCCTGCTCGCCGGGATCGTGCTGGTCATCACCATCGTGCTGAACATCATCTTCTAGGAGGCGCTGACCATGGCTCACGAGTCGTCTCGCTCCCGGGGTGCCGGAGTCTTCGACGTCCGGCTCGTCATCGCCTTGCTCATCGGCGTGTACGGCATCGTGCTCACCGTGCTCGGCGCCGGGTTCATGACCGAAGAGGACATCGAGAAGTCGGCGGGCGTCAACATCAACCTGTGGGCGGGCATCGGCATGCTCGTGTTCGCCGCGCTGTTCGTGGTGTGGGCGAAGTGGCGGCCGATCAAGGTCCCTCAGCAGGAGGATGAAACCGGCGGGACCGGCGCCTCGGAATCGGAGATCACACCAGGACAGGAGCGCTGAAAGCCAGGTTGTGTGCGTGGCGGCGGCGCCGCCCCGATAGCGTGCACTTCGTGTTCAATCGTGTTGCTCGTCGTTCGGCGGTCGTGCTCGGCATCGTCACGCTCGGTCTGGTCAGCGGGTGTGCGGGCGAGGACCTCGCGAAGTCCAACTACCAGCGGACCACCATCACGGCGGAACCAGGGAGTTCACCCGGTGAGGTTCCGACGGGGGAGATCACCGATCCGGCAGTCGCCGCGTCGGCGCTGCGCACGATCGATCCGTGCGGGCTGCTCACCGACGACACCCTCGGCGATCTCGGCAGCACGACGGAGGATCCCTCCGAGTCGGACTGGGGCGAATGCAGGGCGAGTCTCCAGGACGCGGGCGGCAAGAGCGTCGATGTCTCGCTCGATCTCGGTGATTCGCTGGTGACGGCGGACAACGCGACGGGAGGCCTGGAAGGTCTTCCCCTGATCGAGAACCCGCTCGACGAGGAGACCTGCTACGTCACGGCGGTGACCTCACGGAACCCGGCGAGTGGCATCACCATGCAGGCGACCTACCCCGGTGGCAACGCGTGCAACGCCGGTTACACGGTGCTGCAGAAGGTGATCCAGGCCGTGCACGCCGAACCGCCCCAGTACGAGCAGCGCGAAGGCTCGGCGCTCGCCGTCGACCCGTGCGTGAGCGTCGAGGAGTCCGCCGTGTCGGAGGTGCTCGGCGAGGGCGCGTTGCGCAGCCCCTCCGGCTTGCACTCGTGCCGGTATGAGGGGGAGAGCAGGGGCCCGTCGGTGTCGGTGCGGATGCGCGTCGGCTACCCGCCGGACAACAAGGAGGGCACGTCCGTGGACCTCGGTCGCGGCGTCAAGGCTTCCCAGCAGGCCTCCGACACCGGAAACGGCTCGTGCAAGGTCGAATGGCAGCATCTCGGCATCAGCGACAACGAGGCCGAGATCATCTCGGTCTCCTATGACGACTACTCCGACGGCGCCGACCAGAAGAAGTCGTGCGAGGGCGCGCTGACGATGGCGAAGGGTGTCGTGCCGAAACTGCCCTCCACATAACGCCTGCCGGATCGTTTGGCGGGACACCACCGTCGGCGGTTAGGTTGGAAGCGTCCTCACACATGGTCGTGGCTGGAGGTGCGCGTGAAGAAGATCATCAACGATCCGGCGACGGTGGTGGCCGACTCGCTCCGCGGGATGGCCGCCGCGCACGCCGATCTGCTCAGGGTCGAGTACGACCCGGACCACATCGTCCGCGCCGACGCCCCCGTCCGCGACACGGTGGCCGTGATCTCGGGTGGCGGTTCGGGACACGAGCCGCTGCACGGCGGATTCGTCGGCAGGGGAATGCTGCACGCGGCGGTGCCCGGCCCGGTGTTCACCTCGCCGACTCCCGACGCCGTCCAGGCCGCGGTATCGGCGACGACCGGCCCTTCCGGGGCGCTGCTGATCGTCAAGAACTACACCGGTGACGTGCTGAACTTCGAGACTGCGGCCGAGCTGGCCTCGGCGGAGGAGCTCGACGTGCGCAGCGTGGTCATCGACGACGATGTCGCGGTCGCCGACTCGACCTTCACGGCAGGGAGGCGAGGGGTCGGCGGCACGGTACTGCTAGAGAAGATCACCGGTGCCGCGGCGGAACGCGGTGACTCCCTCGACGCCGTGGAAGCCTTGGCTCGCAAGGTGATCGGCCAGGTCAGGTCCATCGGAGTCGCACTGACGGCTCCCACCGTCCCGCACGTCGGCGAGCCGAGCTTCGAACTCGCCGACGACGAGGTCGAGTTCGGTATCGGCATCCACGGCGAGCCGGGCAGGGAGCGGATCAAGGCGGGACCGGCCGACGAACTGGTGGCACGCATGATCGATGCCGTCGTCGAGGACCTTCCCTTCGCCGAAGGCGACGACGTGTTGCTGTTCAGCAACTCGATGGGCGGCACCCCGCTCATCGAGCTGTACCTCGCGCACGGCATCGCCGAACGATTGCTCGCCGAGCGGGGGATTCGCGTTGTCAGGCGTCTTGTCGGTCCCTACATCACCAGTCTGGAAATGCAGGGGATGAGCGTGACACTGTTGCGAATGGACGACGAGCTGACCGAGTTGTGGGACGCGCCGGTCAACACTCCCGCGCTGCGGTGGGGGCTGTGATGGGCTGCGGTGCGACTGAGGTCGCGGACCTGCTGAGGGCGGGGGCGGCGACGATCACGGAGCACAGGGTCGAGCTCATCGACCTCGACCGGCCGATCGGGGATTCCGACCACGGGGAAAATCTCAACCGTGGCTTCACCGCCGTGGTGTCGACTTTGGACACCGCGGTTCCCGAGACTCCCGGCGGGGTGCTCAAGATCGCGGCGACGACGCTGATCTCCAAGGTCGGCGGCGCGGCGGGACCGTTGTACGGAACGGCCTTCCTGCGTGCGGCGACGGCGCTGGGCGATCGTGCGGAATTGGAAGCGGACGCGGTGTTCACGGCGTTGCGCGCGGGGCTCGAAGGTGTTGTGGCAAGAGGAAAAGCCGTTGTCGGTGACGCGACGATGGTCGACGCGCTGAGCCCTGCCGTCGACGCCGCGGAGGCTGCCGTCGGCGACGGCATTCCCGCGGTGCTCGCCGCCGCTGCCGATGCCGCCGAGAAGGGAGCCGATTCGACGGTGCCGCTGGTCGCCCGCAAGGGAAGGGCCTCGTATCTCGGCGAACGCAGTGTCGGGCATCTCGATCCAGGCGCCCGTTCGACCGCCTTGCTGCTGCGTGCGTTCGCGGAGGCCGTTCGATGAGGGTCGGGCTCGTTCTCGTCTCGCACAGCGGCAAGCTGGCGGAGGGGGTCGCCGAACTGGCCGCACAGATGGCCCCCGATGTGACGGTCGTGCCCGCCGGTGGTCTGCCGGACGGCGGTATCGGCACCGACTACGATTCGGTGCTCGCCGCCGTCGAGCGCGCGGAGGCGGGCGGTGGCGTCGTACTGCTGTACGACCTGGGCAGTGCCGAGATGACCGCGGATCTGGTCGTGGAGTCGTTGGCTGATCCCGGAACCGCGGTCGTCGTGGACGCACCGCTCGTGGAGGGCGCCGTCGCCGCAGCTGTCGCCGCGCAGGGCGGGGCGGACAGGGCGGGAGTCGCGTCCGCCGCTTCGTCGGCTCGCGGTGGCGAATCCGCCACCCCCGGCGAGCACGCGGGAAGCGCCGAGACCACGGAACTGACGCTCGGCAACGACGTCGGCCTGCATGCGCGGCCCGCGGCCTTGCTGGTGCGCGGTATCGCGGGGCTCGAAGCCGACGTGCGAATCCGGCTCGGTGACCAGGAAGCCGACGGGCACAGTGTGCTCGCGTTGATGTCGCTCAGTGCCCGCAAGGGTGATCGCATCGAGGTCAGTGCCACCGGAACGCAGGCAGCGGAGGCGATCGGGCGGATCAAGTCGCTTGTGGAGCGGAATTTCGACGAGTGAACTCCGGAGGGCCTTCCGGGATGTGACAACGGTTCGCGTTCTGTCGATACTGTTCGAGTGCGAATCAAGATCATCCTGGGGGCCCTTCTCACCGTTGTGACGGTGGCGGGCTGTGCGAGCGCGGTCGGCGGTGAAGCCGAACCGGGTGAGATAAGGCCGCTGAAGGCGAGTGACGTACTCGGCGACTTCGAGACCGTCGACTATTGCAGCGTTCTCGACGCCGACGCGCTGACCGGAGTCGGTGCTTCCGTCGAACACACGCAGTCCAGCTTCGACGAATGCTTCGTCGACGTCGTCGCCGACGACATCGACGTGCGGATGCGGCTGGGGCCGCTCGCGTACGAACCGGAAACCAGCGAGGAACCCGATGAGGAGGTCGTCAGGCCGAGGGGGCTTCGCGTGCAGGAGTACGACAGCAGCGAATCCGGAAGATGCGCACACTATCTGGTCTTTCCGGACGGCATGAACATTCAGGTGAGCGCGGAGGAACGCGAGGAGGCAGTCGAGCCCGGAGCGTTGTGCGAACTGTCGCAGGCCGCGGTGAACGGCATCCGCTCCTTTGTCAGCTCCGGCCGGATCGGGCATTTCGAATTCGGCACGGAATCGCTCGGCTGGCTGGACGCCTGCGACCTCACGTCGGAGCAGGAGGTCGAGGAGGTCATCGGCGAACCGGCGCCGCAATGGCGTCCCGCGACGAGTCACTGGTGCTATTGGGGCGGGGAATACGACGACTCGCTGAGCGTTTCGCTCGAATTCTCCGTGCAGGACCTTCCGAGGTCCTACCTCGAAGAGGGTTATTACCCCGAGGACATCGCGGGAAGGCCGAGTTCGGTCTTCGAGTACGAATCGGGCGCGTGCGTGGCCGATACCCCGCACCTGCCGTTCGGGGAGCACGAGACGGGGCAGCTGGAGATCGTCTCGATCTACGTCGAGGGGCCGGAGGACGGCGACATGTGCAAGCCGGCGGCGGCGCTGGCGAAGGTGGTGTGGCCCCGGCTGCCCGAGTCGTGAGCGATCGCTGATTCGATTCCGTGCTGCCGGTTGGGCCGAGGCGTGGCACCATCAGTGGTTATTACCTGCCGGTAACCGCTGGAGGTCGCCGTGGCACGTGATTTCAGGACCATCGGAGTCGTCGGTCTCGGCACGATGGGATCCGGCATAGCCGAGGTGCTCGCCCGCAGTGGCCTCTCCGTCGTCGCCGTCGAGATCGACGCGGACGGCATGGCGAGGGGCAGGGGCCACATCGAGCACTCCACCGCGAGGGCGCTCGGCAAGGGCAAGCTCGACGAGGAGGGAAGGGCGGGACTGCTGGGGCGCATCCGCTACAGCACCGCCCTTCCCGACCTCGCCGAAGCCGACCTCGTCATCGAGGCCATCCCGGAAAGCCTCGAACTCAAGGCCGAACTGTTCGCGGAACTGGACAAGATCACGAGGCCGGACGTCGTCCTCGCCTCCAACACCTCGTCGCTTTCGGTTACCGAGATCGGCGTGCACACCACGCGACCGGGAAAGGTCGTCGGGATGCACTTCTTCAATCCGGCGCCCGTACTGCGGTTCATTGAGGTGGTGCGCACCGTCGTGACGGAACCCGACGTCATCGACGATGTCGTCGCTCTCGCGGGACGCGTCGGCAAGGAACCGGTCGTCATCGGCGACAGGGCGGGATTCATCGCCAACGCCCTGCTGTTCGGCTATCTCAACCACGCGGTGCGGATGTACGAGCAGCGGTACGCGACTCGCGAGGACCTCGATGCGGCGATGCGCTTCGGTTGCGGGTACCCCATGGGCCCGCTCGCCCTGCTCGACCTCATCGGGCTCGACACGGCCTACGAGATCCTCGACACGATGTATCACCAGTCGCGCAACCGGCTGCACGCTCCGGCACCGCTGCTCAAGCAGATGATCACCGCGGGACTGCTCGGCCGCAAGAAAGGCAAGGGGTTCTACACCTACGACGCGCCTGACTCGCCCACCGTCGTCGCGGACGCCGCCGGTCCTGATTCGTCCACTGTGGATCACTCAGCGGCAGGACCGGTGAGGGTTGTCGGTGTTGTCGGCACCGGAACGATGGCGACCGGGATCGCCGAGGTTTTCGCGAAGTCCGGCTACCGGGTCGTGTTACGGGCACGCGACCTGGACAAGGCGAAGGCGTCCCTTGCCACGATAGGGAAGTCGCTCGACAAGGCCGTCGTCAAAGGGAAGCTGTCCGAAGAGGATGCCAGGGCAACTCTTGCGAGGTGCGAGCCCGTCGTCGATCTCGCCGAACTGTCCGAAGCGGACCTGATCGTCGAGGCCGTCGCGGAAAACCTCGCCGTGAAGCAGGCGGTGTTCGCCGCGCTCGACGAGATCGCCAAACCCGGCGCCGTGCTGGCCACGACGACCTCGTCCCTTCCCGTCATCGAGTGCGCCGCCGCGACCTCGCGGCAGGCCGACGTCCTCGGCATGCACTTCTTCAACCCGGCGCCGGTCATGAAGCTCGTCGAGGTGGTCGCCACCATCGCCACCTCGCCCGAAGCCGTCGCCACCGCGCATGCCGTGTGCTCCACTCTGGGCAAGCACCCGGTTCACTGCGCCGACAGGGCGGGATTCATCGTCAACGCCCTGTTGTTTCCCTACCTCAACGACGCGGTCAAGATGCTCGAAGCGCACTATGCGGGTGCCGACGACATCGACACGGCGATGAAGGTCGGTTGCGGCTTGCCGATGGGGCCGTTCGAGCTGCTCGACGTCGTCGGCCTCGACGTCTCGCTCGCGATCGAGCGGACCCTGTACAACGAGTTCAGGGAGGCGGGGTTCGCGCCGGCGCCGCTGCTTGAGCACCTCGTCACGGCCGGGCGGCTCGGGCGCAAGACCGGCAAGGGGTTCCGCGACTACACATGACCTGCCCGGCGAACGCGCATCTCGGTGTCCTGAGTGCGGGTCTCGGTGTCCTGAGTGCAGAACTCGGCGTTCTGGGCGGGGGACTCGCGGGAGTCAGCCGCAGCCGCAGGCGCCACCGCAGCAACCGGCGCCCATTCCGGCTCCCTGAGGGAAGCCCGCGCCGGAGGAGGCCGAACCGGTGAGTGCGACCGTGGTGAGCAGCTTGATGGTGTCGTCGTGTCCCTCCGGGCACCGCGCGGGCGCACTCGACTCGCTCATCGGCCGGTTCAGCTCGAACGTTCCGGTGCATTCCCGGCAGCGGTAGGCGTAGGTCGGCATGCCGCCGATTATCGCCGCGCGGCGAGTCGCTGGGAAGCGCGGGCCGCCGGGAAGTGTCGCCGGGCGCGGTTCCGATGAGAAGCTGGTGACGTGGAACTGCCAGTGATCGCCGGTGACATCCCTCATCTCGCCGAGGTCGTGCCCTCGCTGCTGAGCGCGCTCGGCGTCGATGGCAGCTCGGGGACGATCGAACTGCCCGAGGTCAGCAGGGCAGCCGTCCTGCTCGTCGACGGGCTCGGCTGGGACCTGCTCGACGAGCACGCGGCCGACGCTCCCGTGCTGAGCGCGCTGAGTCGGTCGCCGTTGCGGGTCGGCTATCCGGCGACGACGGCCGCGGGACTCGCCGCCATCGGCACGGGAATGACCTCAGGCGAGCACGGCATGGCCGGGTACACCTTCGAGGTCCCCGGCGTCGGGGTGTTGAACGCGCTGCGCTGGTGCAGGCATTCCGACGGGCAGGACCTGCGGCACGTGCTGCCTTCGGAGGAACTGCAACCGCTGCCGACCACGTTCAGCACCGCGGCCGAAGCGGGCCTCACCACGAGCGTCGTTTCGCCCTACGAGTTCGCGGGATCGGCGCTCACCGGTGCCGTGCTGAGAGGCGGCAAGTACGTCGGCGTGCACGCGCTCGGCGATCTCGCCTCGGCCACGCTCGACGCGCTGCGCCCCTCGCGGGCGTTCTGCTACGCCTACCACTCGCAGCTCGACACGATCGGCCACCTGCACGGCCCCGGCTCACCCGCATGGCGGATGCAGCTGCGCCAGGTCGACCGGCTCGTCGAGTCCATCGTGGAGGGACTGCCGGGGGGCGCGCTGCTCGCCGTCGTCGCCGACCACGGAATGATCAGGCTCGACGAGACGACCGCGATCGACATCGACGAGACACCCGCGCTGCTCGAAGGCGTCAGGGAGCTGGCGGGCGAGGTCAGGGCAAGGCACGTCTACCCGGAGCTGGGCGCCGCGCCCGACGTGCTCGCAGCGTGGAGGGAGACGCTCGGGCAGCGGGCCTGGGTCCTCGAACGTGAGGAAGCGATCGAACTGGGGTGGTTCGGTCCACGGGTGAGCGCCAGGGTGCTGCCGCGTATCGGGGAGGTCGTCGCCGCGGCGAGGGACCGATCGGGCATGCTGCGCGGCCTCGCCGAACCGGTCGAGTCGACGCTCGTCGGCCAGCACGGATCGTTCACCAGTGCCGAGCAACTCGTGCCGCTCGCGCTGGCCTACGGCTGATCTCCGGCCCGCCCCGCGGAGTTACCGTGAGTGCCATGCCCCGACGTAATCGCCACCGGCAGACGCCTTCCGGTCTCGGTGCCGCAACAGGCTGGGCGAGGGCGGAATCGGGTGACGACGGCGAATGGCTGGTGCGTACCGTCCCCGGCTCGCAGGCGACCAAGACCTACCGGTGCCCCGGCTGCGATCACGAGATCAGGCCGGGGGTCGCACACGTGGTCGCGTGGCCCTCGGACGAGGCGGGTTCGGTGGCCGACCGGCGGCACTGGCACCGCTCCTGCTGGCAGGCGAGGTCGCGAAGGGGACCGACGCGCCGCCGCTGGTAGGCACGTCACCCTGCCCACACCGCTCTCGGACAGAATGCGGGCATGGCAGAACTTCCGCTCGTACTGCTGCACGCCTACCCCGTCGACGCGCGCATGTGGAATCCGGTTCGCGCGAGCCTGGCCGCGCGCACCAGGTTGATCACGCCCGACCAGCGAGGACTCGGGCGAACACCGCTGCCGGAGACCGAGCGGGAACCGAGCCTGGACGACGCGGCCAAGGACGTGATCGCGTTGCTCGACAAGCTCGAACTCGACAAGGTCGTGCTCGGCGGCTGTTCCATGGGCGGCTATCTCACTCTCGCCGTGCTGCGCGCGGCACCCGAGCGGATCGGGGCGATGGTGTTCATCGACAGCAAGGCGACCGCCGATACCGAGGAGGCAAGGCTCAACCGGCTCGCGGCGGCCGGAAGGGTCGAGCGCGAAGGCACCGGCTGGCTCGCCGAAGCACTGCTGCCCGGTCTGCTCGGCGAACGGACGAGGCACGAGCGGCCAGAGGTCGCCGAGACGGTCACGGAGCTGATCGAGTCCCAGAGCCAGGAGGGCATCGCGTGGGCACAGCGGGCGATGGCGGCAAGGCCCGATTCGTCGCGGGTGCTGAGTGAGGCGAAGGTGCCGGTGCTCGTCGTCGTCGGCGAGGAGGACACCCTCACCCCGCCCGCCGCGGCGGAGGAGCTCGCCGGCGCCGCCGGAGGCGACGCGACGCTCGTCGTCGTCCCCGGTGCGGGACACCTGACCCCGCTCGAAGCGCCGGAGCGGGTCGCCTCCGCCGTGCTGGAGTGGCTGCCCTCGGCGACGATCGAGGCCGGATCGTGACATCGTGACGCACCTAACGCCGGTCCGGACCGGAGATCGCTGACCAGGTATTTACCGGGTTCGCGGTGGGGAAGGGCCGCTCGCTGGCATTTCGCGGGGAGTCTCCGGCGGAAGTGCTCGTCCGCCCGCGTCAGAGCCTTCTACGCAGCCGCGAGTACTACAGAACCTAGTTTTACCTGCGCCTTTGATCGGAGTCCCTCAAGAACGACCCCGCGGAGCACGGTCACCAGGGCTCGGCTCCGGCACGGTCCGCCGGTGGGCCGAGGAGCGATCTTTGCAGGCGGGGCGCAAGCCCGGAAACAGCGCGGGCTACGATCCACCTAGCCAACGTGGCTCCCCCGGCCCGTGGCGACAGCAAGGATCGCGGGGTTCTTGAAGTGCAGGAGGCAGGAGTGACGGCCGTAGCCCCCAAGCCGATCGCGACGCGCCCGTATCCGGCGCACGAGACGGCGAAGGGTTCGTACCTGCTGCGGTTGTTCCGCACGACGGACCACAAGCAAATCGGCATCATGTACCTCGTCACGTCGTTCGCCTTCTTCATGGTCGGCGGCGCGATGGCGATGCTGATCCGTACCGAACTCGCGGTGCCAGGGCAGCAGTTCCTTTCGCAGGAGCAGTACAACCAGCTCTTCACGATGCACGGCACCATCATGCTGCTGCTCTACGCGACGCCGATCCTCTTCGGTTTCGCGAACTTCATCCTGCCGCTGCAGATCGGTTCGCCCGATGTCGCGTTCCCCAGGTTGAACGCCTTCTCGTACTGGCTGTACCTGTTCGGCGGCCTGATCGTGATCTCCGGCTTCCTGACGCCGGGTGGCGCCGCCGACTTCGGCTGGTTCGCCTACACGCCGCTGTCGGACGCGATTCACTCGCCGGGGGCCGGTGCCGACCTGTGGATCGCGGGTCTCGTGGTGTCCGGTCTGGGCACCATCCTCGGTGCGGTCAACATGATCACGACAATCGTCTGCCTGCGCGCCCCCGGCATGACGATGTACCGGATGCCCATCTTCACCTGGAACATCCTGATCACGAGCATCCTGATCCTGCTGGCGTTCCCGATCCTGACCGCCGCGCTACTCGGGCTGCTGGCGGACCGGCAAATCGGGGCACACGTATTCGATCCCGCCAACGGCGGGGTGATCCTGTGGCAACACTTGTTCTGGTTCTTCGGCCATCCGGAGGTCTACATCGTCGCGCTGCCGTTCTTCGGCATCGTCTCGGAGATCTTCCCGGTGTTCAGCCGCAAGCCGATCTTCGGTTACAAGGGCCTTGTGTGGGCGACGCTGGCGATCGCCGCGCTGTCCGTCGCCGTGTGGGCACACCACATGTACGCGACCGGTGCCGTGCTGCTGCCGTTCTTCTCCTTCATGACCTTCCTGATCGCGGTCCCGACCGGTGTCAAGTTCTTCAACTGGATCGGCACGATGTGGAAGGGGCAGCTGAGTTTCGAGACGCCGATGCTGTTCTCGCTCGGCTTCATCGTGACGTTCCTCTTCGGTGGGCTCACGGGTGTGCTGCTCGCCGCGCCCGCCATCGACTTCCACGTTTCGGACAGCTACTTCGTGGTGGCGCACTTCCACTACGTGCTCTACGGGACGATCGTGTTCGCCACGTTCGCGGGAATCTACTTCTGGTTCCCCAAGTTCACAGGGCGAATGCTGGACGAGCCGCTCGGCAAGCTGCACTTCTGGACGACGTTCATCGGCTTCCACATGACGTTCCTCGTCCAGCACTGGCTCGGCAACGAGGGCATGCCCCGCCGGTACGCCGACTACCTCGTTTCCGACGGCTTCACCACGCTGAACACGATCTCGACGATCGGTGCCTACGTTCTGGGTGCCTCGACGCTGCCGTTCATCTGGAACATCTTCAAGAGTTACCGCTACGGCGAGATCGTGAAGGTCGACGACCCGTGGGGTTACGGCAACTCGCTGGAGTGGGCGACCTCCTGCCCGCCGCCTCGGCACAACTTCACCGAGCTGCCCAGGATCCGTTCCGAGCGGCCGGCGTTCGAGTTGCACTACCCGCACATGGTGGAGCGACTACACAGCGAAGGCCACATCACGTTCACGGGTAAGGCGCTGCCGCATCCGGAAGCCAAGGACGCACCGTCGGAGGTGCTCACCGAGGCTGCCATCCCCGGTAGGCACGACAAGGACAACGCGAGCGAACAGTGATCGCCGACGGAGCCGGACGCGCGTAGCCCTCAGGGGCGCCGCGTCCGGCTTCGTTCGTTTCACCACCCTCAGGAGATTCCAGTGAGCACCGCGACACCGGTTCTGATCACCACGACGGGCCCGGACAAGCCCGGTGTCTCTTCCGTACTCTTCGCCGTTCTCACCCGGCACGGGGTCGAGGTCCTCGATGTCGAGCAGGTCGTGATCAGGGGCCAGCTCGTGCTCGGTGTTCTCGTCGGCGTCGAGAGTGATCCCGAGGCACTGCAGGAAGCCGTCGAGCAGGCCATGGCCACGGTCGCGATGGACGTGGAGGTCCGCATCGGCTCCGCGATCGGCAGCGATCCCTTCGCGCAGGGCAAGCATGGCTCCACCCACGTCATGGTGTTGCTCGGCAGGCCGGTGACCGCTCGCGCCGTCACCGAGGTCGCCGGAAGACTGGCCGGGGTCAACGCCAACATCGACACGATCCGCAGCATCGCCGATTACCCGGTGACCGGTCTTGAGGTCCACCTCTCGGTCGCGGACGACACGGAAGAGGCCGACGCGGAACTGCGTTCGGTCATCGCCGACGTCGCGTCGAGGGGAGGGCTCGATCTCTCCATCGAGCGGGCCGGTCTTGCCCGCAAGGCCAAGCGACTCGTCGTCTTCGACGTCGACTCGACGCTCATTCAGGGTGAGGTCATCGAGATGCTCGCCGCGTACGTCGGTGTCGAGGCGCAGGTCAAGGAGATCACCGACGCAGCGATGCGAGGCGAGCTGAACTTCACCGAATCGCTCGAACGCAGGGTCGCGCTGCTTGAGGGCCTGCCGGAGACGGTGCTGGACGAGGTTGCCGACGCCATCGAGCTGACGCCGGGGGCCAGGACCACGATCCGCACACTCAAGCGGCTCGGTTTCCGCTGTGGTGTCGTCTCCGGCGGTTTCACCAGGATCATCGATCGGCTCGTCGAGGACCTCGGCCTCGACTTCGCGGCGGCGAACGACCTTGAGATCGCCGATGGCAAGCTCACCGGCAAGGTCGTCGGTGACGTCGTCGACAGGGCAGGCAAGGCCACGGCATTGCGCAGGTTCGCCGCCGGCTACGGCATCCCGGTCAGTCAATGCGTCGCCGTCGGCGACGGGGCCAACGACATCGACATGCTCGCGGCGGCGGGCATGGGCATCGCGTTCAACGCGAAGCCCGCGCTCCGCGAGGTCGCCGACGCCGCGCTTTCCTACCCCTACCTCGATGCCGTGCTGTTCCTGCTGGGTGTCACCAGGACCGAGGTCGAGGCGGCCGACGCAGCGGACGGCCTCCCCCTGCTGCGCCCGTGAGCGGCGTTCTCGGGCCACTCGCGGCGCGTTACGCGTCGTGGCTCGGCCTGCCCGCCGAGCGGACCGCCGAACCGGAAGCCGCCCCCGATCAGGTGCGGGCCATGCCGGTGGTGCTGCGCATGGAGCGGGCGGAACCACCGGCGCGCACGGAGCTGCTCGAAGCGGCCGCGACGGCGGCGCTCGCGGTGTGCCTCGACCAACGCGCCGAGCAGGACGGTGAATGGCACGAACCCGTGCACGCCTGGCTCGAAGGACACATCCGCAAGGTCGCGCGCAGGGCGCGTGGCGCGCACTGGCATGCGGTACAGGAACTGCCGGGCGTCACGGTGACGGTCGGCGGGGCGCAGGTCCGCGCACTGCTGCCAGGCCGGATCGCCGACCTGCCGAAGGAGGTCACGCGATTGCAGATCTCCGGAAGCGACCTGCCCGACGACGAACCCGGCGACGTTCCGGCGGGAATGCCGCTGCTGTTACTCAACCCCGGCGTCACCATGACCGTAGGCAAGGCGGCGGCCCAGGTGGGACACGGCAGCATGCTGCTGGCCGCGTTGCTGGGCGAGCGGGAACTCGCGTGCTGGAAGGACGACGACTACCGCTGTGCGGTGAGGACGGCGACGCCGGGGGAATGGGCCGCGCTCCAGCCTCGCGATCCGGCGGCTGCCTGGCGGGAGCGGAAGGTGCTCGCGGTGCGCGATGCCGGCTATACCGAGATCGCGCCCGGCACCATCACCGTGCTCGCCCAGTGGCGCGGCTGACCGTCAGGATGCGCCGCCGTCCGCGGTGACTTCGCCTGCCTTCCAGACCACGTACGCTTCGTCGGCGTCGGTGGTCATGGCCTCGACGAACTTGTCGTGATCGAAGCCGGGCAGCGTCTGCAGCCGCTCGATGAGGGCGTTGGCGGCGGGATCGCCACTGGGCACGGCGGTTCCCGTGCCGTCGGCTCCGGCGAGCATCAGGAAGACGTCTTCCTTCCACGGACCTTCCGGGATGACCCTCACCACCACCGCGGACAGTTCGGACCAGGTCACCGATTCCTCGGTGCCATCGGCCAGCCTGCGCCGGACGCCGGTGTCGTCAACGCTGACCGAGCGAGACCGTGCGCTGGATGAGTCGGTGGACAACGACTACTCCCTTAACCTCGGGTTCCGTTCACCGTAACGCCTCCGCCGTGGGTGCTCAGCCCGGGGCGGAGGCGGCGAGTCTCCGCAGCGCGTCCCTGGCGACCTTGGGGTCGAAGGTCGGCCAGAACGGTGGCAGCGACGCACGGAGAAAACCACCGTAACGGGCGGTGGCCAGCCGGGAGTCGAGCACGGCGACGACACCCTTGTCGCCGACGGAGCGGTGCAGCCGCCCCGTTCCCTGTGCCAGCAACAGTGCGGCGTGTGTCGCCGCGACCGTCAGGAAGCCGTTTCCGCCCCGTGCCTCGACGGCTCGCTGGCGTGCCGAGGAAACGGGATCGTCCGGCCGGGGAAACGGGAGCCGGTCGACGAGCACGAGTTGCAGCGACGAACCGGGAACGTCGACGCCCTGCCACAGGGAGAGCGTGCCGAAGAGGCAGGTGCGCTCGTCCTCGGCGAACTTGCTCACCAGCAGCGAGGTGGAGTCGTCGCCCTGGCACAGGATCGGGTACGGGATGCGTTCCCTGAGTTCCTCACTCGCCTGCTTGGCCGCCCTCATCGAGGAAAACAGGCCGAGCGCTCGTCCCCCGGAAGCCTCGATCAACTCGGCGATCTCGTCCAATGTGGACTCACCGAGGCCGTCCCGGCCCGGAGGAGGCAGGTGTTTCGCCATGTACAGGATGCCGTTGCGCCGATAGTCGAAGGGCGAGCCGACGTCGAGCCCCCGCCAGCTGAGCCCGCTGTCGTCGGACGGCGGTGGTTTTTCGTTCGCGGCGCCCTCGGCTTTTGCCGCTGGTTTGGGTGAAGGTGGGAGACCCCACTGCCTGGCGAGTGTGTCGAACGCGCCGCCGAGCGCGAGTGTCGCCGAGGTCAGCACCGTCGTGCTGCGGGCGAAAACGCGTTCGCGGAGCAGGCCGCCGACCGAGAGCGGCGCGACGTGCAAAGCGGGTGGCCTCGACGAGTTCGTGTACTTGTCGTTGGAAAGCCACACCACGTCGTGCCGGTGTCCCTGGTCCTCCTCGAACGCTTCGAGTAGCCGGACCGCCGTGTCGTGTACCTCGTCGAGCAGCGACCTGGCGAGCTTGCGTGCCGTCGCCTCCTCGACCTCTTCCTTGCGTTCGGAGCCGAGCGCGGTGAGACAGGCCGACGCGGCGTCGCGCACGACGGTGACCGCGCCGCCCAGCGCCGTCGGCAGTGAATCCATCCTGCCCGACGGGAGGTCGTCGAGGACGAGCGCCAGCCCGTCGCCCGCTTCGAGCAATCGGTCGGCGATACCGGCGTCGATGAGCTTGCCGCAGCGCCGGGTCGCCGCCGAGATCATCGGCGAGGTCAGTTCGGACGTCGCGACCGAGGTGACGCGGTCGACCAGTTCGTGTGCCTCGTCGATGACGACGAGATCGTGCTCGGGCAGAACCTGGTAGTCCTGCAGGGCGTCGATGGCCAGCAATGCGTGGTTGGTGACGATGACGTCGGCCTTGCCCGCCTCGCCGCGAGCCCGCTCGGCGAAACAGTCGGTACCAACCGGGCAACGGCCCGCGCCGAGGCATTCGCGCGCGGTGACCGAGACCTGCCGCCATGCCTGCTCGGAGACTCCTGGCACGAGCTCGTCCCTGTCACCGGTTTCGGTGTCGGAGGACCATTCGTGCAGCCGCTTGACCTCCCTGCCGATGCGCGAGACGGCGAAGGCGTCGAACAGCGTGGTGTCCTCCGGCTCCTCGGGGGCCCCCGTGTCGAGCCGGTGCAGGCACAGGTAGTTGCGCCTGCCCTTGAGGATCGCAAAGGTCGGTTCCCTGCCGAGCGGTTTCTTGAGTGCCTTGGCGAGCCGGGGGAGGTCGCGATCGACGAGCTGGCGTTGCAGCGCGATGGTCGCCGTCGACACGACGACGGTCGCTTCGCGCTCCACCGCGTACCTGATCGAAGGAACGAGGTAGGCCAGCGACTTCCCGGTGCCGGTCCCCGCCTGTACGGCGAGGTGTTCGCCGGTGCGGATCGCCTTGCCGACGGCCTCCGCCATGTCGACCTGGCCCTCGCGTTCGGCGCCGCCGACGGCTTCGACCGCGTGGCTGAGCAGTTCGCGGACGCTGGGAAGGCGTGAGGTCTTGCCGGGCACGGGATGAGACGTTACCCGGCCCCACCGTCAAGATGAGTCGCGGTCCGAGGCGCGACCGGTGGAGGCGGAGGGAGAACTCCGTTCGGGGCGGTGCGTCCACACCGTCACCGTTGAGGCTCAGCGGGGCCGGGTGAGTTGCTTCAGCTCCTCCCTGTCCGGGAGTCCCTTCTCCTCGCCTGGCGCCGACACGGCGAACGCGCGGCAGGCCGCGGCCGTCCTCACCCTTCGCTCCGGCGGCGCGCCGGTGAGGAAATCGGCGAGGTAGCCCGCGATGAACGCGTCGTCGGCGCCCTCGGTGCCCACGGTCCGCACCGGGTACGACGGTACGTCGTAACGCACCCCGTTCAGTTCGGCGATCGCGCCCCGCGGACCGAGCATGATCAGCACCTGCTCCGGCCCCAAGGCCGCGAACTCCGAGGCCAGTTCGTCCGTGGACCCGGAAAATCCCAGCGAGCGCGCCTCGTCCTCGCTCGCGAACACGATGTCGGCCATGCTCACCAGTTCGGCAAGCAGGTCCTTCGCTTCGTCCGGTTCCCACAGGGCCTGCCGGTAGTCGAGCCCGAACGAGAAGGGGACTCCCGCGTCGTTGGCGATCTCGGCCGCGACGATCACCGCCTTCGCGGCGGTGTCGGAAAGCCCGGCCGTGTTGCCGGTCAGGTGTAGTGCCCCCGCGCCTCTGATCAGGTCTTCGGCCACGTCCTCCGGACACAGCCTCGTTCCGGCGCTGCCGTTGCGGTAGAAGGCGGACCTCGGTGAATCGGCGGTGCGGAAGTCCTTGAGCAGCAACCCGGTGGGCGCCTCCTGGTCGGTCATCGCCGCCGAGGTGTCGACCCCCTCCTCGCGCAACCGGGACAGCACGAGCGCGCCCGGCTCGTCGGCTCCGACCCTGCCCGCCCAGGCGGCGTCGACGCCGAGCCTCGACACCCCGATGGCGACCGTCGCCTCCGCTCCGGAGACACCGACGTCGACCGTGTCGGCATGGCGCAGCTTCCCGCTGGTCGTGCTGAAAGCGGCCATGCTCTCGCCGAAGGTCAGCAGGCCGGGAGAAGTCACGAAGCGACCCTGGCCGTTCCGTCGACCTCCACGCCCGCCTCGGCGAGGTCGGCCATCGCCGCGTCCACAGTGGACTGTGCGACGCCCGCGGTGAGGCTCGCGAGTACCCGGACCTTGAACCCCTCCGCCGCCGCGTCGAGCGCGGTCGCCCTCACACAGTGATCGGTGGCGATGCCGACGATGTCGACGGCGTCGACGCCTCGGTCGCGCAACCAGCCGGCGAGCCGTTCACCCTCCGCGGTGGTTCCCTCGAATCCCGAGTAACCGTCGCTGTACTGGCCTTTCGAGAACACGGCGCGCAGCGGGGTCACGTCGAGCTCGGGGTGGAAGCCCGCTCCCGCCGTTCCCGCGACGCAGTGCCGGGGCCACGATCGGACGAAATCGGGGTTGTCGCTGAAATGGGCACCAGGATCGATGTGGTAGTCCCTCGTGGCGACGACGTGGTCGTACGCGGACTCCTTGGCGTGCAGGGAAATGTCCCCCGCGACGGCCGCTCCGCCCTCGACCGCGAGCGAACCGTCCTCGCAGAAGTCGTTCTGCACATCCACCACGATCAGTGCGGTCGTCATGATCTTCTCCTCGCTGTGGGGAAGTTCGGGAAGCGATCAGGTGAAGGTAGTCGGAATCGCGGGGTCTCCGCCGGACAGCTTCAAACCTTCCCACGGCAGGCTGACAAGACCCCTGCGCAGCCGCTGCCGCGCGTCGTCGAGCGTCGGCAGGCCGTCGACCTGTTCGCCGCCGCGGACCATCGGGATGTGCAGCTCCCGGTCGTCGTCGCCGAGTGCGGGTGGGGCCGCGCTCGCGTAGACGACCTCCTCCAGTGCGGTCCCCGTCGGCTTGTGCCTGCGCAGCGCCGATTTGCGGCCACCACGCGAAGCCTTGTGCTCACTGCGCTTGGCGACCGGCCTTCCCGCCACCTCGACCAGCTTGTAGACCATGCCGGCCGTCGGCGCACCCGACCCGGTGACCACCGAGGTGCCGACGCCGTAGGCGTCGACCGGTTCGGCGCGCAGTGCCGCGATCGCGTGCTCGTCGAGGTCGCCGGATACCACGATCCGGGTGTCTTTGGCGCCGAGCGAGTCGAGCTGTTCCCTCGCCTTGCGCGCGAGGACACCGACGTCGCCGGAGTCGATGCGGATCGCGCCGAGTTCGGAACCCGCGACGCGCACCGCCGTCTCGATGCCTTCCGTGATGTCGTAGGTGTCGACGAGCAGCGTCGTGTCGGCGCCGACCTTGTCGACCTGGGCACGGAACGCGGCTTCCTCCGTGTCGTGAAGCAGCATGAACGAGTGCGCCGCCGTACCCCTCGTCGGAATGCCGTACCGCCTTCCAGCCTCCAGATTGGACGTTGTCGCGAACCCGGCGAGGTAGGCGGCGCGGGCCGCGGCGACGGCGGCCTGCTCGTGGGTGCGCCTGCTGCCCATCTCGATGATGGGCCTCCCGTGCGCCGCGCTCGACATCCTCGCCGCGGCGGAGGCGATAGCGCTGTCGTGGTTGAGGATCGAGAGCACGACCGTTTCGAGTACGACGGCTTCGGCGAATGTTCCTCGCACGGTCAGGATCGGTGAGCCGGGGAAGTACAGCTCGCCCTCCGCGTATCCGTCGATGTCGCCGGAGAACCGGTAGCCGGCAAGCCAGTTCAGCGTGCTGTCGTCGACGACTGCCGTCGCGTGCAGCTGGGCGAGGTCGGCCTCGGTGAACCGGAAATCCATGATCGCGTCGAGAACCCGTGCGATACCGCCGACGACGCCGTACCTTCGCCCGTTCGGGAGCCTGCGGGCGAACACCTCGAAGACGCAGTCGCGGTCGGCGGTTCCGTCGGCGAGTGCACTTCCGAGCATGGTCAGCTCGTAGTGGTCGGTGAGCAGTGCGGTGCTCGTCCCGGTGTGCTCGACAGGTGCCATGGGGCAAAGCGTATTGGCAGGGCGATCGCGCTGAGCAATTGCCACTGTGAGCGCGGGTGCGCGCCTCGCGAGGGGACGCTGTTCACCCGTCCGGCGAGACCTGGTGCCGCACCCGTTCGGTCGCGCGTGACACCATGGAGTCATGACCACGCCTGTCGAGGCCGACGAGACACTGGGCGCCGAGCACGGTGCCGGGGACAGACCGTGGCAGACCATCGTCTGGAACGACCCGGTCAACCTGATGTCCTACGTGACGTATGTCTTCCAGAAGCTTTTCGGGTACAGCAGGGACCACGCCACCAAGCTCATGCTCGACGTGCACCACAAAGGAAAGGCCGTTGTGACGTCTGGGACCAAGGAGAAGGTCGAGGGCGATGTCGCCAAGCTTCACGCGGCAGGCCTGTGGGCGACGATGGAGCAACCGTGAGGGGCTGGCAGCGCAAGGGCGGCAAGCTGCACGCCGGGTTCGAGCAGCAGGAGGCCGCCGTGCTGCGCGGTCTCGTCAGCCAGGTCGAGGACATGCTGAAGGCGCGGGCCGAGGAAGCGCCGCAGGACGAGCTTTCCGAGCTGACCGGCATTCGCACCGGCCCCTTCGAGTCGCCCAATGATCCGGTGCTTTCCAGGCTGCTTCCCGACTTTCACCGGCTGGACCCCGACAATCCCACGACCGAGGACATGGAGTCGGCCGCGGCGCTTCGTTCGCTGCACGAGCCCGAGGTCCTCGACGCGAAGGTCGGTGTCGCGGACGTCGTGATGAACACGCTTCCGCCGGATGGCGGCAACGTGCGGCTGACCTACGAGCAGGCGGACGCGTGGCTTTCCGCGCTCAACGACGTGCGGCTCGCGCTCGGCACCGCGCTCGACGTCAACGAGGACATGCCGGACGAGTTGCCGGAGGAAGACCCGCGTTCCCCGCACCTCGGGGTGTATCACTGGCTGACCTGGGTGCAGGAAAGCCTTGTACAGGCGCTGACCGAGTAACTGGCGCTGCTCTGGTGAAGGCTCGGGAGTTCTCGGAAACGGAAGCCGGATGAGCGAAGGCACGGGACCGCACAACGCGATCACCGATGTGCGCGGCGTGCTCGTCGGCCACCATCACCGGGTCGAGCAAGGCTGGGCGACGGGAACGACCGTGGTGTTCGTTCCCGGTCAGGCGGTCGCCGCCGTCGATCAGCGCGGCGGGGCTCCTGGTACGCGCGAGACCAACCTGCTCGAACCGGAGAACCTCGTTCAGCGCGTCAACGCGATCTGCCTTTCCGGCGGCAGCGCGTACGGTCTCGCCGCGGCCGACGGGGTCATGCGCTGGCTCGCCGAACGTGAGCTGGGCCTTCCCGTCGGGGCCGAATCGCACGAGGTGGTGCCCATCGTTCCGGGTGCCGTCGTCTTCGATCTCCCGCGCGGCGCGTGGGGCAACCGGCCGGACGCCGGTTTCGGCTACCTGGCTTGCGAGGCCGCGAAGGAAGGGCCGGTGCTTCAGGGCACAGTCGGCGCCGGCGCCGGTGCCAAGGTCGGTTCGCTCAAGGGCGGCGTCGGTACCGCGAGCGAGGTGGTCGACGGGTTCGTCGTTGGTGCGCTCGCCGTTGTCAACGCCTCCGGCGAGGCCGTTCGCATGGAAACGGGGGAGCCGTTCGCGGCCGACCACGAGGTGGACGGCGAGTTCGGGGCCGGTACATGGCCGGGGAGGCCGGGTGGGGTCGACACCTCGGCGACCGATCTCAACACCACCATCGGCGTCGTCGCCGTCGACGCGGCGCTGTCGAAGGCGGAATGCCGCAGGCTTGCCGTCGGCGGTCAGGACGGGGTCGCCCGCGCGGTGCGTCCCGCCCACACGATGTTCGACGGCGACACCGTGTTCGCGCTGGCCACGGGTGAGAAGGAGCTGCCATCGGCGCGTGGGGTCGTCGGTGAGGCGAGCCGCATGGCCTCGCTGGACGTGCTGTGCTCCGCGGCGGCCCGGGTCTTCGCCAGGGCGATGGTGCACGGCCTGCTGGCCGCCGAGGGCGTCCCGGGACTGCCGGCTTACCGGGACGTGTGGCCGGAGGCGTTCGGCGCGACCTGCTGATATTCGTGGACGAGGCGGCTACCGTGAGTGGCCCGTCTCACGGTGTGAACGCCCGCTGCCCACCACGTAGGATGGGAGCGTGCTTCGGATTCGCCGCGACCTGGTAGCCGCGATCGTCGAGCACGCCCGCCGTGACCATCCGGACGAGGCGTGTGGCGTCATCGCGGGTCCCGACGACGGGACCGACCGCCCCGAGCGGTTCATCCCGATGATCAACGCGGCCCGCAGCCCGACGTTCTACGAGTTCGACTCCGCCGACCTGCTGAGGTTGTACCGCGAGATGGGGGCGCGCGACGAGATACCCGTCGTGATCTACCACTCGCACACCGCGACCGAGGCGTATCCCTCGCGCACGGACATCAAGTTCGCGCAGGAGCCGTTCGCGCACTACGTACTGGTTTCCACGAAGGACCCCGACGAGCACGAGTTCCGCTCGTATCGCATCGTCGAAGGGGTCGTGACGGAGGAACCGGTCGAGGTCGTCGAGTCGTACATGTTCGCCAACACCGGTAGCGACGACGTCCCCGACGCGTGAGTCACACGCGGGAATAGCCCCGCGTGCGCGAACGTCAATCCTGTCAGAACCATTTGCGGAGGTAACCCATGGCCGTGACCGTCTCCATCCCGACCATCCTGCGTACGCACACCGGCGGCGAGAAGTCCGTCGAGGCGTCAGGGGCGACGGTGGGGGAGATCATCGACAACATCGAGGCGCAGCACGGAGGGCTCAAGGCCCGGCTCGTCAAGGACGAGAAGCTGCACCGCTTCATCAACGTCTACGTCAACGACGAGGACGTGCGCTTCTCCGGCGGGCTCGAAGCGTCGATCAAGGACGGCGACACCGTGACGATCCTGCCCGCCGTGGCCGGGGGCGCGCGGTAGCGATGGCTCGCTACGAGTCACTGCTGGACACCCTCGGTGGCACTCCGCTGGTGGGGCTTCCGAGGTTGTCCCCATCCGGCGACGTGCGGTTGTGGGCGAAGCTGGAGGACCGCAACCCGACCGGGTCCATCAAGGACAGGCCCGCCCTCGCCATGATCGAGGCGGCCGAGCGCGACGGCCTGCTCAGGCGCGGCTCCACGATCCTCGAACCGACCTCGGGCAACACCGGTATCTCGCTGGCCATGGCCGCCAAGCTCAAGGGCTACGGCCTCGTGTGCGTGATGCCGGAGAACACCTCTGCCGAGCGCAAGCAACTGTTGCAGGCCTATGGCGCCCGTATCGTCTACTCACCGGCCGCCGGTGGGTCGAACGAGGCGGTGCGCAGGGCGAAGGAACTCGCCAAGTCCAATCCGGATTGGGTGATGCTGTACCAGTACGGCAACCCCGCCAACCCGGACGCGCACTATCGCGGGACCGCTCCCGAGCTGCTCAAGGATCTGCCGACGCTGACGCACTTCGTCGGCGGACTCGGCACGACGGGGACACTCGTCGGTGTCGGGCGGTACATGCGCGAAAACAAGCCGGACGTTCGGATCGTCGCGGCGGAACCGCGCTACGGCGAGCTGGTGTACGGGCTGCGCAACCTCGACGAGGGATTCGTGCCCGAGCTGTACGACCCCGACGTGCTCAGCGGAAGATATTCGGTCGGCGCCTACGACGCGCTGCGCCGCACCAGGGAATTGCTGGAACTGGAAGGGATCTTCGCCGGGATCTCCACTGGAGCGGTGCTGCACGCGGCACTCGGTATCGCCGAGAAGGCCGCAGCGGGCGGGGAGCGCGCCGACATCGCTTTCGTGGTCGCCGACGCGGGCTGGAAGTATCTGTCGACCGGCGCCTACTCCGGTTCGCTCGACGAGGCGGCCGAGAAACTCGACGGTCAGCTCTGGGCCTGAGCAGCCTCGTGCCGTTCGTGCTGCTCGCATGCCTTGCGCCACAACAGTTCCCGCTCATCGCCGGTGAAGCCGAGCGGTGAAATACCGAAGATGTCGGCGAGCGCGTCCCACCATTCGGCCTTGTCGCCGAGCACGGTCCTGTCGCCGGGAACCCTGCTCAGGGTCAGTGATCGCAACGTGTCGACGCCGTCGCGGTCGCGCCGGGATGCCATGCACACCCTCACGAAGCCCGACTTCGGTGAGGTGGACAGTCGTTCGTGCTGGCGCTCGAATTCGGCGAGTTCGGCCAAATCTGGCCCGAAATCCATGCCCGTGAAGCTCCCGAGCGGGTCGTGGTCGAACCGCCATCCGCCGTCGGCGATCTTCGAAGCCGTGAGGCGGTAGCGAAACGGCCCCTGCGCGTGTTCGCCTTCGCGAAGCGGAAGCGGTTCGTGCAACGCGTCACCGAGTCCTACGTCTACGAGCCAGCGCGAGCCTTGTTCTCCGGTGGGATCGGGCAGGTCCTCGACTGTCAGGGGGAGGTGGTCGCCGGCGATAGCGACCGGTGGTTCTTCGCCGGTCTGCATGCCGCCGCGATGCCTGCCGACCCGGTAGCCGAGTTCGCGAAGCAGCGCTGAGAAGGCGCCGTTGAGGTGGAAGCAGTAGCCGCCCCTCCCTCCCGCGATCCACCCCGCCGAGCTGACCTCGTCAATGGGCGTCGGCCTGCCGAGCTGGATCCCCAGCGTCTCGTAGGGCACGCGTTCGACGTGCGCGGCGTGCAGACGACGAAGTGCGGACAGGCTCGGTGGCTCGGCCTCGGCGAACCCCAGTCGCCTGAGATAAGCGTGCGGGTCGATCCGGGTCATGGCACCGACGGTATCGCCGGGGGCCGACGATCGAGTGACACTGGTGTGGCGTCGCTGTTCACAAGCCCGTGAGTGTCACCCGTGGTGAGGCAATGGGGAAGAATCTCAGGGTTTCCACGGAGGTAGGACGGCCTCACCCGACGTAGCCTTGCTGTGTGAGCACGCAGCCTCAGCCCGTACCCTCCAGCGGGCCACGCCAGCCGGTAGCCGTAGGCAAGCGGATCCTGCCGCCGAAACCGGTGGCGGCGGGCATCGTCGCACTGTCCTTCGTCGCCCTGCTCTATCTCATCGAACTGGTCGACGTCATCATTCCCGCCGACCTCGACATGGGCGGCATCACGGCCCGCTCCTTGTCAGGCCTCGACGGGATCCTGTGGGCGCCGCTGCTGCACCACGGCTGGAGCCATCTCTTCGCCAACACGGTTCCCGTGCTGGTCTTCGCGTTTCTCGCCATGGCGGGCGGCATCGGGCAGTGGGTCGCCGTCACGGCGACCATCTGGATCGTCGGCGGCCTCGGCGTATGGCTCACGGCCCCCGCCGGAGTCATCACCGTCGGCGCTTCGGGGCTCGCGTTCGGCTGGCTGGCCTTCCTGCTGGTACGCGGCATCTTCAACCGCAGTATCGCCCAGTTGCTCGTCGCCGTCGTGCTGATGTTCATCTGGGGTGGGATGTTGTGGGGCGTGCTGCCAGGCAACCCGGGTATTTCCTGGCAGGGCCACCTGTTCGGGGCGCTCGGCGGTGTACTCGCCGCGTGGATCGTCGCCAGAACCGACAAGACGAAGGCGGCCAAGACGCCCGGTAGCCTCGGGGCGTGAGCCTTCCCGACCCGACTTCCGGCAACGTCAACGGCAGTACCAACGGCAGCAGCGTCCGCGCCTCCCTCGGCACTTCCGAGCCGGACCCGGTGCATGGGGGAGCTTCCGACGCGCCCATCGGCATCTTCGACTCGGGGGTCGGCGGCCTCACGGTCGCGAGGGCGATCACCGACCAGCTTCCCCGCGAACGGCTTCGCTACGTCGGCGACACCAGGAACGCGCCCTACGGGCCGCTGCCGATCGCGAAGGTGAGGGAGCTGGCGCTGACGGCGCTGGACGGGCTTGTCGCCGAAGGGGTCAAGGCACTCGTCATCGCGTGCAACACGGCCTCGGCCGCGTGCCTGCGGGACGCGAGGGAACGCTACGACATCCCGGTTGTCGAGGTCGTGCTTCCCGCCGTGCGCCGTGCCGTCGCGGCGACCCGCAACGGCCGCATCGGTCTCATCGGAACGGAAGGCACGGTGCGGTCGCGGGCCTACGACGACGCGTTCGCCGCCGCGACCGGTCTTTCGCTGACGTCGGTGGCCTGCCCCCGGTTCGTCGATTTCGTCGAGCGCGGCATCACGTCCGGACGGCAGGTGCTCGGTCTCGCCCAGGGCTACCTGGAACCGCTCGCGCGGCAGGGAGTCGACACGCTCATCCTGGGCTGCACGCACTATCCGCTGCTCACCGGAGTCCTGCAGATCACCATGGGGCCGGAGGTGACGCTGGTATCCAGCGCCGAGGAGACCGCGAAGGACGTCGTGCGGGTGCTGACCGAACTCGACCTGCTCTCCGCCAGGGCGGAGTCACCTGAGCACGAGTTCTTCGCGACGGGCGCCGCCGAACCCTTCGCGAAGCTCGCGCAGCGGTTTATGGGATTCGGCCCCGGAGTGCTCGCGCCCACGTGAGATAGGCGGTACGGGGTGCCGCGTGGCAGGGTGGCTGGCGTGCGACTGACGATACTGGGGTGTTCCGGCAGCGTTCCCGGCGCCGGCACCGCCGCATCCGGTTACCTCGTCGAGGCGGAGGGCACGCTGCTCGGGCTCGATCTCGGCAACGGGACGCTGGCTCGGTTGCAGCAGGAGTGCGATCCGTTCGACCTGGACGCACTCGTCCTTTCGCACCTGCATCCCGATCACTGTGCCGATTTCAGCGCGCTCACCGTGTTCCGCAGATACCACCCAGCGCCGCCGTTCGACCCGTCGAGCAGGAAGCTGCCGGTGTACGCGCCCGCCGAGGCGCCGTCGCGGCTGGCCAACGCCTACGCGCCGCACGAGCGGGAGCGCAAGCACACCGACCTGACCGACGTGTTCACCTTCGAGCCGCTCACGGAGGGGTCGAGGCGAATCGGCCCCTTCACGCTGACCGCGGTGCGAGTGGATCACCCGACCGAGGCGTTCGGGATCCGGCTCTCGACGGAGGGGGCGACGCTGGCCTACACCGGCGACACCGGCCCGTGTCCCCAGCTCGACCGGCTCGCCGACGGTGCCGACGCGCTGCTGGCCGAGGCATCGTGGACCGACGCGCCCGACCGCCCCTCCGGGGTGCACCTATCCGGAAGGCAGGCCGGTGAGCTCGCCGCGCGAGCGGGAGTCGGCAGGTTGCTGCTGACCCACGTCCCTCCGTGGACCGACGCCGCCGCCGTGCTCGGCGAAGCCCGTGCCGCGTTCGACGGTCCCGCCGAACTCGTCGAGCAGGGAGCCCGTTACGACATCCTGGCCGCCCCGAAGGCGTGAAGCGTGCGGATCTCGCCGACCTGAGTGCGGATCTCGCCGACCTGAGTGCGGATCTCGGCGTTCTGGGTGCGGATCTCGGTGCCCGACCGGCGCGATACCGGTCGGCTTCACTAGGCTCTGGCCCCGTGGTGCGAAAAGACGGCAGGAATGACGACCAGCTCCGCGAGGTGCGGATCACGCGCGGCTTCCAGCAGTGGCCGGCGGGATCCGTGCTCATCGAGTTCGGAGCCACCAGGGTGTTGTGCGCGGCCAGCGTCACCGAGGGCGTGCCCCGCTGGAGGGCCGGTTCCGGCCTCGGCTGGGTGACCGCCGAGTACGCGATGCTCCCCTCCGCCACACACACCCGCGGCGACCGCGAGTCCATCAAGGGCAGGGTCGGCGGAAGGACCCACGAGATCAGCAGGCTCATCGGCCGTTCGCTGCGCTCGTGCATCGACCTTGCCGCGCTCGGCGAGAACACGATCGTGATCGACTGCGACGTCGTGCAGGCCGACGGCGGAACGAGGACCGCCGCCATCACGGGTGGCTATGTCGCGCTCGCCGACGCCATCACGTGGCTCGGAGCGGCAGGCCGCCTCGCCGACCCCAAGCCGCTGTCGGCCGCCGTGTCGGCGATCAGTGTCGGTGTCGTCGACGGCAGGGTGCGGCTCGATCTGCCCTACGAGGAGGACTCGCGCGCCGAGGTCGACACGAACGTGGTCGCCACCGACGCCGGCACCCTCATCGAGGTGCAGGGAACGGGAGAGGGCGCGACCTTCACGAGGTCCACGCTGGACAAGATGCTCGACCTCGCGCTCGCCGGCTGCGCCGAGCTCGCCCGCAAGCAGGCCGAGGCGCTTGCCCAGCCGTACCCGGGAGTACTTCCCGAGCCGGTGCAGGACAAGAAGTCGAAGGGCTCCAAGTGACGACGAGGATCGTGCTGGCGACTCGCAACGCCAAGAAGCTCGACGAGCTTCGGCGGATCGTCGTCAAGCGCGGTCTCGGCGACGTCGAAGTGCTTGGTCTGTCCGATGTGGACGACTTTCCCGAAGCGCCGGAGACCGGGGCGACCTTCGAGGAGAACGCGCTCGCGAAGGCGCACGACGCGGCGAAGGCCACCGGCCTGCCCTGTATCGCCGACGATTCCGGGCTCAGCATCGACGCGCTGAACGGCATGCCCGGCGTGCTTTCCGCCCGCTGGGCCGGTGCGCACGGCGACGACACGGCCAACCTCGAACTGGTGCTCAGCCAGCTCACCGATGTTCCCGACGACCGGAGGGGCGCCGCGTTCGTCTGCGCGGCGGCGCTCGCCGTTCCCGACGGTCCCGAGGTCGTCGTCAGGGGTGAGTGGAAGGGGCATATCAGCAGGCAACCGCGTGGTACCAACGGATTCGGCTACGATCCGATCTTCGTTCCGGAAGGCCAGTCGCGGTCGTCGGCCGAACTCGAACCCTCGGAGAAGGACTCGGTCTCGCACCGGGCGCTGGCGTTGCGTGCGCTGGTGCCGCACCTGCGGGAGCTGGCCGAGCGGAATCAGTCGACGTAGCGCACGGTCACTCCGGGGCCGAGCCTGTCGAGCCCGGGGTAGTCGTCACCTCGCGCGAGCCGCAGTTCGAGCACCTTGTCCGCGAGCGGGGTCAGATCGGGCTCGCCAAGCACGTTGGCGAGGAACAGCCGGTTCAGCCCCGGTAGAGTCGCGAGTGGACGGAGGTCGGTGATCACCGACCTCCTCAGCAGCAGGTCCGTCAGCGGCCAGCCACGCAGAAGGCCGAGATCGGGGTTGTCGAGAAAGCCGAGGTTGGCGTCGCTCACGTTGGGGAACGTGCGGACGGCACACCCGAGATCGAACCCGGGCGCTGGCCGCTGCAAGGAAATGCGGGTGACCTGTTCCAGCTTCTTCGAATTGGCGATGGTCGCTCCGTCGAAGTCGTACAGCGCGATTCGCCTGAGCGTCCGCGCCCCGGCCAGTACGTCGAGGTCCGCGAGATCGCCGATCTGGTCGAGCGTGAGGAATCCGATGCGGTCGAGTCCGGCGACGAATTCGATGTCCCTCCACGAATCGAGCTGGAGCAACCGCAGCGTGCGCAGCCTCCGGAGTCCGTGCAAAGTGGACAGTCCGGTGTAGTGTGCCGCGCCGGAGATGCCGATCGTGGAGAGTGAGTCGTGACGGCCGAGCGGCGTCAGATCGAGCGGCCCGGCCGGGTCGGCGGCGATGTCGAGATAGCGCAGTGCCGGAGCCTCGTCGAACTCGGCAAGGTCGGTTACCACCTCGTGGGCGGGCAGCGAGATGAGGAGCCGTTCGAGGTTCCCGAGAGCACCGGCGTGTTCGAGGCTCTTGCGGGAGTTCGCGACGAGTGGGCGTCCGTCGCCGAGCGGCGCGTGCGAGAGAACTCGCTCGGCGAATGCGGCCGGATCGAAGAACTCCCACGCGATGTTCAGCTCCCCGAACACCTGCTCCCTCGGATCCCTCGCGTAGCGGGCGAGCAGTTCCAGCGCCTCGTCGGTGCCGGCCAGCGTCGCCGCGCGAACACAGGCGGCCGCCTTCGGTTCGGAGAGTTCCCCGAGGTCCTGCGGCAGATAGCGCAGCACCCGGTGACCGATCGCGGCGAGCGAAGCCGTTTCGCGCACGCTTCTCGGCGGCACGAGGTGGCCCGCGATGACCTGCTCGACCCGCTCGTGCACGAGCGGGTCGATATCCTGGACCGTTTCGAGGCAGGCCGCTGCGACGAGCCGCAGCTTCCTCGCCTGCTTCCGGTTTTCGCCCGCCCTGTCGAGCATGCCGGTGATGAGTTCGCCCGCCTGCCGCGCGGTCGCGTGCCCCGCGGCCATGACCACCGTTTCCTGCCACGTGTCGAGATGAGCGTGCGCGACGAGAGTCGGGATGTGGTGTTGCTGCACGGCTTCGTCGGCGGCGAGGTACTCCTGGAAGGTGCGGTGGACGAAGTCGATCCTGCCGGGCACGGGCTCACGCAGTACCCCGCTGCGTTCGAGTAGATGATCGAGCAGTTCCCCGGCCGAACTGTCCACATTGGGCATCGCGGGTAGCTTCGCCGCGATGTGGGTCAGTGTGTCCTGCTTGGTCAGCTCGATTCGGTTCGCCAAGGTCAGCCGCCAGGCGAGATCGCGAAGCAGCACCCGCTGCTCGACCGGGCTGACGGTGCTGCCCGTTGCCGGGATGCCGCGTTCGGCATCCCGCAGGTGCAGCAGCATGGTGAGTGCCTTGCCGTACAGCTCCATCCGGTCGCGGGGTAGTTCGGAGCGGTGAGCGAGGTTGAGCGCGCACAACATCGCGCACAGCAGCGGGCTCTCCGCGAGCTGGCGCAGGCGTGGCCGTTCGAGTTGTTTACGCAGCCTGCGCTTCGCCGCGTCGATGTCGGCCGTGCTCGTACCGCTCTCTGCGGCCGCATGCCAGCGATCGACGAACGCCGCCGTCGCCGTGGCGTTCATCGGTTCCAATGTCACCGTGGTGAAGCGCTGATCGGCCAGCCAGCGGTGATCGGCCGCAGCGGTACGCGCGGTCACCACGACGGGTGTCGAGGGGAACGCGCCGACCAGTTCCCGCAGCCACGCCTTGACCTCCTTGCGGCGGACGGGGGTGACCTCGTCGACGCCGTCCACGAGCAGCAGTCCGTCGCCGCTCGCCAGCATCCGGTGCGCCCAGCCCGAGGGCATCAGTCCCGCGATCGGCTTCGCCGCGTGCCCGACGAGGTCCTCGGGCCCTGGTAGCGCACCGCGCGCGAAACTGCGCAGCCGCACGGGAAAGGGCACCTTGCCGTTCCAGCCCGCGAGCGCGCCGGTGTAGCCCTCGCCCGCTGCCGTGACGCACAGCCAGTTGAGCAACGTCGTCTTGCCCGAGCCCGCGTCGCCCCGCACGAGGGTGCGCCACGAGCGGCCGATCGCCGCCTCGACGGGGACGCCCTCGGCCGGTCGCCGCTCGTCCTGTTGCTCGAACCAGTCCTCCTGCGCGCGGTCGTAGCCTCGGTCGGCGGAAACGCTCAGGCTCAGGTACGCGGGGGTCAGCGCGATGCGCGGCTGGGCGTCGACGGGCAGCCCGACCAGTTCGAGGTTGTCCAGTGTGCGGGCGAGTAACCGCAGGTATTCGGCACGGAACTCGGCGTCGTTGCCCGTGCCCTGCGGCGCGTGCAGACTCGACCGGGGCGTCCTCGCGAGCAGTTCGGCCAGCTGCTGGGACTGGGAGGACAGTCTGCCGAGTACGTCGGCGAGCGCGCGTGGCTGAAAGCTCGGCAGATGGCGCACGACCTGGACGAGATGCCTGCAGCATTGGTCGAGCGCCAGCTCGTACAGCGGCCACGCCGCCTCGCCGAGCGCGACCGCGCGCGGCCGGTCGGGAAAACCCGCCCTGAGCACGGTGGCCAGCCGCTCGGGATCGGCGTCGGCCGCGAATATCGCCTCGTCGGAAAGGTCGGCGGAGCCGAGCACGTCGACGGCGGCGAGTACCGCCGCCTCGGCCTCGTTGGCGGGCAGTCCGGCGAAGCGGGTGGCAAGTACCTCGGCGAGCTGCTCACCGACCTGGAACCCGATGTGCTCGACGAGGTTCGTCAGCTTGCGCTGCTGGAGTGGGCTCTTCAGCTCGGCTTCGGCCAGTTCGGCCAGCGAAGCCGACCTCTCGAACCGGTCTCTCCTGCGCTGCAACCAGGACTTCGCCGCCTGAGTCGCCACGGTGCCGCCGAGCCTGAGCGCGGCGGCGTCGACCCCGGTGATGATGTCCGCCTAGTTTGCGATGTCCAGGTCTCTGATCAGTTTGGCGACATGACCCGTCGCCCTGACGTTGTAGAGCGCCTTGGCGATCACGCCATCGGGGTCGATCACGAAGGTCGAGCGGATGACGCCCTGGACGATCCGGCCGTAGTTCTTCTTCTCCCCGAAGGCGCCCCACTCGGTGAGCACGCTCTTGTCGGGGTCGGACAGCAGCGGGAACGTGAGCTGCTCGGCCGCGACGAACTTGGCCAGCTTCTCCTGCTTGTCCGGCGAGATACCGAGCACCTGGTATCCGGCGTCGTTCAGTTCGGCGAGGTTGTCGCGGAAGTCGCACGCCTGCTTCGTGCAGCCCGGGGTTCCAGCGGCGGGGTAGAAGTAGACGACGACCGACCTGCCCCGGAAATCGGCGAGCGAGACCTTGTTGCCCTCGCTGTCGGGAAGGGTGAAATCGGGTGCGGGGTCTCCCTGGCTAAGCCGTTTCTGCTCGGTCATGGCGAAAGCCTAGCGCGTGATTCACACCGAGCCGGTGTAGACGGCGGTGGTGCCGGTGGCGGTGTCCGGGCGCACGGTGAGCACGACCGGGCAGCTCTTCGACGGCATGGCGAAAGCGAGGGTCACCCGCACCATCGCACCCGGTGGAAGGTCGCGGTCGGCATCCACGATGCCGGTGTAGCCCTGGGTCGCGTCGACCACCTGCTGGGCCTCTTCCTCGGAGACGGTCGCCCTCACCGAAAGGCTGGAGAGCCGGTAGGGCTGTTCGGTCTCGTTGTAGATCGCGATGCCGAAGGCCGCGGCGCGCTCCGAGCGCGGGTAGGCGCTGTCGCTGGGCCGGAACAGCTTCGGCTCGGAGACGGACACGACGAGACCCGAGGGGAAACGGTGATCCGAGCCGAACTCGATGGAAGCCGGAGCCGCCGGGGCCGCCGTCATGGGGGCGGCCGAGGACGGTCCGGTCGTCGTGATGCCCGCCGTACTACCGGCCGGATCGTCGTCAGCGGAGGGAGCGCCGCACGCGGTCAACGCCAACAGCGCGCAGACAGCCAGCATGGGCTTGCGCATTCGCACTGCCGACGCTCCTTACTCCGATCGCAGCGGATTACTGGTCCGTTCGGTGGTGTGATCCGGCCACCTCGATCCACTGTGACGACGCCGCTGGCAAGCTGCCAGCAGGAACAGGGGGTTGAGGCAGACCTGGTTCCGGGCCGTGTCCTGGCCGTGATCGATGGACCGTTGTCGGTGAGTCAACTCACCGCGCGGACGGCGATGCGATCAGACCGCGAACGCGAAGAAAAGGATGAAAAGGGCGAGTGTGGCGAGCCAGGCGACGATGAGCCAGCCCCAGTCGCGCCACGGATCGACGACCCTGTTGTCCTCGCCGGGGACGTAGACTCCGCGCCACTCGAACCAGTCGGCCCACCGCCCTGCCCAGCGAAGCGGATTGCGGCTCGACATGGTCCGGCCTCCTGAAAAGCTCGCGCACTGTCGGGATGACGCTACTCCACGTCGTCCAAGGCTGTCAGGACTGTCAAGGCGGCATATCAATCGGACATCACGCCCGCCGTACCCGGCTGACGGTTCTAGGCTCGCAGTTCTCTTCAACAAGCCGGGCGGAGGACTGTGTGCCACCGCCGAGCAGCGAGCTGCCCGGCAGTTTCGCCGGTTGCCGCCCTTCATCGCGGATGACGGGAGGCTCGAAGGATGCGAGCGTCATGGACGTGGCGGTCGGCCATCTTCGTGAGCGTGACGGCACTGCTGACCGTGGCGTGCGGCAGTGGAGGGAATGGCGGCCAGGGAGGCGGCGACGACCAGCCGCTCAAACTGGGATACGTCCTTCCGGAGACAGGCCAGCTGGCCTACCTCGGCCCGCCGCAGATCCAATCTGCGAAATTCGCCATGAAACAGATCAACGATGCGGGAGGAGTGCTCGGCAAACAGTTGCCCGCGATGGTGGCGGGTGACGAGGCGGGGCAGGAGGCGGTCGCGGTTCAGTCCGCGAACAGAGTTCTCAACGCGGGCGTCGACGCGATCATCGGCGCCGCGGCTTCGGGAATGTCGCTCGCCTTCATCGACGCGGTCACCGGTGCCGGCGTCGTGCAGTGTTCGGGATCGAACACCGCGCCCACCTTCACCGACTATCCCGACGACGGCTTCTATTTCCGCACCGCGCCGAGTGACGCGCTGCAGGGGCCGGTGCTCGCGAAGGTCGTGCGAGGCGACGGGCACACCAGGGTCGCGATGGTTGCGAGGGCCGACGACTACGGTCGCGGGCTGCTCGACTCGACCAGGAAGGCGCTGGAGGCGAACGGCGCGACGGTCGTTCTCTCGCAGACCTACGACCCGGAGGCCACCAACTTCGATCAGGTCGCGCAGCAGATCGCGAACTCGCGGCCCGACGCGGCCGTCGTGATCTCCTTCGAGGAGGGCTCGCAGATCATCAGGGCCATGATCGAGGCCGGCGCCGGTCCGAGGCAGATCGGTGTCTACGGAGCGGACGGAGTCCGCAGTGAGCAGCTCGGCTCGCTGGTCTCGCCGGGTGATCCCACGGTGATCGCGGGTATGAAGGGGACGGCGCCGGCTTCGGCGGACAACCCCGAGTACACGAAGCAGCTCAAGGCGTTCGCGCCCGACCTGCGGGAACTCCAGTACGCGCCGCAGGTCTTCGACTGCGTCACCATCGTGGCTCTCGCCGCCGAGCAGGCGAAGTCCACCGACCCCACGGTGTTCTCCAAGGAGATCGACGGGATCACGAAGGACGGCGAGAAATGCACGTCGTTCGCGGCCTGCAAGGATCTCATCACGCAGGGCACGAACGTCGACTACGACGGAGTGAGCGGGCCGCTCGACTTCACCGACGCCGGCGAACCCGGCAAGGCGACGATCGAGGTCTACGGCTACGACGACGCGGGCAAACTGCAAACGCTGCGCACCGAGGAAAGCACGGGTTAGTGATTGCGGGCAGGGCGAGGAATCAGTCGGCCTTCGCGAGGGTGCCGAGATAGCACTCGATCACCCTCTCGTCGTGCAACAGTTCCTCGCCCGTGCCGGTGTGCGCGTTCCTGCCCTGGTCGAGCACGTAGCCGCGATCGCAGATCCGCAGGCAGGTTCGCGCGTTCTGCTCCACCATCAGTATTCCGACGCCGGTGGAGTTGATCTGCGCGATCCGTTCGAAGACCTGATCCTGGTACACCGGGGAAAGTCCGGCTGAAGGCTCGTCGAGCAGCAGTACCTCGGGCCGCATCATGAGCGCTCTGCCCATCGCCAGCATCTGCCGTTCGCCGCCGGACATCGAACTCGCCTTCTGTCCTCTGCGTTTTCCGAGCAGCGGGAAGAGCTGTTGGACGGATTCCACCCGTTCCGCGAACGCCTTCGGAACGAGGTAGGTGCCCATGCGCAGGTTCTCCTCGACGGTCAGCGAGGGGAACACGTTGTCGCGCTGCGGGACATAGCCGATCCCGCGCGACACGAGGTCGTGCGCGGGCCGGTTGGTGATGTCCTCGCCGTGGAACCGGACCGTTCCCGACCTGACTTTCAGCAACCCGAAGACGGCCTTCACGAGCGTGGACTTGCCCGCGCCGTTGGGGCCGATCACGCCGACGAGTTCGCCGTCCCCGAGCGCGATCCCGCAGCCGTTCAGCACGGGAACGCCCGGTACGTAACCCGCGACGATGTCGTCAGCGGAAAGCAGCACGTGCTCGGGACCGGTCATGGCTACTCCTCGTCGATCTCACGGGCAGGGGGCGCGCCGCGGCGCGCCCCGAGGTAGGCGTCGATCACGGAAGGGTTCTGCGCGACGGTGGCGGGCGGTCCTTCGGCGACGACCTCTCCGTCGGCCATGCACACGACCCAGTCGCTGACGCCCATCACCACGTCCATGTCGTGCTCGACGAAGCACACGGTCATACCCTCGTCCCTCAGGTCGCTCAGATGTTCGAGCAGTGACTCGGCAAGTGCGGGATTCACACCGGACATGGGTTCGTCGAGCAGCACCATCACCGGGTCGGTCAGCAGCGCCCTTGCCATTTCGAGCAGTTTGCGCTGACCGCCGGAGAGGGTGCCCGCGTACTCGTCCCGCAGATGCGAAAGCCGGAACCGTTCGAGCAGTTCGTCGGCCCTGGCGGTGATCGCGCGTTCGCCCGCGAGCCACAGTGGCGGCAGCAACGCGAGGGGAAGCCGTTCGCCTCGCTGGCCGGGCGCGGCGAGGCGCATGTTGTCCAGCACCGTCATCCTGCCGAGCGTCCTGGTGAGCTGGAAGGTCCGGACGAGTCCACCGCGCGCGATCCGGTGCGCCGCGAGTCCGGCGATCGGTTTTCCGGCGAACGACCAGTGGCCTTCCGTCGGCTTCTCGAATCCGCTGATCACGTTGAACAGCGTGCTCTTTCCGGCGCCGTTGGGGCCGATGAGCGCGGTGATCACGCCACGCTGGATCTCAAGATGTCCGACGTCGACCGCGATCAGGCCGCCGAACGAGCGGCGCAGGCCGTCGATGACGAGCAACGGATCGGGTTTGGCCGCACCGGGTTCGGCGAGAACGGCGGAAAGGTCAGCGGGCATCGAGCAGCATCTCCCTTCTGCTGCCGAGCAATCCCTGCGGCCGGAAGATCATCAACAGCATCAGCCCGAGCCCGACGAGCGCGAACCGCGCGGCGCCCACTTCGGGAGCGGTCAGCACGCTCTCCGGGATGTGGCCCGCGGTGATGGCTTGCCGGAGGGCGCTGTCGACAACGGTCAGCACGGCCCAGAACAGGATCGAGCCGATGACGGGACCGAGCACCCTGCCCGCGCCGCCGAGCACGAGCAGCGTGTAGAGGAAGAAGGTCACGACGGGGTCGTAGCTGTCGGGGTTGACCGACTGGGTGCTGATGGCCAGCATCATGCCGCCCATCGCGCCGATCGCGCCGCCGAGCACGAGACTCTGCAGCTTGTAGGAGTAGACACTCTTGCCGAGGCTGCGCACGGCGTCCTCGTCTTCCCTGATCGAGCGAAGCACCCTGCCCCACGGGCTGCGTACCAGCACCGCGATGACACCGCAGAGCACGAGCACGACCGCCCACGCGACGGCGAGCGCCCACAGATCGCGCGAGTTGAACTGCACCAGCCAGAAACCGTAGGTGTCGCGCGGAATCGGGTTGGCCTGATAGAAGGCGGTGGCGAAGCGCTGCAGGCCGAACACCCCGCCGGTGACCGGTTCGGCCCAGCTCGACCGGTAGAAGAGCCGCAGAATCTCGCCTGCGGCGATGGTCGAGATGGCGAGATACTCCGCGCGCAACCGCAGTGCGGGGAGGCCGAGCAGCAGCGCGAGCACGCGAGTCCGATGAGGACACCGGCGACGAGGGAAAGCCCGAACGTCGAAACGGAGGCAGCGACGCCGTACGCGCCGACGAGCATGAAGGCGACCTGCCCGAAGTTCAGCAGACCCGTGTACCCGAAGTGCAGGTTCAGCCCGATCGCCGCGAGGGCGTAACACGCGGCGACCGGGCCGAGTCCCGCCCTGATCGCGTCGGAGAAGACCGTTGCCCAGTCCATTGTGTACCGCCTAGCCGACCCGCTCGCGGCGCCCGAGAATGCCCTGCGGCCTGATCAGCAGTACGACTATGAGCACGAGCAGCGCCCATGCGTTCTGCAGATCGATGGGGAACCACAGGGTGGAAACCTGCGCGACGATGCCGATGACGAAGCTGCCGACCATCGCCCCGTACGCGGAGCCGAGGCCGCCGAGAATGATGCCGGCGAACATGAGCAGCAACAGCCGGAAACCCATGTCCCATGTGATGACCTCGGCCAGCCCGAAGAAAACGCCGCCGAGCGCGGCGAGTGCCCCTCCGAGCAGCCATACGACGAGCACCACACGTCGCACGTCGATACCGGAGGACTCGGCGAGATCCCGGTTGCTGGCGACCGCGCGGATCGCGGTGCCGATCCGAGTCTTCTGCAACATCAGCGCGACCCCGAGCAGTACCAGCACGGAAAGTCCGATGATGGTCAGGTCCCTCGGCGTGATGCTGACCGGCCCGAGGTCCCAGGCCCGCTGCAGGTCGTAGTCGCTGTACGACCTCGGGCTCGTGCCGAACAGGATCAGCACGAGGTGTCTCAGCAGCAGCGAGAGGCCGATGGTGATGATGAAAAGGCTGATCAGGCTCGTTCCTCTCGCGCGAAGCGGCCGGAACAGCCCGAGTTCGATGAGCCCGCCGAGCAACCCGCCCGCGATGACGGCGAGCACCGCGGACAGGATCAGCGGCCATCCCGGTCCGCCCGCCGCCGCGTTGAAGAAGAACGCGGTGACGGCACCGACGGTGACCAATTCACCGTGGGCGAAATTGATGAGCCTTGTCGTTCCGAATACGAGGGAGAGGCCGACCGCCGTGATGGCGATGACGGAACCGAACTGCACTCCGTTCAGCAGGGCCTGCAGTGCCTTGGACAGCGCGCTCGGGCCGGACACCGTTCCGGTGTCCTGCGCCATGGCCTCCGCCGGTCCCAGCGCCGGCAGAACGAGCACTACCAGCACCGGTACGAGCAATCGATGAACGCGCACATTCACCTCGCGCGGGTGTTCGATCGTCGGACGATCAGTCTAGGCACCGGCCGGACCGCGAAGGGTTTCTGTGCCTGTGATTGTTACGTGCCCTTCTTTCGCGATTCCGGTTGTGGTGAACGGGTGATGAGCGTGTTCGCGTCATAGCCGATTCCGCCGTTCGTCTGGTTAGGTGACCCCGATCGGCCGATCCGCGAAAGGACGGGTACTGAATGGCTGATGAGACGAAGAGGCTTCTCGGCGCATTGACGACGCTGCGGGAGGAATTGCCTGGACTCATCGCCGCGCTGAAGGCTGGTGAGCTGACGGTTGCCGCGCAGCACCGGTTCGCCGCCTCGCTGATCGAGACCGGCGAACTCGTCGACGAACACGCCGATCACCAGGCTTCGGCGGGCAATGGGCATGCCGACGGGTTCGGCATGAGCGAATTCGGTGACAACGGTGACAATGGCGGTATCGGCGGCGCCGTCGCACCGACGGACAACGAAGAGGAATGGTGAACAGTCCACGGCGGACGGTGTTTCCGGGTGTCGTTCCCGCCGTGCTGCTGCGACACTGAGCCGGTGACCGAGGGACGCGTTGCCGCGGGGCGTTGTCAGGCCGCGATTTTCGACTGCGATGGGTTACTGATCGATTCCTCGGCGGCATGGCGTTCGGCGTTCACCGCCGCCGCGGCATCGCTCGGCTACCGATTGTCCGCCGAACAGGACACGGCGTTACTCGGCGCTTCGGTCGCGACCGGCGCGGCCAAGATCGCCGCGTGGGCACCGGATTCGCGCCTGGCGGATACGAGCGAGGTGCGTGCCGTCCTGCATTCGGCGTTGCGCGCCGCGGTGGAAACCGGCCCGACCACGGTGCTTCCCGGGGTGCGCGGTGTTCTTTCCGTGCTACGGGGCAGAGTTCCCGCCGGTGTCGCTTCCAACGCGCCTGCCGACGTACTGGAGCGCATGCTCGACTCGGCGACCTTGTCCGCTTCGTTCGACGTCGTGGTGAGCGCCGATTCCGTCGCCGAGGCCAAGCCCGCACCCGATGTTTATCTCGCCGCGTGTGCGGCTCTCGGCGCGGATCCGGCCTTCTCCGTCGCCTTCGAGGACTCGCCCGCGGGAGCCGAGGCGGCGAGGGCGGCCGGTATGTCGCTCGTCGTCGTCACGGGCGACGACTGGCCCTGCCGTACTCCGCCGCGCTGGCCATGCACGGGAAAACCGATCATGTATGTCACCTCGCTCGCCGACGCCGCCGTACCGGCTCACGTGCTCGGTGCCACGTTGGGAGGTGAGCCCGCATGACGCCGGTGGTTTCCACGCTTCGTCTCGGCGTGCTCACCGACTGCCATCTCGCCGAGCGGGGAACGCCCGACGCGCACTTCAACAACACCGTCCGGCTGGGCCGTTCACGAGAACTGCTGACCGGCGCGCTGGCTTACCTCGTTCCGCGAGCCGAAACGTTGCTGTTGCTCGGTGACCTCACCCAGTCCGCTGTGGACGATGATTTCCGCTATCTGTTCGAGCGGCTTCGCGGTACCGGATTGCCGAGCTATGTCGTGCGGGGCAATCACGACCTGCCGCGTATCGGATGCGATCCGCTCGGCGACGCGCTGGTCGCTTTCCCCGGCGAATGGCCACGCGAGCCGCGAGCGGGAGGCGAGCGAATCGGGCCCGTGACACTGGCATCCGGCGTGCTGAGCCTCGACGAGGACGGCTACCGGGACAACGTAAAAATCGCAGACAACGGCGTCCCGCCGAGGTCGGCCGGGCCGCTGGTGTGGATGACGCACTTTCCGGTACTGAGCATGGCGGGGCGGGTCCGGAAAGCCGGGTGGAACCATGCGGGCGATCTCCGGAACAGGGCAGCCGTCGAGACGATGCTGCGTGCCCTCGGAGGTCCGGTGATCGCGCTGACCGGGCACCTGCACGTGCGGGCACACGCCGTCGAGGGCAACGTGCTGCAACTCAACATGGCGGCACTGGTCGAACCGCCGCACGACGTCGCCGTCGTGACCGTCGAGGTCACCGAGCCGGGGGACGTTCTGGTGCGGCGCACCTGCGCCCGAATCGGGGAGTGGCAAGCGGAAAATGCCCCCGTGCTCGATTCGCCCGACACCGTTTTCCGTTGGGACTCCGGTCGCTGGCAGATATCGACCCCGGCTCGCGACGGCGATCGCTAGCCTATATTCATCGGATGGACATCCGGCACCGGTTGTCCATTTCATCGTATAGCTGAATACCGGCGGGGAAACGACTGATGTGCGCATTTGTTGACGCGGCAAGGCCGTTTCATTTCGGCACGAAAGCCGAGACATTACAGCAGCTTTCCCGATCGATCCGGTCGGCCGTTGTGCTGCCGATGGAGTACTTCACCGTCCGGCAGTGGCGAGAGGACCCCGATGGCTGCCTCAATCTGGTGTGTTCCCAGACGTGGTCGGCCTCCACTCTCGTCGTGCGCAGCAGCGGGCAGGGCGAGGACAGCACGGAGTCGTCCAACGCGGGGCGCTACCTCTCCGAACGCGACGTACGCGGCAGGGACGCGCTCACCGGCGCCGTGCGTGACGTCATCGCTTCCTTTGACGAGGATCGGTCGGACCACCAGATCCTGGTGCAACCGCAACTGGAGAACGCGGTGGCGAGCGGGGTCGTCTCCTCATGCGAGCCTGGCAGCGGTGCGCCTTACCGGGTCGTCGAGTGGACGGCGGGTGCCGAGACCGACGAGGTGACGTCGGGCCGTTCGGAGGTCCGCACGTGGTACTACCTCGAAGCGGGCCGGGCCCGGATTCCCTCTCCCGTACTCGCCGGTCTTCCTCCGCTCGTCGACGAGCTGACCGAACTCACCAAGGGTGTTCCGTTCGAGTTCGAATTCGGTATCACGAGGGACAGGATCGTCGTTCTATTCCAGGTGCGACCACTCGTGAATGTGCGGCCGAGAATTTCTCGAGCCGCGCATGGCAAGGCGCTCGCCGAATGCGAGAGAATATTAAACGACACCGCGAAAGAAACGTCATTCGCGCTGGGCGAGCGCACCGTGCTCGGGGTCATGCCCGACTGGAACCCCGCCGAGATGATCGGCATCCGGCCTCGCCCGCTGGCCCTGTCGTTGTACCGGGGCCTCATCACGGACCGGGTGTGGGCGCGCTCGAGGTATCGGTACGGGTACCGGGACCTGAGGGGCGTGCCGCTGCTTGTCGATCTGTGCGGGTTGCCCTACATCGACACGAGGGCCAGCTTCTCTTCGCTCGTTCCCGCTCCGCTGAACGAGAACGCGGCGCGCGGTCTGGTCGCGCACTACGTCGCCGAACTGGCCGAAAACCCGCATCTGCACGACAAGATCGAGTTCGCGATCGCGCTCTCTTCCTACCACTTCGCGACCGAGCAGCAGGCGGAACGGCTCGCCGCGACCGGTGTCCTCTCCGCGGAGGACAGCCGTTGCCTCGTCAAGGAACTACGCGAGCTGACCATCGGCATCATGAGCTCGTCGGGGCCGTACCAGCGCGATCTGCGCGAGGCTCGGCTACTCGCCTCGCGATCGCTCGATCGGCCGGACGCCTTCTCGCTGGCGAGGTTGACCGAGCTCGTCAGGGTCTGCGGACTGCACGGCACACTCCCGTTCTCGGGTCTCGCGCGGGCGGCTTTCGCCGCTACCTCCATCGTGCGCAGTCTCGTCGACGTCGGTCTGCTCACGCCCGACGACGCGGACAGTCTTCTTGGCAGCGCGCAAACGCCGATCTCGGCGATGCGGGACGAGTTCAGCACCCTTCCCAGGGCCGAGTTTCTCGCCAGATACGGACATCTGCGGCCGGGTACCTACGACATCCGTTCCCCTCGATACGACGAAAGCCCCGAGCAATACTTCGACTGGTCGATGCAGGCGCCGCCCGCGCACAGGCAGGCACCGTTCCGGCCGAGCGCGAGACAGCTCGGCGCGATCGAGCGGTTGCTGCGTACGCACCTGCTCCCCGAGGACCCGCGAGTCCTGCTGCGGTTCGTCGTCGAGAGCATCGCGGCCCGTGAGTACAGCAAGCTCCAGTTCTCCAGGTTCGTCAGCGAAATACTCGTCGAGATCAGGAGAGCGGGAACGGAATGGGGTCTCACCGCCGACGACATGTCCTATGTGGATATCGACGTGCTGACGGGACTCAAGGGGGAGCGTGGATCGGACCAGGCGACCGTCGTCGCCGCCGTCGAAAGGGGAAGGAGCCGGTACGCGATCACCGAATCGCTGTGCGCACCCGCCGTCGTGCTCGGCCCGGCGCAGTTGACGAGCTTCGTCTCCATGAGGGGCGAGGCCAACTTCGTGACCCGCTCGCGGTCGGTGGCGAGAACCGCCGACGTCGCGAGCGGCGACGATCCCGAGGCCGCGATCGCGATGATCATGGCCGCCGATCCCGGCTACGACTGGATCTTCACTCGCGGTATCGCGGGCCTGATCACCGCGTACGGCGGCGTGAATTCCCACATGGCGATCAGGGCGCGCGAGCTGGGCATCCCCGCCGCTATCGGGGTCGGTCACGAAGCGTTTCGCCGCTGGTTGCGCGAGGAGGCACTGGAGGTCGACGCCGCGAGCAGGATCGTGCGTCCCGCCGCGCTGAGCGTCCCAAGGCAGGGCTGAGGGCATGACGGGATCCGGTTCGGTCACGTGGATCACCGGGCTCTCCGGTGCCGGAAAGTCCGAAGTGGCCGGTGCGCTGGTGGAGCGGTTGCGACAGCGGGGGGCGCAGCCAGTTCTGCTCGACGGTGACGAACTGCGGGAGGCGCTGGGCGTCCGGTCCGGATACGACCGCGGCAGCAGGCACGCACTGGCCGCGACCTACGCGCGCATGTGTTTGCTGCTGTCCGGCCAAGGGCACGTCGTCGTCTGCGCGACCATCTCGCTGCACCACGACATCCACGCCTGGAACCGCGATCATCTTCCCGGCTACCTTGAGGTATTCCTCGACGTTCCGGTGGAGGAACTGCGAAGGCGCGATCCCAAGGGCATCTACCGCGACGGCGCCGAGATCGTCGGAGCCGGGGCCTTCACCGCCGAGTTCCCGATGGCCCCCGACCTGAGGATTCGCAACGTCGCGCCGCTCACCGCGTGCGCGGCGAGCACCCGGATCTTCGAAACCGGTGCGGGCAAAGGCATGTGGTAACGGCATGATTCCCGTCGGCGTAACCCAGCGAGTACTCGTCGAACCGCGCTACGGCGAGCAGCGGCTCGCGCTCGACCGGCGGTGGGCGCCGTTTCTCGCCGCGTGCGGCATCGTCGCCGTCGCGCTCCCGCTCGAAGAACGGCTCGCCGAGCGAACACTGACGTCGACGAGGTGTGCGGGCGTGCTGTTCACCGGCGGCGACGACCTCGCCGAGTTCGGCGGCACGGCGAACGAGCGGGACAGGATGGAATACCACGTGCTGCGTTACGCGATCGAACGCGCGCTGCCGGTTGTCGGTGTGTGCAGGGGAATGCAGTTGTTGTTGCGTGCCTTCGGCGCCGAGCTGGCCCCCGTCACCGGTCACGCGGGAACGACCCACGCGCTCACCGGCGAACTCGGCCCGCGCACGGTGAACAGCTTCCACCGGTGGGCCGCACTGGATGTTCCCGAGGGATTCCACGTCACGGCCCGGTCGGGGCAGGTCGTCGAGGGAGTCGTGCACGAGAGGCTGGCGCTGACCGGAATCATGTGGCACCCGGAACGCGCCGACGCCTCGGCAGAGGAGGACATCGCGTTGTTCACTCGCGCTTTCCCGGCGGCCGCTTCGTGACCGGGACCCGTGCCGTCGTGCTCGCGGCGGGAAGAGGATCCAGGATGGGCTCGTTGACGAGCGACCGCCCGAAATGCCTGCTCGAAGTCGAAGGGCGCACTCTGCTCGACCGTCAGCTCGCGGCGTTGCGGGCGGGTGGAATCGCCGAGGTCGCGGTCGTCACGGGCTGGCACGCCGAACGGTTCGCCGCCGCTGCCCTTCCTCGTTTCCACAACGCGGACTGGGCCAGATCGTCCATGGTGGACTCGCTGGCGTGCGCGTGGCCGTGGCTGGTCGAAGGCCCCGTCCTCGCCTGCTACGGCGACATCGTGTTCTCGCGGGCGGATGTCGCCGCCATGACGCATGGGGGCAGGGCCCATCACCGTGGCCTACGACCCCGGCTGGCTCGGGCAGTGGGCCGGCCGGTTCGCCGACCCGCTTGCCGACGCGGAGACCTTCCGCATCGGCGAAGACGGGCTCATCACCGAGATCGGGGGACAACCGGCTTCGGTATCCGAGGTACAGGGCCAGTACCTCGGCATGGTCCGCTTCGAGCCTGATGGCTGGGATGCGATCGCCCGCGCGCTCGCCTTCGCCGACGAGCGGGACACCCGCAGGGACATGACGGGACTGCTCGGCTGGTTGATCGGCAACGGTTTTCCCGCGGTGAAAGGTTTCGCGGTGACCGGACCGTGGCACGAATTCGACCATGTCACGGACCTCGAAGCCGGACGGCACGTGCTGGCCGAGCTGGACAGCGCGCTGTTTCCCGCGTGAGGGGCCGTCAGGTCAGCGAGGGCAACACGTCGGCCGCCAGCTTTTCGAGGTGGTATTCCTGGTCGAACAGCGGCGTGATGATGACGAGTTCGGCACCGGCTTCCCCGACTGCCCGCAGCGCCTCGGTGCACTCGTCGGCGGTTCCCGTGATCGCGGCGGATTCGATCGTGGCCACACGCCTGCCGTACACCTCGGCCAGCCGCTCGTTCATGCGCTGTCTCGCCCTCGCGGGCCGATCGTCCAGCGCGAGGTAGACCCGCTTCGCGATGGGGAACCCGGACTGGCTCTCGTGTGCCGCCCTGACGATGTCCACCTGCTGCGCGAATGTCGCCGTCGGTGTCGATCCGGCCCCGATGAAGCCGTCGCCCATCCGGACCGCCCGCCGCAGCGCTGGGCGGCTCGCACCACCGAACCACAGCGGCGGATGGGGCTTCTGCAGCGGTTTCGGCTCCATCCCCGCACCCGCGAGCTGCCAGAACTCGCCGTCGAAGTCGACCGGACTTTCCGTCCAGAGCGCTTTCAGCAGTTCGATGCCCTCGGTGAACGTGGAAACGTACCGATCGCGCTCGACACCGAACGCGGAGAACATGCGCCCGCGCCCGCCGGTGCCCACGCCGACATCGAGCCTGCCTTTGCTGAGCTGATCGACCGTGCTCAGGCTCTTGGCCAGCTGAACGGGGTTGTGCAGGGTGGTCACGAAGACCGCGCAGCCGAGCCGGAGTGTGCTGGTGTGTGCGGCCGCGAAGGTCATCGTGTCCAGCGGACCGAGGCAGGGCATCGAGCCGAGCGACTGTTCCTGTGTCCACCCGCTGTGGAAACCGAGTTCCTCGACCCTGCGGACGAACCGCCCGAATCCGTCCGGATCGAACTCACCGTCGGCGAAGAACTGGGGAATCGCGAATCCGAACCTCATCGGCCCGATGCTAGAAGCGCGAACGGGACTCAGCCAGTGGGTGGCCGCCGCGACCAGCGTTCGGTGAAAAGTTCGGATGACGGCGGGTAGCCGGGAAGCGGCGCCGTTCCCGCGCGAAGCCCGTCGAACACGATCGCGTGCAGCCGGGACCTGGCGTTGAGCGCCGCTTCGGTCAGGTCGGTTCTGCCCTGAGCCGCAAGGTGCTCCAGTAGCGGTGACTTGCCGAGCTGCTCGGTCAGCAGATCGATGTCCACGACCGTGATCTCGGGCCGGAGCACGCCTGCGGCCTGTGCGCGATCGATGAGCCGCCGTACCGCCTGTTCGCCCCGTTCGTTCTTGTCGGCCATCGCGGGGGTGACGTCGATGGTGCCCGCGATGGGCGCGAGGGAACCGGTGCCGTGTTCGGTCGCCGCGCGAAGGTAGTGCACGAGGCCGTCCCACGGGTCGGCCATCGCCAGCCCTTCCTCCGCGGCGGCAAGGTAGGCATCGAGCGCCAGTTCGCACAGCTTCTGGAACAGCTCTTCCTTGGTGCGGTAGCGGCGGTACAGGCTGCCGACGCCGACGCCCGCCCTCGCGGCGATCGCGGCGACCGAGGCGTGCGCGCCGTCGGTCGCGATCACCTCGCGTGCGGCTTCGAGCAGGGCCTTGTCGTTGCGTTCCGCTTCGGCTCGCCTCGCCGCCCTTGGTCCGGTGCCGGGTTTCGATCGCTCGGTTGTCATCGAGGTCACTGTAGCGCTTGTTGCGGAGCGATTCACTCCGCAGTAGCTTGATGGTTGACCGGAGCAAATCGCTCCGCTAGGAGATGGGGAATCATGGGGCAGACGACGCAAGCCGTTCGGAACGAGGACCTCGCGGCGATCCGCGAGCTGGTCGCCGCCGCGGAGCGTGAGCAGAACGAGCTGGAGCCGTTCCTCGCACTGCACACCGAAGAGGCGGCGATCGTCAACATCGCGGGTCGCAGGGTACTCGGCAAGCAGGCCATCAGGGAGGCGATGGGCGCCGCGCTGGCTTCGCCGCTCGCGAAGGTGTTCACGAAGACGGAGATCGTCGACATCAGGCCGGTTTCCGCCGACGTGGTGCTGGTGAGCGCTCGCAAGCACGTCTCGGACGAACGGGACGCCGAGGGCACGGAGAAGCCGGCGGCTCTGCCCGCGACGGGCAGCCTGACCTACGTGGTGGTCAGGACAGGCGAGGGCTGGCGAATCGCGTCGGCCCAGACCACGCCGCTGCGAGTCGGCTGAAACCCGGCGAGTCCCCCGCTCAGGACGCCGAGATCCGCACTCAGGACGCCGAGATCCGCACTCAGGACGCCGAGATCCGCACTCAGGGCGGCGAGATCCGCGTTCGGGGCGCCGAGATCCGCGTTGGGGGCGGCGAGATCCGCGGGACGGAGCCGAAAAGCCGACAACGGACCTGCTGTGAAGGCAGGTCCGAGTCGTGTCCGTGGAGCAGTCAAGTCCTTTGTGTACTGTCCGGGGGCCGAAGACGGCCGCCGGAGGGAACTCCGATGCGGTCGAGTTGCCCCTCGCGCGCATCGAGAGCGGGAGTTCTTCGTGACGATGTGTTCCCCGCCGGGGAGGACGGTCGCGACCCAGGACCGCGCCTTGAAACCCTGGGTCGCTTCCGACAGTGGAAGATCGATCGGCTCACGCCTCCTCAATCGTCCACTGTGGATCAAGCTCGACCTTGTCGTGATGGCCGAGTGGTCAGCTCAAGCCCTTGACGGCGTCGACGATGACGCGAGCCGTCGGCTCGTGCTTCGCGTAGGCGTAGGGGAAACCGGACTTCTGGACGACCTGGGCCGCGTCGGTCAACGCCATGTTCTCCCAACCCGGAACCTGCATCAGGCCCTCGTAGAACTTGGTTGCCGAGTACGCGGGGTCGGTGACCTGTTCCGGGGTGCCCCAGCCCATGCTCGGGCGCTGCTGGAAGAGTCCGAGGCTGTCGCGGTCGCCCCAATCGAGGTTGCGAAGACCCGACTCCTGCATGGCGGTGGCGACCGCTACGACCTGGCCATGCTCGGATACGTTGAGTTGTTTTCCGACCGCGACGATTGTTGCGGCGTTTTGTGTTTCGTGTGGCCCGTAGCCGGGAATCTCCGGAAGAGCGGGCGGTGCAGGTGGGGCCTGCTCCGCGACGGGAGCAGCTTCCACGGCATGGTTCTCGGCTGGGGCGGGCTCGGCCTGCTCGTTCTCGGCGGGCTTGGGCTGCTCTTCCTGCTTGGGAGCGTCTTCCGCGGGAGCGCTGTTGAGGTGAGCGCTCACGGCGGGCTGGGACTGGTTCTGCTCGTCTCCGCCCGCGGTGGCACCGGCGATCATTCCGGTGAGGCTGCCGCCGATGAGGACGGGGATCGCGAGGGCGGCGGCTACTGTGCCGGCCGTACTCTTGACCGACTCGCTGGTGAATTTGGACATGCTGGTGCTTGGCCTTTTCTTTTCGGGGTTAGGTGATCGGGCCGCGGCATCGTTGCAACGGGTGTGAGCACTGGTGTCCCGACACGTGGGGCGAGCCGGAAAAGGGGCGTGGTCGTGCCCCAAGGCAAAACGATGGATTCGTGGATGCCTGTGCTCATCGGGGTCGGCGCCGGTTGACAGGAGTCCGGGAGGAACTCGGTTGCTTAATCGGAGCCGGGGGCCTTGTCGCTGGCCCTCGGAACGAGACTAATGATGGTCAAAGGCGGCTGGAACACCCTTTTGGCCAATTTAAATCCAGGTGGGTATTCGCTGACCAATATCAAAAACCCTGTTGAGCAGGAATGGTTGTCAAGTGCAAAAGCCGGATTCGGTTGAACCTTGAACTAGGTCACACCGAGGGGGTCTTGCGTACTGTTCCTTTTCTCTCCGTGCTGCGGTTCTTCCTGCTCAGCCGCCCCTGGAAGGATTCAGTACGAGGTCGTATCGACCAGGGGGTCGTGTCGACCGGTTTTGCGAGGCTGGGAGTAGAAATGCGCAGGTCACGGCTTTGCGCTCGGGGGCGTGGCAGCGAAATTCGATTTGGTTGACATGACAGACATCACACTTCGTTGAGTAAGGCTACGCAGTCGACATTCGGTAATCACCGGGGCGCCACAGGTAGCTGAATCAGGTAACAGGCGGGCGTGAGTCGATCACGATCAGGAGTAAATCGTCGCCGCCTGTGAGTGCGGCCAGGGTTTCTGTGGCCCCTCCGTGGCTGGTCGCCTCTCCGGGTGCCGATAGCGCCCAATGGTGCGCTGACCGTCATGTCGGCCCCGTTCTCTTCATGCGCATTTCACGGCGACTGGAAAGCGCGAGTTAATCGAAACGTGATCGGGCAACCTCGTTTTGTACAAGGCCTCGCCCGGTTTTGTCGGAACGGGTTGCGAGCACGATCAGGAATCGGAGCCCCGGGCGCCACGGTCGCGCAGGTGGTCGTTACCCGGCGGGGCGCCACAGGCCGCAGCCCTGGTTGGTGAACGAGTAGTCCGACGACGCGATGGTGACCTGGACTCGGTTTGCGCCCATGGTGAAGTAGTTGTCGATGAGCTGGCCGGTGCTGTCAGTGTGTTCCCAGTAGCAGTCGGCGATGTCGCCCTCGATGGCGTAGGTGCCGGGCCGGATTCCCTCTCTCGCGCGGTGTGTGCCGGAGCGGATCAGCCGACCGAACTTCCAGCTCCGCGTCTGCTTCTGCCCTGGTCGCCGTGGCTGCCATCGCCTCTGCGAAGGGATGGTCCGGGCAGAGCAGCAACGTCGCCTCGATTTCCCTGACTTGTTCCGGTGAGGCGGCGACATCGTGCGCGCGACTCTCCAGTTCGGTCAGGATCCGCCTGATTGCGGGTTGCGATGCACAGCACCGGTTTGTCGCGCCAGCGCGCGCTGAAGTCCAGAGAGTCGGTCACCACGTAAGTTGGCACTCCAGGAATGCCTCAGGTGCGGCGGATGCCGAGGGTGTACTGGTGGTTTCCGTCGAGGAAGGTGGCGGAGCAGCGAAGTGGATTCGCGGCGACGAGGTCGTGCTCGGTAGCAGCAGCGCGACGGTGATGCTGGCGGCAACGAGCAGAAGCGACGACGCCCATGATCCACGGCGGGTGTCTTCGCGGCTGGTTGACTGGTTCGGCCATCGGGATTCCCCTCTACGTACCCGATCAGCCGTCGTGGCATCGGAGGGTGATGTCGAGGTGCGGGGAGCGATTGAAGCGGCGTCGTTACCAGACGCGAGAGAACCGCTTGGCCGCCGTGATGGGGGTCCGGGGACTCCCCGGATGGGGTCTGGGGGCTGCGCCCCCAGGGGAGATGACGATGATCGCCAAGGGGGAAGGCGTGCCCGCCGAACAGGCGGGCGCCAAGATCGAGTGGGCCCGGTGGGACTCGAACCCACACTGGCACGGACCTAAACCGTGTGCCTCTGCCAATTGGGCTACGGGCCCTCGCGACATGCAGCCTAGCGTCTCGGCGTTCGGGCCTTATCGGCGTGGCCTGTGCGCCGCCGTCTTCGCGGGTGATCTAACGTGACAGCCTGCGGCAAGCATGCTCTGCGAGGGAGGATACGTGGCTCGCGATCCGGAAACCATCGAGCGCGACATCGAGAAAGCCAGGGAAGCGCTTGCGCACACCCTGGACGAGATCGGCACCAAGGCAAACCCCAAGCGGCTCGCCGACACCGCGAAAACCAGCCTGAGGGCGAAGTTCGCCGAGCCCAAGGTCAAGTTCCCGTTGATCGGTGCCGGCGTGCTGGTCGGCGTGTTGCTGGTGCGCAAGCTGTTCCGCTGAGCGGACACGCCGCCGCGCTGACGAGAAATCGTCAGCCGGTGGCGCTTGCCGAACCCGCCGCGCGAGGCATGCTGCCCGCGGCGCTGCTCACGTAGGCTCCTCCGGTCCACCGTCCCTCTTCGGCAGGCGTTCGCAGGTTTCCGGTGGCGTTGCCGGGGCTTTTGCTCAGTTCCTTGCGCGGCACCGCGGGTTTGCCCGATTGCTCCTGGGTTTCCGGTTCGGTGGTGGCCTGCTGCGGCGCTGTTGCCGACGTCGTGCCCTGCTCGCTGTCCGTGGCTGCGGGGCTTTCGTCTTCGCCCACGTCCGCTGTGTCCTTCTCGGACGTGACTTCCCGCTTGTCGTCGGAGTCCGTTGAGGCCACTGTGACCTCTGTGGCCTGCGCGTCGTCCGCGGACGTTTCCTCCTCGGCGGCGGGCTGTTCCGTCACCACCGGTTCGGGGCGCGCCAGCCGTGCCGTCATATAGGCCGTCGTGAACTCAAGCGCGCTGCCGTTGAGTAAGTGCACAACGGTCGGACTGCTCCCTTCCGGGACCAGTTTTTCCACGAGCTGGTCAGCGCGGTCGCGTGCCGCGATGATGCCCGGTGCTCTCCCCTTGAGCTCCTGGCCAAGTCCCGCGACCTTGATAGTCCAGTCGTCTTCTTCCTGGACGTATGTCGCCGTGATCGCTTGCACCATCAGTCCCACCCCTCTCTCGGCGGCGCCCCCAAGGCATGAGACCACGCGGCCGCCGACCTGTGACGCCAGTTCGCGCGTCAACCTTTCGGGCAGACTCGCGGAGCGCCTTGTTTGAATTCTGTAACCCCATGATCTATCCAGCAATACGACAATGCGTCATGTACTACTGAGCGTGATAACACTCTCAGTGTGTCACCACATTGAGTTATCACCCGAACTCGGGCTGTCAGATCATTGGCTTGCGCTGTGTTTCAATCCGCCCCAAAGCAAGCCCATTGCATACTCAGTGACCGTATCGGGTGTCAGTCCTTCGTGGTGTTCGCACAGGATGGCGAGTCGCTCACATCCTCCGACGACGAACTCCGCCGCCGCCGCGATCCGCATGGGGTCCGAGTCGTCGAAGTATCCGCTCATCAAGGTCGCGATGAGGTCGGTTTGCTGTTGACGCGTCGCCTCGATCTCCTCCGCGGCCGACGTGCCGATCAATGTCATCTCGTGCCGTAAAAGCGACCACGCCTGCCTGCGTTCCCTGATGAAGACAAAGAAGGCGTGCAGGCCACGGCGCATCGCGTCCTCGGCCGTGGTCGCGTCGACGACGCTGCGTTTCGTGGTGTCGCGCAGAGCCGCTCGCGCTTCTCTGATGCAGGCGAGCAGGAGTCCTTCCTTTGAATGGAAGTACTCGTAGAGCATCGGTTTCGAGACGCCGACTCGCTCGGCGATCTCGTCCATCGAGGCCGCCGTGTATCCGCGCTCCGAGAAGACGGTTTCCGCGACCTCGATCATCTGTTGTTCACGCTGCGCCCTTGGCATGCGCTTACGGCGAGGCCGAGGTTCGGCGGTCGTATCCACGAAATCGACTCTACCGGAAGTAACCTACTCCCAGTAAGATGGACTCCGGGTAACAGGAACTGGCGGCATGGAGGCTTCCACATGGGCAACCGCACCGAAGCGGAGGTCGTGATTGTCGGTACCGGGTTCTCCGGGCTCGGCATGGCGATCCAGCTCCGCAAGGAAGGGCGCGACGACTTCGTCATCCTGGAAAAGGCGGATGACGTCGGAGGTACCTGGCGGGACAACACCTATCCGGGGTGCGCCTGTGACATCCAGTCGCACATGTACTCGTTCTCCTTCGAGCAGAACCCGGGCTGGTCGCGTTCGTTCTCGCCGCAGCCGGAGATCTACGAGTACATGCGTGGTGTCGCGAGGAAGTACGATCTGTACCGTTCTGTCCATTTCGGACAAAAGGTGACCGCGGCGCGCTGGGATGCCGAAGCGAGCCGATGGTTCGTCACCACGGCGGCGGGGGACGAGTTCGTATGCCGGTTCCTGATGTCGGGAATCGGCGCGCTGCACATTCCGCACATCCCCGAACTTCCCGGTGTGGAAAGGTTCCGGGGCGCGACGTTCCATTCGGCACAGTGGGATCACGACTTCGACCTCACCGGCAAGAGAGTCGCCGTCGTCGGCACCGGTGCCAGCGCCGTTCAATTCGTGCCGAAGATCGCGGACGATGTCGCCGAACTGAACATCTTCCAGCGCACGCCACCGTGGATCATGCCGAAACCCGATTACTCCATGCCCGGGTGGGCACAGCGTGCTTTCGCCAGAATTCCCTTGGCGCAACGGGTATATCGCGATCTGCTCTACTGGATTCTCGAAGTGCGCGCCGTCGGGTTCAACGGCAGGCCGCAGCTCATGAAGATGGCGCAGAAGATCGCGAAACGCAATATCGACAAGAACGTCAAGGACCGGCAGCTTCGCAGGAAGGTCACCCCCGACTACGTACTCGGGTGCAAGCGCGTTCTCATCTCCAACGACTACTACCCGGCTCTCAACCGGGACAACGTTTCCGTGATCAGTGAAGGGATCGCGGAGGTCAAGGAACACAGCGTCGTCGATTCGGACGGTGTCGAGCGCGAGGTCGACGCGATCATCTTCGGTACCGGTTTCCACGTCACCGACGCCTTCGAGCACCTCGACATCACCGGCGTCGACGGCGTCAACCTCGGGAAACTGTGGGCGACGGAAGGGATGCAGACGCATCTCGGCATCACCGTCAACGGCTTCCCCAACCTCTTCTTCCTGCTGGGGCCCAACACGGGGCTGGGGCACAACTCCGTCGTGTTCATGATCGAGCAGCAGATTCGCTACATCGCCGAGGCGATCAGGTTCGCGGATTCACGCGATGCCGAGGCGATCGATGTCAGGGCCGAGGTGCAGGATCGGTTCAACGCCGACATTCAGCGCAAGCTCGCCGACGGAATCTGGACGAAGGGCGGCTGTACGAGTTGGTACCTCGACGCCAAGGGGGTCAACCGCACGATCTGGCCCGGCTTCACCTGGCGGTACTGGATGCGGACGAGAAAGCTGCGCGGCAGCGATTTCCAGCTCACGCGGTAGACCACGCCGCACGGGCACCGGCCATTGTGGAGCCGGTGCGAGGTGACGTGGCAACGGGCCCTCAGCGTGCCCGGAACCGCGAATCCCGCCGAGCGCGGATCTCGACGGCACGGGTGCGGATCTCGCGCGCCTGAGCGCGGATCTCGCCGTCCTGGGTGCGGAACTCGCGGTCCGGGCCACCGGGGCCGGTCATACGCCGAGGCTGGAAAGTCTTCGCAACCGGTCCATCAGATCCTGGGTCCGCAACCCGCACAACTGCGCCATCCAGTCCAAAGCGGAGATGTCGAGTTGTACCTCCTGCCCGGGGGACTGAGCCAGCCTTCCCGTCGCCCAGCGGCGCAGCGGCAGCAGTTCGGGCTGCTCATCGGCGACCACCTTCGCCAGGTTCAGCCGGACCCTGCCCGGCTCTTCGGAGAACACTCTCCTGTGGACCCTGGCCAGCAGATTCTGCGGGAGCTCGTCCATCGCGACGCACAACTCGACGAGCCGTACCACCGAGCACTGCCGCGTACCCAGTTCGTAGGTGGCGAGCGTCTGCAGCGAGATGTCGCTCTGCAATCGCTGATTGAGTTCTTTGCGCGTCCATCCTCGTTTCTTGCGGAGCTTGCGTAGTTCTTCTCCGAGTACGCGCTGGTATGCGTCCGCGTCGATCAGCACTCCAGGTCCCCTGCTCGCACCGCGTGGGATGCCGTGCACCGGCTGCGCCGGCACAGTGCATACGTTCTTCACGGCAGTGAAAGGCCCGAAGTGCCCTCGGCTTACGCGGGTTCGGAAGAAATCTCCTCCGAAAGTCTCGAAGTACTCCGAATGGAGTAGTAAAAGAGGCTGGATGGGCTCACCCGGCTCCGGTGGGCTCAGTTGACGCAGGTGACTCCGTCGGCGGTGATCGCGGGCTCCTGGTCCTCGGTCGGCTGCCGGGGCTGCTGCGCTCCGGCCAGATTGTCCGGCTGCATCGCGGGCTCGGCCTCACCCTGTCCGGAGGTGTCCGAATAGTCGGGACCGAGCAGGACTCGCACATGCCCCTCGGGTACCTCGGCGTTTTCCTGCACCGAGATGTCGCCGCCGACGGCCTTGGCCACCTCGTCGCCGGTCGCCCGCTGGCCCTCCGGAACCTCGATGACGCTCGTCGACCTCGCCGAGGCGTTGTCGACCTCGCCCTGCAGGTAGCCCGCCGTCGCGGCCTTCTCGGAGACCGTTCCGGCCAGTCCGGTGATGTTGGAGCCGTTGAGCACGTCCACCGTCACCTCGTTCGGCTCGGCTGCCGGAGCCGAAGGCGTCTCCTTCTCCGGTTCGCCGGAGAGGCCCTGTACGAACTCGCGTACCTCGGCGGGGTCGACCTGGATCGCCTGACCGTCCTCGGGGGTGTCGTACTCGGGGTCGACAACGGGGATGGTGCGGAACTCGATCTGCCCGCCGGTCAGTCCTCGCATCTGCTGGGCGAAGCCGAGCAGATCCCAGCCCTTGTTGACGACGACCGACTTCTGCACGGCGTCCACGAGGCTGTTGAGCTTCGTCGGATCGGTGAGTGTTCCCGCCGACAGAACCTTGCGGGCGAGGCCCGCCATGAAGACCTGCTGCCGCACCACGCGGTCGAGGTCGCCGCGAAGCAGGCCGTGCCTCTGGCGCACGAACGCGAGTGCGTCGAATCCACTGATGGTCTGCTTGCCCGCCTGGAAATCGGCACCGGAGTAGTGGTCGTCGACCGCTTCGTTGAGGCAGACGTCGACACCACCGATCGCCTTGGTGATGTCGTAGAAACCGAGCAGGTTGATCGAGGCGTAGTTGTCGATTGTGGACCCGGTGAGTTTCTCGACCGTCGCGATGAGGGTCTTGGCGCCTTCCTGGTTGCTCTGTACTTCGAGTTCCCTCTGGTCGGTCACGCCCTCTTGCTTGAGCCTGTCCATCGCCGCGAACTTGGCGCGCGCGTACGCGGAGTTGATCTTGTGTTCGCCGTATCCGGGAATGTCGACGTAGGAGTCGCGTGGCAGCGAGATGGCCACGGCCTTGCTGCCGTCGTTGGGAATGTGCACGAAGATCAGCGTGTCGGTGTTCAGCTCGCCGTCCGAGACCCCGGCCTTGAGCTTTGCCAGCATCTCCTCCGACAGTGGGTTTCCCTGCGCGTCGGTCCTGCTGTCCATGCCGACGAGCAGGATGTCGCGGGCGCCGTCCGCGGGCTTGTCGCCACCGCCGTGTTCGCCGATGACGTCGGCGACCGTCAGCCCGCTGACGAGTCCCTGCATCGCGGCCCACGCGTAGCCGGTGAGGCTCATCACGAGTGCGGAGACCAGTGCCAGCGCGATCTTCGCCCCGCGCATCCTGCGTTTGCGTGGTGGCGGAGGGGGAGGCGGGCGCTTGCGCGCGGGAGGCCGGGGCGTGCCGCCACCGCCACCACTGCCGCCCCCACCGGGGCGCTGCGGCGGCGGGCGCCGGTTCGAGGGAGGCGGGGGATTGCGGGACGGGTTGGCCCTCCGAGGAGGTTGCCCCTGCCTGCCGGGAGGTGGTGGACCGGGTCTGCCTGCGTTGGCTGGGTCCTGCCACGGCCTCTCGGGACCACGGCCACGCGGAGAATTCCGCGGCGGGTAGTCCACGCCAACGGCTCCTTTCGCAGACGGGTGTCAGGTCCTTTTACTGTGACGTCCTGATGGGGACCCAGGTTGTCGTAGGGTGCCACACAGTTTTGTGGCAATGGTGGGGACCACCCGGTGGTGGAATGGCGATCACGTGGCGTAGCGAGTGTTGGTACGAGCGGTCCATGCTGTGGCGAGTACCAAGCCAATGGCCACGACCGCCGTGACTCCGTGAACGCTCAGGCCGATCGCGTCCACCGTGGACCCGCTGGTTGCGGAAAGTAACGGTGGTACGGAAGCGACAGCGGTGAGTAGCCAGGTGCTCGGAGCGTTGCTCGCACCCGTTCGCACCGTGTGCAACAGAGTCATCCCCAGCAGCAGATGTACCAGGCTTTGAATCGGGTCGAGCGCGACACCGGTGAGGATCGAGTCCTCGGATCCACCGAATGTGGTGAGGGCGAATCCGAAAACGCCGATGGTGGCGAACCCGATACCCGCCGCGGTCGCCGCGTAGGCGAGCGTCTTGTCGAACCTGCCCGCATGCCCGAACCCGGCAGGCGGCGAGGGCGGGTGGTGGCCTAGGTGCCGCTCGAACCACCAGAAGACCGCGGCCGCGGGCACCGCGAGCAGCGCGAGCGCGAGCAGCGGTTGCGGGCGCAGCAGCCACACCGCGCCTTCGCCGAGCCGGGCCGGCAGGTAGACCATCGCCACCAGCAGGAGCATGGCCGCGAGGAAGATCAGGTACAGGGTCATCGGAGCCCGCGATGTGAACGTCGCGACCCGCAGCAGGAACGGCGTTCTCGCCAGTGCCGACAGTGGTTCGCGTACGAGCCCGAGAACACTGAGCTGGACGATGCCGAGCAGCAAAACGGGAAGGGTCGGTCCGGCGAGCGTGGGTGAGGCGTCCGGAGCCCCGAGCATGGTCAGCGGGAAGGCGCCGGACACGACCCCGGCGACGAGGCCCGCGCCGCCCGCGGCGGCGATGGCGGCCAGTGCCCACTTGCGCATGCGAACCCGGTCGGCGTTGGCGAAGGCCAGCTGTTGCGCCAGCAGCGCGAGGCCGAGTCCCGCGACGGCGCCGAGTACGTGCGAGCCGGTGCGGATCGCGCCGATCTCGGCGATGACGAGCAGGCCGAACAAGCCGAAGAGTCCGGATATCGGGGCTTTTCTGTGGACGGCGAGCAACGCGGGAGTCGCGGCCGTCGCCAGCACGTAGACGCCGAGTAGCCACAGTGGATGGAGCGCGATCCTGACGACGGTTTCCGTTGTGCCGCCGGGGATCTTGAGTAGTTCGAGCGCCGTCGGGACCGCGAAGGCCACGACGGCGAACACCATGGTGAGCCGCAATAGCCAGCTTGCCCTGTGCACGAGGTATTCGCGGTAGCCGCCGCCTGAGCGCACGACGGCCAGCCAGCCTGCCGAGTTGGCGTGGCCGCCCGCGAAGAAGAAGACGAAGGCGAGCTGCGCGAGCCAGGTGAACGGCCACAGCCAGCTTTCGCTCGCGCCGGCCCACTTCGCGAGCGCGACGGCCGATTCGCCGAGTACGAGCAGGGAGATACTGGCGACCCCGAGGAAGGTCCATCTGCTGCCGGGCACCGGCGTTGCCTTCGGAGCCGGTTCGGGACGTGGTCTGCTCCTCCGCAGCGACAGCCAGCCGCGCAACCGGAAGGACAACAGGAAACCGATGACCGCGACGCCCGCGAGTATCGGCACGATCGGCTCGCCGACCGGAGGGCCCCATCGCTGGTGCCACGAGTTCACGACGAGTCCGGCCGAGTAGAGGTCGGCGACCGTTTCGCACATGCCCTCGGAGTCCCGGGGGTTGATCGCGCACGTGGCGTGCATGTCGGCGGAGAGGCGGTCGTCGAGCGCCCGCCGGGTTTCCGGTGCGAGCGGCTGCCCCTTCTTTTCCGCGTACCGCAGCAGGTCATAACCGAGGTCGTGCGCGCGGCACGGAGTGCCGAAATCCCAGCGGGTGTCGTCGTCGCCCCACGGGGTCGAGCAGCCGCCGTCGACGTGCACGGCCCTTACCGTCCCGTCCATCGCGGTGGCCTGCCCCGGTTCCACGCCGGTGACCGCCGTGAAGTCGGAGGGAAGCAGGGCGAGTGCATCGGGCCGGGGCCCAGGGGTGAGCAGGGCGTCGGCGGCGCGCTGCGCCGCGGCCACGTCGTCGTCGCGGGGACCGGAGTACGCGGCGGGCTCCGAACGGGAAGCCACGAAACCGAACGCGGTCACCACGAGAACGAGTAGCGCGACCCACCCCGACGTGCCGAGGACGCCGCGCCCACGTCTGGCCGCGGGTGCGTTCTTCTCCTCGGCTGCCGCGGTCATGATCTCCAGGGTGTCAGTGGGTTACGGGCGGGCACATCCGGGTAAGCCCCGATGTTCGGGTTCAGGGTTGTGCCAAGGCTACTGGTTCAAGGACGGCGCGAAGCGCACTTGGTTGCGTCCGTGTTCCTTCGCTTCGTAGACGGCCGCGTCGGCGGCCTGAACGAGACCCTGGAGAGTGCTCGCGTGCCGCGGATAGACGGCGACGCCGATCGACGTCGTCCTGTCGGTGATGGTGGTTTCCTCGCCGCGCTTGTCCGTGGTGTCGATGTGCAGTTTGGCGATGGTGTCGCGCATGCGTTCGGCCGCCATCTCCGCCGCTGCCGCGTCGGCGTCGGGCAGCAGTACGAGAAACTCCTCGCCGCCGAACCTGCCGACGATGTCCGCGGGTCGCGTGACCTCGCCGAGCACCTTGGCGACCGAGATGAGGACGTCGTCGCCCGCCGGATGGCCGAAGGTGTCGTTGATCCACTTGAAATGGTCGAGGTCGATCATCAGCATGGCGAGATTGCCGTCGGCTCTGCCGACTCTGCTCAGCGCCCTTTCCGCGGATTCGGACCAGCCCCGCATGTTGAGCAGACCGGTCTTCGAATCGGTGACGACGTCGTCCTGTAATTGGTCGAGTTCGGCGAGCCGGTTGAACACGACGGTGACGACGGCCATGATCGCCACGGTCGGCGGCATCGTCACGAGCAGGACCGCGGTGATCGCGCCGAGCCCGGTCGTGATGGCCTCAAGCAGGTTGTCCGCCTTGCTTCCGAGAACGGTCCGGAGGGTCGGATCCGGCGAGGACAGCGTGAGAATCCCGCCGACGTACACGACCTGCACGCCTTCGTAGACAATCGCGGCGAGCAGAATGAAGCCGAATTCGCGGAGCGATCCCCAGCCGCTCAACGAAAGCCAGTCGTGCGGCCCCAGTGAGACATACGTCATTTGCGCGAGTGCGGCGGCCAGACTGTGGGAAATCGCCGAAAAGACGAAGTTGTGCGCGGGCCTTCGTGCGGTGAACCACCGTTGAACGCGGGTCAGCAGCACGAGCAGGACGACCAGTGGCGCCGGTAGAACGAGAATTGCGGGGAAGACCCACACAGCGATGAGGTCGATGAGAACGGTCTTGGTGCGGTTGCGCCTTCGTTCTTCCTGGCGCCGGGTTAGTTGGATATGGACGGTCGCACCGGCGGCGAGGATGGCAAATCGCACCCAGTCGGTCGCGGTCGGTGTCGACGACCTGGCGAATGCGAAGGCAAACCCGATGAGCGACAACGCTTCCATGGTGAGCAGGAAGGTGATGAAACCTTTCGGCCTGCGCCACAACGCCCAGTCGCGGGGGTGCCTCGGGTGACGTCTCATCGCGGTCACGGGCTCACCCCCTGCTGTCGTGCTGTCATCCCGCCGCGGATTTCCGGAGCGGTTTTCGGGGTTGCCGTTACCCGGATGTGCCGTCCCACCAGGGGCGGGAGACGACGGCGGTGGTCGGCCGTGTGGCGTCAACGGCACTCGCCGAACCTCCAGCAGCTCTGTAGTTCCCTTGCCAAGCCGGCCACCGGCCGTTCGCGTGAGAGGGGAAAGACCTCTCGCACGAGGTATCATCTCACCGCGCCAGAACTTTCGTGTAGGCGAGGACGCCGGGCCCGGTGTGTAAGGTTGCCCGAACCATCGGCCGGAAAGTGATCGGAGGTGTTCTCCTCTTGTCTGGCCGTAACTTCTGATCTAGAACAAACAAGTGTTGGTTGATTGCGTTCGTCGTGGAGGTGCCTCGTGGCTGACCGTGATTTCTGAGTCGTTGTCACAGTCCAATTCATCAGTGCCCGCGAAGGAGGTTTCCCGTGTCGGACCGTGACTTCTGAGTCAGTCGCTCCCTGAGACCACCGTCCCCCCGATGCCCGAGGAGTAGTAAAGTGACCGACCGCGATTTCTGAGTACGCGCTGTCATTCTGTATACACACAGTCATTTCTGATTAATCACGACCAGGAGGTGCCGGCCGTGTCCGACCGTGACTTCTGATTTACGCGGAATATTCATCTTTCGTTCCCGCCGAGCCCCGTTCATGCGAGCCCCGGAGTGGCAGTTTCCTGCGCGGTGCGAACCTTGGTCCACGACAAAGCGACCGGGATCGTGCACGCGACGCCCGCGATTCCGGCGATCGTGATCGCGGTGGTCGCCGACCCGACCAGATCCGCGAGAACTCCGCCCAGCGCTACGCCGATACCCTGCGCCACCCGCAGACCGGTGCGGTAGACGCCGCCCGCTCCGCCGCGCAATTCGTTGGGCACCCAGGTGATGAACGTTGCGCCCACGGTGATGATGTATGCACCCGCCGCACCCGCGAGTGCGAGCAGCACCAGTGCGACCGGCAGGCTCGGCTCGACCGCGAACGCGATGAGAAAGGCCGAGGCCGCTGTCGCGAGCGCGCCCATGACTCTGCGCCGGTTTTCCGCCGAGACGAAGCGGGAGAGGATGAAGGTGCCGATGATGAAGCCGACGGGGTCCGCCGCGAGCAGCCATCCGACGGCCTGATCGGGAGCGCCGATCTGGTGGGCGAGTGGCGCGGCGAGTCCTTCCGGGATGACGGCGAGCCCGACAAGCCACGAGAACGCGAGCAGCACTCTGAGCCTGCGCTGACCGAAGACCCATTGGACGGCGCCGAACCACGCGTCGTCGGGAGCGCCCGCCGCGGGCCGGTGGCGCACGAGCAGTCTGACGACGAGCGCGGCGACGAGGAAGCTGACCGCGTCGAGCGCGAGTGCCCACGAAGGGCCCACCGCCGTGACGAGCAGGCCGCCGCCGCCGAGCCCGACGAGGATCGCGATGTTGGACGTGATGCCCCGCAGATCCTGGCTGCGCAGATAGAGCTCGTCGTCGGTGAAGACCTCGCGGGTCAGCGCGTTCTGCGCGGCGTTGACCGGTGCGCCGACCAATCTGACCAATACGACCAGTACGCACAGCAGCGCGAGCGGTGTTCCCGGAATCGCCATGGTCGCGACGAGCGCTGCCTGGATCGTCGCCGCGACGACGAGCACCGTGCGTCTCGGATAGCGGTCGGCGATCTGGGACAGCCCGAGTCCTCCGGCCAGCGCGGGAAGAAAGGTGAGCGCGTAGACGATGGCGGCCCACAGCGCGGAACCGGTGCGGTCGTAGACCATGATCGCGAGTGCCACCGTCGTGAGGTGGTCGCCGAGGACGGACTGCGCTTCGGCGACCCACAGCGCCCGGAACTCGGGGTTGCGGATCGCGGCGCTCATCCGCGGCGCTGTCGTAGTACCCACCTCTTGGTCACCCTGTAATGGTTCGATTACTGCCTGCCATATTCCACGACGACGTTAAGTATGCCCTCGATTACACGGAGGCGAACAGACAACGTTGCCCGGATCGGACTAACGGCCGTGTCTCTTGGGCCATCTGTCCGCAGACCAAAGTACGGGGCCACGGAGAGTGGTTGCCTTCGCCGGGGCACATTGTGAGACATGTTCACATACGCCGGAGAGTTTGCCGGGACCGATCACCGCTCACTCGTTCGGCGCAGTGAAACGGCCGTTCGGCGAGCTTGCACAGCCGGGAAGACGCATGTGCCGAACACTGAACTCAAGGTCGGCTTGAGCGGGGCGAACCGCACAGTTGTCACAGTTGTCGGAGCCGGCAGTGGGAGAAGACAGATGAACGAGTTCCTCGACGGGAAAGCCGTGGTGGTGACCGGCGCGGCAAGGGGGCTTGGCGAGGCGTTCGCCGTACACGCGGCGCAAGCGGGTGCCGCGGTCGTGGTGAACGACGTCGATGCCGATCTCGCGGAACGGACGGCCCGCAACATCAGAGCGCACGGCGGAAAGGCGGTCGCGAGCGGGCACAGTGTCGCCGATCCGGAGCAGGCGAAGGCCATCGTCGACCTGTGCGTGGCGGAGTTCGGCTCCATCGAAGGGCTCGTCAACAACGCGGGCCTGAACTACGAAACGGTGCCGTGGCAGGACGATCCAGGTCGCGTTCGCGAGCTGATCGAGACCAACGTCCTCGGCACCATCTACACCGGCATGGCCGCCGCGCAGGCCATGGTCGAGCACGGAAAAGGCGGCTCGATCGTCAACATTTCCTCCGGTGCCTCGCTCGGGCAGCGCAAGCTCGCCAGCTACGCGGCGAGCAAGGGAGCCGTCGCGTCACTCACCTATTCCTGGGCGCTCGACATGGAGGAAGTGGGGATCAGGGTCAACGCGGTCTGCCCGCTCGCGCACACCAGAATGGTGTGGAAGTCGGAGCGGTCGTTGCGCAACTGCCCGCCCGATCGGACCCCTTCCCGCATCGCACCGCTGGTGCTGTTCCTGCTCGGCGACGGGGCGCACGGCATCACCGGACAGTTGATCCGGTGCAACGGGCCGCAGTTGCACATCGTCGGCCAGCCCTATCTCAAGTCGCCGATCCTCGAACGACAAGTGTGGGATTCCGACAGCGTGCAGAGGGCCTTCGACGAGGTCTTCGGCGCTCACCTCGAACCGTATGGGCTGGAGAAGCGCGTGCCGCCGCGGCTGCGCAAGTGGACGGAAGGAGCTTCCACCCCCTTGCGCAGCGCTTAGGGCCCGCCGAGGTCAGGCGGAGTAGAGCCGCTCGATGTCCGGCGCGTACCTGTCTGTGATGACCCTGCGTTTGAGCTTCAGGGTCGGGGTCAGTTCACCGCTTTCCGGGCTCCACGGTGTCGTCACTACGTGGTAGCGCTTGATCTGCTCGACCCTGCCGAGCCGATCGTTCGCCGCCCGCACGGCTCGTTCGAGTTCCCCGAGGATCTCAGGATGCCGCGCCAGGGCGGCGATATCGCTTGCCTCGATGCCCCGAGCGCTTGCCCACGCGGGCGCGATTTCGTCGTCCAGCACGATCAGCGCGGTGAGATAGGGGCGGTCGTCGCCGATCGCCACCGCCTGTCCGATCAGCGGATGTTCCTTGAGCAGGCCCTCCACCCTGGTCGGCGCGATGTTCTTCCCGCCGGCGGTGATGATCAGTTCCTTCTTGCGGTCGGTGATGCTGACGAAGCCGTCGGCGTCGATCGTGCCGATGTCGCCGGTCGCGAACCAGCCCTCGGAGTCGGTGGCCGGTTCGATGGCGCCCTCGTCGTTGAGGTAACCGAGGAAGACGATCGGACCTCTGACGAGTAGTTCGCCGTCCTCGCCGACCTTGACCTCGACGTCGGCGACCGGTCTTCCCACCGTGCCGGCCTTGAACGCGCTCGCCGTGTTGATCGTGACAGCGCCCGTCGTCTCCGAAAGGCCCCACACCTCCTGGATCTCGATGCCCAGGCCCGCGATGAAGTAGAGCACCTCAAGCGGGAGCGCCGCCGCACCGCTCGACGCGAGAAACAGGTTGTCCAGCCCCAGAAGCTGCCTGACGGGTGCCATCACGGTCTTGTCGGTTTCGGCGATCCGTTCCGCCAGTTCCGCCGGAATTTCCTTGCCCTCCGAACGGAGCTTGTAGCCCTGTTGCAGCAGTTCGTTGGCTCCGAGGAGAGCTTCCCTGCGTTCCTCGGGAAGGCTCTGCGCCATGTTCTTGAGGCCCGCGACCATCTTCTCCCACACACGCGGTACCCCGAACAGTCCGTCCGGCCGCACCTTGCCGAGTGCCGCGACGATGCCGGTCGGATCGGCAAGCGTGTACACGTGTCCGGCGTAGACGATGGGCATGTAGATCGAGATTTCGCGCTCGGCGATGTGAGCGAGCGGTAGGTAGGCGATGTTCGTGGTGTGCATCGGCGTGCCGTGCCGCGAGTGCACGGCGATCGCCTCGTGGATGGCGTTGCGGTGGGAGAGCACGACTCCCTTCGGCACTCCCGTCGTGCCGGAGGTGTAGATCATGGAAAGCGGGTCGTCCGGCTTGATCTCGTCGGTTGCCTGTTCGAACGCCTCCGGGTTTTCGGTGTGCAACGCGGCGCCCCGGTCGCGCAACTGGGCGAGGCTGATGAAGCGCTGGTCGCCGGAGGGCGTCGCGTCGGCGTCCAGCATGACGATGTGTTCGAGGTTGGGCAGCTCGTCGAGAATGGGAGTCCAGCGTCGCAGTTCCTCCTCGCCGCCGAGAACGGCGATCGGTGCTGCGCTGTGGTTGACGACGAAGGCGATCTGGTCGCTGGAAAGCGTCGAGTACGCGGTGCACGGAATCGCGCCGAGGTTCGCCGCGGCGAGATCGGCGATCAGATGTTCGGGCCTGCTCGTCGCCATGATGATCATTCGCTGGCCCGCGCGCAGTCCGAGTTCGGCAAGACCCCGCGACACCGCCGCGATTTCCGATCGCAATTGACTCCACGTGAGCGTCGGTGTGCTCTCCGAGTCGAGTGAGCTGAGTGCGGGGAGGTCACCGAACTCGGTCGCGTTGCGCCGCAACAGAACGGGAATCGTCAGGCCCTCGGTCTCGTGCAGAACGGATTCTTGGGTGAACGACAACGCTGTCCTCCTCGCCTCGAAACAGGGCACCACCATATGTGTTCGAGGTCACTCCGAAAAGATATTCGGATAACGGAAAAGTGTTGACGTGGTCGGTCGGCGGTATGTCGGAAACCGTGAGTGATGCTCGCGAGCGCACGGTGAGAGTTCTGCTCACAACGAGCACTCGCTGTCGGTCGTCCTCCAGTAGTTGCTCAAACTGCTCAACTTTTTCCTCCAAAGTGCTTGTTGTGAGCATGTTGGACGGGGCATGATGGCCACCTCGCTCACCAGGACAGGGAGGATCACCGTGGATCTTCAGTTGCTGGCTGCGCTCGTCCTCGGAATCGGCGCGATCGTCTTCGTCGTGCTGCGCACCCGGCTCGACGCGTTCATCGCGTTGCTCATCGCCGCGCTGCTCACCGGTTTCGTCGCGGGAGCACCGGTCACCGGCGTTCTTGACTCGATCATCGAGGGCTTCGGCTCGACGATGGGAGCCATCGGCATCGTCATCGGGCTCGGAGTCGGGATCGGCAAGATTCTCGAAGTCTCGGGTGCGGCCGACGCGCTGGCCCGCGCGTTCGTCAGAGCGCTCGGTAAAGGCAAGGAACCATGGGCCATGACGGGCACCGGCGCGCTTGTCTCGATTCCCGTCTTCTGCGACTCCGGCTACGTGATCATGAACCCGCTCGCGAGGTCGATCGCCAGGCGCAAGGGCTCCGGCTACGTGACGCTCGCGCTCGCACTCGGCTGCGGCATGACGCTCACCCACCACCTCGTGCCGCCGACGCCGGGGCCGCTCGGCGTCGCCGGGATCCTGGAGACCAACGTGGGCGGGATGATTCTGGCCGGCCTCGTCGTCGTTCTCCCGCTCATCCCCGTCGTGGTGATCTACGCGAAGTGGATAGGCCCGAAACTCGAGGGACAACTCGTGCCTGCCGTGCGCGAAGAGGTCTACGGCACCGCGGCGACTCGTACCGGTGGTGGCGCTTCGACCGATACCGCGGCTCTCCCGGACTCGCCGGAATCCCCGGCGGAGGAACCGCCCCGGCGGATGAACGCGTGGGTCGCCTCCCTTCCGCTGCTCGTGCCGTTGTTGCTCATCATCGTGAACACCGTCGCGACGGCCATCGACCGCAACGCGCAGGGTGTGCTGAGCGGCGATGACTACGAGCCGACCGCATTGGTGGGAGTACTCGCCTTCGTCGGTGATCCCGTCGTCGCGCTGCTGATCGGCATCGTGCTCGCCGTCTACGTACTGCTGCCCAAGATGACCACGCGGAGTCAGGTCGCCGATTGGCTGTCCCAAGCCGCCGCCTCGGCCGGGCTGATCATCCTGATCACCGGTGCCGGTGGCGCGTTCGGCCAGGTGCTCAGGGACACCGGAGTCGGAGACGCGCTGGCCACGACGATCGCCTCGTGGCACATTCCCGGCGTGCTGGTGCCGTTCCTCATCGCGACCCTCGTCCGGCTGGCGCAGGGCTCGGGCACCGTAGCCATGATCACCGCGGCCTCGGTGACCGCGCCGCTGGTAGCGGGGCTGGGGATCTCCCCATTGGCCGCCGCGATCGCCTGCTGTGCGGGCTCGATGGTCTTCAGCTACTTCAACGACTCCTACTTCTGGGTGGTCACCCGCTTCACCGGACTTGACGGTGTCGCCGCGATCCGGGGCTGGTCGGGCATCACGACGGCGGTCTGGCTCGGTTCGCTGCCCATGGTGCTGCTCGCGGGGGCGGTCTTGTGACGACCCGGGTACTCGTGATCGGTGACGACCTGACGGGAAGCAACGCGACGGGAGCGAGATTCGCGCGTGCGGGACTGCGCACCATCTCGGTCAACGGCATCGAGCGCATCGCCCGCACCGAGGACGCCGACGTCGTCGTGGTCAACATCGGAACGAGGCAGGCGCCGGAGCAACTCGCCCGCGATCTGGTGCGAGAGGCGGCGAAAGCGGCAGGGCCGGTCGGCCTGCTCGCCAAGCGGGTGGACACCACGCTCAGGGGCAATGTCGGCGCGGAGCTGGACGCGCTGCTCGACATCCTTCCCACCGGTACGAGAGCGCTCGTCGTTCCCGCCTTTCCCGACGCGGGCCGCACGACGGTCGGCGGACTGCACCTCGTGGACGGAGTCCCGCTCGCGCAGACACCGGCGGCCCGCGATCCGCTGACGCCGGTGCGGTTCTCGCGGGTCTCGACAATCTTGCGCGCGGGCACTCACCGGGACATCGCGGAGGTTCCGCTCGACGTCGTCGAATCCGGTGTGGACGCTGTCGCCGACCGGCTCGCGGAGTCGCACGAGCCCGTCATCGTCTGTGACGCGACCACGGGAGCCCAACTCGCGGTCATCGCCGAAGCCGCGGCGAGAGTGAGCCTGCGGGAGGGATTCCGCTGGTTTTCCGTCGACAGTGGACCGTTCGCCGTCGCGCTGGCGAGCGCGCTCGGCATCGGGGTACACGCGGCACCGCTTCCTCCCGTACTCGCGGTCGTCGGCAGCATCACCACGGTGACCGACGAGCAGATCGCCGAGCTGGAACACGTGGCGGGAGCCGCGTTCGTCGAGGTGCGGCCTTCCGCCGACAAACCGGAGGACATCGCGGCAAAGGCGGGAGAGTTGTTGAAGCAAGGGAAAAAGGTCGTCGGTGTGCGCACTCGCCCTCCCGGCCCCGGCGAGCGCGCCGACCCCGCCGTCGCCGCGGCTGTACCGGGCCTGCTCGCCGAAGCCGCGGCGATCCTGCTCGCCACGCACGACTTCGGTGCCCTCTACGCGACGGGGGGCGACATCGCGGAGGCCACCACCGCCGCGCTCGGCAGCGACGGTTTCCGGATCGAAGCCGAGGTGCTTCCGCTCGCGGTTGCGGGCAGGCTGGTCGGCGGTCCCCACGACGGCCTGCCGTTCGCGACGAAAGGCGGGCTGATCGGCGGGAAGGATGCCGCGCTCGCCTGCGTCGAGCATCTCACCAGCGTGATAGCACAACGAGAGAGAGGAATGAACCGGTGACCGAACGTCCCATCCTTGCCGTCACACTCGGCGACCCCGTGGGGATCGGCCCTGAGATCACCGCGCGCACACTCGCGGAACCCTCGGCGTCCGAGGCGGCGCGACCGCTGGCCGTCGGCGACGCGGCGGTGCTGCGCAGGGCGATCGAGGTCTGCAGGCTGGACGCGGGGGTCAACGCGGTCGATTCGGTGGAGCAGGCGCGATTCGAGCCCGGCGTCATCGACATCCTCGATCTCGGCATCGCGGGCGCCGACCTCCCGTGGGGCACGGTCGACGCGACGGCCGGCCGCTCCGCCGTCGCCGCGATCGAGGCCGCGACGAAGGCCGCGCTCGCGGGGGAGGTGGCCGCCGTCGTCACCTCGCCCATCAACAAGGAGGCGATCTGGGCCGCGGGTTCCCAGCACCTCGGGCACACCGAGATGCTGGGCGAACTGACCGGATCGACCAGGTTCAACACGATGTTCTGGGTGCGCGGGTTGAAGATCTTCTTCGCGACAAGGCATCTTTCGCTGCGGCAGGCGCTGGACCGGATCACGAAGGAGAACATCGGGCATTCGATCAGGGAGGCCTACACAGCGCTTGAGGTGTTCGGCACGCGTGAACCGACGCTCGCCGTCGCCGCGCTCAACCCGCACGGCGGAGAAGGAGGGAAGTTCGGCGACGAGGAGATCGTCGCCATCGCTCCCGCCGTCGAGGCCGCGCGCGCCGAAGGGCTCGCGGTCACCGGCCCCGTGCCGGCCGACTCGGTTTTCCACCAGGGCCTCGAAGGCAGGTACGACGGCGTGCTCTCGCTCTATCACGACCAGGGGCACATCGCCTCGAAGACGGTCGACTTCCACGGGACGGTCTCGGTGACGGTCGGGCTTCCCATCCTGCGCACCTCGGTGGACCACGGCACCGCCTTCGACATCGCGGGCACCGGCAAGGCCGACGCGGGCACGATGCGAGCGGCCTACCAGGCAGCCGTCGAGCTGGCTCCGTTCGCGGGGAAGCTGCGCGAGGTCTACCGGCCGGGGTCGTAGAGTCCTGCTGTGACCGTTCCCCGGCAGCCGACCACACAGCGGCGGGCAATGCTGCTCGCCGCCGTGCGCGGTGGCGATCGCAGTATTGCCCAGCTCGCCGACCAGTTCGACGTCTCGCCCTCGACGATCCGGCGCGATCTCACCGAGCTTGCCCGCGAAGGACACGTTGTGCGGACCTACGGTGGTGCGCTCGATGCGGGAACCACGGCCGAACGGACGTTGCGCGAGAAGGACGCCAGCAACTCCGAGGAGAAGGACGCGGTCGCGAAGGCGGCGGCCGACCTCGTCGGCGACGGCGAAGTCGTGCTGCTCGACGCGGGTACCACCACCGGAAGGCTCGCCAGGTATCTCGCCGGTCGGCAGGGCCTGACCGTGGTCACCAACGGGCTCACCGTGCTACTGGCGCTCGCCGACAGCAGCGAGGTCGACGTCATCGTGCTCGGCGGCAGGCTGCGGCACCCCAACGAGGCGATCCTCGGCCCATCCGTGGAGAGCCAGCTCAGGCACATCACGCCGGACAAGGTCTTTCTCGGCGCCGACGGCATCACGGCGGGGCGGGGGCTTTCCTGCCCGACGCTCGAACAGGCTCAGCTCAAGCACGCGATGCTGCACGCGGGCAAAAGCGCGCACATACTTGTCGATCATTCCAAATTGGACACCGAGCCGTTCGCGTACTGGGCTCCTCTCGATCGCGACCACACGATCGTCGTCGACGAAGGAGGGGGCGCGGCGCTCGAGAACCTCACAGCTTTCGCCGCCGTCGAAGGCTGTGAGGTTCTCGCCGTTCCGTGCTGAGCCGTCGCGGGTAGCGCCCACGCGTGCGGAAGGACGAACGCGACGTTGTGCGGATACCTCCGGCTGGAGGCTGGTAGTGGCGAAACGCGTGGGCTACGTTACCGCCCGAGGTAAGTTGTCGGCCGCAACAAACTGGCGGAATGTCCCGTCACAAGCGGGATTGCCTGACACCTCGACTCGATCCAGTGCGTCAGAGAGGACCACTGATGAGCGTCCGTCCGCACTTCCGCAGACCCACATCCGGCAGGCCCGGTCGCACCGCTGTCGTTCTGATCTCCCTATTCACGCTCGTTTCCGGCACGGCTACCGTCGCGACCGCGGCAGGCCCCCCGCACCGGCCCGCCTACCTCGACCCCTCGAAACCGGTGAAGGTCAGGGTCGACGATCTGCTCGGCAGGATGACACTCGACGACAAGATCGGCCAGATGACCCAGGCCGAGCGCGGAGCCATCACCGATCCGGCCGACGTCGCCGCCTACCGGCTCGGATCCGTGCTCTCCGGAGGCGGCTCCGTTCCGACCCCCAACACGCCGCGGGCGTGGGCCGACATGTACGACGCGTTCCAGCGCGCCGCGCTGTCGACGCCGCTGCGGATCCCCATCATCTACGGCGCCGACGCCGTCCACGGGCACAACAACGTTCACGGCGCGACGATCTTCCCCCACAATATCGGTCTCGGTGCGACAAGGGATCCCGCTCTGGTCCAGCGCATCGGCAGGGCCGTCGCCGAGGAGGTGACGGGCACCGGCGTCGACTGGAACTTCGCGCCCTGCCTGTGCGTGGCACGCAACGACCGCTGGGGCCGCACCTACGAATCGTTCGGCGAGGTACCGCAACTGCCGGCGGCGATGTCGACGATCATCACCGGCTTCCAGGGGAAGTCGTTGTCCGGAAAGGCTTCCGTGCTCGCTACCGCCAAACACTACGTCGGCGACGGCGCCACGACCGGTGGTGTCGACCAGGGCGACACCCAGCTCACCGAGGCCCAGCTCAGGGCAATCCACCTCCCGCCGTTCAAGGACGCGGTGCGCAAGGGCGTCGGCTCGGTGATGATCTCGTTCAGCAGCTGGAACGGCGTCAAGGTGCACGGCAGCCGTTACCTGATCACCGACCTGCTCAAACGAGAACTCGGATTCTCCGGTTTCGTCGTCTCCGACTGGAACGGTATCGACCAGATCGACGGGCAACCCGGCTTCACACCGGCCGAGGTGAGAACCGCGATCAATGCGGGCATCGACATGGTCATGGTGCCCTTCGACTACCGGCTCTTCATCGAGACGCTGCGCGGCGAGGTCGAAGCCGGCCGGGTTCCGCTCTCCCGTATCGACGACGCGAACCGGCGGATTCTCACCAAGAAGTTCCAGCTCGGTCTATTCGAGCAACCGCTGGCGGACCGGCATTTCACCGGCTCGGTCGGCAGCAGGGCCCACCGCGATCTCGCGAGGGAAGCGGTGAGGGAATCGCAGGTGCTGCTGAAGAACGACGACAACGTGTTGCCGCTGGCCAAACGGGGCCAGAAAATCTTCGTCGCGGGCAAGAACGCCGACGACATCGGCAACCAGAGCGGTGGCTGGACCATCACCTGGCAAGGAAGCAGCGGGGACATCACTCCCGGAACCACCATCCTGGAAGGAATCGAGCAGAGCGCGGCCCCCTCGACGCGCGTCGACTACAGCAGGGACGGCACCGGGATCACGCGTGACCACGACGTCGCCGTCGCCGTCGTCGGTGAGACGCCGTATGCCGAGTTCATGGGCGACCGGCCCGGAGCGATAGGACTGGACGCCGAGGACCTCGCGACGCTGCAAAGGCTGGACGCGTCGGGCGTTCCGCTCGTCGTCGTGCTCGTGTCGGGGCGCCCGCTCGACATCGCGGCGCAACTTCCCGGCTGGGAGGCGTTGCTGGCTTCCTGGCTTCCCGGAACGGAAGGACGCGGCGTCGCCGACGTGCTCTTCGGCGATCACAACCCGAGCGGAACACTGCCCGTGACCTGGATGCGTGATGCGGGTCAGCAGCCGATCAACGTGGGAGACGGCCAAAAGCCGTTGTTCCCGTACGGCTACGGGCTTCACTACCGGAAGCGTTGACGTCGCTTGCCGCTGCCGGCATCTTCCGTGCGGAATCGGATACCGGCAGCGGCTCGCGGGTCAACGCACGTTGAACGTGTCGGGATCGGGGCCGGTCCGCTCGCCCCTTTCCAGTTTCGCCAGCGCCGCCATGTCCTCGTCGTCGAGGGAGAAATCGAAGATCCCGAGATTCTCGCGGATCCGGGACGGTGTGACGGACTTCGGGATGATGACGTTGCCGAGTTCGAGATGCCAGCGCAGCACGACCTGCGCGGGTGTGTGACCGTGTTTCGCGGCAAGTGCGCGTACCGCCGGATCCGACAGCAGGTCGCCGCCCTTGGCGAGCGGGCTCCACGCCTCGGTGATGATGCCGTGCTCGGCGTCGTACCGGCGGGTTTCGTCCTGTCGCAGGTAGGGATGCAACTCGATCTGGTTCACCGCCGGTGCGACCTCGGCATCGGCGGCGAGCCGTTCGAGGTGGTGGGGCTGGAAATTGGACACCCCGATGGCCCTTGCCCCGCCATCGGCGTATATGCGTTCGAACGCCCGCCACGTCTCCGGATACCTGTCGAGCTCGGGAACCGGCCAGTGGATCAGGTAGAGATCGACGTAGTCGGTGCCGAGCGCGTGGAGGCTCGCGTCGAATGCCCGCAGCGTCTCGTCGTAGCCGTGGTCGCTGTTCCAGAGTTTGGTCGTCAGGAAGAGGTCACCACGCGCGATACCCGACCGGGCGACGGCGTCGTGCACGCCTGCCTCGTTGCCATATGCGGCGGCGGTGTCGATGCTGCGGTAACCGGCTTCGAGAGCCGAAGCGACGGCCTCGGCGGTCTCGTCGGGCGGCACCTGGAATACACCGAAGCCGACCTGCGGCATGTCGACACCGTTGTTCAACGTGATCGTGGGGATGGCGGTCATGGTGTGAGGTCCTTTCCGCTTCGTCACCTCAAGCCGAGTGTCCAGGACGCCGGTGATTGTGGCAGCGCGGAGCCAAGGCGAGCCCAGCCCGCCGAGGCCCGCGCCGGGCCCGCCGAGTCCCGCACCCAGGTGCGCGAGTCCCGCGCCCAGGTCGCCGAGTTCTGCATTCAGGTGCGTGAGTTCTGCACTCGGGTCGGCGAGTTCTGCACTCGGGTGCGTGAGTTCCGCGCTCGGGTCGGCGAGTTCTGCGTCCGGGTGCGTGAGTTCCGCACTCGGGTTGGCGAGTTCTGCGTCCGGGTTGGCGAGTTCTGCGTCCGGACCTGCGAGTACCAGGCGAACGAGAGGCATCCGGGTGGCCGCCAGCTCGCGACAGGTTTGGATTGTCCGGGCTGCTTGCCTTGGCGGCGCGTGTCCTGGGCCTTGCGCGTTCACCTTCCGTCACCCCACGCGCCCCAACGACCATCGTTGGTCACGAGCCGGGCATCGGGATGCCGATCGCGCCTCACCGGCTTCGGACGGGGTTGTCAAGGATCAGACCTCGGGACGCGATACCGGAAGCGCGGACCTGACCAGTCGAAGTACGCATCTCACGTGCCCGAGTGCGGCTCTCGCCGACCTGAGCACGCATCTCACGTGCCCGAGCGCAGAACTCGCCGTCCTGAGCGCGCATCTCGCCGTCCTGAGCGGGGGACTCGCGCGCACGAGCGCGGGACTCGCGAAGGCTCGTCAGCTCGCGGCTCGCCAAGTCCCGGCTCCTGGACGTTCCGGGCCCCGTTCAGGCAGCGAAACCGGGTTCCCGGCGGTGTGGCCTGGTTATACTCGGTCTGGCCTGGCCTTGTACGACTACTGTGGGATTTGTTGCCGTGCCTCAAGATTCGCCACCGCCGACCCTGCACTGGCAGGGACAGCCGACTCGCGGCGACGAGGAATCCGTGCTCACCGCCCTCGAACCCGTCATGGCGAAACGGTACTCGCTGGAGGCCGGGCGTCGGCATCGCAGGATGGTCACCTACCTCGACACCCCGGACGGCAGGCTCCGCAAACGCGGGCTCGAACTACGCCACGAACGGGCCTCCGGCGCCGGAATTCTGATTGTGGAGCAACTGGCCACCCCACCTTCGCGACCAGGAGAAACGGCTCAAGTGACCGGCCCACAATCAACCCAGGCACAAACGGCCCGGCCTTCTCCCGCACCCGCCGACGCTACCCCTGCCACGTCCGGGCCCGCACCGCCCGGCCCGGCACTCACGACAACCCGGCTGACCGAAGCGCCTCGCTGGCCCGCGCGACATGACCAGTTCCCCGGAGGCGAGGTCCGCGATGTCATCGCGAAAGCGATGTGGATCAGGGCAGTCGCTCCCGTCGCGAAAGGGCGGCTCACCACACGCGATGTCGCCGTGCGTGACGAGGAAGGCACGCTCGTCGCGTGGATCGCCTGGCTGGAGTTCATCGGCAAGGAGCCGCTCGACACCCCGCCCCTCATCAGGGTCGTGGTGCGCCCGGAGCCAGGACATCGTCGTGACGCCAAGAGGATCACGAAGGCGCTGCGCAAGGCCACCGGGTTCGCCCACGACGAGGAAGCGGGCGAGACGCTGTACGAACAGTTGCGACGCGCCCAGTACACCGAGCCCACCAGACGCCGCCTCGCCATGTCGGGCGGACTGCCCGCCGACGCCGCGGTGGCGACCTCCCTGCTCACCCACGCCGATGCCATCGCGGACAACGTCGACGGCGTCCGCGCCGACATCGACACCGAGTTTCTCCACGAACTCAGGGTCGCCGTCCGGCGCACGCGGTCGTTGCTCAAGCTCACTGGTGACGTGCTGCCCAGTGCCGTCGTCGAACGGTACCGGCCGGAATTCAAGTGGCTCGGCGATGTCACGACCCCGACGAGGGACCTCGACGTCTACCTACTCGAACTGGACGAACTGGCGGCAGGGCTCGTCGCGGGAACGGCGGAGGACCTCGCCCCGTTCGCCGACCACCTGCGCTCGGAGCGGGCGAAGGCACAGCGCACGCTGGTCCGGACGCTGGGTACGAAGCGATTCACGAAGCTGCTGGAGAATTGGCCATCGGAGCTCTCCGGGGTCGTCGGCGAGCCGAAGTCCACCGCTGACCTGGAAAGTTTTGTGGCTCAACGGGTTCCGCGGTTCGCGGCCAAGGTGCTTCGCAAGGCGGGCGCTATAACTCCCGAGTCCTCTTCGGACCAAGTTCACGATCTTCGCAAGCGGTGCAAGGAGCTGCGCTACCTGCTGGAGTTCGCGAAGCCGGTGAGCGACCCCGCCGGTCACCGTTCCGTCCTCAAGGAACTCAAGCGGGTTCAGGACATTCTCGGCGCTTTCCAGGACGGTGAGGTGCAGAGCGCCGCCCTGCAGGCTTTCGGAATGAGGATGCAGGAGATCGGCAATCCGCCCGCCGCGACACTGCTTGCTCTCGGTGAGGTTTCGGCACGCATGATCGAGCAGCAACGCGCGGCTCGGGCGGATCTGACCGATGCGCTTGCCCGCTTTGCCGGCAAGTTGCCAAAGGAACGGATCGAGGCCATGGTGTCGTGACCGACGAACGAGAACTGGTCGCGGAGCGCTACCGGCTGCTCGCCCCGGTCGGCAGAGGCGGCATGGGTACCGTCTGGAAAGCGCGGGACGAGCGGCTTGACCGCGTCGTGGCCGTCAAGCGGCTCGAAACGGGAACCGGCGAAGCCGCCACCAGCGAAGAGGTGCGGCGTGCGGTCAGGGAGGGCAGGGTCGCCGCGAGGCTGAGGCACCCTAATGCCATCGGTGTCCACGATGTCGTGGTGCACAACGGAAAACCATGCCTGGTCATGGAGTTTCTTCCCGGCCGCGGGCTTTCCGAGGTACTCGCCGAACGGCAGCGGCTGCCGGTGCAGGAGGTCGCGGCCATCGGCGCGCAGATCGCCGCAGCGCTCGCCGAGGCCCATGGCGAAGGCATCGTGCACAGGGATATCAAGCCAGGCAACATACTTCTCACCCCCGAGGGCGTCGCCAAGATCGCGGACTTCGGTATTTCCAGGGCGGTGGGAGAGGCGACCGTCACCGGGGACGGCCTCGTCGCGGGCACTCCCGCGTACTTCGCTCCCGAGGTGGCTGACGGCGAAGCCGCGGATTTCGCATCGGACGTATTCTCGCTCGGCGCGACGCTCTACACGGCACTCGAAGGTCGGCTTCCCTTCGGGGACAACGACAATCCCATGGTGCTGCTGCGCAGGATATCGGCTGGGAAACTCGAGCCACCCACGACCGAGGGGCCACTCACCGAAGTACTGCTGCGGATGCTCCGGCATGAGAAGGCGGCGAGGCCGACTATGAGCGAAGCGCGCGACGCGCTGTCCGCCATCGCCGAGGGGGAGCCGGTTTCCCTTCCACCGCCGCGTACGCCGACCTTGGTGCTGTCTTCGGGACGACGACCGAGCAGGCGTGCCGTTCTGGGTGCGGCCGGTGCGGCCGCCCTGCTCGCCGCGGGTGTCGCGATCGGTGTGATCGTCGCGGCGGGCGGCGAAGGTGAAGGCGACCCCGGTACCACGGTCGCCGGACCGGCCTCCAGCGCGCCCGCGCCGCCCGAACAGCGGTGCGTCGCCAGCTACCGTGTCACGAACACGTGGCCAGGCGGATACGAGGCCGAGGTGACGGTGCGCAACACCGGCGCCGAACCGCTCACCGGCTGGAAGGTCGGCTGGCTGCCGCCGGAAGGCCAGTCGGTGGACAACCTGTGGAACGGGACGATTTCCCGATCGGGTGCCGAGGTCGAGGTCAGCAACGCCGACTGGAACATCACCATCGAGGCGGGCTCCTCGGCGAGCTTCGGCTTCACGGGGAGTTCCCCCGAGACCGGCATTGCGACGCCACCTTCGGTGTCGTGTTCCTCGGCATAGCGGGCACCTTTCAGGCAGGACGAGCCGCTCCCCAGCGTGGCTGGCTCGGTGTGCCGGGGCGCGGCTAATACTCTCGGGCACATGGCAGTCGAAGACCGTGGTACCGCAGGCGACATCGTGCGCGGCCTCAGCGCGGCGCAGGTCGCGGAGCGGATCGCCGACGGCAGGACCAACGACGTCCCCGTCAGGGCGAGCCGTGGCGTGTGGGACATCGTCAGGGCGAACGTATTCACCAGGATCAACGCGATCTTCGGTGTGTTGTTCCTCATCGTCATGTCGACCGGGTACTGGATAGACGGCATGTTCGGCGGGCTGATCGTCGCCAACAGCGTCGTCGGCATGGTCCAGGAACTGCGCGCGAAAAGGACACTCGACCGGCTCTCGATCGTGGGGCAGGCGAAACCGACGGTACGGCGCGACGGGGTCAGTTCGGAGCTTCCTCCCAACCAGGTCGTCGCCGACGACATCATCGAGATGGGACCTGGGGACCAGATCGTCGTCGACGGCGAGGTCGTTGCCGCTGAGGCGCTCGAAGTGGACGAATCCCTGCTCACCGGCGAGTCCGATCCCGTCGTGAAGGAGCCCGGCGACGCGGTCCTGTCCGGTAGCTTCGTCGTCGCGGGTTCGGGAGCGTACCGGGCGACCAAGGTCGGCAAGGAAGCCTACGCGGCGAAGCTGGCGGAGGAAGCCAGCAAGTTCACGCTCGTCAAGTCCGAGTTGCGTGGCGGAATCGACCGTATTCTCAAGGTCATCACCTACTTGCTGATTCCGGCGGGCGCGCTGTCCATTTACAACCAGCTCTCCGGCAATCAGGCCCTGCCGGAGGCCCTGCGTGGCATGGTCGCCGCGCTGGTGCCGATGGTGCCGGAAGGCCTCGTGCTGATGACGTCCATCGCGTTCGCGGTCGGTGTCGTGCGCCTCGGCCGCAGGCAGTGCCTTGTCAACGAACTGCCTGCCATCGAGGGACTGGCCAGGGTCGACGTGGTGTGTGCCGACAAGACGGGCACGCTGACCGAGAACGCTATGAAGCTCGGCGAGTTGCGTCCGTTCGGCGCCGAAAAGGAGCATGCCGAACGGGTGCTCGCCGCGCTGGCGGCAGCCGACCCGCGACCGAACGCCAGCCTTGCGGCGATCGCGGAGGCGTTCACCGACGACCCAGGATGGACAGCCACGGCTGTCGCGCCGTTCTCCAGCGCCCGCAAGTGGAGCGGGGCGAGCTTCGGTGCGGAGGGCGACTGGGTGCTCGGCGCACCTGACGTGCTTTTGCCTCCCGAACGTGAGGAAAGAGCGGAAGCCGAGCGGATCGGCGAGCGGGGACTGCGTGTGCTGCTGCTCGGCAGAGCCGAGCAGGTCGTCGACGCGCCGGGCGCACCGGGGGCCGTGACTCCCGTCGCCCTTGTGGTGCTCGAACAGAAAGTACGTCCTGATGCCAAGGACACAGTGGACTACTTCGCCGCGCAGAAGGTCGCCGTCAAGGTGATCTCCGGCGACAACGCGAAATCGGTCGGCGCGGTCGCCGCCTCGCTCGACCTGCCGAATGCGGAACAGCCCGTCGACGCGAGAACGCTCGGCGACGACAGGCGACTGGGCGAGGAGGTCGAAACGGCGAGCGTATTCGGCAGGGTGACGCCCGCCCAGAAGCGCACCATGGTCGGCGCACTTCAGGAGCACGGGCACACCGTCGCCATGACGGGCGACGGTGTCAACGACGTGCTCGCGCTCAAGGACGCCGACATCGGAGTCGCCATGGGAGCCGGCAGCCCAGCGACGAGGTCGGTCGCTCAGATCGTCCTGCTCGACAACAAGTTCGCGACGCTTCCGCACGTCGTCGCCGAGGGAAGACGCGTCATCGGCAACATCGAACGGGTCTCCACGCTGTTCCTCACCAAGACCGTCTACTCCGTGCTGCTGGCGATCATGGTCGGCGTGCCCGGGCTCATCGGGCTCGACGTGCTGCCGTATCCGTTCCTGCCGAGGCATGTGACCATTACCGGCTGGTTCACGATCGGCGTCCCCGCTTTCGTGCTGTCGCTCGCACCCAACGCGGAGCGGGCCAGACCCGGTTTTGTCAGCAGGGTCATGCGGATGGCCGTCCCGGCCGGTGTCGTCACTGGTGTCGCGTGTTTTGTCTCGTACGTACTGGTCTACAAGGGACAGGGAGCGACCGAGACGGAGACGATACAGGCCAGCACTACCGCGCTGATCACGCTCATCACGATCGCGCTGTGGGTGCTGAGTATCGTTGCGAGACCGTTCGTGTGGTGGAAGGTCGGACTCATCACGGTCATGGTCGTGCTGTCGGCACTCATGTTCGTCATGCCGCTGACTCAGGAGCTGTTCCTGCTGGATCCCGGCAACGGAGCCGATACGGCGATCGCATTCATGTGTGCCGCGGCAGGGATCGTGCTGGTCGAGCTGGCGTGGTGGATTGACGGTCGGAGGCGCGGGGAGCGAAGGAGAGTCTTCGCGCTCTCCGGTCCGAACTAGTTTCGGTGGTTGTCGACAAGTTGCTGTAGCGATGCGGTCATCGCATCGAGACCGTTGCCGTTCAACTGACGGCCTCCCCATTCGCGCAGCGGTTCTCGTGCCTGATGGATGCGTTGTGCGAGCTTGCGGCCCTGTGTGGTGAGCGTGAGCTGGACGTTGCGGCGATCGTCGAGTGCGACCCTCCGCCGGACCAGACCGGCCGTGACCAGCCGGTCGACGAGTCGGCTCGGGTTCCCGGCTTCTGCCACGACGTGCGCGCCGAGTTCCTTGAGCGAAAGGGGTTGCGACTCCGCGAGCACCAATATGGCCTCGGCCTGAGCCACCGTGATGTCGAGGGGGCGCAGCGCCATGGCGAACCGCCGGTTGATCTCCCGGTGGGCCGCTTTGACCGCGAGTACGAACTCCAGCACTTCGTCCACCGCGCAAGCGTACTGGGCGGAAAGCCTTGGCGGGCAAACAAAAGTGTGCGTCATGGCGTCTCATGACATGTCGCGTAACCGGGGGTCTTGTCCCGAGTCCGGCGTCCCGGCGGCGCGAGTCCCGCGCTCGCGCCGCCGAGATCCGCACCGGGGAGACCGAGTTCCGTGCCCCGAACCGCGAGGTCTGAGTCAGGGAGGCGAGGTTCGTGTCGGAGGCCATGAGATCCAGGTTGGGGGTGAGTAGGGGGCCACATTGGGGGCGATAGGTGCTTCGGGGCAAGGCCGCGGTTCGCGAATGTCCGGGTTCCAGGTGTTGCGATCTGGCCCCTGATCTCGCTGAGCGTGCGTTCGCTCAGCTCTCGACCCCTGGGAGCTCTCGCCGCACCGGGGTGACTGTCTCGTTTGGAACCCGAGGTGGTGACCGTGGTAACTCGCGGCGATGAGCCGGTCTCCTCGCGACCCTGAATGCGTTCGGTCACCTTCCGACGACTGCTCGGAGTCGACTCAGGAGCTATGATCATCCCCGTCCCTTGTCTTCCGCGACGTGCAAGCACGCTGGCCGAGAGTGTCGTACTGCCGACGTAGTGACCGCATGACCATGTGCGCCAGCCCCGATCTGCCGCGAACCCGGGCGACCACGGGAGATCGCCGCCATCCTGCTCGACGAGTCGAGGGCCGGCGAGGTCCGGATCAAGTTCCGCGCTGAGGGTCTGGTCATTTGGCGATCACAGTCAGAAGGACGACGTGCAAAATGCGGATTCCATGGTCGACGGGCGCGAGGGCTCCGGTGTTCTCGACGTCCTCGGACCGGGCGTCACGAGGGTCGCCGCTTGTCAACTGGAACGTTCACCGGCCTGATGACTCCTGCGGCCAGCAACGGTCAGCCAGAATTGCGGAGGAGCGCGGCTGTCCGATCACCACGGTCATCGCGATGAACCGAATCCACACCGGCCTCGCCGTGCCGACTGTGACAGTTGAGGGCCTGCGTCCCGACGAAGCAGAGGAAGGTACGTCGCTCGAAGATGTGCGACGGTTGCCGGAGTGCCGCTGTGCTGGGACGGCGATTTCCGGATTCTGACCCGGCGGGCGGCCATTCGGTGTAGATGGACTCCGTCCGACCTTGTGCTTGCCCGCCGACTGTCGACGGATCGGCTCGGTTCGTCGACATGCATGTTGTTTCAACCCGCGAAGGCACTCGTCGATGAACGCGGCGCCTCCAGGTTGGGTCCGCGCGCGTCACATAGCCCTGAGGCGGCGCCCGAGCCGCCTCCCCGGCGTCGATGCGCATCCTGATGCTTCCTGGCAGTGTGCGATGTGGAAGCCGCCGGCATGGTTCTGTAGCCGTTGGGCAAGAAGGGGTCACCGCCGGTTCACCGGGTTGTACCAGTCGAGAGTCACCATGGAACGCTGCTCTCCGGGAGGGCGCCAGGATCGGGCTGAAACGTGTGTCGGATGATGCCCCATCCGTTGTGCTCCGCGGAGAACGCCGGGACGACGTGAGCCGGAAAATCCTCATGAACGATCCGAACAACGCCCTCGGTGACAACCTCGTCATCACTGTTCTCCAGCACCGGGAAGCCATGAGGCGATCGAGAAGAGTCGCGCACTTTGCGATAGCGTTTTTCACTACTGATCCACCACTTTCATTCGAGGAAACAGGAATGTGCCGGCGTTGCGCACGGGCGCCGTCTGTCCTTTTTGTGCACTGCCACATATTTCGTTCGTGAAGTAGTCGTGCGCAGATTGTTCTGCGGCGTAGGGATCATGCTTCCATTTTCGCGACGCGAGATCATCACCCAAATGTGTAGAACACATGTTCGAATACCTTGCTACAGTGGGCGTATGACCAACGAATCCATCGGTTCGGCCCACGGGGTCTGCGCGCAGGGAAATGTCCTACTCGCGGTTGTGACGCGGCCACCGGTCCGCAGGGTCCTTTATGCGCGGGCGAACAGGGTGACCGTGTCGGCACGATCGCGATCCCCCTGATTTGTCGTGACTGTCAGTGTTCTTGGCTGTCGAGTTGACGTCGCAAGCTTGACAGGTCGCCGAGAACCCAGGCCGAGGCAAGCTTGTTCTCCCGTGCTGTGAAGAACGCCGCCCCTGCGTACTCGAACTTCTTCCCTGTGGCCGGCATGTCGGCAAGCGTGCCGTCGTGGTGGCCGCTGTAAAGCAGTCGTGCTGCCGCCCGTGGTTCGTCGACTACCAGCTCGATGAGCTTGTTGTGGAAATCGGAGGAGCCGTGCCGAATCATGTCCCGATAGCTTCGCCAGCCATCAGGGGTCCTAGTTTCGACACCGAGTGTGCCTCGGAACGCGAATTCGTCGGCGAGGATGTCGTCAACGGCTGAATCATCCCAGCGATTCCATAGTTCGTTGTAGAAGCGCCACACCAGCGCGCCCGTGCCGGTGGGTAGCTGCTTGTGGAAGAACACACGGCTTCGGCCTTCGTGGACCGCGCGATGAGTTTCGCTGAAGCCGCGGCGCGAATAGTAAGCGATGTTCTCGGTCATTGCTTCGTTTGTGTACAAACGGAGTGCTGTCATCTCCTGTTTGATGGCTTGGAGTTCGGCAAACGTCAGTAGTGTGCTGCCAATGCCTCGGTTCTGCGCCTCGGGGTGTACAGCTATGTTGCCCAGTAGCATCACGTTGCCCTCTGGAATGAGGACGATTAGGCCGACGGGTTTGCCGTTTTCCTCGCTGATCCATACCTGGGATGACTCGATGGTGGCGCTGTAGTTCTCCAGTATCGGGCTGGGCGTCTGTTTCATGCGTGGCTCATAGACCGAATAGGCTCGCCGTGCGAGAGCCTCAAGTATGACCGAATCGGCGGTTTGTGCACGTCGGAAATCAAGCACCACGGTCTTTTACCTTCCCTGCCGGTGTGATTTTTATACGTGTTGTCGGTTCTGAGGGTTGGCCGTTGGCGAGGGTATTAGCACGGAGAGGGTGACACAAGACGTCGAGGAGCAAGCGGGAGGGGTTCTTGTGAAAGGGGCAGGTGTTGCCGTGGGGTGAGAGCTTGACGTTCGGTTGGCAGTAGATCGTTGCGGGAATAGTGAGGTGGTGATGACGTAGGTTGGCGGTCAAGGGTGTCCTTTCGACAAGAGATTCGGGCAATTGGGGTGAGAGGTGAAATGTTGTTGTTCTCGTCGCTGACGTTTTATTGATTGCGCTTATTGGTGAAGGTGTGAAACTCGGTATTTGTCGTCGAATGTGTCGACTCGGGTCGGTGGGGGTTCGCCCGGTATCGTCGACAGGGTGGGCCAGAACGGGAAAGGTGAGTCTTGGTGGACGACGGAGCCGCCCAGCGTAGATCCGGCCGGGGTGTCGTTCGGGATGATGGCTTTCGGTGATGTCGCGATTCCGGTTCTTAGAGCATGGGCCGAGAGCGTTCCGTCGAAGTGTCCACTGCGGACTCTATGTGTCAGAGGAGCGGATGAGGCGGCGCTGGCCGTGCTCAAGGAGTGGTTGGCCGGAGCTCGGGTTGGTTGGCGGTTGATGCTGGCAGGACCGGAGATCGATGTCTTCGCCGCGAGGTCCGAGGCCGTCACGCAGGGGGCCATCGACGCCGAGATCCGGATGTTCGTGACCTCCGCCGATCGGAAGCGGATCTACTGCCCTCACTGCCGCACGGTTACCGAAGCTGTCTGCGCGGTCGGGCAGAGGATGCCGTGTCAGGGCTGTGGTGGTTCTCTGCGTGTTGACGCGCATGTATCGAGGCACCACGGCGCTTACCTTGGCGTTTGCGATTGAGTCGGCAGGGGCCATGAGTGTTGCCGCACTGGGTGATCCGCCGAACTCGGGTTGTGTTGAAGGGTTGGCATTTGGAGTAGCGACCACTACGTGGGGAAACCGGACAGTGACCGCTAAGGTGCGGAGGGAGGGCCCGGAATACGCCAGAGGAGAACGCATGTCCCAGAATGATCCCCAGCCCGTCCCGGAAGGTGTGGATCTGGAGCGGCCCAATCCCGCTCGGATCTACGACTGGTACCTCGGGGGGACCACCAACTGGGCCATCGACCGGGAGTTCGGAGCCAAGGCCGTCGAGACGTTTCCGATGGTGAGGACGCTGGCCAGGGTCGGGAGAGAGTTCCTCGGCCGTGGTGTCCACTACCTCGCGAAGCAGGGTATTACGCAGTTTCTCGACTTGGGGTCCGGTGTTCCGACGGTCGGCAACGTGCACGAGATCGCCGACGCCGTCAACCCGGACAGTCGAACGGTCTACGTCGACAACGAGCCGGTAGCGGTCGCGCACTCGCGAGTTCTGCTTGAGAAGCAAGGAGACCTCAACAGGCACGCGGTGTTGCATGGTGACCTGAGGAACGTCGAGGACATCTGGGAGCGCGCCATGGACACCGGCGTGCTCAATCCGCACAAGCCGATCGGTCTGATCGCCGTCGGAGTTCTGTACTTCTTCGGTCCTGATGACGATCCGCATGGGGTGATCGCGCGGTATCGAGACCTGCTGCCCGCCGGCTCTTACTTCATGTCCTCGCACATGACCATCGACGGGGTGCCGCTGGAGGGTGAGGACAAGCGCGAGGAAGTACGTAGGCAGTACGAGCGTTCGAGCTCCCGCTTGTTCGTGCGTAGTAAGGACGAGTTCGCGCGGTTCTTCACCGGCTTCGAGCTTGTAGACCCCGGCGTTGTGTGGATTCCTCATTGGCGACCGGAGGAGTATCCATCGCCCGCGAATGAGGAGTACCTCGACCAGCCGGCTGCGAGCAGCGCGTTCGCCGCGCTGGGGCAGAAGGTCTGAGGCGCCTTTACCGCCGCCGGTTTCACCGTGGCGGAACCGGGTGACCGCCTGGGCGGCTGGCCACCCGGTTCCGCTGGCCGGGCCGGAGCGGGTCGGGGTCGCTCCCGCCCGGCGGCCTGGTGGGCTGGGGAACGGGTAGCTGCGGCTGGGTGCGGCGGGTGTTGCGTGCGGTTACGGCTGATGACGGTGTGGTGGGGGAGGGGGATTGGCTACGCCCGATGCCGATGCCGATGCCGATGCCGATGCCGGAGCCGGAGCCGGAGCGGATGCCGGTTCGGCTGAGGTAGCGGCGGCGCCGTGAGCCCGGTGCGCGGCGGCAATCCTTGAGCCTGAGCCGGTGTCGTCATTGCGCGGCGTAGCCGCCGTCGACCTGGTGATAACTGCCGGTGATGAACGAAGCCGCATCGCTGGCGAGGAAGGCGACGAGGCTGGCGACTTCCTCGGGCTTGCCGAGGCGTCCCAGAGCGTGCTTGCTCGCGAGGAACTCCTTGGTCTCTTCATCGAGATGGGCGTCGATGAGGGGAGTCTTGATGAAGCCTGGTCCGACGGCTACGGAGCGCACACCTTGCCCGGCGTATTCGAGTGCGATGTTCTTGGTCAACCCCAGCAGCCCGTGCTTGGCCGTGACATAAGCGCTCGATGTTGCGAAACCGACACTTCCCAGCACCGAGGACATGTTGATGATGGCGCCACCTCCGGCCGCGGCGATTGCCGGAATTTGAGCTCTCGCCGCGAAGAACACAGCGTCGAGGTTGACGGAGAGCACCTTGCGCCAGTCTTCCGTCGTGACTTCGGCGATCGGGGCGGCGGCGCCACCGATTCCAGCATTGTTGACAGCTATCCGAAGGGGGCCCATTTCACCAGCAGCGGTGATACTGCGGTTGACGGCATCGATGTCGGTCACGTCGCCGGCGAATGCGGTAGCCAACCCGCCGGTTGAGGTGATTTCGTCGGCGACCTCCTTGGCTTCGTCCTCGCGAAGGTCGAATACCAGTACGGCTGCGCCACTTTTCGCGAGTTCCAGTGCGATGGCCCTACCGATTCCGGAGCCGCCTCCGGATACGATCGCCGACCGGTTCGACACGTCGTAGAGCGCCACAGAACCCCTCCGTTCGAGCATGCTCGGAGTGTCACCCGAGTCCGTCTTCTTGGTGTTGCCTTGTGGAAGCTGCCAATGTGTCCTGGCGTTAGGCACCATAGCCGCGCCGTTGTGGGCGAGCCATTCGAAATCGAACGCCGCGAACTGGAATTACGTCTCAAAAGGACGATGAGTGAGGGATTCCGAACCGGGGGCCATTGTATGGATCAGGTGAGCCTGCGGCGTGGAAAGTGTCGCCTAACCGGTGGACACTGCCTTAGACTTTTGCGTGCGCGTGGTCGACGACCGGCTGCGCTGCAGGGCACTCGTGCAGCCGGAGGTGATGCGTGTGCCTGCGTTCTCGTCTGACGACTCGGCGGAAGCCGGAGCAATCGTCAGGCTGATGCTTGTCGAGGACCACTCGATGGTGACGATGGCGCTTGTCTCGGCCTTCGAATCGGTCGATGACATCGAACTCGCGGGCCAGGCCACGTCCATCGATGAGGCAGTCCAGGTCGCCGAAGGAATCCGGCCCGATGTCGTCCTGCTCGACCGTCGGCTACCCGACGGGGACGGCATCGAAGCGATAGCGGAACTGCACCGGGTGTCCCCGCACAGCAAGGTGCTCGTGTTCACCGGAGTCGCCGACAGGGAAGTTGCCGAACGAATTGCCGAGGCCGGTGGAGCCGGCCTGTTGTTGAAAGCAGGCAGGCTTGAGGATTTGTTGGATACTATCCGGCGCGTTGCCGCCGGTGAGGTGTTTTTCGACATCGAGGTGCCAGGTCGGCCAACCGGCCGTTGACCCCGCCAGGCGGAGGGAGTGCGCCGATGAGTGAGCGACCGTCCACGTCGACGCGGAACAATGAGCGTCTCCTGCTGTTGCTGGACGGGCTCAAATCGGTACGTGACGGGGACTTCAGTACACGGCTTCCCGGTGTCGACGATCCGTTGCTTGACGAGATTTCGACGGTTTTCAACGGCATGGTCGATCAACTCGCGTTGTTCACCTCCGAGGTCACCAGAGTCGCGAGGGAAGTCGGAACCGACGGCAAGCTCGGCGGCCAGGCGACCGTACCCGCGGTATCGGGAACGTGGAAGGACCTGACCGAATCGGTCAACGCGATGGCAGGAAACCTGACGGCTCAGTTGCGGGACATCGCGGGTGTCGCCACGGCGGTCGCGAGCGGTGATCTCTCACAGAAAATCACCGTGCACGTCAGGGGAGAGTTGCTCGAACTCAAGAACACGATCAACACGATGGTCGATCAATTGTCCTCGTTCGCCGACGAGGTGACACGGGTCGCGCGTGAGGTCGGTAGCGAGGGACGCCTTGGCGGGCAAGCCGAAGTCCCCGGGGTTGCCGGTACGTGGCGGGATCTGACGACGTCGGTGAATTTCATGGCTGGGAACCTGACGGCACAGGTGCGTTCCATCGCCGAGGTCACCACGGCGGTCGCCAAGGGCGACCTTTCACAGAAGATCACCGTCGATGCGCGTGGCGAGATCCTGGAATTGAAGTCGACGATCAATACGATGGTGGACACGCTTTCCTCGTTCGCGGCGGAGGTGACGCGAGTCGCGCGGGAGGTCGGCACCGAGGGCATCCTCGGTGGTCAGGCTCAGGTTCCCGGGGTTGCCGGTACGTGGCGGGATTTGACGACGTCGGTGAATTTCATGGCTGGGAACCTGACGGCACAGGTGCGTTCCATCGCGCAGGTCGCCACGGCGGTCGCCAGGGGAGATCTTTCGCAGAAGATCACGGTGGATGCGCGTGGTGAGATTTTTGAGTTGAAGTCGACGATCAACACGATGGTGGATCAGTTGTCGTCGTTTGCTGATGAGGTGACGCGGGTTGCGCGTGAGGTGGGTACTGAGGGGAGGTTGGGTGGTCAGGCTGATGTGAAGGGTGTTTCGGGGACGTGGAAGGGTTTGACCGAGTCCGTGAATGTCATGGCGGACAATCTGACCGACCAGGTCCGCTCCATCGCCGAGGTCACCACGGCCGTCGCCAGAGGGGATCTTTCGCAGAAGATCACGGTGGATGCGCGTGGTGAGATTTTTGAGTTGAAGTCGACGATCAACACGATGGTGGATCAGTTGTCGTCGTTTGCTGATGAGGTGACGCGGGTTGCGCGTGAGGTGGGTACTGAGGGGAGGTTGGGTGGTCAGGCTGATGTGAAGGGTGTTTCGGGGACGTGGAAGGGTTTGACCGAGTCCGTGAACGTGATGGCGGACAATCTGACCGACCAGGTCCGCTCCATCGCGCAAGTGTCTGCCGCTGTCGCACGTGGCAACCTTTCCCAGCGCATCACCGTCGAGGCCAAGGGTGAGGTCGCGGGGCTGGCACAGACGATCAATACGATGGTCGACACTTTGTCCGCCTTCGCCGACGAGGTCACGAGGGTCGCGCGTGAGGTGGGGACCGAGGGCATTCTCGGTGGGCAGGCCAGAGTGGCCAACGTCGCCGGGACCTGGAAGGACCTCACCGACAACGTCAACTCGATGGCCAACAACCTCACCGGGCAGGTGCGGTCGATCGCCCAGGTCACCACGGCGGTGGCGAGGGGAAACCTCTCGCAGAAGATCGACGTCGACGCCAGGGGCGAGATTCTCGAACTGAAAACGACCATCAATACGATGGTGGACACGCTTTCCTCCTTCGCGGCAGAGGTGACGCGGGTTGCCCGTGAGGTCGGCAAAGAGGGGCAGCTCGGAGGTCAGGCCGAGGTCGAGGGAGTCTCGGGAACCTGGAAGCGATTGACCGAGAACGTCAACGAGCTGGCGGGGAATCTCACTCGTCAGGTGCGCGCGATCGCGGAGGTCACCAGTGCGGTCGCGACGGGAGACCTGACCAGGTCGATCACCGTCGAGGCGAAGGGCGAGGTGTCCGAACTCAAGGACAACATCAACGCGATGGTGCGGTCGTTGCGCGAGACCACAATGGCCAACCAGGATCAGGATTGGCTCAACACCAATCTCGCGCGGATATCGGGATTGTTGCAGGGACACCGTGATCTGCGTGCGGTCACTCAACTGATCATGAACGAGCTGACCCCGCTTGTCGGCGCACAGTACGGGACGTTCTTCCTGAAGGAACAGGGCGAACCGAGGGACCGGTTGCGGTTGATCGCAAGCTATGGCGGTACCGAGAGCGGGTATGGCACCGTCGAATACGAGCTGGGCCAATCGTTGCTGGGGCAGGTCGCCGCCACAAGGAAGGCCATCCTGGTCGAGCAGACTCCACCCGATTACGTCCGGATCTCGTCGAGTCTGGGTTCCGCTCCACCGGTCAACCTGATCGTGCTGCCCATCGTGTTCGAGGATCAGGTTCTCGGGGTCATCGAGCTCGCTTCCTTCACGAAATTCTCTGTGGTTCAAAGGGATTTCCTCGAACAGCTCATGGAGAGTATCGGCGTCAACGTCAACACGATCGTCGCCAACGGCCGGACCGACGTCCTGCTTGAGGAATCACAACGGCTGGCGGCGGAGCTGAGTGTGCGCACCGAGGAATTGCAGGCACAGCAGGTGAAGCTGCAACAGTCCAATGCGGAACTCGAAGAGAAGGCGGAACTGCTTGCCAGGCAGAATCGCGATATCGAGGTGAAGAACTTCGAGATCGAGCAAGCGAGGCAGGAGATCGAGGAGAGGGCACAGCAACTGGCGCTCACCTCGAAGTACAAGTCGGAGTTCCTCGCCAACATGTCGCACGAGTTGCGCACACCGTTGACGAGTCTGCTCATTCTCGCCGGTGTGCTCTCGCAGAACTCGACCCAGAACCTGACTCCCAAGCAGGTCGAGTTCGCGAAGGTCATCGAATCCGCGGGCACGGATCTGCTGCAACTCATCAACGACATCCTCGATCTTTCGAAGGTCGAGGCGGGAAAGATGGACATCCACCCCGAACAGGTGGAGTTGCGTCAGCAGGTCGAATACGTGCGCACTACTTTCCAGCCGCTCACCGCCGAGAAGGGACTCGAATTCGAAGCGGTCGTCGATCCCGATGTCCCCGAAGTGCTCAGCACCGACGAGCAGCGACTGAGGCAAGTGCTGCGCAACATGCTCTCCAATGCCGTGAAGTTCACCGAGAAGGGGAAGGTCAAGCTGCGGGTGCGTCTTGTGCCGGGCGATCAGGTTCCCGGCGGTGGCGCCGATGATCCGTGGCTTGCTTTCTCCGTCATCGACACCGGAATCGGAATCGCCGAGGAGAATCTGAGCACGATCTTCGGTGCTTTCCAGCAGGCGGACGGCACCACGAGCCGCAGGTACGGGGGCACCGGGCTCGGGTTGTCGATCAGCAGGCAGGTGGCGAACCTGCTTGGCGGAGAATTGAGAGCACAGAGCCGGTTGGGTGCGGGCAGCACGTTCACGCTCTACATCCCGGTGACGCCCGACTTCGACACAACCGACATCGAAACGGGGCCGAGGGCCGAACCCGTGCCCGCCCGCAGGGTGCTCGTCGTCGAAGCGGGCGAGGACCAGTTGCTGACATTGCTCGTGCGTGGATTCGCGGCGGATCTCGCCGACGCGGGGGAGTCGGTCGACGTCGAATCCGTCGCCATGCCCGACGAGGCGATGGAAAGCTTGGCGGCGGGACCGGTGGAGTGTGTCGTGCTCGATGCGAGCCTTCCCGGCGCGGCGGCGTTGACTTTCCTGCAGCGGCTGGCGGACGGCGACTACCGGGTTCCGGTGCTCGCCCATCCGACGCGCAGATTGAGCGCGGCACAGGAAAGGCTGATCGAAGCCCATGTCCGGGACCACGGCGTGCTGTTGTTGTCCTCTTTGGACGAGCTTCGCGAGCGGTTCCTCGGCTTACTTCCCGTGACGCCGGAACCTGAGCCGGAAGTCGTCGAGCCCGGCCCGTCCGGTTTGCTTGGGCGCAGGGTGCTGCTCATCGACGATGACGCACGCAATGTCCTTGCCATCGCGGAGATGCTGAAGCTGCACGGGCTGTCGGTGGAGCACGCACCGAACGGACGGAAAGGGATCGAGGCGTTGCGGGACAGCCCCGACATCGACCTGATACTGATGGACGTGATGATGCCGGAGATGGACGGCTACGCGACAACCGCCGCGATCCGTAGAATGCCTCGGTTCGGCAGCTTGCCGATCATCATGGTCACCGCCAAGGCGATGGCGGGTGACCGGGAGAAAAGTCTGGCGGCGGGGGCGAGCGACTATGTGACGAAGCCCGTTGACTCCACCGAGTTGCTGAACTGCATCCGGCGCTGGCTTGCCGCGTCATGACGGTTCCGTTCGCGGCGGACTTCGGGCTTGTCGGCGGGCGGTGTCCGGCCGGGTGCGCCGGACCGGTCTGCTCTGGTGCGGATCTCGGCGTCCCGAATGCGGATGTCGGCGTCCTGGGGGCGGATGTCGGCGTCCTGAGTGCGGATGTCGGCGAGGCGGTCAGGCAGGGCTGGCAATCAGGTCGGTGAGGCGGTCGGCCACCGCCTCCGGCGGGGGCATGGCCGCGATCTCGGCCCGCACCTCGGCAGCCGCCGAGGTCATCGCCTCGCTGGTGACGAGTTCGCCGAGCAGTTCGGGGGTCACCTCGGCCGCCTTCGCGGCCAGTCCGGCTCCCCTGGCGCTGATCAGCCGGGCATGCCGTGCCCTGTCGCCCGCTCCCGGTTCGACGAGTTGGGGGATACCGGCCGCGAGCGCCGTCAGCAGGGTTCCGGCGCCGCCGTGATGCACTATCGCGGCACACGAGCCAAGGACCCGGGGGATGGGTATCCAGTCGACCAACCGGACGTTGCCCGGCATGGTTTTCTTCGCGAGCGCCTTCGGCGGGCGGACGAGGACGAACTCGGCGGGCACCTCGGAGGCGGCCGCCGCGACGGCGGCCATCAGCGCGCCACCGCCGGGGCCCTGCACGGTGCTGCGGCTCACGAGCACCCTCGGCGGGCCGGGGGAGGCGAACCAGTCCGGCACCGGCCCCGACCCGCTGTAGGGCACGTAGCGCATCGGCCAGCCGCCTTCCGTCGCGAGCACACTGCGCGGCGCGGTACGCAGCACGGTCGACGGCGCGGGGACAGTGCTCCCCATGCGCAGCGCGGTCGCCTCGGTGAGGGCGGCACCGTCGAAGAGCGATGTGTCGTGCACGACGGCCGGAATGCCGTACCGCTCGGCGGCGATCGCGGCGGAGGTCGCGAGGGGTTCGTGCACGATCACGTCGGGCTTCCACCGGGCGGTCACGGCAAGTACGTCGGCAAGCATGCGGGTGTTTGCCGCGCCGAAGAGCCGGGAGACGAACCCGAGGTCCGCCGCGCCCGCCGCTTCGACCTTGGCCAGCAGCGGGTGCCGCAGCGTGACGCCGAGCGCAGCCCTGCCGAGCCGTACCTGAGACCCGACGTCGGCGGTGTCCAGCCCGGCATCGGCAACCGACAATGCGGCGCCGCCGGTCGCGAAGAGCACTTCGTGGCCGGACTCCCGCATCGCCCTCGCGAGCGGAACCATGGGAAAAGCGTGTCCGAGCAGCGGTGCCGAGACGATCAGTAGTCGCATGGGAACCTCCTCGCCGCCATACTACACATGTAGTACGGCGGCGAGGGGAAGAACTCAGTCCGCGCAGTGCCCTCCGTTGCCGCCGGAGGGGACGTCGAGGGTGGGGTTGCGATCGAAGAAGCCGAACGGCCGCAGCGTGAACCCCGCCCGGTCGACCGGCATAACCGGCCAGTCCTCGGGGCGAGGAACGTGGGTGAGTCCGAACGAGTGCCACAGCACGATGTCCTCGCCGTCGATGTCCCTGTCGGCGGAGATCCAGCTCGGCAGGCCCGCGCCGCCGGGATTCTGGTTGACGAGATCGCCGGCCGGATAGCGCTCGTCCTCCGCGTACCTGGTCACCCAGAGGTGCTTCGTGGCGAAGGTGGCCCTGGCGTGGATGGAGGACGACTCGTCGGCGAGCAGCGGAGGCTGCCCCTCCGGTGACAGCACGTAACTCACCGGTTGCCCGAATCGGTTGTGCTTGTCCGGATTGAGGATGTGCCAGGTCCTGCCCGCACGGTTGTCGGCGAGCCTTCCCGCGACCGACTCCGACGTCAGCCGTGTGCGCCGCGACCGGAAGGCGTTGCCGTGCGGATTGCCGGGCCCGACGGGTAGCCGCTCCGGCTCGACCTCGTCGACGGCGTTGCGCTCACCGTCGACGGTCATGTCGAGCCGCGCGCAGAAGAGATGCTGGTGAAACGGGGCGCCGAGCCCGGGGGCGACCTCGGTGGCGAAATCGGAACCGGCACCGTCGACGCTGGGGTAGGCGCTGGTGAAGGTGACGCCGGTTGCCTTCGTTTCGAGCTGGATGGTGCCGTCGAGGTAGAAGTACCAGTAGAACCCGTAGTCGTAGTTGCCGATCGTCGTGAAAAACGAGATGACGAGCCTGCGTTGCCTTCTGGTTTCCCGCGCTCCCGAGAACAGGTCGGTGTGCTTCCACAGCACCCCGTAGTCCTCCTCGTGCATGCAGATGGCGTTGCGGATGGTGCGGGGCTGTCCCAGGTCGTCGGCGACGGTCGCATCGATGTAGTGGATCTCGCCGAGGCAATCGCAGCCGAGTTCGAGCGAGTTGGTGTATCGCGCGAACATGTATTCGCCGCAGTCGAAGTAGTTCTGCCAGAACCGCACGGGTGAGGGGTCGGCGTAGGGGACGACCATTTCGGCGATCGAAGCCCGAAACAGCACGGGGCGGTCGTGGAAGGACAACTGGTGCAGCGTCAGTCCCTCACGCTCGTTGAACCCGAGCCGCAGCCGCCAGTTCTCCCAGCGGACCACGGACCCCTCGACGGTGAAGCTGGGCCCTTCCGGCTGGGTGATCTCGATCGGTTTCAGAGTGGTCCGCGCGGGACCGGTGAACGAAGGGTCGTCAAAATTGCCCTCTTCCTGAGGGACCGGGTACTCGTGGTGGTCGATGATCCTGACGACGTTGCGGCCGGTGAGGTCGACGTAGGCGACGAGACCGTCGACGGGATGCGCCCACGGCAGGTCCTTCTCGTGGAACTGCTGGAAGCCGAGTGAGCGCACGATGCGTTTTCCGCGTTCACCAGGTTCGTCGTAATGACCCGCGGAAAGGGGGACGGCCCGTACGGTTGCCGGGTCGAGGCCGCGCTTGGCCAGCGCGGCTCTCCAGCGCTCGTCGGCGTTGAGGATGTCCTCGATCAGTTCGAACTCGGTGTCGATGATCGGCGGCTGCCCTTCGGTGGCCGGATCTATGTCCACAGTGGAATCAATGGTGTTCCTGGTCGTGGAGACGACGACGGAGCGCGATGCTCCGGTGCCGAGGTCGAGCAGGATCGCGGCGAACCGGCGGTCGACGCCGGCTTGCTCGTCGAACGCCTCGACCGCCGTCTTGCCGGGTTCGCGCAGGCCGAGGTAGGCGAAGCGGACGTGCTCGCCGAGAAGATCTTCGCGCGTGAGGATTTCTCGGACGGCGTCGACCTCGGCCGCGGTCATGGGGTCGAGTGGGTGGGTGGTATCGGTCCTGTGCTCGGCGATGGTCATCTCGACTCCTGTTCGCTGATGCTGAACGGTGGATTCAGCATGGCAGCTTCCGGGTGCGATCGCCCAGGCTCAGGCGGGTGCGATTTCGCCGGGTGACGTCCGGTTGAATCCATTGTGGACACTCATTCGCCTGCTCGGCGTTGAGACCGGGATCATAGGCACATGGACTGGACGGTGGATTGCTCTTCGGGGTGAACAGGGGTTTACTCGGATACCTGGTGAACAAGAGTTCACCGGAGAAACTGGGAGCTTGACCTGTGATCGCCACGTTGCCTGCCGCGACGTCCACACGTCGGCCGAAAGTCGTCGTCGGCTTGCTGGCCTCCTCGGGTATCGCGGTTTCGTTGATGCAAACGCTTGCCGTTCCGCTGTTGCCGGAGTTTCCGCGACTGCTGAACACCACGCCGGCGAACGCGGCCTGGCTCATCACGGCCACGCTCGTCGCGGGCGCCATCTGCGCACCCGTACTCGGCAGGCTCGGCGACATGTACGGCAAGCGCCGGATGTTGCTCGTCGCGCTCGGCACGATGTCGGCAGGCAGTCTGCTGGGTGCGTTGAGCAGCGAATTCCTCGTCGTGCTCGCGGCAAGGGCACTACAGGGAGTCGCGATCGGGGTCATCCCGCTCGGCATCAGCATCATGAGGGACGAGCTGCCGCCAGGACGCGTCGGCGGCGGGATCGCGTTGATGAGCTCGACGCTCGGCGCGGGAGGAGCGGTCGGCCTGCCGCTCACCGGGCTCGTCGCCGAACACGCCGACTGGCACTGGTTGTTCGCCGGTTCGGCCTGCTACGGGGTCATCCAGATGATCCTCATCCGGTTTCTCGTTCCCGAGTCCCCGCTGCGCACGGGAGGACGCTTCGACCTCACCGGCGCGCTCGGTCTTTCCGCGGCGCTCATCTGCCTGCTGCTTCCCATTTCCCGCGGAACGCTGTGGGGCTGGTCGAGCCCGCTCGTGCTCGGACTTCTCGCGGCCTCGGCCGTGCTGTTCCTCGCGTGGGGCTACTACGAGTTGCGGGTGCCATCGGCGCCACTGGTGAACCTGCGAATCTCGGCGAGGCCCGCCGTGCTGCTGACGAACATCGCCTCCGTGCTCATCGGTGTCGCCATGTTCGCCTCGTTCATGGTCAGTGCCCAGATGTTCCAGGCGCCGGAAGGCACCGGATACGGCTTCGGACTCTCGTTGATGCTCAGCGGTGTCGCGCTGCTGCCGGTCGGCGCGGCGATGGTGGCCTTCTCACCGCTGTCGGCCGTGCTCTCCAGGCTGCGCGGCCCAAGGGTGACCGTGGTGGTCGGGGTCGCGATCCTCGCCATCGGCAACCTGACGCGCTCGGTGCTGCACACCCCGCTCGCCGCGGCCATCGCGGCGGTCACGGTCACCGCGATCGGCGCGGCGCTCGCCTACGGCGCGGTCCCCGCGCTGATCATGCGCGCGGTTCCGGTGACGGAGACGGCCGCCGCCAACAGCCTCAACGCACTTGCCCGCTCCATCGGAACCTCGACGTGCAGCGCCATCGTCGCGGCGGTGACGGCGGGGATGATCACCGAGGTGGGCGGGGTGCCGTTCCCCTCGGCCGAGGGCTACACCGTGGTGTTCGTCATCGCCGGAGGGGCGGCGATTCTCGCAGGTGTCGTCGCGTTGTTCACCCCCTCGCCCGGCAAGGAGGGCGAGCCGGGCCCGAGAACGTCACAGGTGGAACCGGCCGCGTGCGGGCGACGTTAGCCTTGTCGCCATGTCTTCCCCGCAGCCGGTCAGCGAGGTCGGTGACGAGCAGAGGCGCGAGGCGCCGCTGACCCGCGACGTGGTGCTCAAGGCCGCCCGGCGCCGCTTCTCGCTGCACGGCTACGCGGACGTCAAGGTGCGCGACGTGGCTGCCGATGCCGACGTGAGCGCCGCGCTGGTGATGAAGTACTTCGGTAGCAAGGAAAACCTCTTCGCGGAAGCTTCGAGTTTCGAAGCCGAGGCCGCGGTGCTGCTCGACTGCCCGCTGCCGAGACTCGGCGAACATCTCGTGCGGACGCTGCTCGACTATCACGAGCGCACGCAGGCGGACCCCTTGCTGCGTGCGCTGTTCACGTCGTCCCGGCCGGCCGGAGCCACGTTCAGGGAGAACTTCGAACGGCAGTTCGTCGCCAAGCTCGCCGACCGGCTTGAGGGGCCGGAAGCGCGGCTGCGCGCCGAACTCGTGTGCGCCCAGCTCATCGGCCTCGGGGCGACAAGGCTCGTGTTGCGGATCGGCGCGCTCGGCGCCGAACCGAGGGAGAACCTCGTCGCGAGGACGGCACCGCTGTTGCAGAGCTGGCTCGACCCGGCGGGCTGAGCGCGCGCTCAGTCGCTCGACGTGCCGGATGACACCAGGTGTTCCGCGGCCGCGATCGTCGCCGCGTACTGGGTCGCCACGAGCAACCTGATGGGGATGACCTCGTAATCCTCGTCGCCCGCGTCCTCGGCCAGCCAGCCCTCGTACCTGGCGGCGACCGTCGCACGCGCCGCCCTGATCGGGGCGCGCGTGTTGCCGACGGCCAGCTCGCCGTTCAGCGCGCGGAGCAGGATCCCTCCGTAGCGCAATCGATAGCTCTGCACGTCACTCGTCAATGACGCGAGCTCGGCGACGGTCGCCTTCCGCTCGGACTCCGGCAGCAGACTGCGTTGTCTCGCCGTGCTGGTCGCCGAGGCGAGGAACGCGGCGAAAAACCTGGTCGCCCTCCAGTAGGGAGACTGCGCCGCGGAGAGCTGGCCCTCCACCTTGCCCATCGTCTGGTTGAGCAATTCGGAAAGGTCTTCCAGTAGCACCGACTGCTCGGCGAGCGCGCTCGCGTAGCTGGTGCCGGTGGGCGTGTCGTCGCCGGCGACGGGCGACGTCCAGTACGGCAGCTCGCTCACCAGCGTCAGCGAACCGTAGCGCGCCGCGTAGGAGGCGGTGTTGTCGCCGGAATCGCCCGCCCACGACTCACCGAGTCCGATGCGGTAGTCGTAGGCTCGGCGCATCGAGGAGCTGAGGAAGATGCCGTCCGCGAGCCGCACCATGTACGGCGCCTCGGGTTCGCCGCGATCGAGCGGTAGCCCGAGATAGCCGGGAACCTCCTGCAGAATTTCGTGCAGCGGCGGCTCCCGTCTGCTGAGGTAGTAGTAGACCCCGCCGAGTTCGCCGTTGTGCAGCGAACACACGAGACTCGGCCGGTGCTGGTCGATGAGCCGCATCAGGGCTTGGGTCTCGGGAAGGGCCTCGTCGAAGTAGGCGTCCTTGTAGTCGAGAGGAAAGGTCCACTCGACCTGGTCGACGCCTGCCGGTCGGTAGAAATGGCGCGCGTAGTGCTCGCGAGTGAACGGCCCGCGGAGCCAGCCTTCGTTGAGCCGCAAGCCGTCCGGGTCGATGCAGGCGATGATGTGCCAGGTGTGTCTCAATCTTTCCCGCAGGCTCGGGTCGACGCAGAGCCTGCGGGCGAGGTGGATGGCGGTCAGCCCGCCGATGGGTTCGTTCGGGTGGGGCAGCCCGAAGACGAGCGCTTCCGGGCGAGCAGGCGTCGTCGCGGGGCCGGTGATCGAAAGACATAGCAACGGCTCGCCGTCTCTCGACGTGCCGACTCTGCGCAGTACGGCCACTTCCGGGTACTCGCTCGCCAGCGTGCTCAGCTGCTGATGCAGCTCGTCGACTCCTGCGAACGCGCGGAAGCCTGGTACCTCGTCGATCTCCTTGACCAGCCACTCGGGAAGCACTGGTGACTCTCCTCTGCTCCGTGTTGAGCTGTGTTGTCCGCAGCAGTCTGCTTCGTTGGCCACGTGCCAGACCAGAGGATGACAGCAGTTCACCTGTCTGCCAGAGGGTTCGGTTCCTCCGGCTCGGGTCACGCACTGTTTGTCACGGCGGCGAGGTCCGTCTCCGGGTGAACTAGGCTTGACGGCGCGGACGGCTGGAGGTGGCTGGAGATGGCGGTCGAGGATTCCACGTTCGCGGACGCGCTCGTGCGGCTCTCGCAACTGGTGCAGAACGTATTCGGCGAGGTGGCGAGGCGCCATGACCTCACCCCTCAGCAGATCCGGCTGCTCTGCGTGCTCAGCCAGGGTCCCGAAGGCATGGCGGCGCTCGGCAGGGTGCTGAACCTGGAGAAGTCGAGCCTCAGCGGGTTCATCGACAGGGTCGAGCGAAGAGGTCTTGTCGAAAGGGTGCGCGATTCCTGTGACAGGAGGGCGTGTCAGGTCGCCCTGACCGAACGGGGCGGTGCGCTGGCGACACGTACCCATGCCGAGGTCGTTGCCGAACTCGACCGGTGGGCAGGCCCGCTCGGCGGGAGTGAGCGGGACGCCTTCGTGGCCGCCGTCGGTGCGATGATCCACAATGGATCGGAAATGGGCGTTTCGCGACAACCGGGTTAGCCCGTGTGGGGAATGCCTCATCGTCCGATTACCGACGTGTAGTTCGCCGCTCCACGGGTACTCGCAGGATCGCAAGCACTCGAAAGGAGCGCCAACCATGGCTGGAGAAGACAAGATCGACCAGGCTGCGGGCAAGGCCAAGGAAGCCGCCGGAAAGGTGACGGGCGACAAGGACCTGCAGAACGAGGGCGAAACGCAGCATGGAGTGGCGAAGGCGAAGGATGCCGTCAAGGACGCCGCGAACAAGATCGGTGACGCGGTGAAGAACGCCACCCATCGCGACAAGTGACGACAGCTGAGGGCCGGGCCGCGATGGCCTGGCCCTCACGCTTTTCACTGACGGTAACGGGAGCTGCCGGTTACCTGCCGCCGACGGCCTTTTCGAGTTGCTGCTTCGTCATCTTCGAGCGACCCGCGATGCCCTTGCGGCGAGCGTCCTCGTAAAGCTGCTGCTTCGTGCGGCCTCCCGGCCCCTGCCTGTTGCCCGAGCGCAGCCCGCCCCTTCGCTGAGCCGAGATGTCCTTGGTCGAGGTCTTGCTCGCCTGCTTGGCGTCGCCGGAGCGGGCTCTTTCCTTGTTCACCGTGCGGGCCGCGATCTCCTCCGCCCGCTTCGTGCTCGAACCACGCTGCTTCGTCTGCTCCTTGATGTGCTGGTACTGCCGTTCCTGCTTCGCGTTCCACGCTTGCTGTGGCATGTGGTCATCACTCCAGGTTGTCGACCTTGTCGTGAAGGTGGTTCCCTTACCCGGAGTGCCCCAAACGCGGGCACGATGGTTGCGAAAGATGACCGTTTCGTTCAAGAAGCCGAGGGCCGTGCCGTAGCACGATGGCAGGCATGAGCTACGACTTGCCAGGGGCACGACAGTTCCTCAGCACTCACGCACGACCGCTCGAACGCAGGCTCGCGCAACTCTGGTTCGACGATGCCGACGGTGCGGCGGACGCCGTTCTGGCGGCCTTGTCGGGATACCGAAACGCGGACGGCGGGCTGGGATATGCGCTCGAACCCGATGTGCGTGCACCCTGTAGTCAGCCCGTCGCCGTCGATTTCGCGCTCGGTGTCGTGGAATGGATCCTGGACGCTCCCTCCACTGCCGAGCAAACCGAGGGCAAGGTCGCGGAGTTCGCGAGCGGTCTGGTGCCCTACCTGCGTTCGGTCAGCGTGGACGGCGGCCTGCCGATCGTGTTGCCGAGCATGGCCGATCACCCGCACGCGGCTCATTGGGGAGACGGCCGCTTCCCTCCGGCGCTCAATCCAACGGCCGGTATCGCCGCCCGGCTGCGCAAGGCAGGTGTCGATGACCCGTGGCTCGACGAGGCCGACGCGTTCTGCCGCGAGAACATCGAGAAGCTGGACGGGAAGCTCGACGGCCACACCGCCCTCAACGTGCTGTGCTTCCTGTCGGAGTCGACCGCGCCGTGGGCGAGACAGCAGCTCGCCGCGTTCGTGGACACGGTCGCGGACTGGTCGCTGTTCCACCTCTATCCCGGTGAGGGCTACGGCGTGACGCCACTGGAGGTGGCGCCGGTGCCCGGCCCGTTGCGTGCGCTGTTCCCCGCCGACGCGGTCGCGGCTCATCTCGCCGAACTGGAAGCCGAGCAGCAGGACGACGGTGGCTGGCCGTTGAGCTGGGCGCCGCCGGGACCGATGGCGGAGCTGGAATGGCGCGGCTGGCGTACGCTGCAGGCCATCAGGACGCTCTCGGCGGTCTGAGTGCGGATCTCGACGGCCTGAGTGCGGATCTCGACGGCCTGAGTGCAGAACTCGGCGCCCTGAGTGCGGATCTCGACGTCCTGGACGGGGGACTCACCGGGCTACCGGCTCCGGCAGGCAACGTCAGGCCGCGCCCTGAGCCGCCCGTGCGGCGGCCAGGTCGGGCTCGTGTGTCACGGCCCAGTTCGCGAGCGCCGACAACGGTTCGAGCAGGGAGCGGCCCAGCGGGGTCAGATCGTATTCGACGCTGGGCGGAACGGTCGGGTGCACGGTCCTCGACACGAGGCCGTCGCTTTCGAGGCCACGCAGGGTGCGCGTGAGCATGCGCTGACTGATGCCCTCGACGGCGCGGTGCAGTTCGTTGTACCGGTAGCCCCGTTGGCCGAGCAGGATCACGACCAGCATGCTCCACTTGTCGCCCACCCTGCGGAATACGTCGCTGACCGGACACGCCGCGAGTTCGGCCTGCGGTACCGGCTGAGGCAATTGATGTTCGAGCAGGGAAGGAACACGGGTGTGCGTTGCCGACATCGAACTGCCTTCTTCCGCCTTCGCGAGTCTCGTCCCACCATGGGGCTTGTCATCAGCCAGTTTACGGAGGCAGTGTGCGCGACCAGTCCCGGACAGTGGTCATCAGCGGCGGAACCGATGGAATGGGGAAGGCGACGGCGCTCGCCAGGCTCGCCGAGGGGGATCGCGTCACCGTCGTCGGCAGCAGCGAGGTCAAGGGGCGGGCACTGATCGAGGAGGCGGGAACGGAGCGGCTCACTTTCCTCAGGGCCGATCTCTCCTCGGTCTCCGAGGCTCGCCGGGTGGTCGACGAGATCACCGCCCGGCACGACGCCGTCGACGCGCTCGGGTTGTTCGCCAACCGCATCAACCCGAAGCGAAGGGAAACTCCCGAGGGGCTCGAAGCCACGTTCGCCCTCTACTACGTCAGCAGGTATGTGCTCAGCTTCGGGCTGCGTCCCCTCCTCGACGCCGCGAGTGCCCCGGTGGTCGTCAACGTGGCCGGGGTGGGAAAGACGGCGGGCGGGATCGTTTGGGACGACCCGCAGCTGACCCGCCGCTACGGAAGGGTCAAGGCGCAGCTGCAGGCGGGCAGGGCGAACGATCTGCTCGGTGTCGCTTTCGCGAAACGAGCGAACAGCAAGGCCAGCTACGTTCTCTACCATCCCGGTTTCACGAGGAGCGGCGTGACGAACCTGCCCAACCCGGTCATGCGCGCCATGCTCGCGGGGCTGGGGCGGCTCTTCGCGCGACCGGTCGCCGACGCGGTCGCGCCGATCGTGGGGTGGATGGAGCAGCCGCCCTCGGCGCCGCTTTCCGCGATCGACAGGGAAAGGACACTCGACCTGAGCCTGAGGACGCTCGACCCGCAGGACGCCGCCAGGCTCGCGGACTACACCGAGAAACTGCTCGCCGAGGTGTGACACGCCCCCTTCCGGGAGAGTCCGTGGTGGACGGTCAGCGGTCGGTGGGGATGGCGATTTCGCCGTCTTCCTGAATCAGCCGGTCGAGGACGTCGTCGGGAAGCCACACGCGTTCGGGATAGTCCTCGCCCCACGAGTTGAGAATCGTGACGGCTCCGAGTTCGTCGCCTCTGGCGTTGCCGAGTACCCGGTGAACCTCGTCGACATCGGCGGCCCATCGGTACGCCGTGAGACCGTCGCCGGGATCGGGGGTGTAGCCGGCGCGTTCGCGGTAGTCGTCGTCGGCGTAACCGGTTTCCCAGTCGACGTGGCCTGCCGAAACCAGAATCTCGGCGGCCGCACGTACCGAGGTACCCTCGTCGTCACCCGGATTGGTCTGCGGCCATTCGTCGGTTTCCTTGGCTCTGTCCCACAGCCAGCGTGCGGCGTACAGCTCACCCTTGTTGAGAATGGTCATGCACCGGGACCAGCCGAAGCCGACGCAGGCTCCTTCCGAGCCCTGGTTGTAGAAGACCCGCCATTCCTGCCTGTCCTGGTCGCCTCCGGGTTCGAGACAGACGCAGTGCCCGCCGCGCACGGTCGTCAGCGATCCGCTGCCGCCGCGGGCGATGAACCATTCCTTCGATGTCGCGTCCTGAACGGGGGTGTCGAATTCGGTGTACCAGTTGACGCCGATGACCACGGGGACCGCCGTCGGCTGCTGCTCGACGGACAGCGCGCTGAGCGGGTAGCGCTCGACGTGGCGCCAGTCGTCGGGAATGAATCGGCCGAGGCGTGGATCTTCTGGGTCGCTGTTGATCGGGCGATAACGCATGATGGTGTTCCTTCGGATGTGCGGAAGGTGCCGAACACCTCATCGTGCGATGCTCTCCGGCGAGCGGGAAGGGCCGGTGGAGTGAACCGGAGTTGCGATAATTCACCGCCGCGGTGGGCAAGTAACCATCGTCGCGCACGCGAAATCGAACGTTTCCGTTCCTGTATGTCGTGAGTGGACGGTCGCTCAGCCGAGACCGAGTTCGGCGACCGCGTCGGCAAACGAGGTTGCTGCCGGGATCACCTCGGTCAACCCGGTCAGTTCGAGGACATGATCGACCTGTGCCGTTGTGACGACGGCGACCTTGCGACCCTCGTCGCCGGCGAGCGTTGCCGTTGCCCGCAGCACTTCCGCCCCCGCGGCGGCGAGGAAGCTCACCTCCGAGAGGTCGACGATCACGCGTACCGTGCCGTCGCGTTCACACCGCGACAGTGCCGTCCGCAGCAGCGGCGCCGTGGCGAGATCGACTTCTCCCACCGCGGTGAGGACCGCGAGGTCCGTACCGAACGCGCAATGCCGGATGAACAGCGAGGCGGAAACAAGGTCCCTCCCCGCGTGCTGTGCGGGACAGCACGGCGCGAATCCGGTGCCGGCAACGTCGTTCGCGGTCACTGCCCTCCTCGCGGGCGCCTCGGCCAAGGGTGGGCCACTATACCGGCAGTCGCGCCCGGCCGAACCCCGTCAAGGGCTCACTTCCCGGAAGGCCATCGCGGTTCCGAAGGCGGCCGAGGCCGGAACGAAGATGTCGCCTTCGCCGCTACGGTGTACCGGGATTCCGTTGTCCCGCAGCAGATCGCCGGTGACGCCGAGCTCCCGCACCGCGACGGTGCAGGAGACGAGCGCGGGCAGTGCGGGAGGGGACTCGCCGGGCAACAGCGTTCCCAGTCGGGAAGCAGCTACGACGCTCAGGCTGCTTCCTTCGAGTTCGAAAACGGCCTTGCCGCCGTACTCGTGTGGCTGCCTGTCGAGATAGGTCTGATAGCGCTTGACGGTGCTCCGCAGGACGTCGTCCTCGACACACAGCAGTACATCGAGGAGAGCGAACGCGCCGTTGGGGTGCTCGGCGCATCGGGCGCCCTGAATTTCCGGGTCGAGGTCGCCCGCGATGCCGACCCTGCCCTCGGCGACGGCACCGGGGCGCGTTCCCTGCTCGCCGTCGAACTCGACATACCTGACGATTTCGGTGATTCTCCCCCGTTCGGTGTCCACCGGCCTCCGAACGGTGTTGACCCCGCCGTGCGCGATGCCGGCCGCGGTCAGCCGCGTCGCGGCCGATTCGATGTCGGGTGAGGAGAACATCAGAATATGCATGCCCTCGAAGCGTTCGAGACACGCCGCGAGATTGGCGCTCGTCGTTTCCACCTTGCCGACGAGTTCGCGCAGGACGTTGTCGGGAGCCTGTATCGGGACGAACCGTGCGCCGGAGGGAATGGGGCTGCCCTCGCGTACGCGCGTCGCGAGTTCGATGAAGCCGGTCGAGAAGTCGGCGTGGGTGTTGGCCGCGCCGAACGGCTGTGGTTCGTCGCCCGCGGTGCGGGCCATCACGGGTACGGCCGGTGGCGGCAGCGTGAACCCGAGCCGCCGATAGAGGGCAAGTGCGGAGGGCAGGTCTTCGACGACGTGTCCGACGTGGTGCAGCCGGGAGAGGTCCGATCCCATGCCGGTCACCCTAAAGTAGCTCGACCACTCGGTCAATCTATCTGGGTGTGGCCGCGAGCGCACCGGAGATTCCGCCGGCGCTACCGTCGCGGGATGAGTGGAAAGCCCGTGGACGGCAGGAGTCTCCGCTATCGGCATCGAAGGGACGAGTTGCTGAACCTGGTCACCGGCTACGTGCTCGAACACGGCATCGGCGGATTGTCCATGCGGCCGCTCGCGACGGCCGTCGGCGTCAGTCACGGGACGCTGCTGCACCACTTCGGTTCCAAGGAGAAGCTGATCACCGACGTCGTCGCGGGCCTCAGGAACCGGCTCGCCGACGAGGCCGGTATGGCTGACACCTCCGTGGCGGCCCCGGGTGTCGGTGGCCTGACCGCGTGGTGGGCGAAGTCGACGATGCCGCGCCATCTTCCCGTCTACCGGGTGCTGTTCGAGGTGTACACGCAGGCGGTCAGGGAGCCGGAGCGCTACGAGCGTTATCTGCGGGAGGCCGTGGCCGGCGCGCACGCGGTGATCGAGGAACTCGTCGTCGCCGAGGGGTGTCCCGCCGAAGAGGCGAAGGAGGTCGCTTCGATGGTCGTCGCGCAGGCGCGCGGATTGCAGCTCGAACTGCTCGCGACCGGAGACCACGAGCGCGTCGATCGCGCCTTCGCCCTGTTCGTCGACATGGTGACCGGCGTGGTTCGTGCCAGGCGTCGCGAGCAGGGGGCGAACTCAATCTAGCCAGATGGCCCCCGGAACTCTATATTGAGAAAAGCAAGCTCGGCCTCGGAGTTTCATACACTGAAACGCTGTCGCGGTGAATGCGGAGGGGTGCCATCGGGAGGGTGGTGGCCGTCCGCGCATCCACAGTCCATTGTGGATTTAGCCGAGTTTGCCGGATACGGGCCGTGGAGGCAGCGGTCCTTACCCGTCGCGGCCGTGCCAGGACGCCGGGTGCCGGAAGATCCGGGTCGCCACAGGGCGGGGCGAGGAGACACCGAAGATCTTGGGCGGAAGTGATGGTCATGGGCACACCTGACGGACCGCTGGACTTGCGATTACAACTCAACCACAACCGGCTCTGGTGGCGGGTGGACGACGAGGATCACGTGCCGGAGCACTGGAGCGCCTCGGTCGATCTTCCCGGAAGGCACGTGGCCGACATCCAGCTCGACATCGCCGACCTTTCCCCCGATCGCAACCTCCTGGATGCTCTCAGCACCGAGGACCCACTCCTGCCCTCCATCGCGGAGACGGCGCTGTGCCCGACGGGCAGGCTCGCCTCCGGCCTGCGCGAGCTGCTGGGACTCGGTGCCGAGCCCACCCGCATGATCATCGTTCGCGACATCAACCTCGAATCGGCGTGGCGGGGAAAAGGCCTCGGCGGCGCGCTGCTCGCGGCCACGCTGCGTACGTTGAGCAGGACGGCGCAGCTCGCGGTGTGCAGGCCCTCCGCATCGGGGTTTCCGGAACAGCCCGACCCGCTCGATCCGTTCACGGCGGAGCTCGCCAGTCTCAGGGTCGAATTGCTGCTCGAAAGCATCGGGTTCCGGCGCTGGAACGGCCTGCACTGCATCAATCTCCGTGATCCCGCGCTGCTCGACACGCGCAATCCGTTTCTCACCGACACGCCGCCCTGGCAGTGACCCGTTCCGGTCCATTGTGGCCGGAACGCGGTGAGCAACGGCCAACTACCCGCCACCGCTCGACTCGCGAGGTCGAGCCGGGAGTTGGACGATGCGTAGGCGGGAGGTTGAGTCATGAACGAGACGGTCGAGGTCGTAGCGGGCGTCGACGGATCCGCGTCGTCGGTGAACGCGGCCGTGTGGGCTGCGGAGGAGGCACGTAACCGGGGCTGGCGACTACGCCTCGTGCACGCCTATTCGATGCCGCCGTCGGCGTTTCCGGGTTTCCTCGCGGCTGCCGCGCCACTGCGCGACAAGGCGCGAGAACGGGGAAGGCTGGCGCTGGAGACGGCGGAACAGGAGGTCAAGTCGGCTGTCGGCGGTGGTGCCGCCCTCGACGTGATCGTCGACCTGTTCGAGGGCGGTACCGTCGCCACTTTGGTGAGGTACTCGGAGAACGCCGGCCTGCTCGTCGTCGGTTCCCGGGGACTCGGCGGGTTCGCCGAGCTGGCGACGGGGTCGGTCGCCATTGCGCTCGCCTCGCACGCGCATTGCCCCGTCGCCGTGGTCAGGGGCAGGAAACGGCACGCCAAACCGGCCGAATCGGGGCCGGTGGTGGTCGGTGTCGACGGTTCGACGACGAGTACGGCCGCCGTGGCCTTCGCCGCGAGGGAAGCCGGGTTACGGGAGACCGGTCTCGTTCTGGTTCACACCTGGACGCATACACCGCCCAACCCGCCGGATTCGGCCTCCGGTGAGGAAAAGGACGTGGCCGCGCGGGTGAAAGCCGAATTGGAAGCCGATGTGGCGTTGTGCGAGCGGCGTTTTCCCGGTGTTCGCGTCGAGGTGGTCGCCGAGCGCGGTAAACCGGTGCGCGCTCTGCTGGCGCGCAGCGAGACCGCGCGGCTGCTCGTCGTGGGAAGCAGGGGAAGGGGCGGGTTCGCCGGGATGCTGCTCGGATCGACGAGTCAGTCCATGGTCACCCACGCGCGATGCCCTGTCGTCGTCGTGCCCGACGAGGTGACCGATATCCGGGAGTGAGACCACCCGGCACGACGAAGGGGCGCCCCTGCGGGACGCCCCTGCTTTTCGCGGTGGATTCAGTGAAGATCGTCGGGACAGTTGTCCTCGGCCCACGGTGAACAGAAGTGAGGTCTCTTCGGGTTTTCGCCTGCGACGTCCGAACCGAATGCCCGTTCGAGTTGATTCGCGATGCGCTCCAGTTCCCCGGCGGTCTGCTCGCCTTCTCTCGGGGAATGACCTTCATTCATGCGGACTTTGACGCCCCGCCCTCGCGCGGGGATCCGAGGCTCACCCGAAGGTGGTTGCCACCAGCGGATCGTGGCGATCGCCGTTTCTGACCGGCCCGCTCGTCGCCGAGTGTGTCGCTTCCGGCCCTCCGGGTACTCGATCGGTTGGCCAGCCATCCCAATCCGGGGAGGAGAAGAGGACACCATGTCCGAAACCGTGGGTGACTACCTGCTGAAGCGGCTTCGCGAGTGGGGTGTCGAGCAGGTGTTCGGCTACCCCGGCGACGGGATCAACGGCATAGTCGCCTCGTTCGGCAAGGCCGGTGACGAGCCCGCGTTCGTCCAGGCCCGGCACGAGGAGATGGCCGCGTTCGAGGCCGTCGGCTACGCGAAGTTCAGCGGCGATGTCGGCGTATGTCTCGCGACGTCGGGGCCAGGGGCGATTCACCTGCTCAACGGCTTGTACGACGCGAAACTCGACCACGTGCCCGTGGTGGCGATCGCAGGGCAGACGGCCCGCAGCGCGATGGGTGGCCACTATCAGCAAGAGGTGGATCTGCAGTCGCTGTTCAAGGACGTCGCGAGCGAATACCTGGTCGAGGTCAACGTCGCTGAGCAGTTGCCGAACGCACTGGACAGGGCGATCAGGACCGCGCAGGCCCAGCGTGCGCCGACGGCGTTGATCATCCCCGCGGATCTGCAGGAAGAGGACTACACGCCGCCCCGGCACGCTTTCAAACACGTGCCGTCGAGCAGCCCGAGCCGGCCGCGCGCCACGGTGATTCCGCACGAAGCGGATGTCGAGGCCGCCGCCGAGGTGCTCAATTCAGGCCGCAAGGTCGCCATCCTGATCGGGCAGGGAGCGAGGGATGCCACCGGCGAGGTCGAGCGGGTCGCGGAACTCACCGGGGCCGGTGTCGCGAAAGCACTGCTCGGCAGGGATGTGCTCTCCGACGACCTGCCGTATGTCACGGGGGCCATCGGCTTGCTCGGCACCAGGCCGAGCTACGAGTTGATGCGCGACTGCGACACCTTGCTCATCGTCGGCTCCAGCTTCCCGTATTCGCAGTTCCTTCCGGGGTTCGGGCAAGCCCGTGCGGTGCAGATCGACATCGACGGCCGCCTGATCGGGATGCGGTATCCGACCGAGGTCGACCTCGTCGGTGACGCCGCGCCGACTTTGCGTGCTCTCATCCCGCGGTTGCGGCGCAACGAGGATCGCTCGTGGAGGCAGACCGTCGAGGACAATGTCGCAGGCTGGTGGGACACGATGTACCGGCAGGCCATGGTCGACGCCGATCCGGTCAATCCGATGCGGGTCGTGCACGAACTCTCCGAACGCGTCCCCGGCGATGCCATCGTCACGGCGGACTCCGGCTCCGCCGCCAACTGGTATGCGAGGAACCTGCGATTCCGTGCCGATATGCGAGGTTCGCTCTCGGGGACCCTCGCGACGATGGGACCCGGTGTTCCCTATGCGATCGGGGCCAAGTTCGCCTGGCCCGGCCGCCCGGTCATCGCGCTCGTCGGCGACGGAGCCATGCAGATGAACGGCATGGCCGAACTGATCACGCTGGCCAGGTACCGGGACAGGTTCACGGACCCGAGGTGTGTGGTCTGCGTGTTCCACAACAATGATCTGAACCAGGTCACGTGGGAGCTGCGCGCCATGGGCGGCGCGCCGAAGTTCGAGCGGTCCCAGTCGCTACCCGATGTCGATTACGCCGCTTTCGCAAGGAGTCTTGGATTCTCGGGTATCACGGTCGAGCGTCCCGAGGATCTCGGCGCGGCGTGGGACAGCGCGCTCGCGGCTGACGGCCCGGCCGTACTGGACGTGTACTGCGATCCGGAGGTACCGCCGATTCCGCCGCACGCGACGCTCGACCAGATCAAGTCTGTCACCGAGGCGGTCCTGCATGGTGATCCCGAAGCCCTTCATCTCGTCGCGCAGGGCGCGAAGACGAAACTCCAGGAATTCCTTCCCCGCACAAGGTCCTGAGCCCAGGCGCGGGGATACCGCCATCCGTGGGCAGCTTCCGCGCCTCGTGCGCCCGCCGTCACCCGGCTGAGTAGAGTGTCGGGCACCACAACGGCAATCGGCGCATGCGGAAGGGAGACGTCCGATGACGGCTGCCGGCGAACAGGACAGGCCGGACCCCGCGATCACGGTCATCGATCCCGACGTTCCCAGCGCGGCTCGGGCGTACAGCTGCCTGCTCGGTGGTAAGGACCACTACGAGTCGGACCGGAAGATCGTCGCCGCGCTCAAGGAAGCGTTCAAGGACCCGGAGGGCGCCGCGCGCACGAACCGGCAGTGGCTGATCAGAGTCGTGCGCTGGCTCGCCGCGTCGGCGGGGGTACGGCAGTTCATCGATTGCGGCTCAGGGCTTCCGCTCGACGAGAACGTGCACCAGGTCGCCCAGCGGCACGATCCGGCCATCAAGGTCGTGTACAGCGACAACGACCCGACCGTTCAGGCGCATGGGAGGGCGTTGCTTGAGGAGAACGGCAACACCCTGTTCGTCGGCGCGGATCTGCGTGAGCCACAACGGCTTCTCGGTAACCCGGCGGTTCGCGGGTTGATCGACTTCGAAGAGCCCGTCGCACTGATCCAGTGCTTCACCCTGCACCACATTTCCGACGAACCGGTTCCGGTAAGGGACATCGTCGCGGAGTATCTCGACGCGCTGCCGCGTGGCAGCTTCTTCGCGCTGACACACATCACCTACCCTCCCGCCGATCAGGATCCCGGCGGCAGCGGAAGGGCGACCGCCGACGAGATCAAGCATCGGATCCGCGCTCTCGGTATGGATTCCGGCTACTGGCGCGAATACGACGAGGTGCTTTCCCTTTTCGAGGGGCTTGAACTTGTCGAGCCCGGTCTGGTGAGGGCAGCCGAATGGTGGCCGCCTGGCCCTGTCGAGCTGAACGAACTCGACTACGTCATGTACGGCGGCGTCGCCCGCAAACCCTGAACCACGGACCGGCGACTCACGCGCCCGCGATGCGAGGGCCGTCGCCCGCGTATCGTTCCCTGACGACCCTGCGCAGCACCTTGCCGATAGGGGTGCGAGGTAGCGATTCGGTGAAGGTCACGCCGGTGATCTTTTTGACGGAGCCCACTTTTTCCCTGCTCCACTCGATGAGCTCGCGCTCGGTCACCGTCGTTCCTTCGCGGAGCACCACGGCGGCGTGCGGGGTTTCGCCCCACTTCGGGTGCGGTATGCCCACCACGGACACCTCCGCGACGGCGGGGTGCGCGGCAAGCGCGTTCTCCAGTTCGACGGGCCAGATGTTGAAGCCCCCGGAGATGATCATGTCTTCCTTGCGGTCGGCGAGAAAGAGGAAACCGTCCTTCGTCAGCCTGCCCATGTCCCTCGTGCGCAGCCAGCCGCCCGGCAGCAATCGTTCGGCGGTGGCATCGGGATCTCCCCAGATGCCGTGCATCGCCCCGGGAGTCAGCGCGACGACCTCGCCGATCTCGCCCTCGGGAAGGTCGTTGCCCTCGTCGTCGACGATGCGCACGATCGAGTTCGGGGTCGGCCTTCCCGCGGAGCGCAGCAGACTGTCGTTCCCGCTGCCCGCGATGACGTGGTTCTCGGGAGCGAGGCACGTGATGGGCATGGCCTCGCTCTGACCGTAGGTCTGGTACATGATGTTGCCCCACAGCCCGAGTGCGGCCACGAGCGTGGTCTCCGAGATCGGCGCGCTGCCGTAGAGCATCGTGCGCAGGCTCGACACGTCACGCTGATCGACCCCGGGATGGTTGACGACCATGTGGATCATGGTCGGCGCGAGCATGCCGAAGGTGATGCGTTCGCGTTCCACGATGTCCAGCCAGCTCGCCGGGTCGAACGAGGGCATGACGACGCTGGTGGCACCGACGGCGATCAGCGGCCATGCCACGAGACCGGCGGCGTGGCTGAACGGCGTCGCCGCGAGATAGCGCTCCTCGCTGGTGAATCCGCCGAGCGCCAGCGCGAACTCGGTGCCCATGTCGAGCCAGCCGCGCGCCGTGTGCAGGATTCCCTTCGGTTTTCCCGTCGTGCCCGACGAGAAGCGGATGACGTGCGGGTCCTCGGGTGACCACGGCACGTCCGGCGCGGCCGGTGACGCCGCCGCGAGCTCGGCTTCGTAGCCGCGGATGCCTTCCGGTGCGTCGCCGACGACGAGGACGACCCTCACACCGGGTGCGTCGGCGAGCACCGGCGCGATGGTCGCGTAGTGCTTGTCCTGGACCAGCAGCGCGGAGGCACCGGTGAGCCGCAGCAGGTACAGGTTCTTCTCCGCCGGTTCGTGGGCGTAGAGGGCGCACCTGACGAAACCACCGACGGCGAGACCGCCGACCTGTTCCAGTGCCTCGAACGCGTTGTCGCTCAGTACCGCGACGCGTTCGCCCTTCTCGATTCCCGCGCCGCGCAAGGCATTCGCGAGCCGGTTGGCCCTCTCGCGCAGTTCGGCGAAGGTCTGTTTCCGGTCTCCGCAGGCGAAGGCGATGCGTTCCCCGTATATCCGGGCGCCTTTGGCGAGCAGGCTGGTGGGGTTCATGGCGGTGGCTCCCTGTGTGCGTACCGGCCGCCCTCGGCGGCGGAGGGACAGCTGATCAGACGGCCGTCGCCTTCTGCGGGACGAGCCGTGCGAATGCCTCCAGTTCACGGGGGATATCGGGGCCTGCGGGCTGGTAGACGACCTCCGTGATGCCCTTTGCGGCCATGTCGTCGACGCGTGCCCGCAGTTCGGCGACGGTTCCGGTGAAGGTCAGCGCGGAAACGGTCTCCCTCGGGATGAGCCGGTCGTCGTGTTCGGACACCTCCATCAGGTGTCCCTTGTGGAGGGAGAGGTGCCGTTCCTCCTCCGAGAGCGACGAGATCATCTCGCCCCATTCCGTGCCGCCGGGCAGGGTGCTCAGGTCGAAACCGGCCTCGTAGTAGAGGTGGTAGATGACGACGGCAGCGTGGCCGGCCGCGGCCCACACCCTGTCGGAGGTCGGCGACTCGCCCTCGTCGAGCACGGTACCCATCGCCCAGCGCGCCGAGTTCCGCCAGCCTTCACCGGGTTCGGTGTTGACGGTGAGCACGCCGTCGGCGTGTTCCCTGGCCACGGCGAAGCCTTTGGGGCCCTCCGTCGCCATGTACACGTCGAACTCGACGGGGAGTTTCGGCAGGTAGCCGCTCGCGTGCATGAGCCGCATCGTCTTGCCCTCCCACTGCACGGGCTCGCCGCGCAGCAGCGTTTTGAGGGCGGCGACGTACTCCGCGATATCGGCCCACTTCATCGGCTTGTGCCCGAGTGCGCGCAGGCCGGTGAAGCCGGTGCCCACCCCGAGGGTGAACCTGCCTGGCGCGATCGATTCGATGGTCGCGATAGCCGATGCCGTCACCACGAGATGGCGCAGTTTCGGAACGGCGACACCGGTGGCGAGCCCGATCCGTTCCGTGCGGTCGGCGGCGCGGGCGAGCGCGCTCCACGCGTCGAGGCACAGCGCGGGCGAGTCGTAGACCCAGGCACGGTGGTAGCCGAGCCGTTCGGCGAGTGCGATGTGGTCGGGTGTCTCCGCGCCCGTGTAGAACGCGCAGGAGATCTTCGGGCTGCTCATGTCTCATGTCCCTTCATGGATGTGCTCGCCGGTTCGGGTGAGCCGGGCGATGTCGCTCGGGGCCAGGCCCCACGCCGCGAGCGCGGTTCCGTCGTCCGAACCGGGTTCGGCGGGCGGTGAGGGCAGGACGGCAGGGGTTTTGCTGAACCTGGGTGCCGGGGCGGGCTGGAGCTTGCCGTCGATCTCGGCGAAAGTGCCCCTCGCGATGTTGTGCGGATGGGACGGCGCGTCGTCGAGGCCGTATACGGCGGTGACGCACGCCTGTTCGGTTTCGAAGAGCGCGGCCCACTCTTCGGCAGGCCGGGACCGGAATATCTCTCCCAGTCGTTTCTTCATCTCGGGCCACCGAGATCGCTCCCACTGCGGGAACTCGGCGGGGTCGAGTTCGAGCAGTCGCAGCAGTTCGGCGTAGAACTGGGGTTCGAGCGCGCCGACGGCGACGTGCCCGCCGTCGGCAGCCGGGTAGACCTCGTAGAAGTGTGCCCCGCTGTCGAGCACGTTGGTCCCGGGTTCGCCCTCCCACTCGCCCGCGTTGCGCAGTGCGTGGAACACCGTGGTGAGCAAGGCCGTTCCCTCGACCATCGCCGCGTCGACCACCTGTCCCGTACCCGAGCGCCGGGCCTCCACGAGCCCGCAGAGCGCCCCGAAGGCGAGCAGCATCCCGCCTCCGCCGAAATCGCCGACCAGGCTGAGCGGGAAGACCGGAGTCTCGCCTTGGCGCCGGATCGCGCCGAGCGCCCCCGCCATCGCGATGTAGTTGATGTCGTGCCCGGCGACCGAGGAGAGCGGGCCGGTCTGGCCGTAACCCGTTGCCCTTGCGTATACGAGCGCGGAATTGTTCGCCAGCAGCCGGTCGGGACCGAGGCCGAGGCGTTCGAGTACACCCGGACGGAAACCCTCCAGCAGGATGTCCGCCGTCTCGGTGAGGCGGAGGACGAGTTCCCTTCCTTCGGCCGTGCCGAGATCGCAGGCGACGGAGGGCCGTCCCCGGTGCAGGTGGTTCCACGCGCCCGCGCCCGCGTCGCGGGGTACGCGGCGCTCCAGCCGGATGACCTGTGCGCCCATGTCGGCGAGCAGCATCGCCGCGAAGGGAGTCGGCCCCATTCCCGCCAGTTCGACGACTTTGACCCCGGCGAGCGGGCCATTACCTGCCATGCTTCCACCAGCTCATGCCGAGAGCCGGTGCGGTCGTGGTGCGCACGCGCCACCGCCTTTCGTCAGGGCGCGCCGCAGAGCGCGAACGCCAGCACGAACGGCTCGTCGCCGTCGTTGAACCACGCATGTGGGTTGCCGTTCTGGATGAGGCAGTCGCCCTGGTTGAGCCGGACCTCGACGTCGTCGAAGCGGAGCACACCATTGCCGGAGAGCACGACGATGTAGTCGACGGTCCGGGTCACGTGTGCCCCTGGCTGGTCGGGGAACGCGAAGGTCGCGGCCGCTCCGGGAAGGCGCTCCTCCATTTCCGCCGCGGCGGCGGCGAGGTCGGCGCCGGGCTCCGGGATGTAGGTGATTCCGGGTGGCACCGTCAGGAATCCGAACCGGACGCCGGGGTGCGGAGGGAAGAACACCGATTTCGGGTCGCCCTCGGAGGAATCGCCGACCGGGACGGAGACCGAGTCCAGCTCCCAGACTCGGTGGATTTCGACGCCGGGAAGCAGCGTGGCCGTTGTCGGCTCGATCGTCCCGTCGTCGAGCACCTTGGTGGTGCCTTCGCTGTCGTTGCCCATGACAACCCTGCGGACCTTCATAAGGGGTTCTCGCTTCCCGAACGCGAACGGTGTCTGAATCAGAGCGGATACGTCATCGATCGTTAACCGCTGTCGCTCTGTCAATTGATGCGAAGTATGGACATAAAGGCGACAACTCGTCAAGTAAGTACATGTACGTTCACCTGTTAGTCTCCGGGTGTGCTGCTGAAGGGGAATCACAGGTGAACGAGAGTCGGCCGATCAAGGCCCGTCGGCCGAGTGACCGGCGTGAGCAGATCTCCGCGAACGCCAGGGAACTGTTCGTCGAGCGCGGGTTCCATTCGGTCCGGATGAGCGATATCGCCGAGGTCACGGGGATCACCTCGCGTGCGCTGTACCGGCATTACGCGAACAAGCAGGCGCTGCTGTCACACGTGCTGTTCGAGGCCCAAGCCGCCTTCCTCGCCGCGCTGCCGGAGTACCAGGCGGACGCCGATCCCGGGGCGCTGGCGGGCACCTTGCGCGACATGGCGAGCGCGTCGCTGGCCGAGCGGAACATGGCGCGGCTGTGGAGGCGGGAAGCACGGCACATCGACGCCGAAGGCTCGCGCGTGCTTCGGGGAAGGCTGAACGACCTCGCGCTGCGGCTCGCAAACATGATTCGTGCGCGGCATCCCGGCCTCACCGAGGCCGAGGTACTCGTGCGCGCGTGGGCGGTCATCGCCATCGTCAACAGTCACGAGGAGTCGGCGGGACTGTTCGATCAGGGACAGACGGCGAGGCTGCTCGGCGCCGCCGCGCTCGCCGCGGTCGATGCCGAGCGGGGAGAGCAGGCGGCGGAAGAGACCGCTTCCGGCATGCCGCGGACAGGGCAGCGGCGAGTATCCGTTTCGCGCAGGGAACAACTGCTCGCCATCGCGGCAGGCACATTCCGGCGCAGCGGCTTCGATGGAGCCAGCGTCGACGGTATCGCGATGGAGGCCGGTATCGCGGGGCCCGCCATCTACCGCTACTTCGAGAGCAAGACCGAAATGCTCGTGGCGATCTCCGACCGCTTCCGCGAATGGGTGTCGCTGGAAACCATCAGGGCACTGCGCGCGGCCGCCAGTGACACCGGCGCACTGGGCGGGCTCATCGCGGGCTACGTCAAGCTCGCCGCCGAGGCTGAAGACCTGCTTTCGGTCACCGTCACCGAGGCACATCATCTTCCCTCCGGCGCGGCCGAACGACTCGCGAGGGCGAGAACGGAGCGTTCGCAGGAATGGGCGCATTGGACCCGTGCCATTCGCCAGGACCGGTCCGAGGCGGCGACCCAGCTGCTCGTCAACACGGCTCAGGTGGTCGTCGATGACCTCGCCCGAACCCCCCGCGTCATGCACGCCGATGGCGCGACAGACGCGCTGACGAGCGTCGCGACGGCGATACTGCGGGACACCGACACCCGGCCGTCCCGCTGAGCGGGGCCGCCGGGTTCGGTCTCAACCGCGACCGCTGACCGAGGCGACGACCGATCGCACGAGGTCGAGGTCTTCGGGCCGCGGCGAGGTGAACGGGCCGACGCCGTCGGCGTAGTGGGCGAAGATCTCCACGACCTCGTCACCGGTATCGACCCTGGCGTGCAGCGGCCCCTGCCCTTCCGGCGCTTGAGCCACCTCGACGAGAGCACCGTTGCCGATGTCCTCGTTGACCAGTTCCGGTTTCGGAGCCATCTTCGCGACCTGTTCCTCGTCCGTGACGAGGATGACCCCGAGACTCGCCGGGCCGTTGCTCAGATCGCAGGTCGCTCCGCCCGCGCTCGATTCGAGCGTTCGCGACATGACCAGTTCGTCGCCGAGTACCTCGGCGGCGAGATCGAGATCGATCCTGGCGCACACCCCTTCGGGTTGCCCTTCCGGGATCGTGAGGTCGCCGGGAAGCTTTTCGATCGCCGCCCTGACGATCGTGCCGAGCGCCGAGCCGTCCGCTTCCGGCATGACTCCGCCGCCCGACTGGTCGTACTGGTAGCGCAGGTGCAGTCCGATGTCACCGACGATGGTCCTGAGCTCGATGAACGCGGTCGGCGAACCGTCGACGGCGAAGGCGACGGCCTTTGTGGCGTCGCCGATGTCGTCGATCTCGGCCACCTCGTCGTGTCTTTCGAAAGGGGCGAAGAACCGTTCCGCGTCGGTGCCGGCGACCGTGCTCAACGTCATCCCGCTCAAACCGGGAAGGTCCTGCGGGTGATATTGGCAGAGCGCGCGAGTGCTTCCGTCGTCCTGTAGTCGTGCCTCTCGGGACGTGATGTACATCGTGTCGACCCCGATCGCCCGCGCGATCGTCTCCGGTTCGACGAGCGAACACTCGTCGAAACCATTGTCCTGTGTGGATGGCCGGCTCTGCTCGTCCGCTTGCCGTACCGGCTTTCCGGCGACATTCTCGCCGCAGCCGGTCATCGTCAGCAGGGCCGCCGCTCCCAGCGCGGCGACGGCGAGTCTCGTGCTTTCCCCCATGATGGTGTCCCTCCGCTTTCGCGGCAGCTGGCATGCGCGGCCCCCTCGACGGCGCATGCCGCCGCACCCAGGACACTAGGCGCACGAAGGCAGGCGTGCTGTCGGGTGATCACCTGACAGCACGCCTGCCGGTTCACACCAGCCCGCTGCGGTGGGCGATGACGACGAGCTGGGCACGGTCGCGCGCGGCGAGCTTGTGCAGCAGCCTGCTGACGTACGTGCGCGCCGTCGCGGGACTGATGTAGAGCCGCTCGGCGATCTCCGCGTTGTTCAGCCCCCTGCCGACCTCGGCCAGTACCTCGATCTCCCTCGGGGCGAGGTGGCTGATGCTCCCGGTGTCCGCGGCAGGACGGGCGCTCGCCGCGCGCATGACGGTCGCCGTCACCTCGGGGGAGAGCACCGCCTTACCGGAGGCGACGGCGCGGATGGCGTCCCTGAGATCGCCGGGCGCGACATCCTTGAGCACGTAACCCGCCGCTCCCGCGCGAAGCGCCTCGATGACGGTGTGATCCTCGGCGAAGGTCGTCAGCACGAGTACGGCGGTGCCGGACAGCGCCGGGTCCTCCCTGATGAGCTGCGTCGCCGTGATCCCGTCGACCCCTGGCATCCTGATGTCCATCAGCACGACGTCCGGCCTGGTCGCCTTCGCGCGGGAGATCGCGGCACCACCCTGATCCGCCTCGGCCACGATCTCGATGTCGCCGTCGTGCTCGGCGAGCGCTTTCAGTCCACTGCGCAGCAGAATCTCGTCCTCGGCGATCAGGACGCGGATCATGGGCTCTCCTCGGTGGGCAGCTCCGCGGTCACGGTGACCCCGGTGGGCCGGGATTCGACGGTCACGGTTCCGCCGACCAGCGCGGCGCGTTCGCGCATTCCGGTGATGCCGCGGCCGTCCTTGCTCGCCTCGCCGACCCCGCTGCCGTTGTCGGCAACGCGCAGGCGCAGCGTGCCGGACTCGGCTGTCACCGTGATGCTCGCGCTGGTGGCGCCAGCGTGTCTGAGCACGTTGGTCACTGCTTCCTGGACGATGCGGAAGGCCGTTCCGGCGACCGGTTCGGGGACGTCGCCGGGGCCCGTCGTGATCGAGACGTCGACATCGAGACCGGCCTGCCTCGCCGCCTCCGCCGTGTGTTCGATGCCCCGCAGCGTCACGGGGGCGTGCAAGGTGGCGGCCTGGTCGGAATGCAGGGCGGTGAGTGTTCGTCGCAGGTCGGCGAGTGAGGACCCGGTGGCCGACACGACGTTGTCGAGCGCGCGAGCCACGGCTGCCTGGTCGGAGCCGAGTGACTGCTGGGCCACCCTCGCCTGCACCGAGACGAGGGAAAGCGCGTGACCGACCGAGTCGTGCACGTCGCGGGCAAGGCGGAGGCGTTCGGCTTCCAGTTGCCTCGCCGCCCGTTCCTGCTGGTGCTCGCGCTCCAGCAGCACGGTGCGTTGTTGCTGGTCACGCAGGTCGCGCCTGCTGCGGACAGTCAGCGCGAGCGCGATCGCGCAGCCGATGAGCGCGACGTTGGTGATCAGGTCGTAGGCCAGCACCGTGCTCGGCTGCCGGTCGCCGACTCGGAAGTACAGGGAGACGCCCAGCAGCACCAGGCCCGCGACGGTGGCGACGACGACTCTGCCCCGTTCGGTGACGCTGTAGAAGGCGCCGACGACGGGGACGGCCATCCCGATCGGCGGGTAGTCGAAGGCGTAGTAGACGAAGACACCCAGTACGGACACGATCAGGACGGTGACCGGCACGATCCTGCGCAACAACAGCACGACGCCGAATCCCGCGGCGAACAGGTAGGCGCCGTAGCCTGCGTCGAATGTCCCCGCCGAGCCGATGGCGATGATGAGCGCGACCGCGATGGCCTGGGCCGCGGCGACGAGCACGGTGAGTACCCACGCGGGTACCTCGTCGTCCCGTTGCTCCGCCGCCGGCATCCTCGCTCCCTCCGGTCGTGCCCGATTCGCCGATTCTCGCATTGACCACCTCCCGGCGGGTACGTCCACAAGCGACCCCGAAGGGTCGCTTGCGGCCGCAGGTCCTTCGCGAGGATTGACGAGTTCAGCCGGCTGCCGGTACCGGGCAGGGGAACCTAGCGTCGAGGTATGAGTTCTGTTGCTTCGTTTCGCGGGCTCAACGTGCCTCTCGTGCTCGGTCTTTCGGTGCTGGCGCTGGTCAGGCCGCTCTTTTCGATCGTCGGCTGGAGTGACGCGCTCGGCACACCGGCGACCCCGCTGATCCTCACGGGAGCGGTCACGCTGGCGTGGGTGCTCATCGTCGGGCTGTCCAGGGTGCGGGAGCCGGTGCTGACCCTGGTCGCGGCCGGGATCGGCTACGCGGTGATGGCCACTGCGCTCAGTGCGGTCCTTTCCCCGATCGCCCACGGGGAGCTGGAGGGGCCGCTGGCCAATCCGGTGGCGATCATCCCGATGCTGCTCACCAACGCGTTGTGGGGGCTTGTCGCGGGCGTGCTCGCGCTGCTGCTCCAGCGGGCACGGGGGAACAGGCCGGACTGAAAGCCCCGTGCTCACCGGCTATAGCGCAGCGAAAGGTGCCTTCTCGGCGACATCAGCGGCTGTCGCATCCGCTCCAGCCGGAGGTTGTCGGTGGATTCGTGACCGGTGACCTCGGTGTCGTCCTCGACCAGCACCTTCAGGTTCGCGTTCCTGATCGCGGAGAGATCGACCTTTTTCTCTCCGTGAAGGTGGATCCACTCCACCGCGGGAACCGGGCAGCGCCTCCAGAAGCGGTGTCACATCGCAGTGGACAGGAAGACGCAGCGAAATGCGTTTCAGCTTGGTGAGTGAACGCAGGCACTCGGTGCCGGTCTCACGAGCGGCGTGATCAGCGTTCGCACACCCTTTCCAGTCGCTCGGCGGATTCGAATGCCGCCGTGGCGGCCATTATCACCGGAACCCGCACCGTTCCGACAGCCGATCGCACGGTGCGGTTCTCAACGGGTGGCGGCTGCGTCAGCCTTGCCGAGGTCGAGGGTGAGCGACATCGAGCGGTTTCCCACGCGGTGGATTCTGTGGATGCGTGATCAGCGCCCATGTCTCCCGGAACGGCGGTCCGCCGATAGTTGTCCACTGTGGACTCTGTCCGATCCCGTGTCAATCAAGGTTGACGAGATCATGATGTCAAGCTAGGTTGACACCATGACGATGGTCGATATCGGCGAACACGCACTCCACGTACGAGTCACCGGTGAAGGTCCGCCGGTCATACTGGACTGCGGTGGTGCGGGGCAAGGGGTTGGCGCGTGGGGAACGGCTCTTGAGGAGGCGCTGGCCGAGCGGGCCACGGTGGTCACCTACGACCGCGCCGGAGTCGGCGGGTCTGGGGGCACGCAAGCGCGGGATGTCATCGCGATGGCCGATGACCTGCATCGGCTCGTGCTGGCGTTGGATCTGGGGCCCGCGACGTTCGTCGGCTGGTCTTTCGGCGCGCTCGTCACCCAGGTCCACGCGGCACGGTACCCGGAGGACGTGTCAGGACTGGTGTTCGTCGATCCGACGGCCGCGGGGACACCGCCCGGCTCTGCCTTCGCCCGCCGCCTTTCCTTCGCGCTCGCCCCACGGCTGTTGCGCCTGCGCGCCGCCTTCGGCGGAGCGAACGCGCGGGCGCTGCGCGAACTGGCCGTGACACTCGCCGGTATGCCGGACGCGATGGCCGAGGCAGGTCGCGCTCGCGCGGAGCCGGGTCTGCCGCCGGTGCCGATCCGCGTGGTTACGGCTGGAAAACGGCCCAGGATGCCGAGGGCGCAGCTGGACTACCTGACCGCCGATCATCGTGCGCTGGCCGGAGACCCCTCGATGGGGCGGGTGATGGTCGCCGGGAACGCGAGCCACCAGGTCCCGTTCGAGCAGCCCGAGCTGATCGTCGATGCCGTCGGCGAACTGCTGGGGTCCCCGCCGCCCGTCCCGGATTGAGCGAGCCGGGGCTACGACGACGACATCCGCGTGCCGGCGACCGCCCGGTATTCCTCGACCGCGTGCGCGATCCAGCCCGCTGACCGCGCGATGACGAAGACCGCCTCGCCCGCACCCCGGGGCATGCGGTGGACGAAACACATCGCCCCGAGCGCGAACTCCGCGTTGGGTTCGAGCTGTCGCCGGTTGCGGACGAGGTCGACCCGCCGCCGAGCACGAGCAGCAGCCCGCTCGCCACGGTGGTGCCCGCGAGCACGACCGAGTAGGGGTCGGCCTCACTCGCGGCCGCGACCCTCGCCGCGCGGGTCGAAGGACCGAGACCGTGATCGGCGAGCAGGATCAACGTTCCCGACAGCAACGACAACTGGCCGGGGGAAGGGGCCTCGGCGGACAGTTTGGACCACAGCAGGGCGGCGAGTTCGTCGGGATGGGTTCCCGCTGCGGCGGGGGTTCCGCGCGCGGGCAGTGATTCGACAAACGCCGGTGCGAGAGTGCGCGCCATGGAGAGCACGGCGGAGTGCGCGAGGTCGTAGCGAAACGGATCGACGGAGCCGAGCAGTGTCGCCGTAGCCTTGAGCCGGTCGAGCGGCAGGCACGTATCCGGCAGCGTGTCCTGCGTCCGGTGGATCAAGTCGTAGCCGGCGAAACCGTCCTCGGGAACGACGAACCGGATGGGCGCGTTGCGTGCCTGAGCCACGTTCGCCCCGCTGACCGCGAGCGTGCCTACGCTGACCTCCCCTCTTGCCAGTCCGTCGAGTTCGGCTCCGATCGAGTCGAAGCTGCGGACGTCGTTCCCGGCGTAGTCGCGGAGGAAGTCGTCGCCGAGCCGGTCGCGCTGAAATCTGGTCAGCGCCAGGGCACTGCCTCCCGCCCCGACCTGGGCGATGCCGAGACTGCCTCGCCAGCGCTCGCTCGTGAGATCCCGCCACGACCGCGGCGCCTCCTCCTCGTCGACGAGCGCGGTGTTGTAGCCGAAGGTGTAGATGGGGTTGAACGTCCGGTAGTACCTGCCGCCGTCGAATTCCGCCGTGCTCAGTCTTCACGAGCCGGCGTGTCTGATATCGACAATGGACACCGTAGCTGCCGAGCGGGCACACGACCGGCTCCGTGCCACGCTGGCCGCGCACGACACCGGCGAGGGCGTGTACTTCGACTCGCGGGCGTGGATCGTCACGGCCCTCCGGGACGGTGACGTCCCCAGGGGGCCGAGCGCGTCCCGTCCGGCCGCCCGGGGACGCTGATACCGGGAAAGCTACTTCTTGACCCGGTAGCGCAGGTGTGTGACTCCGGTGTCCTCGACCAGCGTTGTCGGGCCTTCGAACTCCACGGGTGTCGTGGCGAGTTCGCCGAACAGCGTCTTCCCGCCGCCGAGGATGACCGGCACCAGTGCGACGCCGACCTCGTCAAGGAGTCCTGCCTCAAGGCACTGCTTGGCCATCTGTCCTCCGTTGACGACGACGTCCTTGCCCCCGGCCAGCTCGTTGGCTCTCGCCACCGCCGCTTCGATGCCTTCGGTGACGAAGACGAAGCTCTCGTCATCCTCGGGACGGTCGTCGGGACGGCGATGGGTCAGCACGACCGTCGGCACGTCCATCGGATGACGGCCACCCCAGGCACTCGTCATGTCGTAGAGATACCGGCCGACGACCAGCGCGCCGGTGTTCGCCCACTCCTGCTTGACCAGCCGGGCGCTCGCGGCGGAGGTGCGGATCGACGGTACCCGGGGGCTTGCCGACGGGATCTCGACGTCACCGTTGCTATACCACTGGAACAGCAGGTCGAAGCCGCTTTCGCCCGGTCCGGAGATGTAACCGTCCAGCGACATCGTCGCACCGGTGATGACCTTGCCCATCTCGTTGTCTCCTTCATTGTCAGCGGGTGTTCGCTGATGCGTCGAACGGCCGGTGCGTCATTCGACATCCGGCTTCAGGATTCTTGAAAGGGGGCCGTCGCGGACGAGCTCCCCGGCGACGCCGGTGCCGCGCTTCTCGGCTCGGCGAGGGACGCGTTCGCGAGCGGGCTGAATGTCGCCGCCGTTGCCGCCGCGGTGGTGGTGCTCGGACTGGCCGTACTCGCCGTGCGTGGCATCCGGAACGTCCCCTCCCCGGCGGAATCCGCTCCTTGAATCACGGTCGGGCCTTGCCGTACCAGGTTCACCTCGCTGGCGGACGCGGATCAACGATCGATCCGGACATCGCCGTTGAGAACCGCTTGACAAGCATCGTGGTTCGGACCCGCAGTGGCGCGCGGGTACAAGGAACGGCGTACAAAGAAACGATGACGAGCAGCCGCCACGCCGACAACGCCCGTCGTGACGACATCTCCCCGGAGATCACCTTGCGTCCTTACCTGGCCGGGGACGAATCGGCGGCGCTGGAATTGATCAATACCGACCGGATTCCCGGGCAACCACGAACGACCTCAGCCATGCTCGCCGACGCACTGGACGGCCGGTGCAGGGCCGACGTCGACTGGTGGGAGGAACTCGAACCGCCGAGCGTGGACGTGGCCACGAGCCCCGGCGGTGACGTGCTCGGCATCGTGTCCTATGCCTTGCGCCCCAAGGACGATACGGGATTGATCCTATGGGTGCACTGCAGGGAGAATCCGCTGGTCGCGCACGCGCTGATCCAGCACGCCTCGCGTGTCTTCGCTCCTCGCGCTGTTGACGCCTTCCACATCACCACGGCGCTGAGCCTCGGTCTTGAGGCGTTGCCGGTAGGCCACCGGCCCGCCACCCGCGCGGCCTTGGAACACGCCGGATTCGTGGGTGAACGGCGATGGCGCTACCTCCACCGCGCCTTGCCTGCTCCGGAACTACCGCGCGCCGAGGGCGTGATTCTCGGCCCCGGACCGGATTTCGACCCGTTCTCATCGGAACTCACCGTGAAGGGAGAGGAAGAGATCACGGCCCAAGCTCTGATCGGCGAGTGGGACGGCTTCGGTGCACTGTGGTGGATCGGTGTGGAGGAACACGCGCGGGGGCGCGGGCTTGGCCGTAGGTTGCTCGGCAGCGCCTTGGCGGCGCTGGAAGAGCTGCACGCGACACAGGTCATCCTGCTTCTCGACGCAGCGGAGGAAGCGACAGAGCAGGATGTGCGAGATCGAACCGCCGCGGGTGCGCTCTACGGCAGGGCCGGGTTCTCCGAGATCGACCTGCTCTACGCCTACACCCGTCCCGCGAAGCCGGAACGGGCCTGACTGTCCACAGCGGATTGCACACGACCGGGAAGATATTCGTTCGACGCGCCCCGTCGTGATGTGGGCATGATGAACACCATGGATGAAACCGCGGCGTCCACCCCCGCAACCAGTGCGCTGAGCCGCCAGTTCGTTGCCGATACGTCTTGGCTGGGTTCTCGCATCGATGTCCTGCCGTTGTTCGCCCGGAAACACGACACGTTCATCAACTTGCTACGGGAGTTGACGGACGAGGACTGGGCCACGCCAACGGTGTGCCCCGGCTGGACGGTTCACGATGTGGCCGCACACGTGCTGGCCGACTACGTAGGGCGGCTGTCGATGCACAGGGACACCTTCTCCCCGTTGCGTCCTCTGGCAGGGGAAGCCTTTCCCGCGTTCATTCACCGCATCAACGACGAATGGGTCACCGCCGCACGTCGCATCAGCCCCTCGCTGCTGATCGATCTGCTGTCCGTCACCGGCAGGCAACTGATCGATTTCTGGAACACCATCGATCCCGACGCTGTCGGCTGGGTCGTGAGCTGGGCCGGGCCCGACCCTGCCCCTGCCTGGCTCGACGCCGCAAGGGACTTTTCCGAGTACTGGACGCATCACCAGCAAATCAGCGAAGCGACCAGGAGGCCCGACCCCACCCAAACGGAGTTCCTGCCCATCGTCCTGGACACCTTTATGCGGGCGCTGCCGCACACCCTGCGCGACACCGAGGCCGTCGAGGGAACGGTCGTGGCGGTCACCACCACCGGCGCCGCGGGCGGGACCTGGACTTGCGTGCGTACTGCCGAACGATGGGTGCTGCGCGCGGGTTCGGATTCGCGCCCGGCGGCCGAGGTCCAGTTCGACGCCGATACGGCCTGGCGCCTCTGTACCCGGGGAATCACGCCTCAGCAGGCGAAGGACCGCGCGATCATCCACGGCGACGAGCGCTTGGCGGAGAGCGCGCTCACCATGGTCTCGATCATCTACTGAACCGGGGGCCGGAGCGGTGTCAGCCGTCCGCCGCCAGCCAGTCGCGTAAGCGTCCCGCGAACCAGCCGGGGCGCTGGAGTGGAATCCCGTGCCCGCACTCACTGACGATCTCCAGTTCGCTCCCCGGCAGTGATTCGGCGAGCGAACGGGCCGATGCCTTCATGAATCCGCGCTCGCGCTCTCCGGCGAGGACGAGGGCAGAACCGGGGAAACCGGCCCACTCCGGCGGCTCCGTGAATCGGATGTTCTCGCCGACGGTTGTCACGAGGGTCTTCCTCGTGATGAGCGCCGACGTGCGGAGGTAGTCGTCCATCAACGCCCCCGGTATGAACAGTTGCTTTGCCTGTAACTTCGCGAACCACCGCTGTCTCGCGAGTGGTGCGGTGGTGCTCAGTAGACCGAGCGTCAGGCCGGCCGCCTTCGTCGGTATGGCCTGCGCACTGACGACGGCGACCCGGTCCACCAGGTCGGGACGTTCCGCGGCGAGCAGGACCGCGAGTTGCGCGCCGAGCGAGAAACCCGCCACGGCAACGGGTTGGCCTGCTTCCTTCTCGATGGCGGTGACCAGTTCGGCCAACGTGTGGTCATGCGACACATACGGTTGCCCTGCGCTTCGATCGTGGCCGGGAAGGTCCGGCACGATGAGCTGAAGCCCTTTCGGAAGGAGTTCGGTCACCGGCTGCCACATCCACCCGGCCACGCCACCGCCGTGCAGCAGTACGACGGGGCGCCCGTTCCGGTCACCGGACAATCTCACGTACATGGTCCATGCCTTTGTTCGTCACCGGTCGCGGTCGTCATGAGCGGCGGCGGGGTTTCTTGCGCCGGTTGTTGTGTGCGGGGCGAGGGCTCCGCCGCCGGTTGCCGCCGGTTGCGGGCTTGGCTTTTCTGCCGGCTTCGGGCTGCTTGGCCGTCTCCGCCTTCGGCGGCGCGACCCGTCCGCGAGTGCTGTTGGGAGTCCGGCCGCGGACGATGCCGATGAAGGTGTCGATCACATCGGTGGTGTTGTCTTCGAGCCAGCACAGTGCGACGCGAGACTGCGGGGCCTCCGTGACGGGGCGGTAGGTGAGGTCCTTGCGGTGATGCAGCCTGGCAAGTGACTGGGGGACGACGAGCAGCCCGACACCCGCGGCCACCAATTCGATGGCGGCGCCTGTTGTAGCGGGGCGGGTGATCGCGGGTTGACCTGGCGGCCGCACCCAGTCGAGTGTGTCGTCGAGAGGATGGAGCACGATGTCATCGGCCAGATCGCCGGTCGAGACCACATCGGCTGCCGCCACGAGATGGTCTTTGGGGACCACGACTACAGTCGTCTCGGTGTAGAGAGGTATCGCGTGCAAACCACTCGGTTTGGTCGAGGAGCGCAGCAAGACGGCGTCCACGTGGTGATCTCGTACCGCTTCGGCTGCCTCGGCGGCCGTCACGTGAACGAGCGTCAGCGGTATCTCGGGCATTCGCTCGTTCCAGATCCGCACCCATTTGGCAGGAGTGACCCCTGGGACGTAGCCGAGTGTGAGCGATGGAGGTACGTCTGCGCTGGGCACGTGTCCAGGTTACCGGGCGTGATCGGCATGAGTTCGCACGCTGGTTACCCTTGACGACATGACGTCGCACAAGACCCCCCAGACGATGAAGCCCGCGACCGCGGCGAAGAAGCTGGGTGTGTATCTCGAAGCCACTCCCGCCGACTTCCGGGCCGGAGTCGTCTCGCGCGACGAACTGAACGCACTCCAGGCGAATCCGCCGGAGTGGTTGCGGGACCTGCGTCGCAACGGCCCACATCCACGTCCGGTCATCGCCGCGAAGCTGGGTATTTCGATCAGCGGCCTTGCCCGAGGCGGAATCACCGACCCCCTCACCACCGAACAGGTGGAGGAGTTGAAGGCGCAGAGCCCCGACTGGTTGCGGCGTGAGCGAGCTACCCAGGCCGAGGTGCGCAAGGAAGCGGCACGTCTCAAGGAAAAGGCACGCAACTCCGAACGTCCTTGATGCCAGCGCCGCGGCGAGTGTTTCGCATGCTGTGTATGAGTATTAGCGCTTCGTGAACATTTCGTGTACTCGAATCGAGCGGACTTCCCTGGCATCCTTTGGCAACCCTTTACCGCGTGAATATTGTCACTTTTTAACCGAGAATCAATGGGTTAACGTTTGCGGCATGGAACGGACTTGCTCGTGAATGAGGCCGGATCTTAAATGTCTTCCGGCTCAATCCTTGTTCGAGCATTGAGGTCCTCAAGTGCGCGGAAATCGTGACCCGTTGAAAGGGCTGCTCGACGTGGCAAATAATCGCAGAGATTTTTTGAGGACCGGTGCTTCACTGGCCGCGCTCTCCGCCGTCGGTCTCGGTGCGAATGGGGCGGCGATGGGTACGGCCTCCGCTGAGGCGGCAACCAATGGCGCTCATTCCCCTCGCCCGATTCGAGCCGTCAAGTGGCCCGTACTCGAAGGAGCGGGCACGCCAAAGCTGTGTCAATGGTTCTCCCGGACTCCTACCGAGGAAACGGTGCGCCGCTGGCGGCAGGCGGGAGTCGATCATGCTCTCGTCACGAACCCGCCGCCGCTGCCGTGGACAGCCGCGGACCTGCGCGCCGACGTGAAACGGCTTGACAAAATGGGAATGGGGTTGCTGGGCGTCCTGTTCAGTGCTCCCGAAAGCGCGGTCCTCGGCCTCGCCGGGCGCGACGAGAAAATCAATGAAGTGAAGCAATCGATTCGTGCCGCGGGGCGTGCCGGAATTCCAGTCGTGGAGTACAACTGGTATGTCCACCGGCTCAGTGAGGGATACCACGAAGTAATCGGGCGCGGCGGTGCCGGTTACACGGCATTCGACTATGAGCTCGATGTCGACGGGGTTCCGGTCAAGGATTTACCTCGGCCGGAAGGCGTCAAGGAATATACTCGCGAGCAACTCTGGGACAATCTCGAATATTTCCTGCGGGCGGTGGTTCCGGTTGCTGAGCAGGCCGGTGTTCGCCTGGCCGTGCACCCGAACGATCCGCCGGCTCCGATCAGCCGTGGTAACCCGCAAATACTGGCGACATTCGATGACTGGAAACGGCTTGTCGATTCTGTGCCGAGTCCATCGAATGGCATGACCGTCGACCCGGGAGTGACCGCCGAGATCGGCGAGGATCCGCTTGAGGTCGTTCGGTACATGGGTAAGCGCGATTGCATCAACCACGTACATTTTCGTAACGTCGTGGTGGAGAAGCCATCTGTCAAGTACGCGGAGGTCTTTCCGGACAACGGCCAAGTGGACATGTTCGCGTTCATGCGCGAACTGATTCGGCACGACTACCGGTACGGAATCCTCGCCGAGCACCCAAGAGCGCTCGATTACGACCGCGAGCACGACGAAATCGGAGGCCAGTACGCCGATGTCGGTGGTGGTGGACATGCCGGAGAGCTGTACGACACCGGCTACTGCCGAGGTTTGATGCAGGCAGCCCTGATCACGGAAGGCAAGGTCCCGAGCAGGTAGCTCGCATCGTCTTCGTGACCGTCCGCTGGTGGTACCTGCTGACGCGGGTCGAGGCCATGCCGCTCGTGGCCGGTTTCGGTGCGCGTTGCGCTGGGTATGGCCTGTGCGTGTGGCTGCTGAGATTGCCCGGTGTGTACCGCCCGCAAGCCGACACGTGGTTGCTGGCCAAGGCCTTGCGGGAAGCCGGTATTCGCCCTGGCGCCAAAGTGCTGGATCTGGGCGCCGGGTGCGGCGCGCTCGCCGTGGAAGCGGCGGCTGCGGGGGCTGGCGACGTGACGGCTGTGGACCGCAGCAGGCGAGCCGTGTTGTGTGCGGCCGTCAACGCCGGGATCCGGGGGCTGCCCGTGCGGACCCTGCGCGGTGACTTGCTGGAACAGCGGGAGCAGGGCCCTTTCGATGTGGTGCTGGCCAATCCTCCGTATGTGCCGTGCGCGGCGGACATGGACGTCGAGACGACCGCGCAACGCGCCTGGAACGCGGGCATCGACGGCAGGAAATTCCTGGATCCCTTGTGTGCCAATGCGGCATCGTTGCTTACTCGTGGCGGCTCCTTACTGATGGTGCATTCGGCATTGTGTGGTACCGCTCGGACACTGAGCGGTCTGCGCCGCTCGGGATTGAAGGCCGCCGTGGTCGCGAGGGCGATGGAGCCATTCGGGCCGGTATTACGCGAGCGGGCGGGTTATCTGGCCGAGCGAGGGCTTATCTCGCCGGGGGAGAACTACGAGGAGTTGGTGGTGATCCGTGCCGACCGAGTCGAGCGGCCGTGGTGAGCCGAAGCGAATGAGGATGGTCGCCGGCGGTCCGTTGCTCGTCGAAGGGCCCGTGGACCTGGAGATGCCGGACGGCAGCGTTGTCAGCGCGGACCGCTTCGTGGTGGCGGTGTGTCTGTGCCGCCGGAGCAAGCGGTATCCGTTGTGTGACACCAGTCATCGCCGTCGAATCCGCACCAACCCGGAGTCCTCTTAGGATGTAACAGGCGCGGAGCGGAACGCGGTGCGCTCGTTCGTCCAAGAACGCAGCACCCGGTCGGCGAATCGTGCTTCGAGGTGCTCGGTGGCCTGGATGCCGAAGACGACATCGGCGGCCAGTTCCGGTTCCGTCGCCAGCAGGTCGCCGATCACGTCGTGGCGCATGATTTGCTCGTGTACCGCGTCGGCCTCGATGTGTTCGGTGTAGAAAACGCGGTCCTGTTCGGAGAGACCGAGTCGCCGCAACGCGATGTCGAGACGTTGGGCGGTCGGCGCGGTGGTGATCTCGGCGGCGGCGAAGTGTCCGACCAGCGCGCCACGAAGGCTCCGGTGAAGCCCGCACAAGGACATCAGGTTGACCACGGCCAGCATCTCGGCCGGGGCTTGGTCAAGATAGTGCAGGTATCCGGTTCGCAGGCCGGTCACGGCGAGCAGGTCGGTATACAACCGGGAGTGCATCCGTTCGGCCCTGCCGCCGCCGAACTCGTCGAATTCGACCGATACCAGCGCCGCTTTGGCCTTCCCTTGCAGCCTGGGGATGACCCACGCGTGCGGATCCGCTTCCTTGTGGTGGTAGATCGAGCGAAGCGCGAGATACTCCCGCATGTGCCACCACTGGCCGTGGTCGCGAAGGTAATGGCTGACCCCGTGACCGTCGATCGGTTCGACCAGCAGGCTCTCCACGGCGCGGTCGGCGTCGGCTCCGCCGCCGACATCTGAGCGCAGCGCCCCGAGAAAGACCGCCTCCAGCACGCCGCGCAACCGCAGGAGCCCGGGATCCCATTCCCAGTCGCCGCACGCGCCGGCGAAACCGCGATAGTGCAATTCGTAGCAGCAGTGCAACGCGAGCTGGAGATCGTCTCCGTAGGGGTTGCTTCTCCTCGCTTCCGCCAACGGGAACGCCGACTCCGCGGCGCTGTCCCGCAGAGCCCCCAGCACCGCTGCCGACACCGGCCCACGGGCGTCCGGCAGGACAGCACCGCGTTCCTCCGCGCCAACGGCAACACCGGTCATGTACACGCCTCCGTCCGAACTGCTTGGTGGCTACCCGTCCCACCCGTTCCTATGCGTGTCAACCGGCCCGCGTTCGGGGCTCGCGACCGGGGTTGCAGCTGCATGGCGCCCTCAATCGGTCGACAAGGCTTCTAGCAGGTCACCGACCCTCGGATCGCGAGGAGCGCGGGCGACATCGGCCTGGGCCACGATCCCGACAAGATCGTGGCCGTCGATGACCGGCAGCCTGCGGACCTTGTGCTCGCTCGTCGTGCGCGGAATCTCTTCCGCCTCGTCGTCTGCGCCGATGGTCACGGCTTCGCCCTATGCGAGGTCTCCGGCCTGAACCGCGGTCCCTCCCGGCGGCAAGTACCTGAAAACGATGTCGCGTGCCTTGGTCATCTCGCTCCCGCCGCGATGTGCGGGTGTTGCTGGCTTCCGCCGGCATCGAGGTGACCGGCGAACCTGCCGCCACGCGGGCGGGCAACGCGCGGCAATGGCGGTATTGGATGCGCAAAGCCGACGCCGCGGCAGGCAACGACCATCCAGGCGAGAGGCAAGTGTGGGCGGCGATGGGCCGGGTAGTCGGATGTCACGTGTCAGTGACGACGGAAGGATTGCACATGGCGCAGACCCGCGCACCGGCCACCCGAAGCTCCGGCCAGGTCGCCGCGATGGTCGTCGCGGCGTTGTTCCTCGTGGTGGGCATTCTCGGCTTTGTTCCCGGTGTCACGACCAATTACGACAGCCTGACCTTCGCCGGTCATCATTCCGGTGCTCTGTTGCTGGGCGTTTTCGCCGTGTCCGTGCTGCACAACATCGTGCACCTGCTCTTCGGCGTCGCCGGTTTCGTCCTGGCACGTACCGCGGGCGGAGCACGTGGCTACCTCATCGGCGGTGGTGTGGTTTACGCGGTCCTGTGGCTCTACGGCCTGCTGATCGGTCATGACTCCGCCGCCAACTTCGTTCCGCTGAACACGGCCGACAATTGGCTGCATCTCGGCCTGGCGGTACTCATGATCGGCCTCGGCCTCGTGCTGGGCACGCGGGGGACGACCACGAGTCGCCGAGGTGGCGCGGCGTGACGGTCACGGTGGGTGGCCGGAAGTCGTTTGACCGCTGAGTGTCGGGGGCATACCGGCTCTATGCGATTGCCCGATCCCCTGTCGTTGTGGCTGGACACGGCACCAGCACCCGGCCGCGCGAACCAGCCGCTTCCCTCGGAAGCCGACGTCGTCGTCGTGGGCGCCGGGATCGCGGGGCTGACGACCGCGTACCGGCTCGCCGCGGAAGGCCGTTCCGTCGTGGTACTGGAGGCGGGCCGGGTCGCCGGTGGGGTATCGGGGCACACGACGGCGAAGATCAGTGCCCAGCACGCACTCAAGTACGCACAGCTCGCCGCCCACAAGGGCACCGAGGCGGCTCGCCGGTACGGGCGTACGCAGCTCGACGCGCTGGAGTGGATAGCCACCACGTCGGCGGAACTGGGGATCGAATGTGCTTTCGAACGTCGCGACAGCCTGGTTCACACGTCGGAGCGGCAGATGGTCGGGCAGCTCGAATCGGAGGCGGAAGCGGCGGCCGAAGCGGGCCTGCCCGCGGAGTTCGTGCCGGATATCGAGCTGCCGGTCGACGCCGCCGGTGCTGTCCGGTTCACCGGGCAGGCGCAGTTCCACCCCCGCCGCTGGCTGCTGGGCCTCGCAGCTGCCGTCGAACACCGCGGAGGCGTCATTCTCGAAGGTAGCCCGGTGAGCAAGGTCGACGAGGGCACCGTTCCTGTCGTGCACACCGCACACGGGAGCGTCCGGGCGCGCGATGTCGTGATCGCCACCCACTACCCGATACTCGACAGAGGCTTGTACTTCGCGCGGTTGAACGTCGTGCGGGACCTGGTTGTAGCCGGCGAAGGCCGGATTCCGCCCGGAATGTATCTCGACGCCGTTACGCACAGGTCGGTTCGCTCCTACGACGGGCTCGTGCTTGTCGGGGGTGAGCATTATCGGACCGGTGCGCGGGTCGATGTCGGGGCGCGCTACGCGGCGCTCGCCGAAGCCGCGGCGGGCTTCGGGGTGACGTCGTTGACTCATCGGTGGTCAGCACACGATCTATCCACTGTGGACGGTGTCCCGTATGTGGGGCGGTATCATCCCGGGAGTAAGCGGTTGTGGGTGGCCGCCGGCTTCGGTCAGTGGGGAATGACCGGAGGAACGGCGGCGGGTCTGCTGCTGGACCGACTGATCCGGGGCGACGACCCGCCCGAGGCAGGACTCTACGACCCGAACAGGTTCGATCCGCGCTCGGCGCCCGCGCTGGCGCGCGACAACCTGACGGTCGCCAAGTACTTCGTCGGCGACCACGTCCGTGCCCTGGGTGGGGAAACCAGGGCGGACTCACTTCGTCCTGGTGAGGGTGCCGTGACGCGTGCGGGTTTCCGGTTCGCCGCCACCTATGTCGCGGAGGACGGCGGACGGCACACGGTGAACGCACGCTGCACGCACCTCGGCTGCCTCGTCGCCTTCAACAATGCCGAGAAAACCTGGGACTGCCCATGTCACGGTTCCCGATTCGCTCCGGACGGTTCCGTGATCCAGGGACCGGCCACTCGTCCGCTCCCGCCGATGGAGCCGTGACCTTCGGCGTCGAGGAAGAGTTCTTCCTGCTGGACGCCGAGACCGGTACTCCACTGCCGTGGGCGAAGTCGGTACTGGCAGACAGCCCGCGGTTACCGGGCGGAGCGGAACTTCACCAGGAGCTACGGCAGACCCAGGTGGAAGCCGCGACCGGGATATGCGATTCCCCGGGTCCGTTGCGGCACCAGCTTCTCGTGGCTCGCGGTCTGCTGAGCGGCCTCGCCCGGCGGCACGGTGCAGTGGTCGCCGCGTCAGGGACGAGCTTGTGTTCCGGCCCCGGCCCCGGTCCCGGGGGCAACGAGGGCCGGTTCGCGGCCATCGACGCCACCTATCGGGACATCGCGACCGGTTATGAGGCTTGTGGTTGCCATGTGCACGTCGGTGTTCCTGATGGCGAGACGGCGATCGCCGTGCTCAACCATGTCCGGCCGTGGTTGCCGACCCTGCTCGCGTTGTCCGTCAATTCCCCGTTCCACGATGGTCGCGATACGGGATACGGCAGCTGGCGCATGGTGCTGCAGTCCCGGTTCCCCGGTGCGGGAATCCCGCGCTGGTTCGCGAGTGTCGACGACTACGAGCGGGAAGTCGCGCGGCTGGTGTCCTGTGGCGCGCTGGTGGACGCGGGCATGACGTTCTGGCTCGCGCGCAAATCGGCCAGTTTCCCGACGATCGAGTTCCGGGTGGCTGACACGGCGATGACCGCGAACGAGGCTCTGCTTCAGGCTCTGCTCAGCCGGGCATTGGTGCGGCGCGCGCTCGACGACCTGGCTCTCGGAGTTTGTGCTCCGCACGTGTCCGACCAGGTGGCCGCCGCCGCGTTGTGGGCAGCGGCGCGCGACGGCATCGCCGGAACGGGAGTGGACCCGCTGCGCGCGCAGGGTGCCCGCGGCCCGGCTGGTTTCCCGCCTGCTCGACCACGTTCGTCCCGCGCTGAGGGAGGACTTCGAGACGGTGCGCGTGTTGGTGCGGTCACTCATTCGCGATGGCACTGGCGCCGATCGCCAACGGCGGGCGGCTGCCCGCGGACTGCCCGCGCTGATGACGATGCTCGCCGCCGAAATGGGGAAGTGACGGCCCCTGTTCCGGTGGAGCGCGCTCGGACCCGGTGAATGCCCGGCGACGGACCGGGTGTGCCCCGGAGGGTATGCGTCGCCGGGCTGTCGTTTCACTCCGGAGCCGACGGCGGGTTCGATCGCATCGCATGGGTGGTGTGGCGTACCTGGGTCGCCTGGTCGGTGAGGGTCCGCACCCGCGCGGCCAGGTTTGCGTGTGTTGCCTCCAGATGGGTGTGCGTGTCGGCGAGCGGGGGCAGCAGGTCGGCGGGGTCGTCTTCGGCGAGGGCCTGGCCGACCAGGTCGACCCGGTGCTGGGCGTTGCGGGGTAGTCCGCGCACGGCGCTGACCTGTCCCGCCAGTTGACGAAGGACTGCCGCGTTGTCGCGGGCCCAGGCGGCGACCGCCCGGTCGCCCGCGCGTTTGTCGCGCTGGGCGCGTATCCGTTCCTCGCCGGTCTTCTCACCGTTGTCGGATGGTCGCAGGCGCAGGTAGCGGCGTTCGGCCGCCTGGCGGCTGGTGACTCCGAGCGCGGGAGCCAGGGCGGCCCAGCTCACCTGCTGTTCGCGGGCCGCGGTGATCAGCTCCGGTTCCCAGCTCGCCAGTTCCTCCCGCAGTTCGCGCAGCACCGTGAGCGCCGCCACGAAGTCGCCGGGACTTCCCGCGCCCGCCCGCGTCCGAGCCAGCACTTCCCGGACCAGGGCCAGTGCCTCGACGGTGGTGTATCCGGTCGTGCCGTCGTTCAGCATGTCAACCTTTCAGTGACGCGGACACTTGTCATCGTTCCGATGACATGTTAAACCTGGGATGTGCGTCGACACCAGAGCTGACACGACAGGGAGGAAACGTCATGTTGATGCGCACCGACCCGTTCCGCGAGCTCGACCGGCTGACCCAGCAGGTCATCAACAACGTGCCAGGGACGTGGTCGCGTCCCACGGCGATGCCGCTTGACGCCTACCGCGCGGGGGACGAGTTCGTCGTCGCCTTCGACCTGCCCGGCGTCGACCCCGATGCGATCGAGTTGAACATCGAGCGCAACGTGCTCACCGTCAAGGCGGAGCGTCGGCCCGTGACCGATCAGTCGGTGGAGATGCAGGTGTCCGAACGCCCTCTGGGCGTGTTCTCCCGGCAGTTGTTCCTCGGTGACACATTGGACACCAACCGGATCAGGGCCGACTACGACGCGGGCGTTCTCACACTGCGGATTCCGGTCACCGAGCAGGCCAAGCCCCGCAAGATCGAGATCAGCGGACAGGCCACTCGCAAGGAAATCAACGCGTGACCACGGACGTGATCGGCTGACTGATCGCGGGAACGGGCAGGCCGTGGTCGTGATTGGTGCCGGGTGGCCCCGGGACGCCTCCCGGGCCACCCCGCGCCGATTGCCGGTTCGCCGCGATCCAGCACGGACATCACGACGGTCGGACCCGACAGAGGACAGCAGTGACAACGACTCTTGCCGCCGGACAGCCCCACCGCTCCGCCCGCCTCGCACGACAGGAAACGCCCGGTACACGGCTTGGCCGGCAACGTGCGGTGATCCTGATGCCTGGCACCGACCTCTCCGACGACCGCCCGGACGACCCTGGCGCCGATGAGGCCCTGATCGAACTGGCCGAACGCGGCTTGCGGCACTACACCGCCAGGGTCGCGGCGGCGGTGGGCGCCGGGCCCGAAGCGGTCTGGTGCGAGTGGGCCGACGCTCCCAGCGCCTACGTCGCGCTGGATCAACGGCTCTCCGGCCATCCGGACCGGGACACGGCCCTGATCTGGGCCGCCGAGCGCGGCTGGGCGGTCGCGGTCGAAACCGGCTGCGGGGAGGACCTGATGATCACCGCGTCCTTGAGCGACGAGGTGCTTCCCGCGCCGGAAACCGTCGGCACCTGGTTCAACGTCGTCGCCGCCGGCCAGTACGACGACACACACCGGAGTTCCGGTCCGCCGGTGAGCGCCGAGGTCATCCGCGGGCTCGCGAACTGGGCCAGGCGCGACCCGGCTTGTGGTTGACGGAAGCGGCAACCGGATGGTCGCCGCGCGCACTCGTGTGCTCGTGCGGCATCGTCGTCACAGCGCGGTACCCGCGCTGTGACGTGCTTTGCTCCTGGCTCCTCCAGTTTTCGCGTTCTCAAGGCGGGTAGCCCCTTCTGGTCGAGCCGAAGGAGGATTCGTCATGTCCGAACACGTACCGTCGTCCTCGCCGGCCACTCCACGCGCACTGGCGTTGGTCTGCAGCCTCAAGCCTTCGCCATCGCCATCCAGCAGCGACGTCATGGCGCGGCAGGTGCTGGAGGAACTCGCCGGTCACGGCTACGAGACCGAGTCCGTGCGGGTTGCCGACTACGACGTGCGTCCCGGTGTCGAAGCCGACATGGGCGATGGCGACCAATGGCCGTGGCTGCGGCGAAAACTCTACGACGCCGATGTACTCGTGTTCGCGACGCCGACCTGGGTCGGGCACATGTCCAGCATCGCGCAGCGGGTCCTGGAGCGCCTCGACGCCGAACTGTCGGAGACCGACGAACAGCACAGGCCCGCGCTGTACGGCAAGGTGGCGGTCGTTGCCGTCGTCGGCAACGAGGACGGCGCGCACAAGATCATCGCGGACGCGTTCCAGGGGCTCAACGACATGGGTTACACGGTGGCTGCCCAAGGTGGCACATACTGGAATGCCGAGGCCATGAACCCACGGGAGTACCGCGAACTGGACAGCACCCCCGAGGCGGTCGCGTCCACGACGAGATCCTTGGCCGCCAACGCCGCGCATGTGGCGAGCCTGCTGCGTCAGCGGAACTACCCGGCTACGTGAGCCGCGACGCGGTACCGGGCACATGCGTGAGTCACCGTTGACGAGACCGGCAGAAACCGGCTCAGCGGGCAGTCGCCGAGTGCACGGAGCAGACCGCAGTGGACAGACCGAGGTTTGCGCCGCGATACACGGCGGGAACCCGCCTGACATGAACCGCGACCGCGAAGAGCACCATTCCATGGACTCGGCGGACCAGGTGCCGGGCCTCGAACCGGGCGGTGGTGTGCCACCCGGGGAGACGCCACCGGAAGCGGGACAGACATCGGGGCTGTCGGCTCCGCAACCGTATCCGCCGAAGGGCATTCCGACCGCGACGATCGTGGTGAGTACGGTGCTCGTGCTGGCAGTGACGGTGTTGGTTCTGTTGGTGGGGCTGGGAATGGTGGGCTGATATCGCACGCCGTCCGCTCGGCTCAGACGCCGCCGCTGCGCGGGCATCAGCGCGCCGGTGCCGTAGCCCCCTCAACGAGGACTGCCGTTCGGGCCGCCGAACCGGCAGACGGCGAAGCGGAGCCTCGCCACGGCGTAACCTGACGGCCTCGGCGTGACACAGTCGGCGATCGGGCGGAGGCCGCGTGACGGAGTTCTGGCGTAGTACCGGGTTGCCTGGTCTTGAGGCACGGCGGTCATGCCAGGAAAGACCCTGTTACCGGCCACATGCTCATGACACGTTGTCGATCGGATCGATCGACGAGGGAACCTCGGTGCTGAGCGGTCAGCTCGATGGCACGATCCGGCTGGAGGCCGGTGACGTGGTCGTCATCCCCTCCGGCTGGGTCCATGCCTGCAATCCCGGCGAGGGCCGGTGGCGGTATCAGATGATCCACATCGATCAGAACCGCGCCGCGTCACTCGCACCCCGGCGGGAAGCCGAGCACCTGTTCGCCGGGATCAGGGTGCTGCGCCGGCCCGGCCTGTACCACCTGGCCAGCGCGCTGAACGACGCGATCTTCGCCGACGAGGCACGCGAGAAGCTCACGATGCGGTTTGCCGCCCTGTTCCGCGAGGTCGTTGCCGCCTCGCCCCTGCATCTGGTCGCCGGTGACGCGGACCCTGAGCTTCTCGCCCGGCTGGGTCCGGTCTTGCACCGGCTCCGCACCGAGGAGTCGAACCCACCGCTGGGTGAACTGGCCGAATCAGTCGGCTTGACCACGTATCAGCTCGTCCGCGCGATGCGACGTGCCACCGGCCTGCCTCCGCTGGCCTGGCGGCAGAACGCCCGCATCGTCAGGGCGCGGCGGATGCTCCGAGAAGGCCGGCCCATCGCCGAGACCGCTCATGCGCTGGGATTCACCGATCAGAGCCACTTCCACCGGATCTTCCGGGCCCACGTCGCCGCGTCACCGGGCGCCTACCGAGGCTGACCGCAAGAACGTACAAGACCCGCGCGGACGCCGCGCTCGATGCTGGACAGGTTTGTTGTCACGTATCGAGGGGTGAGATGGAACAGTTCGTCGCCGTCGCCGTCGCGCATTGTGTGGCTCTGCTGATTCCCGGTGTCGATTTCTTTCTCATCGCCCGCACGGCGATGACGGGCGGCTGGCGGGGCGCCACCGGAGTGTGCCTGGGTATTGCGACGGCAAACGGGATCTTCATCACCGCCGCGTTCTCCGGCGTCGCTGTGATCTCGAACCCGATGCTGCTCGACGCGATCCAGCTGGCGGGCGGCGGATTTCTGGTCTTCGCCGGAATCGCGTTCCTCCGGTCGAAAACACGGATCGACCTTGGACACGAACCGAACGTCGCGCACACGACATGGCTGAGGAACTGTGGGCTCGGGGTGGCTTCCGGACTGCTCAACCCGAAGAACGCACTGTTCTACGTCAGTATCGCCGCAGCCGTCTCCGCCACCGCGCTGGAACGGGTGCTCTACGGCATCTGGATGTTCACCATAGTCTTGGTCTGGGATGTTTTCGTCGCCGTGGTGATCGGTTCGAAACGCGCGCTCGCCCGGATGAGCCGCATCCTGCCGTGCCTCACCACCATCGCGGGCGGAGTTCTCGTCGTGTTCGGTGGCGGAATGATCACGAGCCTCGCGGTTCGATACCTGCTTCAGGCGTGATGACATGATGCCGGTCCCGCTTCCATCGGAATCGCGGGCGATAATACGGCGATATGAGTGGAAACCCCGCGACCGGGCACTGGGGTGGCCGGTTGTCGTGGAGCCCGGGCAGGCTGACCTACGTGGGATCGGGCGGGCCCGCCGATGTCCATCGCCACCACGCGGTTCAGCTGGTCGTCTCCTATGACGGCTGCTTCGAACTCGATGTCGAGGGCCGGACAAGCCGTCCCCGCGCCGCGGTGATTCCCAGCGGCGCGCGGCACTCGGTCGATACCAGCGGCAGGCACATCGCACTCGTGCTGATCGAGCCGTCCGGCGACGGAATCGCCAGGCGTGCGGCCGAACTCGCCGGCCGCGAGCTCGCCGTATCCAGCGAAACACCGCCGGAGCGACCGGAGCTGATCCCGGCGTTCACCGATCGCCTGTTGCGGATCGCCCGGCTCTCACCGGGCCGGTCGGCCGGCCGCCCACTGTCGCCACCCGTTGCCGCCGCGGTGGACTACCTCGATCTCGCGCTGCGGGGGCGGAGGCGGCCCAGCCTGCGCGAAGCGGCACGGGCCGCCCACCTCTCCGAGTCCCGGCTCACGCATGTGTTCTCCGCCGAGGTCGGCCTCCCGTTTCGGCGCTTCGTGCTCTGGTTGAGGCTGCGTCATGCTGCTCGTGCCCTGGCGGAGGTGGACACACTGACCGAGGCCGCTGTCGTCGCCGGGTTCAGTGACCTGGCCCATTTCAGCCGTGTCTGCAGGGAGACGTTCGGGGTCAACCCGTCCGCGGTCACCCGCATGGAGCTGGCGGCCGACGACCGACGGGCAGCCGCAACGTTCAAGCCATCCGGCGGCGGCGCTTAGTACCGTTGCCCGATGACGCAGCGCCGACCGGTGGTGCGGGCGCATCGGGTGGAGATCCCGGAACGCATCCGCGCCGCCGACACCGTGACCGATCCGGACTACACCTGGGCCTGCGAACTCACGGTCGCCGACGGCGACGATCGCACGGCCGTGCAGTGGGCGCGGGCCGTTTTCGATGGCGCGCCGCGCCCATTGCGCTGGTTCATGCTCGCCGGATAGCTCGGTGTGCTGCGCCTGCGTCCCGGCCCGTTGTCCGACCCGGCCCTCGTTGCCGGCTGGAAGATCCTGTCCGCCACCCCCGGCCGCGCGACGCTCGGCATCGACGGGACGGCCTTCACCACTCATCTCGTGGTCGATGTCCGGGGACCGCGCGTCGTCCACGCCACCTTCCTGCGCTTCGAACGCCGCAGGGCGAAGATACTGTGGGCCATCAGTGATCCGGTGCACCGGCTGACGATCACCTACCTGATGAACCGCGCGGCACGAGCCGGGGCGACCGCCCGTTCGGCCCGGCCGCGCCGTGCCGGTGACGAGGATTCGACCCCCGGGTGAGTTCACCAGTCCATATTGGATTTCCGGGTACGGCCCTTTTCGCTCAGACGGCGAGGGTGGCGACCGTGGCCAGGTAGATACCGATCAGCACGATGCCGTCGAATCCCAGCCGCCACCAGCCCTTGCGCTGGCGGACGAGCAGGCCGCCGAGCAGGATCGCCGTCATGAGCAAGGCCGAGGTGGTGAGGAAAAGCTGGTCCGTGCTCGCGGCGTGGAAGAGGGAACCGCCCGCGTAGAAGATGTCGCCGATGACGAGGTTGAGTGCGTCGAGGCTGTTGCCGCCGATGATGGCTGCCACGGCCAGTGTCACTGCGCCACGGCGGACGGCAGCGATCGCGGTGACGGTTTCGGGTAGTGCGTTGATCAGGCCCATGAACACCGCGCCGACCATGCCCGTGCTCAGTCCGGTTGCCGAGACCAGGCTGTCGGCGGCGTGCGCGACCGCCCAGCCGCCGATCACCACGACGCTCGCGATGACGAGGAACTCCAGCCACAACGTGCGGGTGCGGCGTTGGTTCAGGCGGCCGTCCTCGTCCGGCTCGTCCGGCTGGGTTTCGGTAGTGGCGACAGGGCGCCACATCGGTGACCGTTGTCCGCGGATCAGGTGCAGGCCGCCCAGGTAGAAGACGATCATGACACCCGAGGCGGGGTGCACGCCGGCAATGGTGACGTCCGGGCTGAATGACGCGAGCAGCGCGATGCTCAGCAGCACGATCAGCAAGCAGCCGAAGAAGAGATTGCCGGGCGAGGCGGCCGCGTGTTCGAGGTTGACGTGCCGGTAGGCGGCGTCGGCGACCACGATGGCCAACGTCTGGGCGGCGATTCCACCGACGGCATTGCCGTAGGCCAGTTCGGGTTGGTTCTCGGCGGCACTGACACCTGTCATCACGATGCCGGACAGCGAGGTGGCGAGCCCGAAGAACACTGCACCGAACAGTGCTTCGCCCCAGCCCGTCCGGTCGGCCAAGGTGTCGCCCACCGCCGCAAGGCGAACACTGCACAACACCGTCAGCAGCGCGGCGAACACGAACACCGCGATCGACCAGCCGAGCGGCCACTGTGGCGCCAACACCGTGCGCGCGTGCCCCCTCAAGCGTCGGGAAGACCAGGTCGTGGTCCGGATACCCACGCTCGCGCCGGCTCAAGCCCTGCGCCGGCCTGGTGATCAAGGTTCGTGACGGGCAGGTCGTGAACAAGCCGTAACTCGTTCCGCTACGCCGGACGCCAACACCGGGATGCGATCGTGCGAGGTCTGGTCCGGGTTCGTGCCGTTCCTCGAACACGACGGCGAGATTCGCGAGGGCATCCGGACCGAACGCGATCAAAGCCCCGCGGTCATTTACCCTCCGGCGCCGCGGGCCGGAATGCTTGTACGTCGTCATTCGATCAGATCCACCGTTCATCCGGCAGACCCCACGGGCTTGAAGCCGTGGCACCGGCCGCCCGGCAGGCTTTCCACTGTGGACAAAACGGGGGCCCTTGTGAGTCGCGTCATGGCGAGGTAGGTTAAATACACCAAACGATTGGTAGGTATGATGGGAGCGTAGCCTTGGCCAAGCTCAACTTCGCGGACGGACCCGACGTCCGCCGGACGTTCTGTACCTTGTGCCCGCAGCACTGCGGCATGCTGTTCCACGTCGACGGCGAGGGACATCCGCAGGCGTTCGACGGAGACCGCGAGAACCCGGTGGCCAACGGCAAACTCTGCATCAAGGGCACAACCGCGATCGAGATCCACCAGCACGACGACCGGCTGAACTTCCCGCTCAAGCGCGTTGGCAAGCGCGGCGAGGGTAAATGGGAGCGGATTTCCTGGGAACAGGCGATGGACGAGATCGCCGAGAAGCTGCGCGAGCTGCGGGAGAAGGACGGCCCGGAGTCGGTGGCCACTCTCGGTGGCACGCACAAGACCCCCGGTGACTGGGCCAGCTGGCGCTGGGCCGCCGACTTCGGCACCCCCAACTTCGTCAGCCAGGGCCGCAACTGCGGTGTCAGCGAGTACATCGCCGAGATCTCGGTGTACGGCTGGGACACCGTGTACCAGAGCTACTACCCCGGTAAGACCAAGTGCATCGTCATCTGGGGCTCCAACCCCGCGGAGTCCTCGCCGCCGTCGTTCGAACGGCTGCGCCAGTGCCAGGCGGCGGGCGCCAAACTCATCGTCGTCGACCCGCGCCGCACCAAAACGGCGCAGCGCGCGGACCTCCACCTTCCGGTCCGGCCGAGGACCGACGGTGCGCTCGCGCTCGGCATGATCCACGTGATGATCCGGGACGGCATCTACGACAAGGAGTTCGTCGAGCAGTGGTGCACCGGTTTCGACGAGGTCGAGGCCGAGGCCGCGAAGTGGACTCCCGAACGTACCGAGGAGATCACCGGCGTTCCCGCCGACGACGTCGTGACGGCGGCCCACATGTACGCCACGCTGGGGCCCGCCCGCCTGTCGTTCGGGGTCGCGGCGACGCAGCTCGGCGAGGGCGCCTCCCGTTCCGCGGTGCTGGGAAGGTCCATCCTGCGGGCGATCTCCGGCAACCTGGACCGGCCGGGCGGTGAGCCGCTCGGCAACCCCTACGATCCGGACACGTTCTCCTGGCTTCCCAACATCAACTTCGAGAAGCTGGTCGATCATCCGTTGCGCACAAGGGAAAGCGTCAACGCGCACGAGAACCCGATCACTTCTATCACCGGATACCAGGCGTTCCGGGACGCCACCGCGAAGGTCTACCCGCAGGGCCACACCGGCACCGCCTACGTCCTCTTCGCCAGCCAGCCCGCGATCTACCGCGCCGTCACCAGGCAGGATCCCTATCCGGTGAAGGCGATCCTCGTGCAGTGCGGGGAACCGCTGCTGTCCATGGGCGCGGGCAGGGACGCGTACGAGGCGTTCACGAGCGACAACCTGGAACTGCTCGTCACGATGGACATGTGGATGACGCCGACGGCGCAGCTGTCCGACTACGTGCTGCCCGCCGCCGACTTCATGGAGCGCGCCGACCTGTCCGCCCACTGGGGCATCGGCAACTTCTTTGTTGTGGGACAGCAGGTTTCCACGACCCTCGGCGAGCGCAGGAACGACTACGATCTCTGGGCCGAACTGGGCCGCAGGCTCTCCGACGACCCCGGATACTGGCCGGAGACCGTCGAGGGGATGTTCGACCGGTTCCTGGAACCGTCGGGGAAGTCCTATCGTGAGTGGGCCGACGGCGAGGTCAACCACCGCTTCATCAAACCGGTGTTCTACAAGTACCGGGAACGCGGATTCGCCACCCCCTCGGGAAAGGTCGAGCTGGTGCCGAGTTTGTTCGAGCGCTTCGGGATCGAGGCGCGACCGGTCTACACCGGGCCGCCGTACTCGATTTTGGACGCGCCGGAGGAGGAGTACCCGTTGCAGATGATCCCCGGCAGCAGGGTCCGTGAGCTCACGGCATCGAACCTGCGCCAGAGCGCGCGACTGCGCCGGATCCACCCCGAGCCGCTGTGCGACGTCCATCCGGACACGGCAGCGAAGTACGGGGTCGCCGATGGCGAATGGATGATCATCGAACGGCCGGAGGGCGCGATCCGGCAGCGAGCCCGGTTCGACGAATCCCTGCGGCGGGACACGGTGAATCCGGACGGCTACTGGTGGAATCCCGATGAGCGGCAGTACGAACCGCACCTGTCGGGCGTCTGGGTCTCCAATGCGAACGCCATCACCCCTGGCGCTCCCGAGTTGTCGAGTTTCGCGGGCGACCAGCCGTTGCGGGGAGCACGGTGCCGGATCCGTGCCGGTGACGCACCCGAGGCGCCCGCGCGTGACGCGCCGGTGTCGGTGCCGGTGTGATGACCGAGGACGCGTTCGGAGGACGACCGGGCGGTTGTCTCGTCGTCGGCGGCAGCGGTGCGATCGGCAGGGCGGTGGCGACACGGCTCGCCGGGCTCGGCGCCGACGTCACGGTGACCTACGCGGGCAACGGCTCAGCCGCGGAGGAGACCGCCGCGCTCGTGAAGGAAACGGGCAGGGACGGGATCGCGGTACGGCTCGATCTCGGTGACACCGAACAGGTTCGGAGTGTGGTGGGGGAGGCGGTCAGCCGGCACGGCGGGCTTCACACCGTGGTGCTGGCTGCCTCGCCGACCAACTACCAGGCCTGGGCGAGCACGCTTGCTCCTGAGCAGTACAACGAGCAGCTGCGGATCGACGCGGGCGGCACGTTCGCGGTGATCAGTGCCGCGTTGCCCGCGCTGCGGGAGTCACGCGGTTCGGTGGTCGTGGTCGCCACCGTTGCGAATAGACGGTTCGTGTTGCGCGACGTGCTCTCGAGCGGGCCGAAGGCGGCCAACGAGGCGGTGGTGAAGGCCGTGGCGGCCGAGGAAGGGCGTTATGGCGTCCGCGCCAACGCCGTCGGTGTGGGCATTCTCGACGAGGGAATGACCCAGGCTCTGATGGCGAGTGGCGACATCCGCCCCGAGCATCTGGAGACCGCGCGGAGCCGGATCCCGCTGGCCGCGTTCGGCAAGGCCGCCGATATCGCGGCCGCGGTGTGTTTCCTGGCCTGCGACGACGCCAGCTACGTCACCGGGCAGTGGATCGACGTCGACGGCGGCTATTCGCTCTGAGCTTTGGTCCACAAAGGACCCATACCGCCGCGTCGACGTTGTGATGCGAGTCACGTTTTCCCCTAACGAGTGTGCTTGACGCCACACTCCCTGTTGGCGTTAATTGACCAACCGGTTGGTGGAATTCTGTCGGCCGATCCGGGATACGAGCTACGCACATCCAGAGGAGGCGCAATGGCGCGCACCAGGACCAGCCGGATTTCCCGGCTCCTCGCCGGTCTCGTCGCGGTCGTGATGGCGACGAGCGCCTGCGCCGGCATCGCGTCCGACGCGGGCGGGCCGGTCCAGCTGCGGGCCGCGCAGGTACTGCCGCCGGGCGGATCGCAGTCCGATCTCATCCAGTGGTTCATGGACGAGCTGGAGAAGCGTACGAACGGGAAGGTGCGCACCGAGGTCACCTTCGGCGGCGGCCTCCTCTCCGGCACCGACACGCTGCCGGGGCTCAAGCAGGGCCGCGCGGAGGCGGGCAACGTGATTCCCGCCTACTTTCCCGCGGAACTCCCGCTCAACAACATCAACATGGTGCCGATCGCGCACGCCGACCAGGCCGCGCGCCTGCGGGCGCTCCAGGATCTCGCGGACAACGTCGAGGCCTTCCGCGACGAACTCGCGCGACAGGACCTCGAACTGATCGGGTTCCTGCCGAACAACGCCTCCGCGGTCGCGTTCAACTCCCCGGTGAAGTCACTGTCCGATGTGGCCGGTCTCAAGATCCGGATTCCCGCGCGGCCGTCCTCGGTGGTGTGGCAGGAACTCGGCGCGGAGCCGACCTTTCAGGCCTCGGAAGAGGTGTACGAGTCCGTGGAACGCGGCATCGTCGACGGTGTCACGTATCCGATGGACACCCAGGTCGCCAACGGCATCACCGACGTGGCGAAGTACATGGCGCCCGACGTCGGCGAGAACGGTGGCGCGATCTTCGCGATCAGCAAGCTCGCCTACGACCGGCTGTCCGACGACATGAAGGCCACGATCGAGGAACTCAAAGCTGAGTGGTACGCCAAGTCGGACCAGCTGATGACCAAGTACGACCGGCAGGCCTGCGAGAAGTTCCTCGACTCCGGCGGCACGATCGTGCGTTGGAGCGAGGCCGACGAGGCCAGGATCGCTGACGCGACCCAGCGGCTGGCACCAGGGGTGTGGAAGGACGAGGCGGCGACATCCGTCGACCCGGGTGACGTCGAGAAGGTCTGGAGCGCCTACACCGACTCCTTGCGCGAGCACACCGGCGCCTCCTCCTACACCGAGGGCCTCACGACCTGCGGCCGAAACTGACAATACGTCCACTGTGGATGTCCGGGTCGACGAAAGGGCCTGTGTCCCATGGGAACCACTGAGCTTTTCCTGGTGGTCATCGCGATTCTCGCGGCGTGCCTGTTCTCGGGTATGCGCATCGCGCTGGCACTCACCTTCGCCGGGTTCGCCGGTTACTACCTGATCAGCGGCCCCGACGTGGGGATGGCGACGCTGGGCGCGCTGCCGATCAGCAGCGCCTCGAAGTTCACGCTGCTGGTCATCCCGATGTTCGTGTTGCTGGGCAACGCGGCCGAGCGGGCGAACCTGGCCGAGGGCGCCTATCGTGTGCTGGGCTGGTTCCTCCGCAGCCTTCCCGGTGGTCTCGCGGTCGCCACCCTCACCGCGTGCGCCTGTTTTGCCGCGGTCAGCGGTTCGAGTATCGCCACCGTGGTGTCGATCGGGAACCTCGCGATCACCGAGATGCGCAAGGCCGGGTACGCCATGCACGTGGCCGCCGGTGTGGTCGGCGCGGCGGGAACCCTGGGTGTGCTGATCCCGCCGAGTGTGCCGCTGGTGATCTACGGCGTGCTCACCGGCGAGTCCATCGGCGCCCTGTTGATGGCGGGCATCGGGCCCGGTGTCGTCACCGCGGTCGTGTACGGCATCTCCATCATGATCCGTGCCAAGCGCAAGCCCGAACTGTTCGGCAGGGGAGCCGAGGACGTGCTGCCGCTCAGCGACCGGCCCGCTCTGCTTTCCGGCGCCTACAGCCTTTTCCGCATCGGGCTGCTGTTCGTGATCATCATCGGCGGTATGTACTCCGGCTTCTTCACGGCGGTGGAGGCCGCCGCGGTCGGCGCGTTCGTCGCCATGCTGATGGTGATCGTCGAGCACCTGCGCAGGCCCAGGGAGATGGGCAGGAGTCTCTGGAGTTCGCTCAGCGCGGCGGTCAGTCTCAACGGGATGGTCTTTGCGCTTCTCATCGGTGGCGCGATCTTCTCCTCGTTCATGGTCGCCGCCGGGGCGCCCCAACTGATCGCCGACGGCCTGACCGGACTTCCGGTACCCGCGTGGCTGATCGTCGCGCTCATCCTGCTGTTGCTTATTCCGCTGGGCATGTTCCTCGATCCCACGTCGATCCTGCTGATCATGGTGCCGCTGACCTACCCGGTCGTCACCGAACTCGGGATGGACGGGATCTGGTTCGGGCTGCTGTTCGTGAAGCTGATCGAGATCGGGCTGCTCACCCCGCCGTTGGGGCTCAACGCGTTCGTCGTCGCCGGGATCCGCAAGGACGTCGAACTGAGCACCGCCTTCAAGGGCGTGCTCTGGTACGTGCGGCTGGACATCATCGTCGTGATCCTGATGTTCGTCTTTCCCGCGATTGTCACCTTCATTCCGAGCCAGATGGGACTGACCGAATGAACGTCCGCGGTTTCCTAGGCACCGTCGGTCGCGGTCTCGCCGCGACGATCCACGCCCTGTCCCGAAGCCTGGCCGTGGTCTCCATCGCGGGCATGGTCTTCATCATGCTGCTCGTCGTCTACAACTTCGTGCTGCGCGAACTCGGCAAACCCGAGGTGCCGGGTGTTGTCGAGTACGTAGAGCTGGCGATGGCGCTGACGGCGTTCTTCGCGCTGGGCGAGGCGGAGCGGCAGCGGCGGCACGTCTCCATGACGTCCGTGCTGGACAAGTTGCGGGGGCGTGCCTACCAGGTCGTGCGGATGGCAGGCGGGATCGGCGCGGCGTTCGTCGCGGTGCTGCTCGCGCTGGCGTCCTGGGAGGTGCTCGCCGCCGCGCTCGACACCGGTGAGTACAAGCTCGGTCTGGTCCGGCTTCCCATGTGGCCGGCCAGGCTCGCCGTGTTCGCGGGCTTCCTCATTCTCGCGCTGGAACAGATCGTGACCGCGGTGGAGGACGTGCGCGCCCGTCCGAAGCGGGACGATCTCAGCGATGCCGGGATCTGAGCACAGGTCACGGCCAGGAGCCGAGCAGATCCCGTATCACGGCGAGAAGGGCGATGGGCTGGTCCAGCATCACATGGTGGGCCGCGTCCGGTACGAAGCACAGTGGTGTGCCGGGCCGGTTCGCCAAGGCCGCCCTCGCGCCGTGTGAAAGGTACGATCGCGCGCCCATGACCACCGCGAACGGGCTTGTCGCGAGGTCGAGGTCGCCTTCGAACCTGGTGATCCGGTGATCGCCGTTCGGGTCGGCGAAGATCCGGGGGTCGAAACGCCACCGCCAGCCCTCCTCGAAAGGAGCGAGGCTGTGCCAGGCGATGTGCTCGACGTAGAAGTCGTTGGCGCACGGCTGCGGGGGAACCAGGCGGAACCGCCCGAGTGCCTCCGCCGCGGTGGCGTAGCTCCGGTGCGGCCGGATCTCTCTGTCCGACAACGGTTTCTCGGGAGCGGGCGCGCCCGGCCACACGGGAGCGTCGAGGAGAACCACCCCGCGGAACCGGGCGCCGAGGCCGGTGTGGGTCATGGCGTGCGAGGCCACGATGCCGCCGAGCGAGTGCGCGACGATCGTGGCGGGGCCACCCGACACGCTGTGCGCGACCGCGATGATCTCCTTCGCCCAGTGCTCGATCGAGTAGCCGGGCCGGTGCCCGCTGCGGCCGTGCCCGGAAAGGTCGAGTGCGACGACGTGGCCGTCGAGTCGTGCCGCGACCGGCGCCCACCACATGGCGTGCGCCGCCCCTCCGTGCACCAGGATCGTGGCGGGCTCGCGCGGGTCACCCCAGGACAGGAACCGGATCGGGACGCCGTCCACCCTCACCTCGCCCGTGCGCCGCTCACGGCGAAGGGCGGCCGAGAACCACGCCGGAGGGACGCTGTTTTCGGTACCGGGCGCGGGATCGCGGTACTCGGGAGCGACCTGGAAGCGTGCCGTCGTGGCGTCCATGCGGCGATCCTCCCGATGGGGTGCTTGCTCCGAGTTCCACTCCTTGCATAACCTACCAAACGAACGGTTGCCAAAATGTGGGAAGGTCCCGTGATGGAAGAGCGCCTCGATGCGGGCCCGCTGCGCGACCGCCTCGGCCGCCCGCTGACCGACGTGCGACTGTCGGTCACCGATCGGTGCAATTTCCGGTGCCGCTATTGCATGCCCCGCGAACTGTTCGGCCCCGGCCACGCCTTCCTCCCGCGTTCCGAACTGCTGAGCTTCGAGGAGATCACCCGCCTGCTCGGCGTCTTCCGGCGCGGCGGTGTGCGCAAGGTCCGGCTGACCGGAGGGGAACCGTTGCTGCGCGGCGGTCTTCCCGACCTCGTGGCCATGCTGTCCGGGTTCGCGGATCTCGCCATGACGACCAACGGGGTGCTGCTGCCGAAACACGCCGCCGCGCTCGCGCGCAATGGTCTGCACCGCGTCACCGTCAGCCTCGACGCGCTCGACGAGAGGACCTTTCGCGCGATGGCCGACACGCCGGTTGCCCTTTCGGCCGTGCTGGACGGCATCACCGCCGCGCGGGAGGCCGGGCTCGGCGTCAAGGTCAACACCGTCGTCCAGCGCGGCGTCAACGACCACCAGATCGAGGAGCTCGCGGCGTGGGCCCGCGACGAGGGTGTCCGGCTGCGCTTCATCGAGTACATGGACGTCGGCACCACCAACGGCTGGGTCCGCGACAAGGTCGTTCCAGCGCAGGAGGTCCGGGAACGGATCGACGCACTGTGGCCACTGACGGAGGTCGCGCCCGAGGTGGCGGGCGAGGTCGCGACCCGGTTCCGCTACCGCGACGGCGGCGGCGAGATCGGGATCATCGCCTCCGTCACGGCACCGTTCTGTCACACCTGCACCCGCGCCCGCGTCTCCGCTGTCGGTGAGCTGTTCACGTGCCTCTTCGCCGCGCGAGGACTCGACCTGCGCGCTCTGTTGCGCGGTGGCGCGACCGACGAGGAGTTGTACGCGGTGCTGGCGCGGCATTGGGCGGGACGGTCCGATCGCGCGTCCGAACTGCGGGGCGAGGAGGGCCTGCGCGGACCACGAGTGGAGATGTCCTACATCGGCGGCTGACCGCCGGTTTCCGGAGAGGAGAACGTGTTGCTGAACATCGCCGACATCTACCACACCGGATTCGTCGTGCCCGATCTCGACGCCGCGCGACGCGACCTGACCGCCGTCTTCGGCGTGACCTGGACCGACGTCGAGCAACACGAGATACCGGTGACGACCCCCGAAGGCCCGGTGACCGCGAACCTCCGGTTCGCTTATTCCCAGGGTGGTTCGCCGCGACTGGAGTTGCTGGAACCCGTACCGGGCACGATCTGGGAGGCGCCGTCCGTATCCTTCGGCCCCGGCTGCGCGCACCATGTCGGCGTGTGGGCCGAGGATTTCGCCGCCACGTCCGCGAAACTCGAGGCCGCCGGATTCCCCAGGGTGCTCACCTTCGACGACGGCAGCGGGCAGGCCTTCCGATTCGCATACCACCGGCTGCCCAGTGGCCCGTTGGTCGAGATCGTCGACGCCGCACGGAAAGCGGAACTGGAGGCGTGGTTCGAGGGCGCCGGCTACCCGGCCCCTCGGTCGGAGAACGGGGCCACCGATGACCGCTGAGCCACGCCCCCTCGACGACGTGCGCGCGACCGCCGTGGCTGCCGAGTTGCTGGCCCGCTACTGTTGGGCGATCGACGACGAGGCGTACGACGAACTCCGTTCGCTGTTCCTCCCGGACGCCGTCGCCGACTACGGCGCGTTTCGCTGCCGCGGCGGAGCAGAGGTCGCGGACGTGATGGCCGAACTCCATCGCGATCTCCGCACGACCCAGCATCTGCTCGGCAGCGTGTCCGGCCGGGCGGGCGACGACGGCCGGGTGCGCGTGCGCAGCCACGTGCGCGCCACCCTGGTCGCACGGGGTGGTGAGGGAGCGCGTTCGTCTCGGGTCGAGGTCGCCGCGTCCTATCGTGATCTGCTGAGCCACACCGACGGCGGCTGGCGGATCGCCGAGCGTCGGGTGGATGGTCGATGGGTCACGGGCGACCGGACTATCCTGCCGTGGTTCGACCGCGCGCGACGCAGTGGAGGGGACGTGCGCTCGACGGACTCAGCTACCTCAAGGGGGACGTGACCAGATGTCGAAGACCGACGCCGAGCCGGCCAAGCGGGGGCGGCCGCGTCGTGGGCCTGACCCCGAGCGCTACGCCGAGATCGTCGAGGCCGCCGCGGAGGTGATCCTCGACAAGGGCTACAGCGCGACCAGTATCCAGGACATCGCCGACCGGGTCGGGATCCTCAAGGGCAGCCTCTATCACTACGTCCGATCCAAGGAGGACTTCCTCTACAAGATCATCAAGGACGTGTACGACGAGGCCATCTCGGACATGCACGCCGTCACCGAGGGCGCGCGGGACCCGCTGGAGAAACTGGCCGCGTTCGTGCGTGCCCACGTGCTGTTCGCCGCCGACCACCTGGTGCCGTACACGATCCAGGTGCGCGAGTTCGACCGGCTCAGCGAGCATCGTCGTGCCGAGATCCGCGAGGGCGGGGAAACCTATGTCGTGGTGCTCCAGCGCATTCTCGAGGAGGGGCAGCGCGACGGTGTCATCGACGGCGGGATCGATCCCCGGCTGGCCAGCATCATGATCACCGGTGAGCTGAACTCGATGACCCGGTGGTATCGCCCGGACGGCCCCCGTACCGCGGACCAGTTGGCGGACGTCTACGTCGGGATGATCGTGTCCTCGGTCGCCTCCGCCTCCGCGGTCGAGTCGGCAGGCGGTATCGAGACCTTGCGATCGAGTTTCTCGCGAGGCTGATTTCCGCGGTTTCCGCTTCGTCCGGCCGGTGTGCCTCTTGGGTGCCTTAGCGCGCGCGAAAGGGCCACTCGTGTGCTGGTAATGGGCAACTCGGCCGCCTGGACGGGCATTTCACGCGTCTGAGCGCGGGACTAGCACGTTTCCGGATGGGAACTTGGCAGGGCGGACGTCGTCTGGCAGACTTCTACCAATCAATTGGTTGGTGAATTGGAGTCTCGATGACGATGACCGAGAGCGAGCTCGCCGCGATCGTCGGCAGGCCGATTCCGGGCGGGTCTTACACCATCGAGCCGTACGTCGACTGGCTGCTCAACGACGTCGTGGAGTCCGGGCGGGACGGCGAGGTTGCGCACCCGCTGTTCGCCTACATCAGCGTGGCCGTCGGCAAGGGCCTCAGCTGGGACGAGGTCTTCGCGATCTGCGGCGCGACCGCCGCCGACGGTCCGATGTTCGGCGAACACGAGACCGTGCTCGAACGCCCGCTCAAGGTCGGGGAGAGCTTTACCGTCAGCGGGGAGTTCGTTTCCGCGGAACGCAAGCGCGGCAAACGGACCGGCGTCTTCGACATCGTGGGCTTCCGGCTCGCGCTCACCGACGCCGAGGGCGAACTCGCCGCGGCGACCTACAACTCCATCGTCTTCCCGAGGAGGGACGCATGACCGCGACACTCGTACGGGCGGGCACCGTCATCCCCGAGTGGAAACTCCCCGCCGTGAGCGCCGAGAAGATGAAGACGATGGCGCTGGTACTGGTCGATCCCAACCCGATCCACTTCGACCTCGACGCCGTCCGCGCGCTGGGCATGGGGGACAAGCCGGTCAACCAGGGACCGAACAATCTCGCCTACGTCATGAACATGCTCGCCGGGTGGACTGGCGGCCACGAGCATCTGCGGGGCATTCGGGTGCGCTTTCAGGGCAATGTGCTCGGCGGTGACCACGTCGTCGCGCGCGGTACGGTGTCGGCACTGCGCGAGGAGAAGGGTCGCACGCTCGCCGACTGCGACGTGGAACTCGTTGCCGGGCAACGGGTTGCGCTCGCGGGTACCGCCACCGTCGACATCACGCACCTGGCCAGGGGCTGAGGCAGCCCATGGGTGTCGAGATGGGGGTCGGGCTGTGGACGTTCCAGTCCACAGTGTCCGGTCGTCAGTCGCTTCCCCGGCTGTACCGGGATTTCCCCGAGCTGGCGGCAACCGTGGAGCGGCTCGGCTTCGCCCACCTGTGGGTCGCCGAGCACCGGCTCTGGTACGACGCCTTCTGCCCCGCGCCGCTGCTGCCGATCGCCGCCGCCGCGGCGGCCACCACCACGCTCCGGCTCGGGACGGCGATGACCCTGCTCCCCCAGCACGACCCGGAACGCCTGCGCTCGCTCGCCGCCGCCGTCGACGACGCGGCGTGCGGCCGACTTGAACTCGGCGTGGGACTGGGGCACCGGGACGCCGAGTTCGACGCGCTGGGTGTGGCACGCACCGGCAGGGGTCGCAGGATGGAGGCCGGACTCCGGGTCCTCGACCGCGAACCTCGCGACCGCCGCCAGGACGCGATGTGGGGCGGTGGCATGGCACGCGCGGCGCTGGAACGCATCGGGCGCTACGGGATGTCCGCGGTGCTTCCGCAGACCCTCGACGCCGAGGGCATCCGCCGCGCGGTCGCCATCATCACCGAGGCCGCGCACGACGCGGGCCGCGAACCGGGCCGGATCGGCATGATCAGGGACCTCTGGGTCGATCCCGACGGTGACAACGCGCGCTCCTGGTTCCTGCCGCGGGTGCGGCGGCACTACCGCGAGGAGGCCGGTGCGTGGTGGGTGCTGGACGGCGTCCACGGCTTCGAACGCCCCGAGCTTCTGGACAAGCAGGTCGAGCGCGCGGCCACCAGTGCGATCGCGGGAACCCCCGACGAGGTCGCCGCGCGGCTCACCGCACTCGCCGACGCGGGGGTGGACACCATCGTGGCCAGGGTGAACTTCGACTTCGTCTCCGAGTGCGCGCTGCGCGACCAGCTCGAGTTGCTCGCGTCGACCGTACTGAAGGCGGTGACGTCATGAGGATCGGCGTCACGATCGATCTCGCCACCGTGCCGCTCGCGGACGTGCCCGCGCTGGCCGCCGCCGTCGAGGAGGCGAAGCTCGACCTGGTGTGGCTGGACGCCCCGCAGGACCGCCCCGAGATCGCACTCGCCGCCGCGGCCACGTGCGCTGGCACCACACGCACCCCGTTGATCGGCGCGGGAACCTCGGTCGCGGACCACCATCCGCTGTATCTGGCCGAGGAACGCCATGTCACCGACCAGATGCTCGGCGGACGCCTGGTACTGGGCCTGCGGGGCGACAACGAGGAACACCTCAGCGAGTGGACCGAGGTCCTGCTCGCCGCCGCGGCTCCCGTACCGTTCGCGCACCACGGTCCACGTCACACGATCCCGGCAGGTCTGCCGCCACACACCGTGAATCCCGAGACCCATGTGCGTGTCACGCCTCCACCGTACGCGCTGGAGCCCACGTTGTGGTTGCTCGGGAACGCCGCCACTGCGGTCGCGGCGGCCTACGCGCTCAGTCCGATGTCCGAAAAGGACGGCTCGTGGGTCTGGCGAGACATGGAAGGCGCGTTGGGGCGGGCCTGCCGACGATTGCGCCGACCCGCGTTGCGCGACTGGGATCCCGAGGCCGAGGAAGCGCTGGACCTCACCGCGCGGCTGCTGTCCGAACGCGACGGATGGGGGCTCGACACCACGCTCGTCCGTCTCGCCCCTCGGCCGGGTACGGCGGCGTGGACGGGCGCGCTGGACGATCTCGCCGCCGTGGTCCGCCCGCGGCTACAGCAGCAACGGCTGCCTTCCGGGCTCGAGGAGCTGTGGACAACGGAACGAGAGGTGACGACATGACCCAGGCCTACATCGTGGACGCGATCCGCACTCCCACCGGGCGGCGCGGTGGCGGGCTCGCCGAACTGCATCCCGCCGATCTTCTCGGTGAGGTCTTCACGGCACTGGTGGAACGCACCGGAGTCGATCCGTCCCGTGTGGACGATGTCATCGCGGGCTGTGTGGCGCAGATGGGCGATCAGGCGTGGAACGTCGCCCGCAACGCCTGGCTGTCGGCCGGTCTTCCCGTGGAGGTACCCGGCGTCACCATCGACCGGCAGTGCGGTTCCTCCCAGCAGGCCGTGCATTTCGCCGCGCAGGCCGTGAAGTCCGGGGAACAGGACCTGGTGGTCGCGGGCGGCGTCGAGGTGATGAGCAGGGTTCCCCTCAACAGCTCAGGAGACCCGGCACTCGGTTACGGCTACCCGTTCGCGGGTGCGGGCTGGGCGAAACACTATGGGGACGAGGAGATCCACCAGTTCCGTGGTGGCGACCTGATCGCCGAGAAGTGGGGCATCGACCGCGAGGCCATGTTCGACCTGGCGATCGCCAGCCACGCGAACGCCGCCCGCGCACAGGACGAGGGGCGCTTCGACAGCCAGGTGGTGCGGGTCGCCGGGGTCACCGCTGACGAGGGCGTGCGGCGGAGTTCGGACCGGGAGAAAATGCGGAGTATTCCGCCGATCCGGGACGGTGGCATCCACAATGCCCCACTCGCCAGCCAGATCGCCGACGGCGCTTCCGCGATCCTGGTCGCCTCCGAACGCGCGGTCACCGAGTTCGGCCTCACCCCGATCGCGAAGGTTCACACGGCCAGTGTGGTTGGCAGCGATCCCGTTCTCATCCTTTCCGGCCCTATCCCGGCCACCCGCAAGGTTCTTGCCCGCGCCGGGCTGACCGTGGACGACATCGATCTCTTCGAATGCAACGAGGCGTTCGCCGCGGTGGTGCTCGCCTGGGCGAAGGACCTTGGCGTGCCACAGGAAAAGGTCAACGTCAACGGCGGCGCCATGGCGCTCGGCCACCCGCTGGGCGCCTCCGGTGCCCGGCTGATGACCACGCTCGTGCACGAGATGACGCGCACCGGTGCCCGTTACGGCCTGCAAACCATGTGCGAGGGCGGCGGTCTCGCCAACGCCACGATTCTGGAGCGGGTGTAGCCATGCGCGTGACCGGCGCGGTGGGGGTTGTCACCGGTGGTGCCTCCGGCATCGGTGAAGGTGTCGTGCGGATGCTCACCGAGAACGGCGGCCGCGCCGCGGTCCTCGACCTGCCGGTGTCGCGCGGTGCCGAACTGTGCGCGGAACTCGGTGACAGTGCGGAGTTCTTCCCGCTCGACATCACCGATCCCGCTCAGGTCGCCGGCACAGTGGACAAGGTCGCACAGCGGTTCGGCCGGATCGACGTGCTCGTCAACAGCGCCGGGATCAGCCCCGCGGCCAGGGTGGTGGCACGTGACGGAACCCTGTACCCGCTGGAGCGTTTCCGGCAGGGTGTCGAAGTCAACCTGCTCGGCGCGTTCGACGTACTGCGCAACGTCACCGGGGTGATGGCGCGCAACGAACCCGGCGAGGACGGCGAACGCGGGCTGGTGGTCAACATCGGCTCGATCGCCGCCTTCGAAGGCCAGGTCGGCCAGGCGTCGTACGCCGCGTCGAAGGGCGGCATCGTCGCGATGACCCTGCCGCTCGCACGGGATCTCGCGAGCCACGGTGTGCGCGTCATGTGCGTGTGCCCCGGCACCATCGACACACCGATGGTGCGCGCCGCGAGCGAGGAGATCCGCGACTACCTGCGTGAAGCCAACGTGTTCCCGAAACGGCTCGGCAGGGCCGGTGACATCGCGAACGTGGTCCGGACCTGTATGGAGACGACCTACCTCAACGGCGACGTGATCCGCGTCGACGCCGCCGTGCGCATGGCGCCCCGTTGAGGTACGCACCGGAAGGAGACCGATGAGCAGCACGACGGAGCCGACCGGCGACCCGCGACCCAGGGTCGTGACCGGTCCCGGCGGTGGCGGCGACGTCGCCGTCGCGGGCTGGCGGTGTAGCGGGTGCGGCCATCCCATCGCGCAGCAGGTGTCGCGCTGCCCGCTGTGCCGGTCGTCGGTGGCCGACAGTGTTTTCCCCGCCGAGGGAGAGATCTGGGCCTCGACGTGCCTGCGGGTCAGGGTTCCAGGGCACACGCCGCCGTTCGCGGTGGCGTACCTGGTGCTGGACGACGGCCCGAGGGTGCTGGTGCACACGCCGGGGGAGCAGCCGCTGCCGCCAGCCAGCAGAGCGAAGGTCACCGGGATGTCCGAGACCGGTGACCTCCTGGCCGTCGCGGTGGAGGAGACGGCATGAGCGCGGCGTACGTGTACGGGGTCGGTACATCCCGGTTCGGTCGCCAGCCGGGGGTCGGTGCACCGTGGCTCGCGCAGCAGGCGATCGGCGAGGCACTGGACGACGCCGGGCTCGATGACCTCGGTGCGATCGATGCCGTGTTCGCGGGCACTGTCTTCGGTGCACCGGGTACGGCACAGCGTGCGTTGCAACTGCTCGGCATCACCGGTGTACCGATCCTGACCTTCGAGAACGCCTGCGCGACCTCGACGACGGCACTGCACGAAGCGCGGCACGCCGTGCTGTCCGGTCGTTTCCGGCGAGTGCTGTGTCTCGGTGTGGAGACGATGACCCTGCACTTCTCCGGGCCGATCACCCCGGAGGAGACCGACGCCGAGGGGCGGGCGGGGCTGGCGCTGCCGGGCGTGTACGCGATGGTCGCGAGCCGATACGAGTACCTGTACGGCCTGGAACCCAAGGCGCTGGCGGCCGTGTCGGTGAAAAACCGCCGTCACGGGGCGCTGAACCCGCGTGCCCAGCACGGCGCCGAGGTCACCGCCGAGGAAGTACTCGCTTCCCGGATGGTCGCCGATCCGCTGACCCTGTTGCAGTGCTGCGACATCTCCGACGCCGCGACCGCCGCCGTGATCGGCGGGGAGCGCGGGGTCGGCAGGGACGTGCGCATCGCGGGCTCGGCACTGCGTTCCGGGGAACTGTGGGATCACCGAAGCACACATCCGTGGGGCTACGAGCTGATGTCCACGGTGGCGGGACAAGCGTGGCGGGAAGCCGGAATCGGGCCAGGCGACGTGGACGTCTTCGAGGTGCACGACGCGTTCACGATCGGCGAGATCACCGCGACCGAGGCCCTCGGTATCGCGGAACCCGGTGGCGGGTGCGACCTGGTCCTGTCCGGGCACACCGCGCTCGGTGGCGCTCAGCCGGTCAACCCGTCCGGTGGGCTGCTCAGCAGGGGACACCCGCTGGGGGCGACCGGGCTGGCCCAGATCGCCGAGGCCGTGTGGCAGTTGCGCGGCGACGCCGGGGCACGACAGGTGGAAGGAGCGCGGGTCGCGGCCGTGGAAACCATGGGCGGCGGCACCGCGGGAATCGACGGAAACGGGTGTGTGGTGGTGGTTCTCGGTGGCTGAGACCCTCGAACTGGACGACATGCTGGGCGGGGAACGGCTCGCCGATCCCTACCCGCATTTCGCGGAGATGCTCCGAGACAATCCGGTGCATTGGAACGAGCGATACCGGGCATGGTTCCTGCACAAACACGCCGATGTCCTGTGGGCGTTGCGCCATCCCGCGTTCTCCTCCGACCGGGTGCGTCCCGTGTTCGAGACGCACCTTTCGGAAGAGAAGCGCGCCGCGCGTGCCCCGACGTTCGAGGTGCTGCGGCACTGGATGGTGTTCCTCGACCCGCCCGAGCACACCCGGCTGCGCAAGCTGGTGATGCCCGCGTTCAGCCCGAAGCGTGTCGCGACGTGGCGGCCGAGGGTCGAGCAGGTCGTCAGGGAAACTCTCGCCACGCTGGAGAACAGGCAGCGCTTCGATTTCGTCACCGACTTCGCCTATCCGATCCCGGCGATCGTGGTGGCCGAGCTGATCGGTGTTCCCGCCGGGGACCGCGACATGTTCAAGAAGTGGTCCGACGACATCCTCACGCTGGTCTTCGGAGCAAAGGGTGAGCCTGGCAGGCGGGAACGCGCGCAGCAGGGACTGATCGAGCTGACCGGCTATCTCGCCGACCTGATCGCGAGGATTCGCGAGAACCCCGGCGACAACGTGATCTCCAGTCTGGTCACCGCGCACGACGTTGACCCACCGCTCGACGACAAGGAGATCATCTCCACCTGCGCGCTGCTGGTGTTCGGTGGCCACGAGACCACCACGAACCTGATCGCCAACGGCACCCGCCAGTTGCTGCTGCATCCCGATCAGTTGCGGTTGCTGCGCGACGAGCCCGCGCTGATCGGCACCGCGGTCGAGGAACTGCTGCGTTTCGACGGGCCGTCCCGGCTGGAACAACGGTTGCTGGCCGAGGACGTCGAGCTGCGGGGGACGACGTTGCGCAAGGGGGACAATGTCTTCCTCGTGCAGAGCGCGGCCAACCGGGACCCGGAGGTCTTCGAAAGGCCGCACGAACTCGACATCACGCGCCAGCCCAACCAGCACGTCGGATTCGGTTTCGGGGTGCACCACTGCCTCGGCAACTTCCTGGCCAGGCTGGAGGCGCAGATCGCGTTCCCCGCCGTCCTCGACGCGATGCCGGATCTGGCGCTGGACGGGCCGGAGGAATGGCACACCACGATGATGAGCCGTGGCATGAAAACGATGCCGGTGCGCCGTGGAGACGCATCGTGAGCGGGGCGCTGGCGGGCAAGGTCGCCCTCGTCACCGGCGCGAGCGGCGGCATCGGGCGGGAGATCGCGCTGGCCGTCGCCCGCGCGGGCGCCGACGTCGCTCTGCTGGCACGCCGCCCTGAGGCGCTGGCGGAGACGGCCGCGCTGATCGAGCCGACGGGACGTCGCACGGTGGTGGTGCCCGCCGACGTCACCGACGAGGAGCGGGTGACCGAGGCCGTCGCGAAGGTCGCCGCCGAACTCGGCGATCCGACCGTGGTGGTCAACAACGCCGGTGGAGCGCGGTTTCTCGTGCCCCTTGCGGAGATGCGCCTTTCCGGCTGGCAGAAGACGGTAGCGCTCAACCTGGAGGCGCCGCTGATCTGCGCGCGTGCCGCCCTGCCCGGCATGATCAGGGCGGGCGGTGGTTCGATCGTCCACATCGGATCGATCGTCGGCGAGGCCGCGCAGCACGGCATGGCGCACTACGGCACCGCGAAGGCCGGGTTGGTCATGCTCAACCGCACCATGGCACGGGAATGGGGCGGGCACGGGGTGCGGAGCAACGTGGTGCTGCCCGGCCTCGTCGATTCCGGTGCCCACGAGCATTACGAGGGCGACGCCAGCATGGGCAGGCTCTACGCCGCGGAGATCCCGCTCGGGCGCTGGGCGCGGCCGGAGGAGATCGCGGCCCCGGTGGTGTTCCTGGCTTCCGACGCCGCGTCCTTCGTCACCGGCAGCACGCTTGTCGTCGACGGCGGGCAGATCAGTTGACGGCAGGGGTTCGCACGCTGGACCACGTCGCGATCGCGGTGCGGGACGCGCGTGCGGCGCTGCCGCTGTTCGCAGACGTGCTCGGCGGGCGGTTCGTTCTCGGCGGCGACAACGACGACACCGGCAACCGGATCGTGCACCTCACGCTCGGCGGGTTCAAGATCGAGCTGATGCAGCCGTTGCGCGACGACAATCTTCTCGCGAAAACCATCGAGCGGCGCGGCGAAGGGTTCCACCACGTCACGTTCGTCGTGGACGATGTGGCGCACACCGTCGACGCCGTCGAGGCCGCGGGTTGGGAGACGGTCGGCACCGACCTGGCCAATCCGACGTGGCGGGAGACCTTTCTCCGGCCACGCCGGACGGGCGGCCTGATCCAGCTCGTCGACACGGACCGCGACTGGAGCGGCCCGGTCGACGGGATGACGCTCGCGGATGTGCTGGCGGGGCGCGTGGGTTTGGTGGACGCGTGGCCATGTTGGAAGGTCAGCCCACCGCGATGACGGTTTTCACCACCGACTGCGGGCAGTCGTGGGCGAAGGCCAGCGCGTCGCCGACTTCGGTGAGCCCGAACTCGTGGCTGATCAACCGGCGGACGTCGTCGTGGTGCCGCCCCGCGAGCGCGATCGCGGCAGGGAAGTCCAGTGTGGATCGGCTTCCGTAGACGTCCAGCTCCTTGGCGGTGAACGCCCGCATTCCGAGGTGCGCGGTCTGCTCCGACACACCGACAAGCGAGATCCGCCCCGCGGTCGCGACCACTTCGAAGGCACGTTCCGCGACGGCGGCGACACCGGTCGCCTCGATCACCACGGGCACTCCGTCCCCGGACGTCCACGCGGCGACCCGCTCGGGCAGCTCCTCGGTGCCACGCACCGTTTCCGCGGCTCCGAGTGCGCGTGCGAGGTCCAGTCTGGCCTGGTGCAGATCGGTGACCATGACGTCGGCACCCGCGTCGCGTGCGGCGATCACGGCGCCGAGCCCGATCGGGCCCGCACCGAGGATCAGCACCCGCTCACCGGCCCGCACGCCGGGCCTGGTGACCGCACGGAGGCTCACCGACAGTGTCTCGGCGAGCGCGGCGACATCGGCACCGAGTTCCCGCGCGGGGTGGCAGTTTCCCACCGGTACCCACACTTTCTCCTGGAAGCCGCCCGGCCGGTGCACCCCCACCGCGTCCATCGACCGGCAGGTGTTGCGCCGTCCGATCCGGCACGGGTAACACGTTCCGCACGACACCACGGGTTCCACGGCCACCCGGTCGCCGATGGCGAGTGGACCGTCGTACTCCCCTGGCAGCGCGGCGACGGTCGCGCTGATCTCGTGGCCCTGGACAAGGGGGAGCCCGGTGGCGTAGCTGCCGTCCCAGATGTGCAGATCGGTGCCGCAGATCCCGACCCTTTCGACGGCCAGCAGTGCCTCACCGGGCCGGGGCGCGGCCGCGGTGACTGGTTCGGCGACCACGGTGCGCAGCGCGGTGGTGGTGGCGGCGAGATGCACGTCGGCTCGGTTCACGCGGGTGCCTGCGTGGGCAGTCCGGCCACCCGCGGATGGTCGGCGTCCGCGACCCCGTGCCCGCTGGCGCCGCCGGGACTGCCGACGCTGTCGAAGAACTCCGCGTTCACCTTGGTGTAGGCGGCGAACTCGTCGGGGACGTCGTCCTCGTAGTAGATCGCCTCGACGGGGCAGACCGGTTCGCACGCTCCGCAGTCGACACATTCGTCGGGCTGGATGTAGAGCATTCTGGGGCCCTCGTAGATGCAGTCGACGGGGCATTCGTCGATACACGCCTTGTCCTGCAGGTCGACACAGGGCTCTGCGATCACGTAGGTCATCTGGCCTCCTTTGGCCGTCAGGGAAACGTTCAGGCCGCGTACGTGGGGTGGGGGTCGGTGAGTCCGGCGAGCAGGCGTTTGCGGACTGCCACCGCCCGTTTCGGCATACCGAGCAGAAGGGCACCGACGAGCAGGGTGCCGCGGAAGTAGCCGACAACGGCCTGACCGCCGAGGTCACCTTCGAGTACCTCGGTCCGGTCGGCGATACCGAGCGCGCCGAACGACTGGAGCCGCAGATCGAACTGGTCGGACCAGAACGAGGGCAGTGGCGTGAACGGTGCAGGGTCGGCGTCGTGACCGGCGAGGTCGGCGAGCAGGGTGGCCGCCGCGCGGCGCGCGGTCTCCATCGGCGTCTGCCAGTGCTCGACCCTGCGCGGCATGTCGTCGAAGAGCGGGTTCGGGAAGCGTGCGACATCACCGACCGCGACGACGCCGGGGATCCCGCCCGCGCGCATTCCGTTGTCGGTCACCACACCGTCGGCGAGATCGAGTCCGTTGCCGGACAGCCAGTCGACACACGGTGCGGAGCCGATGGACTGGACGACGACGTCGCCGTCGATACGCGAACCGTCCGACAGGGTAACCGAATGGCCATGGTCCGCGGAGGACATCAAGGACACCGAGACGCCAAGGCGGAATTTCACCCCCGCGCGTTCGTGGCGTCGGCGGACCGCGTCACCGACGGTGCGGCCCAGTGGAGCCAGCATCGGTGACTCGTCGGCCGCGACCACGGTGACCTCGCAGCCGAGGCAGGCCGCCGTGGCGGCGACCTCGCAGCCGATGAACCCGGCACCGATCACCACGACACGAGAACCGGGCCGCAGCGCGGAGTGCAGCGCGCGACAGTCCTCAATGGTCCGTACTACGTGTGCGGCGCCGCCGGTGTGGTCGATCCGCGAGGGAAGCCGTCGCGGGCGCACGCCGGTGGCGGCGACAAGACCGTCGTAGGCCACGGTTTCGCCGTCGGCGAGGGTGACCGTGTGCGCGGCGAGATCCGCGGCAACCGCCGTGGCGCCGAACCGCCATTCGGCACGTGCCGCCTCGGGACGCTGTTTGACCGCGAGCGTCGCGAGATCGGGGCCACCCGCGAGCGCGGCCTTGGACAGCGGTGGCCGCGTGTAGGGCACGTGCAATTCGTCCGAGAGCACTGTGACCTCGCCGTCCCAGCCGCCCGCCAGTAGCGCTTCGGCCGCCCGCAGGCCGCCGAGCGAGCCGCCGACGACCACGATCCGCCGGGCATGCAGAGTCGACATGCGTTACCCCTCGATGGTGATGGCCTGCACCGGGCACGCCATGGCGGCGGCCTCGATGTCGGCGCGCGCCGATTCGTCCGCGCTCGCCTGATGAACGAGGTCACCGGCGTCGTCGAGGTCGAAGTGCTCCGGCGCGGCGAAGACGCACTGCCCGTAGTTCTGGCAGAGCGCCATGTCGACGTTGATCCTCACGGCTTGCCTCCACCATGCAGCCCAGGGTCGGTGTAGAAGCGCTGGGTCCATTCCTTGTTCAGTTCGGCGTTCTCCGCGTTGCCGGGATGCGGCAGCCAGCGGTCCCCGCCGACCTGGTAGCGGGTGGCGAGCTCGATGAGCACGCCGTGGGCCTTCGACTCGGGAAGGAAGTTCCACTTGAGCCAGGGCATCGTGTCGGGGTGGCTGTCCTCGTCGAGAAGCACGGGCAGCCCCGCGGCACGGCACTGCTGCATGGTGTGACCGAAGTTGTCGCTCAGGAACGCGATGTGGTGGACGAACTCGCCGCGCTTGGCGAGCACCTTGTGCACCCAGCTGTCCGGGGAGCCCGGTGCCCACATCTGGATCGAGACGCCCGTGGGATCGGGATTCTGGAAGGTGGCCCAGACCATTTCCGTCCCGTCCGAGCTGCCCCTGGAGTACGTGATCGTCTCGGTCATCTCGGGCGTGAGTACGCCGAGGATGTCCTTCCAGTCGGCGATGGCCTGATCGAGGTCCTTCACGCAGAGCGCGATGTGGTCGATGTGCACGCGGGTCATGGGGTCTTCCTTTCGTACGCCCTTGCTCCCACTTTTACACCAAACGATTGGTAGATAAAAGCCCATCCCGTGCTTGACATCACTTCGGGCCCAGTGTTCCATTAACCAAGCAATCGTTTGGTGGAAATCCCAGAGCTGTGGCTGATCAGGAGGGACCGTGGACTTCGCGCTCACCGACGAGCAGGAGGCGTTCCGGAAAACCGTCCGGGCGTGGGTCGAGAAGGAGTGCCCGAAGGAGGCGGCCCTCGAACTGGAGAAGCAGGAGTTCGAGTACCCGCACGCGCTGTTCCGGAAGATGGCCGAGGCGGGCTTTCACGGGATCGCGATCGACGAGGAGTACGGCGGCTCCGGCGGTACCGAGCTGGACCAGGTCATCCTGATCCGCGAGCTCGCCCGTTCGCTGGGCGGCATCGCCTGGATCTGGGGCATCAACGCCTTCGCCGGAGCCAAATCCGTCGGCTACTACGGCGACGAGGAGCAGAAGCGCCGCTTCCTGCCCGACATCGCCGAGGGGCGCACGAAGTTCGCCATCTCGCTCACCGAACCCGGCGGCGGCACCGACCTGCTCGGCTCCCTCAAGACCACCGCCGACCGCACGGACGGCGGCTGGGTCATCAACGGCCAGAAGATCTGGTCCACCCAGGCGCACGTCGCCGACTACCTGCTGCTGCTCGCCCGCAGCGACCGCAACCCCGAGAAGAAGACCAGGGGCACCACACTTTTCCTCGTCCCGCGCGAGACCAAGGGCGTCGAGTGCAGGCAGATTCCCAAGCTGGGCATGAAGAACGTCGGATCCTGCGAAGTCTTCCTCGACGACGTGTTCGTGCCGGACGACCTTGTCCTCGGTGAACCGGGCCAGGCCTGGTACATGCTGCTGAAAACTCTCAACAACGAGCGGATCGTCATGTCGGCGCTCGCGCTCGGCATCCTCGACGGGGTCATCGAGGAGGCGAAGCGCTACCTCGACGAGCGGGACGTCTTCGGTCGCAAACTCGGTCAGGTGCAGGTACTCCAGCACTACTACGCCGACATGCTGATCGCGCAGAAGTCCGCGGAACTGCTGGTGTACGAGGCGGCATGGCGCCAGTCCGAAGGGCTGGAATGCGGTATGCACGCCAACATGGCGAAGATCGTCGCGTCCGAGGGCGCCGTGACCGCGGCCGACCGTGGCATCCAGATCTTCGGTGGCATGGGCTACGCGCTGGAGACCCAGATGCAGCGGTACTGGCGGGACGCCCGGCTCTACCGGATCGGCCCTATCGCGAACGAGATGGCTCGCAACTCGATCGCCGAGATGGCAGGTCTGCCCAGGTCGTTCTGATCGCCGACCGGCTGAAAGGACAGCAGGAGGGACACCGCGGTGACGACAACGGAGACGTCCTCGCACCAGGCGCCGGCGCTGAGCGTCGCGGCGGCCACCGGTGCACCGACCGGACCGGGCGGCTGGGCCGAGGCGGTTCCCCTCGGCGACGTGGTGGTGCGTGCCGCCGCGCTGTGGCCGAGGGCCGAGGCTCTGGTCTTCCCCCACGAGCGGCTGACGTTCGCGCGACTCGCCGAGGACGCCGAACTGGCCGCGCGTGCCCTGCGCGCCATGGGCGTCGGGCCGGGCGACCACGTCGGCGTGCTGATGGCGAACTGCCCCGATTTCGCCAGGATCTCCTACGGTGCGGCCATGATCGGCGCCGTCGCCGTGCTCATCAACGCCCGCTACCAGGGTGACGACCTCGCGCACGTCCTCGGTGACGCCGGGATCAAGGTCCTCGTCTCGGCCGCCCAGCCCGGCCAGCCGTTCGCGCTGACCGCGCGGATCGAGGCCGCCATGCCGGAACTCGATCCCGGCCGTGCCGACGCTTTCCCGGTACCGTCGGTGCCCGCGCTCGAGGCCGTGGTGGTGCTCGGCGACGAGAACGACGAGAACACCGCGCCCGCGTACCTCACCGCGGAGCGGTTCTACGCCGGTGCGGCGCGGGTGTCGCCGGAGGAGGTCCACACCCTGCGCCGTCAGGTTCCCCTGCGCGGCGTCGGCATGATGATGTACACCTCCGGCACCACCGCGAAACCGAAGGGTTGCGCGCTGTCGCACGAGATGGTGGTGCGTAACGCGATCGCGGTGGCGGAACGGCTCGACGTTCATGGCGCGGACCGGTTCTGGGATCCGCTGCCGATGTTCCACATGTCCTCGGTGCTGCCGATGAACGGCTGCTTCTACGTCGGCGCCACGTTCATGTCCATGGAGCACTTCGAACCCGACGCGGCGATCGCGATGCTCCGGCGGGCCAGGCTCACCCACTTCTATCCGACGTTCCCGACCATCACCCAGGCGGTGACCAATCACCCCGAATTCTCCACAGTGGACTGGAGCGATGTGCGGGTGGTCAACGGTGTCGCCCCGCCCGCGACCCTGCGGGCCCTGCAGGGCCGGTTTCCGCATGCCGCGGTCGTCACCGCCTACGGCTCCACGGAGACCGGCGGCTGCGTCTCCTTCTCCGTCCCCACCGACACCCTGGAACAACGGACCAACACCAGCGGACCGCCGTTTCCCGGCATCCAGATCCGGATCGCGGACCCGGATACCGGTGCCGAGGTTCCGACCGGGGAACGCGGCGAGATCTGCGTGCGCGGGTACTCGATGTTCGAGGGCTACCACAACGCACCGGAGGAAACCGCCGCCGTCATCGACGCCGAGGGCTGGTTCCACACCGGGGACATCGGCGCAGTCGACGCCGACGGCAGGATCTCGTATCTGGGCCGCCTCAAGGACATGCTGAAGGTCGGCGGGGAAAACGTCGCGGCCGTCGAGATCGAGGAAGCGCTGCAACAGCATCCCGCGGTGAACATCGCCCAGGTCGTCGGCATCCCGGACGAACGGCTCGTCGAGGTTCCCGCCGCCGCCGTCGAACTGCGTGCCGGGAAGGCAGTCACCGGAGAGGAGCTGGGGGAGTGGTTGCACGGGAGGATCGCGAGTTTCAAGCTGCCCCGGCACATCAGGCTCGTCGAGGAGTGGCCGATGGCAGCCACCAAGATCCAGAAGTTCCGGTTGCGGGAGACGATCTGCGCCGAACTCGGGATCGAGCTCCCGTGATCGAGGATCTGGTTCCCGGTGCGGTCGATGAACTCGCCGGGCTGGTCACCCGCTTCGACCACGTCGCCGTCGCGGTGCGCGACCTCGCCGCCGCGGCGCCGCTCTACACCGAGTTGTTCGGCGGAAAGCTGATCGCGGGCGGCGACGACGACCGGCTCGGAATCCGGTCGTTGCAGCTGAGTTTCCCGCCGGGGGTGAAGATCGAGCTGCTCCAGCCGTTGCACGAGGAGTCCTATCTTGCGGCCTACCTTGACAAGCGCGGTCCCGGTTTCCACCACATGACCTGCTTTGTGCACGATGTCACCGAAGCCGCCGCGCGGCTGGAGGCGGCCGGATACTCCACTGTGGACACACGAACGGGAACCGGGTGCTGGGACGAGACGTTCATCCGTCCCAGCTCCGGCTTCGGCACGCTGGTGCAGCTGACGGATTCGCCGCTGACCTGGACCGACTCTGTGATGCCGGAAGGCGCTGGGGTCGCCGACGTACTGGAAGGCCGGATCGCCTGGAACGAGGCGCGGCCGACGTGGCGGCGATCATGAGCCCGCCCAGCGGAATGCGGATGGTGCAGATCGCCTACGCGACCACGGACGTGCGCGCTGCCGCGACCGCGTGGCACCGGCGATACGGAGCCGGGCCCTTCTACGTCCGCGAACACGTTCCGACCCAGTACGTGGACGTGCCCGGCGAAGGAGGCGGGGTGTTCGACCACACCTGCGCGCTGGGGCAATGGGGGCCGGTGATGGTCGAGTTCGTGCACCACCATGCGCTGGAACCGCTGGCGCTCGAGAAGGACATGCGCAGGGGCGCGAACGGCATCCACCACGTGGCCTGTTTCGTCGACGACATCAACGACGCCCGCGACCGGCTGGTGGCCGACGGCGCGCGGGTCGTGATGGACGCGTCCACTCCGGAGGTGCGGTTCGTGTTCCTCGACCCCGGTCCCCACGTGGGGCACCTGATCGAGATCTACGAGGACACGCCCTATCTCACCGGCCTCTACCGGAGGGTGGCCAAGGCCGCGGAAGGCTGGGACGGGACGAACCTGTTGCGGGAACGGTGATTCCGAATGTCGCTGCCGCGTCGCCACCTCGCCCTGGCCTGCCTGGACTTCCTGGACACCGACCCGGAGGTGTTCGTGGCGGCGGCCGCGGAAGCCGGTTTCGACGCGGTGACCCTGCGCGTCGCGGGCAGCCGGGAACCGGTCGTCGCGGACCTTGGCGCCGATGCACGCCGTCGCCATCGGGTGCTCGCGGCGCTCGAAGCCACCGGGCTGGGTGTGCTCGACGTCGAGGTGATCCGGTTGAACGGGCGGCTTTCCGGCAACGAGATCGGTTGCGTGGTGGAACTGGCCGCCGAATGCGGGGCCCGGCATCTGCTGGTCGTCAACGAGGAACTGGAACCCGCCGAGGCGGTGGACGCGCTGACGGCGATCGTCGCGGACGCACGCGCCGCCGGGATCCGCCCGTGCCTGGAACCGATGGCGTTCACCCGGTGCCGCACCCTCGCCGAGGCGATCGCGACCGCCGTTCCCGCCGGAGCGGGGATCCTCATCGACGCCCTGCACCTGCATCGTTCCGGCGGGAGCGCCGCCGAGGTCGCCGCCGCGGTCAGGCAACACGGCCACGACCTCTTTCCGTATCTCCAACTCTGCGACGCTCCACGCGCCGCCCCGCCGGACCTTCGCGCGGAGGCACTCGCCGGGCGACTCCTGCCAGGACAGGGAGAACTGGACCTGGCCGGGTTGCTGGCCGTGCTCCCGGACGCCGCGGTGTCCGTCGAGGCACCCACCGTCACCACCAGGGAACTGTCACCGGACGGTCGAGCCCGTGCCGCGGCCTCGTCCGTCCGCACCCGACTGTGAACATTGTGGAGGGATCATCATGACGACGAGCACCGGCGCTGTCGCCCGTATCGACCGGCTTTACCTTGGTGGGGAATGGGTGCACGCGGAGCCAGGGTACGAGGTGGTGTCGCCCGCGACCGGTGACGTCGTCGCCGTGACCGCGGATCCGACCGTCGAGGACGCCGACCGCGCCGTGGCCTCGGCCCGCGCGGCGTTCGACAACGGACCGTGGCCGAGTATGCCGCTCGCCGAGCGGATCGCGGTGCTCCGCCGGTTCTGCGACGCGTTCGAGGCACGCAAGGACGAGTTCGACCGGGCCTGGGTGACCGAATCCGGACCGACACTGGCACACGCCGCCGCACTCGACACCGGTGTGGTGACGATCTGGCGCACCCTCCTCGACCAGGCCGCCGGCCTCGCGCTGACCGAACGCCGCGAGGTTCCCGACGGTGTGGTCGACGTGGTCCGCGAACCGATCGGTCCCGCCGTCGTCATCACCGCGTGGAACGGCCCCGGCCTCTACCTCGCGATGAAGATGGTGCCCGCGCTGCTGGCCGGATGCCCTGTGGTGCTGAAAACGGCGCGGGAGTCCCCACTCACCGCCGCGCTCGTCGGCGAGATGGCCGAGGCGGCAGGGGTTCCGAAGGGGGTGCTGAGCGTGCTGGCCGCCTCCACCGAGGTGAGCGCGCACCTCGTCGCACACCCCGCGATCGACAAGGTCAGCCTCACCGGCTCGATCCCGGCGGGCAAAGCCGTCATGGGCGCCTGCGCGGGACGGCTCGCGAACGTGACCCTCGAACTGGGCGGCAAATCGCCCGCGATCATTCTCGATGACATCCCACTGGACGACGTGCTGCCATCACTCGTACCCGGATTCATCGCGTTCAACGGCCAGATCTGCGCGGCGCTGACCCGCGTTGTGGTGCCCCGGCACCGGCACGACGAGGTGGTCACCGCGATCGTGGAACGCCTGAGTGCCATGACGGTCGGCGACCCTCTCGACGGTTCCTCCGACCTCGGTCCGCTCGCCGGCGCTCGCCAGCTCGAACGGGTGCTGTCCTACGTGGACGCCGGTAGGCGGGAGGGCGCCGATCTGGTTCTCGGTGGTGGCAGGCCGCAAGGTCTCGACCGGGGTTTCTACATGGCACCAACGGTGTTCGCGAACGTCGACCCCGGTGCGAGGATCGCGCAGGAGGAGATCTTCGGCCCCGTACTCAGCGTCATTCCGTACGACACCCTCGACGAGGCCGTCACCATCGCCAACGGCACGCCGTACGGCCTTGCCGCTTCGGTCTACGCCGCCGACGAGGCACTGGCCCGCACGGTCGCGGGCCGGATCAGGGCGGGCACCGTCGCGATCAACACCGCGGGCGTGTCGCTGTTCGCGCCGTTCGGCGGATACAAGCAGTCCGGCTTCGGGCGCGAGTTCGGTCTCGAAGGGATCGGCGAGTTCCTCCAGTACAAGTCCATCAAGGTGAAGTGAGCGGGAGAGCCGATGAAGTCTCACGGTGCGGTACTTCTGAAGACACAGCAGAACGTGCGCAACGACTGGCACGTCGAGGAACTGGAGGTCTCGCCGCCGAAGCGGGGCGAGGTGATGATCAAGCTAAAGGCTGCAGGGCTCTGCCACTCCGACAACCACGCCGCCGCCGGCGACCAGGCGGTCGACTTCGCCCCGTTCCTCGGCGGCCACGAGGGCGCCGGGATCGTCGAGGAGATCGGCGAAGGGGTCACCGAACTGGCCGTCGGCGATCACGTCACCTGTACGTTCATGCCCTCCTGCGGCACATGTGTGCCGTGTGTACGCGGAATCGGGCAGTTGTGCGACCGGGGAGCCGGGCTGCTCCAGGGCGTGATGCTCGACGGCACCAACCGCATCCACACCGCGGCGGGGGAACCGGTCGGCCCGATGACCTACCTCGGCACGTTCAGCGACCGCATCGTCGCGCCCGTCGACTCGGTCATCAAGATAGACAAGGACATTCCGTTCCCCGCCGCCGCGCTCGCGGGCTGCGCCGTGCCCACCGGCTGGGGCACCGCCGTCCGGATCGCGGAGGTCGAGATCGACGACGTGGTGGTGGTGCTCGGCGTCGGCGGCGTGGGCATGAGCGCGGTGCAGGGCGCGAAACAGGCCGGAGCGCGCGAGATCGTCGTCATCGACCCGGTGGAGTTCAAACGGCGGGAGGCGCCGAAGTTCGGGGCCACCCACGTGGCGGCGTCGATCGAGGAGGCGATGCCGCTGCTGACCGACCTCACCCACGGCCGGATGGCCGACAAGGTGATCGTCACCATCGGTGTGGTCGAAGGCAGGATGATCCAGCCGATGCTCGGGCTGCTCGGCAAGGGCGGCACGATGGCGATCGCGGGTGTGTCGTCCATGTGGGACATCGACGCCCAGTTCAACGTCTTCGGTTTTGTCATGATGCAGCAGACCATCAAGGGCGGCCTGTACGGCGGGCTCCAGCCGCGCATCGACATCCCGAGGCTGCTGGCGCGGTACCAGCGCGGTGAACTGATGATCGACGAGATGATCACCAGGACGTACTCGCTCGACCAGATCAACGAGGCGTACGCCGACATGGAGGCCGCCCGCAACATTCGCGGCGTCATCCTCCACGAGGACTGATCCGTGCAGCACCGGATTTTCCTTGTCCCGCACCGTGGCGATCCCGAGGTGGCACGGAGCCACTGGGAGCGGCGGCACGGTGATCTCTTCACGGCGACGCCGGGCTTGCTCGGTTACACCCAGAACCGGCCGGTGGATCAGGAATGGGATCGTCGCACCGCGCGGTTCTGCTCGGAAACCTGGTTCGCCGACCGGGATGCCGAGCGGGAGGCCTACGCGTCGACCTACTATCGCGATGTGGTTGCCCCCGACGAAGCGTCCTTTCTGGACCGTGAATCGGCATGGGCTTCGGCGGTTCTCGGTGATTCCGTTCCCGTTGTCGCCGAGGGTGTCCGTGTGCTGTGGTTCGACGAGTCGCCGCCGCCGGGTGCTTCGTGGGTCGCGCTCGACCTGGCTCGTCCGGTTCCCGTGCCGGGTAAGGGAAAGCGTGTTCACGTCGCCGTGGTGGACGGGGTCGCCGAGGCGTTGTCGCTGACGCGTGGTGCCGGGGTTTCGCTGGTGTGTCGTTCGATGGGTTTCGCGATTCCACAAAGGAGTGTATGATGTCGGTGCCGACCGTGGGCAGGGCGTTGGTTCGTGGGGCCGAGCTGTGGCCGGACGCGGAGGTCGCCGTGTATCCGGATCGGCGGCACACGTATTCGGCTCTGCTGCGGCGTTCCCAGCTGGCCGCGCGTTCCCTGGCAGGACTCGGTATCGAACCCGGTGAGCGGATCGGCATCCTGATGCCGAACTGCCTCGAGTTCCTGGAGGTCTTCTTCGGCGCCCACCTCGCCGGGATCGTGCCGGTGACGGTGAACGCCCGCTACAAACCGAAGGAACTCCGGCATGTCGCCGCCGACGCGGAGCTGGCCGCCATCGTCACCACCGACCTGGTGTCCGAGTACGTGCCCTTCGCCGACCTGTTGCGGCGCGCCTTCGCCGAAGGGACACCACCATCCCTGCGCACGCTGGTTTCCCTCGGCACCAGCAGTCCGAACGGTTTCGTCGACCAGGGCGGCTGGGACGCCGCGGCCAAGGCCACCGACCCAGCTTCCGTCGAGGATCGCGCCGGGCACGAGGACACCGCCGTGATCATGTACACCTCCGGCACGACGTCGTCCCCGCGTGGCTGTCCACTCAGCCACGGTGCCCTGATGCGCACGGCGGAGTGTGTCGCGGAGCGGCTCGAACTCACCGAACGGGAACGGTTCTGGGACCCGCTGCCCCTGTTCCACATGGCCGGGCTGCTGCCGACCCTGGCCAACATGTTGCGGGGTGGTGCGATGCTCAGCCTGACCCACATCGACGCCGACACCGCGCTGCGGCAGCTCACGGAGGAGAAGGCAACCTTCGCCTATCCGGCCTTCCCCACCATCACGCAGTCGATCATCCACCACCCCGGCTTCGCCACCGCCGACCTCTCCCGCGTCCGCGCAGTGCTCGACAGCAGCCCCGCCGAGACGCTGCGCCAGGTGCAGGCGGCGTTCCCGCTCGCCAAGGTCATCAGCTCCTATGGGCTCACCGAAGCGGGCGGTGTGATCACCTACAGCCACCTCGACGATCCGCTGGAAGCACGGATCACCACCTCGGGCAGGCCGTTCCCCGGTATGCGTGTCGCGATCGTCGATCCCGGCACGGAACAGGAATGCCCGCCGGGGGTGGCCGGTGAGATCCGGCTGAGCGGACCGGGAATGTTCGACGGCTACCTCAACGATCCGCGCACCACCGCCGAACGGACCGACGCGCACGGCAGGCTGCGCACCGGCGATCTCGGCAGCGTCGACGAGGACGGCCGGATCACCTACACCAGCAGGCTCAAGGACATGCTCAAGGTCGGTGGCGAGAACGTCGCCGCCGCCGAGATCGAATCCCACCTCGCCCAGCACCCGGCTGTGAAGCTCGCCGCCGTCGTGGGCGTCGCGGATCCGCGCCTGCAGGAGGTGCCGGTGGCCTTCGTGGAACTCGCCCCCGGGTGTGCCGCCGGGGAGGACGAACTGATCGCGTTCTGCCGGGGCGAACTGGCGGGATTCAAAGTGCCGAGGAAGGTCTGGTTCCGCACGGAGTGGCCGATGTCCGCGACCAAGATCCAGAAGTACCGGTTGCGCGAACTCGCCGCGAAGGAGAGGAGCGGACAACGATGAGCGAAGGACTGGTCGCGGTCGTGACCGGTGCCGGGTCCGGGCTCGGCAAGGCGTTCGCCGAGCTGTGGCTGGCCCGCCACGGCCCCGTGGTGGGTGTCGACGTCTCCGCCGAACGGATCGCGTGGCTGGCGGAAGGACGCTGCGATGCGGCTGGGCTGGCGGTCGATGTCACCGATCCGGCAGGCAACGAGGCCGCCGTTCGTCTCGCCGAGGAACGCTTCGGCCGCGTCGACGCGGTGGTGCTGTCCGCGGGAATCACGGCGTGGGGCAACATCGAGAACCTCGATCTCGCCGTCTACGACCGGGTCATGGACGTCAACGTCCGTGCGGGAGCGCTGGGCATCCGGGCCGCCGCGCCCGCCCTGCGCCGGTCCGGTGGCGGGTCGATCGTGGTGCTGTCGTCGGTGTCGGGCACCGGCGGCGAACCGGAGCACTGGGCCTACTGCACCTCCAAGGCCGCCATCACGAACCTTGCCCGCTCGGCGGCGATCGACCTGGCGCCCGACGGGATCCGGGTCAACGTCGTCGCGCCGGGACCGACGCACACCGACCTCACCCGGCCGATCAAGGACACCCAGCCAGAGAAGTACGACGAGCTGCGCCGTGCCCTGCCGTTGGGGCGGTGGGGTGAACAGGAGGAGGTGGCCGAGGCGATCGCGTTCCTCGCCTCGCCCGCGTCGTCGTTCATTACGGCCGCGGTGCTACCCGTCGACGGCGGCGCGACCGGGCGGACCGCGCAGCTCGCGCCACGGGGCTGAGATCAGGCCGCGACGCGGTGGTGGCCCCAAACAGCGGGCCCAGAAAAGGATTTCGATGTTGCGTTCGAAACCCAGAGCCCAGTTGGTCGCTTGCCGAGTACAGGTTCCGGCCCATGGATGGGTATCGCGGCGAAGTCCTCAATGGAGGACGGGCTGACCACTGGCTGGCCGTCAACCGTTGCGCTCTCGGCCCTTGCGCGGTTGCCAAGGCGTCGCCGACTCCCACTCCGGCGGAAATCACGTCCGGGTTCATCCCGATGCGGTGCGAGCCGCTGGGGACGTTGTTGTCCTTGTTCGTTCAGCACTTCCGGGCTGCGGTCACCGAACCAGATCTCCGCCTGGAGCGGGGCGACGAGCTCTCTGTTGCTGTACGTGGCAACGCTGTCGCCGGTGATGGGGCGGACGACTCGTTGTGGCGTTCACGTGCTTTCCGGCTCCGTGGGTCTGTCGACGACCAAGGTGAGGTATCGATCGAGAAGCTCTGGGCCCACCTTCGCCGCTTCCTCCCATTCCAGGTCCACGAGCTGCAGCGCGAGGCCGTCCATCACGGACTGCAGGAGCAATACGTCGGCATCGACCGTCGGATCCGCGGGCACGGCGCCTCCCGCCTGTATGGGAAGGCCTCGCCGTGCGCGGACGATGCGCGAGTAGAGCTCACGCAGCTTTGTGCTCGTCTGCCGATTCAGGTCTGCTAGCGACGGATCGGTCGCTGCCTGGGCGACAAAGGCGAGCCAGACCGCGTACTCGCGATGCCGGTCGGCGTCCAAGGGCAGCAAGCCCAGCAGGATCTCTCTCGTCCACTCGCGTACGTCTCCCCAGCGCGGCACCCCGGCGAGGCGTTGCTCGACCTGCGCGGACGTCCATTCCATGGCGTATCGGATCATCTCGGCGCGAGTGGAGAAGTAGTGCTGCACCGTTCCGGCACTCACTCCCGCCTCTGACGCGACAGCGCGCACGCTGACACCCGCGATCCCCTCGTGGGCCACAACGCGTGTGAGTGCCTCGGCCAGCCTGTGTCGACCATCCCTTGCATCAGTCATGGATTCATCTTACAGTCGTATTAGTAACTAATACAATCGTAAGGCTGATTATGGGGCGGATGCTCACCGAGGCCGTGAGCGACAGGGCGGCCACGAAAGTCAATGACCGGCGTCTGGCGCTGCTGTGGTTGGCGATGGCTGGCGCCGTCGTGCTTCATAACGTCGAGGAGTGGCTGCTCGACATGACCGGCTGGATCGCCGCCCATCCTTGGCTTCCGGGCCGCGCATGGCACGGTGACCGGGAGGAGTTCGCGGTCGTGCTCGCCATCGTCACGGCGGCTGTGCTCGCGATCGCTGCCGCTGCCGTGGCGATCCGCCCGGGTTGGAGCGCCGAAGTGCTGGCGTGTGTCGCCTACGCGCTGATGGTCAATGGTGCGAGCCATGTCGTGCTGAGCCTGCTCTCTTGGAGCCCGATGCCCGGCGTCTTCAGCGGGATCGTCGTTCTTGCGCCGCTCGGCGCGCTCGTCGTCCACCTGCTACCTCCGGTGCGCTGGACGGTCGCAACCATCGCGATGACGGTCATCGCTGCCGTCGGGATCACGGCCGGTGCGTTCGCGCTGGCCTCTGTGCTCACGAGTGTCGGATGAAGGGTGCCCACGTGATGGTGAATGAACAGCAGAAGACCACCAAGCCCGATCAGCAGGTTGGTCGGGCGGCCCGGCGTCCTCCTGGCCTCCTCGCCTCGATCGTGCTGGGAGCCGGCCTGCTGGCGCTTCTCATCTGGCAGTTCGCCGGAGTCGCCGATGACGGACAGCAGTTCCAAGCCCTCAATCCGGACCTCCACCTGATTTGGAAAATGGTCATCGTGGCAACCGTGGGCATCAGCACTGCCTGCAGCGTTGCCGTGTGGTGGCGTCGGGATTGGGCGATGCCGTACGCGATCGTGAACATGGCGGCGAACTGGATTGGCGCCGCCGCGATCATCGCCCTCACAGTCGACGGTCAGTTGTTCGCCCCGGCGCTGCCGACGCAGGTCGGGGCCATGTTCGAGACGACTACCGACTGGGCCGCGTTGACCGAGCCATTCCTCCTCGTCGTGGCAGCAGCCGCCATCTGGGACAGCGTCGATGGGCTCCTGCGAGCACGCCGTAGCAGGACAGATCACGCCCGATGAACCTGCTGTCCCCGAAAGAGAAGCCCGTCGATGATCGCGAAAGAGGGCGATGAACATGCACATGGTCTCTTTGGAACCGCCAAGGAATTTTGAATCGCCGCTCCACGCTCAGGGAGTCCTGGTGTCGCCTCCAGGCGGACTTGCCTTCGTATCGGGACAGGTCGGGGTCGGCCCTGATGCGACGACGGGGAACGGCGTAGAGGAGCAGACACGTATCGCGTTCGACAACATCGCCCGCATACTGGCCGAGGCAGGCCTCGGCCTCCGTCATCTTGCTTCGGTGCGGATCTACTTGACCTCGCGCGATCACATCGAAACCTTCACACGGGTAGCGAGCGATTGCCTCCGTGGCCACCGGCCCACCGCAACACTCCTCCTCGTGGAGCACTTGGCGAAACCGACTCTGCTCGTACAAGTCGAAGCGGTCGCCATCAGCGGCTGACGAACCTACTGACAAGCCCGGTCGGCATGTACCGGGTCCGCGTGTGGGAGGCGTGGGTCTGCCGCGCGGTGCGCCCTATCTGATTGTCTCTTTACAGGTGGATGCCGCGAACCGGTGTTAGTCGTGCAGTGGGGCTGGGAAGTTGGCGAGTCTTCGCCAAAGACGGACGGGTCGGTGAACGTGGTCGCGATCGACCAAGACGCCGCCCTGGTGCTCGCACGGCATCTGGCCGCGGGATGCCGACCGGACACGCCTCGGGCCGCAGTGGAAAGAACATGATCTGGCCTTCACGCAATGGGATGGCAGCCCCCTGCATCCCGCGCATGTCACGGACACGTTCTACGATCTGCCCCGCCAAGCTGGGCTGCCGCCGGTCCGGCTGCACGATCTGCGCCACGGCGCGGCGACCTTAGCGTTGGCGGCGGGCGTGGAGATGACACCTCCGACACCTACACCACGGTCCTGCCTGAGGTTGCGTTCGCGACGGAGGCGCTCGTCCCGAGGCAGTCGGCGCGAAGTCTCAGGCTCGCCAACGACCACAATGGACAGTCCAGAGACGGAAGGAACCCCTCCGGAAACCGAAAATCAAGGCCTGGGGAGTGAGGGTGCGCCATCAGGGACTCCAGCCCCGAACCCGCTGGTTAAGAGTCCGAAACCGGCCTTGCCGGATGGTGTCGAGTGATGCCGAACAAGACTCTTTTGGCCGCTCGATGACGGCGCCGCTTGGCCGTTGATGTTGATGAGTGTCGGCGTCTGTCGTCCTGTCCGGGCTCTCTTGGGCTCCCCTCGGGCTCGCAAGTGCCGGGTTCTGCCGACGCGCCCCTTCTGGCGCGGATGACGCGGCCTTCGGAGTGGTCTATGTGGTTGAGGTCTTTGAGCGATCCTTACGCTCTCCACAAGTGGCTGGGACTTGCCACGCGACACGACAAACTTGCCGTCGGCCACCGCTGAGCGGTCGTGCGAGCGGCAGTAATTGCCTGGATACGTAGTTGAGCGACACGACCTACGCGCTTGCCGGGCGTCGCATCGGCGCGAACGCCCACAGGCTAAAGGCAAGGAGAACGAATCCTGTCAGGACGCCGCTTGCGATCGCGATGGGTTCGATCTGGCCGAACCACCGAATGACGAATCCGGCCAGTCCGCACGCGGTGATGACTGCGCCCAGCACATGGAAACGGGCGAGCCGGAAGACCCGGGCCAGAGCGAAGAAGTGCGTGCCGACGACGACGGCTACCCAGGCGATGCCAAGTTCAGGGTGGCCGAGTGCGGTGAGCACCTGGCTTCCGCCGACCAATGCTACCGCCTCGATTCCGACGATCAGCCAGTATTTCCAGTCCAACGGGGACCTACCGGTCGTTGTGGTGACGGACGCAGTCCGCCGCCGGAGGCTGTGGATACTGAGCGCAATGACCGCAACCAGGGAGGTACCGGCAATGACCAGCAGCGGTACTCGTATGGAGGGAGTCAGTGCAGCAGAGTTGATCCAGACGAACACCGCCCCGAAGACTCCGCCGATCTGAGCGCCTATCGCCCGCCCCCGGACATGCGTGGCAGCCCTGTTCGAAATCTCGGCTGAAGTCACTAGTGCTCATCTTCCTGTAGGTCCGTCGATTGGGCCTCGGCGAGGATATCCGTTGCCTGGTGCGGGCGTTCGACGCCATGAATAGTGCCACTGCGCTTTCGGCATCCGCCGTGCGCAGCGGGATGATCTTCTGGTTGGGCTCGGAGTCGTACCAGGTGGCCGCAGCAGCCGTGGTGCGGAACTCGATGACGATTGGATCGCCCGGCCACGTGTTCTCCCTTCCGGGTCGATAGCGGACGACCCGTGGTCGAGGAACCGGCCGGAGAACGGTGCCAGCGTTCCGTCGATCCGTCGCATATGCACCGTCGGGCAAAGGCTTGGCACATGCTGGACAGCGCCGTCAAGGCTTTTCGTAACCCAGGGTCGAGAAGCGCGGCGCGCCTACTGGTCCCGACGCTACGTGCATCGGCGGGAGATTGCTAGCGCGGGGGTGAGGCGGGCCGTCGGGTTGACGGCCCGCCTGCGGGTGTGCTCCACTGCTTGTGGTTGAAGATTTTTGTGCTCGTTGTTCCCGACGCCGCAGAGGTTTTTGGCGAGCGTCGTCTCGATGCCTTTCAGGCTCTCGTTGGTTTCACGCTCGCAGCCCGGCCGCCTCGCCTGAGGTAGTGCCGCAATGTTCGATGCGACAAGGAAGTACCTGTATGTCTCAAGGCACCGTGAAGTGGTTCAATCCCGAAAAGGGATTCGGATTCATCGCCCCCGATGATGGGGGCAGCGACGTGTTCGTTCACTACTCCGAAATCACCGGCCACGGTTTCCGCAGTCTCGACGAGAACGCCCGCGTGCAGTTCGACGTCGGCCAGGGTAACCGTGGCCCACAGGCTACGGCGGTGTCGGTCCTCTGACCACCACCACGTCGGCTGGGCGTCCGCGGCGCCGCGGACGCCCAGCCCCGCCCACGCG
>JBEYHY010000005.1:0-197426 GCA_040635515.1 Saccharomonospora sp. NPDC006951 | reverse complement strand
GCCACAACACCCCCCACAAGGCCGGGGGGGGCCCCCGGGCCCCCGGCACCCCCAGCCGCGCCCACGCGCCCACCCGCATCGCCGTCGCATTCGACGTTCCGGGTGTTGAGGTGCCGACCGTGACCTCCCCCCGCCCAGCCGAGCGAAGGCCTCGCGGCGCAGCTCGCTTCCTCCCGTGCTCGCGCAGCTGGCGAGCACGGGCAACACCGTGTCCGCGCGGCACGCACGGTTACCCGGATGGCGCGCGATCAGCACGACGAAACTCTCTTACTGTCCATTTTGGATTTTAGGCCGGTTGTTGGCGCCACGACGCTGAGCTTGGATTCCGCGCTGGCAGGCTACGTCCGCCAGGTGGCCGATCAGGTCGGCGTCCCCCTGACGCGGTGACCCATGAAGTTACCGACACAGCCACCGTCTACCTCGGGCTCACCTCCAGCACCGCTGATCGCCCGCACTGCGACCTGATGCTCGTCTGGGATGAACGGTTCGGCTGGTCCGTCGCGATAGAACCACGCGGCAACGACCAGCTCAGCCCGGTGTCTCCCCAACTCGACCGGGCAACCCTGGCAGCACACATGAGCCGAACCCGAGCATAACTGGCCGAACTCCACGTCGCCGGATCGCTATCGACTGATCGACCCACCGTGCTCGGATCCGTCCACATCGCCGGCAAGCCCACATGAGACAGAGCTTTTGCCGCTGGATGGCCAAAACCAGGCGTCCTTGTCTTTCCTTGCTGCCCTTCGAAGGGCTCAACCTGCACGTGTCCGAATCCGGGCGGTGTGGCGCGGCGAGACGACGGCGCGCCGTGTGGAAGGCACCTTGCTGACCGCGCGTTTCGCGGGCTACCTCACTGCGGTGTTTCTCGCGCTGCACGGGTCACGCGGTCACGTTCGTTGTGGTGCACCAAGCCCTTTGGGTGACTACATGGGTTGTTCGTTCGCGTCGAACCACAAGGGGAACCCGCAATGACCGGGCGGCCGGCCGACTTCCTGCACCGGCAAGTGTTGACCTCACGCAACATCCGCGGCGGGTGGGTCGTCGACTTCGTGCTCGGCGGGCTGACCTACCAGATCGGGCATCCTCTACCACCTGCATCAGCTCGGTGCCCCGCTGCATGCCGCAGACCACGCCCGTGCGGTCTCTGACCGGCGAAAGGAACGTTCAGCGCGGAAGCCAGACTCGTCCGACGTCTCGCCTGCGGTGATTGAACGGGGCAACGGGGCGCTCCGGCGAGATCAGAAGAGTTTCCTTTCGAACCGTTGATGGGTGTACCGCCGGTAAGGGCGGCACACCCACGGTGTCAGTCTGCGCGCTGGTGACTGGAATTCTGCTGCTGGGCTTCGTGCAGCTGGTCTTCAAGGGACACGATCCGGCACGCCGCGTCGACGGCGGTGCCCTGGTCGACCAGTTCCCGCACCCGTGCGGCGATCCGCAACTGGCGGCGAGAGTAACGGCGGTGTCCTCCGGCGGAGCGCTGCGGCTGGATCAGGCCGACTTCGTCCAGGCTCCGCAGGAAATTCTGAGTCGCGCCGAGCATGTCCGCGGCGCGGCCCATGGTGTAGGCGGGGTAGTCCTCGTCGTCGAATTTGTCCGCCCCGCCGCCCGGCACTGGGGAGTCATGTTGGTCAGGGATCACTCCACCTCCACATCACAAGGAACCCCGGGTGCCCTATACGGCACCCGGGGTTCCAGGGTTTGGGTTTCATCATTGCCAACCGGCATCAATGCCGGACTATTGCACCCGCATCCACTCGCAGAGCGGACTGTGCGGGGATCGCTGAGTCGTAACCGAGAACCACCTTCCAATCCGATGGGACTGCGGTACCCGCGCGGCACTACTACCCAGCCGCGGCGGGCGATCCAATGATGGGCCCTATCCCTTCTTTCCTGTATTTCCCTCGTACTCGATACCGCTGCGATCATCACCGGCCGGAACCCCTTACCGAGATCGGTCCCAGCACGCCTGATGTCGCTGGGGAATGCGGAGCCTCGCGTCCTGCCCAGCCCCGCATCCGCCCGTCTTCTTCACTGCATACTGCGAACTGACATCACTCCGTGCGGACACTGTTGCTCGTCCGCGTCTGCTACACCGAGGCCACTACTGCTTCGTCTTCTCTACTCGACCCCGGTCCGCCACCGGCCGGAACCCCTTTCCACGATCGGCTCCATCCCGCATAGCGGTCTTACCTGTCTTCTCGCGGGCAGTTACATCATCTCCCGCGCCATCTGACGTTATCTCTCTCCGAACAAGAAGAACAGTACACCCCTCGGCCATTGAATGTCTACCCCCGTCGACATAGATTTACTGGGCGGCTGGTGAGTGAATGTCTGAACCAGCGCACTGCAGGTCAGCGGTCCATGCCTCACCTGGCGACCACGTTGAGCAGTTGAGCAGTTGAGCAGATGTCAGCCAGCCCCGAGGCTGGTCGACATCCGGGCGACGAGAGGAGTGCATGAGCGTGGGCGCGCCGATACCGCTCGAGACCTGGGTGAGCGGGCCGGTCCGCGCCACCATCGCGGCAATGACGGCCGATCCCTGGCGATCAGCTGTGCTCGATCATCACCAGGATGAGATCCGCGCCGAACTCGCCTCAGCCGGTGCCGCGCCGGATCGCTCCACTCTCACCGTGTATCTGCACGTGCTCGGCCGCGCCATGGACTACATCGGCACCAACGCCCCCGGCGACGCCCTGCCTCTCGCCTGCGTCCACGACACCGGAATGGACTGGTTCACCGTCCGCATCGCCGCCGCGTGCCAGCTCGCCATCAACGAAGGGCTTGCCGCCTGAACAGTGGTTCCTGCGTGGGTTCGACGATGGCGTCCCGTTGCCGACCGATTCCGCGTGCGGTACGCGCGGCGGTGGCGATGACCGAGCGACAGGCCGACCCGGTTCCCGCGCGAGTGCGAGCGCGGCCGGCCAGGCCCGCGCCGTTGAGTCTTCTCTGGACGGTTGAGTGACTGGGGATGTCTCTGCCCTCGAACTGCTCTGCCCTGAATGATGCGCACAGGTCGGGCACCGACATCGGAACGCGCTCAAGCTGCGCCCTGAGCAGCACGGCTATCTCGTTGACCTGCGATGATGGGTAGCGGGGAAGGCCACGCGGACGTCCGTTCTTTCCCGCTCTCTGGTTTTTTGTGTTGCAACAACCGAGCTTAGGTGCCCGACTGATTGTGGGCGTGTTCCTATGGGACTCGCGTCGTGCCGCCGCCAGCGACCGCTACGGACCCTGCGACTGCCTACGAACTTCTGAATCAGCCGCAGATCCCCGAAACTCGCAAACAACCGTTTCTCCTGATCGCTCGACGAGCGCACAGTCAGTAGCAGGGGCTTTCCTGGTTCGGCCCGGCCAGGCGGACTCACACTGCGACATGACGGCAGGGTGGCGTTGTCGAATCAGCGGCTCGCAACTAAGCGGCATGCGCGACCTCGCCGAGAGAACGTGACCTTCGACTACGACTACAACATGAGGTGCTCGGCTTGTCCGGCGACCACCCCCGATCGCCAGCGTCGACTACTATTTCGAGGTCAACCAGGCGAGACCGCCTGCAAGGGCTGCGGCGCACGCGATGACAAATGACTCGCGTACCTGGACTCCCACGCCTGGGATCCTTTGTGGACATTTATGTCCAGTGTGTCGTACCGAGCTTCTGCGGCTGTCGTCCGAAGCGGACATGCTCGGCTTGTGCGGATGCCAGTGGGCCTGCGAGGGCACGCGTTCGTCCCATCCGAGACGGCCGTTTCATCACTAAGGCCCTGTCCTCGTGGCAGGCTGATCGACAACGTCTCACGCCGTTCGCTTGACCTGATCGAGCAACTCCCGGAAGTGGGCACCCGCCGGTACTTGACGTTGCTGGAGCGGCGGTGGATCGCGACGTCGCGGGTGCGGGGTTTGGGCATGCTGGCCGTCGCAGAACGGGGTGCTGTCGCGTACGCAACGAGCGTGCCCGGGCCGGTTGATCACTGAGATCGCAAACCAGAACGTCTTCCATCTGGCCGCGGCTGGTTTACCAGCCGGAATGGCGGGAATGAGTTGATCCAGCTCGCGAATCCGGAGCCGACTGATTGATGTAGCCCTCCGAAGCGTGGCGTGCTGTGGTTTCTGGGGACGTTCAAGCAGGTTGGTCTTTCGGCTGATCGGGGTCGGGGCGCCGATTGCGGTGTGGTTGTGGTGGTTTCTCGTTTTCGGCGCGGCGGCGTCAGTTTTCGCCGCACCCGAAGCGGCCCTCGTCCTCACACTCGAATGGCTCCGGGGTGAACTCGCCGACCTTCTGGTCGAATTCGGCCGCGGCTTCTTCCGCGTCCGCTGCGGAGATCTGCTCCCACTCCTTGGACGACACGCCGAACGTGCCGTTCAGGGTGAGTGTGCCGTTCTCCAGTGTCCCGAGGTAAGCGGAGCGGGTGTCGCTCAGGCCGGTGAGCTCGAAGGCGCCGTCGGTGAAGGTGCCGCCGAACTGTTCTTCCACGGTATATGGATCACCGTCGTCCCCGAATCGGACGAAGACATGCGTTCCGCTGATCTGCCCCTGCGGCCCCACAACCATGTCGAGTCTGGCGAACGATTCATCGCCGTGGGCCATGAAGAAGAAGTTCTGGGTGGTTTCGTTCTCGGCGAGCGCCCCGCCTCCCGGCGGCGTGGCGGGTTGGTCGTCCGATCCCGAGTTCATGGCCAGCACCCCGACCAGGACCGCCGCGGCGACGGCGATGATCAGGGCGGCGAGGACGATTTTTGTCCGAGGGCCATTCGGTGTCGTGGGCTGGGGGCCGTTCGGCACATCGTGGGTCACGATGATCCCTTCGTCGATCGCGAAGGGACGAACTTTACTCCCGGCTACGACTTCGGCACCAGTAATTGCTCCGTGGCGTTCTCGACGGTGTGCTCGTCGAGTGGGGGAGCCGAGTTGCCAGCGATGGCACCGGACGCCGTGACGCCACTCAGCGATCATGGGTGCGACACCACAATGGGTCAGTACACGGGAAACTGTCCGCATCGGCACCCGGTGACGATACGACGTCGCGACGGCATCCCGTACCCGTCGGCGAAGCGCCCGGAACAGAATCGGCACCGGTTGGCGGACGGCCGGCAGGGGAGCACGGTGCGCTCGATTCTGGAGAACCCGCGCTACACGGGCTATGCGGTTTTCGGTCGCTGGACGAAGCACGAGACGTTGCTGGACCCCCCCCCGGATGACGTGGCGGCCGGGCGCGTGGTGAGGCTCAGCCGGTCGACGCGGGATCGCATTGTGCGGTCCCGGCACCAGGCGCACCCCGCGATCGTTTCGGTTGAGGAGTTCACCCAGGTTCAGTTGCTTCGCCGGTCGAAGGGTGCGGGTGGTCTCGCCACGGCCAGCAAGGCTGACCGTGGCGGGCGCAGTACTGCTCGGTCGTACTTGCTGCGTGGGCGCATCCGATGCGGGGTGTGTCACCGTCGTATGCAGGGAGCCACCATCCGTAAGGGCGCCTACTACCGGTGCACGCGCGCACCCTCGCGCCAGGTTCGGCCAAGCTGGCTGACCACCCGAAGACGGTGAACGTGCGCGAGGACGCCGTGGTGGAGGCGATCAACGGTTGGATCGGGCGGCTTTTCCATCGGGCCAACCTCGATGAAACCGTGGCCGCGCTGCTGTTGATCTTTTGAGGCGAGTTGTGGTTGTAGAGCAACAGGCCGTTGGCGCTCGATTGTACGAATCCGAGGTGCGATTCATGGGGCTGTCACACCTGTTGTGTCTGGTGGGCTGGTCGTTTCGGGCTGACATCTCGTCTGGCGATGAGTTCACGTCAAGGAACGCCAGGCATGCCAGACCGGCCACCTCACCATAAGTCTCGACCACACCTGCCGTGGGGCAGCGAGTGAGACGAACGTTGTCGCGTACGACGCGACACCAGTGCGAAATGTTGGTGGCAAGCGACGAGGATAACGCCGCGGCCGAGCCTTGCGTCGATCATGTTCAAGGGGGCGATTGCGACCAGATGCAACGGTTCGGCGCGGTGTGCGCGGTGATCGGTGGGCAGCGGGCGTTTAGGTCTGCGGCGCGTGTGGTGTCTCGCGGCAGCTGTGATACGTCGGCCAAACGTCGTGCCAGTCCTGTCCAGTCGTTGTCAGTCGTCCGTCGGGCTGAGCAAATCCCGGGTTCCACGAAATAAGTCGACATCGTCCACAACAAGCCGAGTCGGCGCTGGTCCCGGCGGAGAACGAAAGGTAGGAGATCGCCGGCGCGGTGAGCGCTCAGAGGTCGAACCCGGTCCGGAGGCGGGCGACGGTTTCCTCCAGGATGGCCGGCAGATCGAGCTCGCCGCCGCTACCGGCACCGAGCCACGCCATCGTCATCGATCCGCAGAGCATTCTGGTGACACCGCGGATTTCCGGGTCCGTGGAGTCGCGTCCCGCTCGTTCGGCGAATAGTTCCGACATCACCCGCATGCTGGTGGCGAGGCTGTTCATGTTCGCGGCCCACACCTCGGGAATGGTCACCACGAGGCGGGCCCTGTCCTGCATGTCCACGTGGTCCTGACGACTGGCCCCGGTGTCGTCGAAAGCTGTGCGTACGGCGTTGTGCAGTGCGGCGAGGACACCCAGTTCCGGCGGTTGTTCCTGAAAGGCCGCGATGAACGGCCTGATCATGATGAGCTCGTCGTCGAGCACGACCAGATCGTGCTTGGTGGGGAAGTAGCGGAAGACAGTACTCGGAGCGAGATCGGCGGCCGCGGCCACTTGTTCGACCGTTGTCGCGTGGTAGCCCTGCTCTTCGAACAAACGCAGCGCGTGCCGCTGGATGGTTTGTCTTGTCCTTGCCCGTTTGCGTTCCCACGGGCTGCCAGACGCTCCGTTCTCGGACAGTGCACTCATCTCCACGTCGCGAATCACTCCTCAACCGGCAACCTCGGCCACCGCGATCATCGTACGTGAGCGTCCTCAGGCGGCCGCTGACCTGCGACGACTTGCGGAACCTCCGCCCAGATTATGGTGGCCACCTCTCACTATAGTAGTTTACTCTCATCTTGAGAGAGAACTCTCAAGATGAGATCCAGCGGTCTGCGGCGGCGCGGGCCGCGAACAGGACAGGAGCACGTGATGGTGACCAAGATCGACACCGACTACCTCGTGATCGGTGCGGGCGCGACGGCGATGGCCTTCGTGGACACACTGCTGACCGAATCGGACGCGACCGTTGTGCTGGTTGACCGCTACCACCAGCCCGGTGGGCACTGGACTCTCGCCTACCCCTACGTGCGGCTGCATCAGCCGTCGGTCATGTACGGCGTGAACTCTCGCCCCCTCGGCGATGACACGGTCGACCGAACGGGCTGGAACGCCGGCTACTACGAACTGGCAAGCGCGAGTGAGATCTGCGGTTACTTCGACCAGGTCATGCGCCGGACGTTCCTGCCTTCAGGACGGGTGTCGTACTTTCCCATGGCCGAATACGAAGGCGACGGCCGATTTCACCTGACGACTTCCGGCGCGGAATACCAGGTGCGCGTGCGAAGGAAGATCGTGGACACCACCTATCAAGGGGTGACCGTGCCTGCGATGCGACCGCCGGAATTCCCGGTTGCCGCCGGGGTGCCCGTGGTGTCACCGAACGCGCTGACGGCCGTTCGCGATCCTTACGATCGCTACGTCGTCGTCGGCGCCGGCAAAACCGGGATTGACACCTGCCTCTGGTTGCTGGAACAGGGCGTTGAGCCCGCGCGCCTGACCTGGATCATGCCGCGCGCGCCGTGGCTCATCGACAGGGCTACCGTGCAGCCGATTCCGCTGCGTCAACCCGAGGACATCGCACGAGAGTACGGCGCCAAACACGAAGCCATCATGGGCGCCGAATCCGTGCCCGACCTCTTCGAACGCCTCGACGCGATCGGCGCCCTGCTGAGAATCTCCAGGGACGACCGGCCGACGGCGTTTCGGTGTGCGACCGTCTCGCGCGCCGAACTGGAGCAGCTACGCAGGATCGAGCGGGTCGTCCGCCTCGGCCGCGTGAAGCGGATCACCGATAGAGACATCGAACTCGACGGTGGCACCGTACCGACCTCTCACCGCACGCTGCATGTGGACTGCACAGCCGACGCGGCCAAGCAACTTCCCGCCGTTCCGGTATTCCAAGATGGACTGATCACCCCGCAGTCGGTCCGTGTGTGTCAACCGGTGTTCAGTGCGGCTCTCATCGCGCACGTCGAGGTGACGTATCCGGATGACGCGGTGAAGAACGAACTGTGCCCTGTCACCCCGAATCCCAAGACCGACGCGGACTGGTTGCGGTTCGCGATATCCGGCAATCTGGAACAACTGCGCTGGTCGGGCAACGAGGATATCGGTGAATGGTTGCGCACCTCCCGACTGCAACCGAACATCGCGCCGCCGATACCGGACGACCCGGCCGCACGAGCCGCCTTCGAGCGGCAGGCCTTGGCGATGGCAAGGCAACAGAACGCACGACTCGAGGAACTTCTGGCCGCGCACGACGGTGCGCGGTAATCCCGCGGACCGCCGCGTGGCGATAAAAGCACGATTCGAACGAGATGGGAGAGCTCGGTCTGATGAAGAAACACGGAGATTGGCGCCCGGCCTGGGTGCTCGCCCTGCTGACGACGGTGTGCGCGGAGCTGACGTTCACGGCGGTGGCGGTGCCGTTCACCTGGCTGCTCCTGCCCTTGCTGATGGTGATGTACGGCGCCGGTGTCCTGCTAATCCGGGAAGCGGTCGTGCGAGTCGGCGGTGGCTGGCCGAGCCTCGTGCTGCTGGGGTTCGCTTACCAGCTCGCCGAGGACGGCCTGGGCTTGCAAGCGCTCACCAGTCCTCGGATGTACGGCTCGGGGGAATGGGGCCTGCGATCGCTCGGGGTGAACTGGAGCTACTGGGAATCCCAGATCGGGGTCCACGTGGTTCTCAGCGTCCTTGTCCCCATCGCGCTCGCCAACCTGCTCTTTCCGGACCGCAAGGCGCGGCCGTATTTGGGGAGGGGCGGTTTCGTGGGCGTCGGGGCGCTGGCGATCGTGGGTGTATTCGGCCTGCGATACATCATTTCCGCCAACGAGGATCCCGGGTATCAGACGCCCTGGGGGTGGACGGCGGTTTTCGTCGCGGCCATTGTCGTGCTTGCCCTGATCGCGCTGGCGGTGCTTCCTCGGCACCGTCGTCCTGAATACCGGCAACCGGGCCGGACCGCGCCGAGACCGGGAGTCGTCGGATTCGTGTCCATGTACTTGACCATGGCATTCCTGACGACACTGCTTCCACTGGGTTTCGGGGACTACCTGCTGTTCGGTGACCTGATGCCTGCCCCTTCGCGGTTGATCATCGCAGCCCTCGCCGCAGTCCCTTTCGGATTGTTGGTGCTGCGCTGGCGAACAGCGGCCGATTGGGACGACCGGCGTCGAATCTGGCTCATCGGTGGCATTCTCGTTTCACACACCGCATTCATGGTCCCCGGTTCGGTGACCGCTGCCATTGTCGGCTCGCTGCTGATCGTCGTGCAGGTGGTGTTGCTGAAGATGCTCGCCAAGCACGTCGCACGGCGAGCCGGCACGCTGAGCCATGTCCGGAGGTAATCGCGCGAGGTGGCCGACGCGTTTGTTCGCCGTACTAGTTCATTTCCCCATTGTGCTAGTGACCTTTCGCTTCTTTTGCCAGGCGGTTTTCGATTCCCGTTGCTCCGGTGAGAAACCGGACTCGCCTCGAACTCAACGTGGCGGAGGTAAGTCGGTGTTCTCGGTGTGGTAACCGAAATCCATGCGAATGTGCCTGTGCCTTTGGCAGGACGGACGGGAGAAGGTAGTGGTGTCGGGGAAAAAGGAGGTGCGCGATTCCTCCGTGGACAAGGGGCCGGTTGCGTGCCACGTGGACATTGCCGGGCTACCTCGCACGCGGAGAAACGAAGGCCGGTGTCGTCGGTGGCGAACCGAGCGGATGACAGTGTTGCGTCAGGGGAGTCTCAGGTGTGGTCTGGCGGGGAGTGCGCACGTACGAGTGCGGCGAAACCGTCAAGATGGCGCGCGAGGCTGTACTCGAAGAGTGCGTCCAAGTCAGGAACTGTGTCCTCGTGTGCTTGTGTCAGCAAGGGAAACCGTCCTTCGGCGAATAGCTCCTCGGTCCGGGCCCGTTGTGTCATCAACCACAGAGCGAGAGTCATGCCAGTCTCCTGCTCGGCCTCGAATTCGTCCGACATGGACAGTGCGACCGTGGCGACCAAGGAGTGCAGGCAGATCGCTTCGTGCATCCGCGTCGATATGGACAGTCCGAGCCCGTCGAGGGCGCGCAGCGTCCATTCGGTATGCGCCATCATGTTGGGTGCGAACGAGGGGCGGGTGAACGAGACGGCCCTCGGCAGCCAGAGGTGCCGCCTGCACATGGCCCACTGCCCGCGAGAGATCAGTTCGAGCTTGGCCCGCCAGCCCGCCTCGTCGGGAGTCGGCGGCTCCAGCTCGCCGAAAACCTCATCGGCCATCCGATTCACGAGTTCGTCCTTGTTCTTGACGTACCGATACAGTGACATGGGACTGACATCCAGTTCGGCGGCGACCCTGCGCATCGACACGGCGTCGAGTCCCTCGGTGTCGGCGATCGCGATGGCGGTTCGGAGTACCCGATCCCGGCCCACCGGGTTCCCCGAGGTGTCCATCCGGGATCGCGGCCGCCGTGTCGTTGCGGTCCCGGGCTCTGGTACTTGCCGCGGGCTCGGTCGCGCGCTGACGACCGTGCCCGAGCCGACCTTGGTTTCGACAAGACCTTCCTCGTGGAGGACGGCGACGACCTTTGTCGCCGTCGCGGTCGCGACGCCCCAACGCTGGGCGATCTTCCGGATGGACGGCAGTCGCTCGCCTGGCAGGAGATCACCAGAATGGATTCTCGTCCTGATCTCCGCGGCGATCCGCAAGTACGGCGGGGCCGGGCATGCCACGGATGACATGGGGCCTCCTGATGATGCCTTGTTTCGGGGTCTTCGCTTCGGTGAAGTGTACTAGTTTTGACTTCTCCTGGGATAATACACTTATTTGCCTAATTATCCTTGTGGGGTAACGGTTCTGAGCATTCTGGCTACACTGTTCTGGCGATATTTATACGCCGTATTTGTTGGCACTCGACGGTCCTGGCGAGCGGGCCCGGCTGATGAAACAAGGGGAGAAGAGTCATGTCAGGATTGACGGTCGCGGAGGAGCTCGTCCTGGTCGCTCTGAATGGCGAGACCGGAGCAGGCAGGATGCGGCCGGGGCTTGACTGGGCGGTGGCCGGTGCCGTGATCGTGGAACTCGTACTGACTCGCCGGCTCATCGTGGGTGATGACGACTTCCTGGCTGTCCTGGATTCCACGCCCACAGGCATAGCGCATGTTGATGCCACGCTCGCCACCGTGTCGGGCCGCGGCGGCCCGATGAAGGTCGGGAAGGCACTACGGCGCACACGTTCGAGTGCGCGGGACCACACCATCGCCACGTTGGTGGAAAGGGGAGTGCTCGGCGTGGAGAGGACGCGGGTTCTCGGAGTGATTCCGCTGAGCCGGTATCCGGAGCAAGCAGTGGCCGCGGGAACCGAGGTTCGCGATCGGCTGGCCGGGGTTGTCCTCAAAGGACTCGAACCCGATGAGCGCACCGCCGCACTGATCGGCATCCTCCACGCGGGAAATCACTGGCGCAAGGTGCTTTCCGATGGGAGTCGCCAGCGCATCAAGCGACGGATGGCCGACATCGCCAGCGGGCAAGCCGTGAGTCCCGCCGTGCGCAAGGCCATCGTTCGAACACGAGCCGCCGTCATCGCGATGGCCGCCGCGGCGTCGAACAACGGCTGACCGTGACCGGTGCGCTTGCATAGACATGATCGTGCTGGCGCCGAATCCTTGTATATCAACGAACAGTCGCAGCACGAGAGCCGGGTGGGAGTGCTCGGTGTGGCGGATCTGGAGGGGACATGAACGACATCGTGGTACCGGTAGCGCGAACCGGAAGTGACTTCGCGCGATTGTCCCGGCGCATCACGGCGCTCGGCCTCCTCGACCGGCGGCCGGTGTACTACGGAATCAGGCTCACCGTCGTCGGTGTGCTGTTCGCGGCAGGTTGGGTAGCGTTCTTTTTCATCGGGGAATCGTGGTGGCAACTGGCCGTCGCCGGATTCCTCGCGATCATGTTCGGGCAGGTTGCCCTGGTATCGCACGACCTTGCGCACCGCCAGGTGTTTCGCACCCGTAGGCCGAGCGAAGCAGCGGGACGGCTCGCCGGGAATCTGGGGATCGGTATGAGTTATGGCTGGTGGATGGACAAGCACACCCGGCACCACGCGAACCCGAACCACGAGGAACTCGACCCCGATGTCGACCCCGACATTCTCGTCTGGTCAACGAAGCAAGCACGGGCGAGCCGCGGGTTACCGCGCTTCATCGGGCGGTGGCAGGCGTACCTGTTCTTTCCGTTGCTCACGCTCGAAGGCTGGAACCTGCACTTCTCCGGAGTTCGTGCCGTGCTCATGAACAACATGAAGCGCCGGTGGCTCGAAGCGGGTTTGCTCGCCGTCCACTTCATCCTCTATTTCGGCGCGGTTTTCGCCGTGCTGTCCCTCGTGAAGGCAGTCGCATTCATCGTGACCCACCAGGCACTGTGGGGAATATATCTGGGATCGATCTTCGCACCGAACCACAAGGGAATGCCGATGTTCAGCGGATCAGAGCGACCGGACTTCCTGCGCCGACAGGTGCTGACATCGCGAAACGTGCGGGGCGGCCGGTTCGTCGACAACGCGCTGGGCGGGCTCAACTACCAGATCGAACACCACCTCTTCCCCAGCATGCCCTCGCCGAACCTGCGCAGGGCGGCGCCGGTGGTGCGGGAATTCTGCGCCGAGGTCGGCGTTCCCTATCATGAGACCGGTCTGCTGGACTCCTACAGGCAGGCGCTGCGACATCTGCACAGGGCCAGCGCACCGATACGGGACCGGGGCGCCGGAACGGGCCCGTGACGGCGGCGTGACAACCGGCAGGAGGTACGCGCGGTGATCGTTCCTGCCCCCGTTGTGGACGATCGGGACGGGGGATCGACGACCCGGCCAACCGGCCTGGGCGGGTGCGATTGAGCCTTGGCGCGGTGTTCGTCGATCGTGCCGACCTCCCGGGTGGCGGTACGCCACGGTGAGTCGGTGGCGGCAGGTGATGCGAGTGGTGCGGCTGTGTTGATGGCGCGCGGTGCGCTCGGTTGGGTCCGATTTCCGGAGTGCGCCGGCCGCGTGGCGGTGGTCGAGGACCGCAAGTCCGCATGGTGCGTGTTGCATGGTTTGCTTGGAGGTTGTCGGGCTCATACTCTGGCGGAATGGTCGTCCAGCGTTTGCAGGCGGCGGCTTTGGTGGTCGGCCCTGCTATTTTTGCGCTTTCACCGTTCTTTTGGGTGGATGGTCATTATGGTGTTAACGGCGGAATGGTGATCGCGCTTTCGATGGTGCCGTGGGTGTATGGGTTGTTCGGTGAGTACGAGCGTCTGCGTGAGTACCTTCCGGTCACGGCGGGGTTGTCGTTGCTGTTGTTGTTGATCGGGATGTTCGGAAGTATCGCCTTTGGGCTGCAAGGGTTTTTCGAAGGTGTTTTCGGTCTGCATGATCGGGTGGCTTTGGAGGGTTTCGCTGAGTATCCGCCGCAAAGTCTTGTCGTGCTTTGGCTGCCGGGGCCCGTCTTCCCTCTGTCTTTGTTGGTTTTCGGCGGGTTGTTGTTGTGGACGCGCTTGTCGCCGTGGTGGGTGGCACTGTCGATCTGCGCCGCGGCGGTCGCGTTCCCTCTCGGCCGGGTGCTGAGGTTGGAATGGGTTGCCTATGTTGTCGATGTTCTGGTGATCGTTTCGTTCGCGCAGCTTGCCTGGCATGCCTGGCGCAGACCGGCGGTCGGTGCTTCGGGTGGTGGGCGGGGCGAGGCCGTGGGGTAGTACCGCGGCGGTTGAACAACCCTTGTTGTACTGGGCCGCCGCGGATATCACACCGCCACACGAGGTGCATGGCTTGATACCCGACGTTCATCCGGACGAGGTACCTCATTGCGGCCACTCGCACCCGGCACTGCATCACCGTGTGGTTGTCTGTCCCCGGGCAAGTCGGCGGCTCGATACACAAGTCGCCGCAGTGCCTTCACATGCCGGTGCTGGTGCGTCAGGGAATGCGTCCTCGTAGGGGCGAAGTTGACCAGGCGGCTGCCTGCCAGAACGTGCCGCGGCGCCGGCGGATCGAGGCACATCGCGTACGCCGAGGCGCTGGGTGCGGACACCGACCGTTGGGCCTGGCACCTCGCCGCTGCCACCACCCCGGCGAGGCGGTGGCGGTCGAACTCCGAGGCGTGGTGGAGCGGGCCTGGCGCCGCAGCGGCGCGATGGCGGTGTCATCGCGTGCCGGTTCAGCTCGGTAGGTTCCCGGTGCGCAGCAGATGCTCGAAGGCGAGCGCGAAGCGCTCGCCGTTGGTTTTCCGGTGGGGCATGATGCGCAGGGGCCGGCCTTGGTGTGGATGAACGGCGATCCGCGTGAAGATGCCGGGTCTGTAGGAGACGGACGCGACCTGCTGCGCGGGAATCTCCCGTTTGAGCTTCGCTCGTTTCACAGGGCCGGCGACCTGGGTCAACATGACGCGGCGGCCGGTGACGACCATGACGTTCGGGTATTCCCCGGCCGTCCCGGGAACAACCAGCAGGACCTCCTCGTCGGGGGCGAGCAGCAGGCGAGGGATGTCCCGTTGCATGCCATGGTTGAAGAAGAGATCCTGATTGCGGTTCAGTGCCGTCGCATACGTCACCTCCGCCCACGTCGGTTCCCTCACGGCGAGAACCTTTCATGCACCGCTGGGAACAGCTCCGGGGTTTCGTTCTCGGCGAGCCCCTCGCTGCCTGGCGATTGCAGGCAGTGCTTGCCACCGATGTCGTTCGCCGACTGGTCCAGACGCTGGTTCATGTATGCGTTTCCTGCGGGTGTGAGCGGTATCCCGCACCTCCACGGCGGCACCGGGTTGTCTCTCCCCGAAGCTCTCATGACCGCCGATACCGGACTGTCGTTGCTTGGTGACACGGTCCGAGCCCGGCCCCCGATGAGCCCTCGCACGCGGATCTGCCGTACCGGCGAGCCTGCTCGATTGGTCATGGCTACATCCTACGGAGGAGGTTCACGTGGCGCCTGGATCACGGCGGCTTTGGCTGCGGCAAGGTGTGTCGACCTGTTGTCGCGGTCCAGGTGTGGGGCCCGTTGCCGGTCACGGGTACCTAGTGGCGCGACAACACCATGCCCCTGTCGCGGATTCTGGCCGGACACGCTGCACGTCGAGTGAGGACGGGAACCCGGTTCAGCGTCCTGAAATGGTCGTCTGGTCCGTTAAGCGGCCACATCACACCAATCCCGCTCCTGCCGAGCAACAGCGCCGGGGGAGCCGATAGACGACGAACTGGCCTCGGATCTGCGAGTTGTGGCTTGCGAGGGCAGGAGAGCCAAAAAGCGGCTCCTTGAGACCAACCTGCGCCTCGTCGTCAGCAATCGCGAGGCGCTACACCGGCTACGGACTGCCACTCATCGATCTGATCCAGGAGGGCAATCTCGGCCTCATGCACGCCGTGGAGAAGTTCGATTGCACTCCTGGCTGCAAGTTCTCCACGTATGCCACCTGGTGGATCCGGCAGTCAGTCACCCGCGCCTTGCCCGATCAGGCACGGCCGATACGTCTCCCGGCGCGAATCGTTCAGCAGCTCCACCGACTCGCACCCGCCCAACGAGACCTCACCGAGCGACTCCACAAGGAGCCTCGGCACGAGGAGCTCGCACAAGCCCTCGACATGTCACCCGAGCAGATTCTCACGCTGCTTTACTATCAACGGGAAACGGTCAGCCCCGATCAGAAGATCCGTGACGACAGAGTAAGCGTGCTCGCCGACCTGGTCTGCTGGAGAGAACCAGCTGGGTCACGGGACGATGTCGCGCAGCGACGGTTTCGTCGCGAAGTCGACAGTCAGCTCACCACCCTGCCTCCTCGGGAACAGCGGGTGATCCGGCTCAGGTATGGGCTCGTCGACGGAGTCTCACGGGAACGTATTCGCCAGATCGAGGAGCGCACGTTGGACAAACTGCGGGAGCCCACCGAGCCATCGCCTGTTGTCGGTCGCGTCCTGAACCTGCGCACCGGCCAGGCGCCGGATGAGTGTGCGCTGGCAGTGGCTATGTAACGGGATCGGAGCGAAGCTCCAGAACGACGGTGAGGTTCGTGGTCGAAGGTGAGATTGAGGACGGTCGACGACGGCGGTGCGGGTTTCGTCACGGGAACCCGTCTTCGTTCAGCAGGCCGGGATCAGGCGCCGGGGCAGCCGTCGGCAGGACCACCTGAGAGGTGACCAGGGCCCGTTGGAACGTGATCGTGTCCTGTTTGCCGAGGGCTTCGTGGAGCTCGACTTCGAGATCATTCGATGGTCGGTCGTCGTACAGCTCGCATCCGCCATCGCGCCCGCGCCTTCTCCCGCGTATGGCGGTGCCGCGCCGCCCAGTTCACGCAAGCGTGCGTGCCTGATTCTGTTGCGACGCCTCGGTCACCAGGGTCTGTCGCAACTCTTCAAGGGGTAGCAGGAAACCCTTTCCCGCGGCCATGTCGAAGACGACTGCTGGAGGCGATGAGCCCGCCGACCAGTCCGATGAGGAACATGACGACCAGCCCGTCGCGGGGGATGGCGTGCGGTGCGGGGTCGATGCTCGCGCTGGTGATCTCTCCGATGTATCCGAGCGGGTGCGCCACCCCGTTGTCCAACTTCCCGACGATCCTCCTCGCCGCCCCGTGACGGGCCTATCGATCCTCGGGACGCAACGCGTCATCGACCTGGTCGGCAGGGAGCAGTAGCTCGGCGACGGCACGGAGGTCGTCATCGTCGACCTCGTCCTCGTACAGATCGGTGAGCAGAGACCGCACCGCCGCAGGAAACTCCGGAAAGGTCCTCCACGGCTGGTCTTCTTCGGCGTCCCATTCCAGGAACGTGCCGTCCTCGGCGGAGAACACCGTTGTCGTGCCGCACGTCCACAACGGCACCAGATCCGTCCTCGCGGAGTGCTCGATCACCGACCAGGAGGGCGACCACACTGACTCGGCTCGGTATCCGAGCGCCCGATGCGCGCTCTCACCGCCGCGCGTGGCGATCGTGACGACGGCCTCCGGGAGAGCGCGGGCGCGGATCCGTTCTGCGAGTTCTTCTGCGGTCGGTTCCATATCAACAGGCTAAGCGACCGACCCACGGACCTGGTGTGGACGGCACCGGCTGCGCCGTTGCCTTTCGGCTGCTGATTGTGCGTGCCCGTACCGGCTGGTCAAGGCACGCGAAAACCTCCTCGCCGCGCTGCGGTCTTTTCGCTCTGTCGGCCCTGACAAGCCGGCGCCGTGCCCTTGGACCGGCAGATGCCGAAAGGCAATGAGCGATCCGAAGAAGGAGGGACCCCACCATGAACGCTCACCCCACCATCCGCAGACACACGATCAGCATCACCGGGCGCCCGCTGCTTCCGGTAGCCTTCACCAGCGACAACGCCAAACGGGACGAGACCATCCACGGCGACGGGTGGCTCGTCACCGTCTCCCAGGCGGCGCGCCTGTTCGACGCTTGGAAGAAAGCCTTAGCCGGGACCGACGATGACGATCCGGTGATCCGGGGGTGGACGTACTCCGAGTCCGGCGTGTTCGTTACCGCACTGTGCATGGACGGCGAGATCGGCCTGTCGTCTGGGAGTCCGCGACCGGCTCCGACGGCGACGACCTCTACTCGACCCTCGCCATGCCGTTCGACTTCCACGTTGGCATGGCGGGGGCGGGGCAGTCATGAGCGCCCGCCCCGCCTACCAGCCCGCGATGTTCACCGACTCCGGCTGGGACTTCGGCACCGCCCAGAAGAAGGCGCGGTTCGTCAACGCGCACGGTCACGGCCACCGAGGCTGCTGCGCCGATCGCGAAGGTGAGGGACACCCAGAGCAGCGCCCGGTTGGCGCGGGAACTGGCATGGGTGCGTGGTTCTGACCGGAGCAGGGCGATGCCCACTCCGATCCCGTTCGCGGCGATCCCGAGCGCCACTGCGGGGAGCCCGAGCATGCACGCGATGGCGAACACGACCGGGACCGCCACCAGGATTACCAGTCCCGTACGGGCCCATCCTCGTGCGGGATCGTCTCGTCGGCGGAGGACCGCTTCGAGGATGCGGAACCCGAGGATGGAGGCGACGAGCCCGCCCATCACCGTTAGCGAGTAAAAGGCTGGGGCGAATGCGACGGCCGTGTCGTCCGAGGGGACGGCGTCGGTTGCGGCCGCCAGGGAGAACATCCCCAGCAACATCAGGGTGAGCAGGGCCGTGCCCGATGCGGATGCACGGTCCTTGACGAGTCGTGCCTCCTCGCGATGGTCGTTCACTGGAAGCCTCTCTTGACCGCCTCCGCTGGAGTCCGACTCGTATGACATTGCGATGTCGTTGTGTCGTCGGTGAAGTGGCAGCGCCCGGTCGGCCCGACCTCGCTCAACCGGATCAGGGAGACCTTGCGCGCGGTGCTGCGCCCGGCTGTCACCGAGGGCTTGCTGACGGTGAACGTCGCGAAGCTGGTGGAGCTGCCCGCGTCGAATCGGCCTCGGCCGATGGTGTGGACCGAGGAGCGGGTGGAGCGCTGGCGGGAAACCGGGATAGTCCCGCATCCGGTGATGGTGTGGACGCCCGACCTGACCGGCCGGTTTCTCGACGCGGCGGTGAACCATCCGCTGTATCCGCTGTTCCACCTGATCGCGCACACGGGGTTACCTCGTGGCGAGGGATGCGGGTAGCGGATCTCCGATACGTACCTGGGGCTGGCCTGTATCGAAGTGGGCAACCAGATCGTGCAGTACGGGTGGGAAACCGGGCAGGCCAAGCCGAAGACCACATCACATCGTCGGAGGGCATCGTCGCGATCGACCCGGACACCGCGTTGGTGCTCCGTGGCCAGATCGAGCGGCAGAAAGAGGCCAAGGAACGGCTTGGCAGTGACTGGGTGGACCTTGACCTGTTGTTCACCAGGCCGGATGGCAGCGCGCTGCACCCGGCGGATGTGAGTGACGCGTTCGCCGAGATCGTCCGGCGGGTTGGGCTGCCCCCGACCACGGTCACCATGGACCTCTACACCAACGTGCTGCGGGAGGTCTCGCAAGCCACGGCCAACGCCATCGTCGGCATCATCCCGAGACAGTCCAAGCACTTGCCCGGCGCTCTCGGGCTCCCCTCGGGCTCCCCAATGACCACTGTGGACAGAGAGGAAGTGAAGGAAATGGCTCTCGAAAACACAAAACTCCAAGTCACGGCTATGCCTGACTTGGAGTGTGAGGGTGCGCCATCAGGGACTCGAACCCCGAACCCGCTGGTTAAGAGCCAGCTGCTCTGCCAATTGAGCTAATGGCGCAAGTTGTCTGCCTGGGTCCCGCGTGAGCACCCCCGGCGACGGAAAGAACATTAGCACGGTGCCTCGGAGGGGTTGAGCGGCCCCCCGGCAAACCTCTGAGCACAACTTGACTACAGCGGCCCACCCGGTGCTACGAATGGGGCAGACTATGCACTCATCTGGGGCATTTCACTAGCGAAATGGATGGGCATCAATGCGTAGTCGGGGTGGCGACAAGCCACGTTTGGGGGTCCGGTTGCTCTCGGTCGTGTTGGTGGGGGGTGTGTTGCTCACTGGCTGTACTTCGGCGGCGACCGAGGGTCCGGATGATGAGCGCTCCCGGCCCGCCAGCACCGCACCTCCGAAGCCGGTGTCGCTTGACCTTTCGGTCAAGGAGGGCGCGAAGGAGGTCGAGCCGGGGCTTCCCGTCACGGCGAGCGCCACCGACGGGAAGGTCACTGAGGCCTCACTCGTCGGAAAGCACGGCACGGTCGTCAAGGGCGCACTGACCGAGGACGGTACGAGCTGGGAGTCGGCGGAACCGCTCGGATACGGCAAAACGTACACACTCACCGCGACGGCCGAGGGTGCGAACGGCAAGCCGGAGACCAAGACCTCCACGTTCACGACGGCCACTCCGGCTCAGCAGATCTCGGTGTGGACGAACGTCGACGACGGGCAGAAGGTGGGCGTCGGTATGCCCATCATCTTCACGTTCAGCGCTCCCGTGCCCGACCGGAAGGCCGCCGAGAAGGCGCTGCGGATCGAGACCGAACCGAAGACCGAGGGCGCGTTCCACTGGTTCAGCGACGATTCGGTGACCTGGCGGCCCAAGGAGTACTGGCAGGCGGGAACGACGGTGACCGTCGACGCCGCCATCTACGGCAGGCACCTCGGGGACGGCGTGTACGGCAGTGAGGACAACTTCGCGAAACTGACGGTCGGAGACAAGGTTGTCGCGGTCGCCGACGGCGAGACGTATCAGATGACGGTGTTCGTCAACGACAAGGAGGTCAAGAAGTTGCCGATCTCCCTTGGCAAGCCGTCGACGACGACTCCGAACGGTACGTACACCGTCATGAGCGAGCACAACGGTTACACCATGGATTCGAGCACCTACGGAGTTCCGGTCGAAAGTGGCGGGGGCTATCGGCTGTGGGTGGAGTACGCGGTGCGGCTTTCCAACAGCGGGATCTTCTACCACTCCGCGCCGTGGTCGGTGCCGCAGCAGGGCAACACGCACACGAGCCACGGATGCATCAACCTCTCGCCCGAGAACGCGGCGTGGCTGATGGAGACCTCGCAGCCGGGCGACGTGGTGACGGTGAAGAACGCGGGCGAGCAGACGCTGGAGCCGACCGATGGCTGGAGCGTCTGGCAGATGTCGTGGGAAGAGTGGACCGCGGGCGCCGCATGACGGCATGACACAGCTCAGGTGACTCATCTGGCGAGGGTCGCCGCTCCACTGGAGCGGCGACCCTCGCCAGTCAACGACCCGAAAACAGCAAGATCATGGGACAAAAATCAGCCCCGGTGGGGACACCCACCGGGGCTGACATCTCTGACCTGCGAAAACGTGGGGTGAGTAACGGGACTTGAACCCGCGACCCCCTGGACCACAACCAGGTGCTCTACCGACTGAGCTATACCCACCACGCGAGGAACTCCCTGAGTGCCTCGGCCGGATTATCGTAGCGTGTCGCCTCAGCGCGCCTGAACGGGGTTGGTCATTGCCGCGTGCGGATGACTTCTTCGGCGGCGGTCCTCGCCTGATCAGTGCTCGGGCCCGGCTGGGCCACGAACGCCGTCTTCCGATAGTAGTCGAGTTCGCCGATCGACTCCCTGATGTCGGCGAGAGCCCTGTGCGCGAGTCCCTTCTCCGGCTTGGCGTAGTAGATACGCGGGTACCAGCGCCTGACCAGTTCCTTGACGGACGACACGTCGACCATGCGGTAATGCAGGTAGCCGTCGAGGGAAGGCATGTCGCGCGCGATGAAGCCACGGTCGGTGCCGATCGAGTTTCCGGCCAGCGGCGCGGTTTGCGGATCGGGCACGTGCTCTCTGATGTAGGCGAGGACCTGTTGCTCGGCTTCTTCGAGCGTGACGGACGATGCCCGTACTTCCTCGGTCAGTCCCGAGCGGGCGTGCATGTCACGCACGATGTCGGGCATGTTCGCCAGCGCTTCGTCGTCGGCGTGGATGACGAGGTCGAGTCCCTCGCCGAGTACGCGCAGTTCGGCGTCGGTCACGAGAACGGCGATCTCGATGAGCGCGTCCTTCGCGAGGTCGAGCCCCGTCATTTCACAATCGATCCAGACAAGACGGTCAGTCACCTGGCAAACCCTAACGTGGCCTGGCTGGTGCCGCTTGTCACGCTCCGTTTTCGATCGCGGTGGCGACGATTTTCGCTGCCGAGGGCTGTCTACCGGCAGGCTCAGGGCTCTCTCCTGCCGGGAGAGTGAGCCGGGCGGCCCGTGGTCAGCAGGTGTGCCAGCCGTGCCCACTGCGCCGGTTTCACCGTGCCGGCCCTTGTCGTGGGTGTGAGGCCCGCGGCAAGCGTCAACCGGGGCGATCGGGTTCCCGTCGCGGCCGCGATGACGTTGCGGACGCCGTGCTGTGGCGATTGGTAAGCGGCTTCGAGGATGGCGCGAAGTGTGCGTCCTTCCGCCTTGCCGAGCGGTGCCTTCCTTTCGATGAGCAGTTGTGCGGAGTCGACGGAGGGAACGGGCCGGAAACAGTGGGCGGGCACCTTTCTGACGAGGGTGATGTCGAATCTGGCCGCCCACCACGCGAGTTCCGCCGTTCGCGGGACGGCGGTGGTGAGACGCTTGGCGAAGCCCCACTCCACGATCAGCCCCGCCTTGCGCGGCGTGCCGCCTCCCGGGTTCAGCAACCGGCGAAGCAGCGCGCTGGAGATGGAATACGGAATGCTCGCGACGACGAGAAAATCCTTGCGGGGCAGGGGAAATGTCCTGGCGTCGGCGACTACGACGCGGACGTTGTCCTTGCCGTCGAACCGGGTTCGCAGGCCGCGGGCGAACAACGGATCGCGTTCGACGGCAACCACGTGTGCGCCGGTTTTGGTCAACGGTGCCGTGATCGCGCCGTGTCCGGGTCCGAATTCGACCACGAGATCGTCCGGGGTAGGGGCGCACGAACGGATCAAGCCGTCGATGATCCGGTGCGACGTCAGGAAATGCACGCCGGAGGGGTTGGGACGCGGCGCGCGAGAGGGCTTGCGGGAAGACATGGTGCTGCTCCGTCATTGACGAGGGAACGCGCGAGAGTGCGCAGGACGTCATGGCGCAGCGACCGGACCGGGTTGGAGCCGGTGAAACCCGCGCTTGGCGAAGCCGGGGAGCGCGGTGACCGTGATGGCACGGCGAAACAGCTTGTCGCCCGGTGCTTCCGGCGACAAGTGTGGGCTGGGGAGGCGAGTCGCTGCGGCTAGTGGTTAAGCCGCAAGCGCAGGTAAACGCCGCAGGCGCCGTAGGCGCCGAAGTTGCAAGATCCCATGGCGGCCATGGTATCCGGGATGGGAAACGATTTTTCGTTCCTTGGTTTTGGTGGGGTCCCGGGGTGGAGCGACGGCTCCGTTCGCGTGGGTTTTGCTGCGAGCGGATCCGTTGGCGCAGCAAGTATTGGCGGAACGTCGGTGTCCCGTTCTAACGTCGTCGTCATTCCACATTCGACGCGACCGAGAGGGAATCATGGGCCACCCGAAGGCAACGACACCGATGGCACCGACAGCACCTGTGGCGCCCCGTGCTGGGGGCGAACCCCGGCCCTTGGTCGTCGACATCGACGTGTGCGGGGAGTTCTCCCTCATCGAGTGCGCGCGGTTCCTCGCGGGGTTCCCGCCCGCCGTGCGGCCGGACGCTGGAGATGAACACGGCGTACTCCGGCTGGCCTTTCCCGTCGAAGGGACGAGTGAGCACGCGGGAGCGCTGGTGCGGCAGCGGGCACCGAATCGGGTCACGGTGGAGGCCAGCGCATCGCCACACACGGCGCACGCCGTCGTCGAACAGGTTCGCCGCCTTCTTTCGCTCGATGTGGACGGTGAAGCCTTCTCCGCGCTCGATCACGCCGATCCGATTCTCGGCCGATTACGCCGGCAGCGCCGGGGATTACGACCGGTGCTGTTCCCGTCCCCCTACGAGGCCGCGTGCTGGGCGGTGGTGTGCCACCGGTTCAGGGTCGCCCACGCTGCCTCCGTCAAACGGCTGCTGGCGGTTCGGCACGGTCGTCCGGTCGAGGTGGCCGGTGCGACGGTCCACTCGTTTCCGGCGCCGGAGGTGCTGGCGGACGTCCCCGCCGTTGCGGGGTTGTCGGTGCAGAAGGTGCGCAGGCTTCGTGCGGTGGCCGAAGCCGCTGCCGATGGCCGGCTCGACGCGACGATGCTGCGCGCGATGCCGCTGGCCGACGCGATGGAACAGGTGCGGGGCCTGCCGGGCATCGGCCCGTTCTCGGCGGAACTCGTGGTTGCGCAAGGCGCGGGGCACCCCGACGTCTTCCCGCTGGCAGAACACCGGCTGCACGAGGAAATGACCTGGGTTTACGGCTTGCGAGACGGAGTAAAGCCTGCCGAATTGGAGGAGATCGCGCAGCGGTGGCGCCCTTACCGAAGCTGGGGAGCGTTCCTGTTGCGGGCGCGCAAGGAGACGACCACGGACCTGCTTCCCGCGGGCGGGCAAGCTGGGAACGATAGCGTGCTCGCATTCCCGGCCCAGGAAAAGGGGGTCACGGGAACCAGACAGTGACTGTGATGAGGTGACGCCGTGACCATGGCCGCCGCCGACAACGAGATCTGGCAAGCACTCGACCTGGAGGCCAGTACGACGAGCACCATCGTGCTGGTGGCTGCGGGTATCGCCTTGCTCGCCGTCGTGGTGCGCACCCCGTGGCGGCTCGCTCGCAATGTCATCACGATCGTGCACGAGGCGGGTCACGCGCTGGTGGCGGTCCTGGCCGGTCGGCGTCTGCAAGGCATTCGCCTGCACTCCGATACCTCTGGTGTGACGGTGTCGCGAGGGAAGCCGGAAGGCGCGGGCATGGTGCTCACCGCGCTTGCCGGCTATCCGGCACCGGCCTTGCTGGGGTTGGCCTTCTCCGGTTTCGTGGCCGGCGCGAACCTCAGCGCGGTTCTGGGCATCGCGGCGGCTCTGCTGCTCGGCGTGCTGATCATGGTTCGCAACGCGTACGGGGTGTTCGCGGTCGTCGTGTCCGCCGGGGTGCTGGCGGGGGTGGCCTTGCTGGCACCGCCCGGGTTACAGGCGGCTTTCGTGTACCTGATGACGTGGTTCCTGTTGCTCGGCGCGGTACGCCCGGTGTTCGAACTGCAGGCCAAGCGTCGCAGGGGAGCGGCACGCGACTCCGACATCGACCAGCTCGCCAGGCTCACCGGGCTGCCCGCCGCGATCTGGCTGCTGGTGCTGGGTGTGCTCATCGGGAGCTGTGTCGCGCTGGGTGGCATGTTGCTGATCGAACCGGCGGTGCGCTGAGCCGTCCGGCTGGGGCCGGGGCCGGGCTCCGTGGCCGGGCGAGTGTGGCGCGGGTCCACCGCGGTGGAGTTCGAGGCCTGAATGCAGCCGGACCAGCTCTGAAGCCCGTCGGCGTCGTGCGGCACACTGGAGTGTCGAACGAGCGGTGAGCGCGGGGCCGAACCGGCGCGGATGTGAGAGGGCTGACCTGTGGTGGCTGTGGCGGACGAGGTGACGGTGGCGGTCGAGGAGTGTGCGCGCGCTGCGAAGCGGGCGGCCCCGTCCCTCGCGACAGCCGGAGACGATGCGATCGACGCGGCACTCGACGGTATGGCGCGCCGGTTGCTCGCCGAAAGGGCGCTCATCCTCGAAGCGAACGCGGCCGATGTGGCCAAGGCCGAGGCCGAGGGCATGAGCGCTGGGCTGCTCGACCGGCTCACCATCACCGAGGAGCGGCTCACCGGGATGGCCGAGCAGCTCAAGCTGCTCGCCGGTGCACCGCATCAGCAGCGGTCGATTCCGGTGTCCTCTCTCGAAGGCGGGCTGCGGCTGATCGAGCGGCGGCGGCCGGTCGGTGTTGTCGGTGCCAACTACGAGGCGAGGCCCAACGTCACGGTCGACGTGGCTTCGCAGCTCGTCAAGTCGCGCAACGGGGGTGTGCTGCGTACCGGATCGGCCGCACTCGGCTCGGCTCGGCGCTTGCTGGAGGTCGTTGTCGCACCCGCGCTCGCGGAGGCAGGCATCGACAGCGACGTCATCCAGCTCGTCCCCAGGGCCGAACGGGAGGCCGCCGCGGCGTTGGTGCGATTCCCCGATCTTGTGCCGCTGGTGATCCTGCGGGGCAGCGGCGGCAGCACGAGGGCGCTTGCCACCGAGGCGGCGACCCACGGTGTCCGCACGCTCGCGCATGCCGACGGTGGCGGTGTGCTGTACGTCGACGTGGCTGCCGACAAGGCCACGGTGCGTTCCCTCGTCGGTAACAGCCTCGACCGGCTCGGTGTCTGCAACAGACTCAACCTGCTGCTCATCCACGAGTCGGCTTACGAAACGTTGTGGCCGGTGGTGGAAGAGGTGCTCGCCGAGCGGGAGATCCGCGCTTCGCTGCCGCCACACGACCATGCCCTCGGGTACGAATGGGCGCTGGACTCCGACAAGGAAGCCACGGTCACCGTTGCCACGGTCCCGGGCCTTGCGCACGCGGTCTCGATCGCCAACGAGCAGACGTCCGGCTTGGCCGCAGGCATCGCGACGGAGGATGCCGAGGCCGCCGAGTCCTTCTTCGACGCCTACCAGGGCACGGGCGTGTTCTGGAACGCGCCGACGCGGCTGCTGGACGGGTTCAAACTGCTCGGTGTACCCGAGACCGGTATTAACCTTGACAAGGTGCCGGGGCCCCGTGGCCCCGTGACCTACACGGACCTGTACGTGCGGCAATACGCAGTCGTGCCGGCAGGCCGCTGACCGGCAAGCCCGCCGGGCCTTTCGAACACAACACGCAGCACACAGCACGTAATGGTTGCCCTGCCTGGGCGGAGTCGCGGGCGTGGCGTTGCCAGACCCGTTGCCCTATCAGGAGGATGACCATGGCCGACAAGGCCGACAAAGCTGACCACGCCGAGGAAGTCGGCGCAGCCGTGCAGGATCCGGATCTTGCCGACAATGCGGGTGATACTGACAGCGCTGTCAGCGCTGACGGCGCCAGCGGCGCCAGCAGCGCGGATCGCGACAAGGACCACGCCGGCACCGGCGGCAGCGCTGCCGGTGATGCTGACGCGGATGACGGTGCCGTGACGTTCGCCGATCTGCGGCTGCGGGCCGAGTTGCTGACCGCGCTTTCCGAATTGGGCTACGAGGAGCCGACCCCGATCCAGCGGGCCGCGATCCCCTCGCTGCTCGCCGGTCGTGACCTCGTCGGCCAGGCCGCGACGGGGACGGGCAAGACCGCCGCGTTCGCGCTGCCGACCTTGCAGCGGATCACCGGGCGCGGCAAGCGGGATTCGGCAAAGAAGGGGCCATCGGCGCTCGTGCTGGTGCCGACGAGGGAACTGGCCGTCCAGGTCTGCGAGGCCATGCACCGGTACGGCCACCGGATGGGTAGCAGGGTCGTTCCCATTTACGGCGGTCAGCCCATCGTCAGGCAGATGAAGGCGCTGGAACGCGGCGTCGATGTCGCAGTGGCGACGCCGGGCAGGGTGCTCGATCACCTCGCGAGGGGAACCCTCTCGCTCAGTGACATCGAGGTGGTTGTGCTCGACGAGGCCGACGAAATGCTGGACATGGGCTTCGCCGAGGACATCGAGGCGATCCTGCAGGAGACGCCAGGCGAGCGGCAGACCATGCTGTTCTCGGCAACCATGCCGCCACGGATCACCGGCATGGTCCGGCGCTATCTCACCGATCCCGAGCGCATCGAACTCGGCAAGAAGGCCTCGACCGACGGCGAGACGGCCAAGGTGCGACAGACCGCCTACGTCGTCCCGAAGGGCCACAAACCGGCCGCGCTCGGCAGGGTGCTCGACGTCGAGGCACCGACCGCGGCCGTCGTTTTCTGCCGGACGAGGGAAGAGGTCGACCGGCTCACGGCGACGCTGAACGGCCGCGGGTATCGGGCGGAAGCCTTGCACGGCGGCATGGACCAGAGTCAGCGGGACAGGGTGGTCGGGCGGTTGCGCAGTGCCTCGACCGATCTCGTCGTCGCCACCGATGTCGCGGCGCGCGGGCTCGACATCGACCAACTGACCCACGTCGTCAACTTCGACGTGCCCAGTGCTCCCGATGTCTATGTGCACCGCATCGGCAGGGTGGGGCGAGCAGGCAGGGAAGGCACCGCCATCACGCTCGCCGAACCTCGCGAACACCGGATGCTGAAGACGATCGAGCGGGTCACCGGTCAGCGGCTCGCGGTGCAGAAGCTGCCGACCATCGCCGACCTCCGCGCGCAGCGCCTCGAACAGACGAGAGCAGCCTTGTGGGAGAACCTCCAGGAGGAGAACCTCGACCGGTTCCGCGCCGTCGTCGAGCCGCTTGCCGAGGAGTACGACGTCGTCGAGGTGGCGTTGGCCGCCGTGAAGCTGGCGCACGAGGCCGGTGGGGTGGTCAGCGAGGAGGAGGAAATCCCCGAGGTGACCTCGTGGCCGCCCGACGAGCGCAGGGGCCGTAAGGACCGGGGTGGCAAGGAACAGCGGCGTCCGCGTGCGGCCGCGGCGGGGATGACGAGGCTGTTCGTCGGAGTCGGCCGTCATGCCGGTGTCCGTCCGCAGGACCTGGTCGGTGCCATTGCCGGTGAGTCCCGGCTCAGGGGCCGTGATATCGGCGCCATCGAGATCGCGGACCGGTTCTCCCTTGTGGACGTACCCGACTCGGCGGCCGAGGACGTGATCTCCGCGCTGCGCGGCAGCACCATCAAGGGCAGGAAGGCCACCATCCGCAGGGAGCGCTTCACCAAGGGACGGTAGCCGGGGGCCTCTCGCAGGTTCGCGGGTCAGCGCCGTCGTTGTCGTGATGATCGGCGCTGTTCCACCGGACCGGCTAGTCCCAGCAGGTCAGCGGCCAGTTCCTGGCCGCTGTCGAAGGGCTGGTCCGCTTGGCGGGCCCTTCGTAGCGCCGAGGGCCGGAGCCGGTTGTAGCCGCGGACCGTGACGGCTCTGCGGGTCCGGAGTTCGTAGCCCGATTCCCCGTGGAGCCGCCTCGCCAGTTCCCTGTCGACGAGGATCGTGCCCGGCCGTGCGACGGCGGTGAGCCTGCTCGCCAGGTTCACCACCGAGCCGTACACGTCACCGAACCTGCTGAGCACCTTTCCCGCGGCGAGTCCTGCCCGCACCGAAGGCAGTGTCTCGTCCGCGTCCGCGCGCTCGGCGAGCGTCAGCGCGATCTCGGCCGCCGCCACGGGCGCGTCGGCCACGAAGAGCACCTCGTCGCCGATCATCTTCACGACCCTGCCCCGGCGTTCGGCGATGACCTCGGTCGCCATGGCCTCGAACCGGTCGAGTACCGCGCTCAACTCGGTTTCGTCGGCCCTCCGAGTCAGCCTCGTGTAGCCGACCATGTCGACGAAGCCGACCACTTCGGCGTCGGGACCCGCGGGGCCCTCGTCGGCAGAGGCAACGGCGCCCGGCGCGTAGGCGGCGAGGTGCCTGCGCCACACGAAGTTCTGCACCTGCTCCAGTTCGGGAAGCAGCCGCGCGACGAGTTCGCCGACCTGTCGTTCGTCGGCGGCGAGTTCCGGGTTTTCCTCAAGCAACGAGCCGAGCAGTTCGGCCTGCCATTCGGCGAGGCGGGAGAGATGCAGCCCGATCGTCCTCGCGACGGCCGTCTCCAGTTGCTTGTCGACCAGCCCTGAGGCGACGAGCCGGTCGGTGACACGCATGGCCTCGACGTCGGCGTCGGTGAACACCACCTGGTCGTCGGGGACGCCGGCGAACCCCAGCGCCATCCAGAGCTGTTTCGACCGCTCTTCCGGGACTCCCGCCCGCTCGGCGACCTGTAGCCGCGTGTACTTGCGTTCGCCGCCGAGCAGGATGCGTTCAAGCCGTTGCGGCAGGGATTCCTCGGCCATTGCGAGTCTCGCCGCGCGGGCTACGTGGTGTGCACGATGAGCACGTCGACCCCGGACTTGCGGGCCACTTCCGAAGGGACGGAGCCGAGAATCCTGCCGGCGAGCGTGTTGAGCCCCCTGTTGCCGACGACGAGCAGGTCGGCCGCCTTCTCGGTGACGATCTTGCGCAACGAGTCGACCGGTTCACCGACGACGGCGATGGTCTCGATGTCGCTCGCACCGGCTTTCGCGGCCCTGTCCCTCGCGGTCTGCAGGGTGTCCTCGGCGGGAGCGGAGCCGACGACCTGGTATGCCTCGTCGCGCAGCTCTTCCTGTGCTTTTTCGATGTCGTGTTTGCCAGCCGGGTAGTAGGCGCACGTGATGACCAGGGTGGCTCGCGCGTCTGCCGCGACGCTCGCGGCGCGGTCGACGGCGGCGAACGACGTGTCCGAACCATCCGTGCCAACGACCACGGTTCGATAGGCGGCCATCGGGTCCTCCAACTGCTTGTCGGCCAGGACTGAGAAGACGGTGCCCGCCGAACCCCGCCTGAATGCGGGGCTCGGCAAGCACAGAGGCCGACAGTAGCGGGTCGGGCGGCCCGGCGCAGCAGTTACCTACTCGCGAGTTGGTTTTGCTCCGACGGCGGCGGTCTCGCGCACCGTCCGCTCGCCGACGCCGTTGTACTCCGGCTCCGATTCGATCTCGGGAGCGGAGGCGATGACGGGTTCCGCGCTGTCGAGCGCCTCGTTGGCCTGCGCCAGCATCGCGCGAGCCGATTCGACCTGCTCGGCGATTTTCACCCGGATCCTGCGCAGCGCCTCGACCTTGTCGGTGGCTTCCTTGACGCGGCGGGCCGACTCTTCGGTCGCCTCCCTGACGCGCCGGTTGGCCTCGTCGGTCGCTTCGGCGACCCGCGCGTTGGCCTCGCTGATCGAGTTCTGTTTACGCCTGTTGGTGTCCTCAATAGACTCGCGCTGGCGCCGCTCGATGTCGTTTCTGGCCTTGACCTGCTCGGCGGCGACCTCGGCGCGGATGGCGGTTGCTTCCTCCGTGGCCTCGCGGACGCGGCGTTCCGCCTCGGCCTTGCTCGCCGCTTCCTGCTCGGCGAGTGCGCGCATCGACTCGGTGCGCCGCGTGGCCATCGCGATCTCGAAGTCTTCCTCGATCTGGGTCCGCCGCTGCTCGGCCTCCCTGTCGAGCCGGTCGCGTTCCTCCGTCGCCGTCGTGGTGATGGTCTCGGCCTCGGCCCTCGCGTCCTCAAGGACCTTGCGGTGCTCGGCCTCCATCTCCCTGCGCCGCTCGGCGAGTTCGGTCAGCAACTGCTCGTACCGTGCCCGCATGGCGCTGGCGTCGGACTCGGCTTTCGCCCTGATGTGTCCGGCTTCCGCTTCGGCACGGGCCTTGGTGTCGCTGGACTCCTCCTGGGCGAGCCGCAGCATTCGCTGCAGGCGCTCGGAAAGACCCTCGATCGTGGTCGGCGGTTGGGCGAGTCGTTCGACCTGGCCGCGCAGATCGTCGATCTCGATCCGCGCGGATTCGAGCTGCCGTGCCAGATCGCCCGCATGCGAGATGGCCGCGTCCCGATCGGACGTGAGCATCTTCAGGTCGGCGTCCAGCCGTTCCAAATGCTCGTCAACCTGCCCCCGGCTGTACCCACGCTTCTCGAAATCGAAGCCGGCACCTAGCGGCACGAGCTCCCGTTCCTCGCCAAGGCTCATGGCTCCACCCTAACGGGCCTTGCGGACTACACGCCTCTGAACGTCTGTATCCCGGTGAGGTGTTTCTCGCGGGTCTGCTCATCGCGCACGCCGAGCCCCTCTTCCGGCGCGAGGCACAGTACGCCGACCTTGCCCTGATGGAGGTTGCGATGGACGTCGAAGGCGGCTTGCCCCGTTTCGGCGAGCGGGTAGGTCCGCGAGAGGGTCGGGTGGATGCGTCCTTTGGCGATGAGCCTGTTGGCCTCCCACGATTCCCGGTAGTTCGCGAAGTGGGAGCCGATGATGCGCTTGAGGTTCATCCACAGGTACCTGTTGTCGTACTGGTGCATGAAGCCCGACGTCGACGCGCAGGTGACGATCGTGCCGCCTTTGCGCGCGGCGAAGACCGACGCGCCGAACGTCTCTTTTCCGGGGTGCTCGAACACGATGTCGGGGTCCTCGCCGCCGGTCAGTTCGCGGATCCTCGCTCCGAAGCGCTGCCACTCCTTGGGGTCCTGGGTGTTGTCGTCCTTCCAGAACCGGTAGCCCTCCTCGGTGCGGTCGATGACGAGTTCGGCGCCGAGATTCCTGCACAGTTTCGCCTTCTCCGGGCTGGAGACGACGCAGACGGGGATGGCGCCTCCGCCGAGCGCGTACTGGGTGGCGTAGGAACCGAGTCCTCCCGAAGCGCCCCAGATCAGCACCACGTCGCCCTGTTTCATGTCGGCGCCGTTGCGGGAGACCAGTTGCCGGTAGGCGGTGGAGTTGACCAGTCCGGGACAGGCGGCCTCCTCCCAGGTGAGATGCGCCGGTTTCGGCATGAGCTGGTTGGCCTTGACCAGTGCGAGTTCGGCGAGGCCGCCGAAGTTCGTCTCGAAGCCCCAGATCCGCTGCTCGGTGTCGAGCATGGTGTCGTTGTGCCCGTCGGGGCTTTCGAGTTCGACGTTGAGGCAGTGCGCGACGACCTCCTGGCCGGGTTTCCAGGTGTGCACTCCCGGCCCCGTGCGCAGGACGACACCGGAGAGATCCGAGCCGACGACGTGATAGGGCAGGTCGTGCCGCTTCGCGAGCTCGGAGAGCCTGCCGTAGCGCTGGAGGAACTTGAAGGTCGGCAGTGGCTCGAAGATCGACGTCCACACCGTGTTGTAGTTGATGGCGCTGGCCATGACGGCGACGAGCGCCTCGCCCGGCCCGAGTTCGGGTACCGGAACCTCGTCGAGGTGCAGTGACTTCCGGGGATCCTTGTCCTTGCTGGGGAGCCCGTCGAACATGTCGACGTCCTCGGCGTGCACGGTCATCCCTCGGTAATGCCCCGGGACGGGAAGTGAGCCGAGCTCGTCCGCCGCTCCGGAGATGATGGCCTGCCGGATGTCGCTCATCGTGCCTGTCATGGGCGCCTCCATGAGGTGGAAGGGGCTCGGCGGGAAAACTACTGACCGGTAACCAGGTGCACAACTGTAAGCGCGAAGGAGGTTCGACGCATCCCCTGTTCGTTATCCCACCTGTGGCCGAAGAGTAATTGACCGGCTGGCCAACCAAGGCGCACGATGAACAAGGGGACCGCGACGGCCACGGTTTTCCCTCGACGAGCGCGACGACCGCGCCCGCCGTGCCGACTGTGTTCATCGGAGGTGATCACGATGGCTGCGTCTTCAGGCTCGTCGTCCGCGTCTGCCTCGGCGAGGAGCTGGACCCGCCCACACGACTGGGTGGAAGTCGTTCTGGGTGCGGTGCTCGCCCTGTCCCCGATCTGGATGTCGACGGACAACGCGGCGATGTGGACGATGATCGTGCTCGGCGCGCTCATCGCGCTGGACGGTCTCGTGTCGCTCGCGGTACCGGGGCTGATTTACGGCGAGGGAGTCCAGGTGGTGCTGGGCGCACTCGCGTTCATCTCCCCATGGGTCATGACCTACACCGCATTCACCGGTGCCGCGTGGACGTCCTGGATCGTCGGTGGACTCACCGTGATCGCGGGGGCCGCGGCACTTCCCATCGCAAGCTCGGCTCACCGCGCGGCGAGCCAGCACTGAGTGACGGCGAGGGGCCCGGTCCGTGCCGTCACGGGCACCGATCGGGCCTCTCGTTCTTTCCCCTGGGGCTATCGTGATCGCGGCAGGTGCGGACCACCGCGAGCACAGCGACAAGGGGGAGTGATGGGGCGCAGGCAGACCGACGACCCCTCCGCGAGGGAACGCATCCTCCTCGCGGCTGAACGCCTGTTCGCCGAACTCGGCTTCGACGCCACCCCGACCTCGCGCATCGCCGAGGTCGCCGGGGTGCCGAAGGGCCTGGTGCACTACTACTTCCGGCGCAAACACGATCTGCTGTCCGCGCTGGTGGAACGCCTGCCCGACGAGCAGGTGGAGCCGGCGGGCGTCGTGGTCGCCGGGGACATCGCGCAGAGCCTGCGCGGACTGGTCGCCGAACTCGACCGGCGGCTGTCCAGCTCGCGGGTGCTCTCACACCTGCTGTGGCGGGAGTCCGACACGCACAGGGCGGTCAGGGAGGCGCTGCAGAGCCGCTACGAGGTCCTCGTGAAACAGGTGCGGGCCGTCATCAACGGCGCGGCGGGACAGCGCACCCTCCGTCAGGAGGACGTCGACAGCGCCGCCGCCCTGCTCGCGCTCGCCATCAGTTACCGGCATTCCGTCGCGCGGCACTCCAAGGACTCGCTGCCCGACGAGATGGAGCGCGAGCTGACGTTCATCGCGGGCTCGCTCACCGTGCGCGCGCGGACGACGCACGGCATCACCGGTCCGTGAAGCCGGTTGTGAGAATCAGTGGGCCTTGGCCGGCTCGACCAGTTCGACGAGGACGCCACCCGCGTCCTTGGGGTGCACGAAGTTGACCCTGCTGCCCGCGGTGCCCTTTTTCGCATCGGGATAGAGCAACCGCAGGCCGTTGGCCCGCAGCGTCTCGGAGGCGGCGTCGACATCGGTGACCCGGAAGGCGAGTTGCTGGAGTCCGGGGCCCTTGCTGTCGAGGAACTTCGCGATCGTTGACTCCGGCCCGAGCGGGGCGAGCAACTGCACCGCGGGTCCACCGCCGTCTCCCGGTGCGTGCAGCATGGCCTCTCTGACGCCCTGTTCCTCGTTGACCTCCGTGTGTGTGGCTTCGAGACCGAAGTTCGCCGCGTAGAACTCGATGGCGGCGTCCAGGTCGCCCACGGCGATCCCGACGTGATCGATGGTCGTGATGAACGGCTCCAGTGCCTCTCGCATACCCGACAGGATAGGCACCGGACGTGCGGATCTTCACAAAGTGTGATTCGCGCTGCCTTCGATTCAGAGCGGTTTCCGGCCGGTATCGTCAAGATGTTCGCCGGTGCGAAGAAGCAGCGCGTCGATGAAAACAGGAGGCTGTGGTGGAGAAGGTGAACATGGCGACGGGTTCCGTGATCCTGGGTGCCGCCCGTACGCCGATCGGTCGGCTGCTCGGCTCGCTGAAAGATTTCTCCGGCGCGCAGCTCGGCGGCTTCGCCATCAAGGCGGCACTCGAACGCGCGGGCGTCGCACCCGAGGCCGTGCAGTACACGATCATGGGCCAGGTGCTGACCGCGGGAGCGGGCCAGATTCCCGCGAGGCAGGCCGCGGTCGCCGCAGGCATCCCGATGGACATCCCGGCGCTCACGATCAACAAGGTGTGCCTTTCTGGGCTCGACGCGATTGCCCTCGCCGACCAGCTCATCCGCGCCGGCGAGTTCGATCTCGTCGTCGCGGGAGGGCAGGAGTCGATGACGCAGGCCCCGCACCTGCTGCCCAAGTCCCGTTCCGGCTTCAAGTACGGCGACACGACACTCGTCGACCACATGGCACACGACGGCCTTTTCTGCGCGTTCGACCAGGTCGCCATGGGTGCCTCCACCGAGAAGTACAACTCGCGGTACGGCCTGACGAGGCAGGATCAGGACGCGTTCGCGGCTCGCTCGCACCAGCGCGCGGCGGCGGCGATCGCGAACGGCACGTTCGCCGAGGAGATCGTCGACATCGAGATCCCGCAGCGGAAGAAGGATCCGCTCGTCTTCGGAACCGACGAGGGCGTCCGTGCCGACACCACGGCGGAGGGGCTCGGCGCGTTGCGGCCCGCGTTCGCGGCCGATGGCACCATCACGGCCGGTTCCGCGTCGCAGATCTCCGACGGCGCCGCCGCCGTCGTCGTCGCGAGCAAGGCCAAGGCAGCCGAACTCGGCATCACCCCGCTCGCCGAAATCGGTGCGCACGGAGTGGTCGCGGGCCCCGACGCGAGCCTGCACGAGCAGCCTGCCAACGCGATCAAGGCCGCGCTGGCCAAGGCCAAGCTCGACACGGGCGATCTGGATCTCGTCGAAATCAACGAGGCGTTCGCCGCTGTCGGTCTCGTTTCCGCTCAGAAGCTCGGCCTTGCCGATGACGTGGTGAACGTCAACGGCGGCGCGATCGCGCTGGGTCATCCGATCGGTGCCTCTGGTGCACGGCTCGCGGTGCATCTCGCCTACGAGCTCCGCAGGCGGGGCGGCGGGCTCGGTGCTGCCGCACTGTGCGGCGGTGGCGGTCAGGGCGACGCGCTGCTGATCAGCGTTCCGAAGGGCTGAGCGAGCGGTCCGGCGGGGGAACCCGTGGTCGACGTCGGTGGGCTGGTCGAGCGGGCTCGGGCCGGGCAGGCTCGCGCCGTCGCGACGCTGCTCTCGCTCGTCGAGGACGATCATCCCCGCCTTCCCGAGCTCGCGGCCGCGCTTGTCCCCTACACCGGTGCGGCCGCGATAGTCGGGCTTACCGGACCGCCTGGCGCGGGCAAGTCGACGTCGACGTCGATGCTGCTGTCGGCTCTGCGTGAGCAGGGAAAGCGGGTGGGGGTACTCGCCATCGACCCTTCGTCGCCGTTTTCCGGCGGCGCGTTGCTCGGCGATCGGATCCGGATGACGGAACATGCCACCGACAGCGGCGTGTTCATCCGCTCCATGGCGACCAGGGGGCATCTCGGCGGGCTTTCCTCTGCGACCCCCGCCGCGGTAAGGGTTCTCGACGCCGCGGGGTTCGATGTCGTGCTCATCGAAACCGTCGGTGTCGGTCAGTCCGAAGTGGACGTCGTGAGGCTTGCCGACACGACCGTCGTGCTGCTCGCCCCCGGCATGGGAGATGGTATTCAGGCCGCGAAGGCCGGGGTGCTGGAGATCGCCGACATCTTCGTCGTCAACAAGGCCGACAGGCCGGGCGCCGACGCGACGGTGCACGAGTTGCGCGCGCTCGTCGCGATGAGCAGGAGAGAGGTTCGGGGCGTGAGCTGGCGGCAGCCGATCGTCCGCACGGTGGCAGCCGAAGGCATCGGTGCGGGCGACGTGGTCGCCGCGCTCGCCGAACACCGCACTTGGCTGAGCGAGCGAGGAGAGCTGGACCGGCGCAGAAAAGAAAGGGCCCGTGCCGAGATCGAGGCCATCGCACTACGCAGGCTGAGGGCGGAACTGGGCGAACTGCGGGGAAGGGACCGGATCGGCGAACTGGCGGAGAACGTCGTTGCCCGCGAACTGGACCCTTATCTCGCCGCCGATCGGCTTGTCGCGGAAGTCCACGGCGGCAGGGCGTAGCGAGGCTGTCCGCCCGGCACGGAGAACCGCGCCGGGCGGACAGGTGATCAGACGACCGTGCCGTCGGTGTCATCCGCGGTGTCGCTGTCCTCGCTCTCCTCGGTGTCGGCGAGCTTCCACTTGAGCTGGAACTCGATCTCCTCCTCGCCGTCGCCGCGCTCGTGCTCGATCGAGAACTCGGCCCTCGCAGGGACCCTGATCCGTTCGCCCGCGATCTGGATGCGGAACGGGGTCTCCGATTCCAGCGCGTCGGCGAGGCGGCGCAGTTTCGCCACTACCTCCGGCGTCGAATAGAATCGTTCGATGTCGCGTGGGGTCGCACTCACGGTGAGCTCCGTTTCCGGTTGAGGCAAGCGGTCTGGAGAACCCTCCAGTGCCGTTATTGAACCGGTTCGGGTCAAGGCGAATCGACCCGGGTGGGCCGACGGGATTCTTTACGTGGAACCAACAAACGGATCTGTATTAGCGGCTTCGGCTCGATTCGGCGAGCACGGTGCGCAGTGCCGACAGTGCGCCGGCGTAGGCGTGTTCCGGCGGCGTCGTGTAACCCACGACGATCCCTTGTGGATTGTCCCCGCGGCTCGCCCAGTGCGGTCCGAGCGCTTCGAGACCGAGCGAATGCCGGGCGGCCGTCGCGATGACGTCCTCCTCGCGAGGGCCTGAGGGAGGAAGGCGCAGCAACAGCTGCAACCCCGCCGGGATGTCGTGCTTGGCCACGGCGTCGGGAAACGTCGAGAGCAGCAGGTCTCTTCTTTTGCGATAGCCGGCTCGCCTCCGCCGGATGTGCCTGCCGTAGGCGCCGGAGTCGAGCAGTTCGGCAAAGGTCAGCTGTTCGATGACCGGAGTACGAAAGCCCTGCCATTCCAGCGCGGCCTTCACCGGTTCGACCAGCACCCTCGGCAGTACCAGCCAGCCGAGCCGCAGACCGGGGGCGAGTGTCTTGCTCACGGTTCCCGCGTACGCGATGCGTTCGGGGGCAAGGGTTTGCAAGGCTCCGACCGGTGTCCGGTCGAACCGGAACTCGCCGTCGTAGTCGTCTTCGAGCACGAACGCCCCGGTGGCGCTGGCCCACTTCGCGAGCGCGGTTCGCCGTTCGGGTGCCAGTGTCACGCCGAGCGGGAAGTGATGTGCGGGGGTGACCACGACCGCCGGACTGTCCACTGCGGACACGTCGATGCCGTCACCGTCGACGGGAACGGGGATGATGCGCGCGCCGCCCGCCTTCGCGATATCGCGGAACCGGTACAGCGAAGGGTTCTCGAAGGCGATCTCGGTTTCGCCGAGTTCGCGAAGCGCGGTCGTCAGCAGCGAGACCGCGTGTGAAAACCCGCCACAGACGACGATGCGTTGCGGATCAGCGACGACGCCCCTGCTTCTCGCCAGATAGACGGCGAGCGATTCGCGCAGCCTGGCCACGCCGAGCCGGTCGCCGTACCCGAACAGCGAAGCGGGGGTGTGCTGCAGCACCCGCCGGGTCGCCGAGGCCCAGTCGTCGCGGGGAAACGCGGAGAGGTCGGGCTGTCCAGGCCGCAGGTCCCAGCGGGGCGCTCCCGGTCCGGAACGCGCCCGGGGCGGAGGCGAGGGCGAAGGGACGTCGGCGGCGACGGTCGTCGGCGCGCCCTGCCTGCTGTGCACGTAGCCCTCCGCCGTCAGATCGGCGTAGATCCTGCTCACGGTGCCTCGCGCGATACCGAGATCGCTCGCGAGCGCGCGGGTGGAGGGCAGTACGGCGCCGTGGGGGAGCCGTCCCTTGCGGATGGCGTCGCGGATCGCGTCGGCGAGGCCGCGACGGCCGGTTCCGGGATCCCAGTCGAAGTGCACGTCAGGCCCCGAACTGGACCACATTTGCGCCATATAACTGGACCATACAGCTAGGCCAGTTGTGGCTAACGTTGAGGACGTGACCAATCGAATCCAAATCAGTCCTACGCTTCCTGCCGCCTACAAAGGGCTGGTCGCCCTGCACGACACCGTCGAGAAAGCGGCCATTGACGCCGGTCTCGACCAGTCACTCTTCGAACTCGTCAAGATCAGGGCATCCCAGCTCAACGGCTGCGCCTTCTGTCTCGACATGCACTCGCGGGACGCGCTCAAGCTCGGCGAGACCGCGCAGCGGGTCGTCATGGTCGCCACGTGGTGGGAAACCGAGCTCTACACCGAGAAAGAACGGGCGGCGTTCGCGCTCACCGACGTCGTGACGAAGCTGTCCGAGCATCAGGAAGTGCCCGACGAGGTCTACGAGCGGGCCATCGCCGTCTTCACCGAAGAGCAGTACGCCGCCGTGATCTGGGCCATCGCGGTGATCAACGCCTTCAACCGGCTCGGTGTCACCAGCAGGAAGCCGCTTCCGAAGGAACCGTGGTGAGCGCGGGGGTCCTCAGGGAACTCCACGTTCCCGGAAAGCCACTCCTGTTGCCCAACGCGTGGGACGCCGACACCGCGGTGCTCGTCGAGGAGGCCGGGTTTCCCGTAGTCGCGACGAGTTCGAGTGCCGTGGCACGAACGCTCGGCTATCCCGACGGTGAGGGAACTCCCGTCGAGGAGGTGTTCGCGGCCGTCGCCAGAATCGCCAGGGTGGTGTCGGTACCGGTGACGGTCGATGCCGAGCCCGGGTATGGGCTGGAGCCTGCCGAGCTGGTCGAGCGATTGCTCGAAAGCGGGGCCGCCGGCTGCAACATCGAGGACACCGACCACGGCACGGGCACGCTGCGCGACGAAAGCCAACAGGCGGATCTGCTCGCCGGTGTCCGGCAGGCCGCCGGTGACTCGCTCGTACTCAACGCGCGGGTCGACGTGTTCCTCAACGGCGAGGAACAGGCCGCGCTCGAAGGCGGCAGCCAAAGGGCGCGGCGGTATCTGGCCGCGGGGGCGGACTGCGTCTACCCGATTCTCGTCAAGCGAGCGGACACGATCGCCGCGCTGACCGAGGCCCTGCGTCCCGCCGCCGTCAACGTCACGTATCTCCCCGATGGCCCCGGTCTCGCGGAACTCGCCGAGCTGGGAGTGGCGAGGGTGTCGCTCGGCGGCGGGCTGTGGCACGCGGGCAGGTCCTGGCTCAAGGGCAAACTCTCCGCCCTCGCCCGAGGGATCCCGCCGTACTAGTGACCGTTCGAAGGCGGTGCGGGGGGCCTGCACCTGATCGCGGTCAGCGTGCCGGCCAGTTCGAGCTCACCCGCCGCGTGCGGGACGACGAAGGTGTCGCCCTTGCCGAGCGGCTGCTCCCGGTCGCCGGAACGCAGTGATCCGGCGCCGTCGAGCACCACCATTACGGCGAACCCGGGGTCGAGCCTCAGTGGCTTGTCCCCGGGGGTCAGCCGTTCCGCGCGGAAGAACGGGCTCGAACCGGTGGCCAGTAGGTCCACAGTGGACTCAGTGCTCGTCGCCGTGTGCTTGACGATCGAGCTGAGCCGGTCGGCGTCCCAGCCCGTCGTGTCGAGTGCGTCGAGCGCGGTGTCGAAGCCGATGCCGAGATGTCCCTTTCCGGGATCCGCGAGGAAGTCCCTCCACTCGATGGTGAGCGAGAAGTCCGTCGGCTGCTGGAGCTCGACCACGAAGACCCCGGCGCCGATGGCGTGCGGCAACCCTGCCGGGATGTACACGGTGTCCCCCGCGCGCACGGGGATGCTGTTGAGCGCGCCGAGCATGGCAGGTGCGTCCTGGTCGCGCACCCAATCGCTGATCGTGCTTCTCGCGTGGGTTTCCCGGAAACCCGCGTGCACCGTCGGCTCCTCGCCGTGCGTCCCCACCACGATCCACGCCTCGGACTTGCCGAAATGCGAATCGAAGTGACGTTCGGCGAAACCGTTGTCCGGATGGAAGTGCACGGGCAGCCGCTGACCCGCATCGAGCAGTTTCACCAGCAGCGCGGTCGTTGCGCCATACGCCGCGAGATGCGGCTCGCCGAGCCAGCCGGCCGGATCGGCGGCGACGGCTTCGCGCAACCAGCGTCCGTCCGGCAGTCTGGAGAGTCCCTCGGTTTCCTTGCCGTACAGGGTCGTTGTCGACGCGACCCAGTCCTCGGGGCCGAAATCGAGAACGTCACCGCCACGCAGCGCGGCGATCGCCTCCCCGCCCCGGTAGAACTGGGCAGGCTGGTTGGCGGGCAGTCGCAGCGGTTCGAGCGGCGTGCTCATGGGGTGATCTCCTTGTGAGGCAGGGGACGGGAACGGGCGATGAGCCGCATCGGCAGCACGACCTTCTTCGGCGGTGACCGGTCTCCCCGCATCCTCGCCAGCAGTAGTTCGGCCGCTGTCGTGCCGAGTGCGGTCAGGTCGCTCGCGACGACCGAGACCGGAGGGTCGAGCAGGTCGGCAAGTTCGAAGTCGTCGAAGCCGACGAGCTCGGGCCGCCGCTCACCCGCCGCGATCGCCCGCAGGACCGCGACGGTGATCCGGTTGTTGCCGGTGACGATCGCCGTCGCCGCCCCGGTCTCGCGCAGGGCGGCGCTCACCTCGGCGAGGCCGGTTTCCGTGCCCCTGGCGCGAAAACCGAGCCGGACCAGTCGCTCGTCGTAGTCGATACCCGCCTCCGCGCAGCCCCGGCGGAATCCGAGCAGCCGTTGCCGCGCGGTGTGGACCTCCTTGGCGTCGCCGAGGAAGCCGATCCTGCGGTGCCCGAGCCGCGCGAGGTGGGCAACGGCCATCGCGGCGCCGGCCTCGTCGTCGGCGAGCACGGTGTCGGCGCCGGGTTCCCCGCCCGGGCGGTCGGCGAAGACGACGGGGGTGCCTGCCTTGATCTCGGCCGCGAGGTAGTCGTGCCGCTCGCCACAGGCGATGATGACCAGACCATCGACCCTCCTCGCGCAGAATTCGAGCGCGAGCTGCCGTTCCCTTTCGCGGTCGCCATCCGACGACGCGGTGAGTACATACCTGCCGCCCGTCGCCGCCGCGCGCTCGATCGCGCGGTGCAGTTCGGAGTAGAACGGGTTGCCGACGTCCTCGACGATCAGCCCGAGGGTGCCGGTTCCCGAACCGGTTCGCAGGTTGCGGGCCCCGGCGTTGCGGCGGAACCCGAGCTGTTCGATGGCGGCCCGCACTTTCGCCGCGGTGCCGGGGTGCACGGGGGCTTCCGCGTTGACGACCCTCGACACCGTTTTGATGCTGACTCCCGCCGCGCGCGCCACGTCGGTCATGGTTGCCCTGCGGGGCGGCTCGGAGTCGGAAGACAACGTTGTCATGGCGTTGGCATTGCACACCGGGTGACCGCCCCGTGTCAATCAGCCGCGATGAATCCCTCCCGCCGCCCCCGCTGCCGGGAGGTGCCACGAAGGCGGCCACCCTGCGGCTAGCCTTCTTGCCATGGCATCGCCACAGGCCCTTTCCGTAAAGGGCATTCACATGAGTTACGGAGATCTGCGTGCCGTCGACGGGGTGACCTTCGACGTCGCGGAGGGGGAGTTCTTCGGCATTCTCGGCCCCAACGGAGCGGGGAAGACGACGACGCTGGAGATCGCGGAGGGCTTGCGCAAGCCCGACTCGGGCAGTGTCTCGCTTCTCGGGCAGCCCGCGTGGCCGCGCAACATCGATCTCCTCCCCCGCATCGGGGTTCAGCTGCAGGCGTCGGCGTTCTTCGAGAAACTGACCGCGCGTGAGCAACTGGAGACATTCGGTTCGCTGTACGGGGTCCGCTCGGCAAGGGTGGACGAGATGCTCGAACTCGTCGGGCTCACCGACAAAGCCGACACCCAGGAAGCCAAGCTGTCGGGAGGACAGCGTCAGCGGCTTTCCATCGCCTGCGCGCTGGTGCACGATCCCGACGTCGTGTTCCTCGACGAGCCGACGGCGGCACTCGACCCGCAGGCGCGGCGCAACCTGTGGGACGTACTGCGCGAGGTGCAGTCGAAGGGCAAGACCATCGTCTACACCACCCACTACCTCGACGAGGCCGAAATCCTGTGCGACCGCGTCGCCATCATGGACAACGGCAAGATCCTCGCGATGGACGCTCCGGCGCGGCTGGTGCGTGACCTCGACGCGGCGACGAGGGTGTTCCTCGAACGCGGCGCGCTGCCGATCGAGACGGCGAGAAACCTGCCCGGCGCCGACAGCGTCACCGAGGACGAGCTGTCGCTCGTCATCTCCACCCGTACCGCCGCGCCGCTGCTCGCCGCGCTCGCCGAAGGCGGCACGCTGGACGGGCTCCAGGTGCGCACGGCAACCCTTGAGGACGTGTTCCTCGACCTCACCGGCCGGGAGTACCGCGCATGACCGTCACCAGGACCACGCCGAGCGGCAAGAGCACGAAGGACACGCCGCACCCTTCCTCGTTCGCCGCGCTGTCGCGGGCCATGTTCAAGGGTTTCATCAGGGACAAGGCGACACTGTTCTTCACGTTCCTCTTTCCGCTGATGTTCCTCGTCATCTTCGGATTGATCTTCGGTAACCAGGGCGAGTCGAAGACCACCATCGGTGTCGTCGGCGACGGCCCCGTCGTCAGCGCGCTCGAACGCGTCGAGGCACTGGAACTCGCGCCCATCGATTCGCCCGCGGAGGCCGAGCGACAGGTCAAGGAGGGCGATCTGCCCGCCTTCGTCGCGGAGGACGGCGGCACGATCACGCTGCGGTTCGCCGCGAGTGACCAGACCCAGGCGAGCACGGTCGCCGGCATCGTCAACGGCGTCGTCAGCCAGGTCAACGTCGCGGCGACCGGGCAGCCACCTCGATTCACGGTCGACTCCGCTCAGGTCGAGGACGAGTCGCTCAAGCCGATCCAGTTCATGGCTCCCGGCATCATCTCGTGGGCGGTGTCGATCGCGGCCGTGTTCGGCGCCGCGCTGACCTTCGTGAGCTGGCGCAAGAAGCAGGTGCTGCGCAGGCTGCGGCTCGCACCGGTACAGCCGGTGACCGTGCTGACCTCGCGCGTGGTCGTGTCGCTCGGAATCGCGGTTCTGCAGTTCGCGCTTTTCGTCGCGGTGGCGTTGCTGCCCGTGTTCGGTCTGCGACTGTCCGGACAGTGGTGGCTCGCGATTCCGTTGCTGTTGCTCGGCACGCTTGCGTTCTTCTCCATCGGAATGCTCGTCGGCGCGTTCTGCAAGACCGAGGAAGCGGCGAGTGGTGCTGCGAACTTGATCACATTGCCGATGGCGTTCCTTTCCGGAGCGTTCTTCCCGATCGACGCGATTCCTTCGTGGCTGCAAGGCATTTCGTGGGCATTCCCCATGCGGCATCTCAACGAGGGAATTCTCGATGTCATGGTGCGCGGCAAGGGAGTCGAGGCGCTGCTCGTCCCCGCGCTGGTATTGGTTGCTTTCACCGCGGTTGTCGGTTTTGTGGCGGCGAAGGTGTTCCGCTGGGAGGACTGATCGGAAACGAACACCGGGGCCGGTGAGAATGATCACCGGCCCCGGTGTTCCGGTGATGACCATCACGGTTCACACTGGTATTAACACGTCCGACAGTGCCGTTGAAGTAGTTGACGTGTTTTGACAGTCCATTTGCGACCGCTGTCGTTTTGAGGCGCGGTTTCGCGAACTTCGAGGGAGGAACCCTTGTCGAACAAGGCTGCCGTCTTGTTCCGTGTGGTCGCCGTTGCTGAGGCTTTCTCGTGGGCCGGCCTGCTGGTCGGCATGTTCCTCAAGTACGTCGTCGAAGCGGGCGAAGGTGGCGTCCCCGTGCTCGGCATGGTGCACGGGGTCATGTTCGTGCTCTACATCGGCGTGACACTCGCGGTGTTCCGTCCGCTCCGCTGGAGCGCCAAGACGGTCATCGTCGGCTTGCTCGCCGCCATTCCGCCGTTCTTCACCTGGATCTTCGAGAACTGGGCCCTGCGAAGGGGCAAGCTCGACGGTCCTCAGCGGCTGACCAGCGGTGGTACCGGGCTGTTCCTCTCCGAGCCGGAGCCCGCGCGAGCCTGAGCCGGTTCCTCGTGACGCTTCCTGATCCCCTTCCGGGGATCAGGAAGTGAAGTCACCGGCCGCCTTGCGGACCTTGGTGAGCAGTTCGATCAGTTGCTCCGTCTGCTTCTCCGTCAGCCCGACGAGGCCGAAGTCGATCGACGTGACCGCTTTTGTCGCCTCTTCCCTTCGCTGCCTGCCGTCGTCGGTGATCTCGACGAGCGTGGTACGCCGGTCCGTCGGATGCGGCACCCGCTTGACGAGCCCGTCACGCTCCAGCCGGTCGACGATGTTGGTGACGCTCGTCGGGTGCAACTGCAGTCGCTCGCCCATGACCCGCATCGGCAGGTTCGTCCTCTTGGCGAAGGTCAGCAGCACGAGTGCCTCGTAGCGGGCGAACGTGAGACCGTGGCCTTTCAGCGCGCCGTCGACGGCCGACTGGACGATCTGCTGGACCCGCATCAGTCCGGTGACCGCGGCCATCGTGTCGGCGGGCCCGATGCGGTCCTCCCACAACTGCGCGGCGCGCGCGATCGGGTCGAACGACAGCGGACGGTTCATCGAAGCTCCCATGGGCACAGGCTCGCGAGGTCGTAGGGTTTGCCGCCACTGCCGAGGGCGGCACGTCAGGGGCCTCGAAGCTATCAGCGTGCGAGGGGAAGCCGGGCGGGGTGGGCCGGATTTCGTCGCGCACGCCGGCGACGATCGGCTGTTCAGGCATCTCGGGTCAGCTCCTCGATGTCGGCCTCGGCCCCGGGCCAGCCGCGAAGGAGTTCCCCGCGCTCGCCCAGTGTGAAGCCGTCGAAGCGAAACGGCGGGGCGAGCGTGAGGCCCACCAGCGACCAGGCTCCGTCCGGGCGGGAACCCTGCCACGTTCCGGCAGGCACGACCGTCTGCAGCTCGTGGCCCGCCGCGAGGTCCGGTCCCAGCGTCACGCGTCGCACGCCGCCGCGGGCGAGCAGCATCAGCATCCGTACCGGCGCGCCGCCCTGCCAGTGGTAGACCTCGGGAGTGTCGAGCCGGTGCAGGGCTGAGAAGTCCGGAGCGATCATGAGGTAGATCGAAGCGGACATGTTGCGGTCGGCGTACATGCGCCGCAGGTGGCCGCCCTCGCCTTCGACGGGGGAGAGGCCGAGCCGCTCGGCGAGGGCGTGGCCCGCGGCGGGGTCGTCTCCTCCCGTGAGGCCCATGCCGGTCACCAGGCAGGGCGCACGGAGGCGCCGCCGTCGACAACGAGTTCCTGACCGGTCACCCATCTGCTCGCCGGGGTGCACAGGAACAGGCAGGCGTCGGCGATGTCGGCCGGTTGCCCGAGCCTGCCGATCGGGTTGCCCGACTCCCACCCTTCGACGCCCTCCGGCCAGTCCTCGCGCAACGAGGGCCGGTCGACAAGGCCGGGGGACACCAGGTTCACGCGGACGCGGTGCCTCGCGTATTCCAGCGCGGCCGAGCGCACCAGCATGTGAACGGCGGCCTTGGACACCGAGTAGTGCGCGTGTCCCGGTCTGGGCCGCGCGCCCAGTATCGAACCGATCGCGACCAGCGAGCCACCCTCTTCACGCATGGCGCGGTAAGCGGCCTGCAGCACGAGGAACGTGGCATCCACATTGGACTCCTGAACCTCGCGGAACTCGGCGTAGGACATGTCGGCGAGCGGCCGTACCGGCTGTACCCCGGCGTTGAGGATCGCGACGTCGAGCCTGCCGAAGGACTCCACCGCCGCTTCGACGACACGGCCCGCGCCGTCGGGGGCGCGCAGGTCGGCCTGGACGGCGACCGCGCGGCAGCCGATCGACTCGATGTCGCGGACGACAGCCTCAGCGGCCCGCTCGTCACGGTGGTAGTGGACGACGACTCTCGCTCTCGCGCCTGCCAACCGGCGGGCGATGCCACCGCCGATCCCGCCACTCGCCCCGGTGACCAGTGCGACTTTTCCCGCCAGGTCGTCGGTTTCCGGAACTTGCGGCCGGTCCTGCATGGTCGAGCCGTCCCTTCGTGGTGATCGGTCAATCGACGGACAGGGTGCCGCACCGGTGATCCGTGAGGCCAGCCCCCTGGCTTCGCGCACGTAGGATCGAAAGAGACAGAAACCGAGAAAGGCTCCCGGATGATCGTCTGGCGCAGGCTCACCGAGCAGGACTTCCCGCTGTTGGGGACATGGCTGCGGCAGCCGCACGTGGCGCGGTGGTGGAATCACGAGACCTCGGCCGAGGCGATCGAACGGGATTTCGGCGCCGCCGCACGAGGCGAGGAGCCTTCGGAAGACCTGCTCGTGTTTGTCGAAGAGAAGCCGGTCGGCCTCGTCCAGCGCATCAGGTACGCCGACTACCCCGACTACCTCAAGGAGCTGGCCCCGATCCTCGACGTGCCGGGAGAGTCGGTGTGCATCGACTACCTGATCGGCGATCCCCGGCGGATCGGTATCGGACTGGGCCCCCGCGTCATCAGCGCGATCGTCGATGCCACGTGGAGGGACCACCCTGACGCGCCTTCGGTCGTGGTGCCCGTTTCGGCGGCGAACCGGGCTTCCTGGCGAGCGCTGGAGAAGGCGGGCCTGCGCAGGGTCGCCGAGGGTGAACTGGAGCCGGACAACCCGGTGGACGGCCGCGATCACTACATCTACCTGATCGACCGGCCGGGCCCCGGTGAGTCCTGATCCAGTGTCGCCAGCAGGTGAGTGAGCAGCGGGTTGTCGTCGCCGCCGCGCCAGGCGATGGCCACCCGGGTGCGCGTGGTGCCCGGCTCGATCCGGCGGTACGCGACGCCGGTGAGGCGAATGCGCCGGATGCTCGCGGGGGCGACCGAGACGCCGAGGCCGGTTTCCACGAGAGCGCACACGGTCTGCCATTCCACCGCGTGCTGGGCGATCCGGGGGGTGAAGCCCGCCGAGGCGCACAGCGCGATGATCTGGTCGTACAGTCCCGGTCCTGCCGCGCGCGGCAGGAGGATGAAGGGCAGTTCCGCCAGTCGTTCCAGCGGCACGCTCCGCTGAGCCGCGAGCGGATGCCCCGAGGGCAGGACGGCCACGAAGTGCTCGTTCAGCACCGTTCTGAATGCGAGTTCCGGCTCGCCGGGTGGTTCACGGAGCAGGCCGATGTCGATCTTCTTGTCCAGCAGCGCCGCGATTTGCGGTGCCGTCGTCATCTCCCTGATGTCCATGCGCACGCCGGGGAATCGCCGATGGAAGCCGTGCAGCAGACCGGGTAGCACGGTCAGGGCGAGTGAGGCCGCGAAGCCGATCCGGAGCCGTCCTGTCTCGCCCGTGCCCGCCGCGCGGGCCGCGGCGAGGCCGTCGGCGAGCCCCGCGATGGCGGTAACGGCGGCGGGCAGCAGTTCGCGGCCTGCCGGGGTGAGGGCGACGCGGCCGGGTTCGCGGCTGAACAGCGCGTGACCGACCTTGTCCTCAAGGCGGCGAATCTGCTGGCTCAGCGGAGGCTGGGCGATTCCGAGGCGATCGGCGGCGCGGCCGAAGTGGGCCTCTTCCGCGAGCACGACGAACGAGTGCAATTGCGCAAGAGGGACTTCGGGGCGCTCCATACCTCCAGAGATATCAGATGGACTCCGAGTAAGTATTGGACGTATCGGTCTCCGGCGACCTAGCTTTCCGGCATGACAGCGAGACGCGCGATCCTCAGTGGATCGACTTTCGAGCAGCAGATCGGTTACGCCCGTGCCGTTGTCGACGGCGACTGGGTACACGTGTCGGGGACGACCGGCTTCGACTACGCCACGATGACGATTTCCGACGATGTCGTCGAGCAGGCGGAGCAGTGCCTGCGCAACATCGAGGCCGCACTGGCCGAGGCCGGGTGCACCTTCGCGGACGTGGTCCGGGTGCGTTACCTGTTGCCGGATCGGGCCGACTTCGAGCCCTGCTGGCCGGTGCTGCGCCGTCGCTTCGGAGAGGTCAGGCCCGCGGCGACGATGCTGATGTGCGGCCTCGCCGATCCCCGGATGAAGATCGAGATCGAGGTGTACGCGCGACGAGCGGCCACGGAAGGGGCCGCGTGATCGGAGGCCGCCCTTGGCCGCTTCGCGACAGAACCGACCAGCGGTGAAGCGACTCGCGGTTCGTGCCAGGATGGAACCGTGACACAGCCACGCGGATCAGCAGCCAACTCGCCAGCCTTGTCTGCCGCTCTCTCCGGCGCGGTCGACCTTTCCGGGCTCAAGGCGCGCGCCGACGCTTCGCGGTCGCGGCCGGACGGCTCGGGTGACCAGGCCGCCGCTGGTGGACCGCCGAGTGAAGGTGCGGTCATCGACGTCACCGAGGCCACGTTCCAGGCCGAGGTCGTCGAGCGGTCGTTGCAGACGCTCGTCGTGGTTGACCTGTGGGCGGAATGGTGCGGGCCGTGCAAGCAGCTCAGCCCCGTGCTGGAGCGGCTTGCCGCGGAGTCCGGCGGAGCCTGGGTGCTCGCCAAGGTCGACGTCGACGCCAACCCCCGTATTTCCCAGTTGTTCGGTGTCCAGTCGATCCCGACGGTCGTCGCCATTGCCGGTGGCCAGCCGGTCGACGCCTTCTCGGGTGCTCAGCCGGAGCCGCAGATCCGGCAGTGGCTCGGGCAGCTGCTCGACGCGCTGCGCGACAAACTGCCCGGCATCAAGGCGGCCGAGCAGCAGGCGGGGGGCGAGCCGGAGGAAGAGCAGGAAGACCCCAGGTTCACCGAGGCAGAGGACGCGCTCGAACGCGGCGACTTCGCCGAGGCGGAGGCGGCCTACCAGCGCATCCTCGACGCCGAGCCGGGCAACGAGCTGGCAAAGGCCGCGCTCGTGCAGGTCCGGTTCTCGGCGAGGGCGAGCGAAACCGACGAATCGGCCGTCGCCAAGGCCGAGGCCGACCCCTCGGACCTGGATGCCCAGCTCGCCGCGGCCGACTTCGAGGTCGCCCAGCGCGATCCCGCCGCCGGTTTCGCGAGGCTGATCGGTGTCATCAGGACGACCTCCGGCGACGACCGCAACAAGGTGCGCGAGCACCTCGTCGGTTTGTTCGACCTGTTCGACCCCGCCGACGAACTGGTCATCAAGGCCCGCCGCGACCTGGCGAGCGCCCTGTTCTGAGCAAGCGCGAAAAAGGCGGCCCGTGACCACCGGTCACGGACCGCCTTTCTTGTCAGGATCAGCCGTAGTTCTGGGTGCAGGGTTCGGAACCGCCGAAGTAGCCCTGCCGCAGTGCCTCCACCCTGGCGAAACCGCTCGCGACGGGGTGTCCGTTGACGTCGGCGGCCAGCAGGCTGTGCGGCCGGAGCAGTTCGGCGATGGCCTCGTCGAGGTCACCTGGCGAGAGCCGCAGCGTGCTGCCCTCGGTGTTGGTCGCCCCCGCCCACGCGCCGACCAGGCATGCCGTCCGCATGCCCGCGTTGGGGCTGTCGAGCGAGGCGCCGACGCCCTTCTGGATTCCCTGCACGTACCGCGAGGCGATTTCGGAGAACGCGGCGAAGTCGCCGAGCCCGCCGTTGCCCTCCTCGCCCTGGAACTCGGCTTCGCGGTCGACCGGCTGGCCGAGTTCGGCCAGCGCGGGAAGGTCGATGCTCACCGTGTTCGTGTCGGCGCAGTAGGAAGCGGGCGGGGTGCTGGCGCCGTCGGGGCAGGAACCGCCGTCCGCGACGATTTGCGGCCCCTCGACGTTCGCGCCCGCGAAGGCCTGGTCGAGGTTTTCCTGCAGGGTCGCCACGATCGCCTCGTCGATCATCACGTCGCCCTGGCCGACGTCGTCGGGAGCGAAGGGCACCTCGGTGATGCGTTCGTCGACGTTCTCCTGGTTGATCGCGGCGCATTCCTTCGCGCCGTCCTCGAAGCCGAGCTGGAAGGCGTAGGTGCGGTCGAACGCCGTGCCGTGCGCGCCCTGTTCCTGCGCGGACTGCCCTGCCTCGTCGCGGATGAAGAACAGCGAGGCGAGCACCTGGTTGAGCCCTTCGGACGTGGAAACGTCGAAGTATTTGCTCTGACCCTCGGCCATCCAGCGGAAGTACGAGCCGGTGAAGCAGTCGGCCTGCTGCTCCTTGACGATGGTCGAGGTCGATTCGTCGACCCCCGCCTTGTCGGCGAGGCGGTACTGGATGGCGTGCCCGAACTCGTGGCCGAGCACGGTGACGATCGACATGGTCCCGAAGCGTTGCTTCAGCAACGGGAGCAGCAGTCCCCTGTCCCAGGCGACGAGATCTTCCGAAGGACAGTAGAAGGCGTTCATCGCGGCGTCGGCCGTCGTCGCGCCGCACACCTCGATGTCGGGTTCGTTCGGGTCGTAGGACAGCAGCTTCTTGACCGGTTCGAACTCCATCGAGAAGTGCGCGGGCAGTTCCTGCGCCCAGTAGTCGCTCACGTCCGCGATCGCGGCGATGGCGACGGTGTCCTCGGGGCCGTTGTTCGCGTTCTGAACATTCAGCTCGGGTTTCGGGGCATCGGGTTTCAGGCCGCTCTCGAAGTGCGTTACCGGCAGCCCGGCGATGTCGCCCGAGGTGAGCGGCCTGCCCTTCGTCGCGGTGCCGCAGGCACTGGCAAGTAGTGCGAATACGCCGATAGTCGCGGTCAGCGCCCGCAGCCGGGCACCTCGCCCCCCTGTCCGGTTCATGGGGGCACCCTACTCAGTGACATTCGGAGCCACGCACGGAATCACGGAAGCCGACCGGTCGCTAGGGTCGCTAACCATGAGAGCTGTCCGCCGGTTCACGGTTCACGCGCGGGTTCCAGACCAGCTTGCCGGCCTGACCGCGCTGGCGACCAACCTGCGCTGGACCTGGCATCCGCCGACGCGGGACCTGTTCGCCTCGATGGATGACGCGTTGTTCCGCAGGGTCAGGGATCCGTTGCGGATGCTCACCGTCATCCCGGCGCGCAAGCTCGAAGAGCTGGCCTCCGACGCCGGGTTCCTCGAAAGGACGAGAGAGGCCGTCGAGGATCTCGAACGCTACTTGAGCGAACCGCGCTGGTTCCAGCGAAGGGCGGCGGAGCACGGCGGCGCCGCGAGCCGCGAGCGCTTCCCGGCGGCCGTCGCCTACTTCTCGATGGAGTTCGGGGTGCACGAGGCGCTGCCCAACTACTCGGGCGGACTCGGTGTGCTCGCCGGTGACCACCTCAAGGCGGCTTCCGATCTCGGCGTGCCCGTCGTGGGAGTCGGCCCGCTGTACCGGGCAGGCTACTTCCGGCAGTCCCTTTCGCTCGACGGCTGGCAGGTCGAGCACTACCCGGTGATCGATCCCAGCGGGCTTCCGCTGGAACTGCTCACCGAGCCCTCCGGGGAGCCCGTGCTGGTGCGGGCCGCGATGCCGGGTGGCCGCGAACTGCAGGCGCAGATCTGGAAGGCCAGGGTCGGCAGGGTTCCACTGCTGTTGCTCGACACCGACGTCGAGGGCAACGACGAGGATCTGCGCGGGGTCACCGACCGGCTCTACGGAGGCGACGCCGACCACCGCATCAGGCAGGAGATCCTCGCGGGTATCGGAGGCATGCGCGCCGTGCGCCGCTACTGCGAGCTGACCGGGCATCCGCAGCCGGAGGTGTTCCACACCAACGAGGGCCACGCCGGATTCCTCGGGCTCGAACGCGCGAGGGAGATCCTGAAGGATTCCGACCTCTCCTTCGACGAAGTGCTCTCGGCGGTGCGGGCGGGGACGGTGTTCACGACGCACACGCCGGTCTCCGCCGGTATCGACCGTTTTCCCGTCGACCTCGTCCAGCACTACTTCGGTGACGGGCGGCTGCTGCCCGAGATCGATCCGCGCAGGGTGCTCGCACTCGGTGCCGAGGACAACCCGAACATGTTCAACATGGCGCACATGGGGCTGCGGCTGGCCCAGCGGGCGAACGGCGTCTCCGCATTGCACGGCAGGGTGTCGCGCCGGATGTTCGCGAAGTTGTGGCCGGGCTTCGACACCGAGGAGGTCCCGGTCAGGTCCGTCACCAACGGTGTGCACGGGCCGACCTGGGTGGCGAGGGAGATGAGCGCGCTGCTCGGCGGCAGCGACGAGGAATGGGGTCACGACGGGGACGGCGGTTCCGGCAAGGCGGGGGTCACCGACGAGGAACTGTGGGCACTGCGCAGGGAGTTGCGCGGCAACCTCGTCGCCGAGGTGCGCAGGAGGGCACGCGACGCGTGGCTGCAGCGGGGTGCCTCCGCGCTGGAACTCGGCTGGACGGAGCGCATCTTCAATCCCGACGTGCTGACCGTCGGCTTCGCTCGCCGGGTGCCGACGTACAAGCGGCTGACGCTCATGTTGCGTGACCCGGAACGGCTGCGGGCCTTACTGCTCGACGAGCAGCGGCCGATCCAGATCGTGGTCGCGGGCAAATCCCATCCGGCCGACGAGGGCGGCAAGGCGCTGATCCAGCAGATCGTGCGGTTCGTCGACGATCCCGAGGTCAGACAGCGCATCGTGTTCCTTCCCGACTACGGCATGTCGATGGCGCGCTACCTGTACCGAGGCTGTGACGTCTGGCTGAACAACCCGACCCGGCCGCTTGAGGCGTGCGGTACGTCGGGAATGAAGGCCGCGCTCAACGGCGGGCTCAACCTGTCGACCATGGACGGCTGGTGGGACGAGTACTACGACGGCAGCAACGGATGGGCCATCCCCACCGCGGACGGGGTGACCGACCCGCTGCAACGTGACGACCTCGAAGCCGACGCCCTCTACGACCTGCTCGGCCAGCAGATCGCGCCGTTGTTCTACGAGCGCGACGCAGGCGGCGTTCCGAAGGGCTGGATGTCCATGGTGTGGCACACGCTGCGGACGCTGGGGCCGAGGGTGCAGGCATCCAGGATGGTGCGCGAGTACGTCGATTCCTACTACGTACCGGCCGCGACGACGGTCGCCGCCGCGTCGGAGGAGGGCTACGCCGGCTCTCGTTCGCTCGCCGCCTACCGCGCCAAACTGGACCTGTACTGGGGCAGGGTGCGCGTGCTCGACACCGAACTCACCTACGACGGGACCGACTCGCTCGTCGTCGGCAAGGAGGTCAGGGTGAGGGCTGGCATCGATCTGGCCGGGCTTGCCGAGTCTGATGTGGACGTTCAGGTGGTCGTGGGGAGGGTCGGCGACACCGACGATCTGCACGACGTCGAGACGGTACCCATGTGGCCGAATGGCAGGGGTGGCTACGAGGCGACGCTGCGGTTGCCGCACGCGGGTGCTCTTGGTTACACGGTGCGGGTACTGCCGAAGCATCCGCTGCTGGCCGCGCCCGCTGAGCTGGGCAAGGTCGTGCTGGCGTGATCAGGGGCCATGCGCCCGGCCGCGAGGTGGGTCGGTGACAATGGGGACCGTGAACGAGGTGGCGGTGCAGGACAATCTTGACGATCTGGTGATCCACCTGTCCGGTGTCGAAGTCCGGCGTGGAGGCAACAAGTTGCTCGCCGACCTCGACTGGGCGGTGGAGCTCGACGAACGCTGGGTGGTGCTCGGCCCCAACGGTGCCGGAAAAACGACCCTGCTCAAACTCGCCGCGGCGGAACTGCACCCCACCGAAGGCGCCGTGCACGTACTCGGCGAGCGGCTCGGCAGGGTCGACGTCTTCGAACTGCGTACGCGCGTCGGTTTCACCTCGGCCGCCATCAACGGAAGGGTGCCAGCCGAGGAGCGGGTGCGCGATGTCGTGCTCAGCGCCGGATACGCGGTACTCGGCCGCTGGCGCGAGAGCTACGACACACTGGACACCGCCAGGGCGGACGAACTGCTGGGCGCACTGGGCATCGAGCATCTGGCCGAGCGCACCTACGGCACCCTGTCGGAGGGCGAGCGCAAGCGCACCCTCATCGCGAGGGCGCTCATGACCGACCCCGAGCTGCTGCTGCTCGACGAGCCCGCCGCGGGCCTCGACCTCGGCGGCAGGGAGGACCTCGTCGCGAGGCTCTCCACACTGGCGATGGATCCGGACGCCCCCGCGATGGTGCTGGTGACCCACCACGTCGAGGAGATCCCTCCCGGATTCACCCACGCGCTGCTGCTTTCCGACGGGTACGCCGTCGCGGCCGGTCTCGTCGACGACGTGCTGACGAGCGAGAACCTCTCCAAGGCTTTCGGGCAGGATCTGATGCTGCAACGGTCGGGTGATCGCTACTTCGCCCGCCGCCGGTAACGTGTTCTACCAGTGGGTAACCTGCTGGCAGCAACGACGCAGAGGAGGATGGCGTGGGCGAGTTCGTACGGCTTGAGGTGGCCGATGGGGTCGGTACCATCCGGCTCGACAGGGCACCGGTCAACGCGCTGAACAACCAGGTGCAGGCCGAGCTCGGTGAGGCGGCCCGCGAGGCGACCGGCCGCGCCGACGTCCGCGCGGTGATTCTCTACGGCGGTGAGAAGACCTTCGCCGGTGGTGCCGACATCAAGGAAATGGCAGCCAAGTCCTATGCGGAGATCTCCGCGTTCGGCACGGCGCTGACCAACTCGCTCACCGCGCTCGCCGAGATCCCCAAACCCACCGTCGCCGCGGTCACCGGATACGCGCTCGGCGGAGGGCTCGAACTCGCACTGACGGCCGACCGCCGTGTCGCCGGCGACAACGTCAAGGTCGGCCAGCCGGAAATCCAGCTCGGGATCATCCCCGGAGCGGGAGGAACCCAGCGGCTGGCCCGGCTGATCGGCCCGAGCAAGGCCAAGGACCTGATCTATACCGGAAGGTTCGTCAAGGCGGAGGAGGCGCTCGCGCTCGGCATCGTCGACGAGGTCGTCGCGCCCGACGACGTGTACTCGGTCGCGCACAAATGGGCCGCCCAGTTCGCGAACGGTCCCGCGGTGGCTCTCCGGGCGGCGAAGGCCGCCATCGACGGCGGACTCGATCTGGACCTCCGCAACGGCCTCAAGCTGGAGACGAGCCTGTTCACCGCGCTGTGGGCGACGGAGGATCAGACCAACGGCATGGCCTCGTTCATCGAGAACGGTCCCGGCAAAGCCACCTTCGAGGGGAAGTGACGTGACGCAGTCACCAGCGACCGACCCCGCTCCCAATCCGCACGCGAGCGAGGACGAGGTGCGGGCGGCCTACGCCGATCCGAAGCTCGCGAACGTGCTCTACCACGACTGGGAGGCAGGCACCTACGACGAGAAGTGGTCGATCTCCTACGACGAGCGCTGCATCTCGTATGCGACCGACGTGTTCAACGCCGTCGCGGGTGAGCGGGGGCAGCCATACGCCACCGCGATGGAACTGGGAAGCGGGACCGGATTCTTCCTGCTCAACCTTATGCAGGGCGGCGTGATCAAGAAGGGTTCGGTCACCGACCTCTCTCCCGGCATGGTCGAGGTCGCGTTGCGCAACGCCGACAATCTCGGCCTCGACGTCGACGGCAGGGTCGCCGACGCCGAGCGCATTCCCTACGACGACAACACCTTCGACCTCGTCGTCGGGCACGCGGTGCTGCACCACATTCCCGACGTGCCATCCGCGTTCCGCGAGGTACTGCGGGTGCTCAAGCCGGGTGGGCGCTTCGTCTTCGCCGGTGAGCCGACGAAGATCGGCGACTTCTATGCGCGGCGCCTCGGCAGGGTGACCTGGTGGCTCACCACGAACATCACCAAGCTCCCCGCGCTCGCGGGCTGGCGCAGGCCGCAGGAGGAACTCGACGAGTCCTCGCGGGCCGCCGCTCTCGAAGCCGTTGTCGACCTGCACACCTTCGATCCGTCCGAATTGGAACGCTGGGCGCTTCGGGCGGGCGCGGTCGACGTCAAGGCGGTGACGGACGAGTTCAGCGCCGCACTCGTCGGCTGGCCGATCAGGACATTCGAGGCCGCCGTCCCGCAGGAGAAACTCACCGTCCGCTGGCGGCTTTTCGCCTACCGTGCCTGGCTTCGACTGTCCGCATTGGACAAGAAGGTGCTCGCGAAGGTGTTGCCGCGCCAGTTGTTCTACAACGTCATGATCACCGGAACCAAACCGCCCGCCCCTGTGGAACTGTAGTTGCCGTACGCCTTCTCGCTCGACGACGTCGCGTTCCTCAGGTCGGCAGCCGGAGAGGAGGCGCTTTCGGTCTGCGACCGGCTGCCGCTGACCGACGCGAGTCGTATCGCCGACGTCGCCGCGGCACGCAAGGCCGTCGGTGAGCGGTATGCGGCGGTGCTGGAAACCGTTGTCCTGCGTCGCAAAGCGCGCGGCAAGATCGACAATGCCGCACGGTGGTTGTTCGAGGGCGACGCGCTGCAGCAGGCCAGCGCGGCCCCGGTCGCGAGGCACAGGGCGCGGCGGCTCGCCGGCAGGCGGGTCCGTGACGTGACGTGCTCGATCGGGGCCGACCTCGTCGAGCTGGCGCGGACGGCGACCGCGTGCGCCGGTTCGGATCTCGACGAGGTGCGGCTGGCCATGGCCGCGCACAACTGTGCCGTCGAGGAGGTCGCGCCCGAGCTGAGCGTCGCCGATGCCCTGCTGCCGGTCGGCGGGGACGCGGTGGTGGTCGCGGACCCGGCTCGCAGGGACTCGTCGGGGCGCAGGATGTGGCGTGCAACGGATTTCGTGCCCTCGCTCGACGATCTGGCCACCACCTACGCAGGCCGGGATCTGGTGGTGAAGACGGCGCCGGGAATCAGCGCCGATGCCGTGCCGTGGGCGCGGGAGATCGAGCTGGTGTCACTCGAAGGTCAGGTCAGGGAAGCCTGTCTGTGGAGCGAGGGGCTCGCGACGGTGTCGCGCAGGGCGAGTGTGCTCAAGGCCGATGGGACACGATGGACGATCACCGACGCCGAACCCGACGATGTCGGCGCCGGTGAACCCGGTGAGTGGATCATCGATCCGGACGGTGCCGTCGTCAGGGCGGGGCTGGTACGTCACTACGCGGCGCGCCACGGACTGTGGCAACTGGACGAGCGGATCGCCTATCTCACCGGGGACACTCCGCCGCCGGGTGTGCGGGCGTTCCGGGTCAGGGAGTTCGAGCCCTACGGGGAGAAGACGTTGCGGGCCGCGTTGCGGCGAGGCGACATCGGCAGGGTCGAGATACTGGTCAGGGGACTGGACATCGATCCGAACGTCCTGCGGCGCAGGCTGAAACCGAAGGGAGATGGGGAGGCCAGTGTCGTGCTGACCCGCATCGGGCGTACGCCGATGGCGTTCCTGTGCGACGCGGAGCGAATCCCCGAAACCGGGCCCGGCACGCCCGGCACGCCCGGTTAGCCGGGCACGCCCGGTTAATTGCCCGTACCCGGCGGGTGTGCGCGAGTCCCCCGCCCAGGCCGCCGAGTTCTGCACTCAGGGCCGCGAGTTCTGCACTCAGGCCGCCGAGTTCTGCACTCAGGGGCGCGAGTTCTGCACTCAGGTCGCCGTCACCTGTCTCCGGGCCGCCGAGATCGCCACCCGTGTGTGGCCCTCGCGCGCACCGACGCGGATCTCGCCGTCCCCAGCGCGGAACTCGGCGACCCGGACGCGGATCTCGACAGCGCGAACGCAGATCTCGGCGTCCTGAACGCGGATCTCGCCGTCCCCAGCGCGGGACTCGCCCTCAGGCACTCGGTGCCCTACCGTGCCTTTCCGCGCGGCTTCGCGGTGCCCGCCAGCCGCGCCCAGCCGCTTCCCGCGTCCCGCCAATCGCCCTCGCCGCGCAGCACCGCGATGGACGCCGTCTTGAGCACGCACGGCGACCCGCTGAGCACGGTCACGAATTCCTCCAGCCCGGGGTTGTGCCCGATCAGCAACACGGTGTGCGCACCGGAAGGCAGCGCGCACACCGTGTCGATCAGGTCGGCCGCCGAAGCCCCGTACAGCGCGGGAACATGCGACACCGGCGGATCACCGTCCAGTTCGGACTCGACCAGCTCCCAGGTCTGCCGGGTCCGCAGCGCGGTCGAACACAGCACGAGGTCCGGCGCCGGCACGTGCTCACGCAACCACGTGCCGGCGGCGGGCGCGTCGCGCCTGCCCCGCTCGGCCAGCGGGCGCTCGTCGTCGGGAACTCCCCGCGGCCAGTCCGACTTGGCATGCCGCAGCACTACGATGTCGCGTCGCACCCGTCCATCGTCGCCGCGGCGGCCGTGGGAAGGCAACCGGTCAGGCCGATCGCTGGTAGGCGCGGAACGCACGCGTGGCGAGCAACGCCATGACGGCGGCCAGCGCGGCGAGCAAACCGACCCTGCCGAACACGGCGGCCCAGTCCGGGTCGGCGCTCAGCGCCTCTCTTCCCGCGACGGCGGCCCAGTCGACGGGGTTGAACTTCGCGACGGCGGCGACCCAGCCCGGCATGAGCGCGGGCGCCAGCATCACCGACGAAAGGAACGCCAGCGGCAGCACGAGGAACTGCGAGACCCCGATGAGTGCTTCCTGTTGCCGCACCAGCAATGCCAGCGCGTCGGAGAGCGCCGCGAACGTCAGCGCCAGCAGCACCGAGCACAACAGTACGACGAGCACACCGGCGACGCCGCCCGCGTACCGCGCCCCCGCCGCGAGTCCGACGCCGAACACGATCAGCGATTGCACGATCGTGGTCACTCCCTGGTAGGCCAGCGAGCCGCTGATCAGGGCGCCTCTGCTGACGGGAGAGGTGAGGTTGCGGTCCATCACGCCGCGTTCCATGTCCTGGATGAACGAGGTACCCGCCCAGCCGGCCGACATCATCGCGGTCATCACGATGACGCCTGGTGTCAGGTAGGCGAGATAGGACCCGGTGCCGAACCCCGGCAGTTCGGCGACCCGTTTGAACAATTCGCCGAACAACAGCAGCCACACCATGGGCTGGACGAGTGTCAGCAGCAGGTATGCGGGTTGCCGCGAAAGGGTGCGTAGCGACCGGAGGGTGAGCAGGCCGGAATGCGTGGCGAAGGTCGTCATACCAGCGCCTCCTCGGTCCGGTCCGCCTCGCGGAACGCCTTGCCCGCGTAGGAGAGGTAGACGTCGTCGAGCGAGGGTCTCGCCACGCTCACCGCGGCGGGCGAGATGCCGCCCGCGTCGAGTGCGGCGAGGATGCCGGGAAGCTCCTTCGCTCCGTTGCGGACCCTCGCCCGCAGCGTCACGCCCTCCTCGTTGATGTCGGTGACGCCGGGCAGGGCCGCGATCGCGGCGTACGCCGACGTCCGTTGCCCGGCGTCGGTCAGTTCGATGTGGACGCTGTCGCCGTGCAGCTCGTTCTTGAGTTCGTCAGGGCTGCCCGTGGTGACGACCTCGCCGTCGTCGACGATCACCAGCTTGGAGGCGAGCTGGTCGGCCTCGTCGAGGTAGTGCGTCGTGAGCAGGACGGTGAGGCCTTCGGTGCCGGCGAGCCGGGAGATCTCCGCCCACATGCCGGAGCGGGCTTCCGGATCGAGGCCGGTGGTCGGTTCGTCGAGGAACAGTACGGAGGGCCGGTGGACGAGCCCCATCGCCACGTCGAGTTTGCGTTGCATGCCTCCGGACCAGGTTCCGGTGAGCCGGTTGCCCGCGGTGGAAAGGCCGAATCGTTCGAGCAGTTCGGCCGCCCTCTCGCGGGCACTCTTCCCGGACATCCCGTACACCCTGCCTTGAAGCACCAGGTTCTCCTTGCCCGTCGCGACGGGGTCGAAAGTCGGCTTCTGAGAGACGTAGCCGATGGCGCGTCTCACCGCGCGGGGCTCGCGGCGGATGTCGATGCCCGCGACGGTGGCCTCGCCCGCGTCAGGCTTGCTCAATGTGGTCAGGATCTTGACGGTGGTGGATTTTCCCGCGCCGTTGGGGCCGAGCAGCGCGAAGACGGTTCCCGTCTCGACGGCGAAAGTCACGCCGGACAGGGCGGTGACGGCGTTGTCACCGCGTCCGTAGGTCTTGGTCAGGCCATTCGCGGTGATGGCATGACTCGACAGGTCTGCACGCACGGATGTGCTCCTTCTCCGAACCGTTGAGGAGGAGTCGGCCGCGACGGAGATGTCCGGTTACCCTGACGAGTGCGGGCACGCTGGGACAGCCGGGCTCACCGGCGCGGTGACTCAGATGTGTCTGGCGGTTTCCGGTTCGGGTGTTGCCGCACCCGAACCGGAAACCGTCACCTTCTCGGTGCTTCCTTACTCAGCTTGTCGATCCACTCCAATTCTTCTCCGAACTCGTTTGTCAGCTCCTGGTCCAGCTCGGCGGGGCTCGCCCCGGACTCGCGCAGCCGCTGCAGCCGCCGCCACAGGTCCAACCCGTGGAAGGTGCCCTCTCGCAGTTCCTTCGCCAGGTCTTCCACGAACTCGATCTCCGTCCTGAGCAGCTTCGCCCTGAACTCGGATTCGATGAGGAAGATGCGCGGGAAGTTCTCCGGCATTCCGGCGAGCGTGGCGTAGTAGGTGGCCTCCTGCTCGCGCAGTGTGGCGAGCCGGATGTCCAGCAGCCGTAGCACCTCGTCCGGCCCGAAGATCGCCATCAGCGAGAGGGCGGCCTCGAACTGGGTGAACTCCTTGGCGGGCCGGCCGAGCAGATCGCTCAGCCAATCGGTCATCTCGGCCTTGCCGGATTCGGTGATCACGTAGACGGTGCGTTCCGGTCGCTTGCCGTCCCTGATGGTCTCGTGGGGCGCGATGAGCCCTCTTTTGACCAGCGATTCGACCACGGAGTACAGCGAGCCGTAGTTGAGCTTGATGCTGTCTTCCTTGCGTCGTTCGCGCAGGGTGCCGGACATCTCGTACGGATGCATCGGCCGCTCGTGCAGCAGCGTGAGCACGGCGAGAGCAAGAGGATTCGACCTCGTCCGGCTCGCCATGACCGCCCCCGATGCTACTTGGAACCAAATACTCGACTCAGAGTACTCGGGGCAGAGTGACAGTTGTCAACCCGTCTGACGGTAACCTTGGCGGCACGGTTTTCAGGGGCGCTGAAGGTGGGTTCGGAAGTGGTCACGGGAAAGGTCGTCCGGTTCGACGAGTCGAAGGGTTACGGGTTCGTCGCCCCGGACACCGGAGGTGAGGACGTGTTCGTGCACGTCAACGACCTCGACTTCGACAAGCGCCTGCTGACGCCCGGCGCGGTCGTCGAATTCGAGGTCGAGGACGGGGAACGCGGACTGAAAGCCTCCAGGGTGCGAATCGTCGGAAGGCACACCGGTGACGCCGCGGGGCAGCACGCCCCGGCCGCCCACGACGAGGAAGGCCTCGGTGACGTCCTCTCGGTACGCGAGTTTCTTGAGGAGATCACCGAGGCTCTGCTCGACGCCGCGCCCGGCGCAACGGCTGAACAGATCCTGCGTATCCGCCAGCGGCTCGTCCAGGTCGCGCACGGGCACGGCTGGATCGACACCTGAGCAAGGGGTTACGGCAGGACGGCGGCCGCAAGCACGGGATGGCGTTGTGCCCACACCGTCGAGCGCACGATGGTTTCCTTGTAGCGGGCGGCGAAGCGTCCGGTGAGCACGGCCGATACGGGACTGTCGTCGGCGCGCACGAACTGGACGAGCGCGTCTCGCCTGCCGAGGCTGATGCACTGGTTGAAGTAGCGGAAACGCAGCGGCTTTCCGGGTTTGCCTTCGAGCGCGCCACTGATCGAGCGGGCGAGTTGCATGGCCGACGGCAGGCCGGTCGCGCAGGCCATCCGCAGTTTCTGCCCCGTCTTCATGTGAGCCGCGGCCGCGTCGCCGACGCCGTAGACATCGGGGTGCGACACCGAGCGAAGGGTCTCGTCGACGACCAGCCTGCCCGAGGCATCGCATTCCAGTCCCGCCGCTCGGGCAAGCTCGGGAACCCGGAACCCGGTCGTCCAGACCACGGTGTCGGCTTCGAGGTGTTCCTCGTCGGCGAGCAGGACTCCCGCGGCACTCACTTCTTTGACGATGGCGTTGTCGACGATGCCGATGCCGAGCCTGCCGAACACCTTCCGCAGGTGCTTTCGCCCCTTCTCCGACAGCGCCTCGCCGAATACGCCGCCGGTGACGAGCTTGACCTTGAGTCCCGGCTTGGTTTCCGCGATCTCGGTCGCCGCCTCGATGCCGGTGAGTCCGCCACCGACGACCACGACGGCGCCACTGGTCTTCAGCCGTTCGCGCAATGCCGCGGCCTGCTCGGCACTCGCGACAGTGAACGCGTGCTCGGCCACACCCGGCACCGATTCGAAATCGGCGGTACTTCCCAGCGCGTACACCAGGATGTCGTAGGTCAGTGGCTCGCCTTCGTCGAGAGTGACGGTGCGGGTACCTGGGTCGATCTTGGTCACCCTGCCCTGTCTGAAGGCCGCGCTCGATCCCTCCAGCAGGCCGGTGATGGGCAGATCCTCCAGTTCCTGACCGGCGGCGAGCTGGTGAAGCCGCACCCGCTCCACGAACCGGTCCCGCTCGTTGACGAGAGTGACCCGCGCGCCGGTGCGCTTGGCGGTCAGCTTTGCCGTGAGCAGGCCTGAGTATCCGGCCCCGATTACCACGATGTGCGATGTCATGTCCGCTCCTTTCCGTTGCCTGCTTCACCGGATACGGAGCCGATTCCTGACAAAGTGTGGGTGTGATGCCGGGCACTGTGCGGCGGCGCCGGTGTTGGCACACTCGCACCGTGGTCGATCACCAATTCTCGGACGAACGGCTCGCCGCGCTGTACGACGAGTTCCATCCATGGGATCCACGAGGGGATTTCGGGTTCTACCTGCCCATGGTGATGTCGGCGGAAGCCGTACTCGATGTCGGCTGTGGTACCGGAATGCTGCTGCACCGCGCGAGGGAGGCGGGACACAAGGGACGGTTGTGCGGGCTCGATCCCGGCGAGGGAATGCTGCGCAAGGCCCGTGTCCGCTCCGATATCGAGTGGATCAACGGCGACCTTGCCTCGACGGCGTTTCGCGACGAGTTCGACCTTGTCGTCATGTCAGGACACGCGTTCCAGGTCTTCGTCACCGACGAAGAGGTGCGGTCGTCGCTGCTGGCGATCCGCGACGCGCTCACTCCCGAGGGGCGATTCGCGTTCGAGATCCGCAATCCCGCCGCCCGCGCCTGGGAGAACTGGATACCGGAGAACGCGAGAGAGGTCACCGCGGCCGACGGCTCCGTTGTGCGCATGAGTCACCAGGTGGAGACACCTGTCACCGGCGACATCGTGCGCTTCACGACCACCTATTCGAGCGCGGACGGGGACGCCGACGAACACAGTCGCAGCACGTTGCGTTTCCTCGACGCCGACTCGCTCTCCGGCTTCCTCGCCGAGGCCGGTCTGACCGTCGAGCAGCAGTACGGCGACTGGGAAGGCGGGCCGGTGACCGAAACGGGTATCGAGATCGTCACCGTTGCCGGACGGGTATAAGCGTCCGCGAAGCAGGCGCGGGGTCACAGCGCCGGGATGCGGCCTTTGAGCAGGCAGAACTCGTTGCCTTCCGGGTCGGCCAGCACATGCCACTCTTCTTGCCCCGTCTGACCGATGTCGGCCCGGCGAGCACCGAGTTCCAGCAGGCGTTCGAGTTCCGCGTCCTGATCGCGGTCGGTGGGGTTGACGTCGAGGTGCAGCCGGGACTTGCCCTTCTCCGGCTCGTCCCTGCGGCTGAGGATGATCGTCGGTTGCGGACCGCCGAACCCTTCTCTCGGCCCGATTTCCAGCATTTCGTTGTCCTCGCGGTCGAGAACGACGAAGTCGAGGACCTCGCACCAGAACCGGGCCAGTGCCTCGGGATCGCGGCAACCGAGCACCAGTTCGCCGATCCGACACGCCATAACCGAAACCCACTCTCAGTGCGGGAGCTGCCCGAGCGACCGTACCCGACGAGGCTGGTGTGGGCGAACGGATTCCGGCGAGCCGTTCAGCGGGGGTGAGACTGAAGCTGTATCAGCCTCACCGCGATGCCTTCGCCGGTCCGGATTCGCAGGCCTTGCCGGTCTCCGTCGGCGAGATCCTCGGCCACGCCTTCACCGAGTGCGCCGACTCGCGTTCGTATGGCGGAGAGATCGTCGACCTCGACCAGAAGTTCCCACTGTGGTGCCGATTTGTCACCTTGTTGTGCGGCGACGAAGAACTCGGGTGGCAATGGCGTCGCGAGGGATTCCTCGTAGAATCGCCTGCTCGCGACGGGGTCCGCGCAGGACAACCGCAACGCGGCAGGGGCTCCGCTCACTCCGGAGGGCAATGACCAGCCTGGGAACGCAAACGGTTGCCACAGCGAGAACGCCACACCCTCGGGGTCCACGAGTGTTGACATGCGTCCCTGCTCACCGGCGTCGAACGGCCCGACGACGAGGCGTGCGCCGTGCGCGAGCGCGGCCTCCGTTCGTGCTTCCGCGTCCTCGACGGTGAGGTAGAAAGCGGCGTGCGCCGGAGTCCCCGCTGGATAGACGGGGTTCGCGAGGTCGCTGACGCCGCCGATCCGCTGTCCGGCGACGGAGATCACCGTCGCCTTGCGCCAATCCTGCTCGTCGACGGCGAACTCCCAGCCCAGCGTTCGAGCGAAAAAACGGTCCAATGCGGCAGGATCACGGGTTTTGACATCGAGCCAGCAGAAGGGAAACAGCCGGTTGTGGGCGGGGCTGGAGCGCATGGAGAGTCCTTGAGGTTTCTGTGGCGCCGGGGAGATGGCGTTGCCCTTGATAGCCGATGGAGTGGACGGCCTCAACGGAGTTTTCGCTCCATCGTGGCTTCACGGCCCGTTTTTGTCGGACCCCGCCGGCATGCTTGGTGACGTTCGAAGAGCCGCATTGAGCGAGGAGATGAACATGGCACGCGGTTATGCGTTCGACGCGAGAGCGATGATGATCGGCAGGAGGGCGACGGTGTCCGAGGCGGCCCGGCCCGGTTCCCTGGCTGACATGTCCATTGTGGCCGGACGAGTGGACGATCAGGAGCGGGGCCGCGAGATCGGCCTGCTCCCCGGCGCGGGAGTGCCGGCGATGGGCCCGCGTTGCCGAGGCCCGGTCGTCGCGGATCCGGGGCCGTAACCGGGCCCCGCTCAGGTGGTGCGCGGCGAGCGGGTGCCGTACCCGCTCGCCGTCGCTCCCGGTACGCCTGCCGATGGCCGCTACGTCGGTGACGACTCGGTACGCCGTGCCGGTGTGCCGGTTACCGTATGTGCTGGTCGGAGAGTTGGTGGGTGATGTCGTGTCACTCTTGCCGCCGCCGGCTCGTCGTCATGATGAGGATTGCTGACTGATGACGTCTGCCAGGGGCGAAAGGTGACCAATGGACGATGGTGACGGGCTGGCCGCGGCCTTCGAGGAGCATCGTGGCCGGCTCAGGCTGATTGCCTACCGGATGCTTGGTTCGGCGGCGGAGGCCGATGACGCGGTCCAGGAGACGTGGTTGCGGCTCAGCCGGTCCGACGCAGGCGGCGTCGCCAACCTCGCGGCCTGGCTGACCACCGTTGTCAGCAGGGTGTGCATCGACGTGCTTCGCTCGCGGCGGGCCCGGCCGGAAGTCCTGGCGGGCCACGAACTTCCCGAATCGGGGGACGGGGCCGAACGCGAGGTCGAGCCCGAGAGCGAGGCACTGCTCGCCGATGCGGTCGGCAGGGCGTTGCTGGTCGTGCTCGGCACGCTGCAACCGGCCGAACGGGTCGCGTACGTGTTGCACGACATGTTCGCCGTGCCGTTCGACGAGATCGCGCCCATCGTGGCTCGAAGCCCGGTCGCGACGAAGAAGCTCGCGAGCCGCGCCCGGCAGCGGCTACGCGGAGCCCCCGCCGCTCCTGACTCCGACATCGCGCGGCACAGGACCATCGTGGAGGCATTCCTGGTCGCGAGCAGGGGAGGAGACCTGGACACACTGGCCGAATTGCTCGACCCCGATGTGGTCAGGCGTGCCGACAGGGCGGCGCTTCCCGCCGAGGGGGCGACGGTCGTGCGGGGGGCGACCACCGTCGCGAGGGAGACGCGGGTTTTCGCGGCGAGGGCCGCCATCGCCGAGCCGGCGCTCATCGATGGTGCGGTGGGGGCCGTCATCGCTCCGAACGGAGTGCTGCGTCTTGTCCTCGCCGTGACGATCAAGGAGGACCGGATCACGGAGATCGAGGTGGTCGCCGACGAGGAACGACTGCGAAACCTGAGGATCGTCGTTCCCGGCGGCTGGCGTCGCCCTGGTGCGCCCGAAAGCGGGCAACAGTCTCAGTGAGGAGGCCCGATGGTTCTGGCCTGATGGTTGCCGCCTGACCGACGCCGGTCGGCGGTTGCTGCCTGCCGGTCGCGTTACCTGAGTACGTCGTCCAGTAGTGCGTCGTCCAGTTCGGCGAGCAGTCGTGCCTTCGGCCGCGAACCGACGAGCATCCGGATGGGGCTGCCTTCGCGGAACAGCATGAGCGTCGGCGCCGACATCACCTGGTAGTCACGCGTCGTGCGGGGGTTCTCGTCGGTGTTGAGCTTGCGGATGGACAGGACATCGGCTCGTTCGCGGGCGATCTCGGCCAGGATGGGTGCGAGTACACGGCATGGCGGGCACCATTCTGCCCAGAAGTCGACGAGTACCGGCTTGTCGTGTCGCAGGACATCCCGCTCGAACGTGTCGTCGGTGACGACGGTCAGCTGGTCGGGAACGTCGGCCGATGTCATGAGATCTCCCGTGGGTTCGTTGCCGCTGCTTCGGTGCCATCGCGGTGGTCGGCGACCTGGCAGGGGCCAGGCTGTCTGGCGAGCGCGCCCGCCAGCTTCGACAGCAGGCTCGCCCGCAGTGAACCGAGCCGGTCGAGGCAGGCGTCGACCTCGGCGAGTTTGCGTTCGTACACCTCGATGGAATCGGTGCACGAGTCGCCGGTCTCGTTTCCCGCGCGCAGGCATTCGACGAAGGGCTTGGTGTCGTCGAGGCTCAGCCCGACTTCCTGGAGGGCGAGTATCTCGCGCAACAGCCGGAGGTCCTGGTCGTCGTACTCGCGGTAACCGTTGGCGGCACGCCGTGCCCCGAGCAGCCCCTGCGCCTCGTAGAAGCGCAGTGCGCGCGGTGTGGTCCCCGCCATCTTCGCAAGTTCGCCGATGCGCATGAGTCGAAGGTAAACCTTGACGCCGACGTCAAGGCAAGAACGAGAGAGGCGGGACGACGGCGAAAGGGGCCCTGCCCTTGAGGAGGCGCCCTGGAAGGTACCCGGGGAGGAGGGAGGCCGAGCAGGGCCGCCGTGATCATTCCCGCGCCATCGGCGCCGGAGAAGGACCGGGAGCACCGGGAGCATCACCGTTGCAGGTGGAGCCGGCATGCGCTGCCAAGCCGGGTTCCTCGTCGGCACGAGCATGCTCGCGGGGGTTCCCGGCCGGAGTGGAAAGACCGGTCGCGCCCCAGTACTCGGCGTAGCGGCGGCTTCGCCGAAGCAGTTCGCCGTGGCCCCCTTCGCCGATGATCCGGCCGCCTTCGACGAAAACGACGTGATCGGCTCGTTCCACACTTCGCCGCCGGTGGGCCACCATCACCACGGTCCTTCCGGCCATGAGCCGTTCGATGCCTTGGTGCACGGCCGCTTCGCTGATCGGGTCCAGCGCGGAGGTCACCTCGTCCAGTAAGACGATGGGCGCGTCTTTCAGCAGCGCTCGCGCGATCGATACCCGCTGGCGCTCGCCGCCGGACAACAGTGCGCCACCTTCGCCGACGTTCGTGGCCCACCCTTCGGGGAGCCGATTGATCACCTCGTCGAGCCGGGCCGCTGTCGCCGCCGCTCTCACCTCGGCTTCCGCGGCGCCGGGGCGGCCGAGCCGGACGTTCTCCTCGATTGTCCCCTCGAAGAGATAGACATCCTGGAAGACGATGGCGACCCTGTCCATCAGCGCGTCCGTTTCGATGGACCGTACGTCGACGCCGCCGACTCGCACCGCACCGGAATCGACGTCGTGGAACCGGGCGAGCAGCCGCAGTAACGTGCTCTTGCCCGCACCTGAAGGGCCGACGACGGCCAGCCGGCGCCCCTCCGGAATGGACAGTGAAAGGTCCTTGATCACCGTGCGATCGGCATGGCGGAAGGTGACGGCGTCGAACGCGAGGCTGTGATCCTCCGGAAGGCGAGGTTCGGCCGGTTCCGGCAACGGCTCCGTCCGCAGCACCTCGTCGAGCCTCGTCAGTTCGGAACGTGCCGCCCTGACTTTGCCGCCGATGTCGGTCAGCGACAGCACCGGGTCCGCGCACCGCGCGGCGAGCACCAGCATCGCCAGCACCTCGGCCGCGCCGAGGTCACCACCGAGCGCGAGGTAAGCGGCGAGGGCGAGCAACCCGGTGAACACCGCCTGTACGACGAAGGCGAGGCCCACCGCGCCGGGCAGCGCCGACAGCGTCGACCGGCGGGAAGCGCGCTGCAGTCCGGTCAGCGCGTCGTCGAGCAGCCGGAAACGCTCGGTCGTCCGCCCTCCGGTTCGCAGCACCGGTTGAGCCCGCAGGTACTCGATGACCCGGCCGGTCGCCTCGTGGTCACGTTCGGCGCGTTCCGCGTCCGCCGTGGCCATCGCGCGCCCGGTCCACACCTGGATGGCGGCGACGATCGGCGCGGCGAGCAGGGCGGCAAGACCGAACTGCCAGTTGTAGGCGAGCAGCACGACGATGATCGTCAGCGGGGTTACGCAGGCGGAGATGAACGGCGCGAGCAGGTGCGCGATCACGCCCATCGCCTCCAGCACACCGCTGCTGGCCAGCACGGAAACCTTTCCGACCCGGCCTGCGGTGTACCAGCCGATGGGCAGCCGCGCGAGATGGTCGCCCAGCCGGTGATACATCCCGTGCAACAGCGTGGTTCCGACGCGGAAACCGGAAAGATCGCTCGTGTAGCGGAGCACCGCGTAACAGGCGACGGCGGCTCCGAAGGCGATCAGCCATGGCCACGCGTCATCCGGAGTACCTCCGAACAGGGCGCGCAGCACGGGAACCAGCAGTGCGTAGGACAGTCCCTCGACGATCGCGGTGGCCGTCATCATGGCCACGGTGCGCCGCACGGGAGGTGCGTAGGAGGGGCCGAGCACCCTCAGCAACATGCGGATCATCGGACCACGTCTCCTTGTGAGGCATCGATGCCGGCTCCCGCGCCGATCGCCGATCGGCGGGCGTTCCAGAACGCGGCGAATCTTCCGTTCGCCGCCAGTAGTTCGGAGGGCCTGCCGCGTTCCGCGATCGACCCGTTGTCCAGCAACACCACCGCGTCGGCGCCGCTGATCGTTTCCAGGCGGTGGGCCACGACGAGGATCGTCTTGCCCCGCTGCGCCGCCATCGTTTCGCGGACAGCTCGTTCGGTGTGCGGATCGGCGAACGCGGTCGCCTCGTCGAGTACCAGTACCGGTGCGTCGGCGAGCAGCGCGCGGGCGATCGAGATGCGTTGCGCCTCGCCTCCGGACAGCGTGACCTCGTCGCCGAGCACGGTGTCGTATCCGTGGGGCAGTTCGAGAATCCGGTCATGAATGCTCGCCAGCCGTGCGGCGCGGATGACGTCGTCCGGTTCCGCGTGGGGCACGGCGAGTGCGATGTTGTCGGCGACGGAGGCGCGCAGCAGGTGCGTTTCCTGGAAGACGAAGGAAATCGTCCGGTGCAGGCGGGCGGAGCCGATCTCGCGCAGATCGACGCCGCCGAGCGTGATGGAACCGCTGGTGGGGTCGAAGAACCGGGGCAGGAGCCGGATCAGCGTCGACTTCCCGCTTCCCGACGGACCGGCAAGCGCGGTGACGGTGCCCGGTTCGAGTACGAGGTCGATGCCGCGCAGTACCTCGTGCTCGGGGGTGTAGCCGAATCCGACGTTCCTGAACTCGACCCTGTGCCCCTCCGGCGCGACCGGGTGTTCCGGCTCCGGCAGTGGCCGGACACCGAGCACCTCCTTGATCCTGCCGACCGCGCGGCGTGCTGCCTGCAGATCGTCGAAACCGTGCCCGAGCGCGGCGACCGGCGCGGTCAAACCCAGGCCCAGCAGCAGGAAGGGCATGAGATCCGCAGGCGAGAGCGCACCGTTCGTGATCATGATCGTGCCGCCGGTCAACACGGTCAGCAGCACGAAAGGAGGTGACAACGCGAGCTGCATTCCCGCCGCGATCCCGGAAAGGCCGCGCACCATCCGGTAGAAGATGGTGACGAATGCGTCGACGGCCGTGAGGAACTTGCGGTGTGCGCGTCCGGATTCGCCGAAGGTCTTCACCACCGAGATCCCGTGGACGAACTCGACGACCGAGTTCGAGATGCGGCCCATGGCCTCGTCGAAGGCGGCCTGTTCGCGCAGCCGGGCCGGAGCCATCATCAGCGGAACCAGCGCGATCGCCAGCACAACGGGAATCAGCGTGATCAGTGTGAGCCGCCAGTCGACGGTGAGCAGGTACGCGAGCGATACGAGCGGAACCACGAACGCGGAGACGAGTTCGCCTGGGGCGTGCGCGATGAACGGATGCACCGCGCCGACGTCGTCCCCGACGACCTTGGCGAGTTCGCCGGACCTGCGCCGGGAGAACCAGCCGATCGGTACCCGCCCGAGATGCAGCGCGAGCCGCCTCCGGAACGACAGCGCGACCTTGTCGTCGAGAAGATGCCCGACGCCGGAGGAGGCCGCCGTGAACAGCAGCCGGATGAGCAGGCCGATCGCGCCCGCGATGACGATGAGCCGGACGTGGCCTGGGTCGGCGGGTGCCTGCGACAACAGCGTCCGGCCGAGTTCGACGACCGCGAGCAGTGGTACGAGACCGGCGACGGCGCCGATGACCTGAAGGACGACGACGGTGACGAAACCGCCGACGTGACCACGCACCAGTGCCGCGGCGCCGTCTTCCCGCTCGGCGCCCCGTGGTGTTTCGTGCGTACTCGCCTCGGTGAGGTCGCTGGTGGTGGCCATCGGGTTCCCTCTCCTCAGTTGGCGAGCGCGCGGCGCAGTACGTCGCCGAGTTCGGTGATCTGCCGCTGGGAAACGTCGGCCGACAGCAGGGCCTGCGAACCGTGGAACGTGCCCGCCCACTGGTGGAGTTCGACCGAAACCCCCGCCTGCAGCAGGCGCTGGGCGTAGGCGATGTTCTCGTCGCGGTTGGGGCAGAACTCCGCCGAGCCGATGAAGGCTGGAGGAAGGCCGGAAAGGTCGGTTGCTCGCGCGGGCGCCGCGTACGGCGTCGCCTCGGCGCCGCCGAGATAGTGCTGCCACGCGGCGGTGACCTTGTCACGGGTCATCCACGGGGTGTCGGTGAAGTTGCGCGCCGACCACGACTCCTGGGTGTCGTCGAGACCCGGTTGGTTGAGCAGCTGGAAGCAGATCGGCGGCCCTTGCTGGTCGCGAGCAGACAACGCGAGGCCGGCCGCGATCCCGCCACCGGCGCTGTGGCCGCCCACCGCGATCCGGCCGGGATCGATGCCCAGCTCGCCCGCGTGTTCGGAGGTCCAGGCCAGCACGGCGCACGCGTCTTCCAGCGCGGCGGGGAACGGGTTCTCGGGGGCGAGCCGGTAGCCGACCGACACCACGACGGCTCCGGAGCTGTCCGCGAGCCTCGCGGCCCACGGGTGTTCGGTGTCGACGTCTCCCATGACCCATCCGCCGCCGTGCATCCAGACGATCGCGCCGTGTGCCCCGTGCGGCCGGTAGACGCGTACCGGCACGCCGGGGTCGGCCGGCACCACGCGGTCTTCGATCTCCATACCGGTGGTGTCGGGTGCGGGTACGGAGGCGGCCAGCTCGGAGAGACCCTTGCGCGCCGAGACGGGATCGCTGAGGTCGGCGCGGGGAAACAGTGGGATGAATGCTTCGAGTTCGGGATCCATGTCCGTGATCCTCCCTGTGCCCGTCTCCGGGTTCAGCCGCCACTCGTCGCGCATTCGACCCGCCCCGTGCGCCGTTCGTCGCCTATCCTTCGGGAATGGAGGTCATGGCGGAGCGGCTGTCGCGGCTGGACTCGGAAGCCGGAGGCGTGGTCAGGGTCGTGATGTTCTACGACACGCTGATGCGCAGGAGAGTCGACCTGCCCGCGCTGGCGAGGGCTTCGGCCGGTCTTTCGGAGTGTGTCACCGGCATCCTGCTCAACGGATCGGGTAACACCATCCGGATGGGGCCCGACGGCAAGGCGCCGGTCGGCCCGCGTGCGCAAGCGTCCACCACGACACCGATCACTCTCGACGACGAGGAGATCGGCACCGTGTGGCTGGAACGCTCCGGCGGGCCTCGCCCGCTCGACGAAGTCGTGCTCGACCGGCTCGCCATCGCCGTGGCGGCAATCGTCGAGCGCTACGGGCCCGCGCGCACCACCATGGCCGATCCCGCTCTCGTGGAACTGGTGATCAGCGCCGACAGTGACGAGGCGGGGAGGAACAGGGCACTTCGGCTGCTCGGCTTCGCCGCGGACCTGCCGGTCCGGGTGGTCGCCGTGCGTTCGCGGCTCCCGCTCGACAGGATCGGCGCCCTGCTGTGCCCTTCCCGGCCGGTCAAGGCGGCGCCGTTGAGCGAGGTAGGGGTGGTTCTCGCGGCCACAGTGGACACGAGTCGGCTTCCCGCCGATGTCCGGGCGGGTGTCGGTGCCGCGGGGAGTCCCGATCGGTCCTGGCAGCAGGCCAGGACCGCGCTCAAGTTCACGAGTCCGCGTGATCCTGTTGTTCACCATGACGAACTCGGTGCGCTCGCGTTGCTGGCCCAGGTCTCACCCGAGGTGATCCGGGACAACGCCGACGTGGCCGCGATCGCGGCCCTCGCGGCCGAATCGGAAGATCTGGAGACGCTGGAGGCCTACTGTGCCACCGGTTCCCTTCGCCGTTCGGCCGAGCTGCTTCACCTGCACCACAGCAGCGTCGCGCGCAGGCTCGACCAGCTGGGGAAGTGCATGGGGATCGAGCTCACCGAACAGGCGGGATTGACGAGGGCCCGGCTTGCTCTCGCCGCGTGGCGGCTCATCGGCGACTGACCGTCCGTAATGGATCAACCTCGCGCGCGCAGCAGCGGGAGGTACACCTCGTCGACGATGTCGACGAGCACGCCATCGGGAACGGAAGCGAGACCGCGCGTCACGTATTCGTTGCGTAGCAGGGTGATCGCGACGGTGGCGACCCTGGGATGCAGCGCTTCCGGTTCGATGTCGCCCCTGGCGACCGCCCTGCCGAGAATCGTCAGCCAGGGTTGGGCGCCGCTCTTGGCGATCAGCTCGTGGAGCTGGGGAAGCAACTCGGGATCCCCGGCCGCCCCGGCGAGCAGGCCGCGAAGGAGGTCGCCGCCCGGCGCGGAAAGGTCGCCATTCACCTTGCGCAGCACAGTCAGTACGTCGGCTCGCAGATCGCCGGTGTCCGGCGGGCGCAGTTCGTGTTCGACCATCCTCCGGTAGGCGGCGATCCCCAACGCCGCCCTGCCCGGCCAGCGGCGGTAGATCGCGTTCTTGTTGGTACCGGCCCGTTTCGCGACACGGTCCATGGTCATACCCGGGTAGCCGTTTTCGGTGAGTTCCTCGGCTGCCGCCGCGAGTATCGCCTCTTCGAGGACGGCGCCTCGGCGTCGCCCGGTGGTGGTCTTGTCCGTCATCGGTACGAACCGTACCGACTCTGGGGTGTTTGCGGTCAAGTACATCTCCGACATAGGGTACTAGGTGTACCTTAAATGAACAGGAGAGTCATGCGGGGCAAAGGCATCACCTATGACACGGGCTTTCTCAGCGGGGGAAGCAGTACGCACGAACCGTTCGAGCCGGAACGCGTACGCAGGGAAATGCGGATCATCAAGAACGATCTGCACTGCACGGCGGTGCGGATCACCGGTGGCGATCCACGCCGCATCGACATCGCCGCGGGGCACGCCGTCGCGGAGGGGCTTGAGGTCTGGTTCTCCCCGTTCACCAATGACCTGACAACGGCTGAACTGCTCGACCTGCTCGCCGATTGCGCGCGAAGGGCCGAGCGGCTACGGCGGGAAGGCGGCGAGGTCGTTCTCGTGACGGGTGCGGAGCTGATGCTCTTCACCAGGGGCTTCCTGCCGGGTACCACCCTTGACGAACGGTTGTCGCTGCTGAGCGCGCCAGGCCCCGAACTCGGGGAGGCGTTGCGGGAACTTCCCGTGCGGCTCAACGATTTTCTCCGCGAAGCCGTCACGCTGGTGCGCGAGACTTTCGGCGGCAAGGTGACCTACGCGGCCATTCCTTCCGAGCCGGTCGACTGGGACCTGTTCGACATCGTCGGCGTGGATGCCTATTACTCGGCCGAGGTCGCCGACAGCTACGCCGAGGCGATCAGGAAACTGGCCGGATGCGGCAAACCGGTGGCCATCACCGAGTTCGGATGCACGACCTTCCGGGGCGCGATCGACCTCGGGGCGCACGGAATGTCCATGGTGGAGTGGGACGAACACGGTCGCGCGGCAGGGTTGAAGGGTGACTACGTCCGCGACGAGACCGAGCAGGTCCGGTACCTCCGCGAATCGCTCGATCTCTTCGAAGACGCCGGGATCGACACCGCGTTCTGGTGCACGTTCGCCGCTCACAATCTGCCCTACCGCGAGGCGCCGGGCGTCGATCTCGACGTCGCCTCCTATGGTGTCGTCCGCGTTCTGGAGGCGGGGTATGGCGAGGTCTATCCCGGCATGCCGTGGGAACCGAAGGCTGCCTTCGCCGCACTCGGAGACCGTTACGGGGCGGGAAAAGCGGCGAGATCAGTGCTCGATGCCCAGTATCCGCCTCGCCGAGGAGAGCGCGTTGGCGAGCGTGTCCTCGTCCGGGTCGAGTCCCGCGACGACGGTGTCGATGTCGCGCAGCCCCGCTTGCCGCAGTAGCCGTTTCTCGTTGGTTGGCCACTCGCCGCGCTCGGCCAGTATCGCGTGTGCCTCCTGCAGGGCCGCGGTGGCGATGGCGCCCGCGAGTTCGGTCGCCTGCCCGTGAGGAACGTAGGCGCCCTCGGCGTAGCGCAGGGTCAGTGCGGCTTTGTCCCGCCACACCGGCGGTGCCGTCTCGCGCAACGCGACGGGGTAGGCGGGGCGCGGCAGTGTTTCTCGTGTCCCGCGCAGGACCCGGCTCAGCGCCAGCTCGCCGACGACGAGGTAGCTCGGGATGCCCGCCAGGTGGAACATCAAGGGCTCCCACCGGAACCGGCCTCGCTCCGCTTCGGCGAGTTCGTGTTCCACCACGTCGAGGTCGCGATAGTGGACGTCGACATGGCGGCCCTCGACGGTGAGCCACGCGCCGCCGTTGAAGACGCCGCCACCCCACTCGCCGATGCCGGAGACCTCGCCTTCCCAGCCGATCGCACGCAGGTCCCCCGGATCGAACGCGCCCCGGTAGTAGATGGCGAAGTCCCAATCGCTGTCGTCGCGGTGAGTTCCCTGCGCGCGGGAACCGCCGAGCGTCACGGCGAGTACCGAGGGCAGCGCGGCCAGCCGATCGGCGACGGCGAAGGGAAAACGCTCGTCATTCATGAGTATCCGTTCGGGAGGTTCAGGGCTCACCGGGGCTCGATTCGGGCAAGTGCGCCGGTTTCCATCGCCGTCCACAGTGCACCATCGGGACCGAGCGTGATGCCGTGGGGTTCGCTGTGATCGCCGGGGAGTTCGTATTCCGAGATTTCGCCGGTGGTGGTGATGCGGCCGACGCGATTGGCTCCCCATTCGGTGAACCACAAGGCGCCGTCGCCACCGGTGGTGATCGCGTGGGGACGGGCCTGGCGATCGGGAAGGGGGAATTCGGTGATGTCCCCGTCCTTCGTGATCCGGCCGATGGCGCCGGCCGCGATCTCCACGAACCACAGGGCGCCGTCCTCGCCCTCGGCGATACCGACCGGCCCCGCCGCCTGCGTCGGCAACGAGAATTCCTCGACGTCGCCGTTCATGTCGATGCTGCCGATCGCGTTGGCCTGGTTGAGGGTGAACCACATCTTGCCGCCAGGCCCCGCGACGATGGCTGAGGGGAACGCCGCCGCCGTGGGCAGCGGGTACTCGGTCACCTCGCCGGTCGTGGTGATCCTGCCGATCTGCCCCGCCGCGGTTTCGGTGAACCAGAGCGCGCCGTCGGGGCCCGGTGCGATCCCGAACGGTCCCGCTTCCGCTGTGGGTAGCGGGAATTCGGTGACGTCGCCGGCAACGGTGATCCTGCCGACGCGATGAGCCTTGTACTCGGTGAACCACAGTGCCCCGTCGCCGCCGGTGATGATGATCGTCGGCCCACTGTCGGCATCGAGCTGGTGGGTTGCCTGCTCGCCGCCAGGAGACAGGGCGCCGATCCGGCCACTGTGGACCATGGTGAACCAGAGTGCGCCGTCCGGTCCCGCCGTGACGGCGTAGGGCCCGCTGTTCCTGTCGGCAACCGTGTTGTGTTCGATGGATACGGACGTCATCCCGTTCTTTCCGTTCCTTCCCGTTCTGTGTGCCCAGGGGTCACAGTATGACGTCGTCGGCGTGTGCGGCGAACTCGGCCGAGCGGGTTTCCGTCGCCTGCTTGGCGCGCCGGCTGCGGTCGGTCCACTGTGCTGTCGCGCCGAAGGCCGTTTCGGCGAAGCCGACGGCGCGCACGGCCGCCGGTAGCTCCGGATCCCCTGGAGCGAGCAAGCGCACCGGGTCGCCGAGAGCGACGGTGAACGGTGGTACGAAGAACTCGGGTTCGATGGTTGTGCCCGCGTGCACGAGCGCGCCGACGGCGATGGTACTTCCCTCGCTGAGCCGTGCGTTCTGCAGCACGGTCACATTGGTGGCCAGATAGGAACAATCGCCGACGGCGCAGCCGAGAAGCGTCGCGTGTGGACCGACGAACACATGGTCGCCGAGGTCGACAGGCTGGTCTCCCGCCACGGAGGACGCTCGTAGTACCGCGTGTTCACAGACGATGCCGTACTCACCGACCGTGACACTGGACCCCTCGCCGTCGAGTACGGCGCCGGACAGCACGCGTGCGTGTGCGCCGATTCGCACGTCCCCGATGAGCGTCGCCGTCGGCGCGACCCAGGCCTCGGCGTGCACCCGCGGCTCCCGCTCGCGATGTCGGATGCGCATGCCTTTGACGTTACGCGGCACCGAACACGGCGACCAGCCGTTTTCCACCGTCGTGTTCGCCCCGCTCAGCGGTCGCGGCGCGCGCGGAGGACGGTGTCGTGCGTGTGCCGGGTGCCCTCCGGCGGCGGAGTGTTCCTCGCCCGGGTTTCGTCGGAGAGGACCGTCCAGTTTTCGCCGAGCAGGGCCACCGCGTCCGCGGGCTGGTAGAAGTCGCCGGGATCGAAACCGCGCTCGGGATCCGGTTCGAGTCCGGTGATGTCGTGGCTGACGAACAGCAGGGTTCCGCCTGGCGCGACGGCGTCGAGCAGGGTCCTGAGCACGGACCGGTTTCCGCGCCGGAGCGGGAAGTACTGCAGCGAAACCAGGTCGAACGCACGGGAAGGCAGCGGTGTCGTGCCGAGATCGCCGTGCGTCCACGCCACGCGATCGGCAAGATCGGCGGTGTTGGCGGTGGCGGCGGCGCGGCGCAGCGCCGTCCTGGAAATGTCGATGGCCGTGACCCGCCAGCCCTGCCTGGCAAGCCAGATCGCGTCGCCGCCCTCTCCGCACCCCACGTCGAGTGCCTGCCCCGGCGGCAGGCCGGTCACCTCCGTGACGAGCACCCCGTTGGGGGCACCGCTGAAGAGCTGATCGTGCTCGCCGTACAGGTCTTCCCAGAACTGCTGGTCCACGAGTCACCTCCGGTTTCCGTTCCACCGTGCCTCGTCGATCGGCGTGGTGACAAAGTTCTTTGCGGAAACCGCAAACCCGGCAGGTCAGGGCACCAGCAGCCACCTGCCTCGCTGGCCCCCGCCCGCGACCTTGCCGTAGGCCGTGGCCGCCTCGGTCAGCGGTACCTTGCCCGCGACTCTCGGTTCGAGAACGCCCTCGGCGGCGAGCGCGAGCAGGTCGGCGAGCTGGGCGGAGTCCGGCTGGACGCTCACGACGCTGACGTCGATGCCACGTTCCGGGGCCGCCGGAGTCGCCGAGGTCACCCCGGCGAACGCCCCGTTGTCGCGGATCGCGCCGAGGACCTCGCCGTGCAGGACCGCGCCGTCGACGACGGCGTCGAACGACCGCTCCGGCAGGCGCGTGATGAGGTCGCGGGCGCCCGCTCCGAGTACGAAGGTGCGATCGGATTCCCTGGCCAGCCCGGTCACCGACCAGCCCGCGTCGGCGGCGAGCGCGACGGCGTAACCACCGACGGCGCCCGCCGCTCCGGTGACGAGCAGGCTCCTGCCTCCGGCGGGGCCGAGCCGGTCGAGTAGCTGTGCCGCGGTCAGCGCGTTGATCGGCAGGGTCGCGGCGGCGACGGGGTCGAGACCCGAGGGCAGTGGTGCGGCGGCCCTCGCGGCGACGACGGTTTCCTCGGCATGCGCGCGGACGGGGGCGGCGACGTCGGTGTGCGTCGCGGCGATCCGGTCGCCGATCGAGAACCCGGTGACTCCGGTTCCGATCGCGGTGACGACACCGGTGAACGACCAGCCGAGGCCCACCGTGCCGGTGAGTCCGAAGATCGCTCGTGCCGGTCCGCCCGCGAAGAGCGTGTCGACCGGGTCGACCGACGCGGCGGTGACCCGGACCCTGAGGTCTTCTCTCCCCGGTTCGGGCAGTGATACCTCGTCGAGGACCGGTTCGGGCTCGCCTGGCTTCGATACGAGTGCGAGTGGCATGACGTTTCCCTTTCTGATGGGCATACTCACCATCGGTGCTTTACTCTCTTTTGGGAAGTAGGCACTCTGAAGTGGGGTAGGCACCCGGAGGTAAGTCATGGACGTCACGACCGATCCGGCCGCGCGGTTCGACGTGTTCACGGCGAGCTGTCCCAGCAGGCGGTTGCTCGACACGATCGGCGACAAATGGGCGAGTCTCGTGATCGTGGCGCTGGGTCTCGGCGGCCGGATGCGCTACTCCGGACTCGCCGCGCGCATCGAGGGCGTGAGCCAGAAGATGCTGACCCAGACCCTGCGTGGGCTGGAGCGGGACGGTCTGCTGACCCGCACGGTGACCGCGTCCGTGCCGGTTCGCGTCGACTACGAACTCACCCCGCTCGGCCACTCGCTGAAGGACACGATCTGTCACCTCAAGGAATGGGCGGAGGCCCATCTGCCGGAGGTCGACGCCGCGAGGGCCGCCTACGACAGGGCGCACCCCAAGCCTTGACCTTGACCTTGACCTTGGGTCAGGGTGCACGGTGGCCGCATGACGAATGTGAAGCGGGGCTCGGCCTGGACCGGCATGCTGCCCGTCGAGGACACGGCATTGGCCGTCACCGACACCGGCGGCGCCGGTACTCCCGTGATTTACCTCAACGGCCAGTTCGCCGTGCGCTCGTACTGGCGGCGGGTCATCGCCGAACTCGGCGAGGAGTACCGGCACATCGGCTTCGACATGCGAGCCCGTGGCCGGTCGAGACGTTCGGCGGACTACTCGTTCGACGCGAACCTCCGGGATGTCGATGCCGTTCTCGCGGCTAGGGGCGTCGACCGGCCGCTTGTCGTCGGCTGGTCCTACGGCGCGGCGCTCGCGGTGCACTGGGCCGCCCGGAATCCGGACCGGGTGGCCGGAGTGGTGCTTGTGGACGGTGCCTACCCCTTCGACTGGAGCGAGGACGCGCCTCCCGAACGGATCCGCAAGACGTTCCGCCGGATGTCGGTTCTGTTTCCGTTGCTGCGCCCGACGGGCCTCGTTCCCCGGATGAGCGCGGAGGAGATGGCGAACAGCAACATCGAGCTCAACGAGATCTACGGCGAACTGGGTCCCGTGCTCGACGAGGTGGCCTACCCACTCCGCTACGTGGTCGCCACGGGTGGCAACTTGGGAGGCGGGCGTGATGAGATGGAACGGATGCGTGCCTCCCTCAGCCCGCTGCTCGCCCGAAACCCGCACATCAAGGTGAGCGCGAGGGTCGCGAGCAATCACGGGTCGATACTGCGCAAGGATTTCCGTGCTGTCGCCCGCGCCGTCCGCGAACTTGCCGTCGCCGGGGACGGCGGGGCTCGCTGAGCACATGACCTACGGCGTCACGATCGGTCAGGCGGCGGCCTTCGCCGGTGTCACGGTGAAGACCATCCGGCATTACCACCGGCGCGGATTGGTCGCGGAACCCCCGCGTGACGTTTCCGGCTATCGCAGGTACGGGACGGCGGAATTGCTGCGGCTGGTCCAGGTTCGGACGCTGGCCGAGGCGGGGGTTCCGCTCGGCGAGATCGGGCCGATGCTCGATTTCGGCCGCGGTGAGTTCGCCGTCGCGCTTGCCGACGTCGAACGGCGCCTCACCGAGCGGATCACCGAGCTGACCACGCGGCGCGACACGCTGCATCGCCTTGCCACCGGCGACCGGGTGCTGCTGCCCGATCGCGCGCTCGCACTGCTCGACAGGGCCGCTACGCTCGGGTTCACTCCGGACGACCTGACGATGATCCGCGAGGCTCTCGTGTTGTTCCGGGCATTGGTACCTGAGGGGTTCGACGATTACCTGGCCCAGATCGAGCAGGCATTGGATCATCCCCGGTATCTCGCCCTGATCAAGCGCATGTGGCGGGGTGGCGAGTGGGCGCCGGAGGATCCCAGGGTCGACGAGCTCGCGGTGGCGATCGCCGACTACCTCATCGCCCACCCTTCGCTGCTGCCGATCCCGGCCGGAATCCAGGCTCGCTCCGACGGTGAGGCCAGGTACGGCCTGCTCAAACACTACGGCGAGGAACGGAAACCGGTCTGGGCAAGGCTGACGGCGCTGATCGAGGAAAGACTGCGCTCGGCGGGGATCGAAATTCCGTATCGGAACGGGGCAGGGAGTGGCCGCGGCCGGGCGGGCTCGTCAACCCTCGGCGTCGCGGACGAGTAGTGCGATCTGTACCCGGTTGTCGACCCCGAGTTTGGTGAACAGGTTGCCGGTGTGCGCCTTCACCGTCGCGACGCCGATGTTCAGCCGTTCCGCGATCTCCGGATTACCGAGGCCGTCCGCGATCGCTCTCGCGGTGTCGAGCTCGCGTTCGGTCAATGTGGACAGTCGATCGAGTGCGGCTTCGCGCGAAGGGCGGCGAAAGTGAGCCGAATTCGGCCCGGTCGCCGCGGCGATCACCCGTGCCGTTGCCGCGGGGGACAGCACGGGATTGCCTTCCGCGACCGTCCTGACGGCGTCGACGATGCGCGCGGGCGGGGTGTCCTTGAGGACGAACCCGAGCGCGCCCGCGTGCAGCGCGCCGAGCACCAGATCGTCGGAGTCGAACGTGGTCAGCATCAACACGTTCGGCGGTGACGGCCTTGAAAGCAATTCCCTTGTGGCGCTGAGTCCGTCGCGGCCCGGCATCCGCACGTCCATCAGCACGACGTCGGGACGCTGCTCGTCCACCACGGCGATCGCGGCGTCGCCGTCGGCCGCCTCGGCGACGACGGCCAGGTCCGGTTCGCCCTCGATGACGAGCCGCAATGCCATGCGCACCAACTGGTCGTCGTCGACGATGACGATCCGTACCGGCTTCCGTTCGCTATCCACCCGTCAGCTCTTTTCGTGGGTCGTGATCCGGCCAGGGTAGTCGTGCGGTGAGGAGATATCCGTTGTCCGGCGTCGGGTGATGGCCGAGTTCTCCGCCTGCCAACGCGATCCGCTCGGAAAGGCCGAGCAGACCGAAACCCGACGCCGGTCGCGGGGTGGTCGCCGAGGTCGCGCGGGAGTTACGGACACTGACTCTCAGCTCGTCGCCCGCCGCTCCCTCGACGGTGACGTGCACGTGGGCGCCGCCCGCGTGTTTCGCCACGTTCGTCAGTCCTTCTTGGACGATCCGATAGCAGGTCCGCCCTGCCACCTCGGGCGGCTTCCCCCGCACGCTGCCGGTGAGCGTGACGTCCAGCCCTGACGCGCGGGCGTCGGCAACCAGATCCGGGATGCCGTCAATGGAGGGTTGTGGTGGTTCCGGGCGATCGGGCCCCGCTCTGAGCACCCCGAGGACTTCCCGCAGCTCCTCCAGCGCTTCGTGTGAACCCTCGGCGATGCCCCTGACCAGCACGCGGTTTTCCTCAGCCGTCAGATCGGCGCGGTGGTCCAGCACTCCCGCCTGCATGGCGACGAGGGAGATCCGGTGTGCGAGCACGTCGTGCATCTCCCTGGCGATGCGGTTGCGTTCCATGGCCCGTGCCTGCGCCGCCCGTGCGGTCTGTTCCCGTTCCGCGCTTTCGGCCCGCTCCCGCAGGGAACGTAATTCGACTCGCCGCGCGCCGATGGCGATGCCGATCGCGGCCGCGCTTCCCGCGCTGAGCGCCGAAAGCGCGAACCCCAGCCACATCGGGACCGAAAGGACCTGTATCGGGTAGAGATCGCCGCCGAGCTGCGACGCGATCACGTAGACCGGTGCGGCGATCCCGATCTCCACCGGCCGCCTGCGGGTCGCGAGCGAACACAACGCGAGCAGCGCGGCGCCGGTGGCGAGTGTCGATGCTGCCGAGGCGATCGCGGCGGCAAGCGCGACGGCGAGCGGAAACCGCCGCCGCCACAGCAGCGCCGTCAGCGAGCCGATGGCGAGGAGCGGGTCGCCGGTGACGAACCAGGAGCACGTGTCGGCCACACATCCCCTTGGCAACACAGCGCCGGTAGAGAGCCAGAAAAACACGCCGAGCGCCGCAGCCAGCACCAGCCGCCAGGTCTGCTGCCACCCCCCGAGTCGCGGCGCGACGTCCGTGCTCATTCGATCATTATCGCGGCATCGGGTGGGTGGTGCAGCGGCCCCGAGGCGGGTCGTACCCCCGACCCGAGTCGGACATCGGCCTCGACTCCGGTCGAATGCGATTCGAGCCGCCGGGCCGATGTCTCGCGGCCGCCGGATGAACAGACTCGTCTCCGTTGCACCGCAACACTTGCCGCGCCATGAGCTCAGCAACCACGCCGGGAGGACATCGGATGCGCACGACCTTGCCCCTCGCCCTCGTCACCGCTGTGGTGGTGACCGCGATTCCGGGAGTGTCGGCGGCGGCCTCGCCTGGCCCCATCCAATGGGGACCATGCCAGGAGGAGGTCACCTCGCCGCTACTGGAATGCTCGACACTGGAAGTGCCGCTCGACTACCGGGAGCCGGACGGCGAGACGATCGAGATCGCCATCTCCAGGCTGGCCAGCGAGAAACCGTCGCAACGCCGTGGCGTCCTGCTGACCAATCCCGGCGGCCCTGGGGGTCCCGGGCTCGACTACCCGGCGGTCCTCGCCGGTTCGGGGCTGCCGGAGAACGTCCTCGACTCCTACGACCTGATCGGTTTCGATCCGCGCGGCGTCGGGGACAGCGCGCCGGTGACCTGCGATCTGACGGAGGAACAGCAGGCGCGCGGCAACTTCCCGCCGTACGCGTACACGGCGGCCGACGTCGCCGGAGAAGCGGGCTACGCGCGGACCATCGCGCGGCAGTGCGCCTCCTCGGAAACGGCCTCGATGATGCCGCACATCACCACCGCGAACACCGCGCGCGACATGGACCGGATCAGGGCGGCGCTCGGCGAGCCCGCGATCTCCTACCTCGGTGCCTCCTACGGCAGCTATCTCGGCGCGGTGTACGCGACGATGTTTCCCGAGCGAGGAGACCGGATCGTGCTCGACAGCAACCTGGGGCCAGGTGGTTACGACGTGACGGCCATGCGCTCTTTCGCCCGTGGCCTGGCCGATCGCTTCCCCGACTTCGCCGCCTTCGCGGCTGCCCGCCCCGAGTACGGCCTCGGCAGCACTCCGCGAGAGGTGACGGCGAAGTTCTACGAACTCGTCGCGAAGCTGGACGCGACACCGGTGCACGGCATCGACGGGACGATGTTCCGGGGGGTGACGTTCGAATGGCTCTACAGCGACGCGCTCATGCCCTTGCTCGCCGAGGCCTGGCAAGCGCTCGAAACGGGCGGGCCGTTGCCGCCGGGGCCGCCGCCGCTCGCGAACATGGAGAACCTCATGTCCGCCCGGTTCGCGGTGGTCTGCGGTGACAGCCGCTGGCCGGAAACGGTCGGGGAGTATCAGCGCGACGTCGCGGTCGACCGGGTGCTGTACCCCATGCTCGGCGGGTCGACGGCGAACATCGGACCGTGTGCGTTCTGGCCGGACAACCGGGTCGAGCCGCCGGTGCGCATCGGTGACAGCGGCCCTTCGAACGTGCTCATGGTGCAGAACGAGCGCGACCCGGGCACGCCGCTTGCGGGGGCGCGCGAGTTGCGGCAGGCCTTCGGGCAGCGCGCGACGATGGTGACGGCCGACCAGGGCGGCCACGGCGTCTATCCCTTCGGGGCCAACACGTGTGCCAACGACGCGGTGACGACATTCCTGACGACGGGACAGCGCCCCGCGCACGACCTCGCGTGTGCCGCGGAATCAGCCGGATGACAGCTTCGGCGGGGCGGGGCTCGGTCGCTCGCCCCGCCGAGACGCGATCAGCTCGCCATGCCACCGAACGTGCCCGGCACGTAGGAACCTCCCGGCACCCGCGTGATGACGGTGAGCCGGTTGGCGGCGTTGATCATGGCGATCAGGTAGAGCAGCGCGGCGATCTGGTCGTCGTCGTAATGGGCGCGCACCTCGGCCCAGGTCTCGTCAGGCACACCGCGGTGTGTGTCGGCGAGCCGGGTGCCTTCCTCGGTGAGCGCCAGCGCGGCCCGCTCGGCATCGGTGTACACGGTGGCCTCGCGCCAGGCGGCGACCAGGTTGATCCGAACCGGGGGCTCACCCGCCGCCGCGAGTTCCCTGGTGTGCGCGTCGACGCAGAAACCGCAGCCGTTGATCTGGCTGGCGCGCAATTCCACCAGCTCCACAGTGGCTTTCGGCAGCGTCGAGCCCATGATCGCCGCACTGACGCCGGCGAACCTCCTGCCGAGCTTGGCGCCGAACTCGTTGTCGTTGAGGTCGAAACGGGGTGTCATGGTGTGGTCCTCCGGTCGTGGTGATCGAACGACCACCAGACGCGGGCGAACCGGCTCCGATAACAGTGACGTGCGTCATCGCCGCCACGTGTTACGCAATGAAGGGTTGGGGCGTCTGGTGTCCGTGGAGAGGGAACAGGAGGTGCCCATGGGCGATCACACCGCGGCTTTCGTCGCCCACCGCAATCTGCTGTTCACCGTCGCCTACGAGATGCTCGGTTCCGCCGCCGACGCCGAGGACGTCCTCCAGGAAACCTGGCTGCGCTGGGCGGGGGTCGACATCGGCACGGTGCGGGATCAGCGTGCTTACCTGGTCAGGATCACCACCCGGCAGGCGCTCGACCGGCTTCGCGCGCTCGGCCGCCGGAGGGAGTCCTACGTCGGCCCCTGGTTGCCGGAACCGCTGCTGACCGCGCCGGACGTGGCCGAGGACATCGAGCTGGCCGAGAGCGTTTCGATGGCGATGCTGCTGGTGCTGGAGACCCTCGCGCCGGTGGAGCGGGCGGTGTTCGTGCTGCGGGAGGTATTCGATCTGGGTTACGACGAGATCGCCGAAGCCGTCGAGAAGACTCCGGCTGCGGTTCGCCAGATCGCGTACCGGGCGCGGGCACACGTTGCCGCGCGCAGGCCGCGCGGGTCGGTGTCACCCGCCGAGAACCGCGACGCGCTCGATGCGTTCCGGCTGGCTGTCGAAACGGGAGACTTGCGGCACCTGCTCGGCATTCTCGCGCCGGATGTCGTCCTCATCGGCGACGGTGGCGGGATTGCGCAGGCCGCGCTGTCGCCCGTGAAGGGGGCCGAAGCGGTGGCGGGCGTGCTGGCGGGTGGATTGGGCAGACTCGCAGCCACGCCGTTACTGCCTGCCTCGGTCAACGGCTGCCCCGCCCTGATCTTCCGGCGCGCCGGCGAGATCGACGACATAGATACGGTCGTGGCGGTGCGTGTCGACGACGGCCTCATCACCGGGCTCTACGCCGTGCGCAATCCCGAGAAGCTGGCCCGGATGCGGCGCGAAACCGTGCTGCGCCGCGTGCCATAGAGTTACGGCCGTGAGTTTTTCTCCGATACCCCCGCCCGCCGATCTCGATGTCGTCCGCGATTCCTATGACAGGGTGGCCGACAACTACGTCGACATGGTGAGGAACACGGGGATCGGGGACATCCGCGCTCATCCGTGGCTGCGGGCGGCGATGGATGTGTTCGCCGACGCGGTCGGCGGGCTCGGCCCCGTTCTCGACGTGGGCTGCGGGCCGGGCACCGTCACCGCCTACCTCGCCGAACGGGGTCTCGACGTCTCCGGGGTGGATCTGTCGCCCCGCATGATCGAGCACGCCCGCCGTCTTCATCCGGACTGCGCGTTCAGCGTCGGGTCGGCGACCGAGCTCGAACTGGAGGAGGCCTCCCTCGGCGGGGTGCTGGGCTGGTGGTCGTTGTTCAATCTGCCAAGGGATGTCCTGCCGAAGGTGCTCTCGTCGTTCGCCGCGGCGCTGATGCCGGAGGGACAGCTCATCGTCGCGACGCACGTCGGCGACGACGACGTGCGTCGTACCGAGGCATACGGCGGGGTCTCCGTCGACTGGACGACCTACCGGTGGCAGCCCGACCGGCTTGCCGAACTGGTCGAGCGGGCGGGGCTGCGGCCGACGGCCGAACTCCGGCTCCCCGCCGAAGGTCAGGTCGGTCCGGGCGTGGTGATCGTCGCCAAGCGCGAAAGCTGAGAACGGGGCCGCGGCTCAGGGTCGCGTGCGGGATCTCAGGGTCATGCCGGATGGGTACGGCCCTTCGCGCTGGCTAGGGTCCGAGTCATGGACTCAGACAGGTGCCTTGACATTCCCCCGGATTTCGACGACTCCGACGCCGATGCTCAAGTTCATCCGATCGCCAGGTTGATGTTCCTGGGGCGGACGAACGCGGAGGTCTTCGGCAAGGTCGCGCAGTGGACGAGCGTCTACAACGTCCTCATCGTCGACATGTCCGTGGATTTCGTTTTCGACGAGCCGGAACCGGTCCAAGTGGCTATCTACTTCGCCTTCGACGACGAGGATTCGGCCAGGTTCACAAGTCCTGAGTAGACGGACTTCCGCCGGAATCCGTGCCTGAGGGAAACGAGATTCCGGTGAGTTCCTCGGAAATCCGCCACATACGCTCGGCGTCCTCCTTGCCGCGGAGTCGTGAGTAGACGGCCTGTTCGGCGGGCGCACCCGACAGGTGCTGGAAACCGCCGGGGCCGTAAAGGCGCCCGCCCCGCGCTTCGGGCGAGGTGGCGGCAAGCAGAGCGGGAAGAAGGGCCGTCTCGACCGTGCCGAAGAGAATGCCGCGCCGGGACAGCGCGCGGATGACGCGCACACCCAAGGTGTCTCGCGTCCTGCCGACCTCGGAACGTGCGGCAAGCAGGCTGGTCGGTGCGACGCCGGGGTGCGCGAGATTACTGGTGATTCCCCAGTTTTCCGCAAGGCTGAGCCGGTCGAGTTCGAGTCCGAAAAGGCCGAACGCGATCTTCGACTGGCTGTACGCGCGGCGTCCGTTGTAGGAGCGTTCCCAGTTCAGGTCGTCCCAGTTGATGCCGTTCTGGTTGGCGGCGACACTGATCTGCGAGGTCACCCGCGCCCGCCCGGCGCGCAGCAACGGCAACAGGCGGGCGACGAGCGCGAAGTGCCCGAGGTGGTTGCTGCCGAACTGCAGCTCGAACCCGTCGGCCGTCGTCTGCCGCTCCGGCGGGGTCATCACGCCCGCGTTGTTGACGAGGAGGTGAATCGGCCGGTTCTCGCCGAGCAGTGTCCTTCCCAGCGCGGCGACCGAGTCCAGCGAGGACAGATCGAGATTCCGCAGGGACAGCGCCGCTTCCGGGTGCCGCTGCTTGATTTTCGCGATCGCGGCTTCACCCTTGCCGGTGTTGCGGACGGGCATGACCACCTCGGCACCGGCCCCGGCGAGCCGGGTCGTCAGACCAAGCCCGACTCCGTCGCTGGCGCCGGTGACGACCGCGAGTTTCCCGGAGAGATCGGGAATGGTGATGTCCGGTCGAGTTCGTGTCATGTGCCGCTCCTGTCTCCGGAAAGTGCTTGGGCCCAGCCTGCGCCTGATTCGCGCCGGTATCCACGGCCTGTCGATCCCATGCGGAGGTTGCCGACAGGGGGGATTCGCGATCCGAGGCAACCGTCCCGTACCGCTGGCATGATTGACGGCACCTGGCACTTGGAGGTAACCGTGATCGATCGGGTGGGACTCGCGGAGTTCCTGCGCCGCCGCAGGGAGTCGCTACAACCCGAAGACGTCGGGCTGCCCCGGGGACGGCGGCGCAGGACCGCCGGGCTGCGCCGCGAGGAAGTGGCCACGCTCTGCCATATTTCCACCGATTACTACAGCAGGCTCGAACGGCAACGCGGCCCTCACCCTTCCGAGCAGATGATCGCCTCGATCGCACAAGGGCTGCACCTGTCCCTCGACGAACGCGACCACCTGTTCCGGCTCGCGGGGCACAATCCACCTGCCAGAGGTGCGAACAGCGAGCACATCGGTCCCGGCCTGCTCCGCATTTTCGATCGGCTCACCGACACTCCCGCCGAGATCGTCACCGAACTCGGGGAGACACTCAGGCAGACCCCGCCCGCCGTCGCGCTCACCGGCGACACCACCCGCTACATCGGCCCCGCGCGCAGTATCGGCTACCGGTGGTTCACCGATCCGGCCACCCGGTCGCTGTATCACCCGGACGACCACGAGATGCACTCGCGCGTCTTCGTATCCGGGCTGCGCAAACTGGTCACCCTCAGGGGGCCAGGGTCACGAGCCGCTCACCTCATGGATCTTCTGCTCGCCGGTTGCGAGGAATTTCGTGCTTTCTGGAACGAGCACGAGATCGGCGTCGATTACGACGGCGTCAAACGCTACGTACACCCCGAGGTCGGTGATCTGGAACTGACCTGTCAGACGCTTCTCGATCCCGATCAGTCGCATCTGCTTCTCGTCTACACCGCCGTTCCCGGCAGCGAAAGCCACGAGAAACTGCGGCTGCTCTCCGTCATCGGGTCTCAGCACATCGAGCCGAGTCCCGCCGGGTGATCACCGTCTCGTCGTGATTCGGCTGTTCCCGATTGACCTCGCCCTTACTTGAGGTTGGAGGCTCGTGGTGTTCGCATCGGCGGGGGAACGACGGAAGGATCATCATGACAGCGGCAACGACGATCGGCGGTTCGGCGGGCGAAGCCGGGCGAGTTACCGTGCTCGGTCTCGGTGATATGGGGTCGGCCATTGCCAAGGTGTTCGTCGACCGCGGATTTCGCACGACGGTGTGGAACCGGACCGCGAGCAAGAGCAGGCCGCTGGCCGAAGCGGGCGCCACGGTCGCGGCGACGGCGGCAGCCGCGGTGAAGGCCGGCCCTCTCGTCGTGGTGTGCCTGCTTGACAGCGCGGCCGTCGACGAGGTACTCGATTCCGTTGCGGGGGAGGTTTCCGGCAAGGTCCTGGTGAACGTCACGAGTGGTTCTCCCGCCCAGGCGCGGGCGAATGCCCGATGGGCGAGTGAGCACGGGGCGCGGTATGTCGATGGCAAGATCATGGGAGACCCGCCGTACGTGGGAACGCCGCAGTGCGTGTTCCCGTTCAGTGGTTCCCGCGAGGCCTTCGACGCCAGCGAGCCGACGTTGCGGGAGCTGGGCAGCATCACGTACTACGGTGACGATCCCGGTGTGGCGGCCGTGGAATTCATGGCCCAGGTCGCGGCGGCTTACGAGTTGCTCATCGGCTTTCTCCACACGCTCAGACTCGTTCAGCGGGAGGGGGTCGACGTGGAGGAGTTCACCGAGCGTTTCGCCGCGTCCTTGGCCGGATTCCCCGCGCTGCTGACGTCCTTCGGCAAAGCGGTCAAGAGCGGAGAGTACGGGCCGGATCTGGGTTCGCTCAACGTTCAGGCCGCGCTCATGGACGACATGATCAGTCACCGCGAATCCGTCGGTGTGGAAGCCGTGCGGATGCGAGAGGTCAAGGAATTGATGGACCGCCGCATCGGCGATGGCCATGGCGAACAAGGCTTTTCAAGCCTGTTCGAATTGCTGGGGAAGCCCGGCCAACGCCCGTCCTAAGCGGACGGACGGCCCGCTCCGGCGTAGCTGTCGCCGGGTTTCCGGTAGTCGTGTACCTGAACGGCCTGCCCGAACGTCGGTGCGTCGATCATCTGCTGGTTGCCGATGTAGATGCCGACGTGGTGGATCTTCGTCGCGGGATCGCCGTAGAAGATGAGGTCACCGAGCCGGGGCTCCTCGTCGGCCGGCACCAGAGGCACGCTCGTGTACTGCCAGTGGGCCGTGCGCTGGAGGGTGAGCCCCGCCTGCGCGTAGGCGGCCGTCGTCAGGCCGGAGCAGTCGAACCCGATGTCGCCCTTCTCGTTGCCGTTGCCGCCCCACTCGTAGGGAAGCCCGATCTTCTCGATCGCGAAGGTCACCGCGGTGAGAGCCGCCTTGTCGGGAGGCTGCTCCGACATGCCGACGGTGCCGTAGACGTTGGCGGTCGCGAGCACCCTGTGCAGGAAGAGCGGGGCGTCGTGCACGGCCGACACTGCGGCGAGCCACTGCTCGCCGTCGGCGAGGTCGCGGCCGTCGGCGCAGAGCGCCTCACCCGTCGCCAGCGCGGCGTCGTCGAGATTCTGCACGTCCGGCTTCGCGTCGGCGGCGGGTCCCCACTTGTCCCACAGCGCGGGGGAAAGCTGCATGGGCCCCGCCGCGCCGTCGATCGAGATGACGTTGCCCCCGAAGTCGCGCAGTTCGATGGTGCCGATCGCGGGAACGGCCTTGCCGTCCTCGCCGATCTTCCCGCCGTTTTCGCGGCCGTGATCGCTCGCCGTCTTGCCGATACCGGCCAGCGTCACCCAGGAAAGGTTGCAGTCAGGGCGCCGCTCGCTCAGCTCGACCGTCGCGGCGGCGTAGGCGTGCATGGCGCGCTGGGGGATGTCGAGCCAGCCGGCGACGTCGTCGACCCAGGCCTCGAACCGGGGGCCGGTCTCCTCGGGCACCCGCGTCTGCTCGGAGGAACTCGGCGGCGCCGTCGCGGGGGGAGGCGTGGCGGGCTTATCGGTCATGGCCGCGGCGCCGACCTTGTCGTCGCCGGGGGCGAGCTGCAAGGCGACCACGAAAGCCGCGACCGCGGCGACGGCGGCGAGTACGGCGACGAACATCGTCCTGCGGCGGGGACCCGGCTTCTTCGCCGGTTCCTCGCCGGAGGTGGCGGGTGGCTCGTCCCCCAACGTCATGGGCACAGGATAAGGATGCCCGGTGAGTTACGGGTGTGGAAGTGGCGCGAACGCTCAGTTCTCGTGCCGGGAAAGCCGCTCGAACAGGAAGCTCCGCAGCTTGTCCAGCTCGGTGTCGACCGCGATATCGGTGGAAGGTGCCTCGGCGGTACCGGTCTCCTCGCGCAACTCCCGCCTGCGCAGGTCGGCGATCGTGGCGCCCCTGCCGGGACCCTGCGAGCACTCGACGGTGACGGGGGCCCGCTGGGTCTGCAGCGTTCCCGGCCTGATCGCCTCCGCGACGGCCACCGCGTCGTGCACGACGATCCCATCCCAGCCCAGCGCCTTGCGGTAGTGGTCGAGATAGTCGGGGGTCAGTGCTTCCAGCGCGGCGCCGACGGGGCCGGTCGCCGCGAGCGTACTGAGCCATTCCGCGCCGACGGCGCACCGGTAGGTCAGGTCCATCGGAACCAGCACGCAGGGCACCTCGCCGCCCGTGAGCACGCGGTGGGCGGCCTCGGGGTCGCTCCAGATGTTGAACTCGGCAGCGGCCGTGCTATTGCCGTGACCGAGGGCTCCGCCCATGATCACGAGCCGGTCGATCTTCTCCGCGCAGCGGGGATGGGCCGCCAGCAAGGCGGCGATGTTGGTGAGCGGGCCGATCGGGGCGATCGTCACCGGCCCTTCCGCGGCGTCGAGCAGGTTGGCCAGCAGCGTGACCGCGTCGACCGGTTCCAGTTCGCGCAGCGGTTCCGGCAGTGAAGCGGAACGGCCGGAAAGCCCGTCGAGCCCGTGTACGTAACCTGCTTCCCGGGGGTGCCGGTGCACCAGCGGGCGCGAGGCACCGGCGGCGACCGGCACGTCGTCGCGCCCGCACAGCGCGAGCAGCCGCGCGGCGTTGCGGGTCGTCGCCGACAGCGGCACGTTTCCGTAGACGGTCGTCACCCCGAGCAGGTCGACGTCGTCGCTCAACGCCGCCAGCGCGATGGCGAACGCGTCATCGACGCCGGGGTCGGTATCGATGATCAGCCTGGTTCGCACGGATCACTCCTTCGCTCACGTTCCAGGCACAGGTTACGGTCACCTCGTTTCCCGCGTCCGCGACGTTGGCGCGGCGCGACAGGACGGCGAATCACGGCGAGGTATCGCCATCGGGGAACTGGTCGAACCGGAAAAAACAGACACGTCCGGAACCCGGGATGACCAGCGGAAACACCGCGGGCCAGGAAAGTCGGCCGCGCCTACTTGGAAACCGACAAACCGCAGGTCGCACAGCACAGGTTACGGTCACCCCATGACGTCGATGTGGGGCTCACCGATGCTGTCCCGGATGCACGCGTGGAGGAAGGCCCGCCGCGATCCCCGGCAGGCCCGGTTCCTGACCGCGGACTCACTGCGCTGGGTCGTGCGCAACAGGGCATTCACGCCCTGGTACCTGGTGCGGTACTGGAGACTGCTGCGGTTCCGGATCGCCAACCCGCACATCATCCTTCGCGGCATGGTCTTCCTCGGCAAGAACGTGGAGATCCACTGCAGGCCGGGGTACGGGCAACTGGAGATCGGCCGCTGGGTGCACATCGGCGACGGCAACGCCATCCGCTGCCACGAGGGGTCGCTGCGGATCGGCGACAAGGTGGTCTTCGGCAGGCAGAACGTGGTCAACGGCTACCTGGACATCGAGCTCGGCGGCGCCGCGCTCGTCGCGGATTGGGTCTACATCTGCGACTTCGACCATGTCACGGCCGACATCAACCTCCCGATCAAGGACCAGGGCATCGTCAAGTCACCGGTCCGGATCGGCCCCGACACCTGGATCGGGACCAAGGTCTCCGTGCTGCGCGGCACCAGGGTCGGCAGGGGCTGCGTGCTCGGGGCGCACGCCGTCGTGCGCGGCGACATCCCCGACTACGCGATCGCCGTCGGCTCGCCCGCTCGCGTCGTACGCGACCGCAAGGCCGACTACGAGGCCGACGCCGAGCGCAGGGAGGCCGTGAAGGACATGGCCCGCAAGGCGAGCAAGGCACTGCAGAAGACGCTCGGCGAATCGTGACTCACTACTCGGGCTTCGGCACGGCGGGATAGGGCACGAACGTGCTGGTGTTCTCGTCGACGGTGAGCCGCTTGCCGATCGTGGGGAACGCCCGCTGAGGACAGGCGGGGCGCTCGCACACCTTGCAGCCCATGCCGATCGGCGTCGAGGCCGAGGTGTCGTCCAGGTCGAGCCCCGCCGAATAGACGAGCCGTCTCGCGTGCCGCAGTTCGCAGCCGAGCCCGACGGAGAACATTTTGCCCGGACTGCCGTAGCCACCGATGTTGCGCGAGATGGTCCGCGCGACCCAGAAGTAGCTCTTGCCGTCGGGAAGTGTCGCCACCTGGCTGAGGATCTTGCCCGGCGCGGTGAACGCCTCGTAGATCACCCACAGCGGGCACGCCCCGCCCACTCGCGAGAAGTGGAAACCGGCGGCGGACTGCCGTTTGGACATGTTGCCCGCCCTGTCGACCCTGACGAACGAGAACGGGATGCCGCGCAGCTTGGGCCGCTGGAGTGTGGAAAGCCGGTGACACACCGTCTCGAAACCGACGCCGAAGTGGTCGCACAACAGCTCGATGTCATAGCGCAGCTTTTCGGCCTGCCCGTGGAACATGCGGTAGGGCAGGATGAGCGCGCCCGCGAAGTAGTTCGCGAGCCCCACCCTCGCGAGCGACCGTGCCGGTTGCCCGGAGAAAGCCCACGAATCGGCCAGTTCGGTGATCAGGTCGTCGTACTCGAGCAGCGCGATCTGCGAGGCCATCCGAAACGCCTGCTGACCGATCCGCAGGCTCGGAGCCATGCGCAGCACCCTGCCCGCCGACTCGTAGCGGTGCTGCTCGCCCGCCGCCTCGTCGATTCCCTCCGTGGTGACCGTGACGTCGTAACGCTCGGTGAGTGCCCTCAGCAGGCCGTTGCGCACCTCGCCCCTGCGAAGGCCGAGTTCCTGGTACATCCGTTCGGCACGCTCGTCGAGTTCGGCGACGTAGTTCTCCCGCTCGTAGAAGAAGTCGCGCACCTCCTCGTGGGGAAGCGGCGCGGCCGCGCTGCCGTGTACCCCTCGCCCGTCCTCGGCCACCAGCGCGGCCGTGTTCTCCACCGCGTTGCGGTAGCGCCGGTGCAGGGCGACCAGCGCCTCGGCGATGGTGGGGAGGTTCTTGGCGAGGTCGTTGATCTCACCGGGGGAGACCTGTGCCGAGATGGTCTCGTCGAGCAGCGCCTCGCGCACGTCGGCGACGAGCCGGGAGGTGTCGTTGTCGGCGAAGAACTCGGCGTCGACCCCGAAGGCGGCCGTGATGCGCAGGAGTACCGCCACCGTCAGCGGCCTCGCGTTGTGCTCGATCTGGTTGAGGTAGCTCGGTGAGATCTCCAGCAGCCTCGCCAGGTCGGCCTGGCTCATCGATCTGCTCTCCCGCAGGTGCCGTAATCGCGCACCGGCGAAGGTCTTGTCCACGCTGACCGTTCCCTCCGAAAGGTTTGCTTCGGTACCGATCAAGCAGATCGGTGAATTCGCAAGCTTTGCAAGATGTTAGGAAAAATTAGCACAAATTGGCAAATTCGCGCTCTGGCTTGGTTTTCGCGGCTCATGTCATGGTCTTACCAGCAACGCGAGTAATCGCAAAGTTCGCAAAGCTTGTTAAGAGGTGGAGAGGCCCGATGACCGTGTCCAAGCCAAAGACCGCGAAGCCCGCTTTCGAGAAGGACGCGAAGGCGCTTGCCAAGGAGTGGGAGACCAACCCGCGCTGGGCCGGAGTCGACCGGTCCTACTCGGCGGCCGATGTCGTCAAGCTGCGCGGCAGCGTCGTCGAGGAGCACACCCTCGCCCGCCGCGGCGCCGAGAAGCTGTGGGAACTGCTGCGCACCGAGGACTACGTGCACTCGCTCGGCGCGCTCACCGGTAACCAGGCCGTCCAGCAGGTCAGGGCGGGGCTCAAGGCCATCTATCTCTCCGGCTGGCAGGTCGCCGCCGATGCCAACCTCGCTGGGCAGACCTACCCCGACCAGAGCCTGTACCCCGCGAACTCGGTGCCGGCCGTCGTGCGCAGGATCAACAACGCGCTCGGCCGTGCCGACCAGATCAACTGGGCCGAAGGCAACACCGACATCGACTGGTTCGCCCCGATCGTCGCCGACGCCGAGGCGGGCTTCGGCGGGCCGCTCAACGCGTTCGAGCTGATGAAGGGCATGATCGCGGCCGGAGCGGCCGGCGTGCACTGGGAGGACCAGCTGGCGTCGGAGAAGAAGTGCGGCCACCTCGGCGGCAAGGTGCTCATCCCGACCAAGCAGCACGAGCGCACCCTCAACGCGGCGAGGCTCGCCGCCGACGTGCTCGACGTTCCCTCGCTGATCGTCGCCCGCACCGACGCGCAGGCGGCCACCCTCATCACCAGCGACGTCGACGAGCGCGACCGCAAGTACCTCACGGGAGAGCGCACCTCCGAGGGCTTCTACAAGGTCCGCAACGGCATCGAGCCCTGCATCGACAGGGGCCTGGCCTACGCCCGCTACGCCGACCTGCTGTGGATGGAGACCTCCGAACCGGACCTTGAGGTGGCGAGGGAATTCGCCGAGGCCATCAAGGCCGAGTACCCGGATCAGTTGCTCGCCTACAACTGCTCGCCCTCGTTCAACTGGAAGAAGCACCTCGACGACGCCACGATCGCGAAGTTCCAGCGCGAACTCGGGCACATGGGCTACAAGTTCCAGTTCATCACGCTCGCCGGATTCCACGCGCTCAACTACTCCATGTTCGACCTCGCGAGCGGCTACGCCACCGACGGCATGAGCGCCTACGTGGAGCTGCAGGAGCGGGAGTTCGCCGCCGAGGACCGCGGTTACACGGCCACCAAGCACCAGCGCGAGGTCGGCACCGGCTGGTTCGACCAGGTCAGCACCGCGCTCAACCCGGAAAGCTCGACGACAGCGCTCACCGGATCCACCGAAGAAGCACAGTTCTGAGTCGCGCGTTCTCGCGTCCTTGCCCGGAGGGAAGACATGACTGGCACGCTCAACTACCGGCTGGAGGTTGCCGGATCGGCGGATGACCGCTTCGGCGAGATCCTCACCCCGGCGGCGCTGGAGTTCGTCGCCGCGCTGGACAACGCGTTCGCGGGCAGGCGAAGGGTACTGCTCGACGAGCGGAGGAAGCGCAGGGAACGTCTCGCCTCCGGCGAGGAGAAGCTCGGCTTCCTCCCCGAGACGAGGGCCATTCGCGGCGACGAGTCGTGGCAGGTGGCGCCTCCCGCACCGGGGCTTGAGGACAGGCGTGTCGAGATCACGGGGCCGACGGACCGGAAGATGACCATCAACGCGCTCAATTCCGGCGCGAAGGTCTGGCTCGCCGACTTCGAGGACGCGACATCGCCGACGTGGCACAACATCGTCGGGGGACAGCTCAACCTCTACGACGCCATCCGGCGGGACATCGATTTCACGGAGAACGGCAAGCGGTACGCCGTCGGCGACAGCCCGGCGACGATCGTGGCGAGGCCCCGAGGCTGGCACCTCGTCGAGAAGCACATCCGGATCGACGGAAGGCCGGTCTCGGCAAGCCTTGTCGACTTCGGACTGTACTTCTTCCACAATGCGCGTCGGCTCGTCGCGCGTGGCAGCGGTCCCTACTTCTACCTTCCCAAGCTGGAAAGCCACCACGAGGCGCGATTGTGGAACGACGTTTTCCGCTTCGCGCAACGGAAACTGGGCCTGCCGGCGGGAACCATCAGGGCGACGGTGCTGATCGAGACGATCACGGCGGCGTTCGAGATGGACGAGATCCTCTACGAACTGCGCGAGCACGCGGCCGGGCTCAACGCGGGACGCTGGGACTACATCTTCAGTCTCATCAAGACCTTCGGTGCGGCCGGTGCCGACTTCGTGCTCCCCGACAGGGCGCAGGTCACGATGACGGTTCCGTTCATGCGCGCCTACACCGAACTGCTCGTGCGAACCTGCCACAAGCGGGGTGCGCACGCGATCGGCGGGATGTCGGCGTTCATTCCGAGCAGGGATCCCGGCATCAACGCGACGGCGGTCGGCAAAGTCAAGCAGGACAAGGAAAGGGAAGCGGGCGACGGCTTCGACGGTTCCTGGGTCGCTCACCCCGGCCTCGTTCCCGTGTGCCGTGATGTCTTCGACGAGGTGCTCGGTGGCTGGCCCAACCAGCTCGGCAGGCTCAGGGAGGACGTCAGCGTCGGTGAGGCCGACCTGCTCGACGTGGCGAGCGCGGGAGGCGAGGTCACCGAGGAAGGCGTGCGGGCCAACATCAACGTGGCACTGCGGTATGTCGACGCGTGGCTGAGGGGGACGGGTGCCGCGGCGATCGCCAACCTCATGGAGGACGCGGCGACCGCCGAAATCGCTCGCTGCCAGGTGTGGCAGTGGATCCGCAACGGTACGAAACTCGCGGACGGCACCCTGATCACCAAGGAACTCGCCGGCCGGTGGCTCGACGAGGAACTCGATCTGGTGCGAGCCGATCTCGGGCACGGCAACCGGCTGGCCGAGGCGAGGGAGATCTTCGTCGAGTCCGCGCTCGGCGAGCGGCTGCCGAGTTTCTTCACCACCGGTGCCTACGCGCGTCACCTGACCGAGGGCAGGTGAGGCAAGGGGTGTCGCCGGTGCGCCCGCACGCACCGGCGATACCCCTTGTTCAGCGCACTGGCAGGTGTGCGTCGAGGAGTGTCGCCGCGGCCGCCCTGCTCGACAACGCGATGTCCTGGCGGCCGGACATTCCCGCGATCACGATGGCGCCCTCGACGAGACTGAAGAGCTGATCGGTGAGTGCGTCGGCATCGGTGGTTCCGAGCCGGGTCACGAGCTCACGCAGGTATTCCCTGAGCCTGTCCTTGTGCCGGATCCCGGCTTCGGCGATTTCCGGTGAGGTGCTTCCCAGTTCGCCGAAGGAGTTGATGAAGGCGCAGCCGCGGAATCCGTCCTCGGTGAACCAGTCGTGCAACCAGTCGAACACCGCGAGCACGGCTTCCTCGGAGGTCGTCGCGGTTGCGGTGACATGGCAGGCGAGCGAGTCGAGCCAGCGCCGGTCCCTGCGGGAGAGGTAGGCGAGCACCAGGTCTTCCTTGGCGGGGAAGCATTGGTAGAGGCGTTTGAGGGAGACCCCGGAACGTTGCCGGATGGCGGCCATGCCCACGGCTTGGATGCCGCGTGCGTAGAACTCGGCCTCGGCGGCGTCGAGTATCCGCCGCGTTGCCTCCTCGTGGTTCACGGTCCATCAGCCCCTGGCGTCGAGAACGGTTGTTCTCTACCCTAGCGCAAGGGAGAACGATCGTTCTCCCTTGGTAGTTCAGGAGAGTGATCATGGCGCCACGTCCCCCGTTCCCTCCGTTCGACGCCGTCACCGCCGCCCAGAAGGTGCAGGCCGCGGAAGACGCGTGGAACACGCGCGATCCCGAGCGGGTCGCGCTCGCCTACACCGAGGATTCCGTGTGGCGTAACCGGGATCAGTACATCGAGGGCAGGGCGCGGATCGTCGCCTTCCTCAGTGCGAAGTGGCAGCGGGAGCTGGACTACGCGCTGCGAAAGGAGCTGTGGGCGTTCACGGGCAACCGGATCGCGGTGCGTTTCCAGTACGAGTGCCACGACAGTACCGGGCAGTGGTGGCGCAGTTATGGCAACGAATTGTGGGAGTTCACCGAGGAAGGGCTGATGCGGCGCAGGGAGGCGAGTATCAACGACCTGCCGATCGCGGCCGATGAGCGGAGGATCATCGGTCCGCGCCCGGAGGCGGACCGAGGAACCGGCTTCCCGATCTTCTGACGACTCGCCGAGCTGCCCGCGCGAGTCGTGCGCCCGTGCGCGAGTCCCGCGTCCACGCCACCGAGATCCGCACTCAGGACGGTGAGTTCTGCGCTGGTGCCGCCGAGATCTGCACTCAGGCCGTCGAGATCTGCGTTCGGGCCGCCGAGATCTACGCTGGTGCCGCCGAGATCTGCACTCAGGCCGCCGAGATCTGCGTTCGGGTCGTCGAGTTCCGCGGCCGACCGGTCAGGTGCCAGGGGGCCGCGCCGGGTTTTCGAACCGGCAACACTAACCGAGTGCGGATCTCGCGTGCCCGAGTGCGGATCTCGCCGTCCCGAGTGCGGATCTCGCGTGCCCGAGTGCGGGTCTCGCCGTCCTGAACGCAGAACTCGCACGCCCGAGTGCGGAACTCGCGCGCCCGAGTGCGGAACTCGCCGTCCTGAGCGGGGGACTCGCGCGCTGCGGCGCCTGCCGCGCCCGCCTCGGCACGTCGGCGCCGCCGCGGCAGGCCCGGCGGGCGGTTAGAAGCCCACGGCCAGGTAGCGGTCGAAGTCGATCGGCGGCGTGACGTCGACGTGTTCACACCGCTTTTCCCTCGTCCACGGCCACTGCAGCGCGTAGTACACCGTCCTGCCGCTGTCGGCGATCGCCCTCGAAAGCTGGTCGGCCGCGACGGGGTCGTTGTAGTGCATCTCCCCGATGGTCCAGCCCTGCGTCAGGTAACCGTGCTCGTTCATGATCCGGTGGGTCTCCATGAACTTGCCGTACTCGTCGAACTGCTCGTTGAAGTAGAAGTGGAAGTCGAACAGGTGCGGCGGGTTCGCGCCGTACACCTCGGGAATCCGGCGGACCCTGTCGGGGTTGGCGATGGTCGAGAACCCGATGGTGTCGTTCTTGCCGTACGCCGAGGTGTAGTCGGCCCACAGTTCTCGCGCATAGCGCAGCAGAACCTCTTGCCCCGCGGTCGGAATCGCCTCGTTGTAGAGATCGATCCGGTAGTGGACCCCGGCTTCCGCGATCAACGGCCGGATATTGTGGACGATGCTCCGGTTTTCCTCGTAGAGGTCGGGATTCCACTGCGGCCATTCGAACGGAGTGTTGCCTCCACTCGGGATGAAGCTGACCTGGATCTCCTCGTATCGGGTTTCCTTGATGAGCGCCAGCAGGTCGGTGAGGTTCTTCCGGTTCTGTGCCGAAAGGTCGCCGCCGGTCGAATCGAGCAGTGTGCCCGATTCGGGGCCCCTGCGGTGAAAGAGCGGGATGCGCAGACGCCGCTGTCCGGCGTCGTACATGGCTTGAAGCTGCTCCGCGATGGTTTCCGGTGCCTTGTGGAAGCTGTTGACGACGCCGTAGGGCTCCCTGTTGCAACCGTCCAATTGGTACCACGCGTAGTTGGAGCCGCCCCTGCTGGTCGTTCCGGCCCTGCGGACTCCTGCCGCGCTTGTCGTCGCAGGCAGCGCTCCCGCGAGCGCCGCTCCCGCTCCGATGCCCGCAACGGCCTTGAGAAGATTCCGCCTTCGCACTTGTTCCCCCTGTATCGCATGACATATCGCGCACCGGAGGCTAACCGAGTGACCGGGGCCGTGTCCTAGGGTTCGAACGCATTTCCGGTCGCGATCTTGGGGCGGCCGAGGTCGTGCGGTTCGCCGATCTTCGCCTTCCGGTACACGCGTGCCGTGGCAGCGGCGATGCGTGCCCAGTCGAAGTCGGCGGAGAGCCGGGCCTGCGCGGCGAGTGCCCGCTTACCGGCCGCTTCGGAGTCGCCGAGCACCTGGTGTACCGCGTCGGCGATGGCGGGGACGTCACCTGGTGTGAAGGCGAGGCCCGTCTTGCCGTCGTCGACGACCTCACCGAGTCCGCCCGCCGTCGACGCGACCAGCGGTCTGCGTGCCGCGGCGGCTTCGAGGGCCACGATGCCGAATGGTTCATACCTGCTCGGCAGCACGACCGCGTCGGAGGCGGCGAGTACGGCACGCAGTTCCCTGTCGGAGAGGTGCCCGACGAAGTCGACGGCCGCGCCGAGTTCGAGCGTGGCCGTCTGGTCGACCAGCTCGTCGAGATGTCTGCCTTTTCCCGCGACGACAAGCCGGGTTCCAGGGTGTTGCTCACGGATGGCGGGCAGTGCGGCGAGCAGATCCTGTACGCCTTTCTCCCACTCCAGCCTCCCGAAGTACAACAGCAGCGGAGCGCCGCCGGGGCTGTGCGCGAGCCTCGCCGACTCGATCTCCTCGTCGGGCACCCACCAGGTTCGTTCCTCGATGCCGTTGTGGATGACGGTGATGCCATCGCCCTCGATCTCGAACAGGTGGGCGACCTCCGCACGCATGGCCTGTGAGCAGGTGATGAGTGCGTCGACCCTGTTGGCGAGCCACCACTCGACGGAGTGCACCTGCTGGTTGAGCGGGTGGGAGAGCCAGCCGGAGTGCCGCCCTGCCTCGGTCGCGTGGATCGTCCCGACGAGGGGCACCCGCGCGGCTTCGGCCAGCGCGATCGCGGGATGGGTGACGAGCCAGTCGTGAGCGTGCACGACGTCGGGACGCCAGGTGCGGAACAGCGCGGTACCCGCCCTGACCATGGCGTGCCCCATGGCGAGCGTCCAGGCGACGAGGTCGCGCTCGAAGGTCACGTGCATGGGGTCCTCGGCGACCCTGATGATCCGGACCCCCTCGGCGACCCTGTCGGTCGCGGGGTGGGTCTCCGCGTCCGTGCCTGCCGGATGCCTGCACAGCACGACCACCTCGTGGCCGTCTTTGACCAGGTGACGGGCGAGTGCGTGGACGTGGCGGGCAAGGCCCCCGACCACGACGGGCGGGTACTCCCACGACAGCATCAGCACGCGCATGAGTGGAGGTTACTCACGAGTCGGATCCTGGGTGGCGACACGTCCCACTGACGTCTGCCAACATCGGAACCGTGATCCAGCCGAACCCGTCGATGACCCGCCCCGTGCCGGAATCGGGCGGGCTGACCACGCCGTGGACCGACCTGGTCGATGATGCCCATTGCCTGCCGGAGTATCCGAGGCCGCAGCTTGTCAGGCCGAGGTGGCGCTGCCTCAACGGTCGCTGGGAGTACACCAGCCGGACGGGGGACGGACCGGTGTGGCGGGACGAGTCGATTCTCGTGCCGTTTCCGCCCGAGTCGTTGCTGTCCGGAATCGGCAGGTCCGACGAGCACATGTGGTATCGGCGCACGTTCGAGATCCCGGCGGACTGGCCGCGGCACCACCGGGTCCTGCTGCACTTCGGCGCGGTGGACCAGGTCGCGCGTGTGTGGGTCAACCACCAGCTCGTCGCGGAGCACGAGGGCGGCTACACGAGTTTCCACGCCGACATCACCGGCGTGCTGCGTGCGGAAGGGGAGCAGGAGATCCTCGTGCACGCGTTCGACTCGGGCAACAGCGGAGCGTTTCCCGTCGGCAAACAGGCGAGGAAACCGGAGGGCATCCTCTACACCGGCTCCTCCGGTATCTGGCAGACGGTGTGGATCGAGCCGGTGCCTCCCGCGTATGTCGAGGCGCTCACGGTCGGGTCCGACCAGCGCGGCCTCGACGTCACCGTCATGGAGGGAGGCGACGGCGCCGAATGGGCCGAGGTGACGGTCGCGGAGCCGGAGGGGCCCGTCGTCGCGCGCGCGAGCGGGCCGACCGGCGAACGGCTGCGGATCGACGTTCCCGAACCGCATCCGTGGGACCCGGACGATCCGCATCTCTACGACCTCACCGTGCGCCTTTCCGCCGGTGGAGACATTCTCGACGAGGTCACGAGCTACGCGGGCCTGCGCTCGGTCGAGCTCGTCACCGACGAGCGGGGACGGCCCCGCATCGCGCTCAACGGCCGGATCACCTTCCAGCACGGCTTGCTCGATCAGGGGTACTGGCCGGACGGCGGTTACACGGCGCCGACCGACGAGGCGCTGCGCTTCGACCTGGAGCGCACCAGGTCCCTCGGCTTCAACACCGTGCGCAAGCACGTCAAGGTGGAGCCCGCACGGTGGTACTACTGGGCCGACCGGCTGGGCTTGCTCGTGTGGCAGGACATGCCGTCGCTTCCGGTCGTACTCGACAATCCGCCAGGGCCGCAGGCGCCGCCGGTCGCGAAGGCCCGCGCGCGATTCGAGACCGAGCTGGCAGCCATGATCGAGCAGTTGCGCGGGTTCACCTCGATCGTCGTGTGGGTGCCTTTCAACGAGGGCTGGGGCGAGTTCGAGACCGCTCGCATCGCCAAGGAGGTCAAGGCTTCCGATCCCGGAAGGCTCGTCGTCGCCGACAGCGGGGTCAACTGTTGTCACTCCCATCCCGATTCGGGCGAGGGTGATCTCTACGACGACCACACCTATGTGGGCCCCGGGCGGCCGTTGATCAAGGACGGCAGGGCGACCGTCGCGGGTGAGTACGGCGGGCTCGGTCTTGTCGCCGAGGGGCATGTGTGGCCGGGCGAGCCGCTCGCCTACGAGCTGACGGCCGACAGGGAGGAGCTGACCCGCCGCTACGCGGAGGTCAGTGAGGACCTGGAGGGCGTGGTGCGCGATCTCGGCCTTTCCGCCGCGATCTACACCCAGACCACCGACGTGGAAAACGAGGTCAACGGGCTGCTCAGCTACGACCGCAGGGTGGTGAAGGCCGATCCGGACGTCGTCGCCGAACGCAATCGCGCCGTCATCGCCGCCGGTGCCGTTCCCCGTGGCTCAGCTTCCTGAGCCGAGTCCTCGGGCGTCGAGCCTGCCGAAGGGGTTCGCCAGGGCTCGGAACCGCTCCGCCGTCGCCGCGGCCGCGGGGTCGCCTGCCCGCACGAGCGCGGCCAGTTCGTCGAACCGTGCGGTGTGATCGGCCGCCCTTCGCCTCGCGTAGTCGGCGGCGGAGTCCTTGGTGACCATGAACGCCCAGTCGCTGGACAGGGCGAGCAACGCCTCGGTGACGGTCTGATCGAGAACGCCGTCCCTGTGTCCTCGCGGGATGTCGAGCGCCAGCAACCGTTGTTGCAGCGCCGTGTTGGCCGAGACCATGTCGGCGACCTGCTCGCCGTCCCACACGCGCCAGTCCTTGCCGGATCCCCACGACGACGCGGGCAGGTCGACGGGTTCGGCGACGTGGCCCGCTTCGACGGCGCCGCGCAGCGTCGTGACCCTGACCCCGGCCTCCGGCAGCGCACGCAGGATGCCCTCCAGCCAGGCCGGACCCTCGTGCCACCAGTGCCCGAACAGTTCGGTGTCGTAAGCGGCGACGACGAGCGGCGACCTGCCGTCGCGTGCGCGCAGTTCGCGCATCCTGGTCACGACCGTGTCCACGAAGTCCTTGACGTGCAAGCGAAGTGTGTCGGCGGCGAGCGCGGGATCGTAGGGTGCCTTGTCGGCCGGCTCGATGTGTTTGCCCGTCACTCGTGACGGCTTGAGCCCCACCTCGTGTGCCCAGGTGTGGAAGTCGCGGTAGGCGCTGTGGCCGGGGTAGCCCGCTTTCGGTGACCACACGCGGTAGGTCACTTCCAGGTCCCGGCCGAAGCACACCACGTCGGAGGAACCGACGGGGTGCGCGGCGGAGGTGTCGCCACGCAGCGCGGGACCGTCGACGAGAAACCGGCGTACCCCGGCCAGCTGGTAGCCGTTTTCCATGCCCGGCGCGTAGCCGCATTCGGGCGCCCAGATGCCCTCGGGTGTCGTGCCGGTCCGCAGCCGCGTGTCGGCGAGACCTTCGCGCAGCGCGAAGTCGCGAACGGGTTCGGCGAGCAACGGCTGGAAGGGGTGGGTGAGCGGGCCGCCGAGCAGCTCGATCACTCCGGAGTCCATAAAGGACCTGAGGATGGGGGATAAACCGTGCCGCCATCGGCTTTCGAAGTCGCCGAGCGCGGTCTCGGCGGCGCGGTGCTCCGCGGCGGCGAGATCGGAGAGCAGGTCGTTGCCCTGCCACAGCGTCGCGGCGTGGCGGGAGCGCAGCAGCCAGTGGCCGAGCCATTCGTGAAACGCGCGCAGCGAGTAGGGATCGTCGAGTTGTGCCGCGAGCACCGGGGTCACGCCGAGGGTCAGCACGTCGCGCCTGCCTTCGGCGGCGAAGCGGCCGAGCAGGTCGGCGAAGGGCAGGTACGAGTGCGCCCATGCCTGGTAGAGCCATTCCTCGCCGACCGGCCAGGTGCCGTGCCGCGCGAGCCACGGCAGGTGACTGTGCAGGACGAGGCAGAACGTGCCTTCCGGTTCGGTCATGGCCGCACCGCCACGGCGATCAGGTCGAGGCTCGCTTCGAGGTTCTCGCCGGTGATGTCGAAGTCGGCGGCCGTGATGGCCGCGACGTCGGAGAGCAGTTGCTCCGGCCACCGTGCTTGGCCCGGCAGCGTTCCCATCACCACGTCGAGTTGCGCTTCGATGATCGAACCGCCGTAACGGTCGTCGAGTCGCCGCACGCCTTCGCCGTGGTGGAGGCCGTGCAGCAGTTCGACGCCGAACCCGGCTTCCCGCAACAGTGAGTCCAGTTCGGACGGTGCGAGTTCCCTGGTGTGAAAGGGATTCAACGGCGAATCGGAATCGGGGGTGAAGGTGAGCCTGTTGGGGGTCGTGACGAGCAGCCTGCCGCCGGGACGCAGCACCCGCCCGCACTCGGCGAGAAACGCGGCCTGGTCCCAGAGGTGCTCGATGACCTGGAAGTTGGCGACGACGTCGACGCCGCCGGAGACCACCGGCAGGCAGGCCACGTTTCCGAGTACCGGAGTGATCCCGGAATAGCGGCCTGCGACATGCGCCATGGCCTGCCGGTCGTAGTCGAGCGCGACGACGTGATCGGCCGTCTCCGCGATGAGCGCGGCGCCGTAGCCCTCACCGCACCCGGCTTCGAGCACGGTCGCACCGGCGCACCAGTCGAGAAGCCGCCGGTAGGCGGCCTCGTGGCGGCGGTACCAGTAGTTCTCCTCCGGTACGCCCGGCACGGTGCGCTCGCCGGTGAGATGCAGGGCCTCGGCTCGATCGGTCGTCACCCGCCGGAGCGTATCCGCTCGGCGTCAGTGCCCGGCCTGCGGCGGGGTTCCCTTTCCCCTGCCCCTGAACTTGTCGACCGCGTCCTTGGCCTGCTTGCGGGTGTTCGGGTCCTTGGCGAGTCGCTTCGCCTCCGTGATCATGCGCTTGCCCTGCGGGCTCTTCGCGAGGCGGGCCACCTTGCTGAACAGCGATGCCATCGTGATCCCTTCGTGGGCGGAAACCGGCTGGATGTCAACGTAACGACGGCAAGTGAAGTTCCCCTACGGTTTTCCGATTCGGATCAGGAATTCACGACATGGGCGCAATCGTCACTCCGAGTGCTCCCGGTCCGACGTGCGCCGCGATGACCGTGCTCGCCTGCACGAGGAAGATGTCGTTGAGCCCTGGCACTCTGCCACGCAGTTGCTGCACCATCGTCATCTCCCTGTCGGAGGGGGTCGCGCAGGCGACCGCGATGTCGACCTGAGCCTCGCCCGCCCGCTGGACGGCGAGGTCGGCGACCTTGGCCAGTGCGCGCCTGCGGCCGGGCACCCTCGCGAGCGGTGCCACCTCGCCGTCCTTGACGGTGAGCAGGGGTTTGATCGACAGCGCGGAACCCACCATCGCGGAGGCGGCGCCGATGCGGCCTCCTCTGCGCAGGTAGTCGAGGGTGTCGACGTAGATCAGCTCGCTGCTGGCCCGGTACCGGCGGTCGGCGGCTTCCATGACCCGCTGTGCCTGCCCGCCTGCCGCGGCGGTGCGGGCGGCCGACAGTGCCGCGAAGCCGAGACTCATGCTCGTCGTCCCGCTGTCGAGGACGTGCACGGGAACCTTCACCTGCTGCGCCGCCTCGCGTGCGGCGTCGACGGTCGCCGAGAGTTTCGCCGAGATGTGCAGGCTGACGATGGCGTCGGCGCCCGCGCTGACGGCGTCCTGGTAAGCCCAGAAGAAGGCGCCGGGATCGGGCGGCCTCGTGCTGACGGGTCTGCCCGAGCGCAGGAGTTCGATCAGCTCCGCGCGCTGGAACCGGCTCTCGTCGTCGATGCGGTCGTCCACGGCAATCTGGACCTGGACCAGCGAGATGCCCCATTGAGCCGCGAGCTGCTCGGGGATGCATGCGGTCGAATCGGTGATGACTGCTACGGGCACGTTCGGGAGGCTAACTCTTCCATCCACCCATTAGAAGGAGTCGGTTGCGACTTTCGGACGTCGATTGTGCACGGGACGTAGTGCTGAGACGCCCCGGCGACGAGAAAACAACTTCTGGGACTATGGTCCTAGTAAATCGGGATTCCAGGTGAATGCCGTCACCTCGGCGCGCCAAGCCCGGAATCAGCACATAGTCTTACCGGCCAGTAACGCTTTGCATGCGCCGAAGGAGATCCATGACCAACATCGCTGTCCTGGTCAAGCAGGTGCCTGACACCTACTCGGAGCGCAAGCTCAACGAGAACGACCACACCCTGGACCGGGAATCCGCCGACGCGGTGATCGACGAGATCAACGAGCGTGCCGTCGAAGAGGCGCTCAAGATCAAGGAGGCAGGCGAAGGTGAGGTGACCGTCGTGTGCGTCGGTCCCGACCGCGCCACCGACGCGATCCGCAAAGCGCTCTCGATGGGCGCCGACAAGGCCATCCACGTCTCCGACGCCGCGCTGCACGGCTCCGACCTGCTCGCGACGGCCAAGGTCATCGCGGCCGCGATCGGCAAGATCGATGGCGTCGACCTGATCATCGCCGGCAACGAGGCGTCCGACGGCCGGGGTGGCGCCGTGCCCGCCGTGCTCGCCGAACTGCTCGGGTTGCCGCAGCTCACCCACGCGCGCCAGGTCACCGTCGAGGGAAGCGGCATCAAGGTCGACCGCGAGACCGAGGACGGCATCACGCACCTCGAAGCGAACCTCCCCGCCGTGGTCAGCGTGACCGAGAAGATCAACGAGCCGCGTTACCCGTCGTTCAAGGGCATCATGGCCGCCAAGAAGAAGCCGGTGGAGACCCTTACCGTCGCCGACCTCGGCATCGAAGCGGGCGAGGTCGGCCTCGGCAACGCGTGGTCGCAGGTCGAACAAGCTTCGCCGAAGCCGCCGCGCACGGCGGGCCAGCGGGTCGAGGACGAAGGCGACGGTGGCAGCAAGGTCGCCGAGTACCTCGTCGGCCAGAAGCTCATCTGACACCACGCCTACGACAGGGAGACGAACTCATGGCAGAAGTACTGGTGCTTGTCGACCACGTCGACGGTGAGGCCAAGAAGGTCACCTTCGAGCTGCTGACCGCGGCGCGTGCGCTCGGCGAGCCCTCCGCCGTCGTCGTCGGTTCGCCGGGTTCGGCGGGCAAGCTCAAGGAATCACTCGCCTCCTACGGCGCCGCGAAGGTCTATGTCGCGGAGTCGGACGAGGCCGGCGGCTACCTCGTGACGCCGAAGGTCGACGCGCTCGCCACGGTCGCCGGGCAGGCATCGCCCTCGGCGGTGCTCGTCGCGGCGACGTCGGAAGGCAAGGAGGTCGCCGGAAGGCTCGCGGTGCGGCTCGGCTCGGGTCTGCTCGTCGACGCCGTTGGCGTCAACTCCGATGGCACCGTCGACCAGTCGATCTTCGGTGGCGCGTTCTCGGTGAAGGCGAAGGCGGCCAAGGGTGCACCGGTCATCTCGGTCCGCCCGGGTGGGGTCGAGGCGGAGGCCGCCGACGGCGCCGCCGAGGAGGTCGCCGTCAGCCTTCCCGCGATCGACGCGGCGAAGTCGGCGAAGATCACCGGCGTCGACCCCGTCGTCGGTGGCGACCGGCCGGAGCTGACGGAGGCGTCCATCGTCGTATCCGGTGGCCGCGGTGTCGGTTCCGCCGAGAAGTTCGACGTCGTCGAGAAGCTTGCCGACGCGCTGGGAGCCGCCGTCGGCGCTTCGCGTGCGGCCGTCGACTCCGGCTACTACCCGGCGCAGTTCCAGGTCGGGCAGACGGGCAAGACCGTATCGCCCCAGCTCTACGTCGCGCTCGGCATCTCCGGTGCCATCCAGCACAGGGCGGGCATGCAGACGTCGAAGACCATCGTCGCCGTCAACAAGGACTCCGAGGCACCGATCTTCGAGATCGCCGACTTCGGTGTCGTCGGCGACCTGTTCAACGTCGCTCCGCAGCTCACCGAAGAGGTCGCCAAGCGGAAGGGCTGACCCGCACGCACAGCTCGGATCGAAGGCCCCCGGCCGTCCACATCGGACGCCGGGGGCCTTCGCGTACCCGCTGTTCACGGACTGTGCACACGCCGGTCACAGCCGGAGTCCTTCGCGGTTTCCCATCGCGGGCCGAGTATCGGCGGCATGAGACGGTCACAGCTCATCGCCAGCACCGGCCGGGCGGGCGCGGATCCGGCTGCCACGAAGAGCGGGGCACGGTATTCCCTGCTCGTCGCCTACGACAACGACGAGGTCGCCGCGGCGCAGCGGCTCCGGCACCAGGTCTTCGCCGAGGAAATGGGCGCGAAGCTGGAATCGGGCACGGCGGGCGTCGACGCCGACTACTTCGACCAATTCTGTGATCACCTCGTCGTCCGCGACGACAGTTCCGGCGCCATCGTCGGCACCTACCGCATGCTGCCGCCCGAACGGGCCGCCGAGGCGGGGCAGCTCTACGCCGACACCGAGTTCGACCTCACCGCGCTGTCGGCCCTGCGCGGTTCGCTCGTGGAGACCGGCCGGTCGTGTGTCGCGGCGGGACACCGCAACGGTGCCGTCGTCGGACTCGTCTGGGCCGGTATCGCGCGCTACATGCTGTTGAGAGGGCACCGGTTTCTCGTCGGCTGCGCCTCGGTACCGCTTGCCGACGGCGGTACCCTCGCCGCCGGAGTGTGGGATCAGGTGCGGACGCGGCACTACGCGCCACCCGCCTACCGGGTGAGCCCCTACCAGCCGTGGAACCACACCGGGGTACCGCTGCCCGCGCGGAAGGGTCTTCCGCCCCTGCTGAAGGGCTATGTCCGGCTCGGGGCCACCGTGTGCGGCCCGCCCGCGCACGATCCGGATTTCGGCGTCGCCGACTTTCTCGTGCTGCTCGACCTGCAGCGCGTCGACGCGAGATACCTGCGGTTCTTTCTCGGTGAGTCGGAAGGAGAATCGCGGTGAGCCACGCCTGGATGCCGGTCTCGGCCTGCGACGCGGCGTGCCGGGACGCCGAGAAGCCGCCCTCGGTCGCGGTGCCGTGCAGGGTACTGCGGTTGTGCGGCCTGCTTCTCGTGCTGGCGCTGGCGATTCTCTGCTCACCAGCGCTGCTGGCGATGCGCAACCGGCAGCGGTTCACGCGGTTCGTGTTCCGCTGCCTGCTCGCGGCCTGCGGGATCCGGCTCGTGGTCAACGGAAGGCTCGCGAGTACCGGCAGGGGTGCGCTCGTCGTGCACAACCACATCTCCTGGCTCGACATCGTCGGGTTGAACGCGCTCGACGGTGAGAAGCCGTTGCGTGCGCTCGCCAAGAGGGAAATCGCGAACTGGCCGGTACTCGGTCGGCTGGTCACGAGGGCAGGCAGCGTCTTTCTCGAAAGGGAACGGCTTTCCACCCTGCCCGGCACCGTCGCGCGCCTCGCCGAGGTGCTGAGAAACGGAGCGTTCGTCGTGGTCAGCCCCGAGGGCACGACGTGGTGCGGTCGCGCGTCCGGCCGGTTCCGGCCCGCGCTGTTCCAGTCCGCCATCAGCGGCGGGGTGCCCGTCCAGCCCATCGCGGTCCGCTATCGCACCCGAGCGGGAAGGGAGACCACGCAGCCCTCGTTCGTCGGTACCGACACGCTGCTCGACTCGGTGCGCAGGGTGCTCAGGACACGCGGACTGGTGCTCGAACTGTTCGTGTGCCCCGAGATCGCACCGGGCAGGGCGGGAGACAGGGCCGAACTCGCGGGACTCGCCGAGGCCGCGGTACATGCCGCGCTCGGTACGGCATCGGTACCGTCACGGGCAAACACCGCCGCGTCGTCGCGCGGTGCGTCCCCGCGAGGTGGCCCATGCCCGACACCGGCAACACCGGCAGAACTCACGGCACCGACCAGGGCGGTACCCACGAGGTTCCGCACGCTTCACTGACCTACACCTCGTACCTCGCGCTGGACGAGGTGCTCGGTGCGCAGCGCCCCCGCTCGGCCGAACACGACGAACTGCTCTTCATCGTCGTGCACCAGGTGTACGAGTTGTGGTTCAAACAACTGCTGCACGAACTCGGCTACCTCCAGGTGAAGCTGGAGGAGGGCGACACTCCGCACTCGGTGCGGACCCTGCGCAGGACGCTGACGATCCTCAAGGTCGTCGTCGCGCAGATCGACGTACTCGAAACCATGACGCCAAGCCAGTTCACGAGCTTCCGGGCGAGGCTGGAGGCCGCGAGCGGATTCCAGTCCAGCCAGTTCAGGGAACTGGAGGCGGTGCTGGGGCGGCGGGATCGCGGGGTCATCGAGCACTATCCCGCCGGAAGTGAGGCGAGAGCGCGGATCGCGGCAGCCATGTCGAGACCATCGCTTTTCGATTCCTTCGTCGGCTACCTGCGCGAGCATGGCTACGATCCGCCGAGGCGGGACGACGTGAGCCTGCCCGCCGCGCCGTCGAGGGCGGTCCGCGACGTTCTGTTGCGCGTGTACGCCGACGACGGGGGCCCTGCCTCGGTGTGCGAACACCTCGTCGACCTCGACGAAGGCATCCAGGAATGGCGCTACCGGCACGTGAAGATGGTGGAGCGCACGATCGGCGGCAAGGAAGGCACGGGCGGTTCCTCCGGAGCGGCCTACCTGCGAACGACGTTGTCGACCCCGGTCTTTCCCGACCTGTGGAGCGTGCGCTCGGAGCTGTAGAACAATTGCTCGACAGTTGTTCCACAGTTGAGTATTCTGATGCTCATGCCGGCAACCATCGGCTTCCGGCCCACCGAGGAAGATGAACAGATCATCAGGGCCGCCATGCGCAGCGGTGAACGCAAGAGCGACGTGCTCCGGCGGGCTCTGCGACTGCTGGAACGAGAGGTTTGGGTCGAGCAGGCTCGCGCCGACGCGGAACAGCTTCGCGACGAGAATCTCTCGACCGAAAAGGACGCCTGGTGATCCGAGGCGCCGTCTATCGAGTCGACTTTGGCAACGCGAAGCGAGGTCGCGAGCAGCGAGGGCGACGATATGCGGTGGTGATGAGTCCCGGTTCGATGCCGTGGAGCGTCGTCACGGTGGTACCGGCGTCGAGTAGTGCGCAACCCGCTGTTTTCCGGCCGGAGCTGGAGATCCTGGGGGGCAGGACGAGGTTTCTCGTCGACCAGATCCGCACGATCGACGTCGTCTACATCCATGGTGATCCGGTCGCCTACCTGGATCGTGAAGAGCTCACCGAGGTGGAGCACGCGATCGCGCACTATCTCGGTCTGTGACCAACCGGCGGTGCCCGGCAGCGACCCCGGTCTCGCCCCGCGAGATGGTGGCTCTTCTCAGGTCTCCGAGGCAGGTGCTTGGTCCGGATCGTCGGTGAAGGCCGCTTCGTAGGCGAGGAAGGTGTCGACGAACATTCGCCGCTGGGCAGGTGTCAGTGGTGCCAGTGCCGACCGCCATGCCCGTGCGCCCGGCGAGAGCCATTGGGAGATGGCTTCCCGGCTCGCTGGGCTGATGTCGACGATGCGCCGACGCCGGTCGGCGTCGTCCTCGCGCCGTTCGAGCACGCCTTTGCGGCTCAGCTCGCTCACGATCAGGCTCACCGTGGTCGGGGCCAGGTTCAGCTTCTCGGCCAGCTGAGAAACGGTCAGCGGTCCGTCGAGCAGCAGCAGCGACAGCAGGGACAGATGCCTCGGGGCCAGGTCGAACGACCGCAACTGGTGGGGCAGTGGCAGTCGCTTGATCCTGCCGATGAGTCGCGGCGTCAGCAGCAGCAACTCCCGGACGGCCTCGTCCGCGGGGTCGGCTGTTGACATCCGGCCACCTCCAAATTAGCTTTGTTATCAAAGGTTATTTGCTCTCAAAGTCATTATAGGAGAAGCCGTCATGCCACATCTGTCCGTCTACGTCCTCGAAACCGATCTGGCCGGCAGGGAGAACGAGCTGATCGAAGGGCTGACCGACGCGATCGTCGCGGTGTACGGGGACTGGGCGCGGGACATCGCGGTCGTGCACCTGATCGGGCTGCCCGCGAGCCGGTGGGGCATCGGTGGCAAGCCGGCACAGGCGCCGTCGCCAAGCGTGACCTTCGGCATCAAGGAAGCCGCGTTCGGCCGCCCGGACGCCGACGACATCGTGGCTCGGCTGATATCCGGGGTCACCGAGGCCGTCGTCGCGGTGTTCGGCGAACGTGTCCGTGCCGGGGTGACCGTGGAACTGGTGGGCACACCCGCCGGCCGCAGCGGTGTCGGCGGCGTCGTGGATCCGCGATAGCCGCCAACCCGCGGCCGTATGCCGGTGGCTTTCCGTGGTCGTGAGGGCTTAAGTTGAGCTGCGAGCGGTGATCAGCGGGAAACGACCTTTCCCTTCGCCGCCGCACACAACTGATCCGCTGTGCGTTACCGGCCACAAGCCGGGAACAGCAGCCGAAGAGGGAGTCACCACCGTGACCGAAGGTGTATTCGGCCGCGAGAGCGGCCACGAACAGGTTGTCTTCTGCCAGGACCCGCACAGCGGGCTCAAGGCGATCATCGCGGTGTACTCGACCGCACTGGGCCCCGCCATCGGCGGCACCCGATTTCATCCCTACGCGACCGAACGCGAAGCACTCGACGACGTACTCGCCCTGTCGAAGGGCATGGCCTACAAGAACGCGCTCGCCGGGCTCGATCACGGCGGTGGGAAGGCCGTGATCATCGGCGACCCCGCCACGCTGAAATCCGAGACACTGCTGCGCGCCTACGGTCGCTTCATCCAGTCGCTCGGCGGGCGCTACATCACCGCGTGCGACGTCGGGACCTACGTCGCCGACATGGACGTGATCGCGAGGGAGACCCGCTTCGTCACCGGCCGCTCGCCCGACAACGGCGGAGCGGGCGATTCGTCGGTGCTCACCGCCTTCGGCGTCTACCAGGGCATGCGAGCCAGCGCGGAGCACGTGTGGGGAACACCGGAACTGCGCGGGAGAACGGTGGGTGTCTCCGGGGTCGGCAAGGTCGGTCACCTGCTGGTGGGTCACCTCGTCGAGGCAGGGGCGAAGGTACTGGTCACCGATGTCGCCGAGGCGGCGCTCGACCGCGTCGCGCTGGCGCATCCCGAGGTCGAGATCGTCCCCGATGCTGATGCGCTCATGAGCGAGGGGCTCGACGTGTTCGCTCCCTGCGCGCTGGGCGGCGTGCTCGATGACGACACGGTCGCCAAACTCCGCGCGGCCGTCGTCTGCGGTGCGGCCAACAATCAGCTCGCGCATGCCGGGGTGGAGAAGATGCTTGAGGAGCGTGGCATTCTCTTCGCGCCCGACTATCTCGTGAACTCGGGCGGCGTGATCCAGGTCAGCGACGAGCTGCACGGATTCGACTTCGAGCGGGCCAAGCGCAAGGTCACCTCACTGTTCGAGACGACGAAGGCCGTTTTCGAACTGGCGGCGGCGGAGGGAGTCCCTCCCGTCACCGCGGCGGACCGGCTCGCCGAACGCAGGATGGCCGAGGTGCCGAGACTGCGCTCGATCTTCACGGGCTGAGCGGCGGCCGGAAAACCGGAAGGCCCCTGTTCCCGAATGCTTGGGAACAGGGGCCTTCCTTGTTGCTGGAGTGTTCAGCCGCTCTTGCGGCGGAAATTCCTCTTGTGTGCCGCTGGGCCGTGCGCCTGCGTGACCTTCGAACCGAAGTCCTCGTGTGCGGTCCCCGCCTTCGCCTTGGCCTGCTTGCGCTCAAGGGCCTCCCGGAACTTGCGCTTCACGTCGTTGTCGGTTGCCGAGCCCTCAGCGCTCTGTTCACCCTCGGAATGAGGCGATGACGAGTCGGACATGAGAACCTCCGGTGTGCGCGAATGCGGTTACGTACCCGCGCTCAGAGTGGCACGGCACGGGTAGCCGCTGCCACTTGATTTCAGTGGTCAGCGCCCATCACCGCCCTTGCACACCACCTTCGCCTGCGGCTTGTACGTGACGGTGCGAGGCTCCTCACGTACGACGGCTCCCGACGAGGCGTCCTTGAGAATCCTGGTGTCGGTCACCGTGAATCCCGGTCCGCCGTTGCTGGGCTGGCAGTCTTCCTTGGGGCCCTTCGTGGTTTCCGGTTCGACGATGTCGGTGCGGTCGCCGGTGACCGATTCCACGTCGTAGCGCTTCGTGCCCCACAGCCGCACCGTGATCTCGGACGGGGACCAGCTCGTCTCGATGACGACGCCGGTCTGGCTGTCGTTGGTGAAGCCCACGTCGATGACGCTGGAGCCGTCGGGGTTCTGGAAGACCGTGGCCTCGCGGCCCTCGGGGTACCTGCTGATGTAGTAGCTGTGTTCCTGGTGCCCCGCGTCGGCCATGCCCGCGAAGTAGTAGGCGTTGTACAGCGTGGTGGCGAATTGCGAGATGCCACCGCCCACCGCCTTGCCGGGCGCGCCGTTCTCGATGATGCCCGCCGGAACGTAGCCCTGGGCCTCGGTGCGCGGTCCCGTGTAGCCGTTGAGGCTGAACGTGTCGCCAGGCTTGACGACGGCGCCGTTGACCTTCTCGGCGACCGTGCGGATGTTGACCCCCGAGTCGTCGGCGAAGCCGCCGGTGGTGAACTCGCCGATCACTTCCTTGACCCCGAGGTCGTTGGCCTCCTCGGTGGTCAGCTTCGCTGGCTGCTTCTCGTAGTGCGCGGTCAGCTCCCTCTCCTCGGTTTGCTTCAGCACATCGAGGAGAGGCTTGAGCGTCACGTCCCACTTAATCTTGTTGCCGTCCTCGGAGGGCTCGACCGTCGGCTGCCCGCCCTTGATCAGGATCTTGGCGTCCTTGCCCTCTTTTTCGGTGTCGGCGAGGTCGGGTCCGACGGCGCCGACGACCTTCTTGTGGTCGATCTTCGGCACCAGCGAACCGTCCTTCGGCTCGAAGGTCAGGCTCTGGGCGATCTCCTCGGGTTCGAGGGTTCCGTCGGCGCCCTCGCCCCGGACGATCACGGGAGCGGACACGGCGGGTTCGGCCACCTCGGTGAGCGCGACCCTGACCGCTTCCGGCGTGATCGTCACCGGAGTGCTGTCGACGGGCAGCTTCAGCCGGTCGCCGGAGGCCCAGTGGGCAAGGATGACCGCCTGGGCCTTGTCGACCTTGAGCTGCTGGCCGTTCTTCGGGTCGACGGGCACGGCCGTCGCACCTTCGAAGGCGATGTTGCCCTCGACCGGTTCGTGGTCGATCTTCTTGCGCAGCGCGGACATCGCGTTCTCGAGCTGGTTCGGCTCGGCCTGCGTGACAACGCCGACCTCACGGGTCGAGAAGAACGAGGTCAACCTGGTGATCGGGTTCAGCGGCTGGTCGCCCGCCTGTTCCAGCGTCGCCGACCAGTCGAGCTTCAGCCCCGCCTCCTGCGGGGTGAAGCTGTCCTCCACGTCACCGGCGGTGTAGGCGACGGGCTGGTTCACCCTCGGCTCGATCTGTTCCCTGAGCAGGCTTTCGGCCTTGGAGTGACTCATACCGCCGACGTCGACGCCCGCGACGGTGACTCCCCGTGGCACGTCACCCGTGGTCACCAGAAGGTCGATGCCGTAGATGAGCACGAGCGCGGCGAAAACCCCGCCCGCGATGAAGGCGGGCTTGCGGAACCGGCGCCACGAAGGCCCTTCCTTCGGAGGAACCTCGCCCCGCTGCGCGGGAGGCTCTGGAGGGACCGGCGGTATCGACGCGGTGGTGTCGGCGGCTCCGGTCGTGACGGTCGGCAGCTCGCCGTCGCCCTGTTTCGCGATGAACTGGGTCGGCTGCTCCCTCGTGGGCGCCTGCGCGATGAACTGGGTGGCCGACGTTGCCGACGTCGCCGCTGCGGCCTGGCCCGCCTGCGCGGGCTGTACCGGCTGCGTCGCCTGAGCGGGCTGCATCCGCTGAGTCTGCTGGTCGGCCGACACCTGGTCCGCCGCGACCTGCTCGGTCGGCTGGTCCGCCGTGCCCGGCTGTTCGTCGCTCGGCTGTTCGCCGCTTGGCTGTTCCTTGTTCGGCTCTTCCCGCTGTTGTTGTTGCTCGGGCTGGCCGGCTCGCGCTGGGACCGCCGGGAAGACGTCGGTCTGCTCGGCATGCGATTCCGGCCACTCATGATCCTGTGGCAAGACAAACCCCTCCACGTCCGGCGATGACGGGCCAGGACTCCACTCCGTCGGCCAAGATACGGGTCCGGCCACGGTGGGTGCGCACGTGCCCCCGGCAGTGCCCCCATATCGCCCTCTTGCCGGGTTTTTCGCAGGTTATGGGTGATCTGTTCGGTTGAGGTGAGGCGGATCCGGGTGGCGAGCAGGGCGGTGTTGCGCCGCGTGCCGACGGTGTCGCGGAATGTTCCGATTCGGTCTCATTGCGCCGCCGCGGCCTGCCCCGGCGGCGCTACGCTGGCCTGATGCGGCTGCTCGACCCCGGCCTGCCCGCCGACGGCCTCGAAGGGGCACGGTGAACCCGCCATGGATCCGGTACGCGTGCTGCGGCAGATCGCACTGCACCTCGAACGCGCGGGCGAGCCGACCTACCGGGTGAGGGCCTTCCGGAAGGCCGCGGCCGTCATCGGCGACCTGCCGAGCGGCGAGCTCGAACAGCGGGTCGACGCCGGCACGCTGACCGCGCTGAGCGGCATCGGCAAGACCACGGCGGCCGTCATCACCGACGCCGTGCGAGGACGCGAACCCGCCTACCTCACGGAGGTGGTCGCGAAAGGCGCGCCGGGCCTGCCGGACGGCGGTCCGTTGCTCGCCGCGCTGCGTGGTGACTGTCATACGCATTCGGACTGGTCGGACGGCGGAAGCCCGATCGAGGAGATGGCGGAGGCGGCACGGCAGCTCGGCAGGGAGTACATCGTGCTCACCGACCATTCGCCCCGGCTGACCGTCGCCAACGGGCTGAGCGCGGAGCGGCTGCGCGATCAGCTCGCCGTCGTCGCGAAGCTGAATCGCGAGCTGGCGCCGTTTCGCATATTGAAAGGCATCGAGGTCGACATCCTCGACGACGGCGCGCTCGACCAGGACCCCGCCCTGCTCGACGAACTCGACGTCGTGGTGGCGAGCGTGCACTCGAAGCTGAGGATGCCCGCCGCGGAGATGACGCGGCGGATGCTTGCCGCCGTCGCCAACCCGAGGGTCAACGTGCTCGGTCACTGCACGGGAAGGCTCGTCGTGGGGAAAGGACGGCCGGAGTCGCTGTTCGACGCGGAGGCCGTCTTCACCGCGTGCAGGGACAACGACGTCGCCGTCGAAATCAACTCGCGCCCCGAGCGGCTCGACCCGCCGCGCAGGTTGCTGAGGGAGGCGGTACGGATCGGCTGCCGGTTCTCCATCGACAGCGACGCGCACGCCCCTGGTCAGCTCGCCTGGCTGCCGTACGGCAGCGCGCGGGCGACCGAGTGCGGTGTAGCCGAGTCCGACGTGATCAACACGATGAGTGCCGACGACCTCGTCGCGTGGGCCGCCTCACGGTGAGACGGTCTCACGGTGCGGAGTGTGTGGACAAAACAGGTACGCGCGTACTAGAACGGGCTGTGTGTCACCCACCAGGACCGGCGTCGTGCCCGGCACGGCGCCGGCCTCCCCACTCGGCTTCCGGAACTTCCGGCTGACGCTGTTCGCGTCGACCGCGGCGTTTTTCGGGTACTCGCTGCTGCTTCCCGTCGTCCCGATGTGGGTGGTGAGACAGGGAGCCGGACCGTTCGCCGCGGGCGCCGCGACCGGCGGCTTCATGGCCGCGACCGTGCTTGCGCAGTTCGCCATGCCCTCGGCGCTGCGCAGGTTCGGCTACCGGCCGGTGGTGCTCGCCGGTGCCCTTTTCCTCGCGTTGCCCACCCCGCTGCTGATCGTCGCGAAAGGGGACGCGGCGGCGGGAATCATCCTCGGCATCTCGGTCCTGCGTGGGATCGGCTTCGGCGTGCTGACCGTGTGCGGGGCGGCATTGATCGCCGAACTGCTGCCACGGGAACTGGTCGCGAAGGGGTCGGGCCTGTACGGGCTGGCCGCCGGGCTCCCGCAGTTGCTCGGGCTGCCATCGGGTAGCTGGATCGCGGAACACTGGGGGTTCACGCCCGTCTTCCTGCTCGCCACGATCCTGCCGTTGTGTGCGGTGCTGCCGTTCCTGCTGTTGCCCGTGTTGCGGCCGAAGCGGGAGCAGAACAAGTCGTCGGTGGCCGTGGTGGTCAGGGCGACGTGGAAACCGTGGCTGCCGATGCTTGCTGTGTCGACGGGGTTCGGCGGCCTCGCGACCTTCCTGCCGATCGTGGTCGCCTCGCCGTCCTCGACGATCGCGCTGTTCGCCGCGCCCGCCGCCACGATGCTGTCCAGATGGGCGGCGGGGCACTTCGGCCACCGGATGGCGGGCCCCGGCCGCATGCTGCCCGCCGGGCTCGCGGCCGCGGGGCTCGGGCTGCTGGGTTTCGCGCTGCTGTCGTCGAACGGCCCCGCCGTCATCCTCGCGGTCGTACTGTTCGGTCTCGGTTTCGGCGTCGTGCAGAACGACGCGCTTGTCACGATGTTCGCGAGAGCGCCCGCCGGGGCGGCGAGCGTGTCCTGGAACGTCGCCTTCGACCTCGGCCAGGGCCTCGGCGCCGTCGCCGTCGGTGCCGTCGTCACCGGGTTCAGCTTCCCGCTCGCCTTCGGGCTGCTCGCCGTCGTCGCGGCGGGCCTGCTCCCCATCGCCTGGCTGGCGCGGCACGGGTCGGAAGCGGCCGGTTAGCCTGTATCCGTGCCTCGCGTTGTGATTCTGGACTACGGCTCCGGCAACCTCGCCTCCGCCGAACGCGCCGTGCTGCGCGCGGGCGCCGAAGTTGAGGTCACCGCCGATCCTCATGCGGCCCAGGAAGCCGACGGGCTCGTCGTCCCCGGTGTCGGTGCGTTCGCCGCGTGCATGCACGGTCTGCTCGCCGTCGGTGGCGAGAAGATCATCGGCAAGCGCCTCGCCGGCGGAAGGCCCGTGCTCGGCATCTGCGTCGGCATGCAGATCCTCTTCGAGCGTGGCGTCGAACACGGCATCGAGACGGCGGGTGCCGGTGAATGGCCGGGCACCGTCGACGGCCTGCACGCCGACGTACTCCCGCACATGGGCTGGAACACCGTTCGTGCGCCGGCGGATTCCCAGCTGTTCGCCGGTCTCGATCCCGAAGAGCGGTTCTACTTCGTGCACTCCTACGCGGCGAGGCGCTGGGAACTCCAATCGGGGCTCGCCGGTCAGCAGCCGAAGGTCACCTGGGCACATCACGGCGAGGACTTCGTCGCCGCCGTGGAGAACGGCCCGCTGTGGGCGACGCAGTTCCATCCCGAGAAGTCCGGTGACGCGGGCGCACACCTGCTTCGCAACTGGCTGCGCACCCTCTGAAATCCGGGGAAGGTCCCGGTTCCTATAGTGACCGGGTGACCTTCACGCTCCTTCCCGCCGTTGATGTGGCCGATGGCCAGGCCGTCCGACTCGTACAGGGTGAGGCCGGTACCGAGACTTCCTATGGTTCGCCGCTGGAGGCGGCGCTGGCCTGGCAGCGCGACGGAGCGGAGTGGATCCATCTCGTCGACCTCGACGCCGCGTTCGGCAAGGGGTCGAACAGGGAACTGCTCGCCGAGGTCGTCGGCAAGCTCGACGTGCTCGTGGAATTGTCCGGCGGCATCAGGGACGACGAGTCGCTTGAGGCGGCGCTGGCGACCGGCGCGCGCAGGGTCAACCTCGGCACGGCAGCGCTTGAGGATCCCGAATGGAGCGCCAAGGTCGTCGCGGCCTACGGCGACCGGGTCGCCATCGGCCTCGACGTGCGCATCACGGAACTGGGACACCGGCTCGCCGCACGTGGCTGGACCAGCGACGGCGGCGACCTGTGGGAGGTGCTCGAACGGCTCGACAGGGACGGCGCCCAGCGTTACGTCGTCACCGACGTGAGCAAGGACGGCACCCTGCGTGGCCCCAACCTCGAACTGCTGCGGGAGGTCACCGCGCGGACCGACGCCGCCGTCATCGCGTCCGGCGGTGTGTCCAGTGTGGACGATCTGAGGTCGCTGGCCGAGCTTGAGGCCGACGGCGTCGAGGGTGCCATCGTCGGCAAGGCACTGTATGCCGGTGCCTTCACGCTGCCTGAGGCACTCGCCGCCGTGGCGGCGGTCTAGGTCGTCGTGCGTCCCGGGATTCCCGGCGGGAGTCCCGGGAACACCGTCGCTACCAGTCTCCGTCGTGGTAGACCGCGTTGTAGGCGGCCTTCACCGGAGCCCAGCCGTTTGTCGTGTCGTGCGACTCGCCTTCGCTCGCGTGCCAGTACCGCAGGTTGTAGGTGCCGCTGCCGAGTTCGCGGATACCCGAGTGCGTGACCGTGTTCTTGCTACCCGGTAGATACCGGAACTTGTGGTCGGCGTAATGGCCCTTGTCCATGGCGGAGGGACCGCTCACCGTGGCGTCCTCGTCGGAGGCGACCAGCGTCCAGTCCGTTCCCGCCGCCCACTGCTCGCCGAGCTGGTTCTCGGGAAGGTGCAGCACCCGCATGAACTCCGAGTCGGGATCCATGGAGAGCCACTGCGTGGTGTTGGGGCAGTTGTCCTCGCCATCACCCTGATCGTCCTCGCAGATGACGCCCTGGTGCGGGGTGCCGAGTGTGGCGACGTCGCCGACCTTGAGCGGCCCCTGCGGGAAGCCGTCCCATCCCTTGGCGGAACCGAGTAGCGCGACCCTTGTCACCAGCCCGCCCATGGAATGGGCGACGATGTCGATGGACTCGCCCTTGCTGGTGTGGTTGTCGTAGATGTAGTTGGCGAAGTCCGCCGCGATGTTCTTGATGCGGGTCTCGTTGGTTCCGTCACTCACCGAGACATCGCAGTTGGTGTCGGCCTTGTAGTAGCCGACCGTCTTGAGCGAATCAGTGGGCCAGCCGCGTTTGGCGAAGTAGCTCAGCGCCTTGTCCCAGGTCTGCCCGCAGTCCTTCTTGCTGTCGCCGTCGTAGCCGTGCACGAAGTACACGCGGTTGTTCGTGCTCGCCGCGCCTTCCGCGGTCAACGATTCCATCTTGGCGGCGGGCGCTGGCGACACAGCTTCGTTCCGCGCTTCGGCCCGCGCGGTTCCCCGCTCGGCTCCTCCGGTCTGAGTCGCGATCACGCCTACTCCGCCAACCGCGACCACTGCCGCCGCGGCGGCGATGGCCACGAAGCGCCCTTTTCTGCTGAACGGCACGGAAAAACCTCCCCCGTTGGTTGTGTGTGCGGTCCGGCTCGATCGGGCCGGCAAGCCAGGGACCTTACCCGACGTGCCTCAAGATCGTGGTCAGTTCGTTATGTCGATCGCCAGACCGACGGTGCGCCGCGGCCCGCCCCTGAGCCTGCTGAAGAACATGGTCACCTTGCCGACGATGCCGTACTTGCCCGCGATGGCCTCGCGGGTCGCGGCCGTACCCTCGTCGTCGAGAATCCGCGCCTTGCCCCTCACCGTCTGCCCGTGGGTCCGCTTGCCGCGTACATCGCAGGCCACCAGTTCGACCTGGTTGTCGGCCCTGATGCGCTTGACCTTGCCCGCCGCGCGTTCACTCCAGACCACCAGTTCATCGCCGAGCCGTGCCGCCCACACAGGGGTGGGGACCGCGTCTCCGCTCTTGCGGAAGGTCGTCAACAGCAGGTACTTCTCGGCGGCGAGCCGCTCCAGTTCCGTTCCCATGTGATCACCGTAGGCGGAGTTCGCCGGGAACGGGGCGTCCACAGCGGACTCACCGGGAACGGCGGGCTCAGCCGTCGCCGACGACCGTTTGTCCCGGCCGCAACGTGTCCCCGCACGCCCTGCGCGGCCACGCGCCCTCGCCCCGCTCGACCTCCAGTGCCGTCGACGCCGCGTACGCGCGGAGTTCGGCGAGCTTTTCCTGGCTGGGTATGGCGTCCTTGCGGACCCAGTCGCCGTTCGGGGCGCCCTGGAACGGGTCGAAGTGCACGGGGTAGTAGTCGCGGTCGAGCCTCGGGTCGAAGCCGAGCCCGTTGCCGCTGCTCCACGGTTGCCGGGAATGGATGAACGTCGGCTTGACCGTCTCGAAGACGTAGTTGCCCTGGCCGATCTTGTCGTGGTCGCCGACGAGGTCGGCGAACCGGTGATTGGTCAGCCCCGCCATGTCCACGAGGTGCAGTCTGCTGGTCAGCGACGACCCTCCCAGGTCGGGGATGAGCAGCGAGGCTTCGCGAAGACCGAGTACGTCGGCGTAGCCGTTGAACACCCTGCCGAACCGGTCGGCGACATAGCAGGCCGAGATGTCGGGAACGTGCCGGAACTCGCTGCCCGCGTTCGCGAACGACGCGGTCGTCGGCAGCATCGCCGCCGTGAGCCCGGCGGTGAGCCAGATCCGGCCCCGGAAACGGGCGTTGCGGAACGCCGCACCGGCCGCGAGGACCGAGGTCAGCGCACCGAGAACCCAGATCGGCGTCGCGAAACGGAACTGCGCCATCCAGTCGGGTTCGAGCACGGCGTAGGCGATGACGGCGAGACCGAGCGGCACCAGCAGCGTCAGGATGCCCCTTCGCAGCGGGGAAGGGCGGGCGACGGCCATGCCGATGAAGACGACGGCAAGCAGCGCGGCGGGAGCCCCCGCGTAGGCGATCAGTTCGCCGGGCCTCGTGAGATCTTCGAGCGCGGGAATGCCCTGCCGCTTCGCGATCGAGGGACTGGAAAGCCACCTGCCGAATTCGGCGTGCCGCCACAGGAAGTAAGCGCCGACGGGCACGCCGAACGCCGCCGTCGACAGCAGTACGTGCCTGATGCTGCTGCCGAGGACCTGCTTGTTGAGCCTGCCGAGCACGACGAGCGGGTAGACGCCCGCGTAGATGAGTCCTTCCGGGCGGGTCAGCGCGGCGAGCGCGGCGAGTCCTCCCACGGCCAGCGCCAGTCTCGCCGAGAGCAGGCGATCGTCGAGTACGGCTCGGAAGAGCAGTACCGCCTGCCAGACGATGATGAGGGCGTAGAGGGAATTCTCCAGCCCGGAGAAGATCCAGATGACGAAGGAGGGAGTCAGCGCGAGCACGGCGCCGACGCCGAGGGTCGCCAGCCACGGCCTGCGCATCACCTTGCTCGCGGCGAGGTGGCAGGCGGTGAGAATCCCCGCGCAGAACAACAGCGCGAGTGCCTTCGGGAAGAGGACGTAGTCGGGGATGCCGAAGATCGTGCCGCTGTCGAAGAGTCCCAGCCATTTCGCCAGTGTCAGCAACACCGTCCACGTTGGATTGGAGAAGCCCTCGACCGGTTCCGCCCCCGCCTGGACGACAGGGCCGAGACCGTCGGCGAAACTGCGGGCGTAGGCGAAGGTGATCGCCGCGTCGTCGATGATCCAGTGGCCGTAGAGCGCGCCGTGAGCACCGATCGCCGCTGTTCCGGCCGCCACCGACGCGATGGGGAGTGCGAGGGCGCCCCTGCGGCGTTTCTCGCCGGAGGGCTGAGGGGTGGCCGACTCGTCAGCGGGGGCTTCCCCCATCGTCACCGCGCTCATGCGTGCACCCCAGAAAGTCTTCGTGCCGACTGGTTTTCCATTGCCTCAGAATGAACCGTTCCGGGTGAAGCCATCGCTGCCGTGAAATCCTTTCCCCGCTGCGGTGGGGATGGTGTCGAATCGTCGGCTTGCCCTCCGCCCGATCGGCGTGCGCCGCCGAATACGGGCCGTTGTCCCCGGTTGTCACCGGTCCGAGTGACTGTTCGCCGACCGCCGCCGAACGACGCGAGGCGAGAAACGGCGCCCTGCCGTCCGGATCGGCCCATAATCGCAGGATCATACGCACTGGCCCGGTTCTCGCCTCTCGGGGTGGCCCGGCCAGGGCATTCCGTAACGCGAAGGCGCCTTCGTGCGAAAGACTTTGTCACGCGGAAGGGTCGCGGATGTTTCGATGTGAGAAAAAGGGGCGCCGGGGACGAATTCTCCCGATTTCCTTACGCGGCCTTCACGGCGCCGAGCCTCCGGTTTCCGGAGCTCTTTCCCGATCCGCCGCGGACCTGCCGGGGATGTGGCCTCGGCGCACCGCATAGGCTGGGGGTATGTCCGTTGCCGTAAGGGTCATCCCATGTCTCGACGTCGACGCGGGCAGGGTGGTGAAGGGGGTCAACTTCGCCGACCTCCGCGACGCGGGCGATCCGGTCGAGCTCGCCCGCGCCTACGACGCCGAGGGCGCCGACGAGCTCACCTTTCTCGACGTCACCGCCTCGTCGGGTGAGCGGGAGACCACATACGACGTCGTGCGGCGGACAGCCGAGCAGGTCTTCATCCCGCTGACCGTCGGAGGCGGGGTACGCGCGCCCGAGGACATCGACAGGTTGCTGAGGGCCGGTGCCGACAAGGTCAGCATCAACACCGCCGCCATCGCCCGCCCCGAACTGCTGAGGGAGTCCTCGCGCCGGTTCGGCGCACAGTGCGTCGTGTTGTCCGTCGACGCGCGCAGGGTGCCGGAAGGCGGGCGGCCCACGCCCTCCGGATTCGAGGTCACGACGCACGGCGGCAGGAAGGGCACCGGCATCGATGCCGTCGAGTGGGCGGCGAAGGGCGAGGAGCTCGGAGTCGGCGAGATCCTGCTCAACTCCATGGACGCCGACGGCACGAAGACCGGGTTCGACATCGAATTGATTCGCATGGCGAGGGCAGCGGTCAGCGTCCCGGTGATCGCCAGCGGGGGCGCGGGAGCCGCCGAGCACTTCCTTCCCGCCGTCCAGGCAGGCGCCGACGCCGTCCTCGCCGCCAGCGTCTTCCATTTCGGCCAGCTCAAGATCGGCGACGTCAAGGACGCACTGCGAGCGGGAGGGGTCGAGGTCAGGTGAGCGAGCTGGACCCCGCGCTCGCGGAGCGGGTCACCTGGACGAAGGACGGTCTCGTGTGTGCCGTCGTGGTCGAGCACGCCACGTCATCGGTGCTCATGGTGGCCTGGATGGACGAGACGGCGCTCGCGAGGACGCTCAGCACACGCAAGGCGACCTACTACTCCCGCAGCAGGCGGCGACTGTGGGTCAAGGGCGAGACCTCGGGGCACACCCAGCACGTGCGCGAGGTCAGGTTCGACTGCGACGGGGACACGTTGCTGCTGCGGGTCGACCAGAAGGGGCCCGCGTGTCACACGGGGACGCACTCGTGTTTCGACACCGAGGAGCGCGTGCTGCTCGCCGACGATTCCTGAGCGGTCGCCCGCTCATCCGATGTCGCCGGTCAGGTAGCGCTGGAGCGTCGGTGCGATCGCGGGTACGAGTGTTTCCACATCGGCGGAGGCGACCGGCTCCAAGCCCGCGACGTACCGCGCCATGCCGAGTCCGATGATCTGCGTCGCGCACAGCGACGCCCGCAGGCCGGGCTGGTCACTCCCGGTCGCTTCGGCGACGGTGCTGAAGATGCGATTGATGAGCACGCTCTTGAGCGTGTGCAGTGCCTCGGGGTGTGTGGTGACGCTGCGGATCAGCGCGACGAAGAATTCGCCGCCTGCCCCGTCCCACCTGGTGACGAAGGTGCGCACGATGTTCTCGCCCATGTTGTGCGGGCCGTCGCGGGTCACCGCCTCGATGACCTCCCTGATGTCGAACGGCACATTGAGAATCGCCTGCGCGAACAGCCCTTCCTTGCCGCCGAACCAGTGGTTCACCATCGCGGCGTCGACGCCGGCCTTCGCGGCGATGGCCCTGACGGTGGCACCGTCGTAGCCGCTCTCGGCGAAGACCGCTCTCGCGGCCGCGACGAGCGCGGTCCTTGTGTCCTCGCCCGCGGGCCTGCGGCCTCTGCGGCGTGCCGGGGTAGCGTCGTTCGAGGTTGTCACGCCCCCATCATGAACGAGCGAGGCAAGTAATTCAACAGTCAGTGAATTATCCCCGTGACGAGCCGGTCGGCGGCCGGCGGCACAATGACCACATGGTGACTGCCCAATCCCTCGATGCCGCTGCCACCGGTCTCGGCGTCGTCAGCCCAGGCCGGGAGGAGTTCCGGGCGCTGGCGGAAGGCCGCAGGGTCATTCCCGTCGTCAGGCGTTTGCTCGCCGACGCCGATACTCCGGTCGCGCTCTACCGCAAGCTCGCGGGTGACCGTCCCGGCACCTTCCTGCTCGAATCAGCCGAGAACGGGCAGTCCTGGTCGCGATGGTCCTTCATCGGGGTGCACAGTCCTTCGGCGCTCACCGTGCGCGACGGCAAAGCGGTGTGGACCGGCGCTCCCATCGCGAACCTCCCCTCCGAGGGTGACCCGCTGACGGTGCTCAGGGAGACGATCGCCGCGCTGCACACCGAACCGCTTCCCGGAATGCCTCCGCTGACCGGGGGAATGGTCGGCTACATCGGCTACGACGCGGTGCGCTGGATCGAGAAACTGCCCCAACTGGCCGAGAAGGACATCGAGATCCCCGAGCTCACGATGCTGCTCGCGACGGATCTCGCCGCCTTCGATCACCACGAGGGCACGGTCACCCTCATCGCCAACGCGGTCAACTGGGACGACTCGCCGGAACGGGTCGACGCCGCCTACGCCGACGCCGTGCGCAGGCTCGACGAGATGACGGAGCGGCTCGCCACCGCCGCGCCCGCGACCAACGCCGTTTTCGACCGCCCCGTTCCCGAATTCGCGCGCAGGAGGACGAAGGAGGACTTCCACGCGGCGATTCGCGCGGCGAGGGAAGCCATTCACGCGGGTGAGGCGTTCCAGGTCGTTCCCTCGCAACGATTCGAGATGGAAGCGGGAGCCGACGCGCTCGATGTCTACCGTGTGTTGCGCACGTCCAATCCCAGCCCCTACATGTACCTGTTGCGGCTCGAAGGATTCGACATCGTCGGTTCGAGTCCCGAGTCGCTGGTGACCGTGCGCGATGGCAAGGCGACGACTCACCCCATCGCGGGGACCCGCTGGCGCGGCACGGATCCGGAAGAGGACGCACAACTGGCGAAGGATCTGCTGAGCGACGAGAAAGAACGCGCGGAACACCTGATGCTGGTCGATCTCGGCCGCAACGACCTCGGCAAGGTGTGCAAGCCGGGAACGGTCCACGTCGTGGATTTCTTCGCGATCGAGCGGTACAGCCACGTCATGCACATCGTCTCGACCGTCACCGGCGAGCTCGCGGAGGGCAGGACGGCTTTCGACGCCGTCACCGCGTGTTTTCCGGCCGGCACGCTCACCGGCGCTCCGAAGGTGCGGGCGATGGAACTGATCGAGCAACTCGAACCGACGCGAAGGGGACTCTACGGAGGCGTCGTCGGATATCTCGACTTCGCGGGCGACGCCGACACCGCGATCGCCATCCGCACCGCGCTCGTGCGGGACGGTGTCGTCTACGTCCAGGCGGGCGGCGGTGTCGTCGCCGATTCCGACGCCGAGTACGAGGACAACGAATCGCTGAACAAGGCCCGCACCGTGCTTTCCGCCGTCGCGGCCGCCAACACGCTGGCTCCGGCCACGACGACGGGCGGCACCGTTGGCTGAGCGGGTGGTGGAACGGGCAAGCAAGCGTCCATTGTGGATAGTCGTGGTCGCGTTGCTGCTGAGCGCGATCGCACTGTGGGTGTCCTCCCAGCTCGTCTGGATCGAGGTCCCGGAAGGCCGCACCGTGGACGGCAGGGTCAGCGGAGACCTCACCGGATCCGATCTGGTGTCCTGGCAGGTGCCGATCGCGCTGTTCTCGCTCGCCGCGGTCGGCGGGGTTCTCGGCGCGCGCGGCTGGGTCCGCAGGGTGCTCGGTGTCCTGCTCGCCGCGGTCGGCGCGTGGGCGTTGTACCTGGTCTTCGACGGCTCGGCCTACGACGTCGCGTGGTCGGGCTGGGCGCCGGGCTACCCGGAGCAGGGAGAACCTGCCAGGACGCTGTGGGGCCCGGCCACGGCCGCGGCGGCGGGTGTGCTCGTCGTGCTCAGCGGAGTGCTGCTCGCCGCCAAGGGACACCGGATGCCGAGACTCGGAGCCAAGTACTCGGCGCCGGGTGAGCAGAAGGCCGCGAAAGACCCCGATACCGAGCTGTGGGACGCCCTTTCGGAAGGAGAGGATCCGACCACGCGGAGTTAGCTTCGCCGCTTTGTCACTGGTGGACAAGACAAATCCGACCCGAGGCCGAGCGTCGCAGTCTCGCGGGTTAGCATCATTTCGGCGGGAAGGGGAAGGTTTTTGTGAGCCACCTTGCGAGTGAACCAACGGCCGGAACTCCTTGCGGAGCCATCCGGTGAGCGTTCTCGAAGACATCATCGTTGGCGTTCGGGCCGACCTCGCCGAACGCGAAGCCGCGTTGCCGCTCGACGAGCTGAAGCGCAAGGCCGCGAGGGCCGTCGCGCCTCGTGACGTCATGGCAGCCCTGCGTGAATCCGGCATCGGTGTGATCGCGGAAGTGAAGCGCCGCAGTCCTTCCAAGGGGGAACTCGCTTCGATCGCCGATCCCGCCGAACTGGCCAAGGACTACGAGGACGCGGGCGCGAGAGTGATCAGCGTGCTCACCGAGCGGCACCGCTTCGGTGGCTCGCTCGCCGACCTCGACGCGGTCAGGGCGGCCGTGGATGTTCCACTGCTGCGCAAGGACTTCATCGTCAGCCCATACCAGGTGCACGAGGCGAGGCTGCACGGAGCGGACATGGTTCTGCTCATCGTCGCCGCGCTTGAACAGAACGCGCTCGTCTCATTGCTCGACAGGGTCGAATCGCTGGGGATGACGGCGCTCGTCGAGGTGCACAACGCCGAGGAGGCCGACAGGGCGCTCGAAGCCGGTGCGACGGTGATCGGCATCAACGCGCGCAACCTGCACACGCTTGAGGTCGACAGGGACGTGTTCAGCAGGCTCGCGCCCGGGCTGCCGATGGAGACCTACAAGATCGCCGAATCTGGAGTGCAGGGCCCAGGAGACCTGATGGCCTACGCGGGTCACGGCGCGGATGCCGTGCTCGTCGGCGAAGGTCTCGTCGCCACGGACGACCCCAAGGGCGCACTGGTTAAACTGGTGACGGCGGGATCGCATCCAGCGTGCCCGAGGCCGAGTCGCTGAGTTTCGCGGAGCCTGTGGTCTCCCGGGACCGCTCCTGCACTGAAGGCGGCCCCCGCGCGACACCGGTGCGCGGTGCGGCCGGACCATGGGAAACGGACGTTACGTGAGCAAGAAGAGCGCCGAAGACACAACCGCGCACGCCGAGACCGAAGGCAAGGACGAGCACGGGAACCCGAAGCACGATCCCGACACTCGTGGCCACTTCGGGCCCTACGGAGGGCGATACCTGCCCGAGGCGCTCATGAGTGCCCTCGACGAACTGTCGGCCGCGTACGACAAGGCCAGGCTCGACCCCGAATACGTCGGCGAGCTGAACCGGCTGCTTTCCGGTTACGCGGGAAGGCCGTCCCTGCTCACCGAGGCTCCCCGGTTCGCGAAACACGCGGGAGGCGCGCGGATCTTCCTCAAGCGGGAGGACCTCAATCACACCGGCTCCCACAAAATCAACAACGTGCTCGGCCAGGCGCTGCTCACCAAGCGCATGGGCAAGAAGCGGGTCATCGCCGAGACCGGAGCCGGTCAGCACGGCGTCGCGACGGCCACCGCGTGTGCGCTGCTCGACCTGGAATGCGTCGTCTACATGGGCGAGGTCGACACCGAGCGGCAGGCGCTGAACGTCGCGAGGATGCGCCTGCTCGGCGCGGAGGTCATCCCGGTGAAGACCGGGTCGCGGACGCTCAAGGACGCCATCAACGAGGCGCTGCGGGACTGGGTGACCAATGTGGACACCACGCACTACCTGCTGGGAACGGCGGCGGGTGCGCACCCGTTCCCGTTGATGGTGCGCAACTTCCACCGGGTCATCGGCGAGGAGGCGCGGCGGCAGATCCTCGAATTGACGGGGAGGCTGCCCGACGCGGTCGCGGCGTGCGTCGGCGGCGGTTCCAACGCCATCGGCATCTTCCACGGCTTCATCGACGATCCCGGTGTCCGGCTGGTCGGATTCGAGCCAGGCGGCAAGGGCATCGAGAGCGGTGAGCACGGGGCGACCCTCGGCGAGGGCACTCCGGGGACACTGCACGGCGCACTGTCCTACCTGCTGCAGGACGAGGACGGGCAGACCATCGAGGCGTACTCGATCTCCGCCGGACTGGACTACCCCGGTGTCGGGCCCGAGCACTCGTGGCTCAAGGACACCGAGCGGGCCGAGTACCAGTCGGTCACCGACGCCGAGGCCATGGAGGCGTTCCAGCTCCTTTCCCGCACGGAGGGCATCATTCCCGCCATCGAGTCGGCGCACGCGCTGGCCGGTGCCATGCGGCTGGGTAAGGAACTCGGCGAGGAGGCCCACCTGCTGGTGAGCCTCTCCGGCCGTGGTGACAAGGACGTCGACACCGCCGCGCGATACTTCGAGCTCGTGGAGGACCTGTGAGCAAGCTGGCCGGACTCTTCGAGGAGACGAGGGCGCAGCGGCGGGGCGCGCTGGTCGGCTACCTGCCGGCCGGATACCCCACCGTCGCGGAATCGAAAGAACTCATCGCGGCCACCATCGACGCCGGTGCCGACCTCATCGAGGTCGGCGTGCCGTACTCGGATCCGGTGATGGACGGTCCCACCATCCAGGCCGCCGCCGACACGGCGCTGCGCAACGGTTTCCGGCTCCGGCAGCTCTTCGAGGTCGTCGAGTCGGTGTCGGCGCGTGGCGGCAGGGCGGTCGTCATGACGTACTGGAACCCCGTTTTCCACTACGGTGTCGACGCCTTCGCCAGGGATCTCGCCTCGGCGGGCGGTCTCGGCATCATCACCCCCGACCTCACACCCGACGAGGGCGGCGACTGGCTGGAGGCCTCCGAGAAGCACGGTCTCGATCGCATTTTCCTCGTCGCGCCGTCCTCGTCGGAGGAGCGGATCGCGCTCACCGCGGAGGCGAGCAGCGGATTCATCTACGCCACCGCCGTCATGGGCGTCACCGGGGCGAGGGAAACGGTCGGCGCCGCCGCCGAGGGACTCGTCAACCGCACTCGCGCGCACACCGGCCTGCCGATCGGTGTCGGGCTCGGGGTGCGTTCCGGCGAGCAGGCCGCCGAGGTCGCCGGGTTCGCCGACGCCGTCATCGTGGGCTCCGCGCTCGTGTCGAAGGCTGCCGAGGGTCCCGGCGCGCTCGCCGAACTCACCGGTGAGCTGGCCGAAGGGGTTCGCAAGCCGGTCACGACGGCCTGAGAGGTCTCCCCGCACCCCGTTCCGGTGCCCTCGACCGCCGATCCGTGGCGGCAACACGCTACGGTGACCGGGTGAACACCGCCTCGGCTGTCTTCCTCGCGAACATCCCCAGCCCCGATCGCGGGGTCTGGATGATCGGCTCTGTTCCGTTGAGGGCTTACGCGCTGTGCATCATCGCGGGCATCATCGTCGCCATCTGGTGGGGTGACCGGCGGTGGGTCCAGCGAGGCGGCAGCAAGGGCGCGATCGTCGACATCGCGGTGTGGGCGGTGCCGTTCGGGCTCATCGGCGGCAGGCTCTACCACGTCATCACCGACAACCAGCTGTATTTCGGTGAGGGCAAGGACCCGGTGCGCGCCCTCTACATCTGGGACGGGGGTCTCGGCATCTGGGGCGCCATCGCGCTCGGTGCGGTCGGTGCCTGGATCGCGTGCCGTCGCAGGGGAATCCCGCTGCCCGCGGTGGCCGACGCCATCGCGCCGGGAATCGTGGTCGCGCAGGCCATCGGACGGCTCGGCAACTATTTCAACCAGGAGCTCTACGGCGGCCCGACCGATCTGCCGTGGGGGCTTGAGATCTACCAGCGGGTCGATCCCGACAACCCGCTCATCAGGGATCCGCTCGACGGAGTCGCCCTCAGCGATGTCCCGCTTGAGGTCGTGCACCCGACGTTCCTCTACGAGCTGCTGTGGAACCTGGGAGTCGCGCTGCTCGTCGTGTGGCTCGACCGCAAGCTCCGCCTCGGCCACGGCCGCGCGTTCGCGCTCTACGTCGCCGGTTACACGGCGGGCCGGTTCTGGATCGAGTTGATGCGCACCGACGAGGCGAACCACATTCTCGGACTCAGGGTCAACGTGTGGACCTCGATGCTCCTGTTCGTCGGCGCGGTCGCGTACTTCGTGTACGCCCGCAAGCTCGGCGGGCGGGAAGCGCCGGAAACCCTGCGCAGTCATGGCGACGACGATGACAGCGACGACGACGGTTCCGGTGGTGCGGTAGGTGAGCCCGGTGACGACGGTGACACCGACCTCAACCGCGACGACACCGGTCAAGGCAAGGGCGACACCTACGAGGGTGACTCACCTGCCGAGCAGCCCCCTTCCGGTGACCAGCGGAAGGTCGAGCCCGGTCAGTAGTCCCGGGGCGGCTTCCACCACGGCGGGGACGGCGTTGACCAGGCGCATCGCGGTGGCTTTCAGCCCCGCGGTGTTGTGGTCTCCGTCGGAGCCCAGCAGCTGGAGATCCAGCGTGTAATGGGGTTCGCCGGTGAGCTGCACGCGGTAGCAGCCGCTTCCGGTCGGCTGCTGCCAGTCGGGACCGATGTCGGGGCGCAGCCGCGTGATGTGCTCAAGTACGCAGGCGGGTTTCCCTCCGCGCATACCGATGATCTCGAACCGCAGCGCCGCAGCCGTGCCTTTCTCGATGGTGCCCGCCGCGATGTCGAACGTCTCCGGAGCGGGAAGCCGTTCGTAGTGTTCGGTCACCTCGTCCAGCTCGGTTCCGAGTCCCGCCGCGAGCTGGCGCACCACGCTGCCCCAGGCGAGCGTGAGGACGCCCGGTTGCAGCAGCAGCGGCAGATCGTCCATCGCGGAGCCGAACCCCATGATGTCGAAGAGGACCTTGCGGTTGTCGTACGTCGAATAGTCGAGGATTTCGAGGCAGCGCAGCTCGTCGACCCGCTCGGCGATACTCGTGAGCGTCAACGGCAACCAGTCGTTGGCGAAGCCGGGATCGATGCCGTTGACCCACAGGGATACGCCGCTCTCCTTCGCGGCTTCGCGGACCGGATCGGACAGTTCCGGCGGGACGACCCCGTCGGGGAACTGCAGGAACACGGGGCTGCTCGACACGACATTGCAGCCTGCCCTGAGGATGCGTTGCAGATCGGCAAGCGCCTCCATGATCCGGTCGTCGGCCATCGCCGTGTAGACGACGCAGTCGGGTTTCGTGGCGAGTACCGCGTCCGCGTCGGTCGTCGCCGCGACGCCGAACCGGGTACCGAGACCCGCGAGTTCGCCCGCGTCCTTGCCCTCCTTCGCGGGATCGGAGACCCAGCAGCCGGTGAGTTCGAGGTCGGGGCGGGCGGCGATGCCCGCGAGCGTGTTCCTGCCGACGTTGCCGGTACTCCACTGCGCGACGCGATAGGTCATGTCAGATCCGCCAAACCGAAGTCGAGATTGGGTGTTTCGAGACCGCCGTCGACCTCGAAAACCTTGCCTGTCACGTATCCGCCCGCCCTGGAGCACAGGTAGATCACGGTCGCCGCGATGTCGTCGGGATCGCCGATGCGGCGCAGCGGGGTCGCCGACTCCATCCGCTCGCGCAGCTGCGGGTTGTTCACGACGACCTCCAGCGCCGACGTGGCGACCGATCCCACAGCGACCGCGTTGACCCTGATCTTGGGGGAGAGGTCGCTCGCGGCGAGCCGGGTGTAGTGCGCGAGCGCGGCTTTGGCCGTGCCGTAGGCGAGAAAACTACGGCCGGTGACCCTGCCCATGATCGAGGAGATGTTGACGACCGAACCGGCGCCCGATGCGAGCAGGTGGGGCACCGCGGCGCTGGTGAGGGCGTGCGCGGTGGAGACGTTGAAGCGGAAAGCCTCTTCGAGGAATTCCGTGCTGGTATCCAGCAACGGCCGGGGGAGGGTGCCGCCGACGTTGTTGACGACGATGTCGATCCGGCCGAACTCCTCGGCAGCGGTGTCCGCGAGCGAGGCCGCCGCGGCGGGGTCGGACAGATCGGCCGGTACGACGTGTGCCCTGCGGCCGGTTTCGGAGATCCGGTCCGCGACCTTGCCGAGTTGCTCCGGGGTCCGGGCCGACAGCACGACATCGGCGCCCGCTTCGGCCAGTGCGAGTGCCGTCGCCGCGCCGATGCCCCTCCCGGCTCCCGTGACGACGGCGACCCTGTCGGTCAGCAGGAAACGATCGAGAATCACCCCGGAACTGTAACGCGTTCTAGTCTGTGGTCATAGGTCTCGGCGATCCGAATGCGGATCTCGACGCCCTGAGTGCGGATCTCGCGTGCCCGAGTGCGGATCTCGCCGTCCTGAGCGGGGGACTCGCGGGTCAGGTTTCCGGCGCTGCCCTCAGTGGCACCACGACGGGGTGCCCGCCGCTGGTCAGCAGTACCTCGGTTTCGGCGGCGTAGTGCCTGCGCAACCGCTCCGCGGTCAGCACGTCCGCCGGTCGGCCCTCCGCCGCGACCTCACCGTCGTCGAGCAGCAGCAACGTGTCGGCGTACTGCGCGGCGAAGGTGAGGTCGTGCAGCGTCGAAACGACGGTCGTCCCGTCCTCGCGGCGCAGCCGGTCCAGCCGTTCGAGCAAAGTCTGGGCGTGCCCGACGTCGAGGCCCGTCGTCGGTTCGTCGAGCAGCAGCAGCCTGGTCTGCTGCGCCAGTACTCTCGCCAGCACGGCCCGCTGGGCCTCGCCGCCGGAAAGGGTGCCGAGCTTGCGGCCGGACAGCGCGGCGAGATCGAGCCTCGCGAGCGAATCATCCACTGTGGACAGATCGGCGCCGCTTTCCCTCGCGAGCGGGCCGAGATGCGGGGTCCGGCCAAGCAACGCGTAATCGGTGACGGTCAATCCTTCGGGGAGAGCCGGTTTCTGTGGTGCGTAGCCCACTTCCCTTGCCCGCTCCCTGCGGCTCAGTGAACCTGCCGCCCGGCCGTGCACCTCGATGGTCCCGGTGTGGGGAACGAGGCCCGCGATGGCCTTGAGCAGGGTCGACTTTCCCGCGCCGTTCGGCCCCACGATCGCGAACCAGCCACCTTCGTCCACAGTGGTCGATACATCGCGCACGACCGGTTTCCCGCCGTATCCCGCGCTCACCTCGTGCAGTCGCAGTGCCTTCACATCGATCGTCCCTTGCCTGTCCTGAGTACGAGCGCGAAGAAGGGGGCTCCGGCGAACGCGGTGACGACCCCGATGGGAAGTTCGCCGGGCAGCGCCGTCCTCGCGACATAGTCGGCGAGGATCAGGAACGCCGCCCCGCCGATGAGTGACATCGGCACGATCACGCGGTAGCTCGCGCCCGCGAGCAGTCGCACGATGTGCGGCACCACGATGCCGACGAATCCGATCAAGCCGCTGACCGCCACCGCCGCCGCGGTGGCAAGCGACGCGGTGGCGAGGATGACGACCCTGACCTTGCCCGGGGCGATGCCGAGCGAGGCCGCCTCCGCGTCGCCGAGCGACAGCACGTCGAGCAGCCTCGCGCACGCCGTCAGCACGACGGCGGCGAGCACGATGTAGGGCAGCGAAATCCAGACCTCGCGCCAGCTCGTGACATTCAGCCCGCCCAGAGTCCACGTGTAGACCTGCTTGATCGTGTCCGTGTTGAGTTGTTGCACGAACGTCTGGATCGCGGTGAGAAAGGCGGTCACGGCGACGCCGGCGAGCAGCAGGGTCGCGGTCCCCGTCCCGCCCGCCGACTTGCCGAGCAGGTAGCTCAGGCCGACCCCGCCGAGCGCGCCCGCGAAGGCGGCGAGCGGGAGCGGCCCGATGAACCACGTGGTCACGGCGGGAGTGAGCACGACGACGATGGTCGCCGCCATGCCCGCTCCCGCCGCGGCGCCGAGCAGGTAGGGATCGGCGAGCGGGTTGCGGAAGACGCCCTGGAAGGCGGCGCCCGCTCCGGCGAGCGCCGCACCGACGAGACCCGCGAGCACCACTCTCGGGGCCCGCAGTTCCCACACGATCGCGGCTTCCCTTTCCGAAAGCGGCGACGTGCCACCGGTGAGCTGCGCGCCGATCTCGGCGAGTACCCGTTGCCAGCCGAGTTCGCCCGCTCCGGCGACAAGCGCGAATCCGGCGACGGCGACCAGAACGAGCAGGCCGAGCGCTACCGTCCGGAACCGCAACCGGGTTGTGGTCGCGGCGACCCTGCGCGGTTTGAGCACCTGCTACCTGCCTGCCTCGGCGACAGCGTCGGACACCGTGCGCACGAGGTCCACGATGCGAGGGCTCCACCGCGACGCGATGTCGTCGTTCATCGCGTGGATCCGGTCCTCCTTCACCGCGGTGATCGTGTCCCAGCCGGGACGAGCCGACACCGTTTCGGCGTTCTGCCCGCAGCACTGGGTATCCGCGAGGAAGATCAAGTCCGGATTGGACTGCACGATGTGTTCGGCCGACAACTGCGGGTAGCCGCCGAGGGCGTTGGGGTCGTCCTGGTCGGCGATGTTGGTGAGCCCGAACAGGTCGTAGACCTGGCCGATGAAGGTCGCCGAGGTGACGCTGTAGAAGGTGGGGTCGAGTTCGTGGTAATACGTCAGGGATCCGCTGGTATCCGGTGCGTCGGCGACCAGTTTGCCGATCTCCTCCTTGGTGCGCGTGGCGAGGTCGGCGCCCTCTTCGGGGTGACCGGTCGCCTTCCCGACGAGGCGGAATTGCTCGTAGGCCTGCTCCAGCGTCGCCGGGGCGGCGAGTACGAGGGTCTGCGTTCCCGTCTTGGCAAGGGCTTCGCCGAGCTTGTCGTCCTGATCGGACTCGACGATCACGAGGTCGGGATTGTGAGAGGCAATCGCTTGCGGATCGGCGTTGATTCCGCTGAGTGACGTCGTCGGCGCGTCCTCGGGGTAGTTCGAGAACGAGTCGACGGCGACCACCTGGTCGCCGGCGCCCACCGCGAACAATGTTTCCGTTGTGGACGGAGAAAGCGAGACGATCCGTTCGGGACGCTGCTCGATGGTGACCGCCTTGCCGCCTTCCGAGTGCAGTTCGACGGGGAACTGGCCCTGTGCCGACGGTGCGGTTTCTCCCTCGGGTTCCCGGTCCGCACAACCGGCCAATGCGAGTACCGCGAAAAGGGGAAGCAGCAGGAGTGGGATTCTCAGGCGTGACATGGGCCCTCGGTTGTGGTCGGTCGGCACTGGCCGCGCCCGACCGTTTCCGGCCGAGGACGCCGCACCCCTGTGCCGGAGGCGGAATGGCGTCGGCGTGCGTGGCAGGCGACCTGGCTCAGCCGTTCGTGACGATCGGTAATCGCCTCGACACGGCCTCACAGTTGCGGCACAGCGCCGGATTCGCACCGGACTTCGCTACCGCGCACGTCGGGAAGGACGCTACCAGTGCGAAGCCGCCGTACCCGCCTCAGCCTGGGAGCGCGGACCCGGGCCGGTACCCCGGACCTCGGGTAAACTCGGCGGAACAAGCGTTGCCGGTGACCCGATCGCGGGCTCACCCGTCAAGAACCCCATTCGGAACTGAGTCGTTCTCGGCGGCCAGATTGTTACAGTGCTGTGGGCTGATCGAGCACTCTGAACCGGTGCTCTGAGGTTTCCCAGATGTTAAGGTCGCGCTAATAAGCGGGCCATTGTCGTCCCGTGCCGGCAGTTATCGAGCACGAAGACGACGCAGGAGGTCCCCTTGATCTTCTCCGCGATTCCGTCTCGACAGGGTCTTTACGATCCTGCGACGGAACAGGATTCCTGCGGTGTGGCCATGGTCGCCCACGTCCGTGGTGTCCGCTCTCACAGCATCGTCACCGACGGTCTCGACGCGTTGACGAATCTCGACCACCGAGGCGCCGCGGGCGCCGAACCCACCAGTGGTGACGGCGCGGGCATCCTGGTGCAACTTCCCGATGAGTTGTTGCGGGCCGAGGTCGATTTCGGCCTCCCGAAACCCGACGCGTTCGGATCGCACCACTACGCGGCCGGAATCGCCTTCCTTCCCTCCGATGAAGACCGGAAGGTCAAGGCACAAGCGCTCGTCGAGCGCATCGCCGCCGAGGAAAACCTCGACGTGCTCGGCTGGCGGGAGGTCCCCACCGATGCCGACGGCGCGGACCTCGGCCCCTCGGCACGCTCGGTCATGCCCGCCTTCGCGATGTTGTTCGTGAGGGGGAAGCCGGACGCGCACGGCCAAGGGCCCAGCGGGGTCGAACTCGACCGGCTCGCGTTCTGCCTGCGCAAGCGGGCCGAACACGAGAGTGAGGTCGCCGACTGCGGGCTCTACTTTCCCTCGCTGTCCTCGCGCACGCTCGTGTACAAGGGAATGCTGACTCCTGCGCAGTTGCCCGCGTTCTTCCCCGACCTGCGGGATCGGCGCCTCGTCAGCGCGATCGCGCTGGTGCACAGCAGGTTCTCCACCAACACCTTCCCCTCGTGGCCGCTCGCGCACCCGTTCCGTTTCGTCGCCCACAACGGCGAGATCAACACGATCAGGGGCAACCGCAACCGGATGCGGGCCCGTGAGGCACTGCTGGAATCGGGGCTCCTGCCTGGGGATCTGACCAGGCTGTACCCGGTGTGTTCGCCCGAAGCGTCCGATTCGGCCTCGTTCGACGAGGTGCTCGAACTGCTGCATCTCGGCGGAAGGTCGCTGCCGCACGCCGTGCTGATGATGATTCCCGAGGCGTGGGAGAACCACGCCACGATGGACGAACAACGCCGCGCTTTCTACCAGTTCCACGCGAGTCTCATGGAACCGTGGGACGGTCCGGCCTGCGTGACCTTCACCGACGGTTCCCTCGTCGGCGCCGTTCTCGACCGCAACGGCCTTCGTCCGGCCCGCTGGTGGCAAACGGCCGACGACAGGGTCGTGCTGGCCAGTGAGGCCGGTGTCCTCGACGTTCCGCCCGAGCGGGTCATCGCGAAAGGCAGGCTGAAGCCGGGCCGGATGTTCCTCGTCGACACCGAGGCTGGCCGCATCGTCAACGACGACGAGATCAAGTCGGGGCTCGCCGCGGAGGCGCCCTACGAGGAGTGGCTGCACGCGGGGCTGCTGAGCCTTTCCGAGCTGACCGGAAGGGATCACATCACCCAGACCCACGCCTCCGTTCTGCGCAGGCAGCAGGCGTTCGGGTACACCGAGGAGGAGCTCAAGATCCTGCTCGGTCCCATGGCCGCGACCGGGGCCGAACCGCTGGGCTCGATGGGAACCGACACCCCTCCCGCGGTGCTCTCCCGGCGTTCGCGGTTGCTGTACGAGTACTTCAAGCAAGGCTTCGCCCAGGTCACCAATCCTCCGCTCGACGCGATCCGCGAGGAACTCATCACCTCGATGAGCCGCATCATGGGCCCCGAACAGAACCTGCTCGAACCGGGACCCGCCTCGTGCAGGCACATTCAGTTGCCCTGCCCCGTGATCGACAACGACGAGCTGGCCAAGCTCATCCACATCAACGACGACGGTGATCTCCCCGGATTCGCCTGCACTGTCCTTTCCGGACTGTACGAGGTGGACGGTGGTGGCAGGGCGCTCGCCGAGGCCGTCGAGAGGGTGCGCAGAGAAGCTTCCGAGGCCATCGAGGCCGGTGCGCGCACGCTCGTGCTCTCCGACAGGGATTCGGACCACCGGATGGCGCCGATTCCCTCGCTGCTGCTGGTGTCCGCCGTGCACCACCACTTGGTGCGCACCAAGGAGCGGCTGCGGGTTGCGCTCGTCGTCGAGACCGGCGACGCGCGCGAGGTGCACCACGTCGCCCTGCTGCTCGGATTCGGTGCGGCAGCGGTCAACCCTTACCTCGCGTTCGAGACGATCGAGGACATGATCGCCCAGGGCGCGGTCACCGGCATCGAGCCGGAACGGGCGGTGCGCAACTACGTGAACGCGCTCGCCAAGGGCGTCCTGAAGATCATGTCGAAGATGGGCATTTCCACCGTCGGTGCCTACACCGCGGCGCAGGTCTTCGAATGCCTCGGGCTGGCACAGGACGTGCTGGACGAGTACTTCACCGGAACGACGTCCAAACTCGGCGGCGTCGGCCTCGACGTGCTCGCCGAGGAGGTCGCGATCCGGCATCGCAGGGCCTATCCCGACAATCCGACGGAACGGGTGCACCGGGGCCTGGAGACCGGCGGCGAGTACGCCTACCGGCGAGAGGGCGAACTGCACCTGTTCACCCCGGAGACCGTTTTCCTGTTGCAGCATGCCAGCAAGACCCGCAGGGACGAGGCCTATCGCGCCTATGCCGACGAGGTGAACCGCCTCAACAGGGAGGGCGGCGCGCTGCGCGGCATGTTCGGGATCAGGGACGAGGACAGGGAACCCATCCCGGTCGACGAGGTCGAGTCGATCGAGTCGATCTGCTCGCGGTTCAACACCGGCGCGATGTCCTACGGTTCGATCTCGGCCGAGGCACACCAGACTCTTGCCATCGCGATGAACCGGATCGGCGGCAGGTCGAATACCGGTGAGGGCGGCGAGGATCCGGAACGGCTCTACGATCCGGAGCGCCGCAGCGCGATCAAGCAGGTCGCGAGTGGACGGTTCGGGGTGACGAGCGAGTATCTCGTCAACGCCGACGACATCCAGATCAAGATGGCGCAGGGCGCCAAACCGGGCGAGGGCGGTCAGCTCCCGCCGAACAAGGTGTACCCGTGGATCGCGCGCACGCGGCACTCGACGCCGGGTGTCGGCCTCATCTCGCCGCCTCCGCACCACGACATCTATTCCATCGAGGATCTGGCCCAGCTCATCCACGACCTCAAGAACGCAAACGAGCGGGCGAGAATCCACGTCAAGCTGGTGAGCTCGCTCGGGGTCGGCACGGTCGCGGCCGGGGTTTCCAAGGCACACGCCGACGTGGTGCTGATTTCCGGGCATGACGGCGGGACCGGCGCGTCCCCGATGAACTCGCTGAAGCACGCGGGAACGCCGTGGGAGATCGGGCTGGCCGAAACTCAGCAGACGTTGCTGCTCAACGGTTTGCGCGACCGCATCACCGTGCAGGTGGACGGCGCGATGAAGACGGGAAGGGACGTCGTCGTCGCCGCGCTGCTCGGAGCGGAGGAATACGGGTTCGCGACCGCGCCGCTCGTGGTCGCCGGTTGCGTCATGATGCGGGTGTGTCATCTGGACACCTGCCCCGTCGGGGTGGCGACCCAGAATCCGGAACTGCGCAAGCGTTACACCGGGCAGGCCGAGCACGTCGTGAACTACTTCCGGTTCGTGGCTCAGGAAGTGCGGGAGTATCTGGCGGAGCTCGGCTACCGCTCACTCGACGAACTGATCGGAAGGGCCGATTTGCTCGATGTCGACGAGGCCGTCGAGCACTGGAAGGCTCGGGGACTCGATCTTTCCCCCATCTTCGCGATGCCGGAGGACACGCCCTACGGCGGGTCGCGGCGCAAGGTGCGCGAGCAGGACCACGGGCTGGAGCACGCGCTCGACCGCACGCTGATCCAGCTCGCCGAGGCGGCACTTGAGGACGCCCACCCGCTGCGGCTGGAGTTGCCCGTGCGCAACGTCAACCGCACGGTCGGCACGCTGCTCGGTTCGGAGATCACGCGTCGCTACGGCAGTGCGGGACTTCCCGAGGACACCATCCACATCGGACTGACCGGTTCGGCAGGCCAGTCGCTCGGCGCTTTCCTGCCGCCCGGTGTGACGATCGATCTTGTCGGTGACGCCAACGATTACGTCGGCAAGGGGCTTTCCGGTGGTCGCATCGTCGTCAGGCCGCATCCCGACGCGCCGTATGCGGCGGAAGGTCAGGTCATCGCCGGTAACACCATCGCCTACGGCGCGACCGGTGGCGAGGTGTTCCTGCGTGGCCAGGCCGGTGAGCGGTTCGGGGTCCGCAACTCGGGTGCGCTGATCGTCGCCGAGGGCGTCGGCGACCACGCTTTCGAGTACATGACGGGCGGAAGGGCCGTCGTACTCGGGCCGTCTGGCCGGAACCTGGCGGCGGGGATGTCCGGCGGAATCGCTTTCGTCCTCGATCTCGACAAGCGCAAGGTCAACCGCGGCATGGTCGAATTGCTCGCGCCGAAGGCCGACGAACTCGCCTGGCTCAAGGATGTCGTGCGGCGCCACTTCGAGCTGACCCGTTCGGCCGTGGCCGCGTCGTTGCTCGGTGACTGGCCCCGCCGTTCGGCGGCGTTCAGCAAGGTGATGCCGAGGGACTATCAGCGGGTTCTCGAAGCGACCAAGGCCGCGCGGGCCGAGGGAAGGGACGTCGACGAGGCGATCATGGAGGCGGCCCGTGGCTGATAATGGCGGAGCTTGCGGAGCAGCGGCTGCGGGTGCCGACCGGGTGCGGGTGTCCCGCGGGATATTGGAGGCGGCCCGTGGCTGATCCGAATGGCTTCATGAGGTATAGGCGTTCCGAGCAGGCGAAGCGGCCGAAGGACGAGCGCGTTCACGACTGGCGCGAGGTGTACGCGGAGCAGAGCACGGAGGAACGCAACGAGGAGGTTCGCACGCAGGCGAGCCGGTGCATGGATTGCGGGATTCCGTTCTGTCATTCGGGTTCGGCGGGTTGCCCGCTCGGCAACCTGATTCCGGAGTGGAACGATCTCGTCCGCCGCGGTGACTGGGCCGAGGCGAGCGAACGACTGCACGCGACGAACAACTTTCCCGAATTCACCGGAAAGTTGTGTCCCGCGCCGTGTGAGGCGGGCTGTGTGTTGTCGATTTCGCCTGCCTCCGGTGGCCCGGTCGCCATCAAGCGGGTCGAGGAGACCATCGCCGCGCAGGCGTGGGAGCTGAATTACGTGCGGCCGGAACAGGCGGCCGTCCCGACGGGGCAGCGGGTCGCCGTCGTGGGTTCGGGACCGGCGGGGCTCGCCGCCGCTCAGCAGCTCACCCGCGCGGGGCACGAGGTGACGGTGTTCGAGCGGGACGATCGGCTCGGCGGTCTGCTGCGGTACGGCATTCCCGAGTTCAAGATGGAGAAGAAGGTTCTCGATCGCAGGCTCGCGCAGCTTCGCAGGGAGGGCACGACGTTCGTCACCGCCTGTGAGGTCGGCGTCGATATCACGGTGGAGGAACTGAGGGAGCGGTTCGACGCCGCCGTTCTCGCCGTCGGCGCGCTGCGAGGCAGGGACGACACGACGACCAAGGGCAGGGAGCTTTCCGGGATTCATCTCGCGATGGAGCACCTTGTTCCCGCCAACAAGCAGTGCGAGGGTGACGGGCCGCCGGACATCGACGCCGCGGGCAAGCACGTCGTGATCATCGGCGGCGGGGACACCGGCGCCGACAGTTACGGCACGGCGCTCCGTCAGGGCGCGTTGTCGGTGACCCAGCTCGACCAGTACCCGCAGCCACCGTCCACACGCGACGACGAAAGGTCGCCGTGGCCGACATGGCCTTATCTGTTGCGTACCTATCCGGTGCACGAGGAGCGGGGGGAACGCCGGTTCGCGGTCGCCGTCAAGCGGTTCGTCGGTGACGAGAACGGCGCGGTGCGGGCGATCGAACTGCACACCGTCCGGGTGGAGAAGGACGGGGAGACCGGCCGCCGTGAGGTGGTCCCGACGAGCGAGGAGATCGAGGAACTTCCCGCCGATCTCGTGCTGTTCGCGATCGGTTTCGAGGGGGTCGAGCACATGCGGTTGCTCGACGATCTCGGTCTGTCCCTGACCCCTCGTGGCACGGTGTCCTGCGGTCCCGATTGGCAGACGGCGGCGCCTGGCGTTTTCGTGTGCGGCGACGCGCACAGGGGCGCCTCGCTCGTGGTGTGGGCGATCGCGGAGGGACGTTCGGTCGCGCACGCGGTCGACCACTACCTCACCGGGGCCTCGGATCTGCCTTCGCCGGTGCACCCGACGGCCTTGCCGCTCGCGGTGGTCTGAGCCGGTACGACGCCAGGGCCGGGTGAGCCTGACCACGTCGCGGGCGGACGCGGTCGTTCTCGCGACTCCACGTTCGGGTGCCTCGGGTCGTCACGGTGCCCTCGACCAGCGGTAAGTCTCACGCGATCCCGCGCGCGCCGCTTCGCTGGTCGCACGTCGGCGCGGGACTCCTGGGGGCGCTTCGTATGCTGGGTGGGTGAACTGGACTGTGGACGTCCCCATCGACACCCTTCCCTCGCTGCCGCCGTTGCCCGCCGAGCTGCGCGAGCGTCTCGACGCGGCGCTCACGCGGCCCGCGGCCCAGCAGCCGGAGTGGCCTGACGGCGACGCCGTCGCGAGGGTGCGTGCGGTGCTGGAGAGTGTGCCTCCGATCACGGTTCCGGCCGAGATCGACCGCCTGCGCGATCGGCTCGCGATGGTCGCTCGCGGGGAAGCCTTCCTGCTCCAGGGTGGTGACTGCGCGGAGACCTTCGAGTCCAACACCGAGCCGCACATCAGGGCCAACCTCCGCACGCTGCTGCAGATGGCGGTGGTGCTGACCTACGGCGCGAGCCTTCCCGTCGTCAAGGTGGGCAGGATCGCCGGTCAGTACGCCAAGCCGAGGTCCAATTCCACCGACGCGCTCGGCCTGCCGGTCTACCGCGGCGACATCGTCAACTCGCTCGTCGCCGAGCCCGCGTTGCGCGTGCCGGACCCCGGCAGGATGATCCGCGCCTACGCCAACGCCGGTGCCGCGATGAACCTGATGCGGGCGCTCACCGGTGCCGGAATGGCCGACCTCGCGCAGGTCCACGACTGGAACAAGGACTTCGTGCGCACGTCGCCCGCGGGTGAGCGGTACGAGGCGCTGGCCTCCGAGATCGACAGGGGCCTGCGGTTCATGTCGGCCTGCGGCGTCACGGACAGCTCGCTGCATTCGACCGAGATTTTCGCAAGCCACGAGGCGCTGCTGCTCGACTACGAGCGCGCGATGTTGCGCCTCGACCGGCCCGCTGAGGCCGACGCGAAGCTGTACAACCTGTCGTCACACTTCCTGTGGATCGGCGAGCGCACCCGGCAGCTCGACGGCGCGCACATCGCCTTCGCGGAGCTGCTGGCCAATCCGATCGGCTTGAAGATCGGCCCGACCACGACGCCCGAGCAGGCCGTCGAGTACGTGCAGCGGCTGGACCCCCGGCACGAGCCCGGCCGGCTGACGCTCATCTCCCGGATGGGCAACGGCAAGGTGCGCGAGGTGCTGCCCGCGATCGTGGAGAAGGTCGAGAGCTCGGGGCACAAGGTCATCTGGCAGTGCGACCCGATGCACGGCAACACCCACGAATCGTCCAACGGGTACAAGACCCGGCACTTCGACCGCATCGTCGACGAGGTGCAGGGTTTCTTCGAGGTGCACCACAAGCTGGGTACCTACCCCGGTGGTATCCACGTCGAGCTGACCGGTGAGGACGTCACCGAATGCCTCGGCGGTGCGCAGGAGATTTCCGACCTCGATCTCGGCGGCAGGTACGAGACGGCTTGCGACCCGAGGCTGAACACGCAGCAGTCGCTTGAGCTCGCGTTTCTCGTCGCGGAGATGTTGAGGGCCTGAGCGGGCCGGGGCTCACTAGCCACACCGCTGGTAGAGCCCCGCCACCGACTTGGTCACGGCGTCGGAGAGCGATCCGATGTCGGGGACCGCGGCCCCGTTCACCTGTAGTCCGATGTGGAGGGTGCCGAGGTAGCTGGAGACGGCGATGCCCACCGACTGGTGTGGCGCGAGCGGGACGATCGGGTACACGCCCCGCAGCCTCGCGCCGTCGAGCGACATCGGCCTGCTCGGTAGCGGGACGTTGGTGACGACGGTGTCGAACAGCAGCGGCGCCGCCATGCCCGCCACCTTGGTGGCCAGCCGGTGGATACCCGCGGGCACCCTGTTGGCCAGTATCGGGATCGCACCGGCTCCTCTGCTCGGCCCCGCCTTCTTGTTGCGATCCATCGAGTACCTGATCGCCGCGAGCCGGTCGAGCGGGTCGTCCAGTTCGACCGGCAGTTCGCACAGGTAGCCCGAGAGCACGTTGCCGCCGTTGTTACGCGCGTCCCTTCCCCGCAGGCTGACCGGGACCAGCGCGCGCAGCGAGCGAGCGTCGGCGCGTTGCCCCCTGTTGATCATCCACTCGCGGAGTGCCCCGGCGAGTACGGCCAGCACGACGTCGTTTGTCGTACCTCCGCAGGCTTTCCGGATGTACCTGATATCGGCGAGGTCGATCTTGACGAAGCCGAGTCTGCGGCTTGTCGAGTTCACCGTCGCGGTCGGGGAGATCGGATAGGGTCTCGCCGCACGCAGGACGTCGCGGGCGATACCCGCCGATTCCGCGGCTTGGCCGATGGCCGCCGACGCACCGGAACGGAGGACATCGAGCGGCGAAACCGGAGTTCTCCGGCCGCCTGCCGACTCACGCTGGACCGGGATCGCGACGTCGTCGAGCAATCCGAAGCCGACCTCCACGGCGCCCGCACCGTCGGTCAGCGCGTGATGGAACTTCATGAGAACGGCGAATTCGTCACCGGGAAGCCCGGTCACGATGTGCATATTCCACAATGGAGCATTGATGTCGAGCGGTTCGGCGATCCAGTGTGACGCGAATTCGGCGAGCGGGTCGGGTTCGTAGAGATCGCAGAGCCGATGGATGTCAATGTGACGTTCGGCGTCGAAATCAGGGTCCTTTTCCCATTGCGCTCCGCCGAACATGGGCCACGTCGACCTGACTCGTCTTCCCAGTTTGGGAATTGCCGCCGCGCGGGTGGCGAGTAGTGAGCGCAGCCGGTGTGGATCGACCTGCCCGCGAGGGCGGAATGTCGCCACCGCGCCCATGTGCATTGGCGTCGCTTCGCCCTCAAGGCACAGGAAGGCAATGTCCAGTGCGCTCAGCCGGTCCGATGGCATCGGCGGTCTCCCCGGAAATCGTCGCTACGTCGGTTGCTGTGTCCGTTGTGAATTCACGCGTGCGGCGCCGTGGCGTCGCGGGCGCTCGGGTTCCCGCGCGCCGCCGTTTCGCAACATCCTCTTCCAGTCCACCAGGTGCGGATGACGCATACGTGGTCGCCGTGTTACCGGCCCGCTAATCCTTTGATCGCTTGCTCGAAGGCAACATAGGCTTCGGCGTTGAACAGAACGAACCGGATCTCGCTCATAGCACTTCCGGCCGCCTCGACCGAATCTACGGCGATTTTCGCCGCGTTGTCGAGGGGCCATCGAAAAATTCCAGCCGATATGGCAGGAAAAGCAATCGCTTGGGCGCCGAGCTCTTCGGCAACACGTAACGCTTCGTGGTAACACGAAGCCAGCAGACGTGAGCGGCCCTCGCTTGTGGAATAGACCGGGCCGACCGTGTGAATAACCCATCGAGCGGGCAACCGTCCCGCCGTCGTGGCGACGGCCTGTCCGGTCGGCAGCCCGCCGGGATAGGCCGTTTCCCTGAGCCGCTCGCATTCGGCGAGGATGTCCGGCCCTCCCGCGCGGTGGATGGCACCGTCGACGCCGCCGCCACCGAGGAGGCTGGAGTTGGCCGCGTTGACGACCGCATCCACCTCCTGGGTGGTGATGTCACCTTGGATCAGCCGGATGTTCGAGCGTGGCATGGTCAAGAGTGTCGCACCGGGGCCGGGCCGCCGCAGGTTCGTCTCACCAGGTGCCCCGGCGTCGTCACGGCACGAGCGTCAGGTTGACCGCCGTGCCCTTCTCCACCCAGCTTCCCGGCGCGGGGTCCTGGTTGACGACGAAGGCGAACCGGCCCCGGTGGTCCTCGGCGTTCGACGTCAGTCCCGCTTCGCCGAGTATCTGCAGCGCCTCGTCGATCCGCCTTCCCATCACCGAAGGGACTTCTACCGCGTTGGACACGTAGACGCCGACCCGCTTGTCGCCGTCGAGCGTCGCGCCCTGCGCCGGATCAGTGCGGGTGACGTGTCCCGCCGCGACGCCCTCTCCGAACTCCTCGCCCGCGTCGAACGGTTCGAATCCGGCATCGGTGAGGGCCTGGAATGCCTCGTCTCTTGACATTCCGGCGACGGAGGGCACGGGTGTCGGGGGTGGTCCCTTCGACACGACGATGGTGACCTGGTCGCCGATGTTGGCCTGGTTCCCCGGCTGCGGCGTCACGGTGATGACGGCGCCTTCCGGGACCTCGTCGCTGTATTGGTCGGCGTTGCCGTCCCTGCGTGGTTCCAGCTGCATGGCCTTGATGGCCTGCTCGGCCTGTTCGACCGTCGCGCCTGCCGGGATGTCGGGTACCACCGGTTTGCCGAGCGAGACCACGATGGTGATCTCGTCGCCGAGCAGCGCGCGCGAACCGGCTTCCGGTTCGGTGCCGATGACGGTTCCGCTCGGCACCGTGTTGTGCCTGGCCTCGGTGAGCCTCGGGGTCAGTTCGGCTTGCCTGACGAGCTGCTCGGCCTGGCCCGTTTCCATACCGGCGACCTTCGGCACGTCGACGTACCTTCCGCCGGTGAACCACCAGATGCCGACGCCGATACCGGCGACGATGAGCAGGCCGACGGCGATCCACAGGGCGGGGAACACGTTCCTGCGCCGGACGGGCAGCTCCGCTTCCGGCGGCGGAGGTTCCTCGGGCGAGCCCGTGGGCTGGTCCCTGGAGACCGCGCCCCTCGGTAGTGCCTGGGTGCCTCTCGGGCCCGCCGTCGAGGTGATCGCCTGGATGGCGGGAACCGTACGTTCCGCGTCGAATTCGGGGGCGGCGTGCTTTCCGGTGCTTCCCGAGACGGTGATCGCGTCGCTCCCGTCGCCGGGTGTCGGCGGCACGGGGACGGCGACCGGCGACATGCCCAGTTCGGCACGCACGTTTTCCAGTTCCGCCTTGAACGCTCCCGCGTCGGAAGGGCGGGCCTCCGGGTCGCGCCGCGTGGCTCGCAACACGAGGTCGTCGAGCGCCGGCGGGATGCCGGGACGCAGCACGCCCGGCGCGGGCACGTCGTCGTTCACGTGCCGGTACGCGACCGAAAGCGCGGTGTCGCCGATGTAGGGAACCTGCCCGGTCAGCATCTCGTAGAGCAGGATGCCCGTCGAGTAGACGTCGCCGCGTTCGCTGGCCGAACCGGAGGTGACCTGCTCGGGCGAGAGATAGGCCACCGTTCCGAGGATGACGCTCGTACTCGTCGTTCCCGCGCTCGCGACCGCCCTGACCAGCCCGAAGTCGCCGACCTTGACCACGCCGCCCTCGGCGGTGCCCCTGCGGCCGATGAGTACGTTCTCCGGCTTGACGTCCCTGTGCACGAGGCCTTCGCCGTGCGCGGCGGCGAGCGCGGACAGCACGTTCTCGGCGATGGTGATCGCCAGCGGGATGTCGAGTGCGCCGCGCTGGTCGATGAGGTCACGCAGGGTTCCGCCGTCGACGAGTTCCATGACGAGGAAGGCCCTGCGGTCCTCCTGGCCCGCCGAGGTGTCGAAGCCCTGGTCGTGGACGGCGACGACATGCGGATGGTGCAGCTTGGCCGCTGAGCGCGCCTCCCTTTCGAACCGGTCGACGAAGTTGCGGTCGTCGGCGAACCGGGAGTCCATGATCTTGATGGCGACGGGGCGGTCCAGTCTGGTGTCGACGCCGCGGTACACCGACGACATGCCACCGTGCGCGAGCAGCCGATCGACGCGGTATCGCCGGTCGAGCAGCGCGCCTGCGAGGCTGGGTTCCGAGCGGGTCACAGCGCCCGATCCTACGGTCGGGTGGAGTTGCTTCCGCCCACAGTGCCCCCACTCCGCTCCGCTGAGCTTTCCGGCCTGCTCGCCGGGTCGCGCCCCGCGAGGGGCCACCGGGAATAACGCCCGCGTCCCTCGCGGGGTGATGTGGCAAGGTAGTAGGTGTGAGTGCGATCCCTATCGCTGACGATGTGCTGGATGCCGAGGTCGCGGTGTTGCAGATCGGCCAGGTCGCCGATGTCATCGGCCAGTCGTCGAACAAAGTGCGCCAGATGCTGAGGGACGGTCAGCTCATTGCCGTCCGCCGGGACGGTGACCTGGTCATTCCCGCCGATTTCCTCGGTGACGGCGGGGTGGTCAAGGGGCTGGCAGGCACCATCACGGTGCTCTCGGACGCGGGGTTCAGCCGCACGGAGATGCTGCGCTGGCTGTTCGCGGAGGACGAGACCCTGCCCGGAGTCACGCCCATCAACGCCCTGCGCACGAGTCACGGCACCGAGGTCAAGCGGCGCGCTCAGGCAATGGCTTTCTAGGCTTTCTGGTCTTGCTGTGCTGTCCGGGCTCCGGCAAGCACAGGTAGAGCAGCGCCGCGAGCGCCTCGAATCCCGCCGCGACGGCGAGGCACACCGGAAGCGACATCGCCGCGAGTGGTCCGGCGACGGCGGTGCCCGCCGCGAACCCGGCGATCTTGAGGCTGGCTCCCGTCGTGAAGATCTGCGCGCGCATGCCGTCCGGCGCGTGCTCGTGCCGGATGGCGAACAGCGCCGTGAGCTGTGGTCCTTCGCCGATGCCCGCGAGCAGCACGGCGCCGACGACGATCACCGGCGAGGTGGTCACCGAGGTCACCAGCAGACCGGCGCAGAGCAGCAGCGTGCTGCCGAGCAGGATGGTGCCCGGGCGCAGCAGGCCCGGTTTGCGGGCCAGTACCGCGTTGGCCGACATCGCGGCGGCGGCGAGCGCGGCCAGCAACAGCGCGCCGATGTTCGCTGAGCCGAACCGCTGCTCGCCCAGCAGCGGTGCGCACACGATGAACATGCCGACGCCCGCGAAGGACACCATCGACGTGCCGGTGGCTCGCAGCAGCGGGCGGACGGTGACGATGGCGCGGAACCCGGTCGCCAGCTCCGTGCGCAGCACCCCGCGTCGCCGCTGCCGGGTCCGGGGCGGAGGAAGCCGCAGCGCCGCCGGAACCGACGCGGCCACCGCGACGATGGCCACGACCAGCGCGATGGGTGCGCCCGCCGCGCTCGCCACGACTCCGGCCAGCGCGGGTCCCGCGAGACTCGCCGCGCCGAAAGTCAGTGCGTCGAGGCTGTTGGCTCTCCCGAACCGCTCGGCGGGCACCACGCCCGGCAGCTGGGCGGTCCAGCCTCCGGCGACGGCGGGGTTGAGCAGGCCGGTGAGCGCGGCGGCGAGCGTGACGACGGCAACGGGAAGGTGCCCGACGCTCGCCAGTACGACCGCGAGCCCGGCCGCGTAGCCCGCGAGGGTCAGCGCGAGAACCCGGCCCGGCCTGCCGCTGCGGTCGATCAGTGCGCCGAGTACCGGACCGCCGAGGGCCGCGGTCGCGGTCAACGCGGTGAGCAGGAGGGAAGCCGTGGTCACCGACCCGGTCGCGGCCAGTCCGACGATGAGCAACGCGGGACCGGACATCTCGTCGCCCACTCTCGCGGACGTTGCTCCGGCGAGATAACCTCCCAATCCGTAACGGCTTGTCACGCCTGAGACGTTACACTGATGACATGATGGTCGGCGAGGACAGAATTCCCGGTGGTTCGGCACGTGCCTCGGCCCAGCGCGCCGTCGAACTGATGGATGTGCTGCTGCGCGAACGGCCCACGGTCGAACTGGTCACCGATGTGCTGGTGACGCATGGGGAGAAGGAACCGCTAGGGCTCACCGACGCCGACGTCACCGCGTTGCGGGACGCCGCGCACGAGCTCAGGGCGGTGTTCGCCGCGGCCGGCGTGGCCGAGGCCGCCGCCGTGCTCAACGACCTGCTCGCCGCCAGCGCGGCACCACCACGGCTGACCAGCCACGGCGGCGAACACCCCTGGCACCTGCACATCGACGCCGACGACGACGGACCGTGGGGTCAGTGGCTGGTGACCTCGTCCTGTCTCGCCTTCGCGGTACTGCTCGCCGACCGGCAGCGGCCACCGGGAGGACTGTGTGCCTCGCCGTCGTGCGGCAGACCGTTCGTCGACCTCGGTGGCGGAAGTCCTCGCCGGTACTGCTCGACCCGCTGCGCGACGAGGGAGCGGGTCGCGGCACACCGCAAGCGGGCCTGATCAGGGCGGACCGGTACGGCCCGCCCCGATCGGGAACTCGCTACTGGGCGTCGCGCCACGCGATCCACTTGCGCAGCGTGCTCAGGTCGTAGTCGGGACCACCTTCCGCGACCGTGAACATGGTGACGCCCGCCTTCAGCAGGTCGGGGCCGGAATCCTCGGGATTGCCGCGCACGCCGACGGAACGTTCGATCTCGGCCGGGTCCCTGCCGACGTCCGCGCAGTGCTGGTCGAGGATCCGCATCTTGCGGGAGGCCACCTCGACGTCACCGAATCCGTGCCAGATGTCGGCGTGCTTGGCGACCAGCCTGAGCGTCTTCTTCTCTCCGCCACCGCCGATGAGCACCGGAATCTTGCGAGTGGGAGCGGGATTGAGCTCGGCGAGCCTGCTTTCGATCCTCGGCAGCGATTCGGCGAGCGCGTCGAGCCTGCCGCCTGCCGTGCCGAACTCGTAGCCGTACTCCGTGTAGTCCTTCTCGAACCAGCCGGACCCGATGCCGAGGATGAGCCTTCCCCCGCTGATGTGGTCGACGGTGCGGGCCATGTCGGCGAGCAATTCCGGATTGCGGTAACTGTTGCACGTCACGAGCGCGCCGATCTGGACCCGCGACGTCGACTCCGCCCACGCGCCCAGCATGGTCCAGCACTCGAAGTGCTTGCCGACGGGATCGCCGTAGAGCGGGTAGAAGTGGTCCCAGTTGAACACGATGTCGACGCCGAGTTCCTCCGCCTCCGACGCGGCGCGCCGGATGGCGGCGTAGTCGGCGTGCTGTGGCTGGAGCTGGAGTCCGATTCGGACGGGCCGGTTGCCTGCTGTCGTCATGTCCACAGCCTAGTGAGGATGGCCGTTCCCGCGACCGTGAAGCGTCTCCTTCTCGGCACGGCGACCCGCCCGCCGAGGACGTTGTAGTCCGCGGCGACGATCTCGTCGAGGATGCCTTCGTAAAGGGTCAGCGCTGTCCGCACGCATGAGCGGGATTCCTTGCGCAGCAGCGGAATGCCCGGCCCGGCCCTCCGGTAGACCGCCCTGTTGCGCGCGACGAGAGCCGCGAGCGCCCTGGTGATCCTGCGGTCGGTGCCGCCCGTGTGCCAGGCCCATTCGAGCAGGTGCCTTTCGACGCCGTACGCGGCGAGTTCCTCCGTCGGCAGGTAGAGCCTTCCCCGCCCAAGATCCTCGCCGACATCGCGCAGGAAGTTGGTGAGCTGGAACGCTTCCCCGAGCGCCGCGGCGTAGGGAGCGGCTTCGTCGCGTGGGACGACCGTGCCCAGCACGGGGAGCATCTGCAGACCGATCACCTCGGCCGAGCCGTGCGTGTACTCGGAGAGTTCGGCGAACGTGGCGTATTCGCGCACCCACAGGTCCAGTTCCATCGAATGCAGGAAGGCGTCGAAGAGTTCCCTTTCGAGGCCGTAGCGGCGCACCGTGTCCGCGAAGGCCAGCAATACCGGATCGGTGAGGGGTTCCGCGTCGTTTCCGCGAGCGTAAACCCGGTCGAGAGCGCGGGAACAAGCGGCGAGCATCGTGGCGGGATCGCTGCCCTCGCGCGGATTGTCGACGAGTTCATCGACCGAGCGGGCGAAGCCGTACAGCGCGTGTGCCGCCGGTCTCGCGTGCGCGGGAAGGAGCCTCGTCGCGAGAAAGAACGTGCGCCCGTGCCGTGCGTTGATGCGCCTGCACGTCGCGTATGCCGTCGCCAGCTCCATCAGCGGGTGATCCTCGCCGCCGCGAGCCTCCCCGAGATCAACACGGGTGGGATGCCGACGCCGGGGGTGGTCCCGCATCCCGCGAGCACGACGTTCTCGGCTCCCCGTACGAGATTCGAGGGACGGAACGGTCCGGTTTGGCCGAACGTGTGGGCCAGCGAGAACGGGGTTCCCGCCGAGAGGCCCTTGCGTGCCCAGTCGTCGGGTGTCACGGTGTCGGTGATCTCGACATCGCCCGCGAAACCCGGCAATCCGCGGTTTTCCAGCGTTCGCAGCAATTCGTCGCGATAAGCGGGGCCCAGGCCATGCCACGCGATCCCGGCCGTGTGCGTGTTGGGCGCGGGCGCCAGCACTGAGATCAGTTCGCGGCCGGAAGGGGAAAGGCCCGGCTCCGACCGCGTCGGATTGGTCACCAGCAGCGAAGGATCGCTCATCAGCTTGCCCTGCCTGATGATCTCGTCGAACGTGCCGGACCACGCCTTGCCGAAGAAGATCGTGTGGTGGTCGAGTTCCTTCCAGCGCGTCGCGCTGTTGCCGTGCAGGACGAAAGCCGAAGGCGCGAACCGCAACGGCACCGGTCGGCGCGGTCTGATGCCGAGCAGCCGGTAGGCGCTGGTGAGTTCCGTCGCGAGCACGACGGCGTCGCAGCCGCTGCGAAGGCCCTCGGCGGTGCGGACCGCGCGGACCCGTGAGCCGACGCGTTCGAGCCAGGCCACCCGCGACGAGTACCGCACGCTGCCACCTGCCAGTTCGACGGCTTCCGCCATGGCCTCCGCGACGCGGGCCATGCCGCCCACCGGGTAGTACACGCCGCCCACGGTGTCCATATAGGAAATGACGCCGTAGGCGCCGAGCGCCCGCGCCGGATCGAGTCCCGCGTAGAGCGATTGGAACGAGAACAACCTCCGCACCCGCTCGTCGCGCAGGAACCGGCCGATTCTCGGACCGAGCCTCGCAAAACCGCCCAGTGCCGCCAATTTCGCCAGCTCCGGGCCGAGCAGGTCGAACGGCGAGTCGAAGTTGGATCCGATGAACCGGTCGCGCTGCACCGCGTACAACTCGGTGAGCCATCGGCGGAGCCTGCGGTATCCCTCGGCCTCCTCAGGACCCGCGACGGCACGGATCTCGGCCTCCATGGCCTCGGCGCCGGTGTAGAGCCTGATGGTGCTGCCGTCGGCGAAATGCGCGCGGTAGGCGGGATCGAGCCTGCGCAGGGTCAGCAGATCGGCCATCCGCATGCCGACCGCCGCGAACGCCTCCTCGACGTACTCCGGCATCGTCAGCACGCTCGCTCCGCTGTCGATGAGGTCGCCGTCCCGCCCCTTCGCGGCGAAACCACCCGCCCTGCCGCCGGGCCTCGGTTCCTGTTCGAAAACCGTGACCTTTCGTCCGGCGCCGAGCAGGTGCAGTGCCGCCGAGAGACCGGCGAGCCCGCCACCGATCACGGCGACGTTCTCGCCACCGCGCACGACGCGCATCAGTAAGCCCTCTTCGTCGCCTTGTCGGTGAGCGCGGTGAGTTGCGTCGCGGCAGGCTCGGCGAGCGCGGCCAGCCGCAGCGAGGCGAGCGCCGACTCGGTGAGAGCCTCGATGCGGCGCTCCACCTCTTCGACGGCGCCGAGGCCGGTCAGCGCCTCCCGCACCCGCTCCACATCGGACGTGCCGAGATCCGCGTTGCCGATCGCCGAGGCGATCGTGTCGTGCTCGGCCGTGCTGCCCCGCTCGTTCGCGTACCGAAGGCCGAGTGCGACGAGCAGCGTCCGCTTGCCCTCCCGCAGGTCGTCGCCCGCCGGTTTCCCGGTGACCGACGGATCGCCGAAAACCCCGAGCAGGTCGTCCCTGAGCTGGAAAGCGACGCCGAGATCGCCACCGAAGGCGAGCAGCCGCTCGATGAGACCGGCGTCGGCTCCGGCGAGCGCGGCACCCAGGTGCAGCGGCCGCTGGACCGTGTAGGCGGCCGTCTTGAGCCTGGCGACCCGCATCGCCGCTTCCACGGTGGCGTCCCCCGTGGCCTGCGTGCGCACGTCGAGATACTGACCGGCCAGCACCTCGGTCCGCATCGCGCGCCAGGCGGGCCGTGCCGCCCGCAGTGTCGAGGAGGGAAGGGGAGCGTCGGCGAACATGTCGTCGGCCCACGCGAGTGCGAGGTCGCCGATGAGCACCGCCGCGGCGAGCCCGAACGACTCGGGCGAGCCGAGCCAGCCCTCCGCGGCGTGGCGCTTCGTGAACGCCACGTGCACGGTCGGTGAGCCGCGCCGGGAGTCGGACGAATCGAGCACGTCATCGTGAATCAGCGCACAGGCCTGGATGAGTTCGAGACTCGCGGCGACCTGGAGTACCCCGGCCGCGTCCTCGCCACGGGGATCGCCACCGGCGCCCCGCCACGCCCACCACGCGAACGTGGGGCGCAGCCGCTTTCCCCCTCCGAGCACGAAATCGCGCAGCGCCGTGGTCGCGGGATCGAACGCGGGTTCTCTCCTGCCGATCGCTTCGCCTGCCCCGCTCAGGAACTCGGTCAATGCGCGCTCGACCTGGGCAGGCAGGTCCGCGTCGTAATCGGGGACTGTGGCGGGGACGGGGTCGTTCATGCCCCCATCGTCCCAGGCCGCTCCGGCAGCTGACGCGGATGTAGCACGTAACATACGCGTATGACGTCGGTGATCGAGCGGATGCGTTGCGAGCGTCCCGTGTTCTCCATCGAGTTCTTCCCGCCGCGCGACGAAACCGACGAAGCCGTCATGTGGCGCGCGATCAGGGACCTGGAACAACTCGACCCCGCCTACGTCTCCATCACCTACGGCGCGGGAGGGACCAGCAGGGACGGCACCATCCGGAGCATTGCGCGGGTCGCCACCGAAACGACGCTGGTACCCATGGCGCATCTCACCGCCGTCGACCACTCGGTCGCCGAACTGCGCAACGTCATCGGCTGGTACGCCGCCGTCGGCGTGCGGAACATCCTCGCGCTGCGCGGCGACCCGCCCGGCGATCCCTACGGCGAGTGGACGCGGCATCCGGAGGGGCTCGGCTACGCCGAGGAACTCGTCGCGCTCATCCGCTCACTCGGCGACTTCTGTGTCGGTGTCTCCGCGTTCCCCTACGGTCACCCGCGTTCGCCGGATCTGGCCACCGACACCAGGCATCTCGTGCGCAAGTTCAACGCGGGAGCCGACTTCGGCATCGCCCAGCTCTTCTTCGAGGCCGACGACTTCCTGCGACTGCGCGACAGAGTCGCCGCGACGGGCTGCGAGGCACTGCTCATCCCGGGGATCATGCCGCTGACCACACCGCGGACACTGGCCAAGACCATCGAACTCTCCGGGGCGAAGGCACCCTCGGGCCTGCTCGACCGGCTGGAGCCGCTCAAGGACGATCCGAAGGCGTTCCGGGCGGAAGGGCTCGACGTGGTCACCGAACTGGGGCAGCGGCTGCTCGACGAGGGCGTGCCCTCGCTGCACTTCTACACGTTCAACCGTTCGAAGGCCACGCGCGACCTGGTCGGGAGGCTGGGACTGGTCCCGGCACGGGCCTGACCGGGTAGCGTGCGCTCATGCGTGTCCACGAGATCAGCGATCGGTACGTCGACGAATTCGCCGCCGCTCACCCGTGCGCGGCGACGACGGTAGGCATTTCCGACTACGACAGTCAGCTCACCGACTACTCGCCGGAAGGGCACGCGGCGCGTGCGGCGATCGCGAAGCGGGCACTGCGCGACCTCGCCGAAGCCGAGCCCGCCGACGAGGGCGAGCGCGTGGCCAAAGCCGTTTTCACGGAACGGATCGGGCTGGAGGCCGAGCTTCACGACGCCGGTCTCGACGTCGCCTCGCTCAACGTGATCGAGAGCCCCGTTCAGGAAGTGCGCTCGGTGTTCGACCTCATGCCCCAGGACACGGAGGGGCACTGGGAGAACATCGCGGCCAGGATGGCCGCCGTGCCCTCGGCTCTCGACGGCGTGCGGGCCTCGCTGCTCGCCGCGGCCGACGCGGGCAGGCCCGCGGCGCTGCGTCAGGTCGGCAAGGTCGCCGAGCAGGCGGAAGTGTGGGCAGGCCTGACCGGCAAGACCGGATTCTTCGATTCGGCCGTCCAGCAGGCCGGCGGCGTGCCGGAAAGCCTGCGGGAGCGGCTGCGTCAGGCGGCGTCCACCGCCCAGGAGGCCTACGCCGAACTGGCCGGATTCCTGCGTGCGGAACTGGCTCCGAGGGCCGTCACGAAGGACGCCGTCGGCGAAGACGTCTACCGGCTGTGGTCGCGGTACTTCGTCGGCTCCGCGCTGGACCTGCGGGAAGCATACGAATGGGGCTGGGCCGAGTTCGCCCGCGTCGAGCGGGAGGCACTGGAGGTGGCCGCGCGCATCAAGCCGGGCGCGACACTCGCCGAAGCCGCCGCCACGCTCGACGCCGACGAGCGTTACCACGTCCGAGGCCAGGACGCCTTCGAGCAGTGGATGCGCGGACTCTCCGACGAAGCACTGGATTCGTTGCGTGGCAAGCATTTCGACATTCCCGACGCGCTGATGGGACTCGACTGCCGCATCGCGCCGCCCGGCGGTGGGGTCGGTGCGTACTACACCACGCCGAGCGAGGACTTCTCCCGGCCGGGAACGATGTGGTGGTCGGTTGCTCCCGGCAAGGACGTCTTCTCGACCTGGCGCGAGGTCAGCACCGTCTACCACGAGGGCGTCCCCGGCCACCATCTTCAGCTCGGAACGGCCGTCTACCAGTCGGCGACGCTGAACAAGTTCCAGCGGCTGCTCGGTTTCACGTCGGGGCACGGCGAAGGCTGGGCGCTGTACGCGGAGCGGCTGATGCGCGATCTCGGCTATCTCTCCGACGACGGCAATCTGCTCGGGATGCTCGACGCGCACCTGTTCAGGGCCGCTCGCGTCGTCGTCGACATCGGGATGCACCTCGAGCTGGAGATCCCGGCCGGTACCGGGTTTCACGAGGGTGAGCGGTGGACTCCCGAACTCGGGCTGGAGTTCATGCTCACCAGGACAATCACCGACGCCGATCACGTGCGGGACGAGATCGACCGCTACCTCGGCTGGCCGGGACAGGCGCCCGCCTACAAGCTCGGCGAGCGCCTGTGGCTGAGCGCGAGGGAGGACGCGAGGCGGCGGCAGGGAAGTTCCTTCGACCTCAAGGACTTCCACACGAAGGCACTGCGCATGGGCAACATGGGCCTCGACACCCTGCGCGATCAGCTCGCGAAGCTCGGCTGAGCCTCGCGGGGACCCGGCCGCGCGTCGATCTGCCTCGCGCGGCCGGTTATGATCGCCGTTGTGAAGCGAGTTCTCTTCGTCACCCCGCCGCCCCGCCGCTGAGCGGGGTGTGAACGACCGCCGTGCGGCACCGGCCGCACGGCGCGGTCGGCTGTTGTTCCTGTCGCGCCCCGCGCCGTCGTCGTCCTTTTCACTTCGACGTTGGAGCGTGCTTCTCGCATGTCCGTACTTTCCTCCCCGCGGGTTCGCGTGGGTTCGATCAGCCTCGTCCTCGCGGGAGTGCTGTGGGGAACCGGTGGGCTCGCCGGTTCCGTACTCGCCTCCGAGGCAGGCCTGCATTCGCTCGCGGTCGCGGCTTACCGGCTGCTGCTCGGAGGCGCCGCCGCCGTACTGTTCCTCGGTCTCACGGGTCGGCTCCGCGGTATCGGCGGGGCCGCGCTGACGAAGCCCGTCGTGCGCAGGGTGCTCGTCGCCGGGGTCTTGCTCGCCGTGTTCCAGGCGTTCTACTTCGCCTCCGTCACGCTGACCTCCGTGAGTATCGCGACCATGACCACCATCGGCAGCGCCCCGGTTTTCGTCGCCATCGGTGGTGCGCTCGTCGATCGCAGGTGGCCGAGTCCCGCGACGATGCTCGCCATCGCGGGCGCCGTCGCGGGACTCGTGCTGCTGACGTGGTCGCCGCAGGAGACAGGGGAGAGCTGGGCTCTGCTCGCCGGTGTACTGGCCGCGCTGGTCTCCGGTTGCGGATTCGCCACGCTGACCCTGGTCACCCGCAAGGAGGTCGCCGGTCTCGATCCCTTGCGCACCACGGCTTTCGGGTGCGTCGTCGGCGGGATTCTGCTGCTTCCGGCCGCCGCGTCGTTCGGAATGGCACTGCCGCCTCGGGCCGAGGTCATCGCTGTCGCCGCGTATCTCGCGGTGGTGCCGACAGCGCTGGCGTATGCCGCCTACTTCCGCGGCCTTCGCGACTCACCCGCGGTACTCGCCGCGCTGTCGGCGCTGCTCGAACCGTTGACGGCGGCGCTGCTTGCCGCCGTGCTGCTGGGTGACCGGCTCGGGGTGCTCGGCTGGTGCGGAGCCGCGTTGCTCGCGGTGTCCATCGCGGCCGGTTACCGGCGGCCCCGGCGGTGATCAGCCTGCCGGCGCCGGACTCCGGCGCCGGCGGGTTCGCCGATCTCCAGCCGCAACCCCTTGCTCGCCGTTCTCCTGTCGGTGACTGTCGCGGTGTGCCAGCCGAACGGAAGGGAACCGGCGTCGATGCGGTCGCGGGTGCCCGTCGCGTTGCGGGCGTGCCTCCGGAACGACCAGCTCAACAGGACTCTTCCGCGTTTGTGTTGCCCGGCAAGGGCTTCCTCGACCGTGCAGTCGATCCACAGCAGGTGCCGCTCCCGGAGGGACAGCGCGCCGAGCAGGACGAAAGCGCACCTCGCCACGGCGCCGGTCGCCGGATCGTGTGCCACGACAGGCCCTTTCGCGCGGAGCGAGTGGAAGAGCAGCCGCAGTATCTGCAGCAGGTGCACGAGCGGCCGGTACCAGCCGTAGGCGACGCGGGGTCCGAAGAAAGCCCTGAGTCTCGTTCTGAGCTGGTCCGTGTCGAGTACGACCACGGTGGGAGGCGCGTCGAGACCGCGCAGCAACGTGCTCTTGCCTGCGCCGGGTAGCCCGGCGACGACGACGAGCGCTCGCCGGTCGAGCCGGAGGCAGAGCTGATCCGAGATGGGGCAGTTCACGCAAGCGCCAACGTGCCGATGCCATGACGCGTTCCGGGGATTCGGGTGAGAACCGGGATTCGGCGGCCGACCCGGCGAATCCCCAGCTCGGCAGGCGATCTCACATCGAGATCTTAAAGTCATATGATGTCATCATCCCAAATGAGAGGATGAACATGACCGAGCGGTACATCGACCTCCTGGACCCCGAACTGATCAAGGATCCCTTCACCGGCTACGGGCGGCTCCGTGACCTGGAAGGGCTGGCGAAGGGCGGAGTGAACGGGGTGAGCCCGATGTGGCTGGCCACGCGCTACGACGATGTGCGAACGGTGCTCGGCGATCCCAGGTTCGTGGTCGACAGTGGCCTCGTGCCGGGCTCGGACGGCGCGCGGCCTGACGTCGTCGACCAGCTCAGGGTCGCCGCCGGCATCCCCGAGGAGTACCTGCCCTATCTGAGCACCGGAATCGCCGACGTCGAAGGGCAGTCGCACGCCAGACTGCGGTCACTCGTGTCGAAAGCGTTCACGGCGGGCAGGGTCGCCGCGTTGCGCCCCCGCATCGAACGGATCACCGACGACCTGCTCGCCGACATGGCGCGCGCGGAAGGCGCCGTCGACCTTCTCGCCGCGTTCGCCTACCCGCTGCCGATCGCCGTGATCTGTGAACTCGTCGGAATCCCCGAATCGGAACGGCCGTCGTGGCGTGCCTGGAGTGCCGCGCTCGCCACCGGCGCGGGGCCGGGTATGGGAGAGGCCGTCAAAGGAATGGCCGACCACGCGAAGGAACTGATCGCGCGGCGTAGGTCCGGAGCCGGCGACGATCTCGTGTCCACGCTGAGCAGGAAGGTCGATGGCGACCGGCTCAGTGAGACCGAACTGGTGACCCTCATCCTCAATCTCGTCGTAGCGGGCCACGAGACGACGGCCAACCTGATCGCCAACGGTGTCATCGCACTGCTGACCCATCCCTGGCAACTCGAACTGCTCAAGTCGCGGCCGGAACTGCTGCCTTCGGCCGTCACCGAGCTGATGCGGTGGTGTGGTCCTTCGCTCGGCTCGCTCGTCCGCTACGCGGTAGAGGACGTCGAACTCGGCGGAAGCCTCGTGCGCGCGGGCGAACCGGTGCTGCCCGTGCTCGCCGCGGCCAATCACGATCCCGCGGTCTTCGCCGGAGCGGGGAAACTCGACATCACCAGGCAGCCACGATCAGGCAGGACCCACGTCGGATTCGGGCACGGCCCGCACTACTGCCTCGGTGCCCTGCTCGCCAAACAGGAAGCCGAGGTGGCCTTCGGTGCCCTGCTGCGGGAGTTTCCCGCACTGCGCCTTGCCGTCGACCCCGCCGAACTGCGGCACGGCCCCAATCCCGGCACGTGGCACTTCGCGGAGGTGCCCCTGCTACTGAACTGGTAACCCCTAGCTGTACCGACCGGGGAATTGACAGCGGAAACGGTTGACCTTGTCGTAACGGCAATGTTTACGGTCTCTTGTCATGACGATTTCAGTGATTGACAGTGCCTCGGGCATGAGCCGAGTTCTGACGGCGGACGCGAACGATCGCGCCGGCCTCATCCGCGACATGTGGGCTCCGATGGCGGGGATGTACCACTTCATCCCCGGCGGCGTGGACATGGTCACTGTGCACCAGCAGAATTTCGGCTTCCGTCCGGACTCCGCGATCGAGGAGGTCCGCGAAGGTCTGGAGTCCCTTGTCGCCGCGGACGCGTGGACCCGCATCGAGAAGGCCATCGAGGAGGGCGTCGCGGCGTTGGCGTCCGCCGATCCTGGTGTGACGATCCCCGACCTGAACGTGCTGCTCGTCCTGGGGGACCCGGCCAACAGGCACTTCGTCGACGAGGTGCAAGGAATGTCAGGGTTCGGAGGTATCAGCGGCTACATCGTCATCACCGTCTGGCCCACTGCGCGCGTCCTCGATCGCCTGGAGGCGATCGCGGTCCACGAACTGCACCACAACGTGCGCTACTCACCCGGCGGGATCGTGTGGGACCCACGGACGGTGACGGTCGGCGAGCACGTTGTGTCCGAAGGGCTCGCCGACGTTTTCGCGTCCGAGTTGCACGGCGATGTCGGCTACACCCACTTCGTGCGCGACGAAACCCGCTCCGACGACCAGGTCCTGGCCAAGGTCGCCAGCGGTCTGGGCGTCACCGGAATGGCGGACTTCGCCGCCTGGGTACTCGGAGACTCCAGCGCACAGCTATTCGGTGCCGAGCCCGTCGGCCTGCCGACCGGGGCCGGCTACGCGGCCGGCGCCCGGCTTGTCCGCGCATACCTCGACGCCACAGGTACCACGGCCGCCCAGAGCGTCCGCACTCTCGCGTCCGACATCCTGCGCGTTGCGCTGCCACGGTTGGGCCTGACAACGGAGGCGGCACACTGAGCGGCATCTCGAGTCATGGCTGCACCACTACAACCACCGGCCCACCAGGCCTCCGCGAACCGGCCACCCTTCACGCGGTTGATCAATGTCGCCGGTCAGTACCTCTGGTCGAGGGGGAGCGGGCGGCCGAGGATCGCGAACGGGCGCGGGTCGCCCGCGAAGCAGTAGTCACGCAGGACGTCGACGAAACCCAGTCGCCGGTACAACTTCCACGCCCTGCTGGTGCCCTCCGGGGTCGACAGCAGCACGTTCTGCTGGGTCACGCCCTCCACCAGCCCGCGCAGCAGGTCCTCGCCCGCACCCTTGCCCTGCCGATCGGGGCGGACGTGGATCTCGGTCAGCTCGAAGTAGTCGCTCAGCCAGCGTTGCGCGGTCCGCTCGCCGTCCTCGCCGGTCAGGCCGCGGCGTACCTGCTCGTGCCACCACTGCCCCTGGCTTCCCCGGTAGCCGTAGGCGAGGCCCACGAGCGCGCCGTCGGCATCCAGCGCGCCGACGCAGCGCCAGCCGTCACGCAGCGCGTGGGTGAGCCACATCGGCATTCGCTGGTCGGCCGTTCCCGGCGGGTAGTCCATGGCGGCCACGTACAGATTGAGCGCCTCGCGCAGCCTGGCGCGGAATTCGTCGCGGGAGAGTTCGACGAGCCGTTGGTAACCGGAGGACATCGCCGTCATCGTGGCACGTCCTGTCCGGCCGGTGACGCGACATCCGCCGCGAGCCCACCGGTAAGGGTGACCAGATCCTCGAAAGTGGTGGGAAAGACCGATTTCGCATGCCCTGCCGCGGCCCAGATCACGTCGTAGTCGCGCAGCGCGGTGTCGACGAGAGTCCTGATGGGGCCGGGATGTCCCAGCGGGGCGACCCCGCCGATGACCTGGCCGGTGTGCTGCTTGACGAACTCGGGGTCGGCCTTGCCGACGGAGGTGGCACCGATCAGTGTGGCGAGCGTGCCGGTGTCGGCCCGGTGTGCTCCCGAGGTCAGCGCGAGCACGGGGGCGTACTCGGTGTCCTCGCTGTCCTCTGCGCCGTGTGTGCCCGCGGGGCGCGGGAAGGCGGCTCGGAAGATGAGGCTGTTGGCGATGGCGCCGACCTCTACGCCGAGCGCCTCCGCCGCCTGTACCGCCGTACGTACTTCCGAAGGCAGGATGCGGATGCCTTCGGCCGCCGCGACATGGCCCGCCTCGGCGAGTGCGGTGGCGACCTTGGCGACGGCGGGGTGATCGAGGGTGTTCATACCGGTATGAGATCACGGTATGACCTCTCGATGCGACGCAGATCGCTCCAATAGCCCCAGCACCCAGGCTTGAGCCCGTCGCGGTCGCAAGCTACTCTGGAGATGTTCGAACATACGTTCGACAACCGGTGGAGCGCTCTCCGGTCCGGGGTTCCCGGCGTGTGGATGGGGGAAGCATCTGCGCGCCGGGGCCGCCGGAAGTGCTCCGTATCGGCTCAAAGAGGGAGGTGGGCCATGTCGCTCGCATTCGCGGCGCGCAACGGTCCGACGGCACCGCACGGTTCCGGAGGGGCGGGGAGCCACGGCGATCCGGCCGCGAGGACGGGGCCGGGCCACGTCACCGGAAGGGCGGCTTCGGGAAGGACGGGCGCGGCGAGAAGCCCGACGAGTCAGACAGGCTCCGGCGGGCAGCCCGCGTTGCCGTTCGAGGTGCGGCCGCCCGCTCCACCCGCCGCGGTGTCGTTGCTGAACCAGGCCCTGCATGGGGTTGCCGAGGCGGGCAGGGAGTCCGATGCGGCTCACCGGTTCATCGCCGCCTACCTCTCGGCGTTGCGTGCTGCCGCGGCCATCCTCGCCGCGAGAGGGCGGCCGCACCGGGGAAGGGCAAGGCCGGAGAGCGTGTGGACTCTGCTCGCCTCGGCGGCACCGGAGTTGGCGCAGTGGGCCGCGTTCTTCGCCGCGAACTCGGCCCGCAGGGCGGCCGCGCAAGCGGGAAACTCGCGGCACATCACCACCGATTCGGCCGACGAGTTGCTGCGCAACGCGCGTGAGTTCGTCGCGCTGGCACAGCGCGCCGTACATCCACAACCTGTCGTCGCGAGCAATCAGTGCGTGAACCCGCCACGGATGCCCCGGCAACGGAGGAGATGATGGCCGGGCAGGCGCTGATCGACCACGGGAGGTTTCTTGAGGCGCTCGGCTACGAATGCGAACTGCTCATCGAGAGTTCTCATGCGACACCACCGGATCTGCCTGTTCCGCTGAGTCCGGGATGGACGGTCGGCGAAGTGCTCCGGCACGTCGGCAGCATGTACCGGCAGACACTGGGCTGGCTGGTCGACGGCGTCAGGCCACGGGAATGGCAACGTGATCCGGCGCCGGGCCAGACGGTCGAGAGCTATGTCCGCGAGGGTTTCGTCGATCTGCAGGAGGTGCTTGCCTGGCACGATCCCGGTGAGCGCGCGGCCACCTGGTGGCCTGCCGATCCCACCTATGGTTTCTGGGCCCGGCGCATGGCGCACGAGACCACCATTCACCGGTATGACGTCGAGGACGCGGCGCGGATGCCACACGCCGAGATCGCCGACGACTTCGCCATCGACGGCATCGACGAGGCGCTTGCCCTGTGGTTCAGTCACCGGCTTCCGATGCTCGGATTGAGCGGTACCCGCCGAAGCTCGGTCGCGGTGCGGTCCGGAGGGCACACCTGGATAGCCAGGGCGGGGCCGGAGGAGACCATTGCCTGGCACTGCTCCGACCGGGAGGTCGAGCACGCCGATGCGGTGGTGTCGGGGAGTCCGGTCGTGGTCTATCTGTGGTTGTGGGGCAGGAAATGGCTCACCGAGATCCACTCGGACGGGAATCCCGACGCGGTTGGGCAGTTGTGGGCATTGCTGAGGCTGGCGACGAAATGATCACCGGGGCTTGTGGGGAAGCAACGCCCCTCGATCGGGTTCGCACCTCGGCAGTGCCGCTTGGCCCGCCCGGCCGGGTTTCCGTCGCAGTGGTCACGTTCCGACGCCGGTGAGCCGTAACAAGGAGGTGCGTATCGCGGGCGTTATTCGCGGCGCGGCCCGACCTTGATGGCCAGCAGGGTTCCTTTCGCCGCCACCAGAACCTGGCCGTCGGTGTGAGGTCGTAGTGCCCTGATTCTGCGCGACACCGTGACGCGTTCGGTCACCGTGCCTTCGGAATCCAGATGGAACAAGGTTCCTGTGGTGGAGGCGACCACAAAGCCGCTATCGACGGCGACGACGTGATCGAGGAGGGGTTGCCCGACATCGACTCGGTATCGCACGCGCTCATCGACGAGGTCGGCGACGGTGAAACCACCACGGCGTTCGCGCAGCCATAGCAGTCCGCCGACGTGAACCGGTGCCGAACTGGCGAGATCATGGTGGGCGACAAGGCATTCTCGCACCGTTCCCTGCGAGGGCCGGATGTCCACGACGCTATGCAAACCGCATCGCGTCAGGAACCGGTCGTTCCCCGCGCTCGTGAACGTCGCCTTGTTGTCGGTGTCGATGAGCGGGTGCGGCAATGGCCATGCGGCGATTTCCGCGCCGTCCCGCCGGTCGAGCAGTCGCACCGCCGAGCCGCCGGGTTCGCCGACGAGCACACCGCCGTCCGCCGCTATCGGACGCGCGGTGTGCGACCGGTCAGCCGTTCTCCACCGGAGTTCGCCTGTCTCGCGATCCATCAGGCGCAGGGGGGTATAGCCGCGCCAGCCACCGGCGAGGAGTGCGTCACCGGACACCACGAGATGCCCGGTGGTCGAGTCGAGTTCCGTGCTCCATACGCGGTCTCCCGTCTCCAGGTCGAAGCACAGCAGCCGGCTGGCGTTCTGGGGAAGCGCGAAGCAGCGCTCTTCCGCGATGGTGAGCGCCCGTGGCCAGGTGCCAACGGGAACGTCCCATCGGCGCGCGCCGGTCATCGGGTCAAGACAGACCAGCCTGGTACGCCGCTCATGGAGCACCACCTCTCCGCCGGTGGCCACCGAGATACCGGAGTCCGTACCGGCTTGGTGCAGCCGCCGCTCCCAGCGGATCTCGAACACCCCCGTAGTCCACCAAGCAGGGGTGAGGGCGCGCAACCGCTTTGGCGTTCCGTCTTGTGCCCGAACCCGGGGTGGCCCATTCGGGATGACCGGGCCTTCGGAGCGGGCGCCGCGCACGAACCCGCGATCACGACTTCGTTCCGGTGGATCGCGATACGTTCCCCGGAACCTGTCCACAGTGGATCGAACGTCGCTTGCCGGGTTCCGCCACCGTGGCCTCGGCCGTCGTGGCAACGGTCCCGCTCACCCGATGCTCCCTCCTTGTGACCGGGTGATCACGCATAGCTTACGATCTGTGACACTGGGCATCTGCCCGATCACGATTCGTTCGGTCGAGGCGTGACAATCGCGGGATGAGGACAGAGGGTGCGACGGCTTCTTGGCGCGGTCATCATCGCGAACATCCTCGCGGGAGCGCTGGTGCTGCGGATTCCCAGCGCTCCCTCCGATCTCGCCGCCGCTGCGCCGCCACGGTCGTGTGATTGGAACTCCGAGTACGAACGCACCATCAGGGAGCTTGGCGAAGACCCTCGCGACGTGGTTCGCGTCGCCGGGATCGCCCGCAAAGGACAGGCGTACCTCGACGCGCACATGATCGGAATCAACCCCTCGACCCCGTGCGACATGGTGTCGAGCGTGATCCGCCATGAATGGGCGCACGTGCAACAGGGGCGGCTGGCGGGCGGACTGGCCGCCGCGTGGCGAAAGTACGGCGATCGGCTGGAAATCGTGGCCGACTGCGCGTCGTGGTTGCTCGGTTCGGAACATACGCCCTACCGGCAACAGCGCATCGACGATCAGCTTCCCGGTTGTACCGCCGCCGATCTCGCCGACGCCAGAGAACTGCTCGGCTTCCGACCGCCGGCCGCGCCCACGCGCTAGCCGACCGGCGCCCGTTGTCCGTGCGTGGCGGTGTTTCGGTGGTGTTGCCCGCCCGGCCGATCGCTTGACCAGGGCGAAACACTCGTGCTGCTCGCGGGCAACAAGACCGGGGGAGCGTGAGGACATGGATTCGCGCCCACTCCCATCCACCGCCCGCTCCGTGGCGCCCGGCGGCAGCCCGGGCGCGTTGGCCGGTGCTCGCACATCCGGTACCTGGCGGCTTCGCGTCAGGATGGCCGACCGGCCGGGGGCGCTCGCCATGCTCGCGATCCGCCTTGCCGACCTGGAATGCAACATCCTGAGCCTGTCCGTGCTCCCCGTGCGGGGCGGTGTTCTCGACGAGATCGTCGTCAGGTCGACCGGAGGGTGCACCCGCTCCCAGGTGGTGGCCGCGGTTCAGTGGGAGGACTGCGAGTGTGCCGGGATCACCGACGCCGATGTACGGGAACTTGTCGACACATCGGCAGCGGCGCTGTCGTCGGCAAACCGGGCCATCACGAATCCGGCGGCCTCCGCCGATGCGCTCAAGGAAATTCTGGCGGCCGACCTCGTCACGGTCGTCCCGGCCGAGGAGGCCAACCCGGGGCGAACGGAAAGCGGGCACCGTGCGGTTTTCGACTTCGGTGACACCGGCGCTCTCGTGGCCCGCAGGTTGTGGGCGCCGTTCGCGCGACAGGAACTCGCGCGTGCCGAAGCCCTGCTCGGCCTGCTTGGCTCAGCCCGGCGAAACATCGCCGGTCCCGCCGTCGTCACCTGCGACGACGGGGCCGCGATCGTGCTCAGGAACGCCACGCCCCGCGATGCGGACGCCGTCCTCGCCCTGCATCACAGGTGTTCACCGGCCACGCTGTTCCAGCGCTACCACACGGGGACGCGAACGCTGTCCCGCGACAAACTTCGCCGCCTTCTCGCGCCACCGCGCGGATTCAGTGTGGTCGCCGCGTGTGGCCGGCAACTCGTCGGGCTGGGGCAGGTGATTTCCGAACCGGGTTCGGAACGCGCTGAGATCTCGCTGCTCGTCGAGGATTCCTGGCAGCGCAACGGTCTCGGCTCGGGACTGCTCCGGCGGCTTGCCGTCCTCGCCTCGGCGCGTGGGTATGGCGAACTCGTCGCCACCTGCCTGCCTGACAGCGACGTCATCCGGCGGACGGCATCGCGTGCGGGGTTGCGCCCCGCTCGCGCGATCGACCGGAACGGCCTGCTGCGTATCGCTTTGTGACGAGCGGGCTCAGCAGGTCACGGAGACGTCGGCGCTGGGGTGGAACGACACGTGCACGTGGTCGTAGTGGTTCTCGGTGACGCTGCCCCGGTCTTCCATCATCGACCAGCCGTTGCCGTCGTTGTACTGCTGACTCCAGATCACATAGCTCACGCCGAATTCGGCTTGATGTGCCAGTACGTAATCAGCCAGAGCATTTCCGGTTTCGGTATCAACCATGAAATCCAGCGCCAATCCCGCAGGGTGTTCACCGGATACCGCTCGGTCACCAATACCGTGAACGGTATCGACCGAGAATTGTGTCAGGACGTGATTGCCCACTTGCGCTACGTGGGGCTGGGTTCCGGCGAGGTCCGTCGAACAGGAGGCGGGCGGCGGAGCGGGCGGGGGCTCAGGCGGCGGCTCGGTCGTGGTGGGTTCCGGCTCGGGTTCCGTCGTGGTCGTCGGAGGCGGGGTTGTCGTGGTCGTGCTGGTCGGCGGTGGTGTGGTGGTGGTCGTCGTCGAGGTCGGCCGTTCCGTTGTCGTGGTTGGCAGTGAGATCGCCAGCGCGGCGCCCTCGGTGTTCTTCCACAAGCCGTTCGTGGCCCAGACACTGGCGACAAGAACGCTTGCGGCAACAAGACCAAGAGCCGCGGGTAATCTCCAGCGCGGTTTTTTCGCGCGATGTCGGCCAGCCATTTCGGTTCCTCGAAAATCAACGACGTCAGAAGCCCGGTCAGATTACGAACCGGCAACGGCGATGTCACGAACGAGTGGGCATGGACACAGATCGTGGAAAACCGGTAATGCGCGGCCGCGGGGCGGCGATTGTTTTCGGTCGCCGGCGCGAGAATGATCGCGATTCGGCGAGCGAGCCTGCCGCTGACCTGTTCGGATATGCGGCAGGTATCCGGCCGGTGACTCGCCTTCATGAGAGAACGCCAGGGATACGCTACTGCAAACGGAGCAGTCGATTTGCTCCATTGGGGCTATATCCGGGATCGCGCGTGTTCGCCGACGCGGTGTGCCCGCCCGAAGTGGTGAGCGGCAAGCGGTGATCGAGGCTCTGCCTCGGTTGTTTCCGGGGGCATGACGGTGCCCCGGAGGCTCAGCGAGACCAGAACCAGTCGTGCTTGCGAGCTTCGCGAAGCGCGTCCTTGCGCCGGGGCGGTTCCAGCCGGTCCAGGTACAGCTTGCCGTCGAGGTGATCCGTTTCGTGCTGGAGACACTGCGCCATGACGTCCTTGCCCTCGACGGTCACCGGCTCGTTGCGCAGATCGACTCCCTTGACCACCGCGTACTTCGCGCGAGCCGTCGGAAACCACAACTCGGGCACCGAAAGGCAGCCTTCGTTGATTTCGTGGGTCTCCTCCGACAGTTCCACGATCTCCGGATTCAGCACATAGCCGAAGTCGTCGCCGACGTTGTAGCTGAACGCCCGCAGACCGACCCCGATCTGTGGCGCGGCGAGTCCCGCCCTGCCCGGCGGTTCGACGGTGTCCAGCAGGTCGGTGACCAGCGCCTTGAGTGAAGAGTCGAATCGGGTCACCGGATCGGCCACTGATTTCAGCACGGGGTCGCCGAAATACCGCAGGTCTCGCACAGCCATCGTCGTCGGGTCCTCCTCAGTCTCGCTGCCGTAGCTTAGGGTGACCGTTGTCAGGCCCTCAGCCGCAGCCCCTTCGGAGTGGCCCGGAAGCCCGCTTCCCGCAGCACATCCGCCAGTTCGGACGTCAGTGCCTGCTCCCCGTCGGCACGCTGAACCTGTAGCTGGCCCAGCCAGCCTTCCCGCACCGACGTCGAGAGTGCCTGTGCCGCCGCGTCCAGCGCGACGCGATCCTCGCTGAACGACAGCAGCGACCGACCCCCTCGCTCGACGTAGAGCACCGGCACCCCGTCGACGAGGACGGTCAGCGCGCCCGCCTTGCGGGCCGGACGATGTTTGGTGCCCCCGACCGGTGCCGGCCAGTTCAGCGCCGCGCCGTAGGGCTGGGCCGGATCACTCGCCGCGAGCACGACGGCGCCGTGCCGCTTGCGCGGGCCGCCGGTATCCGAGACCGCTCGCAGCCGGTCGACCGCGCCCTTGGCCGCGAACTGCGCGGCACCGAGCCCTTCCACGACGTATCCGCGAATGACCTGCCCCGAATCCTCCATGCCCCGAAGAACCTTGTATATCCCGGAAAAACCGCCACTGACGCGTTCGGTGTCAAGCGCGCCCCTTGTGAGAACGCCATGCCGTTCGAGGAAGGATTCGGTGCGGGCGTGGGCCCGCCGGGTCGGTTCGGTCGCCCTGTCCGGAGTCAGGCCCCAGCGGCCGGCCACCGTGGGCGGCCCGGTTCGCGAGGGCAGCGAAGGCCGCCCCGCGCGAAGCCTCGCGTATCGCCCTCGTGGCGCCGAGCGGCGTGGCTTGTGGGTGGCTCCCTTTCCGGACACCTGCGCCCGCAGCGGGCCGAGCGTGTCACCGGTGACAAGGCCCGCCCACACCAGATCCCATAGCGCGGCAACTACTTCCGCGTCGTCGGGAGCCTTCTCCGCGAGTGGGGTGACTCTGTCGACGAGCTGCCTGAAAAACAAGGCGCCACCCTCCAAAGTGGAGAGAATGGTGTCGTGCAGCGGGCCTTGCGAAGCCGGGTATTCGACGTCGGGCAGAAGCAGGTCGGCCACATCCGCCGGCGCGACCGCGACCCAGCCGTCTCCCCCGGCCAGCGCGCCGCAGCCGCACCAGGTCACCTCGCCCGCCGTGGTCAGCTCATCGAGCAGGGCGGGGTAGTAGCCGGGAAGCCTGCCAGGCAGAATCAGCGATTCCAGCGCGCTCGCGGGAAGCGGGGCGCCCGCGAGCTGTTCGACCACCGACAACACGTCGTCCGCTGTCGGTGCGGAACGGACCCTGCCCCCGATTCCGTGCCAGCTCGGCAGGAATCTGCCAAGCGCGGCGGGCTCGACGGGTTCGACCTCGGCGCGCAACTTGGCCAGCGATGCTCTGCGCAACCTGCGCAATACACCGGCGTCGCAATACTCGATACCCGGTTCGTAGGACTGCGGCCTGAGCTCGCCCCGTACCAGCCGTCCCTCCGACGTGAGCCGGTCGAGCAGTCCGGTCACGACGGCGTTTCCCAGGCCGAACCGCTTCGCGACATCGGCAGCGGAAAACGGTCCGTGCACGCGGGCGTAGCGGATCAGCAGATCGCCGAGCGGGTCGGCGACCGGCTCCGTGAACGCTTCGGGAATGCCGATGGGCAACGCCACCCCGAGCGCGTCGCGCACCCTGCCCGCGTCCTCGATGGCGAGGTAGCGGTCTTCGCCGCCCATTCTCACCCGGATGACCCTTCGCTCGCCGACGAGGTCGGCAAGCCATTCAGGACGCACCCCGCGTTCGGCGGCCTCCGCCTCGGTGAGATCGCCGATGAACCGGAGCAGATCGGCGGTGTCCTCGGTGCCACGCGCGTTGCGTTCCGGGTCGAGTCGCTGAAGCGAACGCTCGACCGCCTCGACGGTCTCGGCGTCGAGCAGCTCCCTGATGGCCTCCGTGCCGAGCAGTTCGGCGAGCAGCGTCGAATCGAGCGAGAGCGCGGCCGCCCTCCGCTCGGCGAGCGGGGCGTCCGTCTCGTAGAGGAACATGCCGACATAGCCGAAAAGCAGGCTCCGCGCGAACGGAGAGGCGGAAGGGGTCTCCACCTCGACGACCCGGACCTTTCTCGCCCTGACATCCGACATGAGATCGCGCAGGCCGCTGACGTCGTAGACGTCCTGCAGGCATTCCCTCATGGCTTCCAGTACGACGGGAAACCGTTCGTACTTCGCGGCGACACCGAGAAGTTGCGCGGAACGCTGCCGCTGCTGCCACAGTGGCGTCCTCCGCCTCGGATCCCTTCGCGGCAGCAGCAACGACCTGGCCGCGCACTCCCGGAACCTGGCGGCGAACAACGCGGAGCCACCGACCTCTGAGACGATGATCGACTCGACTTCCTCGGGATCGACGAGTACGTCTTCCGCGCCCACGACGACATCGCGGCCGTCGGCGTCGAGCGCGTCGGGCAGCCGCAGGACGATCCCGTCGTCGGAGTGCGCCACCTGCGCGTCGACTCCCTTGTTCTCCCGGAGACCCGCGGCGATCGCCAGTGCCCACGGCGCGTTGACCTGGGCGCCGAACGGCGAATGCACGACAACTCGCCAGTCGCCGAGTTCGTCGCGGAACCGTTCGAGCAGCACGGTGCGGTCGTTCGGTACATGCCGGGTGGCCTCGCGCTGCTCGGCGAGGTAGCCGATGAGGTTGTCGCACGCGCGCTCGTCGAGGCCGGCCTTCACCGCCCGTTCCCTCGCCGCGCCAGGATCCGATGTGGACAGTTCACGAAGGAAGGCACCGAGCGCTCTTCCCAGCTCCAGCGGCCTGCCGGGTGCGTCGCCCTTCCAGAACGGCATTCTCGCCGGTTCACCAGGCGCCGGTACCACGATGACGCGATCGTGGGTGATGTCGGTGATGCGCCACGACGAGGTACCGAGCAGGATCGTGTCGCCGACCCTGGACTCGTACACCATTTCCTCGTCGAGTTCGCCGACCCGCGATCCGGGACGGTCGCCCTCGCCGGGGGTCATGACGGTGAAGAGACCGCGATCGGGAATGGTTCCGCCGGAGGTGACCGCGAGTCGCTGTGCGCCCGGCCTTCCCCGCAGCTCGCCGGTGACGCGGTCCCACGTGATCCTCGCGCGCAGTTCCCCGAACTCCTCGCTCGGATAACGCCCAGCCAGCATGTCGAGCACCGCGAACAGCGCGTCGTCGGGCAGCGCGGCGAAGGGAGCCGCTCGCCGCACGACCGTGGCGACCTCCTCGACCGAACGCGGTTCGAGCGCAACCATCGCGACGATCTGTTGTGCCAGTACGTCGAGCGGATTGCGCGGATAACGGATGGCCTCGATCGCACCGCCTGTCATGCGCTCGGCCACGACCGCGCAAGAGACGAGGTCGCCGCGGAACTTGGGGAACATGACCCCCGTCGACACCGCCCCGACGTGGTGACCCGCGCGGCCGACGCGTTGCAATCCCGATGCCACGGTCGGTGGTGCCTCGATCTGCACGACCAGGTCGACGGCACCCATGTCGATGCCGAGTTCCAGCGAGGAAGTGGCCACGACACACGGCAGCCTCCCCGATTTCAGCTCCTCCTCGACCCTCGTCCGCTGTTCCCGCGACATCGAACCGTGGTGTGCCTTGGCGACCGTCGCGTCCGCGCCCGCGGTCAGTCCCGATTCGCCGATGGCCTCCGCGGGGAATCGCTGCCCCGGCTCCAGTTCGGTGCGCTCGGCGACCAGTTCGTTGAGCCGCGCGGTGAGCCGCTCGGCGAGCCGCCGGGAGTTCGCGAACACGATGGTCGAGCGATGCTGGTTGACGAGTTCGAGTACGCGTTCCTCGACAGCGGGCCAAATCGAGGGCCTGCGGACGCTTTCCCCCGGTTCTTGCCCGGTTCCGGCGTCGGTCTCGGAGGGAAGCGGTAAGGGTTCGGCCGGTTCGGAAGGCCGGGCAGGGGCATCGAGCTCGGCCATGTCGGCGACGGGAACCTCGACGCTGACCTCGACCGTCTTGGCCAGCTTGGGTTGCACGACCGTGATGGGGCGGCCACCCGCGAGGAAGGCGCTGACCTCGTCGACCGGCCGTACCGTCGCGGACAGCCCGATGCGCTGGGCCGGTTTCGGCAACAGGTCGTCCAGTCGTTCGAGGGAAAGCGCGAGGTGCGCCCCGCGTTTTCCGCCCGCGACGGCGTGGACCTCGTCGACGATCACGGTCTCGACACCGCGCAGCGACTCGCGCGCCGACGACGTCAGGATGAGAAACAGCGACTCGGGGGTCGTCACCAGCACATCGGGAGGCGTTCTCGTGAACGCCCTGCGCTCCGTCGCCGTGGTGTCGCCGGTGCGCATGCCCACCGTGATCTCCGGTGGCGCGTGGCCGAGCCGTCGCGCGGCCTGCGAGATCCCGGCGAGCGGGGCACGGAGGTTGCGCTGCACGTCGACGGCGAGAGCCTTCAGCGGGGAGACGTACAACACCCTGCACCTGCGCCCCGGCGTCGCGGGCGGCGGGGAGATCGCGAGCTGGTCGAGAGCCCACAGGAAGGCGGCGAGCGTTTTTCCCGAACCCGTCGGCGCGACGACCAGCGCGTGTTCCCCAGCGTGCGCGGCCCGCCACGCACCGTCCTGAGCCGATGTGGGCGCGGCGAAGGCTCCCGCGAACCAGTCTCTGGTCGCGGGGGAGAAGAGGTCGAGTACGTTCTTGCCCACGTCCCCATGATGCGTCCTCCCACCGACAATTTCGGTGGGATGTTCGCTGAGCAGGGAATTCTCCGGGTCCGTCCTCGCGGGCTCGCGGGACATGGGAGCATCACCGCGAGTTTCTTTCGGGTACTCGACAAGGGGAGAGCTGTGCGGATTCTGTCCGTGGATCTTGGTACGTCCAACACCGTCGCCGTCCTTTCCGCGCATGGACGGCCACCTCGGGTCGTCGAGGTCGACGGGTCGGCGACCATGCCGTCGGCTGTGTTCGCCGAGGAGGACGGCACCCTGGTCGTCGGGAGGGACGCGGAGCGAAGGGCGAGGCTCGATCCGACCAGGTTCGAGCCGAATCCGAAGCGCAGGGTCGACGAACAGACACTGCTGCTCGGCACGGATGTCGTCCCCGTCAACGAGGCACTCGCCGCCGTGCTGCGCAGGGTTCTCGACGAAACCTCCCGGCAGCTCGGTGGCGAGCAGCCCGACGAGATCCGGCTCACCCACCCCGCGCAATGGGGCCCCGTCCGGCGCAACGTGCTGCTCTCGGCGGCGAGGCTGGCCGGGATGGGTAACGCGCTGTCGCTGGTACCCGAGCCCGTCGCCGCCGCGGCGCACTTCGCGTCCTTCCCCGGCAAGGCCCTCGTTCCGGGGCAGACGCTGGCCGTGTACGACCTTGGCGCGGGCACCTTCGACGTCGCCGTGGTCGGCGCGACCCAGAACGGCTACACGGTGCTCGCCGAGGACGGCCTTCCCGACCTCGGCGGCCTCGACGTCGACCAGGCGTTGCTCGTGCACGTCGGCAGGGAGGTCTCGCACAGGGACCCGCAGCACTGGCAGCGGTTGCTTCGCCCGGAGTCCACAGCCGACCGGCGCACGAGGCGGGCACTCCAGGAGGACGTGAAGGCCGCGAAGGAAGCCTTGTCGCGGCTGCCGCAGACCGAGGTCCCGATGCCGGAGCCGTTCACCGACGTCCTCGTGACGAGAGCCGAACTCGAAGCGCTGGTGCGGCCCGCCATGTTGCGCAGTGTCGAGCTGCTGGCGAGGACGGTGCGCTCGGCGGGGCTCTCCCCGGACCGGCTCGCCGGTATCTACCTCGTCGGAGGGTCGAGCAGGCTCCCACTCGTCGGCACGTTGCTCGCGGAGAAGCTCGGAGTCGTGCCGGCGAGCCTCGACCAGCCGGAGACCGCCGTCGCGCTCGGCGCGCATCACGTGGCCGCCGACGGCATCAGCATGCGCACCCAGAACGTCGAGGGGCAGGTGGCGACCTCGGGCGTCCCGCAGAGCGGGCCGCACCAGCAGGTGGCCGCGCTACCCGGTGCCTATTCCCCTCCGAGCGGGTTCGCCCAGCCGCATCAGCAGCGGTCCCATCCCGCGCAACCCCAGCACGGCTCGCACCAGCAGGCCGCCTTCCCGAACAGCGGACCGCTGCCCACCGCCGGCGGGCAGCAGCAGGCCCCTGTCGCGGCCAATTTCCCTTCCTATCCCGCCGCGAAGACCGGCGACGGAAAACGGCGCAAGAAGCTGTTGATCGGCGTCGCGGTCGCCGCGGTCGTTCTCCTCGGGGCCGGTGCGGCCTTCCTGTTCCTGCCTTCGTCGACGGGAACGACCTACGCCGCCGAGGAATGCAAGCAGCCGGGGGAGACCGACGAGCAGGGATTCACCGGTTGCCTGCGGCAGCTCGCCGGAACGATCGCGGAGACAGGGCAGTGCGGTCCGGGTACGGGAAGCGGCCCCGCCGCCGCGTCGAACGAGGACGAACTGGGGGTCACCGTGACCTGCGCGGCGCCGGGGCTGGCGAGTGCGCAGGTCACCTACCTGCAGGGCACGTCGTCCGACGTGATCAAGCGATACACGGACGGGTTGCTGAGCAGGACCGGCGGCGGTGACCAGGTGCAGGCCGACTGGAAAGGCAACGCGCTGGAGGGCAGCTACTCGGCGTCGGCGGGCCGGAACTCGTCCGTGCTGGTGTTCACGGTCAAGGACCGGCCGTTGTCGGGCTTCATCTACCAGGTCAACGGCAGTGGTGACGGTGAGGCGTCGACGCCGGGGAAGCTCGCCGACTACTTCGAGCGCACCGTGCAGCCGGGCGAGTAGCCCCGCGAGAAGTCGTCACTTGCGCCGGTTGTTGCGTACGGCGAAGACGAGTACGGCGAGCGCGCCGAGCACCGTCGCGATGGACGCGAGCGTCAGTACGGTCGAGTCCACTCCTGTCGCGGCCTGTGCGAACACCATGCCAGCACGGTACGCGAACTGCCCGGGGCTACGCTGGCGCCGATGCGGATCACGGTTTTTCGACGTCTCATGGCGGACGAGTTCGGCGGGACACGCGCCGAGATGCTGGCCAAGGATCATGTGCTCAGCGGGCTGGGAGGGCGCACCGTCGAGCAGGCGCTGGCCGCAGGCGTGTCCGCGAAGGAGATCTGGCGGCAGGTGTGTCAGGAGTTCGACGTCCCCGCCGAACGCCGCTGACATAGCTGACATCGCTGACCGCTCGCCGCGGCGGCAATTTCACCGGCTGGGTGTGTCACCTTCGACCTCGAACACGTGTTCGTCTATCGTGTTGTCCACATCGGGTCGGTTATCCACAGATTTCCATCGTCCCCGGTGAAACTGTCGGACCTCGGCCGTAACGTCAGGCCCAGCAGTTCACAACCGCGACAGTCAATGAGGTGGATTCCAATGCCAGCAGCACCGGACAAGGGCAAGGCGCTCGATCTGGCCCTTGCCCAGATCGACAAGCAGTTCGGCAAGGGGTCGGTGATGCGCCTCGGTGAGGACAGCCGTCCGCCGATCGAGGTCATTCCCACCGGCGCCATCGCGCTGGACATCGCGCTGGGCATCGGAGGACTGCCCCGGGGCCGCGTCGTCGAGGTCTACGGTCCTGAGTCGTCGGGTAAGACGACGGTCGCGTTGCATGCCGTTGCCAACGCGCAGAAGTCCGGCGGCATCGCGGCGTTCATCGACGCGGAGCACGCTCTCGACCCCGAATACGCCAAGGTGCTCGGTGTCGACACCGACGCGCTGCTCGTCTCGCAGCCGGACACGGGTGAGCAGGCGCTGGAGATCGCGGACATGCTGATCCGCTCCGGCGCGCTCGACATCCTGGTCATCGACTCCGTCGCCGCGCTCGTTCCCCGCGCCGAGATCGAGGGCGAGATGGGCGACTCGCACGTCGGCCTGCAGGCGAGGCTGATGAGCCAGGCGCTCCGGAAGATCACCGGCGCGCTGCACAACTCCGGTACCACCGCGATCTTCATCAACCAGCTTCGTGAGAAGGTCGGCGTCATGTTCGGGTCGCCGGAGACCACCACGGGTGGTAAGGCGCTCAAGTTCTACGCTTCGGTCCGGCTCGACGTCCGCCGGATCGAGACGCTGAAGGATGCCGGTGAGGCCGTCGGCAACCGCACCAGGGTGAAGGTCGTCAAGAACAAGGTCGCGCCGCCGTTCAAGCAGGCGGAGTTCGACATCCTCTACGGACACGGTGTCTCGCGTGAGGGCTCGCTCATCGACATGGGCGTCGACCAGGGCATCGTCCGCAAGTCCGGCGCCTGGTACACCTACGAGGGCGACCAGCTCGGCCAGGGTAAGGAAAACGCGCGGAAGTTCCTGCGCGACAACCCCGATATCGCCAACGAGATCGAGAAGCGGATCAAGGAAAAGCTGGGTATCGGAGCGCAGCTCGATGCCGATGAAACCGCACCGGCACCGGTTGACTTCTGAGATCGCCGATGTCGGAACCCGAGGACAGCCGGTCGCCGCGCGCGCGGTCGCGGCGAGTGGCTGACCTGACGCCGGAAGAAGCGCGGAAGAAGGCGAAGGAGATCTGTTTCGATCTCCTCGCCGCCCGGCCGAGAACCAAGGATGAGTTACGCAAAGCCTTGCGGCGCAAGGGCTTCGCCGAGGAAGTCGGCGAGGAGCTGCTGGGCAAGCTGGATCAGGCCGGGCTCGTGGACGATGCCGCGTTCGCCGAACAATGGGTGCGTTCGCGGCACAATCAGCAGGGGCTCGCCAAGCGGGCGCTGGTCGCCGAACTCAGACGCAAGGGTGTCGACAGCACGCTGGCCGTCGAAGCGGCGGGCGAGATCGACGGGGACGCCGAGGAAGAACGTGCTCGCGAGCTGGTCCGGAAAAAGCTGCGGACCATGACCACCGTCGACGAACAGACCGCCACGCGCCGGCTGCTCGGCATGCTTGCCCGCAAAGGCTATTCGCAAGGGCTTGCCTACTCGGTGATCAAGGAAGAACTGCGTGAAGCCGGTGCCGAGTCCACGATGCTCGATGACGTTGCGCTCGACTGAACGGGAAGTCGTTCGGCCCTGAGTTCCCCGGACCGTCCTCAGTGTCCCCAGGAGGCCTCCCGGTAACCCGTGCCTCGAATCTGGCCCGTAGCCCGGGGGTGGACCGATCAGGAATCGAGAAGCGCCGGTCGGCGTGTCATGGCTAGCGTGAATCCCGGAAATCCCGTCGAGCCGGTATCCGATCCGGCGACGGGGCAGCTGATCTGAACCGGGAGGCCAGGACAATGGCGGCGGAAGAGACGGAGAATCGTGGCGGGCACAAGAGCGGCTCGCCGGGAAAGCTGTCGCTGTGGTTTCAGCGGCGAATGAATGCCCGCACGAACACGCGTATTCGCCGCAAGGGCGGCAAAGTGATGGGCATGGATCTGTTGATCCTGCACACCGTGGGACGCCGCAGCGGTGCGCAGCGAGAGTCACCCATTACGTGGTTCGCCGAGAACGAGGACACCTGGCTGATCATCGCGTCGGGTGGCGGGAGCCGGAATCCCGACTGGTACGTCAATCTGATGGCCCACCCCGACAAGGCCGCGATCGAGATCCCGGGCCTCGGCACCGTCCCGGTGACGCCTCACCGTCTCGACGGTGGCGACAGGGAGCAGGCGTGGAAGCACATCACCACGTCGCAGCCCCGGTACGAGAAGTACCAGCGCAAGTCCGAGCGGCAGTACCCGGTGGTCCGGCTCGTCAAGCGGTGAAGGGACGTGTTCTCGTCCGCGGTGGCCGCCGCCTCGTCCGAGGCCTTCGCGGTTCACGACGCCGGTCGCGGCGGATCCTGCCGGCGAAGCCATGACCGGCGGGCAATCGTGGCCCGCAAGCGCATGCGCGGTCACCGCGACGTCGCGTCAGCGAATCCAGCGCAACGCGGCGTCGGCGCCGTCCTCCGGGTTGCTGTTGAAGGCGATGGCCGCACCGGGGGCGTGGAGGCGGACCAGATTGACCACCTTCTCGAACAATTCGAGCAACGGCTCGGGTTTGCGAATACCGCCGCCGATCACGACACAGTCGTAGTTCTTTCGCGCCAGCGCCTCCATGATCGCCGTCTCAGTGGCCTCGCCGATCGTCACCAGGCACCAGTCGGCCTCGATGCCGTGATCGTCGAAACGGGCCCGGCCCCGTTCCATTGCCGCATTGACCATGTCCGGATTCGAATCCGAAAGCTTGGCCGGATCGATTCCCACCACGAGCACTCGCGCCACTGCCGCATGTCTCCCTTGCCAATCGGGTCACCTGACTCCTATCACGGTCACGATGAGTGTCGGACACTGCACGCGGAGATACACCTGTCGGGCGGGCGGTGTGGATATCACCATTCAGCGGTCGTCATGGCGATCCGTGCACTACCGTGGCGGCGTGCCAGCGGGTAGGGAGTCGACGCGGTCCAGGCTGCCTTCCCTTACCGGCATGCGGTTTCTGGCGGCTCTGCTGGTGTTCGTCTTCCATGCCGCGACCGTGTTCGCCTACCCCGATGGCGATACAGCGGATACGGCAGCCGGTGTGCAGTCGGTGACGGGCAGGCTGGCGTTTCTCGGTGTCTCGTTCTTCTTCGTACTCAGCGGATTTGTGCTGACCTGGTCGGCGCGGCCCGGCGACAGTGCCGGCTCGTTCCTGCGCCGCAGGCTGTTCAAGATCTATCCCAATCATCTCGTGACGTTTGCCGTGACGCTGATTCTGTTGCTGGTGCTGGCGAAACCGGTGACCGGAGTGCTGCCGAACCTGCTGCTCGTCCACGCCTGGTTTCCCGATCAGTCCATTTTCAACAGTGTGAACGTGGTGAGCTGGTCGCTTTCCTGCGAGCTGGTGTTCTACCTGCTTTTCCCGTTGCTGCACCGGTGGTTCGTCCGCATCGAGGGAAGATGGCTGTGGTGGTGGGCTTCCGGCGTCGTGGTGGCGGTGTGCTGCGTCCCGCTTGTCGCCGAGGTCGCGATCCCGGCGACCGGCGGCGATCCCACGCAACCCGGTTCAAGCCCCGCGCAGGTGTGGTTCGTCTTCGTCTTCCCTCCGGTCGCGTTGCTGCAGTTCGTGCTCGGCATTCTCATGGCGCGGATTGTGCTGGCGCGACGGTGGATCGGGCTTCCGCTTTCCGCTGCCGTGACCGCGCTCGCCGCGGGGTATGCACTGGCTCTGGTTGTCCCTTACAACTTCGGGATCAACGCCACGACGATCGTTCCGATCGCACTGGTCATCGCCGCGGGAGCCGTCGCCGATGTCGAGGGAAGGCGAACGCTGCTGCGGGGAAGGACGATGCTGTGGCTGGGTGAGGTGTCGTTCGCCTTCTACCTCGTGCACTATGTCGTCCTTCTCGAAGGCAGGGAGTTGCTGGGTTTGCCGCGATTGTCCGCGGGCGGAGAAATCGCGTTGCTGATCGCGGGGTTCGCGGTCAGCAACGCGCTGGCCTGCCTGCTCTACCTCGGCGTTGAACGGCCGGTGATGCGCGGGTGGAGCAGCCCGAGGCGGCCCCGGCACCGCGACGCGCCCGGTAGGACCGGGGCCCCACGGGGACACGAGCCGGTGGCGAGACCTCCTCGGAGCCCGGACCTCCGGTAGCGCCGGAACACTCAGTCCGCGAGTGCCCGCGCCCGCGCCGCCAGTTTCTCGATGCGAGCCCAGTCTCGTGAGGCGATCGCGTCGCGAGGGGTCAGCCAGGACCCGCCGACACAGCCGACGTTCGGCAGCGCGAGGTAGCCTGCCGCGGAGTGTTCGGTGACGCCGCCCGTCGGGCAGAAGCGCAAGTCCGGCAGCGGACCCGCGATCGCGCGCAAAGCGGCGACCCCTCCGCTTGCCTCGGCTGGGAAGAACTTCATCGAGCCGAGCCCGTGTTCGGCGAGCCGCATGGCCTCCGACACCGTGGCGACTCCCGGCAGGAAGGGCAGTCCGGTGTCGGAGGCACCGGCGAGCAATACCTCGGTGCAGCCCGGTGTGACGAGAAAAGCTGCACCCGCGTCGGCGGCCTGCCGCGCCTGCCCAGGGGTGGTGACCGTGCCCGCGCCGACCACGATGCCGGGCACCTCGCTCGCGATGCGTTCGATGGCGCGCAGCGCGACCGGAGTGCGCAGGGTCAGTTCGATGACCGTGATACCGCCCGCCAGCAGTGCTTTCGCGACGTCGGCCGCGGGCGCGATCTCGTCGATGACCACAACCGGCATCACCGGCGACAGGGTGAGCAGTTCGGCGCTCGTCGCGGTCATCATCGTGCTCCCGCCGTCGTGGTTGCCCCGAAATGACCTGGTGTCACGGGACCGAAGACGCTCGCGCCGGTTTCGGCGGGGCCTACTGCCCTGCGCAGGGTGGCGAACAGTTCCCTTCCAGTACCCACCCACGTCGCGTCGCCGGGTGGTCCGTCCCCTGACTCTCTCGCGGCGAACGCGGCGGAGGAGACCAGCACGTCGAGTTCGCCCGCGTCGGCATCGAGGTGGATGAGGTCCCCGTCGGCGACCTTCGCGAGCGGTCCGCCCGCCGCGGCTTCCGGGGTCACGTGGATGACGGCGGGGATCTTGCCGGAGGCACCGGACATGCGGCCGTCGGTCACGAGCGCTACCCGATGTCCCTTGTCGAGCAGGACGCCGAGTGCGGGTGTCAACCCGTGCAGTTCGGGCATGCCGTTGGCTCGCGGTCCTTGGTTGCGGATGACCACGACGACGTCCCTGTCGAGGTCGCCCGCCGCGAAGGCCTGGTCGAATTCGGCCTGGGTGCCGAAAACCCTGGCCGGCGCGCGGACGACCCGATGCCGGGGTTCGATCGCCGAAACCTTGATCACCGCACGGCCGAGGTTGCCTCGCACCATGCGGAGTCCGCCGTCCGGCGAGAATGGCCTCGAACAGGGGCGAAGGACCGACTCGTCGAGGCTCCGGGTGGGAACCTCCCGCCATTCGAGGCCGGTTTCACCGAGCACCGGTTCCTGCCGGTAGCGGTGGAGCCCTTTTCCGGCGACCGTGTGCACGTCCTCGTGCAACAGCCCGGCGTCGAGCAGGGTGCCGACGAGGAACTGGACGCCGCCCGCCGCGTGGAAGTGGTTGATGTCGGCACTGCCGTTGGGGTAGACACTGGCGATCAACGGGACCACTGTGGACAGATCGGCGAAGTCGTCCCAGGTGAGGGTGATTCCCGCCGCCGCGGCGATCGCGACGAGGTGCAGGGTGTGGTTGGTCGAACCGCCTGTCGCGAGCAGCGCGACGAGCCCGTTGACGACGGCACGTTCGTCGATGACGGCCGAGATCGGTGTGTACCGCTCACCACGGGAGATGGCGACGATCCTGCGGGCGGCCTCCTCGGTCAGCGCCTGGCGAAGCGGGGTACCAGGGTGAACGAAGCTCGCGCCGGGCAAGTGCAGTCCCATGACCTCCACGACGAGCTGATTCGAGTTCGCGGTCCCGTAGAAGGTGCAGGTGCCCGGTGAGTGGTAGGAGGCTGACTCGGCTTCGAGCAGGTCCTGCCTGCTCGCCTTGCCCTCCGCGTGGGCCTGGCGCACGCGGACCTTCTCCTTGTTGGGAAGTCCTGACGTCATCGGCCCCGCCGGAACGAGGATGGCGGGCAGGTGGCCGAAGGACAGCGCGCCGATCAGCAGCCCGGGAACGATCTTGTCGCACACGCCGAGCAGCAGTGTCGCGTCGAACATGTCGTGGGCGAGCGCGATACCGGTGGCCATCGCGATGATGTCCCTGCTGAACAGGGACAGTTCCATTCCCGCCCTGCCCTGGGTGATGCCGTCGCACATGGCCGGTACACCGCCCGCGAACTGGGCGACCCCGCCGGCTTCCCTCGCTGCGGACTTCAGCAGGTCCGGGTAGCTCTCGAACGGCTGGTGAGCGGAAAGCAGGTCGTTGTATGCGGAGACGATCGCGATGCCGGGTTTGCTCGCGCCCCTGATCGCGAGCCGGTCGGGGCCGGAGCAGGCGGCGAAACCGTGGGCGAGATTGCCGCAGCCGAGGCCTGCCCGCGCCGTGGGCGCTGACGGTGCCGACGACGCCGTGGGCGCTGATGGCGCTGACGGGGCGACGCGTGCGAGGTACGCGGACCTGGCCTCGGTGCTTCTGGCGATGATCCGATCGGTGACCTCGGCGACGACGGGATGGACCTGGGCTGCTGTCGGGTTCACGGGCGGCTCCGGCGCTTCGGTGGTGGCGGCGGGCGCGGCGACAGCGTTGGCGTCGCGGCCGGAAAGTGACAACTGACACGATACAGATGCCCGAAGCACGAATCAAAATCGATCCAGAAGATCACGATTAGTGACCCCCATCACGTGCGAAACTCCGGGTGTGCTACTTGTCACATCGAACATCGGCAAGGCAGAGTCGGCGATGAGTTCAGCAAGGCAGAGTCGCCGACCGGACTGACTCGGAGGTACGCGGATGTCCACCACAGAAATGAGCGAACTCCGCAGAACGATCGGACAGCTGCGGCAGTGTGTCGGAGCGTTGCGGGCGCGCTATGGCGAGGCCCCCGCCGTTCGGCGACTCGCCAACGACGTCGAGCGGCTCGACATCGACGCCGTCGAACTCGACGAGACGGACCCGGTTCCGGCGCAGCGGCCCGCCGATCGGCCGGAAGTGGTCAAGGTGCCGGACGAGCCCTACGACCCGGCGCTGTGGGAGGGCGCCGACGACGAAGGCGTTGGTGGTTACCAGCGCCACCAGCGCTGAGTCAGGAGCGGATTCGCAACGTGGCAAGTCCCGCACAAACCCAGGTCCCCACCACACAAGCGAGGGCACGGATCGGTGCCAGAACACTGCGCACCGACAGATGGTGGCTCTCGCCGCTGCTGACCTCGGTGGGGCTCGGCGTGTTCGTCGTGTACGCGACGGTGCGCTCCTTCATGCGCTCCGGCTACTGGGCCGCCGAAGAGCACTATCTGACGCCCTTCTACTCGCCGTGCCTCAGCGAGTCCTGCGTGCCGGGTTCGAGCCATTTCGGAACGCCTTTCGGCGAGCTGCCCGGGTTCATCCCGCTGGCCTTCCTCTCGCTGCCGTTCCTGCTCGGGTTCCGGCTCACCTGCTACTACTACCGCAAGGCCTACTACCGGTCCGTGTGGATGTCACCGCCCGCGTGCGCGGTTGCCGAACCCCACGGGAAATACACGGGCGAGACCCGGCTGCCGCTCATCGTGCAGAACGCGCACCGGTACTTCTTCTACGCCGCGCTGATCATCACGATCGTCAACACCTACGACGCGATTGCCGCCTTCCAGGGCGGATTCGGGCTCGGCAACGTGATTCTGCTGGTCAATGTCGTGTTGCTGTGGTGCTACACGGTGTCCTGTCACTCCTGCAGACATGTCACGGGAGGCAGGCTGAAGCACTTCTCCAAGAACCCGATCCGATACCGGATCTGGACGCAGGTCAGCAAGCTCAATACCAGGCACATGCAATTCGCCTGGATCACGCTTGCCTCATTGATGCTCACCGACCTCTATGTCTGGCTTGTGTCCACTGGCACTATTGCCGACCTGCGTTTCGTCAACTGAACATTTCCCTTTCAAAGGTGGCAATTTCCATGACCGAGGTCGAACGGCACAGCTACGACGTCGTGGTTATCGGTGCCGGCGGCGCGGGTCTGCGGGCCGTGATCGAGGCAAGGCAACGTGGCCTGAGCGTCGCGGTGGTGTGCAAGTCGTTGTTCGGCAAGGCACACACCGTGATGGCGGAGGGCGGCTGCGCCGCGTCGATGGGCAACGCGAACCCGAACGACAACTGGCAGGTGCATTTCCGCGACACCATGCGTGGCGGGAAGTTCCTCAACAACTGGCGGATGGCCGAGCTGCACGCCAAGGAAGCTCCGGACAGGGTGTGGGAGCTGGAGACCTACGGCGCCCTTTTCGACCGCACCAAGGACGGCAGGATCAGCCAGCGCAACTTCGGCGGGCACACCTACCCCCGCCTCGCCCACGTCGGCGACCGGACCGGGCTGGAACTGATCCGCACGATGCAGCAGAAGATCGTTTCGCTGCAGCAGGAGGACTACCGGGATCACGGCGACTACGAAGCCAAGATCAAGGTCTTCGCCGAATGCACGATCACCGAACTGCTGAAGGACGACGGCAGGATCGCGGGAGCTTTCGGCTACTGGCGCGAATCGGGCCGGTTCGTGTTGTTCGAGTCGCCTGCCGTCGTGCTCGCGACAGGCGGCATCGGCAAGTCGTTCAAGGTCACCTCGAACTCGTGGGAGTACACCGGCGACGGGCACGCGCTCGCGCTGAGGGCCGGGGCCGACCTGATCAACATGGAGTTCGTCCAGTTCCATCCCACCGGGATGGTGTGGCCGCCGAGTGTGAAGGGAATCCTCGTCACCGAGGGTGTGCGCGGTGACGGTGGCGTACTGAAGAATTCGCAGGGCGAGCGCTTCATGTTCCGCTACATCCCCGATGTCTTCAAAGGACAGTACGCCGACAGCGAAGAGGAAGCCGATCGCTGGTACGACGACGCCGACAGCAACAGGCGAACCCCTGACCTGCTGCCTAGGGATGAGGTGGCGAGGGCGATCAACGCCGAGGTCAAGGAGGGGAGAGGATCCCCGCACGGGGGAGTCTTCCTCGACATCGCCAGCCGGTTGCCCGCCGAGGAGATCAGGCGAAGGCTGCCTTCGATGTATCACCAGTTCAAGGAACTCGCCGACGTCGACATCACCAAGGAGCCCATGGAGGTCGGTCCGACCTGTCACTACGTCATGGGCGGTATCGAGGTCGACCCCGACACGGCTGCGGCGAGCGTTCCCGGACTGTTCGCCGCGGGCGAATGCTCGGGTGGCATGCACGGTTCCAACCGGCTCGGCGGAAACTCGCTTTCGGACCTGCTGGTGTTCGGCAGGAGGGCAGGCCTCGGCGCGGCGTCCTATGTGGAATCCCTCGACGGAAGGCCGAAGGTGTCCGATGAGGACATCGCCGCTTCGGCGAAACAGGCGCTGGCCCCCTTCGACCCGCCCGAGGACGGGACGGCGGAGGAGAACCCCTACACCCTGCACACCGAGCTTCAGCAGAGCATGAACGACCTCGTCGGCATCATCCGCAAGTCGGAGGAGATCGAGAAGGCGCTGGAGAAGCTCGCGGAGATCAGGGGCAGGATCGGCGGGGTCACGGTGGAGGGACACCGGCAGTACAACCCCGGCTGGCATCTCGCCATCGACCTGCGCAACATGCTGCTGGTGAGCGAGTGCGTCGCGGGCGCGGCGCTGCGCAGGACGGAGAGCAGGGGCGGGCACACGCGCGACGACCACCCGCAGATGGATTCCCGGTGGCGCAACACATTGCTCGTGTGCAGCACCTCCGGCGAAGGGCCCGTTCCCGACGTCGAGGTCGTGGCGAAGGAACAGCAGCCGATGCGGCACGACCTGCTTGAACTGTTCGAACTGGGCGAGCTGGAGAAGTACTACACGGAGGACGAACTCGCCGACCATCCGGAAAGGACGGCCTGACACATGGGCTACGACGCGAAGCTCAAGGTCTGGCGCGGCGACGACGGTTCGGGAGAGCTGCGGGACTTCACCGTCGAGGCGAACGAGGGCGAGGTCGTACTCGATCTCATCCACCGGTTGCAGGCCACGCAGGCCCCTGATCTCGCCGTCAGGTGGAATTGCAAGGCAGGCAAGTGCGGTTCGTGTTCGGCGGAGGTCAACGGGAAGCCGAGGCTGCTGTGCATGACCCGGATGTCGATCTTCGAGCCGGACGAGGTCATCACGGTGACGCCGATGCGCACCTTTCCCGTCATCCGCGACCTCGTCACCGACGTCTCCTACAACTACACCAAGGCAAGGGAAATCCCCTCCTTCACGCCGCCGGAGGGCCTTGAGCCCGGCGAGTACCGGATGCAGCAGGTCGACGTCGAACGCTCGCAGGAGTTCCGCAAGTGCATCGAATGCTATCTGTGCCAGAACACCTGCCACGTCATCCGCGACCACGAGGAGAACAAGACGTCGTTCGCGGGACCGCGTTACCTCATGCGGATCGCCGAACTGGAAATGCATCCGCTCGACGTGGCCGACCGGCGTGAAGACGCGCAGGCCGAGCACGGGCTCGGCTACTGCAACATCACCAAGTGCTGCACGGAAGTCTGCCCCGAACACATCAAGATCACCGACAACGCGCTCATCCCGATGAAGGAAAGGGTCGTCGACCGGCGCTACGACCCCATCGTCTGGCTGGGCAACAAGATTTTCCGCCGCAACGGTTCCTGACCGTTCATCCGAAGAGGCCCCGCACACTCGCCGAGTGTGCGGGGCCTCTTCGGATGACTTGCCTGCTATCCGCCTCTGCCGCCGCCGGTGGGACCGACGGGTTCGGGTGTCGTTTCGGGAAGCGGAAGGTCGGTCGCCGGTGGCACGGTACCCGGTGCGGCCTTCTTGCTGCGCCGGTTACGCGACTCAAGGTACTTCGCGAGTGCCGTGAGTGCGAGGCACATAATGATGTACATCGCGGCCACCACGATGGTGATGGGCACGAGCGGCCTGCCGAATTCGGCGATACCACCGAGGTAGCGCGCGTACCGCAGCAGTTCCTCATAGGTGATGAGGAAGCCGAGCGCGGTGTCCTTGAGCAGCACGACGAGCTGGCTGATGATCGCGGGCAGCATCGCCCGCAATGCCTGGGGCAGCAGCACAAGACGCATTGTCTGGGTCTTGTGCATTCCGACCGCGTAGGCCGCCTCCGACTGCCCCTTCGGCAGCGAGAGCACACCGGCGCGGAAGACCTCGGCGAGCACCGATCCGTTGTAGAGGGTCAAGCCGAGTACGACGGAGTAGAAGGGGGCACCGAGGCTGAGGCCGTAGTGGAAGAAGAAGATCATCACGACGAGCGGTACCGCGCGGAAGAACTCGACGATGATCGTCGAGGGCACCCGGAAGATCGCGTGATCGGACAGTCTGCCCGCCGCGAAGATCGCGCCGAAGGCGAGCGCGAGCACGGCTCCGGCCCCGAACGCCCGCAACGTGTTGACCAGCGCGGCGAGGAGGTCCTCCTGCACCTTGCTGTACTCGATCCACTCCCACATCTTGCCGTCGAACTGACCGGCATTGGCGAACTGGATGACGACGAAGGCGAGCAGACCGGCGATCGCGAGAACACCGATGACGGCGTAGATCCGGTTGCGTACCCGCGCCTTCGGCCCGGGGGTATCGAAGAGAACCGTGCTCATCGGGCCACGCTCCAGCGCTTCTCAAGGGCGCGTTGCAGGAAGGTCAGCGGAATGATCAGGATGACGAACCCGAGAGCCACCCACAGCAGGCCGACCAGCACGCTGTAGCCCCGCTCGGAGAGATAGCTCTGGATCGCGCCGGCCTCGACGACGGAGAAACCCGCCGCGACCGTGGTGTTCTTGAGCAGCGCGATCATGGTGCTCATCATCGGCGGCACGACGGAACGGGCCGCCTGCGGCAGCACGACACTACCGAGGCTCTGGCCGAAGGTGAGTCCGACGGCGCGCGCCGCCTCCGCCTGGCCGACGGGCACGGTGTTGATGCCCGCGCGCACGACCTCACAGACGAACGCCGACGTGTACAGCGTCAGCGCGACGACGGCCGAGACGAAGAACGAGAGATCGATGACCTTCAGCAGCGGAAACGCGAAGGCGAAGAAAAAGAAGATGAGCGTAAGCGGTGTGTTCCTGAACAACGTCACGTAGGTCGTACCGGCGACTCTGAAGACCGGCACCGGGCTCACCCGCAACATCGCCAGCAACGTGCCCAGGATCAGCGAGCCGATCCCCGCGAACACGAAAAGCTTGATGGTGTTGAGGAAGCCAGGGCCGTACAGGTCGAGGTTGTCCAGCAGGACGTCCATGTTTCCCTCGAAAAAGATGCGGCGGGTGTACTGGGAGAAAGCGACCGGCCGGCGGGGGCAGCGTCACCAGGTGACTGCCCCCGCCGGCCGGAGCGGGAATCAGTACCGCTCTAGAGCGGGCGGCTTGGACTCCGAGCCGGACTTTCCGAGCGTGGCGTCGTAGATCTTCTGCCACGTGCCGTCGTCGATCGCGGCCTGCAGGATGTCGTTCACCTTGTCACGGAGAACCTTGTCGTCCTTCGGAAGGCCGATGCCGTAGGGCTCGTCGGAGAAGGGCTCACCGACGACCTTGAACGAGTCGGGCTCCTGTGCGGCGTAGCCCTTCAGGATCGCGTCGTCCGTGGTGACCGCGTCGACCTGGCCCGAGGCGAGCTGGTTGACGCACTGCGAGTAGTTCTGCAGCTCGACGATGTTGCCGGGCTCGGTGAGGCCCTCGTCGCGCACGTTCTGAATCGGCGTCGAACCGCTCACTGAGCACACCTTCTTGCCCTTCAAGGCGTCCTTGCCGGTGATGTCGGTGTTGTCCTTGGCGACGAGCAGGCTCTGGCCCGCACGGAAGTACGGCCCCGCGAAGCTGATCTGCTGCTTGCGCTTGTCGTTGATGGTGTAGGTACCGACGTAGTAGTCGACGTCGCCGTTGACGATCGCCTGCTCCCTGCCGGCCGAGGGCACCGGCTTGTACTCCATCGACTGGGGGTCGAAGCCGAGGCCCGCGGAAACCAGCCTGGCGATCTCGATGTCGAAACCGCTGTATTCGCCGGTGGTCGGGTCCTTGTAGCCGAGCTCCGGCTGGTCTTCCTTGACGCCGACGGTGGCCTTGCCCGCCTGCTTCATCTTCTGGAAGGTCGGCGAATCGGCGAGATCGACGTTCTGCGCCACCTCGTAGGTCGGCGGCTGCGGGCCCGCGCTCTGGTCACCGTTGCCGGAGTCGGCCGGGGTCCCTTCCTTGCCGCAAGCGGTCAAGGCGAGACCGGAGACCATCAATCCCACCACCAGGGTGCGGATTCTCATGTGCACCTCTCCTGTTTCCGGTTGAGGCGACGTACCCGCCGCCGCGAACTGCTAATGCGTGAGGATCTTGCCAAGGAAGTCCTTGGCCCGCTCCGACTTGGGCTTCGTGAAGAAAGCCTCGGGTGATTCGTCCTCGACGATCTCGCCGTCGGACATGAATATCACGCGGTGTGCCGCTCGCCGCGCGAAGCCCATTTCGTGCGTGACGACGAGCATCGTCATGCCTTCCTCGGCGAGAGCGGTCATGGTGTCCAGTACTTCCTGGACCATTTCCGGATCGAGTGCCGAGGTCGGCTCGTCGAACAGCATCACCTTCGGCCGCATGGCGAGCGCCCTCGCGATGGCCGCACGCTGCTGCTGGCCCCCGGAGAGCTGAGCGGGGTACTTCTCGGACTGGTTGGCGATGCCGACCCTGTCCAATAGCTCCATCGCGGTCTTGCGGGCCTCTTCGGCATTGATCTTGCGCACTTTGCGCGGCGCCAGTGTGACGTTTTCCAGGATGGTCTTGTGCGCGAACAAGTTGAACTGCTGAAAGACCATTCCCACATCGGCACGAAGTGCGGCGAGCGTCTTGCCCTCTTCGGGAAGAGGCTTGCCGTCGATCTCGATGGCGCCGTCGTTGATCGGCTCCAGCCTGTTGATCGCCCTGCACAGGGTCGACTTGCCGGAGCCTGAGGGACCAAGAACCACGACGACCTGGCCCCTCGGCACCTCCAGGTTGATGTCCCTGAGTACGTGCAGGTCGCCGAAGTACTTGTTCACCGCCGTCGCCTTGATCATCGGCGGCGCGGATGTCGCGGTGCTCATCTAACCTCCATCGCGGTGAACTGCTCGGATCGCTGGTGTCCGGGGTGTCACCGGATTCAACACCTTTTGGGGTATACCCGGCAGGGCATTCGGACCAAATCGCAACCTTATGTTTGCCCTCGGCGGGCGGCGGGGCCAGCCGGGAGCGTGTCCGAACTTTAGCCATGCCGCTTTTCGCAGGCATGGTGAGGTGTTACTAGCCGGTTGACCTACCCTGGTTGACGCAGTAATTCCAGCGTGCGACCAGGAGACCGGGTGACCCGTACCTATTCGATCCGCACCTTCGGCTGCCAGATGAACGTGCACGATTCGGAGCGCCTGGCAGGCCAGCTGGAGGACGCCGGATACGTCCCGGCCTCCGACGGCGCCGAAGGCGCTGATCTCATCGTGCTCAACACCTGCGCGGTGAGGGAGAACGCCGACAACAAGCTGTATGGCCACCTCGGTCACCTGCGGCCGAACAAGACCGCGCGGCCCGGGATGCAGATCGCGGTTGGCGGCTGTCTCGCCCAGAAGGATCGTGGCGAAATCGTTAAGCGCGCGCCGTGGGTCGACGTCGTGTTCGGCACCCACAACATCGGCTCGCTTCCCGTGCTGCTCGAAAGGGCGAGGCACAACGCCGAGGCTCAGGTCGAGATCCTGGAGTCGCTCGAAACATTTCCATCGACACTGCCCGCTCGCAGGGAATCGGCCTACTCGGGCTGGGTCTCGGTTTCGGTCGGCTGTAACAACACGTGCACGTTCTGCATCGTCCCCTCACTGAGAGGCAAGGAACGCGATCGCAGGCCCGGCGAGGTGCTGGCCGAGGTCGAGGCGTTGGTCGCGGAGGGCGTTCTCGAGGTCACGCTGCTCGGGCAGAACGTCAACTCCTACGGCGTCGAATTCGGGGACCGGTTCGCGTTCGGCAAGCTGCTCCGCGCGTGCGGTGACATCGACGGCCTTGAGCGCGTGCGATTCACCTCGCCGCATCCCGCCGCGTTCACCGACGACGTGATCGACGCGATGGCCGAGACGCCCAACGTGTGCCATCAGCTCCACATGCCGCTGCAGTCCGGTTCGGACAGGGTCCTCAAGGCGATGCGCAGGTCCTACCGTTCCTCGCGGTTCCTGTCCATCCTGGACACCGTGCGCGAGGCGATGCCGGACGCCGCGATCACCACCGACATCATCGTGGGCTTCCCCGGCGAGACCGAGGAGGACTTCGAGGCGACACTGGACGTCGTCCGCAAGGCGCGGTTCTCCAGCGCGTTCACCTTCCAGTACTCACGCCGTCCCGGGACCCCGGCGGCCGATCTGCCGGACCAGCTCCCCAAGGCGGTCGTGCAGGAGCGCTACGACCGGCTCGTGGAGCTGCAGAACGACATCGCGTGGCAGGAGAACAAGAAGCTCGTCGGCCGCAAGGTCGAACTGCTCGTCGCCGCGGGGGAGGGCCGCAAGGACGCCGAGACTCACCGGATGAGCGGAAGGGCGAGGGACGGGAGGCTGGTGCACTTCACACCGACCGGCCCGGGGATCGGCACGGTGCGGCCTGGCGACATTGTCGAGACCACCATCACCTACGGGGCGCCACACCACCTCGTCGCCGACGGCGACCTGCTGTCGCATCGCGGGACGAGGGCCGGCGACAACGTCGAGGCCGGGCTGCGGCCGAAGACCAACGGGGTGAGCCTCGGGCTGCCCTCCTTCGGTACTCCGGCTCCCTCGCTCTCCCAGACAGGAGGCTGTGCAGGATGAGTGACGACGCGAGAGACGGCAACGAGGGCACGAGCGGCGACAGCAGCGTCATCGACGAACTGGCCGCGGATGTCGATTCCACCGTCGAGCGGGCCGTGAAGACGGTGGAATTCGGCACGAGGGGTTTCCGGATCGCTCTCGTCTCGTTCGTGGTGCTGGTGAGTCTCGTGTTGCCGTGGGTCGGCGATCACGCGGGCTGGCAGGTGCTGCTCGGGGAGGGCGGTGCCATTCCCAGGCTGTTCGCGACGACGGCGACGGTTTTCGGCGTGCTGGCTTCCGCGCTCGCCGTTTCGACAAGGCGCTGGTGGCTGGCCTGGGTGTGCGCGATCGGCTGCTCGATCGCGTTCGTCGACGGGATGCTGGGCATCTGGTCGCAGCAGTCGTCGTCGGCGAGCGGCGCGGCGGGTGGGGGTCCCGGCCTCGGCATGATCATCGCCGTCGTGTGCGTTCTGGTGCTGGCCGTGCAGTGGATGCGCGTCGCGTGGTCGCGTAACTGAACCCTGCCCCGCGCGGGGAGTCCTGTGCGAATGTGTTATCGACATCACACCCCGGCACTGTCATACTGTCGACCATATACAGTATGCAAAATGGGGTGAGGTATGTATCGGCTGCCGAACGCCGTGCCCGTGCGCGAGATCCGCGATTTCTACGGCCGGCGCTACCGGGTCGGCGAGACCGACCGTGACCTGCTCGGCCGCTCGCGGCGCTGGATGCTGTGGGCCGCGTGGACCGCGATGCTTGTCGCCAGCGTCGGGCAATACGGGTACGGCGCGTTGATGCCGGTACTGGGCAGCACTCACGGCTGGACGTTCGCGCAGGGCGGTGCGGTGCTCGCCGTGTGGATCCTGTGCCAGAGCGGCACCGTGTACCCCGCGGCGAGGCTGCGTAGCAGGCTGGGACTGAAACCCGCGGCGACGATGCTGGTCGGTGCCGCGCTGTGCGCGAGCGGCCTCGTCACGCTCGGCGGTTCGAGCAGCTTCGCCGCCGTGCTGCTCAACCACGGCGTCCTCGGTGGCATCGGCGCCGGTCTCATCTACGGCACGTGCCTCGGGGTCGTCGCCACCTGGTACCCGGAACGTCCCGGCAGGACGGCGTTCGTCAGCGGGGCATTCGCCTACGGTGCGGTGCCCTTCGTGGTGCTGGCAGGCCAATTCGCCGACCCCGCCGCGATCGAACGGTTCCTCGGCCTCGCCGGTGCCGCCGTCGTCGTGCTCGTCGGCGCCGCCGCCGCGATCCTGCGCGATCCGCCCCGGCACTGGTGGCCCGCCCACGTCGACCCCGAGGCGTGGGCCCTCGACAAGACGGTGAACCCCGGCCTTCGCCGCAACCGGCCCGCGATCCGGCGGTACTCGGCTGCCGAGATGGTCAAGGTTCCCGCTTCCGGCCTGCTTTTGCTCGCCGTCACCTGCCTGACCGCCGTCGTTCTCTTCGACATCGCCTATCTCGCGGTCTTCGTGACCGCCTACGGCTGGGACAGTGGGTTCGCGGCGATCGCGCTGGCGGTGCTCGCCGCCGCGAGCGGTGCGACCAGAACCGCGGAAGGCTGGGCAGGCGACCGGTTCGGAAGGCGCAGGGTCGTCAGGGTCGCGCTCGTGACGGCGGGGGTCGCGCAGCTCGTGTTGCTGCTCGCCGGGCAGAACGGGCTGGGCGCGTTGCTGCTTGCCGGTGCCGCGCTGGCGGGTGCCTCGGCGGGCGCGTGCTACGGGCTGTTGCCGGGCCTCGTCGAGGGACATTTCGGGGAGCAGCCCGGACTTCCGAACTTCGGCGTGTTCTACGGGGCGAAGTCGGTGGGTGGACTGCTCGGTGTTGCGCTCGCCGGTTCGGTCGTCGCCGCGGAGGGCTGGACGGTCGTGTTCGTGTTCGCGGCGGTGCTCGGCGCGACAGGAGCGGCGCTGGTGGGATTGCTGCGCCAGCCGGGAAGGCCGAGGCTGCCGTTGCCCGGAGTCGCCGAACCGGAGCCGCTGCTTTTCCGTTGACACTCAAGGAAAACCCGCGCCCGTGAGTCGTCGTCATCCGACTGCGGTATTTATCAGGTAGCCGGTCGACATCACGGCGAGCAGCAGGTAGAGGCCGGGGAAGGCGATGTTGTAGAAGACGCGTGCCCTGATGTGAGCGACGATGGCACCGATGAAGAACAGGGTCAAACCGCACGCGGCGGCGACTCCGAGCCAGGGCACCACGGTAAGCCCGGCCACGAGCCCGATCGCCCCCGCCAGTTTCAACGTCGCCAGGTAGGGCAGAACGCGGGAGGGAAGGTTCACCTCGGCGGAATTCTTCAGCACGAACCCCGCCTTCAGATAGTCGGCGACAGCGATGGACGCGTTCGCCACGATGCATGCGATCGTGGCGACGAACAGAGCGGTCGTCATGCGCTGTACCTGCCCACGACGGTGCACGGGCGCGGTGCCGGATCGTCGTCGGTCTGGCCGGGCAGCCACGCGCGGAACGCCGCCGCGGCGGGGATCGACGGCAGCGGGTTGTCCGCGCCGTCAGGGAGTTCGAGGATCAGGGTGAACTCGGGTTCGTCGGTCTCCCGCAGCGCGGTGTACCGCATTCCTTGCGGTGCCACGGCTTTCACCGCCGCGAATACCGCGTCGATCTGTTCGGCCACCGCTGCGGCCTGTTCGGAGGTGGTCCGGAACCGGACGATCTGTACGTTCATCGGAAGGTGCCTTCTCGGGTAGTGACGGACTGCCGGACATGAGATTGATGGGTCTCGTCCGTACCGACGTCTCCCGATCCGGAAAGGTGACTTCCGGTGGGCACCTACAGGTTTTTGTGGATGTGGCGGGCGTGTTCGGCGGTTTCGGTGGGGGTTTTGCCGACTTTGACGCCTGCGTTTTCGAGTGCTTGTTGTTTGGCTTGGGCGGTGCCGG
>JBEYHY010000004.1:0-808061 GCA_040635515.1 Saccharomonospora sp. NPDC006951 | reverse complement strand
CAGTTCCCGTTCCACTGGCCCGACCAGCCGCCACACGAACCCGGACAGTCGAACACGCGTTCTATCGAACGCCCGTGCGAATGTGTACCACCGGGGGCCGCGCCGGTCCCACCACTCACGGCAGCGCCTCAAGGCGGTCCATGTTCTCCTCGCCCCACTCCCCGAGCGGCGTCAGAGCGTCGAGCAGGGAGCGGCCGAACGCGGTCAGTGAGTACTCCACCTTCGGTGGCACCTGCTGATAGACCTCGCGGTGCACCAGACCGCTCGCCTCCAGCTCTCGCAGCTGCAGGATCAGCATCCGCTCGCTGATACCGTCCACCGCCCTGCGCAGCTCCCCGAATCGCAGCGGTTTCTCACCGAGCCAGAAGAGGATGAGCCCCTTCCACTTGCCTCCCATGACGTCGATCGCGGCGTCGAGCCCACAGGAATAGCTTCGCTTCTTCACCTTGTTCCCTAACAAAAATGTCGGTACCTGACAAAATTGTAGGTACTTGCGGAAAAGTTTGCTCCACCGCAGCCTTGAAGGACAACCGACGGCGACGGCTTTCCGGTCTTTCGCGCCGCGGAATCGCTTTCGAGTAGGAGCACACGCATGTCCGCGCACCACCGCACTCCCGTGACGCTGATCGGGCTCGGCTCGATGGGCACGGCACTGGCCGAGGCCTACCTCGGCGCGGGGCACCCGACGACCGTGTGGAACAGGACCGCCGCGAAGGCCGCGCCGCTCGTGACCAAAGGCGCCGTTCACGCGCACACGATCGGCGAGGCGATCGCGGCGAGTCCGCTCGTCATAGCCTGCCTGACCACGTACGACGACACGATCAAAGCCCTGGAGCCCGCCGAGGGCGCGCTTGAAGGGCGCACGCTGGTGACGCTGAACAGCGGCTCACCGGCCGGGGCGAGGCAGATGAGCGAGTGGGCGCTCGGACACGGCGCGCGCTACCTCGACGGGGCGGTCAAGAACGTGCCGTCCGCCGTTGGCGCGGAAGACACTCTCCTGTACTACAGCGGGGACAAGAGCGTCTTCGACGAATTCGAGCCGACGCTACGGGTGATGGGCGGGGACACCGTCCACCTCGGTGAGGACGCCGATCTCGCCGCACTGTACGAAATGGCGGTGGGCGGCACTCTGCTGCCCGCGCTCGTCGGTTTCTGCCAGGGCGCCGCGGCCATGCGGTCCCGTGGCCTCACGGCGGCTTCGATGGTCCGGTACAGCGCCAAATGGTTCGAGATGATCATCTCGATTCTCCCCGGATTCGCCGAGGAAATCGACAGCGGTGACTACAGCAAGCCGGCCTCCTCCGTCGGCATGTTCCTGGCCGGAGCCGGGCACGACAAGGAACTCGGTGAGGAGGCCAACCTCGACAACGCCTGGATCGCACCCCTGCACGACCTGCTCAGGCGAGCGGTCGAAGCGGGCCACGCCAACCACAGCATCTCGGCGTTGACGGAGGTCCTGAAAAAGCCGGACGCCCCAGCACATTCCGAAATTTCACCTTGACATCAAGTGAAGTCGATGTTCGAAGGTGGTCGTCATGAGCAATGACATCGAAATGCGGTCAACCGAAGCCGACGCAGCCGAGATCGAGGCGATCAAGCGGGTCGTCGCCGTTGTCGAGCACGCACAGAACAACGAGCTTCCCGACGAGTTCCTCGGCCTGTTCCGGCAGGACGCGATTTGGACAACCGGTGGTGGCAAACGACTGTTCGGCCTCGACGCGATCTCGACCTTCACCCGCGAGGTGCTTCCGGGCGGAATGCGAGGCCTCTCGGTCACTTTCGAGCTGGAGCATGTGCTGTTCATCCGCCCCGACGTCGCGGCGGTCAAGCTGAAGCAGGTGTACCTCACGCCGGAAGGACCAGACATCGGCAGTCCGTTGTGGGTGATGGCGAAGGAAGAGGGCCGGTGGTTGCTGACGGCCTGCCAGAACATCGGCGTACCCGACGACCCGGACGAGTGATCTGTGGCCTGAACCGGTTCTCACCGATGAGTTCCGCTCGTGCCAGGCGTATGCGTTGACGCTCGTACCACAGGATTGGAGTACCGATGTCTCCTATCGCCATCAGCCTCCCCATAGCCGACCGCAAACGCGCGATGGATTTCTACCGCGACGTTTTCGGTTTCGAGACGATCGGGAGCCCCACCGAGGACGGCGTCCCCGAGCCGCTGAGTTTCCGGCTCGGGGAAGGCGTCGAGCTCAGTCTCATCCCGGTCGGAGGCTTCGGCTGGGTACTCGGTGAGCGTGAGATCGCGAAGCCCGGGGTCAGTGAATGCCTGCTCACCGCGACGGTCGCGGACGACAACAAGGTCTCCGAGACCATCGAGCGGGTACGGCGAGCGGGTGGTGAGGTGCTCGGCGAGCCTGCCTCCCGGCCGTGGGGCTTCGAGGCCACGTGCGCCGATCTCGACGGGCACGTCTGGCAGGTGATCGCACAGCCGCAGACGTGAACGGCGGAGGTGGTCAGTTGCCCGCGTAGGCGGCTTTGGTCCGCTCGGCCGCGGCTTCGGCGACAGCCGGGTCGGTACCGGCGACGACGTCGGCCGCACACCAGCTGTCACCTGCCGCCAGCATGAACCGGCGACCTTCCTCGGTGGCCGCCCACTCCTCTTCCGGTTCGACCTCCCCGCCGGAAAGGTGAACGGCAAGCCGCAGGAGGCTGATGTCCCAGCCGATACCGGCCGCGCCCGGGCCGTACTGCGCCCAGTGCTCGGTTTCGGGGGCGATGTGCACGAGGTCGAACCGGGTTTTGCCTCCCGGTTCGCTGGTCAGTGCGACCTCGATCCAGCTCATGCCGTCGAATTCCCACGTGGCGGAGAACCCGTTCGGCGGGTCGCACTGCTCGACCGTGCCGCTCGCGTTTCCTTCGAGCTGGTAGCGGCCGCCGAGCCGCAGTTCGCCCGTAACAGGGAGGAACCAGCGGCGAAGGCGCGCCGGGTCGGTGCACGCCTCCCACAGGTCATCGATGTCCGTGTCGTACACCCTGCTGATCGAGAGCACGCGGCCCAGCCCCTCGAAGAGGGGGCGGGTGCCGACCGCGCGGCGGACGGTCTCGGCGTTGCCGTTGTCGGACTTGTCAGTCATGGGCGTCGCTCCTGTCTGGCTTGGGTTCCGTGATGTCGCGAATGTCGCGCCGGCGCCGTTTTCCTCTCGCGACCTCGGTGGCGAGTGCGTCGAGGTGCTGGTTCCAGAATCTGCGGAACTGGTCCAGCCACAGGTCGGCTTCCCGCATCGACGCGGTGTCGACCGCATACAAACGACGGGTTCCTTGTGCACGCACGGTCGTGAACCCGTTGTCCCGCAACACTCTCAGGTGTTGTGACACTCCCGACTGGGAGATCCCGAATTCCTGTCTCACGATAGCGGTGATCGCACCCGAGGTCTGCTCACCGTCAGCGAGCAGCTCCAGTATCCGGCGGCGCACCGGGTCGCCGAGAACGTCGAACGCGTGCACGAACCCATGTTGCCGTCTCAGCTTATATAAGTCAAGGCAGCAATAAAGGATTCACCGATCTGGGCGGCTTCACCGCGCCGGGAACCCACTGACGTCACGCGAGTAGTCGTGCGATGCTTGAACCATGGCCAAGAAGCTCCATCTGACCGGCGATTCCGACGCCGACAAACTGCTGAGCGACGACCCGTTCGCGCTGCTCACCGGAATGCTGCTCGACCAGCAGGTCGCCATGGAGGTGGCCTTCGCGGGCCCGAAGAAGATCGCCGACAGGATGGGCGGTTTCAGCGTCACCAAGATCGCCGAGTCCGATCTCGACAGCTTCGTGGAGTTGTGCGTCGAGAAACCGGCCATCCATCGCTACGGCGGTTCGATGGGAAGGCGGGTCCATGCGCTGGCCCAGTACATCGTCGACAACTACGGCGGTAAGACCGAGGCGATCTGGCAAGAAGGCAAGCCCGATGGCAAGGAAGTCCTCAAGCGACTGAAAGCCTTGCCGGGCTACGGCGACCAGAAAGCGCGTATCTTCCTCGCACTGCTGGGTAAACAGCGCGGAGTCCAGCCCGATGGCTGGCGCGAGGCGGCGGGCGCCTACGGCGAGGACGGCTCCCGGCGGTCGATCGCCGATGTGACCGGCCCCGACTCACTTGCCGAGGTCCGCGCGTTCAAGAAGGCCGCCAAGGCGGCGGCCAAGTAGCAGCGCCCCAGAACTGTCTGGCCCTCCGGCTATCCTCGCGGCGCCAACACGAACGGTGGCGAAAGTACCGCCACCCAGCGAAACCGAGGAGCCACTATGGGGCGGCTGGTCGTCGTCAACTTCGTCAGCCTCGACGGGGTGATCCAAGCACCGCTGTCGCAGGACGAAGACCAGGACGGCGGCTTCGCTCACGGCGGCTGGGTCGTCCCGTACAGCGATGACACCATCGCCGAGTACATGCGCACCACGACGACCGGCGCCGCGGGCCTGCTGCTGGGCCGGCGTTCCTACGACATCCTCACCGAAGCCTGGTCGGGGGCCGACGAGAGCGAGCCCGCCGTCGCGGCGATGAACCGCATGCCGAAGTACGTGGCCACCCGTTCTCGCGAAGCCCTCGCCTGGAACCACTCGTTCCGCCTCGAAGACGACCTGCCCACCGCCGTCGCCTGCCTCAAACAGCGGCTGGACGGTGAACTCGTCACCTTCGGCTCCGGCGCCCTCGTTCAGGCGCTGACCGAACACGACCTCGTCGACGAGTATCGGCTCCTGCTCTTTCCCGTGATGCTCGGATCGGGAAAGCGCATGTTCGGCGACGCCGAGCACCCGTCGCGGTTCACCCTGACGGACAGCACAACCACTCCCAGCGGCGTGGTGATCCTCAGTTACACGAACGCCACCTCGACGGGCCGCTGATCGCGACGGGTCAGCGCAACACGATCCCTCTGACGAACTCCGCCTGCCCCGCGTGCTGGAGGTCGTCCCCGATCACGCTGATCAGCCGGACGCCGAGCGTGACCGGCGGATCCCAGTACTCGTCGACGATCAGATCGAGGTCGGCGTCGTCGAGTCCGCGCACGTAGTCGACGGTCTGCCGGAACACCGCGTCGTGGTAACCGCTCAGCAGCTCCGGCGAATCGACCTTCACGGCGGCGACCTGGTCACTCGTGTGCCCGTACCCCGTGTCCTCCACCGGCAGGTCGAGCCCGAACCGGTCCGCCCAGCCCTTCGCCGCCCAGACCTGCTCCAGTCCCGCGACGTCGGCGATGTGGTCGTCTTGCACCCTCGTGAGATGCCAGACGAGCCAGGCGATCGAGTTGGCTTCCCCATCGATCCGATAGCTCAACGCCGCCGCGTCCAAGCCGTCGACCACCCCGTCGACACTTTCCGCGATTCGCCCGAAGGCGTCCGTCAACAGCTCCACACTTCCCATCCGCCAATTGTGTTTCATCTCGGCGGCCGCTGCCGGACACTCCGACAATGACACCGGCACGTTCCGCCTATTCAGGCCAGAAAGTGACCGATAGGCCGCATACCGTTGCGAAGCGCGGAAAGGAGCAGTAACCATGGACTACCGAATCGAACTCATCGGCATCCCTGTGTCCGATGTAGACAAAGCAAAGGCATTCTACGCCGACCAGGTCGGCTTTCACGTCGACCACGACCACCAGGTAAACGAGAACCTGCGGTTCGTGCAGCTCACTCCACCCGGCTCGGCCTGCTCGATCTGCTTCGGGACCGGCATCGTCGACGACCTGCCCGTCGGCTCGGTCAAGAGCGTGACCCTCGTCGTCGACGACGCCGACGCGGCACACGACGAACTGGCAAGCCGGGGTGTCCCGGTCAGCCCGGTCGACGAGAAGCCATGGGGAAGGTTCGTGTTCTTCTCCGACCCCGACGGCAACACCTTCGCACTGCAACAACTGGTGCCGCAGGGATAGCTCCGCGTCAGGAAGCCGCAGCGGCGGGGCGCTGGAAACACGCGAGAAAGCGCTCCGCCACCGCCCGCTCGCCTTCGAGTGACACCGCGCGACGGCGCAATGCCCCGCCGAGACGTTTGCCGCCGAAGGCGAGTGAGCGCAGAGTCGCGGCGTCGGTGTCGATGACCACGTCGGGCGAGGCCGTCATCGACATCGCCGAGCGAGAGATCGTCAGTGTCCCTTCGGCCACATCGGCCACAAACCGGTCGCCGTCGATCCGCAGCTCGCAGGTCATCGCCTGCGCGTCACCGGGTGAAAATGTCGTGCGCAGGGCAAGCATGAGGGCATCGGCGCTCAGTTCCGTTCCCTCGTCGAGCGGTACGCGACTGCCCCAGCCCGCAAGGGCGAACAAGACCGGCTCCAGCGCGCGACCTCGTTCGGTCAACTCGTACCCGGCAACGCTGGAGGGAGGACCGAGCCTGCGGTGGACGATGATGCCGTTCTCGATCAACTCGCGGAGCCGCTGAGACAGCACGTTCTGACTCGCGCCGGGCAGGCCCGCTCGCAGGTCGGTGAACCGCTTCGGGCCGAGCAACAGTTCACGCACGATCAACAATGTCCAGCGCTCACCGAGGACATCCAGCGCACGCGCGACGCCGCACGCGTCGCCGTAGTGACGTTTCCCTGACACAGTGGACAGCTTAACCAGACTAAATGGTTTACTTTTGGGACCAGGTGGTACTAATTTAGGACTAACCTAGGAGGTTCCCGATGGAAGCCAACGAGCAGGACACGGCCATGCACCTTCCACAGGGCGACGTCGGCCTCCTGCGGACCGAGGTAGCCGCGAAGCTGCTCGAATCGCGAGAGCTCGCCAGGGTCGCCTACGTGGCCAGGGACGGCACTCCGCGAGTCGTCCCGATGCTGTTCCACTGGACGGGGACCGAGCTGGTGCTGCCCACCTTCGCGGGGGCACACAAAATCGCTGCCATCACGGCGAAACCGGATATCGCGGTCACCATCGACATCAACGCGATGCCGCCCGAGGTGCTGCTGCTTCGTGGCGCCGCGACGGTCACCGAGGCCGAAGGGATTCTCGACGAATACGCACTGGCACAGCGGCGCTACTACGGCGCGGAACAGGCCGAGGCGGCAATTGCGCAGATGAACCAGCCCGGCGTCGCAATGGCCCGGATCGCCCTTCGCCCCACGTGGGTGGGCGTCCTCGACTTCCAGCAACGGCTACCGGGGGTTTTGGCAGGTGCGTCATGAACGCGACATTCGTACTCATCCATGGAGCGGGGTCCGACTCGTGGTACTGGCACGCGGTCGCACCGCTGCTGCGCGCCGAAGGCCACGAGGTCATCGCCCCCGATCTGCCTTGTGACGACGATGGGGCCGGACTCGACGAGTACACGGACACGGTCGTCTCCGCCATCGGCGACCGCAGGGACAACCTCGTCCTCGTCGCGCAATCCATGGCCGGCTTCACCGCGCCCATGGTGTGCGAGCGCGTCCCGGTCGAACTGCTGATCCTGGTCGCGGCCATGACGCCGAAGCCGGGCGAACCACCCGGCGCGTGGTGGGAAGCGACGGGCCAGCCCGCCGCGCAACGCGAACTCGACCTCAGCCAGGGGCGGGATCCCGACGCGGAGCCCGATCTCGAATCACTCTTCATGCACGACATTCCCGACGACGTGAAGGCTGAGGCACTCACGAGAGACAAGGAGCAATCGGGAACGCCGTTCGAGAAGCCGTGGCCGCTTGCCGCGTGGCCTGACGTACCGACGAGGTTCTTGCTGTGTACCGACGACCGGCTGTTCCCCGCCGCTTTCCAGCGCAAGGTGGCCGCAGAGCGACTGGGGATCATGCCGGACGAAATGCCGGGCGGACATCTTCCCGCACTCGCCCATCCCCGCGCACTCGCCACGCGGCTGCTCGACTACTGGCGCCTGCGACCCTAGGTGAGATGCAGGACGACCTGCACCTGCAACTCGCCGCACAGCGCACCGAGGAGAGCTCCGGTCAGGATGAGGATCCACTCGTCCTGCTGGAAGGCGGGACGCAACAGGCCCTCGAACTCGTCGACGTCGAGTTCCTTCATCTTCGCGACGAGGGTGTTGCGGATGTCCATGGCGTCCTCGGCGTAATCCTCGACGTAGCTCATGGTTTCCGGCAGCCGCGCCATGATGAGCTCGGATATCCGCAGCTTCATTTCCTGATAGCGCCTGCTGCCGACGGCCATGACGACCAGCGGCTTCGCGAAGCTCGCCTGCTTCGCGAGTTCCTCGTCGACCTGACGCTGGATGAGCCCGACCACCTTGTCGGACAACGGACCACGCAACACCGCCTCGATGACGTTGTGCGGGGTGATGATCTCCTTCGCGATGAGGTCCGCGTAGGCGGCCGAGACCTCCTGCCGCCGCTTGAGGAAGAGCCCCTGCCACTCGAACAACCCGAGATACCGGACGGGCCGCTTCGGGTAGAAGATCATCTTCAGCGCGAGCCAGTCGGTGAACCAGCCGATGAACAACCCGAACAACGGCATGATGATGGGAACCTTGAACAGCAACCAGACAATGAGCTGGACGATCCCGATCACGCCGCCGAACACGAGTCCCGAGCGGGCGATGAACCGGAACTCCTCGCGGCCCGCTTCCCGGAAGATTCGGTTCAGCAGCGCCTTGTCCTTGACAAGGCTCGTGACCACCATGTCCTTGAGATCGAAGACCGACTCGACGTCGTCCTTGATGGCGGTCAGCACACCGGCCACCATGCGCGGGGTCTCGGCCTGCACTCTGCTGATCACCAGCCGCTGAACGCGGGTCGGCAGCGATTCCCACAGGCCGGGCTGGTACTCCGCCGCTATCGCCCTCACGATCTCGTCAGTCGCTTCGAGCAGCGGTCTCTCGATCTCCGCGGCGATCCGGGCGGGATCGAGCCGCTCGACCACGTCCTTCGGCTTGATGAGCTGTTCTGTCATCGTGTCGCAGGCGATGCTCGCCATCCGCGCGGCCCGCTTCGGCACGATGCCCTGCCAGCCGAGAATCCGCTTGCGCCGCACCTTGAGCCCCACGTACTCCAGCGGCTGGAACATCATGCGGATCGCGACGAGCTTGGTGACATAGCCGATGAGCGCCGCGACGACGGGTATGGAGCAGTACACCGGCCAATGCCGGGCGAAGTCGTCCGCGATCGCAGCGAGGTAGTCGCCCATGCCTCACCGCCGTCCCCGTCCGAGTGACCCATGATCACACGGACAGGGCGGGCAACGCACCTGCTTGCTAGGGCATTCTCCCTGCTAGCGCAAGGCTTCCTCGCTGGAACGCGTCGGATCGCAGGCCCTCCAGAAACTCACCCCGAGAGCGGAAATCCGCACCGTGCGCCTGATGAACCTGGCCCGCTTGACCATCCGTTCCGCGGCACGCACGGTCTCGTCGGTCAGCAGAATCTCGTACTGAGTGCTCAGCGCGGGCGCTTCCTCGTCGATGTCGACGAGGCCGAAGCCGACGAGCCGGGACACATAGGCGGGGACGTGATCGAGCAACGAGACCCCCGCTGCCTTGCCGACCGTCGAGGCGTTACGCAGCAACAGCCTCCCGCTCGCTCCCAGCCCGGCCCGCTCGAAGACGTCGACAGTGGGAAAGGGCGAACCGTCCGAGAGGGCCGAGAGGATGCGAGCTTCGTCAGGTGTGAGTTGCCGCAGGATGACGGCATACAGGTAGTCCCTCGACCGCGCGCTGTCCAAGTTGGTGGAGCGGTTCAGCAGCTCGGCCATCGCCGCCCTGAGCGGCTCCGGCGGGGCGATGACCGTCACCGTCTGAGCGGACCGCTGCTCGCCCGACGTGTGCCTGGCGACGGCGGGAGCCTTGTTCAAGGTCGCGAGGTAGGGATCACCTGCGGCTTCAAGGCGTCTGCGCAGCTCACCGAGGACCTTACGTTCCAGCTGCCGCAGACCACGCTCCGCGGTATCGGCTCCAGGCAAACGTTTGCCAACCGAGTAACCAGCGCGAGCGGCCCAGCCCGCGACCTTCCCGGCGCGCTGTACGACATCCTCCGGCTTCACGCCACGATGCTACTTCGGACCGCTACTTAGGACCGTCGTCCTTGCCTTCGAGGAAGCCCCAGTTGCGCAACGCGCCCCTGATGAAGTCGGCTCCGATCCGGTTCGCCTGATCCGTGTTGCCCGCCACCCGGTCCGGGGTGTCGTTGTCACCAGGTTCGCCTTCACCATCGTGGCCCGGGCCGCTGTCCTGGCGTTCCACCACGCGTTCGCGCTCGGCCTCCGGGTAACGCCATTCGCCTCCGCACCCGTTGGGACATGGCATCTCGATCGTTCGCAACACACCCGAGGGCTGCGGTTGCTGCCAGGACAGCGTTCCGGAGCCATGACAGAGCGGGCAGCTACTTGGGGACCTGTCCGAGTCCTCCGCAGTTGCCACACGGATCCTTCCGGTTGGGGCCCAGCCCGGAGCCGTGACACCGCGGGCAATCAACCATGTCGCCGAAGTTCATCGTGCACCGTCCTCGCTCAACTGTTGAATGCTGAATCAGCATAGATCGAGAAAAGGAAGGAGCATCAACGCGCTCATTATCGGCTGCGCCGTTTGCCGCAGCATTCCGGCAATCGAGTACGAATTTCCGTACTCCAACCCGACGCAATTGACCGGAAGGTGCGTCATAACGCCGGCGAAAGCGGGATGATCGCCGCCCCCGTGCCTTGCTCAGCCGTACTCATCCTTCGCCAACCTGCTGAGCGGCCTCCAGTGCACCACCAGCCGGGCGCCCTGCCACAGGGGCCGTTTCTCGGCCGACCGTGCTCATATCCTGATTATTCCAGGACTTGACAGCGCCGGGAGAGTTCGGTCTCTTCAACACGAACGTCCACGTTCGACTTGCCGGTCAGGTCACCACGGGGCCGGGCAGAACAGCCGCACCCACCTGCGACAAGACCCTTTCCGGCAACCTGCGGCGATGCTTGCACACCGATGTGTTCACCGCAAAGAACATACGAACGGTGGTTTTCTCGCAAGTGGGAAGCACCACTGTGGATCAACCTCGGCCGAAGATACCAAGAGCAACATTCACCTGAAGTTTATCACTCGATTGTCGCAATCACCGTCCATTGATGATTACCCAGGGGCAGCGAAGAGCTCGGCTGAGTATCCCGAAACCGCACCGGGCCCGGTCAACCCAGCCAGCTCCTCGCCGCCACCAACCCCGCGCGAGTGATCTGGTGGCCGCCCTCGTGCCACTCCTCGGTCACGTCGGCCGCTCGCTGCCGCAACATCGCGACGAGCTTCCTGCTCGAAGCCTCCGGGGCCATCGGATCCCTCGTCCCGTTCGAGAGGAAAACGCGGGTCGCGCTCAGGTCGGCCTCCGGCGGGTCAGGCACGGGCAGCATCGCGGCGAAGAGGATCGCCTCCTTGAGCGCATCGGGCCGCAACAACATCACGGCCGCCGCGATGTTCGCGCCGTTCGAGAAGCCGGCGGCGACCAGCCTTCGCCCGGCCAGTCCGTACTCCTCACTGGCGGCGAGCACGAAATCGGCGAGCTGCCCGGCCCTCACGACAACGTCGTCGATGTCGAACACACCCTCGGCGAGCCTGCGGAACCACCGCGCCGCACCGTTCTCGGACACAGGGCCCTCCGGAGCGAGCATCGGCGACGAGGGGCTCAGTTCCCTGCCGAGCACGAGCATGTCGTCGGGACCGCCTCCGGTGCCGTGCAACAACAACAGCACCGGCGCGTCCTGATCACCTTCGACAAAGCGGTGATCCAATGAAAGGGTCGTCATGCGCGGGCCGGGTTGTTCTCGGCAGGGAGGTCCAATGTAGGCAGCGCTGCCTCGATCTGCTCGCGGTTCGGCTCCAGCCACGGCGGCAGCTTCAGCGCCTTGCCCAGTTCGAGCAGCGGCTCGTCGATCGAGAATCCCGGTTGATCGGTCGCGATTTCGAGCAGGGTTCCGCCCGGCTCGCGGAAGTAGATCGAACGGAAGTACTGACGGTCCATAATGGACGTAACCGATACGCCGCGGTCGACGAGTTCGGAGCGCCAATCGACCTGGGTCTGTTCGTCGGGGGCGCGCCAGGCGACGTGGTGAACGGTGCCGGCGGCGACGAGCCCGCGCGGCGCGTCCGGCGTGACGAGCACGTCCACCATGGCGCCGGGGCCGCCCTCGCCCGCGTTGAACCGGAACCTGTTGCCGTCCTCCTCGGCGAACGAGAGGCCGAGGTCTTCGGTGAGCGTGCCCGCCGTCGCGTCCTCCCGCGAGACGGAAAGGGTCACCGAGTGCAAGCCCCTGACCGCGTGCTCACCCGGAACAAGCGGGGTGTCCCAAGGATCGCGCGGATCGCCCTGCGGATGCGCGACGAGGGCCAGCACGAGCCCGTCGGGGTCACGGAAAGTCAGGGTTTCCTCGTTGTCCCGCGTGACGATGTCGCTGGTCTCGACACCCTGCGCGGCGAGGTGAGCCCGCCACCAGCCGAGGGAACGCTCCGGAACGGAGAACGCCGTCGTCGTCGCCTGGCCGGTGCCGATCCGGCCGCTCGGCGCGTCCTTCCACGGGAAGAACGTCAGCAACGTACCCGGCTTGCCGGACTCGTCGCCGTAGTAGAGGTGATAGGTGCCGGGATCGTCGAAGTTGACCGTGGTCTTGACGAGCCTCAGCCCGAGCGTTCGTACATAGAAGTCCGCGTTGCGCTGCGGATCTCCGCCGATCGCCGTGACGTGATGCAGCCCGCTGGTCTGGAACGACATGGCCTTCTCCTTCATCGGCTCGTGTTCTCAAGCTAACCGCTAAACCTCTCGCGAGCAAGATATATTCCGGAGAGATGTTGGGGTAGGCTGGTCGAGTGCCGAACGAACCCGATGACGACGAGATCATCACCTGGTGGGGCTTGGTGATCGAAGGCTACGTAGCCACACAGGACCGCCTGATGGGCGAGATCGCCGAGCGGTTCGGCCTCGCGCCGGCCTCCTTCGACATCCTGCTCCGGCTCGTCCGCTCCCCGGAGCATCGAATGCCGATGACCCGGCTGGCAAGGGAGGCGGCACTCTCCAGCGGCGGTTTCACCAAGGTGGCTGACCGCCTCGCCGCCGCCGACCTCATCGTCCGGTTACCCAGTGAGGCCGACCGGCGGGTCACCTATGCGTGTCTCACCGACCACGGCAGGGATATAGCCGAGCAGGCGAGGAAAGCCGGGGCGGACGTCCTGCGCCGCGCGGTGCTGGGCCCGCTGGGTCCCTCGGGTTCCCAGTCGCTGGCCGAAGCGATGCGAACGCTGCGCGAAGTCAACGGCGAAGCCTGACGCACCCGCCGCACCCGGCCCCGGCGAGTCCCGCACTCGGACGCGCGAGTCCCGCACCCAGGACGCCAAGATCCGCACTCAGGTACGCGAGTTCTGCACTCAGGCCAGCGAGATCCGCACTCAGGTACGCGAGATCCGCACTCGGACGCGCGAGATCCGCAACCGGCCATGGCGCCGCCGTCACCCGATGCACCCTGACCCAGACGCGGGCAACCGCAGAACCTCGGTCCACCACCCGAACGCAGAACTCGACGGCCGGAACGCAGAACTCGGCGGCCTGAGTGCGGAACTCGGGCCTATGGACGCGCGGCCAGGGCGGCGGCACGCTCACCGACGGCCACCGCCGACCACACCACAAACGCCCACACCGCCACCGCCGCCGCGACATCGAGATAAATCGTCGCGAACCAGAACGGCGGGATGTTCACCGGTCCGACGAGGAAATGCCCCAGCGAGACCAGACCCGACACCGAATACAACAGCAAAAGCCCACGCGCCGCCCAATATCGGCGACGCGTGTAAGCCACGTAGCCCGCGATTCCCGCCGCGGTGAACAGAAACCAGCCACCGGCGACCAGAAGCTGCGCCGCACCGAGGCTGAGCCACTCGATCTGCGGATACTCCGCGATCGCGAACACATTGTGCGCGTAGTGCAAGCCCGTCGCCAACAGGCTGAACACGAGAACCACCCGCAACGCCGTCAACCCCTTGGCGTGTGCGTCGGCCATGACAAGCCCCCAATCCAGAACGCTGGATCGCTCCTCATGGCAGGGTAGCCATCACCTGCGCTCGGGTACCAGCTTCGGCTCCAGCGCGACCTCGGGCAATGCCTTGCCGAGCCATCGCGGCAGCCACCACGCCCGCTCGCCGAGCAATTTCATCACCGCCGGCACGATCAGGCAGCGAATCACGAACGCGTCGAGGAACACGGCTACCGCGAGGCCGAGGCCGAATTGCTGCAGCATCCGGTCACTGCTCAATACAAAAGCGCCGAATACGACGATCATGATGGCCGCTGCCGCGGTGATGACCCCGCCCGTGCTCGCGAGCCCTTCCCGCACGGCCAGTGTCGCGTTGCCCGTTCGCCGCCACTCCTCGTGCATCCGCGAGACGAGGAATACCTCGTAGTCCATGGAAAGCCCGAAGACGATCGCGAAAATCATCACCGGAACAAACGCCTCGATCGGGCCGGGTTGCACACCGAACAGCCCCTGACCGAACACCAGCGTGATGACACCGAGACTGGCTCCGATGCTCAGCAGGTTCAGCACGGCCGCCTTGAGCGGAATGAGCAACGACCGGAATACCGCCGCGAGCAGCAGCGCGGAAAGCCCGACCACGACGATGATGAACAACGGAAGCCGGTCGCTGACCGCTGTCGAGAAGTCGGCCGCCGCCGCGACGGAACCGCCGACGAGGTAGGTACCGCCGGTCCGTTCGGCGAGACCTGGCAGTACTTCCGTGCGCAGCGTGTCGAGCAGGGCATGCGTTTCCTCCGACTGCGGCGCCGTTTCAGGGTAGACGAGAACGGTGCTGACCTCTCCCGAAGGGAAGACGGGAGAAACGTCGGCGACCCCTTCGGTTCCGGTGAGCGCGGCACGCAGGCCGGAACCGTCCCCTTCGGACACGACGACGAGCGGGCCGTTGAACCCCTCGCCGAAACCTTCCGCGGTGAGGTCGTAAGCCTGCCTGCTCGTCGAGCTTTCGGTCTCGGTTCCCGCGTCGGCGAACCCGAGTCGCAGGTCGAGCGCGGGCAACGACAGTGCTCCCAGCGCTAGGACGGCGACAACGAGCGGGACGACCGGCCTGCGCTGCACGGCGGCACCGAGCCTGCGCCAGCGCTGCTCGCCGTTGCCGCGAAGCGCCCGCTTGCGGACCGTTTTCTCAACCCTGGTACCGAAAACCGAAAGCAAGGCGGGCAGCAGCGTTACGGACGCGATCATGGTCACCAGCACGGTGAGCGCCACCGCGAAGGCGACGCCGCGCAACGAACCGAGCCCCAGAGCCAGCAATCCCAGCAAAGCGATGATGACGGTGCACCCCGCGAACAACACGGACCGCCCCGCGGTGTCGAGCGCGGTCCTGGCCGCTCTGTCCCGATCGGCCCCCGCCAGCAGCTCGGTGCGGAACCTCGCGAAAACCAGCAGCGCGTAGTCGATGCCGACGCCGAGCCCGACCAGCATCATCAGCGGCGGGGTGTAGGAAGGAATGTCGACGAAGTGCGAGACGAGACCGATGATGCCGATCGTGCTGCCCACCGCGAGCAACGCCATCGCAACGGGAACGGCCGCGGCGAGCAGCGAACCGAACATGAACACGAGGATCACCAGCGCCGCGAGCAGACCCGCTCCCTCGGCGGCACCTCCCCCGCCTTCCTGCGCTTCCCGCACCGCGTCACCGCCGAGGCCGACGCGCAGCCCGTCTCCTTCGGCGGATTCGGCCTTGTCGATGAGGCCACGCACGTCGTCGGCCGACGTGTCCGGGGCGAGGGTGATCGTGGCCATGCCGATGGCACCGTCTTCGGAAACCGCGCCAGGGGTGTCGAATCCGGCAATCGAGGCGACACCCGGCATAGTGCGCATATCGGCGAGCAGGGCATCGAGCCGGTCGCGGGCCTGCCCGATCCCGTTGTCGGTACCGACGAGCAACGACGCCGTTTCGCTTTGGCCTGCAGGCCCCTGCCCAGCCAGCAAATCGCTCACCTGCTGCGATTCGGTGCCGGGCAGCGAGTGATCGTCGCGGTAATCGGCACCGAGCAGTTGTGAGCCGGCTGTGACGGCGACAAGTACGGCGATCCACATGCCGATGGCGATCCAGCGTCTGCGTTGCGCGAACGCCGCGAGCTTGTGCGGCGCCCCGCGAGGGGCCGCTGAGGGCGACTGTGTGTGCACACCCGCAGCTTGCGGCTCCGGCTACGGCCTGCGCGTCCGGCCACGGGCAACAATCGGCGTGCGACCGAGGTTGACCCCTGGGGGCGTTCCCCTACACCTGTGGTTGTGGTCGATCCACTTCGGAGTCCACACCGGACCGCGCGGTCAGCTCAGCCAGCCCGGCGTGATCATGGCCGATTCGTAGGCGAGCACGACGAGCTGGGCGCGATCGCGTACCCGCAGTTTCGTCATGATGCGGCTGACGTGGGTTTTCGCCGTCGCGGGTGACAGTACGAGCCGTCCGGCGATCTCGTCGTTGGACAGTCCCGCCGCCACCAGCGTCATCACCTCGCGCTCCCGCTCGGTGAGCGAGTTCAGCGCCGGACTCGGGGCGGGCGCCCGCACCCTTCCCGCGAAGTCCGCGATGAGCCGCCTCGTCACCGATGGCGCGAGCAGGGCGTCTCCCCTCGCGACTACCCGCACCCCGTGGAGCAGTTCGGCGGGCTCGGTGTCCTTCAGCAGGAATCCGCTCGCACCGGCTCGCAACGCGCCGTACACGTAGTCATCGACGTCGTAGGTGGTCAGGATGATCACCTTGACCGAGTCGAGTCCGCTGTTCGCCGCGATCGTCCTCGTGGCTTCGATTCCGTCAACGCCGGGCATCTGAACGTCCATCAGCACGACGTCGGGGCGGAACTGCTCGGCGAGCCGTACGGCCGCCGCTCCCTCCGCGGCTTCCCCAACCACCGTCATGTCCGGTTCGCCATCCACAATGGACCTGAATCCGGCCCGCACGAGGTGCTGGTCGTCGGCTAGCACGACGCTGATCACTCCCGCGTCGTTCACGCGCCCGCCCCCTGCGGCAATCGTGCGGTCACGCTGAATCCACCGGCCTTGCCGCTGCCGACGCTGAGATCGCCACCGAGTGCCTTCACCCGCTCGCCCATTCCCGTCAGCCCGTTGCCCGGCTCGCCCTTGCCACCCTCGCCGTCGTCGGCCACCTCGATCTTCAATTCTCCCGCCAGATAACGGATGCGCACGGTCGCGGTACTCGCGGCCGCGTGCCTGCCCACGTTGGTCAGGGCTTCCTGCACGACCCGGTAGGCCGCGAGGTCGGCGTCGGGAGGTAGCGGGCGTCGCTCGCCCGCTACCTCCGTGACGACGGAAAGCCCTGTCGACCTTGCCTGCTCGACGAGCAGGTCGAGTTGGTCGAGCCCCGGCCCCTGCTCGGTCGGTGACCGAAGAACGCCCAGTGTCGCGCGCAGTTCCCGCAACGTCTGTTTGCTCTCCGCCTTCACCAGGCCGAGAGCGGTCCGGCCCTGTTCGGGGTCGGCGTCGAACCGATGCAGCGCGGCGCCCGCCTGCACGTTGATGATGCTGAGGTGATGCCCGAGCGAGTCGTGCAGTTCTCTCGCGATGCGAAGGCGCTCCTCCGTCGCGGCCCGTTGCCCGGTTTCCCGCAGCAGGGCGAGGCTGTTGCGCCTTGCGTGGCCGAATGCGATGGCCGCCACCAGCCAGCTCAGCAACATGACCAGCCCGACGTCACCGAGGTGCTCACCGTTGCTCACGATCTCGCCGTAGGCGGTCGCGATCCCGGCGAGCGCGCCGAGCACGATCGCGGCGAGGAGCCGGCCCTGCTTCGCCGTGGAATACAACGCGATGACGAACGTCAGCAGTATCGGGCCGTCCGGACCGACGAACACGTAGTACACGCAGACGACGGCAAGGGTCACGATTCCGACCGCCACCGGATGTCGATTCCGCATGGCGAGGGCGCCGGAGGCCACGATCAACAGCACCCACGACCACACGCTGAATTCGCCGTCGTCGAAGGGCAGATACGCGACTGTCGTACCCGCGATGACCACGGCGATCACGGCCGAGAACGCGATGTCTCTCGTCGCGGAGGGCAGCGCAGTCGGCATGTGAACATACTGCCAGGTCAGCAGGCGGAAAGTATCAGGGAAAATCCCTGAAGGGATCCCATTCGGCCGTGGCACCGGAGTGCAACGGAAATGTCCCCGCCCACGGACATGATGATCGTCGTGGCCGGATGGCACCGGTCACGACCGGAAAGGCAACTCGGCAAGGCCCCGTGAGAAGCGGGTTCGCGACGGCGTGAGCATGGAAACCGTGGTTTCCCTCTCGCGGGGGTCCGTGCGCGAACCGCGTCCGCGGAGCCCGGCCAGACGGTTCGGCGGGAGTGCGTCACCCTTCGCTTCCGTGCGGAACACCTGGTCGCCGGAAACCGGACGGGGAAGGCGGCATCCACACCCCGGATGCGTCAACCGACGCCGTCCGCCGGTGCCCGCGATGACCGTTCATGCCCGAATCATGCGGCGGTCGACCTCAGCACCCGACAATCGCGGGTACCGGCGGGAACCCGTTCACGACCGGTACCGGTGCCGCTCATCTGAGGGGGACGTATTGGTGTCCGTTCCCTCTGGGGGCCGTCTCCCTCGGGAGACGGGTGAGCACGGTCGAGTGGTGGGATGGCCTGAACAGGACTGGGTTCGGGCCATCCCATCATGATCATGGCTCGACCAGTCCCGCCCTTATCGCGTAGCGGGTCAGTTCGAGCCGATCGCGCATTCCCAGTTTGTGCAGGATGTTGGCCCTGTGCCGCTCGACGGTCTTGGCGCTGATCACCAGTATCTCGGCGATTTCCTTCGACGAATTTCCTTCCGCGATGAGCTTGACGATTTCCTCTTCCCTCGCGGTGAGTATCGTCTCCGGCTGTCGCTCGCCCAGTTTTTCGCGTTGCAGATACTCCCTGATCAGCGATGTGACCGCGCCGGGGTAGAGGAACGGCTCTCCCCTCATCGCCGCACCGCATGCCTCGATGAGATCCCTGTCGGCAACCGACTTGAGCACGTAACCCGACGCGCCTGCTTTGAGGGACTCGAAGAGGTACTGCTCGTTGTCGTACATGGACAGCATCAGGATGCGAATCCCCGGTGCTCTCCTGGAGATCTCCCTTGCCGCCTGGATACCCGTCATCCTCGGCATCGCGATGTCCAAAATGGCCAGATCGACCGATTCGTCCGTTGCCGCTTCGATGGCTTCCGCGCCGTCCTGCACTTCCGCGACAACCGTCAGATCCGGCTCGGCGTCGAGTATCAACCGCAACCCCCTGCGCACCAAGGCATGGTCATCAGCCAGAAGGATGCGCGTCTTCGCAAGACTCACCGCGTTCAACTCCACTCAGCTTTACCAGGTAAGAGAAGCCGGACCTCGGTGCCTGAACCTGGCGACGAGGTCACGGTCAGCCGGGCACCGATCAGCAACGCGCGTTCGCGCATTCCGCGGATTCCCGCGCCTTCTTTCATCACACCACCCCGCCCGTCGTCGGTGACGCTCAGGGTCAGCCTTCCGTTTTGTTCCCCGAGGAACAGTGTGACCCTGCCGGCACGGGCATGCCTGGTGATGTTCGTGAGACTTTCCTGCGCTATGCGGTAGATGACGAGTTCGGTGTCCTCGCTCAATCCGGTCAGGCCGCTGTCGACTTTCCTCGTCACCGGGATACCACTGACCTGAGAGAATTCCGTGCTGAGCGCGGTGAGCGCACTGTGAAGGCCGAGATCGGCGAGCACGCCGGGCCGCAGTCTCCTCGCGACGAGCCGCACCTCGTCGAGGCAGGCCCGCACCGATTCCTGGCTCGCCTGCAGTTCTTCTCGCAGTTCTTCCGGCGCCCTGTCGACCGTCCGTTTGAGACCGAGCAGGACGACCGTCAGGCTCTGCCCGATCTCGTCGTGCAGTTCGCGGGCGATGCGCTGCCGTTCGGCCTCCTGGGCGGCGAGCGCGTGCGCGCTGCTCTCGCTGCGTTCGGCCTCAAGCCGATCGAGCATCGCGTTGAAGGTCTTGATCAGGTGCGCGAGGTCGCCGTTTCCCTTGTCCGAAAGCCGATCGCCGGTGCGGAGCAGATCCACCCTCTGCATCACGGCGGTGAGCGCGTCGAGCGGGGCGAGGCTCGAACGAACGAGCAACGCGTTGGCCGCCAATATGAGAATGAGGCCGACAATCAGCACTGGAACCTCGGTGACCAGTACGGGAGACGACACCGTCGCGGGCGAGACCGCGAGTACGAGCGTGCCGACCGTGAACACGAGGCCGTTGATCATCACCAGCCTGCGGAACAGCGCGCTCGGCGGCACAGGGCGTTCGTCGCGATCTCTCATCCCCTCAGGGTCGTCCTCGCGCAACGTCACGTCCATCCGCCACAACCGGTGATGAGACGTTCGGCATACACGTCGGCACCCACCCGAGATGGGTGTCAGCCCCGATAGCGCTCGACCTCGCGATCGCCCAGAGTAAAGGGCAGGTAACCAATAGAGGTCGGTGGGAGGCGGCGATGGCGACGATCGTGGACCACCCGCAGACCCCTACCCTGGCACAGGCTTCGGTCAACGCCGATCCCACCTTCGGCTGGGTTGTCGGCGCCGGGCTGCTGACGGTGAGTGTCTGCCTCTCGATGCTGCGGGTCGTCCCGAGCGGCCAGCGGCTCGTGCTGTCGCGGTTCGGCAACGTCGTTGCCGTCAAAGGCCCCGGCATCGTGGTCGTCGTCCCGATCCTGCACCGCAGCGTGCGAGTACCGCTCGGCCCCAGCCACATCGAACTGCGTTTCGCCGAGGCAGAAACCGAGGACGGGATCACTGTCACCGTCACGGCAGGCCTCGTGACGACCGTGACCGACCCGGTCGCCTACGTCCGCTCGCCCGAAGGCCCGCCAGGCGCGACGGCGAAAGCCGCCGAGGCGGAGACGGCCCGCTACGTCGCCCGCCACACACTCACCGAACTCGCCGATACCGCCGACAAGGAGGATCTGCGTCCCCTTGCCGAGCACATCAGCGCGATCACCTCCGCGTGGGGAACCGAGGTCGACCAGCTCACCTTCTCCAGGATCGAGGTGACGCTCGGCGCGGAGCTCGTGCACTGGGCGCGGCGATCGGCGGATCCCGGAGCGAGCCCCTCCCGCACGGCCCCACCCGATTCCGGCACGCTCCGCCGCTGTGTCACCAGGGGAGGCCAGCACCTCGGCGTCCTCCAAAGCGGTTCCGGTCAACGCCGATTACTCGTCTACGGCTCACCCGAACTCGATGTGCCTCCGCAGACGATCGTGCTGGAGCCGGACGAGGCCGACAAGATCGCCGACATCCTGCACAGCCAACCGATCGCGGACCGCCTCGCCGCCCTCGAAAACCGAGTGGACAAGCTCACCGAGGAGGCATCATGACAGTATTCGGGCCACTCAGACGTTATGCCCACAGGGACGGTGTCATGCAAGCCCACGAGATCGCCGTGACCGCGCCGACGGTGACCGCCGACGATTCGGTCGCCAAAGCCGTTCGGATCATGGCCGTCAACCGCTTACCCGGTCTCATCATTGTGGACGATCACTCGCGGCCGAAGATCGTGCTCCCGGGCACCCAGGTGCTGCGCTTGCTCGTTCCGGCCAGCTACCAAGAGGATCCGCTGCTGACTCGCACGATCGACGAGGCGCACGCCGACGAATTCTGGATGGAGATCGGCGATCTCACGGTGGGCGAATGCCTGCCACAGCAGCCGGTGAAACTGATGACCGTACCCGCCGACGCGACTTTGCTCGAAGTATCCGCGCTGATGGCGAGGACGCGTAGTCCGCTCGTCGCCGTGGTCGACGGCACGGGAGCACTCATCGGTGCGATCACATTGGAACGCCTGCTCACCAGTCTTGCCGTATCCGGACTCGGCGGTTGACTGCCGCATCCGCTGGTAACAGGCCCGTTTTCCGACCCTGCTCCGAACCGTCGCCGTCGCGGCCCCGCGGAGTTCACACGTTCTGAGGTCGTCGAAATGCATTTCTGCCGCACGTTTTCCAGATCGTCCTTCGCGGGCACTCAGGGCTCGGGTAGTGACCGTTGAGCGCCATTCTCGCACTCGGGATATTTCTGGTCGCTTTCTTCTTCATCGCCACGGAAAAGGCCAACAAGGTCGCCGTTGTCCTGATCGCGGCGGGCGCGATGGCCGTCACGGGCCTCATTCCCGGCTCGGACGTGTTCTTCTCGGAGCACGAGGGCATCGACTGGAACGTCATCTTCCTGCTGCTCGGAATGATGATCATCGTCGGGGTCATCAAACAGACCGGGCTTTTCGATTACCTCGGAATCTGGGCGGCGAAGAAATCCAAGGGCAAGCCGTATCGCCTCATGGTGATGCTCATGATCATCACCGCGATCGCCTCCCCTTTCCTCGACAACGTCACCACCATCATGCTGGTGGCACCCGTGACGGTGGTGGTCTGCAACAGACTCCACATCGCGGCACAGCCGTATCTGATCGCGGAGATCCTCGCCTCCAACATCGGTGGCGCGGCGACACTCGTCGGCGATCCACCCAACATCATCATCGGGAACCGGGCCGGGCTCACCTTCAACGACTTCCTGATCCACATGGCACCGATCGTCGTCGTCATCTTCGTCGTCTTCGTGCTGCTGACCAGGGTTCTCTTCCGTAAGTCCTTTCAGTACAACCCCAAGCACGTCGAAGAGGTGATGGCGCTCCAGGAACGGAGGGCCATCACCGACCCCAAGCTGCTGGTGCGCTGCCTCGTCGTCCTCACCGGTGTCGTCATCGCCTTCATGCTGCACGCCGTCGTCCACATCGAACCGTCCATCGTGGCGCTTGTCGGTGCGGGTGTGATGCTCCTGGTGACTCGTGCCGACATCGGAGAGACCCTTCGCGAGGTCGAATGGCCGACGCTCGTCTTCTTCATGGGCCTGTTCGTGATGGTCGCGGGACTCGTCAACACCGGTGTCATCGAGACGATCGGTACCTGGGCGGTCGAGACGCTCGGCGACAACTTCTTCGCGGCGGCGACAAGCCTGCTGTTCGGTTCCGCGGTTCTCGGCGCGTTCTTCGACAACATCCCCTACGTGGCGACGATGGCGCCGATCGTGGAGAACGTCGTCGCGACGGCACCGGATCCGGCGACGGGCCAGGCGCTGTGGTGGGCGTTCGCGCTGGGCGCCGACTTCGGCGGCAACGGCACCGCCGTCGCGGCGAGCGCCAACGTCGTCGCCATCGGCATCGCGGCAAGGACAGGGCACCGGATCAGCTTCTGGCAGTTCACCAAGTACGGCATCGTGGTCACGCTGCTGAGCACGACCATGGCGTGGGTGTACGTCTGGCTGCGGTACTTCCTGTGAGGCTCAGGCGTCGTAGTCGAGGGTGACCTCATCGGTGAGCGGCCGCGACTGGCAGGTGAGCACGAAACCGGCTTCGAGTTCGTCGGTTTCGAGCGCGAAGTTGCGTCGCATGGTGACCTCGCCGGTGAGCACCTTCGCCCTGCATGTGCCGCACACTCCACCCTTGCACGCGAAGGGGAGGTCGGGTCGCACCTGCTGGACACCGTCGAGGACGGGTGTGTCCTTGGGAACGAGCGCCGTGGTGAGCCTTCCGTCCAATTTGGCCGTCACCTGACATGACTCTCCGGTGAGCACAGCCTCGGTGTGCCGGACCTGCTCCGGCGGCAGATCCTCGACGAAGAACAGTTCCTGATGGACGCGCTTCGGGTCGACTCCGTGCTGTGCCAGCACATCCTGGGCGTCGGTGACCATGCCGAAGGGCCCGCACAACCACCAGTGCGCGACGTCCGCCGGGTCGGGCACGAGGCGGAGCAGTTCGGTTAGCTTCTCCGCGTCGAGCCTTCCCGTGAACAGTTCGACCTCGCGAGGTTCCCTCGACAGCACGTGGACGAGCTCGAACCTGGCCGGATACCGGTCCTTCAGGTCGGCCAGTTCGTCGGCGAACATGACCGTGCCGGTACGCCGGTTGCCGTAGAACAAGGTGACGGTCGTTCCCGGTTCGCTCAGCAGTGAGGACGCGATGGAAAGCACGGGGGTGATCCCGGATCCAGCCGCGACGAGCACGTGCCTTCCGGTGCTGTCGGGTTTCGGAGTGAACGAGCCGGTCGGGGTACCGACCTCGATCCGGTCGCCTCGGCGGATGTCCCTCACCAGCCAGCGGGAGAACAGCCCGCCGGGCACCTCACGCACGCCGATCCTCGGCAGCGAGCCCTGCCTCGCACAGATCGAGTAGGACCTGCGTTCCTCCCTCCCGCCGACCGTGCGCCGCAGCGTCAGCGACTGTCCCGGCAGGAAGGCGTAGTCGGCCGCGAGCGCCTCGTCGACGTCGAAGGTGACCGCGACCGCGTCGGTGCACAGCCTGGTGACCTCGGCGACCGTGAGCGGGTGGAACACCGTCCTCGCCCGCATCGGAACTCCGGCCGTCATGTCAGATCTCCTTCATGTGCTCGAACGGCTCGCCGCAGCCGGGGCATCGCCGCAGCGCCCTGCACGCCGAGGGGCCGAACCTGGACAGCTCCGTGGTGTCGGCGTGCCCGCACCTTGGACACGTCACGCCGTCCCGCACCGTGAGTGTCAGCGGGACGGGTCCCTTCGCAGCGGCGGGAGCCTTGCCAGGCGGCGCGATTCCGGCCTCGGCGAGCTTCGCCTTTCCCCGCTCACTGATCCAGTCGCTCGACCACGCGGGCGCGAGCACCGTACGCACCTCGACGTCGAGGTAGCCTGCCTCACCCAGCGCGTGAACGAGATCGTCTCGCATGGTGTCCATGGCGGGGCAGCCGAGATAGGTCGGCGTGATCGAGACGATCACCTTTCCATCCTCTTCGGACACCTCCCGAAGGATGCCGAGTTCGGCGAGCGTCAGTATCGGCAGCTCGGGATCCGTGACTCGTTCGGCAACGGCGCGTGCGCTCACCAAGCTCACCATGACGCCTCCGGGTGAGCTCTCGCGACGCTTTGCAGCTCGGCGAGCAGGTAACCCATGGCTTCGGTGTGCACGCCGTTCCTGCCCGCTTTGCCCGCGACACCGGGGATCGCGGCGGCGTCCGGAACGGGGATCCGCGCCTCGGCGCACACCTCGGCGACAACCCCTCGGAATTCCTCCTCCGTCGAGGCGGGGTCGACGCCGACACCGGCCTCGGCAAGCCTTTCCTCCACATCGGACGGAACGAACAACTCACCGACATAGGGCCACACGGCAGCGAATCCTTCGAGCATCCGCTCCCGCGAGTACGCCGTCCCGTCTCCGAGCCTGACGACCCATCTCGCCGCGTAGTCCCTGTGATAGGTGACCTCCTTGACGCCCTTCTCGGCGATCGCGGCAAGCACCGGGTCGCGCGACCCGGCGAGGCCTCGCAGCATCGCCAGCCGCCAGGAGGAGAACACGAGCAGCCTCGCCGTCAACTCGGCGAAATCGCCCCGGGGCAACTCGGCCAGCCGTACGTTGCGGAACTCGTGCTCCGCTCGGAAGAACGCGTACTCGTCCTCACTCCGCGTTCCCGCCCTGGTCAGCAACAGCCTCGCCTGGCCGAGCAGGTCGAGCGCGATGTTGGCGATCGCGACCTCGTCCTCCAGTTCGGGCGCGTTGGTGCTCCACTCCTGCAGGCGGTGGGAGAACACGAGCGCGTCGTCACCGAGCATGAGGCAGTACGCTTCGAGGTCGGCGGGGTCCACACCGGACGGATGGCTGGTGTCGACGCCCTCAAGCGGATCGGCGAACCCGGTTCCGAAGGCCCACCGGGAATCGTTGTCCTCCGTGATCGCCTCGTACGCGTTGTCGAATGACATGTTCGCTCACCCCCTTCACATGTGCGGGACGTTGCCGGGGATGTCGTAGAAGGTCGGATGGCGGTAGACCTTGTCGGCGCTCGGCGCGAAGAACGGATCCTTCTCGTCGGGACTGGAAGCCGTGATGTCGGCGGCTCGCACAACCCAGATGCTCACGCCCTCGTTGCGCCGCGTGTAGAGGTCCCTCGCGTTGTGAAGCGCCATGTCGGCGTCGGCGGCGTGCACGGAACCGACGTGCACGTGGTTGAGGCCGCGCTTGCCGCGGACGAAGACCTCGTAGAGCGACCAGGCGCCGCCCTTGCTGTCAGTGGCCGCCATCCTGCTCTCCCGCTCGCTTCGCCGCATGGGCCGCCGCCGCTTCGCGCACCCACGCTCCCTGTTCGTGTGCCTTCTTGCGGTGGGCCGTCCGCTGTGCGTTGCACGGGCCGTTGCCTGATACGACGGCCTTGAACTCCGACCAGTCGATCTCACCGAAATCGTGGTGCCCTCGCTCGGCGTTCCACTTCAGCTCGGGATCGGGCAGCGTCACGCCGAGCGCATCGGCCTGAGGAACGGTCATGTCGACGAACCGCTGGCGCAGCTCGTCGTTGGTGTGCCGCTTGATCTTCCACGCCATGGATTGCGCGGTGTGCGACGAATCGGCATCGGGGGGACCGAACATCATCAGCGATGGCCACCACCAGCGATCCGTCGCCTCCTGCACCATTGCGCGCTGCGCGGGGGTGCCCTTCATCATCGTCAGCAACAGCTCGTATCCCTGCCGCTGATGAAACGACTCCTCCTTGCAGATCCGGATCATCGCCCTCGCGTACGGCCCGTAGGAACTGCGGCACAACGGAACCTGGTTGCAGATCGCGGCGCCGTCGACGAGCCAGCCGATGACGCCGACGTCGGCGAAGGTCAGCGTCGGATAATTGAAGATCGAGGAGTACTTCTGCTTGCCCGAGATCAGGTTCTCGGTCAGCTCGGTGCGATCGGCGCCGAGGGTTTCGGCAGCGGAGTACAGGTAGAGCCCGTGCCCGGCCTCGTCCTGGACCTTGGCGAGCAGGATCGCCTTGCGGCGCAGCGAAGGCGCCCTCGTGATCCAGTTGCCCTCCGGCTGCATGCCGATGATCTCGGAGTGCGCGTGCTGCGCGATCATCCTGATCATCGTCTTGCGGTAGTCGGCGGGTACCCAGTCCCTCGGCTCGATCCGCTGGTCGCGCGCGATGGTGGTGTCGAACTGCCGTTCGAGGTCGGGGTCGGACACGGTCGCCGTCATGCGCTGTCCTCCTTCGCGACGAGGGTCAGCACGTCGTACTTGGCGACGGATTCGCCTTCGCCGTTGACGACGTCGGCGTCCCAGCGCACCTCGCCGTAGTCGGCGTTCTCCCTCGGCGTGATCTGCTTCGCGGTGAGCGTCACGGTAAGCGAGTCGCCCGGCTTGACCGGGGTGAGGAACCGCAGGTTCTCCAGCCCGTAGTTGGCGAGAACAGGCCCAGGCTCGGGCGAGACGAAGAGCCCGGCCGCGAACGAAACGACGAGGTAGCCGTGGGCGACGATCCCGCCGAACAGCGGGTTCGCCTCGGCCGCCGCCGCGTCGGTGTGCGCGTAGAAGGTGTCGCCGGTGAATTCGGCGAAGTGCGCGACGTCCTCGGCCGTGACGGTGCGCGGGCCCGCGACGACGGAATCGCCGATCCGCAGTCGCGACAACGGTTTGCGGAACGGATGGGTGTCGGCGTTCCTCGGCGCCCCCTGAACCCACCTGCCGGTGATGGCCGACAGCATCGCCGGACTCGCCTGCACCGCGGTGCGCTGGAGGTGATGCAGAACGGAGCGCATGCCGCCGAGTTCCTCGCCGCCGCCCGCTCTTCCCGGCCCGCCGTGCACGAGCGCGGGCAGCGGCGAACCGTGCCCGGTCGACTCCTTGGCGTCCTCGGTGTCGAGCACGAGCAGCCTGCCGTGCCACGGCGCGACCCCGAGCACGACGTCCTTCGCGAAGCCCGCGTCGCCCGTGACGACGGATCCGGCAAGGCTGCCGTTGCCCTTCGCGGCAAGCTCGATGAGCTGGCTGGTCGAGGAGTAGGGCAACAGCGTCGCGACAGGGCCGAATGCCTCGACCTCGTGCGGTTCCGCCCTCGTGGAATCGTCCGCGTGCAGCAGCACCGGCGAGAGGAAGGCGCCACGTTCGGGATCGGCGTCGACGACCTCGACCCGGTCAGGGTCGCCGTACACCACCTTTCCGGCGGCCAGCAACGCTTTCAGCGACCGGCGTACCTCCTCACGCTGTTCGAGACCGGCGAGCGCGCCCATACGGACCTCGGGGTTAGCTGGGTTGCCGATCGTGATGCCCGCGAGCTTGTCCGCGACGGCTTGCGCGACGTCATCGGCCAAGCCGGCCGGCACGAAGGCCCTGCGGATCGCCGTGCACTTCTGGCCTGCCTTGACCGTCATCTCGGTGACGAGCTGCTTGACGAAGAGATCGAACTCGGGGGTGCCCACGACGGCGTCGGGTCCGAGAACGGAGAGGTTGAGCGAGTCGGCCTCGGCGTTGAACCGCGTCGCGTTCCGCACGATGGCGGGGTGGGCACGCAGCCTCTGGGCTGTCGAAGCGGAACCGGTGAAGGAAACCAGATCCTGCGGGGTGACGTGGTCGAGCAGGTCGCCCGCGCTCCCGCACACGAGCTGCACGGAGCCTTCGGGAAGCAGGCCGGATTCGACGATCAGCTCGAACAGCCTCGCGGTGAGGTAGGCGGTCTGGCTCGCGGGTTTGACGAGGCTCGGCACTCCGGCCAGTACGGCGGAGGCGAGCTTTTCGAGCGGGCCCCACACCGGGAAGTTGAAGGCGTTGATCTGGATGGCGACCCCGTGAAGCGAAGTGAGAATGTGCCTGCCGACGAAGGTGCCTCGCTTGCTGAGCGGCTCGACGTCGCCCTCGACGTAGCAGGTGTCGTTGGGTAGTTCGCGCTTGCCTTTGCTCGCGTAGGCGAGCAGCACCCCGATACCGCCGTCGACGTCGAACTTCGAGTCGCCCAGAGTCGCGCCCGTCCTCGCCGACAGCGCGTACAGCTCGTCGCGGTGTTCCCTCAGATACGAGCCGAGTGACTTCAGCAGTGCCGCGCGCTGATGGAAGGTCAATTCGCGCAGCGAGGGGCCGCCGACGGACCTGCCGTGGGCGAGCGCGCCCGCCATGTCGATGCCTGCCGAGGAGACACTCGCGACGTATTCCCCCGTCACCGCGTCACGCAGGGGCGCGCCCTCCTCGCTCGGGCCGTGCCAGCCGCCCGCGACATAGCTACGCAGCACGCTCATGGGGTTGACCTCCTCGTCAACGGCCTCGCCTCTCGTGAATTACCAACCGCACGTTCAGTAATTCATCGTAGGGGTGTGGCCGGTGGAGAGCAACGGTGCTCACTACGTCGGCCGCCAGCGGAGGGGGAGGCGAGTGATGCCGTTGATGAAGTTCGAGGTGAGCCTTCTCGGCGGTCCTGCCAGTTCCACCTCGGGCCATCTCGCCAGGAACTCGGTGAAGAACACCCGCAGTTGCAGCCGTCCGAAGTGCGCGCCGAGGCACAGGTGCGGGCCGTCGCCGAAAGCGAGATGCTCGTTGGGCCGCCTCGTGATGTCGAACCGGAACGGGTCGGCGAACACGCGCCCGTCGTAGTGCGCCGAAGCGTGGTAGACCACGACCTTGTCCCCCGCTCGGATGTGAGCGCCCGACAGTTCCGTGTCCCTGCTCGCCGTCCTCCGGAAGCTCAGCACGGGAGGATGCCAGCGCAGCATCTCCTCGATCGCGAGCGGGAGCAGGGCCGGATCCGCCAGCAACCTCCGGTACTGCAACGGGTGCTCGACGAGCGCGAGCACCCCGCCGGGCAATGCGCTGCGCACCGTGTCGTTACCCGCGATGACCACGAGGAAGAAGAACATTTGCAGCTCGGCTTCGCCGAGTGCGCGACCGTCGACGGATGCCGTGACCAGCGCGGTCATCAGGTCGTCGCCGGGATGCCGCCGTTTGTGTTCCGCCAGCGCCTTCGCGTAGTCGAACATGTCGCTCAGCCGCGACGGCGAACGCGGGTTGACCGGATTGCCGCCCGGTCCTCTCACCGGTTCCGCGTGTTCGGGGTCCTGGTAGCCGATGACCCTGTTGGTCCAGCTCAGCAGCAGCCCTCTGTCAGAGGCCGGAACACCGAGCAGGTCGGCGAGGTTGGCGAGCGGGAAGTCGTCGGTCACCTCCGACGGCAGATCGCAGTGCCCGCGCGGGGCGACCGCGTCGAGCAGCGCACGGGCCCGCTCCGCGATCCGCTCACTCGTCCGCTCCAGCCTCCTGCGGGTGAAAACCGCGGCGGCGATTCCGCGCAGCCGCTGGTGCTCCGGCGGATCCATGTTGAGGATCATCCTGCGAATGAAGGGCAGGTCATCCGGATCGGGGTCGCGAATCTGGGTGGCTCCGAGCCAGGAGGAGAACACCTCCGGCGTCCTGAGCACGTGCTTGACGTCGGCATGCCGGGTCACCGCCCAGAAGCCGGGCCCCGAGGGCCAGCCGAGCACTTCGGGCTCCGGTTGCCAGCTCACCGGCTCGGTGTCCCTCAGCGCGAGAAACCGATCGTGAGGCAGGCCGCGCGCGAAAACTCGGGGATCGAAGACGTCGGGCACGCTCATCGGCACTCCCTTGACACCACTGCCTCGGTAAACTCAGTATTAACCGTCCATTCGGTCGGTTGGCAAGGGTGGAGCGGTGGCAGGCAACGCAGCTTACGACATGTTCGCCGTCGACGAGGCGTCTCGCGCGCTCGGCATCGAACTGCTTGAGGCCGGAAACGGCCGTGCGGTAGCCGAAATGACGGTCACCGAAACCATGGTCAACGGCCACGACATCGCTCACGGCGGTTATGTATTCCTGCTGGCCGACACCACCTTCGCCTGTGCCTGCAACAGCCATGGCCCCGCGACGGTCGCCGCCGGAGCCGAGATCTCCTTCGTGGCCTCCGCCAAACGCGGCGACCACCTCGTCGCGACGGCCGAGGAGCGGACCCGCTTCGGCCGCAACGGCATCTACGACGTAACAGTACGCAGAGCCGACACGGTGATCGCCGAGTTCCGAGGGCGAAGCCGGGTCATAGCAAGGGAACCCTGACCATGGCACCGACGGCACCGGCTTCACCGGACCCGGAGGAGAACCTCGGCATCGACGAGCTGAGGGCGCTACAGCTCAACCGGCTGCGGTGGACACTCCGGCACGCTTACGACAACGTCGAGTGGTACCGGAAGAAGTTCGACGAGGCAGGCGTCCATCCCGACGACTGCAAAACCCTCGCCGACATCGCGAAGTTCCCCTATACGACGAAAAACGACCTCAGGCAGAACTATCCCTACGGAATGCTCGCTGTCCCCAGGAAGGATGTCGCGCGGATCCACGCTTCGAGCGGAACGACGGGCCAGCCCACCGTCGTCGGGTACACACAGTCCGATCTGGACAACTGGGCGACGCTCATCGCGCGATCGATTCGCGCGGCGGGCGGCAGGCAGGGCGACATCGTGCAGGTGTCCTACGGATACGGCCTGTTCACCGGGGGCCTCGGCGCGCACTACGGCGCGGAGAAACTCGGCTGCACGGTAATTCCCGCCTCTGGCGGGATGACCGCGAGGCAGGTACGGCTCATCGCCGACCTCCGGCCCGACATCATCATGGTGACGCCTTCGTACTTGCTGACAATCCTCGACGAGTTCGAACGACAGGGCATCGATCCGGCCACCAGTTCCGTCAGGGCCGGTATTCTCGGCGCCGAGCCGTGGACGGAACAGATGCGCGCGGAGATCGAGCAGCGGATGAACATCGACGCCGTCGACATCTACGGGCTTTCCGAGGTGATGGGTCCGGGAGTAGCGCAGGAATGCGTCGAGACGAAGGATGGATTGCACATCTGGGAGGACCATTTTCTCCCCGAGGTCATCGACCCGATCGACAACGGGGTACTCGATGACGGCGAGCACGGCGAACTGGTGTTCACCTCCCTGACGAAGCAAGCGCTGCCGATCATCCGTTACCGCACCAGGGATCTCACCAGGCTACGGCCGGGGACGGCGAGGCCAGCGCACCGGAGGATGGAGAAGGTCACCGGCCGCTCCGACGATCTGATCATCCTGCGCGGGGTCAATCTCTTTCCAACACAGATCGAGGAGATCGTGCTCAGGATCGAGGGACTCTCGCCGCACTTCCAGCTCGTACTATCCAAAAAGGACCGCCTGGATCAGTTGACCGTGCATGTCGAGGCGGAACCGAATACGACGGGCGACCGGAGGAGCGTCGCGGCAACGGAGATCATCGCCGGGGTCAGGGACAGTATCGGGGTCACGGTGGACGTCGCCGTCGTGGAACCCGATACGCTGGAACGCTCGGTCGGCAAGATGCGCCGCGTCATCGACCAGCGCGGCGCTTGAGATACTGAAACCATGACCACCGCACCGCATACGAAGGCAGGCCGAAGGGGAAGGCCGGGGTACGACCTCGAATCCGTGTTGCTGGTCGCGGTGAAGTTGTTCAACGAGCGCGGCTACGACGGTACGAGCATGGAGGACCTCGCCCGCAAGCTCGGCATCACCAAATCGGCCATCTACCATCACGTCCCCAGCAAACAGGAGCTGCTGCGGCTGGCCGTCGACAGGGCGCTCGACGGCCTGTTCGGGGTCGCGGAGGAAGCCGGAAACCTGGCGGGTCCCGCCATCGAGCGACTGGAGTTCCTTGTCAGGGGCAGCGTCGCGGTACTTGTCGACCGGTTGCCTTTCGTGACTCTGCTGCTGCGGGTACGGGGCAACACGAAGGTCGAGCGCGACGCGCTGACGCGGCGCCGGGAGTTCGACCGCATCGTCGCCGACCTCGTCGCCTTGGCGGAGCGCGAAGGCGACATCAGGCCCGACGTCGATCCGGCGATCACGGCCCGCCTGCTGTTCGGCATGGTCAACTCGCTCATCGAGTGGTATCGGCCGAAACGCGGCGATACGGACATCGCGGATACGGTCGCCAGGATTGCTTTCGAGGGCATGCGCCCTCGCCGTTGAGGGTGCGGTAGCCCATTCGGTCACGGTTGGTGGCGAACCGTTCATCGACAGTGGCGCTGCGAGTAAGGTAAGACTTGCCTTACTCACAGCGCGCTGCCGAGGAGCCCAGTGACAACAGCTTCGTCCGTGGCCGAGTCCGTCGGCGACTCCGTTTTCGACTGCGTCGGCAACACCCCTGTCGTCGCGCTCAGCAGGCTCTTCCCCGACCGCGGCGTCGAGGTGATCGCCAAGCTCGAACTCATGAACCCAGGCGGGAGCATGAAAGACCGCACCGCCCGCTACATCGTGGAGACCGGGCTCGCCGAAGGCTCGATCAAGCGAGGCGACCGGCTCGTCGAAAGCAGTTCCGGCAACTTCGGCATCGCGCTCGCGATGGCGGCGCGCGTCCATGACCTGCGGTTCACCTGCGTCGTCGATCCGAAGGTGACGACGGCCAACCTCGTGCTGCTGCGCAAACTCGGCGCGGACGTCGAACTCGTCACCGAAGAGGACACGGCAGGCGGCTATCTGGCAAGCCGCATCCGCAGGGTAGGAGAACTGGTCGCGGCACACCCGGAAGCCATCTGGATCAACCAGTACGCCAACGATCGCAACTGGCTTGCCTACTATCACGGCACGGGAGCCGAACTCACGAACCAGCTCGTGCGCCCTCCCGGATACCTGTTCGCCGCGGTGAGCACGACCGGAAGCATCCTGGGTTGCGCACGCCGGCTCAGGGAACGCTTCCCCGAGCTCAAGGTGGTCGCCGTCGACGCGGCCGGATCCGTGTTGTTCGGCGGAACTCCGGGCAGACGCGACATACCCGGCATCGGGTCGAGCAGGGTTCCCGAACTGTGCAGCCCGGGCGAGATCGACGACGTCGTACGCGTCGACGACGCCGAAGCAGCCGAGGCATGCGGAAAACTCCTTGCCGCGGAGGGGATCTTCGCCGGTGGCTCCACCGGGTCCGTCGTCGCCGCGATCGCGAGAAAGCTGCCTTCACTGCCAAAACCGTGCAGGGTGCTGGCGATCTTCCCCGACCGAGGCGACCGGTACCTCGACCTCGTCTACGACGACGAATGGCTCGACGCGGCGCGTGCCCGCGGAAACACCCGACGAGGAGAACACTCGTGAACCCCGCACTGCTGTATCTCACGCGTTCCGACATCGCCGCGCTCGGTGGCGACCGATCCGAGCTCTACGTCACCGCTTTGCGCTCCGCGCTGATCGATCACGCGGCGGGAAAGACGGTTCAGCCGCTCAAACCGTACCTACGCGCAGGCGGCAAGGGACACATCGCCGATCGCATCATCGCGATGCCCGCCCACGTCGGCGATCCCGGCATGTCGGGTCTGAAATGGATCGGCAGCAAGCACGACAATGCCTTGTCGGGCAGGGAAAGGGCCAGCGGGCTCATCGTGCTCAACGATCCGGAAACCAACTTCCCCATCGCCATCATGGAAGCCGGTCTGATCAGCGCCTGGCGCACGGCGGCGGTCACCTGCCTCGCGGCAGAACACCTCGGGAGGGCGGACTTCACCGACGTCGCCATCGTCGGCTGCGGACTGATCGGGCGAACGCAGCTCGCCGCGCTGCTCCAGCATTTTCCGCATATCCGCACCGCGCACCTCTACGACGTGAACCCCGAAGCCGCTCGGACGATGGCGGCGCAGACCACCGGCGTGGAGACCAGAATCGCCGCGAGCGCCGAAAAAGCGGTCATGACGGGAGACGTCGTCGTCACCTGCACCGTCACCGACACGCCCTACCTCGCCTTCTCCTGGCTCAAGCCGGGGACCCTGGTGTGCAACGTGTCCATCATGGACGTACACAAAGACGTCTTCCTCAACGCTGACAAGGTCGTCGTCGACGACTGGGAACAGAGCAACAGGGAGCGCAAGATCATCAATCAGCTCGTTGTCGAAGGCCGGTTTTCCCGCGAACGGCTGCACGCCGAACTGGGCGAGGTGCTCGCCGGCACGAAACAGGGCAGGGAGGACGACGACGAGATCATCCTGCTCAACCCGATGGGAATGGCGGTGGAGGACATCGCGTGCGCCGCCGAGGTGTACACGAGGGCGGTTGCCGCGGGTACCGGAACATGGCTGAACCTGTACTAGCGGTGATGGCCGATCTTGTCGACTCGCTGATCCAGGAACGCCTTTTCGGATTCGGTGACGCCGAGCGGACCGGCGACTGGCTGCGAGTCGGCGACATACGAGTACGGGTGCGCTCCTGCGAAGGGCTCCAGCCCTACCGCTACGCGGGCGGGCCGGTACTGCATGGCGAGAAGCACCTCTCGCCATGGGAACTGCTACGCACGATCGGCGATGGCGAGCCTTTTCTCGACCAGGTCGCCGACGACCTGCGGACGGCGGTTGCACACTCCGAGGTTCTGCACGGCGCCCATGTCGAGGAACCACTCGACTCCCCGCAGGGCGAACGGCTCGCCGCACTGCGCAACCGGCCTTTCCATCCCACGGCGAAGGCAGTCGTCGGCTGGACCGCCGCCGAGCTCGCGGAATACGGTCCGATGCGACGGTCCCCGCTCGGTCTCGACTGGATCGGCGTGCGCACCGAACTGCTCAGGTTCGGCGGCGGTGGCGGCGATCTCGTCTCCGCGCTGCTCACCGGATCCGACATCGACGCGGTGCGCACGCGCCCCGGCTTCCACGCGCTTCCCGTGCACCCGTGGCAGTACGAGCACGTACTGCCAACGGAATTCGCGACCGAGATCGCCGACGGGGCGATCGTTCCGATCGCCAGGGGAGTCGGCACGTTCCTCCCCACCGCGTCGATAAGGACACTCGCGGCGGCAAGCCCGGGGGTACATGTCAAGCTGCCGCTCGGGGTCGCGACACTCGGAGCCGCCCGGCTGCTGCCGCCCCGGTACCTCGACAACGGGGAACGGGCCGAGCGCACCATGCTGGCCGTACTCGATCGCGATCCGGTGCTGCGCGACAGGGTGCTCGTGTGCGAGGAGCGAACCTGGTGCGGCATCGCCGAGCCCGAGTTCGGCGACCGGCCAGGCCGGCTCGCCGCTCAGGTTCGCCGCTACCCCTCCGGCGCGGAGAATTCCGTTCCCATGGCAGCTTTCGCGAGTGAACATGCGACATTGGAGGCGGACCCGCTCGACTTCTTCCGCGAACTCGCTCGCGGCTTCTGCGAGATCGGGCTCGGGTTTCTCCGATACGGCGTGCTTCCCGAACTACACGGCCAGAACGTCGCGGTGACACTGAAGAACGGGCTGGTCGACCGGTTCGTGCTCCGCGACCACGACACGCTCCGCGTATGTCCACAGTGGATGCAATCGGCGGGACTTCCGGAACCCGGCTACCGGGTGAGGAAAGGCGCGCGGCAGTCGCTGCTGCTCGACACCCCCGGCGAGCTGCTCGGCTACCTGCAGACACTCGGCTTTCAAGTCAACCTCTACGGCATCGCTGACGCGCTGTCGCGTACCTACGGCATCACGGAGAGGACTCTGTGGCACACACTTCGCACCGCGCTGACGGACTGCCTCGAACGGATGGAGTTGCCGCCGGAAGTGGCCTGGCGGCTGCTGTCGTCTCCGACCTGGCCGAGCCGCCAGGTGCTCGGTCCGCTGCTTCGCAAGGGCCGCAGCGGCGGAGTGAGTATGCCGTCGGCGAGCGGGACGGTACCGAATCCCCTGCTGTGAGCGCGCTGGAGCTGGCAAGGCGAGAGGCTCGGCAGCGGCTGCTCAACTGCTACCTGCGCGAGACTCGGCAATTCGACGTGCCACAGGGAAAGTTCCGGATCAGGCTTGCCCGCACCGGCGCGGAACTCGTCGTCGATGTCGTCAGCCCAAGCCCGTTCGGACACCACCGCTACGGTCCCGATACCGACCCGGACCACGATCAGCTCGTCACGGCGATTCTCAGGGAACTCGCGGCGACTACCGGCTTCGCGGGCGTCGCCGAACTGAGGCGGCAGATCGGCAACAGCATCGCCAGGACGGCGCGCTATCTGGGCAACACGGCGACGGATTTCTCCGGATCACCGCACGAGGTGACAAGGAAGGCCGAGCAGTCGCTACGTCTCGGTCATCCGTTCCACCCGACCCCGAAGAGTGCGGAGGGATTCACCGAGGCGGACCTGGCGCGGTACGCGCCCGAACTCGGCGCGATATTCGCGCTCCACTACTTCGCCGTTGCCGACGAAGTGATCGAGGAGGTCAAGGTCGCCGAGGCCAGCTGGGTGCCCGACGAGGTCGCCGCCGCCACACCGGACGGCTACACGTCCATCCCGGCACATCCGTGGCAGGCCGGGTACCTGCTGGGCACCGGAACACTGCGCGGGCTCATCGCGGCCGATGTCGTACGCCCACTCGGCCCGCTCGGAAAGCCGGTGTACCCCACCTCTTCGGTGCGTACCGTCTGCGATCCGGAGTTCCCCACGGCGTGGAAACTCCCGCTGCACGTACGCATCACGAACTTCGTCCGTACCAACCCCGCCGAGCACCTGCGCAGGGCAACGGAAGCCGCCGCCGTCGTGGCAACGCTACCTAGCTTTCCCGGATTCTCCGTCCTGAGCGAAACCGGCTCCCGCACCGTCGGCGCCGCCGACGACGAGTTGCGCGCCGACCTCGGCGTGCTGTACCGGGACAACCCGTTCGCACACAACGGTGAAGCACCTCGCGTACTCGGCGCCCTGCTTGAGAACCCGCGAACATTCATGCGCGAGGTACTGTCGGCAGGGGACGTCCACGAATGGCTTCGCGACTACCTCGCAATCATGCTCAGGCCGCAACTCCGGCTCTTCGCCGACTACGGCATCGTGTTCGAGGCACACGCGCAGAACACGCTGCTGTGCATGGAAAATGGCCACCCGTGTGCGGTCTGGCTGCGCGACCTCGAAGGCGCGGCCGTCAGCTCGGAGGGCAAGGCCGCGGAAGGACTCGGCGACGACAGTCCGCTGCGCTGTTCGCGAGGGCATGCCGTACGACGGCTCACCTATCACGCGGTGACCGGCCAGCTCGGGCACCTCATCGACGTACTCGGCCGATACTCACGGGCAACCGAGAACGACCTGTGGCGCGAGGCACGGCATTGCCTCGCGGAATGGGACGAAGCGGATGAGTTACTGTCCACAAGGGAACTCCCGGCGAAGGCCAACCTGACGAGCCGGTTCGCCGGAAAAGGCGAGCGGCCGAGCTACGTCACCATCCCCAATCCACTGTGGGAGCCACGATGACCGTAAGAACAACGGAAGCCGAGGACACGCTCGTCCGGCGAGCGCTCGCCTCGCCACACCTCCCCGCCGTCCGGCGCCGAATCTTCCGGCAACTCCTCGAATCGTTGTTGTACGAAAACGCGGTACGGACCGTGGACGATTCGACCATCGCGGGCAAGGGCGGTGTCCGCTACACGTTCACGGCGCGGCGCCGATTCGGCTTCGGCAGGATCGCCGTCGAGAACATACTGCGGGAAGGCGAGGAGCCCACCTCCATCGGGCTGTTTCTCTCGGAAGTCGCCGAGTACCTCGACGCGGAGGCCGACTGTCTCGTCAGGTTCACAAGGGAACTGGAAGAAACCCTCGTCAAGGACACGGTCGCCCAGCACCAGCGCGAGGAAACACCGGCCGATGCCGGATTCGACGCGCTCGAAGGCCTGATCACCGACGGCCACCGGTATCACCCCGCCTACAAATCCCGCATCGGCTTCGACATCGCCGACAATCTCGCCTACGGTCCCGAGTTCCGCAACCCGATCCGGCCACTGTGGATCGCGGTGCGCGACGAGCTTGCCGAGACAGGACGCTCGGTGGAAGCCGAGTTCACACAGGGCATCACCCCTCCCAGCGGCTACACCACCCTTCCCGTTCATCCGTGGCAATGGCGCGAGCACATACTGGCTACCTACGCCGAATGGCTGCACGACGACAGAATGATCGTGCTCGGCGAGGACCCCGACCGCTTCCTCCCACAGCAGTCGATCCGCACGCTCGCCTGCGTGGACTCGCCGCGGCGGCCGAACCTCAAACTCGCCATGTCGCTCGTCAACACCTCGACGAGCAGGGTGCTCGCTCCCCACACCGTGCACAACGCACCGCTCATTTCCGGCTGGTTGCGGAGCATCCGCGACAGCGATCCCTTTCTGCGCGACGAATCGCGGCCCGTCCTTCTCGGCGAGGTAGCGGGCACCTCGGTGTCGCGGCCCGACAACCCCGGCACCTACGGGACGCTGGCCTGCATCTGGCGGGAAAGCCTGCCACCACTGCTCGATCCGGGCGAGGAAGCGGTCCCCTTCACCGGCCTCACCGCTCGGGAGGCCGACGGAACACCGCTCATCGAACCGTGGGTGAGCAGGCACGGGATCGTTCCGTGGTTGCGACGGCTAGCCGACGTCGCCGTGACCCCCGTCGTGCACCTGCTCACCCGGCACGGCGTCGCGCTCGAAGCGCACGCGCAGAACATGGTGCTGCTGCACGCGGAAGGGATGCCGACGAGGGTCGCGCTGCGAGATTTCCACGACGGCATCCGGTTCTCCCGCGCGCACCTTGCCGACCCTGTTCGCTGCCCGGTGCTGCGGGCAACGCCGGGACACCACGAGAACCGCAACTCCTTTGTCGAGACCAGTGACCCGCTGCTCGTCGCCGACTTCGTCCTCGACGCGTTCTTCTTCATCAACATGGGCGAGCTGGCCATCTTTCTCTCCACCGCGTACGACCTGGCCGAGCAGCGGTTCTGGAGCATCGTGCGGGAGGTACTCCGGCAGCACGAACAGCGGTTCGGCCAGCCTGCCTTCGACATCTTCACCCCGGAGATCGCGGTGGAGAAACTCACCACGAGGCGGTTGCTTCCCGACACCGAACTGCGCCTCCACCGCGTGCCGAATCCGCTCGCCGCCGATGCGTGAGCGGGAACCGGTGTGCCAGTACGTCTACGATCTGGCCGCGCTCGAAGAGCACGTGAAAGCCGTCGTCGCCGCGCTGCCGCCCCGGTACCGCATGTTCTACGCGATGAAGGCCAACAGCGCCGCACCGCTGCTGCGCACCCTCGCGCCGCTCGTGGCCGGCTTCGAGGTGGCATCGGGCGGCGAACTGGCCAAGGCGCGCGCCGTGTCGGACGACATCGAGGTGCTGTTCGGCGGACCGGCCAAAACGCGCGGCGAGATCGCCGCCGCGCTGGAGAGCGGGGTGAGCAGGCTCCACGTGGAGAGTGTGCTGGAGCTCCACCGGATTTCGGCCGAGGCAAGGCGCGTCGGCACTGTCGCCGAGGTGCTGCTGCGCGTCAATCTCGCGGGCCCCTTCCCCGACGCCACGCTCGCGATGGCGGGAAGGCCGACCCAGTTCGGCATCGAGGAAAGCGGGCTCGCCGAGGCCGTCGGCGCCGCGAAGGCCCTTCCCAGCGTGCGGCTTGCCGGGTTCCACCTTCACTCCCTTTCGAACAACCTCTCGCCGGAAGCACACCTGGCCATGCTGGCCATGTACCGCGACAGGATCCTCGGCTGGGAAGCGGAGTTCGGGCTGCGCTGCGAGGTGATCAACGTCGGTGGCGGGATCGGGGTCGACTACGCCGACCTCGATGCCCAGTTCGCGTGGCCGAGGTTCGCCGAGGGCCTTGCCGAGCTGACGCGCACCTTTCCAGGGCACTGGGAGGAAATCGACTTCGAGTGCGGGCGGTATCTCGTCGCCGGTTGCGGCACCTACCGCACGGAGGTGCTGGACGTGAAGCGCAACCACGGCGTGAACTATGTGCTGGTCAGGGGCGGGACCCATCACTTCCGGCTGCCGGTTTCCTGGCAGCACAGTCATCCGTTCAGCGTGCGGCCGGTCGAGGAGTGGGAACCCGGCCTTCCGAGGCAGGAGGTTCGCGGCGAACCGGTCACCGTGGTCGGTGAGTTGTGCACACCGAAGGACGTGCTGGCCAATGACGTGCTCGTCGACCGCGTGCGGCCAGGCGACGTACTGGAGTTCCACTACGCGGGTGCCTACGGCTGGGAGATCTCGCACCACGACTTCCTCAGCCACCCGCACCCCGAGCAGGTCCACCTCCCCCCACCCGCGAGTCCCCCGTTCAGGACGCCGAGATCCGCATTCGAGCCGCCGTCCCCGGCGCCAACGGTCACCCACGGCGCCGGTAGGCACCACACCTAACTGTCGGCCTCGACGGTCTGCCCGCCGAACACGTCCTGGGCGAAACCGACCAACGCCTGCCACACCCCGGGAATCAGCAACACGGCCAGCACCGCGAACACGGGGAAGATGAACTTGTTCTCGACGCCCTTTCCGGTGCGAAACCGCAGGAACGAAGGCGGCCGCAGCTCGTACCAGGTCTCGCCCGCGATCGGCAGCGGGAACAGGAACGGGCAGCCCGCCTCGGTCAGCGCGTCGCCGAGGCAGTGGGTGAAGCAGCCGACGGCGACCGCGATACCGAGTTGCCCAGCGATGGGCGCGAGTTCGGCGAGCGGATCAGGACTGTTCTCGTAAACCCACCACACGACGGCGCCTCCCGCGACAGGCAGCAACCAGTCACCGAGCGCGTCCTCCGCCAGCAGCAGCCCGAAGACGACGACGCCGACCACCGCCCACGGCCCGCCCGCCTCCGTTCCCCACGCCGTGAGCGCGCCGAGCGCCACCGCGAACAGCAGGGTGTGGGATAGGTGCCGGTGGCTACCGGTCTTGTTCTCGTCCCGAGGCCCCTTGGTGAGCTGGTAGAGGCCCGACGAGGCCTTGCGCAGCAGCCAGGACAGTCCGCCGGTGACGGGCCCCAGCAGTTTCGAGGCCCGCGCCCCCGGATGATCGAGGTCGGGCAGCAGCGCGAAGCCCGCTGTCGTCGCGGCGAACACCAACGCCTGCGACAACGTGGTGATACCGGCGAAGGGGGCGACGGCGAGCCCCGCGCACCAGCCGGTGAGCGCATGCGTGCGACCCATCATGGGTGACGATTCCTCCAGAGACGTTGCGGCTTGTCGACCGCGACAGTCTTCCCGACGGCACCGACAGTTGATCAACTGCGTACTCCCCGGCCCGGCTACCAGGTGACCGGAGCGCCGCGATCGGGTAGACCGTTCCTATGGAGCGCAAGCTCGACGAGTACCGGCGAAAACGACGTGCGGGCCGCACGCCGGAACCCTTCCCTTCCCCGGAGACGGCCGAGCCACACGGCGCCGACGACATGTTCGTCATCCACGAGCACCACGCCCGCCAGCTGCACTGGGACGTGCGGCTGGAACGCGGCGGCGTGCTCGTCTCGTGGGCGGTCCCGAAGGGCCTTCCACCGGCCCCGGGCACCGTCCGGCTCGCCGTCCACACCGAGGACCACCCGATGGAGTACGCCACCTTCTCGGGTGAGATTCCCAAGGGCGAGTACGGCGCGGGAAGCATGACCATCTGGGACAGTGGGCGGTACGAGACGCTCAAGTGGTCGGACCGCGAGGTGTCGGTGGTGCTCCACGGCGAACGCGTGAGCGGCAAGTACGTGTTCTTCCGCAGTGGCGAGGAGTGGCAGGTGATCCGCTCGGCCCCGGCAAGCGATCCGGATTGGGCGGCGCTGCCGGAACGCCTCGAACCCATGCTCGCCGTCAGCGGATCACTGCCCGGCCCCGAACGGGACGACGAATGGGCATACGAGTTCAAATGGGACGGGGTCAGGGCGCTGGCCAGAATCGAGGGCGGCAGGGTCGGCCTCTTCGCGCGAAGCGGCAACGACATCACGGCGACCTATCCCGAACTGCGCGGCCTCGGCGAACAGCTCGGCACCACACAGGCCTGGCTCGACGGCGAGATCGTCGCACTGCACGAAGGTCGGCCCAGCTTCAAGGCGCTCCAGGCGAGGATGCACGCGGGGGAACAGCGGGCAAGGCAGCTCGCCAAACACCAGCCCGTCACCTACCTGATCTTCGACCTGCTGCACCTCGAAGGTCATTCGTGCACCGCGCTTCCCTACGCCCGGCGAAGGGAACTACTGGAAAAGCTCGAACTGGCTGGACCCCATTGGCAGCTTTCGCCGAGCTTCACCGGTGAGGGCGCCGCCGTCGTCGCGGCCGCGGCGGAGCAACAGCTCGAAGGGGTCATCGCGAAGCGCCTCGCTTCGGCGTATCAACAGGGGCAGCGCTCGGCCGATTGGCTCAAGATCACCGAGTTGCGGACTCTGGACGTCATCGTCGGCGGCTGGCGGCCAGGCGAAGGCAAACGGGCAGGCACGTTCGGCTCACTGATGCTCGGCGTCCCGTCCGCCGAAGGCCTTCGCTACGTCGGGCAGGTCGGAACCGGGTTCACCGAGGGAATGCTGCGGGATCTACTCGAAACCCTCAGCCGGTCCGAACAGGACAGTTCACCGTTCGGCAACGAGGTTCCGAAAGAACGCGCGAAGGGCGCGAGGTGGGTCGCACCGAGGCTGGTCGCCGAGGTCGTCTTCAAGGACTGGACCGAAGAGGGAAGGCTGCGGGCACCGGCGTGGCGTGGGTTGCGGCCCGATCTGGATCCCGCCGAGATTCCGCGCTGGGAAGATCGTGGTGACCACACATGACCGACTCACTCGTCGACATCGAAGGCCGCAGGCTTCGACTGTCCAACTTGGACAAGGTGCTTTATCCGGAGGTGGGATTCACCAAGGGTGAGGTCATCGACTACTACGCGCGTATCGCACCGGCACTGCTCCCGCATGTCCGGGACAGGCCACTGACCCTGAAGCGCTATCCCAACGGAGTCGAAGCGACCTCGTTCTTCGAGAAGAACGTCTCACGACACGCACCGGAGTGGGTGCGCACGGTTCGCATCGAAACACCAGGAAGCTCACGGGGCGCCGAGTCGGCCGACTACGCGCTCGTTCAGGACCTGCCAACCCTGGTATGGGCGGCGCAGCTCGCGAGTCTCGAACTACATATTCCACAATGGACTGTAGGACCTCGGGACGGCAAGCGGGATCCCGACCTGCTTGTGTTCGACCTCGACCCGGGAGCGCCGGCCACCATCGTCGAATGCTGCACGGTCGCGGCCCGGCTTCGCGAGGCACTCGAAGCGGACGGACTCACCGCGTACCCCAAGACAAGCGGTTCGAAAGGCATGCAGCTCTACGCCCCGGTCGCGGTCGGCTCGGCCGACCGCACAAGGGCATACGCCAAGGAACTGGCCGAGAAACTCGAACAGGACGACCCCGCGCTCGTCACCTCACGCATGGCGAGAAACCTGCGGCCCCGCAAGGTATTCATCGACTGGAGCCAGAACAACACGCAGAAGACCACCGTGGCGCCCTACTCACTTCGGGCCCGCCCGCTCCCCACCGTGTCCACCCCGCTCGGCTGGGACGAGGTCGAATCGTGCACCCGCCCCGACGATCTCGTTTTCACCGCGGACGACGTGCTCGCTCGCGTCGAGGACGTCGGCGATCTCTTCGAACCGCTACTGGCCGCCGACCGGCCCCGGCTCTGACTCACCTCGGGCTCGACAAGCGATCGTCGAAGAAGGCAAGGGTCCTTCCCCACGCGAGATCAGCGGCATCCCGCTGATAGAAGGAGGGCGCGTCGAAGTTCGAAAAGGCGTGCCCCGCATCGTAGTGGTGCACCGAGATGTCCGGTCTTCCCGCTACGGCCGCTTCCACGGCGGCGATCTGCTCAGCGGGAATGTAGGGATCGGCGTCGCCGTAGTGGAACAGCATCGGACACTCGATGTCCCCCACTTTTTCCAGCATCGCGTGCACGGCGGAGCCATAGTAGGAGACAACGGCGTCCGGGCCACGCCCCTCGTCGCGCACCGACGTCGCGAAAAGGTACGCGAGTGTGCCACCAAGGCAGAAGCCCACACCACCGACCCTGCCATCGCACTCCGGCATCGCCCTGAGCGCCCGCATCGTGGCCGTCATGTCCGCGACGGCAGCCGTGAAGTCCAGTCGCTGCGCGAGCTCCATCCCCTCCTGGATTCCTGACTCGTCCTTGCTCTCGAACCGCCGCCGGAGCCGCCAGAACATGTCGGGAACGAGTGTCACGTAGCCATGACCGGCCAGTTCAGCGGCCAGCTGGCGCATGTTGTCGTTGATACCGAAGACTTCCTGCAACAGGACGATGCCCGCACCTTGCTCCGAATCCGGTACGGCGCAATAGGCGTCGAAAACCCCGCCGTCCGATGTCTTGATGCTGTCGTATCGCGTAGCCACCACGTCGATGATCATGTCGTTTCCGGTTCCCCCGTGCCAACCCCCCGTCGGGAAATTCCCAGGCCACCGCCATGAGCACTGCCGGTCCGCACCTGTCCGGCTATGCTCGCCCCATGCCGAAGTCGGTCGATTCCGACGACGCCGAAGACCGGTTGCGCCGCATCGAAGCCATTACGGACACCACGCTCGGCGAACTCGACGTCGAGGAACTACTTCACCAACTGCTCGAACGCGTCATGGCCATCCTCACCGCCGATACCGCGACGGTGTTGCTGCTCGAACGCGACGGCAGGCACCTCGTCGCCGTCGCCTCGTCCGGCATCGAAGAGGAAGTACGCCAAGGCTTCCGGATCGGCTTCGGCGAAGGCTTCGCCGGCAGGATCGCCGCGACCAGGCAAGCACTGACGATCGACCAGGTCGACCCCACGACCGTCGTCAACCCCATCCTGTGGCAGAAGCAAATTCGCTCACTCGCCGGAGTTCCGCTGATCGCGGGAGGCGAACTACTCGGCGTACTGCACGTGGGCGCCGTCAAGAGGGTCGGATTCACCGATCAAGACCTGCACCTGCTGCGGCTGGCGGCCGATCGGGTGGCGCTCAGCACGCACGCGAAGCTGACCCGCGTCGAAAAGGCGGCGGCCTCGGCATTGCAACGATCGCTGCTTCCGGCTCGGCTACCCAGCGTGCCAGGGCTCGAACTCGCCGCCCGATACGCACCCGGCGAAGGCGGCGGCATCAGCGGAGACTGGTACGACGTGTTCACTCTGCCTTCCGGCTGGTTGTGCGTCGCCATCGGAGACGTCGTCGGAAGGGGACTCACCGCGGCGACCATCATGAGCAGACTCCGAACCGCCACAAGGGCTTACGCACTCGAATCGCGTGACCCCAGCGAAGTACTGACCAAGCTCGACCGGCACATCAGGGCATTCGAACCCGACACGATGGCGACAATCGCGTACGCCATGTGGGAGCCTTCCTTGCGACGCATGCACATTTCACTGGCCGGTCACCTGAGTCCCTTCGTGGCTCCGCCGCACGAACCTCCCGCTCCCGCTGACATCGCGGTCGACCCTCCGGTCGGCTTCGGCTCGCGAGCGCTGCGACGACGGACGTCCACCATCGACGTTCCGGCCGAAACACTGGTCCTTTTCTACACGGACGGTCTCGTCGAGAGGAGAAACCGGTCGCTGAGCGAAGGGATCGCGCTACTAGCGGGCAGTTTCACCGGAAAGACGGCCGAAGAGCTGTGCTCGGCCGTGCTCTCCGGTCTGCTGGGATCCGAACGCAACGAGGATGACGTCGCGGTGCTGGCCATCAGGGCGCGAGAGCTGCCGACGCTCGACCTTGAGGTGGACGCGGTGCCGGAATCGCTCGCGCAGGTCAGAGCAGCGTTGCGCCGCTGGCTACCGTCGGCTGGTGCCGACGAGAACGAGGTCGGCGAATTGCTGGTCGTCGTCGGCGAGGCCTGCGCCAACGCGATCGAGCACGCCTACGGTCCCGTCGGCGGCACCGTCCGGATCCGGCTCGAACCGCGTGGACCCGACGTACTGGTCACCGTCAGCGACAGCGGCACCTGGCGTGAGCCGCGTGGCAGGAACCGCGGCAAGGGCACCGAACTCATGCGGGAACTCTCCGACGAGCTGAGCTTCGAGGAGACGGCATCGGGTACGACGGTGCACCTCCGCAAGCGACTCGCGGCGAGGAGCAAGGATCAGGTATCCGGGGGGCCTGCCGGGGACGGGGCGTGGGTGCCGGCCGACGGGCGTGCGGTTTCGCGTGCCGTTTCTGGGGCCGTTTCCGGCGCGGCCGGTGAGCAACACGGGGAAACCCGGTCCGATACCCCTTCGGCAACACCGGAGAGCGAGGCACCCTCGTGACGACGGCACACGTCGAGGTCCGCGATCACGCGGCCGACCGGGTCGACCTCGCGATCAGCGGCGAGATCGACCTCTCGAACTGCACCGTGGTGCGGGATCAACTGTTCGCGGCGATCAGCAATCGCGTCGCCGCCGTGCGAATCGATCTCAGCGGCCTGGACTACATCGACAGCGCGGGCCTGCGGATACTGTTCGCGCTGGCCGACAGGTTGCGGCTGCTGCAAACGTCGTGCGAACTGGTCGTCCCTCCGCAGTCACCGACCCACAAGGTGCTCCAGCTTTCCGGCCTCGACACCCTGGTAACCCTGACCACCTAGCCCGCGAGTCCCCCACTCAAAACGCCGAGATCTGCACTCGTGCGGGCAAGATCTGCACTCGTGCCACCGAGATCCGCATTCGTGCGGCCGAGATCCGCATTCGGCGACAAATCCACGCAAAAACGGCACCAACGGAATCGCCACACCATGACCTGAACAAGATCCTCGGCCTCCTCCTGCGGGCCTCCCTTCACCTCACCCAGCCGCCGCCACCCGCGCATCAGCCCAACGGTCGTCACAATGATGACCAACTTTTGGGCTCCGCGACCTCGTACCGGCGACCTGTCTTCCCGGCGTCTGTCCTACGATTGAAAGTCACGGGTGAAGCACATCGGCTGGGGAGGACGGATGCACGCCGACGACGAAGCGGGACCTGCCGGCGCAACATGGCAGCGACCTCAGGCGCTGTTGCTCAACTTCTTCGCCGCACACTTTCTCGGCCGGACGGAAGCCGTCTACTCCGGCAGCCTTATCGACGTACTCGCCCGGGTAGGGGTCGGCGAGCACGCGGCGCGCTCGACCTTCTCCCGGATGACAAGGCGTGGCCTGCTCGAACGACACAGAGAAGGTAAAAGAGTCTACCTCTCACCGACAGAGCACACGGTGGACGTACTCAAGGAAGGGGCCGAACGCGTCAAGAACGCCGTCAACCGCGATTGGGACGGGCACTGGACAGTACTCGGTTTCTCGCTGCCGGAAACCAGGCGAGCCGATCGCCACCTGTTGCGTTCGCGGCTCGCGTGGGCCGGTTTCGGTCCACTCCGGAACGGATTGTGGATCACTCCGAGACCCATCGACGTCGACCGGCTACTCGACGGCCTTGACGTCGCCGAACACGTCAACGCATTCCGGGCTACCACATTGCACCCCACGGATATCCACGAAATGATCGCGGAAACATGGGATCTGGCCGAACTGTCCACAGGCTACAGAGGCTTTCTGGCTCGATGGGATATCGCCGATCCGATTCCGTCCGATGAGGACGTATTGGCATGGCAACTACGCATGCATACCGAGTGGACCTTGTTGCTACGTACCGACCCCGGGCTACCCCTCGAACACTTGCCGGCGGACTGGCCCGCCGTGCGGGCGGAGCATGTGTTCCTGCGCATGCGATCGCTTTTCGCGCCCGCCGCGGGCCGGGAGGTCGGCCGGATTGTCGATCGACTTCCGTTGCCCAGACCAGAACCAGAGAAACGCCCTCGCGGCCAACGCTCGGCCTGAATGCACAGTAGACAGTCCTAAATAGGCAGTTTGGATCAGAGGAGAGGCGGACGCCGACGAACCGGAGTCCCCCTTCCTTCTCGCTTGAAGCTAGCTATTCTCCCAACGACCGTCAACAACTTGCCCTTCATTGGCGAACCCGAAATCCACCGCACGACGGTTGTGGCCGACTGCCACACCGGCCGCAAGATACTGTGTCGACCATGCTTCGCCACCGATTCGTCCTCGCGGTCGTCGCGATAGTCGTGGTGTGGCTGGCCGTCGTCACCGTACTCATCGCACGCCAGCCGGAGATCGGCGTGGATTCGCCGCGGCAGCTCCAGCGCCAACTGGCAACGGCCTTGAACGACCGGGACGCGGGCGCGCTCGCCGAGGTTCTCGGCTACCCCGCCGCCGAGGGCGACGAATTCGCCAAGGCGTACCTGGCCAGGCTCGACGACGTGAACGCGTCGGCGATCACCGTCACCCTGCTGCCCGACCCGAGGACGCCGCAAGTGGCCGAAATCCGAGGCGAACGCGACGCGCCCAGCCTTGGGCATGGCGGAGAGGGGGTCCGCACCGGCGGCTCATCGGGTGGAGTGAGCTCGCCGGCCGCGACCACGCTGATTCCCCCCTCTGCCGGTCCGGTGGGCGCGAACGGGGTATTTCGCACCGGGGACGCGGCGGCTCCTCCGGGAGGGAGCCCTGATTCCGGTTCAGAGGCGGGAACCGGGCAAGCCCTTGCGCCTCAGGGCTCGCGGGTGCCGTTTTCGTACCGGCTCGCCATCGGGCACGTCGACGGGAGCTGGCGAGTGGAGTTCATCCCGCCCCTGTAGCCGACCGCGCGAGTCCCGCATTCGTGCGCGAGTTTCGCGTTCGGGACGGCGAGATCCGCACCCAGGACGGCGAGATCCGCACCCAGGACGGCGAGATCCGCACCCAGGTGCCCGAGTTGCGCGCTCAGGCACACACGATGCCGCCGGTGGGTGCCGTTCAGAGCGGATCACGAGAGGCGTCGAAGCACTCCAGCGGGTGTCGCGGCTCTGCATCCATCCACATGCCGAACCCGTCCAGGTGCCACGCGTCCGGCGAGTACCCGCCAGACGCCGCCCACTCCTGGCACGGTACGTGATTGGACCATTGCTTACTGTGTCGGTTTCGCCGTTCGGGATCTCGTGTTTCTTGAGCGACACCGGTCAATGCGGATCTCGCCGTCCCGAACGCGGATCTCGCGCGCCTGAGTGCAGATCTCGGCGTCCTGAGCGCAGATCTCGGCGTCCTGAGTGGGGGACTCGCGCATGAACGGCGGGCCCCGGCCCCGGCGGATTCCGGGTTTCGTCGGTGGGTTCTGTCAAGATGGAAACCACAGGTAGCGAGAGGGACAGCATCATGACCAACACCACCGCTGACCAGGAGTTTCTGCGCCAGGCGGATCCGTTCCGGCGGGAGTTGCTCGCACACTGTTACCGCATGCTCGGTTCCGCTCACGACGCCGAAGACCTCGTGCAGGAGACCTACCTCCGCGCGTGGCGCGCCTACGACCGCTTCGAGGGCAGGTCGTCGTTGCGCACCTGGCTCCACCGCATCGCCACGACCACCTGCCTCACCGCACTGGAAAACCGCAAGCGCCGCCCCATGCCCAGCGGCCTCGGCAACGGCAGTTCCGACCCGAGCGCCGACCTCGCGGAGCGGCACGACATCCGCTGGCTGGAACCGCTGCCCGACCCGCAGGCGGCGGAGGACGACCCCGCCGCCATCGTCACCGAAAAAGAAAGCGTCCGACTGGCTTTCGTCGCCGCGCTGCAACACCTGCCCGAACGGCAACGCGCCGTATTGATCCTCCGCGACGTGCTGAAATGGCGCGCCGCCGAGGTCGCCGACGCCGTCGGTATCTCGACGGCCGCCGTCAACAGCTCCCTGCAGCGCGCAAGGGCACAGCTCGCCGAGGTCGCGCCTCACCTCGACGCCGTCGCCGAGCCGGACGGGGCACAGCAGCGCGAACTGCTCGATCGCTACGTTTCCGCGTTCGAGCGCAAAGACGTAACCGAACTGATCTCCCTCTTCACCACGGACATCGTGTGGGAAATGCCGCCGTACGCGTCGTGGTACCAGGGCACGGTCGACGTCGCACACCATCTGGTCGAACGTTGCCCGGCCCGGCCGGGCAACGTCCTCATGCTTCCCCTCCGCGCGAACGGCCAGCCGGCCTTCGCGATGTACCTGCTGGACGAGCAGACCGGCGACTACGCCGCCTTCGCGGTCCAGGTCCTCACGGTCACCACCGACGGCATCAGCCAGGTCGCGAACTTCATGGACACCGCCGTGTTCGGCATGTTCGAACTGCCCCTGACCCAACCCGCTCACTCACCGGGGAACGCGGCCGAGAAAGGCGAGCAGCCGATCGCCGGCACCGGAACCCTCTGACACCGGTACCGGTTCGGCGAATCGCCATGGCCGATCAGCCTCGGTGACCAGCGCCGGAGCCACCCGCCACAACGCGAGGGCCAGTTCGTCGGGTATCGGTCGTCGCGCACCGCACGCCGCCGCGACGTCCCAGCCGTGTACGGCCAGTTCGATCGCACCGGCCGCGATTACGAGGTCCGGTTCGACGGGCACACCACCGATCGTGACCGTCGAGACGCCTGCCCACGCCGCGGGCAGCGCACGGGCCCGCTCGCCCAGGTCATCGACGTGGCCGCAGCCCGGCACGGCTTCGAGCGTGACCCGGCCCGTCCCGGCCGCCTCGGCCAGTGCGCCGAGCGAATCATCGACGTGGGCAAGCAGCGTGCGCAGATCCCAGCCCGCACACGGCGTCGGCAACGACAGCGCGGCGCCGCGAGCGCATCGGAGCCCACCCAGCAGGTAGTCGACGGCCTGCCCGAGTACCCGCACCACGTAGCCTCCAGCCTGCCGTCCTGTGAGTCCGACCGGCTTCGTGCCGAAAATTCATCGCTCACCGATCCTGATCTTGACCGCCGCCTGCCCAGCCCCTACCGTCCCATAGGACGTCCTATGTCTTGGCGACGTTCAGCAAGGAGGCTGGAGCGATGTCCGCCATGTCCCGACGCACCGTTCTCTCGCTCGCCGCGGCAACCGCCGCGGGGCTCGCCGTCGCAGCACCGGCGAGCGCGGCGAACCGTGCCGCGTCGATCCCCTACCGCTCGGGAACCGAGGGCTACCACACCTTCCGGATCCCCGCTCTCGTCCGCACAAGGACAGGGCACCTGCTCGCCTTCGCGGAGGGCAGGCTCGAATCGGCGGGCGATTCCGGTGCCATCGAAGTCGTACTGCGCCGTTCGGCGGATGGCGGCAGAACATGGGGACCGCTTGCCGTGGTTTCCCGCAACGGCGACGCGACAGCCGGAAACCCGAGCCCCGTCGTACTCGGGGACGGCACCATCGTGCTGGTCACCACACGCAACGGCAGGGTGTCCGAAGAGGACATCATGTCGGGAGACGTGTCCGATGAGGACAGCAGGAGAGTGTTCGTACAGCACAGTTTCGATGACGGACTCACCTTCACCGAGGCCATGGAGATCACCGATGACGCCAAAGCGGCCAACTGGCGCTGGTACGCCACGGGGCCTTGCCACGCGATCGTCCTGCGCAGGGGCGAGCACGCGGGCCGGATCGTGGTTCCCGCCAACCATTCGAGCGCTCCGCCCGCCGGTTCGCCCGACATCGGTACGGAACAGAAATACTACGGCGGACACTGCCTGCTGAGCGACGATGACGGCCGAAGCTGGCGAATCGGATTCGTCGATGACCGCAACGACGGCTTCATCGCGGCGAACGAGACGACGGTTGCCGAACTCCCCGATGGCACGCTGTACTTCAACAGCCGTGACCACGGTAGTTCACCGGGCGAACGCGTCGACGCCTACAGCAAGGACGGCGGAGCCACACTTGTCGCGCCATATCGCGAACAACCGACGATAATCGGGCCGCGAGTCCAGGGCAGTGTTCTGCAAACCAGTCACCCGGGGACACTGCTGTTCTCCGGACCGTCCAATCCGGATTCGCGGAGGGCGATGAGCGTCCGGATCAGTACGGACAGCGGAAGAAACTGGCGGCAGGCATTCACCGTGTCGGACGCTCAAGCCGCCTACTCCGATCTCGTGGAGATCGAGCGGGGAACCATCGGGCTGCTCTACGAGACCGGAGCGGCCAATTCCTCGGAAACCATCGGCTTCCTCCGCTTCGCGACACCGAGGGGTTGACCCCGCGACGGCAACCCGAGCCGCCGCGGGGCCCCGCCCTACTCGCCCCTGATCTTCTCCGCGCCATGCACGGGGCGGCCGGCGACGAAGGTGGCCAGCACCGCGATCTCGTCGATAGCCGCACTCGGTACCGTCGTCGGATCGTCATCGAGCAAGACGAAATCGGCGAAGGCACCCTTCCGGATGCTGCCGCGTTCGTGTTCCTGGCATGCGGTCCACGCCGCGTGCGTCGTGTACGCGCGCAGTGCTTCCGTCGCGTCGACCCGTTCGCCGGGGCTGAGCACGACACCGGCCTTACTGGTGCGCTCCACCATGGACCGCATGCTCGCCAGTGGCGCTCCCCGCGAGACACACGGCCGGTCGGAACTGCCGGGAACCCTCATCCCGGCATCCACAAAGGACCGATGCCGGTACAGCCAAGGGAGTCGTTCCTCGCCGACCGCCTCGGCCATCGTGTCGCCGATCTCGTAGAGGAAACGCGCCTGAGGAACCGGGATGATGTTCAGCTCGGCCATTCTGGAGAGCTGATCGGGTCGCACCATGGCGGCGTGCTCGATGCGGTGCCGGACGTCGGGGCGGGAAACCTGCCGCTGAGCCTCTTCGAACGCGTCGAGCGCAAGGTCGATCGCCCTGTCACCGATGGCGTGCGCGGCGACGCGCCAGCCGCCCTTGTGCGCCGCGACGATCCGATCCCGCAGGACGAAGGGATCGTCCTGGAGCACCCCGACCCCGCCATGCCCGTGGAACGGCTCGCTGACGGCCGCGGTACGGCTGGAGAGTGCGCCGTCGGTGAAGATCTTCATCGGCCCGATGCGAAGGAAGTCGTCGCCGAATCCGGTGCGCAGGCCGAGATCGAGCCCGAAAGCGTTACCGTGCAGGGGATGCAGCACCTCGCTCGCCGGCATCAACTCCACCCGCAGCGGAAGGTCTCCGCGTTGCCGGGCGAGTTGATATGCGGCCGCCTCGGCGGGGCTGTGCCCGATCCAGCCGCCGCCGATCCCGGCCTCGGTCACGTGGGTGAGCCCCTCCGCGACGTACGCCTTGCCGGCCCGTGCGATGGCATCGGCAAGTTCCTCGACGGGGTAGGGCTTGACCAGCGTGTCGACCAGCTGCTGCGCCTGTTCCGCGAGCAGACCGGTCGGCTCACCCTCCTCGTCCCTGCTGACGACGCCACCCTCCGGCACCTTCGCGGAACCGTCGAGTACGCCTGCCTCGGCGAGAATCGCGGTGCTCGCCACACACATGTGCGCCGACCGATGCTTGAGCCAGACGGGCCGTCCGCCACCCGCCCTGTCGAGTTCGGCCCTGCCGGGGTGCCCGCCGAGCACGAAGTCGTCGTAGCCGGAGCCGATGACCCAGGCATCGGAGGGCAGGCCGCTCGCGCGGCGCGCCACCGCGTCGTAGACCTCGTCGTGACTGCGGCATCCGGAAAGGTCGATCTCGGCGAGCGAGAGCCCATACCAGACCATGTGGTTGTGCACGTCGGAGAATCCCGGGGCGAGCACTGCGCCTTCACCATCGAAAACCGTGGTCGCGGAAAGACCTTCGACCTCGTCGTCGACCCCGACGATGCGCCCACCGAGAACACCGACCGCGTGTGCGAACCCGGGTTCGCCGGTCATGGTCAGCACTCGCACGTTCCGCAACAGCAGATCCAGCATGGCACGTCCTCTCCCGCCAAGTGGTGAAACCGTCAGCGGCAGCGTAGGCGAACCACGCGCGATCCCCGCACGACGGATGACTCACCAAGATAGTCCTATGTGGACGATGGAACGCCGCTGATGGTCACGCCGTAGCGTCGTCGTGTGGCCCGAGCAGCCGCGCGAGCAGGCGGGCCGCCCGGTCCCGGTCGGCCGAGCCGAGTGGATCGAGAAACCGCTCGTCGGCAACGAGGACGGCGGTGAGCGCCTCGTCGGCGAGCTGGGTTCCGGCGTCCGTGAGCCGGACGAGCACACCGCGCCGGTCGGTGGGGTCGGGGTCGCGTTCGATGAGCCCGGCGTTCGCCAGCCGGTCGAGCCGGGCGGTCATGGCGCCCGAAGTGATCAGCGAACTGCGGGCGAGCTCGCGCGGGTTGGTGCCCGACGGCGCGCCGACCCGCCGCAACGTGTTGAGCACATCGAAGTCACCGAACGAGAGGCCCAGCGGTTTGAGCGCGGCGACCAGGGCGTTCTCCAGGTGATGAGCGCACAGCAGCAGGCGGCCGACCACCTCAAGCGGGCTGGTGTCCAGCTCGGGATGGCGGGCCCGCCAGGCACTGACCATGTGATCCACGGAGTCCACCGAACTAGTGTAGCTTGGCGCAAAGTAGTTCAACACCAAGCTATCTGGAGGGATCGTGGCACTGCTCAGGGGCCTGTTCATGTACCTGGTACCGGGGGCGAACCCGACAACACAGCGGCTCGTCCGCGAGGACGAGTTGACCCACATCACGCTCGTGCCGGTCCCCTCCGCCGAGGCGGCAGGCGCAGTGGCGGCGGAGTTGCTGGCGAGTGAGGGGATCGACCTCATCGAGCTCTACGGCGGGCTCGGCCCGAAGGCGGCGGCGAAGGTGCTGGCCGCGACCGGCGACGGCGCCGTGCCGGTCGGCCTGATCGGCGTGGAGTACTCCGCGCCGGAGGGGAACATCGCGACGGTGTTCGCCGCGGCGGGCGCCGACCCGGCCACCGACCGGTGGGTGTTCGAGCACGAAGCCGGCCGGGTGTCGGTCGTGGCGGTGCCCTCGCCGGCCGAAGCGGCCTCGGCCGCCGAGAAGCTGGTGGCCGAGGGCGCGGACCGGATCGAGGTGTGTGGCGGGATGGGCGCGGCGCCGGCGACCGAAGTGATGGCCGCGATCGGCGACCGGGTTCCGGTGTCGGCGGTGCTGTACGGATTCGAGTCCCTGCCGGCCGTGGCAGCCTACCGGGCCCGCTTCGAAGCCGCCGCCGGTGAGCTCAGTGGGTTCAGTGGGTGAGGATCGGTAGCTGCCGGGGTTCGCGCGGCGGCAACGACGGAGACGCCAGGGAGTGGCCCGGTTTGGGCAACTCCCTGGCAGAGAGGGAGCCAACAAGGGGACTCGAACCCCTGACCTGCTGTTTACAAGACAGCTGCTCTACCAACTGAGCTATGTTGGCCTGCTTCCACAGCCTGGCCATGGTCGCGCGACCACTATATCGGCAGCCCCCTTCGCAACGGCACCTGGTCGCGCGACTCCGCGAGCCGGTTCAAGACCCATTCGAGCGCTAAATTGGTCATGCGACTTCGTGATCGGAAAACGTGGCCAACGCCACTCCGGTAAGGGTGCAACAGCGGGAGCACCTCGGTCGATGCTCCCCGGGAAACCTGCGAAGGAGGTGGGAAATGAAACTCAGGCCGCGCGCGAGATCGGCGCCGAACCGCCGGCACGCGTGGCAGATCCTTGAGGCACCGGCCGAGGATCAGTCAGACAAGCACGGCCGGCGCCAGCCGCGCAGCCGCAAAAGCAGCCGACGCGCATGGCAGATCCTTGAGGCACCGACAGGTGAGCTGCCCGTCGTCGACACGACCGCCACGATGGGCCCGCAACTTCCCGACGAAGCCACCGTCCATCTGGTGCTCGACCTCGTCCTGCGCATTGGCGAGGTTCAGATGGCAAGCGGCGCCGGTGCTTCCGATGTCACCGCGACGATCCTGGCCCTGACGCGCGCGCTGGGTCTACCCCATTGTGAGGTCGACGTCATTTTCACGTCGATCACCGTGAGCTGTCATCGCGGCAGCGAACTGTCACCGGTCACCGCCGTTCGCGTGGTCAGGAGCCGCAGCCTCGACTACACGCGCCTCTCGGACACCGAGCGTCTGGTGCAGAGACTGCTGCGCAACCGCATGAGCACCGAGGACGCCTACACCGAGCTGCACCAGATCACCAACGCCAAGCACCCTTATCCGCGCTGGGTGTCGACGCTGGCATGGGGCGGTATGGCCGGTTTCATCACCCTCCTGCTGGGTGGCACCGGCTGGGCTCCGTTCGTCTCTTTCGTCATCAGCGCCGTCGTCGACAGGGTCGGGCGGCGGCTGAACAGACTGCAGCTGCCCTTCTTCTTCCAGCAGGTGGCAGGCGGATTCGTGGCGACGCTCGCCGCCATCGGCATCGTGAACCTCAACTTCATTCCGCTCCAGCCGACGCTGGTCGTCGCGGCGGCGCTGACGGTGTTGCTGTCGGGGCTCTCGACGGTCTCGGCGGTTCAGGACGCCATCACCGGTTACTACGTCACGGCGGCAGGACGCACGTTGGAAGTGGTGCTGATGAGTGCGGGACTCATCACCGGAGTCGCGTTCGCGATCAGCATCGCGAACCAGCTCGGCGCGCCGATCGCACCGCCGCCGACGGCCGCTGTGCCGGATGTCACCGCGGTCGGCGTCCTCATCACGCTGGTCGCCGGGTGTGGCGCGGCGGCGTGCTTCGCGCTTGCCTCGTACTCGAAACTGCGGCCGCTGCTGGTCGCGGCCATCGCGGGTGGAGTCGGCGCCGGAACGTACGGTCTCCTGCTCGCCACCGGTGCGGGCCCGATCATCGCGTCGGCGTTCGCCGCGACCCTCGTCGGTTTCGGCGGCGGCGTCTTGTCCAGGAGACTGCAGGTCACGCCCCTCGTCGTGGCGGTTTCCGGCATCACCCCCCTGCTGCCGGGGCTCGCGACCTACCGAGGCATGTCCGAGTTGGCCGACGGCGGAAGCATGGGAACGCTCATGGGAGCCATCGCCATCGGGCTCGCGCTGGCGGCCGGTGTCGTGCTCGGTGAATTCCTCGCGCAACCCGTGCGAACAGGGCTTGGCCGACTGGAACGCAAGCTCTCGGGGCCGAGGCTGGCCGGTCCCCTCGACACTGGACAACGCCTGGAATAGGTCTCGCACGATACTGTTTCAAGCATGCCGTCCGAGGGAAATGCGGAGTCGTCCGAGGCAAGAGCCGAGTTCGTCGTCGTGGCCAATCGGCTACCAGTTGACCTCGATCGCGCGGCCGATGGCACCCAGCGCTGGACACAGAGCCCCGGCGGGCTCGTGTCCGCGCTGGAACCGTTCCTCCGGTCTCGCAAGGGTGCCTGGGTCGGCTGGCCCGGTGTTCCGGACGTCGAGGTGGACGAATTCACCGACGAAGGGCTCATCCTCCATCCCGTATCGCTGAGTTCGGCCGACGTCAGGGACTACTACGAGGGTTTCTCCAACGCGACGTTGTGGCCGCTGTACCACGACGTGGTCGCGCCGCCGATCTTCGACCGAAGCTGGTGGGAAAGCTACGTTCGGGTGAATCGCCGGTTCGCGGAGGCCAGCGCGGCCGTCGCGGGCGAGGGCGCCACGGTCTGGGTGCAGGACTATCAGCTCCAGCTCGTGCCGAGCATGCTCAGGGAGCTGAGGCCCGACCTGCGGATCGGCTTCTTCCTGCACATTCCCTTTCCTCCGGTCGAGCTGTTCATGCAGCTGCCGTGGCGCGCGGAGATCGTGCGCGGGCTCATCGGCGCCGACCTCGTCGGATTTCATCGCCCCGGCGGTGCGCAGAACTTCCTGTGGCTGGCGAGACAGCTCATCGGCCTGGAACCGAGCCGGGGTTCCGTCGGTGTCCGGTCGAGGCCGGGCATGGTCCAGGTCGGCGACCGCACGGTGCGGGTGGGCGCGTTCCCGATCTCGATCGACGCGGCCGGGCTCGACGCGCTGTCGAGGACGAAGGCCGTTTCCGAGCGCGCGGCGCAGGTCAGGAGTGACCTCGGCAATCCGAGGACGATTCTGCTCGGCGTCGACCGCCTCGACTACACCAAGGGCATCGACCTGCGGCTACAGGCATTCCACGAACTGCTTCAGGAAGGCAGGGTCAACCCCGGGGACGTGACCTTCGTCCAGCTCGCCACCCCCAGCAGGGAACGCGTCGAGCACTACCAGCGGATGCGCGGCGAGATCGAGCAGATGGTCGGCCGGATCAACGGGGAATTCGCCAAGGTGGGCCACCCCGTCGTGCACTATCTGCATCAGTCGGTGAACCGCAAGGAACTCGCCGCGTTCTTCTCCGCGGCGGACATCATGGTGGTGACGCCACTGCGGGACGGCATGAACCTTGTCTGCAAGGAATACGTCGCCTGCAGGCACGACCTCGGCGGAGCGCTGGTGCTTTCCGAGTTCGCGGGCGCCGCGGCCGAGTTGAGCAGCGCTTTCCTGGTCAACCCGCATGACCTGGACGGGGTGAAGAACGCACTCGAACAGGCTATTACGCTCGATCCCGCGGAAGGTCGACGCCGGATGCGTGCCTTGCGTCGTCAGGTTCTGACCCATGATGTCGATCGATGGGCCCGCTCGTTCCTCGAAGCTCTGGGATCCGAGCCCGCCGCCTGACTTCCAGCCCACTGCCGGCTCCTGAAGGAGGAGTGTTGACCGCCGAGGCCCTGCCCGCCGAGCTGCGGCGCGCGATCGTGCAGATCGCCAGGACGCCGCGCCTGCTGGTCGCCTGCGACTACGACGGCACGCTGGCACCGATTACGGAGAACCCCGACGACGCGAGAGCCCGTCCCGAGTCAGTCGGCGCGCTGCGTTCGCTGGCCGGTCTGCACGAGACGACGACTGCCGTGATCTCGGGGAGGGCGCTGCGCGATCTCGCCACTCTTTCCCGGCTTCCTGCCGAGGTCCACCTCGTCGGCAGTCACGGTTCGGAGTTCGACATCGGTTTCGTCCACGCGATCGACGCCGAGGCGAGGGAACTGCACCGCAGGGTCGAGGAGGAGCTGCACCGGCTCATCGAAGGGGTGCGCGGCGCCTCGCTCGAAGTCAAACCCGCGAGCATCGCCGTGCACGTCCGCAGAGCCGAAAGGGCGGATGCGAAGCGGATCATCGATTCCGTCCACAATGGACCAAGCAGGTGGGAGGGAGTCTCGACGACGGACGGAAAAGAGGTCGTCGAACTCTCGGTCATCCAGACCGACAAGGGCAACGCGCTCGACACGTTGCGGCACCAGGTTGGTGCGACCGCCGCCGTGTTCATCGGCGACGACGTCACCGATGAGAAGGCCTTCGTCAGGCTGACCGGTCCCGACCTCGGCATCAAGGTCGGCGGCGGCGATTCGGCCGCGCAGTACCGCGTCGGCGACACCGAGCAGGTCGCCACCGTGCTGGCCTTCATGCTCGAAGAGCGCCGCAACTGGTTGTACGGCGAGCAGTCTCCTCCCATCGAGCGAATCTCGATGCTCGCTTCCGAACGCGCCGTGGCTTTGCTCACCCCGGACGCGAAGCTCACCTGGCTGTGCCACCCGGGGCCGGACGCGGCCGCGGTGTTCGCCGACCTGCTCGGCAGCGAGAGCGCGGGGCATTTCTCGATCAAACCGCACCGCAACGGCCTGCCGCTGGGCCAGCGCTATCTTCCCAACACCATGACCGTGGAAACGCGCTGGTCGCGGCTACTGGTCACGGACTACCTCGAACCGGAGTGCGCCACACACAGGACCGACCTGGTCAGGGTCATTTCCGGAGAGGCGACCGCTTCCATCGTCTTCGCTCCGCGTCCCGAGTTCGGCGGCGTCCCGGTGAGTTTGCTCCAGGAACAGGACGGGCTCAGGGTGCTCGGCACCTCGGAGCCGTTCGTGCTGCGCGCTCCCGGCGTCCAATGGGAGATCACCAACGACGGCATGCACGACACCGCGAGGGCAATCGTCCAGCCCACCGCGACCCAGCCGATCGTGCTCGAACTGCGCTGCGGCACCACCGACCTCGGCCCGCACGAGCTTTCCGAGATCGACCGCCGCGCGAGGGCGGGCGAGTACTGGAGCGAGTGGGCGACGACGCTGAAACTCCCGAACGTCGAACCTGAGCTGGTCGCCCGCTCCGCGCTCACCCTGCGCGGCCTGGCCAACTCCGACACCGGCGGCGTGATGGCAGCGGCCACGACGTCACTGCCCGAGGAGATCGGCGGGGTCCGCAACTGGGACTACCGGTTCTGCTGGATCCGGGACGGCGCCATGACCGTCCGTGAGCTGGTGAGCCTCGGCTCGCTCGACGAGGCCGAAGGGTTCCTCCGCTGGCTGCACGGCGTCCTCGCCACCCTCGCGGGCCCTGAGCGGCTACACCCGCTGTACACGCTCGCGGGGACCCAGCTCGGCGCGGAGGCCGTGATCGATTCCCTTCCCGGCTACAAGGGCTCCCGGCCGGTACGGGTCGGAAACCTCGCCAATCACCAGGTCCAGCTCGACGTGTTCGGTCCCGTCGTCGAGCTGGTGATGACGCTCGCCGAGGCGAGGGGAAACCTTCGCGACCAGGACTGGCAGCTGGTCAGGGCCATGGCCGAGGCGGTGAAGCGGCGCTGGGACGAACCGGATCACGGCATCTGGGAAGAGCGGCACGTGCCCCGGCACCGCGTCTACTCGCGCGTGATGTGCTGGCTGACGCTGGACAGGGCGATCAAACTCGGCGAGATCTACGGCCGCCCCGTCCCGGAGGGCTGGCCACAGCTCAGGGACACCATCGCCCACGACGTGCTGGAACACGGCTGGAACGACCAGGTCAGGGCATACACGACCGCCTACGACGGCACGGATCTCGACGCCGCTTCGCTGTTCGTCGGGCTTTCCGGGCTGCTCGATCCGGCCGACGAGCGATTCCAGTCGACGGTCACCGCGATCGAGGCGGAACTGCGCAGCGGCTCGACCGTCTACCGCTACCGCAGGGATGACGGGCTGCCTGGCGACGAGGGCGGCTTCCACCTGTGCGCGGCGTGGCTGATCGAGGCGTATCTGCTGACCGGCCGCCGCACCGAAGCCCAGGAACTGTTCGAGCAGCTCGTCGACGCCGCGGGCCCAACTGGGCTGCTTCCAGAGCAGTACGACCCGGTGGCGGAGCGCTCGCTCGGCAACCACCCGCAGGCCTACTCGCATCTGGGCCTCATCCGCTGCGCGCGGCTGCTGGCCGAGTGACCCTCGCCCGGCTCAACCGACCGGCACGTACTTGACGGCATGCAGCGCGCCGGCGAGGTCACCGACCTCCAGCGTCTGGATGCCCTCCGGCAGCGGACCGGGATCGGGCGGCACGAGCGCGTGGGTGAAGCCGAGCCGCACGGCCTCCGCGAGCCGCCTGCCGACCCCGGTGATGCGGCGTACCTCCCCCGCGAGACCGACTTCGCCGATGGCGACGAGCCTCGGCGACAACGCGGTGTCGGTGAAGGCGGACGAGACGGCCAGCGCCACGGCCAGGTCCACGGCGGGTTCGGTGACCTTCATGCCGCCGACGGTCGCGGTGTAGATGTCCTTGTCGCCGAGCTGGATGCGGCCTCGTTTCTCCAGCACCGCGAGCACCATGCTCACCCTGGAGGAGTCGAGCCCGCTCACCGCGCGCCTGGGCTGGTTGAGCGTTGAGCGGCCGACGAGCGCCTGCACCTCGCCGAGCAGCGGGCGTTTGCCCTCGACGGTGACGGTGACGGCCGTACCGGGGACGGCCTCGGCGTGGCGGTTCAGGAACAGCCCCGACGGATCGGGAACGCCGACGATGCCGTCGTCTCGCAGTTCGAAGCAGCCGATCTCGTCGGCGGCGCCGAACCGGTTCTTGACCCCGCGCACCATCCGCAGCGTCGAGTGCCGGTCGCCCTCGAAGTGCAGTACGACGTCGACGAGGTGTTCGAGAACCCGGGGGCCCGCGACGGAGCCGTCCTTGGTGACATGGCCGACGAGCACGATCGGCAGGCCGCGCTCCTTGGCGAGCGCCACGAGTCCTGCCGTGACGGCCCTGACCTGCGTGACCCCGCCGGGAGCGTTGTCCACCTGCGGCGACGACATCGTCTGCACCGAGTCGACGATCAGCAGGCCCGGCTTGACGTCGTCGACGTGACCGAGGATGGCGCCGAGGTCGCTTTCCGCCGCGAGGTACATCCGCTCGTGGACGTTACCCGTCCTTTCGGCACGCAGTCTGACTTGACCAGCGGATTCCTCGCCCGTGACATAGAGCGCGGGTGCGGCCTTACCCGCTCGCTCCGCCCACCGGTGTGCCACCTCAAGCAGCAATGTCGACTTGCCGACACCGGGTTCGCCGGCCAGCAGCACCACCGCGCCGGGCACGAGACCGCCGCCGAGTACGCGATCGAGCTCGGAGACCCCCGTCTCGGCAGCCCTCGAACTCTCGATGTCGACGTGGGCAATGGGACGAGCGGGCGCACTCGGCGCACCAGCGGCGACCCTCGCGATGGGCGGCCTGCTCTCGCCCCGCTCCTCGATCGTTCCCCACGCCTGACACTCGGGGCACCGGCCCACCCACTTGGCGACCTCAAGACCGCACTCGGCACACCGGAAGCTGCTGGACGCCTTCTTGACCACGTGGGGAAACTAGCCGGAGGGACCGACAGTCAGTGACCGCCGCCCTCTTCGTGCCCCTCCTCGGGCTCCTCCCTCGGCTCGGTCGGCGCCATGACGGGCAGGTCGACCCGCACCTCGCCCGCTTCGCGGAACGTCAGGGTGATGACCAGGTTCTGACCGGGCCGGACCTCTTGCTTCAGGCCCTGCAGGGTGATGGTGCCGTGGAGCTGATTTCCGTTTTCGGGTGCCGTCGGGCTGATGGCCAGCGTCGTGGCGCCGGGGATACCGCGCTCGCCGCCGATCTCCACGTTGTCGGCACTCTCGGAACTGGCGGAGACCAGCTGGTCATCCTCCCCAGCCTGATTGACGATGCTCATCAACACGTCGGCGTCGGAGCCCTCGGTGTGCACGGCGGGCTCACCGCCGGTGGGGTAGGCCAGCTCCGCGTTGCGGATGGCCATGGTGCCGACCTGAGCCTCCGCACCGTTGACGGCCGCGACCTGGGTGTCCGTCTGAGTGATCTGCCCTGCCCCGCAACCCGTCACCAGCAACGCGGCACCGAGACCGAACGCGGCTGCGCCCAGCATGCGACGTTTCACTTCTCCGAATCCTCCCTAGCCGGGGTCATAACCCTGCTGCGCAGACTATCCGGCGGTCCGATGTGACGCGGCACGTGGTGGGCGTTCGGCGGCGGCACGCACCCCGGTCGGCGGGATTTGTCGTCCACAATGGATTAGAAGCGGATTGGAGCCAGACAAGGAATGGTGTCGCCACCACCAGCGTGAGTACGCGAATTTCGCGTTTGTCAACCCCCGGCCGTTTGCTGATTAGGCCACTGACCTGCGAGGACGAGCGCGGGTAGCTGGTTACCCTTTGAGGCTCCGTGCTAAGCTGGATGGAGCGAAAGGGGCAGAGGACACATGGTTTTCAAGGTCGGAGAGACCGTCGTCTACCCGCACCACGGTGCCGCACTCATCGAAGCGATTGAGACACGCGTGATCAAGGGCGAGGAAAAGCAGTATCTCGTGCTCAAGGTCGCGCAGGGAGATCTCACTGTTCGTGTCCCCGCAGACAACGCCGAAATCGTCGGCGTTCGTGATGTCGTGGGTCAGGACGGGCTTAATCGCGTTTTCGACGTGTTGCGCGCTCCTCACACCGACGAGCCGACAAACTGGTCTCGCCGGTACAAGGCCAACCTCGAAAAGCTCGCCTCAGGCGATGTCAACAAGGTGGCCGAAGTGGTGCGCGACCTCTGGCGACGTGAAAAGGACCGCGGCCTTTCCGCAGGTGAGAAGCGGATGCTGGCCAAGGCGCGGCAAATTCTGGTGAGCGAGCTGGCACTCGCCGAGGGCACCGACGAAGGCAAGGCCGAGGTGCTACTCGACGAGGTTCTGGAAACCGCGGCGGTCTAGTAACCCTGAACGTCATCGCACTGGTTCCCCTCGGCAATCGGGATCGACACCATTCAGGGGCGCTGACCCGATTCCGAGGCGAGCCGCTGTTGTCACATGCCGTTCGCGGCTTGTTGCGCTCCGGTTGCGTGGACCGGGTTGTCGTAGCGGGCCCGCCGCATAACGTAGCCGCGTATTCGGCAGCGCTCGCGCTGGTCAACGACGCGGAAGTGAAGGTACTGGCCGGAGGCGACGATCGCATCGAGTCGATGCGATCGGCCCTCACGGCCAGTTCTCCTGAGCCCACCGACCTTGTGCTCGTACACGACGCTTCCCGTCCGTTCACTCCCGCGGCCTCTTTCACGGCCGTGGTTTCCGAACTCAAGGCGGGCGCCGTCGCGGCCGTGCCGGTGGAACCGGTTACGGACACGATCAAAATCGTCGATTCCGACGACGTCATTCGCGGAACCCGCGATCGAACCCTGCTTCGTTCCATTCAGGCGCCCCAAGGGTTTCGCGCCGCGACACTGCGCGGAACCAATACCGGCGATCCATTGACCGAACTGGGCACCAAAGTGCGAACCGTGGCGGGACATCCGCACGGAATGCGTCTTGTTTCGGCATTCGACCTGGCTGTGATCGAAGCATTACTCGCAGCAGAAGGCACACCGTGAGAATCGGCCAAGGAATTGATGTTCACCCGATAGAAAACGACAGGGAGTGTTGGATCGCCGGACTTCACTGGCCGGGAATATCCGGCTGCGCCGGGCATTCCGACGGCGATGTCGCCTCGCACGCTCTCTGTGACGCCGTGTTGTCCGCGGCGGGACTCGGTGATCTCGGTGCGGTTTTCGGTACCGGCGATCCCCGCTGGGCCGGTGCTCACGGAGCCGAATTCCTCACGGAAGTACGCCGGCTCGTCGAAGCACAAGACCTGATGATCGGCAACGCGACCGTCCAGGTCATCGGCAACGCGCCGCGAATAGGCACCAGGCGAGCCGAAGCGCAGCGGGTACTCGGCGAGGCGCTCGGCTGCCCCGTCAGCGTCGCGGGGACGACGACCGACGGGCTCGGGCTCACCGGCCGTGGCGAAGGTCTCGCCGCGATCGCCAGCGCACTCCTGCTGCCGAAAAATACCGGGTAACCTGGGTTCTGTGACGATTCAGGCGGTGATGTTCGACTTCTCCGGCACGCTGTTCCGGCTCGAACAGGACGACAGTTGGATTGACGAACTCACGGGCGCCGACGGCGACCCGCTCGACATCGAGGCCCAAACCGAGTTGATGCGCAGGATGACGGCCCCCGTCACCCAGGTCGTGGAATTCACCGACGAGTACCGGCACGCGTGGGAGAACCGCGACCTCGATCCCGAGCTGCACAGCAAGATCTACCTTGAGGTGCTGCGTCAATCCGGCATCCCCCGGCCCGAGCAGGCCAAGGCACTCTACGACCGGCTCATCGATCCCTCCGAGTGGACGCCGTACCCGGATGCGGAGACGGTGCTGAAAACGCTGGCCAACAAGGGGCTCCGGATAGGGGTGCTGAGCAACATCGCCTTCGACATCCGGCCCGCGTTCACGGAGCACGGTCTCGATGCCTACGTCGACGAATTCGTACTGTCGTTCGAAGTCGGAGCCATCAAGCCGGACCCCGTGATCTTCCGGCTGTTACTCGATCGGCTCGGAGTCGCCGCGGAAAACACGCTGATGGTCGGCGACAGCGCCGAAGCCGATGGCGGCGCCCGTGAGCTGGGCTGTGCGTTCGCGCTGGTCGAGCCACTCCCGACGGGAGATCGCGAGGACGGGCTGCTGACTGCCCTGCGCGAACACTCCGTGCTCTGACCCGTACCATTTTCCCGTGGTCCTACATCTATACGACACCGCGACCCGGAGCGTGCGGGAGTTTCATCCCGCGCGGAGCGGAACGGCGTCCATGTATGTCTGTGGGGCCACCGTGCAAGGCATCCCGCACATCGGGCACGTGCGCGGCGCGCTCAACTACGACGTGCTTCGCCGGTGGCTGCTCCACAATGGACTTGACGTCCTGATGGTTCGCAACGTGACCGACATCGACGACAAGATCCTCACGAAGGCAGCCGACGCGGGCCGCCCGTGGTGGGAATGGGCGGCCACGCACGAGCGGGCCTTCGAGGACGCCTACCAGGCGCTCGGTTGCCTGCCGCCGTCGATCGCGCCGCGCGCGACAGGGCATGTCACGCAGATGATCGAGCTGATCCAGCGGCTGATCGACAGGGGGCACGCCTACGCGGCCGACGGCGACGTGTACTTCTCCGTCACCTCGTTCGCGGGCTACGGAGCACTGTCCGGACAGCGGCTCGACGAGGTCCAGCAGGGCGAGACGCAGGCGGAGGGCAAACGCGACCCCCGTGATTTCACGCTGTGGAAGGGCAGCAAGCCGGGTGAGCCTTCGTGGCCGACTCCTTGGGGAAGGGGCAGGCCCGGCTGGCACCTGGAGTGCTCCGCCATGTCGACCACCTACCTGGGAGGCGAGTTCGACATCCACGGAGGTGGCGTCGACCTCGTCTTCCCGCACCACGAGAACGAGCGGGCCCAGTCCGAAGCCGCGGGCGATCCGTTCGCCCGCTTCTGGCTGCACAACGCGTGGGTGACGCTGTCGGGCGAGAAGATGTCGAAGTCGCTGGGCAACGTCGTTTCCATTCCGGAGATGCTGCGCAGGTACCGGGCGGTCGAATTGCGCTACTACCTGATCCAGCCGCACTACCGCTCGACGATCGAGTACTCGGACGAGGCACTCACGGAGTCCGCTCAGGGGTTCCGGCGGATCGAGCAGTTCCTCCGCAGGGCCGCTGGCAGCGCGGGCGAGATCCGGATCGGACAGGTTCCGGCCGAGTTCGCGACCGCGCTCGACGACGATCTCGGTACCCCGCAGGCGTTTGCCGTCCTGCACAACACGGTCCGTGACGGCAATGCCGCTCTTGACGCCACCGACGCCGCGAAGGCCGTCGAATTGGCCGAGACCGTGAGGGCCATGACCTCCGTGCTCGGCGTCGACCCGCTTTCGGCCCAGTGGGCGGACAGCACGGAAAGCACCGGCACCGACGCGCTCGGCAGCCTGGTCGAGGCCATGCTCTCGATGCGGCAGCAGGCCCGTGCCGACAAGGATTTCACGAGAGCCGACGCGATTCGCGACCAGCTCACGGACGCGGGTATCGCCGTCGAAGACACCCCCAATGGTCCCATGTGGACAGTAAGAGACTGAGTGATGGCAGGCAATTCCCGCCGGCGTGGAGCGATCCGGAAGTCGGGCACGAAGAAGGGGCAGGTAGCCGGTTCCGGCGGCCAGCGCCGCAAGGGCCTCGAAGGCAAGGGCCCGACCCCACGTGCGGAGGACCGCTACGGACATCCCGCGCAGCGGAAGGCGAAAGCAGCCGCCGCGCGTACGGAGAAGAAGCGGACCTCCGCGAAGAAGGCCGCGGACGGGCCCGAGGTCATCGCGGGCCGCAATCCGGTCGTGGAGTCACTGCGAGCCGGGGTACCGGCGACCGCGCTGTACGTCGCGCTGAACATCGACGCCGACGACAGGGTCAAGGAAGCCGTGCAGGTGGCGGCCGACAAGGGTATCTCGATCCTTGAGGTGCCCCGCGACGAACTGGACCGGAGGACGGGCGGGGCCGTGCACCAGGGTCTCGGCCTCCAGGTGCCGCCTTTCCAGTACGAGCATCCCGACGATCTGTTGACGATGGCGAGGGACTCGGGTGAGCCGCCGCTGCTCGTCGCGCTGGACGGCGTAACCGATCCGCGCAACCTCGGTGCCGTGATCCGCTCGGCCGCCGCGTTCGGCGCGCACGGTGTGTTGCTGCCGAGCAGGCGCAGTGCGGGAATGACGGCGGTCGCGTGGCGGACGAGTGCCGGGACGGCGGCGAAGCTGCCCGTCGCCATGGCGACGAACCTGACGCGGCAGCTCGTCTCGTGGGCCTCGGAAGGCTTGATGATCGCCGGGCTTGACGCCGACGGTTCGGCCGACATCGACAGCATGAACGTCGCGACGGACCCGCTCGTGATCGTCGTGGGTTCCGAAGGGCGCGGGCTGTCGCGCCTCGTGCGGGACACGTGCGACGTCACGGTCTCGATTCCGATGGCTGCCGGGGTCGAGTCGCTCAACGCCTCGGTCGCTGCGGCGGTACTGCTGTCGGAGGTCGCCCGCCGCCGCAGGATCGCGGGCCGGATCTAGGCGGTCCGTTCGATTCAGGCGGCGACGTGGACTGCGAGCCGGTCAGCGACACTGCGGGGCTCGCGGCCGAGGAGTTCGGCCAGTAGCGGATCGGCTTCGGCGAAGTAGCCCGCGCGGGTTGCCTGGTGCCAGCTGAGCATGAGCCCGGCCAGTTGCCCCGGCACACCGATCGAGATCTGATCGGCGATCCACTGTTCGTCGTCCAGAAGGACGCGCTCGATGGTGCGGCCGGTGAGCTCAGAGGTGATCTTGGCGAGATCGTCGAAGGTGACGGCGGCCGGGGCGGTGAGGGTGACCGGGCCATCGAAGGAGCGGTCACCGGCAAGGATGGCCGCGGTGGCCTCGGCAATATCGTCCCGGTCGGTATACGGAACGGGACCGTCTTCCGGCTGGGCGATCGCGTCGGTGCGCTGCCAGGGGCCGAGAACCTGATCGAGCGGGCCGTAGGCAGCGTTGCGCAGCGCGGTCCAGTCCACTCCGGAGTCGCCGAGGATGGCCTCGGTGGCGACGTGGATGTCCGAAGGCCGGTACGGGTTGCCGGGGACGGCGCCGTGCTGGCTCGTGTAGAGGATCCGCCGGACGCCTGCCGCGACCGCGGCTTCGATGGCATTGCGATGCAGGCCGACCATGTCGGCGGCCGGGTCGTTGCCGGACACCAGCAAGACCTGCTCCGCACCGGCGAAGGACTCGCGCAGCGCGACCGGGTCCTCGTAGGAACTCTGCCGCACGCGCACGCCGCGGTCGGCGAAGTGCCGCGCCTTGGCGGCGTCGCGGACGCTGACACCGATCCGGTCGGCGGGTACGCGCTTGAGGAGGTGCTCGACGGTGGCGCCGCCCAGCCCACCGGTGGCGCCGGTGACAACGATCATGTTCTTCACTCTCCTGACCGCCCGCGATGTGTGCCTCGGCGGACGCATAAGTTGACCAAGCGGGTCACTTTCTCTTCGTCAGCGATCGTAGGTAAACTGACCAAGCGAGTCAAATTACGCGGTGCATGCGACAGGAAGAGACGGTGAGTGCGGTGTCTTCGGAGTCCCGGCTGCGAGCCGACGCGCGGCGCAATTTCGAGCAGATCCGCTCTGCCGCGATCGGCGCCTTCCGGGGACAGGGCCTGACGGTGCCGCTTGAGGACGTCGCCAAGGCAGCGGGAGTCAGTAAGGCCACGATCTTCAACCGGTTCGGCGGCCGCATCGGCCTGATCGAGGCCGTCATCGAAGAGGTCGTCGCGCGCGAACTGTTCGCCGTCATCAACCACACCCGGTCCCTTGACGACATCGGCGAGCGGATCGCGTACTACGTCACCGCGATCCGCGACCTCCAGTACCGCCAGCCCGCCGTCAACGACGTCCTGTTGCGGACATTTCCGCACTCGCGGCAGCTCATGGAGATCTGCCGGGCCGGAAGCGAGGCCAACGAAGAGCTCGTCGCCGCGGCAACGGCCTCCGGCGCGTTGCGGCCGGAGTTCACGGCGGGCGACCTCCACGCGCTCGTCGTCGACAACGCCCTCGCCCTCAAGCACGGCGAGCGCCCTCCCCGGGCCGACTACGACCGACGCACCGGGTATCTCCTTGACGGAATCCGCAGGCACTCGCCCACGTCCGGCAGTTGATGACAGCGCCCTCGCCCGGTGCGGTCCGTCACTCCGGCCCGGCGCGAAATACCCATCGCCAGCCGACCGACAGCTGCCTTGTTCGAGAGCAAGGGAGCTTTACTGCCGTTTGGCGATAGTAAAGCTCCCTTGCTCTCGACTGCGGGCGCGGTGAGGGCTCCGTTCGCGGACGGAATGGGTGCCGCCCGTCGGCTGGATTGCCACCGCGAACGAGGTGCGCTGTAGTCGCACCGTCACCGTGGCGGCTCGGCTAGGGTCACGTTGCCGCATCGTGACCAGGGGGCACACTCAGGATGTCGTTCGTCTCGCCACTCTTCCTCTGGTACTTCATGCCCGCGGTGCTGCTCGCGCTGCTGGTGTGCCCGAGGAGTTGGCGCAACGGCATCGTGGCCGTGGGAAGCCTCGTCTTCTACGCCACCGGAGCCGGTGCCTTCACGCTGCTCCTGCTGCTGTGCATGGTGATCAATTTCGTCGCGGGTCCCGCACTCGAACCCGACGAGTGGGATCTTCGGCCCGCGCGCCGACGCCGCTGGATCCTCATCGGCGTCATCGCGTTCGATCTGTCGATCCTGCTCGTGTGGAAATACGCGGGCTTCGCGACCGAGCAGCTGGCCTGGTTCGCCGACCTACTCGGCGGCGACTTCCCCATCGTGCACCTCGCGCTGCCCATCGGGATCTCGTTCTTCACCTTCCACCACATCTCGTACGTGGTCGACATCTATCGAGGTGAAAGGCGAGCGCTGCGCGACCCGGTGTCGTTCGCGACGTACATCTCCATGTTTCCGCAGCTCGCCGCCGGTCCCATCGTGCGATACCGGGAGATCGCCGACCAGCTGCCGCAGCATCGCTCGCACCGGCTCGACGACATCGCGGCGGGGTTCCCCCGGTTCGCACTGGGACTGTGCAAGAAGGCGATCATCGCCGACTCGCTGGCCCCGATGGTCGACGCGTGCTTCGCGACGCCGGCCGACGAGATGACGTTCGCCATCGCCTGGCTCGGTGCCATCGGCTACACCTTGCAGCTCTACTTCGACTTCTCCGGATACTCCGACATGGCCATCGGACTCGGCAGGATGCTCGGCTTCCGGCTACCCGAGAACTTCGCGAGGCCGTACTCGTCGGTGACCATCACGGAGTTCTGGCGTCGCTGGCACATGTCGTTGTCGCGCTGGTTCCGCGACTACGTCTACATTCCGCTGGGCGGCAACAGGGCCGGGGCGAGAAAGACCTATCGCAACCTGTCGATCGTGTTCGTGCTGACGGGTTTCTGGCACGGTGCCGCGTGGACGTTCGTTGTGTGGGGGATCTTCCACGGCGTGCTGCTGATCATCGAGCGGGCGAAAGGCTGGGACGAGGCTCCGCCGGACCAGGCGGCCCGAATCGGGAGGCGTGCGCTGACACTGCTGCTGGTCGCCATCGGCTGGGTGATCTTCCGGTCCGCCGACCTCGGCTACGCGTTCACCATGATCGGGCACATGTTCCTGCCCGACTTCGGAGGGCTCACCGACGTCATCGAGACCGCGTTCACCAACCAGCGACTGGTGATCCTGCTCGCCGCGATGGCGATCTTCTTCCTGCCCGCACACCCGGTGACCGGCCCACTGCTGGAGTCTGGTCGCGGCAAACAGGCAACGATTCTGCGGACGGGGCTCATGACCGTCGGCATCGCGTACGCGGCGATCCTCGTCGCCACCGGAACCTTCAGCCCGTTTCTCTACTACCAGTTCTGACGGCTACGCGGCCGGGCGCAGTACGGTCGGGGCGTGAACGTTTCGCTGCGCCCGCTTTCTCGCGACAACGTCCGTGCGGTCTGCGAACTCCGCCTTGCCGAGAACCAGCGCCAACTCGTCGCGCCCGCTGCTTACACCGTCGCCGAGGGAAACTACGAACCGGACGCGATACTGCTGGCCATCCATCTTGCCGACCAGCCAGTCGGCGTCCTGCTGGTCGAAGTCGACAGCGGAACCCCATACCTGGTGCGGTTCATGATCGACGTAGCCGTCCAAGGGCGCGGCGTGGGAAGGCACGCGGTCGAACTCCTGGTGGAAAAACTCCGGAAAGACGGATGGAGTTCGCTGGAAACCAGCTTCGTGCCGGTGGACAACGGCGCCGAGGGTTTCTGGCTCCGCTGCGGATTTCGAAGCACCGGACGAACCCGCCACGGCGAGCCCGTGTTCATCCGCGAGTTCCAGCCCGTACATGGCCGCTGACCGGCATCTCGCATGGGAGGGCTGCTTCAACGTCCGCGACCTCGGCGGACTGCCCACCACCAGCGGAAGACTCACGCTTCGCGGCTCGATCGTGCGCGGCGACGCGCCCGACCGGCTCACCGTCCGCGGCTGGGAATCGCTGTGGGCGGATGGCATTCGCACAATCATCGACCTTCGCGGTGCCGAGGAGGGCAATCCCGATTCGGCCGACCGGCCCGCCGGGCTGACTACGGTCCCGATCCCGCTGGACGACCACGGCGACACCGAATTCTGGACCCAATGGGGAAATGGCCTCGACTGCACGCCGCTCTACTACCGGGCGTTCATCGACCGCTTCCCCGCCACAGTGGTGCACGTGCTCGGCACCATCGCCGACGCTACGGGCGGGGGTGTGCTCGTCCACTGCGCCGGGGGCCGTGACCGGACCGGGCTCGTCGCGTTGCTGCTACTCGCCGTCGTCGGCTGCTCGCCGGAAACCATCGCCGCCGACTATGCACTCAGCGCGCAACGACTTGCTCCACTGTGGAAACAACTCGGCCTCGGCGACCAGGACGGCAAGATCGCGCAACTACTCGCCGCCAGGGATACCACGGTAGAGCACGTCATCCACAATGCACTGTCCGAACTCGACGTAGAACCTTTCCTTCTCGACAACGGGCTGGGCGAGGCTCGGCTCGATTCACTGAAAGCCCGGCTACTCGGTGCTAATTGAGCCCGGCGACGGCCACCATGAGGGGGATCATCGACACGATCAGGATCGCGCCCGCGACGTCGAAGACAACACCCGACCTGATCATCTTCGTGATCGGCACCGCACCCGAACCGTAGACGATCGCGTTCTGCGGCGTGGAAACCGGCAGCATGAACCCGAACGAAGCCGCGAAGGTCGCCGCGAGTGCGGGAACGAACGGATCCAGCCCCGACGCGACCGCGATCGGGATGACGATCGGTACGACAACCGCGGCCGAGGCCGTATTGGACGTTGTTTCCGACACGACGATCGCCAGCAGTACGGCGAAGACCACAAGCGCGAACGAACTTGTCAGCCCGAAGGTGCTGGCGAGCCCGGTACCGACCCGCTGAGCGAGTTCCGTGCTGCTCAACAGCGAACCGAAGATGATGCCCGTTCCGAACAGCAGTACGGTTCCCCAGTCGATGCGCGCGGCCTCCGACCAGGTCAGCGTGAACTTCCGCTGCTTCCAGTTGGTGGGCAACGCGAACAGCAGAGCGGCACCGAGTACGGCGACGATTCCCTCGTCGAGCCGGTTGCTGATCGTTTCGTACGCCGAGGAGTCGCTACCGGCCACCAGTGCGACGATGCCCGGCGTCACCCACAACACCACGGTCACCGTGAACGCGATCAGGGTGTTCCACTCGGCCCTGGAAAGCTTGCCGAGCTTTTCCCTTTCCTTCGCGACGTATTCCTCGATCCCGGTCAGTTTCTTGATCTCCGGCTTGTTCAGCAGGATGAGCACGGCAACCAGCACCACGAACATCAACGCGCAGATGGGCAACGCGGCGACTGTCCATTCGAGGAACGAGATCCGCTGCCCCGTCGCGTCCTCGATCAGCTCCCTGCCGATGAGGTTCGGCGGCGAGCCGATGGGCGTCAACAGCCCGCCCACACTCGCGCCGTAGGCGAGGACGAGCATCAGTGCGATACCCACGCGCAGCCGGAGCGGATCGAAAGCTTCCTTGTCGGGAGCCTGCCGCTTGACGAGCTCCGCGATGACCGACAGGAGGCCGACGGCGGTAGGCAGCAGCATGGCGACCGTCGCGGTGTTCGAGATGAACGCCGAGATCACCAGGGTGACGAAGCCCAGCGCGCCGATGACTCGCCAGGTGCTTCGCCCTACGCCCGGAAAACTCAATATGCGAAATGCGAAGCGCCGCGCCAAACCGTGCCGCAGCATGGCCTGCGCGAGGATGAACGCTCCAATGAAGACGAACACGGTCGACGACCCGAAGGGCGCGAGTACGTCATCAGCGGGCAGAACCCCGAGTATGACGATCGCCGCGACGCCGATGAGCCCGCCGATGGGGATGGGCACCGGTTCGCACACCCACAGCACGACCACGCCGAGCAACACCGCGGCCAGTTTGTGCTGCGCGGAGTCGAGGCCCGTCGGCAACAGCAGAAAGACAATGGTCACCAACGGTGCGAGCACGAAACCGACCGTGCGGCGCGCTCGCTCGAACTTTTCCTCGGCCGGTGAGAGTTTCTGCTCGGCCAGCCCTCTGTACGTACTCCCCGAGAGCAGGGCCGCCGTGACGGACTGCGTGCGCGGGCTTTCGGTCTCGTCGCTCTGACCCATAGCGGGGACCCTAGCGAACTAGTGATCGAAATCACTAGACCTTTCGTCTATTGCGATTCCGCCGATGGCATGAGAGCGAGTTGATCAGCATGGAATTCGCCCCTGCGAGGGGGTGGGAGCCACGCCTCCGGCCTCGAACTCTTCTGCCTGCCCAGCTCGACCAGATTCAGCGCGGCGGCGAAGTTCGCCCCGTAGCTGTCCGGCTTGGTGATCCGCATGAGACGCAGATCGTCCGGCTCGACACCGAGACCGATGACGACGACATAGGTCTCGCTGAGCGCCTCGGTGAACCCGGCCCACGCGCCAGCGAACCGCCACATCCTCGCCGGTACCGGTTTGCCGTCGACCTGCCAGAAGGTCGTCGGCCAGTGTTCGTACCGGTTCGCCTGCTTCTCGGCGTGCTCGACGAGCGATTCGATGAGACCGTCGGGTCTCGGCACCGATCCGTCGGGCAGCGTCAGGTTGACCAGGCCGAATGCCGCGCTGAACGCCACCTTCGCCAACGGGTCACCGCCGTTGGGGCACATGGTTTCTTCGTAGCGCCGCTTCGGGAGGCTGCCGACTCTGACTCCGTTGTCGGAGTCGTACTCGCGGTGGCCCAGCCACAGCGCCCACGACGGCGTTCCGGGCATGGCTTCGAAGAAGTCGACCCAGCGTGCACCACGAAAACCCCAGCCGAGGCCGTGCACGGGGAAGTCGACGGGAGGCGAGGTCAGTTCACGATGGTCCGAGTCCACCCGAAGATAGTGCACTGCCGTAGATGGGTTGGCAGCACGATCGTTACCAACCCGCAGTACTTTTCCCGCCGTTCAGATTTGACGTGACTCCACGAAACTGGGATTGGGCAACCATTCACAAGATCCAGCGACGGGATCCGGCCACAACGGCAGCTCCTGTTCCGGGGCGAAGCCGTGACGTCGTATCCGGCAAACGCTTGCACCAGTGAGGACGACCCAAAAGGCCCTACACCGGCACCACTGGATCCCACCATGCGGCCGAACCACGATCGAGCGAAGACTTTGTGCCCATCGGCCAGACGGCCGGATCAGGGGCGCTGGCCGTAACCACGCAGTTTGTCGGCAACGTGGTCGATCTCCGTCCTCGGCAACAGCCGTGGCGTACCGCCGGTTTTCGCCAGCAGCCACAGTTGACACACCCAGTCGAGTTGCTGAGCGCGGTGGTAGGCCTCCGCGACCGTCGCGCCGTAGGTGACGGTGCCGTGGTTGGCGAGCAGGCAGCCCCGCCTGCCCTCCAGCGCGGCGAGCATGGCGTCGGCCAGCTCGGCCGTGCCGTACGTCGCGTAGGGCGCGACTCTCACCGAAGGGCCGATCGTCGCGACGATGTAGTGAATGGGCGGAACCTCGTCGGCCACAGTGGACACCGCGGTGGCATGGACGGAATGCGTGTGCACGACGGCGCCGACGGGTTTGCCGTCGGGATCGATCGCGTCGCGGTAGACGCTTAGGTGCATGGGCAGCTCGCTGGTCGGCAGCAGGTCACCGTCCACGACGGATCCGGCGAGGTCGACGACCGGAATGTCGGCTGCCCGCAGCTCGGCGTAGTCGACCCCGGTCGGCGTCACCGCGACCAGTTCGCCCGACCTGACCGACACGTTGCCCGAGGTACCGACGACGAGTCCGTCGGCGACCATCTTTCTCGCGTAGTCACAGACCGCGCTTCGCGCGTCCGCTAGCAGCATTCACCTGCTCCATTGTTCGCGTGCCACATCCAGCGAGGCCAGATACCCGGTATATCCCCGATCGTAGAGTTCGGCCGCACGTGGCTGATGTTCGACGGTCCGCGATTTCGCCGCCCACAGGTCGGCGTCGAAGGGTGCGCCGACCGCCTCCGCCGCCACGAGTGCCGCGCCCCTCGCCCCGACATCGGGATCGTCGGGAATGACGATCGGCCTCGCGAGTACGTCGGCGAAGATCTGCGTCCATTCGGGTGACCTGACACCACCGCCGCACGCGTAGAGGGTGCCGGAGAGACCGGCGGCGCTGAAGCAATGCCGCGCGGCGTAGGCGATGGACTCACACAAGGCCCTCACCAGGTCGGCACGGGTGTTCTCCAAGCTGAGCCCACGGAACTGGGCCCGGGCCGCCGCGTCGACGAACGGTGCCCGCTCACCGGACGTGGCGAGGAAGGGCAACGCCGTGACCCCGCCTGCCCCCGGCGTGCTCGCCGCCAGCAAGGGACCGACATCGGCGACCTCGATACCGAGCAGCTTGCACGCCCAGTCGATGCCGGCAGTGCCGACCATGGCCGGCATGCCGCGCAGGAACTCGCCTTCGTTGGGCGTGCACAGGAACATGCCTGCCGGTTCGCCATCGGGGTCGTACCCGGCGTCGGTGGTCAGCACTTGGCAGGCCAGGGTCGTGCCCGCGGTGAGAATGCCGTCGCCGGGCCGCCTCACCCCCGCTCCGATCGCGCACGCGGGGAGGTCGAAGGGGCCGCCCGTCACCGGAAGTCCCTCGGGGAGGCCGAGTAGCGCCGCTCCGGACCTGCCCAGCCGGAACACCTTCTTCGGCGGCGCGGGGTCGGCGAACAACGCCCTCCTGTGGCCGAGTCCGCACGCCTCGATAGCGCCTTCGTCGTAGGCCCTGGTCGCCGGATCGATGAACGGGAGCGAGGCATCCGAGACGTCGACGGTTATCTCTCCGGTGAGACGCTGGACGACCGCGTCGACGCAGTATCCCGCCACCGCCGCCCTGTCGAGCACTTCGGGTTCGTGAATGTCCAAGTAGGACATGATCGCCGCGGTACAGCCGGGAAACATCCCTGATCCGGTACGCCGGAAGACCTCTCTGGTCACCCCGCTTTTCTGCCACCCGGTGAGCAGCTCGCTCGCTCGTCCGTCGAGCCACGAAACGGCGGGCCGCACCGGAAGCCCTTCCGCGTCCCGAAGCCACAATCCGTCGCCCTGCCCGGTGAGCGCGAGGGCTTCGATCGGACCGTCCAGTTCGGCGGTCACGGCACGGACGACCGTCGCCACGGTACCGAGCACCTGCTCGAAGTCCTGCTCGACGGCGCCGCCCCGCAGGTGATGCACTTTCGAGGGCGCGCTGGCCCGCGCGAGAGAGTTGCCGTTCTCGTCGAAGACGACGGCCTTTGTCAGCGAAGTACCGATGTCGATCCCCAGCACCCTGCGCATGGCTACCGCCCGAGTACGTCGGGATTGGCGACGTTGACCAGCTTCTCGCCGCGGGCGAGCCTGCCGACCTCTTGCGCGACGATGCGCGCCGCGCGATCGGCCGTCTGCCTGCTGGCACCTCCGAGATGCGGGGTCGCGATGACGTTCGGTGCTTCCCTGAGCGGCCAGTCCGGCGGGGGCGGCTCCACGTCGTACACGTCGAGTGCCAGCGCGCCAAGCCTTCCCGCACGCAGGGCCTCGGCGAGCGGGGTGTAGTCGAGCAGCCCGCCACGCGCGGTGTTGACGAGCACGGCACCGTGCGGCAACAACCCGAGCCTGCGCTCGTCGATGAGGTTGCGAGTCTCGTCGGTGAGCCTCGCGTGCAGGCTCACGGCCGCGCTGCGCCGCAGCAGATCGTCGAGTTCGGCCGGCTCGGCGCCATCGGCCCTGACGCGGTCCTGATCCGCGTAGGGGTCGGACACCAGTACGCGCGCGCCGAAAGCGGCGAGCACCCTCGCCACCCTCGAACCGATCGCCCCGTACCCGACAAGACCGATCGTGGTGCCTTCGAGTTCGATCCCGGCCTTGTCGTAGGAGTAGTAGTCGCCGCGCCAGGTTCCCGCGAGCAGCTCCGCCGACGAGGTCGCGATCCTGCGCATCGCGGCGAGCAGCATGCCGATCGCGAACTCCGCGGCCGCGGCGGCGTTGCGCCCCGGCGCGAACGTGACCGCCACCCCGGCCTCTGTCGCCGCGGCCAGGTCGACGTTGACCGGTCCTCCCCTGCACACGGACACCATCCGCAACCCGGGAGCCGCGGCAAAGACCTTCTTGGTGAACGGAGCCATCTGTGTGACGGCGACTTCGGCGCCGCCGAGCGCCGCGATGACCTGTTCCTCGGTTCCGCTCGCCTCGTGGACTCCCCCGACGGGGCCGAACGGTTCGATGGGCCAGGCCAGCGACAACTCACGGAAGTCGGGGGGCACCGCGAGTTCGGCCCGCACTGCTTCCTTGAGCAGGTCGGTACTGACGAATTCGTCTCCAGCGGCGAGTATCCGCACTGTGGTTCCTCTCTGAACCGGTGAGCTGTTTTCTAGAGGACTTCGCCGATCGCGGTATCACCCGCCAGGTAGGCGAGCAGGGCGAGACGTACCTCGTCGTTGTCGGCGGCGACCTCACTCGCCAGCGCCAGTGCGTCGTCGCGGGGAGGGTAGGTCTTGTTGGGAAGCGCGATGACGGTCAGCCCGGCGGCCGCGGCTGCCTTGATGCCGTTGCTGGAATCCTCGACCGCGAGGCATTCACCGCCGGATTTCCCCAGTCGCGCCGATGCTTCGAGATAAACGTCGGGATTCGGCTTTCCCCGCTCGACCTCGGCGCTCGACACGGTTGCCGTGAACGCGCCCGCGAGACCGTGAGTGGAGAGTACGGCGTCGATGACCTTCCTCGTCGCCGAGGAAGCGAGCGCGATGGGGACCTTCGCACTCACGTCCTCGACCATCGTGTCCGCGCCGGGAAGCAACGGCGCCTCGCCCGCTTCGATCGCGGCGATCATGCCGTCGACGACGGCATGTTCGACCTGCTCGACGGTGTCCGCCGTGCCACTGCGATCGGCGAGGTAGGCAGCCCATTCCGGAGCGCTCATCCCCTGCACGGTCGCGGTGTCCTCCGGGGTCCACCGCACGTCGTGCCGCGCGGCGTACGCGGTCCAGTTCTCTTCCCAGAGGTGTTCACTGTCGACGAGGACTCCGTCCATGTCGAATACCACCGCGTCGAAAACGGCGGCGGCAGGCGGCGTGCCGTCAGTCATGCACTTCAGCCCCCTTCACATCGTGGATGTTAAGTTAACATCGATCCCGCGAGGTGTCACGGCCGATTTTCCGGAGGAGAGCCATGAGCACGCGACTGCTGCTGGTCCGTCACGGCGAAACCGAATGGCACGCCGACAACAGATACGCGGGAACGAGCGACGTCGGACTGACCTCTCGCGGCCTGGAACAGGCGGCCGAACTGGCGGCACACCTTCGCACGAAAGAGAAAGCCCCCACCTCGCTCTACTGCTCGCCGCAGTCGAGGGCACTGCGAACCGCCGAGCCGTCGGCACAAGCGCTCGGACTCGCGCCGACGATCGTCCCCGAACTCGCCGAGGTCCATTTCGGGCTCGCCGAGGGACACACGCTCACCGAGTTGCGAGGTATGGGGCAACCCCAGGCCGACGCGGTCGAGAAGTTCCTTGAGGACCCGGTCGGCAACGCCTTTCCCGACGCCGAACCGCCGGAGAAGGCAGCACGAAGGGGAGCCTCCGCGCTGCGCGCGATCGCGGAATCCCAACAAGGTCCCGTACTCGTCGTCGCGCACAACACTCTGCTGAGACTCACCCTGTGCCTATTGCTCGGCATTCCGCTGCGGCACTACCGCACCGTGTTCCCCCGCATCGAGAATTGCGCGATCACCGAACTGGGAATCAGCGGCGACCGAACGAGCCTGCTCGGCTTGAACATCCCAGCCGGGTGAGATGCTTGGCCACATGAGCAGTGATACGTCGGCGACGCCGGGTGGGAACACTCGTGACATCCGGCAGCAGCGCATCAGCGATTTCGTGATCGATCACGGCTCGGCACAGGTCGCCGAGCTGGTCAGGCTCACCGGCGTCAGCCACATGACGGTGCACCGCGACATCGACGAGCTCGTCAGGAGGGGCTTGCTGCGCAAGTTCAGGGGCGGCGTGTCGGCACAGCCGTCGACGGTGTTCGAAAGTAACGCGGAGTACCGGCTCAACTCCCATGTCGCGGCCAAGAACGCCATCGCGAGGAACGCCCGCCACCTCGTGGAACCAGGCATGTCGGTGCTGCTCGACGATTCGACGAGCGCGCTCGCGCTCGCCCCGCTGCTCGCGGACGCCACCCCGCTGACGGTCGCCACCAACTACGTGCGCACGATCGAGGCGCTCAAGGACCTCGACGACATCAGGCTCATCGGCCTCGGCGGCGACTATTCCCGTACCCACGACTCGTTTCTGGGGATGCCGTGCCTCGAAGCGGTCGGCAACATCACGGTCGACATCGTGTTCGTCTCCACATCCGCGATGACCTCCGGCATGACTTACCACCAGGAACCCGAGATCGTCATGGTCAAGCGCGCGATGCTGGCCAGCGCGGTCACCAAGGTGCTGCTGATGGATTCGAGCAAGCTGTCGAGGACGGCTTTGCACCGGCTCGCGCCGATCACCGACTACGACCGGCTCATCGTCGATTCCGACGCCCCCGACGAGTTCATCGAGGAAGCGGCCAAGCACCTGGACGTTGGCGTCGCCCAACTGTGAGCGCCGGTGCGCGGGTAACCAACCACGGATAACACGCACAAAGTTTCTACTAACATCTTGCGCGTTAACTTAACGCGGTCCATGATAGCTCCGTCGCACACACGGAGGCGCTCATGGTTTCAACGACGACACCGCAGCCCGGCGCTCCATCGAGCAGGTTCGCCAGGGTGCTCACCCGCTGGGGACTGCCCGCTCCGCTCTTCCTCGGTTACCTGGGCCTGCTGCTGTTCATGATCGGCGACGGGATCGAATCCGGTTTCATCGCGCCGTTCATGGCCGATCACGGTGCGGGCACCGATATCAGAGCCTCGTACGTCATCACCGTTTACGGGGTGGCGGTCATGCTGGCCTCGTGGCTGTCGGGCGCACTGTCCGAACTGTGGGGCCCTCGCAGGGTGATGATGATCGGCCTCGCCATCTGGCTGGTCTTCGACGTGTTGTTCCTGGCGGTCGCCGTCACCGGCGAGAACTACTCGCTGATGATCATCACCTACGGCATCAGGGGCTTCGGCTACCCGATGTTCGCGTTCGGCTTCCTCGTGTGGATCACCGCCGTCGCCCCGGTCGCCAGGCTCGGTGCCGCCGTCGGCTGGTTCTACTTCGCCTTCACCGGCGGCCTTCCGACGCTGGGCGCGCTCGTCGCCAGCTTCACGAACCCGATCTTCGGCCAGTACGGAACGTTGTGGCTCTCGGTCGGCGTGCTCGCACTCGGCGGCCTCGTCTGCCTGCTCGGGGTTCGCGAACGCACGGGCTACCAGCGACTCGCGCCTCCCGACGTCAAACCCGTGCAGAGCCTCGTCAACAGCGTCTCGATCGCGTGGAGGAACCCGAGGGTCGGTGTCGGCATGATCGTGCGGATCATCAACACCGCACCCCAATTCGGCATGCTGGTGTTCTTCCCGACGATCTTCATCACCCAGATCGGGTTCGGAGAAAGCCGCTGGCTGCTACTGGTTTCCGTCATCTACGGGACCAACATCTTCTTCAACCTGATCTTCGGCGTGCTCAGCGACAAGATCGGCTGGCGCACCACGATCTTCTGGTTCGGCGCGATCGGCTGCGCGATATCGATTCTGCTGCTCTATTTCGTACCGCTCTCGCTCGGCGCCGACTACTACTGGGTGGCGCTGCTGGTGGGCGCACTGTACGGGGCAACGCTGGCCGGGTTCGTTCCCATCTCGGCACTGCTGCCCTCGCTGGCGCCGGAGAACAAGGGTGGCGCGATGGCCTTGCTGAACCTCGGCGCGGGTGGGGCCGCGTTCGTCGGACCGGCCATCGTGAGCCTGTTCCTCGGGCCCGCCGGAGCAGCGGGAGTCGTCATCATCTTCGCGGCGCTCTATGTGGTCGCCGCCGTGCTGACCAGATTCCTCAAACTGCCGGAGGCAACGAGAATCGCCGCCGAACAGAACGTCAGCCTGCAGGAAGTCAGCCGGAAGGTCACCAATTCGTGAGCACGACAATCGGGATCGACGTCGCCACCGCGGGAGTACGCGCTGTCGCGGTGGACGGCGCCGGTGCCGTGCTCGCGAGCGCTTCGGCGCGGCTGCCTGCGCCGCACAGAACCGGCGACGGCCGCAGCGAGCAGGACTCATCTCTGTGGTGGCCGGCGGCGGAAGCCGCATTGCTGGCCACCACGTCACAACTGCCGTGCCGTGGCGACGGTGTTTCCGCCGTCGCGGTGGCCGCGACGTCGGGCACGATCGTCACCGTCGACGCACAGGGCACACCGATCGGGCCCGCGCTCATGTACGACGACCGCAGGGGCTCCGACCGCAACGCCAAGGCGGCCGACATCGGTGCCGAACGGTGGCACGCGCTCGGCAGGTCGGTTTCGCCGACCGACGCACTCGGCAGAATCGCGTGGCTGCACGACAACGTGCCTTCGGCCGGTGGCATCAGGCACACCGCCGACGTCATCGCCGCCGCGCTGACCGGAACCGTCGTCGCCACCGATTCCTCACACGCGTTGAAGAGCGGCTACGACGCGCTGCGGGAGGAGTGGCCGGAAGAGGTGTTCGCCGCCTTCGGTGTCCCACCGGAATGGCTACCCGAGGTCGTCACGCCGACGACGATTCTCGGCTCCGTGGACAAACCGGTAGCCGGGCTTCCCTCCGGCTGCCTCGTCGTCGCGGGAATGACCGACGGGTGCGCGGGCCAACTTGCCTGCGGGGCCGTCGAGCCGGGCCAGTTCGCGGGAATTCTCGGCACCACCTACGTGCTGAAGGGAGTCACGGAGAACCTGGTTCCCGATCCCACCGGCACGATGTACAGCCACCGGCATCCCGCTGGCTGGTGGCTACCGGGCGGTGCGTCCAACACCGGTGGCGAATGTGTCGCGGGAACACCGAATCTCGCCGAACTCGACGCGGCTGCGGCCGCTCTCGGCCCCGCTCCGGTCGTCGCCTATCCGCTGTGCAGGGAGGGTGAGCGGTTCCCTTTCGGCAACAAGGACGCGAGAGGATTCGTGGTTCCGGAGGCGGCGAACGAGGTCGAACTGCATCGCGCGAGGCTGGAAGGCGTCGCGTTCGTCGAACGGCTTGCCATCGACCACATGCGACGGCTGGGAATCACGGTGACCGGCCCGGTTCTCGCCGCGGGCGGCGGCAGCAGAAGTCCATTATGGAACCGGATAAGGGCGACGGTGAACGGGCTGGGAATCCGGGTTTCGGCCAACGCGGAAACGGGATACGGCGCGGCGGTACTCGCCGCGGCGGCCACTACGCGGGGCGGTCTCCCGGAAGTGGGAGCCCGCGCGCGGGGTACTCATCGGCTCGTGGAGCCGGATGCGGCGGAAGAAGCCACCATGACGGCGTCCTATCACCGGTTTTGCACCCGGCTCCACGAGAACGGCTGGATCGACGACGAGTTGTGTGCGGTCGCGCTTCGGTGACCAACCGGCACGTCAACTCAGGCCGGCTGCTTCGCTGATTTCTTCGCGGCGGCGGCTGCCTCCATCTCGGCCTCCGGCGGCGGGCCGAGGCGTTCGAGCGCGTCCTGCAGCGCGGTGTGACTCGCGGCGAGCCGCTCCGCGACCTTGTTGCGCAGCTCCAGCGATTCGGACCTCATGGTCTTCGCCTCGGCGAGCTTGGCCTCCGCGTCGGCGATCAGCTCGTCGGTGCGGGCCTTCGTCGTGGCCTTCAGGTCGGCGGCGTACTTCTCGGCCTCGCCCTTCAATGCCGCGATCTCCTCGGCGGAAGACTTCTCAGCTGCGGCGATCTTCTCCTTCGAGGCCTTCTCGGCGGCGGCGATCTTGTCGGCGGAGACCTTCTCGTTGTCGGCGATCTTCGTCGCCGAGGCCTGCTCCGCGGCCGTGATCTTGTCAGCCGACTGCTTCTCGGCCGCGGCCCTGCGCTGCCCGGCCTCCTGGTCAAGTTCCTCTCGCCGCTGCTCGGCCTGCTTCGCGAATTCCTCGGCGTCCGCGCGGGCCTTCTCCCTTGTCTTGTCCGCGTAGGCATCGGCGGCGGCACGCGTGTCGGATGCGTCGGCCTCGGCTTTCTGCCGCAGGTCCGAGATCTCCTCCTCCGCGAGGCGCATCATCGTCTTGACCCGCTCGCTCATGGCGGCGGGGCCCGCGGGATCGTCGACCATCCTCGTCAGCGCGGCCTTGGCCTCGGACAGCTCCTGCTGGGCGTAGCTCAGAGCCTTCGTGAGATCGGAGACCGCGGCGGTGGCCTCGTCCCTGCTTCGCGCGGTCTGCTTGTAGTCCTTGGACAGCTTCTTCAGGTGCTCGTCGACCTGGACCTGATCGTAGCCGCGAAAAACGGTGGTGAACTGGGTTGACTTGTTGGGGTTCGGGGGTGCTCCGGCTTCTGCCATCCGGCAACCTTAATGAGTCCTCAGGCGGAATCCCATACCTCCAAACGGACGCATTCTCGACGGGCCCGATACTGTGCGTTGAGCGCGGCATCGTACTGGGAGAAACGCCGCGCCGAGATTGCCGTCCGGCCTGGTCAGCACGGCACCCGAGCAGGTGGACGGCCATGGCGCCGATACGGCGGCGCACGCATGATGGCGGTGAGCGAGGGAGGAGGTCCGGTTTTGGAAGCGGTCCTCGACGACCTCGCACAACACTGGCCGTTGTACGCGGCGATCCCGTTCGTCGCAGCGTTGATCGGTTATGTCACCAAGCGTGTGGCGATCGAGATGATGTTTCGGCCACTTGAGTGGGTCGGAATCAAGGGGACTTTTCTCGGCTGGCAAGGCGTCGTACCGCGGCACGGCGGCAGGATGGCGGCCATCGCGACCGATCTGCTGACCAAGAACCTGCTCGACATACAGGACGTCTTCGACAAGGTCGACCCCGAACGGATCGCGAAGGAAGTCGAGCAGCCGCTGCTGCGGGCCGTCGACGAGATCGCGAGGGACGTCGCGGTCCAATGCCATCCACGGGCATGGGAACGGCTGCCGCCGATGGTGCGGGAGCTGATCATCAAACAGCTCCAGGCATCGTCGCCCCAGCTCGTGCGCCGGCTCATGGACGAGCTGCGCGCCAATCTGAACGACATCCTCGACGTCAAGCACATGACGGTGCAGCGGCTCACCAAGGACAAGGCCCTGCTCGTCAAGTTGATCAGGGAGACGTCGCGGCCGGAGATGGCGTTCATCGCGCGCTCGGGCATCTACTTCGGCTTCGTACTCGGCATCGTGCAGTCGATCATCTGGGCGCTCACCAAGGAACCGCTGGTCATGCCCATCTTCGGCGCCTGCATCGGCCTGCTCACCGACTGGCTCGCCATCAAACTGATCTTCGTGCCGCGCGAACCGATCCGGCTGTTCCGCCGGTTCACGGTGCAGGGCAAGTTCCAGCGCCGCAGGGCCGAGGTCGCCAGGCAGTACGGGGAGCTGATTGCCCGCGAAGTCCTCACGGTGCCGAACCTGATGGACGCGCTGCTGCGCGGACCCCGCTCGGATCGGCTGTACGCGATGATCCGCAGGATGGTCGCCGACAGCATCGATCAGCAGGCCAATGCGGCGAAACCGCTGGTCACCATGGCCATCGGCAGTCAGCGCCTTGGGGAGATGAAGGCAGCGGCCGGCACGAAGGCGATCGAGCGGCTTCCCGAGACGGCCTCACACGCCGAGGGCTACCTGACCAAGGCGATGGACGTGGCGAACATGGTCGAGGAACGCATGATGCGCCTGACGCCGGTCGAGTACGAGGGATTGCTCCGGCCCGCGTTCCGCCAGGACGAATGGAAGCTCATCGTCGTGGGCGGTGTGATCGGGTTCATCGTCGGTGAGCTGCAGGTTCTGCTGATGCTGCACTGAGCGGGCCGCGCGATGACTAACGTGAGAGCGTGTCGAACCCGCAGCGCGACCTGCCCGCCGTGCACGAGGCGTGGCTGCCGAGGGAACACGTCCTCCACCGGCCCCGGCACGGTGGCAGGCAACTGGTCGCGCTGATCAGTGCGCTGGTGTTCTTCGCCGCGCCCAGCCTGATGTGGTTGTTCGGGGCGCGGCCAGGCGAGATCGAGAACCACGAGCTCGCCGGATTTCCCGGCATCACCAGTGGCTGGGCGTTCTTCACCGACCTGCCGACCTGGGCGACGGACCAGCTCGTGTTCAGGGCGGGTGCCATCGAGGCAGCCGACGCGATCAGCAGGACGTTCTTCGGCGAGCCCGCTCCACTCGATCAGGGAGGCACCGGCGACGCCGGACCGCTTCCGGGAGACGCGCCCCCGACGTCCAGCACGGAAAGCCCTTCACAACCGGGGACCACCGAGGCCGAACAGGGTTACCGGAGGGTCATCGAGGGCAAGAACGGCTGGCTCTACTACGGCTACGACGTCGACGGCAAATGCTCACCCAATCGCCCCTTCGCCGAAACACTCGGCAAAGTGGACGAACTACGCAGGGCGGTCGAGGATTCGGGGCGGCGGTTCGTGTTCGTCGTCGTGCCGGACAAGGCGACGATGGTCCCGCAGAACCTGCCCGACGACTACGCGGGCAAGGATTGCGCGATTCCGGCGAGCCGGGAGTTCTGGCGTCTCGTCGGCCAGCGGACCACGGCACTCGACCTGCGCGGAAGGCTCACGCAGGCGGAGCGCTTCATCGGCAAACCCATCTACTACAGCAACGACTCGCACTGGACGGACGAAGGTTCCGTCGTGCTGACGAGGGAAATCGCGGAGGCGATCAAGCCAGGTGTCTCGGAGACCTGGCAGAGTCAGGGAGGCGGCTGGGGCATCGGCATGGCCGACCTGGCACGGTTGCTCGGCAGGACCGAGGACAAGTTCACGATCACGTACAGCCTGCGGCCCGACGGCGTCACCGACCGCACCAGAACCCAGTTGAACAGTCTCGATTCTCCCGCCCACTTCACGGCGGAACCCATCGAAGCGACCGTCAACGAACCGACGCTGATCTTCGGTGACTCGTTCACCGCCGCCTCCTCCAGCTACCTGCCCGCCGGTTTCAGCGACCTGACGATCCTGGGCTACCCCTCGATGGGGGACAACATGGCGACGACGATCGAGGCGTTCGTCGACTCGGAAGTCGTTGTCGTCCAAGCGATCGAGCGCTCGGTCGCAGGCGGCAACCTGCCCTTCACCGATCAGGGGTTCATCGACCAGGTGCGGCAGGCGATGGCAGCGCGGCCGGTTCGCTGACCGGATCTCTCCGCGTGCGGCCACGGAAGTACGCGATGCTCCGGCACACGAGGTAGATCAGGAACGAGATCGCGGTGACGAAGAAACTCACCGGCGCACCGGGTGCCAGCGAAAGAACAATGCCGCCGAGCGCGGCGACCTCGGCGAAAACGACGGCAAGCACCGTGGCTTTCCACGGGCTCGCCGTCACTCTCGCCGCCGCGGCCGCCGGGGTCACCATAAGCGCGACCACGAGCAACGCGCCCACGATCTGCACCCCGAGCGCGGTCGCGATGCCGACGAGGACGGCGAAGAGCGGGGACAGCATGCGGACGGGCACGCCCCTCGCCGTCGCCACCGCGGGGTCGACGGTCGCGAACAGCAGCGGCCGGTAGATCAGCGCGAGTACGGCGAGTACGACGACGGAGGAAACGACGAGCACGGTGACATCGGTGCTGTCGACGGCGACGATCTGCCCGACGAGGATGCCGAACTTGTTCGATGCCCTTCCCGGGTAATACCACAGCAGCAGCACACCGAGGCCGAGTCCGAAAGAGAGGATGACGCCGATGACCGAGTCGCGATCGGACTCCCTCCCGCCGAGCAGCCCGAGCAGCAGCGCCGCGATCACGGCTCCCGCGAGCGCCCCATAGCTCACGCCGATGCCGATGAGCAGCGCGGCGGCGGCGCCGGTGAAGGCCAGTTCGGCCGTCCCGTGCACCGCGAAGGACATGCGGCGCATGACGATCAGCGGGCCGAGCACACCGGCGACGAGGCCGAGTACCGCGGCGGCGAGCAGCGCCGTCTGCACGAAGTCGATGCCGAGCAGTTTCGCCGTGAGTTCGAAGTCGAACAGCTTGTCCATGCCGGTCAGTGCACCCGTTCGTCAGCGTGGTGATGCACCTGATCCTCGCAGAGGGCGCTCTGGGTTCCCGCGACGTGGATCTGGCCGCCGACCTTGATGACCTCGATCTTCGCTCCGTACAGTTCGGACAGCGTCGCCGAGTTCATCACCTCGTCCGGCTTGCCGATCCTGAACTGACCGTTGACGAGGTAGAGCACGCGATCCACATAGGACAGGATCGGATTGATCTCGTGGGTGACGAAGAGGACGGCCGTTTCGGCTTCGCCGCGCCGCTTGTCGATCAGCTCGCTGACGATGCGCTGGTGGGTCAGGTCGAGCGAGGCGAGCGGTTCGTCGCACAGCAGCAGTTCCGGCTCGCCGATCAGGGCCTGCGCGACGCGGAGCCGCTGCTGCTCTCCGCCGGAGAGCCTGCCGACGGGCGAGGTGGCGTAGGACTCGGCGCCGACGGAGGCGACCGCGTCGGCGACCTTGCGCCGCCGCGCACCGATACCCCTCAGCCCGACACCCCAGTGATGCCCGTCGAGACCGAGCCCGACGAGATCGGTACCGCGCAGCGTGAGCGCCTCGTCCATCGCGCGCTGCTGCGGGATGTAGCCGACCTTGTTGTTACCCCTGCCCGGCGGCCTGCCCACGACGCTGACCTTGCCCTCGCTCAGGGAGTTGAGGCCGAGCAACACCCTGAGCAGGCTGGTCTTTCCCGAGCCGTTGGGGCCGAGCACGGCGAGGAACTCACCTGGTTCGACTTCGAGGTCGAGCCCCGACCACAGGGTGCGGTCGCCGAAGCGCAGCGCCGCTTCCTTGATCTCGACCGGCAGGCTGGGTTGGCTCATCTAGGTGTTCAGGGCTCCCGACAACGCGTCAATTTGACCACTCATCCACGAAATGTAGTCGGTGACTCCTTCGGGAAGCGTCTCGGTCAGGTTCACCACCGGAACACCGGCGTTCCTGGCCTGGTCGGTGATCTTCGTCGTCACCGGGGTGACCGTCTGTTCATTGTTGACGACGGCCGCGACCTGCTTGCCCGTGACGAGCTGGGTCATCTCCTCCTGAGCCGCGACGGGGACGTCGGTTTCGTTCTCGATGGCGTTCGCGAAATCGGGCGGGGTGATGTCCTCGATGTGTGCGGCTTCGAGCAGGTAATGCGCGACGGGTTCGGTGGCGACGACCTTGGTGCCCTCGTGCTCGTCACCGATCCGGGTGAGGCTCTGGTTCAGTTCGTCGAGCTTGCCCTTGAACGCGGCCGCGTTGTCGGTGAATTCCTGCTTGGCGCCGGGGTCGGCCTCGCCGAAGCTCGCCGCGAGCTGGTCGGCGACCTCGCCGACCGTGCTCAGGTCGTACCAGACGTGCTCGTTGCCTTCACCGTGCTCGTGGCCGTGCCCATGTTCGTGCTCGCCGTGTTCGTGGTCATGCTCGTCGTGACCGTGGTCCTCACCTGAGTCGGCGACCGCGACGACGGACTTCGCCTCGGGAGCCTGCTCGGCCATCTTGGTGAAGAAGTCGTCGTAGCCGCCGCCATTGGAGACGAGCACGTCGGCCGTGGTGACCTCGGCCGCGTCCGCGGCGGTCGCCTGATAGGAATGCGGATCGGCGCTGGGGTCGTCGATGATCGAGGTGACGGCGACCTTGTCGCCTCCGACGGCGGCGGCGACGCTGCCCCATACGTTGGTGGAGGCGATCACCGCGATCTTGCCGTCAGCGGCGCCACCGTCCTCGCCGCTCCCGCACGCCGCGACGGCCGCGAGCAGCCCTGTGACCATCGGCACCGCGACCAGCAGCCGCCTCCCGCGCGAAGCGTTCATCGACATCCTCACTCAGCCATTCCTCGTCAATAACAGGGAGTGTAGATAATGGGAACCATTGTCGACTAAACCTTACCCCCATCGAGTACCGGATCCCACGACCGCGCGATACGCATCACGACGGAACGTGCGACGTGACGGAGGGGAGGGCGGAACTTCTGCATCCGCTTCTGAACCGTTACGGTTTGTTCATGAACCGGCCGATACGAACCAGGCGGCAGGCGACACTCGCCTCGCTGGCCGCCGAATTGGGCGTGTCCAGGACAACCGTGTCGAATGCCTACAACCGGCCGGACCAACTCTCCCCGGAACTACGCAGACGGGTGCTGGAGACAGCGCGCAGGCTCGGCTATCCAGGCCCCGACCCGGTCGCCCGTTCTCTGCGCACGCGCAAGGCGGGGGCGGTGGGCCTGCTGCTCACCGAGAACCTCTCCTATGCCTTTCGCGACCCCGCGGCCGTCGGTGTCCTCGAAGGACTCGCGCTGGCCTGCGAAGACGCCGGCGTCGGGCTGCATCTCGTGCCCGCCAGCCCGGGAAGGGAAGACCTCGCGGCGGTACACCGGGCCGGCGTCGACGGCTTCGTCGTGTACTCCGTTCCCGACGACGACCCGCACCTCGCCGCGGTCCTGCAGCGTCCCGTCCCCACCGTGATCGTCGACCAACCCCAGGTCGACGGCATCGACAGGGTCGGCCCCGACGACGACAACGCGACGACGACGCTCGCAGGCCACCTCGTCGACCTCGGACACCGTCAGGTCGGCGTGCTGTGCATGCGGCTGGCCCGCGACCGCAACGACGGCTTCGTCTCGGTCGATCGCCAGGAACAGGCGCACTATCACGTACAGCGCACCCGGCTCGCCGCGCTCGCCCGCACCTTCGCGAAGGCCGGTGTCGACTGGCAGACGGTGCCCGTCGTCGAGCGCTTCGAGCACACCGTCGACGACGGCGCCGCCGCGGCACGGCAACTGCTCGACACCTATCCCCGCGTGACGGCACTCATCTGCACCTCGGACATCCTCGCCCTCGGCGCGCTCGCCGAGGCGGGCCGTCGCGGCCTGCGCGTCCCCGCCGACCTGACCATTACCGGGTTCGACGGCATCGCGGAAGCGACGAGGGCGGGGCTCACGACCGTTCACCAGCCGGTTCTCGAGAAGGGAAGGGCCGCCGGCAAGCTCCTGCTCGGCGCGGGCGACAGGGTGAGCCCGAAGGTGATCACTCTGCCGACCGAGCTGCGAATCGGCACGACCTCCGCCCCGCCGAGGACAGCGGAGGACCGCTGGTTCGGGCCGTAGTGGCAACAAACTCGACCTGGTCGGGGTGACGTTTCTCCGAACATCTTGTGCGGTGCGTAGCCGCCTCGCTCCAATGGACGCATGACATCCATCGACGTGTTGCTCAAACGCAATACCGAGCTAAGCAACGCGGTGCGGGGCGACCGGTCGTCGCCCCGCCCATCGCTCAACGTGGCGATCCTGACCTGCATGGACGCACGTATCCGGGTCTTCGAGATCTTCGGTCTGCTCCAGGGTGAGGCGCACGTTCTGAGGAACGCGGGCGGCGTCGTCACCGATGACATGGTCCGCTCGCTCGCGCTGAGCCAGCGGAAGCTCGGCACCCGCGAGGTGCTGGTCGTGCAGCACACCGACTGCGGCCTGAGCATGGTGACCGAGGACGGCTTCAAGGACGAGCTCGAAGAAGCGGGCGGTCTGCGGCCCACCTGGGCCGTCGAGGCGTTCCGCGACGTGAGCGCGTCCGTCGCGCAGTCGGTGAGGAGGGTCCGGCGCAGCGCCTACCTCCCGCACACCGACCGTGTCCGCGGGTTCGTGTACGACGTGCACACGGGCGAGCTCACCGAGGTGCCCGCCGAATAGGACTTCCCTGGCGGCTACTCTCGCCGGCGTGCCCATCGAAGCCGACATCCTGATCGATTGGTTCGACGAGAACGGCAGGGATCTGCCGTGGCGGCGCCCCGAGTGCACACCGTGGGGTGTGCTCGTCAGCGAGATCATGCTGCAGCAAACACCGGTCGCGAGGGTTCAGCCGGTCTGGCTCGAATGGCTGGACCGCTGGCCCCTCCCTTCCTCGCTTGCCGCGGCGAGCCAGGGCGAGGTTCTGCGAGCGTGGGGAAAGCTCGGCTATCCGAGGCGGGCACTTCGCCTGCACGCCGCCGCCGCGGCGATCGCGGCCGAGCATGCCGACCGGGTTCCTGACGATGTCGACACGTTGCTCGCCCTGCCCGGCATCGGTGCCTATACGGCACGAGCCGTGGCGGCCTTCGCATACGGCAAACGAGCTCCCGTCGTCGACACCAACGTCAGAAGGGTCGTCGCGAGAGCGGTCCACGGCGCGGGCGATGCGGGCCCCGCTTCGAACACCCGCGACATGGCCGATGTCGAAGCGCTGCTTCCCGGTTCCGATACCGCCGCCGCCCGCTTTTCAGCCGCGATCATGGAGCTCGGCGCACTGGTGTGCACGGCGCGGTCCCCTCGCTGCGCCGACTGCCCGCTGACCGGACTGTGCGCGTGGCAGCGGGCGGGCAAACCGGCCTATTCCGGACCTGCCAAACCGGTGCAGAAGTTCGCGGGCACCGACCGTCAGGTGAGGGGACTGCTGCTCGATGTCTTGCGGGGCACGAGCGGGCCGGTCGCGAAAAGCTCACTCGACGTCGTCTGGTCCAAATCGGGGCAACGGGACCGGTGCCTGCATTCGCTGCTTGAGGACGGCCTCGTCGAACAGACACCCGACGGCCGTTTCGCACTTCCCGGGGAACATTGACACAAAGCACGCGAATTTTGTTAGCGTTTCTCCCTCCGTACAGCGAGGGAGATCATCATGGCCCCGAAGCCAGGATTCGACCGGCGTGCGTTGTTCAAGGGAGGGCTCGCGGTCACCGCCATCGGGTCGCTCGGCGCGTTGCACACCGCCCCTGCCGCCGCGCAAGGGCGCAAAGTCGCCGAACCGGTCATCCACGGCACCGGAGTCTGGGGAGCGAGGCAGCCCGACCAGCCCATCGACATCCTCGACCGAAAACCGACCTACATCGTCGTCCACCACACCGTCGAGCCGGGCAACACCGACGATTTCTCGCGTGAACGCGCTTTCAAGATTTCCCGCGACATTCAGACGTTCCACATGGACACGAGAGGCTGGGGAGACAGCGGCCAGCAGTTCACCAACAGCAGGGGCGGATTCATCACCGAGGGAAGGCACCACAGCCTCGATGTCCTTCGCGGTGGGGTGCGGCATGTCCTCGGCGCCAATGTCGCCGACCACAACAGCGAAGTCGTCGGCATCGAGAACGAGGGGCTCTACACCGAGGTCGATGTGCCGGCCGCGCTGTGGGGCTCGCTGGTCTCGCTCGTCGCCTACATCGCGGATCAGTACGGCATCACGCCCGAGTTCATCAAGGGCCATCGGGATTTCAACTCGACGGAATGCCCTGGCGGCGTGCTGTACGGCAGGCTTCCCGAGTTGCGTGAAGCGGTCGGGGCCGAGCTCGGGGTGAAAGTGGATCAACCGAGGGAGTGGCCGCTGCTCAAGCCGGGGGACACCGGCGAGAAGGTCAGGATCGCGCAGGAACTGCTGCGGGCCAGAGGATCCGATGTCGTTGTGGACGGGATCTTCGGCGAACCGACGGCCGAGGCCGTGCGGTCGCTCGCCGAGTCGAACGGCCTCGGTGTGCCGAGTTGTTCGGCCGCGGCGCTGGCCGACGAAAGGGCATTCCTCGGCTCCGACATCTGGCCGCTGCTCTCCGCCGACACCGACCGGCAGGCACTCAAGGAGCGGCTAGCGGGCTAACACCCCGGAAAGGAACGCCTCCACCGCGCCTCGGTATTCGAGCGGAGCGTCGTCGTGCACGACGTGTCCCGCGCCCGCGACGACGAGGTGCTTGCCGCCGCCCGGCACCCTGCGTGCGAGTTCGGCCTGCTGACCTTCCGGCATGAAGGTGTGTTCCGCTTCGATGACGAGCACCGGGCGATCCACCTTGTCCACATAGGACCAATAGTCTCTCCGGCCCCACTCACCCGCGATCACGTACAGATCGTCGAGATTCGCGATCAGGTGGTAACCGTCCTGCCTTTCTTCGACGCATTCGGTGAAATAGTCGCCCGTACTTCCGAAGAACTCCCGCACGTGCGCGAGCGACCGGAACGGGACCGGCCACGATTCGAAGTAACCTCGCCACGCGTCGACGGTCCTTCCCCGCTGATCCGGAGCCATGTCCTCGACGACGACGGCGGTCACCAGTTCGGGCCGCGTCGCCGCGAGCACGAGCGCATGCAGTCCACCCATCGAGTGACCGATCACGATTGCCGGTCCCGCGCCGACATCCGTGATCAGTTCGGCGACATCCTCGGCGAATTCCTCGGTCCGCCAACCGCCGCGACGCGGCGACCTGCCGTGTCCCCTTGCGTCGAGCCCGAAAACCCTGCCGTAATCGGTGAGCCAGCGCGCGGTCCGCCACCACGTGGTGGCCCTGCCCATCAGCCCGTGGAGGAGCACGATCGGCCGACCTTCTCCGCCGAACTCGATGACACCTTCACCCTCTGCCATCTAGGCTCCGTTCATGTTCTCCCGCCGCGTGCGGACCGTCCTGCTCGGCGGCCTCATCTGCACCTGCACCCTAACCTCATGCACATCGCCTGAACCGGAGCGCGATGCGCCTCAGCCCGCGCAAGGGCAACCGGGCAAAGGCGCCGACGGCATCGGCGACCCGTACTACCCTGCCGACGGCAACGGCGGATACGACGCGATCGACTACGCGGTGACCGTCGATTACAACCCCGGCACCGGAATCCTCGACGGTGACACCACGGTGACCGCCAAAGCGACGGAAGACCTCGAACGGTTCAACCTCGACCTTCGCGGATTCACCGTCGCCTCCGTGGAGGTCGACGGCGAGGAGGCCGAGTTCGCGAGGGAGGGCGAGGCCGAGCTGGTGATCACCCCGGCCCAGCCGCTCGCCGATGGCGACGAGTTCACCACAAGGGTGCGTTACACGGGCGAGCCCGTCGAGGCGGCCGATGGCCAGCTCGGCGGCAACGGCTGGCACCGCACGGCCTCCGGTGGCGCGTTCGTGATCGGCGAGCCACAGTCGGCCTCGTACTGGTATCCGGTCAACGAGCACCCGAGCGACAAGGCGGCCTTCCATCTCACTGCGACCGTCCCCGAAGACTGGACGGCGGTTTCCATCGGCCGCAAGGAAAGCGAGTCGACGGAAGCGGGAAAGACCACGACGACCTGGGTGGAGCCGGACCCGGTCGCCAGCTATCTCACCGTGCTCGCGATCGACAGGTTCACCGTCGACGAAAGCAAACTTGCCGACGGCACACCGGTGCTCGACGCCTACGCTCCCGGCGCGGAGGGGATCAGGGGCGACGCCTCCCGGGTCGGCGAGATCATCGAATTCCTCTCCGGCAAATTCGGCGAGTATCCGGCCAACGCGGCAGGCGGGATCTACCTCGGCGAGCACGTCGGTTATTCGCTTGAGACGCAGGGAAGGCCGATCTACACTCGCTCGGCCGATCTGGAGACGATCGTCCACGAGCTGGCTCACCAGTGGTACGGCAACGCGGTCTCCGTCGAGTCGTGGGCCGACATCTGCCTCAACGAATGCCTCGCCAGCTACTCGCAATGGTTGTGGGCGGAGGGCAAGGAGGGTGCCGACCTCGACGCGCGCTATCGCGCGACCGTCGAGCAACTCCGCACCGACAGCGGGTTCTGGGGACAGCAGCTCTACGACATGGGATCCGGTAAGGAATTCGAGGGTGTCTACGACAAGGGCATCCTGGCAATGCACGCACTGCGCAGGGCTGTCGGCGACGAGGCGTTCGACAAGGTGCTCACCGGCTGGCCGGAGGAGCATCGCAACGGCAACGCGAGCTGGCTCGATTTCGAAGCCTATGTTTCCGAGATCGCGGGCAAGGATCTCACCGCCTTCTTCGAAGCGTGGTTCCATGGCACGGAGCTGCCGGGTGACGAGCACCTCTATCCGGGTTCACTCAGCCGCTGACGCCTACGCTTGTGGCATGGCTGTCGTGAAGATCAACGCAATTGAGGTCCCCGAGGGCGCCGGTCCCGAGCTGGAGGAGCGCTTCGCCGCGAGGCTGCACGCCGTCGACTCGCAGCCGGGTTTCCTCGGCTTCGAGCTGCTGCGGCCCATTTCGGGAGACGACCGCTACTTCGTATACACGAAGTGGGAGACCGAGGAACACTTCCAGGCATGGGCGCAGGGACCCGCGCGCGAGGCGCACGCGGGCCAGCGGGCCAAGCCGGTGGCAAGTGGGGCGAGCCTGCTCGAATTCGAGGTGGTGCAGAGCTCGGGCCCCAAGGCCGAGTGAGGGAACAACTACAGCGCGCCGCCGAGCTGATCGACTCGGCGGACGCGCTGTTCGTCTGTGCGGGTGCCGGCATGGGCGTCGACTCCGGGCTTCCGGATTTTCGTGGCGCTGAGGGTTTCTGGCGGGCCTATCCGCCCTACGCGAAGCTCGGTTTACGCTTCGCCGAGGTGGCCGATCCCCGGCATTTCGCGGAAGATCCCGAACTCGCGTGGGGCTTCTTCGGTCACCGGCACGCGTTGTATCGCGCCACGACGCCCCATGAGGGCTTCGGATTGTTGCGTTCGTGGGGTTCCGGGAAGCGTGGCGGATTACACGTCTTCACGTCCAATGTGGATGGACAGTTTCAGTCGGCGGGCTTCGAATCGGTCGCGGAGGTCCACGGTTCGATTCATCATCTCCAGTGCTTTGCCAGGTGTACAACGGATATCTGGCCGCTCGACACCGGTGTGCCCGTGGACGCCGACACGATGCGCGCCGTGGGTCCGTTGCCCAGTTGCCGTCATTGTGGCGGACTCGCACGGCCCAACATCCTCATGTTCGACGACCTCGGCTGGATACCCGGCAGGACCAAGGGCCAGCTCGACGAGCTTCGCGAGTGGAGGGCGAGCCACCGCGACGCCGTGGTCATCGAGATCGGTGCGGGACGTGCCGTGCCGACGGTGCGAAGGCAGGCGGAACTGGCGAGTGCCGCGAACGCTGCGTTGATTCGCGTCAACCCTCATGAAGCGGAGGTCAGGCACGGCAGGGGAGTCCCCGTCGGGGCCGATGCACTGCCCGCGCTGCGTGCCATCGACGCCCTGCTCACCGGCGGCTGAGCGACGGCAACGGACTGTCGGCCGTTGTGTGGGTGGACGGCGGGTGCGCGAGTCTCGGCGACCCGAGTGCGGATCTCGCCAGCCTGAGCGCGGAACTCGACGGCCCGAACGCGGAACTCGCCTACCTGAGCGCGGTTCTCAGCGACCTGAATGCAGAACTCGCCCGCCCGAGCGCGGAACTCGACGGCCTGAATGCAGAACTCGGCACGCGCGGCCCCGCGCGGCACACGGCACGCGGCACGCGGCACACGGCACGCGGCACACGGCACGCGCAGACGAACGCACCCCCGCGCTCCATGCGCGGGGGTGCGTTCGTGTTCGGCTGTTTACTTACTCGTTCTCGGTCTCGCCTGCGTCCTCACCGCTGGCGGCACCGATGCTCACCGGAGGAGCGTCCGGCACGTCGAGCGGCTTCGCTTCGCCTCGGAAGGTGAAGGTCGCCTGGTCGTCGCGCTCGTCGTCGACCTCCCAGTTCTCGACGTCGACGATGATGATCTGCCCAGGCTGGACCTCGCCGAAAAGGATCTTCTCGGACAGCTGGTCCTCGACCTCGCGCTGAATGGTCCTGCGCAGCGGACGGGCACCCAGCACCGGGTCGAACCCGCGCTTGGCCAGCAGCGCCTTGGCCTTGTCGGTGAGCTCCAGCTCCATGTCCTTGCCCTTGAGCTGGGTCTCCACCCTGGTGATCATCAGGTCGACCATCTCGATGATCTGGTCGCGCGTCAACTGGTGGAAGACGATGATGTCATCGATCCGGTTGAGGAACTCAGGCCGGAAGTGCTTCTTCATCTCCTCGTTGACCTTTTGCTTCATCTTCTCGTACTTCGACCCGTCGTCGTTGGCCGACGAGAAGCCCAGGCTCACGGACTTGGAGATGTCCTGAGTACCCAGGTTCGACGTGAAGATCAGCACGGTGTTCTTGAAGTCGACCGTACGGCCCTGCCCGTCGGTGAGCCTTCCGTCTTCGAGAACCTGCAACAGGGTGTTGTAGATCTCCTGGTGCGCCTTCTCGATCTCGTCGAAAAGCACCACGGAGAACGGCTTGCGGCGCACCTTCTCGGTGAGCTGCCCGCCCTCTTCGTAGCCGACGTAACCGGGAGGGGCACCGAACAACCGCGAAGCGGTGTAGCGGTCGTGGAACTCGCCCATGTCGATCTGGATGAGCGCGTCGTCCTCGCCGAACAGGAAGCTGGCCAGCGCCTTCGACAGCTCGGTCTTACCGACACCCGACGGGCCCGCGAAGATGAACGATCCCGAAGGCCGCTTCGGGTCCTTCAACCCGGCACGGGTCCTGCGGATCGCCTGCGAAACCGCCTTGACCGCGTCTTCCTGGCCGATGATCCGCTTGTGCAGCTCATCTTCCATGCGAAGCAGCCTGGTGGTCTCCTCCTCGGTGAGCTTGAAGACCGGGATGCCGGTCCAGTTGGCAAGCACCTCGGCGATCTGCTCGTCGTCGACCTCGGCGACGACGTCGAGGTCGCCGTCCTTCCACTGCTTCTCGCGCTCGGACTTCTGGCCGAGCAGGGTCTTCTCCTCGTCACGCAACCGCGCGGCGCGCTCGAAGTCCTGCGCGTCGATGGCCGATTCCTTGTCCCTGCGCACGTCGGCGATCTTCTCGTCGAACTCACGCAGGTCCGGCGGCGCGGTCATCCTGCGGATGCGCATCCGCGCACCGGCCTCGTCGATCAGGTCGATGGCCTTGTCCGGCAGGAACCGGTCGTTGATGTAGCGGTCGGCGAGCGTCGCCGCGGCCACCAGCGCGGAGTCGGTGATCGACACCCTGTGGTGCGCCTCGTACCGGTCCCGCAGCCCCTTCAGGATCTCGATGGTGTGCTCCAGCGAGGGCTCACCGACCTGGATGGGCTGGAACCGGCGCTCCAGCGCCGCGTCCTTCTCGATGTACTTGCGGTACTCCTCAAGAGTGGTCGCGCCGATGGTCTGCAACTCACCGCGCGCGAGCATCGGCTTGAGGATGCTGGCCGCGTCGATCGCGCCCTCGGCGGCACCCGCGCCGACGAGCGTGTGCAGCTCGTCGATGAACAGGATGATGTCGCCGCGAGTCTTGATCTCCTTGAGGACCTTCTTCAGCCGCTCTTCGAAGTCACCGCGATACCGCGAGCCCGCGACGAGCGAGCCGAGGTCGAGTGTGTAGAGCTGCTTGTCCTTGAGCGTCTCCGGAACCTCGCCCTTGACGATGTTCTGCGCAAGGCCTTCGACGACGGCGGTCTTGCCGACACCGGGCTCACCGATCAGCACGGGGTTGTTCTTCGTGCGCCGGGAAAGCACCTGCATGACGCGCTCGATCTCCTTGCTGCGCCCGATGACCGGGTCCAGCTTGCCTTCCCGCGCGGACGCGGTCAGGTTGCGACCGAACTGGTCCAGCACCAGCGACGAGGACGGCGTGCCCTCGCCACGGCCACTGCCTGCCTCCGCGGGCTCCTTGCCCTGGTAGCCGGACAGCAGCTGCAACACCTGCTGGCGGACCCTGTTCAGGTCGGCGCCCAGCTTGACCAGCACCTGGGCAGCGACACCCTCGCCCTCACGGATCAGGCCGAGCAGGATGTGCTCCGTGCCGATGTAGTTGTGGCCGAGCTGCAACGCCTCCCGCAGCGACAGCTCAAGCACCTTCTTGGCACGCGGCGTGAAGGGGATGTGCCCGCTCGGGGCCTGCTGCCCCTGGCCGATGATCTCCTCGACCTGCTGACGGACGCCCTCAAGCGCGATACCCAACGATTCGAGCGCCTTGGCGGCGACACCTTCACCCTCATGGATCAGACCCAGGAGGATGTGTTCGGTGCCGATGTAGTTGTGGTTGAGCATCCGGGCCTCTTCCTGGGCCAGGACAACCACCCGCCTCGCGCGGTCGGTGAACCTTTCGAACATTCCCACTCCCTCGACTGCTGCGCCGGCGGCCCGACTCTGTCACCCGGTACTCGCCATCGGTGATGAGTTCGGCACCGTGAGACCACTGTAGTAGCCATGCGCTCGCGTCGGCGTACCACTGGGCCTGAATCAACCTCGCACAAGCCGCCTCTCCATCGGCCTCTCTCCGGCCGGGCGGCTCTCTTATCGCAGGCTGCTGACGTATGGAACAACGCTGAGCCCCCGCGCCGGATTCCGTTGGCACCCCTTGTCCGCTCACCGCGAACAGCCCGCGTCGCGGGGTCGCTCGTTCGAGGCGCCCCCGCCGTCCGGGCCGCGCGCCACCAGTAAGGTAAGGCAGACCTAATCGCCCGGATGGACCAGCGGAGGCAAGCGCGTGACCGTCGACCGCTCGCTCCGTGATGCTCAACACATTCGCGCGGATCTCGACTCCCTCGGCGGCTCGCTGGCGAGGGTCGCGAGGTTCCAGCAGCGGTTCGAGCTGCGTACGACGTTGCCGGAAACCAGTACGGAAACCTGGTGGCGGTGCTCCGACCTCCTCGCGAATCCGGAGACCTTCCTCGAATGGCGCAGGCGACTCGGCACGTGGCTACTCGCCGAACACGGAGCGCAGGACGCGCGGACGACGGCGGGATACGTCATGTCCTGGTACCTCAGGGTTCCCGCCTATCTCGGCGCGCTGCTGCTCCACCACGAGCGCAGGGTCCCCTCGCTCCGGCCGGAGGAACTCGCCGTGCGAATAGCGGACGAAGGCAGGCCGGAGCCGGTTGGACTCGCCGCGCTCGGCGGCTCCTTCTACTGCCTGCCGCTCGACCCCGGCTCGGCGCGGCCGGAGGCGACCGTCGTCGCCGACGAACGCGCGCTGGCGGCCGTCCTGCGCGCCAGGTACACGGCGCACGCGGCCCGGTTCGTGCGGGCGTACGGAAAGGTGAGCCCGCTCGGCAGCCGCATGCTGTGGGCCGCCGCGACCGACGCGCTCGACACTTCCCTGTGGTGGGCGGGCCGCGACGGCGGCGATGAGGGCGCGGGAGTCGCCGACGCCGCGCTCGTACTCGAATCCCGTTTCGCGCCGCTGACGTCGGCTTCCACGCTGCGCATCGGCGAGACCGAAGCGGGAAGGGGCTGGTGCCGGGCGCGGGAAAGCTGCTGCTTCAGCTATCTGCTGCCCCGGCAGGAGGAATGCGCCGAATGCCCGAGGCTGCGTAGCCGCACCCGCTGAACGGCGGCTACTCCGGCGGGCTCCACGAAGGTGACCTGCCGGAAGCACCGAGCGCCTTTTCGAGCGCGGTGGCCTCCACGCCGACGGCGACCTCGTCGCCGAAGATCTTCATTCGTCTTCCCTGTGCCGCCATGGCTGCCATGACCCGCTCCATCGCTTCCGCGGCGTCCTCCGCCCGTGGCGGTCGCTGCCCGGTCGCCTTCGCAAGGTCCCATCCGTGCAGCACCAGCTCGCACAGCACCATGGCCCCGATCATCGAGGCGGGCTGCGGCGCCCCTCCCATCGACGTCGTCCCCTGCCACGCCTCATCGGCGGACAGGGCGTCGAGAAGGTCGTCCGTCTGCTTCCCCAGCCGTTGCGCCCAGTCGTCCCGCACCAGGTCGGCTGCGGATTCACCACCGTCGGCCCCCGGTGGCGGCTGCTTCCTCGCCGCGGCGGCCAGCCTCGGTCCCCAGTAAAGGAGGTGGTTGCACAACGCCCTCACGTCGTAGTCGGAGCACGGTGTATCAGCGCCGAGCTGTTCCGGTGCGATGCCTTCGACGATGCGGTGGAATTCGGCCGCGGCGGAGCGAAGGGCCCCACGTACTTGTTCCGGTTCTGGCATGCGGCAAGTACAACCGACGCCAGGCCGTCCGTCTTGAAGAAACGCGTCAGTGATCGGAACTAGGCTGGCGATTGTGGAAAGAGTGCCACAAGGAATACTGAACGAACGGCTCGCGGCAGGCCGGTTCGACCTCAGCAGGCACCAGCCGCCGGAGGCCCTTCGGCCCTTCGTTCAGTACTACTGGCTGGTGCGGTGGGACCTTCGCGGCGAACCTGACCACGAGCAACGCGTGCTGCCCAATCTTTCCGTCCACGTCTCGTTCAGTCCCGAGGCGTCCGGGGTGTGGGCACCGAGCGAGGACGTGTTCTCCTACCGGCTCTCCGGCAAGGGACATGTGCTCGGCGTGCGGTTCCACCCCGGCTGTTTCCGTTCCTTCCTCGAAGGACCCGTCTCCGCGTTGCCGGGCGGACACGTTCCGCTCGACGCCGTTTTCGGCGAGGCGGGGAACGCGACGGAAGCCGCGATTCTCGCGAGTGACGACGCGGGGGAGATCGTCGGGCTCGCGAACTCCCTGTTGAGTGAGCGGGCGCGAACGCCGACCAATTCCGAGCTTCGGTCACGTGAGGCGGTCAGCGTCATCGCACTCGATCCCTCGATCACGAAGGTCGGTCAACTCAGCGAGGCGACCGGGCTTTCGGTGCGATCGCTACAGCGGTTGTTCACGGACTGCGTGGGGGTCGGTCCCAAATGGGCGATCCAGGTCTATCGGCTCAACGAGGCGGCAAAACGGCTGGCCGAAGATCCCGGCCTCGACAGCGCATCGCTCGCCGCGGAACTCGGCTACAGCGACCAGGCACATTTCTCGCGCAGTTTCACGGCCGCGATCGGCACGCCGCCCTCGGCGTACCGGCGGAACCAGGCCTGAGGGAAAAGTGACGAAAACCGCCTCCCTGCCGAGCGGCAGGGAGGCGGTCTCGTGAAGCCTATTCGCGCTCATCCGACCCACCCCGGAAGAACTGAAACGCGAATTTCAGTTCTTTCGGTGATACGCGTCAACTACTTCCGAAGGGATACGCCCCCTGTCGGAAACGTCGAAACCGTTCTTCCTCGCCCATGCGCGAATGGCCTGATTCTGTTCCCGATCAACCGCGGCGGAACGACCTGCCTGCTTGGCTCCCGCCCGCACGGGACCCCGCTTGCGGCCGCCGGAACGACGAGCGTGCTCCACATACTGGGCAAGCGCGTCCCGCAATTCTTCGGCGTTATCCGTTGAGAGGTCGATCTCGTAGCTGACGCCATCAAGCCCGAACTCGACGGTCTCTTCCGCCTCAGACCCGTCCAGATCATCGACGAGTGAGACAAGGACCTTCTGCGCCATCAGTTTCCTCCTGTTTAAGCCCAGCGGCAGATAGCGTGCCGACTGCACACCGGTCTAAAGTCTTGACGTATCACATTACTACCTGTTGGCACGAGCAAAGGCAAATCAACTTCTACCGAAAGAGATAGCGCGGCAAGCTATTCGGGACGGACCAGCGGAAACAGGATCGTTTCCCGGATACCGAGACCTGTGAGAGCCATCAGCAACCGGTCGACTCCCATTCCGGCACCACCGCTCGGCGGCATTCCGTACTCCAGCGCGCGCAGGAAATCCTCATCGAGCCGCATGGCCTCACTGTCCCCCTTGGCGGCGAGCATTGCCTGCTCAGTGAGGCGTTCCCGCTCGACTACCGGGTCGACCAGTTCCGAGTATCCCGTCGCCAGCTCGAATCCCCTGACGTAGAGGTCCCATTTCTCGGCAACGCCGTCGACACTACGGTGCTGCCTGGTCAACGGGGACGTTTCCACCGGAAAGTCGCGGACGAATGTCGGAGCGTGGAGATGGTCGCCGACGAGATGTTCCCACAGTTCTTCGACGAGCTTGCCATGACCGAGCTTCGGATCGACTTCAAGCCCATGCGCTTCAGCGAACGAGTGCAGTTTCTCGGCTGTCGTTTCCGGGGTCACTTCTTCACCGAGCGCATCCGACAGCGAGCCGTACATTGTCATTGCCGCCCACTCGCCGGATAGGTCGTACTCGGTTCCGTCATTGAGCGTGACAACTTGTGAACCAAATGCGGCTTCGGCCGCTTCTTGCACGAGCTCCCTGGTGAGCACGCCGATTGTGTCGTAGGTCGCATAGGCTTCGTAGTATTCGAGCATCGCGAACTCAGGCGAATGGGATGAGTCGCTGCCCTCATTACGGAAGTTGCGGTTGATCTCGAAGACCTTCTCGATCCCGCCTACCACGCATCGCTTGAGATACAGCTCCGGCGCGATACGCAGGTAAAGGTCCAAGTCAAAGGCATTGGAATGGGTGACGAATGGCCTTGCCGAGGCTCCTCCGTGCAGCGTCTGCAACATCGGGGTCTCCACCTCGGTGAATCCACGCCGATGGAAGGAATCGCGAAGCGCGCGCATCACGGTCGCCCTCGTCTGCACCACGTCGCGCGCCTTCGGCCGCACGATCAGGTCGACGTAGCGCTGCCGGATCCGCGTCTCCTCCGCGAGTTCCTTGTGGACGACGGGCAGCGGGCGCAGCGCTTTGGACGTCAGCTGCCAGCTCTCGGCCATCACCGAGAGCTCACCTCGCCGCGAGGTGATGACCTCGCCGCGCACGAAGACGTGGTCCCCGAGGTCGACGTCACTCTTCCAGGCCGCGAGCGACTCCTCGCCGACCTTCGCCAGGCTCAGCATGGCCTGCAGTTCGGTGCCGTCGCCCTCGCGCAGGGTCGCGAAGCACAGCTTGCCCGTATTGCGGAGGAACATGACCCTGCCGGTGACCCCGACCTCGACGCCGGTCTGGGTGTCGGCGGGCAGTTCGGGGAACTCAGCGCGGATCTGAGCCAGCGTGTGGGTACGGGGCACCTCGACGGGATACGGTTCGGCACCTCCGGCCAGAATCCGGTCACGCTTGTCCCTGCGCACCCGCATCTGTTCCGGAAGGTCTTCCTCTTTCTGGGGGCGCTCGGGAACATCGCTCATGAGGCCATAGGGTACGAACGACCTTTCCGGCCTCGTACACCGGTTCGGCCTTGTGCGCTCGACCACGAAGGATGCGATCGTGCCTCCCGCACCCGATTCCAGGAAGGCACCCGACCCCGCGAGGGCGAAGGCTTTCGGCGCGAAGGCGGCCGAATACGCACAGCATCGCCCCGGCTATCCGGTGCGAGCACTGCGGTTCGGTCTCGCGGGTGCGACCGGCGCCGTGCGGAACGTACTCGATCTCGGCGCGGGTACGGGGAAGCTCACGGCAGGCCTTTCGGCGCTGGTACCGCGAGTCACCGCGGTGGAACCCGATGAGCACATGCTCGCGCAACTACGTCTCTCGGTACCGGAGGTGACCGCTCTCGCGGGGACCGCCGAGGACATCCCGGCCGGCGACGCCACGATGGACGCCGTCTTCGCCGGGCAGGCGTTCCACTGGTTCGACGGCGAAAAGGCGCTCACCGAGATCGCCCGTGTCCTCCGGCCGGGTGGCGCGCTGGTCGCGCTGTGGAACGACGACGACCCCGAATGCGGCTGGCTGGCCGAGCTGACGGAGCTGATCAACACCTCGGTGAGATCACGGAGGGCACCGGAACCGATCGACATCCCCTCGCACGGCGACTTCGGGCCGTTCGAGCGCGCGAGTTTCCCTCACTCACAGCGGAGGACGGCCGAGACCATGCTGGCGACGCTGCGCACCCATTCGCACTTTCTCGTTGCCGATGAGCCGAGACAGCGGGACATGCTGGCTCGCGCCGCCGAATTGCTCGCCTCGTACGAGGAGACGGCGGATGGCGAGTTCGACCGGCCGCTCATCACGTCGGTACTGAGGGCAACAAGGCACTGACCGCGAGGCTCAGCGGATGTTGCGTTCGTACACCAGCCGCAAGCCGTGCAGGGTCAGGTCGGGGACGTGCTCGGTGATCGTCTCCGACTCGTTCAGGACGAGCGGGGCGAGGCCCCCCGTCGCGATCACCTCGACCGGCTCCGTTCCTCCTGCCGACAGCTCGGCGGCGATCCTGCGCACCAGCCCGTCGACCTGGCCCGCGAAGCCGTACAGAATCCCCGCTTGAAGACACTCGACGGTGTTCTTGCCGATGACCGATCTCGGTGGCACCAGTTCGACCGTCCGCAACGCCGCCGCACGCGAGGCGAGCGCGTCGACCGAGATCTCGATGCCCGGCGCGAACGCGCCCCCGAGGAACTCGCCCTTCGCGGAAATGGCGTCCACGTTGGTCGAAGTGCCGAAATCCACGACAACGCACGCGACGTTGTGCAGGTGGTGCGCGGCAAGCGTGTTGACGAGCCGGTCGGCTCCGACTTCCTTGGGGTTGTCGACGAGCAGCGGAACACCGGTCCGCACGCCGGGCTCGACAACGACCTTGGGAACCTTCGGGTAATACCTGCCCAGCATGACCCGCAGTTCGCGGAGCACTGCCGGAACGGTCGAGAGGGCACTGATGCCGGTGACCGAGTCGGCGAAATCGCCGAGCAGCCCCCGGACGGTCAGCGACATCTCGTCGGCCGTCATCCGCGTATCGGTGCGCATGCGCCAATCGCGTACCAGTTCGGCCTGCTCACCCTTCCCCGAGTAGAGACCGAGCGCGATGTTCGTGTTCCCCGCGTCGACTGTGAGCAGCACCTAGCTCTCCGCGTGCAGCAGGGCGTCCAGCTTGGCCGCGTCGACGGTCTCGGCGACAGGGAACGGCTGAGGTTCCCCTTTGCCGCCATCCTTGGGAAGGGCACCGCTGACGAGTCCCGATCCGGCGGGCACCCTCGTCGGGTCGTGCCCGAGGTCGACGATGCGGTTGTCGGCGTCGACGAACACGATCCTCGGCTGGTAGGACACCGCCTCGGCGCGGTCCATGTGCCCGTAGGCGATGAGGATCACGAGATCACCGGGATGCACGAGATGTGCCGCGGCCCCGTTGATCCCGATGACACCGCTGCCGCGCTCACCCTTGATGACGTAGGTTTCCAGCCGCGCACCATTTGTGATGTCCACAATGGACACCTGCTCGCCCGGGAGCAGGTCGGCCGCTTCCATCAGTGCCTCGTCGACGGTCACCGAACCGACGTAGTGCAGGTCGGCCTGTGTCACGGTGGCGCGATGGATCTTCGATTTCAACATCGTGCGGTACATGTCGGACTCTCCCTCAAACCCCTGCGTCCTCTGTGGATCGCTCAAGTCCACGCTCCGCCGCGACACCGAGCAGGACCGGAACGTTGTCGATCAGCCGGGTGCTCCCCACCTTCGCCGCGATCACAAGACGTGCTTCCCCATCGGAGGGAACCTCCCCCAGGTCGGTTCCCCTCAGCTCCAGATAGTCGACGTCGACCTCCGGCTGCGCCGCAAGCGTACTGCGTGCGGCGGCCAGCACCGCGTCCGATCCGTTGATTCCCGAATGCGCGCCAGCCGTGAGCGCCGCCGACAGCACAACGGCCTGCTCACGCTGCTCGGGGGTCAGATAGGCATTACGCGACGAAAGTGCGAGTCCGTCGTGCTCGCGCACCGTCGGAATTCCGATCACCCTCGTGTCCATGTTCAGGTCACGCACCATGCGCTTGATGAGCACGAGTTGCTGGTAGTCCTTCTCTCCGAACAACGCGTGATGCGGGCGCACGATGTTGAGCAGCTTCGCGACGATCGTGAGCATCCCCCCGAAGTGACCTGGCCGCGCCGCGCCTTCCAGCACCGCGCCGAGCGGGCCGGGATCCACCGTCACCGAAGCGCCGTCCTCGAAAAGGTCGCCCGTGCCAGGGGTGAACGCGATGTCGACGCCCATGTCCCCGAGTATTTCGAGGTCACGGTCGAGCGAACGGGGATATGCCTCGAAGTCCTCGCCCTCACCGAACTGCAACGGGTTCACGAAGACCGACGCGACGACAACCGTGTTCGGCAACCGCTTCGCGCGCCTGAGCAGTTCCCGGTGCCCGGCGTGCAACGCCCCCATGGTCGGCACGAGCGCGACCTTGCGGCCGACCGCGCGCAGGGCAGCCGTCACCTTCGCGACCTCGGCGGGGCCGCGGTACACATTGAGCTTGCCGCGCGTGAACTGTGGGCTGTTCATGAGTCTTCACGTCCGTTGTCGAGGAGTTCGATGATCTCGGCCGCCGGTTCGGCGCCGAGCAAGCCTGCCTTGCGTGCCCTCTCGACGGTTCGCCGTGCCAGCGTCGCGTAGGAGGGCTCAACCTCGGGCGCCTGCTCGGCCAGCACCCCCAGGTGTGTGCCTACGGTGCCGACGTCGCCGCGAGCCACCGGCCCGGTCAGCGCCCTGTCACCGTGCCTGAGCACGTTGTCGAGCGCGGCGGACAACAGCGGAGCCAGCAAGCGTTCGGCGTTGCGCACTCCATTGTCCCGCAACAGCTCCGCGCAGTCGGCCACCAGGGTCATCAGGTGGTTGGCCCCATGCGCGAGCGCGGCGTGGTAGATGGGCCTCGCCGACTCGGGAATGCGGACCGGCTCCGCGCCCATCTCGACGGTCAGCGCCTCGCCGACGTTCCAGGCCGCCTCGTCGAACGGCTCGGCGGTGACCCCGACGCTCGCCGAGGCCATGCGCTCGAGGTCCTCACTCCTGCCGGTGAAGGTCATCACGGGGTGCAGGGCGAGCGGCAACGCACCCAGTTCACTCGCGGGTCGCAGTACCTCGACACCGTGTGCTCCCGAGGTGTGCACGACGATCTGGCCCGCCCGGAACGCTCCCGCCTTCGCCAGACCGGCCGTCATCGGGGCCAACGCGTCGTCGGGGATGGCGAGCAGCACCAGGTCGGCCTGCCGCGCGACTTCGTCGGGCGGCAGCAGGGGGACACCTGGCAAGAGGCGTTCGGCCCTGCGCACCGAGGCTTCGGAAATCCCGGAGGCCGCGACGACACTGTGTCCGGCGCGCATGAGCGCGGCGGCGAGCACACTGCCGACCTTGCCGGCGGAGACGACTCCGACCGCGAGCCGGGCGGGGCGCGTCACCGCGTGCCCCAATGGACGCTCATCTCACAGACTCCCAAATTCGTTCCAGTCCCGCTCCTTCGCCGCGGGTACCAGACGACGGCGCGAGAGTAGCCGCGCTCCGGGGTGCTCGCGCGAGGTAGGTGACGAGCTTCACCCGTACCGGGTCACCCCGACCTGCGTGCCGTCGCGAGGCGCACGGCCTGTGCCCTGCTGGCCCTCACCACTTTCAGCAGGTCGTCGTGCCGGGCACTGGCCTTCGCGTCCTTTGCCGCCTTACGCCTGAGAAACGCCAGCTCACTGACGCCTGCCTGGTACTCGGCGACCGCTCTCGCCGCCTCTTTGCCCGATTCCTTGCGGGCCAGCCGCCGCCACTTCCTCCGCTCCGAAAGGTCGGCGAGCAGTTCGACCTCGGAATGCGCGATCCAGCCCGCCTCGGCCATGGCGGGCAGCGCGGCGGCGATGATGCGCTGCTCCCTTCGCCGTTGCCACAACACGAGCAGGAAGACGCCGATGAACATCGGGACCATGATCAGGAAGTAGACGTTGAGAAAGGCCGTCGCTCCGCCGAGGGTCGCCGCCGCGTTCCACAGCGCGTGCAGGAGTACCGCCGCGAGATAGCCGCAGACCGCGACCAGCAGCTTCGCCTGCTTGGTCCGCAACCTGATCGCGTAACCGACCCCGATCGCGGCGATGACGGTGAACAGTGGGTGAGCGAAGGGCGAGAGTACGCCGCGGAGGATGAAAGCGGCGACGACACCGGAACTCATCCCGTCGCCGAAGCCCTGCTCGGCGAAGGCCCTTCCGAAGTAGTAGATGTTCTCGGTGAAGGCGAATCCCGCCGCGCTGAACCCGCCGTACACGATCGCGTCGACCATGCCGTCGAACTCGTCGGCCCGCCGCCACAGGATCAGCAGCACCGGAACGATTTTGACCGCTTCCTCGATGAACGGTGCCGACACGATCGCACTGATCCTGCTGCCCTGGCCCGAGCCGAGCAGCAGGTCGCCGACGGCCTCGGCGGTGTCGTTGACGAGCAAGGCGGTGAGGGTCGCGACACACGCGCCCCACAGGAAGGTCAGCAGCAGGAGCTTCGCCGGTTCCGGTTCCCAGCGATCGATCCACAGGAAGGCCGCGACGACGATCGCGACGGGAACCACCGCCGCGACGACACCGATGATGACGGCGAGAACTCCGACCCTGACCGTGGCCAGCCCGAACACGAGCAGCCCGCACAGCGCCACCCCGGCGAGCCCGACGACGGGCAACAGCACCGTGATCCTTCGCGGCATGTGCCTGCGAAGCTGACTCCCCTGCCCTCCGGGCTGTGCTCCCCTCACGCGGGCACCCTAACCGTGCGCCGATCAGTCCTCAGCGCGGCGCCTCCTGCGCGAAGGTGTAGTCCGCGTGCCATGCGCGGCCAGCAGCTCGCTCACCGAGCGGCCCTCCGCGTGCGACCCAGCCTGCTCCTCGACCGGTTGGGGCGGCTCCTGCGCCCTCCTGCCCCTCGATCCGTTGTTCGGGGCGGGTTCCTCGACTGCGGGTTGAGCGTGCCGGGAATCGTCCGGTTTCCTCCTCCTGCCACCCGAAGCTGCGCCGTTGCGCGCTTCGTCGGCGGCGGCCTCGGCCTTCCTGCGGCGGCCTCCCGACCGGCCCTGCAACTCTCGCGCGGCGGGCGGCAATGTCGGGTTCGGCTCGACGGCCTCCTCCCCCGGCTCCTCAGGAACACGGTGGGTTCCGGACCTCGCCGATTGCGGCGGGGGAGGCTGCCTGTCGCCCCTCGGCAGCTGTGGGGGACCAACGGGCGGCGTGACGCGCGTCGGCGATTCGGCGACCGGTTCCGGCCTCGCGTTCACGGCGGGGTCCCAGTCCGGATCGGCACTGCGCGCAAAGGCGGTCGGAGCTTCGGTCACGGGCTTGCGCGGCGGCGGGCCGCCGTTCGCGGCAGCGGCGGGCCGCCCTCTCGCGGGCGGCTCCACAGCGGGCCTCGTCGGATTGGGCATCCGTGGCCTGCGGACCGGCGCCTGCTCCGGCGGCGGGCCTTCCTGGCGGGGTGGCTTCCGTTCCGGCTGGCGGCGGGCGGCGACCGGCGGCGGTGGCGGTTGCTGCGGGGCTTTCGGAGGACGGGGATCGGCCATCGCACGTTCGGCGGCCTGCTCAAGGGCGCGTTCGGCGGCAAGCCGCTCGGCCGAGATTTCGGCGGGACGCTCGACGGGGGCCTGCTGCGGTCTCGAACGTTCCGCCCTGTTTTCCGGCGCCTGCGGCCTTCCCTGCGAGGTCACGACATGCTCGGTCGGCCGGACCCTGCGCGTCGGAGGGTCGCCCTTCCTCGCCGTCTGCTGCACCGGCCGCACGGAAGGCCTGCTGTCCTCGGGCGGCCGGGACGGGCGGGGAACGAACTGAGCTCTCGTCGGCTCCTGCTGTTTCGGCGGCCTGCCATGCGGTACGCGGCGTTGTGCGGGCTCGGCTTCCGGGGTGTCGGTGTGATCGATGACCCTGCCGATCAGCTCGGTGGGCGGGTCATCGGCCGCGTCACCGTCACCCTCGACGACTTTTCCCGACGTGAGCTGTGCCTTGGCGCCGTTACCGTTCTCGCTCGCCGTCACCAGCTTCGGTTCCTCACCCAGCGAGCGCATCCGCGTCGATTGCGCGGTCAGCGCGACCCGCTCCCACAGCACTTCACCACCGAAGAGCGTCTGGAGGTTGTTGCGCAGCGACGTGATCTCGGCACGCAGCGCGTCGAACTCCTCGCGCGACTCCTCCTCGATCCGTTGCCGGGTCTCCGATTCGACCTCAAGCTCGAATTCGCGCCTCGCGGCGATCTCCTTTTCGAGTTCGAGCTCGTAGATCTCCTGGGCCTGCGCCGCCGACTCCTGCGTCGTCGCGGCCTGTTTCCGGTATCGCGTCGCGACGAAAGCACCGATCAGCGCGGCCCACAGTGCCGCGAGGATGCCGAGCCGCAGCCAGCGAAGGTCCTCGGCGAGCACGAGCGCGACCGTCGCGCCAATGGCGAGGAGCAGTCCCACTGCCAGCCACGGCCTACCCGCGGCGCGGCCAGGCGAGTTGTCACCCACGCCAGTCATGCCCAACACCGTACCTTCTGGTAATCGTTTTGAGACCTTGTCGGTACTTCGAGCGGTACGTTCTGAGCGTTAACCGGTTGCCCTCCGATCGCGATCACGATCACGTAAATCCGGAGCGCGGCAGCAGTGCTCCAGCCAGAGCGCGGCACCAATGAGGACAGCCGCGCAGACCGCACCGACGACGGCGGCCGGAAGATCGTCCGCGGCCGCGGTGATGTCGTTCGACCTCGGCGCGAGGTAGACGACACCGGCCAGCCACGCGCCGAGCATCAGCGCACCGAGCAAAGAGGACGCCTTGGCGAGAGCGACGGCACGGGCGATCCACACACCGGTGATCACCTTGCCGGTGCGGATCATGTTCCTGATGACGAAAGCGAGCACGCCTTCGATCACCGCGAGTATCGCCAGCGTGACACCGGCGAACGTCGGCAGTGAAGGAAGCGAACCGTACGCGACCTGAAATACGAAGAAGATCAGCCCGAAGCCGATCACGGCTGCGATGAGCAGCTCACGTGGTCGCGTGAAATGCATGCCCCCTACCGTACTGAGATACCTACCGAAGGGTTGACTCTCCAGTGACTGGAGAGTTGAGGATTCCAGTGCGGGAGGGGCACATGTTCACGATCGGAGAACTGGCACGCAGGACGGGGCTGCCCGTCAAGACGATCCGGTTCTACTCCGACGAGGGCCTGCTGCCTCCCACGGAAAGAACACGGTCCGGTTACCGGCTCTACGACGTCAACGCACTGGCCAAGCTCGAACTCGTGCGCACCTTGCGCGAACTGGGCATCGGTCTTTCGGACGTCGAGCGGGTGATCGGGAAGGCGCAGAGCGTCAAGGAGCTGGCCGAACGGCACGTCGGGATGCTCGACGAGCAGATCCGGCTGCTGCGCCTTCGGCGCGCGGTGCTCCGCGCCGTCGCCAACCGGGAATCCCAACTGGACGAGGTGAAACTGATGAGCAAACTGGCAGGCATGTCGGACAGCGAACGCAAGAAGCTGGTCGACGAGTTCTGGGACGAGGTCACGGCGGGACTCGACGTGGACTCCGCGTTTTACGCCCGAATGCGTTCGGCGAAACCGGAGCTACCCGATGATCCGTCCCCCGAGCAACTCGACGCCTGGCTGGACTTCGCCGAGCTGGTGCGCGATCCCGATTTCCGGACTCTGATCCGGAGTTGGGGCAGGGAACAGGCCGATCGCAGGGCGCAGGGGCAGGGCACGAATCCCTACTCCGAGGCCGAGCAACGGAACTGGACGTCGTGGATCGAGCGGGCTCGATCCGGTGCCGAAGCAGGGCTTTCCCCCGATTCGGCCGAAGCCCGCGCGCTCGCCGACGAGGTCGTCCGGAAGTCGCTGGAACGGGGCGAGACCGACAGCCCCGCCTACCGCGCCGAACTGGCTGACAAGATGATGGCCGGTGCCGATCCGCGTGCCGAGCGGTACTGGCAGCTGCTCGCGGTCATCAACGGGTGGCCGCCCATCCAGAGCAGCCACGAAGCCATGGTGTGGCTGACGACAGCCATCCGCGGCTGAATCACCAGGTCAGGTCGGCCCTCAGGGTGACGGCCTCCTTGTCCGCCTCCGGTAGCGCGGCGAGCAGTTCCGCCGCGCTGCCGAGGCCGGGCACCGTGGCGCCGGGATCTATTTCCAGCCAGGGAATCAGTACGGTCGCGCGATCCGCCGTTCCGGGGTGCGGAAGCAACAACTCCGGTTCGGTGGATCGCACGTCGTCCACCGTGACGACGTCGACGTCGAGCGTACGAGGACCCCAGCGCTGCTCCCTCGTTCGCTCCGCTTCCCTTTCAAGGCGCTGCGCCGTGCGCAGCCAGGCGACGTGATCGGTGTTCTCGTCGTCCACAATGCACACGGCGTTGAGGAAATCGGGCTGGTCGAGCACACCCCATGGCTTCGTCTCGTACACGCGGGACACCGCGACGAGCACACCGCGCAGGCCTTCGACGGCGAGCTTGAGATACCCGAACCGGTCGCCGAGATTGGATCCGAGCGACAGCACCGCCCTGCTCATCGATCCCGCCTGACCGTGACAGCGACATCGGCGAAGTCCAGCGGGATGGGCGCGCCGGGCTTGTGCACCGTGACCTCGATGGCCGAAAGCCGCTCGTCCTTCATGACCTCGTCCGCGATCTTTCCCGCGACGCTTTCGATCAGGTCGTACGGTTCGCCGCCGACGATGCCCGCCGCGAGTTGCGCCAGCTCGCCGTAATGCAACGTCGCGGTCAGGTCGTCCGACGTGGCCGCGGGTGTCAGGTCGAGCCATGCCGTGATGTCGACGATGAAGTGCTGACCCTCGCGCTTCTCGTGGTCGAAGACGCCATGCCTTCCGAAGACCCTCAGGCCGGTCAGCGTGATCCGGTCACCTGACACGGGCAGGCTCCGCCGCGCTCCCGTAACTACCGCGCCACGCCGATGCGACGAGTACGGCATCGAGCGAGGCTCCGACGTCGTGCACGCGAACGCCCCATGCACCGGCCTCGGCGGCGAGCGCCGATATCGCGGCCGTCGCGACTTCCCTTCCCGCCGGCGGCCTCGGCTGACCCGATTCATCGGCAAGCAGCCTGCCGAGGAACCGCTTGCGGGAGGCACCGACGAGCACGGGGAACCCCATCGCGCGGAACACATCGATGCTGTGCAGCAATGCCCAGTCGTGCTCGGCGCGCTTGGCGAAGCCGAGACCGGGATCGAGCACGATGGCATCCTCGGCGACACCGGCTGCGAGCGCGTTGTCGACACAGCGGCTCAGCTCGTCGCGCACCTCGACGACGACGTCCTTGTACTCGGCAAGCGCGTTCATGTCCTTGCTGTGACCACGCCAGTGCATCAACACCCAAGGGACGCCCGTTTCGGCGGCGACCTTGGCCATGCCGGGATCGGCGAGCCCGCCTGAGACATCGTTGATGATCAGCGCTCCCGCCTCGACGGCGGCCGAAGCCACGGAAGCCCGCGTGGTGTCGACGGAGACCACGAGACCGTCCTCGGCGAGTGCCTTGATGACGGGAAGAACGCGCCGCAGTTCCTTCTCGGCGTCGACGCGCTCGGAACCGGGCCGCGTCGACTCGCCCCCGACGTCGATGATGTCGGCGCCCCTTCGCCACATCGCGTGTGCGTGAGCGAGAGCGTCTTCCCTGCTCAGGTAACGCCCACCATCCGAAAAGGAATCCGGGGTGACGTTGAGGATGCCCATGACCGCGCACCGGCCGAGCTCTGGAAGCGCGGGCCGCTGCCCCGCGGTCATCGCCTTCCCTTGATCAGGTCAAGTGCCTCCGCCCTCGACGAAGCGGATGTCTTGAGCAGGCCACGCACCGCCGACGTCGTCGTGGACGCACCCGGCTTGCGGATACCACGCATCGCCATGCACAGATGCTCCGCTTCGACGACGACGATCACGCCGCGCGGCGTGAGCTTGCGTTCGAGAGCGTCGGCGATCTGTGACGTGAGCCGTTCCTGCACCTGTGGCCGCTTGGCGTACAGGTCGACCAACCGCGCCAATTTGGACAGTCCGGTGACCTTGCCCCTCCCGTTGGGGATATAGCCGACGTGCGCGACGCCGTGGAAGGGAACGAGGTGGTGTTCGCACGTCGAGTACATCGGGATGTCGGTGACCAGCACCAGTTCCTCGTGACTCTCGTTGAACGTTCGGTCCAGCACGTGGTCGGGATCGCTGTAGAGACCGGCGAACATTTCGCGGTACGCCCTCGCGACCCTCGCCGGCGTCTCGACGAGACCGTTCCTGTCGGGATCCTCCCCACAGGCGATCAGCAGTTCACGAACGGCCCGTTCGGCCCGCGCCTGATCGAAAATCCTGCCCGTCGCCACGGGTGCCCTCTCGGCGAGGAGCGCGTGCCCGTTCTCGGACGGCTCCTCGCCGCTGGTCTTCTCAGCCTCCACGACCGGCTCGCCGCTAGCGATAGGACTGTCCATCCTGGTCGTCCTGATCCCGTTCCCTGTGTTCGCCACCGTGCCCGGGTTCACCACCGTGCCTGGGCTCATTGCCGTGCCTCGGCGGCTGATCGTTACCGTGCGGCGGCGGGGTGTTCGGCCGCCACGGCGGCGGGCTCGGCCTTCCGCCCGGCGAGGTCGCGGGTGTCCATCCGGGAGGAGCACCGTAGTTCGGAGGACCGGCGGGGTACTCGCCCGGCTGGCCACCGCCGCCATAGGGCCGCTGCGGAACCTGACCGCCGTTCTGCTGCCTGCGAGTGCCGTTCGGGTAGCCGCCGCCACCGCCTGACGGCGGGGCGTACGGGTTGTACGAGGACGGCGGATTCGCGGGCTGCGGATTGCCGTACGGAGGCCCGCCGGGCAACTCGTTGCCACCGGGCGCGGTGGCGACAGGGGTCGGCTCCGGCTCGGGCTCTTCCTCCGGTTCCGGTGGTTCCGGAGGCCACGGCTCGCCCCGCTCCATGGCGAGTTCGCCCTTGGTCTTGATCGGCGGCTTGTCCGAGGGCAGCCGCTCGCCGAACTCGTTGAACGCCGTGATCCTCGGCCGCTTCTCGACGGTCGCGAAAATGCGTTCGAGATCCCTGCGCTGCAACGTTTCCTTGTCCAGCAACGCACGCACCAGCTCGTCGAGCACGTCCCGGTAGCTGTTGAGCACCTGCCACGCCTCGGTGTGCGCGGTCTCGATCAGCTTGCGAACTTCCTCGTCGATCTCGTGCGCGACCTCAAGCGAGTAGTCGGCCTGCCTGCCAGCTGACCTGCCGAGGAAGGGGTCGCCCTGCTCCTGGCCGTACTTGACGGCACCGAGCCGGGGGCTCATGCCGTACTCGGTGACCATCGCCCTCGCGATCTTGGTCGCCTGCTCGATGTCGGAGACGGCGCCCGTGGTCGGCTCGTGGAAGACGAGTTCCTCCGCCGTCCGGCCGCCCATCGCGAAGACAAGCCTGCCGATCATCTCGGAGCGAGTCATCAGCTCCTTGTCGTCCTCTGGCACGAGCAGCGCGTGCCCACCAGTCCTTCCGCGAGGAAGGATGGTCAGCTTGTACACCGGCTCGATGTCCGGCATCGCCCACGCGGCGAGAGCGTGCCCGCCCTCGTGGTAGGCGGTGATCTTCTTTTCCTTCTCGGAGATGATCCTGCTCTTGCGAGCCGGACCACCGACAACCCTGTCGACGGACTCCTCAAGAGCGGAGTCGGTGATGACGTGCCCGTTGGTACGCGCGGTGAGCAGCGCGGCCTCGTTGATCACGTTGGCGAGATCGGCACCCGACATCCCGACGGTGCGCTTGGCCAGCGAGTTGAGGTCGACGTTCTGCGCGAGCGGCTTGCCCTTCGAGTGGACCTCAAGGATCTTCTTCCTGCCGCGCATGTCGGGGGCGGAGACCGGAATCTGCCTGTCGAAACGGCCGGGCCGCAGCAACGCGGGGTCGAGGATGTCGGGACGGTTGGTCGCCGCGATGAGGATGATCCCGCCGCGCGCGTCGAAGCCGTCCATCTCGACCAGCAACTGGTTCAGCGTCTGCTCGCGTTCGTCGTGTCCGCCGCCGAGGCCCGCGCCGCGCTGACGGCCGACCGCGTCGATCTCGTCGACGAAGATGATGCAGGGCGCGTTCTGTTTCGCCTGCTCGAACAGGTCACGCACCCGCGAGGCACCGACACCGACGAACATCTCGACGAAGTCAGAACCGGAGATCGTGTAGAACGGCACGGCGGCCTCACCGGCGACCGCCCTCGCGAGCAGTGTCTTACCGGTACCGGGAGGCCCGTAGAGCAGCACACCCTTGGGGATCTTGGCGCCGAGCGCCTGGTACCTGCCGGGGTTCTGGAGGAAGTCCTTGATCTCGTGGAGTTCCTCGACAGCCTCGTCCGCACCCGCGACGTCGACGAACGTCGTCTTCGGCATGTCCTTGTTGAGCTGCTTCGCCTTGGACTTGCCGAAGTTGAGGACCCGGTTACCGCCACCCTGCGCGTTGTTCATCATCCACATGAGCAGCAGCAGCAGAAGGCCGAGCGGAATCATGTAGATGAGGAGCTGGGTGAAGAAGGAGTCCTGGGTGACGGTGGTGTCGAACTTGACACCCTGTTCCCCGTTCCTCGCGTTGATCAGCGAGGTGTAAAGCTGATTGGACGCCCCTGACGGGTACTTCGTGATGATCTGGTCGACGCGCTCGCCGTCAACCTCGATCGGGTCAGCCAGGTGCAGCTTGAGCTGCTGTTCCTTGTCCTCCAGATTCGCTTCCGTGATGTTGCCGGAGGAGATCTGCTGGACAGCTTGGGACGTGGGCACGTGCGTGTACCCACGGTCGCTGTCGAAGATCATGCTGAAGGCGAAATAGAGCAGCAGAACCGCGACTATCCACAGCAGTGGGTTCTTGAGCAGGCGCTTGCGGTCCATTCGATCCGGCCGTGGTGGCCTCGACCCTCCCTGGCTAGGCGGTGGGTGTGACATCCGCCGTCACGGTGTTGACAACTGGGGCACGGAGCTAACCGTCCCACCAGGGTACCGCTCGGTCCCGATCAGTAACCGGGCGATCCTCCACGCACTCAACGGTCACCGGTAGATCGATGTTCCCGGCGACGTCGGCCGAGTACCGCGAGCGCCCGGGAACAGGCCCACAGGCTACCCGGAAACCGTGGTGAGCATCTCACCGAGCCTGGTACGCAGGGTTCTCGCGTCGGCGGGCGAAACGGTCACCCATTCCGTGCCGTCGGGCCCCCTGCTCGACAGGCTGAGGTACCTGCCGGTGGCCGTGTCGAACCACGCGAGCACCGGCGACCTGCGCTTCTTGCCGAGATCATCCCTGCTGTTGGCGGCGAGCTGGCCACCGCGCCATCGCGGCTGGGCGAGCAGCCGGGCGAAGGTGTCGCCGGGATCGGCGTCCCTTCCCCTCGGGGCGGTGTCACCGGCGGCGGGGCTCGTCCGCATCGCCCGCTCCATCGGCAGGGTGCAGGAGGATTCCGCACCACGCGAACAAACCGGAAGCAGGTCGACAATCGCGGAAACGACGCCTTCCGGATAAATCGGACGGAGATGAACACCGTCCCGGTTCTGAATCGCGACCACGGCACCGCCGCCGTTCGACGCGGTGAGCGCGGCGACGGTGGGCGCTCTGAATTCGGGAATGTGCAGAGCGTCGACACTGACACTGGGCCTCGCCAGCATGCGAAGCCATTCTGGAACGAGGGAATCGAGAATGCCACGCGCCGCCAGGTCGGCTTCGGCACGCCTGCGCAATGCCGATCGTTCCCCCCGCGTCTCGCCGTGCGAACGCACGTTCAACGGGTACGGCAACTCGCCCGCACCGATCGCCTCCCACAGGAAGTCGAAGGTGAGCGACGTGAAGAACTCGTCCCTCACCCCGGTTGCCGCCCGAGTCACAGCGACGCCGCCGTCGAGCCGAGGGCGCCGGCCAGCATCTCCGAAAGACGGTGCCGCAGGGTCGCCGCGTCGGCGGGGGCGATGGTGATCCAGTCCCTGCCGTCCCCGCCCTGGGTCGCCTGCGTGAAGTAGCGCCCGGTCTCGGTGTCGAACCAGCTCAGTACCGGCATGCGAACCCTGCCTCCCGAACGTCCCCTCGCGTTCGCTCCGAGCTGGCCGCCCCGCAGCCTCGGCTGCGCGTGCAACCGGGCCAGTGCCTTCCGGTCCTCGTCCGCGCCGGCCTTGCCCTCACCACGTTCACCACCGCCGTCCCACGGCGACGCCGCCGAGCTGCCGCCCGGCGAGGGCGCTCTGCGCTGGAGGAAGTCGACACCGGGCCCGGAAAGCAGCTGTTCGAGCGGAACGGTGATCGACTTCTCCTTGCCTCGCGGCGCGGAAGGAAGCAGGCCGACGATCGCACCGGCAAGACCATCGGAGGTGATCTTCTCGACGGAGATCCCTTGCTGGTCCTGCACCGCGAGTACGCCGAGCGTGCCGACCGCGGCGGCGGTGGAGAGCCGGGGTTCCGCCTCCGGCGCGCTGACCTGCACCGAATCGAGACTTACCTCGGGGACCGCGAGCACGCCGAACCAGTCCTCGACGAACGGCTCCGGCTTGCCCTCGCCGTCGGCGAGCCCTCGCTGCGCCAGCTCGGCGAGCACCTTTCGCCGCAGTACGGCGCGCTCTTCCATGGTTTCGCCATGGGAACGCGGCCGGAGTGGGTATGGCAGTTCACCCGCCCCGGCAGCTTCCCATAGGAAATCCAGTTCCAGCGGAGTTAGCCGCTCCGGCACTGCCTACCGCTCCTCGTCGTCGTCTGGTCCCCACGCACCGAGCACGGGAGGTGGAGTCGCCACCGCCGCACCGAAGGTGTCGTCGGGGTCTGGGTCTATCAGGAACGACGCGTGCGTGTGTTCCCGTTCCTCATCCTGCCGCGCCCCGGCGCCCCCCATGGCCCCAACTCCACCCATCGGGGTGGCCGGAGGCAGGTGCCCGCCGATCATGCCACTCTGCGGGACGACACCCTGGCTCTGCGGCTGGACGGTACGGGCGCCCACGTTCCGGTTTGCCGGGGCGGGGGTCTCGGCGGACTGCTGCTTGGTGGCACCGCTGCGGTGACCGGAGGACAGCGCTCCCGCGCCCGTGGCGAGCCCGCCGACCGCGGGGCCCGCACCCGGCGACGTGGGCGGCCCGGACAGCGCCGGGCCATGAGCGGTGACAGCTTGTGCCCCCGCCTGGACAGTCGTGCTCGCGCTGCTGGTGGTGGTGCCGTTCCCCGGCGCCTCGGCAAGGCCCGCGGACAGGCCACCCTGCTGGGTTCCCGCCGTGCCGAACCCCTGGACGCCGGACCCCTCGGCCGGTGCGGCCGGTGTGAGACCGAGCGAATCCGGGCCGAAGCTCGGAGTCGTGTCGTCGATCCCCTCCATGGCCACCGTGTACGCCTCAAGGTAGGCCACCTGCTGCGCCTTGGTGTCCCTCGCCGCGTCGAACTCGATCTTCATATCCCTGACCATGGCAGCCGGACCGCCCGCCAGCATGGCGGCGGTCTCGGATCCGGGGTCGAATTCGCTCGGCTGTGGCATCTTCTTGAGCTCGGCCGCGGCAACCGCCTGCTGGGCGAGCCGGGTACTCATCGTGGTCGCGGCCGCGGAAGCCTGTGCACTCGAATTGGCGATGGCGACGAGCGCCCCCTGAGCGAAACCCGCGCCCTGCCCGACCCAGGCCGCCCCGAGCCCGGAGAGCGCGGTGTAAAGGTCCTCCGCCGCCTGACCGAGGGTCGAACCATGGTCCGCCCAGGCCTGTCCCAGCTCCTCCGCGGAACCGGGCTCGTTGTTCTCGGTCGCGTACCGGTAGAGCCGAGCGCTGTCTCGCGCCTCCCAGTTCGGCCGGTCGCCGATGGCCCTGTCCTCGCCGTAGTCGAAGCCGTCGTCCCTGTTCCGTGCCCGCGAGACGATGTCGGCGACCTCGGCGTTGTCGTGCCTTTCGCTGCCCATGGTGTGTTCCCCCGATTTCACGGACGCCCTCGCAACGGATCGATGCCTGCCTGGTCGATCTCGTTGTAGCGGCTCATCGCGGTGACGATGGCCTGCTCCGCCTGCTCGTACTGGTTGTACAGATTGCGCAGCGCGGCGGAGTAGGAATCCTCGTGGCCGTCGGCTCTTCCGGAATACTTGGCCGCGATGGCGGCGCCCACCGGGTTCGCCCCGATCTTCGGCGCGGCAGCGAGCGAACCGGAATGGAAAAGCAGCCCCTCGACTGCGTCTTTTCCGGTGCGAATCTTGTTCAGCACCGTTTGGGCCGGGTCGGGGTCGATCCCGATCCGGCCGGTCGGTGCCGCCGCGCGAAACGCGGCGGCATCCGCGTAACTACCGTTGTTCCCCATGTTTTCCGCTCTCTCCTGTCCCCCAGCACAGCCAGAAAAGGCTCCCTGCGATCACGGCCCAGATTAACGCAATGACAATGCGCGTAGGACGGGTTCGCAAAGGACGGGGTTCCGGATCGAGCGGCGATTACACACTGCCCTCAGCGGTAATTACGAGGAGTAGACCTTGGGGTCGAGAGTTCCGATGAATGGCAGGTCACGATAACGTTCCGCGTAGTCGAGGCCGTACCCGACGACAAACTCGTTCGGAATATCGAAACCGACATACTTGACCGGAACATCGACCTTTACCGCCTCACGCTTTCGCAAAAGCGAACAAACGTTGAGTGATGCCGGTTCGCGACTCGTCAAATTCTTCAGCAACCAGGACAATGTCAATCCCGAATCGACGATGTCCTCGACGATCAATACGTCCCTGCCCGCGATGTCCCTGTCGAGGTCCTTGAGGATCCGCACGACGCCCGACGACGACGTGGCCGACCCGTAGGACGACACGGCCATGAACTCCATCTGCGCCGGCACGGGAAGCGCCCTCGCGAAGTCGCTCATGAACATCACGGCGCCCTTGAGGACACCGACGAGGACGAGATCGGAGTCTCGTCCATCAGCGGGATAGTCGGCCGCGACCTTCTCGGCCAGCTCGGCGATTTTGTCCTTGATCTCTTGCTCGGTGACGAGCACGGAGGCGATGTCGCCTTCGTACACAGGTCAGTCCCCTCTTGTGGTGGGTTCTCCAGCGTCCACGGTGAGCTTTCCACGTGACCTTCGCGCTTCAAAATTCCCCGGTAGCCATACCCCACCCTGGCCACGCCAGCGACTGACGAGAGCGTCGACGGACCGCAGGTGGGCATCGGTCAATTCGGGCACCCCGGCGCCGAGCAACCAGCGGCGCAGCGCTCGCCTGCGCACCGCGGCGGGCGCCGTTTCCAGCACCCCGGTCTCCAGCGAATCGCCGGTCAGCGCGCGGGAGTGCAGGTCGGCGCCCATCTCGTCGAGCGCGTCGCCATCCTCGCGCAGCTGAGCGGCCGTCCGAGCCAGCGCGGGAGCCACACCGCCCGCCAGCACGTCCTCAAGCAACGGAAGCACTTCCGTGCGCAGCCGCACCCTGGTGAATCTGCTCTCACTGTTGTGGGGGTCGATCCACGGCACGATCCCCAGCGCGGCACACGCGGCGTTCGTCGCCGTTCTCGGCACGGCGAGCAGCGGCCTCGCCCACGGCGGATCCAGCGGGCGCATCCCCGCGATCGAGCGTGGGCCCGAGCCCCTGCCGAGGCCGAGCAACACCGTCTCGGCCTGATCGTCCCGGGTGTGGCCGAGCAGCACGAGCGATGGCGACCCGGGTAGTGCCGACCTCAGTGCGGCGTAGCGCGCCGACCTGGCAGCGGCCTCGGGACCTCCCGCACCGCTCACGGTCACCGTCAGCACCTCGGCCTCGTCGGCGCCCGCCCGCAACGCCCGCTCCGCCGCCGTCGCGGCGACCTCGGCCGAGCCCTTCTGCAAACCGTGATCGACCACAAGCGCGCGCACGGTCAACGACATCCGGTGCCCCACGTATGCGGCCGCCTCCGCGAGGGCGAGTGAATCGGCACCACCCGAGACGGCGACGAACAGCTGCCCACTCTCCAGATACGACGCGGGGGCTTCCTCGCGGAGGAAACGCCGGACGGCCGTCCGGACGGAATGAACAGGGTCCATCAACGGTGCACGCGCCGCACCCACGCTTGCGGGTCGCGGATCTCCTGACGGGTCGGCAAGGTGTTCGGAGACGTCCACACGGTGTTGAACCCCGCCATGCCCACCTCGCCGATGACGTGCTTGGTGAACGCGGCGCCGAGCGCGTACTGCCGCACCTTCGCGTCGACCCCGAGCAGGCTGCGCAGGAACCGGTCGAGCAGCCCGCCCCCCTTGCGGCGCGCCGTGAACCTGCGCCTGATGGTCGCGACGCTGGGGACGACATCGGGGCCCACCGCGTCCATGACGTAGTCGGCGTGGCCTTCCAGCAGCGTGGAAAGGGCGAGCAGCCGGTCGAACACCTCCCGCTGCGCGGGCGACTGCAACAACTCCGCGAAGCCCATGGAACCCGCAGAGCCTTCGGTCTTGCCCTTCTTGGCCTCCCGCAACGTCTCCGGGAGCCTGCCGATGAAGGCGCCGATGCCGTCGGCGTCGGTGAGGCCGCCGACGAGCCTTCCGACCTCGTCGGCGAAGTACTCCCTCAGCCAGTCGACGGCGGTGAACTGCAGGCGGTGAGTGCATTCGTGAAGGCACACCCACATCCGGAAGTCGCGGCCGGAGACATCCATCGCCCGCTGCGCGGTGACGATGTTCGGCGCCACGAGTAACAACCTGCCCGACCTGTCCGCACCGCCGAACGGGTCGTACTGGCCGAGCACCCTCGCACCGAGGAACGCGAGAACGATCCCGGTCTGCACTCCGGCTCCGCCCGCGACGATGGGCGTCAGCCGCCCCGGTTCCCGCTGGTCGTCCTCGTCGAGATCGTCGAGCGCGCGACTGGTCAGCGCGTCGAGACCGGCGGCTGCCGCCCGCACCCAGCCCGGCCTGTCGACGACATCGCCCTGCAGCAGGGGCAGGCCGTTTCCAAGCCCGGTGAGTTCCCTGACGTGCCGCTCGGCGTCGACGGTCAGCTCACGCAGCTCGGTGACCGCGCGCTGGGCCTCCTCGCGCGGCACGACGGGACCACCACGCACGAGGAAAGCCCCCGTACCCGCCGCGAGCGACCAGTCGACCAACGGGTTCGCCGGTACCGTCCGCACCTGCTGCTGACTCACCATGTCCTCGACGCTACCCGGGTTCACCGGCAACCACAGCCACGCAGAGCCGCCGCGATGTCGTCGAGCGCACCTCGGGCGGGTTCGATGGATCCCCCCGAGGACATGAGGGCGAACACCAGCACTCTTCCGTCGGCGTCGAGTACGACCCCCGCCAGCGTGTTGACTCCGTCGAGTGTGCCGGTCTTGCCTCGCACCCAGCCTCTGCCCTCGGTGGCTTGGCCTTCGGTGTAGCGCGAGGCCAGCGTGCCGCTGCCGCCCGCGACGGGAAGGCCGCCGAGCATCGGCCGCAGTTTGCTCGTGTTCGGGTCCTGCTCCGACGGGTCGGCCGCGAGCGAGAGCAGGTCGCCGAGCACCTTCGCGGGAACCTTGTTGAGCGTGGACAGGCCACTGCCGTCGGAAAGCTCGACCGAACCCATGTCGAAACCGTTGCGGGCAAGCACCTCCTTCGTCGCCTCCGCGGCCCCCGCGAACGAGGGCTCCTTCCCCTCCGCAATGGCCACCTGCCTCGCGACGGCCTCCGCGAGCAGGTTGTCCGAGCTGATCAGCAACTGGTCGACGAGTTCGGTCAGCGGCGCCGACTTCACTTCCCCGAGCACCTTCGCATCGGATGGTGCCGTCGTCGCGGGGTCGGCGGCGACACTCGCGCCGAGCCTGCCCGCCAGCTCACTCGCGAGGCGGCCCGCCGGATCGGCCACGCCGGGCGATTTGCCGTCGGTGGCGACCGATCGGCCGCCGTCGAGCATCGCGGGCTGCACCTTGGCCATGTAGGTCGACGGAACGTCCTCCGGAGCCCAGCCCGGGGCGGTGCCTTCGCCGGTGAACAGGCTGAGGTCGAGCCGCACGTTGCTGACGGGACTGCCCCCGGTCGCCTCCTTGACCTGTTCGACCAGGTCGTCGAGGTGTGCGGCGCCAGGAAAGATCGAGTCTTCCCCGACCGGCAGCGAGGAGAGCGTGACGTCGCCGCCCGCGACGAGCACGACCGTGCCGGGTTCGTCTCCCTCGACCACCTTGGTCGACAACTGCATGCCGTGATCGAGCGTCATCAGCGCGGCGGCGGCCGTGAGCAGCTTCGTCGTCGAGGCGGGAGTCAGTGCCTCGGTACCGTCCTTCTCCCACAACACCGTCTTGGTCTGCGGGTCGATGACGGTGCCGGTGAGTTTCCCGAGCGCCGAGGCGCTCGCCGGCCCTTCGAGCGCCTCCTTGATGCCGGAAAGGCTCGGCTCGGGAGCCGATTCGTCGGGGCCGGCGAGCTGGAGGCTCACCGGAAGCGGCTCGGGCGGATCGCCCTTCGGCGCGTTGGGAGCCCAGGGAAGCCCCAGCCGGTTGGAGACATACGGCAGGGCAAGCGTGACACCGACGGCGATCACGACGAGCACGGCGATCCCGCTGAACACGAGCCGCTTGCGCTTGCCTCCCGGCTTCGGTTCAGCGGGTTCGGCGGCCGTCGAGCCCTCCGGCGGCTCGGCTGGCGGGGTCTGATCCGCCTCCGTGGCACCGTCCGGCCGGTCGGCTTGCGCGTGGCTCTCCTGTCCCTGCTCGTCGGCCGGTTCGATGCGCACCGGTTGCACCTGCGCTCCCGCAGGCATGATCTCGACCCTGCGCGGCGGCTGGCCCTGTTGCTGAGGCGGCTGCGGTGGTTGAAGCGGTTGAGGTGGCTGGGAGGGCTGAGGGCCCTGCCTCGGGAACTGCGGCTGCTGCGGGGGCTGGGGCGGTCGCGGCCACACCGGCTGCGCGGGCTGAGCGGGCTGGGGCGGTTGCGGTCCCTGCGGCGGTAGGGCGCCTCGGTTCTGCGCCTGGTTCGGCCACTGAACCTGCTGCGGCGGTGGCCCCTGCTGCGCACCCGGCGGGGGGCCTTGCGGCTGTTGCGGAGCTCGCCGCGGCTCGAACGGCGAACGACCCTGCTGGCCCTGCTGTGACTGGGGCGGGGCGGGGTGCCGCGCGTCGCCCGGCTTCTCGACCCACAGGGTCGGCTGCTGGGATAGCGTGACCTTGGGCACAGCGACCTCGTGTGTCGGCTCATCCGAGCCGCTGTTTCCCATGTCGTGGTCACTCGACGGCCACGCGGGTGTTTCGTCGTTACCCGGCACGCACTCCTCCTCGCAGCTGGAAAGGGCCGACGTCACACTTGCACACCATCAGTGCCGCACCCACCGAATACGTGGTCCACACTAGTGAGGACAGAACATGAACGATGTGAGCCGCTCGGACGCGGCGCCACGAACGAGCAGCGAGGACGCCGTGGAGTTCGACGTCACGATCGAAATCCCCCGAGGGGAACGCAACAAGTACGAGGTGGACCACAAGACGGGGCGGATCAAGCTCGACCGCACCCTGTTCACGGCCACGCAGTACCCGGCCGATTACGGGTTCATCGACGACACGCTCGGGCAGGACGGCGATCCGCTTGACGTTCTCGTCCTGGTGCAGGAGCCCACTTTCCCCGGCTGCCTCATCCGGTGCAGGGCAATCGGCATGTTCCGTATGACGGACGAGAAGGGGCCGGACGACAAGGTACTTGCGGTGCCTTCCGACGACCCGCGCCTTGAGCACCTGCGCGACATCCACCACCTCAACGAGTTCCACCGGCTGGAGATCGAGCACTTCTTCCAGGTGTACAAGGACCTCGAACCGGCGAAGAGCGTCGAAGGTTCCTCCTGGGCAGGCCGTTCGGAAGCCGAGGACGAGATCAAGCGCTCCTACGACAGGGAAGCCGACCGCCTGGAGAAGGAAGCGGCAGGCCAACCCGGCGAACACTGAGTCGCCTTCGCAACGTGAAAAGGGCCTGTTCCCATCGGGAACAGGCCCTTTCGCTTGTCTACTTCGCTTCGCGGTAACCGGGAATCGGGTAACCGGCGAGCAGTTCGCGCACCTCGGCCGCGATCGTCGCGAGCGAGGACTCGTCCTCGGCCGCCGCGGCTGAGACGGTCCTTTCGATCCACTCCGCGATCTGCGGCTGGTGTTCGGGGCGAAGCCCCCTCGTGGTGATCGCGCCAGTGCCCAGCCGGATACCGGAAGGATCGAACGGCTTGCGCGGGTCGAACGGCACGGTGTTGTAGTTCAGCTCGATACCGGCCTTGTCGAGCGCCTTCGCCGCCGGCTTGCCCCCGATGTTCTTACTGGTGAGGTCGACCAGCAGCAGATGGTTGTCCGTGCCTCCGGAAACGAGGTCGAAACCACGCTCGATCAACGCTTCCGCGAGTGCTTTCGCGTTGGCGACGATGGCGTGCGCGTACTCGCGGAATTCCGGTTTGGCCGCTTCGCCGAGAGCGACGGCGATCGCGGCCGTCGTGTGGTTGTGCGGACCGCCCTGCAGGCCGGGGAAGACCGCCTTGTCGATGGCCTTCGCGTGGTCGGCGTCCGAGAGGATCATCGCGCCGCGGGGACCACGAAGCGTCTTGTGCGTCGTCGTCGTGATCACCTGCGCGTGGCCGACCGGCGAGGGATGCGCGCCACCGGCGACGAGACCCGCGATGTGGGCGATGTCGGCGACCAGCACAGCGCCGACCTCGCGGGCGATCTCGGCGAAGGCGGGAAAGTCGATCGTGCGCGGAATGGCCGTACCGCCCGCGAAGATCAGCTTCGGCCGGTGTTCCCTCGCGAGGTCACGAACCTGGTCGAGATCGACCCTTCCGGTTTCCTTGCGCACGCCGTAGCGCACCGGGGTGAACCACTTGCCTGTCGCGGAAACCGACCAACCGTGAGTCAGGTGACCGCCGTCGGGCAGTGCCATGCCGAGCACGGGGTCGCCGGGCTTGGCGAAGGCGAGGTAGGTGGCGAGGTTCGCCGGAGAACCCGAGTAGGGCTGCACGTTCGCGTGCTCGGCACCGAAGAGCGCCTTCGCCCTTTCGATCGCCAGCGTCTCGACGGGGTCGACGACCTGCTGGCCCTCGTAGTACCGCTTGCCGGCGTAGCCCTCGGAGTACTTGTTGGTGAGGACCGTGCCCGTCGCTTCGAGTACCGCCTGCGAAACGTAGTTCTCCGACGCGATCAACCGGATCTTGTCGTGTTGCCGGGCAGCCTCCTCCTCGATCAGGCCCGCGATCTCGGGGTCGGCTGCCGTCAGGGAAGGAATCGCTGGCTGGTGCGTCATGGTTGTCACTCCTGGCATAGCGGCGCGCGGCGGGACACCCAGGCGCGCGGTGCCTGCCGCTGGTCTCTCGCTCCCCGGTGGTGCTCCACCTCGATGGCGCCAGTCGCTGCAACTGCGGTGCCGATTCTAGTCGACCGCCCAACCCGGTCCCACGGTCTGAACTCCACCGTTCGTCCACACTGGACACGCCAGCCCGCGGCTCACAGCGGTTCGATGCCCTCGGCGTGCCTGCGGGCGAGGTGCTGGTAGATCGCGGCGTTGTGCTCGACCCATCCTCTCGCCGACTGGGTGAGCGGAACGAACTTCTTGGCGGGGCTGCCGATGGCGACCACCTCGGACGGGACCTCCGTGCCGGGAGTCACGGTCGCCCCCGCGGCGACGAGTGTCCTCGCCCCGATGGTCGCCCCGTCGAGCACGGTGGCGCCGTTGCCGATGAGCGCCTGCTCGCCGACGGTGCAGTCGTGGACGATGCAGGAGTGACCGACGGTGGCGTCCTTGCCGACCTCGCACACCCCGTCGCCGACGTGCAGCACCGAGTTGTCCTGGATGTTGGCGCCCTCCCTGATCACGATCCGGCCGAAGTCGGCCCTGATCACGGCGCCGTACCAGACGGAGGCGTTCTTCTCGACGATCACGTCGCCGATCAGCGTCGCGGTGGGCGCGATCCAGGCATCGGGGTGCACGGTGGGGCTGACGCCCTCGAAGGCGAACATCGGCATGCCGTCACCTTATGACGGCGACCGACGCCGCGAATCAGGACACGTCCGGCGCCACAAAAAGACCAGGGCCTTCTCGGTTTCCCGAAAAGACCCTGGTCAGTGGAGCCGCCTAGGGGAATCGAACCCCTGACCTGCTCATTACGAGTGAGCCGCTCTGGCCGACTGAGCTAAGGCGGCGCGGGGCGAACCCGGCTGCGAGTAAGTATAACCATCCATCCGCGCGTCACTTTCCCACCCCGGCGTCGTTAGGTCCGCTATGACACCGGCGTCGACTCCGAGCCGGGTCGACTGGTGGTTCTGGAGGACTTGATCCATGCGCCGACGCTTGCCCCGCACGCTGGCCCTCCCCGTCACCGCGGCGGTACTCGTCCTTTCGGCGACGCCCGCGATCGGGCAGACGATTCCGACGACGCCGATCCCCGAACCGACCGATCCGGGGCAGGCCCCGATCACGTCGGAGCCGAGTCCGTCACCGAACGGCAAGGCGGTCGGTGAAGCGGGAACGGCGCTCGGCATGCTCCGCCTGCTTCCCGAGGCCGTACCGACCGACGCGATCCTGCCGGGGCTCGGCGACGAACTGCCAAGGCAATCCGCGCTCGAAGGCGGGTTCGGCATTTCCAGCGCGCAGGCCAACTCCGAGGCCTACCTTTCCTACGAGCGCTCGATCGCGCAGGCCGCCCCGTTCGGCGTCTCGATCGCGGGCAACGCACCTCAGCCGCCCGGTTCGCTGGTCCAGACGGCACTTCCCGACAACCCCGAACCCCTCACGACCGGGTTCGCGGCCCCGGAGAATCCGCTGTTGAACATCAGCGCGCTCAACGGGTCCGCGCACGCGCGCTGGAGCCCGGAAGAAGGTCCCTGCGTCGGCACGATCGCCGACGCGAGCACCTCACTCGGCAGCCTCTCGCTGCTCAACGTCGTGCCGACGATGCCGGACCTGAGCAAGCTCAACCAGGCCAGCGGCGAACTGAGCAACGGCCTCGCCTCGCTGGAGGGGCCGATGGCGAACCTCGGCGGCCTGCTTTCCGGTGCGGGACAGGGCCAGCCGAGTGCCGACGGGAACGGCGCCGTGCTGAGCATGCCGAACACCATGTCGACGCGCTCGGTTGTCCGGCTCGTCGACATTCCCGACAGCGACCGCAAGGCGGTCGAGTCGACCTCGACCATGCAGGCCGCCGATATCAACATCCTCAAGGGCACTCCGCTCGGACTCACGATCAAGGTCGCGAGCCAGCCGACGCTGCGGGTGACGTCGACGGGAGAGAAGGAGACCTCGAAGGTCGAGTACACCGCGCCGGTGCTCACCGTCGAGCGCGGTGGCCAGGTGCTTTTCGAACTGGACGCGGCGAATCCGACGAAGGACATCCCCGTCGGTATCCCGCTGCCCGGTTTGCAGGACATCCCCGGCTTCGCCGACGTGAAGGACCTTCCCGTCATCGGCGGGGTCGCGGAACTGGGCAACGGGCTGCTCAAGCCGCTCACCGACGCGGCGAGCGGCAAGGTGCTCGACCTCGGCGTACTCCGGCTCAGCATCGCGGGACTGACCGAGAAGGGCATGGAGATGGAGGACCCGTTCGACGGCTTCCAGCTCGGTGCCTCCGCGAGGCTGCTCGATCTCCAGATTCTGCCGACGAAGGCGCTGCGCGACGCGCTGCCGGAAGAGGTCGCGAAGAACCTGCCTTCCTCATTGGCCCAGGTGTCGCTCGGCGAGCAGGTCGCGAGGGCCTATGCCCCGAAGGGCGGCGTCCAATGTGGATCCTCCGCGCCACCGGCCGGACCGCCTGCCGGTGGCGAACAGCCGAAGGGCCCCGAACCGCTCGCACAAACGAGCGCCGCGTACTCGACGGTTCCGATCTTCTGGACGGGCACGGCGATGCTGCTGCTCGGCGTCGTACTCGTCGCCGGCCTCCCGAACCGCAGGGTGCTCAAGCCCGAGCCGGTGAAGCCCTCGCCGAAGCCTCGCGAGGAGGACTGAGGCAAGGCCGGTCTCCGCTCGAAGGAGCGGAGACCGGTACTCAGCCTTCGCGCAGGGTGGTCACCATGGCTTCAACCGCGATCCTCGGCTTGACGTTCCACTCGATCGCGTCCCTGCAGGCGAGCACGGCGTCGAGCCGCCGCAACGTCGAGGCTGGCGTCCACTGCGCCGCGGCCGTCGCACTGTCGGCGGCCCGGTCGGGGTGATTCAGCGTCGCCCCGGCGCCGCTCGCGGTGACCAGTACGTCGCGATAGAACCCGGCGAGGTCGACGAGTGCGAGATCGAGGGTGTCGCGCTGGGTCCTCGTCGCCCTCGACTTCTGCCGCTTCTCCAGCTGCCTGACCGCCGCGTCGGCCGACCGCTTCGCCGCCGCGACGCCCTTACCCGTCCCGCCTGAACCCATCGCGGTGCGGAGAGCGTCCTGCTCGGCCTCGTCCCTCGCCTTGCTCTCGACAGAGGCATCGGCCTCCGCTGTCTTGATCAGCTCGTCGGCGCACTCGAAGACGTCGGCTGCCCTGCGAAGGCCGAGCGGAATGCGCAGCACGGCGGCGCGCCGCTTACGGGCATCCTCGTCCGTCGCCAGCCTCCTCGCCCTTCCGACGTGGCCGCCACAGACACCGGCAGCCCACCGCGCCATGTCCTCCGCGACGCCGTCCCGTTCGATGAGCACCTTGGCGATCGCGTCCGGCTGGGGCGTGCGCAGGGTGACGAGCCTGCACCTCGACCTGATGGTCACCGAGACGTCTTCCGGATGGTCCGAAGGGGCGCAGAGCAGGAAGACCGTGCGCTCCGGTGGCTCCTCGACCGCCTTGAGCAGTGCGTTCGCCGCGCCCTCCGTGAGCCGGTCGGCGTCCTCGATGATCACGACCTGCCAGCGGCCCGTCGTGGGCCTGCGGGCGGCGGCCTGCACGAGAGCGCGCATCTCGGCCACGGAGATCGAAAGTCCCTCGGGAACGACGAGCCGCACGTCGGCGTGGGTACCGGCGAGTGCCGTCCGGCAACCGGTGCACTCACCGCAACCGAGTCCGAGCCTGCACTGCAAAGCCGCGGCGAACGTCCTCGCCGCGACCGACCTTCCCGATCCGGGCGGGCCCGTGAACAGCCAGGCATGGGTCATGGCTCCGGAGTCGGTGGACTCACCCGACACCAGCGCCGCCGCGGATGTGACGGCGGCACTCAGCATGTCGACAGCCCTGTCCTGCCCGACGACCTGCGACCACACCGGACCGCTCACTTCGCCTCCGCAACCTCCGTTTGGGCAGGCACGGGGAGCTTGCCTGCCAATGCCGCCAGCACCGCGGTGCGCACCCTGTCCGCGACCTCGTCTTCGGTGCCTTCCGCCTCGACGACCACGTACCGGTCAGGGTTGGCGGCAGCCATCTCGGTCAGCAACTGCTGCACCCGCCAATGGTGCTCCGCCGAGGTCTGCGGGGCTTCGGCGGGTTCCCCCGGGTCAGCGTCGAGCAGCACGGTGAGATCGGGCCGGAGTTTGCCCGTCGCCCAATCGGCGAGGCCTTCGAGCTCGGCGGAGTCGAGGCCCGCGACGGCGGAGAGGTGCGCGAGCGGAGAATCGACGAACCGCTCCATCACCACGATGGCCCCCGAATCCAGGGCGGGCTGGACATCCCTTTCGATGATGTCGGCTCTGACCGCGGCCGCGGCAAGCGCCTGCGCTCTCGCGCCCGACAGCGACGCTCCGGACACCAGCGAGGTCAACCTGCTGTCGTCAAGCGCGGGATCGGCGGCGAGCACGACCTTGCGCGGACCACGTTCGAGCCATTCCGTGAGCCTCGCCGCCTGAGTGGCCGTGTCCATGGCCGTCGTGCCTTCGAGCGCGATGAGCAGGCCGTTGACCCTGCGTGGCCGCCTGCGGATCACGTTGCGCAGATCGGCGAGGATCGGCTCGGTGCGGCGGGAATCCATCTGCCGGTAGGCGATGATGCCGACGAGCGCGGCGAGTAACCCGCCCCCCAGCAGCACCGGTCTGGTCCCGTCGATCGTGATGATGTTGCCCCACACGTGCACGTGCCTCGGCTGAACGAGCCCGATGAGCAGCGGCACGGTAGCGGTCGAGCCGAAGATGATGATCTTCATCAGGCTCTGGTAGATCGCGTTGATCCTGCCCCTGATGGCATCGTCGATCTGCGAGCCGATGATCGTCACACCGGTGAGGAACGCTCCGGCGGCACAGGCGCCGACGACGGCGACCGCCACCAGCGATACGGCGAGGTGCGGCGAGAGCGCGACCACGATCAGCATGAGCCCAGCCAGCACGATCCCGATGCCGAACAACCGGTCGTGCGGCAGTCTTCTCGCCAGCTTCGGCACACTGGCGAGCCCGGTCGCGGCACCGATGAAGACGGCGACGAACAGCAGGCCGAACGCGGCGTCACCACCACCGAGACTGGAGGAGTAGGGCTTCGCGGAACCGATGACGGCACCGCCTGCCGCGAACGCGCCGATCATGCCGATGAGCAGTCCGCGAACCAGTGGAGTCGTACGAATGAACCGGAAGGCGTCACGCACCATGGCGAGGAAGCCGGTGCCCTTCTTCTTCTTCCCTTCCTTCTCGCCGCTTTCCTTGCGCTCCTTCTTCGGTGCCGGCGCCGAAACCCCGTTCGCGAGAACGGGGTGGACGTTGCGCAGCGACAACTCGGGGATCCTCGTCGCGACGAGCAGCGCGCTGGCGAGGTAGAGCAGACTGTTGATGACGATCACGGCGTTGGCGACCCCGAAGACACCGAACGCGTCCTTCGGCAGGTTGAGCGCCGTCTGGACACCGGTGAGCACCGAGTAGAGACCGGCACCCGTGACGACGGCGATCCCGTAGGTCATCATCATGCCGAGCAAGTTCGCCGTCTCGACCTGATCCGGCCTTCGCAGCAGGTTGGGAACCGCGGCGTCCTTGGAGGGAATCCACATCATCGCGGCCGACCCGACGAGGAAGTTCGCGACGAAAAGCCAGATCGGCGTGCCGACCAGCGCGATCGACAGCAGCAGGCCGAACCGGGCGAGGTCGGCGATGATCATGACCTTGCGCCGGTCGAACCGGTCGGCCAGCAGGCCGCCGAGAGGCGCGAAAAGCAGCCCCGGCAGCAGTTGCGTGAGCACCACACCGGCGAACGCGAAGTTCTGCGCCATGTAGTTGTCGGTGAATTTCGTGACCAGCCCGGTCAGCGCGAGCAGCGAAAGCCAATCGGCGACGCTACACAAATAGGTGACGCCCCAAAGCCTCCGGAACGGCTTGATCGCGAGCACCCTCCGGGCTCTGCGGACCGTGGACGCCTCTCCCTTGGCCGACGCACCGGCGTCGGCTTCAGCATTTCCTTGCCCGCCCTCGCTGATGTGCTCCACCCCATAAACGCCCTGCGCCTCGTGTCGTCAGGGTAGCGCCCAGTGGAAAGGGCTCGCCGGAGCATCCGGAAAAATACGAGGGGTAGCCGGTCAGGTACGAAATGCTGTTGCTCAGTTGAAAAGGCCGGTAACGCTTTCCACGAAACTCGCCACGAACTGAATTGCCAGCAACACGAACACCGCCAGCAACACGAGCGCGACAGCCAGCCCCGCCGAACCACTCGTGGGTTTGCGCAGTACGGGCCGCGATGGTGGCCGCTCGACGACGTCCTCCTCCTCGCCGTCACCCTCGCCGTCCTTGGCGCGCTTGCCCCGCAAACGCATCACCTGGGGCAGCCACGAGGCCCGGTCCGACCACGCTTTGTGCGGCTGCGGGTAGATGCCGGGCGACTGCGGGATACCGGCGGGAACGGCAGGCAATTGACCCGTCGTCTCCGCGGCGGTCTCCGGCGGCGGCTCAGGCGCCTCGACGGCCTCACCCGCCTCGACGGCGGCCGCGGCCCTGTCCACCGACACCGGGTCCTCACCGGGGTCCCTCGGCCGGTCCTCGCCGAGTGCGGCGTCGACCATGCTGCGCACCATCTCCGGGTCGGGAGCGACCGGAGCCGCGACCTGGAACTGCCCGGTGTCATCGTCCCGGCCCGCGCCGGACCGCACCCCGTAGTCGGATCGTCCGTTGCCGGACGAACCGGCAACGGGATCGGTGAAGGCCAGCGGTGGCTCAGGCGCCTGGGTACCGTCGCCGCTCACAACGCGTTCCTTCCTGCGGACCGACTTTGCCGTGTCCCAGAGTAGCGAGCCGACAGCGGGGCGCATCCACCAACAGGGTCCTGGCCCCCATTACCCGGAGTAATGGTTCGCATACGGAACAGTGAACGGTCAGGACTTCGACTTCGAGGTCCCCGACTTCGCGCCCGTACCCGACTTCGCCGTCGCCTTCTTCCTCGGTGCCGCCTTCTTCTTCGGTGCGGGCCCCTTCGCGCGCTTTTCCGCGAGCAGCTCCTCGGCCCTGTCCTGCGTCAGCTCCTCCACGCTGTCGGACTTGCGCAGCGAAGCGTTGTACTCGCCGTCGGTGACGTAGGGCCCGAACCTTCCGTCCTTGACCACGATCGGCTTGCCGGAAACGGAATCGGCTCCGAACTCCTTCAGCGGCGGCTTGGCGGCGGCCTGCCTTCCCCTGCGCTTCGGCTCGGCGTAGATCTTCAGCGCCTCGTCGAGAGTGATGTCGAAGATCTGGTCCTCAGTGGCCAGTGACCGGGAATCGGTGCCCTTCTTGAGGTACGGCCCGTAACGACCGTTCTGCGCGGTGATCTCGTTGCCGCTCTCGGGATCGGTACCGACGACCCTCGGCAGCGAGAGCAACTTGAGCGCGTCGTCGAGCGTGATGTCCTCAATGGACATCGACTTGAAGATCGAAGCGGTGCGCGGCTTCGGCTTCTTCGCCTTCGCAGGCTTCTTCCCCTCAGCCGGCTCCTCCGGCTCGGGAAGCACCTCGGTGACGTAGGGGCCGAACCTGCCCTCCTTCGCGACAATTTCGTGCCCGCTGACCGGGTCGGTGCCGAGCACCCTGCCTTCCTGCGGCGTTGCGAACAGCTTCTCCGCGATCTCCAACGTCAGCTCGTCGGGTGGCAGGTCCTCCGGAAGATTGGCCCGCTGTGACTCGCCGTTGGCCTCCCGCTCCAGGTAAGGGCCATACCTGCCGACCCTCACCACTACCGGGTGGCCTTCGGTGTCGGTGAAGAGCGGGATCGAGTTGATCTCCCTCGCGTCGATGTCCTCGACGCCTGATCCCACGAGCTTCTTGAGTCCGCCGAGCCTGCCGATCGAACCGTCGACGCCCTGCTCGCCACCGAAGTAGAACCGGGAAAGCCAGTTGGTCCGCTGCTCGTCACCGGCGGCGATGCGGTCGAGTTCGTCCTCCATCGCCGCGGTGAAGTCGTAGTCCACCAGCCGCTCGAAGTGCTGTTCGAGCAGTCCGACGACGGAGAAGGCCACCCAGGACGGGACAAGGGCCGAGCCCTTCTTCCAGACGTAGCCGCGATCCTGGATGGTCTTGATGATCGACGCGTAGGTCGACGGCCTGCCGATACCGAGCTCTTCGAGCTTGCTCACCAGACTCGGCTCGCTGTAGCGCGGCGGCGGGGACGTCGAGTGCCCGTCCGGCATCAACTCGCTCGCGTTGAGCGCCTGATCCTTCCGCAGCCTCGGCAACCTGCTCTGCTTGTCGTCGGCCTCGCCGCCCGCCTCGCTGTCGACGGCTTCGACGTAGGCCTTGAGGAACCCGGGGAACGTGATCGTGCGACCCGAAGCGGAGAACACGCATTCCTCACCGCTCGTCGCCGTGCCCGTGATGCGAACCGACATCGTCGTGCCCTTGGCATCGGCCATCTGCGAGGCGATCGTGCGCTGCCAGATCAGCTCGTAGAGCCGGAACTCGTCCGTCTCCAGTTCGGCCGCGACCTGGCCGGGGGTGCGGAAAACCTCACCGGCGGGCCGGATCGCCTCGTGTGCCTCCTGCGCGTTCTTCACCTTGCGCGTGTACTGCCTCGGCTTGTCGGCGACGAACTCCGCGCCGTACAGCTCCGTGGCCTGTGCCCGCGCGGCCGACAACGCCGCGTCCGACAGCGTCGTCGAGTCGGTACGCATATAGGTGATGTAGCCGTTCTCGTAGAGCCGCTGCGCGATACGCATCGTCCGCTCGGAGGAGAACCGCAGCTTCCGGCCCGCTTCCTGCTGCAGGGTCGAGGTCATGAACGGTGCGTAAGGCCGCCTCGTGTACGGCTTCTCCTCGACACTCGTGACCGCGAAGTCGCTGTCCCGCAGCGCGGCCGCCAGCCGGGTCGCCTCCGGCTCGTCGAGGGTCCTCACGTCCTTCGCGGACGCCTTGAGCTGACCGTCCCAGCCGAAGTCACGGCCGGTGGCGAGCCGCGAGCCGTCGACGGCGGTCAACCGGGAAGGGAAGCTGCGCGGCGAACCATCGTCGGCCGCGTCGGGCACGTTCATCGTCGCCGCGATGTCCCAGTAGGAAGCCGACGTGAAACGCATGCGCTCCCGCTCGCGCTCCACGATGATGCGCGTCGCGACCGACTGCACCCTGCCAGCCGAAAGCCTCGGCATGACCTTCTTCCACAGCACCGGCGAGACCTCGTAACCGTAGAGCCGGTCGAGGATGCGGCGGGTCTCCTGCGCGTCGACAAGATCGGGGTCCAGCTCACGCGTGCTCTCCGCGGCAAGACGGATCGCCTGCTCGGTGACCTCGTGGAACACCATCCTGCGCACGGGGACCTTCGGCTTGAGCGCTTCGAGCAGGTGCCAGGCGATCGCTTCGCCCTCGCGGTCGGGGTCTGTCGCGAGGTACAGCTCGTCTACGTCCTTGAGCAGGCCCTTGAGTTCGGTGACGGTGCTCTTCTTGTCGGGTGAGACGACATAGAGCGGTTCGAAGTCGTTGTCGACGTCGACACCGAGCCGGGCCCATGGCTGGCCCTTGTACTTCGCGGGCACGTCGGCCGCGCCGCGCGGGAGATCGCGGATGTGACCACGGGAGGATTCGACGACGTAATCCCTGCCGAGATAGGGGGCGATCTTCCGCGCCTTGGTGGGTGACTCGACGATCACCAGCCGGCGACGGCCGTCGCCGCCCGCACCGTTCTTCGCGGACCGGCCTTTGGCCCGACCACCCCCCGTGGAGGCGCTGGAGGCGCCCCGCGCCTTGGTCTCCTCTTTCGATCCAGCCACGCTGTCCCGCTCTCCGCTCCAATAACTCACCTGTTCGACCCGCCAGTGTGCACTCTCACGGGCGACGACGTCTGCCCAGGTGCTGCAACACGCCGTAAAGCGTGCGTCAAGCGCATCGCTGTTTACCGAGGTGATGTTTCCATCCCACACCTAGCACGTGACGCGCACCTCAGGCGTTCCGCAGCTTTCGGTAACCGAGCGGATACGCTCCGTCGGACGACGAAAGCCCCACCGGAAAGGACCTCCCTGGATGTTCGGCCGCCCGCTCGGCGTGCTTCTGTCGGCGTTGTTCGCGTTTTCCCTCGTCACAGCCCCATCGGCGGCCGCGAGCACCGAGGTCGATCTCGCGGGCACCGTGGCGTCGTCCAACTGTTCCGGTTCCATCGTGCAACCCTCCGGCACGCCGTCCTCGGCGCCCGCGCTCGTCCTTTCCAACGGTCACTGCCTTGAGGATGGTTTCCCCGAGCCGGGGCAGGTAATCGTCGACCAGCCGTCCGAACGCACGTTCACGCTGCTCAGCGGCACCGGCGCCGAACTGGGTACGCTGCGCGCGAACAGGCTGCTCTACGCGACGATGGCCGGTACCGACGTCTCCGTGTACCGCCTCGGCACGAGCTACGCGGACGTGAAAAAGGAGCACGGGATCTCGCCGCTGCGCTTGTCCGCGAAGCGTCCTGCCGCAGGTACCGCCATCACCGTGCCCTCCGGGTTCCGGAAGAAGACCTACTCCTGCTCCATCAATGGATTCGCCGACCTCCGCGAAGGTGGCTACACCTGGCACGACTCCATTCGCTACGCGGAAACGTGTCAAACGGTCGGCGGCACCTCCGGTTCTCCGATCGTCGACATCGCGAGGGAGGAGGTCGTCGGTGTCAACAACACGGGCAACGTGGATGGCGAGCAGTGCACGATGAACAACCCGTGCGAAGTCGGCGCGAACGGTCGGATCACCGTCCGCGCAGGAACGAACTACGGGCAGCAGACGGTCCAGCTCACCAGGTGCCTGACCACGCGGGGAACAATCGAACTCGATCGCGAGGGCTGCTCGCTGCCCAAGCCGTAGTGACCCGATTCCGATTTTCGACTTGAGGTTGACGCACCGTCAACCTTTACCGTGAAGGACATGGCCTACTCGATCGTCCAGGTGGCAAAGCTCGCGAACGTGACCTCGCGGACGCTGCGGCACTACGACGAGATCGGCCTGTTGCCGCCTGCGTTCACCGGCGGCAACGGCTACCGCTACTACGAGGACGAACAGCTCCTTCTGCTGCAACGCATCCTCGTACTGCGGGAGCTGGGGCTCGGCCTCGACGCCGTCAAGAGCGTCGTCACGAAGGAAACCGATCAGCTCAGCGCACTCAGGGCGCACCACGCGACGCTGCTCGCCGAACGTGACCGCTTCGACCGGCTCGCGAGAACCGTCGAGCACACCATCACGCAATTGGAAGGAGGGAAGAAAGTGAAAGCGGAGGACCTCTACAAGGGCTTCGACCGTCACTCGCAAGAGGCGCAAACGCTTGCCGAGGAAGCGGATCAGCAATGGCCCGGTGCGCTCGCGACCCACGAGCGGGTCAAGGGCTGGTCCAAGGAGAAGTGGGAAGCCATCCAGCAGCAGGGCGCTGACGCCTGGTCCGCACTTGCCGAGCTGATGGCGGAAGGCGTCGCCGCGGACGACCCCCGCACCGTCGCCGCCACCGACGCGCACTACCGCTGGATATGCCATTCCTGGACACCGAACAAGGAGGCATACATCGGACTCGGCAACCTGTACGCCGACGACGAGCGGTACCGGGTCAACGTTGAGCGGGGCCACCCAGGTCTCGCCGACTACCTGCGCGATGCGATGACCGCCTACGCGAAACAGCGGCTGGACTAGCACGTAGCGGGTGATTCGAGCCGCGGTCAGCACGCGAGGGAGCCGCGGATCCCTCGCCTCTGCCGCCCGCTCGGGCCAGGAGCTACGGAAGAATCAGCGGATTCAGCCGCCGCTCTGCCCGTTGTCGATCTTGGGCGAGCTGTCCTCCGCTGCCAGCTTCTGGCATGAGGGCGCACGAACCATCGCGTCGCGCAACGCGGGGATCCCCTCGAATCCGCCAAGCAGATTGAGCTTGCCGACGTCCTCAAGCGGCGCGCGCACGGCCGTGATGGCCGCGCGGTGTGCCTCATCGCCGGACGCGGCGTCGAGTTGCTGCTTCGCTCCGACCGCCCGATCGCGAATACCGGTGAAGGTGGTGACGGCCTCGTTCTTCACCGCCTCCGCCTCGGCCAGCGGAGCGGGTTCGAGCTGATCGAGACCGCCGACGGTGCGGTCAAGGCCACCGATCATGACCCCGAGCAGCTCGCTCGACGTCCGCGAAGCCTGCTCGGGAGTGCTCGGGTCGATCGCGGGCATCTCGGAGAATGCCGTCACCAGCTCCGTCGTCGCGGCACAGTAGCCGTCGGTCCAGGTGGTGATGGCGTCTTCGTGCCGGATCTCCCTTTCGGTCATCCCCGGCCCTTCCGCGCGCTGTTGCTGCTCGGCGCCAGGCTCCACCGTGCCCTGCTGACCTCTGCCATCCTGACCACAGCCTGCCAAGCCGAGGCCCAAGGCCATGGTCATCGCGGCGAGGACAGACAACCGGGGCCGCACGCCGACACCTCCTGACGCAGACAGTCTTCGGGGCATAGCCGTGTGCGACGGTACCGCCCGGTTCACCCCGGACAAGTCACCGCAACGCACTCAACGATATCGACAGCACGCAACAAGCACCGGGCCCGGAACGCGACCTGCGCGCCCCGGGCCCGGTGTTGCCGCTATGCGTTTGTTGTCTGCTGCTGAGCAGACGTTTCGGAGATCGCGGTGCCACGACGCTTCGACACGACGATCGCCGCCACGATGATCGCCACCGACACGAGTGCGATCGCGATCCTGATGCCGAGCGAGGCATCGGGGCCGACGGTGAACTGCACGACCGCGGGAGCGATCAGCAGCGAAACCAGGTTCATCACCTTCAGCAACGGGTTGATCGCGGGGCCGGCCGTGTCCTTGAACGGGTCGCCGACGGTGTCACCGATCACCGTTGCCGCGTGCGCTTCGGAGTTCTTGCCACCGTGGTGGCCGTCCTCGACCAGCTTCTTCGCGTTGTCCCACGCACCACCGGAGTTGGCGAGGAACACGGCCATGAGCGTGCCGGTCGCGATCGCGCCACCGAGGTAACCGGCGAGGGCACCGGTACCGAGACCGAACCCGACCGCGATCGGTGCGAACACCGCGAGCAGTCCTGGCGTGGCCAGCTCACGCAACGAGTCCCTCGTAACGATGTCGACGACCTTGCCGTACTCGGGACGGGTCGTGCCCTCCATGATTCCCGGGATGTCCCTGAACTGACGGCGCACCTCGTAGACGACGGCGCCCGCGGCCCTCGACACCGCGTTGACGGCAAGCCCCGAGAACAGGAAGACCACCGCGGCACCGATGATGACGCCGACCAGCGTGTTCGGAACGATGATGCTGTCGGCGAACGACTCGGGGAGAGTCGTGACCGCGTCGCCCATGCCGCGCAAGGCACCGAGAATGGCCTCGGAGTACGACCCGAACAGCGCCGTTGCCGCGAGCACCGCGGTCGAGATCGCGATGCCCTTCGTGATCGCCTTCGTCGTGTTGCCGACGGCGTCCAGCTCGGTCAGGATCTGCACGCCCTCGCCCTCTTCGAGGTCGCCCGACATTTCGGCAATGCCCTGGGCGTTGTCCGAGACCGGGCCGAAGGTGTCCATCGCGACGATGACGCCGACCGTCGTCAGCAGACCGGTACCGGCGAGCGCGACGGCGAACAACGCGACCGCACCACCGAGCAGGTAGGCCCCGAACACGGCACCACCGATGACCAGCGCGGTGAACACCGCCGACTCGAAACCGACGGAGATACCGGAAAGGATCACCGTCGCGGCACCCGTTTCCGAGGTCTTGCCGACGTTCTTCACCGGCCCGTGCTCAGTACCGGTGTAATAGCCCGTCAGCCACAGGATCACTCCGGCGAGCGCGATACCGATGATCACCGAGACGGTCGCGATGACGGCTGGGTTGCCCGAAGCGCCTTCGAACGAACTCGGCAGGAAGATGAACGCCGCGATCGCGGAGAGCACGGCCGAAATGACGGCCGATATATAGAAGGAGCGGTTGATGGTCGTCAGCCCGCTCTCGCCTGCCTTCGCACGCGTGATGTAGATACCGATCACGGCCGTGATCACACCGATCGCCGGGATGATCAACGGGAACGTCAGGCCGTAGCCAGCCGCGCCGAAGGCGGCACTACCGAGAATGAGCGCCGCGACCAGCGTGACGGCGTACGACTCGAACAGGTCCGCCGCCATACCGGCACAGTCGCCGACGTTGTCGCCGACGTTGTCGGCGATCGTCGCCGCGTTGCGCGGGTCGTCCTCGGGAATACCCTGCTCGACCTTGCCGACGAGGTCGGCACCGACGTCGGCGGCCTTGGTGAAGATACCGCCACCGACACGCATGAACATCGCGATCAGCGCCGCGCCGAATCCGAAGCCCTCAAGGACCTTCGGTGCCTGGCCCGCGTACACCAGCACGACGACAGCCGCACCGAAAAGACCGAGACCAACCGTGATCATGCCGACGACGCCACCGGTGCGGAACGCGATCCGCATCGCCTTCTCCCTGCCGCCTGGCTCACGTGCCGCGGCGGCGACCCTGACGTTGGCTCTGGTCGAGAGCCACATGCCGAGGTAACCGATCGAGAACGAGAAGACAGCGCCGACAAGGAAGAACAGGGAGCGTCCTATTCGCTCACTCCAGTCCTCCGCGGGAAGCGCGAACAGCAATAGGAACACCAGCACGCCGAAGATGGCCAGTGTCTTTCGCTGCCGGTTGAGATAGGCAGCCGCGCCTTCCTGCACCGCCTTGGCGATCTCCTGCATCTTCTCGGTGCCCTGGCCCGCAGCCAGGACCTCCTTGAGCAGGAAATATCCAATGACGAGCGCCGAAAGGGCGACCACGGCGACCACGGCCACGATGCCGTAGTCACCTCCGGAGAGCTCTATCGAGCTCTCCGCGAGGAAGTGCCGGGACATTCGTCCTCCTGAAACGTCGCCTGTTGCCAACGCCGGTCGGCGGGCTGACCACTGTGCCGACGATGACATGGGATCTACACCACTTGTGGTGTGGTTTCGCGGAGTCTATTGGTACAGGTGCGGGCCCCGGCAGGGCGTCCCACCCCGCACACGCAGCGTATTCATGTGAAACCGCTCACTGAACCGATCTGCACTACCCGTTTGGGGGTGTGCGATGCTCGAACACATGAGCGGGCTGACGGAAACGCGGCGAGCGAGACGCCTGCTGCGCCGCGCCACAGCAGGCATTCCGGAACGCCGCAATCCGGTCACCCATGTAGCGGACCTACCCGCGCGTGCCCCTCGGTTCGATACATGGCCGTCGTGGGCACCGCCGACGGTCGTCGACGCGGTGCGCGCGAGCGGGGTCGAACGCCCGTGGCTGCATCAGACGGAAGCCGCGGCCATGGCCTGGCAGGGTCAGGATGTCGTGATCGCCACGGGGACCGCGTCCGGCAAATCACTCGGCTACCAGTTACCCGTCCTGTCGAAACTCGTCACCGACCGGAAAGCCACCGCCCTCTACCTCGCACCGACGAAAGCGCTCGGCGCCGACCAGCTCCGTTCCGTGTCCTCTTTGGACCTCGAAGGGGTCAGGCCCGCCGCGTACGACGGCGACACCCCGATGCCGGAGCGCGACTGGGTGCGGGAACACGCGCGCTGGGTTTTCAGCAACCCGGACATGCTGCACCGCGGCATTCTGTCCGCTCACGCGAAATGGGCGAGGTTCTTCCGCAGGCTTTCCTATGTCGTCGTCGACGAGTGCCACAGCTTTCGCGGGGTCTTCGGCTCGCACGTCGCGCTCCTGCTGCGCAGGCTGCGAAGGGTCGCGAAACACTACGGCGCCGATCCGGTGTTCGTACTGGCCTCCGCGACGACGGCGCGGCCTGCCGAGTTCGCCGAACGGCTGACCGGGAAAAGCTGCACGGCGGTCACGGAGGACGCATCCCCGCGCGGAGCGAGGACGGTCGCGCTGTGGGAACCGCCGTTGCTCGAAGAACTCGCGGGCGAGAACGGCGCGCCGGTACGAAGATCGGCAGGCGCCGAAGCGGCAAGGATCCTCGCCGAACTCGTCATCGAAGGTGCGCGGACGCTGACCTTCGTACGCTCCCGCCGCGGCGCCGAACTGACCGCTCTGCAAGCCAAACGCATACTGTCCGAAGTGGACTCGGCGCTGGGTGAGCAGGTTGCCGCCTACCGCGCGGGCTTCCTCCCCGAGGAGCGCAGAGCACTGGAGAAGGCACTGCTCTCCGGTTCGCTGCTCGGGGCCGCGACGACCAACGCACTGGAACTCGGTGTCGACATCGCCGGTCTCGACGCCGTTGTACTGGCCGGTTATCCGGGCACTCTCGCCTCGTTCTGGCAGCAGTCGGGCAGGGCGGGACGAGCAGGCGACGAGGCCCTCGTCGTCTTCGTGGCCAGGGACGATCCGCTGGACACCTATCTCGTGCACCACCCTTCGGCGTTGCTGGACCGGCCGGTCGAGACGGCGGTGCTCGATCCGGCCAATCCCTACGTGCTCGCACCTCAGCTCGCCTGCGCCGCGGCGGAGCTTCCCCTTACCGCGAACGAATTGCCGGGTTTCGGCGGTGAAGCCGGACGCGAGGTGCTGGATTCTCTCGTGGCCGACAAGCTGCTCAGGCGAAGGCCGAGCGGCTGGTACTGGACATCACGAAACCGGCCGCAACACGAGGTCGACATTCGTGGCTCCGGTGGCGAGCAGATCGCGGTCGTCGAGGCCGAGACCTCCCGCCTACTTGGCACCGTCGATTCCGGATCGGCGTGCGGCACCGTTCATCCCGGCGCGGTCTACCTGCATCAGGGCTCGTCGTACGTGGTCGACGAGCTGGATCTGGAGACCGGTCTCGCACTCGTGCACGCCGAGGATCCGGAGTGGAGCACGACGGCCCGCGAGGTGGTCGACATCGAGGTCCTGGAGACCGGCACGAAACAGCACTACAACGGCGTCACCGCCTGCCTCGGTGATGTGGCTGTCCGCTCACGGGTCGTCGGCTATCTGCGGCGGCTGCCGTCGGGAGAGGTGCTGGATCACGTCGCGCTCGACCTTCCCGAGCAGGAACTGCGCACCCGAGCCGTCTGGTACACGATCAGCGACGAACTGCTCGGCGGCGCGGTGGCCCGTTCGGACGCCGAACAGGCCGTCTCGGACGAAGACGCGCTCGGACAACCGGAAATTCAGGGGAAACGTCAAAGCAGGGCGCCGGGGGGCGCCGGACTGAATCCGGCGCGCATCCCCGGCGCCCTGCATGCCGCCGAGCACGCGGCGATCGGCCTGCTACCGCTGTTCGCTACGTGCGACCGTTGGGACATCGGCGGAGTCTCCACCGCTTTGCACGCTGACACCGGGGAGGCGACGGTGTTCGTGCACGATGGTCATCCCGGCGGAGCGGGATTCGCCGATCGCGGTTTTGCCGCGTTGGTCCCGTGGCTGGCCGCTACGCGGGAGGCGATCGTCTCCTGCGAGTGCCCGGCGGGATGCCCGTCCTGCGTCCAGTCGCCTAAGTGCGGGAACGGCAACGAGCCGCTGGACAAGGCGGGGGCGGTGGCCGTGCTGGACATCGTGCTCGGGGCGATGGACCACGATGCCACTCACGACCACGAGGTCGTTCAGGCCGCGGAGGTTCCCACCGCGAGCACCGGCTGAACCGCGAGTTCCTCGTCCGCGTGCTCGTTCAGCAGGGCACGCTCAAGTACCTCGTGGACGGCCGAGGCCGCGGGAAGGCGCCAGCCCCAGATCTCGGGCTTGACCCTCCAGTGCACGACACCGTGCTCGAACGGAGTCGGCGGAAGCGGAATCCAGCTTCCCTTCGAGTGCCACTGCACGTTCTCGTCCTCGGAAAGCGCGGTCGGCACGCTGTCCGAACTTGTCGTCAGGAACAGCCAGCGGCCGTTCGGCATCGCGACGATGGGCGCCGGGTGACCGGTTGCCCGCAGCAGCTTGGCCGCGCGGCGACCGAGCTTGTCGTCGACCTCGATCGCGTCGATCATCGTGCCGGTGGCGACGAGGAGGCTGTAGGGCCTGCCGGTCCACCACGCGGCGACCTGGCGAGGGTGGGCGCCGAGGCGTTCCTGCCAGTCGTCGTGAACCGGAACCGGCCTGATCCAGCCGACAGCCGATTCGGTGTCGTCCCCGGTGGTCGGATAGGTACCCGGCAGAACGGGCCAGCCCCGCCAGGCGAGGCCGATGGCCTCCGCCCGCAGTTCGATGCGGAACGCACCCCGCCAGCTTTCCGACAACTCCGTGTCCAACATGATCTTTTTCGAGCCTCCTCAGAAACCTGAACCGCCTTGCGTGCGGTGTCACATATGACTAAACGGCAAATTGCAGTTGGTCGAAAGTGCCTGGTCGACAACCGGCGGCTTCCGGACGACGAGTGAGCATCGACACAACGCCCGGCCGAACCCGCCATGTCAATCGTCGGCATCACGTCGCAGCCGAGGGCAGCCGTTCGTCGCGACCCCCCGAGGCGCCTGCCTGCTGTTGATCGACTCGCAGCGCGGGCCGTTCATCCTGCTGGGGCAGGGCGTTGACCGTTCGTCGCGCGCAAACGACCGCTGCTCGCCAGCTCGAAGCCCGCCCAACCGGTCACGGGCGGCCCTTTCGCCCAGCCGACGTTCGCCCGCTCGTCGCGCCCGGCTGTACCCCGCCCGGCCGCTGCTACTCCCGGACGCATACATCGGCACACTCGACGGGACCCGCCCTTGCTTTCGCGGTGATCGCCGCGAAGCCGGCCAGCAAGCCCTTGCCCTCGGATTCGACGACGACAAGGGCGTCCCACTGTTCGAACGCGCAATCGCGCAACCGGACCTCCATCCGATCGGCGATGCGCCGTGCACTGTCACAGGCGGCGGCCGCGCCACTGTGGACATGGCCCGCCGCGGCGAGCGCGGCGAGATCGGCCGCGTTGGCCGCATGACGCCGGGCGACCACCGCCCCACCGAACAACCAGACGAGGCAACCGACGAGCAACATCGCCACCACCGCCCCTGCCGCCCACACGGTGGCCATGCCCGCCTCGCCGCTCCGTGCGCTTTCTCTCGACCCGTTCACGGCGAGCCCCGCGACTCCGGCCGCGATCCCTGCCCGGCCTCCTTCGATGGCTCCTTCGATGGCTCGGGGGCCGGAGCATCGCCCGTGCTCGTGACGCCTGGTTCCAGTTCCGCGTAGGCCCGCGCGCTGAAACCACCTCCTGGAACGAGCCCGCCGACCGCCTCAGCGGAAACGGTGACGACGACGAGCCGCCCTTCTTGTTTGATGTCGACCTCCGCGCCGTCAGGTCCGGTACGGCGTACGGCTTCCTTCGCGAGTTCCGATTGTCCTTTCGCGACCAACCTGGCCGCTTGCCCCGCCGCGTCGGTACAGCGCAGAACGTCCGCGGCGATACCGATACCGGCGACCACCACCCCGAATACCGCGACAAGCGCACACAGGGCGATGGCACCTTCGACCGTGACCGAACCCCGTTCGCCGCGAGCGGGCCCGCACGGCGGGCCGGTCACAAGTCCACCGAGATCGCCCGCTCGACAAGCGAGGTCAACGCGTCGACCACGGAGTCCCCGGTCAGCACCCCGTACAACACGGCGGCAAAAGCGGCCGCGGCGATGGTGCCGATGGCGTACTCGGCGGTGCTCATTCCTGCATCCACCCTGCCTTCTCGGGAATCCGGCGACACGAGTCGAGCCGGTGTCCCCGGAAGCAAGAATCCGTTGCCCGCGTGGGTGCTCCCCAGCTGGGCGCCCCACGACAGGAGTACATCGAACGCCGTGAGCTTCATGGGCTCATTCCTTTCCTGTTCAGTTGCCGTTCGCGGTGAATGGGTTTCAGTTGAGGGCCGTCAGTTGCCCGGCCAATCCGATGACGACGGGCAACACCCCCAAACAAAGGAAGGCCGGAAGGAAACAGAGCCCGAGCGGCCCGGTGATGAGGACACCGGCGCGCTGGGACGCGGCCTCCGCCTCGTCCGCCGCCGCTTGCCGGGCGCGTTCGGCCAATTCGGACGCGACCGCGGCGAGTGCACTTCCGGACCTGGCCGTACGCACCGCAGCCGTAGCCAGTTCGGCGGTGTCCTCGCAGCGAAGGGCCGGTTCCCACGCCTGCTCGGGCGTGGCACCCAGTGCCAGCAGGTCAGCCGTGGCTCCGAGCGCGGTCATCGCCCGCGACGGAGCTGTCGCCGCCACGGCTCCCACCGCCGTCGCGACGGGTAACCCGGCACGAAGGCATGCGGCAAGCAGGTCGCAGGTGCAGGCCAGCTCAAGCTTCCCGGCCTTTGGCGGGCTCCTGCTCGACCGGGCGGCGAGTCGCTTCCTCCCATAGCGGAGGGCGAGAAAGACGCCGAGTCCGCAACAGAGCCCGACGACGACACCCCGCACCGAAGTGTCGATGACGCAGACGATCGAGGTCGTGGCGAGGGCCGCCAGCGCGGGCAGCCGCCATACCTCCGGCGCCGGACCGGCACCCGTCGTCTTCCGGCGAGGTTTGCCGAGCACATTCCACAGCCGCCTCGTGCGTGCGGGAACGACTACTACGGCGCACGCCAGGAGTAGCAAGACGAGAGCGGCCGTTGTCATCGCAACACCGATCGCCCGGTGAGCACCCCGCTCCAGCACACCCCGCCCAGCACCAACGCACTGCCCACCACCAGCAGGAACTGTCCGGCCGCCGTGGTGAACAGGATGGTCAGCGGCGTCGCGCCCATGACCTCGCCCAGCGCGATGCCCAATACGGGTAGCGCGGCGAGTATCGCGGCGCTGGCCCTCGGACCGGCCATCCTGGCGCGCGACTGCCTCGCGACGCGTACGGACGCCTCGACGTCCCGCCGCACCGCTTCGAGCACTCCGGCGAGCGGAAGTCCGTGTTGCCTCGCCAGCTCCCAGGAGCGAGTAAGCCGCACGATGGCCTCCGCCCCAGCCCCACTGCCCGCCGAGGAGACGACCGCTGCCGGATCGCCGCCCAGCCTGCTCGTCGCCGCGATGGTGCGCAGGATCGCGGCGAGTCCGGGCTTCGTGTCCTCTGCCGCCCTTTCCACGGCGGCAGCCGGAGGCGCGCCCGCGTTGAGATCGCCGACGACCGCTCGTACACACGTCGCGACCTCGGCCGCCGCCTGGATCGCGCGGTCGATGTCGCGGCCCGCTTTCCATTGCCGATATCCGGCGAACCCGAGCAGAGTCAGCGCTGCCCCCGGAAGGACGCCGACGGTCACCGTGACGACGGCCCCGGCCCCACCCGCGGCGGCGAACGACAACCGCCGTCTACTGTGGACTATCCAGGATCGGATTCTTCCTCGCCGGTCCTGTTGCTTTCCGACGGCACGCATCAGCCGGGCCGCGGGACGGGAGGGCCAGCACATCAGCGCCGAGGCGGCGAGCACGAGCGCGGGCATCAACATCGCTTTCCCCTTCCCTTTCCGGCGAGCAGCCTGGTGAGCAACGCACTGTCGCCGGTCCAGTCGCCCTCCCGCCACGCCGACCGCACCCGCACGAGGTCACCTTCCCTGTGCACAACGCCCACTTCGGCGAGCGCACGCGTACCGTTCGCCCTCCTGCGCATGTGCAACACGAGTTGGACCGCGGCGGCCAGCTGGCTGTGCAAGGCCGACCGGGAAAGACCGCCGAGGGCGGCGAGCGCTTCGAGCCTCGCCGGGACCTCGCCCGGCGAGTTCGCGTGCAGCGTGCCCGCTCCGCCCTCATGGCCGGTGTTGAGCGCCGCGAGTAGTTCACACACCTCGGCGCCCCGTACCTCGCCGACGACAAGCCGGTCCGGTCGCATCCGCAGCGCCTCCCTTACGAGTTCGCGCAAGGTGATCTCGCCCGCCCCTTCGACATTGGGCGGCCTCGCGAGCAACCGGACGAACTGCGGATGCCGCGGTTGCAGCTCGCCGGCGTCCTCGACGCACACGATCCGTTCCCTCGGCGACACCGCACCGAGCAAAGCGGCCAGCAGAGTGCTTTTTCCCGACCCGGTCGCGCCGGTCACCAGGAAGGCAAGCCTCGCGCGGACGATGGCCGCGAGTACCGCGAGCCCTTTCTCGTCGAAGGTGCCGAGTCGCCGCAACGCGTGAAGGTCGTGCACGGCGGGCCGCAACACGCGAAGGGAAAGACACGTTCCCTCCGCCGCGATGGGAGGAAGGACGGCATGCACCCTCACGTGCCCGTGCGGCCCTTTTCCCGGTAGCCAGCCGTCGACGAAGGGCTGAGCTTCGTCGAGCCTGCGTCCCGCGGCGAGTGCGAGCCGCTGGGCGAGCCTGCGCACCGCCTCCTCGCCGGAGAACCGGATCTCCGTTCTGCACAGCCCGTTCGCGCCGTCGACCCACACTTCGTCGGGAGCCGTGACGAGCACATCGGAAACCTTCGGGTCGGAGAGCAAGGATTCGAGCGGCCCAGCTCCGACGAACTCATGCCGTACCAGCCTGAGCGCGTCGAGGATGTCGAGGTGCCCCGCGACGCCGCCGGTCTCTCTTCTCACCGCATCGGCGACAGCCTTGTGATCCGCGGCCGATCCCGACTCGGCAAGCCGCCTGCGAACCCGGTCGACGAGTTCCACCCCTTGCCCACGCGCCTCCGCCATCCGCCGATTGTTCGGTTCGCTCATCGACCCGAAACCAGATGTCCGATGTGGATAGAGAAGTTCATTCTGTTGCCCCCCATGCGATATCCCCAAGCCAGCAGTACTTCCACCCTGCGTCTCCCGGAAAGCCCCGGCAAGAGCCAATGTCCGATTCTGTGGACAACCGGCATACTGTGGACAACCCGGACCGGACAGCGCAGAACTGTCGTACCCACAAGGACAATGCGCGCACCGGAAAGGTCGCTAGGCCGGAATGAGCCGTCCGATTACCGCCAGCACCCGGGTGAGGCAAGCCGGCAGGATCGGTCTCATGAACGAGAAACTCGCAGGCAAGGTCGCACTGGTCACCGGTGGCAGCAGGGGAATCGGCGCGGCGACGGCACTCCGGCTCGCGGCCGAGGGGGCCGACGTGGCATTGACCTACGTGAACAGTGCGGGGCGAGCGGAAGAGGTCGCCGAACGCATCAAGGCCGCCGGGACGAGGGCGCTGCCGATCAAGGCGGACAGCGCCGTTCCCGGCGAAGTGGCCGCGGCCGTCGAGGCAACCGTCGCCGAGTTCGGGCGAATCGACATCGTCGTCAACAACGCGGGCGTCTTCACGACGGGAGCGTTGGCCGACCTCGAAGTCGAGGACTTCGACAGGGCCTTCGCCATCAACGTGCGCGCACCGTTCGTCACGGCGCGCACCGCCGCCCGGCATCTCGAACCGGGTGGCCGCATCATCAACATCGGCAGCAACGTCGGCGAGCGTGTTCCGTTTCCCGGTTTCTCCGTTTACTCGGCGACGAAAGCGGCGCTCATCGGCATGACGAAGGCACTCGCGAGGGAACTGGGACGGCGAGGTATCACGGTGAACTTGGTGAGCCCCGGACCCACCGACACCGACGCCAATCCGGTGGACGGGCCGAATGCCGCGGTCATGACCGGGTACACGGCGCTCGGCCGGTTCGGGCAACCGGAGGATGTCGCGGCGGCCGTGGCTTACCTCGCAAGCGAGGACGCGGGCAATCTCGCGGGCGCGACGATCAATGTGGACGGTGGGTTCAACATCTGACCGAGCTCAGCTCGGCAAGAACGACATCGGCGGCTCCGCAGAGCCGACTTGTCGGACGAGGCCTGAACACGCCGCGTTCCAGTGCCCTGCGCAACGTACGGTCCTGGCCGATCCAGCCGAGCGGGCTCACCCCGACGGCGTCCGAGACGTCCGCCGTCGTGAGCCCGTCGGGCGCGGGCCCTCTCACGAGCACCCTGACCTTGTCGAGCCGGTCGCCGAACCCGGCGAGCACTCTCCTGGCGGCAACGCAGGCGCGCACCTCGGCGGGAACGACGATGACGACAAGGTCGGCGCGGGCGAGCACTTCAGCGCCGCCGTGGCCGAGCTGGCGGGAAACATCGCACACGACGGTCCGGCCCGCCCGCCTGCCCGCGTCGACGACGGCCGCGACCGACTCGGCCCTCGGCCCTTCGCCGACCCGATCGCACGACAGCACGGACAGGGTTCCCTCACCATGCCTGCTGCCGGGCAACGCGGACGCGAGTGCGCTCATCGAGACGCGCCCCGCCTGGATCCGAACGTCAGGCCAGCGGAGGCCTTTGCTCAGTTCCGAGCCGAGCAGCATGTCGATGCCGCCTCCCAGCGGATCGCAGTCGACGAGGAACGTCGCCCTTCCGGAACGAGCCGAGGTGAGGGCAACCCCGGCGGAGAGAACTGAGGCACCCGCTCCGCCCCTCCCACCGAGGACGGCCAGCACCGGACCGCTCTCACCACGCGGCCCCTCGACGACGTCGGCCAGCGCTGCGACAAGCGCCCCCTCGTCGTCGGGAAGCGCGATCACCCCTTCGGCGCCGGCCGCGAACGCCCGCCGCCACGAGTCGGCGACCGGAGTTCCTTTGCACACCAGGAAAACTCCTTGCCTGCGTGGCAGGCTCACGACCGCATCGGTCATGGCCAGCTCATCGACCACAATCAGCGGCGCGGTGCTCCATCGTGCCGTAGCGGCTCCGATGTCCATCGCTCTTTCGACGTCACAACCGACGGCTGCCGCGAGGCGAAGAACCTCGTCGAGCACGGTGTCGTCGGCCGCGACGACGAGCGGGCGATGCTCGTCGGACAACCGCTGATTTCGGTATTCCCCTTCGACAGGCACGCTCACATTCCCCCAGGTACGTCGTTCGCTCACTTCCCACCGTCGCGCCGGGCCGAGCCGGAGACAAGACGCTTCCGACCGATCTGTGGACAACCGGCCGACTGTGGACAACCCGGAAATGGGGGCGGCCCTCGCCAGGGGGGAGGAGCGAGGGCCGCCGGAAGTTCAGCCCCGGGGGGTCGGGCTGAACCGCACCGAATGACATCGGATTCTTCAACTGTAGCTCGCTCGCCGAGGAAGGAGGCCCTCGCGAAGCACCCACAATTCGGTAACGGCACCCGTGCACCGACCAGGGGTCCTGTCCTGGATTTTCCGGCGGAATCGAGCCCGGCCGAGCCGCACGCGGCGGCCGGAGGTGTCACGGACTGATCACCTATCGTTGAGAGGTGTCCGAACCCAGCATCACCCCGCCGAGCACCGACGAGACAGCGACAGCGATCGCGAAACCGGAGACGGGCCCCGTCGCCGCGTTCTTCGATCTTGACAAGACCATCATCGCCTCGTCGAGCGCGCTCGCATTCAGCAAGCCCTTTCTGCGCCAGGGACTCATCAACAGGAGGGCGGCGCTGAAGAGCGCCTACGCCCAGCTCGTCTTCGCTCTGTCGGGAGCCGACGCGGACAAGACGGAACGGTTGCGTGCCGAGATTTCCGCACTGTGCGCGGGCTGGGATGTGGCTCAGGTTCGCGCGGTCGTCAACGAGACACTGCACGACGTCGTCGCGCCGCTCGTCTACGCGGAGGCCGCCGAGCTCATCGCGGAGCACAAGGCGAAGGGCCACGACGTGATCGTGTTGTCCGCCGCCGGTGAAGAGGTTGTCACGCCCATCGCCGAGATGCTGGGAACCACGAGGAGCATGGGCACTCGCATGGAGGTCATCGAGGGGCGCTACTCCGGCGAACTAGACTTCTACTGCTACGGCGAGCAGAAGGCGGTGGCCGCGAAGCGCTTCGCCGCCGAGTACGGGTACGACCTTGGTGAATGCCATGCCTACACCGATTCGAGCACCGACATCCCGTTGCTGGAGGCGGTCGGCAACCCGCACGCGGTCAACCCCGACCGCCTGCTGCGCAAGCTCGCGACCGAGCGCGGTTGGCAGGTGCACTCCTTCAGCAACCCGATTTCCCTGCGGACCCGCATCCCGGCGCCGTCGGCGGCGACGCTCGCGGCCGTCGGTATCGGCGTGGGTGCGGTCGCGGCGGGAGCGACGATTTACGGACTGTCGCGCAAGCGCCGCAAGGAAGCCTGAGCCCCGCACCCACATGGCCCACTGTGACCGCTTTCAGCACCACAAGCTCACGGAAAACGCATGCGTTCGTCACTACATCGAGCCTCTGTACCGGTGCACCCCTCCATCCCCTTGAAGTGACGCCCGTCACTGGGTAGAAAAGTGATGCGGACATCTTGTCGGCCAGGGGCAAGGCAGAAGAGAAGCCTTGTCCACCCCGGAAAGATCTCCGTGCGCGGACTCCGGGCACCCACGCTGGGCACGCCGCGGGAGGCTTGTCGTTAAGGGACTGCGTATCGGGACGCCGGACGCCGAGTCCCCGGAAATACGACACGAGTTGCAGCTTGGTCACCCGAGCGGTTCGCGCAAGCAGGCGGCGCCCGTTGACAGTCATGTCACGGGCGCCGCCAGCGTGTCGGCACTTTTTCACGACATCTCATGACCTTGAAAAGCCACCGACGTTCGGTCGTTGACCCTCCGTCATTTCGTCAGTAGCTTTCCGATGCTGTCGCGTTCGCGTGGAAAACCCACCAGCGCCTATCCCGGGAGGCTACCGTGACCATCCCCATCCCCAGACGCCGGAAAACGAGAGCCAGGAGAACCTGCGCGGCGACCACGATCGCGGGGCTGCTGGCCGTGACGGCGGGAACCGCGTCGGCGTCTCCGCAATCCGGACCGGAACCGCACCAGGACAACACGACGAACCAGGCTCGTGAATGGGCCGAGCGCACGCTGCGCGGCATGGACCTGGAACAGAAGGTCGGGCAACTCTTCGTGGCCGACGTGTGGGGAACGTCGGCGACAGAGGCCCACGAGGGCAACAGGAACAAGTACGGGGTCGACACCGCGGCCGAGGTGGTACAGCGCTATCAGGTCGGCGGCGTCATCTACTTCAACAACGCGGGCACCGACAACGTCGAGACGCCGAGGCAGGTCGCGGGCCTTTCCAACGGATTGCAGCGAGCCGCGCTCGCCTCGGGCGCCGAAGTGCCGTTGATCATCTCCGTCGATCAGGAGGGCGGAAGGGTAACGAGAGTCGGCAGCCCCGCGACCGAGTTTCCGAGTGGAATGGCCATCGGGGCGACGAGAGACGCGGGCGCCGCGCGGGACGCGGCGGCGATCAGCGGTTCCGAACTGAGGGCGATGGGAATCTCCCAGGACTTCGCGCCCGACGCCGACGTCAACTCCAACCCGTTGAACCCGGTGATCGGCTCCCGCTCGTTCTCCTCGGACCCCGCGCTGGCGAGCGAACTCGTCGCCGCGCAGGTCGACGGCTACCAGAATTCGGCGGCGGCAACGAAGACCGTGTCGGCGGCCGCGAAGCACTTCCCTGGTCACGGCGACGCGGCGACCGACAGTCACACCGGACTTCCGGTGATCGAACGCACCGAACAGGAGTGGAGGGAGACCGATCTGCCTCCGTTCAAGGCCGCCATCGAGGCGGGCGTCGATTCGATCATGACCGCGCACATCACCGTGCCGAGCCTTGATCCCTCCGGGAATCCGGCGACCCTTTCGGAGCCGATCATCAACGGCATCCTGCGTGGCGAACTCGGCTACGACGGCGTCGTGGTCACCGATTCGCTGCAGATGCAAGGGGTCCGCGAACTGCACCCTGACGACGAAATCCCGGTGCTCGCCCTGCAGGCCGGCGTCGACCAGATGCTGATGCCACCCGATCTCGACGTCGCGATCGGCGGCGTACTCGGCGCGGTCTCCGACGGCAGGCTCACCGAGGAACGCATCGACGAGAGTGTGCTGCGGATACTCGAACTGAAGTACAACCGAGGTGTCGCCGACGAGCCCTACGTCGACGAGAACAAGGTGGACGAGGTCGTCGGCACGCAAGCCAATCTGGCGAGGGTTCAGGAGATCACGGACGGCAGCACGACGGTGTTGCGCAACGACGAAGCGCTGCTGCCGCTCAGCGGAACGGAACGGGTGCTGGTGACCGGCTGGAACCGATCCGACTACCCGGGGTATCCGGCCGAGCCGGTTGATGCTCTTGCCTCAGCCATCGGATCCACGGCGACGGCACTCCCGACCGGCGCGAACCCCGACGCGGCCACCATCGAGAGGGCCGTGGCCGCGGCGGGCGAGGCGGATGTCGTCGTCGTGCTGACCAACGGGCTCAGGGACGACAAGGGGCAGGTCGACCTCGTGAACGCGATGCGGCAGACGGGTAAGCCCGTCGTCGCCGTTTCCGTGCAGGAGCCGTACGACCCCGGGTACGCGGACTCCGCGACGTGGGTCGCCACCTACGACTGGCGTGCGGTGACGATGAACTCGCTCGCGAAGGTTCTGCTCGGCGAGCATTCACCGGCCGGAAACCTGCCGGTCGCGATTCCCGCCGGCGATGACCCAGGTAACACCCTCTTCCCGTTTGGACACGGGTTGACGTGGTAGTCGGTCCGGGAATCCGAGGGAGAGGGACGACGAACTGATGGCGGTCAACCGGCGGCTCTTCCTTGCCGCGAGCGCACTCGCCACCCCGGTGTTGTGCACGAGTTCGTCGTTCGCGGTCGCCGAACCGATGAACCGGCCGGGTTCGGTGGTGCCGGGAGCCGACCGCTTGGCGGCCGACGGCTGGCGGCGCCTTTCGGGAAGGAAGGTCGGCGTGCTTTCCAACCCGACCGGCGTGCTCGCGAACTCGGACCACATCGTCGACTCGCTCGTGGCGGCCGGGGTGACCCCGGCCGCCGCCTTCGGGCCCGAGCACGGTTTCCGTGGCAGCGCGCAGGCCGGTGGTTCGGAAGGCGATTACGTCGATCCGCGATCGGGAGTCCCCGTCTACGACGCCTACGGGGCGAGTGCCGACGAGCTGGCAGGCATGTTGACCAAGGCGGGTGTCGACACCGTCGTTTTCGACATCGCCGACATCGGTGCCCGCTTCTATACCTACATCTGGTCGATGTACACGGCACAGCTCGCGGCGGCGAAGACCGGCGCGAGCTTCGTCGTGCTCGACCGGCCGAACCCGCTCGGCGGCGACGCTTTCGGCCCCGTGCTCGACCCCGCTTTCGACTCCGGCGTCGGCCTGAAACCGATCGCACTGCAACACGGCATGACGGTCGGGGAGCTGGCGCGATTCTTCGCCGCCGAATTCCTGCCCGCCGAGGGGGTCGAACCGGGCGAGCTCGATGTCGTCGAGGTCGCGGGCTGGCAACGCGATTCGCGCTTTGCCGACACCGGACTGGTGTGGGCGGCGCCGAGCCCCAACATGCCGACGTCGCAGACCGCGCTCAGCTACGTGGGCACCGGCCTTTTCGAGGGCACGGAGCTGAGCGAGGGAAGGGGCACGACGCAACCGTTCGAAATCATCGGCGCTCCCGGCATCGACTGGCGGTGGCGAGAGGAACTGGCCACGGCGGGGCTCGGGGGCGTGACGTTCAGGGAAACGTATTTCGTGCCGACGTCCGGCAAATTCGCGGGCCAGGACTGCGGTGGGGTGACGCTGGCGGTGACCGATCCCCATGCCTACGACGCGATCGGCACGGCGATAACCATGATCGTATCCGCCAAACGGTTGTACCCCGGCGTCTTTCGCTGGCGGGAGGACAACTTCATCGACAAGCTGGCGGGTTCCGACCGGCTCCGGAAACAGGTCGACGCGGGAGCGGACACCGCGGAGATCGTCGGTGCGTGGCAGCGGGAACTCGCGGACTTCCGGGCGCGGCGTGAGCCGTACCTGCGGTACCGGTAGCGAGAGGGGCGGGGTGGCCGTGCGAGGCAGAATTGCTCTGTTGACCGGGATTCTGGTGTTGACGGGAGCGAGTTCGATGGCGTCGACCAGCCCGGCGAGCGGCCGCTTCGACCAGCCCTTCACCGGTTTCGCGCCGGAGACGACGGTGCTTGCCGACGTTCCGCCCGAGGAGGCGGGACTTGATCCGGCGCCCATCCGTGCGGCGGGCGATCAGCTGCGGGCATGGACCGGAAGCGAGGCCGTCGAAGGACATCCGTTGTTCGCGGGCGCCGTCGGCACGCTCGTCCACAATGGCATGGTCGTCGACACCGTCACGGCGGGAAGTGCCGTGCGATACGCGGACGGCTCCGGCACCGAACTGCCCGCGAACGAGCAGGTGCCGATGCGCGCCGACACGATATTCGACATGGCTTCGGTGACGAAGCTGTTCACCTCGATCGCGGTGCTCCAGCTCGTCGAAGACGGCAAGGTCGACCTGGACTCACCCGTGGCCGATTACCTGCCGGAGTTCGCGGCGCAGGGCAAGGGATCGATCACCGTGACGCAGCTGCTGACCCACACCTCGGGACTGGAGCCCGAACTGCCGTTGTGGCGGGACTGGCCGGACAAGGCGGCCAGAATCAAGGCCGTCATGGACGTGCGCCCGCAGAACCGGCCCGGGACCACCTACACCTACTCCGATCTCAACCTGATCACTCTCGGCGTGCTGGTGGAGCGGGTCGCTGGAACAGGACTGGACCAGGCGATCTCGCGGCGCATCACCGAACCGCTCGGCATGACCGACACGGGGTTCAATCCGCCCGCCGCCAAGCTGGACAGGATCGCGGCGACCGAGTACCAGGCCGATCCGCCGCGCGGGATGGTCAGGGGCCAGGTGCACGACGAGAACGCCTGGTCGCTCGGCGGCGTCTCCGGGCATGCCGGGATCTTCTCGACGAGCAGGGACATGGCCGTGCTCGGTCAATCGTTGCTCAACGGCGGTGCGTACGGGGGCAAGCGCATCCTGCGCGAGGACACCGTTCGCACGATGCTGACGAACTACAACGCCCGGTTCCCCGGAGATGATCACGGCCTCGGCTTCGAGCTGAACCAGCTCTGGTACATGGGAGGGCTCTCGTCGCCCGCGACGGCGGGACACACCGGCTACACCGGCACGTCGATCGTGCTCGATCCCCAGTCGCGGTCGGTGGTCGTGCTGCTGACCAACCGCGTCCACCCTTCGCGCTCATGGGGTTCGATCAACCCGGCGAGGCAGGCTTACGCGACGGGACTCGCCCGCGCGATGGCCGTGCGCCCCGCGAAGGGACCTCGCGCGTGGTTCAGCGGTATCGGCGACTCGCGTACCGCCACGCTGACAACGCCTCCGCTGGCTCACAACGGTGGCGATCTCTCCGTCGATTTCGCCACCTTCGTCAACAGCGAGCCGACCGATCCGCTGGTACTCGAGGCCAGCTCCGACGGCAGGCAGTGGCGGCCGGTCGAGCTCAGGGTGCGTGGCGAAGGAGCACCGGAAGGGCCGGTGACCGCACTGGCCGGGACCGGTCACCGTTCGTGGTGGAACGTGCACGCATCCGTTCCGGCGACGGGAAACGTGACTTTACGTTGGCGATTCACCACTGACGGAAGCAACACCGCGCGTGGCAACTATGTCGACGCCATCAGGGTCACTGCCGACAAAAGGGTTTTACTGGACGGAGAGCGGCAACCCTACGCATTTGCAGGGGACGGTTTCAGGTTGCTCGGTCGCTAATAAGTTGCAGAGTCGTTAGCCAAATCAGGTTAACAGGCAAGACTCGGTTGGCGACTTTCTCATCAACGAGGAAATAGCGGCCTGGACGTGGGAACGCGCTCAGCTTGCGATCAATCCGGAAGGTGTGGGTAACCTTGTCGCAGATGCCTATGGTTAGTAAGTTTCCCACGGTTGGCGGGGTCGACACGGTCGAGCCCGCCGAGCCGGCAGCGCCCGACGGTCCTGAGTTCGTTGCCGAGACCACCAAAGGCGCCGTGGAACGTGACACCGATGCGAGCCCTCTGGTGCGCATCCGCTCGCTGTTGCCCGGTCTGGCAAGGGCTGAGCAACGCGTGGCGAAAGTCGTACTCGACGACCCTTCGGCGGTGGCCCGCCGGAGCATCACCGAAGTCGCGCTCGCCGCCAGTACGAGCGAGACGACGGTCACCAGGTTCTGCAAGGCGATCGGGGTCGGCGGCTACCCGCAGCTCCGCATCGCGCTCGCCGCTGACACGGCGAGGACCGCCGCTCGCTCGTCACGCAATCTCGGCGGTGACATCACGATGGAGGACGATCTGGCCTCCGTGGTGAGCAAGGTCAGCTTCGCCGATGCGAGGGCGGTCGAGGAGACGGCCGAACAACTCGACGTCGGCGAACTCGAACGCGTCATCGATTTGCTCGCCGGTGCGGGCAGGGTCGATGTGTACGGCGTCGGTGCGAGTGCCTTCGTCGCCGCCGACCTCCAGCAGAAACTGCACCGCATCGGCAGGGTGAGCTTCGCGTGGTCCGACACGCACATCATGCTCACCTCGGCCGCCGTGCTGAACGAAGGCGACGTCGCGGTGGGCATCTCGCACACGGGGGCGACGACGGACACGGTCGAGGCCCTGCGGGTGGCCAGGGAACACGGGGCCACCACGGTCGCGCTGACGAATTTCCCTCGCTCGCCGATCACCGAGGTCACCGACCACGTGCTCACCACGGCGGCACGCGAGACCACGTTCAGGTCCGGCGCGACGGCGAGCCGCATCGCGCAGCTCACCGTCATCGACTGCCTCTTCATCGGTGTCGCGCAACGGCACATGGACGACGCGGTCCACGCGCTCGACGCGACGAGAGACGCGGTCGGCACTCACCGGCTCGGCGTTCGTCCCGATGGCAGGAGGCGGCCACGGGAAACCGGAAAGTGACCCAAGAGAGAAGCGCGGCCCGCGCCGCGCACTCCGATTCACAGACAGTGAGGCGAATGATGGAGGTGGGGGCAACGAGCCGCAGGGGGCTCGGCTACAGCTCCGCGACGCTACCGGTTGTCCACGTGGAGTCGCCGACGGAACAACGCAATCCGCGAACGGTCGACATCGACAAGATGTCGACGGCAGGAATCCTCTCCGCCATCAACGCAGAGGACACTCGTGTTCCCCAAGCGGTGAGAGCGGTACTGCCGCAATTGGCGACCGCGGTCGACTACGCGGCCGAAGCACTGAAGAACGGCCACCGCGTGCACTACGTCGGTGCTGGCACCTCGGGAAGGCTCGCCGTGCTCGACGCCGCGGAGCTGGTCCCCACCTTCAACGTCCCCCCCGACTGGTTCGTCGCGCATCACGCGGGCGGAGAGAGGGCACTGCGGCACGCCGTCGAGAACGCGGAGGACGACGAGCGCGCCGGTGCGGCGGAGGTCGACTCGACGGTGGTCGCCGGTGACTTCGTCCTCGGGCTGACCGCTTCGGGAAGAACCCCTTACGTCCTGGCTGCGCTGCGCGCCGCGAAACGAGTGGGCGCGAAAACCGGGCTGATCTCGGGCAATCCCGGCGCGCCGTGCCCGCCCGATCTCGACGTGCTCGTCGCCGTCGACACGGGGCCGGAAACCATCGCGGGCTCGACCCGGATGAAAGCGGGTACCGCGCAGAAGATCATCCTGACCTCGTTCTCCACCGCGACGATGGTCAAGCTGGGCAGAACCTACTCGAATCTGATGGTCAGCATGCGGGCGACCAACGCGAAACTGCGTGGTCGCACACTGCGGATCCTGCGCGAGGCAACGGGAATGAGCGCACAGGACTGCGATGCCGCACTGACCGAAGCGGACGGTGACCTCAAGGTGGCCCTTGTGCATTTGCTCGCGGGCGTCGATGTCACGACCGCCGTCGAAGCACTCGTGCGCGCGGACGGTCACGTCCGCAACGCGCTCGAATCCGTGCGCGCTCGGGCTTCCTGACGACCCGGCTCAGGCAAGGGGCCACGAAACGACCGGAACGACACGGAAAGCGGGGTCAGGAGGCGGCCTCCGCGATGCTCGTCGCTTCGCGAGCCCCTGCCTCGAACGCCTCGCACGAGAACAACAACCATTCCCGCACGCCGTCGGGAGTTCCCGAGGCGAATGCCTCCGCCGCCGAAGTGTAGGCACGAAGCCTGCGGTAGTAGGACACCTCGGGAACCGTCAGCGCCTTCGGGTCGAAGCCCGTCGCCACCATCGAAAGCCTGCTCGCCGCTCTCGCGACGACGCCGTCGGCCGAGGAGAAAGCCCGCAGTGCCAGCAATTCGCCGTGCACGACGGCGGCAAGCACCGGCCCCGGAACGTTGGTGGCTCCGGTCGTGAGCTGAGCGAGCAGTTCGAGTCGCGAAGCGACTCCGGCGACCGCGCGTGGCCTGCCGAGCGCGTCGGCATCGTCGATCAGGTCGGCCGCGGCGAGCACGTGCATCCTGGCGAGTGCTTGCAACGGCGCACGGCGCCAGGTGGGAAGCAGGGATTCGAGCGATTCCGCGACCCGCAGCGCACCGGCGAGCAGCGGATCGCTCACCGCGCCTTCCGAGGGCAGTTCGGGGTCGGCACCGTCGACGGCGGCCGAAGCCCTCGCGGCACGGACGGAAGCCTCGGCGGCCGTCGCCGAGCCGTCACGCAGGTTCGCGCGATGCCGGTGTACCGCGAAAACGGCATCCTGCGCGTTCTTGGCCGCCGCTGCGACACCGTCGAGTTCGAGCAACTGGGCCAGCGGATCCGTCATGCGTCGAGCACCTGACCCGCACGTTTGACGACGGGCGGCAACGTCGACCACGGGAAGTTGATCCACTTGTCGGTCCGCCGCCACACGTACTCGCACGACACTGTCGATGCCGGTTTCTGGTACACCACGGCGCAGCGCACATCGGCCACCTGGTCGGCGCAGAAGTCGCGGACGAGTTTCAAGGTCGCTCCGGTATCCGCGACATCGTCGGCGATCAGCACCGTCGCGCCCGCGAGGTCGACCGCGTTGGGAACGGGAGGCAGCATCACGGGGAGATCGAGCCGTTCGTTGACCCCGGTATAGAACTCCACATTCATCACGTGAAGGTTCTTCACGTCGAGCGCGTAGCCGAGCGCACCCGCGACGAACAGGCCGCCACGGGCGATCGAAAGAATCAGGTCCGGCTCGAAACCACTGTCGGCCACCTGCTCGGCAAGCTCCCGGCTCGCCGAGCCGAAGAGGTCCCAGGTGAGCTCTTCACGCTCCGCCATCAACGCAGTCCTTTCCCGCCGGGTACTCCCGTGAGCATAAGCGGACGCTTTGCGGAGACGTCGCCCCATGGACGACCGCTCGTCAGCCGCTTGTCGTCAGCGCCTTGTCCCAGCTCACCACCTGGCTGCAACCTTTTACATGCCGTACTAACGTCGCTACCGTCGCCGCGGGCGCAGCCACGCACGATTTCGCACACCAGGAGGCCTTGCACCATGACAGAGCAGTCGCCGGCACTCGACAACCTGCTGACCGAGAGCCGCACCTTTCCTCCGAGCGAGCAGTTCGCCGCGGAAGCGAACGCGACGGCAGACTGGTACGCGGAAGCCGACGCCGACAGGGACGCGTTCTGGGCCAAACAGGCCGAACGCCTGCACTGGGACACCAAGTGGGATCGCGTACTGGACTGGTCGGAAGCCCCGTTCGCGAAATGGTTCGTCGGCGGCAAGCTCAATGTGGCCTACAACTGCGTCGACCGGCACGTCGAGGCGGGACACGGCGATCAGGTCGCGATCCACTGGGTCGGCGAACCGGGCGACACCCGCGACATCACCTACGCCCAGCTCAAGGACGACGTGTCCAAGGCAGCCAACGCGCTGATCTCGCTCGGCATCGAGGCGGGCGACAGGGTTGCCATCCAGTTGCAGATGATTCCCGAGGCCATCGTCGCGATGCTCGCGTGCGCGCGCATCGGCGCCGTGCACAGCGTCGTGTTCGGCGGATTCTCGCCCTCGGCCCTGCGCCAGCGGGTGGACGACGCGGAAGCCAAGGTCGTCATCACCTCCGACGGTCAGTACCGCAGGGGCAAGGCCGCCGCGATGAAGGCCGGTGTGGACGAAGCTCTCGAAGGCGCGGCGAGTGTGCGGAAGGTCGTCGTCGTGCGGCGCACCGGCGACAACCTCGAAGGCGAGGTGCCGTGGACCGAAGGTCGTGACGTGTGGTGGCACGACCTCGTCGACGCGCAATCCGCCGAGCACACCCCTGAGGCGTTCGACTCGGAACAGCCGCTCTACATCCTCTACACGTCCGGCACGACGGGGAAGCCGAAGGGCATCCTGCACACCTCAGGCGGCTACCTGACCCAGGTCGCCTACACCCACGACGCGGTCTTCGATCACAAGCCGGGCAAGGACATCTACTGGTGCACGGCCGACATCGGCTGGGTCACCGGGCACTCCTACATCGTGTACGGACCGCTCGCGAACAGGGTCACGCAGGTCGTTTACGAAGGCACACCGAACACGCCGCATGAGGGCAGGCACTGGGAGATCGTCCAGAAGTACAAGGTCTCCATCTACTACACGGCGCCGACGCTCATCCGTACGTTCATGAAGTGGGGAGCCGACATCCCCGCCAAGTACGACCTTTCCTCACTGCGGGTGCTCGGCTCGGTCGGCGAACCGATCAACCCCGAGGCGTGGATGTGGTACCGCGAGCACATCGGTGACAACCGCTGCCCCGTGGTCGACACGTGGTGGCAGACCGAAACCGGGGCGATCATGATCTCGCCACTTCCCGGTGTCACGCACGCGAAGCCCGGTTCGGCGCAACGGCCGCTTCCCGGTATCTCGGCCATGGTCGTCGACGACACCGGCACCGAGGTCGGCAAGGGCGGCGGCGGTTACCTCGTGCTCGACAAGCCGTGGCCTTCGATGCTGCGTGGCATTTGGGGCGACAACGAGCGCTATCGCGACACCTACTGGTCGAGGTTCGCCGACAAGGGCTACTACTTCGCCGGCGACGGAGCGAAGTACGACGCCGACGGCGACATCTGGCTGCTCGGCAGGGTCGATGACGTCATGAACGTTTCCGGCCACCGGATCTCGACGACGGAGGTGGAGTCGGCGCTCGTTTCGCATCCGACGGTGGCGGAGGCCGCCGTCGTCGGCGCGACCGATCCCACGACAGGGCAGGGAATCGTCGCGTTCGTCATCCTGCGCGGTGCCGCGGGCGACGAAGCTGGTGGCGCGGAGGCGATTCAGGCCCTGCGCGACCATGTGTCCAAAGAGATCGGTCCGATCGCGAAGCCGAGGCAGATCATGGTCGTGCCGGAGCTTCCGAAGACCCGCTCCGGCAAGATCATGCGGCGGCTGCTGCGCGATGTCGCGGAGAACAGGGCGATCGGCGACGTCACGACGCTCGCCGACAGCTCCGTCATGGACCTGATCTCCAGCGGCCTCAAGACGAACTCCGAAGACTGACCGCACACAGGAAAACGGCCCCCGCCTTGAACTGCTCGGCGGGGGCCGTTTTCGTGGTGAGGGGCGGAAAAAGTTCCCGCGGAACTCAGCCGGTCACGTCAAGGTGAGCCTTGACGGGGGTGGGGACGGGTGCGGCGCCGACCTGCGAACCGCCGTTGTCACCGCCGTCGTTGCCACCGTTGTCGCCATCGTTGTCGCCGTTGTCGCCGTTGTCGTCACCGGGAGGGTCGGTCGGCTCGGGCTTCTCGGGAACCTCGGCGGCCTCGGCGCAGGTGGCCGAAGCGATGTCGATGGTCTGCAGACCGTTGACCTCGATGGAGATCGCGGTGACCGTCAGCGAACCGTCGTCGTTCTGGGTCTGCTTGTTGAGCAGAACCGAAGCGACACCGGGAACCTCGACGCCCGTGTTGGGCGGCGCCGCGACATCGAGCGGGATGTCGCCGAGCTTCGCGTTGGCCAGCGACGAGGAGCCGACGCCGTTGTCGCACGTTGCCTCGACGGCTTCGGCCGAGAGCAGCGGCTTGGAGAGGCCGAGGTCCGCGAGCGGGCTCAGGTCGAGCGAAAGTCCCGCGACGCTCGACTTCGCGAAGCCGTCACCGGCACGCGCGTTGAGCAGTTCGACGTGCGCCAGCTGCTGCTCGGCACCGATCTCGGCGACGGACTTCTCCGCCGCACCGTTGGTGTCGTCCACATAGGGGACGGGGTCGATCTTGATGAGCCCGGTCGCGGAAAGTGCGAAAGCCGAGTTCTGCGCCTCGTCAGCGCTCGCGGCGGGCGCGAACAGCATTCCGGCGGTCAGCGCGGCGGAGGCCGCTGCGACACCACAAGCGGCGAGTCGTCTCTTGGACAATGAATTTACCCTTCGGGAAAGCAAGAACAAGCCAGGCATGTTCGAGCGTTAGAGATAAATGCGTTCACACACAAACAAACTCAGACGATGTTGACGATCGTTCCGAGCGGGAGTTTGACGAGTTCGTCGAGAGCTTCCTTGGTCACCCTGATGCACCCGTCACTCGTTTCCTTGCCGACGAAGCTGTCGTCAGGCCAGGTGTGGATTCCGACGGTACCGGGGCCACCGCCGAAGGTTTCGTGCGAATCCGAATGGAAGCTGAGCGGAAGCACGATGGGGCTGTAGTCGTTCACCGTCTCCTCGATGGAAGCGATGATGTAGGCACGACCCTTCGGCGTCGGGTATTCCTTCTTGCCCGTGCCGATAGTCCAGCTTCCGATCGACTCGCCGTTTTCCGTGATTTCCAGTTTGAAGTCATCACGATTGATGTTGACCACGAAATCGTTCTGCGCTGCTTCCACCTCGTCGGTTCCGGTGTGGATCCAGCCGCTCGCCGCGTTGGGCCTCGTGGGCAGCAGGATCTCCGCCCATTCGCCCTTTTCCGCGATGACGGGGACCCACGTCGGCGAACCGACCTGCGTGGTGGGCAGCTTCGCGATCGGCTCACCGCCGACCTCGTTGTAGACAACGAGATCCTTCTTGGGGTGAAGCACCTTCCCCGTGCTCTCCCCGCCGGAATCCTTCGCGGCGTTGGGCAGGTCGCCATACGTCGTGGCATCCGGCAGCTTCGTCAGATCCTCCTGGCTGACCGCGACCGGTGCGACGTCACCGCCCGCCGCTTCCTCTTCCCCACCGCACGCGACGGTGAGAAAAGCGAGCGAGGTGGCCGCCACGGCTGCCACGAGTCGTCCCGGCCTGATCCCCCCGCGACGGCGGGAGGTGCCACGTCTATCCATCGATCACTGCCCCTGCGTGATAGTTGCTCGGTTGAACACGTACACGGAAAACGCGGAGAACCCCAGCGGTTGCCCGGACGGCAGGGTTGACTACCGACCGCGTACGCGGCGACACGGAATTCTTAACGGGGGACCAACAGCTGATCAAACGTTCGGCGTGTTTGCCGACAAGTCGCCTGTCAGCGAAAACAGCGCATTTGCCCAGTTCACACACCCGAGCGCGGATCACTCGAAGGTGTGGTCGTGGGCTTACTCGCCGCTACATCTACTTCAACAATCCGTCGTCAAGTAGTGGGCCAGATCACCAGAGAGTGATCATTTCACGGACATCGCGAATACGGGTCGAACGGCAAACCCAGCCGCGTCATTCACCGGTTGCTGAGGAACAATTCCGCGAAAGGCCGAAGCCCTTCCCACGCGTCATCGAACGTGTGTTCTATACTTCCGGCCGTCGTTGCCGGACGCCACCAACAGGGAGACCGCACTCGCCATGAGCTTGGACACATCGACAACACCGGACGAGCGACTGGATTCCGCCGCGGACCCAGCACCCGCGGAGTCCGCGGCGGAATCGGCCGCCCCCGCCAACAGCACCGACAGCACCGACAGCACCGCCCCCGCCGACAGCACCGACAGCGAAGCCGCCGAGAGCAAGCCCAAGCGCGGAAGGCCGAAGGGCGGTACCGCTCGCAAGACCCGCACCGTCGAACTGACACTGACGGTCACCGGCACCGCCGACGGTGAATGGCAGGCCGAACTCAAGCACGGCAGCAAGTGGGTTGCCCGCGGTCTCGACATTCCCGCCGCCGCCGTCTCGCGTGCGGCCAAGGAACTGCACGAGGACCTTTCGGTACCCATCGACGAGGTCATCAACGCCGCTCGCGAACAGCAGCAGGCAAAGGTCGCCCAGCTCGAAGCCGAACTGGAGCAGGCAAAGCAGGCACTGGCAGAACTGGAGAGCTGACCGGCTCGCCGGTGCCCCGGTACCGCCGCCGGGGCACCGGCGATCTTGTTCGTGCCGCCGCACTGCAGCAGCGCCGGATGAACGGTTGAATACCGGCGTGACCGACACGTCCGGCAGCGCTCAGGCACCGCAACCGCACAGCGGCGAAAGCCATCGCGGTATCGGCAGCAAACTGAATTGGCTCAGGGCGGGAGTGCTCGGGGCCAACGACGGCATCGTCTCGGTCGCGGGCCTCGTCGTCGGTGTCGCGGGCGCGACGAGTGATCGCTCGGCCATCGTGATCGCCGGGGTGGCCGGTCTGGTCGCCGGCGCGCTGTCGATGGCGGGTGGCGAATACGTTTCCGTGAGCACCCAGCGCGACACCGAACGCGCGATGCTCCGGCTGGAGAAGCAGGAACTGCGAACAATGCCGGAGGAGGAAGAGCGCGAGCTCGCCGGCATCTACCAGGAACGGGGCCTTTCCCCCGAGCTGGCCGCAAGGGTCGCCCGCGAACTGACCGAGAAGGACGCGCTGCGGGCACACGCCGACGCCGAACTGCGCATCGATCCCAACGACCTCACCAACCCGTGGCACGCGGCGTTCGCCTCGATGGCCGCCTTCACCGTCGGCGCACTCCTCCCGCTGCTCGCGATCGTGATCCCCGCGACCTCGCTGCGAGTGTGGACCTGTGTCGCCGGCGTCGTGATCGGTTTGGCCATCACGGGTTTCACCAGCGCACGGCTAGGTAGCGCGAGAGCAGGCAGAGCCGTCGCACGAAACGTCGGAGTCGGACTGCTGACGATGCTGGTCACCTACGCCGTCGGGCTGCTCTTCGGAGTCAGCACCGGCTGAGTCCGGATTTCTCAGCGCACGCCGCTCATCAACTTGCGGATAAGCGGAGAGAGCAGTGCGATGACGATGCCGATCACCACGGCGGTGGTCCCGACGATGCTGAAGTACGGCGCCTCGCTGTCGACGTCGTAGTACTCCGCGAGCGAGCCGGACAGCGCGGTGCCCAGCGCGACCGAAAGGAAGTTGAGCGCAACCATCTGCGTGCGGAACTTCCGGGGGGCGAGTTTGGTCGACAACGAGAGCCCGACAGGGGAGAGGAACAGCTCGCCGACCGTGAACACCAGCAGGATCCCGATGATCGCGAGCAACGGACTGGTGTTGCCGCTGCCGCCGGCCATCGGCAGGAACAGCAGGAAGGCACAGCCCATGATCATCGTGCCGAGCGCGAACTTGATCGGGGTCGGTGGCTGACGGGCTCCGAGCTTCGTCCACACCACCGCGAAGACGGGAGCCAGCAGGATGATGAAGACCGGGTTCACGGAGGTCACCCAGGACACCGGCATCTCCCAGCCGAAGATGTGCCGGTCGAGCCGCTGGTCGGAGTACACCGTGACGACGGTGAATTGCTGCTGGTACAGCGAGAAGAACGCGGCGCTGGCCACGAACATCGGAATAAAGGAGAGCACCCGCCTGCGTTCGACCGTGGTGATATCGCCGCTCAGGATCACCACGAAGTACGCGACCGAGGCGAGTCCGACGATCCACACCGTGACGTCGGCCAGGTTGGCCGCCGTAACGACCCCGCCGAGCACGAGGACGAGAATCGCACCGATCAACACGAGGCCCGCCACGATCACCAGCGGCCTTCGGGACCGGGGCAACGGATTGGGCACGCTGCCCGCCCGCTCACCGAGGTTCTTGCGCCCCAGCGAGTACTGGATGAGGCCGAGAGCCATCCCCGCGGCGGCGAGCCCGAATCCGAGGTGGAATCCGACGTTCGACTGGGCCAGCCCCGTGAGCAGCGGTCCAGCGAAGGACCCGAGGTTGATGCCCATGTAGAAGAGGGTGAATCCGGCGTCCCTTCGCTCGTCCTTTTCCGCGTACAGCGTCCCCACGACGGCGGTCGCGTTGCCCTTGAGCCCTCCGCTGCCGAACGCGACGCAGACCAGCCCGACTCCGATGCCCGCGTATCCGGGCAGCAACGCGAGACTCAGGTGACCGACCATGATCAGCACCGCGCTGTAGAACAGCGTCCGCTCCGCGCCGAGCAGCCGGTCGGCGATCCAGGCGCCCAGGATGGTCGAGAGAAAGACGAGGCCGCCGTAGGCCCCGACGATGCCGAGCGCGGTAGCCCGCTCCATTTCGAGGCCGCCCTGCTCAGCCGAGTAGTACAGGTAGATCGGCAGGATGCCGAGCATGCCGTAGAAGGAGAACCTCTCCCACATCTCGACGCCGAACAGGTTCGCGAGCCCTCTCGGGTGGCCGAAGAACCGGGTATCGGTAGCCGCGGGGTCCGGGCCACTCGTGCCGTCCGCCGCGTTCGAGGCGTGCATCGTTGCCGTTCCTTGCACTCGGGTACGTCCGGCGCCGTGCGAGACATCCGCGCTGGAAATCGTAGGTCTGGCCTCGGCGCAACGCCGGTCGAGCGAACACGGACGGTGGCTGTCGTCACCACAATGGGGCCACATACGCCCGGGTCCGGTTAGGGTGTTCCGCGGGTGTGCCGGGAAGTCTGGTCGGCGAGTTGATCCGTCGACCGCTGGAGCCGCCCGTGACGTCCCCGTCTCGCCCTCGTCTGCCCTCTGCCGATTTCGTCCGTTTCCTTCGCATGGAGACGACCGGCGGCATACTTCTTCTCTGCGCGACGGTCATCGCCCTGGTCTGGGCCAACTCGCCGCTCGCCGACGTCTACCAGAGCGTCAAGGACTTCCGGGTGGGACCCGAGTTCCTGCACCTCAACCTGACCATCGGCGACTGGGCGAAGGACGGCCTGCTGGCGGTCTTCTTCTTTGTCGTAGGGCTCGAACTGAAGCGCGAGCTCGTCGTCGGCGACCTTTCCAACGTCAAGGCGGCGGCGCTGCCGATCATCGCCGCGATCGGCGGCATGATCGTCCCCGCGGGGATCGCGTTGACCGTCGGCTGGGGCTCACCAGGCATCGACAAGGCGTGGGCCATCCCGGTGGCTACCGACATCGCCTTCGCGCTCGGGGTACTCGCACTGGTCGGCTCGGCCCTTCCCGGCGCGGCGCGCGTCTTCCTGCTCTCCCTCGCCGTCGTCGACGACCTCGGCGCGATCATCGTCATCGCGGTGCTCTTCACGGCGGGTTTCGACCTCGTCGCGGCGGGCATCGCGGTCGCCGCACTCGCACTGTACGCATTCCTGCAGTACAAGCGGGTGCGGGCGTGGTGGATCTACGTACCACTGGCCATCGTGGTCTGGGTCGCCGTGCACACCACCGGTATCCACGCGACCATCGCGGGCGTCGCGCTGGGCCTGCTCACCAGGGTTCGCGCCGACAAGGGCGAGCGGCACTCTCCTGCCGTCCGGCTCGAACACCGGTTGCAGCCGTGGTCGGCGGGCCTCGCCGTACCGCTCTTCGCGTTGTTCGCGGCGGGCATCGCCATCACCGGCAGCGCACTCGGCGCCGTCTTCACCGAGCCCATCCCGCTGGCGGTGCTCTTCGGTCTGTTGCTCGGCAAGGTCGTCGGCATCTTCGGGGCGAGCGTGCTGGCCGTGAAACTCGGCCTCGCCACCTTGCCCAGCACGCTGGGCTGGCGTGATGTGACCGCGCTATCGATGCTCGGTGCCGTCGGATTCACGGTCAGTCTGCTCATCGCGGAACTCTCGCTCGAAGGCGAACTGGCCGAATTGGCCAAGGCAGCGGTCCTCATCGCGTCGGCCATCGCCTCGCTCACCGCGGCTCTGCTGCTGATTCGTCGTAGCAAGGTGCATGCCAGAGGCGCGCCCGGCGAGCTTTCGCGTTGATCACATGGCACGATGAGGGCCGTGAGCAGCCCCAAACACCAACTCGACGACAGCGACGGCCCGGTCCCCTACCTGCCGCTGTCGGAGGAAAACGCGGCAGCGGCGGACGGGCAGTCGATCGGCGCGCTCGTCAAAGACGCCACGCAGCACATGTCCACGCTGTTCAGAGCCGAGGTCGAGCTGGTAAAGGCCGAGACGGTCGGCGAGGCGAAGAAGGCTGCCAAAGGCAGCGCCTTCTTCATCGTCGCCGGCGTCATCGTCCTCTACAGCTCGTTCTTCTTCTTTTTCTTCCTCGGTGAACTGCTGTCCGAGTGGCTGATGCGCTGGGCCGCCTTCGGCATCGTGTTCCTGCTCATGCTGGTCACCGCGGGCCTGCTCGGCTTCCTCGGCTACCGGAAGTGGAAGAAGGTCAGGGCGCCGCAGCGCTCCATCGACAGCATCAAGGAAACCGCGGCGGCGCTCAAGCCGCGACGGCAGTCCGAGAGCGGCGAGTACGGTACCGGCCTGACCTCGGCTACCGAGTTCCGCTCGCCGGAACGACGCTGACGTCGCGCGGCACGGCCGTGCGAGCCCCCGATCCCTCGACCGTCCGCCTGGCCGGTCCGTGGACACACAGGGACGTGTCGGCGAACGGGATCCGGCTGCACGTCGCCGAAGCTGGATCGGGCCCGATGGTGTTGCTGCTGCACGGCTTCGCAGGCTTCTGGTGGACCTGGCATCACCAGTTGCGTTCGCTGGCCGAGGCAGGCTTCCACGTCGTCGCCGCCGATCTTCGTGGTTACGGGGACTCCGACAAGCCTCCGCGCGGTTATGACGCGTGGACGCTCGCCGGTGACGTCGCGGGCCTGGTCAGGGCGATGGGGCAGCGGCAGGCGCATCTCGTCGGACATGCCTGGGGCGGCATGCTCGCCTGGACCGCGGCCGCGCTGCATCCCAGGGTGGTCGCGTCGGTGTCGGTACTGGGCGGTGCTCACCCGCTCGCACTGCGCTCCGCGATCGCCAGGTCCGCGGTTCGCCGCAAGGGAAGCCAGGCGAGGGCCATGAGCCACCTCCTCCGGTTCCAGACGCCGATCTCGCCGGAACGCTGGCTGGTCAAGGACGACGCCGCCGCGGTCGAGACACTGCTGCGCGCGTGGTCGGGTGAGGAATGGCGCGACACCGCGGATTTCGCAGCCACGACAAGGACCCTTCGTAACGCGATGCTGGTTCCCGGTGTCGCGCACAGCGCGCTGGAGTACTACCGCTGGGCTTTCCGCGCGCAGTTTCGCGGCGAGGGAAGGCGATTCACCGACGCCGTCGACATCCGGCCCGGGATGCCGGTTCTCCAGCTGCACGGAACAGCCGACCCGTGCGTGTTACCGAGTACCGCCCGCGACTCGGCTCCGTGGCTCGGTCCACGTTCGCGCTTCGAGACATTGCGGGACATCGGGCACTTCCCGCAGTTCGAGGAACCCGGCAGGACGACGAAGGCCATCGTCGACTTCCTGCGCGCCGCCTGACGGGTCCACGCGCGGCTATCTCGTGCACGGCCCCGTTTCGACACTGGCACCGAAGTTGCCCGCCTGTTCGACCTCGGCCCGCACCTCGTCGGCCGTCAGCACGAAGCCGGTCTCCGGATCCTCGACGGAGGCCCCGAAGATGACGCCGATGACCCTGCCCTGCGGATCGACCATCGGCCCGCCCGAGTTCCCGCTTCGGACCTGACCGCGCACCGTGAAGACGTCCCTTTCGACGGTGTTGGCGTCGTAGATGTCGGGCCCTCTGAGGTTGATCTGTTGCCTGACCCGCAGCGCGGTCGCCGTGTAGGGACCGTCGAGCGGGTAGCCGAGCGCGATCGCGTCGTCGCCCGCGCTCGCCGGGCGCTGTTCGAGGGGAAGCACGGGGGCGTCGAGACCGGGAACGGCGAGGATGGCGACATCGGTCTCGGGGTCGTAGTGGACAACCCGCGCGCTGAGCCTGCCGCCTTGGGTCTCGACGGCGGTTTCGTCGGTACCCGCGACGACGTGCGCGTTGGTCATGACGCGCTCGGGGCCGATCACGAAGCCGCTGCCTTCGAGCGAGCGGGAACAGGAAGGCGCGATGCCCCTGATCTTCAGCACGCTGCTCTGCAACCGCTGCACGACCTCGCTGTTCTGCAACGCCGTGTCGGGCGGTCCGATCTCCTTGACCGGCGCGTTCTGGAACGGGTCCACAATGGACGGGAAGCCGGACGCGTCGAGCAGTTGCCGCAGTTCGGCGGGAAGACCCTGCGCCGCGTCCGGCATCATCGAGTTGACTCCGCCGAGTACGACGGAGTTGTTGATCGCCCTCGCGAGGCCGGGCAAGGAGGCGACGCTGGTGAGCGGGAGCGCGATCAGCCAGGCGACGACGAAGACGACGACACCCTGCATGATCGCGCCGAGGGTGCTGTCGACGCCGGAGAGCTTCGGCGACTTGATCTTGCGTTTGAGTTTGCCGCCAAGCCATACCCCCAGCGTCTCGCCGAGTGCGACAAGGAACACGACGGTCCCGATCGCGAACGCGACTTTCGCGGCGGGGTGATCGAAGAAGTCGATGACGAGCGGCGCAAGCCTGATGCCGAGCAGCGCTCCTCCGATGACACCGAGGAACGCGGGCAACGCGATCACGACGCCCTGGCGAGCACCGGAGACAGCGGCGAGGATTGCCACCAGCACTACCAGTACGTCGACCCAGTTCAACGCCACTCCCTATCCGCTCACCGCAGTCACCCGGCACCCAATTGCCGGGCACGAGCCTCGTGCCGCGCCAACGCTACGTCAAGATCGCGTACATCGGTGTGATCCCACTCCTGCTCCCAGCCGCCTAGCGTGAGCAGCACGGACAGCAGACCTGCCGTGAAACCCCACACGAACAGACCGCCGACCTCGAAGGCAGGCCCTTTCCACTCGGTGCCTTCCCTCCTGACGAAGAAGCGGTTGGCCGGATCGCAGAGTTCGGCGAGCGGAACCCTCGCGACAGCGGCGGTCTCACCGGGATCGACGGCGTGCACCGGCGATGGCCGCGACCAGTGAGCGAGAACGGGGGTGACCACGAATCGCGATACCGGCACCCAGAGCTTCGGCAGTACGGCGATGGGCCGTACCCCCTGGGGATCGACGCCGGTCTCCTCCTCGGCCTCCCTCAGCGCGGTGTCGACGGGCCCCTGGTCGCCTTCCTCCGCTCCTCCACCGGGAAAGGCGACCTGACCGGCATGCGAGTCGAGCGTGTCCGCCCTGCGCAACAGAAGTACGTCCGGTTCGGCCGCGTCGCCACCGAACAGAATGAGCACGGAGGCGTCTCGCGTCGCGGTCCCCTTCGGGACCGCGAATCTGGTGAACGTCTTCTCGTCGAGATCTCCGCTGATCTCGACGAGGCCGCGCAACCAGCCTGGTGCCTCGGCGGGGTCGATGAGCGGACCGGTCACCTGGCACCCCCGACGGCATCGCGGATTTCCTCGACGGACGTGAACAACCTCGGCTCGGTCACGAGCCGGACCTCTCCGTCGGCGGAAACCAGATACGAGGCGGGCAGCGCCCTCGGCACCCGCAGCGCCGTGCGCACCGGCCCCGTCGGCCCGTCGCCGTCGTGGACGCCCGGAAGCTCGACTCCGAGTTCGGCGAGCAGTTCGAGTCCCGCTTGCTCCGAGCTCTCGACCTGCACGGTCAGCACCCTGACCGCGCCCGGCTGTTCGGCGTACTCGGCGAGCAGCGGCAGTTCGTCCCTGCACGGCTTGCACCAGGTCGCCCAGAAGTTCACCAGCGTGGGCTCGCCGGAGAGCGCGGCACCGAGGTCGACCCGCGAGCCGTCCGCGAGGCACGACGCGGTGACCCCGCTCAGCTCACCGGAGCCGTTCGCGTCGCCGGAGGCGGAAGGACACGGCTGGAGTGACGCCTCGGCTCTCGCCGCGCCGAGATCGTCGGCGGCCCGAGCACCGGTCGAGTCGGCCGAGTCGGACGAATCGTTGACGCGGGGCAGCAGCGCCACGATCAGCGCCAGCGCGAGAACGCCTGCCGCGAGTGCCCATTTCGTAGCGGTGGTCAAGAGCCCGTCACCATGTCGAGCAGATGCTCCCGCTCCGGCCCCTTGACGAGTTTCGCCGCGGCGTCGAACTCGGTCGGTCCCGCGCCGTAGGAGGGGCAGTCGTTCGCGAGCGGGCACGCACCGCACGCCGGTTTTCTCGCGTGGCAGATCCTGCGGCCGTGGAAGATCACCCTGTGCGAGAGCATCGTCCAGTCCTTGCGGGGAAACAACGCGCCGATCTCGTGCTCGACCTTGACCGGGTCATCCTCCGTTGTCCAACCCCACCTGCGCACGAGCCTGCCGAAGTGGGTGTCCACTGTGATCCCGGGAACACCGAAAGCCTCGCCGAGAACGACGTTGGCCGTCTTCCTTCCCACGCCGGGCAGTTTCACGAGCTGGTCGAGTTTGCCGGGCACCTCGCCGTCGTGACGCTCGACCAACGCGGCGCCGAGCCCGAGCAGCGAGCTGGTCTTGTTGCGGTAGAAGCCGGTCGGGCGGATCATTTCCTCTAGTTCGACCCGATTGGCACCCGCGTAGTCGGCAGCGGTCGGGTACCGGGCGAACAGGGCCGGGGTGACCTCATTGACTCGCTGGTCAGTGCATTGCGCCGAGAGGATCACGGCGACGAGAAGTTCGAGAGGGGTGGAGAAGTCGAGTTCGCAGTGAGCGCCCGGATACGCCTCGTCGAGGCAACGTTTCATCCTCCGTGCACGTCTTACCAAGGACAACCGACTCTCCGCAGCGAATGAACGTCCCTTCCGGGGGGCTTGACCAACGGCTGACGACACCCCGCTAGCCTACGTGCGCCGCCCGATCAGGGGAGCACGTGCTTCGCCGTGACCGGGTCGGGACAACAACCGGGTGCGGGGAATTCGAGCCGCCACGAGTGAGGATCGGGAGTCTCCATGACCGTCTGGTTCGTCATCGCGGTACCCCTGGTGATCATGCTTTTCGCACTGGGAATGGAACGCGTTGAGAACCGGCTCCGCCACGTGTCCGTGCGTGGCGAGGACGTCGAAGAGTTCCTTGAGCAGGCTCATCCCGAAGAAGTGAGGGCCCTTTACGGACACGGAATCGGGAGGGCGCTTGAGCTCTTCCGGCTGCGCCGCCTCGGCGGAAGGACGGGCAAGCTCAAGTCCCGTCGAGTCCGAGGTTAGGCTGTCTGGTCGGACGAGATCATTCCGGATGCCGCTTTAACAGGCAGTATTCGCGCGAGCGCGCTCAGGCAGGGCGCATCACTCGCACAAGGGATGCTCGCGCTTGCGACGGCGAGCCGGGAAGCGATCTCGGGGGCACGCCCTACACTGCATGTAGTGATCGGCGACACGCTCCTCCATTCGGGGATCGGGGTCGCTTCTCAAAGGAGGCACGACGTGGACGAAACCCTGGCCCGGGCGGGCATTTTTCAGGGTGTGGAACCGGCAGCGGCCGAGGCGCTTGCACAGACCTTGGAGACTGTGGATTTCCCGCGTGGCCACGTGATCTTCAACGAGGGCGAGCCGGGCGACAAGCTCTACATCATCAAGTCGGGCAAGGTGAAGATCGGACGCAAGTCGGCGGACGGTCGGGAGAACCTGTTCCAGATCATGGGACCTTCCGACATGTTCGGTGAGCTGTCGATCTTCGACCCCGGTCCCCGTACCTCGACCGCGACGACCGTGACCGAAGTGAGCGCCGTGACGATGGACCGGCCAGCGCTCCGCCAGTGGATCTCGACGCGGCCGGAGATCGCGGAGCAGTTGCTGCGCGTAGTGGCGCGCAGGTTGCGCCGCACGAACAACATGGTCGCCGAACTGATCTTCACCGACGTTCCCGGCCGGGTCGCCAGAGCGCTGCTGCAGCTCGCTCAGCGGTTCGGCAGCCAGGAAGCCGGTCTGTTGCGGGTCACGCACGACCTGACGCAGGAAGAGATCGCTCAGTACGTCGGCGCCTCGCGGGAGACCGTCAACAAGGCGCTCGCCGACTTCGCACACCGTGGCTGGCTGCGGCTCGAAGGCAAGAGCGTGCTGATCCTCGACCCTGAGCGATTGGCTCGCCGGGCTCGCTGACCAGCGGCACAACCGAACAGCGGACATAACAAGGGGCCGGGCGCCACCCCCGACGTGGCGCACCGGCCCCTTGCTGTGCGCGGACCATCCCCCGACAGCCCGCGCTCCCCGCCCTCCGGATGTAGGCCCCGACCCGATCCCGGAGGGAGTCTATGTACTTCGCGGTTCACGGCCTTCGCCGTGAACGTCTTTCAACGATCCCACGACCCCTACCCACTAACTCAAGGCCGTTCACTCTCAAGGACGCTTCGGGGTCCCGATTGATGCCTGAAACAGGCGCACTGTTACCTAACCGAGATCAACGTACCCGTTCGGGACGACTTCACACCTGTTCGCGGCAGCTCGCAGCCGGATAAATAACTGGTACACCCGTACCAATGCGCTGCATACTGGTGAGCGTGCCCGACTCCGAGGCCCACGGCCGCACGACCCTCGCCGACTACCGCACCGCGCTGAGCACACCGATGGCCCGCAGGCCCATGGTGGCATCACTGCTCGCCCGGCTGCCCATCGCGATGATCGGCATCTCGGCCCTGCTGTACGTGCAGCACCAGACCGGTTCCTTCGCCGTCGCCGGGCTCGTCTCGGCAAGCGCGCTGCTCGGTGTGTCCGTCGGCTCGGTCGTGCAGGGCAGGATCATCGACCGATTCGGTCCCACCAGACCCCTGCTGCTCGTGTCGGCGCTCTTCGCGGTGATCATGACCGGACTGGTGCTCGCCATCGAGGCGAAAGCACCGAGCCCGGTGCTGATCGCGCTTGCGGCGGGCATCGGGGTGAGCGAGCCGATGACGGGTTCCGCGTCCCGCGCCCTCTGGGCCCGCCTCCTGCCCGCGGGCTCGACCCGCAACGCGGCGTTCTCCTACGAGGCCATCAGCATGGAGGTGTTCTTCATCCTCGGGCCGGGCCTTGCCGGAGTGCTGGTCACCGCCCCTTGGCCCGGAACGGGCATCGTGCTCGGCGCAAGCTGCATGATCACCGGAGCCGTCCTGTTCGCGCTCAGCCCCGCCGTCAGAGAATGGGGACCAGCCAAGAAAACGCAGCGCAGCCTGCTCGGCGCGCTCGCCAGTCCCGGCATGCGAACCCTCGCGCTCGCGGCGCTCGGCTTCGGAATCGTGCTCGGCTTCGTCGAGGTCGCGGTGCCCGCCGCGGCCGAGGCCGCGGGCCACATCGCGATCGGCGGCCTGTTGCTCTCGCTGTGGTCGATCAGCTCGGTCGGCTTCGGTATCGCCTACAGCCTCAAACCATGGCCGCGGAGCATGCGATTGCGGCTGCCCGTGCTGCTCGCCATCTTCGGCGGGCTCGTCGCGTTGCTCGCGCTTCCGACCTCGCTGTGGGGGCTCGCACTTGCCCTGCTCGCGGCGGGAGCGCTCATCACTCCCCAGTCGACGACGCACTCGACCACGATCGAGATCGTCGCGCCGAAGGGCACGGCCGCCGAGGCCTTCGGCTGGGTGCTCACCTCCATCACCCTCGGTCTCGCGCTCGGCCAGTCGGTGAGCGGTTACCTCTCCGAGCACTACGGTCCGTCCTCCGCGTTCCTCGCCGCCGCGGCGTGCGCGCTCGTCGTCTCCTGCGTCGTGTGGTTCTTGCGCGGCACGATCCGCCGGCCGCAGCCGAACGAATCACGCGGAGCGTCGATGGCCGCCTGAGCTTCACAACACCAGTTCGGCACCGTCGAAAGGGATCTCGGCACCCGCGGCGAGCACGGCGGCGTACTCGGCCGAACCAGGGTCGAGCACCGGGTTCGTGTTGTTGAGGTGGGTGAACAACCAGCGCGCGGAACCATCCGTCTGCCGGATCATGGCGAGGCTGCCCGAAGCACCGGCCATCGGAAGGTGCCCCATGGCCGTCTGGGCCGCCGAATCGACCTGCCCCGCCGTGCTGCCGTGCATCTCGTCCGGTGCGTAGAACGAACCGTCCAGCAGCACGCACGACGCTTCGGAGCACAACTTCGAGAAGCCGGAAGGCCATTCGGCCAGACAGGGCGCGTACACGAGCGTGCCCCCGGTCGCGGGGTCGGCGAGGTGGTAGGCCACGACCCACGGACCGTCCAGTGTGGACTCAGCGGCGTACTTGGGCCGCTTGTCGCTGATCGCGACCGTGGTGACGACGAGCCCGCCCACCTCGAAGCTTTCCCTCGCGCGGCGCCATTCCCATCGCCGGTAGTTCGCGACGACCTCGCGCGCCGCCACCGTGTCCCGGACGGCTCCCGGTGCCCACACGTGCAGGCCCTCGGCTTCCTTCAAGTGAAAGAGGCCAAGGGTGTGGTCGAGTTCGCCGTCGGTGAGCAACACCCCGCGCAGCGGCGTTTGGCGTGGCAGCGGCCCCGGTGAGAACGACGTGCACGACACGAGTTGCTCGCGCAGGTCGGGCGAGGCATTGAGCAGGAACCAGCCCTCGCCGTCCGCGCTGATCGCGACGCAGTCCTGCCGCCTCGAAGGAGCAACTCCCCTGCGCACGGCCGAACAGTGCCGACAGGCACAGTTCCACTGCGGGACCCCGCCACCCGCCGCCGTACCGAGCACGACAACCCTCATCGCTTCCCTCTCATCACGAACGGCGGTGATTCCCCTTGCCCTGCTTCGAGAATCACGTCGACGAGCCCCCTGTCAGGGGAACGGGTGCACACCGGATCGGTCGCAGCGGCATCGCCGGTGAGCAGGAAAGCCTGGCAACGGCAGCCCCCGAAGTCCTTCGAGCGGCGGTCGCACGTCCGGCACGGCTCCTTCATCCAATCCTCGCCGCGGTAGGCGTTGAACGAGTCGGACGAGTACCAGATGTCGGCGAGCGGCCGGTCTCGCACGTTCTCCAGAGTCAGTGTCGTAATCGCCGTCGCGGCGGGGCACGGCAGCACCGTCCCGTCCGGTGCCACGGTGAGCTGCTGTGCGCCCCAGCCCGACATGCACGGCTTCGGGTACGGCTCGTAGTAGTCGGAGAGCACATAGACGATCTGCATCCGGCCGCGCAGCCGTTCGACAGCCGCCTTCACGATCGGTTCCGCCTCGGCCAGTTGCTGCCTGGTCGGCATGAGCGCGTCCCTGTTGCGCAACGCCCAGCCGTAGTACTGGGTGTTCGCCAGTTCGAGCCGATCGGCGCCCATCCGCTCGGCCAGTTCGATGATGCGGGCGAGCTGATGATGGTTTGCCCTGTGCAGCACGGCGTTGACGCTCAACGGCAACTCGAACCGGTGCACCAGTTCGGCCGCCGCCAGTTTGTGCTGGTGTGCCTTCGTTCCCGCGATCTGGTTGGCGAGCACCGGTTCGGCGGCCTGCACCGAAAGCTGGACGTGGGCGAGCCCGTTGCCAGTGAGCTCACCGAGCCTGCGGTCGGTAAGGCCGAGCCCGCTCGTGACGATGCTTGCGTAGCACCCGAGTTCGGCAGCCTTCGCGACGAGTGTGGCCAGATCGGGCCTCGCGAGCGGCTCGCCGCCCGAGAAATGCACTTGCAGGACACCGAGTTCGCGAGCCTGCGCGAGCACGGAAAGCCATTCCGCTGTCCCGAGTTCGGATTCCCGCTCCACCAGTTCGAGCGGATTGGAGCAGTACGGGCAGTGCAGGGGACAGCGATGGGTCAGCTCGGCGAGCATGCCGAGCGGAGGCGCCGCGGTCACACCCATTCGATCACCTGCCGGTCGGCGAGCCTGCCGAGCACGTCATCGACGTCGGCGGACCGGACCTCGCGATAGCGCTCGCTCAGCGCTGCGACGATGCCGGAGACGGGCGTGCCGCCGTCGCACAACGCGAGCACGGCGGCCGCGGTGGGGTTGAGCACGAGCACCCCTTCCGGGAGCAGCACGACCTCGCGCTCCCTCACCTTGTCGAAGCTCAGCCGCACACCTCTTCTCAGCCTCGGCGTCGCGGTACCGGCGGTCACGACGCGGCCTCCGCCGCCGTCGTTTCCCGCAACCCCGCGATGGCGTCGAGCATCGACCACAGCACGTCGCACTTGAACGAGAGCGCCGCGAACGCCGCGTCCTGCTGCTGCCTGCTGCGGGCGTACTTGACGACGAGATCGAGCGTTTCCTTGCCCTCCCCGTTGACGGCGTCGATGCGGTTGGTGAAGTAGGCCAGATCGGCGTGACCGATCCACGGGTAGCGCGCGAGCATGTCGCCGACGCGCCTGCGCATGAGGTGACCGGAGAACATCTCGGTGAGCCCCGACGCGACGGCCTCGACCCATGGCTTCGTTCTCGCGAAGTTGACGTAGGCATCGACGGCGAAGCGCACTCCGGGTGCGAGATGCCGTTCGTCGAGAACCTCTTCCCTGGTGAGCCCCACCGCCTCGCACAAAGACAGCCAGCGATGCGCGCCGCCCTCACCCTCGGTGAGCCCGTCGTGGTACCTGATCCGGTCGAGCCACTGCCTCCTGACCTCGGGAACAGGGCAGTTGCTGATGATCGCCGCATCCTTCATCGGGAGCACGCACTGGTAGTACCAGCGGTTGGCCGCCCACATCCGCAGCTCGTATCTGCTGAGGCTGCCTTCGTGCAACCGGAGGTGGAAGGGATGCGTTCCCCAGTACCGCGCCGAAAGGCTCCGCAATCTGGCGACGAAGTCCCGCTCGCTCATGGGCTGCGCGGATGGGTGCGACTCGGGTATCGGGGACTCGGCAGGCACCATTGCGTTTCTCCATTCCGGAAACGTGGCTGACGGGAGTTGAAAGCGCTTTCCCGTCAGCCACGCGAGAAGATCCGTTACTCCATACGACCGAAGTACGCGGTGACTTCCATCGGAGTCTCGTACTCGACAAAGTCCGGAGTGGTCCAGACCTCAAGCTCGGTGGATTCGACCATGGCGCCTCCTTCCAAACAAACAGGACGAAAACGCTTACACGGTAACGGGATTCGACCGGAAAGCGCTATCCCTCGGAGCGGAGATACTCCAACTGGGCAACGACACTCGACTCGGCCGGTGCCCACAGTGACCGGTCGACATCGGCGTAGACCACCTCGACGATCTGTCGTGGCGTCGCGTCCGCCCCGAGTTGCCGCATTGCCGCCCGCACCTGGTCGAGCCGCTGTTCACGATGCTCGGCGTATTCGCGGACCGTGCCGGCCAGATCCACCAGTTCCGGCCCGTGACCGGGAAGACCGATCGCCTGCTCCGGCAACCCCTTGAGGGTCCGCAACGAGCGAAGATAGTCGCCGAGATCGTCGAGCACCGTGGTTCCCCTGCCCAGCACGGTGTCACCGGTCAGTACATGCGTCTGCCCGGCCGCGGTGAAGGTCAGCGTCACCGAATCACTCGTGTGGCCCGGCGTGTGCAGCACCTCGATGTCGAGCCCGCCCGCCTCCACGATCTCGCCGTGCCGCAGCGGCGTGCCCCGCACGCACAGGTCGGCGGAAAGGGCCCGCACGGGCGCCGAGGTGCGCTCCGCGAGCCACGGCGCCCCCTCGGCGTGGTCGGGATGGTGATGCGTGAGCAGGATCAGCTCGACGGAACCGGCCTCGGCGATGAGCGGGAGGTGGTCCAGGTCCTCGTAACCGGGGTCGACGACGACGAGGCCTTCGCCGTCGGGCGACCCGAGCAGCCACGTGTTCGTGCCCTCCAGCGTCATGTGGGACGGGTTGTTCTCAAGCAGAACCGAGGCGAAGGGAGAGACGTCGCGCAGTACGCCGTAAGCCGGATGAGTCGCCGCATGAGTCATGGAAGCTCCACTCGGATCGAGTCGCCTTCGACGGCGATCCTCGGCGTGATCTTCGGAATGGATTCGACGGCTTCGCACTCCGCGAGCACTGCCGCCGAGGTCGGATAGTCGGCAAGTTCCCGCAGAATGCACCAGGTGGGCGGCATGAGTGCCCGCCTGCCCGCCTCCGCGTCGGCGATCGCGGCGAGGGGACGTTGCCAGCCGGAGGACTCCGCCTCGGTTGTCGCACCGTCGGCCTGCTGCCCTTCGGGCAGTACCGCGACGAAGAACCGCGCGTCGTAGCGGCGGGTCTCCTCCTCCGGCGTCACCCAGTTGGCCCATGGGCGCAGCAGGTCAGCACGCAGCGTCAACCCCGCGTCGGCAAGGAAACCCGCGAGCGACAGTTGCCGGGACACCAGCGCGGCCCTCGCCTCCGCATAGCCCGCGGTGTCGGTGACAGCGGCATCGGGAGAGCCGGCGAGCAGGACTCCCGACTCCTCGAACGTCTCCCTCACCGCCGCGCACACGAGTGCCCTCGCCAGCGACTCCGAGCAGCCGAACCACCTGGCCCACCGGGCCGGTTCGGGGCCCGCCCAGCTGACCGACGCGTCGGCGTCCCGCTTGTCGACACCTCCGCCGGGAAAAACGGTCATCCCCGCGGCGAAGGCCATCGCACCGACTCTGTGCTGCAGGAACACCTCGACGCCATCGGCCGAGGCGGTGTCCCGCAACAACATGACCGTGGCCGCGTCCTTCGCGGGCACGACGACATCCGGCTTTGCCGACGACGATTCGGGAAGCGAGGGCACCGACGACCTCGGCACGTGGAAAATCGCTGGCACGTACCGCAACATACTGCGTTGTCGATCTCACGTCACCGAGTAACGCGTCACCCGGGACCGGCCCGCGACCCGGTCAGTCGACCCAGTGCTGCTCGCTGCCGTTGGTCTTCGCCTTCGCCGCCTCGGCCCGCTCCCGTTCGGCCAGCTCGGCGTGCAACTCGCGCAGGAGCTGCCTGTCGCGCTCGGACAGCTGAGGGTCGTCGAGGTCGAGCTCGGGCAGCTCGACGATCTCGTCGCCCCGCAGGTTCACGCCCGCGATCGCCCTTCCCCGTTCCGGGTCCTCGGCGATGGCCGCGCGAAGCTGCGCGACCTCCTCCTTGGTCATCTCGGTGGTGGCGGCCGCCCTGTTCTCCCGCTCCTCCTCCGATGGAGGGGCTTCCACCTTTTCCTCTTCCGAGGCAACGGCGGGGGCCTCTTCGACGGCATCGATGGCGTCGACGGCATCGATGGCTTCGTTGGCGGGCGCGGCGGAGACCGCTATGGCCGGCTCCTCGAAGTCGGGGGCCGCGTGCGAGGGCTCGCGAGCCGCCTCGACGACGGCGTGGGAACCGCTCGTGGCGCGCGGCGCACGGGACGTCCACGACGCCGAGCCGCCCGCGGACTGGGCCGTGGCCAGCCATACCGGAGTACCCGCCGCGAGCGCGGCCTCGTGGTACTCGCTTCGCTCGGCGCCGGGGCCGGTCACCTCGACGACCGTGCGAATTCCGGCCCTCCGCAAGGCGTCGTCGACCCGGAAGGCCACGGCAGGCGGGTGTGCTTCCGGTCCGACCTCGACGAGCACGACTCGCTGCGGCAACGGTCCCGGCACACTGCCAGCGGGCGTATTGCGCCACACGGCGTGCACGGAACGCAGATCAGGCAGGACTTCGAGGGTCCTGCCCAGCGCCTCGGCGATGCCCTTCTCCGGCTCGTTGTCCTGACTGAACCGATGCGCGTATCCCGGAACCGACTCGCCGACCGTGAGGTGGTCGGCGAGTGAGGCATCCGATCTGCTCATCTCCAGCACGAGCGCGAGCTCGCGCTGTTCGGAAGGCCGGACCATGATCCGGCCGGCGATCAGCGCTCCCGCCGTCAGTTCGGCGGCGTCGTCAAGATGCGAGCGAGCTACCAGCTCGCGTGCCTCCGACAGCGCGCTGTCGTCCAGTCGGCCCGCCAGCGCCAGCAGGACGTTGTGCAGCCTCAGCGGCACGCCGAAACCGTCCTTGGGCAGGCCATCGTGGACATCCACCATCGCCGGTCTCCCTCCAGCCCGCCGGCCAAGCGAGCGTCACGCGGGTACGAGTGTGTGGTGACTGGCATCCACGGAGCCCACGCAGACGAACCGAGAGTTCGCGAGCGCCGCCCGGTGGTATGCGGGTAGGTCGAGTTGTGCGGGCAGGACTTCGACGCTGGGCGCTTCATCACCCAGCACGCGAAGGACACGCTGTAGCTCCCCAGTAAGGCGCGGATACCCGGACACGGCCGTCACCAGCAGTATCCGCTTCGCCTCTTGATCACCGGTTCCACGGTCGTGACGCCAGCTCTCCCGGACTTCTCCCACATCCGGACGGCCACGCAGGCTTGCGTGAACCACCACGGACACCGAATCGACGGTACTCACCCAATCGGGTGCACCCGTCGTGAATGTGTACCGGTTCTCGGCCGAGGCGTCTACCCCAAGGGTCGAACTCACCTGATGCCAATCCGCGCCGTGCGGGATGAGACCGGCGACCAGCAGGCGATACTCGGACTGATCCAAATCGATCCTGTGCTTCAGCAAAGACTTGGGCAGAGTCCGCGACAGCGTCCCCATCGCGCCCTCGCCGAGCCAGTCACGGAACCGCCAGATCATCTGGTCCGGCATCCGGCCGGCCAGCCGCAGCAGGAGTTCGTGACATGCGTGCTCGATGTCCGGATCCATGACACCTCCAGTGTTGGCGGCGTTGGCGGTGGCAGCGCCGCAGGCGACGCATCATGCCGCCATCGCTCGGATTGCCTGTCGCGCGCCTGGTTGCTCAGGCCGCGCCGGATGTGGTAGCGACCTCGACGACGAGTTCGACCTCCACCGGCGCACCGAGCGGAAGCTCGGCGACGCCGACCGCGGAGCGGGCGTGCGCGCCTGCCTCGCCGAACACCTCACCGAGCAGTTCCGACGCCCCGTTGATGACGGCGGGCTGGCCTGTGAAGCCCTCGGCCGAGGCGACGAACCCGGTGACCTTCACGACCCTGACGACGGCGTCGATCCCGACGAGACCGTTGACAGCGGCCAGCGCGTTGAGAGCGGCGACCCTCGCGTACTGCTTCGCCTCCTCGGGGCTGACCTCGGCGCCGACCTTGCCGCTCGCGGCGAGCGAACCGTCGACGAAAGGAAGCTGGCCCGAGGTGAACACGTGAGAGCCACTGCGGATCGCGGGAATGTAGGCGGCGACGGGTGCCGCGACGTCGGGAAGGCGGATTCCGAGTTCGGAAAGCCGGGCACTCCAGCTCATGTTCAGTCCCTCGGCCGCTTGAGGTAGGCGACGTGCTGCTCCCCGCTCGGGTTCGGCAGCACGGTTACCAGCTCCCAGCCGTCCTCGCCCCACTGGTCGAGGATCTGCTTCGTCGCGTGGATCAACAGCGGAACCGTCGCGTACTCCCACTTCGTGGCACTCATGCCGGACACCCTAACCAGTAGCGTGTGTGCGCGTGGAGACCTGGCGGATCATCGCGACGGCACTGCTCGGATTTTCGGGCCTTTTCGGCGTTTTGATCGTCGTCGCGAGGGTGCGGGAGACGACCCGCAGCGCCGCGACGGCGGGGGTGGCGGCGCTCGTGTCGTTCACCACGCTCGCGGTACTGGCCGTACTGACCCTCACCGTGCTACCCAGCGGCGTGACCTGGGGTATCGCCGTCGCGGTCACCGCAGCCGTCGGGGTACTGCTGCTCGCGAGCTGATCTCGCGTATCCCCCGGTAAGGCCGAAGCGGCGCGCTTCGCGTAGATCGTCCCGCAACGTGGCCTACGCTGCGAATGTGACCACGCTGGCTGGCTGGACCGACGAACTCGCGCGGACCCGGCTGCATTTCGTCACCGGCAAAGGCGGAACGGGCAAGACCACCCTCGCGGCCTCGCTGGGACTCGCGCTCGCGAGCGGCGGGAGACGGGTACTGCTCATCGAGGTCGAGGGCAGGCAGGGAATCGCGCAGGTCTTCGACAGCGAGCCGCTTCCCTACGCCGAGCAGCGAATCGCCTCCGCACCGGGCGGCGGCGAGGTGCGAGCACTGCACATCGACGTCGAAGCGGCGCTGCTCGAATACTTCGAGATGTTCTACAACCTCGGTTTCGCGGGACGAACGCTGCGCAGGATGGGCGCCATCGAATTCGCCACCACGCTGGCGCCCGGCCTTCGCGACGTGCTGCTCACCGGCAAGATCAAGGAGTGTGTCGGACGGACGGAGTCCGACGGAAGGCACACCTACGACGCCGTCGTCGTCGACGCCCCTCCGACCGGAAGGGTCGTGAAGTTCCTCGACGTCACCAAGGCGTTGACCGATCTCGCGAAGACGGGGCCCATCCGCGCTCAGGCCGAGGGAGTCGTCCGGCTGCTGCATTCGGGCTCGACCGCGGTGCACCTCGTGACCCTGCTCGAAGAGATGCCGGTCAGGGAGACGCTCGACGCCGTCGCCGAACTCGACGGTGCCGATCTTCGTCCCGGTGCCGTACTCGTCAACAGGGTCAGGCCGCCTCGGTTGCCCGCTCGTTCCGTGCTCGCGGCCGCCGACGGAAGGGTCGACGCGTCGAGGGTCCGGTCGGGCCTCGAAGCCGCGGGCCTCCAGCTGCCGTCGGACACACTGGACGGGCTCGTCGAGGAGACCGTCGAGCACGCGATCAGGGTCGCGGCCGAACAGCGGGCGAGGGAACAGCTCACCGAAGCCGACCTCCCGACGCTCGAACTGCCGGAGCTGACGGGCGGTGTCGACGTCGCCGCGCTCTACGAACTCGCGGAGACACTCGTCGAGCAGGGGGTTCGATGACATCGGTGCTCGATGTCGACGCGTTGATCGACAATCCGGAAACCAGGGTGATCGTGTGCTGCGGCTCCGGTGGCGTCGGCAAAACGACGACCGCCGCCGCGCTTGCCCTTCGCGCCGCGGAACGCGGAAGACAGACCGTGGTGCTGACGATCGACCCCGCGAGGCGGCTCGCGCAGGCACTCGGCCTCAAAGAGCTCGGCAACCATCCCCGCAAGGTGTCGGTAGCCGGTTTCGAGCCGAAGGGCGAGCTGTGGGCGATGATGCTCGACATGCGCCGCACCTTCGACGACATGGTGCGAAGGCACGCCGGCCCCGAACGCGCGGAACAACTACTGGCCAACCGCTTCTACCAGACCATTTCCACGTCGTTCTCCGGCACACAGGAGTACATGGCGATGGAGAAACTGGGGCAGCTCGCGGCAACGGGCGAATGGGACCTGATCGTCGTCGACACCCCGCCGAGCAGATCGGCACTGGACTTCCTCGACGCCCCCACCCGGCTTTCGGCCGCGCTCGACGGCCGCATGATCAGGTTGCTGACCGGACCGGCCAAAGCCGGTGGCTGGGGACTGCGCAAGGTGGTCAGCGCGGGTTTCTCGATGTTCGCCAAGGCGGTTTCGACGATTCTCGGCGGGCAACTGCTCGCCGATGCCTCCGCCTTCATGCAGGCTTTCGACACGACGTTCGGGGGATTCAGGGAGAGGGCGAGGAAGACGGCCGAGCTGTTGCGCTCGCAGGGGACGGCGTTTCTGGTCGTCGCCGCACCGGAACCGGACGCGCTCAGGGAGGCCAGCTACTTCGTGGAGCGGCTTTCGACCGAGTCGATGCCGCTTGCGGGGCTCGTCGCGAACAGGACGCATCCGGTGCTGGCCGAGTTGTCGGCCATCGACGCGTTGTCGGCCGCGGACGCGCTCGACCGCAGCGGCAAGAACGCTCCACTCGCCACCGCGGTCTTGCGGCTCCACGCCGACAGGGTCGCGCAGGCCGAACGGGAGAAACGGCTGCTTGCCCGGTTCACCCGCGCACATCCCAGCGTCGAGGTCGTCGAGGTACCCGCCTTGCCAGGCGATGTGCACGATCTGGCCGGTCTCCGCGACATCGGTGACCGGCTGACCGAGGTGTGACCACCCTCGACGGCTTCTCCGTGACCCGCTTTCGGCGTTTCCGGAACTCAGGAAACGCGTTGCTCAGCGGGTTCGTACTGTCTTTTCGCTGATTCGAGCAGTTCGCGCCAGCTGACCACGTCAGGGCGCCGCCGGAGCAGCGCGCGCCGCTCCCGTTCGGTCATCCCGCCCCAGACACCGAAATCGATCCGGTTGTCCAGCGCCTCGGACAGACATTCCGTGCGCACCGGGCAACCCATGCAGACCAGCTTGGCGCGATTCTGCTCGGCACCCCTGACGAAAAGCCCGTCCGGGTCCGTGTCGCGGCAAAACGCGCTAATCCGCCAATCCGTCTGGTTGGTCTCCATACCCCCAGCTCCTACCTTGTTGGGACCGGTGGCAGGAAACGAAGTCGACGACCTCGCCCCCCGCGAGCGGTCTCTGTGCTCACGTCCCTCCATCGGTGCCTCCCCTGGCACCGCATTCGTGAGATGTTGACGGACTGTAGGGGGCGACGGTTCCGTCCGCCAACCCCCATGTGGCTTTTTATTACGAGATGTCACATCTGTGCGGGGCTCGCCGAGGCGCCCGCGTCACCGCGGCCTGACGCGCCCTTGCGTACCCTGACATGTGTGCGAATGAGGGACGGACTGCTGAAGATGCTCGGCCTCTGCCTGCTCGCGGGGGTGCTGGTAGCCGGAATTCTCTTCCCCGTGGTCGGCGCGGCCGGTGTCATCTCGAACGAGGCAAGTGACACTGTTGAATCGATGTCGTCCGATCTCGCGGACGAGCCGCCGCCATTGGTCACGACCATTACCGACAAGGACGGCGAGCCCATCGCCACGCTCTACAAGCAGTACCGCATCCCGACGGCGCCCGAACAGATCTCGGATGCCATGAAGTGGGCATTGATCTCCGTCGAGGACCGCCGGTTCTACAGCCACCACGGCGTCGACTGGCAGGGCACGCTGCGCGCGGCGATCAGCAACTCCTCCGGCGCCGATACCCAGGGCGCGTCGACGCTGACCCAGCAGTACGTCAAGAACTACCTCATCAACGTCACGTACAGGGACGACCAGCTCGGTCAGCAGCGGGCACAGGAACAGACCATCGCGAGAAAGCTGAAAGAAGCACGGATCGCGATCCAGCTCGAAACGAAGATGAGCAAGGAACAAATCCTTGCCGGTTATCTCAACGTGGTCGAATTCTCCCGGCAGATCTACGGCGTCGGCGCCGCGGCGCACGCCTACTTCGACACCACGCCGGACAAACTCAACGTCGCGCAATCCGCGTTGCTGGCCGGAATGGTCAACAACCCGGCGGTGAACGACCCGTGGAACAACCCCGAGCGGGCGACCGAACGCCGCAATGCCGTTCTGGACAGGATGGTCGACAACCGCAAACTGTCCGAGGAGGACGGTGAGCGGATCAAGAAGGAGCCGCTCGGCGTTGTGCCGGACGGCCCGAACAAACCGCCGTCGAACTGCGTCGGCGCCGGTCCCGAGCACGGTTTCTTCTGCCAGTACGTCGAGGATTACCTTCTCGAACACGGAATGGACGAGGACGAACTGCTGACCGGCGGGTACACCGTCCGGACGACACTCGACAAGGTCGCCAACTCCGCGGCCAAGGAATCGGCCGAAGAACAGGTCAGCAAGAACCAGGAAAACGTCGCCAACACGCTTTCCCTCATCAAGCCGGGCAAGGACAGACACGAGGTGGTCGCCTTGGCCGCCAACCGTGACTACGGGCCCGACGCAAACGCGGGGCAGACCGAGTACGCGCTGCCCTCCGACATCGCCAACGTGACGGGAACGGGATCGAGCTACAAGATCTTCACCGCCGCCGCCGCGCTCGAACAACGCAAGGTAGGCATCTACGACACGGTTCAGGCGCCGAGTTCGTACGTGTCGAGAGTGTTCAGCGGGAGTCCGGCGCCGTGCCCGTTCATCGCCCCGTACACGAGGGGCTACTGCCTTGGCAACGCGGGAACGTATCCGAGCAGCATGTCGCTCCAGCAGGCGCTCGCCACCTCGCCGAACACCACGTTCGTCATCCTTGAGGAAATGGTGGGCATGAAGCCGGTCGTCGACATGGCCAGCAAGCTCGGAATGCGCAAGACGATGGCGTCCAACGCGGCGACCGGCGGCCCGGTCGACCCCAACGGCGACAGCGACGCGGTGCGGCAGAGCCAGACGCAGTTCTACGGCCCGTCCGAGAACTCGCCGGGCAAGGGCTCCTTCACGCTCGGCCAGAGCCCGACCAGCGGACTCGAACTCGCGAACGTCGCCGCAACCATCATGAGCGGCGGTGTGTGGTGCCCGCCGACCCCGATCGGCGAGATCACCGACAGAGACGGCAAGCCGGTCTCGATCCAAGAGGAACCCTGCGAGCAGGCCGTTCCCGAAGGGCTCGCCAACACGCTCGCGGTGGGGCTGAGCAAGGACGACGTCGGCGGCGGTACTTCCGCGGAGGCCGCGGCCGCCGCCAACTGGAAGCGCCCGATGATCGGCAAGACCGGTACGACGCAGAACAACGGTTCGGCGGCCTTCGTCGGCGCGACCCCTCAGCTCGCCGGTGTCGCCATGGTGTTCAGGCCCGATCTGCCCAACGGCGGCCTCGTCGACGGTGGTCCAGGCAACGTGTACGCGTCGGCGGGCACGAGCGGGAACATGTTCGGTGGCAAGACTCCCGCGAGGACCTGGTTCGGAGCCATGACCAAGATCCTCGAAGGCGAACCCGTCCTGCCGCTGCCGAAGTCGGATCCCGCATACGAACGGGCCGGAGGCTAAGCGCCGGGCAGCCTGATCAGCGGGCGGTGTGCTGCCGCGCCCGCCTCGGCCATGGCCGTCGAGGTGGTGCGGCAGCACTACCCTGTCCTGGGTTGCCGTTCGGGCCAACACGCATCCGCACTACGCGGGTACGCTGGGTAATACAAGCAGCACAAGGATGCCGATGAAACGCCTCGTGACAGGAACCGCAGCTCTCGGCGCGGCAACACTGGGATATGCCGTGGGAATCGAGCGCAGGCACTGGACCTTGCGTACAGCGCGATTGCCGGTGCTCGCGGACGGCTCCCGGCCGATCAAAGTCCTGCACATCTCGGACCTGCACATGCTTCCCGGCCAGGAATCGAAACAACGCTGGGTCGCCGAGCTCGACGAACTCGAACCCGACCTCGTCGTCAACACGGGGGACAACCTCGCGCACCGGCGAGCCGTGCCAGGAGTGATGCGCGCACTCGGCCCGCTGCTGAGCCGCCCCGGCGTCTTCGTATTCGGCAGCAACGACTACTACGCGCCGAAACCGAAGAACCCGGCCAGATACCTCATGCCGAGGGGACGCAAGAAACGCGTCCACGGAAGGCACCTTCCGTGGCGCGACCTCAGAGCGGCGTTCATCGAACGCGGCTGGCTCGACCTCACTCACGTCAGGCGCACGCTCACCGCCGCGGGGCAGGAGGTTTTCGTCGCCGGTGTCGACGACCCTCACCTGCACCGCGACCGCTACGTCGACATCGCGGGACGGCCGAGCCACACGGCGGCCCTGCGGCTGGGCATCACCCACTCACCGGAGCCGAGGGTGCTCGACCCATTCGCTTCGGACGGTTACGACCTCGTCCTCGCGGGACACACTCACGGCGGCCAGCTCCGCGTTCCCGGCGTCGGGGCGCTCGTGACCAACTGCGAGCTCGACCGCTCCCGCGCGAGGGGCGTCTCCCGCTGGGGCGCCGACATGTGGCTGCACGTGTCGGCGGGCCTCGGCACCTCGCCGTACGCGCCGGCCAGGTTCGCCTGCCCTCCTGAGGCAAGCCTGCTCACTCTGGTCCCACGAGACGCCGACCAGCGGAACATCAAGAAGACGGCCCGGCGAAAGGCGCCGAGCGACGTCCGCTAGACTGTTGCGCGACCCATTGAGTAGTACATCGGGGTGTGGCGCAGCTTGGTAGCGTGCCTCGTTCGGGTCGAGGAGGTCGTGGGTTCAAATCCCGCCACCCCGACGGAAGAGCCGGGAGAGCCCTGTTTGCGGAATGCGCAAACAGGGCTCTCCCTTTTTGCTTTCTGGGGCGCGGCCCCAGGCCCGCCCGGAGGGGCTCGCCCCCGGACCCCGGTAGGTAGGCGACTTGAGCGAGGGACGGCGGCCAGCCAACCATCGATTGGTCATCTGGTTGCCAGGACTTCCACCCAGCACTGACTGAAATCACCGCTGCCGTCGCGGACCCACATCCATGCGGAACGGGCCGCGCTCGCGAGCTGCTGGTCCCTCGCCCCGTCATCGGTCTGGATCGCGGCCGCCAACTCGGCCTCCACCTTGCGAGCAAGCTCCTTGTATCCGATGTCCTGGCGGTAACGAGCCCGCGATCGCACCTCACGAAAACCGGCACGCTCGACCCATTCCGCGACCCTCCTTCCCGCGAACGGATCCCCGCCGCCACGCCGGTGCAACAGCTGCCTCCCGCGCAGCGCCGCGTCGACGTTCGCCGTCTTCGGCCGTAGCTTCGCCTTGCTCCAGTCCACAGTAGACACAGCAAGCAGGCCACCCGGCCGGAGCACCCTCGACAATTCCACGATGACCTCCCTCGGCCGTGGATGCCGTTCCAGCAATCCCAGCGAAAAAGCCACGTCAATCGAAGCGGTGGAAAAGGGAAGGTTTGTGAGATCACTCTCCACAAAATCCACTGTGGACACCGAAGCCCTCGCCGCGGCCCTCCTCGCGGCCGTCACCTCGCCGTGGTCAGTGTCGACACCGACGACCCGCAGCGGATGGGTAGCGGTACCAAGACTCAGCGTGAGCGCCCCTTGACCGCAACCGACATCGATGACCCGATTGCCCGGCTGCAGCATCGGCAGCACGAAGCCTGCGGCGTCCGCCGCATAACCCTCCAGCACAGCCTTAAGACTACGGACCTGGCAGGATCGAGGGGTGACCACACAGCATCCGAGCGCCCAGATTCCTGACCAGCTATTCGCCGATCCGGAAGCCGAAGCTCGCTGGCGGGCACGCTTTCTCGCGGCAAGGGTCTCGGTGCCCGAATGGGCAATCGACGCGCCCGACGCGAACATCTACGTCTCCAACGCCAGCGGCGTGTGGGAGGTCTACGCCTGGGACAGGTCGACCGGCGAACATCGCAAGGTCACCGACCGGCCCAACGGCACGTTGCACGCCACCACATCGCCTGACGGCGAATGGATCTGGTGGTTCGACGACACCGACGGCGACGAGTTCGGAAGCTGGGTCCGCGAACCCTTCACCACCACCGAGGCAGGCGCGGCCGAGCAGGCGATTCCCGACGTTCCCTCCGGTTACCCCGCCGGGCTCGAAATCGGTCACCGGCTTGTCGCCATCGGCGTGTCGACCGACGAGGGAAGCTCGCTCTACGCGCACAGGGGGACGGAGACGGTGCGCTTCTACACCAGCGATGACGACGCTGGGGTCGCCGCGCTCTCGCGCGACGAGAAGCTGCTCGCCATCTCACACTCCGAGCACGGTGATTCCCGCCACCCGGCGGTCAGGGTGCTCGCGAGCGATTCCGATGATTTCACCACCGTTGCCGACAAATGGGACGGCGCGGGCAAGGGGCTTGCCGCACTGGCATTCTCGCCGGTTTCCGGCGACGCGAGGCTGCTGATGCTCCACGAGCGCAGGGGCAAGGAAGAACTGCTGATCTGGGACCCCGAGGCAGGCACGGAACGGGAAATCGACCTCGGCCTTCCCGGCGAGGTCGTCGCCGATTGGTACCCCGACGCCTCGGCCCTGCTCGTCGTGCATTTCCACGAGGGGCGCAGTTCGCTGCACAAGTACGACCTCGGCGCTGATCAACTGTCCTCTTTGGAGACTCCTCCCGGCAGGATCGGCGGAGCCGGTGTCCGGCCCGACGGCGCCGTCGAATACTCGTGGTCCAACGCGGCGACGCCTCCCGTCGTCAGGGTCCGTGATGCCGAAGGCGGCGACGCCGTCCTGCTCACCCCTCCCGGCGACGGCGCGCCCGGCTCCGAACCGGTCACCGACGCCTTCGTGGAAGGCCCCGGCGGCCGGATTCACGCGCTCGTCTCCAAGCCCGCCGACGCGAAAGGGCCGCAGCCGACCGTCTTCGTCCTGCACGGCGGCCCTCACTCGGCCGACGAGGACCGGTTCTCCGCCTACCGCGCCGTGTGGCTCGACGCGGGCTTCGTCGTCGTCGAGGTCAACTACCGTGGCTCCACCGGCTACGGCTCCGCGTGGAGGGATGCCATCGAGGGCCGCCCCGGCCTCACCGAACTGGAGGACGTCGCCGCCGTCCACCAGTGGGCCGTCCAGAGTGGCCTTTCCGATCCAGATCGCTGCATCGTGAACGGCGCATCGTGGGGCGGCTACCTGACTCTGCTCGCGCTCGGCACGCAGCCCTCGCGCTGGGCAGGAGGTGTCGCGGGAGTGCCCGTCGCCGACTACGTCGCGGCGTACGAGGACGAGATGGAGCAGCTTCGCGCGTTCGATCGCGCGCTGTTCGGAGGTTCACCGGCGGAGAAACCGGCCGTCTACGACGAGTGCTCGCCGATCACCTACGTCGCCGCCGTGAACGTCCCCGTACTGGTGCTCGCGGGAGACAACGACCCGCGCTGCCCCATCAGGCAGATCGAGAACTATCTCGATCGCCTGGCAGCGCGGGACGTCCCTTACGAGTTCTACCGGTACGACGCGGGCCACGGCTCACTCGTCATCGCGGAGACCATCAAGCAGGTCTCGATCGAGGTGTTCTTCGCGTTGCGTGCTGCCGGGATGCGGTGAGGCTCAGGCTTGCTGGGCCTGCCACATCCAGTGCTGCTTTTCGAGTTCGGTCGCGACCGCGATCAGCAGATCCTGGGTCACCAGGTCGCTCTTGTCGGTCTCGTCGATGCGCTCACGCAGGCGCTTGATCAGCTCGGAGAGCGTGGCGACGATGGCGGCAACGGTGGCCTTCGTCGACTGCCAGTTGTCCGGGTACTCGGGAAGCCCTGAACTCTTGACGACCGTCTTGGCCTTGCCGTTGGGCGAGACACCGATGGCGTTGGCACGTTCGGCCACGTCGTCGGTGAATCCCCTGGCGGCCGCGACCAGCTCGTCGAGTTGCAGGTGCACGCTGCGGAAGTGTTGGCCGACCACGTTCCAGTGCGCCTGCTTCGCGATGAGCGAAAGGTCGACAAGATCGACAAGCGTCGACTGCAGGGCAGCCGCGGTGACTTCCTTGTCGCTTTCCTTGAGCGGGCTGGAGATGGGCGAGTTGGCCATCATGCTGTCCTCTCTGCGCTGTCGGCCAGCGGCGTATCGGGCCGCTTCCTGAGAAGCGGTTCCCCCGTCCAGCATCCGCCGAAACGCCCTACCGCGCACCTTGGGCGACACCGAACTCGGCGACCTGTCGCCCGATCAATCGCAGCGTGTTGACCACTTTCTCCTCGGAGGCCCCTCCGATGTCGTCGAACTTGACCTCGGCCGAGTTGACCGCTCCGCCGAGTGGGGTCGGCCAGCCACGGAGGGCGTGCGTGATCGTGCGGAGCTGGTTGAGCGTGCCCACCGCCGCCTGCCAGCCGAACGCGACGGCGACGAGCCCCACGGCCCGTCCTTCGAGGTAGGGCCGCCGGTCGGACCGCAGATCCTCCGCATAGTCGAGTGCGTTCTTGACCAGCCCAGACAGCGCTCCGTGATAGCCGGGCGAACCGATGATGAGGCCATCCGCTTCCCGGATGGCCTCGATCAGTTCGGTCGCTTGCTTCGAGCGATCGGTAACCCCCGCGTCGTAGAACGGCAGGTCGAGACCGCCTGCCGTGATGGCCGTCGTGTGCGCGCCCGCCTCCGCGGCTCCGGCGAGCGCGACCCGCAGCGCCCGTTCGGACTGCGAGCCCTCCCGTAGTGAGCCGCCAATGCCGAGCACCTTGATCGCACGCGTCGAAGTCACGCATCCGAGGCTAGACCCTCCAGTTAGGTAGAGGACGAGTCCGAACGGAGGGTCCTCCGTCACATCTGGTGTTCGAACTTACCGACCAGTAGCCTGATGCGGTCATCGGCGATCGGAGGCGAACATGGCTGTACCGCTGGAAATCCGGGTTCAAGCGCTCGCGGCCCAGCTCCTCTACGCGCTGCCGCTTCCGTTGCGCCGCGCCTTCGCGGGCAGGCCGGTCCGGATCGACGGCCAGGAACTTGCGCTGGACGCCCAACTCCTGCTGCGCATGCAGAAGCTGGTGGGGGCCAAGCTGGTCAACGGGGATTCGGTCGCCGACGCGCGGGCCGCGCTCGACGCGGCGCGACACCTCGTAAGCGGCAAACCGATCAGCTCCGTCGACACGAGGGACATCGACATCCCCGCCGAGCACGGCCGTATCGAGAGCACGCTCTACACGCCGCGCGGGCTCGCCGCGCCCTCCGGCCTGCTCGTCTTCTACCACGGCGGCGGCTGGGTCATCGGCACCAGAGCAAGCCACGACGCCACGGCGCGGTTCCTCGCCGCGAGAGCGGGCGTGCGGGTGCTGTCCGTCGAGTACCGGCTCGCACCGGAGGACCCGTTCCCCGCTGCCCAGCAGGACGCGGTGACCGCATTCGACTACGCGCACGCCAAGGCCGCCGAACTCGGTGCGGATCCACGACGCATCGCCGTCGGCGGCGACAGCGCGGGCGGCAACCTCGCCGCCGTCACGGCACAAGTGACCAGCAGCAGAGGCGGCCCCGCGCCGGCATTCCAGCTGCTGTTCTACCCCGGCGTCGACGCCAGTGCCCGCCATCCCTCACGTGAGCTGTTCCCCGACGGCTTCTTCCTCACCGACGAGGAAATGACCTGGTTCCTCGACCAGTACGCCCCCGACGGCGTCGACAGGACCGACCCGAAACTGTCTCCTCTGCTCGCGGCCGATCTCACCGGCCTTCCGCCCGCCTACATCGCGACGGCCGGCTTCGACCCGCTGCGCGACGAGGGGGAGGCATACGCGGCCAAGCTCGCCGAAGCGGGCGTACCCGTCGCGCTGAGCAGGCAGGCCGACCTCATTCACGGTTACGTGAACTTCCTCGGGGTCGGCAAGCGCTTCGCCGAGGCGACGGCCGAAGCGGCGGGGGCACTGCGCGTGGGCCTCAGCCACCCCGCCGCGACCTGACCCGCTCATGCGGACGGCCCCCGGCGGTTGATCGCCGAGGGCCGCCCGCGTGTGGTGGGAGAGCAGTAGATCTCGCGGTATCCAGTCTACTTTCCGAACGCCTCGGCGACCTTGTCGCCGAGGTCCTTGTCGACGTTGCGCCAGTACTCGAAGACACGCTCCAGCACGGGCGCCGACACGTTGTTGCTCGCGTGGCCGATGATGTTGTGCGCGAGGCGTTCCCGCTGCGCGTCGTCCATCACCTTGCGCACCAGCGTGCCGGCCTGGCCGTAGTCGTCGTCCTCCGCGTGCAACCGGTAGGCCGACCTGATGACCTCGTCGACGACGCCGTACGCCGATGCCGTCTCACTCGCCAGCTCCGCGTCGGCGTGCGGACCGCCGTAGGAGTTCGGCGCGTACACCGGGTCGGCGGGGTTGTGGAACCGCATCGAGCCGTCCTTGGAGTAGCTGTTCACCTCGGACTTGGGCGCGTTGACGGGAAGCTGCGCGTAGTTCGTGCCGATGCGGTAGCGATGGGCGTCGGCGTAGGCGAACAGCCTGCCCTGCAACATCTTGTCCGGCGAAGGTCCGATGCCGGGAACGAGGTTCGACGGCTCGAACGAAGCCTGCTCGATCTGGGCGAAGTAGTTGCCGGGGTTGCGGTCGAGAACCCACCTGCCGACCTTGATCAGCGGGTAGTCGCCCTGCGGCCACACCTTGGTCAGATCGAACGGGTTGAACCGGTAGTCCGCCGCGTCCTGGTAGGGCATGACCTGGACGTAGAGGGTCCAGCTCGGGTGGTTGCCCTTGTCGATGGCCGTCCACAGGTCGCGAATGTGGAAGTCGGCGTCCTCGCCCGCGAGGCGGTCGGCTTCGGCCTGCGTGAGGTAGCCGATGCCCTGGTCGGTCTTGAAGTGGTACTTGACCCAGAACTTCTCGCCGCCCGCGTTCTCCCACAGGTAGGTGTGCGAGCTGTAGCCGTTCATCTCCCGCCAGCTTCGAGGAATCCCCCTGTCGCCCATGAGCCAGGTGACCTGGTGCGCCGACTCGGTGCGCTGCGTCCAGAAGTCCCACTGCATGTTGTGGTCACGCAGGTGGTTGTCGGCCCTGCGCTTCTGCGAGCGAATGAAGTCGGGGAACTTGATCGGATCCCTGATGAAGAACACCGGGGTGTTGTTACCGACGATGTCGTAGTTGCCCTGGCTGGTGTAGAACTTCACGGCGAAGCCGCGCGGGTCGCGCCACGTGTCGGGAGAACCGTTCTCCCCTGCCACGGTCGAGAAACGGACCAGGCTTTCGGTGCGCGTTCCCGGCTGGAACAGCGCCGCCTTCGTGAACTGGCTGATGTCCTCGGTCACCTCAAGGAAGCCGAACGCACCGCCGCCCTTGGCATGCACGACGCGTTCCGGAACCCGCTCACGGTTGAACTGCGCGTTCTTCTCGATGAGGTAGTGGTCCTGCAACAGAATCGGGCCATTGGCGCCCAGCGTCAGCGAATCGTCGTCACTGGCGACGGGGATGCCCACGTTGTTGGTGGTCGGCTTCGTCACGCCGATGTCTCCTCTTCGTGGTGGGTTTTGGTACACATCGGACACAGCCCCCAGAAGACGATCTCTGCCTCGTCGACGGCGAACCCCGCCGTTTCGGAGGGTTCGAGGCACGGCGCCGCGCCGTGAACGCAGTCGACGTCCTCCGTGCGACCGCAGTTCCGGCAGACGAGGTGGTGGTGATTGTCTCCGGTTCGTGTCTCGAACCGGGCCGGATGCCCGGCCGGTTCGATCCGCCTCACCAGATTCGCGTTGGTACAGGCTCCGAGTACGTCGTAGACGGCCTGCGTCGACACCGACCCGAGTGCGCGCCGCACTCCCGCCGCGACCTGGTCGGCCGTGGTGTGGGGGTGATCGGCGAGCCATTCGAGTACGGCGACCCTCGGCGCCGTGATGCGTAGTCCCGCCGCCTTGAGGCGTTCCTTTACCTGGCTGTTCCGGTGAGGCATGACGACACCAACCCTGCCTTGTTTTCTGGAATCAGTCAAGAAAACACACTCGGTCGTGTGCTGGTCACAGCGGGAGACCGGCATCCAGCAACGCGAGCGCCGAATCGACCTGCTCAAGCAGATCCTCGACCGAACCTCCGTCTTCGAGCACCGTGAAATACGCCGAAACGACGACGCCGATGACCGCGCCGGTCCACGCCCTGAGGTTGGCGTCCCTCGAATCGCGGCCGATCCGCTCGGCCACCGCGTCGTTGAACATCTTCAGGTTGTCGGTCACCTGCTCAAGCAATCTCGACCGCAGCTCGGGCACCTCGAAGATCAACCGCTGCCTCGCGCGCTCCCGTTCCGACTCCTCGTTGCCGAGGTTGCCGCCGACCTCCCTCAGCGCGGCCCTCATGGCCGCCAGCGGCCCCACTTCGGCAGGCTGGGCAAGGAAACACTCCACGAAAACGGGGTCGAGCTGGTCGTAGAGGACCGTGTCCTCTTTGGTCGGGAAGTAGCGGAAGAAGGTACTCGGCGAGACCTCGGCGGCCGCCGCGATCTGCTCGACGGTCGTCGCCGCATAACCCTGCGCCACGAACAGTCGCAGTGCGTGGTCCTGGATCGCGGCCCGCGTCCGTGCCTTCTTCCGCTCCCTCAGCCCGACGGGCTCACCCTGCGACGTAGTCATACTCCGATTCTGCCTCTCCGACATCCTCGGGACGCGGCGGCAGGAAGGCGAGCGTCAACACGGCACCGATCACCGCGACGCCCGCGCACACCCACAGGGTGCTGCTCATTCCGGCGACGAACGCCTCCCGCACCGAGGTGAGCAGCGCCGTCGAGCCCAGTTGGTCCGCGACACTGACACCCGCGGCGGCGGTGTCCTCGACGGCGGCCGCCGCCTGTGCCGGAAGGCCGGCCGTGTCGACACCGGCGCGATAGCTCGCCGCGAGAACGGTCCCGAGTATCGCGACGCCCAGCGTGCCACCGACCTGGCGCATCGCCTGCAGCATTCCCGAACCGACGCCGCTGCGCTCCGACTTGAGCGCACCCATGGCGACGTCCATCGAAGGCGGGAGCGTGAACCCGAGCCCGACGCCGATCACGGAAACCCACACGGCGACGAACCCGTAGCCGTCGCCCACCTCGGTCGTGGTGCCGAGCGCGAGACCGGCGGCCATGATCACGAAGCCTGCCGCGACCACGACCTTGGCTCCCAGCGCCGCGCGCAACCGGTCGGCGATCGGGACCCCGACGATCAGGCCGCCCACGACGGGCAGCAGGCGCAGTCCGGTGTCGAGCGCGTCGGTTCCACCGACGGCCTGGAAGAACTGCGGCAACACGAACATCGCACCCATCAACGCGAACGAGGCGACCGTTGCCAGCACCGCGCCCCAGGTGAACCCGGCCGAACGGAACAAGGCCAAGTCGACAAGGGGGTGTTCCACCCGGCGCAGCCATGCCACGAACGCGGCGAGCACGGTAAGACCGGCCAGCATCGGAACCAGCGCCGCGGCCGAGCCCCAGCCCTGTTCGCCCGCCTCGACCAGCCCGTACGTCAGCGCGGCGAGGCCGGCGACACTCAGCACGATGCCGATGTAGTCGATCCGCTGCCCCCGCTTGCCGGGGACGTCGGGAAGCAGCCAGGCGAGCAAGACGACGCCGACGGCGACGAACGGAAGGTTCACCAGAAACACCGAACCCCACCAGAAGTTGTCGAGCAGCCAGCCGCCGACAACGGGACCGAGCGGGATTCCGACGGCCATCGCCGCCGACCACACCGCGATGGCCTTCGCCCGCTCCCTGCCGGGAAACAGAACCGTCAGCACCGACATCGAGAGCGGGATCAGGAACGCGGCACCGACCCCGAGCAGGGCCCTCGCCGCGATGAGCAACTCCGCGGTTCCCGCGTACGCGCAGGCGACCGAGGCCGCCCCGAACAACGTCATCGCTCCGATGAGCAGCTTCTTGGTTCCGAACTTGTCGCCGAGCAGACCCGCCGGCAGCAGCCCCGCGGCCAGCACCAGCGTGTAGGCATTGGCGAACCACTGCAGCTCACCCGTCGACGCTTGCAGATCGACCGCGAGCGTCGGCAACGCGACGTTGAGGATCGTCACGTCGAGCCCGAGCGCGAGCAGTGCGACGGCAAGCGCGCCGAGCGCCCACCATCGGCGTGGATCGGGGCTTTCGTCGGCGGTCATCATATCCCCCTTAATTGGAAGCAACTATCTTTTGATAGTAACTTCCACTTTACGAGGACGCCAGCGAAAAGAAATTGCACGGTCGTACCAGGATGTGGTTACTGTCGTATACGTGCCGTTCCAGCCGTACCGTCGAGTGCTGCGTATCCCCGGTGTCCCGGCCTCGATGCTGCTGATGTTCTTCGCCCGTCTGCCCATGACGGCGATGGGACTCACACTGACCCTGCACATCGTCAGCGACCTCGGGCGCGGCTACGGCGCGGCGGGGCTCGTCGGCGCCGCGACCACCGCGGGAACCGCACTCGGCGCCCCGCTCATCGGAAGGCTCATCGACCGGCACGGACTCAGACCCGTTGTCATGGTCTGCGGCCTGGTGTCCTGTGCGTACTGGGTCAGCACACCGCACCTCCCGTTCTACGTACTGCTCGCGGTCGCGCTGCCGGCGGGAGCGCTCGTCGTACCGGCCGGCTCGATCGCGAGGCAAGTACTGACCGCGCTCGTACCCACCGAGCAGCGCCGCACCGCGTACTCACTCGACACGATCTCGGTCGAAGCGACCTTCATGGTCGGTCCCGCGCTCGGCATCCTCGTCAGCACGCAGGTCTCGTCCACGGCCGCACTCACCGGCATCGGCGTCGCGTTCGGAGTGCTGTCCGCCGCCCTGTTCGTCATGAATCCGCCGATCCGGACGGCAGAGGAGAACAGTCGCCCCGCGACGGCCCGCCCCCCGATCCGGACCTGGCTGAGCCGTCCGCTGATCGCGACCCTGTTCACGGCCGCGGGCGCACTGTTCGTGCTCATCGGTACCGAACTCGCCGCGCTCGCGGTCCTTCGCGCTTCGGGAGAAGTGGACTGGACCGGTGTGGTGATCGCCGTGATGTGTATCGCCTCGCTGATCGGCGGCCTCGCACACGGAGCCGCGCGTCGCTCGCTCAGTCAGCTCCGCCTCATGCTGTTGCTTTCCATACTGGTCATCCCGGTCGCACTCGTCGCGGGTCCGTGGTGGCTGCTCGCACTCGCGCTGATCCCCACCAACGTGGTGTGCGCGCCGACGCTCGCGGCGACGACGGAGTCGGTGAGCAAGCTCGCCCCGCCGGCCGTCCGGGGCGAGGCAATGGGGCTGCAGGACTCGGCAACGCGAATCGGCCTCGCGCTCGGCAGTCCCGTCGTCGGATTCGTCATCGACCATTCCCAGCCGGGCTGGGGGTTCGTGGCGGCGGGCCTTGGCGGGCTCGCCTTCGCGGCGATGGGCATCACCCTGCGCAAACGTCCCGCCAAGGCCGCCGCTTCCACTAAAGGCAGGCGTCGCGTAGCTGCTTGAGGTTCTCCAGGTTGCGCTGCAACCACTCGTTGAACCCGCTCAGGTGGTCCAGCTTCCGCTGCTCGAACTCGAGGTAGGCATCGGACATGCGGAACAAGGTCTGCTGCAAATCCTGTTCCGCCACCTCGTTGCCCAGTTCACGCAGCCGCTGAGCCTTCTCCTCCGCTCCCGCCCTGACCTGCTCGGGATCCATGTTCGGGTTCAGATCCGCCAGTCCCAGTGCCTCCGTGCACACGCCGGCCTTGTCTCCCAACCGGTTTGCCTGATCGACGGCCGAGTTGACCTCGGAACATCCCGCGAGCAGCAGTACACCCAGCGCGGCAAGCGCGCTCACCTTCACCATGCCCTCGAACCTATGGTGTTTGCGCCTTTTTGCCTACCTGGGCTCATCCCACAGACCGACGCGGGAAGCGCCTCGCCGGCCCTAGCTTCATCCCGTCACGACAACTGGGAGGGGACATGGCGGCTCACGGTCGCATCGCGGCACTCGACATCGTCAGGGGTGTCGCCATACTCGGCACGCTCGGTACCAATATCTGGATCTTCACGGATCCCCTTGGCGCAGCGGGGTTTTTCGCCCTGCCCGAACCGGATTCGTTCGCCGGGTTCACCGAGACCGCACTGCGGTTCCTGAGCAATGGCAAGTTTCTCGCGCTACTGTCGCTGTTGTTCGGCATCGGGCTCGAACTCCAGTACCGTTCGGCGATCCGCAGGGGGAAGCGGTGGCCCGGCTGGTACCTCTGGCGATCGGCGCTACTGCTCTTCGAAGGGCTCCTGCACTACATCCTCATCTTCGAGTTCGACGTCCTCATGTACTACGCGATCGTGTCCGTGCTGGTCGCGTTCCTCGTCGCTCGCGGCGACCGGGTGCGCAAGGCGTGGCTGATCGCCGCCGGTTCGCTGCATCTCGCGTTCGTACTGCTGGTGACAGCCGGGATGTACACCGACGACGCGACCATCACGACAGGCGGTGGAGGTCCCGGAACGGGAAGCTGGCTCGCGCAGGTCCAGCACCGGCTCACCGACATGGACGTGTACCGGGCGGAAGCGGTTTTCGTGATTCCGCTCAGCACCGTGCTCTTCCTCGCCGGTATCGGCCTGCTCAGGGCGGGAGCCATCGAGAACAGCGCGAGGGGCAACGCGATCCAGCGCAAGCTGATCGGAATCGGGCTTGGCATCGGTCTTCCGCTGAACGTGGTGACGTCGTTCGCCGGACCCGAGCTGTTCTTCGCGGACAGGTATGTCGCCGCGCCGATCGTCGCTTTCGGACTACTCGGTCTCGTGCCGTGGATCGTACACAGGATGCGCGCCCGGGAAGGCCTGCTGCGCAGGGGAATCACCTCGGTGGGCAGAACGGCGCTTTCCTGTTACGTGCTGCAGAACCTGATCGCGGGGATCCTCTGCTACGGCTGGGGATTCGGTCTGGCGGAGACCATGGCCGACGCGAGGCCGTGGTGGGTCATCGGTTGTTTCGCCGGGATCAGCGTGCTGCTGCTCGCGCTGGCTTCGCTGTGGCTGCGCCGATTCACCCGCGGTCCGCTCGAAGCAGCGTGGCAGTGGGCCTATCTCGCCCCGCAACGCACTTCGCCCGCCACCTCGGCAACGCTCCGCTGATCGCCCGCCGACATGATTCAGGCCCGTGAGTCCCGGATTCCGGGACTCACGGGCCTGAACGAGGCGGGTGTCAGGCGAGCTTCGCCGCCACCTGCTCGGCGATTTCGTAGGTGTTCAATGCGGCACCCTTGCGCAGGTTGTCACCACACACGAAGAAGTCGAGCGTGTTGGGGAAGTCCAGCGCCTGACGCACCCTTCCCACGTAGGTCGGGTCGGCACCGACGACCTCGGCCGGCGAGGGGAACACGCCGTTCTCGGGGTCATCACTGAGCACAATGGACGGCTGCGCCTCGAAGACCTTGTGTGCGGCCTCGACGGTGACCTCTCGTTCGAAGGTCGCGTGCACCGCGAGCGAATGCGTGGTCACGACGGGGACGCGGACACACGTCGCCGAGACCTTCAGCCCGGGGATGCCGAGGATCTTGCGCGACTCGTTGCGCACCTTCAGCTCCTCGGAGAACCAGCCATCGCCCTTGTACGATCCCGCCGATGGCACCACGTTCAGCGCGAGCGGGGTACCGGCGAACGGGGTGTCCGCGACCGGCAGCCCAGCGGCTTCGAGCGCCGCCCTGACATCCCCGGCCTTCGCGCCGAGTCCCTTGCCCGCAACGGCTTCCAGCTCCGCGTAGAGCCGGTCGATACCGTCCTGCCCCGCGCCGGAAGCCGCCTGATACGAGGAGACGACAAGGCTTGTCAGCCCGAATTCCCGGTGCAGCGCACCGAGCGCGGCCATCATCGACAGCGTCGTGCAGTTCGGGTTGGCGATGATGCCCTTGGGGTAATGCTCGGGGTTACCGACCTTGTCGGCATTGACCTCGGGCACGACGAGCGGAACCTCGTCGTCCATGCGGAAGGCACCCGAGTTGTCGACGGCGACGGCGCCGCGAGCGGCCGCGACGGGCGCCCACTCCGCGGAAACCTCGTCGGGTACGTCGAACATTGCGACGTCGATGCCGTCGAACGCCTCGGGCTTGAGCTCGACGACCGTCAGCTCCTCGCCCCTGACCGTGATCTTCTTGCCCGCCGAGCGCGCGGAAGCGATCAACCTGATCTCACCCCACGGCACGCTCTCGCGGCCGTTGATGATGTCGATCATGACGGTGCCCACGGCACCGGTTGCCCCTACCAAGGCCAGTGTGGGTGACTGCCTACTCATTCAGCGTCCGCTCCCTGCGTACACGACGGCCTGTTCGTCACCGCCGAGCTCGAATGCGTCGTGGATCGCGCGCACCGCGTCGTCGAGCTGCGCATCCCTGATCAGCACGGAGATCCTGATCTCCGAGGTGTTGATGATCTCGATGTTCACACCGGACTTCGCGAGCGCCTCACAGAAGGTCGCCGTGACGCCGGGGTGCGAGCGCATCCCCGCTCCGACAAGGGAAACCTTGCCGACGTGGTCGTCGTAGAGAACGGCGGCGAAGTCCAGCTCCGCCTTGATGCGCTCAAGCTCGGCAACGGCCTTGGGGCCATTGGACTTCGAGAGCGTGAACGTGATGTCCGTCCTGCCGGTGGTGTTGGAGATGTTCTGCAGCACCATGTCGATGTCGATCTCGGCCTCGGCGACGGTGCGGAAGATGCGGGCGGCCGCTCCCGCGTGGTCGGGAACACCGGTGACCGTGATCTTGGCCTCCGACCGGTCGTGGGCGACCCCGGTGATCAAAGCTTGTTCCACAGGAAGCTCCTCAATCGAACCGGTCACGGTCGTGCCCGGCTTGTCACTGTAGGAAGAACGGACCCTGATCGGCACCCCGTAACGACGCGCGTACTCGACGGACCGCAGGTGAAGAATCTTGGAACCACTCGCCGCGAGCTCCAGCATTTCCTCGTACGGCACGGTATCCAGCTTTCGCGCATCCGGAACGATGCGCGGATCGGCCGTATAGACACCGTCCACATCGGAATAGATTTCGCATACGTCGGCGCCGAGGGCGGCGGCGAGCGCAACGGCCGTCGTGTCGGAACCGCCTCTTCCCAGCGTCGTGATGTCCTTGGTGTCCTGCGCGACGCCCTGAAAACCGGCGACCAGCGCGATGTACCCCTGCTCAAGCGCGTCGGTGACGCGACTCGGCGTGACATCGATGATGCGCGCGTTGCCGTGAACGGACGTGGTCACCACGCCTGCCTGCGAACCGGTGAACGACCATGCCTCGGCACCCTGAGCCGAAATGGCCATGGCGACCAGCGCGTTGGAGATGCGCTCTCCAGCGGTCAGCAGCATGTCCATCTCGCGCTCAGGCGGGACGGGATTCACTTGCTCGGCAAGATCGAGCAACTCGTCGGTGGTGTCGCCCATCGCCGAGCACACCACCACGACCTCGTTACCCGCCTTCTTCGTGGCGACAATCCGTTCGGCCACCCGCTTGATCCGGTCGGCGCTCTCCAGCGACGAACCTCCGTACTTCTGGACCACGAGCGCCACGTGCCCGAACCTCCTCGCTGAGCGGACCCTGCTCCCGGTCGTTTCGGAAGGACATCCGCTCGATACCTTCGCGAAACAGGGTACCGGGGGCATGTTTCGCGAACACCCGGCTTTGTGGCGGTGACCACTCCCCGATCGGTGCCGACTGTATACATTTGCCATAGGGTTGCCGGATGAACGACAAGGCAGCCGAGACGAGCACGCCCATTCACGACATCATGGCGACGCGATGGAGCCCGAGGGCGCTCGACGAATCGGCCGAGGTCAGCGAGGAACAATTGCGCGCGCTGCTCGAAGCGGCGAGGTGGGCGCCTTCGTTCGGCAACACCCAACCGGCGCGTTACCTGGTCGGCAGGCGCGGTGACGACACATTCCAGCGGATACTCGCGACACTCACCGCGAGCAATCAATCCTGGGCCCGCCGCGCGGCGGCACTGTTGATCGGTGTCGCCGTCACGCACAACGAAAAAGGCGAAATTCCTTACGCCGAATACGGTCTCGGCCTCGCCGGCGAGAACCTCGTCCTGCAGGCCGTCGCCGAAAACCTGGTCGCCCATCAGATGGCGGGCTTCGACCCCGGCGCGGCAAGGGAAGCCTTCGGCCTTCCGGAAGGGACAAAACCGGTCATCGCCATCGCGGTCGGGGTACTCGCCGAGCCGGAGGTGCTCGGCGAGCAGCGCGCCATCGAAAGGGAGGCCGCTGTTCGCAAGCGCCTTCCGCTTCACGAATTCGCGTTCACCGGCACCTGGGGACAGCCTGCCTTCGGGGCTGGTTGATCAGTTCGCTCCGCCCACCCTGCGGATCAACCTGGCCACGACCGACGAAACCACGAGCCAGAACAACGCCGCGATGCCGAAATTGACCAGAACCGAGAGTTTCGGATCCTCCGGCTGGAACAGATCGTGGAATCCGAGCGAGAGCGACCGCGACCAATCCGAGACGAAGGACACAATGCCGTTGTCCTGATTGGCCTCGCCGATCACGAAGATCACGTGCAGAACGAGTATCAGCGCGAAGATCAGGCCCACCCAGCGAACGATTCCGGCGAGAAACCCGACCACCTGGTCCTTGACCGCGTGCCAATCGGCTCCTTTACGCGGCTGCTCCGGCTCCGGTTCGGGATTGCGGTACGGCGAAACCGCAGGCGACTGGGGAATCGGAGCCGGCGTCGTGGCTTGCGCCGGGGCTTCCTCGCCGGATTGCGTGCGCTCGGATTGCTCGCCCATGCACGGCAGTTTCCCACGCTCGAAGCCCAAAAGCTACGTGCCGGTAACCAGTGAAATGGCGCACCGGTAACGGTTTGGATTCGAGCCCGCCTTTCGCGGGCGGCGCGATCGTGGTTAAGCTGGCCGACGTGGCACGTGGTCTTCTGCTTCGCTGCCGCGACGAGGTCTGATCAGACCGGCTCCTCGTCGCGGGGCTTCGTGGTGCCGCCGGTCTTTGCCGAGCCTCCCACGAGAAGCAGGAGCATTTCCTCATCATGAGCACGCACGAGCCCCCCGTAGTTCCCCAGTCCGCGAGCCGGATTCGCAAGCCGTCGCGGCCATCGCCGGAAGGGCAGCCCTCCTGGAACACCCAGCGAGGTTCTTCGATGCCTTTCCATCGTTATCAGCCGTGGTTCCGCCTGGTCGAGGACATCAAACTGCCCGACCGCACCTGGCCGGACAACCGCATCGAACGGGCCCCGCTGTGGTGCGCCGTCGATCTCCGCGACGGCAACCAGGCCCTGATCGACCCGATGTCACCGGCCCGCAAGCGCAAGTTTTTCGACCTGCTCGTGCGCATGGGCTACAAGGAGATCGAGGTCGGCTTCCCCGCGGCGAGCCAGACCGACTTCGACTTCGTGCGCGAGATCATCGAAGAGGACGCCATCCCCGACGATGTGCGTATCCAGGTGCTGACCCAGTGCCGTCCCGAGCTGATCGAGCGGACGTTCGCCTCCCTTGAAGGCGCGCCGCGCGCCATCGTGCACATCTACAACTCGACGTCGATCCTGCAGCGCAGGGTCGTGTTCCGCGAGGAGCGCGAAGGGATCAAGAAGATCGCGCTGCAGGCGGCCGACCTTGTCGTCGAGTACGCGGGCAAGTACTCCGACACCGACTTCCGGTTCCAGTACTCGCCAGAGTCGTACACGGGAACCGAGCTGTCGTACGCGGCCGAGGTGTGCAACGCCGTCTCCGACATCTGGCAGCCAACCGCCGAGCGCCCCGTGATCATGAACCTGCCCGCGACCGTCGAGATGGCGACACCCAACGTCTACGCCGACTCCATCGAGTGGATGAACCGCAACCTCGACCGCAGGGACGGCGTCATCCTGTCGTTGCACCCGCACAACGACCGCGGCACCGGCATCGCGGCGGCCGAACTCGGCTACCAGGCAGGCGCCGACCGCATCGAGGGCTGCCTCTTCGGCAACGGTGAGCGCACCGGCAACGTCGACCTCGTCGCGCTCGGCATGAACCTCTTCAGCCAGGGCATCGACCCGCAGATCGACTTCTCCGACATGGACGAGATCAAGCGGACGGTCGAGTACTGCAACCAGCTGCGGGTCGCCGAACGCAGCCCGTGGGGAGGCGACCTGGTGTTCACCGCCTTCTCCGGCAGCCACCAGGACGCCATCAACAAGGGCTTCGACGCGCTGCACGCCGCCGCCGACAAGGAAGGCGTTCCCTTCGAGGACTACCCGTGGGAGGTGCCCTACCTGCCCATCGACCCGAAGGACGTCGGCCGAACCTACGAGGCGGTCATCAGGGTCAACTCGCAGTCGGGCAAGGGCGGCATCGCCTACATCATGAAGACCGAACACCAGCTCGACCTGCCGCGCAGGCTCCAGATCGAGTTCTCGCAGACGATCCAGCGGCACACCGACTCGGAAGGCGGCGAGGTCGCCCCCGAGACCATGTGGAACGCGTTCGCCGCCGAGTACCTCGAACCGCGCACCCCGCTGGAGCTGGTGAGGCAGCACGTCACCGCCAACGGCGGCTACCGGCTCACGGCAACCGTCATCGTCGACGGCGAAGAGCAGGAGATCAGCGGCACCGGCAACGGGCCCATCGCCGCGTTCTTCGACGCCCTGAGCACCGTCGGCTACGACCTGCGACTCATGGACTACAGCGAGCACACCCTCACCCCTGGTGACGACGCTCGCGCCGCCTCCTACATCGAATGCGCCATCGACGACAAGATCTACTGGGGTGTCGGCATCGACCCCTCGATCGTCACCGCGTCGCTACGCGCGGTCGTCTCGGCGGTCAACCGCGCCCACCGCTGAGGACTTCTCAGTCACGCCCGCGTTGGCAATGGTGTGGATGCATCGACGGTCTCGCTCGTTGTCCTGTTCGTCATCTCGGTGGTGCCGTTCGTGCCCACCGAGGTGACGCTGGTCGGCATGGGCGTTCTCGCCGCTGACCAGGACACGTCGATCGCGCCGATCATCCTCGTCGCCGCCTCGGGCTGTCTGCTCGGGGACTACCTGCTCTACGCGACCGGCCGTAAGACCGGTGCGGCGGCGCTGACCAGGCTGCGCAGGCGGCCGAGCGTCGAGGCCGGGCTGGCCTGGCTGAGCACCCACATCGAGCGCAGGCCGCTTCCCGTGCTCGTCGCGGCCCGCTGGCTGCCCGCCGGTGGCACGGTCGGTTCGCTGCTGGCGGGCACGCTGCGCTGGCCTCGGGTGTTGTTCCTGGTCGCGTCGGCCATCGGCGTGACGTTGTGGTCGACCTACGCGGTGCTGCTCGGCTACCTCGGCGGCGCCATCATGCGGGAGCCGGTCGTGAGCTTCGCGGTGTCGGCCGGCTTCGCGCTGCTGCTCGGCTCGGTGGCCGCGGCTGTGCTGCGCGGGCGAGCAGGGCATGATCTCGGCTATGCGCGCCGAACGACTGGTCGCCCTGCTGTTCACACTCCAGAGCAGGCGTAGCGCGACCGTTTCCGAACTGGCGACTGCGCTCGGGGTCTCCGAGCGGACGATGCATCGCGACATCGCCGCGCTGCAGGCATCGGGCGTTCCCTTGTGGACGGAGCAGGGCCGGCACGGAGGTGTCCGGCTCGTCGAGGGCTGGCGATCCAGGCTCGACGGCCTCACCTCGCGCGAGGCGGTCGCGATCTTCGCGATGGGCGTCCCGAGAGCACTCACCGAACTCGGCCTCGGCACCGCCGTGTCGGCGGCGCACGCCAAACTCTCCGCGACCTTGCCCGCTCCGCTGCGGGAACAGGCCCAGCACCTCGCACAGCGGTTCCACCTCGACGCGCCAGGCTGGTTCCGGGGCGAGGACGACACGGAACACCTGGCTGCCGTGGCCACCGCGGTGTGGGAGCAACGGCGAACACGGATCGGCTATCAACGCGGCGGCGATGTCGTCGAACGGGAAGCCGACCCGCTCGGCCTCGTGCTGAAGGCCGGAGTCTGGTACCTCGTGGCGAGGGTCGGCAGCGACATCCGCACCTACCGGGCGAGCCGGATCGTCGGCACCACCGATCTCGGCGAGCGGTTCGAACGACCTGCCGACTTCGACCTGGCAACCTGGTGGCAGAACTCGTCCGTCCAATTCGAACGGTCACTGCGGACACAGCGTGTCCGGCTGCGGTTGAGTCCCGCCGGTCTGCGCGCGCTGCCTGCCATCCTCGACATCGATCAGGCACGCGAAGCCCTTGAGCAGGCGGGAAACCCCGCGCCCGGCGAGTGGACCGAGATCGAACTGGAGATGGAGGACATCCCCATCGCCGTATCCCAGCTGCTGGGTCTCGGTGCCGAAGTGGAGGTTGTCGCGCCATCCGCCGCGCGGTCCGCCTTCGCGGAAACCGCGCGGCGGATGGCGCAACGTCACCGGTAACCGGTGGTGTCGGCGGGTTTTCCGGGGTCCTGGATCTCGTCGAGGTAGCGCCACGCGTCCGGCCTGCTGCCGTCGACGTCGTCGATGCCGTACCGCTTCGCGAGGTCACCACTGTTCAGCGTGCGCCCGGAGAAGTCGGCGCGGCCGGGATCGGCGGCGAAAGCCGCGACGGCTCTTCCGGTGAACGTCGGTGTCTCGGAGATCGCGAAATGCGGAACCTGACTCAGCGCGTCCCGCCAGTTCTCCTCCGTGACGCCGTAGTGCTCGAGCATCGCCTCCGAACGCAGCCATCCCGGGGTCACCGCCACCGCCGTGCAACCGTGCTCGGCCAGTTCGTGGGCCTGCCCCATCGCGAGGTGGTGCGCGGCTGCCTTGGCGACGTAGAAGGCGAGCGACGTCCCGACCCTGAACCTGGCGTTGTACTCCGCCGTACCGTCGGTCATCTCGACAAGCAGGCCGCCGGGTTCGCGGATCAGCAGCGGCAGCAGATGGTGGCTGGTGATGAGGTGCGCGTCGATGCCGAGGCGGATCATCCGCAGCGAATCGGCAAGCGAATGCTCCCACACCGGCTGCCCCCAGCCGAGGTAGTTGTCGCCTCCCCACAGACCGTCGACCAGGATGTCCAGCCTGCCCTGCTCGGCGTCGATCCGGTCGGCGAGCGACCGTACCTGAGCCGGGTCGAGGTGGTCGGTGCGAATGGCGACGCCGCGTCCGCCCGCCTCGGTGATCAGCTCGACGGTGCCCTCGATCGTCTCCGGCCGCCCCACCTCGGACAGTTCGGTGAGGGGCGGTCCTTCGTCGCCGGAGGGCGCTCCGGTGCGTCCCGGTGGTCTGGCCTCGGCCGGCTGGGCGGAACCGGTCGATGTCCGTCCGGTGACGTAGACCATGGCGCCGTTGCGACCGAGTTCGGTGGCGATCGCCCTGCTTGCGCCGCGCGTTCCTCCGGCGACCAGCGCGACCTTGCCTTCGAGCCGCTTGCCGGGGTGAGTTCCGGTGCCGGAGGCTTCGGTGCCGGAGGCTTCGGTGCCGGGGGCTTCGGTGCCGGGGGCTTCGGTGCCGGGGGCTTCGGTGCCGGGGCGGGTTCCGGCGTGGGCGTGCGGGTGGCTGCTCATGTAGCCACGGTGACCCCGAACCCTGACACCTGCCGACAAGGTTTCGACGCCGAGATCTGCGTTCAGGACGGCGAGATCCGCGTTCAGGACAGCGAGTTCTGCGCTCGGGACGGCGGGATGCACATTCACGTACACCGCACCGAGGACCTCGCGCGCGAACGCGCACCTCGCCACGCCGAACGCCCGTGGAACTCCCGACCACGGCTGCACCGGACGCCACGCCGGACGCACGTGCCCGCCCGGACCGAACGCCCCAACGGGCCGCTCGCCGAACGCCCGAGCCCATGCCCGCCGAATACCCACGCCTGCGCCAGTGCCCGCGCCGCCTGTGCCCGCGCCGCACCTGTGCCCACCGCCCACGCCTGCGCCTGTGCCCGCGCCGCACCTGTGCCCGAATGGGCGTCCCGCCATCCCGGGCGCAGAACTCGCCGCCCCGAACGGGCATCTCGCCGTCCCCAGTGCAGAACTCGGCGCCCCCAATGCAGAACTCGCCGTCCCCAGTGCAGAACTCGGCAACCGGAATGCAGAACTCGGCGGCCTGGACGGGGGACTCGCGCGGGCTCAGGCGGGGTGGTCAGGCGGGGTGATCAGCACCCATCTCGGCCGCTTCCGTCCTCAGGGCATCCAGCACGGCGACAACGGCGGGTCGCGGGGCTCCCAGCCTCAGCACCGCCTCGACATGCCGCGCCGCGCGAATCCCCGCCAACGGCCGCCGCAGCACCCTTCCGGTGTCCATTGTGTACCTCGGCAGCAACGCGATGCCGTGACCGGAAGCAACGAGCGTCTCCGTGATCCGGAAGTCGTTGAACCGGTACACGACCCTCGGCCGCACCCCGGTCCGGATGGCCACCGACCGCAGCACATCGTCGACCGGAAAGCCGACATCGACGCTGATCCAGGTCTCGGCGGCAAGGTCACCCAGCTCGACCCGCTCCCGCCCACCCAGCGGATGACCGATGGGCAGCGCGACGTCGAGGGGTTCGCGCAGCAGATGCACGACCTGTAACCGCTCGGCCCCGAACGGTGTCGCGTACTCGTCCCGGTGGGTCACCACCACATCGAAGTCGGCGAGCAGCCGCGGTACCTCCGGCGGCGTCATGTCGACGTCGGCCACATCGACGTCCAGTCCCTCGAAGGCCGCGAACCGATCAAGCAAGCCCGGCAGCAGCATCAACGCGGCCGAGGGGAACATCGCCAGACGTACCCTGCCTCTCGGCGCACTCCGATAGACGTCCAGTTCGGCCTCCGCCCTTTCGAGCGCGGCGAGCACGTCATCGGCTCTCGCCACGAGGGCCCGGCCCACGTCTGTGAGCCGCAACCCTCGCCCCGCCTGCTCGGTGAGCGGCAGTCCGACCTCGGCCTGCAACGCGCGCAGTTGCTGGGACACGGCCGACGGTGTGCAGTGGAGCGCTTCGGCCGCCGCGGTCACGCTGCCGCGGTCGGCGAACTCCCGCAATGTCCTCAGCCTGCCGATATCCACCACAACAGTGAAGCACGACTACAAGGTCCTTGAAAACATTCTCGCTGGTCCTTCAAGGTTAGCTGGCACAAGCTATAGAGTGTGCCCACCCGAGACAGATTGCTGGCCGCATTCGTCGCACTACTCTGGGGCTGCAACTTCCTGGCCATGCACGCGATGCTGGAGCATTTCCCACCGCTGCTGGCAGGCGCGCTGCGGTTCCTCGTCATCGCGATCCCCACCGTCATCCTCATTCCCCGGCCCAAGGTCAGACCGCTGCTGCTGCTTGGTTTCGGCCTCGGGTTCGGAACCTTCCAGTTCGCCTTCCTTTTCGTCGCGCTCGACGTGGGCATGCCGACGGGGCTGGCTTCACTGGTGCTCCAGGCACAGGCTCCGTTCACCGTCCTGCTGGGCGCCGTGTTCCTGAAAGAGAAACTGACCGCGTGGCAAGTCGGCGGCATCCTGCTCGCCGTGGGTGGCATGCTCGTGATCGCCTGGCAGCGCGCGGAGAACGCCGCGCTGATTCCGGTGCTCCTCACCCTTGGTGGGGCGTTGAGCTGGGCGACCGGCAACCTGTGCGCACGCAAGGCAAAACCGGACAATCCGCTTCACCTGACACTGTGGATCTCGATCGTCCCACCGATTCCGATGTTCGTGCTCTCGACGATCTTCGAGGGTCCCGCCGAGCAATGGCAGGCGCTTTCCACTCTCGGCAGTCCCGGTACCTGGCTTCCCATGGCGGGTTTCGCCTACGTCGTCTTGCTCGGAACGGTCGTCGGCTCCGGAATCTGGACCGGTTTGATGCGGCGCAACCCCGCCAGCACGGTCGCGCCGTTCTCGCTGCTGGTTCCCGTTGTGGGCATGACGTTGTCGTTCCTGTTGCTCAACGAGCGCCCGACGGTGCCGGAGATCGCGGCGAGCGCGGTGGTGGTCAGCGGTGTCCTGCTGGGTTCACTGCGCCGGCGCGACAGATCGAAGGATGCCGATCCCGTTCTCGCCGCCGATCCGGTGCGTTCCTAGATCACCTCGGTGACCGAAGCCGCCGCCGAAGGCACGTCACGGTCGAACGTGCTGTCCGCTTCGACGAGGACGGCCTCCACGCTGTGCGGGGTGATCAATCCCGCCTCGATGTCCTCAGCGAAGTGACAGGCGACCCTGTGCCCATCGCTCAACCTGCGCAGTTCCGGGCGTTCGGTGTCGCAGCGCGTCGGCTGCCGCCACGGACAGCGCGTATGGAACCGGCAGCCGGAAGGCGGTGCTGCCGGCGAAGGCAGATCGCCCGCCAGCAGGATCTGTTCCCTGTGGTCCTCGACGACGGGGTCGGGGACGGGGATCGCCGAAAGCAACGCCTTCGTGTAAGGGTGCATGGGTTGTGCGTAGAGGGTGTCGGCGTCGGCCTCCTCGACGAGCGAGCCGAGATACATCACGCCGATCCGGTCGGAGATGTGCCTGACGACCGCAAGGTCGTGCGCGATGACGAGGTAGGTGAGCCCGAACTCCTCCTGCAGGTGCTCGAGCAGGTTGAGCACCTGCGCCTGAACGGAAACGTCCAGGGCGGACACCGGTTCGTCGGCGACGATGAGGTCGGGACGCAATGCCAGTGCCCTCGCGATCCCGATGCGCTGACGCTGCCCTCCCGAGAACTCGTGTGGATACTTGCGCAGGGCGCTCTCCGGAAGCCCCACCGCGGAAAGCAGTTCCTTGACCTTTTCCCTGCTTTCCTTCTTGCCCTTGTCGAGCCCGTGTGCGCGCATGCCCTCCACGATGATCGACTCGACCGACTGCCGAGGGTCCAAACTGGACAACGGATCCTGGAAGATCATCTGCATTCTGCTGCGAAGCTTGCGCAGTTCCTCGCCCTTGAGCTTCCCGACGTCGATGCCATCGAACCGCACCTCGCCACCGGTCGGCTCCACGAGCCTCAGCAAACCCCTGCCAAGGGTCGTCTTGCCACATCCCGACTCGCCGACGAGACCGTAGGTCTCGCCACGTTCGATGGTCAGATCGACCCCGTCCACCGCATAGACGTACCCGATGGTGCGGTCGAGGATGACTCCGCGCTTGATGGGAAAGTGAACCTTGAAGTCCTGCAGGGTCACCAGTGGTTCTTCGGTCATCGGGCTCCCTCCGGCACGGCGACGGCGACCGGGTTGTGGCAGCGCAGCATTCCGGCTCCGTCGGGAACGAGTTCCGGCGGTTCGTTCCGGCATCGGTCTGTCGCGTTCGGACAGCGCGGCGCGAAGGCACACCCTTCTTCCCACGCGATGTTGTCGGCGACCGATCCCTTGATCGGAATCAACTTGTCACCCCTCGCCGCATCGAGCCGGGGGATGGAAGCCAGCAGGCCGTGCGTGTAGGGATGCCGCGCGGTCGCGAACAACGCGTGCCGCTCGGCTCGCTCCACGATCCGCCCGCCGTACATGACGTTGACCTCGTCGCACAGACCGGCGACGACACCGAGGTCGTGCGTGATCATGATGAGCGCGGTTCCCGTCTCCGAGACCAATTCGGACAGCAAAGCGAGAATCTGAGCCTGAATGGTCACGTCGAGCGCGGTCGTCGGCTCGTCGGCGATCAGCAGTTTCGGTCTGCACGCCAACGCGATGGCGATCAGCGCGCGTTGCCGCATCCCGCCGGAAAGCTGGTGCGGATACTCCGAGACCCTTCGCCCCGGGTCGGGAAGCCCGACCCTGCCCAGCAACTCGACAGCCTCGACACGCGCCTGCTTGCGGGACATCCCGCGATGCCGTTCGAGCACCTCGGTGATCTGCAGTCCGATCGGGATCACCGGATTAAGCGAGGACAGCGGGTCTTGAAAGACCATGCCGAGATCCCTGCCCCTGCGGTCCCTGAGCTGCTTTTCCGACAGCGTCAGCAAATCGGTATCCGAAAAGGACACCGAGCCGGTGATCTCCGCTCCTCGCTTCGGCAACAGTCCCATGATCGCCAGCGAGGTCACGGACTTCCCGCTGCCGGATTCCCCGACGAGACCGACCGTCTGCCCCGGCTCGACCGAGAAGCTCACGTTGTCGACCGCGGTGAACGGCCGGGCACGCTTACGAGTGAAGACGACGCTGAGGTCGCGGACGTCCAGTAGTGCCATGGCCGCTACCGCCTGTTCTTCGGGTCGAGCGCTTCCCGCATCGATTCGCCGAGCAGTGTGAAACCGAGTGCCACGATGATGATCGCGATGGCGGGGTAGAAAGCGAGTTCCGGCTTCACACTCAGCAGATCCTGCGAGTTACCGAGCATGAGCCCCCATTCGGCGCGGCGCCAGTCGGTGTCGCCCAAGCCAAGGAACGACAGCGCCGCCGCGTCGATGATCGCGGTCGCGAGCGTCAACGTCGCCTGGACGATCACCGGACCCACCGAGTTGGGCAACATGTGCCTGAACACGATCGTCCTGCGGCGCACGCCGAGCGCCGTCGCCGCCAGCACATGATCACTCGATCTCTGCGCGATCATCGACCCTCTGAGCAACCTCGCGAAGACAGGGACGCAGACCATCGCGACCGCGATGATCACCGTCCACTGGTTGCCGCTCGCGAAGAGCGCCGCGATGGAGATCGCGAGCAACAGCGACGGGATCGAAAGCAGGATGTCGGTGAACCGCATCAGCACCGTGTCGACCCAGCCGCCGAACGCGCCCGCGAGGCCGCCGATGATCATGCCGATGGTGACGCCGATGATGGTCGCACCGACACCGACTATCAGTGTCTGCCGCGCTCCCGCCAGCAACCGCGAGAAGAAGTCGTAGCCGTTCTGATCGCTGCCGAGCAGGAAGCCCGGCATCGGGCCGGGAATGTTCGTCGGGGTGAGCTGCGCCTGCAGTTCGGGGTAAGGAATGAACGGGTCCTTGGGCGCGAGCAGCGGCGCGAAGATCGCGAGCAACACGAAAGCCGCGATGATGCACGCACCGAGAATGGCGACCGGGTTGCTCGCCATGCGCCTCAACGCGTCCTTGGCGAGGCTCGTGCCACCCTGAGCCAGCTCGTCGATCCGGTCGGCCTTGCGGCGGCTCAACAGTTTTGGTCCAGTCATCGCACCCGCACCCTCGGATCAATGATCGCGTACGAGATGTCGACGAGAAGGTTCACCAGTACGTACACCAGCGCAGCGAGCAGGATCAAGGCTTGTAATCGTGGATAGTCTCTTCGTTCGATGCCCTGTTCGAGCAACGAACCGACCCCGCCCCACACGAACACTTTCTCGGTGAGAACGGCACCCGCCAGCAACAATCCCGTTTGCAGGCCGATGGTCGTCGACACCGGAAGCAAGGCGTTGCGCAGTACGTGCCTTCGCCGGATGACCGGTGCGGTGAGTCCCTTCGATTCGGCCGTGCGCACGAAGTCCTCGCCGGTCACGTCGAGCACCGAGGCACGCGTGATCCGGACGATGACGGCGAACGGAATACTCGCCAGCGCGATCGCGGGAAGCAGCAGGTGCAGCATCGCGTCCCACGTCGCGTCGAGTTCGCCCGTGAGCAACCCGTCGAGTGTCGCGAACCCGGTGATTCTCGTCGCGTCGATCAGCACGTCCTGTCTGCCCGATGGCGGCAAAATCGCCAGCTGCTGGGCGAAAACGTACTTCAGCAGGAAGCCGAGGAAGAACACGGGAACCGCGACGCCGACGAGGGTCGTGACCACGGTGGCGTTGTCGAGGAAGCGGCCGTGGAATCGGGCGGCGAGATAGCCGAGCGGGATCCCGAACACGATCGCGAGGAACAGCGCGGCGAGTGAGAGTTCGATGGTTGCGGGAAACGCTCTTCCGATCTCGGCGAGCACCGAGTCACCGCTGATCAGTGAGCTGCCGAAATCGCCGGTGAGAATACGGCCGAGGAACTTGAAGTACTGGACGAAGATCGGCTGATCCAGGCCGAGTACCGCATTGAGTTCCGCGATTTTCTCCGGAGTGGCCTTGTCACCGAGCAGCGCCGACGCGGGCCCTCCCGGCAGTGAGCGCAACCACGCGAACACCAAAATGGACAGTACGAGGAGCGTCGGAATTGCTTGCAGCAGCCGACGAACGATGAACCTGAGCATGAATTCGTGCCTTTAGCCCATGGGCTGGGGAGGCGGCGCGGACGCACCGCCTCCCCAGACTGCCGGTCAGCCCTGCTGCGACTTCGTCACGCCTGCGAACCGCTCGTCGGTGAGCGGGCTCGGCACGACTCCTTGGATGTTGCCGCCGACGACGATCGCGGGCGGCGACGAGGTCAGCGGAACAGCGGGAACGTACTTGGAGATCTCGACAACCGCCTTCTCGTACTCCGTCGCCTTCGCGGCCTTGTCGACCTGTGAATCCGCATTGGACAGTGCGCTGAAGATCGCTGGGTTGTCGAAGCCGAACTCCGGCTTCTCCCTTCCGAAGAAGGTGCCGATGAAGTTGCCGGGATCGCCGTAGTCACCGGTCCAGCCGAGCAGGTGGAGGTCCTGCTTACCCGCCTTCTGGACGTCGTCCTTGAAGCCACCGTTCCACGGCCGCTGCACGAGTTCGACGTTGATCCCCACCGCCTTCAGGTTGTCGGCGATGGCACCACCGAGTTCGACGGGGTCCGGCATGTACGGCCTGCTGACCTCGGTCGGCACGTAGAACTTGAGGTTCAGGTTCGTCGCACCGGCCTCAGCGAGCAGGTCCTTCGCCCGTTGCGGGTTGTACTGGTGCTTCTCCACCTTGTCCGTGTACCCGATGGTTTCCTTGGGAACGAACTGGTCGCGCGGCGTAGCGCCCTCCGGCAGCTTGTTCTTGGCGAGCTGCTCCTTGTTGATGGCGTACTCGATGGCCTTGCGCACCCGCTCGTCCTTGAGCTCAGGGGTGTTCTTCTGGTTGATCCCCAGGTAGAGGATGTTGAAGACGGGACGCACCAGAACCTGGTTACCCGCCTCGCGCAATGCCTGGTAGTCGGCGGGATTCGGCAGGTCGTAGCCGTCGATCTTGCCCGAGATCAGCTCCTGCTTACGCGAGGTCTCGTCGGGGATGATGCGGAAGATGATCCGCGAGAGCTTGGCCGCTTCGCCCCAGTAATCGTCGTTGCGGACGAGCGTGATGGTGCCCGCGGCCTTGTCGTACTTCTCGAACTTGTATGGACCGGTGCCGGTCGGATGCTCGTTGGCGTAGGCGGGGTAGCTGAACGAGTCACCGCTCTGCGTGACCTCGTCGGCCTTGTATTCCTGCAGTGCCTTGGGGCTGGAGATGGAAAGTGAGGTCAACCCGAACGCGTCGGGGAAAGCGCCCTTCGCCTTGTTCAGATGCAGCACGGCCGTGTTCGGGTCGGGCGCCTCGCACGACTTGTAGACCGGCTCGCCTCCGGCATCGCCCTCGTTCTTGGCGAAACCTTCGAAGACGTCGCCGTAGTAGATCATCTGGCTTTGCGCGGCGGCGCCGGGCATGTTGTGCCAGCGGTCGAAGTTGAAGCACACGGCCTCGGCGTTGAAATCGGTGCCGTCGTGGAATTTCACGCCCTCGCGGAGCTCGAAGGTCCACGTCTTTCCGTCATCGCTCGGGGTCCACTTGGTGGCAAGCCCCTCTTCGAGCTCGGCGCTGCCCGGTTTGTACGTAATCAGCGTTTCGTACATCTGCCGGATGGGCCGGAAAGTCTCCCCATCGTCATTGAAAATGGGGTCGAAGTTCTTCGGCTCGCCGGCGGCGCCGAACACCAGGGTGTCCTCGTTTCCGCCGCCACCCCCCTGGTCGTCACGCTCGGAAGCACAGGCAGATACCGATACCGCGAGCGCTCCCGCAAGCCCGATCAGGGCTACTCGGCGCGTTCGGGCCATCCGCAGTTGGAGCATCTTGGCACCCCTTGCAAGGAAGCATCAGTTCGGCCACGCCCACGGTCGCGTGTGCGCGGATGGTCGCTGACCTTAGCGGCTACCGCGCGTTCACTTAAGGGGCTGGGGTCACGATTCGGACTACCAGAATGAAGAAAAAGGGCAGAATGCGCGATTGACATTCACGTTGGGTAATAATTATGCGACCCGCTACCTTCTTTAGTCGGTCAGCATTACGCCAAACGTTGTATGCGCCGATTGGCGAGTTTGATCAACTTCGAACCAACCGTGTTCAAACCGTTGCCATGCCGCCAGCATTGGTCTGGATGACTTACCGTCACGGGCGACGGCCCGTTCGAGCCTCGTTGCGGCGTCGGCCGACTCGACCCAGCACAGCAAGGACAAACTCGGCCGAATCGAAGCCCGGCCAGCCGAAACGCCCTCAAGCACAAGGACTTCCGGAACATCGACAACCACCGATTCGCCGAGCCGAGGCACCCCAGAGGTCCAGTCCATTACCCGATAACTGCCTTGCCGTCCAGCGGCCAACGGGGTGAGTACTCCTTCGGCCAATCGCGGCCACCAGGAAACAGGGGCGTCCCACGTCGCGAAGTCGTCAGTGCTGACAAGGGCCGTCGACGTTCCACCCTCACGGAGGCAAGCAACCACCGCGGAGGCGAAAGTCGACTTCCCCGAACCCGACGGCCCGTCGACGGCAAGCACCCTCACGTCGCCGAGAGCGGGTTTCGCCGCGAGCACCGCCTTCGCGACGCCTTCCGCCGTCACAGGGCGCGGCGGCCGGAAAGTGCCCTGCCGAGAGTGAGTTCGTCGGCGAATTCGAGATCGCCACCCATCGGAAGACCGGAGGCGAGCCTGGTGACTGTGAGCCCTGGAAAGTCCCTGAGCATGCGGACCAGGTAGGTCGCCGTCGCCTCGCCCTCGGTGTTCGGGTCGGTCGCGATGATCACCTCGGTGACCTCCTCCGCGCCGATCCTCGCCAGCAGTTCCCTGATGCGAAGCTGATCGGGCCCGACACCGGACAACGGGTCGAGCGCACCGCCGAGCACGTGATAGCGCCCTCTGAACTCACGCGTGCGCTCCACGGCGAGCACGTCCTTGGGCTCCTCGACCACACAGATCAACGCGGGGTCGCGGCGTACGTCGCGGCAGATCCGGCAGCGTTCCTCCTCGGAAACGTTGCCGCAGACCTCGCAGAACCGCACGCCTTCCTTGACCTTGCCGAGGATGTCCTGCAACCGCGAGAGGTCGGCCGGATCGGCTGCCAGCAAGTGGAAGGCGATGCGCTGCGCGCTCTTGGGACCGATGCCAGGCAGCCGCCCCAGCTCATCGATCAGATCCTGAACGACACCTTCGTACAAACTACTGTCCAGGCAATCCGAGATTGCCGCCGCCGAGACCGCCGAGGTCCGGCATGCCGCCTCCGAAGCCACCCGCCAGCGGGCCGAGCTTCTCCTCGGTCAGCCGCTGCGCGTTGGTCGTCGCGTCGCGCACGGCGGCGACCACCAGGTCGGCCAGCGTCTCGGCGTCATCGGGGTCGACGATCTTCGGGTCGATGGTGAGGGCCTTCAACTCCATCCCCCCACTGACCGTGGCGGTGACGAGGCCGCCACCCGAGGTTCCGGTGACCTCCGCGTCTGCCAGTTCCTGTTGTGCCGTGACGAGCTGTTCCTGCATCTTCTGTGCCTGCTGCAGGAGCTGCTGCATGTCCGGCATTCCGCCACCGGGCTGAACCATGATTGGCTTCCGATTCCTCGACTGTTGCGTGCATGCCCAGCCTAGCCCGCCGTTGCTGTGGCATGGTGTGTGCCGTGCGCTGTCGTACTGGCGTTGTTCTGATGGGCGTGGTACTGGCTTGCGCGGCCGGTTGTTCCGGCGCGGCTCCATCCGGTTCCGCCGACTCGACCTCGATCGTGATGAGCGCGGGGCCCGTTACCCCGCGGGAAACGTCGGTCGCGATCCCGCCGGTGATCGTTGTCGACGCCGGTCACAACGGAGGCAACGCGAACGCCCCGGACGCCGTCAACCGGCAGGTGCCCGCGGGACGTGGCGAGACGAAGCCGTGCAATACGACCGGCACCGCGACCGAATCCGGCTATCCGGAACACGCCTTCACCTTCGATGTCGCCAAACGCGTGAGCGACGCCCTCGGCGCGAAAGGCCTGCGGGTGGTGACCACGCGCGCGGACGACACCGGCGTCGGTCCCTGCGTCGACGAGCGCGCCGTCGTCGGCAACGAGGCCGAAGCCGAAGCCGTCGTGTCGATCCACGCTGACGGCAACACGGCGGAAGGCGCACGCGGATTCCACATCGCCTACTCCGACCCGCCGCTCAACGCGGCGCAGGAAGGCCCCGCACGCGAACTTGCCGACGCGATGCGGGAGGCCATGAACGCGTCCGGCTTCACGCCCGCCGGGTACATCGGGGAGGACGGGCTCGACGGGAGAGCCGATCTCGCCGGTCTGAACCTGTCCGAGCGACCGGCGATCCTGGTGGAATGCGGCAACATGCGCGACGCGGCCGATGCCGCCGTGATGACGTCGCCCGAAGGTCGCCAGCGCTATGCGGATGCCATTGTCGCCGGGATCCTCGGTTATCTCGACGGCTAGCCGGGCGCTTCGTGGCCTGAGTGCGGATCTCGCCGTCCTGAGTGCGGATCTCGCGCGCCTGAGTGCGGATCTCGGCGACCTGAACGGGGGACTCGCGCACAGGGCGCGGGACACGCCGGGCGGATCCGGCCGTCAGCGCTCGTTGATCGGGCGGGCGCCCAGGTGGTCGGAGAGCAGTTTGTGGGCGACCTCGTCAGGATCGGCAGGCTCGGCCGGTTCCCGCGATACCGGTGAAGCCTCCGGGGCGGCGGAGGTACCCGCGTCCTCGTAGTGCTCCTCGTCTTCCGGTTCCGGCGGCAACGGGATGTCCGGCTCCGTCGTGGCCACGGCGGGCTTACGCGGTTGCTCACCCGCCGACGGCCGCTGGTAGGTCCGTTGCTGTTGCTCCGGCTGCGCCGAAGGTGCCGGAGCGGAGGGACGTTGCTGTTGCCGGGCTCGCGGGGCTTCCTGCGCGGCCGCGCCGACCGCCCCCGCGTGCACACACCGCACGGACCAGGTACCCGACACGACGTTTCCGAGCGCCGTGGCGATGCAGTCAGCGTTGCGCGGTTCGGCGAGCCTTCGCGCCAGCGGCTCAGCCGTGTGCGTCAGCACGACGGTCGAACCTTCGACGCTGTGCACGGTCGCGTTGGTCAGCATGGCTTCCGTACTGCGGCTGAGCTTGCGCACCTCGGCGAGCAACTGGGGCCAGTATTGCCGCAGCGCCGCAGCGTCGATCTGCCCTGGCGCCGAGGCCTGCTCCTCCGCCGGTGGGGGCGGCGCCTGCTCAGCGGCGGGCCGCTGTGGAGCAGCGGGCTCCGGTTGCGGCGCAGGAGCCGACTGTGCTTGAGCCGACGGCGCTTGAGCCGACTGTGCCGAAGCGGGCTCGGCCGCCCGCTGCGAAGGCCGCTGGAACCGCTGGGCCGACTGCGACGACTGCGCCGCTGATGCCGACTGCGCCGGAGCCGGCTGAACCGGCTGAGGCGCCGGAGCCGCAGCCGAGGAGGCCACTTGAGGGGCCTGGTCGCCCGCCGCGGGCTGGCCTCCGGCGGTGACCCTCCGTTCGAGTCGTTCGAGCCGCTGCAGCATGCCTGCCTCGTCGTCGGAGACCTCGGGCAGCAGCATGCGGGCACAGAGCAGTTCCAGCAGCAACCGCGGCGCGGTGGCACCGCGCATCTCCAGCAAGCCGTTGTGGATGATCTCGGCGTAGCGGCTGAGCGTGCCGGGCTTGATGCGCTCGGCCTGCGCCACCATGCGACTGAGTTGCTCCTCGGGAGCCGAGACCATCCCGGTGGTCGCGGCATCGGGAACGGAGCGCAGCAGGATGAGATCGCGCAACCGGTCGAGCAGGTCGCTCGCGAACCTTCGCGGGTCGTGTCCCGCCTCGGCGAGGTGGTCGACGGTGCCGTAGACGTTCTTCGAATCGTCGGCCGCCAGCGCGTCGACCATCGCGTCGATGAGCGCGGAGTCGGTGACCCCGAGCAGCGAGACGGCCCTGTCGTAGGTGACCCCTTGTTCGCCCGCTCCGGCAAGCAGCTGGTCGAGCACGGACTGGGTATCGCGCGCCGACCCACCGCCTGCCCTGATGACCAGCGGATAGACGGCGGGCTCCACCTGGACGCCCTCCGCCGCCACGTTGCGTTCGAGCAGCTCGCGCATCGAGCTCGGCGGGATCAGCCGGAACGGGTAGTGATGGGTCCGCGAACGGATCGTGGTGAGCACCTTGTCGGGCTCTGTCGTCGCGAAGATGAAGATCAGGTGTTCCGGCGGCTCCTCCACGATCTTGAGCAGCGCGTTGAAGCCCTGCGTCGTGACCATGTGTGCCTCGTCGATGATGAAGACGCGGTACCGGGATTCGGCAGGCGCATAGAAGGCCCGATCGCGCAGCTCACGGGCATCGTCGACGCCACCGTGGCTTGCCGCGTCGAGTTCGGTGACGTCGACACTGCCCGGCCCTTCCGGCGCGAGCGCCTTGCACGGTCCGCAGACCCCGCAGGGATCGGGAGTCGGTCCCTCCACGCAGTTGAGGGAGCGCGCCATGATGCGTGCGCTTGACGTCTTGCCGCAGCCCCTCGGCCCCGAGAACAGGTAGGCGTGGTTGATGCGCCCTGCCGACAAAGCGGTGCGCAGCGGTTCGGTGACGTGCTCCTGTCCGACGACCTCGGCGAAGGTCGCCGGCCGGTACTTGCGGTACAGCGCGAGAGCCACGACGCGAGGGTACCGGCCGCTGCCGACACTTCCCTTGCTGGCCGTCACTAGCGAAAAAGGGGACCCCCGCACCCGTCAGAGCCTGCTTATCCTTGCTGCCTTCCGGCCCTGGGGAGGTTCGCAGGGTGGACGCCGCGGGGGTCCGTGGACCAGTCTAGGCGACGCCGCCGACGGGTGGCCACGAGGGCAGGTCGACAGTGAATTCCGTGGTCTCCTCGCTGCTCTCGACCCGCACCGTCCCGTGGTGTGCGGCGACGACGGCGGCCACGATGGCGAGGCCCAGTCCGGTGCCTCCCGCCGTCCTCGACCGAGAGCTGTCCCCCCTCGCGAATCGCTCGAACACCTCGGGCAGCAGTTCGGGCGGGATCCCGGGTCCGTCGTCGCGCACTCTCAGCACTGCGCGCTCGCGCTCAGCGGCCAGTTCGATCACCACGGTGGTTCCGGAGGGGGTGTGCGATCGCGCGTTACTCAGCAGGTTGAGCACCACCTGTTGCAGTTGCTCGGCGTCACCGGAGACTGTCACCGGGTCGGCGGGGGCGTCGAGCACCCACGTATGTCCCGGACCGGCAACGTGGGCGTCGGCCACCGCGTCCGCGACGAGCCTCGAAAGGTCGACCTGCTCGCGCTCGGACGGTCTTCCCGCGTCGAGTCTGGCGAGCAGCAGCAGTTCCTCGACGAGGTTGGTCATCCTCCGCGACTCCGATTCGACCCTGCCGATGGCGAATCCGACGTCGCGCGCAACGGTGTCGCCGTGCCTCGCGACCAGCTCGGCGTAGCCCCTGATCGCGGCGAGCGGAGTGCGCAGCTCGTGGCTGGCGTCGGCGACGAACCTGCGTACCCTGCTCTCGCTGCGTTGCCTCGCCTCGAGCGCCGAACCGACGTGTCCGAGCATCCTGTCGAGCGCCATCCCGACCTTGCCGACCTCGGTCCGGGTGTCGGTGTCGCGGTCGGGCACCCTCACCGAGAGCGCGACCTCGCCCTTGTCGAGAGGTAGTTCGGTCACCTTGCTCGCGATGGCGGCGAGCCGGTCGAGCGGACGCAGGGTCCCGCGGATCGTCACGGCCCCGATCAACCCGGTGACCACGACTCCGCCGAGCGCGACGCCACCGAGGATGAGCCCGGCGCTCCACAGTGTGTCGGCCACCTCGGAGAGCGGAAGTCCGGTGACGATCACCGTGCCCGCCTCGGTGCGGACCGCCGCCATCCGGTAGTCCCCGAAGTCGCCGAGCGTCCGCGAGTACGGCTTGCCGTCGGGAGGCAGATCCCTGAGCACCTGGTACTGGCTTTCGGGCAGGTCCTGACGGGCCGCGTCGGGGCCGGCGAGCCGTTCGGCCGACACGATGTCCGAGCCGTCGAGCACGGCGATGAACGTGCCGACCCCCAGCCCCGGCATCTCGATGGGGTCACGCGGCGAGAACTGCTCCGGCGGCGGCTCCTTCGGTGCCGTCGGTGCCGTCGAGGCCATCGGTGCCGTGGCCGGGCCGGGGATGCCGTGCGCCCTGCCGCTCGCCGCGAGCAGCTGCTCGTCGAGCTTGTCGACCAGGAAGGCCCGCAGAGCCACCTCGGTGACGACACCGATGAGCAGGCATACCGCCGTGAAAAGAGCGACGATCCTGATCAGCAGGGTGCCCCGCAGCGACCGGCTCCTCCGCCGGTCAGCTCGCCGGCTTGAGCACATACCCCGCGCCCCGCATGGTGTGGATCATGGGCTTGCGGCCCGCGTCGATCTTCTTCCTCAGATACGAGATGTACAGCTCGACGATGTTGGCCTGACCACCGAAGTCGTAGCTCCACACCCGGTCCAGGATTCGGGCCTTGGAAAGCACCCTCCTCGGGTTGCGCATGAGGTAGCGCAGCAGCTCGAATTCGGTCGCGGTCAGCACGACGGGCACGCCGCCCCTGTGCACCTCCCTGCTGTCCTCGTCGAGCGTCAGGTCGCCGACGACAAGCGTCGATTCGGTCGTGTCGGCGACGACTCTCGCCCTCCGCAGCAGTGCTCGCACTCTGAGCGCCAGCTCCTCAAGACTGAACGGCTTGGTGACGTAGTCGTCCCCGCCCGCGGTGAGGCCCGCGATCCTGTCCTCGACGGCGTCCTTCGCCGTCAGCAACAGCACGGGCAGGTGGGGTTGCTCCGCGCGCAGCCTGCGCAGCACCTCAAGACCGTCGAAGTCGGGGAGCATCACGTCGAGAACGACAACGTCCGGGTTGAACTCGCGTGCGAGGGTGACCGCCGACCTTCCGTCGGCCGCCGTGCGGATCTCCCATCCCTCCATCCGCAACGCCATGGAGAGCAGTTCGGCGAGGCTGGCCTCGTCGTCGACGACGAGCACCCGTAAGGGTGAGCCGTCCTTCCTGCCTCGCCCCGGATGAGCGTTCACGCTGGTCATCCGCTCAGCCTCGCGTGGTCAGGTGTGCCGAGGCTATGCCCAGCCTGTGCGTTTGCTGTGAACACCGCCGGGCACAGCGGGCACTCATGGGCGACACAGCCGGGACACAGCGATGGCGAGCAGGCTCGCCGTCGTGAACACGGCTACCGGAAAATCAGCAGGCGACTCCGAACCGGCGTGGGGCGATCCCCTGCCCCCTGACGAAGGTCCGCGTTGGACGGTCCGCAAAACCGTCACAGCGGTACTCGTCGCGGCGGGCATCGCCGCCGTGAGCGGCCTCGCCGTATACGCGGGAACGAGCGGCGATCCCGGTGGCGGTCCCCCTGGCAACGCGCAGCTCCCCGGAGGGCAGCAGCTCGTGACATCCGAGGCCCTGCACGGCGACTTCGTCGTCGATGGCGAGAACGGCTTCGAGACCGTACGCACCCAGCGTGGCGAGGTCGTGGAGGTCAGCGGCTCATCGATCACGGTGCGAAGCGAGGATGGCTACGAACAGTCATACGTCGCCGATTCGGCGACGGATCGGACCGTCGAGCCCGAACCGGGGGCAACGGTTCTCGTCACCGCGAAGGTGACCGGAGAGAAGGCGATCGCCGACAGCATCGAGCCGGTGGATCCGAGGGGCTCGCCTCCTGGAATGAACGGTGACCGGGGACAACCCGGCCGGTGAATGGACTCGTGTTCCGGCTGAGCCGGTGGCGGCGCTCTCGGAAAGAACGCCGCCACCGCGACGGCTCAGCCGGGAAGGTCGAACTGACCTGCCTTGACGGCGATCAGGAACGCGGACCACTCGTCGGGATCGAACACGAAGACCGGACTGTCGACCAGCTTGGTGTCCCTTACCCCGATCTTGTCCGCGGCTAAGTTGACCTCGACGCAGTTGCCACCGTTCGGCTCGCTCGCGAACGACTTCTGCCAGTTGGCAGGGTCGAAGGCGAGCACCGCCGTTGCCGGGTCGTAATCCGCTTCCGCGGCATAATCGGCCATGGCCATAACCTCCGTGCGGGGTCGGCGGACGTAACCACCCGTGCGAGGACCTCACACGAACCTTTACGCCCCAATCGTCGTCTCGACCTGCCGATGCCGCCATCCGTGCGACATTCGAGCGGTCGACTCGACAGCGTGATTAATCTGCGACTAGGATTATTCCTATCGGCGGGGCGATCTGGAAACAGGTAGCGGGTTCGTTCGGGTGAGAGATCCGCAACAGCAACCCGGGATGGAGCGGTGATGGCGGTACGTCTGGGAGTCGAAGCGGTGCGAGAAGAACGCGCCGGCGACACGCCAGAGCAGGAACGCCGTCCCCGGCGCCGCCGCTTCGGATTCGTCAAGCTCTCCCGCAGAAACGACGAAGACCGCGAACTTCTGTCCAACGGTCAGTCCCAGCCGCTCGTGCTGGTCGAGGACCATTTCACTTTGCGACACCTCTGCCGCGTGTAGGACGATCCCACTCCGCCCGGCGCGGGCCTCGCGGCAGGGGTGTCGCCGCCTCTCCTCGCGGCGCGCTCAGGTGTTGAGCTGCGCCCGGTATGTCTCGGCGAGTTCCTTGAAGAACTGCCGTGTTTCCTGGCGTTCCAGTGCGGCGCCGCGCAAGCGGTCCCACGAGTCGACGAAGAGCTGGAAATCCTTGATGTCGTCGAGGTACACACCACCGGCCGTGTGCTCGATGTAGACGAAATCCCTCGTGCGGTCGGGAAACCGCATGATGGTGAAGTCGTTGGGCACCGAAGCCAGCTTCGCGTTGAACGGCAACACGTGGATGTAGACCCTTGGCCGCCGCTCCAGTTCGAGCATGTGCTCCAACTGGTCGAGCATCACGGCCGGTGCGGCGCCACCCGGGGCCCTCCGCAAGGCCGACTCGCTGATGATGAACCGATAGTAGGGCGGCTGCTGCTGGTCGAAGACCGCCTTGCGGTCGAGCCGGTTGCGCACGAGCGACGTGATGTCGGTGGCGCCGAACTCGGTGAACTGCTTGAGCATGTAGTGCTCGGACTGCAGTGGTCCGGGAATTCGCTCGCCGTGCCAGGTCATGATCTCCGCCGCGGCGGGTTCGAGATCGGTGAAGGTACGGAACCAGTGGGGGACAACGGATCGGTAACCCGACCAAGCGCCGCGCTGCCCTGCCGCCGCCCTTGCGAGGTTCAGCAGGGTGTCGGCTTCCTCGCCGCCGATCGAGAACGTGTCGAGCATGGCCCTCACGTCGCCGAGTTTGACGCCGACGGCTCCCGACTCGATCTTGTTGACCTTGCCCTGCGTGCAGCCGAGAATCTCGGCAACCTGCGTCTGGGTAAGGCCTGCCGAGATACGCGCATGCCGCAACTCGTTGCCGAGTTGCTTTCGACGAGACGTAACTGTGCTGGCCATGGCGAGTTGACGTTACCTTTTCCCACTATCGAGTCGAAACCGCATCCCCCAGCGTAGTGTGCTGGACATGACCAAGAAGGCAAGCATCGGCGTTACCGGACTCGCGGTGATGGGCCGCAACCTGGCACGCAACCTTGCCCGGCACGGGCATACGGTCGCACTTCACAACCGTTCGGACCAGCGGACAAGGGACCTCGTCGAGGAGTTCGGCTCGGAGGGCGACTTCATCCCGGCTTACTCGGCGGAGGAGTTTGTCGCGGCGCTCGAACGGCCGAGGCAAGTGGTCATCATGGTCAAGGCGGGCGCGCCGACCGACGCGGTCATCGAGGAATTCGCCCCACTGCTCGAACAGGGTGACGTAATCGTGGACGCGGGCAACGCGCACTTCGCCGACACCCGCAGGAGGGAAGCCGCGCTGCGGGAACGCGGGCTGCACTTCGTCGGCACCGGGGTGTCCGGCGGCGAGGAGGGCGCCCTGCACGGCCCGAGCATCATGCCCGGCGGCTCCGCCGAGTCCTACGAGTCGCTCGGCCCGCTGTTCGAGGACATCTCGGCCAAGGTCGACGGCACGCCGTGCTGCGCGCACATCGGCCCTGATGGTGCGGGCCACTTCGTCAAGATGGTGCACAACGGCATCGAGTACTCCGATATGCAGCTCATCGCCGAATCGTTCGATCTGCTGCGCGGCGCCGCCGGGTTCGAACCGGCGCGGATCGCGGAGGTCTTCCGCACCTGGAACACAGGTCGGCTCGACTCCTACCTGATCGAGATCACGGCCGAGGTACTCGGCCACGTTGACGCCGCGACGGGCAAGCCGTTCGTCGACATCGTCGCGGACAGGGCCGAGCAGAAGGGCACCGGCCGCTGGACGGTCCAAATCGGACTTGATCTCGGCATCCCGATCACCGGCATCGCCGAAGCCACGTTCGCGAGGTCGCTGTCGGGGCACACCGACCTGCGCGCCGCGGCTCGCGGCCTTGCCGGTCCCTCGCGAGCTCCGCTCACCGGAGCGGAGGCCGAACGCTTCGCCGACGACGTCGAGCAGGCGCTGTACGCGTCGAAGGTCGTCGCGTACGCACAGGGCTTCAACCAGATCCAGGCGGCGAGCGCGGAATACGACTGGAACATCGACCTCGGTGCGGTCGCCTCGCTCTGGAGGGGCGGCTGCATCATCCGCGCCAAGTTCCTCGACGACATCAAGGTCGCCTTCGAGGCGGAACCCGCGTTGCCGACGCTGCTCACGAGCGGCGACTTCCGCAAGGCCGTCGAGGAAGCGCAGGACGCGTGGCGTTCCGTGGTCTCGACCGCGGTCAGGCTCGGCATCCCGACACCGGGCTTCTCCACCGCGCTCGCCTACTACGACGAGCTGAGGGCCCAGCGCCTGCCCGCCGCCTTGATCCAGGGACAACGCGACTACTTCGGGGCGCACACCTATCAGCGGGTCGACCGGGAAGGCAGCTTCCACACCGAGTGGGCGACGAAGGCCCGCGCCGAGCGCCCAGCCTGATCCGAGTTCACTCGAAGGGCAGCCCGACGTAGTTCTCGGCGAGGCTCGTGGCGGCGGCCTTCGACGAGGCCGTGTACCGGAGCTGCGAGAGCTGGAGCCGGTGCTGGAACTCGTCGGCGCCGGGATCGCGGTGCAGCATCGAGGTCATGTACCAGGAGAAGTGCTCCGCACGCCACACCCTGCGCAGGCAGCGCTCCGAGTAGGAGGCGGCCTGCTCGGCGTCCCCCTCGCGGAGCAAAGCCACGAAGGCCCTCGCGAGGTTGCGCACGTCGGCGACGGCGAGGTTCATTCCCTTGGCCCCGGTCGGTGGCACGATGTGCGCCGCGTCGCCGGCGAGGAACAGCTTGCCGTATTGCATCGGCTCGACGACGAAGCTGCGCATCGGGGTGATGCTCTTTTCGAGGACGGGGCCTTCCTTGAGGTCGAACCCCGACCTGGTGACGAGGCGCTGTTCGAGTTCGCCCCAGATCCGGTCGTCGGACCACTGCTCGATGCGCTCGGCAGGCGGGACCTGGAGGTAGAGGCGGGTGATCTCCGGCGACCGCATGCTGTGCAGCGCGAACCCGCGTTCGTGATGGGTGTAGATCAGTTCCTCGTGCGAAGGCGGGGTCCTGGCGAGCACGCCGAGCCACGCGAACGGGTATTCGTGGTCGAACCGGCGCACATGCTGCGCGGGGATCGACGGCCTGCTCACCCCGTGGAATCCGTCGCAGCCCGCGATGACGGCACAGCGAAGCTCCCTCGCGTTCCCGTTGGCGTCGACGTAGCTGACCCTCGGGTCGGTGTCCACGTCGTGCAGCTCCACATCGGACACCTCGAATTCGAGCGGAAGCCCCTTCTCGACGTGCGCGGCAATGAGGTCCTTGACGATCTCCTGCTGGCCGTAGACGGTGATACTGCGACCGGTCAGCTCGGTCAGCGCGATGCGGTGGTCCTCGCCGTCGAAGCGCAGGGACAGCCCGTGGTGCGGCATTCCTTCCTCGGCAAGGCGGTCGCCGACGCCGATCTCGGTCAGCAACTCGACCGTCGGCTGCTCGCACACCCCCGCCCTCACCCGCTTCTCGACGTACTCCCTGCTGCGGGTTTCGAGCACGACGGCGTCGATGCCCTCACGATGCAGCAGGTAAGAGAGCAGGAGCCCGGCAGGGCCCGCGCCGATGATGCCAACCTGCGTTTCGGTCACCGATTCCTCCGCTGTGTCAACGCTGATGTCCGCGGTGCAGGAACCAGATTGCGCTGAGGACCGCCCGGCGGGCCACCGAGCCTTCCGGTGAATGGAAGGCTTTCACAGGGTTTCCCTCCGCGCCTCGTTCGGAGCGTGCAGCGCGCTCGGCGCGCCAAGCACCCTCGATATGCCCCTCGCCGCTGCCTTCACCGCGGGAACGAGCGCACGAGCGTCGGCTCCTCCGCCGGGAACCACGATGGAGATCGCGGCGACGACCGAATCGTCCTTGCCGTGAACGGGCGCCGCGACCGAAAGCGCCTCAAGTTCGATCTGGCCGTCGCTGATCGCCACCCCGTCCCTGCGCACGTCGGCAAGCACCCTGCGGAGCTGTCCCGGCGAGGAGATCGTCTTCGCCGAGTACCGCTTGAGCGGACCGGCCAGCGCGCGCTCCTGCACCTGCACCGGCGCGAACGCCAGCAGCACCAGGCCGACCCCCGTCGCGTGAACCGGCAACCTCCCTCCGACCCGCGACTGGATCCTGATGGAGCCGCGGCCCGAGATCCGCTCGACGTACACGACCTCGCCGGAGTCGAGTACCGCCAGCTGCACGTTCTGGTGAGTCGCCTCGTAGAGGTCTTCGAGGAACGGCAACGCGCTCTCCCTGAGACCGGCTCCGTGCGGGGCGAGCGAGGCCACCTCCCACAGCCACAGGCCCACGCGGTACGAGCCCGCCGCGTCCCGCTCCAGCGCACCCTTCGCGGTCAGCTCTCTGACCAGCCGATGCGTCGTCGACAGCGGGAGACCGGATCTCCTGCTCAGTTCGGACAACGTCAGCACGGGGTGATCGGAGCTGAACGCGTCGAGCACAGCGAGCACTCGGCCGACGACTGTCGGTGAGACCTTCGAATTGTGCCGCACTCCGACACCCAACATGGGCGCGAACCCCCAACGCAAGCACCATCCCACCAGCCCAATGCGAGTGCGGGGCTTGCCGGGATTGGCTAGCTTGACCCCGAAGGCGATCCGACGAATGGAGCACTGCTGTGGCGCTGCTTGCGCGGCTCGCCCTGCGCAGGTTGTTACCGGACTGGCGTCGGCCTGCCCGGATAGTCGTGCTCGCCTTCCTCGGTGTCGTCGCGCTCGGCACGACGCTGCTCATGCTGCCGATCGCAACCACATCGGGTGAGCGGGCCGACTTCGTTTCGGCACTGTTCACCGCCACCTCGGCGGTGTGCGTCACGGGCCTCGTCGTCGTGGACACGCCGACACACTGGTCGGCATTCGGCGAGCTCGTCATCCTCGCGCTCGTCCAGGCCGGCGGGCTCGGCATCATGACCCTCGCCTCGCTGCTCGGCCTCCTCGTCTCCCGCAAACTCGGTCTCAAGCTCCAGATCACCGCGCAAACCGAAACCAAGACCCTCGACCTCGGCGATGTCAGGAGGGTCATTCGCGGCGTCCTGCTCGTCACGCTGATCTTCGAGGTGGTGGTCGCGGCCTTCCTGATCGTCAGGTTCCGCACCGGGTACGGCTACGAGTGGCTGACCGCGCTCTACCACGGCGTCTTCCATTCGGTCACGGCGTTCAACAACGCCGGATTCGCGCTCTACCCCGACAACCTCATGGGGTTCGCCACGGACGCCTGGATTTGCGTGCCCATCGCGATCGCCGTGCTCGCGGGCGGACTCGGCTTCCCGGTCTGGGTCGAGATCTGGCGCAACCGCCGCGGCAGGCGGCGATGGTCGCTACACACGAAGATCACGGTGCTGACCTCCGCGGTGCTGCTCGTCGTCGGCGTCGGAGTGATCACCGCCGCCGAGTGGAACAACCCCGAGACGCTGGGCGGCTTCGGCGCGGGAGGCAGGCTCGTCGCGGGGTTCTTCGCGGGGGTCATGCCGAGGACGGCGGGGTTCAACAGCGTCGACATCGGCGAGATGGAGTCGGGAACGCTGCTGGTCACCAACATCCTGATGTTCATCGGCGGCGGTAGCGCGAGTACGGCGGGCGGCATCAAGGTGACGACCTTCGCCCTGCTCGCCTTCGTGATCTACGCCGAGGTGCGCGGCGAGCCCTCGGTACACGTCATGGGTCGCAGGCTGCCGATCGGCACGCAGCGGCAAGCCCTGACCGTCGCACTGCTGAGCGTCGGCGCCGTCGTCGCGGGAACCCTGCTGCTGCTGACGCTGACGAAACTGCGGCTGGAAACCGCGCTGTTCGAGACGATCTCCGCGTTCTCGACGGTCGGCATGACCACGGGCGTGACCGCCGAGATGGGCTCGTGGGGCCACGTCGTGCTGGTCGTTCTGATGTTCCTCGGCAGGGTCGGTCCGATCACCCTGGCTTCGGCGCTCGCGCTACGCGAACGTTCCCGACGATACGAACTACCGGAAGAGAGGCCGATCGTTGGCTAATCGCAGGCAAGGCCACCGGGTTGTCGTCATCGGCCTCGGCCGATTCGGCAGCTCGCTCGCCGTCGAACTGGTTCGCGGTGGCAGTGAGGTACTGGGCATCGACAACAACCCGAGGCTCGTGCAGAAACTGGCCGACGAGCTGACCCACACCGCCATCGCGGACACCACCGACGTGGAAGCGCTGACCCAGCTCGGAGTCCCCGAGTTCCAGAGAGCGGTCGTCGGCATCGGCAACGACATCGAGGCGAGCATCCTGACCACGTCGGTGCTTTCCGACTTCGCGATCCCCAGGATCTGGGCAAAGGCCATCAGCAGGCAGCACGGCCGGATCCTCGAACGCGTAGGCGCACACCACGTCGTGCTGCCGGAACACGACATGGGCGAACGAGTCGCGCACCTCGTGACCGGACGGATGCTGGACTACATCGAGTTCGAGGACGACTACGCGCTCGTGAAGACACTCGCACCGGCGGAGGCGATCGGCAGGCCACTCGGCGAGACGAAGGTGCGCGCGAAGTACGGCGTGACGGTCGTCGGCATCAAGCGGCCTGGCACCGGATTTACTTACGCCACACCGGAAACGGTGGTCAACGCCGACGACATCCTCATCGTCGCGGGCGAACGCGAGCGAGTGGAGAACTTCGCCGACCTCACCTGAGTCCGAAAAGGACAGCGGGGCGGACACCGAGGTGCCCGCCCCGCCTTCGAACGGTCAGCCCCAGACCCTCGCTGCCGTCTCCACGATGCGTTCCAGCTTTCGGATCTCCTGCTCCTCGGTGAGGTCGTTGCCTTCCTCCGTCGAGGAGAAGCCACACTGCGGGGATAGGCAGAGCTGGTCGAGGTCGACGTACTTCGTGGCCTGCTCGATGCGGCGTTCGAGCGAGTCGGCCGATTCCAGTTCGCCCCGCTTCGTCGTCACGAGGCCGAGCACGACGTACTTGCCCTTCGGCACGTAACGCAGGGGTTCGAAACCACCGGAGCGCTCGTCGTCGAATTCGAGGAAGTAACCGTCCACATTCAACTCATTGAACAGTGCTTCCGCCACGAAGTCGTAGCTTCCCTCCGCCGCCCACGACGATCGGAAGTTACCCCTGCACAGGTGGGTCGTGATGGCCATGCCTTCCGGCTTCGCCGCGATGGCCGCGTTCATCGTCTTAATGTTGCGCAGATGCAGCTTCTCGGGATCGAAACCCATCCTAGCGACAAGCTCCCGCTGCGCGGGGTCGTTGAGGTAGGCGAGGCTCGTGTCGTCGAGCTGCAGGTAGGTGCAGCCGAGTTCACCGATCGCCCTGATCTCCTCGGCATACGCGGCACCGAGATCCGCGAAGAAGTCCTCAAGATCGGGGTACACCGTTTCGTCGACGGCCGACCTGCCGCCCCGGTAATACACCATGCTCGGCGATGGGATCGTCAGCTTCGGCGTCACCCCTGGATCCACAATGGACTTCAAGTAGGCGAAGTGCTCGGCGAAGATCGGCGTGCCGAGGCCGACCTTGCCGTCGACCTGCAGACCGGGAGGGCTGAACTCCAGGTCGCCCGCCGCGTTGTGGAACTTGACGTGCAGCCGTTCGTCGCTCTTCGAAACCCCTTCGAGCTGGTAGATGAAGTCCATGTGCCACGAGGCTCTGCGGAACTCACCGTCCGTCGCCGACTGGAGGCCGACCTTGCGCTGCAGGTCGACGACGCCACGAATGGCCTCGTCTTCCGCCGCACGCAATTCTTCCTTGCTGATCACCCCTTCCGCGGCTTTTTCCCTTGCCTTGTGCAGCGAGGGAGGCCGCAGCAGGCTGCCGACATGGTCCGCGCGAAATGGAGGGGTCGAACGCTGGGTCATGCACCGATCTTCACACGCGAACTCGGCGGGGTTCAACACGATGACGACGGCCTTCCATCGACCGGAATTTTCACTTGCTAGAGCAGACCTGCCTCATTGGCTTTGGTGATGGCCTCGACTCTGTTGCGGGCGCCGAGTTTGTGAAGTGCCGCTTGCAAATAGGTCTTCACGGTGTTGCGAGTCAGCCCGGTCGCCTCGGCGATCTCCGGGTTCGTCTTTCCCTGTGCCGCATGGCGCAGCACCTCGTATTCCCTGCGGCTGAGCCCGCTGCCCGCGAGCGCGGCCGACCGCTGGTGCTGTTCCGGCAGCACTCTCGGGTCGACAACCCGCTCGCCGCGAAGCACCTTGCGCAGCGCGGCGGTCAGATCGGTGCCCGCGACATCCTTCAGCAACGCGCCGTCGGCGCCCGCGTCCAGCGCGGCGACGACACCCTGGTGGTCGCCGTGTGCCGTGAACACCACGATCTTGGCCGAAGCGCGCACCTTGCGCAGCCCCGTGATGACCTCGGGCGCCAGCATGTCCGGCAACCTCAGGTCGAGCAACACCAGGTCAGGCCACAGTTCGGCGGCACTGGTCATGGCCGCCCTTCCACAATCGGCCGAACCGACGACATGCAGGCCGGGATCGGACCGCAGTAGCGAGGTGACGCCGTCACGCACGACGGGGTGATCGTCGACGACGAGTATCTTCACCGTCACGTCAGTACATCCGGCAGCCAGGCGCGCAGAGTGCATCCACCATCGAGGTCGCGAACGAGACTGACCTTGCCGCCGAGTCTCGCCGCCCGAGCCGCGAGCGACCGCACTCCCATCCCCGTCCCCTCGGCCCTGCTGGCCGTTCCCGTTCCGTCATCGGCGACGGCGACCTGAATTCCCTGCTCGACGGGCCCGAAACTCACCACGACAGAGCGGGCGTCCGCGTGTTTCTCCACATTGAGCAAGCCCTCCCTGACCACCGCGAGCAGGAAGGCGAAACGTTCACTGTCGAGCGGCGGAACCTGACCGAGTTGCACGAAACCGGCGGGAACGCCCGTGCGTGACTCGAAGGACCGCGCGTACTGGGCCAGCTCGGCACCCGCCGCCCGCTCGGGAGCGGCCGGCTCCGACAGCGCGAGCAGGGATTCGCGTAGCGCGCCGGCAGCCGAGGAGACGTCGGACTCCAGCTTCCGCAGCCGCACGTCGAGCGCGGGATTGTCCCTCGCGGCCTCCTGCAGGTCCTTGACCTGCGCTCCGATGGAGAACAACAACGCGCCAACCGAGTCGTGCAGCGCGTCGGCCATGCGCTGCCGTTCGGCGGTGACGGCGTCGGCCCTGCCCGACTCGGCGGTGTTCGCGATACACAGCGCGGTCGCGACCCGCTCGGCGACCTCTTCCAGCCTCGTCACCGCGTCATCGCCGAAAGCGGAGGGCCTTCGCATTGCCGCGTAGGCCACGGCGACTGTCTTCGAGCCGCACCTGATGGGCACCGCGAGCATCGCGGCCATCCCCTCGCCGCTGACGTGTGCGTCGAATTGGTGGGTGATCGTCGTGGAGCTGACATAGTCGCTCACCCGCACCGGCTTTCCCGAGGCGAGCACCCTGCCGCCGATGCCCTGGCCGCTGGGCACGACGAGATTGTTCAGCCGGTCCGTGCGCATTCCGGAAAGCCAGCGGATCATCGCGTTGTCCCCGCGCCCGGCCACCGGCTCGGCGCTTCCGGCCAACCCGATGTCGGCAACGAATCCGGCGTCAGCGCCCACCGTCTCCCTGATCAGCCTCGCGGTACCGCGCAGAGCGGCCGTGCGGTCGAGCACGGTCAGCAATCCGTCGCGCTCGCGAAGCAGACCGTCGAGCGCGCTTGCCCGCTCGACGGCGACCTCCGCCGCCTTTCGCCGCCCCGCAGCCATCCGGACATGATAGGTCGATACCGCCGCCGTTCCACCCGTGGGACGGGCACCGTCCACGACGGAGAGGGACCTCGATGCGCGACCACGTGCGAGCACTGCTCGACTCCATCGACGATCGGCATGCCGACCTCACGGCCGCCGCGACCTTGCTGCTCGACGCGGTGACCCACGGTGGCATCGTCCACGCGGCGGGAGCCGGTCACTCGTTGCTGATGGTGGGGGAACTGTTCTACCGGGCGGGAGGTCTCGCTCCGGTACGTCCACTGTGGGATCAGGAGGTCCTTCCGCTCAACGGCGCGCTGCGCAGTTCGGCCGCCGAACGCGAACAGGGGCGTGGTGCGGCGGTACTGGCCGCCGCCGGCGTGGCACCACCTGATGTCGTGATCGTGTTCTCCACGAGCGGGCGCAATCCCTACCCCGTCGAAATCGCGGAGCAGGCAACGGCTCGCGGAGTCGCCGTCATCGCGGTGACCTCGCGGTCCGCTTCGGCCAAGGCAAGCGCCCGCAGTGCGACGACGGTCGCCGACCACGCGACCGTCGTGCTCGACACCGGCGTCCCGCCCGGCGACGTCGGCTACCCTCCGCACGCACCGAGGACAGCGGCTACCTCGACGATCGCCTGCGCTTACCTGTGGACGACGCTGCTTGCCGAACTGGACGACCTCGCGGAAGCACAGGGAGTCCACCTGCCCCGGTGGACGAGTTCCAACGTGCCAGGCGGCGACGCGCACAACGCCGGACTCGTCGAGCGCTACCGGTCGCGCATTCCCGAACTCGGAACGGAAACCTGAGCCAGGCTCAGCTCTCCAGCATTCCGCGTGCGGCATCGGTGATCGCCGCCGCGTCGATTCCCGCGTGCTGCAGTTGCTCGGCAGGCGAACCGGAACCGGGCAGCGCGAGCACACCAAGCCTGCCCAGCCTCGGCACGGCCGTGGAATGCCCGACCGCCTCGGCAACGGCGTCGCCGATACCGCCCTGCGGCCAATGGTCCTCGACGGTGAGCAGGCAGCCGGTGTCCGCTGCGGCCTGTTGCAGCGTGGCGACATCGGCCGGTTTGACGGAATAGAGATCGATGACCCTCGCCGCGATACCGTCCTCGGCGAGCCGGTCGGCCGCCGTGACGGCCTCCGGAACGGTGACTCCCGCCGCCACGAGGGTCAGCTCGTCACCAGGCGAGGAACGCAGCACCTTGCTGCCGCCGATCGGAAAATGCTCACCCTCCGGGTAAAGCACCGGTGTTTCGCCCCTGAGCGTGCGCAGGTAGCTGATGCCGCCCCTGTCCGCCATGGCGGCCGTCAGCCAGGCTGCCTGGTTGGCGTCGCAAGGGCACAGCACCGTACTCCGCCACAACGCGCGGAAGAACGCCACGTCGCCCAGCCCCATCTGCGAAGGCCCGTCCCTGCCGATCGAGACACCCGCGTGCGAACCGACGACGCACAGATGAGCACCGCCGACCGCGGCCATGCGGAGAAAATCGGCCGCCCTGCTCAGGAAAGCCGCGAACGTGCACACATAAGGCACCCAGCCTCGCACCTGCATTCCGACGGCCGCGGCGACGAGCTGCTGCTCGGCGATGTAGCACTCGAAGAACCGCTCTGGATGAGCATCACGGAAGTACGCGGCGCGGGTCGAATCGCCCACGTCCCCGTCGAGTACGACGACGTCACTTCTCGCGCCGCCCAGCGCGGTCAGTGCCTCGCCGAAGGCAGTCCGGGTCGCCACCTCTTCGCCCTCCGCGTATGTCGGCAACACCAGACGCCCGACCTCGGGCTGCCTCGGTCGCGCGATGACGCTCGGAGCCGCGACCTCGATGCGCAGCGACCTGGGACCACCGAGTTCGGCGATCGCCTCCGCCTCGTCGGGAAGCGGCTTGCCGTGCGCGCCCTCCGCATCCTCGACGGCGGCGACGCCCTTGCCTTTTCTCGTGCGCGCGAGGATCGCCGTCGGCGCCTTGCTCGTCTCCGCCTCGGAGAGCGCGCGATCGATCTGACCGATGTCGTGACCGTCGATTTCGATGGTGTGCCAGCCGAAAGCCGCGATGCGCCTCGCGTAGGCCGCGGTGTCCCAGCCGTGCCGCGTCGGGCCCGTCTGCCCGAGCCGATTGACGTCGATGATCGCCGTGAGCGCGCCAAGACCTTCGTGACCGGCGTGTTCGAACGCCTCCCACATGGAGCCCTCTGCCAGTTCGCCGTCACCGCACAAAACCCACACGCGGTAGCCGAGTCGATCGAGGTCACGGCCCGTCAGCGCCAGCCCGACGCCGATGGGCAGCCCCTGCCCCAGCGAACCGGTAGCCACGTCGACCCACGGCAACTGCGGCGTCGGGTGCCCCTCCAGCCTGCTTCCCGCCTCGCGGAAACTCAGCAGTTCGTCGTCGGAGATCGCGCCTGCCGCGACGTACATGGCATACAGCAGCGGAGAAGCGTGCCCCTTCGAGAAGATCAGCTGATCGTTGCCGGGATTCCTGCTCGCCGCGAAGTCGTAATGCAGATGGTTGGCCAGCAGAACGGCCATCAGGTCCGCCGCCGACATGGCCGAGGTCGGATGTCCCGAACCGGCTGCGGCCGCCGCCCTGACCGCGTCCACTCTCAGCTGCTGGCCGAGCTCGGTCAGCGCCGCGATCCGTGAGGCATCCAGGGTCGCCACCGGCATGAGATGTCCTCTTCCGTCGACATGATCCGACCGCCGGGTACCCGTCGGCACCGGGGACAAACCGGCCCTCGGCGCGAGTGCGGATCTCGACGGCCTGAGTGCGGATCTCGACGGCCTGAGTGCGGATCTCGGCGACCTGAGCGGGGGACTCGCGGATGGTGACCCGGCTTTACGACGGTGCGTGGGCTTTTCGCGGCGCGGCTTCGACGGGGTCCCTGCGCAGCAGGCGCTCCCTCCTGGTGATCGCCCGCGCCGCACGAAGCGTGAAATTCGGGGCGAACCTCGCCGCCAGCCACTGAATCCGCGCACGCCTCGGCGCGACGATCACCGCTTTGTCCCTCGCGAGCCCGCGAAGAACGTCTTCGGCGAGCGAAGCGGCCGGGTACATCCGGCCACCCGCCGTGCGCAGGAACGCGGCTCGCACGTCGGTGACCTCCGTACTGGGAATCACCGGAAGGTCATCGGGGATTCCGCGCTCGTAGATGGGTGTGTCGATAACGCCGGGGCACACGACACTCACCCCGACTCCCCGGTCCGCGGCCTCGGCCCGCAGGCTGAGCGAGAGCCCGACCACGCCGAACTTGCTTGCCGCGTAAGGAGTCGCGAGCGGTTCCGGGATGAGTCCTCCCACCGAGGCGACGTTGACGATGTGCCCGAACCCCTGCCGCACCATGAGCGGATACGCGGCACACACACCGTGCACCACCCCGCGCAGGTTGACGTCGATGGCGCGGTCCCAGTGCGCGACGGCCAGTTCCTCCGCGTCTCCGCCCATGCCGATCCCGGCGTTGCTGAAGAGAAAGTCGAGCCTGCCGTGTTCTTCGGCGGTCGAGTTCACCAGCTCGTCGACCGAGGAAGCGCTGGTCACGTCGACCTCGCGACCGAAAGCGCTGCCCCGCAAGCCCTCGGCGACGGACTCGGCCGCCTCCACGTCGAGGTCGGCGACGACAACCGTCACGCCACGCGCGGCGAGTGCGGTGCTCAGCGCCTTTCCTATCCCGGAGGCCCCTCCGGTCACGATGGCGACTTTGCCCACGTTCCCTCCTCGTCTGTTGAATTCCGAACCCCAAGTATGGCGCGGAAAGCTAGGGTCCCGATATGTCCTCCGCGTCCCTTCCACCCATCATCGAACTGAGATCCTCCGACAAGACGAAACGTGGCCTGGCCCTCGGTTTCGCGGCAGGGGGCGTGGCGCTCGTCGTGGTGACCGTCCTGCGACTCGGCGTCGTCGGCCTTTACTTCACCGTCCCGCTCTTTCTCGCGATCTTCATCCCGGTCACCCTGCACGTCCTGCGACTGCGGGTAGTAATGACTCACACCCAGGTCGGCAAGGCCGGCATACTCGGCAAACTCAAGATGCACCAGCGCGCCAACGTCGGTTCGGCGCTGCGTGTGGTCTTTCCTCCGCCGCCGCGAGGGCGACACGGGCCGATGCACAACACCTTTCTCGTCGATCACCACGGTTTCCCGCTGCTCCGCCTGCGCGACAACGATTTCGGCAACGCCAAGGTGGACGAGTTCGTCGACGCGCTTGGCGTCCAGGTCTACGGATATCCGGGAATCATGACGATGCGCGAGTTCGACGAACGCCATCCGAATTACCTCCCGTACTGGGAACGCAAGCCCACCACTTTTGGATTGTTCATCGGCTGCGGACTCGTCATCGCGATCGTCGTCGCGGCTGTCGTAGTCGTCGCCGTCCAAATGTGAAACCGATGTTGAAACCAGGTTTTTACGGGGACTCCTCGAAACCCGGCCGGTACACCAAGTAATGTGAGCAGACACCAGCGCGCCTGAGACCAGGGACGTGACGCGATGACGCGGACAAACGAGCAGGCCCGCTCGGGGATCGGCATCGATCCCGGCAAGGCCAGCGTTGCCGGCGTCTACGACGCGCTGCTGGGCGGCAAGTACAACTACGCGGTCGACCGCGTAGTGCGTGATGCCATGCTCGACGTGGCCCCCGGGTTCGACACCGTGATTCGCGACGACCGCGCCTGGCTTGCCAGGGTGACACGCTTCCTCGTCGGCGCGGGCATCGAGCAAATCGTCCATTGCGCCTGCGGACTGCCCGCCGTCGAGAACACCCACGACACCGCGCTGCGACGCAACGGCGACGCGAAGACCGTGTACATCGACAACGACCCGGTCGTCGCGGCACACGGCAAGGCGTGGCTCGAAGACAAGCAGCACGCGTTCTTCGGCACCTGCGACATCACCGAGCCCGAGAAGCTGCTCGGCGCCGGGACGGTGTCCCGCCACCTGGACCTCTCCCAGCCGATCGGGCTGCTGTTCGTCTCCGCGTTGCACCACGTGCCCGACGCGAAGGATCCGGTAGCGCTGATGCGCGCCTACGTCGACGCACTGCCGAGCGGCAGTTACCTGGCCATCACGCACTTCCACGACCCGGAGGACGACGGCGAGCTGTCCGAACTCGCCCTCGGGCTGCAGAAGGTCACTGCCGAAGGCACGATGGGCTCGGGCTGGTTCAGGACGAGATCGGGGATAGAAGCGCTGTTCGGCGGGCTGCCGCTCATCGCACCCGGCCTGACCTTCCTGCCGAGATGGTGGCCCGATGGTCCGGCGACCTCCCCGCTGCTGCCGGCCCAGCGCCTGATGCTCGGCGGAGTCGCCCGCAAACCGTGACGCTGGGTCACCGCTGAACCGACCCGGTACCCACTGGCGAGCACCGACCCTGTACTCTCTCTCGCGGAGGATTGGCCGAGCGGCCTAAGGCGCACGATTGGAAATCGTGTTGGGTGTAACAGCCCTCACGGGTTCGAATCCCGTATCCTCCGCCAGCCGAAACGCCGGGTACCTGTTCGCGGGTGCCCGGCGTTTCGCCGTTCGGAGATCCTAAATAGACAGTTTGTCGAGGATCGCGGCCACCTCGGCCGCTCTGAACACGAATCCGACGTGCGAGGTGTCCAGGGTGTGCACGTCGTATGGGTTCCCTGGGGTCAGCGCGTCCGCTTCGGCGATGAGCCGATCCTGCATCGCGACCGGCAGGCTTCGATCCCCGGTGAGCCGGATGTAGCTGCGGGCGATCGTGCCCCACGTTTCCGCGTCGACCCTGGCGTCACCGGTCATCACCGCCAGCGATTCGTCCGGTTGCAGAATGTTGAGGAAGGCCATGAACCGCTCGTCGGTGATGTCGGCCGCCGTCGCGGCCTTGAGCGCGGCGAGCAGTTCGGGATCGGCCGTACGGTAGTTCGCCCTGCCGACGCCCAGCTCGGCTGGGTCGCCGACGTTCAGCGGCGCCAGGGGCCCGGTCAGGCTGTCGGCGAACTCGGGCTCCCCGAAGTATTCGATGGGGTTGGCACGTTCCACACAGGACCAGGCCGAGATGTACACGAGCCGATCGATCAGCTCGGGAACCAGGTTGCCCGCCACGCTGATGGCCGTGCCGCCGAGGCTCGCACCGACGAGCACGACCGGTCCGTGCGCGGCGACCCGGCGGACGACGTCGACGACCATGTCGGCGTTGTCGCGCAAAGTCACCGTCGCCAGCGTCGAGGGCTCGGCCGCCAGCGCCTCCAGGTCCTGTGGCGCCTGGTAGGCAACCGGATACTGCGCGTCCAGCCCGTGCCCGGGGAGATCGACCGCGTAACTGCGGTGGCCGAGCAGCGCGAGTTCGCGCTGAACCGAGGCCCACATGAACGAACTGGAGCCGGAACCGTGCACCAGTACGAAGGTCGGAGTGTTCGAAGACATGAGATGTCGTCCTGTCTGTTCACGCGCGCCAGTCATCGCCGGCGCGAAGATGGAATCGGAGAAACCGAGGCCTTTCGACGGCGGGTGCGGCTGATGCGCACCGGCCGGAGGCCGATCAGGCTTGCCGAGCCGAACCGGTCGGTGAGGACCGGTTGAGCACGGTTCTCAGGCCGTGCGGAGACGGATGAACATGTGAACCATGGTCGATACCGTAGCCGAAGCCGGAACGCCGGTGCGAGCACGTTGCCGAAATCCCCGCCCGGGAGCTGCTTTCCATTCAGCCGGATAACCGGCAGAGACCAGCCAACGCGCTCCTTGCCACCGGCTTCCGTCGCTCTCGAAGTCACGTTCGGTTCGCGGAGGACCCGCGGTCCAGCGGGCGATACAGCTTTCAATGGTTCAGCGCGGGGCTGGGTTCGGGGCCGATCGGTGCTCTACTAGTGTTTCACTCAATGCACACGTTCCGTGGTCAACATGGTCGCGGACCTGCGCGAACGAGAGGACGCGGTGTTGGAATTCGTGGCGGGCTCGCGGCCCGCGCGGCTTCGAATTTCGCGCTCTCGGCGCTCTGACGTGCGGAACGCCGGACCTCCTCCACCACCGGTGCTCCGGCATGACTGGGCGCGCAAAGTAACCAGCACATCCCCCCACCGTCATCTGTCCGGAGTCGAGCGGTCACGCTAAGTTTGTTTCCGAAGGCCCGGTTTATCAAGGAGTCCGCCCCATGCCCGGAGTGGAAGAGATCCGCGCGGGGATCGCCCTCGCGAACGAGAAGGCTTCCTCCAGCATCGCCGCGCTGCAGCAGGCAGCACAAGCACTCGAAGAGGCCCAGCAAACGCTGGCCCAGGCGACCTCGGGCAGCACGCAGGAAGAAGTGAATCAGGCTCACGGCCTGCTCGCCGAAGCGCTGCAGGGAATAAACGGCACGCAGACAACCATCCGCGCAAGCATCTCGTCGGCCGAGAACTACTCGGCCCGGCTGTAGGCAGCGAAGACTCCGCCGATGTCACTCGACCAGTTACGCCAGTCGCTCAGCGAGGTCCACGCGGGGCTCGCCTCGGCCCGCGCGCACGCCGACAGAGCGAAGGAGCTGCTCGAAGAGTGCAGGCGGATCATGGTCGACGCTCAGACGCAGGCCCAGCCGTGGCTGCCTTCGCAGTTACCCGCCGCACTCGATCAGGTCGAGAACCAGCGAACGCGGCTCGCCGGTATCGGTGATCTGATCGACAACTACCAGGCAAGGCTGTAGACCGACCATGGGCAGGAAGGCAGGCGAGCAGCGCGCCAGGGTGCTGGCGGCGCTCGACAAGCTCCGGCAACAGATCGGGCTCGCGCTCGGCGCCGCGCGAAACGCCCACGAAGCGGCGAAGCTCGACCTCGCGAGGCTGGAACTCGAACAGCTCATCGTGCGCACCGGTATGGAACGCGCGGGGCAGGATCCCGAACTCGCGGAGCGGATCAGGGATCCCGCGATGTCCGACGTGCTCAACTGGCTCGCGAGCGTGCGTTCGCAGTTCTACTCCGAATGGGCCGACGGCCCGAACCGGTTACGCGAGCTCGTTTCCGGGACCGCGCCCGGCGCCGCGGGAAGACCGGCGGGCGAATGGCTCGGCCGCGTCGGGGCGGGCAGGGGGATATCGGTACCGGGACTATGGCGAATCGGTTCCTCCACAGTGGATGGTTCGGCCGCCGGTAGAACGGCCGGTACCGAACTGACCTTCGACGTCGCCGTCCCACTTCTCGACGAATCGCACCTCGCGATCACCTCCGCACCGCGCACAAGGGACACCGTCGACTCGATCGTCGAAAACCTGCTGATGCGCGTGCTCAGCACGTTCGAACCGGGCGCGGTCAAGATCCACCTGTGGGACGTGGGGCAGCTCACCGCGATCCTGCCGAACTTCTACGCGCTGAGCCGCACGAGCGCGGTCACCGTCCACGATCCGACCCGGCTCGTCGACCTGCTCGACGAACTCGCGGGTCACATCAGGCGCGTACACAGCTACACCATGCAGGCCGGGTACCCGAGCCTTCGCGCAATGCGCACCGCGACGAAGAAACGCACCGAACCGTGGCGGATCGCCGTGCTGTACGGCAACGGAGAGAGCCTGCATCCCGAGCAGTTGCGCGACCTCAAACGAGTCGCCAGCGGGGCGCTCGACGCCGGAATATCGCTGATCCTCATCGACGTGCCGACGGTGCTCGGTGGCGCGGTGGAGACCATCAGCCTCGTCGACGAGCGCCGCGCGGTCACCAGCATGACCGGCTCCGACCTGGTCGTCGACCTCGATCCACCGCTTCCCGCGGGTCAGGTCGCCACGGCGGCGAGCAGGATCGCCGAAGCGCTCGTCGCGAAGCAGGGTGGTCCCCGCTCGTTCGCCGACCTGCTGCCGACCGAGTACGGCACCCACAGCTCGGCACGCGAGCTGAGGACCCCCATCGGGTTCTTCGAGGGCGAGCCGGTGGAGGTCGTCATCGGCGACGCCACCCCGCACGCGCTCATCGGCGGTCCGAGCGGTTCGGGCAAGACCAACCTGCTCTACGCACTGCTCGGCGGGCTTTCCGCCCGGTACCCTCCGAACGAGCTGGCCTTCTACCTGCTCGACTTCAAGGAGGGCGTCTCGTTCGCCGGTCTCGCACCCGGCCGCAAGGACGAGAGCTGGCTCCCGCACGCGCGGCTCGTCGGCGTCAACGTGAACACCGACCGGGAATTCGGCCTCGCGCTGCTGCGATTCCTCGCCGACGAACTTCGCCGCCGTTCGGCCGCGGCCAAGCAGCACGAGGTCACCAACCTGGCCGAACTCAGAGAACAGGACCCCGACGGACACTGGCCCCGCATCGTCGCCGTCATCGACGAGTTCCAGTACCTCTTCGCCGGAAGGGACAGCGTCACCGCGCTCGCGACCTCGCTGCTGGAAGACCTCGCGCGGAGGGGCCGTTCGCAGGGCATCCACCTGATCCTGGCCAGCCAGGACATCGCCGGTATCGAGGCGTTCTGGGGCAAGCCCGCGGTCTTCGAGCAGTGCACGCTTCGCATCGCCATGCCGAAGGCGCGGCGGGTACTCTCCGAGTCCAACCAGGCGGCCGTTGCCGCACCCCGCTGGCACGCGGTGATCAACCACGATTCCGGTGTTTCGCACGGCAACCAGCTCGCGCACGTTCCCGACGCGAGCGCGAAGGGCGTCTTCCCCTCGCTGCAAAGGGAACTGTGGCAGCGGTTCGCGGGGCAGGGGCAACCGAGGTTGTTCGACGGCGCGCACTCGCCGCTGCTCGAAGCCTCCGCCGCCTATACGTCGCTGCGGCCGTCCCCTCGCCCGCGCGCGCTCGTCGGTCAGTCGATCGACGTCGCCGACACCGCGCACGGGGTCGAGATGTCGGGCGCGCCAGGAAGAAACCTCGCCGTGCTCGGAACGAGCACGAAGGAAGCACTCTCCATTCTGGACTCGGCGACGCGCTCCCTCGCCCGGCAGTATCCGCAGGGCGAGGTGGAGTTCCTGCTGAGCTGCCTCGTCGAGAGCTGCCAGCCCGCGGTCACCGAACTGACCGACCTGCTCATCGCCGAAGGACACAAGGCGGGGTTCGTCGCGGGTGACGAACTGACCGAGCTGGTCACCAACCTCGCGGCCGAATTGTCCGATATGGATTCGCCCCGGATTCTCGTGCTCTACGGAGTCGACGGCGCGCTTCCCGCGCTCGAACGCAAGGAGCCGGGAAAACAGAGCGGCCTCGATCACCTGCGCACGCTGCTGAAACAAGGGCCCGGCAAGGGATTGCACGTCCTCGGCTGGTGGCGCGGCGTCGCGAGACTCAAGGACACCCTCGGTTTCGGCGGCACCGACGACATCGGCGCCTGGGCCGCGCTCGACGTGCAGGGCAGCGAACTGAGCACCTTCTGTGCCGGTCAGGTCGTGCAGTGGTCGCCCAGGCCCGACCGGGCGTTGTTCTTCGACCGCACGACACATTCTTCCCCCGAAGTGCTCATTCCGTTCCACAGGCCGGAGGAAGCCGATGACTGACGAGCCGACAGCGGCCGTGCGCTACAAGGAAATCATCGGATCGGCCAGAAGAGCGGCTGACGACCTGAGAGCCTGGGAACTCGCGAGAGCCGAGGAGTTGACGGCCGCCATCGCCGCGGCGGGCGAAGAGGTCGGAGCGGCCGCGGAACGCGAGACGGCGACCGAGGAGCGCGCCAATCGCTGGTGGCGCATGGCGAGCGACAGCGTGTCGAGATTGTCCTGGCTCGATATCGGCGCCCCGCCGGAGCCTGCCGGATCCGCACGAGGAGAGTGGCTCGACCGCTACGCCGAGGACGTCCGCCCGGCCTATCACAACCTGACCCAGGCCATTCTCAAGCTCGGCTGGCGAGCGAGATAGACCCGTATCCGGCCAGTAGCCGGGTTCATTTCCGCTGGTGCGGCCCTCGTGGCCACGACGTGCGCGCTCGAGCCGGTACCGGCATGATCACAGACCGGTTCACCGCCGTCCACGAGCAGGGACGGCGGTGAACCACCCTCTCACCCGCCGAACAACCGTTCCAGTTTGTCCAGTAGCAGGTGCAGGGCGTCGACCTTGTGATTGCCGGAGGCGGGGAGAAAGCGCACGACCTGCGGATCGTGGTCGCTCGCCTGCTCGGCGAACTCTGCGTTGATGTGTACCACGTCGTAGTCGACGCCGAGCGGTCCTCTCGAGACGAGCACGTGATCGAGGACCTGCGAATTGCCTTCGAAGACGTAGCTGTACCGCTCGTGTTCCGGCAGCGTGTCGATCAGCGCCGCCAGCGCACCGCCTTCGGTGAGCGTGCGCACGGCGGGCGAGAACGGGTAGTCGTTGAGGTCGCCTGCGACGACGACGTTGGCGCTCGCGTCGGCGGCGAGCACATCGTCCACAAAGGCTCTCACCGCCTTCGCCTGCTCGACGCGTTGCACCTCGGAACCCCGCGCCGGAGGCTGGTACCGGCCGTGGACGGGCTGGTCACCGCCCTTCGACGCGAAGTGGTTGGCGACGACGAACACCTTCCGCCCACCGAAAACGAACTCGCCGGCGAGCGGTTTGCGGCTGTCGAGCCATGCCGCGTTGCCGGGATCGATCCGCCCCGGCGACACCGAGAGCCTCGGCTTGCCCCTTCCCGCGACGACCTCGACGGGTGTCGTCGCATCTCCACCCTTTCGATCTACAAAGGACACGCGTTTCGGGTTGAAGAGGAAGCCGACCCTGATGTTGCCGCCCGGCTGCCCGCCGTCGGCGAGGTCGGCTGGGTCGATCTGCCGCCATTCGTAACGAGGTCCTCCCGCCGCCACGATCGCTTCGGCGAACCTGCGCAGCGTCTGCTCGGCGCCGACGACGCCGTCTCCGTTGCCCTGAGCGCCGTTGTCGTCCTGGGTCTCCTCCAGCGTCACGATGTCGGGAGAGGCGAGGTGATCGACGATCCCGCTCGCGAGGGCTTCGAATTTCTCCTGTCCGTCCACGGCGGACAGGTTTTCCACGTTGTAGGTGGCGACCGCGAGTTCGCCGGTGCGTTGCGGCCTGGTGACCTCACGCTCCAGCCCGTTGTCCTTGACCTCGCCGAGTACGTTCGCCAGCAGCGTGTAGCCGCCGAAGCTGTCGTACTCGACCGGGCCCGAGGTCAGGCCCGTGACGGTGTCACCGGTGTTGGCCTTGGGAAAGGGCCGCTGACCGAAGGGAATCAGCGATTCGATCTTGAGGATTCCGGTGTTCGGGCGGTCGTAGCCGAGGTAGGCGGTACCGCCGCGCGCGGTGGGGTTCTGCTCCGGTTTGGTCGTCACGTACAACTCGTTGTACTCCGTGCTGCGGCCGACGACCCTGGCATCGGTGACGCTCACCAACTCGCCCTCGTGTGCTTCCCAGAAGTCGAGTGCGTACTCGTCCGGGCGCAATGGCAGGTCTTCGATGCTGCCACCGGGTTGCGCGGTCAGTGCTTCGGGAACCGTCTCATGGCCGATGTGCAGTGGCTCGGGAAGGGGGTTTCCCTTCGACTCGACCGTCCACTGTGCATCGGTCAACTCGGTGAGCGACTGGTGGTTCGACGTCGCGGGATTGTCGGGGTAGTACTCCTTGACCAGGCCGGTCACGGTCAGCGCGTCGCCGGGCGCCACGGAAGGTGACGTGGCCCCGGTGAAGACGAAGATCGCCTCGCTCGTGCGTGGATCGTCGTCGGGTTCGGTGTCCTGCAACCAGAATCCCCTGCTCGACCCGAAGGTCCTCGTCGCGGTGACGACACCGGGGACCCGTACGATCTCGCCTGCGAGCGGCGATATCCGGGTGGCTCCCTGTACCTCGTGGATTCTGCTGTCGAGCGGTCCGGGCCGCTCGCCGTGGGTGTTCGCACTCGGCTCGGCCGAAACGGGCACGGCGGTCACCACGAGGATCGCGGCCGAAGTGGCGACGGTCGCCCTGCGCAGTAGTGAGATCACCGAGGAATCTTCACCCAGGCGGATGAACAGCGGAAGACCCTTCGTCAACCCCGCGAGGTCTCGACGGTGACCCCTGACCCATCCGCCCTAGCCAGAAGCGAGATCGTCCGGTAGTCGTCACTGAGCCAGCCGGTCAACTCAAGACCTTCGTCGGTCCGCTCGATCGTGAACGTCGCTTCTTCGATCGGCGTCTCGATGTGCGAAGCGCGTTCGGCGAGTACGGCCACCATGCGCTGGAAGACCCCGGGATCGACGTCGCCCAGGTCGAACAACTCGTCGTCGGCCGTCGGCTGGATCGTCATCGGTTCCTGGGTCACCAGCCTCCCGCTACGCCAGTCGAACGTGTCGCCGGTGTCCGCGCCCTTGCTGGTCGGCGCCTCGATTCGCAACGAGTCGGCCCCGACGGCGATCTCGTAAGCCTTCGTGTCGCCCATCCGCTCGACGAGCAGGTCGAAAGCGGCCCTGGCGCCTTCGACCTCGAACATGTTCGCCGCGAGAGCGGGAGTGCCGTCGGCGGAGGCGATGAGCCGGTCCTCCGCGCCGACGTCGACCGAGATCTCGACGTCACCGTCGGTGCCCTTGTCGAGGCGCACCGAGTAACGCTCGGGGTCGCCTTCGCCGTACCGCTCGCGAGCCAGCTCGATCAAACCGGGGATGGCCGCGATGTTGACCTCGGTGAGGTCGAAGTACTCCTCGGTCTCCGTGCTGCCGTGCAGGGCGTCGTCCTGCAGGTTGCCGTTGGTGTACCGGTAGGAGTGGTTCTTGCCCGTCGCGAGCACCCTGTCCGGTTCGAAGGTCACATCGGTGAACTCGGTCCCGTTCGCCGCGACGAGTTCACCGGTCGCGATCTCCAGTTCCTCCGCTTCCAGCAGGTTGGGATTGGTCAGCAGGTACGCGACCTCGGTGCGGATGGGGAATCCGATGGCGGCGATCAGCACGAGTGTCGACACGGCGGTCGGAAGGAGCCGGCTGGGGCGCCGCACGCCGAGCGGGCCATCCCCGCCGCCTGACGGCGCGGGAGGCGTTCCTTCGTAGCTCGCGCCGATGTCGCCGACCTCGAACGGCTGCTCCGTACGTTCCGCCCATTCCGGGGGCGAGGCGTCGTCGACGAGCACGACACCCGGATACTTCCCGCTCTGCTTGACGACGATCACCTTGCCTCGCTGGAAGGCGGGCGCGGCGATGGGATGAATGGGGTGCTTCGTCTTGGTGCGGTAGGCGCGGCCGAAACTCGGCGACACCGTCAGTTCGAGTTCGGTGACGTGCTTGTCACCGAACGTCGTACCGGTGGGGGTCAACGCGTCGACGCGCGCCACGGCGCGTTCGCCGTGTTCCGTGATCTGCCGCTTCTCGGCTTGATCCGCGTCGATCGTGCCTCTGATCCCCCGCGCGAACACCGAGGCCGTGAAGACCAGCGGCGTGAACAGACTGCCGATGACCAGCACGGGAATGTAGGCGACGTGGTTGAGCACGATGCCACCGAACACACCGGTGACGACCATGGCGATAGGCAAGGCGAACGGGAGTCCGAGCAACTTGACGAGCTTCATCGACACCTTTCGCCATTCATGTGACCAGACACATCATCGACAACCGTGAGGGCCTTGGCTATTGGACATTCAGGTAATTGTGGTACAGGTTTGTTGTGATAGATCACAATGAGCTGGCTGTCGGCGGAAAGGTGCTGCACCGCTGGCTCGCGGTGCGGCGTGGAGCGCTGGCCCGCGAGCTTGTCGAACACTTCGCGGCGACCATCGCCGACTACCGGCAGCTCCCCATCGACGAGCTCGCCGACGACATCGTGGCGGCAACCGAGGAGAACCTGCGGGTGTTCGCGGAGGTGCTGCGCTCCGGCGAACTGCCGACACCATCGGCGTTGGCCGGACCGATCACCGAATCGGCGGCGCGACGAGCCGACGAGGGAATGCCGCTGCAGGCGGTGCTCCACGCCTACGGCCTCGGCATGATCGGCGCGTGGAAGGCGATGACGGCGAGCGCGACGACCGACGACCTTCCGCACGTGCTGGCGTGCACCGAACTGGTACTCGGCCACGTGCAGCGCGTGACCGGCGCCGTGGCGACCGCGTACCTCGAAGAACGCAGGCGGATTTCGACCCACGACCAGGACACCAAGCACGTACTGCTCGCGACGCTGCTGCGGGGCGATCCGGCTGAGGAAGCGGCGCGCAGGGCCGATATCACGCTGCCGGAGCAGTACCTCGTGCTGACCATCGAGCTGGCTCCGCACAGGGACGAACTCGACCCCACGGTCAGCACGGCCATCGCCATCAGGCGCAAACTGCACAGGGTGCAGCGCGAGCTGGAACAGTACGCGGACGCGGCGACCCTCTCGTTGCTCGACACCGCGGGCGGAACCGTCCTCGTCCCCGCCGCCGACGAGGCCACCTCACCGGCCGGACTCGTTTCCCGCATGCGTGCCGCGGCAGGCGTCGACATCATCGCCGCTTTCGCCGTCGCACCTCCCGCCGAGGTCGCGGTGCAGGTGCGGCAGACGCGGGAGGTACTCGAACTGGCCAAGACCTTCGGCAAGGGCCCTGGCCTCTACCAGCTCGACGACGTGCTGCTCGAATACCAGCTCACCAGGCCGACGGAGGCTGCGGAGGCACTGAGCAGGCAACTCGCTCCGCTCGACGCCCACCCCGATCTGCTCCACACGCTGGAGAGCTTCGTGCGCAACGGGCTGAACCGCAGGCGTACCGCGGCCGAACTGCACATTCACGCCAACACCGTGGACTACCGGCTGCGCAAGACGATCACCCTGACCGGTCTCGACCCCGGCGAACCCGCTGGGCTGCAACGCATCGGAGCCGCACTGGCGATCAGGAGACGCCACGGCCGCGCGAGTACGTGACTACCGGCCCCCCGCCGCCGCCCCCGTGGACATTGCCTCGCAGCTTCGGACGACGACCGAGGCGGCCCTGCGCTCGGCGGCCCCGAGAACGGGGTTCTCGGCATACTCCTGCCACAGCCGCAGTGCGCGGATGGCGGTATCCCTCAGCGCGGCCTCGTCCGCGTCGACGCCGAGCCTCGCCGCCATCGACGTCCCGTAGCCGCCGATGAGCCGCAGCGCCTCCTCCCTCAGTTCAGGGGGAAGCGAAGCCCTCCCCGTCCGCAACGCGGCCAGCAACCGCAGCTCCTGGAATTCGTGCGCGTTGGCGAGTGTCCTTTCCAACCCGGCGACCAGCGCGCCCGCGGCGGGCCGCGGTTCCATGCGCAGCACCACTTCGAGCCCGATCAGCGCGGATCGCGCCTTGAGTACGTCGGCCCGCTCCGTGAAGTTGGCCGTGATCGACTCCTTGAGCTCGCTCAGCCCGCACCGTTTGACGAGCTGGCTCGCCAATGCCTGACGCGAATCGGCGCCGCCACGCAGGAGAGTCGTGGCGAGCCTGATACCGAAGAGGCCGAATCTCGCGAGCAGTTGTTCCCGCGCGGGTTCGCCCATGAACCGCTCAGCCGAAAGCAGCAGGGGTTCGAGTTCGACCTTGGGAACCGAGGCCAGGGCGGCGAGCATGTCGAACTCGGAGTCACGCATGGTTCTCGCCGCGCTCGCGACGAGTCCCGCGACGGCGACGATGTCCTGGCACAGCCCGGTGAACTCCGCGTTCTTCCGGTACCTCCGCGCCACCTGCCTTGCCGAGACGACCGAATCGACCCTGCCTCCACCGAGTTCGTCCGCGCGGGAGAGCACGATCAGCGAGTTGACGGGCGCTTCCCTCGCGACCGGATGGTCGGCGAGCGTCCGCGGAAAGGACAGATCGGCGTTGTGCGGGTGACCGATCAGGTACAGGACTCCGTCGGCTTCCATGCAGACGTTCTCCGCGGGCCCCGTTTCCTCGATGGGTGGTGCGTCGACGAGGGTCAGCTCGGGCTGGGACCGGGTCGCCGGAATGTGGTACCAGGCAGGCCCCCTCGCATCCGATCGCACGATCTCCTCACCGGCGATCGCGTTGATGAGCGTCGATCGCCCGCTGCCTCGCGGTCCCGCGACGACGAGTCTGACCGGTTCGCCGAATCTCGCCTTCTGCCTCCGCAACCACTGTGTCGCACGTGGACTGTCGGCGTAGGCTTCCAGTGCCTGATCGAGCAACGACCAGGTCAGGTCGGCGATCGTCACGCCGTGAGCCCTCGCGCGGCGGCCGGGGCAAGTGCCCTTGCCCTGCGGTGCAGGAGATCGAGTTCCTCAAGCCCGCGCGTGGCCTCGCGGGCCTTGTTGCCCCGCTCCGTCGTCTCGGTGTCGATCACCTGCTTGATCCGCTGCGCCGTCTCGGTGATCTCCGTCCGCAGATCCTGCGCGAGCGCCGTGCACCGGTCCCGCAGCTCGCGATGGATCTTCCTGACCGTGTCCTTGCTTTCCTTGCCGTAGGTCAGGAAGAAATCGTCGACGTAACGGTGTGCGGTCGTCTTTGCCGTCGCCTGCCTGCGTTTGAGCCGGTTGCCGCGTTCCTCGAACACGCTTTTCGCGCCGAAGGCGGCACCGGCGCCGAGCGAGATCGGGTTGATCAACGGCATGCCGGCCAGTGTCGTCGCCAATCCGAACATCAGCAATCCACTGTAGGAACCGCGCATGCCGACGAACAACTTCTGCCCGAGGCCGAAACGCTCCACATTGGGCATCCGAAGACTGCCGACATGGTCACGAGGACCACCGGCCAGCAACGATTCCGGGATCGCGTCCGCGCGGGGAGCCACCTGTCTCGCGAGTTTGCGCGCGATCCACTCGAACCGGTCGAGCAGCCACGCCGAATTCGTCTCGGCGACCGACGTCAGGTTGACCCTCAGCCAGTCACCGAATTCGTCCCAGTCCTTGGCGGGATCCGCGACGTCGAAGTACTCGTCGGCCTCCCGCAGAATCTGCCGCGTTCGCTCACGTAGATCGAAATCGAGGTCGGCGGTCAGATCGGCGACCTCGTCGGCGAGCACCGTCTGCCAGCGCGCGGCCTCCCGCTGCAACTCCTCCGCTTTGCGGCCCGCGGCCCTCCACCTCGCCGTCAGTTCCTCGGTACTTCCCTGCCGCAGCTCTTCGAGCGTGTGCCGCAGCGGGACGGCGAGTTGCCGAACGGTGCCGTCGATCAGCGCGGCGACCGAACGCCTTCGCAGCAGTTCGACGTGCCCCATCAAGTCCTGGTGCAGGTAGCGGACGAGTGCGCCGTAACCCGATTCCTCGTTGAGTTTCGCATCCCCCGTGCGCGCCGCCGCGAGCCGCAGCGACGCCGAAACGGGCAGGACGGCCGAGGGAAGCCCATCCCGGGCGAGCCGTGCCTTGTTCCGTTCCGCGACGGCCCGCCAATCGGGAACGAGATCGATCTTGGTGAGCACGACCATCACGGTGGGGCAGGAGCGCAGCACGGCGCCGAGCAGTTCGATCTCGGTTGCGCTCAGTTCCCTTGTCGCATCGGTGACCAGCAGAACGGCATCCGCCTGGGGGAGCGCGGCGAGTGTGTTCGCGGCGTGCCGGGCCGCCGATGGCCCGAAAGGCGGGGTGTCGACGAGCGTGAGGCCGGTACGCAGCAACGCCCTCGGCAGGCCGATGTCGACCCTGGCGACGTCGGCGGCCCTGTTGGCGAGCGCCGTGGCGGATTCGATCTCGGTCGCCGATCCGGCCGGTCCTTCGATGGCTGGTGCCTGCCCCGACGGAACGAGGTTGGCGGCCGGTTTCTCCGCGTGTCTGATCACGGCGGGCACCGCTGTCGTGACATCGTCGCCCACCGCGCACACGGGGGCGTTGAGAAGTCCGTTGATGAGCTGACTCTTGCCCTTGCCCGATTCACCGACGACAAGGGCACGCACGGTCGGGCCGGACAGTTCGGCGCGGCGAGCGGTGAGTCGCCCGGCCAGGTCCTGCCGTTCGTGCGTGACACATGCCTGGATGGCCTCATCCAGGAGATCGATGCACGGCGTTTTCATCGACGGACAGTGTGCCTCGCTCACTCTCCGCAACGAAGGCTGGGCTCGTGATATTCACGAGCCCAGCCTGTTATCGCTCCGAGATCAACCGGTTATCAGTGGCCAAGCGGCAGGTCGCCGACACCGGGAGCGTCGACGGGCGCGTTGAGGTCCGGCTGCGGAAGGTCACCGAGCGGGCTGCCGTCCACGACGTCGGAGACCGGGCTGTCGTGTAGCGCGCCGCCGAGGTCGTCCCGCACATCGGGGGTTTCCGGCAGCGGGTTGGCTACGGGCAGTTCCGGCAGCGCCGAGTCGAGATCCGAGGGCAGGTCCACCGGCAGGTTCGACGGCACGTCGGCCGGGATGTCGGCGGGCAGGTCCGCGTTGACCGGCAGGTTGCCCGCGACCTCGGTGACGGCGGCCGTCGGGTCGCTCGGCAGGTGCTCCGGCGTGTGCACGGGGGCGACGGCCGGAACCGGAGCCTCGGTCGGCAGCGAGTCGACGTACTGCGCCTCGGAAACCTCCGAGGGGACAAGACCGTTGAACGCGGCCTCGTCGGCGGTCATGTAGGTGGCCAGCGTGCTGGCGGCGGCCTCGCTACCGCGGCCGATGGTCTCCGAGTCGAAGACACCGGCGAGGTCACCCGTGGTGTAGAGGTCGGGGACCTCGGGCGCGGCTGGCGTGCCGTCGAGCTCGACCCCGTAGGTGCCGAACGGCGAGTACAGCGAACCGCCCGCGGCCACGGCGTCGACGCCGCCTGCGCCGCTCGTCTCGACACCGAGAGTCTCGTCGCCCAGCATCGCGCCGGAGGCGACACCGTGGGGGCTGGCGGCGCCGAACGCGCCGAACTCGCCCTGAGCGGTGTCGAAAGCGAGGTCGCCCGTGACGGACTCGGGGCTGACGTCGGCAACGCCGCCGCCGGCGAGCACGTCGTTGTCGAGCCGCGCCGCACCACCGGTGGAGCTGTCCAGCCCGCTGCCACCGACGGCGGTGACGTCACCGAGAACGGACTCGTTGCTGGTGCCGAGGTTCAGGCCCTCGGTGCCGAGCTGACCGGTGGTCTCGCCCGCGCCGAACGCACTTCCCCAGCCGAGCGCGCCGGTCGCACCGTCGAGGCCGGCCTGTCCGACACCCGCGACGTTGCCGAAGTCGCTGGCGAAGGCCGAGTCGAAGGCACCGCCCTGCTCGCCCGCGGTGACCGAGCCGAGCGCGGCGGCCTGGTCGTTGATCACGTGGCCGGTGCCGGTGAAGGCACCATCCGTCGTGGTGGTGTCGAAGTCGGCGGTGCCGAGGTTCGTCGCGTCGTCGAGCAGCGTCTCCGACCTGGCCTGGCTCGCCGCGTCGGCAACGCCCTTGAGCTGGGCGATGGCACCGTCGAGGGTGTCGCCGTCGAGCGAGAGGTCTCCGAGGCCGGAAGCCAGCGAACCGACGCCTTCCGCGCTGCCGTACTCGGTCACGAGCGGGAGGACCTCGCTGACGTCAAGCGCGGTGATGTCCCCGAGACCGGCGCCCGAGAGTGCGCTCTCGGGGTCCGCGATGAAGTCGGCGCGTGCGGTCGCGTCGTTCAGCAGGTTCTGCACGAAGCCGTGCAGTGTCTGCTCCTGGATAGCCAACGAATTCTCCTTAGCGTGGGGGGCGCGTCCATTGGTCGACAGCGCCGTGCCAGCACGCTATTGCCGGTACCCGCCGAGGGCATCGGGGATCGGACCGGGTTGTCTCCCCTCCGGAAATCACGGGCTGTTAGGGGATTAGGGGATCCGGGGTCGCCCGTGTTGGGGCTGTCATTCGGGTGTATTTCTTTGGTACGAAAGGACGCGCCACGCTCGGCCGAAAGAGACAAACCGTGAGGAACCGTCACCTATGCGCTATGTCATGGGAATTCACCTCGGAAGGACACGCACGACAGCGGCCGTGTGTCGTTCCGATGGTGGCCCCTGGGGTGGCCCCGAGGTCGTTCCGCTGTGGGGCGGGGTGCCGTGGATCGACACGGTCCTGCACATTTCGCATGATGGCGAGCTGTCGGCGGGACAGACCGCGGTGCGGCACGCCTCGGTCGCACCGGACCGGATCGTGCGCGCACCGCACCGCAGAACCGGTGACGACGTTCCCTTCGTACTCGGCGATCTCTCCTACACGGCCGAAGCGCTCGCCGCCGCGCTCATCGGTCTCGTCGCCGACAGGGTCGCCGACATCGAGGGTGTTCACGCCGAACGCATCGTGGTGACCCACCCGCCCAGCTGGTCCGGCTACCGCAGGGGGCTGCTGCACGACGCGCTCGACAACGCCGACCTGCCGGGGGTACTCGCGCTGCCGAGCCCGATCGCCGCCGCCGAAAGTCACCTCGCCCGCGAACGGGTCGATGTCGGTTCGGTGCTCGCGGTGTGCCGCATCGGAGGGGAACAGGTGGAAACCGCGCTGCTGAGGCAGGGGCCGCGAGGATTCGACCTGCTCAGCCACACCGAGGGCGGCGAACACGAGGCAGGCGCCCGCATGGACGATCTCATCGTCGGGCACGTACTGCGCCACGTCTCCCGCGACAAGAACGACGCCGTCGCGATGGCATCGCTTCGCGCGGCCTGCGGCGTGGCGAAGGAACGACTGTCGACGGCAAGGGAAGTCACCGTCGCCGACAACGTGCGGTTGACCAGAGCCGAACTGGAAACGCTGATCCGGCCGGTGCTGGAAGCGGGTGTCGGCCAGCTCGCCCGCACGGCGGCCAATGCGCCCGCAGGCGACATCGCCGCGGCCGTCCTCGTCGGCGGAAGCGCCGCCATCCCCCTTTTCGCACAGCTCGCGAAAACCAGGCTGGACTGCCCCGTTTTCGTCGACGCCGACCCCGGCACGGCGATGGCTCGCGGCGCCGCGCTCGCCGCGAGGCCGAGACCGGAACCCCGCGAGGAGGTCGGCAACTCGCTCGTGGCGAGCAATCACGAACTTCCCGCCGTCTACGGACAGCGGGACGAGGCCGACGAGGAACCACCCCCCGAACGGCCACCCGTGGAGATCACGCCACTGACACCCCCGAAACGCAGGTTCTCCTTGTCCCGCAAGGCCACCGCGACCGCACACAGAGACGAGGACCGTTGATCCTGACGAGCAGGCCAGAACTCGTGTTCGACGAGCCGACTCGCCAACTGTGCGCCGCCGTCGGCGGCGGCACGCTCACTCCCGCGAAGCTGGCCGTGGTGGCGCCAGGCGGATACGGCAAGACCGCGGTTCTCGACCACATCGGCGAATGCTGCGCGAGAGAAGGACTTCCGGCGGCGAGCTACGGCGAGCACGACGGCGACACCCGGCTCGTGTTGCTCGACGACGCACATCTGCTCGGCGGGCCGGAACTCGCGGAGGTGGCCGAACTCGCGGCCGACGACAAGCGAGGCTTGATCGTCGCGGCGCGGCCGTGGCCGAGGTCCGCCGGGCTGAACGCGATACTCGCGCTGCTGAGGGGGCAGGTCGTGCTCCGGCCGCTCGACCGCGCGAGGACGGCGAGAATCCTCGGGCCGGGCAAGGAAAACCTCGCCGAGTTCGTGCTCGGCGAGACCGGTGGCGTCCCGGGGTGGGTTTCGTGTATCGCGGGTGCCCTCGGTACGAAGGCGGAGATACCGCACGCCGCGCTGATGTCCTTCGCGCCCCACCTCGATCGGCTTTCGCCGGACACGTTGCTGTACTTGCTCGCGGCCCAATACGGCGTGCACCAGGACCTGCTGCTCGTCGCGGGGCTGCTCGGCGGCGAAGGCGCGAACGCGGCGCGGGTGTCCGGCATCGTCGAGGAAGCGAACGCGACGGGGCTGCTCGGCAGCGACGGCAACCCACCTCCTCTCGTGCACAAGGCGCTCAACGGTTTGGTCCCCTTCGAAAGGCACGCGTGGGTGCGGCAGCGGCTGCTGCGACTGCAACTCGACCGAGGCGCAGCCGTGCTGCCGCTCGTGCGGCCGTTGCTTCACGGGCAGCGGCAAGGAACCGCACCACCGGAGGCCTTCGAGGCCGCCGCCCGCGAGGCCGCACCCGCGGAACCCAGGCTCGCCGCAAGTCTGTTCGCGGCGGCCGTCTCGGCCGGCATTCCGATGAGGACGGTCGGTGCGAGCTGGGCCGAAGCCGCGGCGAGAGCGGGCGAAGGGGACACCGCCCTGCGCATCGCCGATCAAGCCATCGCCGACCCCACCGCGAGTGAGCGGGCCGAGGCCGCCCGCATCGCGGGTACGGTCCTGACCCAGCGAGGTCAGCTCGCAAGGGCAACGGAACTGTTCCGCTGGTCGGCTACCGGTCCGTCCACGGTGTACGCGGCGATCGGCCTGCTCGGCTCCGGCGCCGCCGAACCGGCGCGGCAACTGCTCGGCGAACCGTCAGGCGGCGGACCGCCGACGCTCGCCTCCGGCGCCATGTCCGCGACCGCACAGGCCATTGTGGACTCCGTGTCGCATTCGGCGACGTCGGTGCTGACCACACTCGTGAGCGCCGCGGAAACGCTTGAACCCGTCGGAAGACAACTGCTGCTTCCCGACACGCCCGCCGCGCTCGGCGCGCTCGCCGGAATCCACTGTGGCGAACTCGGCGTGGCGGAAGCGTTGCTGGAGCGCGCGAAAGCCGCCGAGACAGGCGGGCCGACGATGAAGGCGAGGCACGGGCTGCTGCACGCCTGGACAGCCATGGTGCGAGGGGAAACCGACATCGCGGCCGAGCGGCTTACCTCGGCCGGAGAGCAGAAAGCGGGAAGGGACTGGCTGTTCGCGGTCGCACTCAGGGCCGGTCTCGCGCGAAGGGCCGGTGACCTCGCCGCGCTTCGCGCCGTGTGGGGCGAGGCCTGCGACGCGGTGATCAGGCAGCCGGTCGACCTCTTCACGCTGCTGCCGTTCGGCGAACTCGCGATAGCGGCGGCGCGACTCGGCGAGCGCGACCGGCTCGCCCACCACCTCGACCTCGCACGCGAACTCCTGCGCTCACTCTCCGACCCGCCACTGTGGACAGCTCCGTTTCACTGGAGCGGCTTGCATGCGGCGATCATGGTCGAACATGAGCGGGAGGCGCACGAGCACGCAGAGGCATTGGCCGCTTCCTCAGGACACAGCGGGTTTCACGCGGTCATCGCCGATGCGGCAGGCTGCTGGCTCAGGGTGCTCGGCGGGGACGTCGATCCGGACCGGATCGAGCGGGCCGCCCGTGACCTGCACGCGGCGGGACTGTGCTGGGACGGCGCGCGCTTGGCTGGGCAGGCGGCGATCAGGACGACGGACCGGTCGGCCATGGTGAGGCTGCTCGATTGCGCGAGGGTGTTGCGAGGGGATCCCGGCAACGGCGCGGTCGCGGAGTCCGATGGTTCCCCGAAACTCAGCGAGCGGGAACTGCAGGTCGCCGAGTTGGTGGTGAGTGGCATGACCTATCGGCAGGTCGGTGACCAGCTGTTCATCTCGGCGAAGACGGTGGAGCACCATGTCGCCCGAATGCGGCAACGGCTGGGAGCGACGAGTCGCGGTGACCTGCTGGCGCAGCTGCGAGTCCTGGTAGCCGAGCGAACGACCTAGCCTGCCCAGCCCGGCGCGGGCGCGTGAGAGCGGCGCGGGCGCGCCGAGTTCTGCACTCAGGTCGGCGAGTTCTGCGTCCAGGTCGGCGAGTTCTGCACCCAGGCCGCCGAGATCCGCACCCAGGTCGACGAGATCTGCGTCCAGGCCGCCGAGATCCGCACTCAGACCGGCGAGATCTGCGGGCGGGCCACCGAGTCCCGCAGCCGGGCGCGCGAGATCCGCGACCAAGCGAGCTCCGCGGCCGTGTTCGCATCCGCGCCCAACCGGGCCAGGTTCATGTCCACACGCGCGAGACTCGAGTCTCGCGGCCCGAGTGGGGACTCGCCAACCCGAGCGCGGATGTCGGCGACCTGGGCGCAGAACTCGGCAGCCTGGACGGGGAACTCGGCGCCCCCAACGCAGAACTCGGCAGCCTGGACGGGGAACTCGGCGCCCCCAACGCAGAACTCGGCAGCCTCAACGCAGAACTCGACGACCCGAACGCAGAACTCGGCCGCCTGTACGGGGGACTCGCCGGGCGGCCACACCCGGGCACGCCCCCACACCGAGCGGTCCGGCCACGCGGGGTTGTCCGCTATCGGGTTCCCGTTGTCGATGCCCTCACCACGAGTTGCGGGCGGAGACGCTGCGACTGGGCCTGTTCCTCCCGCATCATGCCCGCAAGCAAAGCCAGTCCCCTCCGCCCCATCTCCCGCATCGGGGAACGCACCGTCGTCAGCGGCACCGGAAGCTCGGCGGCGAGCGGCGTGTCGTTGAATCCGGCCACGGCGATGTCTTCCCCCACACGCAACCCGTGGTCACGCAACGCACCGAACGCACCGATGGCCGCGAAGTCGTTCACCGCGAACAGCGCCGAAGGCGGAGGCCCCGCCGCGAGCAGCTTCTCCGTCGCGACATGCCCGCCCCTCGCGTCGTGTCCCGAGTTGGTGATCCTGTGCCCCGGAATCTCGATGCCCGCCTCGGCGTACGCGGCGAGAAATCCTGCACTGCGATCGACCCCCGTGCTCGCGTACGGCTCACCCGCGACGACACCGGCATCCCTGTGCCCGAGCGCGAGCAGGTGCTCCCCGACGAGATTGCTTCGCCGGGTACGCAGGCTGGTGGCATGCGGGTTCGGCCGGTAACCGAGTTCGTCGGCGAGCTTGCGCACCCTCGCGAACGTCTCACTGGAAGCCGCCCGGTGACTTGCCTCCGGACCGGCGTGCAACACCCGGGAAACCGTCGAAACGTGCAGGCCCAACTGGTCGGCCAGGGTCCTCAGGGTGACCGGAGCCGTCTTGTTCGCACTCACGTCGTGTGTTCCGCCTCCGCCTCGAATTCGGTTCCGAGGATCGTAACAGCGGATTCATTTTGATCATTAACGGTATCCACGCAAGCCCGCAAGACACCATCAATACGAAACGCCCTTTCAGGAAATCGGACGAGCAGGAGGAAATTCGCGACCTGCTACGGCAATACCGCCAATACGGCTCGATTCGCACCCGATCGTGATTCGCTGATCAATTCGGATATACCCGCGGTCGTTGTCGCCTGCGAAATGGACACGATGGGGGAACGGCCGGACGCCCGCGACTCTCAATACCTCCTGTCGACCGCTTTGTCGGTGGCCGCGGTCCACTGGATGTATCCGCCCTGGAAGTTGTTGCGCCTTCCGCCGGTCACGGCGAACTCGCCGCTCGTTGGGTACCGCAAATAGGACCGCTCCCAGCCGAGCGCCTTCCAGCGGACCCGGATGGCGCCGTACACCTCGTGCGCACCGGTGCCCGGCGTCCAGTAGATCGAGCCGGCCTTGGAGAAGTGGTTGTACTTGCCGACGCCGTCAGGTGTCGTCGATTCGTCGATCGTCGGGTAGCCCAACGGACCGCGTTCCCACTTCAGCGCCGCCCATTTGGCCCTGATCGAACCCCAGATCCCGTGCGCGCCGGTACTCGGGGTCCAGTAGACCGAGGCGACGAGGGTCGCCGGGGTTCCCGCGAAGTGGTTGAACCTGCCGACGCCATCGGGAGTCTTCGTCTCGTCCGTCGTCGGCGGGCCGAACCTCGCGTGGCCGCCGAGCGCGAGGTACTGCCGATAGATCGATCCGTGTACCTCGTGTGTTCCCGTCGCGGCCGTCCAGTAGAGACCGCCGTTGGCGTAGCCCTGGTAATACAGTCCGCCCTGGATGATCTCGGGCCCCTGCGGCGCACCGAGCGTCGCCCTCAGCGCCGTGTCGGCGGCGTACCGCTGTGCCACCGGCGTCGTGTAGCTCGCGGTCAGGATCAGGTCGGACTCGCCCATGGTGATCGTGGTCGCGGGGTCGGTGTCGCCGTTGGACCAGCTCGCGAAGGTGGAGACACCGTCGGTGGCCACCGGTGCGGCTTCGATGTTCACCACGGCGCCTTCGGTGACCATGGCGGAACTGCCGCCCGTCTCGTTGGGTATCAACAGCGACGCGGGCACGTTGCTGGTCAGCGTGATCCGGTGCTCGCGCGGCCACGCGACGTAGGTGTAGCTCGCCGATACCCCCTCGGAGTCCGTCGCCGTCGCGGTGAACTCCATCCGCGAGTCCGGATGATCGGTGAACGGATAGGTGAAACTGTCACCGGAATAGCTCGGTCCGGGATGCGAATGACAGGTCGCCTCCTCAGGGCAGTGCAGGACGGCGCTGGTCCACTCGATGTCGAGGGTGCCGTCCTCCACATCGTCAGCGGTCGCCGCAACGGTCACCGGCTCACCGACAGCGAATCGCTGTTCGGGCATGCTCGGCGTGATGACCGGCGAGTGGTTGCCCGGAACCACCGTCACCTCGGCCGTCCCCGTCGCGCCGAGCGCGTCGGTGACGGTGAGGCTCGCGGTGAACCGGTCGGTCCCTTCGGCGTAGGCGTGGCTGACCCGCTGACCCCTCCCCGTAGCACCGTCGCCGAAGTCCCAGTCGTAGGTCAGCGCATCCCCATCGAAGTCGAAGGAACCGGAACCGTCGAAGGTGACCGTGCGGGTTTCCGGATCGGTCGAGGTCACCACCTTGGCCACAGGAGAAGTGTTGCCCTCCACGAAACTGAGCCTGCGCAGCACACCCGCCTCAATGTCGGCGTACACGATGTCACCGTTGGCCGCCGCCGCGAACTTCACCGGACGGCCGATACCGGTACCCATCGGCGGGCTCTGCGGTGGCGTCGTCAGCTCGCCCTGCTCGTCATAGCGCAGCGTCCACAGCTTCATGCGCGTGTAGTCACCGAAGAAGTACGCCCCCCGATACGCGGCGGGATAGCTGGTGCCGGTGTAGTGAATACCACCGGTGACACTGTTGCCGCCGTCGATTCCGGTGCCGTGCCGGAACATCGCGATGGGGTCCGTGTTACCGACATTCGCACAACCCGCGAGGGTCGAGTAACCAGGAGTTCTGTCCTTACCCTCCCAGCACGGCCAGCCGTAGTTGGCACCAGGCCGCACGACGTTGACCTCTTCCCAGGTGTTCCAGCCAACGTCGCCGACGACGGGAAGCCCGGTGCGCTGGTCGATGGAGAACCGGAACGGGCTGCGGAATCCGGACGCGAACACCTTGCTCGCCGTGGCGCCGGGCTGTGCCGCGTTGTAGTACGGGTTCCCTGGCACACCGAGACCGTCGGCCGTGATGTGCAAGATCTTGCCGTGGGGAAGGTCGCGGTTCTGCGCGCGCAGTGCCAAGGGGTCGACCCTGGTGTAGTCGGCGATGTCGCCGACCGAGACCCACACCGTGCCGTCCTCGGCAGGGACGATTCCCGTGATGCCGTGGACGTTGCTGGTGCCCGCGAGGTCGAGCAGGACGCGCTCGCCGGTGAGTCCTTGCGGCTGGTTCGCGCCCGTGACGGTCCAGCGGGCGAGCCTGATGACGTAGCCGTCACCGCTCGGCACCGACCTGGCGAGGTAGATCTGCCGGGAGGTCGCGTAGTCCGCCGCCACGGCGATGCCAACGAGGCCGAGGTCCTGCTCGGCGACGACGGGCAGGGTCGCGATCGTCCTCACCGCCCCGTCCGGGGCAACCCAGGCGACCCTGCCTTCCTTGCCGGTACTGAACAGGCCATTGCCATCAGGAAGATACGCGAAATCAGTGAGATCCCACGGCTGCTGCCCACTCGGCTGCTCGGTCAACACAAAACCAGGCGGAAGACTCGGCGCGGCCGAGGCCTCCCTCGCAGGGGCCACGGTGAGCAACCCCGCGGTCACGAGAGCGATCCCCAGTAGCGCGAACGCGCGGCCAAGCAATCGTTTCCCAACGACTCTCATGCCGACGGGTCGCTAAATCGACCGAAAATGTTTCACCCGATCGAGCGAGCCCGGAAGCCGTGACGGGACCGTGACCACGAACGGTCACCAGAAAGCGATCAGGGCAGCCACGAGAACTCGTGGCTGCCCTGATCGGCTGCGGTAGCGGTGGGATTTGAACCCACGGACGGGGGTTACCCGTCACACGATTTCGAGTCGTGCTCCTTAGGCCGCTCGGACACGCTACCGCCGGATACGATACCGCAGCGGTTCAGCCGTTTTCGGCGGGGTCCACCGGCGGCCAGTCGGGTCTGTGCGCTGCGAAGAAGTCCGCGAGCAACGCTGCGCATTCCTCGGCGAGCACGCCACCCCGCACCTCCGGGCGGTGGTTCGACCTCCGGTCGCGGACGACGTCCCACAGCGAACCGACCGCGCCCGTTCGTGGTTCCCACGCCCCGAACACCAGCTTGGCGACCCTCGCCAGCACAAGCGCGCCCGCGCACATCGTGCACGGCTCGACGGTGACAGCGAGCGTGCAGCCCTCCAGCCGCCATCCGTCGCCGTAAGCACGCGCCGCCTGCCTCAGCGCGAGTATCTCCGCGTGCGCGGTCGGGTCGCCGAGTTCCTCGCGCGCGTTGCGCGCACGGCCCAGCACGGTGCCGTCCGGTGCGAAGACGACGGCGCCGATCGGCACATCGGCGGTACCGGCGGCTTCCTCGGCCGCGGCGATGGCCGCGCGAACGGCCGCTTCGTCACGACCGGTCATATGTCGTCGAGCAGCGTGCCGAACTCGTCGGCGAAACCACAGCGCTCGGCGATCATCTGGAGTTGCTCGTCCGGGTACAGCTCGACCTCGTTGACGATCACCTCAAGTTCGGGTCCCGGCATACCGATGTCGGCGAGGATCTCCAGATCACCTTCCGGCCACAGCATGTCGTCGTCCTCGTCCGGAGGATCGACCCGCAACAGGTCGAGTACGTCCGCCGCGATGTCGTAGTCGAGCGCGGCGGCCGCGTCCGACAGCAACAACGACGCCCCAGCGGGCCCCGGCCGGACGATGACGAAGAACTCGTCGTCGACCGCGAGCAACCCGAACACCGCGCCCGTCGACCGCAGCTTGCGCAGCTCTGTGATCGCCGCGTCCAGTTCGGCGAGCGCGGACCCGTCGAGCGGGCTGCACCGCCATTTGCCGTCCTCTCGGACGACGGCAACTCCGAACCCCGAGATCGGCTCCTTCACCGCCATGCGCCCACCGTATACCTGCGTCAAGCATTGGTAACGCCGAAACCTGGCGAGCGCATGCCACTATCGAGGTCATGACCGGACCGACCGAGCTGCCATCCCTTCCCGACGCCCGTTTCGCGGGCTTGCTCGCCGAGGCGAAAGCCCTCCAGCCTTCGACGATCGCGCTGCGCCGCGAACTGCATCGGCACCCCGAACTCGGATTGACGCTTCCCGAGACGCAGGCCGCGATACTGAGGGCGCTCGACGGTCTGCCGCTGGAGATCACTCTGGGTAAGTCGACGTCATCGGTGACGGCCGTGCTCAGGGGAAAGACCCCGGGCCCTTCCGTGCTGCTGCGTGGTGACATGGACGCGCTTCCGATGCCGGAGGACACCGGCGCGGACTACGCCTCGGAAACACCGGACGTCATGCACGCGTGCGGACACGACACCCACGTCGCGATGCTCGTGTCCGCGGCGAAGCTGCTGAGCGGGCACGTCGACGAGCTGGCCGGTTCGGTCGTCTTCATGTTCCAGCCGGGCGAGGAAGGATTCCACGGCGCCCGGCACATGATCCACGAGGGTGTGCTCGACGCGGCGGGAGAACGCGTCGAGCGCGTGTTCGGGTTGCACATCTTCGCGAACCTGCCCAGCGGGCTGATCGCCACGAGAAGGGGCCCGATCATGGCGTCGGCCGACACCTTCGCGGTGACGGTGACCGGCAAGGGAGGGCACGGTTCGATGCCGCACAACGCGGTCGACCCCGTTCCCGCGGCCGCCGCCATGGTCGGCGCGTTGCAGACGATGGTCACGCGAAGGATCAACGTCGCCGACCCCGCCGTGGTATCGGTGACCAAGATCCTCGCCGGTACGACGACGAACGTCATCCCGGAGACGGCGGAGATCGCGGGCACCATCCGTACCCTTTCCGAGAAGACGAGGGCATTGGTCCGGCGCGAGCTGCCCGCCGTGTGCGAGTCGGTCGGCGCCGCGTACGGCTGCCGGGTTCTCGTCGACATCGAGCCGGGTTATCCGCCGACGGTCAACGACGACGACATGGCTGACCACGTACTTCGACTCGCGGGAGAGGTGCTCGGGGCGGAGAACGCCGAGGAGATGGCCGCGCCGATCATGGGTGCGGAGGACTTTTCCTATGTATTGCAAAGGGTTCCCGGCGCTTTCGCATTTCTCGGCGCCTGCCCGCCCGGCACCGATCCCGCCGAAGCGGCGGCCAACCATTCCAACCGCGTGCATTACGACGAGGAGGCCTTCGCGGGCGGTGTCGCCCTCTACGCGGCATTCGCGTTGGACGGCTTGCGGCCCGGGTGGGGCGAATAGGGCAGGATGGGCGCCGTGCGAGACGTATGCGTGATCGGACTCGGCCTTGTCGGCGGTTCAGTCCTGCGAGCGGCCTCGGCCGCGGGCAGGACGGCGTGGGGCGCCACTGAGTCCACTGTGGACGCCAAGGCCGCCGCGTCCGAACCGGAATTCGCCACGGCCACAACGGATATCGCCGCCGCACTGAAAAGGGCGTCCGAAACGGACGCGCTCGTCGTGCTCGCCGTTCCACTCACGGCCGTCGACGAGGTGCTGCGGCTCGTCGCGAAACACGCGCCCGGTTGCCTGTTGACCGACGTCACGAGTGTCAAGGCGCCGGTTGCCGAATCCGTGTCGAGAATCGTCCCGGGCGCACGGTTCGTCGGCGGGCATCCGATGGCGGGGACGGCCGAGTCGGGATGGGCCGCCGGTTCGGCGACACTGTTCTCCGGCGCGGCGTGGGTGGCCTGCGTCGAGGAGGACACCGACCTCGCGGCGTGGAGGGAGGTCGCGATGCTGGCCCTCGACGCGGGAGCGCACGTGATCCCGCTTGCGCCCGCCGCGCACGACGAGGTGGTCGCCCGCGTCTCGCACCTGCCGCACCTCTTGGCGGCCGTGCTGTCCTCGGTCGGTGCCATGGGTGGCCCGCTGGCCGCCGCGCTGGCCGCCGGTTCGTTCGCCGACGGCACCAGGGTCGCGGCGACGCGCCCCGATCTCGTACTTGCCATGACCGAGGGCAACAGGGCCGCACTGCTGCCGGTACTCGACGAAGCACTCGGCAAGCTGGGTGCCGCGCGGGGATCACTCGCGTCCACCGGCGGCCTCTCGGCCACCGTGGAGGCCGGCTACCAGGGCAAAGCCGCGCTCGCCAAGCACGCCGCCGCATCGCGGGCCAGCGTCCGGATCGACCTCGGCGCGCCCGAGGCGAGGGACGGGCTCATCGCTCTTGGCGAGCGCGGCGGCTGCGTCACAGCGCTCGATGGGGACATCCTGATCGGCGAGGTCGCCTGACTCAGGCGAGGGGAACGAAAACGCCGTTACGGATTGTCGGGTCGCGGCGGCTGAGGCGGTTGCTGACCTCCCTGACCGCCAGGGCCTCCCTGACCACCTTGACCAGGGCCGCCCTGCTGGGGCGGCTGCTGCCCCGTGTCGTCGCCCTGTTCGCCCGCTCCCTTGTGCAGCAGGTCCTTGGCCTTCTGGGTCGCGTTGTCGATCTTGTCGGCCTGATTGCCGAACTTCGACTTCGCGAACCCGCTCGCCTTTTCGAGACCCTGCTCGATCTTCTCGCTGTTCTTGCCGAGCGCGCTCTGTGCTTTGTTTTTGATCTCATCAAAATTGATGCCCATACCACCAATTCACCAGCTCTGCGGGCGATGCGCAACGTGTACCCCTCTTCCGGGGTCAGCCTCTGCGCCGGAAAGAGAAGCGTGACCGGCTGAAATCCGGCCCTCGAACGGCATCGAACGCGCTTTCCAGCTGATCGGAAACATTGGAAAGTGTTTCGGTTTCCGGTAGCTCGACGTCGGCCGGATCGCGTTGCTCCCTGACCGCGGAAGCAAGTTCGCTCAACGCGGCCGTCAGCAGTTCCACATCGGCGGACTCCGGTGGTTGCGCACCGTGTTCGATCGTCACCACGACGGCGGTGACCGCGTCGGCCACCTGTTCGAGCGCGACGATCGCGGGCCACCATGCCGCTGCCTGCCTCCCCGCGGGCGAAGGCTCCACGACGAGCTGCTGGAACGCCGTCCGCAGGTCGGCAAGCCCCCGGTAGGCGATCCTCCTTCTCTTCGACCGCTCGGCCGTGTCCTGCGCCGTCTCCGCGGGGCGGAGTCCGTACTCGACGTATTCGGCCACCTCGTCGGAGACATCGGCGAGGCGACCGCCGACCTTCGGCCGCCTGCTCCCCGGCCACAACAGGTAGCCGAAGACGAGCACGATCACGCAGCCGAGCACGGTGTCGATGAGCCGCGCCATGACCACCGGCCAATCGCCACCTGCCGTGAGGTCCATCTGCACGATGATCAGCGGAGTCACGAAAGCGCTGAGGATCCCGTAGTTGCGCACCTTGCCGATCGCGGCGCCCGCCGCGAAGAACGCGACGACGAGTACGACGGCGAACCCGTGCGCCCCGAGCCCGAGCACCGCGGCACCGAGCCCGACGCCGACGACCGTGCCGAGCCCACGGAGAACGGCCCTTCCGAAGACGGAACCGAAGTCGGGCTTGAGCACGATGCCGACGGTCAGCGTGATCCAGTACGAGCGGTCGACGGGAACGAGCGCGGCGACCAGTTCGGCGAGCGCGACGCACAGGGTGAGCCGCAGGGTCGCGATCCACGTCAGCGGCCCGGAAACGAGCAGGCCGAACCAGTCCTTGATCCGCTGCGCGGGGGTGACGCGCTCGCGTCTTCCCCTCTCCTGTTTCGTCCCGATCCTCGCGATGCCGTGATAGAGCGCGGCGACCTGCGGATCGGCGGGCTTGCCGGTGAGCGGCTTCGGTAGCGGTACTCCGGCAAGAACGGCCGTCGCGAGTGCGGTGAACTGCTCGATCACTTCGGGCGGCGCCTTCGTTCCCGAGTTGACCATCGCGACGGAAGCCTCCACGGCCGGGGTCGTCGCGGAAAGCAGATTGAGCAGCGAGCGATAGGTGGTGTCCCTTCCGGACAACCACGAGCGCGCCGTCAGCAACCGGTCGTATGCCGTGTTCATGGCGTCGGTGAGCTGCTGGCGAGCCGCGAGCTGGGTTGCCTCGTCCTGCGCGGACAGCATCGCGGCCAGCTCGATGAACACCTGGGCGACTGCGCTGCGCTCAGGCGAGGTCGCGTGCACGGTCCAGCCGGACAGCGCCACGATCAGTCCCCACGCCGCACCGAGCACGAACCAGCCGAGCGCGACGCCTGCCTCACCGACGACGTGCTGTCCCGTGCCGAGCACCGTGAAGACGAACAGCTGAAGACCGGCGACGGAGGCGTTGCTTCCCGCCGCGCTGATCAACGCCGAAATCGCGGCGATGAGCACGACAGTGGGGATGGAGAGGGCGAGGTTGCCACCGGTCAGCAGACCGAGCGCGTAACCGATGATCGCCGCCGAAGCCGCTCCGCCGAGCCGCTGCGCGCGGTAGCGGTAGGTGCCTCCCGATTCGGCGAGCACGGTCGGCAGCGCACCGGCCGAGATGAGCGCACCGACCTTGATGTCCCCCGCGAGGTAGGCGACGGCGAGCGGAACCGCCAGCGCGACCGCGGCACGGGCGGCCCTCGACCACGGCACCGCGGCGGGCGTCGTGCGCAACAGGTGCACGAGCCAGCGTGGCGCGGCGAAGTCGGCTCTGGTCGAATTCACACCGGCATCCTGACCTATGGGGCTATGTTGGCTTGATGATCGCAGGCAGAGCGTTCTCGTTCGAGGTGAATCGCACCACCACGGCACCTCCGCACGTCGTTTTCGCGCTCGTCGTCGATGGTGCGAACTGGTCGAACTGGGCCAAACCGCTCGTGCTCGGTTCTCGCATGCTCCGCCATGGCGACCCGCCGCCCGGCGGTATCGGGGCCGTGCGTGTCCTCGGCACGTGGCCGGTGCTGATGCGGGAGCGGACGGTCGAGCACGAACAGGACCGCAAGCACAGCTACGTGCTCGAGAACTCCGGTGCTCCGCTCAGGAACTACCGCGCCGACCTCGTGCTGACGCCGACCGAATCCGGCGGGACACGCTTGCACTGGCAAGGTTCCTTCACGGAGCGCTTCCGGGGCACCGGGCCGCTCGTGCGGCTGGGCTTCAAGGGAATCGTCACCTTCATCGCCGCCAGGCTCACCCGCGCCGCGGAACGAAACGCCGCCGGCTAACCGGCCCCGAGACACAGAAAAGGCCTGCGGAACGGATCGGCGGCCGTCGCATCGGCGAGTGCCACGGCGGGGGAGGTTCCAGCGGCGAGCTTGTTGTGCAGGTCGGTCATCGCCTCGGCCGCCGCCTTGTCGCCGACCCTCGCTACGGCCCCGACGACGGTGCGCGAGCCGCTCGCGAGCAGCGCGCCCGCGAAGCCGAGCGCTTCCTCTCCGGGCCGGATGTGGCTCAGCGCGAGTTCGCAGGCCGCGAGAACGACGCGTTCAGGAGGGTTGGTAAGCCGAGCGGCCTCGTGCGCGAACAGCGGGCCGTCGACGAGGTCCAGCCGGGAGAACAGCGCGTTCGCCGGTTCGTGCGCGCCGTGGGCGACAAGATGGGCGACGCTCGATCCGTCCAATGCGGACAATACGACCGCGCTGGTCGCCGCCGTTCCGTCGACAAGGGTCGCCCTCGGGTACACCGAACGAAGCTGAGCGACCTCGCCCACGGCACCCGGAACGCCGGGGCCTCCCACGAGGACGACGGGTTCCGGGGTCGAATGACCGACGGCGGCCAGCCACGCCGTCGCCGAAGGCGAGACCGAGATCGGCCTTCCCCTCAGGCTCGGCAGTGTCGCCCACGGCAACGCGAGCAGCGAGCCGACGGGAACGATCACCAGTTCCCTCTCGCCAAGCGCGTCGAGAAGCGGCCTGATCAGCAACTCGTCCAGCGCTGCCGCCCTTCGCCTCGCCGAAGCGCCGACAACCTCGGCGAGCGCCTCGGGAAGATGATCGGGCGCGAGTGCGTCGAGGTCGGCCCTGAGCTGCTTCGCGGTCTCGACCGTCTCAGCGAGTGAGCCGAGCTGGATGAGCTGAAACCCGTTGTCCTTCACGACAACGGCGGCGAGCGTCTCGCCGTGACCGACGAGGCTCACCATCGCGCGATGTCCCAGCCTGGCCACGACCTCCTCCGGCGAGGCGACCGGCCTCGGCTTGCCCCACTGGCTCGCGTACAAGCCGAGCCTGCTCGCTTCCCTCTGCAACCAGGCGTAGCGGTTCTCCAGCGCGGCGACCGGCTTGCCGGTCAGCCGGTTCTGCTGCACGGTGCGCTGAACGTGGCGCATCTCGGTGAGCCGCTTCGCCATGACGGGGTCGTCGATGGCAGGCAGCGGTTCGTACCGGTAGACCTGTGCTCGCGTACGTTCCTGCCACGCGAACAGCCTTCGTGCTCCGGCCGCTCCCCTCGCGGTGCGCAGTACATGTCCAACGGCGAGCGCACCGAGTTCCTGGCCGTGCACGGCCGTGCCACACAACAGATCGAGGCCACCCATGCGGTCGCGCGCCCAGCCGAGTTCGTCGAGCCCGGCTCTCGCCTGCGCGAGCGCGGCGCGGGAACGTCCCGTGGCGATCGCGAGTTCCGCCTTGCACAGCCGCAACAGCATGCGGTGGTCGACCGGGGTCGTCCTGCGTGGCTTCGGCACGAGCGAAAGCTGCTTCGTCGCCGCGGCGACCGATCCCCTTCTCAGCAACAGTCTGACGGCGAGCAGTCGCGCCGCCGCCGTTTCGTCCCACAGTCGCAGTCCCGCGAAGCGGTCCGCGAGCGAGATCAGGCTCGCCGGAAGGCGAGCGGGTGGCGGCACCTCGGATTCGAGCGCCGCCATCGCGTCGGCCCGCAACCTTGCCAGCGCGGCCACCTCGGCCCACGGCAGGTTGCCCCTGCGCAGGAACCTGCGCCGAGCCGCGACGGCGAGCCTGCGAGCCAAAGCGAAGTCGCCTTCGAGCAGTGCCGCGGCAGCGCGCGCCACCTCGGCTTCGGCAAGATCCTGGATCACCCTGTTCCCGCGCAGCTCGGGTAGTGCCTCGTCGAGTTGCCGAGCGGCTTCCTCCGCGAGCCCCGCCACCAGCAACGCCCTCGCCTGATCGAGGCGCACCCTCGCCAGCCAGCCCGGCGCGACCGAACCGAGGATTTCCGCCGCTTCCTCGTAGTGCCGCAGTGCCACCGGAATGTCGCCGACGAGTTGGGCGAGGTCGCCGAGCCCGTGCCGTGCCTTGCCTTCCAGCCGCGGCTGATCGTGTTCTGCCGCAAGCGCGATGGCCTGGTCGAAGTCCCGGGAAGCGGCGTCGAGATTGCCGAGGTCGGCGTTGATCTGGGCTCGGTTGAGCAGACTCTTGGTGAGCAGCAGTCCGCCGTCGCTGGTGTCGCCGGCGAGTACGGGAATGCTCGCGTCGAAAAGCCGCAGTGCTTCCGAGGGACGACCGGTTCGCCACAGCAGCAGCGCTCGTTGCAGCCCGACGACGGCTTCGAGCATGGTCCGTTCCCCGTGTTCGGGGAGCCTGGCGAGTACGCGTCGTGCCTTGTCGAGGTGGGCCAGTCCTCCCGAAGGCGGGCCGATCTCGGCCTCGGCGGAGGCGAGACTGATCAGCACCCTGACCCTGAGCACGAGCGCGGCGGCGTCGGCCGCGTCGACGGGGGGAAGCTTCCGCTGCGCTTCGCGCAGCAGGCGGGCGGCGACGGCTGGTCGCGCGTCAGCCGCGGCGTTGGTCGCTCGCCGGTGGAGCTCCTCTGGCACGCGATCTATAGGAGCACACGCATGGGGCTCAGCGAACTCGGGATCACTTACAGCACAACGGCAGGAGTGACGATCGTCCGGCGACCCGGAACGCCGTCGATGTATACCACTATCTGGGTGGTTCCCGGCGGAACATCGTGCAGAACGAACCTGCCGAGGTCATCCGCGATCGTCGCCGTCGACTCGTGGCCGGCGACCCTCACCTCGACGCGGTACTGACCAGCAGGCACCAGCCAGCCGTCGATCCTGTTGCCCTTGCCGAGCTTGGTCAGGTTGATCATCACGGTGAGATCGCTGACGGTGAACGTGATCGTGCCCTGGGCGACGCTACGGACGCCTGCCAGCGGATCGGCGCGCTCCCACCTGGCGACCTCGACGTCGAGATCCTCCAGTTCGAGCGCGAACCGCACGCGTTCGACGAGACCTGGCGGAGGAGGGTCCAATTCGTGGACCAGCCGATCCAGGTCCGCGAGCAGCGTTTGGTCGTCAGGGTAGATGCCGCCCTCGTTCATGCGCTGCCCCCTTGAGCATCCAGCAGGCTCCGCATCCGTTGCAGGCAACGGCCCCTTGTCGGGCCGATGCTGCCGGTAGGAATGCGAAGCGCGTCGGCGACGAGCCGGTACTCGACCCGGCCCGCGAGCACCGTCATTCGCAACAGTTCCTGGCAGCGCTGTGGGAGTTCCGCGAAAGCAGCCCAGAGGCGGCGATCCCGATCGGCCCTCAGTGCTTCCGCTTCCGGCGCGGGCTGCGCGCTCGGCACGGTCTCGGCCAGCTCGTCGGTGAGCGGTAACGGAGCGGGCTTCCTTCCCGGCGCCCGCTGCGATTCCCTCCGCGCGGTCGTGATCAGCCACGCCGCGAGCGCTCTGGGATCGGCAATGTGATCGAGATGCCGGAACAGGGCGAGCCACACGGTCTGCACGACATCCTCCGCCGCGTCCCTGTCCACCCCGTTACCTCTCGCCACCTGCCACACCAGCGGTGTCAACTCGGTGACCAACCGGTCCATGGCACGCCGGTTACCCGCGCGGGCCTCATGCATGCATGCCGCGTAAAGGTCATGGCCGTGCAGCCCCTCCCATGGAGGATCCGCCTCTGCGGTTCTGGCGTCCGTCACCGCATCCGCCTCCCGGGCTCCAGGTAGTCAAGTCGGCGCTGGCAGTATCTCCGGCTCGCCAGACCAAAAGTGGGTCTTGATTGAAGTGGGATACATCGCTCACTCGGATGGCCTAACGGATAGCGTGAAACTGACCGAGCGGCGCGGCTTGCCCTCCCATGGCCGCGCCAACTCGGCCTTGATGAGGTGCCGACCGGCGTCGACGACGTCGAACGCCAGCCGGCGAACCCCACCTCCCCCTGGCGGCCCTACCCCCGTGGACCGCCGCGCCGGATGATCGTCACCCCCACTGACGTGTTCGTCGACGACCAGCCGGACCCCCGCTGGAAGATCGAAGTGCCACTGATAACCCGACGAACGGACCTCGGGAAGCCGCAGCTCCACGGTGTCCCCAGTGCACAGTTCCGCCGTCCTCCCCGCATCGGACTGTGCAAGCCGGATCAGAGTCACTCGTCTCTCCCAGTTATCGGCGGTGGTGGCCGGCGGCCCCCTCGTCTGCCGGCCACCACCTGCTTACCGACGCGAGCGTCAGACCACGAGCTGATCGATCTGTCCGCGCGCGTCCTCGTGATAGGACACGGCGAGCCGGTAGTTCTTCGCCAGCATCGCCAGCAGCGTGAGGTGGCTGTGCCCCGAGTCGGAAGCGGGCGAAAGCAGCTTCCAGCCCACGTCCTGCACAGCGATCCACACGCCAGGTGACGTGCTCGACGACCAGAGATTCGTGATCGCCCTGCCCGTGGTCCAACCGTCCCGGGCGGCAGGACCACCCGCACCGTTGCCCTTCACCGGCTCCGGCTGACCGGGCTGACTCGCGGGCGGCGGGGAGTAGGGCTCCCAACCGGCCGGAGCGACCGGCGGCGGCGAGTACGGTTCCCACCCGGTCGGCGCGACCGGCCTCGGCGGCGGGCTGTAAGGCTCCCACCCCGAAGGTGCGACCGGAGGCGGCGAGTACGGCTCCCAGCCGGAAGGACGCACCTGGCGCGGGGGAGGCGAGTACGGCTCCCAGCCCGAGGGCACGACCTGACGCGGCGGCGGCGAGTAGGGCTCCCAGCCAGTCGGTGCGACCTGCCTCGGTGGGGGCGAGTAGGGCTCCCAGCCCGAGGGGACAACCTGGCGCGGCGGCGGCGAGTAGGGCTCCCACCCGGTCGGCGCGACCGGCCTCGGCGGCGGGCTGTAAGGCTCCCACCCCGAAGGTGCGACCGGAGGCGGCGAATACGGCTCCCAGCCCGCCGGAGGTGCCGGCGGGGTCGTCTGCTCGGTCGGTTCGGCAACGTCCCCGGTCACCTCGGTGTCCTTTTCGGAACGGTTGTCGGTCGTCGTGTCCTCGATCGTCATACTGCTTCTCCGTTGTTCACTGCGCGGGATGAATCATGCTGAGCTCGCCGTTGTCGATGAACGGCGCGATCGCCTGCCCATGAACCCTTGCGCTGGTGAGCTGGGCGAGCTTGCTGGTGGTGCCGTGTGGACCACCCGATATCCGGGTCCAGCCGAGGTTTTCCAGGTAGGCCCATCCGTTGGCGTCGTGCGCCGTCGCGAAGAGGCCGAGTGTGCGCTGGGCTGGTAACCACGCACGAAGGTTCACACTTGTGCAGCCGAGAGTTGTCGGCCTCGGGTCGGGGTAGTCCTCGATGTACGCCTCGCCGTAGGCGATCCTGAGGAAACCGTTCTCTCCCCACTCGGGTCCCCACGAGTTCTTGGCGATCCAGCAACCGGCCTCGTCGTCCCATCCGATGAGCGCGACGCAGTGACCGCCGCTCGTCTCCTCGGTGGTGTGCCGGTAAACCCCGCCCGTGTAATGGAAAAGGTCGTCGTAGATGATCAGGCACGCGGCGACGGCGCCATAGTCGTGGATGTGCCGTTTGATGGCAGCGGGATCCCTGCTGAGGTCGACGACCCCTTCGGCCTTGGCGAGGCGGTCGGGCCAACCGGGGTTGAGCGCACCGGAATCGTCGTCGTAGTAAGGGTAGTAGTCGCCGAAGGTCACCCCGAGCGCCACGCAGTCGGCGAACATCTCGTCGGGCCACGTTCCGTCGGGAAGAATGGCTTCCCTCGCGGCGGCGTGTCCAAAGTAGAGATGCGCTTCGGAGAGATCGAGCCGCAGGCCGGGCACTTTCCTCGTGAAGGCCGCCGTGGTCTCCAGCGCGGCGACGGTGCCGAACGCGCTGCACGAACCGACTTCACCCTGGTCTTTGACCTCGGTGACGTAGTTGCGGCCTTCGACATCCCTGAGGTCGAAGGAAACCGGAAGGCACGGCGTCGGCTCGTGCTCGACCCTGCCGCTGCCCTCATCGGCCGCCACGTCGCGCGGTCTGCTCGCCGCCAGCGCGAACTCGGCCATCCTCGCCGGCATCTCCGCGCGCGCGGAGATCTCGTCGGCCGACGGCGCCGGAACCCCGAGCCTCGCTTTGCGACAGTCTTTTGACAGCGTGCTCAGCTTCGTTTCCCCGCACTGCCACGGATTGCCCAGCGCGGCGAGCGAGTCGCGGATGCCCGCGATCTCGGCCACACACGGGTCTTCGGGGCTCATGCGTCCTCCTGGGTCGTGAAGCACGTGGTGAAGCAAGCTGACGCCCATAGGACGCACCGAGGTACCTCCCAGATACACCCTCAGTACGACTTTTTTTCGCGATCGGCCGTTCTCGGCCCCGCGCGCTACCCCTCCGGGGGATGTTCTCGCTGCTCGCGCAGTTGTTCCCAGCGCTCGAAGATCCGCGGAATTTCCGCAACGAGGAAGTCGAGGAAGTCGACCATGTGCGACAACCTGACTCCGGCGGGTGAGTCCGGCCCGACCGCGTCGATCCCTTCGACGGTGGCGTCGCGCCACATCCGGACCATGCGGTCGCGTTTGAGGGTGCTGGCGAACCAGAAGTCGTCGTAGAGCCGGTAGTGGTCACGGCGTTCGCCGGGGAGACGTTCCTTGACGATCATGCCGACCTGGTCGAGGTACCGCACGGCCCCCGATATCGCGGCGGGGCTGACGGACAGCTGTTCCGAGAGTTCGGCGGCGGTGAGCCTGCTGTCGTCGGAGACCGCGAGGGCGGCGAACACTCTCGCCGACATCCGTTGCATACCGAGTTGCGTGAGGGTCAGCGCAAGGCTCTCGATGTACTTGCGAACTGCCTCTTCATCCCGGCCCTTTGCCGGATCACGCTGCGACTGCGGTCTGCTCGACATGTGTCCATCCTTTCCGATACCCCCAGTATTCAATCACCTAATCCATACACTTTCTTAACTTCACAACTTTGTGAAATCAGTGTAGCTTCGGCCGCATGGACAACGCCATCTCCATCACCGGACTGCGCAAAGCCTTCGGCAGGACCGTGGCGCTCGACGGCCTCGACCTCTCCGTCGCGAAGGGCGAAGTGCACGGCTTCCTCGGCCCGAACGGCGCGGGTAAGTCGACGACCATCCGGGTGCTGCTAGGACTGCTGCGTGCCGACAAAGGCGACGTCAGCCTGCTCGGAGGCGATCCGTGGCGGGACGCGGCGAGCCTGCACCGCAGGCTCGCCTACGTGCCCGGCGACGTGAACCTGTGGCCCAACCTCTCCGGAGGCGAGGTCATCGACCTGCTGGGGCGACTGCGGGGCGGACTCAGCCAGCGACGGCGCAAGGAACTCATCGATCGCTTCGACCTCGACCCGAAGAAGAAGGGCCGCACCTACTCGAAAGGCAACCGGCAGAAGGTCGCCATCGTCGCCGCGCTCGCCTCGGACGTGGAACTCCTGCTGCTGGACGAGCCGACCTCCGGCCTCGACCCACTCATGGAAGCCACCTTCCAGTACGCGATCCAGGAGGAACGCGACCGCGGCAGGACCGTGCTGCTGTCGAGCCACATCCTGGCCGAGGTCGAAGCCCTGTGCGACAGGGTCAGCATCATCCGCAACGGGTTCACCGTCGAGACCGGGACGCTCGCCGACCTACGGCACCTCACCCGCACCTCGATCTCGGCCGAACTCGCGGGTCACCCCAACGGACTCTCGAAGCTCCCTGACGTGCACGACCTGCAGGTCGAGGGCAACCGGGTGCGATTCGACGTCGAGACCCACTCGCTCGACGTGGCATTGCGCCAGCTCACCGAGATCGGCGTGCGCAGCCTGACCAGCCAGCCGCCGACACTCGAAGAGCTGTTCCTCAGGCACTACACCGACACCACGCACTCAGAGGCGGCGAGGACATGAGCACGACCCTCGAACGCGCACCGGCGGCCAAGCCGATCGCGAGGAGCAACCAGCTCGCCGGAACAGGTCAGCTCGTCCGTCTCGCGCTGCGAAGGGACCGCGTGATCCTGCCCGTCTGGGTCCTCGTGCTCGGGTTGATGACCTCGGCGGGCGCCGGCCCCTACGAGGCGCTGTACCCGACCGAGGCCGAACGCGCGGGCCTGACCGCGACGATGGGCGGCAACCCCTCGCTCACGCTGCTCTACGGTCCCGCGTTCGACCTCAGCACGCCGGGCGGGTTCACGGCATGGCGATTCGGTGCCTTCGTCGGTCTTTTTCTCGCACTGGCCTGCATCTTCACGGTGACCCGGCACACGAGGCAGGAAGAGGACACCGGAAGGCAGGAATTGCTGTCCTCCACAGTCGTCGGCCGCTACGCCTCGCTGACGGCCGCCGTGATCGTCGCCGCCATCGGCAGTGTGGCCACCGGCGTACTCATGGTCGCCATGCTGGTCGGCACCGGGCTTCCCGCTTCCGGGTCGGTCGCGCTCGCCGCGGGAGTGACGCTGTGCGGGTTCGTCTTCATCGGCGTCGCCACGATCACCGCCCAGGTCGCCGAATACTCCCGTACCGCCAACGGCATCGCGATCGCCGTACTCGGCTCCACGTTCCTCCTGCGCGCCGTCGGCGACGCGACCCGTGAGGCGAGCTGGCTTTCCTGGCTCTCGCCCGTCGGCTGGGCGACCCAGATCAGGGCGTTCGCCGACGAGCGCTGGTGGGTGCTCGCGCTGCTCGCCGGTACCGCCGTGGTGCTGGCGACGATCGGATACCGGCTGCTGCCCCGCAGGGACGTCGGCATGAGCCTGATTCCGGCGCGACCGGGTCCCGCCGAGGCCGCCGGCAGCCTCCGCAACTCCTTCGCGCTCGCGCTGCGCCTGCAACGCGGCCCGCTCGTGGGCTGGGTCATCGGCTTCGCCGTTTTCGGCGCGCTGTTCGGCTCACTCGCCGCCGGGATCGGCGACGTCATCGGAGACAGCGCCGAAGCACAGCAGATGTTCGCGCGGCTCGGCGGTTCGCAGAGCATGATCGACTCCTTCATCGCGGCCATGGCGGGCATCGTGGCGATGATCGCCTCGCTCTACTCGGTGCAGGCGACATTGCGGATGCGGTCGGAGGAGACGGCCTTCCGCGTCGAACCACTGCTGGCGACAAGGGTCAGCAGGTTCGGGTTCGCGGCGAGTCACCTTGTTTTCACCGTCGTCGGCACCGCGCTGTTGCTGGCCGTCTCCGGCCTCTTCACAGGGCTGCTGCACGGAATCAGGGTCGGCGACATCGGTGGCCAGGTGCCCTCGGTGATCGGCGCGTCGATGGCACAACTTCCCGCCGTGCTCGTAGTGGCGGGCGTCGGGGTCGCGCTCTTCGGCCTCCTGCCGAGGTTCGCCGCGCTCGCCTGGGCAGTCGCCTCGCTGTTCCTGCTGATCAGCCTGTTCGGCCCGGTCGCGAACGTCAGCCAGTCGGTGCTGAACATCTCGCCGTATCAGCACATTCCGAAGCTGCCGAGTGCCGAGCTGACCACGACGCCGCTGGTGTTGCTGACGGCGATCGCGCTCGTGCTGTTCGCCGCCGGGCTCGCCGGATTCCGGCGCAGGGACATCGGCTGACTCGGGCGTGGTGCCACTGGCCCTCTTCGGGGGTGGGCCAGTGGCACACCGCTCACGGCTCCCTGGTGACCGCGCCCCTCGCGTCGACGACGAGCGAGGCCTGCGGACCCGAGGCACCGCAGTAGGTGCCGGACAGCTGAGGAACCTCCGGGGTGACCGTGATGGAGGGCAACGTCCGCTCCCGCTGACCGTCCCAGAACCGCAGCGTCACCTCGACCGGCTGTTCCGGAAGCTCGGGGACGGGGACGAAAGCGGCGTATCCGCCGGTGGGCTCCGACCTCGCCGAGCACGCGTCGTCGGGCTGATCTCCGGTGCACCCCTCGTCGACCGATCTCGTCGCCTCGTTCAGGGATACGTCGAAATCGCGGCACGAACCACCCCAGCACGCGGTCAGCTCGGCAGGCCCCTGCCCCTCGGCGAAGAAGCCGGGATCGACGTCGACGGTGAACCCGACGAGGGTGCCGATCGGGGCGCATTCCTTCCCCGTTCCGGCCTGACCCGCGCCGCCGCAACCCGCGACCAGCAGCACCAACAGCATCGGCAACACCCGCATGCCCGCAAAGACGGCGGCACGGGACCGTTCGGTTGCACGGCGGAGCCGGTTTCTCGTCGCTAGGGTGCTGCGGATGGATGCCGTCACACCCAGCGCGGCCGTGGGCTACCGGGTGGCCGCACACGGGCTCGCGCGCCGGTCGCCCGCAGAGGAGCTGCCGGAAGCGGCAGGCGCGATCGGGGTGCAGGACACCCCGCCCGGTACGGCAGGCCAAGCGCTGCACGCCCGGCTCGCGCACCTGACACCCGATGACGTCGACGCCGCCGTCATGGAACGGAAGACGCTGGTCACCACGTGGGCCATGCGAGGAGCGCCGCACCTGGTGCCCTTCGCCGAGGCCGCCGTGTTCACCGAGGGCCTGCTGCCTGACGACGAGGCGTCGTGTCTTCACTTCATCAAGGGCGCGTCAGGACATCTCGACCGCTTCTCCCTCAGCGCGAGCGAGGCCGTCGCGCTGACGCTCGACGAGCTGCCGAGGGCGCTGGCGGGAAAACAGCTCACCAAGGACGAACTCGGCGTCGCGCTCGCCGAACTCGTCGGCAAGCGGCTGCCTTCCGGTGCGCGCAAGGGTTTCACCGAACCCGACGGGCTCGGCAGGAACACCTACGGTGAGAGTCTCGTGCGTTACGCGTTGTACGTCGTCGCGCTGCACGGGGTGCTCTGCATCGTGCCGAGAACGAAAGGCGCCTCGTTGTTCGTGCTTGCCGAGGACTGGCTCGGCGAACCGCTGCCCGCAATGCCCTCCGAGGAGGCAAGAGCCGAGATCGTCCGCCGATACCTGCGGTGTCACGGTCCCTCCGACAAAGCCGGGTTCGCCGCATGGGCGGGCGTGTCGGCTTCGTTCGCGTCGGCGTCGTGGGACCTTGTCGCGGGAGAACTCACCGCCGTCGACTACGCGGGCCGGACGGCGTGGCTGCTCAGCGAGAACCTGCCCGCCCTTGCCACACCGCCTTCCGCGGAGGGAGTCCGGCTGCTGCCGCCCTACGATCCGCTGCTCGCGACGAGAGATCGCGCCGCGTTCGTTTCCGAACCGGCACGGCAGCGGGAAGTCTGGCGGATACAGGGAAATCCGGGCGTCGTGCTCAGCGAGGGCGAGATCGCGGCAACCTGGCGTCCCCACAAGCGGGGCAAGAACATCGCTATCACCGTGTCGCCGATGGGCAGGCTGACGGCGGCCACCCGCGATGCCATCGCGACCGAGGCGACCGCGCTCGCTCCCTTTCGGGGCGCGGCGAACGCAACCGTCGACTTCACCTGACGAGCCTCACACCACGAGGTCCAGGTGTGCCGTGATGGCCACTCTCGGCACTTTCGCGAGCACGGGAAGCACTTCGTCGACGTACGCCTCCTGTCCCGCTCCGCCGAGCCAGGAGCCCGGATTCTCGCCCATCGTCTCGATGTCCAGCCGGAACCGGTAGGTTCCCGCGCTTCGCGGAACGAAAGCGGAAAACGTCTCCAGCGCGCGAAACCGCCCAGCCTCGGTGGGATCGAAGGTTTCGCCGGGCCGGAGCCGGTGGAAGTCGGGCCGCCGGAGAGGACTCACGGAACGTTTTCCGTTCGCTTTTGTCATCCGCCGCGCCGGTGCGGGCTCGGCGACGACTCTTCCCGTTTCCACGTCCGAAATCGATGGACGGTAATAGGGATAGCGACTGGAGGTCTCCGAACCGTCGAGCACACCGGGGAACCAGAGATCGCCGGCACCGACGTTGCCGATCCCGACCGCGATGGGAACGGGATCGCCTGGAACGTAGGCCGCCCACCTCGGTACGTACAACCACACGGAAACGAGCTTCGTCATGTCCGGCTTGCCTTTGCCTGCTGCCACCCGTTGTTGACTCGAACCGTCGAGCCGGGGCGGCTTCGGCAAGCCTATACGCCGAGGCCGCGCACAGCGACTATTCGAGCAGGCAATGAGCTTTTGCCAGGACAGCCCGGATTTTCAACGAACCACGGAGCGAGCGATACGGAATCCGACGTCGTCGATCCGGAAATCGGGGTGACTGCGCCTGCGCACCGATGCCCTGCAACTCCAGTGCTCGTCGAACCAGCCACCTCCGCGCAGTACGCGGTAACCGGGATGGTCGACGGCATCGAAGGCGTCCCAGCACCATTCCCACACGTTGCCGAGCATGTCGTAGAGCCCCCACGCGTTGGGTTTCCTGCCCGCGACGGGATGGATGTGTTCGCCCGAATTTCCCCGGTACCACGCGATTTCGTCGAGGGGCCCGTACCTCGCGGCGACCGTTCCCGCCCGCGCGGCGTGCTCCCACTCAGCCTCGGTCGGCAGCCGGAACCCGTCGGCGGCCTCGTCCCATTCGACATCCGGCCATCCGTCCCGTTGCCCCGCGATGCGGTAGGCAGGGCGCAATCCCGAACGCAGAGAACAAGCGTTGCAGAAGCGAACGGCATCGAGCCAGGAAACACCCTCGATCGGTGCGCCGGTGAGGCTTGCCGTACCTGGCCATTCTCCGGTGACCGCGGCGTACCGTTCCCTCGTCACGGCGGTCGCCGCCAGTTCGTACGGCCCGAGCTCGACCGACCAGCTGGTTTCCCTTCGCCGGTCGGTCATCTTCACCGTGCCGCCGGGGATCGCCCTCATTTCGGGTGCGTCGTTCACGGCCATGATCGCCGACAGTACGTGCTGCCCCGAGCGAGCGGCGGGGCGGTTCAGCCGAACTCGGCGAGCGCGGCCTCGGCTTCGTCCAGTTTCGCGCGCGCCTCGTCGACCGCTTCTCGCGCGGCCGTGGTGGCTTTCCTCGCCTTGGTTTCCTGCTTCTCGGCTTCCCTCAGCCGCGATCTCGCCGCTTCGTGTTCGCGTCGCGCCTCGCTCGCGTCCTCCCTCGCTTTCCGGAGCAGCTCCTTGCGCCGCTTCGCATCGGCACCCTTGCGTTCGGCCGCGTCGCCTTTGGCCTTCGCCGCGCGCTTGGCAGGCGCCGAACCGAACCAGTCCGCGCCGAACACGGCCTCGGGGTGCAGAGCGGCGCTGAGCCTGCCTCGCGCGACCTCCTCGGCGACCTTCCTTTCGGCGAGCGCGGCTTCGAGCGTTTCGGTCACCTCGCGCGTCACCGACTCGCTGACCTGCCCCGACGCCAGACCGGTCGCCTCGGTGGTCAGTGAGGCGACGAGGTCGTGCCTGCGCTTCGACAACTCCCTCAGCGCCTCGCCCGCCAGCTCGCTGTGCGCCCCGCGAAGGGCATCACCGAGCTCGGCGAGCTCGCCGAGGTCGTCAGGGCGCTGTCTGGCGAGGCGGTTGACGAGTTCGGCCGCGATCGTCGGCTTGCGCAGGCTCATGATCTTGGCCGCGAGGTCCTTCTCGCCCGCTTTCCACGCCCGCGCGGCGAAGTCGGCTCGGGCCGCCGTGAACTCGTCGCGGTCAAGGCGGTACAGCTCGTCGGCGACCGAATCGAGGTTCATGTCGTTCAGCTTGCCTCGGCAGAGCCGGGGCAGCGCGTCGAATCGGTGATTACAGTGGCGTTGTGGCAGCGAACAAGATCGAGTTCTACTGGCGTCCGGGGTGCCCGTTCTGCGCGATGTTGCGCGACGACGTCGAGCGAAGCGGGCTTCCTTTCACCGACGTCAACATCTGGGAGGAGCCGGAGGCCGCCGCGCGGGTGCGTTCGGTCGCTGACGGCAACGAGACGGTGCCGACGGTGTTCGTGGGCGAGCACGCGCTCGTCAATCCCAGCATCGCCGAGCTCACCGCGCTAGTCAGGGCCGAGGCGCCGGAGTTGCTGCGGGAGAACTGACAGCTCCTCGGCGTAGCCACCTCCCGGGAAATTCCTTCGCGCGACAACATTCGGCATCGTGCTCAACCCCTTGTCGAACGTAGGCTTGTTGGATAGCTCGCGACACGGGTACGATTGTCGCTGTATACGGTATACAGCGACAGCTGCCAGGGAGGCGGTATGGCGGTCGAAAGCAGCGGAGCTTCGGTCGCGGAGCGGGTCAGGGCCGTCGTCGACGCGCACAGGGACGACCGCGGCGCACTGCTGCCCATCCTCCACGGCATCCAGGCCGAATTCGGGTACATCGCCGCCGAGGTCATCCCGATACTCGCGGCGGAGCTGAACATTTCGAGGGCCGACGTCCACGGCGTCGTCACCTTCTACACCGACTTCCGCTCCGAACCGGCGGGCACGGCGACGGTGAAACTGTGCAGAGCCGAAGCCTGCCAGTCCGTCGGCGCCGAACAGGTCGTCGCCGACACCGAACAGGTCTTCGGCGTCAAGCTCGGCCAGACGACACCCGACGGCTCCGTGACCCTCGACCAGGTCTTCTGCCTCGGCAACTGCGCGCTCGGGCCCGCGGCGCAGGTCAACGGCAGGCTCTACGGCCGGATCAACCGCTCGCGCCTGGTCGAGATCCTCGCGAGCGCCGAAACCCGCGCGGCCTCACCGACGACCGAGAACGGAGCCGGCTCATGACCACGGTGTACGTACCGCGCGATTCCGCCGCCGTCTCGGTCGGTGCCGACGACGTCGCCTCCGCCATCAACCGCGCGACCGGCGACGACGTCACCGTCGTGCGCAACGGCTCAAGGGGCATGCTCTGGCTCGAACCCTTCGTGGAAGTCGAAACCCCGCGTGGGAGGGTCGGCTACGGTCCCGTCTCCGCGTCAGCCGTCGACGAACTGCTCGCGAACGGCCTGCTGACCGGCGACGACCATCCGCTGTGTCACGGGCCGGTCGAGGAACTGCCCTGGATGAAGGACCAGCAGCGACTGTGCTTCGCCAGGGTCGGCGTCACCGATCCGTTCTCCACCACCGCCTACGAGGAACACGGCGGGCTCGTTGGGCTCCGCAGGGCACTCGAACTCGAACCGGCCGCCGTGATCGCCGAGGTCACCGAGTCCGGGTTGCGAGGAAGGGGCGGCGCCGGTTTTCCGGCAGGCATCAAGTGGAAGACCGTGCTGGAGACCGAGGGCCCGCTCAAGTTCATCTGCTGCAACGCCGACGAGGGTGACAGCGGAACCTTCGCCGACCGGATGCTGATGGAGGGCGACCCGTTCTGCCTCATCGAGGGCATGACCATCGCCGCCCACGCGGTCGGCGCGAGCGAGGGTTACCTCTACATCCGCTCCGAGTATCCCGACGCGGTCGCGGCGCTGCGAAGGGCCATCGACATCGCCTACTCGCAGGGCTGGCTCGGCGAGAACATCCTCGGCTCGGGGCTGCGGTTCGACCTGTTCGTCAGGGTCGGCGCCGGCGCCTACATCTGCGGCGAGGAAACGTCGATGCTGGAGAGCCTCGAAGGCAAGCGCGGTATGGTGCGGTCGAAACCGCCGATTCCGGCCATCACCGGTCTCTTCGGCAAGCCGACGGTCGTCAACAACGTGCTGACCCTGGCGAGCGTGCCCAAGATCCTCGCCGACGGCGGTGCCGCCTACTCCGCGCTCGGCGTCGAACGTTCGCGCGGTACCCAGGTGTTCCAGCTCGCCGGCAACATCGCGCGAGGAGGCGTCTTCGAAACCGCGTTCGGCATCTCGCTCGGCGAGCTGATCAACGGCTACGGAGGAGGCACCCTTTCCGGCCGTCCCGTCCGCGCCGTGCAGGTCGGCGGCCCGCTGGGTTCCTACCTTCCGGCCGACCGCTTCGACCTGCCCATGGACTACGAGGCGTTCGCGGGCGCCGACGCGATGCTCGGCCACGGCGGGATCGTCGTCTTCGACGACACCGTCGACATGTCGGCGATGGCACGGTTCGCGATGGAGTTCTGTGCCGAGGAATCGTGCGGCAAGTGCACGCCGTGCAGGGTCGGTTCCGTGCGAGGGGTCGAGGTGATCGACAAGATCACCGGAGGAGAGGACCCCGACGGAAACCTCGCGCTGCTGAACGATCTGTGCGAGCTGATGACAGAGGGTTCGTTGTGCGCCATGGGAAGCCTGACTCCCAACCCGGTGCGCAGCGCGCTCGACCACTTCCCCGACGACTTCACCGCGCGCGCGACGCGCACGGAAAAGGAGGCGGAGTAGGACAATGGGTCTGCTCAAGGAACACGACCTCGGCACACCGGCGAAGCCGGGTCCCGCAACCGTGACCGTGGAAATCGACGGCGTCCCCGTGACTGTGCCGGAAGGTACCTCGGTGATGAGGGCCGCCGCGGAATCGGGGACGGACATCCCGAAGCTGTGCGCGACGGACAGTCTCGACGCGTTCGGCTCGTGCAGGCTGTGCCTCGTCGAAATCGACGGCCGCAAGGGAACTCCCGCCTCGTGCACGACTCCGGTCACCGACGGGATGCGGGTGAGCACGCAGACACCGAAGCTGGAGAAGCTGCGGCAGGGCGTGATGGAGCTCTACATCTCCGATCACCCTCTCGACTGCCTCACCTGCGCCGCCAACGGTGACTGCGAACTACAGGACATGTCCGGTGTCGTCGGGCTTCGCCAGGTGCGCTATGGCTACGAGGGCGAGAACCACCTCGACGCGCCGAAGGACACCAGCAATCCGTACTTCGATTTCGACGCTTCGAAGTGCATCGTGTGCTCGCGCTGTGTCAGGGCGTGCGGCGAGGTGCAGGGAACCTTCGCACTCACCATCGAGGGCAGGGGTTTCGACTCGAAGGTCTCGGCGAGCGCGGGCGAGCTGTTCATGGACTCCGAGTGTGTCTCGTGCGGCGCCTGCGTGCAGGCGTGCCCGACGGCGACGCTGCAGGAGCGTTCGGTCGTCGATCTGGGAATGCCGACGAGGAGCGTGCTCACCACGTGTGCCTACTGCGGCGTCGGCTGTTCCTTCAAGGCCGAACTGCGCGGTGACGAGCTGGTGCGCATGGTTCCCTACAAGGAAGGCGGAGCCAACGAGGGCCACTCCTGCGTCAAGGGAAGGTTCGCCTTCGGTTACGCGACCCACCCCGACCGCAAGCTCAACCCGATGATCCGCGAGCGCGTCACCGACGAGTGGCGCGAGGTCGACTGGGAGACCGCTATCGCGTACACGGCCGAGAAATTCCGTGCCATACAGGAAAAGCACGGAGCGGGCTCCATCGGCGGTATCACCTCTTCCCGGTGTACCAACGAAGAGGTCTACGTCGTGCAGAAGCTGGTGCGAGCGGCGTTCGGCAACAACAACGTCGACACCTGCGCGAGGGTGTGCCACTCGCCGACCGGGTACGGGCTGAAACAGACCTTCGGAACCTCGGCGGGTACGCAGGACTTCCGTTCCGTCGCCGAGGCCGACGTGATCGTGGTGATCGGCGCCAACCCGACCGACGGGCACCCCGTCTTCGCCTCCCGCATGAAGCGGCGGCTCAGGGAGGGCGCGAAGCTCATCGTGATCGACCCCCGCCGGATCGATCTCGTCCGGTCTCCCCATGTCGAGGCGGCGCATCACCTGCAACTCGCTCCGGGAACGAACGTCGCGGTCGTCAACTCGATCGCACACGTCGTCGTCACCGAAGGTCTCGTCGACAGGTCCTTTGTGGACCAACGCTGCGAGGACTTCGACACGTGGGCCGAGTTCATCGCGCAACCCGAGTACAGCCCCGAGTCCACCGAGTCGATCACCGGGGTACCGGCCGCGCAATTGCGGGCGGCGGCCCGCGAGTACGCGAAGGCCGGCAACGGCGCGATCTACTACGGGCTCGGCGTCACCGAGCACAGCCAGGGCTCGACGATGGTGATGGGCATGGCCAACCTCGCGATGGCGACCGGCAACATCGGCCGCGAAGGGGTGGGCGTCAACCCGTTGCGCGGTCAGAACAACGTGCAGGGTTCCTGCGACATGGGATCGTTCCCTCACGAACTTTCCGGCTACCGGCACGTTTCCGACGACGCCGTGCGCGAGGTGTTCGAGACGCTGTGGGACCGGCCCATCGGCGCCGAGCCCGGACTGCGCATCCCGAACATGTTCGACGCTGCCGTGGAAGGCAGCTTCCGGGGCCTGTTCGTGCAGGGCGAGGACATCGCCCAGTCCGACCCCAACACGCAGCACGTCAACGCGGCCCTCTCGGCACTGGATCTGCTGGTCGTGCAGGACCTTTTCCTCAACGAGACGGCCAAGTTCGCGCACGTGTTCCTTCCCGGCACCTCGTTCCTGGAAAAGGACGGCACGTTCACCAACGCGGAACGGCGGATCAACCGGGTGCGACCGGTGATGACCCCCAAGACCGGCAAGCACGAATGGCAGGTCGCCTGCGAGATCGCCGAGGCCATGGGTTACCCCATGGACTACGACCATCCTCGCGAGATCATGGCCGAGATCGCCGCGGTGACGCCGACGTTCGCGGGTGTCTCCTTCGACAAGCTCGACGAACTCGGCAGCGTGCAGTGGCCGTGCAACGACGCGGCTCCCGAAGGCACCCCGGTCATGCACGTCGACGGGTTCGTGCGGGGCAAGGGCAAGTTCGTGCCGACGCCGTTCGTGGCGACGAGGGAACGCAGCACCCGCAGGTATCCGCTGATCCTCACGACGGGCCGGATCCTCAGCCAGTACAACGTCGGCGCGCAGACAAGGCGCACGGCCAACATCGCGTGGCACAAGGAGGACGTGCTGGAAATCCATCCGCACGACGCGGAGGAGCGAGGAATCTCCGACGGTGACGAGGTCACGATGGCGAGCAGGGTCGGGACGACATCGCTGCGGGCCACGATCTCGGACCGGATGCCGGTCGGCGTCGTCTACACGACGTTCCACTATCCCGCCACCGGCGCGAACGTCGTGACCACCGAGAACTCGGACTGGGCTACGAACTGCCCCGAGTACAAGGTGACGGCCGTGCAAGTCGGGCTCAAACCGGGCGGAGTCACCGCGGAGGCGGCCGCCGAAGAGACTCCGGCACTGGCCGACTGATGACCGAAACCACCGAAACCACCGCACCGGAGATCCGGCTCATCAACGACATCGCCGTGCAGTTCCCTCACCAGGAGCGGGACGCGGCGGCGACGGCGATCGCGACCCACATCCGGATGTTCTGGGAACCGAGGATGCGGGCCGAACTGACCAAGCTGCGCGACCAGGAACCGGAGGCGTTCGAACCGCTCGCGCTCGCCGCCGCCAAGCTGCTCGAATAGCGGCGAACGCCAGGTTCGCGCGGGAAGGGCGGGCAAAGTGGTAGCAAAGCTCCCTTGCTTCCATTTTGCCGCGTCCGGCCTGGTCACCGGCCTTTCGAGAGGCGGAAGACGGGGAAGCCGGGCGCGAGGGCGAGCAGTTCGTCGTCCGGAGTGTCGACGGTGACGCCCTCGAAGAACCTGCCGACCTCCCAGCCCCACTTCTTGAGGTAGGCGCGGATGACGGGAAGCTTGTCCTCGTCCGCGAGTTCGACGGGCCGCACCGTTTCGGCGCGTCTGCCGACGCTGAGCGTCGCCTCGCCGGCCACCCGAAGGTTGCGCACCCATTCGGTGTGCCCTCTCGGCGAGACCAGGTAGCGCTCCCCATCGTGCTTGAGCAGATTCAGCACGATCGACCTGGGCTGCCCCGACTTGCGACCCTTCACGGTGAGCACCCTGCTGCCGAGCAGGCTGACGCCGAACTTGGTCAGTCCCCTGACCAGCGAGTTGAACGTGAGGTCCGCCTTGGCGGGTTTGAGGTAACGGTTGGCGCTGGTCATGGTCATGTCCTTTCCTTTTCGAGAGCAGTGCTCTCACTTGGGATCAGTGAACACCTCTCCGCGATCCATGTCAAGAGCAGTGCTCTCTAATTTGTTCAACGCTCTCGTTCATGACACACTCGGACCATGCCGGCAGTCCACCGAACCGCACGCGAACGGGCCAGAGCCGAGGTCACCGCCGCGATCAAAGACGAGGCGCGCACCCAGTTGGCCAAGGTCGGCGCCGAGGCCCTCTCCCTGCGCGCGGTCGCGAGACAGCTCGGCATGGTGTCCTCGGCGCTGTACCGGTACTTCCCGTGCAAAGACGACCTGCTGACCGCGCTCATCATCGACGCGTACAACTCACTGGGAGCCGCTGCCGAAGCCGCGGCGGGCACCGAAACCCGCCCGAGAGCCCGCTGGCGGGCCACCTGCCACGCGATCCGCGCCTGGGCGAGGGCCAACCCGCACGAGTACTCGCTGATCTTCGGCTCACCCATCCCCGGCTACGCGGCACCCGCCGACACCATCACTCCCGCGAGCAGGGTTCCTCTCGCGCTGATCGCCGTCGTCACCGACGCCGTCGAACAGGACCTGATCAGCTCACCACCGGCCGCGCTGTCCGCCGAGCTCGAAGCACAAGCGGCCGACATCGCAACGCGATTCGCGCCCGGTGTTCCCTCCCCGGTGCTGGCGAGGCTCTTCGTCGCATGGAGCCAGCTCTTCGGCATGCTCAGCTTCGAACTCACCGGGCAGTTCACCAACAGCCTCGAACCAGCCGACGCCTTCTTCGGCTACGCCGTCGACGAAATGGCGGCGTTCGTCGGACTCGGCTGATCCCCGCGCGGCCTATCGTCGAAAACACACCGGCATCAGCACCGAGAGGAGCAGGACATGGTCAGCCGCGACGCCACAACCCACTGGACGGGTGGACTGAACTCCGGCAAGGGAACGGTCACGCTCGACTCGTCGAACGCGGGACAGTTCGACGTCTCGTTCCCTCGGCGCATCGGTGACGCGGAAGGACAGACGAGCCCCGAGGAACTGATCGCGGCCGCCCAGTCCTCCTGCCTCGCGATGAACCTCTCGGCCGTACTCGAACGCAACGGGTACACACCGAAGACCATCGACGTCAGCGCCGAGGTGACGGTGAACCCCGTCGACGGCGGATTGAGCATCACCGCCATCGACATCACCCTGCGCGCCGATGTCAACGGCATCGAGCAGGAGGACTTCCAGGTGCTCGCCGCGACGGCGAAGGACACCTGCCCGGTGAGCAAGGCCCTTTCCGGTACGACGATCACGCTGGACGCCGCACTGGCCTGAGCGGGCGGGAACCGGTGACCGGCATCGAGCAGAATGCCGGTCACCGGAAGATCACGCCGAAGCCGGTCCGAGCACGACCACGGAGTTGTGGCCACCCATTCCGAGCGACGACTTCACAGTAAGGCCTCCCGAAACCGGGAACTCACCGTGCAGCAGTTGCGGATGTGCCTGCGCCACCTTGGGCGGCGCCGGGATGAATCCGCGTTCGTAGCCGAGCGCGGCGACCGCGATCTCGACCGCGGAAGCGGCTCCCTGACAGTGTCCCGTCAGCGGCTTCACCGAGTAGATCCCGGTGTCCTCGGGGAACAACTCCTCAAGGATCGTGGCCTCCGTCCGGTCGCACTGCCTCGTGCCAGGCCCGTGCGCGTTGACGTAACGCACGTCGGACGCCCCGACACCCGCGTTGTCCAGCGCCTCCGCGAAACACCGCCGCACCTCGGGGAAGGCGGGGTCGATCGACGTCACGTGATACGCATCGTGTGACATCGCTCCACCCAAGGTGACCGCGTAGGGCTTGTCCGAACGGTTGGAGAGCACGAATCCCACCGAGGCCTCACCCATGATGAAGCCCCTGCTGCCTTCCTGGAAGGGTCTGCAGCCGTCGAACGGCTCCCTGTTGGCGACGGCGACGCCGAGCCGCGTGAAGTGCCGGACGTTCTCCGGCGTCAGCGACAGGTCCGTCGCCACGAGCACGACGTCGTCGACGATTCCCGCGTCCAGCCAGGCTTTCGCGGTCAGCAGCCCCGCGTTTCCGGAAGCGCACATGGCCGAGACGTTCATGGCGGGGCCGGTGAACCCGTACTCCTGCATGAACGTCGACATGGGCGTCGAGGGCATCAGCGCGAGGTAGTCCCGCAACCGCAGGCTGCCGTTCTCCGAGACGTAGAAGTCCTTCCACAGATACGCCTCACCCACGACGACCGCGTGCAGCAACCCGACCCTTCGGCCCGGCGTCCAACCGCGCTCGGTCGCGTCGGCGATGGCTTCCCTCGCGGAGGCCCGCATGGCGCGGGCGAACCTGCCCCTTCCGTCCTTGGGGTCACCACCTTCCGGCACGGTGGCGACCCAGATCGACTCGGACCCGTCCTTGCCGAAGCCACCCGTCAACGTCGCGGCGGGTTTCTCGGAGACGAGCCCTTTCCACAACACCTCACGGCCCCAGCCATAGCCGGTGACCGCACCGATGCCGCAAATCTCAATTCCTTGCGACACGATCATCCTCACTTTCCTGCCTTGTTCCGCGGATTGGGTGACCGGATGGACCGTCGACGCTCGCGGCGCGCGCGACATCCAGGCCCAAAAAGGTCACCTACTCTTGTGACGCCCGGCCACCGTCTTCAAGATGCCGCTGAGACAAAGTCGAGCCCGATTACTCCTATTCGCCTAACGGCGATTCCGTGTTGTAATCAGAGTCCACAAGTAACTTCGGATGGACGGAAACATGGCGGCGCACGCCTTCAGCGGCTTGCCGATGTGGCAGTACCCCCCTGACGTCATGGAGCTGGCGCTCGCGGCCAGCGACTCGGCGATGTGGACGGTCGACCTCAAGGACGACTCGGTGACCTGGAGCCCACGGCTCGCGGAGATACTCGGCTTCCCCGAGACCGCGGTCGACGAGATCAGGCACCGGCTTCTTGAGTTGATCAAGCCCATGACCGTAGCGGGGTACGACTACCCTGTATGGGAGGATTTCGACCTTGAACAGCGCCACGACAGACCCGAAGGCGATGCACGATGGATTCGGTTCCTGGCCCGCGGTCGCGGCAGAGGTGGCCCCGCGCTGCTACGGGGAATTGCCACCGACGTGACTGAGCGGCACGGCAACGAACAGGCACTGGCAGACCTGGCCGACCGCTACCGACTGCTCGTCGACCTCAGCCCCGACGCCATCTGCGTGCACGAGAACGGAAATCTCGTCTACGTCAACCCCGCTTGCAAACGGTTCGCCGCCGTCGATACTCCCGAAGAATTGTTGAACAGGCCCATCACCGATTTCGTCGCTTCCGGATCTGTCTCGGAGATGCTCGATCGCATCGGTTCACTCGTCGAACCAGGCCAGACGAGCGAACCCACCGAGGTCACCCTTCGCCGGTTCAACGGTGAGACCATGCTCGTCGAATCCGTTTCCGTGCGCACGAATTGGCAGGGAAGGCCCGCCTTCCAGGTCATCATGCGGGACATCACGGCGCAGAAAGCCGCCGAATCGGCCCTGCGTTACCAGGCCGCGCTCGTCTCCCACGTCAGCGACGCGATCATCGCCACCAAGGCCGACGGTACGGTGACGAGCTGGAATCCCGCCGCGGAGCAGGTGTACGGCTGGCCCGCCTACGAGGCCATCGGTCGCGATGTCGACGAGGTCGTCGGCGCACCGCTCGACCCGGACGCCATTCTCGAAGACGGCGGTGTCGCCGACGCCACCCACTACCGGATCGATGGCGAACGGCTGGCGATCAGGGTTTCCGCGGCCGAGATGCGCGAGGGATTCGTGCTGGTGTGCGCCGACGAGACCCTGCGCCGCCAGCTCGAACGCAGGTACAGCATCGTCGTCGCCGCGCTGAGCGAAGGCATTCTCGTCGTCGGTCCCACCGGCCTCATCGAGTCGGCGAATCCGGCCGCCGAACGCATTCTCGGAACCAAAGGCGAACGCCTCGTCGGGCAGTCCCCGACCCGGTTCGCGCTCTTCGACGAGCGAGGAGCCGCGATCCCCCATTGGGATTACCCCTTCGCGAAGACTGGTCGTACGGGTAGACCGTGCGACAACCAAACGGTGCGCGTGAAACGCGCCGACGGTTCGAACGCGTGGCTTTCCCTGAGTTGCAGGCCGCTCGATCCCGAGGCTCCGCTGCCGTCCCGCATCGTCAGCTCCTTCACCGACATCACCGAGAGCAGAGCGATCGGCGAGCGGCTCGAACACGACGCGACCCACGACCCGCTGACCGGGCTCGCCAATCGCACGCTTGTCCTCAGGCGGCTCAACAGGGCGTTGCGGGATCCCGGACGCGAGACAAGGGCCTGCGTATTGTTCGTCGACCTCGACAAGTTCAAGGTCATCAACGACTCGCTCGGGCACAGCACGGGCGACAAGGTCCTTCGCATCGTCGGGCAACGGCTCAGCAACTGTGTCCGCAGGTCCGACCTCGTCGGAAGGCTGGGAGGGGACGAGTTCGCCGTTGTCACCTTCGGCAAGGGTGGCACCGAGGAGATCCGCGCGCTCATCGAGCATCTTCGCGATTCGCTGACGCAGCCCATCATGATCGAGGGGAGGCGGCTGCACGTCGACGCGAGCACCGGCATCGTGACGGCTGAACCAGGCGACGAGCGCAGCGCGGAAGACCTGATCAGAGACGCCGATGTCGCGATGTACGAGGCCAAGAAGCGGGGCAGGGGCAGCTATGAGTTCTTCGACGTCGAACTGCGCGAACGCATCCAGCGCGAGTTGCGGCTCGAACAGGACCTCAGGGAAGCCGTTCTCGCCGACCAGCTCTGGGTCGCCTACCAACCCGTCGTCGACGTCGAAACCGGCAGGACGGTCGCCGTCGAAGGGCTCATGCGCTGGGAACATCCCACCCACGGCGCCATCTCGCCCGTCGAGTTCATCCCGCTCGCCGAGGAAAGCGACCTGATCAACGTCATCGGCGACTTCATGCTGCACACGACGACGGCCGAGATCGCGTCCCAGCGCCGTCTGCACGACGTCGACCTGCGGTTGACGGTCAACCTCTCCGCGAAGCAGCTCGACGATCCCACGCTGGTGCCCTCGGTCAGCAAAGCGCTGGAGCGAACGGGCCTGCCACCCGAGGCGCTGTGCCTTGAGATCACCGAAAGCGCACTGGTCAGGGAACCCGAGGCGGCGGCGCAGGTGCTCAGGGCGCTGCGCTCGCTCGGCGTGCGGCTCGCGATCGACGACTTCGGGACGGGGTACTCGGCCTTCGCCCAGTTGTGGCGGCTTCCTTTGGACACGCTCAAGATCGATCAGTCGTTCGTCGCCGGTCTGGACAAGACCGACAGCGATGCGGTCGCGATCGTCACCGGCATCGTCAACACGGCACACGCGATGAAGCTGACCGTCATCGCGGAGGGTACCGAGACCGAGCAGCAGGTCGCGGTACTCAAGGAACTCGGCTGCGATCAGGCGCAGGGCTACTACTTCGGACGGCCCGTTCCGGCGTGGCGGTTGTTTCCGCTCCGCTGATCACCGGCCGACGATCAGCACCTCAAGCGTGCGAGGGCCATGGACGCCCTCGACGCGGTCCAGTTCGATGTCACTCGTCGCGGAAGGGCCGCTGATGAACGTCAGCGGACGTGTCCCGTCGAGTCTCTCCACCGCTTCCGGCACACTCACCGCAACCTGCTCGGCTCGCACGACGCACAGGTGATAGTCGGGAACGAGCGTCAGCAGGCGGCGGCCCTGCGCGATACCGGTGTCGAGCACGATCGTGCCGGTCTCCGCGATGGCGACGGCACATCCGGTGAGCACGCCGTGCACCGCGTCGACCGTGGACACCGGCAGCGACGGCTCGTCGGGTACCCAGCTCGCACCGGGAACGCGCCACGAAACGGGCGCGTCGGCAGGTACGGCCATCGTCGCGACGCCACGCCCGGCGAGACAGCGGGAGATCGACTCCGGCAGCTCCGTCTCGTCGACTCTGTGGACGACGGCCTTGTAGTCGGCGACCCGTTCCGCGAACAGCCCGAGCCGATCGCCCGCTTCGCGAGCGCGTTCGTAGTCACGGGGAACGGCAACGGAGGAAAACCGTTCCACACTGCGAATCCTGGCGAGGATCTCGTTCTTGGCGCTACCCACGATTACGTCTCCACCATGCGCGAAACGATTCCTCGGGTATCGAAGGCGCGTCCCTGGTGGACGTCCACTTCGAACCGGGCCACGGCAGCCGGGAAATACGTCCGTCTCTCGCCAGCAGCCGGGAAAGCGAACCGGCGCGCTGAGCGGCCTCATAGCGTTTCGGGTCGGCGAAGACCCAGGCGGCCGCCGCCATAGCGACGGCCTCAGGCGTGCGTTTTCCCTTTGCCTTGACTACTTGCTCCCTCAGGTGCGTGAGCACCTCGGGAATGTTGATCCGAACTGGACAGACCTCGTAGCACGCACCGCACAGCGAGGAGGCGAACGGCAGCGAGGCGACCTGATCGTCGTGCAGGTCGCCGGACAACTGCGGAGCGAGGATCGCGCCGATCGGGCCCGGGTACACCGAGCCGTATGCCTGGCCTCCCGTCCGCTCGTAGACGGGACACACGTTGAGACAGGCGGAACAGCGAATACACCGCAACGCCTGCCTTCCGACCCGGTCGGCGAGTGTCGCCGTGCGCCCGTTGTCCAGCAGCACCAGGTGGAAGGCGCTCGGCCCGTCGCCGGGAGTCACCCCGGACCACACCGAGGTGTAGGGGTTCATCCGTTCCGCCGTCGAGGATCGCGGCAGCAATTGCAGGAACACTTCGAGGTCCTGCCAGCTCGGAATGATCTTCTCGATACCCATGACCGTGATCAGGGTTTCCGGGAGCGTCACGCACATGCGCCCGTTGCCCTCCGACTCGACGACGACAACCGAACCGGTGTCGGCGACGGCGAAGTTGGCGCCGGATATGGCGACCTTGGCTGAAAGGAACTTGCGCCGCAGATGCCTTCTCGCCGCTTCGGCGAGGTCACGTGGTTCGTCGGAAGCCGGGTTTTCGGGCATTTGGCGGTCGAAGATGTTCTTGATTTCGGCCCTGTTGCGGTGAATCGCCGGAACGAGAATGTGTGAAGGCCGGTCGTGTCCGAGTTGGACGATGAGTTCGGCGAGGTCTGTCTCGACGGCGTGCACCCCGCCCTCTTCGAGGGCCTCGTTGAGCCCGATCTCCGCGGTCGCCATGGATTTGACCTTCACCACCTCCTCGGCGCCCTGCGCGCGCACGAGGTCGAGCACGATCCGGTTCGCCTCGTCGGCGTCGCGGGCCCAGTGCACGACACCCCCTCGCGCGGTCACCGATTCCTCAAGGCGCAGGAGGTAGGTGTCGAGGTCGGCGAGCACCCTGTCCTTGATGGCCTCGCCCGCCCTGCGCAGTCGCTCCCAGTCGTCGAGTTCGGCGACGACGTCGGCCCGCTTCGTGCGAATCGTGGTCGTCGCCTTGCGCAGGTTGCTCCTGAGCTGCGTGTCACCGAGCGCGATGTGCGCCGCCTTCGGGAAGGCAGGGCTTCCCAGCCAGGTCACCGGGTTCCGACCGGCCATGGCTCCTCCTCCGTGCTCGCGAGTATCTCCGCGAGGTGGACGGTCCTGATACCGGCCCGCAGGCGCGAAAGGCCACCGCCGATGTGCATCAGGCACGAGTTGTCGCCCGCTGTCAGTACCTGCGCTCCCGTGTCCTGCACGGCCCTCATCTTGTCGGCGAGCATCGCCGTCGACGTCTCGGCGTTCTTGATGGCGAATGTGCCGCCAAACCCGCAGCACTGCTCGGCGAGCGGAAGTTCGGTCAGTTCGAGCCCCTCGACCGCCCTCAGCAACCGCAGCGGTTTGTCACCCACCCCGAGCATGCGCAGCGAATGACACGTCGGGTGGTAGGTGACGCGGTGGGGGAAGTACGCACCGACATCGACCGTGCCGAGCACGTCGACAAGGAACTCGCTCAGCTCGTAGGTCCGCTCGACGGCGGGACTCGTTCCGCACAGCCCGGGGTGGATTTCCCTCACCATGCCGCCGCACGAACCGGAGGGGGCAACGACGTAGTCGTAGCCGTCGAAGGCGGCGGCGTAGTCGCGGGCCAGCGGCCTCGCGTGCCCCGCGTATCCGGTGTTGAAGTGCATTTGCCCGCAACACGTCTGCGCGAGCGGGAAGTCCACCGTGCAGCCGAGCCGTTCGAGCAGGGTGAGCACCGCCCTCGCCGTTTCGGGGTAGAGCGTGTCGGTGAGGCAGGTGGCGAAGAGCGCGACGCGAGGCCCGGTCATGCCAGCCCCACGCGTTCGGCGGCGGAACGCCACGCCTCGGGGTCGCCGCGTGGCTCGTACCTGCCGAACCGCCTTCCCCTCGGTTTCTCGTCGAGCACGCCTGCCGCACGTGCCTGTACGAACACGTTGCCGAGCGCGCTGGCCTCCGATGGCCCAGCCAGCACCGGCAACCCGCAGGCGTCCGCCGTGAGCCTGCACAGCGCGGCGTTGCGGGCACCTCCGCCGACAAGGTGCACGACGGAGAGCGAGCGGCCCGCGAGCCTCGCCGCCGTGCGCACGGAAGCGGCGTGCGCGATCGCAAGAGATTCCAGGATCGTCCTCACCACGGCGGGCGGGCTCTCCGGCTTCGGCTGGCCGGATTCGGCGCACAACGCTGCGATCCGCGAGGGCATGTCGCCGGGTGGCAGCAGAACGGCGGCGTCGGGGTCCACAATGGACTTGAACGCGGGTTCTCTCATCGCCGCTGCCAGCACGTCGTCGAGCCTAATGTCGAGCCCTTGCTCACGCCACACACGCAACGACTCGCTCAGCAGCCACAAGCCCATCGTGTTGCGAAGAAACCGCACCGTGCCGTCGATGCCGGCCTCGTTGGTGAAGTTGGCCTCGCGAGCGGCTTCGGTGAGTACGGGTGCCCGCAGTTCGAGGCCGACGAGCGACCAGGTTCCGCACGAAATGCGGACACTGCCCGCGTCGGCGGGGATCGCGGCGAAGGCGGAGGCGGTGTCGTGTGAGGCGACGGCGACCACGGGGGTTCCGTCCTCGGTGGTACCGATCGGCTCGCCGGGCTGCCGCAACGGGGGCAGCAGGCCCTCCGGAAGTCCCGCCCTCCCGACGAGTTGCGCCGACCACTGCCTTGTCGTCGCGTCGAGCAGGGCGGTCGTCGACGCGTTGGTCACCTCGGCGCCGATCTCCCCGGTGAGCTGGTATCCGATCAGGTCGGGCAACAGCAACATGGTTTTGTCGACAAGTCGCCCTTCGGGTTCGGACAGCAACTGGTAGACGGTGTTGAAAGGCAGGTACTGCAGGCCCGTGATCCGGTAGAGCACATCGTCGGGCACCCGCTCGCGCAACCGCGACGCCATTCCCTCCGTTCGAGGATCGCGGTAGCACCGCACGTCGCCGTCGAGCCTGCCGTCCGCACCGACGAGCCCGTAGTCGACGGCCCACGAATCGATGCCGATCGACACCGGCTTCGCGTCGGCGGCATCCGCGAGACCGGCCTTGATCTCGGCGAGCATCCCCGCGACGTCCCAGCGGAGACCGCCTTCGCCACGCGGCCTCGGCCCGGTCGCGAACCTGCGGATCTCGGTGAGCTCGATCTCGCCCGAGACGACCTCGCCGAGCATGACCCTACCGCTCGTGGCGCCGAGATCGACGGCAACGAAACGGGCCACCTCACACCTCGGTGAACGGGATGCCGAGCAGGTCCGCCACCGCGCGCAGCTCAGCCGCCCTGTGCCCGACTCCGAGCGCCCAGTGATGGGCGACCCCGCTCGCCGACCACTCGTCGGTCCACTCACCGGGATCGCGGCCGAAATCCACCCTGCTCGTGGTGTTCCCGATGCGCATGAGCGGCCCGTCGACGACGGCGCCCTCCGACACGATCATCGAATAGGTGCCTTCGCGGTCCTGCCCGATACCCAGCAGCGTCACGGGACCGTGCGCGACATCGAACTCCACCGACACACCCCAGCCGCGCTTGCCGTGATACACGCCAAGCCCCCGCAGCAACGGTCGTTTCGCGCTGATCGCGAGGTGCGCGGGGCCGTCGTGCCCCATCTCGACGTGGCCTCGCTCGAAGTCCAGCGCCTGCAACTCGGTGAACGAACCACCGCCGCCGAGAACATCCATGATCAGCATCGCGAGACTCGTCCGCAGCTCGTACTCACCAGCGGCCGGAATCCCGCGCGCGGTGAGCAGGCTCGCCCCGAGGATCATCCCCGCGCCGAGCCGTTCGTGCTGCTCCCCGGCAAGTCCCCGGTGGTAGTAGGCGAGGCTGTCGAGGTCGAAGTCGGCGACAAGGCGATCGAGGCCGACCGAGACCTTGGCTCCCCACTCCAGGTCCTGGCGATTCACCGACGGTTCGATGTCGAACACCGACTCCGCTTCCGCGACCTTGCCCTCGACCTGCTCGCCGGTGACCTCGTCGACCCGCACCCTCAGGTCGTCGAACTCCAGCACCTCGACGTGCCCGCCGAACTGGGAGCTGACCATCGTCGGGTCCGTCGACACGTCGTACATCCCGGGGTAGAGATGACCCATGAGCCCGTGCCTGCCTCCGCGCAGCACCCGCCGTACCGCGGCGGCCGAGATCCAGCCGCCGATCCGGGTCCAGGCCCGCTCGTCGGTGAGATAGCCGGACACACTGCGGAACTCGATGCCCGCCCTGGTGAAGGTGTTGGCCATCTCGGGAAGCGGGCAGGCACCGCAGTAGGCGAGCCACTGTCCCGTGTCGACGGTGGCGTGGTCCATCGACTTCGTCGGTTGCAGATTGATCAGCAGAACCGGAGCGCCACCGCGCTGGGCGATCGGCAGCAACATGGAAGCCGTCAGGTAGGTGGTCAGATAGCCGACGATGAGATCGCAGTCGGCCTCCCTCAGTTTGCCTGCCGCGACGGCTCCCTCCTTGGCGTCCGAGATGAACCCCGCGTCGACGATGTCGGCGTCGAACCCCGCGATCCGCTCGCTGACATACGCGGCCGACCTGCGCAACGCGGGCAGCAGCTCGGGAAACTGCGGCCAGTACGCACCGAGACCACCGGCGACGAGACCGATCTTCGGCCTTCTTTTCCGCTCCGTCATGTCCCTCCTCACCTGAGAAACGCGGCGGCTACCCCGGCGTCCACCGGAATGTGCAGCCCCGTCGTGTGTGACAACTCGCCCGCGGTCAGCACGAACACCGCGTTCGCGACGTGCTCGGGCAGCACCTCGCGCCCGAGCAGGGTCCGCTTGGCGTAGAAGGCACCGAGGTCCTCCTCGGCAACGCCGTACACCGCGGCCCGCTGGGCGCCCCAGCCCGACGCGAAGATGCCGGAACCGCGGACAACGCCGTCCGGGTTGACACCGTTGACCCTGATTCCGTGCTCGCCGAGCTCGGCGGCCAGCAGCCTCACCTGGTGTGCCTGGTCGGCCTTCGTAGCCCCGTAGGCGACGTTGTTCGGGCCCGCGAAAACCCCGTTCTTGCTGACGATGTAGACGATGTCACCTCCCATTCCCTGGGCGATCATCGTCCGGGCTGCTTCCCGAGAGACAAGGAAGGAGCCGCGGGCCATCACGTCGTGCTGGAGGTCCCAGTCCGAGGTGCTTGTGTCGAGCAGCGGCTTCGACACCGAAAGGCCCGCGTTGTTGACGACGAGATCGACCCCGCCGAAGGCAAGGGTGGTCGCGGCGACGGCGTCCGCGATGGCGTTCTCGTCGCGCACGTCGACCGCGACGGCGACCGCCTTGTCCGCGTCGCCGATCTCCTCGGCGACGCCGGTCGCCGCCTCAAGGTCACGGTCGGCGACGGCGACACACGCTCCTTCGGCGGCGAGGCGCCGCGCGATCGCCTTGCCGATTCCGGAACCACCGCCGGTGACGAGCGCGACGCGAGTCGCGAGTGGTTTCGGTGCGGGCATCCGCCGCAGCTTCGCCTCTTCCAGCTTCCAGTATTCGATGCGGAACTTCTCGGACTCCGGAATCGGGGCATAACTCGACACCGATTCGGCTCCGCGCATCACGTTGATGGCGTTCACATAGAACTCGCCCGCGACCCGAGCGGTCTGCTTGTCCTTGCCGAAGCTGAACATGCCGACACCAGGTACGAGCACGATCGCCGGGTCCGCGCCCCTCATCGGCGGCGAGTCCTCCCGCGCGTGCCGCCGGTAGTAAGCCGCGTATTCCTCGCGGTAGCGCAGGTGTAGCTCCTTCGCCCGCTCGATGACGTCATCGAGCGGGGCGTCCGGGGGCAGATCGACGACCATCGGCGCGACCTTCGTCCGCAGAAAATGGTCGGGACAGGAGGTACCGAGGGCCGCGAGTGCGGGATGCTTTTCCCTCGCGAGAAAATCGAGAACGGTCTCGTCGTCGGTGAAGTGGCCGAGCTGAGGGGCATCGGTCGAGGCGAGTCCTCTGAGGACGGGAAACAACACGGCGGCCCGCTCGCGGCGTTGCCGCTCGGGAATCGCCTGATAGCCGGGAATCTCCGCACCGAACGGCTCCGGCTTCCCGTTCTCGACAAGATAGTCCCGTGCGGTACGGATGATCTCAAGCGAGTTCCGCTGACACTCCTCGCTCGTCTCGCCCCAGGCCGTGATGCCGTGACCGCCGAGCACGCAGCCGATGGCCTGTGGATTCCCGCGTTCGATCTCGGCGATGTCGAGCCCGAGCTGAAAACCGGGCCTGCGCCACGGAACCCAGACGACTCGTTCTCCGAAAACCGTTGCCGTGAGCCGCTCGCCATCAGCCGCCGTGGCAATCGCGATCCCCGCGTCGGGGTGAAGGTGATCGACGTGTGCAGCTTCGACGAGGCCATGCATCGCGGTGTCGATACTCGGCGCGGCTCCGCCTTTGCCGTGAAGGCAATAGTCGAATGCCGCGACCATCTCGTCTTCCCGATCCTCGCCGGGATAGACATTGGCGAGCGCACGCATCCTGTCCAGCCGCAGCACCGCCAATCCTTCTTCTCGCAACGTCCCGAGGTCGCCGCCCGAGCCCTTGACCCACATCAACTCGACGTCGCCGCCGGTGGCCGGGTCCGTCGCGGCGCCTTTCGCCGACGTGTTGCCACCCGCGTAGTTGGTGTTCCTTCTGTCGGCCCCGAGTTCGTGCGAGCGCGCCAGCAACTCGCCGACGACGGGGTGCGTCTCGTCCGCCACGTCAGGCTCCCCACCCCGCGGCGGCTCCGCCGACGCGTTCGTTCTTGATCCGTTCCGCGTAACCGCTGCGCCGATACGCAGCGATGGGGTCAGGGTCGATTCCTTGCTCTTCCCGCAACTCGGCGAGCAACGGCCGCACATCCGTCGAGAACGCGTCGACCAGCACCCCGTTGGCGCCGAGCACGTCACCTTCGCGCTGCGCCTTCGCGAGCGCCGCCGCGTCGACAAGCAGCGCTTTCGCCGTCGCTTCCTGCACGTTCATCACCGACCGGATGAGCGCGGGGATCTTCGGTTCGATGTTGTGGCACTGGTCGAGCATGAACGCGACACCGGAAACCGGGTCGAGCCCTCCGCCGAGCACGATCTCGACCATGATCCGGAACAGCTGATAGGGATCGGCCGCGCCCACCATCAGGTCGTCGTCGGCGTAGAACCGGGAATTGAAGTGGAACCCGCCGAGTCTGCGCTTTCGCAACAGGAACGCGACGATGAACTCGATGTTCGTACCCGGCGCGTGGTGCCCGGTGTCCACAAGCACCCTGGCCCTGTCACCGAGTTCTACGCAGTGCGCGTAGCTGGTTCCCCAGTCGGGGACATCGGTCGCGTAGAAGGCTGGCTCGAAGAACTTGTACTCCAGCAACATGCGCTGATGCTCGCCAAGCCGGTCGTGCACGGCGGCCAGCGCCTCTTCGAGCCGCCCCTGCCGGTCGGCGATCGAATCCTGCCCGGGGTAGTTGAGCCCGTCGGCGAGCCAGATCGACAGATCGCGCGAACCGGTGGCATCCATGATGTCAACGCATTCGAGCAGATGGTTCAGCGCCTTCTTCCTCACGACCGGATCCGGATTGCACACACTGCCGAGGCGGTAGTCGTCATCCTGGAATACGTTGGGATTGACCGCGCCGATCGCCACGCCCCGCGCTTTCGCGAAACTCGCCAGCTCGGCATAGTCGTCCACCGTGTCCCACGGGATGTGCACCGCGACACTCGGCGCGACACCGGTGAACTCGTGCACCTTCGCCGCGTCGGCGATCTTCTCGTAGGCATCCCTCGGAATGCCTTCCTGCTGGAAGACCTTGAACCGGGTTCCCGAGTTCCCGAAAGCCCACGAAGGAGTTTCGATGTGCTGTGCGCGCAGCGCCGCCTTGACAGCGGTGTAGTCAGACACGAGGTCCTCCCAACTTGATGGATGGTCACGCGAGGTGGAAAACCTCGCTCAACGGCATGATTCCCTCGTCGGGTTTGCCTTCGAGGTCTTCGAAGAACGGAGCCATCTCGGCTTGCCACCTGGCGTTGACCTCGGTTGCCGCCATACCTTCCAGTGCCCCTTCGAGGTCGTCGGTCTCGAAGTACCCGACGAGCAAACCGTCGGTAGCAAGGAAAAGCGAGTAGTTGCGCCAGCCCGTTTCGCGCAGTGCCGCGAGCATGTCCGGCCACACCTCGGCGTGCCTGCTTCGGTACTCGTCCATCTTGTCCGCCTTCACCCTGAGCAGAAAACAGACGCGCCGCGTGCGCTCCATTGTGGACCCCTGTACTGTTCGTGCCGGGGCAGGGAGCTTCCCTGCCCCGGCTTTCGTCAGAAGTTGTAGTCGTCGATGTTGTCCGCGTTGAACACCGTCGGCGGACCGAGGATGATCTCACCGTTCTTGCCGATGGTGCGCTCGCCCAGGTTCCCCGCCTTGAGTACCTCGCCTTCCTTACCGACGATCTGCCCGGAAGCGATGGCCGCCGCCGCGTAGCCTGCGAGGTAGCCCAGCTGCTCCGGATCCCACAGCGCGAACTCCTTCACCGTTCCGTCCTTGACGAACTCGCGCATCTGGTTCGGAGTTCCCAGCCCGGTGAGCACGACCTTCCCCTTGTAAGGCGAGGAGGAAATGTAGCGGGCCGCGGCGGAGATCCCGACCGTCGTCGGCGAGACGATGGCCTTCAAGTCCGGAGTGGACTGGAGCAGGGCCTGCGTCTCCTGGAACGACTTCTGGTCGTCGTCATCGCCGTAGGCGGTCTTCACCAGCTCGATGCCGGCGTACTCCGGCTTCGACAGCTCGTCCTTCATGAACTCGATCCAGGTGTTCTGGTTCGTCGCGTTCGGCGTCGCCGAAAGGATCGCGATCTTGCCCTTCCCGCCGATCTGCTCGGAAACCATCTTGATCTGCGACCTGCCGATCTCCTCGGAGTCGGCCTGGTTGACGAAGACCTGTCGTGCGTCGACCGCGGCGTCGGAGTCGTAGCTCACCACCGCGATCCCCTTCGCCATGGCGTCCTTCAGCGCTGGAGCGACGGCGTTCGGATCATTGGCCGCGATGACGATCGCGTCCTGGTTCTGCTGGATGAGCGTGTTGATGTAGGAAACCTGGGAGGAGGCGGAAGCATCGGAAGGGCCGACCTCCTTGCCCGTCCCCTTCAGCTCGCCGACGGCGGCGATCCCGCCCTTGTCGACGAGGTTCTCGTAGGGATTGTCGATTTCCTTCGGCAGGAAGGCGATCTTCAATCCTTCCTTGATGGGCGCGTTCGGGTCTGCTGTCTTGCCCGTGTCCGTCCCACCTCCCGGCTGCTGAGCCGAGTCCTTTGTGGTACCGCCGCAGCCTGCGACCAGCACGGCCACCAGGCCCGCACTGGTCACCGCCACCGCGGCGCGCTTCCTGCGCGAACGGGAGTGGATCATCGTTGGTCCTCCTCGGGGCTGCCGTGGACGGCAGCGGCCGCCACGGGGTCTTGCGGGGTTTCCTGGGGTGGTGGCTGTCCCTGCGGCTCGACGGGCATCGGATGTCGCCTTCCTCGCAGCAGGTTCGCGATCACCGGCACGAGTACGGAGATGATCAGCAACAAGCCGTTGATCACGTTCTGAATTTCGTTGGTGATGTCGTTGAGGAACAAGACATTGCGCAGTCCGGCCATCAACAGCAGTGCGCTGACGACGCCGATGACGGCGCCCCTTCCGCCGAAGATCGACACCCCGCCGAGCAACACCGCCGCGACGGCGACGAGTTCGAGACCGGCGGCGTTGTCGGCCCTGGCACTGTTGTATCGCAACGTGTACACAAGCGAGGCAATCGCGCACAGGGCACCGGAGACTATGTAGAGCACGAACCTCACGCGCTGGACCCTGATTCCGGAAAACCGCGCCGTCTGTTCGCCAAGGCCGATCGCGTAGAGGGAACGGCCGAACGGCGTGTAGTGCACGACGACGGCCGCCAGCACACCGACGATGATCACCAGCACCGTCGCGTACGGCAGGAACGTCCCCGGAACGGTGTCGGTCACCAGCGGCCGGTAGGCGTCGGGGAACCCGGTGACAGCGCGATCACCGAGCAGCACGTAGGCGAGTCCTCTGTAGAGCCCGAGCGTCCCGATGGTCACGGCGAGCGCGGGCAGCCCGAACCGCACGATCAGCGTCGCGTTGAGCGACCCGAGTACCGCGCCGGCGACCAGTACTATCGGGACGATCGTCTCGAACGACATGCCCGCGTCCCACAGCACCCCGGTGAGCGCCGAACAGAAGCCGAGTACCGACGCGACCGAAAGGTCGATCTGCCCGGTGAGGATGATCGGCAACAGCGCGAGAGCGAGCAGCGCGACCTCGGTGTAGTCGAGCAGAAGGAAACTGATGTTGTCGGCTTCGCCGAAGCCTGCCGTCGTCGTCGCGCCCCACGTGAACACCACGACGCAGAGCACGAGCAGGATCGTTTCCCAGCGGAGCAGCTTCTCACGCACGCCGCAGGCTCCTTTCCTTCCGTAGTCGCTCCGCCATGCGCACCATCACGGCGCGATCGAGCGAGATGGCGAGCAACAGGGCGGCACCGTCGACAGCCCGCTGCCAGAAGGCCGGCACGCCGAGAATCGGCAGCGCGCTGGTGATCGTGGTCAGAAGCAACGCTCCGAGCACCGCGCCCAGAACAGTGCCGCTGCCACCGAAGATGGCGACCCCGCCGACCACGACAGCCGCCACCACCGCGAGTTCCCTGTTGGTTCCGACGGAAGCATTGATCGTGCCGAAGTACGAGGCGTGCAGAACACCGGCCAGGCCGACGAGCGCGCCTGAGATCACGAACGCCGAGAAAACCCGCCTGCCCGCCGGAATACCGGCCAGCCTCGCGGCCTGCGGATTCGAGCCGATCGCGTACAACTCCCTTCCCGAGCGCCAGTTGTGCAACGCGTACGCGGCGATGGCAAGCGCGGCCAACGCGATCAAGGTCAGGTGCGGGATGCCGAGAATCGACCCACTACCGAAGGAGAGAAAGCCTGATGACATCTGGTCGGCGTTGATCTGGTGAACGCCGGTCGCGCTGGCCCACCCGTAGTCGATTCCGCGGAAGACATAGAGAGTTCCCAGTGTCACCACGAGTGCCGGAACCTTCGCGATGGCCACGAGCGCGCCGTTGAACGCTCCGCAGGCCGCTCCCAGTGCCATGCCGGCCAGCACGACGACGATCGTCGGTGTCTCGTGGTCGGCGATGAACATCTGACCCGACATGTACGCGGTCAGCCCCATCACCGAACCGACGGAAAGGTCGATGTTGCGGGTGATCACCAGCAGTGTCTGCCCGATCGCGAGCAACGCGATGATCGAGGCGTTGAGGAAGAGGTCGTGAATTCCCTGTGCGTTCAGGAAAGCCGGGTTCACCGCCGTCGTCACCACGACAACAGCGAGCAGGGCGAGCACGATGCTCAGTTCCCTGCCGGAGAGCAGAGCACGGATTCTGTTCATGCGGCGCTGCCCTTCGCACCGGAGGAGCCGTTTCCGGTCGCCGCGTACATCACGGCCTCCTCCGTCGCCTCTTCTCTCGTGAACTCGGCCGTGATCCGGCCCTCGTGCATCACGAGCACCCGATCGGCCATCCCGAGGACCTCTGGCAACTCGGAGGAGATCAGCAGGATTCCGATGCCACGCGCGGCCAGATCCGACAACAACGCGTGCACCTCGACCTTGGCACCGATGTCGATGCCCCTCGTCGGTTCGTCGACGATCAGCACGGACGGCTCGGTCGCAAGCCATTTGCCGAGCACGATCTTCTGCTGATTGCCTCCCGACAAGGTCGCGGCTGGATCGGCAAGGCTGCCGAACTTGAGCGAAAGCCGATCAGCCCAGGTTCGCGCGAGCGCTCTTTCCCTGCTGTTGCGGGTTATTCCACCGGGCGAGACCTGCTTGAGCCGCGCGAGGCTGGCGTTGCGTTCGATGGACAGTTCGAGAACCAGTCCCTGCTCCCTCCTGTCCTCGGGAACGAGCGCGACGCCTTTTTCGATTGCGGAATCGGGTTTTCCGGCAGGCAACGGCTTTCCGTCGACCGTGACCGTTCCCGCTTCGCGATCGTCCACACCGAACACCGCTCTGGCCACTTCGGATCTTCCCGACCCGACAAGCCCGGCGAGCCCGACGATCTCGCCCGCGCGAACGGTGAGCGAAACGTCGGCGAAGTCACCGGCCCTGGTCAGCCCGTCGACCACGAGTACGTCGGCGCCGATCTCGGTTTCGCGCTTGGGAAACAGCTGCTCGACCGAGCGGCCGACCATCCGCCGCACCAGGGTGTCGTTGTCGATCTCCGACATCGGGGCGGTCGCCACGAAAGCACCGTCGCGCAGCACGGTGACCCGATCGCACAGCGCGTACATCTCATCGAGGCGGTGCGAGATGAACAGCAGGGCAGAGCCTTGCTCGGCAAGCCCCCTCGCGACGCGGAAAAGGCGTTGCGCCTCCACCGCCGACAACGCCGCCGTCGGCTCGTCCATCACGATGATCCGGGCGTCGGCGACAAGCGCCTTCGCGATCTCGATGATCTGCTGGTCGGCGATCGAAAGCCCGCGGGTCTGCCTCGCAGGTGCGATCGGCACACCCAGTTGCTCGAACACCTCGGCCGACCTGCGGTACATGGCACGCCGGTCGATGCGGCGCCCCCTCCGCAACGGCTGCCTTCCCATGAAGACGTTCTCGGCGACGGAGAGATCGGGAAACTGAATCGGCTCCTGGTGGATGACGGCGACCCCGTGGTGCTGTGCCTCGCGAGGCGAGGCAAACCGAACCGGGCTCCCTTCGAGCAGCAGCTCGCCGCTGTCGGGCTGGTGTTCCCCGCCGATGATGCGGACGACGGTCGATTTCCCGGCGCCGTTCTCTCCGGCCAGCGCGTGAACCTCACCGGGCCGCAACGCGAGTGACACCCCACGCAGGGCCTTCACCGCCTGAAACGACTTGCTGACGTCCTTGAGTTCGAGCAGCGGCGCAGGGGGATGCTCCGGTGCACCCACGATGCCTCCTTCGATGGAGATCGTGAAACGTTTCATTCACGAGTGCGCTGAAGTTAGGCCAGCAGGACATGACCCGTCAAGACCTGTGCTGACATGCGATTTGGTAACGATCCGCCGCGCCGCCCGGGAAGTTGACGTGTTAGCTTTCTTCACGAAGGGGAGCCCTTGGGAAGACCGAGGGGTTGAGACGTTTCATCGCGAGGGGAGAGAGCGAGCCATGTCGCCGAGCATCAAGGACGTCGCCGAACGGGCAGGCGTCTCGGTGGGCACGGTGTCCAATGTGCTCAATCATCCCGAGCGGGTTTCCGACAGTACAAAGGAAAGCGTCCTCACCGCGATCTCAGCGCTGGGGTTCGTCCGCAATTCGTCCGCGGCGCAGTTGCGAGCCGGAACAAGCCGCTCCATCGGGCTGATCGTGCTCGACCTCGCCAACCCGTTCTTCCACGACGTGGCCCGCGGTGTCGAAGCGGTCGCCGACGAACTGGGCTACGCGGTCGTGCTGTGCAACTCGGACGACCAGACCGAGCGTGAGAACCGGTATCTCCAGGTTCTTGAGGAGCAGCGGGTCCGTGGCGTGCTCATCACGCCGGTTGAGGTCGGTTCGGGCCGGCTCGACGCGCTCCGCAAGCGGGGAACGCCGACCGTGCTCGTCGACAGGCACGACCCGAGGGTCAACTGCTGCTCCGTCGCCGTCGACGACGTCGGTGGCGGCGAACTCGCGGGAGCCCACCTGCTTTCCCTTGGCCATCAGCGGATCCGGTACTTCAGTGGTCCGCTGAGTCTGCGACAGTGCGCCGACCGGCTCACCGGCCTGCGCAAGGCGGTCACCGAAGCGGGCCTGGATCCGGAGCGGGTCATCGAGGTCTCCGAGGAGCGCGCCATGAACGCGCGAACCGCGTACAGCGCGGCGAAGAAACGCTTCGGCGGTCGCGACAAGGCGACAGCGGCGTTCTGTGCGAACGACCTCATGGCGCTCGGCGTCCTGAGGGCCGCCGTGTCCGAAGGCAGGCAGGTTCCTGGCGAGCTGGCGATCGTCGGGTACGACGACATCGAGTTCGCGGCCGACGCCGCCGTCCCGTTGACGTCGATCCGGCAGCCGACGCAGCACATCGGAAGAGCGGCGGCCCAGCTGCTGGTCGAGGAGTGCGACAACCCGGATACCCATGCACACCAGCAGGTGATGTTCAAGCCGGAACTGGTGATCCGCGAGTCGACGACCGGCTGACGCCCGAGCCGATCCGAACCAAACCGAGCCCGCCCGAGTTCTGCACTCAGGTCGCCGAGATCCGCACTCAGGACACCGACATCCGCACCCAGGTCACCGACATCTGCACTCAGGTCACCGACATCCGTGCTCAAGCCCCCAACCCGCCACCACGCGCGCGGCGAGGTTCCCACTCGCCACACGCGCGCTCAGCCACCGAAAGCCGAACAGCCCGCGCGAAAGTCGAACTCGCCGTCCCCAACGCAGAACTCGCCGTCACGAATGCAGAACTCGCCGTCACGAACGCAGAACTCGCCGTCACGAACGCAGAACTCGGCGCCCCGAATGCGGGACTCGCGCGCACGGGCCCGCCAGGCTGGGCGCGCACGGGCGCGCCCAGGCGGGGCGGGGCCGTCAGGCCATGCCGTGCCGCGCGAGGTAGTTCCGTGTCCGCTCCGGGGTCGCCAGGATGTCCCACTGTCGCTCCGGGTAGCTGAAGTTGTCGGTGAACTCGTCGGCGATCGCCTGGTTCCCCGCCATGCTCCCCAGCAACTGGAGCAGGTGCGGCGCGGGAGGGAACCGCACCATCAGGTTGGTCCAGTCACTCGTCGCATGCACCCGGTTTTCCCTGCGTTGAGCCACTTTGCGGCAGAATCGCTCGTCGAAGTTCGGGTCCGTGACGATCGCCTGCCCCAGTTCCCACGCCGAGTACGACGCGCAGTTGGCTCCCTGCCCGACAATCGGATCGACGACGGTATGCGCGTCACCGAGTGCGATCACGTAGCGGCCGTTCGCGAGCCGCACGTAGTCCTCCCGCACACCCGGCACAAGCCCGCCCTGCAACAGATCCTGCGGCCCCGTGACCCGGAACCGCGCGTGGTCGATGCGCTCGAACGTCGTCGGGTGGTGCTGCCGCAGCTTGCCGAGCACGAGTTTCTCGAACCCAGCGGGATCCTCGTCGTACCGAGCCTCACCAATCGGTTCGAGGTCGCCACCGGGGACGATCTCGAACAGCAACGCGGTGACATGCCCGGCAACCGAGAACATGGGAATCTCAAGCAACTCGCCATGTCCTGGCGCGATGCTCATCGTGACGCCTTTGGGCTCCGAGTACGCGATTCCCTCGTAGAGCGCCGCGCACAGCTTGCGCTGCGGGGTGTCGAAAGGAGACTTGTCGGCCCTTCGCGGGAAGATGCCGCCGAGCCCCGTCCTTCCGGAACTGACCACCACGAGGTCGTGTTGTTCCGACAACGCGGCGACATCGGCGGGCTCGACCGGCCTGACCTCGAAGTCGCCGCCGCGCTCGACGAAGTCCCTCAACAATCGGGGCAGGTAGACGCGGTAGTCGAGAGCACGCGAAGGCGCGGTGAACTCACCGAAGAACCGCAGCGGTGTCTCCCCGCCGATGTAGTGGTGGTGGCCGAAGTAGCCGTATTCGTCGATGTCCCAGTGGTCGATGCCGAGTTCCCGCTCCCTCGCGACGGTCGTGTGGTGGTGGGCGACAGTGTTGGGCAACCGCCCCCTGCCGAAGTCGTCGGCGGGCCGGTCGCTGTAGATCGTGACGGGGACGTCGTGCTGCCGCAGTTGGAGCCCCAGTTGCAGCCCGGCGATGCCCGAGCCGATGATGCCGATGCCGTCCATGACCGGCTCCTTCTTGTCGCGTGCCGCGGATGTGGTTGAGCCGCCGAACCGGTCTCGATCGTCACGGGGCGCGGTAGTCGTCTCCATCGGAGGAGTACAGGGCCCGGTAAGCACCGGTGAAGAACACGAGCGGCTCGCCGTCGGAATGGGCAAGATGCGTCACGTGGCCGATATGAAGCACGTGGTCGCCCGCTTCGTGGGTACTGACGAGGTCGCAGCCGATCTGGGCCATCGAGCCGGGAAGGAATGCGTGTTCGTCGGTGAACTGGAACTCCGGCGCAAGCCCCGGCACGGGTCTTCCCGCGAAGTGCTGGGAGTGCGTCCGCTGGTGTTCGGCAAGCACGTTGACACCGTAGCGGCCGGTGGTCGGCAATAGTGCCGCCATCCGTGACTCTCTTGCCAGCGAGATGAGCACAAGCGGAGGGTCGATCGACACGGAGAGAAACGCGTTGGCGGTCATCCCGTGGACCCGGCCCTCGTCGACCGTGGTGATCACGGTGACACCACTGGTGAAGCGTCCCATCGTTCTGCGGAAATGTGCCGGGTCTATCGCGGGCCGATTGGACAGTGACGACGTCCGCGTCACGGAAACCTCCGCAGTAGTTCGCATATCGAGCACATTTCCCGAGCCATAGCTCTATATACGAGCAAGGTAGCGTGGAGCCGGTTACCAGGGCAACAGCCCGTGAGAAGGCGGTCACCGATGTCACTTGATGCGCCGGACGGTTCCGGGCCCGCGAAGCCAGGGGTGCGGGCACAAACCCTGGACAGGGCACTGGATGTGCTGGAGATACTCGCCGACGGGCAGCCGCGATCGAGCCAGGAGCTGGCGGTCGCGTCCGACCTGCACCGCTCCATCGTGTACCGGATCCTGCGCACGCTGGAAGACCGCGATCTGGTGTGGCGCAACGCCGAAGGCCGCTACACGCTCGGCCTCGGTTTGCTCGTCCTGTCGAGGACGGTGCTCGGTGACGCGCAAGCCCGTATGCAGGATGTATTGGGAGAACTGGCAAACAGCGTCTCCGCGACGGCGTTCTTCTCCGTGCCGCAAGGCAGTGAGGTCGTCGCGCTCGTGACAGTTGAGCCCTCCCGCCACCGCGCGGCCATCGCCTACCGCCCCGGGGCTCGCTCGCCGCTCGACCGGGGCGCCTGCGGGCTGGCGATCCTTGCCAGTTCGCCCGCGCGGCAGGGGGAGCGCCGCGAGGTCGCGACGGCGCGGCGACTCGGATTCGCGAAAACCGTCGGCGAGGTACACGCGGGGCTTACCGAGATCGCGGCACCGGTCCGGTTGTCGCACGGAACGGCGGGCGCGGTCGGGATCGTGTTCGTCGCGGGCGATGTCGCCGAGGACGAAGCCTCCGCCACGGTGCGCGGTACGGCGGCACGGTTGAGTGCCCCGGCAGCCGAAGTGTGGGAACTGTAGACACCCGCGCCTCACCCGATAGGGTGGCCGTCGTCAGAAAGCCACCACTTGGGGATTGACTTTGTTTCGACCTTTCCGCGTCGTGACCGCACTGGCTGGGCTCACGGCTTTCTCGCTCCTGCAGGCCACTCCCGCGAACGCGATCGCCAATGGCGACGATGTCGCCGACGGCGAGTACACCTTCTCCGTTTCGCTTTCGATGCCCGAGATCACCAGAGGTGACGGCAGCACCTACGCCAGCGCGTGCTCGGCCGCCCTCATCTCGGATCAATGGATCATCACCGCCGGCCATTGTTTCCACGACGGCGACGGCAACCGCGTCAGCGGCGAGCCGCGTTATCAGGTCGCCGCGACGGCAGGCCAGGCGACGCTGTCGGGCACCGACGGGGTCACGGTCGATGTCGCCGAGGTCGTGCAGAGCGAGGAAGCCGACGTCGCCATCGCCAAACTCGCCGAACCGGTTACCGGCGTCGAACCGCTGAGGATCAGCGAAAACGCACCGGCCGAGGGGGACATCGTGCGCCTCGTCGGCTGGGGCTCCTCGGACGCCACCGCCGACCTGAGCCACCGGCCCGACCGGATGCAGACCGGCCAGTTCACCGTCACCGGGTCGGACAAGCAGATCGTGAACTTCACCGGCCATCTGCCGGAGCGCGACGTCAGCGCATGCCCGTACGACTCGGGCGCCCCGTTCTTCACCGAGTCGGAAGACGGCACCTACGAACTGGTCGCGACCGAGATCGGCGGCCCCGACTGCCCACACGCGGAGGAGGAGATCGCCGCGAGGTCCGACGTGCTCCACGACTGGATCAAGGAACACGTCCGGCTGCCGTGACGCGTTTCGCGCCGCCGAGGTGCACTCACCTCGGCGGCGCGAAAGGCCAACTGAGACTGGAACAGAACACCCGCGCACGCAAAACGGCCCCCACCGAAACTGGTGAGGGCCGTATGTGCTGGTCGGAAGCGTGGCCAGGGCCGGGGTCGAACCGGCGACCTTCCGCTTTTCAGCTCTCAGCACGGCGGTTCACACAGGTACGCGCAGCGCAATGAGCAGGCAATTCACGCTGTTGACACGTGGATGAACGGTGCAGAACGGCGCCGAACTGCAACGACAACTGCAACGGTCTCCCGCTCCGAACACCCTGCGGGACGCGCCACGTTCACACCTAGATGTACTGCTCGGGGACGTTAGTCAATCGCGTGAAAGGCGGCCGGTTACCGCAGGCCGTGTGGGGCCGGTGCTGGTTGTAGTAGTGCAGCCAGCCGTCAAGCTCGCCACGGCGTTCGGCCTCGGAGGTGTAGCACCGGGCGTAGGCCCAGCCGTCGGCCAGGGTGCGGTGGAAGCGTTCGATTTTCCCGTTGGTCTGTGGACGATACGGGCGGGTCCGCTTGTGCGTGATCCCGAGCTCTGCGCAGGTGTCTCTCCATAGGTGTGAGCGGTAGGCGCCGCCGTTGTCGGACAGGACGCGTTCGACGGTGACACCGCGGGCGTTGAACCACTCGACGGCCCTCACCAGGACCGCGGTGGCGGTGATCGCGGTTTCGTCGTCGCGGATCTCGGCGTAGGCGACGCGGGAGTGGTCGTCGATGACGGTGTGGACGTAGGCCTTGCCCATCAACGGTTCGTAGTGCTTGTTCCTGGGCTTGCCGGGTGTGGCCGCCCGGTTCTTCTCTCCTTGTCGGCGGCCGACGTAGCGCCAGCCTCCGCCGTCGGGGACGTTGCCGAGCTTCTTCACGTCAACGTGGAGCATCGCGCCGGGATGGTCGTACTCGTAGCGTCGGACGGGTTCGCCCGTGGCGCGGTCGACGTGCGAGAGCCGGTTCAGGTGCGCGTCGGTCAGGATCCGATGGGCCGTCGACGGTGCGATTCCGAGTCGACACGCGAGTTGCACTGGTCCTTCGCGGAGGCGGAGACGGAGCTGGACACAGCGCTTGGTCGTCTTCGCGTTGGTCTTGTTGGGCGGGCGGTGCGGACGGGAGGAGCGGTCCTGCATCGACTCGCCGACGCGGTAGCGGTCAGCCCAGCGCTTCACGGTCGGCCACGAGACCTGGAATCGAGCGGCGACCTCGCTGATCGGCCAGCCCTCGTCCACGACGAGACGACCAACGATCAGGCGGTGGCGTGGGGTGAGCGCGGCGTTGGCATGCGACATGGCATTCCCTTCGAGTGCGGCCACCATCCCGAAGGGCGCTGATCAGAGGTTTTGGGCGTAGTGGCGCAATGCATGGGCGGCAAAGTCTGCGGCTGCGGCTCCGCCGAACGCGGGGTGGAAGTCTGGGTTGGTGGCGTAGAGGTTGGCCATGCCGGTGAGCATGGCGCGGGTCTTGTTGAGGTCACCGGCGTTCTGTGGTGTGCCCGGGATCTGGGCGAACCACGAGTCATGGGTGGCTGCGTGTTGTTGGGCCTGGTCGCTGGACGGGGAGACACCGGATTGGTGGAGCTCGCCCCAGCCGGCCAGCAGTTGTTCAGCATCGGCTTGGAATTGGCGTTGCTGGGTGAGGTTCTTGGCGTGCCACCACCGATTGGATTGCTCGAACACGTCGCGGCCCCACTGCTCGGTGACCTCGGCCTCGTACCGGTCATTGAAGCCTTCGAGCATCATGTCCATCCGCGGCTGTAGGCCTTCGCGTCGCATCTGGAGCGTGTGTTCGACCGAGACGATTCGCCGCTCCAAGGCGTCTCGCTCGTGCTCGAGGTGTGCCAGGTGCTCCTCGAGTGCGGTGATCTCGTCGGCTGGGTTCGCGTCGGTCGACAGGGCCTCGCTGATGGCAGCCAAGCTCAGCCCCGCTTCACGCAGGAGCAGGATCCGTTGCAGGCGTGCCACCGCGGTGGGGCCGTAATAGCGGTAGCCGTTCGCGCCGATCCGATCCGGAGTCAGCAGCTCGATCTGGTGGTAATGCCGCAGCGTCCGGCCGCTCACACCAGCACGGTCAGCGAGTTCCTGGACAGTCCACTCCACGAGCACGGCCCTCCTGTCAGCGAGTTGGCATTTCCAGACCCAACTGTGGCAGGGCCACCGCCAAGATCTCGGCGGCCGGCGTGGCCACCGCCGAGGCTGCCGACTGCCCAGTGGCATCCAGGTAGGCCGTGGCGATCCGGCCTCCCGCTGCGTAACCAGCCCCGGTGGGAACTCCGACTGGTGTCGCGCCGAACAGGCGAGCGCTCGCGTCGCCCAACACCCACGCCGCGAAGTCCTGCATTCCGGTCACGTCGAGCCCCTCACTGACGCGGCGCAGCACGGCGTCGCTGGTGCGGGTCTCCCGGCTGACGAAGTGTGTGAAGCCCTGCTGGCCCACAAGGTCCACCGCGAAGAGGTCCGCGAGGCCTTCGGCGACCACATGTTCGCCGACGGTGACCGTCTGTGGATTCCAGACCACACCGCCGGGCGAGTAGCGCACGTTGTGGTGCAGCTCGTGCAGGGCAATGCCTTCCAGGCGATCCAGCACCTCGTCGGTCGGCCAGATCGTGATGGCGATGTAGCCGCTGATCCCGCCGAAGGCCGACAGGCCGCGGATCTCATTCGTGAAGTGCTTGTTCGTGGGGTCGCCGAGCACGAGCAGCACGGTGAGATCGGGCAGCGTCAGTGTCGGATTCTCCGAGCCCAGATTTCGTAGCCCCGTGTCGAGCGCTCGCTCGATACGGCCCCACGCATCGGCTCGCTCCAAGGTGTCGATTGCACCCAGGATCGCTTCCTTCGCGGCATCGGGTCCGAACCCGAAGTTCTGGGCGTGGACTTCGGCCAAGTCCGGCCCACCGGGGATGAAGAAGTACATCCCAGCCATCGGCTGCCAGAGTCTGCGAGCTGCATTCTGCCAGTCCTCCGGAGGGCTGCTCACCATCGCCCGCATCCGGGCTGCACTGTCGATCATCGTCACCGTCATGCCAGCGATGCTAAACATTGACGTTGTGTCAAGGTCAACCCCGACGGTCAATCAACGTCCCCGGTCAGTACACCTAGAGCACCCCCAGCACGTACTCAATGGACAACGACGCCGCTATCGCAACAAGGCCAGCCGCACTTCGCCCTAGAATCTTCTTGTAATCAAGAGTCCTGAAAAAGTTTGACTTCGACGGCCTCACAACTTCGTAGACACTTGGAACCAAGACATGGGGCTCTGGAGTTCGCTCCTCAAGCAACACATAGCGAAGCACCAAACCTAAGATCTCCCGCGTCACAGACGCCCTGCGGACGTCCCACGGCTTGTCGGCGTACCAATACACAGCGGAAGCAACACTAGCCGCCCGCCTGGACAGTCGCCTCCCATGTCTGCTTTCGGAGTATTTTTCTAGCCGATTCCGGAGCCTCCACGCGTTCACTCGAAGCGCCCTCTCGACCTTCCTCTTCTGACTACCAGCAGGTTTGCAAATGTCGCACTCGGACCCGCATTGAGCAAAGTGTGGATCTGGAGGGTCCCAAGTGGACATGAGACGAAGGATACGTTCCACCTCGATAGCAACCCGAGAGCCCGGGCCTTGAATGCCCCTTCGCAAACCGAGGGTTATCCAGAGAAGAATCAGAGAAAACGCCAACCCCCATACGAGGAGGGTAGACTCCCCTCGCACCTGATCGCGAAATTCGCCCCACCTAGGATTACTCGACAGGAGCTCAGCCCCAGAGATTAAATCCCACAAAATTCGTGCCAACTGAAACGCCGACAATGAAGTAATCAGAGCAAAAAGAAAGACGACCATGGGGCCAACCATGGTCGCCATCCTTATGCGACGAAGGGACTTCCGGTCGTCAATATCGAAACCAATCGATGACGGGGAGCAGTGAATCGCAAACTTCCAGCTCTCATAACGTTCGGCGTGATCCTTCGAGTGCCATCGAAACAATTTATCTCCACGAGTCCGTGGTGCTACTCGAAGGCCTCGACCGGCGCGACGCAGCGGAAGCCCGTGTCGTCGTCGCACATCGTCTCGGCTGCGTCGTTGAACGTCGACGGGGTGCAGCGCTCGAACGGGGTCGTCCAGGAGCCGCCCTTGAGCTCGTGCCGGCCGGGCTTCGATTCGGTGGAGCACCACTCCCACGTGTTGCCGCACAGGTCGTAGACGCCGTACGGGCTGATACCGGTCTGGTAGCAGTCGACCGTGGTCGTCTCCCCCACGCCGTTCTCGCGGACGTTGCACTTCGCCGGCGTCGGCTGGTCACCCCACGGGTAGACCGCGCCCCGCGTACCGCGTGCGGCCTTCTCCCACTGCTGGCTCGTCGGCAGGGACTTCCCTGCCCACTCGGCATAGGCAGTCGCGTCCCGCCAAGTCACGAAGACCACCGGGTGGTCGTCCAGGCCGGCCGGGAACTTCCCGTCTTCCCAGCGCTGCGGCGCTTCGCGGCCTGTCGCCTCGAGGAAGCGCGCGTACTGCGCGTTCGTCACGGGATAGACGTCGATGTAGTACGCAGGCACCCACACCGGCTCGTTGCTCGGGCCGGACATGAACACGCTGCCCTCGACCTTGACCATCGTGCTGGCGTCGTTCGGGTGGCGGACCTTCGACTCCCCGATCATCGGCGGCTGCTCAGCCGCGGCATCAGCGGGTACGACCGAGTCCTGCGTCAGGTGCGAGAACCGCGCCCGGGCGTCCGGGTCTGCCCTGCTCAGGCAGGTATCAAGTGCCGCCTGGTTCACCGGCCGAGGTGTGGCGTCGGCGCCGCCGGCCTCCCATTTCGAGATCATGCGCTCGCTGACCCCGAGGTGTGCCGCGAACTCCCGAATGCTCATCCGCATGGCCTCGCGGAGAGCCCGCGTTTCGACCCCTGACCAGCGCTGAACCGTCGTCACTGCTCATCCCCTCGCACGATGTCGACCGCGGAAGACCCTATCGGTCCGTAGCCGTCCGATCACACAGTTTCGGCGGGAATCTCCTCGTAGACGTCCCTGAGCTGATCCAGCATCTTGTGCTCGGTCGGCCACTCGGTCGCATCTACGGAGGCCAGCGGCCGGATGCCCGTCGACGCGTTCGTCGCGAAGGCCGCTTCCATCGATGGCAGGTCGGAAAGTGTGACCGGCTCGGTCGAGATCGGCTCGTCGAGGGCCTGGTTGATCAGCGTCATCGTCGTACCGGGCAGCCACTCGGACCGCGGCCAGATGACCTGGCCGTTGCGGATGAAGCCGATGTTCGACGTCGCGATCTCCGAGATCGTGCCGTCCGGGTTCAGGAAGAGCACGTCGTCGTAGCCCTGTCGCTGGGCAAGACGCCGCTGGTGCATCGCGCCGAAAAGGCCGATGTGCTTCACTGCGGCCAGCTCGCGCCGGTACGACACCGCCTGCAGCCTCCACGGCGCTGGCGCGGACAGCGACGCCTCGCGCGTGGTCACGAGCACCTGCGGCTGCGCGTCCTCGCCGACCGTGCCGAGCCCGATCTCCGGGTCGTAGATCGTGATGCGAACGGTCACGGGCTGGGTCATCCCCTGCAAGGCGTGCCGGACGTACTCCCGCACCCGCTCGGTGTCCAGTTCGGTGCCGAACAGCTTCCTGCAGTCGCGCGCAAGGCGCTGCATGTGCAGCGACAGGCCGCGGACGCTGTCGTCGTTGACGAGCATCGACGTGAAGTGTCCGTAGTTCGTGAGCGCGAGGGCCTTGACCTGCTCAATCGTTGCGGCGACGCCGTTCAGTTCCATGCCTGCAGACTCCCATCTTCGGGTCTCCGAGCGCGCCCCTGCGGGCGCAAAGTGCAGTGAAAGTTCAGGGGTTGAGCCCGGAAGTTCAGGGCGAGAAGTTCAGCAAAAGTGCAGCGCAGAGGGGGTTCTCGGACAGTTCCCGCCAGGCCGGTGCCGGGGCACGCTTGAGACATGACCGAAAGCGGTCCACACCAACGAATCAACGAAGGAGATTCAGATGGCCAAGCAGGCAATCCCCGGCATTCAGGCCGGCGGCGGGATGCTCCCGAAGGTGATCGGCATCGTCGTTCTCATCGCGCTGGGCGTGATCGTCGTGAAGCACCCGACCGACGCGGCGACCTGGGTCAAGGACGGGTTCAGCGGCCTCGGCGACGTGATCGACGGCGTCGTGTCGTTCATCCGCGGGGTCAGTGCGTAGTGCGGCGCGACAGCTCGTCGAGCGTCCTCTCGACCTCGGCAAGTCGCTCGGCCGTACCGGCCAGCTCTGACCGCAGCACCGAGACCTCCTCGGTGACCGTTCGGAGCGCAGCCGAGGTGTCGACGTCCGCGGAGCGGTCCCGCACACGGGCACTCGCGTTCGGCGGCACCGTCACGAATCCCATGTCACGCAACAACTTCACGGCCGCCGTGGCCGTGTTCGGCGCGACGCCGTAGTCCGTCGCGAGCTGGCGATGCGGGGGCAGCTTGTCGCCCACCGCGAACTCCCCCGCCTCGATACGAGCGCGCAGGTCGTTGGCAACCCGCTTACTGGCCAAGGTCCTGTCTTCGCTCTCAACCACGAAATCACCGTACCCCTCATGTCTTGAGACATCTGTTGACTCAGGCCTCGCCTGTCGTTAGTGTCTTGCGACAAGACGGATGTCTTGCGACAGATTGGAAGTCAATGAAAACCGCACGGATCGCCAACGACGCAGCGCTCAGGTTCGTTTCCGGCCTGAACGAGCTGCACGAAGACCACTTCCCTGACGGTCTGACCGAGACCGACATCGACCAGATGCTCGCCGAGGTCGACCGCGACATCGCCGAGGACGAGCACGTGACGCACGTCCGCATCACGCACTCGTTCAACGACCTCCGCCGAGCACGTCGGGCTCAGCGCCGCTCCACTCGGACGTCGCTTCGCTCGCTGCCGACACGTCTCGACGCCGGCGACTTCGGGGAGGTGGCGGCCTGATGAGGCTGAAGGGTTTGGCGTTGTTCGCGGCGCTGCAGGCGACGTTTTCGGATGTGCATCCGTACTGCGATCAGATCGTGCAGTCCTCGGCGGATGCGCAGGGTAAGGCCCTGCCGGGTCGTGAGGGCGCGAAGCACTGCGCTCGTCACGTCGCGACCTACACCGCTGGTCAGGCGGTCGCGGGGTGGGCTGTGACGCGGGCGCTGGGGTGCCGGGTGCCGGTGCGGGCGTGGGCTGCGGGTCATGCGGTCAACGCGCTGACGCATTACGTGATCGATCGGCGGGAGCCGTTCAAGAAGTTCTTGCGCAGCAAGGCCATCGGCAAGGGCGGCTACTTGGCCCACGCGACGGTGCAGCGCCGTGAGGGCGTCATCGACGAGGGCGGCCCGGGCACGGCGCTGATGGAGATGGACCAGGCCACGCACCGGCTGATCTCGGTGGTCGCGTCGCTGGTGACGACGTCGATCGCCCTGCACCACGGCCGGGAGGTGGCGGTCTGATGCGTGGTCACGAGCACGAGCAGCAGGGTCCGGCCCGGCTTGCGGTGGATGCGCCCGCGGGTGAGGTGCAGGTACGTGTGGCCGAGATCGACACGGCCCGCGTGACGTTGGAACCGATCACGCCGGGGGATAGCGCGGCGGAGCGGTTGATCGAGCGGGCCCGGATTTCCTCCGACGGCGACCGTCTCGCGGTCCGCCTGCCTGACGACGACACGGCTTCGGGTGTGCAGGTCGTCGGCCCGACCGGCCCGGTGTCCACCGGTCGGGGCGGTTTTGTGGGTGTGCAGTCGGCGAATGTGGTCGGCAGCGTGATCCAGGGCTCCGGCACGGTCATCAACACCGGCGGCGGCACCACGGTCAACGGCGTCACGATCAGCGGCACGGGTTCGACGGTGATTTCCGGCGGACAGGTCATCTCCGGCGACCAAACCGTCTCGGGCGGCTCGTCGGGTGTGCGGGTCGTGGCGCACCTGCCGGCCGACTCCGCAGTACGCATGACCGGCTCCAGCGCCAACTTGCGCACCACGGGCGAGCTGGCCCGTGTCGAGGCCGAAACCATCTCCGGTGGGGTGCAGGTTGACCGGGTGGGTGTGGCGGATGTGCGCACCACGTCCGGGCGGGTGTCGGTCGAGCACACCGGGGATCTGCAGGCCCGCACCGTCTCCGGCGACGTCGCGGTGCATTCGCTGTCCGGGCAGGCCCGGGTGCGCAGCACCTCCGGCGACGTCGGGGTGCACGCCACCGGCGATTCGACCGTCAACGCCCGCACCGTCTCCGGTGACGTCACGGTCTCAGCGCTGGAAGGCGTCTGCCTCGAGGAGTCGGTCAAGACCGTGTCCGGCCGCACTCACCGCCGCACCGTCCCCCGGCCCACACCCGAACCCGCGCCGGCGCCCGCACCCGCCGCACCGGCGCCTGCTGCTTCGTCTGGCCTGTCTACCTCTGGAGGTTCTGCGATGACTGGCATCAACGACGTGCGCGGCGCTCTGGCCGCGATCACCGAATCCGCCCAGCAGCACGCCGATCTGGTCAACCGCGCCGCGGTGTCGTACCAGCTCGCGGCGGTGCAGGTCGAGGCCGCCGCCGCAGGCAGCTCGGCCCCGGCCGTGGGCGAAGCCATCGCCGGATACCGGGCCTTGGCCGAGCAGCTCACCGAGATCGCAGGCCGCGCTCAGGCGATCGGCACGGCTCTGCAGGACTACGCCAACACCCTCTGACCAGCACAGATCGAAGGAGAACACGCAGCTATGTCGAGCATCGACGAAATCCGCGCCCACCTGGCCAGCACGAGCGAGCAGGCCACCGCCGTGCTCGGGATGTTGGCCCAGGCGGCCCAGGAACTGGACGCCATCCGCGCCCAGATCGCTCAGGCCGCGCAGGGCAGTAACCACCCGGCGATCACCGAAGCGGACGGCCTGTACGCGACCGGTCTGGACCAGCTGTCCCAGCTTCAGCCGCTGGTGGCGGCCGCGCAGAACGCCACCACCACCTACCTGCACAACCTCTGACAAAGGAGCACCGATGGGCAAGAAGGACCAGGGGATCAAGCACCGCATGGCGAAGAAGTCGTGGTGGTCCGGCCGCGTCACTGCGCTGTGTGGTCACACGGCCGAGGCAGGCGAGTACGAGACCAGCACGTGGCGACTGTTCCCGCTGCCCGGCACGTGGTGCCCGGCGTGCGAACGGATCTTGAAGGAGCGCCGCCGATGACCCGCTTTCTGATTGGTGACCCCGACGCGGCGGCCCGAACCGCCAAGAACGCGCACGCCGCGTCGGGACTCCCCACACGCACAACTAACCGTTCGTTGGGAAGGAATCCGATGGTAGACGCGAACGCTCCGGCCGATAGCGGCGACGAGGTCGTCTACACCCCGGCCGAGCTGAACGCCCTGATCACCCGCGCCGTCGCCGAGCGGCTGCGCGACCGGGCCGAGGCACACCGCCGCCGCGCTGCGGTCTGGGCACAGGCCACCGGCGACGACACCGACCCGTACGTGGTCTTCCACTCCGATGAGGCCGCGGTGTTGGAGCTGATGGCCGCCCGCAGCCTGCACCGTGCCTACCTGGGCGAGGGGCGGGACGTGTGATGTCGAGCTTCGACGTGCTGCGTACCTACGGCACCGCTGCGCTGCTGCGTTTCGCCGCTGCCGTCGTGATGTTCCTGGTCCTGCACCTGATCCGCATCCCCCTCGTGCTCGCCGCACGAGTGCTCGAAGTCGGGATGCGCCGGGCGGACGCCTTCGCCACACGGCAAGCCACGACCCCGAAACCGGGGCCGATCAACCACTTCTTTCCCACCGAACCGGCCACCACGCCGAACGAGGACACCCGTGCCTACGCCTGACACCACGACCGAGACCACCGACTACGCCTGCAACGGCTGCGCGGCCGACCTGTCCGGCCAGTTCGACGAGTTCCTCCGAGCCAAGGCCGCCGAGGGCGAGCGAGTGATGGACCGCGAAGACCTCTACAGCGGGGCAGTGGACGTCGTGCTGTCCGCCGCGGCGGCGGGCGCAATCGTGCTGGCCACCCGCGAGATGCCGGGCGGGATGCCCACCTGGGCCTACCTCGCGGTCGGGTTCCTGGCCTGCGTCGCCGGCGGCGGACTGTCCCGCCTCGCCTGGCCACTCGGCCGACTTATCCGCCGCACTTTCCGTCGCCTGAGCAGGAAGGAGACCCGCAAATGACCGAACTGCAGCCGCTGCACCGCACGGACCTGACCGTTCACACCGGAGAGTCCGCGCCGACGCGCACGGACCAGACGGTGGCCTGGATCGGCTGGCACATCGCCGAGCTGGCCGCGGTCGGCCTGCCGCTGGTGCTGGCCGTGACGACCGCGTGGTGGCTGATCGGGATCTCCGTACTGGCCGGTGCTGCATGGATCACGCACGAGGTCACCACGCGCCGCCGCAACAACAAGGACCAGACCACTGAGCGCCCGCTGCAGGCGGTGCCGAGTGACGAGACGTCGAGCAAGCACGGGGAGGTGATCGCATGAGCTGGGCAGACACACGCCGAGCGGACCGCGCGGCCAAGGCCGAGCAGGACCGCCTGGACGCGGACGCAGCGGCTGAACGCCGACTGCGGATCGAGCAGGCACGACGCGAGCAGGTCCGTGCCGATCGTGAGCAGGCTGCAGCGCAGCGCCGTCAGGCGAAGGCGGACGCGGCCGCGGCGCGGGCGGCACGGTGGCGAGCGGTCCGCACGTGGGCCGGTGAGCACGTCGTGCGGCTGCTGATCTGGCCGCTCGCGCTGGTGTCGGCCGTGATGGCCGTGCCGGCGATGGCCGAGTACGGACTGTCGCTGTACGGCGGCGCCACTGGCCTCGCGCTGCCGATCCTGACTGAACTGGGCATGTGGGCGTTCGCCCTCGCGGTCGAGGTCTCCCGGCACCGCACACCGGATGCCTCGGTGTGGGCTCTGCAGGTGGGTGTCTGGGTCTTCGCCGGAGTGAACTTCACGCTCAACGTCCTGCACGGCTTCGACCGCGGATGGTCGGCGGGTGCCGCGATGGGTCTGGTGTCGGTGGCCGGTGTCGTCGCGCACCAGCTCACCGTCGCCGGCCCGCGGCGCAGCCCGGCCGAGCGCCGCGAGGCGAAGGTGGCTCGGCAGGTCGAGCGCAAGGCCGTGCGGGTGCGCCGGGCCGCGGTCCGCCAGGCGCCGGTCGCGCTCGACGACGACGGCACGGCGACCGTGGTCTACACGCCCGGCCGCTACGTCCTGGCCGGCCGTACGGGCCGACGCCTGGAGACCGCGATCGAGCCGGCAGCGGCCGTCGATTCGCGGGACCCGTGGGACGCCGCGCTGGTCGATCTGATCGCCGAGGCCGACCGCGAGCAGGACTCGACCGAGCCGGGATCGACCCTCGATTCCGGGACAGCCGTGGCGACCCTCGATCGAGTCGATGACCAGCACGAATCGAGGCCGAATCGGGCCCGGATCCGCAAGCCCTCGGCCCGTTCGATCGACCAGCTCCGCGCCGAGTTCGCCGAGGCGATCGAGGCCGGCGAGGTCGACCCGACGTCGGCTGAGTCGATCCGCAAGACGCTGCGGTGCGCGCCGAAGTACGCCCGCCAGCTCCGCGACGAGCACACCGGAGGTGAGGCCCGATGAGCACCTACGACGACAGCAACGAAGGCCGCGAGCTGGCACCGGTCCACTACCTGCCCGCCGCCCAGAACCCCGGCGCTGACGCGGTCGCTGGGTCCGAGGTGATCGAAGGCGAGATCATCACCGCTCAGCAGTACCGCGACCTTCAGCGGCAGAAGGCGCACGAGCGGTGGGCCGGGTACCGCAACGACGTGGTCGTCGTCGGTCGCGTCGTGAAGACGGTGACCACGCACCAGCGCACGAAGACGCTCGTCCGGCACGCGTTCGCCTACCCGCTGGCCGGCGTGGGCGTGACGTGGCGACGCTGGCGGGACACGCACGGCGCGTCCCGGTACGAGCGGCAGATGCGCGCGGCCGAGGCCGCGGGCGATCAGGAAGCGCTGCGGTACTGGCAGGAAGCCGACGTCGCCGAGAAGCACCGTCGCCACCAGCGGGTCATGGACTGGCTCAAGGCTCCGGGGCAGTGGATCAAGGCCGGTGTGATCGGACTCCTTGGCCTGGCAGGGTTTCTGCTGGCTCTCGGGCTCCTGCTGTTCGCAAACTCCGGCGACGTCGCCGACGTCATCGCGCCGATCCGGGCGGTCGTCGACGCGGTGGCGTTCATGGTGTGGTTCGTCGCGGCGTACGGCGTGTTCGGTGTGCTCGGTGGGTCCGCGCTGGGCCTGTTCTACCTGTACAAGCAGGGACGCGAGCACGCACAGATGCCGAGCTGGCTGTCCGCACCGGCCGGCGACGGCGACGTGATGGACGGGCTCCCGGACGAGAACACGATCCTGAATGCCCTGCACAACCTCAACATTCGCGGGTTCAACCAGGCCGTGAAGGAGGGGTGGCGCATCAAGTTCATCACCCCGCCCACGATCGACGGCAAGGGCTGGCGTGCACAGCTCGCGCTGCCGCCGGCGTGCCCGGTGGAGGACATCATCAAGCGCAAGGCGACGCTGGCGCACAACCTCGTGCGGTATCCGATCGAGGTCTGGCCCACCGAGCCGGAGCCGGCCGTGCTGGACCTGTGGGTCGCCAAGCGGGGCGCACTGTCGGGCCCGGTGGACCCGTGGCCGCTCCTGTCCGACCTGGACAAGGCGCAGACCGACTACTTCGCCGGCGTCCCGGCGGGCGTCACGATCAAGGGCGACGTCGTCCGTGGTCGGTTGTTCGAGGCGAACTACGTGTTCGGCGGAATGATGGGCTCGGGCAAGTCGACGCTGGCCATCACGCTGGTGCTCGGTGCGATGCTCGATCCGCTGGTCGACATTGACGTCGTTGTCATGGCCGAGAATGCCGACTTCGAGCCGATGAAGCCACGGCTGCGGTCCCTGCACACCGGCGCCGGCGAGGAGACCGTCGACGCGTGCATGAACCTGCTGACCAGCCTGTATGAGGATCTGGCCGTGCGCGGCAAGGCGATCAAGGAGCACGACGAACGCGCCGTGAACCGCCGTATCGCGGCTAAGGACGCCCGGCTGCGTCCGCGGGTCGTGGTGATCGACGAGTGTCAGAACCTGTTCCTCGGTAAGCACGGCAAGGACGCGATCGAGGTCGCCTCGAAGCTGATGTCCACAGCGCGGAAGTACGGCATCACGCTGATGTTCCTCACGCCGGAGCCGTCGAAGGACGCCCTGCCCCGGAAGATCATCTCCGTGGCCTCGAACAAGGCGTGCTTCGCCATCGGTGACCAGAACGGCAACGACGCGGTCCTGGGCACGGGCTCGTACAAGACGGGCATCTCCGCGGTCGGCCTTGAGCCCAAGACTGACGAGGGTCCCGGCGACATCGGCACGTGTATGCAGCGCGGGTTCACCGCGAAGCCTGGACTGCTACGCAGCTTCTACGTCGACCAGAAGGACGCGCACCGCGTCACGAAGCGAGCCATACAGCTGCGTGCGGCCGCCGAGCTGCCGGCACCGGAGGTCGTCGAGGCCGAGGTCGTGGACCCGCTGGTCGACATCGCGCACGTGCTCGGTGACGCCGAGCGGATGAAGACCCGCGAGGTGCTGGCGAAGCTCACGAGCTACAACCCGGCCGTCTACACCGACTGGACGCCGCAGCGGCTGCGCGAGTACCTGGCCGACTACGACGCCGAGCCCTACAAGACCGAAGGAGCCATGCAGATCTCCGCCGCACGGATCGCCGAAGCCATCACCGAACGTGACAGCAACGGCGACTCCGACGACGAAGACCACGACGTCGATGAGTGAGGGAGGCGCCCGGAACTGAGGGAGTTTTCCCTCACCACCTCCCTCGGACGCCTCCCTCGTCGCGACCTGCACAAACCGCCGCCGAGGGAGGCAAGGGAGGCAGCCACTCGCCGGGCCGAGACCCCGCCCAGACGACCATTTCCACGCCCTCGCCGCGACTCCCTCCCTCGGAGATCGCGCCCGACAAACAGCACCACGCACCGCTACTACACGTAATCGACGGAAGGCTTTTCGATGACCACGCGCACCCGCGCTGCAACGACCGCACTGACCCTGCTCGCGGCTCTGGCCGTGTCCGGCTGCGAGCTTCCCGACCTGTCCGCCGGCACCTCGTCGACGGCCGCGGAGCCGACGGACCTGTCCGGGCTGACCGTCGCGCCGGAAGACACCGGGGCGCCGTATGACCGCGACGACTGGCCGCACTGGACCTCCACCGGCGAGGGTTGCGATTCCCGCGACGAGGCCCTGAAAACCCAAGGCCGCGACGTGTCGGTGGGCGAGGACTGCGAGCTGTCGGGTTCGTGGACGAGCGTCTACGACGGCGAAACCGTCACCGACCCGTCGGAGTTGGACGTCGATCACCTCGTGCCGCTGGCCGAGGCCGCCCGCTCCGGCGCCCGGGACTGGAGTGAGGCCGAGCGGGAGGCCTACGCCAACGACCCCGACCTCCTCGTCGCCGTCACCGCCTCCTCGAACCGCTCCAAGGGTGACCAGGACCCCGCCACGTGGCTGCCGGAGCGCGACCGGTGCACCTACGTGACCCGCTGGGTCCAGACCAAACAGCGCTACGCGCTGACCGTCGACCAGGCGGAGGCCGAGGCCATCCGCGGAGTCCTGACCCACTGCGAAGGGAGCAAGTAATGACCCCGACGACGACCTCGCAGGTGTTGGCCGAGTGGGCGCTGTGCTTCGCCGCGATGGGCTGGCACGTGTTCCCCCTCGCCCCGCACAGCAAGCGCCCGGCGGTGAAGGCGTGGGAACAGCGCGCCACGACCGAGGCCGAGCGGATCGGCCGGTGTTGGCAGGCGGGCGCGTTCAACATCGGCATCGCGACCGGACCGTCCCGGTTGTTGGTGCTCGATCTCGACACCGCCAAGGACGGCGCCACCGACCCCGACGGCACCGTCGGCATCGCGCGGGTGGCCGAGGAACGCGGCGTGCCCCTGCCCGAGACCTACACGGTGGCCACACCCTCGGGCGGCCGTCACCTGTACTTCGCCCTGCCGGCCGGCGTGGAGCTGCGCAACACGGCCGGGCAGCTCGCTCCGCACGTGGACACTCGCGCCGGCGGGGGCTACGTCGTCGCGCCCGGCTCGGTGCTGCCCGAGGGCGGCTATGAGCTGGTCGACGACCGGGATCCGGTGGAGCTGCCGGCGTGGCTGCTGCAGGCCCTGTGCCAACGACCCGCCACTGACGTCGCGGTGCGGTCGGTGCGGGCCGTGACCGAGCCGGGCAGGTACGCGGCGGCCGCGCTGCGCGGGGAATGCGACGCCGTCGCCGGGGCGCCGCGGGGCCAGCACAACGCGGTGCTGTCCCGGTCGGCCTACCGCGTCGGGCAGCTCGTCGGCGCCGGGCTGTGCGAGCACACCCACGCCCGCACCGAGCTACTGCATGCCGCCCAAGCGCTGATCGGCGCCGACTGCTCCTGCACCCCAGCCGAGGTCGCCCGCGTCGTCGACGCCGCCCTGTCCAAAGGCTCCACCCAGCCCCGACACATCCCGCAACGAAAGGCCGCGTGAATGTCCATGCCAGCACGTCCGCTGCGGGCGCTCCCGGACCCCGAGGACTTCGACACTCGGGCCGGGGCCGCCGTGGCGCGGGCACGCTCCTGGCTGCCCACCCTCGACGACACCGTCTTTGACTGCTACCTCGGCCACCTCGTCCACGAGATCGAACCCACGAGCGAGGCTGACCCGGTGGCCATCCTGGCGTCGCTGATCTGCGCGGCTGGGGTGCGCCTCGGCCGGCGTCCGCACGTGCGGGCCGGTGACGATGTCCATCCGTTGCTGGTGTGGCCGATGGTTATCGGCAAGACCAACACCGGCAAGAAAGGCTCCTCCTGGTCGGCCGCCAAGCGGCTGATCGCCGAGGCCGATGGGGAGTTCGCGGTCAACAACATCAAGTCCGGTCTCACCTCCGGTGAAGGCCTGGCGCAACGGTTCGCCATCGACGACGAAGACGACGACGCCTCCGGCCCGTCGGATCTGCGGCTGCTGGCGTTCGAGAACGAGTGGGGAGGAGTGATGGCCAAGATGAAACGCGAGGGCAACAGCCTCTCCCAGATCCTGCGCGCAGCCTGGGAAGGCGGCGACCTCTCCACCCTCACCGTGAACGCGCGGGTGGCCCCGGAGTCGCACGTCGGGGTGCTGGCACACATCACGCCCGAGGAGTTCCGCGCCAAGCTCTCCGACGCCGACATGGCCGGCGGCACCTACAACCGCTTCCTCCCGCTCGCCGTCGCATGGTCCAAGGCGTTGCCCGACAGCTCCGGCCTCGACCGCGCCACCACACAGGCACTGGCATCGGGACTGGCCGACCGGCTCAACACCGGCGAGAAGCTCGGTGTCATGGACTTCGCCGACGACGCCCGAGGCATGTGGCGGGATCTGTACCTGGAGTTCAACACCGACGCCCACCACCCGAGCGTGGCCAGCTTCGTCTCCCGTGCTCTGCCCTACTGCAAGCGCATCGCCGGGCTGCACGCCGCACTCGACGGCACCACCGACATCCAACTCGCCCACCTGCAGCCGGCGGCCGCGCTGGTGCGCTACTCGATCGACTCCGCCCGCGCCCTGTTCGTCGACACCGCCACACCGGCCAAGCTCCTCGCGTGGATCACCGAGGGCGGCGACGCCGGCCGCACCCGCAAGGAGATCAGCAAGGACTTCTTCGGCGGCAACAAACCCGCCGAGCAGATCACCGCGCTACTCGGCCAGCTCGTCGACGCCGGCCGTATCCGCCGCGAACGCCGCGAACCCGCCAGCGGCAAAGGCCGCCCCACCGAGGCCTACACGGCCGTACCCGCCCCGGAACCCACGCACTAAACGAACTTACGAACTAACTCGCTGACCAGCACAAACACCGACCGACACCAGCGACTTAGTTCGTAACGTACGAACTAAGTCCCCGACGCCGCCTGCAAAACCGCAGGTCAGGGCATTAGTTCGTAAGTTCGTTTCCTCCGTCCACCCCAGCAGAAGGAGCCGCCCCATGTTCGTCACCTCCCACCCGCACGCCACCACCCGGGAGACGCCCACATGGCTACGCCAGCCGACCTCAGACAACTCGCCAGCACTCTCGCCACACTCGCGACCGCCATCGCGGACCAGCAAGAAGCGCAACCGCCCGCACCGACCGAACCGCAGCCGCGCCAGATGCCCGCACGCGTGATGTTCACGGCCGAGGAAGCAGCTGAACAACTCGGCATCGGCCGAACGATGATGTACCGCCTCCTCCGCGACGGCGACATCGAATCGGTCCGCATCGGCCGCCTCCGTCGCGTACCTGCATCCGCGATTCAGGACTACGCCGCGCGCCTTGTCAGCGACACCGCCACCCAGACCGCCGCCTGAAGGGAGCTCCTACATGCCACGCAAGAACCGCGCCGAAGGAACCCGTCGGCCGAACGGCGCCAGCTCGGTCTACGAAGGCGCAGATGGCAAATGGCACGGCTGGGTCAGCATGGGCATTCGCGACGACGGGAGGCCCGACCGACGGCACGTCGAGCGGCAGTCGGAAGCTGCAGCAATCGAGGCCGTGCGAAATCTGGAAAGGCAGCGCGACAGCGGAAAGGTCAGCAAACCGGGCCGCGCGTGGACCGTCGAGCAGTGGCTGACCCACTGGCTCGAGAACATCGCGGAGCCATCCGTGCGCCACAAGGCCGCGAATGCGTACCGCACTGCGGTCTACCGGCACCTCATCCCGAACCTCGGCGCGCACAGGATCAACAAGATTCAGCCGGAGCACTTCGAGAAGCTCTACGCGAAGATGCTCGCCTCTGGACTCAAGGCGGGAACAGCGCATCAGGTCCACCGAACGGCTCGTACGGCTTTCGGAGAGGCTGAGAGGCGTGGCCGGATTACGCGCAACCCGGTCGAGCTGGCCAAGGCGCCCCGCATTGAGGAATCGGAGGTCGAGCCATTCGAGGCCGACGAGATCGGTCAGCTCCTCACGACGGCGCTTGCTCGACGAAACGGCGTCCGTTTCGTCCTCGCGCTGGCACTCGGAACGAGGCAGGGCGAAACGATCGGGCTCAAATGGTCACGTCTCGACAAGAAGCACCAGGCACTACGCATCGCAAAACAGCTACAGCGTCAGACCTGGAAACACGGGTGCCGCGACCCGCACAAGTGCGGCGCGAAGTACCACAAGACGAAACCTTGCAAGGAGGATTGCAAACGCCACACGCGGAAGCCGTGCCCGCCACCGTGCTCACCCGATTGCACCAAACACGCTCGCTGGTGCCCCCAGCGTCATGGAGGAGGCCTTGTCGAGGTCGACGTGAAGTCGCGTGCCGGCCGGCGGGGGATCGTGCTACCGGACCGCCTGTACGAGCTGATCCTCAACCACGAGGAACAGCAGGCGAAGGAACGCGAGATCGCCGGGTCCGAGTGGCATGAGGGCGGGTGGATGTTCACGCAACCCAACGGCAAGCCGCTCGACCCGCGACGAGACCTCGACGAATGGAAGGAGCTGCTGGAGGAAGCTGGAGTGCGGGAAGCCCGGCTGCACGACGCTCGGCACACTGCGGCGACCGTGCTGCTCATCCTCGGAGTGCCGGAACGCGCCGTGATGGAGTTCATGGGCTGGTCGAACACGTCGATGGCGAAGCGGTACCAGCACATCACCGGAGGACTCCGCCGCGACATCGCGGAGCGGCTGAACGGCTACCTGTGGACGTCCTGACGGCGCCCCTCTGAGGGACAACTGCAACGGCAACTGCAACGGAGCCGAATGCAAAACGGCCCCCGCCTGCCTGGCGGGGGCCGTTTCTGCTGGTCAGCGTTGTGGCCAGGGCCGGGGTCGAACCGGCGACCTTCCGCTTTTCAGGCGGACGCTCGTACCAACTGAGCTACCTGGCCGGACACGCCGGCTAGCAGCCGAACGTTTGAAGCGACCCTGACGGGACTCGAACCCGCGACCTTCGCCGTGACAGGGCGACGCGCTAACCAACTGCGCCACAGGGCCTTACATGTACTGCGTACTCCCAACGGGATTCGAACCCGCGTTGCCGCCTTGAAAGGGCGGAGTCCTAGGCCACTAGACGATGGGAGCCCAGCCGGTTCGGCGAACCGAGCGACCGCGCTCTCCAGGTCCCCCTGGGAGCGACTGTAAGTCTATGACACACCCCCAAGCGCCCCCACAACCGGGGGTCCACTTCTTTCTGACCTGCACCGACAAGCTCTTCCGCCCCGAAATCCAGCTCGGAGGCCGACCAGCGAGTCGTCATTGAACACGGCGTTACGAAAACACTGCCGCAGGATGGCCGGAAACGAAAGGCCTTCCTTCATAACGCTGTCACGCGAACCAATCGATTGCTCGACGGCCGGGCGGCAAGTAGCTTGACCACGTGCTGCCCAGGTGCACGACCAGGGGGTGTGCACCTGGGCGGTACTACAAGCCCGGATGCCGACACCGCACCAGCAGCTCCTCACGACGGCCACACCGGCGGCGAACCCCGGCGCGACCGTCCTTCGACTACCGCTGAACCGGCGACCTTCCGTCGTCGTCCGGTTTCAACCCGAGCATGTCGAGCAGTTGAGCGCAGTCCTCGACCCCGGTCGACCCGCGTGCCACCGCGAGCCTTGCCCTGCGGACCTGATCGTCGGAAACCCTTGAGGCATCCGCCTGGCCCGAACGTTGCGCGGGCACGCCGCCGTATCCGGCCGCCTGCCCCTCTCCCTCGTATCGAAGGAGGAACTGTCGCACTTCCACAGACCCGCTCATCGCTCCTCCAAGGGCTCCTGGATGACCTTCGCCGCGAGGCTAGCGAGCGGCCGGAGCCACTCACAGCCCCCCGCAGAGTGAACCTCCCCGCACGCTCCGTCCACTTGAGCGGCCATTCGGGGAAAGCTGAAGAATGACGCGCCGGCAACGGAGAAATGACAGGTGAGGGGCCTTTTTCAAACACAACCCTCGCGATGCGCCGTCCCGTCGTGTAACAATCAACGTGCTGACACACCCCCGGTCAGCGCCTGTGGAGATCCCCTCCGGCCCCCGCGTTCCTCCCCCTGGCGCGGGGGCCTCTCCATTTCTTCTTCCATTTCAAGCGCGTAATCGGTAAAGCCTGTCGACACCACCCGGCTACGTTTTGTGTTCATTTATTCGCCCGGACAGGCCGACCACTACTCCAAACGGCACAAAGCGCGAGGAAAACTCACGACACGGCGTGTGGGTAGCATCACAGAGGCCTTTCGGCCGAGATACAACCGTTATCGTGTCCTGGTGCCTCTTCCCGCATTCGGTCGGCTGAGCAGCCGCACCAACCTCAAACCCGCCAACAGTGGTCGCCACCGCGGCGCCGTTGACAGCGCGGCGGACCCGGCCGCAGAAGACCACGAGCTGACGAGCTACCTCGCCGCACTCGCTCCGGAATCCGACCCCGAGAGCACCGGCTCAGGGCGCCGCTTCGGCGACGCGCAGGTCTACCAGCTCAGGGTCAACCTCATCGCCAGCCAGCAGCTCAAGGAGCTGGCCGCCTTCCGTGGCACCTCACCGCAGGCGCTCGCCCAGGAATGGGTCCTCGAACGTCTCGCTTGGGAAGCCCAGATCGAGTCGGAGGAGCGCGCGCAGCGCCACGCCGAACCCCGGGCAACGGGTGAGCCGCAGACCGACCAGTACTACTTCGACCAGCAGCAGTGGGAGCAGCCGGCCAACGGCACCCTCCGCTGACCGTTACCCCGGCTGCGAACAACACCGAGGCCTGTCCACCGGCAACACCGGGGGACAGGCCTCGCGCTATCCGGGCGGACTATCCGGATAACGCACCTCGAAAACGATCGAGCCCCCCGGCGCAAGTAGCGCCGGGGGGCTCGATGCAGTCAGGGAATGACGCCCCTTAGAGGGCGCGAACCTTCTGAGCCTGCGGCCCCTTCTGCCCCTGGCCGACCTCGAACTCCACCCGCTGGTTCTCTTCGAGCGTGCGGAAACCGCGGCCCTCGATCTCCGAGTAGTGGACGAACACGTCGCCCTCTCCACCGTCCTGGGCGATGAAGCCGAAGCCCTTTTCGGCGTTGAACCACTTCACAGTGCCTTGCGCCACCGTTTTACTCCTCGTTGCTGTTCCGCATGGACGTCACCGAAGTGACTTCCTGGCCGTCCCGGGCGGTTCCAACGAGACGCAAAGAGCGCGCATGGCTCAGGGCTCGCGTCAGAAGTTCCGCGAGTGTGAAGCCACGAACACGCAAAACGACGGCCACCCGGCAGCCTACCGGCTACTCGCATTTTTCGAACCCCGCGGCTCCAGGTTGGTCCAACCGGGCGGAACCTGCCCCGAGGGGTTGCGTAACGAGTGGACCGTTCGATCAACCCCCCATTGGGGGCAGCGGTGGCGATCTTGGCGCATGAGGTCCACCGTCAGGAGACAGCCACGGTCCCTCACAGGCTATGACAACTATTCTCTTCTGTGACCGTAGTCACCATTTTTCGGGTGCAACGAAGGGCATTTCTACGGCGTCAGGAGGGGATGGACGGGGAGAAGGGGACGCACGTGAGTCAGCGAAAGGGAGCGCGGCGCGGGAACACCAGAGGCTTGACGGCACTCATGCTTGCCATCCTTCTGGGACTCGCTGCCTGCACGGGTGACGGAGGAAATGCCGACGGCAACTCGGGTTCGGAGGACTCGAAACCCGCCGCGAAAATCACCGCACAACCCGCGGACGGCACGAAAGATGTCGCACCGCGGGATCCCATCAGGCTTTCGGTGACCGAAGGCAAGATCAAGTCGGTCGCGTTGACCAACCCGGAGGGCACTCCGGTCAACGGCGAGGTCGCCAAGGACCAGCGGAGCTGGACCGCGACGGAGCCACTCGGCTACGACAAGACCTATACGTGGTCGGGTACCGCCGTCGACAAGAACGGCAAGGAGACCCCGATCAACGGTGCGTTCAGCACGGTGGCACCCAAGGCCACGATGAGCGGCAGCCTCAATGTCGGCGACGACGGCGTCTACGGAATCGCAATGCCGATCAGCCTCACCTTCGACGCTCCCGTCACCGACAAGGTGGCCGTCGAGAAGGCGCTGCACGTGGAGACGACGCCGCCGACGGAGGGCTCGTGGGCGTGGCTGGAGAACGACACCTCCGTGCACTGGCGGCCGAAGGACTACTGGCAGCCGGGGACCAAGGTCTCGGTCAGGGCCGACGTCTACGGCGTCCACCTCGGCGACGGCACATACGGCGAAGCCGACGTCACATCGAATTTCAGCATCGGAAGGTCGCAGATCGTCAAGGGCAACACCCAGACCCACCGCATGGTCGTCATCCGCGACGGGCAGCAGATCGCCGACTACCCGGTGAGCTACGGTCTCGACTCCGATCCAGGCAGGGTCACCCACAGCGGGACCCATGTCGTGATGAGCAAGCACCCCGTCTACTACATGACCAACCCCGGATACGGCTACCGGGACTTCGAGGTCAACTGGGCCGTCCGCATCTCGAACAACGGCGAGTTCACCCATGCCGCGCCGTGGTCGGTCGGCGATCAGGGCTATACCAACGTCTCGCACGGCTGCATCAACATGTCCGACGCGGACGCCAAGGAGTACTACGACGGCGTTCTGCCCGGCGATCCCGTCGAGATCGAGGGAAGCACCCAGCAGCTCGGGCCCGAGGACGGCGACTATCACGACTGGACCTACTCCTGGGCCGATTGGTCGGCGCTCTCCGCACTGACGCAATAGGCGGTAATAGCGCCAACGCAGCCGAATACCAGTGAGGCCGCCGGTAAACCACGCTTTCCGGCGGCCTCACAATCGGACAAAACAGCCTGTTCAAGTGGCAGCAGGCCGAGAACTTTCCGACACTGAGCCTCGTCCGCAAGTTCATGACGGGGTGGTCTTCATGGCGGAGGACGCTGCAGGCGCCGCGGAACGCGCGCCTTATGTGCCCAGCAATACCGATGTTCGCAAGGCCGTCGCCGGTTCGGCGATGGGCAACTGCATCGAGTGGTACGACTTCGGCGTCTTCGGCTTCATGCCGGCGATCCTCGGCCAGGTCTTCTTCAACGCGGGCAGTACGGCCGAAGGCGCGCTGGCGACGTTCGCGCTGCTGGCCGTCACGTTCGTGATCAGGCCGTTCGGCAGCTTCATCCTCGGTCCGCTCGGTGACAAGCTCGGCCGGCAGAAAGTGCTGGCCATGACGATCATCCTGATGTCGGGCTCGACGTTCGCCATCGGACTTCTCCCGACGTTCAACGAGATCGGCATGGTCGCCGCGGTACTGGTCATCGGGCTGCGCGCGTTGCAGGGTTTCTCGGCAGGCGGTGAGTACGGCGGCGCGGCGACCTTCCTCGCCGAGTACGCGCCGGACAAGAAACGCGGCTTCCTCGGAAGCTGGCTCGAATTCGGAACGCTCACCGGCTTCTTCCTGGGCGCCAGCACGGTCACGGTCACCACGATGATCGTCGGCGACGCCGCCATGCACAGCTGGGGCTGGCGCATCCCGTTCCTCATCGCGGGCCCGCTCGGCCTCGTCGGGTTCTACCTGCGCAACAAGCTTGAGGACACCCCGGTCTTCCAGGAGATCGAGCAGCAGCAAAAGGTCGCGAAGTCGCCGCTCAAGGAGCTGTTCACCAAGCACTGGAAGTCGATCCTGCACCTCATCGGTCTCGTGATCATGCTCAACGTCGGCGACTGGATCATGCTCGCCTACGTCGAGACGTACCTGAAGGACGTGCTCGGCATGTCCGGCAATACGCCGTTGCTGATCGTGATGGGGGTCATTCTCGCCATGCTCGTGTTGATCGTGCCGCTGGGCGCGCTCTCCGACCGCATCGGCAGGAAACCCATTCTCATGGCGTCCTGCGCCGGCTTCCTCATACTCCCGATTCCCGCGTTCACGCTCATGGAGAACAGCAAGACGACCACCGGCGTCAACGTCCTCATGCTGTCGGGCGGGCTCGCGATGATCGGTCTCTGCCTTGTGCTCTTCCTCTCCATCGTTGCCTCGACGCTGCCCGCGATGTTCCCGACGCAGGTCCGCTACGGCGCTTTCTCCATCGGCTACAACGTGTCGACGGCCGCGTTCGCCGGCACCGCTCCCTACATCGTCGGTTCGCTGGTCGACGCGACGGGAAACACGCTGTGGCCCGCGTTCTACCTGATGGGTGCCGCCGCGATCGCGGCGATTCCGGTGCTGCTGCTTCCGGAGACCAACGGCGTCGCGCTTCGCGACATCGTCAGTTCGCGGGTGTTCGTCGGCAAGACCGGGCCGTCGGCTTCACCGGCAACCGGTTAACTTGATTGGGTGAGCAACCCTCCAAGCTGGCCACCGGTACCCACGGAACCGGTCGTTCCACACCCGGCGGCACCCGAACCCGGCAGCAAGCTCGGCATCCATTTCGACCAGTGCTTCGGCTGCGGCGACGACGTCGAAGGCGGCCTGCACATCCGGTCGGCCGTTGCCGAGGGCCTCGTCGTCGAATCACAGTTCACCGTCACGAAGGCCCACCAGGGAGCGCCGGGCCTCGCCCACGGCGGACTGCTGGTCTGCGCCTTCGACGAGGCGCTCGGGTCCGCTGTCGGCAACCTGCTACGCCGTCCTGCCGTGACGGGCAAGCTGGAGACCGACTTCCGTAAACCGGTTCCGGTCGGCTCGACGCTGTTCATCACGACGCGGTTCGACGGGATCGCGGGACGCAAGGTGTTCGTCAGCGCGGAAGGCAGGCTCGACGCGGCCGACGGCCCGGTCGCCGTTCAGGCGAGGGCGCTGTTCGTCACGGTCGGCCTCGAACACTTCACAACCCACGGCGACGTCGACGCGCTGGCGAAGCTCAGGGACTCCCGCGGCGCTGACGCCAAGGACTGGGACATCAATCCGTAATGTTCATCCTGTTCGCGATCGTGCTCATCGCGATCGTTCATCTCTACGTGTGGAAGCGGCTCGTTTTCGACACCACGGCGCCGAAATCGAGGGCCCGCAAGATCGGTACGGCCGCGATCGTCGTACTCGTCCTGCTCATGGGCACCGCGCTGAGCACGGGGACGAGCATCGATCCCACCATCGCCCGCTGGTTCGCCTGGCCCGGCTACCTATGGCTGGCGATGTTCTTCTACCTGCTTGTCGTGCTGGTCGTGCTGGAGATCCCCCGGCTGGCGCTTCGCGGCTGGGTCCGCAAGGGCGACAGGCCCGCCGAAGCGGAGGAGACCGCCGGGGAGCCGGAAGGGATCAGCCGCCGCGTCGCGCTGGCCCGCGGGTCGGCCGCGGTCGCGGGTGTCGTCGCCACCGGCTTCGTCGGCTACGGCATGACGGTCGCGCTCGGCCCTCCGACGGTGACGAGGGTGCCGATCTCGCTACCGAGGCTCGATCCGCGAGCAGGGGGCTGCCGCATCGCGTTGATCAGCGACGTCCACCTCGGGCCGATCATCGGCCGTTCCTACACCGAGCGCATCGTGGAGCTGGTCAACGCGGAGCGGCCGGACCTCGTCGCGATCGCGGGCGACCTGGTCGACGGCGAGGTGCGTCATCTCGCCGACGCCGCCGAACCACTGGCCGACCTGCGCAGCACGCACGGCACCTTCTACGTCACCGGCAACCACGAGTACTACTCGGGATATCGCGAGTGGATCGAGTACGTGCCGTCGCTGGGGATCCGCCCGCTGCGCAACGAACACGTCGACATCGAGCACAACGGCGGCGTCTTCCACTTCGCAGGTATCAACGACCACACGGGCTACCAGTGGCAGGACCCCGGTGACGTGGCAAGGGCCGTCGAAGGCAGGGACCCCGGCAAGGCACTCGTGATGCTGGCTCACCAGCCGGTCGACATCACGCCCGCGGTCGAGCACGACGTCGACCTCATGCTCGCGGGGCACACCCACGGAGGGCAGCTGTCGCCGTTCGAACTGATCGTCAGCCTGCAACAGGGCGCGGTCGCGGGGTCCTACCAGTTCGACGACACGAAGATGTACGTCACGAGGGGCGCGGGCTTCTGGGGTCCTCCGGTCAGGGTCGGCGCGCCGCCCGACATCACGATCGTCGAGCTGCGCCCAGGCTCAGGTCCTTCCTGATCACGTCCGCGTGCGCGGGCGGATCGCGTTCGCCTTGTCGACCAGTTCGATGCGCTGCTCAGCCGTGTCAGCCAGTTTGGCGAGCGTGCGGTAGCAGTCTTCGAGGCCGAAGCGAAGCTCTCGCTCGTCGAGTCCCCTGCCGAGTACCCGCGCGCCGTCCCTCACGCTCGAATAGCGCTGACCCGCGGGCGAGCGGATCCATTCGAACGCAGCCTCCAGCACCTCCGTCGACAGCACCGCCCTGCGTTCGGCGTCGAGCGAAAGCCGCTGCAACCGGTTCCCCGCGTCGACAAGCTCCCGCTCGCCGACGGTGTGCGCTGCCTCGGCACCGTTGACCCTGGTTTTGATCTTGATGGCGGCGACCTGCGCCGCGACGTGATGGGTCGAGGAAGCGGGCACCGATTCGAGCACCTCGATGGCCCCCGCCCTCGCTCCCTGCGCCAGGTACACCCTCGCGAGCCCGAACGCCGCGCTCACGTAGGTGCGGTCCGTTCGCCACACCAGCTCGTAAAGGCGGGAAGCGTTGAAGAAGTCGCCGACGCTCTCCGCGCTGAACGCCAGCGCCAGCTTGGGGGCGATCTCGCCGGGCAGTTCGTCGTACACGGCGTCGAAGGCGACGTGCGCGACCTTCGATCGCCCACCGGCGAGCTCGATGAGGCCCCGGTACCAGTCGATCCGCCAGTCGTGCGGGAATCCAGCCTTGATCGCGAGGTACTGCGCCGCCTGCAACTGCCGGTTCGCCTCGGCGAGTTCTCCCAGCTCGATCCTGGCCCGCACGATGCGAAGCCTGACCTCGATGGATTCCCTCGGCGCCGTGGCGAGCGCCTCGATGGCGGTCTTCGGATCGGCGGCGGTCATCGCGGCCAGCACGCCCGCCCCCGCGTCGTCGGTGTGTACCTGGGGAATGGGCAGCCCCATCACCACTTCACCCGGATCGGGCAAGGACACGCCCTTTCCGGGCTCCGGCACGACCATGTCGACGCCGAAGGCGTCGATCTCCGGCCCGAACACAGTGGACGCCGCGGGCCGTTGCTTTCCCGTTCCCATCGCCATGATCTCGCGAAGGACACCGGTGAGCTGGTCGGCCATGTCCTCCGCCGCGATGAACCTGCGGTCGGGGTCGGCATGCGTCGCCCTGCGCAGGAACCGGTAGTAGGAACCGAAAAGCCGGAAGAGCGGCACGTCTTCCTGGCCGGGCAACGTCGTTTTGTACTTCGTGGTGTAACCGGAGAACTCGAAGCTCAGCACCGCGAGCGTCCTGCCGACCGTGAACAGGTCGGAGGCGACGGAAGCGCCCCGCGTGGCGAGCTCGGGCGCACTGTAACCGGTGGTGAAGAACAGCGGACTCGTGTAGTCGTCCATCCTGCGCACCGCGCCGAGGTCGATCAGCTTGAGTTGTTCGTGCGTCTGGATCACGTTGTCCGGCTTGAGATCGCAGTACAACAGCCCCTGGCCGTGCAGGTAGCCGATGGCGGGCAGGATCTCCAGTCCGTAGGCGATGACCTGCCCGATGGGCATCGGTTCGGCCCTGCCTGCCGCTCTGTGGTGAGCGAGTGCCAGTTCGCGCAGGGAATCGCCGCCGACGTACTCCATCACGATGTAGCCGACGGAGGTGCCGGTGACGGGATCGGGGTGCTGCACGAAGTTGTAGATCTTGACGATGTTGGGGTGTTCGACCTCGGCGAGGAACCTGGTCTCGTTGACGGCGGCCGCCATCGCGGTCGCGTCGCCGGTGTCGATGAGTCCTTTCAGGACAACCCAGCGGTCGCTGACGTTGTGATCCTGCGCGAGGTAGATCCAGCCGAGACCGCCGTAGGCGAGCGCGCCGAGTACCTCGTACTGGCCGCCGACGATCTCTTGTGGACGCAGCTTCGGGACGAACGAGAACCACGTGCCGCAGTCCGGGCAGGTGCCCTCGGGTGATCCCGGTTCCCCTTCGCTGCTCCGGCCGACCTTGATCCCGCAGTTGCCGCAATAGCGTTTCTCTTCGGAGACCATCGGGTTGTGCAGGACCGCGGCCGCGGGGTCGCGGTAGGGAACCGGTGGCACCTCGACGATGCCGGCACCGAGCCTTCCCCTTCTCGCCGTTCTCCTCGACGATCTACGCGAGGTACCGGGAAACGCGCCGGATCCTGTTCCCGGCCCCGTCCCCGGTCCGGTGCCCGGCCGAATTCCGCCGCTGGTGCTCGGCGGCAGGACGCTCTCCGTACCGGGATCGGGCAACGGCCCTGGGCCGCTCGGTTCCTTGGGCGGCTCCGGCGGCGTGATGCTCTCGGTTTCCGGCGCGGGCGCCGCGAGCACACTCGTCGGTTGCGGCTCCTGGCTTTCCACCGAAACCGGGCGGAGGACCTGCGTATCCGGCGCCACCCTCGGAACGTGTTCCGCCTCGTCCGGTGTGGCGTGCCGAGGACGCTCCTGCTCATCCGACACTGCTGCCTCCAGAGGGTGTCACTGGTATTCGGGGCGGGGAGGGGAAGCGGAACCGAGCCGGTCGAGCAACCAGGTTCGGTAGCTGTCCTGCCACGGACCTCCCCGCACCTTGTCGAGTACGTGGTTGACGTAGCGCACCATGTCGGTGTTCTCCTTGGGAATGCCAATGCCATACAGCTCGTCGGTGAACCGATCGCCGACGATCTTGGTCGTCGGGTCCTGCTCGGCCATTCCCGCGAGGATCGTGTCGTCCGTCGACACCGCGTCGACCTGGCCCTGCTGCAACATCACAAGGCAGTCCGACCAGTCGTCGACCGAGATCGGCTTTGCTTCGGGCGCCGCCTGCACGACGTTGGGCAGCGACGTCGAGGTCTTGCTCGCGCACACCCGCTTGCCGCCGAGGTCGCCGACACCCTCCACATCGGAGTCCTTGTTGACCAGAACCCGCTGCCCCGCGACGTAGTAGACGGTCGAGAAGTTGATGTCCTCAAGACGTTCGCACGTGATCGAGAACGTTCTGACGACAATGTCCACCTGACCTTCGGTCAGCGTGGGAATCCGCTGCGCCGAACTGATCGCCTTGAACTGGACCGCCTCGGGATCGCCGAGAAGTTCCTTGGCCACCTGCTTCGCGATGTCGATGTCGAAGCCTTCGAGCTTGCCCGTCGTGGGATTACGGAATCCGAACAGGAAAGTGTTCTGGTCGACGCCGACGATCAGGTGGCCCCTCTGCCTGATCTCGTCCATTGTGGATCCGGAGGGAATATTGCCGCTCGGGCCGAGACTCGCGGCGGGATTGCAGCCGTCGTTCGTCGAACCTCCGCCGTCGACGTCGCTTTCCTCGGCGGCGTTGGGCGGCATCGGGCGCTGCACCGACTCGATCGGAGCGGGATCGACGGGCGCACCCGGCGACCCGCATCCCGCGACGAGCGCGGCCGTCGCGGCGAGGAGGACACTCCACCGGATATTCCTGTTCATCAGCGATACTCCCGCAAGCGTTCCCTGAATCCCAATGTGGTCCCCAGCGCCGCGATGGCGGCCAGCACGGCGAAGCCCGGCGCGAGCAGGGTCAGCGCGCGTGAGCCGTTCGTCGTCTCGTCGAGGAAACTCTGTCTCGCGACGCCGATCGCCGAGACGAGGTCGCCGTCGACCCTGCCGAAGGCCGCCGCGGCTCCCTTTTCGTTCGTCCCGTCGATGGCAAGGCCGACCGCCTCGGCGTAGTTGCCGGTGTTGTCGAGCCTGCGGACCTCGGCATGTGCCCTCAGCCAGGTCGTCGCGTGGTTGGCCGCGGAAGCGATGTGCGTGGTCTCCGGGCCGCCCTCCGCGCCACGGCGCGCCTCGCCGAGCAGACCTCCCTGACCGTCCTCCCCCGCGAACTGGCCGAACAGCTCGCCGAACTCCTTGTCGTAGCTCTCGCCACCACCGCGAGCCACGAGCGTGAGGGTCTCGTCCGCTCTCGCCTGCAACGCCGCGATCCTTGCCCGCACGAGCAGATCCGCCTGTTCGGTACCCGTGCTTCGCCCGCTGCTGACCAGCACACTCTGTACCGTGAGCGCGCCGGCTCCCCACAGGATCGACAGTCCGACGGCGATGCTGGCGACGAGCAGGCCGATGTTGAAGACCCGGTTGGTCCTGCGCTTGAGGTGGATCTGGGCCGCGATCAACGCGGCGAGTAAACCGAAAACGAGTACCGCGGTCAGCCACGGAACGCCGGAAGCGGTGTCCTGCTCGTCGACGAGCCGCTGGGCGTCGATCTCGTAGAGCCGGTGAGCGGCGGGCAGCAGCTGGGACCGCATCAGCTCGGATGCCTCGCGAAGGTAGGCCGCGCCGGAAGGAAAGCCCTGCCGATTGTTGGCGCGCGCCGTCTCGATCAGTCCCGTGTAGACAGGCATCCGCTGGCTGAGGATGGCGACCTGCTCAGCGGCTTCGGGAACGGTCCCCGAATCCGATGCCGCTTTTGCCAGCGCCGCACCGGCTCGCGCGATGTCAAGTTCGTAGCGTTCGCGCAGCTCCGGCGGCTCGGTGCCGGTGGAGAGGAAGGCGCTCGCGGCGGTCGCGTCGGCGTCGGAAAGCGAACCGTAGACCTCCTGCGCCGCGGCGGCGAGCGGTTCTCTGTGATCGATCAGCGCGTTGATCGTGTTGTCGCGGTTCAGCACCGACGCCGTGCCGACGAGGCCGGTGACCAGCGCGAGCACGATGAGCCCCGTGGCGATGAGCGACAGGCGTCCAGGGGTCGCCTTCGCCGAGCGGGCAACGCTTCGAACCGCGTTCGCGGGCAACTCCAGCAACCAGCCGACACCGGATCGGGTGGGCCGCGGCTCACTCCGCCGGCCGCTCGGGGGCACGGAAGGACCGCGACCGGTCACGGTGCTCGTCATCGCGTTCCTCCACCCAGTCTCAGCACCCGAACGACCGTAGCCGAGTGCGCTCGGCGTCAGCCACGGACTCCGCCGACGGCGCGAAGATCGTGCCGGGGCCGTAATACAGTGAACACCGTGAACCGCGAGCGTGGTGCTAGCTTCCGCGAATCGCGGGCGCGGTGGAGTGCGGTAGTACCAGTTCGGCCGAATCCGGCTTCCTGAGCACGACGTCGATGTCGTCGGCGAAGCGGTAGGGCCTTCGCGAGAGAATCGTGCCGAGTTGCCTGCGCAACCTGGACATTTCGGCTCTGACGGTCACCGTCCGCGCCGGATCGCCGAACAGATCGAGCGCGAGCTGGGCCGCCGAGCGGCCATCCCGGTGACTGGCCAGCACGTACAGCATCTCCGCGTGTCTCGGGCTCAGCGGATAGGACCACGTGCCGCTCGGTCCGGTCACCGTCAGTACGCAGGCGGGGCCGCACACGTCGAGCACCGCTCGCATGGGTTCGCCTTGCGCGGCTCCGTCTTCGTCGTCGGTCAGCCGCACCAGCCAGCCGCCGGGAACCGGTTCGAGGTGACACGCGCCGAGTGAAGGCAGCCACGCGAACCCCGCCGAAGGCGCCGAGGGCAGTCCGACCCTGTCGATCGCGCCGAGGCCCGCCACCGCGGCGACCCAGCCGTGCGGGTCCGTGATCAGGGCGCGACCCCCGACCCTCGACAACACGGTCAGCGTGGTCGAGCGCAGTTTCTCCAGTTCGGCGAGGTGCGTATTGCGCAGCCGCGCTTCCGCGAGTTTCGCGACCGCGTCGACCAGCGCGAGCGTCGTCGCGTGCACGGTCGGCGCGGGCCCCGAAAGGTCGACGACGCCGAGCAGCCTCCCGTCTCTCGGATCGTGTAGCGGGGCCGCCGCGCACGTCCAGGCATGGTGCGAACGCACGTAATGCTCCGCCGAGTACACCTGCATCGCCCTGCGTGCGACAAGCGCGGTGCCGATCGCGTTGGTTCCCACGGTGTTCTCGTGCCACGAAGCACCTTCGGTGAAACCGAGGCGGTCGGCGCGATGCCGCACCGATGTGCTTCCGTCGCGCCACAGGACACTGCCTTCGCGGTCGACGACGACCATGATGTGCGCCGCTTCCTCGGCGACGCTGATCAGGCCGCCCCGCAGAATCGGCAAGGCGTCGGCGAGCCCGCTCTCCCTGCGGCGAGCCTCCAGCTCGGCGTGCGAGAGCAACGCGCCCTCCCCGCCGTGATCGGGATCGAGCCCGAGTCTGCGCATGCGCTGCCACGACGCCCCGATGACCGGCCTGGGCTGAGCACATGGCGAGGCACCGGTCAGCGCCGCTTCGTGCACCTGGGCAAGAACTCGCGCGTGCCGCCGGGGGTCGGTCCCCACCGGCACCGCTGCCTCAAGGTGCTCCCTGCGCACGCTGACCAGTGTCGCAAGCCTGGTGCCGGTAGGGAACCCTCCTTGTCACCTCCTCGGGGTGACAGCCTCCTCGATCGCGGAGACGACGGCGCCGGGCTGCTCCATGTGGACCATGTGTCCCGCGTCCTCGACGACCGTGACATCGGACCGGCCGTCCGCGTTCGCGAGCGGGATGATCGCGTCCCGGCTTCCCCACACGATGCCGACCGGTACCTCCACTTCGGACAACGAGGACAAGGTCGCCGTGATGTCGATGGCCTGGTCGTCGCCGTCGAGCAGGCTTGCCAGCAGCGCGTTGAGCGCCTTGTCAACACCGTCGATCCGTTTGTACTTCATGAGGTCGTCCGCGAGTTGCCTCGTCGCGAGCGTCGGATCGGCGAACAACGCGCCCAGGTGCGGCTTCAGCTCCCTCCTCGACGTCGCCGCGGCGAATCCACGCAGGTAGTCGGCGTTGATGCTCGTCCCGATCCCCGCCGGCGCCACCAGCGTCAGCGAGGCGACCCGCTCCGGCTCGGCCGCGGCGGCCGCCGCAATCACCGCACCACCCAGCGAATGACCGACGAGATGGGCTTTCCCGGTACCGGCCGCTTCGAGGAAACCGAGGACCGCCCGCGCGAGCACGGCGAGCGAACCATCCCCGACGTCCTTGCCCGACTCACCGTGACCCGGCAGGTCGAGGGCGTGCACGGTGCGGTTCCGCGACAACGGTTCCTGCACGAACAACCACGAGTTCTTGTCGCCGCCATAGCCGTGAACGAGCACGACGGTCTCGGTTCCCTCACCGAGCGTCGCGTAGGCAATGCTTCCGCCCTCGACGTCGAAAGCCCCGGTCACCGGGCCCGCGACCTCCTCGACGGCACCGGAATCCAGTTCCTCGCGGGCGGTGCGCGCCGCCTCGTCGATGTCGGACTCCGGCACGTCGGCAGGGGCGATCAGCGCGATCGTCCCTCCCACCGGCACGTCCTCGCCGACCCTGGCGATGATCCTGCGCAGCACTCCCTCGTCGGCCGATTCGAGCGCACCGGCGATCTTGTCGGTGTCGATCTCGGCGAGATCGTCACCATCGGCGACCTCGGCGCCCTCCTCCGCGACCCACTCGGTGACCTTTCCGCTCGTCATCGACAGCCCCCACTTGGGCATGACGACCTTCCGGATGACGTCGTCCATGCTCACCGCTTCCATTCGACGACGCTCTTGACCGCGTTGGTCACTCGCTGCGCGTCCGGGATGTAGAGATCTTCGAGCGAATCGGAGAACGGCACCGGTGTGTGCGGCGCCGTCACCATTTCGATCGGTGCGCTCAGCGAACCGAACGCCTCCTTTGCCACGAGTGCCGAGATGTCGGTCGCCATGTTGCATCGCGGCGTCGCCTCGTCGACGACGACGAGCCTGCCCGTGTTCTCGACGCTCTCCAGTATCGTCTCGGTGTCCAGCGGACTTGTGGTGCGAGGGTCGATGATCTCGGCCTCGATCCCCGAATCGGCAAGGGTTTTCGCCGCCTCCTCCGCGACCGGCACCATCCGGCCGATCGCGACGACGGTCACCGTGTCCCCGTCCCTGACGACATTGGCCTCCCCGAACGGAATAGCGTAGCTGTCCTCGGGAACCTCGCCTGTCACGTCGTACATCGCCTTGTGCTCACAGAAGATGACTGGGTCATCGTCGCGAATGGACTGGATCATCAGGCCCTTCGCCTCGTACGGGCTCGAAGGGACGACCACCTTGAGACCGGGAATGTGCGTGAAGATCGAGTAGAGCGCCTGTGAATGCTGGGCCGCTGCCCGCAGTCCCGCCCCGTACATCGTGCGAATGACAACGGGAGTCTTCGCCTTACCACCGAACATGTACCGGAACTTGGCCGCCTGATTGAAGATCTGGTCGAAACACACTCCCATGAAGTCGATGAACATCAGCTCGGCGACGGGACGCATCCCGCTCGTCGCGGCGCCGACCGCGGCACCGACGAAGGCCGACTCCGAAATCGGCGTGTCGAGCACCCTGCCGGGAAAGCGGTGGAAAAGTCCTTTCGTGACCCCGAGAACACCACCCCAGGCGTCCTCGTCACCTGGCCCACCGGCACCGCCCGCGTTGTCCTCGCCCATGACGATGACCGACTCGTCACGTTCCATCTCCTGTGCGAGGGCCTCGCCGATGGCCTCGCGATAACTGATCGTGCGTGCCATGTCGCCTGCCTCCCTAGTAGGTGATGTACACGTCGGTTTCCAGGTCGGCGGCCCCCGGTTTGGGAGCCGCCTTCGCCTCATCGACGGCGGCGTCGATGAGTTCGGCCACCGCACTGTCCACTTCGTCCAGTGCGGTTTCCGCGAGCTGCCCGGTTTCGGTAACCCGTTTCCTGAACCGCTTGAGGCAGTCGAGGTTCTCCCTCGCCTTCGCGACCTCGTCGGCCCGGTAGGTCTGCTGATCTCCCTCGAAATGCCCGAAGTAGCGGGTGAACTTCACCTCGACAAGCGTCGGGCCGCCTCCGGCTCTCGCCCGCTCTATCGCCTCGCCGACCGCCTCGTGCACGGCGAAGAAGTCGAAGCCGTCGACGATGACGCCGGGCATGCCGAACCCGGCCGCCCTGTCCGCGATGTTGTCGGCCGCGACCGACCAGGTGCTCGCCGTCGCCTCCGCGTAGCCGTTGTTCTCGGCCACGAAGATCGCGGGCAGATTCCACACCGAGGCGAGGTTGAGCGCTTCGAGCGTCGTTCCCTGGTTGCTCGCGCCGTCGCCGAAGAACGCGACGCCCACACCGCCCGTTCCCTGCTTCTTCGCCGCGAGCGCGGTACCGCAGATCAGCGGAGGACCACCGCCGACGATTCCGTTGGCACCCAGCATTCCCTTCGAAAGGTCGGCGATGTGCATCGAACCGCCCTTGCCGTGGCAGGAACCGGTCTTCCTGCCGTAGATCTCGGCCATCATGGCCTTGACGTCGACACCCTTCGCGATGCAGTGACCGTGACCCCTGTGCGTGCTGGCGATGGTGTCGCGCCCGTCGAGGTGCCCGCACACGCCGGTCGCCGAGGCCTCCTCTCCCGCGTACAGGTGCACGAAGCCGGCGATCTCACCGGTCGCGAACTCCGCGTGCAGCCGTTCCTCGAAATTCCTGATCGTGCGCATCGTTCGGTAGGCGTCGAGCAGTGCGGTTTCGTCGAGTTCCCCGTGAGGGCTGGTTGACTTGCCGGACAAGGTATCCGTCATCGCGGTGACGCTCCTTCCTCTCGCTACAGTGCGCTGAGTTCCTCGCCGCGCCGTCTGCGCGACCGGCTGTGTTCGGTACGAAGCAATCCGGCGCGTGCGGCTTCGCCGAGTACCGAGGCCACGTCGACGCATCGCGGCCCTTCCTCGCTCAACCGCACCGTCGCGGCGGTGTCGCCCCGCAGCTCCAGTTCTCGTTCCCCGTCGACGGCGATCACCCCGTGCGGTACTCCGATGCCGACCCGCTCGCCGACCGGCAACCGCCGCCACGACCGGACCCCGACAGGCACCACGAGTCCGGGAGCGATCGGGGCGTGCACGACCCACCTCGCCTCCTCCGGCGGCGCGAACGTCAACGCGACTCCGGCCGGTTCGTCGCGCGAGCTCGGGCAGAGCTGGCCCGCGACGCTGGAAAGGCCGATCCCGTCCGGCTCGGCGAAGGTGCAGAACAGTTCGGCGAGCGAGGCCGGATCCCACAGTGCTCGCGAAGCGACATGCCGCGCGGTCGATGTGCACACGTCGACGAGTGCGGGCTCGGTGCGGTCACCGACCGTCACTTCGAGCACCCGCGCACGGTGGATGCCGGTGGTGATCGCTCCCGTCGCGACCAGGCCGCCTGCGAGGCCCGCCACCGTCGCCTCGTGCATGCGGGGAAAAGCGTTGTTGGTGCCGGTGGAGAGGGCGAGCAGCGGAACATCCCCGCAAGCGCCCGCCGCGACGCGAGCGGTGCCGTCGCCTCCGAGGCACACGATCAGCCGGGCACCGGCGGCGACCATCCTTGTCACGGCGTTGGTGGTGTCCTCGGCCGTACCGGTCAGCGGATCCTCATCGCAGAATTCGACGGACGGCCATGGCCCTTCGCGCTCGGGGCGCCGCGTGCGCAGTGCGCGAAGGACGGCGGCCGAGATGCCGCCGAGATCCGTGGACAGCAACGCCCTGCCGACGCCGACCGAAGCGAAAGCCGAGAGCAGGCGGCGGACCATGTTCGCCTTCTCGGCGGTGGGGAACACCGAAGCCTGGGCGACGAGACGCCGGATGTCTCGCCCGGAAGCCGGGTTCGCGACGATTCCCACCGTCACCGGACGCGCGCCCACAACCACCTCCACGGTGTGTCACACGTCACCATCGACGCGTGACTCCCATGGCACTACCGAAGTGCGCGGCGGGGAAGGAGTTGCAGGGGGTTGCAACCGGATTGGAGTCGGGTTTGACCGGGGTGGGGGTCAGCCAGGTGGTCGCGCGCGAGTGCGGAACTCGGCGACCTGAGTGCGGAACTCGGCGACCTGGGCGGGGGACTCGCGCGGGTTACTTCGCCGTGGCGAGGCGGTCCAGTCGCGCCGTGGTCGGCCAACGGACGTCTCGCGCCCAGCCCAGCTTCTCGAACAGCCAGATCACCCTTGCCGAGATGTCGATCTGACCACGCAGAACGCCGTGCCGCGCGCAGGTCGGATCGGCGTGGTGCAGGTTGTGCCACGCCTCGCCGAACGAGAAGATCGCCAGCGGCCAGAAGTTCGCCGCCTTGTCCCTGCTGGCGAACGGGCGCTCGCCGATCATGTGGCAGATCGAGTTCACGGACCAGGTCACGTGGTGCAACAAGCCCACTCGCACCAGACCCGCCCAGAAGAACGCCGTCACACCGCCCCACACCGACCAGGTGATCAAGCCACCGGCGATTCCCGGCAGCAGCAGGCTCGAAGCGACCCACAGCGGGAACAGCCTGTCGACGGTCCTGATGTCCTTGTCGGCGAGCAGATCAGGCGCGAACCGCTGCGAGTTGGTGACCTCGCGATCGAACATCCAGCCCATGTGCGCGTGCCAGAACCCCTTGGCCAGCGCCCTCGGCCCGGTACCGAACAGCCACGGCGAGTGCGGATCGCCCGCCCTGTCGGAGAAAGCGTGATGCCTGCGGTGATCCGCGACCCACGCGGTGACCTGGCCCTGTGCCGCGAAGCTTCCCGCGATGGCAAGCGCGACCCGGAGCGCGCGATTCGCCTTGAAGGAGCCGTGCGTGAACAACCGGTGATACCCGACCGTCACCCCCAGCCCGCTGATCACGAAGAAGAAGGCGCCGAGCCCGACATCGACCCAGCTCAAACCCCATCCCCACGCGAAGGGAACGGCCACCGCCATCGCCACCAGCGGCAGGATCACGAACACTTTGACCGTGATGTGCTCCGGAAGAGAGGTTCGTCCGGAGATCATCGGTTTGGGGCGACGTGGTCGCGATTCTGTCGGGGACGGCGTAGCAGACATGGACACCTCGGGTTTTCGGCCGGCTTGGCGTTGTCGTCGGGAGCTTGTGGGATACGTGCGTCTCGCGGGTTTCGGGCGCAGCGATTTCGGCGCCCCGTCCCGTGCGCATGGACGAGCGCCCCGCTTCTGACACCTGGATGAGCCGTACTCGCGGCTTGGCCGACCCCCATCGGCCTTGGATCAAATTTTGGTCGAGCTCCTATGGAAGGCGCCGCCGGGGGGTTGACTCCGTTCTGCTGAGCGGACTTACTGAGCAATACCTACTTCCCGGACGCTACCCGATAGCCCGGCGGTGCGCCAAGAACTCAGTGTGGACAGCTAAATTCAGAGCGTGACTTACGCTCATTGGGAGCTGGTTCCGACCAGGTGGAAGGACAACGACGTATATGGGCACGTCAACAACGTCGTCCACTACTCGTTGATGGACACGGTGATCAACGACTGGCTGATCAACCAGGGCGGACTCGACATCCACACCGGCGACACGATCGGCCTTTGTGTCGAATCGCACTGCGGCTATCTCGCCTCCGCCGAGTTTCCCGAGAAGCTCGCGATCGGCCTGCGGGTGGGGAAGCTGGGCCGATCGAGTGTCCGCTACGAAGTCGGGATACATCGCGCGAACCGGTCGGAAGTGGTCGCGGAAGGTTATTTCGTGCACGTCTTCGTCGACAGGACCAACCGTCGTCCCGTCGAGATCGCGGGCCGTCTTCGCGCGTCGCTCGAAGCACTCGTCGTCGGCTGAACCACGGTGATCACGGCTGCTTGCCCAGGGGAACATCGGCTCCGTTGATCCGCTCCCTGCCAGTGGAGCCGGAACGGGGCTCCTCGCCGCCGCGAGCCTGCCTGGGTATCGCGTGTTCGAATTCCGGTTCGGCGGTGTCTCGCCGGTCTTCGACGCCGCGAGCGCGGATCTCGGCATCCTGAGCGCGGATCTCGCCGTCCCGAGCGCGGATCTCGCCGTCCTGAGCGCGGATCTCGCCGTCCTGAGTGCCGATCTCGGCGTCCTGAGTGCCGATCTCGGCGTCCTGAGTGCGGATCTCGGCGGCTTGGGGACGGGCATGGCCCGGCACTCCCAGCACCAGCACCCTGCCCTGCCACGGGAAAGGGGCCTGCCGGGACGCCATCACCACCAGGATGCCGCCACGCCCCGCGAACGCCCTTTCGACTCGTGCCTCGGCCTCGGCCGACAGGTGTGAAGTGGCCTCGTCGAGCACCACCACCTTCGCGCTGCTCGCGTACAACCTCGCCAGGGCCAGCAACTGCGCATCGGCAGCGGATAGGCCGCGATTCCGGTGCCCGATTTCGCCGGACAGCCCGCCGAGCCGCTCGACGACCTCATCCGCACCGACCGCCGCGATCGAGGCCAGCAATCGCCCATCCGGCACCCGCGCGAACCGCGAGCACATCGAGAACACAGCCAGGTTCTCCCGCACCGAGCCCGCGAAAAGGTACGGCTCACTCGGCAGGTATCCGACGATCCCGTGCCGCTCGGCAGGCGCGATCCTGCTGACCGGCTCGCCGCCGAGCAGCACCCTCCCTCGCTCCGGTTCGAGTTGCCCCATGAGCAGTGCCGCGAACGTCGACTTGCCGAGCCCCGTCTCGCCGACGACCGTCAGCCGGTCGCCGGGGACGAGATCGAGGCTCAGGCCGTCGACGACGGGCTCTGCCTCCGGTCCCCAGCGAAACGTCACCCCGCGCAGGCTGAGGCCGGTGTGAGCGGGAGCGACGGAACCGGCGGGCAACGGATCGGGCCTGCCTCCGCCCCCAAGCCCGTGCAACGCGGTGAACAGCTTCCCCGCGGTTCCGCTCGTCGTCGCGAGCCCCCCGAAGGCGGGCACGATCCCCAACGCGAGGTAGCACAGCACTCCGAAGGCAGCGCCCGGCGTGAGCTGACCTGCCGCGACCATTCCCGGCGCCACGAAGCCGATCCCGAGGAACGGGACGAGCACACCGAAACCGACGGCAACCGTCCGCACCCAGGCAACGCGCGCGACGGCGAGTGCCGCCCGCTCCTGCCGGTCGACGTCGGCGCACACACTCGCGGCCGCCGTGGCTTCCGCACCGCACGACACCACGTCGCGCATCCCGGCGAACACGTCGGCGGCCGACCGTTCCGCACGCTCGTGAGCCAGAGCAAGATCCCGTTGTCTCGTCAGCAACGTCGGCATCGACAGCGCGACGATCGCCGCTGACAGCAGCACCGGGACGACGGCGATCAACGCAAGTTGCCACGCGAACACGAAAAGGCCCGCCATCGCGGCGATCGCGGTGACGACGAGCCCTCTGACCCTGCCGAGCAGGAGACCGGTCGCCTGCCTGACGTCCTCGATCCGCCGGAGAATCCCCGGCACGTCCGATTCGCCGATGCGGCTCCTCGGCAACGCCCGCATACCGAGAACACCGCGAACGACCGCTCCCGCGAGCACGTCACGCAACGGCTCCACAACCGACCCCAGCCTGCTGAACACCAGCAGCGAACCAAGCGCGCCGACCACGAAGAGCGCGAGAAGCACCCCGAGCGCACCGATCCCGAACGCGATCCCGCCCCGCTGGAAGCCGTCGCTCACCGCGCGTTCGACGAGCCATCCGGTCGCGAAGGCGGGTACTGCTTCGATCACGGAGCAGGCGAGCAACACGAGCAGTGCTCGCCACTGCTCGCCGATCGTCCTCAGGTACAGCCTCATGGTGGTCCGCCTTGGGCGAAAACGGCACGATAAGCGGGCTGGGCGAGCAGGTCCTCGTGTTTCGCCACGGCCCGCACCCTTCCGTGCGCGAGCCAGACGACGGTGTCGGCGGATTCCGCCGTCGTCATGCTGTCCGTCACCACGACGCGGGTTTTTCCCCGCAGGGAACGAAAAGCGAGGTCATCGGCGCCATGAGCGCGCTCGGCGATCAACACGCGTGGACCACGCACTATCGCCCTCGCCAGTCCGAGGCGTCGCGTTTCCTCCTCCGACAACGACAGGTACCGCAAGGAAGTGTGGTGACCGTAGGGCAACCTCGCGACAAGGCCGCCGACACCGGCCGCGGCGCACGCGCGCCCGACGGCCCGCGAACCCGCCCAGCTTCCGTACCCGATCGCGTCGGCGAAGCTTGTGCCGACCAGCCGGGGTCGCGCCGGCGCATAGCTTACGGCCGATCGCAACTGCGCCGGAGCCAGCTCGGCCATGGGGATCCCGTCGAGCAGTACCTCGCCCGCGTCGACGGGACGGAGTCCGCCGAGCACGGCCGCGAGCGCCTCGGTACCCACAGCCGAGCGGCCGACGACGGCGACGGCACTGCCCGCCCGCACCGTCAGATCGACCTCGCGCAACGTGGTCCCGACGCTGACGCCGCGCAGCACGATCGTTCCGTTGCCCGGCGGCAGTTTCGCGGTTCCCGCCCTCGGCGCAGGGGCCGCACAAAGCTCGGCGACGCGCCCAGCGCTCGCCCGTGCTCTCGCGAGTTCGCCGACAAGCCCGATTCGCGTGACGACGCTCAGCCCGAGCGCCGCGTAGCAGCAGGCGGCAAGCAGCTCACCAACGGTAAGCCTGCCGACCGCGACCCCGAACCCGGCCGCGCACAGCACGGCGAAGCAGGTGAACGGCACCGCGAGCCGAGCGGGCCACGTCGCGCGAGCCGCGGTACGCCAGCCGTCCGCACCGGCGGCGTGCATCAGCGGCAACGGGCGGAGCACTCGGCGTGCCTCGTGCTCGGTGATCCCGCTGTCCGCGATCGTCCTGAGCCCCGCGACGGCCTGGCGCAGCAGTGCGGAGAGTTCGCTCGCCGGCCGGTGTTCACCCAGGTCGGCGCCGTCGACGCCGTCGGCATCGGTGACGTCAAGGTTATGGCGCGCGTGGGCCGCGAGCGGCACCGCGAACGACACGCCGAGCACGAAGGCGGCGACGAGGCGCCAGTCGAGTATCGCGAGCAGCACAACCGAACCCGATGAGACGAGTACGGCCGACACGAGAGCGGCCAGGAGAGCGGGCCGGGTGCCCGCCGTCGCGCAGTCGGCGCTGAATCCGCGCCGCGCCGCGCCGATACCGGGTGGTGATGCCGTCCCGAACCCGCACAGCTGCCTGGTGAGGCCCCTTCGCAACCGGGCTGTCAGCCTCGCGGTGACACCTGCCGCGAGCAGCGCCGCCGCACCCGACGCGAGGATCTGGACAGCACCGGCCGCGAGCAGTAAGCCGAGGCTCGGCCAGTCCAGTTCACCGGCGCGCACGGAATCGGCGACGGCGGCGAGCGCGTAGGGCGCCACCAGTGTTGCCGCAGCGGCGACGACAGTGAGAGCAGTGAGCAGCAGCAGTCCCGCTTCGCGCCGGTCGACCACACCGCCCTCCTCACGTCGCCGCGGCTCAGCGAACCGCCACAAGTTGGCGGGCCGGAGCGCTCAGGAAAGGAAGCACCGGACTCCGATCGTCCACAATGGAGGATTTAGCGAGCAGCACACCTGCCGCCCCGGTCGAGACATTCGTTGAAAGCCCCAGAATTCCTCGTAACGAGGGTCCACGATTTTCCTCCGTCCCTCGTTCACGTCACCGACCGGTCACCGGTAATTTCCCCACGAAGTACTCCGGTCGCCAATCCGCCAGTTCAGCGGTTCGACTGGGCTGAAAGGGGAGGCGGATCTTCACCATTACCCACCGGTATTTGCGCGGTGGGTGAGCGGAGCTTTTGCGGGCCTCACCCGGTTGAGAACCCCGCGATGAAAGGCCAGGTGGACAGCTCTGCCCAGCCCCGTGCCAACTACCCGAAAAGGCGACGGCGGACGGCTATCGCAAAGCGCGCCATCACGGTAGTGGCGAGCGCCCTGGCCGAAGCCACGTCGACCTGACCCGTATGCTACGGATAGTAGTAGCGTTGTGGAGGACCAGTGATCACCGGATATGCCGTCGCCGTGGCGCTGTGCTCGCTGGCCGTCGCGGTGTGGGCCTTTGTACTCGTCGCAAGAAACCGGCCGCCGAAGAAGCCGCTGCTGACCGGGCTCGCCGTCATCGAGGTACTACTGCTCGCGCAAGTGGTGATCTCGGTCGTGCTGCTCATCGGTGGCGACCGGCCCGGCAGCATGGTCACCTTCATCGCCTACCTCGTCGGCTCGCTGCTCGTGCTGCCGATCGCGACGGTGTGGGCACTGGCCGAACGCACGCGTTCGGCAACGGCGATTCTCGGCGTGGCCTGTGTGACCGTGCCGGTGCTCATTCTGCGGATGTCGGAGGTCTGGGGTGGTGCGAGTGCCTGAGGAAGCGAAACAGACCACCGAGGAGCAGCCCGCGACGGCGAGCGGGCCCGGCAGGGTGCTCATCGCCATCTACGCGATCTTCGCCGTCGGCGCGACCTCGCGGGCCGCCGTGCAGATCGCGACCAGATTCGACGAGGCGCCGATTCCCTATCTGCTCTCGGCTTTCGCGGCCGTGGTGTACCTGCTGGCGACGTTCGCACTGGCCCGCAAGGGCATCGGCTGGTGGCGCGTCGCGCTCGCCGCGTGCTCCGTCGAACTGGCGGGCGTACTCATCGTCGGAACGCTGAGCGTGTTCGACACCGCGGCGTTCCCTGACGCCGCGGTGTGGTCCAACTTCGGAATGGGCTACCTGTTCATTCCACTGGTGCTGCCTGTCGTCGGCCTGTTGTGGCTGCGAAAGACGCACCCGAGGTCGGAAGCGGAGATCACCAGAACACGGCGATAGCCACGTTGGCGACGGTCAGCACGGCCGTTGCCGCGAAAAGCCCCTTGCCGCTCTGCGGCTTCCTGTGCATGATCAGCGCCAGCACGAGAATGATCATCGCGATCACGAGCTTGACGGCGACCTTGGTGTTGTCGGGCTCGTTGCCCGCGACTCCGGACGAGGCGAGCCCGACGAGCGCGACACCGGTGAGTACCTGTGCACCGGCGCTGTAGAGCATGACCTTGGTTCCGGGGCCGGTCGGCGCACTGGCGCGCACCACGAGACCGGCGACGATGCCGGCCATGCCAAGCAGGTGCAGAACGACGAGAGCGTCGTAGACGAAATCCATGACGGAAATTTACTACAAGATGTAGTAAACGTCAGAGTGGGACCGCGAAAAGCGAAGCCGACGTACCCAGCGCGGTCAGCACCACCACGCAGGCAAGTGGCCACGCTGGCGGGAAGCCGAACACGGCGGGCTCACGCAACCTGCGAATGCGCGCCTGTACGGCGGTGTCGGAGACCGCGAGCGCTCCGGCAGGCGTGCCGCCCGCTCCATTGGCGTGGAACCGTTCGAGCGCGCTCGCCAGCGGCTCCCTGCCCCGCTGCCTCGCCGCTCTGTCGTCGGCGCACATCTCGACGAGCAACTCGATCGTCGAGCACACCTTGATCAGCGCCTTGTTTCTCGGCAGCAACCTGCGCAACGCCTGGAACGGAGCGACGACGAGGTGGTGGCGCTCGCGAGCGTGCGCCTGTTCGTGCGCGAGTACGGCGCTCAACTCCTCAGCGGTCAGCAGCTGCCTCGCACCGGCGCTGACCACGATGCGCGGGGTGCGGCCCGGCAGGCAGTACGCGACGGCGACGGGGTGATCGACGACAAGCGCGTCGGTATCCGGCCTCGCGACGAGCTGGAGCAGCAACCGGTGCCGCGCTCGCGCCCTCGCGGTACTACGCAGGCTCAGCAACTGGTTGGCGATCAGCCAGCCGGCGAGCCCGAGCCCGGCCGCGACGGCGGCGAGGTGCCACAGATCCAGCTCGTGGATGCGCAGCGGGAGATCGACGAGGGCGGGAAGCAATCCCCTCCCGAATGGGGCGAGACCGAATCCGAGCAACGCCCCGACACTCGACACCACGAGCGTCAAGCCACTGATCTGCCAGAGAATCAGGGCCGCTCGCGGATGCGCGTGGGTCCAGCGGCTGCGCAACAGCCAGAGCGCCACAGTCGCGGCCGCCATGGCCGCGGCAAGCTGGTGCCCCACGAGAATCACGGTTCATCGCCTCGTTCCAGCGCCTCACGCAGCGCCTCGGCCTCGTCGTTGGTAACCGACTGCGCGAAGCGAACGAGTGCGGAGCCCCTGTCGCCCGTGAGTTCGAGTGCCTCCAGCATCAATTCCGCGACGTACTCCTCGCGGCTTGCCGCCGGTGCGTAGAGCCACGCCCTTCCCGCGCGTTCCCTTCGCACGACGTTCTTGGCGGCCAGCCTGGTCAGCACGGTCATCACGGTGGTGTAGGCAAGGCCGCGATCGGCGAGCGCGGCATGCACGGCGCGCACGCTGACCGGTTCCTGACGTGCCCACAACACGTCCATCACCGCGCGCTCCAGTTCTCCGAGCTTCGCCACGTCCATCCCTTCGCCGCTGTTCCAGGAGAAATTCAACCACGAACCGCGTCGTGGGTGGTCACCGTTGTGACCGCCAGCAACAACTGGAGGTGGCAGGACAGCCGCTCCCGTGGATCGCCGATGTCGATGCCGCTGAGCTGGCCCGCCCTGCGGATCCGGTGGCGAACCGTGTTGGGGTGGACGTGCAGCGAGGCCGCCACCGCGCCGACGTCACCCATCGCGTCGAGATAGGCAAGCAGCGTCGGCACCAGTTCGGTCCCTCGCTCCTCGTCGTGAGCGACGAGCGAGGCGACGGCGGGGTCGCGCAGGTCGGGGTTGCCGTGCAGCAGCGAGAGCGTTTCCCCGAGCAGCACCTCGGCCCTGAGATCGGAGATCGTCGCGACGGCTCTGGAGTCCCCGATCGCGGCAAGCACCCGGTCGGCCTCCGCGCGCGATCTCGGCACGTCGTGCAGCGTCGGGACGGGGGAGCCGATCCCGGCCTGCACCGTGACGCCGGTCCGCCTCCCCAGCACCCCCGCCACGTCGGCGACCAGCGGGGCGAGCCCGGGTTCGTCGGGCAGCACGGCGTACACGCGAGAGCCGGACGCGCCGACGAGCGCCCCCTTGCGATAGGAGGCCATGTGCACCGAGACGACGCTCAACATGTCGGCCCTGTGGAGCTCGTGGACCGGCTGGTCGGCCTCGCGCTCACGAACGGCGAAGCCGACGACGGTGCACGCCGCGGCAGGGTCGATCCCGAGCTGGCCCGCGACGAGGTCCGGGTTGGCCTTGCCGTCGAGCAGCCCCGCGACCAGCTCGTTTCTCGGCCTGCTCGCTTCGCTGCGATGCCGTAGCAGGTGGACGGCGGCCAAGCGGGCTCCGCCGAGCAGCGCGCTGTCGGCTCGTTCCGCGAACGCCTCCCTCCCCTCCTGCACCCAGATCGTGCCGAGGTGCTGCGCACCCGCCCTGATGCCCACCGCGAGCCTTCGCCTGATGCCGAGTTCGGGGTGCTCGTCGATGCGCACGACCTCCTCGCCCGAACGCAGCCGCTCGAAGACGCCCCACTCCCGCAGCAGCGCGAGGTAGCTCTGCGGCCCCTCCCAGCCGAGGATCGACAGTCTTCGCAGTTCGTCGACCTCGTCGTCGGAGCGCGAATAGGCGAGCACCCTGTTGCCCGCGTCCTCGATACTCACGCTGCCGCCGGTGAGGGTCGCAAGCGTTTGCGCGAGCACGAAGAGGTCTCCCGGCTCCTCGTCGCTTCCCTCGGCCAGCGCCGCGGCGTCGAGCACCTGCCTGACGACCGTCTCCACCTGGTCCCACCGCATGCGCGGGGCGACGCCGAGCAGCGCGATCCCCGCTTCGCGGGCAACGGCCGCCAGTTCCTCGGGTGCCTCCTTGACCGCGACGGCCGAGGCCCCTCGCCTCGCCGCGGCCCTGACGAACCTGCCCGCCTCCCTGCCGCGCGCGCCGATGACCAGCACGAGGTCCTGCTGGTAGCTGCCCGGCTCGTCGTCGGGATCGAGGATGGCGACACCACACACTCGCGGGTCCGATTCCGGGGTACACAGCTCGACCAGCGGCTTTCCGATGGCGACAAGCAACTGGCGCAACGTCACACCATTGTTCGATCGAACAACCTCCACCACTCAACGGTAGCCGAACGACCAATCCGCGAGGACCGTCCGAGCCCTAGCTTGCTGGCATGGACGCGATTACCAGTGCACCGCCGCCCCGTAATGAGCCCGTCCGCGACTACGCCCCTGGTTCGCCCGAGCGCGAAAGCATCGCGACCAGGCTCACCGAACTGGCTCGCGACCGTGTCGAGCTGACCGCGACCGTCGACGGCGAGCAGTACCTTCCCTCCGGCGAGCCCATCGACGTCGTCGCACCCCACGACCACGCACACGTCCTCGGCACGACGGCCAACGCGACCAGGCAGGACGCCAAAGCCGCCATCGAAGCCGCGCTGGGGGCCGCGGAACAGTGGCGCGCACTGCCCTTCGACGAGCGCGCCTCCGTGCTGCTCAAGGCGGCCGACCTGCTGAGCGGGCCGTGGAGGGACACCCTCAACGCGGCAACCATGCTCGGCCAGAGCAAGACCGTCGCGCAGGCGGAAATCGACTCGGCATGCGAACTGGCCGACTTCTGGCGATTCAACGTGAGGTTCGCCCGCGAACTGCTTTCCGGCCAGCCGGAGAGCGGCGACGGAAGCTGGAACCGAATGGACTACCGGCCCCTTGAAGGGTTCGTGTACGCCATCACGCCGTTCAACTTCACCGCGATCGCGGGCAACCTGCCGACCGCGCCCGCGCTGATGGGCAACACGGTGCTGTGGAAGCCGGCGCAGACCCAGATGCTCGCCGCGCACTTCACCATGCGGCTGCTCGAAGAGGCCGGACTCCCGCCGGGCGTCATCAACCTGCTTCCCGGCGACGGACTCGCCGTTTCCGAGGTCGCGCTCGCCGATCCCGCGCTGGCGGGCATCCACTTCACCGGCTCGACGGCAACCTTCCAGCGGCTGTGGTCGGCGGTGGGCGGCAACATCGCGAACTACCGGACCTACCCGAGGATCGTCGGCGAGACGGGAGGGAAGGACTTCGTGCTCGCGCATCCGAGCGCGGACCCCGACGTGCTGCGCACCGCGCTCGTGAGGGGTGCTTTCGAGTTCCAGGGCCAGAAGTGCTCTGCGGCTTCCCGCGCGTTCGTGCCCCGCTCGCTGTGGAATCGCATCGAAGCCGATCTGGTGTCCGAAGTGGACTCCCTCGCGGTCGGCGACGTCACCGACTTCGGCAACTTCATGGGAGCCGTGATCGACAGGAAGTCCTTCGACCGGCTCTCCGGGGTGCTCGACATGGCGCGTGAATCGCCATCGCTGCGGGTTGTGGCAGGAGGAACGGCGAACGCGGAGAGCGGCTACTTCGTGCGCCCGACCGTCGTGGTGGGAACCGACCCCTCCCACGAACTGTTCCGCACCGAGTACTTCGGACCGGTGCTCGGCGTTCACGTCTACGAGGACGGCGACTTCGACAAGGTACTCGGCGTTGTCGACAGCGGCTCGGCATACGGGCTGACCGGTTCGATCATCGCCAGGGACAGGGCGGCGATCACGAAAGCGAGCGAGGCTTTGCGGTTCGCCGCGGGCAACTTCTATGTCAACGACAAGCCGACGGGGGCGGTCGTCGGAAGGCAGCCGTTCGGCGGTGCCCGCGCTTCGGGAACCAACGACAAGGCGGGTTCCGTGCTCAACCTGCTCAGGTGGGCAAGTCCACGGACAATCAAGGAGACCTTTGTCCCTCCGGTCCGGGTCAAGTACCCGCACCAGGGTTAGGAGGCAGACATGTTGCGTGCCGCCATCATCGCCGCGTCGCGGTCGCCACGGTGCCGCGCGCTGGTCGAGGGGTTCCCTCCGGTACGGCCGATCGTGGAGCGGTTCGTCGCGGGGACGACGGTGTCCGACGCGCTCCGGGTGACGTCGCGACTCGCCGACGACCGATACGTCACCCTCGACCACCTCGGCGAGAACACCGGTAGCCGGGAACAGGCGGCCGAAACGGCGTCGGCCTACCAGGCGGCACTGCACGCGATCGCCGGTGAGGGGCTCGCCGGAAGGGCCGAGGTCTCGGTCAAGCTGTCCTCGCTGGGCCTGACCCTGCCGGTCGACGGGCCGAAGATCGCGCTCGACAACACCCGCGCGATCTGCGCCGCGGCCGAGGCGGCGGGCACGACGGTGACGGTCGACATGGAGGACCATACGACCACGGACCAGACCTTGACGATCGTGAACCAGCTCAGGGTCGACTACCCGCGAACCGGCACGGTGCTGCAGGCATACCTGCGGCGGACCGAGGCAGACTGCGCAGCGCTCGCTGGGCCTCACTCCAGAGTCCGTCTGTGCAAGGGCGCCTACGCCGAGCCGGCCGCCGTCGCGTATCAGCGAAAGTCTGATGTGGACGCTTCCTATGTTCGCTTCCTCAAGCTGCTCATCGGCGGCGAAGGGTATCCGATGATCGCGACACACGATCCGAGACTGATCGCGATCGCGGAAACCCTTGTCGCGCAGGCGGGAAGACCGCGGGACAGCTATGAGTTCCAGTTCCTGTACGGCATCCGGCTTTCCGAGCAGCGCAGGCTCGCCGCCGAAGGGCACAGGGTGCGGGTGTACGTGCCCTACGGCAGCGAGTGGTATCCGTACTTCGTGCGGCGCATCGGCGAGCGGCCCGCGAACCTCGCGTTCTTCGCGAGGGCGCTCGCCGGAGGCTAGGAGGCGGGAACCGCGTCCTTGGCCTGCGCGCCTGCCTCGGTCGCGACCCTCGCGCAATGCGCACAGCAGAAGAACTGGCCTCCGACGGCGGTACCGTGCCCGATCACCCTGCAACCGCAGTGCTCACATACGGGGGCAAGGCGGTGGATGGCGCATTCGAAAGAGTCGAACGTGTGGCTGCCTCCGCCTTTGGTGTGCACCTCGAAAGACATGTCGTAGTCGTTCCCGCACACCTCGCAGGTTGCCATTGCGTCGTCACCTCCAGGTTCGCACGGCTATGCGAACGTAGGCATTCCCGCATACCGCTCACGCAAACGTCAGCGGGAAAGCCGCGAGGGCCACCAGACCCGCTTGCCTATGTCCACGGTCAGCGCGGGTACCAGCAGCGATCGCACGATGAGCGTGTCGAGCAGGACCCCGAAGGCCACGATGAAAGCCAGCTGGGCGAGGAACAGGATCGGCAGGACGGCCAGCGCGGAGAAGGTGGCCGCGAGTACGACACCCGCCGAGGTGATGACGCCACCGGTGATACTCAGTCCTCTCAGCGTTCCTTCGCGCGTTCCCAGTGTCTTCGCCTCCTCTCTGACCCTTGTCATGAGGAAGATGTTGTAGTCGATGCCGAGCGCGACGAGGAAGACGAACCCGAACAGCGGGACGACGGGATCGGCACCGGGGAAACCGAGCAGGTGATTGAAAACCAGTGCCGAGACGCCCATCGTCGCCGCGAACGACAGCACGACCGTGGCGACCAGCAACAGCGGCGCGAGCACTGAACGCAATAGCAGTGCCAGCACGGCGAACACCACGACGAGCACGATCGGGATGATCACCGCCCTGTCGCGTTTGGACGTTTCCTGGGTATCGAGCAGTACGGCGGTTCTGCCGCCGACAAGCGCCTCCGCATCGGGGACCTCGTGTACCGCCTCGCGAATGTCGCGCACCGTCGAAACGGCTTCCTCGGAATCGGCAGGTGCGTCGAGAACGGCTTCGATGAGCACGAGCCCTTCCGCCGTCCCCGCCTGGCTCACCGACGAAACCCCTGGTACCCGCGCGGCCTCCGCGACGGCGTCCGCGGCGTCGGCGTTGGCGACGACGAGCGCGGGCGAGCCGGAGCCACCGGGGAAGTGCCTGGCCAGCGCCTCACCGCCGGTGACGGAGTCGACCTCCGTGAGAAACACCTCCGACTGCGCGGTGCCGTCGGCTTTGAGCTGCGGCAGGAACGCCGCGCCCACCAGCAGCACGAGTGCGGTGACCGCCCAGACGGCCCGTGGAGCGCGGCCGACGAGCCGGGAGATCCTTCCCCAGATGCCGCTCGATTCCGGATGCGGCGAGCCGGCCATCGGCCGGAACGGCCAGAACGCCGCCCTGCCGAGCACCGCGAGCATCGCCGGAAGGAACGTGGTCGATGCGAGCAGCGCCGCACCGATGCCGATCGCGGCGACGGGGCCGAGCCCCTTGTTCGAGTTGAGGTCGCTGAACAGCAGGCAGAGCAGTCCGAGAATGACGGTGCCCGCGGAGGCGAGGATGGGCTCGATGGTGCCTCGCCATGCCTTGCGGATGGCGACGTACTTGTCCTCGGCCTCCCTCAGTTCCTCCCTGAACCTCGACACCAGCAGCAGCGCGTAGTCCGTCGCCGCTCCGAAAACGAGGATGAACAGGATGCCTTGGCTCTGCCCGTTGAGCGCGAGCGCGCCGGCGTCGGCGAGCAGGTAGACGACGAGACTCGCGAGTCCGAGTGCTGACACCGCGGAGAGCAGCACGGCGAGTGGCAGCAGCGGGCTGCGGTAGACGATCACCAGGATCAGCGCGACGACGGCACCAGCCACGAGAAGCAGCAGTCCGTCGATCCCGCCGAAGGCCTCGCTGAGATCGGCGACCTGGCCGGCCGGTCCCGTGACGTACACGGAAAGGCCGTCGGGCACGCCAGTCGCGAGCGCCTCGCGCATCGCCTCGACGGTGTCCTTCGGTTCGGCGCCGTCGAGCGGAACGACGAGCTGCAACGCGGCCCTGTCCTCGGAGGGCAGCACCGGCGAAGGCTCGCCTTCGACACCGGGCAGGACGGCGAGCTCGCCCCTGCGCTCGGTGAGAAACCGCTGGTCGGCCTCACTTGTGCCACCCTGCCGTTCGGCGATGACAATGGCGGGTATGGCCTCACTGTCGGTGAACCGCTTGGCCAACTCCTGGACCTCGGTGGCTTCGGCCGACGCGGGAAGGAAGGAGGACTCGTCATTCTCCGAGACGCCGCTCAGCTTGCCTGAGTAGGGACCCCCGAAACCTCCGATGACCAGCCAGCCGATCATGAGCAGTGCGGGAATCAGCCAACGAACCGTGCGCACGAGCCTCGCCTTACTTCGATCCTGGAATCATTCGGTGATCGAAATACTAGGCGAGCTTCTGTCGCCGACGACCGAGGGGTAGGGCAGCGGGTGGACGAGACTCCGGGCGACGAACTTCTCGTTCGCAGGTTGCGGCAGGTCGCGGTCGAGAACGAGAGGTTCATCGAAGCACTCGGCGAAGCACACGGAATGCACCGCACCGACCTCAACGCCGTCGCCGTGATCATGGACGCCGCCAAGGACGGGAGGGCGCTGAGTCCTACCGAGCTGGCGAACGCGCTCCACCTCAGCGCGTCGGCGACGAGCTCGCTGCTCGACCGCCTCGAAACGGCGGGCCACATCAGAAGAGACCGCAACGGCAAGGACCGCAGGCGGGTCGAGCTGCACGTGCGCGAGGAAGCACTCACCTTCGGAAGGCAGCTTCACATCCCGCTCGCCGTGGAGTACCAGCGGGCGTGGGAAGCGTTCGGCGACGACGAGCGGCGCATCATCGAACGCTTCCTCTCCGCGACCATCGACGCCACCGTGCGCGCGAAGAAGCAGAGCTTCCCGCGCGAGGACTAGATCGGTTTGGGCTGGGTCAGCCGCCAGTGGTTGCCGCTGGGGTCGCGAAAAGCGGCGTCGATGCCGTAGAAGCGCTCCTCGGGCTCCTCGATGAACTCGACCCCCTTTGCGCTCAGCTCCGCGTAGGTCGCCCTGCAGTCCTCCGTGCGGAACGCGCCGGGACTCAGCGCGCCGATCGCCAGCAGTTCGTCGAGCTGCCTCTCGACACTTTCCGGTACCGGCCCTCCCCTGCCGACGAGCATGAGCTGCAGTTCCGGCTGCCCTGGCGCGGCGACCAGCAGGTAGCGGAAACCGTCGTGCTCGGCGTCGAAGGCCACTTTCATCCCAAGCTTGTCGACGTAGAAGTCCAGCGCTTCCTGCTGGTCACGGACCCGGACACAAACCAGGCACATCCCTGTGATCATGTCGACCACCTCCGGCCCCGACGCTATTCGAGCGTCACGCCGCCTGGCTTCTCGAAAATGCTCATTCCGAGGGCCTGCTCCACATCCGCACGTAACAGCCGGGAACCGGGATTGGGCGCGCGTCGGCGAACCGCTGCCGGTAGCGAACGGGACTCTCGCCGACGAACCGGCGGAACTGGGTGCTGAACGAGCCGAGGCTCGCGAAACCGACGGCGAAGCACACCTCGGTGACCGCGAGTTCGGTTTCCTGAGGGAATGCAAGTGTCTCGGCGGGGCGACGACGGCGACGGTGCAGACGCTGGTGCTGCTCGCGCTCGCCGGTGTCGTCGGAGTGCCCTACGACCCGCTGCTGTTGCTCTCCCTCTTCGGGCTGCTCTTCATCGCCGCGTTGATGCTCACCGCGCTCGGGTCCTGCTTTCCGCCCGGATCAAGCAGATCCAGTCGGCAATGCCCGCGACCCAGCTCATCATCACGCCGATGATGTTCCTGTCCGGCGCGCTGTTCCCGATCGCCAATCTGCCCGGCTGGCTCGCCGTGCCGATGTCGGCGAGCACGCGAGCCGCCTTCAACCCGCCATCTCGTGGGGAAGCTGGCAGGTACCCGGCCTGCAGATCGTCATCGCACTCGGCTGCACCGCGGTACTCGCGATCGCGGGTGTCGCACTCTTCTCGCGAACGGATTGAACCAGGGTTGACTCGGGGTGCTTCACTGGGTCGAGAAGCATGAAAACCGGAACCCCCCTCACCGGTTTTCATGCTTCTCAATCTTCTCCGGCCACGACCGGAGTCTTCCCGCGCTTTCCACCCCTGCCCGTACCGAACCCGGACGCGGCCCTGTGACCTGCGCTTTCGCGCCCACCATCCGACGTATTTCTCGCATCACCTTCCGACAGTCTCCAGGCAATCACCTATCGCAGTCGTAGGCGCGGCGAGTCACGCCCGCATACAGTTCCAGGAAGGTTGACGACAATTAAGCGGACACGAATCGCAGTGCTCGGTCTCTTGGGCGCCGCCGCAATCACGCTGTCGGCGTGTGGCGGCGGCGAGGAGGGCAACGCCTCCCCCGCGACGGACGGAGCGGCGAGCTCGGAGAGCGCGCCCAGCGAGGAGGTCGTCACGGACGACTCCAGCGAGGCTCCTGCCGAACCAGGCAGCGCGGAGATCACTCCGCCCGGCACCCAACTGAAGGTCGGCGACCGCGCGGTGGTCCCCTTCGAGTCCTCGGACGCCACGGGCTCGATCGCGATCACGGTCACGGCCATCGAGCCGGGCGACAAGGCCGAGTTCGAATCGGAGTTCGGCGAGAAGGCCAAGGGCATCGACCCGGTCTACATCCGGTTCACGGTCGAGAACGTCGAGGGCGGCGACTTCAGCTACAGCTCGGCCCCCCGGCTCAGGGCGCTGGGCGCCGACGGCACGGGAACGGGCGTCATCATGAGCGGCGACCTCGGCAGCTGCGAGAGCGACAGCGCACCGGAGGACTTCACGGCCCCGGGCGCGACGTACGAGACGTGCAGGCTCCAGGGCGGCACTCCGGACAACCCCGCCGTCGGTGTCGAGTACAGCGACGACGACTACAGCGACGAGCCCATCGTGTGGACCTCCTGACGGTCCGCGGCTCCGGCAATCAGTGACACGCGTTCGAGTGGGGTGCCCTTCGGGGCCCCCACTCGAATCGCATTACCGGCCGGTAAACTCGTGGTCCACATCGGACTTGCCTGCCATCGCTTCCGAAGCGGAGCACCAGTGAGGCAGACCACTACGGGAAAACTGTCATCCGGTCCGTACCTTTCCCGCAGTTGCCGGACAAGCTCGAACCGTTCCCACCGGTCAGCACCATGATCACCGAGTTTCCCGAGGTCGAAGCCGGTGCCAGGGCACTGCCAGCCGGTCAATCCAACGTGGACGAACGGAAAATCGGCCCTTTCCGGGCCCAACCCGTAGCGAACCCGCACACTACGGAAAACCACCCCTCCCGGACACACCCGGACCAGCTGTTTCCCCTCAGCTGAGCGCGGAACCGCGCGTTGCCACGCTGTCAGCGGCAGTGGTCATGATGAGCGGTAACACGCGGTGCCTTGTGTCCGGAAGTGGGGAGAACCGTGACCTTAGCCCTGATCGACACCGAAGCCGATGAGAACGCGAACGGTGCCGGCGGTCGTGCTGAACAGGGGCATTCAACTGACCCCGTGCGCGCTTACCTCAAGACCATCGGCAGGACCAAGCTGCTGACCGCCGCGGAGGAGGTCATGCTCGCCAAGCGCATCGAGGCGGGCCTCTACGCCTCGGTTCTGCTCGCGGGCGAAGACGCGGGAGACCTGCCGGCACAGCGGCGCGAGGATCTCAAGACCATCGCGAGCGAAGGCGAAGCGGCGAAGGATCGCTTGCTGGAAGCCAACCTTCGGCTCGTCGTGAGCATCGCGAAGCGGCACATCGGCCGCGGCCTCGCCTTCCTCGACCTGATCCAGGAAGGCAACCTCGGCCTCATCCACGCGATCGAAAAGTACGACTACACGCCGGGCTTCAAGTTCTCGACGTACGCGACGTGGTGGATCAGGCAGGCGATTTCCCGGGCGTTGACCGATCAAGCACGCACCATCAGGGTGCCCTCGCACGTCTCCAACCAGATCAGCAGGCTCAGCAGGGCACGCCGCGACTTCGTGGTCAAGCACGGCAGGGAGCCGGTGCACGAGGAGTTGGCGAAGGAACTCGACGTCTCGGTGTTCCAGGTCGTCGAACTTCTCGGCTACGACCAGGCTCCGCTGAGCCTTGACCAGGCGATGGGCAACGACGAGACCAACCCGCTCGGCAACTACATCGCTTACTCCGGCCCGTCGGTCGGCACCGAGGACAACGTGTCGTACCGGTTGCTGCGACGCGACATCGAAAGCGTGCTCTCGACGCTGAACGAGCGGGAGCAGGCCGTGATCAGGCTGCGCTGCGGGCTCGACGACGGAAGGCAGCGCACCCTCGACGAGATCAGCAAGCATTTCGGTGTCTCGCGGGAACGCATCCGGCAGATCGAAAAGCGCACACTGGCCAAGCTTCGCGAATCGGCGAGGAATCAGGAACTCAAGCGCTACGTGTCCTGACCGGAGCACCGGCACGGGTCACCGGCCTGCCGCTGGGTCATACCGCGAACAGCTCGGAAAGTGCGGGAGCGACGGCCCGGTGATCGGCGACGGCACGCACCCTGCCCCTGCCGAGCTTCGCGAGATCGCGGGCCAATTCGGCGTCGTGTTCGCCCGAGGTGTCGAGCAGTACGTCGAGCCTCGCCAGTTTCGCCGCGAAAGCGCGAGGGTCGGGACCGGCGTTGTGCACGCAGTCGGAAAGCAGCAGCACCCTGGCATCTCGCGCGGGGACTCTCGCCAGTTCCCTTCCCGCGAGTGCGAGCGGAAACCCGATGTTCGTCAGTCCCCGAGCGGGGATCCGCAGCATCGTGTCGAGCAGCCGCTGCGGTCGCACCGGGTGCCCGAGGCGCAGCAGTGTCGCGGCGTCCGACCAGAACGCGATAACGGCGAGGTCGTCGCGAGCCAGTTCCGCCGCGAGCGCGCCGACGGTGGCAGCGGCGGTACGGACCCGCTCACCACGCATGGACCCGGATACGTCGACAAGCAGTACGACCGAGCGCCGCGTCCGCACCCGCTCGCGCACGATGATGTCGTCATCGTCGGGAAAAGGGTGCTCGACCAGCATTTCCAGCGTGGCGTCGAGGTCGATGTCGTCGGAACCACCCCGGTATCGCAGGCTCGCCAGTTCCCCGGTTCCACGCCGTGAGGAAAGGTCTCGCCTTGGCCTTGCGACCGCGAGCCTCGCCGCGATCTGCCTCGCCCGCTTCAGTACCTCCGGATCGGGAACCGACTCGTCGGGAACGGCAAGGGACTCGCCTGCCTCCTCGGTGAACGCGGCAGCCCCGCTTCCCTTACGGCTGGCGCCTCGCTCATTCCCGCGACCTCCGCTCACCGCGACGAATCCGCCCGCACCGGAAGGAGCCCACAACGTCGGCTCCTCGGTGAGCACCTTCGGCTTGCGCCGCAACGGCCGTCGAACCCGCGACCTTCTTCGCAGCGGCGAGTCGGCCTCGACGGCTCTTCAACCGGGGGCGGCAGCGGCGGGCGCGAGCACGAAGTGGTCTTCCCAGATCCGCCTCAGCACGCCTTCCGGGGTGGTTTCGACGGTTTCGTCGAGGAAAATCCTCCCTGACAACGCGACCACCATGGCCCGGAAAACCAGCTCGGCGTAGTCGGCGTGCTCAGGCTGGGCGACTCCGGCAAGTTGCCCGAGCTGGCCCGCGACGAGCGTCAGGTCGATGGCGCCGCGAACACTGCTTCCCTGCCGGATGTCCTCGTGTTCCCTCGTCGCCCTCGTCACCGCGACCGCGTCGGAAACCAGTCGTTCGTAGAACGGTTCGGGCGCGTCGGGCAACGGGGCACGCAACCGCACGATGCCGCGCTCGGCCTCCTCGTCCTGGTAACCGACCGCCAGCCTGCACAGCCGGTCGTGCACGCTCGTGGACAACCGCGTCGTGCCGACGTTGTCGAAGGGGTTCATGGAGGCGACGACCCGGAAGCTCGGTTCCGCGACGACCTCGCCCGCACGCGGGATGGCGATCCGCCGCTCGGCCATCGCGGTGAGCAACGTGTTGAGGGTGTCCTCCGGAGCCCTGTTGAACTCCTCGACGTAGAGGAACCCGCCGGCACGCATCGCCTCGACGAGCGGGCCGTCGACGAAGTTCTCCGCGTTGTAGTCCTCGCGCAGAACCCGCGCGGGGTTGTGGTGGCCGACCAGCTTGGCAGGGGTGAGGTCGGCATTCCCCTCCACGAAAACGAGGGGAATGCCCCACTCCGCCGTGATCGCCCTGAGCAGAGTGCTCTTGCTGGTTCCCGGCGGGCCTTCGAGAACGAGATCGCGGCCTGCCGCGACGGCGGCCAGCACGAGGTCGAGTTCGACCTCCCTGCCGACCACTCGCCTGCCCACCTTCTCCCTGACCTCGGCGATGTGACCCGCTTTTCCGTTGCCAGCGGCCGGAACCCAGCTCACCCGGCCCTCCTCACTTCGTCGTGTAACCGGCGTCGACCTTCAGCTCGGTTCCCGTCACGTAACGGGCTTCGTCCGAGGCGAGGAACAACACGGCGTTACTGATGTCGACCGGCTCCACCCACGGGATGGGCAACGCGTTGGTCGACCCGAACGCGGGAGCGGCCTCCTCCCTCGTCGGGTTTTGGACGTCTGGAAGGAAAAGGCGGTAGGTCGCCTCGTTCTGGATCATGTCCGTGTTGACCCCCGTGGGATGCACCGTGTTGACCCTGATCGAGTGCGGCCCCAGCTCCAGCGCGAGAGTGCGCATGATGCCGACGACGGCGTGCTTACTTGCCGTGTAGGCCACGACGTTCGGGGTGCCCTTGATTCCCGCCGTCGAACTGGTGAGCACGATCGAACCGCCGGTTCCCTGTTCGATGAGGTGAGGGATGGCCGCCTTGCACGTGTGCCACACACCCTTGGAGTTGATGTCGTTGACGTCGTCCCAATCCTGCTCGGAGACGTTCTGCGACTGGTCGCCGAAGATGAAGATTCCCGCGTTGGCCGAGACGATGTCGAGCCTGCCGAGCTGTGCGACCCCGTCGTCCACGGCCGCTTTGAGCGCGGCGTAGTCACGCACGTCCGCCTTTGTGGCAACGATGCGGCGATCCAGTTTTTCCACCTCGGCAACCGTTTCCGCGAGATCGGCCTCGGTGGCCCCCTCGTAGAACCGGTTGACGCTCGGTACGGATTCGCACAAATCAACCGCGATGATGTCGGCGCCTTCCTCGGCGAGCCGGATGGCGTGACTACGCCCCTGCCCACGCGCGGCGCCGGTGATGAAAGCGACCTTGCCGGAAACCCTTCCCATTGAAAGCTCTCCCTCTTCGTTATTTGACGACGGTACCCGCGTCGACCGGCAGCGGAACCCCGGTGATGTAGCGAGCCTCATCCGAGGCGAGGAACAACAACGCGTTACTGATGTCCGCGGATTCGACCCACGGAATCGGCAACGCGTTGGTCTCCTGCGAGGCCGCGGCGAACTTTTCCTTTGTCGGCTCCTTCTCTTCGGGCATGAAAAGCCCCCAGGTGGACTCGTTCTGGATCATCGGAGTGTCCACCTGCGTCGGGTGAATGCTGTTGACCCTGATGCGATGGGGTGCGAGTTCGACGGCAAGCGTGCGCATCAAACCGACCACCCCGTGTTTGGCGGAAACGTAGTGCGCTATTCCATTGTATGCCTGGAGTCCGGCCGCGGAGCTGGTCAACACGATCGAGCCACCCCTGCCGCCCGCCTTGAGATGGGGAATAGCCGCTTTGCACGTGTGCCACACGCCCGTCAGGTTGATGTCGATCATGTCCTGCCAGACTTGTTCCTCGATGTCCTCCGCCGCACCGAACGACGCGATTCCCGCGTTGGCCGAGACGATGTCGAGCCTGCCGAGCTGTGCGACGCCGTCGTCGACCGCCGCTTTGAGCGCGGCGAAGTCACGCACGTCCGCCTTCGTCGCAACGATGCGGCGATCCAGTTTTTCCACCTCGGCAACCGTTTCCGCGAGATCGGCCTCGGTGGCGCCCGCGTAGGGCACCGTCGGCACCGATTCACACACGTCGACGGCGATGATGTCGGCGCCCTCCTCGGCGAGGCGAACGGCGTGACTACGCCCCTGCCCACGCGCGGCGCCGGTGATGAACGCGACCTTGCCGGAAACCCTTCCCATCGGAATCAGTCCCTTCTCCACCAGGGATGTCACGGGTGACGTGGCTGCGTGGCGACCCGATGACACCGTGTTTCGAGCTGACGTAAAGTGCGTGGTCGGGTCAAGGCGGGGGACCGAGGCCCGGGGAGGTCACCACGATGAACTCGGGCGGGCATTGCCTCGACCCGCGCGGCACGAGGTCGTCCAGCCTGCTCATGAGCCAACTCCCTTGTTCGCACCAGCAGACGAGGACACACCGGAGCGGGAGGGGAGGCCTGCCCAGCGGCTGTCCACATGGGACACCGTGGTTCGACCTTCACTTGGCACCGGGTGCCGAATCCGTTCGTAGATTAACGTCACCTCGTGACACAAAACAAGAGCCCGGCGGCGACAACGAAGGGAGGCGGCGATGACCACCGACAACCGCCGCAGGGGAAGGCCGCCCGGCACCAGCCGTAAGGAGCTGCAACGCATCGCGCTCAGGCTGTTCACGGAGCGTGGCTTCGAGGCGACCACCGTCGAGGACATCGCCGACGAGGCGGGGGTCAGCAAACGCACGTTCTTCCGCTACTTCAACTCCAAGGCCAACGTGCTCTGGAGCGACTTCGACGCCGAAGTGGCCGAGATCAGGGCCGCGCTCGCCGAAGTCCCTCAGGAAGAACCCATGATGGCCGCGATAAGGCGAGTCGTCGTATCCGCCAACCACTACGCCGCCGAAGACGTCGCCGACCTGCGTGCGCGCATGAACCTCATCGGCTCGGTTCCCGCACTGCAGGCCAGCGCGGCGGTGCACTACGACGCGTGGGAAAGGGCCGTCAGCGAATTCGCGGCTCGCAGACTGGGCCAGCCGAGCACGTCACTGTTCGCGATGGCCATCGGCAGAGCGACGCTGGCGACCTGCCGCGCGGCCTACGATCGCTGGTCGGCACTCGCCGACTCCGACCTCACCAAGTACCTCGACGTGGCCTTGCTGGCGCTCGCGTCGGGATTCGCCCCCGACGCGGTGGCCGCCGAACACTAGTCAACCGACAGATGCCGTCACTCACCCCGCGTTCCTAGGTTGGCGGTATGAGCGAAAACAATCACGAGCCGGCCCCCGGCACGGTACTGGTCACCGGCGCGACCGGAGCGGTCGGCAGGAACGTCGTCGAAAACCTTGTCGCGCAAGGAATTCCGGTTCGCGCGCTGACCAGGAACCCGGACGCCGCCCGGCTTCCCTCCGCCGCGGACGTGGCCGAGGGAAGCCACACCGACCCTCGTCAGCTGGAATCACTACTCACCGGCATCGAATCCGTCTTCTTCATGTGGCCCGATCTCGGCAACACCGCACCGGCCGTTTCGGCCATCGACCGCATCGCCGCACAGGCGAAGCGCATCGTGTTCCTGTCATCGGCGGCCGTCGACGGCGATGCCGAACCCACGGCGCAGTCGACACCGATCGGCGAGGCACACCGGGAGATCGAAGTCGCCATCGAACGCTCCGGGCTCGACTGGACGTTTCTCCGGCCGAGGAGATTCGCCACAGCCGCACTCGAATGGGCGGCCGACATCCGCGAGGACAGGCCCGTGAAGCACGCCTTCGGCGACGTGCCGATCACACTCATCGACGAACGCGACATCGCCGACGTCGCCGCACTGACGCTCACCCGCGACGGCTACACCGGGCAGGCCCTCGAACTGACCGGCCCCGAACTCATCACGCCGAAAGCGGCGGTGCGCCGGATCGCCGACCACATCGGCACCCCGGCACGCTGGGAGGACATGCCGGAGCGGGAATGGATCGCCGAACTCCGGAATCAGGGCTGGGCCGAGGAAGCCGTCGACTTCCTGCTGCGCGGCTACCAGCATCCCCAGGACGTACTGAGCACGGTCGAGCAGGTCACCGGCAAACCGGCTCGCGATTTCGACGACTGGCTTTCGGCCCATCGCACCGATTTCACCATCCCGCTTCCGGTCGCGACGCTGCCCGACGCCGAGGTCGTGATCATGACGACCTGGACTGTTCAGGGGAAACAACAGCAGCTGGCGGCAGCCGACGCGGCCATGGCGGCATGGGATTCCGTCGCGTGGCCGGAGGGATTGCTGCATTACAGCGTCCTGCTCGGTACTGACGGGACGAGCCTGCTGCACTATTCACAGTGGTCAGGCGAGCACGCCATCGACCTGTTCCAGCGCACCGATCCTCCGGCAAGAGTCGAAGGCATTCTTGCCGCGGTACCGGGAATCCGCCGTAACGGCGGCGCCCGCTATACGCGGTACCGCAGTCAAGGCAGGGCGAACCCGCAACACGTCGGCTGCGTCGCGGTCGTCTCCTTCGAGACGGCGAATCGCGGAATCGCGGAATCCTTTGTGGACGAATTGACGGGCGGGGCCGACGGGGAGTCCCCTGACGAGGAGAGCCCCATCGGCATCAACTTCCTCATCTCCACGGACGGTGCGAGCCTCGTGAACTACGCCGAGTTTCCAGACGAGCAGACTCACCAGACGATCGTGGAAACCCAGCTCGGGCCAGACAACCCCGTACCGGCACTCATCGAACGGACGGAGGGACTGGAAGGGCTCGGTTTCCGCAGGTACCTGCCCTACCGTGCGCGGAAACCGAATCGCATGTGAACCGGCGGCCGTCACGTCTCGTGTCAAGGGGGAGCCTCGCCGCCGGTGGAGACGGCGAGCCGGACAGGAGCGCATTATGGGTAACACGCTGCTGGGGCGATCCATCGGAGGCAGGACCGGTCGCGCGAACTACACCGCGCTGGCCTTGGGCGTCATGGCTGTGGCGTTCGCGGCCGCCGCGTGTGGGAGCGGCGGCGGCGACGGCCAGGAAGGGCAGGCCGGTGCCCCCACGACCGGTTCGCCGGTTTCCGCCGTTGACCACGGCGATCTCAACCAGGTACTCGTCGACGATTCGGGGATGACCCTGTACGCCTCGTCCGAAGAAGCGGGCCGGATCGGTTGCGTCGACGGCTGCCTCGCGATCTGGAAGCCGTTGACGGTGCGGCCGGGTACGACGTTGTCCGGCGACGCGGGGCTCGCGAATGGGCTCGGCACGGTCACCAGGCCCGACACGGGAGCGACGCAGGTGACCTACCAGGGCTACCCGCTGTACACGTTCACGCAGGACTCGGCGGCCGGTGACCTGAAGGGCGACAACGTGAAGGACTCGTTCGGCTCGATGTCGTTCACCTGGCACACGATGACGCAGGCCGGTTTCGCCGGCACCACCCCGCCGTCGAGCCCTGCCCCCGAAAACGGCTCCCCGTACGGCTACTGACCGCCCAGGCGCGAGATCCGCACCCAGGACGCCGAGTTCTGCATTCGTGCGCCCGAGATCCGCACCCAGGACGGCGAGATCCGCATTCGGAGGCCAACCCCGGCGCGGCTCGCCGTCCCACCGCAGATCTCGCCGTCCTGAACGCAGATCTCGCCGTCCCCTACGCAGATCTCGCCGTCCTGAACGCGGGACTCGCGCACACACGACACGCGTCAGGGGGTCGGCGGGGACAGGTGGCGACGCACCCTCAGCATCAACAGGCCGACCAGGACGAGGAGCCCGGCACTGATCGAAGCGGCAACACCGAACCCGTTCGTGAACGCCTGCCTGCCCGCCGAGAGCAGGCCTTCGGCGAGGTGCGGCGGCAGATCCACCGCGGCTCCAAGCGCCCCCACGAGCGAATCGGCACTCGCCTCCTCGGCCGCGTCCGGCAGGCCACTCGGCGCCGTATCGGCTATCCCCGCCCTGTACGCGGCGGCGACCACGCTGCCCATCAGCGCGACTCCGAGCCCGACACCGAGTTCGCTGCTGGTCTCGTTGAGCGCGGCCGCCGTTCCCGTTCGCTGCTGCGGAACCGAACCGATGACTAGATCCGTCGCCAGAACGCCGATCACACTGGTGCCAAGCAAGGCGACGATGGCTGCGGCCACGAGCCAGCCAGGTCCCGTTTCCGGCGAGACCAGCGCGACCAGCCCGAACCCGGCGGCCGCGAACACCGCCGACGCCGTGATCAACGTCGAAGGCGCGATTCGCTTTGCGAACCGGGGGATGATCACCGCGCCGACGGCGGGAACGGCGACCATCGGAATCATCCACACCGCCGCCTGGAGCGCCGAAAGCTCACTGACCATCTGCAGGAACTGCGGTACAAGGTAGAACGTGCCGTTCTGTGCGATCACGACGACGAGCAGAATGAGCAGGACACCCGTGAACGCCTTGTTGGCGAAAAGACTCAGGTCGAGCAGTGGGTTCGGCAGTTTGCGCTGACGCCTGACGAACGCGAAGCCCGCAAGCAGGCCGAAGGCGGCAGCCGCGAGTGACACCAGCCCGAACCCCTCGCCGACCAGGCGCTTGACCCCGTAGACGAGTGGGAGCATCGCCATGAGCGACAGTGCGACGCTCAGCAGGTCCACCTTTCCCGCATCCGGATCGGCGTATTCGGGAAGCAGCAGCGGTCCGAAGATGAGCAGCAGCACCATGACGGGCACGCCGAGTAGGAACACCGAGCCCCACCAGAAGTGCTCCAGCATGAACCCGCCGACGACGGGGCCGAGCGCGGCGCCCGCCATGAAGGTCGCCATCCACACAGCGATCGCGAACGACCGCTGTGCCGGATCGCGGAAGAGATTCCTGAGCAGCGCGAGCGTCGACGGCATCAGTGTCGCGCCCGCGATCCCGAGCAGGGCCCTCGCGACGATCAGCAGTTCGGCGCTCGGAGCGTAGGCGGCCATGAGCGAGGCGGCCGCGAATGCGCCGCCGCCGATCAGCAGCAGCTTTCGCCTGCCGATCCGGTCGCCGAGCGTGCCCATCGTGACGAGGAAGCCTGCGATGAAGAAGCCGTAGATGTCCAGGATCCACAGTTGCTGGGTGGCGCTGGGGTCCAGGTCGGCGCTGAGTTGCGGCGCGGCGAGGTAGAGGACGCTCACGTCGAGCGCGAGCAACAGCAGCGGCAGGGTCAGGGTGGCGAGGCCGAGCCATTCGCGGACGCCGGCCCGCTCGTTGCCCACCTCCGGCGTGTCCGAGGTCGTCATGCGCGCTGTCCTCTCAGTTCAGTCCGCAGCCTTCAAACGTTACGAGTCGTAACGTAACACAATGACGTCATGCCGGGTAGGCTGTCTCCATGTCCTCAGGCTCCGTACCCGGTGGTCATTCGCACGGCGGCAGGCCGCGCGATCCGCACCTCGATCGCGCGATCCTGGAGGCGACACTCGGCAAACTCGACGAATCGGGTTACGGCGCACTCACGCTCGAACACATCGCCCGCCAGGCGGGGACGACGAAGCCCGCGATCTACCGGCGCTGGCCCAACCGGCAGCGACTCGTGCTCGCGGCGCTCGCGTTACGACTGGACATTCCGGAGGCACCGGACAGCGGCTGCACCCTGTGCGATCTGTACGAGGGCATCCTGGTCTTCGTCGAGGCGTTCAACAAGATCAGACCGGACGTGATCGGCCCGCTGCTCGCCGACTGCACCGCTGACCCCGACTTGCACAGGGCTTTCATGGCAACCCTTTTCGATCCGCCGAGGGTCGCGGTCGGCAACATGCTGCGAAAAGCGGTCGAGCGCGGCGATCTTCGTTCCGACATCGATCACGAACTACTGCTGGACATGCTCGGCTCGCTCGTGCACTATCGCGCGTTGTTCGGGCACGCCGCCATCGGGGAAGCGGAAGTCGACCGGGCATTGGAAGCACTGCTCGGCGGCGTTGCCAACGACTACCCCGCCCTCGTCGCGCACAGCCTGGAAATGGATGTCGAGCACGAACACGCCGCCGCGGAGTCACACGCGCCAGGCCAGCACTGAACCTCAGAGCGTCCACAAGCGACAAGGAGACCCCCGGGAGGGCGGCGCCCAGGGGTCTCCTTGCCCGGGGTCGGCGATCAGCTCTCGGATCGTCCGTGCTTCGGCTTCTTCGTGTCGTCCTCGACCTCGACCCGCTCCTTGCGGACGTGGTCGGTGACGGTCTGCTCCTCCGTGATCTTCTCCGTGCCGAGCCTGACTCGCTCGACGGCAACGGTTTCCTTGCTCACCACCGGTTTCTCGGCGTGCAATGTGACGTCGTAGGTCTCCTCGCCGATAGTTGCCGAGGTTTCCCTTTCCGCACCGGTGATCGGCTCGCGCTCAAGCCGGACTTCCTCGTGAGAGACCGGCACCGTGATCTGCTGCTCCTCGGTGACGACGTACTTGCGCAACCGGACGTGTCCTGTCTCGACCTGCTCGGTTCCCACCTTGAGCTGCTCTTCCGAGCGGATCATCGTGTCGTCACCGGCATGTCGCTTGTCCCGCGCGCCCCGCTCGGCCTGAGTGTCCTTTGCGGACTTGGAGTCGGCTCCTTCCATGGCGCCCGCGCGGGTACCGGTCTGCTCACGATCGCGTAAAGCGCGCTCACGGTTCGCCTGCATCGCCTGCGTTCCCTGCGCGCCCTGCATGCTCTGTCCACTTTGCAGGCCCTGGGCATCGCGAGCGTCGCGCATACCCTGCTCGCTCTGTTCCCGGTTGCTGCGCATGCCGCCCGGTGCCGCACCGGCTGCCATCGCCTGGTTGTCCCGCTGCGGGCTCCTTCCGCCTGCGGCCATCCGCTGCTGCGGGACGGGCAAGTTGTAGTACTTGTAGAGCTCGCTGTTCTCCTGCTGCGACAAATGCCCGTCCGGATCAATTCGCGGCGCGTCGGTGACTCGTTGCTTGTCGACGGAGACGTGGAGACCATCACTGTCCATGCTCGCGCCCTGCAACGGAACGAAGTTCTCCTTGTGCCCGAACAAACCGGTCTTGACGGTTACCCATTCCGGGCTGCCGGTTTCGTCGGAAAGGTAGACGGAGCCGACCTTGCCGATCTTGCTGCCCTCACGGTCGACCACCGTGCTGTCGACCAGCTTCGCCGGCTCGATGGGAGTCACCATGGGTGCCACGTCCTCTCTGGGTTTGCCGTGGGCTCCGTGGAGCCTTGACATGCCCGGACTTCCACCAGCGAAGCCAAAAACACCTTGAAGCCACCCGGCGGGGTGTCACCCACGCGAGCGTCGTCTGGTCAACGGCGAGGGTCCGGGACGGCCCTGATGGCGAGGAAACCAGCAGGTTCCCGGCAGAGCCGCCGGTAGGTCTCGGGATTGACGTTCTTCGCAAGCGAACTCGGTCGTGGCTCGCGCAACCGCTCGATCAGGAACCCTGCCTCGTGCAACTCCTCGCACGTCGTCTCAAGTGGCGTGAACCAGTGCCTCACCTGCCAGCCCCTGCTGAACACCTCGTCGATGACGCGCTCCTCGAAGTAGCTGCCGCCGTTGCGCATCCAGTCGCCGGCGGGATGCAGCCGAGACAGCACGAGTGCTCCGTCTTCGCGCAGCACCCGCCGCAGTTCGCGCAACGCGGCGACCCTGTCGTCGACGTATTCCAGCGCCAGCGCGAACAGCACTCGGTCGACCGAACCGTCTTCGATCCAGTCGAGCGGACCGGCAAGATCGTGCACCCGGAATTCGCCGGAAGGCACCCGCTGCGTACTCAGTTCGACCATGCGAGGGCTCTGGTCGAATCCCGTCACGCGTGCGCCGCGCGCGACCAACTCCTCCGCATAGAGACCAGGCCCGCACGCGACGTCGAGCACCGCCTTTCCCTCGACGTCGCCGAGCAGCTCCAGACAAGAAGGCCGGTCGTAGTACGCGTTGTGGAGACTGTTCTCCGCATGGTCGAGAAAGTCGTCGGCGAACACGTCGTATTGCGGGTCGGTCCCCACCAGATCAGTCATGCGCCCAGTCTGCACCGGCATCGGTTGCCGACGCGATCAGTTATCCGGCTCGGAGTACTCCAGGCCGAGCCGTGAGGCGAGTTCCCGCAGACACAGTTCGAAAACCGGTTCCAAATCGGCGAGCACGAAGTCGAGTTGATGCAGGATTTCCATGCACAGCAAGCCGTACAGCCTGATCCAGCAATCGAGGAAGACGTGAGCCGCCTCCGGCGGAAGCCGGCCGCCGATGGCGTCTGAGTACGACCGCAACTGGCTCATGAGCGAATCGGGAAGGGTCACCGGATCCGGCACCTCGAACCCTCGCGTCTCCCACAGTTCCACGATCAGGTCCTGCAGCACCTGCTCGAACCCCTGTCCAGCCCGATGCCGCTCCGAGCCGGTCGCCCTGTTGGACTTGTCGATCGGAGTCGCGAAGATCCAGCCGAATTCCGCGGGGTGGTGTGTCGCCCAAGCGCGCAGTGCCCTGCAGGTCGCCAGGAGCCGCTGGTCGAGCGAAGCGCCGGGACGCTCGTCCCTCGCGGCGGCCATGGCCTGGGCCAATTCCTCGAAGAAGCCTGCGGTGACAGCCCCGACGAGGTCCTCGTGACCGGCGAAGTAGTGATAAAGAGCGGGCCCGCTCATCCCGAGTTCCCTGGCGACAGCGTTGATCGTCACGGCGTTCGAGCCCTTTGTGACCAGCAGTTTTCTCGCCGCCACGTGGACCTCCGCCAGCGTGGCCTTGCGAGCCCGCTCGCGTCTGCTCGTCGGTTCGGGCACGCGGTCCTCCTCGGTTCAAGTCTGATTTTTTTAGAGCCTCTAGAATTCTTAGAGGCTCTAAATTAGAGTAGCAGGCATCCCGCACTTCGTTCTCAGGAGTTCCCCATGACCAACCAGGCCAGGAGCAAAAACCGGCTGACGTCCGGCATCACCAAGTACTCGGCCGAGGCGACGGTGACCGAGGCCGAACTGATCAACCCGGCCATGCGGCACATCCGCATCGTCGCGGACGAGCCGATCACCTTCGACTACCAGCCGGGACAGCACATCAGGGTCCAGATCAACGACCCGTTGTCGCTGCGGGGAATCCTCCGCCCCGGAGAAACCCTGCGCACCTATACGATCTGGGACTTCCACTCCGACGGCCGCACCATCGACCTTCGCGTGCACCTCTACAACGGCGACGGCATCGGACTGCGGTGGGCGCGGGACACGAAGCCGGGAGACCGCGTGACCTTCTGGTGGCCCAGGGGCGATTTCTTCACCCGCGATGCCGCCTGCCACCTCTTCGTCGGCGAGGAAACGGCGAGCGCGGCCTTCGGCCCGATGCTGCGCGCACTCGACCCTTCCGCCGTGGTCACGGGGGTACTGGAAAGCGAATGCGCCGAGCACGATCTTCCGATGCCCGGCGGTCACGACCTCGTCCGGGTGCACAGAGGCACCGTTTCCGCCGCGTCGTCGGCGACACTGCTCGCCGCGGTGGCCGACCTCGAACTACCCGGCACACCTGGAGCCGCCTACGTGGCGGGGGAGGCGAGAACATGCCAGGCGGTGCGCGACTTCCTCGTCCGCGAACGCGGGTGGCCGCGTACGGGAATCAAGGTCAAGCCGTTCTGGGTTCCCGGTAAACGCGGGTTGCACTGAGCCGACCTGCCGTCACCGTCACACCGCGACGCCCTCGACCGGACGCGCGACTTAGGGTTACCTTATTCACATGGGGACCTTATCTGGGATGCGGCAGGTGACCACGGAAGCCGAACTCCGCGAGATCGTGAAGGAGCCGCCGCCGTCCATCTGGGACAAGGACATCGCCAGAATCGACGAGCACGCCCGCACGATCATCGCGCACTCGCCGTTCGTGGTGCTTGCGACCTCCGCCCCAGACGGCACCTGCGACGTCTCGCCCCGCGGCGACCCTCCCGGTTCGGTTCTCGTACTCGACGACAACACGCTCGCGCTCGCCAACCGGCCGGGCAACCGGCGCGTCGACAGCTTCCGCAACGTGCTCCACAATCCACACGTCGGCCTGCTGTTCCTCATCCCAGGCATGAACGAGACGTTGCGCGTCAACGGCAGCGCGACACTCGTGTCGGACGCGCCCTTCTTCGACGACCTCGTCGTCAAGGGCAAGCGCCCCGACCTCGCGGTGGTCGTTCACGTCGAAGAGCTGTACATGCACTGCGCGAAGGCATTCTTGCGCGCCTCGCTGTGGCAGCCCGACACCTGGCCCGACAGGGACAGCCTGCCCTCGCTCGGCCGGATCGCGAAAGACCAGATGGGCATCAAGGGAGTTCCCGCGAAGGTGCTCGACGCGGGCCTCGCGCTCGACGCGAAAACCAACCAGTACTGACCCTCAGGGAGACTCCTGATCGGCCAACCAGTCGGCATACCTCAGCTCGTACTCGACCTCGCCGTGTTCCGTGCCTGGCAGCGGGTCGTCGAAGTGCACGTGGAAGGTCCGGACAAAGCACAGCCCCGCCTTCTCCATCACCCTGCGAGACGCGGTGTTGATCGCCATGGTCTGGGCCCACACCCGTCGCATGCCGAGTTCCGCGAATCCCTTTCGGACAAGGGCGCGCGCCCCTTCGGTCGCGTATCCCTTGCCCCAGAACGACGACCTGAGCCGGTAGCCCAGTTCCAGCTCGGTCGTGCTGCCGTCCTCCGGCGGGTCGAGCGAGAACCAGCCGACGAATTCGCGCGTGCCACGTTCGATCGCGGCCCAGCGACCTGCCGGGCCGCGCTCGTAATCGCGCAGGATCTTCGGTAGCACCTCGTTCTCGATCTCGGCACGCGGCGTCGGCTCGCCGGTGAGAAAGCGCATCACCTCGGGTTCGCCGTCGAGCAGGACGAGATCGTCCACGTCGGCCTCGGTAAACCGGCGTAGCGACAACCGATCCGTCTCAAGTACGACCCGCACCACTCTGTCCTTTCTCGAACGACCCGCACCGCGCCGTCAGAAGCCGATGGCCTCACGAAGCAGAAGGACGGTACCGCGCCCGGGGAACGGCTCCGCGTTCAGAACCAGCAACCTGTTGACCGCGCTCGGCTGCCCGTAGGCCACTCTGGCGCGGGCGTCTTCCAGCGGCAGCGCGTGCTCCTCGACCCTGCGCAACGCGGTTGCCAGATCGGGAACGATCTTCTGCGCGCCGACGATCCAGATCGCGCTGGAACCGCCGGCAAAAGAAGGCAGCTGACTGCCGCTCGCCGAGGCGGCGACGAGCGAACCCGTCTCGGTCACGGCGGCGACACTGCCGACGACCACATCGGGACAAGCGGCAACCCGCCGAAACTCGTCGGCGGCGGTCGACCTGTCCATTGCCAACAGCCGTGGCCGGACGGCCCGGTAGTCGCCACTGGTGTTGATGTCGTCCTCGATTCCGGAAAGGCGGAGGGTTTCGCTCGACACGGTGAGCACTTCGGTGCCGTCGGGAATCAGCTCCGCGACCCTGGTTCTCGCCGCGGCCACATCGTCAAGGATCTCGACGGCGAAGTTGTTGACCTTCAACGCCGCTGCCGCCCGGTCAAGACGCTGCGCCGAGGCGGGCTCGGTGAAAGGCGAGGTGGAAACATCGTTGTCGCTCGGCTCGATCTCCCACACGGCATCCGGCCTCCCGGTGAGCGGAGCCGTGTCGAAGTAACGAACCTCGTAGACCCGCTCGGCAAACCTCCAGCCCGCGTCGGTGCGGCGATAACGGTCATGAAAGAGGGCGTAGTTCAACATCGATCTGCCATCGCGCGCCTTGCCGAGTTCGCAGATGTAGGCCCGGCCGGTTGCGGTGTCGCCGTTGAACTCGACGGGGCCGGGGTGGGTGTTCTGCACGAAGTACTCCCACCCGCTCGCAAGTTTTTCGGCTCCCTCGCGGATGGCTTGCCTGCCGATGAGCTCGATACCGGCGGCCGGAATCCGGTAGACGGCGTCGTCGGTGAACAACGACGCGACGCGATCGTGATCCTTCAGCATCGTCGCGTCGACGATTTCGGCCCTCAGCGCCTCGATCTCGACCCGGTCGGCAACAGCGGTCATGGCTTTCGGCTCGGACATGCCGTCCTCCTCTTGCGTTGGCATCTCCCCTTCCGACAAACCAACCGCCACGAATGTCAGCTCCGGGGGTCGGTGAACCCGCGCAGCGCGGCGAACGCCTGACGATGCCGGTCGGACAGCCGGTAGACGCCGGAGTCGTCAAGCATGCCGAGATAGTCGTCGAAGCTCAGATTCTCGATAGCCAGATTGCCGATGGCAGAGCGGAACGCCTCCGGCACCGCGCGAAACGACCTGCCCGGTTCCTCATCGACATCGACCAGCAGCAGCGTGCGGTCGGCCGAGGAGAACGTCACGTTGTCGGCGACGGCAAGAACGGGGTAGCGCCGCCCCTCGGGCACGAGCGAGATCAACTCGGGCACCGGCAGTCCCTCGTGAGCGGGGTCGGGCATGACGGTCAGCCAGTCGTCGCCCACCTCGGTGAGCAGCGCCGACCACGCATCGTCATCGGTGAAGTCCGTCCGGAGAAGCGGAGAGTGATCGGTCTCCGGCAACCGTGTCGTAGCCAAGTATCCTCCCAGTGCAGCAGGTAGATGCGACACTACCGAGTTTCGGGCGCCCGCAACGCGGTGTCCAAAGTGCTCATGAGCTGTGCGGCGCGATTCTTCGCCGCGGGGGCGGCGGGGTACCGGCGAGGCACATCGACGAGAACCGGTGTCGCTCGATCAGCATGTCCCCGACCGAGGTGTCGCCATCCTTGGCCAGCTCGCCGATGGGGGCAGCGCTCGCGGCTGCTCGCAGGATGTGCCCAACCTGGCCGGTTTGCGCGATCGGGTCCCCGGTCACAACCGTCATGGCCGAATCCTGCCACCGGAGCGGCTGGGCGGACGCTCGCGCACGTGCATGGCGTCAGCATCGTGTCGTTCTGGCGTAGCCTGATCGAGCCGGAGATACTGGATGAACACGAGGAAGGAGCAACGCTGATGGACGGGGACGTGCGGTTCGACCGACCGCTGATGACCATGTCCGACGCCGGGCGTCACCTCGGAATCCCTCGGCAAACCTTCCACCGCTGGGCACGCGGGTACGAGCGCGGAGGTCCGCTGCTCCACGTGATCGGCACTGACAGCATGCGCCGCGCGACGGTTCCCTTCGTAGCTCTCGCCGAAGCGTGGGTGCTCTGGGGACTCAGGCAGGCTGGCGTCCAGCCCCAGCGGATTCGTCCCGCGCTCAAACAGCTCCAGAAGCAGTTCGGGCGCGAGTACGTCCTCGTCTCACCCGCGCTGGTTACCGATGGAATCTCGGTGCTGTGGGACTTTTCGCGCACCAAGGCCGGAGCGGGACTGATCGAGGGCGGAACCGGTCAGACGGTGATCCGCGAAATCGTGCAGGACTACCTGACCTACGTCGGCTTCGGTGCCGACGAGTACCCGAACCTACTGAAGCTCAAGCCGTTCGAACCCGCCAAGGTCGTCGTCGACCCCTACCGCTCATCGGGGCAACCGGTGTTCGAAGGTACTGGGGTGAAAGTCGCCAACGTGGCCGCAATGCTGAAGGCTGGTGAAGACCCTGCCGTCGTCGCCGAAGAACACGGAGTCGGACTCGACGCCGTCAGAGCCGCCGCACGCATCCTCCTGGGCCGCGCCGCCTGAATTCTACCTAGACGAGAACGCGGTCACCAAGACAGTACGGAAGCTGTTGATCGACCTCGGCTACCGCTGCCACACACCCCCGGAAGTGTTCGGCACCCGCGCCGAATTCCTGGGCGCCGACGACACCACATGGCTGAGCAAAATCGCGGGAAGCGGCTGGGTCGTCCTCAACCGGGACGCCAAGATCATGGAACGCCCCGAAGAACTGGCCGCATACCGCGTCGCGAAAGTCCACATGTTCTACCTGCCAGGCGAAGCAACCCGAGCCCACCTAACGCAACTGGTGTCAGAACACCTCCGCGACATCATCACACGCGCAACAGACCGAACCCCCGGAAGTCTGGCGCATCACCAACCACGGCGTCGAACGATTCGTCATCAAGAAACCACGCTATCGCAGGAAGTAGGGCGCCAAGCGCACCACGGCATTCATCGCAGGACTTGAAACAGCGACGCAGCCGCACGCCCCGCGCAGGCTCGGGCGGAGCAAGAAAGGCTGAGGCCGAGCGGGCGCCGCAGGCGCCCGTCTTGATGACGCAGGATGTCTACCTGGCCCGTAAGGTCGGCAGCAGGGACGCGGCGACGATCTTGGAAGACGTCCTCGGTAAACAGTCCGAGTAGTTTCCTGTGGGTAAGATGTGGGTCGATCTTCACGGCGCTCCGAGATCAACCCGCTGACCTGCGGTGGGAGTGGGCCGCCTGGGACTCGAACCCAGAACCCGAAGATTAAAAGTCTCCTGCTCTGCCAATTGAGCTAACGGCCCGCGCGGCTAGTCTAGCCAATGGTCAACATGCCGCGAGCGCACCCCGGGTCAGCGGCTCACCGGTGCGGCCGGGGCAACAAGATCGCGAACAAGCGATCAGCACCCAACATCAACGACGTGACATTAGCCACCTATATTGCCCTTCGCGATTCGCGCGCGGTTCGCCGTCGGCGTGGCTGGGATAAATGTTCGCGACCAGAAAATGATCGGGGTCTGAGCAGGTCCGCCCCCGTCCGCTACACTCCGGTCGAACCGGGCAAAATTACTTCTCAAAGCACCGCAACCATTGCAGGAGGGCCAAAACCGTGGCACAGCAGGTGATTGTCTCGTTGGTGGATGACCTCGACGGTTCCGAGGCCGACGAGACCGTCCAGTTCGGAGTTGACGGCGTTACCTACGAGATCGACCTCTCGGCCGACAACGCCGAGGACTTGCGCGACCAGTTGGCGCAGTACGTCGAGCACGCTCGTCGCGTCGGCGGCAACGCTCGCAAGCGCGCCGCCAAGAGCAACGGAACGCCGGCGGCTCCGGCCTCGGTCGACAGGGAACAGAACCAGGCAATTCGCACCTGGGCTCGCAAGAACGGATTCGAGGTTTCCGAAAGGGGCCGCATTCCCGCAGCGGTCACCGAGGCATACCACCGCAAGAACTGAAGCAAGAACTCATCATTCTTCGCGGAAAAGTGGAGTACGACGACTGATCCGCGACACCGTTTCTCGATTCATCGGTCCCCACTGAATCGCAGACCAGATTTCGTTTGTCGCGACCGCGCGACTCCCGCGGTCCGCACAACTCTCGGCGCCCCCGTTGCTTCCCCACGCCGCTCCGGCAATCCCGCCATGTGCGCGGTCCGCGCGCGTTGAATAACGACGGCCAGCGCTCTCTTCGCAGCTCAGCCCCCTCGCGCCGCCTTAGGCGACCACAAGGCCCTAGCGAAATACCACCCAGCTTTCTATATTGAAGCGCGACAGAACCGATCGAGCGTTTCATTAGTCGAAACCGGAGGTGAGGGTGCTTCGCGGGCACTGAACAGATCCGTCGTCCCGGCCCCAAAAACGCGGTATCGAGTAGTCAGTTCGCCTTGCTTTGGAGAACGGTCCGGCCCACCTTCATCGGAGTGCGCCGTGACCACTTTTTCCCAGACCGACCCACTACACGTGATGTTGGCAGAAGCAAATCGAACCGGCCGGACGGACCTGATCACCACACGCGGAACACGACCTTGTCATCACGTTGTCCACGACGAGGGACCCCGATCGCCTGTCGGCTCGCCACAGCGGCGCCTACCCGTCCTTCCTTGCCCACGGCCGTTGGCAAGGAGTCGATGTGGAAGGCCCGCATCGGGGAGACGAGTCACCTAATCCGTACGAGTCGCCGACGCAGGCTGAATGGCGCTGCCCTGTGCGAACTCGACTCGACATCGGCTCAACACAACCAGATCCGACACTGGAGGGTGTCATGTGGCGGTTTCGTGGTTTGTCCGGGGATTGGACGAGGGACACCTTGCCCGACCTTGTGGTCAGAACATGGCTGGACCAGGACGGTCCGCGCGGCAAACGCCTGGAGACCTACGACAACAAGACCGTGCGCGCCGTGCAACACGGTGTGCTCGTCGGCTACTACTACTGGGAACCTGACGTCGTCCGAAACAGCCTCGTGGCGTGGGGCCGGGCGGCGCTTCCCGATCGGACCTTCGTCTATCTACGCATTGGCGCTAGGGCCGCCAAGGTGCACGCGGGCTACATCGAAGGCGGAGGCGCGACGTACGAACTCGACTGCGAAGAATACCCGCACCGCAATCTCGGCACTGACTACCGGGATTACGCGGTCACCGAAGGACCGCCGACCTGTACCCGCTGCCGCTCGCGGTGCGAAAGGGCGAGCAGCGTCGTCCATGCCGACGTTCTCGACGGCACGCATCCAAGCGGGCACTGACGGCGATCGTCCCGCCGCACTGTGAATGGGCAACTCGCTGTCCTGAGCGCGGAACTCGCCGTTCTGGATGCAGAACTCGGCGGCCTGGGCGGGGGACTCGCCGACGGGTGGGTCCCGGTTCCCCGGCGAGTCGCACCTTCAGCCGAAACGCTCCCACACCTTGCTCGCCGCACCGGACACGGCCTCGCCGACGTCGGAAAACACCTTGGCGAGCGGGTCGGCCGACGCGGCGAACGAGTCCTTGTACGACTTCGCCGCCGACTTCACGTCCGACGCCCAGTGCGACGAAGGAGCATCGGCATCGCGCCTCGGGTAGTCACCGCCCAGTATCCGGCGGTACTCCTCCGACGCTCCCCATTTCTGGAGTTGCGCCGCCCTCACAACGGCAAGCGGATGCGACAACAGTTCCACGTTGCGCAGTTTCAGCAGGCTGTCCCTGATGTCGTCGACCGACTCGTACTCACTCGCCTGTTGCAGGAAGGAGGGGACGTCGACCTCGGCGGGATCGACGCCACCCGCGAGCAACACGTGGGTTCTCAACGCGGCGGCCGGGTCCTGTCCGCACAACAGTCCCGCCCTGTCACAGGACAACTCCGCCTTGCGATACCACTCGTTGAGCGCCGCGATGATCGCCCGGAGACCGAGCGCGCTCACCGGCATCCACGACATGCTCAACTGGAGCTTCAGCAACCTGAACAGCATCGTCCGGTACACCGCGTGCCCCGAGAGCACGTGCCCCATCTCGTGTCCGATCGCGAACCGCAGGCCGTCGTCGTCGAGCAGTTCGACGAGGCCCGTCGTCAGCATGACGAACGGTTCGTCCATGCCGAGTGTCATCGCGTTGGCCTCGGGCCCCCTCGCGACGAACAACGCGGGCGCCGGATCGATGTCGAGCGCTCGCGCGCACTCGTTCCTGAGCCGGTCCAGCTTGGGGTACTGCCGGGGACCGACCCTGATCGCCGATCCGAGAGCCATCAGCCGTTCGCCGCGCTCGGGATAGAACCCGGAAATCGCCTTGAGTACCTCCGCGAAACCTGGCGCCATCCGCAGAGTCGCGAGCGCACCTCTGTCGACGGGGTGTTCGTAGGCTCTCGGGCTGATACCGGGAAACCGGACCCTGCCCTGCTCGGTCATGGTCGCGCCCGAGTTGTCCATTTCACTTCCCTCTTCGGCCGAGCCTGCCCGGTCACGGGAATCCGCTGGACCAAGCCATGATCAGCCGAAGCTACCCGACTGGGCACGCACGTGGTCGCGGATCGGAAAGACCGCCGAACTTGGAAAAGCACACCCGATCATGGATTATGCCCGGGTGAGTGAGTACCCATCCGCACAATGGTCAGGTCAGCCCGCGAACCAGCAGGTTCCACCACAACCGCAGCAGCAGCCGCCGAAGCGCTCGCGCGGACTGGTCGCCGGAATCGCCGCGGGAGCACTGGTCGTCGGAGCCGGACTCGGGGTTCTCCTCGGCTACCTTTTCTTCGACAACGCCCCCTCCTCCGAGAACGCGGCCGACGCGAACTTGAGCATGGGCTGCGACATCGTCGAGCGCCTTGCGGCTTCGTATTCGACGGAAGACGACTGGCCGAGCCTCGATGAGCCCGCGCTCTGGGAAGCCATGGCGGCCGGGCCGTTGCTGGTCGCCACCGCGAAGAGCGACGAGCGCTACGCGGAGTTCGAGGAACTCGGCAACGACATCAGCTCGTCGGTCGCCAGGGTGGACGTCGAGAAGCTGACCGAAACGGTGCAGACGGCGAGTTCGCGGTGCGAGGCGGTCAGCTGAGCGCACGCAAGACCGACGGCCGCTCCTCGATGAGGGCGGCCGTCGTGGGAAACAGACTGCTCAGGTCAGCACTTTCCGCAGCAACCACACGCGGGACCCGAACACGAACCACAGCAACCGCATCCGCTCATCGTTGATCGCTCCAACCTTTTCGAGAAACAAAACCTGCGTCTCGGAATCAACGTTATGCGTTCGGCGCACCCCGGAAAACCACTACGCGAGTGACAGCGGGCGATTCCGCTGGGTGACGATCCGGCAGGTCGCAACCCCAGTCACCTGACAGATGCCGCGAGCAGCCCCGGATTCCTAGTGTCATCGGCATGAACACAACGACATCCACCGCGAAGAAGCCGCTGCGCCTGGCCGTCATCATCGGCAGCACCCGCAAAGACCGGTTCGGGCCCGTTCCCGCTTCCTGGTTCGCGGCCGAGGCCGGGAAGCACGAGTCCATGGACGTCGATCTCGTCGATCTCGCCGACCTCACGCTGTCCAGCGCGCTCGACGCCTCCGACGACGCCGACACTCTCGCGACACGGCTCGCGGCGGCGGACGCCTTCGTCGTCGTCACCCCGGAGTACAACCACAGCTACCCGGCAGCGCTCAAGACGGCGATCGACCACTACGGCAAGGAATGGCAGGCGAAGCCCGTCGGATTCGTCTCCTACGGCGGGATGGGCGGCGGCCTTCGCGCCGTCGAGCACCTGCGGACGGTCTTCTCCGAACTCCACGCCACGACGGTGCGCGACACGATCAGCTTCCACAACTTCTGGAGCCTCTTCGACGACGAGGGCCAGCCGGTCGACCCCGCCTCGTGCAACAACGCGGCCAAGGGAATGCTCAATCAGCTCGCCTGGTGGGGCAACGCGCTGAGGGAAGCGCGCGACAGGCAGCCGTACGCCGCGTGAACCCGCGAGGACCGGACTTGACCTCAACTATGGTCGAGGTTGCAACCTTGGTTCATGCCGACCGCGACCACGAAACTCCACGGGAGGGCAGGCGAGCTGACGGTCATCGACCGGCAGCTCGCCGAAGCCCGCTCAGTGCGCAGCAGCGCACTCGTCATCAGAGGTGAGGCGGGGATCGGGAAATCCACGCTCCTCGCGCACGCCGACCGGATGGCGGCGGATCTGCGAGTGCTTCGTGGTTCGGGAATCGAGTCCGAGACCAACCTTCCCTTCGCCGGACTGCACCTGCTGCTGCGGACCGTCCTCGATCGCGTCGACGAGCTGCCTGGTTCCCACGCCAGGGCGCTGCACCGCGCCTTCGGGGCCAGCGGCGACACCGAGGACAGCGGCGGCGACCGGTTCGCGGTCGGACTCGCCGTGCTGGCGCTGTTCACCGAACTCGCCAAGGACACTCCCGTGCTCGTCGTCATCGACGACGCCCACTGGCTCGACAGGGGGTCGGCCGAAGCGCTGCTGTTCGCCGCACGCAGGCTTCCTGAGCGCGGGGTGGCGATGCTGTTCGCGGCCCGAGATCTCTACGCTCCACCGTTTCCGGCGCAGGGCATCGAGGAACTGCGGCTGACCGGTCTCGACGCCGCCGCGGCTGGTGAACTGCTCGCCGAACACGCCGACGACCTTCCTCCCCGGCTGCGCGAGGATGTCGCGAGGGAAGCAAGGGGCAATCCGCTCGCGCTGCTCGAAATCGCCGCTGCCAACAGGGAGGGCAGGCTGGGCAGGCAATCCCCGGAGGCTGCACCGCACAACAGGGTGCTGCACAGCTTCGCCGAGCGGATCGCGGTGCTGCCGGAAACCACGAGGACCATGATTCTCGTCGCCGCGGCCGACGGCACCTGCGACACCGGCACGGTGCTCGCGGCAGGTGAGCTACTCGGCGCCTCCCTCGACGACCTGCGCGTCGCCGAAGACGCGCAGCTGCTGACCTTCACCGACAACTGCCTCGTCTTCCGGCATCCGCTCATGCGCACGGCCGCGTACCGGACGGTGCCGATGGCCAACCGGATTCGCGCGCACAAGGCACTCGCCGAGGTGCTCGACTCACCCGACGAGGTCGACCGGAAGGCGTGGCACCTGGCCGCGGCGAGTACCGGGCACGACGAGGACGTGGCGAAAGCACTGGAGAGCAGCGCGGAACACGCGAGGGCCCGTGGTGGTTACGCGGCCGTCGCGACGGCATACGAGCAGGCGGCCGCGCTGAGCCCGCTGCGCGACGACAGGGGCAGGAGGCTGGCTGCCGCCGCGAGGGCGGCCGCCGACGCCGGCCAGCTCGACCATGCCAGGGACCTTGCCTACCAGGCGACGACCCAGCTCACGGATCCGCTCCAACTCGGCCTCGCCGCGATGATCCACGCGACGCTGGCCGAGGACGACAACAATCCGCTCGAAGCGCACTACATCCTGTCGCGCGCCGCGGAGAGGGTGGCGGAACGAGAACCGGAACTCGCGGGAAAGCTGTTGTTCTGGGCAGCGGGTTCGGCCTCCGTCGGTGACGATCTCTCCGCTGTCGGCAGGACGGCCGAATTGGCGGAGAAACTCGGTGTCGCCGGAAGCCGCCGGATTCGCGCGCTCGTAGCGGTCAACGGGAGCAAGGTCGCCGAGAGCATCCACGCGCTGCGCGAACTCGTGTCGGGAGAATCGCTTTCCACCGATTGCGTGGACCATCCACTCGCGCTGCGCGGTCGCACGACCCTCGCGAGCTGGTATCTGCTGCTCGGCGACGACACCGCGGCCGGCGAACTCGCCATCGGAGTCACGACGGACAGCAGGGCTGGCGCGGCCATGGGCGTACTGCCGAAGGCACTGGCCGTGCTCGCCAGAACCCAGCTCCACCTCGGAAAACACAGGGAGGCGCTCGCGAGCGCCTCCGAGGGCATGCGGATCGCCGAGGACATCGGCCAGCAGCAAAGTAGCGCGGAGCTGGCGGGGGTGCTCGCCGAGCTCGCCGCGATCGAAGGCGACGAAGCCGAGGTGACGCGGCTCGCCTCGGAGGCACCGGAGCAGGCCGCGACGACCGCGCGGACACTGCTCGATCTCGGTCTCGGCAAGCACGACGCGGTGCTCGACCAGCTCGATCACCTCGGCGAGTTCGAGGGATTGCACTCGCTCGCGCTGGTGCCCGACCTCGTCGAGGCTGCCGTGAAGGCGAGGCGGCCGGAGCGCGCGGAGCGGCAGCTCGCCAGATACATCACGTGGGCGGAGCAGACCGGAAGGCCGTGGGCGAGGGCCGTCGCGTTGCGCTGCAAGGCGCTGCTCGGCGACGAATCCCTGTTCGAGGAGGCCGTCAGGCTGCATCTCGCCGAGCAGGGACGCCCCTTCGAGCGAGCCCGCACCGAGCTGCTCTACGGCGAGTGGTTGCGGAGGGCGAGGCGCAAGGAGCAGGCGCGTACCCAGTTACGATCGGCGCTGACGATCTTCGAACGACTCGGAGCCAAGCCGTGGATCGAACGGGCCCGCACGGAGCTGCGCGCCGCGGGACGACCCGCCGATTCGGGGACGGCGGCACCGCTGAGCACCGACCTCGAACGCATGCTGACCCCTCAGGAGCTGCGGATTGCCCGTCTCGCCGCGCAAGGCCTGACCAACCGCGACATCGGGACCAGGATGTATCTCAGTCCGCGCACGGTCGGCTACCACCTGTACAAGACGTATCCGAAGCTGGGCATCAGTTCGCGAGGCGAGCTCGCGAAACTCGGCCTGGCGAGGTGAAGCCGACCGAGTCGTGTAAAACTGCGCAACGTGGAGTACCAACTCACCGCCGAGCTCACGTCGTCGGCAGACGCCCCTGACCTGGACCCGCTCCAGCAGGTCGGGGTCGCTTCGCTGCTTGACGCACGGCTGAGCAGGCTCGCCAGCATCGAGGGTCCCGACGGCGTCGAGATCACGCCTGTCGAGCATTCCGTCAACGCCCACCTCGGCGGAGCGAACGTCAGCTGGTTGCTCGACGCGCCCGCCCTGGTGTTCGCCGAGGACGCCACCCGCGCCGTGCTGACGCAGCTCCTTGAGGAGACGGAGCTGCTCGCGGGCTGGCAGGTCAAGCACTGTGCGGTGACCGCGACGGACGATCAGCTCGAAAGCGCGCTCGCCGCCGAGGAGGAGCCCGCCGACGAGGACACCGACCGGGCGACGGGGCTCAGCCCCGAGGAGCTGGCCCAGCGCAGGGAAAGCCTGCTCGAAGCGGCGACCCACCTGAAGGCCTTCGATCTCGCCGCGTTCGGGCACGTCGACGACACCGAGGTTACGGCGGAGGAGGCGGCCTACGTCGCCGGTGCGCTGATGCACGGGATCGAGATGCTCACCGACGAGTTGTTCGGCGACATCCAGATGCTCGAAGACGAGGACGCCACTGCCGACGAGGTCGAGGCACTATGGGTCCTCGACGAGCTTCCCCAGCAGTACTCCGACCGTTATACGACGTTGTTCGCAAAGCAGTTCCTGGTCGCGACGTCGATACTCGGGCACAGGCTGACCCAGGACGAGTGGGTCCCTCCGCTCTCGGTGGCCGAAGCGCTCGCCCTGCACATCGCCAAGACGAGGGCCGAGATCGAACTGGATCTCGCCGATGTGATGGACGAGGAACAGATCGCGAGCATTTTCGCCACGTTCGACGAGCACGCGTTCGAAAACGACGAGCACGAGACGCTTTACGAACTCGACAACGAGGCTCCCGCGGTCGAGGAGTGGTTCCGGCCGCACGCCCATCTCACCGACGCGAAGACCTTGCACCCCTACCTTTCCGACGAGGAGTCGGTGACCAGCTCAGCCGACTGAGCGCGGGTTTTCCTCGGCGCGCTGCCGGTAGGTCAGCCACGCGCTCGCCACGCCGAGCACCAGCAGGGCCGCTCCGATGACGACGTCATTGGCTACCGCGGACCCTGGTTGCCGTGCTCCGGCGTGGTCGAGCGCGAAGGCGCCGACGACGAGCCAGACTCCGAGTGCCGCGTTGACGAGACTGAGCCACGGCAGATCGCGGGGCGCGACCATTCTCGCCAGTGCGATGGTTCCGACGATCAACGCGACGACGACGTCATTGACATCGACGGCCGACGAGAATCCCGCGAATCCGTAGTCCAGCGCGAACGGCGCGAATCCGAGCCATACCGCGCACAGGAACATGAGTGAACTCGGCAGGCCGGACGTCATTCGCTCTTCGGTCGCGGGGCCGTTCCAGTAGTGGTTGACGGGAACCGGTGTCTTTTCCACGCGACTCAACATCTCGGGCTCCTTGCTGTTCGCTTCACCGCATCCCGAGTATGCGCTCGCGGGATGGCGCACCGCCGCAATCAATACGTTTTCCTGACACTTGTCTTGGCAGAGTCGGAAAATTTCCGACCGCACCGGTTCCCGCCTTTAGTCGTACGCCCCGCGAGTGATGCGCGGCGATTGACGACGTCGCCATATCCGAAGGCCCGGTGGAATTCAAGACTGCCGCACGGAACCTTGCCCGCATAGCGTCGATTGACATCACCGTCAACCCCTGCTCGGTGATTTTCACACTATCGGGAGAGATCATTGCCATGAGACGACCTCTCGCACGATTACTCATCGCCGCTATCGGCCTGCTCGGTGGCACCGCGACAGCGGTAGCGCCCGCCACGGCCTCGGCTACCCCATCGGTTCACTCCGCAGGAGAGAACGTCGTCAAGCACATCGCGGCGACCACCGAAACCGCACAGGACAGGGTCACGGCGTACTGGACAGCGGAACGCATGGCCGCCGCGACTCCCGCCGACGCGACACTGGCCGACGACGGCACGAGGGTCACCTCGCTGCCACTACCCGACATCAGCCTCGCCGCCGTCCCCGAAGCACCGCAATCGCGCCTCGGCAAGGTTTTCTTCACCCTCGCCGGAACGAACTACGTCTGCTCGGGCACCGCGACGAGCAGCACCAACGGCGACGTCGTGACGACGGCGGGACACTGCCTCAACGAGGGACCCGGCGCTTTCGCGACCAACTTCGCGTTCGTCCCCGCCTACGACAACGGTTCGCGACCCTACGGCACGTGGACAGCCGAATCGCTCTACACCACGTCGGCGTGGGCCAACTCCGGCGACTTCAACTACGACGTCGGGTTCGCCGTACTCAACGAGAACGCGAGTGGGCAGAGCCTGACCGACGTCGTCGGCTCCTATCCGATCGCGTTCAACCTCGCGAGAGGTCTGAACTACACGTCGTACGGATACCCGGCAGGGCCACCCTTCGACGGCGAGGAGCTGTACTCGTGCTCGGGTACCGCGAGGCCGGACACCTTCGGCGGCTCCGACGATCAGGGCCTCACCTGTGACATGACCGGAGGTTCTTCGGGAGGAGGCTGGTTGACCGGCGGCAGCATCAACTCGGTCAACAGCTTCAAGTACACGGTCGACCCGACGACGATGTACGGACCCTACTTCGGTTCCACCATTCAGTCGGTCTACAACGCCGCGGCGGCCGCGTGAGTCTCTGAGGAGCCGGACGCTTTCCCTTTGCCGGTTTCCGGCAGAGGGAAAGCCCTCCAGGAAACGGATTCCACGGGACGCGGTTCAATGGCCGGGTGATCGAGCACACATCGCACCGTCCTCTGTGCCCCAAGGTCATTCTTGAGGGCACGAGGCTCACGAAGAAAACCGAACTCGCCTTCGCACTCAACGAACATCCGCGTTTCGTCGGCCCCCGCAAGTACCGGTATCACTCGCCGATCATCTCCGCCGAATGGAGTGGTCTGACCAACGAGGCATGGGGACCCAGCCTGATCAATTTCCCTTCCGCGCACGAGGGAAAGGCGATGGAGGCGTACGCGACCTGGGCGCGGCTTTTCGAACTGCACCGCTACTACTCGTGGATCGTCGACAGATTCCACCTTTCCACGCAGGTGTACCAGGCGAGGCGGGCCAAGCACGTCGATTTCCGCTGGCTCGAAAGCCGGTTGAGACCACTCGGCTTCGCGGTCGTCTTCTGTCACAGGGAGCCAAGCAGCTTCCGGCCGGCGAGGGAGGAACGGCTCACCGTTTCGGGCAACCCCGCACAGTACGACGATCTCTCGGTGTTCGTCAGGGAACAGGAGGATCTGCTCGGCGCCGCGATGCGCGGCGGGCTGCCCCTGCTGGAACTCGACGTCACCGGCAGGAGCGTCGACGAGCTGGCTGACACCGTCGTCGACTGGTACGAGCGGCGGAACCTGCTGAAACTGGATTGCTGAAAGTTTCTGCAAGTACTTGCAAGAGTTGCATGCTCCTCGCTAACGTGTGCCGTCATCCCGGTCTCAACGAGGAGCGCCATGACGAAAGGACCTGGCCGCGACCCGGTGTCGCGGCAACCGAAGAACAGAAAGAACAGGACCGTCGCGGCCCTCGCCGTCGCGGCCCTCTGTACCGTCGCCGCGGGCTGCGGTTCGGACAGCGCCGATCAAAGCGGTGCCGCTGAACTCGCGGCGAACGATCCGCAATCGGTCTCCGGCACGATCACCTGGTGGGACACCTCTGACGCGACCAACGAAGCCCCCGCGTTCAAGGACCTCGTCGCCAAGTTCGAGCAGAAGTACCCGAACATCGAGGTCAACTATGTGAACAAGCCGTTCGACGGAGCCGACGACAAGTTCCGCACCGCCGCGCAGAACGGCGACGGCGCACCCGACGTCATGCGCGCCGACGTCGGCTGGACCTCGACGTTCGCCGCGCTCGGCTACCTGCAGCCGCTCGACGGAACGCCCGCGCTCAGCGGCGAGGACGACTACCTGCCGACCCCCTTGGGGAGCACGAAGTACCAGGGCAAGACCTACGGCGTTCCCGAGGTCACGGACACGCTCGCGTTGCTGTACAACAAGGAACTCTTCGCGCGGGCGGGCATCGAACAGCCGCCGGAGAACTGGGCGGAACTTGAGGCGGCGGCCAGGAAGATCGAAACCGAGATCCCCGGCACGACGGGTGTCTTCCTCAACGCCGACGCCTACTTCCTGCTGCCCTTCGTGTACGGGCAGGGCGCCGACTACGTCGACACGGACACGAAATCGGTCACGATCGACAGCCCGCAGGTCGCCTCCGCGATCGAAACCGTGCGCGACCTGACCTCGGAAGGCGTCGGCACCACGGACACGAGTGCCAACAAATACACGAACATGCTCAACGGCTTCAAAAGCGGAACGACGGCAATGATGATCAACGGGCCATGGGCGGTGTCCGATATCCTCACCGGCAGCGCCTACACCGACCCCGGCAACCTCGGGGTCGCCACCGTCCCTTCCGGACCGCAGGGACAGGGCGGGCCCGTCGGCGGACACAATCTCGTGGTGTACGCAGGCTCACCGAATCTCGCGGCCTCCTACCTTTTCGTCGAGTTCATGAGCCTTCCGGAAAACCAGGCGTACGTCACGAGCAAGAACGACACCCTTCCCACCCGCAAGTCGGCCTACGACCTTCCCGAGGTGAAGAGCAACCCCGTGGTCTCGGCGTTCGAGAAACCGCTTGACGGAGCGATTCCCCGGCCCGAGGCACCCGGAGCCGGGGACCTGTACGACATCTTCACACCGTTCTACGAACAAATCATCGGCAACCAAGTGTCCATTGCGGACGGCCTGGCCGCCGCACAAAGCAAGGCGAAGGGCGCCGTCCCCGGATTCGAGTCATGACGACAACCGCCGTTCGCCCCGGTACCGGGGTGGCCGCTCCCCAGCGGCCGCCCCGGCGCAAGGTCAGCGGGCTACTCGCGAAGCATTGGTACGCCTGGCTCATGATCGCGCCGGTCGTTCTCGTGATCTCGGTGCTCGTGCTGTACCCACTCGCCCGCGGGATCTATCTCTCGCTGACCAACGCGACCGAGATGAACGTCGGCCGCACGATCGGCGCCAACGAGATACCGGCAACCTACGACCTCATCGGACTCGACAATTACCTCGACGTCCTTTCCGGCGCCGACGGCGCGTTCTATCCGCGGCTACTGTGGACGATCCAGTGGACCGTCATCTGCGTGACCCTGCATTTCTCGCTGGGACTCGGACTCGCGATGCTGCTCAACCGCGCCATGAGGTTGCGGACGCTCTACCGGATGCTGCTGATCCTGCCTTGGGCGGTGCCGCCGTTCGTCGCGGCGTTCGGCTGGCGACTGATCCTCAACGACCAAGGCGGCGTACTCAACGCCGTACTCGGCGCCGTCGGGATCTCCGGTGTCGACTGGCTCGGCCAGCCACTCGCCGCGAAGGTGTCCGTGATCATGGTCAACGTCTGGCTCGGCGTGCCGTTCATGATGGTCGCACTGCTCGGCGGGCTGCAGACCATCCCGAAGGAACTCTACGAAGCGGCCGAAATGGACGGTGCCACGCCGTGGCAGCGGTTCCGCGCCGTAACCATGCCGGGACTGCGCCCCGTATCGGGGACGGTCGTCCTGCTCGGCACGATCTGGACCTTCAACCAGTTCCCGGTGATCGCACTGCTCACCGGCGGCGGGCCGGGCGGCTCGACGAACATTCTGGTCACCGAAGCCTACGAACGGGCTTTCCAGGGAATCAGGGACTACGCGGGTGCCGCGACCTACGGCGCCGTCATCGCGTCGATGCTCGTGGTGTTCGCCTTCTTCTACCAGCGCTGGCTACGCCGCCAATCCGCGGAGGTACTGACATGAGCGCGAACCGCGGGAGGTTGTCCTCGACCGCGCTGCACACCACGCTCGTGGCCGCGTGCGTCATCGCGGTGTTCCCCGTCGCGTGGGTCGCACTCACGTCGCTCAAGACCGACAGGGACACGTGGGCGAGGCCGGACGAGCTCGGCACGATCGGGCTCGGCAACTACGGCCAGGTGCTCGCCGACACGCAATTCACCACCTGGTTCCTGAACTCGCTCATCGTGGCGACGGGGACAACGGTGTTCGGCGTGCTGATCGCGGCGACAGCCGGATACGCGGCTTCGAGGATGCGGTTTCCCGGCCACCGGCCGTTGATGTGGACGTTCCTCGTCACCCAGATGTTCCCAGCCGCGGTGCTGATCGTCCCGCTCTACAACGTCCTTTCCGGACTCGGCCTGCTCAATTCCTACGGCGGCCTGATCCTCGCCGGATCCACGATCGCGGTGCCGTACTGCGCGTGGATGCTCAAGGGCTACTTCGACACCATCCCCGTCTCGATCGACGAAGCGGGACGCATCGACGGGCTGAGCCCGTTCGGCACGTTCTGGCGGCTCATCATCCCGCTCGCCAAGCCCGGTATCTCGGTGACGATCTTCTACTCGTTCATCACCGCGTGGGGCGAGGTCGCCTTCGCGGGCGTGTTCATGCAGAGCGAGGACCGCTACACGCTTCCCGTCGGCATGGGCACGTTCGTCAGCGACTTCAAGGCCGAATGGGGCCTGCTGACCGCGGGCTCGGTGCTGGTCATGGTGCCGGCGGCCGTCGTCTTCTTCCTCGTCCAACGTCATCTCGTCGCCGGTCTCACCGCCGGTGGCGTCAAGAGCTGAACCGAAAGGATCTTCATGGGCAAGAACTGGTGGCGGTCGGCCGTGATCTACCAGGTCTACGTCCGCAGTTTCGCCGACTCCAACGGCGACGGCTACGGCGACCTCCCCGGCGTGCGCGACCGGCTCGGCTATCTCGCCGACCTCGGCGTCGACGCGCTGTGGCTGACACCGTTCTACTCCTCGCCCATGGCCGACGGCGGCTACGACGTCGCCGACTACCGCGAGGTCGACCCACTCTTCGGCAAGCTGGCCGACGCGGAGGCGTTGATCGGCGACGCTCACCGGCACGGGCTGCGGGTGATCGTCGACATCGTCCCCAACCACACGTCCTCGGCACATCCCTGGTTCGCCGAGGCACTCGCCGCCGAGCCGGGGTCTCCGGAGCGGTCGAGGTACGTGTTCAGGGAAGGCAAGGACGGCGGTCCTCCCAACGACTGGGAGTCGATTTTCGGTGGTCCCGCGTGGACGCGGTTGCCTGACGGCCAGTGGTACCTGCACCTTTTCGACGCGGCGCAACCCGATCTGAACTGGGAACACCCCGACGTGCACGCCGAGTTCGAGAGCATCCTCCGGTTCTGGCTCGACCGCGGCGTCGACGGGATCCGGATCGACGTCGCGCACGGGCTCGTCAAGGCCGCGGGGCTTCCCGACGTCCTGCGCACCGGTCAAGCGGGTCTGCTCGGCAGCGCGGCGCTGCCCTATTTCGACCAGGACGGGGTGCACGAGATCTACCGGGAGTGGCGCAAGATCCTCGACTCCTACGAAGGCGACCGCATCGCCGTCGCCGAAGCCTGGGTCCCCAACGCGCAACGGCTCGCGCTCTACCTCCGGCAGGACGAACTGCACCAGGCCTTCAACTTCCACTACGCCAACGCGGAATGGTCGGCCGACCAGTTCCGTACGGTCATCCACGACTCGCTCGCGGCCGTCGCCGACGTGGGGGCTCCGAGCACCTGGGTTCTGTCCAATCACGACATCGAGCGGCACGTCACCCGTTACGGCGGAGGGGAAACCGGGCTGCGGCGCGCACGGGCGGCGGCGCTGCTCACCCTCGCGCTGCCGGGCTCGGCTTACGTCTACCAGGGCGAGGAACTCGGGCTGGCCGAGGTCACCGACCTGCCGGACGAGGTGCTGGCCGACCCGATGTGGGAACGGTCCGGACACACCGAGCGCGGCAGGGACGGCTGCAGGGTTCCGTTGCCGTGGTCGGGCGAGGAACCGCCGTTCGGATTCGGCGGCCCTGCCTGGCTTCCGCAACCCCGCGAGTGGGCGGCGGCGAGTGTCGAGGCGCAAACCGGCGACCCCGATTCGACCTTGTCGCTCTACCGCAACGCTTTGCGGTTGCGGCGCGGGATTCCGGAAGGCCAGCCGCGCTGGTTCGACGCTGGCGGTGACGTACTCGCCTTTTACCGCGACCCCGGCTTCGCCTGCACGGTGAACTTCGGTTCTTCGCCGGTCTCACTGCCGAGGCAAGGGCGGATACTGTTGAGCAGTATCCCCGAGCGCGAGCTCGAACAGACCGACGAGACCGTCCTCCTCCCGCCGGACAGCGCGGTGTGGTGGACCGGAGACAGCAATGCCTGAGAAGCCCATTGATGCCGTGCGACTCGCCGACATCGCCGAGCGGGCGAAGGTCAGCGAAGCCACCGTGAGCCGCGTGCTCAACGGCAAGCAGGGAGTGGCCGCGACCACCCGGCAGGCGGTGCTCACGGCCATGGACCAGCTCGGCTTCGAACGGCCGGTACGGACGCGCCAGCGCAGTGCCGGGCTCATCGGGTTGCTCATCCCCGAGCTCGACAACCCGATCTTTCCGGCGTTCGCGCAGGTCATCGACCGCACGCTCGCCATGCGCGGATACACGTCGGTGTTGTGCACGCAGTCGCCGGGCGGCGCGAGCGAAGACGAGTACATCGAGGCGCTCACCGAGCGGGGCGTCGCCGGTGTCATCTTCGTCTCCGGCTCACACGCCGACACGACGGCCGACCACGACAGGTACGCAAGGCTCATCGCGGCGGGTATCCCTGTCGTGTTCATCAACGGATACGCCCCGGGTATCACCGCTCCGTTCTTCTCCGACGACGACGGCACCGCCGTACAGCTGGCCATCGCGCACCTGCGGGAACTGGGCCACGAGCGCATCGGACTCGCCGTCGGACCGCAGCGGTTCGTGCCCGCACAGCGCAAGGCGGCGGAGTTCCGGGCGCTCATGACGCCCGTGCTCGGCAGCCCCGACGATGCCGACAAGCTCATCGTGCACTCGTTGTTCTCGGTCGAGGGCGGGCATTCGGCGGGGTGGTTCCTGCTCGAACAGGGCTGCACCGCCGTCGTGTGCGGAAGCGACCTGATGGCGCTCGGAGCGATCAGGGTCGCGCGCAAGCGCGGTCTCGCGGTGCCGAGGGACTTCTCCGTCGTCGGCTACGACGATTCGCCGCTCATCGCCTTCACCGATCCTCCGCTGACCACCGTCCAGCAGCAGGTTTCGGCGATGACGACCGCGGCGGTGCGTACGTTGCTCGACGAGATCGCGGGTGTTTCCGTGCCGACGGGGGAGTACCTCTTCCAGCCCGAACTCGTCGTCAGAGGCTCCACCGCCGCGGTCGCCGAACGACCCGAAACATCCACATAGGACGATCTACAACTTTCTCGGCACGTAGAACCACAGCACGCCGAACAGCAGTCCGACGCACGCGCCGAAGACGATCATCAGCACGGGCCCGTAGATGACGTTCACGATCAGTGCGACGGTGAGGGTGACCGCGATCGAAAGGCACACGAGACCGGCGATGACCAGCCGGTTGCCGACCCTGAGTATCTCCTCGCGCCTGCCCGTGCGGAACAGGATCCTGTGCCACGCGGCAGGCGCGGTCAGCAGGGCGGTCGCCGAAGCCGCGAACAACACGGTGATCAGGTGCAGCGTCTTCTCGAACCCGTTCGCGTCGCGGAAGGGGCCGGTGAACGCGACGGCGAGCAGGAAACCGAACAGGATCTGCACGCCCGCCTGCGCGACCCGCAGCTCGCCGAGCAGCTCGTTGACGTTGCGGGTGAGCTGCTGGTCGCGCGACTCACCCTGCTGGTTCACGGCACGGCCTCCAAACGTCGCGGTTCGACGACCACCGGCTTCCTGCGGCGTTCGTGCCAGCCAAGAGCCGTCACCGAGACAACGACGATCACGAGGCCGAGCCACTGGGTCACCGACAACGTCTCATTCAACACCGAAACCCCGATGACGGCGGCGGTCGCGGGGAAAGCCAGCTCGGCGAGCGTCGCCCTGGCGGCAGGCGTCGCGCTCAGCCCCACGTAGTAGAGGCTCAGCGCGAGCAGCCCCGGCACGAACGCAAGCAACGCGAGTCCGACCCCGTTGTCCCAGCCCACCGAGAAGGAGTTCCCCTGCACGGCGCAGATAATCGCGGCGAAGGGCAGGCCGATCGAGAACCTGAGCACGGTGAGGTCCCGCCAGGGCAGCTCGGCCGAAACGAGCCTGCCGAGCACGGTTCCCGCCGCCCACAGCGCCGCGGCGCCGAGCGCGAGCAGCGCGGCCCGCAACGCGGAGATCTGCACGTCGAGCGGATCGGAGAAGGCAAGCAACCAGGCGCCCAGCAGCGCGGGCACCGCGAAGAGCAGGAAGCCTCTCCTCGTTCGCTCGCCGAGTACGACCCACGCGGCGAGCACGGCGAACAGGGGCTGGAACTTCTGCAGCACGAGCGGCGTGATCGGGTCGCCGACCTGGAACGCCGCAGTGAACAAGGCGGTGGCCAGCGCCGAGGAGCCACCACCGATGACGAGTACGGCAAGCCATTCTTTCGGGCCACATCGGGCAAGGGCCCTCACCGCCGAAGGCAGCAGGGGCAGCAGGACCACCGCGACGAGGAGGTGCTCCCAGAACACGACGGTTCCGGCCTGCAGTTCGTCGGCGAGCGGAAGGCGGAGCAACCCGTCCGTTCCCCACAGTGCCGCGGCGATCGCCACGAGCCACGTTCGGTCGGCTTTGCCCGCCCCACCAGTGTTTGTCACGCGTTCAGGCTACGAAAATCCGTTCCACTTGCCACATGCGTCCAGATTGGTTTATGGACGATGCATGAAACGTCACACGCTTGCCGTCCTGTTGTCCACGGCCACCGTCGTCGCCGGTTCGGCATTCGCGGGGACCTCCGGTGCGGAAGCGGCGGTGGGACCGTTCGCGGGTGCGAGAGGCACGTTCGGTCCGTACAGCGAAGGCAGGGTGGCGACGACGTACGACCCCTCGCTCGTGCCGTCCGGCGCGACGGGAAGGGTCTACTCGATGTCCGGCAAGAACACCGGCACGTTCACCACGCTGAGCGTGAGCGGACTCCGTCCGGAACGTCAGTACGGCGCACACGTGCACGTGAAGCCCTGCGGTTCCAGCGGGGGCGACGCGGGACCGCACTTCCAGAACGTCGTCGATCCGGCCGCGGGTACGTCGACCGATCCGGCGTACGCCAATCCCGACAACGAGATCTGGCTCGACTTCACGACGAGCAAGCGGGGAGCCGCGCTCGCGTCCTCACACGTCGAATGGGCATTCGGCGAGCGGAAGCCGGCCTCGGTCGTCATCCACGAGCACGGCACGTCGACGGAACACGGCCACGCCGGAGACGCCGGAGCGCGGCTGGCGTGCATCAACGTCGACTTCTGAGGGGCTCCTCGCGGTCCTGATCAGCCTGCGTTGGCGGCGTTGTCGTAGTCCTTCCGCGCGGCCGCGATGGCCGGGCGATGCCGTTCGGCCCAATCGGTGAGCGCCGACAGCGTCGAGTGCAGTTCCCGCGCCATGTCGGTGAGCGTGTACTCGACCTTCGGCGGCACCGTGGGGTAAACGGTGCGGTGCAGCAGGCCGTCTCGTTCGAGTCTGCGCAGGGTGAGGGTGAGCATCCGCCTGCTGATGCCGCTGACCGCCCGCTCCAGTTCGGTGAACCGGATCGGCCCGTGCGCCGCCGCCACGATGATGCCGATGCTCCACTTCCCCGAAACGTGATCGAGCACTTCGACGAGCGGGCACGCCTCCTCGATGGCCTGGATGGTCACATCCGTGTGCCTCTGGGACATCAAAGTGCCTCCTTCCGCGTACTCGAATAGTCACACAAGATGGGCTCTGTTACAAAACTTCACCCAAGGAGCCCATCGATGTCCCATGCGCGTTGGTCCGCGCTCGCCGTCCTGTGCGCGGGTGCGCTGATGGCGATCGTCGACGAGACGATCGTCGCCGTCTCACTCCCGGTCATCCAGCACGACCTGGGATTTTCGCGGTCGGGGCTGGCGTGGGTGACCGGCTCGTACCTCATCGCGTTCGCCGGACTGCTGCTGCTGAGCGGGCGGCTCGGCGACCTCGTCGGAAGGCGGAGAGTCTTCCTAGCCGGGCTCGCCACGTTCACCGTCGCCTCCGCGCTCTGCGCACTGGCGTGGAACGCGCAGGCCCTCGTCGCCGCGCGGTTCGTGCAGGGCATCGGCGCGGCCGCGATGACGGCCGTCATCCTCGGCATGATCGTCACTCTGTTCCCGGCGCCGAAGGATCGCGCCAAGGCCATCGGGGCGTTCAGCTTCGTCCAGGCATCCGGCGGAACCATCGGCACACTCGCGGGAGGACTCATCACCGAGTCGGTGAGCTGGCACTGGATCTTTCTCGTCAACGTTCCCATCGGCGCGATCGCCTTCGTGCTCGCGATCCGCCTGCTGGCCAAGGACACCGCTACCGGAATCGCGCGCGGGGCCGACGTTCCCGGCGCCGCACTCGTCACGGCGGCGCTCATGACCGCGATCTACACCGTCATCAGGGTCGAGGAGCACGGCTGGGCTTCCGTGCACACCCTGGGATTCGGCGCGCTGGCATTGGCACTGCTCGCCGCGTTCGTTGCCAGGCAGGCGCGGGCGAGCAAGCCGTTGCTGCCGCTGCGCATCCTGCGCTCGGTCAAACTCAGCGGCGGCAACATCGCCATGTTCCTGCTGGTCTTCTCGATGTTCGGGTTCATGTTCGTCACCGTGCTGTACCTGAGGGAAGTCCTCGGCTACGGCGCACGGCAGACCGGATTCGCGATGCTGCCCGTCGCCGTCATGATCGGACTCGTCTCGCTCGGCGTATCAGCGAGGGTCAACACCAGATTCGGCGAGTGGCCGGTACTGCTCGTCGGGGTCACGTCGATGTTCGCGGGATTCGTACTGTTCAGCGTTGCCCCGCTGGACGCGTCGTTCGCCGCGCACGTGCTGCCGCCGCAGCTGCTGCTCGGGTTCGGTTCGGGGCTGTCCATCCCGGCACTCATGTCGCTGGGGATGTCCGGCGTCGGCGAAAGGGAAGCGGGCCTCGCCTCCGGCCTGTTCAGCACGGTGCAGCAGATGGGCGCGGCGCTGGGACTTTCGGTGCTCGCGGTCGTCGCGGCGACCCGGACCGAAGGGCTGCTGGCGGAAGGGCGGGAGCGCGCCGAATCGCTGCTTTCCGGATTCCACCTCGCGTACCTGGTCAGTGCCGGCGTCTCGGTGGTGACGCTGGCCTTCGTCGCCGTCGTGTTGCGGCCTTCGCGGGCGCTGCGAGGGCGGGCCGCGGTCAGCGTCTGATTCGTAGCCAGGACCCGGCACTGTCCGGTGGGGTTGGTCAGGTTCGCACGCTCGAAGGCGCGACTCGCGTGCCTGGGTGCGGAACTCGACCGGCGACTGTCCGAACTGGACGAGTACCTACGCTGGTTCACCTCGCCACACGCCACAAAAGAAGGGGCTTCACGGGAGTGACGGGCACGCGCTCAGCCGGGAGGAGTGGTCCACAGTGCGCTGATCGGAAGGCAAGAAAGGCTTTCACCGAAAGGGAGTTGCTGGTCGCCGCAGTACAGGACAAAACCCGCACGAAAGCGGTCGCCAAGGCGACGTTGGAGGATCCGAAGAGAACGAAAGTCATCGGCGCGAACCGTTTCAGCAGCTTTCACCTCTATGGCGACCACCTGTCCTGCATTGTCCTCCAGCACCGCATCGACCTCATGGCCGTCACGGTCACGATAGTGGTGCAGGCGGGGCATCGTCTGACTCCAGGTGATCTGGCGCGCGAGTTCACCGATGACGAATGTCTCGACGAGTCCACCTGTCGTGGCGTCGTTGGTCACTCCGGAGACCAAATACCCCGCCAAGCCAACATCGTTGAACACAAGCTTCGGCGTGGCGACAGCCCGGGCCGTCGCGTTCGACGACCAAGCAGGAATCAGTCTGATCAAATAGACCAGTTCGAGGAGCGTCACGTAGTCGCGGATAGTCGACGCGGGAAGCGCCAGGTCCGAAGCCAGCCGACTGTAGTTGAGCAGACCACCGGACTGTGCGGCGAGCGCTCCGACCAAGCGGCGCATGTCGGAGCCGCGTTGGATGTCGGCAACCTGATGCACATCCCGACTCATGATGTCGTCGAGGTACGACCGGAAGAATTGAGCCCGTCGGCGCGGCGTAGTACGACGAACTGCTTCGGGATACCCGCCACGAGACGCGAGAGCCAGGTAGTCGCGACGACGCAACTCCGAAGGCATTGCAGTGAACTGACTGCCGCGTGTGAACGCGGCATCGACGAATCCATCGGGTTCGTCGTTGATCTCCCCCTGTGACAACGGGAAAAGTTCGATCGTCTCCGAACGTCCGGGCAGAGCATCGGGGAGTTGACTCAGGCCGAGTAGGCGCGCGGAACCGGTCAGCAGAAATCTGCCTGGGCGAGGGTCGCGGTCGACTATGTGTTTGATCGTGAGCCACAGTTCCGGAACGCGCTGGACCTCATCGATAAGCATGATGCCCGGTGCATCCAGAAAGGCCACCGGATCCGCCTCGGCTGAAGCTCTCGTCCGAGGATCGTCAAGATAGCGCCGGACGCCGTCCGGATGCTTACCCAAGCACAACTCGGCGAGGGTGCTCTTACCTGTTTGGCGCGCCCCGTTGATGATGACGACGCGTGTGTCGCCGAGCGCCTCCCTGACCAGGTCAGCGGCCCTGCGTGGACGGTAGCCCTCGACCCTTTGCACGACTTGACGGTACCAGTCTTTCGTGGATCTGCCGTAGGTGTCGTCGTGGAACTGCCGAGGGTTGCTTCGTGGATCTGCCGCAGGTGTCGTCGTGAATCTGCCGGGTCTCGACAGGTCCGGCCACGGCCCCCGCACCTGCTTCGCACGGCGTCAAGTCGCGCCCAGGGGCGAGTGCTCGGCGCCACAGGTGACAATGGAGAGCGTGACCGCCACGTTGTCGACACCCGCGCTGAAGATCGGCCCCTACGAGGTCGATCCGCCGGTCGTGCTCGCGCCGATGGCAGGCATCACCAATGTCGCGTTCCGCAGGCTCTGCCAGGAGTACGGCGCCGGCATCTACGTCTGCGAGATGATCACGGCCCGCGCGGTCGTCGAGCGCCACCCCGGCACCATGCACATGATGACCTTCGGCGCCGACGAGAAGCCGAGGTCGATGCAGCTCTACGGGGTCGACCCCAAGACGATGCGCGAAGCCGTCAAGATCATCGTCGGCGAGGGGCTGGCCGACCACATCGACCAGAACTACGGCTGCCCCGTCGCGAAGGTGACCCGCAAGGGCGGGGGCGCCGCGCTGCCGTTCAAGCGCACCCTCTTCGGCAACATCGTGCGGGCTTCCGTCGAGGCGGCCGAACCCGCCGGGGTGCCCGTGACCGTGAAGTTCCGGGTCGGCATCGACGACGAGCACCACACCTATCTCGACGCTGGGCGCATCGCCGAAGCGGAGGGCGCGGCGGCCGTCTCGCTACACGCCAGGACCGCGGCCCAGCGGTACTCGGGGCAGGCGGACTGGTCGAGAATCTCGATGCTCAAGGAGGCCGTGACCAGCATTCCCGTGCTGGGCAACGGCGACATCTTCTCGGCGGACGACGCGTTGAGGATGGTCGCGGAAACCGGCTGCGACGGGGTCGTGGTCGGCAGGGGCTGCCTGGGCAGGCCGTGGTTGTTCGGCGAACTGGAAGCCGCCTTTCAAGGCAAGCCGGTGCCGAAGGGACCGAACCTCGGCGAGGTCGCCGCCGTCCTGCGCAGGCACGCCGAACTACTTGTCGACCACGACGGTCCCGGCAAGGCCATGCGCGACCTGCGCAAGCACATGGCCTGGTATTTCATGGGCTTTCCCGTCGGCTCCGAGTTGCGCCGCGGCTTCGCCATGGTGTCGTCGATGGCCGAACTCGACGATCTGATCGCCCAGCTGGACAAGGACGAGCCGTTTCCTGCCGACGCACTCGGCCCCCGGGGGCGCCAGGGGTCGCCCGGCAAGGTCACCCTGCCCCACGGCTGGCTCGACGACCCCGACGACCCGTGCGTCCCCGAAGGCGCCGACGTCATGCACTCCGGCGGCTAGGTCATGTCTGATAAACCTAGGCCCTGCGCAACGGCGCGAACGTCGGCACGGGGTCCTCGCACAGGAATTCGCGCACGATCGCGGTGAACAACCTCGGCTTCTCGATGAGCAGCACGTGGGAGGTTCCCGGCAGGACGGCGAGCTCGGCATCCGGAATACCCCGGTACATGGCGAGGGTGTGCTCCAGGCTCACTAGGTCGTCGTCGGCGGAGACCACGAGCGTCCTGCATCGCACGCGGGCAAGATCCTCCTCGCTCATCGAGGGTTCGTCCGCGAACGCCTCGGCCAGTTTGCGCTGTACGACGGGCAGATGTGCGACGCCATCCGGCGACACCTCCCCATAGGCTTCGGCAACGGCGGCGGGCAGCTCGGCGTCGGCCTCCAGGCCGAGGATCATCCCTTGCTGCCGGAAAACCCCGCTGACCAGCACGAGTCGTTCGACCAGTTCGGGCCGCCTCCTGGCGACTTCGAGCGCAATGACGGCACCGTCGCTGTAGCCGGCGAGACGGACGGGCCCGCCGACGACTTTCTCGATGAACGTGACCGTGTCGCCCACCATGAGGTCGACGGTGATCGGCCCTTCGACATCGGGGGTACGTCCGTGACCCCGGCGTTCCGGCAAGAAGACCGTGAACCGGCCGGCGAGCCCGGCGAGGTTGGATTCGAAGTCGCGGGAATCGCTGAGCCCGCCGTGCAACAGCACGAGTGGCTCACCTTCACCTCGTCGGTCGAACCACGTGCGGATGCCGTCAAGCTCGATGTATTCGGCCATGTTCGCTCCTTCACCTATCGCTTCGAACCGGCATCGGCAGGCTCATCGGCAATCCGAACAGCCCGAACAACCCGCTCGCTTCGAGATAGCTCGTCGTGGCCGCGATCCGGTCACCGTCCGGTTCGAGCAGCAGCAACGCGAACGGCTTCCCATCCCGGTACTGACCGAAGGCGGGAGAACCGTTCGCCGACGTCGGCACCAGCCGGTCGCCCCGGCACGGCGAGTCGGGGGTGAGCAGCACCGTGCGGACATCCGCCTTGCCACGCAGCCACCACGCGAACGGCGGCATCGACATGATCACGTCGTCGGCCAGCAGCGCCGTCATGGTCTCGACGTCGTGCTTCTCGAACGCCTCGACATAGCGGTCGAGCAGCGCCCTTTCCCGGGTGCCGAGCGAAGCCGGCCTGAACCCGCCCGGCTCGGCGTCCCGATGCTCGGCAAGGGTCGCCCTCGCCCGCTGGAGCGCGCTGTTCACGGAAGCGACGCTCGCCTTCAGCAGCTCGGCCACCTCGGCCGCGCTCCAGCGCAGCACCTCGCGGAGCACAAGGACAGCCCGTTGCCTCGCGGGAAGGAGCTGGAGCGCCGCGATGAAGGCCAGCCGGACCGACTCGCGCCGGAGGGCCAGCTCGGCGGGGTCACCGGCGAGTACGCGGTCCGTCGGAACGGGTTGTACCCAGCACCGCTCCGGAAGCGGCGCACCGAGCGGATCGTCCGGCCGCGATCGCGCGGCGAGCTCCATGGCGCGCGCTCTCCGCTGGGCGCCGCGCAGCAGGTCGAAACAGACATTGGTCGCGATCGCGTACAGCCAGGTCCGCGCCGAACCCTTGTCTGGATCGAATCGGTCGTAGGCGCGCCACGCGCGCATTAGTGTCTCCTGTACCGCATCCTCGGCCTCGAACCCCGAGCCGAGCATGCGGTAGCAAAAGGCGGTGAGCTCCACGCGATGTCGCTCGAACAGGGATTCCGACATCAGCACACACCTCCAGTTGTTAATTGCAAGCAAGGTACAACAACAGCAGGATGAACTAGAATCCAGACAATGGCGAAGCGAAATTACGGGCAGTTCTGCGGACTCGCGCACGCCGCCGACCTGGTCGGCGAGCGCTGGGCGCTGCTCATCGTCCGAGACCTGCTGGTCAGCGCCAAACGGTTCACCGACCTTCGCAGAGGCCTCCCGCGCATCCCGACGAACGTGCTCTCCGCCCGGCTCAAGCAACTGGAGGCCGACGGCGTCGTCGAGCGAAGGGTACTGCCCCGCCCCGAGGGCTCCGTCGTCTACAGCCTGACCGACTACGGCCGCGACCTCGAACCGATCGTGCACGCGCTCGGCAGGTGGGGCGCGCGGTCGATGGGCGAACCGAAACCCGACGACATCGTGACTCCCGATTCGCTCGTCATCGCCATGCGCTCGACGTTCCAACCCGATGTCGCCGCCGCGCTGACGGCCAGCTGGGAGCTTCGAGCGGGGCCTGCCGTCATCCACGTCAAGATCGACAAGGGAGAGCTGACCACGGACGTCGGCGAACTCCCCGACGCCGATCTGACCATCGAGACAGGGCCCGCGATCAAGGCACTCATGGCGGGCGAACTCACCGCGGACCAGGCGATCGAGGCGGGACACGTCCGGCTTGAGGGCAACCCCGCGCTGCTGACGACGTTCGCACAGTGCTTCCGAATCTGACCCGCGACCGCTCCGAGGTCTCGTAGTCCACTTGAGCGATTTTCACCTTTCGTCGTCGCCCGCCCTTCAGGACGCCCTCAGGTAAGACGAAAACCAAGCATCGGGGGCAGTACGCGACGGAGGCGGCATCGTGGCGGCAGGCAACGGCCCGAGAAGGGCCGGCACGCATCATTCCCGCACGCTGCCCGCCACCCACGAGGCACTCGCCGAGTCCTATGCGGCAAAAGGTGAATGGCGGCGCGCATACGAACATCTGCGCACCGCGATGGATCTGAGCCGGACGAGCGCACCGCAGGCACGGCCACCCGAGCAGTACCGCAGGGAAGTCGAACAGCTCCGCAGGGAACGCGCTCAGGCCCGGCACGAGAGCCTCACCGACTCGCTCACCGCCGCCTACAACCGCCGCTATCTCGATCGCAGGCTCGCCATGCTCGCCTCGCCCGCCGTGGCATTACTCGACCTCGATCTCTTCAAACACGTCAACGACCGATTCGGGCATCTCGTCGGCGACCAAGTGCTGCAACGAGTCGTACTCCTTCTGCGGCAGTGCCTTCCATCGGATGCCTTTTGCGCGCGGTACGGAGGCGAGGAATTCGCGCTCGTTCTGCCGCGCGGCGGCCGCAGGGAAGCCATCGCGATCACGGAACGTGCACGAATTCGGGTCGCCGAGCACCCGTGGTCGGAACTGAGAGCCGGTCTCGCGGTCACGATCAGCGCCGGAGTGGTTCCCGAGGCCGAACCACCTGGTGGTCCCCATGATCAACTCTTGGAAGCCGACTCGCTTCTCTATGAGGCCAAACGCGCGGGCCGCAATCTCGTCGCGTTCCGCGAACACGGCCGCGTTCGCGTCATTCGCACGGTAGGCGCAGCTCAGTGGGGCGATGCCGACGCGGAAACCGTGCGTACTCGTGCCGCTCAACCATGCCCGTGAGTTCACCGGGCAAGGTCCCTCCACCGTGGCTCTAATGGCCCTGCGGAACAACTCTGCGTAAAAAAGTCACGGCTTGGTGTCGTCACGAACGGCGGATATCCGTACGATAACGAACGCTTGCCACGGGACGATCAAAGCAAGGAGTTCCGGGGTCCGCCTGGAAACCGTGAGTGCGAAAGGAGAGTGCGTGTCCGACGAAGACACCGACAACAGCACTCCCGGCACTCACGACACCGACGGCACCACCTCACAGGCGGACGAGTGGCGGGCTCGCGCGCAGCTCAACCGCAAGGCGGCCGAGCGCAAGCGCAGGCGTTCACTCGACGACGCGGGCGGCATCAGCGTCTCGGAGGTCGTCGCCAGGCACACCGGCCGTCGCCCCCGATTCGAAACGGGGCAGCAGCCACTGCCGAATCCGCAGGCAGCCCGGCATCACGAACCGCCCGCCGCTGAAACGCCTCCCCGGCGACCTCCCGCCCCGCCGCGCAGACCCGCGCCGCCGCGGCGTGAGGAACCACCCCGGCAACCGCCGAGGCAGGCGCAACCTCCGCAGGCACAACCGCCTCCCCGGAATCAGCGTCGCGAACCCATGGGGTCAGGCCCGTACCCCCGACCGGCGCCGACACCCCCCGCGACCCAGACACCGCGAAGGCAACCCCCGCCCCCGCCCCGCCCCGAGCCCCGGCAAGAGCGCCCCCATTTCGAAGCTCCGCAAGCGGAGCCGGAACCGCGTCAGGAACAACCCCGGCAGCGGCCACGCAGGCCGGAATCCCGGCCCGAGATGGCGCGGCCGGAGCCGAGGCAGCAACCCCCTCGCCAGCTCCCGGTACGGGAGAACGCCCTCCGGCAGGAGCAAGGCAGGCAACAACAGCGCAGGCCGGAGGCTCCGCAACCAGCACAGCCGCCACAACCCACGCAGCCTGCACAGCCGCCGCAGGCTCCGCGCGTGGCGCCCGTTCCCGAGGCACAGCGCCCGGAACAGCAGCGCCCGGAGCAACAGCGCCCCGAACAAGCACGTCCAGCGCCGGGCAAGGAAGCGCCGAGGCAGGACCTCGTCTCGCCCGACCAGCCGACCCGCAACGTGGCCGCGGTACTCGAAGGCGACCTCGACTCACCGCCTCCCGCTCAGGCGAATCCGCCTCAACCGGCTCAGCGGCCACCCGCCCCGCCCCGGCCTAGGCGGCCTCCGCAGCCACCGCCCGAGCGCTCGCTGGAAGACCGGCTGACGATGACCGACCAGATGGAGCCGGTCGACGACGCCACGAAGTATCGCCGCAAGATCGACGACTCCCTCGCGAGGTTCGGTGCCGCGCACGACGAACTCGAAGCCGAGGAGCGCTCCCGCAGGGAACGCAGGGACAAGCTCGTCGCAAGGCTTGAGCAGACGAGAACGAAACTGCACCGAGCCGTCACGGTCGCCACGACGGCGGTCGGCAGCAAGGTCGGCGCCGATGGCCACGACGCGGACGACCACAAGGACGACCACGACAACGCTGACGGAGCCGACGGAAAAACCGGAGAGTCGGACGACGACTCCGCCAAGGCCGCGCCGCAGACGCGCCTCCAGGAGAAAAAGGAGCGCCGCAACCAGCGCGCGATGCTCGCGGGCAGGATCACCGCGATCGCCGTCGCCGTGCTGGTGTTTCTCGCGACCGGCATCGCATGGGGTGCGAAGACCTGGTTCAACTCCCAGTTCAACGAGATTGCCGCGCTCGACGAGAACTCGAAGGACATCCGCAACGCGGCGGGTCAGGTCGGCGACGCGAACTTCCTGATCGTCGGCTCCGACACGAGAGAAGGCGCCGAACTCGAGGACCACGTCGGCGATTCGAGCGGCATCCCCGGTGCCCGTTCGGACACGGTGATGATCGCGCACGTGCCGAAGGACAGGCAGCGAGCCGTCGTCGTTTCGTTCCCGCGCGACCTGGAGATCTCGCGGCCCGACTGCGAGCGATGGGACCCGGAGACCGGCGACTACGCCGAGATCGTCCCCGGCCAGGACACGGTGAAACTCAACTCCGCGTTCACCGTCGGCGGTCCTCGCTGTGTCACCAAGGTCATCCAGCAGATCTCCGGCATGAAGATCAACCACTTCGTCGGCATCGACTTCCAGGGCTTCAAGGGCATGGTCGACGCCGTCGGCGGAGTCGTCATGAACATCGAAGAGCCGATGCGCGATCAGGAACTGGGGCTGATCGTCGCCGAAACCGGCGAGGTGCGACTGCGCGGCGAACAGGCACTCAACTTCGTCAGGGCCCGCAAGGTCTACGGCGACCCCACCTTCTCCGACTACGGCCGCATGCAACGGCAACAGGAGTTCATGGCTTCGCTGCTGAAGGCGACCTTGTCCAAGGACGTCCTGCTCGATGTCGGCAAGCTCACCAGTTTCGTCACCGCGTTCGCCGAATCGACATTCGGCGAGAACATCGGTGTCGACCAGCTGCTGACGCTCGCACAGTCGATGCAGGGCCTCAGCGCCGGAGCGGTGCAGTTCATGACGGTGCCGACGGTGGGCGAGGCCAACGACAACGGCAACGAGGAACTGCTCGAAGCGGACACGAAGGCGCTCTTCCACGCATTGATCGAGAACACCCCGCTGCCCGGCGAGGAGGAAGAGGATTCGCCTCAGCAGGCGGACGGAGCGACCGAAGACCAGCAGGCGGCGCCCGCGTAGCCCAGTTGTCAGCTCCGGTTCACCCGCGGTTCACTTCGCGATGCGACAGCCGTCGGGAGCCCGACGTAAGGTGGCCGGTATGCGCGAGGCTTACCACGTTGAACTCGACAACCTTGCCGAGAACCTGGCGAGAATGTCCAGCCAGGTCGCCGATGCCATGGAGCGGGCGACACAGGCGCTGCTGGAATCGGATCTCGGATTGGCCGAACAGGTCATCAGTGATGACGTGGCAGTGGACAACGCACGAGCCGACTGCGAGGAGCAGGCTTACGCACTGCTCGCACTCCAGGCACCGGTCGCGACGGACCTGAGGGTCGTCGTGGCGGCACTCCACGCCGCGGAAAGCCTTGAGCGGATGGGCGATCTGGCCCTGCACGTCGCCAAGGCGGCCCGCCGGAGACACCCGGATCCCGTTCTTCCCGAGCCGGTCCGGCCCTACTTCGCCAAGATGGGCGAGGTCGACGTCCGGCTCGCCCGCAGGGCCGAAGACGTGATCAGGTCGAAGGACGTCGAGGTGGCACGGTCCATCGAGACCGACGACGACGAGGTGGACGACATCCACCGGCACCTGTTCACCGTGATCATGGACAAGGACTGGCCGCACGGCGTCGCCGCGGCTGTCGACGTGACCTTGCTCGGCCGGTTCTACGAGCGGTACGCCGACCACGCCGTCTCGGTGGCCAGACGGATCGTTTTCGTTGTCACAGGGCAAATGCCGGGCTCAAGCGGCGGCAGCGAACTGTAGTCCGGAACTCCATCCGCACTGATCGGCCACCTTCCGTATGACCACCGTCGCCCCACGGGCCAACACACCGTCACGACTCCGTTACGTCGCTGTGACGTCGGCTCTTTGTCAGGTGTCGTTCATGCTTCGTTCATCCGCACTGCCCTGCGGTGTCACGTAGCGCCCATAGCGTCCAGAAACGTGAGCATTCCTCAGCGGCGGCTGCTGCCGACCGCGGAAATCCGGAAGAGGTTAATTGTGAAGCGTACCACCCTGGGCCGCGTAATCGCCCTCCCGGCGGCAGCCGCGCTCACCTTCGGCCTTGCGGCCTGCGGCTCGGCCAACGAGCAAGGTGGACAGGGCGACGGCAGCGGTCTCGCGGGAACGATCTCGGGTGCGGGCGCGAGTTCGCAGGACGCCGCACAGCAGGCATGGCAGGCAGGTTTCGTCAAGAAGAACCTCGACGCCACCGTGAACTACGACCCCATCGGCTCCGGTGGCGGTCGCGAACAGTTCATCAACGGCGGATCCGACTTCGGTGGCACGGACGCCTACCTCGATGACGAGGAGCTCGCCGCCGCGCAGGAGCGCTGCGGGCAGCTTGTCGAGGTTCCCGCCTACGTCTCGCCGATCGCGGTCATCTTCAACCTCGAAGGCGTCGACAGCCTCAACCTCAAGCCCGGCACGATCGCCAAGATCTTCGACCAGAAGATCACGAAGTGGAACGACCCCGCCATCGCGGCCGACAACCCCGATGCCGAGCTTCCCGACACCGCGATCACCCCGGTGAACCGCTCAGACGAGTCGGGCACCACCGAGAACTTCGTCGAGTACCTGACCTCGGCCGCTGAGCAGGACTGGCCGCACGAGGTCAGCGGCGACTGGCCGGTGAGCGGCGGCGAGGCCGCGCAGGGCACCTCTGGTGTCAGGCAGGCGGTTTCCGGTGGCAACGGCACCATCGGCTACATCGACGCGAGCCAGGCGGGCGAGCTGAGCACCGTCAAGGTCGGCGTCGGCGACCAGTTCGTCGAGTACTCGCCTGAGGCGGCGGCCAAGGTGCTTGAGGTCTCCGAGCGGCACGAGGGCCGCGGCGAGTACAGCTTCGCCTACGACCTCGCGAGGGACACCACCGCCGACGGCACCTACCCGATCGTGCTCGTCTCCTACGCCATCGCGTGCTCGCAGTACGACGACGCCGCGAAGGCAGACCTTGTGAAGGCGTACTTCAACTACATCATCAGTGAAGAAGGTCAGACGAGCGCCGCCGACGCCGCCGGCTCCGCCCCCATCTCGGACGCGTTGCGCCAGCAGATCCAGCCTGCGGTCGACGCGATCTCCGGGCCGAAGAGCTGAGCTGACATCAGCCCGGCTCCACCCAGTCCGGGTGGTCACCGCGAGGTGGCCACCCGGACATCCGCGTGAAGGAAGGATCGACAGTGCCCCCGAGCACAACTAGTCCGAGCACGCGCCGTGTGCCACAACGGCCAGGGGACCGCATCTTCTCGGGCCTGTCCACCGGAGCGGGAGTGCTGATCCTCATCGCACTCGCCGGGGTCGCCGCGTTTCTCGTCACGGAGGCCTGGCCGGCACTCACGGCGCCCGCCGAGGACATACCCGGTGGCGAGGGACTGCTCGTCTACGTATGGCCACTGCTGTTCGGCACGCTGATCTCCGCGCTGTTCGCGCTCGTGATCGCGGTGCCGCTCGCGGTGGCCATCGCTTTGTTCATCACCTACTACGCGCACCGCCGCATCGCGAAGGTGCTCGGCTACCTGATCGATCTGCTGGCCGCCGTGCCTTCCATCATCTACGGCCTGTGGGGCATGCAGGTGCTCGCGCCGCTGACGGTGGCGCCGACGACGTGGCTTTCCGAGTACCTCGGCTTCATCCCGTTCTTCGCGGGTCCCCCTTCGTCGACCGGCCGCACGATGCTGGTCGCGATCATCGTGCTCGCCGTGATGATCCTGCCGATCATCACGGCCGTCGTGCGCGAGGCGTTCCTGCAGACACCGAGGCTGCACGAGGAAGCATCGCTGGCGCTCGGCGCGACCCGCTGGGAAATGATCCGCATGGCCGTGCTGCCGTTCGGGCGCTCAAGCATCATCGGCGCCTCGATGCTCGGGCTCGGAAGGGCGCTCGGCGAGACGATGGCCGTCGCCATCGTGCTCTCGGTGTCGGGCGGAGTCACGCTGAACCTGATCAGCAGCGGCAATCCTTCGACGATCGCGGCGAACATCGCACTCCAGTTCCCCGAGTCGACGGGGCTCAGCGTCAACACGCTGATCGCTTCGGGTCTCGTCCTGTTCGCCATCACGCTGGTCGTGAACATGATCGCCCGCGGAGTCATCAACCGGCGTAAAGAATTCTCGGGAGCCAACTGATGCCGACACAGGCGACATCGTCCAGCTCTGAGCCGGACCTCTACACGCCGTTGAACGGCACCCCGCTGACCGCGGGTCAGCTTCCCCGGCACGGACCGAAACTGACACTGCTGTTCGTCGTGCTCGCGGCTGTGGGACTGTGGCTGCTCGGCTGGAACGCGGCGGCCTGCGCCATTCTCGGCGCGTTCTCCTACACGCTCATCGTCTACACCTGGTCCCGCATGATCGAGGGGTCGAGGAAAGCGACGGATCGGCTCGTCACGGCACTGGTGACCTGCGCGTTCCTGCTCGCGCTTCTGCCGCTCATCTCGGTCGTGGTCACGGTCGTCGCCAACGGGCTCGCGCGGTTCGACACCGAGTTCTTCACGCACTCGATGCGCGGTGCCATCGGCGAGGGCGGCGGCGCCCACCACGCCATCATGGGCACGCTCATCATCACCGGGCTCGCCACGGTGATCTCGGTGCCCATCGGCATGCTCACCGCCATCTACCTCGTCGAGTACGGCAGGGGACGGCTCGCGAAGGCCATCACCTTCTTCGTCGACGTGATGACCGGCATCCCCTCCATCGTCGCCGGTCTGTTCGCCTACGCGTTGTTCGCGTTGTTCTTCGGCCCCGGCGTTCGCATGGGCATCATGGGTGCGGTCGCGCTGAGCGTGCTGATGATCCCCGTCGTCGTGCGGTCGACGGAGGAAATGCTGAAACTCGTGCCCAACGAGTTGCGGGAGGCTTCGTACGCGCTCGCGGTGCCGAAGTGGCGCACGATTCTCAAGGTGGTGCTGCCGACCGCGCTCGCGGGAATCGCGACCGGTGTCACGCTGGCCATCGCCCGCGTAATCGGAGAAACAGCGCCACTGCTGGTTACCGTGGGAATCACGGCAAGCGACAACTTCGATCCGTTCGACGGTCGAATGGCGACCCTGTCGGTATTCTCGTACAACAGCTACGCCCATCCAGGGTTCCCTGCCTTCGCGTTCACGGACAGGGCGTGGGCAGCAGCGCTGGTGCTCATCATCATCGTGATGGTGCTCAACCTCATCGCCAGGCTCATTTCCCGACTGTTCGCACCGAAGACCCGCTGAGCGGCAACGGCCACCAGGACGAATCGGAAAGACTAGGAAACCACTGTGGCAAAGCGCATCGAGGTCAAGGATCTCGACATCTACTACGACAAGTTCCTCGCCGTGCAGGGCGTGTCGATGACGATCCAGCCACGTGCGGTCACCGCGCTCATCGGCCCGTCCGGTTGCGGCAAGTCGACCTTCCTCCGCACTCTCAACCGCATGCACGAACTCGTGCCGAACGCGAGGGTCGAAGGCCAGGTCGTGATGGACGACCAGGATCTGTACGCGACGGGCGTCGATCCGGTGAAGGTCCGCAGCCAGATCGGCATGGTCTTCCAGCGCCCCAACCCTTTCCCCACGATGTCGATCTACGACAACGTCGCGGCGGGACTGAAGCTGAACAACAAACGCCTGAAGCGCTCCGAAATGGACGATGTGGTCGAGCGGTCGCTGCGGGCGGCCAACCTGTGGCCGGAGGTCAAAGACCGGCTCGGCAAACCGGGTTCAGGGCTTTCCGGCGGTCAGCAACAGCGGCTGTGCATCGCAAGAGCCATTGCGGTGCAACCGGAAGTGCTGCTGATGGACGAGCCGTGCTCAGCGCTCGACCCCATCTCCACGCAGGCAATCGAGGACCTGATGCTGGAGCTCAAGGAGAACTACACGATCGTCATCGTGACCCACAACATGCAGCAGGCGGCAAGGGTCAGCGATTCGACCGGGTTCTTCAACCTGCGCGGCGTCGGCCAGCCCGGCGAGCTGGTCGAGATCGACGAGACGACGAAGATCTTCTCGACGCCGAGCAAGAAGGCAACGGAGGACTACATTTCCGGCCGATTCGGCTAGCGCGCGTACTGTACGTCGACCTGGTATCGCGTGAAGCCCAGTTTCGTGTACACGGCGACGGCGGGAGCGTTGTCGCCCTCGACGTAGAGGATCACGTCGGAAAGGCCTCGGTCGCGCAGGTATCGCAGGCCGGCGAGGGTGAGTACCTTGCCGAGTCCTCCGCCCTGCGCGCCAGGGTCGACGCCGACGACGTAGACCTCGCCGACCGGCTGCCCTCCGAATCGTTCCGGATCGGCCGGGTGCACCTTTGTCCAGTGGAAGCCGACGACCTTTCCCCGCTCGTCCTCGGCGAGGAAGAAGCCCTCCGGGTCGAACCAGCTCTCCTTCTCGGTCTCCCTAAGCTGTTCGACCGTCAGCGCGCCCTGCTCCGGATGCCAGTCGAAGGCGCGGGCATTGACGTCGATCACCGCCTGCTCGTCCTCGCCCGGCACGAAAGTACGCAGTGTGTGGCCTTCGCGCGGCGCGGGCTCCGGCCAGTCGGCGCCTGCCACCTCGGCGTGCAGCACGAGCAGTTCCCTTGCCCTGGCAAGGCCTTTGCGCTCCGCGATCCTCGCGGCGGCGGGGTGATCTCCGTGCGCCCACACGCGAAGCTCCGATGGGACGCGTTCGATGAGCGCGCCGACGAGCGCAGTGCCGTAGCCGTTGCGCCGATGCCCGGGGTGCACGATGAGCTCGGCGACCTTGCGGCCGAAGGAATCCCCGCCGGTGTCGAGATGCGCGTAGCCGACGAGTTCGTCGCCGGCGCGCGCCAGCAGGTGTGCTCCTCCGGTGAAGTCCCCTGGCAACGGTCCCGACTGTTCGACGTCGGGCCTTCCGTCTTTCGCCTTCGCCGCAAGCAAAAGCGCGCGCACCTCGTCGGTGCGCGCGCCGTCGAGTTCGCCGACCCACACTGTGTTCACCATGAGTCGAGACTAACCAAGGTCAGCGGCGGGAAAACTGGCTCACCTCGAACGACTCGGGCAGCGGTGCGGGGGCGCTCTTGCCCTTCATCGGCCGCTCGAACTTGTAGCCGACGTTACGGACCGTACCGATCATCTGCTCGTGTTCGGGCCCCAGCTTCGCCCTCAGACGCCTGACGTGCACGTCGACCGTGCGCGTGCCGCCGAAGAAGTCGTAGCCCCAGACTTCCTGGAGCAACTGGGCCCTCGTGAAGACCCTTCCCGCATGCTGCGCGAGGTACTTGAGCAGCTCGAACTCCTTGTAGGTGAGTTCGAGCGTCCGCTTGCGAAGCCGAGCCGTGTAGGTCGCCTCGTCGATCACCAGGTCGCCGACCCTGAGCTCGGCGTCGACCTGGGTCGCCGCGCCGTCACGGGTGGTGACGAGCCGCAACCGTGCGTCGACCTCGGCAGGCCCGGCCGTGGGCAACAGAATGTCGTCGGCGCGCCACTCGGCGCTCACGGCGACGAGACCGCCTTCGCCGACGACCGCGATGACCGGCGTCGTCGCATCGTCGTCTCCGGAACCGGTAAGCAGCCTGCACAGACTTTTGGCCGAAGCGAGATCGGCACGCGCGTCGAGGAGGATCACGTCTCGGTGACCCGCGTCGAGCAGCGCGGTAACCTCCGGAGCGCGGACACGTACCGTGTGCGGCAAGAGGTCGAGAGCGGGCAGTACCGAGGTGGCTTCGGGTTCCGCGGTGAGTACAAGAAGATCAAGGCTCATGGCCGCCGCCTGCCGTCCGTGTGGCGCCTCGGGTCCAGCCCGGGGCCGGTCCTCAGTGAGAATAGCGGGTGAAATGTCGGAGGTCCCCGCCGTGAAATCGGCATCACACGAGGTCGCGCGCGTCCGCGCGGCCGTGTTGGCCGATGTTGGCCGGTAGATAACAGATCGGAAGCGATTGTGAGTAGCGCAGTGACCCAGGACAGCCGGCCTTCCCCTCGCAAGGGAGGCCGCCGCGCTCGCAAGATCATCGTCATCGTCGTCGTGCTGCTCGGTTTGCTGGTCGGAGCCGATTTCGCGGCCGCGGCCTTCGCGGAACACACCGTTTCACAGAAGGCGAGGGAACAGCTCGGCCTGAGCGAGGACCCCGCCGTCACCATTCACGGTTTCCCCTTCGCGACGCAGGCGATTTCCGGCGACTACGGTCACATCACGGTTTCCGCCGACGGCGTTCCGGTCGAGGACATTCTCAGCGACGTCTCCATCAGGGCCGAACTGCGCAACGTGACGGCACCGCTGTCCGACCTGACGTCAGGCAACGTCGACAACATCAACATCGGCGACCTCGAAGGCCAGATCACCCTCAAAGCCAGCGACATCGCCAAGGTCAAGCCGCTCGACAACATCGAGGACCTGCGGATCGACCCTTCCAGCGAGTCCTACGTACGCAACGGTGAGGGCACCGACAGCGACGATTCCGAGGGCACCTCGGAGGAAGAGGACGACAAGAAGGACTCGACGGCTGGCGTCCGGATTTCCGGCAAGCTGCAGATCGCGGGCGAAAAGGTCGAGATCTTCGCCTTCGCCATGATCGAACTCCAGGACACCACCATCCGGATCACCCCTCACCGGCTCCAGTTCGGGAATGACAAGGAGACCACCGTCGTTCCCGCTGAAGTGCAGGAGCGGTTGCTGCCCAACTTCGAGGCCGACATCAGCACCGGCGACCTGCCGTTCACGGTGACGCCGACCGCGATCAGGGTGGACCCCGGGTCGCTGACGATCAGCGGTGAGGCCAAGGACGTGACCTTCGCGGGCGCGTCGAGCAGCAGGTGACGAACGAGAGAGGACGCTGACGGTGCCAGGTTTGTGGGTGCTTCTCGGCACGCTGGCCGCGGCTCTCGTCGTCGGCGTCGTGCTGAACGCCCGCAACGGCCGCATCAGGAAGGCCAGGACGACTCCGATCCCCTCGGCGGCGAACACCGAAGCCGAGGGGCGACCGGAGGCCACGCTTCCCGAGCAGGTCAGGGCCGTGCTCGCGCCCGCAACGGCCGTCACGCTCGTGCAGATCTCGACCACGTTCTGCGCGCCGTGCAGGCACGCGAGGGCGGTGCTCTCCTCGCTGGCGGGCCGCACCGAGGGCCTCGAACACGTCGACATCGACGTCACCGACCAGCCCTCCGTCGCGCACCGGCTTGGCGTGCTGCGCACTCCCACGACCCTCGCCTTCACCTCCGACGGCGACGAACTGCTGAGGGTCAGCGGTGTCCCCAAGGCCGCTGACCTGCTCGAAGCGCTCGAACCACATCTGCTCCCACAGATTGAACACGGTTCCCACTCTGAGGGAGCCTGAGTAGGCTGGACGCCGTGGACAGGCTGCCTACCCACCTTCTGACGCAACGGCGTGCGGTCGACTTGTGCCGCGTCCGTAGCAGTCTGTGTTCGTCCTGCCGATAGATCCGGCTCGACGTACGCATACGGGAGGTGACATGTCCGCACGAGTAGCGGTGGATCCACGTGGTCCGCGCTTCGCAGCCATCGTGACAACGATCGTGCTCGCCGTTGTCCTGCTCACCGGCTGGTGGCCGCTGCTCGCGGCACAGACCGTGGTGTTCGCGATCGGCGCGTTCATCGGTCTGAAACCGGCGCCGTACTCGGTGCTGTATCGCCTGCTCGTCGCTCCACGGCTGAAGCCGACCTCGGAGAGGGAAGACGCGGCGCCGCTGCGGTTCGCGCAGGCCGTCGGATTCGTGTTCGCCCTCGTCGGCACCATCGGATACGCGGCGGAGGTGCCCGCACTCGGCATCGTCGCGACCGCTTTCGCGTTGTTCGCCGCCTTCCTGAACGCGGCGTTCGGCTTCTGCCTCGGTTGCGAGCTGTACCTGCTCGGCAAGCGAATGACCCACCGCACCGAACCCGCGAGCTGAGCAACAAGCCCTTACAAGATCGATTGACATCGATGAACACCCGCCAACCCACGACAAACAAGAAAGTGAGTGCCTGTCAATGAGCCGCGAAGACGTCCTGGTCACTACCCAGTGGGCAGAGGAGAACCTGGACACCCCCGGCGTGGTGTTCGCCGAAGTCGACGAGGACACCACAGCCTATGACGGCGGGCACATCCGTGGCGCCGTGAAGATCGACTGGAAGACCGACCTGCAGGACCCGGTCCGGCGAGACTTCGTCGACAAGGCGGGTTTCGAGGCGCTGCTGTCCGAAAAGGGCATCGGCAACGACGATCTCGTCGTCCTCTACGGCGGCAACAACAACTGGTTCGCCGCGTACGCGTACTGGTACTTCAAGCTCTACGGCCACGACAAGGTCAAGCTGCTCGACGGTGGCCGCAAGAAGTGGGAGCTCGACGGGAGGGAGCTGACCTCCGACGAGGTCAAGCGCGAGCGCACCAGCTACACGGCCAAGGAGCAGGACCTCAACCTGCGGGCCTTCCGTGACGAGGTCGTCGACGCGATCAACACCAAGAACCTCGTCGATGTCAGGTCGCCTGACGAGTTCACCGGCAAGCTGCTCGCCCCGGCCCACCTTCCGCAGGAGTCGGCGCAGCGGGGCGGGCACATCCCGAGCGCGGTCAACGTGCCGTGGTCGAAGGCTGCCAACGAGGACGGCACCTTCAAGTCGGCGGAAGAGCTGACCGAGCTGTACCGGGAGGCCGGTCTCGACACGGAGAAGTCGACCATCGCCTACTGCCGGATCGGCGAGCGTTCCAGCCACACCTGGTTCGCCCTTCGTGAGCTGATCGGCCTCAGCGACGTCAAGAACTATGACGGGTCCTGGACGGAATACGGCTCGCTGGTCGGCGTGCCCATCGAGACGGGAGAGAAGTGATGAGCGACGGTTGCGGCGCACCGGCGCAGACCGCGACGGCCGCGGACGAGGACACCGGCGGCCAGGTCGTCGTCGCGGGCACGGTCACGGGTGAAGCCGGTCCGATCGGCGGCGCGTACGTGCGGCTGCTCAACGCCGACGGCGAGTTCGCAGGCGAGGTGCAGGCATCGCAGGAGGGCGACTTCCGGTTCTACGCGGCGCCGGGCGACTGGACGGTGCGGGCACTGCACCGCTCCGGCAACGGGCAGGCGGCGGTGACCGCCGAAGGTCCCGGCGTGCACAAGGTTTCCATCGGCATCGGCTGACCGCGCGAAGACACAGGAAGCCACCCCCGGCGCGCCGGGGGTGGCTTCTTTCGTATGCCCGGTTTGTCGTGACCGTTCTCACCCCTGCCGGGTCGCCCTCCCGCCCGGCCTCCCATGACGGGTTATCCTCCCTGCCGTGGAGATTCTGTTTACGACGCTGCTGGTGCTCGCCATCGTCGCCACCACCTGGTTCGGCGGCTATGTGATCTACCGGCTCTACTCCGACCAGCGCTGAGTTCCATGTCGGCAAGTGGCGACGACGCCATCAGGATCGCTGCGGAACGCGCGGAAACCACGGCGAAGCGCAACATTCCGCAGCTCGACGACCTGCCCATTCCCGGGGACACGGCAAACCTGCGTGAGGGCGCGAACCTCAACGACGCGTGTCTCGCGCTGCTGCCGCTCGTCGGCGTGTGGCGCGGCGAGGGCGAGGTCAACTATCCGACCATCGACGGCCCCTACCGCTTCGCCCAGCAGCTCACGATCTCCCACGACGGCCGTCCGTTCCTCTTCCACGAAGCCCGTTCCTGGCTTCTTGACGAGGAGGGCAACGTGATCAGGCCCGCGGCCCGCGAAACCGGCTGGTGGCGACCGCAGGCCGACGACACGATCGAACTACTGCTCGCCCATTCGAGCGGCATCCTCGAACTGTTCTACGGCAAGCCGAAGACCCAGTCCTCGTGGCAGCTCTCCACCGATGCCGTCGTGCGTACCTCGACGGCAAAAGAGGTGACCGCGGCCCAGCGCCTCTACGGCATCGTCGCGAACGGCGACCTCGGCTTCGTAGAGGAGCGCGCCATGGTCGGCCAGCCCATGACGCCGCACACCTCCGCGCTCCTGCACCGAGTGATCGGCTAGGAACCCCTCACTCGTACTGGGACTCGTAGATCCGCGCGAGTTCGGCGTGGATCTCGGTGGCGTCGGGCAGCACGACGCCGTCCAGCGTGTGCACCCTCGTCACCTTGCGGACCGACGACGCGAGGAACAACCCGTCGGCCGAGCCGAGCTCGTCGGCCCGAAGCGGCTCGACCTTGGTCGTCCAGCCCGCGCGCTCGGCCGCACGGAAGACATCGCCCTGCGTCGTGCCCTTCAGGATGCCGATGGTCGGCGGCGGGGTGTAGAGGGTGCGCCCCCTCGCGACGATCACGTTGGACGTCGGTCCCTCCAGCACGGAGCCGTCGTTGGCGGTGAAGATGACATCCGACGCTCCCCTCCTCGCCGCCTCACGCACCGCGGCCATGTTGAGGGCATAGGAGAGAGTCTTGGCGCTGAGCAGCAGCCACGGCGCCCTGTCGACGAGATCGCAGTCGATACCCCGGTCGAGCGTGATGGCCGCGATGCCCTCGACCCTCGCGCGCTTCGCCTTCTCGTCGATCTCCATGCCCACAGCGAACGTGGTGGGCTTACCTTCGGGGTCGCCTTCGACGCCACGGGTCATGACCAGCTTGAGCGCGAACTCGTCGGGTCCCCGCCAGTTGTCGATCACCGTGCGTACGACGCGTTCCCACGCCGGCCGGTCGGGTTCGGGCAGGTCGAGCAATCGCGCGGAACGGGCGAGCCGGTCGAGGTGCGGGCCGAGTTCACGCGGCCTGCCGTTGCTGATGAGGATCGTCTCGAAGACCCCGTCACCACGCACGAGGCCGAGGTCGTCGATGCGGATGTGGGCTTTGGCCGGGTCGGCAAGAGTGCCGTCGAGAAAGGCGAGCACGCGCATTCCCACACGGTACTCAACTAACCTCGATGTCATGGGTTACCAGTCACCTTTGCTCGAACTGCCCGGCGCGGTCGGCGCCCAGGAAGGCAACCCGGAGGCGGGAGTGCCGTGGCATTGGGGAGACCCATTCGCCGAGCAGCGCACCGCCACCCGGGGAGTCGCCGTCGTCGACAGGTCGCACAGGGAGGTCATCACCGTCACCGGCGAGGAGCGGCTTTCCTGGCTGCACCTCGTGATCTCGCAGCACGTCTCGGCGATGGAGGAAGGCAAGGGCACGGAGGCGCTCGTGCTCGACAGCCAGGGCCGGATCGACGCGCACATGGTGCTTTCCTACGTCGACGGCACCGTCTACCTCGACACCGATCCGGGGGCTCAGGCGACGAGCGCGCTGCCCAAGGGCGGGAAGCAAACGCTCTTCGAGTACTTCGAGGCGATGAAGTTCTGGTCCAAGGTGGACATCAAGCAAGCCTCCTCCGAGTTCGCGCTGCTGACGCTGCTCGGTCCCGACGCGGACACGGTGCTCGACGTCGGACTCCCTTCGCGGCCCTACTCCGTCGTCGCACTGGAAGGCGGCGGCTTCGCGCGAAGAATGCCGTGGCCTGGCCAGTCCAGTGTGGACCTACTGGTGCCGAGGAAAGAACTGACCACATGGTGGAAACGGCTCACCGACGCGGGAGCGCGGCCTGCCGGGTCGTGGGCTTTCGACGCGTTGAGGGTGGAATCGCTGCGCCCCCGGCTCGGTGTCGACACCGACGAACGCACGATTCCGCACGAGGTCAACTGGATCGGCTCGGCCGCGCACGTCGCGAAAGGCTGCTACCGGGGACAGGAGACCGTGGCCAAGGTGCACAACGTGGGAAGGCCACCACGCAACATGGTGCTGCTGCATCTCGACGGCTCGCCCGAAATTTATCCCGAAACGGGTGATGCGGTGCGACTCGGCGACCGGATCGTCGGCAGGGTGGGCAGCGTCGCCCAGCACCACGAACTGGGCCCCGTCGCACTTGCGCTGGTCAAGCGGTCGACAAAGACGGAGGCGGAACTGATCGCGGGCGAGGAGGATCGCGCGGTACAGGCCGCGATCGATCCCGATTCGGTGCCTGCCGAGCACGCCGCGCCAGGCAGAGACGCTGTACAGCAGCTTCGCGGGTGAGATGATCGGCCCCCGCCCTAGTTCGCAAGACCGATGTAGAGCAGGATGAACCCCCGTGATCGAAGTCCGGCCCGGCGGACGCCGTCGCATCGACCGCGTCCTCGCCGCCGACTATGTCCAGCACCTGGACACGCTGCCGATGGCGGTGCTGCGCGAACGCAGGGACGAGGCCGCACAGGAAGAGACCGACCTCTCCTACCTGCGGCGGCTCCTGCACGCACGCATCGACATCGTGCGCGCGGAACAGCAGCGACGTAGTTCGGGTGGCGACGTCAGCATCGTCGATCAACTGGCAACGATCCTCGCCGAGAACGCGATCGGTCCGGCGACGGGTTCGGGCAGGCACCAGACCCTCGAACCGTCACGAGCGGGCGAGTATCGCCGCAGAGCGGAAGCGCTTGTCGGCAACGCCGATCTGTCCGATGTCGCATCGCTGACGGAAGACAAGCTGACCGAGACACTGGAGAGCTTCCACGAGCAGGAGACCTCCGTCTCCCAGCGTCGCAGGGAGGTGCAGGGCGTCGTCGACGCGTTCAACGCGGAGATCGCCCGCCGCTACGCGCAGGGCAGTGCCTCCGTCGACGAACTGCTGGCGAGCCAGCGCGGCGACGCGGCAACCGAGCCGACAGAGGGCAAGGGTGCCTGACGGCGACCCGGTACTCGTCGAGGTCGTTCGCTCGGGGTTCGTGGAGAGCACGCATCACGGCGCCGTTGTCGTCGTCGGCCCCGGCGGTGAGGTCCGGTCCGCCATCGGCGATGTGCGGCGACCCCGGTTTCCCCGATCCTCCAACAAGCCGATGCAGGCGGCGGGCATGCTGGCCGAGGGCCTTGTCGCCGACGATGGTCTGCCTCTGATCTGCGCATCCCACAACGGTGAGCAAGGCCACATCGACGGTGTACTGGCATTGCTGGCGAGCGCCGGGCTGAGCGAACAGGACCTCCGCTGCCCTGCGGACCACCCGTTGCACGAGCCGAGCAGGATCGAAGCGATCCGCGCGGGTGCGGGTCCGCGCAGGGCGGCGATGAACTGCTCGGGCAAGCACGCCGGGATGCTGATCACCTGCGTCGAGCGCGGCTGGCCGACGGAGAGCTACCTCGAAAGGGATCATCCGTTGCAGCGCGCGCTCGCCTCGCGGGTCGCCGAGCTATCCGGCGAGCCGGTCGCCGTCACCGGGGTCGACGGTTGCGGCGCGCCGCTGTTCGGCTTCTCGCTCGTCGGTCTCGCCCGCGCGTTCGGCACGCTCGTCACCGCGAGAGAAGGTGGTCGACGGCAGGTCGCCGACGCCATGCGAGCCCGGCCGTGGCTGGTCGCGGGTACAGGCCGGATCGACACACTGCTGATGACCGCGGTTCCCGGGCTGCTCTCGAAGGAGGGGGCCGAGGGCGTCGCCGCCTTCGCGCTCCCCGACGGCACCGCGCTCGCGTGCAAGATCGGCGACGGGGCGGGGAGGGCGAAGGGCCCCGTGCTCGTCGCTGCACTGGAAGAGCTGGGTGCGCTGCCGGGCAACCCCGCCGCGGCCTCGGTGCTCACCGGCATCGGCAAGGGCACGCGCATCGTGCTCGGCGGTGGCCGCGAAGCGGGAGAACTCAGGGTCAGCGAAGCCTGCCGAGCCGCACTGACCGGTTAGTTGAAACGTTCGCGGGCGGCGAGGTCGCCCCAGTAGTCGCGGAGGGTCTGGAAGAGCTCGGCGATTTCTTCGACGGCGCCGTTGCGCAGTGCTTCGAGGATGGAGTGCACCTCTTCGGCCGACGTGTCGCTCTCAAGGATGGGGTCGTCGACGAGCTGAACCAGGCCGCCGTAGTCGAGTTCGACGGCGGAAGCCGGGTGGAAGTTGGACAACCAGCGGTTGGTCTCTTCGAGGATCTCCGTCGGCCCCGAGTCGCCGAACGTGCCCCTCACCAGCTCTTCCGCGTCGGCGGCTCGGCTCAGCGCGTCCGACATGGTCGCTCTCCAGGACAGTTCGCGCGCGGGGTCGTGCAGCCCGTTGCCGAGTACGAGCCTGCGTTCCTCGGGTTCGATGAGCGAGAACCACGGCAGCGGCACCGTCCACGTCGTGGACAGCATGTGCATGGTCCCGGTGTGCAGATCGCGCAGTGCCGCGTTCGCCCTCGACTTGATCGCCTCTTCGGAAATCCCGTTGGCGTCGAGGACGGCTGCCCGCAGCGCCGGGTGGGCGTCCCCGAGGAAACCGACGAGCGCGGCCGCGGAGCGAACCCTCAGTTCGAGCGGGCACACGAGCGGTCCTGGACCGACCTCGGCCCCGCTCTCGGCCGGTACGTCGGCGGGGTCGAGCACGAGTACGTCGGTCTGGGTGCTCGGCGCGGGGTTGCCGTTGGCCAGCTCCGCGGGGAGCAACCGAACCGGTATTGAAATTTGTGACTTCAACCACAAGAGGTGTTCGCGCTCGCCCACACTGGCCCTGGTCAGCTTCGCCGCTTCGACGGCCTGAACAAGCTGCTCGGGAGGGGGGTCACCGAAGGAGGAGAGGGGTTCGTACACCCTCAGATAGGCCACGAACGGACGGAGCACTCCTGAATCGTGGCACGTCGGACGATATCGGCGAGCACCGGCTGGTCCGACTGGCCCGCAAAAGGCGATACTGTCACCGTTCGCACACCGTGCCACGTCGCATCAGACCGGCGTGACACGGTACGGTGTGTTCAGGAAATAGTTGTCGAGACGACGCGGGGCCGCCGATTCCCCCGGCCGCCCCGCCCCTGTGCAAGGGGGTCGAGCCATGGGGCGCGGCCGAGCTAAGGCCAAGCAGACGAAGGTGGCCCGGGAGCTCAAGTACAGCGTTCCCACCACGGATTTCGATGCCCTACAGCGTGAGCTGTCGGGCGGTTCCGAGGATGAGGACCGCAAGGACGACGAGCACTTCGAGGACCCGTACGACGACGGGTACGACGACCACCGTCGTTGAATCGCAACGCGTAGCGCGAGGGTGGGACCCGGTGAATGCCGGGTCCCACCCTCGCGTTCCGCGTGCTGCCAAAACGCGACTGACGATGCCGTCGGCCGCGGGATGAGGAGAGATGGTGCCTGACATCCAACGCGTCGGCGTTGTCGGAGCCGGCCTCATGGGCTCCGGTATCGCCGAGGTGCATGCCAGGGCGGGTATCGATGTACTCGTCACGGAGGTCAGCCAAGCCGCACTCGACGCGGGCAAAGCCCGTATCGACAAATCGCTGCAACGCGGTGTGCGGAGCGGGAAGCTCGCCGCGGAGGACGCGGAGGCGGCGCTCGGCCGGATCACCTTCACGACCGACATCGGGTCCTTCGCCGACCGCGACCTCGTCGTCGAGGCGGTACTCGAACAGGAACAGGCCAAGGTCGACGTGTTCAGCTCACTCGACAAGGTCGTGGAGCGGGACGACGCCATCCTCGCGTCCAACACCTCGTCCATTCCGATCATGAAACTCGGGATGGCGACCAACCGGCCACAGCAGGTGGTCGGGATCCACTTCTTCAACCCGGTACCGGTGCTCCCGCTCGTCGAGCTCGTACCCTCGCTGCTGACCAGCGACAAGACCATCGCCCGCGCCGACGCGCACGTAGCGGAGGCACTGGGCAAGACGGTGATCCGCTCGCAGGACAGGGCGGGTTTCATCGTTAACGCGCTGCTCGTTCCCTACCTGCTCTCCGCGATCAGGATGTTCGAGTCGGGGTTCGCCTCCGCCGAGGACATCGACCACGGCATGGAGAAGGGCACCGCGCACCCGATGGGGCCGCTGCGGCTGGCCGACCTGATCGGGCTCGACACGGTCAAGGCCATCGCCGACTCCATGTACGCGGAGTTCAAGGAGCCGCTGTACTCGTCGCCACCGCTGCTGCTGCGCATGGTCGACGCCGGGCTGCTCGGCAAGAAGACGGGCAGGGGCTTCTACAGCTACGAGTGACCCGAAGCTCGGCGACGCACGATGGGACGGGCGGCCCTAGGCTGCGTGGCGTGGATACGCAGCTTCGCCTCGGCGTGGTCGGTGCCGGAACGTGGGCCCGCCGGGTGCACGCGCCCGGCATCGCCGACCATCCCGGCACCGCACTGAGCGCGGTTTGGGCGCGGCGGCCGGAAGCGGCCGCTGAACTGGCCGAACAGTACTGCACGACCGCATGCTCGACGTTCGAGGAACTGCTCGAAAGCGTCGACGCGGTCGCTTTCGCGGTCCCGCCCGCCGTGCAGGCCGAGCTCGCGCCGCTCGCCGCGGCGGCGGGCAAGCATCTGATCCTGGAAAAGCCGCTGGCGACAAGCGTTGAACAGGCGGAGCGACTTGCGCTTGCCGTTGACGAGGCCGAAGTGGTCTCGCTCGTCATGCTGACCCTTCGCTACACGATGCGGGCGAGGGAATGGCTCGCCGGGCTCGCCGAGGACGGCGGCTGGAAGGGCGGCAACGGGCGCTGGTTGTCCGGCGCGATGCTCGGCGAGCAGTACGGGAACTCGCCGTGGCGGCAGGCCGAAGGCGCGCTCGCCGACATCGGCCCGCACACGTTCGACCTGCTCGACGCCGCGCTCGGCAAGATCACATCCGTGCTGTCGGCCAAGCGCTCCTCCGGCGATCTGTGGCACGTGCTCTTGGAACACGAGGGTGGCGCGACGAGCACCGCCGCGCTCTCGATCCGGCTGCCGGTCATCCCGACCGCTGTCGAGTTCAGCGTCTACGGCGACGCCGGTCTTCGAACCCTGGTCAGGAAGCAGCCGTCCGAGAGCGAGGCGTACACCGCCTTGCTCGACGACTTCGCCGCCATGATCGCGAGCGGCACCCGGCGGCACCCTTGCGATGTCCACCGTGGTGTCCATCTGCAGCGGGTGCTCGCCGAGTGCCTCCGGCTCGCAAGCTGACGGTCAGGCGTCGATCTTCTCCTGCTTGTCCGAACGCCTGCCGCCTGGCAGTACCTTGCGCAGCAGCGGCCAGGCGAGCAGCGCGGCGATGATCACGTAGATCGTCACCGCGATCGGCGAGTTGATCAGCCCGGTCAGGTTGCCGTCGCTGATCTGCAACGCCCGCCGCATCTGCAACTCGGCAGCCGGACCGAGGATCACGCCGATGATGGCGGGCAGTACGGGAAGGCCGTACCTGCGCATCGCGAAGCCGAGCACACCGATGGCGAACAGGATGATCAGGTCGAGCACCTCGCCACCGACCGCGTAGGCACCGACACTGGCGAACAGCAGGATGCCCGCGTAGAGGTACGGCCTCGGGATGCGCAACAGCTTCGCCCACACCGGCGCCATGGGCAGGTTGATCACCAGCAGGAAGAGCAACCCGATGGGCAGGCTCGCGATGAGCGCCCACACCAGGCCCGATTCCCGTTCGAAAAGCAGCGGACCGGGTTGGATGCCGTACTGCTGGAAGGCTGCCAGCATCACCGCGGCGACCGCTGTCGTCGGCAACCCGAGCGTCAGCATCGTCACCATCGTGCCCGCCGCCGTCGCGGTCGACGTCGCCTCGGGCCCCGCGACACCCTCGATGGCGCCCTTGCCCCACTGGTCCTTGCGTTTGGACAGCTTCTTCTCGGTGACGTAGGACAGGAAGGTCGTCATGTCGGCGCCACCGGCGGGGATGGCACCGAACGGGAAGCCGATGAACGGGCCGCGCAGCCAGGGCTTCCACGCTCTGCGGACGTCGTCGCGACCGAGCCACGGCCTTCCGACGGGGATCGGCTTCTCCATCGTCTGCCGCAGGTGCGCGGCGACCCACAGCGATTCACCGACCGCGAACAACCCGACGGCGACGATCACGACGTCGATGCCGTCGGCCAGGTGCAACGAACCGAACGTCAGCCGCGCCTGACCGGTGAGCTGGTCGAGTCCGACGAGCCCGATCGTGAGCCCGATCAGCAGCGAGGCGAAGCCACGTAGTCGCGAACTGCCGAGCACCGTCGAGGTGGCGACGAACGCGAGCACCATGAACGCGAAGTAGTCCGGCGCCCCGATGTTGACCGCGTAGCTCGCGATGACCGGCGCGAGCAGGATCAACAGGGTGATGCCGATCAGCCCGCCGATGAAGTGGCCGATGGCCGCTGCGGCGAGCGCCTGCGCGCCCTTACCCGCCTTGGCCATCTTGTTGCCTTCGATCGCGACCACGACCGCCGCGCTCTCGCCGGGCGTGTTGAGCAGGATCGAGGTCGTCGACCCTCCGAACATGCCACCGAAGTAGATCCCGGCGAACATGATGAACGCGCCCGTGGGGTCGAGCCCGTAGGTGACGGGCAGCAGCAGAGCGACGGCCATCGCGGGGCCGATACCGGGAAGCACCCCGATCGCCGTTCCCAGCAGTACACCGATCGCGGCGAACAGCAGGTGCGACGGCGTCAGCGCGGTCGCGAATCCGTCGAGCAGGTTCGAGAGGTCCACGGCTCAGAACACCCCCATCAGCGGGCCGCCTGGCAGCGGAACACCGAGCAGTTCGTTGAAGGCAAGCCAGGTGCCCACCGAGAGCACCGCCGCGATGAGTGGATCGCGCACGGTGTTGCGGCTGCCCAGCGCGTAGGCCGCGCCCCAGAACATGACCGCGGAGGAAATCGGGAAGCCGACGAAGTCGATCAACGCGGCGTTGGCGAGGAAAGCGCCGGAGAGGACCAGAACGGTCCGCCAGTCGGCAGGCGTCGAGAGGTCGATGTCCTCTCCGCCTTCCGCCTCGGCCTTTCCTCCACGCAGCACCTCGCGGGCGAGCAGCAGCGCGACCAGCAGCAGCAGCGAACCGACGAGAACGGGAACGGCCTTCGGGCCAAGCGGCCCACGCTGGGTGAAGTCACTCGGGATCGTCAGCGCGTTGGTGAGCACCAGTACGCCGAGCGCGAGCAGGAAAACGCACACGCCCAGTTCGGAATGCGCGCGCCACCAGCTTCGCTTCGGCTCCTCGACCTGTTCGGCCCCCGCGACGGCAGGTGATGAACTCATGCCAGCCCCAGCTCCCTCAGTACGCCGGCGACCCTGTCGTTCTCGGCTGCGAGAAACGCGCCGAACTCGTCACCGACCTGGAAGGCGTCGCTCCAGCCGTTGAGCCGCAACGCTTCCTGCCACTGCTCGGTGCCGTGCAGGTTCGTGAACAGCGTGATCAGCTTTTCGCGATCGCGTTCGGACAGTCCGGGTGGAGCGACGATGCCACGCCAGTTGGTGAAGCTCACGTCCACACCGGACTCCTGGAGAGTCGGCGCGTCGATACCTTCCACGCGTTCCGGGCTGGTGACCGCGAGTGCCCTCAGCTCACCGGCCTCGATCTGGTCACGCGTCTCCCCGATCCCGGAAACACCGAAGGCGACCTTCCCGCCGAGCACGGAGGCCATCAGCTCGCCGCCGCCGTCGAAGGACACGTAGTTGACCTCGCGCGGCGAGAGTCCGATGGCCTTGGCCGTGAGCATCGGCGCGAGATGGTCAGGACCGCCCGGCGAAGAGCCGCCGCCCACGGGCAGCCCGCCGGGATTCGCCTTCCACGCGTCGAGCAGCTGCTCGATGGTCTGGTACGGCGAGTCCTTGCTGACGACGATGATGTCGGCTTCTTCGGTGAGCTTCGCGATCGGCGTCGTGTCCTGCAGGGAAGCGGGTGAGGAGTTGGTGTACACCGAGCCCACGACGCCGAGTCCCATCGACATCGCGAGCTTGCCGTTGCCCCGCTCGTTGACGAGCCTGCCGAGACCGACCGTGCCTCCCGCACCGGGGAGGTTGAAGACCTCGGTCGTTCCGTTGAGGTTGTTGTCCTCGACGGCTTTCACCGCGGTACGAGCCGTGATGTCGTAGCCGCCGCCGGGCGTATTGGGCACCATGACCCGCAATCCGCGGATCTGAGTGCCGGTTTCGTCGCCTCCCGCTCCGACGAGCGGGGGCACGAGCAGAACCAGCAGCGCCGCCCCGAGCACCGCCAGCCAGGTCTTTGGATTCTTCATCGCCACCTCACTGTGATCGGTGCACATGGTGCACCGCCGTGGCGCCGATGTCGTCGTTGCGGACGTATCGGTACTTGTGTTCATTGTGGTCACGCCGCCGAAGGGCGGCTCGGGCTTCGCCTGGTGTCATAGTGATGGCCGTGGGCGGCAAGGGATCACTCGCGAGACAGTTGCTCGGCTGGCAGCTTGTCATCGTGTTCGCGCTGCTCGGCTGCGTCACCGGATTCTCGGTGATGCAGTCGAACAAGGCGTTCACCGACAGCGAGGGCCGCAAGCTGCTGTCGGTCGCCGAGAACGTGGCCGCGACGCCTGGCGTGCGGTCGAGCCTCGCGCATCCGGTCAACAGGGACCCGCTCGCGAGTTTCGCCGAGGGAGCACGCAGCCTCTCCGGTGCCGACTACGTGGTGATAGCCGATCCTTCGAAGCGCGTGCTCGCCTCACAGGACCCTTCACAATTGCGAAGCACGCTGACCTTGGGCGAGTCCACCGTCTCCCACGGCCGCTCGTGGGTGGGCGTTCTCGACGATTCGCTGGTCGCCCATGTCCCCGTCCTCGGTGACCACGGCGAGGTTCTCGGCATCGTCGCCGCCGGAAAGGCGACACCGGGATTCTTCGAGGGCGCGGCCAATCGCCCCTCCGACGCGCTCGCGCTGATCGGCATCGCGACCGTGCTCGGGGTCGCGGGATCGCTTTTCCTTTCCTGGCGGGTCAAACGCCAGACGCTCGGTCTCGAACCGAGGGAGATCACCGGTCTCGTCGAGCACAGGGAAGCGCTGCTGCACGGCATCAAGGAAGGAGTGCTCGGCCTCGACCAGCACCACCGGATCACGCTCGTGAACGACCACGCGAGGGAACTGCTCGCGCTACCGGAGGACAGCGTCGGCGCCGGAGTGGACGACCTCGACGTGAACGAACGACTTCGTGACGTGCTGACCGGCAAGGCCAGTGGCGCGGACCAGATCGTGTTGCGCGCGGGAAGGGTCCTCGTCATGAACAGGATGCCGATCGCGAGGCAGGGCCGTGAGCTGGGTTCGGTGGTGACCCTGCGGGATCGCACCGAACTGATCGCGCTGAAAGAAGAGCTCGCGGCGGCGTCACGGACGACCGACACGCTGCGCGCACAGGCACACGAATTCACCAACCGGCTGCACACCATCGCGGGACTGATCGAACTCGGCGAGTACGACGAGGCACGCAGCTACGTCAACCTCGTGAGCAGGGCACACGACGAATGGCACGAGCAGGTCAGCGCACGCATCAGCGATCCTGCCGTGGCCGCGCTGCTGATCGCCAAGGCGAGCCTCGCCGCCGAGCAGGGAGTCGGGATGCGGCTGACCGACGAAAGCAGGCTCGGCGATGTCGCCGAGCAACTGTCGGCCGACCTGGTGACCGTCGTCGGCAACCTTGTCGACAACGCGCTCGACGCGCTGCGCGGAGCGGAAGGGGACAACTGGATCGAGGTCGGCATCGTCGCCGACCCGGCCGCGATCTCCGTCGTGGTCAGGGATTCCGGCCCCGGCGTCGCTCCCGAACTCGCGACGGAGGTGTTCGCGCACGGGTTCACGACGAAGACGGCCGAACGAGGCGGCTCCAGGGGACTCGGCCTCGCGCTGACGAGGCAGACATGCCGCCGCAGGGGAGGTACCGTCGACGTGCACAACGCCGACGGTGCGGTGTTCACCGCGGTATTGCCGATCGTGCCGGTCCGCGCGAAGGTGTCGAAATGATCAGGGTGCTCGTCGTCGATGACGACTTCATGGTCGCGAAGGTCCACAGTGGCTACGTCGAGCGGACGGCGGGATTCACCGTCGTCGGCACGGCGCACACCGGCGCCGACGCGCTTCGCTGTGTCCGCGATCTCGCCCCCGATCTCGTGCTGCTCGACATCTACCTCCCCGACATCGACGGAATCTCCGTGCTGCGCGAGCTTCGCGCAGATCCGTCCACAGTAGACACAGATGTCATCGTCATCACCGCGGCCAGAGACGCGCACACCATCAGGGGCGCGATGCGTGGCGGGGCACTGCACTATCTGATCAAGCCCTTCTCGTATGCGGCCCTTCGCGATCAGCTGGAACACGTCGGTTCGCTCCACGAGAAGCTGGCACGGCTGTCGGCGGGCGGCGCTCCCGCTCAGCAGGATGTCGACGATGTCTTCGCCTCCCGGCCACGCGGCACCGGTTCGCTGCCGAAGGGACTCACGCAGCAAACCGCCGACCTGGTACGGGATGCGTTACGCGATCACCCCGGCGGACTCTCGGCCACCGAGTGCGCGAGGGCGACCGAACTGTCGCGGCCGAGCGCTCGGCGCTACCTCGAACACTTCGTCAGCACGGGAAGAGCCGAGGTCAAGCTTCGCTACGGCGGCACGGGAAGGCCTGAGCGGCAATACCACTGGCGGCAGTGAGCATTCACGGGCAATGTCAGCCGGGACTACTCGTCGGCAGGCCTGCCCCTGCGCTTCTTGACGTCTCCTCTGCGCTTTTTGCTCGCCAGCCGCCGCTCCTGCGAGCCTCGCGTCGGTTTCGTGGGCCTGCGTTTGCGGGGAGGGGGAGCGGCGGCATCGCGCAGGGTGGCGGCGAGCCGTTGCCTCGCCGCCTCCCTGTTCGCCAACTGTGCGCGATGCTCACTCGCCGCGATGGTGAGCACCCCTCCGGTCAGCCTGCCCGCGAGCCTGGCGAGCAACCGGGGACGCAGATCTTCTGGGACCGAGGGAGATCGGGCGACGTCGAAGGACAACTCGACCCGCGACGACGTCGTGTTGACGCCCTGACCTCCCGGGCCGGACGAGCGCGAGAACCGTTCGGCCAGCTCGGCATCAGGGATGACGAACCGCGCTGTGATCCGGAGATCAGAACCTGGGGTGGTCACCGGTCAGCACGGCACGAGGGCCTTCCGTGTCCTCCGTCGGCCTGACCTCGCCGAGCACCCACGCCGGCACGTGCCGTGCGGTCAGCACCGCGAGCGCGCGATCGACGTCCTCTGGCGAGCAGATCGCGACCATCCCGACACCCATGTTGAAGGTGCGTTCCATCTCCTCGCGTTCGACGCGGCCGCGCTGCGCGATCAGCGCGAACACCGCCGCCGGAGTCCAGGTACTGCGTTCGAGATGCGCGACGAGGCCCCTTGGCATGACCCGCGCGAGATTCTCGGCGAGGCCGCCACCCGTCACGTGGGCAAATGTCCTGACGTCGGCTTCGGCGGCCAGCGCGAGGCAGTCTTTCGCGTAGATGCTGGTCGGTTCGAGCATCTCCTCGCCGAGTGTGCGGCCGAACTCTTCGACGTGCCCTTCGAGCGGCATGCGGGCGATGTCGAGCAACACCCGTCGCGCGAGCGAGAAACCGTTCGAGTGCAGGCCACTCGAACCGAGCGCGAGCACGACGTCACCCGGCCTCACCAATTCCGGCCCCAGCACGTCGGCGGCTTCGACGACGCCGATCCCGGTCGCCGAGATGTCGTACTCGTGCTCGCCCATCATGCCGGGGTGTTCGGCGGTTTCCCCGCCGAGCAGTGCGCAGCCCGCGCGCACGCAGCCTTCCGCGATACCGGAGACGATGTCGGCGACCTTTTCGGGAACGACCTTGCCGACGGCGATGTAGTCCTGGAGGAACAACGGTTCCGCACCGGTCACCACGAGGTCGTCGACGACCATCGCGACCAGGTCGATGCCCACCGTGTCGTGCTTGTCCAGCGCTTGCGCGACCGCGATTTTGGTGCCGACGCCGTCGGTGGACGAGGCGAGCAACGGCTCCTTCCAGCGGCCCGGCTTCAGCGAGAACAGCCCCGCGAACCCGCCGACTCCGCCGACCACCTCTGGTCTCGTCGCACGGGCGGCATGTGGTTTGAGCAGCTCGACCGCTTTGTCACCGGCGTCGATATCGACCCCGGCTGCGGCGTACGTAGCGCTCGTGGACTCGCTCACGAAGCGGACTCCATCCTCAAGACGTGACACGGCTAGGGACGCCGTACGGCATCCTCGGCACCGTACCCCGCCGAGGTGACAGGAAGGGCGGCAGCGGTGGAGGCGTTACCTCCCGTGATGCTCTCCAGCAGGTGTTTTCCGATCAACGCGTCGTCGGGAAGCGCGATGGGGTACTCACCGTCGAAGCACGCGGCACACAGCCGGGAGCTGGGCTGCTCGGAAGCGGCGACGAGCCCTTCGAGCGAGACATAGCCGAGCGAATCCGCGCCGATGGACTGGCGGATGCCGTCGACGTCGGCGCCGTTGGCGACGAGCTCGGCCCTCGACGCGAAATCGATCCCGTAGAAGCACGGCCAGCGTACGGGCGGCGAGGCGATCCTGACGTGCACTTCGAGCGCACCCGATTCGCGCAGCATCCTGACCAGTGCCCGCTGGGTGTTGCCGCGCACGATCGAATCGTCGACGACGACGAGCCGCTTACCGCGAATGACCTCGCGCAACGGATTGAGCTTGAGCCGGATGCCGAGTTGCCGGATGGTCTGCGAAGGCTGGATGAAGGTCCGCCCCACGTAGCCGTTCTTCACGAGGCCAGAGCCGTAGGGGATGCCGGAGGCCTGCGCGTATCCGATGGCCGCGGGGGTGCCCGATTCGGGAACGGGGATGACGAGGTCGGCTTCGACGGGGTGCTCGTCGGCGAGCCGCCTGCCGATCTCGACCCTCGTCGCGTGCACGCTGCGGCCGGCGATGCTGGTGTCGGGACGCGCGAGGTAGACGTACTCGAAGATGCAGCCCTTCGGTTCGGGGTTGCCGAACCGGGTGGAACGCAGACCGCCCTCGTCGATCGCGATGAGTTCGCCAGGTTCGACCTCGCGCACGAAGGAGGCACCGACGATGTCGAGCGCCGCGGTCTCGCTCGCGACGACCCAGCCGCGTTCGAGCCTGCCGAGCACCAGCGGTCGTACTCCGTGCCGATCCCGTGCCGCGTACAGGGTGTTCTCGTCGGCGAAGGTGAGACAGAACGCGCCGCGGAAGGTCGGCAGCAGCTCCAGCGAGGCCGCCTCGATGCCCTTGTCGGCTGCCGCCGCCGCGAGCAGGCCGCAGATCAGGTCCGAGTCGGTCGTCGCACCGTTCTTGTCGAGGATGCCGAGCGCGCGGGCGCGTTCGTGCAGCTCGTGTGTGTTGACGAGGTTTCCGTTGTGGCCGAGGGAAAGCCCGGTCCCCGCCGCGGTGGTGCGGAAGGTGGGCTGGGCGTTCTCCCAGCTCCCGCCTCCCGTCGTGGAGTAGCGGCAGTGCCCGACGGCGATGTGCCCCTGCAACGAGGAGAGCACCTGCTCGTCGAACACCTGGCTCACGAGACCGAGGTCTTTGAAGACGACGATCTGATTGCCGTCGGACACCGAGATTCCGGCGGCTTCCTGCCCGCGGTGCTGCAGTGCGTACAGTCCGTAATAGGTCAGTTTCGCGACATCTTCACCGGGCGCCCATACACCGAATACTCCGCACTCCTCGCGCGGTTCGGCTTCCGGCTCATCGCCGATGGCTGCTCCGGTGGACGTCTGATCGGTGTGCACCGAAAGGCTCCCCTGAGTACGAGAACGGGCCGCCTCCAGTGTAGGTGGCCGGAGGCGGCCCGACTCGGTGATCTAGCGCTCAGGCCGTCGCCATGAGCCACTTGGCACGGCCACCTGAACCCGCGACCCAGCAACCGCCTGAACGCGCGGGACTCCGCGGCGCATGGTCTTCTTCGGACAGTTCGAGCAGGTCGCCGACAACCGAATCCATTGCCCCCGAACGCCGCCACAGGACGTGCTTCGGTTCGAGAACATCGGCTTCGTCACCGGGCATCCGCATCGCGGTGACGTCGTCCTCGGCGTCGAGCCGCACGACATCGATCACGTCGCCGTGCGCACGCACACCGACGATGGTGACGATCTCGCCATCGGCGTTGCGGGGGTGAATGAAGCGGTAACCCTGCTTGATCAGCCGGCCGAGCACATCCTCGACCGTCGTTGTTTCACGCGACCACGTCATCGAATTCGCCGTCCTTGGCTCCCGCGAGGAAAGCTGCGATCTCTTGCTGCGTATAGATGAGCGCCGGACCGTGTGGATCACGGGAGTTTCGCACCGCAATCGAGCCGTCTGTCATTTGGGCCACCTCGACACAGTTCCCGGTCGCGCCACTGTACGTACTCTTACGCCAGGTCGCGTCCGCGAGCAGGTCCGCAGAGATGCCGTTGCGAATTGTCTCCGCCATGATCCTCACCTTCCCGACTTACACCTTGGAGGATGCATCTGCACGTGCATTGAATTGTGCAGCCACGGTAGCACGTGCCAGTGCAGGTGTGAATGCACGTGCAGATACAAGTTCACAAGAAGCTGACCATGAGCTGACAATCAAAAACGACTTTCAGTTGCCCCAGGAAAACCCCTGGTCAGAACTCCGCGCGAAGCTTGGTGATCATCTGCCGGGAGCGGTCCGGTGTCTCGGCGTCGACAGCGAGCCGGTCCAGCGACCGGCCGATCCGCTCGATCTCGTCGGGACGGTCGAGGTAGAGGCCGCCCGCGATGTGCTCGATGTAAGCGATGTTCGGCAGCTCCGGCTCGGAGAAGCGCAGCAGCGTGAACGCGCCTTCCGCCGCGTATCCACTACGGGCGTACGGCACCACCTGGACCGAGATGTGCGGAAGCAACGTCAGTTCGAGCAACTGGTCGAGCTGAGCCCTGTGCACGGCGGCTCCGCCGAGCGGGCGGTAGAGCACCGACTCGTCGATGACGGCCCACAACCTGGGAGCACCCGGCCGGTGCAGCAGCTTCTGCCTGCGCATCCGCAGCGCGATCCTGCCCTCGGCGGTCTCGTTGGTCGTCTCGGGAAGACCGTGGGTGATGATCGCCCTCGCGTAGTCCTCGGTCTGCAACAGACCGGGCACGAACTGCAGCTCGTAGGTCTGGATCCTGGCCGCGGCCTCTTCGAGCCCGACGTAGTCGTCGAACCACTTCGGCATGTAGTCGTTGAACTTCTGCCACCAGCCGGGGTTGTTCGACTCCTTGACCATGCCGAGGAACTGCTCACGTTCGGCGGTATCGCCGATGCCGTAGAGCGTCAGCAGGTCGGCGACGTCCCTGTCCTTGAAACCGACCCTGCCGAGTTCGAGACGGCTGATCTTCGACTCGGAAGCCCTGATGTGGTACCCGGCGTCGGCGCGGGTGATGCTCGCGTGCTCCCTGAGCCTGCGAAGCTGCGCTCCGAGGATCATTCGCCGTGCGGTAGGGCCAGTGACCTGGTCTCCTGCCGTGCGCTCCACCGCGGCCATGTCCCGGATTCCAACCCTCTCGCCACAGACAACCGGCGCCGTCGGACGCCACGGACTACTTATCGAAGACGCGTCATCGTACCCGAGGAAACTGCCCGACCACTCAAAGTACACCGCGTCACCGGACAGTCAAGGTGAGCTGGTCCGCCTTGACACCGCCGTTTACCGCCGGGGCACAAACCCCTACTCTACGTAGATCCGCGTTATCCACTCCTGGGCTGTGAGGTTCCACAATGTCTGCCCCCGTTCCCCAGTCAGAGCGCGTCCCTGTCGGAGTCGACCCGAACAGGGCAAGCATCGCCCGCGTCTATGACGCCTTCCTCGGCGGCAAGGACAACTACGCGATCGACCGCGAGGTGTTCCACAAGGTCCAGAGAGCCGCACCCGAGGCACAGGACCTCGCGATCGAGAATCGCGCTTTCCTGATCAGGGCCTGCCGCTTCCTCGCGCAGCAGACCGAACTCACGCAGTATCTCGACTGTGGTTCGGGGCTCCCGACCGCGGAGAACACCCACCAGGTCGTACAGCGGCTCACGCCTGAGGCGACCGTCCTCTACATCGACAACGACCCCGTCGTACTCGCGCACGGCCGCGCCTTGCTTGAGGAGAACGAGAACACCCACTTCCTCGCGCTCGACATCTTCAAGCCGCAGGAAATCATGGAGAACCCGGCGGTGCGCGATCACCTCGACTTCTCCAAGCCGATCGGCTTCCTGCAGGCGGGAACCCTGCACCACTACGAGGGCGATCAGGACGATCCCGCCAGGATCATGAGGGAGTACATCGACGCTCTTCCCTCCGGTTCCTACGTCGCGATCAGCCACTTCCTCGATCCGGAGAACGAGCACAGCCCCGTCGCGCGGAAGATGGAGGAGGTGTTCCGGCACAGCATGATGGGCTCGGGCACCTTCCGCACCAAGGCCCAGATCGAGGAACTCTTCGACGGCCTCGACATGATCGAGCCTGGCGTGATCAGGTGCGCGGACTGGTGGCCGGACGGCCCGAGGCTCAAGGAGCTCAACCAGGTACAGCACTGCATCGCGGGCGGTATCGGCCGCAAGCCCTGAACCGGGCGGCCGTCAGAATTCGATCCGGACGATCGGAAGCCAGTGGGAAAGGTCGGCGCGGGTTCCCGACGCGCTGACTTTTCCTTGCGTGAGCGCGTCTTTCCACTGTAGACGGCCGGTGGCGAGTTCCAGCCAGGTGCGAGGGTCGGTCTCGACGACGTTGGGCGGAGTTCCCCTCGTATGCCGGGGTCCCTCGACGCATTGCACCGCGGCGAACGGAGGCACTCGCACCTCGACGCTGCGACCGGGAGCGTCGGCGGCAAGCGTGCGGAGACTCAGCCGCACCGCGGCGGCCAGTTGTCGCCGATCAGGTTCGGGCGCGTTTCCGGTCAACCAGGCCGAAACCTCGGCGACGGCGGCACGCAACTCTGCTGGATCGATGGGCCGGGCTGCTGACATACGGCAACAGTAGAGTGAGCGCGGAGACGAACGCACAGCACTACGCGGGGATGCACAATGGCGCAGCGGGATGAAGCGGACCGGCTCGTACCCAACGAACCATCGGTCAACCGGAAGCCAAGGATCACCCGCGAAATGCGGGCCAACGCGAGGGCGAATCCGAACAGCTGGCTCTACGTCATCGACGAGGCCTTCGATCCCAGCGGAAGAGTTCCCTCGTGGGCGGTCGTCGGTGCTTATCCCGTCAACGGCAACGGTGAGGTTGTCGAGGACTTCCATCCCAACGACCGCTACCGCCCCTCGCCGAAGGCACTCGGTTTTCCCGAACCCGCCAACGAACTCGAACGAACACTGCAACTGGTACGAACCAAGCACCGGCCCGCGGAGGACCTTCCCGCCGTCGTACTCGGCGCGACCCTCTTCGTGTACGCGATGTCGCCCGTGCAAAGGACCGTGATCGGTTTCCACAACAGCGACGGCAGAGTTCTCGTTCCGGCCTACACGGCGAAGTCCCTTGTGCCGGCTGAATGGCCACATGCCCGCGCGGTTCTCGGCAAGGACATCGTCGGGCTGCTCGCCGGTCACGCACTCACGATCAACCCGCACGACTTCGTCACCGCGGTGATTCCCGCCGACCATCTCGAACGCGCGCTCCGCCAGGAGAAGTGAGCCCCGTCGCGAGAATGGGTGGTAGGCAATCCTTTCGGGTGACACCCGAATCGCGTTTGTCAATTCCTGGGGGCATTGTGACGCGTGGGGCAATGTCTCCTCGGGATGCGGTCCGCCGAAGGCGCGGATGAACGGGGCGGACTGCCTGACCTCTCGCAGGTGAGGCGCGGGAGTGCGGGGCGGGGTCCGGTCGCGCTCATCGCGCTGATTCGGGCACGGGTCGTTTCGGGGGCACGGCCTCGACCGAGACGAACCGAGGTCGGGAGTCAATGTGAAAAAGCGAAATCCCGTTGTCTGCTTTGGGCTTGCCGCGGCCGTTGCCGGCTCGCTGCTCACCGCGGGTCATGCCGCGGCCGCCGGCGGCAACGGTGACTACGACGACTACGAGGGCGCGGCGGAACGCAACGCGGGTTCACAGATCGCAAGGGTCGAGGGCGCCGAGGGCGCGCCGAAGGACGCTGCCGACGGTGGGGCAAACGTTCTCGGTCACGACGTCAGTAGCTGGCAGGGCAAGGTCGATTGGAAGGCTTCGGTTTCGTCGGGCGCCAAGTTCGTCTACGTGAAGGCGACCGAGGGCACCGGCTATCGCAGCGACACATTCAATGACCAGTACGACGGCGCCTACGACGCCGGTCTGATCAGGGGCGCCTACCACTTCGCGAGGCCGGACGTCTCGGGCGGCGCGGAGCAAGCGCGGTATTTCGTCGACAACGGCGGGGGCTGGAGCGCCGACGGCCGCACGCTGCCCGGCGCACTCGACATGGAGTACAGCCCCAAGGGCGATGCCTGCTATGGCAAGAGCCCTTCCGCGATGGTCTCGTGGATCAAGGACTTCTCGCGTAGCTACGCGGCCGCGACCGGAAGGGCACCCGTGATCTACACCAGCACGGGCTGGTGGAAGAAATGCACGGGCAACAGCGCGGACTTCGGGTCGACGAACCCGTTGTGGCTCGCGCGGTACGCCCCCGAGATCGGACCGCTTCCCGCGGGCTGGCGGACACAGACCATCTGGCAGTTCTCGGATTCCGGAAAACTGCCGGGCGATCAGAACTCCTTCAACGGCGATCATGACCAGCTCGCGAGGCTGGCGGGCGAGTGACGGCGAAAGTGATTTTCACAGTCACCACCCATTCGAATTAACCCGTAAATCACCCACTTATTGCGGGTATTTCACGCCAACTAGTGACAAACCCGGCATTCTGCGATAACAATCAACGCCCGAGCGGCTACTGCCCGCAGCCGCCGCTCGCAGCGAGGGCAAATCGTGATTCGTGAAGGGAAACTCCCATGTCCACCGGACGAAGAATCTGGCGGCGGTTGGTCGCCGCCGCTGCCGTCGGTTCGGCCAGTGTGCTCCTGCTCGGCACGCTGACCCCGGCGACGGCGTCACCGAAGGCGGCCGACGCGGCGCCCCAGTACGTCGACGGCATGCCGACGGACAGCTACGTCGAGACCTACGACCATCCGATGGGCTCGCAAATCGCCAGGGTCGAAGGCGATGGGTCCACGGAGGAAACGAGGCAACAAGCGTTGCGGCCGCAGGCGAACAGCACCGACGACTACCGCGCCACGGCAACGGTTCCCGGCATCGACGTCAGCGGTCACCAGCAGAACGTCGACTGGAATCACTGGTGGGGCCAAGGCAAACGGTTCGCCTTCGTCAAGGCGACGGAGGGGACGGGATACAAGAATCCGTATTTCACCCAGCAGTACAACGGGTCCTACAACGTCGGCATGATCAGGGGGGCCTACCACTTCGCGTTGCCTGACCGCTCTTCCGGTGCGGCACAGGCGAACTACTTCGTCGACAACGGCGGGGGATGGTCAAAGGACGGCAAGACTCTTCCCGGCGCGCTGGACATGGAGTACAACCCCTACGGCTCGACCTGTTACGGCAAGAGCCAATCGAGTATGGCGGCGTGGATTCGCGACTTCCACGACACCTACTACAGCCGCACCGGCCGCTATCCCGTCATCTACACGTCGACGAGCTGGTGGAACCAATGCGTCGGAACGGCGCAGAGCTTCGGCAGCACGGTTCCGCTGTGGGTGGCGCGGTACGCGTCCTCGGTGGGACCACTGCCCAACGGCTGGAGCTTCCACACGTTCTGGCAGTACACGTCGACACCCATCGACCAGAACTCGTTCAACGGCAGCTTGGACAGGCTCAAGGTGCTGGCAACCGGCTGAGTTCAGGTCACAAACCGATAAAAGTTCCCGCCCGGCATGGCCGGTCGGGAACTTTTTTTGCCCGCCGGAGCGCCAACGAGGCACAATGCCCGCTGAGTGAAAGTTTGACCGCTGGGGGAGTTCAATCGTGATGGAGCAACTACTGTCCGCCCGCGTTCCGGTCCGCCGCAAGGCGAGGACGAGACCGAGCGACGACGCGAGCGTTGAGCATCCGGCAACGATGATCTCGGGCACAACATCCTGACCGGTCGCGAACCGGCCGAACTCCTCCACCGCTTCGGCGGTGGAACACCCGCGTGCTGACCAGACCATCGCGCACCTACCAGTCCATGACTGGTCCCACCAGTCTCTTCGGCGGAACCAGCCATTCGGGTTGTGCGTCTGTGGTGAAGCATTGTCGACGAAAGGCGCCCCATGACCTACCCACCTCAGCCCGGACAGCCCTACGGCGGGCAACCTGACCCATACGGGCAAGGTGGACACCAGCAGCAAGGCGGTGGCTACCCGCAGTCCGGACAGTTCCCGCAGCAGGGCGGCTACCCGCAGGGCGGCCAGTACCCGCAGCAGGGCGGCTACCCCCAGCAGGGCGGGCAGTACGACCAATACGGTCAGTACCAGCAGCAGCAATACGGCTACCCACAAGGCGGCGGATACGGCGGACCGCCCAAGAAGAGCAAGACGGGGTTGTGGGTCGGCCTTTCCGTGCTCCTCGTCGCGCTCGTCGCCTTCGGAGTCACGGGGTTCCTGGCGCCGGGCTTCCTGCTCGGTGACGACGAGGACGGCAAGGGCAACGGCGGCGAGGAGGGCGGCGCGCAGGCCGTCGCCGAACAGATCATCACCGGCCTGAAGGCCAAGGACGCCGCCGCGCTCAATGAACTCAAGTGTTCGAACGCGGGCGAGGACATCGAGCAGGTCATCAACTCCGTCAGCACCGTCGAGGACGCGAAGCTCGGCCAGGTCACCGAGAACGGCGACACCGCGACCGCGACCGCCTCCATCACGGCAGCCGGTCAGCAGTTCGAGGTCAGCGGCGACCTTGCCAAGGAAAACGGCAAGTGGTGCTGGCAGGACGTGGCGATGGGCGGCGTCGAGCCTCCCGCGACCGAGGAGACCGGTACCTCCGAAGAGCCCACGGGAACCGGCACCCCGGAAGGCACGGGCAACCTCACCGAGTCCGAGGCGGAGAGCGTCGCGAGTGGCTTCGTCGACGCGCTCAACAGCGGTAACGCCGACCAGGCCAAGGCCGCGCTATGCGCGGAATCAGCCTCGATCAACGAGACCTACGTGGACATCATCGTCGCGGATTCGCCGGACCTCTCCGTCGATTCGATGTCCGATGAACTCGCGGCGGCGGGGGCCTACGAGGCGATCCTCGCCGGCACCGTTGGCGGCACGGACGTCTCGACGGAGGAGTCGACCATCGGCGTGGTCGACTCGATTCCGGGCGGCTGCGTCGACTGGATCATCCTGCCGTAGCAGGTGAGAACCGCGCGCCGGCGTACCGTGGCCGCATGATCATCGCGGCGACGTAGTAGGTACACGGTTCGCCGGAGCGGTTGGCATAACCCAGTGTGACGTCCGCTGCGAGATACACGGAGTCGCCTTCGGACAGTTCGATGACCCGGTCCCCTTCGAGCGTCAGCGTCACGGTTCCCGATTCGACGTAAATGAACTCGTGCGAGCCAGGCGCGTAGGGCGGATAGTCACCAGGCACGGAGCCCGGCGGCAAGGTCGAGCGGATCCATTCGAAGTTCACCCCTGGAACGACCGGGGTGAGGATGGTTCGCTCCCAGCCGCCGGGCTCTCGCACGTGGTCCTGCTCCTCGGCTCTCCGCACGATGACACGGTCGTCGTCCGGTTCCGCGACCAGCACGGGCAGGCGCACGCCCAACCCGGTCGCCACACGGTCGAGGACAACGACGGTCGGCGCCTTGTCTCCCTTTTCGATTGCGGAGAGCATGCTGATACTCACCGCCGACCGGTCGGCCAACTCCTGGAGCGTGAGTCCACGCTCGTGTCGCAGCCGTTGCACACGCTGACCGAGCAGCCCGAGATCCACCTACACTATCGTAGTGATTGGTTCTTCTATAGAGAAGCCGGAGGTGCGCGCCGCCACGGAGGACGACCTCGCCTCGATAGCCGAGATCTACGCCCACTACGTCACGACAAGCCTCAGCACCTTCGAACTGCGACCACCGGACCGTCCCGAATGGGAACGCAGATTCGCCGCGATCACCGATGCCGCGCTGCCGTTTCTCGTCACCGAGAACGACGGCCTCGTCGCGGGTTACGCGTATTGCGGAGTGTGGAAGCCCCGGCCCGCATATCGGCACACGGTGGAGGATTCGATCTACCTCGCACCGTGGGCGACGGGCAAAGGCATCGGTGGCGCACTGCTCGACGCCCTGCTCGACGCGTGTACCGCTCGCGGCATCAGGGAGGTCATCGCCGTGATCGCCGACTCAGGCGAGAACGCTTCCCTTCGCCTGCACCGCGGCAGGGGCTTCATCGAGGCCGGGAGGTTGCGCCGGGTCGGGTTCAAACACGGTCGCCTTGTCGACACGCTGCTGTTGCAGCGGAGCCTCGGCACGACGTAAGCGGCTCCAATTCCCGGCGGCCCGCGCCGAATGCGGATCTCGCCGTCCGGAGCGGGGATCTCGCCGTCCTGAGTGCGGATCTCGCCGTCCTGAGCGGGGGACTCGCGGGGATGGACGGGGGACTCGCGCGCGTGAGTAGATTGCCGACATGAATCGGGTTCGGGTCGCCCTGCGGTCGCCGCTTTTCGGCACCGTCCTCTGTGCCGTCCTTCTGGTGCTCGCCATCAGCGTATGGCTGCTCACGGACGGGAAGACCAGCCGGAGCGACGCCCTGCGCACCGGAGGGCTCGCCGGGGGCGCCATCGTCGCGCTCTACGCGCTCTGGCTCAACGACCGGCGCCGCCGCGTCGAAGAAGCCCGGCAGGACATCGAACGCAGACGGCACGAACTCGAAAGCCGCCGCATCTCCGACGAACGGTTCGCTCGCGCGATCGAACTGCTCGGCGACGAGGCCGACCAGGTCAGAGTCGGTGCGCTGCACGTACTCGCGGGGCTCGCCAAGTCCCGGCCCGGCTACACCCAAACCGTGCTCGACGTCGTGTGCGCCTACCTGCGCCGCCCCTACTCCCACCCCCGGCTCACCGGAGGCAAAGGCGCTCCCGCTCCCGCCACTTCGCTCGACGGAGTCGATCCCCGGGAAACCGCCGAGCGCGAACTCCAGGTCAGGCTCACCGCCCAACGCATCCTGCTCGACCTGCTTCCCGAAGCAGGCCAACCCGAAGCGCCCTCGTACGACCTCGACCTGACCGGAGCGACGCTGGAATACCTCGACTGTTCCGGCCGCAAGCTCGGCACGGTGCTGATGCGGTACGCGAAGCTGCACAGCAGCATCAACTTCAGTGACTGCGACTTCGGTGGCCCGGTCTGGTTCACCGCCGCCAGCACCAACGAGGGTAGGCTCACCGGCCGCTTCCGCTGCACCAACTCGACGTTCCGCGAACGCGCGTGGTTCAGCGGCACGGAATTCGGCGAACTCGCCGACTTCACGGGTACGACCTTCATCGGGCAGGCGAGCTTCAAGGACGCCACGTTCAACGGCGACGCCCTCTTCGGCACGACGTCGTTCCACTCGGGACTCGATCTGCGCAGGGCGAGGTTCGCCTCGCGACTCGACCTCCGCTGGAAACGTGAGCCTGAGACGATTTCCCTCTACAACACCGTGATCGAGCCGGAGGTCGAAACCGACCTGCCGGAAAACTGGGCGACGACGAAGCTGCCTGACGGCCAAACCAAGCTGACCGCCCCTCCCGCGCAACCGTCCTAATCGAACAGTGCGGGGAGCGTGCCTTCCCACGCGACGCGCAGCTCTTCGAGCGGGTAGTTCGCGACGTCCTGGATGTCCAGCGCGGCCGATTCGGGGTCGACGACCCCGGTCTTGCGCCAGGGCAGCCCGCGTGCGTCGCACATCTCGGTGAACCGTAGTTCCTCGCTGCGGGGCACGGCCGCCAGCACCCTGCCCGCCGACTCGGAGAAGAGCTGGACGAACGGATCGGCGTCCTGATCGAGCAACACCCTTGCCCCGCACTGTCCGATGAGTGCCATCTCGACAACGGCCTGTGCCAGCCCACCGTCGGCGAGGTCGTGAGCGGCCGAGATCATCCCGTCCCGCGAACCAGCGATCAGGATTTCGGCGAGCAGGCGCTCCCTTTCGAGATCGACCTCAGGCGGCAGCCCGCCGAGGTGACCGTGGATGACGCTTGCCCACGCGGAACCGCCGAACTCGTCCTTCGTGTCGCCGAGCAACAGCAGGGTCTCGCCGGGTTCCGAACCGATCCCGGTGGGAATCCGGCGCCGGACGTCGTCGATCACACCGAGTACGCCGACGACCGGAGTCGGCAGGATCGCCGTGTCGCCGGTCTGGTTGTAGAAACTCACGTTGCCGCCGGTGACCGGAATGCCGAGCTGCGCGCAGCCGTCGGCGAGGCCGTGCACAGCGCGCTCGAACTGCCACATGACACCGGGGTCGCGCGGCGAACCGAAGTTCAGGCAGTTCGTGACCGCGACGGGTTCGGCCCCGCCGGTCGCCACGTTGCGATACGCCTCGGCGAGCGCGAGCTGGGTGCCCCGGTAAGGGTCGAGGAAGACGAACCGGCTGTTGCAGTCGGTGGCGACGGCGACGCCCCTGCCCGTTGTCTCGTCGATGCGGACGACGCCGGAATCGGAAGGCTGGGCGAGCACGGTGTTGCCGCGAACGTAGCGGTCGTACTGCTGGGTGACCCACTCCTTCGAAGCCTGGTTCGGCGAGGAGATCACCTTGAGCAGGGTGTCCCTCAATTCGTCCGAAGTGGACGGACGAGGCAACGAGTCCGCCGTGTCGGCCTGCACCGCGTCCTGCGTGGCGGGCCTCGCGAACGGCCGGTCGTACACGGGGCCCTGGTGGGCGACCGTGCGCGGCGGTACGTCGACAACGACCTCGTCGTGCCAGGTGATGACGAGGTGATCGCCGTCGGTGACCTCACCGATCTCCGTGGCGATGACGTCCCACTTGCGGCACACCTCCATGAAGGCGTCCACATCGGAGGGGGCCACGACGGCGCACATCCGCTCCTGCGATTCGCTGGAGAGGATCTCGGCCGGTGTCATCCCCTTGGCGCGAAGGGGAACCCGGTCGAGGTTGATGTGCATCCCGCCGTCGCCCGCCGCGGCGAGCTCCGATGTCGCGCAGGAAAGCCCGGCGCCGCCGAGGTCCTGGATGCCGACGACGAGCTTCTTGCCGAACAGCTCCAGGCAGCACTCGATGAGCACCTTCTCGGTGAACGGGTCGCCGACCTGGACGCTCGGCAACTTCTTGCGACCGCCGCTGGTCTCGTCGCCGGAGAAGGTGTCACTCGCGAGCACGGAGACGCCGCCGATACCGTCGAGCCCGGTCCTCGCGCCGAACAGGATGATCTTGTTGCCGGTGCCGGAGGCATGCGCGAGGTGCAGGTCCTCGACGCGCATCGCGCCGACACACATGGCGTTGACGAGCGGGTTGCCCGCGTAGCTCTCGTCGAAGACGACCTCGCCGCCGATGTTGGGAAGGCCGAGGCAGTTGCCGTAGCCCGCGACGCCGGCGACGACACCGGGAAGCACCCGCTTGGTGTCCGGCGCGTCGGCGGGGCCGAACCGCAGCGGGTCGGCGACGGCAAGCGGCCTCGCGCCCATGGCGAGGATGTCGCGCACGATGCCGCCGACGCCGGTGGCCGCACCCTGATACGGCTCCACATAGGACGGGTGATTGTGGCTTTCCACCTTGAAGGTGACGGCCCAGCCGTCACCGATGTCGACCACACCGGCGTTCTCTCCGATGCCCGCGAGCATCTTGGCCCGCATCTCCGGCGTCGTCGTCTCGCCGAAGTAGGCGAGATGCCGCTTGGAGGACTTGTACGAGCAGTGCTCACTCCACATCACGGAGTACATGGCCAGCTCGGCCTCCGTCGGCCGCCGCCCGAGGATCTCGCGGATCCTCTCGTACTCGTCGTCGGCAAGACCGAGTTCGAGGTAGGGCTGCGGAAGTTCGGGGGTGTCCGCTGCGTGTGCGGTGGTGTCGACGACCGGTGTTTCGACGTGAGGTGATGCCACGGCCATCAGGATACTTGGCGGTCCCGCGAGAAAATCGGTCGCCATCACCGCAGGTCATTCGTAACGTTGTCGGACGTGCCATCCAAGCCGTACCCGGCTCCCGACATCCGCCTGCCCGCACGGCTGACGCCGATCACTTACCTCATCGCCCTGCTGAGGGCGAGGCCTTGGCTTGCCATGGGTTCGATCCTGTTCGGCGCGCTGTGGCTCGTGCCGAGCGCCTTGCTGCCTGTCGTGGTCGGCAACGGCATCGAAGCCGGTATCGCCGAAAGGGACACATCGGCTCTGCTCGGCTACGGCTTGGCGATCGCGGGCATCGGCGTGCTGCAGGCCGTGTTCGGAACGACATTGCTCGGCCTCGGGGTCGGCATGTGGATGCACGGCGCGTCGGCGACGCGGCGGCTCGTGGTGACGCACGCGGCGAGGCTCGGATCGGGCCTGCGTGCCAAGGTCGGCACCGGCGAAGTGCTTGCTGTCACCTCCTCCGACATCAACAAGATCGGCAACGTCCTCGAAGTGATCGGCAGGCTCGGCGGCGCGGTTGTGGCTTTCCTCACCGTCGGCTTCGTTCTGGTCGGTTACTCACCGCTGCTCGGAACCGTCGCGCTCGTGGGTGTTCCGATCGCGACGGCCGGTGTCGGCTCGTTGATCGGCCCGCTCGAACGCAAGATCCGTTACCAGCGGGAGCAGGTGACCGCCGTCAACTCCCTCGGCGCCGACATCGTCTCCGGCCTGCGAATACTCAGGGGAGTCGGCGGCGAACGGCAGTTCAACGCCCGGTTCCGCGACGCGAGCCAGCGGGTGCGGTTCGCGGGAATTGACGTGGCGAAGCGGGAATCGTGGCTCACCGGAGCCGAGGTTCTGCTGCCGGGCCTGGTCACGGTGACGATCACCTGGCTCGGCGCGAAGCTCGCGATCGCCGGGACGATCAGCGTCGGCGAACTCGTCGCCTTCTACGGTGCCGCCGCGTTCCTCGTCATCCCGGTGAGCACGGCGACGGAGAGCGCAGGCGCACTGGCATCCGCGCTGGCATCGGCGAACAAGGCGGCAAGGGTGCTCAACCTGCGCGCCGATCTGACCGAGCCGGAGTCGCCGGTCGCCCTTCCGGAGGGACCGCTGGAACCCCACGATCCGAAGACCGGTTTCACCGCGGTCGCGGGCAAGCTCACGGTCGTCGACATCGGGAAGGACGGCGAGGAACTGGCAGCGCGACTTGCCAGGTTCACCGACAGCGGCGAGCCCGCTTCGCTGTCCGGTGTCCCCGCCGACCGGGTCGCGCTGACCGAGCTTCGCCGCCGCGTCGTGTACGCGCACAACCAGGACCTGTGGTTTTCCGGGATTCTTTCGGCCGAGATCGCGGCTGACGTACCAGGAAAGGTCACCGTCGAACGCGCACTCTGGGCGGCCGACGCCGAGGACATCGTCGCCGCGCTTCCGGGTGGGATCGACGAGCTGATCGGGGAGCGCGGGAGGGAGGTCTCCGGTGGTCAGCGGCAGCGGCTCGCGCTGGCGAGGGCGCTGGCGACCGATGCCGACGTACTGCTGCTCGACGAGCCGACGTCGGCGGTCGACGCACACACCGAGGCCCGCATCAGCAAGCGAGTCGCCTCGCTGCGCGGGGGAAGGACGACCGTCGTGTTCAGCCAGAGCCCACTGTGGGCCGCCGTCGCCGACGAGGTGGTAACGACGTGCAACTGAAACTTCCGCTCGCCTCGGCGGCCGTCGCGCGACGCTGGGCGGCGATGACGTTCCGCGCCAACCGAAGGGAGTTCGTCCTCGTACTCGTCCTCTTCGGGATCGCGGCCGTCGCCGGTCTCGCTGGACCCCAGCTGCTCGGCCTGATCGTCGACGAGGTCTCCGGTGCCGAGAGCTCGATCAACATCGACGTGCTCGCGGTCGTCTTCGTCGTCGTACTGGTCGCCCAAAGCTGGCTGCGCCGATCGGCACGGCTCAAGGCGGGGGTACTCGGGGAACGGGTGCTCGCCGAGACGAGGGAAACCTTCGTCGGCCAGGCACTGCGCCTGCCGCTCGGCACCGTCGAGGCGGCCGGTACCGGCGACCTGCTGAGCAGGGCGACCTCCGATATCAGTCGCCTCGACTACTCCGTCCGCAACGCGGTGCCCGAAATCGCCATCGCCGCCTTCACCGTGCTGCTGACCGTCACGGCCATGATCATCACGTCTCCGCTGCTCGCGCTGGGCCTGCTGGTGGCCGTGCCCGTGCTGTTCTTCCCGAGCAGGCGGTACTGGCGCAAGGTGCCTTCCGCGATCGTGCGGATGCTGGATTCGTGGTCGGGAGTACAGACCGACACCCACGAAACCGTCGAGGGCGCGCGGACAGCCGAGGCGTTGTCGCGCACCGGCCGCAGGATCACCGACGGCGAAAAAGTACTGCAGGGAGCCATCGGCGGAGAAAGGGAACTGCGCAGGCTCCAGGTTCGCTGGGTGCCGTTCCTCGAACTGTCGCACACACTGCCCATCGCGGCGATGCTGCTGCTCGGCGGCTGGGCCTATGCCAACGACCTCGCCGCGCTCGGCACGATCACCACGATGGTGCTGTACATGCAGATCCTCGCCGAACCGATGGACACATTGATGTGGTGGTTCGAGGACCTCATGGTGTCCGGAACCGCACTGCGCAGGGTGCTCGGCGTGCGCGGCGAGGACGACGACAGAGGTGGCGACAGCCCTCAGGGCACCGACATCGAGGTCAGCGGCGTGCGTTTCGGCTATACCGCCGATCGCCGGGTACTGCACGGCATCGACCTGAGCATCCCGAGGGGCGAACGGCTTGCCGTCGTCGGCCCCTCAGGAGCCGGAAAGTCCACTTTGGGCAGGCTGCTGGCGGGGATCTCCGCACCGAGCGAGGGTTCGGTGACCATCGGTGGTGTCGAGGTGTCCTCACTGTCCGACGACGTCCTGCGCCGTGAGGTACTGCTGCTCACCCAGGAGCAGCACGTCTTCAGCGGGACGTTGCGGGAAAACCTGACGCTGCCCGGCGATGGCGTTTGGAGTGACGACGAGTTGCTTGCCGCGCTGGATTCGACGGGCGCGCGGACTTGGGCGGACGCACTACCGGAAGGGCTTTCCACCAAGATCGGCGCGGGTGGCGAACCGGTTCCCGCCGCGACGGCACAACAACTCGCGCTGGCAAGGGTGGTCCTCGCGGACCCGCACACGCTCGTACTCGACGAGGCGACGTCACTGCTCGACACCTCGTCGGCGAGGGAACTCGAACGGACGCTGGCGAAGGTACTTGAGGGAAGGACCGTGATCGCGATCGCGCACCGGCTGCACACGGCGGCTGCCGCCGATCGGGTCGCGGTCGTCGAGGACGGCAGGATCAGCGAGCTTGGCAGCCACGGCGAACTGCTTGCCGCGCAAGGGCCCTACGCACGACTCGTGCACGCCGCCCGCGCCGATTGAGCGCGGGCGGGTGCACGCTTGGGTCAGCTTGTCGCGGCGAGTGGCCTCAGCGCGTCGAGCGCGGAGTAGAACATGCCGAGGCCGTCGTCGGAGGGCCCGGTGAGCGCGTCGATGGCGTGCTCGGGGTGCGGCATGAGCCCGACCACCCTGCCGTCGGCGCTGCTGATGCCCGCGATGTCGTTGCGGGAACCGTTGGGATTGCCGCCCACGTAGCGGAAGACCACCCTGCCCTCGGCTTCAAGCGCGTCGAGCGTGTGCTGGTCGGCGACGTAGCCGCCCTCGCCCGACTTGAGCGGGATGAGCACCTCGGCGCCCTTGTCGTAGCGGGTGCTCCACGCCGTCGTGTTGTTCTCGACCCTCAGCCACTGGTCGCGACAGACGAAGTGCAGTTTCTCGTTGCGTACCAGCGCGCCCGGCAACAGTCCCGCCTCGCAGAGGATCTGGAAACCGTTGCAGATCCCGAGCACCGGCATGCCCTTGCCCGCGGCTTCGATGACCGAGGTCATCACGGGCGCGAACCTGGCGATCGCACCACAGCGCAGGTAGTCGCCGTAGGAGAAGCCGCCGGGCACGATGACCGCGTCGACTCCCTTGAGATCGGCGTCGGCATGCCACAGCGCCACCGCCTCCGCCGACGAACGCGTCACCGCACGAGCGGCGTCGACGTCGTCGAGCGTGCCGGGGAAAGTAATGACGCCGATACGCGGGGTCACTGGTCGACCCGCCGCACGGTCCAGTCCTCGATCACGGGGTTGGCGAGAAAACCCTCCGCGATCTTGGCAAGGGTTTCGTCGTCGACCTCGTCGTCGACTTCCAGTTCGAATCGCTTGCCCTGGCGAACCTCGGTGACTCCGGTGAAGCCGAGGCGCGGGAGAGCACCCGCGACCGCCTGGCCTTGTGGGTCGAGGATCTCGGGCTTGGGCATGATGTCGACGACTACTCGGGCCACGACGGGCTGCTCCTATATTTCCGCTGTTTCCGCAGGTCGATGCCCCTTGAGCGTAGCTTAGGGGCCGAGAGGCCCCCGACACCCCTCGGCCCCATGCCGACTTCACCTGACTTATACATACGTAGGACGGGCAACTATTCCCGGCCGTTGCGTCAGTCCGGCCAATTCGCCGGTTTGGCTCAACGCCGGTGACCCTGCGCCACCGGTAGTGGATTTCGGCAGGCGCACCCGGCGGGTTCCGTCGCGGGAAGCGGCGCGAGTGCGAGTGGGATCACCCACAGTGTCTTCTTGCGTTCTGGTGTTCTACGGGTGGCGAGGGCCGTGGGCTCATCGCGGTTCCTCGCCGACTTTGTCGAGCAGCGCGACCAAGGTGTCCCGCTCGGCGGGCGTGAGCCCGGAGAACAGTTCGTCGACGACGGCCGCCCGCTCGGCGCGGAGGCGCAGGCACATGCGGTGACCTTCCTCGGTGAGTTCCAGCAAGGTGGATCTGCGGTTGCACTCGTCGATCCTGCGGCGCACGAATCCCGCTTGCTCAAGCGCGTCGATCAGGGGCGTCACCGCGCGCGGGACGACACCGAGCCGCGCCGCGAGTTCGGCCATGCGTGGCGGCTCGGAGCAATGCCCGATGACGCTCAGCGCTCTCGCCTGGGCAGGAGTGAGGCCGAGCGGCCCCAGCCGCTGCATTTGCGTGACCCGGGTTCTGCGCGCCAGCCGCAGGAACAGGTCGCTCAGGCGCGCCTCGCCCTCTTCCGATTCCACCCGGCCAGACTAACAGAACCAAGGTAACTATGAACATAGGTAATTAAGAGCTACCCTCGAAGTATGCCCGTTGCCGAAGAACCACGCCGCGAGCCGGTGCCACTGCGCCGGATACTCCGGCTCTTCCGGCCGCACCGGGGCAGGCTCACCACCGTCGGCCTGCTCGTCGGCCTTTCCTCACTCGTCTCCGTCGCCTCACCGTTTCTGCTGCGCGAGGTACTCGACGTCGCGATCCCGCAGCAGCGAATCGGACTGCTCAGCGCGTTGATCGTCGGCATGCTCGGCGTCGCGGTCGCCACCAGCGTCTTCAACGTGCTGCAGACCTACCTCTCGACGACCGTGGGGCAGCGCGTCATGCACGACCTGCGCTCCGCCGTCTACGCACGCCTGCAACGCATGTCGCTGGCGTTCTTCACCCGAACCCGCACCGGCGAGGTGCAGTCGAGGATCGCCAACGACATCGGGGGAATGCAGTCGACCGTCACCTCGACCGCGACCTCTCTGGTTTCCAACGTGACGACCGTCGTGGCGACCGTGGTCGCGATGATCGCCCTCGACTGGCGGCTGACCGTCGTCTCGCTGTTGCTCATGCCGGTCTTCGTATGGATAAGCCGCAGAGTGGGCGCCGAGCGCAAGAAGATCACGGCTCGCAGGCAGACGCAGCTCGCGGCGATGTCGTCGAACGTGCAGGAATCCCTTTCGGTGAGTGGGATCCTGCTCGGCCGCGCGATGGGCAGATCCGGTTCGCTCACGGAGCGGTTCACCGACGAGTCGGCGCGGCTGGCGAAGCTGGAGGTCGAATCCAGCATGGCGGGCCGGTGGCGGATGTCGACCATCCAGATCGTGATGGCCGCGCTGCCCGCGCTGATCTACTGGGCAGCGGGAGTCAGCAGCGCGTTCGGCATCCCGATGATCTCGCTCGGCACGCTCGTCGCCTTCGTCACCCTGCAGCAGACTCTGTTCCGGCCGACCATGTCGCTGCTGCAGACCGGTGTCGAACTGCAAAGTTCGCTCGCGCTCTTCCAGCGGATCTTCGAGTATCTCGATCTTCCCGTCGATGTGGAGCAGCCACGTGAGCCCGTCGTCATCGAGCCGGTGAGAGGCGAGGTGCGTTTCGATTCGGTCGGCTTCTCCTACCCGGCAACGGAAAACGGCGAAAAGGCGAGTGCCCGCAAGACTCTCGACGGCATCGACCTGACCGTGCCCGCGGGCGGCAGTCTCGCGATCGTCGGCGAAACCGGCTCCGGCAAGACCACGATGAGCTACCTCGTTCCCCGGCTGTACGACGTCTCGGAGGGCAGGGTGACCATCGACGGCGTCGACGTGCGCGACCTGAGCTTCGCGACACTGGCCGACAGTGTCGGTGTGGTTTCGCAGGAAACCTACCTGTTGCATGCCTCCATCGCGGAGAACCTGCGCTTCGCCAAGCCTGACGCGACGGACGCCGAACTGGTCGAAGCGGCGAAGGCGGCACAGATCCACGAGCACATCGCCGCGTTGCCGGATGGCTACGACACGACCGTCGGTGAGCGCGGCTACCGGTTCTCCGGCGGCGAGAAGCAACGCCTCGCCATTGCCCGCACGATCCTGCGCGACCCGCCGATCCTCGTGCTCGACGAGGCGACGAGCGCACTCGACACCCGGACGGAACTGGCCGTGCAGCAGGCGATCAACTCTCTCGCGGCAGGCAGGACGACGATCACCATCGCGCACCGGCTCTCCACGATTCGCGACGCGGATCAGATCGTGTTGCTCGATGGCGGCAGGATCGCCGAACGCGGCACACACGAGGAACTGATCGCCAAGGGCGGGAGGTACTCCGCACTCGTCATGCGCGAGGGTGAACTCCAACCGGCCGCCTGATCCCACGTTGTCCACAGTGTTCATCCACAGTGTTGATCACCGGTGGACAACTCAGGTCGAAAGGTCAGCGCCTGCCGTGCAGCCTGCCGATGAGCTTGCCGACGAGAGCCTCGGTTTTCGCCGAACGTGCGAAACTCGTCAACGCGACCGGCGCCGCGAACCGTTGCCGCGCAATGGCTTTCGGCCTCGCGAACTCGCGCAGCCCTTCCTGACCGTGAATCCTGCCGAAGCCGGATTCACCGACCCCGCCGAACGGGAGCGAGGCGATGCCCGCGAACGAGAGCGGGGCGTTGATCGCGGTCTGCCCTGTGCGCAGGCGCCGCGCGAGCTCCATACCCCTTCGCCGGGAGAACACCGTCGAACCCAGCCCGTAGGCCGAATCGTTGGCCTTCTCGACCGCCTCGTCCATGTCGGCGACCTTGGCGATCGTGACCGTCGGCCCGAACGTTTCCTCCCGCACCGCTTCCGAGTCCTCGGGTACGTCGACGAGGACCGTCGGCCTGACATACCTGTCGCCGACGGCGTCCTTTCCGCCGACGAGCGCCTTTCCTCCTCTGTCGAGCGCGTCGGTGATGTGCCTGCGCACGACGGCGAGCTGGCTCGGCATCGTCATGGGGCCGTAGTCCTGTCCAGCCTCGATCCGCTCGGCCAGTGCGACGACCTTCGCGAGGAACTCGTCGTAGACCCGCTCGTGTGCGTAGACCCGCTCGACGCCGGCACACGTCTGACCGGCGTTGGAGAACGCGCCCCACACGGTCGCTTCCGCAGCGGCATCGAGGTCGGCGTCCTCGTCGACGAGGACGGGATCCTTGCCGCCCGCCTCGATGACGACGGGAGTCAGCCGCTTCGCGGCAGCGGTCATGATCTTCCGGCCGGTCGCCGCGGATCCGGTGAAAGCGATCTTGTCGACCTCCGCGGTGGACAGCGCGGCGCCCGTCGGCCCGAAACCGGTGACGAGCTGAAGCACCGGATACTCGGGAACGACCTCGGCGAAGGTGTCGGCGAGCCAGGTTCCGACGGCGGGCGTGTACTCGCTCGGCTTGAACACGACGGCGTTGCCCGCGGCGAGCGCGTAGCTGACGGAACCCAGCGGTGTGTACACCGGGTAGTTCCACGGCCCGATCACGCCGATGACCCCGAGTGGCTGGTATTCGACGCTCGCGGCCTGGTTTGCCAGCAACAGGCCGGGCGAGCGACGCTTGCGGCCGAGCACCTTGTGCGCGTTCCTCGTCGCCCACGCGAGATGTTCGATGGCGAGTACCGATTCGAGCTGCGCGTCGCCGTTCGGTTTACCGGTTTCCTCGGTGATCAGCTTGCACAGCTCGGTCAGCCGCCTCGCGAGAATGCCCCGCCACGCGACGAGCCGGTCGGCGCGGCCGGAGAATCCGAGGCCCGCCCACCACGCGGCGGCGTCCTTTGCTCTCGCGACGGCTTGCTCGACCTGTTCCGCGGTGTGCACGGGGAATGAACCGATCACCTCGTCCGTCGCCGGATTCAGCGAATCGAACATGTCGACGGCGTGAGCCGTGGTCATTGTGCCTCCAGCGCGTCAGTGGGCCTGCACATCGCCAGCATGACACAGGCGGGCGCCGAACTGCTCGCGTGAGCGTAGGCTCAATGGAAAGATCAAGGGAGACAACAATGCGTCTAGTCCACTTCGGACACTCTTGTGTGCTCGTCGAAACAGAGAACGCGCGCATTCTCATCGATCCAGGCTCATTCTCGGCCGGTTTCGAAAGCGAACGGGAATTGGACGCCGTCCTCGTCACCCATCAGCATCCGGATCACCTCGACGCGCGGCGGCTTTCCTCGTTACTTTCCGCAAACCCCTCCGCACGGCTCATCGTCGACGCGGGTTCGGCGGAAACGACAGGCAACCTGGGGCTCACCGCCGCCGTCGCCGCTCCGGGCGAGGCCTTCGACTTCGGAGGCACCTCGGTCAATGTGGTCGGCGGTCAGCACGCCGTGATCCATCCCGATGTTCCCGTCGTCCCGAACATCGGCTTCATCGTCGACCACGGCGCCTTCTACCACCCTGGCGACTCGTTCTTCGTTCCCGAGCAGCGAATCGACGTGCTGGGGCTTCCGACGGCCGCGCCGTGGCTCAAGGCGGCCGACGCCGTCGACTACCTCAGGGAGATCCGGCCGAGGGTCGCCGTGCCGATCCACGAGGCCGTGCTTGCCTCACCCGGCATGCACTACGACCTTTTCGCAAGGCTCGGCCCGGAAGGCACCGAGGTCAGGGTTCTCACCAAGGGAGAGCCTTCGTCGGTGTGACCGGCGCGGCGCGCGGAGCGGAGCCAGTGTCACAGGATCGGCGACGGCCGGTACTCGGCTGCCTCGGGGAAGCGCTTGACGATGTCGGAGACCCTGCCGACGACACCCGCGACCTGGGCCTCCGCCGTCCCCGTGAAGGCGAGCCGGTCGGCGAGCAGTTTCCTGAGGGAGGGCAGGTCGAGCGGAATGCGCTCGTCGGCGGCGAGCCGGTCGAGCAGATCGTTGTCCTGCTTGCCCTGCTCGCGCATGGCGAGCGCGGCCGCGACCGCGTTCTCCTTGATCGCCTCGTGCGCGCTCTCCCTGCCGACTCCTGCCCTGACCGCGCCCATCAGCACCTTGGTCGTACCGAGGAAGGGCAGGTATCTCGACAGTTCCCTTTCGATCACGGCTGGGAAGGCACCGAACTCGCCCAGCACGGTGAGGAACGTTTCGAGCAGGCCGTCGAGCGCGAAGAACGCGTCGGGAAGGGCCACCCTGCGCACGACGGAATCCGAGACGTCGCCCTCGTTCCACTGGTCGCCCGCCAGCTCCCCGATCATCGAGAGGTAGCCACGCAACACGACAGCGAGCCCGTTGACGCGCTCGCACGAACGCGTGTTCATCTTGTGCGGCATCGCCGACGAACCGACCTGACCCGGCTGGAAACCTTCGGTCACCAGCTCGTTGCCCGCCATGAGCCTGATGGTCTTCGCGAGGCTCGACGGCGCGGCCGCCACCTGCACGAGCGCGGAGAGTACGTCGAAGTCGAGCGAGCGCGGGTACACCTGGCCGACGCTCGTGAAGACGTTCTCGAATCCGAGGTGCCGCGCGACCCTCGTCTCCAGCTCGCCGAGCTTCGCCGGGTCGCCGAGCAGGTCGAGCATGTCCTGCGCGGTGCCGACGGGGCCTTTGATGCCGCGCAGCGGGTACCGCGTGACCAGTTCATCGACCCTGGTGAAGGCGACGAGCAGTTCGTCGGCCGCCGTCGCGAACCGCTTGCCGAGCGTCGTCGCCTGCGCGGCGACGTTGTGCGAACGGCCTGCCATCACGAGCTCGCCGTGCTCGGTCGCGAGTTCGGCGAGCCGGGCCAGCACGGTGACGACCCGCTCACGGACCAGTTCGAGTGAACGCCGAAGCTGGAGTTGCTCGACGTTCTCGGTGAGATCGCGGGAGGTCATGCCCTTGTGAACGTGTTCGTGCCCCGCGAGCGCGTTGAACTCCTCGATGCGCGCCTTCACGTCGTGCCGCGTGACCCGCTCCCTCGCCGCGATCGATTCGAGGTCGACCTCCCGCAGCACCCGCTCGTAGTCGGCGATGACCCCTTCCGGAACGTCGACGCCGAGCTCCGACTGCGCCTTGAGCACGGCGAGCCACAGTTCGCGTTCGAGCGTGACCTTGTACTCGGGCGACCAGAGGCCGACCAGTTCCGGTGAGGCGTAACGGCCTGCGAGCACATTGGGGATGCGGGGCTTGTCCTTCACGACAGTCAGGCTAACCGCCGGTCAGGCCAGCTCGGCGTGCAGCCTGCGCGCGGCGAGACCCCTCGGATCGGGGTCGACGGCGATCAAGGCGTTGACGACGGTGCCGTCGACGAGCGCGATCAGCCGGTCGAGCCGCTGCACGTCGATGCTCGTACCCGACCTGGCGAAGATCGCGGTCAGGAGCTCACGCAGCTCGCCGGAGAGCGTGCGCATGAGCGGCCTGAGATAGGGCCTCCGGCCTGTCGCGACAAGCCGCTCGTACCGCAGCAGCACCGCCTCGTAGCTGGGATCGCTTCCGAGCAGCTGGTCGAGAACCAGATCGACCAGTGTTTCGACACCCCGGTGATCGACACTCAGCTCGGCGAGCTGTTTGCGCCCCTTCTCCAGCTCGGACCTGCCGTGGTACTCGGCCGCCGCGTAGATGAGGTCGTCGAGCGAATCGAAGTAGTAGGTCGTCGAGGCAAGCGGCAGCTCGGCACGTTCGGCGACCGCCCTGTGCCGGATGGCCTCGAAGCCGCCTTCCGCCAGCAGTTGCGCCGCCGCCGCGACGAGCGCGGCCCTTCTGCGCTCGCCTTTCGGCGTGCTCGCTGCTGACGTCATGGCCGGAGTGTGCCATCCCGCGCCGTGACGTTCAGAAACGCTCGGCGAGCGCGGCCGCGATGTCGTCGAGACGGTCGGCGAACGGCGGGGCCTGCGATCCGGGTGCGGGAACGCTTGCCACCACGACGGTGGCTCCTCCGGCCGTGCGCCGTTGTGCCGTCACCGTGCCTTCGGCCCACTGGAAGGACGACCTGCCGCCCTCGGGCACGAGTACGACATCGACGGTGCCGCCGTCGAACGGCAGCGCGGCTCCGCGCGTGCCGGAGGGACACGCCGACGCGGGCAAGGCCGCGGCCGATGCGGTGACCGGGAGCTCGCCGGCGAGGGCGTTGGCGAGCTCCCGGTCCACCTTGTCGCACCCTGCGGTGCTGCCGACCCTGGGGTCGGTCTTCCCGCCCGGCTCACCGCCCTGCTTCGGCGAGTCTTGCGGGACAACCTGTGCACTGGGATGACGCTCCGCTTCCGACTGCGGTTGCCCTGACTGATCGTTTTCCGCGTTGCCTCTTCCCGCGGAGGGCGCCGACTCGGCCTGCGGCGCGGCGGCGGTCGTCTGCTCGGAGGGAGCCGGACCGCTGAGCAGTCCGATGGTGGTTCCGACGCCGCCGAGCGCGACCACGGCCGCCGCGACGCCTGCCACCACCGTGCGCCGCTTCGCGGTCGCCTTACGGGATGCGGTGGCGACATCGGCCGCCGTGAAGCCGGGCGGTGGCGGCTCACCTGGTGCTTCGAGGAAAAGCTCCTCGAGTTCCTTCTCATCCATGTGTCTCCACCTCCTCGCCCAGCACGTCACGCAGGTTCGCGAGCCCCCGCGCGGTCTGGCTCTTGACGTTGCCCTCGCTGCATCCGAGTACCTTCGCGACGCCGCTGACGTCGAGGCCCTCGAAGTACCGCAGCACGAGCACCGCCCGCTGCCGTGGAGGCACCCTGCGCAATCCCGCGAGCAGGTCTTCCCTCGTCGCGACCCGATCGGCGAGCTGCTCGCCCCGTGGTGGCGGTTCGGGCAGTTCCTCCGACTGCCGTTCCCTTCTCCACGGCCTTCGCGACTCGTCGATCGCCGCCCTGACCAACGTCGTGCGCACGTACGCGTCGGTCGCCGCCTTGTCGCGGATCTTTCGCCAGCGACGGTGCAGCGCGACGAACGCCGTCTGCGCGAGATCGTCGGCGCGGTGCCAGTCACCACAGAGCATGTACGCGGTTCTGCGCACGGAGTCCCGCTTGGCAGCGAAGTACTCCGCGAACTCCTGCTCATCGCGGTGATCCACGCGGATGGTCTCCGGTCGTTCGTGTTGTCGGTACGAGAGACGGAAATACTGCCATCAACGGTTGCACGCCGGGGCAAGGTCCGTTGTGAGATCAACTCACGATGTGATGTGATCCAACCGTGACCTCCGAGACTGCCGATACTTCCGCGACCATCGATTTCCGCTCGGACACCATCACCCGCCCCGACGAGGCAATGCGCTCGGCCATGGCGAATGCCAAGGTCGGCGACAACGTGATCGACACGGATCCCACGGTTGCCGAACTTGAGGAGCGCGCGGCGGCGACACTTGGCATGCCCTCGGCGCTGTGGACGCCGAGCGGGACCATGGCCAATCTCATCGCGCTCTGCGTTCACCTGCGGAGAGGTGATCGTTTTCTCGCTACCCGCAACGCACACGTGCTCACCAACGAACTCGGCTCGGGCGCGTGGCTCGCCGGAGGAATGCCGGAGGCACTCGAACACGACGCGGGACCGGGCAGGCCGTCACCGAGCGCCGTCAAGAAGGCGGCGGGCCCGAGGGGAGCGCCCTACTACGCGTTGCGCACCACCCTGTTGTGCCTTGAGAACACCCACAACGCGGCGGGCGGTGCCATCACCCCGCCCGACGAGCACGCCCAGCTCGTCGCCACGGCGAGGGCGGCCGGTCTTCGCGTCCACCTCGACGGTGCCCGGCTGTGGAACGCGGCAGCGGCGCTCGGGCTTCCTCCCGCCGCGCTCACCGTCGGCGTCGACAGTGTCTCCGCGTGCTTCAGCAAGGGGCTGGGGGCTCCGGTCGGCTCCGTACTCGCGGGCAGCGAGGACGTCGTGGCACACGGCCGCAGGATTCGGCAGATGCTCGGCGGCGGGGTCAGACAGGGCGGCGTACTCGCGGCGGCCTGTCTGGTCGCGCTGAGCAGGGTCAGTAGCCTCAAAGATGATCACGCCAACGCCACCGCGCTCGCGTCCGGTCTTCGCGAGTGCGGCTGGGACGCGACAGAACCGGAGACGAACATCGTGCTTGCCACCGTTCCCGACGTCGCGCTGACCATGGACCGGCTCCGCGCGGCAGGCATCCTCACGCTGCCCATGGCCGGAAAGGTCCGTTTCGTCACCCACCGCGACGTCACCTCGGCCGACGTCGCGGAGACGCTGCGCAGGATCAAGGCGGGACCACGATGAGCCTTCGCTGGGTCGTCTTCGACTACGGCGAGGTGATCAGCACTCGCACGGCCGCTCTTCCCGCGATGGCCAGGTTGCTCGACGCACCACCGAGGCCGTTCACGGCCGCGTACTGGGCACACAGGGATGCCTACGACCGCGGTGGGACCGACGAGGACTTCTGGCAGGCCATCGCGGGAACGCTCGGGATGAAGGTTGACGATTCGACCGTCGCCGAGCTGACCGAGCTGGACATCCAGGGCTGGTCGAGGGTCGAGCCGGACACGCTCGACATGCTCTCGGCGCTCGCCGAGGCGGGTACGCCGCTCGCGCTGCTGTCCAACGCGCCGACGTCGTTCGCGAGGTTCGCCGAACGGCAGCCGTGGGCACAGCGGTTCAGGGTGAGGGTCTTCTCCGGCGATGTCGGCGTCGCCAAGCCGGACGAGGAGATCTTCTCGATCCTGCTCGCGAAACTCGGAGCGGAGCCGGGGGACTGCCTGTTCTTCGACGACCGGCAGACCAACGTCGACGCCGCGAGGGCTGTCGGGCTGCGGGCTCATCGGTGGAGCAACGCCAAGGAAGCACACGCGGTGCTCTGACCACGTCCGCCTAGGCGAGGCCGAGCAGGACGGCGTTGGCGACAGCCAGCACACCGAGAGTGGCGGCGGGAGACGCGAGGGCAATGGGGTCCTTGCTCCGCACGTGCCGGAAAACGGTGGCGACCATCATCGCCACCAGCCCGATCGAAGCGGCGAGCGCGACCGGCTTGATCCAGAAACCGATGATCAGCCCTGCCGCCGCGGCGAGTTCCACGGCGCCGACCACCCGGTTTCCCCCGCGCGAAAGACCGAGATGAGCCGCATATCCCCGTAGCGGCTCGACCCCGGCCATTCGCGCCCCACCCGCGCCGACGAACGCCATCGTCAGCAGAAGTGAAAGCACCCCGATGACGATCGACATGCGCGGCGTCGGCTCAGGAGCGAATCTGCTTCTTGTTCCCGCTGCCCTTGATGGCGCCGTAGGCAGCCGCACCAAGGAAGGCGGCGCCCGCGACGATCGCGATCCAGAACACGGCCTTGACGAGGAAGCCGACGACGGAGCCGATCACCATGAACGCGACCCACGCCAGTAGCAGACCCCCGACGATCTTCCAGAACATGACCTTCCTCCGCTGAATCCGAGTGCTTTCCTGTCCACTTCAGGTTGTCACGTCGACGCCGGGAAAGCTCCTCGCCGGACCAACGTTCAGGGAAAAGTCGGGGTTCCCCCCGACCGGACGTCTCAGCCCAGCCACGCCCCCAACCGGCGAACACCCTCCGTGACATCGGCGGTCGCGCCGGCAAAGGAAAACCGCACGAACCGGCCGCCTTCCTCAGGATCGAAGTCGATACCGGGAGTGATGGCGACACCGGTGTCGGCGAGCAGTCGCTGACACCAGCCGAGACTGTCGCCGGTGTACTCCGACACGTCGACGTAGGCGTAGAAGGCGCCGTCGACCGGCGCCACCCTGTCGAGTCCGAGCGAGGAAAGGCCGTCGAGCAGCAGGTCGCGGTTGGTGCGGTAGTGCGCGACGTGCCCGTCGAGCTCCGCGTAGGACTCCTCGGTGAAGGCGGCGACGGCCGCCTGCTGGGCGAGCGCGGGAGGACAGATGTTGAAGTTGCCGGTCAGCACGTCCACCGCGCGATGCAGCCGCCGGGGAACGAGCATCCAGCCGAGCCGCCAGCCCGTCATCGCGAAGTACTTCGAGAACGAGCCGAGCACCAGCGACTCCGGCGCGGTCCGCCACGCGCAGCCGACCTCGGTTCCGTACGAAATGCCGTGGTAGATCTCGTCGCTGATCAGCTGCACGCCGCGAGCGGAACACCACTCGGCGATCGCGGCGAGTTCGTCCTGGCCGAGCATGGTGCCCGTCGGATTGCTCGGGCTCGCGACGATGAGCCCGCTGATCGGCCCGAGTTCGTCGAGCAGCGCCGTGGTCGGCTGGAACCGCGTGCTCTCGTCGGTGCCGAACTCGACGACCTCGCAACCGAGTGCCGTGAGCAGATTGCGGTAGGCGGGGTAGCCCGGTCTCGCCATGGCGACCCTGTCACCCGCCTCGAAAGCGGCAAGGAACGACAGCAGGAAACCACCGGAGGAACCGGTGGTGATGATCACGTCCGAGGGCTGGACGTCGAGTCCGTACGAGCGGGCGTAGTGCCCGGCGACAGCTTCCCTGAGCTCGGGGATACCCAGTTGCACCGTGTACCCGAGATCGCCGCCACGCAGCGCTTGCTCCGCGGCGGCGACCACCGGCTTCGGCGCGCCCGCTGTCGGCTGGCCCGCGCACAACGCGATCACGTCACCGTGTGTGCGCTGCCTGGCTTGCGCTGCCGAAAGCACCTCCATGACGTGGAAAGGTGCGACTTCGGCGCGGCGCGCCGGGCCGGGAAGCGGGGCGAAGTCGACCATGCGGTCACTGTAGAACCTCACGCCGACCTCGCGCCGCTGCCTTCCCGCTGGGTCAGTTCGGGCTGTCCGCCGATGCCGGGCTGTTCGGCGTGTTGGGGCTGACCGGGCTGTTGGCCGTGTTGGGACTGTTCGGCGTGTTCGGGCTGTTGGCGGTGTTCGCCGTGTTCGCGGTGTTCGCCGTGTTCGCGGTGTTGGCTGTGTTGGCCGTGCCGGGGCTGTTCACGCTCGCGCTGTCGACGGCACCTGCCGCGCCGTTTCCGTGGTCGACGAGCTGCACGGTCGATGGGGACCGCTGATCGTTGAGCTGGACATCGGCCGAGGCGGTGCCGGCGACGGCGATCAGGCCACCCACTCCGGCGGCGGCTGCCGCCCCCGTGATGACGGCCCAGCGGCGCTTGGTGTTTGCCATGTTCCCTTTCCTTTCCCTCAGAGTTCCCTTGAGCGGGACGTTCTTCCTCACGCGGCGAGCGGTTGCTCGCCGGAGTTCCAGCGATCGGCGAGAGCGAGGCGCTCCCTGATCGCGTTCTGCCAGCCCGCTTGCCTGACCCGGTGAGGGCCGGTGGCGAGCGAGAGCACGACGGCGGCCACCCTCGCCCTCAGCACGCGGGGCTCCCAATGCCGTTCGAAAACACCGAGACAACGGTCGAGATAACGGGTGATGCCCCGCTGGTCGGGGTTGAGCTGAGCGAGGACGGCGAGATGGCCGAGCAGACAGGCCGGATCGTCGTAGCCGTCCCCGCCGTGCGCCGTGTCGATGTCCAGCAGTGCGCTGAACCGATCGCCCGCGACGAGGAGCTGACTCTCGTAGAAGTCGCCGTGGACGGGCACGCACCTGCCGGGAACGATGCCGACGGCGTCCACCGCATCGGCGATGCGATGTGCCTGGGAACCGGCATCCGGCAATACGCTCGCAACCGACTCGGCGTAGTGCCTGGCCAGCTCGGCCCAGCCCTGCCTTGGCTTCCTGGAGACGAACGCGGCAGGAAGCCCGTCGAGCAGGCCGACGATCAGCTCCGGATCCGGCAGGGCGGTTTCGCCGGTCAGCAGCAGTTCCTGGAGCGAGCGCCCCGGCTTTCCCGCGAGCACGAGCAGCCCGTCGTCGGTCCAGCCGAGGCTTTCCGGCACGAGCGCATGCTCCGAGGCGCGGTGGAGTTCGTGGAGTTCGCCGACCTTGGCGGGCCGCAACACCTTGACGAAAAGGCTCGTCGTGCTGGTCCTGACCTCGACGACGGCTCTACGGGTGGGGCGGTAGGCCCGGACCGTGAGCGCGACCGGCTCGTCACCGAGCCCCATGCTCGCGACGAGCCCGCGCATCCGTTGGGGATCGCACGCGGCCGCGAGACCGGGCAACGCGGGGTCGTGGGGAAACCGCCACACGCCGACCTCGTGCTGCCCGTCGGACATCCGCAGCGCGCCCGCCATGTGCCTGCCGACACCGGCGCCGAAGGTCTCCTCGGTCCGCGAACCGTCAGGCCATTCGAGGCCGACCGTCGCGGTCAGCGCCCTCGTCGATCCGTTGTGGACATCGAGGTAGGTGCACTGCCAGCTCGTCGCGGTGGCGCCCGCCACCTCGGCGGCCGTCGCGAAGAGCAGACCGAGGTCGGTCTCGCTCGGCAGCCATCCGGATTCGCTCATGGCACTAACGATGCGGGAGCACCGTGAATCCTCGCTGAGCCTCGGATTAAAGGACCTTCATCGAAGGCAGGCTGCCGCCGGCATCGACTTGAGCCCGGGGTGCCCTTCGAAACCACCGTAGCGGTCGAACGTGTACCTCACGCCGGCGATGATGTTGTCCACCGGATCGTAGATATCGTCGTGACCAGCAAGTTTGTAGGCCTGGAACGTGGGGTCGATGCATTGCATCAGCCCCTTCGACGGGGTTCCCCTCGCCGCGTTGCTGTCCCAGCCGTTGACGGCGTGCGGGTCTCCGCCCGACTCCTGCTCGATGATCGTCCAGATGCCGTCGACATCGTCCTCGGTGACCGAGATCCCATGGGCTCGCAGCGCTTTGATGGCCTCGCGAATCCACTGCTCGACGTTTCCGGGCGGGGGACCGCTCTCCGGCGGGCCACCGCTGGGCCCCAGTCCCGCCCCGTGCGGCTCGGTCAGTACGGGTGGCAGCGCCTCAGGTGGCAGCACCGTCGAAAAGCCACCGTCTGTTTCGGTCTTCATGAGCTCCCGCGCTCTGCTGATGGCTTCATCGGATTCATCGCCCCTCAACCCGATGTGTGTCCCCCATTCGACGGACCAGTGTGCCAAGTGGTTCCTGGCGCGGCACAGCGCGGTGGTGCGGACACGAAGACCCGGGACTTGCGGGGCTTGCTCGGTAGCTATTCGGTGTCTACCGGCTGGGAATCGTCACGGCGCCGCGAGCGGCCAGCGCCGCGATGTCGGTGCGGTAGTGCGTGCCGAGCAGGCGAACCTTGCCGACGCGCTCGTAAGCCTCTTCACGAGCGGCTTCGAGGTCGTCACCCGTGCCGACGACGGAAAGCACCCTGCCGCCGTTGGAGACGACGGCACCGTCGTCCCGCCGCCGGGTTCCCGCGTGCAGAACACCTTCCGCCTCGCTGCCCGTGATGACATCGCCAGTGCGGGGAACTCCGGGATATCCTTCCGCGGCCATGACGACGGTGACGGCAGCGCCTTCCGCCCATTCCAGCGGCGGCTGCTCGGCGAGCGTTCCCCGCGCCGTCGCGTTGAGCAACGTGACGATGGGCGTGCGCAGCAGCGCGAGCACGGCCTGGGTCTCCGGATCACCGAAGCGGCAGTTGAACTCGATCACCTGCGGACCATCGGCGGTCAGCGCGAGCCCCGCGTACAGCAGTCCGGAGAAGGCGGCGTCCCTCGCAACAAGTTCGTCGACGACGGGCTGGATGATGGTCGCGACGACCTCGTCGACCAGATCGGCAGGCGCCCAGGGCAGCGGCGCGTACGCGCCCATCCCGCCGGTATTCGGTCCCGCGTCGCCGTCTCCGACCCGCTTGAAGTCCTGGGCAGGCAACAGCGGAACGACCGTCCTGCCGTCGACGAAACAGAACAGCGACGCTTCCGGGCCTTCGAGGAACGATTCGAAGAGCACGGGGTGGCCACCGTCGAGCAGCATGAGCGCGTGCTTGCGGGCCTTGTCGATGTCGCTGGTGACGACGACGCCCTTGCCCGCGGCGAGCCCGTCGTCCTTGACGACCCAGGTGGGGCCGAACCGCGCGAGCGTCGCATCGAGGTGCGCCGGGTTGTCGACCACCTCACTGCGAGCGGTCGGCACCTTCGCCGAGGCCATCACGTCCTTGGCGAACGACTTGGAGCCCTCGATCCGGGCGGCGGAAGCCGAAGGGCCGAAGCAGGCGATGCCCGCCTTGCGAACGGCGTCGGCCGCACCGGCGACGAGCGGCACCTCGGGGCCGATGACGACAAGATCGGCCGACCACTGCTCGGCGACGACCGCGATGGCTGCCGGGTCAGTGAGGTCGGCGCCGAGAGTCTCGGAGAGCGCGGCGGTCCCCGCGTTGCCGGGGGCACAGGCAAGCGCCGTCACCGCCGGATCGTGTGAAGCGGCGAGGACGATGGCGTGCTCACGGGCTCCGGAGCCGATAACCAGGACGCGCACGGGTGTTGAGGGTAATCGGGAACGGTCGCCGTCCGTTCACCGGCATGTCCCCTTTACGCCCTTCGCGCATCACCACGCGGTCGTGACGGCGAGCGAACGTGACCGGGTGGGCACCACCAACCCCAGCGAGAGAGGCAGAAATGAGCCATAAGCGATGGGCAGTCCTCGCCATGTGCACGCTGGCAGTGCTCGGCACGACGAGCGTCTCGGGGCAGGCGGCGCCGCGGACGGACGCGGCCTCGCCAGAGACGCGGGCGGGCAAGAACCCGGACGACTTCGTGATCGTCGCGCACAGGGGCGCGTCGGGTTACCGGCCGGAGCACACCCTCGCCGCGTACGAACTCGCCGCGAGGATGGGCGCCGACTTCATCGAGCCCGACCTGGTGACCACCAAGGACGGCGTGCTCGTCGCGAGGCACGAACCGGAGATCGGCGGAACCACCGACGTCGCCGACCATCCCGAGTTCGCCGACCGCAAGACCACGAAGGATCTCGACGGGACGCCGGTCACCGGCTGGTTCGCCGAGGACTTCACGCTGGCCGAGCTGAAGACGCTCAGGGCGAAGGAACGCATCCCCGAGCTGCGCCCGCACAACACGGTCTACGACGGCAGGTTCGAGATCCCCACCCTTCAGGAGGTGATCGATCTCTCCCGCGACCTCTCCCGCGAGCTACGCCGCGACATCGGGATCTACCCGGAGACCAAGCACCCGACCTACTTCAAGCAACAGGGACTGCCGCTGGAACCCGCGCTGGTCGACACGCTGAAGCGCAACGGGCTCAACAAGCGCGGCGCTCCCGTCTACGTCCAGTCCTTCGAGGTGGGCAACCTCAAGGAACTGAGCGGGAAGCTGCGGGTTCCGCTCGTGCAGCTCGTCGACGCCTCCGGCGCGCCGTACGACTTCGTCGCGGGCGGCGATCCCCGCACCTACGACGACCTCGTCACACCGGAGGGGCTCACCGAGATCGCGCGCTACGCCGACGGACTGGGCCCTGCGCTGGACAGGGTGATCCCGAGGGATGCCGACGGCAGGCTCACACAGCCGAGCGCGATCGTCGGCGACGCGCACACGGCGGGCCTCGAAGTGCACCCGTGGACCTTCCGCGCCGAGAACAACTTCCTGCCGACCGACCTGCGTTCCTCCGACGACCCCGCCGCGTGGGGCGACATCCTCACCGCGTACGAGTTGTTCATCGCGACGGGAATCGACGGGCTTTTCGCCGATCATCCCGACATCGCGGTCGAGGTGGCCAGGTAGCAAGGCGAACCGTCAGGATTCCACAGTGGACTCTGAATGATCCACTGTGGAATCCTCGCTCGGCCTTCCCCTCGACACGACGAAGGCGCCGCCGACGCCTACTTCCCTGACTTGCAGCGACCCGCACGCACAGCGGGTCCACACCGTTTCTCCGTCCGGAGTGGGATGCCTGGAAACGACGGCGAACGGCCGGTCGTCTGGCCAGCCGCAGAACGGGCAAGTACTCATGTCTCCAGACTGGCCGCGCTCAGCATTCAGGTCCAGGTTGGATTTCCGGACATGATTGTGAAGAATCGGCTTCATGATTGACCTACGCCGACTCCAGGTCCTTCGCGCGGTCGCGTACTACGGCACGGTCACGGCGGCGGCTCGCGCACTGCACCTCACGCCATCAGCGGCCTCACAGCAGGTCAAGCAGCTCGGCAAGGATCTCGGAGTCGCGCTGCTTGAACCGAACGGCCGCACGATCCGGCTCACCGGAGCGGCCCACTCCCTGCTCGCCCACGCCGACGCCATCGAAGCCCGCTGGCAACAGGCCGAGGGCGAGCTGTCCGGCGACGACGGACTGCCCGCTGGCCTGCTGCGGATGGCGGGCTTCCCCACCGCGATGTGCAGGCTGCTCGCACCGGTCACGGCCACGCTCGGCAAGGCCTACCCCGCGCTACGAGTACGGCTACGCGAAACCGAGACGGCCCACTGCTTCGACCTGCTCTTCAACGGGAGCATCGACCTCGCCGTCGTCGAAACCGTCCAAAGCAACCCACCGGCGTGCGATCGGAGGTTCGAGCAGCACCCACTGCTCGACGATCCGTTCGACCTGCTGGTCGCGGCCGATCACCGGCTGGCTGGCAGGCGCACGGTCGAACTCCACGAGGTCGCGGGCGAGCCGTGGATCATGGGCGCGGAAGGTGACACGTCGAGAGCGCAGGTACTCAGCGCCTGCTCGACGGCGGGATTCAGCCCCGACATCACCCACGAGGCCTTCGGGCTCACCGTCATCGCGTCACTCGTCGACCTCGGTCTCGGCGTCGCGCTGGTTCCCCGGCTTTCCCAGATCCAGCCGGAGGTCGACGTCCGGCGCATACCGATCAGCGGGACGGCGCCCTCACGGAAGTTCCTCACCGCAACCCGCCGCGGCGGCAGGAGCACACCCGCCGTCGCGGCGGCGCTGGAAGCACTCGACGAACGCGCGAGGTCGCTGACCGCCGAAGCCGAGTGTGTCGCGGCCAGGTGAACCGGCGCTCCACAAAGGACGAGCGTCGCTACACGAACTCGTGGCGCACGATCGTCTGTTCCCTGCCTGGACCGACGCCGATGGCGGAAACCCTGGCACCGACCAGTTCCTCGATCCGCTCGACGTAAGCCCGCGCGTTGGCTGGCAGTTCCTCGAAGGTGCGGCACTGACTGATGTCCTCCCACCAGCCGGGCAGCTCTTCGTAGATCGGGACGGCGTGGTGGACGTCGGTCTGCGTCATCGGCATGTCGTCCGTGCGGAAGCCGTCGACCTCGTAGCCGACACACACCGGAACCCGCTCAAGCCCGGAAAGCACGTCGAGCTTCGTGAGGAAGTAGTCGGTGATGCCGTTGACCCGCACCGCGTAGCGGCCGATGACCGCGTCGAACCAACCCGTGCGCCGCGAGCGTCCCGTCGTGACCCCGAACTCGCCACCCGCCTTGCGGAGATTCTCGCCTGCCTCGTCGTGCAGTTCGGTGGGGAAGGGGCCGGAACCGACCCTCGTCGTGTACGCCTTGAGGATGCCGAGCACCGTCGTGATGCGGCCGGGCCCGATGCCGGAGCCGACACTCGCACCTCCGGACGTCGGGTTGGACGACGTCACGAACGGATAAGTGCCGTGGTCGACGTCGAGCAACGTGCCCTGCGAGCCTTCGAGCAGGACGGTCTCTCCCGCCTCAAGGGCCTTGTTGAGCAGCAGCCTGGTGTCGGCGATGCGGTGCGCGAACCGCTCGCCCTGTTCGAGCACGGTGTCGGTGACCTCGTCGGGGTCGAGCGCCTTGCGGTTGTAGACCTTGACGAGCACCTGGTTCTTGAACTCCAGCGCCGCCTCGACCTTCTGCCGCAGGATCTTCTCGTCGAGCAGGTCCTGGACCCTGACCCCGACCCGCGCGACCTTGTCCTGGTAGCAGGGGCCGATGCCGCGTCCCGTCGTGCCGATGCGCTTCGCGCCGAGGTAGCGCTCGGTGACCTTATCGATCGCCACGTGGTACGGCATGATCAAGTGCGCGTCGGCCGAGATCAGCAGGCGCTCGGTGTCGACGCCCCGCTCCTCGATGCCGGACAGTTCGTCGAGCAGCACACCGGGATCGACGACGACGCCGTTGCCGATCACGTTCGTCACTCCCGGCGTGAGGATGCCGGAGGGGATGAGGTGGAGGGCGAAGTCCTGACCGTCAGGCAGGACGACGGTGTGCCCCGCGTTGTTGCCGCCCTGGTAGCGAACAACCCACTGGACACGGTCGCCGAGCAGGTCGGTGGCCTTGCCCTTGCCTTCGTCTCCCCACTGGGCTCCGATGAGCACGATGGCCGGCATGTGACACTCCTGGTATTCGACGGCAGGACTAATTGGCACTGATTTGGCGCTGAGAAATGCCGGTGCATGAGCCTAACCGAGGAGTGTTACGTGCGCGGAGTGGTGCTGGCTTGCGGAGAGGCGGCCGAGTCGCTAGCGGTTCCCGAAGGCGTGCGCGTGCACGCCTTGCCGAGTAGGCCCGGCAAGAACGACGTCGACCCGTTGCTCACCGGAGAACTGGTCGTCGCCGGAACGGACGCCGACCTCGCCGCCGTCGTACTTCGCTTGCTGCGCAAGGACAAACTCGGCACGACGCCGGTCGGTTACGTACCGGTCGGCGGGCGATCGACGGTCGCCGCGATCTGGAAGATCCCTTCCGATTCGACCGCGGCGATGGACCTCGCGCTGACCGGATCCGCGGGCTCGGTCCCGCTCGTGAGGGACGACGCGGGCGGCGTGTTGCTGGGACGCGGAGTACTCGAACAACCACGCGGTGTCGCGTACTGCGACGATGCGGTCGCGTTCAGAGGAGAAGCCTCCTCGGTCGTGGTCCGGCCCGACTCCGAAGGACTCGTGGTGACCGTCACGAGGGGGACCCTGTTCCGCCGCAAGGAAACCTTCCGGGGCAGGGCGTTCCAGTTCGGCGGCACACCGCTGTCGCCGCTGTCGGACGGCGTCGCCTACCCGAGACCGATGCAGCGCTGGACCTGGTACCGGCACACCCACGACTTACGTCTGGTTCTGCCCTCCCGTTAACGCGAAAGTGTTGATCGCGTCACCTCTCTCAGTCACAGTCGGAAAGTTCCCAACCCCGGAGAGAGGCGACGTCGTGACCACTCACCGCACGTTCCGTCATGCTCTGACCGCCATCGGCGCGGCGATCCTGCTCACCGCCGGAGTGACCGGCGTCGCCTCGACCGAACCACCGAACATCCCCGACGAGACCACCGCGAGGACACAGCTCGCCGGACTCACCGTCGCCCCCGACGGCTCGATGGACGGCTACGACAGGGACCTCTTCCCGCACTGGGCCGACCAGGGAGACAACTGCAACACCAGGGAAGCGGTACTCAAGCGCGACGGCGCCGATGTCGAAACCGGGACCGACTGCTACCCGACGTCCGGCAGCTGGCACAGCCCCTACGACGGCGAAACCTGGACCCAACCTTCCGATGTCGACATCGACCACGTCGTCCCCCTCGCCAACGCCTACCGGACCGGCGCCGACGAATGGACCACCGCGCAGCGGGAACAGTTCGCCAACGACCTCACCGACGCACAGCTCATCGCCGTCACCGACAACGTCAACCAGGAAAAGGGCGACCAGTCACCCGAGGCGTGGAAACCGCCTGCGGAGTCCTACTGGTGCACCTACGCGAGCATGTGGATCAGCGTCAAGCACAAGTGGGAGCTGACCGTCAACGACGCCGAGAAAGCCGCGCTGAGCGAGATGCTGGAGACCTGCTAGCCGTACCAGCCGGGACGATGATCAGGCCAGGCCGGTGGCCTGGGCCGCTGCGGGATCGGAGTCGGTGATGAACTGCTTGCAGCGTTCGTATTCCTCGGTCTCGCCGATCCGGCCCGCCGCCTTCGCGAGAACGGCGAGCGCCCTCAGGAAACCCTGGTTGGGCTCGTGCGCCCACGGGATGGGGCCGAAGCCCTTCCAGCCGGCGCGCCGGAGCTGATCGAGGCCCCGGTGGTAGCCGGTGCGCGCGTACGCGTAGGCGGCGACGACCTCGTCCTCGCCGAGCGCACGCTCACCGAGCGCCGCCCACGCGGCACTGAAGTCGGGGTGCTCGGCGGCGACCTCCGCCGGATCCGTACCCGCGTCGAGCGCGGCCTGTGGCTCCGGCCGCTCTGGCAGTTTGGTGGCTTCCGGTTCGAGGAGATTGCCGTGAGTCATGCCGCCATTGTGCAGCACTCGCGCTGGCTCGCCCTCACAGGATGAGAGCGAGCAACACGCTGCTGCCGCCGAGTACCAGTGCTGCCACGAGGACCGCGGCGACGAGTCGTTTCGGCATCATCTTCGATTCCCGCCTCCACTTCGCACTGCCCATTCAGGCCATTAAGGACTCGGCGTCGCCGGGCCGGCACCGCTCGAAACCGCGGTGCCGGCCCGGGGATACGTCAGAGCTTCTTGCCTGCCGACTTGAGGTTCTCGGCCGCCTCGACGACGCGGGTGGCCATGCTGCCCTCGGCCGCCTTGAGGTAGCTGCGCGGGTCGTAGGTCTTCTTGTTGCCGACCTCGCCGTCGATCTTGAGCACGCCGTCGTAGTTCTTGAACATGTGGTCGGCGATTGGGCGCGTGAACGCGTACTGGGTGTCGGTGTCGACGTTCATCTTCACGACGCCGTAGGACACCGCCTCGTGGATCTCCTCAAGCAGCGATCCGGAACCACCGTGGAAGACGAGTTCGAACGGCTTCGAGCCCTCGGCGAGACCGAGCTTCTCCGAAGCGACCTGCTGGCCGCGCTTGAGCACGTCGGGACGCAACTGGACCGCGCCTGGCTTGTAGGCGCCGTGCACGTTGCCGAACGTCGCCGCGAGCAGGTACCGGCCCTTCTCACCCGCGCCGAGCGCGTCGATGGTCTTCACGAAGTCGCCCTCCGCGGTGTAGAGCTTTTCGTTGATCTCGTTGGCGACGCCGTCTTCCTCGCCACCGACGACACCGATCTCGACCTCAAGGATGATCTTGGCTGCCGCGGCCTTCGCCAGCAGTTCGGTCGCGATCGACAGGTTCTCGTCGAGGTCGATGGCCGAGCCGTCCCACATGTGGGACTGGAAAAGCGGATTCTCGCCCCTGTCGACGCGCTCCTGCGAGATCTCCAGCAGCGGGCGGACGAAACCGTCGAGCTTGTCCTTGGGGCAGTGGTCGGTGTGCAGCGCGACGTTGATCGGGTACTTCGCCGCGACAACGTGCGCGAACTCCGCGAGCGCGGCCGCACCGGTGACCATGTCCTTGACCTTCTGCCCCGACGCGAATTCGGCACCGCCCGTCGAGAACTGGATGATCCCGTCGCTCTCGGCTTCCGCGAAACCCCTCAACGCGGCGTTCAGGGTTTCCGACGAGGTCACGTTGATGGCGGGGTACGCGAACTCGTTCGCCTTGGCCCTGTCCAGCATCTCCGCGTAGACCTCGGGGGTGGCGATGGGCATCGTTGTCCTCCTCAGCGGTGTCCTGCAGCTCGTGCCGGCAGGCTCGGGGCGCTACTGCCCCGCATCCTACGAGGCCGGTCCACGGCGACGCCGCTCCATGCAGCGAACGCCACCTTTACCGCATTCGGCGCACATCGGGCCGGGTGGAGGTGGCGTTCGCCGCTGGACGGAGAACCGGAAAATCAGAGGAGAATGTCCGCGAGCTGCCGGTACCCGGGCAACGGATCGTCGTCGGCGCTGAGGACCTGAACGCACACGTGGTCGGCACCCGCGTCGAGATGCGCGGTCACGCCCGCCGCGACCGTCTTCGCGTCACCGTGGATGCCGAGCGCGTCGATGAGCTGATCACTGCCGCCGTTCGCGATGTCCTCGTCCTTCCAACCCAGCCGCTTGAGGTTGTTCACGTAGTTGACGAGGTGGAGATACGGGTTTTCGATGGCGGGCCTCGCCACCGCGCGAGCCCGCTCGGGGTCGGTGTCGAACACCACCTTCTGCTCCGGCGCGAGCAGCACGCCTTCGCCGAGGATCTCCCTTGCCTGCCGGGTGTGTTCCGGCGTCGTGAGATAGGGATGCGCGCCTGCGGTGCGCTCGGCGGACAAGCGCAACACCTTCGGCCCCAGCGCGGCGAGTGCCATCTCTTCGACGGGAACGCCCGCTTCGTCGAGTTCGTCCAGATAGGAAACGATCTTCTCGTAGGGCTTCTGATAGGCCTGGGTCGCCTCGGGGTGCCCGATGCCGACCCCGAGCAGGAACCGGCCCGGATGCCGCGCCGCGATGCGCTTGTACGCGGCCCCCACCTCGGCGGCGTCGCTGTTCCACATGTTGACGATGCCGGTGGCGACGGCGATCGTGCTCGTCGCGTCGAGAAGGTCCTCGGCGAGTCTCAGGTCCGCGCCGGGCGACCCTCCGATCCAGATCGCCCCGTAACCGAGCTTCTCCACTTCGACGGCGAGGTCGGGATTGAGCCCTGGGGCACCCCGCCAGATTCCGATCTTCCCGAGGTTCACAGCCATGGCGATGTCAACAAGGACACCCCTCCGCCGCATTCCCCGCGACACCCGTTGGAAGGTCACCTTCGCGGGTGGCCACTAGGGTCTTCGCAATGGGAAAGATCGGTGACCTGGAAGTATCCGGCCTCAACCTCGGCGGCAACGTTTTCGGCTGGACGGCGGACGCGGCGGAATCCTTCGCGGTACTCGACGCCTACACCGGCGCGGGCGGCAACTTCGTCGACACCGCCGACGTCTACATGGCGCGGGCGGAAGGCAATTCGGGTGGCGAGTCGGAAACCATCATCGGCAACTGGCTTTCCGCTCGCGGCAATCGCGACGACATCGTCATCGCCACCAAGGTCGGCGCATGGGCAGCGCGGCCGGGGCTTTCGGCGGCCAACATCAAGGCGGCGGCAGAGGATTCACTGCGCAGGCTCCGCACCGACCACATCGACCTCTACTACGCACACAGGGACGACGGGGACACTCCGCTCGAAGAGACCCTGACGGCCTTCGATTCCCTTGTGCGGGAAGGAAAAGTCCGCCACATCGGAGCCTCGAACCACTCGGCGGACCGGTTGGGGGAAGCGCTCGCGATCTCGGAAAGGGAAGGACTCGCGAAGTACGTCGCCCTGCAACCGCACTACAACCTCATGGAGCGGGACTACGAACGCGAACTCGCTCCGCTCGTACGGGAAGAGGGACTTGCCTGCCTGCCGTACTACGCGCTGGCAAAGGGTTTTCTCACCGGCAAGTACCGCTCGGTCGCGCACGGGGGCGACAGCCCGCGTTCACAAGGCGCTCTGTCCTATTTGGACAAAACAGGCGAGGCGGTGCTTTCCGTGCTCGACGACGTCGCATCGGCGCATTCGACATCGGTGACGGCGGTGTCGCTCGCCTGGCTCGCCGCTCAGCCGACCGTCACGGCACCCATCGCGAGCGCCCGCGACACTACGCAACTCGCCGACCTGCTTGCCGCCGTCGAACTACGGCTCAGCCCGGACGAGCTCGACCGGATCGGCTCACCTACCAGCCAGTAGCCTACCGGGAGTAAGTTGGGGTACGGTCTGCTCAGGGCAGACCGAGGAGGCACCAATGGCGTTCCTGACCGGCAACTTCCTGACCGGCAACAAGGTCAAGGGCAAGGTCGTACTCATCACCGGCGCCGCCCGTGGCATCGGAGCCGGGCTCGCGGAACGATTCGCCGCGGCGGGCGCCAAGGTCGCGCTCGTCGGTATCGAAGCAGCCGAGCAGCGCAAGGTCGCCGAACGCATCGGGAACGCGGCGCACTCATGGGAAGCCGACGTCACGAGCTGGAGCGACCTGGAAAGAGCGACCAAGGGCGTCGTCGACCACTTCGGCGGTATCGACATCGTCATCGCCAACGCCGGTATCGCCACCACCGGATTCGTGCGTTCCGTCGACCCCGCCGCCTTCGAAAAGGTGATCGAGGTCGACCTGCTCGGTGTGTGGCGGACGTTCCGCGTCGCCATGCCGCACGTCGTCGAACGCAAGGGTTACCTACTGGCGATCTCCTCGCTCGCGGCCATCACCCACGCGCCCGGCATGGCCAACTACGCCGCCGCGAAAGCGGGAGTGGAGGCGTTCTGCAACAGCCTGCGCGCCGAGGTCGCCCACCTCGGCGTCAAGGTCGGCGTCGCGCACCCGACGTGGATCAAGACCGACCTCGTCGAGAGCGCCGACGCACACCCCGTCTTCGGCAAGCTGCGCGCCGGGATGCCGGGACTCATCGGCAAGACCTACCCGCTCGACGTCGCACTCGACTGCCTCGAAGCAGGGGTGCGGCGAAGGGCGAGGACCATCCACGTACCGCGCTGGGTCGGTGCGTTGAAACTGATCAGGGCTTTCCTGCCGCCGATCGTGGAAATCGGTGCGCGAAGCAGGGTTCCCGCCGCCGACAAGGCCGCGTTGCGGGACATCGAGACGAGGGGTGCGCGCGAGGCGGCGCTCACCGGCCACGGAGGAAGAGCCGCGACGAAGTAGCCGCCGAGTTCGGCGTCCAGGTCGCCGAGATCCGCACTCCGGCAGCCGAGATCCGCGTTCGGGTCAGCGAGTTCTGCATTCGGTTCAGCGAGATCCGCGTCCGCACTCACCCGAGGTGCCGAATCTCCTCAGCCTCAGTCCCCTTCCGCCGTAGGCACCTGCGAGGTGTCCGGTCGGCAACCGCTCTCCGACGAGGCAAGACGGCTACCACCGAGGGACCACGCGCGCCACCGCGGTACGAGGCGCGACGGATCGGACTTGACCGCCCGGGCCCGGCTCACTCGAACGCGCATCTCGGCCGCCCGAATGCAGAACTCGCCAGCCCGAACGCAGAACTCGACGCCCCGAACGCGGAACTCGGCGACCTGAGTGCAGAACTCGGCGGCCCCAGCGCAGGAGTCGGCATCGAGGGGTTCATCCGGCCCCACTCGGCTGCCATGATGACGTAGATCACTCAATGAGGAGTGCGCTGTGAAGCTACGTCCCGAGATCGCACAGTCCTGGCGGCGAGCCGAACTCAGCGGCCTGAAGCCGACCAGCCCAGCCGACCGCCTCGCGGTACGCGACGTCGACCTGCGAAGCAGGCTACTGCGCGCCGCCACGCCCGTCCTCGACGAGACCGCGAGACACCTCGAAGGCACCGGCCTTTGTCTCGTCCTCGCGGATCGCGATTGCCGGATCGTCGCCCGCCGATTCGGCAGCACATCCGTCGAGCGGGTACTCGACAGTGTCAGCGCCGTCCCCGGGTGCCTCTTCACCGAGGAGACCAGCGGCACGAACTCGCTGGCAACACCCTTCGAGACCCGTCGCGGTGTCGCCGTGCACGGCGACGAGCACTACCTCGACGCGTTGAAGCGGTTCACCTGCTACGGCCATCCGATCGTCCACCCCGCCACCCGCAGGCTCGAAGGGGTCCTCGACATCACCGGCCCCGTCGACGCGACCAATCCGCTGCTCGCTCCCTTCCTCGTGCACGCGGTCTCGGACATCGAGCGGCGCCTCGTCGACGGTTCGAACCAGGCTCAGCAACGGCTGCTCGCCGCGTTCCAGGCCGCTCAGCACCGTTCGACGGCGGTGCTGGCACTCGGCGAGGACGTCGTGCTCGCCAACAGTGCCGCCGTCGACCTCGTCGACCCCTGCGACCACCCTCTGCTGCGCGACGTCAGCCGCACGATGCGTGGCGTGCGCAGGCTGCGCCTGACCTCGGGCACCGAGGTCGAGGTCCGCATGGAGGCCGTTTCGGTCAACGCGGGCATGCTGTTCGAGCTGGCTCCGGTGAGGCCGAGAAACTCGGTCGAGTTCCGGCGCCGTTCGATCGACGGCGTGCTCCCCTCGGGGGTCGCCGACCGGCTGCGCCGGAGCACTCCCGCCCGCAGGAGGGTCCTCATCTGCGGCGAACCCGGCACGGGCCGCACGGCCGCGACCGAAGTACTCGCGGGTGAGGCATCGGTGGCGACGCTGGCGGCCTCGGACGTGCCGACACTCGGCGAGGCCACGTGGTGCGAGCGGCTGACCGAACTCACCACCAAGCAGCAGGGACTCATCGCCATCGCCGGGATTCACCTGCTCCCTTCGGTACTGGCGGCGAGGGTGTCCCGGCTGCTGGACAACTCACCGGCCTGGGTCACGCTCACCAGCGGCCCCTTCGCCGAGCTGCGTGGCGAGCACGCGGCACTCGCGTCCCGGATGCACCGCAGGGTCGAGCTGCCGCCGTTGCGTGAGCGGCGCAAGGACATCCCTCAGCTGGCACGTACGTTGCTGCGTGGGCACGGCAGCTCGCTCCGGCTGACGGCGGGGGCTCTCGAACTGCTTGCCGCTCAGCCGTGGCAGGGCAATCTGCGCGAGCTCGAATCGGTGCTCGCCGAGGTGGTCAGCCGTCGCTCGGTCGGCGACATCACAGCCCGCGATCTCGCTCCGAGTTGCCGGGTCAGTGCCGCGGCGCCCCGGCTGAGCGGCTGGGAACAGGCGGAGCACGACGCGATCACCAAGGCGCTGAGCGCCGTGGGCGGCAACAAGGTGCACGCCGCGAAGCAGCTGGGGATCAGCCGGTCCACCCTCTACAACCGGATGAGGGCGCTGCGGATCGCCCATTGACGGCGGTGCCGGTGTGCAGGATTTGCACAGCGGGGATCGGCGTTCCCGGCCGACAATCGGGTCAACCGACGTAGCAATGGTGCACGTGAGGAGGAGCCGTGAAAACAAAGGCGGCAGTACTTTTCGATGCGGGCAAGCCTTTTGAAATCCTCGAACTCGACCTGGACGGCCCTGGCCCCGGCGAGGTACTGATCAAGTACACGGCGGCGGGGCTGTGTCACTCCGATCTGCATCTCATCGACGGCGACCTCGCGCCGCGTTTCCCCATCATCGGCGGTCACGAGGGCGCGGGCATCATCGAGGAGGTCGGCCCAGGCGTCACCAAGGTCGCGCCGGGCGACCACGTCGTGTGCAGTTTCATTCCGAACTGCGGCCGGTGCCGTTACTGCGCGACGGGCAGGTCCAACCTGTGCGACATGGGAGCGACGATCCTCGACGGCCACATGCCGGACGGGACGTTCCGTTTCCATTCCTCCGGCACCGATTTCGGCGCGATGTGCATGCTCGGCACGTTCTCGGAGCGTTCGACGATCTCGGAGCATTCCGTGGTGAAGGTCGACGAGTGGCTGCCGCTGGAGACCGCGGTGCTCGTCGGGTGCGGGGTTCCGACGGGATGGGCGACGGCCAACTACTCGGGCGGCGTGCGCGCTGGTGATACCACCGTGGTTTACGGAATCGGCGGTATCGGTATCAACGCGGTGCAGGGCGCGGCGCACGCGGGAGCCAAGAACGTCGTCGTTGTCGATCCGATCGAGTTCAAGCGCGAATCGGCGATGAAGCTCGGCGCGACCCACGCGTTCGCCACGGCGGACGAAGCCGCCCAGCAGGTCGCCGAACTGACGTGGGGCCAGATGGCCGATCAGGCGCTGATCACCGTCGGCACCGTGGACGAGCAGGTGGTCACGGACGCGTTCAACGTCGTCGGCAAGGGTGGAACCGTAGTCGTCACCGGCCTCGCGAACCCGGAGAAGCTCACGGTGCATGTCTCGGGCGGAGTTCTGACGCTGTTCGAGAAGACAATCAAGGGAACACTGTTCGGATCGGCGAACCCGCAGTACGACATCGTCAAACTGCTGCGGCTCTACGACGCGGGCAAGCTCAAGCTCGACGAACTGGTCACCACGAAGTACACCCTGGACCAGGTCAACGAGGGCTACCAGGATCTGCGGGACGGCAAGAACATGCGCGGCGTCATCGTGCACGCCGAGTAACCGCACTGGTCACGTTCGAAGACGGCCGGCGTGTTCCAGTTCACTGGCGCGCCGGCCGGTTCGTCATGCTCCTGGTACCCAGGCGCCGATCACCGGCTTGAATTCGCGCACGGTGCGTTCCGCGAGCGCGTCTTCGAGGTGGTAGGGGTCCGCGTCGAGCAGCCGTTGCAGTTCTTCCCTGTCCTGCGCCTGGTAGAGCGTGAGCCCACCGATATCGTTGTCCAGCGGTCCGGCGACGGCAACGACGCCCCGCTCGGCGAGTGCGGTGAGGTACTCGCGATGCCGTGGCCGCACCTCACCGAACTTTTCTTGTACGTACCGGGTTTCGACGACGAACCAGGCCATGCGTCCTCCAAGTCGAGCGCTGTGGGTCCTCTCAGCGCACCGTATCGGTCGCCGGGACCGCGGCGAGAGCCCTGGGTAATGCCCACCGGAGGGGATACGCTGTGTGCGCGTGAGTCCTGGGGGGCTCGAAGGACGCCGTCAACGATGGGCAGGTTTTGATGCAGGGCAGCGCCGAGCCCATGCGGCAGCGCAACTCCGCGAGCAGCGTCGAACAGACGCTGAGCCGGCTACGCACGCTTGACGCTCCGGCCAAGCAGCCGCAGCAGGCGGGACCGCTGACACTTGAGGATCTTTACCGGCAGCACCGGATGCGGCTGGTGAGACTCGCCATTCTGCTGGTGGACGAGCCCGCGACGGCCGAGGACGTCGTGCAGGAGGCGTTCACCGGTCTGCACCGCAACTGGGGAAGGCTGAGGGACGCGCAGGCGGCGGTCGGCTATCTCCGCACCGCTGTCGTCAACGGTTCACGCAGCGTGTTGCGCCGCAGGAAGACCGCACGCGAATACGTGCCGCCGCACGCGGTGAACGCGCGCTCCGCCGAGAGCCTCGCGATGTTGTCGACCGAACATCAGGCCGTCGTCAACGCACTGGCGAAGCTGCCGCCCCGGCAACGCGAGGTGCTGGTACTGCGCTACTACGGCGGGCTTTCGGAGGCGGAGATCTCCGAGGCGGCCGGTATTTCGAAGGGCACGGTCAAGTCGACGGCCAGTCGCGCGCTGGAAGCTTTGCAGCGAGCGATGCACGACGGCAGAAACTGAATGGCCGCCGGACGCCGCATTCCGTAAGTTGCCAACATTCTGGTCTGGACCAATATGATGTGTTCGTGAACGGCGCCAACGACTTCGTGCTCACGGGTGGCAGGGTGGCCTCCCCGCAGGGCGTGCTCGACGACGGCTGGCTCGCGGTCTCCGGCGAGTTGATCACGGCGCTCGGCACCGGAACTCCGCCGCCGGGCAAGCACATCGACCTCGGTGGCGCGCTGGTCGTACCGGGATTCATCGACCTGCACTGCCACGGCGGCGGTGGCGGATCCTTCTCGACGTTCGACGGTGAGGAGGCCGCGACCGCGATCGCGACCCATCGCCGTCACGGCACGACGACGATGCTGGCCAGTCTCGTCTCGAATCCGCTGCCCGTACTGACGGGACAGCTGAACACGCTTGCCGAACTCGTCGCCGACGGCGAACTCGCCGGAATCCACCTCGAAGGTCCGTTCATCGCGAAGGCCCGCTGCGGCGCCCACGATCCCGACGCGCTGAGGGAACCGGACGGCGGCACCGTCGACCTCCTGCTCGAAGCGGGCAAGGGGCACGTCTCGATGGTCACGCTGGCCCCGGAACTCGCGGGTGGCATCAAGGCCGTTCGCCAGTTCGCCGAGGCGGGAGTGATCGCGGCCATCGGGCACACCGACGGCGTCGAGGAGCAAATCCGTCCCGCCATCGACGCGGGCGCCACCATGGCGACCCACCTGTTCAACGGCATGCGACCGCTGCATCACCGCGAGCCGGGACCGATCGGCGTGCTGCTCGACGACGAGCGGGTCACCGTCGAGCTGATCTGCGACCTCGTCCACGTGCACCCGACGGTGCTCAGGCTCGCCGCGAAGCACGCCGGCAGGGGGCGAACGGTGCTCATCACCGACGCGATGTCGGCCACGGACGCGGCCGACGGCACCTACACGCTCGGCAAGCTTGAGGTCGACGTCAACGACGGGGTCGCGACCCTCGCGGGCGCGGGCACGCTCGCGGGCAGCACGCTGACCATGGACGCCGCGTTCCGCAATCTCGTCGCGGGCGCGGGGCTGAGCATCGAGGCCGCGGTTCACGCGACATCCACCCATCCGGCCGAGTTGCTCGGCATCGATGACAAAACCGGTTCTCTGGGTCCCGGTTTGTTCGCCGACCTCGTACTCCTCAGTGCGGATCTTTGCCCAACCGGGGTATTGCGGCGCGGGGAATGGGTAACGCGCCGCAACCACTAGACTCTGCTGGGTGGCGGAGTACCGCGTCGACGAACTCGCCCGCGCTGCGGGCACGACGGTCGGAAACGTGCGGGTCTACCAGGACCGGGACCTGCTTCCCCCTCCTTTGCGAAGGGGAAGGGTTGCCGTGTACACGGAAGCACATCTCGCCAGGCTGCGGCTCATCCTCGGACTGCTCAAGCGGCAGTACTCCTTCGCGCAGATCAGGGAAATGATCACGACCTGGCAGACGGGCCGCGACCTGGAACACCTACTCGGCCTCGAACGCGTGCTCACCGAGCCGTGGACCGACGAGGCGCCCGAACGCATCCCGCTCGCCGACCTCGCCTCCGAGTTCGGCGCGCACGTGAATCCGGGGGCCCTCGACCGGCTGGCCAGGATCGGCGTCTTCCGCGTCGACGGCGACCACGTACTCGTGCTCAGCCCCCGCTTGCTGCACACCGGCCGCCAGCTCATCGCGGCCGGAGTTCCCGTCGAGGCCGTCCTCGACATCGCCGAGCAGGTGAAGCGACAGACCGACCAGCTGGCAGCCGTGTTCGTCGACATGGTCGACAGCCACGTACTCCCCACACCCAACGGCGACCGGCGGCACGGACATCTCGACGACGCCGAAGTGCCCGCGCTGACCGACAAGGTCGGCAGGCTGCGGCCGCTCGCGCAGGCGGCGGTGTCCGCGTTTCTCGCGGACTCGATGAGCAGGGCGCTCGGCGACTGGCTCACCGGACAGTTCGGTCCGCTACTGCGGGACGACTACTCTGGCAAGCAATGAGCGACGATCCGGAGCGGCTGCTCGCCGAGGCATTGCGGGCGCAGGCGAGGCATGCGCCACCGCAGCAGAAGGCGGCGACCCGGTGGGAGCCGCAGGCCGCGCCGAGCCTGCCACCCGTCGTGGAGACACCGGGTGGTTACGGTCTGCTGTCCGGCGCGGGTGAGGGATCGCTCGAAAGGGAACGCGCGGCGCTCGACGCATTGGCCGCTGAACAACCGCCGACAATTACCACCCAATCGGATAAAAACGGCAAGGCGGAAACGCACGACGAACCACTCGCCTTGCGCTGGATTGTCTTGCTGACAGTGCTACTCGGCCTCGCAGCCGGTGCCGTCGCAGGGCTTTTGACATTGGTGTGAGGTCGCTGAGGCCGCACAGTTCGACCCTGTACCTTGAGCATCGTGATGCTTGCGCAGACACCAGCCCAGATGTCGATCATGCCGGACTGGCTCAATCCAGAGCACCTGCTCTCCGGTCTCGGTCCCGCCGTCATCGCGGTGCTGTGCCTGATCCTCTTCGTCGAAAGCTGCATCTTTCCCGTTCTTCCCGGTGATTCCTTACTGTTCACCGCCGGTCTTTTCGTGGCGAACGGAAGTCTCGACGCACCACTGTGGCTGGTGTGCGTACTGGCAACGGTCGCGGCCATCCTCGGCAACGCGCTGGGCTACGGCATCGGCTGGAAGGTCGGCCCGAAGCTGTTCAACAGGCCGGATTCCCGCTTCTTCAAGCAGGAGTACGTCGACAAGACCCACTCCTTCCTCGAAAAGCACGGACCGAAAGCGGTCGTGCTCGCCAGGTTCGTCCCGTTCGTGCGTACGTTCATCACCTGGATAGCCGGTATCGGCAGGATGGAGCCGAAGAAGTACTTCACCTACACGATCCTCGGCGGGATCCTGTGGGCCACCGGCCTCATCGTGCTCGGCGCGCTACTCGGCAACATCTCCTTCATCAAGGAGAACGTCGACGCGATCTTCATCCTGATCGTGCTGGTTTCGGTACTGCCGATCCTTTTCGAGTACCTCAAGAGCCGCAAGGAAAAGAAGGCCTCCGCCAAGCAGGAGCGCTGATCTCTCGCGCTCAATCGAGCGAGAACATCGACCCCGGATTGAACAGATTTCCGGGGTCGAGTGCTTTTTTGAGCCTGCGATGCACGTCGACTCCAATGGGCCCCAGTTCGCGCTCCAGCCATTCCTGTTTGAACTTACCGACGCCGTGTTCGCCGGTAATCGTTCCGCCCAGCGCGAGCCCCAACTCCAATATCGCGTCGAATGCCCGTTTTGCCCTTCCGAATTCGGATTCGACGGCGGCGTCGTAAACGACGGTCGGATGCATGTTGCCGTCTCCGGCATGTCCGCACACCGCGATTTTCAGTCCGGCTTCGGCGCTGATGCGCTCGCATCCCTCGATCAGTTCGGCAATTCGGGTGCGCGGCACACAGACGTCGTCGGTCATCGTGGCGCCGTAGGCGGAGATCGCGTAGTGCACCGAGCGTCGTGCCTTCATCAACAACTCACCCTCCGCGAATTCACCGGTGGCGTGAACCAGTTCGGCGCCCGCCGCTTCGCAGACCTTCTCGATCGCGGCGAGTTCGGCCGCCGCCGCTTCGCCTCCGACGTCGGACTGGCACAGCAACAGGGTGCCGCCTTCGGTTCCCGCGCCCAGGTCGGTGTTGAGGTAGCGCTGCACGGCGTCGATCGTGGTGGCGTCCATGATCTCCATGAGCGAGGGGACAAGCCCCGCTCTCACGACTCCGCTGACGGCGGCACCAGCGTCCCGCGCGGAGCGGAACGCGGCGACGAGAGTGCCCGGCGCGTGCGGAAGCGGGCGCAGCGCGAGGGTGGCGCGGGTGATCACGCCCAGCGTCCCCTCGCTGCCGACGAACAGTTTGGTGAGGTCGTATCCGGCGACTCCCTTGACCGTGCGCCGTCCCGTCGTAAGCAGCGAGCCGTCGGCGAGTACGACATCGAGTCCCAGCACCGAATCGGCGGTCACCCCGTATTTCACGCAGCACAGCCCGCCAGCGTTGGTGGCGAGGTTGCCGCCGATCGTGCACCAGTCGAAGCTCGAAGGGTCGGGAGCATAGAAGAGGCCGTGCTCGGCGACCGCCTCTCTCAGCTTGAGGTTGACGACGCCGGGTTCGACGACGGCGAGCCTGTTGTCGGCGTCGATCTCGACGATCCGGTCGAGTTTCGTGGTGACGAGAACGACGCAGCCCTCGATCGCGTTGGCACCGCCGCTGATTCCGCTTCCCGCACCACGCGGCACGACCGGCACTCCGGCGGCGGAGCAGCGCCGCACGACGGCCTGTACTCCGCTGACGTCGGAGGGCAGCACAACGGCAAGGGGCTTTCCCGAAGGCGCCAGCGGCATTTCGTCCCTGGCGTAGGCGGCGGTCACATCGGGGTCGGTGAGAACGGCTTCGGCGCCGAGAGCGGCGCGCAGGTCGGAAATCAATGCGGTGCCCGGCTCTTCCATGGGGCAACGCTAACGTCCCCCGGAAGCCCCCATACACGGCGTGATCATGTGATGACACAACGCTTTGCATACTTGCGTGTGACAACCAACGTGTCTTCGCCCACAGCGAAAGTAATTGAGTTGCGCGGCCCCGCCACTCAGGGACATCCTTGCGGAAGACAACTAGTTGTACTGGTCAATCAAGACATTGGTGATGAAAGAAAAGAACTGCTCATGGCACCTGTGACCGGGCAGGCCGAGTCGACCGGACACCAGCCGACCGCGGAGGAACTGGCCGTCGCCGATGAACTCGGCAAGCAGATGGTTCGCTTCATGCGAGCGGTCTCCCGCGCGAAAGCACAGGTGACCAAGCACGGCCCCGACGGCATCGAGCGCGCCGCGTACGCGATCCTGTTCACCCTCGTCAACGACGGCCCGCAGCGCGCGAGCAAACTCGCCGACGCCTTGCACTCGGACATCTCGACCATCAGCAGGCAAAGCAGTTCGCTTGTGCAGCACGGTCTTGTCGAACGCCAATCCGACCCCGGCGACGGCAGGGCCTGTCTGCTCGCGCCGACGGCGGAGGGGATACGCGTCTTCGAGGAGAACCGGCGGCTTCGCGGTCAATGGCTCGCGAAGCTGCTCGCTGAATGGCAGGAAGCCGACCGCGACGCGCTCACGGCGCTACTCGCCAAGTTCAACGGCGAACTTGAGCGGTTCACACCAGTTTCCACAGATCCGCCGGGGGACGGCACCACCGAGGGGGACGACGCATGACATCCACTGTGGACAAACCGTCCGCATCGAAAGACGCTGAGGAAGAAGGTTTCAACCTCAGCCACCGGCAGATCGTGGTCATCCTGATCGGCCTGATGACCGGGATGTTCCTCGCCGCGCTCGATCAGACGATCGTCGGAACGGCGATCCGCACGATCGCCGACGACCTGAACGGGCTCAGCCTTCAGGCGTGGATCACGACGGCTTACCTGATCACGGCGACCATCGCGACGCCGATCTACGGCAAGCTTTCCGACATCTACGGCCGCAAACCGTTCTATCTCGCCGCGATCTCGATCTTCCTTGTCGGTTCGATCGGCTGCAGCTTCGCGCAAACCATGTATCAGCTCGCGGCGTTCCGCGCGGTGCAGGGTCTCGGCGCGGGTGGCCTCATGTCGCTCGCGCTGACGATTCTCGGCGACATCGTGCCACCACGGCGCAGGGCCAAGTACCAGGGCTTCTTCCTCGCCGTTTTCGGCACCTCGACGGTGCTGGGTCCCGTACTCGGCGGCTTCTTCGCGGGCCTCGACTCGTTCCTGTCCGTCGAGGGCTGGCGCTGGGTGTTCCTCGTCAACGCCCCGCTGGGAATCATCGCCCTCTTCGTCGTCGCGAAGGTGCTCAACGTGCCGCACCAGCGGCACGACCACCGCATCGACTGGTGGGGCGGGCTCGCGCTCGTCATCTGCCTCGTCCCGCTCCTGCTGATCGCCGAACAGGGCCGCGAATGGGGCTGGGGCTCTCGCGCCGCCCTGATCTGCTACGGAATCGGCGCCGTCGGACTCGTCATGTTCCTGCTCATCGAGCGGAAGATGAAGGACGAGGCACTGATCCCGCTGCGGTTGTTCCGCAACTCGACGTTCAGCGTCGCGATCGCGGGCGGCGTCATCGTCGGTGTCGCCATGTTCGGCTCGATCATGCTGATCCCGCAGTACCTGCAGATCGTGCAGGGCTACACGCCAACGGAGGCAGGCCTGCTCTCGCTGCCGCTCATGGTCGGTGTGATGTCAGGTTCCGTGCTGTCCGGTCAGCTCACGTCCAGGACGGGGCGCTACAAGATCTTCCCCGTCGTCGGCACGGCGCTCATGACCATCGGCATGCTGCTTTTCGCGCAGGTGAGCTGGGACAGCCCGATCTGGCAACCGCTCGTGATCATGGCAATCATCGGGCTCGGTCTCGGTGGCTGCATGCAGACGTTGATCATCGCCGTGCAGAACGCGGGCCCTCGCAGGGACATGGGCGTTTCCACCGCGTCGGCCACGTTCTTCCGGCAGATCGGCGGAACGCTCGGTGTCGCGGTGTTCCTCTCGATCCTGTTCAGCACGCTGACGGGCAAGATCACGGCGGCCTTCCAGGCGGAAGGCGTCGATCCGGCCGCGATGAACGCCGCGGGCGGCGACATCATGCAGGACTCGTCGTTCCTGAACACCCTGCCGATCGAGCAGGCGAAGCCGTTCCTGATCGGGTTCACCGACTCCATCAACCTCGTGTTCTACATCGGGGCGGGAGTCGCGGCACTCGCGTTCTTCGTGCTGCTGTTCATGAAGGAGATTCCGCTTGCCGACGGCGCCCCTAAGGCGTCCGCGATGGAAGGCGGCGAGGCACTCGTCGACGACACCGGCAACGAGAAGACAGCCGAGGCCGACGAGGCTGAGCGGATCGCCAGGGAAGCGACATTGCGTGACGCCGACGAGGCCCTCACCGAACCCGCGCTCGTCACGGCGGGAAGGCATTCGCTGCCCGAACACAACGGCAACGGTCAGGTGAAGGCCGCCGCGAGCGGCGCACCGATCACGGCGTCGGCCGGACTCGGTGACGCCGACGAAGCGGTCGGAACCGCGCAAGCGATCACGGGACACATCAGGAGGCAGGACGGATCGGCCGTGGCGGGGGCCGCGCTCACCCTGATCGACCAGCGAGGCAAGCAGGTCGGCAGGAGCAATGGTCTCGCCGATGGCGGCTACCGGGTCGAAGCGCCTGGCTCCGGCACCTACGTGCTGATCGTGTCCGCGGGTGGTTACCAGCCGCAGGCATCCAGCGTCGTCGTCGGCGACAACGGAGCGGAGCCGAGGCTGGACATCACGCTGACCGGGTCCGGCGAGGTCACCGGCGTCGTCCGCTCCTCGGCGGAGGGCACGCCGCTGCCCGGCGTCACCGTGACGCTCGCCGATTCGCGCGGCGAGGTCACCGGGGCCGCCATCACGCGGGAGGACGGCAGGTATTCGTTCACGGGAGTCGGCGCGGGCAGCTACACGCTGGTGGCGAGCGGCGAACGGCTCCGGCCCTCCGCGGTGACACTGACGGTGCCCGACAGCGGAGTGCTCACCCACGACGTCGAACTGACCGGCTCGGCGTTGCTCGTCGGTACCGCTCGCACGGAGGGCGACCGGGTGGTCGGGGACGCCCGCATCACGGTGCTCGACGCCGAGGGCAACGTCGCGGCGGTCGCGAGGACCGACGACTCGGGCAGGTACGTCGTGAGCGATCTTCCCGAGGGCGACTACACGGTCGTCGCGAGTGGGTATCCGCCGGCGGCGAGCGAGGTGACCCTCGACGGCGGCGAGGCCGAGCACGACGTGCGACTCGGGTACGACAAGACGATCGACGACCTGAGCGGACCGCGGTACTGATGGGCGGCATCTCCGGGATCGTGCGCTCAGCCGATGGCTGGGCGGTCGAGCACGCGGTGCTGACGGTGACCGATCCGCAAGGGCGGCAAGCAGCGCGCTCGCAGGCCGACGCGAACGGAGCCCTGCTCACCGAGCCGCTCGCTCCCGGTGTGTACACGGTGGTGGTGACGGCGGCCGGCTACCAGCCGGTCGCCCGCACCGCCCAGGTCGCGACGGACGGCTCGGGGTCGATCGGCCAGGTCAGGCTCTCTCCCGAGGAGGGAGCGATCGAACTGCCGCCGGAGGGGCCTTGGGTCATCGACCCGATGCACTCCTCGCTGGTGGTCACCGCACGTCATCTCGGGATCGCGAGCATCAAGGCGCGGTTTCCCGAACTGTCCGGAAACATCGTCGTCGAGCGTCCCGTCGAACGCTCGTCCGTACAGGCGGAAATCGACGCGACGAGCATCGACACGGGCATCAAGATGCGCGACGACCACCTTCGCTCCGCCGAATTCCTCGATGTCGAGAAGTATCCGACGATCGGATTCGTGAGTACGGGGCTGCGGCAGCGCGACGGCGAGCGATGGCTGCTGCTCGGTGAGCTGAGCCTGCACGGGAGGCGCAGGGAGATCGAACTCGACCTCCGCTATGGCGGTTACGGTCCGGATCCGTGGGGCGGCGTCCGGGCCGCTTTCCACGCCGAGACCCAGTTGAGCCGTTCGGACTTCGCCATCGACTACAACGCCATGGTGCGCGCGGGTGTCGCGGCGATAGGAACGACGGTTAAGGTCGAGTTGGATATTCAAGCACTGAGGGGGAACACGCTCCCCGACTTCTGAACCACCATCACCCGAGCATGGGCTGCCGGGCCGCCACAGCATGACCGACAGGTGATGTGACGACCGGGCACGGACCGCGACCGCACCTCGGGGTTAGGAATGCGCCGAGGATGACACGTACTCTGCCGAACGTGAGTGTTGTGCACGCTGAAGCCGCTGGTATGGGTCTTGACTGGCTCGCGACAGCAGGCCCTTTGCTGGTGTGGGCCATCGTGCTCAGCTTCGTTTTCGTCGAGTGCGCGCTGATCGTCGGATTGTTTCTTCCCGGCGATTCGTTGCTGTTCGCGGCGGGCGTCGTGCTGGCTCAGCATGCCGCGGAAGGGCAGGCGTGGGGCCTCTCGGTGGCGGCGTTGCTCATCGCGATCGTCGGCAATCAGGTAGGCTACTACATCGGAAGACAGACAGGGACGCGATTCATCGCCCGCCGGGGCGGCAAGGTGCTGAATCAGGCGAACCTGGAGCGAGCGAGGGCCTTCCTCAACAGGAAGGGCTTCCTCGCGATCGTCGCGGCCCGCTGGATCCCGTGGGTGCGCACCCTCGCGCCCCTCATCGCGGGGGCGGCCCGCATGGACTCACGACGGTTCGCGCTGGCCACGGCGCTGGGCGCGGTGCTGTGGGTACCGACGCTGGTGCTGCTCGGCTACTACGCGGCGGGCCTGCTCGACGCGCTGCCATGGCTCAAGACGACGCTCGTCTGGGCGAGCGTGGCCTTCTTCGTGCTCGGCACGGCTTTCGGGTTCTGGCGCTACCGCCAGGAGATGAAGCGGCCCGTCGACGACGGAACCGAACCCGTGCAGGCCTGATCACTCCCAGTCGGCCCACACTTCGAGCTGGATTCCATCCGGGTCACGGAAGACGACAACCTCGGAATCCGGTGCGATCAACGACGGTGCGGCCGGGGTGTAGGTGACGCCGTACTCGGCGAGGCGCTGTTCCCACTGCTGCAGCTCCGCCCTCGAACCGACCTTGAACGCCACGTGGTCAAGGCCGGTTCTGCGCTCGTCGAAGGCGGGACGCTCCACCCGGGAATGCTGAACAAGCACAATCGCGAACCCGTCACCAGGTGCTCTGAGCACGACCTTGCGGACTCCGGTGTGCGGGTCCTCGCGCCTGTCGACCTCTTCGAGGTCGAGCACCCTGACGTACCAGGGCACGCTCCGGTCGACATCGGTGACCGTGAGGGCGAGATGATGCACGCACGTCAGTTTCGACATGCCGTCGCAACCGTCCTTCCACCCCCGAGCTCACCGGGCGACCGGCCGGGGCCACCTTGTGGACAACCAACTTTCCGGCCCGTCCTGAATTCTCGGGCAGAAGGTTGCCACACGCTCGCCAGGTGGCTGGAATGCGATGGCGCCGTAACCATGCCGTACTCGCCGTTCACTTCCACAATGCACGTCCACCTGCGCATTTTGCCCATCGCGGACACCACCTGTGGATAACTCGCACTTGTCCACAGAAGCTGTGGACAAGTGCGGATCACACGGCGAAGGAAGGTAGCTCCATGTCGGTGACGACGAGGTCGGCGCGCTCGGCGCTCGGCGCGACGAGATCGGCATTGCGCTGATCCGAGCCAAGCGCCCGTTGCTTCGCCTCGACCAGGGAGCGCCCGTACTTGCGGTGCCGGGTCACCAGCCGCTCAAGCCGGGCTTCCTCGTCGGGACGCAGGTACCAGACCTCATCGAGCAGGCCGCGCAGCTCGGCCCAGGGGTCCGTGTCGAGCAGCAGGTAGTTGCCCTCCGTCAACACGATCCGCACGCTTTCCGGCACCTCGACCGCTCCGGCGATCGGCTCCTCGATCTCCCTGCGGAACTCCGGCGCGTACACCGGCTCGACCCCCTCGGCCAGCCTGCGGACGAGATGGACGTAACCGTGGCCGTCGAAGGTGTCCGGCGCGCCTTTCCTTTCCGCACGGCCGAGCCTCGCGAGCTCGACCTGGGCAAGGTGGAATCCGTCCATTCCCACAACGGCGGCCGTCGTCCCCAGCGCGTCGGCAAGCCGCCAGGCGAGCGTCGTCTTGCCGGACGCGGGAGGTCCCGCGATGCCGAGCACGGTGCGCTCCTCACGGTCCGCGAGCGCCCGAGCCCTCCCGAGCAGTTCGTCGAACGACGTCATCTCACTCCCATCTTCGCCCTCACCGGGGCAATCCAGCTTCGTGGCCCGACGTGTCGCACTCGCTCCGCCGCGACCTCGTTGGCGAACTCGATCAGTTCGACCAGTGGCAGCATGCCGATCCGCGACGCGAGCGCTCCGTGCCACACGTCGCCGGCCCCGAGGGTGTCCCTCGCGGCGACCTTGGGCACCGGTACCTCGCCGGAACGTCCACCGCGCCACCATCGAACAGGTGCCGCTCCCGCCGTCGCAACCACGGTGGAAGCGGAAGGCAGGACTCCGTCCGGCGGGTCGAACTGTGCCGAGCAGGCGATGATGCCCACCTCGCCCACGAGCGGAAACAGCTCGGCGAACACCGGTTTCCAGCTTCCCGCGTCGACGACGAGCGGAATGCCCTCGGTCTTCGCCGCCCGCGCGATCGCCATGGCCAGTGCGGGATGGTGGCCGTCGACGAGTACCGCGTCGGCCGACTGAACCTCAGAAAGCACCGCCGAGCCGAGTTTGACGCTGACGGAAGCAGCGTTGTGCGAGACGACCGTGCGCTCGCCGTCGCGGTCCCTGACAGCCACCGCGCTCACCGAGGGCGGATCGAGGGCGTCCTTTGCGACATCGCTGACCCGCACCCCGCAAGCGTCGAGGTCGGCCCGCACCAAGCTCGCGAGCGGATGCGTGCCGAGCGCGGTGACCAGCACCGCCTCACCGCCGAGCGCGGCCACCGTCACGGCGGCGTTCGTCGCGGGCCCTCCCGCCGCTACCCGCACCGATCGCGACGCCACCTTCCGGCCGGGCGCCGGCAGCTCGTCGACGCGCTGCACAAGGTCGACGGTGCACAGTCCCGCCAGCAGCACGCGCACGCCTTGCACCCTCCTCGCAGTGAGGCACGCCGGTTACGCCTGGAAGGTAAACAGGCTCTATGCTCTTCGCAAGCGTTTGCGCAAACGCTTGCCGACTATTCGAAGGTGAAGGGACGGTCAATGCCCCCGCCGAGGTCGACCCGGCCAACCCAGCGCGACATCGCCGAGATCGCCGGCGTCTCGATCACCACCGTCTCGCACGTGGTCAACGGCACGAGGGCCGTCGCGCCGGAAACCCGTGCCGCCGTACTCGCGGCCGTCGAGCACACCGGCTACACCGGCGACGTCATCGCGAGGTCGCTCGTCACCGGCGGCACCCGATCCATCGGCGTCGCCATCTCACTGCTCGCCAACCCGTACTTCGCTGTGCTGATGCAGACCATCGAAAGGGAGGCGGCGAGCGCAGGCTACACCGTGCTGCTTTCCGACACTCACGACACCGTCGACACCGAGCAGGCCATCGTCCGCGCGCTACGGGCTCGCAGGGTGGAGGGGCTGCTGCTGACGCCCGTCCCCGGTGACGGGCCCGTGATCAGCGAATTGGTCTCGCTCGGCATCCCGACCGTGCTCGTCGACAGGGTCGCGACCAGAAACGACGTCGATCAGGTCGGAGTCGAGAACATCCAGTCCACATCGGCACTCACTGAGCATCTGGCCTCACTGGGGCATCGCAGAATCGGCCTGATCAGCGGCACCAACGGGCTGGCGACGAGCGAGGAACGCACCCTCGGCTACCGGCTCGGCCTCGGCAGAGCAGGGCTCACCTGGAACCCCGGCCTCGTCGTCGCCGGACATTCGGAGCAGGTCGGCGGCGCCGCCGCGTTCGCGGAACTGCTGGCGAAGCCGGAACCGCCGACGGCGGTCGTCGTCGCGAACGACGCCATGATGGTCGGGGTGCTGCGCGAAGCCCGCAGGAGGGGAATCCGCATCGGCGAGGACATCGCCGTGGTCGGTTACGACGAGACCGAGTGGGCCGACCTCGTCGACCCACCGCTGACCACGATGGCGCAGCCGATCGGCGACATCGGAAGGCACGCCGTCCGCCTGCTGCTCGCGAGGATCAACGACCCGCAGCGCACGCCGGAGACCGTGCGCCTGCCACCCGTGCTCAGGCACCGGCAGTCCTGCGGCTGCGAGCTAAGGCGTGTCTGACGATCCTCTGCCGTGCAAGCGCATCAGGCAACGGGATCGTCAGACATGCCTTAGTTCACTCAGAAAGGTGAACATCCGGTAGCAGTGCTGCTCAACGCCTCCCTTCGTTAGGCCAGGAGGGTTAGCGTCGCCGCAGCCTTTCCTTGGAGTCCCCATGAGCGCACCGTCGCCAGCACAAGCACCGTGGGCCGCCCGCGTCGCGTACCGGTTCGGCGTCGTGATCGGCTCGGGCGCCGGTGCGCGATCGGTGGATCTGTCAGCCGCGATCGAACACGCCGCGAAAAGCGCGGGCTGCGCGGCCACCTTCGCCGCGACGGACAGCATCGCGGCGGAACGAGCCGCCGTCAGGATGCTGTGCGCGCGAGGAGTCGACGGCCTGCTGCTGACCCCGGCGAGAGACGACGACACCGTGATCGCGGAAGCGCTGAGGCTCGGCATTCCGACCGTGCTCGTCGACCACATCACCGAAGGCGTCGATGTCGACAAGGTCGCCACGGAGTACACCGAGTCGACGGCGTCGCTGACGCTGCGGCTCGTCGCGCTCGGCCACCATCGCATCGGTTTCATCAGTGGTGCCTCCGGCGCGAGCAGCGACGAGCGGGCACTCGGTTACCGGCTCGGACTCGGCCGCGCCGGTATTCCGTGGACGCCCGCGCTCCTTGCCTGCGCCGGTTCGACCGCGAGGGGAGCGGAGGCGGCAGCGAGGACCGTTCTCGGGTCGGCACCCGCTCCGACCGCGTTGATCATCACCGATGAGACCGTGCTCGACGGAGTACGGCACGAGGCGAGCCGGAGGGGACTTCAGCTCGGCACGGACCTCGCCGTGTGCTGCTTCGACGCTTACGAGTCGCCGGAGTCGGCAGGTCCTCCCGGCACCGATCTGGTGGCTCCGGCAACGGACATCGCCGCGCACGCCATCGAACTCCTGCTCGCCAGACTCGCCGATCCCGGCAGGCCGTCGACGACGATCCGGCTCGCGCCCCGCTTCGTGCGCGTGACGGATCCGACAGTCCACTGAGGACTGGAACGGCGGCTCGTTCCGCCGCTGGAGCACCAGCTCATCTCGTACGGCCCTCGACTTGCCGCCCGTTGTATAGAACGATGGGCGAATGGCGACGGCGCATGTCACATGCCCCTTGTGCGAGGCCACTTGCGGCCTCGCCGTGACCTACGAAGGCGATTCGGTGACCGGAATACGCGGGGACGCCGACGATGTCTTCTCCAGGGGCTTCGTCTGCCCCAAGGGCGCCTCGCTCGGCGCGCTGCACCACGACCCCGACCGGATCACCACGCCACTCGTCAAGCGCGGCGGCGCGTTCACCGAGGTGACGTGGGACGAGGCGTTCCAGGAGATCGACGCGCGGCTGACCGCGCTCTTCGCCGAGCACGGAAGGGACGCGCTCGCCGTCTACGCCGGAAACCCGGCCGCACACAATCTTTCCATCGCCCTCTACGGCCGTGCGTTGTTCAAAGCCATTGGCACCAAGAACTTCTACACCGCGGGCACCGCCGATCAGATTCCCAAGCACTACTCGTCCGGCTACCTCTTCGGCGCGGGCTTCTCCATTCCCGTTCCCGACCTCGATCGCACGGAGCACCTGCTGCTGCTCGGCGCGAACCCGTTGGTGTCGAACGGAAGCCTGATGACCGCACCCGATGTCAGGGGAAGGCTGCGGAACATCCGCAAGCGAGGAGGAAAGATCGTCGTCGTCGACCCGCGCAGGACCAGGACCGCGGAAGTCGCCGACGAGCACCACGCGATCCGGCCGGGCACGGACGCTCTGCTGTTGTTCTCGCTCGTACACGTGCTGTTCGCCGAACAACGGATCACGCTCGGCAGGCTCACCGACCACGTCATCGGAGTCGAGGAAGTTCTCGCGCTCGCCCAGCCGTTCACCCCGGAGGCCGTCGCGCCGATCACCGGAATCGAACCCGCCGAAATCCGCCGCATGGCAAGGGAACTCGCCGACGCACCGAGGGCTGTGGTGTACGGAAGGATGGGCACGACAACCCAGTCGTTCGGCACCCTCGCCAGCTGGCTCGTCGACGTTCTCAATGTCCTCACCGGGAATCTGGACGCCGAGGGCGGCGCGATGTTCCCGCTCGCGGCCGCCGGTCAGTACAACAGCGCGCCGGGACGCCGCAAGCCGTTCACCTCAGGCCGTTGGCGGACAAGGGTACGAGGGCTTCCAGAGGTCTTCGGCGAGGTCCCGATCGCGACGCTCGCCGACGAGATACTGACTCCCGGATCCGATCAGGTGCGGGGATTGTTCACCGTCGCGGGCAACCCGTGCCTGAGCGCACCCAACGCGGGCAGGCTCTCGGAAGCCTTGTCCCAGCTCGACTTCATGGTGTCCTTCGACATCTACCTCAACGAGACGACCCGGCACGCCGACGTGATCCTCCCCGGCACCGCGCCGCTGGAACGTCCGCACTACGACCTCTCGCTGTATCAGATCGCCGTGCGCAACGTCGCCAACTGGACACCGGCGACCTTCGACACCGACGTTCCCCAGGACTGGCAAACACTGCTGCGGCTGCTCGGCATCGTCAACGGCCTCGGTCCCCGCGCCGACATCGACGCGCTCGACGGGCACATCGCGGACGACATCGCGGGCAGGGCTGGTCTCGACAAGGCGGTCGCCGGTGAGCGCCGAGGGCCGGAGCGGCTGCTCGACCTGATGCTGAGGGCCGGACCGTATGACCTGACGCTCGCCGAACTGGAAGCCGCACCGCACGGCGTCGATCTCGGTCCCCTCACGTCCCGGATTCCCGATGTCCTGTGCACCGCGAGCGGCAAGGTCGAGCTGGCACCCGATGCCATCACCGGCGACGTACCACGACTCGTCGCGACGCTGGACGACGAAGTGGAAAGCCAGCTCGTGCTGATCGGGCGAAGGCAGCTCAACTCCAACAACTCGTGGATGCACAACGTGGAGTCGCTCGTCAGGGGCTCCAATCGCTGCACCGTGCAGGTCCATCCGGATGACGCGGTGCGCATCGGTCTCGTCGACGGCGGCACCGCGGTCGTGACCGCGCGCACCGGCAAGATCGAACTTCCCGTCGAGATCACGGACGTGGTCAGGAGGGGAGTGGTCAGCATTCCGCACGGCTGGGGCCACGACGTCGCGGGCGTTCGGACGGCCGTCGCGACCGCGCACGCGGGAGCGAACTCCAACCTGCTCGCCGACGACCTGGTGGTCGACGTTCCTTCGGGAACGGCGGTGCTCAACGGCATTCCCGTCGAGCTGGCGCCCGCCTGATCAGCTCACCAGGCCGTCGAAAGGTCGGCGTGCTGCCTGATCCACGAGTGCATGACGATACCGGCCGCCACACCGGCGTTGATCGATCTCGTCGTGCCGAACTGGGCGATCGAAACGACCATCGTGGCGTGCCGCTGCGCCTCCTCGGAAAGCCCAGGGCCTTCCTGGCCGAACAGCAGCACGCATTCGCGCGGCAGGTCCGCGGTCTCGATCGGCTGCGCGCCGGGGGTGTTGTCGACGGCGACGATGGCCAGCTCGCGCTCTTTCGCGAACGCGGCGAGGTCGGCGACGTCCGGCTGGTGGTAGAGGTGCTGGTAGCGATCGGTGACCATCGCACCGCGCCGATTCCACCTTCGTTTGCCGACGATGTGCACGGAGGCCGCCGCGAACGCGTTCGCGGTCCTGACGACGGTTCCGATGTTGTGGTCGTGCTGGAAGTTCTCGATGGCCACATGGAACGGGTACCGCCTGCCGTCCATGTCGGCGACGATCGCCTCCCTGCGCCAGTACCGGTAGGCGTCGACGACGTTGCGCCGGTCGCCCTCCAGCAAGAGCTCGGGATCGTAGCGTTCGTCGTCCGGCAGCGGGCCTTCCCACGGTCCGACGCCGACCTCGCCACGGGAGCCCCACTCCGTGGGTCCTGCCTCGGCCTCGTCGATCACCCGGCCATTCTCGCTCAGCTGATGCCGATCCTGCGGCCGGGGACGCCGTCACTGTGATGCTTGTTGCGCCAGCGCAGGTAGGCCCCGACGTAGGAAACGACGACGAGCAGAAGCGCGAGAACGCCGACGACCGGCAACGCCTCCCTCGGGAAGATCGTGCCGTAGATGTAGTACTCGTTGAAGCCGCCCGCCAGCGGGCCGAGACCACGCAACTCGCGCAAATAGTCTTCAAGCACGGTCAATGGGCACGGCAATGGAAGGACATTGACGGCAACGCCCCACAAAGCGAAGAAAACGTGCACGAAGATCGTCTTCGGCCACTTCCAGGCGAGAAAGCCGCCGAGACCGATATAGATCAGCGCGAGGAAATGGACCGCTGTCGTGAGTCCGGTGAAGAACTCAAGCATCGCCCCACCTGCCCCCAATCGCTGCCCCCGACACCTGCGACGTTACTCCGAAAAACGGCGTGAGGTGTCGATAGAACGATCTGCCGACCGTAATGGGGAAGGGCTACATCCGCAGGTCGAGAGCGATTTTTACGGCGGGTCTCAGTTGAATAACAGCGTGGCCGCTTCCCTCACGCGAGGCCGAGGTCATCCAGATCGAGTAGATACCGGTACGGAAGGCCCGCCTTCTCTATGGCTTCCTTCGCACCGGTGCCCCTGTCGACGACGGTGGCGACCCCGACGACGGTCGCTCCGGCCTCGCCGAGCGCCTCGACCGCGGTGAGCACACTTCCGCCGGTCGTCGAGGTGTCCTCGACGGCGAGCACTCGCTGGCCCGCCACCTCCATGCCCTCGATCCGCCGCTGCATGCCGTGTTCCTTGACCGCCTTGCGGACGACGAAGGCGTCGAGCACCATGCCGTCACCGGCAGCCGAATGCAGCATGGCCGTCGCCACCGGGTCGGCGCCGAGGGTGAGCCCGCCGACGGCGACGTAGTCCCAGTCGGCGGTCAGCTGGCGAAGCAGCGTGCCGATGAGCGGCGCGGCCGCGTGGTGAAGCGTCGCCCTGCGCAGATCGATGTAGTAGTCGGCCTCCTTGCCGGAGGAGAGGGTCACGGTGCCGCGAACGACACACAGTTCGGTGACCAGCCGGGCCAGTTCGATCTTCGCCGCTTGATCCAAGGAGGGGTTCGCCACGGCCAGCAAGTCTTGCATGAGTACTGGTCAGGTTCGGTCGCGCCCCGCGAACCGGCCGCCGATCATGCGAACAAGCCCACGTGGCAGCAGTTTTCCGATCGCGACGACGAGCTTGTACTGCGGACTCGGCACCGAGATGACCTTGCCACGCCGCAAATCGGCCAGCGCCTCGCCGACGACCCGCTCCGCGCTGAGCCAGAACAGCTTCGGTCCGGACTTCTCAAGCCCCGCCCTCGCGTGGAACTCGGTGTTGGTGAAGCCGGGGCACAGGGCGAGCACTCTGACCCCCGACCCGCGCAGTGCCGAGGCAAGCCCATCGGAGAACGAGGTCACCCAGCTCTTGCTCGCGGTGTAGGTCGAGCCTCTTCCCGAGAAGAACCCCGCGACGCTCGATACGTTGATCACGTCGCCACGTCCCCTGTCGAGCATGCCGGGCAGTGCGGCCCTGGTGAGCCGCAGCACCGCCGTGACGTTGACGTCGAGCTGGCGCTGGAGATCCTCCTGCGAAGCGGTCCACAACTCGCCCGCGAGACCGAGGCCCGCGTTGTTGACCAGCAGGTCGACGGGCGCCGCCCCCAGCTTGCGCTCGACCAGCTCCCTTCCCTCCTGGGTTGCGAGATCCGCCCGCAACGACTCGACCGTGACGCCGTGCCGCTCGGCCACCTCCGTCGCGATCGCGGAAAGCCGCTGCTCGTCCCTCGCGACAAGGATCAGGTCATAGTGCTCCGCGGCAAGCCTGCGAACGAAGGCGGCGCCGATACCCGCCGTGGCTCCGGTGATCAATGCGACTGGCATGGATATGGACCGTAGTGCCCCGTTTGCACGGTCGGCGAAGTCGGTCGGTCTCGGTGAGGTCGCGTCGGCTCCCCTCGACGCAGCCCGGAAGACGACAGGAAGTATGTTCCATAAGCCATTAGGGGGCGCCACGCCTCACCCGGACGGGGAAGAAACTCCAGATGGAGAACACTGCAAGCGAGTACCTGTCGTTTGTCCGTGGCTATCTCGCGGCAACCGACGGAACGGCAGCCGGTCTCGACTACGCCGCGTTGCCGGGCGACGACACGGACAGCGACGCCTACGCCGAGGGCTACGCCGCAGGCCTTGAGCCGAACGAAAACGCCGCGAGCTATCTCGGACTTTCGGTCCGAGACGACGGTCGCTTCACCGGCACTCTCGACCTCTCCCTCTTCGCGGACGAGCCGGAACTGCCGACACAACCGGCACAACCGGCACTGCCCGAGGCACCGGAACCGCCGGCCGACTGGCCGCGCGACGAGCACGACACCCAGCACGGCGAGCTGACCTCGCTGTCGGGAACCCTCGACCTCGGCTAGAAACAGCGGCTAGAAGCCCTGCTGGCGAGCGCGTTCCTCGGTGGTGAGTTCGGGCTCGTCGTCGAACTGCCCGCCGCCGTACTCCTCGTCGAACGGGTCGACGATGTCGGCGATCTCGCCGAGGTCGCGCAACAACCGCTCAAGCCGCGAAGGACCGACATTCGGCGCGACGCTGGCGAGCACCCACTCGTTTTCGAGCCAGGCGACGCCCACGTCGCCGCCGAGCGCGTCAGCCGCGTCGACGAGCTCCTGCGTGATCAGCGAACGCGCGGCCGTGACGTCGTCGGCGAAGGCGTACCGCTGCCCGACGGGGCCGAGCAGCTCCGGCATCTCCGCGCGCTGGAACGGCACGCTCGCCAGCCACAGTTCGAGCAGCACCGGATGAATCCGATTGCAGCGAACGGCGACGAGCACGGCGGGGATGATGCCGTCGGCCTCGATGTCGAAGACGAAGACGGGCCTGCGACCGTCCGAGGTGAAGGTCGAGCCCGCGACGACGTTGACGGCGGAAGAGGCACCGAAGTACCCGATCGCGCCGCCTGCCCACTGCTGAGGCAAGCGGTCGTCCTCTTCCACGTACTGCCAACCGCGCAGCTCAGCCCAGCGTGCGCGCTCGCGATTGCGCGAACTCTCCTTCGCTCTGTCGACGGTGAGCAAGGCGAGTCCAGCCACCGCGGCGACGGCGGCGATGATGAACCAGATCCACGCTGGAATACCCACGCGACCAGGGTATCTCGCACGGCCCGCCGACCAAGATCAGCGGGCCGTGTCGGAGCTACCCTTTCGGTTTATCCCGCTCGCGAGACCCGGAGCGCGCCCTCACCGGCCTCGATCTCGGGTACGTCGACCAGCACCGTGTCGCCGTCCCTGATCTCGCCTCCGAGCAGCTTGCGAGCCAGCTCGTCGCCGATGGCCGACTGCACCAGCCTGCGCAGCGGGCGAGCACCGTAGATCGGGTCGTAGCCGTTGAGCGCGAGCCACTCCCTCGCGGCAGGCGTGACCTCCAGCGTCAGCCGCCGCTGGGCGAGCCGCCGCGCCAGCGCCCGCACCTGGATGTCCACAATGGAAGCCAGTTGCTCGGTGTCGAGCGCGTGGAAGACCACGATGTCGTCGAGCCGGTTCAGGAATTCCGGCTTGAAGTGCCGCTGCACCACGGCGAGCACCGCGTCCTTGCGCTGCCGCTCGTCCAGCGACGCATCGGCGATCGCCTGCGAACCGAGGTTCGAGGTCAGCACCAGGATCGTGTTGCGGAAGTCGACCGTCCGGCCCTGGCCGTCGGTGAGCCTCCCGTCGTCGAGTACCTGTAGCAGCACGTCGAAGACGTCCGGGTGCGCCTTCTCGACCTCGTCGAGCAGCACGACCGAGTACGGCCGCCTTCGCACCGACTCGGTGAGCTGGCCGCCCTGGTCGTACCCGACGTAGCCGGGGGGAGCGCCAACGAGCCTTGCGACGCTGTGCTTCTCGCTGTACTCGCTCATGTCGATGCGCAACATGGCGCGCTCGTCGTCGAACAGGAACTCGGCGAGCGCCTTGGCCAGCTCGGTCTTGCCGACTCCGGTCGGCCCGAGGAAGAGGAACGATCCGGTGGGCCGGTCCGGGTCGGCCACCCCCGCCCTCGCCCTTCGCACGGCGTCGGAAACGACCCGCACGGCGTCGGCCTGGCCGACGACCCGCGTCCCGAGTTCCTCCTCCATGCGCAGCAGCTTGCCCGTCTCGCCTTCGAGCAACCTTCCTGCCGGAATGCCGGTCCACGCGCTCACGACGTCGGCGACGTCGTCGGCTCCGACCTCCTCCTTGAGCATCACGTCGGCCTTGGCCTGCGTGACCTCCGTTGCCGTGGCCAGCTCCTTCTCCAGCGCCGGTATGCGCCCGTACCGCAGCTCGGCGGCATGGGCGAGGTCGGCGTCGCGTTCGGCCCGCTCGGCCTCGCCCCTCAACTGCTCCAGCTGCTCCTTGAGTTCCCTGACCTTCTCGATCGAGCCCTTCTCGTTCTGCCACCTCGCGGTCAGCGCCGACAGTTCCTCGCGCTTCTCCGCCAGTTCGGCGCGCAACGCGACGAGCCGGTCCTTCGAAGCCGCGTCGTCCTCCTTGTCCAGCGCCATCTCCTCGATCTCCATACGCCGGACGGCCCGCTCGACCTCGTCTATCTCGACGGGCCGCGAGTCGATCTCCATCCTCAGCCGCGAAGCGGCCTCGTCGACGAGGTCGATGGCCTTGTCGGGGAGAAAGCGCGCGCTGATGTAGCGGTCGGACAGTGTCGCGGCCGACACGAGCGCGGCATCCGTGATGCGCACACCGTGGTGCACCTCGTAGCGCTCCTTGAGGCCACGCAGGATGCCGATGGCGTCCTCGACCGAAGGCTCGCCGACCAGCACCTGCTGGAAGCGCCGTTCCAGCGCGGCGTCCTTCTCGATGTGCTTGCGGTACTCGTCGAGCGTCGTCGCCCCGACCATGCGCAGCTCGCCCCTCGCGAGCATGGGCTTGATCATGTTGCCGGCGTCCATGGCGCCGCCCTCGCCGGAAGCGCCCGCGCCGACGATGGTGTGCAGTTCGTCGATGAACGTGACGACCTGGCCGTCGGACTCCTTGATCTCCTTGAGGACGGCCTTGAGCCGCTCCTCGAACTCACCGCGATACTTCGCGCCCGCGACCATCGAGCCGAGATCGAGCGAAACGACGCGCTTGCCCCGCAGCGATTCGGGAACGTCGCCCGCGACTATCCGCTGGGCGAGGCCTTCGACAATGGCCGTCTTGCCGACGCCGGGCTCACCGATCAGCACCGGGTTGTTCTTGGTGCGCCGGGACAGCACCTGAACGACCCTGCGAATCTCGGTGTCCCTGCCGATGACGGGGTCGAGTTCGCCCGACCTCGCCGCGTCGGTGAGGTCGACGCCGTACTTCTCAAGCGCCTTGTAGGTGCCTTCCGGGTCGGGGTTGGTGACCCTCGCCGAGCCTCGGACCTTGGTGAACGCCTCACGCAGCGCGTCGGGCGTCGCCCCGTACCTGTTGAGCAGGCTCGCCACCGGCCCGCCCTCCGCGGCGAGTCCGACGAGGACGTGTTCGGTGGACACGTACTCGTCGCCGAGTTCGGTCGCCAGCTTCTGCGCGTGGGTGAGCGACTTGACGGCGTGCGCGTCGAACTGCGGGGTCGACACCGTCGCTCCGGTAGCCGAAGGCAGCCCCGCGATGATCGGCTCCAACTCCTTGTGGACCTGCTCGACGTCGGCTCCGACCGCGGTCAGCAGCGGGCCCGCCAGACCGTCACCCTGGGCCAGGAGCGCACCGAGCAGATGAGCGGGCGAGATTTCCGGGTTGCCTGCCATACTCGCCGCCTGCGCCGCGGACGAGATCGCCTGCTGGGTCTTCGTGGTCGGATTGAAAGCGTCCATCCCCTCACCTCTGGTCGAAAGATCCGTAGGGCCTCATCAAACGGACAGCGGCCCATCGCTAGTTACAACGTCAGGAAAGTTGAGTCTGTTCCGCTCAACTCCGGCAACTTCTTTCAGCAGTAACCAACAAATCGCCAACAAGCCTTGCCAGTTTCCAACGTGATGCGGTCAACTTTCGATCCATGTCTGCCATGAGCACCCACCCGGTGGCCACGAGCTCGCCGCCCGGCACAGCGACCGATGTACTCGCCGCGGAGGGAGGGACCCTCGCCTCCATCGAGAACTGGGTCAACGAGGTCTTCACCCCCATCTCCGACGGTCTTTCCAACTTCGTCTTCGCCGAACTCACCATCGGCGGCTTCTCGTTCCCGTGGATCGTCGCCTGGCTGGTCCTGGCCGCGACCATCTTCACCATCTACTTCGGCTTCGTGCAGTTCCGCAAGTTCAAGCTCGCCACCGAGCTCGTGCGGGGCCAGTACACGAGCAAGGACGAGCCGGGGGAGATCAACCACTTCCAGGCACTCGCCTCCGCGCTGTCGGGAACGGTCGGGCTCGGCAACATCGCGGGCGTCGGCGTTGCCGTCACCATCGGCGGTCCAGGGGCGACGCTGTGGATGGTGGTGGCGGGTCTGCTCGCCATGTGCACCAAGTTCGTGGAGTGCACGCTCGGCGTCAAATACCGGGAGACCCACGAGGACGGCACCGTCTCCGGCGGTCCGATGCACTATCTGCGCAAGGGCCTTGCCGAACGGTTCGGCAACAAGTTCGGGGTCGTTCTCGGCAGGGTGCTCGCCGTTCTGGCAGCCGTGATGCTGCTGTTCTTCGCGTTCGCCGGCGGCAACATGTTCCAGGCCAACCAGACGTTCGCCCAGGTCAAGGACGTCACCGGTGGCGATGGAGGCTTCCTCGGCAGTGACGGGGCCGCCTTCGTCTTCGGCGTTCTGCTCGCCATCGTCGTCGGCGCGGTGATCATCGGCGGCATCAAGTCGATCGGTGCTGTCACCAGCAGGCTCGTCCCCGCGATGGGCATCATCTACGTCGCGGCCTGCCTGATCGTCATCCTCGTCAACTTCACCGAGGTGCCGAGCGCCTTCGGTCAGATCTTCGCGGGTGCGTTCACGGGCGAGGGAGTCGCCGGTGGCGCGCTCGGCGCGCTGATCGTCGGCTTCCAGCGCGCTCTCTTCTCCAATGAGGCGGGCATCGGCTCCGCACCGATCGCGCACTCGGCCGTGAAGACGAAGAACCCGGCGACCGAGGGCTACGTCGCCCTTCTCGAACCGTTTATCGACACGGTGATCGTGTGCACGATGACCGCGCTCACCGTCGTCATCGCCAACACCCAGTTCTGGAACGACGCGCGCGCCGACGTCGCGGCCGGAGGCGAGACACCGGACGGCGTGACGGTGACCTCGAACGCGTTCGAAACCGTGCTGCCGTGGTTCCCCTACATCCTGACGATCGCGGTGGTGCTCTTCGCGCTCTCCACGCTCATCACGTGGGGCTACTACGGACAGAAGGCGTGGACGTTCCTCTTCGGCAAGAACCGGACGAGCGAGCGCGTCTACCAGGTGATCTTCTGCCTGTTCACGATCGCGGGCTGCGTGCTGACGCTCGGCAGCGTGCTCAACTTCGCCGACGCCGTGCTCTTCCTGCTCGCCCTGTTCAACATCATCGGCCTCTACCTGCTCGTCCCCGTCGTCAAGCGGGAGATCGCCGACTTCGCCGCGAAACTGAAGTCGGGCGAGGTGAAGAAGCAGGACAAAACCAAGGTCTGACCCTGCGGTCCCTTGTCGCTCCCGCCCCTGCCCGGTCCCGCGTGGCCTACCGGCCGTCCGCCGAGGACCGGGCAGGGCAGGGCGACTCCTGGTCGACCATGGCACGCAAGCCGTCGTTGACCGCCCCGAGCCGTTCGGTGAGTTCCTTCAATTCGGCTTCGTCCCACTCACCGAAGGCCTCACTGAGGAACTCGGCGTGCAGCCGCTTCCATCGGACGAGTCGCCGCTCACCCTCCTCGGACACCTTCACGAGCGATGCCCTGCCGTCCTCGGGGGCGGGTCTGCGCTCGATGAGTCCTGCCTCGGCGAGCTGGCTGACCTGTCTGCTCACCACCGAGATGTCGACCATGCGATGCTTCGCCAGCTCGGAAAGGCGCGACTCACCGCGGCGCTCGATCTCCGACAGCAGCATCGCGGCCGCGGGATGCGGTCCCTGCTCCTGTTGCCAGAGCTGCATGATCCACGCGTGCTGTAGCTGAGAAGCCAGCTTCAGCTGCCTCATCAGGTCGACGCATACCTCTTCGGAGGGGCTCACTACCCACCACCCGGTTACTCAAAGTTACTTGCTCGATACAAATTCTACCTCAGTAGTTGCGTGCTCAATACACGCATCAGGTGAATTACGGCACGAAACCGGCGAAGGTGCCACCCATCCGGAGCAACCAAAGGCGGACAACCTTCGTAATGGCTACCGAACAACCGCTCAGGAACCTACTGTTGTGTTGGCGCTTGCTCGGAAAGGTGGAATATTCATGAAGCTCACGGAGTCGTTGTGGGGCACTGACCTGCTGGAGCAGGGCTCAACCCTCAATGTCACCCATTCGTGAATAATCGCGAGCGGCAAAAGGTGACTCTGAGTATGCAAAATCGCGCGCAGTTCGAGACCACTGGGGCAGACGGATGACAGCCGACGCGATCAGCCCGCTACCCCGGGTGTCTCCGCCCAGGGATCCCCCTCCGGCCGTCACCGCGATGGTCGATCTGATCAGGGACACCTGGCGGCAAGCCGAGCCCTACACACCGGAGATCTCCCAGTTCTTCTACGGAATGCTCTTCACGCTTGCTCCGGCCACCCGGGACTTCTTCCCGATCAACATGGAGGTGCAGCGAGGAAGACTCGTCAGGGCGCTCGTGCACATCCTCCAGCTCGTCGACCGGCCCGACGACCTCGCGCCGTACCTCCGCCAACTCGGCCGCGACCACCGCAAGTTCGGCGTGATCCCCAACCACTACGAGGCCGTCGGCACGGCCCTGCTCGCGGCGCTCAAGCGGCACCTCGGTCCCGCGTGGACCCAGCCGGTCGAACTCGCGTGGGCAGAGGCTTACACGATCATCGCCAGGTCGATGCAGGAAGCGGCGGCCTCGTCGGAGCACCCCGCCTGCTGGACGGCGACCGTCGCCGAGCACAGGCGGCTGAGCTGGGACCTCGCACTGGTCAGGGTCGAGCCCGAGGTCATCATCCCGTTCGAGGCAGGTCAGTACCTGAGCATCGAGGTTCCGCAGCGCCCCCGGCTCTGGCGTTACCTTTCACCGGCGAACGGTCCGCGCCCCGACGGCTCGCTCGAATTCCACGTGCGCGCGATCGAGGGCGGCTGGGTCTCCCGTGCCATCGTCAGCCACACGCAGAGCGGCGATGTGTGGCGCATCGGCCCACCAATGGGAAGGCTCGCCGTCGACCGCGAAAGCGGCAGGGACGTACTGATGATCGCGGGGGGCACCGGGCTCGCCCCGCTCCGCTCGATACTCGACGAGCTGGGGCAATGGGGTAACAACCCGAGGGTGACGCTCTTCTACGGCGGCGCGACGAGGGACGATCTCTACGATCTCGAACAGCTCCGGACGCTGGCTTCCACCAATCCGTGGCTCACGGTGCGGCCGGTCGTGGAACGTGCCGAGGGGCTGCCCGGTTTCGACCACGGCACGCTGGCCGACGTCGTTACGAGGCATGGCGCGTGGCCTGGCCACGACGTCCTCGTCTCCGGCTCGCCTTCGATGATCAGGGCGACGGTCTCGCGGATGCTCGTCGCGGGCACCGCGCTCGACCAGATCCGCTACGACCCGTTCACCCTGGACTGAGGGCGGGCCCGGGCGTCGGCGAGTTCTGCATCCATGTCAGCGAGTTCTGCGTCCACGCGCGCGAATCGCACATTCGCGGTGCCCGAATCAGCCGCCGCACCTCACCTGAACGCCCCGCACACCATCGACGTCCGCACCAACGCAGAACTCGACGGCCCGAGTGCGGAACTCGCCGTCCTGAATGCAGATCTCGGCGACCCGGACGCAGAACTCGGCGACGCGGTCCACGCTAACGGCGACGCGGCCGCCAGACGACAAGCGCGCTTTCCTGGCGCACCGGCACCAGGTCCTTGCGGTACGAAGCGTGTACCGCCGCCGCTGCTTGCTCAGCGGCGGCATAGGCACTCGCCAGCTCTTCCGTCAGCTCGGAAAGCCGGTGCTGCAAAGCCTCGACCTGGTTTTCCAGCTCGATGATCCGCTTGATACCGGCGAGGTTGACGCCTTCCTCCTGCGAAAGCCGTTGCACCTCACGGAGCAACGCGATGTCGCGCATCGAGTAACGGCGCCCGCCTCCGGACGTCCGGCCCGGCGAGACGAGTCCCAGCCGGTCGTAGGAGCGCAGCGTCTGAGCATGCAGACCGGATAGCTGCGCGGCGACCGAGATCACGAACATCGGCGTGTCCTCGGTCGCGCCATGCGGCAACCCACCCGGAAGTCCGGAACCGAACATCAAGCCCCCCTGTCTCGCAACAGCGCGGTGATCTCCGGCCGCGGGTCGTGCTTCGCGACCGTCTCGGCATAGTTCTCCAGCGCGGCCTTGGCCTTGCTGTCCACCTTGGCCGGGATGACGACCTGCAACGTGACGAGCAGGTCACCCTGGCTCCCGTCGCGCTTCGCGATGCCCTTGCCCCGCACCCGGAGGACCCTGCCGTTCGCGGTGCCCGAGGGCACCTTGAGCGACACCTTCGAGTCCAGGGTAGGAACGGTGACCGTGCTGCCAAGGACCAATTCGGTGAACTCGACGGGCAACGAGAGCGTCAGGTCGTTGCCGGATCGGCCGAACACCGGGTGCGGGTTGACATGCACCCGCACGTAGAGGTCGCCGGCCGTGGCCCCGCCCCGCCCCGGTTCGCCTTGCCCAGCGAGCCGGATGCGCTGGTTGTCGTCGACGCCCGCCGGGATGCGCACGGTCAGCGTCCTGGTGCGGGTGCTGATGCCCTCACCGTGACACTCGGGGCAGGGGTCGTCGATGATCGTTCCCCTTCCCCTGCAGTCCCTGCAGGGTTCGGAGAACGCGAACGCCCCCTGGCTTCTGTTGACGAGGCCCGCGCCTTGGCAGGTCGGACAGGTCCTCGGCTGGGTTCCCGGCCTCGCGCCGTTGCCGCCGCAGGTCGCACAGCTCGCCGGACTCGACAACCGTAGCGGCAGGGTCGCGCCCTTGACCGCCTCGGCGAAGTCGATGCGGACGTCGGTTTCCACGTCGGCGCCCCGCTGACCGCGAGCGGCGGTGGTTCCTCCACCACGCCCCCTGCCGAACAGGTTGCCGAGCATGTCGCCGAGCCCACCGAATCCGGTGCCACCTCCCGCGGCGGCACCGCCCTGACCGAAGATGTCGCCGAAGTCGAATCCACCTTGGCCCGGACCGCCTGGCCCGCCCGGTCCGCCGGGAAAGCCGAAGCCACCGGGACTACCGGAGCCGAACAGGCTTCTCGCCTCGTCGTACTCCTTGCGCTTGTCGGCGTCGGAGAGCACGCCGTACGCCTCGGACACGGCCTTGAACTTCTGCTCGGCCTCGGGGTTGCCCGGATTGGCATCCGGGTGGTTCTCCCTGGCGAGCTTCCGATAGGCCTTCTTGATCTCGTCCTGTGAGGCGTCGGAGGAGACGCCCAACTCGCGGTAGAAGTCCTTACCGATCCACTCCCTGGCGCTCATCGGGCGTCCCTCCCTTCTCCGTCGTTGTCAGCGGGTGTGCTCATCGGCGTCGATGGGCAGCTCGCCACCGACCGGTGGGTCAACGGGTCCGTCGGCAGCGGGCTCGCCGCCCGGCTCGTGGTCCGTGACGCCGACGAGTGCCTCACGCAGCACCCTGTCGGCGAGCCGGTAACCACGGCGAAGCACCATGGTCACGGTCGGACCGGCCACGTCGGGCGACGTGCTGTGCTGAACGGCCTCGTGGACGCTCGGGTCGAAGGGCTCGCCCTCCTTGCCGAACGATTCGAGGCCGACCCGCTCAAGCGTGCCGACGAACTTGTCGGCGACGGCCTTGAACGCACCCGTCAGGTCGCCGTGCGACTCGGCGCGCTCAAGGTCGTCGAGCAGTGGCAGCAGCTCGTTGACCACCGCCGCCTTGCCGCCCTCCGCGACCGATTCCTTGTCCCTGTCGACCCTGCGCCGGTAGTTGGCGTACTCGGCCTGCAGCCGCTGGAGGTCCGCCGTGCGCTCCTCAAGCTGTCGTTCGAGGTCGCTCGCGGGCGCGACGGATTCGTCCACCGTCTCCTCGCCGAGCTGCGGTCCCGAGGTGCCCTCCTCGGCGGGCACCTCGGCAGGCTGCTCGACGGGCTGCTCGCGCAACTGCCCCGTCTCCGGGTCGATCTTCCTGCGATCCCGGACGACCACTGGCTCTTGTACTGCCTCTTGCTCGGTGCCGTCGTATCGCTCTGTCACTTCTTGTCGTCCTCGTCGACGATCTCGGCGTCAACCACGTCGTCGGCCTTCGCCGATCCGGAATCCGCGCCCTCGGCGCCGGCCGCACCGGCTCCACCGGCGGCACCAGCACCGCCCGCGGCGCCCTCGGCTCCGCCGCCCTGAGCACCCGTGTTGGCGTAGAGCGCCGTGGCCAGCTCCTGCGAAGCGGAGTTCAGCTTCTCGATCGACTCCCTGATCTTGGCGGCGTCGGTGCCCTTGAGGGACTCGTTCGCCTCGTCGATCGCGGTCTTGACCTTGCCCTTGAGGTCATCGGGCAACTTGTCGTCGTTGTCCTTGATGAACTTCTCGGTCTGGTAGACGAGCGTCTCGGCCTGGTTGCGGGTCTCGGCCTCTTCGCGACGCTTCTTGTCCTCGTCCGCGTGCGCCTCGGCGTCCTTGACCATGCGGTCGATGTCGTCCTGCGGCAGCGCCGAGCCACCGGTGATCGTCATCGACTGTTCCTTGTTCGTGCCGAGGTCCTTCGCGGTCACGTGCACGATGCCGTTGGCGTCGATGTCGAAGGTGACCTCGACCTGCGGCACGCCGCGCGGTGCCGGCGGGATGCCGGTCAGCTCGAACATTCCGAGCTTCTTGTTGTGCGCCGCGATCTCGCGCTCGCCCTGGAAGACCTGGATCTGCACCGAGGGCTGATTGTCATCGGCCGTCGAGAAGATCTCGGACCGCTTCGTCGGGATGGTGGTGTTGCGCTCGATGAGCTTGGTGAACACCCCGCCTTTGGTCTCGATGCCGAGCGAGAGCGGCGTGACGTCGAGCAGCAGGACGTCCTTGACCTCACCACGGAGGACACCGGCCTGTAGCGCGGCACCGACGGCGACGACCTCGTCGGGGTTGACGCCCTTGTTGGGCTCGCGGCCGCCGGTCAGTTCCTTGACCAGGTCGCTGACGGCGGGCATCCGGGTGGAGCCACCGACGAGCACGACGTGGTCGATGCTGCCGACGGGCATTCCCGCGTCTCTGATGACGTTGTTGAACGGCTGCCTGGTCCGCTCAAGCAGGTCGGAGGTGATCCGCTGGAACTCGGCCCTGGAAAGGGTCTCGTCGAGGAACAGCGGGTTCTTGTCGCCGTCGACGGTGATGTAGGGCAGGTTGATGTTCGCGCTGTTGGAGCTGGAAAGCTCGATCTTGGCCTTCTCCGCGGCTTCCTTGATGCGCTGCATCGCCATGCGGTCCTTGGTCAGGTCGATGCCGTTGGCCGCCTTGAACTTGTCGACGAGCCAGTCGACGATCCGCTGGTCCCAGTCGTCACCACCGAGGTGGTTGTCACCGCTGGTCGCCCTGACCTCGACGACGCCCTCGCCAATCTCCAGCAGCGAGACATCGAAGGTGCCACCACCGAGGTCGAAGACCAGGATGGTCTGCTCCTTCTCGCCCTTGTCGAGCCCGTAGGCCAGCGCGGCCGCCGTCGGCTCGTTGACGATGCGCAGCACGTTGAGGCCCGCGATCTGGCCCGCTTCCTTCGTGGCCTGCCGCTGGGCGTCCTCGAAGTAGGCGGGGACCGTGATCACGGCGTCGGTGACGTCCTCACCGAGGTAGGACTCCGCGTCGCGCTTGAGCTTCATCAGCACACGAGCGCTGATCTCCTGCGGCGTGTAGGCCTTGCCGTCGATCTCGGTCTTCCAGTCGGTACCCATGTGCCGCTTGACCGAGCGAATGGTGCGGTCAACGTTGGTGACCGCCTGGTTCTTGGCTGGCTGGCCCGTCAGCACCTCGCCGTTCTTGGCGAAGGCGACGACGGACGGGGTGGTCCGTGAACCCTCCGAGTTGGCGATGACCGTCGGCTCGCCGCCCTCAAGGACCGCGACGACCGAGTTAGTCGTGCCAAGGTCGATGCCGACCGCACGCGCCATTGTGTTCCCTCCTGCTTACTTTCACTCTCGATCAGCACTCCGACCAGGGCATTGCCGCCTGATCGAGCGCTGACCAGCATTATCGCTTCCACATTGAGTGGGATCCACTCAAGTTGTATCCGGAGCTCGCCCGGTCAGTCAAACCAGACTTGAGCGAGCCTCGCTCAACCTTTCTGCTCGTTCAACGCGCGAGCCCGGGGTCTTGTTCCCCGTCCGGCGCGGGATTATGCGTTCTCGATCGTCACGTTGCCCGAGTTGGTGACCACATCGAGCACTAGCTCAGCCGAGGGATCCGTGGCGATGCCGATCTCCCTGTCGCCGCTGTCCGTCGAGCCCTCGACCCGGTAGGGGCCCCTCGGCACTCTGACGTCGATGTTGCCGCTGGACGCGCTGGCACTGACGTCCCGCGCTTCCGCGAGCTCCAGCGTCACGTTGCCCGACTTGACCTCAGCCTGAACGGTTCCCCCGAGGCCATTGCCGGAAACGTTGCCGGAATCGACGACCACGCTGACCGGCCCCGCCACATCGTCGACGGTCACGTTGCCCGAGTCGGCGTGGACGTCGACGCTGCCGACGCCGCTGAACGTCAGGTCACCCGAATCGCCGCCTCCTCCGATGCTGGTCCCCCTCGGCACGACGACCTCGTAGTCGATCGAACAGGAGAACCCGCAGCTCTCCAGCCGCAGCGTGCCGTCCCGCAGCGAGAAGAAGTCGCCCTCCGGGTCGTTCCAGCGGTACTCGAAGTGCTGACGGATCGTCGTCTCCTCGACGTCGGCGACCCTGACGTCGACGTCCCCCGAATCAGTCGCCAGCTCGATATGCCGCACCGGCTCCCGCACCGTGTGCTCGGCGTCCTTGCTCGACTCCCACAGCACCCCCGCCGCGATGGCGACACCGATGCCGACCATCACGACGCCCCCAATCGCCAAACCGACCCGCATCTGAGTCCCTCCGCCGCAACTTCCCTGCGCGACACACGCTATGTGGCGCGGCCTGCCCATGGCATCGGGGCGAACCCCCGAATGACCCTGAGGTTGCCCCTACCCGAAGTCGGTGGCGCACCGGCGGGTGTCACTAGCCTGACCCCAAGCGACAGATCAAGTTGAGGAGGACGACGACATGACCAGGGCACAGAACCCCTACGACTCGTTGCCGCGGGTGCCATCCTTCACCGTGCGCAGCAACGACGTCTCCGAGGGGGAGACGCTGGCATCCCCGCACCTGAGCGGCATCTTCGGTGTGCCGGGCGGCGAGGACCGTTCGCCCCATCTCGCCTGGGAGGGCTTCCCAGCCGAGACGAAGAGCTTCGCGGTGACCTGCTTCGACCCCGACGCTCCCACCGGAAGCGGCTTCTGGCACTGGGCGGTCTTCAACATCCCGGCCTCGGTGACCGAACTGGCCTCGGGAGCCGGAGACGCGGCCGGTTCCGGCCTTCCCTCCGGAGCGACGACGCTGGCCGGTGACGGCAACGTGCGGCAGTACCTCGGCGCGGCGCCCCCTCCCGGTCACGGCCCGCACCGCTACATCTTCGCCGTGCACGCTCTCGACGTCGATTCGCTCGACGTCCCCGGTGACGCGCGGCCCGCGTTCCTCGGCTTCAACATGTTCGGCCACACGCTCGCTCGCGCGACGCTGACCGCCCTCTACGAGAACAAGGGCTGAACCGGCTCGCAGGGCGGCAGGCACCGGCCGCCTCGCCTGCCGCCCTCACGCTTTCGGGCCGCATCGGGTGCCGAATTCCCGATCGATGAAATCCTCGGCGTTGACCGGCATTCGCCGACGTCCGACGATCAAGTGACGACCTGAACGGGCTCGTTCGGGCCGAATCACCGTCGACGACGACGAGGAGCGCCGATGAAGGCCGTCCGTCTGCACGAGTACGACAAGCGCCCCGTGGTCGAGGACGTTCCCGAACCCCGCATCGGCGGAGCGCTCGACGTGCTCGTCGAAATCGGCGGCGCCGGACTGTGCCGCACCGATCTGCACATCGTCGAAGGGCAGTGGGAGGAAAAGTCGGGGGTCCGGCTTCCTTACACGATCGGGCACGAGAACGCGGGCTGGGTAAGGGAAGTCGGCTCCGCCGTGTCCAATGTGTCTGTTGGCGACCCGGTGATACTGCACCCGCTCGCCACGTGCGGGCTCTGCAGAGCGTGCAGGGCGGGCGATGACGTGCACTGCTCGAACTCCGCCTTTCCCGGTATCGACAGCGACGGCGGCATGGCCGAGTTGCTGCTCACGAACGCCCGTTCGGTCGTCACGCTCGACCCTTCGCTTCGCCCAGCCGATGTCGCCGCGCTCGCCGACGCCGGTCTGACCGCCTACCACGCCGTCCGCAAGGCGATCCCGTTGCTGTACCCGGGAACCAAGGTCGTCGTCATCGGCGTGGGCGGGCTGGGCCACATCGGCGTGCAGTGCCTCGCCGCGCTTACGCCCTCGGAGATCATCGTCGTCGATCGTTCACCGGAGGCGCTCGAACTGGCCTCCGGCTACGGCGCGGCGCACCCGGTGCTCGCCGACGGCTCCCACGTCGAGGCCGTCGCCGAACTGACAGGCGGAGAAGGCGCGCAGGTCGTGCTCGACTTCGTCGGCGAGAAAGGTGCGGAGCGCGAAGCCGTCGCCATGCTCAGGAGAGCCGGTTCCTACTTCGTCATCGGCTACGGGGGAAGCCTCAACATTCCCACCATCGACATCATCTCCAGTGAGATCAACGTGATCGGCAATCTCGTCGGTACCTACAACGATCTCGCCGAGCTGATGAGCCTCGCGGCATCCGGCAAGGTCAGTCTGCACACGACGACCTATCCGCTCGATGCCGTCAACAGGGCGATGGACGATCTCGACAACGGACGGCTGACGGGCCGGGGAATTCTCGTGCCGTGAAGGGAGCTGATCGCAATGTATGAAAAGGACGGCGAACGCTACTTCATCGTCGACAGTCATATCCACGCCTGGGACGGGAGGCCGTCGAACCAGGCCAACCGCTACGGCGAGGGCTTCATCAACTGTTTCTACGACTACCACCGCAACCTGTCACCGGAAAGCGAGTTGTGGTCGCTCAAGGAGTTCTGGCAGCAGAGCGAAGAACGGATCATGCACGACCTCTTCGAGGTCGGATACGTCGACAAGGCGATCTTCCAGCCGACCTATCTCACCGACTTCTTCGTCAACGGCTTCAATACGACGGAACAGGACGGGGCGCTCGCGGAGAAACACCCCGACCGGTTCATCGTCAACGGCTCGTGGGATCCGAGGGACGGCGAGGCCGGGCTCGACCGCCTCGAAGAACTCGCGGCGCGGTGGAGCCTCAAGGGCATCAAGCTCTACACGGCGGAATGGAAGGGCGAGTCGAAGGGCTGGAAGCTGTCCGACCCGTGGTCGTACCGATACCTCGAAAAGTGCCAGGAACTGGGAATCCGCAACATCCATGTCCACAAGGGACCGACGATCTATCCGCTCAACAGGGACGCGTTCGACGTCGCCGACGTCGACGATGTCGCGAGCGCGTTTCCCGATCTGCGGTTCATCGTCGAGCACGTCGGGCTTCCCCGGCTTGAGGACTTCTGCTGGATCGCGACGCAGGAGCCGAACGTGTACGGAGGGCTCGCGGTCGCGATGCCGTTCATCCACAGCCGCCCGCGCTACTTCGCGCAGATCATCGGCGAACTGCTGTACTGGCTGGACGAAAACCGCATCACCTTCGCGAGCGACTACGCGATCTGGACCCCGAAGTGGCTCGTCGAGTCCTTTGTAGACTTCCAGATTCCGGAGGACATGCAGGGCGAACTCGGCACGCTGACCCCCGACGTGAAGCGCAAGATACTCGGCCTCAACGCGGCGAGGCTCTACGACATCGAGGTTCCTCCAGGGCTCGACGTCCCAAACGAGCCCGCGGATTCGGGTGAGGCCGTCGGTTCGGCCCCGAAGGTACCGGCATGAATGTGCTCGCCGCGCTCGGCACGGTTCGTGATCCCGAACTGGACGAACCCATTACCGAACTGGGGTTCGTCAGCGAGTGGAGCGTCGACGGCGGCCACGTCACCGTCCGGCTGCGGCTGCCGACGTACTTCTGCGCGCCCAACTTCGCCTACCTGATGGTCGCCGATGCCCACGACGCCGTACTCGCCCTTCCCTGGGTCACGTCGGCTGACGTGCGACTGGAGGACCACTTCGCCGCCGAAGCCATCAACGCGGGAGTCGCCGGCGAGACCGGGTTCGTCGGCGCCTTTCCCGAGCAGGCCGTCGAAGAGCTCACCGAACTTCGGATGACCTTCAAACGAAAGGCGTACCTCGCGAGCCTCGACCGGCTCGCGAGAAAACTCGACCGCGCCGGAAAGCCGCTGCCGGACACGCTCGGTGAACTCACCGACTGCGCCGAACGAACCGGGCTGCTGCGAAGGCGGGCCGACCTCGGTCTGCCCTGCGACGACGACGCCCCGCTGTTGCTCGACGAATACGGCAAACCGATTCCCATCGCGCAGTCGGCGCTCAAATTGCGCTTCGCCCGCGCGGTGCGGGTCAGCGTCGACGGCAACGCCGCGTTCTGCAGAGGGCTGCTGAGCACCCGTTATCCCCGTAGCGCACAGCCCGCCGACACGTATGCTGGGGACCGCGGGTAACCGGAGTTCAGTGGCGAACTGCGGAGCGGGAGGTGCGCTGTGCCGGAGGACGACAACAAGCGACCCAGTGGACTGATCGGCTCCGCGCAGCGAGCGCTCAGAGTGCTCGAAGTCGTCGCTTCGGCCGGCGACGGCATCACGGCCAAGGCCGTCGCCAGGCGAGCGGGCTTCAAACTCTCGACGACCTATCACCTGCTCAACACCCTTGTCCACGAGGGATATCTGATCCGGCTCGGCCACGGGAGAGGTTTCGGGCTCGGCTACAAGCTCGGCGGGCTCTACCACCGGTTGTGTGCCGAACTCGACGTCGATCAGATGCTGCGGGACGAACTGGCGACCCTGCACCGGCGAGCGGAGGCGGCCGCGTATTACACGGTGTTCCGCGACACCGAGGTCGTCGTCGCGGCGGTTGCCGATTCACCGAGGTTCCCGAGGGCCGAACCACTCAACTTCGGTTTCCACGAGGCGGCTCACGCGACGGCGTTCGGCAAGGTACTGCTCGCCGCGTTGCCGAAGCGAACAAGGAAGGACTACCTCGTCGGCGCCGGAATGCCACGGCTCACCGAACGCACCACGGTGCGGGAGGAGGAGCTGGACACCGAACTGGAGCACGTGCGGAATTCGGGCATGGCGCTGGAGATCGAGGAGTTCCAGCCCGAACTCGCCTGCCTCTCCGCGCCGGTGTTCGGGGCCGACAACCAGGTAATGGGGGCCGTCGCCTTCTCGGTACCCGCCACGCAGTTCGCCTCTCGGAGGTGGGAGCTGGAGCGTGCGGCTCGCGCGGGAGCCGCCCGGTTCACCCACGTCCTGGCAGCCAATCCGGATTAACTCAAGCAAAGTAGCCCTTTACAATTGGGAACTGTAAAGGGTGCTCGCTCGTCGCAGGAACAGCAACGACGAGTGAGGAGTTCGCCCATGGGCGCACGACGAAAAGCATGCGTCGCCATGCTGGCCGCGGTCGCCGTCATCGCCATCGGCCAGCCCTCCGCGGCACAACCACCCGGCGAGGAAGCCGTTTTCGGCTCCATCATGTTCGTGCTGGACGCGTCCAATTCGATGACCGCGCCCATGGACGAGGGCGGAACGCGGATGGAAGCGGCGAAGGCCGCGATGGACACGCTCATCGACCGGCTGCCCGTCAACGTCGGCGTCGGCCTCCAGGTCTACGGATCGGGTACCGGCGGCAGTGCCGCCGAGAAGGAAGCGGGCTGCCAGGACGTGCGCACCCTGCAGGAGGTCGGCCCGCCGGACAAGGAAGCACTCCACGCTCAGGTCGCCGACATCCAGCCGCGCGGGTACACGCCCATCGGAACGGCGCTGAACTCGGCCGCCGACGCACTCCCCGAAGACGGCCCGCGAGCGATCGTGCTGATCTCCGACGGCATCGACACGTGCGCCCCGCCCGCGCCGTGCGACGTCGCGCGAGACCTCGGCGGCGCCGGCGTCGACCTCGCCGTACACGCGGTCGGCTTCCAGGTCGAGCAGGAAGCGAGGGATGAACTCGACTGCATCGCGAGCGAAACCGGCGGCGAGTATCACGACGCTCCCGATGCCGACTCACTCGACGACCTGCTGCCCGAACTCGCCAACAGGGCGCTGCGCTACTACGACGTCGCGGGCGATCGAGTGAGCGGCACCGAGCGGATCGCCGACGCGCCCTATCTGGTACCCGGGCAGTACACCGACTCCGTCGCCAAAAACACCGCGCACTACTACCGCGTTCACGTACCGGAAGGCGCGACAGGGCACTTCACCGTCATCCACGTGATGAGTAAGAACAAGAAGCGCACCGATTCCAGAGTCCGGCTCCGGCTCGTGGACGGCGAACGCCGATTGTGCGTGGAGAACAGCGGTTCGCGCGAATACAACTACGACGGACCCGAGACCGCGAGTGTGAGCTGGTCGCCGGCCGACCCGATGACGACGTGCGACCCCTCGGGCCCTCACTACCTGGAGGTGGAGTGGGACAACGAGGCCGACTCGGCCTCGGACAACATCGAACTGCTCGTGTCACTGGAAAACCCCGTCGACGGCGACCAGGGTCAGGCGCCGCGGACGCAAGCTGTGCCGTTCACGATGCCGGAGGGACAGCAGCAGATCGCCTGGGGTGGCGGCTCGTTCAACACCGCCGCGCCGCTTCCCGGACCAGGACGCTACGTCGACAAGCTCAACTACAGCGAGTACAGCATCTACAAGGTGTGGGTCGACTGGGGACAGGCACTGTCCTACCAGCTCAGGGTGAACGGAGGCGATCCGGCGAACGACGCGACCGTCGTCACCGAACTCCGTGGCCCCGCCAGGGAAACCTCCCGCGAGCATTGGTGGCGCTCCGCCGAGCACAGTGGCGACTCCGTCGCGCTGGACAGCGTGAGCACGCCGAGAGTGTTCTACGCCAACAGGGAAGGCGACGATCGAGTACGCAATGCCGCGCAGGCGGGCTGGTACTACATCGTGGTCAAACTCAGCCCCGTGTGGAGCGACCCCAGCTCTTCGCCCGAGGAAGTCCCGACGTTCGAACTGGCCGTCAACGTGACCGAGGAGCGCGTCGCCGGACCCGACTACCAGGAAATGACCGTGCCCGAGGAAGCGCCGCCGCTTCCCACGACGCGGTCGACGTGGACTCCGCCCGCCCTCGCGGCCGCCGCGAAGGCGGCGACCGATTCGGGTTGGTCGTGGTGGGTCGTCGGCGGGATCGGTGGTGCCGCGCTCATCGGCGGTACGACCTTGCTACTCGTCGCCCGTCACCGCGGTTTGAGGAGATAGTCGACGACGGGCCTCAGTTCCTCGGCCGTCGGCGGTTCGTCGTCGATCAGCCCCTGGATGAGCAGCCCGTCGATGCCCGCGAGAAAGACCCTGAACGCGACCTCGTCGTCGTGGCGCACCATCGACGTCAGCACGTCGAGCCAGCGCCGCGCGGCGGGGCGCAACTCGGGGCGCCGCGCCGCGAGCAGATACAGCTCGTACTCGGCCATCGTGCGGCCCCTGCGGGGGCCGAGCGCCTCCGCGAGGAGGTTGGCGACTTCCTCAGCGCCCCTGCTTCCCCGCGAACGAGCCCTGTCGATCATCCAGTAGACCTCGGTCGCCATGTCCCTCGCGCACTCGATCAGCGTGGCGATCAACAGGTCGTTGAGGCTGGAGAAGTGATAGGTCGTCGATGTCGTCGGCACTCCGGCCTCCGCGGCGACCGTCCGATGGGTCACCCCCGCGACGCCGTCGCGTTCGATGACTCGCAGCGTCGCCTCGATGATCTCGTTGCGCCGTTTCTCGCCGCGAGCCCTGCGGCCGTCGGTTCGCTGTCTCATCCGCGCTACCTACTGTCCTGCCTTGCTGCCCATCTCAAGCAGCACCACGCCGCCGATCACCAGCAGCAATCCGAAGACCATGGTGAGATTCATCGGCTCGCTCAGGAAGGCGGCGCCGATGAGTGCCACGAGCGCGACACCGGCCGCGGCCCAGATGGCATAGGCGATGCTGACCGGCAATCCGGCCTTGAGCGCCTTGCCGAGAAAGAAGAAGGTGACGCCGTAGCCGAGCACCACGACGATCGAGGGGCCGAGCTTGCTGAACCCCTCCGAGAGTTTGAGCGAAACGGTCGCCGTCACCTCGGCCACGATCGCGATCGCGAGCAACACGTACGCACCCATAACGACCAGACTATCTGAACGATCGTCCCAGTTGTGGCGAGTTTTGCACCACATCAGTGGGACTTCCGCGTTGTGGATCGATTACTGATCAGTAAGAAGAGTTAGGCTCCCGAAACCCACCGCGAAGTCCGAACCGAAAGGCCCGATCATGGGTGCACTGCAGATCACGCTCGGCGTGGTCGGCGTTGCCGTCAGCGTTGTCGCTTGGGGTGTGTTCGTCGCAGGCGTCGTACGTCAAGTACGCATCATCCGTCTCGGTCAGCCGGACGCGACACGAAACGGCCCGTTCGCCGCTCGACTCGGCACGCTCGTCAAAGAGTTCGCCGCCCACACCAGGATGAACAAGTTCCGCCACGTCGGGCCATGGCACTGGCTGGTGATGTGGGGCTTCCTGATCGGCTCCCTCGCGCTGTTCGAGGCATACGGCGAGACGTTCAACCCGCACTTCGCGTGGCCCATCATCGGCCACTGGGAACCGTGGCAACTTCTGCTCGAACTACTCGGCCTCGGCACCGTCGTCGGCGGCATCGCGCTGGTGATCATCCGCCAGCTCAACCACCCGCGAAGGGCCGACCGGCAATCCAGGTTCGCCGGCTCCAACTTCGGGCAGGCCTACTTCGTCGAGGCCGTCGTCGTCATCGAGGGCCTCGGCATCCTCGGCGTCAAGGCGTTCAAGATCGCCAGCGGCATCGAGGATCCGTCGCTGTGGTCGAGCTTCGTGACCAAGCCGCTCGCCGAACTGCTGCCGACGAGCACGGCCGCCGTCTCGGTCATGGCGCTGATCAAGCTGCTCTCCGGCATGATCTGGCTGCTCGTCGTGGGCAGGACACTCACGATGGGCGTCGCGTGGCACCGCTTCAGCGCGTTCTTCAACATCTACTTCAAGCGCGAGGTCGACGGCGGTGTCGCGCTCGGCAAGCTCAAGCCGATGATGAGCGAGGGGAAGCCACTCGACTTCGAGGAAGCCGATCCCGAAAAGGACGTCTTCGGCGCGGGCAAGGTCGAGGACTTCACGTGGAAGGGCTGGCTCGACTTCTCCACCTGCACCGAATGCGGGCGTTGCCAGTCGCAGTGCCCCGCGTGGAACACCGGTAAGCCGCTCTCGCCGAAGCTCGTGATCACCCAGCTTCGCGACCACGCCTACGCCAAGGCTCCCTACCTGCTCGCCGGTGGCAAGAAGGACATGACGGGCGACGAGGTCGGGCTCACCGGCGACAACCCCTACGCGGGCATCGACGTGCTGGCCATCGCGGAAGCCGAAAGGGCGCTCGTCGGTGACGACGGCGGCGTCATCGACCCCGAGGTGCTGTGGTCGTGCACCACGTGCGGCGCCTGTGTCGAGCAGTGCCCCGTCGACATCGAGCACGTCGACCACATCGTCGACATGCGCCGATACCAGGTGATGATCGAGTCGAACTTCCCGACCGAGCTGAACACGATGTTCAAGAACCTGGAGAACAAGGGCAATCCGTGGGGCCAGAACGCCAAGGACCGGCTCGCCTGGGCTGACGACCTCGACTTCGAGGTGCCCGTTTTCGACGGCGAGTTCGGCGACACCGAGTACCTGTTCTGGGTCGGTTGTGCGGGCGCTTTCGAGGACAGGGCGAAGAAGACCACGAGGGCTGTCGCCGAACTGCTGCACATCGCGGGCGTCAAGTACTCGGTGCTCGGCCCCGAGGAAACCTGCACGGGGGACCCCGCGCGCAGGGCCGGCAACGAGTTCGTCTTCCAGATGCTCGCCCAGCAGAACGTCGAGGTACTGAACTCGGTGTTCGAGGACGTCGAGCGGCAGAAGCGCAAGATCGTGGTCACCTGCGCACACTGCTTCAACACGCTCGCCAACGAGTACCCCGATCTCGGCGGCGACTACGAGGTCGTGCACCACACCCAGCTGCTCAACAGGCTGGTCAGGGAAAAGCGGCTCACACCCGTCGCCCCGATCGCCGAGGACGTCACCTATCACGACCCGTGCTATCTGGGCAGGCACAACAAGGTGTACGAGGCGCCGCGCGAACTGGTCGGAGCTTCCGGCGCCGCACTGCGCGAAATGCCGAGGCACGGCGACCGCTCCATGTGCTGCGGCGCCGGTGGTGCGCGGATGTGGATGGAAGAGCGCATCGGCAAGCGCATCAACGTCGAGCGCGTCGACGAGGCACTTGGCACCGCGCCGTCGAAGATCGCGACGGGTTGCCCGTTCTGCAGGGTGATGCTCACCGACGGGGTCACGGCGAGGCAGAACGACGGCAAGGCGAGCGAGCAGGTGGAGGTCGTCGACGTGGCACAACTGCTGCTCACCGCGGTCAAGCGCGGCGAGGCCAAGGCGCCCGTGCCGTCGGGATCGGCGACGGAGGAGTAGCGACCGCCTGTGAACTGGCGGCGGCCGTGGGGAGACCGAGCGTCACTCCCACGGCCGTCGTCGTTTTGTCATGTCCCGTTGAAAAATAAGTCCACAATAGACATATCCGGCGGGTGGACATCACTAGTAACATGGGCAACCCTCGCGGTCAACGTCGTCAGCGAGGCCATGGCAGCGGTATGCGAGGCGGACACGCGTGGGCACCCCCGACGACGAATCCAGCACTGCCGGCGACGAGACCGCCGGCCGCACCGGCGCGCGCTTTCCCTCGCCAAGGCATCGCGATCACCAGCCTCCCGTCCGGCGCAGCGAACGCGTGTTCGCGACCTCCGAGAGCAGCACTGACGACGACAGCGAAGAACCGCACGAGCAGCACAGACTGCGGGTACGGCCCTATGTGCTGACCCGCGGCCGCACCCAGGGCAGCCACCATCTCGCCATCGAGACCCTGATCTCCACCGATCCGCATGCGCCGTGGACCAACGAAAGGTTCGGCGGTGAATACCAGGCCGTGCGCAGGCTGTGCATGCAGCCGAGGTCGGTCGCCGAGGTGGCCGCGCTGCTCTCGGTACCGCTGGGCGTGGCAAGAGTGCTGATCTCCGACCTCGCCGAAGGCGGGTTCGTCCAGGTCCATCGCAGCTCGATGACCGAGAGCGGACGCCCTGACCCGGTGTTGCTGCAACGCGTGCTCGCGGGGCTCTATCAGCTCTGACCCTTGCCGCAAGAACTGAATCGGTGGTTCACTTCTTGCATGGTGTACCGGCGCACCCCCGCGATCCAGGCTCGGATGGACAGTCAGCGGGCCTCGATCCTCGATGCCGCCGTCGAGCAATTGGCCGAGCACGGCTACGCCGGTTGCTCGATGGCCGCCGTCGCGGCGAGGGCGGGAATGGCGACCGGCAGCGTCTACCGGCACTTTCCGGGGAAAGCCGAACTGGTGGCCGAACTGTTCACCCTCCTCGTCACTCGCGAGGTCGGCGCGGTCGAGCGAGCGGCGCAGGCCCGTGGCTCGGTCGCCGAACGCGTCGTCGAGGTCACCGACACGTTCGCGAACAGGGCACTCAAAGCACCCCGGCTGGCCTACGCACTGCTCGCCGAGCCCGTCGACGCACCCGTCGAAGAGCAACGGCTCGTGTTCAGAAAGGCGTTTCGCGACGTCCTCGCGGCGCACGTGGCCGAAGGCGTCGCGGAAGGCACGATCCCGCCCCAGGATCCACACATCACGGCCGCCGCCATCGTCGGAGCCGTCGCCGAGGTCATGATCGGCCCGCTCACCTCGGGAGATCCCGCCGCCATCGACGAACTCAGGACCTTCACCCTTCGCGCGCTAGGAGCAGCACATGCCACCGACCCATGAGGTGACGAACCAGGTACCTCCGCTCTACGGCAACAATCTCGCCGACGACAAGAGCCTCCTCGAAGGTCTTCGCAGGGAAGGCGCGGCGTGGGCCGAGGACGACCTGCTGCGGCTCGGCGCGCTCGCGGGCACGGAACAGGTGCAGGAATGGGGGAGGCTCGTCAACGAGAACCCACCGAAACTGCGCACACACGACCGCGTCGGCAACCGCATCGACGAGGTCGAGTTCCACCCGCACTGGCACGACCTCATGAACGTCGCCGTCACCAACGGGCTGCACGCCGCGCCGTGGCGCGACGACCGGCAGGGCACACACGTCGCCAGAGCGGCCAAGTTCTACGCCTGGAGCCAGATCGAGGCAGGCCACACCTGTCCCATCTCCATGACATACTCCGCGGTGCCCGCCCTCAGACACGCCCCCGCTCTCGCCGAGTTCTACGAACCGCTGCTCGCCGCGAGCGAATACGACTACGGCCTCCGCGAACCCGGCACCAAACGCGGGCTCATCGCGGGCATGTCCATGACCGAGAAACAGGGCGGCTCCGACGTCAGGGCCAACACGACTCATGCGAGCCCGGCTCAGGACGGCTCGTACCGGATCGTCGGGCACAAGTGGTTCACCTCGGCGCCGATGTCGGACGTCTTCCTGACACTGGCAAACGCGCCGGGAGGACTGTCCTGCTTCCTGCTTCCGAGGGTGCTTCCCGACGGCAGCCGCAACCGGATCCTGTTGCAGCGCCTCAAGGACAAGCTAGGCAACCGGTCCAACGCCTCGGCCGAGATCGAGTACGACGACGCGGTCGGCTGGCTTGTCGGTGAGGAAGGCAGAGGCGTCCGCACGATCATCGAAATGGTCAACAACACCCGCCTCGACTGCGTCACGGGCAGTGCGGCGGGCATGCGCTACGGCGTCGTACGGGCGCTGCACCATGCCACGCACCGCAGCGCCTTCGGCGCGCACCTCGTCGACCAGCCGTTGATGCGCAACGTTCTGGCCGACCTCGTTGTCGAGTCGGAAGCCGCGACGGTGGTCGCGCTGCGACTCGCGGGAGCGAGTGACCGCGCCAACGCGGGCGACGCCCACGAGGAGGCCTTCCGGCGACTCGGCCTCGCCGCCACCAAGTACTGGGTCTGCAAACGGGCGCCTTCGCATGCCGCCGAAGCACTCGAATGCCTCGGTGGCAACGGCTACGTCGAGGAATCCGGGATGCCCCGGCTGTTCCGCGAGTCCCCGCTTTCCTCCATCTGGGAAGGCTCGGGCAACGTCGCCGCGCTCGACACGTTGCGGGCCATGGCCAAGCAGCCGGACTCCATCGAGGCGTTCAACGCCGAACTGGAGCGGGCCTCCGGCGCCGACCCCCGCCTCGACGACGCCATCGCCCGCGTGCACAAGGAACTCGCCGACCTCTCCGACATCGAATTCCGCGCCCGCAAGGTCGTGGAAACCCTCGCGCTCACCCTCCAGGGCTCGCTGCTCGTGCGGCACGGCGACCCCGCCGTCGCCGACGCCTTCTGCGCCTCCCGCCTCGGCGGCGACTGGGGTGTCGCCTTCGGAACCCTGCCGCCCGGCGTCGACACGAGGGCGATCATCGGCAGGGTCGCACCATGACCGTCAGGGTCGAGCGTTCCGGCGAGGTCATCACCGTCGTGCTCGCCCGCCCCGCCAAACGCAATGCCGTCGACGGGCCGACTGCCAAGGCGCTCACGTCGGCCTTCCGCGAGTTCGACGAGGACGAGACGGCGAGCGTCGCCGTGCTGTTCGGCGAAGGAGGCACCTTCTGCGCGGGCGCCGACCTGGGCGCCATCGGCACCGAGGACGGCAACACCGTCAGCCCGGAAGGCGACGGCCCGATGGGGCCCACCCGGCTGAGGCTGCGCAAACCGGTGATCGCGGCGATCTCCGGTCACGCGGTTGCCGGAGGGCTCGAACTCGCACTGTGGTGCGACCTTCGCATCGTCGAGGAGGACGCCGTTCTCGGCGTGTTCTGCCGCAGGTGGGGAGTTCCGCTCATCGACGGAGGGACGTTCCGGTTGCCGAGGCTGATCGGCACGAGCAGGGCGATGGACCTCGTGCTCACCGGGAGAGCGGTCTCCGCTCGTGAAGCACTGGACATCGGCCTCGCCAACCGGCTCGTGCCCACCGGAACGGGAAGAGAGGCCGCCGAAGAACTCGCCCGCGACATCGCCGCGTTCCCGCAGACCTGCCTCCGCGAGGACCGGCTGTCGCTGCTGGAACAGGAAGGGCTCGCGGAGGAGGACGCCATGGCGGTCGAGCACCGGCACGGGATGGTGTCACTCGCCGAGGCAGCCGACGGTGTGCGGCGGTTCCAGCAGGGAGCGGGACGGCACGGGACCTTCGATCAGTAGCCGAAGTTCTGCGTCCAGTACCAACCCCGCGAGTTCACCCCGACCCCGATCGTCTTGATGTCGCAGTTCAGGATGTTCTGCCGGTGCCCGTCGGAGGACATCCACGCGTCCATGACCGCGTCGGCGCTGGAGAGTCCCATGGCGATGTTCTCAGCGGCGGGCCTCGGGTATCCGGCCTGCTCGATGCGCTGATCGAAGCTGACCCCCTCGGGCGTCGTGTGATCGAGGTAGCCGCGCCGCGCCATGTCGTCGCTGTGCTTCTGTGCCGCGCCGGTCAACCTGGAGTCGACGGTCACCGCGCCGCATCCCGCGGTGGCCCTCTCGTCGTTCACCAGGTTCACCACCCGCGTCGTCATCGAGCCATCGCCGCTGGACGACTTCGGTGGCGAGGTCGACTCGCTCGGCGTCGTGCTGCTGGTGTCCGGTTTGTCCGGCGAACTGGATGTGGAGGGCCGCTCCTCGGCCGCCGAGGTCGTCTCGCTTTCCGAGGTTTCGGGAGGCTTCGTCTCGGTCGTCGGCGGTGGTTCCTCCGTCGTGGTGGAGGACTCGGTGGTACCGGTCGACGGCGTGGCCGAGCCGGGCTCGGCTCGCTGGATCGAACTGTTGTACTGACTGTCAGGGCCCGGCATCGCGGTAGCCGGTGCGTTGCGCGGTGCTTGGAGCCACAGCAGGTGACCCCCGACGGCCACTGCGACACCCACAAGCACGCTCAGCATCACTAAACGTGACCGAAGTCGAGAGCTCGGGGTAGACACAATGGCGGAAGCTACCACCAAAGCGTGAGTTATTGAACTGTTACTTTGCGCTCACAGGTCGCGCCAAGGTCACCGGCGAGTGTCGATCCGGTCGAAATTCTTGTAGGCCTTACTGGGTGTCGGACCACGTTGCCCCTGGTAGCGAGACCCGGCCTCACTGGAACCGTAGGGGAACTCGGCGGGACTCGTGAGCCGGAAGAGGCAGAGCTGCCCGATCTTCATGCCGGGCCACAACGTGATCGGCAGGTTGGCGACGTTCGACAGTTCAAGCGTGATGTGACCGGTGAAGCCGGGGTCGATGAATCCGGCCGTCGAGTGCGTCAGCAAGCCGAGCCGGCCGAGCGACGACTTGCCCTCAAGCCTGCCGGCCAAGTCGTCGGGCAGCGTGAAGATCTCGTACGTCGACCCGAGCACGAACTCGCCGGGGTGCAGCACGAAGGGGTCTTCGCCTTCCTTCTCCACCAGCGACGTCAGCTCGTCCTGCTGCAGCTGCGGATCGATGTGCGTGTACTTGGTGTTGTCGAACACGCGGAAGAAGCGATCGAGACGCACGTCGATGCTCGAAGGCTGCAGCATCTTCGGGGCGAACGGGTCAACCCGGAGCCGCTGGGCATCGAGCTCTTTGCGGAGGTCACGGTCACTCAATAGCACTCGAACACCCTAGCTGGGCTCACGCGGCGGGCTGGGTTTCGGTGCGCATATGCCTCGCGTAGCTCGGATCGACCCTGAACAGCTTGCCGAGCCGCGACGCGTACTGCCTCCTCCCCGCCTCGCCGAGCCGCTCCTGCACGGCGGCGGCGCCGGGAACCCTGCGCAGAACCGTCTCCGTCGCGAAGTTCGCGGCGGCCGCCGCGACGACGACCCCCTTCGCCACCGGATCGTTCGGCAGCCGGAGAAAGTCGGCGTTGGTCTTGCCGAGCACCAGCCTGCTGATCGAGGAGTGCAGGCGGACCGACACGTGGGAGAGCACTTTCCCCGCCGCCCCTCGGCCCTTGCCGACCTCGGCGTGGGAGGCGACGAGAGCCGCCGCGAGCCGCTTCGAGTCCTCGTCGGGGATGAACTCGGTGGTCGCCAACAGCCACAGCAGCCGCCACGAGTCCTCCTCCGTCACGGGCAGGATTTCCTCGGGGATGCCCATCAGCCAGCCCACGTATCGCCACAGATGCAGGATGTCGGCGCGCTCCCGCTCGTGGAACCTGACGCCGAGCAGCCGCATCCCCAGCACGTAGACCTGCGAGAACAGCAGCAGGGTGCCGACGGTTTGCACCTGGTTGACCGGCCGGTCCCATGCTTCGTAGTCCCAGTCGGCCCTGCGGTTCATGGCGGCCCTGACGTGCGCGTGCACGAGCCGGACCCGCAGTGCGGAGGCGTAGCCGTGTTCGCGTTGCCGCAGCGCGCCAGGCGTCGTGACGTCGATCCACCACATGGCGGTCTCGACGAGGCGCCGGGAGGCCGTTCGCTCGATGGCTCCCGTTCCGACGAGCGATTTCGTCGCCCGCGACGCGAGGTAGCCGCCCATCAGCGACATGTCACCGAGGGGAAACAGGCCGAGCAGTCCGGTGCGGATGATCGCTTTCGCGCCGCGCTCCAGCCTGCGTTGGTCGACCCAGTACGGCGTCGCCTCGACGGAGCGGAAGAACTCGACGAGCTGCGGCGGGGCATCGGGCAGTGCGTCGATGCCCTCCGTGAGTGCCCGTTCGAAGAGCGCGCGCCCCTCGCCGCGCGGCGCGGCTTCGATCATGGCGACCACGTCGTCGGCGAGCGGGTCGGCGGTCTGCGCATACCGCCGCAACGCGAGGACCTGCCCTTCCGTCGCGCGAAGATCACCGGGAGCGAAGAGCCGGACCGCGAGCCGGAAGCCGCCTTGTCGCAGCAACTCCGGATCCGCGAGCAGCGCTTCCTCTTGCACGTCTGAGACGTTCTTCATCGCTTCACCTGCCCCGCACGACGTCGACAACAAGTGTTGTCACTTATGGGCGCGGACGTCAAGGACGGAGTGTCGATCGGAAGCCCACCCGCGAGAGAAAAGCGGCACCGTGTATGCTTTCGATGCCTTGCGGATGTAGTTCAATGGTAGAACATCAGCTTCCCAAGCTGAGAACGCGGGTTCGATTCCCGTCATCCGCTCTCATGAAGTTTCCGCAGCTCAGAAGGCCCGCCTCCCAATCTCGGGAAGCGGGCCTTCCGCTTGTGTTGATCACCGTCGGCAACATCGGTCGCGCCACGGCGACATGTTTGTCCACTGTGGACGTTCGCTGTTATTCCTCCCGCCACCCCGCGCGATCGAGGATTTCGGCGATCACCGGCCACTTGGCTTCGGCGTAATAGTTGACGTCACGCCACTCCCGCTTCGACAGCTCCCGCTTGACCTCGGCGTAGCGGTCCCGGTCGGCGTCACTCGCCCTGAGTTGGTCGCGAAAGGCGAGGTAGCGGCGAAACTCCACATGCTCCGGCGGGTAACAGTGCAGGTTGACCGGTTCATCGGGCTCGCCGATACGCAGGCAACGGTGTTCCGGCTCCCGCACGCGCACCTCGTAACCAGCGGCTTCGAGGTCGGGCAAGTACGCCGATTCGTCGTCAGGATCGTCGATTCCGACCACGATGTCGATGATCGGCTTCGCCGCGAGCCCAGGCACCGATGTCGAGCCGATGTGCTCGATCCGACGGGCCCTTTCACCGAGGATCGACCGCAACTCGGTAGCCCGGCGCTCATATCGGGCCGGCCACGCCGGGTCGTATGCGACGATCGCCACCTTCGCGGGGCGAACCCCATGCACCAGTTTCGCGTTGAGGGCATCATCGCTCAGCGACTCGGGCATTTGTCGGCAGCCTTCCCGTGAAGCGGGCAGCCATCGTATTCGGGGTAACCGGCATCAGCCAGCGGATTTCCCGGCGGGCGACACGAACGCAGAACTCGCGGTCCTGAGTGCGGATGTCGGCGTCCTGAGCGCGGATCTCGCGTGCACGAGTGCCGAACTCGCCGTCCTGAACGCAGAACTCGCGTGTCAGGGCTGGGCAGGCGGCTCCGTCACGCAGGCTACGGCTTCGACCTCGACGAGTTGATCGTCGTAGCCGAGCACCGCCACTCCGAGCAGGGTGCTCGGCGCATCGTGGTCACCGAAGGACTCCCTCACGACCTCCCACGCCGCGACGAGATCCGCCTGGTCTCCCGAGGCGACGTAGACGGTCGACTTGACGACATCGCTCAACGTCGCTCCCGCTTCGCCGAGCGCGGTTTCCAGATTGCGCATCACCTGCCGCGCCTGGCCCGCGTAGTCACCGACCGCGACGGTATTGCCCTGCTCGTCGAGCGGGCACGCGCCCGCCGTGTAGATCAGGGTGCGCTCGGAGACGCCGACCTTCGCGGCGTAGGCGTACTCGGCGACATCGGAAAGGACTGTGCTGCGGACAAGACGAACGGCATTCGGCACGGGCAAGCCTTCTGATCGACAACGAGTTCGATCGCCATGAAACGTTGCCGGGGCCGGCTTCGCAATCGAATAAGGCGGATACTGCTCTCATGGGCAAGGATGGATTCACCGGCGCGACCGAGCTTCCTGACGGCACCCTCATCAGGGGGAGAGGACTCGGTCGGCCGAAACCCGAGGGGCCTGACCCCGATTTCGGCCTCTACCTCGGCGGGCCGGTACTGAGGCGCAGGCACGACGCCTCGCTCGGCTGGGAACACGAGTGGATCAACTGGCCCGACGGGCTGCTGCCGACCAACCGGCAGTCGGCCGCCGACCGCATCGTCGCCTTGTTCGAGCGCGCCAGGGCGGGCCAGGACGTCGAGATCGCCTGTCACGGCGGCATCGGCAGGACGGGCACCACGATGGCCTGCCTCGTGACGCTGACAGGGCTCAGCGCCGAAGAGGCCTTCACCTGGACCCGGCAGCACTATCAGCGACGCGCCGTCGAGACGCCATGGCAGCGAAAGTGGATCGGCTGGTTCGCCGCCAACCGCACCTTCAAGGGTTCTTCTTGAGCCTCGGCGGCGCCTTGAGCAGCCAGGCTTCCTCGACGAGTTCGGCAAGTTCCGCTGCGTCAACGTGTTCCAGGTTGACGAGGATGGCGCCGTACCCGTCGTAGTGCGGCGTCGTGTAATACGCGGGGTCACCGGAAGCGAGCAGCGCCTGCTTCTCGTCGAGCCCGCACATCAACACGACCCCGCCGTCGGATTCGCTTCTGAGCCTGGCGAAGCCCTTGCCGGCGACCTTGAGTGCGGGCGTGCGGTACCAGGTCGATTCCTCGGTCTCCGGCAGCGCCGAGCCGATGCGTACTACGTCGTCCCACGTTGGCATACCGGCCATCCTCACCGGTCGGCCCCCTGCTGTCTTGGTGAAACAGGAGCCGTCCGGCCATCGGCCATTCGGCCGATACATGATCCTTTACCGGCTCATCGGTCGAAGAGGAGTGCGCGCCCGGCGCCATAACGTCACTTTCATGACCACAGCACAGGAAACGGCGCTGAAGTACGGACTCCTCGGTTTCATCGTCGTGTGGGGGATCGTGCTCGTCCCGCAGGTGATCACGCACCTCGCCAAGTACGGCAGGATCGAGCCGAGAAAGCTTGTGGTCACCGCGGGGGTGATCCTCTACGCGTGCCTCGGCCTCGCCGTGGTCTTCCTCCCGCTGCCGACCGGCGACAGTTCCGGGCTCTCCCAGACCATGCAGCTCGTGCCGTTCCAGTGGGTCTCCGATGTAGAAAGGGAAGCGGCGACCTCGGGGATAGCGGGCGGGCTCTCCACACTGGCCTTCCAGCAGATGGCGATGAACGTGCTGTTGTTCGTCCCGCTCGGCATTTTCGCGAAGCTGTTGTGGCAAAGGGGACCCGCCAAGACCGTGCTGATCGGGTTCGCGGTGTCGTTCGCCGTCGAGGTCACCCAGGTCACCGCGAACTTCGGCACCGCGCCGTTTGTCTACCGGATCTTCGACGTCGACGATCTGCTGAACAACACGGCGGGAGCCCTGCTCGGCTGGATCGTCGCGGCTTTGGCCTCGACGCTGCGCGCCACGGCGAAGACCGAAGCACCGCGCACCGTCAATGCGGGGAACGTTGCTCCATCGGCGTCCGTAACCGTGCCGGTGCCAGTGGGTCGGCCTCACCGAGTTCCGCAAGCCGCGCCCTTCGGCGCAGGGCATGACGCCGCTCGGCTCGCCGGTCTTCGTACACAACCGTTGCCGCGGCGGCCATGAGTATCAGCACCGCGAGGCCGATGACCCAAGCCAGTTGCACGCCATCCCCCTTGATGCGTTCGTGTGTGGCAGATCACACAGCGTACGCAATTCGGCACGACTTGGCCACCCCCCCGCCACCACGCACACTGCTGTTCATGCTCGAACGGCCAAGCCGACCCAGCCCTGAACAGCTCGCGGCAGCACACGGCGCCACGATTCCCGACGTCATCGGCCCCGGTCTGACGGTGTTGTTCGTCGGGATCAACCCCGGCCTCTACTCCGCGGCGACGGGCTATCACTTCGCCAGGCCCGGCAACCGGTTCTGGCCGACCCTCCACCGCGGCGGCTTCACCCCGCGACAGTTCCGGCCGGACGAACAGGACGAACTGCTCAGCCTCGGAATCGGCATCACGAACTTCGTCGCGAGAGCGACGGCCAAGGCGAGCGAGCTGACGTCCGATGAACTACACGCGGGTGGGCGGAATCTCATTCACACGGTCGAGCGCTACCGGCCGAGGTGGCTCGCGGTACTCGGGGTCACCGCGTACCGCACCGCGCTCGGCCCGAAAGACGCCAAGGTCGGCGAGCAGAAGCCCCAGTTCAGCAGCACAAGCGGCACGAAGGTGTGGTTGTTGCCCAACCCGAGCGGGCTCAACGCCCACTGGACACCCGCCGCGCTCGCCGAAGAGTTCGACAGGCTAAAGGCCGCCTCCCGATAACGCACCACGCGTTTCGCATCGCAGCAGCTCAGCTATGCCTCGACCCCCCACGCGGGGGAGACTCCGTCATAGATTAAATGAATGGTCGTCCAAAGCGTCACGAGGCGGAGCTACCCGAGTCCCAGCAGGGGAGGTACCGAAAGGGGCCTCGCGGGGGCCGTGCGAAACGGCAAGCGAACGCATCCTCAACCAGGATGTGTGGGGAGACGGAGAACGAATGACGCACAGCATGGACAAGGGCCGGACATCGCTCGGCCTCGGCGCAGCGGGGACTCGCGCGCTGACCGTCGCGGCACTTGATCCAGTACCGATCTTCCGAGAAGGACTGAACGCGCTGGTCAACCGTACTCCCGGGTTGCGATGGGTCGGCTACGCGGCGAACCACCACGGTTCGCTGCAACTCTGCGAGCAACTCCGCCCGAACATCGTCATCGTCGACTCCGGCTTCGATCCGCACTGCCACCTCGTGAGACTGCTCAGCGACGGCGACCCGACGCTCGTCATCGTGGTGATGGTCAGGGAGGCGCAGCGGACACCCCAGTTTCTCGCGACCGCGGTCGCGGCGGGCGCCCATGGCATGGTGCCGAGGTCGGCCGAGCCGCGCAGGCTCGCGGAAGCCATCCGCAGGGCCCACGTCGACCGGCGCTACACCGACCCGTCGCTCACGCCGCTCACCGCGAGGCCGAAACGGCAGACGACGATGAACGGGCAGGTCATGAACTCGCCCTACCGGCCCCAGATGCCCTTGTCCCGCCGCGAATACCAGGTGCTGCAACTCGTGGCAGAGGGCCTGGAGAACTCCGCCATCGCGAAAATCCTGTTCCTCTCCGTCGAGACCGTACGTACGCACGTCAAGAGCATCCTCCGCAAGCTCTCCGCGAAAGACCGCACACACGCGGTGACCACCGCGTTCCGCTCGGGCATCCTGATCGCGAGGCCCGACGACTCCGCGAGCGCGCCGAGAAATCCGCAGACGCCGCCGTCGACGAGCCCGAACGCTCCGGCCTGAACCACGACACCGGTGGATCCGTTCGTCACAAACGGAGTGTCTGCCTTGCCGTCAGTTACCCACAGGTAATATTCTGGATGTTACCGGCCAGTAGGGCAGCGATGTCCCGCACGGAGTGCCCAGCCGGAATCCCGAACTACCCGTACGGAGCGACGACATGGGCCACTACAAGAGCAATGTCCGAGACCTTGAGTTCAACCTGTTCGAGGTCCTCGGCGTGCAGGACCGTCTCGGCAAGGGCGTACTCGCGGACTCCGACGAGGAGACCGCCCGCGGTGTCCTTTCCGAACTCAACAACCTTGCCGTCGGCCCACTGGCCGAGTCCTTCGCCGACGCCGACCGCAACCCGCCGGTCTACGACCCCAAGACGTTCTCGGCCACGCTGCCCGAGTCGTTCAAGAAGAGCTACCAGCAGCTGTGGGACGGAGAGTGGTGGCGGCTCGGCCTGCCCAACCACCTCGGCGGCTTCGGCCTTCCGCCCACCGTTCAGTGGGCCGCTTCCGAGCTGATCCTCGGCGCCAACCCCGCGCTGTTCATGTACATGGCGGGCCCCAACTTCGCGATGATCGTCGACCGCAACGGCACCGACGAACAGAAGCGCTGGGCCCAGTTCATGATCGACAGGGCGTGGGGCGCGACGATGGTGCTCACCGAGCCCGACGCCGGTTCCGATGTCGGCGCCGGCCGCACGAAGGCGGTGCGCCAGGAGGACGGCAGCTGGCACCTCGACGGTGTCAAGCGCTTCATCACCTCCGGCGACCAGGACATGACCGAAAACATCATGCACCTGGTGCTCGCCCGCCCCGAGGGACCGGGAATCGAGACCAGGCCGGGAACGAAGGGGCTCTCGCTCTTCCTCGTGCCCAAGTTCCACTTCGATCCCGAGACCGGCGCGCCTGGTGAGCGCAACGGTGCCTTCGTCACCAACGTCGAGCACAAGATGGGCATCAAGGTCTCGACCACCTGCGAGCTGACCTTCGGCCAGCACGGAACGCCCGCGAAGGGCTGGCTCCTCGGTGAGGTGCACGACGGCATCGCGCAGATGTTCCAGGTCATCGAGTACGCCCGCATGATGGTGGGCACCAAGGCCATCGCGACGTTGTCGACCGGCTACCTCAACGCACTGGAGTACGCCAAGGAGCGCGTGCAGGGCGCCGACCTGACCCAGATGCTGGACAAGGCCGCTCCGAGGGTCACCATCACGCACCACCCCGACGTCCGCAGGTCGCTGATGCTGCAGAAGGCATACGCGGAGGGACTCAGGGCGGTGTACCTGTACACGGCCTCGTTCCAGGACCAGATCTGGACCGGCGAAGGCGACGACGAGTCGCGGAACCTCGCCGAACGGGTCAACGACCTGCTGCTGCCCATCGTCAAGGGCGTTGGCTCCGAGCGGGCCACCGAGCAGCTCGTGCAGTCGTTGCAGACTCTCGGCGGATCCGGGTTCCTCCAGGACTACCCCATCGAGCAGTACATCCGCGATTCGAAGATCGACTCGCTGTACGAGGGCACCACCGCCATCCAGTCGATGGACTTCTTCTTCCGCAAGATCGTCCGCGACAAGGGCAAGGCGCTCACGCACGTCGCGGGCGAGATCACCGCCTTCGTCCAGTCCGAGGCAGGCAACGGGCGGCTCAAGAACGAGCGAGCGCTGCTCAAGCAGGCACTCGACGACGTGCAGGGCATGCTCGGCGCGCTTATCGGCTACCTGACCGCCTCGCAGGAGGACGTGCGCAACACCTACAAGATCGGCCAGCAGACCGTCAGGCTGCTGCTGTCGGCCGGTGACCTGCTCGTCGGCTGGCAGTTGCTCAAGCAGGCCGAGATCGCACTCGGCAAGCTCGACGGCACGCCTTCGGCGAAGGACGTCGCCTTCTACAACGGCAAGGTCGCCGTCGCGTCGTTCTTCGCCAAGAACGTGCTGCCGGAACTGACCGCGCGCCGCGCGATCGTCGAGGCGGCCGACAACGACCTCATGGATGTCGACGAAGCGGCGTTCTGACACTCACGGCACGTAAGCACACCAGGGCCGCCCTTCCCCTTTCGAGGAGGAGGGGCGGTCCTGTGCATGGTTGCCGTCGCGTATGCGGGGTAACCCCGTCGAGTCATGTGCTGACTTGACGACAGGAGCGACCATGGCTGTCTCGGGAATCATTTCCGCGATACTCGTAGGACTGGTGCTCGGCGTACTTGCCAGGCTTATCGCGCCTGGTAAGCAGAACATCCCGGTGTGGCTGACCATCCTGGTCGGCATCGTGGCCGCCTTCATCGGCACCGCCATCGCCAGGGGACTCGGCTATGCCGACACGTCCGGCTGGGACTGGCTGGAGTTCTTCACGCAGCTCGTCGTCGCCGCCATCGGTGTGTCGATCGCCGCGAGCCTGCACCCCCGCAACCGGAGCCAGCTGAAGAAGTGAGCTAGCTTCACTGCCCATGAAACGGCAGGTGGCCGAAGGGCAGCTCAGCGGGCAGAACCTCACTGAGATTCCGGAGTCCGTCCGGGACAGCACCGAACTGTACGAACTCGATGCCTACCGCAACCGCATCGAGGTGCTCCCGGATTGGCTCTGGAATCTCACCGGTCTGCGGGTGCTGAATCTCGCCGACAACCGGCTCACCGAGATCTCGCCTCGGATCAGCGAGCTGAGCAACGTGCACACGCTCGACCTCGGTCACAACGCCATCGCCCGCCTTCCCGACGAAATCGGCGAGCTGCCGAACCTCACCGAGTACCTGTACCTCAGCGACAACAGGCTCTCGGCACTTCCGGACACCATCGGCAGGCTCGATCGCCTGCGCTACCTCGGCGCCACCGACAACAACCTCACCGAGCTGCCCGCCACGATCGGCAACCTCGGCGCCCTGCGCGAACTGCGGCTCTACCACAACGAACTGACCGCGCTGCCGGAACAGATCGGTGAGCTGGCGGCACTGCGCGAACTACACCTCAGGGGCAACAAGCTGAGTACCCTGCCGGATTCGGTCGGCCGACTGACCGACCTGCGCATGCTGGACCTGCGCGACAACGGACTCCGCGAACTACCCGCCTCGCTCGCGCACCTGCCCAGGCTGGACAAGCTCGACCTGCGCTGGAACAGGGATCTCCGCATCCCCGCGTGGTTCGACGACCTCACCGCCCGCGGCTGCGTGATTCTGCGGTGATCCTGCGCAGAACTACCTGAGGTCCCCGGGGCGTCCCGGTACGCACAGCACGGCGGGCCGGGGCTCGTAGGTGACCGTGCTGGTTTCCGACCGCACCTCGCGGCCGGACCGGTCGTAGAGAGTTCTCGTGTCGGAAACGGTGAATCCCGGCGAGCCCGCCGAGGGCCTGCACCTGGGCCCTTCGTCCCTCGTCAGCGGCGCCGGTCGGTAATCGGTGCGTTCCCCCGTATCGCTCTCGACACGGTACTGCGGGGTTCCCCATATCCGCACAGTCACCGTCGAACCGCTGACCTGAGTCTGAATCGCGACCCCCTTGGCGAGGTCGTTGGTGAAGGCCAGATCGACGCCGGAACCGTCGTCCCGCAGCGAGACCGCGTCGCGCGCGGGAGGGAACCGGTCCGAGTAGTGCCGGTGAGCGGTGTGCCCAGCGTCCTTGAGCCCCGCCAGATAGGCGGCGTTGTAGAGCGTGCTCGTGAACCGGGAAACCCCGCCGCCGATCACCCTGCGCCCCGTCCCGTCCTCGTGGACGGGTGCCCTGACGTAACCCTGCGAGGCGGTACGCGGACCCGTCCTCGCGTCGAGACTGAACGTCTCACCCTGCCGCACCAGCGCGCCGTTGACGCTCCTCGCCATCGCCGCGACGTTCTTCGCCGCGTCGCCGGAAACACCACTGGTGCTGAACTCGCCGATGACCTCGTCGATGCCGAGATCCTTCGCGGCATCGGTGCTCAACGCGGGCTTTTCGACGTCGTAGGCGACGGGAAGTTCCCGGTCAGCCGGTTTCGTGGCAACGTCGAGCAGTGGGGCGAAGGTCCGCTCCCAGTTAATGTTCCTTCCCTCCTCGGAGGGGACGATGTTCGGCGAGCTGCCCGCGAATTCGATGCGCGCGTCCTTCGGCGACTTCTCCGTACCCACCAGGCCGGGGCGGACGGCGTCGCGCAGCGGGTCCCGCTGCACGCTCATCCGCAGGCTGCCTTCTTCGGGGGCGAACCGCAGTGCCCTGCTGATGGTGCGCGGCGTGAGCACCGCGTCGCCGCCGTCGCCTCGCACCGTCACCGGCGCCGAAACCAACGGCCGCACGGTGTTGTCGAGGACCTTGTGCACTTCGCCGGAGTTCACCTTCGGCGGCGTCACGTCGACGGTCCACTCGACGAACTTGCTCTCCAGCCACACGTCCTTCACCGCCGTCATCGCGGCGTCGACGTCGACCAGCCGCTGCCCTCTTCTCGGCTCGACCGCGTAGGGCTCGACGCCGTTGGGAACACCGGAAACCCCGCGGAACCTGATGTCGCCCTCGACGACATCGCGGTTGACGCGCTCACCCGCGATTCTGGTGATCTCGGCTCGCAACGCGTGGTCGTCGGACGTGCTCACGACCCCGACCTCGCGGGTCGTGAAGAACGAGGCGATGCGGGTCAGCGGGTTGAGCGGCTGGCTTCCCGCCTGTTCGACCGTGCGCTGCCAATCGAGCCCGAGACCCGCTTCGCGAGGGGACAACTCCGCGGTGACATCGCCCGCCTTGACGGCAACGGGCCTGGAAAGCCGGGGACCCAGCTCCTCCTTGAGGGTCGCCTCAGCCGCCAGCCTGCTCATGCCACCGACGTCGACCCCGGCCACGGTGACCCCGCGCGGCACGTCACCGATGCTGAACATCAGATCGGCGGCGTAGAGCACGACGAAGACCACGACCGCGGCACCCGCGAGCAGAAACGCCGTGCCGATGCCCTTGCGGAACCGCCGTGATGTCGCGGAACGCACCGGCATCGGCTCGGATTCGAGCAGTTCACCGGCGAGATCGTCAGCGGGATAGCGCTGTGGATAGGCGGAAAAGGCCGTGGGGGAGGACGTGTGGTCAGTCGGCTCGGACTCCCCATCCGGCCAGTCGTGTTCCTCCCGCAATTGGCCCCTCCACCAATTCCGCCCTACAAGTACAGGCCCGTGCCGTGCTCCGTGCGCTCGGTGGCCATCGCGTGGATGTCCCGCTCCCGCATCACCAGGTAGCCGTCTCCCTGGATCTCGACCTCCAACTGGTCCTCGGGGTTGAACAGCACGCGATCGCCGACCTTCACGTTCCGTACATTATTGCCCACACCGAGTACGTCTCCCCACGAAAGCCGCCTTGCCACCTGGGCCGTAGCGGGGATGACGATGCCGCTGCTGCTCCGGCGCTCACCCTCGTCGACAGGGACCCTGACGAGGACCCGGTCGTGCAGCATCTGGATTTCAAGCTTGGCGCCCTGTTCGAACGCGCTGGAACGGTCTGACACGCGGCCAATGCTACGTCCGCCGTGTGTCCGGCGACCCGGACATGACCAGTTGCAATTCGGCTTCCCCCTCGGGATCGAGCTTGATCGGAACCCCCCAGTCCTGCCTGGTGACCCTGCATACCGGGTGCTCGCCTTCCACATCACAGCTCGCCGCTTGGGCGACAACCTGGAGCACGCCCCCGGAATGTCCTTCCGCGAGGGTGAGCGTGCGCCGCAGATCCGTTCCCGCTCCGGCACCTTCCGCGAGCAGTTCCGGCGGTGACGCGGTCACTTCGAGCCGCGTGGAAGGCCCGAAGCGATCGTCGAACTTCTCGCCGGGAGGCGGCACGAACAGCACGGAGAAATCGATCTCGCCGGAGGCCACGACGGTCGGCCTTCGCCGCACGGCAAGCCGCGCCCCTTCGACCTGGTCGTGCTCGGCGGCGGCCAGCGGCACCAGCCGGTGTGCGGCCGATTCGACAACGAGCACTCCGCCGTCCGTCACGACGAGCCCTGACGGCTCGGCGAGATTCCTTGCCAGCGTGGACAATTCACCGCGCGCCTGGTCATAGCGACGGATCGCGCCGTTGTAGGTGTCGGCGACGGCGATCGTGCCGTCGGGCAGCACCGCGAGTCCGAGCGGATGCTGCAACAACGCGGATGCCGCCTTGCCGTCCCTGTGCCCGAAGGAGAACAGGTCCGTACCGACCGCCGTATACACCGTGTAGCCATCGCCGACGGGTTCGATCCACCGCAGCGCGGACGTTTCGGCGTCGACGAACCACAACCGATCCCTCCCGACGGCGAGTCCCGATGGCTGAGCGAGGAACGCCTCATCGGCCGAGCCGTCACGCAGCCCTTCGACGGTGGTGCCCGCGAACCGTTCGACGGTGCCGCCGACAGGATCGAAGAGGCTGAGCGTGTGATTGCCCGCCATGGCGACGACAACGCCACCCGCGGCATCCCACCAGCGCACATCCCATGGGCTCGTGAGATCGACCTCGGTGGCCGGCCCCGAACTGTCGCCGTCGCGCCACTGCGTACCCGTTCCCGCGATGGTGGTGACCCCGCCGTTGCGGAGATCGATGCCTCGCAGCAGATGGTTCGCGGTGTCGGCGACGACGAGGTGGTAGCCCACCTTCTCGGCGACGCGCTCCGGCAGCAACGCCAGGCCGCCGGGTTCGGCGAAGCGCGCCATGTCGAACGCACCGTCCGCGACGCCACGGATGCCGCTGCCGAACCTGCGCACGAGGGTTTCGGCATCCGAAGCGAACTCGGCGATCGAATGGTTGCCGGTATCGGCGACGAGAACCCTTCCCTCCGAGGTCACGACCGCCTTGCCAGGGAAGCGGAGTTCCGTCTCCTCGACCTCGGCGGGAACGTAAGGGCTTCCTCCCCTGCGCAGCGTGCCCGCGCGCTCGTGTGCCTCGACGACGGCGCCGACGACCTTGCGCAACGCCTCGGCATGCCCCTCACCCGCCGCGACATGCACGACGTAGCCGACGGGGTCGATGACCACCAGCGTCGGCCACGCCTTCACCGCGTAGGCGTCCCACGTCTTCATCGCCGGATCGTTGAGAACGGGGTGGTGCACGCCATACCGTTCGACTGCGGCCTCGATGGCCGCCGCCTCACCCTCGTGCTGGAACTTCGGCGAGTGCACACCGATCGTGACCAGCACGTCGGCGAACTCCTCCTCAAGCGGCCGTAACTCTTCGAGCACGTGAAGGCAGTTGATACAGCCGGAGGTCCAGAAGTCGAGCAGGACGACCTTGCCGCGCAATCCTGCGAGCGTGACCTGCTGGCCACCCGTGTTGAGCCAGACATCTCCGGTCAATTCGGGCGCGCGCACACTTCCCCGCGGTTTCGCATCACTCACGCCTCTACTAAACGCGAGAGATCGGCCGCCGCTTCCTCTCGGGGGTGCATTCACCCCATGCGGGCGATATCAGAGCACACCCGCCCCAACCCGCACCATGCGCAGGCGAGGGTCAGGTGCCGTCCTTCACGGGGCCGCCGGCCGGTTCGGTGAGGGTGACGGTCGGCGCCCTTTCGGGCAACAGGCCTCCGTGGCGGGGGTGATGCTGCCGCGGATGTTCGGTGCAACCGGCGGCGAGACCGGCGATGGCGAGTGTGGCGACGATCGAAGCGGCGAGTCGCATGACGGATGCCTGTACTCCGCGAGGTGAGAAACGAATTGAAGAACCGATAACGGCACATCGCCCGCCCCGCCCGTGCCGTTACGCCTCGGCACGCTCCTTCAACCCGCGCAACGTCTTCGCGATGTTGCGGCTGTTGAGCCCGTCCCTGTCGAAAACGCCGATCATCGGACCCGTGACCACCCTGAACCAGGACGAGCGCTTGTCCCACGTGCTCTCGACGACGCGGCAGCCGCCTTCTCTCGGCTCGATGTCGTACTGCCAGCGGGAGACGGCGAACGGACCTGCCGAGACCTCGAAGGCAAACCGCTCACCCCTGGCCGCGTCGGTGATCGTGGACACCGTGCTCCACTTGCGGAACCCGTTGCGGTTGTGCCCTCGAAACCGGGCTCCCTCACGCGCCTCCTTCGCGCCGTCGAGCCACCGGTAGCCGGTGTACTCCCCGGCGAGGTCGGCGAGCACGCCGGGATCGCTGATCAGCGCGTACACGGTGTCCGCCGAGGCGCCGACCTCGATCTCACCGCTCGCGTTGGGTTTGTCGGCCATACCCGCGAATCCTAACTTCCGTTGCGGCGCAGGGTTCTCGTCACACCGGCGGCGACCGTGGTCGCGAGTACCCAGCCCATCGCGGTGAAACCTGTCGAAACCCACTTGTCCTCGTGAGCCATGTACCAACGGCCCTTGTTTCCGAAATCCACGATCGGCACGAGCAGATCGACGGTGTACAGCACGGGATTCCATTCGAGTCCGCTGTCGTCCCTGTTCACCGCGCACCGTTCGCCGACCACCTCGAACCGGTCCGTCGTGTCGTTGACGCAGTTGTCGTCGCGCAGACCGAACCACATACTTCCGGCGACGAGCAACATCAGCAGCCAGCCGAGAGCGCGCACGGGCCGGTAGCCGTAACCGACCATCGAGCGCTGTAACCAGCTCCACAACCTGACGCCACCGCCGAAGAAGCGGTAGCCGTGCGCGAGAGCGTCGTAGCGGAACTGCTGCTTCTTGAGCAGCACCGTATCGGCGTGCTCCTCGTTTCCACTCGCCCTGAGCATGACGGCCAGCTGATCGTAGGGGCCTGGCCGGTATCCGCCCATGGCCTTCCTGAGCCGCTCAAGCCGTTCGGAGACCGCTTCGTCGTCGCGAAGGGCGATGGGCGTGGCCAGCGCGTCGTACCGGAAGTCCTCCAGTTCCAGACCGCCCGTCGCCTCCCACAGATTGTCGTTGTCCTGCAAGGTTCCGCACGTCGAGCGCAGCAACACGACCATGCCCTCAGGCGGCGAGCTCGGCATCAGGTCGAACTCGTCGGCGTTCGCGTCACCACAGTCGAGCGCAATTCCGTGCCGTGGCGTGGAATGAAGTTCCGCGCCACGGAGATCGATGCGCCGCTTGACGCTCGCGCCATCAAGCGTGACGCCGCCGGTCGCCCTGAACGCCCTGTCCCTGTCGGCGATGAGCAGTACGTTTCGCGCGACGACAACCGAACGGAGATCGACCGACCAGCTGCTCAGCTCATTCAACTCAGGCTGAACGACCTCGGTCCCTCTCATGTCGATACTGCCACCGACCGTCATTCCCTGTAGCCGCACGGTTCCCGCGACGGCACAACCGGTGAAGAGCAGGTTTCCGGAGACGGTACTGCGGCGCGCGGAAAGGACATCGCGCTCAGGATGGAAGAACGTGGCGCCCGAGATGAGCATGTTGCCCCGGACATTGACATCGGCGAGCCGGAACTGCCCCTCCGCCCACATGTTCGTGCCGTCGATGTCGCCGTTGATCTCGCTGCCGTCCAGATGGATGGCTCTGTCGTGAAACGGCGCCGTCTGACCGCGGAGCACCCTGATTCTCGCCGCGGCGAGCCGTAACGAGCCGCCGAGATGTGCGTTGACCATGCGGATCGTTCCGGTGACCTCAAGCTGGTCACTCAGCTCCACGTTTCCCTCGACCTGGAGCCGGTCGGCGATCAGCGCCGGACGGGGATCGACGTACCAGTCACCGGTCTTCCACGCGTCGACGACGATGTCGCCGGTCTGGTCGACCGCGAGTCTGGCTCCCCTGAACACGATGTCGCCGGCGACCTTGGCGCTCGGCATGAACAACATGCCGTTCGAGCTGAACCGGCGACGGTCGGCGCGAGGACCATAATTGTCCACTTCGCACAGTAGGCTGCCGCCGATCTGCAGCCCGTTTCCGTTGAGCGCGAACCCTTCCGCGTTCTTCAGCGTCGCGCCGGAGAAGTTGACGTTACCGCCGGTACGCAGGCCGGGAATCCTGACCTCACCGCTGGCCTCAAGCCGGTAGGCGAGCAGCGCACCCGTGATCACGAGCCGGTCGGCGAGCAACGCCTTGCCCCGCGGATGCCGCAACGTGCTTCGCGTCAGCACGACCGAACCCTCGATGACGGCATCGGTGAGATTCACCGCCGCATCGGGAAGTCCGCGCTCCGCGTCCTCGGCCCTGCGAACCGTCGTCTCGCTGTCCGGCTTGCCCGCGTCCACCTCGACGACACTGCGGATCAACCGCAAGTCGTTGCGACTGCGGAAGTTGCGTGCCTTCAGCCCTGGCAACCAGCACCTGCGGAACACGAGCCCGAGCAGATTCGCCTCACGGACGTCGGGCGGCTGCTCGAACCGGCAGCGCTCGAAGCGGAACAAGTACTGCAGATCCGCGGCGCGCAGGTCGAGTTTTCCCGTGATGTAGGCATCTTCGACCTGCACGATCGGCGCGTTCGTCGCCTGCTTGCGCCATCGCCACAGCGTGCCGGTGCCCGGCTCGATGAAAGGGCGGAGCAGGTCGGCCGCCTTGACCTCGTACTGCTTGCCGGGATTCGGCTGGAAAGGATCAAGTCGAGGACGTTCCTGCTCGTTCGACTCGTGCTGTCCTTCCTCGCCTTCACCCGGCTCGCGCGGGCCGTTGCGACGAAAGCCCGGCATCACTCGGCCCCCTCTACTCACATCCACCCTCTTGGCCCACAGCGAAGCTGATCTTGCACGTCGAGCGCAATAGGCTCAATGGAGTACTGCGAGTATTCAGACGAGGACGTACCGGCCGCCGTTCCTTCACTCGTCGGCATGCACCGGATTCAGAACACGACGAAGGAACGTTTGCGTGCGCTCCTGCTGGGGGTCGCCGATGACCTGCGACGGCGGGCCTTCCTCCACGACCACACCGCCGTCCATGAAGAGGACTTTGTCCGCGACCTCACGGGCGAACTGCATCTCGTGAGTCACCACGAGCATCGTCATGCCCTCCTCGGCGAGATTTCGCATCACCGCGAGCACATCGCCGACAAGTTCCGGGTCGAGCGCGGACGTCGGCTCGTCGAACAACATCACCGCGGGCTGCATCGACAATGCTCTCGCGATCGCGACGCGCTGCTGCTGACCACCGGAAAGCTGGTCCGGCATCGAGCCGGCTTTCTCGGCGAGACCGACCTTCTCCAGGTTTTCCCTCGCGATCGACTCGGCCTCGCCCTTGTCCCGCTTGAGCACCTTGCGCTGCGCGACCGTCAGGTTGTCGAGAACGCTCAGGTGCCCGAACAGGTTGAAGCTCTGGAAAACCATGCCGATGGTTCGCCGCGCCCTGTCGATGTCCACATCCGGGTCGGTCATCTCGAACCCGTTGACGACAACCTTGCCCGCGTTGGGTTCCTCAAGCAGATTCACGCAACGCAGCAGCGTCGACTTCCCCGAGCCCGACGGCCCGATGATGCAGACGACCTCACCGCGCCGCACCGTCATGTCGATGCCCTTGAGCACCTCAAGACTGCCGAACGCCTTGTTCAGCCCGGAAATCGCGACAATCTCGTCACTCATGCGGTCACCTTCAGCCCTTGCTCTTCCTTGCGACCGCTCCGCCGCTCCAGGTACCGCGACAAGTAGCCCAGCGGAATCGTGATGATCAGATAACACACGCCGGCCAAGAGGATCGGCGTCAGCGAGTTCGTCTGGTTCAACCCCTCGCGGCCGAACTTCGCCAGCTCGTATTCGTCCCTGGCGAGACCGAGCAGGTAGATCAGCGAGGAATCCTTGGTGAGCAGGATCAACTCGTTGGTCAACGGAGGAAGGATGATCCGGAACGCCTGCGGGATCACGACCGTGATCGTCGCTCTCGCCTGCGACATGCCGAGAGAACGCGCGGCCTCGACCTGGCCGCGCGGAACGGCCTGGATACCCGCCCTCAACGTCTCGGCGATGTAGGCCGAGCCGACGAGACCCAGCGCGATCGCCGCCGTCGAATAAATGTCGAACTTGAGGCCGAACGCCAGCGGAACACCGTAGCCGAGCGCGATGAACACGAGCAGCGCGGGAATTCCGCGGAAGAACTCGATGTAGATCGTTGCGAGCCAACGGTAAGGACCGACCGACGACAGCTTCATCAGCGCCAGCACGAGCCCGAGAGCAAGCCCCAGCCCGAAACCCAGCGCGGTGTAGATGACGGTGTTGACCAGCGCCGACGAGAGAACGTCGGGGAACTGGGTCGCCGCGGCATCTCCGTTGAAAAACGCGTGCCGGATCGTGCCCCAGTCGGCCAACACCGCCACGAGCACGATCGCGATCACGAGAATGGCGTACTGGACGCCACGGAAGGCCCGCGCGCGTTGACGGCGCGACATCGCCATGAAGAACTCCTTGTTACGTGGCGACTAGTTGCCCGTCTGCGCTTGCGGGAACCACTTCTTGTAGATGGCGTCGTAACGGCCGTCTTCCTTCGCGGCGGCAAGCACCTCGTCGACCTTGGCCTTGAGCGCGCCGTTGCCCTTGCGCATACCGATGCCGTACTGCTCGCCCGTCTCGAACTCCTCGGTGACCTCGGTGTCCGGGTTGTCCTTCACGAACTCGTAGAGCACGGTGTTGTCGTTGATGCCCGCCGCGATCTGGCCGGTCTTGACCGCGGTCTGCATCAGTGCGAGATCCTCGAACTGGCGCAGCGTGTACCCGAACTCCTCTTCGTGCTCCATCGCGTAGTTCTCGCCGGTGGTGGCCGACTGCACGCCCAGTTCCTTGCCCTTGAGATCCTCAAGGCTCTTGATCCCGCTGTCCTTCTGGACCAGCAGCGCCTGATTGGCGTCGAAGTAGCCCTCGGAGAAGTCCATCACGCGCTTGCGCTTGTCGTTGATGGTCATCGCGGCTGCCGCGACGTCGCAATCCCCGTTGTCGAATGCCGCGCCCGACTCGATGCCTTCGAAGGGCGTATCGAAGATCTCCTGCTCGACCCCCAGTTCCTCGGCGACGAGGTCGACGAGTTCGACGTCGAAGCCGACCGTCTCACCGCCTTCGGTGAACTGGAACGGCGGGTAGGGCAGGTGGGTACATGTCACCAACTTGCCCTCTTTGACCAGCGAGATCTCGTCGCCCGCTTCTGTGTTTCCACCAGGATTGACCTCTTCCGCACAGCTCGCGGCTGTGGCGGCGAGTGCGATTGCGGGCAGCAGCATGAGTGCTCTGAGGCTGGGTCGGCGAGCCACGGCGTTCACTCCTAGTAGTTCATACTGGTCGAGTGCACGCATCCTGCCACCCTTTTCGGCGAGTGCACAGCATCAGCACGTTACGGACCCGTTGCGACGTGGGTCATGGTTGTGGTGAGCCCATGGCCACGGGGCGCCGAGATCCGCACTCAGGCTGGCGAGATCCGCACTGGGGGCCGCGAGGTCTGCGTTGGGGGCGGCGAGATCCGCGTCCAGGGCGGCGCCGTCTGCGGTCGGGCTCGGTCGGCAGTGGTCCTGACCACAGGCAGATGCCCGCGACCGGCCATGCACTTCCGACGGCTTCGCTGCCGACCACCGCTGGAGTCGATCTCGGCAACCTGAGTGCAGAACTCGGCGACCTGACTGCCGAACTCGCCGTCCCCAGCGCGGATCTCGGCGACCTGAGTGCAGAACTCGGCGACCTGGGCGGGGGACTCGCGGGCACGGCGGCACCGGGCACGGCGGCACCGGGCACGGCGGCGGGCGGGGTCAGGGCAGCGTCAGGCCGGGGTCAGGGTTTGGCGCTTGGTTCGGCGACCTAAGACCAGGAACCACGCCAGATAGGCTCCGCCGAGCGCCGAGGTGACCACGCCTACCGGCAACAGCGACGACTCCAGCAGTCGCTGACCGAGGTAGTCCGACGCCACGACAAGCGCGGCTCCCAGAAACGCCGCCGCGAGCAGGTTCGGTCCCGGCCTTCTGGTCAGCCGCTTGGCGATCTGCGGGGCCGCGAGCGCGACGAACGGGATCGGCCCCGCCGTGGCGACGGCAACGGCCACCAACGCGACGGCGAGCACGAACAGCAGCCGCCGCATCCGGTCGACGTCGACACCGATGCCGATGGCGACGTCGTCGCCCATTTCCAGCATCCGCAGGGGCTTCGCGTAAGCGAACACCACGGGGGCGAGCAGACAGACGGCCACGACGATCGGCACCAGGTAGCGCCAGTCCCTTCCGGCGAGGTTGCCGACCTGCCAGGTCACCGCCTGCGCGGCCGATTCCGCTGTCGCCCTCGTGAGCAGGTAGGCGTTGACGCCGATCAGCACGGTGCCGATGCCGACCCCGACGAGCACGAGCCGGTCGCTGCGCAGCCCCCGCCTTCCGCACAGCGCGGTGACCAGCACCGCTGTCAGCAACCCTCCGACGATGGCGCCGAAAGCGACCGTCACCGTTCCGGCGCCGAACACGATGATCGTGGCGACGCCACCGGTTGCCGATCCGGCCGTGAAGCCGATGATGTCCGGGCTGCCGAGCGGGTTGCGGCTCAGCGTCTGGAAAACGGCACCGGAAAGCGCCAGCGCGATGCCGACGACGATGGCGACCAGGACTCTCGGCAATCGCTGCTCGGTGACGACGAGGTAGTCGAACTTGTTTCCCTGACCCGCGAGAGTCGCCAGTACGTCGCCGAACGACATCGGATACTCGCCGGTCCCGATGGACAACACGGCGAGCGCCGCCGTGACGAGAACGAGGGCCGCGACCACGGCGACCGTCCTGCGCTCCATGCGCTTCCGCCCCGCGCTCATGGCCGCACCGTCCGCAGTCGCCGGATCAGGAAGACGAAGACGAGCCCGCCGACCACGTCGGTGACGATGCCGACCTGCAACTCGGCCGGGCTCGCGAGCAGCCTGCCGAGTACGTCGCAGCCGAGCAGCACGACCGGAGCCGCGAGCACGGAGAGGCCGAGCACCCAGCGTTCGTCCTGTCCGGCGACGAGCCGGACCAGGTGCGGAACCATCAACCCGACGAACGCGATCGGTCCGCAGGCCGCCGTCGCCGCCCCACACAGCAGTCCGACCGCGATGATGCTGATCACCCGCACGACGGCGGGGTTGGCGCCGAGCCCGTGCGCCGTGTCGTCGCCGAGTGCGATGGCGTTGAGCGAGCGGCCGAGCAGCAACGCGATGACGACTCCGGCGACGAAAAACGGGACGAGCCCGGTCAGCGTGCTCAGGTCCCTGTCGGCGAGTGAGCCGACGAGCCAGAACCGCATCTTGTCGAGCGCGTGGGTGTCGATCACCTGCATGGCCTGGTTGATGCCGACGAAAGCGGCCTGCAGTGCGACGCCGGCGAGCGCGAGCCGCATCGGGCTGTTGGCTCCGCGCCCGCCGCCGATGGCGTAGACGAGCGCCGTCGCGATGATCGAGCCGACGAAAGCGAACCACACCAGGTGACCTGGAGCGCTCACCCCGAACACGGCGGAGGCGAAGACGATGGCGACCGCGGCGCCGTGGTTGATGCCGAGGATTCCGGGGTCGGCGATGGGGTTCCTCGTCACGGACTGCATCACTGCGCCCGCGAGGCCGAGCGCCATGCCGACGACGATCCCGAGCAGGGTCCTCGGCAGCCGCGTGTCGCGTACGACGGTGTCGCTGTAACTGCCGTCGTAGGCGAAGAGCGCGTGCAGCACTTCGGGCAGCGAAAGCCGGTTGGATCCGAGCGCGATAGAGAGCAGCACGACGACCGCCAACGCGACGACGATGCCGAGTAACGCCAGCGCCCGCGTCGACCGGCGGGTTTCTCGCACCGAGACGGTCACCACCATGGCCAACAGACTAAGGCCAGGCTAACCTCATCGGGTGACCATGTTCAGTGATGTGAATCGTAGGCGCTTTCTCGGCGGCGCTCTTGCGCTGGGCGCCACGACCGTGCTGGCCGCGTGCGGTTACCAGGAAGACACCACGCAGCAGGGTTCCGAATCAACCTGGTCCTTCCGGGACGACAGGGGCCGCACACTCGACGGCAGCCGTCCTGAGCGCATCGTCGCCCAGGTGACGGCGGCAGCGGCGCTGTGGGAGTTCGGCATCCGGCCGGTCGGCATCTTCGGCCCTTCGAAACTGCCGACGGGCAAGCCGGACCCGCAGGTAGGCAACGTCGACCTTTCCAAGGTCCAGTCACTCGGCAACGTATGGGGCGAGTTCAACTACGACCGCTACGTCGAGCTCAAGCCGCAGTTGCTCGTCAGCGTGATGTATCTCAAGGACGAATTGTGGTACGTCCCCGCCGAGCAGGCCGAGGCCGTCGAGCGGGCGGCCCCGACGGCCGGGCTCGACCTCGGGGGCATCTCGATCACCGACGGCATCGAGAAGTTCCGCGCCCTGGCGAAGGCACTCGGCGGCGACGTCGACTCGGATTCGGTCAAGAACGCGAAGGCCGAGTTCGACTCGTTCACCGAGGACTTCCCGCAGACGGTGAACGCGGTGGGTGACAAGAAGTTGCTGCTGGTGTCCGCGACCCAGGAAGGCGTGTGGGCAGGCAACGCGCAGGGCTTCCCCAGCAGCAAGTACCTCGCGGACAACGGGTTGAGCTTCGTCGAGCCGGACGCGCCGGGTGACGGCAACTACTGGGAGCAACTGAGCTGGGAGAACGCGGGGACCTACCCCGCCGACGTGATCCTGCTCGACAGCAGGTTCGGCAACCTGCAGGCCGATCAGCTCGGGGGCTATCCGACCTGGCAGAAGCTGCCCGCGGTGCAGGCGGGAAACGTGATCCCGTGGAATCCGGAGACACCCTTCTCGTACTCGGCGGCCGTCAAGGAACTCGGTTCGATCGGTACTGCCCTTCGCGCTATCTGACCAGCGCGTTAAGTTGCCATACGTGCCAGGACCCCGCGCTTCTCTTCCCGCGTCCGACCTCGCGAGGACGGTCGTGTTCGCCGCGTTCATCGCCGTGCTCGGGTTGTTTCCCGGGTTCTACGTCGGTGGATCCGGTGTGCCGATCATCATCCAGAACATGGGGCCGCTGCTAGCGGGCATCATTCTCGGGGCGAGGAGGGCGACAGCGGCGGTCGTACTCATGCTCGCGCTCACCGCCATCGGGCTCCCGCTGCTTTCCGGTGGCCGTGGCGGGGTCGCGCCGTTCATCGGGCCCAGTGGCGGTTTCCTGTTCGGCTGGATCGCCTCGGCGCTGGTCGCTGGCCTGATCGCGCAGCGGGCCCGCAACAGGGGACTGCCCGTGTTGCTGCTCGCGGCCTTCGCGGGCCTGCTCGCCGACTACGTCGTCGGCATTCCCTTCCTCGGCTTCTACACCGGCGACTTCGGTGCGGCCTTCGTGCAGTCGCTGGTCTTCGTGCCTGGTGACCTCGCCAAGGTCGTCGTCGCCGCGCTCGTGGCCTCCGTCGTGCACAGAGCACTACCCGGAACCCTCGTCAGCTCAGCGGCCAGGAACGAATGACCTTCGCGACACCACCGATCACCGGTTCCGTTCCCGCCGAGCTGCTCACCTCGGCTCATGCCGCCGCTGCCCGGCTCGGCGAGTCGGGGGTCGGCGAGGGCGACCGGATCGCCATCGACTCGCCGTTGCCGCTTCCGTGGCTACTCGGAGCCGATCTGCTCGGCGCGGCTTCTCTCGTGATCGATCCCTCATGGCCTGCCGAGCACCGGCGGGGCGTGCTCGAAGACGCGGGCGCGCGCGCCGTCGTCGGCGCTGACCTCGACCCGCGTGAGCCGCACGTCGAGCGGCAGGCAGGTACCGGATCGACGGTGTTCTACCTGCCGACGACCTCGGGAAGCAGCGGAAGACCGAAGGTGCTCGCGCGCACCCGCGACTCCTGGCTGCGCAGTTTCGCCACGCTCGGTCCGATCGGCGGCACGGTCCTCATCCCCGGCCCGCTCAGCTCGTCGCTGTTCCTCTTCGGCGCGCTGCACACGCTGTGGTCGGGCGGCAGCCCGCTGCTGAGGCCCCGCTGGCATCCCGCCGAAGCTCGTGAGGCGCACGCCGTCCACCTGGTTCCCCCGATGCTGGCCGGACTGCTGACCGAGCTGGAACGACAGGACGGTCCGTGCGCGCTGCGCACCGTCGTCTGCGGTGGCGCGGAAGTCGCCCCGCACCTTCGGGAACGGTTCCACACGCTGCTCCCGGACGCTGAGCTGATCGAGTACTACGGCTCGGCCGAGCACTCGCTGATCGCCATTCGCCGGAGTGGCGGAAAGCTGCTGCGGGTTCCGGATGTCGAGCTGGACGTCCGCGAAGGCGTGCTGTGGGTGAGGTCCCCGCTGGCGTTCTCCGGCTACCTCCGCGAAGGCGTGCTCGAACCGGCCGGAGCGTGGACAACGGTGGGCGACCTCGCCGACGTCGCGGCTTCCGGCGAGGTCACGGTGCACGGCAGAGGCAGTTCGACGATCACGAGCGGAGGCAACCTCGTTCCCGCGGAAGAGGTCGAGCGGGTCCTGCGCACGGTCGCCGGGGTTACCGACGTCGTCGTTTCGGGGACTCCGCATCCGAGGCTGGGGGCCATCGTCACCGCGGTCGTCGAGGGGGCGCCTTCGCTTCGCGAGCTGCGACAGGCCGCACGCGCGGCGCTGCCTCCCGCGAAGCGCCCTCGGCGCTGGCTGGTCACGGCGACACTGCCGAGGACGGCGTCGGGCAAGCCCGCGCGATCAGCGATCGCCGAGCGCCTGCGTGACGCGACGCTGACGGCGGAGCCGCTGGTATGACGGCGGGGGAGGCTCCGGTCGTCGTCGCGGCGATGCGTTCCCCCATCGGCTCGGCGGGCGGGGCACTACGCGGGTATCCGGTCGCCGAACTCGCGGCACCGGTGCTTCGAGCCGCACTCGACTCGGCGGGCGTGGATGCGGTTGACGACGTGCTACTCGGCAACGTCTTCGGCCCCGGCGGCAATCCGGCGAGGGTCGCCGCGTTGCGGGCGGGGCTCGGCGACGGGGTTCCCGGCGTGACGATCGACCGGCAGTGTGCGAGCGGACTGGCCGCGATCACCACGGCGGCGGCGATGATCAAGTCCGGTGAGGGGGAGGCATACCTCGCGGGCGGGGTGGAGAGCGCGTCGACGGCGCCGTATCGAGCCTGGCGCACGGAGCCGCCCACCTGGTACGACAGAGCTCCGTTCGCACCGGCCGACATCGGCGATCCGGACATGGGACCTGCCGCCGATCTGGTCGCGGCCGAGGCGGGGATCTCCCGCGAGCGGCAGGATCGCTTCGCGGCACGCAGTCACGAGCGTGCCGTCGCCGCCCAGCGCGCGGGCACCTTCGATTCGGAGATCGTCCCTTTTGGACAGGTGAAGCACGACGAACGGCCCCGTGCGGGGTTCACCGTCGAGCGGCTCGCCCGGTTCCGACCTGCCTTCAGTGAGGGAGGAACCACGACGGCAGCCAATTCGTGCGGCATCAACGACGGCGCGGCCGTCGTGCTCATCGTGAGTGAGTCGATGCGCGAACGGCTCGGGCTCCGGGGACTGCGATTGCTGTCCTCGGCGACGTCGGCCGTCGATCCCAACCGGCTCGGCCTCGGCGCGGTGGAGGCGATGCGCGAGGCCGGTGCGGCGTTGCCTGCCGCACCGGATGTCGTGGAGTTCAACGAGGCGTTCGCGGGGCAGGCACTCGCCTGCCTCGACGCGGCGGGTCTCGACGAGCACACGGTGAGTCCCGACGGCGGTGCGATCGCACTGGGGCATCCGTGGGGAGCCTCGGGTGCCGTTCTTGTCGTCAGGTTGTTCACTCGGCTGGTGAGAATGGGCAGTGCCCGCACCGGGCTGGCCGCACTGTCCGCGGGCGGCGGGGTCGGTGTCGCGACGGCGTGGGAGGTGACCTCGTGATCGAGTTCGACGGCATCGGCCATCACTACGGCAAGCGCACCGTACTGTCCGATGTGGACCTTTCATTACCCGAGCGACGAGTTGCCTTCGTCGGTGCCAACGGATCGGGAAAATCGACACTGGCTCGCATGATCAATGGCCTCGTGCTCCCCGAAAAGGGAACCGTGCGGGTCGAAGGGCTCGATCCGGCGAAGAACGGGCGCGAGGTGCGCCGCAGGGTCGGCTTCATCTTCACCAACCCGGACAGTCAGATCGTGATGCCGACGGCAGGTGAGGACGTCGCCTTCTCACTGCGAAAGAGCGATCTGTCCAAAAAGGAGCGGTCGGCCAAGGCGGAGCGCGTGCTCGCCGATTACGGACTCTCCGGATACGCCGAGCATCCGGCCCACCAGCTTTCCGGAGGCCAGAAGCAGCTGCTCGCGCTGTGCTCGATGCTGGTGCTCGACCCCGACGTGCTGGTGTGCGACGAGCCGACGACACTGCTCGATCTCCGCAACAAACGCAGGTTCGCCGAGACACTGCGGGAGCTGCGCCAGCAGGTCGTGCTGGTGACCCACGACCTCGACCTGCTCGACGACTTCGAAAGGGTCGTCGTACTCGACGAGGGCAGGGTGGTCGCCGACGACGAACCGGGGCCCGCGCTGACGTTCTACCGGAAGCTCGTGGAATGACGCCCTTCGGACTCACCGAGCCGGGTTCGAGCGTGCTGCACAGAACACCGGCCGGCTGGAAGCTGCTGGCGCTGCTCGCGCTCGCGGCCGTCGTGTTCGTGGTGCGGTCGCCGGTATGGCTCGGCGGAATCACGGCGGGCGTGCTGCTCGGGTACGCGCTCGCGCGGATCCCGGCCCGCCGTTGCCTGCAGACGGCGCGCACCCTCGCCGTGCTCGTGGTGTTCGTCTTCGCGCTGCAGTCGTGGCTGCTCGGTGTCGAAGCCGCGGCCGTGATCTGCCTTCGCATCGTCGCCGCACTCGCCGCGGCCAACCTGTTCACGCTGACGACGAAGGTCGACGACGTGGTGTCCTCGGTCGAACGGGGACTGGGGCCGCTGCGCCGGTTCGGGATCAAGCCGGACCGGATCGGCCTGCTTGTCGGACTGACGCTGCAGGCCGTCGCCGCGATCTCCGGCATCGCCGGAGAGGTTCGCGAGGCCGCGAAAGCGCGGGGAGCGCAGCGATCGCCGACCGCGTTCGCGGTGCCGTTTCTGGTGCGCACACTGCGGCACGCCGACGAGCTGGGCGAGGCACTCGCCGCCCGCGGCATCGGTGACCGCGGGCGGTGAGCGTCCTCAGCTCCTCGCGTGGGCGTCGAGGATGTGCGCGACCGCCTCGGTGACTCGCCTCGCCTGGTCGAGATGCAGCCACTCGTCGGGAACGTGCGCGTTGGAATCGGGTCCGAGCGCACCGGTGACGAGGAACTGGGCCCTCGGGTACTTCTCGCCGAGCAAGCCCATGAACGGGATCGAGCCACCGAGCCCGACCGCGCGCCACGGTTGCCCGAACACCTCGTCGCTGACCTTTCCGAGCGCGTCGGCCAGCCACGGTGCCGTCTCGGGGGCGTTCCAGCCGTCGGCGTGCTCGGTCGAGGTGATCTCGATGGTCGTCGAGTAGGGAACGTCCGTCGTGAGCGCCTTCTCGATGGCGGCGAGCGCGCTCGCGGAGTCGGCGGTGGGCGGCAGCCGGAAGCTGAGCGCCAGTGTCGTCGACTCGCGCAGTACGTTCCCCGCGTCGGCGGGCTCCGGGAAGCCGGAAGCACCGATCACCGACAAGGTGGGCCGCCAGCTGTTGCCGAGCAGCAATTCGACCTCGTCGGCGGCGACGGGCCGCGTCGAGCCGTGCAAGGGGAACGTGCCGCCCGAGCCGCCAGGGGAGACCTCCGCTGTCGCGGCGATCTCCTCTCTGCGGTTGGCCGGAACCTCGACATTGCACTCGGCAAGCAGGATCTCGCCCGTCTCGGAGTTCTCGATGCGTTCGATGAGGTTGCGCAGGACCCGGAACGAGCTGGGAACGACGCCGCTGGCCAGCCCCGAGTGCTGGGCCGAGACGAGCACCCTCGCGGTGACGTGGACCTGCGCGAGTCCGCGCAGACTCGTGGTGAGCCACAGCCGCTCGTAGTCGTTGCCGCCGGAGTCGAGGCATACGACGAAGGTGACCTCACCGAGCCGGTCACTGAGGTGTTCGAGGTAGGCGGGCAGGTCGGGGCTTCCCGATTCCTCACCCGTTTCGAGCAGGACGACCGCGCGGGCGTGCGCGCCACCGGCTGCCCTCAGCGCCTCCATCGCGACGGTCGCCGCGTATCCGGCGTAGCCGTCGTCGGCGGACCCCCTGCCGTAGAGCTTGCCGTCCTCGACGACCGCCTTCCACGGGCCGAGCCCTTCCGACCAGCCACCGACCGGTGGTTGCTTGTCGAGGTGGCCGTAGAGCAGGACGGTGCCCTTGTCCTCGGCCCCTTCGGTGGCCGGAACGTCGAGCAGCAGCACGGGGCTGCGGCCCTCGAGCCTGACGACGTCGATGGTGGCACCGGGGATCTCCCTTTCGGCCAGCCACGCCTTGACGTGATCGATGGCGGCGTCGAGCTGACCGGTTTTTGCCCAGTCCTTGTCGAACACCGGCGAGAGTGCGGGGATTTCCACGAGACCGGAAAGGCTGGGCAGTACGTCATTGGCCCACCGGTCACGAACGCTGTTACTCACAGTTTGCTGGTCCACTCCGCCATCCTGCCATCGGAGTAAGCATCCGCTAAAAGTCACAGTTCGGCTCGGGTCTTGCTGTGCGCTGCGTGAACGCATAACGTCGCATAACACCTGTGATCCACATCACTTTCACTGGGATCGGTGACTCCCATGCTGTCCGTGAGCAACCTTGAGGTCGTCTACGACGATGTCGTGCTCGCGCTTCGCGGATTGAGCATCACGGTGCCTTCCGGCGCGATCGTCGCGCTGCTCGGCGCCAATGGCGCGGGCAAGACCACCCTGCTTCGCGCGGTCACCGGCCTGCTGGTGCCGCATCGCGGCAAGATCACCAAGGGCACCGTACGGCTCGCCGGTACCGACGTCACGGGCGCCGACGCCGCGTTCATCGTCCGCAACGGTATCGCGCAGGTGATGGAAGGCAGGCGGATCTTCGCCGAGATCACGGTGGAGGAGAACCTCAAAGCAGGCGCGTACAGCAGGCGAGGCCGCGCGGAGATCCGGGAGTCCTACGCGAGGGTGCTCGGTCTCTTCCCCGTGCTCGCCGACCGGCGCAAGGCCGTCGCCGGTTACCTCTCCGGCGGCGAGCAGCAGATGCTCGCCATCGGAAGGGCGCTCATGGCCTCGCCGAAACTGCTGCTGCTCGACGAGCCTTCGCTCGGTCTCGCACCCCGCCTCGTCGAGCAGGTCCGCGACATCATCGTCCACATCAACCAGCAGGGCACCAGCGTGTTGCTCGTCGAGCAGAACGCCGTCATGGCGCTGTCGGTCGCCGGATCGGGGTACGTGCTCGAAACGGGAAAGGTCGTCAAGGAAGGCGAGTCGGCGGCGTTGCTCGCCGACGAGGACATCAGGGAGTTCTACCTCGGGGCGAGCGGCGAGCACCGCTCGTTCGCCGACGTCAAGAGCTACCGGAGGAAGAAACGATGGAGCGCCTGACACCGCTGCTCGAAGCCTCCGGACTGACCCTCCGTTTCGGAGGCGTGACGGCGCTCGACGACGTCGGCTTCGAGGTCGGCGCGGGCGAGTTCTTCGCCATCATCGGGCCGAACGGTGCGGGCAAGACGTCCATCTTCAACTGCCTCAACGGGGTCTACCGGCCGCAGCGAGGCACGATCACGCTCGAAGGGGTCTCGCTCGTCGGGCGCGCCCCTGCCGCGATCGCCGCGATGGGCGTTGCCAGGACGTTCCAGAACCCGGGGCTGTTCGGCAGGCTCACCGTGATCGAGAACCTGATGCTCGGAAGACACCACCTCATGCGCACCGGGTTCTTCTCCGGCATGGCGTGGTGGGGAAGGGCCAAAAGGGAGGAGATCCGGCACAGGGCAGCCGTCGAGGACATCGTCGACCTGCTCGAATTGGAGCCCTATCGGTGGTTGCCCGCCGGGCTGCTGCCCTACGGCGTCGCGAAGCGGGCCGAACTCGGCCGTGCGCTCGCGATGGAGCCCAAGCTGCTGCTGCTCGACGAGCCCGTCGCAGGGATGAACCTCGAAGAAACCGAGGACACCGCGCGTTACCTGCTCGAAGTACGAAGGGAACTCGGGATCGCCATGGTCCTGGTCGAGCACGACATGAGCCTCGTGATGGACGTTGCCGATCGGGTGCTCGCGCTGGACTTCGGCAAGGCGATCGCGACAGGCAAACCCAGCGAGGTCCAGCACGATCCCCTCGTCGTCGAGGCATACCTCGGTGGTGCGGCGTGAAGACCGCGGTCGGCGGCCTCGGGACGAAAGCGGTCCCGCTTGCGGACGACGGCCAGGCGACCCTGCCCGCGCGCCTGCTGGCCAACGCGCACCACCGCCCCTCCGCCGTCGCGCTTCGCGAGAAGCACCGGGGCTACTGGAGGGAATGGACCTGGACCGACTACGCACGCCGCGTCGCGCACATCGCCGCCGCCTTGCGGCACCTGGGTGTCGGGCGAGGTGAACGCGTCGCCATTCACGCGGAGAACCGGCCGGAATGGGTGATCGCCGACCTCGCGGCGCAGAGCATCGGGGCCACGAGCGTGGGTATCTATCCGACGTCGCCATCGGCCGAGGTGGAGTACCTGCTCGCGCATTGCGGCGCGACCCTGCTCATCGCCGAGGACGAGGAGCAACTGGACAAGGTCCGCGCGGTACGCGGCCGGCTCCCCGCACTCCGGCACATCGTCGTGATCGACACCCGCGGCATCGACAACGAGGGTCTGCTGACCTTCGCCGCACTGGAGGACATCGGCGCTCGCACCGGCGATCCACTCGCCGCACTCGCCGAGTCGGTCGCCGCGCTGGATCCCGCATCGCCCGCCATCATCGTCTACACCTCGGGAACGACGGGCCCGCCGAAGGGCGCCCTGCTTTCGCACGCGAACCTCGCGGCTTCCGCGAGCACGTTCCTCACCGCGCTCGGCGGCACCTCGTCCGACGAGGTACTCAGCTATCTCCCGCTGTGCCACATCGCCGAACGCCTCACCTCGGTGATCGACTCGGTGTGGGCGGGCTCCGTCGTGAACTTCGGCGAGGGCGGCGCCTCATTCCCGCAAGACCTCCGCGACATCCAGCCCACCGTCTTCCTCGGCGTGCCGAGAGTGTGGGAGAAGCTGCTCGCCGGAGTCGAGTTGCGCATGGCGGACGCGTCTCCGCTCAAGAAGCTGGTCTACCGGCTGTGCCTGCGGCAGGGCAGGCGCATCGCGCCATCGCGGATGCGCGGGCGCACCCGGCTCGCCGACCGGCTCGTCCTCGCGGCGTGCGAGCTGCTGATCTTCCGTGCGTTACGTGAAAAGCTCGGCATGGTGCGGGTGAGGGTCGCACTGAGCGGGGCCGCCCCGATCGCACCCGAGGTACTCGAATTCCTGTGGGCCATCGGCGTCCGGGTCAGGGAGGGATACGGGCAGACGGAGAACACGGCGATCTGCACGCTCACCCCGGCAGGCGACATCCGGCTCGGCATGGTCGGCACTGCCCTTCCCGGTGTCGAACTGTCCATTGCGGACGACGGGGAAATCCTCACCAGATCGGCGGGTGTCTTCCTCGGCTACCTCGACGATCCCGAAGCGAGCGCGAATGCCGTCGACGACGAGGGCTGGCTGCACACCGGTGACGTCGGGGTCATCGACGCCGACGGGTTCCTTCGCATCACCGACCGCAAGAAGGACATCATCATCACGGCTGGCGGCAAGAACGTCTCGCCATCGGAGATCGAGAACCGGCTCAAGGTCTCGCCCTACGTCCGCGAAGCCGTTGTGATCGGCGACCGGCGCAAATATCTCACCGCGTTGATCGGCATCGAGTCCGACGTCGTCGGCGAATGGGCGAGCAGAAACGGCATCGGGTACACCACCTACTCCGATCTCTCCGGAAAGCCCGAGGTGAAGGCGCTCATCCAGACGGTTGTCGACGGCACCAACACCGTGCTGGCCGACGTCGAGCGGATCAAGCACTTCACCCTGATCACCCGGGAACTCGATCACGAGTACGGCGAGCTGACCGCGACTCACAAGGTCAAACGGGCGGCGATCGCGAGCAGGTTCGGCGCCGAGATCGAGGCGATGTACCGATGACGGCCTTCCTGCAGAACTGCTTCGCCGGACTGTCCCTCGGTTCGACGTACGCGTTGGTGGCACTGGGTTTCGTCGTGATCTTCAAGTCCAGCGGTGTCATCAACTTCGCCCAGGGCGGCCTGCTCGCGCTCGGCGCCTACCTCGGGTACACCTTCGCGAACGATCTCGCGCTCGCCTTCGTCGTCGCTGTCGTGCTGGCCTGCCTTTCGACCGCGATCGTCGGGGCGACGTTCGAGCGCATCGTGCTGCGAAGGATGGTCGGGCAACCGCCCTTCGCCGTCATCATGATCACGATCGGCCTGCTGTTCATTTTGTCCCCGCTCGTCACCGCGATCTGGGGATTCGACCAGAAACAGCTCGACAATCCGTGGAACATCAGGACGGTCGAACTCGGCGGCGTCGTGTTCGGTGTCCGGGACCTGTGGACCATCGGCATCACGGCCGCCGTCGTCGTCGGGTTCTTCGTGTTCTTCCGCCGCACCTCGCTGGGGCTGGCGATGCGGGTGACGGCGTTCGACCAGGAAGCCGCACTGGCACAGGGAATCAGCGCCCGCAGGGTTTACGCGACGTCGTGGGCGATCTCGGCCGCGCTCGGCGCGCTCGCCGGTGTCCTCATGGCGACGGGCCCCGGCGGACTGAACCCGTCGATCGGCAACATCGCGCTGGCCGCGTTCCCCGCGATGATCCTCGGCGGCATGGATTCCCCTTCCGGTGCCGTGCTCGGCGGGTTGATCATCGGTCTCGCCGAAGCGCTGACGAGGGGATACCAGGATCAGCTCTTCTCGTGGGCGGGCAGCAACGTCTCGGTGATCGTGCCCTACGTGCTGATGATCCTGATCCTTCTCATCCGGCCCTACGGGCTGCTCGGCACCAAGGAAGTGAGGCGGGTCTGATGGGCGCGCACCGCAACGCCACCTTGGGGTACGCCGACGATCTGCGGTTGTTCCCCACGCCGCTGAAGCGCACCGGCCTGCTCGCCATGCTCGTCGTCTTCCTCGTACTGCCCACCATCGTTCGCGACGATTTCTGGCTTTCCGTGCTCGTCTACGTCGGAATCACCGCCATCGGAGCGATCGGATTGAACCTGCTGACCGGATACTGCGGTCAGATCTCGCTCGGCCACGCCTTCTTCATCGGCGCGGGTGCCTATGCTGCCGCGAGGTTCGGCGGCGCGATGGGACTGCCGCTGCCGGTATGGCTGCTCGGCGCGGCGCTCGTCGGCGCGATACTCGGCGGGCTCGTCGGTCCGTTCGCGTTGCGGCTGCGGGGTCACTACCTCGCGATCGTCACGCTCGGCCTCGTCTTCATCGGCGACCACCTGTGGCGCAACCTGACCGGCATCACGGGAGGAAACTCGGGGACCTCCGTCGCGGCTTCCGCCTCACTCGGACCGCTTCACCTCGACGGCCTGTCCGTCCTCGGCCAGTTCTACTCCCGCAACCAGGGCTGGTTCTGGCTCGTGTGGGGCATTGTCGCGATCGTGGCGCTGCTCGCGAAAAACCTGGCGAGAACGAGGCCGGGAAGAGCGTTGCAGGCCATCAGGGACAGAGACCAGGCTGCCGAGATCATCGGCGTCCGCGCCGGAAGATACAAGATCGGCGCCTTCATGGTCTCCAGCGCCATCGCGTCGATGGCCGGTGCGCTGTTCGGCGCCTACCAGCAGTTCGTCAGCCCCGACGAGTGGGATCTGCTGCTGTCCATCCAGTACATCGCGATCGTGATCGTCGGCGGACTCGGCACCATCTTCGGATCGATACTGGGGGCGATCTTCGTCGGAGCGCTTCCCGCGCTCATCGACCGCTACAGCGACGTGATCCCCGGCGTGCGCACCAGTGTCGGCGGTGAGGGCTTCATCAGCGTCTTCGCGCTCAACCAGGCCATTTTCGGTGTGCTCATCGTGTTGTTCCTCGTTTTCGAGCCACGAGGGCTGGCCGGGATCTGGCTGCGCATCAGGACCTACTTCGCTCACTGGCCCTTCTCCTACTGATCAAGGAGGCCCATCATGCAAGGGAAACCATGGAGAATCGGGGCCGTCCTCGCCTCGGCCACACTGCTGGCCGTCGCCGCGTGTGGTGGCGCGGGCAACGACCAGCAGTCCGGTGGAGGTCAGGCCGGCGCGCCGCCCAGCACGGCGGGATTCGACGGCAGGACCATCAAGCTCGGGGTGCTCAGTCCGCTTTCCGGTCCGGTAGCCGTCATCGGCCAGCCGCTGACCGAGGGCAACAAGGTGTGGTTCGACTACGTCAACTCGCGGGGCGGCATCGCGGGCAAGTACAAGGTCGAGCTGGTGCAGGAGGACAACCAGTACGCGGCCGATGTCACGGTGCAGCAATACAACAAGATCAAGAATGACGTCGTCGCGTTCACCCAGGTTCTCGGAACCGCACCGACACTCGCCGTTCTGCCGCTGCTGCGCACCGACAAGGTCATCGCGGCGCCCGCCTCGCTCGACGCGTTCTGGGTCCGCGAGGACAACCTGCTTCCCGTCGGAGCGCCCTACCAGATTCAGGCCATCAACACGATGGACTACTACCTGACCGAGGGCGGAGGCACCGCCGACTCGCGGATCTGCACGATGGTCCAGGACGACGTCTACGGTGAGGCCGGTCAGCAGGGCATCGACTTCGCGGCCGAGGAATACGGCTTCACCGTCGCCAACACGCAGAAGTTCAAGGTGGGCACCGAGAACTACGCCGGACAGATCGGCGCGCTCGCCTCGGCCGGCTGCGAGATGGTGTTCCTGACCGCGACTCCCGCCGACGCGGGCAAGATCTGGGGAACGGCTGCCCAGGCGAAGTTCGCCCCGAAGTGGTTCGCGCAGTCACCGAGTTACGCGAACGCGCTGGCACAGTCCGCCGTCGCGCCCTACCTCCGGCAGTACCTGACCATCGCGGCCGAGGGCACGGAATGGGGCGACTCGTCCGTGAAAGGCATGCGCGACATGGTGAGCAGGGCGCAGCAGTACGCGCCCCAGCAGCAGCCGGACTACTACTTCGGCTTCGGCTACAACCAGGGCAGGGCCATGACCGCGTTGCTTGAGAAGGCCGTCGCCGACGGTGACCTGTCCAGAGACGGCCTTCTCAAGGCGAGTTCGGAACTCGGAAAGGTCAGTTTCGACGGCCTTTCCGGTGACTACGACTACGGACCCGCCGCTACCCGCAACCCGCCTCGCACGACGACGCTGTTCAGCGTCGACCCCGCGAAGCCGTTCGGGCTGGCCACGCTCAAGTACAACTTCAGTTCGGAGGCCGCCGCGAAGTTCGAGTTCCAGAAGGCGACGCCGTAGCCGGTCACCGAGTGGTGATCGCGTCGAGCCCGGCGACGATGCTGTCGCCGAGCAGCCCGATCTCCTCCTCGGTGATGATCAGCGGTGGCGACACCGCGATCGCACTGGCCAGCGGGCGGACGACGGCACCGTGCTCACGTACCGCCCGCTGTGCCTTCGCGACGACGGCCTTGTCGGCTTCGACGAGAGCGGGTGCCAGTTCAAGGGCGCCGAGCAATCCGGTGCCGCCGCGAACGTGGTCGACAGCGGGGTGCTCCGCGACCTTGCACAACATGTCGTACAACGGTTTTTCCAGTTCGTCGGACCGCTGGAGCAACTGTTCACGTTCGAGAATGTCCAAATTGGCCAGTGCGGCGGCCGCGACCGTCGGATGACCCGAGTAGGTCGGGCCGTGGGGGAACGGGTTTCCCGGCGCCTCCCAGAAGACGTCGGCCACGGCACCGGAAATCGCGACGCCGCCCAGCGGAAGATAGCCGCTGGTAACCCCCTTGGCGAAGGTGATCATGTCCGGTCGCAGGCCCCAGCGTTCGACGCCGAACCATGACCCGAGCCTGCCGAATCCCCCGATTACGGAGTCGGCGATGAACAGGATGCCGTGCTCCTCGCAGATCTTGGCCGCGGCTTCGAGGTAGCCCGGTTCGGGCGGGCGAACGCCGCCGGCGCCGATCACCGGTTCGGCGAAGAACGCCGCGATCTGACCGGCCCCGATACGTTCGATGGCCGCCCTCAGGTCATCGGCGTCGTCGTGCGCGACCCGCGTCGTGTCGGGAAGCAGCGTTCCGAAGCCCGTCCTGTTGGTCTCGATGCCGGCCAGACTCGTGCCGAAACCGTTTGTCCCGTGGTAGGAATGCCGCCTGCTGAGGATGTGGATCCGCTCCGGCTGCCCTCGCTTGGCCCAGTACAGCCTCGCCAGCTTCGCCGCGGTGTCGATCGACTCGCCCCCGCCCGAGGTCAGGAAGATCTTCGCCGACTCCATGGGCGCGAACTCGGAAAGCCTGCGCGCGAGGAGTTCGGCCGGTGTGTTGCTGAAGTCGTTGAACACGAAGTAGGTGTCAAGCGTGCGAAGCTGACGCGAGACGGCGTCGGCGATCTCCGCCCTGCCGTGGCCGACGTTGCAGTACCACAGGCCCGCGGTGCCGTCGAGATACTGCCTTCCCTCCTCGTCGAAGATCCACACGCCGTCGGCCTTCTCCACGAGGAAGGGTTTCTGCTTGACGTCGGCCATGTTCGCGAACGGGTGCCACAGCCTGGTGTCGGCGGCATTGCTCATGGGTGTGTCATTCCTCCGATCGGTTTCGATGCCCTCACGCCGTGGCGTGAGCGTGCAGGATCCTCGCGACGGCCTCGGTCACCCGTTCCGTCTGTTCGAGGTGCAGCCATTCGTCGGCGACGTGCGCGTTGTTGCCGGGCCCCCGTGGTCCGGTGACGACGAACTGCGCTTCGGGATAGGCACGGCCGAAGAGACCGAGAAAAGGGATGGTGCCACCAAGCCCGACGGCCCGCCACGGCTTGCCGAACACCTCGGTGCTCACCTCGTCCAAAGTAGACTCCAGCCACGCCGCTCTCGGGGTGGCGTTCCACCCTGCCGCCGCTTCCGCCCGCTCGATCTCCACCTGGGCGTCGAAGGGTACGTCGGTGGTGAGCGCCTTCTCGATCGCTCCGAGTGCCGCCGAGGCGTCGGCGGTGGGCGGCAGCCGGAAGCTCAGCTTGAGACTCGTGTAGGGCCGCAGCACGTTACCCGCGTCGACCAGCGAGGGAAGCCCTTCCGCTCCGGTCACCGACAGCGTCGTGCGCCAGGTGTTGTTGAGTACCAGTTCGACGGGATCGTCGGTCGTGGTCCTGACTCCGCTCACGACAGGGAGGTTCGGCGTGAGAAACCCCTCGGCGGCACCGATCCTGGCCTCTTCGATGCGCTCTTCCGGAATGTCGACGACGAGTTCCGGCAGCTTGATCTGGCCTGTCCTCGGATCCTCGATCCGGTCGAGCAGCTCCCGCAGGATGCGAAACGAGCTGGGCACGAGCCCGCTGCCGTGCCCGGAATGCACGCCCGAGGTGAGCACCCTGACGGTCAGGTCGAGGAACGCGATACCGCGCAGCGAAGTCGCCAGCCAGAGTCGTTCGTAGTCGAAGCCGGAGGTGTCGAGGCAGATGACGAGGCCGACCTTGCCGAGCCTGCCCGCGAGGTGGTCGAGGTACGCGGCGAAATCGGGGCTGCCCGATTCCTCTCCCGTCTCCAGCAACACGACGGTCCGGGCGTGCCTGCCGTCCGCCGCGTGCAACGCCTCCAGCGCCGCCGCCGCTGCGTAGCCCGCGTAGCCGTCGTCACCGGCGCCACGACCGTAAAGCCGCTCGTCCTTGACGACCGGGGTCCACGGGCCGAGCCCCGGCGACCACTCACCCGCGGCGGGCTGTTTGTCGAGATGGCCGTACACCACGACGGTGTCGGCGTTCGACGCCTCTCTGGCCGGAACGTCGAGCAGCAGCACCGGGGTTCGCCCCTCCAGTTCGACGACCTCCACGGTCGCCCCCTCGATGGGCCGTCTCTCGAACCAGGATCTGACGTGCCGGACGGCAGCGTGGAGGTGTCCGCTTCCCCGCCAGTCGCTGTCGAAGGCCGGTGAGAGCGCCGGGATGGTCACGAACTCGGAAAGACTGGCCAGCGCATCCCGCGCCCAGAGGTCGCGCACTTTCTGCCGCACCACTCGCTCGTCCATACCGTTGATCGTGACACGAAAGGGTTGTGTCACACGTCACACTGAGTGGACCGGTCTGACAGCGGTCGGTGAGCAGCACAGTTCGCGGTGAGCGTGCTCGCTGGTTAACGCGCGTTCGCATGACCGACTTTTGGCGGCTACATGGTCGGGCTTCCTAGCGTTTCCGCAGCTCAACAACCACTTACGGGCAACGAATCAGACTCGGGCGCTCTCCATTTCGGGACGATTCGTGCCAGGATGGCGGCGTGAACCGTCACCGCCGACGGCACCAGAGCGCTCGGACCCGATGCGTGCACGGTGGCCGCCGGTGCGCCCGTAGCAGTCGCCACAAGCGACTGCGCGGCACGATCTCAAGGAGAAGCGCATGTCGTCCCCGGAACAGTGGACGCGCCCGGAGCCTGGCGCCGGACCGGCCGCAACAGCGGCGGAACCGACTCCAGAACAGGTGATAGCGGGTTTGCGGGCAACAACAGAAGGCGGCACTGAGTTAACTCAGCTGCTCAATCCCGAGGGCGAACGGCTCGCCTCGTCGCGATTCGATCCCTACGTAGCCGATATCGACGCCGAAGCACTGCGTGGTCTCTACAAGGACATGGTGCTGGTCCGCAGGGCCGACAGGGAATCCAACGCCATGCAGCGGCAGGGCCAGCTCGGGATCTGGGTTCCGCTGCTCGGTCAGGAAGCGGCACAGATCGGCTCGGGAAGGGCGCTGCAGCCCCAGGACATGGCGTTTCCCAGCTATCGCGAGCACGGCGTCGCGTACGCGAGGGGCGTCGATTTCCGTGAGCTACTCGGCATCTTCCGGTGCAGCGATCACGGCGGCTGGGACTTCAAGCGCCACGGCTTCCACCCCTACACCATCGTCATCGGCAACCAGGTCCTCAACGCGACCGGCTACGCGATGGGCCAGAAGTTCGAGGGCAAGGTCGGTGACGACGACGGCGAGGCGACCATCGTCTACTTCGGCGACGGTGCGACGAGCCAGGGCGACGTCCACGAGGGCTTCGTGTGGGCCGCCGTCTACGACGCGCCCGTCGTGTTCTTCTGCCAGAACAACCAGTGGGCGATCTCGGAGCCGACCGAACGGCAATCCCGGCTCCCGCTCTACCAGCGCGCGAGGGGCTACGGCTTCGCGGGCATCCGCGTCGACGGCAACGACGTCCTCGGCTGTCTCGCCGTGTCGCGGTGGGCGCTCGAAGAGTGCAGGCGCGGCAACGGGCCGGTGCTGATCGAGGCGTTCACCTACCGCATGGACGCACACACCACGACGGATGACCCCACCCGCTATCGGCTCTCGGACGAGCTGGAGGTGTGGAAGCACAAGGACCCGATCGAAAGGGTCCGCGCACACCTGGCCCGCACCGGAGGCGCCGACCAGGCGTTCTTCGACGACGTGCAGGCCGAGGCCGACCGGTTCGCGGCGGAGCTGCGCGACTTCTGCTTCAACATGCCCGATCCACCGCCGGAACGGATTTTCAGCCAGGTGTACGCCGACCCCTCGCCGCAGCTCGACGCTCAGCGCGAGGAATACCTTTCCTACCTCTCCGGCTTCGCAGGGGCGGGTGAGCACTGATGGCGGCACCGGCTCAGGCACGAGTGGAAAGTCCTGCCACGCAGGTACAGCAGCTCACCATCGGCAAGGCGCTCAATCAGGGCCTGCGGGCCGCGATGGAGGCCGACAAGAAGGTCATCGTCATGGGCGAGGACGTCGGCAAGCTCGGCGGCGTCTTCCGCATCACCGACGGCCTGCAGAAGGACTTCGGCGAGCACCGGGTTCTCGACACGCCACTCGCGGAGTCGGGCATCATCGGCACGGCGGTCGGGCTGGCCGTTCGCGGTTTCCGGCCGGTGTGCGAGATCCAGTTCGAGGGCTTCATCTTCCCCGGCTTCGACCAGATCTCCAGCCAGCTCGCGAAGCTGCACTACCGCACGCAGGGCAAGGTCAAGGTGCCCATCGTCATCAGGGTTCCCTTCGGCGGCGGGATCGGCGCAGTGGAACACCACTCCGAGTCGCCGGAATCGCTCTTCGCGCACACCCCCGGCCTCAGGGTCGTCTCCTGCTCCAACCCTGTGGACGCCTACTGGATGCTCCAGCAGGCCATCGCCTCCGACGACCCGGTCTTGTTCTTCGAGCCGAAGCGGCTCTACCACTCGGGTGCGCTCAAGGCACCCGTCGATCCGTCGGCGACGCCCGAACCGCTGTACACGTCGAGGGTGCTTCGCCGAGGCGACACCGCGACGCTCGTCGCCTACGGGCCTTCGGTGAAGGTGTGCCTCGACGCCGCGACCGCCGCGGAAGAGGACGGCATGTCGCTCGACGTGATCGACCTGCGCACGCTGTCACCGCTGGACCTCGGTCCCGTGTTCGAGTCGGTGCGCCGCACCGGAAGACTCGTAACCGTCAGCGAGGCGTCCGGCGAATCCTCGATCGCCTCCGAGATCGCGGCGAGGGTGCAGCAGGAGTGCTTCTATTCGCTCGAAGCGCCCGTACTGCGGGTCACCGGCTTCGACACGCCCTATCCACCTTCGAAGTTGGAGGAGCACTTCCTTCCCGACCTCGACAGGGTGTTGCACGCCGTCGACCGCGCACTGGCCTGGTGAAGGGGGACTTGAGACATGCCTGACTACAAGCAGTTTCCCCTCGCCGACACGGCGGAGGGGCTGACCGAAGCCGAGATCCTCGGCTGGCGGGTACAACCCGGCGACGAGGTCCAGGTCAACCAGATCGTGGTCGAGGTCGAGACCGCGAAGGCCGCCGTCGAACTGCCCATCCCGTGGGCGGGAGTCGTCACCGAGTTGCTGGTCGAGCCTGGCCAGACGGTTGAGGTCGGCACCCCGATTCTCACTGTCGACGTCGATCCGCAAGGTGCGGCACCTGCCACGCCCGCATCGAACGGAACCGCGCAACCGGCGCAGGCCGAAGAGGAGATGAAGCCGCTCGTCGGCTACGGCTCCAAGACGGTCGTCGCGAAGCGGAGGGCCCGCACGGGCGGCAAGGCCCCGGCTCCGCAACCGGTCGTCGCGAGCGCACCGCCGACGGAGGTTCCCACGCCGAGGGGCGGCTACGTCCCGCTGGCGAAACCGCCGGTGCGCAAGCTCGCCAAGGAACTCGGCGTCGATCTGCGCGAGCTGGACGGGACCGCGGACGGTGGCGTGATCACGCGGGACGACGTCCAGCGTGCCGCAGCGGCCGAACCCGAAGCCCCCCAGCCGCGGGGCTCCCGGGAACGGAGGGTGCCCATCAAGGGCGTCCGCAAGGCCACCGCACAGGCCATGGTGGCCAGCGCGTTCACGGCGCCGCACGTCACCGAGTTCCTGACGATCGACGTCACCCCGATGATGGAACTCCGGCAGAAGCTCAAGGGCAGCCCCGCGTTCGCGGGAGTGAAGCTGACCCCGCTGGCCTTCGCCGCCAAGGCCGCGTGCCTCGCCATGCGGAGGACGCCGGACATCAACGCGCTGTGGGACGGCGACAACGGGGAGATCGTCTACAAGGACTACGTGCACCTCGGCATCGCCGCGGCAACGCCGCGCGGACTGGTCGTGCCGAAGATCCGGGATGCCGAAAGCATGTCGCTGGTGGAGCTCGCCGCGGCGCTGGAGCAGCTGACCAGCACGGCGAGGGAAGGCAAGACCCCGCCCGCCGACATGCTCGGCGGCACTTTCACCATCACCAACGTCGGCGTCTTCGGCGTCGACACCGGTACGCCGATCATCAACCCCGGCGAGTCGGCGATCCTGGCCGTCGGCGCGATCAGGGACATGCCATGGGTGGTCGACGGCGAACTGGCGGTGCGCAAGGTGATGCAGTTGTCGCTGAGTTTCGACCACAGGGTCATCGACGGTCAGCAGGGTTCCGAGTACCTCGCCAACGTGGGCGCGTTGCTCTCCGACCCCGCCGTCGCCATGACCTACTGACCGGCAATTCGTCACTCACCGCAACCGCGTGATGTGAGCGGGGGAGCTTTGCTGCCGTTTGGCGATAGTAAAGCTCCCTTGCTCACGCGGGAGCAAATTCGGACGGTCACGCGTTGAATCAGGCATGGCCGTCTTCTTTTTGCTGTACGTGGTAGCCGAGGTGGCCGCCGTCTGGGCGGTCGCATCGCTGATCGGCTTCCTGCCCACGCTGGGGTTGTTGCTGCTCGGCGCCTTCGTCGGCTCCTGGCTCGCCCGCAGGGAGGGCGGCAAGGCGGCCAACGCCTTCATGATGTCCGCACGAGCGGGCAAGCCCGCGCACACCGAGATCACCGACGGCATGCTGGTCGGTCTCGGCGGCATGCTGATCCTCGTCCCCGGTTTCGTCACCGACGTTTTCGGCCTGTTGTTGCTGCTGCCGCCGACGAGGGGGCTGTTCCGCAAGGCATGGTTGCGCCGCATCGAGCGCAGGGCGCCGCTCGGCAGGCAGCGGCCCGGTCCGGACAGGGTGATCGTCGTGGACAGCGAAGTGGTCGAAGAGCAGCGGCCCAACCAGGACCCTCCCGGAAGGCCCATCATCGACTCGCAGTGACGGACTACTCGCGCACTCTCGGGATGTCGAAGTAGCCGCTGAGCCGTACCGCGGGCGCGTATTCGCCCTTGACCTTGACCTTTCCGGTGACGAACATCGCGGCGGCGAGCGCGTTGCCGGTTGCCATTCTGATGAAGTCGTCGACGGCGACGGTAATCGTCGTGTCCGGTGTTCTTCCGCAGTCGGCGCTCGAAACGCACCTTCCGTCCTCGATCACGGTCTGGAACCGGTCGAAGGAGTCCTCGCTCGAAGGGAAGCGCCAGCCCACGACGATGCTGATGTGCTTCGCCCGCTCGGGTACGAAGTGCTCCGACATCCGCCGGAAGATCTCGTCGAGAAAGACCGTCCTGAGTCCCTGATGCGTGGCGATGCCCCTGATCTGCTCTTTGGATGCCTTCGCGACGATGTCGGCGAGCACCTCGGTGGACAGCGAGCTCAACTCGACCCCGGCACCGGCGTCGTCGAGCATGCACAACGTTTCGAGCAGCTGCACGAACTGCTCCGTCGTCAGCGCTCGCACGTCGATGTTGCGAGCGAATTCGTCCAGCACACTTCCGAACGACACGGCGTCAGGTTACTCATCGGTAGATAAACCGGCAACGCAAGCCTTGGTCACTCAGCGGGTAGCGTTTCCGGCGGCAAAGGAGGAACTGGTGGCCGACGACGTGAAGCGGGCGCCCGAGCGGGCAAAACGGTTGCCGAGGGCAGTCAGGGAAAAGCAAATCCTGGACGCCGCCGTCCGCGTGTTCTCCCTTCATGGCTACCACTCCGCCTCGATGGACGAGATCTCCGAGGTGGCAGGCGTATCGAAGCCCATGATCTACAGCTACCTCGGCGCCAAGGAAGACCTGTTTCTGCACTGCATCCGCAGGGAGGCGGGCGGGCTGCTCGAAGCCGTTCAGGCAGGCATCAAACCCGACCTTCCCCCCGACATGCAGCTCTGGCACGGCTTGCGCTCGTTCTACGGTTTCGTCGCCGAGTACCGCGAGTCGTGGACGGTGCTGCACCGGCAGGCACTGACCGTCGGCGGCCCCTTCGCGGGCGAGATCGACACGCTGCGCGGCAAGGCCATCGAGCTGGTCTCGGCGCTGGTCGTATCGGCCGGTTCCCGCAAGGGCCTCGCCGAGCAGGCCGAGTTCTCCGGAGAAGGGCTCGCCGTCGCGCTGGTCGGCGCGGCCGAATCACTCGCCGACTGGTGGCTCGACCACTCCGACGTATCCGACGGCGTGCTCGCCTCCTGGCTCATGAACCTCATCTGGCTCGGCTTCAACGACCTCGTCGAGGGCGAGGTGTGGCGGCCTACCGAGCAGTGATGGTGCCGCTCGCGTGCGGCCTCGGCTTGCGCGCGTTCCACAGCTCGAACGCCCAGCCCTCTTCGGTGTGCCAGGTCGTGAACGCGACCTTGGCCGGCAACAACACCGGCTGCTTGAACCGCACGTCGACGGTGAAGCCCCGGGGCAGTCTTCCCTCGAAAGCCGCGAGTGCCCTCGCTTTCGTCCACATCCCGTGCGCGATCGCCGAGCGGAACCCGAAAAGGCGCGCGGTCAGCGGGTGAAGGTGGATCGGGTTGCGGTCGCCGGACACCGCCGCGTAGCGGCGCCCGATGTCGCCCGGTACCCGCCACACCGCGTCCGCCGATGGCCGCGCCAACTGCGCGCCACCTCCGCTCGGCGCCGCGCCGGTCTTTCCTCTCCTGAGGTAGGTACTGACGTCCTCCCACACCGGTTCCTCGCCGACCAGCGCCTCGCTGACGACGTCGAACTGGGTGCCCTTCTCGTGCGGGCGGAGGTTCCTCGCACCGACGCGCAAGGTGAGCGGCTCACCCAGCCGCAACGGCCTCGACTGCGTTATCCGGTTCCTGACGTGCACCATGCCGAGCAAGGGGAACGGAAACTCCCGATCGGTCATCAACGCCATCTGGAGCGGGAACGCGAGAATGTGCGGGTAGGTGGCCGGCAGTTCGTCGCCGAACCCGAACCCGCAGACCCTGTTGTAGGCGGCGACCGCGTCGGCATCCGCGACAACACCGTGGCGCACGTACTCGGTGTCGGGAAGCGAGTCACCGCCGCTCTTGCGCAGTCCGCCGAACACCGCTTTCGGGTACAGCGAAGCCGGTGTCGGCGCGCTGTCCAGTTCCTTGATCTCAGGCATGTCAGGCTCCGAGGAAGGCTTGGCCGCAGACCCTGACCACGTTGCCGTTGACGGCCGAGGAACCGGGATTGGCGTACCAGGCAATGGTTTCGGCGACATCGACCGGCAGCCCGCCCTGCGCGAGACTCGAGAGCCTTCTGCCGACCTCCCTGATGACGACGGGTACGGCCGCGGTCATCTTGGTTTCGATGAAGCCGGGAGCAACAGCGTTGATCGTGGCGGGATAGCCCGCGAGTCGTGGCGCGGCCTCGTTGACCATGCCGATGACGCCCGCCTTGCTCGTCGCGTAGTTGGTCTGACCGAGGTTGCCCGCGATACCGGCGATCGAGGAGACACCGATGATCCTGCCGCCTTCACGAAGCACCTTGTCGCCGATGAGCAGATCGTTGACGGCGAGTTGCGCGGAGAGGTTGACGTTCAGTACCGCGTCCCAGCCGCTCGCGGTGAGGTTGCCGAGCGTTTTGTCCCTCGTGATGCCCGCGTTGTGCACGACGATGTCGACACCACCGTGCCGCTGCCCGAGGTGACCGGCGAGCCGCGAAGGAGCATCGTCCTTCGTGATGTCGAGCTGTAGGGCAGATCCGCCGATCTCGTTGGCCACTGTGGACAACTCGGCACCCTGGGCGGGGATGTCGAGCGCGACGACGTGCGCTCCGTCCCTCGCGAGAACGCCCGCGATGGCGGCGCCGATCCCGCGCGATGCTCCCGTCACGAGAGCGACCTTGCCCGCGAGCGGGTGCTCCCAGCTTTCCGGCGCCCGAGCCGAGGTCAGTCCTTCCGCACCGATCCTGATGACCTGTCCGTCCACAAAGGCCGACTTCGCGGAGAGCAGGAATCGCATCGTCGATTCCGTCGCGTTCTCCGCGCCGTGTGCGACATACACAAGCTGCGCGGTGGCGCCCCGCTTGAGTTCCTTGCCGAGCGAGCGCACGAACCCTTCGAGCGCTCGCTGGGCGATCCGTTCCTTGCCCTTTACGGCCTCGGGAGGCGTGCCAAGGACGACGACCCTGCCGCCGCTCCCGATCGCCTTGACGACGGGATGGAAGAACCGGTGCAGTTCACGCAGCTCATCGGGCTCGCCGATACCCGTCGCGTCGAAGACCAGGGCGCCATATCGCACGTCGGGCACCTGCGCCGCCAGTACCTCGATCCCGGCACCGTCGAGCTGCGCGGCGATCGTCTTTTCCAGCCTGCCTTCCGGCGCCGCGCCGACGAGCGCCGGGCCTTCCAGCGGCGGCTGTCCTCGCTGGTACCTGCGCAGTGATGGCGGGTTGGGCAAGCCGAGCCGGGGCACGAGGAACTTGCCGATCGGCGTCCTCGCGAACTGTTGATACCTGTCAGCCATGGGTACCTCCCGTGCCGGTGCTGCGACTGCCAGCCTAACCTACTCATCAGTAGGTTACACTTTCCTCCGGTACCGGTTCGTGGACCAGGAGGAGCCATGGCGTCAGCGCAGAAGGCCGGCGGCGGCCGGGCCAGGTCGAGCAGGAACAAGGCGGCAACGGTCCGCAGGGTCGCCGTCATCGGCGGCAATCGGATCCCGTTCGCCCGCTCGAACGGCCCCTACGCCAACGCGTCGAACCAGGACATGCTGACCGCCGCGATCAACGGCCTTGTCAGCCGGTTCTCCCTGCGGGGGGAACGGATCGGCGAGGTGGCGGCCGGTGCCGTCCTCAAGCACTCACGCGACTTCAACCTGGCAAGGGAAAGCGTTCTCGGCAGCACGCTCTCTCCCGCGACACCTGCCGCCGACGTGCAAATGGCCTGCGGAACCGGCTTGCAGGCCATCATCAATGTCGCCAACAAGATCGCACTGGGCCAGATCGACTCCGCGATCGCTGGCGGCGTCGACACCACCAGCGACGCACCACTGGCCGTCAACGACAACCTCCGCAGGTTGCTGGTGAAGCTCAACGCGGCGAAGACGTTCGGCGAGCGGGTGAAGCTGCTCGGCCGCATCCGGCCAGGACACGTCGTACCGGAGATTCCCCGTAACGCCGAACCGCGAACCGGCCTTTCGATGGGTGAGCACGCCTCACTCACCGCGAACACGTGGGACATCTCCCGCGCCGACCAGGACGCGTTGGCCTCGGCGAGCCACCGGAAACTGGCCGCCGCCTACGAGCGCGGCTTCTTCGACGACCTGGTGACCTCCTACCTCGGGCTCACCCGCGATCAGAACCTGCGCCCCGACTCGACACCCGAGAAACTCGGCAAGCTCAAGCCGGTGTACGGCGGAAGCGAAGGCACGATGACGGCGGGCAACTCGACGCCGCTTTCCGACGGCGCCTCGACGGTCCTGCTGGCGACGGAGAAATGGGCCAAGGAACGCAGCCTTCCCGTGCTGGCGTACCTGACCTTCTCGCAGACCGAGGCCGTCGACTACGTGCACGGCGAGGAGGGCCTGTTGATGGCGCCCGCCTACGCGGTGCCGCGCATGCTCGCCAAGGCAGGCGTTTCGCTGGGGGAGTTCGACTTCTACGAGATCCACGAAGCCTTTGCCTCACAGGTGCTCGCCACTCTGAAAGCGTGGGAGGACCCGAGCTTCGCCAAGGAAAAGCTCGACCTCGAAGAACCCCTCGGCTCCATTGACGGAGAAAAACTCAACGTGAACGGTTCATCACTCGCCGCGGGTCACCCATTCGCGGCGACCGGAGGTCGTATTGTCGCCACGCTCGCCAAACTTCTTCACGAAAAGGGCTCCGGTCGTGGCCTTATTTCGATCTGCGCGGCAGGCGGTCAAGGGGTGACCGCAATTCTGGAGCGCTGATATTCGAGGCAGTTATATCGGCACGACAAATGTCGGTGGCCACTTCTAGGCTGTGGTCATGTCGGAGACCGGAAGAGGCATCGCGGTCAGGGCTCGCGGCCTCGTGAAAACCTATGGCTCAACACGGGCCCTTGATGGCGTCGACCTCGAAATACCGGTCGGCCAGGTACTCGGCCTGCTTGGTCCGAACGGAGCGGGCAAAACGACGACGGTCCGCATCCTCACCACTCTGCTGAAACCCGATTCGGGCGAGGCCGAAGTGGCGGGCCACGACGTATTGACCGAGCCGGATGCCGTTCGCCGTTCCATCGGACTTTCCGGACAATACGCGGCAGTCGACGAAAACCTCACCGGCTTCGAGAACCTTTACATGGTGGGCAGGTTGTACGGCCAGCCAAAAGCGCGAGCGCGGGAAAGGGCAAGGCAGTTGCTGCGCCGGTTTCGCCTCGACGAGGCCGCCGACCGGCCCGCGAAAGGCTATTCGGGCGGAATGCGCAGGCGGCTCGACCTCGCGGGCGCGCTCGTCGCCGAACCGAGTGTCGTCGTGCTCGACGAACCGACGACGGGACTCGACCCGCGAGGCCGGATCGAGATGTGGGAGGTCATCGAACGACTTGTCGCCACGGGCGCGACCGTTCTGCTGACAACCCAATACCTTGAGGAAGCCGACCGGCTGTGCGACTCGATCGTCGTGATCGACAGGGGCACGGTGATCGCCCGCGGCAGCTCGGATCAGCTCAAGAGCCGCATCGGCGGCGAACACCTCGAAGTCGTCACCAGTACCGCCGACGAGGTTCCCGTCGCCGTCGGTGTGTTGCGGCAGGTCGGCGTCGGCGAGCCGACGACGGACGAGAAAACCCGCCGGATCGACGTTCTGGTCGAGACGGGACCGAAGGCGCTCGTCGAGGCGCTGCGCCTGCTCGACGCGCACAACGTGGGGGTGCAGGACGTCGGCCTCCACCGGCCGACGCTCGACGACGTCTTCCTTTCGCTCACCGGCCGCGACACGTCCGAATCCGCGAGCAGCGGCGAGGAGGCCGCGTCATGAACGGTTTCACCAAGACGCTGTCCGACAGCGGTGTCATCACCTGGCGCAACGTGATGAACGTGCGGCGCAATCCGGAATGGCTGTTCGGCGCGACCCTGTTCCCGATCATGTTCGTATTGCTGTTCGCCTACGTCTTCGCGGGCGCGATCGGTGGTCCCGGCAGCAACGGCGCCGACTACCGCGAGTTCCTCATCGCGGGCATCTTCGCGCAGACGGTGGCCTTCAACTCCTCGTACACGGTCATCGGATTCGCCAACGACCTGCAGAAAGGCATCATCGACCGGTTCAGGTCCCTTCCGATGTCCCGGTTCGCTGTCATCCTCGGCAGGACGACAGCCGACCAGGTACTGAGCATCGTCGTACTGGTCGTCATGTCGGCCTGCGGGCTGCTCATCGGCTGGCGCATCAGAGGCAGCGCGGTCGACGCGGTGCTGGGCTATCTCATGATCCTGCTGTTCGCGTTCGCGCTGTCCTGGGTCGGTGCCTACATCGGGCTCGTCGCGCGCAGCGTCGAGGTTGCCAACAGCCTGGGCCTCATCTGGATGTTCCCGCTGACGTTCATCTCGTCGGCGTTCGTGCCGCAGCAGAGCCTGCCGGGGATCCTCCGGTCGATCGCCGATTGGAATCCCTTCACCGCGGCCGTCAACGCGACAAGAGAACTGTTCGGCAACACGGGACCGACGGGATGGCCCGCACCGTCGGGCTGGCCTGCCGAGAACGCCGCGCTCTACGCCGTGCTCAGTTCGCTCGCCATCATCGCGATCTTCGCGCCGCTGGCAACCAGCCGCTATCGCAGGGCGGCCACCAAGTAGCGCTCAGCCGGGCACCACGGACTCGACGGCCTTGCCCGCTGTGCGTTGCACGGTGCTCGCCGTATCGCGCACCTGCTTGTTCGCGTGCCTCGCGGCTCGCTTCGCCCGCCAGCCCAGCGAAGGCTTGCCCTCGGTGTCAGCGGCGGCCAGCAGTAGTCCGCCTGCCAGCCCCGCGTTCTTGAGGAACTGGATCTTCTGCTGTTGCCGCTGGCTCGGGTCGCTCTCCTCCCAGAAGGCATGCCCCGCGACGGTCGTCGGCACAAGGCTGCCGAGCAGCAGAAGCGAGGCGAGCCGGGGAACCCTTCCCGTCGCGAGCAGCACACCACCGGCGATCTTCACCGCCGCGTCGACGCGCACCAGGTTGACCGGCTCGGCGGGGACGGCGTCCGGCAACGCGTCAGCCTGTGGGCCCACCGTCTTGTCGAGCAGTGGCTTGGCGACATTCGCGTGCCCTTCGGCGTCCCTGAGTGCGTTGACACCACCCGAGACGAAGATGGCGGCCAGGAGTGGGCGAGCAAGCCGACGGAGAATCATCGCGACCTTCCTGCGCAGGGAACGTTTCCGCCAGCAAGCTACCCATTCCCGGCCCTCTTCACTCGTCTACGGGTTTCTAGCGCTGAACCTAGATAGCCCTAGCGAGCCTTAGCAAGCCGGATACGCCCTCGGCAGGCGGAAGCCGTGATCGGCGGCCACCTCGCGCAACCGGTCGGGATAGTCGGTGATGATCCCGTCGACGCCGTCCCTGATGAGTTTCGCCATCGTCGCCCTGTCGTTCACGGTCCAGGGGATGACCTTGATACCCGCCCGATGCGCGTCGGCGACCAGCTTCCTCGTCGTGAACGGGACGTAGTCCGGATCGCCGACCGCGCCGCCCTGCGGGTTGCCGTGGACGGGGGAGAGCGCGCTCGCCCCGAAGCTGCCGACGGCCTTCACCGGGCTGCCGCCGAAGTCGTCGATGTCGAGCCCACCGAGCCACGGCGACTTACCCGGCTGCCCCACCTGCAGGAACTCGGGCTGGGTCAGCGCGACGACCGGCAACTCCGGTGCGCGTTCACGCATCAGCATGAGCGCGCCCCAGTCGAAGCTCTGGATCGTGACGTTGCGCGCGAACCCGGAACGCCTGATCTCGGAAGCGGCCCTTTCGACGAACTGCTCGCGCGGCGCCGTCTCCTCAGGGGCCGCGGCCTCGACCTTCGTCTCGATGTTGAACCTGACGTGCCAGGCGCGGTGCTCGCGGGCCAGCGCGAACAGCTCGGCCAAGGTCGGCATCTTCGCGCCGGGGTCGAGCACCTGGCCGGGATGGTCGGGATGCCGCTGCGATCCACAGTCGAGTGTTCTGACCTGGGCGAACGTCAGGTCCTTCACGTACTTGCCCGCGTAGGGGAACTGCGGATCTCCCTGCCTGACCGGGCCGGTGTCGGCGCACTTGGCCGGGTTGATCTGCCGGTCGTGCGTGATCACGTCCTTGCCGTCCCTGGTGATCTGGATGTCCAGCTCCAGCGTCGTGACGCCCAGTTTCATCGCGTTCGAGAACGCCGCGAGCGTCCCCTCGACCGTGAGGCCGATCCCGCCCCTGTGGGCCTGGATATCGAACTGCTTCCGTGGTTTCGCCGTCGCGGACCCGCCGCCGACGAGGACCGCGACCAGCAACAACACGGTGAACGGAAGCGCTCTTCTCAGCATCGTCATCGTCACCCGCCGACACTCGCAGCTTCCGGTGGCCGGGAGGCCAACCTCCGGTAACACGCCTGACACGCCGATACGAGTTTCTGGCTGAATATCGAACTGGAGCTAGAAAACCCAATAGTGTCTTAGCGATGGACCCGGTGCGGAATCCGTTCGCGCCCGGCGCGGGGCAGCGCCCGCCCGAGCTGGCAGGCCGTGAGCGCGAGTTGCAGGCGTTCGAGGTGGTTCTCGAACGCGTCGCGAGGGGAAGGCCGGAACGCAGCCTCGTGCTGACCGGGCTTCGAGGCGTCGGCAAGACCGTGTTGCTCGGCGAACTCCGGTCCATGGCGATCCGGCACGGCTGGGGTGCGGGCAAGGTCGAAGCGCGCCCGGAAGCCGAACTGCGTCGTCCCCTCTCGGCCGCCCTGCACCGTGCCATCAGGGATCTCGCCGTCAGGCACAGGGCACCGGACCGCGTCGACGAGGTGCTGGCGGTACTCAAGGCCTTCGCGCTCAAGGCCAACCGGCCCGACGCCAAGCTGCGGGACCGGTGGCAACCGGGCATCGATGTCCCGCCCGCGCAGGGCAGGGCCGACTCCGGCGACATCGAGATCGACCTCGTCGAACTGTTCACCGAGGTCGCCGAACTGGCGGCCGACGTGGGAACCGGGGTCGCGCTGCTCATCGACGAGATCCAGGACCTCGTTCCCGACGACGTTTCCGCGCTCTGCGCGGCCTGCCACGAACTGTCGCAGTCCGGCGCACCGCTCGTCGTCGTCGGCGCGGGACTGCCGCACGTGCCCGCCGTGCTTTCCGCTTCGAAGTCCTACTCGGAACGCCTCTTCCGCTACACGCGAATCGACCGGCTCGACCGTGGTGACGCCGACCGCGCCGTTCTCGCCCCCGTCGAACGCGAGGAGGCGGAGATCGCACCGCACGCGCTCGACGCACTGTTCACCGCGTCCGGCGGCTATCCGTATTTCATCCAGGCTTACGGCAAGGCCGCGTGGGACGCCGCTCCGTCCAACCCGATCACCGAGGAAGACGTCAGGGTCGCGGCGCCAGAGGCGGAAGCCGAACTCGCGGTCGGCTTCTTCGGCTCGCGCTACGAGCGTGCGACCCCCGCGGAGCGGGAGTACCTGCGAGCGATGGCGGAACTTACCCAGGGAAGAGACGAAAGCGCCGGAACGTCGGATGTAGCCGTCTACCTCGGCCGCAAGCCGTCGTCGCTGTCGCCGGCGAGGGACAGCCTCATGAAGAAGGGGCTGGTGTACTCGGGGGAGCGTGGGCACATCGCCTTCACCGTGCCGCACTTCGGCAACTATCTGCTCAGCCGCATCGACGATTAACCCTTATATCCATATCTAGCTCCTGAGCTATACATCGCCATAGAGGGCGATGAGTGCTCTCGCGCTCGGAAGTAGCCAGGATTTGCCGATGATCGTCCGGATAGTAAGCCACCTCACCGGATAATCGATGGCGACTTTGTGAAAAAAGGCGCATACTAGATGACGTACCGCAAACCCACAAGACCCCATGAGGGAATGAAGTAAAAGCCGATGAACAACATCGCTGCTCGTTACCGTGCCCGTCGTGCCGAGACCCGTACCCGGCGAGCCATCAATCGCGCGATCGACAACGCGGCCACCGCGACCGTTCGCCAGGAACTCATTGCGATCGCGCAGACCCGGCCGCGTCGCACTGAGACCTCGCGCATGTGACCTGAATTACAATCAGCTCAGGGTGTAACGCTGCGGAAGACGCGGTCGATACCCCTGATGACCCCGTGATGCTGGCGGACCCCCGACCTGGCAGCATCACGGGGTTTCCATATTTCCGGCCCCCAAAACATTCACTTGCCCCTGACGCCCGTCTGCTCATACCTTTGACTCAGTCAACAAATTAGTTGGGGTAGTCATGGATGAGTTGGCACAACGGGTCGGCGGCGTGCGCGCCTTCAACAGGATGTACACGCGAATCATCGGTGTCCTCGACGAAGGACTCGTCGGATCCGCCCATTCACTCAGCGAGGCAAGGGTCCTGTACGAACTGGCCCGCGAGGGAGTCGGCGAGGTCGCCGACCTGCGCAACCGGCTCAACCTCGACGCGGGCTACGCCAGCAGGCTGCTCGCCAAGCTCGAATCCCAGGAACTGCTCGTGCGAGGCAGGTCCGATACCGACGCGAGGCGGCAGACCGTCAGCCTCACCGAGCAGGGCCGCGCCACCCAGCAGGTACTCGAACGCGACACGAAAGCGCAGATCGAGGCGCTACTCGGCACCCTGACCGAGGCCGACCAGCGACGACTTCTCTCCGCCATGGACACCATCACGAGACTGCTCGGCGACCGGCCGAGAGACCCCGCACTCGTCCTTCGGCCACCTCGCGCGGGCGACTACGGCTGGATCGTGCAGCGGCACGGCGAACTGTACGGCGAGGAATACGGCTACAACGCCGAGTTCGAGGCGCTCGTCGCCAAGGTCGTCGCCGACTACGTCTCGGCCGAGGGCACACCGGGGCACGCGTGCTGGATCGCCGAACTCGACGGCAGCCCCGTCGGCTCCGTGATGTGCGTCCGCGCCGACGACGCGGGCAAAACGGCAAAGCTCCGGCTGCTGCTCGTCGAGCCGAGCGCGAGGGGGTCGGGAGTCGGCAAGCGGCTTGTCGCCGAGTGCGTCGCGTTCGCCCGCGCGAACGGCTACCGCGAGATGGAGCTGTGGACGCAGAGCGAACTCTCGGCGGCCCGTGGCGTCTACAAACGCGCGGGCTTCGAGCTCGGCAGCAGCGAACCACACCGGAGCTGGGGCAGAACCGACCTGGTGTCCGAGGTGTGGCGGATGCCGCTGACGCCTCAGCGGCCCATCGAGTAGAACTCCGGATTCGGTCGCAGCGCGGTCAGATGGGCGAGCCGGTTGGACATCGCGAACAACGCGGTGATCGAACCGATGTCCCAGATCTCGTCGTCGGAAAGGCCCGAGGCCTTCGCGGCGGCCAGCTCCTTCTCGCCGAACCGCGCGGAGTCGCGGACGAGTGCCAGCGCGAGGTCGACGATCGCCCGCCCGCGCTCATCCAGCTCCACCTGCCACGGGTTACCGGCGACCCGATCGGCCAGCTGCGGATCCTTCGCGCGGATCCGCAGGATCGCGCCGTGCGCCACCACGCAGTACGTGCAGTGATTCGCACTGGAGGTGGCGACGACGACCAGTTCCCTTTCGGCCTTGCTCAGTCCGTCCTCACGGTCCATCAACGCGTCGTGATAGTCGAGGAACGCTCTCAGCTCGGCCGGTCGATGCCCGAGCGCCAGGAAGATGTTCGGGACGAACCCCGATTTCTCGGCGATTCCGCCGATCCGTTCGCGCAGGTCGTCGGGAAGCTCGTCCAGTTCGACAGTGCCGAACCTGCTCACCGCGTCCATCGGCTCACCTCACTTTCTCCTCTCACGCTAACCGGGCAGGTGGTCAGTGCGGCGCCGCGACAGGGCGCAGGTTCTTGTCGCCCTCGTCGACGTGGTAGTCCTCCGGATTGGTGATGTCGGTTCCGTTGAGCACCTTGAGCCTCCGCGCGATCGCCGACACCGCGACGGCGACAATCAGGTTCGCCGCGAGCGCGACGATGCCGACGTAGATCTGCACGGTGGAACCGGCGAAGGGCTGCCAGCCGAACAGGTTCAGCTTGTCGAGCGCGAGCGCGGAACCGCCGAAGTGCGCTTTTCCGGTCGCCGGGTTCGGGATGTCGTACAGCAGCAACATGCCCCACGCCATACCGACGACCCAGCCCGCGATGAGTCCCCACCTGTGCAACCACCGCGTGTACAACGCGATGGCGACGGCGGGCAAGGTCTGCAGGATGATCACTCCGCCGATCAACTGGAGGTCGATGGAGAACTGCGGGTCGATGAACACGATGAACCCGACGGCACCGAACTTGACCACGAGCGAGGCGAGCTTCGCCTGCTTGGCCTGTTGCGCGTGGCTGGCGTCGCGCTTGATGAACTCCTTGTAGATGTTGCGGGTCCACAGGTTCGCCGCCGCGATCGACATGATCGCCGCGGGTACGAGTGCCCCGATACCGATCGCGGCGAACGCTATCCCGGCGAACCACGCGGGGAACTCGCCGTCGAACAGCCTGGGGATGATCGTGTTGGTGTCGGGCCTTCCCGTGGCCTCGTTCGTGAGCGGCACGATGCCGGCCGCGATCGCGATGAAACCGAGCAGCGCGAGCAGACCGAGCAGCAATGAGTACGCGGGCAACGCCGACATGTTGCGTTTCAGCACGTTGCGCCCTCGCGACGCGAGCACCCCCGTCACCGAGTGCGGGTAGAGGAAGAGCGCAAGCGCGGAGCCGAGCGCGAGCGTGGCGTATTGGAGCTGGTTGTTGGAATTCAGCAGCACACCGTCGGACGCTGCTTCCGATGCGGCGAATTTCTCCTCCGCCGCCGAGAAGATCTCGCCCCAGCCGCCGAGCTTGATCGGAAGGTAGATCACCGCGACGAGGATGACGACGTAGATCAGCAGGTCCTTGACGAAGGCGATCAGCGCGGGCGCTCGCAGACCGGACTGATAGGTATAGACCGCGAGAATGATGAAGGCGATCAGCAGCGGCAGATGGCCGAGGAAGCCGCTCGCGTTGAACCCCATCGTGCGCAGCACGGATTCGAGACCGACGAGCTGGAGCGCGATGTAGGGCATCGTCGCGACAATGCCGGTGATCGCCACGAGCGTGGCCAGCACCGGCGAGCCGTAGCGGCCCTTGACGAAGTCAGCCGGCGTGACATAGCCCCGAGCGCGGGATACCGACCACAACCGGAGCAGTGGCAAGAACACGATCGGGTAAGCGATGATCGTGTAAGGCAAGGCGAAGAACCCGGTGGCACCCGCGCTGAACAGCAGCGCGGGAACGGCGACGAAGGTGTACGCCGTGTAGAGGTCGCCGCCGATCAGGAACCACGTGATCCACGAACCGAACTTGCGGCCCCCGAGCCCCCATTCGTCGAGATGGTCGAGTGTGGAGCCCGCCTTCCACCGCGAGGCCACGAATCCGAGAACCGTGACGAGCAGGAACAACACACCGAAGATGACCAGTTCCGGCCATTGCAGGTCGTTCACCGCCCGCTCCCCTCATCGAGTTCGTCGACGTCGGCGGCGTCGCCACCGGCCCGTGGAACCGATTCGCTCTTCGTCATGAGGTAAACGATCGAGGTGCAGCTGACGCCGATCGCGATTCCGACGAACTGGAACCAGTAGAAGAACGGCATCCCGAACAGTTCCGGATCATGCCGGTTGTAGAGGGGCGTGCAGAGTATCCAGAGGGGAATGAGCAGCAACAGGTTCCATGGCCTGAATCGCAGCCCAGACCCCTTTTCCCCAGCTCGCGGTGCCATAGGGTTCACCAGCTCTCGTCATGCTTGCTGTAACGCCGCACTAACGCGGCGTTGACTCTAAGTGCTGCGCCCGCTCCCTCGGTAGGGTCATTCCGATGTCGGCGCGGGGATTGCTGCGTTAGCGGGAATCGCCGTCACCGCAACGACCTTGACCCCATGACGGAAAGGGAAATTTCGGGCAGGCAATGCCGGTGTCGCGCGGTGTCGCGCGGAGTCGCGCGGTTCGGTCACGACGGTCCTGTTCGGACGGCCGGACCGACCTGCCCGCATAGTTCCTACGAATGCACGGTTGCCCCGGCGGCTTACTGCGGATTCAATGTTCCGCGACAAAGTAACCCGAGGGGACAACTACATGAAAAGAATTCGCCTCGCCGTACTCGCTCCGGCGACGGCGGCGACGTTGCTCGCCGGTCTCACCCCGGCGATGGCGGAGCAGCCCAGTACGCGCCAATACCCCGATACCGGCATTCCAGCGCACTACGCCGAGCAGACATTGGACTGGCATCCGTGTGGCGAGGACGAATTGCCATCGGCCCCACCCGAGGGAGCCGAGGACATCGAGTGCGCCACCTACCTGAGCCCACAGGACTGGACCAAGCCCGACGAGGGCGTCGACATCACGATCGCGGTCAGCAGGCTCAAGGCGACGAAGGGGCCCGCCACCGCGAGTGTGCTCACCAACCCCGGCGGCCCTGGCGCTCCCGGCAGGAGCTTCCCCGCCAAGCTGCGCAAGCAGGACAAGGTGAGGGAACACCAGGAGGTCGTCGGCTTCGATCCGCGCGGAACGGGCAAGAGCACCAACATCACCTGCGGGGACGCGGTGGGAACGGGCGGCTCGCTCGATCCGAGGGACCGCAGCAGGGAGAATCTCAAACTGATCCTCGACGCGACCGAGTACGCGGCCGACTCCTGCCAGGTGAAATCAGGCGAACTCGGCCCGCTCGTCAACACCTTCCAGACGGTGAACGACATCGACCTGCTCAGGGTCCTGCTCGGCCGAGACAAGATCAACTGGGTTGGCTATTCGGCCGGCACCTGGCTCGGCGCGCACTACGCTCAGCGGTTCCCGCAGCACACCGGGCAGTTCGTCCTCGATTCGGCAACCGAGTTCACGACGACGTGGCAACGATCCTTCGACTGGCAGCCACTCGGCTTCGAGCGAAGGTGGCGCGAGGACTTCCTGCCGTGGCTGGCGAAGTACGACTCGCTGTACCACTTCGGCACGACCGGCGAGGAAACGCTACAGACCTACGAGGACGTGCGGGCGAAGCTCGCCGAGCAGCCGGTCAAGCTGGACGACGAAAAGGTCGGCCCGAACGAACTCGACGGCGCGATCGCCGCGCAGCTCTACGACAAGCGGGCGTTTCCGGAGTTGGCCGACTATCTCGTCAGCGTCCGCACGCTGGCCGATGGAGAAGCCGAAGCCGATCAGCAGGCCGCGGCACAGGAGAAGGTGAAGGCCGGCGTCTCCGACATCAAGGCACTCGGACCACAACCGCTCGTGGTGTCAAGCGATTACGACGACGCCTACGACGCCAGCTTCTGGACCATTCCGTGCAACGAAGGCCCATGGTTCGGCAACCGCAACAGCGTCGTCCGGCAATCCGAGCGACTCGGCGCCGACTACCCGCTACTGGGCTGGGGCTGGTTGATCCAGCCGTGCATCTTCTGGAACAACCGGCCGGCCGCTCTGCCCAAGTTGGACGGTGAAGGTGTTCCGCCTGTCCTCATCGTTCAGTCCGAACACGACCCCGCGACACCGATCGAGGGCGCGCGGCGGGCCCATGAGGCCTTCGCGGGCTCCCGGATGCTGACGATCACCGACGAGGGCGATCACGGCATCTACGCGAGCGGCAACACGTGCGCGGACGACATCGTCGAGGACTTCCTAGTGGACGGTGTCGTTCCCGAAGACACGTCCTGCCCTGGCGTCCCGCTGCCGGTTCCCCCGGGAGCCTGACGAACAGAGCCCCCGTGGACGATCCACAAGCCGTCGCCGAGACGGCCGAGATCATCCACGGGGGCTTTTGTTGTCCACAAGCTCATCCTCAACCGTGCTCGCTCCGGATTCCTCACCGGCGTCCGAACTGAACGCCCCGCCCCACACGGCGAGAACCGTGGCACTGAGCCCGACGATCAGCATCGCCACTCCTGCCAAGACCATGGCCAGCCCCCTACCCTCAGAATGTGACTGCCATCACTACTTGTAGACGCGAGAGGAGGGCGCCGGGTTCGGCTTTCGAGGTTTCACTTCGGTCTCGGCGCGTCTCTCCACAGGCTGTGCACAGAGTTGTCCACAGCCCTGTGTGTAAATCGGCGTGCGGTATTAGTATCGGACGCGTGGTACGAGTGCCGTTGACCGAAGCAGAGCGAGCGAGGGGCGAGCGGCTGGGTGCCGCGCTACGTGACGCGCGAGGCCCGAGAAGCATGGTGGAGATCGCGGCGGAAGCCGGGATATCCGTCGAAACCCTCCGCAAGATCGAGACCGGCAGGATCCCCACTCCTGCCTTCTTCACCGTCGTCGCGCTCGCGACGGCCGTCGGTGTCTCACTCGACGAACTCCGAGATCTCGCCGACAGCACCGACAGCACGGGGGAGGCCGGAGGGGCGAGAACCGCGGACCGGACGGCGTCGCCCGCCGGACCGGAGACCGTTTCGCTACCAGCCGTTTCCTGACCCCAGAGCGGCCGACCGCGAAACTTTGCCGTTTCAGAGGCAAAACTTCTTCCAGTGAGCCTGTGATCCGCGTTACCTTTCCACGCATGTCGGACAAGGTCGGTTCGGAAAACGCGGTTGCCGTCCCCGTCGGGTGGCGGGCGAAGTTGCGACAGGTCGGCCCCGGCATGATGGCCGCGGCGACCGGCGTCGGTGCGGGTGACCTCGTCGCCACGATGGTCGCGGGCTCACGCTTCGGCTACACGCTGCTGTGGGCTGTCGTCGTCGGCACGATCTTCAAGATCGCGCTCGCCGAAGCCGTCGGCCGCTGGCATCTCGCCTCCGGCAAAACGATCATCTCCGGCTGGCGCACCCTCGGGGTCGGGGTGCTCATCTACTTCGGCGCTTACGCGGTCGTGTGGGGTTTCGTGTACGGCGCCACCGCGATGTCGGCTTCGGCACTGCCGCTGAACGCGCTCTTCCCCGGCCTCGCGGTCCGGGATTGGGGCATCATCTGCGGTGTCGTCGGCCTGGCGCTGGTGATGTTCAGCAGGTACAAGATCATCGAAAAGTTCATGACCCTTCTCGTCGGGATCATGTTCGTGACCGTCGTCGGTACGGCCATTCTGGTGACCCCGAACCTGCTCGACACGCTCAACGGTTTCGTACCGCGCCTTCCCGACGGTTCCTTCGTCTACGTACTCGGCCTCGTCGGCGGCGTCGGCGGCACGATCACGATGGCCGCATACGGGTACTGGACCATGGCGAAGGGCTGGCGCTCGGTGCGGTGGCTTTCCATGATGCGGCTCGACAACACCGTCGGCTATGTCACGACCGGCATCTTCGTCATCGCGATGCTCATCGTCGGTTCGGAACTACTGCTCGGCCAGGAGATCATCTCCGGCGACGGCGGCCTGCTCATCCTCGGCGACGCGCTGGCAACCGACTACGGCCAATGGGCGAGGATCCCGTTCCTCATCGGCTTCTTCGCGGTGTCGTTCAGCTCGCTCGTCGGCGTATGGAACGGGGTCAGCCTGCTGTTCGCCGACTGGTGGCGCACGCTGCGACTGCCGGGAGTCGCCAAGGACGACACCGGACTTTCCGACCTCGAAGACCACGACCGCAACGCGGGGGAGCGAAGCTGGGTCTATCGCGGCTACATGCTCTGGCTGACGTTCCCCCCGATGTTGTTGCTGTTCCTCGAACGGCCGTTCCAGGTGACGGTCGCCTACGGCGTCCTCGGAGCCCTGTTCATGCCGTTCCTCGCGGGGACCTTGCTGGTCATGCTGAACAGCAACCGGGTACCGAGAGAGGGACGGTCGGGCTGGCTGAGCAACGCACTGCTCACGATCTGCCTCGTGATGTTCGCCTACCTCGCCGTCGACGAAATCATCGACACCTTCAGTTAGTGGATCACGAGTGTCCACTGTGTCCATGAAACAGCCCGCCCTCGCGCACGGAATGGCGAGAGGGCGGGCCGTTTCAGTACTACGTGGACTTTCGGCGAACTCAGCCGAGCCGCTGCTTGAGCGCCTCCAGCTCATCGCGGAGCGAGGAAGGCACCTGGTCACCGATCTTGTCGAACCACTCCTCGATCAGCGGAATCTCCTGCCGCCACTCGTCGGCGTCGACGTCGAGCGCTGCCTGGATGTCGGCCAGCGGTTCGGAAAGGCCTTCGATATCAAGATCCTCGGCGCGAGGCACGAAACCGACCGGAGTCTCGGTTGCCGAAGCCTTGCCTTCGATGCGGTCGACGATCCACTTGAGAACGCGCGAGTTCTCGCCGAATCCCGGCCACAGGAACCGCTTGTCGTCGCCGCGACGGAACCAGTTGACGTAGAAGATCTTCGGCAGCTTGCCGTCGTCGGCGCCCTTGCCGATCTCCAGCCAGTGCTTGAAGTAGTCGCCCGCGTGGTAGCCGAGGAACGGCAGCATCGCCATCGGGTCGCGGCGAACCTCGCCAACCTTGCCCGCGGCGGCCGCGGTCTTCTCCGACGACATCGTCGCGCCCATGAACACGCCGTGCTGCCAATCGCGAGCCTCGTTGACCAGCGGAACGGTGGTCGCCCTGCGGCCGCCGAAGAGGATCGCGGAGATCGGGACGCCCTTCGGGTCGTCCCACTCGTCGGCGAGGATCGGGCACTGCGACATCGGCGTGCAGTAACGGGAGTTCGGGTGCGCCGCGGGCACACCGTTCTCGCCGTCGGCAGGCGTCCAGTCCTGCTTCTTCCACGAGGTCAGGTGCTCGGGCTTGTTCTCCATGCCCTCCCACCAGATGTCACCGTCGTCGGTCAGTGCGACGTTGGTGTACACCGTGTTGCCCTTTTCGAGGGTGCGCATGGCGTTCGGGTTCGTGTGCCAGTCGGTGCCCGGCGCGACGCCGAAGAAACCGAACTCGGGGTTGATCGCGTAAAGCCTGCCGTCCTCACCGAACCGCATCCACGCGATGTCGTCACCGAGGGTTTCGGCCCTCCAGCCGGGGATGGTCGGCTGGAGCATCGCGAGGTTCGTCTTCCCGCAGGCACTCGGGAAGGCCGCCGCGACGTAGTACGCCTTGTTCTCCGGCGAGATGAGCTTCAGGATCAGCATGTGCTCGGCGAGCCAGCCTTCGTCCCTTGCCATGACGGAGGCGATCCGCAGCGAGTAGCACTTCTTGCCGAGCAGCGAGTTGCCACCGTAGCCGGAACCGTAGCTCCAGATGGTCCTGCTCTCGGGGAAGTGGCTGATGTACTTGGTGTCGCTGCAAGGCCACGACACGTCCTGCTGGCCCGGCTCCAGCGGAGCGCCGACCGAGTGCAGGGCGGGAACGAATTCACGCTCGGTCCCGTCGGCCTTGACGAACTTGTCGAGAGCCGCCGCTCCCATCCTCGTCATCACCCTCATGGAGGCGACGACGTAGGCGAAGTCGGTGATCTCGATGCCGAGCTTGGGGTTCTCGTCGCCGAGCGGCCCCATGCAGAAGGGGATGACGTACATCGTGCGACCACGCATACAGCCCCGGTAGAGCTCGGTCATGGTCGCTTTCATCTCGTCAGGGCTGACCCAGTTGTTGGTCGGCCCCGCGTCCTCTTCACGCTCCGAGCAGATGAAGGTCCGCTCTTCGACCCTCGCGACGTCACTCGGATCGGACGCGGCCCAGAACGAGTTGGGCGTTGATTTCAGCGGAACGAAGGTGCCGGCCTCGACGAGTTCGGCATTGATGCGTTCTGCCTCTTCGTCGGAGCCATCCACCCACACCACTCGGTCGGGGGTGGTCAGCTCCGCGACCTCCCGCACCCAGGACAGCACGCCGCTGTGTGTCGTTGGCGCCTTGTCCAGACCGGGGATGGCTACTGCAGTCATCTCTTCTCCTGTCTTCGACGACAAGAGCCCACACCGCGAACTCGGAAGTCCGGATGCGGGCTCCGTTGCCGGCGACCGAATGGCTTGCGCGCACCGTCAAGCGGTGTGCTGGTTTTGGGGATTCCCTGAGAGTAGCGGGACAACCCACAGACCACCGAGGGCTGACCTGTCGGTTCTCTCACAAGAACGATCAGGGAATCGATTCAGTTGTCGCTGAATCGCGCCAGGAGGAAAGACTTTCCTGTTCGGACACGAAAGACCCGGCACGCGCCGCGTGCCGGGTCTTTCGATCTTTGCCTGGTTAGCCCGTTTTGCGCCGGGCTCCGTGTTCAGTTCAGTTCTGGCTCATCCACAGGCCGGTGCCCGAGTCGATCCTGGCGACGCCCTCCACGGCGGTGTCCTGATCGCCACCGCCCCACAGACTGTCGCTGCCGCTGTCACTGCCGCTGCCGGTGGGGCTGGTCGTCTCGGTCCACTCTCCGTCACCCGTGTGCTCGTAGGTGACCGAGTTGCCGGACGAGTCGACGACGACCGCGACATCGGCCTGACCGTCGCCGTCCTCGTCGGTGAACGCGTAGGTGTTGCCCTGTTCGTCGGTCACCGTCGCCGTGTCGTTGACACCGTCGTCGTTGGTGTCGATCGTCGCCGGGCCGACTTCCATGTCACCGTCGGGCATGTCGGCGGTGATCGTTCCACCGCTGCCGGTCTGGGTGTCGGCGTCATCCCCGGGAGGTGCGCCCTCCTCGGTGGAGACCCAGTCACCACTGGCCTCGTCGTACTCCGCGTACGCCAGCGTCTGCCCCTGGGCGTCGAGCTGGATGTACTCATCGGCATGGCCGTCACCGTCGACGTCGACGAACGCCTGGAGACTGCCGTCCTCGTGCTCGATGACCGCCGTGTCCTGGGTGCCGTCCTCATTGATGTCGAAGTTGACATCCGCTGAGTAGTCTTCGCCCTCGACGGTGATGGTCATCTCGTCCGAAGTGCCGGTGGTACCGGTGGCGTCGGCCCCACCACTCTCGTCGACCCACACTGGGAACTCCCCCTCGTTGTCAGGGCTGGTAGTTGCTCGAAGTTTAGGACTCACCGTATTCCGGTTCGGTTCCACACACCAGCGGTTCAATCGTCTCGCGGGCGATCACGCAGCGCACGGATTCGGCCAAGATAGTTCTCGGCTCTTTCCCTGCCGTCGTGGACCTCCTTGACGCGCTTCGTGACCGCGGTGAGCTTCTTCGACCGTTCCTGCGCGTCCATCTTGATGGTCTTGTCGACCTCTTTGAGCTCCGCCTCGATCGCCTCGATTCGCCTGCTCAGCGCGTCGTCGAGTGCGAGGGAGAGCTGCTGTTCGGCCTCGATGAGCTGTTCGGCGACAAGCTGGTCGAGCGTCGATCTCGCGTCGGCGATCGACTCGACGAGCCACTGCTTGGTGTGCTGTTTGTCGGCGGCGTGCCTGCGGGTGCGGGCCATCCACCAACCGGCGCCGAGGCCGATGACGATCGTCGCGGGCAGCACGACGGGATTGAAGAGGGCGAACCCCGCGAGCGGCGCCGCGGCGAGTTTGGCCGCGCCGGCACCACCAGAGACGCCCATGAACACGAGGAGTTTGTCCTCCGCCGTCGGCGGGCGTTTGTCGGGAGGGCGCAATACGACGGGAGGGCCGCCCGCCCTCGCGAACTGCGACCGGATGATGTCCAGCTCCTCGGCTGAGAACAACTCGGCCAGCGCCACCTCGGTGACCTGGTTGAGCCGGTAGCCGAGCTGGGCCGACACCCGTTGCGATATCGACTGGAGCGTCTGATCGACCTGCTGCGGCAGGCCAGACAGCTGTTCCCTGCTCGCCGCGTCGATCTGCTGCCGGAAGTACGTCTGCGCGTCGCGCATCTGCCTGCTCGACTCGTGCCCGAGCTCGACCCTCGTCCGCTGCACCTCGCCACGCAGCTTGAGCTGCCAGCCCCTTGTCGACGAACGGCGTTCCGTCGTGAGCTGGTCGCGCCGTTCGCGCAGCTGAGCCGCCTCCGACTCGCCGGAGGTCAACGCCCTCCGCTCCGCGTTGAGCTTGGCTTCCTGCTCCCCGAGCGCGCTGGACAACGCGCGCAGCGTGTTGGCCTCGCCGAGCATGACCGAGCGGCCGACCAGCAGCTCCTGTATCGCGCTTTGCAGCTCGGCGACGCCGGACTTCTCCCTCAGCATCGCGGCTGCCTGCTCGTTCGGTGCCTTGCCCGCCATCTCGAACATCCGTGCCGACACGGCGTGGAAAGGGGCGTCGGCGAAGCGGGGAGCGTGGTCGGCCAGCAGCCCTCGGTTCGCTTCGAGTACCTCGCGCCAGCCACGAAACTGGTCGATCTTGGACAGCGCGAAGACCACCGTCTCGACCCTGTCGGCCATGGCCGAAAGAAAGTGCAGCTCACTCGCCGTGAAGGGGGAGGAGGCGTCCACGACGAACAGCAGCGCGGTCGCGCTCGCCGCCGCCTCCATCGCCAGCTCGCCGTGCATCGCGTCGAGACCGCCGACACCTGGCGTGTCGACGATGGAGAGCCGTTCCAGCAGTGGGACCGGCCCCGTGACCTCGACATAGCGGGGCGGCAGCTGACCTTCCGGCAGGTCGTGGGACGCGGAAACCCAGCGGACGAGTTCGTCAAGCGGGAACCCGACCGGAGCGAGTTGTCCCGGATAACAGGCCTGAGCCAGCCATTCCTCGGAGTGGTCGAACACGAGGTAGGTGGAAGTGGCGACATCGGCATCGACGGGCGAGAGCCCTTGAGTGGCCAGCAATGCGTTGACCAGCGAACTCTTGCCGCGATTGGTCTCACCGACCACCACGACCGACGGCTTTTTCGCTCTGGCCCTTCGCTGTTCCTCGACCCACTTCGCCGCCTGCGGGTCGAGTTCCCGCAGCATCGCCAGCAACGCCTCGCGGGCTTGTTTGACCTGCGCGGGCAGCGTCGGCTTTCCGAGTGAGGGGGCCGTCGTCACAAAAGCGGACCCTATCGTCTGGTGTAAACCGTGACGATAGGTGCGCGCAACAAACGGTCGTGATCGACGAAACCGACGACCTCGGTTTCGGCTACGGTGCCTTCGAGCGCGGGCAGCTCGGTGGGAACGGCACCACCCGCTTCGTGCAATGTGGGATCGAACCGCTGCCCGTCGGGCCGGAGCGCCTTGACGCCGATTCCGGCAAGACCGTGTTCGATACGTTCGGCTACCCCGCCGCTGCGTGCACGGTCCATCGCGTAGAGACACAACTGGATGAGTGCCTGACGATCCGCGAGGGCCTGCTCGTGGTCAATAGGGGTGGCAGCTACTCCCACAGGTTCCACGACAGGTTCCGACGCGCCACCCGGCCGCACGGTTCCTTCCGAATCGGAGCCGATTTGCCCGGTTGGCGGGTCGGCTTCGTTCACCGCTTTCCACCTGCTGGTTCCCTTACCTGTTGCCAGATGAGGAAGTAGGCCCTGTGGACGACGTGGGCGACCCTGCTTTGCGCCGGAGTCGCTCCGAAGGAGGCGAACGAACGCCACCAGCCCGCGCGCTCAAGCGCGTAGGTGGCGAGGTCGTCCCTTGTACCTCCCGGCTTGCCGAGCTGAGCGGGAATCTCGGCGTTGCTACCCACCCTGAGCACCTCCTCGGCGAGGTCCTCCGGCATCTCGACGGCGCCTGACGCCACCAGCGTCAGCGCTTCGAGCAGGCGGAGCTGGTGGGCTTCCGGCTTCGCGAGCAACACCTCGATGGCGTCGTGAACCCGCTGCCGCTCCGCGGCGTTGCCGGACGCGTGAGCGAGCGCCGTCACCGAGGCGAGCGCGGCAGCGGCCTTGATGCCGTCGGCGCGCGCGGCGAATACCGTGTTGAGCCTGCTTCGCACCGCTTCGAGTCCCGACGCGTCGAGCAGCCTCCTCCGCAGTGAGCCCGCCGTGATCTCCGGCTCCACCCTGATGACGTCGACGGCCTGCCGGATGCCGAACAGGTCGAGCTTTTCCAGCAGGCGCACCCTCACCCCGGCCGGAACGTCACAGTCCCAGCTCGTGAACATGTCGGCCGAAATGAGCATCATGTCGAGCACGTCGTCGTCGAGGGCGGCGACCTGGCGCAGCGCGTCGGCGTCGGCCGAGGTGAACTGGCCCGCCTCCGCCGACTCGGCGACCAGCCCGATGACGGGCAGCACGTCGGCGACCCTCGGTTTGAGCGTCGCGGCCTGCTTCTCGGCGAGCATCGTCGCCGCCTTCCACACGTCACCTTCCGCACCCGCGACCGACTCGGGTGCGATGGTGTCGGCCTTGTTCAGCACGGCGATCGCGTTGACCGGCCCCGCCTCCCTGCTCGCCGTCGCGGCCGTGAAGGCGGCGAGTGCCTGCTGGTCGTCGGCGCGGATGCCCTGGGTGACCACATAGAGAACGGCCTCGGCGCCCGCGACGGCGCTACGCGAGGTCTCGTCCAGTTCGTCGGCGTCGGCGAAGGCGCCGAAATCCGTGTCGGCCGCATGGTCGGCGTCGTCCGGTTCGAACTCGGCTTCGCCGTGCGCTTCGGGTTCGTCAGGGGCGAGCCTCGCCGCGCCGAGCAGCTGCTCGGTACGCGAGACGGAGGCCGCGTCGAGCGAGCCGAGACCGGGAGTGTCGATCACCGTCATGCCCTGGAGCACCGCGTTGGTCAGATACGCCTCGATGTGGGAGACCTCGGCGATGTCGACACCGAGCTCCGCGGGGATCATGCCGTCGGGAGCGAACGGCAGCACCTGCTTGCGGCCGTCGTTGAAGACGATCTCGATCCGGTCGACCGTCCCGTACTGAAAACGGGTGACGAGCCGGGTGCATTCGCCGACGTCGGTCGGCGCGACCCTCCTGCCGATCAGAGCGTTGACCAGAGTGGACTTGCCCGACTTGATCCGGCCCGCGACCGCGACCTGCAGCGGGGCGCCGAGCCTGCGCAGCACCTCGCCGAAACCGGCCGCCGTCCGCTGCGACACCTGCGGCTGGAGGCGGCGGCACAGGTTGGCCACTGAGGTCGAAAGCGGCCCGGCCAGCCGCCCTCCTTGTTCCGCCGGTGCCGTCATGCTCTACCTCCCGTCACGGCAAATCCTGCCACGTCCGTCATCCCCAGCTCTCAGCCAAGGTGCGACCTCAGAACGACGCGCGCTGACAACCCCGCGATTACGGTGATCACGTGCGGCGGTTCAGTCTGTGGATGCGGGCGCACCCGATGGTCGGCGACATCCTCATCGCGGTGCTGGTCCTGCTCATCGACGTCGCGTTCTTCCTCGTGGTCGGCAACGCACCGAACGGCGACATCTCACCGTGGTACGTCACATTGCCGGTCGATCTTGCCACCGTGGCGCCGTTGATCGTGCGGCGCAAGTACCCGCTGTTCGGGGCGTACGCGGTGCTGGTCATCGGCGCGGTGCATGCCGCGCTGGAACTCGGAGCGGCCGCCGCCGTGGTGAGCTGCATCTTCGTTTACAGCGTCGTCGTATACGTGAGCCGCCGCGCCGGTGTCGGCTATCTGGTGCTGATGCTGGCCGCGACGATCATTCAGCTGCGGGTGCAGGCGACCGAACAGTGGGTGACGGACTCGGCCGTCGTGGGACTGCTGCTGATCCTGTGCTGGGGGCTCGGCGAGTTCGTCAGCGCGCGCAGGGCCTATCAGGCCGAGGTCGAGGCGAGACTGCATCTGCTGGAGACCGAGCGGGACCACGCGACGAAGATCGCCGTGGCCGAGGAGCGAGCGCGGATCGCGAGGGAACTGCACGACGTGGTCGCCCACGCGGTGAGCGTCATCGTCGTGCACGCCGATGGCGCTTCGTACGCCATCCGCTCCGATCCCGAGCTGGCCCGCACCGCCGTGCGCACCATCTCCGAAACGGGAAGGGGGGCGCTCGCCGAACTGCGCAGGCTGCTGGAGGTGCTGCGAGACGACCGGCCGGACGAGCGGCCGAGGGTTCCGCAACCGACCGCGGGAGACCTCGCCGAACTCGCGGACCGGATGCGCACCGCGGGGCTCCCCGTCGAACTCGACATCGACGCCGATTTCGCCGAACTGCCCGCGGGAGTCTCCCTCGGGGTGTACCGGATCGTTCAGGAATCGCTGACCAACACGCTCAAGCACGCGGGAAGCGGCGCCAGAGCGAGGGTCAGCGTGCACGTGGCCGGCGAACGGATCGCCGTCGACGTCAGCGACGACGGAGCGGGCAAAGCTCGCCCCGTTTCCTCGGCCGCCCGTACCTTTCCCGGCGGCAACGGCGTCATCGGCATGCGCGAACGTGCCAGCGTCTACGGCGGCACGCTGGACATCGGTCCGACGGCGGGCGGTGGCTGGAAGGTGAGCGCGAGGCTCCCGGTTAGGTTGGATCAGTGATACGCGTCTTGGTGGTCGACGACCAGGAGCTGATGCGAGTCGGCTTCCGCATGGTGCTCGGCGCTCAGGAAGACCTCGATGTCGTCGCGGAGGCAGGCGACGGGGCCGAGGCCGTCCGGCTCGCCGATTCGCTGCGGCCCGACGTCGTGTTGATGGACGTCAGGATGCCGGTGCTGGACGGCGTCGAGGCCACGAAGCGCATCGTCGCGGCCGGAACGTCGCGCGTACTCGTGATGACGACGTTCGACCTCGACGAGTACGTCTACTCCGCGTTGCAGGGCGGGGCGAGCGGCTTCCTGCTCAAGGACACACCGCCGGATCACCTCGTCGCGGCGCTGCGCTCCGTCGCGAGCGGGGATGCCGTCGTCTCTCCTTCGGTGACCCGGCGGCTGCTCGATCGCTTCCTCGGGGACGGACACGCTCCGCCAAGGGACGCCTCCGTTCTCGACGTACTGACCGAGCGGGAACGCGAGGTGCTCACCTTTGTCGCGAAAGGACTCTCGAACACCGAGATCGCGGACAAGCTCTTCCTCTCCGAAGCCACCGTGAAGACCCACGTCGGCAGGATTCTCGCGAAACTCGACCTGCGGGACAGGGTCCAAGCGGTGGTGCTCGCCTACGAGACCGGGCTGACGAGGCCGGGAACGAGCTGAGTCTCAGCGGTACCCGGCCGGATCGACGGTGCGCGCGTCGGCGCCGGTGAGGAACACTTCGCGGAAGTACTTCCCGAAATCGGGCCGGGAACCGTCGATGTCGGTGAAACCGTAGGTGTGCATCAGGCTCCACGACGCGAGTGTCTTTCCCGCGAAGCGCTCGACGTCGGGATCGGTCGCCAGCGCGACGACGCCTCTCGCCAGGTAGTGCGGGGTCTCCGAGATGGCGAATTCGGGCCGCTCCTCGTTGATGGCGTCCCTCCAGTTGTCCTCGGTGACTCCGAAGTGGTCGAGCATGGCTTCGGAGCGGATGAACCCCGGGGTCACGGCGAGACCCGTGCAGCCGTTGCTTCCCAGTTCGGCTCCGAGTGCCCTCCCGAGCGCCCTGATCCCGCATTTGACGAGGTAGTAGGGGATTCCGGCTCCAACGTAGTCGTCGTTGTCGTTGTCGGTCACCTCGATGACGAGCCCGCCCGGCTTGCGCACCACGAGCGGGAGCAGCCTGTGCAGCGCGATGAGGTGGGTGTCGATGCCGTTGTGGACAACGGTCAGCGCTTTGTCCAGATCGGACTCCCAGTAATCGGTGCCGAACTCGACGAAGGGGTCGCCTCCCCACACGTCGTCGACGAGCAGGTCGATCCCGCCGTCCGTTTCGGCTTCGATGCGCGCGCGGAGCGCGTCGACGTCGGCCACGGACGTGAAATCGCACCGGACCGGGATTCCCCTGCCGCCGGCCTTGCTCACCAGCTCCGCGGTGTCCTCGATGGTTTCGGCCCTCCCCATCGGGGAGCCGTGCTCGCGGGTCGTGCGGCCGGTGACGAACACGGTGGCCCCCGCCCCACCCAGTTCGACGGCGATGGCGCGACCACAGCCCCTTGTCGCCCCGGTGACGACCGCCACCCTGCCGCTCAATGGCTTGCTCATCGGTACCAGCTCCTCAATATCGAATCGATGTCCTCCTCAAGACGGACGGCGAACTCACCACCCGGCCGGATGGACCAGTCGATGGCGGCGCCGTTGACCGTTGCCAGCAGCACTCTTGCCGCCTGCCGCGGTGACGGACCACACCAGCCCGGCTCGGCGGCGCCGCGCACGAGTTCGGTCAGTTCCCGCTCCAGCGCCGCGTAGTGCTCACCGACCAGCTCGCGAAGCCGAGGGTCGGCGATGTCGGCTCCCAGCTGGCCGAGATGGTTGGCCGCGGAATCCGGGTCGCCGAGTCCCGAGTAGACGGCCAGCAACGCGGTACGCAAGGCGGCACAAGGACTTTCCGCTTCGGCCTTGACCTTGCGCACCAGCTCGACGGCTTGTTCGGTACCGGCCCTGCTCATGGCTTCGAGCAGGCCCTGTTTCGAGCCGAACCGCGTGGCGACGCTGCCGACGGCGACACCGGCCTCCTCGGCGACCCTGGCCAGCGTGAACCCGGGTCCCACAGTGGCGACGACCCGCTGAGCCGCCTCGATCAGACGTTCGTCGGTAATGCTCCTCGGCCTGGCCACGCCAGTTATTGAACCACCATTCATTAACCCTGTGCAACCGAGTTCAGGGTGAACTCAGGGTCATCACGGATCGCCTGCGCCACCTCCATCCAGCAAGCTACGACCACAGGCGAATCGCAGTTCGGTCTTGAGGATGACGCGCAAGGGGGCACCCATCGGAAATGATGGGGTCAATCCGGAAAGGCCGACGAGTAACACCGACTCGCGCACAGGCAAGCGTCATCGCGGCGGCAGCCGCACCAGGAGGAGAAGATGATCGAGGCAAAGGGCCTCACCAAGCGGTACGGCAAGACGCTGGCGGTCGACGACCTGTCATTCAACGTGACCCCCGGCAAGGTCACCGGCTTTCTCGGCCCCAACGGAGCGGGAAAATCCACGACAATGCGCATGGTGCTGGGACTCGACAACCCCACAGGGGGTCAGGTCAGCATCGGTGGCAAGCGCTACAACGAGCTTCATCATCCACTTCGGACCGTCGGCGCACTGCTCGACGCGAAGTGGGTACACCCCAACCGCTCGGCACGCGCACACCTGAGCTGGATGGCGAAATCCAACAAGATTCCCATGCGAAGGGTTGACGAAGCACTCGACGTCGTCGGTCTCACCAGCGTCGCCAACAAGCGTGCGGGTGGCTTCTCCCTCGGTATGTCCCAGCGGCTCGGCATCGCGAGCGCACTGCTCGGCGACCCCGAGGTCCTGCTCTTCGACGAACCCGTCAACGGCCTCGACCCCGAAGGCATCCTGTGGATCCGCCGCTTCATGCAGCGGCTGGCCGAAGAAGGACGCACCGTCTTCGTGTCGAGCCACCTACTGTCGGAGATGGCGCTGACCGCAACGGAACTGGTCGTCATCGGACGAGGCAAGCTGATCTCGCAGGGCAGCACCGACGACTTCGTCGCCAAGGCGACGGACAGCACCGTCAAGGTGCGCAGCCCACAGCTCGACAAGCTGCGCCCGGCACTCTCCTCGGCGAGCGCGGTCGTCACCGACGCCGAAGACGGGCTGATCGTGTCTGGATTGGACAGTGCGAAGATCGGCGAGATCGCCATGCAGCAGAGCGTCGTCCTGCACGAACTGAGCCCGCAGCGCGGCTCCCTCGAAGAGGCGTTCATGCAGATCACGGGCGACTCCGTGCAGTACCACGCCGACATCGAGGCCGAGGCGCGCAAAGCGCTTGAGTCCTCCCACTGAACGACTCATCAGGAATCAGGGATAAAACGATGACTCTGCTCGCAGTCGAACGCATCAAACTGCTGACCACCCGGTCACCGTGGTGGTGCGCGCTCATCACGCTCGTGGTGACCTCGGGGTTCACCGCTCTCGTCGTCGGCACGGCGAACGAGGAGTTCCCGGTCACGGTCGCGACAACCCAGTTCAGCTACAGCTTCGGCCTCGCCGTCGTCATGGTGCTCGCCGCGCTCGCGGTCACCACCGAATACCGCTTCGGGACCATCAGGACCACCTTCCAGGCAGTGCCGAACAGGGGGTCGGCACTACTGGCGAAGACCGGGGTCATCGCCGCGCTGGCCCTCGTGATCGGTGAGATCAGCGCCTTCGCGTGCTGGGGACTCGCGAATCTGCTCCAGCCGACGGCCGACCTCGCGCTCAACAGCGCGGCCGACTGGATCAACGTCGCCGGTGTCGGCGTCATCTACGCGCTCGCCGCCGTCGTCGCGGTCGCCGTCGGTGTCCTCGTCCGGCACAGCGCGGGAGCCATCTCGCTGCTGCTGATCTACAACCTCGCCATCGAGCAGCTCGTGCAGCTCATCCCGAACGCCGGCCCGAAGATCTACGAATGGCTGCCGTTCAACGTGGCCCACAAGTTCATCACCGGTGACGGCGCGGCCAACGCCGGGCGCCCGGGTGAGGCCGGTGTGCCGCTGTCGACGTCGCCGCTCAGCCCGGGCTGGGCACTCGCGTACTTCGCCGCCTTCGCCGCGGTGATGCTCGCGATCGCCATCACGACGGCCAAGAAGCGGGACGCGTAATCGAATAGACCCACCACAGGGAAAACATCCGGTCAGCGGGCGCGTTCGGGGCGCGCACCGTTCCGGAGCAAGGGGGAGAGAGGTCCGGACTGCCATCGGGGGGCGGTCCGGGCCTCTTTCATGCGTGGCGCCGGGGGATGCGCCACAGCGGTGAGAGTGGGAACATCGACGCTGTGATCGAGGCAACACAGCTCTCGAAGAGGTACGGAAACACGCTGGCCGTCGACGACCTTTCGTTCAAGGTGAGTTCGGGAAGGGTCACCGGTTTTCTCGGTCCCAACGGGGCCGGGAAATCCACGACGATGCGGATGATCCTGGGACTCGACAACCCGACGTCGGGCAACGTGCACATCGACGGCAAGCACTACCGCGAACTGCGGAATCCACTTCGGACCGTGGGGGCGTTACTCGAAGCGGGCTGGGTACATCCGAATCGCTCCGCCCGCAACCACCTCCGCTGGATCGCGAGGTCCAACGAGTTGCCGCGAAAGCGGGTGGACGAGGTGCTGAACCTCGTCGGGCTCAGCTCCGTGGCGGGCAAACGCGCGGGCGGTTTCTCGCTCGGCATGCTGCAGCGGCTCGGCATCGCGAGCGCACTGCTCGGCGACCCCGAGGTCCTGCTCTTCGACGAACCCGTCAACGGCCTCGACCCCGAAGGCATCCACTGGATCAGGGAACTCATGCACACGCTCGCCGAAGAGGGACGCACGGTGTTCGTGTCGAGCCACCTGCTGTCCGAGATGGCGCAGACCGCGCAGGATCTCGTGGTCATCGGCAGGGGCAAGCTGATCTACCAGGGGACCACCGACGACTTCGTCAGTAACGCGACCGCCCAGTCGGTGCGGATTCGCACACCGCAGCTCGGCGAGCTGAAAACCGTGCTCGACCGGCGTGAGCTGACGTTCACCGAGTCGGACGGTTCGGTGACGGTGTTCGGGGCCGACGCCGCCGCACTCGGTGATCTCGCTTTCGGCGAGGGCATCACCCTGCACGAGCTGAGCCCGCAACGTGGGTCGCTCGAACAGGCCTTCATGCAGATCACCGGCGAGGCGGTCGAGTTCCACGCCGAGGAGCGGCCTGCCGATTAACGACGGGTTAATTGGCTGTGAGAGCGCCCACTTGGCCCGGTAATTGCCGCGTGAGCGGGGGATATTGGGTATCAGCCCCTCAAGGACTCTCCGGAGGTGACCCTTGACGGTGAAGCGGATTCCCCGCCTTGAAGCGATGGTCGAACTGGAATGGTCCAGAGCCATCGAACTGCCTCGCGAAGCGCGATCGGCCTCGAAGCCCTCGGAGCTGCGCATCGCCTGGGTGCATCGTGCCCCCGAGGACCAGGTCCTCGCCCTGTACCGGGCCGCGTTCGCGGCGGGGGAGCTTGTGCCGAGCCCGTGGTGGCTGCGCGCGCTCGCCGAGGACGCGCTGCCTTCCCGCGAAGCGGGTTTCCGCGTCGAGGACCGCATCGACACGTTGCTCTCGCGCCGGCCTGGCTGGGAATTCGTGCCGTGGGCCGCGGACGGCGAGTCGGGATACTGGGAGTTCATGCCCTCTGAGCGGGGAAGGTCGGGCCACAGCACGCCGACGACGGTGCTGAACACCGCGCGGCATCCCGGCTGGATCGACGTACTGCCGGCCCACAGCGTCAGCACGCCCGAACCGATCGCTGTGCCCGGACTTGCCGGACTGCGGGCAAGGCTCGGCGAGTTCGAGGCTGTGCGCTGAACCGTCCTCGCACGCGGCTATCGTGCCGCTCGTGGAAAGCGAGCAAGAGGCCAGGCTCCGCAGCGTCGTCAGCTACGTCAAGCGTGGCGGCCGGATGACCGCAGGCCAGGAGCGTGCCTGGGAAAGGTTGTGGCCGAACATCGGCAGGACGGTGTCCGATCTGGAAGCGGGCCCGATCGACTTCGAGACCTGGTTCGGCAGGCCGGCACCCATCCTGCTGGAGATCGGTTCCGGCATGGGGGAGACGACGTCGAGGCTCGCCGCCGCGGCACCGGAAACCAACTATGTCGCCGTCGAGGTCTACGAGGCGGGGCTCGGCCAGCTCATGCTGCGCGCGGAGAAGCTCGGTGTCGGCAACCTCCGGCTGCTGCACGGGGACGCGGTGGTGTTGCTGACCGAGCACATCGCGCGGGATTCGCTGGCGGGGGTGCGGATCTTCTTCCCCGACCCGTGGCCGAAGAAGCGTCACCACAAGCGAAGGCTCGTCCAGCCGGAGTTCGTCAGGCTCGTCGCCGATCGGCTGGCTTCCGGTAGAACGCTGCATCTGGCGACCGATTGGGAAAACTACGCGGAGCAGATGCTGGAGGTGTGCTCGGCGGAGCCGAGCCTGCGCAACAGGTTCGACGGCTGGGCTCCTCGCCCGGAATGGCGGCCGGTCACGAAGTTCGAGCAGCGCGCCGAGGAGGAAGGCAGGGTCAGCCACGACCTCATCTTCGAGAAGGTGCCGTCGGCCCAGGATTGACAGGAAACCTGATAAAATGCCCGGCATGTCGAGGGAGGAAAGTCGGGAAGGGCCGGTCATCCGCACGGCCTACCTCGTGAAACGACTGGAACTGGCGGTAAAGGGGCATATCGACATAGCGGTTCGGCCACACGGCCTGACCGCCACGCAGTACACCGCGCTCACCTCACTGCGCAACGACCCCGGTCAGTCGTCGGCGCAGCTTGCCAGGCGTTCCTTCGTCAGCGCCCAGACCATGCAGGAACTGATCACCAGCCTCGACCGGCGCGGGCTTGTCACGAGAACCCCAGCACCGGACAACCGCAGGGTGCTGCACGTCAGCCTGACCGAGGACGGCGAGGCCGTGCTCGCGAAACTCGACGACGAGGTCGACCGCATCGAGGCCGACATGCTCGCCGACCTCGACGCGGCGCAGATCAGCGCGCTCCGCGACGCGCTCGGCCGCTGTATCCGGCGGCTCGACGCGCACCCCGGGCACTGAAACAGCACGGCGCTGGACGGCCCGCGTGGGCCGTCCAGCGCCGTTCCCCCTTCTTTCCGGCTACTCCTCGGCGAGCGGCTCCGCGCCGACCCGCTTCAGCGCGGGCTTGCACACCGAGGCGGCGAGCACGGCAACCCCGATACCGAGCACCACCGGTGCGAGCAGCCAGGGACTGAGCACGACGAAACCGGGCTCAAGAAGGCTGTAAAGCCCCATCCCGACAAGCATCCCGACGACCCCTGCCCCGATCGTCGCCACCATGGCAGGCATGGCGGCCTCGGTGCGCAACGCCCTCGCGAGAACGCTGACCGGTGTACCCGCCGCGATCAGCGCTCCGAAGGTCTTGCGCCGGTCGAGCACCGAACCCGCGGTCGCGATGGCGGCGCTGCACCCGCCGAGCACGGCAGCGGCGAGCAGGCCGATCACCGTGACCCTGCGAAGGTCGGCCAGCATGGAGTCCTGCGAATCGAGTCGCGCCGCCCTGCTCTCGATCTGCGCTCCGTTCGCTGCACCGGCGAGCGCGGTCCGCACCACCTCGTAGTTGGCGGACGTCGTCGGAACGGCGACGGTCACCTCTTCCGGAGTGACCCCGGCGGGCATGACGGCCGGATCGATGATCGGCACGGCGTTGATCCCCTCGCCCTTCATCGACACGGGGCGGACGGGTACCTCTCCCGTCAGCGGTGTCGCCTTCCCGTCCCAGATCGCGCTCACCGCGAGGTCGCCACCGGAGAAGGTGTACGGGCTGTAGATGCCGGGCCGGCCCGCGCACGCACCCGCCATGTCCAGCCGCAGCAATTCCTCCGCCGTGGTGCAGTCGAGCACGTATGCTTGCTGGCCGGTATCGGAGCTGCCGTTGGTCAGCACCACCTCGCCGATCCCGCTCGCCCGCTCCCGCTGGCCCTGAGCGGCAAGGTCGCGGTTGGTCCGCTCCACGATGTGCCCAGCGGTCGCGGAGTCGGTCGCGACATAGAGCACCGAATCCTCGAAGGGTGAACTCGAACCGCCCAGCGACTCGAAGGAAGGAAGCAGGGTGAGCGCCATCGAACCGGTGAAGACGGCGAGCACGACACCGGCCGAAGCGCGGTAGGCACCCTGGGGGTCGTCCCGCAGTTTGCGGCCTGCCAGCAGCATCGACGGCTTGCGCCAGATCTTGACGAAGATCCCGCCGATCGCCGAGGTGACCCACGGACCGACCAGCGCGGCCGACGCGATGACGAGCGCGAGCGCGCCGAGAACGGGTACCACGCTTCCCGCTTCCTCAGCCGTCGAGATCGCGAACATGAAGAACACCCCGGCCAGCGGCAGCGGTAGCAACCGCCACCAGTGCAACGGCTTCTTCGTGTGCTGCGCGGTCGCGCCGAGCGGAGTGCGAACCACCCTGCGAAGGCCGAGTACCGCGGCAAGCAGCACCAGCAGCGGAATCGCGAGCACGATCGGAATCGAGACGCCAAGCGGCAGCGTGAAGTCCGAAGCCTGCCAGGTTCCGCCGTCCCACGGCACGTAGCGGGCGAGCGCGTGCAGCGCCGGGCTTACGGCGAACCCGATGACCGCACCCGCGACGGAGGCTATGGCCGTCTCCGCCGCGACCATGCCCACCACCTGCTTGGGAGTCGCTCCTGCCAACCGCAGCGCGGCGAGCCTCCGCTCCCTCCTCGCGGCGGTGAGCCTCGCCGCCGACGAGACGAGCACAAGGCTCGGCACGAGCAGGACGACGACACCGACTCCGGCCAGCAATTGCAGCAGCGGATCGGCCTGCGCGCCGTCGGTGGAGAACCCGTCCTGCTCGTACGCCGTCACCGGCATATCGGCCGCGTTCTGGCCGACCAGTACTACGAGCTGGTCCGGATAGGCGAGTGCGTCCTCGCCCAGCACACCGGCCTGCTCGCCGAACCGGTCACCGAGCTGCGAGGCAGGTCGCTCGGCGACCAGTTTCCGCAACTCCGGCGACAGCAACGCCTCACCCGGCGCGGGCAACGCGCCGATCCCCGGCGGCAACGTGATGGCAGAGGCATCGCCGAGCGGGGCGACGTCGATCCGCTCGATCTGCCGCCCGTCGACGATGTCCTCACTGCGTGCCAGCGAAAGGCTGGCGGAGCCGTCCTCCCCCGACTGGTAGGACGGCTCCTGCCACACCGACCGCTCGGCACGCGCCTGCGTCGCGAACGGCAGCCCGACGAGCAGCAACACGAGCCCGGTCGCCACGGCGACCCCCACCGCGGTGAGGATCGCCGAGACCCGGCTGCGCCGGTCGACCCTGAGCACCCTCAGCGCGAGCCTGCCCGAGTTCACGAGACCACCTTGCCGTCACGCAAAGTGACCATGCGCGGAACGGAGTGGGCGAGCTCGGCATCGTGCGTCACGATGACGACCGCCGCCTCGTTGTCCGACGCCGCCGTGAGCAGGGCGTCCATCGTGTCCCTTCCGGTACGCGTGTCGAGTGCGCCGGTGGGCTCGTCGGCAAAGATGACCCTCGGCCGATGAACGAGCGCCCTCGCGATCGCCACCCGCTGTGCCTGCCCCCCGGAAAGCTCACCCGGACGGTTACTTTCCTTACCGGCGAGCCCCAGCCTGGCCAGCCACTCCCTCGCCGAAGCGAGCGCCGTGCCCCGCGACTGACCGCCCAGCAGCAGCGGCAGCGCCGCGTTCTCCTCCGCGCTCAGCTCGGCCACCAACATTCCGGTCTGGAAAACAAACCCGAACTCGGTGCGCCGCAGCTCGGCACGTTTGGTTTCGCCGAGGTGGTCGATGCGCTGCCCGGCGAGCGCGACCTCGCCGCCGTCCGAAGGCAGGATTCCGGCGAGAACGTGCAGCAGCGACGTCTTGCCCGAGCCGGAAGGACCGACGATCGCAAGCGCCTCACCTCTGGCTATGTCGATGTCGACACCGGCGAGCGCGTACTGCGCTCCGTAGCGTTTGACGAGCCCTCTCCCGGAAAGGGCCGGTGCCATGGCTGTCGCGGGTGGACTCATCGAACCGGTTGTCTGTGATCGCATGCGAAGCAGATTCCCCCAGGTGCCACACCCACCACTTCGGACAGACGGCCAACTCTTCGGGTCATCCCCTCGGCCGATCGGCCGAAGGAGGGCGGCCTAACGGCCAAGGTGAGCCATCGAGCGGGTCATCTACTGTCACGTCGTGGCCCAACGTCCTGTCCGCCTCAAGGTGTCAGCAGCTCTGCAATGGCTCGGCCTTTCCGGCATCGTGCTCGTCGCCGCCGTCCTCTGCGACCTGCTGATCATCCTTTCCGCGAGCTTCGACGACGCGGGACCGAAGGGGTCCGACCTGTTGCTGCTGCCGGGAATCCTCGCGTTCTCGGCATGCGCGTTGTGGGCACGTAGTCAGCCGATCACCGCGTCATGGGCAGGCGCGGTCGTGCTGGTCGGCTCGACCATGCTGATCTACGTCTCCAACGCCTTGCCCTATACGGCGCTGCTCGCGCACATCTCGTTCGCGGAGACCGTCGCGGGCTTCGAAATGGTGTACTTCTGCTTCCGCCTCGCCAGGGGCGGCATCGCCGTCACCACGACGATCGCGCTGGTATCGGCGACGCTCATCGCCGTTTTCGGCAGGTCGGGACACAACTACGCCGACCGGCTCATCCAGACCGCCATCGGCGGAGCCATCCTGCTCACGATCGCCATCGCGCTCGGTATCCAGTCCCGGCAGGCGGAGGTACGGCCCGAACGCAGCGCGGCCGTCGAACTGCTGCGCCACCAGTGGCCGCTGGTCGGCGGGCTGACGCTCGCACTGTTCCTCGAAATGTTCGAGGCCGCGCCGATCGGTGTCGCCGGAGCCGCGATCGTCATCTGCTCCGCGATCGCGGCGGGCTCTGCGGTCCTCGCGATCCGCCGTCCGGCCCTTTCAGCCGTCGCCCTTTCCTTCACGATCCTGCTCTCGGCGGCCGCTGTACACCTCGGGCACGTCGGGTTGGGCTATCCATTACTCGGCGGCCTGCCGATCACACAGGTGATCGCGGGGCTTTCCATGGTCGTCACCCTCGTCAGGTACACGTCGGCCAACGTTGCGGGTGGCTACATCAGCGGGCTGAGCGGCGCCGTCGCGGTCGCGGCACTTGTGAACGGGCCCACCAGCAGTGACAGCTCCCTCAGGGCCATGGTCCTCGCGGCGTTGCTGCTGCTCGGTATCGCCGTCGCGACGGGCCTCTACTTCAAGGCCCGCGACTCCGAACGCGACAAGACCGTGCGCTCGGCGGTGACCGACGCGCAAACGGCGGAGCGCATGGCACTGGCGAGGGAACTGCACGACGTCGTCGCCCATCACGTCACTGGCATCGTCGTGCAGGCACAGGCCGCGAAGATGGTCGGCGAGAAGGACCCGCGCATCGTGGTCGACGCGCTGGGACAGATCGAGAACGCCGGTACCGAAGCGCTGGCCGCCATGCGCAGGCTCGTCCGCAGTATGCGCGGCGACGCTCCAGCGGGGACGAGCGAGTTCAGCGAGCAGGCGACGACCGATCTCGCCGCCGACCTGCGCCGGATCGTCGACGCGGGAAACCACCGCGTGCCAACGCGGATCGAGCTCGACATTCCGGCCGACCTTCCGCAGGAGGTCGCCCGCTCGGCACTGCGGCTCGTCCAGGAATCGCTGACGAACGTCGGCAAGCACGCGACGGGTGCGACTCTGGTCAGGATTTCGGTCCGGGTACTCGACGAGGAGCTGCACATCACGGTCGCGGACAACGGCAACGGCGAACACAGCAGGCCGCCGGGCGGATCGAGTGGCTACGGTCTCATCGGGATGCGCGAGCGCGTCGAACTGCTTCGCGGCAGGCTGTCCGCGGGGCCCGCGCCGGGCGGTGGTTGGCTTGTCGAGGTATGGCTGCCACTCACGGGCGGCACGGAAGGGGAGAGCACAGCGTGATCCGGGTTTTGATCGCCGACGACCAGGACATGGTGCGCATCGGGTTTCGGATGATTCTCGACGCGCAGGACGACATCGAGGTGGTCGCCGACGTCGCCGACGGCATCGAGGCCGTCCGCAAGGCCCGCGAGCTGCGACCCGACGTGTGCCTGCTCGACATCCGGATGCCGGGCATGGACGGCCTCCAGGTGACCAAGCAACTGGCGGGTCCCGACGTCGCCGATCCGCTGAAGGTCGTCGTCGTCACCACGTTCGACCTCGACGAGTACGTGCACACCGCGCTGCAAGGAGGGGCTTCGGGCTTCCTGCTGAAGGACGCGGGGCCCGCGCTGCTGCTGGAGGCCATCCGCGCGGCCGCTCGCGGCGACGCGCTGGTGTCCCCGCAAATCACGGTGCGACTGCTGCGGCACTTCGGCGAGCAACCGCCCGCGAGGAAGGCCGCCGAGCAACCGGCGGAGCCGCTGACCGCGCGTGAACTGGACGTCGTCAAGGCGACCGCGAGGGGGCTGACCAACACGGAGATCGGCACCGAGCTGTACCTTTCGCTGTCGACCGTGAAGACTCATCTTGCTTCGGTACAAGGAAAAATCGGTGCTCGCAACAGGGTCGAGATCGCGGCCTGGGCATGGCGAAACGGTGTCGTCGCTCCTGACTAGATCGTAGAATCCGGCCATGACCAAGCGGTTGCGTTCACCTGTCGTCCTGCCCGTCGATCCCACGTGCTCGGTGGTGAGGGACGGCGTCGTCGACATCGACGACGCGGGCCGGATCGGCTACTGCGGAAGGCGAGCGGACGCACCGGCCCTCGCCGAGGGCGGCGAACTCGTCGACCTTCCCGGAATCCTGCTGCCCGGCTTGATCAACGCGCACGCGCACAGCCCCATGGTTTTGTTCAGGGGCATGGGCGGCGATCTTCCTTTGCTGCGCTGGCTTCGCGAGATCATCTGGCCCGCCGAGGCGAAGCTCAAGCCGGAGGACGTGCGCGCGGGGATGCTTCTCGGTTCGATCGAGATGCTGCGGCGCGGCATCACCACGAGCGCCGAGATGTACACGTGCCCGGAACAGATCGCCGACGCCGTGCTCACGACGGGGGCGAGGACGGTGCTCGGCGGGCCCATCATCGATCTTCCCGGATTCGACTGGCGCGCGATGATCGCGAACACCGAGCGGTGGATCGACACCGACGGACTTCGCTTCGGTGACGGCGACCGCATCGAATTGTCGTACGCCGCGCACTCGGCGTACATGCTTCCGCCGGAAGCGCTCTCGCTCGTCGCGAAGTCGGCTTCGGCGAGGGGCGCGCTCGTGCAGATCCACGTCGCCGAGGCGGCCGACGAGGACACGGCGCAACGTGCCGAGCACGGTTCCGTCCCGCTGCTGCTCGAAAAAACCGGGCTGCTCGAAGGAAGGTTGCTCGCCGCGCACGCGGTTCATCTGTCCGATGAGGACATCGCGGTACTGGCGGCAGGCGGGGCGGGCGTCGCGCACTGCCCCGGTTCCAACGCGAAACTCGCCTCCGGCATCGCGCGGCTTGCCGAACTCCGGGCCGCGAAGGTGCGGGTCGGGCTCGGCACTGACGGCCCAGCCAGCAACGACGACCTCGACCTGTGGGAGGAAATCCAGCTCAGCGCCATGCTCGCGAGGCTGGCGACGCAGGATTCCACGGTTGTCACGGCCGCCGACGCGCTGACCATGGCGACCAGGGGTGGCGCCGACGCGCTCGGCCGCGACGACCTCGGCGCGCTCGAACAGGGCCGGTGGGCCGACATCGTGCACATCGACCTCGACGATCCCGCGTTCGCCACCGGTCTCGATGTCCCCGACGACCAGCTGCTCGCCAACCTGGTGTGGGCCGCGGGCTCGCGCAGGGTCACCGACGTGTGGGTAGCCGGTGATCACGTGGTTTCGGAAGGCGAATCGACAAGGGCCGATCGCGCTGCCGCGCAAGCAGGGGTCGCGACCGCGTCGGCTCGCCTGCGCGGCTGAGCGGTTACCGTGGCCGTGGCCGGATGATCAGCTCGGTCAGGTGGGCATCGTCGCTTGCCGTCACCGCGGAGGAGACAGCGGCGGCGACGGACTCGGGCAGCAGGTAGTTCGACGGCGTGTACTCGCCGCCCTCGCCTTCGACGACCGAACGCTGCATGTCGGTGTCGGTGCGGCCGGGAAACACCGAGGTCACCCTCAGCCCGTTGGGCTCCTCCTCCGCACGCAACACGTCGGCGAAGGCGCGAAGTGCGAACTTGCTCGCCGCGTATGGACCCCAGCCCGCCCTCGCCGACAGCCCCTGACCCGAGTTGATCAGCACGACATGTCCCCTGGCCGCCCTGAGCGCGGGCAGCAGCAACCTGGTCAGTTCGGCGACCGCGACGAGGTTGACCTCGAAGTTCTCGCGCCACGCTTGCGCGCCGGATTCGGCGACGGTACCGAGCTGGGCAACGCCTGCCGAGTGCACGAGGACGGACAGTTCGCCGATGCGCCCCGCAGCGTCGGCCATGGCCGCGGGGTCGGTGAGATCGACCTGCCACGGCGTCGCCGAAGGCAGTCCTTCCGCGACGCCCGCCAGTGCGTTCTCGTCGCGACCGCCGAGCAGCAGCCGGTGCGTCGGTCCGAGCGCACGCGCGACGGCGGCGCCGATACCCCGGGATGCGCCGGTGACCAGCGCGAGCGGTTGATCAGCCATGGCTTCCACCGTAGCCGCAACCGCTCGCGCCGCACCGCTTACCTGATGCCGATGCGTCCCGAGTGGAACCTGCCCTTGCGCCAAACCGACACGATCGCGGGACGCGGGTTCGCCTTGCCCCCGTCCGGCCAGTGCGACTCGGGCTCGGCCGCGCCCGCTCCCTCGCCAGGGTGCTGGACGGCGACGAGCACGAGGTCGTCGGTGACGACGGGACCGCACGTCTCCGCGCCGACCGGGACCGTGAGGAACTGCTTGACCTGGCCGCGATTCGGGCCGTCGACGGGGACGGAGAAGAGACCGTCGTTCGCGCCGAGCGCGTTGCCGTCGGTCGAGATCCACAGGTTGCCGTGCCTGTCGAAGGCGACGTTGTCGGGGCACGAGATCGGGCTCACCTGGTCCTTCGGGAAACCGCCGAAGTAGGTGTCGGCCGTGGCGGGGTCACCGCACACGAGCAGCAGCCGCCATTCGAACGTCGTCGCCGCGGCGTCACCACGCTCCTCCTCCCATTCGAGGATGTGGCCGTTGCGGTTGCCGTTGCGCGGATTGACCTCGTCGGCTCCCGGCTTTCCCGCCGCGCCACGGTCGCTGTTGTTGGTGAGCGCGGCGTAGATCCTGCCGTTGACGGGGTTGGGCTCGATGTCCTCCGGCCGGTCCATCTTGGTCGCCCCGACCGTGTCGGCGGCAAGCCGCGTGAAGATGTAGACCTCCTCGGCGGTAAATCCGTCCACATAGGACTTGTTGCCGCTCGCGAGCGGGATCCACTTTCCCTTTCCGTCGAATTCTCCGTCGGAGGGCAGCTTTCCGGTGCCGTCGATCTCCTCGGCGGGGCTGTTGCCTTCGAAGCGCGCGACATAAAGGGTTCCCTCGTCGAGCAGCGCCATGTTGTGCCTGCGCGCGTGCGCGCTCTTGCCCTTCTTGTACCTGCCCTTGGACACGAACTTGTAGATGTAGTCGAAGCGCTCGTCGTCACCGGAGTACACGGCGACCCTGCCGTCCTTGGTGATCTTGATGTTGGCTGCCTCGTGCTTGAACCTGCCGAGCGCGGTATGCTTGACGGGCTTGGAGTGCGGGTCGTTCGGGTCGATCTCGACGACCCAGCCGAACCGGTTGACCTCGTTGGGTTCTTTCGCGATGTCCCAGCGGTCGTCGTAGCGCTCCCACTTGCGGGTCGTCGCCCCACCGCTGAGTCCATAGCGGCCGAGTCGCTTCGCGGCGACGGGATCGGTCACCGACGAGGCGTTGGCGAAGTACTGGTTGAAGTTCTCCTCGCCGGAAAGCACCGTGCCCCACGGGGTCACGCCGCCCGCGCAGTTGTTCTGCGTCCCTAGCACCTTGCGGCCGGTGGGGTCGGCCGAGGTCTTGAGGTAGTCCGAACCCGCGGCCGGACCGCGCACCTCGAACTCGGTTTCTCCCGTGATCCGCCGGTTGTACCTGCTCGGAACGACCCGCAGCCCGCCGCGCGGATCGCGCACGGCCTGCACGACGGAGAGCCCGTGTGCGGCGATCGCGATCCGCACCTGCTCCTCCGTCGGATTCTCGGGGTCGTACTGGTCGGCGGGGAACATGTCGGTCTCTGTCGTGTACTCGTGGTTGACGACGAGCAGATTGCGCCAGTTCAGCGGATCCTGCGGGATCAGTCCCACGAAGTCGTTGTTGTACCCGAACTGCTTCGCCTGCGCGGCGGCGGTCTGCCTGTTGAAGTCGAACTTCGGCGCGCCGGGTACGACGGCGTCGCCCCAGCGGATCACCACGTTCTGCTCGTAGCCTTCGGGGATCACGACGGCATCCGCCGTGTTGGGAGCGACGGCGTCGAAATCCGTTCCCGGAATGGGTCTTCCCGGCTTGCCAGGACGTCCCGGCTTGCCCGCGTGCGGCGGTGGCGCGGCCGTCGCGGTTCCCGACAGCGCGGCGAAGCCCGCGGCGGAGGCGGTCAGCACGGCGCTCGCCTTGAGCGCTCCACGCCGGGAGATGACGTTCTTGACGACGTCACCGAAGTACTCGTTGTCCGATTGGTTCGGTGCGGGATGCGCGCATGCGTTGCCACAACGGTATTCGCACGTGACCGCTGAGCGGCCGGTGCGGTGGGAAGTCAACAGCGGCAGGAAACGTCTCGGCTCGACGGACACACGGCCCTCCAGTGTCACTCAGTCAGGGGAACGAGTGCGACCGTAGGTGGCCAAGGCAAGCCGATCCGGTCTTCGAGATGAACGAGGGACGAACGACTGGTGCGCCGTTCAGACTTCCTCGCCGACGACAGCGGCCCCGGCGGGAACCGTGCGCGGATCCGGCCTGTTCGAGCGGACCGCGAGCAGGCCACCTGCCAGCACACACAGAACCGCGGCCACGAGGAACGGACCCTGGCCGAAGCCGAGCCATTCCGCGACGTGCCCGACGAGCGTCGCGGCGACGGCGCCGCCAAGCCACCTGCAGAAGTTGTAGCCCGCGCTCGCGACGGGCCGTGGGGCATCGCTGATCGACATCGCGGTTCCGGTGAACAGGGTGTTGAGCAGTCCCGAAACGAGGCCGCTCACGACGATCGCGACGACGAGCACCGGTTTGCTCGGAACGACCATCACCAGCATCAGCACCGCGTAGCCGAGCACCGAGACAATCGTCGCCCTTCGCTCGCCGAGTTTGCCGGCCAGTTTGGGCGCGAGCACGACACCCGCGACGGCAACACAGAGTCCCCAGCCGAAGAAGATCAGTCCGATGGCGACCGCGTTCCATTCGAGCACGAACGGCGACCAGGCGAGTACGGCGAAGAAGGCCGCCGTGTAGAGGGCGGAACCGACGGAGGTACGCAACAGGCCGCCGTGCCGCAACGCCTTGAGCGGGTCGAGTATGCCGATCCTCGGCCGTTTCTCGTGCGCGTCGCCGGCGAGGAACACCGAGCACAACACGAGAGCGCAGGCCATCAGTACGGCGGTGCCGAGGAACGGGCCGCGCCAGGAGATGCTGCCGAGCAACGCGCCGAGCAGCGGGCCGACGGAAAGCCCGAGACCGAGCGCGGCCTCGTAGAGCAGGATCGCGCCTGCCTGCCCTCCGGTCGCGGCGCCCACGATCACGGACAACGCGGTCGCGATGAAGAACGCGTTGCCGAGTCCCCACACGGCGCGCAGCGCGACGAGCTGCTCGATCGAACCGGCCATCGTGCACAGCGCGGTCGCGACGACGATGAGGCTGAGACCGACGATCACCGTGCGCTTGGCCCCGAAGCGGGCGCTGGCCGCGCTGGTGACGAGCATCGCGACGACCTGAACGGCCAGGTAGGAGGAGAACAGCAGCGTCACCTGCGAGGGCGAGGCGTCGAGCCCTTCGGCGATCGAGAGCAGGATCGGATCGACGAGCCCGATTCCCATGAAGGCGATCACCGCGGCGAAAGCCGTGATCCACACCTGTTTTGGTTGCCCTTTCACGGCATCGAGCAGACTCGAATGTTGATCGGTACTCATCAGCGATGGATTCCTACTCAGGCGACTCCCGAATTCACTTAGCCAGACTAACCTTTATTGCTTAGCTATGCGAAGTAACTTCTCGCACACGTAGGCTGCCGATATGGAAGCAGTGGTTTTCGATCTTGACGGCGTGCTGGTCGACTCGGAAAAACTCTGGGACGACGTGCGCAGATCCGTCGTGGCCGAACACGGCGGCACCTGGGAGGAAGAGGCGACGCGGGCACTACAGGGGATGAGCACCCCCGAATGGGCGGACTACCTCGTCACCCGACTCGGCACCAAGCTCAGCCCAGAGGCTGTCGCGGAAACCGTCGTCGGACGCATGGCCGACAACTACTCCGGCCACCCTCCGCTGCTGCCGGACGCCGAGGAAACGGTGAGGGCCGTCGCCGAGCACCATCCCGTCGCCATCGCCAGTTCGTCGCCGCCGGTACTGATCAACACGTTCCTCGAAGCGACAAACCTGAGCGGTCTCGTCCAGGTAGCCGTTTCGAGCGAACAGGTACGCGCGGGCAAGCCCGCGCCCGACGTCTACCTCGCCGCCGCGGCCCGGCTCGGCGTGGCCCCTGAGAACTGCGCGGCGATCGAGGACTCGACCAACGGGCTTCGCGCGGCACTCGCCGCTGGCATGACCGTGATCGGTTGCCCCAACCCGCACTTCCCGCCCGACCCGGACGTGCTGGGCAAGGCCGCCGCCGTGATCGACGGCGTCGGCCGACTACCTTCCGCGCTCGCCGCGCTCGGCAGCTGACGCCCCCGAACGCCGATGGCCCCCGCGATCATGCGATCGCGGGGGCCATCGATTCGGAAGGCTCTGCTCAGCGCTGCACTTCTCCCGAGATGAACTTCTCGACGGAGTCACGCGCGGTCGAGTCGTCGTACTGGACCGGCGGCGACTTCATGAAGTAGGAGGACGCCGACAGCAGCGGACCACCGACACCGCGGTCCTTGGCGATCTTCGCCGCCCGCACCGCGTCGATGATGATGCCCGCCGAGTTGGGGGAGTCCCACACCTCAAGCTTGTACTCAAGGTTCAGCGGCACGTCACCGAAGGCGCGGCCCTCAAGTCGCACGTAGGCCCACTTGCGGTCGTCGAGCCACTGCACGTAGTCCGAAGGACCGACGTGCACGTTGCCCTTGCCGAGGTCGCGGTCGATCTGGGAGGTCACGGCCTGGGTCTTCGAGATCTTCTTCGATTCGAGCCGCTCAAGCTCCTTCATGTTCTTGAAGTCCATGTTGCCGCCGACGTTGAGCTGCATCGTGCGGTCGAGCTGGACTCCGCGGTCCTCGAAGAGCTTGGCAAGCACCCGGTGCGTGATGGTGGCACCGACCTGCGACTTGATGTCGTCGCCGACGATCGGCACCCCGGCCTGCTCGAACTTCTCGGCCCACTCCGGGTCGGAGGCGATGAAAACGGGGATGGCGTTGACGAAGGCGACACCGGCGTCGAGCGCGGCCTGCGCGTAGTACCTCGCCGCGTCGGTCGAACCGACCGGCAGGTAGCAGACGAGCACATCCACCTCGGCCGCCCGCAACGCGGCGGCGACATCCACCGGCCGCTCGTCGGACTCCTCGATGGTTTCCTGGTAGAACCGGCCGAGCCCGTCGAGGGTGTGCCCGCGCTGTACCGGGATGCCAAGCGGTGGAACGTCACAGATCTTGATGGTGTTGTTCTCGCTGGCAAGGATGGCCTCGGAAAGGTCTTGACCAACCTTCTTGGCATCCACATCGAACGCGGCGACGAACTCGACATCGCGGACGTGGTACTCGCCGAACTGCACGTGCATCAGGCCGGGCACGCGTGCGTTCGGGTCGGCGTCGCGGTAGTAGTGAACGCCCTGGACCAGCGATGCCGCACAGTTGCCGACGCCAACGATGGCCACCTTTACGCGGCGGTTCTCGCCCATGCCGGTATCTCCCTTACTAGTTTTTCCGTGTGTAGGTCTTGCCGAGACGCGGGTCAGGCTTCTTTGCTGCGCTGCTCGGCTTGTTCGTGCGCGATCAACTCGTTGAGCCAGCGCACTTCCCGCTCACTCGTCTCCAGGCCGAGCTGATGCAGCTCACGGGTGTAGCGGTCGATCTTTTCCTCGGCTCTGGCCAACGCTGCCCTGAGACCTTCGCGGCGTTCCTCGACCCGGCGGCGCCTTCCCTCAAGGATTCGCATCCTGACGTCGGCAGGGGTCCGCGAGAAGAACGTGAGGTGCACCCCAAAACCTTCGTCGTCCCACGTCTGTGGACCGGCGTCGGCAAGTAGCTCGGCAAACCGTTCCTTACCTTCCGCGGTGAGCTTGTAGACACGTTTAGCTCTGCGGTTCCAGCCCCCGCCGACATCGGCCGACTCCTCGACGATCCAGTTCTCCCGCACCATCCGACGCAACGTCGGGTACAGCGAGCCGTAGGAGAACGCGCGGAACATGCCGAGGGTCTCGTGGAGCCGTTTGCGCAGCACATAGCCGTGCATCGGTGCTTCGTGCAGCAGCCCCAAAATTGCGAACTCCAGCACGGTGCACCCCCTCCCGGGAACGAAACGGAACCATCCGGCGTTGCCGCTGTGTTTACCGAATGGCTTCAGCCAACCTACCGGCCGATTATATCGGCTCGATACATCGAAGTGGCGTACCTAACCGCCACGCCACCCCAAAGCAGGGCGACGTTAACCAAACCGTTATTCTTTGCCCGGCGTGTCGGAAAGAGCCGCGTAGATCACTAAACAGATCGGCTCATCGCCAACACACGCGAAGCACGTACTCTGTTGTGGTGCGAAACCAGCGGCAGATCGTCGACTACGCGCTACAGCGCCGTGCGCTGCTGGCCGAGGTTTACGCAGGCAGGGTCAGCTCGATGGACGTCTGCGACGCCACCCCGTACCTGCTCAGGGCAGCCAGGTTTCACGGCCAGCCGAGCAAGACGACCTGCCCGGTCTGCCGCAAAGAAGCGCTCACGCACGTTTCCTGGGTTTACGGCGACGAACTCAAGCACGTCGCCGGCTCCGCCCGAGCTCCTGAAGAACTGGAGCGGATGGCCAACCTTTTCGGCGAGTTCACCGTTTACGTTGTTGAGGTTTGCCGGTCCTGCGGATGGAACCACTTGGTGCAGTCGTACGTCCTCGGTACCGGAGAACCACACCCACGCTCACGGAGGACCGCAGGTCAGTGACGGCAGACACCGGCTGGATTACGGGGTCCCGCCGCGCACATGAACAGTTCGGTCCACAGAACGGCGTGCCCCGACGCGCCGATCTGGGAGGGTCTTGAGTGAACGACCAGGGAAATCACGGCTGGCCGGAAGAAGAACCAGGGCACGGTAGACATAGCGGCCGAGGTGGCCACCGTTCGTGGCCATCCGGTGACGATGCGGGTCCGGCCAATCCACAGTGGCCGACGGGCGACGAACCGCCTCGCGCGCCGCGTCAGCCACGGCAGCGGCCACAGCCGCCGCGCCAGCCCCAATGGCCGGGCGGCGACGAACCACCTCCCCGACGCCCGCAGGGCGGCCCCCGGCAACCACCACCCGGCAGGGGCGCACCCCCACCCGGCCGAAGGCAAGGCCCCCCTCCCCCGGGCGGACGGCCACAAGGACCTCCTCCGCACGGTCGGCCACCACAGGGCTCTCCTCAGCACGGCGGACCTCCGCAGGGGGGCCGCAGACAACCTCCTCCACCCCGTCAGCAACCGCAGGGACGGCGACCGCAAGGCGACCGCACCGCCCACGTCGCCGTGCCGCCAGGCCCTCCCTCCGAGGAACGCGAACCCGAGCTGATCACACACCGTGCCCACAACGGCACGGGTTCCGACGACGACGGTTACGACGCCTACGACTCGGGAGAACGCCGCTGGTCCGAAGAGGACGAGCAACGGTTCCTCGAAACGGGTTTCGACGACGAAGAGGAAGAGGCCGCGGCGGGCAAGAAGGGCAAGAACAAACCACCGCTGACGCCTGCCCAGCGCAAAAAGCGGCGGTGGCGCCGCATCCGGCGCTCCCTCTACGCGTTCGTCGGCGTCTTCCTCGTGCTGCCCGCGCTCGCGTTCGCGATCACCTACTTCCTCGTGGACGTCCCCTCTCCACAAGAAGTGGCAGCCGGCCAGAGCAAGGTCGTGACCTTCTACTACGCCGACGGCAAGGAGATGGGCAAGGACATCCCTCCCGACGGCGGCAACCGGATCATCCTCAAGCCGGAGGACGTCACGCCCGTCGTGCGGCACGCCGTGTACGCGGCGGAGGACGCCACGTTCGAAACCAACTCCGGCTTCGACCTCACCGGCATCCTGCGCGCGGTGTACAACCAGGTCACCGGCGGTGTCGGCGGTGGTTCGACCATCAGCCAGCAGTACATCAAGAAGGCAACGGAAAACGAAGAGAGCACACTGACTCGTAAGTGGACCGAGCTCGTCAAGTCGTTCAAGATGAACAACGAGCAGTCCAAGGACGAGATCATCACCGCATACCTGAACACCATCTACTTCGGGCGCGGTGCCTACGGCATCCAGACCGCGGCGCAGGCGTTCTTCGCCAAGGACGCCAAGGACCTCAACGCCTCGGAAGCGGCATTGCTCGCGGGCCTCATCCAGCAGCCTGGACGATCCGAGAACACCGAGGTCGCGATGAAGCGCTGGAACTACGTGATGGACCAGATGGTGAAGAACCAGTGGTTGTCACAGGAGGACCGGGATTCTGCGCAGTTCCCGACACCCGTTCCTTACGAGCAGGCGAAGCCGGAGGCGATCACGGGGCCCGACGCCTTCGTCGAGGCGAGGGTCAAGGCCGAACTCGAAGCGAAGGGCTATCCCGAGGAGAAGCTGCAGGCAGGCGGCTATCACGTCTACACCACGATCGATCAGCGGGCACAGGACGCCGCGAAACAAGCGGTGGCCGACGTCATGGGCGACGAACCGGTCGAACTCCGCAAGTCGCTCGTCGCCGTCGACCCCAAGACCGGCGGAGTGATCGCCTATTACGGCGGTCCTCGCGAGATCGGCGTCGACGAGAAGGACTGGGGCAATACCCAGCGCAACCCCGGATCGTCGTTCAAGCCGTTCGACCTCGTCGCGCTGCTGCAGAGAGGCAAGGGGCTCGGCGAGATCTACGACGGCAGTTCGCCGAGACAGTTCGGCAGTGTCGAGATCCGCAACTCGGAGAACGCGCAGTGTGCACAGTGCACAGTCGCGGAAGCCATGGAGAGATCGATCAACACCGTCTTCTACGACATGGTGGTCAACGAGGTCGGGCCGCAGGCCGTCGTCGACGCCGCGCTCGGCGCGGGTATCCCCGAGAAGCACGGCGATCTCGCCACCATGGGCAGCCTCGACGGCAACATCTCCATCGGTGGTGGTGACACCATGGTCACCCCGACGGACATGGCGGCCGCGTACGCCTCGTTCGCCTCAGGCGGGATCAGACACGACACCCACTTCGTCGCGAAGCTCACGACGTCGGACGGCGAGGTCGTCTTCGACGAGACCACGGAGGCCGCCACCGAGGGCGAACCCGCTTTCAGCTCCGATCCCGAGGAGAGCAAGCAGATCGCGGGCAACGTCACCGAATCACTGCTGCCGGTTCCGATCCGTTCCGAGATCGCGTGCGCGGACGGAAGGCAGTGTGCGGGCAAGACGGGAACGCACCAGTACGTCAGTCCCGACGGTGAGAAGTCGGTGAACGAGAACTCCCAGGCGTGGATGGTCGGTTACACGCCACAGGTGTCGGCGGCCGTATGGGTCGGCACCGGTGGTGGCGAACCGATCAGGGACGCCGCGGGCAACCGGATCTACGGAAGCGGTTTGCCAGGCGAGGTCTGGAAGGAGTTCATGGACACCTACCTCGAAGGCCAACCGGAGGAGGACTTCGAGCCGGTCGAACCGATCGGAACGCCACCGGCCCCTCCGGAACCGGATCCGCCGCCGGTGACCGAGGCGCCGCCGACAACGACCTCGGAACCGGAGACGACGACTCCGGAGACGAGCACCGAACCGGAGACGCCGACCAGCAGTACCGAATCGGAGACCTCGACCGAGGAAGACGACCCGGATCGGCCGACTCCACCCACGGGTCCCGACTGGCCGCCGATAGGCAGAGACGACGAAGACAGCGGCGGCTGACCACCGTCGCCAGTGACAACGGCCGCGCCGACGAGATCGGCGTGGCCGTTGTCGTTTGATCGGGGGACGCCGGGCTTCACACGCGGCGCATGGTCGGCACGTAACATTCCGCGGGTGTCCAGCGATAAGCAAGACCCTCCTGAGACGGGGACACCCGACACCATGTCGCTGGATGCCTCGCAACGAGTCATCCCCAGCCACGAAGACCCCGCACTCGCCGCGGCGACGCGGCCGATCGGCGGCCCGCTCGGCGAACACGCCGCGGTGGGAAGGCACTGGTTCTGGTCACCGTTGCGAGTCGGTCTGCTGCTCGGCGTCATCGCGCTGACCCTCGGCTGGTTCGGGAAAGCCGCCTGCGTACAACAGTTCGTCAATCCGGAAGGCCAGGCCGAACTGGACTGGCGATCCGGCAGGCCGTACGTCGCGATGTGTTACTCCGACATCGTTCCGCTCTACTCCGCGGAACGACTCAACCAGGACGACACGTTCCCCTACGCGACGAACTGGGTCGAGAACGAGGGCACCGACCGCGAGCAGGTTCGGTACATGGAGTACCCGGTGCTGACCGGGCTTTTCCAGTGGGTCAACGCGAAACTCACCCACGGCTGGACCGATATCGCACAGGCGGGCTGGTTGCCCGGCGCGCTACCGGTCGCCGTCTACTTCAACATCACGGCACTGTTCCTCGCACTCGCCTGGCTCGTCACCATCTGGGCCGTCGCGAAGACGTCGACGCGACGACCGTGGGACGCGTTGCTCGTCGCCGCGTCCCCACTCGTGATCGTGCACGCGTTCACCAACTTCGACACCATCGCCGCCGCGTTCGCGGCGACCGGACTGCTCGCGTGGGCACGGCGAAAACCGGCGCTCGCCGGTCTGCTGCTCGGCATCGGCGCCGCCGCGAAGATGTACCCGCTGTTGTTACTCGGTCCGTTGCTCGTGTTGTGCCTGAGAGCGGGCAAGCTTCGAGAGTGGGGCACAACGGCGCTCGTCACGGCGGGTACATGGCTCGCGGCGAACCTGCCCTTCATGCTGTTCCTCCGCGAAGGCTGGGAGGAATTCTTCCGGCTCAACACCGAACGCGGGATGGACCCTGACTCGCTCTACAACGTCGTTTCCTACTTCACGGGCTGGGCGGGTTTCGACGGACCACTCGAACCGGGACAGACACCGAGCGTGCTCAACGCCGTCAGTGGCGTGCTGTTCCTGTTGTGCTGCGCGGGAATCGCGTTCATCGGGCTCACCGCGCGACAGCGGCCGCGCGTCGCGCAGCTGTGCTTCCTCGTCGTCGCCGCGTTCCTGCTCACCAACAAGGTGTGGAGTCCCCAGTACTCGCTGTGGCTCATCCCGCTCGCGGTACTCGCCATCCCTCGCTGGCGGTTGCTGCTCTTGTGGATGGTCGTCGACGCGCTCGTGTGGGCTCCGCGCATGTTCTATTACCTCGGCATGGACCACAAGGGACTGCCGGAAGGCTGGTTCCTCGGCACGGTCGTCGCCCGCGACATCCTGGTCGTACTGCTGTGCGTGCTGGTGATCAGGGAGATCTACCGGCCGTCGACCGACCTCGTACGCATCGGGGGTGACGACGATCCGGCCGGTGGGGTACTCGACGGCGCGAACGACGTCGTCGTGGTGAGGCGGTCCAAAGCAACCGTGTAGCGCGGCACCGCCTTCGCCGAAAGGAAGGCGAAGTAGAGCCCGGCGAGCAGCGCGGCCCTGCCCCACACACCGACGACGACGGCCTGTGCCGCGAAGCCGTCGTAGATCGCGCCGCCCCCTTCGCCGAGTTCGCTGTACCAACGGAAAATCCCGATGCCCATGGCCAGATCGGCGAGCAGATAGCCGACGATCCAGCCCCAGCGAACCCTGAGCAACACGAACATCGGCAACAGCCACAGCGTGTACTGCGGCGAGTGCACCTTGTGCAGCAACAGAAACGCGCACAACGCGGCGGCCGACACCGGCAGCAGCGGGTACTCGCCGCCCTCCGCGCGATAGCGCCGCCAGCCGAGCCAGCAGGCCAACGCGACCGCGACGATGACGAGCGCCGGTGACACCACGTCGACGAACGACTGGAATCCCGCGTCGTCCTCGCCGAACAACAACCGGACGCCCCAGTACCAGACCGAGTTGGTCGTCAGGTCGGCCGAACGCTCGCCCTGGAAAAGGAACGACGCCCACCAGCCGTCGAATCCGGCCACCGCGAAAGGCAGGTTCACCGCGATCGCGGTCGTGGCCGCGACCAGCACCACTCTCGCCGCGGCTCTGAAGTTCCTCCCGCCCTCGCTCGTGAAGGCATAGAGAACAAGCGGAAGCACGAACAACGCGGGATAGAGCTTGAGCGCGAAGCCGATGCCGAGCAGCGCCGCGGCGACACCCGTGCGCACCGCGAGTGGCCAGCGCGCCCGGTAGATCACGAAGAACGCCGCGACCGAGGCCGCGACAGCGGGCAGGTCCCAGTTGTGGAAGGCGTACAGCACCAGCGGCGGGCCCAGCGCCCACAGCAATGCTCTCCAGCCGGCGAGCCTGCCGAGCAGCCACGCGGTGAGCAGCCCGAACGGCGCCAGCAACAACGCCGAGAGCAGCAGGAACCCGGCATCGTTGTCCGCGAAAGCGGCACCTGCCCAGATGAGCATGCCGGTCAGCACCGGGTACTCGACGGACCCACCGACCAGGTTGCCGTCGACGAGGGCACCGTCGACGTAGGGAAAGACGTGTTTGTCGATGTCCCTGCCGAGCCACAGGAACTGGATGTCCGAATAGCAGACGTCGCTGTTGACACGCTCGCCGTAGCCGGGCGCGCTCCTACCGGCCTCGTCGAATTCGGGCCCCGCGCACCGGTACTTGTTCGCGAGCCCGGCGGCGAGCACGAGCCCGCACAGGAAAACCAGAATCGCGAGCTGGGTACGGTGCGTCGAACGCACGCCGCTCAGAGCCCGCGCAGGAACTCGATGTCGGCTGCCTGCCCAGCCGGCGGCGTTTCCACGATGACGGGGGCACCTGCCTCGGTGGCGACGGCACCGAGCAGCTCGGAGGGGATCGTCCCCTCACCGCCGACGACGTTGGCGTGCCGATCGCGTTGCGAGCCCGCCTCGTCCCGCGAGTTGTTGAGGTGCACGAGGTCGATCCGGCCGGTGATCGCCTTGACCTTCGAGACCACGTCCGAAAGATCCCAGCCCGCTGCCCACGCGTGACAGGTGTCGAGGCAGAACCCCGCGTCGAAAGCGCCGACCTCGTCCCACAGCCTGGCGAGCATGTCGAGGTCCTTGGCCATGGCGCCGTCACCGCCCGCCGTGTTCTCGATCAGAACTGGCACCTCGAAACCGCCCTGCTCGGCCTGCCGCTCGAACAGCTTGCGCCAGTTGGCCAGCCCTTCCTGTACATCCTCGCCTTTGCGAACGTGCCCACCGTGGACCACGATGCCGCGCGCTCCGACCTCGGCGGCGGCGCTCACGTGTTGCGCCAGCGTCTTGCGGGAGGGAATGCGAATGCGGTTGTTCAGCGAGGCGACATTGAGCACGTACGGCGAATGAATGAACACGGCGATCCCCGCCTGCCCGAATTCATCGGCCTGCGGATGACGCTGCGGTTTCTTCCAGCCCTGCGGGTCGGCGAGAAAGAACTGCACCGCATCGGCACCGACGTCGCGGGCCGCGGTTATCGGATCGTCGTCCCTTACGTGAGCACCGATGAGCATTCGATGAGGGTAACGATCCGCGATTGCCCTCATCGAGTACGGTGACCCTGTTTCGCATCCATCCGGTTCCGACTGGGGTCGCACCACGCGCGAAGGCGAGCAACTCATGGGGTCTGGGTTTCGACCGCACTGCAAGCGATTCGGCACCACTGGGGTTCTCGTGGCCGTATCCGCGCTGTCGGTACAGCTTCTCGCGCCCGGCGTCGCTTCGGCAGCCGAACCCGTCGTCGTCGGAAGCTGCTCACAGACACTCAAGGGCGACGACGGCAAGCCACTGACCCTCGACATCGGTTCCGCCTTCAACGCGCCGAACCTGCTGGACGTCGGACTCAGCGGCGATTCGGACGCGCTGCTGTCGCTTCCGGTGAAGGAAACGCTGCGGGGCCTCGGCGTCAGCGAGACCGGCCTTGTCGTGGACACGGCCGGCCGACTGTGCGACACCGTGGCCGACACGGTGAACAGGGCAGCCGCACCGGTACAGCGTGCCGTTCCCGACCCGAATCCCGTCGTACCCGCTCCTCCCGACATCCCCTCGCCTGAGGAACCACCGGAGGAAGAACCGCCTCCCGCGCCCGAGGAACCGGCTCCCGGGGCTCCAGGCGAGGAGCCCGCTCCGCCGCCACCTCCCGTCCCGCCGTCCACGCTGCCCGTTCCGTCCGAACGCTTCGAGGGAATCATCCCGATCGGCGACTTCTCGACACTCGGACCGATCAGCGTGCCTCCCGCCGTCTCGATCCCGCCGTTCACGCCGCCCGCCGTTCCCGACCTGGACAGGCCGGACGCGGACAGGACCCCCGACACCGTCAAGAACGGGAACGAGGCCGAGAACCCGGGAACGGCGAGGGCACTGTCCGTCCCCGACGCTCCCGAGCGGCTGCCGATGCTGCTGGCTGTGCTCGCCCTGGTACTCGTCGTCACCGCGCTCGCGCGCAGGTGGGTCCGCTCGCGTCACACCTGACCGGTCGAGCGTGGGTGTCGGTTCACACCTCAAGTTGATCCGTTCTCGCGTATCTTTTCCGTGCACACCTCGTTGCTGGTTTTGAACACCCTGTCGACTTCGAAGGGGAGCTCTCGTGCGGATCACGCCGACCGCCATGGCAAGAACAACGCGCAAGGTGCTCACGACAGCGGCCGTCGCCGCCGCCGTCACCGGCCTGACGATGCTTTCCGGCGGAACGGCGAGCGCCAGCTCGCAGACTCTGCTCGCCGACTCGTGCACCCAGATGGTCCAGGGGCGCATCGGAGACGACATCCTGCTCAAGGGTGATTCGCTGAAAGACCTGGTCAAGCAGGGTGCGAAGGAAGCGAAGTCGATCGTGCTCGTGCACGATCTGACGATCTGGCCCGATCACCTCGCGAGGGAGATCGCCAAGGAACAGCTGCCCGTCGGCTCCGTCCCCAACGCGCAGGGCGGGACGATCACCGGTGACGCCGTCGGCTCGGCGGTACGCGCGGCACTCAAGGATTCCGCGGGCATCGGCGTGCTCGGCGAAACCAAGGAGACCACGCTCAGGACCATCGCGAACAAGGTCGCCGGAAACTGCGGGCTGCCGGTGGCAGCCACCAACTACACCTCTCCTTCGAGCCCGCGTAACGACAACCCCTCGACACCTTCCTCGCCCTCGTCGCCTTCCTCGCCTGACCAGGGCGGCACGAGCGCGACGCCGGGAACGGGCGCACTGGAAGGCACCGGCGGTGCCACCGTCCCTCCGCGTGACTACGGCGACATCCCGGCCGTGAGCCCGCCCAGCGCGGGCATCGGCGTGCCGCCTGGTCTCCGCTACCCGCCGTCGAGCGGCATCCCCGGGCAGCCCTCCTCGCCCGAGTTCGGCATCCTCGGCGCGGACAGCGACGACAACGGCGCCAAGGCGGGACAGGGCGACGACGTGCGCAACGCGGGCAATGCCGACGTCATCGCGGCACCGCCCTCGCAGACCGCTGTCCAGTTGCCGATGCTGCTGGCCGTCGTCGCGCTGGCAGGCGTCACCGCCGCCCTCGTGCGCACCTGGGTTCTGCGCAGGACCTGACCGCACGAGCCACCCGCTACAAGACCGTCGGAGCAGGTCCGTAGACTGGTCCGTCGACAACCCTCCTGTCACGGAACGTCCGTGACCGCGAAGCCCATAGGAGGTGAGTGGTTGTGCCACGCCATTACGAGGTAATGGTCATCCTCGATCCCTCGCTCGACGAGCGTACGGTCGCCCCCACCCTCGACAATTTCCTCAACGTGATCCGCACGTCCGGCGGCAGCGTCGAGAAGGTCGACATCTGGGGCCGCCGCAGGCTCGCCTACGAGATCGCCAAGAACGCCGAGGGTATCTACGCGGTGCTCGACCTGCACTCGGAGCCCGACGCGGTCAAGGAACTCGACCGTCAGCTCTCGCTGCAGGAGACCGTTCTGCGCACCAAGGTCGTGCGGCAGACGGCCCCGCGTGGGGCGAAGGCGGCCGCCAAGATCGCAGCGGCGAAGGCCTGAGGCGGTAAGCCATGGCTGGAGACACCGTCATCACGGTGGTCGGCAACCTGACGGCGGACCCCGAGCTGCGCTTCACCCCTTCCGGAGCGGCCGTCGCGAACTTCACTGTCGCGTCGACGCCCCGTACCTTCGACCGGCAGTCCGGCGAATGGAAGGACGGCGAGGCGCTGTTCCTGCGCTGCAACATCTGGCGGCAGGCGGCGGAGAACGTCGCCGAGACGCTGACCAGGGGCGCAAGGGTCATCGTGCAGGGCAGGCTGAAGCAGCGGTCCTTCGAGACGAAGGAAGGCGAGAAGCGCACGGTCGTCGAACTCGAAGTCGACGAGATCGGCCCCTCGCTTCGTTACGCCACGGCCAAGGTCAACAAGGTCAGCCGCGGTAGCGGTGGCGGCGGCTTCGGTGGCGGCGGTGGTGCCGGTGCCGGTGCGCCCGCCGACGACCCGTGGGGTTCCGCGCCACCCGCAGGAGGCGGTGGCGGCGGCTTCTCCGACGAACCGCCCTTCTAAGCAACCACAAGAATCGTTCCCCAGGAGTACACAGTGGCCAAGCCACCCATTCGTAAGCCGAAGAAGAAAGTCTGCGTGTTCTGCAAGGCCGAGAAGCAGGGCCACCCCGAGCACATCGACTACAAGGACACCAACCTGCTGCGGAAGTACATCTCCGACCGCGGCAAGATCAGGGCCCGCAGGGTCACCGGCAACTGCAGCCAGCACCAGCGCGACATCGCCATCGCGGTCAAGAACTCCCGCGAGATGGCGCTGCTGCCCTACACCTCGACCGCGCGCTGAGAGAGGGAGTAGGACATGGCAAAGATCATTCTGACGACCGATGTCGCGAACCTCGGTGGTCCCGGTGACATCGTCGAGGTCAAGGACGGCTACGCACGCAACTACCTGTTGCCCCGTGGCTTCGCGATCACGGCGACAAAGGGTGCCGAGAAGAACATCCGCACCATCCGCAGGGCGCAGGAGTCGCGTCGCATCCGCGACCTCGACCACGCCAAGGAGGTCAAGGCGAAGCTGGAGGGCCTCGGCGCCATCCAGCTCAGCGCCAAGGCCGCGGAGGGCTCCCAGAAGCTCTTCGGCTCCGTGACCACCAACGACGTCGTGACCGCCATCAAGGCGGCCGGTGGCCCGCTGCTCGACAAGCGGTCCATCGAGCTCGGCGAGCACATCAAGACGCTCGGCAAGCACGCGGTCAGCGCCAAGCTGCACCCGAACGTGACTGCCGACGTCCGCATCGAGGTCGTCGCGCAGTAGTCGCGGTCGTCACTTCGAAGCTCGGCTTCACCTCAACGGCGGGACGCCCGGAAACGGGGTCCCGCCGTTGTCGTCAGCGGAACGGCTTGACGCTCACTCGTCGCCTTGAGGAAACTGGTTCGCGCCGAGTGCGAACAAGGGGGATCCGGGGTAATGGGCGACGCGCGGGACAGCTTCCCGGAAACAGTGAGCGTCTCGCCCTCGTCGTCGGGCGGCGGATTCCGGTTCGACGCCGACAAACTGACGAGCGCGATCCAGCGGTGGGAAGCGTTTCGAGATTCCCTCGAAGAAGATCGGTACCACGCGGAACGCATGGCGAACATCGAAGCACCCGGCCTCGAATTCGCCAGCGGCGACTTCACCGATCTCGCCAATCCTTCCGGTGAGGGCTTCCTTGAAGCCAACAAGAAGATGCGCGAATACGTCGGCGACTACATCGACACTCTGAAAGCCGCGCAACAACGCATCCGCAATCGGGAAGAATTGTCGAGCGGCGATGTCGCCGCTTCCGCCGAACAACTGGCATGAAGGCCGATGGGGGCCAGGCCGCAGTGGGGGGTTGATCGACGTGGTGATGTTTCTCCTGCCGATCGTCGCCGGGGCGGCCACCTACGGCGCGCTGACTCAGGAACACGCGAGTGAGTACGCGGTAAGCGACGCGGAACGCACCATCGACGCCTACCAGATCTGGGAACGGATCACCTCCGGTCCAGGCAGCACTTCGCTGGACGAAGGACAGAGTTCGGCCGCCGCGTTGCGACAGGCCTGCGGACAGCGCATGGCTCAGCTCGACGAACTGAGCACGCTCATGGACAACGCGTGGCAGGGCGAGACCGCCGACGCCGCGAAGTCGGGGGCGCCTCCGCTCAAGGAGTGGCTGGCCGACGCGTACGACAAGCTTCAGGAAAGCGACACGTATCTCGGCGAGCAGAGCCTTGCGTTCAACGACATCCACGACAAGGTGCGGGAGATCCCGGCGGAGCCGCCCAGCAGTGGGTTCCTCAACACGATCACGCCGTGGGAAACCGATACGGACAGGGCGATCCAGGACTACAACGTCAGGGCCCAAGCCAACCTCGACGCGTTCAACGAGTACTTCGAGGCGAGTTCGGCCAACGGTGAGCACCTGCCGTCCTACTCCGCCCTCGACGACAACGTCAGTGCTGCCGGGTCGGCCAGTGGGGCGCCCAGATCGGACAACGATCGCGGCGGAGGTGGCGGGATCGGGAACCCGGCAGGCTTCGGCCCGGGAGCGGGTTTCGGTCCGGGCGGCGCGGAAGTCTCGACCGGGGCCGCGGCACCGGAGACGGAGCAGCGGCCCGGCACCACCGGCGGCGCCTCGGCGAGTTCCGACGTGCGCGGTGGCATGGGCGGGGGAATGCCGATGGGTGGCGCGGGTGCCGGTCGCGGTCAGGGAGGCGGAGACGAGGACCGGATATCGAGGTTCCTCGTCGAGGAAGACGGAAACACGCTGTTCGGCACCGACGAGCTGACCGCACCTCCGGTGATCGGCGAGTAGCCGGTAACGAAAGCAAAGGACACGGACGGTGCTCGATCGCCAGGTCACGTTGACGACCAGCACGCTGCTCAATCTCATCCGCCGCAGGGGAGCCCAGCCGCATTCCGTGCTCGCGAGGACCCGGGTGTGGGAGGGCAGCGGCGCACGGCGCAGGGCCGACGAGAAGGCCAACGCCGAACTGCGGCGGTACGGACTGCTGGGTCGCGGCGGTGTCGACAGCGGCTTGATCGCGACGATCGACGCCGTCGCGAGGCCGTCCATCGAGTACTACGCCTGGATCGACGGAGGCTACGACGGCAAGGCGCTGTCCTACACGCTGCTCGCCGGTGGTGCGGGTGCCGAAGGTTTCGTGCTGGCCCGTAATACCAAGCACGAGGGGATCGTGCTCGTTTCCCTGCGTCCCGATGAGCTCATCGACAATTTCCTCGCGCAGATTCCTCGGCTACGTCCTGGGCGTGGTCACCGGATGCTCGTACCGAAGAGCGCGCTCACCGGCGGTCGACCTGGCGCGCACGAGGACTTCGCGGTGCTGCGCGGCGGTACTCCTTCGCAGGCGAACCAGGAAGCGGACGAACTGCGCAGATTGCTGGCGCTGCCGCGACTCGGCGGGGGAAGTCTCTACGTCGCGGCGCGGGGCGCCTCCGGCCGCAGGGAGCGCGTCGACCGGCCGGTGAACTACATCGACACGAACGAGGGCAGGTGGCTGACCGAGGAGATTCCCGGCAGCGGAGAGCCGGCGATCGCGTTCACCCCGGGTACGACCCAGGTCATCGTGGACCGGTTACGGAACGCACTGGGCAGGCTTCCCCTGAGCTGAGCACCGGCCACTCGTTCAGCCCAATGGGGTCCCACGAAACGCTCGGTAGCTTTCATCCACAGGTCGGCGCGCACCCTGGTGACAAGAGCCATGTGCGACACGCCGATGTACCAACTCGATGCGACACGCCGCATGGCTTACAACAAAGTTCTCCACACCTTACTCACAGGCTTCTACCAGGGGTTTTCGTCATGCAAACACAAGTCATCCCCAAGTTGTACACAGGTATCAACAGGCCTGTGATTGGTTGCGGCACTCCATCAACAAGTTGTCCACAGCATGATCCACAGCCAGGATTGCGCTGGTCCTTCCGGGCGATCTAGCGTGCTCCGACGGCGCCCGAACCGAGGCCCCTCCGGCGCCGAAAGGCAGCCACCGATTTCCGCTAGAATCGAACGCATGTTCGATATCCGATACTGAGGAGGTGCCTGCACCGGTGGCGATCACCGACGACCGCAGCCCCGCGTACCCACCGTCCGAGCAACAAGGCGGATTCGATCGTCAACCGCCCCAGGACGTCCCCGCGGAACAATCCGTACTCGGCGGCATGCTGCTGTCCAAGGACGCGATCGCCGATGTCGTCGAGGTGCTGCGGCCGGGCGACTTCTACCGCCCGGCTCACCAGGCCGTCTACGACTGCATCCTCGATCTCTACGGCAGGGGAGAACCCGCCGACCCGATCACCGTGTCGGCCGAGCTGGAACGCCGTAATGAACTGGCGCGGGTCGGCGGTGCGCCGTACCTGCACACCCTCATCGCCACCGTGCCGACGGCCGCCAACGCCGGTTACTACGCGCAGATCGTTGCCGAGAAAGCCATCCTCCGCAGGCTCGTCGAGGCAGGCACTCGCATCGTCCAGTACGGCTACGGCGCCGACGGCACCGACGGTGGAGACGTCAACGAGGTCGTCGACCGGGCGCAGGCCGCGATCTACGAGGTCACCGAGCGGCGGACGAGTGAGGACTACGTCGCGCTCGAAGAACTGCTGCAACCCACCATGGACGAGATCGACGCGATCGCGTCCCGAGGCGGAACGGCACAGGGCATCCCCACCGGATTCGTCGACCTCGACGAGGTGACCAACGGTTTGCACGCGGGCCAGATGGTCATCGTCGCCGCACGGCCCGGTGTCGGTAAATCGACCCTTGGTCTCGACTTCGCGAGGTCCTGCTCGATCAGGCACGGCATGACCAGCGTGATCTTCTCGCTGGAGATGAGCCGCACCGAGATCGTCATGCGCATGCTCTCGGCGGAAGCCCGCATCAGGCTGGCCGACATGCGCGGCGGCAAGATGTCCGACGACGACTGGACCCGGCTGGCGAGGCGGATGAGCGAGATCAGCGAGGCACCGCTGTTCGTCGACGACTCGCCCAACCTCACCATGATGGAAATCCGCGCGAAGGCGCGGCGGCTCAAGCAGCGCAACGACCTGAAGCTGGTCGTCCTCGACTATCTGCAGCTCATGACATCGGGGAAGCGAGTGGAGTCGAGGCAGCAGGAGGTATCGGAGTTCTCCCGGCATCTCAAGCTGCTGGCGAAGGAACTCGAAGTGCCGGTCATCGCGATCAGTCAGCTCAACCGTGGCCCGGAACAGCGGACCGACAAGCGGCCGATGCTCGCCGACCTTCGTGAATCAGGCTCACTTGAGCAGGACGCCGACATGGTGATGCTGATCCATCGCCCCGACGCGTGGGAAAGGGACGATCCCAGGGCGGGCGAGGCCGATTTGATCTTGGCGAAGCACAGGGCCGGTCCGACGAGCACCATCAGCGTGGCGCACCAGCTCCACTACAGCCGGTTCACCGATCTGGCGCCGGAGTAGCCGGTCAGCGCACCGTTTCCTGCGCCTCCCCGAGTCACCTTCTGAGAAAGAAAATCCGGAGGTGGTGTCGGATCGGGGCAGGGGTGTTCGTGGAGGAGGTGAAAAGCCCCCGCGAAGGGGCACCCCGATCCGGAGGAGCCGAGACCATGAAACTGACGACACTGACACAGGTCACCGTCGATGGAGTGATGCAGGGCTGCGGCGGGCAGGACGAGGACCGCAGGGGCGGTTTCGAGCGCGGCGGATGGGTCATGGAGAAGGGCGTCGGCGAAACCAGGGAGTTCATCAACGAGACCTATCGGCGCGCCGACGCGTTCCTGTTCGGGCGGCGGACCTACGAGATCTTCGCCGGTTCCTGGGGATCGTGGCCGATCGAGGCGATCCCGGACTGGGAGCTCGTCTGGCATGCGTTGAACACCCGGCCCAAGTACGTCGCGTCGAGCATACTCACCGATCCGAAGTGGGCGGAAACCACCGTGCTCTCCGGCGACCTCGCGGCCGGTATCCGCGCACTGAAGGCAGAGCGGGGAGGCGAGCTACAGGTCCACGGCAGCGGCCTGCTGATTCGCTGGCTACTCGACAACGACCTTGTCGACGAGCTCACGCTGCTCACCTATCCGGTGATCGTCGGACAGGGCAGGCGGCTGTTCCCCGAATCCGGTCCGGACAAGGCGCTCGACCTGGTCAGCTCGCGAGCCACGCCGCAGGGGGTAACGTTCCAGGTTTACCGGCCGAGCGGACGCCCGCGATATGCGGCCTGAGGCACCACAGAGGAGTTGATCCCCAGATGCAGTATCTGGTCTCCGTGATCGACGACAAGACCGGCTCGGCCACCCCTGACGAAATGTCGGCGATCAACGCGTTCAACGACCGGCTCGTCGCCGAGGGGCACTGGGTCTTCGCCGGTGGCCTCAACGCGCCGAGTACGGCAACGGTCATCGACAACAGGGACGGGGAGCCGATGTTCACCGACGGCCCCTTCCTCGAATCGAAGGAATTCCTCGCGGGCTTCTGGGTCATCGAGGCGCCCGATCTCGACGTGGCACTCGCACTCGCCGCCGAAGGGGCCAAGCACTGCAACCGGAGGGTCGAGGTGCGGCCGTTCCTGTGAACGGCGGCAGGGAAGCGGTCACCCTCGCCCATCGGGCGGAGTGGGCACGCCTGGTCGCCGTGCTGACCAGGCGTTTCGGTGACCTCGACATCGCGGAGGAGGCGGCGGCCGAGACGTTCGCGGCCGCCGTCGAGCGGTGGCCTGCCGACGGCGTTCCCCCCAACCCCGGCGCCTGGCTGACCACCACCGCCATCCGCAAGGCCATCGATCGGCTCCGGCGCGAGGGCAAGCGCGACGACAAACACCGGGAGGCTCGGCTCGTGCACGACAACGCTCGGCACGAGCCGCCCGGGGCCATCGATGACGAGCGGCTACGGCTGATCTTCACCTGCTGCCACCCCGCGCTCGCGATGGAGGCCAGGGTCGCGCTGACACTGCGCATGATGGGCGGACTGACCGTGTCCGAGATCGCCAGCGCGTTCCTGGTGCGCGAATCCACCATGGGCCAGCGGATCACCCGCGCCAAGGCCAAGATCAAAGCGGCACGCATCCCTTACCGGGTGCCGTCGGCGGAGGATCTCCCCCGGCGCGTTTCCGGTGTTCTGGCCGTTCTCTTCCTCGTCTTCAACGAGGGCTACCTCGCGACCGGCTCGCGCACCGATCCCGTGCGCGACGAACTGACCGCCGAGGCGATCAGGCTCACTCGCCTGATCCGTGCTCTCCTTCCGGATGATGGCGAGGCGGCGGGGCTGCTGGCACTGATGCTTCTCACCGAAGCCCGCCGCGAAGCCAGGGTCTCGCCGGACGGCGAACTGGTTCCCCTCGGCGAACAGGACCGGGAATCCTGGAATCCGGAATTGATCGCCGAGGGACATCGACTGGTACGCGAGCGACTCGCCACCGGAATGGCTCCGGGGCGCTACCAGATCCTTGCGGCGATCAACGCCGTGCACACCTCGGCCAAGACCGTCGCCGACACCGACTGGTCGCAGGTCGTCGCCCTCTACGACCTGCTCGTCCGCCTCGACCCGTCGCCGATCGTCGCTCTCAACCGCGCCATCGCGGTCGCCGAACTCGACGGTCCCGAGGCAGGATTGGCGATCGTCGACCGGCTTGAGGACAAACTCGCCGGCTACCACGCCTACCACGCTGCCCGCGCGGAGTTGCTGCGCCGCCTGGGCTTAGAGCAGGCGCGCTCCGCGTACGACGCGGCCATCGAGCTCGCCGGCAACACCGCCGAGGCCGCTTACCTGATCCGCCGTCGCGATCAGCCTGGGTAGCCCCGGCGTGGATCAGTCGAGACAGAACTCGTTGCCCTCCGGGTCGGCCATGATGATGTGCCCACCGCTGAACGGCGGCTCCGCCTCGTAGCGGCGCACTCGCTTCGCGCCCAGCGCGACGAGCCGCTCGCTCTCGGCCTCAAGCCGCGCCATCCGCTCCTCGCCCGCAAGCCCCGGGGCGGCACGGACGTCGAGGTGCACCCGGTTCTTGGCGACCTTTCCCTCCGGCACCTGTTGAAAGTACAACCGGGGACCGCCGCCTTCCGGGTCCTCAATGGCCGACCGCATGTTGCGTTCCTCCTCGGGAACGCCTGCCCTGGCAAGGAATTCGTCCCATGCGGCAAGCGGGTCGGCGCCTTCCGGCAGATCGGCGCCCGGCGGGGCGGGATGAATGTAGCCGAGCGTGTCTCGCCAGAAAATCGACAATGCTCTCGGATTGTGAGCGTCGAAAGTGATCTGGACTTGACGGCTCATCGGCCACTCCGTTCGTCATCGAATTCGGGGATCGGCGATCTTGATCCGGTATCGGAAAACCGCCTCACGGACGTTACGGGATCACGAGCCCCGCCTCGCGCAACTTCTCCTCGACCCGCAACCGCTCGACCTCGCGCTCGATGCCCTGAGGCGCGCTGTCAAACCGGTGCGTGACCTCGACGGCGGTACAAGCCTGGACGAGCAGGGCGTCGTAGGCCTGGTGGGTCGCCCTCCGGCGGACCGCGGGAGCACCTGGGGCGAGCTGCTGCAACGCGGCGTGTACTCGGCGGAGGTCGGCGGCCAGCTTTTCGACAGGGATGCCCTGCGCGACGGGCTCCCTGCGACGGGCAATGCGCTCCATGAGCCTCGGCAGTCTGAGGATGAGCGCGAACACCACCGTCGGTCCGGCAACGACACCGAGGTAGATCAGGATGTTCCCGACCATGCTCAATAGTAGGCATGACGCGGCACGTCACGGCAAGACGGAAAACGTGCTCAGCCGAGTCGCGCGTAGGACCTGACGAACCTGGTCAGCAGTTCGGCGAACCGCGAACGATCCTCTTCGGTCCAGTCGGCCGTCGCCTCGGCGAACACGGCGCGGCGGAACTCGTGCGTGTGCTTGAGATGCCGCTTTCCCGATGCGGTCAGCCGCAGCAACACCCGCCTGCCGTCACCCTGATCGGCAACCCTGACCAGCAGATCCTTCCCGACAGCCTGAGCGACGAGCCTGCTCGCTCGCGGCTGGTCGACGTTCATGGCCGCGGTGACGTCCGCGATCGAGCACGGCTCACCGGCCTCGACGACGTCGAGTAACGCGTACAGCGTCGGATCGAGCGACGGTGCCGACCGTTCTCGGGCCATCCGGTTGAGTCGGCCCCGGTTCTGGCTGCGCCGGATCTCGACCATGGCTTTTTCGATGGCGTCCAACGGATCGGTCATGCATGCTACTGTACATATACATGTCTTCTTACATGGAGTTGTGATGACTGAGCTCGCACTGACCAAACCCATCGGATACTGGTTACGCCACCTGCACGAACTGCTCGAATCGACCTTCACCGCCACACTCGGCGCCGAAGGGCTCACCCGAAGGCACTGGCAGATCCTCAACGTGCTCGCCGAGAACCCGTCCGGCGATGTGGACCACGAACTTGCCCCCTTCCTCGACGCCGATACGCCGACCTTCGCCCCATTCGTCGCCGACCTCGCCGCGAAAGGATGGGTCCACCAAGGGGAACTCACCGGGCTCGGGCGCGCGGAGCACGCCAGGATCAGCGCCGAAGTCGCCGGTATCCGGCGAAAAGCCATCGAGGGCATCAGCAACGAGCAGTACCTCGACACCATCCGCACCCTGAGCAGAATGACGGCGAATCTGGGCGGCGGGGAATAACCGGTCGAGGCTCGTCGTCTCTCATATTACTAGTTGAAGATTCAACGTTGGAGTGACGATGACGGGTCCCAGCGCAACGCCGTCCATGCCGGTGCTGTACCTGAGCCACGGCGCGCCACCGCTGGCCGACGACGCGACCTGGACCCGCCAGCTCGCCGACTGGTCGGCAGGCCTGCCGAAGCCCACGGCGATCCTCGTCGTGTCGGCACATTGGGAAGAAGCGCCGCTGACGATCGGAGCGACCACGACAGTCCCGCTCGTCTACGACTTCTGGGGCTTCCCCGAACGCTTCTACCAGGTCCGGTACGCCTCACCAGGAGCTCCCGAACTGGCGGCGAAAGTACGGGCGCTGCTGCGAAACTCGCACACTCCTGTTCACGAGGCCCCTGACCGCGGGCTCGACCACGGGGCATACGTGCCGCTCGTCGAGATGTTCCCCGAGGCCGACATCCCCGTCCTCCAGGTTTCGATGCCGTCGCTGGACCCGAAAGAACTGTTCCGGCTCGGCGAAAAGCTCGCACCACTCAGGGACGAAGGCGTATTGATCATCGGAAGCGGGTTCTTCACCCACAACCTGCGGGCCATGCGCACGGTCAGCGGAGTGGACGGCGCTCCACCGAACTGGTCGAGCGAGTTCGACCAGTGGGGCGCCGAGACCCTCGGCGCGGGCGACATCGACTCGATCCTCGACTTCCAGCGCACGGCACCCGGTGCCGCGATTGCCCACCCTCGGATCGAGCACTTCGCTCCGCTGTTCGTCTCGCTCGGCGCGGGTGCCGACACCGCCACCCCGCGCACGATCATCGACGGCTACTGGTTCGGCCTCGCGAAGCGTTCCGTCCAGCTCGGCTGACCGCGGTCGCTCAGCGACCGGCGACCCCATCCAGCTCGAAGCCGTCGAGGACTCCTTGGAACCTGCCGTGCGGCGCGGGGTCGTGATGCGCGAGCGAACGGGCCGTCGCCGGGAGCACGCCGGTGACGTGCGACCTCCCGCCCCGCAACGGAGCGGACTTCGGAAGGTAGGAACGCCTCGGCAGCATCTCGACCGGCCTGGTGTAGACCTTGGGCAGGATCTCGGTGGGCAGTTCCGGAGCCGCGGCGTGCCTTGCCTGCCGCTCGACCGGAGAAACGGCTGCGAACAGCGAGGGCAGCGCGTCTACCGGCAGTTCGGCGATGTACTTCGGAAGCTGGATCTGCGGTTCCTTGTCGGCGATGAGCGTCTTGCCGCCGTCGCCCGTGTACGACATGGACCTTCCGAGCACCGTGATCGGAAGGCGGTACAACCGCGCCGATTCCGCGACCGGCTGTTGACCGTCCACACCGGAGGCTTTCGCGGCAGGCACGGCTGGTGTGTCGAAGATGTCGCCCGACAACACCCCGCCGCTGCCCGACGTTGCCGTTCGGCCTCCGGAAATGATGTCGGTGGCGTTGTCGCCTCGCCCGTGCGCGATGCCGGTGAGGCCTGCCGCTCCGCCGTACGCGGCAGCGATCGGCATGGTCTCCGCGCTGACGGCGTTGCCCGCGATGACACCGCGGTCACCACGGGTTCCCGTGTTGCCACCGGCCTTGGAAGTCACGTCGTTGTTCGCCGTCCCGGCAGCCGTTCCGACCCAGTTCGCGGCAATGCCACCCGCTCCGGCCGACGAACCGATGGGCACACCAGCGGTGTTACCGGCGAGCGCTCCGTCCTCACCGGTCGTCCTGGTGTTTCCACCTGCCGTCGAACGGGTCGCGTTGTCACTCACCCCCGCCGCGTAACCGACCCAGTTGCCCGCGACCCCGTGTACCTGTGCAGGCAGGGAAACCGGAACCAACCCTGCGTTGCCCGAGGCCGCGCCCTTCTTGCCATTTGCGTACACGTCGCCACCTGCTTCGGAAATAGTGTCGGTATCGGCAGCACCGAAGGACTTGCCAACGGCACTCGCGCCGACGCCGAATACCTGCGCGGGCGCCGAAACGGGCGCACCCACGAAATTGGACGCCACGACGCCGAAATCGTCGTGGGTGTTGCCACCACCGCCTGCTTTGACGGCCGTTGCTTCCTCGGCGATACCGCTGCTCTTGCCGACTGCCGAGCCGCTGAGGCCGAACAGTTCGGCCGGAGCGGAAAGGGGTACCTGCCCGACGTTGCCCGACAACGCCGAGTTGTTGCCGCTGGTGTCACTGGATCCACCCGCGACGACGCTCTTCTGATCTTTCGCGCTTCCCCTGCCGGTACCGAAAATCCCGGCGCCCGAGCCGAAGGCGTCGAGTGTGGAGGCTGCCTGGCCGGACACGGTGTTCGCGGACAACAGGGAATCGTCACCGTGGCTGACCGAGCCGCCACCGGCATGCGCCGTCGTGGTGTTGCCGTGGTTCTCCGCGATCCCTGTTCCGAAAGCCGCACCGCCGACGCCGAATACCTCCACCGGCAGTGCGGCAGGCGCATCGGCGACATTGCCCGACCCGAGACCGCCGCGACCGGACGTGCTCGAAAACCCGCCCGCGCTCGACTCCGCGGCCGAGGTGATGCCCGGACTTTGACGAGCACCACCGGTTCCGGTCAACGCGGTGCCCGCGACGCCCGCCGCCGACCCGGTGACCGAACCGAGCAGCGCGCCCTGCGGCTGTGCGACGTTGCCGGAAGCCACGCCATGCTTTCCGCTCGTGCGGACATAGCTCGGGACGTCATGGAGGCCGGACTTGGTTCCACCGGACTCGGCGACAGCGGCCGACGTGCCGCCCGCCCCCGCACCACCGGGGCCGCTGACGCCGCTGACGCCGTTGTCAGCCGCTCGCAAGGGAAGGGCGACCGGTACCGCGGCGACATTGCCCGCACCGGCGCCGTGCTCGCCACCGCTCACGATGTACCCGCCGGACTGCGCGATGCTCTCCGCGGCGAAGTCGGACGTCGCGTGTCCCAGCGGGCCACCGACCGCGTTTCCGGACAACTGGACCGGAGTACTGAACTGTGGTGCGAGAGCGTTGCCCGAGAAGGCTCCGTTCGTCCCCGCCGTCTCGACATCGCCCGTTGCCATGGCGTGCTGAGTAGCGCCACCCGAGGTCGTGCCGTTGCCGAGGACCCCACCGGCGTTGCCGGAAATCTGCACGGGCGCTGACCAGTCGAGCGCGACGACGTTGCCCGCGAGCGCGGAGCCCGCTCCGCTGGTCGAGACATCGGTGTCGTGGTTGTTGGTCTGTTCCCGGATCGAATGTGTCTCGGCCTCGCCGAGCACTCCGAAGGCGTTTCCGGTGATCTGAATCGGCATTGTGACGTCGCCAGTAACTTTGTTGCCAAGTAAGGGATCGCTGGTCGGCTCCGACGGCCTCACGGCGGGCGGGGCCGCGGCAGCGCGCTGAGCGGGGACGTAGGCACGGGCGGCCGAACCGATGCGGCTGCCCGCATTACCCGCGATCGTGGCCGTCCTGTGCACCGGCGCGGCCGCGGCGGCAAGGGGATCGGTGATCGGTGCCATCGCCTCTCTCGCGGGCGGCGCCGCCATGTCGATCGGGTCGGTGACGGGCTTGGTGCTGATCTCGTTGTGGTGGCTGGGCAGATCGACCTGCTGGCCCGGAATTCCGACGGCGTTGTCGTCGATCTCGACGGGGAAGTCGGCCGTGACATCCAAGGGACCCGCGGGAGTATCGGGGTCGACCTTTTCGTCGGCAGACGCGATGCCGGTACCCAGCATCAGCAAACCACCGGTGACCAACGCGGTCTGGATACCGCGTTTCGCCCAGGTCTGCATGGTGAGGTGTTCTCCTTTTCCTCGGTGCCCTTGCGGGATCTGTGAGATACACCGCCCTCGACCTCTCTCGGCGAGGCGGACCGCGGCGAACCGCGGGCGAAACGCGGGGAACTCACTGACGCGCAAGGCCACCGGAAAGGGCCACGGGACGAGCGTCAATTGCCCCGCGGCTGTGATCAATCCGGTGTGACACCGGGCTGGGTGCCCGGCTGGATCGGCGAATACCGGTTGGCTGTGAGCGCGGAGCCGGTGATCGTGTTGTCGAAAGCGGGAACACCGCGGGCCGCCACGCCGTACAGCGAACCGTCGATGTGTCCTCCGCCGGTCGAACCGCCGAGCGGAGCGGGCATGGTCGTGGGGTGCTGGCCTGGCCAGTCGCCGTTACCGGCTGGACCGGATCCTCCGCCGTGTCGAACCGTTCCCGCCGGCTCGGAAGGATCACCGGAAACCTGGCGCTGAGCGAACTGCGTGGGCGCCGGTCGCAATGTCTTCCCGGCCTTGGCCGCGGCGTCTCCGACTTCGGCCGCCGAGGGCTTGGGGTCCGCGTTCGTCGCGGGTCCCCCCTTCACCGGCGTTCCCACCTGTTGCTCGGTTCCGGTCAGCTCCCGCAGGACCGGGGACAGCGCCTCTTCGGCGGGATCGAGAATGTGCAGCAGGTCGCCACCGAACTGATGGCCTTCCGGCGGGGATACGACGAGTTCACCTACCGAGCCGACCGCGCGATCGACCGGAGCCGCCACGTGCCGCTCCCACAACCGCCCCGGCGAGTCCCCGGTTTCGCCGCGCTCGCCGGTTCCGGAAGCGGCGGCACCGACCGCTCTGACAGCCGTGACAGCGTTGTCGACAGCATCCTTACCGACCGTCGGCGGCCTGGTGCCTGCCGGGTCGAGCACTTTGCTTGCCACATCAATGCCATGGACGGCGGCGCCGCTGAGGGAAAGGGGTTCCTCGTGGTGATTCGGTTCGGCCGAGGCAGGCGTACCGGACGCGACAGGTTCGGCGGACGCGGCCGCCGTCGACACCGCCCACGCCGCCGCCGTGACAGCGACCGCACCACCTGTGATCAGCAATGCGCGAGACAGCCAGCGGCGGGCGAGCCCCGCACCGGCGTCACTCCTCATTGCCGTCAAGGCCACGGTTCTCCCTGCTGAGGTCCACCATCAAAGTTCGAAAACGCGATGCGGCCGACGAGTCGGCCGGGGCCGCACCGCGGGCGCGCCGTCGAGACTGGCAAACGCCCCCGCCGAATTGCACGCCCCCATCGACTTGATGGCACGATGGTGTGAAGAACCTGCTGGATACGGGCCTTTCCCGGCGAAGGGGACTTGTGCGTGCTCGTCCCGGCTTGGTTGCGGTTGTCCTTGTTTGTCCGGTGCCGGACGGCCGGCGAGCGCGCTCCGTTCGGCGTGACCTCGGGCGACGGCTCAGCACACCTGGGACGAAAACGTCGCTGGTACCGATACGGTTACGACCGTGAGCGAAGCAAAGCCGAAGATGCCGGTGATCTCAGAGGACCCGGATGTCACGAGCACGGTGCCGAAGGGTCTCCGGGTCACCGCGGCGCTGGCTTGGCGGTTCCTCGTGGTCATGGCAGCGCTGTACATCGTCGTGGAGATCATCGGCTACCTCGCCGTGGTCGTCATCCCCGTCTCGATCGCGCTGCTGCTGGCGGCACTGCTCGCCCCCGCCGTGCGCAGGCTGGTGCAGCTCAAGCTGCCCCGCGGACTCGCGACGGCCATCGTTCTCGTCGGCGGACTGGCGGTCGTCGGTGGTCTGCTCACCTTCGTGATCGTGCAGTTCACCGACGGGCTTCCCGCTCTGCAGAAACAGCTCAGCGAGAGCCTCACGCAGATCAAGGACTGGCTCGTCAACGGGCCGATCCACCTGCGGGAAACGCAAATCGAGGACTTCATCAACAACGCGATCGGCCTGATCCAGGAAAACCAGGCTTCGATCACGTCGAGCGCGCTGACCACGGCGGGGACCGTCGGCGAAATCCTCACCGGGATGCTGCTCACGCTCTTCGTGCTCATCTTCTTCCTCGTCAACGGTGAGCAGATCTGGAACTACCTGATGCGTGGCGTGCCCTCGCAGGTGCGCGGCCGGGTCGACACCGCTGGACGTCGTGGGTTCGCGTCGCTGGTGAGCTACGTGAGGGCAACCGCTGCGGTCGCCGTCGTCGACGCCGTCGGCATCGGTGTCGGACTGTGGATCGTCGGCGTACCGCTCGTGATCCCGCTGGCGACACTGGTCTTCCTCGGTGCCTTCGTTCCCATCATCGGTGCGGTGGTCACCGGTGCCGTCGCCGTGCTCGTGGCCCTCGTCACCAACGGCTTCGTCTCCGCGCTCGTCGTACTCGCGATCGTGATCGGTGTGATGCAGCTCGAAAGCCACATCCTGCAGCCGCTGCTGCTGGGAAGGGCGGTCAAGCTGCACCCGCTCGCGGTGATCCTCGCGATCACCGCCGGTCTGGTCGCCGCCGGTATTCCGGGAGCGCTGCTCGCCGTTCCGCTGCTCGCCGTCCTCAACGCGGGCATCAAGTCGCTCGTCAACGAACCCCATCCCGATCCGGACAGCGTCGACGTGCTCAAGGACAAGGGGGCCAAGGTTCCCGAACGTCCGGACGACGACGAGGAAGAACCCCCGGCGCGCGGCGGCGAAGGGGAATCGCGACCGGAGCGGGAATGACGAAAGCCGCGCCACTGCGCGATCCCGCGACACCCTTGTGGTGGGGAACGATCGTGCTGCGCTGGATCACGCTGGCATTCGCGCTCGGCGCGGTCTTGGTGCACATCGACGACTACCGCAGGCCGTGGCTGGTGTGGGTCGCCTTCGGCGCGATGGTGGTCTGGACACTCGTCACGAGCTTCGCCTTCTCGGCCGAACGGTCGCGTAAGGGCTGGCTCGTCGTCATGGACGTGATCGTGACCTGCGCGATCATGCTGACCTCTCCGTTCGTGCTGACCGACAGCCAGTACGTCGAGGTCGCGCCGCTCGTCACGACGGTGTGGGCCGCCGTTCCCGCCGCGACAGCAGGCGCGAGGTTCGGCCCTGTCGGCGGCGTCGTGGCAGGGCTGGTGCTCGCCGTCTCGACCGCCGTGGCGCGACTGGGGCCCAACCTGGACGTCGCCCGTGACGGCGTGCTGCTGACGGCGAGCGGACTGATCGTCGGGATCACCGCAGCGACCGCACGTCGTTCGCAGGCAGCCCTCGCGCAGGCCATGCGGACCGAAGCCGCGACGGCGGAGCGGGAACGGCTTGCCAGGTCCATCCACGACAGCGTGCTCCAGGTACTCGCGAGAGTGCGCAGACGTGGCGGCGAACTGGGTGGCGAGGCCGCCGAGCTCGCTCGACTAGCCGGTGAACAGGAGATCGCGTTGCGCACGCTGGTGACGACGGGCCCCGCGGGCCCCACCGGCGACAGCACCGACCTGAGGGCGGCGCTCCAGCTCTTGGCGACCTCACGGGTCCAGGTCTCCGCCCCGGCCGGGGAGGTACTCCTTCCCGACGAGGTGGTGACCGAGCTCGTCGATGTAGCCAGGGAAGCCTTGTCCAATGTAGACAAGCATGCGGGCCCCGAAGCCAGAGCGTGGGTACTGCTGGAAGACCTCGGTTCCGAGGTGGTCCTCACAATCAGGGACGACGGCCCCGGAATCGCGGCGGGAACGCTCGAACGGGCGGAGGAGGAGGGACATCTCGGAATTGCCAAGTCGATGAGGGGACGAATCGACACACTTGGCGGCACGAGCGTGTTGGAGACCGCGCCGGGAGCAGGAACGGAATGGGAGTTCCGGATGCCGAGAGTGCCGAAGCCCGCGAAGAAGAGGGGGGGACGATGACGATCTCCGTGATGATCGTCGACGACCATCCGATCTGGCGCGACGGCGTGGCTCGCGACCTCGGCGAACACGGTTTCGACGTGCTCGCCACCGCGGCGGACGGGGACGCCGCCGTCCGCATCGCGCGCACGGTCCTTCCCGATGTCGTGTTGATGGACCTCAACCTCGGTGACACCTCCGGGGTCGTCGCGACGAGGACCATCACGGGGGAACTGCCGGACACCAGGGTGCTCGTTCTTTCCGCGAGCGGCGAACACGACGACGTACTCCAGGCCGTCAAGGCGGGAGCGTCCGGCTACCTCGTGAAATCGGCTTCGGTGAGGGAGCTGGTCGACGCCGTGAACCGGACGGCGGAGGGAGACACGGTGTTCACCGCCGGTCTGGCCGGCATGGTGCTCGGCGAATACCGGCGCATGGCGGAGGTTCCCTCGGGGGATGCCGCGCCACCTCGGCTCACCGAGCGCGAAACCGACGTGCTGCGGCTGGTGGCGAAGGGACTCACCGCGAGGCAGATCGCCGACCGGCTGGTGATCTCGCACCGCACGGTCGAGAACCACGTGCAGTCGACACTGCGCAAGCTCCAGCTCCACAACAGGGTCGAGCTCGCGCGCTACGCCATCGAGCACGGCCTCGACCAGGACGAAGACTGAGCCCGGCCTCAGGGGTTTTTCCGGGGTTTCCCGGATCTGACCGTATTCTCACGCGGCCTATCCTTGGGGCGTGACGGACAACGATGGCACTGAACAGGTTCCCGACGAAGTGGCCCGGCAGCGCAACATGCGCGTGTCCGACAGCGAACGCGAGCACGTGGTCGAGCTGCTGCAGAAGGCCATCGGCCGGGGGATGCTCAACCTGGACGAGTTCACCGAGCGCACCGACATCGCACTGGCATCCCGTACGAGGGGTGAGCTGAACGCCGTCCTCGTCGACCTTCCCGGCCTTGTGCACCCGGAAGCCAGCCCGCTGGCTCCGCAAGCACCCGCCGCCCCCCAGTCACCGTCGATGCCTGGCTACCCCGGCGGGCAACGCATGGAGCTGAAGGCACACGGCTCGACGCTGAGCCGCAAGGGCCGCTGGCACGTTCCGCCCGAGCTGCTCGTGCGGAACAAGTACGGCGAGACGAAGCTCGACTTCTCCGAGGCCGACATCACCAGCCAGGTCGTGCACATCGAGCTCGACACGAAGTGGAGCACGGTCACCCTCACCATTCCCGACGACGCCGCCGTCGACCTCAACGGTCTCGGCGAGCTGAAGTGGTCGACGGTGAACGACAAGACGAACTCGAATGGCAGGGCGGGAATCCCGCGCATCGTGGTGACGGGCAGGGTCTACGGCGGAACGCTCATCGTCAAGTACCCGCGTCGCGGCCTTTTCAGCTGACGAGTCCCGCTCAGCCTTTGGCCGCGGCACGGGCCGCCGCGACGGTCGGTGCCGCCAGCGCCGCCTGAGCCGCACGCTCGCAGTCGTCGAGCGAGACGGCGGCAAGGCTCGCGCCGACGGCACGCACCGACGAGGCGTTCATCGAAAGGCTCGTCACACCCAAGCCTGTCAGCACCCTCGCCAGCAGCGGATCGGCCGCGGCTTCGCCGCACACGCCCGCCGGCTTGCCTTTGACCTTTCCCGCCTCGCCGACCAGCGCGATCAAGCGGAGCAGCGCGGGTTGCCACGGATCGTTGAGCTTGGCGACCGCGCCGAGCTGCCGGTCGGCGGCGAAGGTGTACTGCGCGAGGTCGTTGGTACCGATGGAAACGAAGTCGACGGCGTCGAGTACCTCGCGTGCAGCCAGCGCGGCCGCGGGCACCTCGATCATCACGCCCGCACTGCCGATGCCCGCCGCCGCGACGCGCTCGGCGAACCAGGCCGCCTCCTCCGCCGTCGCCACCATCGGCGCCATGACCGACACATCGGCACCGGAGTCGGCCGCCGCACCCGCGATGGCTTCGAGCTGCCGGTCGAGCACTCCCTGCCGGTCGAAGGCGACCCTGAGGCCGCGAACACCGAGAGCGGGGTTGGGCTCGATCTCCGGCGCAAGGAAGGCCAGCGGTTTGTCGGCCCCGGCGTCGAGCGTGCGCACGATGACCGGCTTGCCCCTGAACGGCTCCAGCACCGCGCGATAGGCAGCCCGCTGCTGGTCGATCGAGGGTTCGTCGTCGGCATCGAGGTAGCTGAACTCGGTGCGGAACAGTCCGACTCCCTCGGCGCCCGCCTCAGCCGCCGCGCTCGCGTCGGCGGGATTGCCGACGTTGGCGAGCACCTTGATCCGGTGCCCGTCGGTTGTCGCGCCCTTGCCGTCCCACTCCGCCGAACCAGCCGAGGTCGCCGCGACGGAAGGTGCGCTTGGATCGACGGCTTCGACGGTTCCCAGGTCGCCGTCGACGGCGATGGCTTCGGCTTGCATGGCGAGTACGCCGCGCACCGCGACGACGGCGGGGATGCCGAGCGACCTCGCCAGAATGGCCGTGTGGCTGGTCGGGCCTCCTTCCTCGGTGGCGAGCGCGAGCACGGTCGCCGGATCGAGGCCCGCCGTGTCGGCGGGGGCCAGGTCTCTCGCGACGAGCACGCTCGGCCTGCCGAGTTCCGGGACGCCGGGCGGCGCGATGCCGAGCAGTTCGGCGATGATCCGGTCGCGGACGTCCTCGATGTCGCGTACCCGTTCCGCCATGTAGCCACCCGCGCTGGCAAGCGCCTGCGCGAAGTTTCCCGCCGCCTCGTAGACCGCTCTCGCGGCGGGGATCCGCTGCGCGGTGACGAGCTGCTCGGCCTGGCTGACCAGAGCGGGGTCGGCGGCCATGGCCGCGGTAGTGGTGAGGATCGTCGCCGCGTCACCCGCCGCCGATTCGGCCATGGCGTCGAGCCGCGCCGCGACGGCCTGCGCGGCAGGCGCGATCATCGCGGCCTCGGCATACGGATCGTCGGGTCCTGGGCTGCTCGCTGGCTCCGTGATCGACTCGGTGACCTTGACGACAGGGCCGCTCGCCCTGCCGGGGCTCACGCCGACGCCGGAAAGCTGCTCGTCAGACATGGTCTAGACCATAGTGGTACATAATCCTCCAATGGACCCTGTGCCGGTCACTCTAATTCGGAAAGTGTCGGATACGAAGGCTGGGCGCCGGCACGGGTGACGGAAATGGCCGCGAAACGCACGGCTGTGCGCACGGACGTGACCAGATCGGACCCCCGGGCGAGCTCGCACGCGAGCGCGCCGGCGAACGCGTCACCAGCCCCTGTCGTGTCCACCGGCGTGACCTCGGGAGAGGGCACCTCCGTCACCCCGTCGCCTTTCACCACCAGGGCGCCCCTCGCACCGCGTGTGACGACAGCCGCGCGAGGGCCGAAGTCGAGTAGCGCGGATTCCTTTTCGCGTTCGTCGCCGAGCAGCCACGCGGCCTCATGCTCGTTGACGAGCAGTACGTCGAGCGCGGCGAGCGCGCGTCCGCCGACACTCGCCACGGGAGAGAGGTTCAGCATCGTCAGTACCCCTGCCGCCGACGCGGCCAGCACGGCGGCCTCGACGGCAGGCAACGGCGTCTCCAGCGAAGTGACGAGCACTCTCGCGCCGTCGAGCGCGCCGTCGACCACCTCAGGTCCCACGGTGTGGTTCGCGCCTGGCGACACCAGGATCGAGTTCTCCCCGTCCGGAGTCACGGTGATGTAGGCGACGCCGGTCGGCCTCTCGACGACCTTGACGAAGTCGGTGCTGACACCCGAATCGCGAAGCGAGCCGAGCAGCAGCCTCCCGTTGGCGTCGTCGCCGACGGCGCCGAGCAGGGCGACGTCGGCCCCCAGCCTGGCCGCGGCGACCGCCGTGTTCGCCCCCTTTCCTCCCGGGAGCGTCACGGTGTCGCCGCCGAGGACCGTCTCGCCTCCGCCAGGACGGCGTTCGGCGGCCACGATGAGGTCGGCGTTGGCCGATCCGACGACAAGCACCTGTGCGGTCACGTGTTCCAGCGTGCCATGCCCCATACCGCCCACGCTCTGACCTCGACCGTTGTAAGGATGTGAATTTCTTTGTAACTTTCCTGGGGGCTGATGCGACAATCAGGCGAGTGTTCACCGTGGGTCACTCTTTAGAGTGACATCAGTGTCGAGGCGTCATTGCCGAAGCGTCGGTGAGCTCTTCACTTGCACCACGCGTTCGCGCGAGGTGTTGTCCGACCCCGGTCCCCGGACCGGTCGGGCATCGGGTCGCCGGCACCGGTCACGTAGCCCCCCGAGTGATCGGTGCCGGCGGCGCCCGAGAGTGTTTTCGCGCCCGTCCGCACGTCGGCGCCGCGGTAAACCCCCTAAACTGCCCAGAAGCCGGGATACTCCGGCGCCAGCAGCTCAGGATGGGTTGTCAATGAACAGGCCGGCACGAAGAAACCGCGAACGGGCGGCCACCGACAGGGAAATCCGGCAGACCGCACGCTCCCTGCTCGTCGAACGCGGCCCCGAGGCCGTCACACTCCGGGCCATCGCGAGAGAACTCGGCATCACGGCACCGGCGCTCTACCGCTACTACGGTTCGCGCGATGATCTGATCGACCACCTCAGGCTCGACGTGATCTCCGACCTCGGCGACGAACTGGCAGCGGAAATCACGGACCTGCGCGACGGCGGCACCGGGCAACTCTTCGCCATCTGCAAGGGATTTCGCAGATGGGCACTGACGCACACCAAGGAATTCACACTCGTTTTCGCCTCGCCGACCGGCGGGGTCGGTTCGGCCGAAGGCAGTGTCGCCACCCTGCGGCAAGTCACCGAGCCGTTCGGCAGGCTGTTTCTGCTCGCCGCGGGCGAATTGCTGGCGGGTCACGAGGTCGCGACACCCTCCGATGACGTCGTACCCCCCGAACTACGGGACGACCTCGCCGCCTACCGCGACTCACTGCTCGCGGTCTTCAGCGGCTCGGGGGTCGACGTGCCCGCCGACCGGCTCACGCTCGGCACCACGTATCTGATGATGCAGTTCTGGGCCCGCCTCTACGGACACGTGACACTGGAAGTATTCGGCAACTACCCGATCCCGGTGTCCAAACCGGACGCTCTGTTCGACGGTTTACTGGCCGATCTCGCACGCGAGATCGGCCTCGAAACCGACGTTCGATAAACCTCAGAGCACCACGTTGACGAGGCGGCCCGGAACGACGATGACCTTGCGCGGCTCGCCGCCGTCGAGCAGCGCCGCGATCTTCTCCTCGCCCAGAGCCGCCGCACGCACCGCGTCGTTGTCGGCATCCGCCGAAACGGTCACCCTCGCGCGAACCTTGCCGTTGACCTGAATCGGGTATTCGACGGTCTCGTCGACAAGGTACTTCTCGTCGGCGACGGGGAAGGGGCCGTGCACAAGGGAATCGGGGTGCCCGAGCCGGTTCCACAACTCCTCGGCGATGTGCGGGCAGGTCGGCGCCAGCATCAGCACCAGCGGCTCGGCCAGCGCCCTCGGCGTCGACCCCTTCGCTCCGTACACCTTGGTGACGTAGTTGTTCAGCTCGATCAGCTTCGCGCCCGCGGTGTTGAACCTCAGCTCGGAGTAGTCCTCGCGGACACCGGCGATCGCCTTGTTCAGTTGCCGCTTGTCCTCTTCGGTCAACTCGTCGTCGGCGACCCTCAGCTCCCCGGTGTTCTCGTCGACGAGCAGTCGCCACAGCCGCTGCAGGAATCGCTGCGAGCCGACGACGTCCTTTGTCGCCCACGGACGGGAAGCGTCGAACGGCCCCATGGACATCTCGTAGAACCGGAAGGTGTCGGCGCCGTAGCGCTCGGCCATTTCGTCCGGCGCGACGGTGTTCTTGAGGCTCTTGCCCATCTTGCCGTATTCCTGGGTGACCTCTTCGCCTTCGTAGAAGAACTTCCCGTCTTCCTCGACGACGTCGGCAGCCGGAACGTAGAAGCCACGGGCGTCCCGATACGCGCTCGCCTGGATGTAGCCCTGGTTGAACAGCCTGCGGTACGGCTCCTTCGACGAGACGTGGCCGAGGTCGTACAGAACCTTGTGCCAGAAGCGCGCGTACAACAGGTGCAGGACGCCGTGCTCGACTCCGCCGACGTACAGGTCCAGACCACCAGGATCGGTGGCGCCGTGTTCGGCAGGCCTCGGCCCCATCCAGTACTTCTCGTTCTCCGGATCGACGAACCGCTCTTCGTTGTTCGGGTCGATATAACGCAACTGGTACCAGCACGAGCCCGCCCACTGCGGCATCACGTTGGTGTCGCGCCGATACTTCTTCGGCCCATCCCCGAGATCCAGGGTCACGTCGACCCAGTCGGTCGCCTTCGCCAGCGGCGGTTCAGGGACCGAGTCCGCGTCGTCGGGGTCGAACGTCTTGGGTGCGTAGTCCTCGACATCGGGCAGCACCACGGGAAGCTGATCCTCCGGCAACGCGACCGGCATGTCGTTCTCGTCGTAGACGATCGGGAACGGCTCACCCCAGTAGCGCTGCCTCGCGAACAGCCAGTCGCGCAGCTTGTACTGCACGGTGCCCTCGCCGTGGCCCTTTTCCTCCAGCCACGCGATGATCGTCTTCTTGGCGTCGTCGACATCGAGTCCGTCGAGGCTGATCTCGTCGTTCGCCGAGTTGATTGCGGGCCCCTGCCCGACGTACGCCTCGCCCTCGAAACCCTCGCTCGGCCGCACGGTACGGATGATGTCCAGCTCGAACTTCGTCGCGAAATCCCAGTCGCGCTGGTCCTGACCAGGCACGGCCATGATCGCGCCCGTTCCGTAACCCATCAGCACGTAGTCGGCGATGAACACCGGAATCTTCGTGCCGTTGACGGGATTGACGGCGTAGGAACCGGTGAAGACACCCGTCTTGTCCTTGTTCTCCTGCCGGTCGAGATCGGACTTGCGTGCCGAAGCTGCCCGGTAGCTCTCGATCGCCTCGGCGGGAGTCGCCGCGCCACCCGTCCACAGTTCGTTGACGGCGTCGGGCCACGAGGCCGCCGTCAGCTCCTCGACGAGCGGGTGCTCGGGAGCGAGCACCATGTAGGTCGCGCCGAACAAGGTGTCCGGCCTCGTCGTGAAGACCTCGATGGTCGACTTCTCGCCTGCGGCGAAGCGCACGTTGGCACCCCTGGACCTGCCGATCCAGTTGCGCTGCATGGTCTTCATCTTCTCCGGCCATTCCAGCAGATCCAGGTCGTCGATCAGCCGGTCCGAATAGGCCGTGATCCGCATAACCCACTGGCGCAGGCTCTTCCGGAAAACGGGGAAGTTCCCGCGTTCGCTGCGACCGTCGGGCGTCACCTCCTCGTTGGCGACGACCGTTCCGAGCCCCGGCGCCCAGTTGACCGGGGCTTCCGAGATGTAGACCAGGCGGTGCGAGTCGATGATCTTGCGCTGCTCGGTGCCCGACAGTTCGCTCCAGCCCCTGCCGTCAGGGGTCGGGCGCTCACCCTCGGCGTACTGCTTCTCCAACTCCGCGATCGGGCGCGCCTTCTGCTGCTGCTCGTCGTAGTAGGAGTTGAAGATCTGCAGAAAGATCCACTGGGTCCAGCGGTAATAGGAGACGTCGGTGGTCGCGATGGACCGGCGCTCGTCGTGGCCGAGCCCGAGCATGCGCAACTGCCTGCGCATGTTCGCGATGTTGGCTTCCGTCGTGATCCTGGGGTGCGTGCCGGTCTGCACCGCGTACTGCTCCGCGGGCAAGCCGAACGCGTCGTAGCCGAGGGTGTGCAGCACGTTGCGGCCGATCATGCGGTTGTACCGCGCGAAAACGTCGACGCCCAGATAGCCGAGCGGGTGGCCGACATGCAGCCCGCCCCCCGATGGGTAGGGGAACATGTCCTGCACGAAAAGCTTGTCCGAGGGCAAAGGGGCTCCGGTGCCGTCAGCGCCGTTTTCGGCGAGTGGCCCCACCGGGTTCGGCGCGTGATACGTGCCGTGATCCGCCCAGTAGTCCTGCCAGCGCCGTTCGATCTGCCCGGCCAGTTCAGCCGTGTAGCGCTGTGCCGGAGTCGTCTCGGTGCCGTCTGTCATCGCCGAACCTTTCCGTGTACCCATCCCGCTCCAGAAAAGAACTAACCCCCCAGCCCAAGGGCATGAGGGGTTCGCCGCGCTGTCGGTCGAATGCCGGTCAGCGCGGCTGAGTAAGGAGCAGACCAGCCGTACTCATACACCCATGGTAGCCGCCGCTACCACGGGATTTCGCACAAGCCCCGTAGTGGCCCGCACGTCAGGCGACCATGGCGTGCGGCACAACGGATCAGGGTGTCGACAAAGCCGCTCCGGCGGGCCGCGTATTCTCCGGTTCGTGTTCGTGGTAGCGCTGATTCCGATCCTTGTCGGTGTTCTCGTCGGCTGGGGTGGATTCCTCGGGCTGCGCGGAAAGCTGCCGCGCGACCGCGGCGCGGGCGTCAGGACGGCCGCGACCCTGCGCAGTGACGAAGCATTCATGGTCGCCAACAAGGTGGCGGGATTGCCGACGCTGGTCGCCGGATTCGTCGGCATCGCGGGCGGCGCGGCCGGACTCGCGATGCCGGGTCCCGTCGGTCTCGTGATCGCCGCGGTGATCGGCCTTGTCGGCATGTTCGCTCTCGTCGCGGGCGGCGGCGTACTCGGGCACAGGGCGGCGAGCGCGATCCCGGCACCGAGCGAACCGGAGATCCCGGCGGGCTGCGCGGGTTGCGCCTGCGGCGGCTGCGGCGTGCTGAGCGGTTCGGCTAATTCCGCTGCAGATCCCCAGGGTGCGTAGCGAGCAACGCGGTCGGCAGCCCCTGCCTTCGCAACACCTGGCCCCACAGGTCCTTTTTCGGTGTCGCCAGCACATCGCTCGGCAGCGCGGGCACGATCAACCAGTCCCCGCGATCGATCTCGTCGGCGAGCTGGCCCGCATCCCAGCCCGCATAGCCCGCGAACACACGTAGCCCGCGCACCTTCGGCACGAGCACATCCGGATCGGAATCGAGATCGACCAGTGCGACGGGCCCCCTGACGGCGATGACGCCGGGCACACTCGCCGCGGTCTCGCCGGTCCGCAAGGCGGCGAGGCACAGCGCCGTCTTCTTCTCGACCGGTCCGCCGACGAACACCGCCTGGGGTTCCACCACGTGCGAGCCCCAGCTCGGAAGTACCTCGTCCACGGGAACATCACTCGGCCGGTTCAGGACGACACCGAGGGTGCCTTCACCGCGGTGATCGATGACAAAGACCACGGTCCTGCGGAAATTGGGGTCGAACATCGTAGGGGCAGCGACCAGGAGTGTGCCTGGCTCAACCTCGGCGTCCGCTCGCACGCCGTCCATGATCCCACCCGCACCACCTGCCCGAGTCACGGTGGGCCGGTCTTCTCAGCGGGCTCAAAGGTTTCTCGCCACGCCCGCACACACCGCCGATCTCGGGCCGCTCTTCCCTGCCGGTCTCGGCGAATATCCCGCCCCTACCCGTTAGGGTGAGCGTGTGACCATGGCTGGTAACACAGCGTCGACGACCGTCACATCGCGGGACGGGCTTGTTCGCGTGACCGTCGATTCCGCAGGCGCTCTGACCGAGCTCGAATTCGCACCGACCGCGTTCGAGAGAACCGATCCGGGCACTCTCGCGCGGACCGTTCTCGACGTGGTTCGCGAAAGCACCGACAGGGCAAGGGTGCGATCCGACACCGCCGCGCCGCCTCCTGTTCCTCCCCGGCCAACACCCAAACGCATGCGTCCTCCTCGCTAGGTTCAATTAATCTGAACCGCGACTGTGGGGACTGACAAAGGGGGAAGGCGTGCGCTACCGAGCCGAGGTGGCCGATCGCCCTGATGCGCTTTACGCGCTGTGGAACGGCCAGATCTTTCGAGCCCAGCGATCGACGGCGGACGAGACGGTGTTGCTCGCCGCACCGGAGGGCGCGGAGCCGCCCGGCGACTTCGACGCGCAATGGCAAGGGGCGCCCGCAAAGGTGGTTCCCGCCGCCGAAGCGCGCGCCACGTTCAGCATTCATACGTACTGCCTCTTCGACGACGAGGCGTATCGAGTCGAACCGCGATCACAGGACGGCGAACTGACCCTGCGATGGGCAGGCAGAGACGAGCGGCTCGCCGCCGATCTCGGTCTCGTCGACCTCACCGCGACGACCGACGACCCGGAGACGCTCACCGCGCTGTGGCAGGAGCGGCACGACTTCGCCGAGGAAGGCACTCCTCGCACCGAGCCCGGCAGCGGCGACGCGCAGGCCTTGCTCAGAGCCATCGGCAGGACGCTGCTGAGCTTCCTTCCCTCGGGTTGGCAACGGGTCGGCGCGCAGTTCCGGCAGGTGGGGGACTACTCGGAACTGGAAGTACGCGCGGTTGCCGGTGACGTCGCCGTCTCGCTCTCCGCCCCCGCGGAGCTGAGCCAGCTCTTCGCCCAGTTGCGTTCGGCCATGTACGAACCGGACAAGGGCACGTGGTTCCAAGGCACATTCACGCTCGACGACTCGGCCAACTTCGATTTCGACTACGACGCCGACACCGAGCCGGACTGGCGGCTGCCTCCCGAGGGGCGCACCACCGCACGCAGCTACGACGTCGAGTTCGACTACTACCCGCGAGCGAACGCGCCGGTCTGGCTCAGCGTCAAGGCGGGCAGGCCGCTGGAGACCACCTTCCGCAGGGCGAGGGTCGTCGACAGTCACGTCGAAGGAGAGAAGCCGGTCGTCAATCGGCAACCGGTTCCGCAGGAGGAGATCCCGCGCATCCTCAACTACCTCTACCGCGCACCGGTGGTCGCGGGAAGGCCGGGCATGCTGCCCGACATCTTCGTGCAGGGCCCTGCGAACGTCCCCGACGCGGTGCACACCGACGGCACCTGGATCTGGCCCGCTGCCGTCCCTCACTATCTCCGCAAGTACGGAGTGCCGCCGGAAGCCGATTTGCTCGCTCACATCAGGGCCTGCGAGTACCGGCCTGCCTATGTCGGTTCGCTGGCGCGGCGCACCGCCGAGGCGGACGTCGTCGGAAAGCCCAGGCCGGCCCGGACCGAGGAGGACCTCGAAGAGCGGGACGTGCTGACCGAACTCGACAGGGGCAAGGAGCCGAAGCGGGAGCTACGCGCCGGCGAGGTGCTCATGGTCCTGCGACGCAGGCTGGCCGAGCACGGTGTGCCCGATTCGGCTTACCGCATCGGTGGCACCGACGGCGCCGACTGGTCCCTTCGCCGCACGGCGCAAGGCTGGGAGGTCTCGTCGCCGACGGGGGAGCCGCGCCACTTCGCCAGGGTTCGAGACGCGGCCGAAGCGTTGCTCGGCGCGGTGCTACTCGCTCGTGGCGGTACCGGCGCGGGGACGCCCTCCGACACCGAAGCCCAGGAGCGGACCGACGACGCGACGGATTGGCCGGTCGTCCCGATGCGCGGCGAACCACCACTGCACTTCTACCGGGGCAAGCGCATGATCGTATTGCCGGAGGACAGCATCGTGCGTCGCTTCGGCAACGACACGGGCAACCTGGTTCATCCGGAGAACACGGTGTTCGCGGAGACCTCGCTGGCCTTCGAGCGCGAGAACGACGTCCACCACTACCGCGTGGCCCGCCCGCTGCACGTACTCACCGGCGTCACGCTGCCGTGGGGTCCGTTGCGGGGCGGTGCCGTCGGGTACCTGTTGCCGCATGCCATCGGCAGGCACATCGAGTCGGGAGCTCTTGAGCGCGTCCCGCCCAAGAGCTGACCGCTACTCCTTCGGCTCGATGCCCTGTTCCCTCGCCCAGGCGCGCAGCTCGGCCACGGCTTCGTCGTGGTCGAGCGGCCCCCGGTCGAGCCGCACCTCCTTGAGGTGCTTCCACGCCTTGCCTACCAGCGGACCCGGTGGAAGGCCGAGCAAGCGCATGATCTCGTTGCCGTCGAGGTCGGGCCGCACCTTGGCGAGGTCCTCTTCCTCGGCGATTCTCGCGATGCGCTGTTCGAGATCGTCGTAGGTGCGCTGCAACGCGGTGGCCTTACGCCGGTTTCGCGTGGTGCAGTCGGCGCGAACGAGCTTGTGCAGCCGGGGAAGCAGGTCGCCTGCGTCTGTGACGTACCTGCGAACCGCGGAGTCGGTCCACTCGCCTTTGCCGTAGCCGTGAAAGCGCAGGTGAAGGTACACGAGCTGGGCGACGTCGTTGACGATGTCCTTCGAATACCTGAGTGCACGCAAACGCTTGCGCACCATCTTGGCGCCGACGACCTCGTGGTGATGGAAGCTCACCCCGCCGCCCGCTTCGAACTTGCGGGTGTCCGGCTTGCCGATGTCGTGGAGCAGCGCGGCCAAGCGCAACACGAGGTCGGGCTCCGACGTCGGTTCGTGTCGCTGTTCGAGCTCGATGGCCTGCTCAAGCACGGTCAGTGAATGCTCGTAGACGTCCTTGTGCTGATGATGTTCGTCGATCGCGAGCCGCATGCCTGGCACCTCGGGCAGCACGTATCCGGCCAACCCGGTGCCAACCATCAACTCGATGCCCCGCCTCGGCGCCTTGCCGAGCAACAGCTTGGAGAGCTCGGCCTGCACCCGCTCGGCGGTGATCCTGGTGATCTCGCTCGCCATGTCGGTCATCGCGGTGACGACCCTCGGCGCGGGCTCGAACGACAACTGTGAAGCGAACCTCGCCGCCCTGAGCATCCGGAGCGGATCGTCGGCGAACGACTCCTCAGGAGTCGCGGGCGTATCGAGCACCTTGCGCCGGAGCGCGTCCAGCCCTCCGTAGGGGTCGACGAACTTCTTCGTCGACAAGTCGATCGCCATGGCGTTGACCGTGAAGTCCCTGCGGACCAAATCTCCCTCGATGGTGTCGCCGAACGACACCTCGGGATTGCGGGTGACTCGATCGTAGGAATCCGCGCGGAACGTGGTGATCTCCACCGTCATGCCGCGCTTCGAAAGACCGACGGTGCCGAACTCGATGCCGGTGTCCCACACGGCGTCGGCCCAGCCCGCAGCGATCCGCTGGATGGCGTCGGGCCTCGCGTCGGTTGTGAAGTCGAGATCGGGAGAAAGCCTGCCGAGCAGTGCGTCCCGCACGCTGCCACCGACGAGGAACAACTTGTGTCCCGCCTTGCCGAACCGGTCGGCGAGTTCGTCGGCAATGGGTGAGATGCGCATCAGCTCGGTCACCGCGTTCTGCTGAGCGGTGAGGTTGTTCACCAGGATCGCACCCCCGGGATGCTCCTATTACTACATACGAGGATCAACACGGACACGAGAAGCCAGCCTACCGGCGTCACCGATTGCTCTAGCATCGCAGCATGCCTGGATCGGCCGGTCGCTCCGGTGGCGCAAAACCGGGACGTCGGTCCCGGCGCCGCCGCGGCAGGCGGCTGACCACGGTCGACGAGACCTCAGCCGGCGGACTCGTCGTTGATCCCGAACGGGAAAACGCGGTGCTGATCGGCAGGCTCGACCGGCAGGGAAAGCTGCTCTGGTCGCTGCCGAAGGGGCATATCGAAGACGGTGAGACGACCGAGCAGACGGCCATGCGAGAGGTCAAAGAGGAAACCGGTATAACCGCGCATGTGCTGCAACCGCTCGGCACGATCGACTACTGGTTCGTCGCCGAACGTCGCCGCGTACACAAGACCGTGCACCACTTTGTACTTGAGGCATCCGGCGGCGAACTCTCCGACGAGGACGTCGAGGTCACGGAAGTGGCCTGGGTTCCACTGTCGGAGTTGGAGCGCAAACTCGCCTACGCCGACGAGCGCAAGCTCGTCCGCAAGGCACGAGAGATTTTCGAGGGAGCCTCGGAGTGAACAAGGCGCGCGAGGCCGGTTCACCAGCAAGGAAGATCGCAGCGCTGGTGGCTGCGCTGGCCTTCCTGGTCGCGCAGGGACTTTTCGGTGCGCAGAGCGCGTTCGCCCAACCGCTCGACGCACCTGACCGGCTCCAGCTCGACGTCAGCCAGCTCAGCCCGAGGATGATCACCCCGACCGATCAGACGGTACGGCTGTCGGCGACCGTGACCAATGTCGGCGACCGGCCGATCACCGATGTCGTCGCCCGTTTCCAGGTCGGCACTGCGCTGAGCGCCGAGAGCGAGGTCGACCAGGCGCTCAACGAGCCGCCGGCGACCGACGCCGCGGCTTCGCCGTGGGTCGGCGTGACCGACACACTCGCTCCGGGCCAGCAGGCTTCGTTCTCGATCACTGTTTCGGCGGCTGAGCTGGCACTCACGGCTCCAGGGGTCTATCCGGCTCTCCTCAACGTCAACGGCACCCCCGCATACGGAGGTGCGGCCAGGCTGGCAGAGGTCGACCTGTTGATGCCGGTGATCGACCCGCCGAGTGGAAGCGCGGCCGCCGATGTCTCCGTGTTGTGGCCGATCACGTCGTCGAGACCGAGCGTGGTCGCCGCTCCCTACGGTGGCCCGATCGTGCTGTCCGATGACGGGCTCGCCGACGAGCTCTCCCCGGGCGGCAGGCTCGACGCGCTGGTCGCCGCCGCATCGGCCAAGCGAAGCGACGCGGCTTTGTTCGGTTCGCTGTGCTTCGCCATCGACCCCGAACTGCTCGACACGGTGTCGGCGATGGCAGGCGGGTACCAGGTCCAGACCGGTACCGGCCGCGTCGACGGCTCGGGCAGGGAGGACGCGGCGCGCTGGCTCGAATCGCTGAGGGAACTCGTCGCAGGCCACTGCGTTGTACAGATCCCCTACGCGGGCGCCGACCTCAGCACACTCTCGAAGGTCGAGACGGAAGCCGACCTGGTCGGCGACGCGCTGAACACCGCCTCCATCCTCGGCGTGCTCAACGTGCAGCCGAGCGCGGGCGTCGTCTGGCCTGGTGGCGCTCTCGACAACATGGCGATGAGGGCGGCCACCGCGGCAGGCGCGAGGACGCTCATCACCGACCCTTCCCAGTTGGAGACGGCGAGTACGGGGTCGGCGACAACCGTCATCGACGGCACCGGCGCGAAGGCGCTGACCTACGACCCGCTCGTCGCGAAAGCCCTGGGCGGTGGCCCCTCCCGCGCCTCGGAACCTCCGAGCCCCTCGACTCCACCAGGCCAGCCGAACATGGCGACTCAGAACGCCATCGCCACGCTCGCCTTCCGGGGCGGGCTCGGCGCGGAGCAGCCGTCCGGGCCGGTGCTCGTCGCGCCGCCGCACGGCTGGGACGCACCGGTCAGTGAGCTGGTGACCCTGCTCGACGCGATCGAAGGGCTCGAAAGGGCAGGCATGGCGAAACCGGCTCCGCTGGCGGAGCTTCTCGCCGCCCCCATGGAAGGCAGCGCGTCACTGAGCGCGGGCAGCGACACCGTGAACCCGCCCGCACCGGCGGCCAGCCGCTTCGTCGGCGAACTGTCATCGGCCGAGGAAATCGCCGCCGACCTGCAATCCGCGATGTCGGTCGACGCGACAAGGCAGGTCGAGCCGATGACGGTCATCAGGCCCCTGCACAACGCGGTACTCCGGGCGACGTCGACCGCGTGGCGGAGCAGCGAGGAACTGAGCAGGAAAGCCGCCGCGACGGCGACCTCGCAGGTCGACGCCCTCCGCAGGCAGGTGACCGTCGCGACCCCTTCGCAGCCGATCTCGCTCGCGTCGGGGTCGAGCCCACTGCCGGTGACATTGAGTAATTCGCTACCCGTTGCCGTCACGGTCCGTATCCAGCTGGAGAACAGCGCGGGTCTCCGGCCCGCTCGCATCCCGGACACCCCACTCGCAGCGGGAAGCAAATACGCACGGCTCATTCCGACCGAGGCACTGCGGTCAGGACGGTTCAACGTGGATGTTTCGTTGACCACACCTGGCGGCACCGGACTCGGCTCGACGGCCCGTCTCGAACTGACCTCCAACGAGTTCGGCATCGTCACTGTGGTGCTCACGGCCTCCGCGGCAGGCGCGTTGGTGCTGCTTTCCGGACACCGGCTCTACCGCCGGGTCAAGGCTCGCAAGTCGAACGGGGCCTGAGTTTCCTCCTCGGGCGCATTACCCTGAATCGACCGCTTGACCGCCGACGGATTGGGCACGTGTTGGACAGAGAGCCGGGCATCCCGCCCGAGCGTGCGGGGAGACCTCCGCGTCCTGACCGTGCACCGCCGGTGAATCCGGGACGTAGACCGCCTCCCGAGCAGCAGCGCTCTCGGCAGGAAAGGGGGAGGGAGCCGAGGGAAGGCCAGCCCGACCCAAGGGGCAACGGGCAACCACCTCGTTACCCTGGGCAACTGCCTCCGCGCGGACGGCAACAACCTCCGCGCCAGCCTCCGCAGCCGCCACCCGGCCAGCCGCCGAGAAAGCCACCCCCGAGGCAAGCCCCTCCGCCGCAGGGACCACCGCCATCGCAGGGCGCACCGCCGCAGCAGGCGCCGCCTCCTGGACGTGGCCAGCCCCCTCAGGCGCCACCGCAGAGTGGCCCGCCTCGCAGGGGCAGGCAGCGGGAGCCGCACCGCCGTCAGGCGCCGGTGCGGCCGTGGCGGCAGGAGGCTCAGCGCCAGCCGGGGCGGCCACCGCAGAACGAGGCGACGATGTTCATCCCGCGCGAGCGGGGTGTTCCTCCCGGGGTCCGCTGGCCGATGGCCGATCCCGACGTGCTGCGCCCTTACGACGAGCTCGCGACGAGGATGATGCCGCGGATCCTCGACGGACCGCGCCCATCCGAACCCATCGGCGACCGGCTTCCGGCCGTCCAGCTCGAACGGCCGGAAGAAGCCGAGAAGGCACCATCGCTTGCCAAGGCAAGCAGCCGCATGGCCATCGCGACCCTGATCAGCAGGATCACCGGGTTCGCGTGGAAGGTGATGCTGGCGTGGGTCGCCACGCTCGGCGTGCTCTACGACTCGTTCACGGTCGCGAACACGTTGCCGCTGATCATCAACGAGCTGCTGCTCGGCGGGGTGCTGACGAGTGTCGTCGTGCCGTTGCTCGTTCGCTCGCAGGACGACAAGGACGGCGGCGAGGCATACACCCAGCGGTTGCTGACCATGGCCGTGACCGTGCTCGGCCTCGGCACCATCGTCTCGACGGCGTTCGCGCCGTGGCTGACCGGCCTGCTGATGGACGACACGGGGCACGCCAATCCGGAACTGGCGACGTGGTTCGCGTATCTGCTGCTTCCGGGATTGCTGTTCTACGGCCTTTTCGCCGTGCTCTCGGCGATCCTCAACGCCAAACAGATCTTCGGCCCAGCGCAGTGGGCTCCCGTCGTGAACAACCTGGTCATCTTCGTGACCATCGGGGTTTTCGCGCTCGTGCCGGGCGACCCGACGATCATTCCGACGCAGATGTCCGACCCGCAGGTACTCGTGCTCGGCATCGGCGTGCTCGCCGCCATGATCGCCCAGGCGGTGTTCCTGTTCCCCGCGCTGCGCCGGTCCGGCTTCACGTTCAAGTGGCGCTGGGGCATCGACGAGCGACTCAAGGAGTTCGGCGGCCTCGCGCTGTGGATCCTCGGCTACGTGGTGATCAGCCAGATCGGCATGGTCGTCAACACGAGGGTGCTCACGGCGGGCGCGGCGGGTGGCGCGTCCATCTACTCGAACGCGTGGCTGCTTTTCCAGCTCCCCTACGGCGTCATCGGCGTCTCGCTGCTCACCGCGCTGATGCCGAAGATGAGCAGGGCCGCTGCCGACGGCGAGTACCGCAAGCTCATCGGTGACCTTTCCTACGGCTCCCGGCTCACCACGATCATGCTGCTGCCCGTTTCCGCGGTGATGGCCGTCGCGGGCACCTCGATCGGTGTCGCGTTGTTCGCGCTGGGCAAGGGTTCCGTCGAGGACGCGGAACGGCTGGGGCAAGCGCTTGCGGTCTCCGCGTTCGGCCTCGTTCCCTACGCGCTGGTCATGCTCCAGATGCGGGTGTTCTACGCGATGAAGGACTCGCGAACACCGACGCTGATCATGCTGGTGATGACGGCGGTCAAGATCCCGCTGCTGTATCTCGCCGCCGCACTGCTCGATCCCGTCAACGTCGTGCTCGGCGTGATGCTCGTCAGCTCGCTCGTGTTCGTGGTCGGCGCCGTACTCGGGCAGGTCTGGTTGTGGGTCAAGCTCGGCAACCTGCGCAGCAAGCGCGTGCTCGGGGTCATTCTCTTCACCGTCGTCGCGAGCGGGCTCGGCTCACTCGCGGCGGTAGGGGTCGGCATGCTCGTTCCGGATATGTTCGGTCCGGTCGTCGGCGCGTGGATCAAGCTGTTCCTGCAAGGCGTCGTCGGCATCGGGGTGTCGTTCGGCGTCCTCATCGCACTAAAGGTCGACGAGCTGACACCGGTGACCAACAGAATCACCCGGATGATCGGCCGAGGTTAAACGGCCGTGGCCCGTATGCCGCACGAACCCACCCGATATTCACGTACCCTCATGCTGAGAACGAGAGGCGAACAAGGCAGGGGGTCCGACCCGAGTGTCCACGAGTACACGGGGTGGATCGCTGGCACCCGGAGGGGTCGTCGGCGACGGCCGTTATCGGTTGCTTGCTCAGTTCGGGATCGACGAGCGCGCGGGAGCTCATCTCTGGCGCGCACGGGACGGTCAGCTTCGCAGGGATGTCGCGCTGACCATGCTGGTGGGCGATCCCGCCGATGCCGAAGCCGCCAGGCTCGGCAGACGAACGCTCGAACGCGCGGCACACGCGGCGAAGTTCAACCATTCCGGCGTGGCGCGGGTGCTCGACGTACTCAGCCTCGGCAACGGCATCTCCTCCAGCGAGGGACTGCTCGGCATCGTCGTCGCGGAATGGACAAAAGGTACGGACCTGATCGACCTCGTCGCCGAGAAGCCCGTCGATCCGGGAACCGCCGCCCGCATGGTGCAGGCACTCGCCGAAGCGGTCGAGCAGGCGCACCAATCAGGACTCGTGCTCGGACTGGACCACCCACAGCGGCTGAGGCTCACCCCTGACGGCCGGTTACGCCTCGCCTTCCCCGGCCCACTGCCCGACGCGACACTGCGCGACGACGTCAAAGCGCTCGGCGCCATCCTCTACTTGCTGCTCACCGGAAGGTGGGCGCTCCAGGGCGGCCCACCGGCCCTTCCCTCGGCTCCCAGATCACCCGCGGGAAGGCTCGTCCCGCCCCGCTCACTCGAACCACGCGTCCCGCAAGAACTTTCGGCGCTGGCCGTTCGCACGATCGAGGACGGCGGGCAGGGCGGCATCCGCACCAGCGCCGCCATCCTGCGCGTTCTGGACCAGGCCGCCGAAGCCGCCGAGCGCACCCAGTACATCAGCAAGGAGCCGCCGCCCGTCGACCCCGACGGGACGGTCTGGACAACCAAACGGCCGGTCAAGGACGCGGCGCGAAGGCGAAAGCTCGCGCTGGGGGTGACCGTGCTCGTCATCGCGGCCGTCGGCATCCTCGCCTGGCTGGGCATGATGGCCATCAGCTTCTTCCAGAACGACTCGGAGACGAGCGGGCCCGAGGTCAACCTCGCCGATCCACCCGCGAGCGAGCAGCAGCAACAGCCGCCGCCCGCCAACTCGGGGTCGCCGCCCGCAACTGGCACGGGCGAGCCGATCGCACCGTCCGAGATCACCGTCTACAACCCCGAAGGCGAAGGGGACAGCGTCGCCGACGCGGACAAGGCGATCGACGGCGATCCCGCCACGGTGTGGAGCACGGACGACTACCGGCAGCAGTTCCCCACCTTCAAATCCGGCGTCGGCCTCGTCGCCACGTTCGACGAGCCGATCAACCTCGCGAAGGTCGAAATCACGGCCGACAGCCCCGGCACGAAGGTCGAGATCAGGTCGGCCGACAGTGCGAACCCCGACCTCGGCACGACGAACGTCATCGGCTCCGGCGAGCTGAAGGACGTGCAGACCGAGGTCTCGCTGCGCCAACCCACCTCGACGGAGTACGTCATCGTGTGGATCACCTACCTGTCAGGAGAGGAACCGGAGTTCACCTCCGAGTTCGGCGAGCTGACCTTCCTGCCTGCCGGGTGACAAAGCCCAACCTGTTAGTACTCTTTGCCGGTGACCGCAGCAGCAGCTCCCACTGATGCCGATCTCATAGCGGCGCATACCGCAGGGGATCCACACGCCTTCAACGAGTTGGTCAAGCGGCACCGCGACAGGATGTGGGCCGTTGCCCTCCGCACGGTGCGTGACCCCGAAGAAGCCGCCGACGCCTTACAGGAGGCATTCATCTCGGCGTTCAGGGCTGCCGCCAATTTCAGGGCGGAGTCGCAGGTCACGACCTGGCTGCACCGGATCGTCGTCAACGCCTGCCTCGACAGGGTCCGCAGACGACAGGCCCGACCCACGGTGCCGCTGCCCGAGCAGGGCCACAACGAGCCCGCGATGCCTCGTGACTCGATCGCGGAACGGGAAACCCGACTGGTGATCAAGGAGGCGCTCGCGCAACTCCCCGAGGACCAACGGGTCCCGATCGTGCTGGTCGATGTCGAGGGCTATTCCGTTGCCGAAACGGCGAAAATGCTGGATATCGCCGAAGGAACGGTCAAGAGCAGATGCGCAAGAGGACGCGCCAAACTAGCCAAACTTCTCGCCCATCTGCGGAACCCTGACTCTCATGGTGACGTCCCAACTCACGAACGCAAAAACGGGGAGGGACGATGACGGACGAAGGCAGGGGGTTGGGCGGGGCAGTCGGCCCCCCGTGGTCTGTCGATGTGCTCGCCGACCTGCATGCCGGTGTACTCAGCGAACGCGAAGCGGCCGAATTGTGGCCGAGGGTCAACGCGGATCCTGAAGCACGCGCGATCATCGAGGCCCTCGATGCGACGAGTGCCGATCTCGCCAGTCTGACCGCCGCGCCGATCGAACCGATGCCGGCCGATGTGGCCGCCCGGATCGAAGCGGCGATCACGCAGGAAAGCAACGCACGGGACTCGAACGTCGTGAGTATCGACGTTGCTCGCAAGCGCAGAAACAAGCGTGCGGGCTGGGGGGCGGGCTTTTTGGCCGCCGCGGCGGCCGTGGTCGCCGCGGTCGTCATCACGGTGCCCGGCACGCAGGAGCAAACTGGGGGCGTCGCCGAACCCGCACCTTCGGACAGCGGGCAGGCGGACAGTGAAGCACCACTCGCACTGCAGAGTGACAACCTCGGCAGTGCGTTCGGTGAGATCAACGGGGTCCGTGATTTCGGGCCGGTAGGGGATCAACAGCGGCTTGCGGCCTGTGTCGAGGCAAACGGTATCGATCCGGCCGTGAAGCCGGTCGGGTTCCGTCCCGCGACCATCGACGGCCAGGAAGCCCTCATCGTGCTCTACACCACCGGGGAGCTGGCTCAGTACCGGCTCATCGCATTGTCGCCCGACTGCGGTCAGGGAAACCCTGGCCTGCTCAAGGACGAAATCATCGGACGGTAGAGCACAGCACCACAGGTTCAGGTTCACGGGCCGGTCCTTCCACATCATGGAAGGGTCGGCCCGTTTTTATCGGCGGCGCCCGGCAGGCCGGGAACACCCGCACCTACCATCGTGTTGACCCTGGTAAGCAGGCGTTGTCGAAGCGGAGGTCACGGGTGGCTGCAGAGGACATTCGGAACCTGATCATTGTCGGATCGGGTCCCGCTGGGTATACGGCCGCGGTGTACGCCGCTCGCGCCCAGTTGGAGCCCCTGGTGTTCGAGGGTTCTCAGTTCGGCGGGGCGCTGATGACCACGACCGAGGTCGAGAACTACCCGGGTTTCCGTGCGGGCATCCAGGGTCCCGAGCTGATGGACGAGATGCGCGAGCAGGCCAAGGTGTTCGGCGCCGACCTCCGTACCGAGGACGTCGAGGCGCTCGACCTCACCGGCCCGGTCAAGTACGTCACGGCCAACGGCAGGCAGTACGCGGCGAAGGCTGTCGTGCTGGCTATGGGTGCCGCCGCGCGTTATCTGGGAGTCCCCGGCGAGCAGGAGTTGCTCGGCCGAGGTGTCTCCGCGTGCGCGACGTGTGACGGCTTCTTCTTCCGCGACCACGACATCGCCGTGGTCGGCGGTGGCGACTCGGCGATGGAGGAGGCGACCTTCCTCACCAAGTTCGCCAAGACCGTGACCATCGTGCATCGCAGGGAGGAGTTCCGCGCCTCGAAGATCATGCTGGAGCGGGCTCGCGCGAACGAGAAGATCCGGTGGAAGCTGAACTCGCAGATCAGCGAGGTCCTCGGTGAGGGCAAGGTCGCGGGTCTCCGGCTGAAGGACACCGTGACCGGTGAGGAGTCGACGCTGGACGTCAGCGGCTTCTTCGTCGCCATCGGGCACGATCCGCGCAGCGAACTCGTCCGCGGTCAGGTCGATCTCGACGACGAGGGCTACGTGGTCACTCAGGGCCGCAGTTCGTACACCAACATCGACGGTGTTTTCGCGGCAGGCGACCTCGTCGACCGGACCTACCGCCAGGCCATCACGGCCGCGGGCAGCGGCTGCACCGCCGCGATCGACGCGGAGCGCTGGCTGGCCGAGCACGCCGACGTCGCACAGGCCCACGAAGCATCCGAACTGGTCGGCGGCGGGTACGCGGCCGGCGTCAACTGATCGTCCAGGTCAGAACACGACAGGAGAAGAAACTGATGACCGACACCGTGCAGGTGACCGACAAGAGCTTCGCCGACGACGTGCTCGCCAGCGACAAGCCTGTCCTCGTTGACTTCTGGGCGACCTGGTGCGGCCCGTGCAAGATGGTCGCTCCCGTGCTCGAAGAGATCGCGTCCGAGCACAAGGACAAGATCAAGATCGCGAAGCTCGACATCGATCAGAACCCGGGCACCCCCCGTGACTACCAGGTGATGTCCGTTCCCACCCTGATCCTTTTCCAGGGAGGCAAGCCGGTCAAGCAGATCGTCGGAGCGAAGCCGAAGAACGCGCTGCTCTCCGATCTGGCCGACGTCCTCTGACCGGATTTTCGCGCTGAGAAGGCCCGGGGGCACGCCCATCGCGCGCCCCCGGGCTTTTCATTGCGTGGCCGGACATGACCCGGTGACGCACGCAGTGGGCCTGCGCGCTCACACAGAGTTCGCAAGGCACAATAGGGGACATGGAGCCGCAGGGCTCTGTAGTCAATTTGCACAGCATCGAGCGCACTAGGTGCCCAAGGAAGAGCGAGGAGTGCATGCGGGTACTCCGCCGCGGCGACACCGGACCGGAGGTCGCCGAAATCAGGTCCATGCTCTCTGGCCTTGATCTGCTTCCCCCCGGGGACGGATCCGATGGCTATGGGGCATTCGATGCCGTCGTCGAACACGCCGTTCGCGCGTTTCAACAGCGCAGGGGCCTGATCACGGACGGCATTGTCGGGCCTGCGACCTATCGTGCGCTGCGCGGTTCCAGCTACCACCTCGGTAGCAGGCCGCTCGCCTACCTGATCTCCTCGCCGGTGCACGGCGACGACGTCTTCGCTCTCCAGGAACGGCTGACCGAACTCGGCTACGACGCGGGCAGGCCAGACGGTGGCTTCGGCCCGCAGACCGAGCACGCGCTACGCAATTTCCAGCGCGACTACGGCCTCGTCGTCGACGGCATCTGCGGTGCGGCGACGGTCAGGGCGCTGCGGCAGCTGTCCCCGCGGGCCCGTGGCGGGCGCCCGGTGTTTCTCCGCGAACAGGAGCAGGTGCGCAGGGCAGGCCCCCGGCTGCGGGGCAAGCGCATCGTGATCGACCCTGGCCACGGCGGTGACGATCTCGGTGTCACGGTCGACAACGTCCGCGAAGCGGACATTGCCTGGGATCTCGCGCGCAGGCTGGAAGGCCGGATGAAGGCAACAGGCATGGAGGCCCTCATCTCTCGCGGTCCCACACACAGTCCTTCCGAGCTCGAACGGGCCGAGTTCGCCAACGACGCCGGGGCGGACCTCTTTCTCTCCCTGCACAGCGACGGCAACCGCTCGCCGTACGCGCAGGGGGTCGCGAGCTTCCACTTCGGGACGGGCAACGGCACGACATCGACGGTCGGTGAGCTGCTTGCCGGCTACATTCAGCGCGAACTGGCCGCGAGGACGGGGCTGCGCGATTGCCGTACCCATCCGAAGACCTGGGAGATCTTCACCAGGACTCGCTGTCCGGCCGTCCGGGTCGAGATCGGCTACCTGACCAACCACGACGATCGGATGCGGCTCTCCGATCCCGCGTTCCGCGATGTCGTCGCCGAAGGCATCCTCATCGCGGTCAAGCGCCTGTACCTGCTCGGCGAGAACGACCAGCCCACCGGCACCTTCACGTTTGCCGACGTACTCGCCCACGAGCTGGCCAAAGCCGAGTAGTCCACCGGTAGTCCCCAGCGTTCCCCACAGGAAATCCCCAAGAAAACTGCCCCGGTTGTGGATAACCGGGGCAGTTGTGCACAGATCTGTGGATAACTTCCCTCAGGCGCGAGCGCTCTCCGGCGTCGCCGTCGTGATGGTGACCTGGCCGAGCAGCTTCTCCAGCGCGGCTTCGACGTCTTCCTTCCAGGAGATCGCCGAGCGCAGCTCAAGACGCAACCTCGGCCAGCGAGGGTGAGCACGCACCGTCTTGAACCCGACGCTCTGCAGGAACGCCGAGGGCACCACACACGTGTGCTCGTCGCCGCTCGCCTCGTCCGGCCGCGCGTCGCCGAAAGCCTCAATGGCCCGTACGCCGCGTCGGGTGAGGTCCTTGGCAACCGCCTGCACCAGAAGCCTCCCAAGGCCGCCACCGCGGAACTCAGGGGCAACGTGGAAGGACGTCAGTAGCACCGCGTCGGCACTCGGCGGGGAAGTCGGAAACGCATCCGCCCTCGGAACGGCACTCGGCGGCGCGTACAGCACGAAACCGACCGGCAGATTGCCACTGTGGATGATGCGGCCGCACGAACCCCATTCCAGCAGGACGCCGGACACCCAGGCTTCCTTTTCGACCTCGGTCTCGCCGAACTCGGCCGCTTGCTCACGCAAGTGCGGAGCCAACTCCCAGTAGACGCAGCGCCGGCACTGCACCGGAAGCTGCTCCAGGTTGTCCAGCGTGACGCCCACAATGCGTCGCGACACCCCGACCTCCCCTGGAAAACCCGACTATCGATCTTGTGCCGACGCGCGCGAGACGGCGCCGCGGAGGCCAGCAAAGCATAGGCCGATGTGACAAGCGGCGGAAAGCGGGGAGTGGGCCAACCAACGGACGTTACACTCATTGGGGTCTACCCGCTGGTAGACCGACCAACTGCCGACGCGCTTTTCGAAGCAGACAGAAGTGTGCGATGAATGCCGCTCAGCCACCGGAGCACAGACAGGGGTCGGAGCCCGGCCGCCACAATCTCGACCCTCACCTCGACCGTTACGCCGCGCGCACGGCGGGAATGACGGCGTCGGAGATCCGAGCGTTGTTCGCGGTCGCCAGCAGGCCCGAGGTCGTCTCACTGGCCGGCGGCATGCCCAACCTCGCGGCATTGCCCCTCGAATCGCTGTCGAGCCAGATGGCGGAGCTCATCGCCGAGGACGGCCTCGTTGCGCTCCAGTACGGCTCCGCGCACGGTGTTCCGGCTCTACGTGAGCAAATCTGCGACGTCATGGCGATGGAAGGCATCACAGCGCACCCCGATGACGTCGTCGTCACCGTCGGCTCTCAAATGGGCCTCGACATGGTGACCCGGCTCTTCTGTGACCCCGGGGACGTCGTGATCGCCGAAGGCCCCTCCTACGTCGGCGCTCTCGGTTCGTTCGCCGCGTATCAGGCCAAGGTCGTACACGTCGCCATGGACGACGACGGGCTCGTTCCCGAGACGCTCAGGGAAGCGCTCGCGTACGCCAAGCGCCAAGGCGAGCGGGTGAAGTTCCTTTACACCATCCCGAACTTCCACAACCCGGCCGGCGTGACGCTCGCGGTGGAACGACGCGCCGAGATCCTTGAAATCTGCAGGGAAAACGACGTCCTCGTCGTCGAGGACAATCCCTACGGCCTGCTCGGTTTCGACGGTCAGACCTATCCGGCGCTGCGCTCGATGGATCCGGACAACGTGGTCTACCTCGGATCGTTCTCCAAGACCTTCGCCTCCGGTCTTCGCGTCGGCTGGGTGCTCGCTCCCCACGCGGTGCGCGAAAAGCTCGTGCTGGCCGCGGAATCGGCGACACTGTGCCCGCCGACGCTCAACCAGCTCGTCGTTTCCCGTTATCTGGCAACGCATGACTGGAAGGGACAGGTCAAGACCTTCCGCGAGAACTACAGGGAACGTCGCGACGCCATGCTGTCAGCGCTTGAACAGCACCTGCCGGCGGGCTGCACGTGGACCCAGCCGGACGGCGGTTTCTACGTCTGGGTCACGGTTCCCGAGGGAGTCGACACCAAGGCCATGCTCGCGCGCGCCGTCACGGCACGGGTCGCTTACGCGTCGGGAACCGGTTTCTACGCCGACGGTTTCGGCAGCAGGCAGATGCGGCTTTCCTATTGCTACCCGACTCCGGAACGGATTCGTGAGGGCGTGCGCAGGCTCGCGGGCGTCCTTGAGTCCGAAATGGACCTCATGCGGACGTTCGGCAGCGTCACGACCCGGGCCGTTTCCGGACCGCAGTTCCCCGGACCCGACACGGCCTGACCGGCTTTTCCCGTCGCGCAAGGCTTTTCGCACTTCCAGAGTTTTCCAGCACCGAGGAGTTTCCCCGTGTCCGAACCCACTGTCGCCGTGCTCGCGGGCGGCCTCTCGCACGAGCGGGACGTCTCGCTGCGATCGGGACGCCGGCTTTCCGTCGCCCTTCGCGATCAGGGCATCACGGTCGACGAGTGGGACACCGATTCCGGCCTCATAGCCCGCCTGCGGGACGAGCGACCGGACGCGGCGGTCATCGCCCTGCACGGAGGAGAAGGCGAGAACGGCTCCGTCCAGGCGGTATTGGAGATGCTCGGGGTGCCGTTCGTCGGCACAAGCTCACGTAGTTGCCGCAAAGCATGGGACAAGCCCATCGCGAAGGCACTCGTCGCCGGCGCCGACTTCGCGACGCCCGATTGGATCGTGCTGCCACACAGCACTTTCCGGGAGTTGGGCGCGCAGGCGGTACTCGACGCGATCGTCGACCGGCTCGGCCTTCCGCTGATGCTCAAGCCGGACGAAGGCGGTTCCGCGCTCGGCACTCAGGTAGTCAGGAGCGCCTCGGAGCTTCCCGCCGCGATGGTCGGTTGCTTCGCCTACGGCGACACCGTCCTGGCCGAGCGGTTCATCGACGGGGTCGAGGTCGCGGTGACGGTAGTCGAAGGGGAGTCCGGCCCTCGCGCATTGCCCGCGGTCGAGATCGTTCCGGAAAACGGCGTTTACGACTACACCGCGCGCTACACGGCGGGGCTCACCGACTTCTTCACGCCGGCGAGACTCTCCGAGGAAACGGCCAAGGCGGTCGGCGAACTCGCCGTCGGCGCACACCGGTTGCTGGGGTTGCGCGACATCTCGCGCACCGACGCGATAGTCGCCTCCGACGGCACCGTGTACTTCCTCGAAGTCAACTCCTCACCGGGGTTGACCGAGACCTCGACGGTGCCCATGGCTTTGGAGGCGGACGGAACGTCACTCGGCTCCGTCTTCTCCGGCCTGATCTCCCGCGCGGTCGAGCGCGGGAGCTGATCGGCACCTTTTCTAAATCATCACCGTGACGAAATGACCTGGTGTCATTGGTCATCGGTTTTTCGTGTCTGGTTTGTCTTGTTTGGGTCCATGAGAGCGACAATGCGTTCGAGATCGTCGACCGACCCGAACTCGACGACGATCCGCCCCTTACGGCGACCGAGGTCGACCTTGACCCTCGTGTCGAACGAGTCCGACAGTCGCTCCGCGAGATCCTGAAGTCCCGGTGCCTGCATCGGCTTGCGGGCGGGTGCCTTCTGCTTCGGCTTCGCCGCACCTTTCGCGAGCGTCACCGCCTCCTCGGTCGCCCGGACCGACAGCCCCTCCGCGACGATCTTTGCCGCCAGTTCTTCTTGGGCTTCCGGTTCGTCCAGCGACAGCAACGCCCGCGCGTGCCCGGCCGACAGCACCCCGGCGGCCACCCGCCGCTGGACGGGGAGGGGGAGTCGGAGCAGCCGGATCGTGTTGGTGATGACCGGCCTGCTCCTGCCTATCCGCGAGGCCAGTTCCTCGTGGGTGACGTCGAATTCGTCAAGCAGTTGCTGATATGCGGCCGCCTCTTCGAGAGGGTTGAGCTGGACCCGGTGGATGTTCTCCAGCAACGCGTCCCGCAGCATGGCCTCGTCGGCCGTCTGCCTGACGATGGCCGGGATGAACTCCAGCTCGGCCTGCTGGGACGCCCGAAGCCTGCGCTCGCCCATGACGAGCTCGTACTCGTCGTCAGGCAGCTGCCTGACGACGATCGGCTGCATCAAGCCGAATTCGCGGATCGAGTGCTCCAGCTCGGCCAGTGCTTCCTCGTCGAAGACCTGCCTCGGCTGCTTCGGATTCGCCTTGATCGAGCCGACCGGCACCTCGCGGTAGACGGCACCGGCGACCTCACCCGCGTGCCCCTTGACCGCGCCGTTGGCCGCGAACCATCCGCTGTCGTCGGCGGGCGGGGGAGCTGGAACGGCGGTCTGATCGGTCTTCACCTCGGCGGTGACGACCTCCTCCGAACTCACCGGCCCAGTGGGAATCAGCGCGGCTAACCCGCGACCAAGACCACCCCTGCGTTCGCTCATCTCTGTCCCCTCGCTCCACGCTCGGCAACTTCCCGAGCCGCGTCGACATAACTCATGGACCCCCGCGAACCGGGGTCGTAAGCCAGAACGGTCTGCCCATAGCCTGGCGCCTCGGAGACCTTCACGCTTCGCGGAATGATCGTCTTGAGCACAACGTCACCGAAGTGATTGCGCACTTCCTGCGTCACCTGGTCGGCGAGCTTGGTGCGCCCGTCGTACATCGTGAGCAGAATCGTCGAGACCACAAGCGCGGGATTGAGGTGCTTCTGCACCAGTTCGATATTGCTCAGAAGCTGACCGAGACCTTCCAGCGCGTAGTACTCGCACTGGATCGGGATAAGCACCTCGTGCGCTGCCGACAGCGCGTTCACCGTGAGCAGGCCGAGCGAGGGTGGGCAGTCCACGAAGACGTAGTCGACACCGAGTTCGTCGAGCGCTTCCTTGGACAGCGCCTCCTTGAGCCGCGACTCACGGGAAGCCATCGACACGAGTTCGATCTCGGCACCGGCGAGGTCGATGGTCGCGGGTACACACATCAGGTTGGGGGACTGGCTGCTGACCTGAGTCGCGTCCACGAGGGAGACCTCGCCGATGAGCATCTCGTAGACCGATGGGGTGCCGGAGCGGTGGTCGACGTCGAGCGCGGTACTGGCGTTCCCCTGCGGGTCGAGGTCGATGACAAGCGTCTTGAGGCCATGGAGGGCGAGTCCGGCCGCAAGATTGACCGTGCTGGTCGTCTTGCCGACGCCGCCCTTCTGGTTGGCGACGGTCAGCACCCGGCGCCGAGTCGGGCGGGGCATCGCATTCGCGTCGGGGTGGAGAACGCGGGCCGCGCGCTCGGCTTCTTCGGCAATCGGGGTCCAGCCGAGACCACGCTCCGCGCTCATCTCACGGGGAGGATTCACCGGGCGCCCCTTCCCGTACCGGTTTGCCTGGTGCACCGTTTCACGTGGAACATCCGCCGCTCCGTACAGATCGTCATTCGCTCCGCCAATCCTTTCATCTCGAACGCGCACCGGCCTGCCGTCGAGACCGTCCGGTCTTGCGCTTCTCGGTGCGTTCGATCAGCACCACCGTGGTCGACGTATCCAGCACGCCGGAGCCACACATCGTCAGCGATGGATCGCCACCGCCTGCCTTCGTGATCGCAACTCGATCGCGCTCGATCTCGTCGTGAGCGCTCGCGCCCTTCAACGCCGCCAGGCTTCCCTTCGGTCGCACCAGAGGAAGACACCAACCTGCCAACCGGGCGAGGGGAGCTACCGCACGAGCGGTTACGACATCGGCAAGACCTACGTGTTCGCGCACCTGCTTCTCTTCGGCCCGACCGCGCAAGACCGTCAACGACAGAGAAAGCGTCTCGGACACCTCTGTCAGCCAGTCGACCCGCCGCGCCATCGGTTCCAGTAGCACGATATCGAGATCCGGCCGACTGATGGCCAGCGGCACTCCGGGGAGACCCGCGCCAGATCCGACATCGATCACTCGCGCACCTTCCGGAATCACCTCACCGATGACAGCGGAGTTGAGTACGTGTCGATCCCATAGGCGATCCGCTTCGCGAGGCCCGATGAGTCCTCGGTCTACGCCGTGCCGCTCCAGGAGATCGACATATTGCCCGGCCAGTTCCAGCCGGTCTCCAAAGATGGTGGACGCTGCCGCCGGAGCGGCGGACTCCGATCCGTCCAAGTCCACTGAACCACTCCTCCTCAGGCTCGCTGTTTCACGTGGAACGAGCCCTCGTCGATTCTCCCCGATGCCAACGCGAACGCGACGCGACAGTCCGCAGATGTGGAGAAGTCCACTGCCGGTCCGGTCCTAATCCGAGTTTCACGTGAAACTCGGACACAAAAAAGCGGCCCACCGGATTCCGGTGGGCCGCTTGGTCAGGAGGGGAGCGCCTACTCGGGCAGCACCACGACTCGACGCTTGGGCTCCTCGCCCTCACTCTCGCTCGTGACGCCCTCGACCGCGGCGACCGCGTCGTGAACGACCTTCCGCTCGAAGGGACTCATCGGCTGCAGCCGAGTGCGCTCACCGGAGGCAGCCACCGACTCGGCGGTGGAGCGGCCGAGTTCGCGAAGCTCTTCCCTGCGAGCCGCACGCCAGCCCGCGATGTCCAACATGAGCCTGCTGCGATTACCGGTCTCTTGCTGAACCGCCAGCCGAGTCAGTTCCTGAAGCGACTCAAGGACATTGCCGCGAGTGCCGACGAGCTTGTCCAGGTCCTCGCCACCGTCGATGCTGACGATCGCCCTGCCCGCCTCGACGTCAAGATCGATATCGCCGTCGTAGTCCAGGATGTCGAGGAGCCGCTCCAGGTAGTCCCCGGCGATGTCGCCCTCCTGGACGAGCAGATCGTCCTCCGACCCCTTCGACTCGGTAGCGTCCTGCTCCTCGGTCTCCTCCACCTGCGAGACCTCGTCGGCCTCTTGTTGTTCGGCGCCAATAACCTCGGCGGTTTCCGACATGTCGTTCTCCTCTCAACGCGAGGGCGTCAGCGCCGCTTGCGTCCCTGTGTCTTCTTGCCTTGGGTGACCGGGCGCTGCTGGTTGCCACCGTTCTTGGCCCAGGCGCCTCCGCGCGTGCTGCTGCCGCTCTTCACGTTCTTGCCGTTCTTCGCGGACCCCTGTCCGCTGCCCCCGCCCTTGGGAGTCGGCTTCTGCCCCTCGTCGCCCGGCGTGGTCTCGTCCTGCTTCTGCTGGGCGGCCTTCTGCTTCGGCTTCTGGCCCGCCTGAGGTTTCTGGCCGACCTGCGGCTTCTGACCCGGCTTCGGGCCGAGGTTGGCACGCTTCTCTTTGGCCTCCGCCTTCTTCGCTTCCTCTTCCTTGTCGATGCGCGTGTACACGAGTCGCTGCTGCATCAGGGTCCAGCCGTTGTTGGCGAGCCAGTAGATCAACAGACCGACGGGGAAGAACGCACCGAAGATGAGGACACCCGCGGGGAAGATCCACAGGGTTAGCTTGTTCATCATGGCGGTCTGCGCGGTGGCCGATGCCGGGTTCTGCCGCGCGACCGAGTGCCGTGCCGTGAAGTGGGTCGCGACGCTCGCGATGATCATCAACGGAATCGCGACCGGAGCGACATGCCAGTGCCAACCGGGGTCGGCGGCCGCTGCGCCACCGCCGAGCGCGGAGACGTGGTTGATGGCGTCACCCAGGTTGACACCGAAAATCTTGGCGTCGACGTAGGACCGGACGCCCTCGGCGTCGAAGAAGTAGTTGCTTTCCTTCCCCGGCGCGAACATCCGGAGCACGTGGTTAAGACCGATGAAGACCGGAATCTGGAGCAGCATCGGTAGGCAGCTACCCAGCGGGTTGACCCCGTGCTCCCGCTGAAGGCGCTGCATTTCCTGCGCCTGCCGCTGCCGGTCGTTCGCGTACTTCTTCTGGATCTTCTTGAGTTCCGGCGCGAAGTCCTGCATCTTCTTCATCGACCGGACCTGCTTCACGAACGGCTTGAACATGATGCCGCGGACCGTGAAGGTCAGGAAGATGATGCCGAGGATCCAGGCAACCGCGTTATCCGCACCGAAGATGAAACCGAAGACCTTGTGCCAACACCACAAGATGAACGACACAGGGTAGTAGATAAAGTCGAGCACTGAGCTACTCCTCGGTAGACATACCAGGGCTTTGGCGCCGGAAGCTGAACTTCTCCGGCACGGGGTCTCGCCCCGGCGGGGTCCACGGACCGCACCGCAACAGCCTGCGCACGGCGAGATAGGTACCGCGAGCGGCTCCGTGCCGCGTCAGCGCCTCAGCCGCGTACGTGCTGCAGCTCGGGTAGAACCGGCACATCGGGGGAAGGAATGGGGAAATGGCCTTGCGATAGAAGCGGATGGGGAGCAGCAGCACCCAGGCGACCGGCGTCGGCCGTGCCGGACGGGTCGGCTCTTGGGTCTCGGCCGTCTCGTTGCCGGCCACATGCTCTTTACTCACACCGCTGGTCCATGGTCGTGGCGGGCGGACGATGAAAGGCTCAATCGTCGCAGCGCGGCGTCGAGGTCCGAGCCCAGCTCGGCACTCGTCGCGGTTGCCGCGGGTGGAAGTGCCCGAACGACCAACGCGCTACCGGCCGGCAAGGTTCCGAGCCTGGCGCGCACAAGATGCCGTAGGCGTCGGGTGACTCGATGGCGCACCACCGAGTTGCCTACGGCTTTACTCACTACGAATCCCGCCTTCGTTCGCTCACCGCTTCCGGTGAGCGCGTGCAGCACAAGGCGGCGGCGCCCTGCCCGGGCACCGCCGCGCATTACCGCACGGAACTCCTCACTCCGCCGAAGGCGAGCGTCAGTCGGTAGCACGCCGCGCCTCGCAGGTGACGAAGTCAGGCGGAAAGCTGCTGACGGCCCTTACGACGACGTGCCGCCAAAATGGCTCGACCCGCCCGCGTGCGCATCCGCAGCCGGAACCCATGGGTCCGCGCGCGACGGCGGTTGTTCGGCTGAAAGGTGCGCTTGCCCTTGCTCACGGCTCAGTTCTCCTGGTCTCAACGTCTGCTCGTCATGTCACCCACTGACGTGCGGCTCCACCTTTGCCTGAACTCCTCGCCAATGTAAAAGTCAGGTGGGCAGGCAAACGAGCCCGCGATCAGCGGCAGACCTTACGAGGGTACGCACCCGTCCCGGTGACACCGAAACCGGCCCCTCGGGTAGCGGAGCGCGACTGCCATCATCATTGATCAACAACACGCACGATCGTCGAATGGCAACACGCCGTACACCATGAAATGCTGCCCCGGAAGCGAGTCTTGTGGCAACACCCACGGCTTGTTAGCGTGCCTCTTCTCGGTTTTTCAGCGAGGGGTGCGTTCACGCCGCCGAAAGGTGGGAGACTTCGGCCGGCTGTACCTTGATCCCGCGGGATGGAGTGCCCTCGGACAGCCGTACATTGATGCACAGTTGTGGACAACTATGTGGATACCTGCTGCGCAGGTTGACCACATCGACCTGCGTTGACGCACCGTGTGGCTGTCAAACCGGCTGAGGTCGAGGGGAGGGGAGCGGAGCAGCGTGTCTGAGCATCAGTTGAACCTGGCGGTCGTGTGGGAACAGGTCGTCAGGGAGCTCGCGGACGGCACGCTTTCGCCCCAGCAACGAGCATGGATGCGGGTCACGCGTCCCATCGGACTACTCGACGGCACCGCGCTGCTCGCCGCGCCGAGTGACTTCGCGAAGGAAGCCATCGAGCGCGCGCTGCGCGAACCGATCACAAAGGCACTGTCCCGCCGCCTCGGCAGGGACGTCTCGCTCGCCGTCAAGGTCGACACCGCCGACAGCGCGCCTGCCCCGAGTGCACCCAGTCGATACACGGCGTCACCCGCGAGGGCGGACAACGGCAACGGACAGCGTCAGGAGAAGCCTCCGCTGCCTCCCGCCGAGGAGACGATCACCGTCCCCGCCGTGCGGCATCAACGCGCGGAGCAGCAGGACCCGAGGCCGAGGCCACCGTCCATGCCTCCTCCGATGCCGGCGACGATGCCGAAGAGCACCCTCGAACACGGAGACGACGGCGAAGAAGAGGTCGACGAGGAAGGCGAAGCGCTGGCTGCCGTCCACGAGATCTGGCCGACCTTCTCCGGACGGCCGGTCGCGGGCCAGCCCTACACGGCGCCTGCCCAGCCGCAGACGTCGAAGACCCGGCTCAACGAGAAGTACACGTTCGACACGTTCGTCATCGGCGCGTCCAACCGCTTCGCCCATGCCGCGGCGGTCGCGGTGGCCGAGGCACCGTCGAGGGCATACAACCCGTTGTTCATCTGGGGAGAGTCCGGTCTGGGCAAGACCCACCTGCTGCACGCGGTCGGTCACTACGCACAGCGGCTGTTCCCCGGAATGCGCGTGCGCTATGTCTCGACCGAGGAGTTCACCAACGACTTCATCAACTCGCTGCGCGATGACCGCAAGGTCGCGTTCCAGCGGCGGTATCGAGATATCGACATCCTTCTCGTCGACGACATCCAGTTCCTCGAAGGCAAGGAAGGAACTCAGGAGGAGTTCTTCCACACCTTCAACACGCTGCACAACGCGAACAAACAGATCGTCGTCTCCTCCGATCGGCCGCCCAAGCGCCTGGAAACGCTCGAAGACCGGCTCAGGACGAGGTTCGAGTGGGGACTGATCACCGACATCCAGCCTCCCGAACTTGAGACCCGCATCGCGATCCTCCGTAAGAAGGCCGCGCAGGATCGGCTCGCCGTGCCCGGCGACGTTCTCGAGTTCATCGCCGCTCGCATCGAGGCGAACATCAGGGAGCTTGAGGGCGCGCTCATTCGCGTCACCGCGTTCGCGTCGCTGAATCAGCAGCCCGTCGACGTCGGGCTCGCCGAGATCGTGTTGCGCGACCTCATACCCGATTCACAGGCACCCGAGATCAGCGCGCCCACGATCATGGGAGTCACCGCTGAGTTCTTCGACGTGACGCTTGAGGATCTGTGCGGGCCGGGCAAGACGAAGGCGCTCGCCACCGCGCGGCAGATCGCCATGTATCTGTGCAGGGAACTCACCGACATGTCCTTGCCCCGCATCGGGCAGACCTTCGGCGGCAGGGACCACACGACCGTCATGCACGCGGACAAGAAGATCCGCAAGGAGATGGCGGAGCGAAGGCGCATCTACGACCAGGTCCAGGAACTCACGTCCAGGATCAAGCAGCGCGCCCGTCAGTAAGTACTCGGAACACCTCTTCGTTTCCATTCGCCGGTTCAGGCCGTGCGGCCTTGTCGCACGCACTCTTTCCTTTCCCTCGCCGGGGAACCGGTCCACGACGCCGTGCGGCAGCTCGCTTTCCGTGCCCTCTTGATTGCCCGCCCGCGTAGCTCAACGGCCCCGAAGCGCGCCCGCGAGCACCCGGCCGCACCCGGATCGGGCGGCAAAAGTGCTTGTGTGCCAAAGCTTTTGTCACCCGCCGGAGCGATCCGGGTCACTTTTCTTCAGTGGGCAGCCTGGGTACAGCTCGACCCACACCTGGGGACAAACCTGTGGAAACCTGGGGACAACTGTGGATCGCTTGCGGACAACCAAAATCCGTCCACGGGCCGCCCGAGCAGTCCACCGATCCACCACCATGGGTATCCACACCTGTGCGGCTACTCAGACCTGCGAAGACAAGCGCTATCCACACAACCCACAGCCCTTACTACTACGACTGAACAAAGATCTCTTCGAAGAAGAACAAAACAAAAACAAGCGATCCACGAAGTTGGGGACATCTCGCGGTTGGCTTGGTCGGGCCGAGATGACGGCGGGCACCGAGACGCTCTAACGTGGAAACCCACACCCCGGTCCGTTCGGCCGGTGCCGTCTGCTGCGACGCACCGCAACTGGGCGAACCCACACAGCCATTACCCCACTCCCGTCTTCGCGTTTGTCGGCGACGGCAGGTGGAGTTGTTTGTCGATCTTTCGAGCTGAAAAGGGCTCGGCTGTCGAAAGGATGCGCGCATGAAAATCCGCGTCGAGCGTGATGGGCTTGCTGACGCCGTCGCCTGGGTGGCCCGCAGCCTGCCGTCCAGGCCACCGGTTCCGGTGCTGGGAGGCGTGTTGCTCGACGCGGGTGCCGACGGCGGATCGGATGCGCTGACGGTCTCCGGATTCGACTACGAGGTTTCGGCGACCGTCGGCGTTCCAGCGACGATCGCCGACGGCGGACGCACGCTCGTGTCGGGCCGGTTGCTCGCCGACATCACCAAAGCCCTTCCCGCTCAACCGGTCGAGATCTCCATCGACGGCGCACGCGCCACCATCACGTGTGGCAACGCGCGATTCAGCCTGCCGACGATGCCGGTCGAGGACTACCCTCAGCTCCCTGCCCAGCCGGATCTCGCGGGAGAGGTGGCGGGTGAAGCCTTCGCCCAAGCCGTTTCGCAGGTCGCGGTAGCGGCGGGCAAGGACGACACCCTGCCGATGCTCACCGGCATGCGGCTCGAAATCACCGGCAACACGCTGACCCTGGTCGCGACCGACCGCTTCCGGCTCGCGATGCGTGAGTTCGAATGGCAGCCGGCCGAAGGGCTCACCGACGCGTCGGTTCTTGTCCCGGCTCGCACGCTTGCCGATGCGGCCAAGGCGCTCGGCGCTTCGGGCGCGACCGTGCAGATCGGACTCGCGAGCGGCGACGGACTACTCGGGCTCACCGGCTCCGGTCGCTACACGACGACCCGCCTTCTCGACGCCGAGTTCCCTCCCTACCGCCAGTTGCTTCCCTCGCAGCACACTTCTCGCGCGGTGCTCGGAGTTTCGACGCTCGCCGAAGCGATCAAGCGCGTTTCACTCGTCGCGGAGCGCGGAACCCAGGTGCGGCTCGAATTCACCGAGGGAACACTGCGACTCTCGGCAGGTGGCGACGACGAGGGAAGTGCCGAGGAAGAGCTGCCCGTCGACTACGAGGGTGAGCCCGTCACGATCGCGTTCAATCCGGGCTACCTCGTCGACGGCCTTGGCGCGTTGCACACCGATCGGGCCGAGTTGACCTTCACGACCCCCAACCGCCCGGCGTTGATCAAGCCGGCCGACGACAATGGCGACGTGGTGCCCGGTTACCTCTATCTGCTGATGCCGGTTCGCCTTCCCGGCTGAGCACCGCACGCAAGCACGACCCCGAAGGGACAACTCCATGGTTCAGCTCGGACTCGTCGGCCTTGGAAAAATGGGCTTCAACATGCGGGAACGCTTGCGCGCGGCAGGTCATGAGGTCGTCGGATACGACCGCGCCGCGGACGTGAGCGACACCGCTTCACTCGCCGATCTCGTCGCCGCGCTCGACGCTCCCCGCATGGTGTGGGTGATGGTGCCCGCGGGCGACGCGACGAGGCAGACGGTGCTCGAACTGCGGGACCTGCTCAGTGAAGGCGATCTTCTGATCGACGGCGGGAACTCGCGCTACACCGAGGACAAGGTCAACGCCGGGCTTCTCGGTGAGAAGAAGATCGGCTATCTCGACGTCGGTGTGTCCGGCGGCGTCTGGGGCAAGGAAAACGGCTATGGCCTCATGGCGGGAGGTTCGGCCGAGGACGTCGAACGGGCGATGCCGATCTTCGACTCGCTGCGTCCGGAGGGTCCCCGTGAGGAGGGCTTCGCGCACGCGGGCCCGGTCGGCGCGGGGCACTACGCGAAGATGGTGCACAACGGCATCGAGTACGGCCTGATGCAGGCGTATGCGGAGGGCTTCGAACTGCTCGAAGCATCCGACATCATCGAGAACGTACCCGCGGTGATCAAGGCATGGCAGCGGGGAACCGTCGTCCGCTCGTGGTTGCTCGACCTGCTGGTCCGCGCGCTTGACGAAGATCCGGAACTGGACGACCTCGAAGGTTACGTCGAGGATTCCGGCGAAGGACGGTGGACGCTCGAAGAAGCCATCAACAACGCGGTTCCCGCGCCCGTCATCTCGGCGGCGTTGTTCGCCCGATTCGCATCCCGGCAGGAGGATTCGGCCGCGATGCGCGCGGTGGCGGCTTTGCGCAACCAGTTCGGCGGGCATTCGGTCAAGAAGATCGTCGAGTAGGTACGGCCACTCGTGTACCTCCGTCACCTCCAGGTGACCGACTTCCGATCGTGGGAACACGTCGACCTGCCACTCGAACCGGGCGCGACCGTCCTTGTCGGGAAGAACGGCAGGGGAAAGACGAACCTGATCGAGGCGATCGGTTACGTGGCCACGCTGGGTTCGCACAGGGTCGCCAACGACGCACCTCTCATCAGACAGGGCAGTGAGCGTGCGCTCGTGCGCGTCGCCGTGGTCAACGAGGGCAGAGAACTCACCGTCGAGCTGGAGATCGCGCCGGGCAGAGCCAACAGGGCGAGGGTCAACAGGGGCGCGGTCGGCAGACCACGCGATGTACTCGGAATTCTCCGGACGGTGTTGTTCGCACCGGAGGATCTCGCCCTCGTGCGTGGTGATCCCGGAGAGCGCCGCCGGTTTCTCGACGAGCTGCTCGTGCTGCGCGCTCCCCGGTACGCAGGGGTGCGCAGTGACTACGAGAAAGTCCTTCGGCAGCGCAACGCACTGTTGAAGACAGCGGGCAAACGCAAGGGCGACGATCCTTACGCGCTGTCCACTCTGGAGGTGTGGGACAACCACCTCGCGACGGCGGGCGCGCAGCTTCTCGCGGCAAGACTGAATCTGGTGGCCGACCTCGCGCCGCACACGGTGGCCGCCTATGCGGGGGTAGCGCCGGATTCGCGGCCCGTGCGGATCAGCTACCGATCCAGCCTGGGTGAGGCGCTACCAGCGGATTACGGCGTTCCCGGTGGTCAGCGAGCCGACGAGGAGACGCTGACCGGGATCCTCCTTGAGGCGCTCGGCGCGTCGCGTGCCTCGGAACTGGAACGTGGGGTAAGTCTGGTCGGACCACACCGGGACGAGCTTGAGCTCATGCTCGGCGACGCCCCGGCCAAGGGGTACGCCAGCCACGGGGAGTCCTGGTCGTACGCGCTCGCGCTGCGGCTCGGTTCCTACGAATTGCTTCGTGCCGAGGCAGGGGGTGAACCGGTGTTGTTGCTCGACGATGTTTTCGCCGAACTGGACCGCAGGAGAAGAGCCAAGCTCGCCGAAGTAGCAGCGAGTGCTGAGCAGGTGCTGGTCACCGCGGCTGTGGATGAGGACGTCCCCGCGGAGCTGACCGGAGTCCGCTACACGGTTTCGGAGGGTGAGGTGGAACGTGCCTGATCAGACGGGTGCGCACAAAGATCGGCAACCCGGCGTGAGGGGGGCCACAGCAGTTGCCCACCTATCTGGGGATAAGTCTGTGGATAGTGTGGATAACACGGCAGATCTGTTATCGCCGCGCGTGACTGAAGGCCCAAATGAGGCGGTCAATACCCCTCGGGTGGGCGGTTTTGTGAGTGAGTCCCCCAAACGTGACACCGAGCGTAACATCGTGGCTGGGCCAAATGAGCCGGGGTCAGCAGACCATCCACAGGGTGGCCGTGACCTCGCCCGAGCCGCGTTGGAAGCGGCGCGGCAGCGTGCGGCGGCGAGGGGGTCGGAGCCCGGTTACCGCAAGCCGGGCCGAGCGGGGCAGGGCGGTTCCCGGCAGAACCCGCGCCGACGTCGCTGGTCGGGGCCGGGAGTCGACGAAAGGGACCCGCAGCCGCTCGGCAGGCTTGCCTCGCGGATGGCGACCCAGATGGGTTGGGGAGAACAACTCGCCAACGGCCAGGTGTTCGGTCAGTGGGTCCGGCTCGTCGGTGACGAGGTGGCCGAACACGCACAACCGGTGGCGCTGAAGGACGGCGAACTGACCGTTCGGGCAAGCTCGACCGCCTGGGCGACCCAGTTGCGGTTGCTGCAGCGCCAATTGCTGGCGAAGATCGCCAAGGGCGTCGGGCACGGCGTCGTGAAGCGCATGCGGATCCAAGGTCCGACAGCGCCGAGTTGGCGGAAGGGGCCGCGCCATGTTCCAGGTCGAGGGCCTCGCGATACATACGGCTAGCCGGGAGGTCCGGTCGCCAGCGAGAGCGGGACAGCCTGGGCAAGCCGAGGCGGCGCGAGATGCCCGTTGGCCACTGCCGGACTCATCCTGGTTCGAGTTCGCCCCCCTGTGACGAAATCAGGGGTGTCCTTGGTGCATGTGAGGACGACTGGCCAAGTAAACTTAGAGGGGTAAGCCGGATTGGTGCCGGACGAGTATCAACTGGTGTGCCCGACGAAGGCACGCCTCGCGTGTGTCCAGACGGGCGAGACGAGGAGAAAACAGGCCGGTGGCAGATAACAAGAGCGAATACAGCGCGTCCTCAATTACCGTGCTTGAGGGTCTTGAAGCAGTACGCAAACGCCCTGGCATGTATATCGGCTCCACCGGTGAACGTGGTTTGCACCATCTCATCTGGGAGGTCGTCGACAACTCGGTCGACGAGGCGATGGCGGGGTACGCGACGAAGGTCGAGGTCACCATCCTTGCCGACGGTGGCGTGCGGGTCGTCGACGACGGCCGGGGCATCCCCGTCGACATGCACCCCGTGTACCAGCAGCCGACGCTGGAGATCGTGCTCACCCAGCTTCACGCGGGCGGCAAGTTCGACAGCGAGTCCTACGCCGTGTCGGGCGGCCTGCACGGCGTCGGCGTCTCGGTGGTCAACGCCCTTTCGACGGCACTCGATGTGGAAGTCCACACCAAGGGCAAGATCTGGGCGCAGCGCTACGACAGGTCGGTCCCTGGTGAACTCGTGGAGAAGGGTTCCACCGACACCACCGGCACCACGGTCACCTTCTGGGCCGATCCCGACATCTTCGAGACCACCTATTACAGCGCCGAGACGGTCGCGCGCCGGCTTCAGGAAATGGCCTTCCTGAACAAGGGCCTCACCATCGTGCTTCGCGACGAGCGGATCTCCGAGGAGAACGGGGAGGACGCGACAGGGGAGCGTGCCCAGATCAAGGAGCGCACCTACTACTACCCCGGCGGGCTCGAAGACTTCGTCAGGCACATCAACGGCAGCAAGGACCCGATCCATCCCTCCGTCGTCGCGTTTGAGGCGAAGGACGAAGGTCTTGAGGTCGAGGTCGCGATGCAGTGGAACAACGGCTTCACGCCGTCGGTGTACACCTTCGCCAACACGATCAACACCCACGAGGGCGGCACACACGAGGAAGGCTTCCGCGCGGCACTGACTCGTGTCGTCAACAGTTACGCGCGGGACAAGAAGCTGCTCAAGGAGAAGGACGCCAACCTCACCGGCGACGATGTGCGCGAGGGCCTCGCCGCGATCGTGTCGATCAAACTCGCCGAACCCCAGTTCGAGGGGCAGACGAAGACCAAGCTCGGCAACAGTGAGGCCAAGACCTTCGTCCAGACCACCTGCAACGAGTGGCTCGCCGACTGGTTCGAGCGCAATCCGACGGAAGCCAAGACCATCATCAACAAGGCGGTGTCGAGCGCGCAGGCCCGCATGGCCGCACGCAAGGCCAGAGACCTCGTTCGCCGCAAGGGCGCGATGGACATCGGCGGGCTGCCCGGCAAGCTCAAGGACTGCCGTTCGACGAACCCCGAGGAGTGCGAGCTCTACATCGTGGAGGGTGACTCCGCGGGTGGTTCCGCGAAGGAGGGGCGCGACTCGAAGTACCAGGCGATCCTGCCGATCCGCGGCAAGATCATCAACGTCGAGAAGGCCCGCATCGACAGGGTGCTCAAGAACAACGAGGTCCAGTCGCTGATCACCGCGCTGGGAACCGGCATCCACGACGAGTTCGACATCTCGAAGCTGCGTTATCACAAGATCGTGCTGATGGCCGACGCCGACGTCGACGGCCAGCACATTCGCACGCTGCTGCTGACGTTGTTGTTCCGTTTCATGCGCCCGCTCGTCGAGCAGGGCTACGTCTACCTCGCGTCGCCGCCGCTCTACAAGATCAAGTGGCCGAGGTCGGAGCCCGAGTACGCCTACTCGGACAAGGAGAGGGACGGCCTGCTGGAAGCGGGTACGGCCGCGGGCAGGAAGCTGCCGAAGGACGACGCGATCCAGCGGTACAAGGGGCTCGGCGAGATGAACGCCGAGGAACTGTGGGAGACCACCATGGATCCCGCCAACCGGCTGCTGCTGCAGGTGACGCTCGACGACGCGGCGACCGCTGACGAGCTGTTCTCCGTGTTGATGGGTGAGGACGTCGAAGCGCGGCGTTCGTTCATCACCCGAAACGCCAAGGACGTTCGTTTCCTGGACGTGTGACCCCCTACCTGTCGTCCACTGAGGACTGTCCAACCAAGAAGGACCTATGACGGAAACCTTGCCGCCGGACAACGATCGGGTCGAACCGGTCGACATCCAGCAGGAAATGCAGCGCTCCTACATCGATTACGCAATGAGCGTCATCGTGTCGAGGGCACTGCCAGACGTGCGCGATGGCCTCAAGCCGGTTCATCGCCGCGTGCTCTACTCGATGTTCGATTCCGGTTTCCGGCCGGAGCGCGGCTACAACAAGTGTTCGCGTGTCGTCGGCGACGTGATGGGCAACTACCACCCGCACGGTGACTCCGCGATCTACGACGCGCTCGTGCGGCTCGCGCAGCGCTGGTCGATGCGGTACCCGCTCATCGACGGGCAGGGCAACTTCGGATCTCCCGGCAACGACCCCGCCGCCGCCATGCGGTACACGGAGTCGCGGCTTGCTCCGCTCGCCATGGAGATGCTGAAGGACATCGAAGAGGAGACCGTCGACTTCTCCGACAACTACGACGGTCGTACCCAGGAACCCGATGTCCTGCCGAGTCGGATTCCGAACCTTCTCGTCAACGGTGGTTCGGGCATCGCCGTCGGTATGGCGACCAACATCCCGCCGCACAACCTGCGGGAGGTCGCCGACGGAGTCGTGTGGGCGCTCGACAATCCCGATGCCGACGACGACGAGACACTCGCCGCGCTCATGCAGCGGATCAAGGGGCCGGACTTTCCCACCAAGGGCCTCATTCTCGGTACCCAGGGCATCGCGGACGCGTACCGCACCGGCCGTGGTTCGGTGCGGATGCGGGCCGTCGTCGAGGTCGAAGAGGACGCGAAGGGACGTACGACGCTCGTTGTCACCGAGCTGCCGTACCAGGTGAACCCCGACAATCTGGTCGAGAACATCGCCTCGCTCGTGCGCGACGGCAAGCTCACCGGTCTGGCCGACATCGCCGACGAGACCAACAGCCGCAGCGGTATGCGCATCGTGATCACGCTCAAGCGGGACGCGGTCGCCAAGGTCGTGCTGAACAACCTCTACAAGCACACCCAGCTCCAGTACAACTTCGGCGTCAACATGCTGGCGCTCGTCGACGGCGTTCCGCGCACGCTGCGGCTCGACCAGATCGTGCGGCACTACGTCAAGCACCAGATCGAGGTCATCGTCAGGCGCACCCGGTTTCGGTTGCGCAAGGCCGAGGAACGCGCGCACATCCTGCGTGGCCTGGTCAAGGCGCTCGACCACCTCGACGAGGTCATCGCGTTGATTCGCCGGTCGCCGACCGTTGACGTGGCACGCACTGGCCTCATCGAATTGCTGGACATCGACGAAATCCAGGCCACCGCGATCCTGGACATGCAGCTTCGCAGGCTGGCTGCGCTGGAACGGCAGAAGATCGTCGAGGAACTGGCCGAGATCGAAGCCAAGATCGCCGACCTTCAGGACATTTTGGACCGGCCGGAGCGGCAGCGTGCCATCGTCCGTGAGGAACTGCTCGAAATCGTCGAGAAGCACGGCGACGAGCGGCGGACCCAGATCATTCCGTTCGACGGCGAGGTTTCGGTCGAAGACCTCATCGCCGTCGAAGACGTGGTCGTCACCATTACGCGCACGGGTTACGCCAAGCGGACGAAGACCGATCTTTACCGCTCGCAGAAACGCGGCGGCAAGGGCGTTCAGGGCGCGACGCTCAAACAGGACGACATCGTCCAGCACTTTTTCGTGTGCTCGACGCACGACTGGATCCTGTTCTTCACGAACAAGGGCAGGGTGTATCGGGCGAAGGCATACGATTTGCCGGAAGCCAGCAGGAACGCGCGTGGTCAGCACGTGGCCAACCTGCTCGCTTTCCAGCCTGACGAGGCCATCGCGGGTGTCATTCAGATCCCGAACTACGAGGTCGCTCCCTATCTGGTGCTGGCGACCCAGAAGGGACTCGTCAAGAAGTCCAAGCTGAGCGATTTCGATTCGCCGCGCGCGGGTGGCCTGATCGGCATCAATTTGCGTGAAGGCGACGAATTGGTCGGGGCGGTGCTTGCCTCGGCGGAGGACGACCTTCTGCTGGTTTCCTCCGACGGTCAGTCGATTCGTTTCCATGCCACGGACGAGGCGTTGCGGCCAATGGGAAGGGCGACGTCCGGTGTCCTCGGAATGCGATTCAACGAAGGGGACGAGCTGCTCGGCATCAGCGTGGTGAAGGAAGACACGTTCCTGCTTGTCGCCACTGACGGCGGGTATGCCAAACGGACACCGATCGAGGACTATCCGGTGCAAGGCCGCGGTGGTAAGGGAGTGCTGACCATTCAGCACGACCGGAAACGTGGCAGGCTGGTAGGTGCGCTCATCGTCGACGCGGACGACGAGCTGTACGCCATCACTTCCGCGGGCGGCGTCATCCGGACGCCGGCGGGGCAGGTGCGCAAGGCGGGCCGGCAGACGAAGGGTGTTCGGTTGATCAACCTCGACGAGGGCAACACCCTGCTGGCGGTGGCACGCAACGCGGACAAGCCATCGGACGTCCCCAACGGAGAAGAAGAAGCTAACGGGGAAGCCGAAGGCGACGACACAACGCAAGGCACTGTTAGCGTCGACGGCGCGGGATCTGACTAAGGACTGACCGCTTGTGACACCACCTGACAACTCCGAACGGCGGGGCACCGGCGGCGGTGCGGTCGATGGACCGGCCGACTCGACCGGCGATGTCGCTCCGCCCTGGCAGCGAGTGGCCAAGGACAGTGCCGGCGGTGCGTCCGCTCAGGAGGGTGAAGGGTTCGGCGACCGGTGGTCCGGCGGCCAGGCGCCGCAGGAGGAGCCCCACTACCAGGGCCCGTATCCCAACGGGAGTAACGCCGACACCCAGATCGTCTCCGGTAGCGCGGCCAACCGCCTGTTCGGTGGTCACGCCACCGAGACGACCCAGCGGATGGGACAGGAGCCACCGCAGGGGGGCGCCTCGGGCGGAAGGCCGAGGTCCACGCCCGCGAGTGCGCTTCGCCGCCCCGGCAGGGGACCGCGAAGGGCGAGTCTGCAGATCAAGCGCTTCGACCCGTGGTCGGTGCTGAAACTGTCGCTGGTGCTCGGTGTCGCGTTGTTCCTCGTCTGGCTCGTCGCGGTCGGCGTGCTCTACACGGTGCTCGATGGCATGGGCGTGTGGGACAAGGTCAACGGCACCTACACATCCCTTGTCCAGGGCGACAGTGCCGATGCTGCGGGCGAACCACTCATCAGCGCGGGCAGGGTCTTCGGCGTCGCGGCGATCGTCGGTGCGATCAACATCGTGCTCATCTCGGCACTTGCCACGGTGAGCGCCTTCATCTACAACGTGTCGGCAGACCTGGCCGGTGGCCTGGAGGTGACCCTGTCGGAGCGCGAGTGACCCGGTGCGGGAAGGCGACCAGCCGTCCTGTAAAGTTCACTGCGTTCCGGGCCCATAGCTCAGGCGGTTAGAGCGCTTCGCTGATAACGAAGAGGTCGGAGGTTCAAGTCCTCCTGGGCCCACAGCAGTTCAGCCCCCGTCTCCCCACCAGGGGAAACGGGGGCTGAGTGACATTCTGGGAGACTACGCCGTCGACTAGGTGCGAGTTGATCATGGCTGTTGGCTCCGTTCAGCGGCTGGTTGGCGGCATCGGTGCGTGCCAAGGTGGTCGTTATGCCGAGGTCGAAAATTCCCTCTGAACGCCCGGATGGTGCTTTGGCGGCGCTGTACGCGGTGCTCGGCCTTGTTTTCCTGACCGTGTACATGGTCGATTCCGCGCGGTGGTCCTACGTTGCTTGGGCGGCCTTGTGGCTCACGCTCGCTGTGGCTTATGGAGCTAGATTCGCCCGGCGTCGTCTTCGGTCGGCCAACGTACCTGGCCGCGTCCTTGCTCGTTGACAAACTGGCCGAGAGGCTGGCGCTTCTCGGTTACTTTGCGCCTGGTGCATGTTGCGCTTTCCGATAGACTTGATCAAGACTTCGCTTTGCGATCAAGCGAACTTCGGCAGGGGGCTGTTGTTGGCTGGGGAGGGCCACGGCATGCATTTGCGCGAGTTGCTGCGGATCATCGCGAGCGAGTACAGCTCGGCGTTGCCGCAAGATGCCCATGGCGCACGTCTCGTTCGTTCGGCGAAAGAGCATCTGGCTCCGTACGTGCCGACGGGTTATCTGATCAAGGGCAGTAGCGGACAGGGCACGGTCGCGTCAGTCCCGTGGATCGGAATCTTTGACCCAGACGAAACAGATTCAGCGACGCGGGGTATGTACGTGGTCTACCTCTTCGCGGCTGACATGAAGACCGTGTATCTCAGTCTTATTCAGGGCACCGAAAATCTCCGGAAAGAGGTGAAGCGACGTGCGCTTGAGCAGCTAGCCGCGCAGGCTCATGTCATCCGCGAAGAACTGGCTCCTGAGTTGCGAGTGGGCACCTCGGATGCGATCGAGTTGCTGGCACCGCCGACGATCGTGCGTCCGAGATACTACGAGGCGGGAACGATCGTGGCGAAGTCGTACGCCGTGAACGCGCTTCCTAGTGACGCCATCCTTCGTGACGACCTGAACAAATTCCTCCAGCTCTGTCAGCATGCTCTCGATATCCGACGACGACTGGCTGTAAGTCGACCAGAGTCGATTGCGACGCGTGAGGAGTTCCGTCCGCCAGCTCAGTTCGGTCCTTTCAAGCCAAAGAGCGATACGGACTACCAGCAAAAGATCAAAGCACGAACGGTCAACAAGTCTCGGAAACACGAGACGCTGGTTAACCGCTTCAACGCCCACCTGACATCGTTGGGCTACAGCACGAGCAGTCCTCACCCGAGAGACCTGACAGCGCTACGTGCTGGGCAACACTGGTTGGTGGAAGCAAAGGTGGTCAGTCGCGGCAACGGCCAGCGGGCTGCGCGAGAAGCGTTGGCCCAACTAGTCGAGTATCGCTACTTCTACGAACCGCACGATGCCAGAATGCTCGCCCTGTTCAATGAGCCAGTTGGTGAGGCCTTTGTCGAACTGCTCGAAACGGTCGACATCGCCAGTGCGTGGCCAGATGGTGATGGATGGACGGGATCACCAAAGGCGCTGCTGGCTGGCCTTTGCGGGTAGCCGGTTGAGTGGCCGTGTGCCGCGGCATGCGGCATCAGTCCGACACGGGAGCCGCCGGCCAGTTGCGTCGCTTCGCGTAGAGAAGGTGTGCGGCGTGCACCGCCGTGAAGGCAAACGATGCCCAGGTCAGAACAAGCATCATCCTCCCGCCGTTGCTGAGGGTCGCCGGAGCGAGGTTGCTGGCGCCTGCTTTGAACGTGAGCATGAGTGCCGCGAGTACAGCGAGCACGGACGCCGTTATGGGAAGTGCGGGAGAAGTCGGCGGCCGCACGTGCATATAAGCGGTTATCGCGATGAAACCACCCAGAATCATGAGACTCAATAGCCCTATGCTGGTCCCGGTGGATTTTCCGACGAGTTCCCAAATCGAATAGTAGGTAATGGTGTATTCATCGTTGTCCACGTTGTTGTAAAGCGTGACACCGCTCAAGGCCAGCCCGAGTACGGCTATTGGCGGGTAGAAGGCGTGGTACGCGGGAACCGGGGACGTGGTCATCGGTACTCCATCCTCGTATGGCGTGGTGTTCGAAGAAGGTCGGCTGAAGAGCAATGTGAAAGAGTTCGTATCCCCCTGGTCGAATAGGGCCCGGACTCTACTTCAAAGAGAGCTCCGGTTTGGTGGACTATCCGAAGATCGATCAGGATTCGAGAAGCCCGTCACCCTCGTGGCGACTAACGTCGCGAACATCGCAAACCGAACGATCACGAGGAGCGACAACGGTGGGTGCGTCCAAGAACGAAAGCGGCTTTTCCGAGCGGGAGCGCGCGGCCATGAAGACACGCGCCGCGGAGGTGAGGAAGGAGTCGAGTCGCGGCCGAGGCACCAAGGCGGCTGCCGGTGAAGCCGATGTGCTGGCGAAGATCGAGCAGATGGCCGAACCTGACCGCGGGGTGGCCGAACGCATCCATGCGATCGTGACGAGCAACGCCCCCGATCTGGCACCCAAGCTGTGGTACGGGCAGCCTGCGTACGCGAGAAAAGGCAAGGTTGTGTGCTTTTTCCGCAGCGGGCAGGACGACAAGGAGCGCTACTCGACCTTCGGTTTCAACCCGGAAGCCAACCTCGACGACGGTGGGTTCTGGCCGACCTCGTTCGCGGTCACCGAGTTGACCGCCAAGGCGGAGAAGGACATCGCCGCGCTCGTCAAGAAGGCGGTGAGCTGACCAGCGCGATGGGGATGAAATTCTGGCCGGATGGAGCTGAACGGCGCCCCCGTGACGGTCGAGCAGATGAGTGCGCTCGCCCTTGCGAACTACGGTCATTTCACCTCGATGCTCGTTCACGAGGGACGCGTGCGTGGTCTGCTCCTCCACCTGCGGCGGTTGGCGCGCGACTGCCGCGAGGTGTTCGGCGTCGACCTCGACACCGAGCGGGTACGCCACCGCATCCGGCAAGCGCTCGACGGCTGCTCGGGACCGGTGATCGTGAGGGTGACCATTTACGACCCGGCGCTCGATCTGGGGACTATCGGAGCGGACGCCGATCCGCGGGTTCTCGTGACCACCCGGACCGCGCCGCTCGCGTCGCCTTTGCCGTGGCGGCTGCGATCCACCGTTTACGGGCGCGAGCTGCCAACGGTCAAGCACGTCGGATTGTTCGGGGCGCTGAACAGGCGGAGAGCCGCGCGGCGCGAAGGCTTCGACGACGTGCTTTTCGTGAACGCCGACGGCATCGTTTCGGAGCTTTCGACATCGAACATCGGGTTCGTCAAGAACGGTGGCGTCATCTGGCCGAGTTCGGAGTGCCTGCCCGGAGTGACGATGGCACTGCTCGACGAAGTGCTCGGCGACCTGGTGACCCGGAAGCCGGTGACGCTTGCGGACATTCCCTCGATGGAAGCCGCCTTCGCGACCAACGCGGCGAGTGGAATTCGCGCCATCGCCGCTGTTGACTCGTATGAAAGCCCTACCGAACATCCGATGCTGCGGCGACTCGGCGAGATGTACACCGCCATCGCGCCTGAGGTGGTGTGATTGGGAGCGTGAGCCGGTCCATCGAAGAGTCCAACCGTCGCATGCTCAGAGCGAAAGACGCGATGGATCGCGCGTACGCGCAACCGCTGGACGTCGCCGCGCTGGCCAAGATCGCACATGTTTCCGCTGCGCATTTCACGCGTACTTTCCGGGCCACGTTCGGTGAGACACCACACCGCTACCTACAGCGCCGCCGGGTCGAGCGGGCGATGTTCCTGCTGAGGGAGTCCGAACGCAGCATCACCGACATCTGCTTCGAAGTCGGTTTCGGGAGCCTGGGCACGTTCAGCCGCACCTTCAGCGAGATCGTCGGCAAGTCGCCGAGGCAGTACCGCAAGGAGGCCGTGGTGACGGCGGTTCCGAGCTGTTTCACGATGGCGTGGACGCGGCCGAGCGGCTGATCGGCGGTCGCGGGTGTACTGAGCAGTTTTGGATAAGTTTTCGACAGTCCCGCGACGTAGTTTCAAAAGCATGTTCAACGCGATCACACACACGCAGATTTACGTTCTCGACCAGGACGAAGCACTCGACTTCTACGTGGGGAAGCTCGGTTTCGAGGTCAACACGGATGTCGACCTCGGCGACATGCGCTGGTTGAGCGTCAACGTTCCGGGCCGTCCCGACCAGCAGATTCTGCTGGAGAAGCCGGGAACTCCAGGGATGTCGGGGGAAACGGTCCAGCAGATTCGTGAGCTGGTGACCAAGGGGGCGATGGGTGGCTGGTTCATCCTCACCACGGATGACTGCCGCAAGACCTACGAGACCTTGCTCAATCAGGGCGTCGAGTTCACGGACGAACCGACGGAGCGGCCCTACGGCATCGACTGCGGGCTCAGGGATCCGTTCGGCAACCGGATCCGGTTTACCCAGCTGAAGGCCTGACCTCACGATTTGCGGTTTCAGCAAAGTTATTTGTTGTTTTGTCCTCAACTGTGGATAGTCGGGTTCGGGTCGCCGATTCGTGCGGCCTCGGACCTGGAGGGATACATGAGGGACAGGTATGACGTCGTGGTCGTCGGCGGCGGGGCCGCGGGTCTTGCCGGGGCGTTGACGTTGGCACGGGCGCGGCGTTCCGTGCTCGTGATCGATGCCGGAGCGCCACGTAACGCGCCCGCGGGGCACGTGCACAACTACCTCGGGAGGGAAGGGACGCCGCCCGAGGAACTGCTGGAGGCCGGTCGCGCCGAGGTCGCGAGCTACGGCGGCGAGGTCGTCACGGGCAGGGTCGCCTCGGCGCGACGCCGAGGCGACGACGACTTCGACGTCCTGCTGGCCGACGGCCGATCCGTGCGGGGGAGACGGTTGCTTCTCGCCACGGGATTGACCGACGAGCTACCCGGCGTTCCCGGTCTCGCGGAGCGCTGGGGCACCGATGTGCTGCATTGTCCGTACTGCCACGGGTGGGAAGTGCGGGACCAGGCCATCGGAGTGCTTTCCACTGGGCCTTTCGGGGTTCACCAGGCGTTGTTGTTCCGGCAGTTGAGCGACGACGTCACCCTCCTGCGGCACACCGGGCCCGACCTGACCGATGAGCAGGCGGAGCAGCTTGCCGCGCGGGATATCGCCGTGGTCGCGGGGAAGGTGACCGGTGTCGAGGTGCGGTCGGGCCGGCTCACCGGAGCGCGCCTCGACACCGGCGTCCTGGTTCCACTCGCGGCGCTTGTGGTCTCGCCACGGATGTCGGCCAACGTCAGTGCGTTCGCTGAACTCGGTGTCGAGGCGACCGACCAGTACCTTCAGGATCAGCTGATCGGGAGTTGCGTCGAGGTCGACGCCGCTGGGGCGACGGCGGTGCCCGGGGTGTGGGCGGTAGGCAACGTCACCTCGGTGCAGGCTCAGGTGATCGGTTCGGCATCCGCCGGAACGATGGCGGCGGCCGCGATCAACGGCGACTTGGTCCAGGAGGACGCGCGTCGCGCGGTGGCGGAACGCGAGGCGAGGGAATCGGCCGCGATGTGATTGAGAGGGGCGGTCCCACGTGCTGCCGTTCGCCATCGCGGCGTAAGCTTTCCCTTGGCCCTGCGGCTCTTGATCCACGGTTCCACGTGGAACCGTGACTCGACCGCGTGGATGGGCACTGGGTCGAGTGCAGTAGCATTCGTGATGCAGGATCAGCAGGTTGTCGAGGAGGCTCACACCGTGAAGAAGCTTTTGGCACTCGCCGTGGTCGCGGGTGGCGTTTTCTTCGTGATCAAGCGGAACAAGGACGCAAAGGCTGAGGCGGACCTGTGGCGTGAGGCCACTGCTCCCGCCGAGCGGCCTCTGGGTGGTGCGTCCTCGAATGGCAGCGCTCCGGCAGCCGCCAGCTCGGATTCCGCGAGCAAGAACTGAAACTCCACCGCGGGCGGACGGCAATGTTCGCCCGTGGTCCGGGGCTGTAGCTCAATTGGTAGAGCGCCGCTTTTGCAAGGCGGAGGTCAGGGGTTCGATTCCCCTCAGCTCCACTCCACTCTCGGCGCAGCGTGTCCGCCGACCGCGCGGACCAGGTCGTTCCGTAGATAATTTTGTGGGGGCGACCCCCACAGACCCCACGAACCGTGGTTGCGTCAAGCGGTTCTTGTGCTGACACGTCAGGCCCCCACAATCTAGATGCCTGCCTGTTTGTGGGCGCCCCTTTGGCATGACCGCTCCTTCGTCGCCTCCGCTGACGGACGAGGAAACGCGATTCGCGCGAGAGGGGCGGCCGATCGCTCTGCTGGCACGATCGGAAAGCACGCTGAGGGCCGTGACCGACGCGTTGGCGCCCACCGGAGTTCCGGTCATCGCTCTGTCGGCGGACAGTGCCGACGAAACAGCGTTGCGTTCCGCTCTCGACGTCGCCAGCGAAACGTTCGGCGTGCCCGAAGCGGTGGTGTACAACGCGGCAATGGTCCAGGCCGACCTGCCAGGTGAGCTGCCCGTGCGGGCTCACCAGAATGCCTGGGCAGTCAACGTGATCGGAGCGGTCACCGTCGCCGCGCACGTCGCGCCCGCAATGGTGCGACGCGGTAGTGGTTCGTTCATCGTCACCGGTGGGATGCCCGAGCCTAAGCCGGAATACGTGAGTCGCTCGCTCGGCAAGGCAGGGCTGCGAGCATTGGTGACGCTGTTGGACAAGCAATACGGTTCGGCAGGCGTGCATGTGGCGACAGTGACGGTGGACGGACCCGTCGCTCCTGGTACCGCTTTCGATCCGGACGACATCGCGGAGCACTACTGGCGACTGCATGTCCAACCGCGGGAGGAGTGGGAGCGGGAAATCGTGCACACCGAGCATGGTCGGCGTGAGCGCTACGCGTGTTGACGTCGAGCCCTCGGCCGGTGTCGGCGCCAGTAGTCGACGGCCAACGTCAACACCAGTGGACCCCAGGCGAGCATCGGTGCGTACGTCAGGACGACCTCGGTGGCTTGGTCGCGCTCGCTGAGCGGACGGGTGTCGGTACCGGGATTTCCGACGAGCTGCAGATCCGTTCGTGCGGTCTCCAGGGTGAACCAGTTGTAGACGAAGTAGGCGGACAGCACGATCAGGATCATCGCCCCTGTGCTTGCGATGCCGGCCACCAGGCGGGGTGGCAGTGTGTGCCCGCCGATGCCGGGGATCCAGTGCGGGACTCGTTCGCCCCATGAACGCACTAGGCCCACGGTGAGCAGCGACAGCAGCATGGATCCCGCCGACAGCGACAGCAAATACCAGGTGGCGTCCGGGTCCTCGCCGATGTTCAGTATCCGCCAGATCGCGGATGGCAGAACACACAGCGGCACGGCCCAGGCGGCAATGATCGCCCAGCGTGCTGGGGCGGAGTCCTTGGTCATGAGCGCACCGTAGGCGCGCGCCGACCTCGGTCGGCTCCCTCGGCGGAGGGGACCGGCTCCCCATCCCGAGGGGTTTCTCAGTCGTCCTTCCGGCTGTAATAAAGCACAACGCCGATGATCGCGGCGAGAATGACGATGGCGAACGGGCCGACGGAGATGGACCAGGGCCCGATACCGACGGTGTTCTCTGCGAGGTTCATCGGACCCTCCCGCTCATGGCGTCGGAGTCCTCTTCGGTCGCTTTGAAGAAGGTCGCGTACACGGGGCCCGTGAGGAGCCACGCGACATTGATGAGCAGCAGTCGCGCGACCCATGACCACAGTTCGTCGTCCCACAACTGGTCGAGCGAACCGGGCACCCCCCAGCCCGAGATCAGCTTCATGAGCAGCATGGCCGGAATGGCGATCGCGCAGGCGACGAGAACGCGAAACCAGCTTCGCCATTCGTGGCGCACCTTCGCGGGTCCGCTGCGGGGCGGCCGGACGGGGCGGGGCGCGCCCGCGAAGCGGTGGGCGAACCACGCGTCGGCTCGCGTGATGACGTAGTGGCCGAAACCAACACTGAAGCCGAGGTACACGGCGGCGAGTCCGTGAACGGTCGTCGGAGTCGCACCCCTGGAAAGGTCGAAGCCCACCAGGAGGATGAGAACGAGGTCGACAACCGGCACGCTCACGAGCAGCAGGGTGCTGACCCGGCGTAGCTTCAGCAGATAGCGCGCGCACAGTCCGAGCAGTAGCAGCACCCAGAACGCGATCTCGGTCGCGAGGATTGCGCCCACGATCCAGGTTCCTGATGAGTCCATGGCTCCACGCTCGCAAGATCGACAGTGGTTTTTCATCGGCCAGATGCCCCGACTCCGTTCCCCGGACGTAAACCCTTCGGCCTACGCCCTGCGGGGGTTGCCGCAGGCAAGGGCGCCGGGTGGAATCGAAGGAACGACGAGGAGGGGCGGTGAACGCGGTGAGTGGAATATCGCGACCACCCATGCGCGACGTGTGGGTCAGCGCGGGGTATGTGCTGGTCGCGGTGGCGTTCGTGTTCGTACCCGCTGGAGGCATCGAATGGCGTCCGGGGCCGTCGTCGCTGGTGGTGACCGGCAGTATCGTCGCGGCCGCCGTGCTCGGTCTCGTCCACGTGTTCCGTCGTTCGGTGCCCGGCGCCGTCGTGGTCACGGGTGTGGTGACCCTGGTGACCGAGGCAGCCGTGACGGGTACGACCTCGTTCGGGGTGATCCTGCTGGCCTGCGACGCTCTCTACTGTCTCGTGATCACCCGGTCGATCCCGCAAACCTGGCGGCTGTTGCCCGCGCTCGCGGCGGGGTGTCTTTCGCTGGCCGTCGTCGGGCTGCTGTTGGCACCGGTGCTGGCCGCGCCGCTGGTGCAGATGACGATCCTGTTTCTCGCGGTGGGTGTGACGTTGTGGTGGGGCGTGAGCGTGCGCATCCCGATGAACGAGGCCGACCACGAACGCGAACGTGCTGCTTTGCTCGCCGAGGCGGCGGAGGCGAAACAGCGCGAGGTGGTCACGGCGGAGCGGCTCCAGATCAGCCGCGAAATGCACGATGCCATCTCGGGGCATTTGTCGGCGATCGCCATGCAGTCGGCGGCCGCGACGGCGGCACCCCAACCTCTTGAGGCCGCCGAACTCAGGTCGCGCATGGAGCGGGTCCGGGCCTTGAGCCTTGACGCGATGGCGGACATGCGCACGCTCATCGAGGTACTTCGCACGGAAGAGTCCGGCCCGATCACGGTGCCCTGCGATTGGTCGTCGGTCACGGAACTGATCGAGCAGGCGAGGGCGACCGGTACGGCCGTCACCATGATCGGTGACGACCCCCGTTCGGTCGACCTCGACCATCCTGGTGGAATCGCGGCGTGCAATGTTGTCCGTGAGGCGCTCGTGAACGCCACCAAACACGCTCAGGGCGGTGAGGTGACCATCGTGATCACACGTCGGGACGACGAACTTGAGATCGCGGCGACGAACCGTTGTGAGGCCACGAATTCCGTGACGACTCCGGGTTCCGGCTACGGGCTGGTGGGCCTGGCGGAACGGGTTCGCCTGTGCGGCGGCGATCTTCAGGTCGACCGATCAGGTGGATCGTGGACTTTGCGGGCTTGCCTCCCGTTGTCGGGCAAGCAGGAAGTGAGTCATGCCTAGAGTCCTCGTCGTAGACGACCACTCCTCGGTGCGTGCCGGTGTCAGGGCGATCCTCGCGGCCGATCCGCACATCGAGGTCGTCGGCGAAGCCGCGACCGCGCGGGAAGCCATCGGCGCGGTCGAACGACTCGCTCCCGACATCATCATGCTCGACCTTCAATTACCCGACAGGGACGGCATTGCCGTATGCAGGGAGATCGTCGAGCGGACCCGGACACGAGTCCTGATCCTGACCGCGTTCGAGATCGAGGACAACATCACCGCGACACTCGAAGCGGGTGCTTCCGGCTTTCTCGCAAAGACCGCCGAACCAGGCCAGATGCTTGACGCGGTCCGCGCTGTCGCGGCGGGGCACGCGTATCTCACGCCCTCGGTCACCCGGCAGGTGATCAAGCACGTGACGGGCCGTGTTCCCGAGGATTCGGCGGCTCGCTCGCGCGCGGCGCCCCCGCCTTCGTCCGACCTGACCAGCAGGGAACGGGAGATCTGGCGGCTTCTCGGTGAGGGGCAGACGAACAAGCAGATCGCAAGGGAACTCACGATCTCTCCCGCGACGGCGAAGACCCACGTCTCGCGCATCCTGCAGAAGCTCGGTGTGTCGACGCGTACCCAGGCCGCTTTGCTGGCGCGCTCCGACGATTCGGCTTTGACCCAGGTGCGCGAAGCCTGATCGTGCCGCTATTCCCGCATGAACAGTTCCAGCAGCAGGTCCATCCGCGCTTCCCGGAGGTCGGGACGCAGTCGGGCGCCCAGCATGAGCGTGGCGAATCCGTGTATCGCGCTCCAGAAGACCTCGGCGAGGGTGTCGATGTCGCGCTCGCCCGCGACGGGTTCGAGCGCGGCCAGTAGCTCGCCGAAGCCCGCGCGTAGTTCCGGCGGGGCTTCACTCGTGCCGAACGGGATGTCCAGTTGCCGCAGGAACATCGCGTCGTAGAGTGCGGGCCTCTTCTCGGCGAAGTCCAGGTAGGCCATCGCGGCGGAGCGCAGTGCCTCGATCGGGTCTTCCCGGGCCGATCTGGCTTCTTTCAAGACTTTGGCGAGTTCGCCGAAACCCTCGATGGCGACAGCTCGCACGATGGCGTCCTTGCCGGCGAAATGGCTGTAGAGCACGGGTTGGCTGTACTCGACGCTCTCAGCGAGCCGCCGAGTCGTCACGGCATCCCAGCCCTCCCGTTCCGCGAGTTCTCTCGCGGTGTCGATGATGAGCTTGTGACGCTGCGCGCGTTCGCGCTCGCGGCGTTCCCGGATGGCCATGAGCCGAAATCTAGCACCGCTAGGTATTCAAGCGCATCTACGGACGGATCTTTCCGACACGGTGCCGCGGCACGGCTGAAACCGGTCCGCCGCTTGTACTGTCGTCACGGCTGGTGACAGTCGATGAACGGGAGCCGACGTGAAGCTGCGCTCTGAGGTCAGTGCGGAAAAGCTTCGGGGCGGCTTCTATACGCCGGTCGGCCTGGTGCGGCACGCATTGCACCGGTTGAGCGACCTGCTGGGCGCACGTGGCGATGTCTCGGTGCTCGAACCGTCCGTCGGTGACGGAGCGTTCGTGGAAGGGCTTGCCGAAAGTTCCCTTTCCATCGGGAGTTTCACCGGGCTGGATGTGGACGGCGAGGCTGTCGCCGTTGCGAGGCAACGACTTGCCAGGCACGGGATACCCGGCGAGATCATGCGGTCGAGCACCTTGCCGTGGAGTCTCGACACCACAAGGGAATTCGACGCCGTCGTAGGAAACCTTCCTTTCGTGCGCTTTCAGTTCGTGTCGGCGGCGGAACGCGATTGCGCAATGCGCCACGGTTCCGAGCTCGGAGTCCCTGTCGCAGGCGTCGCCAATCTGTGGCTGCCGATGTTGCTGGCCTCATTGAGAAGGCTCCGGGTCGGGGGAGCGTTCGCCCTTGTCCTTCCCGCCGAATGTTTCACCGGCGTGAGCGCGGGCAAAGCGCGGCAATGGCTCCTGCGGACGGTGGACGAGTTGCGCTTCGACCTCTATCCGCCGCGGTCGTTCCCCGGCGCTTTGCAGGAAGTCGTTCTGCTGTCGGGGAGAAGGGCCGAGCCGAGTGCCTCGGAGACCCGGCCGCTCGTGGTCTCCCTGCACAGCACACAACACTCGACAGCTCTTTTCGAACGGGATCGTGGTCTGGTCACGCGGCACACCGTCGCGGTGAACGACGCGCCGTGGACCGCACTGTTGCTCCGGCCGGAACATCGGGATGCGGTGGCCGAGGCACGGGCAATCCCCGCCGTGGGCAGGCTCGACGAGATCGCCAAATTCGAGGTGGCGACCGTGACCGGAGCCAACGCGTATTTCTCGCTGAACGAGGCCGAGGTCAGCGAGTTCGATTTGCGGCCGTGGTCCCGCCCGCTGCTCGCCCGCGCGAAACATGCCCCTGGCCTGCGGTTCACGGCACGGGATTACCGGCACAACGCGGATTCGGGGCTCAAGGTGCACCTCTTCGACGCGACTTCCGGTCCGATCGAAAGGAAACCGGGTTCCGGACTGGACCGTTACCTTCGCCGGGGCGAGGACGATCTGATCCCCTCACGGTTCAAGTGCAGGATCAGGCAGCCGTGGTACCGCATTCCCAACATCAGGCACGGCGAACTGATGCTCAGCAAGCGTTCGCACCACCACCCGCGAGTGATCGTCAACGACATCGGCTGTGTCACGACGGACACCATCTACCGGGGCCGGATCACCGACGGCGTCACCGGTGACGACGATTTCGCCGCCGCGTTCCACAACTCGCTGACTCTGCTTTCCGCCGAATTGGAGGGAAGGAACTTCGGCGGTGGTGTTCTGGAACTCGTGCCCAGCGAGGTGGGGAGGCTCGCGGTCGTCCGCGCTCCGGGGATGGCTCGCGATCTTCCCCGGCTCGACGAGCTGTGCAGGGAATGTGCCGCGACGGGTGATCCGGCGGTCGCGACCGAGACCATCGTCAGGGAAACCGATTTGCTGCTCGCGAAACAACGGCTTGGACTCACCGGCGACCTGCTCGACAGGTTGCGGGAAGCGCACGAGGTACTGCGAGGACGACGGCTGGCTCGTTCGTCCAGTTCGGACTGAATCCCGGCATCTCGCGTTGAATCGCTGTGAATAACTCCGCCGGGTGAACCCGTTGGCGAGCCCCGTGCGGGGCGCCTAACGTTTTTCTGTCTTCGCCTGAGCTGGAGGTGCGTCATGACGACGACGGAACCGTACCGGGCATTTGGGATGACCTTCGGCGGAGAATTGGCCGACGAGGTGCGCAGGGTCGCCAAACGCTGGTGGCTCATCACCCTGCTCGGCGTGTTCACCGCGGCTCTGGGAATCATCCTGTTGCTGAGCCTGACAACCGCTGTCGGCGTACTCGCCCTTCTCGTTGCCATCGGACTCATCATCGAAGGCGTCGACGAGATCATCATGGCGGACCGGCACGCGACCCGCTGGCCGTTCTACGTGCTCGGCATCGTGTGGATTGTTTTCGGGATCATCGCGCTGACCTGGCCGGGAATCACGTTGCTCGCGCTGGCGGTGCTGGTGGGAATCGGTTTTGTCGTCGGAGGGATCTTCCAGATCGCGGCTTCGCTGACCTGGAAGAGAGGACTGCCGATGTGGGGTCTTTGGCTCACTCTCGGCATCCTCACCGTCATCGCGGGCACGATCGCGCTCGTCTGGCCAGGGGTGACCATCCTGACGCTCGCGATTCTGCTGGGCATCGCGTTGCTGATGCGGGGCCTTGGCGAGATCTGGTTCAGTCTCCAGCTCCGTAAGGCGGCCAAGGCCACCGCGTCAGGCTGACTGTTCGGCGCCGATCCTCGGGAACGGGTGAATCGAGAACAGGACCTCGATCGATACGTCGAAGTACTCCGCCATACGCAGGGCGAGGTAGAGGCTCGGGCTGTACTCGCCCCGTTCGAGATAACCGACGGTTTGGTAGTGCACGCCGAGCGCCTCGGCGAGTTGCCGCCTGCTGACTCCTCTTTCGGCCCTGAGCACGGCAATGCGGTTGTAGATCGTCTCGCTCATCACGCGATCCTCTGCATCGCCTTTTCCCTGCGTTCGGCCACGCTGGAGCCGGATTCCCTTCGTGCCATCCTCCGCAAGACTATCGGCGCGATGATCAGGCCGAGCACGGCCCACAGGCTCAGCACACCAACGGTTTCGAGATGCCGCCACGATTCGCCGATCTCGACCAGCGCCATGTTGTCCGGCAGCAGCGCCGAGCGCATTCCGAGACCGAGCCAGTAGATGGGGAAGACCTGCACGATGACCTGGAGCCATTCGGGCAGAACGGTGACCGGATAGAAGATTCCCGACGCCGCGACGAGGCCCATGACCGGCAACATGATCAGGCCCATGTTGCGGGGGTTGGAGAACAACGAGCCGAGAACGGCGCCGATCGGCATGGTGGCGACGAGCCCGATCGCGAGAACCCAGGCCAGCGTGAGCCAGGCGCCCACGGTGTTCAGGGCGAGTCCTTCGAAGAGGAACATGCCGGGAATGAGCGTGATGGCGATGCTGACCAGCACCATCCCCGACACCATCACGACCTTGCCGATGAGGTAGCCGAGCATGCCGCCCGGCGTGGCCTTGGCTCGCAGCAGCGTGCCGTCCTCACGCTCGACGGTGAGGTACTGCATGAGGTTCACCAGCCCGCCGAAGGCCACCGATACCCCGAGCACGCTCGGCAGCGTCATCGTTCCCCTTGAGAAGTCGGTGCCGGGAATGGTCGAGCCACGCATGAGCAGCATGACGACGAGCAGCACGACGGTGGGGAAGAGGTATCCCCACAGGTCCTGCGGGGTCGTGAAGGTCTGTCGTAGTTCGATGCGGCCGCGAGCCAGCCCCGACCGGACGGCCGCCGTGGTGGGGTTCATCGGTTCTTCTCCTCGAACGAGCGGACGGCGTCGTCGTGACGGCCGGCCTCGAACGTGCGGACCATCGACATGTAGGTGTCCTCAAGGGAGGCCCTGCGCACCTCCAGGTCGGCGATCGAGTTGCCGTACTGGGCGAAAAGATCGCGAACGTAGGTGGTCGCGTCCGTTGTCGAGTGCACGAACCGTTCACCGTCCCTCGACCAGCGGACCTCCGCTTCGGCCGACGTGCTCTTGGCGAGCTGGTCCGCCGTGCCGTCGGCGATGATCGAACCGCCCGCCAGTATGAGAATGCGATCGGCAAGCTTCTCGGCCTCGTCGAGGTCGTGCGTCGTCAGCAGGATCGTGGTGTCGTCGAAGTCGGCGAGCCGGTGTACGAGATCGTGGAACTCCCTGCGAGCGTGCGGGTCGAAGCCTGCCGTCGGCTCGTCGAGAAACAGCACCTCCGGCCTGCCGACGATGCCGATGGCGACGTCGAGCCGCCTGCGCTGGCCGCCGGAGAGCTGCCCGACTCGCTTGCCCGCGTGCTCGCCGAGACCGACGACGTCGACGAGCTCGGCTGCGTCCCTTGGCCTGCTGATTCGGTCGGTCGAATAGGGCGCGTAGTAGGTGCCGAGGTGTTCGAGGAGTTCCTGGACGCGCCATTTGGAGTGGTCACGCCACGACTGCAGCACGACACCGAGCCGCGCGCGCCACGCCTCCGTGCCCTTGGCCGGATCGGTGCCGAGAACGCTGACCTCGCCCCCCGAACGCATCCGGAAACCTTCGAGTATCTCGATGGTCGTGGTCTTGCCCGCGCCGTTGGGGCCGAGTAGCGCGACGACTTCGCCGTGCCTCGCCTGAAATGTCACGCCGGTGAGGACATCCGTCGTGCCGTAGCGCATGCGGAGGTCATGGACATCTATCGCGGCGATGGCTGTACTCGCCGCGTCGTGACCTTTTTCGGTCCGCGGCATGGGAGGGCCCAGCTCGCTCACGGACATGTGGCATCTCCTGAGGTCCGATCAATCCATCAAATGATAGTAGAGATGCTACATAAGTGAGTAGAAGTATGTCGACTCAAGGCCAGAGCTGGTCGCGCCGCCAGCGCATGCCCTCCCTGGTGAAGCGAAGCCGGACGTGCTTGCGGTCGTGTCGTGCCTGCCAGAACTCGACGAGGTCGGCCGCGAGCAGATATCGCATCCACGACGGCGGGACGAAGCCCGGTTTCTCGGCGATCAATCGCTGCGCCGCCTCGACGGCCGTCGTCAGGTCGGAGGGGTCGGCAAGTACCTCGGACTGGTGGCCCACAGCGGTCTCCACTTTGGAGGCATCCGGCCTCGCAAGGAAATCCGAGGCGCCCGCGTCCTCGCCGAGCGGACGCGCGGTTCCCCTGATCCGAACCTGTCTTCCCCTGTGTGGCCAGAAAAAGGTCAGCGCCGCGTGCCCGTTGCGGGCGAGTTGCCTTCCCTTGGGGCTTTCCGCGCTCGTCGCGAAATACCAGCCCGTCTCGTCGACGTCCTTGAGAATGAGGACCCTGGCATCGGGAAGGCCATTCTCATCCACAGTGGACAGTGTCATCGCGTGCGGTGCGAGACCGGTCTCGCCCGCGTCGGACAGCCAGGAGAGGAACAGGTCGACAGGTTGCCCGGGGGCGGCGTCCACGTCGAAATCGGGAAGGTCGGGTGGGAACGAAGGCCAGCCGCGGAGTGTGCTCATACCTGGCGACGCTACTGCCGGAACGGGCTTCTGGTTCACTGTGCAACCTATGGGACGACTGCTAGTTCTCGGCGTGGTGTCCGCCGCCCTGCTCGCCGGCTGTTCGAATGCGACCGAGTCGCAGGAACCGCCTCCTCCCGCTTCCCCGAGTGCGAGCGCGCAGGCGCTTCCGCCGGAACCGGAGCCTTCGGCTGACCAGCCGTGCCCCTACCTCGATACCGATTTCGTCTCGCGGGCCAACGGGCAGATGGTCGACAAGGTCAGCACGTCGGCCGACTCCCCTTACCCGACGTGCTTCTTCTACCGCCCCGACGGAGGACTGCAAGTTACCGTCCGTGTCTACTCCGGTGACCCGGTCGTGGCGACCGGGCTGGTCGATCAAGCGGCGCCCGTGGCCACCTCGAACCCGACGGAACAGCCCGCTGGCTGGTCAGGGGGATATGAGGCGACCGACGACGGCGCGGTGTACGCGGTCGCGAAAGCGGGGGAGGCGGTCATTGTCACCACGAACCAGGGACAGAGCGTGAAGGCCAGGAAGGTCGCGCTCGAAGCAATCACCGGTCTTGGCATCTGAGTGTTACGACCACACACCACTGCGTGCAGGGCAAGTTGATCTTGTACTACTCTGGCCGGACCGCAGGCATCGAGGAACCGACGCCACTACCGGGGTCCCACTGATGGGTATGCCGGAGCTGCGAACGACCCCCTGCGCCCCCAGAATCGTTGATCTCAAAGTGACGAAGGATAGAAACCCGTGGCTGACACCCTGAAGGAATCGCTGCTCGACTCCACCCGGCGCCCGACCGTCGTGACCGACCTGCAGACCCTGATCGACGAAGAGGTCTCGGGCAAGGGCGGCGTTTCGGGGACCGTCATCAAGACCGGCTACGCGGCCGTCAAGAAGATCAAGCCGGGCATCATCGGTTCCGCCGTTGACAGCCTGCTCGACGACTTCGTCGTCGCGCTTGAGCCGATCTACGCCGACTTCAAGGCGAGCGGTGGCGGCGACTTCTCGGCCTACCTGCCGACCCGCGCGGACGAGGCTTCGAACGCGCTGCTCTCGGTCACCGACTCCCGCGCGGAAAGCAGCAGCCGTGACAGCATCAAGAAGGTCTACGGCAAGCTCCGCCCCAAGGGCAAGGAGAACGTCGAGGAGGCGCTGCCCCGCCTCGGCGCGCTGATCGGCAAGCACACCGCCTGATCGGCTGCCGCAAGCAACGAAGAGGCCCCTCACCGCTCGGTGAGGGGCCTCTTCGGCGTCTGGCTAGCTCTTCTTCTGCTCGGTGTTCTTGGCCTGCTGGCCGTTGCGCGGAGCGCCCGGCTTGGGCTCCTGCGGTTCGCCTGCCTTGCTTGCCGGCGGTTCGGCCGGCTTCGGCGCGTCCGTGCTGCGCGGCGGTGCCGGCGCGATCGGGGGCTCCTGCTTCGAACGCAACGCGTACGCGACCGCGGCGGCAAGTGCGCCGAGACCGAGCAGCCACGGCAGTTTCCTGCGCTTCTTCTTCTCGCCCTTCGCGGCGGTCTTCGCATCGGCGACGGCCGACTTGAAGTCCTTCTTCGCCTGCTTGAAGTCGTGCTTGGCCTTGCGCTTCGAGTGGCCTGCCGACTTCGCGGCCTGAATGGCGGCCTTGCGTGCCTTGCGACCGGGCGCGCGCATGTCCCCGGCCCGCTCGGCGGCGACCTTCTTGGCCTGCTTCGTGCTCTTCGAGACCTCTTTGCTGGTTCGTTTTGCCTGATGAGCCAGCTTCCTGCGGGTGCGGCGAGAGGTCTTGCCCAGCTCCTTGCGCGCGGCTTCCGTGCCTTCGGTCAGCCGCTGCTCGGCGACCTGGGCTGCCTGCGCCGCGAAGTCGGCACCTGCCTTGCCGACTTCCCGCGCCCGCTTTCTCAGCTTGTGCGAGCCGTCCTTGACGGCCTCACCCGCCGACGCTTCCGCGGTCCGAGCCATCGCCCTTCACCTCGACAATCGTGTGTTTTCCTGTTGTCTACTTGGCCCCATCCTGCCCCTTTCCGGGCGATCGCGCCGCAGATGGCACGATGAATCGTGTGACTGAGAGCAACGGATCCCTCGGTGGAGCGAAGATGAAAGCCACTCTGCATACCAACCGCGGTGACATTCAGATCAACCTTTTCCCTGATCACGCCCCCAAGACGGTGGCGAACTTCGCCGGTCTGGCCGAGGGCACGAAGGAATACACACAGCCCAACGCCAAGGGCGAAAAAACTGGCCCTTTCTATGACGGCGCGATCTTCCACCGCGTCATCGACGGCTTCATGATCCAGGGCGGCGACCCGACCGGCACCGGACGTGGCGGCCCCGGATACCAGTTCGACGACGAGTTCCACCCCGAGCTGCAGTTCAACAAGCCGTACCTGCTGGCGATGGCGAACGCGGGCCCCGGCACCAACGGTTCGCAGTTCTTCATCACGGTGGGCACGACCGCACACCTGAACTTCAAGCACACGATCTTCGGTGAGGTCGCGGACAAGGACTCGCAGGGTGTCGTCGACGCCATCGCCCGGACCGCCACCGGCCCGGCCGACAAGCCGCTTGAGGACGTCGTGATCGAAAAGGTCGACATCGAGCGCGCCTGAGCTCCCCGGGTACCAGGTAGGTTGGAAGACGTGAGCAAGGCAGGCCCAGCCCGCGGCGTCAAAGCGCCGCGCCCGACATCGCGGTAGCACTGTGAGCCAACCTCCCCCTTACCCGCCGCAGCCCGGGCAGTCGTATCAGCAAGAAGCGCTGCCCGGGTGTTGGTGGCACCCGAATCGTCAGACCGGTTTGCGGTGCGTCAGGTGTGACAGGCCGGCCTGTCCTGATTGCCTCCGCGAGGCTTCCGTTGGCTACCAGTGCATCGACTGCGTGCAAACGGGCCAGCGGCAGCAGCAGGCGCAGGCCGTCCAGTACCGCAAAGCGGGCTACGGCGCGAAAACCGTCGCGGGGGCCGTCGCGCCGAGGACCGCGATCGTCACGCCGGTACTGATCGTCATCAACGTGCTTGTCTACGCCCTCACGGCGGTTCAGGCACAAAGCCCGATGAGCAACGAGCGGGCCGAGTTCTTCCAGGACGGAGTGCTCTGGCCCATCGGAATGGTGCTCAGGGACGAATGGTGGCGTCTCCTCACGTCCGGGTTCCTGCACTACGGCTTGATCCACATCGCGATGAACATGCTCGCGCTCTGGGTGCTCGGCAGGGACCTGGAGATCCTGCTCGGCAGGGTCAGATTCATCGCCGTGTACTTCGTGTCGATGCTCGGTGGCTCGGCCGCGGTATTCGCCTTCGGCGACGCCAACACGGGCACGGCAGGCGCTTCCGGCGCGATCTACGGCCTCATGGGCGCGATTCTCGTCGCGGTGCTGCGGCTCAAGCTCAACCCCGGAGCCGCGATCGGCATCATCGTGATCAACGTGGTGCTGAGCATTTCGCTGCCCGGCATCTCACTGCTCGGCCACCTCGGTGGCCTCGTCGTCGGCGCGCTCGCCATGATCGCGATGGTGTACGCGCCGGCGAAGAACAAGGGCGCCTTCCAGGCAGGGGTGCTTGCGCTCATCACAGCGGCGCTCGTCGGTCTCGTGGTCTACCGGTATTCGGAACTGTCCTCGCAGCTGTGCGTACTGCTGGGCGCCTGTTAGGGACGCTGGGGCAGTCCGGTCAGCCCGCGCGCAGCGCGACGAGTTCCTCGTGCACGTCGCGAGGATCGGTGCCGAGTTCAAGCCAGCCGAGTACGACGAGGTCGTCCGCTTCCACTTCGAGAACCGTGACGTCCCTTCCCATTCGCTTGCTGGTGACCAGCCTGAGCTGTACCTCGCCCCAGGCGAGTGCGCGGGTACCGCCGACGGTGCGGACGCGAAGTCCGGAAGTGCTCGCGGCGAGGCGAGGACGTATCACGGTGCCGTGCAACGCGGCTGCCGCGAGCGCGATGGTCGCGACGGCGAGCAGCACGGCGCCTGGGCGGTCGGCGGAGAGCGCGATGAACGTCGCGCTCGTTCCCGCGGCGACGGCGAGCAGCCAGCCGACAGCAACAAGGCCGACTCGGGGAGCCCAGGTCAGAGGGGAGTTATCCACAGGGTTTGTCCACACTGGGGATTAGTCACACTGTTGTAATTCGCTGTCAAGCCGCCGTTCGGACGGACCGAATCGGCCGCTAGCGCCATCGCATCGTCATCAGCAGGCCGGTGATCATCAGCGCGAACCCGATGGCGAAGTTCCAGTTGCCGAGTTCGAGCATGAACGAAAGCTTGTCGCCTGCCAGATAATTGACCACGAGCCAGGCAAGTCCGAGCAGCATCAGCCCGAACATCACGATCTTGTAGATCGGATGCGAGGGGCCTGCCGCGCGCACCTTGACCGGCGTACGGCGGTCGGATGGCGGCGTGTAAGCCGTCTTCTTGCGGACCTTCGACTTGGGCATCAGAGTCCTCGCGTGCTGTCGGTCAAATGCGCGGCGGTGCGCAACCGCCGTCAACTGAACACGTTAACGTAATCGGACAGGCGCTAGAACCGGGGAGCGAGCGCCAGACCAGCAGATCGTGATGACGGGCGTGCCGTAACGGCCCGGGAGGAGCTCGCGTGTCGAGGTACGAGGATCCCGAGACGCGGGAGATCCCTGTTCCGAATCCACCACACCGCAATGGGCCGCCGCGAACGCAACAGCCGCAGTGGCCACACCCGGGAGACCTGCACGACTACGAAACTCACGACGACCGGACCCAGCCGGTCATGCGGCCCGTCCGGAGGCCGATGAGCGCGGGCGCGGCCCACGGCGGGCAACGTTCACCCCGCCCACCCTCGGCACCGCAGGGACGCCGCCCACCGCAGGCGGGCTCGCGGTCCCGCCCTCCGGCGGACTCACCGGCGACGCCCCCCAAGGAACCGCCGACGAAGCCCCCCGCTCCGCCCTCCGAATCAGGGGGAGGTGGAAGCGCGGGCCGAACCGCGGTGCGCACCGTCGGCGAGATCTTCATCACCCTCGGACTCGTGGTGCTGCTGTTCGTCGTGTACGAGCTGTACATCACCAACTGGATGTCGGCGAAACTCCAGCGGGAGGCCAACGCCGATCTGGATTCCCAGTGGTCGAACGAACGTGAGCTGCACACCGATCCGATCGACGGAAGGGCGTTCGCCCGCATCTACATTCCTTCGTTCGGTGCCGACTGGAGCTTCACCATCCAGCAGGGGGTGGACGCCGCCGCACTGGAGGTCGGGCCAGGGCACTACAAGACCACGGCGATGCCAGGCGAACCCGGCAACTTCGGCGTCGCGGGCCACCGCGTCGGCAAGGGCGCGCCGTTCAACGACCTCGACCTGCTCGCCTCGTGCGACGCCGTCGTCATCGAGACGGTCGACAGCTTCTACGTCTACCGGGTGCTGCCCATGCAGGACGAGGTGGCCGGCTGGGCACAAAACCAGGGCAGTGACCCGAGGTGTGCCGACGTCGCCCCGCTGCAGGACACCCAGAGCGCCTACGACCAGACGTTCGGCAGGGTCATCGTCACACCCGACCGGGGTGACGCGGTGTCTCCGGTGCCGTACAAGCCGAACGAGGCGATGCCGGAGTCCGAGCTGGCCCCCCTCATGACACTGACCACGTGTCATCCGCAGTTCTCCGACAAGGAGCGGATGATCATCCACACGGTGCTGACGAACGAGTACGCGAAGGAGCCCGGCGCGAGCTACGCCGACCTGCTGCGCAAGATTGGGGAAGCCTGATGTACGGCTGGATCTGGCGTCACCTGCCGGGGCCGACGGCCCTGAGGGCGACGCTCGCGGTCGTGCTGGCGCTCGGGGTCGTGGCGTTGTTGTTGTTCGTGGTCTTCCCGTGGGTCGAGCCGATGCTGCCGTTCAACGACGTCGCCGTCGACCCGGAGTGACCGCCCCGGAACCGATCGACCCAGGTCGCGGGGCGGCCACGATAGGCTGGCCCGCATGCGTGTACTCGTCGTCGACAACTACGACAGCTTCGTCTACAACCTCGTGCAATATCTGGCGCAGCTCGGCGCCGAGTGCACGGTGTGGCGGAACGACGTCGTCGACGTCGACGCGATAACCGGATTCGACGGCGTGCTGGTCTCGCCGGGGCCCGGCACCCCCGAGCGGGCCGGGCAGAGCGTCGAGGTCGTGCGCCGCTGCGCCGCCGGCGAGGTGCCGATGCTCGGTGTGTGCCTTGGGCACCAGGCCATCGGGGTCGCTTGGGGTGCGACGGTCGACAGGGCGCCCGAACTGCTGCACGGCAAGACCAGTCAGGTGCTGCACAACGGCCGCGGCGTCCTCGCGGGGCTGCCTTCACCGTTCACGGCGACGCGTTACCACTCGCTGACCGTGCTCCCCGAGACCATCCCCGACGAGTTCGAGGTCACCGGCAACACCGAATCCGGCGTCGTGATGGGTATGCGGCACAGGGAACTTCCGATCGAGGGCGTGCAGTTCCACCCCGAATCGGTGCTCACGGAAAGCGGGCACCGCATGCTCGCCAACTGGATGGCATCGGCAGGCCACCCCGTCGCGGAGAACACGGTGACCGAACTGGAACGGTCGACAAAGGCGCTTCAGCGTGCCGCCGCGGTCTGACCGAAAGGCGCTACCGCGGCGGCTCGCCGTTAGGGAAACCCTGGCAGCGTCGGCCGGCTCGACGACGAGGGTGCCTCCGTCGAACCGTCCTCCTCGCCGATGTACAGAGTGATCGACTGGTCCTTGGTGATGGTCGAACCGGCGGAGGGATCGGTGTTGGTCACCTTGCCGACATCGTCGGAGTCCCTGACCTCCTCGGTCTGGGTGGCGACCTGGCCTTCCCAGCCCCTGTTGCGCAGTTCGGCCAGCGCCTGATCCTGCGTCATGCCCCTGAGGTCGGGCATCTGGATCTGCTGGTTGGCGCCGTTGGAGACCTGAAGCTCGATTTCCGTACCGGCCTTGAAACTGCCCGCGTTGGGTGTCTGGTTGACGACGATGCCCTCGTCCTGGTCGGACGCGATGTCCTTCCTGTTGACCTTGAACCCGGCCTGCTCAAGCTTGGCCTTCGCCGTTTCGTAGGTCTCCCCGGTGTAGTTGACGACGTCGATCGTCTCCGGCGCCGTGCCGATCGTGATGGTGACCGGCTTGCCTTCCTCGATCTCCGTGTTGGGGCCAGGGCTCTGCTTGACGACCTTGCCGATGGAGTTCTCGTCGTCGACGGTGACCTCTTCGACGTTCTGGTCCAGCACGAGGTTGAGCTTCTTCAGCTCCTCCTCGGCCGTTGCCCTGTCCATACCGGTGAGGTCAGGCACCTGCACCTTGTTGGGGCCGACCCCGACTCGCAGCTTGATCTGCTGATCGAGCGCGACCCGCTCGCTTGTCTGCGGGGTGGTACCGATGACCTTGCCGATGTCGTCGGGGCTGCACTGCGGCGGCTTCCCGTTCGGCTGGTCACCACAGACAACGTTCTCCTGGTCACCGAAGTTGGTGAATCCGTGGCCGCGCAAGGTGTTCTTCGCCTGCTCCACCGTCTGACCGCGAACGTCGGGAATCGGGGTCAGCTCCGGCTGGCTGCTGAATGCGTTCGTCAGCCACAGGATCAGACCGATGGCCGCGACGGCGAGAACCGCGAGCAACACGGCGAGGAGCGTGCGCTTCTTGCGCTTCCGGCGCGCCTCTTCCTCGGCGTCGTAGGCATCGGGGTCGTAATCGTCGTAGTCGTAGTCGTTCGACTGCTGACGACCGGAGTCCATCACCTGGGTCCGCTCGTCCTCCGACATCACCATCGGCGCGGAGGGACGCTGCCCCGAAAGGGTGCGCACCAGATCGGAACGCATTTCCGCCGACGACTGGTACCTGTTGGCGGCGCCCTTCGCGAGCGCCTTGAGCACGACGGCGTCGAGCGCGGCGGAAACGGCGGGATTGACCGAGGACGGAGGCTTCGGGTCCTCCCGCACGTGCTGGTAGGCGACGGCGACCGGCGAATCACCGGTGAACGGCGGCTCCCCGGTGACCAATTCGTAGAGCACGCAGCCGGCCGCGTAGACGTCACTGCGCGCGTCGACCTGCTCACCGCGAGCCTGTTCAGGCGAAAGGTACTGCGCGGTGCCGATGACGGCGGCCGTCTGGGTCATCGCGGCCTGACCGTCGTGCACCGCGCGCGCGATGCCGAAGTCCATGACTTTGACGGCACCGTTGCGCGTGATCATGATGTTGGCCGGCTTGACGTCCCTGTGCACGATGCCGTGCCGGTGCGAGAAGTCCAGCGCCGCGCACACGTCGGCCATGACCTCCATCGCCCGCTTCTGGGGCATGGGGCCTTCGGTCTTGACGATGTCCCGCAGCGTCCTGCCCTCGACGTACTCCATGACGATGTAGGGCAGGGGGCCGTACTCGGTGTCCGCTTCGCCCGTGTCGTAAACGGCGACGATCGCGGGATGGTTCAGCGCGGCCGCATTCTGTGCCTCACGCCGAAACCGTTCCTGGAATTGTGGATCACGCGCGAGGTCGGCGCGGAGAATTTTGACAGCCACTTCACGGCCGAGCCGTACGTCGTGACCGTGATGGACCTCGGACATGCCACCGTAGCCGAGCGTTTCGCCCAGCTCATAGCGGTTCGAGAGCAGTCGGGGTGCGCTCATTGCTCGGTGCCGTTCCATTCCGTCCACGATGTGCCCATCATGCCTTGTACGCCGTCTTTATCAGGTGAACGCTCGCCGCTGCTCGACCAGTTGTCCCTGACACCGACCGAGTCGTTGTCGATGCGGCCTGGCTCCGGTTCGTTGCTCTGGCGCAGCAATACGGTGAGTAGCACCGCGCCTACCGTGACGAGCAGAACCACTGCCAGCGCAAGAAGTATCCACAATGCCGTTGGCTTGCGTCGCTGATGTGGTGGCAAAGGCAACGACGCCGGGCCTTGTGCCACCCCGGGTGCCGCGACCGGTTGCATCGCCGGATGCGAAGCAGGCCCGATCTGCGTCATCGGATTGTGCTGATTTGCCTGGTAGGCGGAGTTCACCAAACCGGAAGGCATCGGAAGGGGATGGCCGGCGCGGACAGCGGCGACCGCGTTCGCGAATTCTCCACCATTCGAATAACGCTGGCGCGGGTCCTTGACGAGCGTTGCCTCGATCACAGCGCGAGCGCCGGGAGGAACGTCCGGCGGCAGCGGCGGCGCGAGATCCCTGATGTGCATCATCGCGACGGTGACCGCGTTGTCGGAAAGAAAAGGGCGCCGCCCCGCAAGGCACTCGTAGCCGCACACGGCAAGCGAGTAGACGTCGCTCGCCGGTTCGGCTTCCTGGCCGAGAGCCTGTTCGGGCGCGATGTAGTGCGCGGTTCCCATCACCATGCCCGACCTGGTCACCGGCGCCGAATCGGCGGCCTTCGCGATGCCGAAGTCGGTGAGCTTCACCACGCCGGAAGGGGTCACCATGATGTTGCCCGGCTTGACATCCCTGTGCACGAGACCGCGTTCGTGGGCGGCCTGCAGCGCGTTTCCCGCCTGTTCGAGGACGTCCATCGTCTGCTCGGCCGAGATCCTTCCCTGCCTCGCGAGGATCGCGGCCAGCGGATCTCCCTCGACGAACTCCATCACGAGAAACGCGATGGAATGCTCGCCCGCCACGGTCTCGCCGTAGTCGTGAACAGCGGCGACGCCGTGGTGGTTCAGCGAAGCGGTCGTTCGAGCCTCTGCCCTGAACCGGTGGAGGAACTCCGCGTCGCCGGAAAGTTCGGCCTTGAGAATCTTCACCGCGACGGTGCGGTCGAGACGCGTGTCGCTGGCTTCCCAGACCTCGCCCATGCCGCCGACGGCGACGCGGCTGGTGAGCAGGTAGCGCTCAGCGATGAGTTGTCCCGACGCCAGCATGGATCAGCCACCCCCGAGGCCTGCGGCGATCGTCGTCCTCGCGATCTCCGCGGCCACCGTGCCGCCCGTCGCGGCGAGGCCGTGGTTACCACCGGACTGCACGATGACGGCGACCGCGATCTTCGGATCGTCGTAGGGGGCAAAAGCGGTGTACCAGGCGTGAGGGGGCGTCGTCTTCGGGTCGGAGCCGTGCTCGGCGGTACCGGTCTTCGACGCGATCTTGAGTGAGGCGTCCTTGCCGCCGCCCGCCGTGTTCTCCTCCGACGCGATCATCATGTCTTTCAGCACGTCGGCGTTGGCAGCCGACAGCGCGGGGTCCCCGGTCAGCTCGGTGGGGTTGAACTCCTCGATCGTCGAGAGGTCGGGAGCGAGAAGCGCCTTCACGAGCTGCGGCTTCATGGCGATACCGCCATTGGCAACGGTCGCCGCGAGCAGCGCGTCCTGCAGCGGGGTGAGTCGCACGTCCCGCTGGCCGATGCCGCTCTGGTAGAGCGCGGCATCGCTTTCGAGGTCGCCGAGACCGGACGGTACGACGCTCATCGGGATTTCCAGGTCGGGCATCCCGATACCGAAGTTCGCCGCCGTCGCTTCCAGCTTCTGCTTGCCGACCGATGCCGCGATTTCCGCGAACGCGGTGTTGCACGAGTACTTGAGCGCGTCGTGCAGCGTCGTACCAGGACAGGTCGCCCCGCCGTAGTTCTCCAGCGTCGCGCTCGTGCCGGGCAGCGTGACCTGCGGTGCGTTGGTCACCTTCGTGTCCGCCGTCGCTCCGTTTTCGAGCGCGGCGGCCGTCGTCACGATCTTGAAGGTCGAGCCGGGGGGATAGGTCTCCCTGATCGCCCTGTTGAGCATCGGGTTGGCAGGGTCGTCGTTGTACCCGGCCCACGCGTCTTCCTGCTCCTGGCTCACGTGCGAGGCCAGCGTGTTCGGATCGTAGGAGGGCGTGGAGACCATGCCGAGAATGTCGCCGGTCTTCGGATCGAGCGCGACGACGGAACCGGTGTAGCCGTTGCTCACCATCGCGTTGTAGGCGGCTTCCTGCACCGAAGGCTGGATGGTCAGCCGGACGTTCCCGCCGCGAGGGTCGCGGCCGGTGATCATGTCGGAGAGCCTGCGGACGAAGAGCCGGGGGTCGGAACCGTTGAGGAACTCGTCCTGCGAGCGTTCGAGCCCGCCCGCGCCGTACAGCACCGAGTAGTAGCCGGTAACCGGCGCGTACATGGGGCCGTCGAGGTAGGTGCGCCGGAACTTGAACGTGTCGTCGGTCGGCTTGACTCCGGCGAGCACCTGACCCGCCTCATCCGAAACGATCTTGCCGCGTTCCCTGGCGTACTCGTCGAGCAGGACTCGCCGGTTGCGGCCGTCCGTGCGGTAGTCGTCGGCCTGCACGACCTGGATATAGGTGGCGTTGACCAGCAGCAGGGTGACCATGACGAGCATGGCCATCCCGACCTTGCGCAGTGGCGTGTTCACGGCATGTGCCCCCCATCGAGCCCCGGCCCCGGCTGTGGACGCTGAACCATCACCGTATGCGCGTCGGCGATGGGCGCCTGTGCGGGTGGCCGCGGCTTGGCGGGTTGTTGCGGGCGGCGAGCGGCGTCGGAAATCCGCAGCAGCAACGCGACGAGAATGTAGTTGGCCAGCAGCGACGAACCACCGGCTGAGAGGAACGGCGTTGTGACACCGGTCATCGGGATCAGCTTCGTCACACCGCCTACGATCACGAACACCTGCATGACGATGGCGAAGGAAAGCCCGCCGCCGAGCAGTTTGCCGAAGGTGTCGCGTACGGCGAGCGCGCTGCGCATGCCGCGCATCGCCAGCACCAGGTACAGAACCAGGATCGCGCTGAGCCCGACGAAGCCGAGTTCCTCACCGAGTGCGGCGCTGATGAAGTCCGTGTTCGACTCAGGCACCGTGTCCGGCCTTCCGGCGCCGAGGCCCGTTCCGAACATGCCGCCGGTGCCGAGTCCGAACAACCCCTGCGCGATCTGGTAGCCGCCGCCGGGGTCGTCGTAGGTCGCGAGCGGATCGATCCAGTTCGCGACGCGTTGCTGCACGTGGGTGAAGAGCTGGTACGCGACGAGGCAGCCGACGAAGAACATGCTCAGGCCGACGACGACCCAGATGATGCGCTCCGTGGCGACATAGAGCATGACCAGCACGATCCCGAAGAACAGCAGTGCTGTGCCGAGGTCCTTCTGGAACACGAGGATGCCGAGGCACACCACCGCGGCGATGATCATCGGCCCGAGGTCGCGAGCCCTCGGCAGCTCGACGTTCAGTATCCGCTTGCCCGCCGTCATGAACAGATCGCGCTTCGCGACGAGGAACGACGCGAAGAAGATCATCAGCAGAATCTTGGCGAACTCACCGGGCTGGATGGAGAAACCCGGAAGCTTCAGCCACACCTTCGCGCCGTTGACCTCGGACAACGAACTCGGCAGCACGGCGGGGAGCGCCAGCGCCACGATGCCGATGAGCCCGAACGTGTAAGCGTATTTGGTCAGCATGCGGTGATCGCGGACGACGATCAGCACCCCGAGGAACAACCCGAGTGCGACGACCGTGAACAGCACCTGCCTCGGTGCGTTGGACGTGGCCTCGTCGTTGATCGCGAGCTGGGCGAGATCGATCCGGTAGATCATCACCAGACCGAGCCCGTTCAGCAGCGCCACGCACGGCAGGATCAGCGGATCCGCGTACGGCGCCCACCTGCGGACCGCGAGGTGAGCGACGGAGAAGATCGTCAGGTAGGCAAGGCCGTACCAGACGACCGACCAGGACAGTTCCTGTTCCTGGTTGGCTTGGACGAGCACGAACGCGAACGTGACGATGCCGGTCGCGAACGCGAGCAGCCAGAGTTCGGTCCCCCGTCGGGTGGGCAGTTCGCGCGGCGGATTTGTCGTGTACTGCTGACCAGCCGCCCCAGGAGATGCTGCGGGCTGCGCCATCAGTTACCGCCTGGGCTGGGTGCCGGACGGCAGTCCACCCCCGGCTGCTGGTCCTGCTGGGCAGGCGTGGACGGCCTTGGCGGCTCCCCGGTCCTGCTGCCCTGGTCGATCCCGCCGACGAGGCCACCGCCTTGCGGCGGCTCCTGGTCGCAGATCTCCAGCATGTTGTTGCGTCGCAACGTGTCGATGTAGTCGCGTGCCTCGGTGAGTCCGTCGCGCTTGACGCCGTTGCGTACCGCGACCCGTGCGTCCTGCTGCAGATCCTGCAACCGGAGCGCCTCGCACAAGGTTGCCTCGGGTGGGCACGAGCCCTCGGACTGCCGGTGCAGGTCGACACCGAGAATGCTGCCGGGAACGCCCTGGAAGATCACGACTTCCTGGTTGTTGCCGACACCGACGTAGTACTGCCGTAAGACGAAGTAGCGGGTGGCGATCGCGGCGGCTGCGAGAAGAATCAGTGCCAGGCCGAAGGCCACCAGCAGACGGATCCGCTTACGGCGCTTCGCTTTTGGGTCGGGTGGCGGCTCCGTCTGATCGTGCTGCTGCGGAGGAGGGGAAGGCGGTGCGGTGAGTGCCCTCGCCCTCGCGGCGGGGGAGTCGCCCTGATGTCCTTCGTCGCTGCCGTCACCCGCCGCGCCGCCGACGATGGGGGCGTCCTCGCCGTAATCGACGTCGACGACATCGGCGATGACAACGGTCACGTTGTCGGTTCCGCCGCCCTTGAGCGCCAGCTCGATCATGCGGTCCGCGCATTCCTGCGGGTCCGGGATCTGCATGGCCTCGGCGAGCGTCTCGTTGCTGACCATGCCGGAGAGACCGTCGGAACAGAGCAGGTAACGATCACCGGCGCGGGCTTCGCGCACGGTGAAGCTCGGTTCGACCTCGTGGCCGGTGAGTGCCTTGAGCAGCAACGAGCGTTGCGGGTGGGTTGCCGCCTCGTCCTCGGTGATGCGGCCCTGTTCGAGCAGTTCGTTGACGAAGCTGTCGTCGCGCGTGATCTGCGAGAACTGCCCATTGCGCAGCAAATACGCGCGGGAGTCACCGACATGCACCAGCCCGAGCCGTGAGCCGGAGAACAGCACGGCGGTGAGCGTCGTGCCCATGCCGTCGAGGTCAGGGTCGTTGGCGACGAGTTCGGAAATGGCCTGGTTTCCCTGCGTCACCGCATCGCGAAGCTGGGAGACGAGGTCGTCGCCAGGTTCGTCGTCATCGAGCGGGGCCAGCGAGGCGATGACCACCTTGCTGGCGACCTCACCCGCGGCGTGGCCACCCATGCCGTCTGCGAGTGCGAGCAGGCGCGGGCCGGCGTACACCGAGTCCTGGTTGCTCGAACGAACCAGGCCCCGGTCACTGCGGGCCGCGTAGCGAAGAACGAGAGTCATGGGCGAAGCTCGATCACCGTCTTGCCTATCCGGATGGGGACGCCGAGCGGGACTCGGAGGGGTGCAGTGACTTTAGCCCGGTCAAGGTACGTGCCGTTCGTCGAGCCCAAATCTTCCACGTACCACTCGTCACCACGCAAGGAAACACGAGCGTGTCGCGTTGATGCGTAGTCGTCGTCGAGTACCAAGGTCGAATCGTCCGCCCTCCCGATCAAGATCGGCCTGCCGTCGAGCGCGATCCGGGTTCCGGCCAGCGCCCCGTGCGTGACCACGAGCTGCCGAGGAGTCTTTCCCCCGCTACGGGGCTTCTTCTTCTCCTTGTTGCGCCGGAAGCTGGGCACGTTGACCCTGAGCCCCGACGCCGCGTACAGGTCAGACCGCACCACTCGGAGCGCGGCGAACACGAACAACCAGAGCAGGAGTAGAAAACCTGCTCTGGTCAGTTGAACGACCAGCTCTGGCACCTGTTGTGTCAGCTCCCGCCTTTTCGCGCCCAGCCCGTGACGCCATGCGTTGTCCGTCCACCGGCCAGGGCTCCCACCCTCGTCGTGGACACGCCACGGGTCCCCCGCATTGCCGTCATTATGCGGGACAGCCTTGTGCGGGCTCTGCGGGATGGCCGAAAAGGCCCATTCAGCCTTGCGTACGGAACACCAGTGACGAATGGCCGACCCTGATCACGTCGCCGTCAGCGAGCTGCCAGGTCTGCACAGGCGTGCCGTTGACGGTGGTGCCGTTGGTCGAACCGATGTCGGCGAGCGTCGCGCTCTGCCCGTCCCACGTGATCTCAAGGTGCCTGCGTGAGACGCCCGTGTCGGGAAGCCGGAAGTCCGCGTCCTGGCCCCTGCCGACCACGTTGCCGCCCTGCTTCAGCGAGTAGTTGCGGTTGGAGCCGTCGTCCAACTGCAGGCTCGCCGCGAGCTGACGGTTCCCACCCGGCATTCCGGGAGGCGGGCCGCCGGGGCCGGGAGCGCCGGGAGCGCCGGGAGCGCCATAGCCCTGCTGGCCGTAGGGGTCGCCCTGCGGCGGAGGCGGAGGGGGCGGTGCCTGAGCGGGGTAGCCGCCAGGAGGGCTCGGCGGAGCGTAGCCACCCTGGTCGTAGCCGCCGGGCTGGCCGTAACCCTGGTCGTAACCGCCGGGTTGTTGGCCGTAGCCCTGGTCGTAGCCGCCAGGTTGGCCGTAACCCTGGTCATAGCCGCCGGGTTGTTGGCCGTAGCCCTGGTCGTAGCCGCCGGGCTGGCCGTAACCCTGGTCATAGCCGCCGGGTTGTTGGCCGTAGCCCTGGTCGTAGCCGCCGGGCTGGCCGTAACCCTGGTCGTAACCGCCGGGTTGTTGGCCGTAGCCCTGGTCGTAGCCGCCGGGCTGGCCGTAACCCTGGTCATAGCCGCCGGGTTGGCCCTGTCCGTAGCCGTACTGACCCTGCTGGCCGTACGGATCACCCTGGTCGTATTGGCCGTAGCCGCCGGGCTGGCTCATTGGTCGGTCTCCTGCGTCGCTGGTTCGTGCTGGCCGTGCCTGACCCCCGGCGCCATGTGCTTTGACGTCGGGATCGACGGTCGAGCGGGTCTTGAACTGTCCAGTATGCAGCGCCTCGTTGCGCTCTAGCGAAACTACGACGTCACCATAGGTGTCCCAGCCGTGCTCGGCGAGGTGCTGTGCGACGGCATCCGCGAGCAGCTCGGTAACTCGCTGCCCGCCTTCCGCCATCCGATCGTGATCAGCGGCGCCCAAGGACACGATGTAGTGGTTCGGGGCAAGCTTGCGCCCACCCGCGAGCTCACGGACGTTGTCCTCACTCTCCCGCTCCAGATCCAGCGCCACTTCCTGCGTGACGACGTTGCCACCGAACATCCGCGCGAAGGTGTTGCCCACGAGGCTTTCGAGGCGCCGATCGAAACGCTGCACGCGGCCCATCGGACTACCTCCTCCCCTCGCGTTCCCTTCGAATAGATCGTATCTGGGTTTCGACCGTTAAACACCGGGGCCGGTGAAACCCGTCAAACCAGCCTGCTACGCTGGGCGAGCTGTCGCAGTTGCTCGGGCGAGTGGCGGAATGGCAGACGCGCACGGTTCAGGTCCGTGTGTCCGAAAGGACGTGAGGGTTCAACTCCCTCCTCGCCCACTCGATCGATTGGTGCCCCCTGTTCGGCGGGCACGCCTTCCCTCCTCGGCGATCTTCGTCGTTTCTTCTGGGGGCGCGGCCCCCAGACCCCGCCCGGGGGGTTCCCCGGACCCCCATCCCGGTTCCCCGGCTTGGGTACGCACGGTCTCCCGCGGCTCGGGCCGGTGCTTGTTGGTTCCCATGGTTTGGTGCGGGCTCGTTCGGACGGCTGTGCGGGGTATCTCTCGTTTCTACGTGCCTTCGCTTCTTGCGGATAGGTTGGCTTCGCAGGTCTGATCCGTCGGTTGGAGGAACGGTGGAGCGCAACCTTTCGGCCCGCACGAGGGCTGTCGTCGCGGGCAGGCCCGAAGATGAGGGGCAGCCGACCAACGTGCCGATCGTCCCGGCGAGCGCGCTCGGTCTCGGCTACGCGAGGGAGGACGGCACCCCGACCTGGGTCGCGCTCGAAGAGGCCGTCGCCGCGCTTGAGGCCGAAGGGGACAGCGTCTTCGCCACGGCCTTCGCCTCCGGTATCGCAACCGTCTCCGCCGTCCTCGATCTGCTTCCCGCCGGCGCCGAGATCGCGGTGCCGAGTGACAGTTACGCGGGAACTCGCGGCGTTCTTGATCACGCGGAACGCATGGGCAGGCTGCGGGTGAGGCGCATCACTCCGACCGATACCGCCGCATGGATCGGCGCCGCCGCGTCCGTCGACCTGTTCTGGCTCGAATCGCCGGCCAACCCGACGCTCGACTTGATCGACATCTCGGCCGTGGTGACGGCGGCGGCCGCGCAGCCGCACAAGCCCAAGGTCGTCGTCGACAACACGTTTGCGACACCGCTCGGTCAACAGCCGTTGGCATTGGGTGCCGACATCGTCGTGCACAGCGCGACGAAGCTGATCGGAGGGCACAGCGATCTGTTGCTGGGCTTGACGATCACTGCTGACGAGTCACTGGGCGCACAGTTGCGAGACGCGCGAACACGAGGTGGCGCGACGCCGGGTGCGCTTGAGGCATGGCTGGCGTTGCGGGGTTTGCGGACATTGCCGATTCGGTACGCGGAGGCTTCTCGTACCGCGGCCGACTTGGCGGCAAGGCTCGATGTTCACCCGGCGGTAACAAGAGTGCGGTATCCGAAAACCGGCACAATGCTCGCTTTTGAACTCGCCGACGCCGAGAGCGCCGACCGAGTTTGTTCAGCGCTCACTCTTATCCGCAACGCCACAAGCCTTGGCGGAGTTGAATCCTCCATCGAGCGTCGCGCGCGGTTGGCGGGAGACGCGCACGTACCCGCTGGTTTATTGCGATTCAGTATCGGACTTGAGGATCCGGAAGACCTTTGGCGCGACCTTGTTGCCGCGCTGGATTCTTTTGCCTGAGAGAAGGCGTATTTCCTCAACTTCCTGAGGACATAGCCCTTTCACGCCGATTTGATCTCGTGTGTATGCTCCGCGATCACTGGACAGTGTGATCTTCACTCGATCTGGGGAACATTCGCACCCTCTAATCAGGGGTTAGGAGAGTCATGCACAGGAGATCGGGCCTTGCTAAGGCCGGCGCGGTTGCGTTTGGTGCTTCCGCGGCTTTGTTGCTCAGCGCGCTTCCCGCTGCCGCTGACGACACCACGGCGCGGTTGGAGACCGGCACCCACGCCGATGGTCTTGCGGTGAATGTCGGCCAGGGCCACAACAGGGAGTCGACGACCCTGTTCAACCTCACGGTCGGCGACGGCGACAGCACGCTGCAGGCCTACTGCGTCGAGATCAGCGTCAAGATCGACCCGGAGCGCAGCCTCTCCGAGACCCCGTGGGACAAGTTCCCGAACCCGGACTCGCCGTTCCACGAGAACCGCGACAAGATCAACTGGGTTCTGCAGCACGGTTACCCCGCGGTCGACCTCGGCGGCATCGAGGACAAGCTCGACGTCGAGTTCAGGGACGGCTTGAGCAAGAAGGAAGCCATCGCGGCAACCCAGGCGGCGGTCTGGCACTACAGCGACGGCAAGGACCTTTCGAAGACGGACCCGACGCCTGGCGCAAGGGACTCCGGCAAGGACGTCCTCGCTGTCTACGAATACCTGACCGGTGACGAGAACACCGGCATCAGCGAGCCGAACCCCTCGCTGTCGGTCAGCCCGGAATCGGTGTCCGGCAAGGCGGGCGAGCGCCTCGGCCCGTTCACGGTCTCCACGACCGGTTCGGTTGACGAGATCGTCAGCGAGCTTCCCGAGGGCGTCACGATCACCGACTCCGAAGGCAACGCGCTCGACGCGGCCGCCATCGAGGACGGCTCGGAGATCTACGTCGACGTCCCCGAGGACGCCGAGGAGGGCTCGGGTGCCTTCAAGCTCAACGGCACCGCGCACGTCGACACCGGCAGGCTCTTCGTGAGCGAGGGCTACGACAAGAAGCCCGCGCAGTCGCTGATCGTCGCCGCTTCGGACAAGCACAAGCTGAGCACCGGCGCGAACGTCGACTGGCAGGCCGCTCCGCAGGAGACCACTCCTCCGGAGGAGACCACGACGACGCCCGCCCCTTCGACCACCCCGAGCGAGGCGGCGCCCGCTCCCACCACGGAGGCTCCGGTCTCCCCGCAGGCCAACTCGGGTGACCTCGCCGAGACCGGTGTCTCGATCATGACGCCGATCCTCATCGGTGCCGCTCTGGTGGCCGCCGGTGCCGGTGCGCTGCTGCTGCAGCGTCGTCGCAAGAGCGCCTGATCCACCGCGTAGCCACATAACCGCATAGCGATTTAGCGACAAAGGCCATCGCGGCTCGCCGACCAGCGAACCGCGATGGCCTTTCGTCGTGCGTGGCCACTGATTGACCCGTGCGACCCGGGCTGTAAACCTAAGCTTCTGATCAGACCGGCAAGGCGGAGTTCGCATGAGAACACGGTGGCTCGTGGCGGTACTCGCCGCGCTGCTCGTCGTGTCCGGCTGCTCGGCGGGATCCACCGCGACGGTCGGTGGCGGTGAGTCCACACTGGCCGTGGGATTCACGGCGGAACCGCAGAACTTCGACTTCACGACCACCGACGGCGCAGCGATTCCGCAGGCGCTGCTCTACAACGTGTACGAAGGGCTCGTGAAGCTCGACGCGAACGGCGAGATCGTGCCGTTGCTCGCCGAGTCGTGGGAGGTCGGTGACGACCGCACCGACTACGAATTCCGGCTCCGGCAAGGGGTCCGCTTTTCCAATGGTGCCGAGTTCACAGCCGACGACGTGAAGTTCTCCATCGAGCGCGTGCGCACCGAATGGACCATCTCGCTGGCCTCGGCAATGGACGTCGTCGAGCGGGTTGACGTGTTGGGGCCGTATCGCGTGCGGGTCGTGCTCAGCAGGCCGAGTAATTCCTGGTTGTTCGCGATGACGAGCAGGGTGGGGGCGATGTTCAGCAGAACCGGTGTCGCCGATCTCGCCAACCATCCCGTCGGTACCGGGCCGTACGAGGTGACCAGCCGCCGCAGGGGAGACTCCATTGTCCTTTCGAGCAGGCAGGACTATTGGGGTGGCGAAAAGACGTACCGCACGATCGTGCTCAAGTACTACGACGACGCGACGGCGCTCAACAACGCGTTGCTGAGCAACGGCATCGATGTCATTTCCGGCGTCACCGCGCCCGATTCGGTGCCTCAGTTCGAGGCCGACACCCGGTTCGACGTCATCCAGGGCACCACGAACAGCGAGGTCGTGCTCGCCTTCAACAACCGCACCCCAGCGCTTTCCGACAAGCGCGTACGGCAGGCGCTGAGCCACGCGATCGACAAGAACGCGTTGCTGGCGACGGCGTGGGCAGGCAGGGGAACCCTTATCGGCAGCATGGTCCCGCCGACCGACCCGTGGTACGAGGACCTTTCCGGCGCCTACCCGTACAACCCCGAGAGGGCACGGCAACTGCTCGCCGAAGCGGGAAGGCGGGATCTCGATCTGCGGCTGCGGGTACCCAACCTGCCCTATGCCGTCTCCGCGGCACAGGTCGTCGCCTCCGACCTGAACAAGGTCGGCGTCACGGTGCGCATCGAACCGCTCGATTTTCCGGCCGTCTGGCTACAGCAGGTGTTCACCGATCACGACTACGACCTCTCGATCATTCAGCACGTCGAGGGCAGGGACATCGCGACCTTCGGCGATCCCGGTTACTACTGGGGCTATGACAGCGAGCGAGTGCGCGAACTGCTCGCCGAAGCCGACACGGGCTCTCCGCAGCGCCAGATCGAGGACATGAAGGCGGTCGCGAGGACACTCAGTGATGATGCCGCCGCCGATTGGCTGTTCCTCTTTCCGAACATCATTGTTACGAAGAAGGACGTCACCGGCTTCGTGCGCAATCAGGTCAGCGAATCCTTCGACCTGACGGGGCTGAAATGAGCGGACACCGGCCACGATGACCGTTGCCATCCTCCGGCGTACCGCGATCCTGCTCGCGAGCGTGTTCGCGGCGTCCATTGTGGTCTTTCTCTTCATGGCAGTACTACCGGGAGATCCGGCGCAGGTGGCGCTTGGAGTCAACGCGACCCCCGACCTCGTGGAGCGCACTCGCCATGAGTTCGGCCTCGACCGGCCGCTGCTCACCCAGTATCTGGATTGGATCGGCGGTGTTCTCACCGGGGATTTCGGAACCTCCTACGTCACAAGGGAAGCCATCGGCCCGCAGTTGCTCGACCGGCTCGGCGTGACGCTGTGGCTCGTGGGTGCGGGCATGCTCGTCGCGCTGGTGATCGCCGTCCCGTTCGGTACGGTCGCCGCCGTTCGGCACCGCAAACCCAGCGGGGTGCTGGTGTCGGCGCTGTCGCAGCTCGGCGTTGCCGTGCCCGCGTTCCTGGCGGGCATCGTGCTCGTGCAGGTATTCGCGGTCCGCCTCGGCTGGTTGCCTTCCGGTGGCTGGACTCCGCCGAACGAGGATGCCGTCGAGTGGCTGCGCGGACTGATACTGCCCGCCCTGTCACTCGGCCTCGTGCAAGGTGCCGTGCTGACGCGCTACGTGCGTTCAGCGGTGCTCGACGTCGGAAGAGAGGACTACATTCGCACGGCGCGGTCGAAGGGGCTACGGCCCTATCCCGCACTGGTGCGGCACGGATTGCGCAACGCCGCCATTCCCGTTGTCACCGTACTCGGGCTGCAGCTCGCGACACTGCTGGTCGGTGCCGTCGTCGTCGAGAAGGTGTTCGTGTTGCCAGGAATGGGAGGCATGCTGCTCGACTCCGTCGCGGCGAGAGATCTGCTGACGGTGCAGGGGATCGTTCTCGTTCTCGTCGTCGGTGTCCTCGTCGTCAACTTCGTGGTGGACGTGCTCTACGCGGTACTCGACCCCCGATTGCGGGGATCGTGATGGCGCGCAACGCCGGACTGTGGGCCGGTGCGGTTCTCGTCGGGCTCGTCGTCGCCGTCGCGCTCGTCTCGTTCTTCTGGACCCCGCACGATCCTTCGCTCGTCGACGCGAGTGTCCGGCTCCTCGGGCCTTCCGGCGACTATCTACTCGGGACGGACAAATTCGGAAGAGACCTCGCGAGTCAGGTGATGGTCGGTGCGCGGACGACCTTGTACGTCGGTGTCGTCGCCGTCGGAATCGCGGCCGTCATCGGTGTTCCGCTCGGTGTGCTCGCCGGTATGGGCGCGAGGTGGCTCGGTGAGCTGATCATGAGGGTCAACGACCTCGTGCTCGCGTTTCCCGCTCTGCTGCTCGCGATCATGCTCGGGGCCGTCTACGGCGCGAGCACGTTCACCGCGATGATCGCCATCGGCGTGGCGACGGTGCCCTCCTTCGCTCGGGTGGCGAGAGCGGGCACCCTCCAGGTGATGAGCACGGAGTATGTGCTCGCGGCACGAGCGGGTGGCAGGTCGAGGCCGTGGATCGCCGTTCGGCACGTACTGCCCAACATCTCGGGTATCGCGCTCGTGCAGTCGTCGGTCTCCTTCGCCATCGCCGTACTCGCCGAGGCGGCGCTGTCGTTCCTCGGTTTCGGGACGGCGCCGCCCACTCCTTCCTGGGGGAGGATGTTGCAGGAGTCGCAGGAACTACTCGCCGTCGATCCGAGACTCGCGCTCGTTCCCGGTGCGGCCATCGCGATCGCGGTGCTCGGCTTCAACCTGCTCGGCGACGGTCTGCGTGACCGGTTCGATCCCAGGCTGGAGGTGCGCCGGTGAGTCTGCTCAACGTGCGGGACCTTGTCGTCTCCGGGCGCGATGGGGTGCTCGTCGACCACGTTTCCTTCGACGTCGGCGAAGGAGAGCGGGTCGGCCTGATCGGCGCTTCCGGGTCCGGCAAGTCGCTCACCGCGCTCGCGCTCATGGGCCTGCTCCCCGAAGGCCTTTCCCTCTCCGGCTCCATCCGGTTCGAAGGAAGCGAACTGGCTGGCGCCTCCGAGCGGGTGCTCTCGCGGCACAGAGGCACCGATCTCGCGATGGTGTTCCAGGAACCGATGACGGCGCTCAATCCGGCCATGCGCGTCGGCAAGCAGGTGGTCGAAACGATGACCGTGCACCGGACCCGAGACAAGGCAGCGGCGAGGAAAGCAGCGGTCGAATTGCTCGATCTCGTCGGCCTCCCCGATCCGGTAACCACGGCACGGGCCTATCCGCACCAGCTCTCCGGAGGGCAGCGGCAACGGGTCGTACTTGCGATCGCGCTCGCCAACAACCCGGGATTGCTGGTGTGCGACGAACCGACCACCGCGCTCGACGTCACCGTTCAAGCGCGCATACTCGAACTGATCACGGCCGCGGTCCGTGAGCGGGGCAGTTCGCTGCTGTTCATCAGTCATGATCTCGCGGTCGTCGCCTCGATGTGCGAACGCGTTCTCGTGCTCAACGAAGGCAGAATCGTCGAGCACGGCCCGACCGCCGAGGTACTGCGGGACCCGCGACACGAGTACACGGCGAGACTGCTCGCCGCGTCGTCATGGGAGGTGTCATGATCGCCGTCGAGCAGGTATGGCGCACATACCGGAGGCCGAGAGAAGTGGCCGCGTTGCGTGGCGTCTCGTGTGAGATCCGGAAGGGGCAGCGATTCGGGATCGTCGGCGAATCCGGCTCCGGAAAGTCCACATTGGTCAAGATCATGGCCGCGCTCGACAGACCGACATCGGGCACTGTCTCGTTCGAGGGAACTCGCATCGACCGGCTCCCCGAACGCGAACTCCGCTTCCTGCGCGACAAACTGCAGATCGTCTTCCAGGACCCGATGGGTTCACTCGACCCACGCATGCGGGTCCGTGACATTGTGAGTGAACCGCTCGGCCGCGCGCGGGGCCGTCACGAGAGGGTCGCCGAACTTCTGGCAGCGGTGGGGCTTGCTCCCGACTCCGGCCGGAAGTATCCGCACCAGTTCTCCGGAGGGCAACGGCAACGGATCTCGCTGGCGAGGGCATTGGCGCCCCGGCCGGAGGTCCTCGTCGCCGACGAGGCGGTCAGCGCGCTCGATGTACTGGTGAGGACGCGGATACTGGAACTCATCACCGAGTTGGTCGACCGGTTCGACCTGACGCTGGTGTTCGTTTCACATGATCTCGCCGTGGTGCGCCACGTATGTGACACGGTCGCCGTGATGCGAGAGGGAAACATCGTGGAGCAGGGGCCGGTCGCCGAGGTTTACGACTCGCCCCGGCATCCCTACACCCGCGAGTTGATCGCGGCGGCACCGAGCCTGTCCGGCGCACTGGCGAGATTCGAGGGCTGATCAGGCGCTTCGCAGCGCGGTCGAGCCGACCAGCTCGGCAACCCGCGCGTAGGAGTCGAGCATCTCGGCCCTGTCGAAGGTGCTCGTGGTGATCAGCAGTTCGTCAGCGCCCGTCGCGTCGACAAGCCGGGTCAGCCGCGGTCCGACCTCGGCTGCCGTGCCCCAGATCTGACCACGTAGCGACTCTTCGAGCAGCGTCGCCTGTCTCGGCGTCGGTTGCGGCAACTCCTCGGCTGCCCTGAGCGGAGGGAAGACGCCCTTCGTGCGCGACTCGACCATCGACCACGCCTCCGGCAACAGGAGCCGGCGAGCGTCCGAGGTGGTGTCGGCGATGGCGACAGCGCTCGACACCACGACGTAGGGCCGTGGCCACAACGCCGAGGGCCGGAAAGCCTCCCGGTAGGCCTTGATCTTCTCGGCCGTCGCCGCCTGACCTCCGATGGGAGCGATGACGAGCGCGAGGCCGAGTTCGGCAGCCAGCAGGGCGCCCGCCCCGGTGGCGAGCACGAAAGCGGGAACCCGCAGTCCTTCGGCGGGAATCCCGTGCACTCCCGGATACCGTTCGACGTCGCCGGAGAAATAGCCGAGCAGTTCGCGGAGTTGCTCGCCGAACCTGGCCGCGTCCTCTTTGTCCCTGCCGAGCGCATCGCGGATCCCGCGCGTGAAACCGACCGACCTGCCGAGCCCCATGTCGATCCTGCCCGGATAGAGCGATTCGAGAACACCGAACTGCTCGGCGACGACGAGCGGCTGATGGTTGGGCAGCATGACCCCACCGGTGCCGACCCTGATGGTCGAGGTCGCCGCGCCGATCGCCGAGGCGAGTACGGTCGGTGCCGAACCGGCGACGCCGGGGACACTGTGGTGTTCGGAAACCCAGAACCGGTGGTAGCCAAGTTGTTCGGCCTGCACGGCGAACTGGAGCGTCTCCCTCAGCGCGGCCGAGGTCGAACGGCCTTCCCGGGTGCTCGACCGGTCCAGAACCGAGATCTTGACGTCCATATCAGGTGCAACGCATGAGTCGCGTTCACATTCCGATCAGCCGACGAGATGCTTGCCGAACGTGCGCCACGCGCCTGCCGTCATCGCCGCCATGATCACCGCCGAACACCAGAACGGTGCCGTGATGCCGAATGCCGTCGCGATCGGCCCGCTCAGCAGACTGCCCAGCGCGGCGCCACCGACGCTGAACAGCAGGTACACGCTGGTGACCCTGCCGCGAAGATGTTCGGGGATCACGCGTTGCCGCCACGTCGTCGAGACCACGCCCCACAGCGAGCCGTGCAGGCCGAAAGCCACGAGTGTGACCGAGGCGACCCACGGCGTCGTCGCAAGCGCGAGCAGCACGTGCGTCAACGTTTCGACGACGAGCCCCGTCCTCAGCAACGTCGAATCCGAGAACCGGGCGGTCAGCCTGCTCGCGATCGTGGTACCGAGCAGGCCGCCCACCGCCGACGCGGTCAGCAGGAGCCCATAGCCGACGGCGCCGAGGCCGAGCCGCTGCTTCGCGTAGAGCACCAGAATCGCGAATGCGGCGAGCAGGGTGAGGTTCATCAGGCAGATCGAAAGCGCGAGCATCCTCAGCACCTTGTGCCGCCACAACCAGCGGACTCCCTCCGCGATCTCCTCTCGCACCGGCCTGCGCTCCGCCCTGGAGACGGGGATGCGGCGCAGCGCGCCGAGTAGCGGAGCCGCCATCACGAAGCACACCGCGTTCAACCCGAACGGCAGCGCGGCCGAGCCCGCGAACAACGCCGCGCCAAGCGGCGGCGCCGCGAACTGGTTCGCCACGTACTGCATGGCGATCAACCTGGCGTTCGCCCTCGGCAACGCGGCCGATTCCACAATGCTCGGCAGCACCGCGTGTGACGCGTTGTCCACCACCGTCTCCGCGGTGCCGATCAGGAAGAAGGCCAGGTACACGAGCCACACCGAGACGACGTCGGTCACGATCGCGACGGCGAGGCCACCGACGACGGCGCCGCGAATCACGTTGACGGCCACCAGCAGCGACCGGCGGTCGAGCCGGTCGACGTAGACCCCGCTGATCAGGGAGAACAACAGCCACGGCAACTGCTGAACGAAAACCGAACCACCGACGAGTATCGGGTTGTCCGTCAGGGAGGCGACGAGCAACGGCGCCGCCGCCAGCGCGACCCCGTCGGCGACGTTGGTGAACCCGTTCGCCGTCCACAGCTTGCCGAAATCGGCGCCGAGTCGCGGCCGGTCCGCGCGGCGTAGGACCACGCGCGAAAGCTAGTCAGCGATCGACGCGGCAGGCAACCGAATTAACGAAGATCAGCCGAGTCCGCTGATCGCGTCGGCGAGTCCCAGCACCCTGCGCGCGTTGTCCACGTGCAGGTTCTCGATCATCCTGCCGTCGACGGTCACCACACCCTTGCCCGCCGCGTTCGCCTCCTCGAAGGCCACGATGATTCTGCGGGCCAGCGCGACTTCCTCCTGCGACGGCGCGAAGACCCGGTTGCACGGCTCGATCTGCGCGGGATGGACGAGAGTCTTCCCGTCGAAGCCGTACTGCCTTCCCTGCGCGCATTCCGCCGCGAAACCGTCGAGATCCTTCACGTCGTTGTAGACGCCGTCGAGGATCACCTTGCCCGTCGACCTCGCCGCGAGCAGGCACAGGGAGAGCCCGCCGAGCAACGGCCCCCTGCCGGGAACGAACTCGGCGTGCAGTTCCTTCGCCAGATCGTTGGTGCCCATCACCAGCGCGGTGAGCCGTTCGCTCGAACTCGCGATCTCCTCGGCACGCAGTACGGCGACCGGGGTTTCGAGCATCGCCCAGATCTTCGTGTATTCGGGAGCGCCGCCCAGCTCAAGGGCACGCTCGATGTTGTGCACGTCCCTCGCGGAGTTGACCTTCGGGATGACGACGGCGTCGGGACCGGCTTGCGCCGCGGCCCGCAGGTCGGCGTCGTGCCATTCGGTCTCGATCCCGTTGACGCGAATGGTCACCTCGCGCCTGCCGTACGCGCGCGAAGCGGCCGCGGCGCACACCCGCTCCCTTGCCGAGGCCTTGGCGTCGGGAGTAACCGCGTCCTCAAGGTCGAGGATCAGCGCGTCGGCCTGCAGCGACTTGGCCTTCTCAAGCGCGCGCTCGTTGGCGCCCGGCATGTAAAGGACGGAACGACGCGGTCTCACGAGGTGGCCTCCTTGGTCGCGGTTGCCAAGTCGCTGGCGTCGCCGTACGTCTTGGCGAGTTCAGGATCGCTCGCGGCCAACGCGTCCGCCAGTTCGGCGACGACACGGCACTGCTTCACCGACGCGTCGTCCTGCATCTTCCCGTCGATCATCACGGCGCCGGTGCCGTCCCCCATCGCGGCGATCACCTTGCGTGCCCACGCGACATCGTCCCGCGACGGCGAGAACACCTTCCTCGCGATCTCGATCTGCACAGGGTGCAGCGTCCACGTGCCGACACAGCCGAGCAGGAACGCGTTGCGGAACTGGTCCTCGCAGGCGACGACATCGCGAATGTCCCCGAAAGGGCCGTAGTACGGAAAGATCCCGTTCATCACGCACGCGTCGACCATGCGGGCAACCGTGTAGTGCCACAAATCCTGCTGATAGGTGGTGCGGCCCTCGTGGATGTCGTCACCGACGGGGTCCGTGCGCACCAGATAGCCGGGATGCCCGCCTCCGACCCGCGTGGTCTTCATCCGGCGGCTCGCGGCCAGGTCGGCGGGACCGAGTGAGATGCCCTGCATCCGAGGGCTCGCGCCCGCGATGTCCTCCACGTTGGCGACGCCGCTCGCCGTTTCCAGGATCGCGTGCACCAGCAACGGCTTCTCAAGGCCCGCGCGTGCTTCGAGTTGCGCCAGTAACCGGTCGACGTAGTGGATGTCCTGAGCGCCCTCGACCTTCGGCACCATGATGACGTCGAGCTTGTCGCCGATTTCGGTGACAAGGGTGATCAGGTCGTCGAGCACCCATGGCGAATCGAGGCTGTTCACGCGGGTCCACAGTTGAGTCGAGCCGAAGTCGGTGGCCTTCGCGATTCGCACGAGGCCCTCGCGGGCGGCGGTCTTCCGGTCGGCCCTCACGGCGTCCTCAAGGTTGCCGAGCAGCACGTCGACCTTCCGCGCGAGATCGGGGACCTTCGCCGCCATCTTCTCGTTGCTCGGATCGAAAAAGTGGATCATCCGGGAAGGGAGGGCGGGAACCTGCCTGACCGGCTCCGGCGCGCCCACGGCGAGCGGGGCGAAGAAGTCTTTCGGCGAGCGCATCGATCCTCCAGCACTGGCGGTCAACTCTTGCGGCGGTCCCGACTCGCAAGCGACCCTATCCCGGGTCGGCGGGTCATCGCTGCGGTACACGTCACGGCCGCGCCACTCTGCGCACAACCGCTTGGCTGCTCGTCACCCATCCGGCAGCACCGTCGGACTGAACTCCGATGACCGCCCACCGACCGATCACCGACCGTTGGGCGCCGCCGATCGCAGACGCACCTCCAGTCCGCAGACCTGGCCCGTTTCCGCTGGTACCTAAGTTATGTGCCGTTTTGCGTGGCACGCAGGACGGCCGAGTCGCAGAAGTAGTAGAGGGAGGCGGACTTCGTGGCGGTTACACCCGGACAGACCGCGGTGCCGAGTGGGTCAAACGGAACCAGGTCGATTCCGAGCCGAATGGTCCCGCCGATCGAGCTGCCGGCAGGTGTCGACGAGCTCGCCGCTGAGGCGGCGGCACAGCTTGGCTGGAAGGGCGATCTGCTCCCGGCCATGAAGCTGTTCGGCCGCACCGTTTACGTGGTGGCCAACCTCAGTGCGGAGGCACACGCCGAGCGGATCGCCCTCGGCATCGGCCCCGTTGCCGACAGGGCAACCGTCTCCACCTGGACGTGGCCGGAACTCGCCGCGAGCGCGCCGCCCGCGGCGGCCGAGATCGTCGGTGTTCTCGCCGTCGCAAGGCACTGGAGGACGGGCCTCGCGGCGACGGTGCCGTTCGCGCGGTACGGCGACGCGGCCATCGTGCTGCCGCGCTCGGCGACGCTCAGCCATGACTACGTCGACAACTGCCTTCCGAGGGCAAGGGCCTATGGCCTCGCCGTCGTGACCGCCGACGAGAACGCGGTCGTCGATCTCGACCTCGAAGGCAGGTCCGAGCGCATCCTGCTCGGTGGCGACGCGGTGTCCCGGTGGGTGAACGAGATGGTCTACGAGCAACTCGTAGCGCTGGAGTGTGCTGCCGCGGCCGAGTGACGCCGCTAGGCTCGGGTACATGCGAGTCGTCATTGCCGGTGGACACGGAAAGATCGCACTGCTGCTGGAGAAGAAGCTCGCGGCCAACGGAGATGTCGCGGTCGGCATCATTCGTAACGTCGAGCAGGCCGCGGATCTTCGTGAGGTCAGTGCGGAACCGGCCGTTCTCGATCTGGAGAACGCCGATCTCGACGAGATCGTGCAGGTGCTTTCCGGTGCCGATGCCGCGGTGTTCGCCGCCGGCGCGGGTCCTGGCAGTGGAACGGCGAGGAAGGACACCGTCGACCGCGCCGCGGCCGTGTTGTTCGCGGAAGCCGCGGAACGCGCCGGTGTGTTAAGGTTCGTGCAAATCAGCGCGATGGGTACCGACGGCCCTATCGATCCCGATGCGGTCGGAGAAGTGTTCGCGGCGTACCTGCACGCGAAGGCCGCCGCCGAAGCGGATTTGCGGGCGAGGAAGCTGGACTGGACCATTCTGCGGCCGGGGCGGCTGACCGACGATCCCGGAACCGGAAGCGTGCGGCTGGGAGACTCCGTCCCGCGTGGTGACGTGTCGAGGGAGGATGTCGCCGCCGTCGTCGCCGAACTTCTGTCCGACACCGTCGCGACGCGGCGCACCCTGGAGCTGACCGGAGGTAACACCCCGGTCGAGGAAGCAGTCGCCCGCGTGTAACGCGCGCCAATTCCGCGAGTCCCCCACTCAGGGCGCCGAGATCCGCACTCAGGACGGCGAGATCCGCACTCAGGACGGCGAGATCCGCAGTGCGGCCGACACCAAACCCCGGCGGCTACGCGGTTTTCTCCCCAAGCACGCGGTCGAGGTAGGCGTTGGTGAACACGCGTGCCGGATCCACCTCGTCGCGTACCCGGCCGAAGTCCGCGAACCGCGGGTAGCGTTCACCGAGCACGGCAGCGTCCACATTGTGCAGTTTGCCCCAGTGGGGGCGGCCGCCCACGGCGCCCGCGATGTCGTTGAATGCCGCGAAATACTCGCGATAGGGCATTCCCCGGTACTGGTGAATCGCGATGTAGGCCGAGTCCCTCCCGTACGCGGTCGAGAGCCAGATGTCGTCGGCCGCGGCGACTCTGACCTCCACGGGAAACGCGACCGGGTCGGCGAGCCGGGCCACGGCGGCCTTGAGTTCCCTCAACACCTCGTGCACCGCCGCGCGGGGGACGGCGAACTCGGATTCGACGAACCGCACGGCTCGATGCGTGGCGAAGACCCGATGGGACACGTCGCTGTACTCGCGCGCCGAGAGCACCGAGGACGCGAAGCTGCCGAGCCTCGGCACGAGTTTCGGTGCTGCCCTGCCCAGTCTGCACAGGGTGCCGAACGCGGCGTTCTCCATGACGGTGTAGTCGACGAACTGCCTCACCCGGGACAACGGGCGGGGCCTGACCCCGATTTCCTCCCGATTGTTGCGCTTGACCAGCGCGTTTTTGCCATAGGGGAACCAGTAGAACTCGAAGTGGTCGTTGTTGTCGGCGTATTCGTCGAAGCGGTCGAGTACTTCGGTGAAGGGTTCGGGGCGTTCCTGCGCGGCGAGCAGGTAGGCGGGTTCGCAGTGCAGGGTCACCGTACTGATCACCCCGAGCGCTCCGAGTCCGACGCGCGCGGCGTTGAAGAGGTCGGGCCGGTCGTCCGCGGAGCAGGTCACCACGGAACCGTCTGCCAGCACCAGTTCGAGTGCGGCCACCTGGGTGGCCAGCCCGCCGAACCTGGCACCTGTTCCGTGCGTCCCCGTCGAGATCGCACCCGCGATCGTCTGTGCGTCGATGTCGCCGAGGTTGGTCATCGCGAGACCGAGCGCGTCCAGGTGGATGTTGAGTTCGCGCAGCGTGGTGCCTGAGCGCACCGTGACGAGGCCGGTCGTGGCATCCGCCTTGACGATGCCCCTCCAGCCGCTGAGGTCGATCGCTTCGGAACCGGGAACACCGATGGCGGTGAACGAGTGCCCGCTGCCGAGCGGCCGGATCCGCCCGCCCTTCGCCGTCGCGGCGGCGACGATGTCGGCGATCTGCGAGGCATTTTGCGGCTGATGGATGTGGCGGGGGCGGGAGACCTCGGTTCCGGCCCAGTTGGTCCACGTCGTCACGGTGCGCTCCCACGTTGGATCGGTAACCCCAGCCGGACCACACGATAAGTGAACACAATTCGCGTTTCAAGCGTCGCCGGGCTACCGTGAGCGCTGTGACCACGGCGAACGGCACCGCCTACGATCTGGCGACGAAGGATCTCGACCCGCCTTTGGCGATCGTCGACCTGCGGGCCTTCGACGCCAATGCCGACGATCTCGTGCGGCGCGCCGGTGGCGCGCCCATCAGGGTCGCGAGCAAATCGGTTCGCTGCCGCGCCCTGCTGCGTCGCGTACTCGACCGCCCCGGTTTCGAAGGTCTCCTCAGCTACTCGCTCGCCGAGGCACTGTGGCTGTTCGACAAGGGCACGAGCACCGACATCGTCGTCGCCTACCCCTCGGTCGACAGGGCGGCCCTGCGCGAACTCGCGGCCGATCCGGCCGCGCGATCGGCCGTGACGATCATGGTGGATTCGGTGGCACACCTTGATTTTGTCGACGCGGCGCTCGGAACCGACCACCCACCGATCAAGGTCTGCCTCGAACTCGACGTTTCGTGGCGTCCGCTGCCCGGTGCGCACATCGGCTCGCGTCGTTCGCCGGTGTTCACCCCGAAGCAGATCGCCGGATTGGCGCGGGCGGTCGTCGCTCGTCCCGGCTTCCGGCTGGTGGGTGTCATGGCCTACGAGGGACAGATCGCGGGCATTCCCGACGGCGGGCGCGGCGTCAAGGGTGAGGTCATTCGCTGGATGCAACGCAGGTCGGCCGCCGAACTCGCCGGAAGGAGGGCGGCGGCGATAGCGGCCGTCCGTGAGGTCGCCGACCTGGAGTTCGTCAACGGCGGGGGTACGGGCAGCCTGGAAACCACCAGTGCCGAACCGGTGATCACGGACATCGCGGCTGGTTCCGGCCTGATCGGCTCGACGCTGTTTTCCCAGTACTCGCGGTTTACTCCACAACCGGCCGCGTTGTTCGCCTTGCCGGTTGTTCGCAGGCCGGGCCGAACGACGGCGACCCTGTTCTCCGGCGGGTATGTCGCGTCGGGGCAGGCCGGTCCTTCGCGGCTGCCGACGCCCTATCTGCCCGCCGGTCTGCGGTTGCGTGGCGCCGAGGGTGCGGGCGAAGTGCAGACACCCGTGTCCGGCGCCGCGGCTCGCCGGTTGAACATCGGCGACCGGGTGTGGTTCCGGCACGCCAAAGCAGGTGAACTCGCCGAGCGATTCACCCAATATCACCTGGTGGACGGTGACCGCGTCGAACAGACCGTGCCGACGTATCGCGGCGAGGGGAAGTCCTTTGGCTGAGCAGCCCATGGTTACCTGTGTCCCGAAGCTGTCCACAGTCACAGGTGACTGTGGACAGCTCCTGTGGACTACTCGCCGAACTTACTTGCCAAATAACCCTTGATCAGGGCTTTTGTTTCCGAGACGACCTCGGGATCGCCCTGTGGATCAATGCGGAACGCCAGGTTCAGCAATCCGTCGGCCGCCTCGACGGCGATGGAGATCGGCAGGGTCACCTGCTCCACCGGCAGGTTGACATGTGTCGTCACCAGATTCGCCAGCGAATCGGTAATGACCCTGTTGTTGGTGCGATGGTCGTCGAGCAACCGGATGTCCACAACGTCGCCGAAGTGGACCTTCGAGAAGCCGGGAATCCTGCGGTGCATGTCGAGGTAGATATCCAGCAGGGAGTCGACGACACCCCACCAATGCTGGTGATCAAGAGTGCTGAGCCGCTCACTGACGGCCGCGACGAAGCACTCCAGATTGCGCTGGGTCAGAGCCTGGATAACGGCTCGCTTGTCGGGGAAAAACTGGTAGAGCGAACCCACCGCAACCCCGGCCCGCTTTGCGATCAGGGTCGTGGTCAGCGCTTCGTAGCCTATTTCTTCGAGTAGTTCGGCGCTCGCGTCGAGCATTCGTTCGACACGCTTCGCGCTGCGCTGCTGAACCGGTTGCCGGCGCAGTGGGGTCGCTTCCGGCGTCTTCACTGCCTGGTTGTCGGACACGTAGTGCTCCTCGCTGTGCAGGTCAGCGACTTTATCGTGCCGGGGACCCGCTTCTCGGTCGAGTGAACACATAGCAACCAGTGATCAACAAAGCGCCGCATTTGGGAACCGCGGACCGGTGCCGGTCGGGGGAGGGGGAGTGCTACGGCACCGGCCCGCGGAGTATCGGGGGCCACACTGTGGCGAAATGAGGGCGGGGTTTCCACAGTTTGCGTTATGCAATTGTGTGGCAGCGATCTGATCATCAACGTAACCGCGGAATAGCCCGTCCGCTAGGGGTTGAGTCACATTTCTTCGATTAATCGCGGTCTGGGACCGACGGCCGGCTCATCTCGCTCGGGGGTACGGACGAGACGGCCGCCGGTCAGTGGCGAGTGACCTCGCCGTCCAGTGGGTCATCATCGGGCGGGGGATCCCGCGATGACGTGCCGGGGACCCGGCGGGGAGACCAGCGCGTGCCTGCCGGACTGCTGCTGCGCGACCGGCCGGTTCTCGGCCGGGGTGGGGACCGCGTGAGATTGCTGTGCAGCAGTACCGGCCTGCGCGGGCCGGCGACGCCCCTTGCGTCGAGCTTCTTGCTGGGGCGCCAACCCACCCGCGACAAGGTGCTCGTGCGCGACCTGCCATACCGAGCAGGGTGCCTTGCACTTGTGCCAACGGGTGGAGCATGTGGGGCAGTCGCCGCGCTCGTCAGGCTCGTGTGCCTGCAGCATGGCCCGCCAACCTTCGGTGAGTCGTGGCAGTTCGGAGCGTGCCACCGATACCAGAGACGGTGCGTCCGCGCGGTTCGCTAGATCGGAAAGCATGTCGAGGCGTTCCCACACGGCGTTGCGGAGAACCTGCCCGAGGATCTGATCCACTTCGAACTCACCGTCACCTTTCCGCCATCTTGGCGGCTTCGTTGAGCGCGGCACTGAGCTGGCCGAGTTGACCAGCCGTGAGCCGGGCCGTCTCGCCGGGAGGCCCGACGAGGACCACTTCGCCGTCGTCGACGAACACCGTGACGCAGCGCTCCCTGCTGATGAGGTCGCCGCACTGCACCCGCCACACGACCTGGCCGCCCTCGTGCCTCCGGGCACCGGTTGAGGGCCCCGTTGCCGACGACGCCGACAGCGCCGGGCGCGGCCTTTCGCCGACCGGGGACCGGCGCACGGCGGTCGTCGTGCCGGTCGCAGCACGTCCTGCTGTGATCGAGTGCACGAACTCCACGTCCTTCTCCGCTCTCTCCGGGGCGGCTGCGCGCCTTCTGGATTCAACGCTTGGTGCTTCTTGTGTTTTCGTGACTCTCCGTGATTGCGGTCTGTGTTCGGCTGACCACGAAGATCTGAGAACTACATTGCGACGAAAAGAACGGCGAAAGAAGCCTCGGCGAGCGTCATAGCGGCGACCGGCCCGAGTTCCACGTTAAGCGGTCAATAGAGTTCGCCCCAACCGATCAGCACCCACAAACGGCGTTTCGCACGGTTGAATGGGTGTGCCTACGCTGCTTACCGACGCCCGACAGGACTGTGGAGGGGCGCAGATGGACGCCAACGACGCCAAACAGGGGCGCATCAATCCGGAGGTTTGGGAAACACCGGAGATGCGTGAGGCCCTCAAGGCGCGCAACATCAGTGAGGTCTACCGCCAGTTGCGCAAGCACGGCGTCTCTCAGCGTCAGATCGCCGCGATGACCGGCCAATCACAGTCCGAGGTCTCGGAAATCCTCAAGGGCAGACAAGTCATGGCCTACGAGGTCCTTTCGAGGATCGCGGTCGGCTTGAAGATTCCGCGTGGATACATGGGCCTCGCCTATGACCCGGACACCGAGGTGCAGGTCATGGGCGGCGCCGAAGAGCAGCAGGCTGAGGAGGACGAGTCCGTGAAAAGGCGGAAGTTCCTCGCGCACGCCGCGCAGGTGACGATGGGGGCCGCGGTCTTCGGGCCGACCTCGGACGCCTGGGCGGCGAGTCCCGCAAGGACACCCGCACCTGGACGGATCGGGATGACCGACGTCCGTCAGGTGGAAGCGGCAACACGAGCGCTACGCGCTCTCGATTACCAGTACGGCGGTGGTTTCTGCAGGGACGCCGTCGTCGCACAACTTTCCTGGGGACAGCAGATGCTCCAGGCCAGCGGGACCGATCTCGTCAAGTCCAGACTGTTCGTCGCGCTGGCCGATCTGCACAGTCTCGCCGGTTGGACGTCGTTCGACATCGGACTCATCGACTCCGCTCGCGGACACTTCGCGAACGCGCTCGACCTGGCCAAACAGGGTGACAACCATCCGCTCGTCGCCAACATCCTCTATCGGATGGGCAGGGTCTACCTGCACCAGGACGCGCCCAACGATGCGCTGAAGCTGTTCCAGCTTGGACAGATCGCGGCACAGGAGTCCGGTTCGGAACTGGCCGTCGCCGTGCTGTGCGCCAACGAGGCGTGGGCTTACGCGATGATGGGCAACGGCGACCAGGCCATCAAGCTCCTCGGCAGGACAAGGGACGAGTTCGCGAGAGCGGATCTCGCCAATGCCGAGTCCTGGGTGCGGTTCTTCAACGAGACCGACGTCTACGCGATGATCGGGACGGTCCACACCGCGCTCGCGCAGCACGCGGACTCGACGCACACCAAGTTCGCCATTCCCGCGCTGTCAAGGGCTATCGACTCCTACGGCGACGACATGGCCCGCAGCAAGACGTTCAGCCTGAGCATGCTGGCCACCAATCACATGATCGACGGCGACATCGACCACGGCGCCAAGACCGGCGGTAAGGCACTGGATTGCGCGGAGGGCCTCAAGTCCGCGCGGGTCCAGGAGCGAATGCGCCCGCTGAAGGAGGAAGCCGCGCGGCGCAGCAACAACTCCGACGCGCGGGAACTCGTCGAGCGGATGAACTCGTTCTTCGCGTAGCCGGAGCGTTCGAGTCGGGTGCGAACCTCTGGTGGAAGGCCGCTTCACGAGGGAAAAGCTGGACCACGTCCTGCGAGTCACGTGCGCGAGGCTCGGTCTGGACGCCTCTGCGGCGACCCTGCTGAGGTTCACCAACAACGCGGTGTACGCGCTGGCCCGCGATCCGGTGGTGATCCGGATCGTCGGCTCGCGGGCGTTGCGGCACAGGGCGCGCAAAGTGGTCACCGTGGCCAGGTACTTCGCGTCGTGCGGAGTACCGGCCATCCGACTGTTCGGCGAGATCAGGCAGCCGTTGTTCGTCGGCGAGCATGTCGTGACGGTGTGGGAGCGGGTCGCCGACACGGGGCGGCGGGCGACGTCGGCCGAGCTGGCGGCGTTGCTGAGCCAGGTGCACGCACTCGATCCGCCGGATGGCGTCGGGGCGTGGGCACCGCTCGTCGACGTGAGGGCGAGGGTCGAGGACGCGGAGGAGCTGGCCGAGCACGACCGGCGGTTCCTGTTGCGGCAGTGTGCCGAGGTGGAGCGGGAACTGGCCGAGCTGAAGTTCCCGCTGCCACCCGGTCTCGTGCACGGCGATGCCCATCCGGGCAACGTGATCGTCGGCCCTGACGGTCCGGTGTTGTGCGACTTCGACTCCGCGTGTGCGGGGCCCGTGGAGTGGGACCTCACGCCGCTCGCGGTCGGAAGGGAGCGCTTCGGCGACCCTTCGGCCTGGTACCGCGAGCTCGCCAGCGGCTACGGGTTCGACGTGACCACGTGGGACGGCTTCGAATCGCTTCGCAGGGCGAGGGAGCTGAAGCTGACGACGAGCGTTCTGCCGATCATGCGCAGCCACCCTTCCGTCCGCCACGAACTGCATCGGCGGCTCGACGATCTGCGGGCAGGACGGAATCACACGCGTTGGGTCCGGTACCGCTGAACGGTCTCGATTCCCTTTTCTTTCGGCCATTCATTCAGCGACAGGAACATACCGTTCATCGTTTGTGGCGATTGTTATGGCTAACGGTGACAAATTCGGTCGGGCTAATCACCTCGGACTACCGATTCCTCGCCCGGTTGTGCAACTTGCAACCACTTAGTGTTACTAGCTGGGCGTTTCAGATGCGCGGAGCCGTTCCTTGACCTCCTTGGCCTCAGGGCGGCCCAGTTCCGTGAAAATGGGCAAAACCTCCGTATAGCGCCGCTGTGCTTCCGCCGCGTCGCCCGCGAGGTCGGCGACTTCGGCCAGCACCTGCATTGCTCGCGCCTCTTCGAATGCGGACCCACGTTCGTGCAAGATCGTTCTTGCTTCGGTCGCGTGTTCGCGAGCTTCGGTGACTTTTCCCGAGATGGCGAGTGCCCTCGCGAGGTCGATTCTCGCGCGCGCGACGTTGTAGCCGTCGCCCTCGTCGGCGAGTATCCGCCTCGCCTCTTCGAGGTGCTCGATCGCTTCGCCGACGCGTTCCTGCCTCGTGAGTGTCACCCCGAGGTTGACCATCGCGAGTGCGACGTCGTGTTGCCGTTCGAGCTCCCGCGACCTCCGCAGGTCTTCGCCGAACTCGCGCAGCGCGTCGTCGAGCCTGCCCTGGGCTAGCGCGACGAGACCGAGTCCTTCCACCGATCTGATGGCCGCGAGTTGAGCGCCATCGGCAGGCAGGCTCCGCAGCGCCGCGCCGTAGTACTCGACGGCCTCGTCGAAGCGGCCCGCACCTCGGCACGCGGCGCCGCACCGGTTGAGCATCAACGTCTCGGCGTAGGCGTGGCCCCACTCCCTTGCGCACTTGGCGCCGAGTTGGCTCACCGTCAGGAAGTCCCGGTAGTGCTTGTGCAGCAGGAACAGCGGCCACATGGCGTCGCCGAGGTGCCAGGCCAGTTCGGGCAGCCCGAGCTGCGCGGCGGCCTGCATGGCCGAGTAGAGGTTGGTGCGTTCGCTTTCGAGCCAGCCGAGCGCGTCTTCCGGCTCGGGCAGCGAAGCCCTGTCGGGCTTGCGCTGGGTGAACTCGTAGGGGATGGGGTCCTCGTCGAGGGGCACGAGGTGGGCGGTCGACCTGGCGGCCCTCAGATACCACTCCAGGATCCTGAGCTGGGCGGCTTCCCTCTCGTCGCCGCTGTCGTTCTGCTCCGCTTTCTCGACGGCATGCAGCCGGTGCAGGTCGTGGAAGACGTACCTGTCGTCCTCGGGAGCGGTCAGCATGCTGACCTCGACGAGTTCTTCCAGCAACGGCAGCGTCCTGCCGACCGTTTCGTTGATGGCCGCCGCGGCGGCGCCCGCGCTGATCTCAGCACCAGGGTGCAACCCGAGCAGCCGGTAGAGCCTCGCGGCTTCCGGGGGCAGCGCCTGGTAGGCGAGGTCGAACGTGGCCTGCACGGAGTCCTCCTCATTCCGCGCCGACAACACCGCCAGCCGCTTCTTGCCGATGCCGAGGTCCGTTGCCATGCGCTCCAGCGAAGCGCGCGGCTTGGCCGCGAGTCGCGCAGCCACGGAACACAAGGCGATCGGCAAGCCGGCGGTGAGCCGAACGATTGTCGTGGCATGTGCACGTTCAGTATCCACGCGATCGCCGAGCGCTGTCCGCAGCAGGGCCACGCCGTGCTCGGCGGTGAGTGGTTCCAGTCCAAGCAGGTGGGCGCCCTCGTCGACGGCGAGCCCGCCGAGCGGCCTCCTGCTGGTGACCACGACCAGACTCCCGGGTGCCGACGGGATCAGTGGGCGTACCTGCGATTCGGATTCGGCGTTGTCGAGCAGGACCAGTAGCGGCGTTTCGGCGGTGAACGTCCGGTAGAGCCCTCCTTGTTCTTCGGGGTCGATGGGCACCCGGCTCCTGGGGACGCCGAGTGCGCGCAGGAATTGGCCGAGCACCTCACCGACGGCCGCCGGGCCGGTCGGGTCGAAAGCGCCGAGGTTTGCCTGTAGTTGTCCTCCGGGGAAGCTGCCGCGGAGGCCGTGCAGCCAGCGAAGAGCCAACGCTGTTTTGCCGATGCCGCCGAGACCGCTGAGGACGAGCACGGTCGGCTGGTCGCCGGTGCTTCCGGCGAGCACGGTGTCGAGTCGTTCGAGTTCGCCTGCCCTGTTGGTGAATCTCGCGGGCGGTCGCTTGAGCTGCTGCGGCACCGGGGCCGTCATCGTGGAGGGTTGCGCGGCGCCGTCGCTTCCGCGCTGCACCGGCATGGGCAGGTTGCTCGTCACGCGTTCTCCTCACGATGCACTTGCCGCACGCGATCATGGCGCATCGTGCCCGGCTCGCTACGTTCAACAGCGCGAATTGGGCTGTCCGGAGTAACGAGTTAGGCCACGGGCGCTCTGGTGAGGACGACGGCGAAGCCGAAGGCGAGTCCCATGATGGTCAGTTCGAGCGCCGACCACGTCGCCAATGCCGTGCGCTGGTGCCTGATGATCTTCGGGATGAGTTTCCATCTCGTGTAGGCGCCGATGGCGGCGATGCCTGCCGTGCACGTCAGCTTCAGCAGCACGAGTTGTCCGTAAGGCGTCGTGAAGAGCGCCGTCCACAGGTCCATGGTCGGGTTGAGGTTGAGCTCGACCAGCCCGTTGAAGAGGCCGGTGCCCGCCGAGATCAGCAGGCACAGGGTCGCGAGCTTGGAAAACCGGGGCAGCGCGTGGGCCAGCAGCGTGCGGTTGCCGATGAGCAGAACGGCCATCGCGCCGAGCCCGCCCGTCCAGGCGACCGCGCTCATGACGTGCAGCTCCATCGAGATCATCGTGTAGTCGTGGAACGACCAGTTCGCGGCGTGCCCTGTCACGGGCAGCGGCAGTAGCGCGAAGAGGCCGAGTCCGACTCTGACCTCGGCGGGGACGCGCTCGCCGTGCTTGACGGCGAGCGCGCCGAGGACCGCGAGTGCCAGCGCGAGCCCCGCGACGATCAGCAGTGCCTTGCCCGCGCCGACCTCGCTGATGTAGGCGCCGATGTCGGCGAAACCGACGGTGCCGGAAGCGGGCCGGTACTCGGCGGTCTGGAGTACGAGCGCGACGAGCGCGGTGACGGCCCACACGAGTGCGCTCGCCACCGCCGCCGGTCTCGCGACGGCGAGTACCGGCTCGGTCAGTTTCGGCCGGTCGTAGCCGACCAGGACGGACAGCAGGCCGAGACCGATGGTGGTGACCGCGGAGATGTCGAGCAGCACCTTGACGATCGGAATGGCGGCCGAGACCACCTCGCCCGCGTTCGCGACGCCGGACACCGGGGTGGTCGCGCTGAGCGCGACACCGATCAGTGCACCGGCGATCCCGGCCGTGATCAGGCTGATCAGCGGGCCGTACCGGATTCGCGAGGTGGCCTCGGCCTGGGTCATGACGTCTTGTCCTCCCCTGAGGAACCCATCCGCAGTGCCACGGTCACGCCGACGCCGAGCAGTACGACCGCCGCGATGATCCAGACCCATACCGGGATGCCCCCGGACGAATCGGAGGCCGGTGCCGCCGTGTCTTCCGGCGATGTCTCCGCCGCGGGGGCGGTCCCCGGCGTGCCGGTTCCCGCCTTGGTGAGCGTGAAGCGGATTTCCTGCTCGACGGGATGGCCGTCGGCGGAGAGGATCCGGAAGCCGATGATGTACTCGCCCGCCGGTCCGAGCGGACGCAGCGGCGCGCTCACCACATTGCTGTCGACCTCGACGTCACCGCCGATCCACTGGCCGCCGTCGGGTCCGGTGACCGCGATCTGGTTGACTCCCGCGTCCTGCACCGTCTGGTCGAACGTGAGCGTCACCCTCGAAGGGCCCTCTTCGAGCTGAGCGCCCTCGGCCGGATCGGAGGAGACGAGCGTGTTGTGCGCCGAGGCGGGGGCGGCCGCGCCGAGCAGCGCGAGCAGCGCGACGCCCGCCATCACGATGACCCGCCTCATGCCGAGGTCTTCTTCCGTGCCCGCAGCGTCGCGCCCGCGCCGAACCCGAGGCCGAGCGCGCCGACGATGAGACCGGCGCCGCCGAGCCACCTCGCGGTGTCGTCCGTTGCCGATGCCGCGTGCTCGGTCGATTCGGCTGATTCGGCGGAGTCGGAGTCGGACCCGGAGGCGCCGTGCCCGTCACCCGAGCTCGCGGCGAGCTCGACGACGGGGGCCGGGTAGTCCGGCTCCTTGTCGCCTTCCGACGGCTGCGCCCAGTCGGCGACCGTGCCGTCCGAATAGGTCTGCTTGGTGGCGAGCACCAGACTGTCCTGGTCTTCCGGCAGTGGCCCTGCCGTGAAGGCGAACTCCTGGTAGGCGGTCGTTCCGGCCGGGATCTCGTTGCCGTCCTCCGCCGTCCACGTGATCTTGGTGACCACGTCGCCGTTCTTGTCGATGTCCGCCGTCCAGCCGGGAACCGGCTTGGTGCGGGCCGAACTGATGGCGGCGTTCTCGGGAAGGGTGACCTCGATCTTTGTCGTGCCCGCGTTCTGCTCCTCGTTGGGAACCCTGAGCACGATGGCGCCGTAACCGCCCTTTTCGGCGGGCTTGCCGTACACGTCGGCGGTGACGTGTGCGGACGCGATGCCCGCTCCGGCGATGCCCGCCACTCCCACCGTCGCACTCATGACGAGCGCACGACGAAAGAAACTCTTTGTCGACATGGATGTCGTCTCCTGATCGAAAACTGGTTGAACTGGTCCTTCGGAAAGGTGAAATGCGGATCAGGAGGGCAACGGCGGACCGCGCCTGCGGCACACACGGCGGAGCATCACCGCTATGAACTGTCCCCGGACGCCGGTGCGCCCGAGCCCCGGCAACGTCACCGGCGTGCCGACCGGTACCGGCAGCCAGACGACCGGCGACAGTTTCCGCAGCGCGGCGACGGCGATGAGCAGCAGCGACTCGGCGTGGGACAGCAGGAGCGCGGTGGCGACGGTCGCCAGTGCGTGGCCCGCGGTCATGCCGAAGCCGCCGACGAAGTGGCCCGAAGCCCCGCCGAGTGAGAGGTGCATCAGCAACTGGCCCGTGCCGAGCACGAGCAGGATGCCGGGAAGGCCTTTGGTGCGATCGGCCGTCGCCGTGGAGACCCAGCCGATCAGTGCCGTGAGCAGGATGGCGGTGGGGAGGTGCGGCACCGTCCCGTCGGCCGCGGAGTGTGCCGTGATGGCGAGCCCCGCCGAACTTCCGGCGAGCAGGCAGCCACGAGCGAAGCCGATGCCGCTCCGCGCGCTCCGTGATCCACCTGCCCTTCCGCTCACTCGCTCAGGGTATGCGCCGACGACGGAGCGGAGTCCAGTACCTGGTCGGCCGTCACATTTCCGTTGTCGAAAGATCGCAACATTCCGGGGGTTGTTGGTTGCTCATTTCCTGGGGATGCGCAACGGTGGTTTCACGTCATCGCGGCCCGAGTCCGCGCCATATCTCTTCGTGGCGCGAAGCCAAGGGCCTATGGTGCTAGCCCGAACGGATTAAAACGCTCTGGAAGGGAGGTCGCGTCCACCAGGGCGCGAAGGTATGGCTGAATCTGAGGATCCGACGTCGCGGGATGCGCAGGACGAGGGTTCCGGTTCCACGAGGGCCGAGACCGACGCCGACGCCGTCAGTGCGCCCGGGGAGCACGTGCCCCTCGCCAGTGCCGCTGACCAGCCCGCGAAGACCGATCACACGGTTTTCGGTGTCGCGGCGGCCGTCGCTCTCGCCATCGTCGCCTGGGGCGTGATCTCCCCGAGCAGTCTCGCCAATATCGCCGACACGTTGCTGAACAAGGCGGTCATCCCTTACGGCGGCTGGGCATTCGTGCTCACCGCGAGCGCCTTTGTCGTTTTCGCCGTTTGTGTCGCTATTAGTCGTTACGGGCGAATTCGGCTCGGGCACGACGAAGAAAAGCCCGAATTCCGAACTGTGTCGTGGATTGCCATGATGTTCAGCGCCGGTATGGGTATCGGGCTCATGTTTTTCGGCGTTTACGAACCGGTCGCTCATCTTGCCGAGCCGCCGCCCGGCGGACCCCAGCCATATTCGGACGAGGCCGTGCACACGGCGATGGCGACGACCCTGTTCCACTGGACCGTTCACCCGTGGGCGATCTACGCGGTCGTCGGGCTCGCCATCGCGTACAGCACCTTCCGCAAGGGGCGCAGGCAACTCATCAGTGCGGTGTTCGCGCCGCTGATCGGCAAGCGGCGCAGCGAGGGTCCGCTCGGCAAGGCGATCGACGTCATGGCCATCTTCGCGACGCTGTTCGGCTCGGCCGCCTCGCTCGGTCTCGGCGCTCTGCAGGTCGGTGGCGGGCTGGCATCGGTCGGCTGGATCGAGAATCTCGGCACCGGATTACTCGTCGCGATCATCGCCGTACTGACCGTGGCCTTCATTGCCTCGGCGGTTTCCGGTGTCGCGAAGGGCATCCAGTGGCTTTCGAACATCAACATGGTGCTCGCCGCGGTGCTCGCAGTGTTCGTGCTGGTCGTCGGCCCCACCGTGCTGATCCTGAACCTCGTTCCCAACGCGATCGGCGACTACTTCCGCGAGTTCGCCCAGATGTCGGGTCGCTCCGGAGTCACGGGCGGCGACGAGATGCAGACCTGGCTCGGCAAGTGGACTGTCTTCTACTGGGCGTGGTGGATCTCCTGGACCCCGTTCGTCGGCATGTTCGTCGCGCGGATCTCGCGTGGCCGCTCCATCCGTGAGTTCATCGGCGGAGTCATCGCGGTACCCAGCGTGGTCAGTCTCGTCTGGTTCGCGATCTTCGGTGGCGCCGCGATCGACAGGCAGCGAGCGGGCGTCGACATCGCCGGATCCGGAAGTGAGGAAGAGGCAACCTTCCGGTTGCTGGAGACTTTGCCCTGGTTCGTACCCATTGCCGTAATTGTGATGATTCTGGTATCGATCTTCTTCGTATCGGGTGCGGATGCGGCATCAGTGGTGATGGGGACGTTGTCGCAGCGCGGATCGGTCGAGCCGAAACGCAACGTCGTGATCTTCTGGGGCGTTGTGATGGGTGCCATTGCCGCCGTGATGTTGCTCGTAGGGGGAGACAATGCGCTGGCGGGGTTGCAGAATCTGACGATCCTTGTCGCGGTGCCATTCGTGATTGTGATGATCGCGCTGTGTATTTCAGTGTGGCGCGATCTACGCCGCGACCCGCTCGTCATCAGAGAGGACGAAATGATGCGATCGCTACAGGAGATCCACGCTGAGCGAAGTGACAAACAGAAAGCACGCAGGCGGCCGTTCCGGGGCCGTCGACCGTGAATCTGTTCGACTACATAGCCGATCGCTGGGATCGGCTCGCCCTCCAGTCATGGCTTCACGTCAGTGAGGTCGTGCAGTCGACGATCATCGCGGCGATCATCGGCGTGCTGATCGGGATCGCGGTGTACCGCAGCCCCATCGGGTCGGCCGTGGCAACCGCACTCGCCAGTTCGATTCTGACGATCCCCTCGTTCGCACTGCTCGGCCTGCTCATCCCTGTTTTCGGCCTCGGGCCGACACCCACGGTGATCGCACTTGTGCTGTACGCGTTGCTGCCGATCACGCGCAACACGATCGTCGGGCTCGCCGGAGTCGATCCGGCGATCACCGACGCCGCCAAGGGCATCGGCATGGGCCGCGTCGGCGTGCTCACCAGGGTCGAACTCAGGCTGGCGTGGCCAGCGATCCTCGCCGGGATGCGGGTCGCGACCCAGATGCTCATGGGCATCGCGGTCATCGCCGCCTACGCGAAGGGCCCAGGGCTCGGCAGTGAGGTGTTCTCGGGATTGACGAGAGCCGGTAGCGCGAACGCGACCAACCAGGCTCTCACCGGAACACTCGGTGTCGTGATCCTCGCCCTGATCTTGGAGGGCATCTACTTCCTCATCGCTCGTTTCACAGTCTCAAGGGGTATCCGTGCCTGAAAACGTCAGTGGCGTCGAGATCCAGTTGGACCACGTCAGCAAGCGCTATCCGGGCACGAAAGAGCCCGCCGTCAGGGACGTCACCATGACGATCCCCGCCGGCAAGATCGTGATCCTCGTCGGGCCGTCCGGCAGTGGGAAGACCACGACCATGCGGATGATCAACCGGTTGATCGAGCCGACGTCGGGCACGATCACCATCGGCGGTGAGGACGCGCTGAGCCTCAACCCGGACACGCTGCGCCGCAAGGTCGGCTACGCCATCCAGCAGGCGGGGCTGTTCCCGCACTTCACGGTCGCGCAGAACATCGCGGTCGTACCCGGCCTGCTCGGCTGGGACAAGAAGAAGATCAACGACCGGGTTCACGAGATGATGGATCTGGTGGGACTCGATCCCGACGAGTACGGCAAGCGCTACCCTCGCCAGCTTTCCGGGGGACAACAGCAGCGCGTCGGTGTCGCGAGGGCACTCGCGGCCGACCCGCCGGTGTTGCTGATGGACGAGCCGTTCGGCGCGGTCGACCCGATCACGCGAGGCAACCTTCAGGACGAGTTGCTGCGGCTGCAGACGGAGCTGCGCAAGACGATCGTCTTCGTCACGCACGACTTCGACGAGGCGGTCAAGCTCGGTGACCTCATCGCCGTTCTCGGCGACCAGTCGACCATCCTGCAGTACGACACGCCTGAGGCGATCCTCGCCAACCCGGCCAACGACACGGTCGCGGGGTTCGTCGGCGCGGGTGCCTCGCTCAAGCAGCTCACGCTGCTGAGGGTTCGCGACGTCGACTACAACGACACCGCGCTCACCGCCGTCAGTTCGAACGAGTCGCCATCGACCCTGCGCAAGCGGATGTCGGAAGAGGGCAGGACCTACGCGCTGGTGCTCGACAACCGCAATCGGCCGTTGCGCTGGGTGCACGTGCGTGACCTCTCCACCGCGAGCTCACTGAGCACCGCGGGAAGGGCGGTCGGCGACTCGGTCAGCACCCAGTCGACCCTGCAGGACGCGCTGGAGGCGATCCTCGCCGAAGGCGGCAACGCCGTCGTGACGGGGTCGCGCGGCGAGTACGTCGGCACGATCGACATCAAGACGGTCACCGACGTCATCCAGCAGCTGCGCGAAGGGCACGAGTCGGGCAACGGCTCGGAGCGCGAACCGGGGAGCGCGGTCTCGTGAGCAGTACGACGGCGATCAAGGGCTTCTCAACGGAGTCGGGCTCCCGCCGCGCCGACAGGGTGAGGCTGTTCGCTCAGCCGATCGCTGTTGTCGTCATCGTCGGCGCGGTGCTGGTGTGGGCCTTCACCCGCGACAACGACGAGATCGAGGCCCAGTCCATCCAGGCGAGCGTGCTGCTGCAGAAGACGTGGGAGCACGTGCTGATCACCTTGGTCGTCGCGACCATCGTGATGCTGGTCGCGGTTCCGCTCGGGATGATGCTGACGCGTACGTGGGCGAAGCCGGTCGCGCCGCTGTTCATCGCGATCGCCAACATCGGCCAGGCCGCGCCGGCGCTCGGTGTGATCGTGTTGTTCTTCCTGTGGACGGAGTGGGAGGGACTGTGGTGCGCCGCGCTGCCAATCGCCTTCTACTCGCTGCTTCCGGTGCTGCGCAACACCATCACCGGTATCCAGCAGGTCGATCCAGCGCTCGTCGACGCGGGCAGGGGCATCGGCATGTCCGGCTCCGCCGTGTTGTTCCGCATCGAGGTGCCGCTTGCCATCCCGCTGATCCTGGCCGGTCTTCGCACGTCCCTCGTGCTCGCCGTGGGTACCGCCACCCTCGCGTTCTTCGTCAACGGTGGTGGACTCGGTGAGCTGGTCGACACCGGTTACAAGCTCAACCGTGTTCCTGTCCTCGTTGTCGGTGCCGTGCTGGCTGTGGGCCTTGCCCTGCTGATCGACTGGCTCGGTGCCCTGCTTGAGGAGTACCTGGGACCGAAGGGACTGTCATGAGGCGCAGGAAGATAGGGGCGCTCGCCGGTGCGGCGGCGCTGATGGCTTCGTTGTCGGCCTGTGGGCTCGACGTCAACGCGGCGGTGCCTTTCGATGTCGAGCCCGGTTCCATCCAGCCGATTCCCGAGCTGGAGGGAGTCGACGTGACGGTCGGTTCCAAGGACTTTACCGAGCAGATCGTTCTCGGCTACATCGCCGAACTCGCCATCGAGGCGGCAGGCGCGAACGCCATCGACCTGACGAACATCAACGGTTCGAACAGCGCGCGGTACGCGTTGATCGACGGTCAGATCGATCTGCAGTGGGAGTACACGGGAACGGGCTGGCTGTCCTACCTGGGACACGACAAACCGATTCCGGAGGAAATGGCCCAGTACGAGGCTGTTCGCAAGGAGGATCTCGAACTCAACGGTGTGGTGTGGTTGCCGTACTCGGAGGTCAACAACACCTACGCGTTCGCCACAACGGAGGCGTTCGCGCAGAAGCACGACCTGAAGACGACCTCGGACATGACGGAGTTCCTCAAGCAGAACCCCAACGAGGCGGTGTTCTGTGTGGAGACCGAGTTCGCGAGCAGGCCGGACGGCATGCCCGGCGTGCAGCAGACCTACGGGTTCCCCGTGACGACGACGAAGACGTTCGGTACGGGCGCGATCTACGCGGCGACCGCGAGCGGCACCTGCAACTTCGGTGAGGTGTTCACGACCGACGGCAGGATCGCGGGGCTCAACCTGCGGGTGCTTGAGGACGACAAGAAGTTCTTCCCGCAGTACAACGCCTCGGTGACCATGCGGGCGGACTTCCTCGAACAGCATCCGCAACTGGCCGATGTGATGGCTCCGGTCACCAAGGCGCTCAACAACGACGAGATCATCGAGCTGAACAAGCAGGTCGACGTCGACGGCCGCGATCCGGCGCGGGTGGCGAGGGACTGGATGGTCGAGAAGGGATTCATCTCCTAGCCAGAGTCGTCGTCGGCCTGAGATCATGCGGGTATGTCTGCTGTGTGGGATCACCGTGGTGTCGTTGCCCTGCTGCTGCGTCGCGGTCGCCTCGGCTCTCCGCCGAGGACGGGGTGTTGCTGACTCCCCGTATCCCGCGACAGTGAGGACATACCCGCATGACTCTCGATCTGTCCGCTGACCGCACGCTGCGCGAAGCCCGTGTGCCGGCCGGCGGGATCCTCGAAGGCCCCCGTGTGCTCGATCGCCTGCCGGAGGGGATCGAATCCGCGCCGTACGAACTGTTCGAACTCCGGCCGCTCGGCCGGATCATCGGAGCCGAGATCGGTGGTGTCCACCTCGGTGACCCGCTGACCCCGGCGCTTCGCGCCGAACTCAACAGGGCACTGCTGGAGTGGAAGGTGCTGTTCTTCCGCGACCAGGACATCACCCCGGCGCAGCAACGAGCCTTCGCCTCGGAGTGGGGCGAGCTCGAAACCAACCCGTTCATCCCCACCGGCGATACCGAGGAAGTCACCAGATTCACGAGGGATTCGGGTATGCCCGCCTTCGAGAACATCTGGCACACCGACGTGACCTTCCGGCCGAACCCCGCTCTCGGTTCGGTGTTGCGGCTGGTCACCGTTCCGCCGGTCGGCGGAGACACGATGTGGGCCGACATGGCCGCCGCCTACGACAACCTGAGCGACGACGTGAAGTCTCGTATCGAGGGGCGCCGGGCGGTACACGACTACATCCCCGGGTTCGACAGGTTCGCCGATCGCGCGCTGCTCGCCTCGTGGCAGGACCGGTTCCCGCCCGTCGAGCATCCCGTCGTGCGAAGGCATCCGGAGACCGGGAGGCGAACCCTCTTCGTCAACCAGGCCTTCACGACCCACATCGTCGGCATGGATCGGGACGAGAGCGACGAGTTGCTGCACCTGCTGTTCACGCAGGCGCACGTCCCCGAATACCAGGTCCGGTTCACGTGGACCGAGAACGCGGTGGCGTTCTGGGACAACAGGGCGACCCAGCACTACGCGGTGAACGACTACGCACCGCACCTGAGGGTCGCCGAGCGCGTCGCCATCGCGGGCGACCGGCCCAGGTAGCGGAGCTAAATGCCGAGGCGGTGCAGCAGCTGACCTTCGATGTGCTCGAGTTCGGCTGCCACCGCCTTGTGCGCCGCCCTGCGGCGAGTACCCGGCATGCGCTCGGCCGCCCTCACCGAAGCGGAAAGTTGTTCGAGAGTGCCCTGGCCTCGCTCGGCGAACCGAAGATCGTCATCGGTGACCTTCGGCGAGCGTCGTAGTTCGGCGAGGCCGTTGCTGGCCCCCGCGATGCGGGCGAGCAGCGTGCCTCCCTTGCCGGTGTACTCGCTCAACTGCTCGATGTTGACGCCGAGCTTGCGGGCTTGGTAGCGGTCGTAGGCCTCCCGCGCGACGCCCGCCGCTCTGACCGCGAGCGGGGCGAGCACCGGTACGGCGGCCGGGACGACCACCTTGGCGACACGGATGGCGTTGCGTGCCTTCTTCGGCGTCAGCCCAGCCTCGTGCTCTGCCTGCGCGGCCTTGTCCGCTTTGCGCGCCATCGCCCTGCTCACCTCCGCGTGTCGGTTGTGTTGAACTTACTTGCCTGCCGTCGGCCGGGCACGTCGGCTCGGTGTCGGTGGTCTCTCATAAAGTGAACGCATGGGTAACGAGGTGCTGCTGGACGCGGGAGTCGTCACACGCTGCCGCAGGCGCGTGCATCTCGACCACGACCCGACCATGCGAGACGTACCGCTCGCGCCGCCGGATCCGGCCGCTGAGCAGCGGATTGCCGACGCCAGGGACCACAGGGCGGCGATCGCCGACCGGTTGAGGCAGGGGACGGAGGGTGAGTGGGCCGTCGTTCCGCGGCTGACGGCGGCCGAGCGCGTCGAGCTCACGGTGGGCGCGCTCGCCGAAGGCGTGCCGTTCATCTCGGGTGGCCTGCTGCCCGCCGACGAGGAGGGCGGCAGGCGCGGCGGAGTCGATCTGCTGGTCAAAACTGACGACGGTTATGTCCCCGTCATCGTGGTGCGTCACCGCATCACCGACCCCGGAGAGGGAGCACCGACGACGGCGCTGACCGATCTCGACCCGGCACACGCGCGCGCGGATCCCGAGCGGAAGGTGCGCTCACACCCGCGCGACCAGCTGAAACTCGTGCACGTCCGCAAGCTGCTCGCGGCGGCGGGGTTCGCCGAGCCGAGGCGAACGGTCGGCGGAGCGATCGGGCTCGATGCCGATGTCGTCGTGTGGCACGACCTGAGCGCACCGACCTGGCCCGGCGGTCGTACGGCGATCGACGAGTACGAGGAGCGATTCGCCGATCGGCTCGCCGTCGCCACCGCCGCCGCCAACAGGGGGGAGGCGCTTGCCGAGCCCTCGCGGATCCTGGAGTGCAGGCGATGCCCATGGTGGCCGGTGTGCGAGGCGGATCTGAACAGGGTCAGGGACGTCAGCCTCGTCGTGCGCGGCGAGGATGCCTCCGAGTTGCGCAAGGCCGGGGTGTCCACGGTGGACAAGCTGGCCGCGCTCGACGCGGCCGACGAGTCGCCGATCGTGTGGACGGGTACGACGTTCACCGACGCCGTCGCCCTCGCGAGGGCGTGGCTCGCGGATCTGACTGTCGTGCGCAGGGTCGACGAGGTCACGGTGCCGAGAGCGGATGTCGAGGTCGACATCGACATGGAGAGCTTCGGTGATTCCGGTGCCTACCTGTGGGGTTGCCTGCTCGGCGCCGCAGACGGTGTTGATATCGGACTGCCGCTCGGCTACCGGGCTTTCGCGACGTGGGAGCCGCTGCCGACCCAGGACGAGGCTCGCTCGTTCGCCGAGTTCTGGGCGTGGCTTTCCGACGTCAGGCGCCGGACGGCCGCCGCAGGCCTCACCTTCCGTGCCTACTGCTACAACGCGCTCGCGGAGAACCGCTGGCTTTTCGGTTCCGTCGAGCGATTCGCGGGGATGGAAGGGATTCCAGGCCGGAGTGAGCTGAAGTCCTTTGTCGACTCCGATGAGTGGGTCGATCTCTTCCGCAGTGTCTCCGAGCAGTTCCTGTGCTCGCACGGCAAGGGCCTGAAGGTCGTCGCTCCGGTCGCGGGTTTCCGGTGGCGCGATCCCGAAGCGGGTGGAGAGGCGTCGATGCGCTGGTATCGCGATGCCGTCGGCATGGACGGCGCCGCTCCCGACGCGGGCCAGCGCGCGAGGTTGTTGCGCTACAACGAGGACGACGTACTGGCGACGCAGGCGCTGCGCGAGTGGATGAGCGGCCCCGCGATGAAGAGCGTCCCGTTCATGGGTGATCTCTGAAAACGGGCGGCCCGCCCGGCAGGTTGTCCACAGTGGATGCCGGGCGGGCCGGTGCCGTCACCTGGGTGCCATGCGCAGCGAACCGTCGAGGCGGATGACCTCGCCGTTGAGGTAGTCGTGCTCGACGATGTCGATGGCGAGCTGGGCGTACTCGTCGGGCCGTGCGAGACGTTTCGGGAAGGGCACGCCCGCGGCGAGACCCGCTCTGAACTCCTCGCTCACGGTGGCGAGCATCGGGGTGTCGACGATTCCTGGCGCGATGGTCATCACGCGGATGCCCTGCGAGGCAAGGTCACGGGCCGCGGGCAGCGTCAGGCCGACGATGCCGCCTTTCGAGGCCGAGTAGGCGACCTGGCCGATCTGGCCGTCGTAGGCGGCGACCGATGCCGTGTTGATCATGACGCCGCGCTGGTCGTCGGCGAGTGGCTCGGTTTTCGCGATGGCCTCGGCCGCGACGGTGACGACGTTGAAGGTGCCGATCAGGTTGATCTCGACGACCTTGCGGAACAGGTCGAGGTCGTGTGCTCCCCGCTTGGAGAGGATCCTCGCCGATGGGCCGATGCCCGCGCAGTTGACCACGGTGCGCAGCGGGACGCCGGAGCTCGCCGCGGTCTCGACACCGGACCGCACCTGGTCGGGATCCGTCACGTCGGCCTCGACGTAGCTGATCCCCTCGACGTTGTCCGCCTTCTGGATCGCTGGAGCGAGGTCGAGGGCGAACACGCGGGCGCCCTTCGCGGCGAGTGCCTTCGCGGTCGCGCCGCCAAGTCCGGAAGCACCACCGGTGACGATGGCTGCGGTGTCGGCGATCTGCATGTGCTGTCCTCTCTTACGTGGCAAACCCACGCCTAGGTTAACGCTCGTTTGCGTAGATCTCGCCCCGCACTGTGGCCGTGCTCACGGTTGCTGTCGCCGGAGCTCGCCGTCGGCTTCCATGACTACGCGCGGGTTTCGAGCCATTACCGTTAGTTGAGCAAACAAAGCTTTCACGTTTAGGGTCGGCGAGTGTTCACAACCAGACCCGAGCTCGTCGGTACCCGCGGCATGGTGGCCTCGACGCATTGGCTTGCCTCGTCCGCCGGGATGGCGGTACTCGAAGACGGCGGCAACGCCTTCGACGCCGCCGTCGCCGCCGGGTTCGTGCTCCAGGTCGCGGAACCGCACCTCAACGGCCCCGCGGGTCAGGTGCCCGCGCTCTTCGCGACCGCCGCGGACCGCACTCCGAGGGTGCTGTGCGGGCAGGGCGTTGCTCCCGCGGCGGCGACGCCGGAGCACTTCGCCGATCTCGGCCTCGACCTGATTCCTGGCAGCGGCCTGCTCTCGGCGACCGTGCCGGGGGCGTGGGACGCCTGGTTGCTGCTCTTGCGCGACCATGGAACCAAGAGCCTGCGCGATGTGCTGTCCTACGCGATTTCCTATGCGTGGAACGGGGTTCCCGTCGTTCCTGCCCTGACGCAGACGATCGATGCGGTCGCCGAACTGTTCGCGGTGCACTGGCCGAGTTCCGCGCAACTGTGGTTGCCCGCGGGTGAGACGCCCGCGCCGGGATCGCTGCATCGCAACCCGACCCTCGCCCGCACGTGGCAGCGCCTGCTCGGCGAAGCCGAGCGGGCGCGAGGAAGGGAAGCGCAGATCGACGCAGCGAGGAAGGCGTGGTCACACGGCTTTGTCGCCGAGGCCATCGGCGCGTTCTGCGAGACGCCCTACCGCGATCATTCCGGGGCGGCGCACGCCGGTCTGCTCACCGCCGCCGACCTCGCGTCCTGGGAGGCGAGCTACGAGGACGCGGTGATCACCGAATTCGACGACTGCACGCTCGTGAAGTGCGGGCCGTGGACGCAGGGGCCCGTACTGGCGCAGCAATTGCGGTTGCTGGAAGGTTTCCGCGACGAATTGTCCTATGTGGATGGAGTGCCGACCGCGACGACGATCCATCTCGTCGCGGAGTGCGCGAAACTGGCCTTCGCCGACAGGGAGGCCTGGTACGGCGACACCGGCGAGGTCGACCTCGATCTCCTGCTGTCGGCGGACTACGCGGCGCAGCGGCGGAAACTCGTCGGCGACACGGCGAGCGCCGAACTGCGACCAGGCGGCCCGGCACCGGTGTTGCCCAGGATCCTCGCCGAAACCCTCGGCGGACAGCCGGCGATGGGGCCGCACGGCGAACCGATCGTGAGTCCAGGGGGACCACCGAGAGGTGACACCGTCCACATCGATGTTGTCGACGCCGACGGCAACATGGTGTCGGCGACGCCGTCCGGTGGCTGGTTGCAGTCCTCGCCGACCATCCCCGAACTCGGCTTCTGTCTCGACTCGCGAGCACAGATGTTCTGGCTCGAACAAGGTTTGCCGAACTCGCTCGCGCCGGGGAAACGGCCCCGCATCACGCTGTCGCCTTCGATGACGTTGCGAGGAGGGGAGCCGATACTCGCCTTCGGCACCCCGGGCGGTGATCAACAGGACCAGTGGCAACTGTGCTTCCTGCTCGCCCACAAGCTCGCCGGAATGAACCTCCAGCAGGCGATCGACGCTCCCGCCTGGCACAGCACGGCGTTTCCCAGTTCGTTCCACCCTCGGCCGTGGACCGAACGCGGGCTCGTGGTCGAGTCGCGCGTCGGCGAACCGGTGCTCGCCGAACTCGCCGAGCGCGGTCACGATGTCGTCGCCGCGGGGCCGTGGGAACTCGGAAGACTTTCCGCTGTTTCCCGCGACCCCGCGACCGGGATCCTGCGTGCCGCCGCCAACGCCAGGGGGATGCAGGGTTACGCCGTGGGACGCTGAGCTTTCACGAAGGGTCCTCGGCGATCACCCAGTACTCGGTGAACCGTTCCGAGTCATGCCGAAGCAGGTCGTGCCCGTGGAACTCGACCGGCGAACCCTGGTAACTCCCCTTTCCCTTCCACCGTGCCGCGATGAGGTCGCCCTCACCGATGGGGCCGACGACCGCCTCGAAAGTCAGCTCGTCGAACATCTCCCTGCCCTGGCGGATGACCGCCGCGAGTTCGTCGGGGCCGTGGACGAGACCGGGACGTCCCGGCCAGTTTCCGACGAAACCAGGTGCGACGACATCGGCGGCGATGCTCTCCAGAGTGGACAGATCGCCGTTCCACAGTTCGCCGAGCCAGCGCTCGTACAGTGCGTCAGCCTCGCTCATGCCTGCCACAGCCAGAACTCGATTCCCTGGTTGTCGACGCAGTCGGCGGTGCGTCCGTATGGTTCCTGCTTGACTTCTCTCACCTGTCCTTCGCTGTTCCTGACGCGCGTCACGGCTGCGTCGAGGTCGTCCACGGCGTACATCAGTTTCCAGCCGCCGTAGGACTGTCCGCCCCACAGACCGGAGTCGGGAAGGCCACTGCCCTCGACTCGCCACGCCCTCGGCACCCCGCCCGCACCGAACTGCCAGCCGAGTACCGCGCCGTAGAACGCCTTCGCCGCCTCGTCGTCGGCGACGGTGAGGGTGAAGTAGCCCGCCTCGCCGTGCCGAGGGTTCGCGACCCCAGCCGACGAGGAGCGAGGAGCGAGGCTGACCAGCCAGCGCTGCCCGTAGGGATCGCGGATCGAACCGGAGAGCCCGTGCCCGGTGTCGGAAACCTCGCCGATCTGCTCGGCGCCCCTCGCCACGGCCCTGCGCACGGTTGCCTCCACATCGGGCACCTCGACGCGCAGCGAAGCCCCTCCGCCGCCGGTGACGTGGCCGATCTCTGGGAACTCCTCCGCGAGCATGAGCACGGAGTCGCCGATCGCGACTTCGGCGTGCCCGATCCTGCCGTCCGGCATGACGATCGGTTCCGCCCTGCGGGTCGCGCCGAACACCTCGACGTAGAAGTCGAGCGCCTCCCGCGCGTCCGGCACCGCGAGGTACGGCGTCAGCGAATGCACCCGTGCCTGGCTTGTTGCAGGCTCCGTCGTTGTCATGTCTCCTCCGTTCAATACCGCCGCCCTGAGCGCGTCGCGCAACTCCTCCGCGAAGATCGGGTCGGGATCGACGGGCTGAGCGGGCAACCGGAGGGCGTCGAACGGGTCCGTCGGGTCAGTCGAATCAGACACGATCGCCCTCCTTTCCCTCGTAGCCCTGATGGCCCTTGTAGTTCCGGCGGAAGGCGTTGCGGGCCCTGACCAGCAGCGCCTCGGTCGCGTGCACGGTGCGATCGAGTTGCCGTGCCACCTCGGCGACTCCGAGACCGTCCAGGTACCGCAGCGTCAGCGCGGCCCTGTGTTGCGGTCCCAGTTCGGCGAGCACCTGCCGGGCGAGCAGGGTGTCCAGCTCAGCCGGCCACGGGTCGGTCTCCTCCTGCTCCGCGTTGTGCACGAGCCGCAGGCCCCTTTCCTCGCGTTCCCGCCTGCGCCAGTGATCGACGAGCTTGTTTCTCGCGATGCCGACGAGCCAGGCCGTGCTGATCACGCCGGGATCGTGCCTTCTGCATGTCTGCACGGCTCCGAGGAAGGTTTCCGAGGTCAGTTCCTCCGCAAGTGAGCGATTTCCGCAACGGGCCAGCAAGTAGCCGTATACCTCCGGCAACGCCTGCTCGTAGAGGTTGAGCAGTGCGAATGCCGGATCCGGCCGCATTCGTGGTTCCGTCACACCCCCATCGTCGTCCGGCGGACCCGGGCTCCGACGCCCCCGCGGCGTTTTTTCACGCCTTTTCGTGGACTTTCCGCCGGGCTAGCTTGGTCGGCATGGCCACGACGCATCACCACACGTGCACGCTCTGCGAGGCCACCTGCGGAATCACCGTCTCCGTCGAGGACGAAAGAGTGACCGCGATCAGGGGAGACGAGCTTGATCCGCTTTCGCGTGGCTTCCTGTGCCCGAAGGGCGTCGCGCTCGCCGACGTGCACCACGACCCCGACCGGTTGCGCCGCCCGATCGTCAGGTCGGGCGACGACTGGTTCGAGACGAGCTGGGACGCGGCTTTCGAGCTGGTGGCAGCGGGTCTCACGGAGGCCCGCCGAGAGCACGGCAAGGACGCGCTCGCCGTCTACCAGGGCAATCCCACGGCACACAACCTCGGCCTCCTGTTGTTCGGGCAGCCGTTCTTCCGCTCGCTCGGAACGAGGAACCGGTACTCGGCCACCTCGCTGGATCAGTTGCCGCACATGCTGGCCGCACTGGAGATGTTCGGCAACCAGTTGCTGATGCCGGTACCCGACGTCGACCGCACCGACCTTTTCGTCTGTTTCGGAGGAAACCCCGCCGTGTCGGCGGGCAGCATCATGACGGCGCCCGACATCAGGACGAGGCTCAAGGCCGTTCGCAAGGTCGTCGTTGTCGATCCACGGCGCACCGAGACCGCGCGGCTTGCCGGTGAGCATCTGTTCATCAGGCCGGGAACGGACGCGTTGCTGCTGTTGTCGCTGATCAACGTGGTGTTCGCCGAGCGAAGGGAATGCACGGGAAGGCTGACGTCCCGGCTCGTCGGCATCGACATTCTGCGAGAGGTGGCATCGGGGTTCGCACCGGAGGTGACCGCACCGGTCACCGGTGTCGATCCAGGCAGGGTTCGGTCGCTGGCAAGGGAAATCGCGGGAACGCCGCGCGCCGTCGTCTACGGCAGGGTCGGGGTGTGCACCCAGGAGTTTGGTGGGCTCGCGACCTGGCTTGTCGTCGTTCTCAACGCGCTGACGGGGCACCTTGACGAGCCAGGTGGTGCCATGTTCACCACGCCTGCCATCGATGTGCTGCCGCTGTCCTCGTTGCTCGGACAGCGGGGAAGCTTCGGCAGGTACCACAGCAGGGTGCGCGGGCTACCCGAATTCGACGGCGAGCTACCGGTTTCCGCGCTGGCCGACGAAATCGAGACACCGGGGAAGGGGCAGGTTAGGGCGCTGCTCACCGTGGCGGGCAACCCGGTGCTTTCCGCGCCGAACGGGCGCAGGCTCGACGCCGCCTTGGCAGGGCTGGATTTCATGGTCTCCATCGACCCCTACCTCAACGAGACGACCCGGCACGCCGATGTCATCCTGCCCCCGACCGTCCACTTGGAACGGTCGCACTACGAACTCGGGCTCGCCAACTACGCCGTCCGCAATACCGCTCGGTACTCCCCGCCGGTGGTCGATCGGGCGTCCGATCAGCGGCACGACTGGGAAATCGTTCTGCACTTGGCCAGCAGAGTGCTCGGCGGTGGAGCGTTCGCGAGGATGCTCGGCGGGTTCGGCCCCGAACCGTTGCTCTCACTCGGTTTGCTCGCCGGACCACATGGTATTCGGAAGCTCCACAAAGGACTTTCGCTTGGCCTGCTCAAGCGAAAGCCGCACGGCGTCGACCTCGGCCCACTCGAACGCAGGCTGCCCGCACGGCTCGCCACCAGGGGCAAAAAGATCAACCTGGCTCCCAAGATCTACCTCGACGACGTGCCGAGGTTGCGCGCGCGGCTCGACCGGCCGATGCGCGACGGTCTCGTGCTCATCGGAAGACGGCAGGTGCGGAGCAACAACTCCTGGATGCACAACAGTGAACGCCTCGTCAAGGGAAAGGATCGCTGCACGCTCCTCGTTCACCCCGACGACGCGCGCGAGCGCGGGCTCGCCGACGGTGAGCGGGCGACACTGTCCTCGGCTGTCGGCACGATCGAGGTCCCCGTCGCAATCACCGACACCGTGATGAGGGGAGTCGTGAGCCTCCCGCACGGGTGGGGGCACAACCGGAAGGGAACCCGGTTGCGCGTCGCGGAACGGCGCCCTGGGGTCAGCGTCAACGACGTGACCGACGAACGCCTCGTCGACGAGCTGACCGGCGCGGCCGTGCTCTCCGGGATTCCGGTGAGCCTCGCCCCACGCCAAGACTGATCGTTCCCTCCCGCGCGGGAGGGAACTGACTCCCGCGCGGGATCCGGGCGACCCGCCTCCGGCGCGACGCTGATCGGCATGACTCCACTACGCGCCATCGTCGGCTACGCGGTCATCTTGGGCACCTTGCCGTACCTGACACTCAAGGTCAGCTGGCTGTTCGGCGTCAGGCTCGGTATCTCGGACCCGGAACTCATGAACACCCCAGCGTTGTTCGCGGCAAACCTGGTGACGGGCGGCATGGACTTCGTCGCCATCGTGACCGCGCTGGCACTGACCCACCGGTGGGGGCAGCGGCTGCCGGCCTGGCTCGTGCTGTTTCCCGCGTGGGTCGGTACCGGGTTTCTGCTGCCGATCGTGTTGTCCAGCCCAGCCATCGGCTTGGACTTCGTCACCAACGGCACCGGCGGTACCGCGCTGGAACCGTGGGTCACGCCCGTCGTCTACGCCAGTTTCGCGTGGCAGGGCGTCACTCTGCTGGCTGCTTTCGCGCTGTATGTGAGGTCGCGCTGGCCGGGCGTCTTCCGGGGCGGTGGCGGCGGGCTGAGTACCCGTGGCCTGGCCGGTGCCGTGCTTGCCGTCGTTGCCTGCGGTTTCCACATGAGCTGGGCGATCACCAGCGACCTCACACCGACGCTGCGGGTCGTCAACGTCGTCCACGGAGCACTCGCGCTCGCCGCCGCGATCGGCATCCTCGCGCTGGTCTCGGGCCGCGGCGGGGGGATCGCGACGGTCGCGGTGTGGGTCGGCTCGGCGGCCATGTTCTCGTGGGGCATGTGGACGGCGGTGACCGAACCCGGTGACATCGCGGTGCTCGTCGAACTCGGCAAGGGCATCGGCGGTGCACTGCTGGGGCTCGCACTGCTGGATAAGGCACGTGACGTAGCCCGGCGACGCGCTTCTCAGCCGACGCGGACACCCGTGGCACCGGGGTAGCTTCATGGCGTGTTCGCGGACAGACGGGTCATGACCGACGCACTCGGTGCTCTTGCACTGGGTGCCGTCGTCATCGGCATCACCACGGTCGCCGCGGTGCACCAGCCGGACGCGAATCCACTGTGGCCGGGCGGCTACGCGTTGCTTGCCGGTGCCGCGTTGCCGCTGCTTGCGCGCCGGAGGTTCCCGCTGCCCGTGTTCGCGGTGTCGATCGCGTGCACGTTGATCTATTACTGGACCGGGTTCCCCGGAGGCCCCGCGATCCTGCTTCCCGCGCTCGCGCTCTACGCGCTCACCACGGTGCGAGGTGCGCTGATGGCAGGCATCGCCGGAGCGGCGGTACTGGTCGCGAGCTACATCGCCTTCGTTGCCTCCGGCAGAGGCTGGCTACCCGGTGCTCCATCGGCGGGCTTCGTCGCCGGTATCGCGGCCGTCATCGGCATCGGCGCGGCGGTGCGAAGCAGAAAAGCCGCCGCCGACGCGAACAGGGAACAGCGCGAGGAGCACGAACGGCGGATGGCGGAGCAGGAACGGCTGCGGATCGCCCGCGAGGTGCACGACGTCGTCGCGCACAGCCTCGCGATGATCAACGTGCAGGCCGGGGTTGCCGTGCACGTCGCCGACCGCAGGCCGGAGCAGGCCAAAGAGGCGCTGCGCAACATCAAGACGGCAAGCGCGGAGGCACTCGCCGACCTGAGGGCGACGCTCGCCGTCCTGCGCTCCGGCGACGCGACGGCACCGGCGCCGAGCCTGCGCATGCTCGACGGATTGCTCGATCATGCGCGAGCGGCCGGACTCGCGGTGACGGTACGCGGCGACAGTGGCGAACTACCCGCCCCCGTCGACGCAGCCGCCTACCGCATCCTCCAGGAGTCGCTGACCAACGTGATCAGGCACGCGGACAACGCCCGTTCCGTCGACATCGGGTTCGAGCGGTCCGGCGGCGAGCTGACCCTCGTCGTCCGCGACGACGGCGAGCCGCCACGGTCGCCGAAACCGGGTAACGGTCTCCGGGGAATGCGGGAGCGCGCGGACGCACTCGGTGGGAAGGTCGATGCGGGCCCCTCCGCGGAGGGCACCGGGTTCCAGGTCAGGGCTGTCCTACCTGTCGAGGGATGAGACATGACGATTCGCGTGGTGCTTGCCGACGACCAGGCTCTTGTCAGAGCGGGATTCAGGGTTCTGCTCGACACCGAGGACGGGTTCACCGTCGTCGGTGAGGCCGCGGACGGTGCGCAAGCGGTTGCGCTCGCTCGCGAACACCGCCCCGACGTGGTCGTGATGGACGTACGGATGCCAGGGGTCAACGGCCTGGAGGCGACGAGGCTCATCGCCGAGGACCCCGAACTGGCGGGGGTCAAGGTGCTGGTGCTGACCACGTTCGACGTCGACACCTATGTCTACGAGGCGCTTCGCGGAGGGGCGAGCGGATTCCTGCTCAAGGACACCGACCCCGTCGAGCTGCTCAGGGCGCTGCGGGTCGTTGCCGAAGGCGAGGCGCTGCTCGCGCCCACCGTCACGAGGCGACTGATCGCCGAGTTCGTCGGCAGGCCGGAGAACCGCCGGATCGACCCCGCCGCCATTCGCGACATCACGGAACGGGAGCGCGAAGTGCTCGCGCTCGTCGCGGGTGGTCTCACCAACGACGAAATCGCGGGTGAGCTCGTGATCTCATCGGCCACCGCGCGTACGCACGTCAGCCGCATCATGACGAAACTGTCCGCGCGTGACCGCGCCCAGCTCGTCGTTCTCGCCTACGAATCGGGGCTCGTCAAGCCCGGCCGGTGAGCCTTCAGCGGGCCGAGCGCCGCGACCTCGCCACCTCACGGGTCGCACGCACCACGAACACGGCCGCGAGCAACGCGACAATCGTGATCTGTAGCCACATCCGGACATCGCCTCCCAACGGGTTCGACGGCCGATGCTCCGACCTGAAGGCGCCTCAGCGGGGGACCTCGTTGCGGCGATGGCCGAATCTCATCCGTTAGGCGGTACCGCTCTCGGGGGTGTGCGCGGCCTCGGCTCGTCCTCGGGTTGCTGCGTGTTTGGTGCCCTGTGCCTGCCACCTTCCGGCCTCGGGCGCTGGTGCGGCGGCCGAGGGGGTTGCGCCGCAGGCGGCGGTGCGGGCTGAGCGGGTGGCGGCGCGGATCGGGGTGCGCGTGCGGGACTTTTGGGCGGTGCCTGCCTGCCTTGCGGCGGCCCCGGCTGAGCGGGCTGGGGGCGGCGTGGAGTCCGCGGAGCCCGCTGTACCGGTTGTGCCGGTCGCGGCGGTTCGGGTGGTGGCGGCGAGTCGGGTTCCCGCTCGGCAGGTATACGCGGGAACTCGACCGTCACCTCGGCGGTGATCGCCTTCGCCGAACTGTCGGCGCGGTTGGCCTTGTCCATCTTGCCGGTCTTGCCGGTTTCGTTCGGCGGGGCCTGCTTGCCCTTGCGCAGCCGCGACATCCGCCTCGCGAGGCCGTGGCTCGGTCGTTCGACGAACCGATAGCACAGTTCGACCACCCCGAACGTCACCACGATCATGATCACCAGCGCGATGGGGAACGGCACAGCGGGCCTGAGCAGGCCCAGAATCACGAAGATCCCCAGCGCGTGCAGCAGGTACAGCGAGTAGCTGCGTTCGGACAGCTCCGTCCAGAACCGGCGTTGCTTGAGCTTGGGCTCGGCGAACATCCCCATGAGGAAGCACACGGTCGCGAACGCGAGCGCGAGGTTGTAGGAGCTGTCGATCCTGCCGACGTCGATGATGTCGGCCAGTACGTAGAGCATCCAGGCGAGTGCGCCGAAGATCCCGCCGACCCACAGCGGGATCCGTTTCGTCGTCACCGCCCACACGACCTGCCCGATGATCATGATCGGCAGATACGAGACGTTCACCGCGAACAACGACCACGTCTCGTTGAGCGCGCTGCGGCTCATCAGTACGACGAACACGAACGTCAGCTCGATGGCGATCGCCAGCCACACCGACCTTCGCAGCACGGGAAGCAGCACGAAGAGCAGCAGATAGAACAGGACCTCGATGATCATCGTCCAGGCCACCGGCATCAGAACCACCTGCGGATAGATCAGGTAGTTCGACAGCGTCCAGTTGCTGAGGAACGTGCCGACGGAGAGGTCCTGAGACTGGTGGGTCGACTGCGGTTCGAGGCCTGCCCACAGCGCGAGGCACGTGAGTGCGAGCACAAATCCGAGCGGCAGGTAGATCCGGATGATGCGGTTGACCCCGAACCGGAAGTGTCCCTGCCGCATGGCCAGCGGCGTCACGACAAAGCCGCTCACAAGGAAGAAGAAGGGCACCGCGAGTTGACCGATACCCTGTTTTGCCATGTGCATCGGATCGCTGGTGAAGGTCTCGATGAACGCGATGAAGGACGCGTCCTCGCCCTTCTCCCTCACCCACGGGCCGGGGATATGCGTGTAGAAGACCAGCAGAGCCGCAAGCGATCTGCCGATGTCGATGAAGGCGATGCGGGTCTTCTCCGGGGTAGCCGCAGGCTGCTCAGCCAGCGTGACCACCCCCTGACAATTACCCGCGACTACGTCTCGCCGGCGCTGCTGAACCCGCTGGAAGAGTAACGCCGAAAAGGATGATGGCGAATCACAACCCGAGAATCCCCACAGTGACCACGACACTTCAGCAGCTCGGCGACCGAGCGCGCGGTTCGATCGGAAGCGCTCTACCAGCGCTGACGCTCTACTACGCCGCGCAGGCGATCTCGATGCTGTTACTCACCGTGATGAGTGCGCAGGCGGGCATGCCGATCGGTCAGGTGCTCGGCAGCTTCGACGGCAACTGGTTCATGGAGATCGCGGAGCACGGCTACCGCCAGGACGTAGTGATCGACGCGAACGGCAAACCCTCCGAGGTCAGCCTCGCCTTCTTCCCGCTGTACCCGGGCATCGTCGGGGCCTTCACGGCCATCGGCATCCCCGTGCTCACGTCGGGGATCATCGTGAGCCTCGTCGCGGGAGGCGTCGCGGCATGGGGACTTTCCGTGCTGGGCACCGAGATCGCCGACCGGCGCACCGGCACCATGCTCGTCGCGGTGTGGGCGATCGCACCCGGCTCCGTCGTGCTGCACATGGTCTATTCGGAAGCCCTTTTCTGCGCGCTCGCGGTGTGGGCGCTGGTCGCGCTGCACAGGAGGCAGTGGCTGACCGCGGGCTCGCTCGCGCTGCTCGCCGGACTCACCAGGAGCACAGCCGCCGCGCTCATCGCGGCCGTCGGTGTCGCCGCACTCATCGCCATCGTGCGCAGAAGGGACGGCTGGCGCCCCTACGCCGCGGCACTCATCGCCCCGCTCGGGCTGCTCGGCTACCTGCTCTACGTCGCCGCGAGGTCCGGCAGGCTCGACGGCTGGTTCTGGCTGCAGGCCGAGGTCTGGTACCTGGGCTTCGACGGGGGAGCCTTCACCTGGGAACAACTCGGCAACGCGCTCACCGGGGAAGTTCCGGGCTGGGCGGTACTCGTCGCGCTCATCGTGCTCGGCACGATCGTGCTGCTCGCGTGGTCCTACACGGTGCCGCTACCACCAGCCGTCCACGTGTACGCGACGCTCATGGTGGTCTCCGCTCTCGGTACCAGCCAGTTCTGGCAGAGCAGGCCACGTTTTCTGCTGCCTGCCTTCACGATCGTCGTTCCCATCGCGATACTGCTCGCGAAGCTGCCGAACCGGGTGCTCGGCATCCTGCTCCCGGTCGGGCTCCTCGCCTCTGCCTGGTTCGGCGGCTACCTGCTCACGGTTGGCGGGATGAACCCGTGACCGGTTCCGGCCGCAGCCACAGGGTGACGAAACCTCGCTTGTCGGCGGCGGCGGTCGCGATCAGCGCCTCGTCGGGCTCGTCCTCGGCGAGGCCTCCGCCTTCCAGCACGACCGAGGGCCGGTAACCCCACTTGCGGTAGACCATCAGCACCGCGGCCGGATCGTCACCGAGTTCCTCGATGGCACCGGGGCAGAACTCGCACACCACGTCGGGCCGGTCGCGCTCCAGCGTCTCCTGCAACCCGGCGAGTGCCCTGTGATCCCTGCCCTGCAGGTCGGTCTTCACCAGGCTCACCGGTTGCCGCATGACGTCGTCGCTGCCGTCGAGCCGCACGGCGGGCACGAGCGGGCCCGCGCTGCCGTCGGCGGGCCTGACCCGGTGATCGCCGCTGTTGTACTCCTCCGGATGCACCAGCACCAGGCTTCCGTCGCTGTCCCACGCGGCGGCTTCGAGCACCGTGACCAGACCCGACTGGTGCTTCGGCAGGTTCACCGCGAGGTTGCGCCTCAGGAAGTCGGCGTTCTCCGGATCGGCCTCGACCGCGACGACGGTTGTCACCGAAGGACACGCCCTCAGCAGGTTCAACGTGTGGTAGCCGACGTGCGCGCCGACGTCGAGGAAAGCCCCCGGCCTCGCCGAAGCCAGCCGCACCATCAGGGCGGCCTCCTCGGCTTCCCACGAACGGTGATGCCGGATCCACGGCATCATCACCTGGTCGTCCGGCATCAGCAGGATGCCCGCGTCGCACACGACGACATCGGCACCCGCCGGCACCGGAGTGTGCACCAGCCTTGCCGCCCCGAGAACGGCTTCGACCTCGCGGGTCAGCCGTTGGATCGCGTGCTCGTCGTTGTCGAGCCGGTGATCGCGGAACCGGAACATCTCGTGCAGGGCGTCCTGCCTCGCGGCCATCTCGTCCGAGAACTCGGCCGACAACTCCGACGGCAGCGACTCGATGCTCTGCTCGACCCGATCGACCCTGCGAGCCGTGTGCGCGACCACCGACTGATCGCGCCGGAGGTCGGCAAGCCCCCGCTGCTGCGAGCGCAGCGCCTCGTCCCTTCGCCTGCCGGCCTTCTCGGCGTCGGCGACGGCGCGACCGGTCTCGCCGAGCGCGGACTCCAGCGCCTCGATACGGCTCAGCAGCCGGTTCATCGTGTCCTCGGTGCCATCGAGCACGGTGCCCAGCACGTTGCGCTGATGCACGTCGTAGTGGTCGATCACCCTGAGGACGGCCTTGCGCACGGCCGGAGCGAGCGGGGTCCGCGACGCCGATCCCGTTTCCGGCCGCCAGCGCAACGCCTCACGCGCGGCGCGCAGCGGAACCAGCGGATGCTCCTGCGGCGGCTCGTCGGCGGGAGCCCTCCGGGCCAGCCACGTGCGGTGCGCGTTCTCCAGTTCGGCGCGCAACCACTCGGCGGCCGCGTCGATCGACCTCGTGGTGAGGATGTGTTCCCTCGCCGCCGCGCCTTTCGCTGCCGCGACCTCGGGTTCGTCGGCAACCTGCCGCATGGCGGCCGCGGCGGCGTCGAGATCGGGATCGGCCCACAACGCGTCCTCGTGGTAGGGCCGGCATCCTTCGCCGACGGGCACCAGCCGGTACGGGATGGGCCACCCGATGCGCTCGTCGAGGAACTCCGTCGTACTCGAATACGCGGTACTGATCACCGGCATGCCGCGGGCCATCGCCTCCGCGACCGTGAGCCCGAAACCCTCACTGCGGTGCAGTGACACGTAACAGTCACTGCTCGCGTAAAGCTGAGCGAGCTCGGCCACGCTCAAGTACCGCTCGATGAGCGTGATCCTCGGATCACCCGCGACCACGATGCGCAGCCGCTCGGCATCCTGCGGATGCAGGTCGCCGTTCATGCTCTTGATGACGAGCCTGACGTCGTCCCGCTCGCCGAAGGCGCGCTGGAAAGCCCTGACCGTCCCCCACGGGTTCTTGCGCTGCCCGACGCTGTTGAAGTCGAAGGCGAAAAGGAACCGCACCGGCTTCCCGGGATCCCTAGGACGCACGGTCGTACCCGGATCACGGACGGGGACGGGGATGGTCTTGACCGGCACCGGCGAATGCGCGGCGAACGCTTCGCGGCAGAAGTCGCTGACGGTCCACACCTCGTCGACCATCCCGAACGCCTCGTGCTGCCACTCGGGGAAATCTTCGAGCTCCCATGCCCACAGGCCAATGCGGTAGCGATCGTGCACAGCGTCGGGATGGTTGGCCAGCGCGAGTCGCGTCTGATCGGCGTTGACGGCGAGCACACTCACCGGAAAGCGAGGATCACCCGTCGTCGAAGGACGCTCGATGCCGGTCCTGTTCGAAACGGCTTTCTCCTCCAGCACCGACACGACGTCGACCCCGGCGCGCTCGATCGCGTCGTGCACGATGCGGCCCATCTCGCCGAGGCCCAGCTCAGCGGTCAGGTAGCCGAGCAGGTTGACGCCGAAGTCCTCGACCGGCTCGGAAGGGGCGACGGGAGCGACGGGCATGGCCCAATCCGGCAGCACCGACTCGGAGGCACCGGAGTTCTCGCACCAGACCGCGAACGCGGCGGCGTCGGCGCCCGTCGGGTGTGGAAACGCGAGCTGGAGGTCGGTGCGACCTGCCCACACGGCGAGGGCGAGGCGGTTGAGTCCCGCCGCGGCCTGCGCGTGATCGGCGGGCGAGGAAAGCCAGGCGCGAAGCGCGGCGCCGCCGTCGTCGCCGTAGGCGTGCGGTGGCACCGGTTTGTGCTTGCGTTCGGCCTCGATCCAGCCTTCCCTGAACAGCCGCCTGCAATTGGCGGGCAGCGGAGTGCCGTCGCCGAAGTTCGCGAAGCCATAGGGAATGGCGTCGAGTGTTTCCGCGTAGCCCGCCGCTTTCAGTGCCGCACCATACGAATCGCACAGCGCCCGCAGTTCGGGGTTGTCCGAGAGCAGCACGCGCGGTTTCCTCGCGCAGTGGAAGGTCAGCAGCCACGGCCGCTCGGGCCGGTAGCCGCTGAAGTGGAAGAACCGCAACGGTTGCCCGCCTGCGGTCACCGTGCCGTCCTCCGCGCGCGCGATGTCGCGTTCGTGCAGATTCCAGTAGGCGACGTTGAAGCCGGGATCGGTGATGACCGTGTAGTCGAAGAGGGCGGGAACCTGGTCGACCCACCGCTGATCGGTGAAGAGCTGTTGCTGCGGAGCCACTATCGCGTCCTGCCGCAGCCGGTCGGCCCAGAAGTCGAGGAACCCCTCGGAACCGGGGCCGACGCCGACGAAACCGAGATTGAAGATCCCCGTCCCCATGATGACCGCGTCGTCCGGTTCCTTGCCGTCCCTCGGCAGCGGCGCCGTGAAGTGCGGCGTGAGCACGATCCCGTGCCGCAGCGCGCGCTCGGCGATCTCCGGCATCGGCGCGAACACCTCGATGTCCGGGTCGAGGTAGATCGCCACCGTCGACGTGCGCCGCAGTTCCCTCAGCAGATACGGCTTCACCGCAGTCGCGAGTTCGGTCACCGAGTACGCGGTGGCCATTCGCGAATAGGTCTCGACGTCGATACCGAACGAGGCGCGGTCGACGACGCGCACCCCGTGCTGCTCACCGGCTTCATCGCCGTCGAAACCGTCCCCGTCGATCACCCCGATCACGAACTCGTGACCGGGATGCCACGCGAGATACGACCTTGCGAGCACCCGGGCGGCCGGAAGGTAGTTGCGCGCGACGATCGTGCACGCGGTGACCTCTGCCCTCGGACCGTCAGCCATCAACAGGCAACACCTTCAACTGGGCTTCCAGAGCGTCGTCGAAGTAGGCTCGCGCGGCCTCCAACCCGTTCTCCGACACCGCTTCGACTCGCACCAGCACATCGCCGGAAAGGTAGTGCGCGCGGTACTGGGCGCCGTCTTCGAAGGCCGTCACCAGCACGCCGTCGGGAACGCCATCGGTGACCGATTCGGCGCCGTTGTCGGTCTGGATCGTCGCGAGCGAGGACACCTCGTCGCTGGCAGCGCCCTTGTCGCCGACCTTGGTCAGCAGGATGACGGCGGTCGCGCCCTGACCGTCGCGGTACACCGTGAACTTGGTGTCGCCGGGCTCGGTGCGCTCGTAGGACTCGACTTCCTGGTCGTTGAGGTAGGTCAGGCCGGGAACGTCGTCGAAGGTCTTGACCTCGCTGTGTTCCTCGGGCTGGCCGGAGATCTCGCCGATCGGCAGTGGGTCCTCGGCGGGCTCGGAACTCGGGGGCGGGTTCTGCTGCTGCGAAGTGCCGGGAGGCGGCGGGTCGGCGTTGTCATCGCCGGTGCCCCACAACAGATACGCGCCGACGGCGATACCGGCCAGGACGACGACCGCGCCGATGATCGCGAAAATCTTGCCCTTGCCGCTCTTGCGCTGCCCGTCCTCGAATCCCTCGGGGCCCTGCGCGGCTCCCCAGTCGGGACCGCCGGGGCCGAGCGGCGGGAAGTCGCCACCGCCCCACGGTGGAGCCTGGTCAGGCTGGCCCGCGTTCCACGGCTGCTGCGGAGGCTGGGGTTGCTGCGGAAACTGCTGCTGCTGCGGGTAACCCTGCTGTTGCTGGAAACCGCCGGAGGGAGAGGCCGGTCCTGGCTGCTGGAAGCCTCCTGCGGGTGAAGCGGGGCCCGGCTGCTGGAAGCCGCCTGCGGGCGAGGCGGGGCCCTGCTGGTAGCCACCCGCCTGAGGCATCGGAGGCTGCTGCCCGTACGGGGCCTGGGGCGGCTGCTGCATCTGCTGGCCCTGCTGCACGTGCTGCGCTTGCCACGGCGGCACGGTCTGCGTGCGCTCCGCGCTGGGGTCGAGTGGGGCGATGACCTGGGTCGAATCGGCGTTTTGACCTTCGCCGTCCTGGCTCTGCTCCTGCTGCGGGGTTTCCTGCTGCTGCGAAACCTGCTGTTGCTGGGTCTCCGCTGCCGCGTTCGGATCCTCACCATGGGCGACCGCGGACGAAAGCACCTGGTCGCGGCGAACCCGGTAATCGTCCGCGGAGAGTCTGCCCGATGCAAGCTCCTCGTCCAGCTTGCGCAACTCTTCCTGCCAGGACACCCTGGACCCCCTGCTCACTTGGCGGTGACTCGCCTCGGCCCCGCGTCACGGTGTTGGGTTTGGACGAGCCATATTCTGCACGGTTGCGGACTCGCGCGGGGGCGCGGGTCGAATTGTGACCTTCGGTGAAGCGGCTGATCGCGTCAGCGAAGCGGCAGCACCGCCGTCACCGAGGTCAGCGTGTCGAGCAATCGTTGCCGCAGCGCGTTCTCGTCGGCCGACGGTGCCTGTGACACCCCGACGCCGACCGTGACGTTCCCCGATACGTACCAGACGACGCTGACCCTTCCGGACGAGTCGGTTCGGCTCAATGCCACGAACCCCTCCCGGTCGGCCAGTGGTTCCGCGGTGAACCCACCCTCGGTGACGGTGCGGCTCAGTTGGTCCGTCAACGACGTCGCGGCTCCCGAGTCGTCGGTGGGGATCACGATCACCGTGTAGCCGTCGGTCAGCCCCTCGCCCTCGGCCGAAGCGCGGTAGATGACCTCCTTCGCCCCGCTGTCGCGCATCGCCTGCGCGTCGGCCGGGGAGTAGAGGCCTAGGTCGGCGCCTTTGTCGACGGTCATCGTCGAGTTGGCCGGATTCGGCTCACCCGGGAGCACGGGCAGTTTGTCGGCGAGCGCGACCTCCGAACCGTCGGGGCCCGCCGGGGCGGCGGGCATCGCGCTGCCGTGTGTGGCCTTGTCGCCTGCCGTGCCGAGCCACCACGCGCCGCCGATGACCGCGCCGAGTGCGACGAGCACACCGAGCGAGATGAGCAGCCAGGCGCCTGTTTTTCCCCTGCTGGCGGGTGGCTCGGCCCAGTCGGGAAGCGGGGGAGCCTGCCGAGGTGGCGGGCCTGCCGGGGGCCCGGTGGGCACCCTCGTGATCGGCACCGTCAACTCGACGGGCTGCTGTGCCGTGCCGTTCGCGGTCGCCCGCGGAGCGGGGTGTGGCCGGTAGGGCGGTGGGTGGGGCATCGAGTCGGTCGGCCGGTAATCGGCGGGACTCGGCGCCGTCGTCGGTCGTGTCGTGGTGAGCAGCAGTGTGGGGTCGTTCGGATCGGGCGGGGTCATCACTTCCGTTACCTCGCCCGTCGCCGGGCTGTTGTGGGCAGCATTGTCCGCCGCCTCGGCGTTCCTGCCCTTCGCGGCGAGCGGCGAGACCGCCGGTCCACTGGAAGCCTCGGCGAGGATGTCCTCACGCAGCCGACGATGCTGATCATGAGCGATCTGTCCGGAGGCGAGTTCGGCGTCGAGACGTCGCAACTCGTCTTGCCAAGCCATCGAACCCCCTGATCACCTGGAGCCCATGCACACTATCGCGTCACCCTTCAGAGCGACGTCGGGTCAGTAGAATTGAAGTATGTCGTGGTTCGGTCGAGACAAAACAACGTTGGTGTCCGCTGAGCAGGCGCTGCCTGGCCGCGCCGAACCGCTCGTGACACCGGAGCTTCACGCCGTTCATCATGACCGGCGCATCAAACCACCGTTTCCCGATGGCATGCGCACCGCCGTGTTCGGACTCGGGTGTTTCTGGGGCGCGGAACGCCTCTTTTGGCAGACCCAGGGTGTTTATTCGACAGCGGTGGGCTATGCGGGCGGTTACACGCCGAACCCGACGTACGAGGAGGTGTGCTCGGGGCTCACCGGGCACACCGAAGCCGTGCTCGTCGTGTTCGATCCGGCTGCGGTGTCGTACGAGACGCTACTGAAGGTCTTCTGGGAAGGGCACGATCCCACGCAGGGAATGCGGCAGGGCAACGATGTCGGAACGCAGTACCGGTCGGCCGTCTACTACGCCGACGAAGTGCAGCGAACCGAAGCAGAGGCCTCGCGGGCGAGTTTCCAGTCGGCGCTGCGAGCCGCCGGGCTCGGCGAGATCACCACGGAGTTCGCCCCGCTCGGCGAGTTCTACTACGCGGAGGACTATCACCAGCAGTACCTCTACAAGGTGCCCAACGGTTACTGCGGTCTGGGTGGCACCGGGGTGTCCTGCCCCGTGGGGCTCGGTGTCGGCGACGGCAGCTGAGCTGCCCATCAGTGACGCTCGCGATCATCTCGGTGATGTAGTCGCGAAGGTCGAGCACGCGCAGGAGCGCACCGTGCTGACCAGACACGGTCGCCCGGTCGCGGCTGTTGTCTCGATGGAGGATTTCCGCGCGTTGGAAGCGGCCGAGGATGAGGCTGATTTGCTTGCCGCACGCGAGTCTCTGGCGTCCGAGGAACCCCGTGTGCCGCACCAGGAGATCCTCGCTGACGATCGGTGAGCTATCACATCGAGTGGACGGCCTCCGCCGTCCGAGAACTGCGCAAACTTGATCGTGAATCGCGCGGGCCGTTACCGCTCTCGGCGCGGACCCCCGGCCCTCGGGATCAAAGGCGCTGGTGGGCAGTCCTCCTGAGAATGCGATTTCCGGTTCGGGCCTGAGTCAGGGCCATCGTCAGCAATCCCCGTCACCGCACCACTTGGACTCGGCCTCGTCCGTCTTGGCGACCTGCAAGGTGGTCTCGTCGTCCGTGCCGAGTCGCGTACCGGCGGCGGGGTCTTGCGTCACCACGATCCAGTTGGCCGGGTTGGCGACGAAAGCATGCCCGTCGGTGGGCTGAGGCAGCACATTGGTGATGCCGAGAGAGTCCAAAGTGTCCATCGCAACCTTGAGGTTATCGCCTTCCACGGCCGGCATCTCGACCATCGTGGGCGCGGCCGACGACGACGCGGGTGCCTGCTGTTCCGCCGGTTCGGAAGCAGGGGTGTTTCGCGTGGTCTCCGGAACGGCACAGGCCGATGCGATCCCGATCAAGGCAGCGAACAGTACGTAGCCGACGAGGGACTTGCGCATGCGTATTCCTCTCGGAAAGAACGGGCCGGATCGGTGTTCCTGGGGGAGAAGTACGGCGGTTGCGGTTGTTGGTGTCGAGCTCATCGCCGGGTGACCCGGTGCGTTACCGCTGGCGACCCGATCACCCGCTTCCCGTGTGCGCGAAGTGCGGGCCACGCTACGCGAACCGGACAGGTGCCGCGCCCGGTTTCACCATCACTGGTAGCTTGCTACCTCGTGGATACGTGCCGCAATGGCGAACGCTCGCGAAGCACGGTGGCTTCCGAGCTGGGTCACACGGTCCGGCACCTGCGCACGTTGCGCGGATGGACCCAGGCCCGGCTCGCGTCGGCCGCCGGGATGACCCAGCCCGCCATCGCGCGCTTCGAGGCCGGCGCGACAGTGCCGACGATCCCCGTTCTCGAACGGCTCGCCCACGCGCTCGGTGCCGAGTTGTTCGTGGACCTGCTGCTGCTCCCGACGGCGCAAGACGGCCCTACTGGGCTGGACCACGACGCGCGAGAATCGGTGTGGGACAACAAAAAACCCTCCCCCGGCGGGGGGAGGGTTGAAAAACCTTGAGCGGACGACGGGACTCGAACCCGCGACCCTCACCTTGGCAAGGTGATGCGCTACCAGCTGCGCTACGTCCGCGTGCACTGTTCAATCGCTTGTGCGAGGCACAGTCTATACCGACCGCTTTCCGGCATCGCGAGGTACCCGAAGGTGGGCATTTGGTCACGTACGTAGGACAAGGGGTGACGGGGTTCGCGAGGCTCCGTATGGTGTTCAACGTTCAACCGAAAGGGCTACGGCCCGGAGGGGGTGCCTGGCTGGATGGATCGTGCGGTTCCCGGATCCGAAGAGTCGGCACTGCTCGAACGTTTGCGCATCGGAGAGGATGCCGCGTTCGGTGAACTCTTCGAACTCCACGCTGCCGCTGTGCGAAGGCTGGCACGTGGGCTGGCTGCCGACAGCTCAGAGGCAGACGACATCACGGCCGAAACCTTCTTCCGTGTTCTGCAAGCCGTGCGAAGGGGAAACGGGCCCCGCGACAACGTGCGTGCCTATCTGCTGACCGTCGCGCGCAGAGTGTCGTGGGAATGGCACGGCGCCCGCAGGGACGTGCCCGTCACCGACGACGAACTGACCAACCGGGTCGGTGCCGGCTCCGACTCCCAGAACCGCACAGCCGAGACCACATTGATCACGAGGGCCTTCTCGACCCTGCCCGAGCGCTGGCGCACCGTGTTGTGGCAGACCGAGGTCGAGGGCGTCCAGCCGGCGAGCGCGGCTCAGCACTTCGGGCTGAGCGCCAACGCGACCGCGGCGCTCGCCCGCAGGGCACGGCTCGGTCTCAGGGCCGCCTACCTGCAAGCACACCTCGCCGTCGATCGCGGTTCCGACGGTTGCCGCACGGTCATGGAAAAACTCGGCGGTTACACGGCTGGCAGCGTCACCGGAGCCGAAGCCCGCAAGATCAAAGCCCACCTCGGCACGTGCGCCTCGTGTCGCGCGATGCACGACGAACTTCGTGAGGTGTGTTCGTCGCTGCGGGCGCATGCGAGCGCGATCGTGCTGTTGGTTCCCGCCGCAGGCGTCACCGCGGCCGCCGTCACCGCGAGTTCGGTGGGTGGTGCGGCAGGCGGTGTCACGGCCGCTGCCGGTGGAGCGGGAAGCGCAGGTGCCGCGGCTGCGCTCGGTGCTCCGCTGAAGATCGGTGTGGCGATCGCCTCGACGGCGGCCGTCGGGATGGTCGGCATCGTCGGCCCGCTCGACCCGGGGATCCAGGACGCCATCGGGCTGCCCGCCGAAGGCGACACCGACAGCCTCCGGATCGCGGAACCGACACCGCCACCTTCGGCGCCGCCCTCGATATCCTCACAGGTTGGTCCGCAGGTCACCGGAATCTCGCAGCGCAAGACCACCGAGACCGGTCCCGGTCTGCCACACGTCGCCGTTCAGCCCGCGAACGAGTACACCCCGCCCGGCAGCGTCGAGATCGCGGGCACCATCACCTATCGCACGGAGCCCGTCACCGGCACCCAGTTGCCGGGGGTTCACGAACCGCCCCGCAATCCAGGTAACGGGAACGGCAACGGGCATGGGAACGGGAACGGCAACGGGCACGGCAATGGCAACGGGAACGGCAACGGCAACGGGAACGAGTCGGGCGAGCCGCGCAGCGACACCGCTGAGCCTTCGACCACCACGCTGAGCGCAACGAGCAGCAAACCGACCGGCACGACATCCGGCGGGAAGCCGACGGAACGCGAACGGGAAAGCCCGCATGCCACGTCACTCCCGTCGACGTTGCCGTCTTCGTCGGGGCACTCGACGGAAGCGCGCTCGCATCCGTGCCCGACCGGCGATGCCACCGAGGACACGACCACGCGGTACGACCAGCGGCAGGTGGAGCGAGCAGAGGAATGCGTGCCGCCGGATGGGGGGCCGATGTCGCCCCAAGGCGTTTACCCGGACAACACTCGCTCGCCGGACTTCCCGCGCCCCTGAAGATCACGGTACGGTTTCCGTAATACGTAATTCGTGCTCGGGCGGGCTTGCGGAGGGCAGCGATGAACCGGCTGGTCCGGGGTACAGACGGCCGGGAATGGGTTATTCGCGGCCAGATGGAGTGGCGTCGTCCCGCGACGGCCGATGACTTCGAGCACGATGTCGCCGCGAGCTACGCGCCGGGCATCGTCATGGCGGCTGTCGCGGCTGTGCTCGCCATCATCCTGCTCGTCTGGATGCCGGATGACGTGGTCATTCCCCCATGGGTGCCGCTTGCGGTTCTGCTGGTCGCGCTGTTCTTCCCGCTGCGGTGGGTGCTGCGCAGGCCGTGGACGGTGGTCGCGGAGACCGAGGGGGACCCCTCCGGCGAGCGTCCTTCGGAGCGCTGGGTGGGCACGGTGCGAGGTACCTTTGCGGTACGCGGTGAGGTCAACCGCATCGCGAAATCCATCCAGAAGCACGACCTGCCGGACTTCGAAGGTCCCCTACACCCTGTCGAGTAACCCATGCCTGAGCTGCCCGAAGTCGAGGCCCTCGCCCACCATCTGCGCGAGCATGCCGTCGGGCGCACCGTGAAAAGGGTCGACGTCGCCTCGCTTTCGGTCCTCAAGACCGTGACTCCCCAGTGGACGGAACTGAACGGGCGCGAGGTCACCGGGGCGGGCAGGCACGGCAAGCACCTCGATCTGGAATGCGGAGACCTGCACCTCATCGTTCACCTCGCGAGGGCGGGTTGGCTGCGCTGGTCCGACTCCTTGTCCCCGACTCCGCCGAAGCCCGGCGGCAAGGGCCCGATCGCGCTGCGAGTGTATCTGTCGGCCGACGACGCGGGCTCGCCCGGCTTCGACCTGACCGAGGCGGGAACCAAGAAGGGGCTCGCTGTCTGGATCGTCCGCGATCCCGGCGAGGTGCCGAGTATCGCGAGGCTGGGGCCGGACGCGCTCGACATCGATCGCACGGCGCTGGCGAAGTTGCTGGCAGGCCAGACCACGCGCCTGAAATGGCTGCTCACCGACCAGCGGGTCATCGCGGGAATCGGCAACGCCTACTCGGACGAGATCCTGCACGTCGCGAGGCTCTCGCCGTTCGCGACTCCGGCGAAGCTGACGGACGACGCGATCGACCGGCTTGCCGAGGCGATGCACGACGTGCTCACCTCCGCCGTCGACCGGTCCGTCGGCCAAGCCGCCGCACGGCTCAAGGGCGAGAAGCGGTCCGGTCTGCGGGTGCATGCCAGAACCGGGCTGCCGTGCCCGGTGTGTGGTGACACCATCCGCGAGGTGTCCTTCGCGGACAAGTCCTTCCAGTACTGCCCAACCTGTCAGACCGGTGGCAAACCCTTGGCCGACCGGCGCATGTCGCGTCTGCTGAAGTGATGCCTCACTCGCGGCGACCACGGGCAGTCGCGAATTACGTACCTGAAGTGTGCGGTAGACCTTGCACGTGACCCAGCAAGCGCAGAGCATTGACGCCGTGTCCGGGCTGCTGACCAACCCAGTCATCCCGTGGAGCATCGCCGGGGTGCTGCTGATCGGCCTCGTCGTTTTGGTGTTCGGAAGCCGCAAACCGAGCGGAGCGGTCGACGACGCCGTGCTCGAAGCGGTCTACCTGATGTCGAAGGCGCCGCTGGAGCTGAGGGAAGGGCTCGACCAGGACGTCGCCGACAAGGTGGCGACAAGGCTGCTGGCGCTGCTCAAGTGCATTGCCGTCGGCATCACCGACGGGGACGGAACCCTGCTGTCCTGGGACGGCGAGGCCAACGACCACTACGTCGACCTCGTCGACAGTGTCGGCCTCGCCATTCGCAAACACCGGCGTGAGGTCGTTTCGCACGACAAGATGCCGTGCAACCATCGCGGCACCTGCCGGATGCGGACCGCCGTCATCGTGCCGCTCATCGTCGAGGGCAAGACCGACGCCGTGCTCATCGTGGTCGGCCGCACCAAGGGCAAGCGGATCGTCCACATGGCCGACGCGGTCGCCCGCTTTGTCGGGACACAGCTCGAATCCGCCCGGCTCGAAGAGACCAAGCACCAACTGCACCAGGCCGAGATCAAGGCGCTGCGGGCCCAGATCTCGCCGCATTTCGTCTACAACGCGCTGAACACCATCTCATCGCTGATCAGGACCGACCCCGAGGAAGCGAGAGAACTGCTCCAGGACTTCGCCGACTTCACCCGCTACTGCTTCCGCACGGAGGGCACGTTCACCACCCTGTCCGACGAGCTGCGCAACATCGACCGCTACCTGACGATCGAGAGCGCGCGCTACGGCGGAAGGCTCAACGTGCGGCTCAAGATCGCGCCCGAGGTGCAGTCGGTCGTCGTTCCGTTCCTGCTCATCCAGCCGCTCGTCGAGAACGCGGTCAAGCACGGGATCGCTCAGAAGCCGGGCGGTGGCACGGTGACGGTCACGGCGCAGGACTACGGAACCGAGGCCGAGATCAGCGTCGAGGACGACGGTGTCGGCATGGATCCCGCGCTGCTCGACGGGATGCGCGATTCGAGCAGCAGCGCGCACATCGGGCTGACCGGCATCAACAGGCGGATGAACCAGGTGTTCGGCAACAAGTACTCGCTGATGGTCGAGACGGCACCCAACGCGGGCATGAAGGTGACGATGCGCGTGCCCAAGTTTGTCAGGGGTGTGCGTCCCGACATGCTCAAGTTCGCGGCTGACGTGCCGGACCAGCCCGAGCGGCGGCAGGGCGCACCCTCGGCGGGCACACGTCCCGGGCTCCCCAGCGCCACTCCCAACGCGAGCTAGGGTTGTGTGATGAACGCACAGCGAAGCGGACTGACCGCCGAGGTCGGCAGGAAGGTCGGCAGGGCGGAAAAGCTGGCCTCGCGTATTCCGATGATCGGCGACCGCGCTGACCGCAAGGACGTTGTCGCGGTCGTCAAACTGCACGGCGTGATCAACCCGCAGCCCTCGCCGCTGGCGAGAGGGGTCATCAATCTCGCGGCCGTGGAGTCCGCGTTGACGAGGGCTTTCAGCCACGACCGGCTCAAGGCGGTCGCTCTGCAGATCAACTCGCCTGGCGGGGCGCCCACCCAGTCGGGATTGATCGCCGAACGCATCAGGCAGCTCGCCGACAAGCACGGCAAGCCGGTCATCGCGTTCGCGGAGGACCTCGCCGCCTCGGGTGGCTATTGGCTGGCATGTGCCGCCGACGAGATCTATGCGCACCGCACCTCGATGGTCGGTTCGATCGGTGTCATCACCGGTGGCTTCGGATTCGCCAACCTGCTCGAACGGTTCGGCATCGAGCGCAGGCTCTACACGGCGGGCGAGAACAAGTCGCGGCTCGATCCGTTCAGCCCCGAGAAGGCCGAGGACGTCGAGTGGTTGCACAAGCTGCACAACGAACTGCACGACATGTTCGTCGGCTGGGTCAAGGAACGAAGGGGAGACCGGCTCGCCGCCGACAAGGACCTTTTCACCGGTGACATCTGGCTCGGGGCCCGTGCTCTCGAACTCGGCCTCATCGACGGGCTTGGCAACCTGCGCACCGTCATCGGCGAGCGGTTCCCCGATGCCGAGATCGTGTTCGCGGAGCCGAAGAAGCCACTGCTGGCGAGGCTCGGTGTCGGTGCTCCCGCCGCCGCGCTGCTCGAAGCGGCGGTGAACAAGGCGACCTGGGCGCGGTTCGGGCTGTAGATCTCGATTCGGTACTGAGGCTGCGATTTCGCCCACAAGCGGTGTGGACATTGCCCTCGGTGGACGGCAGGATGCTTGTCACTGTGAGTACTCACGATGACACCCGGAAGCTCCTCGTCCTTGCCGTGGACGACGAGCTGCACGGGCTTGACCAATTGCGGCACTGCCTCGAATCGAATGCCCACATCGGCAGGGTCATCCCCGCTGTCGATGCTTCGGAGGCGCTGCGGTTGCTCGGCTCGGAGGACGACGAGATCCGGATGCGCAAGGAGCGCGGCCTTCCTCCCGTCGACGCGGTGTTCGCCGACATCAACATGCCTGGTCTGTCCGGTATGGAAATGTCGAGGGTGTTCGCTTCGCTCAACCCCGCGCCGGTGCTCGTGTTCGTCACGGGCCACGCGACCGAGGCCGTCGACGCGTTCGATCTCGGTGCCGTCGACTACGTGCTCAAGCCGGCGAGGCAGGAGCGCATCGACAAGGCCGTCGCGCGAGTCATCGAGAAAATGCAAAGCATGCCGGTGCGCGAACCCGCGTCGACGGGCGAGCCGGTCAAAACCGACGACGAGGTCATCCCCGTCGAACTCGCGGGGACCACGAAACTGATTCCTCGTTCGTCGGTGCGCTGGGTCGAGGCGCAAGGCGACTACGCGCGGCTCTTCACGACGGAGGGCAGCCACCTCGTCCGCATCCCGCTCGCGCAACTCGAAGAGCGGTGGGGCAAGGCGGGCTTCGTTCGCATCCACCGTTCGTTCCTCGTCGCACTTCCGCTGATCACCGAGTTGCGCATGGGACAGGGCGGCTACCAGGTCGTGATCGGCAACGACGAGAAGGTCCTTCCGGTGAGCAGGCGACACACCCGTGAGCTCAAGGACAGGCTGGTCGGCTCATCACGATCCGGGTAGTCCGGCATGAACGAAGACTTCTACCGCAAGGTCGGCGGTATCCGGCAGCCGGATCCGACGCTCGGTAGGAACGTCCCGAAACCCGGGCAGCAGAGCGAGTTCGAGCAGGCCGTCGAACAGGCGCGCGCTCCGGAGCAACCGCAGAAGGCCCGCAGGCAGCGAGTCGTGCTGGCCGAACCGAGCAAAGCGCAGAGCACGCTGCGCGCGAGGGTCGAACTCGAACAGCAGACGAGCTGGGGCGAGCTGCTCATCAAGGATCTGATCAAGGCCCAGTTCAAAACCGGGGTCCTGCTTGCCGCGCTCGTGCTGGTGGTGCTGGGCTCGTTGCCGCTGGCGTTCTTCCTCTCACCGGACTTCGCGTCACTGCGGTTGATCGGCATCCCCGTGGCATGGCTCCTTCTCGGTGTCGCGCCGTTTCCGCTGCTCTTCGGCGTCGGCTTGTGGTACAACCGGCTGGCGGAGCGGCATGAACGCGACTTCGTCGACATGATCGAGAACTGAGTGCAGTTGAATCCGTGGGCTCTCGCCAGCGTCGCGCTGGTCATGGTGGTGACGTTCTACCTGGGTCGCCGCTCCTCCCGCTTCGCCACGAGCACGCAGGACTTCCTGGTGGCGCGCCGCACGGTGCGTTCCCGGCGCAATGCCGCCGCGATCTCCGGCGAGTACATCTCGGCCGCCTCGTTCCTCGGCGTCGCCGGTCTCGTCCTCAAGGAGGGCGCCGACGCGCTGTGGTATCCGATCGGCTTCACCGCGGGCTACCTGGCGCTGATGCTCTTCGTCGCCGCCCCGTTGCGCAGGTCGGGCGCCTACACGCTGCCGGATTTCATGGAGGCCCGGCTCGGTTCTGCCTCACTGCGAACACTCTCCACCTGGTTCGTGGTGTTCATCGGCGTGCTCTACATGCTGCCTCAGTTGCAGGGCGCCGGAATCGCGCTGACGGCGATCATGCCCGCGCCCGCCTGGGTGGGTTCGGTCGCGGTGACCGTGGTGATCGCGGTCAACGTGATGGCGGGAGGCATGCGGGCCATCACGATCGTCCAGGCGTTCCAGTACTGGCTGAAGCTCTTCGCGCTCGCCGTACCGACATTCGTGTTGTGCGTGGTGTTCTTCGGCTCGGGTGGCGCCGGATCGGCCGGCTCGCTCGGCCAGGAGGCGCCGCCGGAGTTCACCAACGACACGTCGATCGCCATCGAGACCGGGGTGACCCTTCGCGTCGCCGAACCGACCGAGGTGTCCATCCGCGACACGGGGGCGGACGGCGGCGGAGCGAGGGTGGTGTGGGTTCCGGGCACCGATTACCAGGTCGACGCCGGAACGAGCCTCGACTTTCCCGCAGGCGCGAGCACTCCCGTCGTGCACGGCGGAGCGCTCGACAACGCGAGCTGGTTGCAGCCGAGTCAGGAACCGAGTGATCTGCTCTCGACGTACTCGCTGATCTTCGCGCTTTTCCTCGGCACCATGGGCCTGCCGCACGTACTCGTGCGCTTCTACACCAACCCCGACGGCAAAGCCGCTCGCCGCACCACCGTGCAGGTGTTGTTGCTGCTGGGACTGTTCTATCTGTTCCCCGTCATGATCGGCGCGCTGTCCCGGCTGTACGTACCGCAGCTCCTGGTCACCGGAAACACCGACGCCGCCGTGCTGATGGTTCCATCGGCCATGGTGCAGGGTCTGCTCGGCCAGATACTGGTCGCCATCACGGCGGCGGGTGCCTTCGCCGCGTTCCTCTCGACCTCGTCCGGTCTGCTGGTGAGCGTCGCGGGCGTGATCGCGACCGACCTGCTTTCCGGCAAGGTTCGCGATTTCCAGGTCGCCACGATCGTCGTCGCCGCCGTTCCCGCGGCGCTCGCGGTGACGCTGCCCGTCGAGGACCTCTCGCTGAGCGTCGGCATGTCCTTCGCGCTCGCCGCTTCCACGTTCTGTCCGCTGCTGGTACTGGGTATCTGGTGGCGGCGGCTCACGTGGCTCGGTGCGATGGTCGGCATGTGCGTCGGCGGCGGGCTCGTCCTCACCGCCGTCGTGGTCAACGCCATCAGCGTGCGCACGGGAGGGTGGGCTCCGTGGTTCGTTCAGCAGCCCGCTCTGTTCACCGTGCCAGCCGCGTTCCTGACGACGATGCTGGTGAGTCTCGGCGCCCCGCGCAGGATTCCCGACGACGTCAACGCGGTGATGCTGCGCCTGCACGCTCCCGATCCGCTCGGCTTCATGCGCGACAGGGCCGTCGACCGCTTCGTCAAGGTCGGTGAGAAGGCCAAGACCGGCAAGGGAAGGCACCGGAAGTGAGCACAAGGTGCCTCACACGCGTGCAACGGTCCGACATGCGACGATGGCCGTTGTGAACCCTGCCGAAGTGCCGACGGTTTCCGTCTCAGAACTGCCATCGGAAGACGTCGTGCTGCTGGATGTACGCGAACCCGACGAGTGGGCGGCCGGACACGCACCCCAGGCCGTGCACATTCCGCTCGGAGACCTCCCCGCGAGGGTTGCCGAGCTGGCCGAGCTTCCCGACGACAAGCCCGTGTATGTGGTGTGCAGGTCGGGCGGCAGGTCCGCTCGCGCCGCCGCGTGGCTCAACGCGGCGGGCGTCGTCGACGCGGTCAACGTCGCGGGCGGGATGAAGTCGTGGCTCACGGAAGGCCGTTCGATCGTCGGCGACCGTGAAGGTGTGCGAGCCGAGGTGCTCTGACCGATGCGGCCCGGGCAGCCACACGGCCGCACGCGGGTGCGGTGGGTAGCGACGGTTCCCGCCGGCGCCGCCCCGCCGCGTCGTGCCTCGGCTGCCGAGCCCTACGCCGGACCGCCGAGATACGCGACGACACCGCGATGGGGGTTCCCGAATCTCGCGTGGCGGGTGCCGACGGCGGTTCCTGGCGTCGATCCGCGAGAGTCCGTGCCGCTGCAGCGGCTGCGCATGGTCGCCAGAAACGCCGTCGCTCTGCTGTGGACGCTTGCCGGGCTCGCTGTCGTCGCCGGTGGTGCCGAGATCTGGCGATACGTGCTGCTCGTGCAGAGCAGGAACTCGGCGTTGAGTCCCACGGTCGTCGGCGCCTCCGACGCGCTGGTGCTCGCGTTTTCGCTGCTCACCTTCGTGCTCGCGGTATTCGCCGCCGCGGTGGTGTTGTGGTGGTTCTTCGTCGCCAGGTCCGCCGCCGCTGACGAGGCAGGTCAGGAACCGGCGAGGCCGACGTGGTTCGTGTTGCTCGGCCTGCTCACCCCGGGACCCAACCTGGTGCTGGCCGGCCCGATTCTCGGCGAGCTGGAACACGCCGCGCTTCGCAGGTCCGAGCACGCGCGGCCACGGCCGTCGTGGCTCGTGCTCGGCTGGTGGGCGGCCTGGGTGGCCAACGGTGTGCTGCTGGTGCTCACCGTGCTGTGGCGGATGCGGGACGGCGTCCAAGCCGATGCCGACGGCGTCGTGCTCAGCGCGTTGACCGACCTGTGCGCCGCGGGGCTCGCCGTGCTGACCGCGCTGGTCGTGCAGCGTGTCACGAGCTTGCTCGCGCCCATCGACGGCAGGTTCATGCGCCTGTTGCGCGTCGTGAAGGTCAGCGGCGCGCCCAACGTCGAGCGGCGCCCCCGGGCGGCGACGGCACCGCGCTGAGCGGGCTCCGGTTCAGTCCGCTGTCACCGGCAGTGCCCGCAGCCCCCTGATGACGAATTCCGGCCTTCGCTCCGGGGTCCGGGCCAGGCGCAGGCCGGGAAGGCGCTTCGCGAGCGCGCCGACGGCCGCCGCGATCTCGATCCTGGCAAGCGGTGCGCCGAGGCAGTAGTGGATGCCGCCTCCGAAGCCGAGGTGCGGGTTGGGGTCGCGCCCGATGTCGAACGTGTCGGGATCGGTGAACACCTCGGGATCGCGGGCCGCCGCTCCGAGTAACGCGGCCACCTTCTGGCCCTCCTGGATGCGGACGCCCGCGATCTCGACCGCCGCCGTCGCCGTCCGCTCGAAGAGCTGGAGCGGAGAGTCGTAGCGGATGAGTTCCTCGGTCGCGGGGCTGATCAGGCGTTCGTCGGCGACGAGCCGGTCCCACTGGTTCCGGTGAGTCAGCAGCGCGAGAGTTCCGTTGCCGATCACGTTGACGGTCGCCTCGTGTCCTGCCATCAGCAAGAGGACAGCCGTCGCGACCACCTCGTCGCCGGTGAGATCGCTGCTGACGAGGTGGCTCAGCAGGTCGTCGGCGGGGTCGGCCTTTCGCTGCTCCGCGATCGTGCGCAGATAGTCGGCGAACTCCTCGGCTCCGCGTTCCGCGGCTTCCCGCTGCGGCTGAGGCAGGTCGTATTCGTACATCTTGACGATGGCATTGCTCCAGTCCACGAGCTGAGGACCAGCCGCCGGATCGACCCCGAGCAGCTCCGCGATTACCGCGACCGGCAACGGCTGCGCGAGATGCTCAAGCAGATCGGCCTCTCCATCGGCGGCGATCCGCTCGGCAAGCGTGTCGACCATGCCCTCGGCGAGTGCTTCGACGGTGGGCCGCAACCGTTCGACATGCCCTCGCGCGAACGCGGTCGACACCAGCCTCCGCAGCCGGGTGTGGGCAGGCGGCTCGTTCTCCAGCAGCGAGTTGCGATGCAGCATGTTGAAGGAGGCGAACTGTTCGGCGGGCGTCGCGTCGGACCAGATCCTGCCCAGCGAACGATTCCTGAGCACGGCTGAGGCCGAGGAGTGCGATACGGCGATCGAGAGGCCGAGCCCCTCGTGCCAGTGCACCTCACCTTGCTCGCGCAGTCGCGCGAACGTCGGGTAGGGATCCTGCAGGAACGCGGGGTCAGCGTGATCGAACACCCGCCGACCCTAGCCTGAAAGGGCGTCGAGTAGCTTTCAGGCAAACGGCATCACGGGAGGCAGAACGTGGGCAAGGGCGCGCGCAAGAAGGGCCCCAAGAAGGACAGGAAGCCGAAGGTCAGGGACGTATTCGTCGCACGGCCCTTCGAGGGGCTTGCCGCCGAGCCCGAGCTGATCGCACTGCGTGAGTTCGTGCCTTCGGCCACCGCGCGGCTCACCCTCGCCGGGGACGCCGAGCGCAGGGTCACCCTCGGCACCGTCCTTCCCATGGCCGCGGCGGCCTTCGTGCGGTCGGACGGCGAGGTGTTCATCGGGATGCAGGTGCAGACGCGCTCCTCCGACATCAGCCGCGACCTCGGGAGGGCCCTGCGCTGGGCGCTGGACGCCGAACCCGGCGATGTGCTCTCCGTCCCGGACACCACGAGCCCGCCGGAGGAAGGGGAGCGGCTGCAGGACCTGCTCGTCCACGATGCCGAACTCGACGTGAACCTGCACGAGGACTTCTCGTGGTGGCTGCCGGAAGACACCGAGGCCAGCGGTGACGTCGCGATGTCGCTTGAGCGGGCCAACGCGGCGATCATGCCGACCGAACGGCTCAGCTCCGGCGCCTACTGGGTGCTCGCCGGCGAGAAGGCCCACCTGCGGTGGGTCTGGCCTGCCGAAGAGAACCGGCTGCTCCAGGCGCTCGCCAGGTTGTCGGCGGCGGGCGAGCTCGGCCTCGGCGACGAGTCGCGTTACGCGGGTTCCTTCCGTGCGCACGGCCTGCTGGTCCCGGTGTGGGACCTGGACCCCGAGGCACACGCACGCGAATGGGCCGAACCGGCGAAGGAACTGGGTACCCGGCTGCGGACCGCGCTCGACTCGCTCGACGACGAGCCGCTGAACGCCGCTGAACGCCGGTCGAGGGACGGGCTCATCGGAAGGCAACTCACCCTGCGCTGATGATCCTGCACATCTGCACCGAAGCGGAGTGGGCCGCCGTGCGGCCCGGAGGGGAATACCGCGCCGCCTCGCTCGCCGAAGCCGGTTTCGCGCACTGCTCGGACTTCGGAACCGTGCATCTTCCCGCGCGGAGGTTGTTCGCAGGCAGGACCGATCTGGTGCTGCTGTGCATCGATCCCGCGCTGTTGACGGTGCCGGTGCGGTGGGAACCGGCCGTGCCGCCTGAGGACGGGGCGCCCTGGTTCCCGCACGTCTACGGACCGATATCGGCGGCGGCCGTGGTGTCGGTGCATGCCTTCCCACCAGGCCCGGACGGCTCGTTCCGGCTTCCCCCCGAGCTGGCCGCGCCTTCCGGATAACTCGCGAAGGCAACTCTTCCCCTCGTTCGCGCGTGAAGACGAGAGCCAGGAAAGCGGCGCGGGGAGGGAGGCGTTACGGTGACCGCATTCGTGCCTGCCATCGGTCGGGACAGCGGCAGGGCGGCCACTAGGCGCCATGAGAGGGGACTGGTCGTGCCTGGCGACCTCACGGACTTCGGTGAGTTCGTTGAGGCCAGCCTGCCCGGACTACTCCGCTACGGACACGCGCTGACCGGCAATCCGCACGATGCCGCCGACCTGGTGCAGACGGTGCTGGAGAAGATCGGCTCCCGGTGGACGCACGTCCTGCGCAAGACCGGTGACCCGCTCGCCTACATCCGGCGTTCGATGGCCAACGCGCACATCAGCAAGTGGCGGCGGACACGCAGGGAGAACCTCGTTGCAGAGCTGCCGGAACCGCGTGCGGCAGCTCCCGTCGACCCGTTCGAGCACGAACCACTGTGGCAAGCACTTCGCGACCTACCTCCGAGGCAACGCGCCGTCATCGTGCTGCGTTACTACGAAGGATTGTCGGAAGCCGAGATCGCGGCCTCGCTCGGCGTGAGCCAGGGAACGGTCAAGAGCCAGGCCAGCAAGGCGATCGCCTCGCTGCGCGGCAAGCTGCGAGGTTCCGATGAGAACGAAGGGAGGGAAGCGGTGTGACCGACCAGAACGAGCCACTCGACGACGATCTGCGCAGGCTGTTCGCCGACGCGAGGCTCGACGTGTCCCCACGGGAAGGCGCGAGTGAGGCAGTCGTCGCGGGCGCGAGGCGGATTCGTCGCCGCCGAGCGGCGATGGCCGGTGGCGGCGGCGCGCTCGCCGTGGTCGCGTTGATCGCCGGTGGCCTGACCTTCGGGGGACTGCACAACACCGGCGACCAGCAGGACCTTCCGATCGCGGCTCCGAACAGCACCGAGCAGTCCCCTTCCGCGCCGGGTGAGTCCCCACCGGGATCGGAGAGCGGGGAGCCGCAGACCCCGCCGCCGTCGCAGGCCCAGTCACAGACCGACGAACCGCCTTCCGACACCGACGTACCCTCCGCTCCGGAGACCCCACCCAGCTCCACCGCCCCCAGCGGTTCGGTGTACGCCACAGGCCCCGTCTTCGGCCCCGACGGCTACGAGCAGCTCAAGCTCGGCATGTCCTACGACGACGCGGTCGCGACCGGCATGCTCTCCGGGCAGGGAGTTCCGCCTCCGGCAGGGAGTTGCTCCACCTATCAGCTCGCCGAGGGCACCTCGGCCATCAGGGATGTTTCGATTTCCGGCTCGGACGGTGTTGTGGGGTTCCGCGCGGGAACGGCACAGACCACCAACGGCATCGCCGCGGGGGCGACCCTCGACCAGCTGAGGGCGAGCTACCCCGGCCTCGTCGCGTCGGGCTCCGGCTACACGGCCGCAGCGGGTGGCGCCGCGCAGTACCACTTCACCGTCGCAGGCGACACGGTGACCGAGGTTCAGCTGCTCGCGCAGGGAGCGGCCTGCTGAACCGTTACCCCGCAAACGAAAACCCGGGCTGCTCCACAGGGGGAGGGCCCGGGTTTTCTTTTTCCGGCATCGCGGGTTACAGCTTTCCGCCCGCTACCGGGGGCATCGTGACGTCGTCGCCGCCGTCCCCGACCGACTCGCGGTGCAGGAACCGCTCGACCTCGAACAGGTTGCCTTTCGCCCTGTCGACGATGTTCAGCAGGGTCGACATCGCGGAGATTTCCTCGACCTGCTCCTTGAGGAACCACTGGATGAACTGCTCGGCGGTGTAGTCGTCCTCCGCGCGGGCGGCTTTCGCCAGTGTCCTGATGTCGGCGGCAACTTCCTTCTCCTGCTCAAGGGCCAGTTCGACCAGTTCGCGAGCGTCGGAGAAATCGTTGCGAACGCTGCCGCTGTCCGGGATCTCGACGTGGTGGCTGGTGTCCAACATGTACTGGACCAGCGCCATGGCGTGGTTCCGTTCCTCAACGGACTGCTTGTAGAAGTGCTTGGCCAGTTGAGGAAGGTCCTCGTTGTCGAACCAGACAGCAAGCGCGATGTACTGCTGCGAGGCGTTGAACTCGTTGTGGATCTGCGCCTGCAGCAATTCGTAGAACTTGGAACGCGGTTGCTTCTTTGAGGTGGCCATGTATTCGAAGATACGCGGGACCGGCCGCCTTTTTCCAGTCGATAGTGGTGACCTGCAACCCATTTGATTACAATTAATGAGCCAAGGTTTTGCTTATTTTGTTTAGGCTCGCCTAAGAATTTCTCCAACAATTAGGTGAGCCTTGCTTTGCCTATTGTTGACCACTCGGACGGTTCAGTATCGAACCGGTTCCCTGGTGATCGGGCAGGACATGCAACGAGGTCCGCCACGCCCTGAGCCGAGTTCGGAACCCGCGATGCGGAGTACCTCGATGCCCGCTTCCTCAAGCCTCGCGTTGGTCTCCACGTTGCGCTCGTAGCCGATGACGACACCGGGCGCGACGGCAAGCGTGTTGTTGCCGTCGTCCCACTGCTCGCGTTCCGCGGTGACCGGATCGAGCCCTGTGTCGATCACGTTGAGCCGGTCGATTCCCATGGCCGTCGCCGCGGCGGACAGGAACGGTTCCGGCCCTTCGACCTGCAACGCGCCGTCGTCGCGCTGACTCAGCGCGTAGGCGACGAGTGAATCCCTCGCCAGCGGGTACATCACGACGGCATCGGGACCGACCATCGTGCAGACGGTGTCGAGATGCATGGTCGCGCGCGTCTGCGCGATCGGAACCGCGAGCACGGTGTGCGCGATCCCGTCGGCGAAGGCGGACCTCGCGAGCGCTTCCGCTCCGGCGGCCGTCGTGCGCTCGCCGACCCCCACCGCGAGAACTCCTGGCGCCAGCAACAGGACGTCGCCGCCCTCGACCGGCGCGGAATGCGCGCCGTAGGCACGGGCGGCTCCGTGGAAAAGGGGATGGTAGGCGTACACGATGTCCAGCAGTGCGGTTTCCCTGCGTCTCGCCGGCATCGCCAGTGAGGAAATGGCGACGCGGTCACCGATCCAGGCCGAGGAATCGCGCGTGAAAAGCAGGTTGGGCAGCGGGTCGACCGCGAAATCGTGTGGATGATTCATTTTCCGGACCAGCGAGGCGCCCTCGCTCGCGGGCAGTTCCTCGAAAGTCATCCCTGACATCAGCACCTCGGCCAGTGCGAGAGGACCCAAGCCGGAAAGGTGTGAGCGAAGGACATCGGTGAGTTCGGTGCCGAGCCGCTTTCCGTCGACGGCCGCGTGCACACCCGCCGCGTGTGCTCGCGGGTCATCGAGTGCGGAGCCGAGCAGATCCGCGAGCAACAGCACCTCGACACCTCGCTCGCGGAGTACGCCCGCGAACGCGTCGTGTTCCCGCTGTGCCCTGTCGACCCACGGGATCGAATCGAACAACAGTTGGTCGTTGTTGCGCGGAGTCAGCCGCTTAAGCTCGTTTCCGGGGCGGTGCAACAAAACCGTGCGCAGCGGGCCGACCTCACTGTCCACCCGAGGGCCGCTGGCATGGCCGTTGGTGTGGGCGGGATTCGGCGTGATCGAATTCGGCACACCGGTGAGCCTAGTGAGTGTCCGGCCCGCGACTGGAAAACGAAATGGCGACGGCGCGCCGGGATAACAAAGGATGCGTTCGTGAATCCGGGACGGCTGAACCGGTTGCGCCGCATGCGGTTTGTTGCGCGACGTGGATCACGTTCAAGATCACCTTGCCGAGGGTCATCCGCGTCGTGGTGGGCGCCCGGCATGCGCGAGCGCCCACCACGGGCACGAGTCACGGCAACGGCTCGTCGGTCACGCGTGGCGGCGACGCGATCTTCGGTGCCGGGCTCTACGGCGGGCTCAAGGGC
>JBEYHY010000003.1:604616-837605 GCA_040635515.1 Saccharomonospora sp. NPDC006951 | reverse complement strand
GCCCAGTTCGGTGAGGGAGTACTCCACTTTCGGCGGCCAGCTCAAGCGCGATCTGGCCCGCGACGCCCACTCATGACGGAAGACCGGCGAGCCTTCCGGTGATGCGCTCGATGTCGGCCGCCGCCGTGTCGCGGCGGACCCTGATCTTGTCGACGACGTCGGCAGGCGCCTTGTCGAGGAAGGCCTGGTTGCCGAGCTTGCCCTCGGTCTGCTTCAGTTCCTTCTCGGCGGCGGCGAGGTCCTTCTGCAACCGCTTGCGTTCGGCCGCCACGTCGATGGTGCCCGAGGTGTCGACCTCGACGGTCGCCACTCCTCCGCTCAGCGCCACGTCCAGCGACGCCGTCGAGGCGAAGGCAGCCGAGGGATCGGACAGCCGCGCGAGCGCCCTGATCGCCGCCTCGTGGCCCTCGATGGCGGCGAAACCCTCACCGGAAAGGGTCGTCGCGACCCGCTGACCGGGCTTGAGGCCCTGATCGGAGCGGAACCTGCGGATTTCGGTGACCAGCTTCTGCACATCGGCGATGCGACTGTCGGCGACCTCGTCGACGGCGGGCAGCGCGAGCGCGCCCGCGGGCCATTCGGCGACGACAAGCGATTCACCACCGGTCAGCGTCGTCCACAAGCGTTCCGTGATGAACGGGATGAACGGGTGCAGCAGGCGCAGCACCGTGTCCAGCGCCTGCCCGAGGACGACGCGCGTGTTCTCCGCCGCGGCGCTGTCCTCGGTGAGCTGGACCTTCGCCAGTTCCAGGTACCAGTCACACAGCTCGTCCCAGGTGAAGTGGTAGAGCACGTTGGTGGCCTTGGCGAACTGGAACTCCGCCAGCAGGGAGTCCACTTCGGACACCACGGTGCGCAGCCTGCCCAGAATCCAGCGGTCGGCCTCCGTCAGCTCGGCCGCGTCCGGCAGCTGCCTGCCCGCGACGGCGCCGTTGCCGATCGCGAACCTGGTGGCATTCCACAGTTTCGTGCAGAAGTTGCGGGATCCGGCCGCCCACTCCTCGGCAAGCGCCATGTCCGTGCCGGGGTTGGCGCCGCGAGCGAGGGTGAACCGCGTGGCGTCGGCGCCGAACCGGTCCATCCAGTCGAGCGGGTCGATGACATTGCCCCGCGACTTGGACATCTTCTTGCCGCTCGCGTCGCGAATCAGTCCGTGCAGGTAGATGTGGTCGAAGGGCTGCACGCCGTCCATCGCGTGGAGACCGAGCATCATCATCCTGGCGACCCAGAAGAACAAAATGTCGTAGCCGGTGGACAGCACGCTCGTCGGATAGAACTTCGCGAGGTCGGCCGTCCGCTCCGGCCAGCCCATCGTCGAGAAGGGCCACAGCCCCGAGGAGAACCAGGTGTCGAGGACGTCGGGGTCCTGGTACCAGCCCTCGCCCGCCGGTGGCTGCTCGTCCGGCCCGACGCACACCATCTCGCCGTCGGGGCCGTACCAGACGGGAATGCGGTGCCCCCACCACAACTGACGCGAGATCGTCCAGTCGTGCATGTTGTCGACCCAGTCGAAGTAGCGCTTGGCCAGCTCCTGCGGATGCACGGTGGTGCGGCCGTCCCTCACCGCCTCGCCCGCGGCGCGGGCGAGCGGCTCGACCTTGACCCACCACTGCAGCGACAACCGGGGCTCGACGACGGTGTCGCACCGCGAGCAGTGCCCGACGGCGTGCACGTAGGGCCGCTTCTCCGCCACGATGCGGCCCTGCTCGCGCAGTGCCGCCACAACGGCGGGACGGGCCTCGAACCGGTCCATGCCCTCGAACGGGCCCGCGACGGTGATCGCGGCCCGCTCGTCCATGATCGTCAGCATCGGCAGGTCGTGCCTGCGGCCGATCTCGAAGTCGTTGGGGTCGTGCGCGGGAGTCACCTTCACCGCACCGGTTCCGAACTCGGGGTCGACGTGCTCGTCGGCCACGACCGGAATACGCCGCCCGGTCAGCGGCAACTCGACCTCGGTTCCGATGAGGTGCGCGTAGCGCTCGTCGCCGGGATGCACCGCGACGGCGGTGTCACCGAGCATCGTCTCGGCCCGCGTGGTGGCCACGACGATCGCGGTGTCCCCCTCGCCGTAGCGGATCGACACCAGCTCGCCGTCGTCGTCGGAGTGCTCGACCTCGATGTCCGACAGCGCCGTCTGGCAGCGCGGGCACCAGTTGATGATGCGCTCGGCGCGGTAGACGAGCCCGTCGTCGTAGAGCTTCTTGAACATCGCGCGCACGGCGCGGGAAAGGTTCTCGTCCATCGTGAACCGCTCGCGCGACCAGTCGACGCCATCGCCGAGCCTGCGCATCTGGTCGAGGATCTTGCCGCCGTAGGTGGCCTTCCAGTCCCAGACCCGCTCGACGAACCGTTCCCTGCCGAGGTCGTGCCTGGACAGTCCCTCACCGGCGAGCTCACGTTCGACGACGTTCTGGGTCGCGATACCCGCGTGGTCCATGCCCGGCAGCCACAGCACCTCGTAGCCCTGCATCCTGCGCCAGCGGGTCAGCGCGTCCATCAGCGTGTGGTTGAGCGCGTGCCCCATGTGCAGGCTGCCGGTGACGTTGGGCGGCGGGAGCACGATCGTGAACGGCGGCTTGTCCGACTCCGCGTCGGCCGTGAAGTAACCGGCCGATACCCAGCGCTCGTAAAGGCCGGCTTCTTCCTCGGCCGGGTTCCATGCGTTGGGCAGTTCGGTGGGTTGCTGGGGCGCGTTCTCCGTCACAACCGGTCAGTGTACGAACCTCCGGAGGAAGGGTGTCCACCGGCGCGGCCCGCCGGACACGGAGAGCGATAAAGCACAGTCCAGACTGCACAGGCTAGACTGTGCATATGACCCGCGTTCCTCACCAGGTCGCCCAGCTCGCAGGGCAGCTCCGCGGAGTCGTCGGCCAACTGCACCGGCGACTACGCCAGGTCGACAACGCCGGGGTGCTGACCCCGACGCAGTCGGCGGTACTCGGCAGGCTCAACCGGGAAGGCCCCGCCACGCAGAGTGAGCTGGCTTCGGCCGAACACGTACGGCAGCAATCCATGGCCGCGACCATCGCGGTGCTCGACGAACTGGGCTACCTGGAACGCGGCCGCGACCCGAAGGACGGTCGCAGAGTCGTGCTCTCGCTGTCGGATCTGGGCAGGAAAACCGTTCAGGGAGTGCACCAGCACAGAGACGAATGGCTGGCCGCCGCACTCGCGGCCGGATTCACCGAACAGCAACGCTCCACCATCGCCGAGGCCATGCCGCTGCTGGAACGCCTCGCCCAACACTGAGGAAGGCGACCACGACCACCACGAAAGCTCACCCAGCCGTCAGTATCAGCCCCAAGCTGGTCATCCCGCTCGTGGCCAGCGCCATCCTCAATCCCCTCAACTCCACCATGATCGCGGTGGCGCTCGTGCCGATCGGGCGCACGTTCGACACCGGGCCCGCGCACACCGCGCTCCTCATCACCAGCCTCTACCTGGCGACCGCCATCGGCCAGCCCATCGCGGGGATGCTCGTCGACCGCTGGGGTCCCCGCAAAGTACTGCTCGCCGGTGCCGCCGCGGTCGCGCTCGCCGGAACCGGCGGGCTGCTCGCCCTTTCCCTCGACTGGCTCATCGGCGTACGGGCGCTGCTCGGCATCGGCACCTGCGCCGGTTTTCCCGCCGCGATGGCGGTCCTTCGCAGGCACGGCGACGCCAATGGAGGCGGCATACCGGCGGGAACACTCGCCGTGCTTTCGGTGTCCGCGCAGACGATCATGGTCATCGGCCCCACCTTCGGCGGCGCGCTCATCGCGCTGTTCGGCTGGCCGGCCATCTTCGCGGTGAACGTCCCGCTCGCCGTCGGCGCCATGCTGCTTGCCTGGATCTGGGTGCCGCGCGACCGGCCCCGTACGGGCCCCGCGCCCCGGCTCGACGTGAGGGGTGTGCTGACCGACGGCGCCATCCTGCGCACCTATCTCCGGCAGGCACTCGCGTTTCTCGCGATCTACGCGATCCTCTTCGGCTACGTGCAATGGCTGCAGACCGACAGAGGGCTCGGCGAGGCGGAAGCCGGATTCCTGCTGCTGCCGATGTCGGTCGTCGCGGTCACGGCGGCGGCGTTCTCCGCGCGCATCACCGGGATCCGGCTGCGGCTCGTGCTCTCGGTGGCCGCGCTCATCGCGGGCTCGGCACTACTGCTTTTCGTCGAAACCAGCACCTGGATCGGCCTGCTGATTCTCGTCGCGGCACTGTTCGGTCTCGCGCAGGGACTGACCAGTGTGACAAACCAGACAGCTCTCTACGCGCAGGCTTCCTCGGCGCAGATGGGAACGGCGAGCGGCTTCTTCCGCACCGCGCAATACATCGGGGCGATGCTGGCATCCGCCCTGATCGCGGCATGTTTCGGCGCCGAACCCAGTGCGCGGGGACTGCACACGCTCGGTATCGCGCTCGGGGTGGTCGCGATCGCCCTGCTGGTGGTGACGGTCGCCGATCGGCGCCTGCGCGGGCCGGCCACGCTCGCGCACCCGGCCACTCCGGCTCAGAATGGCGGCCGTGGCACGTAAAGCACCTCGCGAGGACAGCGGCGACAACTCCCTTGAGATCGGCGAACCCAAACAGTGGGCAGCGGGAATCCCCGGCGTCACGGTCTCCCTGCACAGGGCGTGGGAACAGATGGGAGCGGGCAGGACCGTCCGTACCCTGCGGCTGCTGAACCAGCGTTCCGGTTTCGACTGCCCCGGCTGCGCGTGGCCGGAACCGAGGGAAGCCGACGGGGAACACCGCAAGCTCGCCGAGTTCTGCGAGAACGGCGCGAAAGCCGTCGCGGAGGAAGCGACGAAACGCAGGGCAGGCGCGGAATTCTTCGCGGCTCACTCGGTCGAGGAACTGGCGGGCAAGAGCGACTACTGGCTCGGCCAGCAGGGCAGGCTCACCGAACCGATGGTGCTGCGCGAGGGCGCCACCCACTACACGCCGATCTCGTGGGACGAGGCCTTCTCCCTGGTCGCGGGTGAACTCCGCTCGCTCGCGAGCCCCGGCGAGGCCGTCTTCTACACCTCTGGCCGCACCAGCAACGAGGCCGCGTTCGTCTACCAGCTTCTCGCGCGGAGCTTCGGCACCAACAACCTTCCCGACTGCAGCAACATGTGCCACGAGTCCTCCGGCGCGGCACTCTCGGAATCGACGGGGATCGGCAAGGGCACCGTGTCACTCGCCGACGTCCACGAGGCGGACCTGATCGTCGTGATCGGACAGAACCCGGGCACGAACCATCCCAGGATGCTGTCGGCGCTGGCGAAGGCGAAGGACAACGGCGCGAAGGTCGTCGCGATCAACCCGCTGCCGGAAGCCGGTCTGCTGCGCTTCAAGGATCCGCAGACCGTACGCGGGGTACTCGGCAAGGGAAGCCCGCTGGCCGACGAGTTCTGCCAGGTCCGGCTCGGCGGCGACCTCGCGCTGCTGCAGGCGGTGGGAAACCTGCTCGTGTCGTGGGAGGATTCCGCGCCCGGCACGGTTCTCGATCGTGACTTCGTCGAGACCTCCACCGACGGCTACGCCGACTACGCGAAGCAGGTGCGGGCACTGGACTGGACCGAGGTCGACAAGGCGACCGGGCTGGCCCGCGAGCAGATCGCGCGAGTAGCGGGCATGATCGCGCGATCGCGGCGCACCGTCTACTGCTGGGCGATGGGACTCACCCAGCACAAGCACGCCGTGCCGACCATCAGAGAGGTCGCCAATCTCGCGCTCATGCGCGGAATGATCGGCAAACCGGGAGCGGGGCTGTGCCCCGTCAGAGGGCATTCCAATGTGCAGGGCGATCGCACCATGGGCATCTGGGAACGGATGCCGGAAAGCTTCCTCTCCGCACTCGACGCGGAATTCGGCATCACCTCGCCGCGCGAGCCCGGCTGGGACGTCGTCGAGGCCATCCGCGCGATGCGCGACGGCAAGGGCAAGGTGTTCTTCGCGGTCGGCGGAAATTTCGCGTCGGCGACACCGGACACCGAGCACACGGAGAAGGCTCTGCGCAACTGCTCGCTGACCGTGCACGTGTCGACGAAACTCAACCGCTCACACGTCGTCACCGGTACGAAGGCACTGATCCTGCCGACCCTGGGCCGCACGGAACGCGACGCGTGGCAAGGCACCGAACGGTTCGTCACCGTCGAGGATTCGATGTCGGTCGTCCACTCCTCACACGGCGTGCTCGCGCCCGCGAGCGAGCACCTGCTGTCCGAGGTCGCGATCCTGTCGCGGCTGGGAACGGCATTGTTCGGCGAGGACCATCCCGTGCCGTGGGCGCGCTTCGAACGCGACTACGACGCGATCCGCGACCACATCGCGGCCGTGGTTCCCGGCTGCGCGGACTACAACGCCAAGGTCCGCGAACCGGACGGATTCGTGCTGCCCAATCCGCCGAGGGACAGCAGGGAGTTCACCGGAACCCTGACGGGCAAGGCGAGGTTCGCCGCGAGCGAGCTGCGGTACCCGGCCGTGCCCGAGGGGAGACTGCTGCTGCAGACCATGCGCAGCCACGATCAGTACAACACCACGATCTACGGACTGTCCGACCGGTACCGGGGCATCGAGGGCGGAAGGCGGGTCGTGCTCGTGCATCCCGGCGACATCGCCGATCTGGGCTTCGCCGACGGCGACGTCGTCGATCTGGTGTCCGAATGGGGCGGGGGTGAACGGAGGGCGCCGCGGTTCCGGCTGGTGTCCTATCCGACCGCCCGTGGCTGCGCGGCAGCGTACTTCCCCGAGGCCAACGCGCTCGTTCCGCTGGATGCCGTCGCCGACACCTCGAACACCCCGGCTTCCAAGGCGATCGTGATCAGGATCGAACCGGCGAGTGCCGGTTCGGGCAGCGCGGACACCGACGACAGCGCGGGCGGCTGACCCGGCGCCCGCGGCCCCCGCGGCCTTCGCCGCCCCACGGCCCGGGTGCGGATCTCGCCCGCCTGAATGCGGATCTCGCCCGCCTGAGTGCGGAACTCGGCGGCCTGAGCGGGGGACTCGCGGGTCAGCTCGCCGCCGTGATGATCGTCGGCACGAACAGGGCGACCATGACCGCCGCGGTGACCTCCTCGACCGCTTTGCGCATGGCCTCACCGGCCCAGTTGCCTTCCGCGATCTCCTTGGCCCTTCGCTCGACGGCCTTCGGATCGTCGGCACGCACGACGCGTTTCACCGCGCTCATCCCGGTCAGCAGCGCGATCAGCGCGCCGGTTCGCTCGCCGGGTTCGCCTCCGTTGAGCAGGACCCTGTCGAGGTCGGCCCTCGTCCGCTCCTCGTGAAGCGAGTCCTCGGCGGGCCACCTGGTGACGGGGAACAAGCCGAGTACCCTGCCCCGCTCCTCGCGCAGCACGCCCCGCTCGGCCAGACCGGACAGCAGGCGCCGCGACAGGCCGCCACCGGAGAGCGGCGAGATGACGTCCTTCGGCTTTCGATTCTCCATTGTGGACAGTTTGGTCAGCGCGTCGTCGAGAACCGCTTGCCCTGTCGGCGAAACATCGTGCACGACGAGCCTGCCCGCCTTCACGGAGTCACTGTCCTCGGCAGCGACGCCGATACGGCCGAGCATCGCCAGTTCGATCAGCAACGCCCCGGCGAGCGAGTACTCAAGGTTGACGACCCCGTCGAGGAGCTTGCCTTCCTCGTCCTCGAACACCAGTAGCAGCAGGTCCTCAGCGATCAGCATCCCGGCAGCCTAAAGCCACGGCCATCGCCCCGCAGGCGGAACCCGCTTCGCCGCGAAGGTTGGGTACCCCTGCCGGTCGCCGTCCCGGCGGTTCTCACCGGTGGCGGCGGCCGACGCGCGTGTGGCCGCGCCTGTTGCCGCGACCTGATGCGCTCGGCGCCGTGGATCCCGGTTTTTCGGAGGATCCGGCGCCGAGGGGTGTCGCGTCAGGAAACCGGCGGGCACGCAGGGCTGCCCGCCCGCACGGAACCCGGCGGGCGGGCAGCCGCGCGCTCGAACCTTGATGGCCCCCTGACAACGCCGACAAGTCTTTCGGCTCGGCGTCCCTCCCGCAACGAGATCTTGGTTACTGATCGGTACGGGGTGCAGGGCTCACCCGCCGAACAGTTGCACGACCTTGAGGATGAGCTCGTAGAAGCCGTAGGCGAACGGGATGCCGACCCACAGCCAGACCAGAACCAGCAGCGGCAGCCTTCGGGTGTGCGGGGTGTCGTTCACCTGGCCTCCTTCCCGGCCGCGCTCGCCGTGGCGGCGGCGGGCTCGTGGAACCTCGGGTTCACGGGTCGCACCAGCTCGTTGGCCACGAAACCGGCCACGAGCAGACCCATCATGATGAACAGCGACGTCGTGTACAACGCGGGTCCTTCCTTGCCTGCCGCCTCCTGACTGTCGGCGATCGCGTTGACGATGAGCGGCCCCAGCACCCCCGCCGCCGACCAGGCGGTGAGCAGCCTGCCGTGAATCGCTCCGACCTGGTAGGTGCCGAACAGGTCCTTGAGGTAGGCGGGCACCGTCGCGAAACCACCACCGTAGAAGGAAAGGATCAGCATCGCGCACAACACGAACACCAGCTTGGAGCTGTTGCCCGTCAGCGCGATCACGAGATACATCAGCGCGCCGGCTCCGAGATAGAGCCGGTAGATGTTGCGGCGGCCGACGATGTCCGATGTGGACGACCAGACAAACCTGCCGAGCATGTTGGTCAGCGACAACAGGCCGACGAAACCCGCCGCGGCGGCGGCACCTACCGGAACCGAGGTGTCGCGGAAGAACTCCGTGATCATCGGGCTGGCCTTCTCCAGGATGCCGATACCCGCCGTGACGTTGAAGCACAGGATCACCCAGAGCAACCAGAACTGGGGAGTCCTGATGGCGTTGCGCGCGGAGACGCTGGCCGTGGTGATCATCTTGCCGCCCGTGGCCTGCTCCGGTTTCCAGTTCGGCGGCTGCCAGCCCGGCGCGGGTACCCGCACGAGGAAGACGCCCATCGACATGAACACCAGGTAGACGAGGCCGTGAACGAGGAAGGCCGTCGCGATGCCGCCGGTCGTGATGCCGAACGCGTCCAGCATCCCGCTCGACCACGGCGAAGCGATCAGCGCACCGCCGCCGAAGCCCATGATCGCGATACCGGTGGCCATCCCCGGCCGATCCGGGAACCACTTGATGAGCGTCGACACCGGCGAGATGTACCCGATTCCGAGACCGATCCCGCCGACGACGCCGTACCCGAAGACGACGAGCCAGTACTGGGAGGTCGCGACCCCGAGCGCCGAGATGAGAAAACCGGCGGAGAAGCAGGTCATCGACACGAACATGGCCCACCGGGGGCCATTGCGCTCGACCAGTGTTCCGCCGAACGCGGCGGAGAGCCCGAGCATCACGATGCCGAACTGGAAGGGCAGCGCGCTCGCGGTTCCCGAGAGCTGGAGGGTGTCTTCCAGCGGCGGTTTGAATACGCTCCATGCGTAGACCTGTCCGATGGCGAGGTGAACCGACAGCGCCGCGGGCGGGATCAGCCATCTGCTCCAGTTGGGGGGTGCGATGCTGCGAGAGCGGTCCAGGAAGCCGAGTGCCACGGCGGCACCTCCGTACACTGAATACGGTCGAATGTATGTGGACAGGTCGGGCAATGTCTTACTGGAAAGACGCGCACACAGCAAGCACTGTCGAACTTCGCTTGAGGAAGAGGTGACCGATGGGCCGAGTCACCGTGCGCCGGCCGGTGCGGATGCTCACCGCACAGGGGCAGCGGCGCAGACCGGACGCGCTGGCGGCGGAAGAACCACTTGAACTCAGGGTCGCGGGCAAACCGCTTGCGGTCACCATGCGTACTCCCGGCAACGATGTGGAATTGGCACACGGGTTTCTGTTGTCGGAGGGCGTCATCGGATCCCGCGCCGACATCGCCACCGCCCGCTACTGCGACAGCGTCGACGACACCGGCCGCAACACCTACAACGTGCTCGACCTCGCCCTTGCCGAGGGAGTGCCGGAACCGGACACCGGCGTCGAGCGCAACTTCTACACCACGTCCTCGTGCGGCGTGTGCGGAAAGGCCGCGCTCGACGCCGTCAGACTGCGCAGCAGGTTCGACCCGTCCGGCTCGCCGTTCGCCGTTACCACAGAGACGCTCGCCGCGCTGCCCGACAACCTCAGGCAGCGACAGCGCGTTTTCGCCGCAACGGGCGGTTTACACGCGGCGGCACTGTTTTCCGAAGAGGGCGAACTCCTGGTGGTCCGTGAGGACATCGGCAGGCACAACGCCGTCGACAAGGTGCTCGGCTGGGCACTGCTCGACGACCGGATTCCCCTGCTGAACACCGGATTGCTGGTGTCGGGAAGGGCGTCGTTCGAGCTCGTCCAGAAAGCGGCCATGGCGGGAATGCCGATGCTGGCCGCGGTGTCGGCGCCGTCGTCACTCGCCGTGGAACTCGCGGAAGAGAACGGGATGACCGTCGTCGGTTTCCTGCGCGGCAGCAGCATGAACGTTTACACGGGCGACAAGCGCATCGTGGAAACCTAACCCCCACAACGAAGATCACTCCTGCGAGTGGCTGAAGTTGGAAACGCCTTACCACAGCGCGACGATGTGAATGCACACGGGACGTTGGGAGGTTGGGGTGCATGCGGCCGACGGAAACCCAGCACGACTACCCGGGTTCGGCAGGCGCGCGTTTCTCATCGCGGGCGCGACCTCCGGCATCGGAATCGGGGCAGCCACCGCCGTCGGGCTGACCGGCCCGCCGTCCACATCGACCACCGCGCTACGCCGTTCGGCGGGCACCGCCTATCCCACACCGCTCGTGGGGCCGGGGGCAGCGCGTTCCGAGCGGATCTACTCCCACGCACGGGGTCGTTACGTCAACCTGGTTTTCGTACTGCCCGTCAACGAACCGCCCCGGGGACTGCCGATGTCCCTGCTGCTGCACGGACTTCACGGTTCGGCGAGAACGGCCGGGGCGACCGGGCTGTTGCGCAGACTCAGCTCCGAGGTCACCGGAAAGCAGGTGCGGCCGTACGGGTTCGTCGCGGTCGACGGCGGCGACAGCTACTGGCACCAGCACAATCCCGGCGACGATCCGATGGCCATGCTTCTTGAGGAAATCCCGGTGTGGCTGCGGGAACGCGGGCTGGGCGGCAGCGACGGACGCCCATTCGCGGTCACCGGCACCTCGATGGGCGGCTTCGGGGCGCTGCTCTACGGAAGGCGGCGCAAGGAACGGCGGCAGCCGGTACGCGCGATCGGCGCCATCTCCCCCGCGCTCATCACGTCGTGGCGGGAGATGCGCAAGCGCAACGCGTTCGACGACCAAGCGGACTGGGCATCGATGGACCCGCTGCGCCACATCACGGCCACCGCCGGTATCCCGACCGCGGTGTGGTGCGGCACCGGGGACGCCTTCATTCCCGGTGTCCGGGAATTCATCAAGCGCGCCAAGCCGGAAATCGCCTACACCGCGCCAGGCGGCCACAACGACGAGTTCTTCCGGACGGCCGTGCCGGGGCTCATCGGGTTCCTCGGCAAGTACGCGCCGCTCCCCGACCGGTCGGTGTGAACGCCGGGTGTTCCGTCCTGGGAAAGCCGGAAGCAGGCGCGCGTCGTCGTACTCCGCTCCGAGACATGGGTCCTGACGAGGTCTGCGACATGGTTCACCAGCAGAAGCCCCCGCCCGCCTCGCTGATGGCCGGTCGCGGGCCTGCGTCCCGCGAGCGGATCGGCCAGCCTGCCCGCGTCGGCGACCTGGATCACGAGCTGACCGTCTTCCCTCCAGACGCTCAGCAGGCCGGTACCACCCCCGTGCTGGACACTGTTGGCCGTCAGTTCGCCGACGGCGAGAGCGACGTCGTCGAGCACGTCACCCGCGAGCCCCGCCTCGCTGCCGCCCGCGACGGCGAAATGCCGTGCCTTACCGAGGCTGCCGAGGTCGAACTGCATCGACACGGCGCCGGGAGGTACCTCCAGCGGCAGGTTGTAGCGCGAGACGACCTCGTCCGGCGCGTAGCTCGCACTCTCCCGCCGGATCCCGTTCTCGACGAGGACGGGATGGGTCCGTTCGGCGTCGGCCACCACGGCCGCGCTCAGCGCGGACACGTCGTAGGGACACAAGATCGTGGCGCCACGTCCCGCGAAGGCCGCGTTGATGAGGGCCTCGTGCTGCGCACACGCGGGGTACTCGCTGTCACCGCGCCCCGCCCACACCGGCTCGCCGATGATCCGGACGCGACGGTCTCCGTGCGAGTCGGCGAAGTCCCGCAGAACGGCGGCGATGATCCGGGCGGGATTGCGACCGGCCTGCCGCATGTCGATCCAGGTCACCCTCCTCGCCGCGAGCCCGAGCGCCGAGGCGATGTGCGTTGCCTTCGGGCCTGGCACGGCGACGGCGACCGGTTCGTTCGCGGCAATAGCGGCGCGCACGAACGGAACCGTGCCGGCGAGGTAGCTTTCCTCGTCCCGGTACAGCAAAGCCGGGTGCTCGAACGCACCCGCCGGCAGGTCCTTGATTGCCTTCACGGCCGCGTCCCTCTCGGTAGCCGCGTCGTCGGATACGGGACTATCCACGTCTCCGTACCGGCAAACCCCATATCAGGCGACAATCCTGCCGATGACGGCGAGTAACCAGAACGCCAGCGCGACCATGAGGGTCAATGCCGCCGTCCAGGCGATCACCTGCCGGTCCCCCGTCGCCGCCCGCGCCCGCCACGCCAGGTAGGCAGCCGCCCCCAGCGGAGCCAGCGGCAGGAGCGGCAGCAAGGAGAGCCGCACGATCGCGGCGACGACCGACACGGCGGTCAGGACCCCGAGCACCACCACGATGGCCAGGTGCAATCGCGGATGTTTCAGTCGCCCCGCGTCGACGATCCTGGCCGCGATCTGATCGGCTTCGGACCGCTCGCCGGTACCGGCGGCGTCGTCGCGAGGAGAACTCATGGGCACTCAGGAAAGCTCAGGCGGATTTCTCTCCGCGTTCGCTGCGCTGCCTGCGAGAAGGCTGGCGCGACACGATGGTCGGGTTGACGTTCTCCCGCACGGTCTGCTCGGTGATCACGACCTTCGCGACGTCGTCGCGGCTCGGGATGTCGTACATGCAGGTCTGAAGCACTTCTTCCATGATCGCCCTGAGCCCGCGGGCACCGGTCCCCCGCAGCAACGCCTGGTCCGCGATGGCCTCAAGAGCGGTCTTCGTGAACTCCAGCTCGACGTTGTCCATCTCGAAGAGCTTCTTGTACTGCTTGGTGAGTGCGTTGCGCGGCTCGGTCAGGATCTTTACCAGCGACGCCTTGTCGAGGTTGGTCACGCTCGCGACGACGGGAAGCCTGCCGATGAATTCCGGGATGAGCCCGAACTTGATCAGGTCTTCCGGCATGGTCTCGGAGAAGACGTCGCTCTCCTCGATCTCGCGCTTCGTGCGGATCTCCGCACCGAAACCCAGCCCCCGCTTGCCGATGCGGTCGTTGATGATCTTTTCGAGACCCGCGAACGCACCCGCCACGATGAACAACACGTTGCTGGTGTCGATCTGGATGAATTCCTGGTGGGGATGCTTACGGCCGCCCTGCGGCGGCACCGAGGCGGTGGTGCCCTCCAGGATCTTCAGCAGCGCCTGCTGCACGCCCTCGCCGGACACATCCCTGGTGATCGAGGGGTTCTCCGACTTACGGGCGATCTTGTCGACCTCGTCGATGTAGATGATGCCCGTCTCGGCGCGCTTGACGTCGTAGTCGGCTGCCTGGATGAGCTTGAGCAGGATGTTCTCGACATCCTCGCCGACGTAGCCCGCCTCCGTCAGCGCGGTGGCGTCGGCGATCGCGAACGGGACGTTGAGCAACTTCGCCAGCGTCTGCGCGAGATAGGTCTTGCCGCAGCCGGTGGGGCCCAGCATCAGAATGTTGGACTTGGCGAGCTCGACCGGCTCGTCCTTGGAGTCCTTGGGGCCGGCCTTGCCCTCGGACTGGATGCGCTTGTAGTGGTTGTACACCGCGACGGCGAGCGAGCGCTTGGCGTCGCTCTGGCCGATGATGTACTGCTCAAGGAAGTCGTGGATGTCGGCCGGTTTGGGCAGCTCATCCAGCTTGACGTCGCCGGCCTCGGCCAGCTCCTCTTCGATGATCTCGTTGCACAGGTCGATGCACTCGTCGCAGATGTAGACACCGGGCCCGGCAATGAGCTTCTTCACCTGTTTCTGGCTCTTGCCGCAGAAAGAACACTTCAGCAGGTCCCCGCCGTCGCCGATCCGTGCCATGACCGCTGACCTCGTCCCCTCCGGTGCGAGCTGCACCTGACTTGTGCGTTGCCAATGACGGTACCCGTCCAGCGCGCCCCGCGGGAGGACCAACGGGAATTCCGGGCGCGTGGGAAAGACGATAGCCCCGAGAGCGGGTGCGTGTCGTCAGCCGACACGCACCCGGGGCCTCGCTTACGGGTTTCAGTTCTCGTTGGAAGCCTTGCGGTACTGCAACACCTGGTCGATGATGCCGTACTCGACGGCTTCCTCGGGGAGGAGGATCTTGTCGCGTTCGACGTCGGCACGGACCTCGTCGACCGACTTGTTGGTGTGCTTGGCCAGCACGGTCTCCATCAACCTGCGGACCCGCTGGATCTCGGCCGCCTGGATCTCCAGGTCCGACACCTGCCCGTAGGTTCCCTCGGTGGCCGGCTGGTGGATCAGCACCCTGGCGTTGGGAAGCGCGAGGCGCTTGCCCTTGGTTCCGGCAGCCAGCAGCACGGCGGCGGCCGACGCGGCCTGGCCGAGGCACACCGTCTGGATGTCGGGACGCACGTACTGCATCGTGTCGTAGATCGCCATCAGCGCGGTGAACGAACCACCGGGCGAGTTGATGTAGATCGTGATGTCCCTGTCGGGGTCCTCGTGTTCGAGGTGCAGCAACTGCGCCATCACGTCGTTGGCCGAAGCATCGTCCACCTGCACGCCGAGCATGATCTGGCGTTCCTCGTACAACTTGTTGTACGGGTTGGACTCCTTCATCCCGTAGGAGGTGCGCTCCACATAGGAGGGCAACACGTACCGGGACTGCGGAAGATATGGGCTGCTCATGGGTTGTCGTTCCTCCTGCTGTGCCCGGTCAGTTCGAGTTCGGTTGCGGGTTCTCCCGCGTGAGCACCTGGTCGACGAAGCCGTAGTCCTTGGCCTCGTCGGCAGTGAACCACCGGTCGCGGTCGCCGTCGGCGATGATCTGCTCAACGCTCTGCCCGGTCTGCTCCGCGGTGATCCGCGCGAGTTCCTGCTTCCACTTGCCGAAGACCTCGGCCTGGATCGCGATGTCCGACGCGGTACCGCCGACGCCAGCCGAGGGCTGGTGCATCAGGATCCGCGCGTGCTGGAGCGAGTACCGCTTGCCCGGCGTACCGGAGGAGAGCAGGAACTGCCCCATGGAGGCCGCGAGCCCCATCGCGTACGTCGCCACGTCCGGCTCGATGAGCTGCATGGTGTCGTAGATGGCGAAACCGGCGGTGACGGAGCCACCCGGCGAGTTGATGTAGAAGCGGATGTCGGCCTGGGAGTCCTCAGCAGCCAACAGCAGGAGCTGCGCTGTGATGCGGTTGGCGACATCGTCGTTGACCTCCGAGCCGAGCACCACGATGCGTTCCTGGAGCAGCCGCTCGTACACAGAGTCGGTCAGGTTGAGCCCCGCGGTGCTGGTTCGCCCCTCGGGCATGTGCTGCGTCACGTCTGCCTGCCTTTTCAGAAGTCTCAGATCTTGCAACCGACCCTAACGAACTCGGGCGGCGCAGAATGCCTGACACCGCCCGAGTTCGCTCAGAGCATGAGAATGCGTCACTTGTTGGCGGAAGCCGCCGCCTCATCCGTGACCTGGGTCTCGCCGGCCTCACTCGACTCGGTGGACGTGTCGGCCTCGGCGCTCTCGGCCGGAGCCTGCTCGTCGGCCTCGTCCTCCTTGCCGAACAGCTCGTCGAGGTCGACGGCCGTCCCGGAAGCGTCGGTGACGGTGGCACCCCGCACGATCGTCGCCAGGGCCTTGCCCCTGCGCACGTCGGCGAAGATCGCGCCGAGCTGACCCGACTGCTGCGCCCGCTGGACGTACTCGTCAGGGCTGACGCCGAAGCGCTGAGCCTGGTAGATGATCCGCTCGGTGAGCTCCGAGTCGTTGACCGACACGTCCTTCTCGTCGGCGATCGAGTCGAGCAGCAGCTGGGTGCGCACCGACTTCTCGGCCTCGGTGCGAACCTCGTTCTCCCACTCCTCGGCGTTGCCGCCCTCGGCTTCAAGCGATGCCTTGAAGGCGTCCTCGTCGTGGTCGAACGGGTGGATCGCGTCGTGCTTGCGGTTCTCGATCTCGGATTCGAGGACCTTCTCGGGGATCGGGACCTCGGTGCGCTCCAGCAGCTCGTCGAGAACCTTGTCCCGCGCCTCGACTCCCTGCTGCATGCGCTTCATGCGGCCGATGCGCTCCCGCAGGTCGGCCTTCAGCTCGTCGATCGTGTCGAACTCGCTGGCGAGCTGGGCGAACTCGTCGTCGGCTTCGGGAAGCTCCCTCTGCTTGATCGAGTTCACCGTGACCGAAACATCGGCGTCCTTGCCCGCGTGGTCGCCCGCGACCAGCTTCGTGGTGAAGGTCTTGGTCTCACCCTCGGTGGCGCCGATGATCGCCTCGTCGATGCCCTCGACGAGCTGACCTGAGCCGATCTCGTAGGAAAGGCCCGAGGTCGCCGCGTCGGGCACCTCTTCGCCGTCAACGGTCGCGGCGAGATCGATCGAGACGAAGTCGCCGTTCTCGGCGGGCCGCTCGACTCCGGTGAGGGTGCCGAACCTCGCGCGCAGCTCGTCGAGCTGCTCGTCGACCTCCGCGTCGGTGAGCTCGACGTCCTCGACGCTCACCGAGATGTCGGAGAGGTCGGGGATCGTGATCTCGGGCCGCACGTCGACCTCGGCGCTGAACTCGAGAACCTCACGGTCCTCAAGCTTGGTGACCTCGAAGTCGGGCTGACCGAGCGTGCGAACCTCGCCGGAACGGACCGCTTCGAGGTACTTCGCGGGGATGGCCTCGTTGACGACCTCGTCGAGCACCGGGGCGCGGCCGATCCGGCTTTCGAGAACACGCGCTGGGGCCTTGCCAGGACGGAAGCCGGGGATCCTGACCTGCTGGGCGATCTTGCGGTAGGCGCGGTCGAAGTTCGGTTTGAGCTCGTCGAACGGCACCTCGACATTGATCTTCACGCGCGTCGGGCTGAGCTGCTCGACGGTGCTCTTCAACGTTTTCTCCTAGCCGGGACAGTGTCGGTATCTGGGATTCGGTCCGCCGACCGCTGGTCAGGAGAGGACCGATGTCCGAGTCTAGGCCAGAGACACGGCAGCTCCGCCGCGGGTCACCCACGTGAGCCGGCGGCCGGTGCGAACGGCCCTCTCACACCACGGGTACGCGGGGTGTTCGCCGGTCCACAGCGAGCGCACAGCCAGGTCACATGGGGGCCACAGGGCGTGCCGCGAGCGTGGCCGGTATGACAGCCACGACGCCATCCCGGCCGGAACGGAACCCCAGCGGCGCACCCGACGCACTCGCCGCCGACCCGGTTCTCGATGTCGTCATCCCCGTCCACAACGAGGAAACCAGCCTCGAACCCTGCGTGCGCCGCCTGCGCGAGCACCTCGTGGCTTCCTTCCCCTACCGCTTCCGCATCACCATCGCCGACAACGCGAGCATTGACGGCACCCTCCGCGTCGCCGAGTCGCTCGCGGCCGAACTGCCCGAGGTCAGGGTGAGACATCTCGCGGAAAAAGGCAGGGGCAGGGCGCTGCGAGCGGTCTGGTCGGCTTCCGAAGCCGCCGTGCTCGCCTATATGGACGTCGACCTCTCGACCGACCTCGCCGCCGTCGCGCCCCTCGTGGCTCCACTGCTGTCGGGCCACTCCGACCTCGCGATCGGCAGCAGGCTCGCGAGAGGCGCGAGGGTCGAACGAGGCCCGAAGCGGGAACTCATCTCGCGCTGCTACAACCTCCTGCTGCGCGGCACGCTTGCCGCCCGGTTCTCCGACGCGCAGTGCGGTTTCAAGGCGATCAGGGCCGACGTCGCCTCCCAGCTGCTGCCCCACGTGCGCGACGAGGCCTGGTTCTTCGACACCGAACTGCTCGTGCTCGCCCAGCGCAGCGGGCTGCGCATCCACGAGGTGCCGGTCGACTGGATCGACGACCCCGATTCGCGCGTCGACATCGTCGCGACGGCCGTCGCCGACCTCAAGGGCATCGCGAGACTCGCGAAGGCGACGGCGACCGGGGCGGTCCCCTTCGGCAGGCTGCGTGAGCAACTGGGCCGCGCGCCGCTGGGCGTCAGCACCCCCGGTGTCCCGCCGAGGCTCGCGACCCAGCTCGTACGCTTCGCCGCCGTCGGCGCGGCCAGCACGCTGGCCTACCTCGCGCTGTTCCTGCTGCTGCGGCCGGGGCTCGGCGCCCAGCCCGCGAACCTGCTCGCGCTGTTCGCCACGGCCATCGGCAACACGGCCGCCAACCGGCGGCTGACCTTCGGCATCACCGGTTCCACCCGCGCGGGGCGGCACCAGTTCGAGGGCCTGCTCGTCTTCGGCCTCGGCCTCGCGCTCACGAGCGGATCGCTGGCGCTGCTGCACGCCGCGACGGCGGGCCGCGGCGCCGCCCTCGCGGTCGAACTCGCCGTGCTCGTCACGGCCAATCTCGCCGCGACCGTCCTGCGGTTCCTGCTGATGCGCGGCTGGGTCTTCCACCCTTCGCGGCAGCCGACCACCACACCTGAACAGTCCACAAAGGAGCAATCGGCTCGATGACCACCGTCCTCACCGCCCCTTCCCGGCCGCGCGGCTATCAGCGGCCTCACTGGGAGCGGCCCGCGCTCGCGGTACTGCTACTGGCGACAGGGCTGCTGTACCTGTGGAACCTGACCGCTTCGGGATTCGGCAACGAGTACTACGCGGCGGCCGTACAGGCCGGCACGCAAAGCTGGAAGGCGTGGCTGTTCGGCTCGCTCGACGCGGGCAACGTCGTCACCGTCGACAAACCACCCGCATCGCTGTGGGTGACGACGGCCTTCGCGCGGCTGTTCGGTTTCTCCTCGTTCACGGTGCTCGTGCCACAGGCGCTCATGGGCATCGGCGCGGTCTGGCTGCTCAACGCGACCGTGCGCAGGAGCGCGGGCCCCGTTCCCGCGCTACTGGCCGCCGCGGCGTTCGCGTTCACGCCCGTCGTCGCGCTGATGTTCCGGTACAACAACCCGGACGCCGTGCTCGTACTGCTGCTGATCGCCGCCGCCTACTGCGTGGTGAGGGCAACCGAGAACGCCAGCCCGAGGTGGCTGGCGCTGGCTGGCGCCGCGATCGGATTCGCCTTCCTCACCAAGATGATGCAGGCGTTTCTCGTGCTGCCCGCGTTCGTGCTCGTCTACCTCGTCGCGGCACCGGTGACACTGGGCAAGCGGGTGACCCACCTGCTCGCCGCCGCCGCTGCCCTCGTGGTGTCCGCGGGCTGGTTCATCGCGCTCGTCGACCTGTGGCCGACGGATTCCCGCCCCTACATCGGCGGTTCGACGGACAACAGCATGCTGGATCTGGCCATCGGCTACAACGGCGCGGGCAGGCTGATCGGTGGCTCCGGCTTCATCGGCGGACAGGGCGGACAGGGCGGCGCGGGTTTCGGGAGCGACGCCGGACTCACCCGCTTGTTCGGAGCCGGATTCGGGCCGGAGGTCTCCTGGCTGCTGCCCGCCGCGCTGATCGGGCTGTGCGCGGGTCTGTGGTTCACGCGGCGGGCCGGTGCGCGCGACCGCACCAGGGCGGCGCTTGTGCTGTGGGGCGGCTGGCTCCTGGTGACCGGGGCCGTGTTCAGCTTCATGGGCGGGATCGTGCACCCGTACTACGGGGTGGCGCTCGCGCCCGCGCTGGCAGCCGTCACCGCCATCAGCGGGCACGCGCTGTGGAAGGGACGGCACAACCGGCCCGCGAGACTGGTACTCGCCGCGATGGTCACCGCTACCGGAGCGTGGGCCTTCGTGTTGCTGGAAAACCACGCGCCCGGCTTCGCCGCCTTCCCGCGGTGGGTCGTGCTGGTTCTCGCCGTCCTCGTGGCAAGCGCGCTGGTCGCCGGGGCGCACGAGTTCCGGCGATTCGCCACCGCCCTCGCGGCCTCCGCCGTACTCGTGACCGGACTCGGCGGCGGTACCTACGCGCTGGCGACCGCCGCAACGCCGCACGGAGGAGCGATCCCCTCGTCCGGTCCCGAAAGCACGGACGACAAGCGAGGCAACCCCGGCGGCGAGTCCACTTCGAACAGTGAGGTCGCGGCGTTGCTGGCCGGCACGGACACCACGTGGGCGGCGGCGGCCCAGGGAGCGCAAGTGGCGAGCAGGCTCGCCGTCGACAGCGGAAAGGCCGTGCTCGGCATCGGCGGCTGGAGCGGGCAGGACCCCGCTCCCACGCTCGCCGAGTTCCAGCACTACGTCGCCGAGGGCCGGATCGCGTACTTCCTCGCCGGTCCGGGCGAAGCGGCGGCGGGCGGCATGCGGGGACCCACGGGCTCGAGCGAGATCACGGAATGGGTGGAGGCACGTTTCACCCCCACCACCGTCGGCGGGCAGACCGTCTACGACTTGCGTCCGTGATCGGCGCCCGCGCTCAGCGCGGGATCGCCGCCCGATCCCGATGTCTCCGTGGAACCGGTTTCCTCGAAGACATCGGGAATACCGTTGTCATCGTCGTCGCGCGTCTCCTGCTCGTGGATCGTGCGGTAGACCTTGTTGCGCCAGCGCAGAATCACGGCGGCGACCAGAGCCGACAGCAGCGAGCCCGCGAGCACCGCGATCTTCACGTGCTCGTCGCGTTCGGTTCCCGCTCCGAAGGAGAGGTCGCCGACCAGAAGCGCGACGGTGAAACCGATTCCGCCGAGTACCGCCATCCCCGCCACGTCGATCCAGGCAAGCCCGCTGTCCACCTCGGCCTTGGTGAACCGGCTCATCAGATAGGTCGCCCCGAGGATGCCGATGGTCTTGCCGAGCAGCAGACCGGCCACGATGCCGATGGCGACGGTGTCGCTGAAGACCCGGCCGAGCCCGTCGAGACCGCCGATGGTCACGCCCGCGGCCATCATCGCGAAGACCGGAACGGCGAAGCCGGCCGACAACGGGCGGATGCGGTGCTCGAACCGTTCCGCCATCGGAGTGTCCTCGCCCTTCTTGCGCAGCACGGGGACGGTGAACCCGAGCAGCACACCGGCGACCGTGGCGTGCACGCCGGAGGCGTGCAGCAATGCCCACGCCGTCACCGCGAGCGGCACCAGCAGCCACCACGAGCGGATCCTGCGCTGGACAAGCAGACCGAAGAGCGCGATCACCGCCAGCGAAAGCACCAGCGGCAGCAGCGAAAGCTCGTCGGTGTAGAAGATGGCGATGATCGTGATCGCGACGAGATCGTCGACGACGGCGAGGGTGAGCAGGAACATCCGCAGCGCCGAAGGCAGGAACTTGCCGAGTACCGCCAGCACCGCGACGGCGAAGGCGATGTCGGTAGCGGTCGGAATCGCCCAGCCCCGCAGCGCGTCGCCCTGGCCGAGGTTGATCACGGTGTAGATCAGCGCGGGGACGGCGACACCACCGAGCGCGGCGACGACCGGAACCGCGGCCCTGCGCGGATCGCGCAGATCACCGGCGACGAACTCGCGCTTGAGTTCGAGGCCGACGACGAAGAAGAAAATCGCCAGCAGGCCGTCTGAGGCCCACGCCGATACGGACAGGTCCAGGTGCAGCGCCGAAGGCCCGAACGTCAGTTCCCGCAACGCCTGGTAGGACTCCGACCACGGCGAGTTGGCCCACACCAGCGCCACGATGGCGCCGACGAGCAGCAGCATCCCGCCGACCGTCTCCATGCGCAGTACGTCGGTGACCCTGCGCCACTCCGGCCAGGAAGGGCGGCGTAACAGCGACGATCGGGTCTCCGGCGGCTCAGGGGGTTCAGAAGTCTGGGACACCTTGGGGGTTTCCGAGGGCTCCAAAGGCTCCGAGGGCGTGGTCATGGATGCGCAGCCCTCCGTTCAGGCACAGTTGCGGCTCAGCACGGGGCGATTTTACTGAGGCCATGCCACCGCAGGCGCGTTCGTGATCGACGGGACACGAAAGCGGGCCGGTGTTCAGCGCAGCCTGCGCAGCCACAACCTCCAGATGAGCACCGTGGGCAGGCCGACCGCGAGCACGATGCCGATGATGCCGAGCACGAACGAACCCACCTCGGCTCCGATGGCCACGACGGCAAGCCCCAGCACGAAAGAGGCGAACATGGTGATGAGCGCGATGCCCGCTCTCGGCATCCCGAACGGGCGCAGCCTCGTCAGCTTCTGCGCGAGCTGCGGATCGTCCTCCGCGAGCCTGCGTTCGATCTCGGCAAGCTGTCGCTGTTCTTCGTCATGAAGTGCCATACCAGCATCACCACTACCCATTATGGGCGGTTCAGCTCTCGACGGACACCCATCAAACACGGTATTTATCCGGTTTGTCATCGTCCTTTCGAGTCCCATCGAGCGCCCCGGAAAAAAGGGGCACCCCGGACACCGGAGTGACCCGGGGTTAGATTCGTTACCCCATCAGCCCGCCACCGACGCTGGGAGCGTGCATGCCGGTGCCAGCCGAGCCCGCTGACCCGGGCGCCCACAGGGGGCCGGCCTGGTCACGGCGGGTCCGTGACCCCGCCACGGTGCTGGAGATGGCCCGGCACGTCTCCGACGACCTCGCCGACGGCCTCGCCGGACCACGTGCGCGCGCGGCGGCCAGGGGCATCCGGCGCCTGCTCGCCGCCGACGGCATCGGGCTCACCGACCTCACCGGCGAACTGGTCACCGCGGGTGCGCTGCCTCCCGACATCGACACGGCGGCCATGGTGGAGGAAGTGCTGCACACCGAGAGCAGGTGCAGGCGTGCCGAGGTCGTCGCGGTACCGCTCGTCGTGCACGACGAACTCGCAGGCGTACTCGTCGTCGCGGGGACCTCACGCATGACCGCGTTGCGTGAGGTCGCGAACCTCCTCGTGGCCGCTCTCGAGCGCAGTCACCTCGAAGAGTCGGCGGAGCAGGCGGCCGAAGCCGAACTGAGGGCGTTGCGGGCGGAGATCTCGCCGCACTTCGTGTACAACGCGCTGACCGTCATCGCGAGTCTCGTGCGCTCCGACCCCGACCGGTCGCGAGAGCTGATGCTGGATTTCGCCGACTACATCAGGTACAGCCTCGCCAGCCACGGCGAATACACCACGGTCGCCGACGAGTTTCACGCCATCGAGACCTACCTCGCTTTGCAGCGGGCCGTGCTCGGCGACCGGTTGCGCGTCCAGATCAGGGTCGCTCCCGAGGTACTCGCGGTGGCGATCCCGTTCCTCGTGCTGCAGCCGATCGTGGAAAACGCCGTGCGGCACGGAATCGAACGCAGAGCCGAGGGCGGCACCGTGCACGTTCTCGGCGAGGCGGAGGGTTCGGACTGCCTGCTCAGCGTCGAGGACGACGGCGTCGGCATGGCTCCGGAAAAGGCGAGCGCGCTGCTGGCCGGAGAAGGAGCGTCGACCAGCATGGGGCTGGCCAATGTCGACCGCAGACTGCGCAACGTGTACGGGCCGTGGTTCGGCCTCGTCGTCGAGACCGCGGAAGACGAGGGCACGAGAGTGCTCGTGAGAGTTCCGCGCTTCCAGCCGGGGGTGGTTCCGTGAAAGAGGCAGGACTGCGCGTGCTCGCCGTCGACGACGTCCCCGCGGCGCTCGCCGACCTGTGCGGCATGCTGCGCGAGGCACCGGAGGTCGCCGAGGTCACCGGCGCGGGCGATCCGCTGAGCGCGCTGAGATTGATGCGCGACAGCAGGTTCGACGCCGTGTTCCTCGACATCTCGATGCCGGGACTCGACGGGCTCGAACTGGGTTCGCTGCTGAACAAACTCGCGACCCCGCCGGTGCTGGTGTTCGTCACCGCCTACGACGAGCACGCCGTCGCGGCCTTCGGGCTCGGCGCCGTCGACTACCTGCTCAAGCCCGTCCGTCCCGAGCGGCTCGCCGACGCGCTGGCGCGGGTCGGCCGCATCGCTCCCGCCGAAGCACAACCCCACAACCGGCCCGCGCCGGACGCGATGGCCGCGCTGCCGGTGGAATCGGCGGGCCGCACCCGCTACGTGCGGCGCAGCGACGTGCGCTTCGTCGAGGCGCACGGCGACTACGTCCGGCTGCACGCCGCCTCCGGCGTTCATCTCGTGCGCATGCCCATCTCCCGGCTTGAGGAGTACTGGGAGAGCGCGGGTTTCGTGCGCACGCACCGCGGTTTCCTCGTCGCGCTCGGCGCGGTGCGGGAACTGCGGAGTGATTCGGCGGGTGGTCTGCTCGCGCACACCGACATCGGCGACGTCCCGGTCAGCCGCCGACATGCCCGGGAACTCAGGGAACGGTTGCTGCGGGCCGCTCAGCGCGGGGAATTCGACCAGAGCTCATGAGCACAGGCCGCAGGGTCGCGGTGACCAGCCCGCAAACCCGGCTCGCGCACGCGCGCCGCCGATACCGGGGCCCGTGGCGGCCGACCATCCTCGACCCGGCCGAGGCGCCGCGCGCGTTCGCGTTGTACCGGCGCCAGTTGCGGCTGGCCGCGGCGACACTCGTCATGCTGTTCGCGCTGATCTTCGGGCTGCCGCTGCTGCTGTCGGCGTTGCCCGCACTCGACGAGGTCCGGCTGCTCGGTATTCCGGTGTCCTGGCTCGCGCCCGTCGCCGTGCCGTTTCCCGCCATGGTGGCGCTCGCGTTCTGGCACCTGCGCAAGGTCGAATCGGCCGAGTCCGATTCGGACAGGGAATCCGGTGAAGCCGATGGTCCCGGAAACGCCGGACAGGGGAACGCCGGATGATCGTCGCGTTCGCCGTCGCGCCCGTCGTGCTCGTCACGCTGCTGATCGGGCTGCGCGGTGTCGCGGCGATGCGCACCACATCGGACTTCCTCGTCGCCTCCCGCAGGGTCTCCCCGCTGCTGAACTCCGCGGCGGTCTCGGGTGAATACCTTTCGGCGGCGTCGTTTCTGGGCGTCGCGGGGCTCGTGGTGAAGGACGGCGTCGGCTCGCTGTGGTTTCCCGTCGGCTTCACCGCGGGCTACATCGCGATGCTCGCGCTCGTCGCGGCACCCATGCGCCGCTCGGGCGCGCTGACCGTCCCCGACTTCGCCGAGGCCCGCCTCGCCTCGCCTTCGCTGCGCAAACTCGCCGCGATCGTCGTGCTCGTCATCGGCGCCCTCTACCTGGTACCGCAGTTCCGCACGGCCGGCCTCGTACTCAGCGTGGTCAGCGGAACCCCGTACTGGGTAGGGGTCGCGATCTCGGGCGCCGCGGTGAGTGCGACACTCGCGCTCGGCGGCATGCGCGCGGCGACCTACGTGCAGGCCTTCCAGTTCGTCTTCAAACTGCTGCTGTTCATCATTCCCGCGATCTGGCTGCTGGTGCAGGCCGGTCCCGGCGTGCGCGACGAAGCGGTGCACCCCGTCGAGTTCACGCATTTCGCCGAGGAGACGACGGTGCAGTTCCGGGTAGGGGCGACACTCGAAGTGCCACAAGGGGTCCGGGTGGTCGAGCCGGACGGCGGCACCCGGACAGTCCAAGAAGGACGGTGGAATATCCCGGCGGGCGAAACCGTGGTCTTCCCCGAGGGCGGCAGGGTTCCGCAGGTGCTCGGCGAGTCGGCACCAGGGGCACCGGGCTGGGAGCGACCACTGCTCGACCTGCACGACGAGGGACATCCACTGCTGGGGACCTGGGCAGTGCTGATCGCGACCATGCTCGGCACGATGGGGCTGCCGCACGTGATCATGCGGTTTCACACCAGCCCGGACGGAAGGGCCGCGCGCCGGACCGCGGCCATCACCGTCGCGCTGCTCAGCGTCTTCTACCTTTTCCCCGGCATCTACGGCGTACTCGGCAGGGTGCTCGTGCCGCAGCTCTATCTTTCCGGCGCTACCGACAGTGCCGTCGTGGCGCTGCCGGCCCAGGTCGACGACGGATCGGCGGGCACCCTGTTCACCGGCCTGCTGACGGCGGGCGCGTTCGCCGCGTTCCTGGCGACCTCGCTCGGCCTGTTGCTGGTGGTGTCGGGCGCGATCTCGCACGACCTCGTCCCCGGTGGCCTGCGCCAGCTCAGGGTCGCGGTGGTCGCGGCAGCGGTCATCGTCGTACTGCTGGCGCTGCCCGCGGCCCGTTTCGACGCGGGAACCCTTGTCACCTGGGGATTCACCGTCGCCGCCTCGACCTTCTGCCCACTTCTCGTGCTCGGCATCTGGTGGTCGCGGCTGACCGCGCCGGGGGCGATCGCCGGAGTCGCGGTCGGCCTGCTCGGCAGTTCCGGCGCGTTCCTGCTGAGCGTGATCAACCCACCTGTGCACGGCTGGATCGCGATCCTGCTCGTCCAGCCCGCGCCATGGTCGGTGCCGCTCGCGTTCGCGACGATGATCGTGGTGTCGCTGTTCGGAAGGCCGCCACCATGGTCGACAGCGGCCATGCTCCGCCTCCACCTGCACGAACACCGGAAATCCCCGTTCGCCGACCGGGTGGCGATGGGACGTGACCTCGGCCACTCATCGTGGTCGGCCCGCCGTTCGTCGGCCGTTCGTCGCATCACCCGCCGGTTGGTCCGCTGAAGATTCCGGCATTTCGCGGCTTGTCCCTAGGGTGACGCGCAGCACTTTCCGTGTGCCGTGACGAGGAGGTCACCCGTGAGCACCACCGAGCCCTCCACCCATCCGCCTGGGCCGGACCGCTGGGCAGAAGTCCACGCGAGCGCGGAGTTCCGTGAGCTCCGCAAACGCCTCCGTCTGTTCGTCTTCCCGATGACGGTGGCTTTCCTTTCCTGGTACCTGCTGTACGTGTTGCTCGCCGACTACGCGCACGGGTTCATGTCCACCAAGGTAGTCGGCAACATCAACCTCGGCCTGATCCTCGGGTTGCTGCAGTTCGTGTCGACCTTCCTCATCACGTGGCTCTACGTGCGCTACGCCAACCGGAAGCTGGATCCCATCGCGGACAAGATCAGGGCCGACCTTGAGGGGGATGCGGAATGAGCACTCTCGCCCAGGGCGTCGAAGGCGGAAACGCCGCGCTCAACATCAGCATCTTCGGACTGTTCGTCCTCGTCACGCTCGTGGTCGTGTTCAGGGCGTCCCGAAACACCAAGACCGCGTCGGACTACTACGCGGCGGGAAGGGCCTTCTCGGGGCCACAGAACGGAACCGCGATCGCGGGCGACTATCTGTCCGCCGCGTCCTTCCTCGGCATCGCGGGTGCGATCGCCGTGTACGGCTACGACGGATTCCTCTATTCGATCGGCTTCCTCGTGGCGTGGCTCGTCGCGCTGCTGCTTGTCGCGGAACTGCTGCGCAACACGGGCAAGTTCACGATGGGCGACGTGCTCGCCTTCCGTATGCGGCAGCGTCCCGTCCGTGCCGCAGCGGCTACCTCGACACTGGCCGTGTCGTTCTTCTACCTGCTCGCGCAGATGGCGGGCGCGGGCGCGCTGGTCTCGCTGTTGCTGGGCATCGACGACGACGCCGGTCAGGCGATCGTCATCGCCGTCGTCGGCGTCGTGATGATCACCTACGTGCTCGTCGGCGGCATGAAGGGCACGACCTGGGTGCAGATCATCAAGGCCGCCCTGCTCATCGCGGGTACCTTCGCGATGACCGTGTGGGTACTCGGCCGCTACGGGTTCAACCTCTCCGGACTGCTCGGCGCGGCGTCGGACTCGGCAGGCGGCAATTCGGCGCTGCTCAACCCGGGTGAAAAATACGGCGCGAGCGACACGAGCAAGCTCGACTTCCTGTCACTGGGCATCGCGCTCGTGCTCGGCACCGCGGGTCTTCCGCACGTGCTCATGCGCTTCTACACGGTGCCGACCGCCAAGGAGGCCCGCAGGTCGGTCGTGTGGGCGATCGTCCTCATCGGACTGTTCTACCTGTTCACCCTGGTTCTCGGCTACGGCGCGGCGGCCATCGTCGGGTCCGACACGATCAGCAACGCACCCGGAGGCGAGAACTCGGCCGCGCCACTGCTCGCGCAGGCGCTGGGTGGCCCGGTACTGCTCGGGTTCATCGCGGCCGTGGCCTTCGCGACGATTCTCGCCGTCGTCGCGGGACTGACCATCACCGCGTCCGCGTCGTTCGCGCACGACGTGTACGCCAACGTGATCAAGAAGGGCAAGGTCGACAGCAAGAACGCCGAGGTGCGCGTCGCCCGCATCACCGCGTGTGTGATCGGTGCCATCGCGATCGTCGGCGGCATCCTCGCCAAGGAACAGAACGTGGCGTTCCTCGTCGCGCTGGCCTTCGCGGTCGCCGCTTCGGCGAACCTGCCGACCATCCTGTACTCGCTGTTCTGGAAGCGGTTCAACACCTCGGGCGCACTGTGGTCGATCTACGGCGGCCTCACGGTGTGCATCGTGCTCATCATTTTCTCGCCCGCCGTGTCGGGCAAGGACAACTCGATGGTCACCGGGGTCGATTTCCACTGGTTCCCGCTGGAGAACCCGGGCCTGGTTTCGATTCCGGTCTCGTTCTTCCTCGGCTGGCTCGGCACCATCCTCTCCAAGGAGCACAAGGAGGAGAAGTACAAGGAGATGGAGGTGCGGGCACTCACCGGCGCCGGTGCGGAGAAGGCCACGACGCACTGAGCAAGGCATTCGCCCAGCGATACGGGAAAACCCACGCCGCGCTTCGCGGCGTGGGTTTTCCCCGCTTAGGCACCCCGGCTCGCGCGAACCTTTCAGTCCAGCGCGAAAACCGAGTACCCACTGGACGTGGCGACGACGAGATGCCCCTCCGAGATCGCAAGCAACCGCCCGCGCGGCCCTTCACCTCGCGGATTGCCCGCCGCGTCGTACAGGTTCAGCGCGGCCGAGGACCCGCCTCCGACAACGGTCCTTCCCGCGAAGGCGCCCGCGACCTGCCCCGATTCCACCGCCTTGCCCGACACCCTCGGCTCGCCGTCCTCCGACACGGTCAGCAGCCTGCGATCGGAAGTGTCGTCGACGCTGATGCCACACGCGAGGAAATCGCCCGCCGCGTCGGAAGCGCAGCCGCTGGCCATCCTGACCCTCGTCAGCTCGTCGCCCGACGTCGCGTCGACGAGTGCGACCCCGACGACACCGGCGTCGTCCGTGACATAGACGGCAAGTACTCCCGCCGCGACCGGCGCGCCGTTCTCGTCCACATAGGACGAGGGGTAGCGGTCGGCGAGCGACCATTTCGGCTCGCCCGAACCCAGGTCGTAGGCCGCGGCCACGGTGCGCTTGTCGTCGTCGCCCGCGGGCCTCGCGATGACGACGTCACCGGCGATCGCGACCGGATCAAGCCCCTCCTGTCCTTCGCGCTCCCACGTGACCGCGCCGTCGAGCAGGTCGACTCCCACCGTCCGCGCGGTCCCCTCGTCCTCGGTGGCCGAGGGAGCGGCGACCACGACGGCCGACGTGCCGCCTGCCCGCCAGCCGGCGATCGTGTACTCGGGCTGATCCTCGGGCGCGGCCTCCACCACCGGCACGGTGCGCACGACGGAGCCGTCCTCGGCCGACAGCACCGCGAGCCCTCGTTCGGCGTGGTCCTCCCCGCGCTGGCGGTAGTACTCGACGACCGGCCACCATTCGTCGCCACGGCTGATGACAGCGGTCGGCTTGTCCACCTGGTACAGCAGCGCGCCGTCACCGCCGGGCAGCTCGTCCAGAGCGCCGACCGACCACCGCGTGGCACCGGTGCCGGCGTCGACGGCGGCAACGCCAGCCGCACCGCCCTTGTCGCTGACGCCATCGACGAGGAGCACGTCACCCTTGATCTCGGCGTGCGACAGCTCGGGGAAGGGACCGTCCTGTTCCGTCCACGCCGCGGCGCCACCGAAAGTGGTCACCGGAACCGACGGTGGCTGATCGATTACGGGAGCGGGCAGCGACGCCGGAGGGGAACCCTCCGGCTCGTCCTGCCCCGCGCTACAGGCCGTACCCGCGATCAGGACACACGCGACGGCCACAACCCGGGATGCTCGCAACGCCACTCGTTCTTCCCCCTCGGAAACCACGCATACCCCTGGTACTCACACCGTCCTCAGGACACGGCGAACGGGGGAACGTTCCCATCTCCGGTTCCGGCGGGCAAGCACATCGCCATTCGATGAAAGCGCCATGAAAGCGCACCCGGAAACCGGCATACTCGATCGCATGCCCTACGACGTCACCGCCCTGCGCGGGCACTTTCCCGCGCTGGCGGAAGGAGCCGCCCACTTCGACGGTCCGGGAGGCTCGCAGGTACCCGATGTCGTCGCCGACGCCGTCGCCCGGACGCTGTGCTCCGGTATCGCCAACAGGGGCGCGGTCACCCTGGCCGAACGCAGAGCCGACACCATCGTCACCGAGGCGAGAAAAGCGGCGGCCGACCTGCTCGGCGCCGTGCCGGAGGGCATCGTTTTCGGGCGCAGCATGACCGCACTCACCTACGACTTCGCGAGGGCACTCGGCAAGGAGTGGCGCCACGGCGACGAGGTGATCGTCACCAGGCTCGACCACGACGCCAACATCCGGCCGTGGGTGCAGGTGGCCCAGGAACGCGGCGTGACGCTGCGCTGGGCCGACTTCGACAAGGAGACCGGGATCCTTCCCGCCGAGGCGGTGACGGGGCTGCTCACCGAGCGCACCAGGCTGGTGGCGGTCACCGCGGCAGGCAACCTGCTCGGCACCCGGCCCGACGTCGCGGCCATCAGCGCGGCGGCGCACGCGGCGGGTGCGCTCTGCTACGTGGACGGCGTCCACCTGACCGCACACTCGCCGGTGGACATGACGGCACTCGGAGCCGACTTTTTCGCCTGCTCTCCCTACAAGTTCCTCGGCCCGCACCTCGGTGTCGTCGCGGCGGGCCCCCAGCTGCTGGAAACCCTGCGCCCCGACAAACTGCTGCCGTCCACCGACGCGGTACCGGAACGGTTCGAGCTGGGCACGCTGCCCTACGAACTGCTGGCGGGCACGACGGCGGCCATCGACTTCCTCGCGGGCATCGTGCCGGGCCCCGGGTCGCGGCGCGAACGGCTGACCGCTTCCCTGACCGCCGTCGAGGATCACGAGAACGGTCTGCTCCGGATGCTGGAATCGGGACTCGCCGACATTCCGGGCGTGGTGCGCTACGGAGCGCGAGATCGCGCGCGCACTCCGACGGTGTTGTTCTCGGTCATCGACCGGTCACCGGCCACGGTGTACCGGGAACTGGGCGAACGGGGCGTCAACGCCCCGGCGGGCACCTTCTACGCGCTGGAGTGTTCCCGCTGGCTCGGGCTCGGCGACACCGGAGCCGTCAGGGCCGGTATCGCGCCCTACACCACGGAGTCCGAAGTGGACCGGCTGGTGCGCGAGGTGGCGCGCATCGCCCCGTAGCCCGCGAGTCCCCCGTCCAGGACGCCGAGATCCGCACTCACGACACCGAGATCCGCATTCGGGACGCCGAGATCCGCGTCCGTGCCGGCGAGACCGGCGAACAGCGCCGGGCGCGGCCCGCGACGGCGGGCAACACGGCACCTGGCGCCCCTCGGCACCGCCCGCCTGACTAGAGAATCCGGTCGGCGACGCTGACCCGGAAGTGAAACCGTGACGTGGCACCAGCGACGCTGACGAGGTAGCTGTCCTCGGACTGCCGGTAGATCCTGCGTTCCCCGGTCATCCTCGGGTGTTTCGGCGTGTAGCGGTGCGCGAAGTTCAGCGCGTCCTGCCGGGCCAGCGACTGGTCGGCATACACCCCCGAGACCCGTCCGACACCCCAGCGGATGCCGTTGCCCATGCTGATGCTCTCCTCGATGATGACGACCCACTCCATGGGCTCCCCAGTCCTGTTCTCGTTGCCGGTCGATTCCGGTCCTGAGATTGGGAAAACCGGCAACCGGTTCCCTGCCGGAAGCAATCCCGAGGATCCACAGTGGAGCCTCAGCGACCGCCGCTCCGGCCGTTCTCGCACAAGGCGAGCGCACCCGATTCGGCCGACGTGACCGCGACGGCGATGCGCGCCGCGAGCAGGGCGGGCAGCCTTGCGGCGACCTCGTCCAGGGTGAACAACCCGGCGGAGACGATCTCGGGATCCTCCAGTACGAGGTCGCGAACCTCGTCGTCGGTGATCGGCCCTCCGTCGAAGACGAACGCGAGACCTTCCCCGAGCACGCTGCTCGGGGACATGTAGTCGATAACGAGCAACCGGCCGAGCGGCCGTTCGAGACCGAGTTCCTCCCTGACCTCCCTCACCGCGGCCGCCCACGGGGATTCACCGGCATCGACGGTGCCGCCGGGAAGATCCCAATGCGGTTTGTAGGACGGCTCGACGAACAGCAGCCGCTCCGCCCCCGCCCTGAACAGGACGCCCGCCGACATGCGCTTGCGGTTGAGCGAACGCGCGTATTCGTCAAAAGGCAGGGCCTGCACATCTCCACGCTACAACCGCACCGGCCGTTCCACCTTCCGCCGAAGCGGCGGCGAGACCCACTGGCCGACGAAACTAGAACACGTTATAGTCCGACGGCATGAGGTTCACGTTGTCGGTGGCGCTGAGTCCCCTCGATCAACTCACCGAACTCGCCATGGTCGCCGAAGAGTACGGATACGCCTCGATCGCGTTGCCCGACTCGCTCTTCTACTCCGAAACGGTATCCGCCGACTACCCGTACACACCCGACGGCAGCCGGTTCTGGGACGAGGAGACACCGTGGGTCGATCCGCTCGTCGCGGCCGCCGCGATGGGCGCGGTCACCAACGAGATCCGGTTCTACACGTCGGTGCTCAAACTCGGTTCCCGTAACCCGGTGCTGCTCGCGAGACAGGTCGGGTCGGTGGCCAACCTGACCGGCAACCGCTTCGGACTCGGGCTCGGCGTCGGCTGGTCACCCGAGGAGTTCGCCTGGTGCGGAGCACCGTACGAGCACAGGGGAAAGCGCGTCGACGAGGCGATCGAGGTGCTGCGCAAGATCCTCGACGGCGGCATGGTGTCGCACCACGGGCGGTTCTTCGACTTCGGGAACCTGCGCATGAGCCCGGCCCCGTCCGAGCGGGTCCCGTTCTACATCGGCGGGCACACCGAGGTCGCCCTGCGCAGGGCCGCGAGGGCGGGCGACGGATGGTCCTCGGCGATGATGAAGTTCGACGACCTGCGCTCCACCATCGAACGGCTGCGCACGCTGCGCGCCGCCGAGGGCAGGGACGAGGAGCCGTTCGAGATCCAGGCGGTGTGCGTCGACCGGTTCGGCGTCGACGGCTACCGGCAACAAGCCGACATCGGAGTGACCGATGTGATCACGGTGCCGTGGGTGTTCGAGGGACTCGGCTTCGACGCGCCGCTCGGCGCCAAGAAGGACGCGATCAAGAAGTTCGCCGACGAGACCATCAGCCATTTCTAGGGAGCAAGCGTGTCCATCACCGTCTGCTGGGATACCTCCGCCGAGCAACCGCCCGCCCGGCTCGCCGCGTGGCGGTCGATGAACGCCGTCACGGCCGGAGACAAACAGACCTGGCTCGCACTGTTCGATCCGGAAGGGACGATCGAGGATCCCGTCGGGCCTTCCATGTTCGACGAGCACGGCGAGGGCCATCACGGCAGCGACGGCATCTCCGCGTTCTGGGACAAGACCATCGCGCGGGTCGAGCGATTCGAGTTCGTCATCCGGGATTCGCACGCGGCCGGCAACGAGGTCGCCAATGTCGGCACGATCACGACGTTTCTCGCCGGCGGGTACCGGGTCGACACCGACGGCGTCTTCGTCTACAAGGTCGGCGGGGACGGGCGCATCGTGTCGATGAGAGCGTTCTGGGAAACCGAGCGTGCCATGGCTACCGCCCGGCCCGCCTGAACCGGAGAAAGCGGGCAATCCGTTGCCGTGAAGGGCATGCGGGAGGTCTCTTCACGGCGAAAACGAGCCACGGTGTCGCCTCGGTGTAGTTGACTGTGCGGGTTCACCGTCAACATCACGATCACTGGGGCGACACATGACCACAACCACGTTCGAAAGCTACGGCGACGAAGCCAAGGCGCTCGCGTTCGAGGCGATCGACATGGCGATGGCCGACGCGGAAGCCTCCCCCTCCGGCTACATTCCGTTCGTCCTCGTCGTCGCGGGCGACGGAGAACGGACGATGATCCGCTGCGTCGACGACGAGGACGACCCGACGGTCGAGGGCGGAGTGGCGCTGGCGCGGGAGCAACTGCGTTCCTACGACCCCTCGACCCGCTGCGTCGCGCTGTCCTGGGACGGCTATCTGACGCTTGAGGACGACCGGACCGAGGCGGTGTTCGCCGAGGTGTACGAACAGGGCCGGCCGGCAGGCGTCGTCTTCGCGCAGCGATACGAACGTGCGGACACGGCGCTCACCCCGATCGGCAACCCGCTGCTGCTGCAGCAGGAACCGGAGCCGCTGATTCCGCCGCGCACCTCGGGAAAGGCCGACGCCATCGCCAGGATCAGGCAACTCGCCGAGCAAGCGAAACGCGACCAGCGCTGAACACGGCCTTCTCGCGGAGAACTGGGCGGCGCGTCCCACGCGCCGCCCTTCTCATGGCACGTTAATGGCCCGCTACTGGCCCACAACGACGAACGGCGGCCCCCGATGCTCGGGAACCGCCGTTGCGAAACAACCTCTGACCTGCGTGTACCGCGTGGAGCGGGCGACGGGAATCGAACCCGCGTAGCCAGTTTGGAAGACTGGGGCTCTACCATTGAGCTACGCCCGCGTGCGACTGGCAACCAGCCGCTCCGGTAGTGTAGCGGTACACGCTAAGGTGGTCGCACACCGCCCAGGGCGTGGCGGAAAATCGGGATGTGGCGCAGCTTGGTAGCGCATTCGCTTTGGGAGCGAAGGGTCGCAGGTTCAAATCCTGTCATCCCGACAACGAGTCTTTGACCAGTGTTTTTCCCTCTCCGCCAAGGCCACCGGCCGACGCGGGTCCATACCGGACGTGCGAGGGACCCTTCGCTCACGTGGCACAGTTCGGTCGCCGGGGCGGTGCCGTGGCAGACTTCCCCATCACCGGCACGCTTGCCGTGCGCGACATCACCGAACTCAACAGGCGGCCGGTGACCTGCGGTTCCAACGTCACGGCGCGGTGGCCCCCACGGCGGGACCCGCCGTGACCGGTCATCGGGAACCACAGAGCCACCGTCCGCGTTGTCCGTTTTACCGACATCAACAACCGGGAGTGACCCATGGGTACCGCGATCGTCGTGATCGTGCTCCTACTGATCATCGTGGGCGGCGGTGTGTACCTCGTGCGTTCCCAGCAGGAGGCCAAGCGCCGCCAGCTGGAGGACGCCAAGGCCGACGCCCGCCGCTGGCTGGAACGGCTCGGCGGCCAGGTGCTGAACCTGACCGGTACCGACACGGCTTCCCAGCAGGCGCTGGCCGACGCGTCGGAACGCTACAACGCCGCGGGTTCGCAGATGGAGCAGGCACAGACGGCCGAACAGGCCAGGCTCGTCAAGGAAACCGCGCTCGAAGGCCTCTATTACGTGCGCGCGGCGCGGGAGGCCATGGGCATGGACCTCGGCCCCGCACTTCCCGAGGACGCGGAGCGCCAGCGGGCGGGCAAGGTCACCGAACACCGCGCAGTCGAGGTCGAGGGACACCAGTACGAGGCGTCACCCGACCCGAGCCAGAACACCCCGCACTACTACCCCGGCGGCCGGGTGGCCGGGCGCCCCGTGCCACAAGGCTGGTACAGCGAGCCCTGGTGGAAGCCCGCGCTCGTCGCCGGCGCCTGGGGTCTCGGCTCGATGCTGCTGTTCAGTGCGATGTTCTCCGGCATGGCCGGTATCGCCAGCGCGGGAGCCTGGGAAGCGGGCTACGACGCGGGCCAGGAAGACGCCATGGACAGCGGCGACGCAGGCGGTGACGGTGGCGATGGCGGAGACGGCGGAGACGGCGGCGGCTTCGACGACGGTGGCGGCGACTTCGGTGGCGGAGATTTCGGCGGAGGCGACTTCGGCGGCTTCGACTTCTGAGGCTCCGCGAGTTTCCGGAGTCCGCGCGCGGAGCGCGTGATGGATCAATCAGGCTGGCAGGCCGGGCACCAGTACAGGTTCCGGCCTGCCAGTTCTTTGTGTGCCACCGGCGTTCCGCACACCAGGCACGGCAACCCAGCCCTGCGGTAGACGTAGACCTCGCCTCCGTGCCGGTCCTGGCGCGGAGCCCTGCCGGTGACCTCGGGAAGGTGCTCGTCGGCGACGGTGTCGATCCGCCCTGACCGCACGCCGATCCGCATCAACTCGACCAGATCGGCCCACACGTCGTCCCACAGCGCACCGTCCAGCGACCGGCCGGGCACCATCGGCGCGATGCCCTGCCGGAACAGCACTTCGGCCCGGTACACGTTCCCGACCCCCGCCAGCACCTTCTGATCCATCAGCAACGCGGCGATCGAGGTCCGCGACCGGGAAATACGTTGCCACGCAAGCTCGGGCTTCGCGTCCGCACGCAGCGGGTCGGGACCGAGCCGCTGCATGATCGCCTCGGCCTCGGCCTCGGTCAGCAGCTCGCAGCGTGTCGGCCCGCGCAGGTCCGTCCAATGTGTCCGACCGGACAGGCGCATGCGTACCTGCCCGGTGGGTTCCCTCTCGGGAAGTGCCGCCTCGGCGAACGTTCCGTACAGGCCGAGGTGAACGTGGACGGTCCCTCGTGGACCGTAGTGGTGGAAAAGGTGCTTGCCGTACGCCTCGGCGCTCATCAGCACGTGCCCGTCGAGCAGTGCCGCCTCGGCGGCGAACCGGCCCTGCGGGCTGGCGACCCGCACCGGGGCGCCCGCGTAGCGCCGCTGGTGCAGTGCCGCCAGCCGGTGCAGGGTGTGCCCCTCCGGCATCAGGGCTCCGGCAGTGCCGGTGGCGTCCTCGTGGTCTCGTAGTCCATCACCTGAGCGACCCTGCGGCTGTGCCGTTCGTCGGGATCCACGGGCGTGGCCAGGAAAGCGTCGACGATCGCGGCCGCCTCGTCCTCGGAGTGCATCCTCGCGCCGATACCGGCGACCTGGGCGTGGTTGTGCTGCCTGCCGAGCTTCGCGGTCTCGGCGCTCCACGCCAGTACCGCCCTCGCACCGGGCACCTTGTTCGCCGCGATCTGTTCCCCGTTGCCGGAACCGCCGATGACGATGCCGAGGCTGCCCTCGTCGGCGACGACCCTGCGCGCCGTCTCGATGCAGTAGGCGGGGTAGTCGTCGGCCGCGTCGTAGACGTACGGGCCGATGTCCGTCACCTCGTGGCCCCGCGCCTTGAGGTGAGAAAGCAGGTGGGCCTTCAGTTCGAAGCCCGCATGGTCAGATCCCAAATACACACGCACAGCCGGGAGTGTGCCATCCTCGCCGCCGGGCGTCGCGGCGGAGGTGCCATGATGGCCGGTCGTGGGCCCTTCACATGGTGACGACATGTCCGGCGTCGCGGGGGGACGCTGGATTCCGCTCGGCAAAGGGGTCTTCGCGCGCCGCTACGAGGAGCTGGACCTGACGACAGGGCTCGTGATCGGGTCCGAGTCGTGTCTCGTGATCGACACCAGGGGCGACGCGGCTCAGGGCGCCGAACTGGCCGCCGCGGTACGCGAGCTGACCTCGTTGCCGTGGGCCGTGGCCATCACCCACGCTCATTTCGACCACGCCTTCGGTACCGAGGCGTTCCTGCCCTGCGACGTGTGGGCCTGCGAACACTGCGCGACCGAGCTGGCGGCGGAAGGCACGGCGGCACGGGACACGTGGGCGCTGCGCTACCGGCAGCGAGGTGAGCCGGACACCGCGGACCGGATCGCGGCGACGAGGATCGTGCCGCCGACCCGGATCGTGCGCGACGAGGCGGTACTCGATCTGGGCGGCAGGACCGTCCGGCTGTTCCATCCCGGCCCCGCCCACTCACGCGGCGATCTGGTCGCGGACGTGCCTGCCGCCGGGGTCGTGTTCGCCGGCGATCTCGTGGAACACGCACCCGGAGGCTCGTTCACGGCGGAGTCGTTCGGCGGCGACACGACGCTGGAGAACTGGTCCCACGCGCTGGCCGCGCTCGGCGAACTCGGCGAGCGGATCGTCGTCCCCGGTCACGGGGAACCCGTCGACCAGCGGTTCGTCACCGCCCAGCAGCGCCTGCTCACCGAGCTCGCGACACTGCGCGGGGCGCTGCGTTCCGGCGAGCTGAGCAACGACGAGGTGCTCGCCCGCTCCCCGCTGCCCGCCGACATCACCCAGGCGGCCATGACAGCGGGATGACCTTTCCGTAACACCGGCGGCCACCGATCCGAGTAATCACCATCGGAGAGGACAGGGATGTCGGAGTGGCCCAGCAGCGGAGCAGGCCATAAGCGCAGGTGGCCCTTGGCGTTCGGCGCTGTCGTCGTGCTGCTCGTCGGCATCTCGATCCTGTCGACCAATCGAGGGGGAACTTCCGACGCCCCTCCCCCGCCGACCGATTACGTGCACGTCGTGCTCTACCGCGTCGAAGGCGATGGCCCCGCCACCACCGTGAGCTTCATCGTCGACGGCGGTTCCTCGTTCCACGAGGAAAGAAACGTGTCGCTGCCGTGGGAGAAGACGATCCGGCTGCCCAAGGGTGAGCCGCACTCGAAGGTACAGCTCAACGCGAAGGGGCCGGGCACAATCACCGTGGCCATCCGCGTCGACGGCCAGCCGTTCAAGGACGACAGCGGCTCCGGCGCGGCGACGGTTCGCGGCGACATCGGCACACTGGCGCGCTGACCGGAGGGAGGCCCGCATGTCGGACGACAGGCCCCTGCCGAAGCGCACTCCCCCGCCCTACCTCGTCATCCTGCTCGCGGTGGTGATCGCGGGTGGCACCGTCGGTGCACTCCTGTTGTTCGGCACCGATTCGGCACCACGCAAGGACCCTGCCGAGACCCCTGCGCCGAGCGCCTCGGCGACGTCCGTCCTGGTCAAGACGATCGTCTACTGCCGGATGGACGAGCAGTACACCGACGCCCGGTCCTACGTCGTCACCGCGGCGCTCGACTTCACGCCGATCTGGCTGGACGAGCCGTACTCGTGCGAGGCCATGCGCAACAGCGCCCCGCTCACCGGCGCCGAGATCCACGCGCTCTCCGCGACAGGCGACCCCGATGGCGATCCCGGCCCGCTCTACGCGATGTGCGCCTCGGTCAACCCCGGAGAGGCAGGCGACGCGGCACCGGAACGACTCCCCTTGCTCAAGGGAGCGCTCAGGTTGTGCCCTGGGCATCCGCTCGCGAAGGCGATGCGCCAGGCCGTCGACCGCGGCGCGAGGGACGCGGAACTCGAAGCGGCGGGGCGGCTCTTCCACTCGGGTACTCACCTGGTGGGCGAGGACATCCGGCCGGGAAGTTACGCGGCGGAGGGCGACATCGAGCGCTGTCACTGGGAACGCTCGGACAGCGCGGGGCGGACCATCGCCACGAGCGTGGTCCGCGACGCCACCCGCGTCGATGTCACCATCGCGCCCGGTGACCACGCCTTCACCAGCGAGGGCTGCGGCACCTGGCGCCCCGCGCGCTGACCGGCTCGGCGGCGCGTGTCCGGGTCTCGCAGCCCCCTCCGGCCGCATGCCTCAGTCGAAGTTCAGCTCGCCGGACCTCGTGCGCTTCAGCTCGAAGAAGTCCGGGTAGCCCGCGAGCAGCCGCGCGCCGTCGAAGATCTTCACCGCGTCCTCGCCCTTCGGGATCGAGGACAGCACCGGGCCGAAGAACGCGACTCCGTCGATGTGGATCGTCGGCGTGCCGACATCCATGCCCACCGGGTCCATGCCCTGGTGGTGACTTTCCCGGAGGGCCTCGTCGTACTCGGTGGAGTTCGCGGCCTCGATCAGGTCCGCGGGCGCGGATACCTCGGCGAGCACCTCCTTGAGGACCAGGTCCACGTCCTTGTTGCCCTGGTTGTGGTAGCGCGTGCCGAAGCCGGTGTAGAAGTCGCGCAGCACACCCTCCCCCTGCTTCTGGGCGAGCGCGACGGCGATCCGCACCGGTCCCCACGCGTTGTCCAGCAGTTCGCGGTAGTCGGCGGGCAGGTCACGGCCTTCGTTGAGCACCGCGAGGCTCATCACCCGGAACCGCAGGTCCAGGTCGCGATGCTTCTCCACCTCCAGAATCCAGCGCGACGTGATCCACGCGAACGGGCATACCGGGTCGAAGTAGAAGTCGACACGGGTCTTTTCTTCCGGAACACCTGCGGTCATGAACTCTCCCGAAAATCCGCACACACAGTGCTGCGATGACGTCCTGTAACGGCCAACAGCCGCGGCGCGCCGCTTGTTCCCCTTCGCCACGAGCAGTGTGCGCATGATTGGATGCCCCGAGCAGACAATCAACCGCTACCAGCACAGAGGTGCCCGTGCCCGCCCCAAATCTGACCCATGAACAAGCCAAGCAGCGAGCCGATCTCCTTGACGTCGACGCCTACGAGATCGAACTCGATCTCACCGACGGCAACGGCCGTCCCGGCGAGGCGACCTTCGACTCCCGTACGAGGATCCGGTTCTCCTCGGCTCGCCCTGGTGAGCGGTCCTGGGTCGACATCGTGGCCGCGGGCGTGCGATCGGCGACCCTCAACGGCACCGCGCTGGACGTGTCCGGTTACGTCGAGGACGACGGCATCGCGCTTCCGGAACTCGCCGAGGACAACGAACTCGTCGTCGAGGCCGACTGCTCCTACATGAACACCGGCGAGGGGCTGCACCGGTTCGTCGACCCCGTCGACGGCGGCGTCTATCTCTACACCCAGTTCGAGACCGCCGACGCGAAGCGCATGTTCGCCTGCTTCGACCAGCCCGACCTCAAGGCGACCTACCGGCTGACCGTGACCGCCCCGCGCGACTGGAAGATCATCTCGAACGCGCTTGCCGAGTCCACGTCGGACACTCCGGAAGGCGCCGTCCGCACGGTGTTCGCCACGTCCGAGCGCATCTCCACCTACCTGGTCGCGCTTATCGCGGGCCCCTACGCGGAATGGCGCGACGAGTACTCCGACGACGAATCACGGATCCCGCTGGGGATCTACTGCCGCGCCTCGCTCGCCGAGTACATGGACGCCGACCGGCTGTTCACCGAGACCAAGCAGGGTTTTTCCTTCTACCACAAGAACTTCGGAATCCCCTACCCGTTCTCGAAGTACGACCAGCTCTTCGTTCCGGAGTTCAACGCGGGCGCCATGGAGAACGCGGGCGCGGTGACCTTCCTTGAGGACTACGTGTTCCGCAGCAGGGTCACCAGGTACGCCTACGAGCGGCGCGCGGAGACGCTGCTGCACGAGATGGCGCACATGTGGTTCGGCGACCTCGTCACGATGCGCTGGTGGGACGACTTGTGGCTCAACGAGTCGTTCGCGACCTTCGCGAGCGTGCTCGCCCAGGCGGAGGCCACCGAGTACACCGGCGCGTGGACGAGCTTCGCGAACATCGAGAAGTCGTGGGCGTACCGGCAGGACCAGCTCCCCTCGACCCACCCGATCGCCGCCGACATCGTCGACCTGCACGCCGTCGAGGTGAACTTCGACGGAATCACCTACGCCAAGGGCGCGAGCGTGCTGAAGCAGCTCGTTGCCTACGTTGGTCTGGACAACTTCCTCGCGGGCCTGAGGGTGTACTTCGGCAAGCACGCGTGGGGCAACGCCACCCTTTCCGATCTGCTGTCCGCACTGGAGGAGGCTTCGGGAAGGGACCTGTCGTGGTGGAGCGCGCAGTGGCTGGAGACCACCGGCCTCAACTCGCTGCGGCCACGTTTCGAGGTCGGCGAGGACGGCAAGTTCACGGCGTTCTCCGTGTTGCAGAGCGGCGCGAAGCCCGGAGCGGGTGAACTGCGCACACACCGCGTCGCGGTCGGCATCTACGATGACGACGGCAACGGCAAGCTCGTCCGCACGCGGCGCGTCGAGTTGGATGTGGACGGTGAACGCACCGACGTTCCCGATCTCGTCGGCGCGGACGCGGGAGCACTCGTGCTCGTCAACGACGACGACCTCACCTACTGCACCATGCGGCTTGACAGCGGTTCGCTGGTCACGCTCATCGATCGGATCGGGGACATCACCGAGCCGCTGCCGAGAACGCTGTGCTGGTCGGCCGCGTGGGAGATGACGAGGGAGGCCGAGCTGAAGGCTCGCGACTTCGTCACGCTGGTGCTGCGCGGCATCGGTGCGGAGAGCGAGGTCGGCGTCGTGCAGCGGTTGCTGCTGCAGGCCCAGACCGCGCTGAACTCCTACGCGGAGCAGGGCTGGGCGAGCGGCACGGGCTGGCCTGAGTTCAGCGCGAAGGTGCTCGAACTCGCGCGCGCGGCCGAGCCGGGTTCCGACCATCAGCTCGCCTTCGTCAACTCGCTCACCGGTTCGGTTCTCGACGAAGAGAAGCTGGCCGTGCTCGCGGGCTGGTTCGACGGTTCGGCACCGCTGGAGGGCCTCACCGTCGACACCGACCTGCGCTGGCGGCTGCTGCACGCGCTTGTCGCCCACGGGAAGGCGGGGCTCGGCGAGATCGAGACCCAGCTCGCCACCGACGACACGGCGACGGGCCGCAGGCATGCCGAGCGCGCGAAGGCACTGCGGCCGGTGGCGGAGGCGAAAGCCGAGGCATGGCAACGCGCCGTGCACGACGACGAGCTGCCCAACGCCATCAACGAGGCCATCATCTCCGGCTTCTCCCACCCCACGCAGAAGCACCTGCTCGGCGAGTACGTCGGTAAGTACTTCGCCGTGATCGACGACGTGTGGGCTCGCAGGTCGAGCGAGCGGGCGCAGCCGACGGCCGTGGGCCTCTACCCCTCGTGGGAGGTCTCCCCTGACGGTGTCGCCGCCGCCGACGCCTGGCTCGCCGGCGAGCATTCCTCCGCGTTGCGCAGGCTCGTCACCGAAGGGCGCGCCGGGATCGTGCGCGCGCTGGCGGCCCGCGAGTTCGACGAGAGCTGAGCCCGCGAAACGCGGTCAGAACAAGAAAACGGCCCGCCCTCGCGTCAGACGCGAGGGCGGGCCGGCTCGTTGTCCGGGGTCAGCGCGCCGGGTCGTGCCCCGCCTGATCGGCCATCATGCGCAGGCCGCTGATGAGCCCGCCGATGAGGTCACCCTCCTTGAAGGAGGCGACCATGCTCATGACGGCGAGTTTGGCTCCCCTGTCGGGAAGGCGGTACATCGCGGACGCGCCCGTGATGACCTCGACCACCCGCTCGCCAGGCGAGACGGCGATGAGCACCGAGTCGTCGGCCCTGGCGCCGAGGCTGTCGTGCAGCGACTCCGCACCCACCCTGCTGTCGGAACCCAGCTCGCCGAGATAGATGCTGAACTCGATGCCGGTGTCCCTCGTCGCCAGCGTCAGCGCCTCGTCGAGCCTGGCGAGCTGAGCGGTGGTGAATGGGCCGGACGGACCAGTCGGCTCGTACATTTGCGCGACGGAAACCCTGCCGCTTGCGGTAACCGCCCTGCCGGGCTGATCCGGCGTTCCCTCAAGGCCTGTCGACCTCGGTTCCTTGGTCAGCTCACCAGCTCCCACGGGCACCTCCCCGAACCTTCGATGCGGCCGTGGCGGGGCCGTCTGCCGCGAATTCCGTGTCGTCCTGGTTCCCGGTCCACCAGACGGGCGGGTAGTCCCACGCCTGACCCGGCCGGTACCTGGGCTTGCTCGCGAACCGGGACCGCAGGGTCACGAGCGCGAAGAAGCCGTAGATAGCGAGCGGGATCGCCGCGAAGACCAAGGCCGTTTCGAGGATGCTCACGGACCGCAGGGTATCCGACGGGACGGAAGCGCACCTCAGGCACCACGCCGAAACGGCTGCCGCTCGTCGCGACGAAGGCGCCATCCACCGCTTGCCACGCCGGTACTCCCACGTTGGGCCGAAGCCCTGCTCGCGAAAGGTTGCAACTCAACGTACGCCCGGCGGCACCCGTCGCCATGGCCTTGTTCGCCCACTGAAATGCTCGTACGTTTTTCACCTGTACGGACCTTGCGCCTCACCCTCCCCTTCCAACAAGTCACACACCGGTCACAGGAGGACTCGTCATGCCCAGCGCCTTGACCCCCAGCCAGCCGAACGCCGACTTCGCCCCGTCACCCTTCGAGATGACCGTGGAGCGTGGAACCCGCGTTACGCGAGGGACCCGAGTCACCTGTGGCACACGTGTCACTCGCGGCACCAGGGTCACCGCGGGAACCCGCGTGACCCGCGGAACCAGGGTCACGCGCGGTACTCGAGTCACCTCCGGAACCCGCGTGACGAGGGGAACGAGGGTCACTCGCGGCACCAGGGTGACCATGGGCACCCGCGTCACGATGGGCACGCGCGTGACGATGGGAACCCGCGTCACCATGGGAACCCGCGTGACGCGCGGAACCAGGGTCACCCGCGGAACCCGCGTTACCGCCTGAGAACCGGCACGGCCGGAAAGCGCGTCCTGCCACCGGGCCGGGTCGCGCGCGGGCACCACGGGCCCGCATGCCAGACGGCGCACGCCCGGCCGCGGATCACGCGGCCGGGGCGCCGAGGTACTGCTGCCAGACCGGATCGGTTTCCTGCGAGTGCGCGAGCAACCGCCAATGTGGACCGTGCGGTGCCCTCGGCACGATCCGCAGTCGCCAGCCGATCTCCGAAAGAAGCTTGTCCGCCTTGCGATGATTGCATTTCGCGCAGCACGCGACGCAGTTCTGCCAGGAATGAGCACCGCCCCTGCTGCGCGGCACCACGTGATCGATCGTCTCCGCGCGCACCCCGCAATAGGCGCAGCGAAAGTGATCTCGATGCATGAGCCCCGCGCGAGTCAGCGGAACTTGAGCCCGATAGGGTACCCGGACATACGTACTCAACCGGATAACCGAGGGCACATCCACCGTCATGGTCGCCGCGTGCAGCCGCAAACCAGTGGGATCTTCATGCACCACTTCGGCTTTGCCGCACACCACGAGCACGATGGCCCTTCGTAACGGAAGTGCGGTCAGCGGTTCGAACGTCGCGTTGAGCAACAACACCCTGCGCTTGCCCCAGCCCGGCCCCGACGAACCGTGTGCGTGGTCCCGCGAACGCCGCTGGCCGTGCGTGCGCGTGATCCGCCCGCCACGCACGGGAGGCCCAGTCGGCTGAGGGCCACTGAGAAACGGCCCACCACCCATACTGGCGCCGACCGCCGGCGCGACTGACAGTGCCTCCAGCGCCTGCCCGGCCGGATGCCGGGCGTGGGCGCCATGGGGGCTCGGTTGTCGGTCTGGCACGCGACCACCTCCACCGGTGCTGCCCTAGTCGACCACAGATCCCACCCAAAACGCACGTGGCTTAAGCAACGTGTCCGCTCCAAGTACGGTTGCGGGTGGACTCGACGTGGTCAAGATGCCTTGCCGAGCCTCCTCCGGCTCCACCGAAGTGGGCGGCATCACAGCAGGAAAGGAACATACCCGCACGTGGACCAGCTTCTCAGCGACCCGCCTGACTGCATTCACGAGGCGGGAACCTGGTGTCAGCAGATCTGGCGGGTCACCGGCAACGAATGGCTGGCGGGCTCCGCGAACTGGCTCGTCGCGAAACCGCTCCGGATCCTGCTGATCGTCGTCGTGGCGATCCTCGCGCGCTTTCTGGTGCGCAAGCTCATCGACCGGCTCACCAAGACACCCGAGAACGGCGACGACTCCGACGGCAACGGCTCCAGCGGCAAACTCCCCGCACTGCTGCGGCCCTTGCGCGAGCGCGCGCCGGAAGTACTCGGGCCCGCCGTCATCGAACGCCGCAGGCAGCGTGCCAAGACCATCGGCTCCGTCCTCAAGTCGCTCACCACGGCGCTGGTCTACGGGCTCGCCTTCGTACTGATACTCGGCGAACTCGGCATCAACCTCGCGCCCATCATCGCCTCGGCAGGCATCGTCGGTGTCGCGCTGGGTTTCGGCGCGCAGAACCTCGTCCGTGACTTCCTTTCCGGAATCTTCATGATGCTGGAGGACCAGTACGGCGTCGGCGACGTCGTCGACGTGGGAGAAGCAGTCGGCACCGTGGAGTCGGTCGGCCTGCGCATCACCACGTTGCGCGATCTCAACGGCACCGTCTGGTATGTCCGCAATGGAGAGGTACTCCGGGTCGGCAATTCGAGCCAGGGCTACGCCGTCGCCGTCGTGGACATTCCGCTCGGCTACAACGCCGACGTCGCCCTGGCCACCACGGTGCTGCAGGAGGTGGCCGCAGAGGCCGCCGACAGCGGGCCGCTCTCCTCCGACGTGCTGGAGACTCCCGAGGTGCTCGGCGTCGAAAGCGTGACGCCGGAAGGTATCCAGCTGAGGATGACGGCCAGGGTGCGCCCGGGCCGTCAATGGGCCGTCCAGCGCGCACTGAGGGCCGACATCATCGCCGCGCTGGAACACGCGGGCTTCGAACCACCACTCGGCCGGTTCTTCGGCGGCTCCTCCGCGAACGGCGGCTGAACCCGGCATTCCCGACACAGGCAGAATGGAGACGTGGCAGAAGTGAGCAGCCAACCAGAACCCGAACCCGCCGAGGAACGCAGCTTCTTCGAGGCCGTGGGCGGCGAGGAGACCTTCCGCGCCCTCGTCGGGCGCTTCTACGAGGTCGTCGCCGAGGACGAGCTGCTGCGCCCGCTCTATCCGGAGGCCGACCTCGGACCTGCCGAGGACCGGTTGCGGCTGTTCCTCATGCAGTACTGGGGCGGCCCGCACACCTATTCCGAGCAGCGCGGGCACCCGAGACTGCGGATGCGCCACGCGCCGTTCAAGATCGGCCCCGCCGAACGGGACGCCTGGCTCGCCGCCATGCGCATCGCCGTCGACGACTCGGGCATCGAAGAGCCCTACAGGGCACAGTTGTGGCAGTACCTGGAAATGGCGGCGCACTCGATGTTGAACAGCTGGGAATGAGCCGGGTGGCCAGAGCGGTCACGACTGGACGGAAGGACAGAGCGGGCACACCGTGGTGGGCCGACGCGGTCTGCTACGAGATCTTCGTCAGGTCGTTCGCCGACTTCGACGGCGACGGGGTGGGAGACCTCGAAGGCATCCGCGAACGGCTCGGCTACCTCGACCTGCTCGGGGTCGACGCCGTCCGGCTCTCGCCGTTCTATCTGTCCCCGCTCGCCGACAACGGCTACGACATCGCGGGTCCCCGTGCCGTCGACCCGGTACTCGGCAACCTCGGCACCGTTGCCTCGCTGGTCACCGAAGCCCATCGGCACGACATCCGGGTCGTCATCGACGTGGTTCCCAACCACACGAGCGACAAGCACAGCTGGTTCGCCGACGCCCTGGCCGCGGAGGACGACGGTCCTGAGCGCGAGCGCTACCACTTCCGCGAGGGCTCGGGGCCCGGCGGAACCCTGCCGCCGAACGCCTGGCTGAGCGCGACGGGAGGACCGGCGTGGAGCCGCGCCCGCGACGGGCGGTGGTACCTGCACCGCCTCGGCGCGGGATTGCCGGACCTCAACTGGGCCAACCCCGAGGTCGCCGCGGACTTCGAGCACACACTGCGGTTCTGGCTCGACCTCGGGATCGACGGGGTCCGCGTCAGCACGGCGCACGCCATGGCCGGGCCCGCCGAGGTGGCCGGGGGCGAGACCGGCACAGCCGCGCCCTTCGACGGGGAACGCGCCCACGAGGTCCATCGGCTCGTGCGCAAGATACTCGACGAGTACCCGCACGCGGTCGCCATCGGCGAGGTACCGCTGACCGACCCGCGACGCTTCGCCCGCTACCTTCGCGAAGACGAACTGCACCTGGCGATGGAATACCGGCTGGCGCACACCCCGTTCGACGCGGACGCCGTCCAGGCCACGATCGAACGGACACTGGCGCACGCGACCACGGCGGGCAGCCCTGCCGTGTGGGCGTCCTCCGGTCACGATCTGCACCGGCAGGCCGCCCGGTTCGGCGGCGGTGAGCGCGGGGCGCGGCGAGCAAGGGCCATGGCACTCGTCGTGCTGGGCCTGCCCGGTTTCGCGTGCGTGTTCAACGGCGACGAACTCGGGCTCGGCTCCTCGCCATCAGAGGATCCGAGAATCCCGCTGCCGTGGGAAGGCAACGAACCACCGTTCGGCTTCTCGGCGAGGCAGGATCCCTGGCTGCCGATCCCCGGCTCGTGGGCGCCGCTCACGGTCGAGGCGCAACTCGAAGACGCGGAATCGACCTTGTCGCTGTACCGGCGCGCACTGGAGTTGCGCGGCACGCACGCGGCGTTCGCGGGGACGACGGTGCAGTGGTATGGCGCCCCGGCCGGTTGCTTCGCCTATCGCAGGGACCCCGGCGGACTGGTGTGCGCGCTCAACACCTCGGCCGCTCCGGTTCCGGTGCCTCCCGGTGAGGTCCTGCTCGCCAGCGCGCCGCTCGTGGAGGGCAGGTTGCCCGCCGAAGCGGCGTGCTGGCTCGGCCCCGCTTCGTGATCACGCCGGTTCAGCGGCCATACCTCGGCTGGGTCTGTGCGTTGAATTCGCCGTACCTGACGAGCTTCGCCGGTGCCGTCCGCCAGTCGTAGATGGCGAGCACGTCCAGCCCCTTCTGGATGTCGGACGAATAGATGTAGCCGTTGTAGTAGTAGGCCGACCACGAGCCGCCGAGGACGTTCTCGGTGCCGGAAAGCGGTCCGCGCTCCCAGTACCCGATCTCCTTCGGCCTTGCCGAGTCGGTGAAGTCCCACACCGAGACACCACCCTGGTACCAGGACTGGACCATGATGTCCCTGCCCTTGACGGGAATCAGCGATCCGTTGTGTGCCACACAGTTCTCGGTCTCGGCCTGGTACCTCGGCAGCTTGTGGTAGCTACGGAATTCGAGCGAGCGTCCGTCGCCTCTTCCGGTGATGTCGTAGATGCCGTCGGCGCCCCTGTTCGGGCCGAAGGTGGCGTTGCAGGTGGCCAGGGCCCCGCCACCCAGTTCGTCGGTGAACACGACCTTCGTACCCGCGTTGTTGAACGTGGCGCTGTGCCAGAAGGCGAAATTGACGTTGTCCTGGACGCGGTCGATGATGCGCGGGTTGAGCTTGTCCGAGAGGTCGAACAGCACACCGTCACCCATGCAGGCACCGGCCATCAGGTCCTTCTCCGGATAGGCGGTGAGATCGTGGCAGCCGGTGGTCGCCGACCGGCGCGTGCCGTCGGGATTCTCGCCGCCAGGGTTGCCGCCGTCGGGAAAGAGCACCGGCGTGGCGACGACCTCGGCGCGCTGCGGCGCTTTCACCGGAACCTCGACGATGGAGATCTTGTCGTGCGGCGGCCGGCAGTTCGGCAGGTCCGCTGCCGGTGAGTACGACGACACGTACAGCAGCACCGAGCCACGCCGGCGGTCGGGAACCATCGTGTGGGTGTGCGAACCACAATCGGTGCGCACCGAGGCGACGTACTTCGGCGCGGCGAGATCGCGGATGTCGAAGACCTTGATGCCCTCCCACGCCGAGGGATCGGACGCGTTCGAGGGATCACTGACGCAGGAATCGTTGGTCCGCGCGTAGTCGGTGGAAAGGAACAGCAGGTTTCCCGACACCGACACGTCGTTCTGCCCGCCGGGGCACAGCACCTGACTCACGATGCGCGGCCGGTGTGGAACGCGGATGTCGTAGATGACGAACCCGTCGTAGTTCCCGACGATCGCGTGGTCCCTGGTGAAGGCGATGTCGGTGCCGTAAGCCGATTCGGTGTCGAACGGCGCCTTCTTGGGAACGTGAGCAACCTGGCGCATGTTGGGGCTGCGCACGATCTCGTCGACCCCTGGCTCTCCGCCGCCGGGCTTCGGCGGCTGGGCCGCGCCCGCGCTGGCGACGCTTGCCGCCATGAGTGCGGCGACCGCCGCGACGAGGAGACCACCCAGTTTGCGACGCCTGCGTGTTTTCACGTGCCGCTCTCCTCCCGGGCGAGGTGTGAAGCATTGTGACCGCGACGGCGAAGGGCTCATAGCGACGAATGGATGTATTTCCCCGCGGGAAGCGGCTTCCTGTTGACGTGGCCCGCACGCGACGGGTTCGCTGTCTCGCATGCGAGGGCGGCTCGGGAAGGCGTTGGCGGCGGGGTTGCTCGCGAGCTGGTTACTGGCCGCGTGCACACCGGCGCCGGAAACCGGCCCCGATTCGCCGGGCGTGCTCGTGCCGCGGGGACCTGGCGAGGCCGCGGCCGTCGTGCCACAGGACCAGGCCGGCGAGCATCAGCGGCGGCCGGAGCCCGGCGCGGGAGACATCGAGTTCATGACCATGATGATTCCGCACCACCAGCAGGCGATTCTGATGACGGATCTCGCCGCCGAACACGCCGAAGCCGACCGTGTTCACGCGATCTCCGGCCGGATCGCCGCGACCCAGTCGGCGGAGATCACCGCGATGACGGCGTGGCTGGAGGAGTTCGGGCAGGCGTCCGCCGGGCATTCGGCACACGGGCACACCGGCATGCCGGGCATGGCTACCGAAGCACAGCTGGGGGCGTTGCGCGCGGCCAGAGGCGCCGAGTTCGACCGGCAGTTCCTGGCCTTGATGATCCACCATCACGAAGGCGCGCTGACGATGGCGGAGGACCAGCTCGCCACGGGAACGGAGCCGAGAGCGGTCGAAATGGCTCAGGAAGTCGTCACGAGTCAGACCGACGAGATCGGCCACCTGCGCGCGATCCTGCGAGAGTCCGGCGGCTGAATGGTGGTCGTGGCCCCGGTCAGCGGGAACCGGTGCCTTCGTTCTCGTCGCCGTCTTCGGTCCCTCGCTCTGCGGCAGCCGTTCCGAGGTCGGAGACGGCCAGCCCCGCGTAGGTGGCCATCGAGAGGAACGGCGCGACCGGTCCCACCGCGCTCGCGACCTGATGTGCGAGCGCGAGTCCCTTCGCCTGCCCTTCCGTCTGCTCACCGGCCCGTGCCGGGTCGTCAGCCTGGGCGTCCGGATCCTGCCAGCCTGTCTGCCGTGCTTCGCTCATCTCTCCATCATGACAGGACCCCGCCCCGGCTCCGCCCGGTCAACCGGAAGCGGGGGAGCTTTGCTGCCGGAAAACGACAGCAAAGCTCCCCCGCTCTCGTCCGCGGACGGTGCGAACGGAGCCGCTACAGCAGCAGGGGCAGCAGCGCGTGCCTGCGCCGCAGTACCGCGCCGTAGCGCGCGTCCAGCCGCAGCCACGAACCGGTCGCCGTTACGCGCACCACATCGCCTTCCAGCGACGAGTCCACGAAACCCATGCCGGACAACGCGAAAAGGCACCGCATCGGCACCTTGATCTCCAGAGTTCCCTCGGACACCGTGAGCACGGTCTGGTCGAGCAACGACGCGGGCGGCGTGCCGAGCGGACCCGCGTTCTCCCTCGCCAGTGCCACGCCCTTGTCGGCGAGTTCGGCCACGACCGTCGCCGGCAGCTCGTCGACCTGCTGCCAGCCGCCGCCCGCCGGCAGCTCCGAGCGCCACAACAGATCCCGCGAAGGGCCGGGATCCATGCTCTCGCCCGGCGTCACCGTCAGCGCGGCCAGCAGCTCCGCGCCGGACACGGTGACGTCGGCCGGTTCGACCGCACCCTCGACCGCTCTGGTGACGAGGACGTCGAACGGCGTGGCCACCCACGCTTCGAGAACCCCGGCCGAACGCGTGCGCAGGCGCACCACCGCGGTCTGATCGAGCCGCACCGCACGCGCGATGAACGCGGCAAGCGTCTCCCTGTCCGCCGCGTCGGGGATGCGCAGTTCGGTCACAGCTCGTCTCCGCTCGGGATGTTCGCCAGCAGGAACTCCCGCTCGCGCTCGGTCAGCCTGCGTGGCCTGCCCCCGCCGAGATCGTACGGCGCGAGCGTCGTACGGGCGGTGACGGCAACCCCGTCCTCGGCCGAAGGTCCATTATGGACGCGGTAGTCGAGCGTGAAGGACGCGTGCCTCAGCTCGCTCAAGGTGATGTCCACCCGCGCGTCCTCTCCCTCGACCACCACCGGCGCACGGTAGTCGACCGAGAGCCGCACCACGACGATGCCCTTCGCGAAGTCGCCGAGCCCCTCGCCCGCCGCCGTTCCGAACAGCAGCGGCACCCTCGCCTCTTCGAGCAAGGTCACCATGCTGGCGTGGTTCACGTGCCCGAAGGCGTCCATGTCCGACCACCGGGGCCGGACATGGACGACATACTCACCCATCGGTCAGCGCACCGTACTCCGGATCTGGCGGGCGGCGACCGACAACGTGGCCAGGTCGAGCCTGCCCGCGCGTTCGATCTCGTCGAGCGTCACCCTCGCCCTCGACAGCCGCGACGAGTTCGCCTGCTCCCACTGCGCGATCTTGTCGGCGGCGCCGTCCTCGGGATCGCTGTGCTGCAGGGCGTCCAGTGTGATCGCCCGCAACGACGTGTACAGGTCGTCCCGCAACGCCAGCCTGGCCAGCGCGTGCCAGCGGTTGTCGCGTTCGAGGCCGTTGACCGACGTCAGCATCCGCTCAAGGCCGAGGTGGTCGGACAACGCGTAGTACAGCTCCGCCGTCTCGATCGGGCTGCGCCGGCTGTCGAGCCCGGCCTCCCGTTCGGCCAGCTCGGCGACCTCGGTGATGTCGAGCAGGCTGTAGCTGTGCAGCAGCAGCGACACCCGCTGGGCCAGTTCGGCCGGTACGCCCGCCGCGACGAGCTTGTCCGCCTCGGCCTTGACCGTCTCGGCCTCACTGCCCCGCAGCAACCTGCCCAGCTCCGGCATGAGCGCGCCGACCGTGTCGCCGAACCTGTTGATCTCGGCACCCACGGCGAGCGGCTGCGGCCGGTTCGTGAGGAACCAGCGGGCAGCCCTGTCCAGCAACCTCCTGGTCTCCAGCACCATGTGGTCGGCGACCTCCGTCGACACGACATTGTCGAGTTCGGAGATCCTCGCCCACAGCGCGGGCAGCCCGTACACGTTGGTGACCACCGCGTAGGCGCGCACGGCGTCGGTCGCCGTCGCGTTCAGCTCCTCGGCCAACCGGAACGCATACGACACGCCCGCGCCATCGACGACCTCGTTGACCAGCAAGGTCGTGGTGATCTGCCGGTTGAGCGGGTGCCTGCCGATGACGTCGCCGAACCGCTCACGCAGCGGCACGGGGAAGTACTCGGGCAGCCTGCGCGAGAACACGTCGGCATCGGGCAGTTCGCTGGCGAGCAACTCGTCCTTGAGGTCGAGTTTGACGTGTGCCAGCAGGGTCGCCAGCTCCGGCGAGGTCAGGCCGAGCTCGGCCTTTTCGAGTGCCGCGAAACCGGAGTCGGCAGGCAGGGCCTCCAGATCCCGGTCGAGCGCACCCTTCTCCTCCAGCGCCGAAACCAGCCTGCGGTGCACCGACAGCATCGGCGCGGCGTGTGCCCTGCTGATGCCCAGCACCGCGTTCTGCCGGTAGTTGTCGGTCAGCACCATGTCGCCGACCTCGTCGGTCATCGACTCCAGCAACTCGTTGCGGCTGTCCTGGCGCAGTTCACCCGAGGCGACGAGCTGATCCAGCAGCACCTTGATGTTGACCTCGTGGTCGGAGCAGTCCACACCGGCGGAGTTGTCGAGCGCGTCGGTGTTGACCTTGCCGCCGTGCCTGGCGAACTCGATCCGGCCTCGCTGGGTCAGCCCCAGGTTGCCGCCCTCGCCGACGACCTTCACGCGGAGGTCGCCGCCATTGACGCGCACCGCGTCGTTGGCCTTGTCGCCCGCGGCGGAGTGATCCTCCGACTCCGCCTTGACGTAGGTGCCGATTCCGCCGTTCCACAACAGATCGACAGGAGCCAGCAGGATCGCGTGCACCAGCTCGGCCGGTGACAGCTTCCGCACACTCGCGTCGAGTCCCAGCGCCGTGCGCATCTGCGGGGTGATCGGGATCGTCTTGGCACTGCGCGAGAAGACGCCGCCGCCCTCGCTGATCAGCGAGCGGTCGTAGTCGTCCCACGACGAGCGCGGCATCTCGAACAATCGTTTGCGTTCCTGGAAGGAGGACGCGGCGACCGGCGAGGGGTCGATGAAGATGTGCAGGTGGTTGAAGGCCGCGACGAGCCTGATGTGCTCGGAGAGCAGCATCCCGTTGCCGAAGACGTCACCACCCATGTCGCCGATGCCGACGACGGTGAAGTCCTCGCGCTGGGTGTCGACGTCCAGCTCGCGGAAGTGCCGTTTGACGCTCTCCCACGCGCCCTTGGCCGTGATCCCCATCGCCTTGTGGTCGTAGCCCATCGAACCGCCGGAGGCGAAGGCGTCACCGAGCCAGAAGCCGTAGTCCGCCGCGAGTTCGTTGGCGATGTCCGAGAACGTCGCCGTGCCCTTGTCCGCGGCGACCACCAGGTAGTTGTCGTCGCCGTCGTAGCGCACCACCTGCGGCGCGGGCACCGTCTCGCCGTCGACGAGGTTGTCGGTGAGGTCCAGCAGCCCCGAGATGAACATGCGATAGCAGGCGACGCCCTCCGCGAGGTAGGCCTCCCTGTCGAGGCCAGGGTCGCCGGTCGTCGCCGGTGGCCGCTTGACGACGAAGCCGCCCTTCGCCCCGACCGGGACGATGACCGCGTTCTTCACCGCCTGCGCCTTGACGAGACCGAGCACCTCGGTGCGGAAATCCTCCTTGCGGTCCGACCAGCGCAACCCGCCACGGGCCACCGATCCGAACCGCAGGTGCACACCCTCGACCCTCGGCGAGCACACGAAGATCTCGAAAGCGGGCCTCGGCTCGGGAAGGTCGGGAACCCGCTGCGGGTCCAGCTTGAGCGCCAGGTAGGAGCGCTGCTTTCCACCTGCGTCACGCACCGCGTAGTTAGTGCGCAACGTCGCCACGATGGCCGCCATCAGCCTGCGCAGGATGCGGTCCTCGTCGAGGCTCTTCACCGAATCGACCAGCGTGTTGATCTCGGTCACCTGCGCGTCGGCCTGCTCGACGCGCTGCGCTTCGTCCCGCCCCAGGTCGAACCTGGTCTCGAACAACCTGACCAGCGCCGTGGCGATGTCGGTGTGCGCGAGAACCGTGTTCTCGATGTACTCCTGCGAGTACGGGCTGCCCGCCTGCCGCAGATAGCGCGAATAGGCCCGCAGCACGGCGGCCTGCCGCCAGCTCAGACCGGCCCGCAGCACGAGCCCGTTGAAACCGTCGACCTCGCAGTCGCCCCGCCACGCAGCCTCGAAGGCCTCCTGGAACCGCACGCGCAGATCCGGTTCGGCCGATTCGCCGATCTCTTCGAGCACCTTCGGCTCGATCCGCAGCCCGAAGTCGTAGATCCAGGACCGGTCGCCTTCCTCACGCTGCAGCTCGTAGGGCCGCTCATCGACGACCTCGACACCCATGCGCTGCAACAGCGGAAGCACCTTCGACAGGGTCACACCCCCACCGAGCAGGTACAGCTTGAAGCGGCGCTCGCCCGGAGCGGCCCCTTCCGGGATGTAGAACGACATGCGCACGTCGCCGGTGCCGTCGAGGGCCTCCAGCGTCCGCAGATCGGCGAGCGCGACCTCGGCGTCGAAGTCCTCCTTGTAGGACTCGGGGAACATCGCCGCGAACCGCTGGCCCTGCTCCGTCGCCGATTCCTCACCCGCGAACGTGACTGCCTTGCCGCCGCCCGCGCGCGCCCTCCGCTCGGCGAGGATGGCCTCCACCATCAGGTCGTCCCAGCTTCGCATCGCCTCGCCGAGCCGTTCCTGGATGCGCAGGATGTCGGGCTCGATCAGCCTCGCGGGATCGGTGTGCACCGTGAAGTGCACCTGCGCGAGCTGGGTCTCCCCCAGCCGCGTCGAGTATTCGAGGTGCGTCCCCTCCAGTTCTTCGAGCAGCACCTCCTGCATCGCGAGCCGCGACCGCGTCGTGTAGCGGTCACGGGGAAGGAACACCAGGCACGAGTAGAACCGGCCGTAGGGATCCCTGCGCAGGAACAGCCGCAGCCGCCGCCGGTCGGCGAGGGTGATCGCGCCGGTGACGGTGGCGTAGAGCGAATCGGAGTCGGCCGAGAACAGGTCCGCTCTCGGCCAGTTCTGCAGCACTTCGAGCATGCGCTGCCCCGAGTAGGACTCCATCGGGAAGCCCGCGCGGTGGATGACCTCCCTGACCCGTCCCGCGACAACGGGAATGTCGAGTACGTCCTCGTGCAGCGCCGAACTCGTGAACATACCCAGGAAACGGTGTTCCCCGGTAACGACGCCGTTGTCGTCGAAGGTCTTCACCCCGACGTAGTACGGGTAGATCGGACGGTACACAGTGGACGGTGCGCTTGCCTGGGTGAGCACGAGCAGCGTCGGCGCGAGCGCGTGAGCCGCTGTGTCGGGTCCCGCCGTGAGGCTGCGCGCGGCGAGACTGTCCTGCCGCAGCACTCCGAGTCCCGAAGCCAGCACCGCCCGTAGCGCCGGCTGATCATTGTCGGTCTCGGTGACCACTTCGTAGTGGCGGTAGCCGAGGAACGTGAAATGACCCGCGGCGAGCCAGCGCAGCAACTCCGAACCGTCGTGAATCTCGGCTTTGCTCAGTGGCGGCGGCTGCTCGTCGAGCCGGTCGGCGATCGACCGCGCCGTCTCCGCCATCCGCTCGGTGTCCTCGACCACCTCGCGGACATCGCCGACGACGGCGGTGAGCCGGTTGTCCAGTTCCCTCGCCCTGTTCGGATCGCCGATCGGGTCGATCTCCAGGTACATCCAGGATTCCGCCGACGAACCCTGCGGCGGGTCGGCGACGTCCGCCGTCGGGTACACCTCACGCAGCTCACCGGTCAGATCCCTGCTGACGACCACGATCGGGTGCACGATGCGCTGCACCTGCACGCCGCTGCGCGACAATTCCGCGGCGACCGAGTCGACGAGATAGGGCATGTCGTCCGTGACGAGCTGAACGACCGTGGCTTCCCTCGCCCACCCGTCCTCAGCCGCGTTGGGGTTGAGCAACCGCACCGCCGGCCTTCCCGGAACTCGCTGCTGCGCGAGTTGCAGGTGTGACCGCACCGCACCGACCAGATCGACCGGATCGTCACCGACGATCTCCTCGGCCGGAATCAACCGGTAATAGAGCCGAATCAAGTCCGCGATGTCCGGCGCGGTCGCGGCGGCGGCTTCGACCAACTCGTCACGAAGCTGTTCGGGGCTCCGCGGTCGCCCCGCAGTGACCGTGTCCGCTTCCCCGACGATAGGGCGATTGGACACTCCGACCGAACTCATGTCAGGCAACGCAACTCTCCACTCCCTGGCCTTGACACCACCATGTGCCGATCCAAGGTTTACCTTACTGTGACAGAGCAAGATGCCGGTTTCGGCTCATCGATCGTTGCGGTTGCGCCCGTTCACCGTGCGTGGTTCTTCCCTGTTGTCGTAATCGGTTCCGAGCTGCTTCACGAGCGCGGAGGCACTCGACGAACCGGCCTGGTGCTCGGCAAGTGCGCGGGCGAGCAGCTCGGCGAGACCCGCGTCGGGCGGCGGATCGTCGAGCGGGCGACCGGAAAGATCGTCGGGGAAACCACCGGAAACACCATGGCCTCCGCCGGTGAAATCAGGAGGGGGCACGGAGGGTGTTCCCCCCGTCGCGGGACCGCCGGTCGAACCGGTGCCGGCCGAATTAGCGTCCGTCGGCGCGGCCGGGCCGAAGTCGTCCGAGCCCAGGTCTTCGAGCGGCGCCAGTGACGGCGGCAGCCGCAGCCGCGGCAGCCATCCGTAGCCGTCGCCAAGGCCCTCCATGTGGTGCTCCTCGGCTCCGCCCGCCGTCACGGGTGCCGATGGTGCCTCGGCTCCGTTCGAGCGCGCTGAGGCGGTTTCAGCGCCCGCGGCGCCGCTCCACGGGGACGGCTCGATCCCGTCGCCGGGCCGATGCGGGTCGTGATGCCCTTGCCGTTCCTGATGACCGGGCGCGCCCTGTTCCGGCTCGTTCCCGGTCCATTCGCCTTCGCTCGTTGGCCGCGCGCCCTCCGCTGCCCTCCGCCTCCCCCCGGCGGCGGAGCCCGCGGAAATCCCGAGCCGGTCCAGTACCGACTTCGCGGCCACGGAGCCGTGTTCGGAATCATGCCGCGTGTTTCGCGCCACGTCGTCCCGCCACGAGTAGGGCGGTGGTTCCTCGAACCGGGGCCGGTCGGCGGGACCGTCGAACGCCGCCGCCGTCCCCGCGGCGGCCGCCTGCGTCGCGGACGCCCCGGAAATCGGCTCAGCGGACGGCGATTCGCCTGCCTGCTCCGCCGTCCGCTCGGCGGTGTAGGGAGTCGAGGACAAAAGGGAGGACGCCGCCGGCTGTTGCGGCTCCGGCGATCCGGCCGGATCGCCGGTGACCGGTGCCACGACGCCGAACACCTCGGTCTCGGCTGCCGACGGTGTGGGAGCGCGGCGTTTTCCGTTGGTCGGCCGGGCGCCCTCGGTCGCCGCGGGAACCTCCGCCGCCGCGGTGTGGCCGGTTCCACTCGGCCACCCCGGCCCGGCCGCCGGTTCGGGAGCTTCCGGCTCGGGTGGTTCGGGCGCAACCCTGAGCATCGGAAGTACCACTCTGGGCCGGGAATGGCGGGAGGCCGCCGGTTGTGCCGTGGCCGGGTCCGCGGCGCCGGCCTCGTGCCGCCGCGCACCGGGGGTGTCCTCGGCGGCAGGCACGACAGTGGCCGCCGGGTTCGCCTGCTCCGTCGAACCGGGTTCGGCGGGCTGCTCCGGGATCGAGGCCGGCTGGGCGGCTTCCGTCCCTCGGTTTTCCTCCTCGCGCGCCCGGCGCCGTGCCCTTCGCCCTTGCCGTTCCTCTCCCGGCTGCCCTTCCGCTGCCTCTTCGTGACCAGACCGCGGTCCGGTTCGCGCTTGCTGCCCCTGCTCGGGAATCGCGGGGGAACCCGTGAGCGCCGCGGCCGTTCGCGCGACGCCGCCCGCGGCCCTGCGACCGGCGGGCTCCGAAACCCGCGACCCCGAAGGCTCCGCAGGCAACTGAATCGCCGGAGTCGCCGGAGCCCGTTGCGGCGTGGGAGCCGCGGCCGGGACCGCTGGGGCCGACGCCGCCGAAGCCACGATCTCGGCGAGATCGACCGGTGCCTGCTCCCCCGACCCGAACTCACCGGTCAGCGCGGCACAGGCCTGACTACGGGCACGGGCGTGAACATGCTCGGCGGCGCGAGCCTTGTGCAGACACCGGATCGCCTCCGCCGGGTCTCCCGTCCGCTCCTCCACATGCGCCAGTTCCAGCCACAGACGTCCCGCGAGCGCGTGCAGACCGTGCCGTTCCGCGCTGTGCACGGCTTCCCGCAACATGCGCGCCGCCTTGTCGGCGGCTCCGCCAGGCAGCAGCACCCTCAACGCGATCGCCAATCGCAGCCAGCCCGCCGGTGCCGCCGTCGCGGCCCGTTCCGGCGTCGCGAACACGGACTCGGCGATTTCCGCGGCCGTTTCGAGTTCACCGCGGTCGAGCAGGGCGCACACGAGTTCGAGTACAAGCCGGACCCTGGCGACCCCGCCGTCGGCGGAAGGGTCCTCCAGTTGATCGAGAAACCCGATGCCCGTACGTGCCGCGTCCGCGGCCCCGACGAGATCACCGTGCCTGCGCCGGTGCGCGGACACGCCGACCCTGATCAACGCCCTTGCCTGAAGCTTGTCGTCCTCGTCGAGCGCGTCGTCCGCCGAGACGAGGCGATCGCCCTCAAGCAGAACCCGATCCAGCTCCGCCCGGCGGCCCAGCGTGCCGAGACACCCGACGAGATGGCTCAGGGCGGTGGCCCGTTGCGTTGCCGAGAGCCCTGCCACGGTCAGTACCGGCCGTAGCACGGCGAGGCCCGTCAACGGCGTCCCCACGCTGCGAGCGCACACGGCAAGGTCGGTGCGGAGCTGGGCGGCGATCGCCGCCTGCCCCGCATCCTCCGCCGCACGCAAGGCCGCGACCGCCCTGCCGACCGTGGCCGCGCGATGACCGAGCCGCACCCGCGCATGCACGACCACGCTTTCGGCCCTGATCCACAGCTCGTTGGAACCGGCAGCCTCCGCGAGGGAGGCGGCTCGCTCCCCGAGCACCAGTGCGAGCTCAGGTGCCCTCGGGCCGAACCGTTCCGCCTCTTCGACAAGTCGCCCGACGGGATCGCTGCTCCCGCCGGCGGCACCGCCTGCCGCAGGACGACGGCCGTTGGCCTGGTTGCGGCTGGTGGACTTACTGGCTACCACGGGGACTCCGCTCAGTGTTGGCTCCGGCGTGCTCGCTCAGTGCTGGCCTGTTGTCCTCGGTCAGTCGCGGGTGAGTTTCCGGTGCGTCACCCTATGCGGCCTCGCGGCCTCGGCACCCATCCGCTCGATCTTGTTCTTCTCGTAGCCCTCGAAGTTGCCTTCGAACCAGAACCATTTCGCGGGGTTCGCGTCGTCGCCCTCCCAAGCGAGAATGTGCGTCGCCACCCGGTCGAGGAACCAGCGGTCGTGCGAGATGACCACGGCGCAACCGGGGAACTGTTCCAGCGCGTTCTCCAGCGAGCCGAGTGTCTCGACGTCGAGGTCGTTCGTCGGCTCGTCCAGCAGGATCAGGTTGCCGCCCAGCTTCAGCGTCAGCGCGAGGTTGAGCCTGTTGCGCTCGCCACCGGAGAGCACGCCCGCCGGCTTCTGCTGGTCCGGCCCCTTGAACCCGAAGGCACTCACGTAGGCACGAGAGGGCATCTCCGTCTGGCCGACGTGAATGAAGTCGAGCCCGTCGGAAACGACCTGCCACACCGTTTTGTCAGGGTCGATGCCGCCTCTCTGCTGGTCCACATAGGACAGCTTGACCGTGTCGCCGATCTTGACCGTCCCGCTGTCCGGCTCCTCCAGCCCGACGATCGTCTTGAACAGCGTCGTCTTGCCGACGCCGTTCGGGCCGATGACACCCACGATGCCGTTGCGCGGCAACGTGAACGACAGGTTGTCGATGAGCAGCCGGTCCTCGAAGCCCTTGCTCAGGTTCTGTACCTCGACGACCACGTTGCCCAGCCGGGGCCCCGGCGGGATCTGGATCTCCTCGAAGTCGAGCTTCTTGGTCTTCTCGGCCTCCGCGGCCATCTGCTCGTACCGATCGAGCCGGGAACGGGACTTCGTCTGCCGCGCCTTGGCGTTGGAACGCACCCAGTCCAGCTCGTTCTGCAGGCGCTTGGCCAGCTTGGCGTCCTTCTTGCCCTGGACCGCAAGCCGTTCGCGCTTCTTCTCCAGGTAGGTCGAGTAGTTGCCCTCGTACCCGACGACCCTGCCCCGGTCGAGCTCCATGATCCACTGGGCGACGTTGTCGAGGAAGTACCTGTCGTGAGTGACCGCGAGAACGGCACCGGGGTAGCCGGCCAGGAACTGCTCCAGCCACAGCACGCTCTCCGCGTCCAGATGGTTGGTCGGCTCGTCCAGCAACAACAGGTCGGGCTTCGACAGCAACAGCTTGCACAGCGCGACCCTGCGTCGCTCACCACCCGAGAGATGGGTCACCTCTTCGTCACCCGGCGGGCAGCGCAGCGCGTCCATCGCCTGTTCGAGCTGCGAGTCGAGCTCCCACGCGTCGGCGTGGTCGAGTTCCTCCTGCAGCTTGCCCATCTCTTCCATGAGCGCGTCGCTGTAGTCGGTGGCGAGCTGCTCGGCGATCTCGTTGAAGCGATCGAGCTTCACCTTGATCTCGCCGAGGCCCTCCTCGACGTTGCCGCGCACGGTCTTTTCCTCGTTCAGCGGAGGCTCCTGCTGGAGGATGCCGACGCTCGCGCCCGGCTGCAGGAACGCTTCCCCGTTGCTCGGCTGGTCGAGCCCCGCCATGATCTTGAGGACGGTTGACTTTCCAGCACCGTTCGGTCCGACCACGCCGATCTTGGCGCCGGGATAGAACGCGGTGCTGACATCATCGAGGATGACCTTGTCCCCGACAGTCTTGCGCACCTTCTTCATGGTGTAGATGAACTCGGCCATATTGCGATCGTAGAGCTGTCCGCGTCGCTACCCGACAGCGGTCACCGTCCCGCCACCGACGGTAGAGCGCGCCTCCACCGGGTGACAGCCCCCCTACGGTGCGCTTTCCCCGGGTTGCACGGCCCGTGAGCCCCGGCGCGGGCACATGTGCCGACTGGCGTGTCCCCTCAGCGGAGCCCTGCCCCGACGTGCGGCCGCGTCCGTGTCCCCGGAGGCGCTGCCCGCGCCTCGGCGCCGCCAAGATCCGGTTGTGTGCCCTCGCGCCCGAGCCGCCTCACCGACGCCGTGCACCACGAGAGATTGGGACCGATGGCGGTGGCTTCGAGCTCCGGTATCGAGCGCTGCTGTCCTTCCGACTCGAACCGGTTGGTGGAAAGGCGCCCGGTGACGATGACGGGGTCACCTCTGGTGAGCGAGGCGCCCACCGTCGCGGCCATCCGCCGCCGGCACGTCACCTTGACCGAGAGCTGCCTGCCATCGCACCACCGGCCCTCCTCCTTGTCGAACCGGCGTTCGTTGCTGCGCAACCAGAAACCGAGTACCTCGTCGCCACCCGCGGTAGTCCGCCTGGTCAGTTCGCTGCTCACGTTGCCGACAACCGTCACCATCGTCTCGCCGATCGCCATGGGGCCACACCTTTCGCCGTCGCGTTCCTGGTCGTTTCTCCAGGCTGCTCCCGGACTTCGCGGTGCGCCAGGGGGTCTCCGGCAATCCGTGGACAACCGCCCCACTGTGGACAACCTCGCGGAAAACGCGTGGCCGTCAGGACCTGCGCTCTCCCTGATCGGCAAGCCGTTTGAGCATTTCGTTGTACGCGGCGAGATCCTGATCCCCGGTCGCGGCCTCGCGCCGGTCCCTGCGTTTGGCCTCTCGCTCGTCGGCGCGCGCCCACTGCACGAGCAACGCCACCATCACCAGCAGCACGGGGATCTCGCCCGCTGCCCACGCGATACCACCGCCGAGCCGTTGATCGGTGAGCAGATCGCCGACCCACGGCAGGTTGAGGCCTCGATAGAAGGTCTCGCCGAGCACGGTCTGCATGTTCATCAACGTGACACCGAAGAACGCGTGGAACGGCATCGACGCGAAGATCAACCCGAGTTTGCCGAGCGGTGGCAGCCGTCTCGGCGCGGGATCGACCCCGATCACCGGCCAATAGAAGACGTAACCGGCGAGCAGGAAATGCGCGTTCATCGCCAGGTGTGCCCAGTGGTAGTTCAACGCGGAGTCGAACAGCCCCGAGTAGTACAACCCGTAGAAGGAGCCCACGAACAGGAACAACGCCACGATGGGGTTGGTCAGCACCCTCGTCACCGGCGAGTGGACGAACGCGAGAATCCATTCGCGCGGTCCCGGTGGCGCGTCCCTGCCCGCCGTCGGCAGGGCGCGCAGCGCCAGCGTCACGGGACCACCGAGCGCGAACAGCACCGGCGCCACCATGGAAAGCAGCATGTGGTTGCCCATGTGCATGCTGAACATCGCGGGGGCATAGCGGCCGATCCCCGACGAGGTGGCGATGAGCAACGCGGCACAACCGGCCAGCCAGGCGGCCGTGCGCCCTGCCTGCCACGTGTCGCCCCTCTTCCGCAGCCTGCGCACACCGAGCAGGTAGACGACGGCGAGCACGATGGCCGCCGTTCCGTAGATCAGGTCGAACCGCCAGTCGGTCAGCAGGCGCAGCGCCGTCGGCGGACCGTCGAGCGTGTACCCGAGCAGTAGTTCCGTCGTCGACGGCTGTGCGGCGATTTCCTGCGGGGGCGGTGTCCGCGACAGTGCCGTGGCGAGGCCGATCGTCGCGAACATGATGAGCACCTCGACGGCGGCGAGCCGTACGAGCTGTCCGCCTCCGGCGCCCTCCTTGAGGCCGCGCACACTGCGCTGACGCTGTTGATGACCGAAGACCCCGAGCACGCCCAGCGCGATGATCTTGCCGATCACCAGCAGGCCGTAGTCAGTGGTCAGCAGCTCACCCGGACTGACCCGGACCACGGCGTTGACGACACCGGAGACCGCCATCACGACCCAGCAGACCAGCGCCAGCTTCGAGAACCTCTCGGCGGCGAGCGAAAGGTGGGCGCCGCGCCGCCTGGCGTGGGCGAGCAGCGCGATCAGCCCTCCCACCCACAGCGCGGCGGCGATCAGGTGATAGAGCAGGCTGTTGGTGGCCATGTCGTGCGACCCGCCGCTCGCAGAGTGCCCCGTGACGGCGATGGGCACCAGCCCCGCGACGGACACGAAGAACAGCACAACGGTCCAGCCCCACGACAGGACCAGTCTGCAGCCCAGTGCCAGCAGCAACGCGACGGCCGCGGTCACCAGCCAGGCTTTGGGCTGCTCGATGGCCTCGATGAAGCTGACCAGTACGTCCGGCGAGAACACCTCGGTCACCGGACGGCCCGCGCCGTCGGCGGCGCTGAAGAACACCGACGCGATCGCGAAGACGAACCACACCCATGCCGCGATACCCGCCGTGCGCAATCCCGCGTAACCGTCGACGGCCAGCGTGCCCGACTTCTGCGGCGGCACCAGGAAGGCGGCGAGCAGCAGCGAGCCGATGCACACGGCGGCCGCCGCGTCGGCGCCGACCCTGACGACGGTGATGCCATAGCGCGTGACGTTGCCGGGGTCGGTGAGACCCGCGATGGCGTATCCGATCCCTCCGGTCAGCGCGACCAGACCGACCGCGACGACCATGGCGAAGAGCACGCCCACCCCGAGCAGCGGGCCCATGGCTGCCCTGCGGCGTGGGGCGGTTTCGGGAACGGAATCGGTCTCGGTGGGCACGTTACGAGGGTAGGACGAGCGGTTTCACAGCCGGTCAGCGGAGGGCGCCCAGTCGTTCGCGGGCCGCGCGCTCCCTCGCGGCGAACCGGGTCGCCCCCACCGCGGCGGGCACGATGACGGCCGCGACGACCCCGACGGCCACGAACGACACCGACAGCGACGTCAGGTGCGCGATGCCGCCGATCACGGGCGGTCCGGCGAGAAAACCGGTGTAGGCGATGGCGGTGACGAAAGCCACCTCACGTTCACCACCGCTGTCGTCGGCCCGTTTTCCTGCCTCTCCGGCAAGACCGAGTGCCACGGGAAAGCACGCGGCGAGCCCACCACCGGCAAGCGCGAAACCGACGTAGCTCACCGCGGGTGTCGCGGCGATCGCGGCGAAGGTGAGTCCCGCAGCCGCGAGCGCGGCCCCCGTGGCGAGCACCCTCGCCGGGCCGTACCTGGCCTGCAACCACGATCCGCCGAGCCTCGCGAAGGCCATGGCGAGCGCGAACCCCGCGTAGGCGAGCGCGGCCGGCCCCTCGCCGGCCCCCTGTTCGCTGGTCAGCAGGAGCGCCGACCAATCGGAACTCGCCCCTTCGGCAATGGCCGAGCACAACGCCACGATCGCGAGCAACCACAGCGCCGGTCGCTTGACCAGGGCCGGACCGGGTGCCTTTCGCGGGACTGTCCTCCGCGCGGCGCGCGGCGGCAGGCCGGGGAGCCTGAACGCGACGGCGGCGAGCATGACGAGGCCTGCCACCGCCGCGACGGCGAGATGCCGCAGCGGGCTCGCGCCGACGGTCGCGGCCAGCGCCGCGCTCCCCGCCCCCGCCAGCGCCCCGAAACTGAACCACGCGTGGAACAACGCCATCGTCGGCTTGCCACGAGCGCGTTCCACCGCGACTCCGGCGATGTTCATGGACACGTCCAGTGCTCCCGAGGAAGCGCCGAGCCCGACGAGCGCCACGGCCAGCCACGGCACGCTCTGCGCGCCGCCGATGGCGGGCAGCACCGCGCAGATGGCGACGCCGGAGCCGATCACGACCGCGCGCGGCCCGAACCGCTCGACCAGCCGTCCCGAGACCGTCGCCGCCGTGAGCATTCCGATGCTGGCGCCGAGCAGGGCGAAGCCGAGCGCGCCGGGTCCCGCCCCAATCTGTTCGCTCAGCGCGGGCGTGCGCGGAGCCCACGAGCCGAGCGTGGCGCCGTTGAACGCGAAGACGACCATCACCGCGAGCCGCTGCGACACCTCGATCCACCTTTCCTGGAAATCCTTTCCACAGCTTGTCTTAAGCGCTTAAGAAAAAGCAAGTGACCCGGGTCGTTCTAGACTGCGCGGGTGAGTGGCAGGCGACGCAGGCAACCGACCCTCGACGACGTCGCGCAGGCGGTCGGAGTGTCGAGTGCCACCGTGTCCAACGCGTACAACCGGCCGGATCAGCTTTCGGCCGCACTGCGCGAAGAGGTCATGCGCGCGGCGAAGCGCATCGGCTATGCCGGTCCCCACCCCGTGGCCCGCAGCCTCGCCACCAAACGCGCGGGCGCGATCGCGTTCATGCTGGACACAGGACTGTCGGCCGCATTTTCGGATCCCGCGTTGTCCATCACGCTCGACGCGCTCGCCGCCGAGGTCGACGGCGAAGGTCACGCGCTTCTGCTGCTGCCGGGCGGCGACGACGGTGGCCCGAAGGCGGAACGAGTTCTGGCCGCACAGGCAGACCTGGCCGTGGCGTACTCACTTGCCGACGACGCCCCCGCTTTGCGGGCCGTGGGCGACAGGGGACTCCCGCTCGTGATCATCGACCAGCCTGCCGTGACCGGCGCCGCCAGGGTGACCATCGACGACAAGGGTGGAGCCGCCGCCGCGGCGCAACACCTGCTCGACCTCGGGCACCGGCGCTTCGGCATCCTCTCCGCGCAATGCCTTTCCCAGCCGCGCGGCGGGCCGATGCCGGTCGAGCAGGCGATGCGCAGCCGGTTCGGCGACAATCGCGACCGGCTCGCCGGCTACGTCGAAACCCTTGCCGCCGCCGGAGTGCGCGCCGAGGACGTGCCGGTGTGGGAAACCTCGGGTCTGTCCCGCGACCAAGCCGTGGACGCCGCGACACGGCTACTCGGCACTGATCCGGCGCCGACGGCGTTGCTGTGCGTGTCGGACGAACTCGCGATCGGAGCCATGACCGCGGCGAGGCGGCGAGGGCTCGGCATTCCCGGCGACCTCTCGGTGGTCGGCTTCGACGACACGCCCCCCGCCCGGTGGAGCGAGCCCGCGCTCACCACCATTCGCCAAGACCTGGTGGCAAAAGGGCGGACGGCGGGAGAACTGAGCCTGCGGTTGCTCGCGGGACGGAAACCTCCCCCTCCCGTGACCCTTCCGGTGGAACTCGTGATCCGCGCGTCGACCGGACCCGCTCCCCGTTAACACTGGACGCCAACTCCCCACAAGCTCTTCGCCGACAGTGTGGACAACTCCCACCCGACCGAGTGCGAAACGCCGAGTTATCCACAAAACTAAAAACACCGCTGACAAACAACCTCGTTCTTCGCCATCGTGGAGTCAGCACATTTCGCGGCAACCGGATTCGCCGCACAGACTGGGGAGTTGTTCACGATGGCACAATTCTTTTCGCTTTCCCGCTCGCGCGTCCTGCGCGCCGCAACACTGACGGCGCTTGCCTTTCTCGGCGGCGCGGGGTCCACGCACGCGAGCACACCGGCCACCAAGGCTCCTCCCCCTGAGTTCGCGTGCGCCCAGGGGGAGTTCTGCGCCTGGGCGGGCGAGTTCTACGCGGGCGGGCTGGCCCGGCTCGACCTGCGCGACACCAACCCCGGGGAATGCGTGACGCTACCCAAGGAACTCGAAGCACATTCATTCGCCAATCGAATAGACCGGCACGTCACGGTCTATCAGGATTCGGCGTGCGCCACCGAAGGTGATTTCACGACGTATCCGGGTCCCGGCACGTTCGTTCCGAGGGCACCTTTCGTCGTGCGGGCGGTACAGATCTGGGACTGAGGTCCGCCGGTTCACACCCGAGCCCGGGCGCCCCACGCCACGCCCACGACTGGGGAACACGTGGGCTGGAAACGCGCCCGAGGGGGCCGCAAACCCGGCAGCGGCCCCGCCGTGGGTGCGCTGTTCGCCGACAGAGCAGCGCACCCACGGTCACCAAGCCGGGTGAGGGGTGAAACGATTCCCTGGTGTCGAACGATCAGGATGTTAGTGATGACTAAGCTGGCGGACATGCGGCGCGTGACCCCAGCGGGTCAGCACTGGGCCCTCGTAGCTCAGCTGGATAGAGCAAGAGCCTTCTAATCTCTAGGTCGCAGGTTCGAGTCCTGCCGGGGGCACAACACTCCTGGTCACGCAAGTGACCAGGAGTGTGCGGGCAACTTTCAAGATCATCTCCACCCTTTACCCGTCCCTTTGAACCGTCGCAGGTAGCCTGCTGGCTAGGGCGATGCTGGCCTGCTCTCCCACTACGCCACGCTCCATGTACTCGTCCTGAGTGGTACTCACTCGCTCGTGGCCTAGGTAATCCGCGATCTGGCGAGCGGTCAGTCCCGCATCGTCGAGCACCCCGGCTACGTAGTGCCGCCAGTCGTGGGGGTGTAGACCTTCAAACGCTGTGCCCTTGACCACAAGGCGAATGTACTTTCGTGTGTTATCTGGATCACGAAGTGTGCCAACAGTCGATGGGAAACACCACGGTGACGTCGACTCGGCATGCCGACGCTTGAAGATGTCCATAACCCACCCCGGCGGCCGAACACGGCGCATCCCTGCCGGGCTCTTGGTGTGGTCCTGAACTACCAACCCCACCCCGGTGACCCGTATCACGGTTCCGTGGAACCAGATGGTTCCATTGTCAAAGTCCACCGAGGTTTCCCAGTCCAGCGCCAAGAGTTCACCGATTCGGCTGCCCAGCCCGGAACTCACGTCTTGCATGTCCACAAGATCCCAGCGCGCAGCGTCCTCCGACTGGTGGAACACGTCCAAGGCGGCATTTACTGTCTTCGGGTTGATCAGTCGCGAGGTCCGGCGCTGTTTCTTGCCCAGCGACTCGATTTCACGCACGGGGTTGTCATCAAGCGCGCCATGTCGAACGCCCAAAGCGCAGATGGCGGTCAGGACCGCTCGCGCCTGTTTGGCCGCACCACTGCCGTTCTTGTCCCGCACAGTCGTGAGCACGCGATTCGCGATAGGCACCCCGAGTTCCCGATATCGCAGTTGCGCCAGTGGTTCGCGGAGGTAGCGTTCCCACGCGCCCATGTAGTCCTGTTTGGTCCGAACTGCCTTATCGGACCGCTTCAGCTCAGCGAAGTAGACAGCCGCGCCCACTTCGACTTTGGAGTTCGCCGTGATTTCGCTTTCCCTAACAACACGGACACGATCACGCAGCGCCTCCAGCAAATTATTCTGCGCCTTGGAATTCGTGGCACCGACACGCTCTACACGGCGCGTGACACCGTCGTAGTCGCGATACTTCGCGATGGCGCGATGCACACCAGAAGGCAATTTGCGTACCCGGATCTTGCCCCAGGTGCCCAGAGGCAAGGGCGGTCTGCCCATCAGGCCGTCCCTGGGGCTGCCCAGACTTCGGTTGTCACCGGGGTTGACTGGTTTCAGGCCGCTGCTGCGGTGGTGTAGATGGTCTCAAACTCGACCGGGGTGAGTTTGCCGAGGCGCCGTTGCCGGCGTTTGCGGTGATACTTTGTCTCGATCCAGGACACAATCGCCAGCCGCAGTTCCTCCCTGGTCTTCCAGGCTCGGGTATCGAGAATGTTCTTTTGCAGCAAGGAGAAGAACGATTCCATGGCGGCGTTGTCTCCGCAGGCACCGACCCGGCCCATGGATCCGGTCAGCCCATGGTGACGGAGGAGGCGCCGGTAGCTCTTCGAGCGAAATTGACTACCTCTGTCCGAGTGCACGATCACGCCGTGCGGGTTCCGCAGGGCGATGGCGTTACGCAGCGCCGCCACTGCCAGCGATGACCGTATTCGTGGGCTGATCGAGTACCCGACGATACGGTTGGAGTAACAGTCCTTGACCGCACACAAGTACAGCTTCCCTTCGCTGGTGGAATGCTCGGTGATGTCTGTCAACCACTTCACATTTGGTGCGGTGGCAGTGAAATCGCGGTCCACGAGGTCATCGTGAACCGGCGGCCCCGCCTTCGGATTTCGGCCCTTTTTCTTCGCATGCAACGAAAAGATCTTCTGCATCGAGCAGATCCGCCATACCCGGTTTTCCGACGCGGAGAAGCCACGCTGGGCGAGTTCGTCGGCGATGAACCGATACCCGTCCGCCGGATCATCAGCGTGGATCTCCAAAGCAGCATCGATCAGGTGCGCATCGTCCCAGTCGCGCTGCGAGACCGGCGCACGAAGCCACTGGTAGAAAGCCTGCCGGGAGATACCCAGCACCCTGCACGTCACCGCCACCGGCACCCTGATCCGGGCGCCGGCCGCAGCCAGGTCACGGACGAGCGGGAAGACTATTTTCCCCGCAGAGCACCCTGGGAGAGATAGGCGGCGGCCTTGCGCAGGACCTCGTTCTCCTGTTCCAGCAACCAGTTGCGTTTACGCAGTTCCCGCAGCTCAGCCGACTCCTCGCGGTCACACCGTCACGGGTTCCGTCCTCGACTTCGGCGGCACGCATCCAGTTGGCCAGGCAGCCCGCCGAGATTCCGAAATCGGCGGCGACCTGCTTCAACGGAGCCTCGCCACGACGGGCCACGGCGACCACGTCATCACGGAACTCCTGTGGGTAAGGCTTGGGCACGACAGGCATCCTTCCAAGCGAGGCCGAAGCCTCACACATCAGATGTCAACCCAACCCTGGGCAGCCCCAACTTCGTGATCAGCGTCAAAAGCTGCACAAGGAATGCGGAAGGCCAGTTCGAAACGTGATCACCTGGTGTGGGTGTGGCTCCGAGCGGTTCCTGACGTGGTACGCAGCGGTGCTCCGACGGCGTGGAGATGTCGGAGAACGTGACCGTATGAGCGGAACAGTCCACACTGGCTGTAGCCGATCTCGTGTGTGGCACAGAATCGGCGCACGATGGTCTGGGCCCGGCGCAGGTTGGGCCGCGGCATGCTGGGGAACAGGTGGTGTTCGATCTGGTAGTTCAGCCCGCCCAGCAGGAAATCGACCCAACGTCCACCGCGAATGTTACGCGAGGTGAGGACTTGTTTTCGCAGGAAGTCCCACTCGTGACGATTGGTCGTCGTGGGCATGCCCTTGTGATTGGGTGCGAAGGAGCATCCCATGTACACCCCCCACAAACCTTGGTGCAGGAGTACGAACACGATCGCCGTCACCGGTGACAGCACCACGAACACCGCGGCCAAGTAACCACCGATATGGGCGGTCAGCATCGCGCTTTCCAGAACGCGTAGCTTCACTTGTCCCCGCCACGCGGCCTGGATGCTGGACCAATGCAGGTTGAACCCCTCCAGTAGCAGCAACGGAAAGAATAGGAAGGCCTGATACTTCGCCATCCAGCGTAGAAATCCCGCCTTGATGCGACCCTGGCCCGTGGTGAAGGCGAGCGCCGGAATGTCGAGATCCGGATCATCGTCCTCGTGGTTGGGATTGGCATGGTGGCGGTTGTGCTTGCCGACCCACCATCCGTAACTCAGCCCGACCAGACCCGCGTGTACATAACCCACCGCATCGTTGGCGCGGCGGCGCCGGAAGATCTGCTTATGACCGGCGTCGTGACCGAGAAACGACAACTGTGTGCACACGACCGCCAGCAACGCCGCGGTACCCAGTTGCCACCACGAGTCTCCGAGGAAACCGAACATGACCCAGACCCCAGCGAACGCGGCGATAGTGAGCGTGTTCGTGGCCAGGTAATAGCCACGCCGACGGTGCAGCAACCCAGCTTGCTTGATACTGCGGGACAATTCGGCGAAATCGCTGCCGTGCCGCCGGGCGGCGGGTACGGGCGTCATAAAGGAAACCTCCGGTCACGACGATTGAGGGCGCGCCGGGAGCACGAGCATGTTACCGCTGTCGGTATTCATTCTACACCTTTGCGGCGCCACCGGGTGGGTGTTCTCCGTGCCGCACGACGGCATCGAGCTCAGTGTTCACGTCCGCGCAACCGGTAGGCGTTTCATTCGCCTCAATGCCGGCTGCTGATGCTGGGCCAAGTGCGCACGCCGTCGCGGTTGTCGTGCCGTGTGGTCGTCGTCATGGCGTGGCCTCCGGCCAGCGGAGTGGCCTCAGGTGGTACCACGAGTAAGGTCAGGCGCCGTCGATCCGATCCCGCGATGGTGACGGTGTCGGTGGCCTGGGAACGGAAACCCTCCAACCGCACTACCCCGCCTGGCACCGTCAACCGGCGCGTATCCGACTTCCACATCGTCAGGTTGTAGGTCACCCGCTCGATCCGGCCGTGCCATATCTGGAGTGCGGCCAGCAGGTCCGGCAACTCGACGGCCAGGTCCCGGGATCGTGGCCACCACACACCATCGACCCGGCCGGTGGGCGCGCCGACACGCTTCATACGCAGCCGCAGCGGGCGGCCTGCCGGTTCGTTCGACATCGGCAGTGTGGAAGAGGTCATCAGGATGTAGGAATTCGATGTCATGCCGGTGTTCCCGTCTCGATCGGGTCGCGATCGATCTTGACTATCGTCGAGGACGACGCAGGCATGGACACTCGCGTACGAGATGCTCCCGACACCACTCACACTACGCCTCGCGCGGCCTGACACGGGGCCGCATCACACCCTCGCGCACCGCGAGGCCGCCGCTGTCGGGCTCCTAGGCGTAGCGTGCTAGTTGGCCCGCGAGTTGGTTGCGGGCGAGCGTGATGGGGAAATCCGGTCTCGGGGCCATTGTTCCGTAGCCGGTGAGTGCGTCGGTGACGAAGCGCGCGACGACCGTTGGGGCCGGAGCGACCTGTTCGCTGGCCAGATAGCCGACGACCGTGGTCGGCTCGCCTGGTTCGGTCTCGACCGCGAGTGCCCAGCCGTGCTGTTCGTCCCACAGCAGCATCAAGTCGTGCCGCGGCCGTTGATCCCACCGGCGAATCAGGCCGAGGTAGGCCGACACCGTGTCGCTGATCTCGAACGAGGTCGCCTCGGCGGGCACCGCGAGCTCCCCGGCCACCGCACGGAGATAACCCTCAAGACCACGACGTAGCGACGCCGTCGTGGTGTCATCACTCATACGCCCAGCATAGGTGGACAACCACGGAACGTCGCGATGACGGGCCGTTCCATGGCCTCTCCCGCGCGCCAAGGAGGCCACAACGAGCGCGCTCGCGAACAAATCGGCGCAGCCCGCCCCCGGCACGACCGGTGGGTTTAGCCTTGGTCTCGGGAGATGGCTGTGATGCTGTGTCTTGGCTTCGGGGCGCGCTCCCGCCGCCGACGAGGAGCGTTGCCTCGGCGATGAGGAAGGCGGTGGCGCAGGTGACCGAAGGCGACGACGTCGCCGAGTCGCTACGTTTGGTGTCGGCGGTGCTGGCGGCGTTGCGCGACAACGACGACGGGTTGCCGCCCATCGTGCGGGTGTGCCGAGCGTGTGTGGCGTTGCTGCCGGTGGACGGTGCGGCCATCTCGATCATCGCCAGCAGTGGGCATCGGCAGAGCCTCTACGCCAGTGACGCGGTGGCGGCGCATCTGGAGACCGTGCAGTTCAGCCTGGGGAAGGACCGTGTTTCGAGGCGTTCGACACCGGCGAACCGGTACTCGTTCCCGACCTGGCGCAGGATGCCGCTGTCGCATGGCCGGTGTTCGCCGCACAGATGAACCCGGCCGACGTCGGCGCGATCTTCGCGATCCCGCTGAGGAGGGGCACCGCGCGGGTGGGCGCCATCGATATGTACCGACGGACCCCCGGATGGCTCCTGGACGCCGAACTGTCCACAGCGCTGAAGATCGCCGACATCGCCACCAGCGCGCTGCTGACCGCCTCGAACACCGGCGCGGACGGTGAGATCGACGAAATGTGGTTGACCACGCTGCCTGGCAACCGGGCCGTGGTGCATCAGGCCACCGGCATCGTGATCGCCGAGTTCGGGATTCCCGCCGAGCAGGCGCTGGCCCGGCTACGTGGCTACGCGTTCGTGACGGACCGGTTGCTGGACGAGGTCGCGGGGGATCTGGTGGCGAAACGACTGCATCCACGGGTGATCGACAGATGAGCGCGATATCGGACTGGTCGGTGTGGCTGGTCCTGGCCGGGGCGATGCCATTATCGTGGGCGGAAGAAACGAAGCTGCTATGAGTGGGCAATCGGAATCCGGTGGTGCGGCCCGGGAACGAGAGCTGCTGTTGGCGTTCGTCGACATGGCCGACACGCTCGTCGACGACTACGACGTGGTGGAAGTGCTCCACCGACTCGCCGACTACTGCGTGTCGCTCCTCGGGGCATCCGCGGCAGTGTTGTCGCTGTCCGATCAACGCGGCGGCCTGCGCTTGATGGCCTCCTCCCCGGAGCGTGCCGGCCTGCTGGAAACCCAGACCGAGCAGGGCCCGTCCCTGGAGGCCTATCTCACCGGTGAACTCGTTCAGATCGACGATCTCACCACGGCGACCACACGTTGGCCGGAGTTCACGCCGGAAGCGCTCGCGGAAGGATTTCACACGGTGCAGGCCGTGCCGCTGCGACTCCGTGGCCAGATCATCGGTGCGCTGAACCTGTTCGGCCGTGACACCAAGCTGGGCCCACGCAATCTCAAGGTCGCGCGTGCACTGGCCGACACCGCCACCATCGGCATCCTGCAAGAGCGCGCGATCCGCCGCGGCGAAGTCCTCGCCGAGCAGCTTCAACGGGCACTGAACAGCCGGGTAATCATCGAACAGGCCAAAGGCGTGCTCTCCCACGCCGCAGACCTGCCGATGGACCATGTCTTCCCGTACCTGCGCACCTACAGCCGCGACCGCAACCTGCACCTGCACGACGTCGCGAACGACATCGTGCGCGGACACCTGGAACCCGGTGCCATCGTCGACGCCCACAAGGCCCGCGATCGTCACCAACCGCGCTCCGCGCCCTGACCGTCCTCGACCCGGCATCGTGAGACAGGCGAAAAACGCCCCCACGCCGCGAAGCCGCCACATCCGATATCAGCACGCTGCGAACACGAATTCTCCGGCATCATTTCAACGATCGATTCCACAATCGACGTCGTGATCGTCGCTCGTGCCCCCGGTGGCAATTCCGATCCAGCAGGACACGCTGACGGGAGCCGCCGTGACCAACACACGTCCACCCCCGCACACTGGCGCCGAAGAACTGGTCGACGCCCTCTACGCCGCGGGTCTCCACCTACGCCGCGCCCACCGGATGAGTGACCAGCAACGCGTCCCTGCACACATCGACAACGCTGCCGCCCATATCGACGAGACCGTCAAATACATTTACTGCGAGTTCTACGCACGCATACGAAACAGCGGCCCGCCGTGACTCACAACGCTACGACAACTCACGGCATGAACCCCACCACGCGAGCCGGGCAGTCGTCGTCGGTGGCGTTGGCGAAAGCGGTGTAACCGCACGTCCCGGACGCACGTCGTGATCGACCTGGCCACCCACGCCGTTGTCGCGGCGCGATCGAAAGCGCACGCGCCGGAGATTCCAAAGTCGACCGAACTCGTCACCAGGCGCCACGTCATCCTACTCACCCAACCGGCGACCGAGCCCGAATTCGCCCGACGCTCGGTGCGGAAAGTCTTCGGTCAGCCCCACCATGCCTGTTCGATGAGGCCGTCGGTGACCACCAAACGAATCCGTTCGGGTTGGTGGCGCAGGTCCAGGCTGATCCTGGTGGTGCGGGACAGGATCTCAACGTGAAAACCAGCGGCGGCGCACGGGCCAAGGACATCACCAACGGCAAGTCCGATGAACCCGGCGGGCTTCCCAATTCCGTAGGACGAGATCACTGGACGGACCTCCTATCCAGCAACCACCGAAACGGGCTGCCAACAACCAACCTACTCCACATCGGCTCGTTTCCCCGACTGGCGAATTCTGTCACCCACTTGCCAGCCGTCAGCGCCGCCCAAGTCCGCAGATGTCGACGACCGGTGTCCGGCCTCAACGGGGTCGAACGACCCGGTTCGGTGCGTGCGGGGGCCAACCAGTTTCGTCGGAAGCCTTGCCGGTGAGGATTCGTCCAATGGTCCACGACGGCAAGAACAGGCATAATGGGCTGACCGCTCCCGAACCGGGCGTCGTCCCGCACGTCGGCGATGTGGGTCCGTCGAGGCCAACGACGTAATCCGGCCCCCGGCGTCAAACCAACAGGCCGCGCTGAAATGCCTCAATTCGGTGACCCGCACGCTCGACCCCACAAGAAAGGCCGAGCAAAGTGGACTCAACGATGGAAGGCACCTGTGAACGCGTTCGCGACCACCTTCGAAGGTCGCATCATCGCCAGCGCCAGGGTGTGTCAGTCGAACGGCTCTGGCTCTTTCGGTGGTGACGCTCGGTAGTTCATCCGAGGAGTATGCGGTGACGGAGGATGGCGAAGCCTGCGCGGCCGTCATCTGCCGCTTGATCAGCTTCGTTTTGGTGTTCACTCCTTCCCTTTGTCCATTGTGGAACGGCTGGGTGAGAGCAGCGCTCACGGCGGCGCAGTCGAGTTCGAGTCCACGGGTGAACGCGTGGAGGTGGGCAGGTCCTCGGCCCGGGCCTGCTCGATCCAGGGGGCGCTGAGACGGTCATCGTTGCCGGTGGTCGGGGTGAGCAGGACGGCGAAGTCACCGACGAGCGCGGCAAGCCCGGTCTTCTCGGGGCAGGCGCTCGTGGCGGCGTCGATTCGCTCCCTCTGATGGTCGCGCAGCTCGTCGGGGTGGGTGAGCAGGTAGCGGGCAAGCCGCTTGGGCGAGATCGCTGGCCGGTCGGATTCGACTCGTCCTTGAGTGATGTAGCGATACAGCAGGTTCCCCGAGTTTGGTCAGGATGACGGGACGGTCCGCCGCGAATCTCGTTGGCGATTTAGGCTCAGCGTATTCTCTCAGGGATCGTGTCCAGAGTGTGCAACACCCGTACCGCGAGCACACGGCATTCTTCATCCGTGTGGTTCGTATGCTCGTTCAAGACGTCCTGTACGAGCTTGACGCGTTTGTCGTAGAGGGAGACGAAAACGGTATGCGAGGTCATTGCTCTTCCTTGTCCCGTGGTGTGCCCGAGGAACAAGCACATCAGAAATTCAGGTCCGATGTGGACCACAGTGGCGTCAGAAAGGACGCTGTCGGTTGATATGCCGTAACCGTGTGATCCGCGCGGTGCCCAGCATCTGGGTGAGACGCGTTGCGTCGACCGCGCCGATCAGGAACGCCGGGCCGTGACGTTCGTGCTCTGCCAGCGGAGCGGTGCCTCTGCAGGAGGCGGATGGGGGCGCCGTCTCGCGCTCGGATCAGGTGGAGTGACGACGGCGAGACATTATGGACCCGATTTTTTTTTGCCGGTGTTGCTGGTATCTATGGGATGTCATCTGTCCGGCTACCTCAAGTATACGCGCTCCCAACGGTGTCTTCGGCTCGCCGGAGCAAAGGAATCCGGCGCTCTTGCATCATGTCCAGTCTCCCCTCCCTCCCCGGCTCGCGCTGGGGAGGGAGGGGACGCCGAGCAGGTCGCAGGTGCTCGTTCGGCCAGCGGTGACAGATCCGGCCGCATCGCTCAGCTTCACGATGTGGTGGGGCGGTAGCCACGTAGCACGGCCAAGGAAGATGTCCATGTCCGCACCGAAGGCATTCGGCGTGAGCCTTCTGTCGAGGGCGATCTGGGTGAGTTCGCTGTCCTGGACACAACGCAGCCAGCCCCACAACGTGCGTCAGGGACGCCGAAAATGCGCACCATAGAATCCCTAAGGTCGGCGTCGATCAGCGGGAAATACGGCGGACGTATTGGTGTCCGGAATTCGTTCTCTTTACCTAAACTGCGCCGGGCCTCCTATGGTGAACTTGTCCACAAGTGCCTTCCGGTCAGTTCGCACCGAAGGTGGGTGGGAGCTGGGCGTTGGGGGCAGCCTGATCGAGGTCGGCCGAGCGGAGCCGGAAGACTTGCAGCGTCAGCCCGAAGTACTTGCTGGTTTCGCCGACCCAGTGCATGCCGTTGCGGCGGACGGTGGCGGCGGCTCGGGTGTTCCCCGGTAGGACGACAGCGAAGATTTCATCAACGTCGTGCCGGAAGGCCCACTCAGCTAGCACGTAGGTGGCTTCGCTGGCGTATCCGTGGCCCCAGGTGTCGGGGTAGAGCTGCCAACCGATCTCGAGATCCTCATTGCCCGGCGGGAGGGACAGCAGAGCCGCCCCGCCGATGACGTGACCGTCGCTGCGCCGCTGAATCGCCCAGCGCCCGGCTGGTAAAGCCGTCCGGGCGGTTTCGGCGATCCATTGCTGCAGCAACAGGCGCATGGCCGCCAGATCGGGCACTCGGTCCATGGCCGGGCTGAGCCAGCGTGTCACCGCCTCGTGCCCGTAGACGGCCAGTGCCGCGGGCGCGTCGTCGACCTGCCAGCCCCGCAGCATCAACCGCGCGGTGACCAATGGAGGACGCGACGGCGGCGTGGTCGAATCGCTTGCCGTCATGTCAAGGTCGTTTCCGATTGTGCTGGCCGACCGATGCGAGGCCGCCGAAGGCTGCTCGAGGTGTTCATCGGACGCGGCCACCGTCGACTTCCCAGCGCTGTGTCGCTGCCTCCATAAGCTCCGTCCCCGTGTTCTTGAGCGTGGCGACCGGTGTGACACGGCTTAGCGCAAGAAGCGTGTCGGTACTGTCAACGTTGTCTCGCTGCGATGCTGTCATCAGGGTGTCATGCGCAGACGCTGGCGTGGTTTCAGGCCCGACCACGAGCAGGGTCAGGCGTTGCCGGCCCTGCCCGGTCACTGTCACGGTGTCAGGGTGTTGCGAACGGAACCCCTCCAACCGGACCGTGCGGCCCTCGATCGTCAGACGGCGCGCGGCTGGCTCCCACATGGTCAAGTTGTAGGTGACCCGCTCGATCCGGCCCGGCCGAATTGCCAGCACCGCAAGCAGCGCCGGCAATTCGGCGGCCAGATCCCGGGATCGGGGCCACCACGCACCGTCGACATACCCCGTGGTGGGCGCCTTCGGCTTCAAGCGCAAGCGCAGTGTGTGCCGAGGCGGCTCGATGACCGTCGAGGTCGATGGGGTGGCGATCAGTGTGTGCGGGCTCGACGTCATGTCGATGCTCCCGTCCCTGGCCGCAAATACGGCCGACCTGGGCTTTCGTCGAGGACGACGCGGGCTTGGCCACTCGCGTACGAGATGCTCTCGACACCATCAACACTACACCCCATGCGACCACTCGGGCGGGACGATCACAATCGCCAGCTCAACGGTCGGCTTGCCCAGGCTCGGCACCCACTTCCCAATTGGTGAGGTTCGGTGTGACACCGGACGTACAGCCAAACGGGCGCCGCCGACCGCGCCCGGTGTCCCTGGGGGCTGCTGAACGGTTCTATGACGGTGGGGTTTAGGCCGCGGTGGTGGCGATCTGGCTCATGATGGTTTCGTATTCGATGGGGGTCAATCAGCCGAGTCGGATCTGGCGGCGTCGGCGGTGGTAAGTGCGTTCGATCCAGGTCACGATCGCGATCCGGAGTTCGTCGCGGGTGGCCCATCGAGCCGCGTATGTGGTGGCGCCACAACGCTTGTTGCAGTTTCCGGCTCCGGAATTGCCCTGCACGATCGCTGTGGAGCCTGCACCCGGGCGACGCTCCCGCCTCGTCAAGCGGCCGGGCCGCCGGATTCGAGCGCGTCCGCTGCCTGCTGGAAGCTCATGCGGTCGGCGATGGAGTAGCCCACGATCCGGTTCGACCACACGTCCTTGACCGCGCAGAGGTAGACCTTGCCCTCGCTCGTCGGGTGTTCGGAGATATCGGGTCAACCACAGGCGATGCGGTGCTTCTGCCGTGAACTCGCGGCGCACCAGGTCCTTGTGCGCCGGCATGGCTCACGCTTTCCTCGCCGCGTGCGAGGCGCTCGTCACCCCGGAACGCGTCGCCGACGAGATGAAGGCCGTGTCCGAGGACCTCTTCGGCTACCTCGACACTTTCTCCGACTCTATGGTCGCGGAGTTCCTCGCTGAACGCGACCGGTGGATCGCCAGCGCCGCCTCGGCCCGCGCGGAAACCGTCCGACAGATCATCGCCGGTGACGAGATCGACACGCGCTAGGCATCCTCCGTGCTGGGCTACGACCTCGATCGCTGTCACCTCGCGGTCATCGCCTGGGCCGACTCGGAAAACGAGGTAGCACAGCTGGAACGCCTCGCCGACGCAGATCTCCGCGCGTGCGGAGCGACCATCTACTCGGCCACGACGTGAGCCACCGCCGATTCGAACTGCACGCGGCATTGCTCCTCGCCCAGTCCCTGGGCGAAGCCCTCCTGCCCGAGCAACACGACGACAGCTAAAAGGCGCGTCGCATCAGCCGTCGGCGCTATGACCGGAAACGCGGCAGACGGGCCAGTACCATCGAGGCTCGCCCCGCTCACGGCTCGCCGCGATTCCTGCCAAGCCCGAGAGCGGGTCAGCACGTCGTCGGCGTCCTGGCCATCCGTAAAGATCAATGGCCTCGTTGATTGCAACTTCCAGGTCGCCGTGCCGGTCGTGCTGCTCAGCCCAACCGCCCACGGCGTGCCGGGCTGTCCGGCTCCAGCCGGATGGAATCCCAGGCCACCTTGTGGCTAGCCGTGGTTACGGCCGCAGGCGACGGTTGCCTTGGCTGGCCCCAGCCGAACCCAACAGCAAAGCCGGTGCAATGGCGAGCCAGCCCGTTTCGACATGGGTTGCTGCTACTGACCGTCACCGGCCGCTGGAGCTCCGTCGGTAACCATCACGCCGAATCTTCGCGTGTGCCGGTTTCACGGCAACAGGCAATCCGCTAACCAGCAGGTTCAGGTTCGTATACTGGCTCCGGGGGCACAACACTCCTGGTCACGCAAGTGACCAGGAGTGTGCGGGCAACTTTCAAGATCATCTCCACCCTTTACCCTCGTCTTTCCAGTGCGACAGTCGGCGCAATCCACTCAGCCGCGTCGTGGGGTGTAGACCTTCAAACGCTGTGCCCTCGACCACAAGATGCCGCACTATCGCGTGTTATCTGGGTCACGAAGGATGCCAACAGCTGATGGGAAACCGCGCGGCGAGGTCGGCACGGCGCACCGGAACTTGAAAACATCCATAACGCACCGCGGTGACCCGGGTCACGGTGCCATGGACGCAGCTGGCTCACGGTCAAAGTCCACCGAGGTTTCCTGTTTCAGCGCCAAGAGTTCACCGATTCGGCTGCCCGGTTCGGCGAGAGTGCGGTTTCCTCGATCCGGACGTCCACATCCGACTCCACGAACGTACCGATACGAGGCCTGCGGCCAGTTCGCGGTCCGCCGCCCATGAACCAGGAGCCCTTTCGTTGTGGCGCAACGAAAAACGGGACACGGCCACAGGTCGCCGACCGTGCCCCGGCGGCGATGTCAGGTGGCGTCACGTGGTGATGGTCCACTCACCACGTGACGGGAAGGGCATGCACGCCGTAGACGACACTGGACGCCCGGAACTCCAGCGACTCATATGGCTCGGCCAGGGTCAGGGCGGGGAAGCGGCGCAGCAGCGCGAGAAACGCGATACGCATTTCCATCCTCGCCAGCGGCGCGCCGAGGCAGTGGTGCACGCCATGCCCCAAGGCGACGTGCCGGTTCGCGGGCCTGGCAAGGTCGAGACGATCGGGGTCGTCGACGGTGGCGTGGTCGCGGTTGGCCGCCACCAGCGACGGCACCACCAGCGAGCCGGCCGGAATGGTGTGGCCTGCCAGTTCGACTTCGCGCACGGTCCTGCGCGGTGGCATCCAGTGCACCACCGACAGCCAGCGCAGCAACTCTTCCACGGCGGAGTCGATCAGGTCCGGGTTGTCGCGCAACGCCGCGAACTCGCCGGGGTGGCGCAGCAGGGCCAGAGTTCCGAGCCCGAGCATGTTCGAGGTTGTCTCGTGGCCCGCGAGCAGCAGCAGTTCGGCGATCCCGATCAGTTCGCCGGTGTCGAGGTCGTCGCCGTGGTCGCGGACAAGCATTCCCAGCAGGTCCTCGCCGGGGTCGGCCTGCGCACCAGCGACAAGGCCGGCCATGTAGGCCCGGCCCTCCCGCTGGACGGCCGTTCTGGTCTCCAGCGACAGCGAGGTGTCCAGCAGCCGCATGGCGCGCTCCTGAAACTCGGCACGGTCGGCGTAGGGCACGCCGAGCAGCTCGCAGATCACCAGCGACGGCACCGGCAACGCGAAGTGCGCCACCAGATCCGCCGGGCGGCCCGCGGCTTCCAGGTTGCCGAGCGCCGCCTCGACGATCTCGGTGATCCTCGGCTCCAGCTGACGTATCCGGCGCATCGTGAATTCCGGGGCCAGCATCCGGCGCAGCCGCGTGTGCTCCGGCGGATCGAAGCTGATCAGTTGCCCGGCGCTCATCCTGGCCGCTTCCTGCTTGTCGCTCATCTCGGCACCGGGGATCACGCTTGCCGCGCTGCTGAACCGCTCGGTGTCGGACAGCACCTCGCGGACGTCCTGGTAACGGCAGACCAGGTACGCGGACTGGCCTGCCGGCGTCGTGATCGCCAGCACTCCCTCGTCGTCGCGTGCCCTGCCCAGTTCGCCGACGGGGTCGAGGCCGTCACGACGCATCGACAGTGGAAGGTTCGGTGCTTGCGTCATCGTTCCATCCGTTCTGTTGCCGAACATACGGTTGGCGCTGACGGGGCGGCGAACCTCCCAGCGTGCCGTGCGCGGCCGCGCACGGCGTGGAACGCCGCGACCGTCACGATGACGCATTGCGGCCGGTCGCCGCCGCTCGTCACACATACGACGAAACAGCCCGGCGATTCATGACATCGGCAGGCACGCCAGTCAGTCCGCGCGGCGCACCGAGCGGCCACGCGACACCGGAAACCGTGACTGCCAGGCAACTCGGGTCGGCCGAGACGGCCCGGACGGTTGGCGACTTCGCCCGGTGAACGCGACTGAACGCGGATCTCGGGCGCCTGAACGCGGAACTCGCTTGCCTGAGTGCGGAACTCGGCGACCTGAGTGCGGGACTCGCGCGGGCGGGCGCGGGTCCCGCGCTCACCGGAACGCGGCGTGCCCCGTGATCGCCTGCCCGAGCACCAGGGTGTGCATCTCGACCGTGCCCTCGTAGGTCAGCACGGACTCCAGGTTCGCCATGTGCCGGATCACCGGATATTCGAGCGAGATCCCGTTGGCTCCCAGGATGGTGCGCGCCTCACGGCAGATGTCGAGTGCCTCGCGGACGTTGTTCAGTTTGCCGAGACTGACCTGCTCCGGCGCCAGCGTCCCCTCGTCCTTCCTCCTGCCGAGGTGCACGGCCAGCAGAAGTCCCTTGGTGTACTCCAGGGTCATGTCGACGAGTTTGCGCTGGGTCAGCTGAAAACCGGCGATCGGCTTGCCGAACTGCGTGCGCTCCCCCGCGTAGGACAGCGCCGCGTTCAGGCACGTCCTTGCCGCGCCGAGCGCTCCCCACACGATGCCGTACCTCGCCTCGTTGAGACAGCTCAGCGGTCCCTTGAGCCCGGTGACCTCCGGCAGCACCGCCTCGGAGGGAAGGCGGACCCCATCGAGCACCAGTTCACTGGTGACCGAAGCCCGCAACGAGAGCTTGTGGGTGATCTCCGGCGCCGAGAAGCCCGGAGTGCCGGAGGGAACGACGAATCCCCGCACACCTTCGTCGGTGCGCGCCCATACGACGGCCACATCGGCGACACTGCCGTTGGTGATCCACATCTTGCGGCCGTCGATGATCCAGTCAGTGCCGTCCCTGCGCGCTGTGGTGCGCATGTTGCCGGGATCGGAGCCGATGTCCGGCTCGGTGAGCCCGAAGCAGCCGATGGCCGTCCCCGCCGCCATGGCGGGCAGCCACTGCTGCTTCTGTTCCTCGGATCCCCATCGCCAGATCGCGAACATCGCGAGCGAGCCCTGCACCGAAACCAGCGACCGCACACCGGAGTCGGATGCTTCGAGTTCCATGCACGCGAGACCGTACTCGGTGGCCGACATTCCCGCGCAGCCATAACCTTCGAGGTGCATGCCGAGCACCCCGAGCGAGCCCAGTTCCTGGGCGAGGCCGCGGATGTCGGGCAGTTCTCCCCGCTCGAACCAGTCCGCGACAAACGGATCCACTTTGTCCTCGCACAGCCTGCGCACCGAGTCCGCGACCTGTTTCTCCTGCGAGGTGAGCAGATCGCCGATACCGGCGGGGTCGAGCGGATCGATCCGCGGTGACCCGGTTTGCTTCGTCGTTCCCGTCATGGTGTCGTCTCCTCCGCGAGCCAGCGCCGGATGTCGTCGTCGTGTTGTCCCAGTCTCGGTGGCGCCGTGTAGGTGGTGACCGGTGTCTCCGAGAAACCGACCGGGTGCCGTACCTGTGGCGGGGCGTCGCCGCCGACGGCCACAGTGGGCGACAGGCCGAGCGACTCCGCGAGCCGCATCCCGTCGCTGATGTCGCCGACCTTGCCCGCGGGAACGCCCACCGAGGTGAGGCGGGCACTCCAGGCCTCGACGGTGTCGCCGCGCAGCTTCTCCTCCAGTGCCGCGCGCAGCGCCGGCCGGTTGCGCACCCTTGCCTCGTTTGTGGCGAACCGCTCGTCGTCCGCGAGTTCGGGGACGCCGAGCGCCTCGGCGAGCTTGCCGAACTGCCGGTCGTTGCCACACGCCAGCGCGAGCATGTCGTCCTTGCACAGCAACGTTTCGTACGGCGCGATGGAGGGATGCGCGTTGCCCATCCGCTTCGGCGGCTTACCCGTGGCGAGGTAGCCCGAGGCCTGGTTGGCGAGCGAACCCAGCAGGCTGGACAGCAGGTTGACCTCGACGCGCTGTCCTCTTCCCGACGTGTCCCTCGCCCGCAGCGCGGCGAGTATCCCGACCGTCGCGTCTTTCGCCGTGAGTACGTCGACGAGCGCGACCCCCGCTTTCACCGGTTCACCGTCCGGGGTTCCGGTGATGCTCATGAGCCCGCCCATGGCCTGAACCAGGAAGTCGTAGCCGGGAAGCGCGGCACCTCGCTCACCGCCGAACCCGGTCACCGAGCAGTAGACGATCCGCCCGTTGAGCGCGCGAATCGATGCGTAGTCGAGCCCCCTCCTTGCCAGCGAGCCGACCGGGAAGTTCTCCACCATGACGTCGGCGCGCGAGGCCAGCGTGCGGGCCATGGCGAGGTCGTTCTCGTCGTCGAGATCGAGCGTGACCGATCGCTTCGATCTGTTCGCGCACTCGAAGTACGCACTGGAATTGGCCGTCCACGGCGGTCCCCAGCTCCGGGTGTCGTCGCCCGCGCCAGGGCGCTCGACCTTGATCACGGTCGCGCCGAGGTCGGCCAGTGTCATCGAGGCGAGCGGGCCCGCGAGTACTCGGCTGAAATCCGCGACAAGCACCCCCGCCAAGGGCATCCGCACGTCACCGGGGCCGGAATCCGGTGCTCGCATGAGTTCGCCACCTCGTCTCCGGGTTGATCCAGTACGCACTCCACGCACCTGTCACGCATACTGGCATCAAGTTACGTATTTACGCAACCATGATTCGTGTAGGGTTTCCTCGCAAGACCGATCAAGAAAGCAGCGCTACCGTGTCGACGCACCCCACGCCGCAGGGGCGGCCGAGACCTCGCCATCGCATGGTCGACCGGATGGCGACCATCCTGGATCTCGCTGCCCGCTCGTCCGGCGGGGTCACGCTCACCGAGTTCGCCCGCGCGCTGGAGGCACCGCTGAGTTCGGTACAGGGCCTCGTCAACGGTCTCGTGGCGACGGGATACCTGGAGGAGCGCGACCGGAAGTACTCGCTGGGACCCGCGCCCTTCCTGCTCACGCGGCTGACCGGCCGCCCGGCCGTCACGAGCGTCACGCACGAGGACCTCGTCGCGCTCCATGCGGAAACCGGGATGACCGCGGTGCTGGCGATCGTCGTCGGCAGCGATCTCTACTACGTGGACTACGCCTCGTCCGACGCCCGCTACGCCTACCTCGCCGACAGCTTCGTCCGCCGCTCACTCATCCGTACCTCGACGGGGTGGATCCTGTTGGCGGGTATGGAAAAACGCGATCTCTGGACACAGATCAACGCGCTGCCGCCCTCGGAGACGGAACTCGTGCACCGTTTCCTCGACGAGCTGCCCCGCATTCAGCGGGAAGGAATCGTCGCCGCGCCACGGGCGTCCACCGAAGCCGACGGCGTGTCCGTCGCCGTGGTCGAGGACGGCACAACCGTGGCAGCGGTGGGCATCATGGGCGGCTACGACGACGTGGCCGAGCGCGAACAGGAGCTGATCTCGGCACTGACCGCGCGCCGCGCCGAATGGGAAGCCCGCACCGCGCCGGGCAACGGCGGTTAGGACTCGACCCAGCCGTGGCCGCGCGCGACCTCGGTGAGGCTCTGCCTGATGCGCACGATCTGCTGCGCGGTCAGCGTCGGCTCCGCGGTCAGCAGCGTTTCGGTCAGTTCGCTGACGTATTCCCCCGGCGAAAGAACGTCGCACAGCCCGTCCTCGTCGAGGGAGGACTCCGCGCGGTGCACGACCTGACGCACGTGCGGCTCGGCCACAACCTGCTCCAGTATCCGGACCCTGGAGGCCTTCAGCCCCCGGTCGCCGTCTTCGATGTCGAACTCGACCCTCGCCCCCGTGCCGAGCAACCGCTTGTCGAAGTCGAGATCGTTGACGTGGATGAAAACGTCCTCGCCGCCCGTGTCGGGCGCGACGAACCCGTACCCGCGAAACTCATCGAACCGAATGACTTTTCCCGCAACCACACCGAATCCCGTCCACGACCAGCAACCACCGCCACCACACAAGCGGCCACCCGACCCTAGCCCGCCGCGGTCACGAGCACAACGAGGCCCGTGACCGCGGCGGACGACGTGACCGCCGGGATTTCAGAGCGTGCCGGCGAGCTTGCCCGCCAGCAACGCCGTGAACCGCTGCGGATCGCGCAGCTCGCTGCCCTCGGCGAGCAATGCCATGCCGTACAACAACTCCACCGTCTCGGCGAGCGCGGTGGTGTCCTTTGTCTCACCGGTCTCGCGGTGCGCGTCGCGCAGTCCGGTCACCAGCGGGTGGTCCGGGTTGAGTTCCAGGATCCGCTTGAAGGAGGGCATTTCCTGCCCCGCCGCCTCGTACATCTTCGCGAGCGCGGGCGAGATGTCGTAGGTCTCACCGACGATGCACGCGGGCGACGAGGTCAGCCTGCTGGACAGGCGCACCTCCTTGATGTGCTCCTCCAGCGTCGTCGTCATCCATTCCAGCAGCGGCGCGAAACTCTCCCGCTGCTCGGTGCGCTCCGATTCGCCCTCGTTCTCGTCCTCGCCACCGGGCAGATCGACCTGACCCTTCGCGATCGACTGGAACGTCTTGCCGGCGAACCCGGTGACCGACCCCGCCCACATCTCGTCGATGGGGTCGGTCAGCAGCAGCACTTCGAAACCCTTGGCACGGAAGGCTTCCATGTGCGGCGACTTCTCGATCACCGACCGGGAGGGCCCCGTCAGGTAGTAGATGTGTTCCTGGCCTTCCTTCATCCGCTCCACGTACCGCGCCAGCGTCGTCGGCCGCTCCGGGTCGTGGGTCGTCTCGAAGGAAGCGATGTCGAGGATCGCCTCCTGGTTGTCGGCATCGGTGACGATGCCTTCCTTGACCGCCTTGCCGAACTCTCGCCAGAACGTGGCGTACTGCTCCGGCCGGTCGGTGAGCATGCTCTTGACCGAGCCGAGCACCTTCTTGACCAGCCGCCGCCGCATGAGCCTGATGTGCCGGTCCTGCTGCAGGATCTCCCTTGAGACGTTGAGCGAGAGGTCCTGCGCGTCGACGACGCCTTTGACGAAGCGCAGGTACTCGGGCATGAGCTCCTCGCAGTCGTCCATGATGAACACTCGCTTGACGTAGAGCTGCACGCCCCGCTTCGCGTCGCGCATGAAGAGGTCGAGCGGCGCACGCGAGGGAATGAACAACAGGGCCTGGTACTCGAACGTCCCCTCCGCCATGAACTGGATGGTCTCCAGCGGATCGGCCCAGTCGTGGCTGAGGTGCTTGTACAGCTCGTGGTACTCCTGCTCGGTGGTCTCGTCCTTGGGACGCGCCCACAGCGCCTTGCGGGAGTTGAGGGTTTCGACCTCCGGCGCGCTCCCCTCTTCTCCCGCCTCACCGGTTTCCATGCGGATGGGCCAGGTGATGAAGTCGGAGTACCTGCGGACGATCTCCTTGATCTTCGCCCGCGAGCTGTAGTCGTGGAGCTGGTCGTCGGCGTCCTCCGGCTTGAGGTGCAGGGTGACGGCAGTGCCCTGGGGCGCGCCGGGCACCGGGTCGATCGTGTAGGTGCCCTCGCCTCGCGATTCCCACCGCGTGCCCTCGGACTCGCCCGCGCGGCGGGTCAGCAGGGTCACCTTGTCGGCGACCATGAAGCTGGAGTAGAAGCCGACGCCGAACTGGCCGATCAGCTCGCGGGAGGCCTCATTGTTCTCACTCTCCCGCAATTTGCGCAGCAGCTCCGCCGTGCCCGACTTGGCGATCGTGCCGATGAGCCCGACGACCTCGTCGCGGGACATGCCGATGCCGTTGTCGCGCACCGTCAGCGTGCGCCGCCCGGGATCGGTCTCGATGTCGATGTGCAGGTCGCCGACGTCGGCGTCGAGGTCCTTGTCCTTGAACGCGGAAAGGCGCAGCTTGTCGAGCGCGTCGGACGCGTTGGAGATCAATTCCCTGAGAAAGATGTCCTTGTTCGAGTAGATCGAGTGGACCATCAGCTGCAGGAGCTGACGCGCCTCGGCCTGGAACTCCAGCGTCTCGGTCTGGGTAGCCACGAAAAAATCCCTCCGGAGAAACATCAACCACAGGGCCTCCCGGGCCGCGGCAAGGCTTCCCGGGGGCCGTCAATCGCCGGCATCGATTATGGCAACAACGCGGACGGCTTCCCGCCCGGACCGGCGCACGGGTGAGGGCCCGCGTTCCAGCGAGCGGGCCGCGCGCGCCCGGCTTACGGTTCCCTGCGAGGGGAAGGGGCCGCGAACCATGAGCACACGCCACAGGATCAACTTCCGCCGGAGCATGCTGCGTGACCTCTGGGACGCGGTACAGCCGAGGACCCTGCTGCTCATGCTCGGCGTGCTCGCGCTGCAACTGGGCTTCATCCTTTCCTACGTCGGTGCGTTCCACGGCCCCGATCCGCACCGGATCACGCTCGCCGCGGTGGCTCCACAAGCGACAGTGGATCAGCTCAACGCGATCGAGGGGACTCCGCTGGAGGCCCATGTGGTCACCGACGAGGCGCAGGCACGTGCCCAGGTACTCGACCGGTCCGTCGACGCGGCGTTCGTACCCGACCCCCAGGGCGGCACCGACACTCTCCTGGTGGCCTCCGCGGCGGGCCCCTCACTGGTCACCGCGACCCAGCAGGTGTTGTCGCGCGTCGAGGCCCAGCAGGGCCGGAGCCTGACCACGGAGGATCTGGTGCCGCCGCAGCGGGGCGACGCGCGGGCGCTGTCGGGGTTCTACGCGATGATCGGCTGGCTCGTCGGCGGCTACCTGGCCGCGGCGGCACTCGGCGTCGCCAAGGGGGCGCGACCGGCGACCCTGCGCAGGGCGGCGATCCGGCTCGGTGCGATGGTCCCCTACTCCGTGATCTCCGGTGTGCTCGGCGCGCTCATTCTCGACCAGTGGCTCGGCGCGCTGACCGGCCACTTCGGCAGCCTGTGGTGGCTGGGCGCCGCGCTCGTCTTCGTGGCGGCGAGTGTCACGGTCGCCCTGCAGGTGCTGTTCGGCATCATCGGCATCGGCATCACCGTGCTGATCTTCGTCGTGCTGGGCAATCCCAGCGCGGGCGGCGCGTTCCAGGGGCCGCTGCTGCCGGGTTTCTGGCGGAACATCGGCGACTACCTCCCCAACGGCGCCGGTACCGAGGCCATCCGCAACGCCACCTATTTCGACGGCAACGCGATGAGCGGACCACTGCTGGTGTTGCTGGTGTGGGCACTGGGCGGACTCGTACTGACCCTGATCGGCTCGGCGGTCCGGATCCGGCTGCACGGATCGAGTTCCTGACCGCCCTCTTGCCTATGCCCCGCCGTGGGGGTATAGATGGGGTTATCAGCAGAACCCCGGAGGGCGGACATGATGCCGAAGATCAACGTGTACCTGCCCGACGAGCTCGCCGACGCCGTCAAAACCGCCGGAATCCCGGTGTCGGCCATCTGCCAGCGCGCACTGGAGCACTCGGTGAAGCGGGTGAGCGCGATCAGGGCTCGCGCGCTCGACGATCCCGCGAGCGTCGTCGCCGACCTGGCGCAGTTCACCGGACGGAGCCGGACCGCGCTCACGCTCGGCGTCGCCAAGGCTCGCGCGGCGGGCACACCCGAGGTCGGCACGGAACACCTGCTGGCCGGACTACTCGCCGAGGGCGACAACCTCGGCCTGCGGGTACTCGGCACGCTGGACGTCGAGCTGTCGCGACTCGCCCGCGAACTGGACCAGCGCGCCGGTTCGAGTTCCGGCGGCAGCGAGGGCGCCGAGCGCTTCGGGGCGCTCGCGGCGGCCGCGCTCGAACTCGCCGCCACCGAGGCGCTGACCATGGGGCACAACTACGTCGGCTGCGAGCACCTGCTGCTCGGCCTGCTCGCCGAACCGTCGGGGACGGCCGGGCAACTCCTGCGCGCACACGGTGCCGAGCTGAAAGCGACGAGGGGTGCCGTCACCGCCGCCCTCGCCGGGTACGTCCACAGCCGGACCGACAGCCAGGCGCGAGGCTCGGCGGCGGGCGCGGACGCCGAGAGCGTGCTGCGCCACCTGCTCGATCGCATCACCCGAATCGAGGAGCGGATCGGGATGTCTACTTCGGACAATGCGGGAACGGAGTAGCCGCGTGCGGCGGATCCTGTTGCTGGCGACCGGGGACACCATCGCCTATCGGCCATCGGCCTCCGCCGTCGCGAGCGGTGCCGAACTGCTCGCCGACGCTCACGTCGCCCCCGCGGGGATCTCGGTCGAGGACGTGCTCGCGGAACCGAGCTGGGACACCTCCCCCGCCACGATGCTCACGGTGGCCCGCCGCGTGCGCACGGCGATCGAGGACCAAGGGTTCTCCGGCGTCGTCGTCACCCACGGCACCGACACCATGACGGAAACAGCGCTGCTCACCGACCTACTCGCCGGGCAGGCGGCAGCGAGGGGCACCATCGTGTTCACCGGCGCGCTCGACTCGGCTGGCAGCGAGCACGACGGACCGCGCAACCTCGCCGCCGCGGTCACCGCCGCCGCGGACCCGGTGCTGCGCGGAGCCGGGGCGCTCGTGTGCTTCGCGGGCGAACTGCACGCGGCCCGCTGGGCCGCGCTCACCGACACCACCAGACCGGCCGCGTTCAGCTCGTGGCCACGCGCGGCGCTCGGCAGGGTCGGCGAAAGCGGGGTCGTACTGACCGGCGACGTGCCCGCACGGCCGCCGCTACCCGGCGAGCACGTGGAAACCGGGGTCGCGTTGATCAGGACCTACCCGGGGATGAGCGCGGCATCGTTGCGCTCCGCCGCCGACGAAGGAGCCCTCGGAGTCGTCCTGGAGGGCACGGGGAAAGGCAACCTCGCGGTCGACCTCTTCGGCACGATCGAGGAACTCACCACCTGGGACATTCCCGTGGTGCTCACCTCTCGCGCACACTTCGCGCGACAGTGGCACAACGGGCACGAGGGCCACCTCGCGCCGGACGCGGGGCTCGCGACGAAGGTCGGTGCCATCGCGGCGCCCGGCCTGCGCGCCGAGCACGCGCGCGTCGCACTCATGGTGGCGCTGGGAGCCAGGACCTCGGACTCGGCGGTGACCACGGCGAGGACGTGGCTCGCGACCCTGTGAGCACTGTAAGCACCGCTCACGCGTCAGGGAACTCCTTGCGCACCAGGGGAAGCACCTCGGTGCCGAGCAGCTCGATCGCCGTCATCACCTGCCGATGGGGCACCCCCGACCAGTCCATCTGCATCGCGTACCGGTCGGCGCCGGTCAGCTTGCCGACGGAGATCAGCCGCTCCGCGACCTCCTGCGGACTGCCCGCGAACACCGACTGCGCTCCCCGTGCGTATTCGTCGTAGTGCGCCCGGGTCGGCAACGGCCAGCCTCGCGCCTCCGCCCCGTACTTCATGGTCCGCATCCAGTACGGGTAGAACGCCTCCTTCGCCTCCCGCGAGTCGCGCGCGATCAAGCCGATCGCGCTCATCGTGACGTGCAGGTCCCCTGCCTCGTGCCCGCCGGAGGCGCCGGCCTCCCGGTACAGATCGACCAGCGGCGCGAAGCGCTCCGGCCGCCCTCCGATGACCGCGTACACGACGGGCAGCCCCAGCAGTCCCGCGCGGATCGACGATTCCGGATTTCCGCCCGTCGCCACGGAAACCCGCAACCTCCCGCCGTAGGGACGCGGGTGGATGTGCGCGTTCTCCAGCGGCGGGCGAAACCGGCCCGACCAGGTGATGGGTTCTTCCCGATCGATGCGCAGCAGCAGGGCCAGTTTCTCCTCGAACAGGTCGTTGTAGTCGGCGAGGTCGGCTCCGAACAACGGGAACGACTCGATGAACGAGCCCCTGCCGACCAGCAGTTCGGCGCGCCCTCTGCTGAGCTGGTCGAGCGTGGTGAACTGCTGGTACAGCCGGACGGGATCCTCCGTGCTCAGCACACTGACGGCGGTACTGAGCGTGATGCTCTCGGTGACGCTGGCCGCGGCGGCGAGCACGGTCACCGGATTGGACACCGCGTAGTCGGCAAGGTGATGCTCACCGATTCCGTAGAACCGCAGCCCCACCGCCTCGGCGAGCCTGATCCGCTCGATGGTCTGGGCGAGCCGGTCGGCAACGGACACGCGCTCGCCGCTGACCGGGTCGGGATGACGGTCGGCGAAACTGTAGATCCCCAGCTCCATGGTGTCTCCTCCCGAACCCGGCATCAGGCCGGGCGTCTTCGCCTCAGGTCGCCCTTCCCATTCGACCACGAGCGCGCGTGGCGGGCGAGATCGGCGGCCTCATTCGGGCGATTATCCACTGTGGACATTTCAATGTCCTTTGAGGACTTGGTACCGCGCGGGCGACGAGCCGTGGCGGTTCTGGAAGACTGCTGACATGCCTTCGCCCGCCCTGCCACTGTCCGGCGTCGTCGAAAGACTGCGCGCCGCGGGCTGTGTTTTCGCCGAGGACGAGGCGCGACTGCTGATCGGGGCCGCGACGAGCGCGGAAAACCTGATCGCGCTCGTCGACCGGCGCGTCGCGGGCACGCCCCTCGAACACGTGCTCGGCTGGGCCGAGTTTCACGGCAGCCGCATCGCGGTCGAACCCGGCGTTTTCGTTCCCCGCGGGCGCAGCGAGTTCCTTGTCGACGTTGCCGCCACCGTCACACCGCCCTCGGCGGTCGTGGTCGACCTGTGCTGCGGGTCGGGCGCCCTGGGAGCCGCGCTGGCCCGCATGCTCGGCGACGTGCGGTTGTACGCCACCGACATCGACCCCGTCGCGACGGAGTGCGCGCGGCGCAACATCGCGGAGTTTGGCGGGCACGCATGCCATGGCGATCTCTACACCGCGCTGCCCGGTTCGTTGCGCGGCACCGTCGACGTCATCCTGGCCAACGTGCCCTACGTGCCGAGCGGCGAGATCGGCCTGCTGCCGCAGGAAGCCAGGCTGCACGAACCACTGCGGGCGCTCGACGGCGGCCGGGACGGGCTCGACCTGCTGCGCCGCGTCGCCGAGGAGGCTCCGGAATGGCTGAGGCCCGGAGGCCGCCTTTTCTTCGAAACCAGCGAAGATCAGGCACCACACGCGGTCGCCGCACTCGCGGACGCCGGCCTGACGGCCACGGTGGCGAGGTCGGGAGACCTCGGAGCCACCGTCGTGAGCGGAACCCTGACGTCAACGCGGAACTCGCGCGCCTGAACGCGGATCTCGGTGTCCTGAGTGCGGATCTCGGTGTCCTGAACGCGGATCTCGGTGAGCGGGGACGTTGGTGCAACGAACGTTAGTCGGCCAAACGCCGGGGTGTTAGGGTCCTCGCATGGCCGACCCCCATCCGCACGCCGCACCGGCCCGGCTGCGTTCCCTGCCGAGCTGGCTGCTCACCCAGTCCTCGCTGCCCGCGCACCGGCTCGTCGCCGACAGGCTCGCCGCCGTCGGCGCGCGCGGATATCACTACCGGCTACTGGCGACCCTGACCGAGTTCGGACCCGAAAGCCAGGCAAACCTCGGCAGGCGAACGGGTATTCACCTGAGCGACATCGTCGCGGCCGTCAACGAACTCGCCGAAGCGGGATTCGTCGACCGCAGCCCCGACCCCGCCGACCGCAGGCGCAACGTCATCACCGTCACCGCGACCGGGCGCACCCGGCTCGACGAGCTCGAAACGGTTCTCGGCCAGGTACAAGAAGAGCTGCTCGCGCCCCTGAACGATCAGGAACGCGAGCAGCTCGTCTCGCTGCTGGCCAAGGTGCTCGACCACCACGGCCGGCTTTAGTCACCGAAAGGCACGCAGCCGCAGGCTGTTGCTCACCACGAACACGGAACTGAACGCCATCGCGGCACCGGCGAGCATCGGATTCAGCAAGCCCGCCGCCGCGAGCGGCAACGCCGCGACGTTGTAGGCGAAGGCCCAGAACAGATTTCCCTTGATGGTGCGCAAGGTCTTGCGGGAAAGGCGAATCGCGTCGGCCGCGGTCCGCAGATCACCGCGAACGAGCGTCAGGTCGCTCGCCTCGATCGCCACGTCGGTTCCCGTGCCCATCGCGAGCCCGAGATCGGCCTGTGCGAGCGCGGCGGCGTCGTTGACCCCGTCACCGACCATCGCGACGACCTTGCCCTCGGCCTGCAACCCGCTGACGACGTCGGCCTTGTCCTTCGGCAGCACCTCCGCGATCACCTCGGTGATGCCCACCTCGGCGGCGACGGTACGCGCGACCGCTTCGTTGTCCCCGGTCAGCAGCACCGGTTTCAAGCCGAGGTCACGCAACTGCCCGATCGCCTCCGCCGATGTCGGTTTCACCGTGTCGGCAACGACGAGCACCGCGCGTGCCGCACCGTCCCAGCCGACGGCCACCACGGTCCTGCCCTTGCGCTCGTGCTCCGCCTTCGCCTCGGCCAGTGCCTCCGGCAGGTGGTGACTCCACTGTTCGAGCAACGCCGTACGGCCGACGAGCACCGCGTGGCCCTCGACGATGCCCTGTACGCCGAGCCCTTCGACGTTGCCGAATTCCTCGACGGGAGGCAGGGAGCCGACCCTTTCCCGGGCTCCCGCCGCGATTGCCTGCGCGATGGGATGCTCGGAGGCGTTCTCCAGCGCACCGGCGAGCCGAAGCACCTCGTCGGCGGACACTCCATCGGCGACGATCACCGCGTCCTCGCCGGCGAGCGCCATCTTGCCCGTCGTGACGGTTCCGGTCTTGTCGAGCACCACGGTGTCCACCCTGCGCGTGGACTCCAGCACCTCGGGTCCCTTGATGAGGATGCCGAGCTGGGCACCCCGGCCCGTGCCGACGAGCAACGCCGTCGGAGTGGCGAGCCCGAGCGCGCACGGGCAGGCGATGATCAGCACCGCGACGGCCGCGGTGAAGGCCGCCGTCGCCGTACCTCCGGTGCCAAGCCAGTACGCGAGCGTTCCCACCGCGAGCGCGATGACGATCGGGACGAACACGGCCGAGATCCGGTCGGCCAGCCGCTGCACCGCGGCCTTGCCGGTCTGTGCCTGCTCGACCAGTTTCGCCATCTGCGAGAGCTGCGTGTCCGCGCCGACCCTGGTGGCGCGCACCAGGAGCCTTCCGCCCGAGTTGACGGTCGCGCCGACCACCTGGTCGCCCGGGCCGACCTCGACCGGGACGGACTCGCCGGTGAGCATGCTGGCGTCGACGGCCGAACTGCCCTCGACGACGACACCGTCGGTCGCGATCTTCTCCCCGGGGCGGACCACGAACTCGTCGCCTGCCACCAGGTCGTCGACGGAGATGCGCTGTGGCTTCCCGTTCCGCACGATCTCGACGTCCTTCGCGCCGAGTTCGAGCAGCGCGCGCAGCGCCGCCCCGGCCCTGCGCTTGGATCTGGCCTCGAAGTAGCGGCCGGCGAGGATGAACGTCGTGACGCCCGCCGCGACCTCAAGGTAGATATTGCCGTCGCCGCTCATCCGCTCGATCGTCAGCTCGAACGGATGCACCATGCCAGGCTCACCCGCCGTGCCGAACAACAACGCGTAGAGCGACCAGGCGAGCGCGGCGATCGTGCCCATCGAGATCAGCGTGTCCATGGTCGCCGCGCCGTGACGCAGGTTCACCCACGCGGCCCTGTGGAACGGCAGCGCCGCCCACACGACCACCGGAGCGGCCAGCACCAGCGAGATCCACTGCCAGTAGGTGAACTGCAGCGCCGGGATCATCGCCATGGCGATGACCGGCACCGACAGCACGAGCGAGGTCAGCAGCCGCTGCCGCAGCGACCTCGTCGCGGCGTCGTCGCCGTCCGTGCTTTCGCCGCTTTCGCCGGTGCCGCCGTCCCGCTCGGGTTTCGGCAGGGTGGCCGAGTAACCGGCGGCCTCGACCTGTTCCACGAGCTGCTCAGGCAGCACGTCGGCACCGAAGCTGACCTTCGCCTTCTCGGTGGCGTAGTTGACGGTCGCCGTGACGCCGTCGAGTTTGTTGAGCTTGCGTTCGATGCGGGCCGCGCACGAGGCGCAGGTCATTCCCGTGATCGCCAGCTCGACCTCGTTCCGGTCGCCGAGACCGGGGGCGCCTGCTCGCGCCGACGCGTGCCCCGTGGTCATGAGTGCGCTCCTTCCACCGTGAACTCGGCGGTACGGACCGTTCCCTCGTGCTGGAAGTCGAGGAACAACCGGTAGGTACCCGCCGAGGGAACCTCGGTGTGGAAGGTGATCTCCGGGCCGCCGCTGGGATCGTCTCCGGGGTGGACGTGCAGGTAGGCGAGATCGCCTTCCCGCAAGGCCACGAGATGCCCGTCGGCTCCGAGATACGGCTGCAGATCGGTCACCGGCCTTCCGTCCTTGCTGACGGTCAGCGTCACCAGTGTCGACTTGCCCGCGACGAGTTCGCCGTCGAGCCTGACCTCGTAACCTTCGACGCTGGCGACCCGGCTGGGCTGGTACTCGCGAGGCTCGAAGTCACCCGCCGCCGCGAGGTCGACCCCGAGTGTCGTCGCTTCGCCGCCCTCCGGGACGAAATCGGCGAAGGCGCGGTAGCTGCCCGCGTCCTCGATGTCCAGCGGGACGGTCCAGGTGCCTTCGGCGTCCATTGTCGGGTGCACGTGCTGGAATCCGGACGTGTCCCTGCGCACCACGATGAGGTGCATCTTCTTCTCGTGCTCCGTCTCGAACCTGGTGACCGGGTCGCCGTGCGGCCCGATGATCCGGAACGAGAAGTCGCCTTGCGTCCCCGTGGCGAGCGTCGTGCTGGTGGGCGTGAGGGTGTAACCGCCCCTGGACGACGCCAGCCCTCCGGGCTGGTCGATCTGCTCGGCTTCCGCGACGGAGCCGCCGTGACCGTCCCCGTGCCCGCCGTCCTCTTCGGCGGGTGCGCCGGCGTGACCGGCAGGGGGACCGACAGCGTTCCCGATCAGCCACGCGCCCGCGGCGACGATGGCGAGGGTTACTCCGTAGGCGGAAAGCTTCGCTGCTGTGTTCATGTCAGTCCTCGAAGTCCTGTTCTCGTGGTGAGCCCACGTGAACGGCCTACACGTTCAGTGTGTATCCGGCTTCCTCGACGGCGGCCTTGACGTCGTCGAGGCCGAGCTCCTTCTCGCTGCTGACGGTGACCGCTCCGGTCGGCAGGTCGACGGCCACGCCGGTGACACCGTCGATGGCCTCGACCTCCTCCGTCACGGAGGCGGCGCAGTGCCCGCAGGTCATCCCGGTCACGGTGTAGGTCGTCTCCGTCATCGTCATGTCCTCCATGTGTGCGTTTCGGTTGGTGTTTCCCGCGCCGGCGAGTCAGGAGCGGACGAGGCGCGCGATGGCCTCGCTGGCCTCACGGACCTTTTCGTCCGCGGTCTCGCCACCCTCGGCGATGGCCTCGGCGACACAGTGCTTGAGGTGCTCGTCCATCAGTCCGAGAGACACCGCCTGCAGTGCTTTGGTCGCGGCCGAGATCTGGGTGAGCACGTCGATGCAGTACTCGTCGTTCTCGACCATCCGCTGCAAGCCCCGGATCTGCCCCTCGACCCGGCGCAGTCGCTTGAGGTAGCTGTCCTTGTCTCCGGTGTATCCCCGCATCGTCCTTCTCCTCACTGGTTCCGAATGGGATTCAGCTTACCCCCCACCCGTATCCGGCTGACACAGTTGTACCCCCGGGGGGTAGTTGAGTCAAGACGCTTCGGACGATCGAGTCGACCACCCCGCGAGACCGTCAGGTGACACGGTGAGCGAACGGCATCACTGAAAAGCAGCAAAGATCCGATGTATTCTGAGCCGGTCCGGATCCGCGGGCCTCGCGTCCCGAACGACGACCACGAACACGAGCGGCACAGCGAGTATGAGCATGAGTACGAGGAGCGCCATGTCCGTCACCGACGATGCCATCGAGGCGATCAAGCAGATGATCGTCGACGGTGAGTTACGGCCGGGCGATCGGCTCCCCCGCGAACCCGACCTCGCCGAGCGGCTCGGGCTTTCGCGCAGTTCACTCCGCGAAGCGGTCAGGGCGTTGTCGCTGATCCACGTGCTCGACGTGCGCCAGGGCGACGGCACCTACGTCACCAGCCTCGAACCCTCGCTGCTCATGGACGCCATGGGGTTCGTCGTCGACTTCCACCGCGACGACACGGTGCTCCAGTTCCTCGAAGCGCGCCGGATCATCGAACCCGCCGCGACCGCGATGGCGGCCGTGCACATGCCGGAGAAGGACGTCGAAGAGCTCGCCGACCTGATCGACTCGCTCGGCACCTCGCCCACCGTCGAGCAACTCGTCGCCAACGACCTCGAATTCCATCGCCGGATCGCGGCCGGTTCCGGAAACCAGGTGTTGTCCTCGCTCGTGGAAAGCGTCTCCGGCCGCACCCAGCGCGCCCGCACCTGGCGCGGCATCACCCAGGAAGCGGCGGTCGAGAGAACCCTGGCCGAGCACAGGGCCATCCAGCAGGCGCTCGCCGCGCGGCAGGCCGAGGTCGCCGGAGCGTGGGCGACGGTGCACATCGCGGGGGTCGAGCAGTGGATCCGGCAGACGCTCGTCGAATCCTGACCCTCGCTGTCCCTCGTCAGGCGGGACGCAGCCGCAGGTCCTGCATGCCGCCGTCGATCGCGATGCCGACCCCGCTCGTCGAGCCGGCCAGGGGACTCGCGAGATACGCGACGGCGTGGGCGACCTCGCGTGGGGACACCAGCCTTCCGTGGGGTTGCCGCGCGCACAGCGCCGCCCGTTCCGCCTCGGGATCCTCGGCCGTGTCGAGCAGCCTGCCGATCCACGGGGTGTCGGCGGTGCCGGGGTTGACGCAGTTGACCCTGATGCCTTCCCGCAGATGGTCGGCGGCCATGGCTCTGGACAACGCGAGCACCGCACCCTTCGACGCGCTGTAGAGGGCGCGTTGCGGGAGCCCGGCCGTGGCGACGATCGAGCCGACGTTCACGATCGCCGCCGCCGGCGAGGCACGCAGGCGCGGCAGCGCGGCCCTGCTGGTGCGCACCATGCCGAGCACGTTGACATCCAGTACCCGCCACCATTCCTCGTCGTCGTTGTCGGCGACGGTGCCCTGCGCGCCGATGCCCGCGTTGTTGACGAGGATGTCCAGTCCGCCGAATCGTTGCCCGATGTCCCCGACGGCACGGCGAACGGACGCGTCGTCGGTGACGTCGGCCCGCACGGCGAAAACCCCGTCGGCCGCTTCGAAGTCCCGCCGGTCGATCGCGGCGACGGAAGCGCCCCGTTCCCGCAGCGCGGCGACGACGGCGGCACCGATTCCCGACGCGCCACCGGTGACCGCCGCGGTAAGTCCGTCGAACTCAGCCATGATGTCCTTCCTCCGCGCGGAAAACCGGGTCGGCCGAGTACTCGACGAACGTCTGCCGCTGCCTGCCGAGTCCCTCGATCTCCAGCTCGACGACATCGCCCGCCGCGAGGTAGGGGAAGCGGCCCGACAAGGCCACGCCCTGCGGGGTACCGGTCATGACGAGGTCGCCCGGTTCGAGCGTCAGGTACTGGCTGATGTGCCACAACAGGTACTCGACCCCGAAGACGAGGTCGGCCGTGGTGGAGTCCTGCCTCGGTTCACCGTTGACCCAGCTGCGCAAGCGCAGATCGGTGTGATCGACCTCGTCCGGTGTCACCAGCCACGGGCCGAGCGGGTTGAAGCCGGGAGCGCACTTTCCCTTGCTCCACTGGCCTCCCGAGTCGGCGAGCTGGAACCGCCGCTCCGACACGTCGTTGCCGACGACGAACCCGGCGACGCTGTTCATCGCATCGGCGGGCGAGCCCAGATAGGCGGTGCGCCGCCCGATGACGATGCCGAGTTCGACCTCCCAGTCGGTGCGCTCGCTGCCGGGCGGAATCGTGACGTCGTCGCCGGGACCCACCACGGTGTTGGGAGTCTTGAGGAACAGGATCGGCACCTCGGGCGGCTCCGAACCGGATTCGGCCGCGTGGGCCGCGTAGTTCATGCCCACACACACGACCGCGCTCGGCCGGGCGATGGGCGAACCGATCCTGGTCCCCGGGTCCAGTTCGGGCAGCTCGCCGTTCTCCAATGCGGTTCTGGCCGCCGAAATCCCTCCGGCGGCCAGAAAGGCGCCGTCGATGTCGGCGGTGAGCCCGCCGAGGTCATAGGCCTTCTCCCCCGCGACGACGGCGGGCCGTTCGGCTCCGACGGGGCCGAACCTGGCGAGCTTCACCATGCGCTCCTCTTCGTCGAGCAGGCGGTCAGTGCGTCCGCGCACCACCTTGACGGCAAATACATCGGATGTCTATCGTTCCGCACAGCAGTGACGTAGACCATACCGACAGGAGATGGCTCGTGGCTCGCATCGTTGCCCTGCGTACGCATGACGTGCGGTTTCCCACCTCGCTGACGCTCGACGGTTCCGACGCCATGAACCCCGATCCCGACTATTCGGCCGCCTACGTCCGCGTCCTCACCGACGCGGCCGACGGACACGAAGGCCACGGCTTCGTCTTCACGATCGGCAGAGGCAACGACGTGCAGGTCGCGGCACTGCGCGCACTGGAGAGTCACCTCGCCGGAAGGGATGTCGAGGACACCCTCGGAGATCTCGGCGGACTGTGGCGCGAGCTCGTCCACGATTCCCAGTTGCGCTGGCTCGGCCCCGAGAAGGGCATCATGCACATGGCGATCGGCGCCGTCGTCAACGCGCTGTGGGATCTCAGGGCCAAGCGCGAGGGAAAACCGTTGTGGCTGTTGCTGTCCTCGCTGACGCCCGAGCAGATCGCCGACCTCGTCGACTTCCGATATCTCACCGACGCGCTGACCCGCGACGAGGCACTCGCGATCCTGCGGTCCGCCGAGCCGGGCAGAGCCGGACGCGAGGCCAGGTTGCTGCGCGAGGGATACCCGGCTTACACGACGACCCCGGGCTGGCTCGGCTACGACGACGGCAAACTGCGCGAACTCTGCGCGCGGGCCGTCGCCGAAGGATTCGGCCGCATCAAGCTCAAGGTGGGCGCCGACCTCGCCGACGACATCCGCAGACTCACCATCGCACGGGAGACCTGCGGCCCCGGCTTCCCGATCGCCGTCGACGCCAACCAGCGCTGGGATGTCGGTGAAGCCATCGCCTGGGTCACCGCGCTGCGCGAATTCGACCTCGCCTGGATCGAGGAACCGACAAGTCCCGACGACGTGCTCGGGCACGCCGCCATCGCCAGGGCCATCGCTCCCGTTCCCGTCGCCACCGGCGAGCACATCGCCAACAGGGTCGTCTTCAAGCAGTTCCTGCAGGCGGAAGCGCTTGAGATCCTGCAACTCGACGCGACGAGGGTCGCCGGTGTCAACGAGAACATCGCGATCCTGTTGCTCGCCGCGAAATTCGGCGTTCCCGTGTGCCCGCACGCAGGCGGCGTCGGCCTGTGCGAGGCCGTGCAGCACCTGGCGATGTTCGATTTCGTCGCGGTATCGGGCACCACGGAGAACAGGACCATCGAATTCGTCGATCATCTTCACGAGCACTTCGTCACGCCGGTCGACGTCCGCGAAGGCCGGTATCACGCCCCGAATGCCCCCGGCGCGGGAACCGAGATGCGGCGATCGTCCATTGTGGAGTACTCGAATGACAGGCCTTGAGCTGGGCGTTCTCGGCTTCGGCACGGCCGCGCTGGGCAACCTCTACGAGCCGGTCACCGACGAGCAGGCCGCCTCGGCGCTGGAAGCGGCCTGGGACAGCGGAATCCGGTACTTCGACACCGCCCCGCACTACGGGCTCGGCCTGGCGGAGCGGCGGCTCGGCGCCTTCCTCGCGACGAAGCCGCGCGACGAGTACGTGGTATCCACCAAGGTGGGCCGCAGGCTGGTTCCCGATCCGGGCGGCGCGCGGACACTCGACACCGCCAACCACTACGTGGTTCCCGCCGATCGCAGGAGGGTGTGGGACTTCTCGGCGGAGGGCATCCGCCGAGGACTCGACGAATCACTGTCCAGAATGGGCATCGCCGAGGTCGACATCCTCTACCTTCACGATCCCGACGAATACGAGCTCGACGTCGCGCTCGCCTCCGGCCTCGACGCCGTCGCCGCGCTCAGGGAACAGGGCGTCGTCGCGGCGGCCGGTATCGGATCGAAGTCGACCGAAGCGCTGCTTACCGCCGCGCGTACGGGAATCCTCGACCTGCTCATGGTGGCGGGCCGGTTCACCCTCGCCGAACAACCGGCCGCCGAGCAGCTGCTCCCCTACTGCCGCGAGCACGGCATCGGCGTCGCCTGTGCCGGAGTGTTCAACTCTGGCCTGCTCGCCACGCCCTTTCCCGCCGAGGACGGCAAATACGAGTACTCGGCCGTGTCGCCCGGCGTACTGGCGAAGGTGCGCTCGATCGCCGCCGTGTGCGCGGAATTCGGCGTCGACCTGCCCACCGCGGCACTGCGGTTCGCCGCAAGGGAACCCTCGGTGCGCACGGTGGTCACGGGTGCCGCGTCCGCGACCCAGCTCAGGCAGAACGTGCGGCGCATGGCGACGCCCGTGCCCGAACAGCTGTGGACGGCGTTGCGGGACAAGGGGCTGACCTCGTGCTGACCATCGACACCCACCTCCACCTGTGGGACCTGAGCGTCAGCGATTATGCCTGGCTGCCAAGGGAAACCCTGCTGCACGACACGTTCACGGCGGAACAAGCCCACGCCGAACTGCGTGCGGCGGGAGTCGGCTCCGCGATACTGGTACAGGCGGAGGACTCCGAAACCGACACCGACTTCCTGCTGGCGACCGCACGCCGGTACGACTGGATCGTCGGTGTCGTCGGCTGGGTTCGTCTCGACGAGCCCGCCACCGCGCGGCGGCAGCTCGACCGGTGGCAAGCCGACCCGGCCTTCGTCGGCGTCCGGCACCTCGTGCACGATGATCCCCGCCCGGATTTCCTTGCTCTGCCCGGAGTTCGCCGCTCGCTGACGCTGCTCGCGGAGCGCGGAATCCCGTTCGACGTTCCCGACGCGTGGCCCCGGCACCTCGCCGCCGTCGCCGAACTCGCCTCGGCACTGCCCGACCTGACCATCGTGGTCGACCACCTCGGTAAGCCGCCGAGGCGGAGGCCCGCGCACGATCACTGGGCCGAGGCGCTGCGCGCGGTAGCCGCGCTGCCCAACACTGTCGCCAAGCTGTCCGGCCTGCAGCTGCCCGGCAAGCCGTTCACCACATCCGCCGTACTGCCCCCGGCCCGGCTCGCGCTGGAGGTGTTCGGCCCGGAACGGCTCATGTACGGGGGCGACTGGCCGATGACGCTTCCCTTCGGCGGATACCAGCGGGCGTGGCAGATAACCACCGAGTTGCTCGCCCCGCTGTCCGCGGCCGAACGCGAGCGCGTGCTCCACGGCACCGCACGGACGGTGTACGGGCTGAGCGGCCACCGCGGAGAGGAGCCACCATGAGCCGACCGCTGCTGGAGGTCACCGGTGTCGGCAAGAGCTTCCCCGGTGTGCGCGCACTGCACGACATGCGGCTCGATCTGCGCTCGGGAGAAGTGCTCGCGCTGGTAGGCGAGAACGGAGCGGGCAAGTCGACGTTGATGAAACTGTTGTCGGGCATCCATTCCGCCGACTCGGGCGAGTTCCGGCTGCGCGGCGAACCACTGTCGGTCAGCAACCCCAGGCAGGCACTCGAACTCGGCATCAGCATCATCCATCAGGAATTCAACCTCGTCCCGCATCTCACGGTGGCGCAGAACATCTTCATCGGCAGGGAGCCACGCAGATGGCGGCTGCTGCTCGACGAGCGGCGGCTCAACACCGAGGCCGGGCAACTGCTCGAACGATTGCGCCTCCCGCTCGATCCGAAGGCCGCCGTCGGCTCGCTGACGGTCGCCAACCAGCAGATGACCGAGATCGCCAAGGCACTCGCCCACGACCCCGTCGTACTGATCATGGACGAGCCGACGGCCGCCCTCAACGACGCCGAGGTGGAGACGCTGCACGGACTCATCCGCAGATTCGTCGGCGACGGTACCGGCGCGATCTACATTTCCCACCGGATGGAGGAAATCCGCCGCATCGCCGACAGGGTCACCGTAATCCGCGACGGCGAGTACATGGACACGCTGCGGGTTTCCTCGGCCTCGACGGACCGGATCATCTCACTGATGGTGGGCAGGGCCATCGACACCAGCGCCCAGCCCGCGAACGTGCGCGCCGACCGGGATGTCGTCCTCGAAGCGCGAGGGCTCCGCACCACCTTGCTGACCGACGTCGGCTTCGATCTGCGGCACGGCGAGATTCTCGGATTCGCGGGGCTCATGGGAGCGGGCCGCACCGAGGTGGGGCGTGCCCTCGTCGGCGCGGACCCGCTCACCTCGGGAAGTATCGTGCTGCACGGTGAACCCGTGCGCATTCCCAATCCCGCCGTGGCGGCACGGCACGGAATCGGCTACCTCTCCGAGGACAGGAAACGCTTCGGCCTGCTGCTCGAACAGGACGTCAAAGCCAACATCACCCTCGCGTGCCTGCGCGAGCGGTTCGCGACGGCCGGGTTCGTCAACGACGGCGCGGCAAGGGCGAAAGCGCAGGAATACCTCGGAACGCTGCGAATCAAGACGCCCTCGCTCGACCAGATCACGAAACACCTCTCGGGTGGCAACCAGCAGAAGGTGGTCATCGCGAAGTGGCTCGCCAAGGACTGCGACATCCTCATCTTCGACGAACCGACGCGCGGTATCGACGTCGGCGCGAAGGAGGAGATCTACCAGCTGCTGAACGAACTGGCGGGACGGGGAAAGTCCATCATCATGATTTCCTCGGAACTTCCCGAGATCCTCCGCATGGCACACCGGGTCGTGGTGATGAGCGAGGGCAGGGTCACCCGGATACTCAGCAACAACGAGGCCACGCAGGAAAACATCATGCACTACGCGACTCTGCGTCCCGACCGGAACGCGGAGGACGCTGCCGAACTCGGCATCAGTGACGTCCACACCGGACATTCGAGGAAAGCGGGCCAGCCATGACAGCGGTGAAGACGGCCGGTGAAAGCGGCTTCGCCGGAGTAGTGAAAAGCAGGCTCCAGCAGTTACTCGCCTTCGCGAGCCTGATCGTCATCTACGCGTTCTTCTCGTTCGCGAGCCCGTTCTTCTTCACCTACGGCAACTTCACCGCGATTCTGTTCTCGGCCGTCGTCATCGGAACACTCGCGATCGGCACCACGTTCGTCATCATCGCGGGCGGCATCGACCTTTCCATCGGCACCGGCATGGCGTTGTGTGCCGTCATGTCGGGCGTTTTCCTCGTCAAACTCGGCCTCCCGCTCGCCGTCGGCGTTCCCGCCGCCATCCTGTTCGGCGGGCTTATCGGGCTCATCAACGGCATCAACGTGGCGCTGCTCAAGATTCCGCCGTTCATCGCGACGCTCGCCATGATGCTGGTCGCCGAAGGGCTCGCGCTCGTGCTGTCCGACAGCACCCCGATCTACTTCAACGACGTCGAGGGCTACGTCGAGATCTCCACCGGCAACCTCATCTCCGGTGTGAACTTCCCCAACGCGGTGCTGGTGCTGCTCGTCGTCGCGCTCATCGCCGGCGGGCTGCTGACCAAAAGCGTACTCGGTCGCTACACCTATTCGATCGGCAGCAACGAGGAAGCGACCGCGCTGTCCGGCATCAACGTGCGCAAGTGGAAGATCGCGATCTACGCCTTCGCCGGGCTGTTCATCGGGCTGGCCGGGGTGATGATCTCGGCGAGGCTCGGCTCGGCGCAACCCGCGACCGGCATGGGCTACGAACTGCAGGCCATCGCCGCCGTCGTCATCGGCGGTACGTCGCTGTCCGGCGGCAAGGGGTCGATCGTCGGGACACTGATCGGCGCGCTGATCATCTCGGTGCTCAACAACGGATTGCAGATCATGTCGATCCCGCAGGAATGGCAGAACGTCATCCTCGGATGCGTCATTCTCGTCGCCGTCTACACCGATCGGATCAGGAAGAAAGAAGCGTGAACGCACCGGCGTGCACGCCGCGAAGCCCAACCAGAACAAAGGAGATCTGGTGATGAGAATGCGAAAGGCCCTTGCGGTGGTGGCGGGTGCGGCCATGGCGCTGACGCTCGCCGCGTGTGGTTCCGGTAACGGCGCCGGTGGCGGGGGCGACGGCCCGTTCATCGCGATCGTCTCGAAAGGCTTTCAGCACCAGTTCTGGCAGGCCGTGAAGAAAGGGGCCGAAGAGGAAGCCGCCGCGCGCGGAGCACGGGTGACCTTCGTCGGGCCCCCGACGGAACAGGACGTCGAGGACCAGCTCAACATGCTCACCAACGAGATGGCGAAACAGCCGCAGGCCATCGGATTCGCCGCGCTCGACTCGCGGGCCGCCGCTCCCCTGCTGCAACAGGCGAAGGGACAGAACATACCCGTCATCGCCTTCGACTCCGGAGTGGACAGTGACATTCCGGTGACGACGGTCGCCACCGACAACAAGGCCGCCGCGGCCGAGGCGGCCAAGCACATGGCGGAAAAGCTGGGCGGCAAGGGCAAGGTCGCGATGGTCGTTCACGACCAGACCAGCAAATCGGGAACCGACCGCAGGGACGGCTTCCGCGAATGGATGCGGCAGAACGCGCCGGGCATCACCGTGCTCGACCCTCAGTACGGCGGCGGTGACCAGCTCGAATCGGCCAACATCACCAAGTCGATCATCTCGGCGAACCCCGATCTCGCCGGCATCTACGCCTCCAACGAGGGCTCGGCGATCGGCGTCATCAAGGGCGTGCAGGAAAGCGGGAAGCAGGGCATCACCACGGTCGGCTTCGACTCGGGCAAGGCGCAGATCGACGCCATCAAGAACGGCTCCATGGCCGGTGCCGTGACCCAGGATCCCATCGACATGGGAAGGCAACTCGTCGACGCGGCCATCAAGGCCAGCGACGGCGAGCAGCTTCCCAAGACGATCGACACCAACTTTTACTGGTACGACAAGGACAACATCGACGATCCGAAGATCAAGGCGACCCTGTATCAGTGAGGGCCGGCTTTCGGTGGCGGCGGCGTGGTTGCCGGTGGATACCGGCAACCAGCCGCTCATCCGGTGCCCGAACGCGGAACTCGCGCGCACGAACGCGGATCTCGCCGTCCTGAGCGCCGATCTCGCCGTCCTGAACGGGGGACTCGCGCGGGTCAGGCGTCCAGGTTCGGTTCGTGCTTCCTGCGCAGCTCGTCGAGCTGGTCGACCGACCACGCCAGCTCGCCGGAACCGAGGTCGGCGACAACCTGCTCGACCCACCGAAGTTCCGCCCTGGTGACCACGATCGCGTACTCGTTCTCAAGTACGAGCACTCTCGGCAGGCCGAACTGCCCTGCCTGGCGCATCTCCTCCTCCAGTTGCGCCAATGTCGCGGCCAGCGCGGCCGCTCGCCGTTCGAGTTGCTCACGCACCACACCCGGGTCGGTTCCGGCGACCATCGCCAGTACCGCCCTGAACTCGGGGAACTCCCTCGCCGGGCTCGCCAGCATGGTGTTGATCCACCGTTCGACCGTGCGTTTTCCCTCTTCGGTCAGCCCGTAGACGATGCGGCCGGGCCCGAGATCGGCCATGCGCTTTTCCTGCACCTCGATGAGGCCGTCGCGCAGCAGCCGGTCGATCGTCTGATAAATGCTGTTGCTGCGCGCGACGTTGACGACGTCGTCCTTGCGACGGGATTTGATCAACTGCTGCATCCGGTAGGGGTGCATCGGATCTTCCGACAGCAGCACCAGCACCACCATCGCCAGCGGTGACCTGGGCCGGGCTCGTTCACTCACTACTTCACGATAGTTCACGTCCATCCCTTGACCATAATATGGCTAACCATGTTATGGTCAGTTTATGACACGAGCACTGATCATCGGAGCGGGAATCACCGGCCCCGTGACCGCCATGGCCCTCCAGAAGGCGGGCATCGACGCGACCGTGTACGAGGCCTACGACCGGACAGCCGACGGAGTCGGCGCCTACCTGAACGTGGCGGTCAACGGGCTCGCCGCGCTGCAGGTCCTCGACATCGACCCCAACAGCCTCGGCGGCTTCGACACCCCGCACCTGGAACTGTGCGACGCCAAGGGCAAACCGCTCGCCAGGCTTCCGATCGGCAGGGCGACCGAGGACGGCCTGGTCAGCCAGACCATCCTGCGTTCGGACCTCTACGTCGGGCTGCGCGACGAGGCGACGAAACGCGGCATCGACATCCAGTGGGGCAAGCGGCTGGCGAAGGCCACCACGCGAGCCGACGGCACGGTGGTCGCCGAGTTCACCGACGGCACCGTCGCCGAGGGCGACCTGCTGATCGGCGCGGACGGGCTGAACTCGCCGACGCGGGCCCTCATCAACGAGGACTGCCCCACTCCCCGCTACACCGGGCTGCTTAACACCGGCGGTTACGCCCACGGCATCGACGTCGACGGCGAGCAGGGAGTCTTCCGGATGGTCTTCGGCAAGCGGGCCTTCTTCGCCTACGTCAAGCGCGGGCCCGGCGAGGTGTGGTGGTTCGCCAACGTGCCCAGGACCGAGCAGGCCACCGACGCCGAACTCGCGGAGCTGGCCCCGCGCTGGCGCGAGGAGCTCAACCGGCTCTTCGCCGACGACGACATTCCCGCGCTCGACATCATCGCGCACACCGAGGACATCGCGCCGCCGTGGAACACCTGCGACATGCCGAAGGTCCCCACCTGGCACCGCGGCTCGATCATCCTGATCGGCGACGCGGCACACGCCATCTCGCCGACCTCCGGACAGGGCGCCTCGCTCGCCATCGAGGACGGCATCGTACTGGCCAAGTGCCTGAGGGACGCGCCGAGCGTTCCCGCCGCGTTCGCCGCGTTCGAGCAGGCCCGCCGTACCAGAGTGGAGAAGCTCATCGCGCAGGCGAAGCGCACGAGCGACCACAAGATCCCGAACGCGTTCAGCAGGCTCATCCGGGACAAGATCATCATGCCGCTCGTCGCGAGGGCCGCCAACAGGGCGACCAAGGACTGGGTGCACGACTACCGGCTCGACTGGGACTCACCGGTCGCCGGGGCCGCCAGGTCGGCCGCCTGACTGTCCGCCAAGTTGAGTCATTAACACTCAACTTAGGGAACAAAGCTCGACTCAATCCCGTTGAACGCGATGAAGGGCCCACAGGGGGCCACGAGATTCAGGAGGTCACCGCCATGTCGCTGCCTGCTGTCCGGACCTCTCGTCCGATGGGCATCTGGGATCCGTTCCGGGAGTTCGACAACCTTTACCGCGTGTTCGGCGGATCCGAGCGCGACGGCGCCTGGTCACCACCCGCCGACGTCACCGAGACCGAGGACGGCTATTCGGTCGAGGTGGAACTGCCCGGCGTGAAGAAGGACGACATCGACGTCGACCTGACCGGCAACCGCCTCACCGTCACCGGAGAGGTGAAGGAGAAGGAGCGCGAGGGGACGTCGCTTCGGCGAGCACGCCGGACCGGCCGGTTCTCCTACCGCGTAGCGCTGCCGCGCAATGTCGATTCCGACAACATCGAGGCCGCGCTCGCGGACGGGGTGCTGACCGTCACGGTGCCGAAGAGCGCGACCGCCAAGCCACGCAAGATCACGATCAGCGAGAACTGACTCCCCGAGACCCCGGCCCGGTCCCCCGGATGACGCACGGTGTCCCCGCGAGCACGCGGGGGCACCGCGCGTCGTCATGTGCGCGCGAGATCCGCGCTCGCGCACGCGAGTTCCGCACTCCGGTCGCCGAGTTCTGCACTCGTGCACGCGAGTTCTGCGCTCGGGTGCGCGAGATCTGCGTTCGTGCGGGCGAGATCCGCACTCGGGTGCGCGAGTTCTGCACTCGGGGCCGGAGGCCGAATGCGCATCTCGCCGTCCTGAACGCGGAACTCGCCGTCCTGGGTGCGGATCTCGGCGTCCTGAATGCGGATCTCGGCGACGTGAGTGCAGAACTCGCGGTTCTGGGTACGCGGGGCTCAAGGGCAACCGGCAACCGGGCCGAACCCGGCCGACCCGAACCCGGCCGACCCGACCCGATCCGACCCGAACCCAGCGAAGCCCGGCCGCGAGGAGATCAGCACGCATGAGACTGGAACTACAAGACATGACGATGGGCGAACTCACCGAGGAAGCGCACCGCGCCGGTATCCCCTTCGTCGCGCACATGAACGTGCAGGAACTCATCGAAGCCATCGAACAGCAACAGGAAACCAACGCGCTGCTACCCAGTCAGGAACGCGGCGACCTCACCGCGGGCTGAGGCCGTCGCCGCGAAGCCAGCGACACTCACCGCCTCGCGACACTCGCAACACACATCCCAGGCGCAGGGCTCACTGCGAGGCGGGGTCGCCCGTCGCCGACTGCGCGAGCCGCAGTTCCCTGCTGAGCTGAGTACTGAGCCGGTTCGCTCTGGCCAGTGCCGCGGAAACCTCGAACGTCGACTTCGTCACGTCCTCGAAGCAGTCGGCGCTGCCGAGCTGTCCCGACCACAGTTGCTGTTCCATCCAGTCGCTCAGTTCGGGAAGGCACCTGGCGAGATGCTCGACGACGAGGGTCAGGGACCCCAGCACCGCGTGAAGTTCGTCCGTGTCCTCAACGCTTTCGATGTCGGCGGCACCCGCGACCCTGCGGAACAACGCGCGCAACGCCTCTTCCGCGACGGCGGCCAGCGCGGCGGGTGGCGGCGCCGACGGCCGCGCTCCTGATGTGTTCATGGCCGGATGCCCTTCGTGCCAACACATTCTGCGGCACAGGGCTACCCCCGTCACCTAATCGCAAACTCTCCGTGAACGGCGGCGCGGCGCCGCCCGAGCCGGTCGCGCGATCTCCTCCGACGCCCCGGAAAGCTCGCCGCTGTCCGGTATCCGCGGCTTTCCCGCCGCACTCGCGGCGCTGACCTGGTGCTGCCACCGCATCATCGGATTCAGGGCAAGTGCCGTCATCGCAACACATCCGGCGACATCGGCTCGCCCAGCGTGAGGCAGGGCCTCGTTTCGGCTGCCGGATCGGCAATCCCTCAGCCGGCAGCTTGGCGAGGCGAACGGCCGGGTTCACGTCGGCGCTGGAGGCGTTCCTCCGCCCGCACAACGGTCACTGACGGTGACAAACAGGGTCGCCAATCCCTCCATTGGGTGCGGTTCTACGATATGGGGGCCCCGTTGCCTCACCCGCCCGAAAGGCTTCCTCCGGTGGACGACGACGTGTCGGTGACCCGGCTCGCCGACGATGATTCCTGGAACGACAGGGTCCCGCCAGGGCCCAGCTCACGCGTCAGGATTCTCTCGGTGATGGGCGCCGTCGTCGTCGGCTGTCTCGTCGCGGCTTTCCTCGTCGGTTCGAGCGGCTCCGAGCCGGAGCCCGACCGGATCAACGCCGAGCCCGACGACCGCACGGTCATTTTCCCTCCGGAGCGGACATCGACGGTGATCGCGCCGCCGTCATCGTCGGCCGTGCCGGTCGATCTTCCGGTGACCTCGACGGCCGTAGCGGTGAGCACGAGCGAGCCGCCGGTCACCACGACCACCGAGGTACCACCGCCGACAACACAGCCACCTCCCCCGACGACGGATCCGACAACGGACGTCCCGGAGGACACCTCGTCCCCGGAGGATCCGCCCGACGAGGATCCCGAGCCGCCGATCACGCCTCCCCCGCCGACAACCACGACGGAACCACCCGCCGACGACTGCTGGTTCTGGATCTTCTGCTGAGGACGCGGCTCGCCTAGTGCCCCTTGAACGCCTCGGCCAGCCACCAGGAACCGCCGTCCGAGGCGATTTTGGCGTCGACGAGCACCGCGTGCTCGCGCGGGCCCGCCAGCCAGTCGCGTAGCCCGCCGAGGTCGGCCGCAGATCGCACCGTGATCCCGGAAAGCCCGTATCCCCTTGCCACGGCGGCGAAATCCGTGTCGGGAAACCGGACCGCGCCGAGATCGGCACCGGCGGCACCACCGTCGAAGTGATGTACCTCGGCGCCGTAGGCCGCGTCGTTGTAGACGACGAGCACCATCGGCAGCCCCAGGCGGGCCACGGTCTCCAGTTCGGCGGCGGCCATGAGTGCCCCTCCGTCGCCGAGCGCCGCGACCGGCAGCCGGTCCGGCCTGGCCAGCGCGGCCCCGATGGCCGAGGCGAGTCCGAGCCCGATCGACTGGAACGCCTGGGTGAAGCAGAATCCCGCCTCGTCGGGAACGGAGAGGTAGGCGCTGGGGTAGCCCATGAAGTTACCGGAGTCGACGGCGACGATCCGCTCGGAGGGAAGCACATCGTCGAGCGCGATGCTCAGTGTCCTCGGATCGATCCTACCCTCGTCCGAGAGATCCACATAGGACTCCGTGTTCCACCGGCCGCGCTCCGCGATCCGCCGCGCGATCCGGGGTTCGCGATACCCGGTGCGTTGCCGTGTTTCGGCCGCGACGTCCCGCGCGGTCAGCGCGACGTCTCCCGCGACGCCGAGATCGACGGCCGTGTGCGCGCCGAGCGCCGAGGCGTCGGCGTCGATCTGCGCCACCTTCGCACCGTCACCGATCAGCGAGCCCTGACGCAGGGTCCACATGTTGAGCGAACATCCCCAGCCGACGACGAGATCGGCACCGGAAATCAGCTCGACGGCGAGTGGGGAGGCGAACCCTCCCGAGATGCCAAGCGACCACGGATCCCGAGTGAACAGTCCATTCGCGACAGCCGAAGTGGCGAGCAGCGCACCGCATTTCGCCGCCAGTTCGGCGAGTTCTCCCCGCGCGCCGAGCGCTCCCCTTCCCGCGACGAACACCGGCCGCTCCGATTTCGCGAGCAGCGCGGCGAGTTCGGTCACCGCGGAGGGGTGCGGGCGGACCGGCAACGGCGGCACGGGGAGCGTGATCTCCCCGGCTTCGCGGGAAACCGGCTGTGCCTGGACGTCGAGGGGAAGGTTCAGCACGACGGTCCTGCGCTCGTGCACGGCTTTCGTGTAGGCGCGCAGGATGTCGGCCGGTGCGCTTTCCGCGGAGTGCACGCGTTCGGCGATGGCGCCGACCGCGGTCACCGCCGCGCCCTGATCGACGCGGAAGTTGGAACGGACGGCCGAGGACGCCGTGTCGGCGGCGAGCACCAGTAGCGGTGTCCTGCTCTTGGCCGCCTCCGCGATGCCGGTGAGCGCGTTGGTGAGACCGCATCCCTGGTGCACGCTCACAAGCGCGAGCTTGCCGCTGACCCGCGCCCAGGCGTCGGCCATGGTCGCAGCTCCGCCTTCGTGCCTCGCCGCCGTGAACGCGACCCCATTGGCGCGCAACGCGTTGGTGACCTCGAAATTTCCGCTGCCGACGACGCCGAACGCCGCCTCGGCGCCGAGCCGGGCGAGCATCGTGCCGGTAAGTTGCGCTACGTTCACCTTTCCACCAGCGCGTACACGCGTGCGGGGCTGCCCGACCCGCCGACGATGGGCAGCGGCGAGATCACCAGCACGGCACCGGTCGCCGGTAGTGACGCGAGGTTGCGCAACTGGGTCAGCCCGGACTTGCCCGCGCCGAGAAGGTAGTGGTGGCAAGGGAAAGCGGGCTCCAGCGCGGGCGCGCCACCGGCGTCGGTACCGACCGTCTCGACCCCGAGCCCCGCGATCGGGGTGTCCTCGGCGAGCCACCTCGCGCACTCGGCCGACACTCCCGGCGTGTGCGAGCCGGTCTCGTCGGTGTTGAGGAACCGTTCCTCGTCGGTGGAGCGCGCGTCCCAGCCCGTCCGCAGCAGCAGCCAGCCGCCGCCGGGAAGCGGGCCGTGCCCGGCTTCCCATTCCCGTACATCGGCGATCTCCAGCAGGAAGTCTGGATCGTCGGCCACGCGCTCCGACACGTCGAGTACGACCGCGGGAGCGATGAGCGTACTCAGCGGAATTTGCGAGACGTCGAGCCCGTCCTTGCCACTGAGCCAATGCACCGGCGCGTCGAGATGGGTACCGGTGTGTTCCCCGGTGTGGATGTTGTTCCAGTACCAGCCCGGGCCCGCTTCGTCGTAGCGGCTGATCTGCTCAAGCGAGAAGCCGATGGTGTTGGCGAACGGCTCCGGAAGGCGCAGGATCGGGGTGTTCTCGGTGAGCGGCGCCGTCAGATCGACAACCTCGATCCGCTTGTCGCCTATCGCTTCGAGTAGATCCGTGAGCAGCGGCATGGCTTCCCTCTCGTCACAGCGGCACGGTCGTCAACGGCGGCGGGTCAGTGCGGTGGCGACGAGGTGCCCGGAACCACCGCCGAGTCCGGCACCGGGATGTGTCGAGGCGCCAATGTGCCACAGTTTCGGCACCGGTGTCCTGTGCGGTGGCCGCCACCACAGGCTCTGGTCGAGTTCGGCGGAGCCGCCGTAGGGGTCGCCGGCGACCGCGTTGGGGTTGACCGAGGCCAGGTCGGCCGGGGTGAGCACATCGACGTGCCGTACCAGCCCCGACAATCCCGGTGCCTGCTCCGTGACGCGCGCGAGCACCCTGTTCGCGAACGAGCGGCCCAGCGAACCGGACCAGCCTCCCGAGGTGTCCAATTCCCTTGCCGCGTCCCCTTTCGGCGCGAACGGCACCTCCTGCAACTGGAGCCACAGGCTCGCGGCGCCATCGGGTACCCGTGCCGGATCGAGCAGGTGCTGCTGGCCGACGACGACAGTCGGATTACGGGGCAGCAGGCCCGCCTCGGCCTCGGCGCAGGCGATGCCGGTGCTGCCCGCGCCATCGCTGAGGTGGATCAGCGGCACCTCGGCGAGGCTCGGGTTCCGCCACGGCGGTGGCGCGGCGAGCGCGACGTGGATCTGCATCGCGGCCCGCCCCTGCCGGAACCGGGTATAGGGCTTGCGCGCTCCGCCCAGCAGTTCGTCGTAGAGCACGTCGGGCGCCACGGAGGCGAGTACGGCACGCCTTGCTCTCACCGTCGTTCCTCCCGCGACGACACCCGCCGCCTTGCCGCCCTCCACGACGACCCTCTCGACGGGGCCGCCGAGCAGGACCTCCACCGGCAATGTCGACAGCAGCGATTCGAAGGCGGCGACGAACCGCCGCGCGCCGCCCTCCACGACGGGAAGGCCCGCACCGTGCAACGTCGCGGCGAGAACGGGAAGCATGAACCCACCCGCCGCCTGATCGGGCGCGAGCCCCGCGTGCAGCAACCACGGTATCCAGAGCTGATCGGCTTCCCAGCCATCGAATTCCCTGCGCACGTAGCCACGTCCGCTGGTCACCACGTCCCTTGTCAGCGCGCGCAGGCCGGGCAGCCGCCCGCGCAGCGCCAGCGACGCGGCACCGGTCAGCGCGCCCCTTCCCCTCGGCTCTCCGGAGAGCACCACCGACAGCACGGAGGGGTCGACCTCGGCGAGCATGCGCAGATACCTCGCCCTGTCGGCGGGTTCGGCGAACCCCTCCGCCGTCGCCTCCGGATCACGGTGGGCGAGCACGGTCCTTCCGTCACGGGCGACGCTCGCGGTGAGCACCCCTTCGGTGTTGCGATACCTGAGACCGTGCCGGTGCAGATCGTCGCCGAGCACCCCGTAGGCCGGTCCCGACACGAACAGCGGATGCCACGAGGAATACGTGTCGTGCACGTAGCCGGGAAGGGTCCGCTGCCCCGAGTCGAGAAAGCCACCGAGCCGGTCACCGGCCTCGACGAGCGCGACCGACCAGCCCGCCTTACCGAGTTCGGCGGCGGCGACGAGGCCATTGATACCCGCTCCGACAACGACGGCGTCAACGGTGTTTCCGACCCGGCTGTCCATGCGCCCGCGTACCTCCGGTCGGTGGATGCTCTGCGGGCACCCTATCGCCGGAATGGGGCCCGTTCACCCGTTCCGGCGCATCTGCCTGTTCAGGAACACGAGTTTGTCGGGGTTGTTGACGATGCGGATGGTGGTGATCCTGCCGTCGGCGACGTCGAGCACGACGGCGAGCAGCGGCTGCTCCGCCACGGTCGCCAGCAGGCCGGGCTGCCCGTTGAGTTCCAGCACCGACACGGCAAGCCCCGGAACCTCGGTGGTCATCCAGCCCAGGTAACGCACGACCTTGTCCAGTCCACGCACGGGCTTCCTCGCCGCGCTGGTCTTGCCGCCGCCGTCGGCCCACGACACGACATCGGCGGCGAGCAGTTCCCTGAGCCCCTCCAGGTCCCCGCCTCTCGCCGCGTCCAGAAAGCGTTGTGCCATCCGCTTTCCCCGCTCGGGAGCCGAAGGGAACCTGGCGCGTTCGTCCGCGATGCGACGCCGCGCGCGATGGTAGAGCTGCTGGCTGTTGGCCTCGGTCAGGTCGAGGATGTCCGCGATTTCCCCGTGCGCGTACTCGAATGCCTCTCGCAGCACGAACACTGCCCGCTCGGCCGGATTGAGCCGCTCCAGCAGCAGGAGGAAAGCCATCGACACCGAGTCGCGCTGCTCCGCCGTGTCAAGCGGGCCCAGTTCCGAGCCCTCGGTCGCCACCGGCTCGGGCAGCCACGGCCCGATGTAGCTTTCCCTGCGCGCGCGGGCGGAACCCAGCCGCGTGAGGCACAGGTTGCCGAGCACCTTCGTCAGCCAGGCCACCGGAACCTCGATGCCGGAGCGGTCCGCCGCGCTCCAGCGCAGGAACGTGTCCTGCACGGCGTCCTCGGCCTCGGCCGCCGAACCCAGCATGCGGTAGGCGATGGCGAACAGCCGCGGACGCGCGGCCTCGAAAGTCCCGGCATCTCCGCCGTCCGTGCCATCCTTGCCGTCCTGAGCCGCCACAGACATTCCGCGAGCATACGACCCTGGTGAGTGTTTCTCACCAGGGTCGGCGAGGCTAGGCTGGATCAGCATGATCAGCAGGCGTGAGCCAGGGCACGTTGTCGTCGTCGGCGGGGGCTTCGTCGGCCTGTGCACCGCGTGGTTCCTTCGCCGGTACGGCGTCGAGGTGACCGTGCTGGAGCGGGGCAGAACCGGCGAGGGCGCCTCGTGGGGCAACGCGGGCTGGCTATCCCCCGCGCTCGCGGTTCCGCTGCCGGAACCGGCGACGCTGAGGGCGGGCGTTTCCGGTTTCCTCTCGCCTTCGGCTCCGCTCTACGTTCCCGCCGATCCCCGGCTCGCGCCGTTTCTGCTGTCCCTCGCCCGCAACAGCACCCCGCGACGCTGGAACACCGGGATGGCCGCACTGGCCCCGCTGAACAACAAGGCGCTCGCCGCGCACGACGAACTGCCCTCGCCCCCGGACGTGACCGGCGCGCTGGAGCCGTGTCTCATCGCGACCCGTAATCACGAGCAACGCCAGGTGATCGTCACCGAACTGGAGCGGGTGAGAGCGGCGGGCCAGCAGGTGGAGTTCGAACTGCTGACCGGCGTACGGGCACGGGAACTGGAGCCGACCCTGTCCTCACGGATCGGCAGCGCGCTGCGGCTTCACGGGCAGCGCTGCGTCGATCCGGTGCGCTATGTGCGGTCACTCACCGCCGCCGTGCGCGACAAGGGCGTCCACATCGAGGAAGGCGCCGAGGTGACCTCGATCGAGGCCACCGAGCGCGGCGCACGCGTGCACACCGCCAATGGCACAGACCACGAACCCGACGCCGTCGTCCTCGCGAACGGCGCACTGCTGGACCGGCTCGCGCATGGATTCGGCGTGCGCAGGCACGTGCGAGCGGGCCGGGGCTACAGCTTCAGCGTGGTCCCCCGCGTCATGCCCTCCGGCCCGGTCTACTTCCCCGCCGAGAAGGTGGTGTGCACGCCGCTCGGTGACCGGCTCAGGATCTCCGGAATGATGGAGTTCCGGCCGGCCGACGCCCCGCTCGACCCCCGGCGCATCACCAGTGTCATGAACGCGGCGAGGCTCTTCGTCCGGGATGTCGACTGGGACACGCGTTCCGACGAGTGGGTCGGCGCCCGGCCGTGCACCACCGACGGTCTCCCGCTCATCGGGCCCACGTTGTCCCCTCACGTCTACGTCGCGGGAGGGCACGGCATGTGGGGCATGACCCACGGACCGGTGACGGGCAGGCTGCTGGCCGACACCATCGTCACCGGAGCCGCTCCGGTCGAACTGGCGCCGCTGCACCCGCTGCGCTGAGGGCCCGCCCGCGTTTCGCACCGGCTGGCCGGGTATTCCACTCGGACCATGCGTTGTCGGGAGCTTGAGGAGTGGAGGGGGCCGGCCGGCGCCGGCCCTTTCGAGCTGACCGTGCCCGCCGAGTTCCGCAACCTCGCCACCCTGCGGGCGCTCGCGCGGCACCTCGCCGCCCACGAAGGGTTCGGTCCCGACGAGACCGCCGACGTGACCATCGCGGTCGACGAGGCGTGTACGTGCCTCATCCGCCGTTCCACCCCCGGAGCGATGCTGAACTGCCGCTATTCGGTGACCTTCGGGACGCTGCGGGTGGCGATCTCCACGACGACCACACACGGTGGCCTCCCCCAGCACGACACGTTCGGCTGGCGGGTACTCGGCGTTGTCACCGACACGCTGTCGGCGTGGCGCTGTGAAACCGGCCTGTACCAGCCTGCCAGGCAGCTCGTGCACATCGATTTCACCAAACAGTTTGCGCCGCACCCTCGCGGGTAGCCGGGAAAAGCGCGCTCGGTCGCACCGAGCGGGCAGGCGTCCGTCAACTCCGGCTCGTCCGCGCCCCGGCAGTCCCACGTGGACCGAGGCGCGCCCGCCTGACGGAAAGGACAACCGATGCGGTACCTGCCACAGATCAGCTCGTCGCGGCGGCCGTCATGACCAGTTCGGCATCGACACCGGCCACCGTGCCCCACGTTTCCTGGCCGAGACTGGTCGTACTGGTCATCGGCGCGGTGTTCCTCGCGCTGGGCATCGCCGGATTCGTCACGCACGGTGACGCGGCGGGCGTCGACCACAGCCGCACCGTACTCGGCTTCGGCGTGAGCGGGCTGCTCAACATCGTCCACATCGCCGCCGGTGTGCTCGGCCTGCTCGCGGCCCGGAAATCGGCCACCACCAGGGTTTACGGCTGGCTGCTGTTCTTCGCCTTCGCGGGGCTCACCGCGTACACGATCTTCGCGACCGTCATCGGCGGCCCCGGCGACATCGTGAACGTCAACGCCGCCAACGCATGCCTTTACGGGCTGAGCTGCGCGGTCGGCCTCGTCATCGCGCTGCTACCCGAACACCGGCCGCAACGATGAGGATCGCCATGGTCTCCGAGCGGGCGAACCCTTCGGATCCCCTCGGAGACCAGAGCAGGCACGTCGCGGAACTCTCGGCGGGCCTCACCAGGGCCGGTCACGCCGTCACCGTCTACACGCGACACGACGGGCCGGGGCAGCGAACAGGGACGGCCGAGGGCGGCTACCGGGTCGTGCCCATTCCGGCAGGCCCGCCGCGGCCGCTGGAAACCGAGGAGGTCCTTCCGCACCTCGGCTCGTTCGCCGCTTTCCTCGACGAGGCGTGGGCAGCGGAGACACCCGAGGTCGTACACGCGCATTTCTGGATGTCCGGTATCACCGCGGTGACCGCGGCGAAAGCCATGGGCATCCCCATCGCCCAGACCTTCCACACTCTCGCGGCGGCGGGCAAAACGGATGCCACGACGGCCGAGCGGGTCCGGCTGGAGCGGCTCGTCGGCCGCAATGTCGCCAGAATCGTCGCGATGTCCACAGTGGAAGCCGAAGAGCTGGCAAGGCTCGGTGTTCCGCGAGCACGGATTTCCGTCGTTCCGGGCGGGGTCGATCTCGCCGTGTTCACCGCGACGGGCGCCACCCAGCGGCGCGGCAGGGCGCACCGGATCGTCTCGGTGGGCGAACTCTCCGAGGACTCGGGTTTCGACATCGCCATCACGGCGTTGCGGGCACTGCCCGGCACCGAACTGGTCATCGCGGGCAAGTCCGGTAAGCCCGACTCGATTTCCCCTTTTCTTCACGAGTACGCCGTGCGCCAAGGGGTCGGCGACAGGGTGAGCCTGCTCAACGACCTCCCCGACGCCGACCTGCCCGCGCTGCTGCGCTCCGCGGACGTCGTGGTGTGCACTGCCCGGGCCCAGACGGCACACGGGATGCCGGTGGAGGCCATGGCCTGCGGGGTGCCCGTCGTGGCAACGGGCGTCGGTGACCTCTCCGACACCGTCGTGGACGGTGTCACGGGAACGCTCGTGCCGGTGGACCGCCCCGACCACCTCGCCGAGGCGGTCAAGGAACTGTTGCTGGACAACGCTTTGCGCGAGGCCTACGGCATAGCGGGAAGCGAAAGGGCCCGCTGCCGCTACTCGTGGGACAGGGTCGCCGCCGACACGTTCCGGGCCTACGAGCACGTCCTCCCCGAGCAGGCACGGCCCGCGCTCCAGCCGGACTGACTCACACCGCGGCGGGCTGGGTGACGCCGAAAGAGAGCCTGCCGTTCCGCACACCCACCGTCACGTGGCCGCCCGCGCCGACGTCTCCGCGCAGCAACATCCCCGACAGCACGTTGTCCACCTCGCGCTGGATCGTGCGCCGCAACGGCCTGGCGCCGTACTCGGGCTGGTACCCGGCCTCGGAAAGCCAGCGCACCGCCTCCGGTTCGATCTCGACACCCACGTCCTGTGCCTTCGCCTTGCGTTTCGTCTCGCTCAGCAACAGCGACGTGACCTGCTCCAGTTGTTCCGGCGACAGCTTGCGGAACACGATGATCTCGTCGATGCGGTTGAGGAATTCCGGGCGGAAGCTCTCCCTGAGCCTGCGCATGAGCCGTTCCCGCAGCGGCTCGTCGGAATCGCTTTCCCCACCGGCCGAGAAGCCGAGCGCACCCTGGGTACTGCTCAGCACCAGCTCCGAACCGATGTTGCTCGTCATGATCAGCACGGTGTTGGTGAAGTCGACCGTCCTGCCGCGACCGTCGGTGAGCCTGCCGTCGTCGAGTACCTGCAACAGAATGTTGAACACGTCGGGGTGGGCCTTCTCGATCTCGTCGAGCAGCACCACCGAATACGGGTGCCTGCGCACCGCCTCGGTCAGCTGGCCCGCCTCGTCGTAGCCGACGTAGCCGGGCGGCGCGCCGATCAGCCGCGACACCGTGTGCCGCTCCCCGTACTCCGACATGTCGAGCCGGATCATCCTGTCCTCACCGCCGAAAAGCACCTCGGCCAATGCCCTCGCCAGCTCAGTTTTGCCAACACCCGTTGGCCCGAGGAACAGGAAACTTCCGGAGGGCCGGTTGGGTTCCGCGAGTCCCGCCCTGGTCCTGCGCACCGCCTCGGCGACGGCCTGCACGGCCTCGTCCTGGCCGACGACCCTGCCGTGCAGGTGATCCTCGAGGTGCAGCAGCCGGTCGCGTTCCTCCTCCGTCAGCTGGCTGATCGGGATACCGGTCTGCCTCGCCACGACCTCGGCGATGTCGACCGTGGCCACCTCGGGAACATCGGCGGGCCGCTCCCCCTTGGCCGCCTCGTCGATGCGCCCTCGCAGCTCCTTGATCTCGTCGCGCAGCGAGGAGGCCCGCTCGTAGTGCTCCTCGCTCACCGCCTGATCGCGGTCGCGGGTGAGTTGTTCCAGCCGCGACTCCAGTTCCCTCAGCTCCTCGGGCCGCCTTCGGGAGCGCATCCTCACGCGTGCTCCGGCCTGATCGATCAGGTCGATCGCCTTGTCCGGGAGGTGCCGGTCGTTGATGTAGCGGTCCGACATCGTCGCCGCCGCGTCCAGTGCCTCGTCGGTGAACCGCACCTGATGGTGCGCCTCGTATTGGTCGCGCAACCCGTGCAGGATCAGGATCGTGTCGTCGACACTCGGCTCCGGGACGAGAATCGGCTGGAACCTGCGTTCGAAGGCGGGGTCGGTCTCCACATTGGTTCGGTATTCGTCCAATGTGGTCGCCCCGACGATGTGCAGCTCGCCCCGCGCCAGTGGCGGTTTGAGCATGTTGCCCGCACCCATCGAACCTTCCGACGAACCGGCGCCGACCACGGTGTGCAACTCGTCGATGAACACGATCAGCTCGTCGCGGTGACTGCGGATCTCGTCGAGCAGTTTCGTCATCCGCTCCTCGAAGTCACCGCGATAGCGGGTCCCCGCGACCATGGAGGTCACGTCGAGCTGGACGACCCTGCGGTCGACGAGCGTGTCCGGTACCTGACCGTCGACGATGCGCTGCGCGAGCCCCTCCACGATGGCCGTCTTGCCGACGCCCGCCTCGCCGATCAGCACCGGGTTGTTCTTGGTTCGCCTGGACAGCACCTCGATGGTCTGCTCGATCTCGTCGTCCCTGCCGACGACCGGATCCACCTGCCCATCGCGGGCCATGGCCGTGAGATCGCGGCCGTAGGTGTCCAGCGTCTCGGTCTCGCTGGGCGGGCCGTGCCTGCCCCTGCCCGGGCCGCCCGCCGTGCCGGGCTCCTGGCCCTGGATGACCCTGCGCATCGTCTCGGGGGTGACGCCGAACTCGCCGAGCACCCTGCCCGCGCCGGAATCCTGACCGGCGACCAGTGCGAGCAGCAGATGTTCCGGGCCGATGTAGCTCGACCCGAGTCCCCTGGAGATCTGGTGGGCGTCGAGCAGGGTGCGTTTGGCTCCCGGCGTGAGTGCCGGTGTGCCGGTGCGCTGGGAGCCGTGGGGCGCCTCGCGTTCCACGCGCGCGGCGACGGCGTCGGGGTCGGCGCCCGCGCGCTGGATGAGCTCACGGCTGCCGGGCGAGCGCGTCGCCGCCCACAGCAGGTGCAGCGAGTCGAGCTCGTTTCCGCCCCATTCGCGTGATTTCTCGACGGCTTCCGAGACCAGCGCCAGCGCTTGCTCGCTCATCAGCCGGGTGATGCCGACGGCCTGGGGCGGGCGTCCCGGCATGGCGTTGCCGAAGAACTGGGCGAGAAACTGGTCGAAGGGGCTCGGACCGGAGTCCGAACCAAAGAAGCCGGTCATGGACGACCCTCCCTCTGCGTGCGGGTACTCCCGGAAAGTGCTACCCACCCGCGCGCCCGGCCAATCCCGGCGAGCCCCGCGAGTTCCGCACTCAGGCAGGCGAGATCCGCACCCAGGGCGGCGAGTTCGGCACTCGGGACGGCGAGATCCGCACCCAGGACAGCGAGACCCGCGCTCGGGTCCGGGCCTGGATGTGCGGCTCGGCAGGCCGAACGCGCCCGAACGCGGCCCGAACAGAGCCCGAACGCAGAACTCGCCGTCTTGAACGCGGAACTCGCGCGCCCGAATGCAGAACTCGCCTGCCTGAGTGCGGAACTCGCGCGCCGGAGTGCGGAACTCGACGTCCTGGACGGGGGACTCGCCAGGGTGGGGCTCGTGTGGGGGATACCTGCGGCAAACGGTTTGGTTCCAGGCACAACGGGTAGCGATTGAGGGGCAGGAACGTCCACACCAGACAGGCCGGGAGCGAGCCTGCCCAAGCCAGCCCACGCAGGCGGGCTCCGTCCCGCCACACACAAACCCACCACGCACAAACCGGCCACGCACACAAACCGGCCGCACACACGAACCCGCCACACACAGACCCGCCACAGGCGCCCGCAAACCAGCACACGCCGACAACCACCAAACCTTCCGGCAACACCGCCGAACGGGAACCGGAAACCTTCCGGGAACACCTGCCGGGAAGTCGAAAACCCACAACCGCACACACCGGCGGCGGATGGACACGCGCGAGGTCCGTCCGCCGTGTGGAGGCAAAGATGGACTACAGCGTCGTCATCCCGACAACGGGCAGGGCGAGCCTCGGGACACTGCTGCGCGCTCTTGGCAGCTCAAGGGGACCCCATCCGGCCGAAATCATCGTCGTCGACGACCGGCGCGTCAGAAACGCGGACGGCACCACCCTCGACGAGCCTCTGACGCTACCCCGCATCCGCTTTCCCTTGCGGCAACTGCGGTCGGCGGGTCGCGGTCCCGCCGCCGCCCGCAACGTGGGATGGCGAGCGGCGGCCACGGAGTGGATCGCCTTCCTCGACGACGACGTCGTGACGGATGTGGACTGGACGCAGCGTCTTTCCGAGGATCTCGACGGCCTGCCTCGCGGGGTCGCCGCCTCGGTGGCGAGGATCGCCGCCGCGGTAAGGGAAGATCGCCGCCCCACCGACCAGGAACGCGACGTACTGCGGCTCAGCGGCACGAAGTGGACGGCGGCGGACGTGGCCTACCGGCGGGCAGCGCTGATCGAGGTCGGCGGGTTCGACGAACGGTTTCCCCGCGCGTTCAGGGAGGACGCCGACCTTGCCCTGCGGGTGTGCAAGGCCGGTTACCGCATCGCGGAGGGCCGGAGGGTGACGACTCATCCCGTGCACAACGAAGGTTTCCTCGCGAGCGTGCGACGGCAGCGGCACAACGCCGACGACGCGTTGATGCGCGCCAAACACGGAAGGCACTGGCGGTCGCTGACCGGCGAGACGGCAGGCAGGCTGGGCAGGCACGCGGTGACCACGCTCGCCGGGGTCGCGACGCTCGGCGCGCTCGCCTCGCGCAACCGGCTCGCCACCGCGCTGGCCGGCGGCATGTGGACAGGGCTGACGGCCGAATTGACGGCACGGCGCATCCTGTCGGGGCCCGTGTCACCCGGCGAACTGGCCCGCATGCTGACGACGAGCCCACTCATCCCTCCCACCGCGTGCGCCTACCGGCTTGCGGGGGAACTACGGATCCGCGAACCTGCGGCCGTGCTGTTCGACAGGGACGACACGCTGATCGAGACGGTGCCCTCGCTCACCGACCCCGAGCGGGTGCGCCCGTTGCCAGGAGTCGCCTCGGCGCTGCGTTCGCTCCGCGACGCCGGGGTGCTGCTCGGCGTTGTCAGCAACCGGTCGGGAATGCCGGTCGGCAGCGGCGCCTCGCGCGCGGTCGACGCGAGGGTCGACGAGCTGCTCGGCCCGTTCCAAACCTGGCAGGTGTGCCCGCACCGGCCTGGCGACGCCTGCCCGTGCCGTCGGCCGAAGCCCGGCCTCGTGCTGCGCGCTGCCGACGCCCTGGGCGTCGACGTGCGGCGGTGCGTCGTCGTCGGCGACACGGGGGCGGACGTCGACGCCGCGGCCGCGGCCGGTGCGCTGGGGGTGCTCGTGCCCTCGGAGCGCACCCGCTCCGACGACGTCACCCGCGCCCGCAAGCAGGCGCGCGTGGCCCCGAACGTCGCCGAGGCGGTCCGGGTCGCCATGGACGTCCTGTAGGCCGGAAGGGCACCGCTACCGCTCGTTCCGCTCCGAAATCACGCCGACCACCCCGCCGACGTCGGATTCGGGAAGTACCCGCGCCACGTCCGCCTGCGACACGATGCCCACCAGCCCGGCACCGTCCTCGCTGACGGGCAGCCTGCGCACCTGGTGGTCCGCCATCGCACGCAGCGCGTCGGCGGCGTCGTCATCGGGACGCACCGTCACCACCGGCCCGCGCACGATCTCACCGGCGTGCACCGCCATCGGATCCTTGCCTTCCGCGAGCACCCTCACCACGATGTCCCTGTCGGTGAGCATGCCTTTGAGCCGCTTGTCCTCGCCCATGACGGGCACCGCCCCGATGCCGCCCGCCGCCATGACGCGGGCAGCGCTCACCACGTTGTCGCTGGTGTCGACGGAGTGAGGATCCCTGGTCATGATCTCGCTGACGTGGGTCATCGCCGGTCAGCTCCTTTCTCGATCGAACCGTTCACCCCACCCGGCTACCCGCCCGCGCGCACTTTGCACCAACCCGCCGCCGGGCTAGGCTGCTGAGGTCGGAGCGTCGAATGCCGCTGGAGGTGACGTGCCGGAGCTACCCCCTCACAGCCCGCTGCTGGACGTCAGCGACGAGCGGCACGGCGACAGTCTGATCGTGCGCGTCAACGGCGAGATCGACCTGAGCACGGGCCCTCCACTCGAACAGCACCTCCGGGAGGCGCTCGAATCACTGCGCTCGCCGAACCCGCTCGTCGTGGACCTCAGCGGCGTCGACTTCCTCGGCTCCTACGGGCTCGCGTTGCTGCTGCACACCCACGAGGCGGCACAGCGGAAGGGAACACCGTTGCGCATCGTGGCCGCGCAGCGGGCGATCCAGCGCCCGGTGGAGGCCGTCGGCCTGCGCAAGACCCTCTCGCTGCACCCGACAGTGGAGTCCGCGCTCGGGTACACCGGCTGAGCGATCGCGTCCGATCCGTTCAAGACTCGCGGCGCGGCTCCGCCGAGGATGGCGGCCATGACCCCGATGACACCTGATCTCTCCGGCGCGGCGGACTTCATGGCGACGCACGCGAGGACACTGGACCGGCACCGGTTCCGGCACACACTCGATGATCACAGCGAGGTCGCCGCGACACTGGCGGCGCTGGAGGCGTACCGCAATCCCGACGGCGGCTACGGCTGGGGCCTTGAGCCCGACCTGCGCTCCCCGGAAAGCCAGCCGGGCCCCGCGCTGCACGCCTTCGAGGTCTTCGAGGACATCGCACCGGCCACGAGCCCGCACGCGGCGCGGTTGTGCGACTGGCTTTCCTCGGTCACGCTGCGCGACGGCGGGTTGCCCTTCGCTCTGCCGGTCACCAGCCGCGCCGGCTGCGCGCCGTTCTGGACCGGCGCCGACCCCGCCACGTCCTCGTTGCAGATCTCGGCGATCGTCGCCGCCAACGCGCACCGCGTCGCGGCCCGCGACCCTTCCGTCGCGAACCACCCGTGGCTCGACGCCATCACCGGTTACTGCGTGTCGGCGATCAGGGCGCTGACCGAAGCACCGCACGCGCTCGTACTCGCCTTCGCCGTCCGATTCCTCGACGCCGCGTGGGCGACCGTGCCCGAAACCCACTCACTGCTCGACGACATCGGCAAGTTCATTCCCGATGACGGCCACCTGCTCGTGGAAGGTGGCTCCGCCGAGGAATACCTGCGCCCGCTCGATTTCGCGCCCATGCCCGGTGACAACGCGCGCCGGGTGCTTTCCGCCGACATCGTCGCCGCCGACCTGCACCGCCTCGCGGGGCGGCAGCAGGCCGACGGCGGCTGGCCGGTCGACTTCGCCAGCCACTCCCCCGCCGCCTCGCTGGAATGGCGGGGCTACGCGACGGTGAGCGCGGTGTCGGTCCTGCGCGCCAACGGCGCCTGCTGACTCAGAACCGCAGGTTCGCCAGGTAGCGGTAGCCGACGGCGGCGGTGTTCACCGGGTCGGAAGGCGCATCGTGCTCCACGATGTAGTCCTTCATCTGGCCGACCCAGGTATCCCTGAACAACCGCCGGAAGTCGATCGTTCCGGTCCCGAGATCGGCGAAACCGCCGTCCTCGGCCCTGTCCTTGACGTGGAATTGGGTGACCCTGCCGAAGTAGCGGTAGAACTCGCGCACCGGATCGGCTCCTCCGGTGACGATCCAATACAGGTCGTGTTCGAAGTGGATGTTCTGCCGAGACGTGTGCCGCGCGATGACGTCGATGGGCCGGACGCCGTCAATGGCCTCGAACTCGTGATCGTGGTTGTGGTAGCCGTACTTGATTCCCGCCCTGCGGAAGGCCTTGCCCGCCTTGTCGAGCCGCTTGGCGAAGTCGGTCCACTCCGCGATGGTGCCGAAGTTGGCGTAGGCACAGTCGGCCGTGCGGTAGCCGATGGTCTTCGCGTCGTCGATGAGCTGATCGACATCCGCGCCGCTGAAGTCGACGTGTGCCGAGATCGCCCGCAGCCGGTACCTGTCGAGTATCCGCCGGAACTCCTTCGCGGAACGGCCATAGGTTCCGGCCAGTTCCACCGAGCGGTAGCCGATGTCGGCCAGCGCCTCCATGGTTCCTTCGAGGTCCTCCTCGAAGGCATTGCGCAACGTGTAGAGCTGGATCCCGATGCGGTCCTTGGGAATCCGTCTTCCCCAGCCGTGACCCCAGCCCGCCTGTGCCACGCCCGGCGCGGCGACGGCGAGCCCCGCGGCCGCCGCCGCGACCCCGGCGGTACGCAGCATCGCGCGACGGGACAACGTTGTATCCGTCATGATCGATCAGTTCCTCTCGGTACTGAAGGCGGCGTCGAAAGCCGCCGCCGGCTTGTCGAAGTTGAGATTCCTGATGTAGTGCACGGCCTCGGCGGCACCCCTGAGCCGGTCCATGCCCGCGTCCTCCCACTCGACCGAAATGGGGCCGGTGTACCCGATGGAGTTGAGCGCCCGAAACGCGCTCTCCCAGTCGACGTCGCCGTGCCCCGTCGACACGAAGTCCCAGCCACGACGGGGATCGGCCCACGCGAGGTGTGAGCCCAGCCGTCCGTTGCGGCCGTCGAAGCGCTTCTTGGTGTCCTTGCAGTCCACGTGGTAGATCCGGTCGGCGAAATCGAGAATGAAACCGACGGGATCGAGGTCCTGCCACACGAAGTGCGAGGGATCCCAGTTGAGGCCGAAAGCGGGCCGGTGGCCCACCGCCTCCAGCGTGCGCTGGGTCGTCCAGTAGTCGTAGGCGATCTCGCTCGGGTGCACCTCGTGCGCGAACCGGACACCGACCTCGTCGAACACGTCGAGAATGGGATTCCAGCGGGCCGCGAAGTCGGCGTAGCCGTCGTCGATGGTGTCCTGCCCGACGGGCGGGAACATCGCGACGTACTTCCAGATCTTGGAACCGGTGAAGCCGATGACGGTGTCCACCCCCAGCTTCGCCGCCGCCCTCGCGGTGTCGGCCAGCTCGGCGGCCGCGCGCTGCCGCACGCCTTCCGGCTCGCCGTCGCCCCAGATCCTGGAAGGCAGGATGTTGCGGTGCCGCTCGTCGATCGGGTCGTCGCACACCGCCTGGCCGACCAGATGGTTGGAAATGGCCCACACCCTCAGCCCGTGGGATTCGAGCAGCTTCAGCCTGTTCTCGACGTAGTCCTCTTCGGACAGCGCCCGGTCGACCTCGAAGTGGTCGCCGGAGCAGGCGATCTCAAGGCCGTCGTAGCCCCATTCGGCGGCCAGCCTGCACACCTCGTCGAACGGAAGGTCGGCCCACTGGCCGGTGAACAATGTGACGGGACGGCTCATCGGAACGCTTCCTCTCGGATTCCCTGCAGGTGCAGCAACAGATCACGCACGTCGGTTCCGGCGAGACGACCGGAACTCTCCACTGTGGCCGGTGCGGCCGGATCGGAACACAACAGCACGGGGCCGTCGGCCGGCGAGTCGGGCAGCCTGCCGTGCGAGCCCCGCACCGGGGCCGGATCGGTGGGCACGACGTTCATCGCATACCGGAGACCGGCCTTCTTCCGCACCAGATTGGCGGCCGCCTTGAGCTTCACCAGCTTGTCCTCGGGATCGAAGAACAGCTCGGCGGGGTCGTAGCCCGGTTTGCGGTGGATCTCCACTCCCCGCGCGAAATCCGGTTTGCGGTCGTCGTCGAGCCAGTAGTAGTAGGTGAACCAGGCACGCGGCTCGGCGACCGCGACGAACTCGCCCGCGCGTTCGTGGTCGATGCCGTAGCGGGCCTGCGCCTGCCGGTCGAGCACCTCGTCGACGCCGGTCAGCTCCTCGACGATCGCCCGCACCCTCGGCTGGTCCGCCTCTTCCCGCACGTACACGTGCGCGACCTGGTGGTCGGCGACCGCGAATGCCCTTGAGGCCCAGGGATCGAGGTACTCCATTCCGTCCTGTGTGTACACCTCAAGCAGCCCGGCCCCGCGCAGCGCCCTGTTGATGTCGACGGGAGTGTCGGCGTCGGTGATGCCGTACTCCGAGAGCGCGACCACGACATAGCCCGCTTCACGCGCGTCGGACAGCAGCGCGGCCACCTCGGTGTCGACGGCGCGGGCAGCCGCGGCGGCCTTGGCCGAACCGGGACCGTAGCGCTGCAGGTCGTAGTCGAGGTGCGGAAGGTAGGTGAGCACGAGGTCGGGCCGCTGGGTGCGCAGCAACCTGCGTGAGGCACCCACGATCCACCGGGTGGAGGCGATCGACGCGGTGGGACCCCAATACTGGAAGAGCGGAAACGGGCCGAGTGCCTCGGTCAGTTCGTCGTGCAACGCCGGTGGCCTGGCGTAGCAGTCGGGCGACTTGCGCCCGTCGGCGTGGTAGATGGGCCGTGGCGTGACGGTGAAGTCGGTACTCGCGCCCATCGCGTACCACCAGCAGACGTTGGCGGCCGTGTACTCCGGCGCTGTTTCCCTCGCCGTCTCCCACACCTTCGGCCCGCGCACGAGCCGGTTGTGCTGGCGCCACAGGTGAACCTCGCCGAGATCCCGGAAGTACCAGCCGTTGCCGACGATGCCGTGCTGGGCGGGCATCGTCCCGGTGAGGAACGTCGACTGCGCGCTGCACGTGACGGCGGGAAGTACCGTGCCGAGCTGGGCCTGCCAGCCCCTGGTCGCCATCGCGGTGAGGTTGGGCATGTGCCGCAACAGCGAAGGGGTCATGCCGACGATGTCGAGCAGCAGCAGTTTCTTCACGGCAGCACCTCCGTGCGAGCCCAGTTCAGTTCCTGTGCGATTCCGGAAGCGAGATCCTGGCGCTGCGCCGGTGGCAGCACATTCCAGGTGTAGGTCTCGACCTCGACGTGCGGCAGCTCGCCCAGAGCACCGAGCGCGCCGATCGTTTCGGTGAGCACCGAGGTCGTCGAACTCAGCGGCGCACCCGGCCGCGCGTGCAGCGGGACGTGGAAGTGCACCCGCCACGGCCCTCCGGCAGGCAGTTCGTCCATCGCGGCCGGGAGATCGTCGGCGGCGAGTACCTCGCCCGAAACGGACTGCTCACGTACCTGGTGCAGGTAGCGGGGTTCGGCGAACTCCGCCAGCGCGGCCCTGGCCTCGGGGTCGGCGGGGTTCTCGACGTGCAGTGCCGCCGAGGCCTGCACCTTCACCACGCTCAGCCCCGACTCCACAATGGTTTTGACCGTGGCGGCCGGATCGGCGAACGACACCGCGAGATGACACGTGTCGAGGCACAGTCCGATGTGCTCGGGGTCGACTCTTCCGGAAAGCCAGCGCACGGCGTCGGCGACGGTGTCGAGCACGCACCCGGGTTCGGGTTCGACCGCGATGCGGATCGGCCGATCGTTGCGGGCCAGTGCCGTCCGCAGCACCCTGGCGACCTCATCGAAGGCGATCGCGGATCGCACGTCGTGCGAGGTGCTCCACGGTGCCCGCCACGCGAGCGGCAGGGTCGAGATGCTGCCGTAGCTCGCGTCGGGATCGAGCAGATCGGCCAGCACCGTGACACAGTCCAATGTGTACCTGAGCCGTCGCGGGTCGGTCCAGGTCGGCAGGTAGACCGAATGCTTGACGACCTCGTCGTGAAAACCGCCATAAGGAAAGGCGTTCATCGTCCGGACGGCGAGTCCCCGTGCGTTCAGTTCGGCCGCGAGCCTCTTCCTCGCGGTACGGTCGGTCGCCAGCCCGGAGGCGACCCCGGCCGCGAGCCACAGGCCGATCCCCAGCCGGTCGGCGCCGAGCTGTTCGGCGACGGGCACGGCGTAGGTGTCCAGCTGCCGCAGTATCCCTTCGAGGTCCTCGGCGGGGTGCACGTTGGTGCAGTACGACAGCAGCATTACGCCCTCGCCCCGCGCAGCACCGAGTTGCCCTCGAACGTCGCCGCACTGTCCTCGTCGCCGGGAAACGGATCGAGCATGAGCTTGCCGCTCTTTCCGTAGAAGGCGACCGGGTTGGACCACAACACGGTGTCCACGGCGGACTCGGAGAATCCGGCTTCGAGCATGGCCGTACCGGTGGCGTGGGTCTTGAGCGGGTCGGAGCGGCCCCAGTCGGCCGCCGAGTTGACGAGCATGCGGTCGGTACCGTACTCGCGCAGGATCGCCACCATGCGCTGTTCGTCCATTTTGGTGTCGGGGTAGATGGAAAAACCCATCCAGCAACCGGAATCGGCGACGATACCGACGGTCAGTTCGTTGAGATGATCGACGACGACCCGGTCGGGCGCGATCCCCGAATCGGCGACCACGTCGAGCGTGCGTTTGGTCCCGGCGAGTTTGTCCCTGTGCGGAGTGTGCACGAGCACGGGGAGATCGTGTTCGACGGCGAGCGCGAGCTGCCTGGTGAACGCCTTCTCCTCGGCCTCGGTCATCGAGTCGTAGCCGACCTCGCCCACCGCGACGACCCCGTCCTTGGCGAGGTAGCGTGGCAACAGGTCGAGCACCTCGGTGCAGCGGGGATCGTTGGCCTCCTTGGGGTTCAGCGCGATCGTGCAGTGGTGCCGGATGCCGAACTGCGCGGCGCGGAAGCGTTCCCAGCCGATGAGCCCGTCGAAGTAGTCGACGAAGGAGCCGACGCTGGTGCGGGGCTGGCCGAGCCAGAATGCGGGCTCGACGAGCGCGCGGACCCCGGCCGCGTACATCGCCTCGTAGTCGCCGGTGGTGCGGGAGGTCATGTGGATGTGCGGATCGAAGATTCTCATGCCGTGGCCTCCTTGATCATCGCTTCGGCGTCGGCGGGGATCGCTCTGCCCGCTGCTCTGCGTTCGGCCGCGTAGTCGGTGACCATGCGGATCAGCTCCTCGTCGGTCCGTTCGGCCAGTCCGCTGACCGCGGCGAGCGGAACACCGGTGAACAGGCACTTGAGCACGCCGTGCCGCCAGGTGTGCGCGTCGAGATGGCGGGCGGCGAACGGGCCGAGCGCGGCCGCGACGAGGCCGGTGTCGTTGGCCCGCAACGCGTCCTCGACCAGTCGCAGCCCCGTCTCCACCGCGTCGTCGGGGAGCAGATGCAGTCCGCGCAGTACTCCTCTGCGTTCGGCCCCGTCGCCGTAACGGTAGAGCGCGGTGATCTCGGCGGCGAGATCGGCGGGTGGCAATGCGGCGAGCAGATTCACCCTCGCCTTGTCGTCCACCGTTCCCTCGATCAGCCCTGAGCCCTCCGGCACCGACCTGCCCGCCATGCGGCCCGCAGAGGGGAACAGGGTCCGGATCTTCACCGGATCGGCGGCGATGTCGCGCCGTGCCGAGGAAATCCACTCCGCGGCCCGCAGCGCCGCGATGCCCCGGCGCGCGACGTCGGGAGCGGCGTGGCTGTGCCGGGGCAATTCGATGGCCGCGAGGCCCGGGTAGCCCACTTCGGCGAGCGCGGCGACGGTCTCGACGAGATCGAGCCTGCCCTCTCCGAATTCGAGGTGTTCGTGGACACCGGGCAGCATGTCGTCCAGTTGCACGTTGAACAGCAGCTCGCCCGCCTTGCGCACGCATTCGGCGGCCGACACCGGCTCGACCGCGACGCAGTGCCCCACGTCGAGGGTGATGCCGAGCCGCTCCGGCGAGCCGAGCGTGCGCCTCAGTTCCAGCGCCTGCTCAACGTGCTGCACGAAGTGACCTGGTTCGGGTTCGAGCGCGTAGCGGACGCCCGCTTCGGCCAGCGCGCCGTCCGACAGCACCGCCTCGACCCCTTCGGCGAGCCTGGACCACGCCGTCTCGTCGTCCACATCGGATGGCGCGACCCCCGACCAGAACGAAACGCAGTCCGCGCCGAGTTCGGCAGCGATCCGGCCCGCCCGAAGCAGGAAGTCGATCCGGGCAGCCGGATCGGCCGACACGAGCGTCGGGTGATGTTTACGCAGCGGATCGAGCAGGAATCGCGCGCCGGTCTCGACGACGACACTCAATCCCAGCCGGTCGAGCAGGCCGGCCACCCTCGTGGTCTCGGCCGCCACGTCGTCGGCGAACGGGTCGAGGTGGGCGTGATCGAGGGTCAGCGCGACACCGGTGTACCCGAGGTCGGCGATGACCCGCAATGCCTCGTCCAGCCGGTGATTGGCGAAACCGTTGGTACCGTAGCCGAATCGCAGGGTCATGTCGGGCTCACCTTCCTTGCCAGCCTCCTGGCGAGCGGCAGCGCACCGGCGAGCACTGCGGCCGTCCGCACCGCTCCGTTGCGTGCGGCGAGACTGGCCTGCAACGGGACCATGCCGTGGATTCCGGCAGCCGTGGCCGCCCTGACGCTGGCCGCAGTGGGACGCCGCAGAGCGCCCAGTTGCGCCGCTCCGACCGTGGCGGCGTATCCCGCGCCGAAACCCAGCGCCGCGATCCTGTCCCCGCCGCTCGTGGTTCGCGCGCGGCCCGCGAGCGCGATTCCCGTCGCCGCCGTGGTTCCCGCGAGAGCCGCGCCCGCCGTCGTCGCCGAGCCGCCGTGCACCTCGCCGCCGGACAGCGCGGTGACACCCAGCGTGTGCACGGCCAGCGCGCAGGCCGCGGGAGCCGCGGCCCGCCACCGTCCGCCCGCACCGAGCAGGACGTCGAGCGCCCTGCACACCGACATCCCGGCCGGGCCGAGAGCCGTGCCCTTGAGCCTGGTGTCATACGTCCACACCGCCGCCGCGAGAACGGCGGCGGTGCGAGCAGCGCGCTGACCGCCGCCGAGCCCGGCGAGGCCGAGCCCGGCCGCGGTCAGCGCACCCCCAGTGGCGAGTGCCGCGCCCGGTGTCACCCGCCCGGACGGGATCGGCCGCTCGGGTCGTTCGACCGCGTCGAGCTTCCGATCCGCCCAGTCGTTGAGGGCCATGCCCGCCCAGTACAGCGCGACGGAAGCCATCGGCAGCGCCCACTTCCTTCCCCGCAAGGGCGTTCCGGCCGCCGCGGCCCCTGCGACCGTGTCGCCGACGACGGTCAGCGCGGCAGGCGCCCTCACCAGATCCACATAGGACCGAACACGCGACGTCACAGCTCACCGGCCCAGGCGACGAGCGCCGCGAACTGCTCGGCGAGCCGGTGCTCGTCGGTGCCGACCGGATCCTTGAAGAAGAAGCCGAGCGCGCCGAGCGGTCCGGCCTGTCCCGCCGCGTGCGCCGCCGAGGTGAATCTGGCGAGGTCGAGCACCAGTGGAGCCGCGAGTGCCGAGTCGTATCCGCTCCAGGTGAACTGCACGCTCATCCGCACGCCGAGAAAGCCGGAGAACGACACGTGATCCCACGCGATCTTCTGCTCACCGAGATCGGGAACGTTGTCGATGTGCAGTGGTGCGGTGACCTCCGAGCCGAGCAGCGTGGCGAGTCCCCTTCCCTTCGAGGCCAGCTTGCTGCCCGCGTGCTCGGCGTCGGCGAGCGTGAGACCGTCTCCCCCGCCGAGCAGGTTCGTGCCCGACCAGGACCGCACCGGCAGCGCCCTTGCCGCGAACATGGGGGCGAGTGTGCTGCGCACGAGCGTCTCGCCCGTCTTACCGTCCGAACCGGCGTACGGAATCGCCTGCCTGCGGGCGAGTTCGGTCAGCGCGGGCAATCGGATGCCGGTTGATGGCGTGAAGTCGACAAAGGGACAGCCCGCACGCGTAGCGGCATAGGCGGCGACCGAACTCGGCGGCAGTACCGTCCTTCCCGGCACCGCCATCGCCGCTTCGAGCGCCTCAAGCGTCCGGTGTTCCGGCAGCGAGGGAAACACCGGCTCCGTCGAGGACACGTTGACGACGACGACCCGGTCGAGTCCGTGCCGCGAGGAGAACTCACCGATGTCGTCGGCGAGCCGCCTCGCCGCGTCGGCCTGGGAACCGGAATGCGTCGCGGGGTGGTAGCCCGCCCTGATCTCACCGTCTGCCTCGGACAGTCCGGAACGCACGGCGTCGAGCACCCTGTGCGGGATCACGCCCGCGTCGGTGAGCAGTTCCGCGCGCTTGTCGAGCGCGGTAGCCGCGATGTCGTGCCCGCCGACCCTGATCTCGTCCCATGCGGGCAGACCAGCGTCCGCGAACTGGGGAAGGGCGCTGACACAACCTTCCGGCTCGACGATCCTGTCCCGCAACGCGAGCAGTCCCGCGATCGCCGTAGTGGCAACCGAACCCCGCGCGCCGACCAACCACAACCCGATGGATGCCATACCTGTCACCTTCTGTACCGGAGATGGGAGGGACGAGCCGAGGGGCGGTGCCATCGAAAGCCATCGGATGGCATGACACCGCCCCCTCGGGTCCTAACTCCCGCTGGACGCCAGCCGCAGCGGCGCCACCCCTTCGATATGTTCGATCACGGCCCGCGCGTCGCGCACGAGAGTGCTCGCGACACCCTGATCGCTGATCCCGCCCGCCGCGTCGGCGAACTTCCTGAGCTCCTTCACGGCCTTGACGTCGTTGCCGTTCGCCTCGGCCTTGCGGATCTTGGCGACCTGCGAGGACAACGAGACGTAGTCGGGCAGCGAGAGCCGGTTGCTCGCCCTGAACCTGTCGACGAGCTGACCGATGTCCCGCAACGACGTCGTCGACGCGAACGCCACCGAGTGTTCCGCCGTGTTGCCCGCGTTGTCGGTCGCCGTGACGCTCAGCGAATGCAACCCGAGCGGCAGCTGGTGCAGCGGAACCACGGTACCCGAGCCGACCGGTTCACCATCGAGCGATGCGGCCTGCTCCGCGATCCCGGAGGTCGCGTCACCGGCCAGCCACGACACGACGAGGTCACTCGCGTCGCCGTACACCCTGCCCTCGGCGACACCGGCCACCATCACCGTCGGCTTCGTGCCGTCGATGCTGACGGTGGCGGCCTTGTCGGCCTCCACGTTGCCCGCGGCGTCGACGGCACGGTAGAGCAGGGTGTGCTCACCGTCGCCGCTGATCACCACGGGCTCGGAGTAGGTCGTCCACTCGCCGTCGTCGAGCCGCCACTCGATCCGCTCGACCCCGGAGCCCTCGTCGGTGGCCGCAAGCGTCACCGGGACCTCGCCCTGGTGCCAGCCGCCCGTTCCCGGCTCCGTAAACGAAGCCTCGGTGACCGGTGGCGTCACATCCAGTTCCTTGATCTGGATGTTCCTGAACGACACGTCGTCGCCGTCACCGTGGTTCTGGATGCCGACGAATCCGTTGGTGAGGTCCCTCGCGGGATCGGTGCTGACGAAATCGTTGATCAGCACGTCGTTGAGGTAGACCTTGATGGTCTGGCCCTGCACCACGATCTCGTAGGCGTTCCACTCTCCCGGCGGGTTGAGCGCGGCGTCCCTAGCCTCGATGTCGGCCGACTGGAAGGTGTAGATCGAGCCGGTCGTGCGGTCGTCGGCGTCGGTGGCGTCGATCTGGATCTCGTAGCCCTCGTTCACCGCGATCCACGGATCGTCACCGGGATCGGGGAACCCGACGAACACACCGGAGTTGTCGTCACCGGCCATCTTCCAGTCCAGCTTGAGACTGTAGGCGGAGAACTCCTGCTCGAACCAGTACAACCCCATCCCTCCGGTCGAGCGGATGGTGCAGTCGTCCTGGAACTCGAAGGAGCCCGGCCCCGCCTGGTTCCACCCCGCCATGCTGTCCTCGGTGCCGTCGAAGAGCATGGAGTAGCCCTCCTGCGGCTGGCCCGGCTCGCACGACGGTGGTGTCCCCGGCTCGGCGACCCCGCTGCCCGCGAAGTTCACCGCGTCCACATCGAACAGACCACCGACACCGGTTCCCTTGAACACCAGGTACAACGGCTGCGTGCCGCCGGGATCGGTTACCGGAACCGGGTCGATGTCGACGTAGTCGTCGAAGCTTCCCGTGTTGGCGACGTCGACCGTGTGCAGTACCGGGCCGTCGGGAGCGCCGGAACGCAACTCGATCTGCCCGCCGGCGCCACCGGAGGACACCCGGTAGCCGACTGCTTCGATTCCGGCGAGGTTGGCGGGATCGAACTCGATCCAGTCCCCGTCGTCGATGTAGCCGACGCGCTTGCCTCCACTCGCGCCTTCCCCGTCGACCACCTCGACACCGTTGTGGTCGCTGAAGAACTCGGCCTGCTTCAGCTTGGGCTGCAGGATGTTCTGGTCCGAACCGGTCAGCGCGGGAACGCCATCGGCACCGTTGTCGGTGTAGCTGGCGTCGATGATGCCGAAGATGTCTGCGTCGAGACCGTGCCCCTCGTCGGCGGGGGTGCTGATGACCCCCTCGCACCCGGTCGCCCTCGACAGCGGGTGACCGTGGTTGTCGTGACCGAGGATGTACTCGACCGTCACCTTGGAACAGTCGATCTCACCGTCTTCGGGATCGGTGACGGTGACCTTGAAGGGCACCGAATCGCCGAAGCCGAAGAAGCCACCGTCGACCGGGGTTTCCAGTGTCACGGTCGGTTCGGTGTTCCCGACGGTGATCGTCACGCTCGCCGCGCCGGTGAGCCCGGTTTCGTCGGTCACGGCGAGGCGGGCCTGATACTGACCGTTCTGCTCGTAGGTGTGGGTCACGGGCCCCGCTTCGGTTGAGTCGGCCGTGCCGTCACCGTCGAAGTCCCACTCGTAACTCAGCTCGTCCCCGTCGGGATCGTTGGTGCCGGAGGGATCGAAAGTGACCTCCAGCGGCCCGGGCCCCGATGTCGTGTCGGCGCTGAGCTGCACCTGCGGAGTCCGGTTTCCCTTCGTGTAGTCGATGCGGTAGACCGCCGAGTCGGCCGCTCCGCCGAAGTACCCGCTGCCGTAATCCAGTACGTACAGCGAGCCGTCCGGACCGAACTCGATGTTCATCGGTCTCGTGAGCGTCATCGAGTCGAAGAACGGCGCGATGTCACCACGCTCGCCGTCCGGGCCGACCGTGATCTCCTTGATCCAGCCGCGATCCCACTCGTAGGCGAAGTTCTTGCCGTCGTAGTACTCGGGGAACTTCGTCAGCGAGTCGAGTTCGGGGTCGAACCGGTAGACGGGGCCGCCCATGGGCGATTCGCCGCCGGTACCGAACTCGGGGACCGACCCGCCGTCGTAGGGAATCCACGCCGGCTGCGCGGGCGGGAGGTCGACGAGCCCGGTGTTGTGCGGGCTCTCGTTCTTCGGCGCCGCGCAGTCGAACAACTCGCCCGAGGTGCCGGTCGCGAAGTCGTAGTCGTTGTACGCCACGTTGTCGCCGACACAGTAGGGCCAGCCGAAGTTGCCCGGCTCCTTGATCAGGTTGAATTCGACCATGCCGCCGGGACCCCTGTCCGGGTTGGCCGAGCCCGCGTCCGGACCGTAGTCACCGAGGTAGATCCAGCCGGTCTCCTTGTCGACGGCGAACCGGAACGGGTTCCGGAAGCCCATCGCGTAGATCTCCGGCCTCGTCTTTTCCGTTCCCTCCGCGAAGAGGTTGCCCTCGGGGATCGTGTAGCCGCCGTCCTCTCCGACCTTGATGCGCAACAACTTGCCGCGCAGGTCGTTGGTGTTGGCCGAACTGCGCTGGCCGTCGAAGACCGGGTTGCGGTCGGCTCGCTCGTCGATGGGCGTGTACCCGTCGGAGGCGAAGGGGTTCGTGTCGTCCCCTGTGGACAGCAGCAGGTTGCCGTCGGCGTCGAAGTCGATCTCGCCACCGGCGTGACAGCAGATTCCTCGTTCGGCGTCGACCCGCATGATCTGCTGTTCGCTGCCGAGATCGAGAGTACCCTCTTCGGTCAGCTGATACCTGGAGAGCTGGTTGTATCCCTTGAACGGCGCGAAATCCTCCTCGGTACCGTTCTCCGGAGCGTCTCCGGGCGGGGTGTCCAGCGGGGGCGCGTAGTAGAGGTAGACCCACCTGTTGTTCTCGAAGTCGGGGTCGACCGCGATGCCCTGCAGGCCGTCTTCGTCGTGGTTGTACACCGGGATGGTCGCGGCGACCGTCGTCGTCGCCTCGGGGGTCGTCAGGAACACCCGGCCATCACGGGAAGTGTGCAGCACCCTGCGATCGGGCAGCACCGCGATCGCGATCGGCTCCCCGGTGACCTGCTCGCCCTTGGCGAGGGTGATCTGGTCGAAGTCGTCGTCGGCCGGCACACCGCCGTTGTCGTCCGGCGGCTGGCAGTCTCCGTCGGCAAGGCCCGCCGCGTACCGGATCCCACCGGAAAGGTGTTGCAGGAACTCGGCCTCGGCGAACGACTCCGCGGTGTGGCCGCCGCCGGTGTACCAGGCCCTGCCGCCGCTGTTCTCGTGACACCAGGCGATCGGGTGATCGCCCATCGCGCCGTTGCCGGGGTCGTAGCTCTCCTCGTCGAGCGAGGCGAGCACGTGCACGTCCTGACGCGGGTTGTCGCGGTAGTTGTACCACTCGTCGGTACGGGTCCATTGCTCGGGAAGCCCTTGCGTCGAGGGGTGTTCGCCGTCCTCGACGGCGACCGTGGCCTCCTGGATGTGCGGGTGCGAGTCGAAATAGGCACCGACGAGATCGCCGTACCACGGCCACTCGTACTCGGTGTCCGAGGCCGCGTGCACCCCGGCGTAGCCGCCGCCCCCGGCGACGTAGCGTTCGAAAGCGCCTTGCTGCTCGTCGTCGAGCACGTCCCCAGTCGTCGACAACCACACCACCGCGTCGAAGCGGGCGAGGTTGTCGTCGGTGAACGCCGTCGCGTCCTCGGTTGCCTCGACGGAGAATCCGCCTTCGGCCCCCAGTTGCTGAATGGCCTCGATACCGGCGGGTATCGAATCATGCCGGAAGCCCGCGGTCTTGGAGAACACCAAGACGCTGGCTTCCTCTTGTTCCGGCTGACTTTCCGGTGCTTGCTTCTGCTGCGCGGCGGCACTGACACCGGCACCACCGAAACCGGTGCACAGTGCCAATGCCGCCGCGCCTAAACGCCATCGATATCGGGGAGAGCTTTTCCGTCGTGTGGTACTACTGCCTCGTCGCACTGGTACCTTTCTCCTTGTCCGACCGGTGGGGAATTAGGTCGTGCCGTCCACCTGCTCCCAGCGCGTGCCCTCGGCAGCGCTGCGCTCGACCGCCGCCAGCACGCGCTGCACGCGCAGTCCGTCGGCGAAACTCGGTTGTGGTGCGGTTTTCGTGCCGATCGCCGTCAGCAGATCGGCGATCTCGTGGGTGAAGGTGTGCTCGTAGCCCAGCAGGTGACCGGGAGGCCACCACGCCTTGAGGTAGGGATGGTCCGTCTCGGTGACCACGATGCGCCGGAATCCCGCCGTGGCACCGGGTTCCTCCGCGTCGTAGAACCACAGGTCGTTCATGGCCTCGAAATCGAAGGATAGACTGCCACGCGACCCGTTGATCTCGATGCGCATCGCGTTCTTCCTGCCCAGCGCGTACCGGGTGGCTTCGAAGGTCGCCACGGCGCCCGAGGCGAACCGGCCGGTGAACACGGCACAGTCGTCGACCGTCACCGGCTCCTCGGTGCCGCCGGGCCCCGGCCGCCTCGGCACGAAGGTGTGCGTGAAGCCCGCGACCCCGGTGAGCACGTCACCGGTGACGAACTGGGTCGCGTCGACGATGTGCGCGCCGATGTCGCCGAGCGCGCCCGAACCCGCCTGTTCCTTGCGCAGCCGCCACGTCATCGGAGCGTCCTCGTCGGCAAGCCAGTCCTGGAGGTACACCGCGCGCACGTGCCGCACCTCACCGATCCTGCCTTCCTCGACGAGTTTCCTCGCCAGCGCCAGCGCGGGAACCCTCCGGTAGTTGAACGCGACCATGGAGTACACGCCGTTCGCTCGCGCGCGCTCGGCCGCCTCGGCCATGCGCTCCGCCTCGGCGACCGTATTGGCGAGCGGTTTCTCGCACAGCACGTGCTTTCCCGCGTTCAGCGCGGCGATCGCGATCTCGGCATGGGTGTCGCCTGGCGTGCAGATGTCGACGAGGCCGACGTCATCGCGCTCGATCAGCGCCCGCCAGTCGGTCTCCACCGATGACCAGCCGAACCGGCCCGCGGCCTCCTTCACCCGCTGCGCGTCCCGGCCACCGAGTGCCACCATGCGCGGGGTCAGCGGCAGATCGAAGAAACGGTGCACGTTGCGCCATGCCTGCGAGTGCACGGCTCCCATGAACGCGTGCCCGACCATGGCGACGCCCAGCTCGGAAGGAGCCTGGACCCGATGCTCGTTCGAAGTGCCTTCCGTCACGAGTCGAACCCGACGTCCATATAGGAATCCACGTTCTCCTTGGTCACCACGGCGGAGTACGTCGTGACCTCTGCCGGGATCTCGTGCTCCGCGAGATCGGCGAGTCCCTTGTCCTGGCCGAGCAACCGCGCCATGGCGATGGCGGACGAGGCCATCGACGGGCTGTAGAGCACGGTCGCCTTCACCGGGCCGGAGTCCTCTTTGATCAGTGTCATCATGTTGCGCGAACCGGCGCCGCCGACCATGAAGAAGTCGCTGCGACCCGAACTCTCGATCGCCGCGACGACCCCGACACCCTGGTCGTCGTCGTGATTCCACAGCGCGTGCAGGTTTTGCGCGCCCTGCAACAGGTTCGAGGTCTGCCGCTCCCCCGATTCCGGGGTGAACTCGGCCGCGACCCTCGGGCCGACGCCGAAGCCCTGTTGTTCCAGCGCGTCCTTGAAGCCCTGGCTGCGTTCCTGGGTGAGCGGCAGCGAGTCGATCCCGGCGACCTCGCCGATCACGGGATTGTTCACGTTCTGCCGTTTCAGTTCGTTGGCGATGTAGTTACCGGCGTTGACGCCCATGCGGTAGTTGTCGCCGCCGATCCAGGTCCGGTAGGCCAGCGGGGTGTCGAAAACGCGGTCGACGTTGACGACGGGAATACCGGCGTCCATGGCCTGCCTGCCTACCGATGTCAGCGCCTTGCCGTCGAAGGGCAGGATCACCAGCACGTCGACACCGGCGTTGATGAGCTGTTCCACCTGCGCGATCTGCTGGTTGACGTCGTTGGTCCCCTCGGTCGCGTTCAGCGTGACGTCGGAGAACTGCTCGGCGGAAGCGCGCGCGTTGATGGTCATGGCCGCCATCCAGCCATGGTCGGCCGCCGGCGCCGAGAAGCCGATCGTGACCGGCTTTCCCGGCTCCGAGTTGGCACCCTGCCCGTTACCCGCCTGCTGCGGCGAGTTCTGCGCCTCCGGTTCGTTGGAGGTGCAGCCGACGAGCACGGCACCCGCACCGAGCCCTGCCGCGCCGAAGAGGAATCCACGTCGGGCTAAATTGGTTCTCGTCATGACTGGCTCCCGGTCGGTTGGGTTTCGCGTTCGGACGGTGCTCTTGGCTTCCCCTTGCGCTGCCGTGCCGTGTGCTGCAGCAGTACGGCACCGACGATGATCGCACCCTTGGCGATGTTCTGGATGTCGGTGTCGAGGTTGTTCTGGGTGAAGATGCTGTTCAGAACGGTGAAGATCAGCACGCCGATGAGCGTGCCGATGAGGCTGCCCCTTCCGCCCGACAGCAGGGTTCCTCCGATGACGACGGCCGCGATCGCGTCCAGCTCATAGAAAAGGCCGTTGGTCGAGGCACCCGACGTCGTGCGCGCGACGACCATCGTCGCCGCGATGCCACAGCACAGGCCGCTGATGCCGTAGACGAGCGCGGTGTGCAGTTTGACGTTGATGCCCGACAACCTCGCGGCCTCGATGTTGCCGCCGATCGCGTAGGTCCTCCTGCCGAACGTGGTGCGGTTGAGCACGATCCAGCCGACGACGAACACCAGCGCCAGCATGATCACCAGCACCGGGATGCCGAGGAACGAGGCACGGAAGAAGCTCGTGAACCCGCTCTCGGTCACCACCTGGGTGCGCCTGCCGCTCAGCCGTTCCGCGAGTCCCTTGGCCGAGGCCATCATCGCGAGCGTCATGATGAACGGGACGACCTTGCCGTAGGAGACGAGCACGCCGTTGACGAGCCCGCAGCCGAGCCCGACGAGCAGTGCGCACAGCACCATGACGACAGGGCCGTAGGACTGGGTCGCGAGCGTCGTCATCCACACGCTGGACAGCGCGACGATGGAACCGACGGACAGATCGATGCCGCCCGCGATGATGACGAACGTCATGCCGACGCTGACCACGCCGATGGCCGCGGCCAGCCGCAGCATCGTGGAGATGTTCTCCTGGGTCAGAAACGTGTCGGGCTGGGTGATGAAGCCGATGAGGCACAGCAGAAGCAGCACCCCGCCGAGGCCGAGCAAGCGCACGTCGACGGGGAACGATCGGCGCTTCCCTCCCTCCTCGGCCGGGCTCACCGGCGACCGGTCGAGAGCCTTGGTCACGCCGCACTTCCTTCCATAACCATGTCGAGTACGTCGGCCTCGCTCAGCTCGCTCGCGCGGCGGTCGGCGAGTACCTCGCCGTCCCTGAGCACGAGCACGCGGTCGGAGAGTCCGAGCACCTCGGGAATCTCGCTCGATACGAGCACGATGGCGACACCGCTTTCGGCCAGTTCGTGGATCAGCCGGTACAGCTCGGCCCTCGCGCCCACGTCGACGCCACGTGTCGGTTCGTCGAGCAACAACACCTTGCAGCCGTGCACAAGCCAGCGGGCGACGACCGCTTTCTGCTGATTGCCGCCGGAAAGCGTGCGCACGATGCGCCGGGGGTCGGCAGGCCGCAGGTCGAGCCGTTCCAATGTGGACCGTGAGTCGCGGGCCTCCCTCCCCCGCTGGGAAAAGCCCGCCGTGCTGTACTCGCCCAGGCTGGCCAGCGTCACGTTGTGGGTCACGGACATGTCCAGCAGCAAGCCCTGACTCTTGCGTTCCTCCGGCGCGAGGCCGACCCCCGCCTTGACTGCGGAGGCCACGCTGCCCGCCCGCAGCGCCTTTCCGCCGACCGTCACCGTTCCCGCGTCGGCCTTGCGGGCACCGAAGATCGTTTCCAGCACCTCGCTGCGGCCCGCCCCGACGAGCCCGGCGAGGCCGACGATCTCCCCCGCCCTCACGGAGAAGGTGACGCCGGAGAACTCGTCCCGCCTGCGCAGGTCGCGTACGTCGAGCACGATGTCACCGAACTCGACCTCGGCCTCGCCCGCTTCCCTGAACGCGGTCTGGACTTTGCGCCCCGCCATGAGGTCGACGAGGTCGGAGGTGGGGCTGCCCGCCGCGTCGAGGTTCGCCGCGACGGTGCGGCCGTCCTTGATGACGGTGACCCGGTGCCCGATGCGGCGGATCTCTTCCAGCCGGTGGGAGATGTAGACGACGGCAACGCCCTCGTCGGTCAGCTCGCCGATGATGCGGAAGAGGTTGTCGACCTCGTCGCTCGCGAGCGCGGCGGTGGGTTCGTCGGCGACGATGAGCTTCGCGTCGTGCGCCAGCGCCCTGGCCATCGAGACGAGCTGCTGGCCCGCCGCCGACAGCTTGCCGACCTCGGTGTCGGGGGAGATCTCGGCGTGGCCGAGCCGGTCGAGCAGGGTGGCGGCGCGAGCGCGCGTCGCGGAGGGGCGGGTGAAACCGAACCGGGACTGTTCGTGGCCGAGGAAGATGTTCTCCGCGACCGAGAGGGTCGGGATCAGGTCGAGTTCCTGGTACATGGTGGCAATGCCGCGCTTGAGCGCGGCGACCGGCGAGCCGAGCGACACGGATTCGCCCTGCCACACGATGTCGCCCGCGTCGGGCTGGTGCGCACCCGCCAAGGTCTTGATCAGCGTCGATTTCCCGGCGCCGTTCTGCCCGAGCAGGCAGTGCACCTCTCCGGCGCGAACGTCGAGGTCGACGCCGTCGAGCGCGCGAACGCCGGGAAAGAGCTTGACGATTCCCCGCATCGCGAGCAGGGGTTCGCCGGCCTCATCAGCGCTCGCCGCATGCAGACTTATATCCACATCAGCCCCACTTCATCCTGTGACATGCAAAAGTAGAGTGACGCATGACACCCGTCAAGATGAAGTTTCCCGCGAGTAAAAAATTACGGTGCGTAGTAGTAGTGCGCTGAGCGGCGCAAATGGAGTAGTGACGCCTACCGTTTCGCTCGCGCCCACTCGCGAACCGCCGGACTTCATCGCCGCTGGCGTGCTTCTTTAAGCTTCCACTTACGTAAGAAGTGACTTACGCTCTGACCGTGGACGTCATGGACGCGCTCGGCGACCCGACCCGGCGGCGCATCGTGGAGGTGCTGTCGGCGGGCAGCCTCAACTCCGGTGCGATCGCGGCACATTTCCCGATCAGCAGACCCGCTGTCTCGCAGCACCTCAGGGTGCTCGCCGAAGCCGGGATCGTGACCGTGCGCAGGGAGGGAACCCGGCAGATCTACGCGCTCGACCCCGCTTCGCTCGACGAGGCGGGCAACTGGCTCGAAGCGCAGCGCCGCCGATGGAGCGGCAGCCTCGACGCACTGGAGAAAGCACTCGATTCGGAGGAAATATGACCACGGCCCACCATTTCGGCACGCTCGGCATCAGTGAGGGCGGCGCGTTCCGCATTCGTTTCGAGCGGACGCTGCGCCACCCCGTCGCCAAGGTGTGGCTGGCGCTGACGGACGAGAAGAAGCGGCAGGCGTGGCTGCCGGGCTGCGTACTCGAACCCGAGGTCGGCGCGCGGGTGCGGTACGACTTCGGGGAGGAAGGCGCCGCCGAAGGCGTCGTCACCAAGGTCGAGGCTCCCGGCGAACGAGGACTGCTCGAACACACCTGGCTGTGGGAGGGAGTTCCGGCCTCGACGGTGCGCTGGACCGTCGAACCGCACGAGACCGGTACGTTGCTGTCGCTGACGCACAGCGAGGTCGAGCGCGCCCCCTCAGCCGATTTCGCGGTCGGCTGGCACTTCATCCTCGACACGCTCGGCCGGTTCGCCGACGACGTCCCCTTCGACGACGTGTGGGACGACTACGAGACGGTCGCCGCCGAATACCAGCGACAAGCCGCCTGAGCTCCGGGACCCGTCAACCCGATCCCAAGATTTTCACCCGCCTTTTTTGGAGCAAGGGAGCTTTACTCTCGTTTGGCGGTAGCAAAGCTCCCTCGCTCACACCCGATTCGGAGCCGAACGGGTATCTCGCACCGGCGCAGGCGGTGCGAGAGTCACCGGGGCACCCGTGGCGCGGCACCGTCCGGCAACGGGACGTTCACGGCGTGCACGTGCCGGGCGGTGGCTCCGTCGGCGTGGTCTCGTCCGGCGTCGTCTCATCCGGTTGTCCCGTCGGCGGTTCGGCCGGCGACTCCGTGGGTTCGGTCGAAGGGTCATCCGGCGACGGCTCCTCCGGTTCACAACTCGGTGGCGGATCCGTCGGCGTGGTCGTCGGATCCTCCGGCGACGTTGTGGGAGGCGGAGTCGTGGGAGGCGGAGTCGTCGGCGTGGTGCCCGGATCGCCGCTTCCCGGTGGCGGTGTCGTCGTGGGCGGCGGCCCCGAGGCGGGCGGCTTGCCCGGCGTCACCTTCGGCGGCTTCGGCGCCCCCGGGGCACCCTTCTTCGTGCCGGGCCCACCCGCCGCGCCCACCGGCACGCCGAACCCCGGCACGGTGACCCCGGAAGCCAGAATCGGGCCGCTCAAACCCTCGGTCGCCACCGCTGACCGCGAATACAGTGCCGCCCACAACAACACCGTGCGCACGTAGCTGTCCGAGTGGTTGTACCGGAACACCGCCCGCGCGCGTTGTGCCGGGTCGCTGAGGTCTCCACCGCCTGCGCACAGGTACTTCCCGGCGGCGACCGTTGCGTCGAAGACATTGTGCGGATCGGCTACGCCGTCGCCGTTCCCGTCGGCGGCGTAGACCCTCCAGGTTGACGGAATGAATTGCATCGGGCCCACCGCCCTGTCCCAGGCGGTGTCACCATCCAGCAAGCCACCGTCGGTGTCACCGATCGCGGCGAACGCACCGGCACCATTGAGCTGAGGGCCGAGAATCGCCGACAACGTCTTGCCTCCGCCATCGACCCTGCCACCGTTCGCATGCCCCGATTCGACCTTGCCGATACCGGCGAGCAGACTCCAGTCGATACGGCAGCCAGGGGAAAGCCCGGCCAGCGTCCGCTCCGCCTTGTAATAGGCGGCCAGCACAGCGGCGGGAATACCGGCGGAATTCGCTCGCGGGTAGGACGTCCCTCCCCCCGCGCTCAGCCCGTCGATCGGAACACCGGCCGGAATTCCCTGCCGTGCCAACGACAATGGGTCGCCCGCCTCGGCGAGGACGTCGGGGCTCAAGGTGGACTGTTCCGGAAGCGTGCCGGTGGCGCCGAGCGGGCCGCCTTCCCCGGTCAGGAGCATCGGTACCGACACGGCACCGCCTCCGACGAAAGGGACCAGAGCCAGCGACGCCGCCGCCAGCGCGGCGGCACTTCTCTTTCTCCTGCTGGTGCGCCGCGCACCGGTCTTCCGTTGTGAACGCCGCATCGCATTCCCCTAGTTCCTCGTCACCGGCAGGGGCTTCTCGACCGGGTGGCACGCGATCGCTTTCGCTTCCACCATGACGGCCCGCCGCACGCAAGACCAGGATTACCCATGAGTAGGCTTCGCCGCTACGGCCATTCCGCGCATTGGCCGTGCCGTCCGGCGGCCCAACGACACTCACGCCCGTACAGAAAGCGTCTCCGGATTTTGTCGGCGAACCAACAGCACGCCCGCACCGGACACAATGGAGCGCGGACTCCCGGCACCATTGACAGGCAAGTCAGCACTTGCCTAATATCGGCGAAGTGGGAGACGTTTTCAAAGCGCTGGCCGACCCCACCCGCCGGAAGATCCTCGACGAACTGAGGGAACGGGACGGGCAAACACTGTTCGAGATGTGCGGCAGGCTGGCGTCCAAGTATCAGCTCAGTTCAAGCAGGCAGGCGATCTCGCAGCACTTCGACGTACTTGAGGCGGCGGGGCTCGTCGAGACACGCCGACAAGGGCGGTACAAGTTCCACCATCTCAATACGGCGCCGCTGGAATCGATCACGCGGCGCTGGCTCATCGAACCGGAGACGGACCAATGAGAATCAACCTGAGCAGCGTGTACGTCGACGAGCAGGACAAAGCCCTGAGGTTCTACACCGAGAAGCTCGGTTTCGTGAAGAAGACCGAGATACCGCTCGGTGAGGCTCGGTGGCTCACCGTGGTGTCGCCGGACGATCCGGACGGCACCGAGTTGTTGCTGGAACCGGATGGCCACCCGGCCACGAAGCCGTTCAAGGAGGCGCTGGTCGCCGATGGTGTCCCGTTGACGAGCTTCGCCGTCGACAATGTGGAAAAGGAATACGAGCGGCTCCGTGATTTGGGGGTTATTTTCACCCAGGCGCCGCTGACCATGGGCGGCGTGACGACCGCCGTGTTCGACGACACCTGCGGCAACCTGATCCAGATCGCCAGTCAGTAGCCCCGAGTTCTGCGCTCAGGGCGCCGAGTTCCGCACTCAGGTCCGCGAGTTCTGCGCTCGGGACGCCGAGATCCCCGCTCAGGGCACTGAGTTGCGCGGTTCGGATGGGAAGCCCACGCCCGGGCGCCGGGATCCGACTCAGGCGGTGAGTCGTCGGCTTCGCGCCCAGACCGCCGAACTTCCCCGCGGATGCGGTGCTCCAGCGCCGACGCCCAGAGCACCGGGCACCGGGCACCGGGCACCGGGCACCGGGCACCGGGCACCGGGCACGATCGGACGCACTGGGCCGACTCCTGCGGTCGGGGCCACAAGGGTTCCGCGCGCGAAGTTCGCGCTCACGAACGGATCTCACGGAACCGAACGCGGATCTCGCCGTCCCGAACGCAGACCTGGGCGACCCGAGTGCAGAACTCGCCAGCCCGAGTGCAGAACTCGCCAGCCCGAGTGCGGATCTCGGCGTCCTGAACGGGGGACTCGCGGGTCACCACAGGCCGCGGCGGCTACATGTTGATCATGTGACCGGAGAGGCCGTGGATGGCTTCCTTCACGGCTTCGCCGAGCGTCGGGTGCGCGTGCACATTCCTGGCAACCTCGTGCACCGTCAGATCCCACTGCTGCGCAAGGGTCAGCTCCGGCAGCAACTCCGTCACCTCGGGACCGATCAGGTGCGCCCCCAGCAACTCGCCGTACTTGTCGTCGCTGATGATCTTCACGAAACCCACCGTGTCGGCGAGGCCATGCGCCTTTCCGTTGGCACTGAACGGGAACTTCGCCACCTTGACGTCGTACCCCTCGTCACGTGCCTGCTGCTCGGTCAGCCCGAAGCTCGCGATCTGCGGCTGACAGTAGGTCGCCCTCGGGATCATGCGGTAGTCGAGTTCCATCGTCTCCGCTTCGCCGATGGTCTCGGCCGCGATGATGCCCATGGACTCCGCGGCGTGCGCCAGCATCAGCTTCGCCGTGACGTCACCGATCGCGAAAATGTGCGGCACGCTCGTCCGGCACCTGGCGTCGATGTCGATCGCGCCCCGCTCGGTGAGCGCGACGCCGGTGTTCTCCAGCCCGTATCCGTCCACATTGGGCTGAAAGCCCATGGCGTGGAGCACCTTGCCGGCTTCGATGACCTGCCGCTCACCGTCTTTGCTCACGGTGACCTTCACCCGGCTGCCGTCGTCCTCAATGGACTCGACCCGGGTCGAGGTGAGCACATCGATACCGAGCCTGCGGTAACGCCGCGCGAGTTCGGCCGACACCTCCTCGTCCTCAAGCGGCACCATGCGGTCGAGGAACTCGACGATCGTCACCTTCACGCCGTAGTTGTGCAGCACGTAGGCGAACTCGACGCCGATCGCGCCCGCACCGGCGATGACGATGCTGTCCGGCAGTTCCGAGGCGAGGATCTGCTCCTCGTAGGTCACCACGCGATCACTGACCGACGTCCCGGGCAGCAGCTTCGCGCTCGCGCCCGTCGCGATGATGCACCTGTCGAACGTGACCGTGTCGGTCGTCCCGTCGGCACGGCGGACCTCGATGGCCTTGTCGCTCGTGAAAGTGCCGCGGCCGTCGATCTCGGTGATCGCGTTCTTCTTCATCAGGTAGTGCACGCCCTTGACGCGCCCGTCGGCGACCTTGCGGCTGCGCTGATACGCGGCCAGATAGTCGAAGCTGACCTGACCGTCCACCTGAATGCCGAACGTCCGCTGCTCCGTTGTGAACAGGTGCGCGAGTTCGGCGTTGCGCAGCAACGCCTTCGACGGAATGCATCCGACGTTGAGGCACACCCCGCCCCAGTAACGTTCCTCGATGACCGCGGTGTCGTAACCGAGCTGGGCCGCCCTGACGGCGGCGGTGTACCCACCGGGCCCCGCGCCCAGCACCACAACGTCGAAGTGTTCACTCATGATCGCCGATTATGCCTTCACTGTTCCGGGTGGGAGTGCCCCCACGCACTTCGGTCAACAACGCGGTGACCGCCGCCATGATGCGGTCGGTCGCCTCCCTGAGCTGGGTCGCGCTCGGTTTGTCGGCAACGAGGTCGCTCAGGTCGACCACGGGCCCCGCGAGCACCTCGACACGTCGCCGGGGAAACACGCGCGGTAGCTTTCCTTCCGGGGGTAGCAGTTCCCGAGTTCCCCAGCACGCCACCGGGACGACAGGCGTTCCGGTGGTGAGCGCGATGCGCGCGACTCCGGTTTTGGCTTTCATCGGCCAGCCGTCCTCGCGATCGCTGAACGTGCCTTCCGGGAACACCGCGACACATTCGCCCCCGCGCACCGCCGACACGGTGTCCTTGTACGCGTCGAGAGCGCTGGCCTTTCCCCTGTGCACCTTGATGTGCCGCCCCGATTCCATCACGGCGCGCACGACGGGCACCTTCCACAGTCCCGCCTTGGCGAAGAACCGGGGAACGCGCCCGCCGAGCAGGCTGTACACCGTGACCATGATCGCGTCGGCGTTGGAGAGATGGTTGCTGGCAACCAGAACGCCGCCGCTCCTGGGAAGATGCTCGGTTCCCGTGACCCGCAGTCGCGTGCTCAGGGCGAGCACCGGCGCGATGACGTCGATGGCGACGCCGAACCACCTTCCGCGCCCCCGTCTGGGAAACCGGCGGTACGCGGTCAGCAACCCGAAACGAATCGGTTGCCGCGGCTGATTCTTTCCCTCCGCGGGAAACGAGCGGCGTGGCTGTCCGGCAACTGGCCCCGCGTCTTCCGCGGAGCCGTCCTGGTTGCCATGTCCCGTGAGAGTCAGCCCGCACGCTCCAGGATCACGACGGGAATGTCCCTGTCGGTCTTCTTCTGGTAGTCGTCGTAGGAGGGCCACACGGCGGTCATCTTGGGCCACAGCGCCGCCTTCTCCCCCGCGTCGGCCGTCCTTGCCCTCGCGGTGAACTTGTCACCCTTCACCTGCACGCCGACCTCGGGGTTCTCCACCAGGTTGAGATACCAGCCAGGGTGAGCGTCCGCGCCGCCCTTCGAAGCGACGATGACGTAGTCGCCGTCGTTCTCCTGGAAGATCAGGGCGAACTTGCGTGGTTGCCCGGATTTGCGGCCGGTTGTGGTCAGGATCAGAATCGGCGCGCCGTTCTGCCAGTCGTAGCCGACCTCCCCGTCGGTTTCCTCGTAGCGACGAACGTGTTCATCCCCGTACAGCATTCGCGAGCATCCCTTCATCGGGCTGAGCCGGGCACTGGTTGCCGCCCTCACCCTAATCCTCAACCGCCGAGTACGTCGGCCAGCAAGGCGGGATCGATGTTGCCGCCGGACACCACCGCGACGGTACGCCCGGCCGGCAGCTCGTCGGCGTGGTGGAGGTAACCGGCGACACTGACGGCGCCTGCCGGTTCGGCGATCAGCCTGGCGCTGGTCGCGAGCGTCCGCACCGCGGAGCGGATCTCGTCCTCGCTGACCGTCACCACCCCATCGAGGACGCTTCGGAGGTGCGCGAAGGTCAACTCGGACGGCTGAGAGCGCAGGCCGTCGGCGATGGTCCTCGCCCTGAGCTCGACCGGCCACTCCACGACGGAGCCCTTCTCGAAACTCTCCCTCGTGTCCCCCGCCAGCTCGGGTTCGACGGCGTACACGGCGGCGTTGGGGCACAGCGCCTTGACACCGACCCCGATTCCCGAGGCGAGCCCGCCTCCGCTGACCGGCACGAGCACCACCTCGACGTCGGCGAAATCCTGGCCGATCTCAAGACCGATCGTGCCCTGGCCCGCGATGATGTCGGGGTGGTCGAAGGGCGGGACGAGCACGGCGCCGAGCCGCTCGACGAGGGCATGCGCGGCCGATTCGCGTTCGGCGATGGGTACGAGCACGACCTCGGCGCCGTGCTTGCGGGTGTTGTCGACCTTGATCCGGGGCGTCACGTCGGGCATGACGATGTGCGCCGGAATACCGAATTCCCGCGCGGCGTAGGCGACCGCTTGCGCATGGTTACCGCTCGAATAGGCGACGACGCCACGGGCCCTCGCCCGCTCGTCGAGCTTGGCGATGGCGTTGAACGCTCCGCGCACCTTGAACGCGCCGATGGCTTGCAGGTTTTCCGGTTTGAGCCACAGTGGACGAGCCGGATCCGCCCACAGCGAGGGCAGCAGCGGGGTGTGAACGATGGAGCCGCGGATACGCTCCGCCGCGTCCCGGATGTCGTCGATCGTCACGAGTTGCACGCCGTCGAGTGTGCCTCATCCCGGCGCTCCCGTGTGGTCCTCACCCGGCGGAAATCACCAGAACTCGTGCACACCGGCGGAAACCCGGACTGAGACACGGGTCACCCCGGCGGACGCGCCCCGACCGCCTGCCGGAACGGCGAGGCGGTCGCGGCGGGTCGGATCACAGGCTCAGTTCGGACACCGGGATTCGCCTGCCTTCCTCGGCCGAGCGAAGGCCGAGCTCGGCGAGCTGCACGCCACGCGCGCCGGCGAGGAAGTCCCACGGGAACGGTTCGCCCGCGGCCACGTGCCGCAGGAACAGTTCCCACTGCGCCTTGAAACCGTTGTCGAACTCGTCGTTGTCCGGTACTTCCTGCCACTGGGAGCGGAAGTCCTCCCCCGCGGGCAGATCGGGATTCCACACCGGTTTCGGCGTCATCGTCCTGTGCTGGACCCGGCACCGGCGAAGCCCGGCGACCGCGCTGCCCTCCGTACCGTCCACATGGAACTCGACGAGCTCGTCCCTGAACACCCGCGTCGCCCACGAGGAGTTGATCTGCGCGACGATCCCGCCGTCCAGTTCGAAGATGCCGTACGCAGCGTCGTCGGCGGTGCAGTCGTAGGTGGCGCCCTGCTCGTCGACCCGTTGCGGGATGTGCGTGGCGGCAAGTGCCTGCACCGAGCGCACCGGGCCGAAGATCTCCTCAAGCACGTATCGCCAGTGGCAGAACATGTCGATCGTGATGCCACCGCCGTCCTCGGCCCGGTAGTTCCACGATGGACGTTGCGCCTCCTGCCAGTCGCCCTCGAAGACCCAGTACCCGAATTCGCCGCGCACGGACAGGATCCGGCCGAAGAACCCGCCGTCGACAAGCCGCTTCAGCTTGCGAAGCCCTGGAAGGAAAAGCTTGTCCTGCACGACTCCGGCCTTCACCCCCGCGTCGCGGGCGAGCCTGCCGAGCCGCAACGCGGCCTCGGTGTCCTCCGCGATCGGCTTTTCGGTGTAGACGTGCAGCCCGGCCTCGATCGCGGCGCTGATCGACTCCACCCTGCGGCTGGTCACCTGTGCGTCGAAGTAGATCTCCGCGCCTGCCGACGACAGCGCCTCGCCGAGGTCCGTCGTCCACCGGTCGAGCCCGTGTTCCTTGGCGATCGCCGCGAGCTTGTTCTCGTTGCGGCCCACCAGAATGGGCTCAGGCCGGAGGATCGTCCCGTCGGGCAGCCGCACGCCGCCCTGCTCCCTGATCGCCAGTATCGACCGGACAAGGTGCTGCCGGTAGCCCATGCGACCGGTGACACCGTTCATCACGATCCCGACGGACCGTTCCTCGTTCGCCATACCCAGCCTTTCACTCCGCCGCCGACGCGGCGCCCAGATGGTCGCGGATGTGCCGGGTCGCCTTCGCGAACTCCGGTTCCGACATGGTTTTGCCGTAGTCACGCTCGACAGGGAGGTTGACCTCGACGACACCGGCGACCGTTCCCGGCCTCGCGGTGATCATCACGACCCTGTCCGCCAGGTACACCGCCTCCGAGATCGAGTGGGTCACCAGCAGCACGGTCGTCTTCGTCTCCTGCCAGATGCGCCGCAACTCGACGTTCATCTGTTCCCTGGTGAGCGCGTCGAGCGCCCCGAAGGGTTCGTCCATCAGCAACACGGGAGGACGATGCAGCAGCGCGCGGCACAACGCGACGCGCTGCTGCATCCCTCCCGACAACTCGTGCGGATAGGCGTCCTCGAAACCGCGCAGCCCGGTCATCGCGATGAGCTCGTCGACGCGCTCGGCCGCTTCGCGCTGCGGCATCTTGCGCATTTCAGCCTGGAGCAGGATGTTCTTTCGCGCGGTCCGCCATTCCAGCAGCGCCGCCTTCTGGAACACGTAACCGACGTCCTTGCGCGGCCCCGACACGGTGTCGCCGAGCAGCTTCACCGAACCGGCCGAGGGGGCGAGCAGCCCCGACGCGAGCTTCAGCAACGTCGACTTACCGCATCCGGAAGGTCCCACGATGGCGACGAATTCGCCGGGGTCCACCCGCATCGTGACGTCGCGCAGCGCCGTGACATCCCTCTTCTTGGTGCGAAACCGCACCGCGACGTCCTCGATCTCGACCGCGTAGCCGGACATGGGCGTCTCCTGCCTTTTCATACCGTGCCAGTTACTGCTTGGGGGCCAGGTCGGAGACCCAGTAGGCGCTCGGTTCCTCCGCGCTCTCGATGACTCCCGCGTCGGCGAAGACCTTGATCGTCTCTTTCCAGTCGGCCTCGGTGTTCACGCCCGGCCGCTCGCCCTCGGTGGCCTCGGTGTGCAGCAGTTCCAGCGTCGAGGCGAGCTGCTCGGTGAGCACCTGCTCCGAGGGAAGCTGTTCCGAGGCACCTTCCATTGCCGCGACGGCGGCTTCCTGGTCACCCTGAGCCGCCGCCCAGGCCTCACTGGTCGCGGTCACCATCCGCTGTGCGAGGTCGCCACGGTCGTCGATGAGTTCCTGCGAGGCGAGCAACCCGTTGCTGTAGAAGTTGAGCCCGTTGTCGGCGAAGCGGAGGTAGGAGACCTCCTTGCCCGCCTTCTCCTGCATGGTCGGGCCCTGGTCGGTCGCGTAGCCCAGCAGCGCGTCGGTCTGACCGGACATGACCGCGGCCATCTTGCCCGCCGCGTCGGTGTTCTGGATGTTGACGTCGCTCTCGGAGAGCCCGTTGGCCTTGAGGAAGGTCGGGAAGGTCTTGGTGAGCGCGTCACCCGCCGTGCTGGCGATCGTCTTGCCCTTGAGGTCGGCGGGCGAGTTCACGTTCTGCTCGGTGAAGAACTGCACCGAGGACGGCGTCGTCTGCAGGAAGACGCCGATGCTCTTCACGTCGAGGCCCTGCGAGACACCGGCGAGCACCGCGGGCGTGTCGGCCCAGCCGAAGTCGGTCTGCCCGGCCGCGGTGGCCTGCACCGTCTTCTGCGATCCCTGGCCCGCCCTGATGTCGAGGTCGATGCCGTGCTTCTCGTAGATGCCCTGTGCCTTGCCGTAGTAGAACGGCGCGTGCTCACCGTAGGGATACCAGTTGAGAGTAAGGGTGACCTTGTCGAGCGTCTGGCCTTCGGCGTTGGTCGTGGTTTCCTGACCGCCGCCGCCACAGCCCGTGGCGAAGAGCAGCACCGCGACGACACCGGCGACGAGTGCGGGTAATTTCATGCGTTTTCCTTTGCCTCACAGGGTTGTGGTGACACCGTCGGTCCGGCGGCTCGCGTGCCAGGGCAGCACGAGCTGTTCCAGCCATTCCACGAGCACGAACAGCAGGACGCCGAGCAACGACATGATCAGCAGCCCGGCGAAAAGCACCGGGGTGTCGAGATTTCCGTTTGCCTGCAGGATGACGAAGCCGAGACCGGCATCGGCACCGACGAACTCACCGACGACGGCGCCGGTGACGGCCATGGTCGCGGCGACCTTGAGCCCCGAGAAAAGGTGCGGCAACGAGGCGGGGAACCGGATCTTCCAGAACGTCTGCCCCGGCTTCGCTCCCATCGTGGCCGACAGCTGGAGCATTTCCGGGTCGACCGATTTGAGCCCGGTGACCATGGAGATGACGACGGGGAAGAACGCCATCAATACCGCGACGACGATCTTGGGCCCGATCCCGAAACCGAGCCACACCACGAAAAGCGGCGCGATCGCGATCTTCGGAATCACCTGTGCGAACAGCAACAGCGGATAGAGGGTGCGCTCGACGGTCGCCGACTGCACCATGACGACCGCGGCGAAGACACCGATCACCGCCGCGATGACGAACCCGAGCAGCGTCTCGTACGTGGTCGTCCACGTGTGCTCCCAGAAGTACTCGGGGCGCGAGGCGATGGCCTCGAACGTGTCGCCGGGCGAGGGGACGAGGTAGGGCTCGACCCATTCGGCCGCCGTGACGGCCCACCACGCCACGAACAACGCGGCGAGCAGCGCGAAGGGCCGCCATGCCTTTTCGAGAAAACCACCGAGCCGCTGTGCCATCCCCGGACGTGCCCGCTCGGTGACCCCAGCCGACGTTGCCTGCTCGGTCCGCGTCGGCTGACTCTGCGTGACCATGACCCTCCGTTCATCGGCGAACGTGTCGGAAAGCACCGGAACGAGACCGGGACTCGCATGCTGAATGCGCTTTCTGAATGCGCTTTCAGGTAGAGTATGCAGGCTCGGATACTCGGTCAAGCGTTCTTTTACCAGGAGTTGCATATGGACGGCAGGCCGCACGTGACGCTCGAAGACGTCGCCCGCGCCGCCGAGGTGTCACTGGCGACGGCGTCCAGGGCCCTCAACGGAACCACCAAGGTGCGAGCGGATCTGCGCGAGCGCGTGCTCGCCGCCGCCGAAAAACTCGCCTACACCCCCAACGCGCACGCGCAGGCGCTGGCGGGAGCCTCACATCGCACCGTCGGCGTCATCTGCCACGACGTCAGCGACCCCTACTTCGCGGCGATCGCGAGAGGGGTAATGCGGGTAGCGGGCGACAGCGATCTGCTCGTCATGCTGGCGAGCACCTTCCGGGACCCGCACAAGGAAATCGCCTACATCTCCATGCTGCGCGCGCAGCGGGCCTCGGCGATCCTGCTCGTCGGTTCCGGCTTCGAGGACAAGGCGTGGGAACGCGCACTCGCCGCCGAGATCGACCCCTACCGCAGGGGCGGCGGCCAGGTCGCCGTCGTCAGCAGGCACCGCAGTCTCCGGGTCGACAGCGTGCAGCCGGAGAACAAGGAGGGCGCGGCGGAGCTGGCCAGGACGCTGCTCGGCATGGGGCACCGCCGCTTCGCGGTGCTCGCGGGCCCCCGCGCGCTCACCACCGTCGTCGACCGCCTCGCCGGGTTCAGGGAAGCGCTGGGCGAGGCGGGGGTCGAACTGCCCGAGTCCTCGATCGTCGAGGCAGCCTTCACCCGCGACGGTGGGCACGCCGCGATGTCGGAACTGCTCGCGAGGGGACTCGACGCCACGTGCGTCTTCGCGGTCACCGACGTCATGGCCATCGGCGCGCTCACCGCATTGCGCGAGGCGGGCCGTTCGGTACCGGACGACGTGTCGCTGGCGGGCTTCGACGACATTCCCGTCGTCCGCGATCTCACTCCCGCGCTGACCACCGTGGCGCTGCCACTGGAAGAACTCGGAGAACGAGCTATGGAACTGGCGATCAGGGACAACAGGGGCAGCAGAAGCCGGGTGCTGCGGCTGGCAGGCGAGGTCGTCGTCCGGCAGAGCACGAAGGCGGTGTGAACGATGCCGGTCGTGGAATCCACACTGCGCGAGTTGCGCGTCGAGCGGATCGAGACCTTCGCGGTCGCGCTGCCCACACTGCGGTCCTTCGGGGTGTCGGGAGGCGCGGTCGCGGTCGCGGGAACACCGAGCATCAGGGTACTCGTCAAGGTCAGTGCCGACGGGGTGTGCGGATGGGGTGAGGCGACACCCATCCCCGCGTGGACCTACGAGACGGCCGAATCGATCGTCACCACCATCGACCGCTACCTCGCCCCCGCCATCACCGGCAAACCGTGCTGGGATCTCGACGGCGTGAACGCCGCGTTCGACCGGGCCATCAACCGCGGCTTCACCATCGGATCGCCGCTGGCGAAGGGTGCCGTCGACATGGCACTGCACGACCTGCTCGGCAGGGCGCTCGACGTCCCGGTGAGCACGCTGTGGGGCAGGCGGCGCAGCGACCGCGTCGCGCTCGGCTGGATGGTGTCGGGGCAGACGGCGGGCGAGGTCGCCGAGCACGTCGCCGAAGGCGGCGCACAGGGGTACGAGGCGTTCAAGGTCAAGATCGGCCTGCACTCCCCCGGCGAGGATCTCGCGGTCGTGAGAGCGGTGAGGGCCGCCGCGCCGGACGCGCCGCTGTGGGTCGACGCCAACCAGGCGTTCACGGCCGAGGGCGCGCTGCGGATGGCGAGGGAACTGGCCCCGCTCGGCGTGACCGCGTTCGAACAACCGCTGCCCGCCAACGATGTCGCGGGGCTGCGCAGGCTGCGGGAGCACTCCCCCGTCCCGGTCGCGCTCGACGAGAGTCTGCGCCACCCCACCGATCTGGCGACCTTCGTCAAGCTCGACGCCGTCGATGTCGCCATCGCCAAGGTGCAGCGCAGCGGCGGTCTGACGCTGTCCCTGCGGCTGTGCGCGCTCGCCGAGGACTGCGGGGTCAGGCTGATGGGTTCCGGCCTCACCGACTCCGATCTCGGGCTCGCCGCGTCGTTGCACCTTTTCGCCGCTTTCGGGATCGACACCCCGGTCGACCTCAACGGGCGGCAGTTCGTCGATTCCGCTTACGCGACAGGGGAAACCGTGCGGATCTCCGGCGGGGTCGCCGAGGTCCCGCCCGGTCCGGGCCTCGGCGTCGACGTCGATGAGGACGTGGTGCGCGACCTCGCGGTCGACGTACTCGCGTCCTGACCGGAACGCGCCCGGCCCGGTTTCCGCAAGAGGGGCGCGCATTCGCCGTTCCGCTCTTGTCGGAAGGACCTGGCGTGTCCTAGGGTTGCTGAAAACGCTTTCTTGCAAGCGCTTTCAGGGAGAGGGACATGATTGGGTTGCTGTTACCCCGCAGGGAAGGGGCGCCGCGCGAATGGTCGCCGTCGGGGCGCACCGCGCCGGCGCCCGCCGCGAGCGCGGGCACGCACCCTCGCGTAGCCTACGCGGCCGCGCACGTGGTCGCCGACCCGCTCAGCGCGGAGGATCCCGCGCACACCGTGCGCGTCGACTGGGACACGACACTCGCGTTCCGGCACCACCTGTGGTCCTGCGGGCTCGGCGTCGCCGAGGCGATGGACACGGCGCAACGCGGAATGGGTCTCGACTGGGAAACGACCAAGGAACTCATCAGGCGCACCGGAACCGAGGCTCGTGCGCGGGGCGGGCGCTGGTGTGCCGGTGTGGGAACGGACCAGCTTCCCGCCGGGCCATCCACTGTGGACAAAATCGTCGGCGCGTGGAGGGAACAACTCGACCTCGTCGCCGAGCAGGGCGCCGTGCCGGTCATCATGGCCAGCAGGGCACTGGCCGCGGCCGCGAGCGGGCCTTCGGACTACCACGCCGCGTACGGCAAGCTGCTGTCCGCGACGAAGGGCCCCGTTCTGCTGCACTGGCTGGGTGAGCAGTTCGATCCCGCGCTGTCCGGATACTGGGGGCACTCCGACGTCTCGGCCGCCGCCGACGAACTCGCCGCACTGTGTGCCGAGCACGCATCGGTGATCGCCGGGGTGAAGGTCTCCGTACTGGATGCCGCCATCGAGCGCCGCTTCCGGCGCGCGCTGCCCGATGGCGTCGCGTGCTACACCGGCGACGACTTCAACTATCCCGAACTGATCGAGGGTGACGAGCAAGGGCACAGTGAGGCGCTGCTCGGTATCTTCGACCCCATCGCGCCCGTCGCCGGAGCGGCGCTGTCCCTGCTCGGCGACGGCGACACCGAGGGCTTTCGCGGGCTACTCGACCCGACCGTCGCGTTGTCCCGCGAGATCTTCCGCGCGCCGACCCAGCACTACAAGGTCGGCGTCGTTTTCCTCGCCTACCTCAACGGTCACCAGCCCGCGTTCCGGATGGTCGCCGGTCTCGAATCGGCTCGCTCGATCACCCATCTGGCCGACGTGCTTCGCCTCGCCGACGAAGCGGGCGTGCTGACGGACCCCGATCTCGCGGTGGCCAGGATGCGGCCACTGCTCGCGACGGCAGGAGTGGCCTGATGGACCGGTTGAGCCTCAACCAGATCACCACCAAGAACTGGACATTGCCCGAAGCCGTCGCCGGCTGCGCGGAGGCGGGTGTCGGCTGGATCGGGCTGTGGAGGGACAAGGTCGCCGAGGTCGGCGTCGACAGGGCGGCGGCACTGCTCAAGGAGTACGACGTCAAGGTCTCCTCGCTGTGCAGGGGTGGTTTCTTCACCGGTGTCACGCCGGAAGGGGCCACTGTGGACGGCATCGCGCGGACGAAGGAGGCCATCGAGGAGGCGGCGAAGCTCGGCACCGACGTGCTCGTGCTCGTGGTCGGTGGTGTCGCAGGCAACGATCTGCGCGGCTCCCGGCAGCGCGTCGCCGACGCGGTGGGCGAACTCGCGCCCTTCGCGAGAGAGCACGGCGTCAAACTCGGTCTCGAACCACTGCATCCGATGCAGTGTGTCGACCGATCCGTTCTGTCCACTGTGGATCAGGCGATGGACATCGCGGAAGATCACCCCGCCGACTCGGTCGGTGTCGTCGTCGACGAGTTCGCCGTGTGGTGGGATCCTCGGATCGAGGCCGCCATCGCGAGAGCGCACGGCCGGATACTCGGCTTCCACGTGTGCGACCAGCTCGTCCCGCTCACCGACACGCTGCTGGGCAGGGCGCTGCCAGGAGAGGGCCCCATCGACCACCGCGGGCTGCGAGCCCGCGTGGAGGCGGCGGGCTATACCGGCCCGATCGAGGTCGAGGTGTTCAACGCCGAACTGTGGAAGCGTGATGGTGGCGAGGTGCTCGCCGACGTCGTGACCTCCTACCGGGAGCACGTCGCCTGAGGCCACGACCTCGCGGCGGGCGTTTTAGCCGGAATTCCGGCGCCGAAGGTTTAGCGAACCTGGCCCCCGGGTAGTAACATGGCTACGTTCTGCCTCGGGAGGCCACCATGGCCCACGACGACGCGCTCGACCGGTTGTTGCAAGCGTGGCGCGACGATATCGACAGCGAACCCTTTCCTGTCATCAGCGAGGTCGCTCTGCCCCGGCAGACGCGGCGGCATGTGCCCGGCAGCGATACCGGCCAGCCGCGCCGCAACGGCACCAGGCGCACGGGAAAGACGTCCGCGAGCCCGTGACCTGCGGCACGCCGTAACCTCGACCATGCTGTAAGTCAGGGTACTGTTGCGGCGTGACCAAGCTTGCCGACCACCTGAGTATCGGACAGGTTGCGGACCGCAGCGGCGTCCCGCACACGGCGCTCCGATTCTACGAAGACCGTGGGCTCATCACCTCCGAGCGTTCCACGGGCAATCAGCGCAGGTATTCCCGTTCCGTCCTGCGCAGGATCGCGTTCATCCGTGCGGCGCAGCGGGTTGGGCTCAGCCTGGAACAAATCGGTGAGGCACTGGAGACGCTGCCGAAGGATCACGCACCGACCAAGGCGGACTGGGCCCGGCTCTCCCGCAACTGGCGAGAAGAGCTCGACGCGCGCATCGACGCGCTGCAGCGCCTGCGCGATCAGCTGATCGGCTGTGTCGGGTGTGGCTGTCTTTCCCTGCGTACCTGCGGTTTGCACAACGTCGACGACCGGCTGGCCAGGTTCGGCCCCGGTGCTCCCCTGCTCAAGCCCGCGGCCGAGGGCGGTATCTGACCGGAAATCGCTTGCGCACCGCTTGGGCACTGTGCGCCAATACGACGGATATGCACGACATTCATCGAGTGCGCTTGTCGAAGCGGCTCGCACTGCACCTACGCCATGCGCCTGAGCGCATCGGCATTCAACTCGAAGAGGGCGGCTGGGTCGACACCGGTGTCCTGCTCGCCGCGCTCGCCCGCAACGGCCTCGCGGTCACCCGCGCGCAACTGGACGAAGTGGTGGCCACCAACGACAAACGGCGCTTCGCCTTCGACGAAACCGGAACCAGGATCAGGGCGAACCAGGGTCACAGTGTCGCCGTCGAGCTCGATCTCCCCGTCCGGGTCCCGCCCTCGCCGCTCTATCACGGCACCGTCGCGGCTTTCCTGCCCTCCATTCGCGAATCCGGCCTGCTGCCGATGAAACGCCACGACGTACACCTCTCCGCGACCGTGGGCACGGCGAGGAAAGTGGGATCCCGGCGGGGCGCGCCGGTGGTACTGCGAGTCGACACCGCCGCGATGACCCGGGAGCGATACGAGTTCAGGTTGAGCGCCAATGGGGTGTGGCTGACTCGTGAGGTTCCGCCGCGTTTCCTGGATATCCCTACGAGTCCCGGCTAGCCGGCCGCGCCCTGCGCCGCCTGCCGAGCAGTTTTCTGCCGACCTCGATGAGCTGGTCGCGCAGCGTCTCGTCGTCGATGTCGCGGTATTCCGGCGCCCCACCGGCCATCGCGAGCCCGACAAGCACCACGTGCACGGTGATCCGGTCGGCGAAGCCGGGTTCGGGACCGCCGAGAATCGTCATCAGGCGGGTCATCAGGTTCTCGCTGCCACTGAGTGAGCGGTCGATTGCCCTCATGATGCCGGGATCACTGTTGAAAAGGGCCACGAGCGCACGGTGCTGCACGACGAGATCGGCGAACCCGGACAGCGCGTGGTCGATCTGCGCGCCCCTGCTGCGCTGGGCAAGTGCCTCGTCGATCACGGCGTCGAGCTCACGCAGCGCGGGCGCCGCCACGGCCTCGGTGATCTCGTCCTTGGTCTTGAAGTGGTAGTACACCGCGGCTTTGGTGACTCCCAGCTCGGCCGCGATCATCTGCAATGACGTTCCCTCGACGCCGTGCTCACTGAACAACGTGAGCGCCGTGGCAAGCAAACGTGATCTCGTGCCGTCGGCCACGGTGCCGGCAGTCATGGGCGCCCTCCTCGTCAACTTTCAGACACTACCTGTCGATCGACTAGCACGCACCTTGCTGTTCGGCTAGTCACACGCTAGCCGATCGGCTTGGACGGCACTTGCCGATCGGCTAGCGTGAATGGAAGGACTTTCGTGCCGGATCGGCACCCGCAAACCCAGTACCGCACCAGAAACGGAGCCCCTGGCGTGGCCCTTTTCCTTTCCCGGCTCGGCCGGTTCTCCTTCCGGCGCAAGCGGTCGGTAACCGGCTTATGGGTGGTGTTGCTGCTCGCGCTCGGCATCGGCGCGCTCACGCTCTCCGGTCAGATGACGAACTCGGTGACCATCCCTGGTACCGAATCACAGCGGGCCATCGAACAACTCGAATCGCGGTTCCCCGAGGCGAACGTCGGCGGAGCGACCGCCCGCGTCGCCATCGCGGCGCCGGAAGGCCAGGCGCTCGACCGTGCCGCCGTCGACGAGGTCGTCTCGCAGCTTCGCTCGGCGCCGCGGGTCACCAGCGTCCTCGACCCGTTCCAGGCACAGACGGTCTCCCCCGACGGCAGGGTCGCGCTCGCGCAGGTGAGCTACTCGATGCAGGCCTTCGAACTGTCCGAAGCCGACAGGGAGGGCCTGCTCGCCGCCGCCGGGCCGGGGCGGGACGCGGGACTTGAGGTCGAATTCGGCGGCGACGCCATCCAGGGTGGCTTCGAGACGAACGCGAGTGAAGGTGTCGGCGTCGCCATCGCGGCGGTGGTTCTGATCATCACGTTCGGCTCGCTCATCGCGGCAGGGCTTCCGCTGCTCACCGCGCTCATCGGCGTCGGTGTCGGCATGGCGGGAATCATGGTGACCGCCTCGTTCTTCGAACTCAACGCCAACACCCCCGTGCTCGCGCTGATGATCGGGCTCGCGGTCGGTATCGACTACGCGCTGTTCATCGTGTCGAGATACCGGCACGAACTGGAGACCGGACGAAATCCGGAGGACGCGGCGGCCCACGCCGTCGGCACCGCGGGCTCGGCTGTCGTGTTCGCGGGTCTCACGGTGATCATCGCGCTGGCCGGGCTCACCGTCGTGGGTGTGCCACTGCTCGGCGAAATGGGGCTGGCCGCGTCCGCGACCGTTGCCATCGCCGTGCTGATCGCGATCACACTGCTGCCCGCCGTGCTCGGGTTCGCGGGGAACAAGGTGCTCGGCGGCCGGATTCCGGGCCTGCGGGGACCCAAGAAGTCCGGTCCGACCGCGGGAGAGCGCTGGGCGAGGTTCATCTCGCGGCACCGGGTGCTCGTGCTGGTCGGCTCCGTCGCGGCGCTGCTCGTGGTCGCGATCCCGGCGATGAGCATGCGGCTGGGCCTGCCGACCGACAACACGGCGGCCCCCGACTCCACCCAGCGCAAGGCCTACGACCTCATCAGCTCCGGATTCGGCCCCGGCACCAACGGGCCGCTGACCGTCGTCATCGAGGCCGGTGACAACCCCGAGCAGTCGGTGCGGGCCGCGATGCAGCGCATCGGTGCGCTCGACGACGTCGCCCTGGTGATGCCGCCACAGTTCAACGCCGAAGGTGACACGGCGCTGCTGAACGTGGTGCCGCAAAGCGGGCCCGACACGCAGGCGACGGAAGACCTCGTCAACGACATCCGCGCGGAAGCTGGTCAGCTCAGGGAACAGACCGGCACCGACATCATGGTGACCGGGCAGACCGCGATGAACATCGACGTGTCGAAGAAGATGGCCGACGCGCTGCTTCCCTACCTCGCGCTGATCGTCGGGCTCGCGTTCATCCTCATGATGCTGGTGTTCCGGTCGCTCGTGGTGCCACTCAAGGCGACGCTGGGTTTCCTCGGCTCGGTCGTCGCCGCGTTCGGTGCCGTCGTCGCGGTGTTCCAGTGGGGCTGGCTGGGCGACCTGCTCGGGGTCGAAGCGACCGGTCCGATCATGAGCATGCTGCCGATCCTGCTCATCGGTGTCCTTTTCGGACTGGCGATGGACTATCAGGTCTTCCTGGTCACCCGCATGCGCGAGGAGTACGTGCACGGGGCCGAGGCCAACACGGCGATGATCACCGGCTTCCGGCACGGTTCCCGGGTCGTCGTCGCGGCGGCGCTGATCATGGCGAGCGTGTTCGCCGGATTCGTGCTCGCCGAGGAGACGCTGATCCAGTCGATCGGCTTCGCACTGGCGTTCGGTGTCGCGGTCGACGCGTTCGTCGTGAGGATGACGATCGTGCCCGCGGTGATGTCGCTGCTGGGCAAGCACGCGTGGTGGCTGCCGAAGTGGCTCGACCGGATCCTGCCGAACGTCGACGTCGAAGGCGAGAAGCTCAGTACGGGCAACCCGCCCGACGGGCACGGCAAGTCGCGCGAGCTGGAGCCCGTTTAGGGGTTCCGGGTAGTCGTTGGCGGGCCGCGAGGTGGCCGGTCGCACCGGTTACGGGGTTACCGGATGGGCCGCGGCCACCTCGCGTGGCCGTCAATGGCCGGAGAAAGTCGGGGACGCCCGTCGGGGGCGGTGGCCGGGGTCGATATTGTCGCCGATCCCGGCCACCGTGGCCGCAGTGGCCGCAGTGGCCCGCCGTCGCCGCAGTGGTCGGTCCGGCGGCAGGGCTCGGTCCCGGCGAGAGCAAAGCTCCCTTGCTCTCGGCGGCGCGGACGCCCGCGAGAGCAAGGAGCTTTACTAGCGTTCTGACTCTGACCAGCGGTTATCGGCTACGCCGAGCGGTTTGGTGCCCCGGTGCGGAACTCGCCGACCCGAGTGCGGAACTCGGCGACCTGAGTGCGGATCTCGGCGACCCGAGTGCGGAACTCGGCGACCTGAGTGCGGATCTCGGCGGCCTGAGTGCAGAACTCGCCGACCTGGGCGGGGGACTCGCCGAGGCGCGGGCGCGCCCCGGCGGCTACCTCAGCCAGAGGACGGCACCCGCGATGGCCAGCCCCGCCGCCACGCCGAGCGCCACCGCGAGCCCCTTCGAGTTCTTCCACGTGCTGAACACACCGCCGACCAGAAATCCGGCCACGGCGAGCAGCAGGACGGCCACCCATTGATTGCCCATCTACAGCACTCCCTTGGTGGAGGGCACGCCGCCCACCCTCGGATCGGCTTCCGTCGCCGCCCGCAGCGCCCTCGCGACGGCCTTGTACTGCGCCTCCGCGATGTGGTGCGGATCGCGCCCGTGCACGACCCGCACGTGCAGCGCGAGCTGAGCGTGGAAGGAAAGCGATTCGAAAACGTGCCTGGTGAGCACGAACGGGTAGTTGCCGCCGATCGTGAACGTGTCGAACCGCTCCGGTTCACCGACGTGCACGCAGTACGGCCGTCCCGACACGTCGACGGCCGCGTGCGCCAGCGTCTCGTCCATCGGGATCCAGGCGTCACCGAAGCGGCGGATACCGGCCTTGTCGCCGAGGGCCTTGCGGATCGCCTGACCCAGCACGATGGCCGTGTCCTCGACGGTGTGGTGCGCGTCGATGTGCACGTCTCCCTCGGCCGCGATCCGCAGGTCGAGCGAACCGTGCACGCCGAAGGAGTTCAGCATGTGATCGTAGAACGGCACGCCGGTCGACACCTCGACGTCGCCGGTCCCGTCGAGATCGACCTCGACGACGATCGAGGACTCCTTGGTCGTGCGTTCGACCTTGCCCACGCGACTCATCGCGGGACCTCCTTGCTTGCGGTGAGGAAGGCGTCGTTCTCGTCGGGGGTACCGATGGTGACCCGCAGGTGTCCTTCGATCCCCACGTCGCGGATCAGCACCCCGTGGTCCACATAGGACTTCCAGGATGCCGGCGCGTCGGCGAACCTGCCGAAGAGGATGAAGTTCGCGTCGCTGGGTACCGGCGCGAAACCGAGCCCGGTCAGTGCTTCGGCGACCCTGTCCCTTTCCGAGGCGAGCCTGGCGACCGAGGCCAGCGTCGCGTCGGCGTGCCGCAGCGCGGCGCGCGCCGCCGCCTGGGTGAGCACCGAAAGGTGGTAGGGCAGCCGCACGAGCTGGAGCGCGTCCACGACGGCCGGCGCCGCGGCGAGGTATCCGAGCCGCCCGCCCGCGAAGGCGAACGCCTTGCTCATCGTGCGCGACACGATGAGCTTCGCGGGATAGGTGTCGAGCAGCGTCGCGGCACTCGGCTGCGAGGAGAACTCCGCGTACGCCTCGTCGATCACGACGAGTCCCGGAGCGGCCCGCAGCACCTGTTCGAGTTCGCCGAGCGGAATCGACCCGCCGGTCGGATTGTTGGGGCTGGTCAGGAAAACCACGTCGGGCGCTCGCTCCGCAACGAGACTCGCCGCGGCCTCGGTGTCGAGCGAGAAGTCGGCCCGTCTCGGCGCGGGCAGCCACTCCGTGCGGGTACCCGCCGCGATGATCGGGTGCATCGAGTACGAGGGCTCGAATCCGAGCGCACTTCGCCCTGGCCCGCCGAACGCCTGCAGAATCTGTTGCAGGATCTCGTTGGAACCGTTGGCCGCCCACACATTTCGCTCGGTGAGCGGAACGCGGGTGGCCACCGACAGATACGCGGCGAGATCCTCGCGCAGCGCGACGGCATCCCTGTCCGGATAGCGGTGCAGCTCCGCCGCGGCGGCGCGCACGGCGCCGGTGACGTCGTCGACGAGTTCCCTCGGCGGTGGGTAAGGATTTTCGTTGGTGTTGAGCCGGACGGCGACGTCGATCTGGGGTGCGCCGTAAGGACTGCGGCCCCGCAGGTCCTCCCTCAGCGGCAACTGATCGATGGTCACCTCGCCCGCGGTCGGTGAGGTCATGCTCGTGCCTCCGGAAAACGTGCCGTGACGGCTTCGCCGTGTGCTGGAAGGTCCTCGGCGCCCGCGAGCGCGACGACCTTGTCCGCGACCTCGCGCAGCGCGTCGGCGCTGTAGTCGATGACGTGGATGCCGCGCAGGTAGGTCTGCACGGAAAGGCCGGAGGAATGCCGCGCGAACCCTCCCGTCGGCAGCACGTGATTCGAGCCGGCGCAGTAGTCGCCGAGCGAAACGGGGGCGTAGGGGCCGACGAACACCGCGCCCGCGTTGCGCACCCGCGCCGCGACCGCGCGCGCGTCCGCCGTCTGGATCTCAAGGTGCTCGGCCGCGTACGCGTCGACAACCCGCAGTCCATCGTCCACTGTGGATACCAGGACGATTCCGGACTGCGGTCCGCTCAACGCTTCGGTGACCCGCTCGGTGTGCTTGGTCGCGGCGACCCGGTGCCGCAGTCGCTCGTCGACCGCGTCGGCGAGCGGCTCCGACGTGGTCACGAGCACGCTCGCGGCAAGTGTGTCGTGCTCGGCCTGGCTGACCAGGTCGGCCGCGACGTGATCGGGGTCGGCGGTCTCGTCGGCGAGGATCGCGATCTCGGTCGGACCGGCCTCCGAGTCGATGCCGATCAGTCCGCGCAGCATGCGCTTGGCCGCGGTCAGGTAGATGTTGCCGGGTCCGGTCACCATGTCGACCGGGTCAAGCGGGGCGCCGTCGGTGTCGGTGCCGCCGTAGGCCAGCAGCGCGACGGCCTGCGCGCCGCCGACCGCCCACACCTCGTCGACGCCGAGCAGCCGCGCCGCGGCGAGAATCGCCGGGTGCGGAAGGCCGCCGAACTCGGCCTGCGGCGGTGAGCACACCACCAGCGATTCGACACCGGCTTCCTGCGCGGGCACCACGTTCATGACGACGCTGGAGGGGTACACCGCGAGGCCACCCGGCGCGTAGAGGCCGACCCTGCCGACCGGAACCCAGCGCTCGGTGACGGTGCCGCCGTCGGCGACCTCGGTGGTCACATCGGTTCGGCGCTGGTCGGCGTGAACCGTCCTCGCCCTGCTGATCGACTCCTCGATGGCCGCCCTGACCACCGGGTCGAGCCGGTCGAGCGCACCGGCCAGTTCGGCGGCGGGAACCCGCACGCTCGCGGGCCTGACCTTGTCGAACCGCTCCGTGTACTCAAGCGCGGCCTCGACCCCGCGCTCCTTGACCGCCTCCACGACGGGACGCACCTGATGCAGCGCGGCGTCCACATCGACCTCGGCGCGCGGCAATGTCGCGCGCAGCTGCGCTGGAGTCGGGACGCGACCTCGCAGGTCGGTGCGGTTCAGCATGCTTTCCAGGGTACGAGGTGACGATCCACACCCAGCTCACGGCCCACGGGCGCTGGCATACTGCCGGGCAAGCCCGTCGGCGAAGGAGGCCCCCGTGTTGCGTGTCGCCCTGTGCCAGCTCACCTCGGCAACCGATCCGGAGCGAAACCTGTCCCTCATCCGCGATGGCGTGGCCGAGGCGGCTCGCGGAGGCGCTCGGGTCGTGATCTTCCCCGAGGCGGCGATGGCCAGGTTCGGGGTGCCGCTGGGCCCGCTCGCGCAGCCCGTCGACGGGCCGTGGGCAGGTGCCGTCGGCGCCATCGCCGACGAGCACGGCGTGCTGGTGGTCGCGGGCATGTTCACCCCGGCGGGCGGCCGGGTCCGCAACACGCTGCTGGTCACCGGTCTCGGCGAGCACACGGGCTACGACAAGATCCACCTCTACGACGCCTTCGGCTTCAGGGAGTCCGACACGGTCGAGGGCGGCTCCTCACTCGTGACGGTCACCGTCGACGACGTCAAGCTCGGGGTCGCGACCTGCTACGACGTGCGCTTCCCCGAACTGTTCCAGTCGCTGGCCGACGAGGGGACGAGCGCGGTCGCCCTCCCCGCGTCGTGGGGCGCGGGCGACGGCAAGCGTGAGCAGTGGGAGCTGCTGGTCAGAGCACGCGCACTCGACTCGGGCAATTGGATCCTCGCCTGCGGGCAGGCCGACCCCGCCGCGACCGGAACCGAGGTCAACCCGAAGGCCCCGACCGGCATCGGTCATTCGCTGGTGGCCGACCCGTTCGGCGCGGTGGCGGCGCGACTCGGCGCCGCGCCCGGGGTCCTCATCGCCGATGTCGACCCCTCCGTAGCCGAGAAGTCGCGCTCCGCTACCGCGGTACTGGCGAATCGAACACTCCGCACGGGACGTGACTGAACGCGTCGTGCGCCCGCGACCGCCGCCTCAGCTCAGATCCATCCCGAGATCCAGCGCGGGCGAAGAATGCGTCAACCCGCCCACCGCGAGATAGTCCACACCGGACTCCGCGTAGGCACGCGCGTTCTCCAGCCGCAGCCCGCCCGAGGATTCGAGCTTCGCCTCGGGCGAGCGCTCGTCCCGCAGCAGCGCGGCCTTCGCGCAGTCCGCCGGACTGAAATTGTCCAGCAGAATCTCGTCGGCCCCCGCCCTCAGCGCCTCGGCGAACTGGTCGAGATCATCGACCTCGACCTCGCACGGCAACTCCCCCGTGTGCTCCCTTGCCAGCCGCAACGCCTCCGTCACCGAGCCCGCGGCGACAACGTGGTTGTCCTTGATCAGGACCGCGTCGCCGAGGCCCATCCGGTGATTGACCCCGCCACCACAGCGCACCGCGTACTTCTGCAGCAACCGCAAGCCGGGCAGGGTTTTGCGCGAATCCCGGATCGCCGCGCCCGTGCCCTCGACGGCCTCCACCCACGCCGCCGTCGCCGTCGCGATTCCGGAAAGGTGGCACAGCAGGTTGAGCGCGGTTCGCTCCGCCGTCAGCAAGCCCCGCACCGGACCGCGCAACACCAGCACCGGCTCGCCGGGGCGCGGCGAGCAACCATCACGGCCCGAACTCACGACCTCGTAAGCGTCACCGAGGACCTCGTCGAATACGGCCAGCGCGGCCGGAATCCCCGCCACCACACCGGCGGCGCGCGGGGTCACCGCCGCGGTCGCCATCGCGCCGGCGGGAACCGTCGCGTCCGTCGTCGCGTCGGGGCCGTAGGCGAGGTCCTCGGCGAGCGCGGTGGTCACCACTCGCCGCAGGACCTCGGCGGGTACCCCCGCCATTCCGTCGTTCACGCGGCCTCCGGTATCTCGCGGGACACCCGCACCCGGTCGGCCCGCGCGAACCGGGGCTCCGCCATTGTCGTTCACGCGGCCTCCGGTATCTCGCGGGACACCCGCACCCGGTCGGCCCGCGCGAACCGGGACTCCGCCATTGTCGTTCACGCGGCCTCCAGAATCTCCGGATCGGCCAGCACCGGCTGGCCCGACGGGCTCAACCGGATCAACTGGCTGCGTTGCCAATTCTCGTCGTCACGGCCGGGGAAGTCGGTGCGCACATGGCATCCCCGCGACTCCTGCCGCCTCGCGGCCGCGGCGACCACCGCCTGCGCCAGCAACGTCAGCGCGGCCCCCTCCACCGCCTCCTGAGTCCACAACGGACGTTCCACGACCGAAAGGTCGAGCGCCGAACCCGCGGCGGCGAGACCATCCTCGTCCCTGCCGATCGCCACGTAACGGCTCATCAGCCGTTGCAGCGCATCCCTTTCGGCCACGGGGACCGCCGTAGTCCCCCGCGGCTCCCCCGCCTGCCGCCGAAGCGCACCGGAAGCCAGATCCTCGGCGACGGCCTCCGCCGCCCTCCCGCCGACGACAAGCCCTTCCAGCAAACTGTTGGAGGCGAGGCGGTTGGCGCCGTGCAAGCCGGTCCTCGCGACCTCACCCGCCGCGTACAAACCCGTCACCGACGTGCGGCCGTCAGTACCGGCCAGCACGCCACCACAGGCGAAATGCGCCGCGGGAGCAACGGGAATGACGTCCCGCGCCGGATCGATCCCCGCCCCCGCACACGCGGCGGACACGGTCGGAAACCTTGCCGCGAAACCGGAAATGCCCGTCGCGTCGAGGAAGACGTGATCGTCGACGCCGCCGGGAGCCGAAGCGAGGTGCCGCGTGATGGCGGCCGACACGACGTCCCTCGGCGCGAGGTCGGCGAGCGGATGCACTCCCCGCATCACCGGCGCGCCGGTGGCGTCCACCAGTACCGCGCCCTCGCCACGCACGGCCTCGGTCACCAGCGGGCAACGCCCCCTCGCCCCCGGCGTGAACAGCACCGTGGGATGGAACTGCACGAACTCGATGTCCGCCACCGTCGCACCGGCCCGCAGCGCCAGCGCGACACCGTCGCCCGTGGCGATCTCCGGATTCGAGGTGGCGTGGTAGAGCTGGCCGAACCCGCCGGTCGCCAGCAGCACCGCCGGCGCCCGCAGCGCCCCCGCGACGCCGTCGGGATCGAGCACACTCACTCCGGTGACCGTGCCCTCGGCCGAACGCAGCGCGTCCACGGCCACGTGCCGTTCGAGCACGGCGACACTCCGCAGCCCCGCCTCGGCGACCAGCGCGCGCTCCACCTCGGCGCCGGTCGCGTCGCCACCGGCGTGAATAACCCTGAACGCGCTGTGCCCGCCCTCGCGGGTTCTGGCGAGCCCCGCCGGTCCCTCGTCGAACCTGGCGCCGAGCCGCCGCAACGCGGAGACCGCGCCGGCTCCCTCGCCGATGATGTCGGCGACGGCGCCGGCCACGCACAGTCCCGCCCCCGCCGTCACGGTGTCCGCCGCGTGCGCGGCCACGGTGTCCGTCCCGTCCGTGTCGCCCGTGCCGTCCGTGTCGTCGAGCACGACGGCGACGCCGCCCTGCGCCCATCGGGTGTTGCCCTCGCCGACCGTCCCCTTGGTCACCACGAGCACCCGCAGTCCCAGCGCCTTCGCGCGCAGTGCGGCCGTCAATCCGGCGACGCCGCTGCCGAGCACCACCAGATCCGCGTGCGCCTCCCAGCCGAACCCGGTTTTCGCTTGAGAGGCGTTAACCGGTTGACTCATTCGCCGCCGCCAGGCTTGCCGATCTCGATCATGCGGCGGACCGAGGCGCGGGCTCGCGCCGCCGTCTCCTCGTCGACCACGACCTCGTCGGCGCCCTCTCGCAGCGATCGCAGCAACGCGGCCGGGGTGATCATCTTCATGTACCGGCAGGAAGCCCTGTCGTTCACGGCGCGGAAGTCGATCTCCGGAGCGGCCTTGCGAAGCTGGTGCAACATGCCGACCTCGGTGGCGACCAGCACGGAAGACGCCTTCGTCTCCTTTGCCGCGTGCAGCATGTCCCCCGTGGACAGGATCTTCACCCGCTCCGGAGCGACGGCGCCCTCACCGGCGAGATAGAGCGCCGAGGTCGCGCAGCCGCACTCGGGGTGAATGAACAGGTCGGCTTCCGGGCTGGCCGAGGCGCGCTCGGCGAGTTCGGGTCCGTTGATTCCCGCGTGCACATGGCATTCGCCTGCCCAGATGTGCAGGTTCCGCCTTCCGGTCACCCGCTTGACGTGCGCGCCGAGGAACTGGTCGGGGCAGAACAGCACGTCCCGCTCCTCGGGGATCGAGGCGACGACGTCGACCGCGTTCGACGAGGTGCAGCAGATGTCGGTCTCCGCCTTCACCTCCGCCGTGGTGTTCACATAGGACACCACGACCGCGCCGGGGTGCTGCGCCTTCCACTCCCGCAACTGCGCCCCCGTGATGGAATCGGCGAGCGAGCAGCCCGCGCGCGCGTCGGGAATCAGCACCGTCTTGTCCGGCGAGAGGATCTTCGCGGTCTCGGCCATGAAATGCACGCCGCAGAAGACGATGGTCGAAGCCTCGCTTTCGGCCGCGATCCTGCTCAGCGCGAGGGAATCGCCCGTGTGGTCGGCGATCTCCTGAATTTCGGGCAACTGGTAGTTGTGCGCGAGCACCACCGCGTCGCGCTGCTTGGCGAGCCGGCGAACCTCGTCGGCCCAAGCCGCGTCGGCGTCGACTCCGCCGTACGGAACGAGCGCATCGGCTTGCACAGTCATATTGAGCCTCCAGAGTTTTCGCCTTATAATCGAAAACCGTGCGGTCTCATATTAACAGCACCAACCCCCTGGCACACGAGGTTCTCGCGGCGGTATTGCAGGTGCGTTGCGCCACACTGCGCGTACTGCTGTGGCGGCGCGCGCTCGATCCGCACGTCGGACGATGGTCACTTCCGGGAGGCAGGCTGCGTCCCGACGAGGACGTCGAGCAGTCGATCCGCCGCCAGCTCGCCGAGAAGGTCGACGTGAAGCAACTGACGCACGTCGAGCAACTTGCCGTTTTCAGCGCCCCCTACCGGGTTCCGGGACCGCGGGTCGTCGCGACCGCGTTCCTCGGGCTCGTGCCCTCCGACGTCGATCCCGAGGTGCCGGAGGACACCGCGTGGCACCCCGTCGATGACCTGCCTCGCACCGCGTTCGACCACGGGGCGATCGTGCTGAGGGCCCGCGACCGGTTGCGCGCGAAACTCAGCTACACCAACCTCGGATTCGCGCTGGCACCACGGGAATTCACCGTCTCGTCGCTGCGCGAGCTGTACTCGGCCGCACTCGGCTACTCGGTGTCGGCGACCAACCTGCAACGCGTGTTGTCCCGGCGAGGACTGCTCGTGCCCACGGGCAGCACCGCGCCTTCCGGAAGGGCGGGAGGGCGGCCCGCGGCCCTTTACTCGTTCGCGCACGACGACATGCAGGTCACCGACCCGTTCGCCGTGTTCAAGCCACCGGCGCCCGGCCGGGCGCCGCGTTCGCGAACGCGCGGGCAGGCCCGCGACGCCGTAACGTGAGGTCGTGGCCGACATGACACCGGAGCGTGCGGATTCCGGGGCGACGGAACGGATGTTGCCGTTGTTCCCGCTGCACACCGTCCTCTTGCCGGGCGCCCACCTGCCATTGCACATCTTCGAACCGCGCTACCGGCAACTCACCGCCGACCTGACCGGCGAGCGGTTCCCCGAACCGCTCTTCGGAGTCGTCGCCATCCGCACGTCACTGATCCGCGAGGTGGAAAGCCTCGACCACGTGCACCCGATCGGCTGCGGCGCGCTGCTGCGGGAAGCCAAACGCCTTTCGGACGGCCGGTTCGACATCGTCACGACGGGGACCCGCAGATTCCGGCTGCTCGACATCGAAACGAGGGCGGCCCCGTATCTGATGGCCAAGGTCTCCTGGCTCGACGACACCCCGATGCCTCCCGCGAAGCCCGACCTGGCCGCGCGGCTTGGGGACATCGCGCGCGCGGCACACCACCGGTACTGCGCTTCGGCGTGGGAAAGGGACGGCTGGCAATCGCCGGCTCCGGACACCGACCTGCGCGAACTCGCCTACCTGCTTGCCGGCGACTGCCTGCTGCCACTCGACGACAGGCAGGCGCTGCTTGAGGAACGTCATCCGCTGCGCCGCCTTCGCACCGTGTGCAGGCTGCTCAACAGGGAGGCGGGCTTCCTGTCGAAGCTGCACGCGGTGCCGGTGCCCTTCACCGACGTCGACGCTCCGGTGGCGCCGAACATGAACTGAGCCACATTCCGGTTGACCCTTCCCCATGGGTCAGGGTTCTACCTTCCCCGGTGTGCTGACCGACACCACCCAGCGCGCGGCGGGCCGGTTTCCCGGCTGGCTGCTGTGCCTGCTCATCGCCACCTTCGCCGTGGGTACCGACGATTTCGTGATCGCGGGCGTGCTGCCGCGGATCGCGGACGACCTCGATGTCGGCGAGGCATCGGCCGGCCAGCTCGTGTCCGTGTTCTCCATTGTGTACGCGGTGTCGGCACCCGTTCTCGCGACGCTGACGGCGAGGCTGCCCCGGCGAATCCTGTTCTGCGGCGCGCTTTTCGTCTTCACCGCCGCCAACGTCGCCGCGGCCTTCGCGCCGTCGTTCGCGGTGCTGATGCTCGTCAGGATCGTCGCCGCGGTCGCTGCCGCCACCGTCACGCCGGTCGCGTTCGCACTCGCGGCGAGCCTGTCCCCCGCCCATCGCGTCGGCCGCAACATCGGCCTGGTCGCGGCCGGGCTCACCTTGGCGCTCGTCGCCGGTGTGCCAGCCGGGACCTGGATCGGAACCACTTGGAGCTGGCGAGGCAGCTTCCTGCTCGTCGCCGTGCTCGGCGTCGCCGCCATCGCGATCGCACTGGCCGGGCTCGGTGACCGAGCAGCGGCCGACCCGGTCGCGCTGCGCGACAGGCTGCGGCTGCTGGGCAGAACCCCGGTGCTGATCGGGGTCGCGGGAACCACGCTCGGCGCGATCGGCGGGCTCATGACCTACACCTATGTGGCCCCGATCGTCCGCGACCTCTCCGGCGCGGGAAGCGGCGCGCTCGCGCTCCTCATCGCCATCACGGGAATCGCGGGTGCCATCGGTACGGCCGTCGGCGGGCGGCTCACCGACCGGTGGGGTGCGGACCGGACGCTGCTGCTCGGCCTGAAAGGCCAGGTCACCGCCTCGGCCGTGCTCGCAGCCTTCGGATTCGCGTGGCAGGGAAACACGCCGCTGCCGCTCACCGCGGCGGCGTTCGCGCTGTGGGGATTCGCGGGCTGGGCGTTCAACCCGCCGATGAACGCACGCCTGCTCGCGCTGGCGCCGGGTGCCGGTACCGAGGCGGTCGCGCTGAACACCAGCGGGCTGTACCTCGGCATCGCGCTCGGCGGGGGAATCGGCGGGCTCGTGTTGCCACACCACGGCGGCGCGGGTGTCGTACTGACGGCGGCGGTCTTCGGGGTGCTGACCGTCGGATTGCTCACCGCCTCGATCGCCAAGTACCCGGCGAGGGCACCGGCGGCCTAACCTGGACACCGGATCGGACGGCACCTGGGACGGGACGGCAACCATGCACATCGGTGAACTCGCGGAGCAGACGGGAGCCACGAAGCGCGCCTTGCGTTACTACGAGCAGGAAGGCCTGCTCAGCGTGCGGCGCAAAGACAACGGTTACCGCGACTACGACGACGACGCCGTGCTCACGGTGCACAATATCCGGCAGCTACTGGAAACGGGCCTTTCCATCGCCGAGATCCGCGAACTCACCGGCTGCCTCGCGAAGGACCTCTCCCATGCCCCGGTCTGCGCCGAGGCGATCGAGCTGTACCGGCAGCGGCTCGACTCGGTGACCGAACGGCTCGAAGCCTTGCACGACACCAAAGAACGGCTCACCGCCCACCTCGCGCATACGGCGCACGGTTGAACCGAACCGTTTCGGCATGGACTCAGCCGAGTCTGCGGCCGAGGTCGTCCCTGCTGTTCCAGGTGGCGAGAACACCGTAGGCGAGCGCGACCGTCAATGGCTGGGCGATGATCACCCAGCCCGACTCCAGCACGGGTGCCTTCTCGACGATGTCACCTACGTTCGGCGTCCCGGTCACCGCGTGGAGACTGTCGCCGAACGCGATTCCCATCCGCATTCCCAGCCACGCGGCGAGCAGTGAACCGCCGACGGCGGCAAGCAGAACGACGGGCCCCCTGCGTTCCCTCAGGAACCACACGGCGACACCGACGATGAGTCCGGTCGCCAAACCCATCAGCACGAAGATCGCCAGCGCGTCGAAGCGGTGCCAGCTCTCCAGTTGCAGTGCGATGGGATTGCCCTCCGCCGACACGACGCGCATGCGCTGTGTCGGCGCCAGCCTCGACCAGATCCAGCCGAGCGGGATCCCCAGCAGGCCGACCATCGACAGCACGCTGATCGCGGGCACCAGGTCGGCCTTGACGACCACCTTCGGCCGGGCGTCGCGCGCCTCCGCCCACGCCTGCGCGTACGACGGGGTCTCCGCCTGCTGCTCGGGCAATCCCGGCCTCCCTCTGCCATGCGCCCCCTGCTTGCGGGGGAGCCTAGCCGGTCGGCGTCGCGCCCGCCGAGGTGGATTCGCCGTGCCTGCTGCAGCGCGCGCTCCAGCCCGCTGGAGTCACCTGGACGATCATCCTTCGCGCGCACTGGCCGCAGTAGCGGGGCGGTTCGAGCGCGGTGCGCGGATTATGGCACGCGGCGTGGTTTCCGCCGCTTTGCTCCGTACCCCCCGACTCGGCCTGCCCTCCGCAGTGGACACAGAACCGGGTGCTCACAGGGTCTCGCTGAGCGCCTTGATCGGCATGCGCAACTCCCGCAGCATGTCGAGGTCGGCTTCGGCCGAGCGGCCGAGGTTGGTCAGGTAGTTGCCGACGATGATCGCGTTGACGCCACCGAGCATGCCGTGCTCCGCGCCGAGGTCGCCGAGGGTCAGTTCCCTTCCTCCCGCGAACCGCAGCATCGTGGCAGGCATCGCGAGCCGGAACGCGGCGACGATACGCAACGCGTCCTTGCCCTCGACGAGTTCGTAGGACTCGTACGGCGTTCCCGGCTGCGGGATCAGGAAGTTGAGCGGAACCTCGTGCGGGTCCAGTTCGGCGAGCTGGGCCGCGAACTCCGCGCGCTGCTCATCGCTCTCCCCCATGCCGAGGATGCCGCCGCAGCAGACCTCCATGCCCGCTTCCTTGACGAGGGCGAGCGTTTCCCTTCGCTCCTCCCAGGAATGCGTCGTCACCACGTTCGGGAAATGCGAGCGCGCCGTTTCCAGATTGTGGTTGTAGCGGTGGACACCCATGTCGGCGAGTTCGCCGACCTGTTCGCGCGTGAGCATTCCCAGTGAACAGGCGATCTGGATGTCGTTGCCGGATTCGCGGATCGCGGTGATGCCCGCCCGCACCTGGGAAAGCAGCCGCTCGTCGGGGCCGCGCACGGCGGCGACGATGCAGAACTCGGTCGCGCCGGTCGCCGCCGTCTCCTCGGCTGCCTTCACAAGCCCCGGGATGTCGAGCCAGGCCGATCGCACCGGGGTGGGAAATCGTCCGGATTGCGAACAGAAGTGGCAGTCCTCGGGGCAGCCACCGGTCTTGACGCTGACGATGCCCTCGACCTCGACCTCGGGTCCGCACCAGCGCAACCGGACCTCGTGCGCGAGCGCGAGCAGCTCGGGAAGGTGCTCGTCGGCCAGCCGCAGCACCGAGAGGATCTGCTCTTGCCCCAGCCCGACGCCGCGTTCGAGTACCTGGTCGCGGGCGATCGGGATGATCGGCGAATCGGCGGTCGCTGCCGGCACGGCATCTCCTTCGAGGCTGGGCTGGTTCGGGCTGGTTCGGGTGCTGCTGTCGCGCGAAGTGCGGCGACGCGGCACATGCTACTGCGGCGCCGAAACCTGTCCGGTGAAACAGTCGGGGTCGAACTCGCCGCCGAACCACGGGGAGAGGCCACGCCGCGCCTCGGCGAGGAACTCGGCCCTCGTCACCTCACCGAGCCCCGCCGGGAGCACCCCGAGCAGCGGCGCGCCCGCCGCGACCGGAAGGTCCGCGACGTTGCACCTGGCCGCGAGGTCCGGCCGCGACGGCCATGCCCCGATGACCAGCCCCACCACGTCGAGGCCCCGGCGGGTCGCGACCTCCGAGGTCAGGGCGGTCGCGTTGATCGTGCCGAGGCCCGGCTCGGCGACGATGAGGACGGGAGCGCCGAGCGACCAGGAGGCGTCGGCGATCGTCCCGCCGCCGGAGTCGAAGGGAACGAGCAGCCCGCCCGCACCCTCGACGAGGACGAGATCGTGCTCGTCGTGCAGCTCGCTCGCCGCCTTGGCGACCTCGGCGGGAGTCACCGGAGGCAACCCTCGCCTCCGCGCCGCGGCGTCGGGCGAGAGCGGGTCGGGATAGCGGCGTATTTCCCGGGTGACGACGTCACCGGCAAGGCGGCGCACATCGGCCAGATCTCCCGGTTGGTCCTGGGAGACGCCGGTCTGTGCCGGTTTGAGAACCGCGACACTGTCGCCGCGGTCCCCCGCGAGTGCCGCGATGGCCGCGGTCACCACGGTCTTGCCGACGCCGGTCCCTGTTCCGGAGATCACCAGCACGGTCACATCGCGACAGTAATACCGCCGGCGGCGACGGCCGTCACCCGGTCTTGACCTCCGGCTCCTCGGCAGGCGCTCCGGCACCGGCCGGCACGAAGGCCCCCTCCGCGGGGTCGAAGAGGTATACCTGCGCATTGCCCACGTCGAAGTACATTCCGGTGAGCTGGAGTTCGCCCTTGCGTTCCGCCTCGGCGACCATCGGATAGCGCCTGAGGTGTTCGAGCTGCTGCAACACGTTGTGCAGCGCCAGCCGATCACCTTGCCGCTCGGGGACCTCCCCCGCCAGCGTGACCGGCGTGTTCGCGCCGTGCCTGCGCATACTCGGCGCTCCGTGCCGCAACCAGCGGGCGAGTGAGGGCAGTCCTCCCGGTGTCTCACCGAGCAGCGCCCGCATGGCGCCGCACGAGGAATGCCCGCACACCACGATCTCGCGCACCGCGAGCACGCTGACCGCGTATTCGATGGAGGCCCCGACCGAGTCGTCGTCGCTCGCGGTCACAGCTCCGCCGACGGGAACGAAGTTGCCGACGTTGCGCACCGCGAACAGGTCACCCGGCCCGCTGGTGGTGATCACGTTGGGCACGATCCTCGCGTCGCCACACGTGATGAACAGCGTGTGCGGCCGCTGGTCGGTCGCCAGCTTGCTCAGGGTCTCCTGCACGAGCGGGGCCGTGCGGTTCTGGAACTCGGAGGTGCCCCTGCGCAGCGGACCGGTCCGCTGATCGGGGATGTGCACGCCGAAGTCCTTGGCCATCCACTCCGACCACGGCGCGAGCCAGCGGGGAACCGCGGGTTTCGCCGCCCTCCTGCGCACCGTCGGCGCGCCGGACTTGCCCCTTGCGAACCAGGGATGTCCCAGCTCGTCGACGACGACCGTGCCCCCGGCGCGCTCGTGAGCCTGCTGCCAGCTGGAAAGGCACTCGAAGGAGGCATGATCAAGGTAGTCGACGACCAGTTCGAGCGTGACCGTGCTGCCTTCCGGCATCGAATTGAGCACTGTGGACAGCCGGGGCACCGAAAGGAAGGTCAGCGCACCCTCGATGACGAGGCGGCGGTGCTGTCCCTCCTCCTCGGCGTGGATACCGAACCACATGGTGCGAGCCAGCATCAGCACGAGCGACAGCGCGATCCCGAGCAGCACGCCGCTGAGCAGGTCGATGGTGACGACACCGACCAGCGTCACCAGATACAACGGCAGGTCGCCGTGCTTGAGGACCTGGCGGATGTGTTTGATGTCAACGAGTTTGGCGCCGACGACGACGAGCAGACCGGCAAGCGCGGCCAGCGGGATGCTCTCGATGAGCGAGGCGAGCGCGACGGTGAACAACAGCACCCACACGCCGTGCAGGATGGCCGAAGCCCTCGTCCTCGCTCCCGCGACGACGTTGGTCGAACTGCGCACGATGACACCGGTGACGGGAAGACCGCCGATGGCTCCGGAGGTCATGTTGGCGACGCCCTGACCGACGAGCTCACGGTTGAGGTTGGCGCGCTTTCCGTTGTGCATCTTGTCGACGGCGACGGCGGAGAGCAGGGTCTCGACGCTGGCGATGAGCGCGATGGTGAGCACCGCGATCGCGAAGTCGAACCAGTGTCCTTCCGGAAGTCGCGGCATCAGCGTGACGGAGAGGAGATCACCCGGCAGCTCGACGCGCTGCGCCGCCATGCCCGCCACGGAGGCCAGCACGGTCACGACGGTGATCGCGGCGAGCGGGCCGGGGATCTTGCGTACTGCGGCGGGCAGCTTCGGCCACACCAGCAGGATGGCGATGGTCAGTACACCCAGTATCGCCGCGGTGTCGTGGTGCGCGACGAGCTGGCCAGGCAGCGCGAGGATGTTGTCGATGGACGAACTCTGCGCGCTGCCACCGAGAACGACGTGCAGCTGCCCGAGAACCAGCGTCACCCCGATACCGGCGAGCATCCCGTGGACGATGGCAGGAGAGATCGCGAGAGCCGCCCTCGCGACCCTGCTCAGTCCGAAAAGGACTTGTAAGGCGCCCGCGCCGACGGTGATGGCGCAGGTGACCGCCCAGCCGAACGTGTTGATGGTCTCGGCCATGACAATGGTCAGTCCGGCGGCGGGACCGCTGACCTGCAGTGGGGCTCCGCCGACCGCACCGGCCATGACACCGCCGACGATCGCGGCGATGAGCCCGGCGACGATCGGGGCTCCCGAGGCGAGCGCGATACCGAGGGACAGCGGTACGGCGACGAGGAACACCACCAACGACGCCGGAATGTCGTGGCGCAGAACCTCGTTCGCTTTCCGCCATGGCGAAGCGCCGCGGTCATCGCTCGTCGCGAGACCGTTCTTCCTCGTCATACAAAGATCCTTCCGGTTGTCCGCGTCAACGGCGTCAACGGCTGTGCTGGATGTGCTGGATGTGCCGTGTGGCTCGCATCCGCACCGATGCGCCCGAGATGTCGACAAAGAGTGCGACACCAGATAACCGGAGAATGTGTGAAATGTCCGCTATAGAAAGAAGTTCTCATGTTTGCTTCATGCGGCCGTCACTACCCAGCGGCCATCACTTCGTGAACACAACCCACGCGTAGTGGGCTGAGTCTCACCCCATCAAGGACACGAACCGGACACTCAACTGCGGTAAGTGATCATGGCGCCGCCCGCTCGCAGTGTCCAAACCGGATCGAGTGATCTTGGGCGCTGTCACACGACTCGCGTGGTCTTTACCATTGCCGCGGTGATCCGCTCGACCTGCCCGTCGGTGCAGACGTAGGGAGGCATGGTGTACAGCAGATCGCGGAACGGCCGCAGCCACACCCCTTCGCCCGTCAGTACCTTCGTCGCCTCCGCCAGGTCGACCTGCCGGTCGAGCTGAACCACCCCGATGGCGCCGAGCACCCGTACGTCCACGACGCCGGGCACCTCTGCCGCGGGAGCGAGTCCCTCGCGCAGGAGCGCCTCGATGCGCCGCACTCTCGGCTGCCACGAGCCGTCGGCGAGCAGGCCGATCGAAGCGTTGGCCACGGCGGCGGCCAGCGGGTTGCCCATGAAGGTCGGGCCGTGTGCCAGCACGGGAACGGCGCCTTCGGAGATGCCTCCGGCGACGCGGGGCGTGCACAGCGTCGCCGCCATCGTCAGATAGCCCCCGGTGAGCGCCTTGCCGAGGCACAGCACGTCCGGCGTCACTCCCGCGTGCTCGGCCGCGAAGAGCGCACCCGTCCTGCCGAACCCCGTCGCGATCTCGTCGAACACGAGCAGCACGTCATGGGCCGAGGTGATCTCACGCAACGCGCGAAGGTAGCCCGGATGGTGAAAGCGCATCCCTCCCGCGCCCTGCACGATCGGTTCGACCACCACGGCTGCCAGCTCCTCCGCGTTGCGCTCGACGGAGGCGGCCAGTTCATCCACATAGGACTGGTCGGGCTCGGCGCCGAAGCCGGAGGGCGGCGCGGCGACGAACACCTGCTCCGGCAGCACTCCCCTCCACAGCGCGTGCATTCCGCCATCCGGATCGCACACGCTCATCGGATGGAAGGTGTCGCCGTGGTAGCCGCCTCGCCAGGTGAGCATCCTGCGCTTTGCCGGTTTTCCCATCGACCGCCAGTACTGCAGGCACATCTTCAGCGCGACCTCGACGGAGACCGAACCGGAATCGGAGAGGAAAACGTGTTCGAGGCCGTCGGGGGTCAGCTCGGCGAGCGTGCTCGCCAGCCTGATGGCCGGTTCGTGGGTCAGTCCGCCGAACATGACGTGACTCATCCGGCCCGCCTGTTCGGCGAGCGCGGCGTCGAGCACGGGGTGCCGGTAGCCGTGCACGGCCGCCCACCACGACGACATGCCGTCGACGAGTTCCCTGCCGTCGGCAAGCCGCAGGCACGCGCCGCTCGCCTCCCTCACGAGCAACGGCGGCACCGTCGAGGGCATGGGAGCGTACGGATGCCACACGTGCCGCGCGTCCAGCGCGAGCAGTTCCTCGTCGGCGGTCATGGCCGCACTGTACGGCGCGCGCGCAACCGATCAGCTCAGCGAGACGGGAAGCCGTTCGAGCCCCCTGATGAGGGTGCTGCGCCGCCAGCGAAGCTCCTCGGCCGGTCCCGCCAGGCGCAACGTGTCGCCGAACCTCGCGATGAGCCTGCCGATCGCGACCTCGCCCTCCAGCCGCGCCAGCGGGGCACCGACGCAGTAGTGGATGCCGTGCCCGAACGCCAGATGCCCGCTCGCGGGCCTGGTGACGTCGAGCCTGCCCGGATCGGCGAATCTGCGCTCGTCCCTGTTCGCCCCCAGCAGTGACACCAGCACGAACACGTCCGGGGGCAGGACGTGATCGCCGCAAGGCACGGCCTCGGTGGTGAAGCGCAGCGTCGCGATGTTCACGGGCCCGTCGAAGCGCAGGAACTCCTCGACGGCACCGGGAAGCAGCGCGGGATCGGCCCTGAGTGCCGCGAGCTGATCGGGGGCACGCAGCAACGCGAGCACCGCGTTGCCGATCAGGTTCACCGTCGTCTCGTGCCCCGCGATCAGCAACAGGAAGGCCATCGAAAGCAACTCGCCCCGCGACAACTGGTCGCCACCGTCGCCGACGTGCACCAGATCGGACAGCAGGTCGCCGGTCGGCGACCTGCGCTTGCCCTCGATCAGCGCGCCGAGATACGCCGTCATCTCGGCGGAAACCTTCGCGACCTCCTCCGGGGAGCCCGCCGACACCATGGTCGTCGACCACGAGCGGAAGCTGCCCCTCTCGTCCTCGGGAACGCCGAGCAGCTCACAGATCACGGTGATGGGCAACGGAAACGCGTACGCGTCGAGCAGATCGAACTCCGCGCCCCGCGCGAGTCCGGCGAGATCGTCCAGCAGGGCGTCGGCGATCTGCTCGATCCTCGGCCGCAGTCGCGCCACGGTCTTCGCGGTGAATGCCTTGTTGACGAGACCGCGAAGCCTGGTGTGGTCCGGCGGATCCATGTTCAGCATGTGCTCGGCGAGCGCCCGCGAATCCTCCGTCGCCGTGCCGCCGGTCGCGGTCGGCCTGCGCGGAAGGAGTTCGCCGATCCTCGCGCTGTTCTTGCTCAGCCTCGGATCGGCGAGCAGCGCCTTCGCCTCGGCATGACCGGTGACCAGCCAGCCCGGAAGGCCGCGCGGCATGATCACCGGCCGGACCGGCTCACACTGCTCGCGCAGCAACGCGGTCAGCCGGTGCGGATCCTGGATGAAACCCTGATCGAGCTGAAGTGCTTCCACGGCCGGTGTTCCCGCCTTCCCTTTTCCGGCTACGCCGTCCCAGTACCCGCGTGACCACGGTGGCGAATCCGTGCGCTCCGGCGACGACGGCGGGGAACAACGCGGCCGACGACCACGAGACCTCTCCCACCGGCACACCCGCCTTGCGCAGTTCCCGCCATGCCCACACCGAGAAGGGTGCCACCACGGTCGGCGCCGTCACCACCCCCGGCGTGTAGCCACGGGTCGCGGCGGAACCGGCAACATGACTCACCGCATGCCAGCCGAAGGCACTCAGCACGCTCCGGTAGAAGCCGCTGCGCCCTCCGGTTCGCGCTCCGGCCGCCGCCGCGGCGGCCACCACGGCACCCACCGTGCCGATCGCGACGGCCGTGTGGGACCGCGAGACCGCGAGCCGGTCCCAGCTCTCCCCCGGCACCGAGGGCAGCAGTTTCTCCAGCCTCGGCCGGGCACGCTCTGTCCAGCCCGGCATCGTCAGCAGTTCCTCGGCGTCGTGCACGAGCCAGGCCGCGAACAGGCCCCAGGTCACCAGCGGCGACACCGGTCGTCCTCGCTCGTCCTTCTCGTCGTGCGCTTCCCACATCGGCCAGCTCCTCCAAAACGCAACGCAACGTTGCGTTCAAGGTAGTGCCGGTGACCCCATAAACGCAACGCTCCGTTGCGTTGCGAACTGAGCTAGAGTGCCGTCATGCGCTCACCAGGCCCCCGCAAAGCCCAGTCCGTCTTCACCGCGACGCTCGGCCTGCTCACCGAACTCGGCTACGACGGACTCACCATCGAAGGGGTCGCCGCGAGATCAGGAGTGCACAAGACCACGATCTACCGCTGGTGGCCTTCGAAGGACGCGCTGCTCGGCGCCGCGCTGCTCGACGCCGACCTGCTCGAACTGACCGTGCCCGACACCGGCGGCATCGACGAGGACCTGCGCATCCTCGTCGGGCAGATACTGCGCCTGCTCACCGGCAAGGCCACCGGCGCGACCGTGTCGGCCGTCCTCGGCGCGGCGACCCACCGGCCCGCGCTCGCCTCACTCGTCACGGACTTCTTCGCCAACCGCCTCGCACAGGAGCGCATCGTGTTCGAACGGGCCGTCGCCCGTGGCGAACTGCGCGCCGGCACCGACCCCGGAATGATCATGGACCTGCTGGCCGGTGCCATCTGGCTGAGAGTGCTCGCCAGAGGGGAAACCCCGCGCGCCGCCTACGTTCGCTCCATCGTGAGCCTCGTGCTCGACGGGGCCCGGCCATGAGCGCGCGCTACCGCCCGATCTCCTTCGACCGGCTCGTCGCCGAACTGGCGACTCGCATCATCGCGACGCCGGGCAGGTGGATCCGCGTGGCGATCGACGGCGCGGAACCGGCCACCGATCCCGCCGCCCTCGCCGACGCGCTCGTCGACCCGCTGCGGGTCGAAGGCCGTGCGGTGCGGAGGGTGTCCGCGAACGACTACCTCAGACCGGCCTCGCTGCGCTTCGAACGGGGCAAGCGCGACCCCGATGCCAGGTACGAGGACTGGCTCGACACCGGAGCACTGCGCAGGGAAGTACTCGGCCCGCTCGGGGAAAACGGCAGCGGAGCCGTACTCCCCGCGCTGTGGGACCGCGAGCGCGACCGCGCGTTCCGCATGGCCCGCGAGCCCCTCCCCGAAGGCGGGGTGCTGCTGCTCGACGGAGAACTGCTGCTCGGCAGGGGGCTCGACTTCGACCTGACCGTCCACCTCGCGCTGTCGGCTCCCGCGCTGCGGCGCGGAACCCCGGTCGACGACACGTGGGCACTGCCCGCGTACCTGCGCTACGAGGCCGAAGCCGATCCCGTCACGACGGCGGATGTCGTGGTGCGGATGGACAATCCTGGGCGCCCCGCGCTCCTGCTCCGCTGAACGAACCCCGTCAGCGCGAGGCGGAGATACCGGAAACCGGGGTTCCGTCGAGCATCGCGGCCAGCCTTCCCGCGAGGATGTCCCATCGCCAGTGCCGCTGGACCCACTCCCGTCCCGCCTCGCCCATCCTGCGTGCCCTCACCGGGTCGGCGAGCAACGCGGCGAGCGTCTCGGTGAGCTGATCGAGTTCCCTTCCGTCCACGACGTGGCCGGTGACCTCGTCGAGCACCGTCTCCGGCGCGCCTCCCGAGTTGCCGGCCACGACGGGAAGCCCGCTCGCCGAGGCCTCCAGGTAGACGATGCCGAGCCCCTCGACGTCGAGTCCCTTGCCTCTCGTCCTTGCCGGCATCGCGAAGACGTCACCGGCGCGGTAGTGCGAGGGGAGTTCCTCCTGCGGCACGGATCCGGTCATGATCACGTGCTCGGTCACGCCGTTCTCGCGGGCGAGTTCAGCCAGCCGCTTGCGGTAAGGACCACCGCCGACCAGCAGCAGCGCGGCGTCCGGAATCCGCTCCCGCAGCCGGGGCAGCGCCCTCACCAGCATGTCCTGCCCCTTGCGCGGCACGAGCCTCGACACGCACACGACGGTCGGCCGCCCCGTGAGCCCGTAGCGGTGCCGGAGTTCGGCCCTGGCGACCTCGTCGGGGCGGAACACCTCGGTGTCCACACCGGACGGAAGATGTTCGAGACCGGCCATGGGCCCGAACGCCGCGGCGAAGCGGTTTCGCGTGTACTCACTGACGAAGGTCACCACGTCGGCGGTGTTGCCGATGCGGCGAAGTGCCTGTCGCGCCGCGGGCAGCATCGACCAGCCGACCTCGTGACCGTGCGTGCAGGCGACGACCCTCGACGCGCCCGCGGCACGCAACGGTTCGCCGAGCAGGGCGAGCGGGGCGGCGGCACCGAACCAGACGGCCTCACAGCCACGCGAACGCACCAATTCCTTCGCCCTGCGCAGAACATCCGGCGTCGGCAGCATCAGCGACGTCGGATGGCGGACGACCTCGAACGGCACCGTGGCGTCGAACTCGCGGTGCGAACCGGACTCCCGCTCCCACGCGGGCGCGTAGACGACGAGATCCTCGGCGGGAAGCCTGCTCGCCAGCGCGAGCAAATAGGACTGGATTCCCCCCGGCCGGGGCGGGAAGTCGTTGGTCACCAGAAGCGTGCGGCGCATGACTGGAGACTATCGACCCCGCCCCGGGGAGTGTTGAGCGCGCGTCACGCGACGCGGCGGGCACCCACGTACTGGTCCTGCAACGGCGAAACCTTGACGACGTCCCCCTCGGTGGGAGCGTGCACCATGTTGCCGTTGCCGATGTAGATACCGACGTGCGAGACGGGCGAGTAGTAGAACACCAGATCGCCGGGCTGGAGCTGGTCACGCGACACCGCGGTGCCGAACGTCGACTGGGCACCACTCGTGCGCGGGATGCTGATACCGGCCTGCGCGAACGCCCACTGGGTCAGTCCCGAGCAGTCGAACTGGCCGGGACCGGTCGCACCCCACACGTAGGGGCTGCCGCGCTTTCCGAGCGCGGCATCGACCGCGACCTGCGCGGCGGCACCCGGCGCCGTGACCTCGCCGACATCGGGGCCGGTGTCCTGCTGTGCGGCCACGTCGCTGTCACTGAGCAGACCCGCCTGCTCGCCGAGCTCCTCGACCTGCCGGTCGAGCTGCTCCTTGCGGGACTCCAGGTCGGCGGTGAGTTTCGCGGCGGCGTCCTTGGCCTCCTGCGCGGTGCGCTTGGCCTCCGATGCCTCCCGCTCGGCGGCGTCAGCCGCGTCGACGGCGCTCTGCAGCTTGCTCAGAGCGGTGTTCTTGTCGGTGGCGAGGACATCGAGCGCCGACGAACGGTCGAGGAAGTCCTGTGCCGAATCGCCGGTGAGCAGCGCCGACATCTTGTTGAGCTGCGCGCCGCTCGTGAACGAGGCGCCCGCGAACTTGTCGACGTCGACGCGGTACCTGTCGACGTCGGCCTCGGCCCTGCTCTGCGCCTGGCCTGCCTTCTTGAGTTTGTCACCTGCCTTGCCGAGTTCGCGTTCCTTCGCGTCGAGGTCCTCCTGGGCCCTGAGGTATTCCTCGTTGAGCTTCTCGGCCTGACCGGCCAGCTCACGGTACTTCTCAAGAGCCTCGGAAGTGTCGCTCGGGGGTTGCTGCGGGGCGGGGGATGGGGAAGCGGTGGCCGGTGCCTGAGTGAAGGTGACGACCGCGATCACGGCGGAGGCCGCCAGCGCTCCCGACACCACACGCTTTACGGGATGCGACTGCACGTCGCGCCTGTCTCCTTTGCTCTTCGGCCGCCTGCCGGAACACTGGCGGAGGTCGGGGGCCCTCCTCGTTCGCGGCGCCTGTTGCTCGTCGGTGCGCGATGGCTAACGCGCGACGTGGCGAACGTCGGCGATCACACGGCCGAGGGCGCGGCGGTACCCGAGTACTCACCACAATCCCGGTGCCACGCGATCGCGTGTGTCCTTCCGGCACAGCTCCCCGACAAAGCTGTTTCGGCGGCGACCCCGCGTCGCCGCCACTGCGGGACGGCTGCCTGGCGCGAGATCTCGGCCAGGTTACGAAAGCTGGCACCTCCCGTCCACTGTTGCGCACCTGAAAATCGCCAACTGTGCGGCGACCCACCTTCGGACCAGCGCCTCACCGCACGCTGTGACAGAAATAACAACGGGGAACAGAATTCGCCACAACCGTTCACCTGAACGGATGGACCGCTCGTCGCAACGGCTTTGCGTGAGTAATCAACCCGCGCGGCGCGGTTTCTCCTCCACCAGACGCAGCCTCGGCACCATGCCCGCCTCCGCGAGCACGTCGACGGCATGCCGCTCGGCACTGTCCCACTCGACCGAAGGCGGCGCGCCGAGCAGGACGCTCACCACACAATCGGCGCACGCGTCGCCGCGCACCTGGCAACGATCGCAGTCGATGATCAACGTGTCTTCCTCGATGAAGTCGTCGCTGTATTCCATGAGGCGAAAGGTAGGGACCCCCACCGACAATTTCGGCGGGGTCCGCGCGCGTTCGTCCATGTCAGGGCATTTCCGACTCGCTCTTCCCGTCCTCGAAAGGGGCATCAGTGCCGCAGGCCCGCGAACTCCCAGTGCCACGGTTCCTCCCTGCCGCCACCCTGACGCGCCCACCCGGGGTTGACCCAGCCGAACGCGGGGGCGTTGGCCGCGAGCCACCGGTACTGCGGAGTACCGAAGGACTCCGCGCCGCCACACAGGTCGACGGCGAGCCCCCAGCCGTGGTTGCTGGTGCCCGGTATCGCCGCGAGCGCCGGTTTCCTGCGGTAGAGATCGACCTGGACATCGAAGGTCCGGTAGGAGTCCGTCGCGCACAACGGCGTGCCGAACTCGCGCGCGTAAGCCCGGGACATGGCGTGGAAAGCCTGTGCGGCGTCGCAGCGCAGCACATGCGAGCCGAGGCCCATCGAGCACAACGCGGCCGAAGGAATCAGCCCGTTCGGGTAACCACCCCACGCACCGGCGGCCTCACCGGAGTCCCGCGAGCGAGGCTCCGGTTCCACTCCCCCGCACCGCCACCTCAGCTCACCCGGTTTCCTGCCGGGAACCGCGACGGGATCCGTCGTTCCCAGCGACGGCCGCACGATCCCCAGCAGATTCGCCTTCGCGGGCAGGTCGGCGACGACGACACCGGCGAGCCTGGCGTCGGCCACCACCATCGTGTGCCGGTCGAGCACGATGCCCACCGACTGCACGCCGTACCGGTCAGGACCGACGAAAGCGAGGTCACCGGGTTGCGCGTCGGCAAGCGCGATCGGCCTGCCCCGCGCCAGCTGCTCGCGCGCGCTGCCCGGCACCGGAAGGCCCGCCTCACCGAAAACCGCGGAAACCAGCCCATCGCAGGAGTAGGCAAGCGGCCCCGATCCTCCTTCGCGGGGCACATAGGGCTTGCCGAGCACATCGATCGCCGCCGAGACGGCGGAGATGGTTTCCCTCGGCAACACGAGCAGCCGCTGCCCCTCGAACCCGACCTGGGCCAGCCCCGCCTGCGTCCCGCCGCTTTCTCCCTTGAGCGCCCGCAATCCGCCAGGCAACCGCGCGGGATCGCGCAACGCGGCCGAGGGCGGCGGCTCGACACCGGCTTGGCCAAGGCGCGCCAGATACGCCTCCCAGTTCTCCGCCGTTTCGCGGTTGCGGTCCTGCTGCCGGCGTTGCCGCTCGATCACCGCGGCGTTGGCCTCGGCGATCGGATCCCTCAGCTCGGCCGACACCGCGTCGGCCTTGTTCACCGCGTCGCCGTTGCGGCGCACCAATTCCGCTTTCCTGCTCGCCGCGAGCCGTTCCCGCCCCGAAGCCGCCTCCTCCGCGGCCCTCGCCTCACGCGAACGTTCCAGCGCCCCGGTGAGCTGCTCGTCCTGCGCCGATCGCACCCGGCCGAGCAGGGACGTGCCTTCGAGCAACTCCTCAGGGTTCGCCGCGGTCACCAGCAACCGGAACTCGTCTGCTCTGCCCATCGCCGTGAACACCGACCGCGAGAATTCGTCGACGGCGTCCTGGTTCGCGGCAACGGCTTCGTCGGCCGCCGCCCGCTCGTCCCGCGCGGCGCGCGCGGCCCGCTCGGCGTCGGCGAGCCGGTCCTCGGCAATCGCGATCTCACCGGCGAGCCCCTCCAGTTCGCGCTGTACCTCACCGGCCGCGACCTGCAGCTTCGCGACGGCCGGATCGGCGAATGCCTCTCCTGGCCGCGAATCCGGCACGACGGAACCGGGAGCGACGCCCGCCTCGGCCCTCGGTTCCCCGGGTGGTGGTTCCCCGTGCGCGGGCACCGCCGAGGACAGCACCATGAGCACCGCGACGGCGCCACCACCGACCTTCTTCAACGACCCCAACGCGTTCGCCTTTCGTGACTCAGGAGAACCAACGACGGGCGGCGCCGTTCGTCACGCGAGGTCAGGTACGGCCGAGCCGGGTGAGGAAGACGGCGGCGGGAACGGCGTGGGCGCGCTGGGCCCTCACCGACGCGACAACGGCCTGGTCCGATGTCGCCACCAGCAGCGGCCGTCCGCTCGGCTCGGAGTTCACGAGCGAGCGGATGACATCGTCGGCCAGCACACCGGGATCGGAGAACAGGACCCTGACGCCTCTCGGGGCGGCAACGGGAATCGAGGTCACCCCCGCACCGTCGAACACCACGGTCACCTCGGATCCCGTCCTCGCGGCGAGCGCGGAAAGCTGTCCCACGAGCCGATTACGCTGCTCGGCGAGCGTCAACTCGGGATATCCGGTCTTGGTGATGTTGTAGCCGTCCACGATGACGTGCACCGAAGGCAGCGTGAGCAGCCGGTCGAGCGCCGCGGTGTCGTAGACCCGGTCGCCGGTGCCCTTGCCGGAACTCGCGCCACGCACCGTGTCGGCGGGCCTGCGCCTGCTCTCCCCCACCGACAGTTCGCGGCGCAAGCCGTCGACGGCACCGCCGAGCGTGTCGAGCAACAGCGAAAGCCGTACCTCGTCGGCATCACGCGCTTCCCTCGCCGACTGCCGTGCCAGCTCCGCGTCGGCGACCGCCTTCTCGGCCCTCGCGCGTTCGGCGGCCGCCCGCTGGCGTTCCCTTTCCAGCCGTGCCGTCAGCGACTCGATTTCCTCGCCCCTGCCCTCACCGGCCTCGGCGAGCGCGGCCTGCGCCTGCTCGGCGGCGTCCTTGGCCTTGCGCAGGGTCACGCCCTGCTGGCGCAAGCGGTTGCGCAGTTTGTCGAGCTCGGCCTCGCGCTCCTTGCGCGCGCTCTCGGTGGCCTGCCGCGCCTCCTCCAGCTCCCCCTGCGCTCGTGCCAGCTCGCTTTCGAGGCGCCTGCACCTCGCGAGCGCGGCGTCGCGTTCGGCGCGCAGCGTGGTCTCCTCCGCGTTCTTGGCGACCAGCCGTACCCGCGACGAAGCACTCGATTCGCCGAGCAGCACCGCGGCCGACGCGGCGGCGACGGGATCGTCCACGTTGGGGTTGAGCGCGTCGTACCGATGCTCGCGCAGCCATTCCAGGACGGCGGTGCGGAACCTGCTCGAATCCCGCAGACCGGTCAGCAGCGCGTTGCCGCCGACCTTCGCTCTCTTCGCGGGCGCGAATCGCGCCACCGGCCGCAGCTGACGCGGTATGTCGTCGGCGGGCAACTTGCCGAGCGCCGCCGCCGCGAGTTCGGCGATGTGCTCGCGGACGGGCTCGGGCAGGCCGAGCCAATCGACCGGTTCGACAACGCCATCAGCGCTACCAGCGGTTTCAGCCGCGTGAACGGGGTCGGCGGAGTCCGACGGGTCGGCCGGCGCGTCAGAACCCGGCCCGGGAGGATTCTCCTCGGGCCGTTCCGGGTGCGCGGACGACGGCAGCATCCGCCTAGCTTAGGTTCTGTCGGCCGGATATGCGCCGTCCGGGATCAAGGACCTCGGCCACACGAGGCTCCGGGATTGTCGGTGGGCGATCATAGGGTGCCGATCATGCAGCTCACGTTCGACGAGCTGGGGACACCGCTGCGCGAAACCACCTTCGTGATCGTCGACCTCGAAACCACCGGTGCCCCCGCGGGCCCCGACGGAATCACCGAGATCGGCGCCGTCAAGGTGCGCGCGGGCGAGGTACTCGGCGAGTTCGCCACCCTGGTCGACCCCGGCGGCCCCATCCCGCCACAGATCGTCGCCCTCACCGGGATCACAACGGCCATGGTCAGCTCGGCGCCGCGCATCGAGCGGGTACTGCCCGCCTTCCTCGAATTCGCGGCGGGATCGGTGATCGTCGCCCACAACGCGGGATTCGACGTCGGGTTCCTCCGCGCCGCCTGCCAGGGCCACGGGTACGCGTGGCCACGGCCCCCCGTCGTGTGCACCCTGCGGCTCGCCCGCAGGGTGCTTTCGGCTCAGGACACCCGCAGCTTCCGCCTCGGCGCGCTCGCCGAACTGTTCGGCTCGCGGACCAAGCCGACCCACCGCGCCCTCGACGACGCCAAAGCCACCGTCGACGTGCTGCACGCGCTGCTGGAACGCGTCGGCTCGGTGGGAGTGCAGTCGCTCGAAGAACTGCTCGACTACATCCCGGGCGTCACTCCGGCGCAGCGCCGCAAGCGGGGCATGGCCGCCCATCTTCCCCAGCGGCCCGGCGTGTACCTGTTCAAGGGACCGAGCGACGAGGTGCTCTACGTGGGCACCGCGCGCGATCTGCGCAGGAGGGTGCGGCAGTACTTCACCGGCTCCGACACGCGCGCAAGGATGCGCGAGATGGTCGGGCTCGCGGAACGGGTCGAGGGCATCGAGTGTTCACACGCGCTCGAAGCCCAGGTGCGTGAACTGCGGCTGCTCGCGGCACACCGGCCCGCCTACAACCGGCGTTCGAAAAACCCCCGCAACGCCTGGTGGATCTCGCTCACCGACGAACCGTTTCCCCGGCTGTCGGTGATCCGTACGCCACGGGACGGCGCGCTCGGCCCGTTCAGCTCGCAGGCCAGGGCCAGAAGCGCCGCCGACACCCTCGCCTCGGCGGCCGGGTTGCGGACGTGCACTCTGCGGATCCCCGCGCACGGCGCGAACGCCGTTCCGTGTGTGCTCGCCGAACTGGGCCGCTGTGGCGCGCCCTGCGCGGGGAGGCAAAGCGTGCGGGAATACGCCCCCGCCGCCGGTGAGGTCACCGGGCTCGTCGCGGGTACCAGCAACACCGCCTTGCACGCCGCGCGGCGGCACGTGGACGAGCTCGCCGAGGCGCAGCACTTCGAGCAGGCCGCGCGGAGGAGGGACGAACTGGTCACGTTGCTGCGCGGGGTGGAGCGAGCCCACCGGCTTTCCGCGCTCGCCCGGATCCCCGAGCTGGTGGCCGCCGCGCCCGACGGCGAGGGTGGCTGGGAGTTCGCGGTGCTGCGGCACGCGAGGCTCGCCTCGGCGGGAGTGGCGAGGCGAGGCGTGCCGCCGATGCCTGTCGTCGAGGCACTCGTCGCCTCGGCCGAGACTGTGCTTCCGGGGCCGGGGCCTCTGCGCGGCGCCACGGCGGAGGAGGCGGGCGTGCTGTTGCGCTGGCTCACCCGGCCGGGAGTGCGGCTGGTGCGGACCGCGACACCGTGGGCTGAGCCGGTTCACGGGGCGGGCGGCTGGCGGCCGTGGCTGGAACGCGCTGCGACGGCGACAACGCTGGAGGCGCTGGAGAACACCGGCTGACCGGGTCCGGGCTACGATCACGGCGCAAGCGCACGCGTTCCAAGGAGGCCGACGTTGATCACCGCGATTGTCCTGATTCACACGGCGGCGGACAGCATCCCGGAGACCGCGCAGGCGATCGCCGACATCGAAGGTGTCTCCGAGGTCTACTCGTGCGCGGGAGACGTCGATCTGGTCGCGATCCTGCGGGTGGCCGGTCACGAGGACCTGGCGCGGATCATCCCCGCCAAGATCAGCAAGGTGCCCGGTGTCCTGAACACCGACACGCATATCGCGTTCCGCTCCTTCTCCCGCGCCGACACCGAGTCGGCATTCGAGATCGGCATCGACGACAACTGAGCACGGCTCGGTGCCGGGTGCCGGGTAGAGCGACGGGTCGGCAGGTAGAGCGGCGGGTCGGCGTTCGGCGGAGACGGGAGCGGCGGCGCTGGCGGGTTCCGCGCCCGCCCGAGCGCAGATCTCGCCGTCCTGAACGAGGATCTCGCCGTCCTGAATGCAGAACTCGGCGTCCTGAGCGGGGGACTCGCACACACGCGCGAAGGCCGCCGGAGTCATCGACTCCGGCGGCCTTCCGCTTTGCCTACCTCTGTGCTCAGTGCTCCGTCGAACTCGACGCGGAACCCGACCCCGACGTGGCTTCCTCGCGGGAAACCTCGCCGTCCGAGCCGCCCGATTCCGGCTCGCCGCCGGAACCGTTGCCGTGCCCGTGGTTCTTCGCCGCTTCCAGCGCCCTGGTCTCCTCGACCGGGTCCGGAGTCAGCATCGAACCGGCGACCGGCGCACCGGCCGAACCGAGCTGGTTCATCTTCTTCGGCACCGCCGCGCCCTGGTATTCCAGCGGCACGGGGTGACCGTGGTCGTCCACCGGGCCGAGCGGCTGGTGGATCTCGATGAACTCACCGTGCGGCAACCGCTTGATGATGCCGGTTTCCACACCGTGCTCGAGCACTTCCCGGTCGGACCGTTGCAGGCCGAGACAGATCCGGTACGTGATCCAGTACGCCAGCGGTGGCAACAGCAGGACACCCATTCGGCCTGCCCACGTCATCGCGTTCAGCGATATGTCGAACGTGTAGGCGATGATGTCGTTGAAGCCCGAAGCCTCGATCACCATGAAGAAGGTGATCGCCATGACGCCGAGGCTGGTCCTCACCGGTGCGTCGCGCGGCCGTTGCAGCAGGTTGTGGTGCGCGGTGTCCTTGGTCAGTTTCCGTTCTATGAACGGGTATGCGATGAGCACCGTGAACAGGATGCCCATACCGATGGCGCCCGCGAAGAACACCGGCGGAACCGTGTAGTTGCCGATGTAGAGCTCCCACGCAGGCCATATTCGCAGGATCCCGTCGGCCCAGGCCAGATACCAGTCGGGTTGCACACCCGCCGACACTTGTGACGGGTTGTACGGCCCCAGATTCCATACCGCGTTGATCTGGAACAGACCGGACATCAGGGCGGTGAAGCCGGTGACGACCGCGAACCACACACCGGCCTTGATCGCGAAGACCGGCATGATCCGAACGCCGACGACGTTGGTCTCCTTGCGGCGGACGCCGGGGAACTGCGTGTGCTTCTGGTACCAGACGAGCGCCAGGTGGACGGCCACCAGCGCCAGCATGATGCCGGGTATCAGCAGGATGTGCAGTGCGTACATTCGCGGCACGATCACCGTGCCGGGGAATTCCCCGCCGAACAAAGCCCAGTGCAGCCAGGTTCCCGCGACGGGAACCGAGAGCACGATGCCCGACAGGGTCGCGCGGATACCGGTACCGGAGAGCAGGTCGTCCGGCAGCGAGTAGCCGAAGAAGCCCTCGAACATACCCAGGATCAGCAGCAGGGCGCCGATGATCCAGTTGGCCTCACGCGGCCTGCGGAACGCGCCGGTGAAGAACACCCGGAACATGTGCACGAACATCGAGGCGACGAAGATCAGCGCCGCCCAGTGGTGCACCTGCCTGACGAACAAACCGCCCCGGACCTCGAACGAGATCTCCAGCGTGCTTTCGAACGCGCGGGACATCTCGATGCCCTGCAGGTTCGTGAACGGTCCGTTGTAGACGACCTCCTCCATGGAGGGGTCGAAGAACAACGTCAGGTAGACGCCCGAAACGATCAGGATGATGAAGCTGTAGAGCGCGAGCTCCCCGAGCAGGAACGACCAATGCGTCGGGAAGACCTTGTTCATCTGGTGCCGCAACCCCTTGGCCAGCATGTATCGCTGGTCGGCGTTGTTCGCGGCATCCGCTGCGTGCTTCTCCAGAGCGCTCGCGCCTTTTGTCGGCGTGGTGAGTGAACTCATGACTTGCGCTCCCAGTAGCCCGGTCCGATCGGCTCGATGAAGTCATGCCGAGCGATCAGATAGCCATCGGTGTGCACCGTGATCGGTAGCTGCGCCAGCGCGCGAGTCGCGGGCCCGAAGACCGGCTTCGCGTACGTGAGCGCGTCGAACTGCGACTGGTGGCACGGGCAGAGAATCCGGTTGGTCTGCTGCTCGTACAGCGACGTCGGGCAACCGACGTGGCTACAGATCTTGGTGTAGGCGTAGTAGTCGCCGTAGTTGAAGTCTTCCTGGCCCTTGCGCTTGATGACCTTCTTGCCGTCATCGGGGCGCAACCGGATCAGCATGACCGGGTTGTCCGACCGCTTCAGCGCATGGGCGAGCGCGGTGTGGTCGCCCCGCTCGCTCTCCCTGAACGGCCAGACCGTCTCCATACCCCCCGCTTCGAGGTCTTCCGGCCGCACCAGCGAGATCTCGCCGGGGTTGCCGGTGTGCCTGCGCAGGTACACGACCTCGTCGGGGAACTCCTTCTGCCACCCGGTGTGCGCGAGCGAGTACTTGGTGTCCGCTTCCGCCCACGGGTTCTTGATGAACGACGCCACGGGCAGTGCCACCGCGCCGAGACCGAGCACACCGGCACCGAGACCGGCCGACCGCTTGATCATCGAACGGCGGGCGATGGTGCTGCGCTCTCCCGAGTCGGCAAGATGGGCGACGATCGTCTTGCGGTCGACCTCGCGCGAGCCCTTGCCCTGGTTGTCGGTGCGCTGCTGGACGGCCAGCTCCTGTGGCACGAACTTCTTGCTGTAGACCAAGACACCGATGCCTAGCGCCAGCACCGCGACGCCCAGCGTGACGCCGAGCACCGGGGTGTAGAGGCTGTACCAGAAGTGACCGTCGGTGTTCGTGTATGGCTCGTACTGCCATGGCCACCAGATCAACGCCACGAAGAACGCCACACCCGCGAGCGCCGAAAGCAGGAACCACAGTGCGACGACGCGCTCGGCGCGCTTCTCCGCCTTGGTTCCCTTGACCGGCCAGGGGTCCGGATAATCGACGATCTCGACGCCGTCCAGCTTCCCGCCGAGCTTGACGAGTTCGTCGCGGTCCATTGCCGCGAGTTCCTCCTCGGTGGGGTCTGGCCCTGGCCCGTTACCGCTGCTCATGCCTACGCCCTCGATCCAATCCACAGGGTCGCGCCGATCAGCGCACCGATCCCAACGACCCACGCGATAACGCCCTCGGAAGCCGGCCCGAACCCGCCCAGGGGGTTACCACCTGGTGCATTATTGCCGTCGGACACCGACTTGACATAGGCGATGATGTCCTTTTTCTCCTCCGGCGAGAGCTGCCGGTCGGAGAACTTGGGCATGTTCTCGGGGCCGGTCTGCATCGCCGTGTAAATCTCGTCCTCGTTGGCCGGCGCGAGGTGCGGCGCGTACTTGCCCGCGGACAGCGCACCTCCCTGGCCGGTGAAGTTGTGGCAGGACGCGCAGTTGAGCCGGAACAGCTCACCACCCCTTGCCGGGTCGCTGCCCCGAAGGGCCTCGCCTGACTCGGCGGGCCGCTCCGGGCCACCGCCGTGGGCCTGGATGTAGGCGCCGAGCGCGTCGATCTCGTCCGGCGTGAACTTCGAGGGCTTGCGAGCGGCCTGCGCTTCCTGCCTCACCAAGGGCATCCGGCCCGTCGAGGTCTGGAAGTAGACCGAGGCGTCGCCGACACCGATCAGGCTCGGCCCCTTGTCCTCGACGCCTTCCAGGTTCGAGCCGTGGCAGGAGATGCACGTGTTGTTGTAGATCTCCTCGCCTTTGCGCAGCAGTGCGGGATCGGCCTGCGCCTCCGCGGTCTGCGGCTCGGGCGCGAACACCGCGTAGAACGTACCCACGCCGATGAGCGCCATCCCGAGCGCGAGCAGGCCCGCCATCCGCCTGCGGAACTTCGTGCGTCGTCCACCTGGCCGCTTGGCGGCTCCTGTGGGTTTCTTGCTGGTGGTCATCTTCTGCGGCAACCCTTGCTGTCAGTTCGGCCGATGGTGCTGGCTAATGCTGTGCCCGATCAGGGGATGATGTAGATGACCGCGAACAGGCCGATCCACACGATGTCGACGAAGTGCCAGTAGTACGAGACGACGATCGCCGATGTCGCCTGTGCGGGCGTGAACTTGCTCAACCTTGTTCGGATGAGCAGGTAGATGAAGGCGATGAGACCGCCGATCACGTGCAGCCCGTGGAAGCCGGTCGTCATGAAGAAGACCGTGCCGTACGCGCCGGACGGGATCGTGACGCCCTCGCTGATCAGCATGATGTATTCACCGGTCTGACCAGCCACGAAGACCGTGCCCATGAGCAGCGTGATCAGGTACCAGCGCCTCAAGCCGAACACGTCGCCGCGTTCGGCGGCGAACACACCGAACTGACACGTGAACGACGAGGCCACCAGGATGGCGGTGAATGGCAAGGCGTACGTGATGTCCAGATGGATCGGTTCGCCGGTCGCCGGATTGAGCGGCGGCCATAGCCCCGTATCGTTCTGCGCCTTGACCGTGAAGAACATCGCGAACAGCCCAGCGAAGAACATGAGCTCGCTGGACAGCCAGACGATCGTGCCGACGCTGACCATGTTCGGCCGGTTCAGCGAGTGCACCCGCTGGCTGATGGTGGGAGCTGCCGTTGTCACGAGTCGCATTATGTCTCCCCCTGCCCAGGGCCCGCAGATCGGGGTCCTACGGAGAGTCGTGGATAACGGGTGTCGCAACCCCGCGGACGCGCCGCGACGGTGTAGCGCGCCGCCGCCCGCTCCCGGACGAAGATCGCCGGCACCCGCTCCGATCAGCGGAAAGGCACAGACCGGCCACACACGGGCTTCACATTGCCGCCGACCCGCTGGGTTTCGGCGGGGTTCGCCCGATAGCATCGATCCCGACCACCGAGGGCGGCGGCACAGGCAGCAGCACAGGCACGGAGGGCGTGACCATGACCGAGCAGACCAAGAGGATCCTGGTTTTCAGTCACCGTCCCGAAGTCAGGGAGTCGATCATCAACGCCGTCGGCAGGCGGCCGGCCTCCGACCTCGGCAAAGTCCGCTATGTGGAGGCCTCGGGAGTCGCCGACGTGCTCTCCGAGATGGACGCTGGTGAGATCGATCTCGCGATCCTCGACGGCGAGGCCCAGCCCACCGGCGGCATCGGCCTGACGAGGCAGCTCAAGAACGAGATCACCGACTGCCCGCCCATCGTGGTCGCGGTGCGCCGCAAGGACGACCGCTGGCTGGCGACCTGGTCGCAGGCCGACGCGGTGCTCGTGCACCCGCTCGACCCGCTGACCGCCGCGGAGACCGTCGCCGACGTGCTGCGCACCGCGCGCGTTCCCGTCGTGCGTGGCTGAATTCCTTCGCGATCCCTTCGCGACAAGCACCACCAGCGCCCCACGGCGCCGACAGCGTTCGTTGACATGACAGGACCCAGGATGGCGGAACCGCAACACACCTGGCCCTCGGTCATCGGCAGCCTCATCGAGGGAACCGACCTCGCGGCGGCCGAGACCGAGTGGGCCATGGACCAGGTCATGAGCGGTACTGCCACTCCAGCCCAGATCGCCGGTTTCGCGGTGGCGTTGCGCGCCAAGGGCGAGACCGCCGCCGAGATCGCGGGCATGGCCAAGGCCATGCTCGCTTACGCGCACAGGGTGGACGTCGGGTGCAGGGCGGTCGACATCGTCGGCACCGGCGGCGATCGTTCCGGCTCCGTCAACATCTCGACGATGTCGGCGCTCGTGGTCGCCGCCGCCGGAGTGCCCGTCGTCAAGCACGGCAACAGGGCGGCCTCGTCGAAGACCGGGACAGCGGACGTGCTCGAAACGCTCGGGGTGCGCATCGAGGCCTCCGCCGAGGAGGTCGCCGAATCGGTCAGGACGATCGGGATCGGGTTCTGTTTCGCCTCCGCCTTCCACCCCGCTCTGCGGTACGCGGGCGCGACCCGGCGCGAGCTGGGTGTTCCGACGGCGTTCAATCTGCTCGGACCGCTGACGAACCCGGCTCAGCCACAGGCGGGCCTCGTCGGCTGCGCCTACCCCGACAAGACGGAGATGTTCGCCGAGGTGTTCGCGCGGCGCGGCAGCAGCGTGCTCGTGGTGCGCGGTGATGACGGCCTCGACGAGATCACCACGACGACGACCACGTCGGCGTGGGTCGTGTCCGGCGGTTCGGTGCGCAGGGAGACGATCGAGCCGGGCAGGTTCGGGTTCGCGCCGGCGACGCCGGAGGACCTTCGCGGCGGGGAAGCGAACGTGAACGCTCAGGTGGTGCGCGAGCTCGTCGCGGGAAAGGCGGGCCCCGTGCGCGAGGCCGTGCTGCTCAACGCGGCCGCCGCGCTCGCCGCGTACTCCGGCTTCTCCGGCGACCTCACGGCGGATCTCACCGAGGGCATCGCCAAGGCCGCCGACGCGATCGATTCCGGCGCAACGGCGACGTTGCTGGCCAGGTGGATCGAGGCGGGCGCCCGGCGCTGACCGCCGGGACGGCGTGCCCTACTTTTGCCGCCGTCCCCGGCCGAGCACGAGATGAAACCAGGACACCTCAAACCTGGCGAAGTCGCTGTCGAACGAACACCCGCCGACACCGTGCTCGACGGCAAGTGCCCAGAACAGCCGACATCACTGATGCTCACCCCGCGAAGGTCTTGCGGTAACCGCTCGGCGAGGTTCCCCGCAGCTTGGTGAACTGGTGACGCAGCGCGGCCGCCGAGGAATAACCACAGGCCACGGCGATCTCGTCGATGGAAAGAGCGCTGGCTTCGAGTAGTCCCTGCGCGCGGTCGAGGCGCCGCTCGGTGAGCCAGCGGTGGGGCGTCGTTCCGGTCGCCGCGGCGAACCTGCGCAGGAACGACCGCTGGCCAAGTCCCGTTCGCCTCGCCAGTTCCGCGACGGTCACCGGCTGGTCGAGCCGCCGCTCGACCCACTCCAGCGCCTCGGCGAGCACGGCGTCGTCCTTCGCCTCGGCCGGCGGGACCGGCGCGACGACGAACTGTGCCTGACCGCCGACCCGGTGCGGCGCCGCGACCATGCGCCGCGCGAGTGCGGTCGCGGCCTCCAGCCCCCGAACCCTGCGCACGACGTGGAGGCAGAGGTCGACGGCCGCGACCGTGCCCGCGCTGGTGAAAACCCCGTCGTCCTCGACATACAACGCGGTGGAGTCGACGAGCGCCGACGGAAATCGCCGCACGAAGTCCTTCTCGTAGATCCAGTGCACGGTGCAGCGCCTGCCGTCGAGCAGCCCCGCGTAGCCAAGCGAGAACACTCCCGCGCAGAACCCCGCGATCATGGCGCCGCGTTCTCGGCCCCGCCGCAACGCCTCAAGCAGCGGCAACGGCGGTGGCTCGCTCCTGGGCGCACAGGTCGGCACGATCAGCAGGTCGGCCGATTCCGCGAACTCCATTGTGGACAGGTTGGTGATGTCGAAACCGGACCAGGTTCGCACGGGCGCACCATCCGGTGAGCACACCGCGAAGTCCCAGCCCCGCATCCCGTAGGCGGCCCTGTCGGTACCGAAGACCTCGCAGGCGACCCCCAGTTCGAACGGGGAGACCGCATCGGCCACCAGCACCGCGACGCTGTTCACCTCTTTACCGGACACGCTCCGAGTGTGTCACAAGTTTTGCGCTCGATGTCATTACTGCCACTCGTTGATTCCGCCCGCGAGGCGGAAGCTAGTCCGCATGACATCGACCCCACCGAACACGATGCGGCTCAAGCACCCTCTGCCAGCGGCGGAACCGGCACACCGGACGGCGGTGGCGCAGTGGTCGACGGCGATGGCTCTGTCGGGCACCATCGGCGCGGTCGTCGTCGCCAGCGGAGCCGCGGCACCCGCCGTCGCGTTCGCCCGCTGCCTCGTCGGCGGCCTGCTCCTCGTCGCCTGGTGCGCCGCCCGAGGCTGGCTTCACCCCAGCGCGCTGCGGTTGTCCCGCCGCGATCTGCTGCTCGCCTGCTTCGGCGGGATCATGCTCGTCGGCAACTGGGTGCTGCTGTTCGCCTCCTACGCGCTGTCATCGATCTCGGTGAGCACCGTCGTCTACCACACGCAGCCGCTGCTGCTACTCGGTCTCGCGGCGGTGGTACTGAGGGAAAAACTCGCCAAAGGGCACGTCGTGCGGGCACTACTGGCTTTCGGTGGTGTCGCCTTGATCTCAGTCGGGGCCGGAGGCGCCGAGGGGCAGCCGGTCCGGCTGAGCGGTATCGCGCTGGCGCTCGGCGCGGCCGCGCTGTACGCGGGGGCCTCGCTCGTGGCCAAGCAGCTCAGCCACATCCGGCCCCACCTTCTCGCCGCCATCCAGCTCTGCACCGGAGCGGTACTGCTGGCGCCCGCTCTGGCATTCACCCCGCTTCCCGGCGACATGGGAAGCCTGCTGTGGTTGCTGCTGCTGGGAACCGTGCACACCGCCCTGCTGTACGTGCTCATGTACGGCAGCATCGGCAAGCTTCCGACAATCACGGTGGCCGTGCTGTCGTACCTGTACCCCGTGGTCGCCGTTGTCGTGGACGTACTCGCCTTCGGCCACCGGATCTCGCTCACCGAGGGCATCGGCATGGTCATCGTGCTCGGGGCGGCCATGGCACCGCGGCGCAAGCGCTGAGACCCCCGCACGAGGAAGGGCCTCCCCCGCTGTGCCGAAGCACGTGCGAGGGAGGCCCTTGTGCACCCAAAAGACCCGGCCGACTGTGCCGGGAGCTGGTGAAACCTAGTGGCTCGGTCCGGTGTGGTACTCGAACACGAGGCCGCCGATGGCGATCAGCACCGCGACACCGGCAAGGACGATCAGCCAGATCTGGAAGAACGCGAGCCCGAGGCCCGTCGCCGCGGCAGCCGCGGCGAGCGCGACCGGCCAGTAGCTGCCGGGGCTGAAGAAGCCCAGCTCACCGGCACCATCGCTGATCTCGGCCTCCTCGTTGTCCTCGGGCCGCGTCTCGATCCGCCGCGCGACGAAACGGAAGTAACTACCGACGAGGAACGCGAGTGAACCGGTGAGGAGCAGCGCCACCGTGCCGATGGGCTCGACACCGTCATGGGTCATCGTCCCCGTCATCACCGCGTAGACGATCGCTACGAGGAAAGCAAAGACCGTGACGATGTCGAAAATCCGGGCTTCGACCTTCATGAACGCGTCCTCACCGATCTCACTGTCTTATGGCTCACTCTGAAAACCCTCCGCTGGAACCCGCCCGGCCTCAGCCGGTGGAGGTCCGCACGGTGCGGTCGGTCGCAAACGGCTGCGTGGTCGTCGCGGTCGGGCTGCACAGCTCGCCACAGCCTTCATCCTGCATGGTGCCCAACGCTTCCGCAGCGGTGTTGAGCTGACCCGTCTGCTCATTGACCTGCGTCCGCAGCTCCATGTAGCGGTCGAACTTGTCGGGCGAGAGCGCGCGCACCTCGAAGTTCATCATCGCGTGGTAGGTGCCGCACAGCTCGGCGCAGCGGCCGACGAAGGCACCTTCCTGGTCGATGGTGTTCTGGAAGGCGTTGTCCTGGTTGTTCTTCTCCGGGAACGGGATGACGTCCCTCTTGAAGTTGAACTCCGGCACCCAGAACGAGTGAATGACGTCCGTCGACCGCAGGTTGTACTGGATCACCCTGTCGGTCGGGAGAACCAGCAGCGGGATCTCGTTCGAGCTGCCGACCGTCGAGACCGGCTGACCCTCGGGGGTCTCGGAGTCGGGGTAGGCGAACTCCCAGTTCCACTGGAATCCGATCACGTCGACGGTCACGTCGGGGTCGGGTTCCTTGGCGAGAACCTTGCTCTCCGTGGTGGCGGTGAAGAAGAACAGCACGCACACCATGACGACGGGAACGACCACACAGAAGAGTTCGAGTGGCACGTTGTACTGGAACTGCCGGGGCAGTGCCTCCGTCGAGCCCTTCTTCTTCCGGTGGAACGCGACGGTCCAGAAAATCAGGCCCCATACGAGAACACCGACGGCCAATGCCGCGACGACCGTCCACGTCCACAGCGTGCGCATGTGGTCGGCCTCCGGTGTGACGCCTTCCGGCCAGCCGAACCGCAGCACGTCTTCGCCGGAGCATCCGGTCGCCGTGATGGCGACCAGCCCGGCGAGTGCGGCAATTTTGGCGACCTTGCCCGGTCGTGAACCCGGGGTGCGCTTAGTGACGCCCACTCCGCGATGCCTCCTCGCCCGATCTTTCTGACAGCGGGAGCCTAGCTGAGATATGGAGCCTCGCTGTCCAAGGGGTATGGCCGCGCCCCAACGAGCGAACCCCGCCGCCCTTGCCACATACTTGCGACTTCGAACACCGACGACGACCGGAAAAGGTGTGTGAAGACGCGTGTGCGGCCTGCTCGGACTGGTGTGCGCCAGTGAAAATGACGCTGCGAACGCTCGTTCAGCCGTTGGAAGTGCCCTGCACTGCCAGCGCCATCGTGGCCCCGACGAGACCGACACCTGGGCCGAGGGCGAGGTCGTCTACGGGTTCAACCGGCTCGCCATCATCGACGTCGAACACTCGCACCAGCCGCTGACCTGGGGTCCTCCCGAGAACCCCCACCGCTACACGATCAACTTCAACGGCGAGATCTACAACTACCTCGAACTGCGCGAGGAATTGGCCGAGCAGTTCGGTGCGAAGTTCGCCACAGAGGGCGACACCGAGGCGATCGTCGCCGCCTACCACCACTGGGGCTCGTCAGCGGTCAGCAGGCTCAGGGGCATGTTCGCGTTCCTGATCTGGGATTCCGAGCGGAAAACGGTCTTCGGCGCGCGCGATCCATTCGGGATCAAGCCGCTGTACTACTCCTCCGGCTCCGGCGGGATCGCTTTCGCCAGCGAGAAGAAGAGCCTGCTCGACCTCTCCGAAACGCTCGGTGTCGAGGAGGAACTCGACCGCACCGCGCTGCAGCACTATCTGGTCCTGCAGTACGTGCCGGAGCCGGAATCGCTGCACACGGGGATCAGGAGGATCGAGTCCGGCACGTCGTTCACCGTCAGCCCCGGCGGCGAGCTCGACATCGAGCGCTACTTCTACCCCGAGTTCCGCCCGAAGCCCGTCAACGGCCCCGCGCAGGCGAACGCGCTGTACAAGGACATCGCCGACGCGATGCGAGACTCCGTCGCCAAGCACATGCGCGCCGACGTCACCGTCGGTTCGTTTCTTTCCGGCGGTATCGACTCGACCGCGATCGCCGCGCTGGCCAAGGAACACAACCCCAACCTGATCACGTTCACGACCGGGTTCGAGCGGGAGGGTTACTCGGAGGTCGACGTCGCCGCCGAGTCGGCGGCCGCGATCGGCGTCAAGCACATCGTCCGCACGGTGACCGCCGACGAGATGATGGACACACTGCCGCTGATCGTCTGGTATCTCGACGATCCGGTCGCCGATCCGGCGCTGATTCCGCTGTGGTTCATCGCCCGCGAGGCCCGCAAACACGTGAAGGTCGTGCTCTCCGGCGAGGGTTCCGACGAGCTGTTCGGCGGCTACACGATCTACCGGGAGCCACTGTCGCTCGCGCCGTTCGAGAAGGTGCCCGGCGGCGTACGCAAGCTGCTCGGCAAGGTGTCCACGAAGATCCCGGAGGGCACCCGCGGCAAGGACCTGCTCCGCAGGGGCGCGCTCACGCTGGAGGAGCGCTACTACGGCAACGCGCGCATCTTCCGCGACGACCAGCTCCGGCGCGTGCTGCGCACGTTCACCGAGGGCGTCGGCCATCAGGACGTGACGGCACCGTGGTACCGGCTCTCCGAGGGCTGGGATCCCGTCGCCCGCATGCAGCACGTCGACCTGTTCACCTGGCTGCGTGGCGACATCCTCGTCAAGGCCGACAAGGTGACGATGGCCAACTCGCTCGAACTGCGAGTGCCCTTCCTCGACAGCGAGGTCTTCCGCGCGGCGACCACGATCCCGCTTGAGGAAAAGATCACCAAGGAGACCACGAAGTACGCGCTTCGCCGCGCGCTCGCCGAGATCGTGCCCTCGCACGTGCTGAACCGCCGCAAGCTGGGCTTCCCCGTTCCCGTGCGCGCCTGGCTGCGCGACGAGATGTACGACTGGGCGCGCGGCATCATCGCCGATTCGCAGACGGGTCACCTGCTCGACAAGACCGCCGTGCAAGCTCTGCTCGACGAGCACAGACAGGGCACGCTCGACCACAGCAGGCGGCTATGGGCGCTACTGGTCTTCATGCTGTGGCACGGCATCTTCATCGAGAACCGGATCAAGCCGGAGATCCCCGAGCCGCAGTACCCGGTCAAACTCTGAACCGCACGCCGGTGCGCGGATCTTTCCGCGCACCGGCACCACCTCAGCCCACAACGCCCCGCTCGCGCAACGCGTTCACGTCCCCGCCGCCGAGCCCGAGCAGTTCGCCGAGCACTTCCTCGGTGTGCTGGCCGAGTTCGGGACCTGCCCACCTCGTCGTGCCCGGCCGCCTCGCCAGTTTGGGGACCACGCCGGGAAACGCGACGTCGCGATCGCCGATCCGCTGGCTCGTGACCATCTCGCGCGCGGCGAAGTGCGGGTGCGCCACGATGTCGGCCGCGGTCATGATCGGTCCCGCCGGAACCCCGTTGTCCGCCATCGTGGTCAGCACGTGGCCGATGTCGTTGGCGGCGGTCCACGCGCTGATCGCGGCGTCCAGCTCGTCTTCCCTCCGCACGCGCCCCTCGTTGCGGGCCAGTTCGGGGTCGGCGGCGAGGTCGGGCCGCTCGATGGCCTTCATGAGCCGGGGAAAGATGGCATCCCCGTTGCCTCCGATCACCACCCATTGCCCTCCGGAGCAGGCAAAGCTGCCCGACGGCGCCGCACCGGGGACCCTGCTGCCCGAGCGCTCGGGCAGCACGCCGTGGACGTCGTAGTCGGGAACGAGCGACTCCATGAGGTTGAACACCGACTCGTACAGGGCGACATCGACTTCCTCGCCACCTTCGTTGGCACGCTCCCCGCCCAGCAGCGACATCACCGCTCCGAACGCGGCGTGCAGCCCGGCGAGCGAATCGCCGAGCGAGATGCCCACCCTCGTGGGCGGCCGATCCGGATGCCCGGTCAGCTCCCTGAGCCCGCCCAGCGCCTCGGCGACCCCGCCGAACCCCGCCTGCCCCGACAGCGGGCCCGTCTGCCCGAAGCCGGACACCCGCACCAGCACCAGGTCTTTCCTGCGTCCCCGAAGCACCTCCGGCCCGAGTCCCAGCTTCTCCAGCGTGCCTGGCCGGAAGTTCTCCACCACGACGTCGCAGTGCTCGACGAGGTCGAGAACCAGGTTCCTGCCGGAATCCGCGCGCAGATCGACGGCGAGTGACCGTTTGTTGCGGGCGAGCACCCGCCACAGCAACGAGGTCTCCTCGTCGCCGTGGCGGCGCCAGCGGCGCAGCTCGTCACCGCTGCCCGGCCGTTCGACCTTCAGCACGTCGGCGCCGAAGTCGGCGAGCAGCCTGCAGGCGAAGGGGCCCGCGATGAACGAGCCGAGTTCGAGTACCCGGATCCCGTCGAGCGGACCGGGCATCAGCCCTCCTTCGCCGGCAGGTAGTCGTTGGAGTAGGTGCCCGCGAGATCGATGTCGGCGCCCGCGATCTCCTTGTCGAACTGGGCCAGCACGGAGCGGACCGCCTCGGCGCCGTCGGCCTGCATGACCCCGTCCTTGGAGTAGGAGTCCTTGGCCTTGGCAATCGATTCGACGTACACCTCGCGGTTGCCCTGTGAGTACTCGGCGGGCATGCGGTCGGCGATCTCCTCGGCGGAGTGCTGATCGATCCACTCCAGTGTCTTCACGATCACGCCGGCGAGTTTGCGGGCGTTCTCCTCGTTGTTCTCCAACCAGGCTCCCGTGGAGTACAGCACCGCGGCGGGATAGGTCGGCACCCCGAAGTCCTCCTGGACGCCTTCCGCGGTGCGGGTGTCGGTGAGCACCTTGACGTTCTCCTCGCCGACCCGCTGGCCCAGCAACGAGAACGCCGGATCGATCATCACCGCCGCGTCGACCCTGCCCTGCTCCATCGCCGTGACCGCGCCCGCGTCACCTCCGATGCCCTGCACCGTCGCCGCGTCCGGGGCGAGACCTTCCTTGTCGAGCATGTACTTGAGGAAGAAGTCGGTGGAGGACCCCGGCGCGGTGACACCGACGTTGGCACCGGCGAGATCGGCGACCGAGTCGATCGGCTTGCTCGCCTTGGGCGACACGGCCAGCACGATGGACGGATACCGCAGCATGGTCACGAAGGAACGCACATCCCGGTCCTTGGCCGCCATCTGGATCGCGTGGTCGTAGTAGCCGCTCACCACGTCGACGCTGCCGCCCTGCAACGCTTGCAGCGCCTTCGAACCACCCTGCAGGTCTTCGAGGTTGACCTTGAGGCCCGCCTCCTCGTAGTACCCCAGTTCCTGGGCAAGTGTCGTCGGCAGATACACCAGCAGCGGCTGGCCGCCGATGCCGATGGTGAGCTCTCCGCCTTCCGCCCTCTCCCCCGGTTTCGCCTGGCACGCGCTGAGCACGAGCGCGAGCGCCAGCAAAGGCGCCACCACCCGCTTGACCGTTGTGATCATCATTGACCTCCTGCGATGTCCATGCCGCGCGCCGGTTTCCAGCGCAGCAGATAGCGTTCGACCCTGTTGACGATGACGTCGACGATGAGCACCACGACGGACAGCACGACCATGCCGGTGAACACCCCCGTCGTGTCGAGCGTTCCCTCGGCCTGCGAGATCAGATAACCGACACCCTTCGACGCGCCGAGATACTCCCCGACGACCGCGCCGACGATGGCGAACCCGACACTGATGTGCAGGCTGGAGAAAATCCAGGTGAGCGCGCTCGGCAGCAGTACATGCCTGACGAGCTGCCCTTCCTTGGCTCCCAGCATCCTCGCGTTGTCGACAAGAACCCTGTCGACCTCGCGAACGCCTTGGTAGGTGTTGAAGAAAACGATGAAGAACACGAGCGTGACCCCGAAGGCCACTTTGGACCAGATGCCGAGTCCGAACCACAGCAGGAAGATCGGCGCCAGCACGACCCTCGGCAGCGAGTTGAGGATCTTGATGTAGGGATCGAAGACGGCGGCGATGAACTCCACCCTCGCCAGCAGGAATCCGATCAGCAGGCCCAGAACGCCGCCGATCACCAGTGCCAGGCCCGCCTCGACGAGCGTGACCTCAAGGTGCTCCCAGATCATGCCGGTGGAGAACCACTCCCCGACCCGCTCCGCGATGTCGGACGGCTTGGAGAAGAAGAACTCGTCGACGATCCCGGTGCGGGCACACAACTCCCAGCCCGCGACGATGATCACGGCGACGGCGATCTGGCAGATGAGGACAGCGGGTCGCCGCCGACGCGTCCTCCGCTTCGCGCGGGGAACCTCCGCGTCCTTCGAGAGCCCGGAACTAGCCCGCTTGTCCTGCCGCAATGCGCTCATAGGTCTTCATCACCTCATTCCGCAGGTCCGACCAGATGGCCCGGTAGATCTCGGTGAACGCGGGTTCGGTCCTGATGTCGAGCAGGTTGCGCGGCCGGGGAAGGTCGACCTGATAGCTGCCGACGATCGTGCTTGCAGGTCCCGCCGACAGCAGCACGACCTCGTCGGAAAGCGACACCGCCTCGTCGAGGTCGTGTGTCACGAACAGCACGGTCTTCTCGCTGCCCGTCCACAATGTCAGTAGCTCGTTTTCCATGACCTGGCGCGTCTGCACGTCGAGCGCGCCGAACGGCTCGTCCATGAGCAGCATCGGCGGGTCCCCGATCCAGCTCTGTGCCACCGCGGTGCGCTTGCGCATACCGCCGGAAAGCTGGTGGGGGTAGGCGTTCTCGAAACCGGCGAGGCCGACCCTCTTGATCCAGTCTCTCGCCAGCTCAATGCGTTCCCGCTTGCCGGTCCCCCGCAGTTCGAGTCCGAACGCGACATTGTCGAGAACCGTCTTCCACGGAAGCAGGGCGTCCTGCTGGAACAGGTATCCGGCCTTGCGGTTGAGCCCGCGCAGCGGCGCCCCGTCGATGTGCACCGAACCCGACGACGGCGCGAGCAACCCCGCGACGGCGTTGAGCAGGGTGGATTTTCCGCAGCCCGTCGGCCCGACGACCGAGACGAACCGTCCCCTTTCGACACTCAAGTCCACATCGGACACCGCGGTGTAGTCGCCGTCGCGTGCCCGGTAGGACATCGTGACCGAACGCAGCTCCACGGCGGTGACGTCACTGTCACCCATCTACTTCCTCCTCGTGCGGGTATCCAAGGTTTTCCGAAAGCCGCCTGGCCGCGGCGACGACGCGGGGAATCCACGCCGCCCTGTTGGCATCGGTGAAGCGCTGCTCGGGAACGCCGATACCGATGACGGCGGTGAGGGCGCCGGCGTGGCTTCTGACCGGAGCGCTGATCGAGGCCGTTCCGGTGTCGCGCTCCGCAATGCTGACGGCGCGGCCGCTCGCACTGACGGTCGCCAGTTCGGCGCGCAACAGTTCGGGGTCGGTGATGGTGGCGGAGGTGTAGGCGGCGAGCTGGCCGCCCAGCGCCTGCCGGCGGGCCTGCTCGTCGAAGGCGAGGAAGACCTTGCCCGCCGAGCCGGCGTGCAGTGGCATGACCTGGCCGACGCTGACGAGCCGCACGACCTCGTGCCGGGTCTCGGCGAGCCCGATCAGCACGCGGGTGTTGCCCTGCCGGACGAACAGCACGGATGTCTCGCCCGTTTCGTCGCGGAGCTCGCCGAGGTGCGGCTGGGCCAGCTCGGCGAGCTGCGAACCCGCCCTGCGGGTGTGCGCCCAGCGAAGGACGCCCAGTCCGACGTGGTATTTGCCGTCGACGAGGTCGAGAAATCCTTCCGCGACGAGGTTCTGGAGCAGCCGGGTCGTCGTGCTCACCGGAAGCCGGGTGGCGTGCTGGACCTCGCGGGACGTCGCGCCGCCGCGCGTGCAGGCGACCGCGTCGATGACGCGTCGCGCCTTGCCCAGCACGAGGATCGGCTGACTCGGCCGGTGGACGTCGTTGCCCATGCCACTCCACATCGTGGAATCGGATCCGTAATGTGGACAGCACCCTAAGCTTCGGGTGACGCGACAACAAGCCCCCTTCCCAAGAAGTGGGAAATTCCCGGCCGTTGCCGGAGGCGCGAGTCCCCCGCTCAGGACGCCGAGTTCTGCGTTCAGGGCCGCGAGATGCGCGTTCAGGGCGGCGAGTTCTGCGTTCAGGACGCCGAGATGCGCGTTCGGGCCAGCGAGATCCGCGTTCAGGACACCGAGATCCGCGCTCGGGGCGGCGTGGTGCGCGGTCCGGACGCCGACGGCTGCGCTCCGGGTGGCGAAATGCGCGTTCGAGTCGCTGCTTGCGGCGCCCCAAGCCCGGCCTCGGCCGACTCGCCTCCGGCTTCCGCTCCGATACACACCCGCCGCCCCGGACTCGCGGCTACGCTCGCCTCGACTCCCCGGCCTCCAGCTCCAGCCCCGGCACGGCTCCCGCGCCCGGCTCCGGCGCCCGGCTCCCGTCCCCGGCTCCGGCACGGCTACGACGCTGGTTCCGGCTCAGGTGCCGCGAACGCGCACCTCGCGGACCGCGGCGCGGATCTCAGCGCCCTGAGCGCAGATCTCGCCGTCCTGAATGCAGAACTCGGTGTCCTGAGTGCAGATCTCGCCGTCCTGAGTGCGGGACTCGCGCTCCTCGACGGGGGACTCGCGGGCGTCGGCACGGGTGCCACGGGAGTGCCACTCCGATGTCCGGGCCGGTCGCCATCATGCGGGTGGTGGGGTGGCACACGCGATTCGCGTCGGCTCAGCCGGTTCGAGACGCAGCGGCAACAGCGCGCCAAGACTCGCCGGACCGAGCCGGCACGGCGGGTCGGGACGGCGAACCGGCACGGCAAGCCGACGCCCGGCAGGCCAGTACGGCTAGCCAGCACGGCAAGCCGACGCCCGGCAGGCCAGCACGGCTAGCCAGCACGGCGAACACCGGCCACGGCAGGCCTGGCCCGCCGAAGCTCGGTGGCACCGAACCGCCGCAACACGACGGACACCAGCGGCAACCGGCCGGCATGTCCGAAAAGGACAGCCGAAAAGGACACCGGGCAAGGACGCCACGCCAGGACGTCACTCAAGGACACCTGGCGACGCGGGAAAAGCCACCTCCGATGGGGACTATGCGGGAGAGGCACGGAGAACGGATGAGAATCAAACTTGGGCTGGCCATCGCGGCCGCGGCGCTGATGCTGACCGCCTGCGCCGACGACCAGGCGGGAACAGGCGCCTTCGCGCCGCCAGGCGAGGGAGGCACCGGCGAGGCACCCTCGGGGCCGCCCGCCTCGTCCACAGCGGACGAACCGGCGGATCCGGTCACCGCCCACAACGAACGCATTCGCGGCACCGACCCGTGCGCCATGGCGGAAAGCGACGAGTACCTGAAGCAGTTCGGTTCCATCCAGGACACGTTGACCGCGCCCAACATCAACGAATGCATCGCCCGCAGCGGCGACGAGAATGCCGACGTCTACCTCTTCTATCTGACGATCGACGAGCACTGGGACGGCGGCGAGGCGCTGAACCCCGAGCCGACCGAGGTCGACGGCCGCGAAGCGGTCAAGACGTCGGCGCCCAGCGACGACTCGCTGGACTCAAGCTGCACCATCCACGTCCCCTACCAGGACCTACCCGAACGCGCGGCCAAAGTCCGAGCGGCCAAAGTTCCCGTGGAGGGCGGGGACGCCACGTGGCCCGAAGCCTGTGACGTCACCAAGGAGTACTTCGCCACCATCCTGCCGAAACTCGACGCGATGGAACCGAACCCGAATCCGGAGCCGGGAGACATCATCGGCCACGACCCGTGTGCGCAGAAGGACGAAATCGCCAGCTTCTTCCCCGGATGGACTCCCGAGGACCCGGAGTACATCGGGGCCTACACATGCAGAATCGATGTGACCAAGGAAGGCTCCGACTACAGCCACACGGTCGAAGTCCGGTTCAGCCTCAACGAGCGGCAAGCCACGACATCGGGCGGCAACACGGTGAGCAGTGAGGAGATCGAGTTCGAGGGCTACGAGGGGATCAAGACGGAGACGGACGCCGCGATCGTCACCGACTGCACCAACTTGCTGATCATGAAGCCCTCATCCAACTACCAGGAGAACGACTATCACCTGCTGGGCGTGACCGTCTCCTCAAGCGCCGAGACACCGCCCGGCGCCGACGAAATGAACTCCGATGCCCCCGACGCGGATTGCGGGCTGACCGACAAGGTCACCAGCACCGTACTCGCGGGCATCGGCGGCTGAGCATGCCCGAGCACACCTGAGCACCGGTGCGGTGCTGCCGGGTCAGTCCGGCAGCACCGCACCGATCTCGGCTGCTGCCTGCGCGCCGAAGGCGGCCGTGACGCGCGCGAGCGCGGGCTCACGGTCCAGCGTCCACTCCTGCGTGCCGACCGTCTCCAGGGTCAGCACGGCGATCAGCGAACCGAGCTGGGCGGCCCGCTCCACACTCAAGTCGTAGTACAGCCCGGCCAGGAAGCCGGCCCTGAACGCGTCGCCGACCCCGGTGGGATCGGTCTTCGCGACCTCGGGAACGGCACTGACCTGCAGAGTTCCCGCCTTGCCCACGATCTCGACGCCCTTGTCGCCGAGCGTCGTGACCCTGGTACCGACGATGGCGAGGACATCGTCCTCGCTCCAGCCGGTCTTGCGCAGCAGCAATTCCCACTCGTAGTCGTTGCTGAACAGGTAGCTCGCGCCGGCGACGAACTCGCGGGCCTGTTCACCGTCCATCCGAGCGAGCTGCTGGGAAGGATCCACCGCGAAGGTGTAGCCGCGCTGCCTGCATTCCTCCGCGTGCCGAAGCATCGCGTCGGGGTCGTCGGGGCTGATCATCACGAGGCTGAGTCCTCCGGCCCCGCGCACGACCGGTTCGAGTTCGATGTTGCGTGCCTCGGCCATGGCACCGGCGTAGAAGGTGGCGATCTGGCACAGGTCCTGATCGGTCGTGCACACGAAGCGCGCCGTGTGCGCGATTTCGGACACGTGCACGCCGGAGGTGTCGACCCCGTGCCGCTGGAGCCAGGCGCGGTAGTCGGCGAAGTCGGCGCCGACGGCACCGACGAGGACCGGCGAGACACCGAGGACACCGAGCCCGAAGGCGATATTGGCGCCGATGCCGCCCCGGCGCACGACGAGGTCGTCGGCGAGGAAGCTCAGCGAGATCCTGTGCAGTTGCTCCGGCACGAGCTGTTCGGCGAACCGCCCCGGGAAGTGCATCAGGTGATCGGTCGCGATGCTGCCCGATACCGCGATGCGTGCCTTCGATGCCACCGGATCCTCCATGTGGGTAGTCGCCATTGCGCAGGGGCGAGACTACCGAGCGGTAAGGGTGTCGCGCATTCGGCTCAGCGCTTACCTTGCTGGAGTGAGCACCGCCACCGAACCAGAGACCATGGCCGAACTCATCGAGGATTGCGCCGACATCCCGCGCCCGAGCCCGGCACCACTGGCGGCGCCGTCGGCCGCCCAGCCGTGGGCCGTCAGCGACGCCTGCCATGCGCAGGTGGCCGACCTCGACGAATACGTCTGATCCTCGATCTCACAGGGGCCGCCGGTCAATGACGATCGCGGCCCCTGTGTGCTGTCCGGACGGCGAAAGCCTGGCCCACCGGATGTCGAACCGTCCTTGAGCGAGTGCGCGTTTGCGCGTGCTCGAAGGACCGTCCGCGAGCGCGTCGCGACAACAGGCCGAGCAAGGAAAACTGACCGCGCGCGCCCGGCTGGACCTCCTGTTCGACCCGGGCTCCTTCCGCTTCCGCGAGATCGAGGGATTCCGGCGGCACCGGGCCGTGGGCTTCGGGCTTGAAGACCGGCGCCCGTGGACCGACGGGGTGATCACCGGCTGGGGGACTGTCTTCGGCCGCACGGTGTTCGCCTACGCGCACGACTTCCGAGTGTTCGGCGGGTCACTGGGCGAGGCCCATGCGCAAAAGATCCACAAGCTGATGGACCTGGCCAGGTCCATCAGCTTGCCACTCGTGTCAATGTCGGACGGCGCGGGGGCGCGTATCCAGGAGGGCGTGACCGCGCTCGCGGGCTACGGCGGGATCTTCCGGCGCAACGTACGGGCCTCCGGGGTGATCCCGCAGATCGGCGTGATGCTCGGGCCGTGCGCGGGCGGCGCCACCTATTCCCCGGCGCTGACCGACTTCGTGTTCATGGTCCGCGGCATCGCGCCGAGTCCACAATGGACTCTCCGACCAATCTTCGGTCCTGGAGTACCGGAAGAAACACGGCATCACCGACGAGATGATCACCATTGACGACAGCAGCGTCTATTGGCGCCGTAGCGCCTGACGCACCGCCTTTCGCCGCACCGGCGGCCTTGCCGCCGGTGCGGACGAGAGATACTTCCGATCAGCGGTCCTTGCGTTTGCGGTAGGCGATCATGGTCAGCGGCGCGAACACCGCGACCAGCGCCGCGGCCAGCCCGAGCGCCCAGGCGACCTGCCCTGCCGTAGCGGTGCCGTGCATGAGGCCACGGGCCGCGGTTGCCGCGTGACTCATCGGGTTGGCGTTCGCGAACGCCGCCATCCAGCCGGGCATGGAGGCGGTCGGGACGAAGATGTTGCTCGCGAACACCAGCGGGAACACCACGATCATGCTCGTCGAGGCGACCGTCGACGGGGACTTGGCCACGACGCCGAGCGTGGTGAAGATCCAGCTCACACCGAATGCGAATACGATCAGTACCGCGACCGCGCCGATGCAGCCGACGACGCTCGCCGAGCGGAATCCCAGCAGCATGCCGAGCCCGATGGTCAGGGTCAGTGCCACGATGTAGCGCCCCATGTCGGCCAGCAGGCTGCCGACGATGGTCGCCGGCTGCCAGAACGGCAGCGTACGGAACCGGTCGAAGATTCCCTTGGTGATGTCGGTGTTCAGCGCGGTTCCCGTGTAGACCGACATCATCACCACCGTCTGCACCAGGATCCCCGGCAGGAACTGCTGCAGATAGACGGTGGTGGAGCCGTCGATCGCGCCGCCGAACAGGTACGTGAACACCAGCAGGAAGACGAACGGGAACAGGACCATGTCCAGCAACTGGCCCGGGTGGTGCCGGAAGGTGGACGCCGCCCGCCACAGGTGAGTGAGCGAAGCCGACAACGGGCCCGGCCGCCTTGGCCGCGCGTGGGTTGCCAGCGCGTTGCGCAGTGTGTTCTCCAGGACCGGCTTGGGTTCGACGATCGTGTCGTCATCGGTGGCGGCGGTCATACGACAGCCTCCTCATTCTTGTCGCCTGCTTCGGAGTTGGGGGCGACATCGGCCTTGTGCCCGGTGAGTGCCAGGAAAACCTCGTCGAGGCTCGGCTGGCCCAGCGCGTATTCGGTGACCCGGATACCGGATCTGGACAGCATGACCAGCGCCGCGGCGACTTGTTCCGGGTCGCTGGCCCTTGCGGAAATGGCCAGTGAGTCGGATGCGAGCTCGACCGGTACACCGAGGGCCTCGGCGAGCAGTTCACTCGCCCTCGGCCGGTCCTCCGCGCGGAACAGCCTGACCTGCACCGCACCGCTGCCGACCGACGCCTTCAGCTCGTTCGGGGTTCCCTCGGCGATGATCTTTCCGTGGTCGATGACCGCGATCCTGCCGGCCAGCGCGTCCGCTTCCTCCAGGTACTGAGTAGTCAGCAACACCGTGGTGCCGACCGCGACGAGGGCTCGGACGGCATCCCAGACCTGATTGCGCGCCTGCGGGTCCAGTCCCGCGGTCGGCTCGTCGAGGAAGAGCAATTTCGGGGAAACGATAATGCTTGCCGCGATGTCCAGCCTGCGCCGCATGCCGCCCGAGTAGTTCTTCGTCAGCCGATCGGCCGCATAGTCGATACCGAAGGCTTCGAGTAATACGTTCGCGCGTTTGCGCGATTCCGCCCACGAATGGCCCAGCAACCTCGCCACCATCACCAGGTTCTCCGCGCCGGTCAGTGCCTCGTCCACCGACGCGAACTGGCCGGTGAGGCTGACGACCCGGCGAACCTCGTCGGGCTGTTTCATGACGTCGTATCCGAACACCCGCGCGGTGCCCTGGTCCGGCTTGAGCAGGGTGGCCAGCGTGCGGATGGCCGTGGTCTTCCCGGCTCCGTTAGGGCCGAGGAAGCCGTAGACCATTCCCTCCGGCACGGTCAGATCCACCCCGTCCAACGCCCGGACCTTCCTGAAGACCTTGACCAGTCCTTCGGTCCTTATCGCTAAATCCGACTGCGATTCCAATTTTCTCTCCCGGTGCGAACGAATCACCCGAACTTGCGGTACTCAGCCATGCCTGACCAGGCATTTCTTCGAGGATCGCCTTGATTCTTCTTGATCGTACACCTGAACCGTACGGCGTACTATATCAGCGTACGGTACGCTCGGCGGGAGACACAACGCAAGGCCTGGCGCCGGAAGGACAAGCCACAGTGACTACACGCTCGCCCGCCCTCGACCTTGTGCGCAGCATCTATCTGCTGTGGGGGCATCATCCGGCGCCAGGGCGCTCGGGGCTGAGTGTCGAAACGATCGTGCGCGCGGGCATCGAGGTCGCCGACGCCCGAGGTGTCGACGCGGTGTCGATGCGCAAAGTCGCGGAGCACATCGGGGCGGGAACGATGTCGCTCTACGCTCACGTGCCGAGCAAGGACGACTTGATCGCGTTGATGGTCGACGCGGTTTATGCCGAGCCGTACGGCAACGACGTCGAAGCGGCGAGCGGTCAGGGCGACTGGCGCGCGGCCATGCGCTATGTCGCCCACCGCAACTGGGACCTCTACGTCCGCCACCCCTGGCTGCTGGACCTGCGACCCTCGCGCCTGACCCTCGGGCCGAACCTCAGTCGCAAGTACGAGACCGAATTGCGGCCCCTGGACGGAATCGGCCTGTCGGACATCTCGATGGACTCGGCCCTGTCGATGATCCTCAGCCACGTCGAGGCCGTCGCCCGATCCAGTCGCCACACCATGCGAACCCAGAATGACTCGGGGATGAGTGATGCCGACTGGTGGGCCATCGTCGCTCCCGCCCTGGAGCAGGTCATGGACAACGGGGACCTGGTCGTGTCCGCACGGGTCGGAACCACTGTGGGTGAGCAGTTTCAGGCCGCGAGCGTGAGTCCCGATCACGCGCTGACGTTCGGCCTCGACACCATCCTCGACGGCATCCAGGCGAACCTCGATCGTCAATGAGAACGTACACCGTACTGTATACGTGTACGGTGGGCGTGTGTTTCAACGCCATCCGGCAGCGGAAAGCGACTGGACCAAGGTGGGCGACCCTGCCGCCTCCTTGGCAACCTAAGACTCCGACGATGCGCAAAAGCCCCTGGTCACGGATCCGTGACCAGGGGCTTTTGCGAATTCGACTCAGTGGAACGAGTCTCCGCAGGCGCAGGAACCGCCCGCGTTGGGGTTGTCGATGGTGAAGCCCTGCTTCTCGATGCTGTCGACGAAGTCGATCTCGGCGCCCTGTACGTAGGGCGCGCTCATGCGGTCGACAGCGACCCGCAGGCCGTTGAAGTCGCGGAACAGGTCGCCGTCGAGCGTGCGCTCGTCGAAGAAAAGCTGGTAGCGAAGACCCGCGCAGCCGCCGGGCTGCACGGCGATACGCAGGTGCATGTCGTCGCGGCCCTCTTGATCGAGCAGCGCCTTCGCCTTGACAGCAGCGGCGTCGGTCAAGATGACGCCGTGGGTCTCTTCGGCGGCGGTGTTGCCGGTCTGCTCAGCGGTCGTCATGACTCTCCCTCTAAGGTCTGTCCGCAGGGCGGTTACCGGTGTCAACAAACCCGGCTCCCGTTCTGTTCCCTGCCCTCCATGGTGACACATCCGCGGACCAGCTGAACATCAGCGGCGAGCCCTGCAATACCCTGGTGAGGTGAGGTTCCTGCGCCGCAACGGCACCCAATCCGACAACGGCACCGCTGGCACCGCCGACGGCGCCGACGACGAGGCCGGCGTCGACACCGAGCCTCACGCTCCTCGCGGCTACACACCTTCGAAGGGCAGGGCGACTCCGAAGCGCAAGGAGGCCGAGGGCAAGCGGCGAGGCCCCGTCGCCCCGCCGCCGCGCACCACCCGCGAGGCCATCCGGCGCAACAGGGAGCTGCGGAAGCAGAATCCGGTCTCGAAGGACGAGCGCAGGGCCGCGGCCAAGGAACGCCGCGAACGGATGATGGCCGGTGACGAGCGTTACCTGCTCCCCCGTGACCGCGGCCCGGTCAAGGCCTACGTGCGCGACCTCGTGGACTCACGCCGCAACATCCTCGGCCTGTTCATGCCGCTGGCGATCCTGGTGTTCGTGTCGCTGCTGGTTCCGGTACCGGCCGTCCAGCAGTACGCGACCCTGGGCACCACGGTCATGCTGCTCGGCATGGTGGTCGAGGGCTTCCTCAACGGCCGCAAGATCGCCAGGCTGGCGCGGGAGCGGTTCCCGAAGGAGACGATCAAGGGCGGCTCCATCGGCTGGTACTCCTTCGTCAGGGCGAGCCAGATCCGCAAGCTGAGGATGCCGAAGCCAAGGCTCAAGCCGGGCGACCCGATTCCGTAAACCAGCACGCCAGGTCGTTAGCAATGCGAACGACCTGGGACTAGGGTTGGGGCATGGAGTTTCGTCGTCTCGGCCGCAGCGGCCTCACAGTGAGTGAAATCTCGTACGGCAACTGGCTCACGCACGGCTCGCAGGTCGAAGAGGAGCAGGCACACGCCTGCATCAAGGCCGCCCTCGATGAGGGAATTACCACTTTCGACACAGCCGACACCTACGCCAACACGGCGGCGGAATCGGTTCTCGGCCGCGGCCTCGCCGGACTGCGCAGGGAAAGCCTGGAGATCTTCACCAAGGTCTTCCACCCGACCGGCCCGAAGGGTCCCAACGACAAGGGCCTCGGCCGCAAGCACATCATCGAGTCGGCCAACGCCTCGCTCAAGCGCCTCGGCACCGACTATGTCGATCTCTATCAGGCCCACCGCTTCGATCACACGGTGCCGCTGGAGGAGACGATGCTCGCCTTCTCCGACCTCGTCCGCCAGGGCAAGGTGCTCTACATCGGGGTTTCGGAGTGGAACGCGGAGCAGATCAGCCGGGGCGCGGCGCTGGCCCGTGAGCTGCGGGTGCCGTTCATCTCCAACCAGCCGCAGTACAACATGTTGTGGCGGGTCATCGAGGAGCAGGTCATCCCCGCCTGCGAACGCGAGGGCATGAGCCAGATCGTGTGGTCGCCGATCGCGCAGGGCGTGCTCACCGGCAAGTACCGCAAGGGCCGGCCCGCGCCCGCCGGTTCGCGCGCGACCGACGAGCAGGGCGGCGGCGCGAGGATGATCGGCCGCTTCCTCAGCGACGACATCGTCGACCGCGTGGAGCGGCTGCGCCCGCTCGCGGACAAGGCGGGTCTCTCACTCGCCCAGCTCGCCGTGGCCTGGGTACTGCAGAACACCAACGTCGCCTCGGCCATCATCGGTGCCTCACGGCCGGAGCAGGTGCGCGAAAACGTCAAGGCGGCGGGCGTGAAACTCGACGCCGACCTGATGTCGGCCATCGACGCCGAGCTCGACGGGGTCATCGAGAGCGACCCGAGCCTGACCAGGAGCCCCATCCTGTGAGCCTGACGGTGGCCGCGGCACCAGCGGCGGCCACCGTCAGTACCGGTCTCACCGGTCGCGCTTGTCGCCCTTGCGCGCGTCGGCAGCGGCTCCCCACACGAGCCTGACCTCCTCCAGCAGCTCCCACGGCTTGAGCACGGTCGTGCGGGGAAGCGAACTGGCGAAGCCGACGGGGTGTCGCCGGAAACGACGGAGCATCCTGCCCGGCTTGCTCGTCATCCGGTGCCGCAGGTCGGCGACGTAGCGGCGGCGCACATCGCGTTCGATGCTGTTGCCACAGCGAGTGCAGGTGGTGACGACGAGCAACCGGCCCGCGTAGGCCAGCTCGTGATCGGTTTCCTCGCCGCAGTGGTGGCACGACAGCGTGGCGTGCTCAACGGTTCCCATGGCCATCACGTCCTCACCTCTGATACTCCGCCGCGGCCAGCACCTGCTCCGCGATCACGAGGTCGTGCGGATACGTGATCTTGAAGTTCTGCTGTTCCCCGCGCACCCAGCGCACGGGCAGTTCGGCGAACCGTTCCATGCACGAGGCGGTGTCGGTACCCAGGAACTCCTCTCTCGCGGCCCGTTCGTAGGCCGAGAGCAACGGAGCGGCGCGGAAGCCCTGCGGTGTCTGCGCTCTGATGATCATGCCAGGTCGCACGCCGGTAAGGGCCGCTCCTTCGCCGCCGATCTCGGCGATGTCGTCGGCGGGCAGCCCCGGAACGGCGCCACCGTGCGTTCTCGCCGAGTGCAGGACACCGGCGATCAACTCGGGACTCACGAGCGGTCTTGCCGCGTCGTGCAGCAGGATCGTGTCGACGATGCCGCGATCGATGCGGCTCGCGAGATGCCGCAGCGCCCGCAATTCCGAGTCCTGTCTGGTCTCGCCGCCGAGGACGACCTCGACCTTGGCGTCGACCTCCCTGTCGAGCACCCACTCGACGAGTTCCGAGTCCTGCGGCCTCGCGACGAGTATCAGCACACCCACCTCGCGCACCCGCGCGAAGGCACCGAGTGACCACGACACCAGGCGCCTGCCCGCCAGCGGAAGGTAGACCTTGTTCATGGCGGCGCCCACTCTGGTGCCCGCGCCACTGGCCAGCACGACTCCCGCCGCGTAGGGCCGGCGCCGCCGTGTCCATCGTGCCACTCCGGAATCATACGAGTCCGCCGTCGAGCAGCTCCTGGACCGTGGAAAGCAGCCGCGCGCCGTCGGCGCCGTCGGCGACCCTGTGGTCGACGGTCAGCCCCAGCGAGCAGCGCAGGCGCACGCCGACACCGTCGGGCACGGGAACCACTTTGCGTTCGACCGCGCCCATGGCGAGTGCGCTCGCCTGCGGCGGCGTGAGCAGTGCCTGGAAGGCGCCCACTCCGAGGCCGCCCAGATTGGACACCGTCGTCGTGGCCGGTGCCGACAGTTCGGCCAGCCCGAGCTTTCCCGCCCTCGCCCTCGACACGACATCGGCGACCCGCGAACCGAGCTCGTCCAGCCCGCACAGGTCGGGGTCGGTCAGCACGGGAGCGAGCAGGCCCCTCGGGGTGTCGACGGCCAGCGCGACCGCGACCCCCTCGTGCCGGACCAGCGTTTCTCCCACCCAGCTCGCGTTGAGCGCGGGATGCGCGCGCAGCGCGGCGGCGAGCACGTGGACGAACACCGCCGTCCAGCTCGCCCCTTTCCTGGCGCGCTCGGCCTCGGCGAGGTCGACGTCGCGGTACAGCACGAACTGCGGCACGCCCGCACTGGGCGTCATGCGCCTGGCGACCGCGGCCCTTCCTCTGGAAGGCGCGGGTTTCGCGGGCCGGTCGGCAGGCAGGTCGGCGACCCTGATCGTCCCCCACGGCCCGGTCGGCGTGAGCCCGGCCAGATCGACACCACGTTCGGCGGCGAGGCGTCTCGCCGCGGGAACGGCCGCGACGCCGCGCTTGTCGGCGGTGAGATTCGGCTGGGGTTCGGGTGCCCGCGGTTCCTCCGGCACCGGCCCCGAAGCGTCCGGTGCGTCGAAGAGCCCTTCCAGCAGGTCCTCGGTCTCGGATTCGACGTAGGCGATGGGCTCGCCGACGGCGATGACGTCCTCGGGCCGGGCGACCAGCCGCGCGAGCACCCCGTCGACCGTCGCCTCGACCTCCATGTCGACCTTGTCGGTGGTGACCTCGCACACGACGTCGCCCTGCCGGATCCGGTCACCGGCCGCCTTGTGCCACGCGACGAAGACACCCTCGGTCATCGTCATGGACATCTTGGGCATCACCAGCGCGACTTCCTTCGCTACCACTGGTTCACCAGCCCGCTCGCGGCCTTCACGATGTCCTCGGTCTGTGGTACGGCGGCCTTTTCCAGTTGCGGGGCATAGGGAATGGGTACGTCCAGCCCGCACAGCCTGGTGACCGGCGCCCTGAGGTGCCCGAACGCCGGTGACTCGACGATCGCGGCCGAGACCTCGGCCATGAAGCCCCCCGTCTTGGGCGCCTCCTGGACGAGCAGCGCCCTCCCCGTCGCGGTCACACTGTCCACAATGGTCTGGGAGTCGAGCGGCCGCAGCGTCCTCGGATCGAGCACGGCGGCCTCGATCCCGCTCGCCGCGAGCTGCTCGGCCGCTTCGAGTGCCCTGGACACCATGACGCCGGTCGCCACGATGGTCAGATCGGTGCCGTCACGGCGCACCGCGGTCTCACCGAGCCGTACCCTCGCCGGATCCTCGGGAACGACACCGCTCTGCTTGTAGAGCAGCTTGTGTTCCAGCACGATCACCGGGTTCGGGTCGTCGATCGCGGCAAGCAGCAGTCCCTTGGCGTCGGCGGCCGTAGCGGGCATGACCACCTTGAGTCCCGGAACGTGCGCGAACCACGCTTCGAGGCTCTGCGAGTGCTGCGCGGCGGCTCCCGTTCCGGCACCGCCCGGCGCCCTGAGCACCATGGGCACCGTCGCCGCGCCACCGAGCATGAAATGAATCTTGGCCGCCTGGTTGACGATCTGGTCCATGGCCTGCGCGGTGAAGTCGGAGAACTGGATCTCGACGATGGGCCGCATCCCGGCCAGCGCTGCGCCCACGGCGGCTCCGACGATGCCGAGTTCGCTGATCGGGGTGTCGCGGACCCGTTCCTCGCCGAAGCGGTGCACGAGGTCGCCGGTGACCCCGAACGCGCCGCCGTAGGTGCCGACGTCCTCACCGAGCAGGAACACCCGCTCGTCGGCTTCCATGGCCTGGCTGAGCCCTTCCCTCACCGCCTCGGCGTAGGTAAGGGTGCGCGATTCGGTCGTGGTCATGAGTCACTCCCCGCGTACACGGCGTCGGTCAGCGAAGCGGCGCTGGCGTCGGGCGCGGCGCCGGCCGTCCTGATGGCGGCGCGCACCCTTTCCCGGGCCTCGTTCGCGCACTCGGCCGTGTCCTTTTCGGACAGTGTTCCCGCGGCGATCACCGCACGCTCGAACCGCACGATCGGGTCGCGCTCGCGCCAGCTCTCGATCTCCTCTCTCGTGCGGTAGAGGTTCTTGTCGCTCTTGGAATGTCCCTTCCAGCGGTAGGTCATGGCCTCCACCAGCGAAGGCCCCTCCCCCGCTCGCGCTCGCGCGACGGCGGCCGACACGGCGTCGAACACCTCCTGCGGATCGTTGCCGTCGACGGTCACTCCCGGGATCCCGTACGCCGCGGCCCTTTCCCCGAGCCGGTCGACCTTGGCCGCCCTCTTCGCCGACATCGACATGCCGTAGTGGTTGTTCTCGCAGACGAACACGACGGGCAGGTCCCAGATCGCGGCGAGGTTGACGCCCTCGTGCCACGCGCCCTCGTTGACGGCACCGTCACCGAAGAAGCTGAGCACGACCTGTTGTCCGCCACGCAGTTTCACCGCCAGCCCCGCGCCGGAGGCGATCGGGACTCCCCCGGCGACGATGCCGTTGGCGCCGAGGTTGCCCGTCGCCACGTCGGCGATGTGCATGGAACCGCCACGCCCCCGGCAGTACCCGGTTTCCTTGGCGAGCAGTTCGGCCATCATCGCGTCGAGGCGGGCGCCCTTGGCGATGCAGTGCCCGTGCCCCCTGTGCGTCGAGGTGATGTAGTCACCGTCGGCGAGCGCGAGACAGGCACCGGCAGGCACCGCCTCCTGCCCGATCGACAGGTGCATCGTGCCGTGCATGAGCCCGCGGGCGAACAGGTCGTCGACCGCCTCCTCGAACCGCCTGATGGTCCACATCGTCCGCAGCGTCTCCCTTGCGACGCCCGCGTTTCCGGTCAGATCCACGCGCCCGTCACCTCCTCGCCCTCCACGAGGCGGTCCTGGAGTCTCCGCAGGGTCGCGATGGTGGTCGTCTCGTCGACGGCGACGTCGGCGCTCGTCAGCACGGTCCCCACCGCCACGTCCCTGAGCACCCTGGCCCCGCTCGCGAGACCGAGCGGGACGTGCCCGCCCGCTGCCGCCGCCGACGCGCTGTCGGTGATGCCATACACGGTGTCGCCGCCGATGCCGTCGAGCGTCTCGCCCTCCCGCAGGTCCCGCTTCGCGACGGCGAGCACCTCGGCGTTCCACGCCTTCGGCGCGAGACTCGGCGTGCGGTCGAGCACCGCCTCGGCCACCGACAGCGGCGCCTCGACGCTCGCGAGGTGATAGGGCCGGTAGAACGTGTAGTAGGGCCCCTTGCCCATGCCGAGGTAGGCCATTTCGGCGGCGACCGCGGGATGGTCGGTGCGGCCGATGACGAACACCCCCGGCGCGACGGGACCGGTGCAGTAGTCGACGACACCGGCCTCCGGCAGCACCCCGCCGTCATCGGCGGGCCGGAACGTGTCCGACAGCGCCTCCACCGTGCAGTGCGGGCCCGTCATGCCGCGCGTGGCGACCGTGAGCCCGGCGCCGTTGGCGAGCGCCGCCATCTCGATCATCGTCTTCGACCCGTCGACGAAGCTCGCGAGCATGTGCGGGTTCATGCCCTTCGCCTCGGCGGTCGCCGCGACGGAGGCGGGCGTCGCCGAGGGATCGAGCGGGTTGTTCTTGCCCTTACCGGCGCACACCACCTCGAAGCCGATGTCGCGGACGTAGTCGACAAGCGCCTTGCACTCGACGGGCTCGTCGCCCCTGCACACCGTGTAGACCCTGCCGAGCCGGGTGGCGAGGTTCGACAGCAGCAGCCCGACCGTCACGTCGCATTCGACGTTGAGCATCGCGATGTCCTTGCCGGCCAGCAGGCCCGCGAACGCGAGCTTCGCACCGACCTCGGGAACACCGCTGGCATCGACGAGTACGTCGAGGGGAAGCCCGGTCAGCAGCATGGCCTCTTCGGTGACGACGACGCCACCGCGCTCGATCGCCGCGGCCAGCTCCGCGCGGGTGCCGGTATCGGTGACGTCGGTTCTGCCCGCCTCGGCGAAAGCGGCCCTTCCCCGCTCCGGCGCGATGTCGGCGATGGCCGCGACCTCCATGCCCTCGATGCGGCTCGCCTGCACGACGAAGCCGAGGCCCATCTGGCCCGCTCCGACGAGACCCACCCTGACCGGACGCCCGAGCTCCCGCTCGCGAGCTCGCAGCCGATCGACATAACTCATCCCGAAACCCTCCGGCCTGCACATATGTGCACATGATGTGCACCGTCGTGCTTTCCTTGGTAGCACGGGGAACAACCGCACACAAGACTCCGAAGCCTGCACATGTGTGCAAATCCGCAGGTCGCGGCGTGCCCGAAACACAAAGGCGTCCGGCGCGGGGCCGAAATGCCCCACACCGGACGCCTTGTGCCCGGGCCGGTTCGCTAAGCCTGCTGCCGCTCGCCCGCCTTCCCCGTCCGCAGCGCGCCCGCGTTCAGCCTGGCGGCCATCCGCATCGCGTCGGCGACGGCCTTGGCCAGCGCCTTCGACCCCGCGCGCTCCTCGGCCCCCTCGACCGGACCGGTCAGGTCCTCACGCTCCTTGAAGGACGCGAACACCGAACTGCCCTCCATGGCGCTCGCCCTGATCACCTCACCCTTGAGGCGGTCGATGACCAGCAGCACGATCGCGCCCCGCAACCTTCCCTTCGACCTGCCGCTCACCAGCAGCACCCCGCTGCGATTCTCGTCGGAGGCCAGCTCGTTCACGGCGCGCTGATAGCCGAGATGCTGGCGATAGCTGAGAATTCCGGCCACGACGAACACCCCGAGCAGCGTGACGATCGCCTGCCACGTCACGGCGCGCCACCACTCAGCGACAGCGCCGCGCCCGCGGGCGGGATCGACACGGTTCCCCTTCCGTGCACGGCACCCGGCAACAGCGAGGTCCCCTCCTCCGGATTCAGGTAGACCACGATGTGCCCGAGTGTGCGCAGGTTCTCGTGTGCCCGCTCCCCCACGGCGAACAGCTCGACCCGCTGCTCCCCGATCGAGAAGACGTCACCCTCCCTGATCTCCCGCTCCGGCCCCTTCGCGGGACCGTGCACGACACTCACGCTCTCCAGCGCGGCGGGAATCGGATCGGCGTAGAGGATCACGACCCCGCCCTCGACCATGTCCCCGGCCTCTTCACCGGCCCGCAGCACGGTGCTCTCGTAATACACGCTCATTTCTTCCTCCTAGAGCCCGAAGCTTGCGACCCATGCGATCACGACCGCAAGTGGCGCCGTGAACATCCTGCTGATGAGCACCGCTGGCGTGCCGACGGCAACCGTCGCCGGTTTGGCCTCGCCCAGCGCGAGCCCCACCGGGACGAAGTCACAACCGACCTGCCCGTTGATGGCGAACAGCGTGGGCAGCGCGTACTGCACGGGCAGCGCTCCGATCGCGATCTGGCTGCCCATCAGCGTTCCGATGACCTGCGCGATCGCGGCACCCGGCCCCAGAATCGGCGACAGGAACGGCAGCGCGACCACGAGACTGATGCCGATGAGCCCGAAGGGGTTGCTCGCGATCGGGCTCAGCACCCGGCCCATCCACTCGGCGACCCCGGTGTAGGTCACGATGCCGAGCAGCAGGCTCACATACGCCATGAAGGGCAGGATCGTCTTCAGCGTGAGATCGATCGTCTGCCTTCCGGCGGCGAGCATCGTGTTGACGAACGAACCGACAGCCGAACCGAACTTGACGAACACACCGGTGACCGCGTTGAAGGCGGTGCCGAACTTGCCCGTTCCCGCGACGGAAGCGGCGACGTCGGCGCCGGAAGGCCGTTCCGAACGCGGAGGGACGGCGGGCGGCGGCTTTTCCTCCGTTTCCCCGGTTCCGGCCGCAGCACCGTCCTCAGTGGACGGGTTGACGTCGCTGACCCCCACGGCCGATACGAAAAGCTCCTCGGTGATGAACTTCGCGAGCGGTCCTCCCGGCGCACCCGCGTAGACATCGACCGTCGGGATCCCCTTGCGCGGGTACACACCGATCCGCGCCGTGCCACCACAGTTGATGACCGCGGCGACCACCTCGTCGTCGGGCACCGTCGTGATGAACCCGTCGACGGCCTCGGCACCGGTCAGCTCCGCGATCCTCGCCGCGACCGGGTGGATGCCGCCACCGGTCACCGAAAGCACCTTGTCGCGCTTACCGTCCGCGCGCAGCAGCAGCCCCCTGCCCCAGCCTCCCTGCCCGGGGCGCACGAACACGGCGCCGGACACGTGCGTCTCCATCTCGCTCATGCGCGCGCACCCGCCTTCGCTTCCTCGAACTCACGGTCGAAATCGGCGAACACCTCGGTGCGGCCCGTTCGCTTGATCATGAACGCGGTGAGCTTCTCCGTGACGATGCCCCTGATGAAGATCACCAGGATGCCGACGAGGAAATACCGCAGTGCCACCGGAACCGTCGACTCGCCGAGCTGCGTGATGCCGTTGGCGATACCGAGCCACACGAACAACTCACCCGCGTTGGCATACGGGAAGAACGTGGTCACCGGATGCACGAACGACACGGCCGAGTCGTAGAAAGCCGGCTTGTAGCGTTCGGGAAGGAACCTGCCGAACGAGTAACACATCGGGTTGGTGAGCATCAGGACCGCGAGCACCGGCATGATCGTGTACCTGGTGATCCACCATCGCGCCGACCACTGCACTGCTCGGGTCACGCGCTGCTCACCGATGAACGTGGTGAGCGCGTACATGAACGTGAGCAGCACGACGAGCGTGGGAAGAATCCCGGTCACCAGCCCGACGAACTGCTGTCCCGCTTCATCGAAAAGCCCGATGAAATGTGTACCCAGCCATTCGAAGACCCCGAGCACTCCACCGCTCGTCTCCTCGCCTGGCTGTGCCGGCTGCTGCTGCGCCATTACAGCAAGCACTTGCATTGCTGGCCTCCTTCTCGGCCCCCGGATCCGGCATTTGCACGTATGTGCTGACGTTCTTCACGTTTGCCAGTGATGTGTGTAACATGCCGTGCAATCGGCGACAAGCCCCAACCGCGAAGGAGCCCGCATGCCGGAGATCAGAGTCAAGATCGCCTCGTCCGTCGGCCTGCACGCGCGCCCGGCCAGCCTTTTCGTCAAGGCCGCGGCCAAACATCCCGGCACCGTGGCGATCGGCCGCCCCGGCACCGAACTCGTCGACGCGCGCAGCATGCTTTCCGTGCTGAGCCTTGCGATCGGCCACGGCGAGGAGGTCATTCTCCGCACCGACGGCGAGGGAGCCGACGGCGCGCTCACCGAACTGTCCGAGCTACTGGTGCGCGACCTGGACGCGTGAGGAGATGCCACCACCTCGTGACCAGCAGTTGCTGGTGAAAGCCGCCCGCCTCTACTACGAGGAAGGGCGCTCCCAGAACGAGATCGCGACCACGTTGCAGGTCAGCAGATCCAGCGTTTCGAGGATGCTCACCGCCGCAAGGGAAAGGGGTATCGTCCGCATCCAGATCAACGACCCCAGCGGCCGCGACATGGAACTGGAGAACCAGCTCACCAGCCGCTTCGGTCTCAAGGACAGCAGAGTCGCCGAAATCCACAGCCACGACCGTCCACTGTCGAGGGTCGGTGACCTCGGGGCTCGCTGGCTGCTCGACAATCTCCAGCCAGGGCAACAGATCGGCGTCTCATGGGGGCACGGGCTGCAGTCGGTCGTGCAGCACATTCCCGACGAGGGCGGCCTCGACGTCGAAGTACTCCCCCTCGTCGGCGGACTGTCCGCAGTGGACTCGGCCATCAGCGGTGAGGAACTCGTCCGCGGCCTCGCCGGCCGGGTCGGCGGCCGCTATCTGCGGCTGCACGCACCCGCGCTGCTGACCTCGAAGGCGGGCAGGGACGTCCTGCTCGCCGAACCCACCATCCAAAAAGCACTCGACGCGGCGCGGCGAGCGCAGATCGCCATCGTCGGCATCGGCAGCGCGGGTCAGGGTTCCTCCGCCGCTCTCGTCAAAGCGATGAACCTCAGCATCGAGGAAAAAGGTCGATTCGAGGCGGCGAAGCCGGTCGGTGACATCTGCGCGCGCTTCTTCGACGCGGAAGGCACGCCGCTGACGGGTCCCACCGACGACAGGGTGCTCGGTGTCTCGCTGGCCGACCTCGCCGCCATCCCGACCGTGGCCGGGGTCGCGGCGGGACCGGAGAAGGCAGGCGGCGTGCTCGGCGCGCTGCGCACCCGAGCACTGGACGTCCTCGTGTGTGACAGCTCCCTGGCCAGGGCACTGCTGGCGCGTGAAGCGAGGTAGCTTGAGCGCGTGCGCATCGAGTTCCCCTCCGTTCCCCAGCCGGACGAGCTCGCCAGAGCGGAAGCGTTCCGGCGGCACGCCACCCTGATCAGCCCCGCCGAGGGATTCGGCAGGCTGCGAGACCTGAGCGCGTGGATCACCGCGTGCCAGGGTCAAGCACCGCCGAGGCCGTTGTCGAGGACCAGGGTCGTCGTGTTCGCGGCGGACCACGGCATCGCGGCCCGCGGTGTCTCCGTGCACCGGTCCGAGCACACGCGGAGTCTGGTCGAGGCACTACGCGCCGGCGGCAGCGCGCTCGGGGTGCTCGCCGAGTCCGCTGGCGCGGGAGTGCGGGTCGTCGACGTGGGTGTGCGTGGTTCGAGTGCGGAGTTCGAGGGTTCGGAATTCAAGGTCGCCGACGGCACGGGCTCGATCGACGTCGAGGACGCGCTGACCGGCGAACAGGCGAGAGCGGCCGTGCTCGCGGGTGCGGCGATCGCCGACGCCGAGGTCGACGAAGGTGCCGATCTGCTGATTCCCGCCGAGATCGGGGTCGGCGCGACCACTCCGGCCGCCACGCTCGTCGCCGCGCTGACCGGCGCGGAGCCGGTTGCCGTCATCGGCCGTGGCTCCGGTATCGACGACAACGGCTGGATGCGCAAGGCGACCGCCGTCCGCGACGCGCTGCGCAGGGCGCGGCCGGTGCTGACCGATCCGGTCGAGCTGGTGCGGACGGCGGGCGGTGCCGATATCGCCGCGATGGCCGGGTTTCTCGCGCAGGCCGCCGTCCGGCGGACGCCGGTGCTGCTCGACGGTGTGGTCGCGGCGGCGGCGGCGCTGGTGGCGGAGGAACTGGCGGCGGGTGCCCGTTCGTGGTGGCTTCCCGCGCATCGTGCGACGGAACCGGCCCAGGTGCTGGCGCTGGACCAGCTGGACCTGAAGCCGGTGGCCGATCTCGGTGTCGGTGCCGGGGGCGGTATCGGTGCGGTGGCGGTGTTGCCGTTGCTGACGGGCGCGGTGAGAGTGCTGGCCGAAGCGAGCGCGCCGGGCGCGGGAGAAGCACCGCCGGACGGCGTGGCCCCGGACGAAGCGGCCCCGGACGGTCCGGCCCCGGACGGTCCGGCCCCGGACGGTCCGGCTCCGGACGAGGCCGTGCCGGGCGGAGCACCGGAAGTAGCCGAGGAAACCGACCAGCCGAGGTGACCGCCCCGGACGCCGAGATCCGCACCGGGGGCGCCGAGTTCTGCACTCAGCCCGCCGAGTTCTGCGTTCAGAACAGCGAGATCCGCACCCGGGACGGCGAGATCCGCGTTGGGAACGGCGAGATCCGCGTCCAGCCGCACGAGATGCACATCAGGGCCAGTGGGAGCCACAGCCGTGCCCGCGGACGCACCGGGCACGCTGCCTGACACCAGCCGAGAGCGGTCCCCCAGCACCAGCCGGTCGGTGTCCCCGGCACCAGCCGGGCAGGCTCCGGCGCCAGCCGAGAGCAGGGTCCCCGGCACCAGCCGAGAGCGGTCCCCCAGCACCAGCCGGGCGGCGTCCCCGGCGCCAGCCGAGAGCGGTCCCCCAGCACCAGCCGGTCGGTGTCCCCGGCACCAGCCGGGCAGGCTCCGGCGCCAGCCGAGAGCAGGGTCCCCGGCACCA
>JBEYHY010000003.1:0-604517 GCA_040635515.1 Saccharomonospora sp. NPDC006951 | reverse complement strand
AGCCGAGAGCGGGCTCCGGCACCAGCCGGGCGGCGTCCCCGGCGCCAGCCGAGAGCGGTCCCCCAGCACCAGCCGGGCGGTGTCCCCGGCGCCAGCCGGGCGCGTTCCATTCGGAACCACGGACACGCGGCCCCGGCCAATGACGAGTGTCGCGTCCGGCCGCTGATGCCCGAAGGCGCAACTCGCCGACCCGAACGCAGAACTCGCCGTCCCCAACGCAGAACTCGGCGTCCCGAATGCAGAACTCGCCGACCCGAACGCAGAACTCGGCGTCCCGAACGCGGGACTCGCGGCGGGTCAGGCCAGTTCGTACATCCAGCCGTGCGGGTCGGGGCGGGTGCCCTCCTGGATGCCGGTCAGCTCGGCACGCAGCTTCATGGTCAGCTCACCCGGCTCACCGCCGCCGATGGTGAACTCCCCGTTCGCGTGCTTGACGCGGCCAACCGGAGTGATCACCGCCGCCGTCCCGCACGCGAACACCTCGGTCAGCTCGCCGGAAGCCGCAGCCTTCTCCCACTCCTCCGTGGAGATGCGCCGCTCCTCGACCTTGTGCCCGAAGTCGGACGCGACCCGCAGCAACGAGTCCCGCGTGATGCCGGGCAGCAGCGAACCGCTCAGTTCGGGGGTGACCACCTTGGCGTCGGCACCGGAACCGAAGACGAAGAACAGGTTCATCCCGCCCATCTCCTCGACCCACGCGCGTTCGACGGCGTCGAGCCAGACCACCTGGTCACAGCCCTGCTCAACCGCCTGCGCCTGGGCAAGGAAGGACGCGGCGTAGTTGCCACCGCACTTGGCGGAACCGGTTCCTCCCGGCGCGGCGCGCACGTACTCGGTGGACAGCCACACACTCACCGGGCGCACCCCGCCGGTGAAGTAGGAACCGGCTGGCGAGGCGATGAGCGAGTACACGTACTCACCCGCGGGCGAGTTGACGCCGAGCCCCGCCTCCGTCGCGATCATGAACGGCCGCAGGTACAGCGCGTCGCCCTGCTTGGTCGGCACCCAGCGGTTGTCGACATCGACGAGTTCGCGCAACGAACCGAGGAAAAGCTCGTCCGGCAACTCCGGCATCGCGAGCCTGCGCGCCGAGGTACGGAACCGCTCGGCGTTGGCGTCGGGACGGAACGCGCGAATGGTCCCGTCGGGCTGCCGGTAGGCCTTGAGCCCTTCGAAGATCTCCTGGCCGTAGTGCAGAACCGCGGAAGCGGGATCGAGGGTGAACGGCCCGTAGGGCTTGAGTTCGGCTTCGTGCCAGCCACGCTCGGTGTCCCATTTGACGGTGACCATGTGGTCGGTGAAATAGGTACCGAATCCCGGCTTCGCCAATACCTCGGCTACCCGCTCCGCCGTGGCGGGAGTGGGGGCGAGGTCACGCGCGAAGGGGATCGTGGTCGTCATGCCACGAGCATATCTCGTTAGTAGGACGTCAGAACATTCCCTTCCCTCTACCATGGCGGTGTGACGTACCAGCCTCAGCCGTCCCCTGGTGGCAACAGCGTGTCCGCGGGAACGGCATCGGACTTCAAGACCTTCGGCGCCGCGGCGCTACTCACCTTCGCGGCGGGCGAGATCGTGCTCATCGGCTACATCATGGCCGGTGGATTCGGCGCCTTCCTCGGCATCATCGGCGCCGCCTTCGGCATCGTGTGGTGGAAGAACCAGCACGGCAAGGTGTTCCCGCGCGACCTCAGCGGCAGCCACCTCGGCGGGCTCGCCGTCTTCGCGGCGGTTCTGCTCGGCATCGCCTATCTGATGGCCGCCTGACCCTCACAGGCCACTCAGTAATCCCGGCGGCAACACCGGCGACGGCCAGCCCCGCTCGGGCAGGAACGTCGTCCATGTCCCGTCGAAGGGAAACTCCCCCGCTTCGGCGAGCGCGATGTGCCGCTCGCCTTCCTCTCGCAGCGCGATGAGCTGCTCCGAGGTCAGCCGTCCCGCCCTCACCGCTTCGGCCGCCTCGTCCTCGTCCTTCCATTCCCAGCGCAGATCGGGATGCACGACGAGGTCGAGCACACCGTCGATCCGGCACGGCCCGAGCGCGTTCCTTCCCAGCGGAAGCTCCAGGTTGACGTACCAGCCGGTGAAGCCGCCGTCGGCGCCGAAGAACCACCACACCGACGCCAGGTTGTGCTCGCTGATCAACCGCAACGTCGAGGAGTCCCGCCACTCGTCCCTGATCCGCATCCTCGGCGTGACGAAACGTTCGGCCAGCGGCGCCTCGCGCAGATCCCTCCCGTCGGCGAGCCTGCTGCCGACGATGGTGGTTCCCGCGGGCAGCCAGCCGAGCAGGTCGTTGCCGTCGTCGGCGAGCACCCGGAGCGGGTGCTGCTGGCCCACGCTCGCGTCCGGGCGCAGGAAGCTGAGCACCACCGTGTCGCCACAGTTCCACCTCACAGTGTCCATATCACAATGCGAACACGAGTGCCCCGAACAGCACGGTGGTTCCCGCGACCGTGACGACGGCGGGAACCCTGGCCTCGCGGGTGACCAGCGCGCGGGCACAGGCCTCGGCGAGGGTGAACGCCGCGGCGAGCAGCAAGGCACCCAGCGGCGACAGCAGTACCGCGAGTACGGCGGTCAGCGCACCGGCGAGCGCGGTCACCGCGAGCGCGTCACGTCGCCCTCTCCGCTCGAAGACGACGGCCGCCGAGTCTCTGACACCGGTCGCCGCCAGCAGCGCCGCGCTCGCGGTCGCGAGCACGACCACGGCGCCGAGCAGCGGCTCCAGCGCGGCCGCGTCGGCCGCGGCGAGCACGTCCCGCAACGAGGTCGGCGACAGGGCGAGCCGCACGGGCCCGAGTTGCCACAGCGCGGCGGCGGCGACGGCGCCCGCCATCACCGCGCCTGCCGCGATGGCCCTTCCGCTGAGCCCGGCGAACATCGGGAAGCACAACGCGGCCGCGGCGAGCACCCCGGCGAACGAGGCGGTCCCGCCCGCCTGCCCCACCGATTCCACCGGCGTGATCGCGGCACACAACGTCACGAACGCCACACCGGCAAGGAGCAGCAGGCCCGCACACCACCGCCGGTAGTAACCGGCGAACACGACGCCGGTCGCGGTCGCCGCCGTGACCACGGCGACGAACCCCAGCGCGGCCGGTCCCGGCCGGCCAGGAACCGTGTATCCGGCGAAGACGGTCGCGAACACCACGACCCTCGTCACGCCCGAGGCGAGCCCGAGACCGCCGAGCAGGCGCGACGATCTGTCCGGCAGCGGGGCAGGGTCCGATCGGGTCAGCCGCGCGCAGAACGCCAGCGCGGCGGCCACCGCGATCCCGGCGAGCAACCACCAGCCCGCCACCGATGCCGCCGCCGCCAGCGCGCCGATAAGGACCCCAGCGACCTGCACCTCGTACCTACCTCTCCGGGTCTGCACCGCCGTCAATAGCATGACCGAAGCACGACCACCACCATGGTCGAGATCAGTTGCCGTCTACAGAGGGAGCCCTGCCGTGAGCTTGCCGAAGCTTGCCCTTTCCGAGATCACCGAGGCCGCGCTGGGCAAGAGCCGCGCGGAGGCGATCGTGATCGGCACCGTCGCCGGTGCGAAGGGACTGGAGCTGGCACCCGGCGCGGAGTCCGTCGACGCCGCGCTCGGCGGCTCCCTCGCCGACGTGTTGCGCACCCTCGGCGCCACCGGCAAGGCCGAGGAGGTCGTGAAGGTTCCCACCCTCGGCAAGCTGCCTTCCGGTTTCGTGCTCGCCGTCGGTCTCGGTGACCAGGACCCCACCGCCGAGCAGGTGCGCAGGGCCTCGGGTGCGGCCGGCCGCGCGCTCGCGGGCACCGCGAGGGCGCTCACCACGCTGTCGGTACTGGACCTGCAGGCCGCCGTCGAGGGCATCGTGCTCGGCGCCTACGGCTTCACCGAGTACAAGTCGGAGCCCGGCGACGCCCCGGTGTCCACTGTGGATGTCGCGAGCCCCGCCGAGGGAACCGCGAAGGAGCACAAGGCGACGCTCAAGGCCGCGACGGCGATCGCGGAGGCGGTGTGCGTCGCGAGGGACCTGATCAACACTCCGCCGAACGTACTGTTCCCCTCCTCGTTCGCCGAAAGGGCGAGGAAACTCGCCGAATCGGCGGGCCTCGACGTCGAGGTGCTCGACGAGAAGGCGCTGAAGCGCAAGGGCTACGGCGGAATCCTCGGGGTCGGCGGCGGCTCGTCGCGGCCGCCGCGGCTCGTGCGCATCAGCTACAAGGGCACCAAGGCGCGGAAGAAGATCGCGCTGGTCGGCAAGGGCATCACGTTCGACACCGGGGGCATCTCGCTCAAGCCCGCCGCCAACATGGACGCGATGACCTCGGACATGTCGGGTGCCGCGGCGGTGCTGGCCTCCGTCGTGCTCGCCGCGAAGCTCAAGTACCCGCTGGCCGTCACCGCCTACCTCCCGCTCGCCGAGAACATGCCCTCCGGAACGTCCTACCGGCCCGGTGACGTGCTGACGATGTACGGCGGCAAGACCGTTGAGGTCCTCAACACCGACGCGGAGGGCAGGCTCGTGCTGGCCGACGCGATGGTGAGGGCCGCGGAGGACGAGCCGGACTACCTCATCGAGACGTCGACGCTCACCGGCGCCCAGGTGGTCGCGCTCGGCAACCGCACGGCGGGAATCATGGGAACCGAGGAGTTCCGAGACCGGGTCGCCGCCGTCGCGAGGGCCACCGGAGAGGGCGGCTGGGCGATGCCGCTGCCCGAGGAACTGCGCGGCGATCTCGACTCCAAGCTCGCCGACCTCGCCAACGTGACCGGCTCCCGGTTCGGCGGCATGCTCGCGGCCGGGATCTTCCTGCGCGAGTTCGTCGCCGACGGCCTGCCGTGGGCGCACATCGACGTCGCCGGTCCGGCCTACAACGCCGCGTCGCCGTGGGGCTACACCGGCAAGGGCGGAACCGGGGTCCCGGTGCGCACCATCGCGGCCGTTCTCGCCGACATCGCCGAGAACGGGTGACCGAGCCCGGCCAGGGCGCCGAGGATGCCGACGCGCCGTCCGGACCTGCGGAACACGCCGTCAGGAAGATACTGACGGCGCCCGATGACCAGGTCGACGACGCGATCGGCTCCTCGGCGCTGCTGCTGGCCTGCACCGGCGCGTTCGCCGAAGCGGACCGCCTCGTGCTGCGCTGGCGGGACGTGACGGAACGACCGGTCACCGCACTGGCCGCCGGCCCGGTGCGGGCACGGGCGTGGGCGATGCTGTTCGAGGCGAGGGGCGCACGGCCGGAGTGGGCCCGCGAGCTGCTCCCCCTCGATCTCGGTGCCGAGGAGCGCGCACACCTCGCGCACCTCGGTGACCCTGGCGAGAAAGACTCCGGGGACGGATTGCTTGCTTTCGTGAACAAGCTCGGCGAACTCACCGGCGGCGGCGCGGACAGCGAGAACACCGCCCGCACGCCTGCTCAGCGGTTGCGGCGGCACGCCGCCGATGCCGAGGCGCTGGCCGCCGCCGGTGACCGGGACGGCGCGCTCGCCGCGCTCGGCGAGTGGGCAGGCCTGGCGAAGGACCTGCCCGAACCGGATGTGGCGACGCTGGCCGCGTGCAGGCACGTGGCCCCGCTGCTCGTGGAGGGCGCGCTCACCGTGCCGGACGAGTGGGCCCGCGACTACGCGGGAACGCTCGTGGCCGCGTTGCTGACCAGATACCGGGGCGAGAGGGCGCCGCTCGATCTCGCCGGGCTCGTCGCCGAGATCATGCGCCTGCGAGGCGAACCGCACAGCACACCGCCTCCGGCGACCCCCGCCGGGATCGCGTTCGCCGAGCAGCGGCTCGGCATCGCCCTGCCGCCCCGCTACCGCGATTTTCTGCTGACCTGCGACGGGCTTCCCGGCGACGTCGTGTTCCCCCGGCTGCTCGGCGTGGGGGAACTGGGCCTCGTGAACTCCGTGCTGCCGATCAGCGAACCGCCACGACTGGTACTGCTGCCCGGCAACGGCGCCGTCGTCGAGTGGGATCCGGTGTTCGGGACGACGACCCACCCCGATATCAGAGCCGTACTCGAAGAACACCTGCGCTTGCTCGAAGCGGCCCTGTAGGCGACCGCGGCTAGCCCTGGTCTTCCTGCCTGCGCCGCCGCTCCATGATCTTCTGCCGCTCGGTGAACTCGCGCATACGTCTGGGATAGCCGGTTTTGGCGACCTCGTACACGGGAATCGAGCGCTTGCGGCCGAAGTCCTGCGCGGCGGTCAGGCTGCCGATGCGGCGGCGCGTCCACTCGCCGTCATGTGCGATCAGTACCACTGTGGTGTCCGTGACAGTGGTCTTCGGTTCCACGTACGCCTCGACGCCCTTGCGGGCAGCCGCCCAGGCATCGAGGTGTTGCGTGTCCGCTGAGCTGGACTTACGTAGTGTTCCGGGCTTTGACCCTCCCTTCCCCCTGCGGCGCAGTGAGTCGAACAGGCCCACGTCGACCACCTCTCCTCTCGTGGCATCTGACGATCATTATCCCGGGAACCGAAACCCGATGTCCCGCCCACAGCACCACTAGCTCGCAAGCCTGTCAGGCGAGGTGACAAGATGAGGTGTGCTGAGCGCGCCACGGCGCCCGTGCGGACGACTTGTTTGATGAGTGAAGACACATGAAACGGCCTGCCAAGGAGTGGGAGAAGTGACCGACGCTGAAGCCGACCTGGTGATCCTGGGTGGCGGATCGGGTGGCTATGCCGCGGCGTTCCGCGCCGCTGAACTGGGCCTTTCCGTAACCCTGATCGAGAAGGACAAGCTGGGCGGCACCTGCCTGCATCGCGGCTGCATCCCGACCAAAGCGCTGCTGCACGCCGCGGAGGTCGCCGACTCGGCCCGCGATGGCGAGCAGTTCGGCGTCAAGACGGTCTTCGAGGGCGTCGACATCGCCGGCGTCCACAAGTACAAGGACTCGATCGTCACGAGGCTCTACAAGGGACTGCAGGGACTCGCGAAAGCACACAAGATCAACTACGTCGAGGGGACGGGCACCTTCGCGGGCGGCACGACCGTCGACGTCGCCGGTACCAAGTACACGGGCAAGAACCTGCTGCTGGCCACGGGTTCCTACTCCAAGACGCTGCCCGGCCTCGAACTCGGCGGGCGCATCATCGCCAGCGAGGACGCGCTCACCCTCGACTACGTCCCCAAGAAGGCCATCGTGCTGGGCGGCGGCGTCATCGGCGTCGAGTTCGCGAGCGTGTGGGCTTCGTTCGGGGTGGACGTGACCATCGTCGAGGCGCTGCCCCGGCTCGTCCCCAACGAGGACGAGTTCGCGTCGAAGCAACTGGAGCGTGCCTTCCGTCGCCGCAAGATCGGCTTCAAGACCGGGGTCAGGTTCACCGGAGCCAAGCAGGACGACAACGGCGTGAGCGTCTCGCTGGAGTCCGGCGAGACCCTTGAGGCCGACCTGCTGCTCGTCGCGGTCGGCCGCGGTCCCAACACAGCGGGCCACGGCTACGAGGAGGCTGGCCTGCGCATGGACCGCGGCTTCGTGCCGACCGACGAGCGGCTGCGCACCAACCTGCCGAACGTGTACGCCGTCGGCGACATCGTGCCCGGTCTCCAGCTCGCGCACAGGGGATTCCAGCAGGGAATCCTCGTCGCCGAGGAGATCGCGGGGCTGAACCCGAAGCCCATCGACGAGGCCGGTATCCCCAGGGTCACCTACTCGCACCCCGAGGTCGCGTCCGTCGGGCTGACCGAAGCCGCCGCGAGGGACAAGTTCGGCGCGGACATCACGACGTTCACCTACGACCTCGCGGGCAACGGCAAGAGCCAGATTCTCAAGACTTCCGGTGCGGTCAAGTTGATCAAGGCGCCGGACGGGCCGGTCGTCGGCCTCCACCTCGTCGGTGACCGGGTCGGCGAACTGATCGGCGAAGCGCAACTCATCTACAACTGGGAAGCTTTCCCCGAGGATGTCGCTCCGCTCATTCATGCCCACCCGACCCAGACCGAGGCGCTCGGCGAAGCACACCTTGCCCTCGCGGGCAAGCCACTGCACGTGCACGGCTGATCCAGCCGGCACCGCCGCCAACAACAAGACCACACCCGAACAGTCAAGGGAGTCAGCGAACGATGGCGTACTCCGTCACATTGCCGGAGCTCGGTGAGAGCGTCACGGAGGGCACGGTCACCCGATGGTTGAAGCAGGAGGGTGACTCGGTGGCGGTCGACGAACCGTTGCTGGAGATCTCCACCGACAAGGTCGACACCGAGGTCCCCTCCCCCGTCGCGGGCACCGTGCAGAAGATCGTCGCCCAGGAGGACGAGACCGTCGAGGTCGGTGCCGAGCTCGCGGTGATCGACGACGGTTCCGGCGGCGGCGAGGCAAGCGCACCGGCCGCGGAGCCGGAGGCCCAGCCGGAGCAGCCCGCCCAGCAGGCTCAGCCCGCACAGCAGGAACAGCAGGAACAGCCCGCTCAGCAGGCGGCGCCGGAACCGGCGCAGGCCGCGGCACCGTCCGGTGGCCAGGCTTCCGGTACCCCGGTGACGCTGCCCGAACTCGGGGAGAGCGTCACGGAGGGCACGGTCACGCGGTGGCTGAAGCAGGTCGGTGACTCGGTGGCGGTCGACGAGCCGCTGCTGGAGATCTCCACCGACAAGGTCGACACCGAGGTCCCCTCCCCCGTCGCGGGCACCGTGCTGGAAATCTCGGTGTCCGAGGACGAGACCGTCGAGGTCGGCGGGCAGCTCGCCGTCATCGGCGCGGAGGGCGCCGCCCCCGCTCAGGCACCGGCCCAGCCGACGCAACCGACCCAGCCCGCGCAACCGGCGGCACCGGCACAGCCCGCGCAGCAGGCGGCACCCGCACCACAGGCACCCCCCGCGCCTCCGGCTCCCCCCGCCCAGCCCGCGCAACCGGCGGCACCGGCACAGCCCGCACCGGCGGCACCGGCAGCTCAGCCCGCGCAGCAGGCCGCACCGAGCCAGGACGGCGCGGTGCCGTACGTGACGCCGCTCGTGCGCAAGCTCGCGGCAGAGCACGGCATCGACCTCGCCTCGCTCACCGGCTCCGGCGTCGGTGGCCGCATCCGCAAGCAGGATGTGCTCGCCGCCGTCGAGGCGAAGCAGAAGGAGCAGCAGGCACCCGCCGCGGCGCCCCAGCAGCAGGCGCCCGCGCCCGCCGCCGCGGCACCGAAGGCAGCGGTCTCCGACTCGGAGAAGGCGGCACTGCGCGGAACGGTGCAGAAGGCGAGCAGGATCCGCCAGATCACCGCGCAGAAGACGAGGGAATCGCTGCAGGTCTCGGCGCAGCTGACCCAGGTGCACGAGGTCGATGTCACCAAGATCGCCAAGCTGCGCCAGCGGGCCAAGGCCGCGTTCAGGGAGCGCGAGGGCGTCAACCTGACGTTCCTGCCGTTCTTCGCCAAGGCCACGGTCGAGGCGCTCAAGCAGCACCCGAACGTCAACGCCTCCTACAACGAGGAGACGAAGGAGATCACCTACCACGGCGCCGTGCACCTCGGCATCGCCGTGGACACCGAGCGCGGTCTGCTGTCGGTGGTGATCCACGATGCCGGTGAGCTGAGCCTCGCGGGGCTGGCCCACCGCATCGCCGATCTCGCCGACAGGGCACGCAACAACAAGATCGGCCCGAACGAGATCACCGGTGGCACCTTCACCGTCACCAACATCGGCAGCAACGGCGCGCTTTTCGACACCCCGATCATCGTGCAGCCCCAGTCGGGCATGCTCGGCACCGGTGCCGTCGTGAAGCGCCCGGTCGTGGTCACCGACCCCGACGGCAACGACACGATCGCCATCAGGTCGATGGCCTTCCTGCCGCTGACCTACGACCACCGCCTTGTCGACGGTGCCGACGCGGGCAGGTTCCTCACGACGATCAAGCAGCGTCTCGAGGAGGGCAACTTCGAGGACGAGCTCGGCCTGTAGTTCCCGGGAAACCGGTAAGGGGCGTTCACCTTCGCGGTGGGCGCCCCTTTTCCGTGCCTGGCGAGATCGCCCGCGCGGCCGGCAGGCGAATTTGTCTAGAGTGGACGGTATGCGCGTTCTCGTCGCCGGATCGAGCGGTCTCATCGGCACGGCACTCGTGCCCCGGCTGAGAGCGGAAGGCCACGAGGTCGTCCGGCTGGTGCGCAGGGACACCAGGGCCACCGACGAGTTCAACTGGGACCCGCCCTCGGGCAGGATCGAGGACGGCGCGCTCGACGGAGTGGACGCGGTGGTCAACCTGTGCGGCGCGCCGCTGGCCTCGGGCAGGTGGAGCGGGGCCCGCAAGCAGCTCATCACCGACAGCAGGCTCGAACCGACCGAGGTGCTTGCCGAGGCCGTCGCGGAACACGGGATTCCCGTACTGGTCAACGGATCGGGTGTGCATTTCTACGGCGACACCGGCGATGTCCTCGTCGACGAGGGCGGCGCGGCCGGATCGGGGTTTCTCTCCGGGCTGTGCCAGGCATGGGAGGCGCACACGGAACCGGCGAGGACCGCGGGAGCCAGGGTCGTCACCTTGCGCACGGCACCCGTACTGTCCGGAAAGGGCGGCATTCTCGGCCTGCTCAAGCCGGTATTCCTGCTGGGCCTCGGCGCCAAGCTCGGCGATGGAAGCCAGTACTTCTCGTGGATCGGTCTGCCCGATCACGTCGAAGCGATCCGGTTCGCGCTGGAACACGACTCGGTGTCCGGTCCGCTGAACCTGTCCGCTCCCGAACCGGTCACCAACGCGGAGTTCACCAGGGCACTCGGCAGGGCGCTGCGCAGGCCCTCCCCGTGGCGGGTTCCCGGTGCGGCACTGCGGCTCGCGCTCGGTGAGGCCGCCGACGAAATGCTGCTGACCGGTCCGAGGGCGGCGTCGGAAGCCTTGCCACGCGCGGGTTTCTCCTTTGCTCATCCCGAACTCGGCGGCGCGCTCGCGGCGGTGCTCTGAAAGCGCCGGTGACCGTGCCACGCATCGAGAGACGTACCCCGCTGATCGGTTCGATCGCCGCGGGCCTCGTACTGCTCACCGGCTTCGCGGTACTCGGGTTCGTGGTGAGTCCGGCACCGGCCCACGGTCTCGACGCCGGTATCGGCGAGGCGTTGCGCGACCAGTGGCGGGGCCCGGCGGGCACGGTCGCGAACATCGTGAGCGCCGTTCTCGGCCCGGTGTTGCCGGTGCTGCTGGCCGTCGTGCTCGCGGTCGCGGGCACCGTGCTGTGGCGGCGGGGCCGGTCGTGGCACGCCGGTGTCGTTTTCCGGACACTCGTGCTGCTGGTGTGTTGCCGGGCGGCGAGCTTCCTCGGCAAGCCGCTCTTCGCAAGGGAACGGCCGAGGCCCTTCCCCGATTTCAGCTTTCCCAGCGGGCACGTCGTTTCCGTCGCCAGTACGGTCGCCGCGCTCGTCGTGCTGTGCCTGTGGCTCGCCCCGCACCTCGTCGCGCTGACGGCGTGGCTCGGGGCGCTGGCCACCGTCGGGTGCGCGGCGAGCCGCATCGTGCTGGACGTGCACTGGCTGACCGACACGCTCGGCGCCGTGCTCGCGGTGGGCGGGATCGCGCTGCTGTCGGGCGCGGCACTGCGGCTGGTACCGGTGAACCGCCTCGGCGTAGCCTCGTCAGCGTGACTGCGAAAGCGACCATGTCCTGCCGCGCGGGCGGCGATCCCGTCGATGTGCGCGAGATCGGTGTCGTCGAGTACCTGCGAGCGTGGGATCTGCAGCGCGAGCACGCCACGGCCCGTGCCGAGGAACGCGGCCCCGACACGATGCTGCTGCTGGAACACCCGTCCGTGTACACGGCGGGCAAGCGCACGCGACCAGAGGACAGGCCGGTCGACGGCAGCCCGGTCATCGACGTCGACAGGGGCGGGCGCATCACCTGGCACGGTCCGGGCCAGCTCGTCGGCTACCCCATCGTGAAGCTCACCGACCCGATCGACGTCGTCGACTACGTGCGCCGGATCGAGGAGGCCCTCATCGCCGTGTGCGCCGGATTCGGCGTGCGGACCGGCAGGGTCGAGGGACGTAGCGGGGTGTGGCTTCCCGCCGACGAGCACCGCCGGGAACGCAAGATCGCCGCGATCGGCATCAGGGTCCAGCGCGGGGTGACCATGCACGGCTTCGAGCTGAACTGCAACGCCGACCTCGGGGCGTTCGGCAAGATCGTGCCGTGCGGCATCAGCGACGCCGGTACCACGTCGCTTTCGCTGGAGACGGGGCGTGACGTCACGGTCGCCGAGGCGCTGCCCGCCGCGAGGGACGCGGTGCTGGCCGCACTGGAGGGCGAGCTGCCCGTCAGCGACCACTGGCTGCCGAGGCCGGAGCAGCCCAGCGCGCCCGGAGTCACCTTCGCGCTGCGTACCTGAGCGGCCACGAGGGACGGCACCGGCCCTCGTGGCCGGGCTTGCTCAGTCGAGCTGGGGCTTGACCTCGGCGGCGATCAGTTCGACGTGGTCGAGGTCGGTCACGTCGAGTGCCTGCAGGTACAGCCGGGAGACGCCGGTCTTCTCGCGCCACTGGCCGATCTTGTCGACCACCTCGGCCGGGGTACCGGCGAGGCCGTTGGCCCGCAGCTCGGGTACCTCCCTGCCGATGGCCTCGGCCCGCTTGGCGACCTCGGCCTCGTCCCTGCCGACGGCGATGACCAGCGCGGCCGAGCGAACGAGGTCCTTCGGGTCCCTTCCCGCCGCGCGCACGGCCGCGTCGACCCGCTCGTATTGCGCGAGGGCGGTGTCGATGTCGACGAAGGGCAGGTTGAACTCGCTCGCGTAGCGGGCGGCGAGTTCGGGGGTGCGCCTCTTGCCCAGCCCGCCGATGATCACCGGCGGCCCCGGCCGCTGCGCGGGTTTCGGCAGCGCGGGTGAGTCCTGGAGCGTGTAGTAGGTGCCGTCGAAGCAGAAGGTCTCACCCTCAGGCGTGCCCCACAGGCCGGTGATGACGGCGAGCTGCTCGGCGTAGCGGTCGAACAGTTCCTTCGTCGCGGGCATGGGAATGCCGTAGGCGGTGTGCTCGTCGGCGAACCAGCCGGAGCCGAGACCCAGCTCGACCCTGCCGCCGGACATCTGGTCGACCTGGGCGACCGAGATGGCCAGCACCGAGGGATGCCGGAAGGTCGCGGCGGTGACCAGCGTGCCGAGCCGGATGCGGGAGGTCTCGCGGGCGAGTCCGGCGAGCGTGATCCAGGCGTCGGTGGGGCCGGGCAGCCCGCTGACCGAGCCCATCTTGAGGTAGTGGTCGGACCGGAAGAACGCGTCGTAACCCGCGTCCTCCGTCGCCTTGGCGATGGCGAGCAGGTCGTCGTAGCTCGCGCCTTGCTGGGGTTCGGTGAAGATCCTGAGTTCCACGCGGTCGAGCGTAGCCATCCGGAACTATTCGGGGGCGGGTGACGCGGGCTGGCGTACCTGATGGAGCAGGCTGAGGATGACCGTCTCGACCTGGCGCCCCACCTGCTCGGGGTCGGGCGAGCCCGCGATCTCGGTTGCCGCGCTGGACAGCGCGCCGAACAGCAGCCTCGACGTGAGTTCGACCGGCACGTTCATGATCTCGCCGGCGTCGATGAGGTCCTGCAGGCTCGACCTGATCAGGCCGAAGCTGTACCTGTCCTCGGCTTCCTTCCAGCGCTGCCAGCCCATCACGACGGGAGCCTCGTGGATGGCGATGCGCTGATATGCCGGGTCGAGGCAACTGGAAATGAATTCCCTGAGTCCGTTCAATGCCCGGTCCCACGGTTTTTCGGGGCCGCTGAGTATCTTTTCCAGCCGCCCTTTCACGTCGGTTTCCACGGCGTCGAACGCGGCCTCGAACACCGCCTGCTTGCCACTGAAGTGGTGGTAGAGCGCACCTTTGGTGACCTTGGTCCGCTTGGCGATCTCGTCGAGGGACGTGCCGGCGTAACCGCGCGTGGTGAACAGTGCGATCGCGCTTTCGACCAGGGCCGAACGGGTTGATTCCGAATACTCTTCTCTTCTTGACCGCATTGTCACCACGCTCACAACTCTACGCCGCACGACACCGCCATACCGATGGTATGTTGGGCCGCGTCGGATCCATACCGAGAGTATGTCGCAAACCGTTGGTATGACCTCGGCGATCACGGAAGGGGATCGGACGTGAGCTGGGAAGACTTCTACCGCAGGCGCGACCTCATCGATGCCGTGCTCGACGCCGCGAAGTCCGGGACTGCGGAACCGCCGTGGCGTGCGGTGCCCGCCGCGGTGCGGGAGTTCGGCGGCGAGGAACAACTGCTGCTGGCGCTGCAGTACAAGTGGAGCCAGGCGCTCGGCGGCAGGCTCAGGGCCGAGGATTCCGGCCCCGAGGACGCCGGCGACGTGCGCGGCGGCGGTGATCGCGACCAGATCGACGCCGTGGCACGTGCATGGCTCGCGGCCGCTCGCGACAACGCGACGCTGCGCGAACTGCTCGACGCCGCGATGACGACCAGCCCGGCTCTGAGAGCGGCGGGCGACGCCGAACTGCGGATGCTCGCGATCGCGGCGGGCCTCGCCGAGCCCGGCGAGCCGGACGCCGAGGTCACCGAGGTCGGCAACGCGTTCGTGGCGCTGCTGCGCGGGCGGTCGCGGCACGCGAGGCAACGCTCCGCGCGAAAGGCCGGCCCGCTCGGCCAGTTGCTGCGAGCGCTCGCGCCGACGGCATGACGTGTTGTCCGCGCGTCAGCACGTGTAGTTAGCTGTCGGCCATGGCGAGGCAGGACGGATACGGCGGCGCGTGGGCCGAGCGCGACATCGGCGACCAGACAGGCCGCACGGTGCTCATCACCGGCGCGAACTCGGGACTGGGGTTGCGCACGGCGAAGGTACTCGCGGCCAAGGGCGCGACGGTGCTGCTCGCCTGCCGCTCCGAGGAACGAGGCAGGCAGGCGCTCAGGGACGTCGAGGTGGTCGCGACGGCACAGCCCGCGCTGATCCCGCTCGACCTCGCCGATCTCACCTCGGTGCGCGGGTCGGTGACCGCCGTGCGCGACCTCACCGGAGGCACGCTCGACGTCCTGATCAACAACGCGGGCGTCATGGGCACCCCGAAGGGCACGACGGCCGACGGATTCGAGACTCAGTTCGGCACCAATCACCTCGGGCACGCCGCACTCACCTGGCTGCTCATGCCCGCGCTGCGCGGCGCGAAGGCGGCAAGGGTCGTCACCGTCTCCAGCCTCACCGCCAGCGGCGGCAGGATCGACCTCGACGACCCGTTCTTCGAGCACCGGCGCTACAACCCCGCGACGGCATACGCCCAGGCGAAACTGGCCAATCAGGTGTTCGCGATGGAACTGGACCGCAGGCTCAGGGCCGCGGGCTCGCCGGTACTCAGCGTCGGAGCCCACCCCGGTTACAGCGACACCGGACTCGGCGGCGCCATGGCCCGCTCGCACGGCAACGCGCTCGCGCGGGGCGTCATCCGCACCGGCACCAGGCTCGGCGAGCTCCTGCTGGCGCAGAACTCGCGGATGGGCGCGCTGCCGCAGCTCTACGCGGCCACCGCCGACGGCGTCACCGGCGGCGACTACATCGGCCCTCGCGGTCTGGGCGCGCTGCGCGGATACCCCAGAAAGGGCACGCCTGCCCGCGCCGCGACCGACTCCGCCCTCGGTGCGGGGCTGTGGGCGCTGACCGCGAAGTTGACCGGGATCACCCCCGACCCGGAGTGACCTTGTCGGTGAAGATCGGACGCGTACGCTGGGGTTCGTGACTGCTGTGCCGGAGGGTCGGAAGCTGCTGCGGCTAGAGGTTCGCAACAGCCAGACCCCAATCGAAAAGAAGCCGTCCTGGATCAAGACCCGGGCGCGCATGGGTCCGGAGTTCACCGAACTCAAGGGCCTGGTGCGGCGCGAGGGACTGCACACCGTGTGTGAGGAAGCGGGCTGTCCCAACATCTACGAGTGCTGGGAAGACCGCGAGGCCACCTTCCTCATCGGCGGTGAGCAGTGCACCCGGCGCTGTGACTTCTGCCTGATCGACACCGGCAAGCCGACGGCACTCGACCGGTCGGAGCCGCGCAAGGTCGCCGAGAGCGTGCAGGCCATGGGCCTTCGCTACTCGACGGTCACCGGCGTCGCGAGGGACGACCTCGACGACGGCGGCGCCTGGCTGTACGCCGAGACCGTGCGCCAGATCCACGAGCTCAACCCCGGAACGGGCGTCGAGCTGCTGATCCCCGACTTCAACGCCGACCCCGACCAGCTCGCCGAGGTGTTCTCCTCGCGGCCCGAGGTGCTCGCGCACAACCTGGAGACCGTGCCGCGGGTGTTCAAGCGGCTACGGCCCGCCTTCCGGTACGAGCGCTCGCTTGAGGTCATCACCAAGGCCCGCGACGCGGGGCTCGTCACCAAGTCGAACCTGATCCTCGGGATGGGCGAAACCCCCGACGAGGTCACCGGCGCGCTGCGCGACCTCGTCGAGGCCGGCTGCGAGATCATCACGATCACGCAGTACCTGCGGCCTTCGCCGCGGCACCATCCCGTCGACCGCTGGGTCAAGCCGGAGGAGTTCGTCGAGCACACCAAGGCAGCCGAAGAGCTGGGCTTCGCCGGTGTCATGGCAGGGCCGCTCGTGCGCTCGTCCTACCGCGCGGGCAAGTTGTTCGCGCAGACGAAACAGCACAGGGGCGAGCCGCTGCCGGATAACCTGCGCCACCTCACCGCGGCTGGTCCGGCCGCGCAGGAGGCGAGCAGCCTGCTGGCCCGGCAGTCGTAACGCCGCCGGGTTCCGGCACGGCAAATCAGGGAGAACCCCGAATCGGCCGAACCAGACAGGCGATAGTGTCGTCCTAACGACGAACGGCGTGGCCGAACGCGCGGCCACGGGACGACAAGCTCACAGGCTCACAAGGGGACGCTCGTGGTTACCGATCTGCTCAACTGGCTGCAAAGCCTTCCTCAGCCAGCTTTGGTCGGTGCGACGGGCCTGCTCGTTCTCCTCGAATGCACGATCGGACTCGGTTTCATCGCGCCGGGCGAATCGGGGCTGCTGATCGCGTCGACGACGGCGACGACGGCGCCCCGATTCCTGATCCTGTGGGCCGTCGTCAGCGTCTGCGCCGTCGTCGGTGACTCCATCGGTTACGCGATCGGCAAGCGGTTCGGGCCCCGGCTGCGCGAGACGAAGCTCATCCAGCGCTACGGCGTCGACGCGTGGGACAAGGCGACCGGCATCCTGCAACGCAGGGGCGCGTGGGCGGTGTTCTTCGCGCGGTTCCTTCCCGTCGTGCGCACGCTGACCCCCGCCGCGGCGGGCACGTCCGGCCTCGCCTACCGGAAGTTCCTGCCCGCCGCGATCAGTGGCGCGATCGCCTGGTCACTGCTGCACATCAGCATCGGCGCCGCGCTCGGCGAAGCCGCGAGGCAGGTCGAGGGAGCGCTCAGCACGGGCGGCATGATCGTCGTCGGTGTGCTCGCCGTCGTGGCCGTGTTCTTCCTCATCAGGTACAAGCGCAAGAAGACGCTCGGCGCCAAGGAAAAGCCGGCCGGTGAGCAGGACGAGACCGTCGGCCCGGTGAGCTGAGCTCGCCGAATCCGCGCTACGCCGTCGGCGGCAGGTAGCGGCGGGCGACGTTGTCGCTGTCGCTCGCTCCCGCTTTCCAGTCCGCGATCCACGGGCCGGTGCCCTCACTCGGATCGAGCACACCCTCCTCAAGCCAGGTGAACCGTCCTTCCAGCGCCGCCTTCGCGATCTTCGTGTCCGCCCTGTCGGTGTTGTTCCACAGGGCGTCGAACAGCGCCCGCACCCGCAGTCTTGACTGCTCGCAGAACACCTCGGCCAGTTCGTAGGCGGCGGCGCCCCGCTCCGCGTCCTCCGAACGCTGCATCTCGGCCCGCACACAGGCGGCCGACATGGCAAACAGTTCGGCGCCGATGTCGACGATGCGGCTCAGGAACCCTTGCCGCTGTTCGAGTCCCGCCTGCCAGCGGGCCATGCCGTAGAAGGTCGATCTCGCCAGCTTGCGGGCAGCGCGCTCGACGAACCGCAGATGCTCGGCCAGCGGGCCGAATTCGCGGTACGAGGAAGGCACCTGCCCCTTTCCCGCGACGAGCTGCGGCAACCACTTCGCGTAGAACCCGCTCGCCTTCGCCGCGGCCGAAGCCTTGAGCGACAGGGCCGCGTCGGCCTCGGCGAGCGCGCCCGCCGCGGCGAGGTGCGTGTCGACGGCCTCCCTCGCGATCAGCAGGTGCATGATCTCGGTCGAACCCTCGAAGATCCGGTTGATGCGCAGGTCTCGCAGCAGCTGTTCGACGGGAACGGCGCGCTCCCCTCTCGCGGCGAGCGACTCCGCCGTCTCGTATCCCCTTCCGCCCCTGATCTGGAGCAGCTCGTCGGCGATCGTGTAGGCCATCTCGCTCGCCCACAGTTTGGCGAGCGCGGCCTCGATCCGGATGTCGTTGCGCCCCTCGTCGGACATGTGCGCCGAGAGTTCGACCACCGCTTCCAGCGCGTAGGTCGTCGCCGCGATGAACGAGATCTTGCGAGCGACCGCCTCGTGCGCGCCGACCGGCCTCCCCCACTGCACGCGCAGCGCCGACCACTCGCGGGCGATCTTGAGCGCCCACTTGCCCGCGCCCGCGCACGAAGCCGGAACCGACAGCCTGCCCGTGTTGAGTGTCGCGAGCGCGATCTTGAGCCCTTTTCCTTCCCCGCCGACGACATTGGCCTTCGGCACCCTGACCTTGTGGAAACGGGTGACGCCGTTCTCGATGCCGCGCAACCCCATGAACGCGTTGCGCCGCTCGACGGTGATGCCCGGCGAGTCCGCCTCCACGACGAACGCGGTGACCCCGCCGCGGTGTCCCTCACTCTTCGGCACCCGCGCCATCACGACCAGCAGTTCGGCGACGACACCGTTGGTGGTCCACAACTTCACGCCGTCCAGTTCGTAGGCATCGCCGTCCTCGACCGGTGTCGCCGAGGTCGCGAGCCTCGCCGGATCGGAACCGACATCGGGTTCGGTGAGCAGGAACGCCGACACCGCGCCTCTGGCGCAACGCGGCAGGAATCGCGCCTTCTGCTCGGGGGTGCCCGCGAGTTTGAGCGGCTCCGGAACGCCGATCGACTGGTGGGCCGAGAGCAGCACGCTGAGCGTCGAATGCACCGAGCCCACGATCATCAGCGCCTGGTTGTAGGCGACCTGGTTGAGCCCGAGGCCGCCGTAGGACTCGGGGATCTTGATGCCGAAGCAACCCAGCTCGGCCAGCCCTTTGACGTAGTCGTCGGGTATGCGGGCTTCCCGCTCGATCACGGCGGGATCGAGCGTTTCGCAGTAACCGCCGAGCCGGGCGAGGAACTTCTCGGCCTTCGCGGCATCGGCCGGATCGGTACGCGGATGCGGGTGCACGAGGTCCATGCGGAACCTGCCGAGGTAGAGCTCCTTCGCGAAGGACGGCTTGTCCCAGCCGCTTTCCCTCGCGGCTTCGGCGACCGCCCTGGCTTCCTTCTCCGTGACCTGCGGTTGGTCGACCATTGGGCCCTCCTCGTCGAGTCGGCTCCTGCTGGTTCACATACGACCAGTGTTACTCATCGGTAGCGGATCCGAAACCCGTGCCGCGAGCACAAGAGGGGGCGCGCGGAACGCGTAAGGAACCAGTCGTAGATTCTTACCCGACGGGAGCTCCATTCAACAAAACAGGGACAAAATGTTTCCCAAGAAGGCATTACCTCTTCTTGCCGTTCTGGCGTTCGTGCTCGTTTCCTGCAGCGGAACAACACCGACCGAATCGCCCACACAGTCCACTTCGGACGCCGGGCCGGACGGGGCACCCTCCGTCACGATCGACGACGCGGGCGCCGTCGCGCGCTCGCCGTTGACGCCGGTGACCGTACACGCGGCGAACGCGAAGCTCACCGGCGTCTCGGTGACCAACACGGCCACCTCCGCCGCCGTGTCCGGTTCACTCGACAGCCAGGGCACAACCTGGACGAGCGGCGAACCGCTCGGCTACGGCAGCACGTATCAGATCGTCGCACATGCCAACGGGGACAACGGAAAGCCGGTCGATCGGCGCGCGACGATCAGCACCCTCAGCCCGCGAGCGCAGGCCGAACCTCAGCTCATCCCCGCGCCGGATTCCACGGCCGCGACGGGAGTCGGCATCGGGCAGCCGATCGTCTTCCAGTTCACCCAGCCGGTACGTGACAAGGCCGGGGTGGAGAAGCGCCTCACGGTCACCTCGGCACCGGCCCAGGAGGGCGGCTGGTACTGGATGGACGACGAGCACGTGCACTACCGGCCGAAGGAATACTGGCGACCCGGCACCACTCTCACCGTCTCGGCGAAGATTTACGGAATTGATTTCGGAGCCGGAGTCTACGGTTCCGCCGACCGCACCGAAACCTATCGGGTGCACGATTCCTGGATAGCCAAAGCCGATGGAAATACCGCGAGTATGACAATCTTCCACAACGGTGAACAGGTGAAAAGCATGCCCATCTCGATGGGAAAGGAGGCAACGCCGACCCATCTCGGCGCGCACGTGATCTCGTCGAAGGAGGCCAGCTACACGATGGATTCGTGCACATACGGTGTCTGTCCCGGCGACCCCGAGTACTACCGCTCGGAAGAACGCTGGTCACTGCGCATCTCCAACGACGGCGAGTTCGTCCACGAGAACCCCAGCAGCGTCGCCGAACAGGGAAGTTCCAACGTCTCGCACGGCTGTATCAATCTCAACGCCGAGAACGCGCGATGGTTCTTCGACCACTTCGACCTCGGTGACGTGGTCGAAGTGACCAATTCCGGCGGACCACCGCTGCCCGTGTGGGACACCTACGGTGACTGGTCGCTGTCCTGGCCCGAATGGCAAGCGGGCTCGGCCGTGCACTGACGGCGCGGCATCATGGTGGACATGGAGCAGCGAGACGACGCGCGCCTCGACCGCGCACGGGAACTGGTCGCCGACGCGAGCACCATCGTGGCGATGACCGGGGCCGGTATCTCCACCGACTCGGGGATACCGGATTTTCGCGGCCCGAACGGCGTGTGGACGAAAAACCCGGCCGCGGAGAAGCTCTCCAACATCCACGACTACACGGCGAGCAAGGAGATCCGTGAGCAGAGCTGGCAGGCTCGCCTCGACCATCCCGGCTGGGCGGCGCGCCCCAACGCGGCGCACGCCGCGCTCGTCGACCTGGAACGCGCCGGAAAACTGAACGCCGTCATCACGCAGAACATCGATCGCCTCCACCACAAGGCGGGTTCCTCACCCGAGCGGGTCATCGAACTGCACGGCACGATGTTCGAGACCGTCTGCCTCGGCTGCGGAGACCGAGCGGACATGCGGGAGGCGCTGGCGAGGGTCAGGGCAGGCGAAACCGATCCGCCGTGCGCCGGATGTGGCGGCATCCTCAAGTCGGCGACCATCTCGTTCGGCCAGGCACTCGACGTCGACGTACTCGACCGCGCCAGAACGGCCGCGTTGTCCTGCGACCTGCTGCTCGCCGCGGGAAGCTCGCTCACCGTCCACCCCGCGGCGGGCCTCGTCGGCACCGCGGCACAGGCCGGCGCGACGGTGATCGTGTGCAACGCGTCGGAGACCCCCTACGACGACGTGGCCGCCGCCGTGCTGCGCGGCCCGCTCGGCGAGGTACTCCCCGCGCTCGTGCCGGACCGGCACGCGTAACCGCACTCCCCGGCGGCGTGACTCCGCCGCGCGCCGGTCCGGGTGGGCCCCGCCCCTTCCTTCGGGGCCCACCCGGACATGTGCCCGCACGTCGCCGCTCGATCCCCCGCGGCCGCCGGTGACGTGACGATGAGGATTACCCTGCGTATCTGGTTTGCCGGATTCGGATATGTTTGAGTCGTAACTCGATCTTCGTCCCATCCCCGGTTTACGCACCGAATCGCCACACTGGGTAGCGAAAATACCTCATCGAAGGCAACCTAACGTCTACCTGGTCGCTCTGCGTAACACCAGCCGCCGCGACTCAACGTCACTCAAATGGACCAGCATCGGTAACGCTTCGTGTTGACTCGGTGAGACGTCGGTGAGGATGCAGCCGCGCGTCGAGCACGGCCAGCACGAGTGCCGCGACGGTCAGCGCGACCGCGCACACCATCGCCCAGGCCAGCGCCACCGGATAGTTCCGGTCCGTCGACAGCAACGCCGACTGGAACACCGACGCGAGCACGGCCACCCCGATGGCCGTGCCGATGCGCTGCCCTGTCTGCAGCGCGCCCCCGGCCACGCCCGCCATCCGCGTCGGTACCCGATCCAGGGTCAGCGTGGTGTTCGGGGAGATCACCAGCCCGCCACCGACTCCGGCGACCAGCAGCGGGCCTGCCACGGCGAACGGGATCACCGCATGCGGCACGTACGGCACGATCAGCGCGATGGCCCCGAGCCCGAGCACCACCATGGTCAGCCCGGTCAGTGTCAGTTTCCTGCCCCACTTGCTCACCAGCCTGCCCGCCACGGCCGCCGACACGGCGGATCCCAGCGCGAACGGTGTCACGACGAGCCCCGATTCCAGTGGCGTGTAACCGAGACCGCGCTGGAAGAACAACGCGAAAACGAGCCAGATACCGGTGAAGCCGCTGAAGTAGATCGCGGCGATGCCCGCACCCGTGGCATAGCCGGGGGTCTGCGTATAGAGCCTCGGATCGAGCAACGGGGACCTGTTACGCCGCACCATGCGGTACTCCCAGCGCACGAACAGCACCCCGAGTACGGCGGCGATGGGGAACAGCCACCACAGGGTTCGCAGCCCGCCCTGCTCCGACTGCACGAGCGGCCAGAGCACTCCCGCGACGGTCAGTCCCAGCAGTGCCATGCCGACGAAATCCAGCTGCGAACGGATCGGCGTGCGCTGCCGTGTCCCCGGAGGCAGCAGCCGGGCGGCGAGCACGAGCGCGACGATGCCGATCGGGATGTTGACGAAGAACACCCAGCGCCAGCCGTTCTCAGCGCCGAACGCGGCGATGATGAGCCCGCCGAGCACGGGGCCCACCGCTGTGGAGAGGCCCACGGTGGTGCCGAACATGCCGAAGGCCTTTCCCCGTTCGGCGCCGCGGAACAGTTCCTGGATCAGCCCCGTGTTCTGCGGGGTCAGCAGTCCCGCCGCGACGCCTTGCAGCAGGCGCGCGCCGACCAGCATCTCCTCGCTCGTCGCGGCACCGGCGAGCGCGCTCGTCAGCACGAAGGCCGACAGCGCGATGAGGAACATGCGCCGCCTGCCGAAGGTGTCGCCCAGCCGTCCGCCCGAGACGAGGACGAGCCCGAAGGTCAACGCGTACCCGGCGATCACCCACTGGGCGCTGGAGACCGACGCACCGAGGCCCGCCTGGATCGAGGGAAGGGCGACGTTGACGATGCTCACGTCCAGCAGCGTCATGAATCCCGCGGTGAGGGTGACCGCGAGTGAACGCCAGCGGCGCGGGTCGGGCACGTACGGATCGACGGTCGTCACCCTTACCACCGTATTGAGTACGTGGCGAGGCTTCCTGCCGAACTCACGCCCCGATCGGTGCCGCCATCGGGCCGCAGACGAGAGCAAGGGAGCTTTGCTGCCGTTTCCGGCGGCGCGAGGACGGTCAGTCCGCCGGTCCGGTGTTCTTGCGCCGGTTGGCGTTGAACCGCGCCTTCTTCTGGCGATTCCCGCAGGTGTTCATGTCACACCATCTGCGAGTCCGGCTTTGGCTGGTGTCGAAGAAGGCGGCTTGACAGGTCGGTGACGCGCACAGGGCCAGTTTTCCGTCTCGTTCACCCGAGATGATGCTGATCGCGTCGGCGGCGATGACGCCGAGTGCGTCCTCGACGGCGGAAGCCGAGCTCAGCTGCCATCGCCGCTTGCCATCAGGCGTCAGGACGGCCACCGCCCTGCCCCGAGCACTGCGGTCGTTGATGACCTGGATGGCTGAGGCGGGGAGCGGGTCCTTGAGCGCGGCCGCCGTCGCGGCGGCGTGAATCGACTCCCTCAGTTCCCTGGCGAGTTCGAGCTGAGCGTTGGTGCAGGAGTCCACGGCGAGGTCGCTCACCGCCAGCCAATCGACGAGCCGGTGTGGCACGGGAATGCGCTCCACCGCGTCGCCGCGACGCTCCGTCAACGTCGCCGTGAAGCTGGTCGCCAGCACGCTGCCGAGGCGGAAGTCGGGGAACTCGGCGGGCATGGAACCACCTTAGCAGGTTGCGCTCGGGCATCGAGTCTTGCTAGAACCGTCTTAGACGGTTCACAACAACCGTCACCGGCTCACGACGACCGGGAGGTCTCATGCCCAGCTCGACCAGCGCCGTGCACGCGTTCGAAGCCCACGTGACCGACGCCGACCTCAACGAGCTACGCGCACGATTGGCCGCCGCGCGCCTGCCGGAAGCCGAGACGGTCTATCGCGCCGCGCCCGATCCGCGCCGATGGGACCAGGGAGTTCCGCTCGCCGACCTCGTCGGCGTCGTGGACTACTGGCGCACCGGATACGACTGGCGATCCTTCGAAGAGCGGCTCGACCGCATCGGCCAGTTCCGCACGACCATCGAGAATCTGGGAATCCATTTCCTGCACCGCAGATCCGCGCGAGCGGACGCCACTCCGCTGATCATCACGCACGGCTGGCCAGGCAGCATCGCCGAGTTCGTCGATGTCGTCGAGGAACTGGCTGATCCACCCGGCGCCGAGACACCCGCGTTCCACGTCGTGGTCCCGTCGCTGCCGGGCTTCGGTTTCAGCGACAAGCCGACCGGCACCGGATGGGGAACCGAGAAAATCGCGGCCGCGTGGGTGGAGCTGATGGGAAGGCTCGGCTACGACAGGTTCGTGGCCCACGGCGGCGACTGGGGAGGCAACATCACCACGGTCCTCGGCGGCAGGTTTCCCTCACACGTTCTCGGTATCCACACGACGTTCGCGGAGGGACTCCCCGGCTCGTCAACGGAGGGGCTGACGAAGGCCGAACGCGAGTGGGCCGAGGAAACCCGCCACTTCTGGCGCCACCGCGCGGCGTACGCGAAACAGCAGGCGACCCGCCCGCAGACCATCGGCTATTCGCTCGTCGACTCACCGGTCGGGCTTCTCGCCTGGATCCTCGACAAGTTCGCCGAATGGTCGGACACCGAGGACAGCCCGTTCGAGACGATGTCCAGAGACAGAATTCTCGACGACGTCACCCTGTACTGGCTGACCCGGACCGGCGCGTCGTCGGCCCGCATCTACTACGAAAGCCACAACTCACTGGACCCCGAACTGCGGGTCGACGTCCCTTCGGCGATCACCATGTATCCCCGCGACATCGAGAAGTGCCCGCGCGCCTTGGCACAAGAGCGGTACCGGCGGATCGTCCGATGGACGTCGCCCGACGCCGGAGGACATTTCCCGTCACTGGAGGTGTCCCGGTACTTCGTCGACGATCTGCGAGCGGGCCTCGCGGCGGTGCTGGCCGCTCATCGGTGAGCGGGGCGCGAGGGGCTCAGGTACTCGCCGCGATTCCCGGAATGCCCTTCAGCTCACCCATGAGCATCGACGTGACCTTGACCGGATAGTCGTACAACGCGAACACCGTCTCCCGTTGCTTGCCCATCAGCTTCAGATGTACCGGGGTGTCGCCGGGGTGGGCCTGGAGAGTTTGCTTGAGTTCGGTGACGACGCTGTGGTTGATCTTGTCGGCCGCGGCGAGCAGGAGCAGGGGTGGTTCCTCGTCATCGGCGGTGACGGTGGAGAGGTCCAGCGGGACGAGGGCTCCACCGAAGACGGACATTTTGTCGTCGCGCCAGTTGACGCGGCCTTTGACGACGACGGCGTTGTCTTCGACCAGGTCGGCGGTGAACAGGGCGTAGGACTTGGGGAAGAAGAGGACTTCCATGGCGGCGTCCATGTCTTCGACGGTGCAGATCGCCCAGGGCTCGCCCTTTTTGTTGACGCGGCGCTCCAGAGTGGTGATGAGGCCGGCGATCTCGATTTCGCCTTCTTTGGGCGGGTCGGCGAGGATCGCGGCGATGGGGCGCTTGGCGTGTTTACGGAGGATGCGTTCGGCGCCGTCGAGTGGATGGGCGGAGACGTAAAGGCCGAGCATTTCGCGTTCGTAGGCGAGGAGTTGTTTGCGGGGGTATTCCTCGTCGCCGAACTTGAGGTGGGCCAGAGGTGAGGCCGAGGGGGCGGGGTCGGCGTCGTCGGTGGTTCCGAAGAGATCGAACTGGCCCATGGCTTCTTGGCGCTTGAGGCCGACGACGGCATCGACGGCGTCTTCGTGCTGCTGGACCATGGCGAGGCGAGTGTTGCCGAGTGAGTCGAAGCCGCCTGCCTTGATGAGCGATTCGATGACGCGTTTGTTGCAGGCGACGAGTTCGGACTTGTCGAGGAAGTCCGTGAAGGTGGAGTACTTGCCCTTGGTGTTGCGGGTGGTGATGATCGAGTCGACGACGTTGGCACCGACGTTGCGGACGGCGCCGAGCCCGAAGCGGATGTCGTCGCCGACGGCCGCGAACCGCTGGCCGGATTCGTTGACGTCGGGCGGCAGCACCTTGATACCAAGACGGCGGCATTCGGAAAGGTAGACCGCCGACTTGTCCTTGTTGTCCCCGACCGAGGTCAGCAAAGCGGCCATGTACTCCGCCGTGTAGTTCGCCTTCAGGTACGCCGTCCAGTAGGACACCAGGGCATACGCGGCGGCGTGCGACTTGTTGAACGCGTACCCGGCGAACGGCAGAATCGTGTCCCACAACGCCTGAATGGCCTCGTCGGAGAACCCGTTGTCCCGCATCCCGGCGTGGAAACCCTCGAACTCCTTGTCGAGGACTTCCTTCTTCTTCTTACCCATGGCCCTGCGGAGCACATCCGCGCGGCCCATCGTGTACCCGGCGACCTTCTGCGCGATGTGCATGATCTGCTCTTGGTAGACGATCAGACCATAGGTGTCGGCGAGGATTTCCTTCAGCGGCTCGGCCAGCTCCTTGTGGATGGGCTTGACCTGCTGCCGGTTGTTCTTGCGGTCCGCGTAGTCGTTGTGCGCGTTCATGCCCATCGGGCCGGGCCGGTACAGCGCGCCGACGGCCACGATGTCGTCGAAGCCGGTCGGCTGCATCCTGCGCAGCAGATCGCGCATCGCCCCGCCGTCCAGCTGGAACACCCCGAGCGTGTCACCGCGGGACAGCAACTTGTAGGTCTCGGGGTTGTCGACGTCGAGGGTGTCGAGGTCGATGTCCTCGCCCCGGTTGTCCTTGACGTTGTCGATGGCGTCGCCGATGACGGTGAGGTTGCGCAGGCCGAGGAAGTCCATCTTCAGCAGGCCGATGGCCTCACACGAGGGGTAGTCCCAGCCCGTGATCACCGAGCCGTCGTCGCGCTGCCACAACGGAATGGCGTCCAGCAGCGGCTCACTGGACATGATCACCGCACACGCGTGCACACCCGCGTTGCGGATCAGCCCCTCAAGCCCCCTGGCCGTGTTGAAGATCGTGGAGACCTCCTGATCGGTCTCCACCAGCGACCGCACCTCGGCGGCCTCTCCATACCGCTCGTGCTCCGGATCCACGATCCCCGCGAGCGGAATGTCCTTGGCCATGATCGGCGGCGGCAGCGCCTTCGAGATCCGGTCGGCGATCGAATAGCCGGGCTGGCCGTAGTGAACCCTTGCCGAGTCCTTGATCGCGGCCTTCGTCTTAATGGTGCCGAAGGTGATCACCTGCGCGACCCGGTCTGCGCCGTATTTCTCGGTCGCGTAGCGCACCATCTCGCCGCGCCTGCGGTCGTCGAAGTCGATGTCGATATCGGGCATCGAGGCCCGCTCGGGGTTGAGGAACCGTTCGAAGAGCAGCTTCTGCGGGATCGGGTCGAGGTTGGTGATACCGAGCGCGTAGGCGACAAGTGAACCGGCGGCCGAGCCACGGCCCGGCCCCACCCTGATGCCGACGCTGCGCGCGTAGTTGATCAGGTCGGCGACGACGAGGAAGTAGGCGGGGAAGCCCTTGCCCACAATGACTTCCAGCTCCATGTCGCAACGCTCGACATAGCCTTCGGGAACGCCGTTGGGAAAACGCCATTCGAGGCCTGCCATGACCTGCTTGTGCAGCCAGCTCGCCTCGTCGAACCCCTCGGGAACCGCGAACTTCGGCATCCGGTCCCTGTGCGCGTACACCTCCTCGTACGAGGCCACCCGCTCCGCGATCAGCAACGTCGAATCAGCGGCACCGGGAACCTCCGTGTCCCAGTACTCCCGCATTTCCGCCGCGGCCTTCAAATAATAGCCGTCGCCATCGAACTTGAACCGATTCGGATCCGACAGCGTCTTACCCGACTGCACACACAACAACGCCGAATGCGAATCGGCCTGATCCTTGGTCACATAATGCGAATCGTTTGTCGCCAACGGCGACAAATTCAGCTGCCGCCCCACCTCAAGCAAGCCCTCACGCACCGACCGCTCGATCGGCAACCCGTGATCCATCAATTCAAGGAAGAAATTGTCCCGACCGAAGATATCCCGGTAATCCGCGGCGGCCCGCAGCGCCTCGTCCTTCTGCCCCAGCCGCAAGCGCGTCTGCACCTCGCCCGAAGGACATCCCGTCGTCGCGATGATGCCCTCGGCGTTCTCCGCGATCAACTCGCGGTCCATCCGGGGCTTGCGGTAATACCCCTGAATACTCGCAAGCGACGACAATTTGAACAGATTACGCAACCCCGTCGCGTTCTCGGCCAGCATCGTCATATGCGTATACGAGCCCGCGCCCGAAACGTCCCCGCCCTCACCGAACTCATCAGCACCACGCTGATTGGCCTGCCCCCAGAAAACAGGCTTCTTGTGAAAGCGCGACTCCGGCGCGATATACGCCTCGATACCGATAATGGGCTTGATACCCGACCGCACAGCCTGCTGATAGAACTCATCAGCACCATACATATTCCCGTGATCGGTCATTCCCACAGCCGGCATCCCCAACCGCGCCGCCTCGGCGAACAACGGAGCGATCTTCGCCGCACCATCGAGCATCGAATACTCGGTGTGCACATGCAGGTGGACGAAAGAATCGTTCGACACCAGCGAAAACCTCCCCTTGAGCGGTATGACCGACGGCCCTGACTGCAGGGCTCCCACCCTAGCCCGCCCCTCCGACAGAACCCGAGGAGACTTGCCGCAGCGGGCGGCCGTCCGGCTCGCGATCGCCCGCGAGTACGCGCTCCCGTCACTCTGCGGGGTGGCGGCGGCCGGTCACGCGGACGCCCGGTAGCGGCACTGCTCACACCCCCGAGTACGGACAGGCCATGTCACCGGGTACCGGCCAATGGTTCACTGCTCGCATGACACACGACGAGGCGCCCGAGCTCCGTTACGCCATGGGCTCGGACGTCGGACAGCGGCGCAGCGCCAACGAGGACTCCGCGTACGCCACCGGCAGGCTGCTCGCCGTCGCCGACGGGATGGGCGGCCACGCGGCGGGCGAGGTCGCCAGCGCCGAGGCAATCGGGGCGATCAGGGAACTCGACGACCGTCTCTCCGCGCGCGCCCCGGCAAGGGAGAACGACAGCGACGACGGCGAGGGACCCGACCCGCTCGCCGAGCTGGGCGAAGCGGTGGCCGTCGCGGCATCGAGGCTCAGCACGCGAGTCGCCGAGGACGAGGAACTCGCCGGAATGGGCACCACGCTCACGGCGATGCTGTGGCAGGGGACGACCTTCGGTCTCGCGCACATCGGCGACTCGCGCTGCTACCTGCGCAGGGAAGGTGAGCTGCGGCAACTGACGAAGGACCACACGATGGTCCAGACTCTCGTCGACGAGGGCCAGATCCCCGCCGAACTCGCGGCCCGGCACCCGAGCCGCTCCGTGCTGATCAGGGCGTTGCTGGCCGGTTCGGCGGGAGAACCCGACCTGTCGCTGCACACCGCGGAGCCCGGTGACCGCTACCTGCTGTGCTCCGACGGGCTCACCGATGTCGCGACGGCCGAGGAGATCGGCGGGATACTCGATTCCGCCGCCGACCCCCTCGAAGCCGTGCGCGGCCTCATCGACCTCGCCAACGAGGCCGGCGGCCCCGACAACATCACGTGTGTCGTGGCCTTCCTCGGAGACTGAGCGAGCGGGCGGTCAGGTCGCCGCGCCCCTGCGCCACACCTTGCGATGAGCGGGCCGGTCCTGCACCGGCTGGTCGGCCGCCACGTCGGTGCGCGTCGCGCCGAGGTCTGCCGAAGCCGCCCCCGGGTCGGTCGTCTGCACAATCCGCTTGCGGGCGGGCAGGACGGCGATGAGCAACCCGACGAGCGCGGTGCCGAGGTGCAGCCAGTTGTCGGCCGTGTTGAGCGCGAGCGGGTTGCCGAGCCCGCTCACCGGGTTGCTGGAGAACACCCCGGTGATGGCCATCCCCCACACCAGCAACACGCCGAAGCCGAGGAAGAGCAGCCAGCCGTAGGTGCGTGCGAGCCCCGATCGCGTGGCGAACAGCAAGCCGAGCACACCGACGACGATGCTCACCACGTTGTGCAGCGGGTTCACCGAGAAGCCGAGCAGCGTGCTGTGCTGTGCGTCGGTGAAGCCACCGAACCCGGTGATGACAAGGCCGACGATGCCGAAGGCCAGGTACACGAGTCCGACCAGCCCCGCGAGGAGCTGCGCCGGTTGGAAGCCCGAGACTCTGACCTGTGTTTGCGACGGACGATCCATGATCGCCTCCTCATGCCGAACGTGGCCGAACGTGACAGCCGTCAGTTCCCATTGCGGGTACCCCGGCCTTTCACCGGCAAACGCCCGCCGGGCGCCTCCGGTCAGCTCTGGCCGGCCAGGCAGGTCACCGGCACCCGGTGGACGGCGTTGTTCACGAAACCGCCCCTGTTCCAGGCCTGATCGAGGGGCTGGCCGTTGCCCTGCTCGTCGAAGGCCCGCACGGACAGCTCGTACCGGCCGGGCAGGGCCCGCCAGGTCGCCGTCCAGCGTCGCCATGCCCACCGGTGTCCTTCCCCTGCTGCCAGCGTGGCGTTCCACCAGTTCTCGCCACCGTCCTCGCTGACCTCGACCCGGCTCACCGGCGCCCTGCCCGACCACGCCCTTCCCGCCAGCTCTACCGTGCCGGGCCGCACGACCCGGTGCCGGGAGAGGAAATCGGGGAAGCCGGGAGGGATCAGCAGCGCGCGAGGCCCCATCCTGGACACCGGTTCGCCTTTCTCGCCCTCACCGTGCCTGACCCGGTAGGCGACGGCGTTCTGGAAGCCGGTAAAGGCGCTGCCGGTCACCTCGATCTCGCGCAGCCACTTGACACTCGCCATGCCGTACCAGCCCGGCACGACGAGTCTCAGCGGAAAACCGTGCTGCGGCGGCAGATCCGTTCCGTTCATCGCGTAGGCCAGTAGCACGTCCTCCCCGCGCGCCTCGGCGAGCGGCAGCCCACGCCGGTAGTCCTGTTCGACGCCGCGCTCGATGCCGTGGTCGGCGCCGGTGAACACCACGTCGGCCCCGTCGGCGTCCGGGCCTGCCCTGTCGAGCACGTCGCGCAGCGGCACGCCTTTCCAGTCGGCGGTACCGACGGCCTCGACGAGCCACGGCTGGCTCACCGGCCTCGGCACGAGCGAGGCCCTGCCGTTGCCCGCACATTCCATCGTCACGCGCACCGTGCGGGAGGGCATCGCCTTCAGCTCGCCGAGGGGGAGCGCGAGCCGGTTTCCGACGAGGCCGCCCACCCTCAGCGACCACGTCCGGGGATCGACGTCGGGAATGTCGTAATGCGTAAGCAGGTAATGCAGCCCGGCGGGCGTGACGTCGTGGCGCAACGCCTCAAGCGGAAGGCCGTGGTTGCGGGCCGCGAGCGCCAGCTCCTCCATGCTGATGCCCTCCCCTTCGGCTGCCAGCCGTGCGGGAAGGCTGAGGTCCGAGGGCTTGGGATTCATCCAGCCAGCATGCACCTGGAAGCCGTCTGCCCGGCACCCTCGGGGAGAGACCGGTTTCCCTGGCTTTTCACGGCCGGTAGGTGCTAGTCGGTGCTGCCCAGTTCGCCGTTCCAGGTGTCGCACGCCGAGGTGTCGCGTGCGGCATAACCGGCCTCGGCCCAATGGAGCTGGGTCGTACTCGACCCGTGGGTCTCGCTGTCGACCCAGTTCTCGAAGTCGGCGACGGCGGCCTCGGCCGTCGCGGTACTCACCGACCCGCTGCCTCCCGCCGCCGCGAGGAACATGCCCGCGAAACAGTTGGCCTGCAACTCCACCTTCCTGTTGAGCGCGCGATCCTCCGGACCCGCTTCCTCGTAATCGGCGAGCTCGGCGTTGACGACGTCGAAAACACCGGCCATCCGCTGCACGTGATGGCCGTACTCGTGCGCGACGGTCGCGAGATGGGCCTGTTCGGCATCGCCGAGCGAATCGAGAATCCTGGCCCTCGGCAGGTAGATCGTGGAATCGGTGTGACAGTAGAGGCCGGTCGCCTCATCGGAGGGCGGCAGCGGCCCGCACGCCGTCTCCGGTTCGTCGTCGAGCCGGAGGTTCACCTTGAGGAACGGCACGCCGATCTCGGCCAGCGCCGGTTCCCACGCCTTTTCGAGACAGTCCAGTTCGGCGAGGTAGTACTCGCTCAACCGCCGCTGATCGGTGCCGAACTCCGGCAAGTCGCAGCCCGGCGAGGACACCGCCGCCCCTTCGGAGAGCAACGGCAGATCCCGTACCGTCTCGACGCCTTCGGGACCGCCGGTTTCGCCGCTGCCCGCGCCGGTCGCCGCGCTGTCGGCCGATCCGCCGTGCACGCCTGCCACGACGAAGACGACACCCGCGACGAGCAGCAACGTGACCACGAGCGGAAGTCCCTTGCGCCACCACGTTCCGCCGGAACCGGTCCTGGAGCGGGCAGACGGAGAAGTGGTCTGTCCTGCATCGTCCCCAGCAGTATTCACGGCAGCCTTCGCGGAGTGAAGCGGTGCGTCTTGTGATGGTCGACCGGCATCGTAGCCGCCGGAGTACGGCGGCGGGGCCGATCGCGAACAACTGTGGGCGCAGCAGGGTTCGAACCTGCGACCCCCTGCTTGTAAGGCAGGTGCTCTTCCGCTGAGCTATGCGCCCTGACGGCGGCACGTCGTGCCGCCCGGAGAAGGTCAGCCGAGCTGGGCGACCGCCTTCTTCCACGCCTGCTGGTCCCGTGCCTCACCAGGCTGGTTGACCTCGGCGAACCGTACGACACCCTCCTTGTCGATGAGGAAGGTGCCACGCAGCGCGAGCCCGGCCTTGTCGTTGAAGACGCCGTAGGTTCGCGCGACCTCGCCGTGCGGCCAGAAGTCCGAGAGCAGCGGGAACTGGTAGCCCTGCTGCTCGGCCCACGCCTTGAGCGAGAACGGCGTGTCCACCGAGACACCGAGGACCTGGACGCCCTCGTTGTCGTACTCGGCGAACTCGTCCCTCAACTGGCAGAGCTCGCCCTGGCAGATTCCGCTGAACGCGAACGGGTAGAAGACAAGCAGAACCGGCTTGTCCCCCCGGAAGGACGACAGCGTGGTTTCCTGCTTGTTGTAGTCGTTGAGCGTGAAGTCCGGGGCTTGCTGTCCGACCTCGACCGCCATACCGAGTTTCCTCTCCCGCTAGGTCGTCCGGCGTGAAAAACCGTGTGTGCCGGACAACCCTATCGCGGGCACGGAAGGGCCACACGTACCCACCGTGCCGTCAGCGGCGTGATTTCGACCTCGGTACGAGCCGGGTCGCCATCCACGCCTCCCCCACGCTCAGGTTGGAGGTCTGCGACAGCCCGACGGTCGGTACCGCCTCGGCGATCTCACTCGGCTCGACGTGTCCCTGCTGCCCGGTCTTGGGAGTCAGCACCCAGATGACGCCGTTCTCGTCGAGTGGCGCCCTGGCGTCGACAAGCGCGTCGCCGAGATCGCCGTCCCCCTCACGCCACCAGAGCAACACGATGTCGATGACTTCATCGGCATCCTCGTCCAGCAACTCACTGCCTGTGTGCTCCTCGACCGCGGACCGCACATCGTCATCGACGTCCTCGTCCCAGCCGATTTCCTGGACCACCATGTCCGGCTTGATTCCAAGCCTCTCGGCGACGCTGTGCTGTTCAGCGTCTCCCGCGGCGACCACGACTTCACTCCTCCAAGGGCAACTGGTGTGCGGCACGTCACGTGCTTGACCGACGAGCCCACTCTATGAACATGGATGGGCTTAGCGAACACTGACGGGGCCTGCCGCGCAACCGTCCACACCGGATTGACGGCAACTCGTGTCCGGCAGCGTAGAAGCGGCCGCCGCGCTCCGCGAGCGAAATACCCGCCCACAACGGCAGGTCTCAGCAGCGATTACCCCGGTAGCGCGCCCACACCGGCCACGCACCCGCCGCACTCAACTAGGGTGGGAGCAGCGCTCGCGACGGCCTCGGCAGGCCGGACGTGGCGCGCACCCCCGGCACGGAGGTTACCGCTCAGTAGTGGTGACGAATGCCCTGATTGCGACGACGATGGCAGGCAGGGCGGCACCGGCACCGGGGCGCGCCGCGACGGCGAGCACCAGGCGGCACCATCGGACGCGGCAACAATTCGCGACACAGCGGAAACAACAGCGAAAACCGGCAATAACAGGCAACACCCAAGACACAATCGGCGAGGAGATCCCTTGGCCCCCCAGAACGACAAGGCCGAGCGCGGCGCGGCAGCCGGCGCTTCCGGCGAGAGCGCACCGGCGCGAGTTCGCGTCATCCGCGACGGACTGGCGGCGCATCTGCCCGACATCGACCCCGAAGAGACAGCCGAATGGCTGGATTCCTTCGACGCGGCGCTGGCGAGGGGTGGCCAGCAGCGCGCACGGTACCTGATGCTGCGCGTGCTGGAACGCGCGCGGGAACGCAACGTGGGCGTTCCGCCACTCACCGCGACCGACTACGTCAACACCATTCCCACGGAAAACGAGCCGTGGTTCCCCGGTGACGAGGAAATCGAGCGCCGCTACCGCGCCTGGATCAGGTGGAACGCGGCGATCATGGTGCACAGGGCGCAGCGTCCGGGTGTGGGGGTCGGAGGGCACATCTCGACCTACGCCTCCTCAGCCGCTCTCTACGAGGTCGGCTTCAACCATTTCTTCCGGGGCAAGGACCACTCCGGCGGCGGCGATCACGTGTTCTTCCAGGGGCACGCCTCCCCCGGCATGTACGCGCGCGCCTTCCTCGAAGGACGGCTGAGCGAGGGTCAGCTCGACGGTTTCCGGCAGGAGTACTCGCACGCGGGTGAGGGCGGTGGCCTGCCCTCCTACCCGCATCCGCGCCTGATGCAGGAGTTCTGGGAGTACCCGACGGTGTCCATGGGGCTCGGCCCGATGAACGCCATCTACCAGGCCAGGTTCAACCGCTACCTGCACGCCCGGGGGATCAAGGACACGAGCGACCAGCACGTGTGGGCCTTCCTCGGCGACGGCGAGATGGACGAACCGGAGTCGCGGGGATTGATCCACGTCGCCGCGGGCGAGGGACTCGACAATCTGACCTTCGTCATCAACTGCAACCTGCAGCGGCTCGACGGGCCCGTCCGGGGCAACGGCAAGATCATCCAGGAGCTGGAAGCCTACTTCCGGGGCGCGGGCTGGAACGTGATCAAGGTCATCTGGGGCCGCGAGTGGGACTCGCTGCTGTCGGCCGACCGCGACGGCGCGCTCGTCAACCTCATGAACACCACGCCGGACGGCGACTACCAGACCTACAAGGCCAACGACGGCGCCTACGTCAGGGAACACTTCTTCGGAAGGGACCCCCGCACGAAGGAACTGGTCAAGGACCTCACCGACGCCGACATCTGGAACCTCAAGCGCGGCGGGCACGACTACCGCAAGGTCTACGCCGCGTACAAGGCGGCGATGGAGCACCACGGCAGGCCGACGGTGATCCTCGCCCACACCATCAAGGGTTACGGCCTCGGCCCCGCGTTCGAGGGCCGCAACGCCACGCACCAGATGAAGAAGCTGACGCTGGACGACCTCAAGTTGTTCCGCGACTCGCAGCGCATCCCCATCAGCGATGAGGAACTGGAGCGCGACCCGAAGCTGCCGCCGTACTACCACCCCGGAGAGGACTCCCCCGAGATCCAGTACCTGCTGAGCAGGCGCAAGACGCTCGGCGGTTTCGTTCCCGAGCGCAGGGCCAAGGCCAAGCCGCTCGTGCTGCCGGGCGACTCGGTGTACGAGGCGGTGCGCAAGGGCTCCGGCAAGCAGGAGGTCGCCACCACGATGGCGTTCGTCAGGCTGGTCCGCGAGCTGGCCAAGGACGCCGAGATCGGCTCGCGCATCGTGCCGATCATCCCCGACGAGGCCCGCACCTTCGGTCTCGACTCGATGTTCCCCACGGCCAAGATCTACAACCCGCAGGGCCAGACCTACACCTCGGTCGACGCGCAACTGATGCTGGCCTACAAGGAATCGGAGCAGGGCCAGCTCCTGCACGAAGGCATCAACGAGGCGGGGTCGACCGCGTCGTTCACCGCGGTGGGCACGTCCTACGCCACACACGGCGAGCCGATGATCCCGGTCTACATCTTCTATTCGATGTTCGGGTTCCAGCGCACCGGTGACGGGCTCTACGCCGCGGCGGACCAGATGGCGAGGGGCTTCGTTCTCGGCGCCACCGCGGGAAGGACGACGCTCACCGGTGAGGGACTCCAGCACGCCGACGGGCATTCGCTGCTGCTCTCGGCGACCAACCCCGCCGCCGTCTCCTACGACCCCGCGTGGTCGTTCGAGATCGCGCACATCGTGCGTGCGGGCCTGCACCGGATGTACGGCGAGACGGGCCCCAACGGCAACGGGGAGAACGTCTTCTACTACATCACCATCTACAACGAGCCCTACCAGCAGCCGGCCGAGCCGGACAATCTCGACGTCGACGGCCTGCTCAAGGGGCTCTACAAGTACGCCGACGCACCGGATGGCGGCGACTCCGCCGGACCGGAGGTCCAGCTGCTGGTGTCGGGCGTGACGATGCCGGACGCGCTGCGGGCGCAGCGGATGCTGCTCGACGAGTGGGGTGTGCGGGCCGCCGTGTGGTCGGCGACCTCGTGGACCGAGCTGCGCAGGGAAGCCGTCGAGGTCGACAGGGACAACTTCCTCTACCCCGCCGACACCCCGAGGATCCCGTACGTGACCCAGGCCCTCAAGGACGCGAACGGCCCCATCGTCGCGGCGTCCGACTGGATGCGGGCGGTGCCGGACCTGATCCGGCCGTGGGTTCCCGGCGACATGCTCACGCTGGGCACCGACGGGTTCGGCTTCTCCGACACCAGGCCCGCCGCGCGCAGGCACTTCCTCGTCGACGCGCAGTCGATCACGGTCGGCGCGCTGACGATCCTGGCGCGGCGTGGCGAGATCGACCAGTCGAAGGTCGTCGAGGCCGCGGAGAAGTACCAGATCCACGATGTCGCCGCGGCGGGTCCGCAGACTTCGGACTCCGGCGTCGCGTAAGCACCCGGCGAACGGCCCGCTCACCGCGACGACGCGGGGAGCGGGCCGTTCTCTTTCCGGCGGGCCGCCGCCCTGGTATCCCTGATACCGGTGGGTGAAGACCGGAAGTGAGGAGCACACCGTGACCAAGCGCAGGCTGCCACGTCCGGCCGAACTAGCCGAGCTCCTGCGGCCGAAACCCTTCGTGCTCAACCCGACCGACCGCAGGCTCGCGGGCGCTCACACCATCGCCGACCTGCGCGCGGTGGCCCGCAAGCGCACGCCGAGGGCGGTCTTCGACTACACCGACGGCGCCGCCGAGCTCGAAGACAGTCTGCGCAGGGCGAGGCAGGCCTACCGGAGAGTCGAGTTCCGGCCGAACATCCTGCGCGGTGTGTCCGAAGTGGACACCAGCGTCACGGTACTGGGCAAGCGTGGCGAGCTGCCGTTCGCGTTCGCTCCGACCGGGTTCACCCGCATGATGAACCACGAGGGCGAACGCGCGGTCGCCCGCGTCGCCCAGCGGGAGGGCATCCCCTACGCGCTGTCCACGATGGGGACCACCTCGATCGAGGACGTCGCCGAGGCCGCGCCGTCGGCGCGCAAGTGGTTCCAGCTCTACGTGTGGCACGACCGCGCCGTCGGCGCCGATCTCATGCGCAGAGCGTGGGATTCGGGCTACGACACGCTGTTGCTCACGGTCGACACCCCGGTCGGCGGGGCCCGCATGCGTGATGTCCGCAACGGGCTGACCATCCCGCCCGCACTGACCCCCCGGACGTTCATCGACGGCGCGATGCATCCCGCGTGGTGGATGAACCTGCTCACCACGGAGCCACTCACGTTCGCGTCGCTGGTCAGCACGTCGGGCGGCACCGTGGCCGACCTGATCAACAAGATCTTCGATCCGACGCTGAACTTCGACGATCTCGCCTGGGTGAAGGAAAGCTGGCCGGGTGCCCTTGTGGTCAAGGGCGTGCAGAGCGCCGAGGACGCCCGCGACGTCGTCAAGGCGGGCGCCGACGCGGTGATCCTTTCCAACCATGGAGGCAGGCAGCTCGACAGGGCACCGACGCCGCTGGAGCTGCTGCCTGCCACCCTGGAGGCGGTCCACGCGGTCAGGGACGACGCGGAGGTGTGGCTCGACACCGGCATCCTCTCCGGCGGCGACATCGTCGCCGCGATGGCCATGGGAGCCGATTTGTGCCTCATCGGAAGGGCCTACCTCTACGGCCTGATGGCCGGAGGCGAGCGGGGTGTCCAGCGCGCCGTCGACATCCTGCGCACCGAGCTCGTGCGCACCATGCAATTGCTCGGCGTCGCCTCTGTGAGCGACCTGTCTCCCAGCACCGCAATCCTGCGTTAGTGCTGGTAGAAGCCCCACGAACGGGTGAGACCCCTGGCGCACGATGATCCACTGGGCGATAGTGGAATGACCGGTGGGGACCGGGGAGACGAGACCGCCCGACGGCTGCGAGAACCGCAGCGCGCCGGGCGGTCTCGTATTTTCAGCCCGTTTCCCCCGCCGTTCTCGCCGGACTCGCGCCGGACCTCGCGCTGAGAGAAGCCACGTAGGATCGCACCACGATGGCACCCAAGGCATCCACGGCATCCCCGAAACGACACGGTCTGTCCTCGAAGACCCTGCGTGAGCTGGAACGGGCCTCCGGAAGGCTCGCCAAGGCGAGCGTCGCGGCCATGGAGGAGCAGCTCTCCTGGTTCGGCAGGCTGCCCGCCGATCAGCGGGCGAGCGTGCTGATGATCACGCAGACCGGTGCGGCGGGCTTCGTGAGCTGGCTGCAGGACTCCCAGGAGGCGCTCAAGCTCACGACGGAGGCGTTCCGTACCGCTCCCAGGGAACTCTCCCGCTGGATCAGCCTGAGACAGACCGTGGGCCTCGTCCGGCTCGCCATCGAGGTCTTCGAGGAGCAGCTGCCCGAGTTCGCGGCCGACGAGGGCGAGCGCGCGGCGCTCACCGAGGGCATCCTCCGCTACGGAAGAGAGGTCGCTTTCGCGGCGGCCAACTCCTACGCCGCCGCGGCCGAGGCGCGCGGCGCGTGGGACGCAAGGCTCGAAGCTCTCGTCGTCGACGGCATCGTGCGTGGTGACGCCGAGGAGTCCGTGGCCTCACGGGCGGCGGCACTCGGCTGGGATCCCGCGGCGCCCGCGACGGTGCTCGTCGGCAACCCTCCCTCCGACGATCCGCCCACCGTGGTTTTCGAGGTGCGCAGCAGGGCGGCCAGAGCGGGAAGGCCCGTGCTGCTCAGCGTTCAGGGCTCACGGCTGGTCGTCGTCGTCGCCGGGCCCACCGACGGCGCGGGCAAGGAAAGGACCATCCTGTCGACGTTGTCGACGGCGTTCGCGGAGGGCCCCGTCGTCGCGGGCCCGACGATGCCCGATCTCGCGGGCGCCCACCACAGCGCGGTCGAGGCGCTGTCCGGTTTGCGGGCCGTCGTCGGCTGGCCGGCCGCACCGAGGCCGACCCGCTCCGCCGATCTGCTTCCCGAGCGGGCGCTCGCCGGTGACGCGGAGGCCGAACGGCAGCTCATAGACGAGATCGCGAGACCGCTCGAAGAGGCGGGGCCCGCGCTGCTGCAGACCATCGAGACCTATCTGGAGAGTGGCGGGGTGCTTGAGGCGTGCGCGAAGCAATTGTTCGTGCATCCCAACACGGTTCGCTACCGGTTGCGGAAGGCCGCCGAACTTACGGGGCACAACGCGAGCGACCCGAGGGACGCGCTCGTGCTGAGGATCGCGCTCACCGTCGGCAGGCTCGCGCGCTCACGCGGACTCTGGTGAGCGCCAGAGCGCACCGGAGCCGGAAATAGTGCTCAGTCACACACCTCGCATCCTCGGCGGGCGGCTCGGAAATGCTCGAATCCGACAACGCTTGGCCTGCATCTCCCCGGCCGGAGGGCTTGAGTTTGTAGCATCTCCACAACGTCGGGCGACGGACTTGGTGACTCGGCGGCATCCCGGCGAGGGCGCCGGTGCGTGTTCCCTTGAGGGGTGATCGCCCTCCTCTGCCCCGGACAGGGGGCCCAGGCCCCCGGCATGCTCTCGTCATGGCTCGAACTCGACGGCGCCCGTGAGCGCCTGCGTGAGTGGTCGGAGCGGGCCGGGCTCGATCTCGTCCACCTCGGCACCGAGGGCACCGCGGAGGAAATCCAGGACACCGCGGTCGCCCAGCCGCTCATTGTCGCCGCCGCCCTGCTCGCGGCGGAGTACCTGCCCGCGACAGTGCCCGCCGACGCGCCCGTCGCCGGTCACTCGGTCGGCGAACTCGCCGCGGCCGCGGTCGCGGGTGTCTTCACCCCCGCCGACGCGGTCGCTCTCGCCGCGCTTCGTGGCGCCGAGATGGCCAAGGCCTGCGCGATCGAACCCACCAGCATGGCCGCCGTCATGCTCGGCGACCCCGAGCGGGTGGTCGCCTGGCTGGCCGGGCACGACCTCGAAGCGGCCAACCGCAACGGGGCGGGACAGATCGTGGCCTCCGGATCCGCCGCCGCCATCGAGCGCATCGTGGCCGAGCCGCTCGAAGGCACCAAGGTCAGGCCGCTCAAGGTGGCCGGAGCCTTCCACACCGCGTACATGGCGCCCGCCGAAGCCGCGCTGCGCGCCCACGTCGCCGAACTCGTCGTGAACGACCCCGCAAGACCGTTGCTCTCCAACGCCGACGGCGCCGTCGTGACCGGTGGCCGCGACTACGCCGACCGCCTCGTGACCCAGGTGACCCGACCGGTGCGCTGGGATCTGACGATGCGCGGCCTCGCCTCGCTCGGTGTCACGAGCACCGTGGAGTTGCCGCCCGCCGGTACGCTCACCGGGCTGGTGAAGCGGGAACTCAAGGGCACGGTCACGACGTTCGTCCCGCTGAAGACACCGGACAACCTGGAGGACGTGCGATGAGCCCTGCGTTGACGCTGCGGCAGGGAGCCGCGGCGACGCGGATACTGGGCGTCGGCAGCACCCAGCCGGACACGATCGTCACCAACGACGATCTCGCGAAGACCATGGACACCAACGACCAGTGGATCAGGGAGCGGGTCGGCATCGTCGAACGCCGCTTCGCGGCCAAGGACGAACTGCTGGTCGACATGGCCGTCACCGCGGGAGCGAAGGCGCTCGCCGACGCGGGCACCGATCCGTCCGAAGTGGACACGGTAATCGTGCCCAACTGCACGATGCCCGCTCCCATCCCCAACGCCGCCGCCCAAGTCGCCGACCGGATCGGAATCCAGGCTCCCGGCGCCTTCGACCTCAACGCGGCGTGCGCTGGATTCTGCTACGGACTCGGCCTCGCCTCGGATCTCGTCAGGTCGGGCTCCTCGCGCAAGGTACTGGTGATCGGCGCCGAGAAACTCACCGACGCCGTCGATCCCACCGACCGCTCGACCGCGATCATCTTCGCCGACGGCGCGGGCGCCGCGCTGGTCGGTCCCGCGGAGGAACCCGGCATCGGCCCCGTGGTATGGGGCAGCGCGGGCGACCACGTCGACATGATCTACATGCGCGATCACCGTTACATCCACCAGGAAGGACAGTCGGTCTTCCGGTGGGCGACCACGCAGATGGCACCGATCGCCATCGAGGCGGTCGAAGCGGCGGGGCTTTCACTATCCGATGTGGACGTTCTGATTCCGCATCAGGCCAACCTGCGCATCGTCGAATCGATCGCGAAACGCCTGCGCGCCAAGGGTGCGAGGGAAGACCTGGTGGTCGCCGACGACATCCGGTACTCGGGCAACACCTCGTCGGCTTCCATCCCGCTCGCGCTGGATCACATGCGCGCGGCGGGGAAGGTCAAGCAAGGTGACGTCGTGCTCCTCGTCGGGTTCGGCGCCGGACTGTCCTACGCCGGTCAGGTCATCATCTGCCCGTGATACCACTTACCTCGGCGGGCGTTAAGGTCCGTCGTGTCGCAAAGCGCGAAACCAGGAAGGAACGCCCAGTGGCTGACAAAGAAGAGATCCTGTCCGGCCTCTCCGAGATCGTCGAAGAGGTCGCCGGTGTCGCCAAGGACGACGTGAGCAGCGAGAAGTCGTTCGTCGACGACCTCGACATCGACTCACTGTCCATGGTGGAGATCGCCGTGCAGGCCGAGGACAAGTTCGGGGTCAAGATCCCCGACGACGAACTCGCGAACCTGAAGACGGTCGGCGACGCCGTGGACTACGTCGCGGCGAACGCCAAGTAACAACAATCGGTTGGCACACCTCGGGGAGATGCAATGAGCAACATCGACGTCGTGATCACCGGGATCGGCGCGACCACGCCGCTCGGCGGAGACGTCGCGTCCACCTGGGACGGACTGCTCGCCGGCCGTAGCGGCGTCCGTACCATCGAGGCCGACTGGGTCGAACGCTTCGATCTCCCGGTCAAGATCGGTGCCGCGCTCGCCGAGGAGCCGACCGAGAAGATCCCGCGCGTTCAGGCCCGCAGGCTCGACAGGTGCGAGCAGGTGGCGTTGATCGCGTCGCGGCAGGCATGGGCTGACGCGGGTTTCGCCGAGCCGACGGACGAGCACACCGATGTCGCGCCCGAGCGGCTCGGAGTGTCCATCGGAACCGGCATCGGCGGCCCCGTCACGCTGCTGACCCAGGACGACCTGCTCGAAGAGCACGGTATTCGCAAGGTGTCGCCGCTGACGGTGCCCATGCTGATGCCCAACGGGCCTGCCGCGCACGTGGGAATCGACCTGAAGGCGAGGGCGGGGGTGCACTCGCCCGCCTCGGCGTGTGCCTCCGGAGCCGAGGGCATCGCCACCGGTTTCCAGATGATCCAGTCGGGAAGGGCCGACGTCGTCGTGGCCGGTGGCGCGGAAGCCTGCATCGCGCCCATAACAATCGCCGGGTTCGCGCAGGCACGCACCGTGTCGACGCGCAACGACGACCCGGCGCACGCCTCGCGTCCCTTCGACACCGCGCGTGACGGGTTCGTGCTCGGCGAGGGCGCGGGCACGGTGATCCTGGAGCGCGCCGACCACGCCGCCGCCCGCGGTGCGCGGGTCTACGCGAGGATCAGCGGCTGGGGAATCACCTCGGACGCCTTCCACATCACCGGAAACCACCCCGAGGGTGTCGGCCAGATCGCGGCCATGTCCAACGCCATCGAGATGGCGGGCCTGACCTCGTCCGACATCGGTCACGTGAACGCGCACGCCACCTCGACGGTGGTCGGCGACGTCGGCGAGGCCGCCGCCATCCGCAAGGCCGTCGGCGACCACGCCGTGGTGACCGCGCCCAAGGGCGCGCTCGGCCACCTCGTCGGAGGCGCGGGTGCGGTCGAGGGCATCGCGACGATCCTCGCGCTGTACCACGGGATCGTGCCGATGACGCTGAACCTGGAGAACCTGGATCCGAAGGTCGAGCTCGACGTGGTGGCCGGTGAGGCCCGCAAGGTGGAACTCACCGCCGCGATCAGCAATTCCTTCGGCTTCGGCGGCCACAACACGGCTCTGTTGTTCACCACGGTGTAGCCGCGAAGGTGGTGGTATGACGGCACTGGTCACCACCTCAGAACACATCCTCCCGGATCTCGATCCACGCGAGCCCGGTGTCCGGGTCGCGGCTCTGCTCGACCCGGACACAGCGCGACCGTTGCGGCCCGGCGATTCCAGCGGCGTCTACACCGCGCGGGGCCGGATATCCGGCGCGAAGGTCATCGTCTACTGCACCGATGCCACCAGAATGGGCGGTGCGATGAGTGTCGCCGGTTGCAGGCACATCGTCGCCGCTATCGAGACCGCGGTCAGGGAACGCTGTCCCGTCATCGGGCTGTGGCATTCCGGAGGGGCGAGACTCACCGAGGGTGTCTCGGCACTCGATGCCGTCGGCCAGGTTTTCGCCGCGATGATCAGGGCCTCCGGCAAGGTTCCGCAGATTTCGGTGGTACTCGGCCCCGCCGCGGGCGGCGCCGCCTACGGTCCCGCACTGACCGACGTCGTCGTCATGGCGCCCCAGGGCCGGGTGTTCGTCACGGGACCCGACGTCGTCCGCAGCGTCACCGGCGAGGAGATCGACCAGGAAGGCCTCGGGGGGCCTGAGGCGCACGGTACCCGGTCGGGCGTCGTGCACATCGTCGCCGATTCGGAAGGCGACGCCTACGCGAGGGCCAGGAAGGTGACGGAACTTCTGGCCGTGCCCGGCTTCTTCGACCGGCAGGCCCTCGGCGGCACGGCGAATCTGCGTTCACTCCTTCCCGACCGCGCGCGCAGGGCGTACGACGTCAAACCGGTCGTCGCCGGCATTCTCGATCCGGATTCGTTCCAGGAACTCCAGCCACGGTGGGCCCCGAACATGGTGACCGGCCTCGGCAGGCTCGGCGGGCGCACCGTCGGGGTGCTCGCCAACAACCCGCTGCGCAAGGGCGGCTGCCTCGATTCGCTGTCAGCCGAGAAAGCCGCCCGGTTCGTCAGAACCTGCGATTCGTTCGGAGTCCCCTTGCTCGTGCTTGTCGACGTACCCGGCTATCTACCCGGCGTCGGCCAGGAATGGGGTGGCGTCGTGCGCAGGGGCGCCAAACTGCTGCACGCGTTCGGCGAGGCCGTCGTACCGCGCGTGACTCTGGTGCTGCGGAAGTCCTTCGGCGGGGCCTACATCGCGATGAACGCGCACTGTCTCGGCGCAACGGCGGTGTTCGCGTGGCCTGAGGCCGAGGTCGCGGTGATGGGTGCTTCGGCGGCCGTGGACGTGCTGCATCGCAGGAAACTCGCGGCCGCCGCGCCGGGTGAGCGGGAAGCGTTGCGGGAGAAGCTGATCGCAGGCCAGGAACGCACGGCGGGCGGTGTGGGCAGGGCGATGTCCATCGGCGTCGTCGACGACATCATCGATCCGGGACATACCCGGCGGATACTCGGCGAGGCGCTGGCCGCCGCGCCCTCCGGAAGGGGCGCGCACGGCAACATCCCGCTGTGACGGACTTCCGCTCAGCAGGCCGATTTCTCGGGAAGAGCGCCGGAGAGGGCGGTGTCGATCTTCCATTGGGAGCCTTCGACGACCATGGGGAAGGTCAGTTGCCAGCGCACGCATTCCTCGGGGAGGTCGGCGGGAGCATCGGCGAGATCCTGCGTGCTCGTGAATCCGACGAGCACGCTCAACCGTTGCTCGGGGGCCAGCTCAATGCGGTACACCACGATGCTGCCGTCCCGCGTGCTGCGGTAGTTGGTGAGCCATTCCTGTCTCGGCTGGGCCTGCATCCGCTCGGCGACGACCGTGGTGGCCCACGCGTCGTAATCCCTCGCGTTGATCGCGTCGAAATGCGTCTGCAGTAGCGCCCTGATGGCACCTGCTTCCGGGTGGGCGGCCGCGTCGGCCGCCAGTTCGACCTCGCCGGAGCCTGGCTGCTCGTCGGGCGCGAGCGAGGTCGGTGAGGGGTCCGCACCGGACTCACTCGTCTCCACGACCGACGGAGCCTGATAGAACTCGCGGGCCAGCAGGCCGCCGCCGACGGTCAGCGACACCACGACGATGAGCACGGGCACCAGCCAGCGCCAGTGGCTGCGGGGCGACGTCGTGGACACGCCGGACAGAGTAACCAGAACCCCCGACGGCCGGGTTCCGGCCGTGCGCGCGAGTCCCCCGCTCAGGACGCCGAGATCCGCGTTCCGGCCGCCGAGATCCGCACTCAGGACAGCGAGATCCGCGCCCACGCCACCGAGATGCCCATCCGGACCGGTGAGCGCGGTGGTTCGACTCCAGAAGGCCCGGCACCGAACCGCCGGAAGCGGCCCCCGGAGCGGAACCCGCCCCGGGGCCGGTCTCCGAACCCTCAGCCCACCTGGTGCAGCCAGGTCACCGGCGCGCCGTCACCGGCGTGCCGGAACGGCTCCAGTGCCTCGTCCCAACTCGCACCGAGCAGCTCGTCCAGTTTGTGGGCGAACTGCTCGCCTGCCCTGCTGTTCGAGGCGAGCGCGCGAAGCTGGTCCTCACCGACGACGATGTCACCGTTGGCGCTGGTACGCGCGTGCCAGAGTCCGAGGCCAGGCGCATGACAGAACCGCTGACCGTCGACGCCGGGACTGGGTTCCTCTGTGACCTCGAACCGGACCATGGGCCACGCCTTGAGTGCGGCGGCCAGTTTGCTCCCCGTGCCGGTAGGAGCGCGCCAGTCGCACTCAGCACGAAGTTGCCCGGGCGCGGCGGGTTGCGCCGTCCACCTGAGCTCGACTCGGCCACCCAGGGTGCCCGAAATCGCCCACTCGACGTGCGGGCATACCGCAGACGGCGACGAGTGGACGTACACCACGCCACGAGTGCTCACTGCTGACCTCCGCTACTTGACGAGGGGCGTCTTCCCCTACGACCTCGCAAGCCGGAAGCGTTCAGCAGACTCAGCCTGTGGCGACTTCTGAGGCCATTCTGCACAACGCTCACCCATTTGGCCACATGAGCACCAGAAATCACACCGGTAAGTGAGCAAGGGAGCTTTACTGTCGGCTAACGGTAGTAAAGCTCCCCCGCTCCCGGTGTGGCGGTGGAAAGTCACCGTCCTGCGCCGAGTGCGCGGGCAGCGGCGACCGTGTCGACCAGGCCCGTGCCCTTGTCGAAGCTCGACGTGTAGGGCCCTGCCGGTGCGTACGGCGCGCCGTCCGCGTATTTGTACGCGGTCGCCTTGAGCGCGTCCTCGATCTGGGCTGGCGTGGCGGCCGGGTTCGCCTGGAAGAGTTGCGCGACGACTCCCGCGACCTGCGGCGCCGCCATGGACGTACCGCTGATCACGTTGTAGGTTCCCACGTCGAGCGGGCCGGGCCCGTTGACGGGGGCCAGCCCGGTCGAGCAGATCGCCAGGTACGGCCTGCACGAGGAGAGGATGCTCTCGCCGGGCGCCGAGATGTCCGGCCAGCTACGCGAGTCGGGGGCCGCGCCACGAGAGGAGAACTCGGACACGGTGCCCTCCCTCGTCCCCGTGCCGTTGTCGTTGTACGAGGCGACGGACAGTACTCCCGGGGTCGGATCCTGCCCCGCCGGATTGGAGAGGTTCTCCGAGCCGTCGCCGCCGTCGTTGCCGTTGGCCCACACGGTGACGACGCCTTCCGCGGCGAGCGCGCGCTGGAGCTTCACGGTCGCCGACCTCGGGTCGAACTCGCCGCCACCGCTCGGCCCGTACGAATTGTTGATCACCTTGATCGGTGGGCACTGTGCGGTGGACACGCCTTCGCCACAGGGAGCCGCATGGTTCTCCAGCACCCAGTTCAGCGCGGAATCGGAACCGAGCACGAGCAGCGCGGCTCCCGTGGAGATGGAGACGACCTTCGAACCCGGCGCCGAACCACCGACCCTGACGCCGTCGCCGAGCGAGTAATCGGCACCCGCCGCGATTCCGGTGACGTGCGTGCCGTGCCCGCCGACGGACAACGTGTCTGTGTCCACGATGTTCGGCACCTTGGTGACGCATTCGGTTCCCGAGCCGAGCACGCACAGGCTCTTGAGATTGGCGACGACCCTTCCGTTGCCGGCGGCGTCGCGCAGCGCCGGATGACCCGGATCGACGCCAGTGTCGATCACCGCGATGCTGACGCCTCTCCCGTCGAGCGGGTTTCCCGCCGCGTCGGTGAGGGTTTCCCTCGCCTCTCTGCTGCGGGTGGCGACCGTGCCGCCGCCCGCGAACAGTTCGATGGCGTCGTTGTTCTCGACGTAGGTCACGCCTTCCGCCGCCCGGACGAGGGCGACCTGCTCCGCGGTTCCCGCCGCGGCGACGACACCGATCTTGCGGAAGGTCGTGATGGTCGCCATCCCGGATTGCCGTACCGCGCGCTCCGCTTCCGCGACACTGCCGCCGTGCACCATGACGGTGACCGGAGCGGCGGTGTTGCCCCCGGAGGCGTCCGCGAGCACCGCGGCCAGCGTCTCGGAAACCGGGGCAGGCTGAGTCGCCTGCTGCGCTCTTCGCTCCTTCGCGCTCGCGGGCGCGACGACGGCCATCGTCAGAACGGTGACGCACGAGGTGATCAATGCCGATCGCCACGCCCTGCCTGCGCGCATCTCAGCCTCCACAGTGAATGACACCCGGTTACCTACTAACCGGTAGCACTCAACTAGGTGACGGCAATCACTGTCAATCACCAACTGTCAGGTTTGTAGTCAGCGATCGATCCGAACAGTCGTCGCGCTAGCGTGTTCCTCGCAACTCATGGTGGCCAGGGAGGTTGACGTGCGACTCGTGCGGTTTCCGGGGCAGCCCGCGCGCGTGTCCGATGACGTGCGTGCCGCCCTCGCCTCGCTCGGCCGAGGGCCCAACATCATCGGCGGGATCGCGCTCGTCGGAGTCGAACCGCCCGGCCTTTCCGGTCCTGTCGACGCGATCATGATCATGCCGCGCGGGGTCGTCGTCATCGTCGGCGTCGACCTTCCCGATCCGGCCATGCGATTGGAGGCCCCGCTGGCCGGACAGTGGAAAGCCGACGGCTGGCCACTCGTCAGGGGCGACGCCGTCCATCCCGCGGCCGACGTACTCGCCATGGCGGGCAAGCTCGGCGAGCGGGTCAGAGAACTCGCACCCGCCTGCCCCGTCGGCACGATCATCGCGGTCGGCCCCTTCGTGGAGGCCGTCGAGCAACCGGCCGCCGATCTCACCGGCAACGTCAGGGTGGTGTACCCGACGGCGACGAGCCTGCTGACGGCAGCCGTTTCCCTCTCATCAGGCGAAGAACCGCTGACCGCGGCCCAGGCACGGAGCCTGATCGGCGAGTTCGCCGCCTCGGCCACGAACACCGGCGACAGCGGAAACAGTGGCGACCTCGGAGACGGTGCGCTCGCCGCGGAAGGCTTCGGCACCGAAGAGCACCCGCTCGCCGAGCCCGCCGAGACCGTGCCGATCGACTACCCGGCCCGCCCCTCGCTTCCCGCTCCGGCCACTCCGGCTGAACCGGCGGCTTCTCCGCCGGCCACGGCGGCGGCGAGCCAGGCCGTGCAGCCCGCACGGCCCGCCCCACTGGTATCCCCGTTGCCCTCTCCGGTGCCACGGCCCCAACCGCGCCCCGGCCCGCCACGGCGTACCGCCGCCGCGCTGAGCGCCCGCTGGCATCCATGGGCCGCGGGCGCACTGCTGGTCGCCGTCGCCGCGGCCACCGTGACCATCACGGCGAGTGGTGACGGCGAAGGGGAACGCCCGATGCCCCTGCGCCAGCCCATCGCGCCCACGGTCGCGGCGGGCGGCATCTCCTTCACCGAGCACGCGACGGAAGCCGGCACCGACTGTGCCGCACACGCCGGAGGCGACCTCCAGGTGTCACTGGCCGAGCAGACCTGCATCGGACTGCGCAGGGGCAGCTTCGAAACCACCGTGGAAGGACGCGATGTCGCGGTGTCGGTCGCCGCGCTCTCCTTCACCGACAGCGAGCAGGCGGCCCGGTTTCTCGAACTCGCCGACACCCCGGGCAGCGGAACCGTCGACGACGTCGCCACCGACAAAGGACTGTGGCCCGACAGCGAAAACGGGCCACCCGATTTCGCGGGGGCCGCCTACATCGGTTCGGCCGGTGGGAACACGGTGCGCCTCGTGCTGGCGAGCTGGCTCGAAGGCAGCTCCGAATCCGGAGACCCCGCGTTGACGGCCGCCGCGACGGCCGCGCTCGAAATTCCGTTGTCCCAGTAACGCTCAGAGCCCGTAGGTCTCCAGCAGCCGCAACCACACCTCGCTGATCGTCGGGAAAGCGGGCACCGCGTGCCACAGCCTGCGCAACGGCACCTCACCGACGACCGCGATGGTCGCGGCGTGCAGCATCTCGCCGACGTCCTGGCCGACGAAGGTGACACCAAGCAGGACTTCCCTCTCCGTGTCGACGACGATGCGCGCCTTGCCGGTGTAGCCGTCCGCGGTCAGCGCCGAACCGGCGACCGCGATGTCCAGATCAATCACCTGCTGCCGATCGTTCTCCGCGTCGGCGAGCCCGACGGACGCGACCTCGGGATCGGTGAAGATCACCTGAGGGACGGCATGGTGATCGGCGGTCGCGGTGAACCGGCTCCACGGCGCGGCATCGACCGCTTCGCCGCGAGCCTTCGCCGAGATCACGTCACCGATGACACGCGCGGCGTATTTGCCCTGATGGGTCAGCGGCGCCCTTCCCGTGACGTCGCCGGCCGCGTACAGCCATTCACCGTCCACTCCGGACACCAGGCCGGTGTCGTCGACGGTGAGCGGCGAGCCCGGCGTGAGCCCCGCCACATCGACGCCGATGTCGGCGGTCGCCGGTTTCCTTCCCGTCGCGATCAGTACCTTGTCCGCGTCGACATAGCCGCCGTCCGCCAGTTCGACCCGCGCCGAGCCATCCACAGTAGACACCCGGTCTGCCCGCGCCCTCAGGTGAACCCGAACTCCATCGGCCCTCAGTCCTTCGGCGACCGCGTCACCGGCGAACCCCGGCATCCTCGGCAGCAATCGCTCCCCCGTCGCGATGAGATCCACACTCGACCCCAGCCGGGCCCACGCCTGTGCCATCTCGACACCGACGACGCCACCACCGATGACGGCAAGGCGTCCCGGCACCTCCGACGCCGACGTCGCGTCGCGCGAGGTCCACACGGGTGCCTGATCGAGCCCCTCGATCGGAGGCCTCACCGGCACGCTTCCCGTGCACACCACGACGGCCCGCCGGGCCAGCAGAACCGTGCCATTGTCCAGTGTGACCTCGCGCTCACCCGTGATCCTCGCGTGGCCGCGGATCGGCTCGACTTTCGCACTCCTCGCCCAGTCGACCTGACCGCTGTCGTCCCCTTTCGACGTGAACGCGTCACGACGAGCGAAGACCGCCCGCGCGTCGAGCCGCTCGCCCGCCTCGATCCCGGGCATCCTGCGAACGGCCGCGAGCAGATTTCCGGGCCGCAGCAGGGCTTTGCTCGGAATACACGCCCAGTAGGAACATTCACCGCCGAACCGCTCGTGCTCGACGAGCGCCGCCGTCAACCCGCCTTCGACCGCCCGGGAGGCCGCGTTCTCCCCCACCGGACCCGCACCGATGACCACAACATCGAAAGTCTGCTCCGCCATCATCTGAGCGCACACTACTCAGGCCCAGCGCGCAACCTGGGCGCCCCGCAAGGAAAACGGCTCGGGCGCTATCCTTGCCGCGAACACTTGCAAGAACGGGGAGGTCATTCATGGCCAGGAGTACTGCGGTCGAGTTGCTCGACGACATCAACGGCGAGCCCGCCGAGGAAACGGTGCGGTTCGCTCTCGATGGCGTCGAGTACGACATCGACCTCTCCGGCGACAACGCGGACACCCTGCGCGACCTTCTCGGCCGCTACGTCGCGGGTGGCCGCCGCACCGGCGGACGCAAGCGCCCGCCGCGCATCATCGGCAAGCGCAAGCGCCGCGGCACCCGGAAGATCGCGGGCCGTACTCCTGCCGCGAGCGGCACCGCCGCCAAGAAGACCGCGAAGGCACCGGCGAAGAAGGCTGCCACCAAGACAGCCACCGCGCGGAAGACCACCACCAAGACAGCACCGAACAAGACGGCGTCGGCCGGGAGCCCTGCCAAGGCCACCACCAAGTCGTCGAAGACCACCAAGCCCGCCAAGACGTCCGCTTCGGCGAAATCGGCGAAGGCGGCGGCCACGAAGACCACGGCATCCACGAAGACCACGGCGGCCACCAAGAGCACGCCCACCAAGGCCACCAAGGCCACCAAGGACACGGCGAAGAAGGCGGCCTCCCGAACTACTTCGCGCGCCGCCGCCAAGCCGACCCGCACCGCCGTCGCGGGTAAGAGCAAGACGGGCGCGAAGACCTCCCAGTCCGCCAAGCCCGCGAAGAAGGCCGCACCGCAAACCTCCCAGGCGGCCCAGCCTTCGCCGCGGACTCAGCAAAGCCAGCGCAAGCCGGCGAGCAAGCCCGCCGTCCCCCAGGTGACCTTCTCCGCCGCGAAGGGCAACAACTGAGGCCCTGCCGCTACAGCGCTTTCAGCTCCTCCACGATCCCGGCGACCGACGACTTGGCGTCGCCGAAGAGCATCGCGGTCTTCGGGTCGTAGAACAGGGCGTTGTCGATACCGGCGAAACCCGAACTCATCGAGCGTTTCAGCACGATCACCGAACGGCTGGCGTTGACGTGCAGAATCGGCATGCCGTAGATCGGCGAGTTCGGATCGGACTGCGCGGCGGGGTTGGTGACGTCGTTGGCTCCGATCACCAGCGCGACATCGGTTTGCGGGAACTGCGAATTGCTCTCGTCCATCTCCTTGAGCGATTCGTAGCCGACATCGGCCTCGGCGAGCAGCACGTTCATGTGTCCCGGCATGCGGCCCGCGACGGGATGGATGGCGTAGAGCACCTCGATTCCCTTGCTCTCCAGCAGGTCCGCCATCTCCCTCACCGCGTGCTGTGCCTGTGCGACGGCCATGCCGTAGCCGGGAACGACCATCACCTTGCTCGCGTAGGCCATCTGGATGGCGGCGTCGCCGGCGCTCGTGCTGCGAACGGGACGGTCCTCGCCGCCGCCGCTGCCCACCGCCGCGGCCGAACCTCCACCGAAACCTCCCGCGACGATCGCCGGTATCGAGCGGTTCATCGCCTTGGCCATCAGGTTGGTCAGGATCGAACCGGAAGCACCGACGATCATGCCCGCGACGATGAGCGCCGTGTTGTCCAGCGCGAGGCCCATCGCGGCGGCCGAAAGACCGGTGAGCGCGTTGAGCAACGAGATGACCACCGGCATGTCGGCGCCGCCGATGGGAAGTACCACCATGACACCGATCAACGCGGCGGCAACGAGAACACCGATGATCAGCCACTGCGACGATCCACCCGACGCGATCACGATCGCGCAAGCCACCGCGGCGAGCAGCACCACGACGTTCAGCGGCTGCTGGAGCTTGCCGATGGTGATCGGCTTGCCGGGAATGAGTTCCTGGAGCTTCCCGAACGCGATGTTGGAACCCCAGAACGACACCGAACCGATGATCGCCGCGAACAGTGACGCGATGGCCACGTACAACGGTTCGTCCTGAAAGCCTTCGGTCGTACGGAACTCGACCCAGGCGATGAGCGCGACCGCACCGCCGCCCACTCCGTTGAACAGCGCCACCATCTGTGGCATCGCGGTCATCTTGACCTTGCGGGCCGCGGGAACGCCGATGACGGTACCCAGCACGATACCGAGCGCGATCAACCACCAGTTCCCCATGCCGGGCAGCAGCAAGGTGGCGACAACGGCGATGCCCATGCCGGTCGCGGCGATCCAGTTGCCGCGCACGGCCGTGCGCGGCCCGGTCAGCCCCATCAGGCCGTAGATGAACAGTGAGAAGGAAATGATGTAGAGGACGGCGATGAAGGTCGTCACTTGCCGTCCTCCTTGGCCGCGTCCTGCTTGGGCTTTTCCTTGAACATGCCCAGCATCCGGTCGGTCACCAGGAAACCGCCGACGACGTTGATGGTGCCGAACGCGATCGCGATCACCAGCAGGATCTTGTTCAGTACGCCTTCCGCGCCGAGGCCGAGCACGATCAGCCCGCCGAGCAGCACGATGCCGTGAATGGCGTTGGTACCCGACATGAGCGGCGTGTGCAGGGTGTTGGGAACCTTGGAGATCACCGCGAATCCCACGAAACCGGCGAGTACGAGCACCGCGAGACTTTCGACGAGCATCACCGCACCTCCTCGTCGGCGCCGGCGACACACGCGCCGGACACGATCGGATCGGAGAAATCGAGCACGAGTTCGCCTTCGGCGTTCACCAGCAGCTCCAGCAATTCGGTGAGGTTCCGGCCGTACAACTCGCTCGCGTGCACCGGCATTTCGGCGGGCAGGTTGAGCGGCGAGCAGATCGTGACGTCGTGCGCGACGATCTCCTTGCCGGGCTCGGTCAGTTCGCAGTTGCCTCCCGTCTCGCCTGCCATGTCGACGATCACGCTTCCCGCGCGCATGCCGCGGACGGCCTCGGCGGTGACGAGTGTCGGTGCGATGCGGCCCGGAACGAGGGCGGTGGTGATGACGACGTCGAATCCGGTGGTGGCCTCGGTCAGCCGCCGTTGTTGCTCCTCGCGTTCGGCCTCGGTGAGTTCGCGGGCGTAGCCGCCTTCCCCTGCCGCCTCGATGCCGAGGTCGAGCCAGTTCGCCCCCACGGAGCGAACCTGTTCGGCGACCTCGGGCCGCACGTCGTAGCCGGTCGCCTGCGCGCCGAGCCGCTTCGCCGTCGCCAGAGCCTGCAGCCCGGCGACCCCTGCCCCGAGCACGAGCACCTTCGCGGGCGGAACCGTCCCGGCCGCCGTGGTGAGCATGGGAAAGAACTTCGGGAGCCGCTGCGCGGCCAGCAGCACGGCGCGGTATCCGGCGACACCCGCCTGCGAGGAAAGGGCATCCATGGCCTGCGCGCGGGAGATCCTCGGAATCGACTCGACCGCGAAAGCCCTGATGCCCGCCTTTTTCATGGCGGCGAGTTCCTCGGTGTTGGTCAGCGGAGCGAGGAATCCGGCGAGCACCGCCGCTTTGCCCAGCTTGCCGATGTCGGCGACGGACGGTGGCGACACGGTGAGCACGATGTCGGCTGCCCACGCGTCACCGATCTCGGCTCCCGCCTCCTCGAACACTTCGTCGGCGAGTTGCGCTCCCTCGCCCGCTCCGGACTCGATCACCACCCGCAGCCCGCGCCTGGTGAGGCGGCCGACGAGTGTGGGCACGAGCGCGACTCTGCGCTCACCCGGTTTGGTTTCCTTGACCACGCCGACTGTCAGCGGCGATTCGGGGTCGGGCACTTCGCGTCCTCCTCGGCCTGCGGTGCGGCGGTGGAGACCATACTGGATGACAACGTTATCCAGATCACGTGACGAAGGTCGCCTTTGCCATCGGCGCCCTTCGCCGCCGAACAGTATTGCATACTGTATGCATCACGCCTATGGCTTCCGCGTTCAGGCCCGCACGCGACTACGGTTGTGCGTATGTACTCGACCGAGATCGAGGTGCGCACCGGCGGCGACGCCGTCGTGCTCGACCTCACCAAGGACGCGGAACGCTTCCTCGGCGAAGCGGGAGCCGACGAAGGGCTCCTGCACGTATGGGTTCCGCACGCCACCGCCGGTCTCGCGATACTGGAGACCGGCGCGGGCAGCGACGACGACCTGCTCGCCGCCATCGACCAGCTGCTGCCGAGGGACAACCGCTGGCGGCACCAGCACGGCAGCCGTGGCCACGGTCGTGACCACGTGCTGCCCGCCTTCCTACCGCCTTATGCGAGCGTTCCCGTGCTCGGCGGCGTGCTCACCCTCGGCACCTGGCAGTCGATCTGCCTTGTCGACACCAACATCGACAACACCGTCCGGCGACTGCGGTTCAGCTTCCTGGCCGGCTGAGCGCCGCCTCGGCCACGCGATCACGATCAGCCCCGCGACGAGCATCGCGCCGAGGACCCACAGGCCCGCGCTCACGTCCGGCGCGTCCCGCACCCCCACCAGCAGGCTGCGCAGCCCCTCCGTCGAGAACCGGAACGGCGTCCACGACCACAACAGGTTCTGGTAGACGGGATTGAGCATCTCCGGAACCTGGCTGGCCACCGACGGCGCCAGCAGGTAGAGCGGGCCGAGGATGACCATGGCCCTGATCCCGAGCAACCTGAGCAAGCCGCCCTGCACGGCGGCGAACGCGGCCGAGCTGAGCCACAGGAAGCCGATCGTCGGCCAGCCGAGGTCGAGCGAGGAGTCCCACAGCGCGAGGAAACCGGTGAGCACCGCGGTCACCAGCACGCTCGTCAGCGCGACGTGTCCCAGCCTCGCGAGCGGGCCGGGGACCGCTCCGGCGCGAGCCGAGAGCAGCACGAGAACCGCGCAGGCCGCGAGACCGCCGACCCAGGCCAGCGCGCTGATGCCGAGCGGAGCGAACCGGCCCGCCGTGGACGTCTCGTGAATGGTCTCCACCTGGACCGGCGCTGCGACGGCACCCGGGCTCGCCCGCGCGAGCGCGGCGGTCAGCGCCTGCCCGGCACCGGTCAGCGCCTGCTGGGCGACCTGAGTCCCGGTCGGGTTGACCGCACCGGACACCACCACCTTCGCCGAGGGCCCCGCCTGCCCCATCGTGAGTTCGAGGACGCCGTAAACGTCCTTGTCCTCCAGTAGCCGCCGCCCCTGTTCGGGCGTCGTGACCTGCCATCGCAGCGCCTCGCCGCCCTGGCCCGCGACCCGCTCGGCCGCCTGCCGCAACGGCGTCCCCTCCGGCGCGGACACCGCGACGGGGAGCTCCTTCGGCTGCGCCGTCGTCTGCGCGCCGAAGGTGAGGAAGCCGAGTACGACCGCGGCCACCGTCCCGACGAGCGCTGCCAGCACGACGAGAGGTATTGCCTTTCGCCGAGTCGGACCCGTCATGTTGCTGCCCTCCAGATTTCCTCAACCGTTGAATTATGGTTCCACGCTAGACCGAGGCCGCCATCACGTCAACGCGCGTTGAATAAATCCGTGCTCACCAGGCGGGTACCGTGGCGCGCGTGAGCGATCCGAAGGACACGACACCGAAGCTGCTGCTGTGGGACATCGACCTGACACTCGTCGATCTACGCGGGCTCGGCGGCACCTGGTACGCCGAAGCACTCACCGCCGTCGCGGGTGTCGCGCTGACCGAATTACCGTCGTTCCCCGGCAGGACGGAACGGGCCATCACCGTCGAACTGCTCACGGCGCACGGCGTCGATCCGACGGAAGAACTGATCAACAAGGTGTGGGCCGAACTCATCGCCCAGTCCGCGAAGTCGTTTCCGAGGCTCACCGAGTACGGGCACGCGTTGCCGGGAGCGGCCGCGGCGCTCGACGCCTTCGCGGGCAGCAACGGCGTCGTCCAGTCACTCGTCACCGGCAACCTGCCGGAGGTCGCCCGCCACAAACTCGACGCGTTCGCGCTCGGAACGCACATCGACTTCGGCATCGGCGGCTACGGCACGATCTCGGCGCACAGGGCCGACCTGGTCTCCCACGCCGTCGAGCAGGCGAGCACCAAACACGGCGCCCCGTTCACGCCGGAATCTGTCGTGATCATCGGCGACACCCCGCACGATGTGGCGGCGGCCCTCGACCACGGCGCGCTCGCCGTCGGTGTCGCGACGGGACGCAACAGCGCGGGCGAGCTCCGCGAATCCGGCGCCCACCTCGTGTTCGAGGATCTCTCCGACACCGAGGCGGTGCTCAAGGCGATTCTGAACGCCGAGATCTGATCCGCGCGGCAGCTAACCCGCCGCGACGGCGAGACCGTTCAGGTAGTGACCGAGCGCGAGTTCGAACGCCTCGTCCAGTCCATCGAGGCCGGACGTGTCGGCCGCGAGATCGCCGAGCGCGGCAAGCCGGGGGAAAACATCGCCACGTAGCAACTCATCCGCTTCGGCCTCCATCATCGCCCACCACTGCTCATTGCGCAGGCGAGTCTCCCTCTCGGCGTGGATCTCCCGAAGGGCTCCCAACGCGAGGCCGTGGACGAGCGCCGGAAGCGCCAGTGCTGTACGTACCAGGATCCTCGGTTCGAGGTGGAGTTCAGCCAGTGCCTCGAACGTCCATTCGCTGTGCAGCATCGCCTCTGGCGCGAGCGGCGGCCGGGTGACCAGGGTCAGCTCCGCCAGCCAGGGGTGGGTCCGGTACAGCCGCCACTGCAATCGATAGACCACTTCGAGCCGCTGACGCCATCCCGAGGGCATTGGACTGGGAAGCGGACTCGACTTGAAGATGGCGCGTACCATCAGGATCTCCAACTCCTCACGTCCCGCGATATGCCGATACAGCGACATGGGAGCCACTTTCAACACACCGGCAAGCCGACGCATCGATACCGCCTCAAGTCCTTCGTGGTCGGCGATCCGAATGGCTACGGCGAGGATGCGGCCGCGGGTCAGCGGCGCGGAAGCCGACCCGTAACCACCACGTACCACCGTCCCCGCGCCCGTCCGTGTGATCACCAAGCCCTCGTCCCTGAGTATCGCCAGCGCCCGGCTCGCGGTCGCCATGGCCACACCCCAATCGCGGACGAGCCTCCGGGTGGATGGAACCCGATCACCCGGCCCCAGAACTCCGGTCACGATTTGCTTCCGCAGCGTGGCCGCGATTCGCCGCGAGGGCAGGTCAGCTGATTCAGGCACGGAACGAAGTGTACTAGTGCATGGGAACGACTTTCTCTGGCATCCCTTGGTCGCGTAAGTATCAAATCCCAGCAATATCAACAAGTGCACTGTTCGAGCTATCGGCTGACGAGTGCAGCAATACACTGTCCGCATGACGACCTCCGACATCCACATCTACGTCGGCGCCACCGTGATCGACGCGACCGGCGCCCCTCCTCGGCCGGACCAGTCCGTGGTCATCGCCGACCGGATGATCAAGACCGTGGGGCCCGCCGCACAGGTCCCGACCCCCGTCGGCGCCAAGGTTCACGACGTCAGTGGCAAGTACCTCATCCCAGGTCTCACCGACATGCACGTGCACAGCGAATCGGAGACCGACGACCCGAGGCACTTCGCCGCCCTGTACGTCGCCAACGGCGTGACCGCGGTCCGAGAGATGTGGGGAAGGCCGGTGCTGCACCGGATCCGCGAAAAGGTGCGCTCCGGCGAGATACTCGGGCCACGGATGACCATCGCCAGCCCGCTCCTCGACGGTGAGCCTGCCCTGTGGTCCGACGTCCCCGACGCCCCGATCGTGGCCATCGACTCACCCGGCCAGGCTCGGCGAGCGGTGGCCGAGGCGATCGACACGGGAGCCGATTTCATCAAGGTGTACTCGCGGCTGTCACCGGAGGCCTATCGTGCCATCATCGCCGAGGCACACCGGCGCGACATCACTGTCGCGGGCCATCGATCCGACAATGTGCCGTTCACCGAGCAGATCGAATCGGGTCAGCGATCATTCGAGCATCTGTTCGGTGGCGTCTGGCCCGCCACGTCGTCCGATGTGGACCGGCTCGAAGCCGCCATGGCCGGGATCCGGACAGCGCCGGAGTTCCACCTCGGCGATTGGCTGAAGCACATCACACGGATCGAGTGGGACGCGGTCGCCTCCTACGATCGCGCCACGGCAAGTTCGGTGTTCGACCGGCTTGTCGCCGCCGACGTCGCCTACACGCCTACCCTCGCGGTGCACGCGGTCATCGATCAGCCCGAGTCGATCCGGCTCGATGACCCGCGAATGGCCTATATGATTCCCGGCACCCCGGAATCCTGGGACTTCCTCGAAAAGCACATCTATTGCGGCGGCGGCCGGTCGGCGGAAGAAACCACCCGGCACCGCGCTCTGTACGACTGGCGACGCGCGACGGTAGCCGCCATGGACGAGGCAGGGGTACGGCTGCTCGCCGGTACGGACTCGGTCGGCCCCGGCCTGTTCCCCGGCTTCAGCCTTCATTTCGAACTGGAGCAACTCGTTGCTGCGGGCCTTACCCCGATGCGGGCATTACAGTGCGCCACCCTGGAACCCGCCAGGTTCCTCGGCCGCGAGCACTGGGCAGGCACCGTCGAGGCTGGCCGCGTGGCCGACCTCGTGATCCTGGACGCCGATCCACTTGCCGATATCCGGAACACCCAGCGGATTCATTCTGTCGTTGCCGATGGTCACCACATCGGGCCTCGCGAACGCGAAGAACTACTGCTGACCGTCGAAAGGATCGCACGCGGCGAACGGTGAAGCGCGCGGCCCGGGTCAGGCCGTCGGCGCGGGCACCGTCGTCCGGTCCTCCTCCGGCACGGTGCGCAGGCTTGTCAGCATCCTGGTCAGCTTGTCGGCGTCCAGGCCCGATTCGGCCTCGTCGGCGTAGCCGACCAGTACGACGGAGTTCCCGTCCTGGGTCGGCACCGCGACGGCGCCGATGAGCACGCTGGAAGCGAGGCACGGTTCGGTGTTCTCGGCGACCCGCACGGTGGCCACCACCACCGTCGCCTCCACCGACCGGCCGCCGAAGGACAACTCGACCGGCACCGGTCCTTCGGGGGCGACCGCGGGCAGTTCCCCAGCCTCGGTCCGGAAACCGGACATCGCGACAACCCGCACCGTTTCCCCCGCCGCGCGGGCAGGTGCGTCTTCCATGATCGTCAGCCCGCTGCCCGCTCTCCTGCTCGGGTCGTCACCCCCGCAGTAGCCGGGATCGAGAAAAGCACTGGTGGACAACGAAATTCCGGGACCGCTTTCCCAGCCGTGCGTCACCCCCGGCTCGGGTGTCCACTCCGGAGGGACGTCGTAGGCGTAGCTGCCGTCGCGGCCCACGACGGGCTGCCAGCCTGGTATGGCGGCGGGCACCTCGATCACGGGAGGCGGCGAATACGGCGCCTCACTGGATCGCTCGCTTTCGGGCGAAGCCTTTTCGGCGGAGTCCTTCCCGCCCACCGACATGACGACACCGCCGAACACGGCGACGACGGCGACCACACCCGCGGTGATCGCACCGGCGGCACCGCTTTTGCCGCGTCGCCCGGCATTCGGGAGCGGCGCGCGCGAGGGCGGCGGCTGGGGCCCTGGACGCGGCGGAGGTGCGGGCGGCAGTCCCCCCGTGTCCGGTGACGAGGTGCCGGTGGCCCTCGGTGCCGACGTGACGTACTGCGGGGTCGCGTCGGCCGGATCCGCGGGCTCGTAGCCGCCCACGCCTTTGAGCGCGGCCCTGTCCTCGTAGCCGTAACCGTTGCCCGGGCCCTTCTTCCTGCCGAACCAGCCCATGGCCCGCCCTACTTGCCCAGCAAGCCGAGCAGGTGGTCGACGGCACCGCCGACCGGGACCTCGACCCTTTCCCCGCTACCCCGGTCCTTGACCTCGACGACGCCGTTCGCGAGTCCCCTTCCGACGACGAGAATCGTGGGAACACCCACCAGTTCCGCATCGGCGAACTTCACGCCGGGGCTCGCCTTGCGATCGTCGAGCAGCACGCGCACACCCCGCTCCGAGAGTTCCGAGGCAAGGCGCTCCGCGCCCTCGGCGATCGTCTCGTCCTTGCCCGCGATCACGATGTGCACGTCGGCCGGAGCCACCGCGCGCGGCCACACGAGGCCGAGTTCGTCGTGGTGCTGCTCCGCGATCACGGCGACCAGCCGCGAGATCCCGATACCGTAGGAACCCATGGTGATCCGGACGGGCTTCGAATCGGGCCCGAGCGCGTCCACCTCGAACGCGTCGGTGTACTTGCGGCCGAGCTGGAAGATGTGCCCGATCTCGATGCCGCGCGCGGACACGAGCGTGCCGTGCCCGTCCGGTGAGACGTCGCCCTCCTTCACCTCGGCGGCCTCGATGGTGCCGTCCGGCGTGAAGTCCCTGCCGCACAACAGATCCACGACGTGGTGGTCGGCCTTGTCCGCGCCGGTGACCCACGCGGTGCCCTTCACCACCCTGGGATCGACGAGATAGCGCACGCCGTTGGCCGCGAGCGCTCCCGGTCCGATGTAGCCCTTGACGAGAAACTTGTTCGCCGCGAAGTCGGCCTCGTCCAGCAGCGCGACCTCGGCGGGTTCCACAGCGGCCTCAAGGCGTTTGAGGTCGACCTCCCTGTCACCGGGAAGGCCGATGCCGAGCAGCTTCCACTCCTTCTCGCCGGGCTCGCGCACCTTGACGAGCACGTTCTTGAGCGTGTCGGCCGCGGTGAACGTGCGGCCGAGCCCCGCCCCGTTCAGGAAATCGACCAGGGTCTCGATCGTCGGGGTGTCGGGCGTGTGATGCACCTGCGCTTCCGGCCTGCCCTCGATGGCCTGCTCCGGCGGCGCGGGCGTCACCACGGCCTCGACGTTGGCCGCGTACCCGGACTCCGTGCTGCGCACGTAGGTGTCCTCACCGGTGCCCGCGACGGCGAGGAATTCCTCCGAAGCCGAGCCGCCCATGGCACCCGAGGTCGCCGACACGACGACGTAATCCACCCCGAGCCGTTCGAAGATCCTGATGTAGGCGGCCCTGTGCCTCGCGTAGGAGGCGTCGAGCCCCGCGTCGTCGAGATCGAAGGAGTAGGAGTCCTTCATGACGAACTCGCGGCCACGCAGTACGCCCGCCCTCGGCCGAGCCTCGTCCCGGTACTTCGTCTGCACCTGGTACAGCGTCACCGGGTAGTCCTTGTAGGAGTTGTACTCGCCCTTGACGGTCAGCGCGAACAGTTCCTCGTGGGTGGGCCCCAGCAGGTAGTCGGCACCCTTGCGGTCCTTGAGCCGGAACAGGTTGGGGCCGTACTCGGTCCACCTACCCGACGTCTCGTAAGGCTCCTTGGGCAGCAGCGCGGGGAACTGGATCTCCTGGGCGCCGATGGCTTCCATCTCCTCGCGCACGATCGCCTCGATCCTGCGCAGGACCCTCAGCCCGAGCGGCAACCACGAGTACCCACCAGGAGCCACCCGCCGGACGTAACCAGCCCTCACCAGCAGTTTGTGACTGGGGACCTCGGCGTCGGCCGGGTCTTCCCGCAGGGTGCGCAGGAACAGCGACGACATCCTGGTGATCACGGTGTGCTCCTAGTGGAAATAGACGATGGACGAAGGGTAGTCAACGGCCTCTCAACTGCTCCAACCGGTGTTTGCCGGGCCCGCGTATCGTTGGCGCCCGTGCTCGTTCTGCTTCCGCCCTCCGAGACCAAGGCCGCCGGTGGCGAAGGACCGCCGCTCGACCTCGACCGCTTGTCGTTCCCCGAACTGAACCCGGTGCGCCGCAAACTCGCCGACGCGCTGACCGACCTCGCGGGCGATCCGGAAGCGAGCCTCGCCGCTCTCGGTCTTTCCGAGCGGCAGGCAGACGAGGTGGCCCGCAACGCGGCGTTGTGGAGCGCACCCACGACCCCGGCGCTGCACCGCTACACCGGGGTGCTCTACGACGCGCTCGACATCACCGCGTTCCCGAAAGGCGCGCTGGCCAGGGCGCGGCGGCGACTCGTCGTCGCATCGGCCCTGTTCGGGCTCGCGGGCGCCGCCGACCCCATCCCCGCCTACCGGCTTTCGGGCAATACGAACCTGCCCGGCTTCGTCACGTTGCGGGCACTGTGGAAGCCCGTGCTCGAACCGGTCCTCGCCGATGTGGACGAGCTGATCGTCGACCTGCGATCGGGAACCTACGCCGCGCTCGCGAGGATCCCCGGCGCCGTGACCGTCAGAGTGGTCACCGAGGACCGGCAGGGACGGCGCAAGACCGTGAGCCATCACAACAAGGCTTACAAGGGAAAGCTCGCCGCCGCATTGGCCGCGAGCAGAGCCGAACCCTCCACTGTGGATGGCCTGGTACGGGTCGCCGCGAAGGCCGGTATCCCGGTCGAGCGCACGGGCCCACTGGAGCTGGAACTGCTCACCGCGGCGTGAACCGGTCCGGCCGCAACGCGCTGACGTCGATCTCCGGTCGCTCGCCGAGGGCCAGCGCCGCCGTGAGGCTCGCCGCGTAGGGGCCGATCGTCAGGCCACTCGGCCCGAAGCCGCTCAGCACCAGCACCTCCGGGTGCCCCGGCACCGCGCCGAGCAGGGGACGGCCGTCGAGACTCGCGGGCCGGAAGCCGATCCTGGTCTCCAGCAGGGTGCCGTCCGCGAGTCCCGGCGCGACCTTGAGCGCCTCGTCCAGTACCTCTCGCTGACCGGCGACGGTGACCCGGTGGTCGAATCCGGAGCCGTCCTCCCTCGTCGCACCGGCGACGACGCGCGAATCAGCGAAGGCGAGCAGGTAGTGGCTCGACACCGGCAGCACGACCGGCCACGCCGAGGTATCGGTACCGGGAAGCCCGATGTGGCTGATCTGGCCACGCTGCGCGACGACACCGATCCGGATTCCGAGCGGGGCGAGCAGCTCGGCGCTCCACGCCCCCGCCGCGACGACGATCGCGTCGGCCTCGACCGGCTCGGCACCGGCGAGAACACCGCTGACCCTGCCACCCGACAGGCTCAGCGCCGCCCGTGCTCTGACCATCCGCGCACCGTGCCGCTGTGCCGCCCGCACAAGGCACGTGCGCAGCTTCCTGCCGTCCACCCTCGCCGCCCCCGGCACCAGCACGCCACCCAGCCCAGGTGCGAGCGGGGGAAACAGCGTGCGCGCCTCGGCGGGGCCGAGCCGCCGCACGACACCGGCCTGCGGCCATGCGACGGCACGCGCACTCACTCTGCGACTGGTCTCGGCGAGTTCGGCCTCGTCGGCCGACACCACCATGCCCCCGACGATCTCGAACGAGGTGTCCTGCTCGCCGTCCTCGGTGAGCTGTTCGACGAGCATCCGGTAGTACGCCGCGGCGCGGGCGGCGAACTCCAGCTCGGGCTCACCGAGCTTGCGCGACGTCCACGGGCAGACGATTCCCGCGCCCGCCGCGGTCGCGGCGCCCTCGATTCCCGCGTCCACCACGACGACCTCCGCACCTCGGCGCGCGAGCTGGTAGGCGGCCGCGGCTCCCGCGATTCCCGATCCGATGACGACGATCCGCATACCCGCCAGCCTGCACCATCGGCACGGTCCCGGCCGCGCGATGCCCCGGACAGGTAAATGAGTTGCGCGACAACCCCGGACCGCGCAACAGTGTCCGGAAAGCGAACCGGTCCGGCGGCAGCCGGCGACGACAGAGGAGGTGCCTCGTGAACATCACTGTCAGGGGCGTTTCCGTCGCCTGCCTTCCCGCCCTGCCGTAGCCCGGTATCACGCTGATCCCACGCGGCGGGGCCCGATTCCCCGGGAGCTTTCCCCATGCCCGACAGCGGCTTCAGCGACTTCAGCGATTTCGACTCCGAACCCAGTGGTGGCAAGCGGTCCCGGTACCGCGACCGCAGGAAACCACGCAAACCCGTTTTCGACGACGAACCGGCACCGAACCGGCGAGGCCGCCTCACCGAGGACGAGCGCGCACGCCTGGCCGCGCTCCGCGCCGACGCCTACACCGAGACCGCGGTGCCCGGCGGTGCGGACCGCTGGTCGACCTGGGACACGGGCGGGCACGGCCCTCAGCCCCATCCGGGGTGGGTGGTCACCGAACTCGGCGCCGTCGACACCGAACTCGGCAGGCTCAAGACCGGCAAGGAGGCCGACGTTCACCTGCTGCGCCGCGGCCTTCCCGGCGGCACAAGGGAATGCCTGCTCGCCGCCAAACGCTATCGCGGCGACGAGCACCGGCTGTTCCACCGCGACGCCGGTTACCTCGAAGGCCGCAAGGTACGGCGGTCACGGGAGATGCGGGCGATGCGCTCGCGCAGCGGCTTCGGCCGCAACCTGATCGCCGAGCAGTGGGCCGCCGCCGAGTTCGCCGCGCTCAGTCGCTTGTGGACACTCGGAGTCCCCGTCCCGTACCCGGTGCAGCGCACGGGAACCGAACTGCTGCTGGAATTCCTCGGCACGCCCGACGGGACGGCGGCTCCCCGGCTGGCCGAACTCCGCCCCCGCGGCGGCGACCTGCGTGACCTGTGGCACCAGCTCGTCTCCGCGATCGAACGGCTCGCCGAGGAAGGGCTCTGCCACGGCGACCTCTCCCCCTACAACGTGCTCGTCCACGATGGACAGGCCGTGCTCATCGACCTGCCCCAGATCGTCGACCTGACCGGCAATCCACGCGGGGGCGAGTTCCTGGAGCGTGACGTACACAACGTCGCGAACTGGTTCGCGGCGCGGGGTCTTCCGCCCGACATCGGAGACCCCGGAGCGCTCATCGCGAACCTGCGCCGGACCGCGCTGTTGCCCTGAGGTAGAGTGGTGGGGCACCGCCAAGCCGGATGGCTCTTAGCGTGGTGCTCCACCCATCAGTTTGGCGCGCGATACCTCGTGTGTACCGCGCGCCGGGTTCGTCCTTGTGAACGCCCATTCGCACAAGCATCGCGAGCTGTCCGCGCGGCGGACGGCCGGGCCTCCTTGCGACGTACCACGTCCGAGAGGCAATGCGTGACAACAACATCGTTCGCCGACCTGAACCTTCCGAAGCCGCTGCTGCGTGAGCTGCAACAGGGCGGAATGACGGAAGCGTTCCCGATCCAGGCGGCGACCCTGCCCGACGCGCTGGCAGGCCGGGACGTACTCGGCCGCGCGCAGACCGGCTCAGGCAAGACACTGGCCTTCGGCCTCGCTCTGCTTTCCAGGCTCGACGGCGGCAAGGCCCGGCCGAAGCAGCCCCGCGCACTCGTGCTCGTTCCCACCCGCGAACTGGCCATGCAGGTGGCCGACGCGCTCATCCCGCTCGCCAAATCGCTCGGCCTCTGGTGCAGGACCGCCGTCGGTGGCATGTCGTTCAGCCGTCAGGCCGACATGCTGGCAAGGGGAATCGACCTGCTCATCGCCACTCCCGGCAGGCTGTCCGACCATGTGAGGCAAGGCACCTGCTCGCTGGGCGCGGTGCAGTTCGTCGCGCTCGACGAGGCCGACCAGATGGCCGACATGGGCTTCCTGCCCCAGGTGAGGGAAATCCTCGACCTGACCCCGAGGGACGGCCAGCGGCTGCTGTTCTCCGCGACCCTCGACGGCGACGTCGAGCGCCTGGTGAAGGCGTACCTGACCAACCCGGTGACGCACTCGGTCGCCCCGGTCACCGCGAGCGTGACCACCATGGACCACTACCTGCTCCAGGTCGCCAAGGAAGAGAAGCAGGCGATCATCACCGAAATCGGGGCGCGGGACGGCCGCACGATCATGTTCGTGCGCACCAAGCACCACGTTGACAGGCTGACCACGAAACTCAGGGCCAACGGCGTCAGGGCGGGGGCTCTGCACGGCGGCAAGACCCAGGGCCAGCGCAACAGGGTGCTCGCCGACTTCAAGGACGGCCAGACGCCCGTTCTCGTCGCGACCGACGTCGCCGCTCGCGGCATCCACGTCGACGACGTGAGCCTCGTCGTGCACGTCGACCCCGCCGCCGACCACAAGGACTATCTGCACCGTGCCGGACGCACCGCACGAGCAGGCGCGTCCGGCACGGTCGTGACGCTGCTGACCCGCGACCAGCGCAGGACCGTGCGCCGCATGACCGACAAGGCGGGTGTCCGGCCCGAGTACTCACAGGTGCGCCCCGGTGACACCGAGCTGGCCCGGATCACCGGCGCCCGCACGCCGAGCGGCGTGCCCGTCGTCGAACAGCACCGGCCGTCCCGGTCGCCTGGTCAGGGCGGCGGCAGGCGTGGCGCGCCGAGCAGGGGCAGGCCCCCGTTCGGCGGCAGGCGGGACAACCGCGACCACCGCGATCACGGCGGCAAGGGGCAGTTCAAGGGTGGCCGGGGCACCCGGCCGCCGCGTCGTTCGGCCACCCCCGCCAACTGATCTACATCGGGATCAGCTCGAAGGAACACGCGAATTCGCTGCCGAAGCGCTTGCCCGTTTCGGCGGCGAATTCGCGCAAGAACCCGTCGGGATCGGACATCGGCCCCTCCAGGCCCGCGAGGTAGGCCCGGTGCTCGCGCAGTGAATCCACGGCACGGTCCATCGTCGCGGTGATGTCGACGGCGTGCGTGGGCTGTGGCGAACCGGACACCGCCACCCACCGCACCCCCGACCACGGTTCGAGCCCTTCGGCCAGCAACTCCCGGAAGACCCACCGGTTTGCCGCGTCGCGAACCGCGTCGAGGGTGGCGAGCCCCGCATGCCGGTGATCGGCCATGTTCAGGAACGAGCCGTCCCAGGTCGGATGGTGATTGGTCATCACGACCAGTTCCGGCTTGTGCCTGCGAATCGCGGCGGCGATGTCCCTGCGCAGCGGCAAACCGTACTCGATCACGCCATCGGCATGATCGAGGAATTCCACGTCGTGCACGCCCACCACGGCCGCGCTCGCGATCTGCTCGCGCTCGCGCAGCGGACCCGCTTCTTCGGGAGTCATCCCGTCGATACCGGCTTCACCACGCGTGGCCAGCACATACGCCACGGACCGGCCCTCGTCGGTCCAGCGGGCGATCGCGCCGGAACCCCCGTACTCCAGATCGTCGGGATGTGCGACGACAGCCAGTGCACGCCGCCAATCCGAGGGCATTTCCGCCAGAATCTCGTTTCCCGTCACCCTGACTCCCCACTCCTTTCCTGGTCGGTGCGAGACTGCCAGGCGTGAACGCACCCGGTCCAGCTATCCACGCGACGCAGCCCGACCAGGTTTTCGACTGGCTCGACACCGAAGCGGCCAAACGGGCGGAAGCCGGTCTCACCAGGCGGCTACGGCCTCGCGCCGCCACGAGTGACGAACTGGACCTCGCGGGCAACGACTATCTGGGGCTCGCGAGGGACAAGAGGGTCGCGGGAGCCGCGGCGGCCGCGACCCTGCGCTGGGGCGCGGGGTCCACCGGATCGCGGCTGGTCACCGGCTCCACCGAACTCCACGCCGAACTCGAGCACGAACTCGCCCGCTTCTGTGGCGTGCAGGCCGCGCTCGTGTTCTCCTCGGGTTTCACGGCCAACCTCGGCGCGGTGACCGCGTTGTCCGGTGGCGAGTCGGCCATCGTCACCGACAAGTACATTCACGCCTCGCTCATCGAGGGCTGCCGGCTGTCCAGGGCGGATGTCGCGGCCGTCGCGCACGGCGATTCCTCCGCCGTCGCGCACGCGCTGGCCACGCGCCGCAAAACGCGCGCACTCGTGGTCACCGATTCGGTGTTCTCGGTCGACGGAGATCTCGCCCCGCTTAGCGACCTCGCCGGCGTGTGCCGCGAGCACGGTGCCGCGTTGCTCGTCGACGACGCGCACGGGTTCGGGGTGCTCGGTGAAGGCGGTCGTGGTGCCGTGCACGAGGCGGGGCTGGCCGGGCAGCCCGACGTGGTCACCACCGTCACCCTTTCCAAGGCGTTCGGGGCGCAGGGCGGTGCGGTGCTGGGGCCGAGGCGCGTCATCAAGCATCTGGTGGAGACCGCGCGCAGCTTCATTTTCGACACGGGTCTGGCGCCGGGGAGCGCGGCGGCCGCGCTCGCGGCGCTCGGTGTGCTGCGGGCGGAACCGGACCTGCCGGGCAAGGTGCTGACGGCCGCGAGCGGCCTGGCCGAGGGCCTTCGCGACGCCGGGTTGCGGGTGAGCACGCCTGCCGGTGCGGTGGTGTCGGTGCAGGCGCCGGGTGCCGAGGATGCGAAACGATGGGCGGAAGCCTGTGCCGAGCACGGGATCCGGGTGGGCTGCTTCCGGCCGCCGTCGGTTCCGGACGGGGTGTCGAGGCTGCGCCTGACCGCGAGGGCGGACCTCGGCGAGTCCGATGTGGACAGGGCGGTCAAGGTGATCGCCGAACTGGCGCCTCCACGCGCGAGGTCGACCTCCTGACCACCGCGCCCGGCTCCCGCACCGGCGCGCCGGTGCGCGATGCCGGTGCGCGAGCCCCGCGTCCACGCCGCCGAGTTCTGCACCCAGGACGGCGAGATCCGCGCCCAGGACGGCGAGTTCTGCACCCAGGACGGCGAGATCCGCACTCAGGACGGCGAGTTCTGCACTCGGGGCGGCGAGATCCGCACTCAGGACGGCGAGATCTGCACTCGGGGCGGCGAGACCCGCGCCCAGGACGGCGAGTTCTGCACTCGGGGCGGCGAGATCCGCACTCGGCAACAGAATGCACTTCGGCGCGGTGATTCGAGCAGCGTTCAGCTTTGGGTCGCGTTCAGCCTGGGTCGAGTTCAGCTCGGGCAGCGTTCAGCCTGGGTCGCGTGCCGGTCCGGGCGGCGATGTCGGCGGCTCGGCTACGTCGACGGCTCGGCGGCGCCCGAGGTGGGGCCGCGCTGTCTCCCCCAGCGGTACTTCTGGTAGTGGTGCGGGCGCAGATCTCGTCGGCCGGAGCGCAGATCTCGCCGGTCTGAACGCGGATCTCGCCGACGCGAGCGCAGAAGTCACCCGCCGGAGCGCGGATCTCGGCGACCTGGATGCGGAACTCAGCGGCGGGACTGGGAACGGCGCATGGTCACATGCGGGATGCCGTCCTCTTCGAATTCGGCGCCTTCGCGCACAAATCCGTATCGGGCGTAGAAGCCTTCCGCGTAGGTTTGGGCGTCCAGGACACACTCGACATCGCCGACGAAGGCCAGCGCGGCTTCCATCAGCCTGCCGCCGAGGCCGGTTCCGCGCGCGGACTCCGCGGTGCACACCCTGCCGATGCGCCACACCGGCCGCGCCTCGCTGGACGGGCCGAGAACCCTGAGGCACCCGGCCACGTCGCCGGTAACCGAGGATTCCCAGATGTGCTGGGTGGTGGGCCGCAGGTCCTTACCGTCCAGCTCGGGATACGGGCAGTTCTGCTCGACCACGAAAACGTCGACGCGCAACCGAAGAAGGGCATACAGCTCGGCAGGCGTCAGCTCCGGACCCGAGCGGGAGACGAAATCAGCCACCTCGTCATTGTGCAGGTCAAGGTGACGCCACAGGTTCAACCCCACTGAAGCCGCGCCCTGTGGAATCGCGCCGGGCGAGCCGGGACGCCGCCGCGCTTACGTCGCACCCGCGCACGCCGACGCCGACTGCGAGGCCGCGGTGCCGGTCGGTGCGTCTGGTGCCCTTCCGATGCGGGGCGGCCACCCGCCTCCGAACGCGGATCTCGTACCTTGGGCGCGGATCTCGGCGACGCGAACGCAGAACTCGGCGACGCGAACGCAGAACTCGGCGACCTGAGTGGGGGACTCGCGCGGCTGCGGGCGACACGCCCGGCACCGTCGGCCTCCCGCACCGCGAACGCCGACCGCTTCGCACCGCACCGACCGCACGGCGCCGCACCGACCGCACCGCGAACGTCCACCGCACCGACCGCGCCGCACCGCGCGCCTCGCATCGCATCGGCAGGCAGCAGGCGGCGGGGTCAGGCTTGGGATACCGCCTGCGCGTAGGTTGCCACCCTCGTGTACACGCCGGGCTTGCCCGGTTTCGCGCATCCGTCTCCCCAGGACACGACCCCGATGACCGTGTCGCCGACCATCAGCGGACCACCCGAGTCTCCTTGGCAGGCATCGACTCCGCCTTCGGGATAACCGGCACACAGCATGGTCTTCGCGTCGTAGGAGGTGTACGCCTCACCGCAGGTGGCGTCGTCGACGACGGGTACCTGCGCGCTGCGCAGGGTGTCGGACTTCTCGCCACCCTCCTCAAGCCTTCCCCAGCCGAGCACGGTCGCCTGCGTCCCCGCGGCGTAGAGCTCACCGTCGGAAGCGTCGGCCAGCTTCGCGGGCGAGTACGGAACCGTTTCGCTCAGCTTCAGCACCGCGATGTCGTTGCCGCCCGTCGGTGCCTCGTAGTCGGGCGCGATCCACACCCGGCTGACGCCTGCCTGCACACCGTCGCTCCCGCGCTTGTCCTGCCTGCCCGCGACGACACCGAGCTGCGACGCGCTCTCGGTCACCGCGCAATGCGCCGCGGTGAGCACGGTGTCGTCGGCGATGAGCGTGCCACCACAGAACTGGTTACCGTTGCCGTCGACAAGAAAGACCGCATAGGGATGGTCGACGACCGACGCTTCCCCGCCACCGACGATGTAGGGCTGCATGCCGCTCGGCTGATCGGCTGACGCACCGGGCGTGAACACCAGACCGGCCAGCATGGCAACGGCCGCAACGAATCCGCGGCGGAGTTTTGTCGACATACATATCCCCTCTGCCAAGAAAGATCAGCCTCACCCTAGGCGGAAACCGCCCGTCGCCGGGGTCGCTGGATTGGGTGGACTACGTTGAGGACGTGGGAGGCGGGCTGCTCATCGCGGGAACGACGTCGGACGCGGGCAAGTCGACGGTCGCGGCCGGACTGTGCCGTTTGCTGGCGAGACAAGGGATCCGCGTCGCGCCGTTCAAGGCGCAGAACATGTCGAACAACTCCATGGTCTGCGCCGACGGCGCGGAAATCGGCCGCGCGCAATGGCTGCAGGCGATCGCCGCGGGAGTACCGCCGGAATCGGCCATGAACCCCGTACTGCTCAAGCCGGGCAGCGACCGGCGAAGCCACGTCGTGTTGCGGGGCGCACCGTGGGGCGAACTCGGCGCGGGCGAATGGGCAACGGGACGCCGCGCACTGGCGGCCGCGGCGTACGAGGCACTGGCCGAACTCAGGGCCCGCTTCGACGTCGTCATCTGCGAGGGCGCGGGAAGCCCTGCCGAGATCAACCTCCGCGAGGGCGACTACGTCAACATGGGACTCGCCCGCGAGGCGGGACTTCCGGTGCTCGTCGTCGGCGACATCGACAGGGGCGGGGTGCTCGCCGCGATGACCGGCACCGTCGCGCTACTCGACCGGGCCGACCAGGCACACGTCGCCGCCTTTCTGGTCAACAAGTTCCGAGGCGACCCCGCCCTGCTCGCTCCGGGACTCGACACGCTGACGGAGGTGACCGGCAGGCCGGTTCTCGGTGTCCTGCCATGGCTTCCCGATGTGTGGCTGGATTCGGAGGACGCGCTCGCCATCGCCCGCTGGTCGGGAAGCCAGGGCGGCGCGGGCGCGACGCTGCGGGTCGCCGCCGTGCGGTTTCCCCGGGTCTCCAACGCCACCGATCTCGATCCGCTCGCCGCCGAACCGGGGGTCGCGGTCACCGTCACGGCCGATCCCGATGTCGTCGCCGCCGCGGACGTCGTCGTCCTTCCGGGAACCCGCGCCACTGTGGACGATCTGCGTTGGTTGCGGGAAAGGGGAATCGCGAAGGCGATCACGGAAAGGGCGGCGAGCGGCCGTCCCGTGCTCGGCATCTGCGGCGGCTACGAAATGCTGGCCTCCGCCATCACCGACGACGTCGAGTCCGGCGCGGGCACGGTGGCCGGACTCGATCTGCTTCCCTGCACGGTGCGGTTCACCTCGGACAAGAAGCTCGGCACTCCCCATGGCCGGTGGCGCGGCACCCCGGTCGGCGGTTACGAGATCCACCACGGCGTGGTCGAACCGGTTCCCGGCGAGGCCGAGCCGTTCCTCGACGGCCTTCGCCGAGACGCGGTGTGGGGAACCATGTGGCACGGCATCTTCGAGCACGACGACTTCCGCCGCGCGTGGCTCGCCGAGGTCGCCGGGCAGGCAGCCGTCGCGTGGAAACCCTCCGCCGCTCCCGGATTCGCGGCGAGGAGGCAAGCCATGCTCGACGGAATCGCCGACGCCATCGAACAGCACGCGGACGTGCCAGCCTTACTGCGGCTCGTCGAGGACGGCGTTCCCTCCGGCCTGCCGTGGTTGCGCCTCGGTCAGGATTCCACGTAACGCAGCACGGGAAGCATGTTCTGCGGGTCGACATCCTGTGGCTCCGGCTCGGCACATGAGCCGAGTCGTTCGCGCAGTTCGCCCGCGTCGATCCCGGCACCGATGAGCACCAGTTCGGTACCTCGCCGGGCGGATCCGTCCCATCGCCGAGCCGTCAACCGCACGTAGCCGCCGACCGTGTGCAGCAGGTACCGGTCGCGGTAACCGGGAACTCCGAAGTAGACGGTCCCCTTCGTGCGATAGAGGCCGGACGGCCGATTCTCCAGGAATTCCGCGAAGCGGCGAGGATGCAGCGCGCCGTCGACCGAGAACACCAGACTCTGGTAGGCAGCGTGGGCATGGTCAGCACAGTCGTCCTCGCGCAGATCGTCGAACGACAGCTGACGCGGCGTCCTACCCTCGTCCTTTCGCACCCCGCCGGTGTCGAAGAGCAGCTCAGGATCGATCGCGGCGTTCACGGTGGGCAGCACGGGAGTCGCACCCGCGTGCCCGCGCACCAGGTCGAGCACCCGCGCGTCGTCGCGCAACCGGTCCACCTTGTTGAGCAGTACCAGATCGGCGAGCGGCAACTGGGTCGCGAACTCGGGGTGTTCCCGCGCTGTCGCCTCGAACTCGACCGCGTCGACGACCTCGATCAGGCCGCCGTATTCGATGCGGGGATTGGAGCTGGCGAGTACGAGCCGCACGAGCCCGCGGGGTTCGGCGAGGCCGCTCGCCTCGACGACGATAAGGTCGAGATCGGTGCCCGGCCTGGTGAGCTTGTCGAACACGGCGTCGAGGCCACTCGCGTCGACGGAACAGCACAGGCACCCGTTCTCCAGCGACATCATGGAATCGACCATGCCCGCGACGCTCATGGCGTCGACGTTGACGCTGCCGAAGTCGTTGACGACCACCCCGATCCTGGTGCCTCTAGTGTTGTTGAGAAGGTGGTTGAGCAGGGTCGTCTTTCCGGAACCGAGAAAGCCCGCGACCAGTACGACGGGGACGCGTTGCTTCGCCAACGACATACCTCCCGGGAACAACTCCATCGGCAACAGGGTTGGTGTAGACGGATAGCGCCGACCACCGTCTGAAGGGTAACGCCGTGCCGCACTACGACTTGGTGATCATCGGGACAGGATCGGGCAACTCGATCCTCGACCAGCGCTTCGCGGACAAGAAGGTCGCGATCGTCGAGAAAGGTGTGTTCGGCGGCACCTGCCTCAACGTCGGCTGCATCCCCACCAAGATGTTCGTGCACACGGCCGACGTGGCGGCGACGCCGTCGGCCAGCTCGCGGCTCGGGGTCGACGAGGAACTCACCGGTGTGCGATGGAGGGACATCAGGGATCGCGTCTTCGGCAGGATCGATCCCATCGCCTCGGGAGGGCGGGACTACCGCCGAGGGCACCCCGACAACGCCAACGTCACTGTCTACGAGGGCACGGCCCGGTTCACCGGCTTCAAGGAACTGACGGTGACCGGCGCCGACGACAGCCGTGAGGTCGTGACCGCCGAGCAGTTCGTGCTCGCCGCGGGCGGCAGGGCGGTCGTTCCCGACGTCGAAGGACTCGCCGAGGTGCCGTACTACACGTCGGACACGGTGATGCGCATCGACCGGCTCCCCGAGCGGATGATCATCTTGGGCAGCGGTTTCGTCGGCGCCGAGTTCGCACACGTCTTCGGCTCGCTCGGTGTCGACGTGACGATCGTCGCGCGCTCGGGCGCGCTGCTGCGCAGCGAGGACGACGACGTCAGCCGCAGGTTCACCGAACTGGCGAGTGACCGGTTCGACGTGCGGCTCGACCGCACGACCGTCAAGGCCCGGTCCACCGGCGACGGGGTGGCACTCGACCTGGAAGGACCGGCGGGAGCCGAGACGATCGAGGCCGGCCTGCTGCTGGTGGCGACGGGCCGCACGCCCAACTCGGATCTGCTCGACGTCGCGAAGACGGGTGTGACTACGTCGGCGACGGGGCATGTCGAGGTCGACGAGTACCAGCGCACCGCGGTGGAGGGCATCTACGCTCTCGGCGACCTGTCTTCGTGGCAGGAGCTCAAGCACGTGGCCAATCACGACGCGAGGGTGGTCCAGCACAACCTGTTGCATCCGGACTCCCCGGTCAAGGCCAATCACGAGTTCGTTCCGCACGCGGTGTTCTCGTCACCGCAGATCGCCTCGGTGGGACTCACCGAGCGCGAGGCGGTCGCGCGCGGCGTCCGCTACGTCACGGCAACCCAGGACTACGCCGGGATCGCCTACGGCTGGGCGATGGAGGACACGACGGGCTTCGCGAAACTGCTCGCCGACCCCGATACCGGGTTGCTGCTCGGCGCGCACATCATCGGCCCGCAGGCTTCGACGGTGATCCAGCCGGTGATCCAGGCGATGAGCTTCGGGCTCGACGCGCGCTCGATGGCCCGGGGCCAGTACTGGATCCACCCCGCGATGCCGGAACTCATCGAGAACGCGCTGCTGAACCTGCCGCTGACCGGGCAGGCGGATCAGACGTAGCGGGGACGTCCCGCCAGCCAGCCGAACACCATCTGGCCGATGACGACGACGAGCAGGAGCACGAACGACGCGGTCCAGCCTCCCGTGGCGTCACGCAGCACGCCGAAGGCGAACGGGCCCGCGGCGGCGAGCAGGTAGCCGAGGCCCTGTGCCATGCCGGACAACGTCGCCGTGTCCTCGCTCGTGCGGGCCCGCAGCGCGATCGTGGTGATCGCGAGCGAGAAGACGCTCATACCGACACCGGCGAGCACCGACCACAACAGGGGCGCCGACGAAGGCGACAGCATCAGCCCGACGATGCCGATGACACCGAACGCGCCGAGGCTCACGATCCACCAGCTCTGCCCTCCCCTGCGGGCGGCGAGCGGCGGAACCAGCAGGCTCACCGGAAGCCCGACGAGCGAAACGAGGCCCATCATGAATCCGGCGGAGGTCCTCGTCACGCCCGCGTCCATCAGTACCTGCGGCAGCCAGCCCATCATGATGTAGGCGAAGCACGCCTGGGTGCCGAAGAACAGGGTCACGATCCAGGCCAGCGGGCTGCGTAGCAACGACCTGCCGCGCGTCGCCGAGCCGGACGACAGCTTGGGCCGCCCCGAGATCGTCCTCGTCGCGACGAGCCACACCACGAGCGCGACGGCGGCCAGCAGCGCCCAGCCGCCGAGCCCGAAGCGCCAGCCGCCGAGCGCGTCGCCGACCGGCGGGGTGACCGAGGAGCCGAGCGCGCCGCCGGTCTGCAGCGCGGCGGTGTAGATCCCGGTCATGAGCCCGATCCGCGCCGCGAAGGACTCCTTGACCACAACCGGGATGAGGACGTTGGCCAATGCGATTCCCGCGCTGGCCACGAGCGTGCCGCCGAGGACGACGAGCGGGCCGTTGACGACGCGCAGCACGAGGCCGGCGGTGAGCACGGCCAGCGCCGTGCCGATGGCGGCGTTGAGACCGATGCGCCGTGCCAGCGCGGGAGCGGCGAGACCAGCGACGGCGAAACAGAGGCCGGGAAGGGTGGTCAGCGCGCTCGCCCACGCCGCGGGAGCCCCCAGCGTCAGCCGCATTTCGTCCAGAACGGCCCCGACCGAGGTGATCGAGGGCCTGAGGTTGAGGGCGGCGAGTACGACGGCGACGGCGAGCAGCGCTCCTCCGCCGAACAAGGCCTTCCCCCGGAAGCGAGTGACGGCATCATTATCGGCGTCCGCGACCTGATCGAGCGTTGCGCCCACGTCGCCGACGGACGTCCCACGATTAGCAGTCACGTCGGCTACCCTAACAAAAAGGTAGGATGATCGGTTGAGAGGACGTAGAGCATGCCTTTGGCGAGCACCCGTCGATCCGGCCTGGTCGACCAGGTCATCGCCCAGCTCACGGAAGCCATCAGAGCCGGGGAATGGCCCGTCGGCGAGCGCATCCCCACCGAACCCGAACTCGTCGCCGAACTGGAGGTCGGCCGCAACACCGTCCGCGAGGCGGTACGCGCGCTGGCACACAGCGGGCTGCTGGAGGTCAGGCAGGGCGACGGCACCTACGTCAGAGCCACCAGCGAGGTGTCCGGCGCGATCCGCAAGATGTGCGGCACGGAACTGAGGGAAGTGCTCCAGGTGCGCAAGCCGCTCGAAGCCGAGGGCGCCCGGCTCGCCGCGACCAGGCGGACCGATGCCGACGTGCGAGAACTCACCCGGCTGCTCGACCGGCGCGACGAGGCGTGGCGGGCGAAGGACTACGAGACCTACGTGCGCGTCGACGCGGACTTCCACCTCGCCGTCGTCGAGGCGAGCCACAACACCCTGCTGGCCGAGTTGTACCGGGGACTGACCGAGGTGGTGACCGCGAGCGTCGCCGCCACCACGCGGACGGAACCGTCGGAGACCGAATCGATCGGCCACGGCGACCTGCTCGCGGCGATCATCGACGGCGACGCCGACCGCGCGGCGGCCGAGGCATGCGGATTCCTCGACGAACTGCTGGCGCGCAGCAGTGACGACTGCGACTGACCCCGGTCAGGGCAGCGTGAGAATCTCCGCGCCGCTCTCGGTCACCACGATGGTGTGCTCGAACTGGGCCGTCCACTTCTTGTCCTTGGTGGTGACGGTCCAGTCGTCGTCCCACACGTCGTAGTCGATGGTCCCCAGCGTGATCATCGGCTCGATCGTGAACGTCATGCCCTGCTCGATCACGGTGTCGACGGAGGGCTCCTCGTAGTGCAGCACCGTCGGCGCCGTGTGGAAGGCGGGGCCGACGCCGTGACCGGTGAAGTCCCTCACGACGCCGTATCCGAACCGCTTGGCGTAGGACTCGATGACCCTGCCGATGACGTTGAGCTGCCTGCCGGGACGTACCGCCTTGATCGCCCGCGCCGTGGCCTCCCGCGTGCGGTCGACGAGCAGCCTCGCTTCCTCCGAGACGTCACCGGCGAGGAAGGTGGCGTTGGTGTCGCCGTGCACTCCGCCGATGTAGGCGGTGACGTCGATATTGCAGATGTCGCCGTCCTCGATCACGGTCGAGTCGGGGATGCCGTGGCAGATGACCTCGTTGAGTGAGGTGCAGCACGACTTGGGGAAGTTGCGGTAGCCCAGCGTCGAGGGATAGGCGCGGTTGTCGATCAGAAACTCGTGTACGACCCTGTCGATGTCGTCGGTGGTGTTACCCGGCTTGACCGCCTTGCCACCCTCTTCCAGCGCCTGCGCCGCGATCTTGCTCGCGATCCGCATCGCCTCGATGACCTCGGGGGTCCGCACGCCGTTGCCGGTGTCCCGCTTCGGCGCTGGCTTGTCGACGTACTCGGGACGCGCGATGGAGGCGGGAACGGCACGGCGCGGTGTCTGGACACCTGACTTCAATGGGGCACGAACGGGCATACCACCAGCCTACGACCCGCGAGCCTCACCGATCGCCTGACTGGTCGATCGCGCGCTCATCGCAGGTCAGCGCAGATCAGTGAGGAACCGGCGGGTCACATCGACGGCGGGCGACGACGAGTTGGCACCCTCGACGAGCACGGCGAAGGCGACGTCACCCTGGTATCCGGCAAACCAGCCGTGCGCGTTCTTGCCGTCGCCGAACTGGGCGGTGCCGGTCTTGCCCGCCACGCCGGGCAGGTCGCCGAGCGACCGCGCGGTGCCGTCGGTGACCACCTCGCGCATCATCGTCCTGACGGTTTCCAGCACCTCGGGCCTGACCGGCTCGCCCAGCCTCGTCGCCTCGGAATCCATGCCTCTCAGCAGGCTCGGCGTCGGCGTCTTGCCGGTCGCCACGGTCGAGACCGCGACCGCCATCCCGAACGGGCTCGCCAGCACGGTGCCCTGTCCGATGCCGTTCTCCGCCCGCTGCACCGGATCCTCGGCGCGGGGAGCCGACCCGGTGATGGTGGTGATGCCGGGAACGATGAAGTCCGCACCGATGCCGAGATCCTGCGCGCTCTTGCCGAGCGCATCGGCGGGCAGGTCGGCGGCGAGCTGGGAGAACGTGGTGTTGCACGACCTCGCGAACGCCGTGTGCAGCGGCACCTTCCCCAGAGCGAACTCGTTGTCGTTGGGAATGCGCCGGTCGCCGATGGTCGTCGTCGCCGGGCAGTCCACTGTGGAGTCGGCCGTGGTCGCGTTGGCGGTGAGCGCGGCGACCGCGGTGACGATCTTGAAGGTGGAACCGGGAGGGAAGCGGCCGGTGAGCGCGACCGCGCCCTGCTCGTCGGCCTTCGGATTCTGCGCTACGGCGAGCAATTCGCCGGTGGAGGCCTCCATCGCGACGAGCATGGCGGCGCCGTCCACCCCATCGAGCGCTCGCTCGGCCGCCGTCTGGGCGGCGATGCTCAGCGTGCTCGTGAACGCCTCCGCCGGTTTGGGCTGCTCGCTGTGCAGTTCCCCGCCTTCGGCACCGGTCGCGCTCACCGTCACGACCCGCCAGCCCTCGGTTCCCGCCGCCTTGTCCTGCACGGTTCCCCTGATGGCGGGAAGTATCTGACTGCCGAGGTTCTTGTCGACGGCGAGCAGGCGTTCCTGGCTGGTGAACCGCACGCCCGGCAACTCGTAGATGGCGGGCTTGACCTGCTGGTAGTCGGCCGACCGCAAGGCGGCCACGACGTAGGGCTTGCCCTGCTCGGTCTTCTTGATCCCTTCGAGCACCGACCGTTTGGTGATGCCCTCGTCGAGCCGGTTGAGCGCGGAGCCGAGCGTCCCCGCTACGGAATCCAGCTCCTCCCCCGCCTCCTCCGGATCGACGAGCACGCTCACCACCGTGTCGGTCTGCAGCAGCGGAGCACCGTCCCTGTCGAGCACGGGCGCGAGCGGAGCGGGTTCGGTGCGCAGCGCGATCGTCTGCTGCGCCCCCAGTTCAGGGTGGACGAGCGAAGGCGACCAGCGCAGCTTCCACTCACCGTCGATGGTGCGAAGCTTCGCCGTCGCGGGGTACTCCCAGCGCCCTCCGTTGCCGAGCCGCCATTCGAGCGAGTAGCCGGCGCTCGCCTCCGCGGCCCCCGAGTTCTCCCCCGTCTCCTCCGCCTCGTGCACCGTGCCCTTGACCGAGCGCGGCTTCAGCGCCGAGCGCGCCTGGTCGAGTGCCGCTTTCGCGGCCTTGGGCGAATCGGTCAGCGCGGCCGCCGCCGCGGTGTCCCCCGAGGCGAACGCTCCGAGGAACTCCTCGGTGACATCCGCGGGACCGTCGCCGCCGAACACGCCGCATCCGGCCGCGACGAGCGCCACGGCCGAGAACAAAGTGCCGACCCTGCCAGCCCTGCGGGCCCGGTGGGCCACGCCACGTCTCCGTTGCACGTAAGCAGGGTATTGCGCACCACCGACATCGGCCGCACCGGCGGGTCCCGAACGGCTCAGAACAGCACCGTGGCGTACCGGCCGACCTGACGGAAGCCGATCTTGCGGTACACCGAGAGCGCGGGAGCGTTGTAGCTGTTCACATAAAGGCTCGCGGTGCGGCCCATCCCGGCGACTAGCCGCTCGGCCACGGCCGCGGTCCCGGCGACGCCGAGCCCCTGTCCTCGCCGGTCCGGATGCACCCACACGCCCTGGATCTGGCCGACACCGCGGGACAGCGCGCCGATCTCGGCCTTGAACACGACTTCGCCCTCCTCGAACCTGGCGAAGGCCCTTCCACTGGAGATCAGCTCGGCCACCCTCGCGCGGTAACTCGCGCCGCCGTCACCCGCCCTCGGATCGACCCCGACCTCCTCGATGAACATCGCGATGGCCGCGGGGAGATAGCGCTCCAGTTCCTCGACCCGCACCGCGCGCACGCGCGGATCGCCCTTCATCCTCGGCCTGCCTTCGAGGGCCATCAGCGGCTGATCGTGCCGGACCTCTCTCGCGGGCCCCCACTCCGCGGTCAGCTCGTCCCACAAGCCGAGCACCTGTTCGGAGGGACCGACCAGCGAGGAGCACGTGCGCTGCCGCCGCAGCGCGCGATCGGCGAAGGAGCGCAGCGCGGCTGGAGTGCCGCGCAACGGGATCATGTTGGGGCCGGAAAAGCACAAACCCTGCAGGCCGCCACCGCGCGAGGGCCTGCTCTCGGTCCCCCACAGCTCGCCGCCGAGCCGCCATGGATCCAGCCCGGCGATCTCGATGCGCGCGGACACCATGCAGGCGCCCACCGGGTCCGCGGCGAGCGCCGCGCGAACCGCCGGGTAGTCCTTGTCGTCGAGCAGCCGCGCTCCTGCAAGCCGCAACACGTCGTCAAGACTGCCAGAAGATGCCGGGTTACGGAAAAAATAACCGCCGGACAACACGGTCGGACGCGTGAATTCCACCGCTCTCCACGTCGCACTGTGGTTCGTCCACAGGCCCTCCGGAAGGGGGACAACCGGGGCGGCGAAAGCACTTTACTTATGTCACCGCGTGCCATAACCTCCGCAAGCAGCAAGTATCGGTGTCACAGTCGACGTCACGGAGGCGCTCCATGGGACGGGTATCCGGCAAGGTCGCGTTCATCACGGGCGCGGCACGCGGGCAGGGACGCAGTCACGCCGTGAAGCTCGCCGAGGAAGGCGCCGACATCATCGCGATCGACACGACCACCGTCGTCGACAGCGTCCCCTATCCACTCGCGACGGCCGACGATCTCGCGGAAACCGTCCGCAGGGTCGAAGCGCTCGATCGCAGGATCATCGCGGCCGACGCCGACGTCCGCGACACCTCGGCACTCGCCGAGGTGGTCGAGCGGGGGGTCGCCGAACTGGGCAGGCTCGACATCGTGCTCGCCAACGCGGGCATCTCCTCACCGGCACGGACACTGGAGATGAGCGACCAGACCTGGCAGGACATGATCGACATCAACCTGACGGGCGTGTGGAAGTCGCTCAAGGTGTCGGTCCCGCACATCGTCTCCGGCGGGCGCGGCGGTTCCGTCGTCATCACCAGTTCTCTCGCCGCGATCTACGCCAACGAGAACACCGCGCACTACTCGGCGGCCAAGGCGGGCCTCGTCATGCTCATGAAGGTCATGGCGAAGGAACTCGCCCCGCACGACATCAGGGTCAACACCGTGCACCCCACGACGGTGGCCACCGACATGATCCTCAACGAGGCGACCTACCACCTTTTCCGGCCGGACATCGAAAACCCGGGCCGCGCCGAGTTCGAGGAAGCCGCCCGAACGCTGAACCGGCTTCCGGTGGCCGCGCTCGAGCCGGAGGACATCACCAACGCGATCCTCTACCTCGTGTCCGACGAGGGCCGCTACGTCACCGGCACGACCCACCTCGTCGACGCGGGCGGGGCGCTCTGACACCTGGCGAGCGGAGGAAAGGACCGGCATGGGTTTGCTCGACGGCAAGGTCGCCCTGATCACCGGTGGCGCGCGTGGCCAGGGGAGGGCGCACGCGGTGACCTGTGCGAGGGAGGGCGCCGACGTCATCGTGGCCGACATCGCGAGCCAGCTCTCCACTGTGGACTATCCGATGGCGGAACCGGGTGATCTGGCGGAAACGGTGCGGCTCGTCGAGGAACTCGACAGGCGGGCGATCGGCATCGAGGCCGACGTCAGGGATCAGGCCGCACTCGACGACGCCGTCGCTCGCGGCATCGCCGAGTTCGGCCAGATCGACATTCTCATCGCCAACGCGGGCATCTGGACCGGTGGGTCGTTCTGGGAACTGACGGAGGCGTCGTGGGAGGAGATGATCGGCACCAACCTCACCGGCGTGTGGAAGTCGGCAAAAGCCGTGGCACCACACATGATCGAGCGCGGGACGGGTTCGATCGTCATCACCTCGTCGGTGAACGGGCTCGAACCCGGTCCCGGCTACGCCGCCTACGTCTCGGCCAAACACGGCGTCATCGGCCTGATGAAGAGCATCGCGCTCGAACTGGCGCCGCACGGGGTGCGCTGCAACGCGATCAGCCCCGGCGCCATCGACACCCCGATGATCAACCACCAGCGCGCGTGGAACATGTTCGCGGGCCACGATGGCGGAACCGAAGCCGACTTCCTCAAGGCCGGATACCACTACGGTGCCCTGAAAGGCACGACGTTCCTCGATCCGCGGGCGGTCGCGAACGCGGCGCTGTACCTCAATTCCGGCCTCGCCGAGGCGGTCACCGGAGTCACGATCCCGGTCGAGGCGGGACATCTGCTGATGCCCGGGGTCAATCAGTCGCCGGTGAGGTAGTCCCCCGGTAGGTACCGAAGGTCCACACGTTGCCCTCGGTGTCGGCGAGGCCGACGTTGCGGGAACCGTAGTCGGTGTCATACGGCTTCTCCGCGATCGTGGCACCCGCGGCGAGTGCCCGGCCGTACACGGCGTCCGGATCGTCGGCGACGACGTAGAGCCACTGTGGCGACTCCGGCTTCGGCAGGTCGTGCCCGCACTCCGAACGCGAGCCGTACATGATCCCGCCGCCCTCCGGCCACACCAGCTCGCCGTGCGCGATCGCGACTCCGTCCTCGGCGCGCACGGTCAGGGTCTCGGTGAACCCGAAGACCTCGGTGAGAAACTTTCGCGCGGCTTCGGCGTCCCTGTACAGCAGGGACGGCCATACTCCTGGATTGCTCATGCCACCGAGTCTGGCCGCTCGCCGTCTGCGCCGGCTTGCAGAAATGGGAGCTCCTCGGCGATCCAGGCGCCGGGGCTGCACCCGGCGAGCGCCCGCCACTCGTTGGTCAGGTGGGCCTGGTCGTAGTACCCGCACAACACGGCGAGCTCGGCGAGTCCTCCCCTCGCGTGCGCGCTGTCGCCGCGCAGCAGCCTGTTCGCCCGCTCGAAGCGCAGAACCCGACCGGCCTGCTTCGGCGAGAGCCCCAGTTCGCGCCGGAACCGTTCCCCGAAATGCCTGCGGCTCCAGCCGACCTCGCTCGCGAGATCGGCAACCCTGAGTGCACCCGCCGCGGCCGTCAGCCGCCGCCACGCCCACTCGACCTCGGCGGGCGGGCCGTGCCTTTCCACGAGCTGTGCTCTGAGCACCGCGTCGAGCACGGCGAACCGGCCCCGCCAGGTCGGCGTCTCCGCGAGCCTGCCGGCCAGCGAGGCAAGCGCGGGCGAACCGAAGTCCGCGAGATCGACGATGTCGCCCGCCAGTTCCGCCGAGGAGACACCGAGCAGGGCCGCCGTGCCGAGCGGGTTCAGTTCGAGCTGGATTCCGCTCAGGAACCGCTCCTGGGCGATCAACGCGGGCCCGACGTGGATACCGCCGACGAGACCGGCGACAGTCAACCGCGTTTCCGTGCCGTCGGGCAGGGCGAGCACCCGGATGGGTGAGGCAAGGCTGAGGCTCACGGTGACGTGCCTGCCCGGCAGGCCGCGGTGCACGGAAGGCAGGTCGCCGCTCTGGGTGTAACCGATGTAGCGCGAGACGTACCGGCGCAGCTCGGGGTGCGGCTCGCGCATCGCCCACTCGTCGCCCGCCATCACCCCAGCGTGTGCGCTTTCGCCTCGGCGGGCAAGCGGTTCAGCCGACAGTGACGACCGGCTCGCCCTGCTCGCCGGATTCCTCGGCGATGCGCATGGCCTCCTCGATGAGGGTTTCGACGATCTGGTGCTCCGGCACCGTCTTGATCACCTCGCCCTTGACGAAGATCTGTCCCTTTCCGTTGCCCGAGGCGACACCGAGATCCGCTTCCCTCGCCTCGCCGGGCCCGTTCACGACACAGCCCATGACCGCGACGCGCAGCGGTACCTCCATGCCCTCCAGCCCCGCGGTGACCTCGTCGGCCAGCTTGTAGACGTCGACCTGCGCCCTTCCGCACGAGGGGCAGGACACGATCTCCAGCTTGCGGGGCCGCAGGTTCAGCGACTGCAGGATCTGGGTGCCGACCTTGACCTCCTCGACGGGAGGAGCCGACAGCGACACCCTGATCGTGTCGCCGATGCCCTGGCGCAGCAGCGCGCCGAAGGCGACGGCGGACTTGATGGTGCCCTGGAAGGCCGGTCCCGCCTCGGTGACACCAAGGTGCAGCGGATAGTCACACTGCTCGGCGAGCAACTCGTAGGCCCGCACCATCACGACGGGATCGTTGTGCTTGACCGAGATCTTGAGGTCGTGGAAGTCGTGTTCGGCGAACAGCGACGCCTCCCACAGCGCGGATTCGGCAAGCGCCTCGGGAGTGGCCTTGCCGTACTTCTCCATCAGGCGCTTGTCGAGCGAGCCCGCGTTGACCCCGATGCGAATGGGGGTGCCGTGGTCTCTCGCGGCTTTGGCGATCTCGGCGACCTTGTCGTCGAACTTCTTGATATTGCCCGGATTGACCCGAACCGCGGCGCACCCCGCCTCGATGGCGGCGAAGACGTACCTCGGCTGGAAATGGATGTCGGCGATGACGGGAATCTTCGACTTCCGCGCGATCGCGGGCAGCGCCTCGGCGTCGTCGGCACTGGGGCAGGCGACCCTGACGATGTCGCAACCCGCGGCCGTCAGTTCGGCGATCTGCTGGAGGGTGGCGTTGATGTCGGCGGTGACTGTGGTGGTCATCGACTGGACGGAGATCGGATGGTCGCTCCCGACGCCGACCTGGCCAACCTGCAGCTGGCGGGTCTTTCGGCGTTCGGAGAGTACGGGGGGCGGAGTGGCCGGCAAACCCAAATCGACGGTCATCGAATCCTCTGCAAACGGTCTGCGAACGCGTCAGCACCAACGATACGTCAGCGCTACTGCGGAATGGGGTGAACACGGTGCGCCGTTACGGTGAGCAACATGACAGCGTCGTCAATGACCGGAACGGCACGCGGACTTGGATCGGCTACGCCGTCAGGGCGCGAGTCGAATGGGATTGACGATATCGGCAGTCACGGTGAGTAGTACAACCGCTCCGCCGATGACGACGATGACCGCCGTCACCGCGTTGAGTTTCGAGTAGTCGACCGGTCCTCCCGGCACCTTGCCCCGCAGCTTGCGCAGCCAGTCCCTGACCCGCTCGTACCAGGTCACCGCGATGTGCCCGCCGTCGAGCGGCAGCAGCGGCAGCAGGTTGAAGATGCCGATGAAGAAGTTGAGGCTGGCCAGCAGGAACAGGAACACCTCCCACAAGCCCTGCTCGACGGCCTCGCCACCGATCCTGCTCGCGCCGACGACACTCACCGGCGTGTTCGGATCACGTTCCGCGCCGAAGATCGACTCCACGACGGCGGGGATCCGCTCGGGGAATTCGAGCAGCCGCTGCCACGTCTCGGACAGCAGGTCGCCGGTGAAGACCGCGGTACCGCCGAGTGCTGCGACCGGCCCGTAGGGCAGCAGGCTCGCCGGGGCGACACCGATGGCGCCGACCTGCTCGGTCCCTCCACCCTGGACCGGCCGCGTCACCTGCGGCACGTCGACGTTCAGCGTCGTGCGCTGCCCGTCCCTGAGCACGGTGATGTCGGTGGGACCGGAGGAGTTCTGGACGGCGACGAGAAGCTGGCTCCACGACGTGATGTTCTGGCCGCCGACCGCGACCACCTCGTCTCCGGCGAGCAGACCGGCTGCCTTCGCCGGCGCGGGATCGCCCGGCTGACACACCGGGTCGTTGACCTCGGCCGCCGTCGCACCGCCCCTGACGCACTCGGAGACCTCGGAGACCACCGGCTTGCTGGTGAGGTTCGGCAGCCCCATCGTGATCGCCATCAGGTACAGCACGATGAACCCGAGAATGAAATGGGTCACCGATCCAGCCGCGAGCACGACGGTCCGCTTCCACGTCTTGAAGCGGTACATCGCCCTCGGCGCCTCGTCCGGCTTCACCTCGTCGAGCGCGGTCATGCCCGCGATGTCGCAGAAACCACCGAGCGGAATGGCCTTGAGGCCGTACTCGGTCTCTCCGCGGCGGAACGAGAAGATCGTGGGCCCGAAGCCGACGAAATACCGCCTGACCTTCATGCCGAAGGCCTTCGCGGTGAGCATGTGCCCGGCCTCGTGCAGCGCGACGGACACGCAGATCCCGAGTGCGAAGAGCACGACTCCCAGGATGTAGACGAGCACGCGCTACTTCCCTCCAGTGCTGATGGCGATGGCGCGCTCGCGCGCCCATTGTTCCGCGGCGAAGACGTCCTCGACATCGCGTGGTGCACGACGCCACTGGTCGGCGGCCTCGACCACCTTCTGCACAGTGTCCACGATGGACGTGAAGCGGGTGTTCTGTGCCAGGAAACGGCCGACGAGTTCCTCGTTCGCGGCGTTGAAGACGGCGGGAAGGCAGCCACCCGCCGTCGCGGTGTGCCTCGCGAGTTCGACGGCGGGAAACGCGGTGTCGTCGAGTGGTTCGAAGGTCCACGACGACGCCTCGGCCCAGTCGCACGGCACCGTCGCACCCGGGACCCGGCGCGGCCAGTTCAACGCGAGCGCGATGGGAAGCCGCATGTCGGGAGGGCTTGCCTGCGCGATCGTGGCGCCGTCGACGAAGGTCACCATCGAATGCACGATCGACTGCGGGTGCACCGCGACGTCGATCCGGTCACAGGGAATGCCGAACAGCAGGTGCGCCTCGATGAGTTCGAGGCCCTTGTTGACGAGTGTCGCGGAGTTGATCGTGACGAGCGGCCCCATGGCCCAGGTGGGGTGCGCGAGCGCGTCGGCGGGAGTGACCTCGCTCATCTCCTCCCGCGAGCGGCCGCGAAACGGCCCGCCGGACGCGGTGAGCACAAGCCGGTCGACCTCGTCGGCACTGCCTCCGCGCAATGCCTGCGCCAGCGCGGAGTGCTCGGAGTCGACGGGCACGAGCTGTCCCGGTTTCGCGGCGGCCAGCACGAGCGGCCCTCCAGCGACGAGCGATTCCTTGTTTGCCAGCGCGAGCGAGGCGCCGGTCTCCAGCGCCCGCAGCGTCGGCACCAGCCCGCGCGAGCCGGGGATGCCGTTGAGTACCACGTCGACCGGTACCGCCGAGATCAATTCGGCGGCGGCGTCACTGCCCGCGAAGATCCTCGGCAACCGGAACTCGCCCCGCGCGTACCCGCGTTTCTGCGCCTCCGCGTACAGCGCGAGCTGCACATCCTCCACGACAGTCGCCTTCGTCACGGCGACCGCGTCCACCCCGTGCGCGATGGCCTGCTCGGCGAGCGACCTCGGATCGGAGCCGCCCGCCGCGAGACCGGCGACCCGGAACAGGTCCGGGTTTCGCGTCACGACGTCGAGCGCCTGCGTGCCGATCGAGCCCGTCGAGCCGAGCACGAGCACGGTGCGTGGTGTGTTCATCGGTGACCATTGTCGCGGACGGCACTCGCGCCCGCGCCACAGGCATGTGGGATCATGCGAAAAGCACATGACCGCAGGTGGCGGGGCAAGGGATCGCCATTCCCTCGCGGTGCTGACCCGGAGACGGTGCTGATCCCGAGACAAGGAGTGATCGTGGCTGGCAAGGCGGTCGAGAAGCGCGCTGGTACCGAGGTCGACCCTCGCGACGAGCCCTCGGCGAAATGGGGCTGGCACGGTACCTTCCCGAAGGCCACCCAGATCGCGGGCTGGTTCACCGTGTTCGCGTTGCTGATCATGCTGGTCGGCAACCACGAGAACAAGACGGAGGACGTCTGGCTGATCGGCACCGCCGTGCTGCTCGCCATCTGCCTCATCTTCGACATCAGGCGCAGGCGCCTTTCCTGGCGGCGCTGAGCGCGCGAGGGCTCAGCCGTAGGCGTTGATCCCGCCGGCGAGGGAAACCTGCGAGCCGGTCATGAAGGGAAAGTCCGCCGAGGTGAGGGTGACCGCGAACGCCGCGACCTCGTCGGCCGTCGCCATCCGTCGCATTCCGGGGACGTTGGACTTCGCCCACGTCTTCGCCATGGTGTCCCACACCGCGTCGGGAAGCCCGAGCGCGCCCGCCGTCCCCCGGACGAAATCGGTGTTCGTGGTGCCCGGTAGCAACGCGTTGATCCGGATACCGTCGGCCGCGTAGTCGAGCGAGGCCGATTTCACCATCCCGAGCACGCCCGCTTTCGCCGCGGCGTAGGCGCTCTGGTTGCCGGAGGCCGAGATTCCCACCGTCGATGACGTCACGAGCACGACGCCGCCTCCCCGCTCGACGAGATGCGGGATCTCGTACTTCAGCGAAAGGAAGGCACCTCGCAGGTCCGTGCCGACCACGTCGTCCCACTCGCTCTCGGTGTACTCGTGCAGTGGCTTTTGGACGGTGATGCCCGCGTTGTTGAAGCAGGCGTCCAAGCCGCCGTACTTGTCGGCGATCCCGTCGACGAAGGCCCGCACATCGGCCGCCTCACGCACGTCGGCACGGATGTAGGTCGCCTCACCGCCGTCCGCCTTGATCTCCCTTTCGACCTCGCGGCCCAGTTCCTCGCGGCGTCCGCAGAATCCGACCTTGGCGCCCTCGCGCGCGAACCGGATCGCGGCCGCCCTTCCGATGCCCGAGGTCGCTCCCGTGATGAGCACGACCTTGCCGGTGAACCTCGCGGCGCCGGAGGGGGCGATCACCGGCGTCGGCTGACCTCCGCTCACGAGCGCGACGCCGCCAACGGCTCCCGCGACGGCGGCGGCGCCCGCCGCCACCGTCCCCGTCGTGATCAGCCTGCGGCGGCTGTAGGTCTTCTTCGGCTCCGCCGGTCGCTCCTCAGCGGGTGCCTCCGCGGCCGCCTCGTCCTTCGTGTCGTCGTTCATGGTGTGCAGCTTCGCCCGGCCCGTTGCACCGGGGCATCCGTCACGATGACCGGTCGCCGGACCTCAGCGGGTTCTCAGTGCGCGGAAGGTAGGCTCCGCGGGTGCTGGTCGGCAGGCAGGACGAGTCGCGGCACATCCGGCAGCTGTGTGCCGCCGTGGAGAACGGCCTCGGACGCGTGCTGCTGCTCCGGGGCGAACCCGGCATCGGGAAAAGCGCTCTGCTGAGCGAGAACACGCCGGACCACCAGCGCGTCACCATCGTCAGGGCCCGGGGATTCGCGTCGGAAACCGACCTCGCCTTCGCCGGTCTGCACCAGCTCCTCGAACCGTTTCTCCCGCTGCTCGACGGAATTCCAGGCGAGCGGGCGCAAGCCGTGCGGATCGCGCTCGGCCTCGCCGGGGGGAGCACGACCGACCTCGCCGTGTGCGCGGGCACCCTGGCACTGCTGCGCGCGGCTGCCGCGCGAAGGCCCGTGCTGTTCACCATCGACGACGCCCATCAGCTGGACGCGGCCTCCCAGCGCGTCGTGTTCTTCTGCTGCCGCCGCGTCGAAGGCGGCGATGACGGCATCGGCTTCCTGCTGACCACCCTCGCGAGTCACGGCGAGGACCTGCCCGATCTCGTGCTGTCCGGCCTCGGTACCGAGGCCGCCGCCGCGCTGCTGGCCGGGTACGGGTGGCGGCACGGGGAAACGGCGACGGCCACCCTCATCCGGGCGGCCCGGGGTAACCCGCTCGTGCTCGGCGAACTGGCGCGGCACAATCCGGCCGAGTCCGTGCCGCGCGCCCCCGGCGCGGCCGCGCTGGACGCGGGCTCCGCCGTCGACCACCTTTTCGGGGCAAGGCTGGCCGCTCTCCCTCCGGCCGAGAGGACCGCGCTGCGTGTCGTCGCCGCCGACGACACGGGGCGCGCCGACGTCATCGCGCGCGCCGGTGAGCGACTCGGCCTGCCGCGCGACGTCTGGGCCTCGGAGCACCTTGCCTCGCTGCTGGACATCGGCGAGCACATCACGTTCGCGCACCCGTTGCTGCGTTCGGCGAACGGACTCTCCGGGGCGACCGCCCTCCGCGAGGCCCACGCGGCGCTCGCCGGGGAATGGGCCGCACTCGGCGAGCCGTCGCGGGCGATGTGGCACCGCGCGCTCGCGGCGAACGAGCCCGACGAAGCACTCGCCTCGGAGCTGGAGAACAGTGCTTCCTCGGCCGAGCGGCGCGGAGGGACGGCTTCGGCCGCGGTGGTGATGCGGCGGTCGGCGCTGCTGAGCCCGCTACCGTCCGACAGCGCACGCCGGTCGGCCTCCGCCGCCCACTACGCGTGGAAATCGGGCGAGGCGGCGCTCGCGCGGCAACTGCTCGCCGATGGCGGCGACGGGGCCGTTCCGGGACAACGCCCGGTGAGGGCGCTTTTCGAGCTGTTCAGCGGCGAGCAGGACGTCGCGCTCGGATACCTGCGCAGGTGCGCGGGCGAGGCAGGCGGCGCGGACGCCGCAGCGGATCTGCGCTTCATGGCGACCGGAGCCGCCCTGTACGCGGGCAGGCTCGATGAGGCCACCGAGCTCGCGGAACGGATCGCCTGCGAGCACGACGACCCCGCCTACCGGCGCTACGGCAGGTGGCTCGTCGCCGCACTCGACGACAGGACCGAAGCGGGTCCCCGGCCGTGGCAACTCGTCGACGAGGCTCCCCCTGCCATCGCGAGGTCGGGCGCCCACCGCTGGTTGTTCCCGATGGTGATCGCCATGCGGGGCGAGCACGTCAGGGAAACCCACGACCTCGCCGTCGCCGCGTACGCCGACCTGAACGCCACCGGCATGCTGGCGTTGCTGCCCATGCCGCTGTCCTGGCTCGTCGAGGTGGAGATCCGGCTCGGGAAGCTGACCGAGGCGGGGGCGCACGCGCGGGAAGGGCTCCGGCTCGCGACCGACGTGGGACAGCCGCCCAGGATCGCCGACTTCCACGCGCTGCTGGCAAGCCTGGCCGCCATCATGGGCGACACCGCCGAGACGAGAAAGCAGGCCACCGCCGCGAAAGGCCTGGCGCACGAGACAGGCAACCGGCTGGCCTCGGCACGCGCGACCTGGGCGCTCGGGTCGCTCGCGCTCGCCAAGGGCGAGCACGACACCGCGTGTGCGTTGCTCACGACGCTCGGCACGCGCGGCCTGCCACAGTGCCACGAGCACATCGCACGGCTGGCCTTTTCCGACACCGTCGAGGCACACCTGCGCGCGGGCGAGGTCGAAACCGCGAGCGGCATGGTGAACCGGTTCACGCACTGGGCGCGGGACCGGCAGTGGTGGGTGAGGGCACACCTGCACGGCTGCGCCGCCCTGCTGGCCGAAGAGGAGCCCGGAAGCGCAGGAGACACGGGGCTCGCCGACAAACTCCACCGCTCGGCGCTCGCGAGTGTGTCCGCGGACAGCACACCGTTCGAGGTCGCGCGGCTGTCACTGCGCTACGGCGAATGGCTACGCAGGCAACGCAGGGTCACCGAGGCCACGGAACCGCTGCGGATGGCGACGAATCTGTTCACCGGCCTCGGCGCCCGGTTGTGGGCCGAGCGCGCGGGCGGTGAACTCCGCGCCTGCGGCACGCGGCGTGGCGGCATGGCCACTCCCGCCTCCTGGCCCGCCCCGGAACTCACCGAACAGGAGAGGCGCGTCGCCGAACTGGCCGCAATGGGGCTCAGCAACAAGGAAATCGGCGCCAGGCTCTACCTCAGCCACCGCACGGTGGGCTACCACCTGCACAAGATCTTCCCGAAGCTGGGGATCACGGCAAGGGCTCAGTTGCGGCAAACCCCGCTGGCGCCGCAAGATCCACAGTAGACACCCGGTGTCATTCGTCATGGCCTGAGCGCGACGAGGCGACGATGTCGGACCCCGATGGCACAATCGCGCACGTGTCCACAGCTGATCGCACGATGCCTCCACTGAACGCCGACGAACGCACCACCCTGGAAAGCTGGCTCGGCTTCTACCGAGCCACACTCGCCGTCAAGTGCGAGGGGCTGAGCGAGCGGCAATTGCGCACCGCCGCCGTCTCGCCTTCCTCACTCACGTTGCTGGGGCTCGTCCAGCACGCGGCCGAGGTCGAACGAAACTGGTTTCGCAGGGTGCTCACGGGCGAACGCGCCGCGCCGATCTACGATCCGGACGCCGATCCCGACGGCACGGACGGCGGTTTCGACCTCGTCGACGACGTGACATTCGGCGCGGCGAAAGCCACCTGGGAAGCGGAAATCGCGGTGTCGAAGGTCAACTGTGCCGAACGCTCCCTCGACCACCTGAGCCCGTTCGCCGGAGCCGAGGTGTCCCTGCGCTGGATCTACTCGCACATGATCGCCGAATACGCGAGGCACTGCGGGCATGCCGATCTCATCAGGGAAAGCATCGACGGCGAGACCGGCGCCTGATCTTCCCGCCGGGTCCGGGTCAGCGCGGACCGTCCGCAGTGGACAGAAAGGCGATCCGAGTCCCCGCCAGCACCATGTTCGGCCGTAGCCCGAACATGGCGTTGAAGCTGTCACTGAAGTGCGAGGGGCTGGCGAAACCGGCATCCACCGCCGCGGTCGTCAAACTGACGCGCTCCCCTTCCCCCGACAGCAACCAGGCGGTGCGCATCATCCGGGCCCACAGCCGGTACCTGCGGAAACTGGTGCCGGTGCCCGCACGGAACAGGTGCAGGAAGCGGGAGACCGACACCCCGCACCGCGCGGCCAGTTCGGCGGCCGCGGGCGCGGGGGCGGGGTGTTCGCGCAGGAATCGCGCTGCGTCGGCGATGCGGGGGTCAAGCCCGGCCGGCGCCGAAGGCGCGGCGAGGTCCAGCCAGCGCTGTGCGACCTCCCGCGATCCCGAGGCGATCAGTTCGGCGCCCAGCTCGGCAAGCCGGCCGGTGTCGGCGTGACCGTAGTACGGCGGCCCGCCGGTGCCCGGCAAGCGCTGACGACAGGCTTTCTCCCTCGCCGACGTGGCGTCCAGGTAGCAGAAGATCATGCGCTCTGCCGAGGCCACGACCTGGTGCGTCAGCCGTGGCGGGATGAACGCGCTTCGTACGGCCCTGCCCGCCGATTCCGTTGTCCGCACCGTGAACGGGCCGTCGACGCCGATCGCGAGGCAGGACACCGACCCCGAGTGCGGTTCCAGCCCCAGCGAGGGGCCCGCGTAGATCGCGTGCGCCTGCCCGAGCCACAACGTGGCACAGCACGTTTCCGGAAGCGCGGGTGTGAGACCGCGGGTCATGCTCGGTGTCCTGTCGCGAGTGTGAAGGAGCAGCGGGTGGACATCGTCGTGATCATCGTCGTCGGGACGTTCTTCCTCGGCATGGGTGTGTTCGCACTCGCCGCGCCCTCCACGTTGAGCAAGCCGTTCCGCATCGTCGCCGACTCCCCGGAGAGCCGGTCGGAGATCCGCGCGGTCTACGGCGGTTTCGGTATCGCCATCGCGGTGGTGCTCGGCATGGCCGCCGTTGACGCCGGGAGCATCCGGCCCGGCGCCCTCGTCACGGTGGCCGCGGCACTCGGCGGCATGGCCGCTGGCAGGCTCGTGTCCCGGCTGCTCGACAGGCCGACCGCGTTCTATCCCATCTGGTTCTACTTCTGGGTCGAGGCGGTCGCCGCCGCGCTGCTGTTCGGTGTCGCCTGACCCCTGAGCAGCGCCCGGGGCGGCGCGGCGCTCAGCCTTCGGCGGCGAGCTGGCCACAGGCGGCGGCGATCTCCTGGCCGCGAGTGTCGCGCACCGTGCAGGCCACTCCCCCGGCGTTGACCAGGCGCACGAACTCGCGTTCCACCGGCTTCGGCGACGCGTCCCACTTGCTGCCGGGAGTCGGGTTCAGCGGGATCACGTTGACGTGCACGAGATGACCGAGGTGCTCCCGCAACCGCTTCGCCAGCAACTCGGCCCGCCACGGCTGATCGTTCACGTCGCGGATCAGCGCGTACTCGATCGACACCCGCCTGCCGGAGGTATCCGCGTAGTACCGGGCCGCCGACAGCACCTCGTCCACCGCCCACCGGTTGTTGACCGGCACCAAGGTGTCCCGTAGTTCGTCGTCGGGTGTGTGCAACGACACCGCGAGCCGCACCTGCATCTTCTCGTCGGCGAGCTTGCGGATGGCCGGAGCCAGCCCCACCGTCGACACCGTCACCGAACGCTGCGAGATACCAAGGCCGGCCGGCGCGGGCTCCGTGATCCGCCTGACCGCGTTGACCACCCGCTTGTAGTTCGCCAGCGGCTCCCCCATGCCCATGAAGACGATGTTCGACAGCCTGCCGGGGCTCGGGCGGCCGTCGGGTCCCGGCAGCAGGCCGTCGCGCATGACGGCGGCCGCCGAGCGCACCTGGTCGACGATCTCGGCCGTCGAAAGGTTGCGGTCGAGACCGCCCTGTCCGGTCGCGCAGAACGGGCAGGCCATCCCGCAACCCGCCTGGCTGGAGATGCACAGCGTGGCCCTGTCCGGATAGCGCATGAGGACGCTTTCCAGCATCGTGCCGTCGTGCGCGCGCCACAGCGTTTTCCGCGTGGTGCCCTCGTCGCAGGCCACCGCCCTCACCTCGGTGAGCAGGGTCGGCATCAGCTCGTCGACGAGGCGTTGCCTCGACGCGGCCGGAATGTCGGTCATCGACTCGGGGTCGGCGGTCAGTCGCGCGAAGTAGTGATTCGAGAGCTGCTTGGCGCGAAAAGCCCGCTCGCCGAGGGCGACGACGGCTTCCGACCGCTCCTCGGGAGTGAGGTCGGCGAGGTGCCGCTGCGGAAGGCCACGGCGAGGCGCGTCGAAAACAAGAGGGAGGGCAGTCATAGCACTCGCCATTGTCCCATGACCCCGCGGGTTGCCATCCGACTGTTTCCGATATATCGTGAACGAGTCGGGATACATCTCAGAGAAAGGATCACATCATGAGACCTCCCTTCGCACACGAATTCGGCAGGCGCGCTTTCGGCCCTCGCGGCCGAGGCGGTTTCGGCGACTTCCCCGGCTGGGGACCTCCGGGCCCCGGCAGGCGCGGCGGCAGACCGGGCCATGGTCACGGCGGCCACGGTGGGCACGGCGGCCCTGGCAGGCGAGGACGGCGCGGCGACGTCCGTGCCGCGATCCTCACTCTGCTCGGCGAGCAGCCGAGGCACGGCTACGAGATCATCGGCGAGATCGCGGAGCGCAGCGGCGGCTTCTGGCGCCCCAGCCCCGGATCGGTCTACCCGACGTTGCAACTGCTCTCCGACGAGGGACTCGTCCGCAGCAGCGAGGACGGCGGCAAACGCCTCTTCGAACTGACCGACGAGGGCCGCGCGGCGGTGGAGCGGCTGGACGGCACTCCCCCGTGGGAACACTTCACCAGGGACGTCGACCCCAACGAGATCGCGCTGCGCGACTCCGCCTTCGCGCTCATGGGCGCCATGCGACAGGTGGCAAGCGTGGGCACGGACACCCAGAAAGCCAGGGCCATCGAGGTGATCGACGAGGCACGCCGATCGCTCTACGGCATCCTCGGCGAACCGTCCACAGAGGAATGAATGAGTCCGGCCGGCTTCTTCCGCACCAGAACGCGGTAGCCGACGGGAAGAATCAAGTCCGAGCCGTCGCGGCCGGCGTTCATCCGCAACGTCTCCGCGACGGCTCGGCGCGCGACCTTGGCGCTGAACTCGATACGCAGTACCGATTCCAGCACGGCCGGGTCGTCGAACCGCCACCGAGTCTCCACCCGATGGCAGTGAAACCCCTCCCCCGCGAAGAATTCGTCCACTTCGTCGGGGTTGTAGTGGGGTAGATCGGCCAGCATCCAATCGCCGTAAGGACCGTGGCGGGTGTCGAGGTCGACGATCACGAACGTGCCGCCCCGCCGCAGCACCCTCTCGGCCTCGCGAAGTCCCGGATCACAACCGGGACCGAAGAAATAGGCCGTGCGGGCATGCACCACGTCGACACTCGCGTCGGCGAGCGGCAACCGCTGAGCCGTCCCCCTTTTCACGGTGACCCCCGGGTTGCCCGCCATTCTGCGCCCGGCTCTTCGCACGAGCGGAGGGTGTGGCTCGACACCGGTCACCGATCGGGCCATCGCGGCGAGCCTGCCGAGGTGAAACCCTGCCCCGCAACCGACATCGACGACGTCTTTGTCCGCCATGGGCACGTTTTCGGCAAGTACTGCCCAGATGTTCCCTTCGACATCCTGGGCCTTGTTCTCCCGTTCGTACGCGTCCGGGTAGTACCAGATGTTGGGGCTGGGGACGACTTCCACCTTGCGTACAAACCTTTTCACGCATTTCAGCGTATCCGCAGGGGTTTTCGACGTACCATCACCAACACCGCACGCAGCGCAATCAAGCGATCTCGCCAAGGAGTTTTTGCTATGTCGGCCGGTATGCCAGCGCACGCCCCGGTTCTCCCTCCGGGGAGCCCGTGCTGGGTGGAGCTGGCCGCGCACGACGAAACCGCGGCCCGCAAGTTCTACGGCACGCTGTTCGGCTGGGACTTTCACGTCAAAAGGGATCCCGCGACGGCGTCCCGGCGCTACGCGATCGGCGTGCTTGACAGCGTCCAGGCAGGCGGGCTCTACCAGGCGAGTGGTGGACAACCGACGGGCTGGATCGTGCACCTCGCCGTACTGAGCACCGCAACCGCGGCGGAATGGACCGAGCACCTCGGCGGGAGTGTCACCCTCGGCCCGCTCGACATCCCCGACAGGGGAAGTATCGTGCACGCCATCGACCCCAGCGGGGCGCCCGTCGTCTTCTGGCAGCCGCCGTGGAACTGGTCGTTCGCCAGCTCGGTTCCCGGCGCGTTCAGCGGCGCCGACCTCAACACCCACGACGGCACGAGCGCCGACTACTTCTACTCGCGGCTCTTCGGCTACGCCAGCGAGCAGATCGGCACCGACAACATCGACTACGCGGAATGGCGGCTGGACCACCAGCCGGTGCTGTACCGGTATGTGATGGACGCGAGTTACCGCGACACCCTGGCTCCACATTGGATGGTGTACTTCTCGGCCGATCCTGGCAGGGGCGCCGACGGCATCGCCGGTCAGGCGATCATGCTCGGCGGCGCGGTGGTCACGCCGCCCTTCGACACGCCGTTCGGCCGCACGGCCGTCCTCGCCGACCCCGATGGCTCGATCTTTTCGATCATCGACCATTCGCGTCCGGTCGACACCGGGGCCGGCAGGGCCGAGGTCGACGACCCCTACGACGACTGAGCCCACAGAGCTGACTGAGCCGACTGGGCTGCCCGAGCCGCCCGTGGTGAACGGGCGGTCAGGCGATGAAAGCGCTCAACAGCAGCCACGAGACCACCGCCGAGGGCAACAGTGAATCGAGCCGGTCCATGAGCCCGCCATGGCCGGGCAGGATCGTGCCCATGTCCTTGATCCCCAGATCGCGCTTGATCAGGGACTCCATCAGGTCGCCGAGAGTGGCCGTCAGCACGATCGCCGCACCGAACAACACGCCCTGCCAGGCCTGCCCTTCCAGCATCAGCGAAAGGCTCAGCGCACCGGCGACCACGCCGGTCGTGAGCGAACCGGCGAAGCCCTCCCACGTCTTCTTCGGGCTGATCGAGGGCGCCATCGGATGTTTGCCGCGCAGTACACCGGCCGCGTAACCACCGGTGTCCGAGGCCACGACGACGATCAGGAACGCGAGCACCCTGCCGACGCCGTCCTCCGCCGTGACGAGCATCGCCGCGAACGAGGCGAACAACGGCAAATAGGCGGCCGCGAACACGGATGCCCCGACATCGCGTACGTAGCCCTCGGCTCCCGCTGGTAACCGCCACAGCAAGCACACCAGCACGGTCAGCACGAAGGCGGTCACCGCGCCCTCCCGGCCGAACGGCCAGGCCAGCCAGATCATCGCCTGCCCGCCGACCAGCACGGGCACCAGCGCGACCCGGATACCGGCTGCCTTGCGGAACGCGGTGGCCAGTTCAACGGTCCCGATCGCGATCGCGACCGCGACGACGCCGATGAACAAGTACCGGACGGTGAACAGCGAAGCCAGGATCGCCGCTCCCAGCACCACCCCCACGGCGATGGCGGCAGGCAGGTCACGGCCCGCTCGCGAGGGCTTCGCCTGCTCCCGCGCTTGCCCAGGTTCGGCGGCGCCCTCGCGTTCCTCCTGGTCGTCACTCACCTTCGTCATCAGACCTCAAGAAGCTCGGCTTCCTTGTGCTTGACCAGCTCCTCGACCTGATGAACGTACTTGTCGGTCAGATTCTGGAGTTCCTTCTCGGCGCGGGCGACCTCGTCCTCACCCGCTTCGCCGTCCTTGCCGATCCGGTCGAGCTCTTCCTTGGCCTTGCGCCGCACGCTGCGGATCGAAACCCGCGCGTCCTCGCCCTTGCTCTTGGCGACCTTCACCATCTCCTTGCGCCGCTCCTCGGTGAGCTGCGGGATGACGATGCGGATGATCGACCCGTCGTTACTCGGGTTGACCCCGAGGTCGGAGTCCCTGATCGCCTTCTCGATCGCGCCGAGCTGCGAGGCGTCGTAAGGCTTGACGATCGCCATCCTGGCCTCCGGGATGTTCACGGCGGCCAGTTGGTTCAGCGGGGTCGGCGCTCCGTAGTACTCGACGACGATGCGGGAGAACATGGAGGGCGTAGCCCTGCCGGTTCGCACCGACGACAGATCCTCCTTCGCGACTGACACCGCTTTTTCCATTTTCTCCTCGGCATCGAAGAGGGCTTCGTCGATCACGACTACTCCAGGTGTGTCGGGGTACTGACCAGTGTTCCGATCCTCTCACCACTCACCGCACGAGCGATGTTCCCCTCGGTGAGAAGGTTGAAAACGATGATCGGCATGTTGTTGTCCATGCACAGGCTGAACGCGGTCGCGTCGGCGACCTTGAGATCACGCTCCAGCACCTCACGGTGAGTGATCTCGTCGAAGAGTTTGGCACCGGGATCACTCTTCGGGTCGGCCGTGTAGACCCCGTCGACGGCCTTGGCCATCAGCACGACCTCGCACCCGATCTCCAGCGCACGCTGCGCCGCGGCGGTGTCGGTCGAGAAGTACGGCATCCCGGTGCCTGCCCCGAAGATCACGACCCTGCCCTTTTCGAGATGCCGCTCCGCGCGACGCGGGATGTAGGTCTCGGCGACCTGGCCCATCGTGATCGCCGTCTGCACCCTGGTCGGAACTCCCTCCTTCTCAAGGAAGTCCTGCAGGGCAAGCGAGTTCATCACGGTGCCGAGCATGGCCATGTAATCGGCCCTGTCCCTGTCCATACCGCGCTGGGACAGCTCGGCACCGCGGAAGTAGTTACCGCCGCCGATGACCACCGCCATCTGCGTACCGGTCCGAACCACGTCGGCGATCTGCACGGCCACCGAGTGCACGACGTCGGGGTCGACACCGACGGACCCTCCGCCGAACATCTCGCCGCCAAGCTTGAGCAGCACCCTCCGGTAACTTTCGGTCGGCCTGTCGGTGTCGTCCTCGTTCATGTCGCCTCCGCCCGTTCAGGTGCTGTCACTGTCGCGGTTTCTCACAACTGTGCCCCGCCTCCGGTACTGGCGGGAGACGGGGCACAGTCGCCGGGTCATGCGATTACGGCTGGCCGACCTCGAAGCGAGCGAAGCGGGTCACGGTGACCCCTCCCTCGTCGAGCTGGGCCTTGACGCTCTTCTTGTTGTCCGTGACAGACGGCTGGTCGAGCAGCACGACGTCCTTGTAGAACGCGTTGACCTTGCCCTCGATGATCTTCGGCAGCGCCTGCTCCGGCTTGCCTTCCTCGCGGGCGGTCTGCTCGGCGATGCGCCGCTCGTTCTCGACGAGCTCGGCCGGTACCTCTTCCCTCGTCAGGTACTTCGGCTTGAGCGCGGCCACCTGCAGCGCCGCGGCCTTGGCGGCCTCGGCGTTGTCCCCGGTGTACTCGATGAGCACGCCGACGGCGGGTGGCAGACCCGCGCCACGGCGGTGCAGGTAGGTCGAGACCTGGCCGTCGAAGGCGGCCACCCTGCGCAGCTCCAGCTTCTCCCCGATCTTCGCGGAGAGCTGCTGGATCGCCTCCGCGACGGTCTTGCCGCCCGCGTCGGCACCCTTGAGCTGCTCGACATCGTTGGTGCGCAGCTTCTTGGCCGCCTCGACGACCGTGTCGGCAAGCTGCTGGAACTCGTCGTTCTTGGCGACGAAGTCGGTTTCCGAGTTCAGCTCGACGAGAACGCCGCCGTCACCAGCGACAAGACCCTCGGCCGTGGCGCGCTCGGCGCGCTTGCCCACGTCCTTGGCGCCCTTGATACGCAGGTACTCGACGGCCTTGTCGAAGTCGCCGTCGTTCTCGTCGAGCGCCTTCTTGCAGTCCATCATTCCGGCGCCGGTGAGATCGCGGAGACGCTTCACGTCAGCCGCGGTGTAGTTCGCCATCGTGCGTTGTCCGTTTCTTTTTCGCGGTATGCGCAGGTGGTCAGAATCAGGAGGCGGTGGTCTGCTCGGCGGCCGAACGCTCGGCGGCGTCGGCACCGGCGAGCTGCTCCAGCTCCCACTCGGCCAGCGGCTCGTCGGCCGCGACACCGGCCTCCGGCTTGTCCTGCCCCTCCGGGGCCGAACCGTTGCGGCCGGAGCGCGCCATCAGACCCGCGGCGACAGCGGCGGCGACGACCTTGGTGAGCAACGCGGCCGAACGGATGGCGTCGTCGTTGCCGGGGATCGGGAAGTCGACCTCGTCGGGGTCGCAGTTGGTGTCCAGGATCGCGACGACCGGGATGTTGAGCTTGCGAGCCTCGCCGACGGCGATGTGCTCCTTCTTGGTGTCGACGATCCAGACCGCGCTCGGCACCTTGGCCATGTCGCGGATACCACCGAGGGTCTTCTCCAGCTTGTCCTTCTCGCGGGTCAGCGTCAGGATCTCGCGCTTGGTCAGGCCCTGGAAACCACCGGTCTGCTCCTGCGACTCCAGCTCCTTGAGGCGCTGAAGACGCTTGTGAACGGTCTGGAAGTTGGTCAGCATCCCGCCGAGCCAGCGCTGGTTGACGTAGGGCATGCCCACGCGCAGCGCCTCGTTGGCGATGGCCTCCTGCGCCTGCTTCTTGGTGCCGACGAAGAGGATCGTGCCGCCGTGGGCAACCGTCTCCTTGACGAACTCGAACGCGCGGTCGATGTACGTCAGCGTCTGCTGCAGGTCGATGATGTAGATGCCGTTGCGCTCGGTGAGGATGTAGCGCTTCATCTTCGGATTCCAGCGACGGGTCTGATGCCCGAAGTGCACGCCGGAATCGAGGAGCTGCTTCATGGTGACGACGGCCATGGCCGGATTCGCACCTCTTCTGTGTTGAGCACGCCGGGCCCTAGGCTCGGCATGCGGTTCGGTTGTCGCGGTCGGTCGGGTGACCGATCGCCCTGGTGCCGTGCCGGTGCCCGGACTCGTCGGCTGAACCTCGGAGACCGCCGGGCATCGTTTGTTCCGCCTTCCGACCAGGTCGGGCGGATTCGCACATGCACGCGAAGTCAGCCTGTGCTCACACAGACCGCGCCGAATAGTGTACGCCGAACCCCCGACGCCGTTCTAACCGGTAACCGCTGTCGCGCCGCGTTATCCACAACCGCCCCGCTATCCACAGATTTCCCTTTGCCCCCTCCCCTCCCGGCAGTCCCCCGGCCACCCTGAACTCCGTGAAGACCACCGCTGCCGACCGCCGCGCTCCGGCGTCGCCGCCCACCGTCGTGCTGACCGTGCTGGCGGTGCTGACCGCGCTGGCGCTGGTGTTCACCTCCGAATCCGGCTCCGTGCTCGCACCCGCGGCCGCGGGACAGCACGGGCGTCCCGTCGCCGATCCCCGGTTCTCCTGGCCACTGTCGCCCTCACCCGTGGTGAGCCGGCCCTTCGACCGTCCCGGCCACGCGTACGGGCCGGGCCACCGGGGAGTCGATCTCGCGGCGAGGGAGAACCAGGAGGTGCTCGCCGCGGGTGCCGGGCTCGTCCTCTACGCGGGCCCGCTCGCGGGCAGAGGGGTGGTGTCCATCGAGCACGACGGCGGACTACGGACCACCTACGAACCCGTATCGCCGCGCGTCGCCGTCGGCGACCAGGTCCACCAGGGGCAGGTGATCGGCACGGTCGTGGCCGGGCACGCGGGATGTGCCACGGACGTGTGCCTGCATTGGGGTGTCCGCCGCGTCACCGAGTACCTCGACCCACTGCGGCTCGTGCGGACCGGTACCCCGTTGCGGCTCAAACCATGGGAGGGAGTTGATGCCGGACAATCTTGACACCGGGTACGCCGGGCGCACTATGACGTCGGCACCGGCAGGTTCGAGCAAGCTGAGCCGGAAATGTTTCCGGAGGAGCGAGGTTGCGGGAGCCTTGCGCCGGGACGCTCGTACGGTGAGTGGCCGAGAACCGGCGGCGTCACGTCAGACTCCGGCCTGCTCGACCAGCTTTGCCCGCAACCTCAGCACCGCTCGGGTGTGCAGCTGGCTCACTCTCGACTCGGTCACTCCGAGAACCTTGCCGATCTCGGCCAGGGTGAGGCTCTCGAAGTAGTAGAGGCTCACCACGACGCGGTCACGCTCGGTCAGCTGGGCGATGGCTTCGGCGAGCTGCCTGCGGTTGTCCATGTCGACCAGTACCGCCGCGGGGTCCACCGCGTCCTCGTCCGGCAGCGAGTCCACAAGGGAGCCGCTGTCGCGTCCTGCCGACACCAGGTCTTCGAGCGCGACGACACTGGTCAGCCGCAGCTGCCCGTACAGGTCACGAAGTTCGTCGAGCGTGATGCCGAGTTCGGCCGCGAGCTCGGCGTCCGTCGGCGTCCGCCGCAGCTTTGCGCCCAGCCGGTCGAGCGCACGCTCGACCTCACGGGCGCGGCTGCGGATCACCCTGGGCACCCAGTCCTGGGAACGCAGGTCGTCGAGGATGGCGCCCCTGATGCGCTGCATGGCGTAGGTCTCGAATCGCAGCCCGCGTTCGGGGTCGAACTTCTCGATGGCGTCGACGAGCCCGAAGATGCCGGACTGGATCAGGTCGGCGACGTCGACGTGGGTGGGCAGCCCGGTGCCCACCCTGCCTGCGACGTACTTGACCAGCGGCGCGTAGTGCAGCACGAGCCGGTCGCGAATGCGCTGGCTGGGCTCGCGGGCGAACTCACGCCACAGTGCGTGGATGGCGCTCTCGTCCTTGGGAACGCTCTCGTCCTTCGGGGTGCCGTCGGCCTTCGAGGCGCCGGCCACGCCGTTGGTGGCCGGCGCGGTGCGCTCGACCTCGCCGTCACCATCGGCCGGACCGGCGACGGATGCGGCCAGCGGTTCGGCATGCGGCGCGGCGTCCGATTCAGCGTCCGATTCAGCGCCCGGTTGAGCGTTCGGTTCGGCGCCCGGTTCGGGCACGCGTCCCTCGGGAGCGGCGGCAGCGGTGTCGGCGGCGGCGGGAACGCTGCCCAGCTCGCGAGCGGCCGCGCTGCCGGACACGTTGTCGGCATCCTGTTCCGGGAGCTGTTCCGGCACGCCGCGCGAGTACGGCGCGCCCCGCGCCGCGGACCCGGCATCGGAGTATCCGTTGGCGCTCGCCGAGAGCCGGGCGTTCACGGGAGGCTCGCCGTTGTCGTCGCGCTGCCCTGCGGAATGTGCCACATCAGCCGAATCTCCACCAAGGTCATTGGGCACGGGGGTGGGTTCGGTCATGGATCGCCTTTAACCGCTCGACGGTCACGTGGGTATAGAGCTGGGTCGTGGCAAGCGTAGCGTGACCGAGCAGTTCCTGAACGCTGCGAAGGTCCGCGCCGCCTTCCAACAGGTGCGTGGCAGCCGAATGGCGCAGTCCATGTGGGCCTAGTCGCCCGGCTCCTGGAACGGCGTCGACGGCCTCGTGCACGACTCGCCGCACGGTTCTCGGGTCGACCCTTCTGCCTCTGGCGCCGAGAAAAAGGGCCGCGCCCGACGTCTCGGTGACCAGCGAGGGGCGTGCCCGTTCCATCCAGGTACGGAGCGCGTGATCGGCGGGCTGCCCGAAGGGCACCATTCGTTCCTTGTTTCCCTTCCCTAGTACGCGGGCGACCCTCCGGTCGAACTCGATGTCGGCGAGATCGAGCCCGCACAGTTCTGATACCCGCACTCCGGTCGCGTAAAGCAGCTCGAGCATCGCGTGGTCACGTACGGCCACGGGGTCCTCTTCGGCCGCCCCGAGGCCCGAGTTGCGCATCACGTCCCCCGCCTGGTCGGGACGGAGGACGTCGGGCAGGGTGCGGTGCGGCTTCGGTGCCGCCAGCCTGGCACCCGCGTCACCCGCGAGCGCGCCCTCCCGCTGAGCCCAGGCCGTGAATGTCCTGGCCGAAGCGGCCCTGCGAGCGAGAGTGGTCCGGCTCCTGCCCTCGGCGCGCTGGGCGGCAAGCCAGGCCCTCAGTACCGAAACGTCCAGCCCCTCGATCGCGCCCGCCAGGTCATCGCGGACGCGCGACTCCTCCTCGGCAGCAGCCCCGGTGTCGTGCAGGAAGCCGAGCAGCGAGGTCACGTCGCCGACATAGGCACGCACCGTGTGCGCGGAAAGCCCGCGCTCGATACGAAGATGGCGTTCGTACCTGTCCAGCAACCCCGCCACCTCGGACGGCAACGCGGCCCGGACTCGCGCCAGGTCGATGCGACCCGGCGCCGAAGCCGACCCCCGTGTTGTCGTTCCGCGAGCAGAGCATGACGCCATGTCATCGACGCTGCGCTACGTGGCGCCGATGGTCAAGTATCGCCACGCCAGATGATCAAGCCGAGATCATGGTGTTTCCTGAGCAACCTCCCGAATGAGCCGAATTCCCCGGACATTGGTTCACGGATCGGCTGTCGCGAGGCGAATTCCGTGAGCCGCCAACCACTTCGTGAGTTTCACCCGTCGCTTGGGTGCCGCCGATCCGCCGGGAATCGCGGTTCGCGGCGGCTGCACGAGATTCCGCGACGAGGTCCGGCACGCGCGGCGGCGACCGGTCCCGCAAGGCCGGGCATCGCGGTGACTCCGTCACAAGGTCCGGCACCGCGGTGGCCGGAACGGCGGGATCGTGGGCGGCGGGATCCGGCACAAAGGTCGGCACCAGCCGATTGGCGCCGGATCAATTGCCCAGGCGGCACCGGGTCCGGCGGACCTGACGAGTCCGGCTCCGGGCTCCGGGCTCCGGGCTCCGGGCTCCGGGCTCCGGGCTCCGGGCTCCGGGCTCCGGGCTCCGGGCTCCGGGCTCCGGGCTCCGGGCTCCGGGGAGGACCAGACACTTGGCAGGCGGGCCTTCGCAAGTGGGTCGCCGAACTGGAGTCCCTCGTATCGGATTCCGGGCGAGTTCCTCGGGTTGAACCTCCCTTTCAGACGCCGCTCCTTCCACCCCAGACACCGCTCCTGAGCAGACACCGCACATGCCGGATACCGCTTCCGCCGGACACTCCGGACGCGGACGTGCGCCGGCGGACGCTGTCCGATGCTCACGGACGCTGTCGCCGAACCTCGTTCGAGCCGGGTCATTCCTGTGGCCGGTGTCCCCCTTCCGCGCCGTTCGCGACGGGGTTCCTCGTGCGACGCCAGCCGGTTTCGCACCGCTCGCTGAGGCCCGCCAGTTCCAGTTCCGGCAACAGAGCCCGCACGCGCGGCAACGGGACGCCCGACTCGGTGGCGATGTCGTCCGGTGACCTGCCCCTGCGTTCGGCCAGCGCCTCGTGCACCCGCAACGCCTGCGGCGCGAGCCCGTCCGTTCGCCTGCGGCGCGCCGATCCGGCAGGCAGGGTCACTCCGAACCTGCCGACCGTCTCCAGTACCTCGTCGGCCGAAGCGACAAGGGTGGCGTGCGCTTCCCTGATGAGCTGGTGACAGCCCACCGACGTCACGGAGCCGATCGGCCCCGGAACAGCCATCACGACCTTGCCGAGCACCCCCGCCGTCGTGGCGGTGTTCCTGGCACCGCTGCGTGCCCCTGCCTCGACCACCACCGTTCCCGCGGTCAGCGCGGCGATGAGCCGGTTGCGCACGAGAAACCGGTGCTTGGCAGGTTGTGTGCCGGGCGGGTACTCGGTGATGACGGCTCCGCGTCCGGCGATCCGGTTGAGCAGTGCCGCGTGCCCCGCCGGGTACCCGGCGTCGAGCGCACACCCCAGCGCCGCGACCGTGCTCCCGCCTCCCGCCGCGAGAGCGCCCCGGTGCGCGGCACCGTCGATTCCGTAAGCCGCGCCGGAGAACACCGCCATCCCACGACCGGCCAGCGTGTGCCCGAACTCCGCCGCCGTGTGCTCGCCGTAAGAGGAGGCCGCGCGAGCGCCGACAATCGCGACCCCGTCGCACGCGGCCTCGTCGAGCCGCACCTCTCCTCGCACCCACAAGGCGACGGGCGCGGCAACACCGTCGGCACCTCTTCCGGTTGCCACTTCCAGCGAAAGCAACGGCCACGCGGGCCACTCGTCGTCCTCCGGTGTCACCAGTCGCGCGCCTGCCGCGGCCGCCTCGTCCAGATCCTGTCGCGCCCTGTCGACATGGCGGCGCGCCGATGTCTCCCTCAGTACCGCGTCGGTGGCTCTGCCTTCACGGATCAGCTCGGCCGCCTCGACGGGCCCGTGCCCCGAGATGAAATTGACGAGAGCGGGCGCCGGTGGCTCGGCGACCCGCGACAGGTAGGCACGAGCGAGCCGCTCCGGCGAGATCATGCCGCTCTCCGATCGCGGAACTCCAGCGCGGCGGCAACATGGTCGCCACAGGGCCGATCGGCGCCTTCGAGGTCGGCCAGTGTCCAGGCCACGCGCAGACAGCGGTCGGCACCTCGTGCCGTGATGGCACCGCTGTCGAGCCCCTTGTCGAGCAGCGCGGTGGACTGCGCGGGAAGCGCGAATTCCTTGCGCAGCACGGCGCCGGGCACCTCCGCGTTGGTCGACCAGCCATGGGCCGCCCACCGCGCGACGGCACGGTCACGCGCACTCAGCACCCTGCTTTTCACTCGATCGGTCGATTCCACATCGCCGGCGAGCTTGGTGCTGATCGCGGTGATCGGCCGCATCCGGACCCGCAGGTCGACGCGATCGAGCAACGGACCGGAGAACCGGCTCGCATAGCGCCGCCGCGCCGAGGGCGTGCAGCAGCAGTCGACCTCCCTCGGCGGCGCGCACGCGCACGGGTTGGCTGCCATGACGAGCTGGAACCTGGCTGGATAACGCACGACGCCCCGCGCCCTCGCGATGCGAACCTCACCCTGCTCAAGCACGGTACGCAGCGAGTCGAGCCGGTCTCCCCCGTATTCGGCCGCCTCGTCGAGAAACAGGACCCCTCTGTGCGCTTTGCTGATCGCACCGGGCATCGCCAGCCCCGTTCCCCCGCCGATGAGCGCCGCCATGGAGATCGAGTGATGCGGCGACACGAACGGCGGCACTCGCACGAGCGGCGCGGCGGGCTCGATGGAGCCGTCGACGGAGTGCACCGCCGTCACCTCCAGCGCTTCCTCGTCGGAGAGCGGAGGCAGCAACCCGGGGAGCCGCTCGGCCAGCATGGTCTTGCCGACCCCCGGTGGTCCCGTCATCAGCAGGTGATGCCCGCCCGCCGCGGCGACCTCAAGCGCCCAGCGCGCCTCCGGCTGCCCGACGACATCGGCGAGATCGGCAGGCGAAGGCGCGGCATTCCCACTTCGCGACGGAACGTCCTCCGGCTGGCTGAGCTGATGCTCGTCCCTCAGCCAGTCGATCACCTCCGACAGCCGGGACGCTCCGGCGACCTCGATGCCGTCCACGAGCGCGCCCTCGAAAAGCGATTCAAGGGGGACGACGGCGCGCCGATAGCCGACGCCCCGCGCGGCCAGCAGCGCGGGCAATACGCCGCGCACCGGCCGTACCCGGCCGTCGAGGGCGAGTTCTCCCAGCAATACGGTGCCGAGCAGTTTCGTGGCCGGTACCGAACCGGATGCGGCGAGAACGGCGACGGCGATTCCCAAGTCGTAGCCCGAGCCGACCTTCGGCAGGTTGGCCGGCGACAGACCCAGCGTGACGCTCGTGTCGGGCCATCGCTGACCACTGTTGCGAACGGCTGCTCTGACCCTGTCCTTCGCCTCGCGCAATCCGGGATCGGGAAGGCCGACCAGCTTGGTGCCGGGCAGCCCGGCGCCGATGTCGGCCTCGATCTCGACGAGCCGTCCCTCCAGGCCGAGCAGCGCGACAGACCAGGTACGCGCCAGTTTCATCAGAACGCACCCCGGTAATGCCGGATCCGCGGCTTCTCCTCGGCCACGCACTCGACGGCGACGATGTCGAACCGCACGGGACACCACGCGACCTTGAACTCGATGAGCCACCTGGTGGCGAGCCGCCTGATTCTGGCGGCCTTGTCGGCGGTCACCGCCTCGGCCGGGGTGCCGTACCCCTCCCCCGTCCGCGTCTTCACCTCGCACACGATCAGCCGTTTCCGGTCCGTCGCCACGATGTCGAGCTCGCCCTCCCTGCACCGCCAGTTGCGGCTCAGGATCACGAGCCCCTGCTCGCGAAGGTGCTCGGCCGCGAGTTCCTCACCCCGCCTGCCCAGCGCCTTTCTCGAATCCCCTGCTTTCCCGCGTTGCGGCGCCATCGCGACACTCACGCTTCACTCCCCCAGGATCTGCCCGGCCCCTCGCCGGTCGCTCCCCTCCGACGTTGCCTCACCACCGCCTCGCCTCACAGAGCCAATTCGCAAATCTGTGGACAACCGCGGCCTTGTGGACAAACACCCGCGCAGCGGCGGGCAGGCCGGCAAAGCGCGCGAAGAAGCGCGGCATAGAACGACGCCGCCGCGGGCTCAGCCGCGGCGTTCGCCTGGTGAAGAGGGACGCCCCGCGCACTCACGGGGCCTGCGGATCAACCCCCGAACGGACCGTCCTCGGGAAGCCGAAGCTCGGGCTTGTCGAGTTCTTCGACGTTGACGTCCTTGAAAGTGATGACCCGGACATTCTTGACGAAACGCGCAGGTCGGTACATGTCCCAGACCCACGCGTCGGACATGCGCACCTCGAAGTACACCTCACCGCCCCCGTCGCGCACCTGGACATCGACCGCGTTGGCCAGGTAGAACCGCCGTTCGGTCTCCACGACATAGGAGAACTGCCCGACGATGTCGCGGTACTCGCGGTACAGCGAGAGCTCCATCTCGGTCTCGTACTTCTCCAGATCCTCTGCGCTCATCTAGTCCGCGCCCCTCCTCGCAAGCTCGTCCGCGGAATCCCCATTCTGACTCACGTCGTCATCGGCGGCACGCACCGGCGCACGTGCCTGCAACGCGGCGGCCGTCAACATCACCTTGTGCGGCGGCCGCCTGCCGTGAGCCTGCGCCGCGAGCGCGACGTTCGTGTACGACCAGCGATGCACCTCGCTCGGACCGTGTGTCGTCAATGCCTCGCCGTGCTCCGTCGTGGTGTAGCCCTTGTGCACGTCGAATCCGTACTGCGGATGTTCGTCGTGCAGCCCGGCCATGATCCGGTCCCTCGTGACCTTGGCCAGCACGGACGCCGCCGCGACACACGCGACGACCCGATCGCCCTTGATGACGGGAACGCTCGGAGCGGGAAGACCCGGAACTCGGAAGCCGTCGATCAGCACGTATCCGGGCGAGGTCGTCAGCCCTGCCACCGCGCGCCGCATCCCCTCGATGTTGGTGACGTGGATGCCGAGCGCGTCGACCTCGGCCGGAGGGATGATCACGATCGAGTAGTCGACGGCCCTGCGCACGACCTGCGCGTACACGCGTTCCCTTGCGGCGGCCGTGAGCAGTTTCGAATCGGTGAGCTCGGCCAGCCTCGCCCCATCTCCGGGCCGCAGGATGCATGCCGCGACGACGAGCGGACCCGCACAGGCTCCGCGGCCCGCCTCGTCCACTCCCGCGACGGGACCGAGCCCTCGCCGGTCGAGAGCGGCCTGCAACGCCCACGACGTCTCGCCGCGAACGACGGCACGGGGCGGGCGCAGCACCGCTGCGGGTCGAGCGCTCACTCCCATTACCGTCCTCGTCTGCCGACCTTCCCACTGACCGCCGTGCCGATACGGCGACCGAGTGCCAAGGTCGGCCATGCTGCCAGCAAACCGGCCCCCAGCGGCACCCCTTGTTGCCATTCCGGTGCGCTGAGGCCTTGCGCCGAAGCGTTGGCGGCCTCCTGCGGATTGTGGTCGCTCACCACTCCCCAGCGGGAGGGGGGCAGAACGATGAGGCGGGCCTTGCCGATGATGTTGTCGACGGGAACGACACCGCGCAGTCCCCCGCCGCCCTGGACGCGGGAGTCGGCCGAGTTGTTGCGGTTGTCGCCCATGACCCATACCGAGCCTTCGGGGATCTTCACCGCGGGGAAGTCGCGCTGGACGGGCTGGCCTTCCCAGTGGATGTAGGGCTCGTCGAGGGGCCTGCCGTCGACGAGCACTCTGTTCTGGTCGTCGCAGCACTCGACGGTCTGGCCGCCGGTGGCGATGATCCGCTTGACGAAGTCCCGTTCGTCGGGCGGCGCGAGGCCGAACACCGAGCCGATGCTCTGGAAGAACCGCACCACCGCGTTGCCGGACTCCTGGACGGGCGCGTCGTTCTCGATCCACGCCTGCGGTCCGCGGAAGACGACGACGTCGCCGGGCTCCGGATCGCTGAAGTCGTAGGTGATCTTGTCGACGAGAATGCGATCCGGAGTGCAACCGGCGCAGCCGTGCAGCGTTTCCTCCATCGAGCCCGACGGGATCATGTAGACCCTGGCGAGGAACTGCTGGATCACGAACGCGAGCACCAGCGCGATCACGATCAGGATCGGCAGCTCTTTCCAGAACGAGCGCGGCTTCTTCTGCTTCCGCTTGGAACGAGGCTGGGTTTCCTCGGCACCGGACTCGGATTCGGCTTCGTGACGACCTCGACGGTCGTCGTCTTCCGGACGGTCCGGTTCGTCTTCCGCAGCGTTTGAAGGCACAGGCTCGACCACGATGGTCAGGCTACGGTAGCCGCCTGATTACTCAGGAGGCAGAGGGGGCTTCGCGGCGTTCCTTGATCTTGGCGGCCTTGCCACGCAGTTCGCGCAGGTAGTAGAGCTTCGCCCTGCGAACGTCACCGCGCTTCTCGACCTCGATCTTGGCGATGTTGGGCGAGTGGACGGGGAACGTCCGCTCCACACCTACCCCGAAAGAGACCTTGCGGACCGTGAAGGTCTCGCGAATGCCGCCGTTCTGCCTGCGGATGACGACGCCCTGGAAGACCTGGTTACGCTCGCGGTTGCCCTCGATAACTCGGACGTGCACCTTCAGCGTGTCGCCGGGGCGGAAGTGCGGGATGTCGGAACGCAGCGACTGCGCGTCCAATGCGTCCAGGGTGTTCATCGGTGATCCGTCCTCGTCTTGATGCGGCTTCGGCATTCATGCGGGCGCGCGTCTTCCTGACAAGCGGCCCGGGAGTTTAGGCGGCATGCGATCACGTCACGCCATCCGGTCAAGTATTACAGACGTTGTCGGTGGCTATGCACCGGGCTCCCCGCGAAGCCGGTCGAGCACGGCGCGATCGTGCTTGTCCAGCCCTTCTCGCGGCAGCCTTTCCAGCAGGTCCGGCCTGCGATCGAAGGTTCTTGCCAGCGCCTGATCGCGGCGCCACCTTTCGATCAGCGCGTGGTTGCCCGATCTCAGCACCTCGGGAACCGGCTTCTCCCGCCACACCTCGGGCCTGGTGTAGGAGGGACCTTCGAGCAGGCCGTCGGAGAACGAGTCCTGCTCGGCCGACACCGGGTTGCCCAGCACCCCCGGCAGCAGCCTGACGACGGCCTCGACCATCACCAGCACGGCCGCCTCGCCACCGACCAGCACGTAGTCGCCGATGGAGATCTCGTCGACCGGCATGCGCTCCGCCGCGTCGTCGACGACCCGCTGGTCGATGCCCTCGTACCGGCCGCAGGCGAACACAAGGTGCTTCTCCGCCGCGTAGGCGTGCGCGAGCTGCTGGGTGAACGGTTTGCCAGCGGGGGTCGGTACGACGAGCCGGGTGTCCTCACCGCAGACGTCGTCGAGCGCCGGGCCCCACACCTGCGGCTTCATGACCATCCCCGGACCGCCGCCGTAGGGGGCGTCGTCGACGGCGCGATGCACGTCGTGGGTCCAGTCACGCAGGTCGTGGACGCCGATGTCGATGAGACCCCGCTCGATGGCCCTTCCGAGCAGCGCGGCACGCAGCGGCTGAAGATATTCGGGAAAGATGGTGACGACGTCGATACGCATGGTCAGTCCAGCAGACCTTCGGGAGGGTCGATGACGACCTTGCCTCCCGTGATGTCGACCTCGACGACGATGGCCTTGACGAACGGGACGAGCGCTTCCCCGCCATCGCGGTCGATCGCGAGGAGTTCGCCGCCGGGCGAATGGACGATCTCCCGCACGGTTCCGACGAGGGTGCCGTCGGCCAGTTCGGCCCGCAGCCCCTCCAGCTCATGGTCGTAGAACTCGTCGGGGTCCTCGATCGGAGGGAGATCGCCGGTGTCGCCGAGCAGGATCACGCCCCGCAATTCCTCGGCGGCGGTGCGATCGGGCACCTCGGCGAACCGCATGAGCAGCCGCCCGCTGTGCCAGCGGGCGGCTGCCACGGTGAGCCGTGTCGTGTCGCCGTTGCGCGCTTGCCCCGTCAGCACCGTTCCCACGACGAACCGCTCGTCCGGCGAGTCGGTACGGACATCGACGGCAAGCTCACCGCGAATGCCGTGAGGTTTCGCGATCCGGCCAACGGCGACCTGCACGCGAGCGCCCTCAGCGGTCGGTGTCGATGACGTCGACGCGAACGCCCCTGCCGCCGATGGAGCCCATCACGGTACGCAGGGCGGTTGCCGTGCGCCCGCCGCGCCCGATGACCTTGCCGAGGTCGTCGGGGTGGACGTGCACCTCAAGGGTGCGTCCGCGGCGGGTGGTGATCAGCTCGACCCTGACGTCGTCAGGGTTGTCGACGATGCCGCGCACGAGGTGTTCGAGCGAGTCGGCGAGGAAGCTCACGCCTCGTCGGCCTTCTTCTCGGTCTCGGCTTCGGCCTTCTCAGCCTTCTCAGCCTTGTCGGCCTCGGCCTTCTTGGGAGCCTTCTTCTTCGGCGTGGTGGCGTCGCTCGTGGGCTCCTCGCCCGCGGCGGCCAGTGCCGCGTTGAAAAGGTCCTGCTTGGAGGGCTTGGGCTCGGCGGCCTTGAGGGTGCCCTCGGCGCCGGGAAGGCCCTTGAACTTCTGCCAGTCGCCGGTCACTTCGAGGATGCGCTGCACGGGCTCCGTCGGCTGCGCGCCGACCTTCAGCCAGTGCTGGGCCCGCTCGGAGTCGACCTCGATGAAGCTCGGCTCTTCCTTGGGGTGGTACTTGCCGATGGTCTCGATGGCCCTGCCATCGCGGCGGGTACGCGCGTCCGCGACGATGATGCGGTAGTAGGGCGCGCGGATCTTGCCGAGGCGCTGCAGCTTGATCTTGACGGCCACGGGTGTGGGTACTCCTGTCGTTCTCGGTTCTCGGCTCGGGACGCGATCCGAGTGGGGAACCGGATGCGAATGCCCGCAGGTATATGGATGTTCCGGTGCGGTGAGAGGGTCCGACCGGGACACGCAATCGCCTATTTTGCCAGACGGCGGGAATCAGTCTTCCCCGGGGAGCGTCAGTACCCCGTCGACCCTGCGCGGGATCCCGGTGCCGCCCTCGCGCAACTCGGGCGGGAGTACCGCTTCGGGAGCCGATTGCCAGGCGCGAGGCCGCAGGAACCTGCGGATCGCCGTGGCCCCCACCGAGGTGTGGATGCTGCTGGTCGAGGGCCACGGACCGCCGTGGTGCTGCGCCCAGGACACCGCGACGCCGGTGGGATATCCGTCGAAGACCAGCCGCCCTGACAGCGCCAGCAGGCCTTCCAGCAGTTCGTCCGCTTCGCCGCTCTCGGCCTCACCGTCGCCGAGGTGCACCGTCGCGGTGAGCGACGGCTCGATCCCGCCGAGCGCGGTGAGCAGCTCCGCGTGGTCCCGGTAACGCACGACGACCACGAGCGGGCCGAAACACTCCCTCGCCAGTATGTCTGCGCTCTCGGCGAGGTCACCGGCCTCGACCCCGAGCACCCTCGGCGTCGCGAGGAATCCCGCAGTGCCCGCCTCGCCTCCCTTCGCGATCGTCGTCACCGAGGGCAGCGACGCGAGGCGGTCGGCGTCCGCGGTGAAGGCCGCCAGGATGCCCTCGCCGAGCAGCACCTGGCTCGCGGTGTTCCCTGCGGCACGGCCGAGCGCCGCGACAAGGGCGTCACCGGAGGGAGTGCGCGGAACGAAGGCGAGTCCGGGCTTCGTGCAGAACTGCCCCGCGCCGAGGGTGAAGGACGCGGCGAGCCCGTTGCCGATGTCCTCTGCCCTTTCCCCGGCGGCTGCCGGGGTGACGACGAGCGGGTTGACCCCGGCCAGTTCGCCGTAGAACGGGATGGGGTCGGGTCGCCGGTTGACGAGGTCGAGCAGCGCCCTGCCGCCGGTGGCGGAGCCGGTGAAGCCCACCGCCGTGATGCCGGGGTGGGTCACGAGTGGTGCGCCGATCTCGCGGCCGAAGCAGACGGACACGGCGCCTCGGGGCGCGCCTGCCGCCGTCGCCGCCGCGGCCAGCGCCTCGCCGCAGAGCCGCGAGGTCAGCGGGTGCAGCTCGTGTGCCTTCACGATCACGGGACAGCCTGCCGCGAGCGCGGCGGCGGTGTCGCCTCCCGGTACCGAGAAGGCCAGCGGGAAGTTGCTCGCTCCGAACACCGCGACGGGGCCGAGCGGGACGAGCATGCGGCGAAGATCGGGGCGCGGCCCCATCGGGGTGTCACCGGCGTGGTCGACGGCGGCTTCCAGATATCCGCCCTCGTCGACGACGCCAGCGAAGAAGCGGAGCTGGTAGCAGGTGCGGGTCAGCTCGCCGGTGAGCCGGGGCAGGCCGAGCCCGGTCTCCGCGTCGGCCGTCTCGGTGATCTCGGCCGACCGCGCCTCCAGTTCGGCAGCCATGGCCCTGAGCAGATCCGCCCGCCACGCCCTGCCGAGGCGGCCGAGCTCACGGAACGCCGAGCGCGCGGAGGCGACCGCCGCGTCGAGCTCAGCCAGGGTGGTCGGCTCGATCGTCGTCTCGCTCCGGGTTCCGGTCCTCGGCTGGACGCTCGGCAGGGGTGCCATGTTTCTCCTTTCGTGGATCCGGCTTGCGCCCCCGGAGAGCTCGCCAGCCGGAGAACGCGATGAGCAGCACGATCAGCCCGAGCAGGGACGCCGCGATGGGCTGGGTGAGGAAGCCGGACAGCTCGCCGTCGAACGTGCGCATCGACCGGCGGAAGGCCGATTCGAGAATCCCGCCGAGCACGAACGCGAGCACGAGCGGTCCGGGTTCGAATCCGGTCTTCTTCATCAGGTAGCCGAGTACGCCGAGCCCGACGACGAGGAACATGTCGAACACGTTCATGCGCACCGTGTAGACGCCGATCATCGTGATCAGGATCGTGAGCGGCGCGAGGATCGCGGGCCGGACGCGAAGGATGCGGACGAAGATGCCGATCAGCGGCAGGCTCATCGCCAGCAACAGCAGGTTCCCGATGTACATCGAGTTGACGACGCCCCAGAAAAGCTCGGGTTCCTCGTCGACGAGCAGCGGGCCCGGGGTGATGCCCTGCAGCAGCAGCGCCCCGAACATGATCGCCATGGTCGCGTTGGCCGGAATCCCGAGCGAGAGCAGCGGAATGAACGACGAGGTCGCCGCCGCGTTGTTGGCCGTCTCGGGTCCCGCGACGCCCTCGATGGCGCCCTTGCCGAATCGCTGCGGCTTCTTGGTGGTCCTGCGTTCGACGGCGTAGGCGACCATCGAGGACATGGTCGCCCCTCCTCCCGGCAGGATCCCGAGAAGAAAACCGACGACGGAGCCTCTGGAGATCGCGCCGCGCGATTCACGCAGGTCCCTGCGCGAGGGGTACACGGAACCCACCGGCGCGGGTGGCGGTGCCTTGTGCCGCAACGATTCCAGGTTGTAGAGGATCTCGCCGACACCGAACAGGCCCATCGCGACGATGACGAAGTCGATGCCGTCGAGCAGGCCGTCGCTGCCGAAGGTGAACCTGGCGGTGCCGAGCAGAGGATCCTGGCCGATGGTGGCCAGCAGCAGCCCGAGCGCGGCCATGAGCAGGCTCTTGGCGACCGAACCGGTGCCGAGCGTGGTGACGAGCAGGATGCCCAGCAGCGCGAGCATCGTGTACTCGGCGGGCCCGAAGTCCAGCGCGAATCCGGCGACGAGCGGGGCGACGAATGTCAGCACCACGATGGAGATCGTGCCGCCGATGAAGGACCCGATGGCCGCGATGCCCAGCGCGGCACCGGCTCTGCCCTGCTTGGCCATCTCGTGGCCGTCGATGGCGGTGACGACGCTCGACGCCTCCCCCGGCAGCCGGAGCAGCACCGAGGTGATCGTGCCGCCGTACTGGGCTCCATAGAAGATGCCGGCGAGCATGATGATCGCCGAGGTCGGCTCGATGTTGTAGGTGACGGGAAGCAGGATGGCGATGGTGGCGGCGGGCCCGAGGCCGGGCAGCACGCCCACGAGCATGCCCAGCGTGACGCCGAGCAGGCAGTACAGCAGGTTCTCCGGCTGGAACACCACGCCGAAACCGGCGAGTACCGGCGAGAAGAAGTCCATGTGCGGCCTCTCAGAAGTGCACGATTCAGAAATGCACGATGTGCGGCAGTGACACTTCGAGTCCCGTGATGAACAGCAGGTAGATCGCGGCACTGGCCAGCACGGACACGACGACCGTGACCAGCCAGGACTCCTTGCCGAGGACCTTGAGCCACAACATGAGCAGCGCGATGGTGGGGATTTCGAAGCCGACCTGCTCGAACAGTGCCGCGTAGCCCAGCAGCGACAGCACGCCGACGACGACGATCACCGAATCGCGGTTGAACCGTTCCTCGGCACCGGTCGGGCTCGACCTGATCACCAGCACGGCCGCGACGACCACCATCGCGACGCTGACCACGAGCGGCCACAGGCCGGGGCCGGGGTCTGACAGGTCACCGAGCCCCAGTTGCCAGGCCGCGATCGCGGCGAGTACTCCGATGACGAGCGGGACCGAGGCGGCGATGACGTTCTGCCGCCGCGCGTACCGGGAATCCGGCGAACCCTGGGTGTCCACTGTGCTCATCGGCTCGTCACTGCCCCGCCAGGTCGATGCCGAGGTCCTCGGTGAGTTGCGCGAACCGTTCACCGCTCTCGCGCAGCTGGTCGTCGACCTGGGAACCGTCGACCTCCCAGCGGTTGATGTAGCTCCTGGTCAGCACCTCGCCGTATTCCGGGGAGGCGACGGCCTTGTCGATCGCCTCGGCGAGGGTGTCGCGGACGTCGTCGGGCAGCCCGGCAGGCGCGGCGACGAAGCGCCGCTGGTCGACCACGATGTCGTGCCCGGCTTCCCTTGCCGTCGGCACGTCGGGCATGGCTTCGAGCCGTTCCTCGGAGAACACGACGAGCGGGCGGAGCGCTCCGGCCCTGACCTGCTCGACGGCCTCCGCGATCTGGATGGCTCCGACGTCGACCTTGCCGCCGAGTATCGCCGTGGTGAGCGGGCCGCCGCCGTCGAAGGGCACGGCCGCGGCGTCGACCTTCGCGGTTCCGAACAGCAGTGCCTGCGCCAGCTGGCTTCCCGTGCCCGCCCCCGTCGTGCCGTAGGCGACGCGGTCGCGGGCGAGTACGGCATCGAGGTCGCCTATCCCCGAGGACGCCGAGGTGACCAGCACGTAGTCCTCGACGGCGAGGCCCTTGACGAAGGTCATGTCGTCCAGCTGGATGGCGTCGGGGTCGTCGAGTACGAGCGGGCCGATCGAGAACAGCGACTGCGGCATGACCGCGATGCGATAGCCGTCAGGGGTCGAGCTGAACACGTCCTTGCCCGCGATCTTGCCGTTGGCTCCAGGCTTGTTGACCACGATCGTCTTGGCGCCGAGCGGTTCTTCGAGGCTCTTGGCGAGTGCTCTCGTGATGAGGTCGGTGCTGCCGCCGGGCTCAGTGGGCACCGTGAACTCGACGGTGCGGCTGGGGTAGCCGGATTCGCCATCGCCTGAGCCGCCACCGTTCGAGCCCCCTTCTACGGAGCAGGCCGTCACGGCGAGCGCCGCGCCCGCGAACAGCGCGCCGAGCCGGATGCCTCGTGCCCGGGGTTTCGACAGAATCCTCATTGATTCCTCCACAAGGGGTTAACGGGTCGCGCCCACGAGGGCGAGACCTCGGGTCAGCAGGGCGTCGAGCTCGGCGAGATGGTCGTGCGGCAGGTCGGACAGCGGCGCGCGGACGGGTCCGACCCGGGCTCCCCTGAGCCGGGCGGCGGCCTTGACCAGCGAGACGGCGTAGCCGACGCCTTTGTCGCGCAGTTCGACGAGCGGGACGTAGAACGCGGCGAGCAGCTCGTCGACCCTCGCCTCGTCGCCGTCGTGCAGTGCGCGGAAGAAGGTCTTGGAGATCTCGGGCGCGAAGGCGTGCACGGCGGAGGAGTAGGCGGGCACCCCGATGCCGCGGTAGGCGCGGGCCTGCATCTCCGCCGTCGCGGCTCCGTTGAAGAACAGCCACTCCTCCGGTGCGGCCAGCCGGAGACGCTGGAGCTGGTCGAGGTCGCTGTGCCCGTCCTTGACGCCGATGACGTTCGGGATCCCGGCGAGGCCCGCAACGCTCGCGACGGAGATCTTGACCTGCGCGCGCTGGTAGACGATGAGCGGGAGGCTCGTCCTTGCCGCGATGGCCTTGACGTGCTCGACGAGCCCCGGCTGCGGAGTCTCCACCAGGTAGGGCGGCATGAGCAGGATCGCGTCGGCGCCCGCGCGGTCCGCCGCCGCGATGAATCGGCTGGCCTGCGCCCAGCCGTATCCGGCGCCCGCGACGACGGGCAGTCCGCCGGACTCCTCGACGGCGATACCGACGAGCGTTTCGTACTCGTCCTCGGCGAGCGAGAAGAACTCGCCGGTGCCGCAACACGCGAAGAGCGCGCCGGGGCTCGCGGCGACCTGCGCACGTATGTGGGTTCTGAACGCGTCCCCGTCGAGCGCGCCCTCGGCGTCGAACGGGGTCAGTGGGAACGACAGCACCGCCTCGGCCATACCGGTCCGCAGTCGCCCGACAACGTCTCCCAGATACGTACCAGACAAGTTGTCTCCATATGTAGACGCTTGTTATGTGCGGAGCAGTTTGGACCGCAGCTTGGTAGGCTGTCAACCGTGGAAAGTGACCGAGCGACCGGCGTGCGTGGCGTGAAATCCGCCGCGAGGACCGTGGACCTGCTGGAACTGCTGGCATCCCGGCAGAACAGGCCGGCGAGGCTACGAGAACTCAGCGACGCGCTCGGTGCCCCGCGCAGCAGCGTCTACGCGCTCATCAGGACGCTCGTCGAGCGCGGCTGGGTACGCGTCGACATCACGGGCACGCAGTACAGCATCGGCATCAGGGCACTGCTCGCGGGAACGACCTATCTCGACACCGACCCCTACCTGCGGATCGTGCAGCCGCTCATCACCGATCTCAGCGCGGAACTGGACGAGACCATCCACTATGGACGGCTCGATCGCGGCGACATCGTCTATCTGGCGACAAGGGAATCCAGCAAGTACATCCGGCCCTTCTCCCGCGTCGGCAGGCGACTGCCCGCTTTCAGCACCTCGATGGGCAAATCACTGCTCGCCGAACGGCTCGACGGAGCCGAAGGCGGAATCGACGAGCACGTCCCCGCCGACGTCACTCCGCTGACGCCCAACACGATCGTCGAGCGCGACGCACTGCTGGCCGACCTGGAGAAGACGAGAGAACGCGGTTACGCGATCGACGACGAGGAGAACTACGCCGGCGTGCGGTGCTTCGGGTTCGCCCTGCGCTACACCAGTCCGGCAACGGACGCGATCAGTTGCTCGGTTCCCGTCGCCAGCCTCACCGACGGGCGCCGCGAGGAGATCGTCGCCGCGCTGGAGCGAACGAGGGCCACCATCGAACGCATGGCTCCCTTCGATCTCGCGGCCTCGGCCGATCTGCCCTCCGGGCACTGAGCCCGTACGTGAGCCCGCACATGAAGCCCCAGCGAACCGGCGCGCGCACACCGTGGATCTAGCTTCCGCGGCGCTGCTCGTCGGCGCCGGCATGGCGGCGGGCCTCGCCGGATCGATGGCGGGACTGGCCTCGCTGTTCAGCTATCCCGCTCTGCTGGCGGCCGGGCTTCCGCCGATCGCGGCCAACGTCACGAACACCGTCGCGATGCTGTCGACGACGGCCGGTGCGGCGGCGAGTTCCCGCCGGGAGTTGCGGGGCCAGGGCGCGAGACTGCTGCGGCTCGGCGCCGTGGCCGTGCTCGGCGGTTCCACCGGAGCGCTGTTGCTGCTGACGACGCCGTCGGAGACCTTCGAACTGATCGTCCCGTGGCTCATCGCGCTCGGCTCGGCGATGCTGCTGTTCCGCAACCGGCTTCGCGAGGCCGCCGACGCCCGGTCGATGGCGAGGGCCGCACGGGGAGCGAGTACGCGCTCGGTGCTCCCTTCACTGTGCGCCGTGCTGCTTGTCGGGGTGTACGGCGGCTACTTCGGCGCGGGCGCCGGGGTGCTGATGCTCGCCGTGCTCTCGGTGTCGGTCACCGAACCGCTTCCGGTGACCAACGCGGTCAAGAACGTCGTCACCGGCGCGGCGAACCTGACCGCGTCGGTGGCTTTCGCGTTTCTCGCCCCCGTCGACTGGGCGGCGGCCGGGATTCTCGCGGCCGGCTCCCTCGCGGGCAGTGCACTCGGTCCCGTGCTCGTCCGCAGGCTGCCGGAACAGCCGCTGCGGATCGGTGTCTCGTTCGCGGGCTTCGGGCTCGCCGCACATCTGTGGTTCTCGGCCATTTAGCTGTTGTATGACAACTGCCTCAGTCATACGATCTCCGCCATGACATCCGATCGCATCACCTCCGTCCGGCTGTCCTCGGTCCTGCTCCCGCTCCCCCAGCCGATCAGCGACGCCAAGGTGTTCACGGGACGGCAACGCCCCATGACCGAGGTCGCCCTGCTCTTCGCCACGATCGGCACCGAGCAGGGCTGGGAGGGACTCGGATTCGGCTACTCGAAGCGGGCCGGCGGTCCAGGCCAGTACGCGCACGCCGCGGAGATCGCGCCCGAACTCATCGGTGAGGACCCCAGCGACATCGCGAAACTGTGGACCAAACTCATGTGGGCCGGAGCTTCCGTCGGCCGGGGCGGTCTCGCCGCGCAGGCCATCGCGCCACTCGACATCGCGCTGTGGGACCTCAAGGCGAAGCGGGCAGGGCTTCCGCTCGCCAAACTGATCGGATCGCACCGCGACTCCGTGCGCTGCTACAACACCTCGGGCGGCTTCCTGCACGCGCCCGTCGAGCAGGTGCTCGCCAACGCGACCGCGTCACTGGAAAGCGGCATCGGCGGCATCAAGATCAAGGTCGGCCACCCCGGCCGGGGGATCGACCTCACCCGCGTCAGCGCCGTACGCGAGCACCTCGGCGACGACGTCGCGCTCATGGTCGACGCCAACCAGCAATGGGACCGCACCACGGCCCGCCGCATGTGCCGCGAACTCGACCGCTTCGGGCTGACCTGGATCGAGGAACCGCTGGATGCCCACGACGCGGAAGGCCATGCCACGCTCGCCCGCACCTTCGACACCCCCATCGCCACCGGCGAGATGCTGACCAGCATCGGCGAGCACACCGAACTCATCAGGGCGGGCGCCGCCGACATCCTCCAGCCGGACGCGCCCCGGATCGGCGGCATCACCCCGTTCCTGCGCCTCGCCGCTCTCGCCGACCTGCACCACCTGCAGGTCGCGCCGCACTACGCCATGGAGATCCACCTGCATCTCGCGGCGGCCTATCCGGCCGAAGGCTGGGTCGAGCACTTCGACTGGCTCGAACCGCTGTTCAATGAGCGGATGACCATTTCGGACGGCCGCATGCTCGTTCCCGACCGGCCGGGCCTCGGCCTGACCACGAGCGACAAGACCGAGGCGTGGACGACGGACAGCATCGAGGTGCGCTGAGGTGCCCAGCCGCACCGAGGAGTTGGTGGCTTCACTGACCGCGCGCATCCGCGAGGGGCTGATCCAGCCTGGCGAACGGCTGCCTGCCGAGCACGAGCTCGTGCGCGAACACGGGGTGAGCAGGACGGTGGTCCGCGAGGCGATCTCGCGGCTCCAGGCCGCGGGCCTCGTGCACACCAGGCACGGCAGGGGAAGCTACGTACTCGCCCAGCCGAGCACGACACCGTTCGACGCGGGCGTCGCGGGGAAACTGACCGAGCAGGGCGCGGTCGAACTCATCGAGTTCCGGACCGCGATCGAGACCGAGTCATCGGCACTCGCCGCGCGGCGGCGCAGTGCCGCGCAGCTCGGCGGCATCAGGGAAGCACTCGACACGTTCACCGGCAGCGCCGGCAACCCCGCTGCCGCGGTCGACGCGGATTTCCAGTTCCACCTGCGCATCGCGCTGGCCTCCGGCAACCGCTATCTCAGCGACCTGCTCACCTCGTTCGGCCCCTCGCTCATCGTGATGCACCGAGACCGGCTGCCCGCGGACGCACGGCGGTTCGCGCTGGCCGTCACCGAGCACGAGAACATCTACGGCGCCATCGAACGCGGCGACGCCGAGGGCGCTCGTGCCGCGGCGAGGGTGCATCTGGGCAACAGCACGGTACGCATGAGGGAGAGCCTGCGCGCGGCGATACGCGATTGACCGTCCACAGTAGACGTGCTCAGTAGCTCACGACACCGAGTGCGGTGAGCAGGATCGCGAGCGCGGGAAGGAAGTTGTTCACCTGGTGGGCGATGATGCTGCCGAGCAGCCGCCCCGTCACCAGTCTCGCCAGCCCGATCGGTATCGCGATCACCAGCAGCAGCGTGGTACGCAGCGGTTCGAGGTGGCTCACCGCGAAGATCGCCGTCGAGAGCACGAACGCGGCGAAGCGGCCCCACTTCTCGTTGCCCCACTCCAGTCGTTCCGCCGCGCCCCACAGCAGTCCCCGGTAGATGATCTCCTCGCAGATCGGCCCCAGCAGCCACAGGTAGAGGAACATCGCGACCGCGGCCGACACCGACATCGGCTTGTTCGCCACGAGCGCGCTGATCGCGGATGTCCCGTTCTCCTCACCGACCGCCTTGGTCCAGACGAACACCCCGACCGTGGTGCACACCAGGCCCAGCGCGCCGAACTTGAGCCCGACCTTGACGTCGGCCCAGCTCCAGGAAAGGCGGAGGTCGATGAAGGGACCGTTGCCGCGCACCCTGGTGATCACCAGTGCGGTGAGTGTCGCGATCACCGTCGGCGCCATCGTGCCGATCAGGACGTCCCGCACCGGAAGGGACTCGGCGGTCTCTCCCCTGCTGACGACGGCGCCGACGAGCGCGGCCGATGCCAGCAGGACGAACTCGACGAGCAGGAACGCACCGAACCCCCAGCGGTGGGGTGGCGGGGCGGGCTCCTCGCGGTCCTCCCGCTCACCCGTGGAGGGATCAATTCCGGACACCGGTTCCCCCGCGTTCGGTGACGTCACGCCGATCCTCCAATGGGTTGGCACCGGGCTGGGAGCTTACTGCGCGCACATGACTGGTCACGACCCGATGAACAACAGTAGGGCAGGAGGCAGGTTGTTCGTCGCGTGCGCGATCACGCTCGACCCGGTGCGGCCGGTGATCATCCGCGCCGCTCCGATGGCGACTCCCTGCCCGAACAGCGCGATGATGCGGGTCGGTTCGCCGTGCAGCTGCGCGAACACCAGCGAGGTCAGTACGAGAATCACCCATGGCGGAATCCGGTAGTGGGCGAGCCCGTTCCAGAGCGCGCCACGCACGAGCAGTTCCTCGGCAAGCGGCGACCCCACGGCGACGATGATCGCGGCGACGACGAGCCAGCCCAGCGAGGCCGAGATGCCGCCGAACATCTCGTTCAGCGGATCGTCGAGCCGCTGCACCCCGTACACCCCGATCAGCGCGAGGTTGATCAGGTAGCCGGTGAGCAGAGCGAACCCGCCGCACGCGAGCCCGACCTTGATGTCTCTCGCATTGGGGAGCAGTCCGAAATCGACCCGCAGCCCCCTTCCCCACAACCACGAGCCGATCGCGGGAAGCAGGCCGAGCAGGATGTTGGGGACGAACGCCAGCAGCACGAGCGGCCCGAGGCCGGAAAGCTGCAGCGAGTTGAACTTCGCGCCTCCGCCGAGCGCGACCGCGGCAAGCGCGAGGGAAAGCAGGTAGTAGCCGCCGATGCCGAGGAAGAACGTGAGGAAACCCCAGTGCGCTCCGAGTACGAGCCCATCCCGTGCGGCCGGTGAGTGTTCCTCTTCCCGCACCGGACCTCCCGGGTCACCATGGCCACCCCGACCCATTGACGCCGAGTACCCACCCGGTGCCGGGCCGTAACCACCCTTGGGAGCTACCTTAGTGGCGGGTTGCCGGATCGATCATCTTGCCGCGCAAGATGATATGCAGAGGTTCCCGGAGCACCGCGAGGTTTTCCCTCGGATCGTCGGCGAAGACGAGCAGGTCGGCGGGCGCGCCGTGATCGATGGACTTCTCGGACAGCCACTGCCTCGCCGCCCACGACGCGGCACCGAGCGCCTGCTCGGCGGACATACCGACCCTGTGCAGTGCCTCGATCTCGTCGACGAGCCTGCCGTGCTCGACCATGCCGCCGGCGTCCGTGCCCGCGTACACGGCGACGCCCGCGTCGAGCGCGGCGCCGACGACATCGCCGACGCCCGCGTGCAACGCCCTCATGTGTGCCGCGTACGCCGGATACTTGCCCGCCTGGTCCGCGATGCCGGGGAAGTTCTCGATGTTGATCAGCGTGGGTACCAGCGCCGTCCCGCGCCGCGCGAGTTCGGCGAGCAACTCCGCCGACAGCCCCGTGCCGTGCTCGATGCAGTCGATGCCCGCTTCGACGAGCCCCGGCAGCGCGTCCTCGCCGAACACGTGCGCGGTGACCCTCGCCCCGGCCTCGTGAGCGACCTTGATCGCCTCGGCGAGTACGTCATCCGGCCACAACGGCGCGAGATCGCCTTGCGACCGGTCGATCCAGTCGCCGACGATCTTGACCCAGCCGTCACCCGCCGCCGCCTGCTCGGCCACCGCCGCGGGTAGCTCGTCCGGGCCGTCGAGGTCGATTCCCAGACCGGGAACGTAGCGCTTCGGCAGGGCGAGGTGCCGCCCACTCCTGATGATCCTCGGCAGCTCGGGCCGCTCCTGGAGCGGCCGGATATCGATCGGCACGCCGCAGTCCCTGATCAGCAGCGTTCCGGCCGCCGCGTCCGTGGCCGCCTGCCCTGCCGCCTCTTCGAGGCTCGTCGGCCCCGCCACCCCGATACCGGGATGGCAGTGCGCGTCGACCAGCCCCGGAAGCACGTATCCACCACGCAACGCGGTGACCGGCCGGTCGCCGGGCGGCTCGAAGGAGATCCGCCCATCGGCGATCCAGAGGTCGCGCTCACCGCCTTCCGGCAGCACCGTCCCCGTGAGCTGGAATGCCGGCTCCGGCATCCCTCACTTGCCCTTCTTGGGCAACTTCAGTTTCGAGGGATCGAACCCGGGAGGAAGGTCGTTCAGGCCACCGCCGAGCTGGGAGAGGTCGGGCATGCCGCCTCCGCCGCCCGCCGCGGGCGGGAAACCGCCGGGAAGGCCACCGGGGAAGCCGCCGCGCACCTTCTGCTGATTGCGGCCCTTGCCCTTCTTGCCCTTCTTTCCCTTGCGGACGTTCTGCTTCTTCGTGGCGCTGCCGCCTCCGAAGCCGAACCGGCCCGCCATCTGCTGCATCATCTTCCTGGCGTCGTAGAACCTGTTGACGAGGTCGTTGACCTCGCGAACGGCGACCCCGGAACCGCGGGCGATGCGCTGCCTGCGCGAAGCGTTGATCATCTTGGGGTTGGCCCGCTCGTCGGGCGTCATACCCCTGATGATGGCCTGCAACCGGTCGAGCTGCTTGTCGTCGACCTGGGAGAGCTGGTCCTTCATCTGCCCGGCGCCCGGCAGCATGCCGAGCAGATTGCCGATGGGCCCCATCTTGCGGACGGCGAGCATCTGCTCAAGGAAGTCCTCAAGGGTCAGCTCACCGGTACCGAGCTTCGCGGCCGCCTGCTCCGCCTTCTCCTGGTCGAAGGCCTGCTCGGCCTGCTCGATGAGGGTGAGCATGTCACCCATGCCGAGGATGCGGCTCGCCATCCGGTCGGGGTGGAAGACGTCGAAGTCCTCCAGCTTCTCCCCGTTCGAGGCGAACAGGATCGGCTCGCCGGTCACCTGCCGCACCGACAGCGCCGCACCACCACGCGCGTCACCGTCGAGCTTGGTCAGCACGACACCGGTGAAGCCGACGCCGTCGCGGAACGCCTCGGCCGTGGTCACCGCGTCCTGACCGATCATGGCGTCGACCACGAACAGCGTCTCGTCCGGGCTCACGGCGTCGCGGATGTCGGCGGCCTGCCGCATCAGTTCCTCGTCGACACCGAGCCTGCCCGCCGTGTCGACGACGACCACGTCGTGCTGCGCGTGCTTGGCCTCTTCGATGCTGCGCTTGGCGACGTCGACCGGGTCGCCGACACCGTTGCCGGGCTCGGGAGCGAACGTCGCGACACCCGCGCGCTCACCGACCACCTGGAGCTGGGTGACGGCGTTGGGCCGCTGGAGGTCACACGCGACGAGCATCGGCGCGTGGCCCTGCTTCTTGAGCCACGAAGCGAGCTTGCCCGCCAGCGTCGTCTTACCCGAACCCTGCAGACCGGCGAGCATGATCACGGTCGGCGGGTTCTTGGCGAGGTTGAGCCTGCGGGTCTCGCCACCGAGGATCGCGACGAGCTCCTCGTTGACGATCTTGATGACCTGCTGGGCGGGGTTGAGCGCCTGCGAGACCTCCTCACCCTTCGCCCGCTCCTTGATGTGGCTGATGAACTCGCGCACAACGGGAAGGGCGACGTCGGCCTCAAGCAGGGCGATGCGGATCTCGCGCGCGGTGGCGTCGATGTCGGCGTCGGAGAGCTTTCCCTTGCCTCGGAGATTCTGCAGAACCGACGTCAGCCGGTCGGAGAGGGTGTCGAACACGGAAGCACGCTCCAGCGGGTCGTGGTTACTCGGCCGGCGCGCGGGCCGACAACACCCCAGGGTACTGACCGGCGATCGCCGCCGGATCCACCGGCCCGATCCCACCGGGCCGTCCGACCGGGTCGACTCCCCTGCCCCGGCCGGACGGTGGGTCCCCGGTGGGCCCCATCGGCCCGGCAGCGTTCGCCAGACCCCCAGTACCAGGCGACCGCTGCCGACACCGCCGAAAAGGACCTCTCACCGAGGCGACTCCCAGCCTGCCTGTCGGAAGGCAGGCCGGGGCAGCGTGAAGACACCGGATCTGGGCTAGGTAGATCTACCCACGACCGGCACTCACGCTGTGTTTCTTACCGACATCAACGATTGGTCCTCGGCGCTGACCTGGCCTGTTCGGCCGCGCGCCTCGCCTCCTCGGCCGCGGTTCCCGCGCGCCGAGCCGCCTCGTCCGCCCGCTCGACCGGCTCCGGAGTCTCGTTCGCGGCGCCCGCTTGGTCGGCGTCCGCCCTGTCCTGCGTGCTCTGCTGCAACGCGCGCAGCAACTCGGCAACGCCTTCCTCCTGCACGGTGGCGCTCGGCGTCAGCACCTCGCGGCCCTCGATCCTCGCCTCGATCAGCTCGGCGAGCGCGTCGGAGTAGGTGTCGGGGTAGTCGGCCGGATCGAATCCGCTCGACAGGTTCTCGATCATGTTCGCCGCCGCCTTGACCTCCGTCATGCGCAGGTCGACATCCTCGTGCAGGAACGGAAAGTCGGGGGTGCGGATCTCGCCGGGCCAGTGCATCGTGTCGAGCATGACCACCTTGCCGCGCACGCTGAGCGCGCCGAGGGTTTCCCGCTGCCTGATGGTGACCCTGACGACCGCGACCCTGCCCGCCTGTTGCAGCGCCTCGCCGAGCAGCACGTACGGCTTCGTCGCGGGAACCTCGGGTTCGAGGTAATAGCTTTTGACGAAATACAAGGGATCGATGTTGCCCGGATGCACGAAACCCAGGATCTGTATGGAATGCGCGGTCGGCAGCGCGACGTCGGCCAGCTCGGCGAGGTCCGCCTCGGACAGTACGACGACCTCACCACCCGCCGTGGTGTAGCCCTTGGCGATCTCCTCCTGCGGGACCTCGGCGTCGTCCACCTCGCACACCCGCTTGTACCGGATGCGCCCTCCGTCGACGGCGTGCACTTGCGTCAGCCCGCTGCTGTACTCACCGGTCGCGCTGTACGCCTTGACCGGAATGGCGAAACTGCCGAAACCGATGGTGCCTTTCCATACGGTGCGCATAAGAAGAAAGACTAGTCAGCCATCCGGTGGGCAGGTAGCTACAAACGGGTGTCCGGACCTGCGCTTTCCACCACGGAACGCGCCAGTGGCCCCGCTTCGGCGAGCGCGTCGGCCGAACAGCCGAACGCGGTGGAAGCCGCCCGGAGTACGGCGACGAGCGCGGCGGCTTCCGCGGAGGGGGCCGCGCTGAGCGCACCGCGCTCGAAGCCGTGCCCCACCTTGTCCGCGAGACCGGAAAGCGTGCCGGTGAGGCCCTTCGCCGCGTCGACGACGGCCTCCAGCAGCGCGCCGAGATCGGCGGCTTCGATGTTTCGCGCGTTCGCCAGTTCTTCCGCACAGGCCCGCAAATGCGAAGCCGTCACCGTGACCGGCAGGACAGCGGGTTCCAGCTCCGTCATGGCCGACATCGTGCCATCCTCGCGGCCCGCGACCCCGCCGCGACACCCCGGCGGAGTTCAGGAAGCGGCCCGCAGCACGGTTTTCTCGACTCGTCGCCGCCATGCGGTGTCCATGCCGCCCTCGCCCGGCGACACGGCGAAGGAGTCGACGACGGAACCGCCGAGCGTGGCGACCTTCGCCCAGCGCACCCGCGCGCCGCACTCGCGCAACGCTCGCGCGACGCGGTACAGCAGGCCGATGCGGTCGAGCGCCCGCAATTCGAGTACGACGGTGTCGTGGCCCCTCGTCTCGTCGTCGAACCAGAGCACTCTGGGCGGAAAAGGGGGCGTCGCGGGGGCGAGGTAGGTCTGTTCCTTCTCGGCGAGCCGCGCCGCGAGCGGCAGCCCGCCCGCCACGGCTCTCGCGAATTGTTCTCGCAGCAGCGCCGGGTCGGGCAGCGAGCCGAATCTCGGCGAGGCGGTGAACACTCCCGACCTTCCGCCGTCGTGGCCGCGCAGCATCGCCGTGTGCACGTCGAGCGAGTTGAGTGCGAGTACCCCCGCGGCGGGCGCGAGCAGTTGGGTTCCGGAGGGGACGCCGAACACGACCGTCGCGAGATGTCCGCTCGTAGTGACCAGTGCCTGGCCGCGCGAGGAGCGCACCGCGGCGGCCACGAGCTCCCGCTGCCGGTGGCCGACCGGCTCCGGTTCGGAGAACGGCTTGCCACGCATGGTTTCCCCGCACCTCGCGACCAGTTCGCCGACCAGCTTGGCCTTCCACTCGGTCCACACCCCGGTTCCCGTCGCGAGCGCGTCCGCCTTCGCCAGCACGTGCAGCAGTTCCAGCAGCAATGGCTCACCGCCGAGCGTCGTGACGACCCGTTCCACGGTCTCGCGCTCACCGATGTCCCTTCGCGTGGCCGTGTCGGGAAGCAGAAGGTGATGCCGCACCATCCCTCCGAGAATCTCTGTATCCACAGTGGACAGCCCGATGCGCTTGGCGACCTGAACGGCGATCCTTGAGCCGAACTCGGAATGGTCGGCGTCCCTTCCCTTTCCGATGTCGTGCAGCAGCGCGCCCAGCAACAGCAGATCCGGCCTCGCGACGTCGGCGCTGAGCTTCGCCGCCTCGACACACGTCCGCACGAGATGCCTGTCGACGGTCCACGCGTGCACCGGTTCCCTCGGCGGCAGGTCGCGCACGGCTCCCCATTCGGGAAACAGCCGCGCCCACAGGCCGGTGCGGTCGAGTGCCTCGACGGCACCGACGAGTCCTTCTCCCGCGCCGAGCAGTCCGGTCAGCGCGTCGCGGGCTGGCTCCGGCCACGGCGTCCTCGGCTCGGGCGCCGAATCCGCGAGCGTGCGCAACGTTCCGTGCGCGATGGGCTTGTTCGCCCGCGCCGATGCCGCCGCGACCCGCAGCAGCAACGCGGGATCCTTCACCGGCACCGCGTCTCTGGCCAGCGCGACCTCCTCACCGTGCAGCACGACGCCGTCGTCGAGCGGGACCCTGCCGGGTCTCCGGCCGAACCGGCCGCGCGGGGCTTCGGCCGAGCGCAACGCGACATCCACCGCGTAGGCGACGGCCCTTCCCGCTCCGGAAAGCCTGCGGGCGAGCGCGAACCGGTCACCCAGCTCCAGTTCGGCCGCCACCGGACCCGCTTCGGCCGCGCCGAGCACATCCCGTTCGCGCCGCGTTTCCCTGCGCAACTCGGTGCGTACGTCGAGCAGCAGTTCCCTGGCAGCCCGCAGTTCCTCGCCCGGCCGGTCGATGAGCTGCGCCGAGGCGAAGGCCTCCAGCAGGCCGAGATCGCGCAGTCCTCCCCTGCCGTACTTCAGGTCGGGTTCGGCCGACTGGGCCAGTTCCCCGCTGCGCCGCCAGCGCCGCCGGGCCGCTTCGGCGATCTCGGGCAACCGTTTGCCGACCGTGCGCCGCCACTGCTCGCGGGCCGCTCCGGCCAGCCGCGCGGTCAGTTCGGCGTCGCCCGCGATGTGCCGCGCGTCGAGCAGGCCGGTGGCTGTCCGCACGTCCTCCTCGGCGACCTTGAGAGCCTCACCCGGGGTGCGCACCGCGTGATCGAGCCCTACCTTCTCGTCCCACAGCGGGTACCACAGCGCGTCCGCGATCCGGCCGATGCCGGGGTTGCCACTGTGCACGAGCACGAGGTCGAGGTCGGAGAACGGGACGAGTTCGCGGCGGCCGAGACCGCCGACGGCGACCAGTGCGACACCGGGTTGAACGGTGCCGACACCGGCCGCCGCGGCGGCCTTGCCGAGCCAGAACTCGTAGAGGTCGACCAGGGCCGCCCGCAGCGCGGCGGCACCGGCTCTTCCTCTCCTCCCGTTGCGGCCGTCGATCAGGCGGCCCGCCGCCTCGGCAAGCCCCGCTACCGCCACGGCTGCCCACAGTGCTTACCGGGCCTACAGCGCATCGGCGCCGCGTTCACCCGTGCGGACCCTGACCACGGTGTCGACGGGCGTGACCCACACCTTCCCGTCGCCGATCTTGCCGGTGTGCGCGGCGCCGACGACCGCGTCGATGACCTTCTCGACGTTCGCGTCGTCGGTCACCACCTCGACCTTCAGCTTGGCGACGAAATCAACCGCGTACTCGGCGCCGCGATAGACCTCCGTGTGTCCCTTCTGCCTTCCGTAGCCCTGCACCTCGCTCACGGTCATGCCGAGCACGCCGAGTTGCTCGAGCGCGGAGCGGATGTCGTCGAGCGTGAACGGCTTGACGATCGCGGTGATCAGTTTCATGGCTTGCTTCCCTCCAGCCTCTTCGCGGAAGCGGCACCGGTCTCGACGGAGGAGGGCCTTCCGCCCCTTCCGCCCGCGAAGTCGTAGGCCGCCTCGGCGTGCTCGGCCTCGTCGATGCCGGTGACCTCGTCCTCCCTTGACACCCTTCCGCCCGTCACGGCCTTCACGACGAGGCCGAGCAGCGCGGCGACCAGACCCGAATAGACCATCACGGCCAGTGCGCTGACGACCTGCTTGCCGAGCAGCGCGGCGCTGCCGCCGTAGAACAGCCCGTCGGCGCCGTCGGGCGCGACGCTCACGGTGGCGACGAAGCCGAGCATGACCGTGCCGACCAGGCCACCGACGAGGTGGACGCCGACAACGTCGAGCGAATCGTCGTAACCGAGCCGGTATTTGAGCCCGACGGCCAGCGCGCACAGGACACCGGCGATGGCACCGATCGTGAGCGCGCCCCACGTGTCGACATAGGCACACGCCGGGGTGATGGCGACAAGACCGGCGACGACACCGGAGGCGGCGCCGAGACTCGTGGGCTTGCCGTCCCTGATGCGCTCAAGCAGCAGCCAGCCCAGCATCGCGGCGCACGTGGCCGTGACGGTGTTGACGAAGGCGATACCGGCGACGCCGTCCGCCGCATAGGCGGAACCGGCGTTGAACCCGAACCAGCCGAACCACAGCAGCCCGGCGCCCAGCATCACGAACGGCAGGTTGTGCGGCTTCATCGGCTCCTTCGGCCAGCCTGCCCGCTTGCCGAGCACCAGCACGAGACCGAGCGCGGCGGCACCGGCATTGATGTGCACCGCGGTTCCGCCCGCGAAGTCGAGCGCGCCGAGTTCGCCGATCCAGCCGCCGTCGGCCCACACCCAGTGGGCGACCGGGAAATACACGATCGTGGCCCACAGCCCGCCGAACAACAGCCAGGCACCGAACCGCATGCGATCGGCGACCGCACCGGAGATCAGCGCGACGGTGATGATCGCGAACATCGCCTGGAACGCGACATCGACCGTGCCCGCCGTCGGGTCACCCTCCGGCGTCATCAACCCGCTGAGCCCTAGCATCTCGAACGGGTTGCCCAGCAGGCTCCCGATGTCGCTGCCGTAGGTCATCGAGTAGCCGTAGATCACCCACAGCACCCCGATGAGGCCGATGCTGCCGAAACACATCATGAGCATGTTGAGCACGCTCTTCGAGCGCACCATTCCTCCGTAGAAGAAGGCCAATCCCGGCGTCATCAACAACACCAGGGCGGCACTGATGAGCAGCCAGGCCGTATTCCCTTCCACGCTTGTCCTCCTTCGAAAGCCGTGCACATTCGCGATTGCGGCACAGCATCGGAAAAGCGTGTTGCGCTGAATGGTTTCGCGCGTTTCGAGGTTGTGAACCAAACCGAATGGGATGTTACGGATGCGTTTCGTGACACCGGTGCCGATTCGTCCGGTCCGGAAACCTCGTGGTCGAATAGGCCTCGTGAGCTCACGAGGAACGACCGCCGCCCGGCTACCCGCCGCCGTGGCCGGTGCGTTGCGTTGCTCGGTCTGCGGCGCGCCGCTCGAAGCAGGAGGCAGCAGCCTTCGCTGCGGCAGGGGACATTCGTTCGACGCCGCCAAGCAGGGGTACGTCAACCTGCTGCACGCGAAAGTCGCCGCGGGCACCGCCGACACCGGCGAGATGGTCGCCGCCCGTACCGCCTTTCTCGGCAGCGGTTTCTACGCCCCACTCGCGGCGCTGCTCGCCGACTCGGTACCGGGCGAACCCGGCCTCGTCATCGACGCGGGCGCGGGAACCGGCTACTACCTCGCCCGGGTGCTCGACCGGTTCTCGCACGCCGAAGGGCTCGCGCTCGACGTGTCCGCGGCGGCACTGCGCAAGGCGGCCAAGGCACACCCCCGCGCGGGCGCGATCGGCTGGAACCTGTGGGAACCGTGGCCGGTGGCCGACAACGTCGCCGACGTCGTGCTCAACGTGTTCGCTCCGCGCAACGCCGCCGAGTTCCACCGGGTGCTGCGCCCCGGCGGCACCCTGCTCGTCGCGGGACCCGCGAGCGGCCACCTCGGTGAACTCGCGAGCAGGCTCGGCCTGCTGAACGTCGAGTCCGGCAAGGAGAAACGCCTCGACGTCACGCTCGGCTCGCACTTCGAACTCGTGAGCAGGCTGGAAACCGCCCGGACCACCGAACTCACCGCCGACCAGGTCAGGCACGTCGTCACGATGGGCCCCAACGCACACCACCTGCACAGGGAAGGACTCGGTGAGCGCCTCGACGCGCTCACCGCCTCGATGACCGGCACGCTCACCGTCACCACCAGCTTCCACGTCTCGGCCTACCGGAGGTTGCCGTGAGTACCGAGGTTCCGGCGACCGTGCTCGCCGACGAGGCGTGGCTGAGTGCCGACCTGGGCCGCGCCGCGAAACTCTACGGTTCCGCCGATCCCAGGGTGCTCGGCACGATCCGCTGGTACTCGGCCTCCTCCGTGCTCGTCGCACCGGCACTGGAACCGTTCATCCACAGCGGAATCGTCCTCGACCCCTCGCTGGAATCCGTCCTGCTCACAATGCACCCCGACGGCCGGTATCTCGACGCCCGCTCGACGCGCACGCTCGGCGGCTCCGGGCTGAGCACACTCGGCACGGCACTCGGCGACGCGCTGGAACCCGCCGTCACCGCGGCGGCCTCGGTATGCGGCGCGACGCCGAAGTCGCTGTGGGCCATCGCGATCGACTCCGTCGCCAACCGCCTGCTGTGGGCGGGATCCGCGATGGGCGACACCGGGTACGCGATGGAACTCGCCGCCCCGCTCGCCGAGGCCATCGGGCACGGCGTCCCCGTTCCCCGCTTCACCATGGCGGGCGGCAACGGCGACCGGCCGGTCGTGCGGCGCGCCTCGTGCTGCCTGATCTACCACGCCGGTTCCGAGAAGTGCACGAGCTGTCCCAGGCAGACCCCCGCCGAACGGCAGCGCCGCCTTCGCGCACTTCTCGGGTGAGCACTTCGTCACCTAGTGTGGTGCCTGATGAACGAGCGAAGCTGGGGTTTCCGCACCCGTGCCCTGCACGCCGGCGGTACGCCCGATCCGACGACCGGCGCACGGGCGGTACCCATCTACCAGAGCACGAGTTTCGTGTTCTCCGACGCCGACGACGCGGCGAACCTGTTCGCTCTGCAGAAATACGGCAACATCTACAGCAGGATCGGCAATCCGACCGTCGCCGCGTTCGAAGAACGCATGGCGAGCCTGGAAAACGGCATCGGAGGCGTCGCGACGGGCAGCGGCATGGCGGCCGAGTTCCTGACCTTCGCCGCGCTCGCCGAGGCAGGGCAGCACATCGTCGCGGCGAGTGGCCTCTACGGCGGCTCGGTGACCCAGCTCGACGGCACACTCCGCAGGTTCGGTGTCGACACGACGTTCGTCTCCGGTGACGACATCGACGACTACGCCGCGGCCGTCACCGACAAGACCCGGCTGATCTACACCGAGGTCATCGGCAACCCGAGCGGTACGGTCGCCGACCTGACCGCACTCGCCGAACTCGCGCACGCCAGCGGATTGCCACTCGTCGTCGACGCGACGCTCGCGACGCCCTACCTGTGCCGCCCCATCGACCACGGCGCCGACATCGTGCTGCATTCGGCGACCAAGTTCCTCGGAGGACACGGCACCACACTCGGCGGGATCGTCGTCGACTCCGGCACCTTCGACTGGGGCAACGGCAGGTTCCCCCGCATGACCGAGGTCGTCGACAGCTACGGCGGCCTTCGCTACTGGGAGAACTTCGGCGAATACGCCTTCTGCACCCGGCTGCGCGCCGAACAACTCCGGGACATCGGCGCCGTGCTCTCCCCGCATTCGGCTTTCCTGCTGTTGCAGGGCGTCGAGACATTGCCGCAGCGGATGACCGAGCACGTCGCCAACGCCAAGGCGGTCGCGGAGTTCCTCGAAGCCGACAAGCGCGTGGCGTGGGTGAGCTACGCGGGCCTGCCGAGCCATCCGCATCACGGCCGGGCCGCCCGCTATCTTCCGCAGGGCCCCGGCGCCGTGTTCTCTTTCGGCATCAAAGGCGGAAGGGCGGCGGGCGAACGGTTCGTCGACTCGGTCGAGCTGCTGTCACACCTGGCCAACGTCGGCGACGCGAGAACGCTCGTCATCCATCCCGCGTCGACGACCCACCAGCAGCTTTCCGACGAGCAGCTGCGGGATGGCGGGGTCGGTCCCGACCTCATCCGGCTTTCCGTGGGCCTGGAAGACGTCGAGGACATCCTCTGGGACATCGATCGCGCTCTGACGAAGGCGGTGCGGGAATGAAGGAGCACGTGCCCGCCACGGCGCGGCGAAGGCAGGAACTGCTGGCGCGCACGACATCGGTGACGCTCGTCGGCGCGTCCGCCAATCCCGCGCGCCCCAGCTTCTTCGTCGCGACCTATCTGCTCTCCTCCACCGGTTACACCGTCAACTTCGTCAACCCGAGACTCACCGAACTACTCGGCAAACCCGTGTACCCGAGCCTGGAGGCCGTACCGGGGGACGTCGATCTGGTGAGTGTCTTCCGCAGGCACGAGGACCTGCCCTCGGTGGCCGAGGAGGCCGTCGCCGCGGGCGCCCGCACGCTGTGGCTCCAGCTCGGCCTGTGGCACGACGACGCGGCCGAGCTGGCCGCCGCGGCGGGACTCGACGTGGTGATGAACCGGTGCGTGAAGATCGAGCACGCCCGCTTCGCGGGAGGACTGCACCTCGCCGGATTCAACACGGGCGTCATCAGCTCCCGCCGCCGCCCGCCGCTGTGAACCGCTCGGCGAGTTCCGCACGTCCTCGCTCGGTGAACCCGCCGAACAGCCGCAGTCGCGCGAGGCCGCCGTCGGGGTAGATGTCGAGGCGCACGTGGGTCGCCTCGTGCGGGACGGCGACCGGGAAGCGATGCCGGGTGTCGGGCTGCAACCTGGTCTTCGGCAGCAGTTCGCGCCATTCGCCCGTGGATTCCGCCGGTTCGGCCGGATCGACGGCCCAGCTCAGCGCCGCCCACCCGGGTGCGTTGCCGCGCAGGTTGCCGGTGTCCAGTTCGGCGAACCGCACCACACCGGCGGCCGCGAGCCGGATGACGGCCCAGTCGTTGCCCCCGTCGCGCCGCCGAGCCGTCTCCCAGCCCTCGGCCTGGTGCGCGGCGAGTCCGGGGACGAGCATGTTCGACGGCGAGGAGTAGAACATGTCGCTGCATCCCACGCAGGTCGCGCCATTCTCCGCCGCGGCGAGGTCGACCGCGCCCGGGTCGAGCAGTGCCGGATCGGGGACGGCGGTCCCGTGCACCCGTAGTCGCGCGACCCCGCCGTCGGGATGCATCGTGAGCCGCACGTGGGTGTACCTGCGCGAGCTGCTCACGGGAAAGAAGTTCTCGCTGTCGCCGGTCACCTCCGCCCGTTCGACCAGCGATTCCCACGTGGTCTCCCGCAGCTCGGCCGCACTCGGGTAACCGGCGACCGCGCAGGCCTCGACCGTCACCCTCGGCGGGTAGTTGCCCTTGAAGAACGCGGTGTCCACGACGATTCCGCTGATCACCCCGGCGAGGCCGAGCCGGACGATCGCGGTGTCGTCGCCGTCACCGTCACCGCCGTCGCGGTGGCGGCGGGTCTCCCAGCCGTCGTAGAGCTGGCCCCTCGGCCCGAACGTCTCCGGCTGATGCCTCGGGCGCCACGGATTGACGAGGTTCTCCTTCTCGGCGAACAGCTCGTCGCTTGCCCACATCACGGTCGCGCCGAAGGCGCGGGAAGCCAGATCGAGCTGCCGTGTCCACTCAGGACGGTCGTTCACGTGCCCTCCCTTTCCAACAGCCTTCCGCGCGGCTCGTCGCCGGTGATCCGCTGGCCGCGCAGCCAGGTCGAACGCACCACACCGGCCAGCGGGCGCGCGTCGTAGGCGCTCACCGGATTGCGGTGAGCCAGCGTGGCCGCGTCGACCACGAAAGCGTCGTCGGGCGCGACGACACAGAAGTCGGCCGGACAGCCGGGTGCGATCCGGCCCTTCCCGGCGAGTCCGGCCAGCTCGGCAGGGCCCGTCGCCATCCAGGACACGACGTCGGCAAGCGAGAATCCCCGCTGCCGTGCCCCCGTCCACACGGCCGGGAACGCCACCTGCAATCCCGCGATGCCGCCCCACGCCTCGCCGAAATCGCCGCTGTCGAAGCGTTTCAGCTCCGGCGTGCACGGCGAATGGTCGCTGACGACACAGTCGATGATGCCGTCGGCGAGGCCCCGCCACAGCCGTTCCCTGTTCGCGGCGTCCCTGATCGGTGGGCAGCACTTGAACTGGGTCGCGCCGTCGGCGATCTCCTCCGCGACGAAACTCAGGTAGTGCGGGCAGGTCTCCGCGGTCACGGCGACCCCATCGGCTCGCGCCCCGGCGATCAACGCGAGCGCGTCCGCCGAAGCCAGATGCAGGATGTGTACTCGCGCGCCGGTTTTCCTCGCCAGCTCGATCACCCTCGCGATCGCCGTGTCCTCCGCCTCCGGCGGGCGGGAGGCGAGGAAGCCCGGGTAGTGCCTCCCGTGCGGATCGGGTGCCCGCTCGATGACGGCCGCGTCCTCGGCGTGCACGATCAGCAGGCCGTCGAAGTCGCGCAGTGCGCGCATCGCGGCTTCGAGACCTTCGGGATCCAGCGGCGGGAACTCGTCGACGCCGGAATGTAGCAGGAAACTCTTGAAACCGAATACACCCGCGTCGTGGAGCGGCCGCAACTCGGAGAGGTTCCCGGGGATCGCCCCTCCCCACAGCCCGACGTCGACATGGATGCGGCCACGGGCCGCCTCCCGCTTCACCGCGAGCGCCGCGACGTCGACGGTCGGCGGGAGGCTGTTGAGCGGCATGTCGACAAGAGTGGTGATGCCGCCCGCCGCGGCGGCGCGGGTCGCCGAGCCGAATCCCTCCCACTCGGCCCGGCCGGGATCGTTGACATGGACGTGCGTGTCGACGAGGCCGGGAAGCAGCACCACGTCGTCGCCGAGGTCGACGAACTCCGTGCGGTTGCCGGGGTCGCTCGCGGATTCCGCGATCGGCGAGGCGTACGGCTCGAGCGCCACGACGCGCCCACCCTCGACGCCGACGGTGACCGCGACCTCGCCGGAGCCCCCGTGACCGGAAAGGCCCCCCGCTGCCGGGTTTCCGAGGATGGCGCGCCGAGCCCGGACGACCAGATCCAATTCACTCACCTCGCCACCCCCGCGAGTCCCCCGTCCAGGACACCGAGATCCGCACTCAGGACGCCGAGATCCGCGCTCGGAACACACCGGCCGCCGAACCGTGCCACGGATTCACACCCCTTCCCGGTCGGGGACGGGCGTCGCGGTGGCTTTCGCCCGCTCGCCGAAGATCACGTTGAGCACCACGGCCGCGATACAGCCCGCGCTGATGCCCGAATCGAGCACCGTCCTGACCGCCGAGGGAAAACCGGCGTAGAACTCCGGTGCCGCGATGGGAATGAGCCCGATGCCGAGCGCGGCGGCGACGATGGTGACGTTGGCGGGACTGGCGAACGACACCTTGCCAAGGGTCCGGATTCCGGCGACCGCGACGCTGCCGAACAACACGAGACCCGCCCCGCCGAGTACGGGCGCGGGAATGAGCGCGACAACCCCGCCGGTCACCGGGAAGAGCCCGAGCAGCACCAGAATCAGGCCGCTCATCGCGACGACGTAGCGGCTTACCACCCTTGTCATGGCGACGAGTCCGACGTTCTGCGCGAACGCCGTCGCCGCGAAGCCGCCGAACACCGTCGCCAGCGCGGTGGCGAACCCGTCGGCACGCAACCCGTCCGCCAACGTGCGTTCACCCGTCGGGCGGTCGACGATCTCGCCGAGCGCCAGCATGTCAGCCGTGCTCTCGGCCATCACGACGAGCATCACGATCGCCATCGACACGATCGCGGCGATGTCGAGCACCGGAGCTCCGAAATGGAACGGCGTCGTGATGCCGAACGCGGGCGCGCCCTCCAGCGTCGAGGAATCGACGGCACCGAGCGGCCACGCGACCAGCGTGCCGAGCACCAGCCCGAGCAGCAACGCGACGCTGCTCCAGAATCCGCGCAGAAACCGGTTGAAGGCGAGGACCGCCGCGAGCGTGATCGCGGCCAGCAGCAGGCCTTCCCCGTTCGCGGAGGCCTGCTGATCGGAAATCCACGTCACGGCGACCGGAAGCAGCGACAGCCCGATCAGCGTGATGACGGTTCCGGTCACGATGGGAGGGAAAAACCGGGTCAGCCGGGAGAAAAACGGCGCGGCGAGCACGACAAGCGCTCCGCCGACGAGCGTCGCGCCGTAGACGACACCGAGCCCGTTCCCGGTGCCGTGTTGCTCCACAATGGCCAGAATCGGAGCCACGGCCGCGAAGGTGACTCCGTTGACGAGCGGGAGGCGCGCGCCGAACCGCCACAGCCCGAGCGTCTGGAGCAGGGTCGCCAGCCCCGCCGTGAACAGGCTCGCGCTGATCAGCAGGCTGAGCTGACCGGCGTCGAGGCCCACGGCCTGCCCGATGATCAGCGGCGGCGCCACGACCCCCGCGTACATCGCGGCGACATGTTGCAAGCCACCCGCGACGAGCTGCGGAAGTGGCGGTTTCGTGTCAACAGGATGCATGAGACACCAGCCGATCTCCTCAGAAGGCGGGCAGGGTGTGCCAGGCGAGACCGGGGTCGGGTGCGTCGTCGCTCAGCACGGTTCCCTCGATCAGCCCGTACGGCCGGTCGGCGGCGTGGAACACCTCGTTGTCGTTGCCGAGCCCGAAAGGACTCAGATCGACGAGGAAATGATGCTTGTTGGGCAGCGAAAGCCTGACCTCCGCGATCGCGGGGACCGCCTCGATCACCGCCCCTCCCATGGCATACAGCGTCTGCTGGAGCGAAAGGCTGTGCTTGCGGGCGAAAGTCTCCAGCAGCGCGCTCCTTGCCGTCGCGTGGGCCCGCGCCCAGCCGCCGTTCTCCCCTTCGCGATAACGCCAGCGCGCGGTCACCGCGGTGGCCAGTATCCGGTCGTCGGTCTCGGCGAGCGTCGTGTACTCGTCGCGGGGAAAACCGTGGAATTCCGAGCCGGTCGACTTGAGCACCACGAGATCGCTCAGCCCGGAGACGACCCATTCCTGGTCACCGTCCACTGTGACGGCAGTAGTGCGTTTTTCCTCCCCGGAGCGGGAAAACGCGTGTTCGTGCGGGGCTCCGCCGACGTCGATACGCCGCCAGCCGTGTTCCTCGATGAGGATGCGGGCAGCGGTGATCTGGCTGAACGAGCTGACAAAATGCCTGCCGAGCCTGAGCGCGAAATCCTCGATCTCGCCGACCGGCTGTTGCTTGGCGAAGGCATAGATCGTGTTCTTCTGCGTGTCGGTGGCGACGACGTCGCCGTTGTCGCCGGTGAGGTGGGTCGCCGCGAGGTTGCCTCTCAGCGCGGTCGACACGGTGAGATCCTTGATGTGGTGCACAGGGCCTTCCCGCTCGACCGTGACGAGCCGGACCTCTGACTTGCCGTACTGATTGGGCCCCAGTGTGATGCCCACGCGGATCAGCTCCCTCGGTAGGTGGAGTAGGAGAACGGGCTCAGCAGAACCGGAACGTGGTGGTGTGCTTGGGGATCGGCGATGCGGAAGGTGACGGTGATCTCGGGGAAGAACGCGCCGGGCCCGAGATATCCGGCCGTGTCGAACACGAGCCGGTAGACGCCCACGGGCAGGGTTTCGGGACCGAGGTCGCGGATTCTGCCGTCCCCGTCGGTGGTCCCGGCCGCCAGTTCTCGCTGGTCCTGCCGGAGCAGGCGCACCGGAATTCCGGCCGCGGGCCTGCCCACCGCCGTGTCGAGGACGTGTGTGGTCACCAGGCTCATCCGGCTACCGCCTTTTCCAGTCGCAGCAGGGCGATCTTGATCAGTTCCTCGCCCGCGACGGCGAGCTCGGTTTCGGGATCGTTGCTCATTCTCGCTCGCAACAGCGCCAGCAGTTCGGCGCCGCTACGCCCGCTCGCGCGGACCAGGAAAACATGTCCGAACCTGTTCTCGTACTCGATGTTGGCCTGCCGGAACAGCTTCGCCTGAGTTTCGTCCACACCGGACTGCTCGGTGCTCGCGGCACCACTTGCCGGCTTCTCTCCGATGCGAGGGTGCGCGGCCATGGCGGCGTGAATTTCGTCCGGCCGGAGGACAAGGTGAGCCGCCGCGAGCAGTGCGCCCTTGTCCGGGTAGGGCCGTCCCGCGAGAACCTTCTCCACCCAGCGCGGCACGGCGAGGCATCCGGTCAATGTCTCGCGAAGCTCAGGGGAATCGGCGGAGTTGAACTCGGCCATGCTGAGTTCGGTCATTCAGGAAAAGCTAAGGCGACGAACGCGGGCCGTCAACATTTTGTTGAATTCGATGTGCCGAGCTATTCGCGATTCAGGTAGTTGTAGACGGTGAACCTGGTGACGCCGAGCGCTTCGGCCACGGTGGCCACGGCCTTCCTGAGCTGGAATGCTCCGCGTTCCTCCAGCAGCCGCACCGCCCTCTGCTTGCCCTTGCGGTCGAGCTCGCCGAGCGGTCCGCCGAGTTCGGTCTCGACGTCCCGCACGATGCGGTCGAGGACATCGGGCGCCGTGCTTGCCTTGCCCTGTTCGCCCTGCCGCCCCTGATCGCTCTTGTCTACGGGCGCGATCCGCAGGGTCAGCCTGCTCGCACCACCTTCGATGGCCGCTCTCGCGATCGCGGGCAGGGCGGCGAGCAGCGCTTCGGACTCTCCGCGCGCCGAGGTACCCAGCGGGCCGAAGTCGATGGTCAGGCCCGCGCTCAGCGCGGCCTCCCTCGCCAGCGCGGCATGCGGGGGCGGCTCGCCCTCACCGCGAAACGGCTCGCTCGTGAATTCCGCTTCCAGCTCCACGACGAGCACGGTATCCCGCCCGGCGCCGGAACCGAACCGTTGACGATCCCACTGCGTGCTCGCTACTGTCATAGTACGAAAAAGTAATTCCGTATTACGAAATCTGAGAGCTGGCGAATCCCGAGACGCCGAGACGAGAAGTACGGAGCCATGGCGGAACACACCCTGCGCTACGACATCAACCTGTCCATGCTTTTCACCGAGCTGCCGTTGCCGAAACGGCCGGAAGCGGCACGGGCGGCCGGCTTCACGGCCGTCGAATTCTGGTGGCCGTTCTCCGAAGCCGTCCCCTCCGACGCCGAGATCGACGCCTTCGTCGCCGCGGTCGACGGTGCAGGCGTCGCGCTCGCGGGGCTCAACTTCTTCGCGGGCGACATGCCCGGAGGAGACAGGGGGCTCGTGTCCTGGACCGGCAGGGAGAGCGAGCTCGCCGACAGCGCCGACGTCGCGGTCGGCATCGCGCGACGGCTCGGCTGCCGCACCTTCAACGCCCTGTACGGCAACCGGATCGACGGACTCGACCCCGGCGCACAGGACGAAACGGCGCTGGCCAACCTCGACGTGCTCGCGGGCAAAGCCGCCGCCATCGACGCCAAGCTCGTACTCGAACCGCTGTCCGGCGCCGCGCGCTACCCACTGCGCACCGCCGAGGACGCGCTCGCCGTGATGGACAAGCTCGGCAGGCCCGAACTGACCCTGCTCGCCGACCTCTATCACCTCGCCACCAACGGCGACGACCTCGACGCCGTCATCGCCGAGCACACGGCGCGGATCGGGCACGTGCAGTTCGCCGACGTACCGGGGCGGCACGAGCCCGGCTCGGGAGGACTCGACATCGACGGGTACCTCGCCGCACTGCAGGAAGCCGGTTACACCGGCTACGCGGGACTGGAATACCAGCCGACCAGCGGCAGCGAGGCTTCGCTTTCCTGGCTGCCACGCGAAAGGAGGGCAGCCACATGACGAGCACCATCGGATTCATCGGCCTCGGCATCATGGGATCGCCGATGGCGGGCCACCTCGCCGCCGCGGGACACCGGGTCACCGGCTACGACGTCGCGGCGGAGGCATTGGACACCCTCGTCTCGGACGGCGGGACCGCCGCCTCTTCCGTGGCCGACGCGGTCGAGGGCGCCGACGTCGTCATCACGATGCTGCCCGACCATCCGCAGGTCGAGCAGGTTGTGCTCGGCGAGGGCGGCGTACTGGAGACCGCACGAAAAGACACCCTGCTCATCGACATGAGCACTATCCGGCCGGAGACCTCGATCGAGCTTGCCGCCGCCGCCAAGCACAAGGGTATCCGCGTGATCGACGCTCCCGTCTCGGGAGGGCAGACCGGCGCGCGTGAGGCGGCACTGTCCATCATGGTCGGAGGCGACGACGCCGATGTCGCCTCGGCCATGCCGGTGTTGCGGGTCATGGGAACCACCGTCGTGCACGTCGGCCCGCACGGAGCGGGACAGGTCGTCAAGGCGGCCAACCAGCTCGTCGTCGGCGGCATCTACGCGCTCGTCGGCGAGGCGATCGTCCTGATGGAACAGTCCGGAGTGGACGCCGCGACGGGCCTCGACGTGCTGGCCGGCGGCCTTGCCGCCAACCGCATCCTCGACCTCAAGCGCACCAGTATGGTGGCGCGGCAGTTCGCCCCGGGATTCCGGATCGACCTGCACCACAAGGACATGGGCATCGCCATCGCCGCCGCACGGCAGGCGGGCGTTTCGCTACCCATGACCGGACTCGTGGCCCAGCTCGTCGCCTCGGCAAGGGCCATGGGGCACGGCTCGCTCGACCACTCGGCACTTCTCAAGGTCACCGAACAATTATCCGGTGTGGACTGAAGGGAACGTCAGCCATGGCAAAGGTTCCTGCGATGAAAGCCGTCGTCGACGTACTCGTCTCCGAAGGAGTCGACACCGCGTTCGGCTGCCCCGGCGCCGCGATCCTGCCGCTCTACTCGGCGTTGCGGGGAAGCGGAATCGAGCACCTCGTCGTTCGGCACGAAGAGGGCGCGACCCACATGGCCGACGGCTGGGCCCGCACGACGGGCAATGTCGGCGTCGCCATCGGGACGTCCGGACCGGCCGGAACCAACATGATCACCGGCCTCTACACCGCCCAGGCCGACTCGATCCCCATCCTGTGCATCACGGGCCAAGCGGTATCGGCAAAACTCCATCAGGAGGCGTTTCAGGCCGTCGACATCGTCGAGATCGCCAAGCCCGTCACCAAGTGGGCAGTGCAGGTGAAGGAAGCCGCGCAGGCACCGTGGATCTTCCGGGAGGCCTTCCGCATCGCGCGAAGCGGGCGACCGGGACCCGTGCTCATCGACCTGCCGCTCGACGTGCAGAAGCAGCTCATCGAATGGGACGCCGACATCGACACCAGGCTCCCGGTCGCCGTGCCGCAGCCCGCACCCGCGAGAGTGGAACGGGCCCTCGACCTGCTGCTCGCGGCGCGGCGCCCGCTGATCCTCGCCGGAGGCGGCGTCACGCTCGGCAACGCGAGCGAGGCACTGCTGGACGTCGCGGAAACCCTCGGGGTCCCGGTCGGGGTGACGCTCATGGGCAAGGGCGCTTTCCCAGAGGATCACCGGCTCTTCGCCGGTATGGCCGGTATCCAGACTTCGCAGCGCTGGGCCAACGCCGCATTTCTCGAATCGGATCTGGTACTCGCCGTCGGCGCACGGTTCGGCGACCGGCACACCGGTGAACTTTCGACCTATCGTGGCGAACGCACATTCATCCACGTCGACATCGAGCCCACCCAGATCGGCAGGGTGTTCGGCCCCGACCTCGGCATCGTGTCCGACAGCGCGGCTTTCCTCGACGCACTGGGCACGGCCGCGGCGCGCAGGCAGGCGGCAGGCCCGGCGGCGTGGGTCGAGCGCATCGCCGAACTGCGCGCGACGCTGGGCCGTACCGAGGACTTCGACACGGTACCCATCAAGGCGCCCAGGGTGTTCAAGGAGATCAATGACTTCTACGGCGAGGACACCTACTTCGTGACCGCGATCGGGCTCTACCAGATCTGGTCGGGCCAGTTCCAGCGCGCGCACAAGCCGAGGCACTACCAGGTGTGCGGGCAGGCCGGGCCGCTCGGCTGGGAAATCCCCGCGGCCATCGGAGTGAAGAAGGCGAAGCCGGAGGCCGAGGTCGTCGGTGTCGTCGGCGACTACTCGTTCCAGTTCCTCGTCGAGGAGCTGGCTGTCGCGGCCCAGTACGACGTGCCGTTCGTGCTCGTCATGCTGAACAACACGTACCTGGGGCTGATCAGGCAGGCCGAGCTGGGGTACGACATGAACTTCGAGGTCGACCTGCACTACGACGACCACGGCACCGACAACGTCAAGATCATGGAGGCGTACGGCTGTTCGGGGACCAGGGTCACCGAACCCGGCGGTATCAGGGGCGCGCTGGAGTGGGCGAGGAAGGAAGCGGACCGCACCAGCCGTCCCGTGCTGGTCGAGGTGATGATCGAGCGGGAGGCCAATGCCGCCATGGGAACCGCGCTGGACAACGTGGCCGAGTTCGAGCCGGCCCCCTGACCCGGCCGAACGCGCACGGGCGCCCCGCCGGCGGCGGGGCGCCCGTGCGCGCGTACGCCGCGTCGGGGCCGGTGTGTGCGTAGGGGCACGGTGTGCGCGTACGCGCGAGTCCCCCGTCCAGGACGCCGAGTTCTGCGTTCAGGCACGCGAGATCCGCACTCAGGGCGCCGAGATCCGCACTCAGGCACGCGAGATCCGCACTCAGGGCGCCGAGATCCGCACTCGGGGACGCAAGATCCGCATTGGTGCGCGTGAGTTCGCGCTTGGTGCGTGAGGCGTGCCTCGCCGGGAGTAGTTTCCACGCTGCTGCGGTGAGTCGGTCACTGGCCCGTTGGCACCGCTCATTCGGCGAGCCCATGGCCAGCTGTCCGGAACTCCCGGGACCGGAACGCGGCACTCGGCAACCTGAGTGCAGAACTCGGCGACCTGAACGCAGAACTCGGCGACCTGAGTGCAGAACTCGGCAACCCGAACGCAGAACTCGGCGGGTCGGCGGGCGGGCGGGGTTGGGGCGTCAGGTCACCAGTAGCTTGACCGCCTCGATCCCGAAATACGCCGCGAACACCATGGCGAGGCCGCCCAGCAGCCAGCCGACCTCGCTCGCCTTGCCCTTGCTCAGCTTGATGACCACGTAGGCGACCAGCCCGGCACCGATGCCATTGGTGATCGAATACGTGAACGGGATGAGCGCGGCGATCAGGAACACCGGCAGCACGACATCGTTGTCCTGCCACGGTATCCGCCTGCACTGGGCCATCATCATGCCGCCGATGACCACCAGTGCGGGCGCCGCGGCCTGGGCGGGCACGATCGCGGCGATCGGGGTCAGGAACAGGGTCGCCGCGAACAGTCCTCCGGTGACGACGCTGGCCAGCCCCGTCCGCGCGCCCTCGCCGACTCCCGCCGCCGATTCGAGGAACACCGTGTTCGGCGACGAACCGCTCACCCCGCCCGCGACCGCACCGAGCCCGTCGACGAACAGGATCCGGCCCATCCCCTCGACCTTGCCCTCTCGCATGATCCCGGCTTCCTGCGCGACGCTCGTGATCGTTCCCATGGCGTCGAAGAACCCGGACAACACGAGCGTGAACAGGAACACCGAGGCCGTCATCGCGCCCGCGGAGACGAATCCGCCGAACAGGTCGATCTCGCCGAACAGGCTGAAGTCCGGACTGGCCACGATCCGCGCGGGCACGGCGGGCTCGACGAGCCCCCAGCCGCTGATGTCGAACACACTGTTGAGCACGACGGCCAGCAGCGTCGCCGAGGCGATGGAGATGAGCACCGCACCGGGAACGGCCTTCGCCACCAAGACAATCATGAGCAGCAGACCGAGGCAGAACACCACGATGGGCCAGCCGGTGAGGTGACCGTCCACGCCCATCCGCACGGGAACGGTCGAGTCGGCCGCGTCGGGAGTCCTGGTGACGAACCCGGCGCTGACGAGCCCCACCAGCGCGATGTAGAGCCCGATGCCGACGGTGATGCCGGTCTTGAGCGCCGGGGGGATGGCGTTGATGATGCGCTCGCGCACACCCGAGACCGCCAGCGCGACGATGCACAGTCCTTCGAGTACGACGAGCCCGAACGCCTGCCCCCAGGTCATGGCGGGAGCCAGCTGGAAGGCGACGATGCCGTTGACCCCGAGCCCCGCCGCGACGGCGAGCGGCGCGTTGCCGATGAGTCCCATGAGGACGGTCGTGACGGCGGCGGCGAGCGCCGTCGCCGTCGTGACCTGTTCCGTCGTGAGGCGCAGCCCCGTGATGTCGGTGGAGGCGCTGAGAATCAACGGATTGAGCAGCACGATGTAGCACATCGCGACAAACGTCGTCAGCCCGCCGCGCACTTCTCTTCCCACCGTGCTGCCGCGATGACTGATGCGAAAGAATCTGTCCATGGAGGACTGATCGTCCGGTTGGCGGATACGGTCCGTGCGCGGTTGCGCCATGATGGCCTCCAGCGCGAGTTGGGCAGGATTCACCGCCGGGCCTGCCACAGGGCACGTCCGGGGCCGGATTTTTTCGTCAGGCCGGGTCAGATCCCGGCGATGTGTTCAGGGCGCACCGGCACCCTGGTGAGCGCCTTTCCCGTCGCCTGCCTGATCGCGGCGACGATGGCCGGTGTCGAGGAGATCGTCGGCGGTTCACCCACGCCCCTCAGCCCGTAGGGCGCGTGCGGGTCGGCGAGTTCGAGTATCTCGACGTTCATCGGCGGCATGTCGAGCACCGTGGGGATGAGGTAGTCGGTGAAGGATGGATTGCGGATGACCCCGCCTTCGATCTGGATCTCCTCCATGAGCGCGAGTCCCAGTCCCTGCGCCGAACCTCCGTGGATCTGTCCCGCGACGGCCTGCGGGTTCATGGCCCTTCCCACGTCCTGCGCGCAGTCGAGCGCGACGACCTTGACCAGGCCCAGTTCCACGTCGACGTCGACGACGGCCCTGTGCGCGGCGAAACCGTACTGCACGTGCGCGTTCCCCTGGCCCGTCTCGGGATCGAGCGTCTCGGTGGGCCGGTGCCGCCATTCCACGGTCTCGTCGTAATCACGAGCGCCGAGCAGGTCGGCAAGCTCGCCGAGCACGCCGTCCGTCGCGGACACGATCTTGCCTCCGGCGAGACTCAGCTCCGCTCGTGGCGACCCCGACCGGCTCGCCATGTCGGCGAACAGCGCCGAGCGCACCGCCAGCGCGGCCGCCCTCACAGCGCCACCGGTGACATAGGTCTGCCGTGACGCGGATGTCGACCCCGCGTTGCCAATCGAGGTGTCCGCCGGTTCGACGGTGACCCGCTCGATCCCGAGTTCGGTGCGCACGATCTGCTGCAGCACCGTGATCAGTCCTTGCCCGACCTCACATGCCGCCGTGTACACGGTCGCGGCGGGTTCGCCGCCGACGAGCCGCAAGCGCACCCGTGCCGTCGAGTAGTCGTCGAATCCCTCCGAGAAGCAGATGTTCTTGATGCCGACGGCGTAGCCGACGCCCCTGACGACTCCCTCGCCGTGCGTCGTGTTGGACACCCCGCCCGGCAGGCGGCGCAGATCGAGCCCGCCCGGCGAGGCGGGAAGCGGCAGATCCGCGACGCCGCGCAACAACGTCGCCACCGGCGCGGCCGAGTCGACGAGCTGTCCCGTGGGCATCGCGGTGCCCTCCCTCATCGCGTTGCGCAGCCTGATCTCGACCGGGCCGAGCCCGCAGGCCTCGGCAAGTCTGTCCATTTGCGACTCGTACCCGAAAGCGGCCTGTACGGCGCCGAAACCGCGCATGGCACCGCACGGAGGGTTGTTGGTGTAGGCACCCCAGCACTCCACCCGAACGTTCGGCACCTCGTAGGGGCCGACGCCGAGGGTCGCCGCGTTGGCGACGACGGCGGGCGTCGAGGAGGCGTAGGCCCCTCCGTCGAGATAGATCCTCGCCTTGACGTAGACGAGGGTGCCGTCGCGGCGCGCCCCGTGCTCGTAGTACATGCGCGCGGGATGCCGGTGCACGTGGCCGAAGAAGGATTCCTCCCTGTTGTAGACCATCTTCACCGGCTTGCCGGTGTGCAGGGCGAGCAGGCAGGCGTGCACCTGGATGGACAGGTCCTCCCGCCCGCCGAACGCACCGCCGACCCCGCCGAGCGTCAGCCGCACCTTGTCCTCGGGCAGCCCGAGCGCGGCGACGATCTGCCGCTGGTCGACGTGCAGCCACTGGGTCGCCACGTAGAGGTCGACACCGCCGTCCTCGGCGGGCACGGCAAGCCCGGATTCGGGGCCGAGGAACGCCTGGTCCTGCATGCCGACCTCGTAGGTGCCGGTGACCACGACGTCGGCCTCGGCGGTCTGGTCACCGGCGAGCACGGGGACGTGCCGCACGATGTTGCCGCCGGGGTGCAGCGGCGCGGCCGTACCGGCCACGGCGGCCTCGGCGTCGGTCACCGGCTCCAGCACCTCGTAGTCGACGGCGACGAGAGCCAGTGCCCTCCTGGCCGTCTCGGGGTGATCGGCGGCGACGAGCGCCACCGGCTCGCCCTGGTACCGCACGACGTCCTCGGCGAGCACGGGCTGGTCGGGGTGTTCGAGCCCGTACCTGTTGACGCCGGGAACGTCGGCGTGGGTCAGCACGGCGTACACCCCGGGCACGGCGAGTGCCTCGGCGATGTGGATGCCGGTGACGCGGGCGTGCGGGTGCGGGCTGCGCAGCGTCGCTCCCCACAGCATGTCCTCGTGCCAGAGGTCGGAGGCGTAGGCGAACTCGCCTCTCACCTTCATGGCACCGTCGGGCCTGGCGGGGCTCGTGCCCACGCCGCCCGTCGTGGCGCTCCGCGCCGTTGTCACCGTCATCGCAACCTCCCGCTCGCCGCGCTCAACTCCGCGGCGATCGTGTGCTCGTCGGCCGTGCGCAGTTCTCCGTCGGCGACAATCTCTTTTCCGCCCGCGAGCAACAGCCGCACGTCGGGAACGGCGCCGAGTACGAGCGCGGCGACGGGGTCCTCGATTCCGGCGTAGCGAAGCCCGGAAAGCCGCCACACCGCGAGGTCGGCGAGTTTGCCCCGCTCGATCGAGCCCAGTTCGGCGTCCCTGCCCAGGCAGCGCGCGCCGCCCATCGTGGCCATCCACAGTGCCTGTCTCACGGTCAGCGCCTGGGGCCCGCCGCGTTGCCGTGCCTGCAACAACGCCTGGTGCAGTTCCTCGCCGAGCCCGCCGGACTCGTTGGAGGCGGCGCCGTCGACGCCGAGACCGACGGGGGCTCCCGCCGCGAGCAGGTCGGCGGCGGGCGCGATGCCGGTGCCGAGCCTTCCGTTGGAGGTGGGGCAGTGCGCCGAGCCGGTACCGGTGGCCGCCAGCTTGGCGACGGCGTCACCCGCGAGGTGCACGGTGTGCGCAAACCACACGTCGTTGCCGAGCCAGCCGAGGGATTCGGCGTACTGGGCAGGGGCGCGGCCCGTTTCGGCGAGGCACTGCTCGTGTTCGTCGAGTGTCTCGGCGAGGTGTGTGTGCAGCCGGACTCCCTTGCGGCGCGCCAGTTCCGCGGCCTCCTTCATGAGGCGTTCCGTGACGGTGAACGGCGAGCAGGGACCGACCGCGATCCGCAGCGTCGCCGCTTCGGAGGCGTCGTGGTGCTCCTCGATGGCCCGCTCCGTGCCGAGCAACGCGCTCTCGGTGTCCTCCACGACGCTGTCGGGAGGGAGTCCGCCTTCGGACTCGCCGCGATCCATGGAGCCCCGCACGAGGTGACCGCGCACGCCGATCCGCTCTACCGCGGCGACGAGTGCCGCGATCTGGTCACCGCCTTCGCGCGGGAACACGTAGTGGTGGTCGGCGACCGTGGTGCACCCGGTGAGCGCGAGCCTCGCGAGTCCGGCGGTCGCCGCGGCGTGCGTACTGTCCTCGTCCAGCCTCGCCCACACGGGATACAACTCGACGAGCCACTGGAACAGCGTCGAGTCGGCGGCGAGTCCGCGCGTGGCCCACTGGTAGAGGTGGTGGTGGGTGTTGATCAGTCCCGGCGTGACGAGGCAGTCCGTGCCGTCGACGCGCGTGTGCTCGCCGTCGAAGGAAGGCGCGGGGCCATCGCCGACGGCGGCGATGCGATCGCCGTCGACGACGACGTGGCCCGAGCGGTACTCGGTCCCCCCGGCGTCCACCGTCGCGATGGCCGCGTTCTCGATGACGATCATGCGCGCGCCGCCATTCGTACCGCGTCGAGGATCTTCTCGTATCCGGTGCACCGGCAGAGGTTTCCGGCGAGCGCTTCGCGGATCTCCTCGTCGCTCGGGTCGGGAATCCGGTTGAGCAGGTCGTGGGCCGCGACGACGAGCCCCGGCGTGCAGAACCCGCACTGCACCGCTCCGGACTCCACAAAGGACTCCTGAACGGGGTGGAGCCGGTCGCCGTCGGCCAGTCCCTCCACCGTGCGTACATCGCGGCCGTCGGCCTGGCCTGCCGCGACGAGGCACGCACACACCGGAACGTCGTCGAGGTATACCGTGCACGATCCGCATTCGCCCTGTTCGCAGGCATTCTTCGAGCCGGGTAGCCCCAGCCGTTCCCTCAGCACGTACAGCAGGCTCTCGCCTTCCCACACGTCGTCGGCCTCCGTGCGGTCACCGTTGATCCGCAAGGTCACGCGCATGCTCGCTCCCCTCTCCGGTAGTCGTCCCACGCCCACGTCAGGGCCCGCCGCGCCAGCACGGCGAGCGCGTGCGTGCGGTATCCCGCGCTGCCGCGCACATCGTCGATCGGTTCGGCCGCCGAGGCCACGAGTTCACCGAAGTGCCGCGTCAGCGAGGCGGGCAGTGGCGTGGATTCCTCCCACGGAAGCTCGGCTGCGAGGAACCGCTCGGCCTCGGCCGCCCTTCGCGGAACCGGTGCCGCCGAACCGATGGCGGCGCCGGCCTTGCCGTCCCTCAGCACGATCGCGAACGAGCACACCGCGATGACCATGGCATTGCGGGTACCGACCTTCGCGAACTGCTCGGCACCCCTGCTCACTGCCGGGAACCGCACGCTCGCGATCAGTTCGTCCTCGTCGAGCGCGTTGCGTTTCACGCCGGTGTAGAAGCGTTCGGCGGGAAGCCACCGGGTTCCCCGCTCGGAGACGAGTTCGACCTCGGCCTCCCTCACGAGCAGCACGGGATGGCAGTCCCCCGCCGGCGACGCCGCCCCCAGATTGCCGCCCACCGTCCCCCTGTTGCGGATCTGCGGGGAACCGACGGTGCGCGCGGCCATCGCCAGTCCCGGCAGGACGGCACCGAATTCGGTGATCACCTTGCTGTAGGGCACGCAGGCTCCCAGCGTGAGCCAACCGTCCGAAATGGATGGCAGGCTCGGCGCGGCCAGCTCGGGGACACCGGTGAGATCGAGCAGAGCCGATGGCCTCCGCTGGTCGAAATTCAGTTCGACCATGACGTCGGTTCCACCGGCGATGGGCACGGCATCAGGCCGGCGCGCCTTCATGGCGACGGCCTCGTCGAGAGTGGCGGGTCGGAGGAAGTCCACGAGTATTCACTCCTGAGGTCCGGGTGTGTTCCAGTACACACACCAGGGGCGGGCGCGGGCAACGGCGCGCGAGCATGAAAGACAGGTGACCACGAACGAGGGAAATTGTGCTTTCCTACAAATCTGATGACGTTGGTGCGAACCTTGCTCGGCCTGCCAGAGCTACGTCTGCGGCTACGCGCCGGAGGCGATCTCCTCGATCGCGAGGTCACCCGTATCTACGTCACCGAGCTGCCCGATCCCAGCCGTTACGTCACGCGGGGTGAGCTGGTACTCAGCGGCCTGCTGTGGTGGCACGCCCCGGGTGACGCCGAACCGTTCGTCGCCGCGCTCGCCGAGGCGGGCTGCGCGGCGCTGGCCGCCTCGGGAGCCGACAGCGGCGGCATCCCCTCCGATCTGGTCAGCACGTGCGAACGGCATCGCATCCCACTCGTGGAAGTGCCGGCCGACCTGTCGTTCGCGGTGATCACCGAACGCGTCGTACTGGCACTCGCCGCCGAATCGGACGGTGCCCGCAAGCGTTTGCTCTCGGCGGCGGCAGAGACCGCGTCGCTGCCGGAGCTGCTGGCGAGCGGAGCCGCCGAGCTCGGCGCCGACTGCTGGATCAGGGCGGCGACCGGCAGGATCGTCGCGGGCAGTACCTCAAGCAGGCCACGGGACCGGGCGGTGGTCACCGTCAGCGGGCGGCACGCCGTGCCGTGGACTCTGGTGGTCGACACGGAGTTGAGCGGAGGGCGCGCCGAAATCGCCGACGAACTGGCGAGCCTCGTCGGGCTCGCCAGGGCGCGGGAGGACGAGGTACGCGCGGTGCGCACGCGCGTGGCCGAGCCGCTGCTCGCGCTGCTTCGCGACCGTTCGGCGGCGGACCCCGCCGAGCTGGCGAGCGCGTTCGCCGCGGCGGGACTCGCCCAGGGCACCCGGCTGAGAGTGCTCGCGGCGAGCACCCCCGCCGCGCCGATCGCGGCCGAGGTGCTCGGCGAACTGCTCGCGGATCACCCCGCTCCGTTCTTCGCGGGTGCAGGCAACGACCCGGGTTCGGCGCTGGCGGTCGCCGCCGACGCGGACTGGCCCTCCGGCTGGGCCGCCGACGCGCAAGCGCGCACGGCGAGACTGGGCCCCGGCCGCATCCTCGTCGGAACCGGTGGGCCCGCACCGCTTTCCGGGTTGCGCGGCGCCGCCGAGGAGGCGCTGCACGCCGTCGGCGTCGCCGAGCGGGGTGACGCGAGGGTCGCGGTCGTCTCCGGCGAACGGCTCGGCCCGCACACCCTGCTGCTCGCCGGTGCGCCCGACGACCTACGACGGGCCCTGCGCGCACGTGTGCTGGGGCCGCTCGAGCAGAATCCCGAGTTGCTGCACACGCTGCGCGTGTTCCTCGAATGCTCGGGTTCGCCCGCGAAGGCGGCGAAAGCACTGCACGTGCACGTCAACACGCTGCGCTACCGGATGGCGAGGGCGGGGGAGCTGCTCGGCGTCGACGTGACCGATTTCCGAACGCAGGTCGATCTGTATCTCGCGCTGTCCATCGACCCCTGACGGCTCCCCGGCCTGGCTACCCCACGCTCACGGTGCGGCCGAGGCGACGAGGGAGGCGACGTCGATCCGCGCCGCGCGCAACCGCAGGCACTCCTCGGAATCCGTCGTCGGCGCGGTGCACAGGTACAGCGTCTGCCCGTCCTCACCACCGACGGCGCACGCGAGACACAACTGATCGGTGCCGACCCTGTCCAGTTCGGTACCGTCCGCGTCGACGAGGGCGGCGCCGAGGTGCAGCGGATCGGACACCCACAGCCTGCCCTCGCCGTCGAGGCCGATGCCGTCGGGGGCGTACCCGAGCGGAACTTCACGCCTGCCGGTCAGCTCGCCGTCCTCGCCGATGTCGAAAACGGTAAGGCGCGCGCCCATCGTCTCCGCCACGTACAGCAGCCCGCGGTTCTCGTCGACGACGATCCCGTTGGTGAAGACGAGGTCCTCGGCGGCGACGCGCCACGAGCCGTCCGGCTCGACCGCGAACACCCTGCTGGTGGCGGGGACGTCCAGCGGGCCGTCGACCCGTTCGGCCATCAGCGTGCCGACGACGGCCGGGTCGGCGAGGAACTCCTCGGGATCGAAGCCCATCTCACCCACCCACGCCCTGCCCGACGCATCGACCCAGAGGTCGTTCAGCATGGACGACACGGCGCCGGAGAGGTCGGCGTGCTCGACAAGCCCTTCCGGCTCCAGCCGCAGAATCCTGCGCGCGTCCTGCTGCACCACGAGCAGGCGCCCGTCGGGCAGCCAGCCGATGCCGCCCGTCCTTCCCGGTACCTCGGTGATGACTTCGGACTCGCCGTGCTCGTCGACGGCGATCACCGCATGCCCGTGCATGTCCACGAACCACAGTCGCCCGTCGTGCCAGCGGGGGCACTCGGCGAAAACGTGACCTGAGGACAGGGTTGAGGTGGTAGTGCGCATGGAACTTTCCTTCGTGGAATGGGTTTTCGATGTCGTGAACCTGGCGGCCGGAGCGTCACGGCTGCCGCACGGGCGCCTGGCGGATCGCGATACCGCACAGCCACACGGCAGAGTTTTCGACGCGCAGTCCCAGCTCGCGAGCCCTTCGCGGGATGGCATCCCGGTCGCGGCAACGGACCTCGATGCCGCAGACCCCTTCGCCCCGGCCGGACGAGGGGAGGAAGCGCACCCGTCCCTTCGTGAGTTCCACCGCCGCGACGCCGTCGCCGCCGCGGGTCACCGTGGTGCCGATCAGTTCGGCCCAGCGGGCGGCGACCCGCTCCGGCTCGCCGCACTCGACCTCGACACCGGTAAGTTCGATGTCCGGGTTGGAACGGGCTCGCCAGTCCGGCCCCGCCCACGGCCACTCGCCGGGATCGTCGGGTTGTTCGAGTGACAGCAACGATCCACCGGTGTCGCGTGGATCAAAGTGCCTGCCCCTGATGCCGGGCAACGGCGACTCCCACACGGTGCGCACCCCGAGTTCACGCGCGCGGGCGTCCACCGCCGCGAGGTCGCCGGTTTGCAGGAGCACCATGTATCCGCTGTCCCCTCCCCTGTTGCTGAGGTAGCGCGCGGCGGGCGTCTCCGGGTTGCTCGGCGAAATCACTTCCAGAAACGTGTCCCCCGCGGCGAACACCGCGTTGCCGATGCCGAACCTGTCGATCAGGTCGGTGCCCCACAGTTCGATCTCGTCGGCCGTGGTGAGACACACGTCGAGGCCGAGCACGGCCCGCAGGCCCGCGACGACCGGTTCGAGTTCGCCCGCGATGAGCGCGACCTGCCTGAGCCGGGTTCCCACGTCAGGTCCCCTCTTCTGTTACGAGTCGGCGCGCGGCGCCGAGCAGGGCTTTCGCGCGCTCGTGAGCCGCGATTCCGGTATCGCGGGCCGCCTGCCCGCTCATACTTCTCACGTAGGTGCCTTCCAGGATGATGGCGAGCCGGTAACAGGCGAGCACCCGGAACCAGTGGACATCGGCCGGGTTCCGCGAGGTGCGCCTGAGGTAGTGGGCGAGCAGTTCGTCCACCGTGGGCAACCAGGGCAACGGGACGGCGAGATCCACTCCGGCCGGGTTGTCCTCGCCTGGCCAGGTCGCGAGCAGGTGACCAAGGTCGAGCAGCGGGTCACCCTGCGTGCTCAGCTCCCAGTCGACGATCGCGGCCAGCGTCCCGTCGTCGGCGACGAGCATGTTCGCGAGATGGAAGTCGCCGTGGATGAGCCCGGCCCCGTGATCGGCGGGACGATGCGTGTCCAACCAGTTCGCGATGTCGCCGACGGGGCCGAGGGAGCCGGGCTCGTAGCGTTCCGAACGCCCGTAGCCGACCAGCTGCCCACGCCAGCGCGAGACCTGGCGTTCGAGCCAGCCACGCGGTTTTCCCAGGTCCGCGAGACCGACCTCGGCGGGCCGAACCTCCGACAGCGCGAGCAGTCCGTCGACAATGGACAGTCCGAGCATGCGCTGCCAGCCGGGATCATCGGCAAGGCCAGGAGGCAGCGGACCACACGGATTCCGCCCTCCGGCCGGTTCCATGAGATAGAAGGCCGCCCCGATGACGGAAAGGTCAGGGCACACGGCGATCAGTCCCGGATGCGGCACCGCCGATCCGGCGAGCGCGCCGAGCACGGAGGCTTCCCTTTCGATGGTCCTGTCGCTGTCGGACCGCTTGTGCGGTGGCGGGCGGCGCAGCACGTACTCGCGATCGTTCTGGCGCAACCTCAGCAGCACATTCTGGGTGCCGCCGCCCAGCACGGACACGTCCTCGACGGGACCATCACCGAGACCCGTTTCCGCCATCCATCGCCGGACCCTGTCGATGTCGACCACCGAGGGATCCACGGCGTGCGTTTCCTCGAACACCGGCTGCCTCCCCGCTACGTGATTCCCAGCGAGCGAACCCAGATCGTCACGACGGTTTCGGTCAGTTCGTCCAGGCTCGCGGCATCGTGGCCCAGGTTGAACACCACGTGCGCGAGCCTCGACACCATCGAACTGAGCGCGAGACTCGCCAGTTCCGGCGACAACTCCGCGTCGGCCCTTCCCTGCTCCTGGAGCCTGCGGATACTGCGCGCGTTGCGGTCCTGGAACACGACGGCCCTTTCGAGCCTCGCCTGGCGAAAGACGCCGTCCATCGCCGACATCTGCTCGAAGATGCGCATGAGCCCGGCGTTGTCCCGGTAGGAGACGAGATATCGGCGGGTGGCCTGCCGGATCGCATCGACGGGGTCGTCGGAATGCGAGCCGCCGATACCCGACTGCAGCAGGTCGTCGCGCAACCCGTCGAGCAGTTCCCGGAAGATCTCTTCCTTGCTGTCGAAATGGGTGTAGAACGAGCCGGCCGCGACTCCGGCCTCAGCCGTGATGTCGGTGATCTTGACGTCCAGAAACCCGTCGCGTTCGAAGACGGTGCGGGCGGCGGTCAGCAGTTTCGCCCTCGTGTTGCGTCCGCGCCGGGACCGGGGCAGCGCCTTGTCCCCGGTGCGCGCCGCCGTGTCGTTCTCCTGGTACACCATGTGCTTCCCTGTCTCGCCGTGCCGGTTCTCCTGTGGTCAGCCCGCGACCGGTGCCCGGTCGCGCAGCTCACGCAGGGCAATGGTCCTCTTGTGCACCTCGTCGGGTCCGTCCGCGATCCGCAGGACCCGCTGGAAGGCCCACATCTCCGCGAGCGGCACGTCGTCGCTGACACCGGCCGCGCCGTGCACCTGCATGGCCCTGTCGATGACCTGCGAGGCGATCCGGGGCGCCGCGACCTTGATGGCCGCGATCTCCGTCCTCGCCTCCCTGTTGCCGACCGTGTCCATCAGCCACGCCGCCTTCATGACGAGCAGCCGCGCCATCTCGATGTCGATCCGGGACTCGGCGATCCAGTCCTGGACGTTGGCGTTCTCGGCCAGCGTCTTGCCGAAGGCCGTTCGCGAGGCGGCGCGCTCGCACATGAGCGTGAGCGCGCGCTCGGCCATCCCGATGGCCCGCATGCAGTGGTGGATCCGCCCAGGCCCCAGCCTCGCCTGGCCGATCGCGAATCCCTGCCCCAGCTCGCCCACGAGATTGGCGGCCGGCACGGTCACGTTGTCAAAGGTGATCTCGGCGTGCCCCTCCTGGTTCTGGTAGCCGAGTATCGGCAGTGCCCTTCCCACGGTGATTCCCGGCGTGTCCAGCGGAACGAGCACCATGCTGTGCCGCTGGTGCCGGGGGCCTTCCTCGCTCGTCCTGCCGAACACGATCAGAATCCGGCAGTGCGGGTGATACAGGTTCGTCGCCCACCATTTTTTGCCGTTGAGTACGAAATTGCCGCCATCACGATCGATGCGCAGCGCGATGTTGGTCGGATCGGAGCTGGCAACGTCCGGCTCCGTCATGCAGAACGCCGACCTGATCTCGCCTCGCAGCAACGGTTCGAGCCAGCGGCGTTTCTGCTCGCCGTTCCCGAAAAGACTGAGTACCTCCATGTTCCCGGTATCGGGGGCCGAGCAGTTGAACACCTCGGGGCCGATGAGACTCTGCCCAATGATCTCCGCGAGCGCCGCGTACTCGACGTTCGTGAGTCCTCCGCCCCACCCGGCGTCCGGGTAGAAGAGGTTCCACAGTCCCGCGTTCCTCGCCTTTTCCTTGAGCGCTTCCATGACGGCGGGCTGGTGGTGCGGGTCGTCCGCCGCGATCAGCTCCTCGCGGTACGGGATTTCGGCGGGGATGACCTCGTTCTCGACGAACTCCCTCACCTGCTTGCCCAGTGCCACGGCGCGTTCCGAATGAAAGAAGTGCATGTTCGTCCCTGACTGTCCGAAGTGGATGCCGTTCATCTGGTTGCTTCGCGGTCCCACGTGTTCTCCGGATTCGCGTTCTCCCTGAGAAAGGCCTTCTTGGTCTTGAGTGTCGCGTCGGTCTTCGGCAACCGGCCGGTGAACTCGATGTACCGGGGAACCATGAACCGGGGCATGCGCGCGGCGAGCCATTCGGCGAGTTCGCCGTGACCGAGGGAGCTGCCGTCGGCGAGCACGACGACGATCTTCACGTCGTCCTCGCCGAGTTCCGACGGCACGGCGATCGCGGCGCACTCGGCGACCTCGGGGTGCGCGTTGACGTAGGTCTCGACCTCGAAGCTGGAAATGTTCTCACCTCGGCGGCGCAGCGTGTCCTTCATACGGTCGACGAAGTAGTAGTTGCCGTCCTCGTCCACCCGGAAGGCGTCGCCGGTGTGGAACCAGCCGTTGCGCCACGCGTGCGCCGTTTCCGCGGGCATGCCGTAGTACCCGGCGTTCATGGTCCACGGGTGGTCGGCCCTGACGATCAGCTCGCCGACTTTGCCCCGCTCGACGGGATAGTCGTGCTCGTCGACGATGCGCGCCTCGTAGCCCGGCCTGAGCCTGCCGCAGCTTTCCGTGTCCGGCAGGTCGAATCCGGCCGAGGCGAAGGGCAACCCGATCTCGGTCATTCCGTAGTAGGTGTTGACCCCGGTGAGGCCGAACCGCTTGAGAAAACCGGGAAGATCCGGCGGCAACGGCGCGCATCCCATGGAACGCAACGGATTGTCCGCGTCGGAGGGCGACTCGGGCGCGCTCGCCAGCATCATCGCCATCGGCCCCTGCATGACCGTGTGCGTCACGCCGTGCTCCCTGACGTCCCGCCAGAAGTTGCTGGAACTGAATACTTCCCGCATGACAATGGGGAAGCCACGCAGCAGCGCCGAATAGAACAGGATCTTGCCGCCGACGTGAAAGGGCGGCAGGAAGTGATAGAGGACGTCGTCGGCTCTCGTGACACTCGTGACGACCTCACAGAAGGGATACCATTCCGCCCACGGCAGGATGACGCCTTTGGACGGTCCCGTCGTTCCCGACGTCCAGATGATGCAGGAACCGGTCCATGGTTGCGGTCCCGCCGGGCCGGGAGGCTCGATGGGCGTGGCATCGGCGAAGAACTCCCGCTCCGTCAGCGGTTTCCGCGGAACCGCGATCTCCTCTGCCGTGCTCGCCGGATCGTCGAGCACGACGATCGTTTCGAGGTGGCCGAGCCCGTCCGCGATCTCCGCGACCGCCGCGAGATACCTCCGCGCCACGATCAGGACCCGTGCTCGCGATGTCTCGATGGTGTAGCGCAGGAGATGACCCCGGTAGCCGGTGTTGAGGCTGACCTCGACCGCACCGAGCCAGGACATGCCGAGCCACGCGTGATAGGTCGCGAACCCGTTGGGCAGCATGCTCAGTACGTTGTCGCCCTCGCCGACACCGATGTCGCGCAATGCGCCCGCCCAGAGCAGGCTCAGCTCGTAGGATTCGCCGTAGGACAGCGAATCACCGTCGACGTGGGTCAGAAAGATCGTGCCGGGGCTCTCCTTCGCCCTTCGTTCGAGTACGTAGGGCAGCAGGTCCGGCTGCTGGATCCAGTCCATGAGGCTTCCTCGGAAAGTGTGAGTGACGGATGAGGCCGGTCAGTTGTCCATTCCCGCCAGCGGCATCGCCAGCGCGCCGCCGTCGACGACGAGTGTCTGGCCGGTGAGCCAGGACGAGGCCGGGCCCGCGAGAAACAGTGCGGCCGAGGCGATGTCGTCAGGTGAGCCGAGCCTGCGCAACGGGAGCCGCGCCGCCAGCTCGTCGCCCTTCGCCTCGACAAGGACTCTCGCCATGTCGGTTTCCACCAGCCCCGGGGCGATCGCGTTGACCCGCACCGCGGGTCCCAGTTCCGCCGCGAACTGCGTGGTCAGGTGTTTCAGCGCGGCCTTCGTCGTCGCGTAGTAGCCGACTCCTCGCTCGGCGATGAAAGCCCCGAGCGACACGATGTTGACGATGGCTCCGCCGCGTTCGCTCATCGAGCGCCGCCAGACCTCCTGGGTCCATAACAGCGGTCCGAGCAGGTTGACCTGCGTCGTCTTGTGGGCTCGCGGCAGGTCGAGTTCGGTGAGGGGGCCGTAGTACGGGTTGGTCGCGGCGTTGTTGACGAGCACGTCGAGGTGCCCGAAATCCGTGTGCGCCTCCTCGACCGTCGCACTGATCCGTTCGGGGTCGCCCGCGTTGCCCGGGTAGCAGCGGATGACGGCGTCCGGCCGTAGCGCCGCCAGCTCTCGCGCCGTCCCGGCAAGGCGGTCCGCGTCGCGGGACACGAGCGCGACCTGCGCGCCCGCCTTGACGAACATCGCCGCCGTGGCCTTGCCTATGCCCCTGGACCCGCCGGTGATCAGCGCGACCTTGCCGTCGAGCCGCCACATCCGAGCCGGGTCCAAGCCGCTCGCAATTTCGCCGGTCTGGTCAGTCTGGTCAGTCTGGTCGAGCCGACCGGCGCCGCCGGTGTCGTTCCCGGCGTTCCCGTCTTCCCTGCCGCCCATGTCGCGTATTTGAACTTGAAGCCAGATTCAAGTAGCACCCGCGAGTCCCCCGTCCAGGACGCCGAGATCCGCATTCAGACCGGCGAGATCCGCACTCGGGACACCGAGATCCGCGCTGGGAACGGCGATACTCGGGGCGAAAGCACCAGGAGGCGACGCATGCGGGTACTGACCTGGAACGTGTGGTGGCGGTTCGGGCCGTGGCAACGGCGGCGCGAGGCGATCGCCGCGGTCCTGCGAGACCTGCGGCCGGACATCGTAGGCCTGCAGGAAGTGTGGTCAGCGGACGGCGAGAATCTCGCGAAGTGGCTGGCGGACCAGCTCGGCATGCACCAGACCTTCGCCGAGGTGGGAGATCCACGGCCGTGGCAGCGAAGGATCGGCGACCACGGTCGGCGTCGGCAACGCCGTACTGAGCCGGTGGCCGATCGCCGAACGGCACGTCGCCGAACTTCCGGGCGTCCACGGCGAGGATCGAGGCCGGATCGCCTTGCACGCAAGAGTCGCCGCGCCCGGTCACGACCTGCCGTTCTTCACCACGCATCTCGCGGCGGCGATCGACGCCTCCGCGGTCCGATGCCAACAGGTGAAGGCACTCGCGAGGTTCGTCGCGGCCCACCGGGACGGCACCGCGTTTCCTCCCGTGATCACGGGGGATTTCAACGCGTGGCCCGATTCGGACGAGATCCGGTCGCTCGGCGGCTACAGGACGGTGCCCGCCGCCGCGGGTCAGGTGTTCCTCGACGCCTGGGAACACGCGAAGCCCGCCCAGCCCTGGGCGACATGGGACACCGCGAATCCCTTCGTGGCGGCCCATTTCGGGCCCAGCGCCAGGATCGACTACATCCACGTCGGCCCGCCGGGACCCGGCGGGCTCGGCGACGTCACCTCCGTGTGGCGCGCGGGCGACGCGGCCGTCGGCGGGGTGTGGCCCTCCGATCACGCCGCCGTCGTCGCGGACCTCAGAGCGAGCGCTACGCGGCAGCGAAGGACGTGATCTCGACGCCCGCGGCGAGCAGTCCCTCACGCACCCTGCGGGCGATCTCGACGGCACCTCGCGTGTCCCCGTGCACGCACAGCGAACGCGGCGACACCGCGACGACGCTTCCGTCGATCGCCTCGATCGTGCCCTGGGTCGCCATTCTGACGCTGCGCTCGACCACCGCGCCGGGCTCGTGCACGATCGCGCCGGGCTGCCTTCGCGACACCAGCCTGCCCTCCGGCGTGTAGGCCCTGTCCGCGAACGACTCGTGCACCGTGGTCAAACCCGCGGCCTCGGCCTGCCGCAGCACCTCGGAACCCGGAAGTCCCATGAGCGGCAACGATTTGTCGTAGCGCGACACCGCCTCCACGACGGCCGCGGCCTGCTCCTCGTGCGTGACGATCGCGTTGTACAGCGCGCCATGCGGTTTCACGTACCGCACGGCGGTTCCCGCGACCTTCGCGAGTCCGTCGAGCGCGCCGATCTGGTAGATGATGTCGTTGACGAGCTCGTGCGGTTCCATGTCGATGAACCGGCGGCCGAACCCGGGCAGGTCGCGATACCCGACCTGCGCACCGATCGTGACGCCACGTTCCGCCGCTCTCTCGGTCACCCTTCGCAATACCGTCGGGTCACCGGCGTGGAAGCCGCACGCGACATTGGCGCTCGTCACGACGTCGAGAAGGGCCTCGTCGTCGCCGAGCGGCCAGTTGCCGAATCCCTCACCGAGGTCACTGTTGAGATCGATCACCGAACCAGCCATTTCGCCAGGATAACGGCGCAACCCCGGCATTCCGGATGCCACGGGAGTGGGAAGAACGACACTCGTCCGCGACTACCCGGCGCCTACCCGGCCCGGACCGCGATGCGGGACAGCGCCGGCCGCCTCAGCCCCTCCGGCAGCTCGTCCTCCTCGACCGCGCCGCAATCGAGACCACGCAACAGATAGCCGGCAAGCGCCGCGGCCGTCGCCGGCTCGTCGAGTACACCGCCTTCGGTGCGCTCGACGTAGTCAACAAGGCGCGCCGTCGCGCTCGGCAGGTTCTCCCGGAAGAACGCGTAGGTCGCGGCGAAGCGGCTCGGCAACTGGTGCGGATGCAGGTCCCAGCCCTGATAGAAACCCCTGATCAACGATCGGCGAATCAGCCTGCGGTGCTCTTCCCACGCCCCGGCGACGGCATCGGCGTCGCCAACGGGCAGCCGGTTGGTGGAACCGTCGGAAACCCGGACCCCCGTACCCGCGGCCGCCACCTGCATGACGTCCTTGGCGAAGTCGGCGGCGGGATGTTCCATCGACTGGTAGGCACCGCTGATGCCGAGACCCGCGCTGTAGTCGTAGGTTCCGAAGTGCAGCCCGGTGCACCGGCCTTCGGCGATCCGCACGATCCGGGGCAGCGCAAGGCTTCCGTCGGAGGACACCACCGATTGCGCGGTCTCCACCTGCACCTCGAACCGCAGCGAACCGGCGGCGAGCCCGTGTGCCCTTTCCAGTTCGCCCAGCACGTCCACCATGGCGGCGACCTGCTCGATCGCCGTCACCTTCGGCAGCGTCAGCACGAAACCGGGCGGCGGCGTTCCCAGCGCGGCGAGGAACACGTCCAGCGTCCTGATCCCCCGCCTGCGAGTGGCGGGCTCAAGGCTCTTGAACCGGATCCCGGTGAACGGCGGTGCCGTACCCGCCTCGATATCACGCGCCAGCTCACCCGCCGCCCGCACGGCCTCGGCGTCTTCGGCGTCCTCCGTGTCTCCGGCGCGGTAGCCGTCCTCGAAGTCGATCCGCAGGTCCTCGACGGGCTGCGTCGCGAGCTTGCCGCGCACCCGCTCAGCGAGGTCCGCGTCATCCGGGCCGAGTGCGAGCGCGGCGCCGTACCGGGTGAGCGCGGCACCCGCGCGCTCACCCCACTCCCCCGCGAGCCCCGCGCGGTAGTGGTTCGCGGGAACGTACACGGTGTGCACGGGCTGCCGCCCCGCGCGCTCGCCCGGATAACTCGCCGCGACCCTGGCATCAGCCTCGGCGAGCTTCTCGTCGATCCGTGCGTGGACGTCGTCACCGAGCCGCCGGGGCGCGGCCACTACTTGATCCGCTCGTAGGCGGGCAGGGTCAGGAAGTCGACGAAGTCCTCGGCGAGCGCGACCTCCTCGAACAGCTCGACTGCCGGGTCGAGCAGATCGGCGGGCACGACGTCGGCCAGTTCCGCGCGCACGTCGGCGAGCACCGCGCGAACCAATTCCCCGGTGACCACCTCGCCGTTGTCGAGCACGACGCCGTTGCGCACCCACTGCCACACCTGCGACCGCGAGATCTCCGCCGTCGCCGCGTCCTCCATGAGGTTGTGGATCGCCGCGGCTCCGGTGCCGCCGAGCCACGAGGCGATGTAGCGCACGCCGACATCGACGGCTCCCTTGAGCCCCGCCTCGGTGGCAGAACCCTCCGTTGCCGCGATGTCGAGCAGATCGGCCGCGGTCACCGACACGTCCTCGCGAAGACGGTCGAGCTGGTTCGGCCGGTCGCCGAGAACCTTGTCGAACTCCTCCGTGCACAGCGCGACCATGCCCGGGTGAGCGACCCAGGAGCCGTCGAATCCGTCTCCCGCCTCGCGAGCCTTGTCGTCGTGGACCTTGGCCATGGCCTTCTCGTTGACCTCGGGGTCCTTGCTGGGGATGAACGCGGCCATCCCGCCGATCGCGAAGGCGCCGCGCTTGTGGCAGGTCCGCACGAGCAGTTCGGTGTAGGCCCGCATGAACGGAGCCGTCATCGTGACGCTGTTGCGGTCGGGCAGCACGAAGTCGCTACCCGCGTCGCGGAAGTACTTGATGATGCTGAACAGGTAGTCCCAGCGGCCCGCGTTGAGCCCGCTCGCGTGTTCCCTCAGCTCGTAGAGGATCTCCTCCATCTCGAACGCGGCGGGAATGGTCTCGATGAGCACCGTGGCCCTGATCGTGCCGTGCTCGATGCCCAGTTCGTGCTCCGCCCAGGTGAAGACGTCGTTCCACAACCTGGCCTCGCGGTGGCTTTCGATCTTGGGCAGGTAGAAGTAGGGGCCGCTGTCGCCGGCGAGCAGCGCCCTGACGTTGTGGAAGAAGTAGAGACCGAAGTCGACGAGCGCACCGACCGCCTTGCGGCCACCGATTTCGATGTTGCGTTCGTCGAGGTGCCAGCCGCGGGGGCGCACGACGATCGTGGCAAGTTCGCGGTCCTCGCGCAGCGCGTAGTGCTTGCCGCCGCTGTCCAGTTCGATGGTGCCCCTGACCGCGTCGGCGAGGTTGACCTGTCCCGAAACGACGTTCTCCCAGTGCGGGGTGTTGGCGTCCTCGAAGTCGGCGAGCCACACCTTGGCACCGGAGTTCAACGCGTTGATCGTCATCTTCCGGTCGGTCGGACCGGTGATCTCGGCCCTGCGGTCGCGCAGCGCTGGCGGCGCCTCGGCCACCTGCCATTCGGACTCGCGGATGTGCGCGGTGTCGCGAAGAAAGTCGAGCTTTCCGGTGCGCTTCGCCTCGTCCCTGCGCTCGGCCCTCGCCGCGAGCAAGGTGTCCCTCGTCGCCGCGAACGCGTCGTGCAGGCCGCCGAGGAATTGCAACGCCTCCGGGGTCAGCACCTCGTCGCCGCGCTCGACAGCGCCGCCGAGCACTCGAACATCAGACATGCGAACACCTCATATAACGATCATCTTGTTTTACATCTCGGACTATAGTTTCTACATCGCGGAAGCTCAACGGGAGCGGCGGGAGAGGAGACAGCGTGACCCTCCAACGGTCAGCCGGTGGTGGAGTGCAGTCGTTGCAGCGGGCGTTCGAGCTGCTCGAACGCCTCGCGGACGCGGGAGGAGAAGCCAGCCTTTCCGAGCTGGCCACGTCGTCCGGCCTGCCGATGCCGACCATCCACCGGCTCATCAGGACACTCGTCGCACTCGGCTACGTCAGGCAGAACACCAACCGGCGCTACGCGCTGGGCGCACGGCTGATCAGGCTCGGCGAGAACGCGAGCCTGCAGTTCGGCACGTGGGCGAGGCCGCTGCTGGCCGAGCTCGTCGACGAGGTCGGCGAGACCGCCAACCTCGCGGTACTGGAACGCGACGAGGTCGTCTACGTGGCACAGGTACCGTCCCGGCACTCCATGCGCATGTTCACCGAGGTCGGCCGCAGACTGCTGCCGCACGGAACGGGAGTAGGAAAGGCCATCCTCGCGACCCTGCCCGGCGACGAGGTGCGCGCCCTGCTCGGCCGCACCGGCATGCCCGCCTACACCGAGCACACCCACACCGACGTCGACCGGTTCCAGCGGCACCTCGCCAGAATCACCAAACAGGGTTACGCACTCGACGAGAGCGAACAGGAACTGGGCGTCCGCTGTGTCGCCGTACCCATCGCGGACGCGCCGACGCCGACGGCCATCTCCGTGTCCGGCCCTGAGGGCAGGCTCACCAAGGAAGCGGTCACCCGCATCGCGCCGGTCGTGCAGCGCATCGCGGCCGCGCTGTCAGCGCAACTGGCGCAGCGCACCAGCGCCTGAGGTTCGCCGGTTCAGTCCAGCAGCGCGTCGACGAACGCCGACGGCTCGAACGGGGCGAGATCGTCGGGCCCCTCGCCGAGGCCGACCAGCTTCACCGGAACGCCCAGCTCGCGCTGAACCTGGAACACGATGCCGCCCTTCGCGGTGCCGTCCAGCTTCGTGAGCGCGATGCCGGTGACATCGACGACCTCGGAGAACACCCTCGCCTGCGCGAGCCCGTTCTGGCCCGTCGTCGCGTCGAGCACCAGCAGCACCTCGTCGACCTCGGCCTGCTTCTCGACAACCCGCTTGACCTTGCCGAGTTCGTCCATGAGGCCGGTCTTGGTGTGCAGCCTGCCCGCCGTGTCGACCAGCACGGCGTCGACACCGGCGTCGATGCCCCGCTTCACCGCGTCGAAGGCGACCGAGGCGGGGTCCGCCCCCTCCTTGCCGCGAACGACCTCGGCGCCGACGCGCTCCGACCAGGTCTGCAACTGCTCGGCGGCGGCGGCCCTGAACGTGTCGGCCGCGCCGAGCAGCACCTGCCTGCCCTGCGCGACGAGCACCCTGGCGAGCTTGCCCGTCGTCGTGGTCTTGCCGGTGCCGTTGACACCGGCGACCAGCACCACGGCGGGCTGCTTGTGACCTTCCGGCCCGGTGTGCGGCAACGCGCGCACCGCGCGGTCGGTGTCGGCGCCGAGCGTGTCGATCAGCACTTCCCTCAGCAGCGCCCTCGCGTCGGCCGACGTGCGGACCGCCCTGGTCGCCATCTCGGTACGCAGCTTCTCGACGATCTCCGTCGTCGTCGCGGCGCCCAGATCGGCGAGCAGCAAGGTGTCCTCGACGTCCTGCCAGGAGTCCTCGTCCAAATCACCGGCGCCGAGCAGGCCGAGCAGTCCCTGCCCCAGCGCCGAACGGGACTTCGAGAGCCTCCCGCGCAGCCGCTCCATCCGGCCCGCGGCCGGCGCGACCTCCTCCACCTCGGGGGTGGCGGGCACCTCGGGCTCGGCGGGCGCCTCGGGCGCCTGCGGTGTCTCCGGCTCTTCGGGCTCTTCGGTCTTTTCGGGCTCGCCGGCCTTTTCGGACTCGGGGGCCTCGGGCACCTCGGGGGCCTGGGTGCTCGCCGAGGCCTGGTCGGGCAGGCCGACGTCGACGATCCCCCGGCGAGGGGCGTCCCTCGGCACGGCGGCGTCGTCACCGACACCCGGCTCGCCGTCGGTCTCGGTGCGCTCGGCGACCGGGTGCTCCGGCGCCTTGGTCCCGCCCTCCGCGAAGGTGAAACCACCACCGGCCTGGTAGGTACCGCCCTTCGGTTTCTCCTCGGGCTCCTTCTCCAGGCTGATCTTGCGCTTGCGGGCTATGGTCAGCGACGCGACGACCGCGACGAGGACGACGACAGCCGCGACGACGATGATCCAGATCCAGGTGCTGCTCGACACCCGGCCATCCTCGCATTCGCGCCGGGCCCCGCCCTGGCGCCCCTGCTCCGGCGGTGAGCATTCAACCTGGACTGCGTACTTTTGGCGAAAATGTCACCGAATGTCTTGCGTCGCGGCGCACTGTGGATTAGACCACTCCAGTGGCGGATTCCAGCGAGAGCCTGCGGGTCGTCGGGCTCATCTCCGGTACGTCCGTCGACGGCATCGACATCGCCGTCGCGGACCTGCGCGCCGAGGGTGGCGAACTCCGGCTGACCCCGCTCGGCCACGGTGAGCTGCCCTATCCTGCCGCGCTGAGGGAAGACCTGCTCGCGGCGCTGCCGCCGGGAACGTGCACGGCCGAACAGCTCACCAAGCTCGACACGGGGGTCGGGCAGGCATTCGCGGAAGCCGCCAAGCTGGGCATCGATGACCACGCGGGCGGGCGAGCCGATCTGATCGCGTCACTGGGACAGACGCTCTACCACTGGGTGGAGAACGGAACGGCACTCGGCACACTTCAGCTCGGCGAGCCCGCCTGGATCGCCGAACACATCGGGCTGCCCGTCGTCTCCGGTTTCCGGACCCGCGACGTCGCGGCCGGTGGTCACGGCGCGCCGCTCGCGAGCACCCTCGACGCGCTGTGGCTGCGCCCCGAGCCCGGCCAAGCGCCCCGGGCGGCACTCAACATCGGCGGGATCGCCAACCTCACCGTCGTGCACGGCGACGGCACCGTGTTCGCCTACGACACCGGGCCCGGCAACGCGCTGCTCGACGCCGCGGTCGCCACCCTCACCCGAGGCCGCGCGCACAGCGACGCCGACGGGACACTCGCCGCACGCGGCACGGTGCACCCGGAACTGCTGAACCACCTGCTCGCCGATCCCTACTACGAGCGGCTGCCGCCCAAGTCGACGGGGAAAGAACACTTCAACGCCGGCTACCTCGACGAGGCCATCGCGGGGTTCGCACCGATTTCCGCCGAAGATCTGCTCGCCACCCTCACCGAACTCACCGCGGCGACGATCGCGGCCGCCTGCGCGAACCACGGCGTGCGGACGGTCGTCGCCTCCGGCGGAGGGCACCGCAACCCCGCGCTCGTGCGCGCGCTCCGGTCCCGCGTCGCCGTCGTGGCCAGCGACGAGCACGGCCTGCCCTCCGACGCCAAAGAGGCCTACCTCACCGCGCTGCTCGGCTGGCTCACCTGGAACGGCCTCCCAGGCAACGTGCCCGGCGCGACCGGCGCCGAGGGACCTCGGCCGCTCGGCAGCATCACCCCCGGAAAGGCACCACTCGTGCTTCCGGGACGACCACCGACCGCACCCCGGCGGCTACGGGTAGCCAGCCCCTCCGAGTCACGGTAGGAGATAGCCATGCGCGCACTCGACCTCGCCATCGTCGCGGTTTTCCTCGTGGGAACGCCCCTGCTGGGCATCTGGCTCGGCGGCAAACAGCGATCGTCGACCGACTATTTCGTCGGCAGCAGGAACATCCCGTGGTGGGCGGTCACGTTCTCCGTCGTGGCCACCGAGACGTCCACGCTCACCGTCATCAGCGTTCCCACCGTCGCCTACCTCGGCAACATCACCTATCTGCAGCTGGCGGTCGGCTATCTCATCGGCCGCGTGATCGTCGCGTTCGTGCTGCTTCCCCGCTACTACGCGGGAAACCTGGTGAGCGCCTACGGTTTCCTCGGCAAGAGGTTCGGCAACGGCATGCAGGGAACGGCATCGGTCACCTTCCTGCTCACCCGCCTGCTCGCCGACGGCGTCCGGCTGTTCGCAACGGCCATCCCGGTCAAGGTCATGTTCGGCGCGTTCGGCCTCGACCTGCCCTACTGGTTCATCGTCGCGGCGATCGCCCTGATCTCCGTGATCTACACCTACCTCGGAGGCATCCGCGCCGTCGTGTGGGTCGACGTGATCCAGATGGGTATTTACATCCTCGGTGCCATCGCGGCCGTCTTCGTGCTCGCCGGGAAGCTGCCGGACGGCTGGCTGTCGAACGCGGCCGACGAAGGCAAGTTCCAGTTCTTCGACTTCACGTCCAACGTCGTGACCAACCAGTACGCGTTCTTCACGGCCGTGATCTGCGGCGCGCTGTTCGCGATGGCCTCGCACGGCGCCGACCAGCTCATGGTTCAGCGGCTGCTGGCCTGCCGGACCGTCAAGGACAGCCAGAAGGCCGTCATCGCGAGCGGTGTCGTCGTGTTCATCCAGTTCGCGCTGTTCCTGTTCATCGGCACGATGCTGTGGTCGTTCTTCAACGGTGCCTCACCGGAGTCGATGGGCATGAGCACCGGCGACGAACTGTTCCCCACCTTCATCGTCGAACAGCTGCCACCCGGCCTTTCCGGACTGCTCGTCGCGGGAATCCTCGCCGCGGCCATGAGCACGATCTCCTCCTCGCTCAACTCACTGTCCACATCGACCATCAGCGACATCTACCAGCGCTTCACCAAGCGCACGCTGTCCGACGAGTCCATCCTCAAGCAGGCCAAGCTCTGGACGCTCATCTGGGCCGGCGTCTTCGTGATCTTCGCGTCGCTGTTCACCAGCACCGATCAGCCGGTGGTCGAACTCGGGCTGACCATCCAGTCCTATACCTACGGGGCGCTGCTCGGCGCGTTCCTGCTCGGGATTCTCGTCAAGAGGGCCAGGCAGGGCGACGGGATCATCGCTTTCCTGTGCACCATCGCGGTTTCGGCGGTATTCGTACTGTTCGTCAAGTTCACCGAGGACGGGGAGCAGGTCCCGCTCGCGTTCCCGCTCTTCGTTCCGCTCGGCGTCGCGGTGACCCTGATCGTGGGCGGGCTGCTCTCCTTGCGGCACCCCAAGCCCGACCCGGAGAACGCCGATCCGCAGCGGCAGGAAGCAGCATGAGATGAAGCCGGACGCCCTGGCCGCGACCACGGAATTCTGTACCGCGTCCTCGATGAGCACCTTTCGGCCGATTGGTCGGCGACGGCGCCTGACATGGAATGGCCGGCGCGCTCGATCGTCGCGCACATCGGCAACACCCTGCTGTGGTACGCGTTCGACTTCACGGCAGGCGATGCCGAACTGTCCACAACGGACACCACGGTGCGTGCCGACGGTGAGCCCGGACAGCTGGTACGCACCGTGACGACAGCGGCGGCGCTGCTCGGCGCCGCCGTCACGGTCGCGGACCCCTCGGCAAGGGGGTGGCATCCGTACGGTCTCGCCGACGCGTCGGGGTTCGTCGCGATGGGCTGCGACGAACTACTGATCCACACCGAGGACGTCGCCCGCGGTCTCGGCGTGCCGTTCACGCCGCCTGACGACCTCGCCGAGCCGGTGCTGCGCAGGCTCTTCCCGTGGGCACCCTCGGACGCCGAGTCATGGCCCGCGCTGCGCTGGGCCAACGGGCGGACGGCTCTGCCCGGCCGCGAACGCCTGACCAGGTGGTGGTGGCACTGCGCGCCACTGTCCGAATGGGACGGAACGACGTCTCCGATGTAGCCGGGTCAGCCCGCCACGCCTGCCGCGACCGAACCGACGAACCTGGCCCTGCCGTCGGCCTGCCATTCGACGGGAACACCGAGCCGGGTCGGCGGCCTTCGCAGCGATTCGTGCAGGTCCTCGTAGTCGATCCGGCCGAGGCGGGTCCACCGTCGGCGGATCTCGGCGACCTTGTCGACGCCGCCGAGCAGTTGCTCCCACTCGGCTTGCGGAACGGCCTTGTTCGCCCTGTCGAGTATCTCGGCGTCGGGGGTCGCCCAGGTCACCGGTGAGGCTTCGAAGCTCCACCAGCGCGGGCTCCATGCTGGCGCGACGAAGCCGTGCATCACGCACGGCACCCACTGCCCCGGTACGAAGGTCGTGTTCTCCCTCGCGGTGAAGGTCACCAGCCGGTAGGCGAACGCGGGCGAGGCGGCGGGATCGCGGGAGGTGTCGCCGAGCACGAGGATCTGGACGGCGGCATCCGCCTGCTCCACCACGAGGCCGGGTACGAGCTGACCGCCGCGGAACGGCTTGCTCGCGCTGCCCGACAGCACGCCCCTGACCAGCAGGCCGAGACCGACGATGATGGCGATGACGCCGAGCAGCACCGACCACCAGCTGCCGTCGATGGCAGCCCACACGCCAAGCGCGGTGAGCCCGCCGCCGACGATGATCCCGATGGCGAACCACATGGCGCGCCGGTAGATGTTGGGGCTGCTTTCCTTGAGGTGGGCGGGATCGATCGGGGCGTCGAAGTAGCGTCGCGGGTCGCCCGCTGGCCAGCCGTCCTCAGTCATAGCGGGCATCTTGGCAGAAGCGGCCCCGGATGGGCACCGGGTTGCCGCAATTCGAGCCCCCGGGGCCCGGGCTCCCACGGAGCCGGGGCCCGGGCCGCCGCGCCCCCGCGCGGCGCGCCGACGCCGACGCCGACGCCGCGCGAGTCCCCCGCTCAGGTCGCCGAGATCCGCACCCAGGATGCCGAGTTCTGCGTTCGGGTCGCCGAGATCCGCGTTCGCGCACGTGAGATCCGCGCCCAGCCGCCCGAGATCTGCGGCCGGGAAGCCGAGATCCGCATTCGCAGGTGAGACCCGCGCCCAGTCGCGCAAGATTGGTGACCAGGCCGGGGACCGATGAGCCACGCAACCGCGATTTCACTCGGCAGAGGACGTAGCGTCGGCGGGCGGCGAACACGGCGCTCGCGGTCCATGTGGACGGACACACGAGGTTGGGCAGGCGATCAGGTGCCCTGCGCGGAACTCGGCGACCCGAGTGAGGATCTCGCCGTCCCGAACGCGGATCTCGCCGTCCTGAACGCAGAACTCGGCGGCCTGAGCGGGGGACTCGCGCGATTACTCGCCCGGCGCGTCGGGCTCCGGCGCCTCGGGCACCTCGGCCGCTTCCGGCGCCTCGGCTGACTCCGGCGCCTCGGGCACGTCCGGCACCTGGGGCGGCTCCGGTGCCTCGGCCGCTTCGGGCACCTGGGGCGGCTCCGGCGCGTCGGCTGGCTCCGGCGCCTCGGGCAGCTCCGGCAGCTCCGGTGTCCGCAACCGCTCCGCTTCGGCCTCCGTCCGCAACCGCTGCGAGATGACCTTCGTGATCCCGTCACCCTGCATGCTCACGCCATACAGCGCGTCGGCGATCTCCATCGTCGGCTTCTGGTGCGTGATGATGATGAGCTGCGAGCTGGCCCGAAGCTGTTCCATCAGGCCGATGAGCCTGCGCATGTTGGTGTCGTCGAGCGCGGCCTCGACCTCGTCCATCACGTAGAACGGCGAGGGCCTCGCACGGAAAATGGCGACCAGCATGGCCACGGCCACCAGCGACTTCTCCCCACCCGACAGCAGCGAGAGCCGCTTGACCTTCTTGCCGGGTGGCCGGGCCTCGACGTCGACGCCGGTGGCGAGCATGTCACCCGGCTCGGTCAGGATCATCTTGCCCTCGCCGCCGGGAAACAGCACCGAGAACACGATCTCGAATTCGCGCGCCACGTCGTGGTAGGCGCTCTCGAACACCTCAAGGATCTTGTCGTCGACCTCTTTGATGACGGTGAGCAGGTCTTTCCTGGTCGCCTTGAGGTCTTCGAGTTGCGTCGACAGGAACTTGTAGCGTTCCTCCAGCGCCGCGAACTCCTCCAGCGCGAGCGGGTTGACCTTGCCGAGCAGCGAGAGGTCCTTCTCCGCTCGCTTGGCCCTGCGGGTCTGGGTCGCCCTGTCGTAGGGGATGGGCTGCGGAGCCATGACGGTCTCGCCGCGTTCCTTGGCGGCCTCGTATTCGGCGAGTTCGCCCTGACCGGGGGGAACGGGCACCTCGGGGCCGTACTCGGCGATCAGGTCGTCGAGGCCGATACCGAACTCCTCGGTGATCTTGGCTTCGAGCTGTTCCAGCCGGAGCCGCTGCTCGGCGCGCTGCACCTCGTCGCGGTGGACGGCGTCGGTGAGCTTTTCCAGTTCCCCGGTGAGTTCGCGGACCCTGCCGCGAATCTGGGTCAGCGCGGTTTCGCGGCGTTCGCGGCGTGCCTGCGCGGCGTCACGTTCGCTCGCCGCCCGCTGGAGCGAGTTCTCGATGCGATCAAGTGCCAGTTCGCCACCGTTGACGACGGCTGCGGCGATCTCCGCGCCCCTCGCCCTGGCTACCCGCGCCTTTTCGGCCCGCTCCCGTGCCTGCCGCTCGGCCTCCGCCGCGCGGCGCAGCGCCTCGGCCTTGCCCGCGATTCCGCGCGCCCGCTCCTCGGCGGTGCGCAGGGCGAGCCGCGCGTCGACCTCTTCCTGCCGGACGGCCGACAGGGTCTCCGCGGCCTCGTCGCGTTCGGTGGTGTCGGGGTCGTCGTCGACCGGCTGATCCGACACCGAGGCAAGCCGTTCTTCGAGCTCGGCCAGCTTGGCGAGGACGTCGTCCCTGCTCTGCTCGACTTTCGCGCGCTGCCCGCGCAGCCGTTCGACCTCGGAGCCTGCCGAGCGCGCCGCGTGCTCAAGGCTGGAGAGACGTTCGGAGGACCTGGCCTTGCGTACTTTGGCTTCGTTGAGCGCTTCCTTTGCTTCGCCGACCTCGGTCCTGCGGTCCTGCTGCGCGGCACGGGCGCCTTCGAGTTCGGCTGTGGTGCGCTGCAGGCTGCGCTCGGCGGCGGCGAGCCGGTCCTGCGCCTCGTCGACGGCCGCCTGAACCTCGATGACGCTTTCGTCGCGCGCCGATCCGCCCGCCGCCCAATGCCCGCCGAACACGTCGCCCTCATTGGTGACGGCGGTGACGCCCGGGTGTGCGGCGACGAGGTCACGAGCGGCGTCGAGGTCGGCGACGACGGCGACCTTGTCGAGCGCCTTCTCGACGGCCGGCCGCAGCGACTCTGGCGAGTTGACGACCTCACGAGCCCACCTGGCACCGTGCGGCAGCGAAGGCCAGCCAGCGGTGTCCACAGTGGAGGACAAGCCGCCGAGCAGGAGACCTGCCCTGCCCGACTCGTTGTCCTTCAAGTAACGCAGCGCGGCGAGCGCGTCGGATCCGGCGGCGACCGCGACGGCGTCGGCGACAGGGCCGAGCGCGGCGGCGAGCGCGACCTCGTATCCCGCGTCGACGGTGAGCAGCGCGGCGACGGAGCCGAGCAGTCCCGGCAGGTCGTCGGTGGCGCCGAGCAGCGCGCCCGCGCCGTCTTTGCGCTTGAGTCCCATGGACAGCGCGTCGACGCGTGCCTTCTCCGAGGCGATGTCGCGCTCCGCCGCCCGTTCGGCTTTGCTGAGTTCCTCGACCCTCGCCTTCGCGGCGTTGTTGGCCTCGACGGCGCGGTCGTGGCGTTCGCGAAGCCCGGCGTCGTCGGATTCCTCCACTCCGCCTTCGGCTCGTGCCTGTTCGAGTTCCTCCGCCGCGGTTTCCGCGCGAGCGGTCGCCTCTTCGATGCCGGTGCTGAGCCGGTCGATCTCGTCGGCGGTCGCGCCGTTCTTGCTGCGGAGTGCTTCGACCTGGCCGGTCAGTTTGGCGATGCCCTCCCTGCGGTCGGCGATCGCCCTGACGGCGGCGAGGTGGGCGCGTTCGGCCGCCTGCACGGCCTGTTCGAGATGTTCGCGGCGCTCGATGGTGTCCGAAAGGAGGGCGCGGGCCTCGGTGACCGCCTCCGCGAGTTCTTCCTCGCGTTCGGCGGCGCTTTCGGCCTCGGCGAGCAGTTCCTCGGGGTCCCTGCCGGTGCCTCCGGTCTCGACTTCCGAGGAAAGGTGCCGCTGCCGTTCGACGGCCAGCCGCACCGTGCCGCGGAGCCGCTCGGCCAGCGCGGACAGCTTGTACCAGGTGTCCTGCGCCGCGGTCAGCAGCGGCGCGTCCTCGGCGAGCGAGCTCTCCAGCTCGGCTTCCTCCGAGGTGACGAATTCCAGCGCCTGCTCGACCTCGGCGCGGCGGGCGCGGGCCGCGTTCTCGTCGGCTTCTTCCTTGGCGATGTCGGCCCGCTGGGTGACCAGCTCGTCGCCGAGCAACCGGAGTCGCGCGTCCCTGAGCTCGGACTGCACGACCTGCGCCTTACGCGCGATTTCCGCCTGCCTGCCGAGCGGCTTGAGCTGCCGCCGCAATTCGGCGGTGAGGTCGTTGAGACGGTCGAGGTTGGCCTGCATCGCGGTGAGCTTGCGGACCGCTTTTTCCTTGCGCTTGCGGTGTTTGAGAACACCGGCCGCTTCCTCGATGAACGCGCGCCGCTCCTCCGGCTTCGACTGGAGGATCTCGGCGAGCTGTCCCTGACCGACGATGACGTGCATCTCGCGGCCGATACCCGAGTCGGACAGCAGTTCCTGGATGTCGAGCAGCCTGCACGAGCTGCCGTTGATCTCGTATTCGCTGGCGCCGTCGCGGAACATGCGGCGGGTGATCGAGACCTCGGTGTAGTCGATGGGCAGCGCGCCGTCCGCGTTGTCGATGGTCAGGGTGACCTCGGCCCTGCCGAGCGGAGCCCTGCCCGCGGTGCCGGCGAAGATGACGTCCTCCATCTTGCCGCCGCGCAGATCCTTGGCCCCCTGGGTGCCCATCACCCAGCGCAACGCGTCGAGCACGTTCGACTTGCCGGAGCCGTTCGGGCCGACGACACACGTGATGCCCGGCTCGAATCGCAGGGTCGTCGCCGACGCGAAGGACTTGAAGCCTTTGAGCGTCAAGCTTTTCAGGTGCACGCGGAGTTGACCTTTCCCCTACGACTCCCTATTTCCCAGTCGGCCGATGCTACCCGGGGCACCTCGGGGCCCGTGGGACGCAGGGGTCTGGCGCGCCAGGAATCCCGGTCGCCGGTGACGTCCCGGCCGCCACGGTGGCCACGTCCTTCACGGCAGCCCAGCCGCGTCACCCACACCAGCAACACCGGCACCACCAGCACCACGTGCCACTCCTATGTGAAGCAAGGGAGCTTTGCTATCGAAATACGGCAGTGAAGCTCCCTTGCTTCCGCTCGTTCCACGGCGAACGGGAGAGACACGGAGCCGGAGGAGTCCTCACTCCGGTCAGCGTTCGACGAAGCCGGTCAGGCCACCCTTGGGCTCGGACCAACGCTCAGCGACATGATCCACTCGACCGGGTGAGCCGCCGGACCTGAGAACCGTCAGGAGCCGCTCACAGTTGGTTCGCGGGCCTTCCGCGACGACCTGCACCCTGCCGTCGGCGAGATTGGTCGCACTGCCGGTCAGCCCGAGTTCCAGCGCCCTGCTCCGCGTCCACCAGCGGAAACCCACTCCCTGGACCATGCCGTGCACCCAAGCTGTGAGTCGGGTCACTTCCGTTCCGTCTGCCACGCGCTCATGGTGCCCCACGACCGGCGGTTGCGATCAGTTACCCGGCCTCGCGGGGACATTCGCCGTGATCACCCGACGGTGGTACTGTGCCGCGGGTCCGCCAGTCGGGCACACTTCCGCAACGCCGAAGGAGCCACGCATGGCCCACGAACCAGGGTCAGGAGAACGCGCCGAGGTCGCACCACCCCGTGAATCGACCGGGAGCGGGAAGTTGCAGCGCACGGGCTATCTGGCGCTCGCCGCGAGCGGGCTGGTGCTCGCCACCGCCTTCGGCGCCGTCGCCCAGATCACCGGCGGCAGCGGAACCAGCGACGCGGAAGCCCGCACCACCGCCAACGACAGCTACGACCAAGGCGGAAGGCAGCTCGTGCCGGGCGAGGCCATTCCGGGCGAGACCACGGTCATGATCGACGGAGTCGCGGTGACCGGCACCCTGCCGCCGTCGACCACGTCCCCGACCACCGTCGTCCGGGTCGGGCCCGACGGGCACTCCACGACCACCGTGGTGACCCCCTCGCGGTCCTCGTCCTCTTCGTCGTCGTCCCAATCGCGATCGGACTCCCACACCCCGGGGCCGACCGGAAGCAGCAGCTCCGAACTGCCGCCCACCAGCACCACCACACCGCCGCCCACCACGGATCCGACGGACCCGAGCGAGCCCACCGACCCGCCGACGGACACCGATCCCCCGGACCCGACCGACCCGCCTTCGAGCGACACCAGCCCGAGCGACACCAGCGGTGCGAGTGGAACCAGCAGCGTCGACCCGTCCTGACCTGAGCCCTCACGGTTCGAACCGGTAGCCCATTCCCGGTTCGGTGAGCAGGTGCCGTGGCCGGGACGGCTCGGCTTCGAGCTTGCGCCGCAGCTGCGCGACATACACGCGCAGGTAGTGGGATTCGGTGTCGTAGTTGGGTCCCCACACCTCGTGCAGCAACTGTTTCTGTGTCACGAGCCGTCCCCTGTTGCGCACGAGCAGTTCCAGCAGCCGCCATTCGGTCTTGGTGAGGTGTACTTCCCCGCCGTCGCGCTTGGCCTTCTTCGCCGCGAGGTCGATGAGCAGCGACGGCGTCTCCACCACCGCATCAGACTCCGATGTGGACACCCCCGACCTTCGCACCGCGGCCCTGAGCCTCGCCAGCAGTTCGTCCATGCCGAACGGTTTGGTGACGTAGTCGTCCGCCCCCGCGTCCAGCGCGTGCACCTTGTCGGTCGAGTCGTCGCGCGCGGACAGCACGATGATGGGCACCTGGGTCCAGCCCCTGAGGCCGTTGATCACGTCCGTGCCGTCCATGTCGGGCAGGCCGAGGTCGAGCACGACGACATCGGGCTTGGTCTCGGCGACCGCCTTGAGCGCTGCCGTCCCGTCGTGCGCGGTCACCACCCGGTAGCCGCGGGCCGAGAGGTTGATCCTCAGCGCCCTCGCGATCTGCGGGTCGTCGTCGACCACGAGCACCGTGCTGGATTCCGCCGTCATGAATTCGCTCCGCTCTCGGCAGGAAGGGAGATGACGACGGTGAGCCCGCCGCCAGGGGTGTCCTCGGCGCGGATCGTGCCACCCATCGCCTCGGTGAATCCGCGCGCCACCGACAGCCCGAGCCCGATGCCCGGCGTGGCCTCGCGGTCGCCCAGCCGCTGGAACGGCACGAATGCCGAATCGGCCTTGCCCTTCGGCAGGCCGGGTCCGTTGTCGACGATCCGCAGTTCGACATGGCTGGCGTAGGTGCTCGCCCTGACCGCGACCGCGCCTCCGCGCGCGCCGTGCCGCAACGCGTTGTCGATGACGTTGGCGACCACCCGCTCCAGCAGTCCGGGATCGGCCGACACCCACGGCAGTTCCTCCGGCACGTCGACGATCACCGCTGCCGAACCGTCCAGGTTGGACAGAGCGCGGGCGACGATTTCGTCGTAGCCGACGGGCTGAATGTGCGGGCGCACCGCGCCGGTCGCGAGCCTCGACGAGTCGAGCAGGTTGTCGACGAGACCGGCGAGCCGGTCGGTGGAGAGCTCGATGGTTTCCAGCAGCTCGCTCGTGTCCTCATCCGACAACGCGAGATCGGGTGCACGCAGACTGCTGATGGACGCCTTGATCGAGGTCAGCGGGGTGCGCAGATCGTGCCCGACGGCGGAGAGCAGCGCGGTGCGCAGTTCGGTGGTGTGCGCCTTGCGTTCGGCCGCGGCGGCAGCGGCGGCCATGCGCTGCTGCCGCAACGCGAGCAGTGCCTGGCCCGCCGCCGCTTCGAGCAGTCCCCTGTCCGCAGCGGGCAACGACCTGCCGCGCAGGGTCAGGTGCACCTCGGCGGTGACCGGGATGTCGACGTCGGCCTCGTCCGGATCGGCGCAGCGCTCGGCACCGGCCTGCGCGACCCTGCGCCACTGCCCGCCGTGCCGTTCCATGAGCCCCACCGACACCTGGCCGAAGTTCTCCCTCACCTTCTCCAGCAGCCGGTCGAGCGGCTCGGGGTTGGCGAGCACGGTGCGCGCGTAGGAGGCGAGCAGCGAAGCCTCGGTGCGGGCTCTGGCCGCGAGGCTCGCCCGATTCGCCGCCGAGCCGACCACCAGCGCCACGAGCACGGCGACCACCAGCATCACCACGAGGGTCACGAGTACGCGCGGCGAGGACACCGCAAGCGAGTACAGCGGCGCCGTGAAGAAGAAGTTCAGCAGTCCGGCCGCGAGAAACGCGGTGAGCAGCGCGGGCCCGAGCCCGCCGACCAGCGCCACGATCACGGTCGTCAGGAAGTAGACGAGTACCTCGGTGGAGAAGTCGAACCATTCACGCAGCACCAGCCCGATTCCGGTGGCCAGCAATGGCAGCACCACCGCGAGCGCCCAGCCGCTGCGCACCCTCGACGTGCTGAGCGGGCTGTGCGCCAGCCGGGCCCGCAGCCTTCCGCCCGCCTCGGCGTGAGTCACCATGTGCACGTCGATGGGCCCCGAGCGCTGCACGACGGTCGCGCCGATGCCCTCGTCGAACAGCCGCGCGACGCGTGAGCGCCGCGAGGTGCCGAGCACGAGCTGGGTCGCGTTGACCCCCCTCGCGAAGTCGAGCAGCGCGGTGGGTACGTCGTCGCCGACGACGGTGTGGAACGTGGCGCCGACATCGTCGGCGACCTTGCGGTACCTGCCCGCGGCGACGGGCCCGAGCCCGGCGAGGCCGTCCCCGCGCAGCACGTGCAGGACGAGCAGTTCGGCTCCCGCTCGCGTCGCGATGCGCCTCGCCCTCCTGATCAGCGTTTCGCTTTCCGCGCCACCCGTGATGGCCACCACCACTCTTTCCCTGGTCTCCCAGGTGTCGGTGATGTCCTTCTCGGCCCGGTACCGCTGGAGCGCGACGTCCACCTGATCGGCGACCCAGAGCAGGGCGAGTTCGCGCAGCGCGGTGAGGTTGCCGAGCCGGAAGTAGTTGCCGAGCGCGGCGTCGATGCGCTCGGCCGGGTACACGTTGCCGTGCGCGAGCCGCCTTCGCAGTGCCTCCGGCGTGATGTCCACCAGCTCGACCTGCTCGGCCCTGCGCACGACTTCGTCCGGCACGGTTTCCCGCTGCCGCACACCGGTGATGCGCTCGACGACGTCGTTGAGGCTGTCGAGGTGCTGCACGTTGACGGTGGTCAGCACGGTGATGCCCGCTTCGAGCAGCTCCTCGACGTCCTGCCAGCGCTTCTCGTTGCGGGAACCGGGAACGTTGGTGTGCGCGAGTTCGTCGACGACGGCGACCTCGGGTTTGCGCGACAGCACCGCGTCGACGTCCATTTCCGTGAACTCGCGGTCCCTGTGCGATAGCCGCCTTCGCGGCATCACCTCAAGCCCGGCCAGCAGGGCCGCGGTCTTGTCCCTTCCGTGGGTTTCGACGTACCCCAGCACGACGTCGGTCCCCCGGTCGAGCCTGCGATGTGCTTCGCCGAGCATCGCGTACGTCTTGCCGACCCCCGGTGCCGCGCCGAGGTAGATGCGCAGTTCTCCCCTGCGCGGCGCGGTGTCGTCCCGCGCCGAGGCCGGGTCGTCGTCACGGTCATCCACATCGTCCACGTCCCTCAGTGTGCGCCTCTAACCGCGTGCGGCGGCCCGCACGGCCAGGTTGAGTTCCAGCACGTTGACCGAGGGGATGCCGATGCCCTGCGTCGAGGTGGCCGCGCCGACGAGTTCCCTCACCAGCGCCGGATCCAGCCCGTTGTTGCGAGCGACCCTGGCGACCTGCAGTTCGGCGTAGGCGGTGCTGATACCGGGGTCGACACCCGAGGCCGACGCGGTCACCGCGTCCGGAGGTACGGCGCCGGGCTGGACCCCCTCGCGTTCGGCGATGCGCTCCTTGCGCTGCCCGACCAGCTCCACCTGTCCGGGATCGACCGCCGACTTGTTGGAACCACCCGAGGTGGCCGGATCACCCTGGCCGAGCGGGGTGTCCGCGCTCGCCGACGGTCGCGTGTGGAACCACGGATCGGCGGAAGGCGGGCCCGCGAACACGGGGTCGACGCCGATCAGCGCCGAACCCGCCGCCGCGCCGCGGTTTTCGACGAGTGAGCCCTCCGCGTTGTGCTCAAGCCCCGGTATCCGGGACACCGCCCACACACCGAGCGGGTAGAGCACACCGAGCAGCACCGTGAACACCAGCAGCACGCGCAGTGCCGCCGGCAGCTGGGCGAACAAGGACTTGATCACGAAGATCACCCGATTCCAGGGATGAGGCGGACAAGCAGGTCGATCAGCCAGATTCCGGCGAACGGGGCGACCACACCGCCGAGCCCGTACACGAGCAGGTTGCGGCGCAGCAACCCCGCCGCCGTCGTCGGCGTGTACCTGACGCCGCGCAGGGCCAGCGGGATCAGCGCCACGATGATCAGCGCGTTGAAGATCACCGCGGAGAGGATCGCCGACTGCGGTGTCGCGAGCCGCATGATGTTGAGCGCACCGAGCTGCGGGTAGATGGCCAGGAACATCGCGGGCAGGATCGCGAAGTACTTCGCGAGGTCGTTGGCGATGCTGAACGTGGTCAGCGCACCCCTCGTGATCAGCAGTTGCTTCCCGATGGCGACGATCTCGATGAGCTTCGTGGGATCCGAATCGAGGTCGACCATGTTCCCGGCCTCCTTGGCGGCCGAGGTTCCCGTGTTCATCGCGACCCCGACATCGGAGGCGGCGAGCGCGGGCGCGTCGTTGGTACCGTCGCCGGTCATGGCGACGAGCCTGCCGCCTTCCTGTTCCTCGCGGATGAGCGCCAGCTTGTCCTCCGGCTTCGCCTCGGCGAGGTAGTCGTCGACCCCTGCGTCGGAGGCGATGGCCTTGGCCGTCAACGGGTTGTCGCCGGTGATCATGACGGTCCGGATACCCATCGCACGCAACCGCGCGAAGCGTTCCCGCATCCCCGGTTTGACCACATCGGACAGTTGGACCACGCCATGGGTGACGAAGCCGGAACCGGTGTCCTCCACGACGACCAGCGGGGTTCCGCCTCGCCGCGCGATGTCGTCCGTGATCCGCGTGATACCCGCAGGAAGCGTGGCTTCGTGCTCCTTCGCCCATGCCCGAACGGCATCGGTCGCTCCCTTGCGGATGCGCCGTTGCCCGATGTCGATGCCGCTCATCCTCGTCCGCGCCGTGAACGGCACCGCGTCGCCTTCGGCCGGATGTGCCTGGATGGCAGGGTGTTGCTTCTCAGCCAGTTCGACGATGCTGCGTCCCTCCGGAGTCGGGTCGGCGAGGCTGGCCAGCCTCGCCGCGGCGGCGAGCTCTTCCCCGCTCGCCCCTTCCACCGGGACGAACGCGGTCGCCGCTCTGTTGCCGAAGGTGATGGTGCCGGTCTTGTCGAGCAGCAACGTCGAAACGTCACCCGCTGCCTCGACGGCTTTTCCCGACGTCGCCAGCACGTTGCGCTGCACGAGCCGGTCCATCCCCGCGATCCCGATCGCCGACAGCAGCGCGCCGATCGTGGTCGGGATGAGGCACACCAGCAACGCCGTCAGCACGACCACCGATTGCGTGCTTCCGGAATAGCCCGCCATGGGCTGGAGGGCGACGACGGCGAGCAGGAAGATGATCGTCAGCGTCGACAGCAGGATGGTCAGCGCGATCTCGTTGGGTGTCTTCTGCCTTGACGCACCCTCCACCAACGCGATCATGCGGTCCACAAAGGATTCGCCAGGCTTGCTGGTGATGCGGACGACGACGCGGTCGGACAACACGGTGGTGCCGCCGGTGACCGAGGACCGGTCGCCGCCGGACTCCCTGATCACCGGCGCCGACTCGCCGGTGACGGCCGATTCGTCGACGGTGGCGATGCCCTCGACGATGTCGCCGTCGCCGGGAATGAGCATCCCTGCCTCGACGAGCACCCGGTCACCAGGCCGCAGCGAGGCGCCCGGTACTTCCTCCCGCTCCCCCGATTCGAGCAGCCTGACGGCGATGGTCTCTCTTTTGGTTCTGCGCAGGCTTTCCGCCTGTGCCTTGCCCCGGCCTTCCGCCACGGCCTCGGCCAGGCTCGCGAAGAGCACCGTGAACCACAGCCACGCCGCGACGAGGATGGTGAACGTGGAAGGGTCGGCGATCGCGAACACGGTCACCAGCACCGAGCCCACCCACACCACGAACATCACCGGGTTGCGGATCTGGTGCCGGGGATCGAGTTTGCGCAACGCCCCGGGAAGCGAGGTCAGCAGGCCGCGCGGGTCGAAGACCCCGGCGCCCGCCCTTCCCGCGTTCTCGGCGTGGTGTCGTGTCGTCTCCTCAGCCGTGCGCGCACGGGTCGTGCCGGTCATGCGAGTGCCTCCGCGATGGGACCGAGGGCCAGCGCCGGTACGAACGTCAGCGCGGCGACGAGCAGGACGGTGCCGCCGAGCAACGATCCGAACAGCGGACCGGTCGTCGGCAGCGTGCCAGGGGTTTCGGGAATTCTCTTCTGTGCGGCGAGAGAGCCCGCGAGGCACAGCACCGCGACGATCGGGATGAACCTGCCGAACAGCATCGCCATGCCCAGTGAGGACTGGAACCAGTCGCTCGTCACGGTGAGCCCCGCGAACGCGCTGCCGTTGTTGTTGCCTGCCGAGGCATAGGCATAGAGCACTTCGGACAGTCCGTGCGGACCGGTGTTGGCCAGCGCCGCGTCCAGTTCGCCAGGGACGAGCAGCGCGCAGGCCGTGCCGAGCAACACGACGGCGGGCATCGCGAGAATCGAGATCGCCGCGCAGGTCACCTCGCGCCTTCCCAGTTTCTTGCCGAGATACTCCGGTGTCCTGCCGACCATGAGCCCGGCGAGGAACATCGCGATGATCGCGAGCACGAGCAGGCCGTACAGTCCCGACCCCACGCCTCCCGGAGCGACCTCGCCGAAGAGCATGTTGAGCATCGTCATGCCGCCGCCGAGCCCGCTGAAGCTGTCGTGCATGGCGTTGACGGCGCCGGTGGAGGTTCCCGTGGTGCTTGCGGCGAACAGCGAGGAGAGTCCGATGCCGAACCGCTGTTCCTTACCTTCCATACCCGCCCCCGCCAGCAGCGCGGCCGGACCGGTCGGATGCGTTTCGGCCCACCAGATCACCGCGAGCACGAGTGCCCACAGCGCCGCCATCACCGAAAGCAGGGTGTAACCCTGTTTCCGGTTGCCCGCCATGGTGCCGAAGGTCCTCGTCAGCGACACCGGGATGACGAGCAGCAGGAAGTTGCTCAGCAGGTTCGCCCACACGCCAGGGTTCTCGAAGGGGTGCGCCGAATTGGCGTTGAAGATCCCGCCTCCGTTGGTACCGAGCAGTTTGATGGCTTCCTGGCTCGCGGCCGGAGCCAGCGGAATCGTGCTGCGCGTCCCGTCGGGGTTGGCGACGGTGACCCCCGATCGCAGGCTCTGCACGACTCCGAGCGCCACGAACACCACGGCGGCGACGGCGGCCAGCGGCAGCAGCACGCGCACGGTCACTCTGGTGAGATCGACCCAGAAGTTGCCGAGCCGGTCGGTGCGCCTGCGCACGAACCCCCTGATGAGCACGATCGCGACCGAGATCCCGACCGCGGCGGAAAGGAAGTTCTGCACGGTGAGACCGGCCATGGCGACCGTGTGCCCCATGACGGCCTCACCGGAGTAGGACTGCCAGTTGGTGTTGGTGACGAAACTGATCGCCGTGTTGAAGGCGATCCCTGGTTCGACGGCGCCCCTTCCGAAGCCGAGCGGCAACAGCGCCTGCAGGCGCTGCAGCAGGTACAGGAACACGATCGACACGAACGAGAACGCCAGCACCGAGACGGCGTAACCACTCCAGCGCTGCTGCGAGGAGGGGTCGACGCGGAAGACGCGGTACAGCACCTTCTCAACACGAAGGTGCCGTTCCGCGGTGAACACGCGCGCCAGATGGTCGCCGAGCGGGCGGTGGACGACAGCCAATGCGAGTACGAGCAGGCCGACCTGGACGAGGCCTGCCGAGAAGTCGGTCATCTCAGAACTTCTCCGGCCTGATGAGCGCGACCACGAGGTAGCCGAGCAGAGCGAGCGCGAGAACCCCGGCGACCACGTTGCCGCTCACAGCTTCTCCAGTCCGCGTACGACGAGTGTGAGAACGACGAACCCGCCGAACAACAAGGCGAGGTACAGAAGATCGGCCACTGCGCACCTTTCCCGGATGGGTCACCTCTTCCGGTGACCGGACCGGGCATCAGCCTCACCGCTCCCGACGCGATCCCCCGCCGTTCTTATGCCTCCCTGATGGCCGCTGACCTGGTGTTAACAGTGTCTTGACGTCTTGCCGCGCGTAGGTGAACTGCGCCACAGGCGCGTGTGCGAGGGTCAGCCCCCTCGCGAGCTTCGGCTTTCGATCTTGGGTCTAATGTCTGAGATGAACAGAAGTTTTGCGATATCCGGTATATGATGTGAGCTACTACACAGAAGGGGGTTTCCGTGGAGGAGCCGAGTACTGAACTGCTGGAGAGCTACAGCAGGCTCCTCGACCTGGTGCGCACCGGCGACGCGGACACCCGGCCCGCGCTCAGCGCGCGAACGGGCCTCGGCCGCACCGCCATCACGCAGCGCACGACCACCCTGCTCGACGCGGGCCTGCTCGAAGAGGGTGAGCTGAACCCGTCGACGGGAGGAAGGCAGGCGAGGACGCTGCGCTTCCGCAAGGACGCGGGCCGCATCCTCACCGCCGAACTCGGCGCGACCAGCTTCATCGCCGGGGTCACCGACCTGATGGGCACCGTGCTCGCCATGCGGCACAGGGACTGCGACATCGCCGACGGACCGGAGCCCGTGCTCGCCGAGGTCGAAACCACCCTCGACGAACTGCTCACCGAGGTGGGCGGCGGCGAGGTGTGGGGCGTCGGCCTCGGGCTGCCGGGACCGGTCGAGTTCGCCACCGCCCGGCCCTCCGAGCCGCCGATCATGCCTGGCTGGAACAACTACGCCGTCCGCGACCGGCTCGCCACCCGCTACCGCGCGCCGGTGTGGGTCGACAACGAGGTGAACCTGCTGTGCCTCGGCGAACTGCGGACGCCGGGGCTGCCCATCGGCAAGGGCGACCTGCTCTACATCAAGATCGGCACCGGAATAGGAGCGGGCATCAGCAACGCGGGCAGGCTGCACAGGGGCGCGCAAGGCTGTGCGGGCGACATCGGGCACGCCGCCGTTTCCGACGACAGCGGCGTGGTGTGCCGCTGCGGCAAGACCGGCTGCCTCGAAGCGCTGGCAGGCGGAGCCGCGCTGGCCAGGGACGGCGATCAGCTCGCGAGGTCCGGCGCGAGCGCGACCCTCGCGGCCGCGCTCGACGCGCACGGCGTCGTCACCGGTGAGGACGTGACGGCGGCGGCGAGGGCGGGAGATCACCACTCGGTCCAGTTGCTCGTGCAGGCCGGTCGCAGGATCGGCGCGATGCTCGCGACCATGGTCAACTTCTACAACCCCTCGATCATCCTGCTCGGCGGCAAGGTCTCCGGCGCGGGCGACCTGTTCCTCGCCACCATCCGCGAGACGATCTACCGCAGGTCACTGCCATTGTCGACCCGCGAACTGCGCATCGAGCGGGCCCGGCTCGGCGAGGAGGGCGGGCTGATCGGCGCGGCCTACATGGTTCTCGACGAGTTGTTCTCCGTCCGGCACTTCGGCCAGTGGCTTCCGGCAGGCTCGCCGAGCGGCATGCCGCAGATGCACAGCGCCAACGGTGCCGCGTGACCGGCGCAAGCCCCGTAAGCTGAGAAGCTGCTGTGAATTTTCGCGAACCGGGCACTGATCAACCGCGATTGAGCGTTGAACGGACTGACAGACCGTCCGGTTTCGCCCATGAGGTGAGAACAGAATGACCACAGCGTTTTCCCAGGCCACGTTCACCGGTGCCGCGAAGACACCGCAGTTACCGACCATGCCGAGCGGCTGGCCCATCGCCTCCTACGACAGCTACGAGGAGGCGCAGCGCGCCGTCGGTCACCTCTCGAGCAACGACTTCCCCGTACAGGACGTCACCATCGTCGGGGTCGAACCACTTCTCGTCGAGCGCATCACGGCCAAGCTGACGTGGGGCAAGGTACTCGGCAGCGGGGCCATGTCCGGTGCCTGGTTCGGCCTGTTCGTCGGTGTCCTGCTGAGCCTGTTCACCCCGGGAGCGGGCCTGCTGCCCATCGTCATCGGCCTCGCGTCGGGGCTCGTCTTCGGCGTGGTTTTCGGTGCCATCGGATACGGCAGCGCGAGAGGCAAGCGGGATTTCGTCTCGCACAGCCAGGTCGTCGCCCGCCGCTACGACGTGTTGTGCCAGCCGCGCAACGCGGAGACGGGCCGTGACCTGCTCGCCAAACTCGCCTGGCAGACGGGAATCTGAGCCGACTCGCATGTGGACGGTTCGGGGCCCTCACGGGACGGGGCAAACGTCCCTGGCGGTCGCCGCTCTTTCGCTCCTCGCGCCGACGATCACCGCGAGGACGACGGCGACCACCTGCACGCCGAAGGCCCACATCGGCAGATCGCCGGCGGGGGTGCCTCCGCCCAGCAGCGCGGTGCCCAGCGCGGAGCCTGCGGCTGAGCCGAGATACATCGCGGCCATCTGGAAGGCGACGATGGTCGTCGTTGCCTTCGGCCGGGTCCGGGTGAGCACATCCTGCAGCGTCGGCACGCTGGCCCAGCCGGTCGCTCCCCAGACCAGTGCGGCCGCGAGCCATGCGACCGGCTGCGGCAGGAATGCCACGGCGGCGAACGATGCCAGTAGCGCTACCGCCAGGACAGGCAGCAGCTTGCGGGACCCGATCCTGTCGATCTGTCGTCCGATGAGCATGGAACCGAGCACGCCTCCGATACCCCAGGCCCAGATCAGCGCGAACCCCCAGGAGCCGAGGCCGCGGTCGGCGGCCATGGGCAGCAGGTAGGTGTACAGCCCGAGGCTGGTCACGCCGAACACGAATGCGAGGAGGACCCCGATCAGCACCTGCGGGGACTTCGCGATGACGGAGGCACCAGAACCCGGCTCGTCCGGGATCGCCGGGATCTCGCCGCCGCGAAAGACCAGCGCGGCCATCGACACGGCGCCCACGGCGACGACGAGGCCCATGGTCCAGCGCCAGCCGATCTGATCGCCGATCAGCATGCCGACGGGCACGCCCGCGACAGTGCCCGTTGACAGCCCGAAAGTCACCAGGGCCATTGCCCGGCCGCGGTGCTCCTGCCTGACCATTCCGGCTGCTGCCGCGGTGGCGACCGCCGTGAGGACGCCCGCACCCCCGCCCGCCAGGACGCGAGAGCCGAGGAACACCGTGAGCCCGGGTGAGACCGCGGTGATCAGGTTGGCGACGTTGAACAGGCCGAGCGAGAGCAGCAGCGCGCGCTTCGTCGAACCACGGGTCGCACGCTTGGCGAGCGTCGTGCCCGCCAGAGCGTAAGCCGCGGTGAATGCCGTGACGCCGAGGCCGATCGCTCCGACTGTCGTCGCCAGTGAGTCCGCGACCCTCGGCAGCACACCGGCCAGCACGTACGCGTCGATTCCCAGGGACACGGCTGCGACGACCAGTGGCCAGACTCTTCTCATCACTTCTTGCGCGCCGCCTCGTCCAGTTGTCGTTTCGCCGGTCCGAGACTCGACGCTAATCAGCAACTGAAGGTGTTACAAGATTGCCGTTTATGCTATTACTGGAAGCGATCGCCACGGAAGGAGCGACAGCCATGCCAACGACCGCTGGGCGGATGCGCCGCACGAGGACCGAGCTCGCGGATTTCCTCCGCAGCAGGCGCGAGCGGGTCTCCCCGCAGGAGCTCGGGCTCACGGTCTCGGGCAGGCGGCGCACGCCGGGGCTGCGGCGCGAGGAAGTGGCGGCGCTCGCAGGTGTGGGGATCACCTGGTACACCTGGCTGGAGCAGGGCCGCGACATCGGGGTCTCCGCGGAGTTCCTCGACGACCTGTGCAAGGTGCTGAAGCTCGACGCGGCCGAGCGCAGGCACCTCTACCTGCTCACACAGAAGAGGCTCCCGAAGGAACCGGCACGCACCGCCTGCACGGTGCCGCAGGTTGCGCATGACTTGCTGGCCAGGCTTCCGGAAAACCCGTCGTACGTGCTGAACCTGAAGTGGGACGCACTGGCGTGGAACAAGGCCGCGGACAAGCTGTTCGGGTTCAGCGACTTGCCTGCCGATCAGCGAAACATGCTCTGGATGGTCTTCGCCGACGAGCGTTTGAGGGCGCGGCTCTCGCCGTGGGAGGAGCAGGCGCGCCAGATCCTCACGAGCTTCAAGCGGGATTTCGCGCACGCACCGCAGGACGCGGAGATCATCGCTCTGACCGAGAACTTGTCGCGGATGGATCCGACGTTCAAGAACTGGTGGAAGCGCCAGGACATCGACGGGAAATGCTCTGGGCGCAGAACCTTTGACGTCCCTGGCCCGGGCGAGGTCGAGCTGACGCACATCACCATGACGCTGGAGAGCGACAAGCATCTGCGCTTCGTCTACTACACGCCTCTCGGCGATTCCGCTGATGCCTTCGGCGACTGGGTGAGCGGCTGACCAACTCCGGCCCCGTAGCCCAAGCCACGTCCACAGCAGGTCATGACAGATCGGGGTCCGCGCGGTAGATCAGCGCAAACGCTGGCACCCGGGGCAGGTGAACGAGGAGCGGTTCATGAAGGGATCGCGGCGAATCGTGGCACCGCAGCGATCACACGGCTGCCCCTCCCGCCCGTAGACGTTGAGTGAGCGGTCGAAGTAACCGGACTGGCCGTTGACGTTCACGTACAGGGCATCGAACGAGGTACCGCCCGCCACGAGCGCCTCGGACATGACCTGTGTCGCGGCGCCGAGCACGGCGACCGCCTGCGCCTTGGTGAGCCGGTCGGTGCGCCGCGCCCAGTGGAGCTTGGCCCTCCACAGTGCCTCGTCGGCGTAGATGTTGCCGATTCCCGACACGAGTGCCTGATCCAGCAGCGCCCTTTTGACCTCGGTGCGCTTGCGGCGCAACGCACGCACGGCCTCGTCGAGATCGAATCGCGGGTCCATGGGATCGCGGGCGATGTGCGCGATGGCCTCCGGCACGCGAGTGCCGTCGACGTCGACCAGATCGGCCAGCGCGAAACCACCGAAGGTCCGCTGGTCGACGAACCGGAGTTCGGGGCCGCCGTCGGCGAACCGGAACCGCACCCTGAGGTGCTTCTCGTCCGGCACGTCCCGCTCCTGCACGAGCAGCTGGCCGCTCATGCCGAGGTGGGCGAGCACGGCTTCGCCGTCCGCGAGGTCGAACCACAGGTACTTGCCGCGCCGCCGGGCCGCCTCGATCCGCAGCCCCGCGAGCCTGCCCTCGAAATCAGCCGCGCCGGGAACGTGCCGCCGGATCGCCCTCGGGTGAAGCACCTCGACGGAGGAGATCACCCTGGACCGGACATGCCGTTCGAGACCGGCTCGGACGACCTCGACCTCGGGAAGTTCAGGCACGAACGCAGCGTAGCCTTATCCTTGCCGGTAGAAGGAGGTGGTCGTCGTGAGCATCGCGACGGAGCCGGCCAACGGCTGGCCCGCACTGCTGCGCACCTGGCGGACACTCGATCTGCCTGACGGCTGGAAAGCCGAGATCACCGAGGGGAGCTTGCGGGTGAGCCCACCACCCGGTGACGCACACAACGACATCGCCGACAGTATCCACAAGATCCTCGCCCGTGCCGGCAATGACGATTGGGGTATCTACCAGACGCGCGGGATACGTATTCCCGGTCTGGCCCGCCTCTACATCCCTGACCTGCTCGTGATGCCTTTGGACGCACCTCGCGAGGAGAACGGTGTGGTACTGGCTGAACACACGATTCTCGCAGTCGAGATCACCTCGAAGGACACCGCTGAATACGATCGGAAGAACAAGCTGATTGCCTACGCCTTCGGTGGCGTACCGATCTATCTGCTGATCGATCGCTGGGCACCCGAAGGCGAACGATGCGTCGTGTACACGGACCCCGCCGACAGGGAATACAGGCGCACGGTGATCACACCGTTCGGGCAGTCGATCTCGATTCCCGACCCGATCGCGCTCGACCTGGACACCGGCGAATTCCGGTGACCGTCAGCCGCTGATCAGCTCTCGCCACCCTCGGCCGGCTTGAGTTCCTCCGACAGCGCGCGCCACGCGGATTCCGCGGCCTTCTGCTCGGCTTCCTTCTTGGTGGTGCCATCGCCATGCCCCAGATCGCGGCCACCGACGAGCACGATCGCGCTGAATTCCTTGCGGTGGTCCGGACCGGTGTCCTCGACCTTGTACTCGGGCACGCCAAGTCCCGCCGACGCGGTGAGTTCCTGCAAGCTGGTCTTCCAGTCGAGACCGGCACCGCGCAGCGGCGCCTCGGCGAGCAACTGGTCGAACAGCCGATGTACCAGCTCGCGGGCGGTCTCGATGCCGTGCGCCAGATAGGTGGCGCCGATGACGGCTTCGAGACCGTCGGCGAGAATGCTGGCCTTGTCCCTGCCGCCCGTCAGTTCCTCGCCCTTGCCGAGCAGCAGATGCGCCCCGAGACCGCCCTCGCCGAGTGCCCTCGCCACACCGGCCAGCGCGTGCATGTTGACGACACTGGCCCTCAGCTTGGCGAGCTGGCCCTCGGGGAGGTCGGGATGCTGCCGGTACAGGTGATCGGTGACCACGAGTCCGAGCACCGCGTCCCCGAGGAACTCAAGCCGCTCGTTCGGTGGCAGCCCGCCGTTCTCGTACGCGTACGAGCGGTGGGTCAAGGCAAGGGTCAGCAGCTCACTGTCGAAATCGACACCGAGCGCTTCGAGCAGCGAAGCGGAGTCCGCTGCCGATCCGGTAGGCGACTTACCCCCCATAGCCGGCAGCTCAGGCGGGCTCGACAACCTGACGGCCACCGTACTGGCCGCACGCCGGGCAAGCGACGTGCTGGGGCTTGAGCTCCCTGCATGCGCGGTTGGAACAGGCGACCAACTGTATCGGCGTCGCCTTCCACTGGGCGCGGCGCGAGCGGGTGTTGGAACGCGACATCTTCCGCTTCGGGACGGCCACGGCTGGTTCTCCTCATCAAGGTCTGCTCGCGGGCGCGAGCGTGCTCGTCGATCTGGTGAGCTTGTGCTCAAAAGCTGGTCAGCGGTCTGAGCCATTCGCCGACGTGTCGTCAGGGAATGACCCGGCAGAACCGTCAGCGACCTGAGCCTCCGACTCCTCGAAACGCTCGACCAGCGCGGCCCACCGAGGGTCTATCGTCTCATGCCCGTGTCCGGCGTCGAGATCGGCCCACTTCACACCGCATCCCGCGCACAATCCCGCGCAGTCGTCGCTGCACAACGGCACGAGCGGCAGCGCGAGCACGATCGCGTCGCGCACGAGCGGCCTGAGGTCGATCCGGTCGTCGACGACCCTGCTGACCTCGTCCGGATCGGTCGTCTCGTCCGTTGTCGACTCGGGGTAGGCAAACAGCTCGGTCAGGTCGACCTCAACGGTTCCCTTCATGGGATCGAGGCACCGCGAGCACTGGCCCTCCGTGGGAGCCACGGCGGAGCCGGTCACGAGCACACCCTCGACAACAGACTCAAGCAGCAGGTCGACACTGACCGAGGCGCCCTCGGGCACGGTGATCACGTCGGGTACGCCGAGCGCCGTTCCGACCGGAATCTCCCGGCGAACGGGAAGGCTGGAGCCAGGCCTGCGGCCCAGCTCATGGGTATCGATCAGCCACGGATCGCGCGCGTCACGGCGGTCCTGGCCGGAATTGTCTTCAGGCATCGGATTTCTTTGGGAAGTCTGCGGGAATCGGTATGCCGGGGCAGCCTTGGCGGGCCACTGTGTCGGCCGCCGAGCGGGCTCCGGCTCAGCACTCCAGGGTACGCGCCCCTGCCGCGTCAGTGCGCCTGGTAGTCGTAGACCGTGCCGCGGCCACCGCTGAGGTGCGCCGCGCCGCGAAGATGATTGCGGCCGGAGTCGACGGTGCGCAGCGTGGTGGCGAGCAGTTCGGAAAACTCGGCGAGCTTGCCGTCGACGTAACCGTCGCAGTCGGAGCGCTGCCGGTCTGCCTCGGCGTGTGCCTCGTCGACGATGCGGGCCGCCTCGCCGTGCGCGGCCTGCACGACCTCGGTCTGGGCGACGAGCCTCGCCTGCTCGTGCCTGCCCTCCTCGACGGCCCTGTCGTAGGCGTCCCTTCCGGCCTGGATCATGCGCTCTGACTCGGCGCGCGAGCGCTCGGTCAGGTCGCGGTACTCGGCCTCGCCGGAGGTCACGGTGCGCTCGGCCTCGTCGCGGGCGTCGGCGATCATCTGCTCGGCGCGGGCACGGGCCTCCGCGATGAGCCGCTCGGCCTCGGCGGTCGCCTCGGCCACGGTCCGCTCCGCTTCCGCGTTGGCCGAGTTGACGGTGCTTTCCGCCTCGGCGCGGGCCTTGTGCACGATCTCGTCGCGCTTGTCGAGTACGTCCTGGGCATCGTCGACGTCGCCGGGAAGCGCGTCGCGGATGTCGTCGAGCAGTTCCAGTGCGTCACCACGCGGCACGACACAGCTTGAGGTCATCGGAACGCCCCGAGCCTCTTCCACGATCGTGACGAGCTCGTCGAGAGCCTCGAACACCCGGTACACGGCCAACTCCCTCGCGCCTGTGTGATCCCATCGGCAGGCCTTCAGTCTGCCCGCTCGGCCTGGAATTGGCGCGGAGGAACGCCGCGCGGGCGTGTCAATACGTCTCGATACGTCTCGATACGGTCCGGTCACGGCGTGATGATCAGGTCGAAGCTGTCGTAGTGGTCGGCGGTGTAGAAGAACTCGCCGCCCGAGCCGGTGACGATGCGCCGCGCGCCCCGGTCGGGACTTCCCGGGGTCTCGACGGTGAATTCGTGGTAGTAGCCCTGTTCGCAGTCGGGAAGCAGCCCTTCCCTGTTCTGGAAGACGGTGCCGTCCTGGGGATGGGGATACGGTCCTCCCGCCTCGATCAGCTCGTAGGTCTCGGTGGCCTCGGCGGGGAGGTCGGCCAGCGGCACCTCGGTGAACTCCGACGTGTCGCCGCATTCCGCCTGCGGAGCCGGGGCCACCGGGGCCGCGAGCGCACTCCCACCTCCGAGCAGCAGGGCGACGAGCGCAGCGAGGACCAGAACGACGCGAGAACGGTAGTCGGCCATTTTCGCACCGTAACCGGATTTCGTGATCGTCAGGTGACCGTGCGGTGAACGGTCCCCCGCTATCGCCCGGGGTGCTCCGTGTTGAGGGCCAGTCGTTCGGTGAGTCGCTTGTGCACGACCTTCGGCACCATCTGCGAGACGTCACCGCCGTAGGTCGCGACTTCCTTCACCAGCGAACTCGACAGGAAACTGTAGGCGGGGTTGTTCGACATCAGCAGGGTCTCCACACCGGAGAGTTCCCTGTTCATCTGCGCCATCTGCAGTTCGTAGTCGAAGTCGCTGACCGACCGGAGGCCCTTCGCGATGGCGGCGATGTCGTGCTGCCTGCAGTAGTCGACGAGCAGGCCGTGCCACGAGTCGATGCGCACGTTCGGCAGGTGCTCCGTCGTCTCGCGCAACATCTCGATGCGCTCTTCGATGGTGAAAAGGCCCTGCTTCTTCTTGTTGATGAGCACGGCGACGACGACCTCGTCGAAGAGCTCCGCCGCTCTCACGATGATGTCGAGGTGTCCATTGGTCGCTGGGTCATAGGAACCGGGACAGACCGCTCGGCGCATGGCGCGGACGCTACCAAGCGCGCAGGACTCATGCGCGAGATGTGACGCAGTACTCCGCCCAGAACAACGCCGTATCCCCGTAGCGTTTCACCCGCAACGGGCGCAGTGCCTCTGGCCACGGCGGTTCCCCCTCTCGCGTGGCCCGCTCCACGATCACCAGCGCGTCCATGGCGAGCCAGCCGTTGTCCACGAGCCCACCGAGCACTGTGGCCAGCGAAGCGGAATCCACCGCGTACGGCGGATCGGCGACGACGAGGTCGAACGCGCTCACCGCTGGCTCGGCGACGACGCTCTCCACCTTGCCGTGCCGCACGGTGCCGCCGAGGCCGATCGCGCCGGCGTTGGCCCTGAGCACGTCGACCGCCTTGCGGTCGGATTCGACGAACAGCACGTCCCTGGCACCTCTGGAAAGTGCCTCGAATCCCAGCGCTCCCGAACCCGCGTACAGATCGAGCACCGAGGCACCGCCGAGTTCCCCCGCGACGTCGAGGGCATTGAACAGCGCCTCACGCACGCGTTCCGCCGTCGGCCGCGTGCCCTTCGGCGGTACGCGAAGCCTGCGGCCACCGGCCTTCCCCGCGACGATCCTGGTCACTCGTGCATCCTCGCAGCAGGTGTGACTCTGGCCGGGACGTGGTGATGCCTCGCGCGCGAGCGCGTATTGTCGTTCTTCCCCTTCCCGGCGATTGAGCTGCGAGGAGCGCTGAGTGTCGGAACCTCGGGTCAGACGGGCCGAGATCGCCATCGAACAGTCCCACGTCGACCGCGTGTACACGCGGCTTGCCGAGCTGCGCAGCCAGGCGGAAGCCATGCGCGCCAAGGGATACGAGATCGGTCACGGTGCCGCGCGCGAAGCCGTTTTCGAGCAGGCTTCGATGCTCTTCGAGCGCGACATGATGGTGTTTCACGCCAATCAGACGTTGCAGACGCTCGACGCCGAGTACGAGGGGCTGGTGTTCGGGAAGCTGGACCACGCCTCGTCCGAGCCCGTCTACGTCGGCAGGCTCGGCATCAGGGACTCGGAGTTCGACAACCTCGTCACCGACTGGAGAGCCCCGGCCGCGGCGGCGTTCTACCAGGCCACCGCCGAAGCACCGATGGATGTGGTGCGCCGCAGGGTGATCCGCTGCTCTGGGCGGAACGTGCTCGACGTCGACGACGACGTGCTGATGCCCGAAGCCGTGCCCGCGGGCATGAACGTCGTCGGCGAGGGCGCGCTGATGGCCGCGCTCGGCAGGTCGCGCGGCGAGCAGATGCGCGACATCGTCGCCACGATCCAGAAGGAACAGGACGAGGTCATCAGGGCACCGTGGCGCGGGGTGACCGAGATCACCGGCGGTCCCGGGACCGGGAAAACGGCCGTCGCGCTGCACAGGGCCGCCTACCTGCTGTACCGGTACCGCAGGCAGCTCGGCGGCGCCGGAGTGCTCGTCGTCGGCCCCTCGGGTGTGTTCACGAACTACATCTCGCGAGTGCTGCCCTCGATGGGCGAGACCAACGTCGACCTGCGCGCGCTCGGTCAGGTACTCGACGGCATCGAGGGCACCCGGCACGATTCGGCCGCGCTCGCCGCCGTCAAGGGTTCGCTGCGGATGCGCAAGGTTCTGCTGAAGGCACTGCGGGACACACCGCCCGGCGCGCCGACCGAGATGCGCATCGTCTATCGCGGGGAAGTGCTCAAACTCGGCGGCAAGGAACTGGAGCGGGTGCGCCGCAAGGTCCACACCCACGGCGGCCCTCCGAACCGTTCCAGGGTCCGCGCGGCTGAGGCGTTGCTGGAGGCACTCGCGGACAAGGCGGAAGAGCACGCCAACGCCGACAACAAGAGCTTCGATCGCGCCGAGTTGATCACCGATCTCGGCGAGCGCATCGATTTCCACCGGTTCCTCGTCGTGTGGTGGCCGGTGCTCTACCCGGCGGAGGTACTGCGCTGGCTCGGCGACGAGCGAAGGGCGGCGCGCGCGGCCAAGCCACTGCTGAACGCCACCGAGATCGGAATGCTCGCGAGGTCGCTTTCCGAGCGGACCGGCGACTGGTCCGTCGCCGACATCGCACTGCTCGACGAACTGCGGGTGCTGATCGGTCCCCCGCCCAAGCGCCGACGCAGGCAGCGGCTGGAACTGGACGCCGAACCGGTGCGCGGCAACACCGGCGCCACCACGAGGCAGCGGCCCGAGCACTACGACGAGTACTCGCACATCGTCGTCGACGAGTCGCAGGACCTCTCGCCGATGCAGTGGCGCATGATCGGCAGGCGGGGAAAGTACGCGAGCTGGACGGTCGTCGGCGACCCCGTACAGAGTTCGTGGCCGGACCCCTCCGAGGCACAGCGGGCGCGAGACCAGGCTTTCGGTCAGCGCACCGAGCACCGCAAGTACACGCTGCGCACGAACTACCGCAACTCGGCCGAGATCTTCGATCTCGCGGCGAAGGTGGTGGAGGGACACGCCGACAGCGGCGAACTGCCCCGCGCCGTGCGCACGACGGGACTCGTCCCGCAGGTACGGACCATCGAGAAGGCCACGGCGGAAGCCGAGGTGCAGACCGCGGCGAAGGAACTGCTCGGCGCCGTCGAGGGCACCGTCGGCGTGATCTGTGCCATGGACAGGGTCGGTGAGGTGACGGGCTGGCTCACCGGACTCGCCGAGGACCGGCTCAAGGTCGTCGGCAGCCTGGAATCGAAAGGGCTCGAATACGACGCCGTCGTACTGCTCGAACCCACCGAGCTGATCACGGAATCGCTCACCGGCAGACGCGTGCTGTACGTGGCGCTGACGAGGGCGACCCAGCAGCTCACCGTGCTCGCCTCCGACGAGGACTGGCTGCCCGTCGCCTCGTGAGGGCGCCCGGGGAATGCGGCCACCGCCCCCGCGCGTTGAACCGTTTCGTGACAACGCTGCGCGACATCCCGCTTTCCGTGCTCGACCTCTCGCCCGTCGTGAGCGGGGCCGACGCGGGAACCGCCTTCCGGAACACGCTCGACCTCGCCAGGTACACCGAAACGCTCGGGTATCACCGCTATTGGCTGGCCGAGCACCACAACATGCCGGGAATCGCCAGCTCGGCGACCGCCGTGCTGATCGGTCACGTCGCCGACGCGACCGAGCGCATCAGGGTCGGTTCCGGCGGCGTGATGCTGCCAAACCACGCCCCGCTCGTGGTCGCCGAGCAGTTCGGCACGCTGGAGGCGCTGCACCCCGGCCGGATCGATCTGGGACTCGGCAGGGCGCCCGGCACCGACCAGCGCACCGCCTACGCGCTTCGCGGCCCGGCCGGGCTCAGCGCGGAGGACTTCCCGCAGCGGCTCGCCGAGCTGATCGGCTACTTCGAGCACGAGGAGGGCCGCCCGGTGAACTCCGTCGCGGCCGAGGGCAACAAGCCGCCGGTATGGTTGCTCGGTTCGAGCGGGTTCAGCGCCCAGCTCGCGGGCATGCTCGGGTTGCCGTTCTCGTTCGCCCATCACTTCAGCGCGGAGAACACGCTGCCCGCGATCGCCCTCTACCGCGATTCGTTCAAGCCATCGGCCGTGCTGGAGGAGCCCTACGTGATGCTGGGCGCCGCCGTCACCTGCGCCGACACCGACGAGCACGCTCAGTGGCTGGCCGCCCCCAACGGCCTGACGTTCCTGAGCCTGCGCAAGGGAAGGCCGATTCCACTGCCCACTCCCGAGGAAGCGGCTTCCTACGACTACACCGACCTCGACAAAGTGTTCCTCGAAGAGCGGATGTCCAGCAGCATCGTCGGCTCCCCCGAGACCGTCCGCAAAGGACTGGAGTCACTGCTCGCCGACACCGGCGCCGACGAGGTCATGATCACCACGACGACGTATGGTCACGAAGACCGTAAACGTTCTTACCAGCTCGTGGCCGACCTGGTGAAGTAGAAACCGCCGGTCCCGGCGGCGGGTTACGATGCCATCGTCCCAGCCCGGACGGGTCATGACCGGAGGTGTTGATGAGTGGCCGGGAAACCACCGAGCGTGCCCTTGCGGTGCACCGGCTGCTGAATTCGCAAAGCAGCACCAACGGTCACCAGCTCACCACGGGCAGGCGGTTTCCGCTGCCGGACGTGCATCCGCCGCGCGCCGACCTGGTGGCGACGCTGGCAAGGCGCCGCTCCGCCTACGACTACGCGGACAGGGATCTCGAACTGACCGCGTTGAGCGCGCTGCTGCGGTTTTCCGTCGGTGTGCAACGCTTCGTGCCCGCGTTCGGGGTCAGTGACTATCCGCTCGGCATGGCGCCGAGCGCGGGCGGGATCGACGTGTTGCGCGCCTACGTCGTCGTCCGCAGGGCCGAACAACTCAAACCGGGCGTATACCGCTACGAGGCCGTTTCGCACGAACTGGTCGAACTCGCCGACGACGATCCGCTGCCCGCGCTGGAAAACGTGTACCTGCAGCCCGAGTTCGTTCCGCGAGCCGCCGTGTCGCTCGCCCTGACCGCGAGGCTCGACGTGGCGTTCGACAAATATCCACTGCGGCACTACCGCACCGTGCACGTCGACTCCGGTCTCGCCGTGCAGAACCTGTACCTGATCGCAACGGCACTCGGCCTTTCCTGCTGCGCGGTGTCCGGTTTCGACGACGCCGCGCTGTCGGAACTGCTGGGACTGCCCGGTCCGGAGATCCCCACCATGCTGTTCGCGGCAGGCCACTCGGAATAGCCGGAACAGTTGTTGCCCGGCAACACGAGGGTTGCCGGGCAACGACCGTTACCGCACCGCGGCGTGCCAGTGCTCGGAAAGACGCTGTCCCTGTTCCGGCGCGAAGGTCAGCGGCGTGAAGTGGCCACCGAACGCGGTTTGCGTGCTGTTCAGCACGAAACTGTTCTCACCGGCCGGAGACGGCAGCCCGAGTTGCAGGTCCACCGCCCAGTCGAGCGTGCCGAACAGGCCGCAGCCGTTGGCCCCTGGCACGCTGAACGTGTTGTCGGCCTGGTCGGCGCCGTTCGCGCCGACGTACCCCATCTGACCGGCCGGGTCGAGGGTTCCGTCCTCGTCGAACCGGACGGGTGCCACCGCCGGCCGCGTGGTGTTGGCCGGGCGCAGCACGATGGGGTCGGAGTTCGAGCCGAGGTAGCAGTTCGAACCGAGGATCGGGTTGTCGAGCCGGATCTTGATGGGCAGGTTGACGATCGGCTGGTCGACGCCGATACCGGCGACGAAGTTGAACTGGCTCGGCGCCCCCGCCGGTTCGACGTAGGCGGTGATGGCGTTGAGCTTCGCGTCGGCGAGCCTGCCGCAGATGTCGGAGATCACCGGGATGTCGCTGGGGCACATCAGGTTCAGCAGCCCGCCGGGCACTTTCACCGGCGCCGACGACAGTGCGCCGCCCGCTGGTGAGACGACCGTGAACGTCGAACCGGAGCGGGTCACCCCGAACTGGAGATCGGTCTGGCCGACGGGAACGGTTTTGCCGCCGATTTGCATCGTGCCGCTGGAACCGCTCGCGGCAAGACACAGCGCCGCCGTCTGCGCGCCGTCCGCGGCGAGCATCGCGGGATCGTCGACAGGGCAACGGTTCAGCGGTGCCCACGCACCCGCGAGGGTGGGCGGTTCCGCCGCGCTCGCGGGGACGGCGCCCGCGATCACGGCGGCTCCGGCAGCTGCGGCGACCCCGGTCGCGACGAGGCTACGGCGGAGGCGGCTGTGCCCCGCCCGGCGGCGCACTCTCAACCCGAACATGGTTTCTCGCTTCCTTTTCGAGGTGGTGCGTGACGTCGAGCCGCGGGCCGGGTCGCACCTGCCCGGCCGTCCGCCCCCCACGTTTGTGTTCCGCCGCTAGGAGATGACCGGGAAAGGTGGTCCGGAAATCTGGTAGTCGGCGGTGAATCCGACCGGATCACCGGGATTGACGAGACCCAGGCAGGTGGCCCCGGCGCCGACGTGCGGCGGCGCGATCCCCGGCGGCAGCGGGCCGCCAGGCGAGAAGTCGAGCCCGCCGAGGTTGTCGTAGCTGAACGTCGCGTGTCCCGCGACGTCGAAATCGCAGCCGAAAGCCGAGTAGTGCAGGTCGACCGGGCCGAGGTACGCCGTGGAAATCTGGGTGCCCGAGTTGTAGCCGGTGACGACGATGTCGCCGGCCGAGCCGGTGACCGTGACCGGATTGGAGCCAGCGAGACAGCTCGTCAGCGTCAGCGAGACGCCGCCGATGTCGGCGGGTGTCGTGAAGCTACCGCCGCTGACGGACAACGACATCGGCGAGACCGCGCATTCGGCGAAGACGACGCCGTTCACGGTCAGTGTCGCCGGGCCGGGCGAGAGCCCGGCACTGTAGCTCCCGCCGTTGGTGACGGTGACGGCCTGCTGCGCCGACGCCGCCGGGGCGGCAAGGAAGACCGCGGCCATGGCCGCGATACCGGCGAGCAGCCTGGCCACTCCGATCCGGCCCATCGTCCTCATTGGTCACTCCACTCTCGTCAAGGCGTGGTTATCGTCAGCGGCGGACTCGGATCGGTCACCGTGAAAGTGCCGGTGAATTGGATCCGGTCGCCGGGGTTGTAGAGGCCGAAACAACCAACGACATCGTCGTTCACTTGGAGAGGTTCGACGCCCGCGGGAAGCGTCGAGTTGGAGCCGAACTGAAATTCACCAGAATTGGAGTAGCCGACCGGGACGTGACCGGAGAAACTGTAATCACATCCGGGAGAAACCACCTCAAACGAGAGCGGACCAAGGTATGCGCTGGTCACCCCGGCAACGCTGTCGACGTCGACGACGGTGATCCCGGCAACGGAATCCACCAGACTCATGTCAAGAGAGCCATGGATACTATGACAGCCGTAGAAAGCCCAACCGGAAAGCTCGCCAACACTCGGGATCACATACTCACCGGACAACAAAACTCCAGACATCAAAGACCCGGTATCGCCGACCGCGGAAGGACATCTGGTTACAGTTCCTGATGACTCATTGATCGTCTCAAACTCTTCCGCACCAGCCGCAAAGTGGCCGTTCACGTTTGGGTTGTCAACGATAATCACCTGCTGGTCCGCCGAAGCCGAAACAGCAGCCGACATCATCACAGCCGCGACGAACGCCAGAGTGCCGGAAAAACTTCGCCGCATTTCTTCCCCCTGTCGGATCACTCGCGGGATCCGGTACCCCTTGACCGGAACTTCCATACAGGACGGTCTCGATGGGAGTCTCGGTCCGGCAGCTCGGGCCGACATCGCGAGAGATTCCGTCGACACGCACGTCCGATAGATGGGCCGACATAGCCGCATTCGTTTCGAACAAGAACGGGAACCGGGGCAGGAGTGTCCAGGTAGAATCTTTGCTCAATCCTCGACTGTGCCGTGAAAGCTGGTTCAGCCATCCTGAGTTCCATCGTCGCTTCCACCGTCCCGATACCATCGGCCACAACGGTCGGCGTGGCGACGAGCGGTTCTACCGCAAGCCGAGGTTCAGCGACGATCGCGTCAGTACACGTGTATTCGCCGAACCGGTCCTCACCGTCCTCACACAGCTGATTTCCTCGTGCCAGCCCATAGTCCAGACACAGAAAGCCCGGCTCGACGTCACCGAAGACGACGTCACCGTCCAGTTTCGCGACATCGACCGTCATCGTGAAGTACGCGCATCCGAGGTTCGGACTCGGATCGTCGACCGGAATATCGAAGCAGCCTTCCGGTGGCTGGCCAGTCTCAGCCATGGTTCCCAGCGCTGTTCCGGCGGCGCTCTTCGCGTTCACGGTAACGGGAAGGCCTACAAGGACACCAAAGCAGAGAAAACATTCCTGTCCGGTGACGCCATCGCTGATTTACCGTGGACAGAGCAGGAGAATATCGAGTCACACTGACTCCCTGTCATGCGCGAGACTGACCTCGATTGCATCAATCGCCGCGGGTGGGTTCCGGGATCTGGGGTGGGCAACCTGCTCCACCGGCTTTGAAGCAGACGGCTTCCTGCGTCATGCGTACGAAGTTGTCCGGGCCGGAAATCGTTCCGGTAAAGAGCGGATCGAGGTCTTCACCGGCCCCGCACCCCGAGAACGGCGGAATCGTCATGGTTCCAGTGACCACACCCCCGAATGCCACGGAATACTCGTCGGGCGTACTCGGCACCGCTGTCGCCGCGCGACCGTTGAACACCACCGTGAAGGGATGCGCCGACCGGCAATCGGGTCCGACGTCCAGCGGAACTCCGTTGACCTCGACGTCGTACATGCGCAGTGTCATGAGGCCCTCGGCTCGTACCAGCAAAGGGAACTTCGGAAGGGTTCCGTTGGTATAGCGCCGCTGTTCGATACGGCTCTCTGCGATGAGAAGCGGATTCTCGTCGTCCACAGCCATCTGCACCTTCGCCTTTACCGGCACGAATCCGTAGGTCAGCAACGTGGGGTCGGAAGGCGGCAATTCGATCGTGAGGCGTGAAGTAGTGACGATGGCGCCGTTGCAGGTGTACTCCCCGAACTGGTCAGTACCGCCTTCGCACGGCTGATTGCCCCTCGCGAGCCCATAGTCGACGAGCATCAACACTGGTTCAGGCTTGCCGATCAGTACCGCGCCATTCAGCTTGTTGACATTCGCATACCCGGCTTGAAATGCGCAGCCAAGGTTCGGACTGGGATCCTCGACGGGCACTTCGAAACAGTTCTCCGGCGTCTCCTGCTGCACTCCGGGCAACGGCAAGCCTTCGGCGCGGGGCATGGACTTCGCCCCGGGGTCACCGGGATCCGCGCCGGGGGTTTCCGATGTGCTGTCCGGCGCCGTCGACTCCCCGCCGACCGGAAGCGTCGCCAGCACGGCGTTCTGCTCGGGCTGGAGTTCGCACGACACCGCGGTGACGGGTGGTTCCGCCGAGGAACCATCGGCCCGGAAACCGTTCAGGCTCAACGCAAGCGCGCCCGCCGTCACCGTCAGTTCGCCCGCCTCGGCGACCTCGATCGCGGGCACGGGGCCGGATGCCGCCAAAGTCAGCTCGCCCGCCTCCGGCAACGGCGACGCCGGGATCGCCAGATCCGGCCAGCTCGCCTCGGCGTCCGACGCGGTCACACTGAGCGCGGCGGTCCCGCCCGCCATCGTCGCGCCCTGCCCCTTCAGCTCGGCCGCGGCCTCCTCGGGCAACACCACGTCGAGGTTGACCGCCTCGACCGCGACGGGCTGTCCCGTCACCGCGTTCGCGGGGAACATCGCCTTGACGGTGACCGTGGCGGGATAGGACGTCGAAGGCGAGTGACATGTGTAGCCGAGGGCGACCTCGACCTGCTGGCCGGCCACCGCACTGCCCTGCGAGACGAGGCCCGCCCCCAGCAACCCCGCGATCAGCGGGGCGGAAACCAGGATCGCTCTGCGCGATCTCGAACCGAGGCGATTCACGAGTCACCACCTCGCCGGGGACCGAACGGTGAATACGGGCGAACGAGCATGGTGGGGCCAATCTCGCGATGCGTCGGCGTGCGGCGGAAGTACTGGGAAAGCCGCCGTGGTGCGGGCGGGCTGATCGCCACCGCACCACGGCGGATTCTCGGACTAGCTGATGGTGATCGGGCTTGCCGGGTTGGTGACGTTGTAGGCGGCCGAGTAGCTCAACTGGTCGCCGGGGTTCACCAGGCCGAAGCAGCCGACGATGTTGGTCGGCGACAACGGCGCGACACCGGCGGGCAGCGCGACGGCCGGGTCCATCGTCAGCACGTTCGCGTTGTTGTACCTGCCGGGGGCGTGACCGACGACGTCGAAGTCACAGCCCGCCATCGACACGTGTACGTCCACAGGGCCGACGTAGCCGGTCGAGGTTCCACCGGAGGTTCCGGTGATCACCAGGTCGTAGGGCTGGCTACCCGGGTTCGGCACCGCCGTGCCCGGTCCGAGCGGCCCGTCACAGTTGTTGAACGTGACGTTCAGGTCGCCCACGTCCGCGGGTGTCGTGTACGAACCCGAGTTGATCGTGCCGTTGGCCGTCGAAGCACGGACGCTGCCCGAGGTGACACAGAAGAAGTCGACCCCACTGGTGACATTGCGCAGATCGACCCTGTCGGTGTGCGCGGCGACCGCGCCGTTGGCGTTCGGGTTCGTCACGGTGATCGCCTGCTGCGCGAACGCCGCCGGTGCCGCCGCGATGGCGACCGCAGCGCCCATCGCGAGAAAACCGGTCACTGCCGCGGCCATCCGTCTGTTACGCATGAGTGCATTCCTCCACCAGCTTGTCGAACAAATGGTTTCGAGCGAAGTGAACTCGCGGGCACGTGGCAGTCCACGGCCGCGACCTAGTGCACGCAGTGCGGCAGGAATCGGAGAACGATCCCGAACCTACCGGCGAGTACGTTAGCCGGTTCACCTGGCGTTTACAACAAAGTTCGGCAGGGATCCGCAGTACCGTTCTGCCAAACGGACCATCGGTTGTCACAACGTGACAGAAACCGTCTCGGAAACCCTTCCACCCGACAGGACATCACGCGTTGACCCGAGCCGGAACTGGAAACACTCACCGTTCTGCACAGTCTCCCTCTGGTTTTTGCGCAAGCCTGACAAAGGAGCATCGGAACCGCCGGACTCCCGGCCTCGCAATCATATTTGCGCCATCCAGGATTCCCGAACAATCGGAAAAATTCGGCCAAGTGAAAAGGAGAATTCCGCATGGCGGACGTCGGCCGCCGCGACGGAATTCACCCCTGGCGAAGGCCTTGGCAACGGGGAACCCCGCACTGCCACCGCGAACGCGGACATCACGCAAACAAGCAACGACATAACCCACGCACCGGAAAAGGAGCCCCACGACACACCGGAAAAGCAATAGGTACTCGTCGCGAATTTCGCCCTTCCGAGCACCCGGCCGACTTTCCGGAGCCACGAAAAGCGATGCCGGATCACCGCCGAACCCTTGAGCGCCGATACGAATACCTCCACGACCGGCGTGCGCGACCTGGACTTTTCCGCCATAACACTCACCGTCGCACAAGATCCGGTCAGCGCTTTTGTCGAAAGATGACAAGAACTGATCCGTAACCAATGACGGCATGGCACGTTCTTGTCAGTACACGCATGCACCGTTAGCGTACCGGCAAGTAACAAACATTCTCGATGAACGACGCTGCAACCGTTTCTACCACCGTTTCGCAGCATTCGGAGTAATCGGTGACGGAAACCGGCGAAGGAGGTTGTGGTGGCAGTCGACGCCGACCGCCGCCGCCGGGACAGGTTCCCCGGCGCGGCGGCGATCCGGCAAACCGGACGACTCTACGCACTCGCGTTCGACGTCATCCGCTACATCCCCCGCCGGCCGTTCCAGTTCCGCGAGTTCATCCAGCAGTTCTGGTTCATCGCGAGCGTCTCCATCCTGCCTACCGCGCTGGTCGCGATCCCGTTCGGCGGTGTCATCGCGCTGCACGTCGGCTCGCTCACCAACCAGATCGGCGCGCAGTCGTTCACCGGAGCCGCGAGCGTGCTCGCGATCATCCAGCAGGCCAGCCCCATCGTCACGGCACTGCTGATCGCGGGAGCCGGTGGTTCGGCCATCTGCGCCGATCTCGGATCACGCACCATCCGCGAGGAAATCGACGCCATGGAAGTACTCGGCGTCTCCCCCGTCCAGCGGCTCATCGTGCCGAGAGTCCTGGCCGCGATGGGCGTCGCGCTCTTCCTCAACGGCATGGTCAGCGTCGTCGGCGTGCTCGGCGGCTACTTCTTCAACGTCGTGATGCAGGGCGGAACTCCTGGCGCGTACCTGGCGAGTTTCTCCGCGCTCGCCCAATTGCCGGACCTGTGGATCAGCGAGATCAAGGCGGTCATCTTCGGGTTCGTCGCCGGTGTCGTCGCCGCGTACCGGGGACTGCACCCCGCCGCGGGGCCGAAGGGCGTCGGCGACGCGGTCAACCAGTCCGTCGTCATCACCTTCCTGTTGCTGTTCCTGCTCAACGTGGCGCTGTCGACCGTGTACCTGCAACTCGTGCCGCCCAAGGGGATGTGAGGGATGGTCACCACACCACGGTCGCGGATCGCGCTCGACACGATCGACAGGCAGTTCGGCTTCCTCGACACGCTCGGCGACGCCATCCTGTTCTTCCTGCGCGCTCTCGCCTGGGTGCCGAGGGCGCTTCGCCGCTACTACACCGAAATCATCAGGCTGCTGGCCGAGGTGAGTTTCGGCAGCGGAGCGCTCGCCGTCATCGGCGGCACGATCGGCGTGATGCTCGGCATGACCCTGTTCACCGGTGTCGTCGTGGGCATCCAGGGCTACACCGCGCTGAGCCAGGTCGGCACCGCTGCCTTCGCGGGGTTCATTTCCGCCTACTTCAACACCCGCGAGATCGCGCCGCTCGTCGCGGGGCTCGCGCTGTCGGCGACGGTCGGCTGCGGCTTCACCGCGCAGCTGGGCGCCATGCGGATCTCGGAGGAGATCGACGCGCTTGAGGTGATGGGGATTCCCAGCATTCCCTACCTGGTCACCACGAGGATCATCGCCGGATTCGTCGCCATCATCCCGCTGTACGCCATCGGGCTGCTCAGTTCCTACATCGCCTCCCGGCAGGTCACGGTGTGGTTCCTCGGCCAGTCGGCAGGCACCTACGACCACTACTTCGAACTGTTCCTGCCACCGGAGGACGTTCTCTGGTCCTTCGGGAAGGTACTGCTGTTCAGCGTGGTCGTCGTACTGACGCACTGCTATTACGGCTACCGCGCCAGCGGAGGGCCCGCCGGGGTCGGCGTCGCCGTCGGCAGGGCGGTGCGGACCGCCATCGTCGCGGTGGCGGTACTCGACTTCTTCCTCAGCCTCGCGATCTGGGGCGCCACGACGACCGTGCGGGTGGCCGGATGAGACCGACGTTGGCACGCAAACTGGGCATCCGCGCCGCGGGAGTCGCGTTCCTGCTCGTGATGGCGCTGTTCATCACGCTGTCGGTGCGCATTTACAACAAGGACTTCGTCTCGTCGGTCATGGTCACCCTGCACACCGACAGGGTCGGCAACCAGCTCAGGGCCAACTCCGACGTCAAGGCGCGGGGCGTCATCGTCGGTGAGGTCAGGGACATCCGGGCCACGGGCGAGGGAGCCGAGATCAGCCTCGCGCTCGATCCCTCGACCGTCGAGCGGCTGCCGAAGGACGTCGCCGCGCTGCTGATCCCGAAGACGCTCTTCGGGGAACGCTACGTCCAGCTGTCCATTCCGGACGGAAGCAACCAGCCTCCGCTACGCGAAGGCGACGTGATCTCGCAGGACAGATCCGCGAACGCGATCGAGCTGGAACGCGTCTTCGACAATCTGCTTCCGGTGTTGCAGGCGGTGCAGCCGCAGAAGCTCGCGAGCACGCTCACCGCCGCCTCCACCGCGCTGGAGGGCAGAGGCGAGCAGCTCGGCAACACGCTGGCCGAGGCGGCGAACTATTTCGAGGAGTTCAACCCGAGCCTGCCCCGGTTCAACGAGAACATCCGCGACCTCGCCACCGTGAGCGAGCTCTACGGCGACATCGCCCCCGACGTGCTCGACGCGCTGACCGACACCGCCGTCACGCTCGACACCGTCAAGGAGAAGGCGGGCGAGCTGAATCTGCTCTACGCGCAGGTGACCTCCACCTCGCAGGACGTCACCGGATTCCTGCGAGCCAACAAGGACAACCTCATCGGCCTCGCGGCGACCAGCCGCGCACCGCTGGAGATCGCCGCGCGCTACTCGCCGAGCTTCCCGTGCACCCTCAAGGCGCTCAACGATCTGCGGGCATCCATGGACAAGGTGCTCGGCAAGGGCAGCGCCGAACCGGGTCTGCATCTGAGCGCCACGGTGACGCAGTCGAGGGGCAAGTACCGGCCGGGGGTCGACACCCCCGCCTACACCGCGACCGGAGGACCGCGCTGTTATCCCAGCGGGGTTGCCCCCACGGCGGGAGTCGCCGCCGCGGAACCCGGCAGCAGGACCCATCCCCTGCTGCCGGGTTCCGGAGGGGATCTCGGGCTGCCGAATTCGCCGCAGGAGAGGGAATTGCTGTCGAGTCTGCTCGCACCGGAACTCGATGTCGTGCCGGGTGAGGTTCCGGAGTGGAGCAGCGTGCTCGTCGGGCCGTTGTACCGGGGAACCGAGGTGACTCTCGAATGAGAAAGATCGCGGCACCACTGATCAAAGGGCTCGTGTTCATCCTCGTCACCGGGCTCGCCACGGCGATACTCGCGATCTCCGTCTCCAACACCGGGGTGCAGGACCGCACCGGTTACGCGGCGAGGTTCACCGACGCGACCTCGCTCAACCCCGGCGACGACGTGCGTGTTTCCGGTGTCCGCATCGGACAGGTCGACTCGCTTGAGGTGGTCGACCAGCACATCGCGCTCGTCCGGTTCTCCATCGACAGCAGCAGGCAGCTGCCGAGCGACGTCACCGCGACCATCAGATACCGCAACATGATCGGCCAGCGCTACATCGCGCTGGAACGAGGACCGGAACCCGACAGCACCCCGCTGCCCCCCGGCACCGAGATCCCGCTGGAGCGCACGAAACCCGCACTCGACCTGACCGAGTTGTTCAACGGCTTCCAGCCGTTGTTCCGCGCACTGTCCCCTCAGGACGTCAACCAGCTCTCCGGCGAGATCGTGCAGGTACTGCAAGGCGAAGGCGGCACGGTGGAGAGTCTGCTGGCCCACACCGGGTCGCTGACCTCGACGCTGGCCGACAAGGACCAGGTGATCGGCGAGGTGATCGACAACCTCAACTCGGTGCTCACCACCGTCAACAACGAGGGCGACGCACTGTCCACACTGGTCTCCACGACACAGCAGCTGGTATCGGGACTCGCCAGTGACAGGGAAGCCATCGGAGAGGCCGTCGACGGCCTAGCCTCGCTGACGACGGCGACGGCGGGGCTGTTCGAGGCTGCCCGGCCACCGCTCAAGGACAGCATCGCCGAACTCGGCACGCTGTCGGCCAACCTCAACAGCGGCTCGGCCGACATCAACCGCACGCTCGACGTGCTGCCGGGCAAGCTCAACGACATCGGGCGGATCAGCTCCTACGGCACCTGGATGAACTTCTACCTGTGCGAGGGAATGTTGCTGACCGACCCGCCGAAGTCCACCAACCCAGGACCGCTTCCGGCGAGGTGCGCCCGATGAAGTCCTTCCGCGAACGCAACGCCTTCACCACGGGCCTCGTCGGCACGGCACTCATCGCCGCCGTCGGCGCCGCGATCCTCAACTACGAGAACCTGCCCCTCATCGGCACCGGAACCAGTTTCCAGGCCGAGTTCAGCGAGGCGGCGGGGCTCCAGCCGTCCAACGAGGTCCGCGTCGCGGGCATCAAGGTCGGCGAGGTCACCGACATCGAACTCGCCGAGGACAGGGTGCTGGTGACCTTCCGCGTCTCCGACACCTGGGTCGGCGACCGCAGCACGGCCGAAATCAAGATCAAGACTTTGCTGGGCCAGAAATTCCTCAACCTCTACCCCAGCGGCAACGACGTGCAGGACCCCGACGTCGCGATTCCGCTGAACCGCACCACGACGCCCTACGACGTGACCACCGCCTTCGAAGGCCTCGCCAGTACGGCGGCCGCGCTCGACACCGACCAGCTCGCCGAAAGCTTCCGCACCCTGTCGGATGCCTTCCGGGACTCCCCTCAGCACGTGCGCACCGCGCTCGACGGGCTCAGCTCGCTGTCGCGGACCATCGCCTCCCGCGACAACCAGCTCGCCGACCTGCTGGAGAACGCCCACACCATCACCAAGACGCTGGCCGGTTCGAGCGACCAGTTCGAAACCCTCATCAACGACGGCAACCTGCTGCTGACCGAACTGGACAATCGCAGGGACGCGATCCACCGGCTGCTGACCGGAACCCGGTCACTGGCCGAGCAGGTGACCGGCCTCGTCGTCGACAACCAGGCCCAGCTCTCACCGACGCTCGAGCAACTCGGTCACGTCACCGACATCCTGCAACGGCAGAACGACAATCTCGACCGCGGTATCAAGCTCGCGGCCCCCTACTTCCGGGTCGTCAACAACACCATCGGCAGCGGGCGCTGGATCGACAACTACCTGTGCGGCCTCGTGCCGGAGAACCGCGATCCCTGCCTCCCGCCCCACATCTCCTCAGGAGGTGGCCGATGACCACGACCCGGATGCGGCTGCGGCTGACCCGGATCGGCGCGCTCGCCCTCGTCGCGGGCGTCTTCCTCGCCGCCGTGCTGTGGTGGGTCTTCGCTCGCGAGACCGACAACCGCGTGACCGCCTACTTCACCCGCGCCGTCGGCGTCTACTCCGGATCGGACGTGCGCGTACTCGGTGTCAGGGTCGGGCAGGTCGAGTCCGTCACGCCGAAAGGCGAGCAGGTCGAGGTCGTGATGACCGTGGAGAGGGACGCGCCGGTCGCCACGAACACGCATGCGGTCGTCGTCGCGCCCAGCGTCGTCGCCGACCGCTACGTTCAGCTGTCCGACCTCGCCGGGGGCGGCCCCTCACTGACCGACGGAACGGTGATCCCCGCCTCGCGCACGGCGACTCCCGTCGAACTCGACGAGCTGTACACGAGCCTCAACGACCTCGTCACCGCGCTCGGTCCCGAAGGAGCCAACGGCGAGGGCGCGCTGTCGGACCTGCTCGACACCGGAGCGGCCAACATGCGCGGCAACGGCACGGCGCTCTCGGAGAGCATCCGCAACTTCGCCGACCTCACCCGCACCCTCAACGGCTCGGAGGGCGAACTGTTCGGCACCATCGACGAACTCCAGAAGTTCACCGACATGCTGGCGGGCAACGACAGCCAGGTACGCCTCGTCGCCGACCAGCTGTCCCGCGTGTGGCAGACCCTTTCCTCCGACAGGGAGGAACTCGCCGCCGCGCTCAACACGCTCGGCACCGCGCTCGCCGACGTGCAGGAGTTCATCAAGGACAACAGGGCGGGAATCCAGGCCAATGTGGACAAACTGGCCGGAACGACACAGACACTCGTGAACAACAGGGCGGCGCTGGCCGAGGTTCTCGACGACATCCCGCTCGCCGTCGAGAACGCCTACAACACCTTCGATCCCTCAAGCGGAACCATGCAGGGCAGGACCAACCTGCTCGAGTACCTCCCGATCGCCCCGACGAGCACAACCGGCGGTGGCCCATGAGAAAAGCCGGAATCCTGCTGTGCGCCGCGCTGCTCGGCGCGACGGCGGCCTGCGCGCCCGCCGGTTTCGACGGCATCTACGACCTCCCGCTGCCCGGCGGCGCCGACCTCGGCGACCACCCCTACCGGGTCACCGCGCAGTTCAGGGACGTACTCGACCTCGTGCCGCATTCCGCGGTGAAGGTCAACGACGTCGCCGTCGGGAGGGTCGAATCCATCGGGCTCGGCGGCCAGGACGGCTGGACGGCGCAGGTGGTGCTTTCCGTCAACGGCGACATCACGCTGCCCGCCAACGCCGTCGCCAACATCCGGCAGTCCAGCCTGCTCGGGGAAAAGTTCGTCGAACTGGCCGCTCCCCGCAACGAAACCGGAGCCAGGATCGGCGAACTCGGCGACGGCGCGCTGATCCCGCTGACGCGGACCAATCGGCATCCCGAGGTCGAAGAGGTGTTCGGCGCGCTGTCGCTGCTGCTCAACGGAGGTGGCGTCGGCCAGCTCCAGACCATCACCAGGGAACTCAACGACGTCATGGACGGCAACGAGAAGGAAATCAAGTCGTTCCTCACCGGCGTCGACACCCTCATGACCAACCTCGACCAGCACCGCACCGACATCACCGCGGCGCTCGACGGGCTCAACCGGCTCGCCTCGACACTGTCCGAACGCGACGAGGCGATCAAGGGAGCGCTCAACAACCTCACCCCCGGGCTTGCCGCGCTCAGCGAACAACGCACGGCACTGGTCACCATGCTGCAATCGCTCGACGAACTCTCCGATGTCACCGTCGAGGTCATCGACCGCAGCAAGGACGACATGGTCGCCGACCTCAAGGCACTCGCCCCGATCCTCGGCAGGCTCGCCGACGCGGGCCAGAACCTGCCTCAGGCACTGGAAATCCTGCCCACCTTCCCGTTCACCGACGCGGTACTCGACGGCATCAAAGGCGACTACCTCAACGCGTTCGTCGAAATCGCCCCTTCGGCAGGGTACGAGGAGCCCATCCCGCCGCTGCCCATTCCGCCGACGTCCGTCGCGCCTGCCGACGGGGGGACTCCCTGATGCTCAGCGCCAAGATCCGCGTCCAGGTGATCGCGTTCATCGCCGTCGCGCTCGCCGCCGTCGCCTTCGTCGGAGCCAACTACGCGGGCCTCGGCAGGCTCTTCGGCGCGGGCGGTTACGTCGTCAAGCTCGAACTGGCCGAGGCGGGCGGCATCTTCACCAACGGTGAGGTCACCTATCGCGGCGTGGCCATCGGCAGGATCGGCGAACTACGCCTCACCGACACCGGTATGGAAGCCGACCTGCTCATCGATTCCTCCGCGCCGCCGATCCCCGCGAACTCCCGCGCCGTCGTCGCCAACCGCTCGGCCGTCGGCGAACAGTACGTCGATCTGCAACCCCGCACCGAGGACGGGCCCTATCTCGACGAGGGGGCGGTCATCCCCCGCGAGGCGTCGACGCTTCCGCTGCCCGTCGAGAATCTGCTCAGCAGTCTCAGCGACTTCACCGAATCGGTGCCGACCGAATCGCTGCGGGTCGTCGTCGACGAGTTCTACAACGCGCTGCACGGGACGGGCCCGAGCCTGCAACTGCTTCTCGACACGTCGAGTTCGCTCACCCGTACCGCAACCGACTACCTCCCGCAGACGAAGGCGCTCATCGACGACGGCGCGACCGTGCTGCGCACACAGGCCGATTCGGCGCAGGCTTGGCGTTCTTTCGGCAGCAACGCCAAACTGTTCGCGGCCGAACTCGCCGGAGCCGACGGCGACCTGCGCACCCTCATCGGGACGGCGCCTCAGGCGGCCACCCAGCTCAGCGGGCTGCTCAAGGACACCGATCCCGGGCTATCCATTCTCGTCGCGAACCTGCTCACCACGGCACGGCTGTTCGAGGCACGCACCGCCGGCATGGAGCAGTTCTTCGTGCTGACCCCCAAAGCCGTCGCCTCGACCTCGACGGCCATCACCCCCGACGGGGGAAACCTGTCGCTGGCACTGACCTTCTTCGACCCGGTTCCGTGCGTCCAGGGCTACGAAGGCACCCGCTACCGTCCCGGCACCGACACCTCACCCGCACCGTTCAACACCTCGGCGGCCTGCACCCTGCCGGGGGGCGACCCGCGATCCGTGCGCGGTTCGCAGAACTCCCCCACCGGCGGAGTACCGGCCGCCGCGGTCCCCGGCACCGGCAACGCCCCGCTCTCTTCCGTGTCGACCACCCTGGAGGAGCTGCTGTGGCTGACAAAGTGACCAGAGTCGCCGCCGGGGTACTCGCCGCGGCGGCCGTCTACGCGGGCTGGGGCGGCTGGTCGTGGATCACCGCCACGGGCGACGACGCGCTGTCCTACGCGCAAGCCCGCGACGAGGCGCTCGCCCAGGGCCGCGCCCGCGTCGCCGAGGTCACCACGCTCGACTACCACGACGTCGACGGCGGCATCGACCGATGGGTCGCCGCTTCGACAGGACCACTGCGCGACGAATTCGCCGGAACCGGCAAGGAAACCAAGAACGCCTTGCGGGACAACGGAACCGTCGCCACCGGCAAGGTGCTCGAAGCCGCCATCAGCGAGCTCGACCAGGACGCCGGGACGGCGACCATGCTCGTCTCCGTCGAGATCACCACCGCGCGGGAAGGCGCCGAACCCGCGACCGCCCGCAACCGGTTCACCGCGCGCCTGCAACACACCGGCGGCGAGTGGAAACTCAGTGCGCTCAACCAGGTTCCGCTCGGAGGCGCGTCGTGATCGCACTCAGGAACGCGCGCAAGCACCGGCTCGCCGCCGTGTTCGCCATCGCGGCGGCCGTACTCATCGGGCTGGGCACGTGGTTCACCGTCGAGGCGAGCGGGCTGCGCTCCTCACCCTCGGCGAACAACGAGGCACTCGTCGACCAGCAGCGCACCGCCGAGGTCAACGCCGGCGTCACCAGGGCGCTCAACACCGTGTTCTCCTACGCCTTCGACGACGTCGGCACGACCGGGAAAGCGGCGAGCGAGGTACTGAGAGGGCAGGCACTCGACACCTACCGCGACCTTTTCGCCAGGGTGCGCGAACAGGCGCCCGAACAACGGCTTTCGCTGACGACACAGGTGGTCAGCTCCGCCGTGCTCTCCCTCACCGGCGACCGCGCCACCGTGCTCGCGTTCCTCGACCAGTCGGCGACGCGGGCCGACGGCAAACCCGGCGTCGCGGCGGCTCAGCTCCTGGTGACGGCCCAGCGCGAAGGCGAAGGCTGGGTCATCACCGAGCTGGCGCCACGCTAGGCAGTCCCGCGAGGGCGCGTGGTGCGGCCCGGGTGATCGGTGGCTTGCCGAGGCTGAGCATGCGCAAAGCCAGCTCCAGCTCGAACCGCGATTCCGGATCGTGCAGTCGTTCCCCGAACATGGCTTCGAGCTGGCGCATCCGGTAACGCACCGTCTGTGGATGCACCGCGAGCTTCTCGGCGACATCGAGCACGTTTCCCTGCGCGTCGAGCCACGCGCGCAGTGTCGTCAGCATCCGGTCCCGCTGCTTGCTCGTGAGCCCCTCCATCAGTCCGTAAAGCCTGCGCCGCAACTGCCCCGCGAGTGACTCGTCGGAATGCAGCAGCAGCAACGGGAGACAGTCCTGTACCCACGTCACCCTCAGTGCGGGCAACGAGCCCTCGTCGACGAGGTTCAACGTCTTCCTCGACCAGCGCAGCGCGTCGGCGACCGCGTCGAGCGGCACGCAAGGACCGATCGCCAGGCGCGACTCCGGCATCGCCGCCTGCAGCGTCAGCAACCGCTGCTTCGTCAGCTCGCCGGGAACCAGCACGTGCGGCTCCCTGCCGCCCAGTTCGGCGAGGATTTCCGGGTCGAGCGCGGGATGCCCCGGCGAGGCCGAGCGGTACAGCGGGCGCACCGCGATCGGTGTCGCCAGCTCCGGAACCGGCCAGTTGACGAGCCGTGCCAGCTCGTGGATCGCCTCGGAAGGCGCGGAGGGACGTTCGAGAATGAGCTGGAGCAAACGTCTTCGCCAGGTGTCCAGGGCGTCGGCGGAACCGGCCTTGGCCTCAAGGTAACCGTCGAGGGCCACCGAGGCGAGCTCGTCCATGAAAGCCAGCATGGCGTCGGCGAGCTGCGACATCACCGCCGACGAGAAGCCGCTCCTCCTGCCGACCCGCATGATGCGGCGCCACGCCACCCTCGCGCCCACCCGGTAGGCGGCCTGCAGGGTGTCGAGGCTGCGGCCCTCCCGCATTTCGAACTGCCCCAGCCTCCTGTGCACCTCGTGGGCATGTTCCTTCGAGGCGGTCGGATTGGCGATCTGCTCCACGAACAAGGCGATCGCGTGGCTCACGCCAGCGCGGATCGACTTCCCGTACGGTCCGTCGATCGGGCGCCGATATTCGGGAATCAGCCCCCGAATCTCGGACACGATCTCCTCGGAAACGCTTTCCAGTTCCGGCCGCATGATGTCGGCGAGCCGCCCAGGCAGCACCACCGAATCGGCCGAATCGTCCAGTACGCGCCCGGTCACGGTCACAGCTCCTTCCCCGCAGCCTTGAGGGGTGACACCGGACACATCGAAAGCGGGCGGCGAAATGTATCACCCTGGTAGCAAAAGCCCAGGTTTTCTGATGCCCGGTGACAAGATTTCGCACCCGGCCTGCGCGGAAGGAACAAAAGCGAGGGCCCGGCTCCGCCGTGCGGCGCAACGGCAAGCCAAGGCCGCCGGCGGGGCCCGCCGGGTGGCTGACGGGGTCGGCCCGGCGGGCCCGGCGGGCCCGGCGGCGAGTCCCCCGTCCAGGACGCCGAGATCCGCGCTCAGGACGGCGAGATCCGCACCCAGGACGACGAGTTCTGCACTCAGGTCGCCGAGATCCGCACCCAGGACAGCGAGATGCCCATCCGGCGACAGAACGACAGCCAACCGACCATGTGGCCCCACATGCGCGGGCGCCGACCCAATCACATGGGCACCGGGATGTCGGGACCAGGCACCGGCACAACGGCACCCGTACCGGCACCGGCACATCGGCAACGGCATGTCGGGACCGGCATGTCGGCAACGGCACCGGCACGTCGAGGCCGGATCCCGCGAACGTGCGTCGCGGGCTGTGTCCCGAACGGGCATCTCGCGTCCCCGCCGACCTCTCGAAAGCGCGAACGCGGACCTCACCAGCCTGGGCGCGGATCTCACCGTCCCGGGCGCAGAACTCGACGCCCTGAACGCAGAACTCGGCGACCCGAACGCAGAACTCGGCGTCCTGAGTGCAGAACTCGGCGGGTCGCGCGGGGACTCGGGGGACTCGCGGGGGCGGGCGAAGGTTCCGGGCTGGGTGGTGGTCCAGCACTCACCCAGCCCGGCGCTCGGTCACTCCAGCACGATCAGCAGGTCGCCGCCCTCGACCTGCTGCACCGAGTTGATCGCCAGCCGTTGCACGGTGCCACCCACCTGCGCGGTGATGGCAGCTTCCATCTTCATCGCCTCGATGGTCGCCACGGTGTCCCCCGCCTCGATCGTGTCGCCCTCGGCGACCTGCGCGGTGACCACCCCGGCGAACGGCGCGGCGACGTGCCGGTCGTTGCCCTTGTCCGCCTTCTCCTTGGCGGGCAGGTCCGACGCGACCGACAGATCCCGCACCTGGATGGGCCTGAGCTGCCCGTTGAGCGTCGCCATGACGGTCCGCACGCCCCGCTCGTCGGCCTCGCCGATAGCCTCCAGCTCGATGAGCAACCGGACACCCTGTTCGAGGTCGACCGAGTACTCCTCGCCCGGCCGCAAGCCGTAGAAGAAGTCCTTGCTCGGCAACACACTCGTGTCGCCGTATGCCTCCTTGTGGGCGATGTATTCCTGGGTCGGCGCGGGGAACAGCAACCGGTTCAGCGTGCCTCGCCGGTCGGCGGCCAGGTCACCCTTGTCCTCTTCGGACAGTTCGGCGACGGGTTTCGCGTCCGCCCTTCCCGCCAGCGCCTTGGTGCGGAACGGTTCGGGCCAGCCGCCGGGCGGGTCGCCGAGTTCGCCACGCAGGAACCCGATGACCGAGTCCGGGATGTCGTACTTGCCGGGGTCGGCCTCGAAGTCCTCCGGAGCGACCCCCGCACCGACGAGGTGCAGCGCGAGGTCACCGACGACCTTCGAGGAGGGCGTGACCTTCACGAGGTGACCGAGCATCCGGTCGGCGGCGGCGTACATGGCCTCGATGTCCTCGAACCGGTCGCCGAGACCGAGCGCCTTCGCCTGGGTACGCAGGTTGGAGAGCTGCCCTCCCGGGATTTCGTGGTGGTAGACGCGTCCCGTCGGGGAGGCCAGCCCGGCCTCGAACGGCGCGTAGATCTTGCGCACGATCTCCCAGTACGGCTCCAGATCACCGATGGCCTGCAGGTCCAGACCCGTCGGCCTCGCCGAGAAGTCGGTCGCCGCCACGATGGCCGACAGCGACGGCTGCGAGGTCGTGCCCGCCATGGAGGCGACGGCACCGTCGACCGCGTCGGCTCCCGCGTTGATCGCCGCGAGATAGGTGCCCAGCTGTCCACCCGCCGTGTCGTGCGTGTGGATGTGCACGGGAAGGTCGAATTCCTTGCGCAGCGCGGTCACCAGCTTCGCCGCGGCCGGTGCGCGCAGCAGTCCCGCCATGTCCTTGATGGCGAGCACATGCGCGCCCGCGCCGACGATCTGCTCGGCCAGCTTGAGGTAGTAGTCGAGCGTGTAGAGCTTCTCGGCCGGATCCGAAAGATCCGAGGTGTAGCACAATGCCACCTCGGCGACGGCGGTTCCCGTCGCCCGCACCGCGTCGATCGCGGGCCGCATCTGCTCGACGTCGTTGAGCGCGTCGAAGATGCGGAAGATGTCGATACCGGTCCTGGTCGCCTCGTCGACGAACGCGTCGGTCACCTCCGTGGGATACGGCGTGTAGCCGACGGTGTTGCGGCCCCTCAGCAGCATCTGCAGGCAGACGTTGGGAATGGCCTCACGCAGCCCGGCGAGCCGTTCCCACGGGTCCTCGGCGAGGAACCGCAGCGCGACGTCGTAGGTCGCCCCGCCCCAGCATTCGACGGAAAGCAACTGGGGAACGGTCTTGGCGACGACCGGCGCGATGGCCAGCAGGTCCTTGCTGCGCACCCTTGTCGCGAGCAGGGACTGGTGTGCGTCGCGGAAGGTGGTGTCGGTGACGCCGACGGTCGGCGATTCCCGCATCCACCGCGCGAATCCCTCCGGCCCGAGTTCGGTGAGCCGCTGCTTCGACCCCGGCGGAGGAGCACCGTCCGGAAGCGCGGGGATCTTGGTCTCGGGGTTGACGAGCCTTGGCCGCTCGCCGTTGGGTTTGTTGACCGTGACATCGGCGAGGTAGTTGAGCAGCCGCGTTCCCCTGTCCGCCGAGTGCCGCGCGGTGAGCAGGTGCGGCCGCTCCTCGATGAACGCCGTGGTGACCCGGCCTTCCTGGAAGTCGGGGTCGTCGAGCACTGCCTGCAGGAACGGGATGTTCGTCGCCACACCGCGGATGCGGAATTCGGCGAGCGCCCTGCGGGCCCTGCCGACGGCGGTCTTGAACGTCCTTCCCCTGCACGTGAGCTTGACGAGCATCGAGTCGAAGTGCGCACTGATCTCGGTGCCCGCGAAGGCGGTTCCGCCGTCGAGCCGGATCCCGGAGCCGCCGGGCGAGCGGTAGGCGCTGATCATGCCGGTGTCGGGGCGGAAGCCGTTGGCCGGATCCTCGGTGGTGATCCTGCACTGCATGGCCGCGCCGCGAAGGTAGACCGCGTCCTGGGTGAGGCCGAGCTCCGGCAGCGTCTCGCCCGCCGCGATCCGCAACTGCGACTGCACGAGGTCGACGTCGGTGACCTCCTCCGTCACCGTGTGCTCGACCTGGATGCGCGGGTTCATCTCGATGAAAACGTGGTTGCCGTCGCGGTCGACGAGGAATTCGACGGTGCCCGCGTTGCGGTAGCCGATCTGTTTCGCGAACTTGACGGCGTCGGCGCAGATCCGCTCCCGCAGTTCCGGATCCAGATTGGGCGCGGGGGCGAGTTCGATGACCTTCTGGTGCCGCCGCTGCACGGAGCAGTCGCGCTCGTAGAGGTGGATGACGCCGTCATCGCCACCGGTGCCGTCGCTGAGGATCTGCACCTCGATGTGCCGCGGCTCGACAACGGCCTTCTCAAGGAAGACGGTGGGGTCGCCGAAGGCGGACTCGGCCTCCCTCGCGGCGGCCTCGATGGATTCCCTGAGCTGCTTGGGGTCGGAGACCCTGCGCATGCCGCGCCCGCCGCCACCCGCGACGGCCTTGACGAAGACGGGGAATCCGAGTTCCCCGGCCGCCTCGACCAGTTCGTCCACATCGGACGAGGGGGCCGACGATCCGAGCACGGGCACGCCCGCCTCGCGCGCGGCGGCGACGGCACGCGCCTTGTTGCCGGTGAGTTCGAGGATGTCGGCGGAGGGGCCGACGAAGGCGATGCCCGCTTCCTCGCACGCCCTGGCCAGATCGGGGTTCTCGGAGAGGAATCCGTAACCGGGGTAGACGGCGTCGGCTCCGGCCATGCGAGCGGCGCGGACGACCTCGTCGACGGAGAGGTAGGCCCGCACGGGGTGACCTTCCTCGCCGATCTCGTACGCCTCGTCGGCCTTGAGCCGGTGCAGTGAATTGCGATCCTCGTGCGGGAACACGGCGACCGTGCCCGCGCCCAGTTCGTAGGCAGCACGGAACGCGCGAATGGCGATCTCGCCCCTGTTGGCGACGAGCACTTTGCGGAACATCCCCGGTCCTTCCGGTTGCTCGGATCGGTCGCAGGCACGTTACCTCGAAAGTCCCGCTCTCCGGGAGTTGTGTCCCAGGTGATGGACCTCATTCGGGACTCGTCCGGAGGCGGGCCGGGCACCGGCGACCACGCCAGACGTTACCTGCCGTGCACCCTCCGCACGGGTCACGACTTGTCGAGGTATTCGGCCCGGTCGGTGTCGATCACCTCGGACACCATGCCCGCCAGCCCGGGGTGCTCGGTCAGCGAAGGATCCTGTTCGACGATCCGCTGCGCGACGGCTCTCGCCCCGGCGATGACCGGTTCGTCGGCCAGCAGCGACAGCAGCTTCAGCCCGGAGCGCTTTCCCGATTGCGCCGCGCCGAGGATGTCACCCTCCCTGCGCAGTTCCAGATCCAGCTTGGACAACTCGAACCCGTCGAGCGTCGACTCGACCGCGGCGAGTCTCGCTCTCGTGCTCGTGCCGTCGAGTGCCTCGGTGACGAGCAGGCACAACCCGGGCACGCTGCCCCTGCCGACCCTGCCTCGCAACTGGTGGAGCTGGCTCACCCCGAACCGGTCGGCGTCCATGATCGCCATGAGCGTCGCGTTGGGCACGTTGACGCCGACCTCGATGACCGTCGTCGCCACCAGCACGTCGATCTCGCCCGCCGCGAAGGCACGCATCACCGCGTCCTTCTCGTCACCGGGCAGCCTTCCGTGCAGGACGCCGATCCGCAGCCCTCGCAGCGGCCCTTGTTCGAGCTGCGGAACCAGGTCGAGCACCGCGATGGGTGGGCGCTTGTCGCTCTTGTCCGACGGCGGCTCGTCGCCGATCCTCGGGCACACCACGTACGCCTGATGCCCCTTGCCGACCTCCTCGGTCAGCCGCTGCCACGCCCTGTCGAGCCACGCCGGTTTCTCGGCGACGGGCACGACGCTCGTCGAGATGGGCGAACGCCCGGCCGGCAGTTCCCGCAGCGAGGACACCTCAAGGTCGCCGTAGACGGTCATGGCGACCGTCCTCGGGATGGGCGTCGCCGTCATCACCAGCACGTGCGGACTGGTCGAGTTCGCGCCTCTCGACCGCAGCGCGTCCCGCTGCTCGACGCCGAAGCGGTGCTGCTCGTCGACCACGACGAAGGCGAGATCGGCGAACGAGACGTGATCCTGGATGAGCGCGTGCGTTCCGACGACGATGCCCGCGGCCCCGCTCGCCGCGTCCAGCAGTGCCTGCTTGCGTTCCTTGGCGGACATCGAACCGGTGAGCAGGGTGATGCGAGTCGACTTGTCGGCCGCGCCCAGTTCTCCCGCCATGCCGAGGTCGCCAAGCATCTCGCGCAGCGAACGGGCGTGCTGCGCCGCCAGCACCTCCGTCGGCGCGAGCAGCGCCGCCTGCCTGCCCGCGTCGACCACCTGGAGCATGGCCCGCAACGCGACGATGGTCTTACCGCTGCCGACCTCGCCCTGGAGCAGGCGGTTCATCGGATGCTCGGTGGCGAGATCGGCCGCGATGGCCGAACCGACCTCCCGCTGTCCCCTCGTCAGCTCGAAGGGCAGCTTTCCGTCGAATGCCGCCGCGACACCGTCCGGCACCGAAGGACAGGACGGCGCGGGCCGCGAGATCGTGGAGTACCTGCGCTGGGCGAAGATGAGCTGGACGGCGAGCGCCTCGTCCCATTTGAGCCGTTCCCGCGCCGAGTCGAGCTGTTCGAAGCTCTCCGGCCGGTGGATCTGCCGCAACGCGTCGTAGAGGTCGTCGAGCTGATGTTCCTCACGCAGCCACGAGGGCACCGGGTCGGCGCCGTCCTCCAGCGTCGCGAGTACCTGCCGCACCGCGTAGCCGATGGTCCAGGACTGGATTCCTTGCGCGGCGGGATAGACCGGAATGATCTCGGCGAGGAAGTCGTCCATCGTGGACATGTCGTCGTCGGGATCGATCAGCTCGTACTCGGGATTGGCCAGTTGCAGGGTGTTGCGAAAGGCGGTGACCTTGCCCGCGAACAGGCCGGTCTTGCCGGGCCGCAGCTCCCGTTCCCGCCACGCCTGGTTGCCGAAGAACGCGCAGGACAGCCGCCGCCTGCCATCGGTGATGGTGACCTCGAGAATGGAACCCTTGCGCTGGCGCATGGGTTTCTTCGTCGCCGACTCCACCCTCGCGAGCACCGTCGCGTGCTCGCCGAGCTCAAGGCCCGCGATATCGGTCAGCTCGCCCCTGCGCGCGTAGCGGCGCGGATAGTGCCGGAGCAGGTCGGCGACGGTGTGGATGTCCAGCGATTTGGCCAGCGCTCCCGCGGCCTTCGCTCCGACCACCCCGGTCAGTTTGTCGTGCAGCTCGGTCACTCGACCCCCATCAGCAACAGCGCGTCGGTCTGCCCACCGGAATAGCACACCAGTTCGACCTCGGGGTGCACGGCCCGCAGGTGCGCGGCGACGGACTCCTCGATGCCGGCCGGAGCCCCGGCACCGGTGAGCAGCGTGACCAGTTCCCCGCCGACCGCCAGCATCCGTTCGAGCACGGTGCCTGCCGCCTCCGCGACGCGCGTGGCCCGCTCGATCAGCACCACCTCGCCGTCGACGAGCCCGACGAGGTCACCGGCCTGCGCCCTGCCCACCCAGGTGATGGATTCCTCTTGTGCCACAACGAGATCACCCCGCCTCGTCGCGGCGGCGGCCTCGGCCATCGCGACGACGTCGGCGCCCGCCTTGCGCCCGGGGTCGTGCACGGCCAGCGCGGAGAGCACCTGCACGGGCGAGGCGCACGGCACCACGACGACGTCCTTGCCGTCCAGCGTGGGGTGGCCCGCGATCCGCTCGGCAGCCGCGGTCAGCTCGACCCCGCCCGGCAGGACCGTGACGTGCGACGCGGCGGTCTCGGTGATGAGCCCGATCAGCTCCTCGGCCTCCGGCCGCTCTCCCGCCGCCAGCCGCAGCACGGCGACACCGTCACCGCCCTCGCCGTCGATCAGATCCGCGACCCCATCACCATGCACGACGGCGACGACCGCGCGCTCCCCCGCGGCGAGCGCCGTGTCCTCCGGCGCGGGTGTCATGAGCGGCTCGACCCGCACGGAGTGCGGCCTGCCGTGCAGGAGCCCCGCCTCAAGCGCGGCCCCGATGTCGGCGCAGTGCACGTGGACCGCGTGGTTACCACCACCGTCGCCTGCGACGGTGACGCTGTCACCGAGTCCCGACAAGGCCTTGCGCAGCGAGGGCAGCGCGTCCTCCCGCGCGTCGGCGAGCAGGTACATGACCTCCCAGGCCACCGGTTTCGGCGACGAAGGCGCGTGGGCCTGGACCGCGTGCCCCGGCTGGTGTTCCACTCCGGTCACGACGCCCACCAGCGCGTCGAGCACGGCGACGAGCCCTCTGCCGCCCGCGTCGACGACACCGGCCCTCGCGAGCACGGCGAGCTGATGCGGGGTCTCCTCCAGCGCACCGGCCGCGGTCGCGGCGGCGGAGGTGGCCACCTCGGTGACCGTTCCCTCACCCGCCGCGGCGGCGACGGCGTGCAGGACACTGAGCATGGTCCCCGCCACGGGGCGGGCCACGGCGCTCGTCGCGAGCCGGTCCGCCGCGCGGAGGGCATCGGCCAGCCGAACCCCGTCGACCTCGGCGACCTCGCCCGCCGACTCGGCGAACCCTCGCAACACCTGGGACATGATGACGCCGGAGTTGCCCCGCGCCTCGGCGACGGCGCCCCCCGCGAGCACCCGCAGGGCCGCACCGGCGGACTCGACGCCCTGTGCCCGTGCGAGCGCGGTGTTCGCGGCGGTGAGCGTGTGCAGCAGATTCGAGCCGGTGTCGGAGTCGGCGACGGGATAGACGTTGATGCCGTCGATATCGGCCCGCAGGGCGCTCAGGCTCCGCACGCACGCTGCGGCCCACGCCCGCACCGCGACCACGTCCAAGGCCAGCACCGCGTATCCTTCTCCGCTCCGGGGGTCGACCGTCAAGGGTTGTCCGCGAGGGTAGCGACCCGGATGCGAAAGCCGGGAACGCACCGGCTACCCTGGTCGAGTTGCCCGGTGAACCTTCCGGGCGGGTTCTTGTACCCCAATCTTCGAGGAGTGTTCGACGTGGCTGCCGTGTGCGACGTCTGTGGCAAGGGGCCGGGCTTCGGCAAGTCGGTCTCGCACTCTCACCGGCGTACCAACCGCCGGTGGAACCCGAACATCCAGACCGTGCACGCCAAGATCGGGCTTTCCCAGAAGAAGCGCCTGAACGTGTGCACCTCCTGCCTCAAGGCCGGCAAGGTCGTCAGGGGCTGAATCGTTCGGGCAGACGCCCAAGTATTTCGCGCGAAGGCCCGGTGGACATCGTCCACCGGGCCTTCCGCTGTGCGCGTCCTCAGGTTCCGCTACTGGCACCCAAGCCACCTGAACGGTTTTAGGGAAGTTTCCAGTCGATGGGGGCGGCGCCCTGCTGTTCGAGCAGCGCGTTGACCTTGCTGAACGGGCGGGAGCCGAAGAACCCGTTGCGCGCCGAAAGAGGGCTCGGGTGTACCGATTCGACGCTGGGCACATCACCCAGCAGCGGCTTGAGCTTGCGCGCGTTGCTGCCCCACAGGATGGCCACCATGGGCTCGTCCCTCGCGGCGAGCGCGCGGATGGCCTGCTCGGTGATCTCCTCCCAGCCCTTGCCCTGGTGTGAGTTGGGCCGTCCCGGCGCGACGGTCAGCGCCCTGTTGAGCAGCACGACGCCCTGTTCCGTCCACGGAGTCAGGTCGCCGTTGGACGGAGCCGGATGACCGAGGTCGTCGCAGTACTCCTTGTAGATGTTGATCAGGCTCTTGGGCAGCGGCCTGACATCGGGGGCGACGGCGAAGGAGAGGCCGATCGGGTGCCCCGGTGTCGGGTAGGGATCCTGGCCGACGATGAGCACGCGGACGCCCGCGAACGGCTGCGTGAACGCACGCAGGATGTGGTCACCGGCTGGCAGGTACTTCCTTCCCGCCGCCACCTCGGCACGCAGGAACTCGCCCATCGCGGCGATCTTGTCCTCGACGGGCGCGAGGGCGCGTGCCCAGCCCGCCTCGATGATGTCGGTCAGCGGTCGTGCGGTCACGGCAAGCGAGCCTAGCGGTCGGCGCGTTCGCCGATATCCCCCACCCGTGAGTTCAATCCAGCGCTCAATCCAGAGTTCAATCCAGCCTGCGCAGTTCCTTCTTGAACCTGGCGGCGCGGCCGACGTAGCTCTCGACGACGCGGGCGATCTGCTCGGCGCCGAACGACGTGTTCTCCCTGATCCTGGCCGGAACTCCCAGCGCGATGTGCCCCGAAGGCACGTGCCCGTTGTAGGACAGCACGGCTCCGGCGCCGACCATGCCGCCGTCCTCGATGACGCTTCCGTTGAGCACGACGGAACCGGAGGCGATGAGGCAGTTGGTTCCGATGCGGGCGCCCTCGACGTGCACGGCGTGCCCGATGGCCGAATCGGGACCGAGAACCGTCGGGTCGGCGCGGGTGCAGTGCACGACGCAGCCGTCCTGGATGTTGGACCTGGCGCCCAGTTCGATGTAGCCGTTGTCGCCGCGCAGCACGGTCTGCGGCCACACCGAGGCATTCGGGCCGATCCGGACATCGCCGATCACCGTCGCGTCGGGATGGACATAGGCGTCGGGATGGATGGCCGGTTCCAGGTCTCCGAGTGCGTAGATCGGCATCGCCGGTAGCCGTCCTTTCCTCATCACCGCCGCAGTGCCGCGCCGAACTCCTTCGCGAGGCACAGGCTTTCCGCCGTGTGCTTGTAGACACCGAACTTGGGGATGTCGGTGTAGCCCGAGGAACGGTACAGCGCGATGGCTTCTGGCTGTTCGGTGCCGGTCTCCAGCACACATCGCCTCCGCCCCGCCTCCAGCGCCGTGCGTTCGAGCTCGGCGAGCATCACGCGGGCGAACCCCTTGCCCCGCGCGGGAAGCGTGACGAACATCCGCTTGAGTTCGGCATCGCCCCGCCGGAACTCGGGCGCGGGACCGTCGTGTGCTCGCCAGCCGCCACACGCGACCGGGACGTCGTCGAGGTAGCCGACGAGGAAGATCCCGTGCGGGGCCGCGAATTCGGCCGGATCGACGGGTGTCACGTCAGGATCGCCGTAGCGCGTCACGTACTCCTGCTGCACCAGGTCGATGAGCTTCACGGAGTCGGGGTGATCGAAGGCGAGAACGCGGATGTCCACGGGTTCCATCAAACCCGATCAGCGCCAATGCTCCCAGCCCGTTTCCTGTTCGTAGGGCGCACCGTCGACCGTGATCCCCGTGTCGGGCATCAACACGTCGCCGATACGCTGCCAGCCTTCCGGCAGATCGGTGAACGAGGGGAAGGTCGCGGCGAGCGCGTGATCCTCACCACCGGTGAGGATCCACCGCATCGGATCGGCGCCGAGCGCGGAACCGACGTCGGTGAGTTTCCTCGGAACGGGCAGCCGGTCGGTGTGCACATCGATGCCGACGCGCGAGGACTCCGCGAGGTGGCCGAGGTCGGCGAGCAGTCCGTCCGATACGTCGATCATGGCCGTGGCGCCCGCGATCGCCGCGGCCGGCCCCGCCGCGTACGGCGGTTCCGGGAAGCGTTGCGCGTTGACGACGCCGACCGGGGAACGGAATCCCCTGCCGAGCACGGCGAGGCCCGCCGCCGCCCAGCCGAGCCGCCCGCACACCGCGACCACGTCGCCAGGGCGGGCGCCGGAACGCGTGACCGGAGCCCTGCCGCCGAGGTCGCCGAGCGCGGTGATGCTGATCACGAACTGCTCCGACGTGACCATGTCGCCGCCGACGAGGCCGACCCTCGCCCGCTCCGCCTCGGCCGCGATCCCGTCGACCAGTTCGTTCACCAGCGCGGCCTTCGTGTCCGAAGGACACGCGAGGCCGACGACCACCGACGTCGGCACGGCGCCCATGGCCGCGATGTCGGCGAGATTGACCGCGACGGCCTTGCGGCCGACCTGCTCCGCGCTCGACCAGTCGAGCCGGAAGTGCACCCCCTGCACCAGCACGTCCGTCGACACGACGACCCTGCCATCGGGCGCCGCGACCACGGCGGCGTCGTCGCCTGGGCCGAGCAGGGTCGTCGAAGGCTGGGTCCTGCCCTCGGTCACCTCCCTGATCAACCCGAACTCGCCGACGGAGGCCACCGTGGCACCGCCCTCGGCGGCGGAGCCTCTCGCCGTTCCTTCTTCCGCCGCGTGGTCGTCCACACACACCTCCGGTCATTTACTGAAGTGCCATCGACGTGCTCGGATATCCGAGCACCGTAAAGCTGGGGTACGTTGCTTCAACGGTCCTATCTTGAGCTTCAGTCAGCCAACTACGCGGAGGGGCGCGCCGTGGTCCACGCATACATCCTCATTCAGACCGAGGTAGGCAAGGCAGCTTCCGTCGCCGCCGAGATCGCCGGAATTCCCGGCGTGACCAGCTCTGAGGATGTCACGGGGCCGTACGACGTGATCGTGCGCGCCACCGCGGACAACGTCGACGAGCTCGGTCAGCTCGTCGTCGCGAACGTGCAGAATGTGGACGGCATCACGCGCACCCTGACCTGCCCCGTGGTTCATCTCTGACCCTGTGGTGTCATGGCGGCGTGTCCGATACCGGTGCGCCGCCCCGTGTGCTGATCGTCGTCGCCGCCGCGCTCGCGGCCGGACTGGCCGTCGTGGTCGGCTTTTTGGGGCTGACCTCCGGCGACGAAGGCGATTCAGCCGCGCCTTCCGCTCAGAATCGGCCCGACGAACCGGGTCCGCTCCCGCTCGTGACCATTCCGGCGCCGGAGGCCGGTTCACCCGAGTGCGGCACCCTGCTCGCCGAACTGCCCGGCGAACTCAAGTCGGCAGGCGAGCGGCTCGCCAAGCGGGAACTCGCCGAGCCCGCCCCGCCCGCGACGGCGGCGTGGGGCCTCGACAACCCCGTCGTGCTGCGGTGCGGGCTCGACCGCCCTCCCGAGCTGACGAGGACCTCCGACACGAGGGTCATCAACGACGTCACCTGGCTCCAGGTACCCGCCGAGGACGGCACCGCGACCTGGTACGTGATCGACCGGCCCGTCTACGTCGCGCTGACCACGCCCCCCGGTACCGGGACGGGCCCGTTGCAGCGCATCTCCGACGTCGTCGGCACGACACTGCCCGAGGAGCCGCTCCGGTTCGAATGACCGGCGGCGCCGGAGGCGGCAGCAAGGGAGCTTTACTCCGCATCCGGCGGTAGCACAGCTCCCTTGCTGCCGGTCAGTTCCGATCAGCGCAGGCCGGTTCCCCTCGCGATCGCGGTCTCGACCAGCGTGGAGAGCAGGCTCGGGTAGTCGAGGCCCGTGACGGCCCACATCTTGGGGTAGGCCGATGTCGCCGTGAAGCCGGGCATGGTGTTGACCTCGTTGATGATCAACTCCCCGCCTTCGCCGACGAAGAAGTCCACCCTGGCCAGTCCCTGGCAGTCGAGCGCGCCGAAGGCCCGCACCGCGGCCTCCCTCAGCCGCTCGATGATGGAATCGTCGAGTTTGGCCGGGATGTCCAGCTCGGCGTCCTCGCCGAGGTATTTGGTCTCGAAGTCGTACCAGGCGTCGGCCCCTTCGGCGAGCACCCTGACCTCGGCGGGCAGCGACGCCTCGACCCTGCCGTCAGGGAACTCCAGCACCCCGCACTCGACCTCGCGACCGGTGACGGCGGCCTCGACCAGCACCTTGGGATCGGTCTGCCTCGCCAGCGCGATCGCGTCGCCGAGTTGCTCCCACGCGGTCACCTTGCTGATTCCGATCGAGGAGCCCGCCCTGGCCGGCTTGACGAACACCGGCAGCCCCAGCCGCTCCCTGTCCGCCTCGTCCAGTGTGGATTGTCCACGCCGGACGGTCGCGTAGCTGCCGACGGGAAGACCTTCCGCGGCGAGCAGCTTCTTGGCGTACTCCTTGTCCATGGCCGCGGCGCTCGCGAGCACACCGGCACCCACATAGGGGATGTCGGCCATCTCCAGCAGCCCCTGGATGGTGCCGTCCTCGCCGAAAGCACCGTGCAGCACGGGAAACACCACGTCGACGGTGCCGAGCAGTTCGGTTTCCCTGCCGGGTTCGATGCTGACGACCCCGTTGCTCGTCGGGTCGCCGGCCAGCACGAGTGCCTGCCCCGTTTCCACCGTCGGCAGCTCGCTGCCCCGGATTTCCAGCGCCTTGGGATCGCTCGTACCCAGCACCCACCCACCGGCCCTCGTGATGCCGATGGGCACGATCTCGAACCGTTCGGGATCGAGGTTCGCCAGCACGCTACCCGCGGAAACACAGGAGATGGTGTGCTCGGTGCTGCGGCCACCGAACACAACGGCCACTCGCGTCTTGCGGCTACTCATGGCCGGTCACCCTACCGGGGCTTCACGCGCAACACGTCGACGAGCACCCCGAGCGAGTCCCGCAGCGCCTCCCGTGAACAGCCCGCATAACCGACCGCGACGCCGAAGGTCGACGGGATGCGGGCGAAGTGCCTGCCGAGCCCGTCCAGCAGCAATCCCCTGCGCTTCGCCGACGCGAGCCGCTCCTTCTCCTCCTCCGCGGAGGGAAGCGGAACGACCAGATGCGCTCCCGCGTCGTCGCCGAGCACCGGGATTCCCGCCTTGCCGAACGCGCCGACAAGCATGGACCTGCGCTCCGAGAGTTCCCTGCGCAGCCTGCGCAGGTGCCTGCCGAGATCACCGTGTCTCGCCAGCTCGACGAGCACCCGCTGCCCCGCGTGCGACGGTCTCGTCCCGGTCACCTCGCGGTACTCCAGCACCGCCGAGGTCACCGGGGAAGGTGCCACCATCCAGCCCGCGCCAAGCGTCGGGGTCAGGATCTTGCTCGTGGTGCCGAGGTGGGCAACGACGTCGGGAGCGAGCGCGGCCAGCAACGGCAGCGGCGCGACGTCGTAACGCAACTCACCGTCGTAGTCGTCCTCGATGACGAGGAAGTCCTCCGCGCGCGCCCTTTCGACGAGTTCGACCCTGCGGGCCGCGCTCATCCTGCCGCCCATCGGATATTGGTGCGCGGGCGAGCAGTACACCGCCTTCACGCCGTCGGGCACGGTGTCCGGCCGCAGGCCCTCCGCGTCGACGGACACACCGACGACCCGCATCCCCGCCCTGCGAAAGGCATGCACCGCTCGCTGATAGCCGGGTTCCTCGATGGCGACGAGGTCGCCGGGACGCAGGACGGCCGCGGCGAGTTCGATGACGGCCGCCGTCGTCCCACCCGTCGCGAGCACCGATTCGGTACCCGCGTCGAGCCCGCGGTGCCGCAACAGGTGCTCCGCGATGGCGGCGCGGTACTCGGGAAGTCCCGAACGCTGCGCGTACCAGGAGGGCGCGGTGTCCGAGGCCGCACGCCACGCCCTGCGCCACGCCGCCTTGTCGAGCCCTTCGGCCCACGGCACGCCAGGAGCGAGCACCAGCAGGTTCGAAGGCGGCTCCTCGCCCGCGACGACCGCCCTTCGCTCCGGCCTGCCGGACGGAGGTGAGGTGGTGACATAGGTCCCCGAGCCGTGCCTGCCGAGAATCCAGCCCTCCGCGTGCAATTGTTCGTAGGCCGCCGAGGTGACGGTCCTGCTCACGCCGAGCCGGTCGGCGAGTGCACGGGTCGAGGGCAGCCGGTCGCCGCCGCGGAGATGACCTGTCGACGCCGACGCGCGCAGGGCGTCGGCGAGTTGCACCGCGAGCGGTGTTTCGGAGGTACGGTCGAGCGCGACCGGGAGTGCGGTGTCGATGACGGCCAAAGTGGCCTCCCATTTCTCTTCAATGGTGGCCGTTCCAGGATGCCATTGATCGTGGAACCGTGCCGGTATGCCCGAAACACCACCACCGGCAGTCATCCCGTCCACCCCGCGCAGCACGCTGACCCGGAAGAAACACCGCGCCGTTCACGAACGGTCCGCGCTGCACGACGTCCTCGACAACGCCCTCGTCTGCCATCTCGGCCTTGTCCTGCACGGTTCTCCCGTCGTGTTGCCGACCGGCTACGGCCGCGACGGCGACACGCTTTACTTCCACGGTTCGACCGGGGCCGGCAACCTCAGGGAAGCCGCCGAGGGGGTCGACGTGTGTGTGACGGTCACGATTCTCGACGGGATCGTGTACGCGCGCTCGCTGAACAACCACTCCATGAACTACCGGTGCGCGGTCGTACACGGCAGGGCGAGGCCGCTGACCGGCGGCGAGAAGGAACACGGCCTCAAAGTCATCACCGACCACCTCTCCCCCGGTTCGTGGGATTACGCCCGCGAAGCCAGCGCGAAGGAACTGGCCTCGGTGACCGTGCTCGCGCTCGACCTCAGCGAGGCCTCGGTGAAAATCAGGGCGGAAGGCCCCGGCGAGGAACCGGAGGACCTCGGCACGACCGACGTCTGGGCGGGAGTGCTTCCCGTGCACACCCGATTCGGCTCGCCCGTCACCGCCGACTACGTTCCCGGCTCCACCCCGGTGCCGGAACACGTCGCGAGCCGCGCGAGCCGCTAATCCGCGGGACGTCCGGGAAGCGGGCCGTCGACGGGGTCGAGGCGGTACGGCCGGATGGTGCGCCCGCCCGCCCGGTAGACGTGCACGCTGATCGCGGGATCGGGCCCGATGTTGCGCACCTGGTGCACGTAGCCCGGTCCGAAGACCCGCGATTGGCCCGCCGAGGGGGTGTGCACCTCCGTCAGCACCCTGCCGTCGACGGTTTTGCGGGTCACCGTTTCGGTGAGCTGGCCGCTGACAACGGTGAACGCGCCCGTCGTCAGGCCGTGGTCGTGTGGTTCGGCTTCCTGGCCCGGAAGCCAGCTCAGCAACCACACCTCCTGGTCAGGAGTGCGTTCGAGCAACGAGGCGAACCGCTCGTCGGGGTCGTAGCGAAGGATGTTGCGCCAGCGGTCCCGGTCGGCCGCGAACTCCAGCGCGGTGCGCACGGGGTGGCGCAGCAACGGATTCGCGGCGGTCGGCGACACGGCGGTGCTCACGGTGTTCTCGGGAACGGCAAACATGGAAATGGTGTCCTTGAAAAGCTGAGTGGTCAGAAGCCAAGCGAGGGAAACAGGCGTGCGGGCGTTGTCACCGACACGGACAGCAGCGGCCACAAGGACACGGTGCGAGCACGACGCGCCGGAGGACGAAGTCACCCCGGCGCCCTGTCATGGATCGCGTCAACACGCCGCCAAGCGAACCAGGAGCCACGCTCGCCGTCAAACCGGTTCCAGTCCGTGGATGCCGCGCGCGAACGGCGGGCACCCCCTTGACCGAACCGGAAAGCAAGCCTGGTCAGGACCACTCGTGCTTCTGCTGCCTCCCCAGCAGTTCGGCGCCGACCCGCGCCGGGTTCATCCCTTCGTGGCACACCCGGAACATCGCGTCCGTGATCGGCATGTCGACGCCGACCCCGCGAGCGAGTTCCCTGATGGACTGACACGACATGACGCCTTCCGCGACCTGGCCGCCGACCGCTTGCTGGGCCATCGCGACCGTCTCACCCTTGCCGAGCAGTTCGCCGAAGGTCCTGTTGCGAGACAGCGGTGACGCGCACGTCGCGACGAGATCGCCGACCCCGGCAAGGCCCGCGAACGTCAACGGATCCGCGCCGAGTTTGCTTCCCAGCCGCGCTGTTTCGGCGAGGCCGCGCGTGATCAGAGTCGCCATCGTGTTGGCGCCGAACCCGAGCCCCGCCGCCATGCCGCAACTCAGCGCGATCACGTTCTTGCAGGCCCCGCCGAGCTCACAGCCGACGACGTCGGTGTTGGTGTAGGGCCGGAAGTAGGAGTTGAAACTGGCCTGCTGCACCGCGACGGCCTTGTCGTGGTCGGCACACGCGAACACGGCCGCCGCGGGCTGCTGCCTCGCGATCTCCTTGGCGAGATTGGGGCCGGACACCACGACCACGTCATCCGATCGCACGCCCGCGATCTCGCCGATGACCTCGCTCATGCGCTTGAGGGTGCCGAGTTCGACCCCCTTGGCGAGGCTCACGAGTATCGCCTCCCCCGGCAACAGCGAACGCCACGCGGTGAGGTTGGCTCGCAGGCTCTGGCTCGGTACCGCGAGCACGACGGCCTGCGCGCCGTCCAGCGCGAGCGCGGCGTCGTCGGTCGCCGTGACCCGCTCGGGGAGAACGATTCCCGGCAGGTAACCGTTGTTGGTGTGCTCCTCGCGGATCTCGGCCGCCACCTCGGGGCGGCGAGCCCACATCGTGACGTCCCTGCCCGCGTCGGCGAGCACCTTCGCGAATGTCGTGCCCCAGGAACCGGCACCGAGCACCGTGACCGACTGCACAGTCATCTCAGGCGCCGTCTTCCTTTGCCTTGCCGGTTTTCTCGTCCTTCTCGCCCGATTCCGGAGTCTCCGCCCGCGACTTGACCGGCGGCTGCTCGCCCCTGACCTCGGCCAGCAGCGCGAGTACCTCGGCCATCAGCAGATCGGTCACCTCGCGCAGAACGGCCGAGGTCGGCTCCTTCGCCCGGTAGGCGGACAGATCGACGGGCTCACCGACGGAATGCACGACCGTCTTGCGAGGGAAGGGCCGGAACTTCTTGGTGTAGCCGTTCCAGATGTTCTGGGTTCCCCAGCGCGCGACGGGAATCACAGGCACGTCATTCTGCAGCGCCAGCCTCGCGACGCCGGTGTAGGAGCGCTTGAGCCAGCCGTCGGGATCCTTGGTGATCGTCCCTTCCGGATAGATGAGGACGATCTTGCCTTCGCTCAACGTGTCGTGCGCCGCCTTGAGACTGTCACCGGCCTCGGACGTACCCCGCGATACGGGAATACCTCCCGAACCGAGCAGGATCTTGCCGAACACGGGAATCCTGGTGAGGCTCTCCTTCGCCATGAACCGGGGCACCCTGCGGTTGCGGTGAACGAATACGGCGTCCACCGCGGGATCGAGGTGTGAGACGTGGTTCATGACGAGCAGCGCAGGCCCGTTCCTCGGAATCCGTTCGGCCCCCCGGTAGACACTGCGACCCATCCAGGTCAACGGGTAGAACAGCACGGCGGCGGCCCCCACCCAGAAGCCGCCCTTCTCGCGATCGGCCAACGTCGCTCCTTCCTCGAACCTGCCCACGATCCTCCCATAGGCACCGAGCGAGCCGATTGAGTAAAGATGGGAACGTGGCTGTAGACCTCATCGTGCCGTTGAAGCCTCCGGTGGCCGGTAAATCCCGCCTTCGGGGCGCGCTCGGTCACGCCGCGGACGCGGAGCGCCACGCCGCGCTCGTCATGGCGCTCGCCTCGGACACGTTGCTGGCCGCAACGGAAGCGGCCGGGGTTCGCAGGGTGCTCGTCGTCGGCTCCGATCCGGAGACACTGAGCGAACTGCGGGCACTCGGCGTCGAGGTCGTCGGAGAGCCGGAACCTCAGGGCGGGGAAGGGAATGCGAGGGGAAACCCGGCGGCCACGGGGCTGAACGCGGCGCTGCGGGCCGGTGAACATCTGCTGCGCGCGGACGACCCCCTCGGCATCGTCGGCGCGCTGCAGGCGGATCTGCCCGCGCTGAGGGCGAGTGACCTGTCGGCCGCGATCGAGGAGGCCGCCGGGCGCAGGGCGTTCACGGCCGACCGGCACGGAACGGGAACTACGCTCCTGCTCTCCTCGGAGGGCGGGACACTCGATCCCCACTTCGGGGAGGGTTCGGCCGCGGCACACGAACGTTCCGGGGCGACGCCGCTCGGGCTGGCGGCGCCTTCACTGCGCGGCGACGTCGACACCGCCGCGGACCTGGAGCACGCCCGGCTGATGGGGCTCGGCAAGCACACGACGGCTGTCCTGGAGGCGGCCTTCCTCTCCCGGTAGGCAACCCGATCTTCACCGGGTTGCCGGATCGGAAGGTGCACACGGTCGCCACAAGTGCGGAACAATGCACGAGTGAGCGACGACAAGAGTGGGCCAGCCCCCGGAACCTCGGCAGACGGTAGCCGGCGAGTCACCACCTCGCCGCCGCCGGTTCCCACCGAGGCCGATGGGAAGGCGGGACCGCTGCCGACGTCGGTTCCCTCGGCGCCGCCCGCGGTGACCGGCACCGAGCAGGTCCCCGACGCGCTTCCCGACGACAGGTATTTCAACCGCGAGCTTTCCTGGCAGGACTTCAACGCCAGGGTGCTCGCGCTCGCCGAGGACGCGTCCCAGCCGCTGCTCGAACGGGCCAAGTTCCTCGCCATCTTCGCGTCCAATTTGGATGAGTTCTACATGGTCAGGGTGGCCGGGCTGAAGCGGAGGGACGAGACCGGCCTCTCCGTGCGCAGCGCCGACGGGCTCACGCCGCGCGAACAGCTTTCCTACATCGCCAAGCGCAACCAGGACCTGGTCGAACGGCACACCACGGCGTTCGAGGAGCACGTGCGGCCCGCGCTCGCGGAGAAGGCCATCAGGATCGTGCGCTGGTCCGATTTGGATGGCACCGATCACACGAGGCTCTCGCAGTACTTCACCGAGCAGATCTTCCCCGTGCTCACGCCACTGGCCGTCGATCCCGCTCACCCGTTCCCCTACATCTCCGGTCTCTCGCTCAACCTGGCGGTGACGGTGCGAGATCCGGAGGGCGGCACGGAGCGGTTCGCGAGAGTCAAGGTCCCCAACAACGTTCCCCGGCTGGTCAGGATCGAACGCCAGCGGGACAGCCCGACCGCGACTTTCCTTCCGCTGGAGGAACTGATCTCGGCACACCTCGGCGAGTTGTTCAGCGGCATGGAAGTCACCGAATACCACGTGTTCCGGGTCACCCGTAACGCCGACTTCGAGGTCGAGGAAGACCGCGACGAAGATTTGCTGCAGGCGCTGGAACGGGAACTCGCGCAGCGGAGGTTCGGTCCTCCCGTGCGACTCGAAGTCGCCCACGACATGAGCGAGCACATGCTCGAACTGCTGCTCAGGGAACTGGAAGTCGATCCGAGGGACGTCGTCGAGGTTCCCGGCCTGCTCGATCTCACCTGCCTGATGCAGCTGCTGTCCGTCGACCGCAAGGAGCTGAAGGACCGCCCTTTCGTTCCGGCGACACATCCCGCGTTCGGCGAGAGAGAGACACCGAAGAGCGTCTTCTCGACCCTGCGCGACGGTGACGTCCTCGTCCACCATCCCTACGATTCGTTCTCCACGAGCGTGCAGCGGTTCATCGAGCAGGCAGCCGCCGACGACAAAGTGCTCGCCATCAAGCAGACGCTGTACCGCACGTCCGGCGACTCCCCGATCGTCGACGCGCTCATCGACGCGGCCGAGGCCGGAAAACAGGTCGTCGCGCTCGTCGAGATCAAGGCCCGCTTCGACGAACAGGCGAACATCACGTGGGCGCGCACGCTCGAACGCGCGGGCGTGCACGTCGTGTACGGCCTCGTCGGTCTCAAAACCCACTGCAAGGTCGCGCTCGTCGTCCGGCAGGAAGGCGGGACCATCCGCCGCTACTGCCACATCGGAACCGGCAACTACAACCCGAAGACGGCGCGGCTGTACGAGGATCTCGGCCTGCTGACGGCGGATCCGGCGATCGGGGCCGACCTCACGGACCTGTTCAACGTGCTCACCGGGTATTCGCGGCAGGCGACCTACCGCAACATCCTCACGTCACCGCACGGCATCCGGCGCGGGATCCTGTCCTACGTCGCCGACGAAATCGAACTCGCCAAGGCGGGCAAACCGGCCGGGGTGCGCATCAAGTGCAACTCACTGGTGGACGAACAGGTCATCGACGGGCTGTACCGCGCATCGGCCGCCGGGGTCGAGGTCGACGTCGTCGTGCGCGGCATCTGCGCGCTCAAGCCGGGAGTGCCCGGACTGAGCGACAACATCTCGGTGCGCTCGATACTCGGCCGCTTCCTGGAACATTCGAGGATCTTCCACTTCCGCGGCGCCGACGCCTACTGGATCGGCAGCGCGGACATGATGCACCGCAATCTCGACCGCCGCATCGAGGCGTTGGTACAGGTCAAGGATCCCAAGCTGGCGGCACAACTCGGCGAGGTGCTCGACTCGGCGCTCGATCCGCTGACCCGGTGCTGGGTACTGAGTTCCACCGGCGAATGGATTCCCTCGCCCGCCGAAACCACACAGGTCCGCGACCACCAGATCGAACTGCTCCGCAAGCACGGTGCGGCGGGGTGAACCCGTGAGCGACCCGAAAAGGGCCGTCATCCGCGCGGCCGGCGCGGTGTTGTGGCGGCGGAACCCCGCATCGGAAAAACTCGAAGTGGCCGTTGTTCATCGCAATCGATATGACGACTGGTCACTTCCCAAAGGAAAGCTCGATCACGGTGAGACCGCTCCGGTCGCGGCTGTTAGGGAACTGGCCGAGGAAACCGGCTTCGATGCCGTTCTCGGCCGATTCCTCACCCGGATCGAATACGCCGTCGGCGGGACCGGGAAAACGGTCGACTACTTCTCGGCGCGCGCTCTCGAAGGCCAATTCGCGGTCAACGAGGAAGTCGACGAACTCCGCTGGTGCACGCCCGAACTGGCCGCCTCGATCGTCGGCTACGACGGGGACAGGGCGGTATTACGGCAGTTCATGGCCCTGCCCGCCGATCTGACGACCGTATTACTCGTCCGGCATGCCAAGGCGGGGAAGCGGGAGTCGTGGGCCGGTGCGGACGATCTGAGGCCCCTTTCCGAGGCGGGAAGGCGCCAGGCCGCGGCACTTCGCGTGCTGCTGGGGACATTCGGTCCCGACCGGGTGTTCGCCGCGCCGAAGCTGCGTTGCGTGCAGACGGTGCTCGGCGTCGCCGACGATCTCGACAGGACGGTCACAACAGAGCCTGTCTTCGCCGAGGAGAGCTTCTCGGCGGCGCCCGAGGCCACGGAGACCAGGTTGCGTGAGATCGCCGCTGAGGGAGGAACTCCGGTCGTGTGCAGCCAGGGCGGAGTCATCCCGGCCGTGGTGCGGACTCTGGCCGAACGCGATGGTGTCGGCGGTGTCGTGCCTCCCGGGAGCGCGACCGGTTCTCCCGCCAGCAAGAAGGGCTCGTTGTGGCTGCTGTCCTTCGCGGCGAGCGGCGGCGATCTCACTACGCCGAGGCTCGTCGCCGCGAGCTATCTGCCCAGCCCGTTGCCGGCTCCCTCGCCTTCGGTGTCCTGACGGCGATGAGCCGCGGGCTCGCCCGCTTTCCCTGTCCGGCCACGGGGACCCCGGCCCCGGTGTCGGATGCAAAGGCCAATCCTTTGCCCAGTCAGGCCGCCGCGTGGTCGCCGGCAAGACCCCAGACATGCGGCAGGGCCCCACGTGGGATACGCGGGGCCCTGCCGAGAGGTAGCTGACCAGTAGGTCGCCTACTTCTTCTTCCTGGCAGCGGTGGTGGTCTTCTTGGCCGCGGCGGTGGTCTTCTTCGCCGCGGTCTTCGGAGCCGCCTTCGTCGTTGCCTTGGTTGCCTTCGCCGTCGTCTTCTTCGCGGTCGACGCCTTTGCGGTCGTCGCCTTCGCAGTCGACTTCGGTGCCGCCTTGGTGGCGGTCTTGGCTGTGGTCTTGGCCGCGGTCCTCGACGCCGTCTTCGGTGCCGCCTTGGTGGCGGTACGGCTCGTGCTGCGAGCCGTCGTCGCGCGGGTACGGGTGGTCGTGCTGCGCGTCGCGGTCGGACGGCTGGCAGCCGCCCTCGTCGTCGTGCCGGTGCTCCTGGTGCTGCTCGCGGTCGCCCGCTTGGCCGTGGTGGCCTTCGGCAGCTTCTTCGCACCGCTGACGACGTCCTTGAAGGTCGTGCCGGCACGGAAGGCCGGGACGTTGGTCTTCTTGACGCGCACGGTTTCGCCGGTCCGCGGGTTCCTCGCGGTGCGGGCAGCGCGAGCGCGCTTCTCGAACACACCGAAGCCGGTGATGTTCACCTTCTCGCCCTTGTTCACCGTCCGGATGATGATGTCGACAAGGTTGTCGACAGCCTGCGACGCGACCTTCTTGTCGCCCAGGCGCTCGGAGAGCGCCTCGATCAGTTGGGCCTTGTTGGCCATTCCAGTCCTCCAAGAAGAACTACTTGTTACCCGGCCACACCGGCCGACATGCGCACACGGTATTACCAACGCAGCACAAATTCCAAACGGCACGCGGAATTTTTCCTTATCGGGTGCGCTCTTGTGTCCCCGATGACCCCGTTTGGGGGCCCTTCCGATGCCGTTCGGCGAGGTTTCCCAGACCGGCCTCCGAGCCGGGATTCCCTTTCTGAGCAGGGAATCCGCGACTCAGGACGACGCCGAGGGGATGGTGAGCGGCTTCCAGGAAGGCCGCTGGGACTCAAACGAGGCGATCTCGTCGGCGTGTCGGAGTGTCAGGGCGATGTCGTCGAGTCCTTCGAGCAACCGCCAGCGGGTGTAGTCGTCGATCGAGAAGCCCGCCACGAAGTCCTTGGCTCGTACAGTCTTCTCGACGAGGTCCACCGTGACCTCCGTGCCAGGCTCGGTTTCGAGCAGCTTCCACAGCAACTCGACGTCCGCCTGCTCGCACTGGGCCGCCAGCAGACCCTGTTTGCCCGAGTTGCCACGGAAGATGTCGGCGAACCGGGACGAGATGACCACCCGGAAGCCGTAGTTCATGAGCGCCCACACGGCATGCTCACGCGAGGAGCCCGTTCCGAAGTCGGGGCCCGCGACGAGCACGCTGCCCGCCTTGAACGGCTCCTGGTTGAGCACGAAGTGCTCGTCACCGCGCCACGCGGCGAACAGGCCGTCCTCGAAGCCCGTGCGGCTCACGCGCTTGAGGTAGACGGCCGGGATGATCTGGTCAGTGTCCACGTTGGACCTGCGCAGCGGCACTCCGATGCCGGTGTGCTTGGTGAAGGGTTCCATGTCGGATCGCTCCTGCGGTGGGTCGGTCATGCTCGCGATGTGATCGGTTCGCGGCGGCTTGACCTGGGTTTGTACTGTCGGGAGGTGGAGTCGCTCAGCCGTAAGGGCCGTACTAGCCGAGGTCTTCGGGCGACGAAAGCGTTCCCCGCACGGCGGTCGCCGCGGCGACGAGCGGCGACACGAGGTGCGTCCGCGCGCCCTTGCCCTGCCTGCCCTCGAAGTTGCGGTTGGAGGTCGAGGCACTGCGCTCCCCCGGCTTGAGCTGATCCGGGTTCATCCCGAGGCACATCGAGCATCCCGCTTGCCGCCACTCGGCGCCCGCCGCCGTGAAAATCGTGTCGAGGCCCTCATCCTCGGCCGCCTTCCGCACCCGCATCGAACCGGGAACGACGAGCATCCGGACGCCTTCGGCGACCTTGCGGCCCTTCAGCACGCCCGCGGCCACCCTGAGGTCCTCGATCCGGCCGTTGGTGCACGAGCCGAGGAACACGGTGTCGACCGGGATGTCCCTCAGCGGGGTGCCCGGAACAAGATCCATATAGGACAGGGCCTTCTCGGCGGCCGTCCGCTCGTTCTCGTCGGCGATGCGCTCGGGGTCGGGAACGGAAGAGCCGAGCGGAAGTCCCTGACCAGGGTTGGTACCCCAGGTCACGTACGGCGTCAGCTCATCGGCGTCGATCGTGACCTCGGCGTCGAAAACGGCGTCGTCGTCGGTACGCAGTTCGCGCCATTCGGCGAGCGCCGCCTCCCAGTCCGCGCCTCGCGGAGCGTGCGGGCGGTCCTTGAGGAAGGCGAACGTCGTCTCGTCGGGAGCGATCATGCCCGCGCGGGCACCCGCCTCGATGGACATGTTGCAGATGGTCATCCGCGATTCCATCGACAGGGCGCTGATCGCGCTGCCGCGGTATTCGAGTACGTAGCCCTGTCCGCCACCGGTGCCGATCCTGGCGATGACGGCGAGAATGATGTCCTTGGCCGTCACGCCGGGGCGCAGCGTTCCCTCGACGTTGACGGCCATGGTCTTGAAGGGGCGCAGCGGAAGCGTCTGGGTCGCGAGGACGTGCTCGACCTCCGAGGTGCCGATACCGAAGGCCATCGCACCGAAAGCGCCGTGGGTGGAAGTGTGACTGTCGCCGCACACCACGGTCGTTCCCGGCTGGGTGAGCCCGAGCTGAGGGCCGATGACGTGCACGATGCCCTGTTCGATGTCGCCCATGGGATGGAGCCGGACGCCGAACTCCTTGCAGTTCCGGCGAAGCGTGTCCACCTGCGTACGCGAGACGGGATCGGCGATGGGAAGCTCGATGTCGACCGTCGGGACGTTGTGGTCCTCGGTCGCGATGGTGAGATCCGGCCTGCGCACCGGCCTTCCGGCGAGCCTGAGCCCGTCGAACGCCTGCGGGCTGGTGACTTCGTGCACAAGGTGCAGGTCGATGTAGAGCAGATCCGGTTCTGCGCCTTCACCTCGGCGCACGACGTGCGCGTCCCACACTTTTTCGGCGAGTGTGCGGCCCCGTTCTTCGGCCATCAGGGCTCCTCCATGAGCGTTGAGCGGGGAGCTGCGGAAGTCGACTCCCACAATCTGGACTTCCCAAACTCCGAGAATATAGTATCGCTTTGTGGGACAGCATAACCCTGAAAATCAGCAGAGCGGTATCGGCGTCCTGGACAAAGCCGTTGCCGTACTGCATGCCGTCGCGGAAGAACCGTGCGGGCTCGCCGAATTGTGTGCGCGCACAGGGCTTCCGAGGGCGACGGCACATCGTCTTGCCGTCGGACTCGAAGTCCACCGGATGCTGCGCAGAGGTCCCGACGGCCGCTGGCGGCCGGGTGCCGCGCTCGCGGAACTCGCGGGAGGAACGACGGATCCGTTGCTGGACGCGGCGAGCATCATCCTGCCGAAGCTGCGCGACATCACCGGCGAGAGCGTGCAGCTCTATCGCAGGGACGGCGTACAGCGGGTGTGCGTGTCGACGGCCGAGCCGCCGAGTGGCCTGCGCGACACCGTTCCCGTCGGCACGCGGCTTTCGATGACGGCCGGTTCGGGCGCGAAGGTTCTGGTGGCGTGGGCCGATTCGCACACCCAGCGCACCGTGCTCGCCGACGCCGTCTACGGCGAGCGCACGCTGCTTGAGGTCAGGCGCAGGGGCTGGGCTCAGAGCGTCGCCGAACGGGAACCGGGAGTCGCGAGCGTTTCCGCGCCGGTCAGGGATTCCTCCGGCACGGTCATCGCGGCCGTTTCCGTTTCCGGTCCCGTCGAACGCATCGGGCGCAAGCCGGGAGCGCGGTGGGCCGCCGATCTGCTCGCCGCCGCCGACGCGCTGCAGGAACGGCTGTGAACGCCGCGGAGTAGCCCGCGTTCCCGGACGGCGCCCGATGACGCCCGATGACGTCAAATGACACGGATGGGATTGACGATGTCGGCGACGATCGTGAGCAGCATGACGATGCCACCTGCCAGCACGATCACCGCCGTGACGGCGGAAAGTCTCGTGTAGTCGACTGGCCCCGAAGCCGCCCTTCCGCGCATTCTCCTGATCAAGTCGCGGACCCGCTCGTACCAGATGATGGCGATGTGCCCGCCGTCCATGGGCAGCAACGGGAGCATGTTGAACGCTCCCAGGAAGAAATTCAGCCCCGCCAGCAACAGCAGGAACAGCTCCCACAGTCCGTGCTGGACGGCCTCTCCCCCGATGCGGCTCATTCCGACGACGCTGACCGGGGTCTCCGGATCGCGATCGCCACCGAAGATCGCCTCGACGACGGCGGGAATCCGTTGTGGCAGTTCGACAAGCCGCTCCCACGTTCGCACGAACATGTCGCCGGTGAAACCCGCGGCGCCCGCCACGGCCGTGATCGGCGTGTAGTCGTAGCTCAGCGGGAAGTTCACGCCGATCGAGCCGGCGCCCGCGACGGTCGTCCGCCCTTCTTGCTGAAGTGGACGGTCGACCGTGACCACGTCGACGCTGACCTGACGCACCGAGCCGTCCCTGCGGATCTCGACGGGCGTGGGCCCTGAGGCACGCCGAATCACGGCGATGGCTTCGGAGTAGGTGCCGATCGGTTGTCCCGCCACGGAGACGATCTCGTCGCCCACCTCGATACCCGCGGACTTGGCAGGCGCCGGATCGCCGGGACCGCACACCGGGTTCGCCGCCTGCTCGGGAGTACGGGCATCGGTGACGCACTCGGCGACGGTGCTCACCTCCGGGGTACCCGCGATATTGGGCAGCCCCGTGCTGACGGCCATGAAGTACAGCACGAGAAATCCGAGCGCGAAGTTGACGACCACGCCCGAGCCCATGACGGCGGTGCGTTTCCAGGCCGCGAATCGCCACATCGCGCGCGGCGATTCCCCCGGCTTGAGTTCGTCCGACGTGGTCATTCCGGCGATGTCGCAGAAGCCGCCGAAGGGCAACCATTTGAGCCCGTATTCGGCACCGCCCCTGTTGACCGAGAACGCCGTCGGTCCATAGCCGACGAAATAGCGGCGCACCTTCATGCCGAACGCCTTGGCGGCAAGCAGATGCCCCGCCTCGTGCAGCGCGATGGACGCACAGGCCCCGACGAGGAACAGCGCGACACCCCAGGCGTAAGCGACCACGCACAGAGTGTCCTCCGCCACTGTGAAGTCCTCGTACCGGATCAGCGGTCCTCGGCGCATTGCGGCGGGGCGATTCGTGGACAACAAAAAGGCCCTTATCCGCTTGTGCGGATAAGGGCCTTACTCTTTCGAGTACCCCCGATGGGATTCGAACCCACGCTACCGGCGTGAGAGGCCGGCGTCCTAGGCCGCTAGACGACGGGGGCTTGCTCTTCTGTGCTGGAGAGAAACTTACCAGAGCGGGTTTTTCACTCCACCGCTGGGGTACCAGGACTCGAACCTAGACTAACTGAACCAGAATCAGTCGTGCTGCCAATTACACCATACCCCAAAGAGGTGCCTCGCCTGAGCAAGCTCGGGCTCAGCACCACTGGAAGGAAATACTAGACCACGCCCCGAACAGGGCGACAACCGGGCCCGCCGCTCAACGCTGAGCGGGTACGCCGACCCTGGCGAACTCGGACACCAGCAACTCGGGAAGATCGTCGAGGCCGGTGAGAACGTGAATTCCGGCGGGCGGATCGACGGGGTCGTCCCCTGCCGAGCCCGCGAGGTCCCTGTCGAGCCACACGCCCGCCAGTCCCGCGTCGCGTGCTCCGAGCGCGTCGGTGCCGAGCTTGTCGCCGACATGGACGGCCTCGGCTGGATCGCAGCCAAGCTTGAAGCACACGGAATGGAACATCACGGGGTCGGGCTTGGCGACCCCCATCTCGCCCGCGATCGCGACGTGGTCGAAGAACCTGGCGAGACCGAGATTGGCGAGCTTCTCTCGCTGGTGCGCACCGGAGGCGTTGGTCACGGCCGCGAGGCGCACCCCTGCGGCGACCAGCCAGTCGAGACACGGCAGTACATCGTCGAACAGCCGCAGATACCGGCGCAGCTTGTCCTTGCGCCGCACTTCGAATTCGGCGATGTCGGGGTGCAGCGCGATGACACCGAGTTCGGTGAGGAACGCCTCGGTGCGACGGAGATGCATCTCGGAGTAGTCGAGCCCGCCGGCGACGACCCTCGCGACATGTTCATCGGTGATCCGCTCCCAGAGCGGCCACATGTCGGTGCGGCCGATCAGGGCCGCGAGCGATCTTCGGCTCGCGGCGGAAAAGTCGATCAACGTGTCGTCGATGTCGAGGCAGACGAGCCGGAGTTCGGGCGGCGCCCACGGAGGGGAAGCCGCGTTGTCGGAAACGGTTTGCGATGCTGTCGGGGAGCCGAACGCAAAAGCCACCAAGCGAGGCTAGGTCAGTTTCGCCGCCGACGACTCGTCTGACAAGGTGATAAAGGGCTGTCTGTTTCGGTCCAGCCTTTCTACGGTCAGTTGTGCGGAAGCGCGCGCCGCAACCGGCCGAGTGACACCTGACGCCCCAGAAGCTCCATCGATTCGTAAAGCGGCGGCGAAACAGTACGCCCCGTCACCGCGACCCGGATCGGCGCGAAAGCCTTACGTGGCTTGAGTCCCAGCCCATCGACGAGTGCGTTTTTCAATGCCTGCTCGATCTCGCCAGCCGTCCAGGAGTCCGTTGCCTCCAGCGCCTCGATGGCCGCGCGCAGCACGGGCTCCGCGGCGGGGCCGAGGTTCTTGATCGCCGCGGCTTCCTCCGGCGCGAAACTCTCTTCGTCGGCAAAGAGGAACCGCAGCAGATCGACCGCTTCGGACAGTACGGTCACGCGTTCCTGGACGAGCGGAGCGATGGCTCGCAGCGTCTCAAGCTGTTCGGCGCCGGGCGAAGCGGGAAGCACGCCACCATCGACGAGGTAGGGCAGCACGCGTTCGGTGAAGTCACCGATGTCGAGCGCCCTCACGTGCACACCGTTGATGGCTTCGGCCTTTTTCACGTCGAACCGGGCGGGGTTGGCGCTCACCTTGGTGATCTCGAACGCCTCGACCAGCTCGTCGACGGTGAAAATGTCGCGGTCGTCGGCGATCGACCAGCCGAGCAGCGCGAGGTAGTTGAGCAGGCCCTCTTTGATGAACCCCCGGTCGCGGTAGTTGAAAAGGTTCGACGTCGGGTCGCGTTTGGACAGTTTCTTGTTGCCCTCGCCCATCACGTACGGGAGGTGCCCGAACTCGGGGATGAATTCGGCGACGCCGACCCTGGTGAGCGCCTCGTAGAGCGCGAGCTGCCGAGGGGTCGAGGGCAGCAGGTCCTCTCCTCGCAGTACGTGCGTTATGCGCATGAGCGCGTCGTCGACCGGATTTGTCAGCGTGTAGAGCGGCTGCCCGTTGGCACGCACGAGGACGGGATCGGGAATGGTGCCCGCCTTGAACGAGATCTCGCCGCGCACGAGGTCGTTCCACGTCAGATCGTGGTCGGGCATCCGCAGGCGCAGCACCGGGGAGCGGCCCTCGGCCACGAAGGCGGCCCGCTGCTCACCGGTGAGGTTCCGGTCGAAGTTGTCGTAGCCGAGCTTGGGGTCCTGGCCCGCGGCCACGCGCCGCTGCTCGACCTCTTCGCCGGTCGAGAACGCCTCGTACAACTCCCCCGCTTCGAGCAGCTTCTTCGCGACGTCGGCGTAGATCTCGCCGCGTTCGCTCTGCCGGTAGGGGCCGTGTTCGCCACCGACCTCGGGGCCTTCGTCCCAGTCGAGTCCCAGCCAGCGCAGCGCTTCGAGCAGCGCCTCGTAGGACTCGGCCGAATCGCGCGCCGCGTCGGTGTCCTCGATGCGGAACACGAGCGAGCCACCGTTATGGCGGGCGAAGGCCCAGTTGAACAACGCCGTGCGGATCAACCCGACGTGCGGGGTTCCGGTCGGCGATGGACAGAAGCGAGCGCGGACGGCCTTGTTCTCAGTCATAGCCCATCCAGCCTATCGCCCTTGACGGGCGCGGGTTTTCAGTGCATGGTGAATTTATTCAACAAGTGATGAATAGAGGTGCGGATCATGTCGGAACACCCGGTGAACACCGGCAAGGAGGCCACGACCTGCGCGATCATCGGCGCCGGCCCCGCGGGCATGGTGCTGGGACTGCTACTCGCCCGTGCGGGTGTCGAGGTGACGGTCCTGGAGAAACACGACGACTTCCTCCGCGACTTCCGCGGCGACACCGTGCACCCCTCGACCCTGCAATTGCTCGACGAACTCGGTCTCGGCGACCGGTTCGCCGCGCTTCCGCAGAGCAAACTGGAGGAGATCGCCTTTCCCGACGGCGACGAAGGGCTCGTGGCGATCGGGGACCTGCGCAGGCTCAACGTGCGCCACCCCTACATCGCCATCACCCCGCAGTGGGACCTGCTGAACCTGCTCACCGAAGCCGCCGAGAAGGAGCCCACGTTCACGCTGCGCAGGAACACCGAGGTGACCGGGCTCATCGTCAATGGCGGCGTCGGCGGCGTCGGCGGCGTCGTTGAAGGAGTGCGCTACCGCGAGCGTCAGGGCGGCACCGGTGAACTGCGCGCCGACCTCACGGTGGCCTGCGACGGACGGTGGTCGATCGCGAGGCAGCAGGCCGGGCTGCGGCCCAAGGAACTTCCGGTGCCGATCGACGCGTGGTGGTTCAAGCTGCCGCAACACGAGGGCGAGGAAAGCGCCTCACTCACACCCAGCGCCAGGGACGGCAGGTTCGCGATCGTGATCCCGCGCTCGGGCTACTACCAGATCGCCTACATCGCCAAGAAGGGAATCGACGCGAGCCTGCGCGCACGAGGGATCGAACACTTCCGCAAGGAGGTGGCGGCCGTGCGGCCCGAGCTGGCCGACAGGGTCGACCGGCTCGGTTCGATGGACGACGTGAAACACCTCGACGTCAGGCTCAACCGGCTGAACCGCTGGCACACCGAGGGCCTGCTGTGCATCGGGGACGCCGCACACGCCATGTCGCCGATCGGCGGAGTCGGGATCAACCTCGCCGTCCAGGACGCCGTCGCGGCGGCGACCGTGCTGGCCGCGCCGCTGCGTAAGGGCGCGGTGACCAGCTCACACCTCGCGAAGGTGCGCAGGCGCAGGCTGCTGCCGACCATCGCGGTTCAGACGCTGCAGCGAGTGCTGCACAAGGCGGTGGCCGAGCCCATCGTCGAAGGCAGGCGGACCGGGCCGCCGAAACCGGTGATCAAGCTGATGCGCCGATTCCCGAAGGCGTCGTTCATCCCGGCCTACCTGATCGGCATCGGGCTCCGCCCCGAACACGCCCCCGCTTTCGCTAGGCGTCCTGAACGGGATTCGTGAGAGTGCCGATGCCCTCGATGGTGATCGACACCTGCTGCCCGTTCTCGATGGGGCCGACGCCCTCCGGCGTTCCGGTCAGGATGACGTCACCGGGCAGCAGGGTCATGACACCGGAGACGAACTCGATCAGTTCGGGGATTTTGTGGACGAGGGCGGACGTGCGGGCGTCCTGTTTGACCTCGCCGTCCACCTCGGATCGCAGGGCAAGGTCGCTCGCGTCGAGCGACGTCTCGATCCACGGGCCGAGCGGGCAGAACGTGTCGAACCCCTTGGCCCTTCCCCACTGGCCGTCGGAACGCTGGAGGTCACGGGCACTGACGTCGTTGCCGACGGTGTACCCGAGAATCGCCGCGCCGGCCCTCGATGCGGAGACGTTGCGGACCGGCTGACCGATCACGACGGCGAGCTCGCCCTCGAAGTCCACCTGGGAGGACGCTCGCGGACGCTTGATGGCAACGTTCGGGCCGATCACGCTCGTCGACGGCTTGAGGAAGATCATCGGTTCCTTCGGAACCTCGTTGCCGAACTCCTGCGCGTGGGCGGCGTAGTTACGGCCCACCGCGATGACCTTCGAAGGCAGGATCGGCGCGAGCACCCTCACGTCGGCCAGCGGCCACCGCCTTCCCGTGAAAGTCGGGTTGCCGAACGGGTGGTCGGCGATCTCCAGCACTACCGCGTCGGCGCCATCTCCTTCGACGGAGACGAACGCGACGCCCTCAGGGTGAGCAATTCGACCAAGACGCACGTGCCGATTCTACGTGCGGCGCGCACCGGCTCGCCCCGGGTGCGGTCCGTCCAACGAGAACACACACCGCCGAGTACCGCCCGGAAACCGACGTGCCTGCCCCGGAACGAATCCACCGCGAAACGACGAAGGGCCTCTCGCGTTCGCGAGAGGCCCTTCGTCACGGAGAGGGTCAGCTTGCCTGCCGGGTGTTCGAGGAGACCAGCGCGGCGAGGCGGTCGCCGATCGCCTGCGTGCTGCCCGGCGACGCCTGATCGCGGGTGGCCAGGTCGAAGGCGACCGCAGCCTCGATCCGCCTGGCCGCTTCCTTTTCACCGAGGTGATCGAGCAGCAGCGACACCGAGAGCGCGGCGGCGGTCGGGTCGGCGAGGCTCTGGCCCGCGATGTCCGGCGCACTACCGTGCACCGGCTCGAACATGCTCGGATTGCGCTTGGTGATGTCGAGGTTGCCGCTCGCCGCGAGACCGATGCCACCGGTGACAGCCGCGGCGAGGTCGGTGATGATGTCGCCGAAGAGGTTGTCCGTCACGATGACGTCGAAGCGGCTCGGGTCGGTCACGAGGTGGATGGTCGCGGCGTCGACGTGCGAGTAGGCCACGGTCACGTCGGGGTGCTCCAGCGACTCCTCCTCGACGATGCGCGACCACAACGAGCCCGCGTGCTCGAGGACGTTGGTCTTGTGCACGAGGGTGAGGTGCCTGCGGGGCCGCTCCTCGGCGCGCTGGAAGGCGTCGGCGACGACCCGCCTGATCCCGAAAGCGGTGTTGACGCTGACCTCGGTCGCGATCTCGTGCTCGGTGTCCTTGCGCAGCAGGCCGCCGTTGCCCGCGTAAGGACCTTCGGTGCCTTCCCTGACCACGACCATGTCGATCTCGCCGGGGTCGGCGAGCGGGCCCCTCACGCCGGGGTAGAGCCGGGCGGGCCTCAGGTTGACGTGGTGGTCGAGTTCGAAACGCAGGCGCAGCAGCAATCCCCTTTCGAGGATGCCGCTCGGCACGCTCGGGTCGCCGACGGCGCCGAGCAGGATCGCGTCGTGCTGACGAAGCTCGCCGAGCACCGACTCGGGAAGCAGTTCACCCGTGGAGTGCCAGCGGGTGGCACCGAGGTCGTAGTTGGTGGTCTCGGCGCCGGGCACGACCTCGGTCAGTACCTTCAATGCCTCGGTGACCACCTCGGGCCCGATCCCGTCACCTGGGATCACAGCGAGCCGCATCCACACACCTCCGTCAGTCGGGTCACCGGGGTCCCGGATGCCCCATTCGCGATCGAACTCCAGCGACGGCAGGTTACCGGCAGTCGACAATTGTTCGAAGCCCTACCACCCTTACGCCGCAGCGCCCTCCACAGGGAGCCACCCGATGGTGGCATTGCGCTACGTAAATGATCATCAAAGGTTCGGCGTCGGCTTCTGGCCCGCGACATGGAGCCGGACGACCGAGGACCGGTCTCCCGACGCGTTGTGGTGGTTGAGCGCCAGCAGTCCGAGGACCTGCTCTCCCGGATCGGCCGCGGGATTGCGGTCGACGACGAGCGCGGTTCCCGGCCGCGCGAAGTAGGACAGCGCGGGGTCTCCGCCTCCTCTCACGGTGTATGCCGGTGCCAGCGGATCGAATGTCAGCGGGGCCGGGATGCTGTCGGTGTCGCCCGTGGCGGGCGAGCCGTAGTACCCGGCGACACCGACCGTGTAGGCGATCTTGTGTGAGTCCGCGGCGGGATCGATGCCCAGCGCGGACAGCCTCACCGGCAACGTGATGACGTTGGTGTCGAAGACATTCGTGTCGACGTCGCCGAGCTGCCCGTTCACCGCCTGGATGTCCACGGAGGGGAATCCCGGCTCGTTGAGGGAAACGGTGTTGACCAGCAGCACGTCACTCGACACGGCCTTGGTCACGTACAGCTCGAAGTCCGGCCGTCCGTCGCCGGTGGTGTCGATGTCGACGTAGGGCACCGTGTTGCTGCCGATATTGGCCCAGTCGTCCCAGGTGGCGAGCCCGAAGGCGAGCAGCGCGTCATCAGGATTGCCCTGCTGGGCGGCGAGCGGTGCCGTCGAGGTCGCCCCGACGTACCGGAGGTCGCCACCCCTTGCCGTGCCGTTGACGGCGCACTCCTCGTTACCGTCATCGGTGCAATCCGGCAGCCTCGGCGAGGTCGCCTGCAGCTGGAACAGGCTGATCAGCGACTGGTAGGCCTCGCTGCCCTCGCCCTGATCCACGCCCCTTCCCCCGAGGTTGAGCACGCTCTGCGCCGCCTTGCGGGGGAAGTTCACCTGCTTCGGAACCGAGATGTCGGCGACCGGCTTCGCCGCCGCGTAGACGGGGACCCGCAGCGGCACCGCGGTACCGGAGCGCGGGCTGAACACGACCCTGCCCGACGCGTCGGCGAGGAACTGCCTCGCCAGGCCGGCCTGCTCGGTTTCCATCGTCGGGTCGATGGTCTTGCGCAGCGCCGAGGGATCCACGTGCACGGTGACGTCGACGGTCGCCACGCCGCGGGGGCTCAGCCGCACCGAGTTCTTCGAAACCTCGTACCGCACACCGGGTTGCTGGGTCACACCCTCGTACCCGACGCCGAGATCCACGACGTTCGTGCCCTTGTTGACCACCTTGACGGTCTTCGTGACCGAGGTGCGCTCGGCCGCCTCGATCGTCCCGAACGTCACGCTCACCGAGCCGGGGTCGTCCTTCACGTAGGCGAGCACGCTGTTGCCGAGCGCGGCCTTGGCGTCGAGCCTTCCGGCACCGACCCGTTGCGGCGCATAGGTTCCGCCGCCGTCGCTCCCGTCACCGACGTCGTGGCCCGCCGTGTTGACGACGGCGGCCTTGACCTCCTCGACCGTCCAGTCGGGATGTGCCTGCCGGATCAGCGCGGCAACGCCCGAGGTGTGCGGCGCCGCCATCGACGTTCCCGACAGCACCGTGCGGTCGTTGCCGCTACCGGCGAAAGCCGATGCGATGGTGTCACCGGGAGCGGCGACATCCGGCTTGACCGAGGGCCCTCGCACGCCCCGCGACGTGAAGACACTCGGAGTGTCCACTATGGATTTGTCCTCGGTGTGCAGGCTCGCCCTCGCTGCGCCGGACATCCGCACCTCAAGCGTTCCGGCCTCCAGCGAGGGACGCACCGCCTCGGTCGCCGAACCGGTGAACTGGAACACCGGAATACCCTCGTTTCCGGCGAGCCCCGCCGCGAAATGCTCCACAGTGGACGAGAACAGCGCGCCGGCCGCCCCCGCGTCCTGCGCGTTCTGCGCCCTCGCGAACGAGCCGCACGCGCGGGTGGCGTCGTGGTCGTCCCACTCCAGCCACACGAACTTGTCCGCGACCGCCGCGGCGTCCTCGGCCGAGTACGGCTCGCAGCCGTCGGCGTTGCCCTCGGAAAGCCCGGTGACGGCCCTGGTGAGGTCGAGTTCGTCGTAGTTCGCGTAGTCCTGGCTGTACTGGCCGCCGTAGCGACCCGTCGTACCGGGAGGCGCGGTGACGTCGACAGCGTCGCGCAGGATCGAGGCGTCCCTCGTGCTGGCCACGGTCAGCGCCTCGGGGGTGTTGCCCGGCGAGCCGCCGATGTCGTAGAGGTCGCCGCCGTTGCCGCCGGAGAACACGGGAAGGACGTTGTTGGCGGCGAGCTTGCGCACGAACAGCGAATCGGGATCGTCGGGTGCGCCGTAGTCGCTGCCGAGCGAAAGGTTGACGAGGTCGAGCCGGTCGGAGAAGTCGCCGTCGCCGTCCGGGTCGAGCGCCCAGTCCATCGCCTGCGCCGTGACGCTGGTGGAGCCGGTGCAGCCGAAGACCTTGATGGCGTACAACTGCGCCTTCGGTGCCGTACCGGGACCGATGCGCATCTCGTCGACCCGCTCCGGTGTCAGCGAGGCATAGTCGCCGGTGAACGTACTGCCGTCGGCGTTGACACCGAAACCGCCCGCCGTGCCCGCGACGTGTGTTCCGTGATTGCCGCACGCGAGCGGGTTGGGGTCCGGCGCGGGGCTGCCCGAACCGTCGTAGTCGTCACCGACGAGGTCCGTTCCGCCGACCACCTTGGCCGTCGGGAAGTAGGACGCCTCGACGACGGCCGGGTCGATGGACTCGTAGGCCTCCTTGGTGCCGGGGCCTCCGAAGTCGGCGTGCGTGTAGTCGATGCCGTCGTCGATGATGCCGATACGCACGCCGTCGCCGAAGCGCCCGGTCTGCTGCCACGCGGAGAGAGTGTTCGTGAGCTGGACCGCGCTGGCGTTCGTCCTCGTCTTCGGGACGACGGGGCGGACGGACAGCACGTCGTCGCGCTTCGCGATACCGGCGAGGTCGGCCGCGTCCGCCGTCACGATCGCGCCCGCGACGGCGTTGGTCGTGCGCGCAAGCTCCGTCGTGTTCGAGTCGAGCGTGCGCAGCACCCCGACGACACTGTCCACAGTGTCCTCGACGACCTGTCTCGCCTCGACGGCCGCCTCCCGCGCCGCCTGCAGTCCCCGAGGCCGGACCTCGTTGAACGCGTCGACGGCGGGGGTGCGGTCGAGTTGGACGAACGCCGTCACCGTGCCCTCGGCCGCGGCCAGCCGAGGGGACAGCTTTCCCGCCAGCGCGGAGGGATCGACCGAAGCGGGTTCGATCCCCTGAGCGGGTGGCTCATCCTGAGCGGATGCGACCCCGGTGACGGATCCGGCCAGTACAACGGTCATTGCCGCGGCAACCGACCGCGCCACCCATCGATTCATCGACATGCCCTCGCTGCGGCGTCAAGGAAGAACCTCGGTCGGTGATCACCTAACCGCAGCGAGTGCAGCCGAAGGGAGTCTCGTTACGCGAATGTGATGGCGCGGATCTTCCGTGCCCCAACGGTTGCGCCGATCGGCTCAAGGAGCTGGTTGTCGACAGCCCTGTCGACGCGCAGCAGCATCACCGCGTCGGAACGGTCGGTGGTCTGGCTGATCTGGGCGGCCTCGATGTTGATGCCGGCCTCGCCGAGCAACGTACCGACCCTGCCCATGATGCCCGGGCGGTCCGGGTATTCGAGCAGCAGCATGTTGCCCTCGGCCCTGATGTCGAAGTGCCTGCCGTTGACCTCGATCAGCTTCTGGATCTCCTCCTTGCCGGACACGGCGCCCGACACGGAGTTGACCGTTCCGTCCGCGTACACCGCGCGCACCGTGAGCTGGCTGCGGTAGTTGGGGCTCTCCGGCTCGGTCGTCACCTGGACCTGCACCCCCAGCTCCTCGGCGAGCCTCGGCGCGTTGACGAAGGTGACCTGGCTCTCGACGACGCTGGAGAACACCCCGCGAAGGGCCGCGAGCTGCAGCACGCTCACGTCCTCGCCGGAAAGCTCACCGCTGGCCACGACGGCGACCGACGACGGCGCCTGTGTGCTGAACGCCGACAGGACGGTGCCCAGCTTGTGAGCGAGCGGAAGGTAGGGGCGTACCTCGTCGCCGACGGTGCCGCCGCTCGCGACGTTGACCGCGTCCGGCACGAAGTCGCCCCGCAGGGCGAGCAGCACCGACTTCGCGACATCGGTGCCCGCCCTGTCCTGCGCCTCGGCCGTCGAGGCACCCAGGTGCGGGGTCACGACCACGTTCGGCAGGTTGAACAGCGGGCTCTCCGTCGTCGGCTCGCTCGCGAACACGTCAACGCCCGCACCGCCGACCTGACCCCCGCGCACCGCGTCGGCCAGCGCGTCCTCGTCGACGAGGCCACCCCTGGCCGCGTTGACGATGATGACGCCCTTCTTGGTCTTGGCCAGCGCCGCCGCGTCGATGAGCCCCTTGGTCTCCGGCGTCTTCGGAAGGTGGATGGAGATCGCGTCGGCACGCTCAAGCAACTCGTCGAGCGAGACCAGCTCGACACCGAGCTGCGCCGCACGCGCGGGCGAGGTGTAGGGGTCGTAGGCGATGATCTTGGTCTCGAAGGCGGCGAGCCGCTGCGCGACGAGCTGGCCGATCTTGCCGAAGCCGACGAGTCCGACGGTTTTGCCGTTCAGTTCGACACCGGTGTAGGCGCTGCGCTTCCACTCACCGGCACGCAGGCTCTGGTCGGCGGCGGGCACCCGCCTCGCGACGGACAGCAGCAACGCGACGGCGTGCTCGGCCGCGGACACGATGTTGGACGTCGGCGCGTTGACGACGAGTACACCCCGCTCCGTTGCCGCGGGAACCTCGACGTTGTCGAGACCGACACCCGCCCTCGCGACGACCTTGAGCCTGCCGCTCGCTCCGAGCACCTCGGCGTCGACCTTGGTCGCGGATCGAACGAGCAGCGCGTCCGCGTTCTTGACCGCGTCCAGCAAAGCGGGACGGTCGGTGCCGTCCACATGCCGGACCTCGACCTCGTCCCCGAACACACTCACCGCGGAAGGTGCGAGCTTCTCGGCGATGAGCACGACGGGCTGGCTGGCAATGGTCACGATGCGCCTTTCGTAAGCGTTGGGATCGGTTTCGCAGACGCGCTCGACGGGTCACGACGCTGTGCCCTGCAGGTGCCCGGTATCGCTCCGCGATGCTCTGCATGGTTCGGTATCGCTCCGCGGTGCGTCTGGGCGCCTCGCAGTCTAACGCCGGGCGGCAACGTCACCGCAATGCAGGCACGCGAGTCCCCCGCTCAGGACGCCGAGATCCGCGCTCAGGACGCCGAGATCCGCGTTCGCGCCGGAGGGCGCGTTCTTCCGAAGCCTCCCACGATGTGGGAGACCGGTGCGGATCGATGGAGGCACCGGGCCGGCGTCGCGGAGTCCTCACGCGATGGCCAACACGCACGGGGCGGGCGGGGCTTGTCAAGCCGCGGTCACCCGGGCGCGGCGGGCGGAATTTTCACGGCACCTACGCGGAAACTCGCGAGATTCACCGCTGCTCGCAAGGGATTCACGGACGGTCGTGGAGGCTACGCGGACGGTGGCGGACCCGTCGATTCCGTGACAGCGCGGGGAAGGCCGTGACTATCCGGCGTTCTCCTCGTCGAACTGGCCGTCTCTCGCCCCCGCGATGAATGCGTCCCATTCGGACGGAGTGAAAACCAGGACGGGACCTTCCGGGCTTCTTGCCTGACGCATGGCAACGTAGGTGACACCGTCGGTGTGCGGAACGAACGACAGTTCGACCGCCCTGTCTTCCAAGGAAGTGACGCCGTACCACTCGGCTTCACCGAGATCCAGTTCGTCTCTGACGTCGACCTTGTCGTCGACAGCACCAATAGCGTCAGTGCTATCGGTGTTATCAGCGTTGCCCGTGTTGTCAGCGTTATCAGCAGTGGTGGCGGGGGCCGGAGTCAGGCTGGCGTCGAGCGCGGCGAGTTCGGCGACGTCAGCGATATCAGCGACGTCCGCCGCGATGGTGTCGTCATCGAGCTCGTTCTCGACGACGGAAGAAAGCTCCCTCATGGACCGCCACCGTATGCCACAACCGAAAAGGCCCCCAAAGCCGCCTTCCCCGCCGGGAGGCGGGAAAAACGGCCCCGGGGGCCATGAAAATGCTTCGCGTCAGGCGGTTTCGGTGATCGGACGGTCCACCCAGGACATGAGTCCGCGGAGCTTGCGGCCGGTCTCCTCGATCGGGTGTTGTTCGCCGGCTTCCTGCAGCTTACGGAAGTTCGGGCGGCCCGCTTCGTCCTCGGCGACCCATTCCCTGGCGAAGGTGCCGTCCTGGATCTCGGCGAGGATCGCCTTCATGCTTTCCTTCACCTCAGGGGTGACGACCCTGGGGCCGCGGGTGAGGTCTCCGTACTCCGCGGTGTCGGAGATGGAATACCTCATCCGGGCGATACCGCCCTCGTACATGAGGTCCACGATGAGCTTGAGCTCGTGCAGCACCTCGAAGTAGGCGATCTCCGGTGCGTATCCGGCCTCGGTGAGTACCTCGAAGCCGGTTTGAACGAGCGCGGAAGCGCCGCCGCAGAGGACGGACTGTTCACCGAATAGGTCGGTTTCCGTCTCCTCCTTGAAGGTGGTCTTGATCACGCCGGCCCTGGCGCCGCCGATGGCCGCGGCGTAGGCGAGTGCGAGCGCCTGCGCGTTGCCGCTGGGGTCCTGCTCGACGGCGATGAGGCAGGGCACGCCCTTTCCGTCGACGAACTGCCTGCGCACCAGGTGGCCGGGGCCCTTGGGGGCGACCATCGCGACGTCCACATTGGCCGGCGGCTTGATCAGGTCGTATCGGATGTTGAAGCCGTGGCCGAAGAACAGTGCGTCACCCGCGTTGAGGTTGGGCTCGATGTCCTCGGTGTAGATGGCGCGCTGCTTCGTGTCCGGCGCGAGCACCATGATCAGGTCGGCTTCCTTCGAAGCCTCGGCGGGGGAGAGCACGCGCAGTCCCTCGTCCTCGGCCTTCGCCCGCGACTTCGACCCCTCGGGCAGGCCGATGCGCACATCGACACCGGAGTCACGCAGGCTCAGCGCGTGAGCGTGCCCCTGACTGCCGTAGCCGATCACGGCAACCTTGCGGCCCTGGATGATGCTCAGATCGGCGTCGTCGTCGTAGAAGATTTCGACTGACATGAGGGGTACTACTTCCTTTCGGATTATCTGAAAAAGTTGCTCATCGGCGCGAAGCGCCTCGTTAGCGGGGAGAGGTCGCCGTGATCGACCGTGCTCCCCTTCCGACGGCGACCATGCCCGACTGCACAAGCTCACGCACGCCGTACGGTTCCAGCATGCGCAACAAGGCGCCGATCTTGTCGCTCGTGCCCGTCGCCTCGACGGTGAGCGCCTCCGGGGACACGTCGACGACCTTGGCGCGGAAGAGTTGCACGGTCTCCAGCACCTGACTACGCACCGTGGAGTCGGCCCTGACCTTCACGAGCAGCAGTTCGCGCTGCACAGCACTGGTCTGGTCGAGCTCCACGATCTTGATCACGTTGACGAGCTTGTTGAGCTGCTTGGTCACCTGTTCGAGCGGTTGCTCGTCGACGGCGACCACGATCGTCATCCTGGACACCTCCGGGTTCTCCGTGGGTCCAACGGCAAGAGACTCGATGTTGAAGCCCCTGCGGGAGAACAAACCCGACACGCGTGCGAGCACGCCGGGAACGTTCTCGACCAGAACGCTCAGCGTGTGGTTGGTCATCGGGACACCTCGTCATCGTCGAACAGTGGCCGGATGCCGCGCGCGGCCATGATCTCGTCGTTGCCTGTACCTGGGCCGATCATCGGCCACACCTGAGCATCCTTGCCGACGACGAAATCGATGACGACGGGGCGGTCGTTGATGTCCATCGCCCTGCGGATGACCTCGTCGACCTCGTCCTTGGTCTCACACCGCAGACCCGCGCAGCCCAGCGACTCCGCCAGCAGCGTGAAGTCGGGGATGCGGTGCTTGTGCGTCCCGAGGTCGGTGTTGGAGTAACGCTCGGAGTAGAAGAGGTTCTGCCACTGCCTGACCATGCCGAGGTTGCCGTTGTTGATCACGGCGACCTTGATCGGCGCGCCCTCGATGGCACACGTGGCCAGTTCCTGGTTGGTCATCTGGAAACACCCGTCCCCGTCGATGGCCCACACCTGCTTGCCCGGCTGCCCGAACTGCGCGCCCATCGCCGCGGGCACCGCGAACCCCATCGTGCCGAGCCCACCCGAATTGATCCACGTACGCGGGTTCTCGTACTTCACGAACTGGGCCGCCCACATCTGGTGCTGCCCCACACCGGCCGTGTAGATCGCCTCGGGACCGGCGAGCGCACCGATCCGCTCGATCACGTACTGCGGCGACAACGTCCCGTCCGCCGGCCACTCGTACCCGGCGGGGAACGTGTCCCGCCACGCCCCGACCTGCGTCCACCACGCGTCCAGCTCGGCGGGCCCCGACGCCTCGTTCTCCGCCCGCACCGCGTCGATCAGCTCCGTGATGATCTCCGCGCAGTCACCCACGATCGGCACATCGGCCTTGCGGTTCTTCGAGATCTCCGCCGGATCGATGTCGGCATGCACCACCGTCGCGTCCGGCGCGAACGAATCCAGCCTGCCGGTCACCCGGTCGTCGAACCTGGCCCCCAGCGCGAGCAGCAGATCCGCCCGCTGCATCGCCGCAACGGCCGCCACCGAACCATGCATCCCCGGCATCCCGAGATGCTGCGGATGCGAATCAGGGAAAGCCCCCCGCGCCATCAACGTCGTCACCACCGGAATACCGGTCAGCTCCGCCAGCTCCCGCAACTGCTCGGAAGCCCGCGCCTTGAGCACCCCGCCACCCACATACAGCACCGGCCTCCGCGACGACGCGATCAACCGCGCCGCCTCCCGCACCTGCTTGCCGTGCGGGCGCAGAGTGGGCCGGTAGCCGGGAAGGTGCATCTCCGGCGGCCAGTTGAACGCCGTCGCCTCCTGCAGGACGTCCTTGGGGATGTCGACCAGCACAGGGCCGGGACGGCCCGTGCTCGCGAGGTGGAAGGCCTCGGCGATGACCCTCGGGATGTCCGAGGGATCGGTCACGAGGAAGTTGTGCTTGGTGATCGGCATCGTGATGCCGCAGATGTCGGCTTCCTGGAACGCGTCGGTGCCGATGAGGCCCCTGGTCTGCTGCCCCGTGATGGCGACGACGGGGACGGAGTCCATGTTGGCGTCGGCGAGCGGCGTGACCAGGTTGGTCGCACCGGGACCCGACGTGGCCATGCACACGCCGACCTTGCCGGTCGCCTGCGCGTACCCCGTCGCCGCGTGCCCCGCGCCCTGCTCGTGGCGAACGAGAACGTGCCTGACCTTCGTCGAGTCGAGCAGCGGGTCGTACGCCGGCAGAATCGTGCCGCCCGGAATGCCGAATACCACTTCGACGCCGACCGCTTCGAGCGAGCGCACCAGCGACTGCGCGCCGGTGAGCCGTACCGGCGTGCCAGCTGGCGGTGCCGGTTTCGGCCTTGCTCCTGGTTGGCTGGGCGACGCCGGTGGTGTCGGCCCAGCGTTCGTTTCCGATCGCGAGGTGGCGCTTGTCATCGGTTTGCCTCGTGGGTCTCGGTGTTCTGGCCTGTGCTGACGTGGTGGACTTTTTGCTGTTGTGCCGGGCTACTCACTCCGCGCACTAAAAAACCCCCGCCGACCACGAGGGTCGCACGAGGGTCGCGCGTCGATGCAGAGACTGTATCCCTAAGCGTCGACGCGCTTGGGAAGTACGAGAGCAATCTGCGAGTTCACGCCGCTGACGGTAATCGCTGCGTATCGGGAGTGTCAACTCTGCGAGATGGTGATTCCGAATACTGGACACTCCGATTGTCGGAAGCCCCCCGATGTCGGCGGCCAGGGACAACGGTGCACCATCAAGGGGTGGCCGAGCAGAAGACGGTAGCCCAGGAAACCTCTCCCAGCCCCGCGCGCGCTGACGCACCGGCGGGACAGGAGCGGAAAGGCGGCGGCGTGAACGAGGGCAAGAAGGCCATTTTCCGGATTCCGGCCACCTCGCTGCTCACCATTGTGATCCTGTTGTTCTGCATCACGCCCGCCGCTTTCGCGGCGCCGGGTTTGCAGGCGCTGTACCTGTTTCCCATCGCGCTGACCGTCTGGATCGTCCGCATCCGCACGACCGCGACGTCGGCGGGACTCACCGTCCGCACCGTGTTCGGCACCCGCGAACTGCCGTGGACCTCGCTCAAGGCACTTGCCATCACCCGCAAGTCCAGGGTCGAGGCCGTACTCACCGACGGCAGCAGGGTCAGGTTGCCGACCGTGCGGACGCGGCACCTCCCGGTGCTCTCGCTGGTCAGTGACGGGCTCGTGTCCGATCCCTCCGGCGTGCTCGCCGAACCGGAAACCGACGAGGCCGGTACGCCGCCTTCCGGGCCCGAGGCCGATTCCCAGTCCACCGGGCCCGCCCGGCCGGATGGCGAGGAGTCCGGCGAATCCCGCTGATGCGCACCGACGCCGCGCGGGAACGGGTGAACACCCGGGCGTAACCTGACTGCCATGCCTCACCTGCGTTCCCGTACCACGACCCACGGCCGCAACGCCGCGGGCGCCCGCTCCCTGTGGCGCGCGACCGGTATGACCGACAGTGATTTCGGCAAGCCGATCGTCGCGATCGCCAACTCCTACACCCAGTTCGTTCCCGGGCACGTCCACCTCAAGGACCTCGGCGACATCGTGGCCGACGCGGTACGCGAGGCGGGCGGCGTCGCTCGCGAGTTCCACACCATCGCCGTCGACGACGGCATCGCCATGGGCCACAGCGGAATGCTCTACTCGCTGCCCTCGCGCGAGATCATCGCCGACGCCGTGGAATACATGGTCAACGCGCACCAGGCCGACGCGCTCGTGTGCATCTCGAACTGCGACAAGATCACGCCGGGGATGCTCAACGCCGCGATGCGGCTCAACATCCCGACCGTGTTCGTGTCGGGCGGGCCCATGGAGGCGGGCAAGGCCGTCGTCGTGGACGGCGTCGCGCAGGCACCGACGGACCTGATCACCGCGATCTCGGCTTCGGCGAGCCCCGCCGTCGACGAGGACGGACTGTCCATCGTGGAACGTTCGGCGTGCCCGACGTGCGGCTCGTGTTCCGGCATGTTCACCGCGAACTCCATGAACTGCCTCACCGAGGCGCTCGGCCTTTCGCTTCCCGGCAACGGGTCGACCCTCGCGACGCACGCGGCGAGGAAAGACCTGTTCAGCAACGCGGGAACCACGGTCGTCGAACTGGCCAAGCGCTGGTACGGCAACGACGACGAGACCGCGCTCCCCCGCACGATCGCGAACCGCGCCGCTTTCGAGAACGCGATGGCGCTCGACATGGCAATGGGTGGCTCGACCAACACCGTGCTGCACGTCCTCGCCGCCGCGCGGGAAGGCGAGATCGACTTCACCATCGCCGACATCGACGCGATCGGCCGCAAGGTGCCGTGTCTTTCGAAGGTCGCCCCGAACTCGGACTACCACATGGAGGACGTGCACAGGGCCGGCGGCATCCCCGCGATCCTCGGTGAGCTCTACCGCGGAGGACTACTCAACACCGAGGTGCACTCCGTGCACTCCCCCAGCCTCGCGGAATGGCTGTCCACTTGGGACATCCGGGCCGAGGCGCCTTCCGAGGAGGCGGTGGAGCTGTTCCACGCGGCTCCGGGCGGCGTGCGGACCACCGAGGCGTTCTCCACCTCCAACAGGTGGTCCTCTCTGGACACCGACGCCGAGGGCGGCTGCATCCGCGATGTCCCGCACGCCTACACCGCCGACGGCGGACTTGCCGTGCTGCGCGGCAACCTCGCCGAGAACGGGGCCGTCATCAAGGCTGCGGGCATCGACGAGGAACTGTGGCACTTCGAGGGCCCCGCACGCGTTGTGGAGAGCCAGGAGGAAGCCGTCTCGGCGATCCTCGGCAAGCAGGTGCAGCCGGGTGAGGTGCTCGTCGTTCGCTACGAGGGCCCCGCGGGCGGGCCCGGTATGCAGGAAATGCTGCACCCCACCGCGTTTTTGAAAGGTGCCGGTCTGGGCAAGGTGTGCGCGCTGATCACCGACGGCCGCTTCTCCGGCGGTTCATCGGGCATCTCGGTCGGCCACATCTCCCCCGAGGCCGCGGCGGGCGGCGTGATCGGTCTCGTGCAGAACGGTGACCCGGTCAGGATCGACGTGCACGAGCGGAAGCTGGAGCTGCTCGTCGACGACGCCGTGCTCGCCGAACGGCGCGCCAAGATGGAGGCGAGCGAACGGCCGTGGCAACCGGCCGAACGCGAACGGCCCATCACCTCCGCGCTGCGGGCCTACGCCAGGATGGCGACCTCCGCCGACACCGGCGCCGTCCGCGACCCGGACAAGTAACCCACGGGCACACAGAAGCGAGGGAGCTTTGCTACCGCCATCCGGTAGCAAAGCTCCCTCGCTTCGTTGTGGCACCTGCTCAGCGGAACAGGATGATGACCACCGCCGACGCCGCGCCGGCCAGCAACAGCCCGAGCAACGCGTACGGCAGCGGCTTCCTGCGCCACGGCGTGTTCTTGTCGATCGCGGCCCTGCCGGATCCGGTGAACAGCAACGCGAACGCGGTCAACCCGATGAACAACTCGTACTCGAAGCCCGCGCCCTCGCCGGTGAAGAACCGTCCACCGGCCGCGAACTTCGCGTAGATGATGTTCACGGCGACACCCAGGATCGCCGCTGCCCCGAGCGGGGTGAACAGCCCGAGTACGAGCAGTACACCACCGCCCAGCTCGGCGATCCCGGTGATCCAGGACAGCAGTGTCGTCTGGCTCGTGTAGCCCATCCCGGTCAAGGCGGAGGCGAATCCGCCGATGCCCGGTCCGTCGAACAACCCGAACAGTTTCTGCAGCCCGTGTGCGGCCATAGTGCCCCCGAGCACCACACGCAGAACCAGCAAACCGAAGTCGAGACCGCCGTGCCAGCGGTTCTCCTCACCGTCACCGCCGTCGAAGTCGGCAGGCGGCTCCAGCGGCGCCGGTGCGTATCCGGTACCGGAAGAGAACCCGCTGCCGTCGAACTGGCCGGCGCTGAGCTTCGTCGTCGGCTGATCGAACCCGTCGTCGTGAGTACTCATGCGGCGGCACAATAAAGCATTTCTCGCCCGCGTGGGTGAAACATCGGCGTACCGCACAAGGCCATTCGACAATCGGTGACGAACAGGCGGCGAACGACCGTGGAGTGGTCAGTACTCGCCGTGGACCAGATTGTGCGGCAGTTCGCCTTGGACCCAGCGGGAAATCTCCGTGACCGCGACAGCGTAGGAACGCCGCCTCGCTCCCTCGACGGAGCCCGCGACATGCGGCGTGATCAACACGTTGGGCGCGCCCCACAACGGGTGATCCTCGGGCAGCGGCTCCGGATCGGTGACGTCGAGCGCGGCCATGAGCCTTCCCGCCGACAGTTCGGCGAGCAGCGCGCCGGTGTCGACCACCGCCCCGCGAGACGCGTTGACCAGTACCGCACCCTCCGGCATCGCGGCGAGGAACGCGGCATCCACCATGCCTTTCGTCCGCGACGTCAGCGGAACGAACAACACCACCGCGTCGGCGTCGGGAAGCAGGTCCGGCAACTCTCCGACGGCGTGCACCCCTTCCCTCGCCGTGAAACCCACCATGCCGACGTGAGCGTCGAACGGTTCGAGCTTGCGCCGCAACTGATTGCCGACGTCACCGGCCCCGACCACGAGGATCCGCTTGCCCTGCAGACCGTCCGTCGTGTGCGGCGACCAGCGCCGCTCACGCTGCGCCCCGGCGAACGAGCCCAGATCGCGGTAGAGCGAAAGAAGCACGGCCACCGCCCACTCCGCCGTCGCCCCGCCGTGCGCGCCCCTGCAGGTCGAAAGCAGCACACCATCCGGGAGCTTCCCTATCCACTGCTCGGCTCCCGCACTCAGCAACTGGATGAGCCGCAACTTCGGCAGCTCACCGAGAAACTCCCCCACCGCGCCGGCGCCGCCCATGCCGGGGATCAGCACCTCGGCGGCAGCCGCACCTTCGGGCAAGCGCTCACCCACCTGATAACGCAGCGGCCGGACACCGTCGACCTCGGCCAGCGCGAGTACACCATCGTCATCGGGAACCAGAACTGTGACCGTCACGATCACCATCGTGACGTATTCGAGCGACCCCACTTACCCAAGGTTCACGGCGTGGCGCCTAGGCTCGATCATTGTGCGAATCCGGCCTCCGAGACGGTCGTGGCCGCTGGCGCTCGCCGCCAGTGGCGCGCTGGTGCTGTCGGGATGCGCCCAATTCGAGGACAGCGCGGCACCGCAAAGCTGGGAACCGGCGCCGGAACTGACCCCGCGAGCCGGTCCGCAACCCGACCTTCCCGAGGCCAACACGGAGGGAATGCCGAGCGAGCCGCCCGCGGAACAGTCCGAGGTTCCGCCTCCCGACGGTTGCACGGATTTCGACAAGGCCGTCATCGCCACCTGCCTCGACATCGTGTCGGCCGTGGCAGCGCTACCCAGCGACGGGTCGACCGTCAGCGCGCTCGCGGGGCAACGCAAGAGCGGGCACGTCTACCTCGTCGGCCTCGACACCGAGCAGGTGGAGTACGCCAAACTCGACGTCGACGCCGGCGGTGACGGCGGGCTCACCGGACTCGCGCTTTCGCCCACCTACGGCGAGGACGGCCTCGCCTACGCCTACATCACCACCCCCACCGACAACAGGGTCGTCCGGTTCGCGCAGGGGCAGGCCGCGAAACCCGTGCTGACGGGCATCCCCAAGGGACAGACCGGGAACGCGGGCGCGCTGCTGACCGACGAGACGGGCGCGCTGCTCGTCGCCACCGGCGACGCGGGCAATCCCTCGGCGAGTACCGATCCCAAGTCGCTCGCGGGCAAGGTCCTGCGCATCACGCCGGGGGGCCAGCCCGCCGAGGACAACCCGACTCCGGGTTCACCGGTGCTGGCTAGCGGGCTTCACTCGCCCGGCGGGTTGTGCAAGACCACCGACGGCTCGCGCCTGTGGGTGACCGACCGCGGTGCCGACAAGGATTCGCTGTACCGCGTGGAGCCCGGCAAGGAGCTGAACGTTCCGGCGTGGACGTGGCCGGACAAGCCGGGCGTCAGCGGCTGCGCCGACTGGACCGACGTACTGGCCGTGGCGACATCCGGCAAGGGCAACGTGCAGAACCTGCCGCTGTCCGAGGACGGCTCCGTCGGCGGGCAACCCCAGGTCACCATGGACGGCACCAACGGAACGAGCTACGGCAAGCTCGGTGGCCTCGATCCGGTCACCTCCGACGTCGCGGTCGCGGGGACCATCAACAAGGACGGCGGCGACCCGGTGTCCAGCGACGACCGGGTCGTGCTCGTCGTGCGCCAGCCCGCTTCCGGCTCGGGCAGGGACTGAGGGCCCGCCGCGCGGCTCGGGTGCGGATCTCGGCGGCCTGAGTGCGGATCTCGGCGACCTGAGTGCGGATCTCGCGCTCCTGGGCGGGGGACTCGCGCGGGCGGCGGGGACACGCCGGGGCGGGGCCCGGTCAGCGGCGGCGGGGAGGGTTTCTCGGTGCTTTGCGGGGAGCACGGAACTCCGCCCTCGCCGCAAGCAGGTCGAACACGGCGGCGACAAGCGAGGCGGCACCGGCCACGAGCGCGAGGTAACGCCCCACTCCGGCGCCGACGGCCACGCCGCCCGCGTCGAGCACGCCGCGCACATCCTTGCCGAACTGCAAGTCGATGAGCACCCAGCCCAGCACGAGCGACACCACGGCCACCACCGCCGCGATGAGCCACAGATGCGGCAATCCGGCCGTCCTCGCCGAAGGCACCCTGCCGAACACGCCCACGACGAGGCCCATGAGCAGCACCAGCAACGGCGGGAACCACGCGAAGAACGTCGAATTCCACGCCGAACGGGTCACGTCGCCCTGGGGCAGCTCGCCGAGCGCCGCCTGCACGTCGGGGTTACCTGAGGTCAGCACCGTCCACGGGAAGAACAGCGCGACCAGCGCGAGCAGCCCGGCCGCGAGGCCGAGCCACTCACGCCACGACAGCTCCGCCACCGAGGCCTTGACAGCCTTGGCCGGCGAGATCCTTGTCAACGGCACCTCGTCACCAGTTGCCACGGCGGCTCCCGGTCCGTCAAGCCCCGACGCGTTCCAGGATCAGCTCACGGACCCGCTTCGCGTCGGCCTGGCCCTTCGTCGCCTTCATGACCGCGCCCACGATCGCGCCGGCGGCCTGCACCTTGCCGCCACGGATCTTCTCCGCGACGTCCGGCTGCGCGGCCAGCGCCTCGTCAACGGCGGTGAGCAGGGCAGAGTCGTCGGAAACGACCTTGAGGCCACGCTTGTCGACGACCTCGTCCGGTTCGCCCTCGCCTTCGAGGACACCCGAAACGACTTCGCGGGCCAGCTTGTTGGTCAGCTCACCCGACTTGACCAGCGCGATGATCCTGGCGACCTGGGCAGGCGTGATGGCGAGATCGGCCAGCTCCACCTCGCGGGTGTTGGCCTGCTGGGTCAAGTACTGCACCCACCAGCTTCGCGCCTCGCCCGGCTCGGCTCCCGCGTCGACGGTGGCCGCGACGAGGTCGGCAGCACCGGTGTTGACTAGGTCCCGGAGCTCCTCGTCGGTCAGGTTCCACTCGGCCTGGATGCGCTTGCGCCGCTCCCACGGAAGTTCGGGAAGCGTCGCCCGGAGTTCCTCCACCCACTCCCTGCTCGGCGCGATGGGCACGAGGTCGGGCTCGGGGAAGTACCGGTAGTCCTCGGCGGTTTCCTTGGTGCGGCCGGAGGACGTGCTGCCGTCGGACTCCTGAAAGTGCCGCGTCTCCTGGGTGATCGAGCCGCCGCCGGCCAGAATCGCCGCCTGCCTCGTCATCTCGTAGCGCACGGCACGCTCGACGCTGCGCAGCGAGTTGACGTTCTTGGTCTCGGTGCGGGTGCCGAACTCGCTCGTGCCCTTCGGCATGAGCGACACGTTGGCGTCGCAGCGCAGCGAGCCCTGGTCCATGCGCACGTCGGAGACGTCCATGGCCCGCAGCAGGTCGCGCAGTGCCGCCACGTAGGCGCGCGCGACCTCGGGAGCCCGCTCGCCCATGCCGGTGATCGGCTTGGTGACGATCTCGATCAGCGGCACCCCGGCCCTGTTGTAGTCGAGCAGCGAGTGCTCGGCGCCGTGGATCCGCCCCGTGGCGCCGCCGACGTGCAGCGACTTGCCGGTGTCCTCCTCCATGTGCGCGCGCTCGATGTCGACCCTGACCACCTCGCCGTCGTCGAGGATGACGTCGAGGTGACCGTCGAAGGCGATCGGCTCGTCGTACTGGGAGGTCTGGAAGTTCTTCGGCATGTCGGGGTAGAAGTAGTTCTTCCTCGCGAACCGGCACCACTCGGCGATCTCGCAGTTGAGCGCGAGCCCGATCCGGATGGCCGATTCGACCGCCTTGCCGTTGACCACCGGCAGCGAGCCGGGAAGGCCGAGGCAGGTGGGGCACACGTGGGTGTTGGGCTCGCCGCCGAAGAGGTTGGCGCAGCCGCAGAACATCTTCGTGTTGGTGGAGAGCTCGACGTGGACCTCAAGCCCGAGCACCGGGTCGAAGCGTTCGATGACCTCGTCGTAGTCCATCAGCTCGGCAACCGAGGTGGCCATCAGGCTGATACTCCCTTCAGCTCGGGGATCCGGTCGAGTACCGGCCCGCGCGCGACCTCGTATGCCGCACCCACCTTGTACATCCGGTCGTCGGCGAGCGCGGGCGCCATGATCTGCAGCCCCACCGGAAGACCGTCCTCATCGGACAGTCCACTGGGGACGCTCATGGCGGCGTTGCCCGCGAGGTTGGACGGGATGGTGCAGAGGTCGGCGAGGTACATCGCCAGCGGGTCGTCGACGCGCTCGCCGATCTTGAACGCCGTGGTGGGCGTCGTCGGCGAGACCAGCACGTCCACCTGCTCGAACGCGGCGGCGAAGTCCCTCGTGATGAGCGTGCGCACCTTCTGCGCCGAGCCGTAGTAGGCGTCGTAGTAGCCAGAGGACAGCGCGTACGTGCCGAGCATGATGCGGCGCTTGACCTCGGGGCCGAACCCGGCCTCCCTGGTCAGCGACATGACCTCTTCCGCGCTGTGGCCGCCGTCGTCGGCGACCCGCAGCCCGTAGCGCATGGCGTCGAACCTCGCGAGGTTCGACGAGCACTCGCTCGGCGCGATCAGGTAGTAGGCGGGCATGGCGTAGGTGAAGTTCGGGCAGGACACCTCGACCACCTCGGCGCCGAGGTCGCGCAGCTGGGCGACGGCCGCCTCGAAGGAACGCAGGACGCCGGGCTGGTAGCCCTCCCCCGCGAACTCCTTGACGACGCCGACCCGCACGCCCTTGAGGTCGCCGAGCGCGCCTTCCCTCGCCGCCGCGACCACCGGGGGAACGGGAGCGTTGATCGAGGTCGAGTCCATTGGGTCGTGCCCGGCGATGACCTCGTGCAGCAGTGCGGCGTCGGCCACGCTGCGGGCGCACGGCCCCGCCTGGTCCAGCGACGAGGAGAAGGCGACGAGCCCGTAGCGGGACACCCCGCCGTAGGTGGGCTTGACGCCGACCGTCCCGGTGACGGAGGCGGGCTGCCTGATGGACCCGCCGGTGTCGGTCCCGATGGCCAGCGGAGCCTCGAACGCGGCGAGCGAGGCCGACGAGCCGCCGCCCGAACCGCCGGGAATCCGCTCGCGGTCCCACGGGTTGCGGGTCGGGCCGTAGGCCGAGTTCTCAGTGGAGGAGCCCATGGCGAACTCGTCCATGTTGGTCTTACCGAGGATGACGACGCCCGCCTCGCGCAGCCTGCGGGTGACCGTGGCGTCGTAGGGCGGCAGCCAGTTCTCCAGCGTCCGCGACCCGCACGTGGTCGGAACACCCTCCGTGGTCAGCACGTCCTTGAGCGCGAGCGGAACACCGGCCAGCGGGGAGGCGGGCTGCCTGCCCTCGGCGATGTCGCCGTCCACCGCGCGGGCCGCCGCGAGCGCTCCGTCGGCGTCGACGTGCAGGAACGCGTGCACGGCGCCGTCGACCTCCCCGATGCGGTCGAGGTGGGCCGTCGTGACCTCGACGGAGGTCACCTCGCGGGCGTGGATCTTCGCGGCCAGTTCCGCCGCGCCGAGCTTGGTCAGATCGGTCACTGTTCTTCCCCCAGAATCCTCGGCACCCTGAACCTGCCCTCTTCGGCCGCGGGCGCGGCGGCAAGCGCCTGCTGCTGGCTCAGCCCCTGCCTGACGACGTCCTCCCTGAAGACGTTCGTCAGCGGCACGGCGTGCGAGGTGGGCGGGATGTCGGCTTCGGCAATCTCGCCGACCTTGGCGACCGCTTCGAGGATCTGGTCGAGCTGGCCTGCGAAGACGTCCAGCTCTTCCTCGGTTACCGCCATTCTGGCGAGCTTGGCGAGGTGCGCGACCTCGGTGCGGGAAATATTCGACACGCGGGTGACTCCCCGGGGGTGTTCTCAAGTTCTGCGGCGGGATGTTTCTCGAATCTCGGACGTACTCACGCCGTGAGCACTCCTCACGGCAGTCTATGGCGTGCGAGGTCGCCTGCTCGACCGGGTTATGGCCTCAGGGGACTCGCCACGCAGACGGTGGCTCCGCTCGCCGCGGTCGTTCTGTCACAATCATCGGCCGACGATCGCTCGGGCCGGGTCACCCTGCAGAATCGACTGTGACCCGGTACGAAGACCGGCGGCACGACCGGGAGAACAGCGAGACAAGGCGAGACCGAGCGACAACCGGCAATACCAGCACTGAGAACTGCGGTGAGCTGCTTGAATGAGGTGAGGAAGCTGGCGGAGAAGCGCACGAGCCGCGCCCGTTCGGCAGCGTGTTGCCAACCCATCACGGAGATCACGGAGAGGGGCGCACGGTGTCCTTCCTGATCCGGGTGCAGCTCCCGGACAGTCCGGGAACCCTGGGAGCGGTCGCGACCGCTCTCGGCATGGCCGGTGCCGACATCCTGAGTGTCGACGTCGTGGAACGCGTGGGCGGTATCGCCATCGACGACCTCGTCGTCGAGTTGCCCTCCGGGCGGCTGCCCGACGCGTTGATCACGGCGGCGGAGAGCGTCGAAGGTGTGGAGGTCGATGCCGTCCGCCCTTACGCGGGGGTGCTCGACACCCATCGTGAGCTCGAACTGGTCGAGGAGATCGCCGCCCAGCCGAAATCGGGCTTCGACCTGCTCGCCGAAGGCGTGCCGAAGATCGTCAGAGCAGGCTGGTCCGTCGTGGTCCAGCGCAGCGACGGCGGCGTGGACCAGCTCGCCGCGTCCAGCGCGGCGCCGGAGCGCACCATCGCCGACATGCCGTGGCTGCCGCTGGAGCGGGCCACGGTGCTCGACGGCGAGGAGGACTGGATCCCGGCTACCTGGCGGGAGCTGGGGACGGAGCTGGCCGCCACCCCGCTCGGCAAGCCGGACCGGGCGCTGCTCGTCGGCAGGCCGGGTGGCCCGATGTTCAGGGCGGCGGAAGTCGCGAGGCTGGCACACCTGGCCGGCATCGTGGCCGTGGTACTGGACGGCTGAACTCCACGCGACCCGCGGGACGCGGTGACGGAGGGTGCGATCCGCGCCGTCGCCGCCGGTAAAGTCGCAGGTGATGACCGACGAGCCCACGCGATCCGACCGGGCGCGGCGCGTGGAGCGGCGACTCGCCACACCCGTGGTCGCCGCGGCCGTACTGTCGGTCCCCGCCGTCTTCCTCAGCACCACCGACGGCGTCACCGCGACCATCGGCACGGTGCTGAACTGGATCTCGCTGGCCGTGCTGATCGGCGAGACCCTGGTGCTGCTGTGGCTCAGCGGCGACGCGGTCGCCTGGCTGCGCCGCTACCGCTGGCACCTGCTCGTCGCCGGCACCGCCGTACCGGCCGTGGTCTTCGCCATCGGACCGGTTCAGATACTGCGGCTGGCTCTGGCCGTGGCCTCCGTGCAGGTGCTGGGGGCACGGCGCATCGTGCGCGCGGGCAAGGTGATCGGGCACAAGGCCGGGCTCGGCACCACGGCGGGCCGCGTGCTGCTCGGCGGGGTGTTCGCGCTGGCGACGGTGTTCGTCGCGATCGTGCTCTCCGATCCCGGTTCGCTCAGCCGCCGCCTCGTCGACCGGATCCACGTGCTGATCAGGCAGGCACCGGCCTGGGTCACGGTGCTGCTCCTGCTCGGACTCGCCTGCTGCGTTCTCGCGATCGCCACCCTGATCAGAGTTCGGCGGCGAAAGCCATGAGCATGATCGCCGGTACCGGCGACCAGTCACGTTCGGGCAGCCTGCGGAACCCGAGGCGCTCGTACAACCGGTGTGCCGCCGTCATGTCCGGCTGGGTACACAGCACGACCCTGTTGGCGCCGAGCCGCCGTGCCCTCTCGAACACGGCACGCACCAGCAGCTCGCCGATTCCCCTCCCACGGGCGGTACTCGCGACGGCAAGCATCCGGAACTCGACCTCGGACTCCCTCGCCAGCTCCGCGTAGTGGGTACCGCACGGCGCGATGGTCACGGTGCCCAGCGGCGTTCCGTCGCCGTCGAAGGCTCCCAGCAACTCGGCCCTTTCGGCTCGCTTCGCCGTGTCGCGCAGCGCGGCGGCATAGGAGCCGGCGTCGGCATAGTCGAGGTAACCGTCGCCCGCGTAGGCGGCGACGGTGAGTTCACCCAGCGCGGCGATCTCCTCCGGTTGCGGTGCGCGGACGACGACATCGCTCACGACTCGCTCTCCTCCCCGGCGAGTTCGGCGACCTCGCGGGCCGCGTCGGGACCGCGCTCCAGCAGCACCCTGAACCCGTTCTCGTCGAGCACGGGCACCTTGAGCTGCACCGCCTTCTCGTACTTCGAGCCCGGCGCGTCGCCGACCACGACGAAGGCGGTCTTCTTGGACACCGAGCCCGCCGCCTTGCCGCCCCTCGCCATGATGAGTTCCTTCGCCTCGTCGCGCGAGAAGGTCTCCAGCGAGCCGGTGACCACGATGGACAGTCCTTCGAGGTTGCGGGGGATGGAGGTGTCGCGCTCCTCCTCCATGCGCACCCCCGCCCTCCGCCATTTCTCCACGATCTCCCTGTGCCAGTCGACGGCGAACCATTCGACGACCGCGGCGGCGATGGTGGGACCGACACCGTCCACGTCGGCCAGTTGTTCCTCCGTGGCGGCGTCGATGCGCTCGACGGACCCGAATTCCCTTGCCAGCGCCTGCGCCGCCGTGGGACCGACATGCCGGATCGAGAGCCCCACCAGAACCTTCCACAATGGACGGTCCTTGGCGGAGTCGAGGTTGGCGAGCAGCCGCTGGCCGTTGGCGGACATCTCACCCGCCTTGGTGACGAAAAGGTCGACGCCGGCGAGCTTGTCCGCGTCGAGGTCGAAGATGTCGCCCTCGTCGGTGATCGCACCCGCCTGCAGCAGGGCCCCCGCCGCCTCCCAGCCGAGGACCTCGATGTCGAAGGCACCCCTTCCGGCCAGATGGAACACGCGTTCCCGCAGCTGCGCGGGACACGAGCGCGCGTTGGGGCAGCGGATGTCGACGTCGCCCTCCTTCTGGTGCGCGAGCCGGGTACCGCATTCGGGGCAGTGCGCGGGCATCACGAACTCGCGTTCGCCGCCGGTGCGTACGTCGACGACGGGGCCGAGGACCTCGGGGATCACATCGCCCGCCTTGCGGATGACGACCCTGTCGCCGATGAGCACGCCCTTGCGCTTGACCTCCTCCGCGTTGTGCAGGGTGGCCATCGCGACGGTCGAACCGGCGACCTTGACCGGCTCCATCACCGCGTAGGGCGTGACCCTCCCGGTGCGGCCGACGTTGACCCTGATGTCCAGCAGCTGGGTCGTCGCCTCCTCCGGCGGGTACTTGAACGCGATGGCCCAGCGGGGCGCGCGGGCGGTGGCTCCGAGGCGGCGCTGCAGCGAGACCTCGTCGACCTTGATGACGACACCGTCGATCTCGTACTCGGCGTCGTGCCGATGCTCGCCCCAGTACTCGATGTGGTCGATGAGCCCCTGCGGAGTGTCGATGACCTTGCTGTACCGGGACACCGGCATGCCCCACGCCACCAGCGCGTCGTAGGCCTCCGACTGGCGCTGCGGATCGAACCCCGACCGCTTGCCGAATCCGTGGCAGATCAGCCGCAGCGGCCTCGTCCTGGTGACCTTCGGATCCTTCTGCCGCAACGATCCCGCCGCCGCGTTGCGAGGGTTGGCGAACGGCGGCTTGCCCGCGTCGACGAGACCGGCGTTGAGCGCGGCGAACTCCTCGACCCGGAAGTACACCTCGCCCCTGATCTCGATGAGCGCCGGAATGCCGTACTCGGAGCCCGCCGTCAGCTGGTCCGGCACGTCCTGCAACGTGCGCATGTTGAGCGTGACGTCCTCGCCGGTACGCCCGTCGCCCCTGGTGAGCGCCCTGGTGAGCTTGCCGTTCTCGTAGAGCAGATTGATGGCGAGCCCGTCGATCTTCAGCTCGCACAGGTACCGCGGCTGCCCGCCGACCTCGCGCTCGACCCTGTCGATCCACGCCCGCAGCTCGTCGAAGTCGAACGCGTTGTCGAGGCTCAGCATGCGTTCGAGGTGATCGTGCGCCGTGAAATCGGTGGAGAACATGCCGCCGACGTTCTGGCTCGGCGAATCCGGCGTCACCAGCCCCGGATGCTCGGCCTCCATGGCCTCCAGGTCGCGGAGCAGCCGGTCGAACTCGCCGTCGGACACGGTCGGCGAGTCGAGCACGTAGTAGCGGAACTGGTGCCCCCGGATCTCGTCGGCGAGCGCGGCATGGCGCTCTCTCACCTGGGCGGGGACATCGGCGATGTCCTCGGCCACCTGATCCGTACCGGCAACGGCCGCGAGGTCTTCACTGCTCACGGGCTCGTAGCCTAGTCAGCTCCACCGACATTCTCGCGCGACTCCTCCAGCAGGCCGACGAGGTCGCGCAATTCCAGCAGGCCGATGGTCTCCGCCGGCTCGGCGAGCGCGGTCTCGACCCTGCGCAGCCGCCTGGCCGCGAGCCGCTCCCCCAGCGTGACGTCGAGCGGGAGGAAGGTCAGCGCGTCCCTGGCAGGCGGGGTCAGGCAGGCAAGACCGGGGTGGTGAACGGCGACGTCGACGACACCGGACTCCTCGTCGACCTGGGCGGCCACGCGCACGTCGGCAAGCGCGAGGGCCTGCCCTCCGACGGTGACGGCCACCCCGGTGGGATCGGGGACCGGAGGTACCGAATCGTGGAACTCCCACACCGCGTCGGCCGAGGGCGCCGCGGCGATCCACGCGTCGGTGAACGGCCGCAACGCCGGGTCCTCGTGCCCGGTCAGCACGAGCGCGTAGATCGCCCGCGTCCCACGATCGAGGGAGAACCGCAGATCCGGATGCACGTCCGCGACGAGTCCGGCCAGCATCGCCTCCACGCGGCGGGATTCGCCGTCGCCCAGCGCCGCGCTGATCCCGGGAAGCAGTTCCCGCCAGCGGCACCAGAACCGGTCCGCCGCGGCTTCCGGATCGCGCACGACCCCCCGCTCGTGCCGTTCGCGCCGGAACCACCGCATGGAGCCGAGTTCTACCAGCTCTCGGGTGGTTCCACGAAGGCTTTGCCCAGATCGCGGGTCAGTGCCAGCGCCCTGCGCGCCCAGTTCGCCGTGGCTCCGGCGAGACCGCACACCGGGGTGGGGATGGCCCGCTCGGCAAGGATCGACCTGTTGAAGCCGAGCTGATCCGCCAGCGCCAGTGCGGGCGCGGCAAGCTCTCCGAGCTCTTGCCTGGTCTCCGGCTCAGTGGCGGGCACGAGCCCGAGCAGCAGCCCCGTACCGCCGTCCCACGCCGTGCCGATCTCGTCGAGCAGAGCGGCCGGCGCACCCGCGAGCAGCGTGGCGTCGAGCGAGAGGGCCCCTGCCCCGGCGCCGTGCAGCAAACCGACGGGCGGCCGCGCCGCGCAGCAGTGCACGATCACCGGTGTCTCCGTCGCGCGCTCCAGCGCGGAGATCACCCCGCCGAGCAGCTCGCGTGCCTCCGGTTCCGGGACGGAGGGCACGGTGCCGTACCCGGAGGCGGTCGGCAACGCACCGGCGAGCACCGAGGGCAACGTGGGTTCGTCGAGCTGGACGACGACCTTCGCACCGGTACGGGCCCGCAGCTCCGCCACGTGCGCGGTGAGGCCCTCGACGAGCGATTCCGCGAAATCGCGGGTGGCTCCGCGGTCGGTGAGCACCCGGTGCCCGCGCGCCAGTTCGACACCGGCCGCAAGGGTCCAGGGTCCGGCCGCCTGAGTCTTGACCACCTCCGGTGCGCCCGCGTGCTCGACGGCCTCGGTGAACGCGTCGACGTCCCAGCGCAGCAAATCCACTGCCCGCCGGTGATGCCTGCCCTGCTTCGCCGTCACCCGGTAGCCGCTCGGGACGACCTCGACGGCGAGATCGACCAGCATCGCCGACGTCCTGCCGAGCAGGTCCGCGCCGAGTCCCCTCGCGGGCAACTCGGGCAGGTGCGGCAGCGCGGGTAGTTCACCCGCGACGACGGCAGCGGTTTCTGCGGCATCCGTACCGGGCATGGAACCCACTCCGGTCGCGGCCCCGGCCTGCCAGAATCGCTCACTCACGCGGCCCATTGAACCCGCCGTCGGTCACCGCGCCGTCACAGGGTTACGAGGCGGCCTCGCGGTCGCTGTGGCACCCGCCGATCCCGTACCTTCTAGTTACCGAAATCGCTTCTGACAAGGGAGGTGAGACGCATGAGAGTGGCGCTCGCGCAAACCGACTGCCGGCTCGGCGACGTGGACGGGAACCTCGCCGATACCGAACGCATCATCAAGGACGCTGCCAGCGAAAATGCCGATCTGGTTGTCTTTCCGGAGTTGAGCCTCACGGGCTATGCGCTCGGCCAGCTCGCCGACGACATCTCACTGTGGCCGGACGACCCGCGTCTCGCCGCGCTGTCGCGGCACGGTCCCGACGTGGTGATCGGCCTTCTTGAGGACGGCAGGATCCGCAGGCACAACTCCGCGTTGTACCTCTCGGACGGCCAGATCGTGCACAACCACAGGAAGTTGTACCTGCCGAACTACCTGATCTGGGAGGAACGCAAGCATTCGAGCCCCGGATCGCACATGCGGGCCTACGACACGGGCATGGGCCGCTTCGCGACGCTGATCTGCAACGACGCCTGGCAGCCGATGCTGCCGTGGCTTGCCGCGCAGGACGGCGCCGAACTGCTCATCGTGCCCACCAATTCGGCGGCCAAGCTCACGGCTGGTTCCTTCGACCCCGCAGAGTACTGGCACGACCTGCTGACCTTCACCGCGCGGATGCAGCAGTGCTGGGTGGTGTTCGTCAACAGGGTCGGCGACGAGGCAGGCGTGCGGTTCTGGGGCGGTTCCAGGGTCCTCGACCCGTGGGGCTCCGCCGTGGCGACCGCACCGACCTGGGAGGAATCGCTACTGGTCGTCGACATCGATCCCAGCGCGGTCAGGCGGAGGCGAAGGGAAATCCCGCTGCTGGCCGACGCGAGAATGGGCTTGCTGCGCCGCGAACTCGAACGGCTCAGCAACGAGAGCGGCGCCGACTGAACCGGCGGCCCCGGAGACCCTCGCCGTCTTCACCCTTCTAAGCGCTCGGTCGGTGACATGCGTCTCAGGACACTGCTGTCCGGCGCACGAAACTGCTCTGATCGAGGATTGACCGGACAAAGGTGTGAGAGACAGCGAGGGTCGCCGTGGAGCCGCGTGAGGAAGACAGCAGCCGGGACTGGACAGAGCCCGGGATCTACTCGGTGGCCCCCGGTGTCTATCGAATTCCGTTGCCACTGCCCAATGACGCGCTTCGCGCCGTCAACGTCTACGCCGTCACCGACGGCACCGAACTGGTGCTGATCGACTCCGGCTGGGCGCTTGAGGAAGCCGAGCAACGGCTCGCCGCCGGTCTGGCCGCGATCGGGGCCGGTCTCGGCGACGTGAGCCAGTTCCTCATCACTCACGTCCACCGCGACCACTACACGCTCGCGGTGGAACTGCGCAGGAAGTTCGGCGGCACGGTCTCGCTCGGCCAGTTCGAGGAACCATCACTCACGGCGACGCTGACCTCGGAGTGGGGTCCCATGCAGGCGCAGATCCAGCTGCTGCTCAAGGCCGGGGGACAGCCCGTCGTCGAAGAACTCGTCAAGCTCTTCGGCACGACCCCGCCCAAGGCCGAGGAACACCTGTGGGAGAAGCCGGACGAGTGGCTGACTCCCGGAAGGCGAGCGGTGTTCGGCGGCAAGGACCTCGACGTCGTGCACACGCCGGGGCACACGGCGGGGCACGTCGTTTTCGCCGACCCCGGGGAGAAGCTGCTCTTCACCGGCGACCATGTGCTTCCGCACATCACCCCTTCGATCGGGTTCCAGCCGGTGCCGGTCGACTATCCGCTGCGCGACTTCCTCGGCTCGCTGCGGCTGATGAAGGAACTGCCGGACATGCGGATGCTTCCCGCGCACGGCCCGGTGTCGCCGAGCGTGCACGCGAGGGCCGACGCACTGCTCGCCCACCACGAAACCCGGCTGGGCGAGATGGGCGACACCGTCGCGGCGGGAGCGGGCACCGCCTACGACTGCGCCCGCCGTCTCACCTGGACGAGGCGGAAGCGGTCCCTCACCGACATGGACGGGTTCAATCAGATGCTCGCCGTGCTGGAAACCGGATCGCACCTCGATCTGCTGGTGTTGCAGGGGAAGCTCACCTCGGCCGACGACGAGGACGGCACGCGGCGCTACGCGCTTCGCTGAACGGCCAGCAGTTCCGCGAGCACGCGAACACCCGGTTCCTCGACGGGAAAATGGCCCGCTTCCGGCAACAACACCAGTTTCTTCCCGACGCCGAGCCGTTCGAAGAACGGCAGGCTCACCTCCGGCGGCGTCCAGCGGTCCCGCGCGGGCTGGGCGAGCACAAGCTCGAATCCCGCCGCGTCCTCCGGCTCGACCGATGGCGCCGAGGTGAGGAACGAGCGCAGGAAACCCAGCGGCACGCGGGAGCCTCCGCCCCTTCGGTCTCCGGTGACCAGCTCCGTCAGGCTCGGCCGGTTGCCGATCGCCGACATGTTGGCGAGCCACCGGATCGGCACGCGCACGTCGGCGAGCGGGCCGGCGAGCACGCGCAGCAGCGGACCGGCGGCCCTGCCCTGCCAGGCGCGCTTTCCGATGTGCTCGCGCGCGACGGATTCGCGAGGGTCGAGCAGGCAGGTCGCCAGAACCCAGTCCGCGGCGCCGGTCCGGCTCGCCGCCTCGTAGGCGAGCATCCCGCCCATGCTGGCGCCGATGAGCAGCAACTCGCCGTCGTGCTCGCGCCGTTCCCGCTCGGTGAGCGCGCAGGCCAGCTCGACCCAGTCGGGATAGCGGACTCGCCCCGCACTGGGCACCACCGTCCTGCCGTAACCCGGAAGATCGGGAACCGCGACGTGGAAACCCGCCACCGCGGCGAGAACCGCGTAGGGCCACAGGGCCGCGGCGTGCCCACCCGCTCCGTGCAGCAGGATCGCCCTTCGCGGCGAGTCCGGATCACCGACGTACTCGGTGTGCACCTCGGTTCCGCGCCACGACCAGTGTCGCGATCGCTTGCGGGGCAACGGGTCCGGGACGAGCCCGGCGGGCAGTTCGGCGAGGTATCGTTCGTGCATGCCTTCCATCCCACCCCGTGCGGGACCTCCCGCCAACTCGCGTTAGGACGATGAGGGACACCCCGAGGAAAAGGCCGCGCCAGCAGCGCTCACGCGACACCGTCGACGCGTTGCTCGAAGCGGCTGCTCAGGTTTTCGAGCGCGAGGGTGCCGAGGCCACCACCAACCGGATCGCCGAGCGGGCCGGTTTCTCCATCGGAACCCTGTATCAATACTTCCCGCACAAGCAGGCCATGCTGAGAGCGCTCGCGGAACGGCACATCGCCGAGGGACACGCGCGGCTCGCCGCGCTGTCGGCGAGGCTGGCCGAGGAGAAGCCGGACTGGCCTGGCACGGCACGCGCGTTCGCGACCGAGTTCGTCGGCCTGCACACCGAGCGCCCTGACCTGCACGCCGTGTTGTACGAGCTGACCCCGCGCTCACCGGAAGGCGTCGCCGCGCTTCGAGGATTGCACGACGCGGCCCTCGCCGAGGTCGCCACGCAGCTGCGGCGCACCGGTGTCGAGGAAGGCGCCGGTGCCCTGCGGACGGCGGCGCTGCTCGTGCACACCGCCGACGCCACCCTGCACAGGGTGCTGCTCGGCGAGCAGGACGCCACCGAATCACTGACCCGCTCACTGCTGGCGCTCCGGCCCGCTCCGGCTACTCCGAACCGCTGAACCGGTCGCGCAGTTCCCGCTTGAGGATCTTGCCGGAGGCGTTACGGGGCAGGTCGGTCACGAAGTGCACGGCCTTGGGAACCTTGAAGGCCGCCAGCCGGGTCTTGACGTGCTCGACCAGTTCTCCGCCGTCGAGCCCCGCGTCGCCCTTCGGGACGACGACAGCCGTGATCGCCTCGATCCACTTGGCGTCGGCGAGCCCGACGACGGCGACCTCGGCGACGCCGGGATGGGTGTAGATGGCGTCCTCCACCTCGCGGGAGGCGACCATGACACCACCGGTGTTGATCACGTCCTTGATGCGGTCGACCACGAAGAGGTAGCCCTGCTCGTCGACGCGCACGAGGTCGCCGGAGTGGAACCAGCCGCCGGAGAAGGCTTCCTCGGTCTCCTCCGGTTTGTCCCAGTAGCCCTCGCACAACTGCGGCGACCGGTACACGACCTCACCCTGCTCGCCAGGTGGCACGTCGTTGCCCTCGGCGTCGACGACCCGCAACTCGACGAACAACGCCGCCCTTCCCGCCGAATCGGGCCGCCGCTCGTGTTCCTCCGGACGCAGGATCGTGGCGAGCGGGCCGATCTCGGACTGGCCGAAACAGTTGTAGAACCCCAGTTGCGGCATCGCGTCCCTCAGCCGGGCCAGCACCGGCCCCGGCATGATCGAAGCGCCGTAGTACGCCTTGCGCAGCGCGGAAAGGTCGTGCGATGCGAACTCGGGATGGTTGGCGATCGCCACCCACAACGTCGGCGCGGCGAAGAACGCGCCGTGCCCGCCCTCGGCGAGCGTGCGGAGCACGTTGCCGGGATCGGGTGTCTCCAGCAGGGTGTTGACCGCGCCGACGGCGAGCCACGGCAACAGGAACACGTGCATCTGCGCCGAGTGGTACAGCGGCATGACGTGCAGCGGCGCGTCATGCTCGGTCAGATCGAGCCCGACGACGCACGACAGATACTCGTGCACGAGCGCCCGGTGGGTCATCATCGCGCCCTTCGGCCGCGACGTCGTTCCCGACGTGTACAGCAACTGCACGAGGTCCGTGTCGGCGACCTCGGCGGACAGCTCCGGCGGGGCGCCGCTTTCGCGCGCCACCTCCAGCAGGGACCCGTCCTCGTCCCGCAACGCGAGAACGTGATCGAGCGGAAGCCCGAGGGCGTCCACGTTGCCGCGCAGCGCCGGGTCCACCAGCGCGGCCCTGCTCCCCGACTGCTCGATCAGGTAGCCGAGCTCGCCGCCGGTGAGGTTGAAGTTGACGGGGACGTGCACGAGCCCCGCCCTCGCGCAGGCAAGGAAGCCGATGAGGTAGGCGTCGGAGTTCTTGCCGTAGGCCGCGACCCGGTCACCGTGCCGCAGCCCCAGCGAGAGCAGATGTGCCGCCGACCTCGTCACGGCCGCGTCCAGGTCGGCATAGGTCCACTCGCGCCCCGCGAACCGCAACGCGACCCTGTCCGGCACCCTCGCCGCGCTGCGGCGCACCACATCGGACACGGTGCTGGACCTGATCAGGCTCGTCATCGAGTACCTCCCGCGACGGCGGGACGCTACCGCACGCGCACCTCGTTACGCCGTCGAGGCGATCTTCGCACTTCCCAGCACGAGGTCGCCAGCATCGGCATCCTCGCGGTACAGCACGACGACCTGGCCGGGAGCCACGCCTCGCAGCGGTTCGCGCAGTTCGATGGTGACGCCGTCGCCGACGGCCTCGGCGACGGCGGGTGCCGTGCCGCCGTGGGCCCGCACCTGCACGACGCATTCGGTGGGCCCGGCGAGCGGGTGCTCGCCAGGCCAGATCGGCCGGTCCGCCGCGATGTGGCTGACGGCGAGCTCGGTGGCCGAACCGACCTTGACCGCGCCGGAAACGGGTTCCAGCGACAGCACGTACCTCGGCTTGCCGTCGGCGGCGGGGGCGTCGATGCCGAGCCCCTTGCGCTGACCGATGGTGAACCCGTGCACACCGGTGTGCTTACCGAGCACGGCGCCGGTCTCGGCGTCGACGAGGTCACCCGGCCGCTCACCGAGGCGCTTCTCCAGGAACTTCTTGGTGTCGCCGTCGGGGATGAAGCAGATGTCGTGACTGTCCGGCTTGCTCGCGACGGACAGACCACGCTCCGCCGCCTCCTCGCGCACGTCGGGCTTGCGCGAGCCGCCGAGCGGGAACATGGCGTGCCGCAACTGTTCCGGGGTCAGCGAGGCGAGCACATAGGACTGGTCCTTGTCCTCGTCGGCACTCCTGCGCAGCTCCGGCACACCATCCACAACGGACAACCGGGCGTAGTGCCCCGTGCACACCGCGTCGAACCCCAGTGCCATCGCCTTGTCGAGCAACGCCTCGAACTTGATCTTCTCGTTGCACGTGACGCACGGGTTGGGGGTGCGCCCGGCCGCGTACTCCCCGACGAAGGTCTCGACGACCTCCTCGGTGAACCGCTCGGCGAAATCCCATACGTAGAACGGGATCCCGAGTATGTCGGCCGCCCTTCGCGCGTCGTGCGCGTCCTCGACGGTGCAGCAACCACGCGAACCGGTCCGCAGTGTTCCCGGCTTCGCCGACAGCGCGAGATGCACGCCGACCACATCGTGTCCATCGGCGACCGCTCGCGCGGCGGCGACCGCCGAATCCACTCCCCCGCTCATCGCGGCGAGAACCCGCATCAGCTCACCCCTCCTGACCGCTCGCCGACAGTGCCCTGTCCTCGTCGGCGACCGCCTTGCGCATTCCGGCGAGGCCCGCCTGCCTCGCCCTTTCCACGACGCCGCCGAGTTCTCGGCGCAGCGCGGCGACATCGGCCGCCGTCGACGTGTGCCCGAGCGAGAACCGCAGTGAGCCACGCGCCGATGCCGCGTCGGCTCCCATCGCGAGCAGCACGTGACTCGGCTCGGCGACACCGGCCGTACACGCCGAACCGGTCGAGCACTCGATGCCCTTCGCGTCGAGCAGCATCAGGAGGCTGTCGCCCGCGCAGTGCGGGAACGTGAAGTGCGCGATGCCGGGCAGCCTGCCACCCGAAGCGTCGGCGGGCGGGCCGTTGAGCACCGCGTCGGGCACCTCGTGCAAGACGGCCGCGACCAGTTCGTCCCTCAGCTTGGTCAGCTCGTCGAAGGTCTCCTGCCTGCGCTCGACGCTCAACCGCACCGCCGTGGCGAAGGCGTGGATCGCGGGAACGTCGAGCGTGCCGGACCGCACCTCGCGTTCCTGGCCGCCGCCGTGCAGCAGCGGAACACACGCGGTGTCGCGGTCGAGCAGCAATGCGCCGACCCCGTAGGGCCCGCCCAATTTGTGCCCGGTCAGCGTCAGCGCGTTGACTCCGACGCCGAAATCGACCTCGATGGCACCGACCGCCTGCACGGCGTCGGTGTGCAGCGGGATGCCGTACTCGGCGCAGACCGCGGTGAGCGCCCGCATGTCGTTGACGGTGCCCACCTCGTTGTTCGCCCACATGACGGTGGCCAGCGCGACGGCGTCCGGATCGGTCTCGATTGCCGCCCTGAGCACCTCGGGGCGCACCCTGCCTTCACCGTCGACGGGCAGCCAGGTCACCTCGGCGCCCGCGTGCCCGGCGAGCCACTCCACGGCGTCCAGTACCGCGTGGTGCTCGACGGCGCTGGCCAGTACGCGTCTCCTGCGCGGCTGCTCCTTGTGTCTCGCCCAGAAGATGCCCTTGACGGCGAGGTTGTCACTCTCGGTGCCGCCCGCCGTGAAGATCACCTCGGAGGGCCGGGCGCCCAGCGCGTCGGCGACGGTCTCGCGGGCCTCCTCGACGACCCTGCGAGCACGCCTCCCCGAGGAATGCAAGGAGGAAGCGTTGCCGACTGAGGACAGCGCTTCGCTCATTGCCGCCACGGCCGAGGGCAGCATGGGGGTGGTGGCCGCGTGGTCGAGATAGGTCATCGCCTGTCCAGGGTAGTCGTGCCCCGCGGGCGGTGAGGCGCGACACTGCTCACGCCGGTCTCCTGCCGGTCACCACCACCCCGAGCAGCGCCGAGGCGGCCAGTACGGCGCCGAGCACGGTGACCGCGGGCCCCGGCGACCCCGCCGAGGCGAGTGCACCGAGCAGGACACCTCCGAGGCCGACCGCCAGCGCGGAGGCGACCCAGTCGCCGAGCTGAAGCGCCGAGGTGTTGAAACCGCGCTCCGCGACCGGCGAAAAGCGCAGTAGCAGCACCGAGATCGACGGAAACGCGATACCCATCCCCGCGCCGCCCGCCGCCGCGCCAAGAAACGCGACCCAACCGGGGCACCACGCCTGCGAAACGGCCATGAACAGCAGCAACCCGACCGCGACGAACCCGAACCCCGCGCGGACAAGGCTCTCCCTGCGCCAGTCCGGCCTGCGTCCCTGCACCACGGAGGCAGCCGACCAGCTCACGGCGGCCATCGTGAGCGGCATACCGGCCATCGCGGGCCCGTATCCGTGGACTCCGGTCATCGTCAGCGGCAGGAACGCCTCCATACCCGCGAAGGAACCCGCCAGCAGCGCCCTCGACGCGACGACCCCGCTGACGGCGGAAAGCCCGCTCCGCGCCCGCAATGTCCCCGCGGGCAACAGCTTGCGCAGCGCGAGGCCCAGCAGAACGAGCCCGGCGAGGCCGTAACCGAGGGCGAGCGAGGAGGGATGCTGCGCGGCCCAGGTCAGTGCCGCGACCCCCAGCGCGGCAGCCACCGCCGCCCGCACACTCGCCCTCCGCCCGCCGGGCTCGCCGTCCGGCTGCCCCGCACGGGTGATGCGGCGGACGGCGGGGATCAGCAACGCGACCCCTACCGGCACCAGCGGGGCAAGCCCGAGGAAGACCCACCGCCAGCCGAAGTGCACCGTTACGAGCCCGGCCAGCGGAGGGCCGAGCACGGCGGGCAGCACCCACGCGGCCGCGTTGGCCGCGTAGATCACCGGGCGCTCCCGGTCGGTGAACACGACCGCGATCAGCACCGACGTCGCGACAAGCAGAATGCCGGTGCCCAGTCCCTGCAGGAACCGCCCTGCCAGCAGCAGCCCCATGGTGGGCGCGGTTCCCGCGACGACCAATCCGGCCAGGAACACCGAGGGGCCGATGAGCAGGGAGGGAACGGGACCACGCCGATCGCACAACCGGCCGGACAGCACCGTCGCCGCGACGCTGGCGACGAGGAACGCGGTGAACGGCCACGAGTAGAGGGCCGTTCCATCGAGGTCGGCGACCATGGTCGGCATCGCGGTCGCGACACCGAGGTTCTCGAACGCGATCAGCGTGACAACGAGCAGCATTCCCGCCGTGGTGGCTCTGTGCTCCGGTGTCCACAGAACGGCGGGCCGCCGCTCGTGCGTCTGGGTCATGTCATCAGCCTGCAACCTCCACCGCACTGGAGGTCCACACCCGCGCGCGGCCTGTGCAGAATGGGGTCATGGGAGACGCCAGGACCGTCGACTGGGCGGGCGAACTCGACGGGGCGATCGTCATCGTCGACCAATGCGCGCTACCCGGCTCCTACCGGACATTGCGCATCGACACCGTCGACGGGCTCATCGACGCCATCCGGCGCCTCGCCGTGCGCGGTGCGCCCGCGCTCGGAGCGGCCGGCGCGCTCGGGGTCGTCCTCGCGGCCCGCGAGCCGGATTCCGCTTCCGTACGGCGGCAGGCGGAGCGGATCGCGGCGGCGAGGCCGACCGCGGTCAACCTTCGCTGGGGCGTCGAACGCGCGCTCGCGGCGCTTCCGCACGGAGCGGCCGCCGTCCTCTCGGCAGGCAAGGCGTTGCTGGACGAGGACGAGCGCGTCAACAAGGCGGCCTCGGCCAACGCGGCCGAACTGGTGCTGCGCCGGTGCGGGCGCAAACCGCTGCGCATACTCACCCACTGCAACACCGGGGCACTGGCCACCGTCGCGTGGGGGACCGCGCTCGGCGTCGTGTGGCACCTGCACGCCGAGGGGCTCGTCGAAGAGGTACTCGCCGACGAGACGAGGCCCCTGTTGCAGGGCGCGAGGCTGACGGCGTGGGAACTGGCGAAGGCCGGAGTGCCCTGCCGGGTACTGCCCGACAGCGCCGCCGCTTCGGCGATGGCGGCCGGGCTCGTCGACTGTGTCCTCGTCGGCGCCGACCGGATCGCGGCCAACGGCGACGTCGCCAACAAGATCGGGACCTATCCACTCGCGATTTCCGCTGCGCGGCACGGCATCCCGTTCGTCGTCGTCGCGCCTTCCTCCACCGTGGACGAAACGCTGGCCTCGGGAACCGGTATCGAGATCGAGCAACGCGACGGTGACGAGGTCACGCGGGCAGGCGGAGTACGCGTCGCACCGGAGGGCACGCTCGCCTACAACCCGGCCTTCGACGTGACCCCGGCCGAACTCGTGACCGCCGTGGTCACCGAACACGGCGTCCGCTCTCCGGAGAAAACCGTTCGCGCCCAGCTGTAACGTGCCGGTCGTGGACGACGTTTCCCTCGCGCGGCTGCGGGTTACCCTCGGGCTCGGCGCCGCGCCGATCTCGCGATTCCCCGGCGGGTCGGTACCCGTGTACGCCGTGGGCGAAGACCTGGTGCTCAAGCTGTTTCCCGCCGAGGACGCGGGAGAGGCTCGGGTGGAGGCAACCGTGCTCGCGGCACTGGAGGGCCGGTTGTCCATTCCCACCCCCGCTTTCGTCGGCGCGGGGGAAGCCGAGGGCTGGCACTACGTACTGATGCGCAGGCTGAGCGGTGAACCCCTCTCGCAAGCATGGTCACGACTGTCCACATCGGAACGCGCGGAACTGGCGGAGCGGATCGGTGTCGCGCTCGCGGAGTTGCACGCCGTCACCGACCCCTCGCTGGCGACGCTGGAACCCCTTGACTGGCGGGCATTCGTGCGTGAGCGCCGCGACGTGGTGGTTGCCGAGCAGCGAGAACGAGGTCTCGGCGACGAGTGGCTGGCGCGGATTCCCGGGTTCCTCGACGAGGTCGAGCTCGGCTCCGGTGAACCGGTGCTCCTGCACACCGAGGTCATGCGGGAGCACGTACTGCTGCGGGAGGGGACGGCGACGCCGTCGGGGCTGTTCGACTTCGAACCCGCCATGCCCGGAGCGCCGGAGTACGACTTCGTCGCCGTCGCCGTGTATCTCGCCGGAGGCGGCGAGGAGGGCGCGAGCTTCATGCGCACGCTGTTGCGCGCCTACGGCTACGCGCCCTCCGATGTCGACGAGCGGTTCGCCCGCCGCTGCCTCGCCTACACGCTGCTGCACCGTTACGGCAACCTGCGCGCGTACCTGGACTGGATGCCCGCGCCTCCGGAGCCGACCCTCGACTCGCTGGCCGTCACGTGGTTCGCTCCGTTCACCCGGTCCTGAGTGCGGATCTCGCCGTCCTGAGTGCGGATCTCGGCGTCCTGAGTGCGGATCTCGGCGTCCTGAGTGCGGAACTCGGCGTCCTGGACGGGGGACTCGCGGGCGGGGGCGGTCAGAACGGGAGGTCGGCCAGTTTGGCCAGCCCGTCCACGTCGTACACGGCGAGCCCCGATTCGCCCACGGTCCAGATGTCGTCTCCGATGATCAGGGTGCGGCTCACCGATTCGCCTTCCCCGAGCTTGCCGAGTTCGGTCACGTTCGCATCCGACACCCGCAACACCAGCACCCCGGTGTCGGTCGGCAGCAGCAACATCCGCTCCGGCTCCCAATACAGGAAGGCGTGGGTGTCCTGCTCGACGAGGGCCATCCCGCCGGACAACCGGTGCTGGGCAAGACGGCGCGGCTGCGCCGCGTGACTCACGTCGAACAGCGACACCTGCACACCGAGCACCCTGCCCCGCTCGTCGGCCTCCTGACCGACCCCGATCAGCCTGCCGTCTCCCGCGTTGTGCAGGTAGGCGGAGTATCCGGTGATCTTCAGCTCGCCGGCCGCCTTCGGCGCCCCCGGATCCCGCAGGTCCAATGTGTACAGCGGGTCGGTTTCCCTGAACGTCACCACATACCCGACAGGGCCGAAGAACCGCACCGCGTAGATGCGCTCGCCGGGCCCGAGCCCTTCGAGCTCACCGATCAGGCGCAGCGCGTCGCCCTCCTTGGCCAGCACGCTCACCGCGCTGTCGCTGCTGCCGGTGCTGCCGGAGCGCGTCGTCGCGACGCGCAGCACGTCTTCGTGCTCCGACATCGCGTACTGGTTCAGCAGTTCGCCCTCGACCTTGCCGGAGGCGACGTGCTTCGCGGGCCCCTCACCGGTGATGTCGAACCGGAAGATCTCCGTGTCACCTCCGGCGGGATTGGCGATGTACAGACTGTCCGCCGTGCCGTAGACGGTCGCGCCTCCGGCGGCGATCGCCACCGGGTCGCCGGTACCCAGTTCACCGGCCAGGTCGATCGTCAGCACGCTCAGTATCGACGTCGGCCGATAGGTCTCCGGATGACTCAGCCTTTCGCAGTCGACCAGCCTGCCGGAGCTCGTCGTGCCGTCCGGCCTGGCGAGTTCGTACCGCGGCAACCAGTCATCGATACTGCCGACACCGCCGGTACTTCCGATACCGCCCGACGATGGGGCACGGGCCGGTTCGGCGACCGCCGGTACCGAGCTGACGACGACCCTGGCCGTCCCGTCGACGAGCCGGGCGTCGACATACCCGCCATCGGTCCGCAGCGTGCCGAGAACCGTTGCCGAAGCCGAGAGGTCCACGAGGGTCAGCTCCGCCTGGTCGCCGACGACGAGCGCCCGGTCTCCATCAACGAGCAGGTTGCTCGCCGACCCGCCCGGAATTTCCACTGTGGACGTCACCGTGCGGGTCGCGACGTCGGCTACCCGCAGCGACCCTCCCGCCACCGTCACGATTCGGCTGCCGTCGGTGTAGGCGAGGTCGGGCTCCTCGACACCGGCCTCGTGGTTGTTGGTCCCTGAGTGCTCCTCAGGTACCGGGGAAGGCGCCTCGCGCTCCTCGATTCCCGGTGCCCCCTGGGGCGCTTGGGGTTGTGCCGGGACGGCGTTGGCGTCCCCCGCTCCGGGATCCCCCTCGTTACCGGAGACGCCACCGCTGCGCCCGCTGTCGTCGCTCGTCCCCGCGTCACCGTCACCGGAAGGAGGCAGCGGCTCCGCTCCCGCCGCCGAGCGCAATTCACGCAGGGCCGTCTCGCACGAATCGAAGGTGACCAGCCGGGCTTCTCCGCCGCCGGCGACCCGGTCCACCCGCCCCGGTTCGGCCGGTTCCGGCAGCTTCTCGGCGCCGGTACAGCCCGACAGTGCGAACGCACCCACAACGACGAACGCAAACGCCGCACGTAGTTTCATGCCGGGCTAGACGGAAGGCCCGCTCATCGAGGTTGCACGGGCACGAGAACTCCCGCGATCCCGGCGGGAACCCACCGTCTTGCGGGGTGGTATGTAGCATGCCACGCTCGCTGGAGGCGGATTCCCGATGCGCGAGGAGGCGCACATGACCGCACCCGGCAAGGTTCACCTGCTGCGGACCGGCACGATGGAATGCGATCAAACCTGGCTGCTGCTCAAGCCGGGACAGAACATCACCAACCGGTCGGCCAAGGACAAACCGGCGGTGTGGACGACCTGCCCCACCCACGCCGTTCTCATCGAGCACCCCGATGGCCGGATTCTGTGGGACACCGGCGTTCCCCAGGACTGGGAAACCCGCTGGGCACCGACCGGTCTGCAGGAGTTCTTCCCCGTACAGCGGGAAACGAGCTACCTCCAGGACTCGCTTGCCTCGCTGGAGCTGACCCCGGAGGACATCGACGTCCTGGTACTGAGCCACCTGCACTTCGACCACGCCGCCAACGCGAAACTGTTCGACAACGGCACAACCCGCATCGTCGTCAACCGCAAGGAACACGAAGGCGCGCTCGGCATCGAGGGGCCGTTCAAGGGAGCCCACCTCAAGTCCGACTACGAGGGCATCGACTTCGAGCTGATCGAGGGCGACACCGACATCGCGCCGGGCGTCGGAGTGATCGAAACCCCGGGCCACACCTGGGGAACGATGTCGCTGCGCGTCGACCTTCCACAAGGTGGAACGAAGATCTTCACCTCCGACGCGGTGTACCTCTCGGAAAGCTGGGGTCCTCCCGCGATCGGCGCCGCCATCGTGTGGGACAGCGTGCGGTGGCTGGAATCGGTCGAGAAGCTGCGCCGCATCGCGGAACAGACCGGAGCCGAGGTGATCTTCGGCCACGACGAGGCACAGGCGGCGAGGCTGCCGTTCGCACCGGAAGGACACTTCGCCTGATGACCGAATACCAGAACGAAACCGTCTTCACCTGGGGCGCGACCCCGCTCAAGTTCGGCGCGGGCGCCGTCGACGAGATCGGCTGGGATCTCGCGGGCATGGGAGCGAACCGGGTCCTCATCGTCACCGATCCCGGCGTCACGGCCACCGGTGTTCCCCAGCGCGTCGCCGACGCGGCGAAGGCAGGAGGACTCACCGTCGAGATCTACGACCAGACACACGTCGAACCCACCGACGAGAGCATCACCGCCGCCGTCGAATTCGCCGGTCAGTCCACTTGGGACGGTTTCATCGGGGTCGGCGGCGGCTCCTCCATCGACACCGCCAAGGCCATCAACCTGATGACCACGTATCCCGCCGATCTCTTCGACTACGTCAACAAACCGCTCGGCAAGGGCCTGGCACCGCCGGGACCGCTCAAGCCGCTCGTCGCCGTGCCCACCACCGCGGGCACGGGTTCCGAGACCACCCCGGTGTGCATCATGGACTTCCTCGGTCTCGCCGTGAAGTCCGGCATCAGTCATCCCCGGTTGCGGCCCAGCATGGCCGTTGTCGATCCGCTGCTCACCCTTTCCATGCCGCCGGAGGTCACCGCTGCGAGCGGCATGGACGTGCTGTGCCACGCACTGGAGTCCTACACGGCCAAGCCGTTCCATTCCTTCGCGAGGCACACCCCGGAAACCCGCGTCGCCTACAACGGCTCCAATCCGATCTCCGACGCGTGGACCGAACAGGCGCTCGGGCTGCTCGCCCGCTCGTTCCGCAGGGCGGTGCTCAACGGCGGTGACCTCGAAGCCCGCACCGACATGATGCTCGCGGCCACGTTCGCGGGAATGGGCTTCGGCAACGCCGGAGTGCACGTCCCGCACGCCTGCGCCTATCCCATCGCCGGCAGGGTCAAGCAGTACCGGCCGAAGAACTACCCGCAGGACGAAGCCCTCGTCCCGCACGGAGAGTCGGTGTCGCTGACGGCTCCGGCGGCCTTCCGGTTCACCTTCCCCACCGACCCCCGCAAGCACCTGCACGCCGCCGAGGTGCTCGATCCGCTCGCCCCGAAACAGGCCGACCCCCGCGAGCAGCTTCCCGCCGTGCTCGCCTCCCTCATGCGCGACATCGGGATCCCCAACGGCATCGGCGGCGTCGGCTTCACCGAGGCCGACATCCCCTCGCTCGTCGAGGGCACGATGCAACAGCAGCGCCTGCTCGCCGTCGCGCCCCGCACCGTGACCGAAGAGGACATCTCCGCGGTCCTCGCCGATTCGATCGAGAACTGGTGAGCCATGCCGATCTACGACTACGCCTGCGAATGCGGGCGCCGGTTCGAAGCACTCGTTCCCTCGCCGGAAAGTCCCGCACCGCCCTGCGACGGCTGCGGGAACAGTCCGAGAAGGATGCCGTCGGCGGTCAGGCTCGGCGGGGTCGCCGACCCCGGCCCGAGCCGCAACGACGCGCCGAAAAGCTGGCGAGGCACCGGCGGAGGCGACAGGGACACGGTGCGGCACTGGCACACCGCGATGTCGAAAAGGGAGAAACTGGAACAGAAGTATCCCGAGCTGGCAGGCGATCGCAGGCCGGTGCTCGCGCACGAGGGCAGGTTCGCGGCCGCACCGCTGCGCGCGGGTGATCCCATACCGTGAGCCGCGGACACGACACCGGCCTGTTTCTCGGTGAACTGACCCGCTCGGTCTCGGGCGAGGTGGACACCGATCGCACCGCGCGCACCGTGTTCGGCATGGACGCGTCGAACTACCGGCACGTCCCGCTCGCGGTCGTGTTCCCCCGCGACACCGCCGACCTCGCCTGCGTGGTGAGCCTGTGCGCGGAGCACGGCGTCGGGATCACCGCGCGCGGTGCCGGAACCAGCATCGCGGGCCAGGCGCTCGGCGACGGGATCGTCATCGATCACAGCAGGTATCTCAACCGGATACTGGACATCGATCCCGTCGCCCGCACCGCACGCGTCGAGCCGGGGGTCGTCCTCGACACCCTGCGGGCCGCCGTGGCCGAGTACGGCCTGACCTTCGGTCCCGATCCCTCGACGCACAGCAGATGCACGATCGGCGGGATGCTCGGCAACGACTCGTGCGGCTCCCATTCCGTCGCGTGGGGCCGCACCGCCGACAACGTCGTTTCGCTCGGCGTACTCACCGCCGACGGAGCCCGGCTGGCCGTCGGTGGCCCCGGCTCCGACTTCGGCGAGCACCGTCGGCGCGAGGGCAGGGCCGCCGACATCCACGACAAGCTCCATGAACTCGTCGCGAACAATCTCGCGCTGCTGCGCACCGGTTTCCCCGAACTGCCTCGGCGAGTGTCCGGGTACGCACTCGACCGGTTGCTTCCCGAGCACGGGTTCGACGTCGCCCGCGCGCTCGTCGGCACGGAGGGCACCTGCGCGCTCATCACCGAGGCGACGGTGCGGCTCGTGCCCTCACCGCCGGCGAGGGTGCTCGTCGTCGCCGGCTACGCCGACGACATCACCGCGGCCGACGCCGTACCTCACGTGTTGCCGATGCGCCCGCTGACGACGGAGGGCATGGGCGCCGACCTCATCGACGCCCTGCTCGTGCGGGGCCGCCGACCTCCCGCACTGGACCTGCTCCCTCGTGGCGCGGGCTGGTTGTTCATCGAGGTCGGCGGTGACGACCCGGGCGAAGCGAAGCGGAGCGCGGAGGACCTCGCCACGGCGCTGCGGGCGGACACTGGCGCCGAAACCGTGATCGCGGACGACCCCGGCGACCAGCGTCAGCTGTGGGGCATCAGGGAGGCCGCGGCAGGCATCGTCACCAGGTTGCCCGACGGGTCGGAAGCGTGGCCCGGCTGGGAGGACGCCGCCGTTCCTCCCGCTCGCCTCGGCTCCTACCTGCGCGGGTTTCGCGCGCTGCTGCGGGAACACGGGCTGCACGGCATCCCCTACGGGCATTTCGGCGAAGGCTGCGTGCACGTCCGCATCGACTTCCCGCTGACCACCACCGAGGGCATCGCGCGGTTCAGGACGTTCATGGAGCAGGCAGCCGACCTCGTCGTGGCACACGGCGGCTCGCTGTCCGGTGAGCACGGCGACGGACAGGCCCGCGCCGAGCTGCTTCCGCGCATGTACCCGCCGGAACTGGTGCGCCTTTTCGAGGAGTTCAAGGCGATCTGGGACCCGGGGAACATCTTCAATCCCGGCAACCTGGTGCGGCCGCGCCCGCTCGACGCGGATCTGCGATTTCCCCGCCAGGTCAGGCAACTCCCGCTGACCCTGCGCTACCCGCACGACGGGGGAAGTCTCGCCACGGCGGCACAGCGCTGTGTCGGCGTCGGCAAGTGCATCGATACTTCCACCGGCGTCATGTGCCCCAGCTACATGGTCACCGGCCAGGAGCAGCACTCGACACGCGGCAGATCGCGGCTGCTGCTGGAAATGCTGAGGGGACAGACGATCACCGACGGCTGGCGTTCGACCGAGGTCCGCGACGCGCTCGACCTGTGCCTCGCCTGCAAGGGCTGCCTCTCCGACTGTCCGGTCAACGTGGACATGGCCTCCTACAAGGCCGAGTTCCTGCATCAGCACTACGCGGGAAGGCTCCGCCCGGCCAGCCATTACACGCTCGGCTTCCTTCCCCTGTGGGCGCGCGTGGCCTCCCGCGCGCCCGGCGCGGCCAATGCGGCACTGCGTTCGCGAGCACTCGCGCCGCTCGTCAGCGCCCTCGGCGGCATCACCCCGGAACGCTCGCTGCCGGAGTTCGCGCCCGCCACGCTGCGCGGGCTCCTGCGAGGACGGCGGGCACGGGGAAGGCCGAAGGTGGTGCTGTGGCCGGACACGTTCACCAACTTCCTCGCGCCGGAAGTCGGCCTCGCCGCGACGAGCGTGCTGGAGTACGCCGGTTTCGACGTCGTACTCCCCCGGCGCCCGGTGTGCTGCGGGCTCACCTGGATCTCGACCGGACAGCTCGGCGTCGCCAGAACGGTACTGCGCGCGACCTTGCGGACGTTGCGCGCGGAGCTGGCCGACGCGACGCCGATCGTCGGTCTGGAACCGAGTTGTCTCGCGGTGTTCCGGCACGACGCCGCGGATCTGCTCGGCGAAGCCGAACTGGGCGGGCTCGCGCGGCAGGCGTTCACGCTGGCGGAGTTCCTCGAACAGTACGCGCCCGGGGTGGATTTTCCCCCGCTGGCACCGGGAAACCCGCCGGAGGCCATCACGCAGCAGCACTGTCACCAGCATGCGGTGATGGGCAACGCCGCCGACGAGCGGCTGCTGGCCTCCCTCGGGGTCGGCAACCGCACGCTCGACTCGGGCTGCTGCGGGCTCGCCGGGAACTTCGGGATCGAGAAGGGACACCACGAGATCTCGGTGGCCGCGGCGAAGCGGGTCCTCGTCCCCGAGGTCAACGCCGCGGACGAGGACACGCTCGTACTGGCCGACGGCTTCAGTTGCCGCACCCAGATCGCCGAACTCACCGGAAGAAGGGCCGCGCACCTCGCGCAGGTCCTCGCGGCGGCGATCAGGCCCGCTTCCGACGAGTCTTCCCGGTGAGCGGAACACCTCGCTTGCGGGGCGGGAAGTGCGCGACCACTGTTGCGGCCATGGACACACACGCGGTGCGCGACATCGCGGCCCAGCTCGGCCGCGCATACGAGACCGGAAAGCCGATCGCCCCGATCATCGAGGACCATCCCGGCGCCACGGTCACGGATGCCTACCGCGTTCAGCAGGAACAGGTCCGCGAGTGGACCGGCAGAGGTGAGGTCGTCAAGGGACACAAGGTCGGCTTGTCGTCGGCGGCCATGCAGGAGCAGATGGGTGTCGACCAACCGGATTACGGGCACCTGCTCAGCGGCATGTTCCATCTCGAACAGCAGCCGATCCCGGCGGGCAGGTTCCTGCAGCCGAGGATCGAACCGGAAATCGCGTTCGTACTCGGGCGTCGGCTTTCGGGTCCCGGTGTGACCGCGGCCGACGCGGTGCGCGCCGTCGACTTCGTACTGCCCGCACTGGAAATCGTCGATTCCCGTATCCAGGACTGGAAGATCTCGATCGTGGACACGATCGCCGACAACGCGTCCTCCGGCGGAGTGGTGCTCGGCAGCAAGCCCACCGCGCTGTCGGCCGCCGACCTCCGCACCATCGGCTGCACGCTGCACCGCGACGGTTCCGTCGTGGCGACCGGAGCGGGCGGCGCAGTGCTCGGTTCCCCGCTCAACGCGCTGGTGTGGCTGGCGAACACGGTCGGGCCGCTCGGCATCGACCTGGAACCCGGCCACGTCGTGCTTCCCGGTTCGATGACCCGCGCCTTTCCCGTGTCCCACGGGGAAACCTTCGTCGCGAACATGGGCGAACTCGGGAGTGTGACAGCGGTCTTCGACACGCCCTGACCGGATGTGCCGAACTTCCCATGAATTTTCGGTGTCATGGGGTTGAATCGTGGGCATCCACCCGGTATAGGGCCACGTAGTCAGGCCGAGGAGGCCCGGATGCCTCACGAGAGCAACGACTCCGATCTGAACCACAGAGAACGCGCCACCTTGCGGGCTGTAGCGCGAGGTGGCGCGGAACTGACGACAAGCTGTGAGCCCGACCTTTTCGTCGACGGACTCGCCTGCTGCGACCAAACCACGGTGCACACCCTCGCCAGGCGCGGACTCATCGCGCCCGCCTGCGCGGCGGGGTACGGCAGGAGAACACCCGCGATCCTGACGCCCGCCGGCCACGCCGCGCTCGGCGCCGAATCCCCCTCGGCCGCGGAAGACGCGGTGCCTCCCGCCGTGAGCGCGCGCGTCGGCGGCACGGCGGGCGGTTCCGGTACCGGAGCTTGAGCGCGGCGCCAGGGAACCAGGCCGGGGGACGGCGCGGAACGGCCGCAACGGCAGCAACGGCATTGCCTCACCGCCGGAGCGACCGTCCCGCCTTCCGGAGGGGCGATCACCGCGTGCGACCGCACACGGGCGGCGTCGCTCTGGGTATTCACATTGTTTCGCTTCGCAGCGAAATGTCCTCGCGCGGTTTCGCCAATTCCGGGTTGATGAGCTTTTGAATTGTTCAACAATGTTGGGCGAATGGCTGTGTCTTACGACATTCTGTGACATCGGCCGGGCCTCGGAATGCGCGTCCGCGAACGGCTTCGACGCGATCCCGGCCGAACTCGTTGCCCTTTTTCCCATCTCGCGACAACGGGTACGACGTCGCGCGGTTCCGGACAAGATCACAAAGCAGCGCGGCGTTTTGGCTGGTCAGGATTCCGATCATCGCGAAAACAGGTCATCGCCCTCGCGTCAATCCTCCAGTGTTGTATGCCACGCGCGGCGTTTGACCTATCCCGATAACGGCGAATTCACACTAGTGTCATAAGACCGGCGAACCCGGGACGAATTGGCGCGCGCCGGGAGCAGCCCCAACCCCACCGGGCTGTACCGGGACGCGCGGTGCTCCAACGCGAGCCGCACAAAGGAGTGTGGTCGAACCGACGATGTGCGGGCCCACTCCGGGCTGAACGCCATCGACGACTCCCCTGACTGTCCATCGCAGTATCGAGCCGGGCCGTTAGCCGGATGAGGTCACTCATCCGGCTGAAAGGACCCGGTTCGATCGTGCCGAGCCAAGGAGGCGGCAAGCCGTGACCCGCCACGCACGCCACAAGCCGACAACCGGCTTGTACGACGAGCAGTACGAGCACGACGCCTGTGGAGTGGCCTTCGTCGCCGACCTCTCCGGCCGTCGAGATCACGAGATCGTGCGCAAAGCTCTTGTCGCCCTGCGCAATCTGGAACACCGGGGTGCCCGTGGCGCCGAGCCGGAAACCGGTGACGGCGCGGGAATCCTGCTGCAGGTCCCCGACGCGTTCTTCCGCGAGATCGTCGACTTTCCGCTGCCCGCGCCCGGTGGTTACGCGGTGGGTACCGCTTTCCTTCCCGTCGACGAGAACGCGCGCGGCAAGGCGATGTCGACCGTCGAGCGCATCGCGGCGGAAGAGGACATGCGGGTCATCGGCTGGCGTGATCTGCCCGTCGACACCGATCACGTCGGCCCGACGGCACGCACCACGATGCCGCACTTCGCGCAGGTGTTCATCGCGCCGCACAGGGAGGAGGTCACCGGCCTCGCTCTGGAGCGCGCCGCCTTCTGTGTGCGCAAGCGCGCCGAGCACGCACTCGCCGATCAGGACGTGTACTTCCCCAGCCTGTCGGCGAGAACCATCGTCTACAAAGGAATGCTGACGGAGCCGCAGGTCGAGCGCTTCTTCCCCGACCTGACCGACGAGCGCGTCACCAGTGCCATCGGCCTCGTGCACTCCCGGTTCTCCACGAACACGTTCCCCTCGTGGCCGCTCGCCCACCCTTACCGGTACGTCGCGCACAACGGCGAGATCAACACGTTGCGCGGCAACCGGAACTGGATGGACGCCCGTGAATCACAGCTGTCGAGCGACGTGATTCCCGGCGAGCTGCGTCGCGTCTATCCCGTGATCACAAGGGGTGCCAGCGATTCAGCCTCGTTCGACGAGGTACTGGAACTGCTGCACCTCGGCGGCAGGTCGCTGCCGCACGCCGTGCTGATGATGATCCCCGAGGCGTGGGAAAACCATCAGGAGATGGATCCGGCACTGCGGGCTTTCTACGAGTTCCACTCCTCGCTGATGGAACCGTGGGACGGCCCCGCGCTGGTGTCGTTCACGGACGGCACGCAGATCGGCGCCGTGCTCGACCGCAACGGCCTGCGGCCCGCCCGCTACTGGGTCACCGAGGACGGGCTCGTCGTACTGGCCTCCGAGGTCGGTGTGCTCGACATCGACCAGACCTCGATCATCCGCAAGGGCAGGCTCGAACCAGGCCGCATGTTCCTCGTCGACACGGCCGAGGGCCGGATCATCGACGACGAGGAGATCAAGGGCGAACTCGCCGGTCAGCACCCCTACGACGAGTGGATCGAGGCGGGAATGCTGCGCCTCGACGATCTTCCGGAGCGGGAACGCGAGGTACCGACCCACGAGTCGCTCGTGCGTCGTCAGCAGGCCTACGGCTACACGGAGGAGGAACTCGACGTCCTGCTCGAACCGATGGCGAGGGGTGGTGCCGAACCCATCGGCTCGATGGGCAACGACTCGCCGCTCGCGCCGTTCTCCAGCAAGCCACGGCAGATCTTCGACTACTTCACGCAACTCTTCGCGCAGGTGACCAACCCGCCGCTGGACGCGATCCGGGAAGAGCTGGTGACCGCGCTCGGCACCCAGCTCGGCTCCGAACCCAACCTGCTGGCCGCAGGACCGGAGCACTGCCGCAAGATCGTCCTGCCCTTTCCGGTTCTCGACAACGACGAACTGGCCAAGCTGGTCCACGTCAACGACGACGGGGACCTTCCGGAGTTCCAGTCGCACACCGTGCGCGGAACATTCGAGGTGGCCGGTGGCGGCGCCGCGCTGCTGCGTCGGCTCGACGAGATCAGGACCGAGGTCTCGGAGGCCATCGCGCAGGGCGCGAGGCTCATCGTGCTCTCCGACAGGGGGGTCGACGCGGCGCACGCCGCGATTCCCTCGCTGCTGCTGACCGGCGCCGTGCACCACCACCTCGTGCGGGAGAAGAGCAGGACCCAGGTCGGGCTCATCATCGAGTCCGGCGATGCCCGCGAGGTGCACCACATCGCCCTGCTCATCGGATACGGCGCCGCGGCGGTCAACCCCTACCTCGCCATGGCGACCGTCGAGGAAATGGCCGAGCAGGGCCGGATCGCCGGGGTGAGCGCCAAGGAAGCCACCCGCAACCTGATCAAGGCGCTCGGCAAGGGCGTCCGCAAGACCATGTCCAAGATGGGTGTCTCGACCGTCGCTTCCTATACGGGCGCCCAGATCTTCGAGGCCATCGGGCTCGGCGACGAGGTCATCGAGACGTGCTTCACCGGCACCACCTCCCGGCTCGGCGGGGTCGGCTTCGATCTGCTCGCCGACGAGGTCGCCATCCGGCACCGCGTCGCCTTCCCCAGCGACGGCGTGCAGGCCAGCCACCGCGAACTGGCAACAGGCGGCGACTACCAGTGGCGCAGGGAGGGCGAGCCGCACCTGTTCAATCCGCAGACGGTGTTCAAACTCCAGCACTCGACGCGGTCCGGCAGGTACGAGGTGTTCAAGGAGTACACGAAGGCCGTCGACGATCAGGCCGAGCGGCTGCTGACGCTGCGCGGTCTCTTCGGTTTCCGGGAAGGGCAGCGGCCTCCGGTCCCCATCGAGGAGGTCGAGCCGGTCTCCGAGATCGTGAAGCGCTTCGCGACCGGCGCCATCTCCTACGGCTCGATCTCGCAGGAGATGCACCAGACACTGGCCATCGCGATGAACCGGCTCGGCGGCAAGTCCAACACCGGTGAGGGCGGCGAGGATCCGGAACGGCTCTACGATCCGGAACGGCGCAGCGCGGTCAAGCAGGTCGCGAGTGGACGGTTCGGGGTGACGAGCGAGTATCTCGTCAACGCCGACGACATCCAGATCAAGATGGCGCAGGGCGCCAAACCCGGCGAGGGCGGCCAGCTTCCCGGCGGGAAGGTGTACCCGTGGATCGCGAAGACGCGGCACTCGACGCCGGGGGTCGGCCTCATCTCCCCTCCCCCGCACCACGACATCTATTCCATCGAGGACCTCGCCCAGCTCATCCACGACCTGAAGAACGCAAACCCCGCCGCCCGCATCCACGTGAAGCTGGTGTCGGAGGTCGGCGTCGGTACGGTCGCGGCGGGCGTATCGAAGGCACACGCCGACGTGGTGCTGATTTCCGGTCACGACGGCGGGACGGGCGCCTCGCCGCTGTCGTCGATCAAGCACGCGGGAGGGCCGTGGGAACTGGGGCTCGCCGAGACCCAGCAGACGCTGCTGGCGAACCGCTTGCGTGACCGCATCGTGGTGCAGACCGACGGCCAGCTCAAGACCGGGCGGGACGTGGTGATCGCGGCGCTGCTCGGCGCGGAGGAGTTCGGTTTCGCCACCGCTCCGCTCGTGGTGTCGGGTTGCATCATGATGCGGGTGTGCCACCTGGACACCTGCCCGGTGGGAGTCGCGACCCAGAACCCGAAGCTGCGGGAGAAGTTCACCGGCAAGGCCGAGTACGTGGTGAACTTCTTCGAGTTCATCGCACAGGAGGTCCGGGAATACCTGGCACAGCTGGGTTTCCGGTCCATCGCCGAGGCGGTCGGCCAGGCCGGGGTGCTCGACACCCGCAAGGCCGTCGAGCACTGGAAGGCATCAGGGCTGGATCTCTCGCCGATCTTCCACGTGCCCGAGCTGGAACCCAGAGCCGCGAGGCACCAGGTGGTCGCCCAGGATCACGGCCTCGACAAGGCGCTGGACAACACGTTGATCCAGCTCGCCGAAGGAGCGCTGAGCTCGGGCGACAAGGTGAACCTCGAACTGCCGGTACGCAACGTCAACCGCACGGTGGGCACCATGCTCGGCTCGGAGCTGACCAAACGCTGGGGCGGGGAAGGGCTTCCCGACGACACGATCGACATCACGTTCACCGGTACCGCGGGTCAGTCCTTCGGGGCGTTCGTACCGAAGGGAATCACGCTGCGGTTGTTCGGGGACGGCAACGACTATGTCGGCAAGGGACTGTCCGGTGGCAGGCTCGTGGTGCGTCCCCCTCGTGGTGCGGCGTTCGCCGCCGAATCGCACATCATCGCGGGCAACGTGATCGGTTACGGGGCGACCGGTGGCGAGATCTTCCTGCGCGGCAAGGTCGGTGAGCGGTTCTGCGTCCGCAACTCGGGCGCGCTCGCCGTCGTCGAGGGCGTCGGCGACCACGGCTGCGAGTACATGACGGGCGGCACGGTCGTCGTGCTCGGGCCGACGGGACGCAACTTCGCGGCCGGAATGTCGGGTGGCGTCGCCTACGTGCTCGACCTGCGGCTGGGCAGGGTGAACAGGGAGATGGTCGATCTGGACGAGCTCGACGAGGCCGACACGCCGTCGCTGCGGGACGCCGTCGAGCGGCACTACAAGGAAACGGAGTCGGCTGTCGCGCACGCGCTGCTGACCGACTGGGAGCTGGCGCTCACGCGGTTCGCGAAGGTCATGCCGAAGGACTACAAGCGGGTCCTGCGGGCGAGGGCCGCGGCGGAGCGCGACGGGAGGAACGTGGACGAGGCGATCATGGAGGCCGCTCATGGCTGACAATGGCGGAGCGAGCCGGGACGGAGTGACCGCTCATGGCTGATCCCAAGGGTTTTCTGACGACCCGGCGCCAGACGCCGAAGTCACGTCCGGTCGACATCCGGATCAAGGACTGGCGCGAGGTCTACGAGGATTTCGAGCGCACGAAGCTGAAGGAGCAGGCCGGTCGCTGCATGGATTGCGGCATTCCGTTCTGCCATCAGGGATGTCCGCTGGGGAACCTGATTCCCGAGTGGAACACGCTGACGTGGCGCGATGATTGGCGCGACGCGATCGAACGCCTGCACGCGACCAACAACTTTCCCGAGTTCACGGGGACGTTGTGTCCCGCGCCGTGCGAAACGGCGTGCGTGCTGGGTATCAACGACGACCCGGTGACGATCAAGCGGGTCGAGATCTCGATCATCGACAGGGCGTGGGACGAAGGCTGGGTGACCCCGGTGGTCCCGGAGACCCGTACCGGCAAGAAGGTCGCGGTCGTCGGTTCGGGGCCTTCAGGTCTCGCCGCCGCACAGCAGCTCACGAGGGCAGGCCACAGCGTGGTCGTCTTCGAGAGGGCCGACGCGATCGGCGGGTTGCTGCGCTACGGCATTCCCGAGTTCAAGATGGAGAAGCACCGGCTGGACCGGCGGCTGGGCCAGATGCGGGCCGAGGGCACCGAGTTCCGCACCGGGGTCGACGTGGGTGTCGACCTGACCGTGGAGAAACTGCGGGCGGACTACGACGCGGTGGTGCTCGCCGGTGGGGCGACGGCGTGGCGGGATCTTCCGGTCGCGGGAAGGGAATTCGCCGGGGTGTACCAGGCGATGGAGTACCTTCCACCCGCCAACAGGGTCGCGAGCGGAGAGCTCGCCGAATCACCGATCAGCGCGGCGGGTAAGGACGTCGTGGTGATCGGTGGCGGGGACACCGGCGCGGACTGTGTCGGCACGGCGCACCGGCAGGGCGCGCGATCGGTGACACAGCTCGAAATCATGCCGAGACCGCCGGAGTCGCGTTCGGACGCTCATCCGTGGCCGACCTATCCGATGATCTATCGGGTTTCCTCGGCTCACGAGGAGGGCGGCGAGCGGCTGTACGCGGTGAACACGCAGGAGTTCCTCGGTGACGAGGACGGCAACCTGCGGGCGCTGCGGCTGGTGGAGGTTCGCAACGAGGGCGGGAAGTTCGTGCCGGTCGAAGGCACCGAGCGGGAACTGCCAGCGCAGCTCGTGCTGCTCGCGATGGGCTTCGTCGGTCCTCAGCGGGAGGGTCTCGTCGAGGAGCTGGGTGTCGAACTCGATCAGCGGGGCAACGTGGCGAGGGACGCCTCGTTCAAGACCAGCCTCGACAACGTGTTCGTCGCGGGAGACATGGGAAGGGGCCAGTCGCTCATCGTGTGGGCGATCGCGGAGGGCCGTTCCGCCGCCGCCGGGGTCGACGCTTTCCTGACGGGACGGGACGTACTGCCAGCCCCGATCGCGCCGACGGATCGGCCGATTTCCTGACCTGGCGAGACTCTAGTTCGCGGGAGCGGTGAGCACGGCGTCCAGTTCGCCGTTCTTGGCCGAGGCGACAAGGTCCTGCCACTGGTCAGCGCTCATCCGAACCCGCTGGCCGAAGTCGTCGGTGAGCACGACGCGCTGGTTTTCCGGTGCCTCGTGGTCGATGTAAAGCTCGGGGCAACCGCAGTTGCAGTTGCCGCAGAACGTGGCGACGTGCTGTGCCATGAAGGTTCCTTCGCGGTTCTGTCGTCGTGCTGGGTGTGGCCGGGTGACACCGGGGCGGTGAGTCGGCGCCGCTGAGGGCACGGGACCGCCCCGGTGTGCACCGGCACCAAGCAAGTCGTCGTGGCACCGCCCCGGGTTCCCCGCCGCCCGATGATCACCCGTTCGGGAAGCCGATGTCCTTCGCCTCTGGCGGCTGGAACGCGACGATCTACCGGTCGACCGGAACATACTGGGAAACAACGGAAGCACTTGCCGTCACGCCCGGCGCGAGTGCCCGGACGCGGCGGTCAGCGACGGGCGACGGCCGCGCTCGCCGTGACTGTCACGGCGGTCACCGCGAGCGCGGCGAGGCCCGTCAACCTGGACAGCCGCACGGCGCGCCTGAGGTCGGCGGGCTCGGGGCCTTCGCCGTCCCCGAACGGTCCCCGCCGTTCGGCCTTGCCGCCATAGCTGGTGACACCGCCGAGCCGGACGCCGAGCGCGCCCGCGAACGCGGCCTCGACCTGTCCGGCGTTGGGGCTGGGGTGCTTGGCCGCGTCCCGGCGCCACGCGCGCAACGCCTTGCGCGCCGATCCGCCGACGAGGGGCGCCGCCGCGGTGGCCGCAGCCGCGCTCAACCGCGCCGGAAGCAGGTTGGCGATGTCGTCGGCACGCGCCGATGCCCAGCCGAACCTGGCATGCCGCGGCGAGCGATGTCCCACCATCGCGTCGAGCGTGTTGAGCGCGCGGTACCCGAGCAGGCCGGGAACGCCGGCGATCGCTCCCCACACCAATGGCGCCACGACGGCGTCGGAGGTGTTCTCCGCTATCGACTCGGTGGCCGCCCTCGCCAGTCCTTCCGCGTCGAGCGAGGCCGCGTCCCTGCCACACAGATGGGAAAGGCGCGAGCGGGCGGCCGCGACATCACCGGCTTCGAGCAGCGCCGCCATCGCCGTTCCCTCCTTCGCGAGCCCGCGTCCGCCGAGCACCACCCACGTCGCGGTCGCGGTCGCCGCGAATCCGGCGAGCGGACTGTGCCGGGCACGCCGGGTCAGCCAGGTCACGGCGAATCCCGCGCCGGCCGCGCCACCCGCGCACACCCCGGCGTACAGAGATCCCTTTTGCCGGGAATCTGCCCACATGATCTTTTCGAGCGCCCCGGCCGCCTTGCCGAACAGGGCGACAGGGTGGGCCCTTCTGGGATCACCGAACATCGAGTCAGCCGCGTAACCTGCGACGATTCCGGCCGCGGTTACACATTGAGAACGGAGCACAGCGCGAACCCTAATGGGTGGGCAAGAATGCCGAGCATGACTAACGATCCGAGGCGGCTCGCCGAAGCCGTGGCAACCCGGCTTGAGGCCGGTGCCGCGCTGCTGCGCCGCTACGGCCGGCGGGCCACAGGCCATGGCCGGGTCCTGATTCTGGGTGGGGTTCGCTCCGGCAAGTCCCGGCACGCCGAGCAGTTGATGGCCCGGTACAACAGCGTGAACTACGTGGCGGCCGGTCTGCCGCCCAGCGACGACGACCCCGAATGGGCCGCGCGGGTCGCCGCGCACCGCGCACGCAGACCCGCGCACTGGAGAACCATCGAGACCTCCGACCTGACCTCGGCGCTCGCGGGCGCGAACGGCCCCATGCTCATCGACTGCCTCGGTACCTGGGTCAGCAGGGTGCTCGACGAGGTCGGCGCGTGGGAGCGGGAGGAAGGCTGGGAACGCGGCGTCGACGAACGGTTGCAGTCCTTCGTCGACGTCTGGCAGGCCACGCGGGTGCCCGTCGTCGCGGTGAGCAACGAGGTCGGCAGCGGCGTCGTCCCTCCGACCCCGGCGGGCCGGATCTTCCGTGATGTACTCGGGTCGCTGAACACAGCCGTCGCGGCCAACGCGGACACCGTCCGGCTCGTCGTCGCGGGCAGGACACTCGACCTGAGATAGGCCGGGAGAAGGAGACGAAGGTGCGGTTCGACATCCCCGCGCTCGACGAGAACGCCCGCGCCCGAGCGCGGGAACGGCTCGACGGGCTCGTGAAACCCCTCGGCGCGCTCGGCAGGCTTGAGGATCTGGCGGCGTGGCTGTGCGCGGCGCACGGCACCGTGCCTCCACGGCCGCTCGACAACGTGCGGGTCGTCGTGTTCGCGGGCGACCACGGGGTCACCGACGTCCCCTCGCCTGCCGCGGTGTCGGCCTACCCCCGCGAGATCACCGCGGCGATGGTGCGCGTCTTCCACGCCGGAAACAGCGGCGTCAACGTGCTCGCGCGGCAGGCGGGCGCCGCGGTGCGGGTCGTCGACATCGCGGTCGACGGCGACCTCACCGACCTGCCTCGCGCGATCACCGAACACAAGATCCGCTCCGGCTCCGGTCCCATCGACCGCACCGACGCGCTGGCCGAAGGTGAGGCCGAGCGCGCCTTCGCGGCGGGAAGGCAGATCGCCGACGAAGAGGTCGACGACCCGCACCGCGGCGCCGACCTGCTGATTCCGGGTGACATGGGCATCGGCAACACGACGATCGCCTCGGCGCTCGTCGCCGCGACGCTCGGGACCGGCGACATCGAGCACACGGTGGGTGCCGGAACCGGCGTCGACGAGGAGGGAAGGGCCCGCAAGATCGCGGTCATCGGCGCGGCCCTCGCCCGCGCGGGAAGCAGGACCGGCGATCCGTTCGAGCGGCTCACCGCACTCGGCAGCGCGTGTGCGGCGGCGACGGCGGGTTTCCTCGTGCAGGCCGCCGTCCGTGGCGTTCCGGTGTTGCTCGATGGCGTGTTCTCCGTCGCGGCCGCGCTCGTCGCCCGCGACATCGCCCCCGATGCGGCCCGGTGGTGGCTTGCCGGTCACCGTTCGACGGAACCTTCCCAGTCACTCGCGCTCAAGGCACTCGGCCTCGATCCCGTTCTCGATCTCGGGCTCCGGCTCGGCGAGGGCAGCGGGGCGGTGCAGGCGGTACCGGTGCTGCGGGGCGCCCGCGCCGTGCTCGCCGAGATGGGGCGGCTCGCCGACCTTGGCTGACTCACCACGCGCGGCGGACGCGCTGCGCATGGCATTCGGCACGTTCACCGCGCTTCCCGTGCCGGCTCCCCGCGTGATCGACCGCGCGGTCGCGGGAAGGGCCATGCTGCTCGCGCCGCTCGCCGCGCTGCCGCTCGCCGCCCTCGCGCTGGCTCTCGTGCTGGGCGGCGACGCCGCAGGGCTTCCCGCACTCGCCACGGCGGTGCTCGCCGTCGGCGCGGTCGCGCTCGCCAGCAGGGGCCTGCACCTCGACGGGCTCGCCGATACCGCCGACGGCCTCGCCGCCTCCTACGACCGCGCGAAGGCGCTGGACATCATGCGCAAAGGCGACTCGGGACCATCGGGAGTCGCCACGCTGGTGCTGGTGCTGCTCGCGCAATGCGCGGCGCTGTCCGGTGCGGTCGCCGGGGGGCACGGAGCTTCGGCCGTCGTGATCGCGATCGTCGCCGGCAGGGCGGTGCTGCCGCTGTGCTGCGTGCGCGGAGTGCCTTCGGCCCGGAGGGAGGGACTCGGCGCGACAGTGGCGGGCTCGGTGCCGATTTCCTTGGCACTACTGGCTTTTCTCGTGGTAGCGGGCCTTTCCGCGCTCACTCCCGGCCTGCCGTGGTGGCGGGGTTCGCTCGCCGTACTCGCCGCGGGCTGTGTCGCTGGGCTGCTGCTGGCGCGGTGCGTGCGGCGGCTGGGTGGCAGTACCGGCGACGTTCTGGGCGCCTGTGTCGAAGCCGCGACGACCACGGCACTGCTGGCCCTCAGCGTTCCCGGCGGCTGACGGTCACGCCCCTCACCGGTGACGGTGCCGCCCACGACGTGCGGTGACCGCCAGCAGCAGCGCTCCGGTCAGCGTCAACAGCGCGGCGAGCGTGGCGGGCATGGCGAGTCCGGTACCGGTGTAGGCGAGTTCCTCCCCGCCGTGACCGGCTGGGCCTTGTCCGGCGGGAATCGTCGCGGGCACACGGGGTGTGCTCGTCGCCGGTTGAGCCGTGCCGGTCGGCGGGCTCGGCTGTGCCGTCGTGCTCGACGCGCCCGTCGAGGTCGGCGTGCCGCTGGGGCCGGTCGGCTGGGGAGTCGTCGCCGATGTCTCCGTTGTTTCCGTTGTTTCCGTTGTCTCCGGCGGCTGAGAGCTGGTCGTCTCGGTCTGCGGGTCGGGCTCCACGGAGGTCGTGGTCGTCGGTGCCGTGGTGTCGGTCGGTGGTGTGTCCCCGCACGTGACCTCGACCTCGCCGATGGTCAGGTCGAGCAGCGGCCCCGCATAGAGAGGCTGCCCAGCGCGGTCATAGAGGTCGGCGGTGACGGAGATCCGAACCGCGGCCCTCGCGGTCGAGCCCTCGACGCTCTGGATGTGCTAAGCCGTGATGGTCAGGGTGCCCGAACCCACCTCGGGGTAGCCGAGCTGGGCCCCGGTCACCGGGTAGGTGCTGGTGCCGTCCGCGACCGGCTTCGTGACATCGTCGAAGAGATAGACGGGGTTCGAGTCGGTGGCGGCGTATGCCTGCGCGCTCGGCTGAAGCGGCGCCTGCGTGCAACGCGCGTAGGTGTGCACGGCGCCGAGGCTGACGATGTTGGGGGTGTTCTCGGTGAGCCGGAAACCGATACCGGACCAGGACGTCTGCGCTTCCCGCACACCGGCGGGGTCGTTGACGGACGCGGTCGAGGAACCGGGCCCTGCCGGTCCGCCGTACCAGCCTCCCACGTGCGCGAGCACCCCGTCGGGGTCGTCGCCCGCCCACGTGGACGTGCGGGTGGGCCCGGTCGCGCTTTCCGCACCGAGCGTGCCGTTGTAGGGCGGCACCCCGAGCGACGGCACCGCTGACACGGTGACCTCGGCGAGGGTGCCGTTCGCGGGTCCGGTGGTCTGGGCACCGGCGTTCGGGCCGGATGCCGCGAAGAACACGAGCAGACCGGTCGCCAGGAGCAGAGTCGAAATGCCAGCGGGTCGCATAGTGCCAGCCATAAGAACACGCTGGTCACCGGGTTCGCGCGCCGGAAGCGCCCCGCTCACCCGATACGGCTAGGGCGTGTCTGATGATTCTCTGCCGTGCGAGCGTGGATCAGCGTGGTTCCTCGCAAGGCGGAGGGAAGTCCTCGTACCGGGTCGTACTCGGGCTTTCCGACAACGCGGCGAGGGGACACGCTGGCCACGCGCAGCAGGCAACGGAATTGTCAGACACGCCCTAGGTGAACGTGGCGGTGTCGAGAATCCCGGCCACCGCTTCCCTGATCGGCACCGGCAGCGGCTTCGTGCCCTCCCCCGGCGCGCTGATTTCGAGAATCAGATCGCCTTTGCGGACCATGAAGTACATGAGCACGGTCTCGCCACCACTGCTGGGAGTCACGCCATAGCCCTCGTCGACCTGCTTGCCGATCGTGTTCGCCGTACTCTCCGCCGTCTTGACGTCGACGGGCTTCGCGGGTGAGCCCTGCGCCTGTTCGTACTTGTCGCGATAGGTCTTCTCGGCTTCGGGATCCTCGCGGAGGGAAACCTGCAGCCGCTGGTCACCGAAGGCGTAGTCGGCCCAGTAGAAGCCTCCGAACTCGGCGTCGAAGGGGCCGGGCAGCGAAGGGTGCGGCACGAAGGTGAACGGCACCGCGGGCGCGCCCTGCCCGGTGCCCGCCTCGCCGGTCAGCCCGGATTCGTCGAACACGACGCTCGCGGCGATCGCGTCACCCGCGTCCCTCAGTTCTTGCGGCAACTCGGTGCCCTCCGGCGCGAACACGGTCAATGTCACCGTCACCGCGCCCTTGGCCACGACGTAGAACCGGCTCGTTCCCGGCTCGCCGCCGTCGTCGGCGGTGAACACCTCCTCGTGGAAGTAGCCGGTCTCGCCGTCGGCCTCGAAGGTCTCCGGCGTGACGCCCCTCTCCTGCCACTTCTCCATGTTGCTCTGCAGGAGTTCCGAGTTGTTCCTCGCCGACTCCTCGACTCTGAACCCGAAGGTCACCTCGGCCGGCTCCTCACCGAGGAAGACCCGCCCGTTGTAGTAAGGCAGCTCGTATCCGTCGGAGGGAGCGCCGAGCTCGTAGGTGACGGGGAGAGCGGCAGGCTCGGGCCGCACGGGCCCGGAAGGTTCCTGTTCAGCCGGGCTCCCGCCGTCCTGCGGTGGGGTGAACAGTTTGGGCTCCTGCTCGACCGAGCAACCGGCCGTGACGAGAAGTCCCAGCACGGCCGCGAGGGCCCACCGCCTGTTGCGCATCCGTTCTCTCCCCGTACTCGTAGTGGGTAGGCGAGGCTAGGGAACGAACCTTTCACGTTGCTTTCATTCGGGGAAGGACATCCCGCAGCGCGGAGAGGAACCCGTCCGGCTCCGCCCTGACGGCAATACGCAGCCAGTCCTTGCCGAGGCCGGGAAAGGTGTCGCCGCGCCGGACCGCGTACCCGGCTTCGCGCAGTGCGAGCCGGATTCCGTCGGCGCCGGGGATGCGCACGAGCACGAACGGTGCTCGCGGCTCGCCCGCGACCTCGACCCCGAGTGCCCGCAGTCCTTCGACGAGCACCGCCCGCTCTCGTCCAGCCGCGACGGCGAGCTCACCGGCCTCGGCGACGGCTCGCCTGCCGCTGCAGGCGACCATCGCCACCGCGGCGGGCGTGGACACCGACCACGGCGGCTGCACCGCCCTCAGCCGCGTGACCAGCTCGGGTTCGGCGAGCACGTAGCCCGCGCGCAGTCCCGCGATGCCCCACGTCTTGGTGAGGCTGCGCACCACGACGAGTCCCGGAATTCGTTGCGCGGCAAGTGATTCCGGTTCCCCTGGAATCGCGTCGATGAACGCCTCGTCCACCACGAGCGTCCTGCCCCGCTTGCACAGCGCGCGCAGCACGCAGGCCGGATGCAGTACCGACGTCGGGTTGGTGGGGTTGCCGACGAACACCAGATCCGCCTCATCGGGGACGTCACCCTCGGCGAGCACGAACCCGTTCGCCGAGGTCAGTTCGACCCTGCGCACCTGATGTCCCGCCGCGCGCAACGCCGCCTCGGGTTCGGTGAACTGCGGATGCACGACAACGGCCGATCTCGGCCGCAGCGCGGTCGCCAGCAGCGTGAACGCCTCCGCGGCACCGGCCGTCGGCAACACGTCGCTCTCGTCCCTGCCGTGTCTCGCAGCGATGGCCGCCCTCGCCTCCCCCGTGTCGGGATAGGCGGCGAGCCCGGACAGGCACGCGGCAAGCCGGTCGCGCAACCACGGCGGAGGTGCGGGGACCCGCACGTTGACGGCGAGGTCGACGAGTCCGTGTCCCACCTCGCTGTCGCCGTGGTGCCACAGATCCACCTCGGTCATGGCCGCTCCCCGCGCACGGCGGCGGCGAACCGGTCGGCCAATTCCGGATGGCCTGCCCAGTGCACGTGAAGGTAGGAGGCGTGCATCGTCGGCGACGCGTAGCCCTCCAGCGCGCCGTCCCACTCCCAGGCGGCGTTGTCCCCGCCGTGGACGGGCTCGACGACGGTCCGGTGGAACTCGTGCCCGCTCACCCGTTGTCCCGCGACGGCGACGACGTTGCCGGAGGGCGCCCTCGCCTTGCGATAGCCCAGCGCGCCCCTGCTCCGCATCCGCGCGGTCGCGGGAAGCGCGCCGACCATGGGATGGCCGTCGAGTTCTCCGCACAGGTAAAGCAGGCCCGCGCACTCGGCGACGGTCGGCGTACCGGCGGCGACCGCCCTGGCCAGCTCGGCGCGCAACGGCTCGTTGCCCGAGAGTTCCTCCGCGTGTGCCTCGGGAAAACCGCCGCCGAGGTACACCCCGGCACACTCGTCCGGCAGCCGTTCGTCCCGCAGCGGGTCCACGTCGACGAGGTCGACGCCGCGCGCGGCGAGCAGTTCCGCGGTCTCGGTGTAGCGGAACGTGAACGCCGCGCCACCGGCGGCGGCGACCGTGCGCCGAGGTCCTTCCCGGAACGGCCCGGGGCTCCATGGCGCGCCGGACAGCGGCGCGGCGGTCTCCGCGACCCTCGTGACAGCGGCGAGGTCGACCCCTTCCCGCACCCATTCGGCGAGGCCGGGCAGCAGCTTTCCGGATTGCTCGGCACGTTCGGCGGCAGGGACGAGACCGAGGTGCCTGCTCGGCGCGTGAATGTGCTCGGAACGCCGCAGCGCGCCGAGCACCGGGATGCCCGTCGGGGCGAGCGCCGCCCTGATCTCGTCCTCGTGCCGCCGCGAGCCCAGTTTGTTCAGGATCACGCCCGCGAGCGTGAGCCTCGGGTCGTAGTGGGCGAAGCCGAGAACCGTCGCGGCGACGCTGCGGCTCGCCGCACTCGCGTCGACCACGAGCAGCACCGGGGCGTCGATCAGCCTCGCCACGTGTGCCGTCGACGCGTAGCCCTCCGTGCCGAGCGCGCCGTCGAAAAGACCCATCACGCCCTCGACGACCGCGATGTCCGCGCCCCGACTGCCGTGCAGCATCAGCGGAACGACCCTGTCCTCGCCCTGCAGGAACGGATCGAGGTTGCGAGGGGGGCGGCCGGTGGCCAGCGCGTGGTAGCCGGGATCGATGAAGTCGGGACCGACCTTGTGCCCGGACACGCGCACGCCGCGCGCCCTCAGCGCGGCCATCAACCCGGCGGCGACCGTGGTCTTGCCGTGCCCCGATCCCGGGGCGGCGACCACGATCCGCGCTACCACTCGATGCCCCGCTGGCCCTTTTGCCCCGCGTCCATGGGGTGCTTGACCTTGGTCAGCTCCGCGACGAGATCGGCGGCCTCAAGCAATTCCTCCGGCGCGTACCTTCCGGTGATCACGACGTGCTGCCTGCCAGGGCGGTCGCGCAACGTGCGCACCACCTCGGACACGTCGAGCCAGCCCCAGTGCAGCGGGTAGGTGAACTCGTCGAGCACGTAGAAGTCGTGCCGCTGCTCGGCGAGCCTGCGCGAGATCTCCGCCCAGCCCTCACGCGCGTTGGCTGCGTGGTCTTCCTCGGTTCCCCGCTTGCGCGACCAGCTCCAGCCCTCGCCCATCTTGTGCCACTCGACGGGCCCGCCGGCGCCGCTCTCGCCGAGCGCGCGGAACGCGGCCTCTTCGCCGACCCGCCATTTCGCCGACTTGACGAACTGGAACACCCCGATCGACCAGCCCTGGTTCCACGCGCGCAGCGCCATGCCGAACGCCGCGGTCGACTTGCCCTTCATCGACCCGGTGTGCACGGCGAGGATCGGGCGGTTGCGCCGCTGCCTTGTCGTCAGCCCGTCGTCGGGAACGACGTCCGGTTTGCCCTGCGGCATCAGGCTGCCCTCGCTTTCACCTCACGGGTGACCGCGTCCGCGGCCACCTCGCCGACGGCGACGTGCTCGGCGCCGAGCCGGACCGCCAGATCGGCGGCCATGCCGAGACGCATCCGCCCGCTCTCGCAGTCGAGCACCACCGAGGCGACGCCCGTCGCGGCGAGCAGATCCGCCGCCGCGTGCGCGCGTTCGACCGAGCGGGCACCCGAGGTCGCCCTTCCGTCGGTGACCACGACGAGCAGCGGGCGCCGGGCGGGATCCTTCAGTTTCTCGACGCGCAGGACCTCGGCCGCCTTCAGCAGGCCTTCGGCGAGCGGGGTTCTGCCGCCGGTCGGCAACGCGTCGAGCCTCGCCGCGCCCGCCTCGACACTGATCGTCGGCGGCAGCGCCACCTCGGCCGCTTCGGAGCGAAACGTCACCATGCCGACCTTGTCCCTGCGCTGATAGGCATCCAGCAGCAGCGACAACACGGCGGCCTTCACCTCGCGCATGCGCGACCTGGCGCCCATCGAGCCGGACGCGTCGACACAGAACAGCACGAGGTTGCCTTCCTTGCCCTCGCGCAGTGCGTACCGGACGTCGCCGGGACGCACGACGAGTCCCCTGCCTCGCCTTCCCCGCGCGAGCTGGTGCGGCGCTGCGGCGCGCACCGTGGCGAGCAGATGCGGGCCCGCCGGGGACCGGCCCTTCGCGGCGACCCCGACCGTGCGGCCCGACGGCGTCAGCGCCCTCGAACGGCGGCCGTGCGCGCCGGTTCCCGTTCCCTGCACGGTGAACAACCTCGCCTTGCCAGGGTCACCGGAGGCGACAGTGCGCTCCCCCGGGCCGCTCTTGCCGCCCGTGTTCGGCGGAGCGTCGCCGTTGTCCTCCGGCGCACCGGAACCCGGGCCGCCACCCTCCGGTGGGTCGGGCTCGGGATCGGAGTCACCACTCGCGTTCCCGGTATCCCCAGTGTTCCCGGTGTTCTCGGTGTCCCCGGTGTCGGTGTCGCGCAGCGCGTCGTCGAGGCGCTGCTCGTCGAGGCCGGGCGCGTCGAAGGGATTGCGCCGCCTCCGATGCGGCAGCGCCAGCCTGGCCGCGACCCTGATGTCCTCGTCGGTCACCGTATCCCTTCCGCACCACGCGGCATGCGCGATGGCGGTACGGGCGGTGACGATGTCGGCGCGCATGCCGTCGACCTCGAACTCGGCGCACACCTGGGCGATGCGCACGAGCGCACCGTCGGTCAGGCTCACGGAAGGCAGCAACGCGCGTGCGGTGGCGATGTCACCGGCCAGCGTGGCCTCGCTCCCGGCGTAGGTCTCCGCGAACGCGCCGGGATCCGCCTCGTACGCGAGCCGCCTGCGCACGACCTCGGCGCGCTGCCGGGCATCCCTGCTCGCCGTGACCTCCACGGTCAGCCCGAACCGGTCGAGCAACTGGGGCCGCAGCTCTCCCTCCTCGGGATTCATGGTGCCGATCAACACGAACCGCGCCGCGTGCGACACGGAAACGCCTTCCCTTTCGACGGTGACCTTCCCCATCGCCGCGGCGTCGAGCAGTGTGTCGACCAGATGGTCGTGCAGCAAGTTGACCTCGTCGACGTAGAGCAGCCCCCTGTGCGCACCGGCGAGCAGTCCCGGCTGGTAGTCGGTCACGCCCTCGGACAAGGCTTTTTCGAGGTCGAGCGAGCCGACGACGCGGTCCTCGGCCGCTCCCACCGGAAGCTCGACCAGCCGAGCCCGCCTCGTCCGTGCCTCACCGCCGCCCTCGTGCGGGCCGTCGGGGCAGCCGGGATCGGGGTCGGCCGGATCGCAGGAGAACCGGCACCCCGCGAGCACGTCGACATCGGGGAGAAGACCGGCGAGTGCCCTGACCATCGTCGACTTCGCGGTGCCCTTCTCGCCCCGCACCAGTACTCCGCCGATGGAGGGCGAGATCGCGGAGAGCACGAGCCCCAGCCGCAGATCCGGCATGCCGACAACCGCGGTGAAGGGGAAGGGTCGCATCGAAACTCCCAAGCTAGCGGGTGGGTGTCCTCGCCCACTCCTCGTCAGCACGAAACCGCGGCGCCGAAGCTCTGACTTCCAGCCCTCGGGCTGGTCACAGTGGCGGGACCGTCCCGGATTCGCACCGGGTTCCACGACGACCGCGGCCCGATCATCGCACACTGGTGGGTTACGGTTCGACATCGTGACGATCGTCGTGGTGGGTGTGGGAGCCGATGGCATGGCCGGCCTTTCCCCTTCCGCCAGTGCGGAAATCGCCGCATGTGAGGTGCTCATCGGCGCGCGAAGGCAGCTCGATCTGGTGCCGGACGGGGCTTTCCGGAAGGTGATGTGGCCGAGCCCACTCCTTCCGGCACTCGACTCCGTTCTCGCCGAGCACCAAGGCAGGCGGATCGTCGTTCTCGCCAGCGGAGACCCGCTGCATCACGGCATCGGCACAACGCTGGTGAACCGGCTCGGTGCCGCACACGTCCGGATCGTTCCCGCGTTGTCATCCAGCACATTGGCCAGGGCTCGTCTCGGCTGGTCAGCGGAGGACACCACCGTGGTGAGCGTCGTGGGCCGCAGCCCCTATCGCGTGCTCGCGGCGGCGGGCGACGGCAGGAAAATACTGGTGCTCAGCGGCGACGCGAGCACACCGGCCACGATCGCGCAACTGCTCACCGAAACCGGGTTCGGAGCGAGCACGCTGACCGTGCTCGAAGAACTCGGCGGCCCCTCCGAACGGCACGTCAGCGCTACCGCGGCGGGCTGGGACGAGCCCGAGGGCGCCGCGCTGAACGTGGTGGCGATCGACTGCGCGGGAGACCGCCCGCCGCGGCTGCTCGCCGGTCTGCCCGACGATGCCTTCGAGCACGACGGCCAGCTCACCAAACGAGACGTGCGCGCGAGCGCGCTCGCGCGGCTGTCCCCCTCTCCTGGCGAACTGCTGTGGGACGTGGGCGCCGGAGCGGGCAGCATCGCCATCGAATGGGCCCGCGCGCATCCCGCGAACCGGGCCATCGCCGTCGAGGCCGACGAGACGCGAGCGGCCCGCATCCGGCGCAACGCGCGGCGGCTCGGGGTTCCCGACGTGCGAGTCGTCATCGGCTCGGCACCGGAAGCACTGACCGGGCTCGCCACCCCCGACGCGGTCTTCGTCGGCGGCGGCGTCGGCACGCCCGGGCTGCTCGCCCGCTGCCACGCCGCGCTCGGCGGCACGGGAAGGCTCGTCGCCAACGCCGTCACGTTGGAGGCCGAACAAGCGCTGCTGGCCGCCTACGGCGAGTTCGGCGGCGAACTGATCCGGCTCTCGGTCGAGCACGCCGCCCCGCTCGGCGGGCTCACCGGCTGGAAACCCGCCCGCACCATCACGCAATGGAGCATCGGCACATGACAGTGCACTTCATCGGCGCGGGCCCCGGCGCCGCCGACCTGATCACGCTGCGCGGCATGCGGTTGCTCGCCTCGTGCTCCGTCTGCCTCTATCCGGGCAGCCTGACACCCGGCGACCTGCTCGCCCACTGCCCGGAAGGGGCGAAGCTGCTCGACACGGCCGAGCTGACCCTCGACGAGATCTGCGCCGAGCTCATCGGCGCGCACGAGTCCGGAATGGACGTCGCGAGACTCTGCTCCGGCGATCCCTCGATCTACAGTGCCGTCGCGGAACAGATGCGCCGCCTCGACGCGGCAGGGGTGCCCTACGACGTCACGCCAGGCGTACCGGCCTTCGCCGCCGCCGCGGCCGAACTGAAAAGGGAACTGACCGTTCCCGCCGTCGCACAGAGCCTCGTCATCACCAGGGCGCAGGCCCGCTCGACCGCGATGCCGCCAGGCGAGGATCTCGCCTCGCTCGCGGCCACCGGCGCCACTCTCGCGCTGCACCTCGCGGTCAACCGGATCGAGCAGGTCGTCGAGGAGCTCCTCCCGCACTACGGCGCCGACTGCCCGGTCGCCGTCGTCGCGATGGCGAGCCAGCCCGGGCAGATCATGCTGCGTGGCGCACTCGGCGACATCGCGGGCATGACCAGGCAGGCCGGAATCTCCAAGGCGGCCATGATCTTCGTCGGCAGGGTCCTCGCCGCGACGAACTTTCCCGACAGCTTCCTCTACTCCGCGGCCCGCGAGCGACAGCGCTGACCGCGGGCGCCTTCAGGGCTCTTCAGGGCGTTCGGGTGCGGGGCCCGGCCCTGCCGACGATGGTTCCCGCCCTGTCGATCGCGACGATGTCGACGGCGATCGGCGTCTCCGGCTTGCCCTCGGCGATAACCCGTTCCGCGGTCCGCAACGCGCGCTCGGCGACGAGATCCCCCAGCGGGAACCCTGCGGCCGAAGCCAGCTCCAGCGCGTGCAACGCGGTGTTCGCCGAGGTGATCGGCGCGACGAGTTCCGGCTTTCCCTCCCGCTCGGCGAGTTCGGCGAGCAGGCCCGGGTCGACCTGGGAACGCTTCGAATGCAGGTCGAGATGCCCGGCCGCCAGTTTCGACAACTTCGCGAACCCGCCGCCGATGGTGAGCCTCGGCACCGGATGCTTGCGCAGGTACTTCAGCACCGCTCCCGCGAAATCCCCCATGTCGAGCAACGCCGTGTCCGGCAGACCGTACAGCTCGGCGACAACGCGTTCCGACGTGCTGCCCACCGCACCCGCGACGTGCCGATGGCCGAGCGCCCTCGCGACGTCGACGCCCCGCCGGATGCTGTCGATCCACGCCGAACACGAATACGGCACGACGACCCCGGTCGTTCCGAGCACCGAGAGTCCACCGAGAATCCCGAGGCGGGGATTCCAGGTGTGGCGCGCCATCTCCTCACCGTGCGGGATCGAGATCTCCACGCTCACGTCCGGTGTTCCCGGCAGGCCCTCCGCGTGCGCGACCCTGGTCAGCGCCTCGGTCATGAGCACACGCGGCACCGGGTTGATCGCGGGCTCACCCGGCGGCAACGGCAATCCGGGCAGGGTGATGGTCCCCACTCCCTCACCGGCCTTGAACACGACCCCCTCGCCGGGTTTCCCCTCGCGCACCGTCGCGAGCACGAGCGCGCCGTGCGTCACGTCGGGATCGTCGCCCGCGTCCTTGATCACCCCGGCGGTGGCGGCCCCGGCCTCCAGGGACTCGGTGGCCAGCGCGAAGAACGGCCGCCGCCCCTTGGGCAGCAGCACCTCGACAGGGTCGGGGAACTCGCCGGTCAGCAGGGCCGTGTACGCCGCGGTCGCCGCCGCCGTCGCGCACGCGCCCGTCGTCCACCCGTAGCGGAGGGCACTCGCGCCGTCCCGCTCCCCGGAACCTGACGTGGTCACCGCACTCTCGTTTCGTTTCGCCTGCCACTCGTTCACACTCGGAACCCGTGGACAGTGTGGAACGCGGCCCGTCGGCGGGCGCACCTCGGGTACTCATCCTCGGCGGCACCTCCGAGGCGAGGGAACTCGCCTCCGCGCTCACCGACCGCGACATTCCGGTGCTCTCGTCACTCGCGGGGAGGGTGAACTCGCCGCGACTGCCCCGTGGCGAGGTACGCATCGGTGGATTCGGTGGCCCTCAAGGGCTCCGGTCGTGGCTGGATGAGCACGGCATCACCGCCGTCGTCGACGCGACCCATCCCTTCGCGGAACGGATCAGCGAATCCGCGGCGACCGCGAGCAGGCTTTCCGGGATCCCGCTGCTGCGGTTGCACAGGCCGGGCTGGCGGCAGGGCCCCGGCGACACGTGGCACTGGGCCGACGACCTCGGCTCCGCGGCACGGCTGCTGCCCTCACTCGGCGACCGGGTTTTCCTCACCAGTGGGCGGCAGGGCCTCGGCGCGTTCACACCCCTGAGCACGCTATGGTTCCTGGCCCGGTGCGTCGATCCGCCGGTTCCCGCACCACCACCGCACATCACGGTGCTGTTGAGCAGAGGGCCCTATTCGGTCGAAGCGGAAACCGCACTATTGCGTGAACATCGCATTAATGTTCTGGTCACGAAGGACAGTGGCGGCACCATGACGGAAGCCAAACTTCTCGCGGCACGACAGCTCGACCTGCCCGTTGTCATGGTGCGCAGACCCGCACGTCCCGCAGTGTCCGAAGTGACTGATGTGAGGTCCGCGTTGGACTGGATCCTGCACTATTCCTCGAAAGAGTGATGACCCAGCCCCACGCGCGCTCTCTCCACGTAGCCCGCTAGCGTGGCCCTCGATGCGGCCCGCCACCTCAGTCCGAGCACAAAACCCCGACGGGGAATCGAATTCCTCCGCCGGCACCCCTGCGAGCACCGCCAAGCGCAACCGATTCTGGCGGCGCCTCGCTGTCGTGCTCGGCCTTGTCGCGGCCGCCTGCGCGCTCGCTTTTCCCTTTCTACCGGTCGTTCAGGACACCGCGAAGATCGTGTGGCCGGTCAACGGCGACACCACACAGGTCAACGCGCCGCTCACCGGATATTGGGCACAAGACCTGCAAGTGCACATTCCCTGCGAGACCGTGCGCAGCCTCGACGCGCGCACGCAGGGAGAAGCGACCCTGTTCTCCACCGTTCCTTCCGCGAGGACGGAAAACGGGGCAGGCATGCAGTTGCGGGTCAACGACGGTCTGCTCACCGCGAACAACCGAGGGCAACAGGTCGCCCGCCAGCCGTTGCCCGCCGAAGGCTGTGACGTCCATTTTTCGTCGGACGGCGGCAAAACCGCGCTCACCGTCGGTGGCAACGACGTGTATCAGGAGAGCGGCGACGTCCGGCCGAGAGTGCTCGGCATCTACACCGCCATCACGGGCCAGGACTCGGCAAGCGGTCTCTCCGCCGAGATCACGCCCGACACCCGGTACCAGTCGTCGGCGACCGGACTGAAGATCACCGTCGGCATCGCCGGCGTACTGGCGATCATCGGCTGTCTCGTCGCGGTCAACCGGCTCGACGCGGGGGTCGCGCGGCGCGCGCCGCGCTGGGCCCCGGTCGGCTGGTGGCGGCTGACCGGACGGGACATCGCGGTCATCGTCGCACTCGGCGCGTGGGTCTTCATCGGACCCGTGACCTCCGACGACGGCTACATCCTCTCCATGGCCAGAGTCACGGAGGACGCGGGGTTCCTCGCGAACTACCACCGGTGGTTCGGTGTCGCGGAGGCGCCGTTCGGCTGGTTCTATCACGTCTATCAGGCCATGGCGCACGTCAGTGTCGTCGCGCCGTGGATCAGGCTTCCCTCCTTCCTGCTCGGCGTCATCAGCTGGTTCCTCATCACCCGTGAGGTGATGCCCCGCCTCGGCAAGGAGGTCCGGCGTTCGCGGGCGGCGGGCTGGGCGGCCGCGACCGTGTTCCTCGTGTGGTGGATGCCCTACAACAACGGTGTCCGTCCCGAGCCGGTCGCCGCGGTCGGCTCGCTGCTGGCCATCTGCGCCGTCGAAAGGGCGCTGGTCACGCGCCGCCTGCTGCCGGTGTGCCTCGGTCTGCTCGCCGCCGCGTTCACGCTCGCCGCGACACCGACGGGCCTCATCGCGGTCGCGCCGTTCATCGTGGCGGGAAGGCCGTTGTTCCAGCTCTTCCGCCAGCGGGCGAAGGAAGGCTGGTCGCACGTATTCGCACCGATCCTCGCCTCGGGCGTCGTGGTGCTCTTCGCGATCTTCTTCGACCAGACGTATGCCACGGTCAGCGAGGCCACCAGGCTGCGCAACGAGGTCGGCCCCAGTCTCTCCTGGTTCCAGGAACTGCTCAGGTATCAGCAACTGTTCAGCTCCACTGTCGACGGTTCCGCTTCGAGGCGGTTCCCCGTGCTGCTGCTTCTGCTGTGCGTGGGCGCCTGTGTCGTGGTGCTGCTGCGCAGGGGCCGCATTCCCGGCGCGGCGCTGGGACCGAGCCGGAGGCTCATCGGCACGGTCGCGCTGTTCTTCCTGCTGATGGCGCTGACCCCGACGAAGTGGACCCACCACTTCGGCGCCTTCGCTGCGGTCGGTGCCGCGATGGCCGCGCTGACGGCGCTCGCGACGAGCGGTTCCGTGCTCAGGTCCAAACGCAACAGAGCGGCGTTCGTGTCCGGCCTGCTCGTCGTGGCCGCGCTCGCGGCGACCGGGCCCAACGCGTACTGGTTCGTCTCGGCCATCGGTGTGCCGTGGTGGAACATGCCACCGGAGATACTCGGCATCCGACTGTCCACATTGCTGCTGTTCGCCGCCGCGATCGCCGCCGTCATCGCGTTCCTGGAGAACATCAAGGCCCAGCGGCCGGGACTTCCGGGCCCGCTGCCGGAACGCAGGGGGCTCGCGCTGTGGCGCGGTTCGCTCGCCATCGTGGTGATCTGCGGGCTCGTGGCGATCACCGAGTTCGGCAGCATGGCCAAGGCCATCCACAAGCAACGCGAGAGCTACAGCCTCGGCGCGGCCAACATCGCGCATCTCTTCGGCAAGAACTGCGGGCTCGGCGACTACGTCATGGTCGAGCGCGATCCCGTTTCGAGCATGCTGGTGCCACTGCCCGCCGCCGAGCAACGGACGGTCGCCGACGCCGAAACCCCCGGCAGGCCGGGCAGCCTGCCGTCAAGGCAGGAGGGCAACGAGCCGACCCAGGTCGGGTTCCACGACCGGCCGATGATTTCCGGCGACCCGATCGCGGGGCCACCCCACGGTTTCACCCCCGATTCTGTTCCGATGTGGAGCAGCTACAACGAGACGGCCAACCCGACCGGCAGGCTGCGCAGCGAGTGGTACGGCCTCGGAGAACGCCCCGAGGGCGGGCAGCTCGTCACGGCCGTCCGGTCGCCTGAGGGCAAGGCGACGAAGGTCGCCGTGCAGTACGGGGAACCGACGCCGGAGGGCATCAAGATCGTCAGAAGTGCGCCCGTGCTCGAACCGGGTGCGGGCACCGACGAATGGGTCGATGTCCGGCTCAACCTCGACGAGGTGCCCGCGAACGCGACGGCGGCCCGGATCGTGGCCGAGGACAACGACCTCACCCAGGAGGGCTGGGTCGCCGCGACGGCGCCGAGGGTGCCGACGTTCACCACGCTCACCGAGCGGGTCGGCGACGAACCGGTCTACATGGACTGGCCGACATCGTTCGTGTACCCGTGCCTGAACCCGATGAAGGTCACCGACGGGATCGCCGAGGTGCCCGCCTACCACATCACGGCCAACGAGCTGGCCACCGAAGGCGACTGGGCCGACAACAAGGCCGGTGGCCCGAACGGCATCCTGGAGGAACTGGCAAACCAGCCCGAGGTGCCGAGCTACCTCAAGGGCGCGCCGGGACAGATCTGGGGCACCCTCGAAGAAGTCGAGCCCTACACCGAGGGCAACGCTCCCACCGTCGTGCGCGGGCAGGAAGTGCGGCCCGGCTGGTGGTCACCGGGTCCGGGACCGCAGCAGCCGGACGGTTCACAGCCCACCCGCTGAGCCGCCTAGGTGTAGTTGCGGGGAGTCCACACGAACGGGGTGCCGTCCGGTTGCCGCCGGACCCTCGTCCGGGACGAGCCGACGATGAGCAGGCACCGCATGTCCACTGTGGCCGGATCGAACCCGCCGAGGGTGTCGACACGCACGGATTCCTCGTCGCCACCGATGTCTCGCGCTATGACAACGGGCGTCTCGCTCGCCCGGTGGCGCAGCAAGAGGTCACGCGCGGCGGCAAGCTGAGTGGTACGGCTGCGCGAGGCCGGGTTGTAGATGGCGAGCACGAGGTCGGCCTCACCTGCCGCGGTGAGCCTGCGCTCGATCACCTCCCACGGCTTGAGCCGGTCCGAAAGGGACAGTGCACAGTAGTCGTGGCCGAGCGGTGCGCCGACTCGCGACGCGGCCGCCTGCGCGGCGGTCACCCCTGGTAGTACTCGCACCGGGATCGCCGCGAACGCGGGTGCCTCCGCCTGTTCGAGGACCGCCGACGCCATCGCGAACACCCCGGGATCACCGGAGGAAACCACGGCGACCGAACTTCCGTTCCTGGCCAGCTCCAGTGCCTCGACGGCCCGCTCGGCCTCCACCCTGTTGCCGGAGGCGTGCCTGCGTTGCCCCTGCCGCTGCGGGACCTTCGCGAGGTAGGGGCCATAGCCGACGAGGTGGTCGGCCCCGGCGAGCGCGTGTTCGGCCTCAGGGGTCAGCCAGTGCGCCCCGGCGGGGCCCAGGCCGACGACCGTGACCGCGCCCTGGCTCACCGCCCGCTTGCCCGGCTCCGCCTCGACGGAGGGGGCCGCCGCACGGGCCGCGTAGGCGGGACTCGGCACGACGGCGACCGAGAAGTAGGGCACCGAACCGGGATCGACGTCGGCCAGCGGCTCGATCCGCTGTGCCGACCAGGTCGCCCGCTCGACGTAGCTCGCCTCGGCCAGCCTTCCCGACTCGGTCATCGCCTCGTGCACGGCGCCGAACGTGCGGCCGAGTTTGAGCACGGCGGCGGCATCGGTGTCAGCGAGCCTGCGAGCCAGTTCCGGTGCCGGCAGCGTCGCGGGCAACACCGTCAGGACCTCGTCGCGCTGCACGAGCGGCCTGCCGAGTACGGCAGAGGCCGCGCTGACCGACGTCACGCCGGGAACGACGTGCGCCTCGTACCGGTCGCACAACCGCTCGTGCATGTACATGTAGGAGCCGTAGAAGAACGGATCGCCCTCGCACAGCAGCACGACATCGCGGCCCGCGTCGAGATGTTCGGCGAGCCGTTTCGCGGAAAGCTCGTAGAACTCGGCGATCGCGCCCTCGTAGCCGCCGGGGTGGCTGGTGGTTTCGGTGGTCACCGGATACATCAGCCGCTCTTCGAGCTGCCCCTCCCTGAGGTAGGGCTCCGCGACGGACCTGGCGATGCTGCGGCCGTGCCGCGCGCAGTGGTAGGCGATCACACCGGCCTCACCGATGAGTTTCGCCGCCTTGACCGTCACCAGTTCGGGATCGCCGGGCCCCAGCCCCACCCCGTACAGCACGCCCGTGCTCACAGTTCCTCCACGGTGGCGATCGCGTTGACGGCGGCGACGGCGAGCGCGCTGCCGCCTCTTCTGCCTCGCACGGTCAGGTAAGGCGCGGGCGCGCGCTCGATCAGCAGCTCCTTGGATTCGACCGCGCCGACGAAACCGACCGGGACGCCGATGATCGCGGCCGGGACCCCGGCCCCTTCGGCGAGCAGCTCGAAAAGGCGGAACAACGCGGTGGGCGCATTGCCGATCGCGACGACCGAACCGGCAAGCCGGTCCCCCCACAGGTCGAGTGCGGCGGCCGAACGCGTGGTGCCGAGTCGTTCGGCCAGCGCGGGCACGCGGTCGTCGGACAACGTGCACAACACCTCGTTGTCTGAGGGCAAACGCTTGCGGGTGATGCCGCTCGCGATCATGCTGGCATCACACAACACCGGGGCTCCCGCTTCGAGCGCCGCCCGGCCCGCCTCAACGACGTCCAGCGTGTAGGCGAGGTCGCCGGCCAGATCGACCATTCCGCACGCATGAATCATCCGCACCGCGACGCCGGCGACGTCGTCGGGAAGGATCGCGAGGTCCGCCTCCGCCCTGATGGTGGCGAACGAGTGACGGTAGATCTCCCCGCCGTCCCTGATGTAATCGGTCACTGTCGTCCTCTCAAGGTCACGGCGAGATTGCTGGTCGCCACCCACGTACCGTCGACCCGGTACCCTTCCCGCTCCGCGAGTACGTCGGCGTGCTCGCCGGAAGGGCGCCCGCATCGGCGCTCGCACCCGGAGAAATGCACGCGCCGTTCGCCTGTTCCTCGTTCGCTCAGCAGCGAAGCGTCGGCCCGCACGTCGGCGAGCGACCTGGCGCAACCCGGGGTTCCGGCGCACGCACTGACCCCCGCCATGGCGGCCGAGGAATCGGTGATCAGCCCTTCCACCGCATCGGCCTGTTCCCGCGACAACACAAGCGTGCGCCACGGGGTCACCACGAGGGCGCCGCGCCCGCCGAGCACGCGTAACTGCCCGGATGACAACGTGCCGAGCACCGGCGCGGCCACCACGACCTCGTCGTGCTCGCCGATGTGCGGCCGGTTTTCCGCTCGCGGCAGTGGTTCGGCCGTTCCGGTACCGGCGAGCGCCATGCGGGTCCCCGGGTCGAGCTCCCTCATCCGCCACGCGGTGCCGCGGATCCGCTGGAAAGCCACCGCGAGTGCGATGAGCGTGGCGGCGGCTTCTCCCATCGGAACCCGCACTCCGGTGTCGGAGCCCGCCAGCAGCAGCGCACCCGAGTCCGCCGTGATCGCCAGCCACGCGACATCGGCGCCCTCACCCGCTACGTCGCCCCTTCCGTCGTCGACGGCGAAGAGGAACCTGCCCGGCAGCGACGCGAGCTCCGGCGTCGCGCACAGCGTCCGGTCGAGTGCGGCGACGAGCGGCCTGATGTCGGTCCGGCCGCCGGACAGGCCCGACAGCGGCGAAGCAAGGATGTTGCGAACCCGCTCGTGGCTCGGCTTCGGCAGCAGCCCCGCGCCTGACAACGCGGCGACGAGTTCCCCCTTGTCGCGTACGGCGCGTAGTTGGAGGTTCGCTCGGGACGTGAGATGGATCGCACCGTCACCAAGGGTTTCCGCGCACTCCGCGACCGCGATCGCCTGCGCCGCACTCAAGGCGCCTCCTGGCAACCGGACCCGCGCGAGCAGCCCGTCCTTCGCGGGATGCGTAGCGAAAACGCCAGGACACACGTCGGCGTGGACGCGAGCGGAAACCGGCGGAGACCCTGGCACGCTCCCACTGTAGGAGGTGGCCTCCCTTCGGATCACCTTGACGCGGCGACCCCCTGGCACGGAGAGTGAACGACAAGGAGGGTTCCCGTGATCTTGCTGCTGTCCACGTCGGACACCGATTTGCTGAGTGCCAAGGCGAGCGCCGCCGATTACCGGCTGGCCAACCCGTCGCGGCTCGACCTCGCCGACCTGCCGGGCCTGCTGACGGGTGCCACCGTCGTGGTCGTCCGCATTCTGGGAACCGAACGCACGTGGGCCGAAGGGCTGCGGCTGGTCCGCGACAGCGGCGCGCACGTCGTCGTACTCGGCGGCGAGCAAACCCCCGACGCCGAACTGATGGCGCTGTCGACCGTGCCCGCTGGCATCGCGGGTGAGGCACACGCCTACCTCGCTCACGGTGGCCCGGACAACCTCGCCCAGCTCCACCGGTTCCTCTCCGACACGCTGCTGCTGACCGGCCAGGGTTTCGAGCAACCCGTCGAACAACCTTCGTGGGGAGTGCTGGAGCGCCCGCAAAACCCCGGCGCCGAGGGACCGACGATCGCGATCCTCTACTACCGGGCACACCATCTGTCCGGCAACACCGCGTTCGTGGAAACCCTCGCCGAGCGGATCGAGGCGGCGGGCGGGCGCGCACTGCCGGTGTACTGTGCCTCGCTTCGCTCCCGCGAACCGGCCATGCTGGCCGAACTGCGCAAGGCGGACGCGCTGCTGGTGACCGTGCTGGCCGCGGGAGGAACCCGGCCATCGGAAGCGGGCGCGGGCGGTGACGACGAATCCTGGGACGTCGCCGAACTCGCCGCGCTCGACGTACCGACGCTGCAAGCGCTGTGCCTGACCAGTGACAGGGAAACCTGGCTCGGCAACGACGAGGGCCTCTCGCCCATGGACGCCGGCAACCAGATGGCCGTCCCCGAATTCGACGGCAGGCTCATCACGGTCCCGTTCTCCTTCAAGGAATTCGACGCCGACGGCCTTCCCCGCTACGTTCCCGACGCCGAGCGGGCATCCCGCGTGGCGGGGATCGCGCTCGCCCACGCCAGGTTGCGGCACACCCCTGCCCGCGACCGCAAGATCGTGCTGATGCTGTCGGCCTACCCCACCAAGCACTCGCGCGTGGGCAACGCCGTCGGTCTCGACACGCCCGCCTCCGCGGTCAAGCTGCTTCGCGCCATGCGCGACCTCGGTTACGACCTCGGCGAGGACGCATTCCCCGGCGTCGTACCGACAGGCACCGACCAGCCCGACGGTGACGCGCTGATCCACGCGCTCATCGAAGCGGGTGGCCAGGATCCGGAATGGCTCACCGAGCAACACCTTTCCGGCAACCCGATCCGCGTCCCCGCCTCCCGCTACCGGCAGTGGTTCGCCGCGCTTCCCGACGACCTGCGGGAAGACATGGTCGAACACTGGGGGCCGCCTCCCGGCGACCTCTACGTCGACCGCTCCGGTGACGGTGACGGTGACGGTGACGGTGACGGTGACATCGTGCTGGCGGCTCTGCGCGCGGGCAACGTGGTGCTGATGATCCAGCCGCCACGCGGGTTCGGCGAGAACCCCGTCGCGATCTACCACAACCCCGACCTGCCGCCGAGCCATCACTATCTCGCCGCCTACCGGTGGCTCGAAGAGGAATTCGGCGCGCACGCGGTGGTGCACCTCGGCAAGCACGGATCGCTGGAATGGCTGCCGGGCAAGACGGCGGGGCTGTCGGCATCCTGTGCACCCGATGCCGTGCTCGGCAACCTGCCGCTGATCTACCCGTTCCTCGTCAACGACCCCGGTGAGGGCGCGCAGGCCAAACGCAGGGCGCACGCCACGATCGTCGACCACCTCATTCCGCCCATGGCAAGGGCGGAAAGTTACGGCGACCTCGCACGCCTCGAACAGCTGCTCGACGAGCACGCCAACATCGCCGCCATGGACCCGGCCAAGCTGCCCGCCATCCGGCAGCAGATCTGGACACTGGTGCAGGCCGCGAAACTCGACCACGACCTCGGTGTCGAGCAGCGGCCGCACGACGCGGAATTCGACGACTTCCTGCTGCACATCGACGGCTGGCTGTGCGAGGTGAAGGACGCGCAGATCCGCGACGGGCTGCACATCCTCGGCGAAGCGCCTTCCGGCGAGGCGCGCGTCAACCTCGTCCTCGCGATGCTGCGCGCCCAGCAGATCTGGGGTGGCAAACAGGGAGCCGTCGCGGGACTGCGCACCGCGCTCGGGCTCACCGATAACGCCGCACTGTCCGAAGTGGACGCCATCGAGCAGAGGGCCCGCGACCTCGTGGTCGCCATGGAGGACAACGGCTGGGACACCGCAGCCGTCGAGAAGGTATGCGCGGACGCTCCCGCGGCGGTGCCCGTGCTCCGGTTCGCCGCCGAGGAGATCGTGCCGCGGCTGGCCGGGACGAACGCGGAACTCACCTCGGTACTGCACGCGCTCGACGGCGGCTATGTCCCGGCGGGCCCCAGCGGTTCGCCGCTGCGCGGACTCGTCAACGTCCTGCCGACCGGCCGCAACTTCTACACCGTCGACCCCAAGGCGATTCCGAGCAGGCTGGCGTGGGAGACGGGACAGGCACTCGCCGACTCGCTGCTGAGCCGCTACCGCGAGGACACCGGCGACTGGCCCCGCTCCGTCGGCCTCTCGGTGTGGGGTACCTCGGCGATGCGCACCTCGGGCGACGACGCCGCGGAGGTACTCGCGCTTCTCGGCGTCCGGCCGGTGTGGGACGAGGCCTCGCGCAGGGTCACCGGCATCGAGGCCATCCCGCTCTCCGAACTCGGCAGGCCCCGCATCGACGTGACCGTGCGGATCAGCGGCTTCTTCCGGGATGCCTTCGGTCATGTCATCGACCTGCTCGACGACGCGGTGCGGCTGGTCGCGGGCCTCGACGAGCCGGAGGAGTCGAACTTCGTGCGCGCCCACGTGCGCGACGACCTCGCCTCGCACGGCGACGAACGCAGGGCGACCACCCGCATCTTCGGTTCCAAACCGGGCAGTTACGGCGCGGGACTCCTGCCCCTGATGGATTCCGGCAACTGGCGAGACGACTCCGACCTCGCCGAGGTCTACGCCGTGTGGGGCGGCTACGCCTACGGCCGCGACCTCGACGGCGCACCGGCCCGCACGGACATGGAGAACTCCTACCGGCGCATCGTGGTCGCCGCGAAGAACACCGACACCCGCGAACACGACATCGCCGACTCCGACGACTATTTCCAGTACCACGGCGGCATGATCGCCACAGTGCGCGCACTCACCGGAACCGCGCCCACCTCCTACGTCGGTGACAGCACCAGCCCCGACGCCGTGCGCACCCGCACGCTCGGCGAGGAGACCACCCGGGTGTTCCGTGCCCGCGTCGTCAACCCCAGGTGGCTGGCCGCCATGCGCAAGCACGGCTACAAGGGAGCGTTCGAACTCGCCGCGACCGTCGATTACCTCTTCGGGTTCGACGCGACGGCGGGGGTCGTGCAGGACTGGATGTACGAGCAGCTCACCGAGTCCTACGTACTGGACAAGGAAAACCAGGAGTTCCTCGCACAGGCCAACCCGTGGGCGTTGCGCGGCATCATCGAACGGCTCGACGAAGCCGTCAACCGCGGGCTGTGGGCCGAACCGGACGCCGAGTTGCTCGACAAGATGCGCGCCGTGTACCTCCGTATCGAAGGGGATCTCGAAGGCGAGTAGGCAGGAAAGTGCACGACGGGATCGATGCCCGGCTCGGCCCGTTTCTGCTCGACCGGTCGGTGTTCTTCGTCGGGGCGGCGCCCACGTCCGGTGGGGGGACATCGGCGGCCTGAGCGCAGAACTCGGCGGCGCGAATGCGCATCTCGACGGCCTGAATGCAGAACTCGGCGGCCTGGGCGCAGAACTCGACGGCCTGGGCGCGGATCTGGGCGGGGTCGGAGCGCCGGCTGGGCTCAGGAGCAGACGGCGCCGTTGGCGGCCGAGCCGACCAGCTTCGCGTACTTGGCCAGCACACCGGTCCGGCGCGGCACCTCCGGCATCCGCCAGCCCTCCGCGCGGCGCGCCATCTCCCGCTCCCCGACGTTCACGTCGAGGGTGCGCGCCGTCATGTCCAGGACGATCGGGTCGCCGTCCCGCACGAACGCGATCGGCCCCCCGTGCGCCGCCTCCGGCGCCACGTGCCCGATGCACAGTCCCGTCGTACCGCCCGAGAATCGGCCGTCGGTCAGCAGCAGCACATCCTTGCCGAGACCAGCGCCCTTGATGGCACCGGTGACGGCCAGCATCTCCCGCATCCCCGGCCCGCCCCTCGGTCCCTCGTTGCGGATGACGACGACGTCACCGGCCTTCAGCTCACCCAGCGCATCCATCGCGGCCTGTTCACCGTCGAAAACCCTTGCCGTACCTTCGAACCGGGCGGAGTCGAATCCCGCGCTCTTCACCACGGCCCCCTCCGGCGCGAGACTGCCGTGCAGGATCGTCAGCCCTCCCGTCGGATGAATGGGATCGGCCAGCTTCCGGATCACCTCGCCGTCCAGACCCGGCGGCGCCAGCTCGGCGAGGTTCTCGGCAACCGTCTTTCCTGTCACGGTGCGGCAGCCGCCGTGCAGCAACCCGGCGTCGAGCAACGCTTTCATCACCACGGGCACTCCGCCGACCCGGTCGACGGCCGTCATGACGTGCCTGCCGAAGGGCTTCACGTCGGCAAGGTGAGGAACCCTGTCCCCTATCCGCGCGAAGTCATCGAGGGTCAGTTCGACGTCCGCCTCGTGGGCAATGGCCAGCAGATGCAGCACCGCGTTCGTGGAACCGCCGAGCGCCATGACGACGGCGATCGCGTTCTCGAACGCCTCCCTGGTGAGGATGTCGCGGGCCGTGATGCCCGCGTCGATGAGCCCGACTGCGGCCTCTCCGCTCGCGCGGGCGAACCGATCGCGCCTGCGATCCACCGAGGGCGGGCTGGCCGAGCCGGGCAGCGACATACCCAGCGCCTCCGCGGCACACGCCATCGTGTTCGCCGTGTACATGCCGCCGCAGGCACCCTCGCCGGGACAGATCGCCCTCTCGATGCGGTCGACCTCCTCGCGCCCGATGAGCCCCCTCGCGCAAGCCCCGACGGCCTCGAACGCGTCGATGATGGTGACCTCACGGCCGTCGACCGTGCCGGGCAGGGTCGAGCCCGCGTAGAGGAACACCGCCGCGACGTCGAGCCGCGCGGCGGCCATCAACATGCCGGGCAGGCTCTTGTCGCACCCGGCGAGCAGTACCGCGCCGTCGAGTCGTTCCGCCTCCATCACGGTCTCGACCGAATCGGCGATGACCTCCCTCGACACGAGGGAGAAGTGCATGCCCTCGTGGCCCATCGAGATGCCGTCGCTGACGGATATCGTCCCGAACTCCATCGGGAACCCGGCAGCCTCGGAGACGCCGAGCTTCGCCGCGTCCCCCAGCCTGCGCAGCGACAGGTTGCACGGGGTGATCTCGTTCCACGAGGAGGCGATCCCGATCTGCGGCTTCGCGAAATCGTCGTCCCCCATGCCCAGCGCCCTGAGCATGCCTCTCGCGGCGGCCCTCTCGATCCCGTCGGTGACCTCTGTACTGCGTGGTTTCCTGTCGCGCTCGGCCATCAGGTGATGATGCCTCACAGGGCAGGCTCGGGGCAGCGGGAAGCACAGGGCACAATGCCCTGGTGGCTGAGATGGTGTCCATTGACCAGAAGATCGCCGAGGAGCTCGGTGTCGGCGCGGGGCAGGTACAGGCGGCTGTCGGCTTGCTCGACAGCGGTTCGACCGTGCCGTTCATCGCGCGGTACCGCAAGGAAGTGACCGGAGCTCTCGACGACACGCAACTGCGCACGCTGGAGGAACGCCTCCGCTATCTGCGTGAGTTGGAGGAACGGCGCACGACGATCCTCGACTCGATCCGCGAGCAGGGCAAGCTGGACGAGGCGCTGGAGGCCCGCATCATGGCGGCCGACTCCAAGGCCCGCCTCGAAGACATCTACCTGCCCTACAAGCCGAAGCGCCGCACCAAGGCCCAGATCGCCAGGGAAGCGGGGCTGGAACCGCTTGCCGACGGGCTGCTCTCCGACCCTTCGACGGAACCGCAGGCCGCCGCCGCGGTGTTCGTCGACGCGGAGAAGGGCGTCGCCGACGCCGCGGCGGCGCTCGACGGTGCCCGCGCCATTCTCGTGGAACGGTTCGCCGAGGACGCCGACCTGATCGGCGAGCTGCGCGAGCGCATGTGGACGCGAGGCTGGGTGACCTCCAAGGTCAGGCAGGGCAAGGAAACCGAAGGCGCGAAGTTCGCCGACTACTTCGAATTCGCCGAGCCGTTCACCAAGCTTCCCTCGCACCGCATCCTCGCCCTGTTCAGGGGCGAGAAGGAAGAGGTGCTCGACCTGACGACCGATCCGGGCGAGCCGGGCTCGGACAATGCGGGCGCGGACTACGAGTCACGGATCGCGGCCCGCTTCGGGGTGAGCGACGAGGGCAGGCCCGCCGACAAGTGGTTGTCGGACACGGTGCGCTGGGCGTGGCGGACCAAGATCCTCCTGCACCTCGGCATCGACCTGCGGATGCGGTTGCGGCAAGCGGCCGAGGACGAGGCGGTCCGCGTGTTCGCCGCGAACCTGCGCGACCTGCTGCTCGCCGCCCCCGCCGGTACCCGCACGACGATGGGCCTCGACCCCGGCTATCGCACCGGGGTGAAGGTCGCCATCGTCGACGGCACCGGCAAGGTCGTCGCCACGGACACGATCTACCCGCACAAACCGCAGTCGAAGTGGGACGAATCGCTCGTCAAGCTGGAGAAGCTGGCCCGCGAGCACAACGTGCAGTTGATCGCGATCGGCAACGGCACGGCGTCGCGCGAAACCGACAAGCTCGCGGGCGAACTCGTGAAACTGCGCCCCGAGCTGAAGCTGACGAAGATCGTCGTTTCCGAGGCCGGTGCTTCGGTGTACTCCGCTTCGGCGTACGCGTCCCAGGAACTGCCGGGTATGGACGTGTCGCTGCGCGGCGCGGTGTCGATCGCGAGGCGGCTGCAGGACCCGCTCGCCGAACTGGTCAAGATCGACCCCAAGTCGATCGGTGTCGGGCAGTACCAGCACGACCTCGCCGAGTCGAAGCTCTCGCGTTCGCTGGATGCCGTCGTCGAGGACTGCGTGAACGCGGTCGGCGTCGACCTGAACACGGCCTCGGTACCGTTGCTGAGCCGGGTCTCCGGCATCGGGACGGGACTTGCCGAGAACATCGTCGCCCACCGCGACGGCAACGGTCCTTTCCGCAGCCGCACGGCACTGAAAGAGGTGGCGCGGCTCGGGCCGAAGGCGTTCGAGCAGTGCGCGGGCTTCCTCCGGATCCCGGATGGCGACGATCCGCTCGACGCCTCCAGCGTGCACCCCGAGTCCTATCCGGTCGTGCTTCGCATTCTGGACGAGACGAAGGTCGGCATCAGGGAGCTGATCGGCAATTCGAGGGCGCTGCGCGGACTCGATCCGAAGTCCTTCGCCGACGACACCTTCGGCCTGCCGACCGTCACCGACATCTTCGCCGAACTGGAGAAGCCCGGACGCGACCCGAGGCCCGAGTTCACGACGGCGACCTTTGCCGAGGGCGTCGAGACGATGGCCGACCTCAAGCAGGGAATGACGCTGGAGGGCGTTGTCACCAACGTCGCCGCGTTCGGTGCTTTCGTCGACGTCGGCGTGCACCAGGACGGCCTCGTGCACGTCTCCGCGATGTCCCGCACGTTCGTCAAGGACCCGCGCGAGGTCGTCAAGCCGGGCGACGTGGTCAAGGTGAAGGTGCTCGACGTCGACGTGCCGAGGAAGCGGATCTCGCTGACGCTGCGGCTCGACGACGACGCCGCGCCCGGCAAGGGCGAGCGCGGCAGGGGCGGGCCGCGAGGCGAGCAGGGCCAGCGCGGGCACGGCGGCCAGAATCAGGGCCAGGGCGGCCAGCGCAAAGGCAAGCAGCAGGGCGGGAAGCAGCGGGACGACCGCAGGGCGCCCGCCGGTGGTGCGATGGCGGACGCGTTGAGGAAGGCCGGATACGGCAAGTGAAACGCGCGGCCGCATGACGTGGCGGGCCGGGCGGTCAAGCCTGACAATGGGCGGATGACGTCGACCGGAGGCTTGAGCCCGGCCACCCGCCAGCGGCTTGAGAACGAGCTGGAACAGATCCGAGAGCAACGGCGTGCGCTCGCGGCGCGGCTCGGCGACGATCCGCTTGGCGACAGTGCGGATCAGGCCGAGTTACTCGGCCGCGCCGAGCACGCGTCACGGCTCGACCAGCGGATCGCCGAGATCACCGACCTGTTGCACGGCGGACCGATGCCGGATTCCGATTCCGCGTTGCCCTCGGGTACGGAGGTCACCCTGAAGTTCGCCGACGGCAGTGTCGAGGAGATGGTGATCGTCGGAATCGCGGAAGAAGCGGGTGACGATCTTTCGGCGCTGACCGCGGACAGCCCGCTCGGCAGGGCCATCGCGGGCCACAAGAAGGGCGAGAAGATCACCTACCGCACTCCGGCGGGTGAGGCCTCCGCGGAGATCGTCGAGCTCAAGCCTCCCGCGTAGCTTCCGCGGACCGCGGAGCAAACCCTTCCTCAAGGTCGGCGAAGGCGGCGTCGAGCACGTCGCACAACGCGACCCGCTCGACGCCGCCTTCGCCGAGCCAGTGCTGGTAGCCGGCCAGCGCGACGCCGAGCGCGGCGTGGGCAATGGCTTGCGGGCGCAGCGATTCCGGTCGCTCGCCGAGCCTCCCCGCCGCGAACTCGGCGACGACCTCCCGCCACTCTCCGTAGCGGAGGGTGGAATGCGCGAGGAGGGCCGGAACGCGCAGGATCAGTTCCATGCGCCTGCGATGGCGCGGCTCCTCGTCCGGATCGACCCTGTTGAACTCGACCACGACGGCGCGCAACGACGCCATGAGCGGTTCGTCGCCGGGGCGGCTGTCGAACTGCAGGCGCATGCGGTCGAGTTGCTCACTGAAAGCTCCCCACACGACATCGTTTTTCGATTCGAAGTACCGAAAGAACGTGCGCCTCCCGATGCCGGCGCCCTTGGCGATGTCATCGACGGTGGTCGCGTCGAATCCGTGCAGCTCGAACAACTCGAAGGCAACACTTTCGAGTTGTTGTCGGCTCGTGGAACGACGCCGCCCCGGCCGAACGGGTACTTCTGGCGGGCTGGTGACCATGACCCCTTCCATTTGACACTGAGTGCCATTACTCTCGCGTTCACGGGTCACACCCCACTCAACGAGGAGGCGCTGCGATGAACGAAGCAGAAACCACAGAGGTTACCGTTGAGGAAGACCTGCTCGTCGAGGAAGTTTCGATCGACGGCATGTGCGGTGTCTACTGAGCCGTTCGAAGCGGGCCGGCCGTACCGCCTGAGCTCCGGCGTGGCGTTGCGGCCGGAACCGTTCGGCGCCCTCGTCTACGACTTCACCACCCGCAAACTCTCCTTCCTCAAGACCCAGTTGCTCGTCGATGTCGTACGCGACCTGGAGAACCAGCCCGACGCGCGCAGCACACTCGGCGCCGCGGGCGTCCCCGACGCGGAGCACCCGCGCTATCTGGACGCGCTCGCCGGGTTGCTGTCGGCTGGCACGATCGAATCCAGAGGTGACTCATGAAGCTGGTGGAGCATTTCCAGCACGGTCTGGACGCGCCCATCTGTCTGACCTGGGAATTGACCTACGCCTGCAACCTTTCCTGTGTTCACTGCCTTTCCTCCTCCGGGCGCCGCGACCCCCGCGAACTGTCCACTGAGGAATGCAAGGCCGTCATCGACGAACTGCAGCGGCTACAGGTCTTCTACGTCAACATCGGCGGCGGCGAACCCACGGTCCGCGCGGACTTCTGGGACATCGTCGAGTACGCCGTCAACCACCAGGTGGGTGTCAAGTTCTCCACCAACGGCGTGCGGATCACCCCCGAGCGCGCCCGCTGGCTCGCCTCCACCGACTACGTCGACGTGCAGCTCTCGCTCGACGGGGCGACCGCCGAGGTCAACGATCACGTACGCGGTGAGGGGTCCTTCGACACCGCGATCAAGGCCATGGAGAACCTGCGCGACGCGGGCTTCACCAACTTCAAGATCAGCGTCGTGATGACCAGGCACAACGTGGGCCAGCTCGACGACTTCAAGCGCCTCGCCGACGAGTACAAGGCGCAGTTGCGGATCACGAGGCTGCGTCCATCCGGCAGGGGCGCCGACACGTGGGACGAGCTGCACCCGACCGCCGACCAGCAACTCACGCTGTACGAATGGCTGGTCGCCAACGGCGACAACGTACTGACCGGCGATTCGTTCTTTCACCTCAACGCGCTCGGCTCCACTCCGCTGCCAGGCCTGAACCTGTGCGGGGCGGGCAGGGTCGTCTGCCTGATCGACCCGATCGGCGACGTCTACGCCTGCCCCTTCGCCATTCACGACGAGTTCCTCGCGGGCAATGTGCGCGACGAGGGCGGCTTCACCTCCGTCTGGCGGACATCGGAACTGTTCGACCGCCTGCGTGCCCCGCAGACCGGCGGCGCGTGCACGTCGTGTTCGGCCTACGACTCGTGCCAGGGCGGCTGCATGGCCGCGAAGTTCTTCACCGGCCTGCCCCTCGACGGCCCCGACCCCGAGTGCGTCAAAGGCAACGGCGAGAAGGCACTCGCGCTCGTCGGCGGTGGCACCGAACTGCCGAAACCGGACAAGGACCATTCGCGCCGCGGCAGGAAAGCCGCGAGGAAGAAGCAGGTTCCGGTCGCGATCGGCTGGGGCCCTCCCGAGAAGGACCGGTTGCCCGACAGGGCATGCGACACGAGCCCGCTCGCCGGTTTCCGTCCTTGATTCCTCGCGGGAATCACCTGCGGTGACCCGTTCCGTCAAGGACGCCGACCCTCGCACGCTGACCCTGCCGCTGCGGCTCGCGGGACGCACCGCGCCCTCGCGAGTGCTGTTCGGCCCGCACGAAACCAACCTCGGTACCGGAAGGGCCATCGGCGAGGCACACGTCGCCTACTACGAACGCAGAGCGGCGGGCGGTTGCGGCGTCATCGTCACCGAAACCGCCAGTGTGCACGAATCGGATTGGCCCTACGAACGTGCCCCGCTCGCCGCCGGATGCGGTCCGGGCTGGGCGGCGACGGCACGCGCCTGCCACGCGCACGGAGCGCTCGTGATCGCGAGCATCGGGCACGCCGGTTCGCAGGGCACCTCCGCCTACTCGCAGCAGGCTTTGTGGGCGCCGTCGCGGGTTCCGGACGTCGCGAGCCGCGAGCTGCCAATGGAGATGGAGACCGGGCACATCCGCGCGCTGCTCGGCGGCTTCGACGAGGCGGCACGTATCGCCGTGGAGTCCGGCGCGGATGGTGTGGAGATCGACGCGGGCCAGCACGCGCTGCTGCGCCAGTTCCTGTCCGGGCTCACCAACCACCGCCGCGACGCCTACGGGACCGACAGGACCGCGCTGCTGTGCGAGGTGCTCTCCACGGTCAGGAACCGCATCGGGAAAGACCGCATTCTCGGCCTGCGCCTCTCCTGTGACGAGCGCGCGCCGTGGGCCGGGATCACACCCGAGCACGCACCCGGCCTGGCCGCAAGCCTCACCAGGGGCGCCGGAGCCATCGACTACCTCACCGTCGTACGAGGCTCGGCCATGGCGGCGGCGAGGCCCGATTCGCACACCGAACCCGGCTTCAACATCGGCTTGTGCCGGAAGGTTCGGGCCGAGGTGTCCGGCGCGGCGGCCGTCGTGCTGCAGGGTTCGGTCGTCGATCCGGCTCAGGCGGCCTCGGCGATCGCCGGCGGCGCCGCGGATCTGGTCGAACTGACCAGAGCACAGATCGCCGACGCCGATTTCGCCGCCAAGCTCGGCTCCCCGGCACGGATCAGGCCGTGCACGCTCACCAACCAGAAGTGCGGGGTCAGGGACGTCCGCAATCCCGTGGTGAGCTGCATCGCCGACCCGCGCAGCGGACACGAGACGGGCGACCCGCCCGTCGCGGGAACCGATCCACGGCGTCATCACGTGCTCGTCGCCGGTGGCGGCCCCGCGGGGCTGGAAGCGGCGAGGGTACTCGCCCTGCGCGGACACCACGTCCGGCTTTTCGAAAGGGATGCCGAACTCGGCGGCATGCTGAACGTCGCGGCCCGCGTTCCCGGGCGCGAGAGGCTCGGCGCACTCCGCGACTGGCTCGCCCGGGAGGTCCACCGGCTGGGTGTCGAGGTCAGCACCGCCACCGAGGCCGATCTCGGCGGGCGCCGCGATGGCATCGGTGTCGTCGTCGCGACGGGATCCGTCGCCGGTCCCAGGAACTATGTCGTCCACAAGGGAGCGGTCGTACTCGATGTCGCCTGCCTCCTTCGTGATCCGGGCACGCTCGCCCCCGGCCCGGTCGCGGTGTACGACCCGATCGGTGACGCCGTGGGCACGGGTGTCGCGGAACTCGTGGCGGCACGCGGGAACCCGACCACGATCATCAGCCAGGACCTGATGATCGGCACCCGGCTCGCGGCGACGGGTGACCTCGCCGACGCCACGGTGCGGTTGCGGCGCGCCGGTGTCGCACTCGCCAAGCGCAGCGTGCCGAGGGAAGTGTTCGCGGGGCACGTCGTGGTGACCGACGCGTTCACGGGGAGGGTCACCGAGATCGCCTGCTCCACGTTGATCCACTGTGGACACCGGCTGCCCGATCCCGGCGCTGTCTCCTCCTCGGCGCTGCTCGCCGGCGACAAGGTCGCGCCCCGCACCGTGCACGAGGCCATCCTCGAAGGACGTCGCGCGGCGCTGGCCATCGCGGCGGGAGCGGTGGCGACATGAGCGGGCGGTACCCGTATCTGTTCTCCCCGTTGCGGATCGGGCCGGTGACACTGGGCAACCGGATCGTGTTCTCGGCTCACCTGACCAACTACGCGGACGGCGGGCTGCCGACCGAGCGGCACGCCGCCTACTACGCGGCCCGCGCGGCCGGGGGCGCCGGGCTGATCATCACCGAGGAACATTCGACCCACCCCGCCGACCGGCCGTACGAGAAGCTCATCCGCGGCCACCTGCCCGAGGTGATCGAGGGCTACCGGCGGATCACCGACGCGGTGCACGCACACCGAACACGGGTCTTCGCCCAGCTCAACCACAACGGCGGGCAATCATCGGGCCTGTACTCGCGGCAGCCGGTGCTGGCACCGTCCCCTGTTCCCGATCCGTTGTTCCGCGAGGTTCCGCGCGCGGCGACCGCGGCGGACATCGACGACATCGTGGCCGGTTACGCGACGGTCGCCCGACATTGCGGGCAAGGCGGATTCGACGGGGTCGAGATCCAATGCTCGCAATCCTCGATCGTGCGGGGTTTTCTCGCCCCTGCCACAAATCTGCGCACCGACGAGTACGGCGGCTCGCTGTGGAACAGGGCCCGGCTGCTGTTCCGGCTCGTCGCCGCCGTGCGAGAGGCCATCGGCGACGACATGGCGCTCGGGATCAGGCTGTGCGGCGACGAAGCGGTCGAGGGCGGGATCACCCTCCCGGAGGCTGTCGAGGTCGCCCGCTGGGCGGAGACCGATGGCCGCGTCGACTACGTCAACACCACGATCGGCGTCGCGACCTCGACGCTCTACCTCGTCGAGGCTTCGATGGGCATCCCACGCGGCTACGCGACCCATATCTCCAGCACCATCCGTGACGCCATCGACCTGCCCGTCGTCGCGGCAGGGCGCTTCAAGGACCCCGAAGAAGCCGAAACGGCACTCGCCGAGGGAAAAGCCGACCTGATCGGGGTCGTTCGAGGACAGATCGCCGACGGGGACTTCGCCGCGAAGGCCCGATCGGGGCCGGCCGGAAGTATCCGGACCTGTCTTTCGTGCAACCAGGAATGCGCGGGCAGGGTCGGGCTCAACCGGGCGCTGGGCTGTGTCGTGAATCCCCGGACCGGCAAGGAAAACGTACCGCTGCCGCCACCGCGCCGCAGAGGCCGCAGGGTGGTCGTCGTCGGCGGCGGGCCGGCCGGATTGCGGGCGGCGGCGACCGCGGCGAGCCGGGGCCACGAGGTGACGCTGCTCGAACGGCTGCCCTCGACCGGTGGCCAGGTCGCGATCGCGGCCCGCGCGCCGAGCAGGGCCGAATTCCTCGACCTCGTCGGTACTTCGCTCGCGGAATGCCTCCGTGAGGGAGTCGGCGTCAGAACCGGAGTCACCGCGACGGCAGGCGACATCGCGGCGCTGGCACCGGAAGCCGTCGTACTGGCCACCGGAGCCAGACCACGGCGCCCGCACTGGGCGGGCCCGCTCGGCAGGATCGCCGACGTACGGGACGTCCTCGAAGGAAAGGTAGTGCCGAAAGGCGAGGTACTCGTCGTCGACGACCTCGGTTTCCACCAGGCGACGTCGGTGGCCGAACTGCTCGCCGACACCGGCTGCGCCGTACGGATGTCGACCCCCGCGCTGGTCGCCGGGCAGGACCTCGCCCTCACCCTCGACATGGAGACCTTCTCGGTGCGCGCCGAGGCGAAGGGCATCGTCCAGACCACGGAGGAAGTCATCCTCTCCGCCTCGCAAGAAACGGAAGACACCGGCGGGGTGCGGCTACGCGTACTGACGCACACCACCGGGTCGGTCACCGAAGCCCGCTTCGACTGGGTGGTGTGCGCGACGCACCAGGAACCGGAGGACGCGCTGTGGCGCGAGCTGTCCGGTTCGACCGAGTTCGAGGTCGTCAGGGTCGGCGACTGCGTCACGCCACGCAGGGCGGACGCCGCGGTCGCCGAGGGCCACCGTGCCGCGGTGGCACTATGAGCGAGACGCACGGAACGGGGAAACCATGAGCCAGCCGAGGACAGCGCTCGTCACCGGCGCGGCGAGAGGTATCGGCGCCGCGGTCGTCCGCAGGCTCGCGGACACCGGCTGGAACGTCGTCGCCCTCGACAGGGCGGAGGACGATCCGAAAGTGCCCTACCCGCTGGGTACGAGACGGCAGCTCGCCGAACTCGCGGCGCCCTATGAAGGCACGGTGTGTGATGTCGTCGCCGATGTGCGAGACCTCGCCCGGCTCACCGAAGCCGTCGCCCTGGCCGAGGAACGGTTCGGCGGGCTCGACGCGGCCGTCGCCGGCGCCGCGCTCATGGCGGGCGGTGCCCCGCTGTGGGAAAGCGACGACACCGAGTGGGACGCGCTGTTCTCCGTCGGCGTCCAAGGGGTGGCGAATCTCGCGAGAGCGGCGATTCCCGCGCTGTTGCGCCGCCCCGAACCACGCCACGGACGGTTCGTCGCGCTCGCCTCCGCCGCGGCGCACAAGGGGCTGTGGCACCTCGCCGGTTACAACGCGGCGAAACACGCCGTCGTCGGGCTCGTCAAGGGCCTCGCGACCGATCTGGGCGGCACCGGCATCTGCGCGACCGCGGTGTCCCCTGGGTCGACCCGCACCGACATGCTCACCGCGACGGCCGCGCTCTACGACCTCGGCGACGTCGAGGAGTTCGCAGGCCACCAGCTCGTCGGCAGGTTGCTCGAACCGGAGGAGATCGCGGCGACGGTCGCGTTCCTGTGCTCACCGGATTCCTCGGCGATCACCGGATCCGTCATCCACGCCGACGGCGGCTTCACGACATGAGGCGGGGAACACTGCTGACGATGGACCATTCCGTCCGCAGAAAAGGCCCGTTGCTGATCGGCGGCTCCCCGCTGCGGCTCGTGCGGCTCGGCACCGGGGGCGCGAAAGTGCTCGACCGGTGGCTCGCCGGTGAACCGCTCGGCCCCGCCGCCACCGAACAACGGCTGGCAAGGCGGCTCGTCGACGCGGGTCTGCTGCACCCGATCCAGCCGCCGGAGCTGACGGCCGCCGAGGTCACTCTCGTCGTCCCCGTGAAGGACAACCCGGACGGAGTGGCACGGCTCGTCGCGGCGACCCCGGAACTCGCCGGCCACATCGTGGTCGACGACGGCTCCAGCCCGCCTCTTCCGTCCTCGGCGCTCCGGCACGACACGCCGCGGGGTCCCGCCGCGGCCCGCAATGCGGGCTGGCGCACGGCAAGCACCCGCGTAGTGGCCTTTCTCGACTCCGACACCCTGCCCGAACCCGGCTGGCTCGAACCACTCCTGCGGCACTTCTCCGATCCGGCCGTCGTCGCCGTGGCACCGCGCATCCGCAGCAGTCCCGGCGACACCGCACTCGCGGACTACGAAGCAGGCCGTTCCAGTCTCGACCTCGGCTCCCGCCCCGCGCCCGTGCGTCCGTTGAGCAGGGTGAGCTACGTACCCAGCGCGGCGCTGCTCGTGCGCCGCGACGCACTCGCCGCCGTGTCGGGCTTCGACGAGGCGCTGCGGTTCGGCGAGGACGTCGACCTGGTGTGGAAACTACTCGGACACGGCGCGGTGCGCTACGAACCCTCCTCCGTCGTCAGCCACCTGCCACGGCCCTCACCGCTGCCATGGCTGCGCCAGCGGTTCGAGTACGGAACCTCGGCCGCTCCGCTGGCCCTGCGTCATGCCGGGCTGCTCACCCCAGCCAGGCTCTCCGCGTGGAGCGCGGCGTCGTGGGCGCTGCTTGCCGCCGGTGCGCCTCGCGCCGCGTTGACGCTCGCCGCCGGGAGTTCCGCGCTGCTGCCCCGGAAACTCCGCTCCCGCGGCATCCCGGTCCGCGAGTCACTCCGGCTGGCCGCGCTCGGCCACCTCGGTGCGGGAAGGCTGCTCGCCGAAGCCACCCGGAGAGCGTGGTGGCCGCTGTTGCTGCCCACCGCGCGTGGCAGGCGCATCCTGCTCGCCGCGCTGCTGCCGTGCCTGCTCGAATGGCTGCGCGAACGGCGGGGCAGGACACCGTCGTGGCTCGTCCTGCGCGTCGCCGACGATCTCGCCTACGGCGCCGGAGTGTGGGCGGGCGCGGTACGGGAACGCACCGCCGCACCATTACTGCCCCGCTTCACCGAAGGCCCGCTCCGGTGACGCACCTCGGAGGGCTGCGCTCGCCCGAGGTGGGCAGGCCGATACTCGCCGTTCCACTCGGCGCCACCGAACAACACGGCCCGCACCTCCCCCTGCACACCGACACCACGATCGCGGCCGAACTGTGCGAGCGGCTCGCCGCCTCGATGGGTGGCATCGTCGGCATCGTCGTGGCGCCCGCCCTGCCATACGGGTCGAGCGGCGAGCACGCCGGGTTTCCCGGAACCCTCTCCATCGGCAGGGCCGCGCTCGAACTCGTGCTCGTCGAACTGGTCCGCTCCGCCGACGACTTCGCGGGCGTGGTGATCGTCAACGGGCACGGTGGCAACGCCGCCCCGCTGCGCGCGGCCGAACGACGCTTGCGTGGCGAGGGGCGCCGCGTGCTCGCCTGGTCGCCTGACGGGCCGCCTGACGACAGCCACGCGGGGCGCACCGAGACGTCGGTGCTGCTGCGGCTTCGCCCGCAGGAGGTCGCGATGGAAAAGGCGGAACCAGGAAACACGGCTCCACTGCCGGAACTGTTCGACCGGCTCGTCGCGGGAGGAGTCGCCGCCGTCAGCGCCAACGGCGTCCTCGGCGATCCTGCCGGTGCCGACGCCGCCGAGGGCGAGGCACTGCTCACGTGGTGGACCGATGCACTGGTCACCGCCGTGCGCGACTGGCTGAGGCGCTGACGCTACCCTCAACGCACCCGATCAGCGAGGAAGTGGTGTCACCATGCCAGCACAGGGGCGGCAAGGAGGCCCTGTCGTCAGCCGCCGCAGGGAAGTCAGTCACATGAGCGCACGCTCCCTGCTGATGACGCTGCTCGGTGAGTTCGTACTTCCCCGCGACCGTCCGGTGTGGACATCCGTACTCGTCGACGCGCTCGCGACGTTCGACGTCGAGGAGAAGTCGGCGCGGCAGGCACTGGCGAGGACGGCGAAGGAAGGCTGGCTGGAATCCGAGCGTGTCGGGCGCAGGGTGCGCTGGTCGCTGACCGAGCCGGGCAGGAAGCTGCTCACCGAGGGCGCCCACCGCATCTACGACTTCGGCAGCAGCGAGCGCACCTGGGACGGACGCTGGCTGATCGTGCTCGTCTCGGTCCCCGAACCCAAACGCGACCTGCGCCACCAGCTGCGGACCAAACTCACCTGGGCCGGTTTCGGTTCGCCCGACCCCGGGGTGTGGATCACCCCGCACACGTCGAGGGAAAAGGAGGCGCTCACCATTCTCGACGACCTCGCGCTCGGCGAGGCGATGTCGTTCGTCGGTTCCTACGGAGCCATCGGTGACGAGGCCACCATGGTGGCCAGGGCATGGGACCTGCGCGAACTGGTGCGCCGCTACGACGAGTTCATCGCCTCGTTCGCCACCCTCGCTCCCGCCGGCGAGGACGCCGCGCTGGACGCGCAGACCCGGCTCGTGCACGAATGGCGCCGTTTCCCTTTCCTCGACCCGCAATTGCCGCCGGGCCTGCTGCCCGGCAACTGGCCTGGAGGCCGCGCGGCCGAGGTGTTCCACGGCAAGCACGGCGAATGGCGGCCCGCCGCACAGCAACGCTGGGACCGGCTCGTCGCCGCCGAAGGCCGCGAATGACGGGCCTACACTCCGAGCCCCGGATAGATCTTGCCCGCGTTGCCGGAGAGCACGTCGCGTAGTACATCTTCGGGAAGGCCGAGTGAGGCGAGCGCCCTGACGTTGTTCGCCGTCCCCGGAACACCCGGCCAGTCGGTACCGAACACGAACCGGGTCGCCAGCCTCGCGAAATCGAACCGCGCGTAGTAGCCGGGCAGCTTCTTCGGCGGCAGCCCCGCGAGGTCGAGCCACACGTTGTCCTTCGCGAGCGCGAGAAAAGCGGCCACGTCATACCACCAGCCGCGGCCACCGTGCGCGAACACGAACCGTACCGAGGGGAAGTCCTCGACGACGTCGGACAACAGCTCGGGATTGCCGAAACTCGTGCGCGCGCCGGGAAAACTACTCGTGCCCGAATGCAGGACAACCGGGATGTCCCGCTCCCGGCACACGTGATACGCGGCGTACAACTCCTTGTCGGCAGGAGAGAAACCACCGTGCACTGGATGCAGTTTGAGTGCCACGGCACCGAGATCGAGCTGTCGTTCCACTTCGGACGCCAGCGGATGGTGCAGATGCGGGTTCACGTTCGCGACGAGCCGGAACCGTTCCGGATTGCACTCGAGGAACGGCAGATTGTCCTCAATGGGCTGAATGCCCGTCGCCCTCGGGCTGTACTCGCAGAACAGCAGGGCCCGATCGACGCCCTCCTCCTCGAAGAGGGCGTCGAGCCGACCGGGAACCGGGTCGCCGTCGCCGTCGTACACCTCCCGCCACGGGTGCGGACCCGAGAACCGCCGGGCCCACTCCAGCCACGAGGGTTTCAACGTCGACAGCCGGGGCACGTGCACGTGCGCGTCGACGACGGTCCTGCCCTCGATCACGGGGCGGCCTCGGCGGGCTGCGCTTCCGGCCCCGGCTCGGAGGTGGCTTTCACCATGTCCCGCAACACGTTCCTGCGAATCTTGCCGGTCGCGGTCTTGGGCAGCTCGGCCAGTTCGATCACCGCTCTCGGCCGCTTGAAGGAAGCCAGTTCCTCCCTGCACCACCCGATCAGATCCGCCTCGTCGACGTGCTTTCCCGGCATGGGCACGACGCAGGCGACCGGCTTGTCGAGTTCGTCGGAGTCGGGAACACCCACGACGACCGCCTCCGCGACGTCGGGGTGTTCGAGCAACCGGTCCTCGACCTCGCTCGGCGTGACCCAGATACCGCCCGCCTTGATCATGTCGTTGAACCTGCCGAGACAGGTGTAGGTACCGTCGGCGTTGCGCACGTAGGTGTCGCCCGTGCGCATCCACTCGCCGAGGAACACCAGCCGCGAGGTCGCCGCCCTGCACCAGTAACCCGTCGCGGCGCTGTCCCCCCGCACGTACAACTCCCCCGGCCGCCCCTCGGCCTCGATCAGCGCGCCGCTCTCGTCGCGAATCTCCACCTCGTAGCCGGGAACGGGAGTACCCGACGACGCCGGTCGTGCCTTGCCAGGGCGGTTGGAGATGAAGATGTGCAGCATCTCGGTCGAGCCGATGCCGTCGAGTACCTCGACTCCGAACCGTTCCCGCATGCCGTGCAGCATGCGGGCGGGCAACGCCTCCCCCGCCGACGCGCCACCGCGCACGGTGCGGAACGCGTCGTCGGGTACATCGCTGGCCAGCAGCGGCCCCCAGAAACTCGGCGTGCCGAACAACAAGGTCGCGTGCTGCGCACTGGCCCGCTCCGCCATCAGCGCTGGTGTCGGCCTCGCCGACTCCAGCAACGCGGTGGCACCGACCGAAAGCGGGAAGAACATCGAATTGCCGATGCCGTAGGCGAAGAAGAGTTTCGCCACCGAAAGACACCTGTCGTCGGGCCGGATGCCGAGCACGCGCTGCGCGTAGTTCTCCGCGACGAACCTGATGTCGGTGTGCCGGTGCATCGCGGCCTTGGGCACCCCGGTCGTGCCCGAGGTGTAGAGCCACAACGCGGACGAGTCGGCCCAGGTGTCATAGGGTTCGGTGAGCACACCCTCCCCGGTGAGCCGGTGCCACTCGTCGGTCAGCACCACCGTCTCCACGTCCGGCGCGACCGCGACGGCGGCCCGCACCTGTTCGGCGAACTCCGTCGACCCCAGCACGATCCTGGTTCTGGAATCGGCGATCAGACGGCCGAGTTCGCCGCCGGTCAGCATCGTCGAACAGGGCACGGCGACCGCGCCCAGATACATGCCCGCGAGAATCGCGGTGAACAACTCGATTTCGTCGGTCATGCACATCAGCACCCGCTCCTCCGGGCGGACACCGAGCGCGCGCAGTCCCGCGGCCACCGTGCGGACCTGCTGATCGAGTTCGGAATAGGTCAGGGTGCGGGTGTTGGAGATGACGGCGGTGCGGGCGCCGTCTCCTGCGGCGACGTGCCGTCCGACCAGATACTCGGCCGCGTTGAACGGGAAGGTACCGCCGGGGATGCTCATGGGCCCCGCCTTAGGTCAGGTAGACGTATTCGTAGTCGAACGGTTTGCCGTTGATTCCGTTGGTCGGGGGTGCGACCCAACTGGCGATCTTGCCACGTTCGTAGACGGGTTTCATCAACGAGCGCACAAAGGTCAGGTCTTGTTCCGTCGGCAGCCAGCGCGACTTCGCCGCCTGCCAGGTTTCCTCGTCCACGATCGTGCCATCCGGCGTCACGTGGAAACCGGCGTTGATACCGACCTGCCGGTTGAACCCGGGGTGCGGCAGGTAGAGCCGGTGGTCGATGTCGTTGTCCGCGAGAATCCGGTTCCACCGCTTGAGCCCGGTGTGGCAGTCGGCGATGTACTCGCCTCGCAGGTCGAGGTTGAGCAGCAGAATGGCCTGCAGTTCCTCCTGTCCCCACGTGCCGTCGGAACCCGGCTTGTCGAGCAGGGCGCTGTCCTCGGTGAGCTGATGGTCGTCCTTACGCCTGGTCTCCAGCCAGCGCCCCTTCAGACCCGAGGTGTAGTAGTTGGCGGCGTTGGTGGAGGTCTCGCTGCCGAACAGATCCAGCGAGACGCTGTAGTGGAAGTTGATGTACTTCTGGATGATCGACAGCGGGATTCCGCCGTGCGGGGCGATGTCCATCGTGTCGTGCTCGCGGATCAGTTCCGAACTGCGCGTCACGACCCTGTCGACCCCCGTCGTGCCGACGAACATGTGGTGAGCTTCCTCTTTCAGCATGAACTCACACGTGCGCGACAACGGGTCGAACGCGGACTCCTTCAGCGTGCCGAGCTGGTACTTGCCGTCCCTGTCGGTGAAGTACGTGAACATGTAGAACGCCAGCCAGTCGGCGGTTTCCTCGTTGAAGGCACCGAGGATGCGCGGGGTGTCGGGGCTGCCGGAGTTGCGGTACAGCAGCGCTTCGGCCTCCTCTCTTCCCTCCCTGCCGAAGTAGGCGTGCAGCAGGTACACCATCGCCCACAGGTGCCTGCCCTCCTCGACGTTGACCTGGAACAGGTTGCGCAGGTCGTACAGGCTCGGCGCGGTGAGGCCGAGCAGCTTCTGCTGCTCGACGGAAGCCGGTTCGGTGTCGCCCTGGATCACGATGAGCCGCTGCAGGTCCGCCCGGTACTCGCCGGGTACCTGCTGCCACACCGGCTGGCCCTTGTGCTCGCCGAAGGCGATGGTGCGGTCGGGATTGCGCTCGGCGAGGAAGATGCCCCACCGGTAGTCCTGCGGGACGACGTGGCCGAAATGCGCCCAGCCCTCCCTTCCGACGCTGACCGCTGTGCGCAGGTACACGCCCTGGGTCTCCAGCGTCGGCCCCATCTCGGCCCACCAGTTCATGAACCTCGGCTGCCAGCCTTCCAGCGCCCTTTGCAGCCTGCGGTTGGAGGACAGATCGACGTTGTTCGGGATCTTGGCGTCGTAATCGATCTTTTCCGGCATCGCTCACACCCGTTTCCGGTCGAAGACGGCCCGCTGGCCGGTTCCGTAACGCCGCAGCGCTCCCTCCGCGCCCGCCGCGTTGGGCCGGTTGAAGATCCAGTTCTGCCAGGCGCTGAGCCTGCCGAAGATCTTGGTCTCCATGGTTTCCGGGCCCACGAATCGGTTGCTGGCTTCCATTCCCGTCAGGGCGTCGGGACTCAGCGCGCCCCGCGCCTCGACGACGAGCCTGATCTCGTCCTCCCAGTCGATGTCGTCCGGCGCGTCGGTCACCAGACCGAGCTCGGCGGCCTCGCCCGGCGAGATGTCCCTGTCCGTTTCCTTGCCGAGCCAGGCGAGATGGTCCTCCTCGCGGTAGAACCGGGATTCCAGCCTGCTGAGGCCGTTTCCCATGGGAAAGACGCCGAAGTTGGCCGAGCTGAGCCGGATCGCCGCCCGCTGCTCGCTGTCCTCGTCCTCGATGGGCGGACCGTCCAACATGTACTGCCGGTCGCAGGCGAGCGCCAGTTCCCACAACACGCCTGCGAAGCAGCTTCCCGGCTCGATCAACGCGATCAGGCTACGGCTGGTGACGTCGAGCCGTTTGAGCGTTCGCTTGTAGTAGTGGACGATCTCGCGGCACAGCCAGTCGTCGGCGGCGCCCAGGATCACCTTCTCGTGCGCCAGTACGCGGTCCGCGTCACCCTCGGTGCGCAGTATCCAGGTTCCGAGCTCGGGTTCGTTGGTGCGCAAGCGCAGGATGACGTCGTCGAGTTCCCTCGTCATGGCCAGCAGCCAGCCGTCGGCGCCTTTCGCGTGGACATCGGCGACCTCGGCCGGCGGCGAGGCCTCCGGTCCTCGCACCAGCAACTCCACGGTGCCCGCATCGCGGTCATAACGCGCGGACACATACCGGTAGAAGAGGCCGTCCCCGGTCTCCTCCCTCAGCAACGGCGGCAACGCGACGCCCCGGGCCTCGCTCGGCCGATCGCCGCGTCCGGCCAGTTCCGCCGCCCTTTTCGCGACGGCCTCGGTGAAACCCGTTCGCGGCACCAGCGCGTCGACGAGACCCCATTCCACCGCCGTCTTTCCCCGGACCCCGTCACTGCGCGTGGCGAAGACGTCGGCGCGATCCTTGCGAACCCTGCGTTTGTCGACGATCCTCGTGAGCCCTCCCGTGCCCGGCAGAACTCCGAGCAGCGGGACCTCGGGAAGCGCGACCGTCGAGGAGTTGTCGTCGACGAGGACGATCTCGTCGCAGGCAAGAGCGAGTTCGTAACCACCGCCCGCGCACGTCCCGTTCACCGCGGCGAGGTAGGTCTGGCCGGAATGCTCGGTGGCGTCCTCCATGCCGTTGCGGGTCTCGTTGGTGAACTTGCAGAAGTTCACCTTCCACTCGTGCGAAGAACCGGCCAGCATACGAATGTTGGCTCCAGCGCAGAAAACGCCCTCCTTGGCGCTCGTGAGCACCACGGTTCGCACGCCGGGATGTTCGAATCGCAGGCGCTGCGTCGCGTCGTACAACTCGATGTCGACGCCGAGGTCGTAGGAGTTGAGTTTCAGCTCGTAACCGGGCCGGAGCCCGGCATCGGGATCGACGTCGAGTTCCAGCCACGCCACGGGACCGTCGATCCGGAGCTTCCAGTGACGATAGGTATCGGGCTGCCGGTCGAACGACACAGCGGGGCGGCCGGCGGCTTCCACGACATCGGTGGCGGTCACCACATCAGTTTCTACGAATCATCCGCCTGTCGTCAACCTTGTGTAGAACTACGGGCAGGCTTTGCCGCCGCTTCCTCGAACGCGCCGCGAGGCGCCTCCCTGGAACCGAAGTCGACAACATCGTGCCCGAACGGCATGCCGACAAGCCAGTCGCCCAGCACCCGCACCTTGCGATTCCACGTGGGTATCTGGGTCGCGTAATAGCCACGACGCGCGGCCCACGCGAGGCTTCCCGCGAGTTTCCTGCCGAACACCTCGGCGACGGCCTTGTTCTTGCCCAGCGTGATGAATTCACCCTTGCTGCGATAGTGAAACGGGCCCGGCCGGCCACCCCGCACGGCGGCGACGAGATTGTCGGCGAGCTGCTCTCCCTGCCGCACCGCGTGCTGCGCCGTCGGCGGACACACCCCGCCCCGTTCGGGATCGGGGACGGCGGCACAATCACCCGCCGCCCACACGTGCTCCGCCCGCTCGACCCGCATTGCCGCGTCCACGACGAGCCTGCCGCCGTCGTCCACCGGCAGGCCCAGCTCGGCCACGACCGACCTCGGACGGGTACCGGCCACCCACACGAGGGTCGACGCGGTGAGCTTCGTACCGTCGGACAACGCGAGAACCCCTTCCTCGGCGGAGTCCAGCCGGGTTCCCGTGCGGACGTCGATACCCCGCCCGGCCAGTTCGTTCGCGGCCAGATCGGCCAAATCGTCACTCACCGTCGTCAGGATTCGGTCGAGCGCCTCGACGAGAATCCACCGCATGTCCGCCGGTTCCAGCTCCGGGTATCCGGCGAGCACGTCGGTCGCCATATCCTGCAGCTCCGCGATCGCCTCGACACCGGTGTAACCACCGCCGACGAACACGAAAGTCAGCGCACACCTGCGCAGTTCGGGATCGGGCGTCGCGGAGGCGATCTCCAGCTGGCGGAGTACGTGATCGCGCAAGTGCGCGGCCTCGGCGAGCGAATTGAAGCCGATACCGTTCTCGGCCAGTCCGGGAACCGGCGCGAGCTTGGCCACCGCGCCCATGCCGATGACGAGCTCGTCGTAAGCCAGCTCCCACGTAGGCCCTGCCGCCGGCGCAACGGCGACCGTCCTGCCCTCCTGGTCGACCGACAACACCTTTCCGGCAACGAACCGCGTTTCCCTCAGGACCGCTCGCAGCGGAACCACGGCGTGGCGCGGTTCGAGCGTGCCCGACGCGACCTCGGGCAGCAGCGGCCGGTAGGTCATGAAGTTCTCCGGGCTGACGACGACCACCTCGGCCTCGCCCTCACGGAGCCGCTGCCGCAACCGCAACGCCGTGTACAGCCCCACATAGCCACCGCCCGCGATGACAATCCGCTTCGGCACGTTTCACCTCCCGGCGAGCACTGTCCTCAACGCTCGCCGGGTACCCGCGTGTGCGACACCGAATCGGAGCCGGGACCGGCTACCAGGGCAGCCGGCCGCGGCGGAACCCGAATCCCGTCGCCCGCTCGGCCTCATCGATGCCGGTGGTGACCTGTTCCCTGTGATCGTGCGCCCAGAACAGCGGGCCGCCGCGCTTCTTGGGAAAGCCGTATCCGTTGGCCAGCACCAGATCGATGTCCGAGGCACGCTCGGCGATACCGTCGGCCAGCACGAGCGCCGCCTCGTTGACGATGACCCCCAGCGCACGACGCACGATCTCGTCGGCGGACAACGTTCGGGACTCACCGCTTCGCCCGGCAACCGAGCGAATCACCTCGTGCACGGCGGGATCGACCTGACGCTGCCCTCCATCGGGGTAGGTGTACCAGCCCGCACCCGTCTTGCGGCCGAGCCGTCCCTGCTCGCACAACACGTCCAGCACCTTCGGAACCCGCTCCCTGGGGTCCCTCGTCGCGGCCTGCCGGTCCCGCGTGGCCATCGCGATGTCGAGCCCGGACATGTCCCAGACCGTGAACGGCCCCATGGCGAAACCGAAGTCCTCCAGCGCCGCGTCGATCTCCTCCGGCAGCGCGCCCTCCTCGACCATGAACTCGCACTGGACGCGGTAGGCGTTGTAGATCCGGTTGCCGATGAAGCCGTCGCACACTCCCGCGACCACCGGAACCTTGCCCGCTTTGCGGCCAAGCCACAACGCGGTGGCCAGGGTGTCCCCGGCCGTGTTCGCCCCGCGAACGACCTCAAGCAACCGCATGATGTGCGCGGGACTGAAGAAGTGCAGCCCCACCACGTCGCGTGGCCGTCCGCTGGCTTCGGCCAGCTCGTCGAGGTCGAGATACGAGGTGTTGGAGGCGAGGATCGCCCCTGGCTTGACGATCGTGGCCAGCCGTGCCAGCAGCTCCTTCTTCACGGCCATGTCCTCGAACACCGCTTCGACCACGACATCGCAGTCGGCGAGCAAAGCCTGGTCGGTACCCGCCGTCAGCGCCGCGAGCCTGCGGTCGGCCTCGGCCCGATCCGCCTTTCCCTTCGCCACCGCCTTGTCCTGGATGGCCCTGACGCGCCCGACACCGCGCTCCAGCGCCTCCTCACCCTGCTCGACGACGGTCACCGGAAACCCGGCCTGGAGGAACACCGTCGCGATGCCCGCACCCATCGTGCCCGCCCCGACGACACCGATGCGCCCGACCTCTCGCGGCTCGGCATCCGGCGGCCTGCCCGCCTCGGTTTCCGCCTGCCTGAGGTACCGCAACGCGAGATCCTCGTCCGGCTCCGGCGAGGCGGCAGGTTCCGGCGAGGCGGGCACGGCGTTCATCGACTCTCCTCCGATGGCGATAGGCGACCACCGGGACGTTACCCGCGGAGAGTGCGGGCAGTCGATCACGACGGCGTCCAGCTCATCGGCACGATTCAGCAGGTCAGCGGTAAGTCCCTGCAGATGGTGACCGAGCGCACGCAGCCCTTCGGCCGGCAGCAAACCGTTGTCCTGGCGATGCAACAACTCCACCACGGCCTCGCCGAGCCGCGTGTTGACCGAGGAGAGCCGCGCGAGCAGCTCCCTGTCCTGCCGGATCATGATCACCACCTCTCCGTGTTCGTGTAGCACGCTACACGATGGCGAGGCGTGGTGCGAGAGGCGGAGCCGTCCTATTCCCTGCCTCGCACGATGAACGGCTCCAGCTCCTCGTCCTCGTCGAAGACCAGCGGGCCTCCGGAGGGATCCCGAGGCATCGGCGCTCCGTTGTGGACAGTGGATGAAAGGGCGCGCTCGGAGAGTTCAACTCCGGGCTCGGTGTCGGGTTCGCGCATCGGGCACTCCTCTCACAACCCCATGATCTTGATATACCCGAGCGGAAATCGGGAAAAACACGGGGCGATCCCAACCTGAAAGGCTGACGGCGGCTTCGGTGGAAAGCACCACCGGCGCGCGAAGGGAAGAACCCCTTGCCCGCTACCGTGAACCCGTGAAGGGCAAACAGGACCAGGTACTGGACGCGGCCATTCGCGTACTCGGCACCAGGGGCACCCGCGCACTCACCCACAGGGCCGTCGACGCGGAAGCCGGAATCCCGGTCGGCTCGACATCGAACTACTTCCGGACCAGGGAAGCACTCCTGTCGGGCTTACTCGGCAGACTGAGCGAACTGGAAACCGCGAGCTGGCGGGAATTCGCCGAAGGGCTCGACGCGGCGGCCATGGCCGACACCGGCCGCTTCGCCGAAGCCGTCGGCGGCCTCGCCGGAGAACTCGCGGGCCCCTCGAAGGTGTTCACCCTCGCCAGGCATGCCGTTTTCCTCGAAGCCGCCGTTCACGACGGCCTGCGGCAACAGATAGTCCTGCGCAGGGCGGAACTCGAATCGTGGGGGACGCGATGGATGCGCGCACTCGGATCGTCGAGGCCCTCCACCGACTTCTGGACGGTCATGGCGCTGCTCGACGGGCTGCTGATCCACCAGACCACCGCCCCTGACCCCGCGTTCGCCCCCGCCCCGGCCATCGCCGCCCTGCTGCGAGGACTCCAGGCGAGCTCGCCGGAGTGAGCCGCGTCAGAAACCACGTACGCGATCGATCCGGACCAGCATCGGGACCGGATACGCGTCGCTGAACTGCTCCCGCCCTCCACTGACCCGCACCATGCCTTCGCCGTACTTCTCGACGTAGGCGGGCAGATCCTTCGGCGCCGGTGAGCCGACGATCTCGGCCGAACCGGCGAGTACGACGACGTTCTCGCCGTTCTCGCTGTCGAAGTGCAGCGACACCCTCGGCCGCTTCCCGATGTGCACGAGCCGGTGTGCGTCAGGTCTGTTGAACACCAGTACCCCGGCGTCGTCCCACAGGAACCACACCGGGTTGGCCTGCGGCGTCCCGTCCGCGCCGACCGTCGTCAACCAGACCACCTGCTCGCCGATGAGCCGTTCCCTGACCCGGTCGCCGAAGGGCGAGCCCTCCGGCGGTAGCACCTCCGCCATGCCTGCCATGTCAACGACACTAACCGCTAGAGTCCGGCAGATGCCGGACTCGTTCGAACGCTCTGACCTGCCAGCGCTTGAGGGTGACATCCTCGAAGGCGAAGCGAGCCTCGCCGCCGCGGCGCGGGACTGGGGGCACATCGTGCAGGCGAGACCGCGCCTCGTCGTCAGGCCATCCTCGGCGGCGGACGTGTCGGCTGTCCTCGAATTCGCCGGTTCGAAGGGCGTGCCCGTCGCCGTACGAGGAGCGGGCCACTCGCCGTTCGGCCAGGCCCAGTCCGACGGCGGAATCGTCCTCGACATGTCCGGGATGTCCACCGTTCACGACGGCACGGGCAACGAACTGCGGGTCGATGCCGGTGCACGCTGGCAACAGGTGCTGTCCGCGAGTCTCCCCCGCGGTCTCACCCCTCCGGTACTCACCGACTACCTGGAACTCTCCGTCGGCGGCACCCTCGCCGTCGGCGGCATCGGCGGTGCGACCCACCGGTACGGAGCACAAACCGACACCGTCACCGAACTGGAGGTCGTCACCGGCGGAGGGGAGCTCAAGCGCTGCTCGGCCGAGAACGACAGCGACCTCTTCGACGCGGTGAGGGCCGGCCTCGGCCACTGCGGCGTCATCACCCGCGCCACCCTGCGGTTACGTCCCGCCAGGCAACGCGCGCGCAAGTGGAAGCTGACGTACGACTCGCTCGACGACTACCTCACCGATCAGCGCACCGCCGTCGGCGAATCCCGGTTCGACCATCTCGAAGGCCGGCTCGTCCTCGACGACAGCGGCGAATGGCGCTACATCCTCGAAGGCACCAGCTACTTTTCGCTGCCCGACGAACCGGACGAGGCGGCCCTGCTCGGCGGCCTTTCCTTCGACCACGAAAGCGTGGAAACCGAGGACAGGACCTACCACGGCTTCCTCGACCGCATGGCCGAGAGCGAAACGGTGCTGCGTGCCGACGGTGACTGGTTCCGCCCTCATCCGTGGATCACCGTGATCGCCCCGGACGACGGCGTCGCCGACGTCGTCACCGAAACACTGGCCGAGACCGGCCGAGAGGAACTGGGCGACTCCGGCATCGTTCTGCTCTACCCGCTGCGCGCCGAAACCCTCGGTACCCCGCTGCTGCGGAAACCGGCCACCGACATCGTGTGGCTGTTCGCCGTACTGCGCACGGGCAAGCCGTACGACGTCACCGGCACCGGCAGGATGCTCGAACTCAACGCAGCCGTCGCCGAACGCGCCCGGCTGGTCGAAGGCACCGTGTACCCGGTCAACGCGCTGCAGATGACCCCGGAGGAATGGCGGGATCACTTCGGTGACGCGTGGGAGACATTCGCCGCCGCGGCCAAGAAGTACGATCCGAAAAACGTACTGGCCCACGGCCAACGCGTGTTCGAGGCGCTCTGAGGCGGCCGTTCACGTCCCGGGGCGCGCGGAAACCCACTCCTCCCATCTCGCGGCGAAATCGGCATCGGGGTCGAAGGGCTCGCCGACCGGATGCCCCGGCCCCGTCGCACCGGTTGGGGCGCCGGCGCTGTCGGCCAGACCGCGCAAATCGTCCACGGCCGGATCGATGAGCGCCGCACCGGCCGTCAGGCAACTGCGCAGCGCCCTGAGATCCGCCACGAGATCGCGCGCGACCTTGCGATCCTCGACGGTGCCTGGCGTGTACCTCGCGAGCCGGTCGACGGTCGCGGCAAGCGATCTGGTGAGGCTCGCCGCTCCCCTCACGGCTTCGTGTAGCGCCCGCACATCGCCCTCCCCGCTTTCGAGTTCGGTTCTGGCGCGCTGCAATTCGAGCGCCGCGCTCGCGACGGCGTCGGCTGTCAGCGGAGCATGACGGTCGGACGAAAGGTCGCCCACGGAAGAACTCACCCACTTCGGTTCGGGCCGCAGTCACAGCCACAGGGCACAGCCCCAAGTACCTTTCCCCGACCAATAATTTGTATAGTGCCCGCGCCGACGCCTGGTCAATCGGACGATTCGGTGGCGTGCGGGGTGAAACCGGCCTCCCGCCACTGGCAGCGTCGGCCAACCAGAGCGATCATGGGTTCATGGCGCTGAAAAACAACGGCGCCGGGGACCGTTCGCCCGTTGGGAATCGTTCGACGACGGCCGCCGGATATGCCGCGCGGGTGGCCACATTGCGCACGCAACTCGCCGCTGCCCCATCCGGGGGGCCGATAAGGCTCGCGAAACGCACTTCGAACCTCTTCCGACCGCGCGCCGGTACCACCGGCCCAGGACTCGACGTATCCGGATTCACCCACGTGCTCGATGTCGATCCGGTCGCCAGGACCGCCGACGTCGAAGGGATGGTCACCTACGAGCAACTCGTCGACGCGACGCTGCCGCACGGCCTCATGCCACTGGTCGTGCCCCAGCTCAAGACCATCACCCTCGGCGGAGCGGTCACGGGACTCGGCATCGAATCGTCCTCGTTCCGCAACGGAATGCCACACGAATCGGTGCTGGAAATGGACCTGCTCACCGGCGCCGGAGACATCGTGCTGGCTAGGCCCGACAACGAACACAGCGATCTCTTCTTCGGATTCCCCAACTCCTACGGCACGCTCGGCTACGCGCTGCGGTTGCGGATCGAACTCGAACCCGTCCGCCCCTACGTCCGGCTCGAACACGTCCGATACAGCGATCCGGCCGAATACTTCGACGCGGTGAATCGCGCTTGCCGGGACAGGGAAGCGGACTTCGTCGACGGAACCGTGTTCGGACAGCGGGAAATGTATTTGACGCTGGGTACCTTCACGGGCGAAGCTCCGGATACGAGCGACTACACGTGGCTGGACATCTACTACAAGTCGATCAGGGAACGAACGATCGACCACCTCCCCGTGCGCGACTACCTGTGGCGATGGGACACCGACTGGTTCTGGTGCTCGCGCGCGCTCGGCGTGCAGAACCGGCTCGTCCGCCTGCTCGCGGGACCCAAGCTACTGCGCTCGCAAACCTACTGGAAGGTCGTCGCGTTCGAGCGGAAACACCAATGGCTGGCCGGATTCAACCGCGCTCTGGGAAAACCACCGAGGGAAGCCGTGATTCAGGACATCGAGGTTCCGATCGGCAAAGCCGCCGAATTCCTCGAATTCTTCCAGCGGGAAATTCGGATCAGCCCGGTGTGGATTTGTCCCGTCAGGCAACGAAACGGCGACCGGACCTGGCCGCTCTACCAATTCGATCCCGGCTCGTTGTACGTCAACTTCGGCTTCTGGGCGACCGTTCCACTCGCACCAGGGCAGCCGGAAGGCAGCAACAACAGGCTGATCGAGAAAACAGTGACCGAGCTGGGCGGGCGCAAATCCCTCTACTCGGAAAGCTTCTACGACCCCGGCACGTTCTGGCAGCTCTACAACGGAGAAACATACCGCGCACTGAAGGATCGCTACGACCCCAAGCGGAGGCTGCTGGATCTCTACGACAAGTGCGTCAAAGCGAGGTAGGTGAGGTGAGCAACCATGGCACAAGGCGAATTAGGGCGGGTATTCGGTCGGTTTCTCAACACGGACGCCCCCATCTCCGTGAGCACGTACGAAGACAGCTCGATCGGCAATCCGGAAGCGGCGGCCCACATTGAGATCCGCTCCCCGGCGGCGTTGAGCTACGTACTGTCGGCCCCGGGCGAGCTCGGGCTCGCCCGGGCGTACGTGACCGGCCACCTCGATGTCAGCGGCGACCTGTACGACGTACTCAAGTACATGTCAAGCCTCATCGACGGTCTCACGGTCACCGACCGGCTGTGGATCCTGCGGCAACTCGGCACCCGGCACTTCCGGCCGATGCCCGTTCCCTCCGAAGAGGCTCCCAACAGGATCAGGCGGGCACTCCAGGGGCTGAGGCATTCCAAGTCGAGGGACAGCGCCGCGATTTCGCAGCACTACGACGTGTCCAACCGGTTCTATGAACTCGTGCTCGGACCTTCCATGGCCTACACCTGTGCCTGCTTTCCCACGGCGGAAGCCACACTTGAGCAGGCCCAGTTCCACAAGTTCGACCTCGTCTGCAGGAAGCTCGACCTCAAGCCGGGGATGCGCCTGCTCGACGTCGGGTGCGGCTGGGGCGGCATGGTGACTCACGCGGCGGAGCACTACGGAGTGCAAGCACTCGGCGTGACGCTGTCGCGGGAGCAAGCCCAGTGGGCACAGAAGAACATCGTCTCAAAAGGACTCGCCGACCGCGCCGAAGTGCGGCACCTCGACTACCGGGACGTCAAGGAAGGCCAATTCGACGCGATCTCCTCGATCGGGCTCACCGAACACATCGGCGCACGCAACCTTCCCTCGTACTTCCGGTTCCTCTTCTCCAAACTCAAGGACAGGGGCAGGCTGCTCAACCACTGCATCACGAGGCCGAGCAACAGGGAGCCCAACCACACCGGCCCGTTTATCGACCGGTACGTCTTTCCCGACGGCGAACTCGAAGGAGTCGGCGCGATCATCTCGGCCATGCACGATCATGGTTTCGAGGTCCGGCATTCCGAGAACCTTCGTGAGCACTACGCGCGCACGCTGGCGGGCTGGTGCGCGAACCTCGACGCGAACTGGACGGAAGCCGTCGAGGAGGCGGGAGTCCGCAGGGCGCGAGTGTGGGCGCTGTACATGGCGGCCTCGCGTCTCGCCTTCGAGCGGCACAAGATCGAACTGCAGCAGGTACTCGGGGTCAAAGTCGACGCCGGCGGCGATTCGGCGATGCCACTGCGGCCGGACTGGGGCGTGTGAGGCCTGGCGTACGAGGATCTCGTCCTCGTCTTGGGGAATGATGCGGGCTTCTCCGGTTCGAAGGCCGGCGGTTTCGCGACACGGATGCGATCGTTCCGGGCACCGCCGGCCTTGTTGTGATCGGAATCGGACACCGGCTGTTGCTGTGTTCGTACGCAGGTGGTTCGCGGTGCGAATGGCGCTTTCGCTGCCATTTTTACCGTGCCGCACAAGGGGATTCACCGAAAAGTGGTCGAACAAGTGTTCGAGGGTGGTGGTAGGTTGGTGGGTGTTGGGGGGTTATGAAGATGGAACTGGCACAATCCGCTGAGTTGTTGTGGAAACTCGGCGACCGGGAATTGGCGGCACTGCTGGCCGATCGCGAGTCCGCACTGCGCCAAGCACATGCCGACATGCTGGCCGCGCTCGGCGAAGCCGAGCGAAGAGGGCTCGCCAAAAACCTGGGTTATCGCGATTCCGTGGCCATGTTACGCACCGAGTTACGCGTTTCCGCGCGGGAAGCGCATGCCCGGCTGGCGGACGCGATGGCGACCCAAGCACGCCGATCGTCAGAGGGCAAGGAACTACCCGCGCCTCTTCTCGCGACCGCCCGCGTCTTGAACACCGGCGGACTCGGACGTGAGCATCTCCGCGAGATCACCCGGATCTTCGCGCGGTGCCCCGACACGATTTCCGAACAGGAAAGAGCGGACGCGGAGCGGACACTTCTCGACCTCGCGGCGCAGGCTTCTCCGGAAGCGGTTCGCACGGCGGGGCACCGTCTGATCGCATACTGGGACTCCGAGCGAGAACCGGCCGAGGAATCCGAACTCGCCACACCGACGCGGGAGTTCCGATACCGGTACCGCAGAAACGGGCAACTCGAATTCACGGGAAGCCTCGATCCCGAAACCGGTGCGACACTCGAAGGCTTGTTCGGCCCACTGGCGAAGCCACGACCGAAAGACGACGACGGTCATCCCGATCCGCGCACCATGGCCCAGCGCCATGGTGACGCGCTGGCGGAGATCATCGAATCGGCGGCCAGGGCCGAAGACCTGGCAGTCCAAGGCGGGGAGCGGGCCGTTCTCACGGCGACCATCACCCTGGCCGAACTTGAGGACCGCACCCGGCAATCCTCGACGGAACTGCCCGGCTACTCCACTCCGGAACAACTGAGAAGGCTGGCCTGCGAAGCACAGCTCGTTCCAGCCATCTTCGGAACGGACGGTGAGGTGTTGTATCTCGGCCGGTCCTCGCGGCACGCGAGCAAGGCCCAGCGAAGAGCATTGGCGTTGCGGGACAAAGGATGCGCCTTCCCCGGTTGCGACCGCGGCCCGAAATGGTGCGTCCCCCACCATATCGTGTGGTGGGATCACGGCGGTAATACCGATGTCGACAGCATGGTGCTCGTCTGCGCACACCATCATCGGCTGATACACCACACCGATTGGGAAGTACGAGTCAGCTCCGCCGACCGGCAACCGGAGTTCATTCCCCCGGCCTGGCTCGATCCGGCACGAAGACCCAGGCGCAACAGGGCGCACCTCATCGGCAAACACCCACGGGCGGCATGACCCGCCACGGACACGGCTAAGGTTCCGGCAATGACCGAGCAGTCCAGAATCGAGCAACTCACCGTTACCACGGAGGCCGGTGCCTTCGACGCCATCGCGGCGGGTCCCACCGAAGGGCGCCCAGTGCTGCTGTTGCACGGGTTCCCCGAGGCGGCTCTGGAGTGGGAGCACCAGGTCTCGGCGCTCGGCTCCCACGGTTACCGGGCCGTCGCACCCGACCAGAGGGGCTACTCCCCCGCGGTCAGGCCAGGGAACACGGCCGACTACGGCATCGATGTCCTCGTCGGTGACGTGCTCGCGGTCGCCGACGCCCTCGGCTGGCGCCGGTTCGACCTCGTCGGTCACGACTGGGGCGCAGCCGTGGGCTGGTGGACCGCGGCCGAGCATCCGGACCGGCTTCGTTCGTTCACCGCCGTGTCCACACCGCATCCCTCCGCACTGGCACAGGCGATCCGCTCCGACGAGGACCAGGCAATGCGCTCGGCCTACATGACCGAATGGCGGCAGTCGTCAACCGAGCAACGCATGCTGGCGAACAACGCCGAGGCGCTGCGCCGGATGTTCGAGTGGAAGGTTCCTCCCAGCAGGGTCGAGGACTACGTACTCCGGCTCTCGGAACCGGGCGCGCTGAGCGCGGCGTTGAACTGGTACCGAGCCGGCAGGCCACGCGCCGAAGCGGGCAAGGTGACGGTGCCGACGCTGTACGTCTGGAGTACGGAGGACGTCGCCTTCGGTTCGACAGCGGCTCTCGACACCGAAAACTGGGTCAGCGGACCCTACGCCTTCCACATGTTCGAAGACGTGACCCACTGGATCCCCGAGGAGGTACCCGAGGCGATGACCGCGCTCCTGCTGGAGCACCTCGCGGCTCGCTGAGTCCACTGTCCGATGTGGATGCCCGACCCGGGATCGTACTCGGCGCGCCATCCATCGGCCACCGGTCCGGGCGAGCTCCTTGCCGAACCCTCGTCGTCATGCAAGAGGGCAATCGGGTATCGATCACCGATTTCACGGGGCCCGCCCAAACGGTTCAACGTGACCGCTTGACCAACACGACGCTGCTCCATCCGGATCATGTCCGATGTGACACCTTTGGACGGGATGCTACTTTGGAGTTCCGCTCACTCACCCGGGTGACCCTGGATATCTCAAAGCTGGCAACGCCAAGGAGTACTTCATGGACTCGCCCGCTGTGTGGCCGAAAGCGACTGGGAAAGCGGTCACAGACCTGTTGTCCGAGATGGCCGAAGACGATCGCGGCCGATTCTCGCCGTCGGTATACGAGACCGGTCGACTGGTATCCATGGCTCCCTCACTGTCCGGACACGACCGAAGAGTGCGATACCTGCTCGACGAGCAGCGACCGGACGGAAGCTGGGGAGGACCAGCCCGTTACGACATCGTCCCCACGCTCAGCGCGACGGAAGCCCTGCTGACCGAATCCCGCAGGCCGGGCTGTTCCCCCCTTGTCAGCCCCGCCGCGATGCGCGGGATCGAGGCACTCCGGCATCGGTTGCCACGTAACGATTCCCTTCCGGATACCGTCGCGATCGAGATCATCGTCCCCGGACTCGTCCACGACATCAATGTCCAGCTCACCGAACGGAACGCGTCCGCATTACCGGTACCGCTGGGAACCAGCGGCGACCTGCTGATCGCGCTGCGAGCAGCGGTCGACGCGGGAACCGCGTTGCCGGAGAAACTGTGGCACTCCTTGGAAACGATCGGCGAACCCGCGCGGCAAGCGGGCTTCGTCAAGCCCGTCGGCGGCAGCATCGTAGGCTGTTCGCCCGCCGCGACAGCGGTCTGGCTCGGTGACGACGTGATCGCCGAAGAGCATCATCCCTCGGTCGGCTACCTGCGCGACGTCCAGGATCCGGCCGTGGCGGCGGTTCCCGTCGCGGCACCACTGGCTTTGTTCGAACGGTCCTGGGTACTGTCCACACTGGCCGATTGCGGCATCGAGTTCTCGGCGCCCCCGAAGCTGGTGGCCAGTTTGCACGAGGCATTCGGTCCTCATGGCGCGGCGGGTGGGCTAGGCTTGCCCGCCGATGCCGACGACACGGCGAGCGCGCTCTACGCGCTGGCTCGCCTCGGAAGTCCCCGTTCACCGCGCCCGTTGTGGGAGTACGAGGCGGGCGATCACTTCAGTACGTTTCCCGAGGAACGTACCCCGTCGACGACGACGAACGCGCACGTCCTGCAAGCGCTGGGAGCCTCGGTCAGCGCAGATCCGCGAGAAAAGGCCCATTGTGCCGCCGCGGCGGCCAAAGTAACGGCGTGGCTGGTGGAACAACAGCAGCCGGACGGTACCTGGTCGGACAAGTGGCACGCATCGCCGCTCTACTCCATCGCCTGTTGCGCGACCGCCCTCGCCCGCTACGGCGGTACGAACGGCAGAACCGCGGTGGCAAAGGCCGTCGACTGGCTACTGAAGGCCCAGCGTGCCGACGGTTCATGGGGCAATTGGGAGGGAACGGCGGAGGAAACGGCGTTCGCGGTCCGGACCTTGCTGACCACCTCCGCGAACGGAGAGGACGAGGCTGTCACGGTGGCCGCGGCGCGGGGCTGTGCCTTCCTGCTGGCCAATATCGAGAACACGCGCCATCCCGCGCTGTGGCATGACAAGGACCTCTACACACCGCTGCGGATCATCGAGACCGAGATGCTGGGCGCTTTGCATTTGGCGAAGCGGAACGACAAGATCGTCCGGCGGGTTGCCGAGCAGACGACCCGAATCGGGGCGGGATGAACCGCACCGAACTACACCTTGCCCTGCGTCCGCTGCACTTCCTTCGCCGGCATTCGAATACACCTGGTGGCCAGGTCAGCCTGGCCTCGGGCGAACGCTCCAAGATCCTTCTGTGGCAACCGGAAACGATCGACTGGATATTCCGCAACGATTCCGAACTTGGGCACCCCGGCAGCAGGTCGATGCGACCGGTCCTCGGACCGAAGTCGCTGCTGTGGATGGACGGACCTCGTTATGCGGCATATCGCAAGGTTCTCGGTCCACAGCTCGGTAGTCGCCGAATAGGCGCCTACCAGCGCATTATCGACAACACAGTGGACCGGGCGATCACGAAGCTGCCGCAAGGCAAGACCTTCGTACTTCCCGATTGGACTCGCAAGGTCACCCTCGACATCGCGTCGGAGATCGTCCTCGGACATGCGGATCAGGCCGTACTCAGCGAGTTCTCCACGTGGATCGACAGGGCGCTGGGTTCTCCCCTCCGGTCTCTGGGGTACCGCGTCCTCGCGGGTGGTCTTCCCAGATCGAGCGCCACACTTGATCGTGCGTTGATCGCGGGAGCGCAAGCTACGACCGCCCGCCAACCGCCAAGCTTGGTATCACTGTTGCTGGACAAGGAGGGTCCACTCGGCAATATCGCCGAGACGGAGCTACGCGATCAGATCGTGTCGCTGCTGTTCGCCGGTCACGAGACAACCGCATCGGCGACAGCGTGGACAGTCTTCTGGCTCTATCGTCACGAGGAACTCCGGCAAAGTGTGCTCGCCGAACTGGCTTCCACAACGGACTCGGGGGTGGATCCCAAAGCGGTTCCGCTGCTGCAGGCCACCGTTCAGGAGTCACTGCGCATCACCCCACCGGTACCGGCGGCGGGCAATCGCGTGTTGCGGGCGGATACCGATCTACTCGGCACCTCGTTGAGCGCCGGCACCGTACTGTCGCCGAGTATCCATATCGCCCACCGGCAACCCGAGCATTTTCCCGAACCATGGCGCTTCGATGCCTCGCGTTTTCTGGGCAAGCGACCACAGTCTCATCACTACTTCCCGTTTGGTGGAGGTTCGCGCCACTGTCTCGGCAGCCAACTCGGCCAATTGGAAGCAAGGGTGATCACCGCGGCGCTACTGCGGCGGCGAAGTCTTCGCTGCGTCAATCCGGCTGCCGGGGTACCGGAATTTCGAGGTCACGCGATGGCTCCATCAGCGCGGCTACGAATGCAAGTGATCGCGTGTCATGACTGACCAGCTCCGATCCACTTGCCCACATGCGTTACCCGTGACCGGCGGTCAGGCTTTGCGCCCCATCCCGGCATGCATCTGCACCTGATCCGGATTGCGGTCGACTTCGTCGTCGGACTCGGGACGCCACAGATGAATGGGGACGACACCCGGATCGACGAGATCGAGCCGGTCGAAGTAGGTGGTCAACTCATCGCGCGACCGTAGATTCACGACCGGCGGCGCACCCAGCGCCATGCGCTCATACATCTGGTAAGCCGCGAGCAGATCTTCATTCTCACTACAATGCGAGATGGCAAGATAACTGTCAGTACTCACACGATCCCGGTAGCCTGCCACGATCTCAGCGGGCCCGTGCTCGTCGGGAACGTGAACAAAGGCCTCGATCATCAGGATCGCGAGCGGCTGCTCCGGATCGATCAACCTCGCGAACTCCGCCGAGCCGAAGACGGCCTCGTGGTCACGGAAATCGGCCTGAACGATCGAGGCGTTGTCGTTGCCAGTCAGCACATCGCGTCCGACGGCGACGACATGAGGGTCGATGTCGACGTAGACGACCTTGCCGGACGAATCGACGGCATCCACGATCTCGTGCACGTGACCGCAGGTCGGAATGCCGGAACCCAGGTCGAGGAACTGGGTGATGCCCTCGCCGATCAGGTACCGCACCATTCTGCCGAGTAGTGCTCGCTGCGAGCGGACGAGATAGGGCATGTACGGCGCGCAGACCGCGATGTTGTCGGCCACCCGCTGGTCGGCATCGGCGTGATGGGCACCATCCAGCCAGTAATCGTTGATCCGCGCAATGTTCGGCTGAGTTGAGCCTTCTTGCTGAGCGGTGTGGATGGGGAGTGCCACTCTGAGTACGCCTCCTCGGGTCCTGACCCGTTGCTCATCCTAGCGATCTTCCGCCGCACAGGGCACCTGATTCTACTGCGAATGGCGGGACAAGACGGCAGGAGGTCGACGTTGCCGACCTGGCCGGGGGCTGCTTGTTTCCGCGCAGGTCGTCGCCGCTCCGATTGCCCGAACGAGCCCAAGGCCACTCGTTCGAGTGAGGCGTTCGCTCCTCAGGGTCAGCCGGCGCCGCCATCGAGCGGCCGTACGATGGCGGTCGTGAAGCACATCCACGCCGGCAAGGTCCGGGATCTCTACCAGGACGGCGACGACATTCTCCTCGTCGCGTCAGACCGGGTTTCGGTCTACGACGTGACGTTGCCGACACCGATCCCCGACAAGGGCGCCTTGCTGACCCAGCTTTCGTTGTGGTGGTTCGATCTGTTCCGTGATGTCGTCCCGAATCACGTTCTGTCGGCCACCGACGTTCCCGGCGAGTTCGCGGGCAGAGCGATCCGGTGCCGTCCATTGGAGATGGTCAAGGTCGAGTGCATCGCCCGCGGTTACCTGACGGGTCTCGGCCTGCGTGAATACCAGAAGCAGGGAACGGTATCCGGCGTCGCGCTACCGGCCGGCCTCGTGGAAGGTGACCGTCTTCCCGAGCCGATCTTCACGCCCACCACGAAGGCCGACGTGGGACACGACGAATTCATCACCTTCGACGACGTCGCCGCGCAGGTGGGCGGCGAACTCGCCGAACGGCTTCGAGAGCTGACGATCGAGATCTACCGTCGCGGCGCGGAGCACGCGGCTACGAAGGGCATCATCGTCGCCGACACCAAACTGGAGTTCGGGATCGCGGCCGATGGAACGCTCACCTTGGGCGACGAAGTACTCACCTCCGACTCGTCGCGGTTCTGGCCGGCCGACGAATGGGAGCCGGGCAGGCCGCAGCACTCGTTCGACAAGCAGTTCGTGCGGGACTGGGCCACCAGTACCGGCTGGGACAAGACCCCGCCGGGCCCCGAGATTCCCGCGAACATCGTGACCGCGACGAGGGAGCGTTACCGGGACGTCTACGAGCGCCTCACCGGAACGGACTGGTCCCCCGCACGCTGAAAGCACCGCCGGTGCCGGAGCGCGGACAACTCCGCGCTCCGGCGCACGGTTACTTCACCGCTCCCATGGAGAGCCCGCGGACGAGGTGGTTCTGCGCGATCCAGCCCACGATCATCACGGGCAGTGAAGCCAGCAGAGCGGCGGCGGAGAGCTGCGCCCAGTACAGCCCCTCACTGGTGATGAACCCGGAGAGGAACACCGGTACCGTTCCGGCGCGCGCCGCCGTGAGGTTGATCGCGTAGAAGAACTCGGTCCAGGAGAAGATCACGCAGATCAACGCGGTCGCGGCGATACCGGGCGCCACGACGGGTAGCACGATCCGGGAGAGCAAGGTCGGAAGGGTGGCGCCGTCGACCCTGGCGGCCTCGATCATCTCCTTGGGTACTTCGAGGAAGAACGAGCGCATCATCCACACGGCCAGTGGCAGGTTCATCGCCGTGTAGAGAATGATCAATGCCCACACGTTGTCGAGCAGTTGCACGTTCTGCGATATCACGTACAGCGGGATGATCGCGGCGACGATGGGCAGCATCTTCGTGGACAGGAAGAACCCCAGTGCGTTCTTCGTCCCCTTCACGGGAGCGAGGGAAAGCGCGTACGCGGCTGGGATGCCCAGCACCAGCACGGCGATGGTGGAAACGATCGTCACGAAGCCCGAGTTGGCGAGGTAGGGCAGAAAGCCGCGCTCGAACACTCCCGCGAACTGGTCGAGGGTCGGGGTGAAGAACAACCTCGGTGGATCGGTGTAGGCGTCGGCTTCCTGCTTGAACGCCGTCAGCACCATCCAGATCAGCGGGAAGACGAACAGGATCGCGACCAGCCAGGTGAACGCGGTCAGCGATATCCGGCCGAGTCTCATTTCACGCCTCCGCTCACATCGAAGGTCCGGAACATCAGGCGCAGCGCGAAGGTCGCGACGATGAGGGTGAGTACGACGACGATGACACCCATCGCGGAGGACTGGCCGACATCGAAGCCCTCGAAGGCTCGCTGGTAGATGTAGAACGGCAGGTTGGTGCTCGCCGTACCGGGCCCGCCCTGGGTCATCAGGTAGATGGCGTCGAACGAGTTGACGATGTAGATCGCGCCGAGCAGCGCTGCCAGCTGCAGATAGCGGCTGAGCTGTGGCAACGTGATGTACAGGAAGGTTCTTCCCCTGCCGGCACCATCGACCTGCGCGGCTTCGAGCACTTCCTTCGACTGCGCTTGCAGCCCGGCGAGGATGAGCAGGGTCATGAACGGGGTCCACTGCCAGATGACCTGGGTCATCACCGAGGCGAGCGGAAACTCCGACAACCAGTCGGTCTCCCCGCCGAAGACGAAGTTGAGCAGCCCGTACACCGGGTCGAACATGGTCGTCTTCCACAGCAGCGCGCCCGCGGCGGGAAGGATCAGGAATGGGGTGATGATCAGCGTGCGCACCACGCCCCTGCCGATGAACTTGCGGTCGAGCAGCAACGCGAGCCCGAGACCGAGCAGCATCGAGACGAACACGCAGACGACCGTGAGTACGACGGTGTTGAGCATCGCCCCGCGGAACTGGCTGTCGGCGAACACATCAATGTAGTTCTGGAAGCCGACGAAGTGCTGCGACCCGGGTCGCACCAGGTTCCACGACTGGAACGAGTAGAAAACCGTGACAAGAAACGGGATCTGCGTCACGGCGATGACGAAGATCAGTGCGGGGAGCAGAGGAGCTCTGCGTTTCCACGGGCTCCCACCCCTGCGACCCTGCGGGCGCGGGGCGGTTTCACTGGCCGACGGAGGAGCCGCTGTCGTCGTTGTCATCGGGTCTCCTGGTATGCCTTGCCGACCGTCTCGGCGTACTCCTGCGACTGCTGGAGCGCTTCCTCGACCGACTTCTGCCCCGCGATGGCCGCGGAGAGTTGCTGGCTCACCCTGGTCCCGAGGTCCTGGAATTCAGGAATGCCGACGAACTGCATTCCGGGATAGGGCACCGGTTCCGCCATGACTTTTTCCTGGCGCGCGTCGCGGATGCCGTCGAGTGTCGGTTGCGCGTACGCCCTCGCCGCCTCGGCATACTCGGGGATCTCGTAGGTCGATTGCCTGCAGCCCGGCGGAACCCTGTTCCAGCCGAATTCCTCGCCGACGAGCTGGACGAACTGTTTGTCGGTCATCCAGCGCATGAAGTCCCACGCGGCCTGTTTGTGCTCGGTCACCTTGGGCATCGCGAGCGACCAGCTGTAGAGCCAGCCACTCGCGTCCGTTGTGGACACTGGTGCGGCGACGTAGCCGGACTTGCCGACGACCTTGCTGCTTGCCGGATCCTCGTTGGTACCGGCCATGACCGTCGCGTCGTACCACATTGCGGCCTGGCCCTGGCCATACCTGTTGCCGCACTCGGAGAATCCCGCGCTCGACGCGCCGACCTCGCCGTGTTCGCGCACCAGGTTGACGTAGAAATTCGCGGCTTCGGTGAACTCGGGCGAGGTGAGCTGGGCGTTCCAGTCCTCGTCGAACCACCGGCCGCCGAAGGTGTTCACGACGGTGGTGAACGGTGCGAGGCTTTCGCCCCACCCCGGCTTGCCGCGCAGGCAGATGCCCGCGATGCCGTTCTCCTTGTCGTCGAGCTTGGCCGCGAAGTCCGCGATCTGCTGCCAGGTCGGCCGCTCGGGCATGGTCAGCCCGGCCTGCTGGAAGAGGTCCTCGCGGTAGGCGAGGAACGAGGACTCCCCGTAGAACGGCACCGCGTACATCGAGCCCTGGTAGGAAAGTGACTCGCGGATGCTGGGAATGAAGTCGTCGCCGTCGTACCCCTCGCTGGCGTCGATGTAGGGCTGCAGATTCTCAAGCCAGCCGTTGGCCGCCCATTGTGGAGTCTCGTAGTTGCTGATCATCACGACGTCGAACTCGCCGCCTTCGGTGGCGGTCGAGGCGGTAATCTTGGCGCGAGCCTGGTTCTCCGGCAGTGAGACGAACTTGAGGTTCACCCCCGGATGCTCGCGCTCGAATCGGTCCGACAGCGCGATGGCGTCGTTCATCTGCGGGTTGGCCACGATGGCGATGACGAGTGTCTGCCCGCCCGCACCGATGGCACCGGCACCCGCACAGCCGGTGACGAACAGCAACAAGGTGGACAGAAGTACCGCGATGGTCGGCTTCCCGCGCCGCCTACCGAGCGGTGTTGGCATCGTTGCCGCCTCCCGGGATCACTTGGACCTTGAGTCCGGCGCCACTGCGCATCAACGCGAGAGCGTCGGGATAACGTTCGAGCGGAAGTGTGTCGGTGAGCAACGCGTCCGTGTCGACGGCGCCCGCCGCGACGAGGTCGAGCGCGGTGCCGAAACTGTTCAACACCGCCATCGAGCCGACGACGGTGATCTCGTCGTTGTAGATCCGGAACGGGGAAAGCGCAACGCGTGCCTCTTCGGGGGCGACGCCGAAGACCAGCAGTCTTCCGCCTCTGCGCAACGAGTCGAAGGCCGCCTCGATGGCGGGGACGGCACCGGTGCAGTCGGCCGCCGCGTCGAACTTCTCGTCGGCCAGTTCGGTCGCGTCGCCCGCGACGGCGACCGCACCGAGTTCGGTGGCTCTTTCCAGCCTTGCCGTGTTGCGGTCGACGACGGTCACCGAGGCACCGGCACGCTGCAGCAGCTGCTGCATGATGAGGCCCATCGTTCCCGCCCCCATCACGAGGAACCGTTCACCGGCCTCGACGCCGACCCTCCTGACGCCGTGCACGGCGCAGGACACGGGTTCGACGAGCGCGCCCTGCTGCCAGGTCATGTCGTCGGGCATGCGATAGCAGTTGGCCGAGGGGACGGCGACGTACTCGGCGAAGGCACCGTCGACGGTGTCCCCGGTGGCACCCCAGTTGGCACACAGGTTGCCGTGGCCGGATCTGCAGGGAGTGCAGTAGCCGCAGAACAGTGAAGGGTCGACGGCAACCCGGTCGCCGACCCGCCAGTCGCCGGGAACACCGGGCCCGAGTTCGACGATCTCACCGGCGAACTCGTGGCCGGGAACGATCGGGTAGGGAGTCGGCGGAAAGTGCCCGTCGGCGATGTGCAGATCGGTTCCGCAGATGCCGCACGCGCCGACCTTGACGACAACCTGCCGTTCGGCGGGCTTGGGGTCGGGCACATCACCCACCCTGATGGCTCCCGGCTGGTCGACGATCGCGGCGCGCATGCCACCCACCTTCCACCGCTCATATGAGCGTTATTCATTCATTACTACGACGACATGTGCAGGCATTGAAGGATAAGTGCTGGTGTTACGTCAACCTTTCACCCATATTTCCAGCTATAGTGCTCATATGAGCAGAAGAAGTGCCCCGTCGAGCCTTACTGACTCGGTTCAGGCCGCCGCGATCGCGCATCGGTTCTACGTGCGAGGACACTCGAAGCTCGACATCGCGAAGGACTACTCCATCAGCAGGTTCAAGGTGGCCCGGATACTCGAATGGGCAAGGGAAACCGGCATCGTCAAGGTGACCTTCGACCTGCCGTTCCCCATCGATCCCGGACTGTCGGGTGAGCTGTGCGCCGCGTACGGCCTGCGACGCGCTTTCGTGCTCGAACGAGCGAGTCAACCGGAGGGAAGACCCGAACTGCGACGGCGGATCGGTGCGCTCGCGGCAAGCGTGCTGAGCGAGCTGGCCACGAAGGACGACGTGATCGGCTTGTCGTGGGCGAGATCGGTGAACGTGATGACCGAACAGATCACGTCCCTTCCGCGCTGCGCGGTCGTGCAGTTGTGCGGCGTGCAGGCGGGCATGGACATGCGGGACCGGTCCGTTGAGACCGTGAGCGGACTCGCGCGGGTCTCCGGAGGGGACGCCTATCCGATCTTCGCGCCGCTCGTCCTTCCCGACCGGCGCACGACGGAGACGTTGCGGAGGCAGCCCGGCATCGCCGAGACCTTCGGCCAGTTCCGGAACATCACCAAGGCCGTCGTGAGCATCGGGGCGTGGCAGGAGAACGAGTCGACGGTCTACGACTCACTCAGTCCGTCCGAAAGGGACGCGATCACGAAGCGCGGCGCCAAGGCCGAGGTCGCGGCACGGCTGTTCGACGCTGAGGGAAACGCGCTCTCCACCGGGCTCGCGCACCACGTACTCGCCATCAGTCACGAGGAATTGCACCAGGTACCCGAGGTCATCGCTCTGGGCTACACCACGCCGAAGGCCGAGGCGATCGACGCCGTACTGCGTTCCGGCATGGTGTCGACGTTCATCACCGACGCCGACGCCGCGCGGAAGGCACTCGAACTGGCCGCCGCGCGCGGCTGAGCCCGCCTACTCCGCGGGGAGTACTCCCTGAACCGAACGAGAATGGCGGGGATCCGGTCTAGGCTGCCTTCATGGGACCCGCTGATACGGAGCCCGCGCACCGGTGGCGATCCGGCCCGCTCGACGCCGTGCTCGCCGCCGGGGTGACGGCGCTCGTGCTCGTGGACGCGCTCACCGGGCAGGCGAAGCCCGGCGCGCTCGACTACGTCCTGCTATTGATCAGTTCCCTGGCCCTCGTCGCGAGAACGACCGCACCGAGGACCGTGCTGGCGATCAGTCTGACCACAAACCTGGTCTACACGCTCCAGGCCGATCCCGGCCCGATCGCCGCGGCTCCCGCGCTCATCGCGGTGTACACAGTGGTGAGCCTGGGACACCGGATACTGGGGATCGCGGTCGTCGCACCGCTCATCGTGTTCGCCTTCGCCCAGAATCTCACCGAACTCAGGGACGGGCTCCCTGCGACGCAAGCCATCCAGGACGCGCTACTACCCGTCGGCTGGTTCTTCGGCGTACTGGTACTCGGCGAGGTGACCCGGCATCGCAGGGCCTACCTGCGGCAGGTGGAGCGGCGGGCGGCCGAAGCGGAACGAACCAGGGAGCAAGCGGCGCTGCACAGGGCGAGCGAGGAGCGGCTGCGGATCGCGAGGGAACTGCACGATTCGCTGACCCACCAGATCTCCATCATCACCGTGCAGGCCGGGGTCGCGGTGCATCTCGCCCGCAAGCGGGGAACCGAGATCCCCGAAGCACTCGTCGCGGTCCAGGACGCGAGCAGGGAAGCGGGCAGGGAGCTGCGCGCGACACTGGAAGTGTTGCGCACGGACAAGCCCGAGCGGCAGGACGCCGGTCTGTCGCGGCTGGCCGAGCTGGTCCGCAAAGCCGGGATACCCGCGATGGTGACGATCGAGGGAGAACGGCGGCCACTGCCCGCCGAGGTCGACAGGGCGGCCTACCGGATCGTGCAGGAGGCGCTCACCAATGTCGGCAGGCATGCCGCAGGCGCCGCCACCACCGTCCACATTGGCTACCACGAAAGCGAGGTGACGGTGCGCGTCGAGGACGAGGGCCGCGAGGACGAGCCGTCCGCCACGAGAAGCACATCGCGGAGCGGGGTCGGGCTGATCGGAATGCGGGAACGCGTCAGCGCGCTCGGCGGCAAACTGCACGCGGCGCCCCGGGAACAAGGCGGGTTCACGGTCGAGGCCACCCTGCCGACAGGCGCGACCGCATGATCCGCGTGCTGCTCGTCGACGACCAGGCGCTGATCAGGGGTGGTTTCCGGGCGCTGCTTGACGCGGAGGACGACATCGAGGTCGTCGCGGAGGCGGCCGACGGCGAGGAAGGCGCGGCCGCTGCCGCCGCGCATCGCCCCGACGTCGCGTTGATCGACATCCAGATGCCGGTAGCCGACGGTATCGAGGCGACGAGACGGATCGTGGCCGATCCCGAACTCACCGGCGTGCACGTCGTCATGCTGACCAACTACGGTTTCGACGAGTACGTGTTCAACGCGCTGCGGGCCGGCGCGACGGGTTTCCTCGTCAAGGACATCGAACCGGCCGACCTCGTGCACTCCGTGCGGGTGGCCGCGCGAGGTGACGCCCTGCTGGCCCCCTCCATCACTCGCTCGCTGATCAGCGAGTTCGTCGCATCGCCTCCCTCCGCTGGCGCGAGTACTCAGCTCGCCGAGCTGACCAACAGGGAACGCGAGGTCGTCGCATTGGTGGCGCGGGGCCTTTCCAACGCGGAGATCGCCGAGCACATGGTGATCAGTCCGCTGACGGCCAAGACCCACGTCAGCAGGTCCATGGTCAAGCTGCACGCACGCGACCGCGCCCAGCTCGTCGTGTTCGCGTTCGAATCCGGGCTGGTGAAGCCACGCAACGGCGACCAACCGTACTGATCGCCTCTGGACCGCACGGGAAATCGTGGGTAGGCTTCTGAATCCGAGAACTGAAAGCGCTTTCACGACCCTCGTGAGGTGAGCAGATGTCGCTGCCCGGAAGGCTGGGTGGAAACCCGACGCGACGCACGAGCAGGGTGGCGAGAACGGGCGCCACACTCGCGGCCGTCCTGGTCGGCGTGAGCCTCGCGACACCGGTCGCACAAGCGTCGCCCGGCAGACCCGCTGTCTTTCCCACGCTCGCGCCGCATCTCGTCTCCTACTACGACTTCGACCATCCGGTCGCGGGACATCCCGGAAGCGAACGCGATCTGGGCAGGTCGGGTACCGACATCGAACTGATCAACGGCGGAGCGGCGATGCGAGTCGCCGACAGCGCTTACCCGGGAGCGCGAAGGGCGTTGCAGACCAAGCAGGTCAACGAGGACGTCGCAGGCAACGACGACTGGAAAGCCGGGGTGTACTCCCCCAGCGGCGTACCGACGCTGAACGCGTTCAACGCGACCACCTCGACCACGGTGATGGGCTGGTTCAAGATGACCGGCGACCATCCGAAACCGGATTCGACGACACCGGATCCCGATGACCGGTTCAACGCCGTCGGTCTCGCGGGCGTGCTGGCCGGCAACTCCGACGGCCACGGCGTGAGGGCTCTGCTCGAACTCATCAATGTGGATGGTGAACTACGGCTGGTCGCGCTGGGAAGACGGCTCGACGACGGGCGCTCGCAGACGTTCGCGGCAAGCCAGGACTGGCAACAGCTGCTTCCCAGGGACGAGTGGGTCTTCCTCGCTGCGACCTTCGACTTCGACAAGGGCACGATGGCGCTGTATCGCAACGGGAAACCGGTTCCCGGCTTCTACACCGAGACCGATGACCCGTGGGAGGTCGGCGGAACACCGGGTCCACATCGGACGTCGGCGACCGATCCGAGAGGTATCAAGATCGGCGGCAGCTTCCCGCAGAACACGCTGGAGCGCAATCCGTGCGAATGCCGCTTCGACAGTCTCATGTTCCTCGACAAGGTGGCCAGCCCCGCCGAGGTCGCCCTGCAATACCGGTGGATGGCGCGAGGAAATCCGCACTGAGCGCGATCGGCTGACCCTTCAGCGTCGCCCCGCTGCTACCGGGAACGGCCGGGGCGGCCCTGCGGCTACAGTGAGGGGGATGAAACGTCCCGCGTCACCACTGCCGCAGCGGCACGGTCTCGACGCCGCTCGTATCAGACTGCCCTCGGAAGGTGGCTGGGCAACGGTGCGGGATCATCTGGTCGACCGGTTGCCCCGGCTGGAACCGCACTACATCGACACGATGCTGCGGGAAGAACGCATTGTCGGCCTCGAAGGGCCGATCACCATGGAAACGCCGTTCGTTCCGGGCACGTTCGTCTGGTTCCACCGGGATCTTCCCGACGAGGTCCCGGTTCCCTTCGAGATCGGCATCGTGCACAGGGACGACGACCTCGTCGTCGTGGACAAACCGCATTTCCTCGCCACCATCCCGCGCGGCAAGCACGTACTGGAGACCGCGCTGGTACGGCTGCGCCGCGACCTGGAACTGCCCGAGCTGTCGCCGGCCCACCGGCTCGATCGCGTCACGGCGGGGCTCGTCATGTTCGTGACCCGCAGGGAATTACGCGGCCCCTACCAGACGTTGTTTCGCGACCGGGCCGTGCGAAAGGTCTACGAGGCGGTGGCTCCCCATCGGCCCGAACTGGAATTGCCCACGGTTGTTCGCAGCCGCATCGTCAAGGAGCGCGGCATCATGACCGCGCAAGAGGTACAAGGCGAGCCGAACGCCGAGACTCACGTCGAACTGATCGAGCACAGGGAAGGCCTCGGCAGATACCGCTTGCTGCCGACCACGGGGCGCACTCACCAGCTACGCCTGCACATGTCGTCACTCGGGATCCCGATCGTGGACGACACGTTCTACCCGGTGCTGACCGAAACCGCTCTGGACGACTTCAGCAGGCCACTGCAGTTGCTGGCCAAGACACTCGAATTCACCGATCCGCTGAGTGGCAAGCCGCGCAGGTTCGACAGCATGGCCACCCTCAGAGCATGGCGGTAGGCCCGCGGGGATGCGGTCGCCGCATCCCCGCGGTGTGGCTCAGCCTCGTTCGATGAGGTGACCGACGACATCGGGTCCTGGATGCGCGGCCCCCGAGCCGTCCCTGCGCGGGTCGGGTTCGGGTAGTTCCACCGCGTCGCCGTTCTTGCCGGCCCCGGCCGGGCGCGGGCCGATCCAGGCGACGGTGACACTGTTCTCGCCCTTGAGGAACCGGTGCGCCCGTACCCCGGCCGTCGCCCTGCCCTTTGCCGGGTACTCGGCGAAGGGGGTGACCTTCACACTGGCGCCGGTCGCCGTGACGACCATCGGTTCGCCGTGTTCCTCGTCGTCGGTACGGATGGCACCGAAGAACACCACCTCGGCGTCGCCGCTGAGGTTGATCCCCGCCATACCACCGCCCTTGAGTCCCTGCGGCCTGATGAGCGAGGCCGCGAAGCGCAGCAAAGCCGCCTGCGAGGACAGGAAGGCGAGCGTTTCCTCGCCGTCGGTGAGCCAGGTGGCGCCCACGATCTCGTCGCCGTCCTTGAGGCTGATGACGTCGAATTCGTCGGAGCGCACCGGCCATTCCGGCGAGCACACCTTGACCACACCACGTTTGGTGCCGATGGCCAGTCCTGGCGACCCCGCCGCCTGTTCGCCGAGCGGCGCGATGCCGACGACCCGTTCGCCCTTGCCGAGCGGAACGAGTTCGCGGGCAGCCATACCGCCACGCAAGGACACCGTTCCCGCCTGCTCGGGAAGGACCGGCAGCGGCAGTACGTCCACTTTGAACGCTCGCCCGGTGTTGGTGACGAGCAGCACCTGCCCCCGGGCGGTCGTGTGCACGACGGCGGACACCGCGTCGTGCTTGACTCTGCCGTTGCGCCGCCTGCCCTCGCCGACTTCCTCCGATTCGGCCGCGGTGCGGGCGACGAGGCCCGTCGCCGAGAGGATCACCTGGCAGGGATCGTCGGCAACCTCCAGCGGGCCCGCCGACTTGGACGCGGCGAGCACCTCCTTGAGGTCACCGTCGATCAGTCCGGTCCTGCGCTCCGTCGAGAACTCCTTGGCGACCTTCGCCAGCTCCTGGGAGACGACCTTCTTCAGCACCGACTCGTCGTCGAGAATCTTCGACAGTTCCGCGATCTCCTCGCGCAACCGGTCCTGCTCGTCCTCAAGTTCGATCTTGTCGTACTTGGTGAGCCTGCGCAGTGGTGTATCGAGAATGTAGGTCGCCTGGATGTCGGAGAGCTTGAAGCGCTTCATCAGCCCGTCCTTGGCCGCCTGCGCGTTCTCACTCTGCCTGATCAGCCTGATGACCTTGTCGATGTCGAGCAGCGCCTTGAGCAGGCCCTCGACGAGGTGCAGCCGTTCCTCGCGCTTGCGTTTGCGGTACCTGGTCCTGCGGGTGACGACCTCGTAGCGGTGGGCGAGGAACACTTCGAGCAGTTGCTTGAGCCCGAGTGTCCTCGGCTGGCCGTCGACGAGCACGAGGTTGTTGATGCCGAAGGACTGTTCCAGCGGGGTGAGCCGGTAGAGATCGGCCAGCAGTGCCTGCGGGTTGACGCCGACCTTGCACTCGATGACGAGCCTGGTGCCGTTCTCCCTGTCGGTGAGGTCCTTGACATCGGCGATGCCGGTGAGGCGCTTGGACTTGCCGACCTCGTCGGTGATGCGCTCGATGACCTTCTCCGGCCCGACGCCGTACGGCAGTTCGGTGACGGTGATGCCCTGCCGCCTGCTGCCCTCGATGGGCCCGGTCTGCACCTTGGCCCTCATGCGCACGATGCCACGGCCGGTCTCGTATGCCTTGCGGACCTCGTCGAGGCCGAGCAGCAGGCCACCGGTCGGCAGGTCGGGGCCGGGAACGAACTCCATGAGCTTGTCGAGCGAGGCGCCGGGATGATTGATGAGCCAGCGCGCGGCCGTGATGACCTCGCCGATGTTGTGCGGGATCATGTTGGTCGCCATACCGACCGCGATGCCGGATGTGCCGTTGACGAGCAGATTGGGGAAAGCCGCGGGAAGCACGGACGGTTCCTGGAGGGAACCGTCGTAGTTGGGCCGGAAGTCGACCGTCTCCTCGCCGAGTTCGCCGACGAGCAGCATCGCCTCCGGCGACATCCGGGCCTCGGTGTACCTGGACGCGGCGGGACCGTCGTCGGGGGAACCGAAGTTGCCGTGCCCGTCGATGAGCGGAACGTTCATCGAGAAGTCCTGCGCGAGCCGCACCATCGCCTCGTAGATGGCGGTGTCGCCGTGCGGGTGGTACTTGCCCATCACGTCGCCGACGACCCGCGAGGACTTCACGTGTGCGTGGGTGGGCCGGTACCCGTTCTCGTTCATGGAGAACAAGATGCGGCGGTGGACGGGCTTGAGCCCGTCGCGGGCGTCGGGCAGCGCGCGCGAGTGGATGACCGAGTAGGCGTACTCCAGGTAGGAGTCCTCGATCTCCGTCTTGACTGAGTTGTCGTAGACGTGGGCTCCGGCCTTGTCGAAGGCGGAAGGGTCGACCCGCGTCATGGTGCCTTTGCGGCGTGCCATTGTCGTGTGACTCCTAGATGTCGATCGCGGCCTGGTCCACCCTGGCGGCGGAGGAGACCAGCCATTTGCGGCGCGGCTCGACCTTCTCGCCCATGAGGAGTTCGAGCGCGGCTTCTGCCGCGTCGGCGTCGTCGAGGGTGATGCGGCGGACCGAGCGGGTGGCGGGGTTCATGGTGGTGTCCCACAGTTCGTCGGCGTCCATCTCACCGAGACCCTTGAACCGGGGCACCGGGGTGACCACGTTCTTGCCCGACTTCTGCAGTGCCGCGACCTTGGTTTCCATTTCCCGTTCGCTGAACGTGTAGTGGGTTTCCGGGTTGCGGCCCTTCGTGGTGATCTTGTGCAGCGGTGGCATGGCGGCGTAGAGCCTGCCGTCCTCGATCACCGGGCGCATGTAGCGGGCGAACAGCGTGATGAGCAGTGTGCGGATGTGCGAGCCGTCGACGTCGGCGTCGGCCATCAGGATGACCCTGCCGTAGCGCATGGTCGACATGTCGAAGGTGCGGCCGGTTCCGGCGCCGAGTACCTGCACGATGGAGGAGATCTCGGCGTTCTTCAGCGCGTCGCCGAGCCCGGCCTTCTGCACGTTGAGGATTTTGCCGCGCAGCGGAAGCAACGCCTGGTACTCGGAGACCCTCGCCATCCTCGCCGAACCGAGCGCGCTGTCGCCCTCGACGAGAAACAGCTCGCTGCGCGCGACACCGGTGGTGCGGCAGTCGACCAGCTTCGGCGGCATCGCGGCGCCTTCGAGCGCCGTTTTCCTGCGTGCCGCGTCCTTCTGCTGCTTCTGCGCGAGCCGGACGCGCGAGGCGTCGACGATCTTCTGCAGTACGGTCTTGGCTTCGGCCTTCGTCTTGCGGTTTTCGGTCCACGCCTTGATGTGCTTGTCGACGATGCCCTGGATGACCTTGGTGATCCCCGCCGTCGACAGTTCGTCCTTGGTCTGCGAGGTGAACTGGGGCTCCGGAATGCGCACGTGGATGACGGCGGTCATGCCTTCCTGAACGTCGTCGATCGTCGGCATGTCCTCCTTGGGCTTGAGCAGTCCCCTCGTCTTGGAGATGGCCTCCTGGACGGCCTTCACCATCGCGCGGTCGAATCCCTTACGGTGGGTTCCCCCGTGCACGTTGCGGATGGTGTTGGTGAAGCATTCGACGGTGCGTTCGTAGCCGGTCCCCCAGCGCAGCGCGACCTCGATCTCGGCCCTGCGCTCCACATTGGACTTCATGACGCCGTTCTCGTCGGCGGCGTTCTCCTTGTACGTACCCTCACCCGAGATGACGAGGGTTCCGCTCACGGCGCGATCACCGGCGGGGGCGAGGATCTCGACCATGTCGGTCAGGCCGCTCGGGTAGTGGAAGGTTTCCTCGTTGATGGCGCCGTCGGTGGCCGTGCGCAGCACGTAGGTGACGCCGGGGACGAGGAAAGCGGTGTTGCGCAGTTTCTCCCGCACCACCTCGATGTCGAGCGCGGCTCCGCTCTCGAAGTACCTCGCGTCGTGCCAGTACCGGATGGTCGTGCCGGTGGACTCTCCCCGCTTCATCTTGCGGCTGAGGCGAAGGCCGGACTGGCGCGTGAACTTCGCTTTCGGCCCCTGGCCGTCGAACGTGCCCGGCACGCCCTTCGCGAAGGACATCTCGTGCACCTTGCCCGCGTGCTTGACGGTGACGTCGAGCCGCAACGAGAGCGCGTTGACCGCGGAGGCGCCGACGCCGTGCAGCCCACCGGAGGCCTTGTAGCCGGAACCACCGAACTTGCCGCCCGCGTGCAGCCTGGTGAGCACGAGTTCGACACCCGACAATCCCGATTTGGCGTGCACCCCGGTGGGGATTCCCCTGCCGTCGTCCTCGACTTCGACGCTGCCGTCGGCGTGCAGGGTGACAACGACCTTGCTCGCGTGGCCGGCGACACCCTCGTCTGTCGAGTTGTCGACGATCTCGGTGAACAGGTGGTTGACGCCGCGACTGTCCGTGGACCCGATGTACATGCCTGGCCGCTTGCGCACCGCTTCGAGACCCTCAAGGTGGGTCAGGTCGTCCGCCCCGTAGAGGGTCTCAGCAGAAGCAGTCACAGGGTCGCTCTCTCCCAGATCTCGATAACACCGATTCGTGCCGTCAGCGGTGCGCCGGCGCCCCCCGGCCTGCCACCCGACCGGCGAACCACCGTAGTGCAGGGTATCCGCCCACTCCGACATCGCCGCCGTGAGCTTCGCCGTCCGCGTCGTCACACGCGCAACACCGTGTGACCCCCATCACTTCAGTTCGGCTCGAACTCGGCTTTGACACCCAGCAACCGCACCGGACGATCGAGTTCGAAACGTTCCAGCACGTTCAGTGCGGCGCGTTCGATCTCCACCGCCTCGCTCGTCGACCCCTCAAGCGTAATGCTCTTCGTCTGGGTCACGAACGGAGCGAAACGCACCTTGACGCCGACCCTGACCGCGGGCCGTCCCTCGGCGAGAACATCGTCGGCGACCCTGGCGGCCAGCGCGGCGATCTGTCCCGCGATCTCCGCGGGATCGGCGATGTTGCGCTGGAACGTCGTCTCCCTGCTTCGCGAACGCGGCACATAGGGAGTGGCCGTGACCTCCCTGTCACCCGCGCCGTGCGCGAGCGCGCGGAAGTAGGGCCCCATGGTCGGCCCGAACCGAGCGGCGAGCTCGTTCGGATCCGCCGCGGCGAGCGCGGCGACGGTGGAAATCCCCATGTCCGCGAGCTTGTGGGTGGTCTTGCTCCCGATGCCCCACAGCGCGTCCGGCGCGCGCTCGGCCATCACCGGCATCCAGTTCTGCCTGGTGAGCCGGTAGCGGCCCGCCGGTTTCGCGAATCCCGTCGCGACCTTGGCCCTCATCTTGTTGTCGCCGATCCCCACCGAACAGGACAGCCCGGTCTCCGAGGCGACCATCCGCTGGACGTCCTCGGCGAACGCCTCGGGGTCGTCGGTGCTCACGCCGAGAAAAGCCTCGTCCCAGCCCATCACCTCGACGACGGCGTCGAACTCACGCAGGGTTGCCATGACCCGCTCCGACACGGCTTCGTACGCGGGCGGGTCCGAGGCGAGGAACACGGCGCCGGGGCAACGTTTGGCCGCCGTGCGCAGGGGCATACCCGAGTGGACTCCGCTCTCGCGCGCCTCGTAGGAAGCCGTTGCGACGACGGCACGCTGATTCGGATCGCCCTTGCCGCCGACGATCACCGGTTTCCCCTTGAGTTCGGGGTGCCTCGCGACCTCGACGGCCGCGATGAACTGGTCGAGGTCGACATGAAGGATCCAGTCCGTTATGGACACTGTGGACACGTGTTCCAGTATGTGCCCGCCCAGCGCGAAATGACAACGACTGCCCCCGCGGTTTCCGCGTTCCACGGACGAGGTACCCGGCCGCACGAGGTGGCGGGCCTCACTGCCGGAATACGAGCATGCCGAATGTGCGTTGAATAATCGCTTGCCCGATAACCGATGATCAAAGGTAGCCACGAAATGTCTTCGTGGTCCTCACGTGGGCGAGCGAATCCCCGCCGGAAAGGAGGGCGGTACGTCATGGAAAAGGAAGACTGGCGGCATGAGGCCGCCTGTCGCGACGAGGATCCGGAGCTGTTCTTCCCGGTGTCGGCGATGGGGCCCGGCGCACGGCAGAGCGAGCGGGCCAAGGCGGTCTGCGCACGGTGTCCCGTGCGTTCGGAGTGCCTTGAGTACGCGATCGACACGGGACTGGACTACGGGATCTTCGGCGGTACGACAGAGGCGGAGCGCCGCGATCTCGTGCGCGCCCGGAGGAATGCGAAGGGGCAACCGCACGCGGCATAGCCCCGCTTCTGCCGTCGTGAGTCACCTCACGACGGCAAGGGAACATCGGAGCGGTTTCCGGTGTTGGAATGGTCGGCTGATACGCACTGAGTCCCCCGGGCCTCACCCCAGTTAGCCTTCGCGGAATACCGTCCGGCTGGAACCGCGTCGCGCCATTCGCCGAGAGGCGACCATGCGTATCAGCCCCTTTTCTTTTGTTCGGCCGGGCTGTCGTCCGGTGATCCTCAGCCGAGCCCGAGCCGCGAAACGGCTTCGCGGAGCGCGACGGCGACCGTACCGGGATCGGTGTACGGGGCGAGGTGGTCGGAGTCGGCACGAACGACGGGATCGCCACGGCCCGCGCACGTAGTGGCTTGCCGGTCGTAGCCCTCACTCAGGCGCACGTAGGCGCACGGCACGTTCGGGCCACCGGTTTCCGGGGCGGTTTCCTCGAAGTACGACAGCGGCAACCTCGGCAGCTCGGCGACGAACCGCTCCCGCCGCTCCGGCTCCGGCAGTAGCGCGGCGATGACATCCGGCGGAAACCATTGGTTCCACGGAGGGAGCGTCCCGCCGACGGCCAGCCCACGAAGCTGGTCACCGATCGCCTCGGGTGCCGCGGCGAGCCAGGAACGGCCGGGGTGCGGAAGCTGGGCATCGACGAACACGGTGGCCACGACGGGCAGGGACAGGGTCTCCGCGATCGCGGGCAACAGCGGCCCTGCCCCACTGTGTGCGACCAGCACAACCGGCCCTGCCGCACCGGATTCCGCGACGGCGGCGGAGACAAGCCCGGCGAGACGCGGATAGCAGGGGCCGGTGCCGCCGATTCCGGCCGCCAGCGAAGGCACGACGACGAGATATCCGCTTTCCCGCAATGTCGCGGCGGTCGGTTCCCACGCCGAGGGGCCGACCAGCGGACTGTGCACGAGCACGAAGATCGGTCGCCCGTGCCGGTCTTGCGACGCTTGCCCTGTTCCCGGTTTCCGCATGGCGCGATTGTGCCAGTGCACCACGGTTTCGTGGCCCACCTTGGTTTACTCACACCAGATCCAGTACGCTCGCGGCCCTATCGCGCATAAGCGACAACAGAATGCGAATCGACCCGCTTTCCGGGCCTGGTTCTGCTGATGTCCCCCCGGTTTCGGCAGCGGCCTGCCCGCGTCCCGGCGGATCCGCTACGACTTGGAGGCTGCGTGACCGACAGCGAGCAGGGCCAGGGTGCGTTCAACGCGGCCACCGGCCGCACTTTGGAAAGTGATCACGGAAAGCCCCGCTACCTGAACTATCAGCGCGAACTCATCCGCGCGCACTGCGGGCGCACGGTACTGGAGGTCGGCGCCGGACTCGGGGAGTTCGCCGACGGTTTCACCGGTTTCGAAAGGTACGTCGTCACCGACGTCGATCCCGAGGCCGTGAGGCAGATGAAGGCGCGCTTCGCCGACCGCGAGGAGATCGAGGTACAGCAGTTCGACATCGACGGGCAGACGACGCTCGACGAACCCGTCGACAGCCTTATCGCGATCAACGTCCTCGAGCACATCGAGGACGACGTCGAAGCGCTGCGCTGCCTTGCCACATCGGTGAACCCCGGTGGGGACATCGTGTTGTTCGTACCGGGATACCAGCAGCTCTACGGCGAGTTCGATCGCAAGGTCGGCCACTACCGCAGGTACACACCCGCCACCGTGCGGGCCGCCGCCGAGAGGGCAGGGCTCACCGTGGAGGTTGCCCGGCCGGTCAACTTCCTCGGCGCCTTCGCGTGGTGGGCAGCGGTACGCAAGGGTGGAGCGGGCGCGCCCAACCGCAAGCTCGTCGCGATCTACGACCGCTTCGTCGTTCCCGTGACGCGAGCCATCGAAAAGGTCGTCAAGGTTCCCTTCGGGCAATCGGTTCTCTGCGTGGCTCGCAAACCGCGCTGAGCATCCGGGAAAGGGCAGGCCGATCACGCATCGGCCTGCCCTTTCCCGTCGTCATCCGCGACCCCATCCGCCGGCCAAGTGGTCCAAACCACAGACCCACACTTCCGGGGCTTGGCCTGGCAACCCGGAGCCTGGACAATGACAACGGCCGGGGCTTCGCGTTCGATCGCTCCCGCGCGCGACGACTCGCACACTCATTGTCATCGCCACGGGTACCGCGATCAGGAAGGAAGTGACCGTCCCGATGGAGATCCTGCCGATCGACACGCCATCACTGGGCGACCGCAGCTATCTCGTGCACGACGGTGAGGCCGCCTTCGCGGTCGACCCGCAACGCGACATCGACAGGGTGCTCGCACTACTGGAGGGCGAGGGCGTGCGCCTGCTGCACGTCTTCGAGACCCACATCCACAACGATTACGTCACCGGCGGCCTCGCGCTCGCCCGCCTCACCGGCGCGGCGTATCACGTCAACGCCGCCGACGAAGTGTCCTTCGAGCGCGAACCGATCACGGACGGCGACGTCGTCGAGGTCGGCGCCACCATGCGGGTACAGGCGATGGCGACGCCGGGTCACACGTTCACCCACCTTTCCTATGTTCTGCGTGCCTCCGGCCAGGTACCGGCCGTGTTCACCGGCGGCTCGCTGTTGTACGGCTCGACGGGACGCCCCGACCTGCTCGGACCGGCGCACACCGGCGAGCTCGTACACGCGCAGTACTCCTCGGCCCGGAAACTGGCGACCGAACTACCCGACGAAACCCGCGTATATCCCACGCACGGCTTCGGCAGCTTCTGCTCAGCCACTCCCACGTCCGGCGACGAATCCACGATCGGCAGGGAAAAGCGGATCAACCCCGCGCTCACCGAAACCGAGAAGTCCTATGTGGACTCTCTGCTGGCAGGACTCGACGTGTACCCCGCGTACTACGCGCACATGGCACCGGCCAACGCGGCGGGGCCGGAAGCGCCCGATCTGAGCCCGCCGAGGCAGGCTGACCCCGCCGAACTGCGGCACCGGATCGAAGCCGGCGAGTGGGTCGTGGATCTGCGCAACCGCACGGCGTTCGCGGCAGGCCACGTCGCTGGAACGCTGAACTTCGGCATCGACGGCGGGCTTGCCACCTATCTCGGCTGGCTGTTGCCGTGGGGAGCGCCGCTGACCCTGCTCGGCGAGTCGCCTGAGCAGGTCGCGCGAGCGCAGCGGGAGCTGGTCCGGATCGGTATCGACCGCCTCGCGGCCGCCGCGTCGGGAGACATCGAATCACTCGCCGGAGATACCGCCCTGCGGTCCTACCCCACGGCGGGATTCGCGGAGCTGGCCGAGGTACGCCATCACCGCAGGGTGACCGTGCTCGACGTTCGCAGGGGCCAGGAGTGGGACGAGGGGCATATCGAAGGCGCCGTGCACATCCCGCTACACGAACTGCTCGATCGCATCGGCGAGGTACCCGGCGGCGAGATCTGGGTTCACTGCAAGTCGGGCTACCGGGCCGCGATCGCCGCGTCACTGCTCGACGCCACCGGTCACCGGGTCGTCGCCGTCGACGACGAGTACGCGGCCGCGGCTCCCGTCGGTCTCTAGGGGCCGGTGAGCCCGTGCAGGCCGCCGTAGGCGGCGACCTCGGGCGGTGTCCAGCCCTCGACGAGGTCCGCGGCGGGCTGGAACACCTCGACCGCCAGAGGACGGCAGACCTCGATCGGATCGCGCGCGCCGGGACCCCACAGCGGGATGGAGAGGTCGCCTCCCGGGCAGGTCGACAGTGCACACAGCAGGTCCTGCTCCGCGAAGAACTCGAAGAAGTCCCCCGGCTTCGCGGGCGAGGGTTGCATGAAGTACCGGTCGTCCTCGGTCAGTCCGGTGCACTGGAAGATGTTGAGTACGTCGTGGACGTCGAACTCGGTGAGCCCGTAGGGCAGTACGGCGCGCACGAGGTTCGAATGACAGTGCACGTCGGCGTCCTCACCGGTGAGCATCCGGTTGACGTAGGGATCGCACCGGGTTCCGAGCAGATCGTGCACCCTCCCGCCGTCGGCATCGGTCCCGTAGGACTCCAGCGTGTCGTTGGTGATCGTCAGCAACGGGCGCAGGTAGGGCAGCGTCGACCACAGCCGGTCGTAGCGCGTCACGTGCGCGGCCTGTAACTGCCTCGTTCTCGCCGCCCACAGCCGTTCGCGTGGATTGTGCCGATTCCAGACGTTGAAGTCGCCGACCTGAGCACCCTCGGGCGTGCTGATCCGGCAGAGCCGGCCCGCCTTGACCTCCCAGGCCCTGCCCGATCGGATGGGCAGCACGAACCGCTCCACCCGCTCCCGCCGGTCTTCGCTTCCGGCCAGCCGGTCGTAGAAGTCACGGTCGACGGCGAGCGGGCTTCCCTCACTCGCCTGGTAAGCGGGACGCGGCCCCATGGACACCTCCGGAACGGCGGACGACGGCAGCGCGTCCGAGTCTAGGTGCCCGGCCGAAGCAAGCGGGATGTAAGCGGCGGCGGGCATGCTCTGCGGTTACCGATGGCGAAAACGACACAAGGGGGAGCAATGAACGGCAGCCGGAACGAGATCAGCCCAGCGAGGCAGGCGGTTTCCATCGTGTGCGCCGTCATCGCGGTCATGTGCGCGATCGGTGTCATGATCATCAACTCGCAGGAGAGCAAAGAAGACGCATATCGGCAGTGCGTGGCCGAGGAACGCGCCAGGATCGCGGTGGAGGGCAGCCTGCTCGACGCCGAGGATTGGTGCGACATCGGCCACTAGCGACAGTGCCGGGACACGATCATCAGTGAACCGGATCTCGGTTGACGGATACCGAGAAGACTTCTAGGTTCGATGAGAGAAACTAAGATCAACTTCGCGAACGCGATACACGACACCGGTCTTGCCGGGAAGAGGTGGGAATGTCCGACCCGGACAGCGGCAAACGCTCGTACGCGGTCAACGCGTGGCGCGGTCGCACACCGGCTGTCCCGCCGCGGACACTTCGCACTGTCCGGAGTGGACATTTTGCGCGGCCATCGGCCCATCGCGCGCATGACGTCGTGACTCGCCCCAGAACGCGACAAGCTCCCGCCGAAACAGCGATCGGGGTTGACGCTGCTTCGGCGGGAGCTTTCGCTCCGCGGACCCGTGCCTACTCGCGGAAGAACGCGCAGGCGACGGCGACGTAGGCGGGCTCTGGCGAACGCCACGACACCTCTGCCCACTTGTTGTCGTAGACCTGCTTGTTGTCCGCACCGACGCAGCTGTAGTCACCGCCGATGACGTAGGGGCCACACGGCTGGCCCTGCTCGTCGGCTTGCACACAGGTCGTGTAGTTGTCGCAGGTCAGCGTGTGCAGAATCGGGGATCCGGTGTCCGCACCGGCCCGGACGTTGAGCCTGCAGTCGTTGTTCTGCGTCGCGCGCACGAGCGCGGGAGCGGCTCCGGCTTCCGTTGCCGCGGTTTCGGTGGCACCCGAGACGGGAGCCGCCAGTACAAGTGCGGCGAATAGGCCGGCGAAGGCAACGACAACCCTGACACCCAGAGACTTCCGCACGACAAAACCCTTACTGTGAGTGAGCAAAAGACGTCGCACAGCGTATCGGAGTCGGGCCGGTGAGCTGGGAGGTTGCGCGTGGCGGAACACGACACGTTCGTGGGAGCTTTCGTCACGCTCCGAGCGGACCATCCCCCCGAGACCCCCCGGGCTCCTCGGATTGCTCGGACTCCCCGGCGGCCAGCCGGCCCAGCACCCTGCCCCTTCCGGCCTCGATCTGGTCGACGACGATCCGGCGGGCCCTGCTGGCGTCCCTTGCCAGCAGCGCGTCGTAGAGGGCCCTGTGCTCACGGGTCATGTTCGAGGCGCTCGCCGGATCGTCGAGACTGAGGAAAAACAGCCGCTGCATCTCGTCGAGCAGTACTTCCAGCGTGCCTGCCAGCCGTTCGTTGCCCGTGGCCATCGCGATGCGGACGTGGAAATCCCGGCCGGCCTTGAGGAAGGCCTCGTAGCCTCCGGCCTGGCCGGGAATGTAGGTCGTGCGTGCCAGCGTCCCGAGTTCGGTCAGTTCGTCGTAGGGCGCGCGCAACGCGGCCAGCTCCACGGCGGCGGGTTCGAGCAGCAGCCGCAGTTCGAACAGGTCCCTGACCCCATCAATCGTGACGACGGAAACGCGGTAGCCCTGCCTGGGCCGTACCTCGACGAAACCTTCCTGCACGAGCCTGCGCAGCGCCTCGCGGACGGGCGAGCGGCCGAACCCCGTCGATTCGGTGAGCGCGGCCTCCCTCAGTTCGGCGCCCGGCGCCAGTTCGTTGACGAGGATGAGGTGCTTGATGTGCTGATAGGCGTTGTCGGTCGCACTGCCGCGCCGCGAGGCGCGCTCCAGTGACGTTGTCATGGGCGGTCCGTTTCGCACTTCCAGGGAGAAGAGGTTTCGCGACATGTCGACTTATCGCAGTCACCCATCATAACCTCACATCCACACGAATATGCCGAGGTCAGAGCCCTGAGCGGCGAGACCCGCGCCCGCGCCCTCAACTCACGTTCTCCAGTGCGGTTCCCTTCGTCTCCTTGATGAACCTCAACACGAACGGAATCGACAATGCCGCGAAAGCGGCATAAACCCAATAGGTCGCCGAAAGGTTCCATTCGGACATGCTGGGAAAGCTGACCGTCACCAGCCAGTTGGCGACCCAGTTGGCCGCGGTGCCGACGGCGAGGGCCGCGCCGCGGATCCGCAGCGGGAACATCTCACCGAGCATGACCCACAGGATCACGCCCCACGACAACGCGAACGACAGTACGAACAGGTTGGCGAACACGAGGGCGACGGGACCCCACACGCCGGGCAGCGTGATCGCGCCGTCGACGCTGACCGCGTTGCCGAACGCCACCGCGGCGACACCGAGCCCGAGCACCATGCCGATCGAACCGGTCAGCAGCAACGGCTTGCGGCCGAGCCGGTCGATGAACATGATCGCGACGAACGTACCCGCGAGATTGATGACCGGACTCACCATGGAGATCAGTAGCGAGTCGGTGTTCTGCCCGACCGAATGCCACAACGTGTCCGAGTAGTAGAAGATCACGTTGATACCCACGAGCTGCTGAAACGCCGCCAGCCCGATACCCGCCCACACGATGGGCAGCAGTCCGAACCTGCCGCCGGCGAGGTCACGTACCTTCGGCCTCGCCTCGGTCTTCTGGCTGCGCAGAATGCCGTCGATCTTGGCGTCGGCCTCGGCTTCGCTCCCGCCCTCGACGGAAAGCAGGACGTCACGGGCCTGCTCCCGCCTGCCGATGGAGACCAGGTAGTGCGGTGATTCCGGGATGATCGAGGCGAGAACGAAATAGATCACCGCGGGCACGGCAGCCGCACCGAGCATCCACTGCCACGCTTCGAGCCCGCCGAGCGAACCGTTGAGATTGTGGCTGCCGTCCGGTCCCATCGGGGCGAGCGCCTTGATACACCAGTTGACGAGCGCGGAGACACCGATGCCGAGCACGATCGCGAGCTGCTGCATCGAGCCGAGCCTTCCGCGGTACTCGGGAGGCGCGACCTCGGCGATGTAGGCGGGCCCGAGCACGGAGGCGATACCGATCGCGACGCCGCCGACCGCCCGCCAGCCGCCGAGGTCCCACACACTGAACGCGAACATGGCCCCGATGGCGCTGACCAGGAACAGTACGGCGGCGAGCTGCATCGACCGGATCCTGCCGATGCGATCGGACAGCAGCCCTCCGAACCACGCGCCCGCCGCCGAGCCGATGAGCGCGCTGGACACGGTGAGCCCCGTGGCTCCCCCTCCGACGTCGAAGTGGTGTTCGATGCCGAGCACGGCCCCGTTGATGTTGGAGCTGTCGTAGCCGAAGAGGAAGCCACCGACCGCCGCCGCCCCCGCGATGAAGACGACGCGGCCCAGCGGGCGGCGTTCGGAGCGTTCGCCGGTGACCGGCATGTCGGGCACGTTCATGGCCTCGGGCTCCCCTTCCGGTCGACCGCCCTCCCTACTGTCTTCCGGATCGGCTCCCGGTTCAGCGCGGAGCTGTCCGTCGGGTGAGTGCTTCCACTCGTTCAGGCGGGCCGGTGCGCGGCCACACTCGGCCGGACACGAAGAAGCCCCGGCACGGAACTGGCGAACCGTGCCGGGGCTGCTGCTGGTCTCAGGCGCCGCGGCGCCTGCCGAACCGGTTTCCGGCGAGGCGTTCCCTGCGCAGCTCGGTGACCTCGTCCACGTTCAGCGGAGGAAGCGGCGAGCCCATGGCCCATTCGAGCAGCAGGTCGGCGAGCGCGGGGTTGCGGGCCAGCACCGGCCCGTGCAGGTAGGTCGCGAGCACATGTCCGGATACGGCACCCTCGCTGCCGTCGCCGTTGCCGATGCCCCGGGTCACCTTGCCCAGCGGTGCGCCGGTCGAGCCGACGGTGGTCGAGCCGAGGTGGTTCTCGAAGCCGCTGAGTGGTTGACCGCCGTAGCCGTCGTCGACCTTGACGATGACCTCGCCCACGGCACGCCGCCTGCCGGGCACCGTCGAGACGTCGAGCAGTCCCAGCCCAGCGTGCTTGACGCCGTCGGACGTGGTGAACGAGGTGCCGAGCACCTGGAAGCCCGCGCACACGGCGAGCACGACGGCTCCTTGTTCCGCGGCTTTCTGCACACCGGGGTTCGCGCGCAACCGGGCGGCCGCAAGCGATTGCGCGTCGTCCTCACCACCACCGATGAGGTAGATGTCGAGTGAGGAGGGCACGTCTCCCGAGAACGGGATCGGCACGATCTTGGCGGAGACCCCGCGCCATTCCAGTCTTTTCGCCAGCACGGTCGCGTTTCCCGAGTCGCTGTAGGTGCCGAGGACGTCGGGAAGTACGAGACCGAGCCGGATGGTTGATTCGTCACCCATTGTTGAGCCTCACGGTCAAGGTGCGGAACGCGGTGTAGTTGGCGATCAGGTCGACCGGTCCGGGTTCGAGCTCGGCGACGGCTTTGAGCGGGTCGGGCTCCACCCGGTGGGGAACGTCGCCGTAACACAGCCGTACGGCGAGATCGGTCGCCCTTTCCCCTGATGCGACGACGGTGTGCCCGCGCAGCCGTTCGAAGGGCACATCCCACAGCCAGGACATGTCGCGGCCGTCGGCTTCCCTGCTGTTGACGGCGATGACCACCGAACGGGTGCCCTCGACCAGCGGCAGCGTTTCCCCCCATCCCGCCGGGTTCTTCGCGAGCAGCAGGCGCACCTGGTGCCCGGCGACATCGGCCTGCCGATACCGGCCGGCGACGTCGGTAATCGCCCTGAGCTGCGCGGTCGCGAGTTTGGGCTGGACACCGAGCCGGGCAGCGGCGGCGACGGCAATGGCGGCGTTCGCGGCGTTGGCCCTCCCGGGAAGCTGGAGATCGAGGGGCAGCTCGGTTCCCTCTGGGGTGAGCAGAGTCCGGCCCCGCAACTCCCACGCCGGGCGCGGGCGGGCCAGCCCGCAGACGCAACCCCAGCTCTCCTCGTCCCGCTGCACGGCCTGCCCGCAGCGCGCGCACGCCGTCGAGTCGTCCCGCCACGTGGTGCCCGCCGCGACCCACAGCGGATCGGCCGCTTCGATGGCGGCGGAGGTGACCAGCGCGTCGTCGCAGTTGGCTACGACGAAGGTGTCGGTGAGCCGCGCGACGGCGGCCCGCAGGTCGCGTTCGGTGGACCGGACCTCGCCGACGCGGTCGAGCTGGTCACGGCTGAGGTTGAGCAGCACGATGCCCGCGGGCCTGACCCGGTCGGCGACCCACGGAACGTAGTTCTCGTCGACTTCCAGTACGGCATACGGCGCGTCGGGGCGTTCGGTGAGCGCGGCGAGCAAACCGTCGGGCATGTTGGCTCCGGTCGAGTTGGCCGCGACGGAGCCGAGCACGGACAGGATGCGGGTGAGCATCAGCGAGGTGGTCGTCTTGCCGTTGGTACCGGTGACCAGGAGGACCGTGCGGTCCTGACCGAGCCTCGCCAGGGCACCGGGGTCGAGTTTGAGTGCGGTACGGCCACCGATGACGGCGCCGGTGCCGCGCCCGGTACGGCGTGAGGCTCCCGCCGCGAGCTTGCCGGCGGCCAGCGCGGCGCGGGTGCGTAACGGCAGTGCCCGGGGCGCCGGCACGGCGACCCCGGGCACGCTGACGGTATTGCGGCGTGCGATGCGGTGGTTCGCCATTGTGCCGGTGCACTCCTCACTGTGTCCGAATTGGATCCTCGCGGGCAAAGGCCGGAACCCGGGGAAAAATGTCTGACCTGTCAATACCCAGTCGAGGCGTCCTCACACCAGCCGGGACACGCGTATACCCCCGAATGGTGAGAATTCATGCCCGGAAGTGTCCGTTTTCCGATACCCAAAACGTGACACATGTTCACATTCTGTGGTTGCCGGTATCCGCGTCAACAGCCAGGTCAACCACCTCGCTCCCCCGGGCAGGCACGCCTGATCCGCACACCCGGAAAGGCAAGAGTAGAACCGCGGCGCCGCGGCACTCAAGAACGAAAACGGCAACTGAACAAACGCGACGGAAACACAGAAAGTATTCCGCTCCTCATCCGATCACCTCAAGGGAAGACCGTCGGCCACACATTCGACACGCCAACTGATCACATAAAGCAACCATCGACACAAATGGGCGAGTAATTGTCAGCGGGCCGGATCGGTGTGGCTCAGGACCGCCCCCGCGACCAGGCCGAGGCCCGCCGCCTGACCTCGTCGAGCCGCTCCCAGTGCGCGGCCACCACCCGCCTGCCGTGCCCGGTGAGTCTGATCCAGGTCTCGGGGCGCTTGCCGGCGAACCGCTTGCTGATGTCGACGACGCCCGCGGCTTCGAGCTTGCTCAGGTGTGCCGACAGGTTGCCCTTGGAGAGTCCGGTGAGCCGGAGCAGGAAAAGGAAGTCCGTCTTTTCGCACGCCGACAGCGCGGTGGTGATCGCGAGGCGCGCCGGCTCGTGGATGAGCTTGTCGAGCGCCGCGATGGCCTCGAACGGCGCGTCGTGCCCTTCCACTTCCCCCGGGGAGGCGCCCCGGGACGGCATGCTCATCCTCGCGGCCCCCGCCTTCCGGCGAAGGCCCCCCTGAGCACCACGTGAGCGTAGACCTGCACGACGGCGGCACCGACGAGCAGAGCGAAGATCCAGTGCTCCGCGGGCCCCAGCGGGTGCGGCCTGCCCGCACCGGCGAGCGGCAGCACACTGAGCAGCGCACCGAGCACGGCGACCGGGACGAGCGCCGGCGCGAGCGGCCGCTGGAACCACGCACAGCCGGCGACTCCCGCGGCAAGCACGATGCCGGGCAGGCTGACCGGCCAGCTTTCGGAGAAGGTCCCCGTTGCCGCGGCGACGGTCAGCACGACGATCGGCAACGCGGAGACAACGCCACGGCCCCTTGAGGCTCGTGGCCTCACCTGCCCGTAGTGGCGCCGGTAATGCCGCACCGCCAGGTAGGAGCCGAGCAGGGCACACGGCGCGGCGGCGAGCACCGGCCATCCGGGAACCCAATCCGCGGCCCAGGCCATCGCCAGCGCCATCCAGCAGATGACGGGAACCAGCACGAGTCCTTGCAGGAACTCGAAATGCGCCGTGACATAACGCAACCGCGCGATGCCCCCGATATCCCCGTGTCCCGCCGCGTCCATCGCAACCACCCCGGTCCCGTGTTCCACCTGGGTCAACAGTAGAACACTCGCCAACCGGTTTGCAATACAAACCAGTTGGCGGCGAACCGGGTCCGGGATCAGCCGGTCAGCTCGGAATCCCCCAGATCGCTGTGCCGGATGCGGTAGACCTGCAACCGCAGGTCGTAGTACTTGGTCGTCTCCCCGACCCACGACATGCCGAGCCGCTTCGCCGTGGCGATCGCGCGCACGTTGCTCGGCCGCGCTACCGCGAACAACTCGTCGGTGTCCTGGGTGAACGCCCATTCGACGAGCGCCTTGCCCGCCTCCGTCGCGTACCCGTTTCCCCACGCGCTGGGATGCAACTGCCAGCTCAGTTCGAGGTCTTCCTCGTAGGGCGGCAGCAGCCGGATGGCGAGCCCGCCGATCACGGCGCCGTCGTCGGCGCGGGTCACCGCCCACCTGCCCCTCGGCGGAGGCAGGTTCGGCTGCGCCTCGATCCAGGCTTGCAGCACGGAGCGCATAGCACCGACATCACTGACCCTGTCCATGGCGGGGGTCAGCCAGTGCGTGACCTCGGTGACGCCGTAGATCTGGTGCGCGGCCTCGGCATCGTCGAGCGACCAATCCCGCACGACGAGCCGCTCCGTAGTCAGAGGCAGGTCCATACACCGACGTTACGCGCATTGCCACCACGGCAACACGGCTGCCCGCCATGAGCGCTTCCCTTATGCGGTCGAGCCGGTCGGCCATGGCAACCGGAGCCGAACCGCGGTGGGGTGGAGACATGACAACGAACCTGACCGAAGCTCAGCGACTGCACCGGCCTTCCCTCGAACACGTCGAACGTCTCATCGCCAAGCGCTCGTTCTGCGCGCTGGCCACGAGTTCCCCAGCGGGGCGCGCTCACGTGGCCGGGATGCTCTATCAGGCGGTGGCCCGCGACACGAGGAACCCGCAGATCCTGTACCTGAACACGACGCTCACGAGCAGAAAGGCGAGGAACATCGCCGCGAACCCGTATGTCGCGGTGAACATTCCGGTACGAAGGCTTCCGATGGGGCCTCCCGCCGCGATCCAGTTCCAAGGCGTCGCCGAACTGGTGAGCCAGGACGATCCGGGGCTGCTGCGGCTCGTCGAAGCCGGCAAGCTCTCCTCGATCACCAGCCACGGCGAACTCGACAAACCGGGTGGCGGCTTCGTTCGCATCACACCGGCGCGCAGGCTCAACACCTACGGCATCGGCATGTCCCTGCTGCGCTTTCTCAAGGACCCGTTGCACGCGGCCGGCGCCGTGGAACTACCCGAAATCCGGTGACAAAGGAGATCCGCGTCCGCGAACGTGGCCCCCTGTCAGGGTTTGCGGCCCACGGCTCCGGCGATACACCGCGCGGCCGGGCTGACCGGCGCCAGCTTCGGGCCGTCCGGCCACCATTCGTCACACACCGCGAGGCCCGGCTCCGCCAGCGCGTTGGGCTTGACCAGTTCAAGCCCTCCCAGCATTCCGAGAATCTCGGCACGGGTGCGGAAGCGGCCCGCACCCATCGGCCCGTGCACCAGGATGTCCTCGATGCGTTTGGCGATCGCCGTCAGCTCGGGTTCCTCCGGGTCCAGGAAGTGCGAGAACACGACGTAGGAACCGGAGGGAAGCGCTTCGACGTATTCCCTCATCACCTCGGGGCCGCCGTCGCCTTCGAGGTGGTGCAGGGTGCCGACCTGGAGCAGCACCATGGGTTGGGAGAAGTCGATGTGCCTGCGCACGACCTCGTTGTTCAGCACGTCGCCCGGCTTGAAGATGTCGGCGGCCACCATGTGCACGTTGTCGTTCTCCTCAAGCAGCGCACGCCCGTGCGCGAGAACGACGGGGTCGTTGTCGACGTAGACCACCCGTGCCTGCTTGTTGGCGCGCTGGACGATCTGGTGGGTGTTCTCGGCGGTGGGCAGCCCGGAACCACAATCGAGGTACTGGTCGATCCCTGCCTGATCGGTGAGGAACCGGCAGGCCCTGTTGAGGAATCCCCTGTTGCCCCTGGCGATGTGCACCGCTTCCGGGACGACCTGGTTGATCTTGACCATGACCTGCCGGTCGACCTCGTAGTAGTTCTTGCCCCCGAGGAAACCGTCGTAGACCCGCGCGATGCTCGGCCTTGTCGTGTCCAGCGGATCCAGGCCCGCGGGAGTCTGGCTCGGCGACCTCGACGCTGTGTCCGCCATCTCGACCTCACTGATCGGCAAACCGGGTGTGGCCAAGCCAGCGTAGTACCGGTGGACCGGGATTCGGCCCACCGGATGCCGACTCGCGATGCCGCCGAGACCGGGGAACCGTCGTCACCATCCCTGCGGGAGTCCGGGCCGATAGGTGCCGAAGGTCCATTCGAACCCCTCCGGATCCTCGACGCGGCAACGGTAGTTGCCCCATTCGTTGCCCTCGGGCTTCCACACCACGGTGGCACCCGCCGCCGTCGCGCGCTCGTACACGAGGTCGACGGCCGCCTCGTCGGCGAGGATGACATAGAGCCCGAGCCCGCAGGTGTCACCCTTGCGCGGAGCGCGCTGGTACCCGGACCTGTCGCTGAAGACCACGATCGCGACCTCACCCATCCGCAGTTCGGAGTGGGCGAGGCCGCCGGACTCGTCGGCGAATCTCGTGGTCGTCTCGAACCCGGCCGCCGACTCAAGCCAGTCGATGGCCGCCGGTGCGTCCCGGTATCCGAGGTAGGCCGAAAGCCTCGTCTCTTCACGTGCGCTCTTGTTCGTCATGACGCCAGCGTCCCGGCCAAAGCGGTCAGTACACGTCCGCAATAGCGAACAAACACCGATTCATCCCATTGGCATCCACAGTGGACATTTCACGGGCAACCGGAACGACCGGGTGAGGTAAGCGCCGGGTCAGTCAGGCGCCGCTTGGCAGCAGCGCGGGCACCGCCACGAGCCGGTCGGTCGCGGCCTCGATGTCGGCCAGTTCGTCGTCGACGGTCGCCGCGACGCGATCGAAGGCGGCGATCGCCTCGTTGAGCGCCGAAGCCGCCGCGTGCCACAGCGGAGTGTGCCGTGGCACGGTGTGGATGGTCGTCACGGCGTGCTCGGCTGACTCGGCCACCTCGACGTAACGGCGGGCAGCGGCGGAGCCCAGTTCGTCGAGCCGGTCGCCGATGAGGTCGAGCCCGGCGACGAACAGTTGTGTCTGGTCGAGTACCCACTGGAGTTCGCGCAGATCAGCGCGCGCCTCGCCGAGTTCGCGCGCCGAGCGCGCGACCGCACTGTGTTCCCTCAGCAGATCGATGTGTGCCTCGACGGCCTCGATGGCCGCTTCGATGTGCGGCACGGTGGCGGCCAGTTGATTGCCGTAGTGGTAGACGCTCGCAGGGTCGGCGTCGTCGGTGTCCGCGATGAGCGTCAGTGGCCACGGGTGGGCACCCGCTCGCCGCCGCGCCTGCCTGCCATTCTCGACGGCGTGCCCACCCCGCACACCCTGCGCCGCTTGCACGGTTTGCACAGCCTCGGCGAACCGTCGGCACCGGCCCGCGGCCGCCGCGAGGGCGGGGTGCCGGATGCACCACGATTCGCCGAAGCCGAACACGACGTACCGAACCCGGTCGTTGTTCCCAGCCATACGGTGGTTCCCTCCTGAACGCGCTTTCGCGGGACAAGGATCACCAACGGCGCTTACGTGGCGCTTTCTTCGCTCACGGGTCACGGGTTCACGGACGGCCGCGAGCCCCCGCATCCACCGGACACGGGGGCTCGATATTGACGCGATGCGCCGGTACCTGCCTTGACAGGCAGGCGCCGGCGCATCCTGGGGTCTCGTCGTGGAAAGGCTACGGATCAGGGTCCAGGTCCGGCGCCGTCGTCACGCCCCGCAAGTCGGCTAGCGCAGGTCGAGGCTCCCCGAGCGGGCCGCGGCCATCAGCAGCTTCCACTCCGATTCGGGAAGCCGCAGCGCACCGGCCTTCGGGTTCTTCGAGTCACGCACAGCCATTCCCTCATTGAGGAATGCGACCTCCACGCAGTCGTTGCCGCCGCCGCTGAAGGTGCTTTTGCGCCAGCTCGCACGGGAGAGATCGTCAACCATCCAAGGACTCCGTTCTCAAACGTTCTCATATCCACGTCTGGTCAGGCCATGAGGCGTCGCAGGAGGCAAGAAGCACGTGGGTAAGCGACGCGTGAGACCGATAAGACCACAACATAAATGTGAAAGTTTGCGTTTTAGTTGATGTAACAAGCACGGAGTATAGGACCCCGAGCAGGAGAGTCAACTAAAACGCAAGACCACGGACATTGTTACCCCCTTCCGGGGTGAGAGCAGCAACCACATCACTTTCCGCAACCAGATGGGGCCCTGATCCTGGGGGAAGTCTGCCACCACCACACCCGCCGCCGTCAAGCGACCGGCACTACCGGGTGGATGTCCGGGGAACGAAGCGGGAGCCTTCTGCTGAAGATCGGACTTCCCCGCAGAAGTAGCTGATCGTTACGCTAACTGTCCGCAAACCCCATGAACACAGCGCGAAATCGATCGACGACACCCGCGCGCCGCCGGACCGCCCTCGGCCCAGGCCCCGGTAACGCATGGGACCCGAGCGGCCCATGGCAGCGAACACCTTCGCGGAAACCGGACTTCCTGGCCGAGCACAAACGCCCACCCGATATGCGGCGCCGATTATAGACGAATCGCGAACGGACCGGAAAATGCGCGGGCGTCTATGTCGGCAAGCTTCGCAATCAGCGGCACAATCCGCGTGAGCTGGGAGCTATCCAAGAAATAGCGCGATTCTCCCGGTTCGAACAGGAATACTCGATGACGAACACGAATGGTCGGCCGACGGACCCGAGGCCGGGAAGCCGTGACCCATGTGGACAGCGCCGGCCACAATGGAGAGTGTCAGCCGGGAGCCTGCTCCTGGACGGCCTGCTTCTCCATCTCGTCCATCATCGGCTGGAGGAGTTCGGCGGAGTCGATGCCGAGTGCGCGCACGATGGCGACGAAGCTCAGTATCCCCGGATTGATGAGACCGCCCTCGGCATACGAAAGCACCCTGCGCGAGACACCGCTGCGAGCGGCGAGTTCGTCGAGGGTCAGTCCACGCTCGGTCCTCACGCGTTTCAGCGCGCGGCCGAGTGCACTGAGTCGGGGATCGGGAGGTCGACGCGCTGGCACTTGATCATCTGAGTACGGAGTGAACCCTGTTGTCAGTGCTCAATCCTGCTCCTTTTTACAGGACGTCACTCCGCTCCCTCGTTCTGGCCCCCCTGCGTACGCGCGCCACGCTCCGGCTCACAAACGGCCGAGTTTCTCCAGCAGATCGGCCGGATCGATCTCGGTGATTCCCCTGCGGCCGTCGACCGGGACGAGGAGGCCGTCATCGGGGGCGGGCACCTCGCCGAGGTCGTGGATGCTGTCGTCGATCCACGCCCACGGCCGTCCCCCGGCATACGCCCTGATGGCGGGCAGTTTGTTGAACTGGACGGCGAGAAACGGCCATGGCTCCTCGGGCAGACCCAGCGCGGGGGCGAGTGCGATGTGCGCGTTGTGCGACCACGCCGTCGCCCACACGATGTCGAACCGCCGCGCGAGTTCACGCAGCGTCTCCGCCGCTCCGACCGGAATCCGGACTTCCCTCGCCCAGCGCCGGTAGGCGCTCACGGTGTGCGTCTCCACCGGAACGACGGGATCTTCCAGCACCAGCACGCCGTCGATGTCGAGCATGGCCAGTGGCCGATCTTGGGTTGCCGAGGTTGTCATGTCCGCCTTCACAGATCGAGTACCAGCCGATCGGACCGGCTGCGGGACACACAGATCATCATCGTGTCACCCGCATCCCGTTCGTCCTGGCTGAGGATGGAGTCCCTGTGCTCGGGTTCGCCTTCGAACACCGCCGTTTCGCAGGTGCCGCAGACCCCGTCGAGACACGAGTACCGCGGCCCGAGCCCCGCGGCCTCGACGGCATCCACAATGGACTGGTCCCGGCCGACCTCGATGGTGACTCCCGACCTGCGGCACGTGACCTGGAAGGCGCCGGACTCCCCCGACGAGTCCCGCGCCTTCGCGGCGAATCGCTCGACCCGTAGCGGGATCGCGCGCTCCTCGCACGCCGCCTCGACGGCCGTGATCAGCGGCTCGGGCCCGCAACAGTGGACGACGCCTCCCGGTTCGACCCAGTCGAGCGCCGAGGCGAGGTCGAGTAGCCCCGTCTCGTCCTCGGGGCGCACGAACGCGTTGTCACCGAACCGTTCGATCGTGGAAAGAAACGCCATCGAGTCCCTCCTGCGGCCGCCGTACAACAGTCGCCACGGGGCGCCTGTCCCGCCGACGGCGTACACCATCGGCAGGATGGGCGTGATCCCGATGCCACCCGCGATGAACAGGTACTGCGCTGCCTCGGCGAGCGGGAAATTGTTCCTCGGCCCGCGGACCGTGAGGACATCGCCCGGCCGCAGCGTCCGGTGGATCCACGCCGACCCGCCCCTGCTCGCGGGTTCGGCGAGCACCGCGACCGTCCAGCCGGCCGTATCGGCGGGGTCCCCGCACAACGAGTACTGCCGTTCGAGACCGTTGCCGAGCAGCAGGTCGATGTGGGCACCAGGCTCCCACGGTTCCAGCTCGCCGCCGTCGGGATCGGCGAGCACCAGCGAGAGCACCCCTTCGGCCTGCCAGGTCATGGCGGTCACCCTGACCTGCCGCTGCTCGTGCTGGGAATGGGCGCGGCGAGGTTCTGCCGCGATTCCGGCGGTCACGTCGTCCTCCTCGTCAGCGCGCGGGTGCTTCGGCGGGCTCGTCCCGCACGCTGATGTAGTTGCCCGCCTCGATGCGGAACAACACGGTGTCTCCCGTGCCCCCCGAATCGGGCAGGAGCTGGACACCGGCGGGGTCACCGCCCTCCGCGACGAGTTTCGCCTGCTTGGCCATCATTCTGCGCAGCATCGTGACGCCCTGATCGGTGGTCGTGAGGAACTCCCGCGAGCGGCTTGCCACGTCGCCCTGCGACTTCTGTGCCTCGTAGTCGCCGGGGTATCTCCTGTGCTCGGCTTCGCCGAGTTCGTGCCACAGCTTGCCGCCGACCCTGCTGCGCTCCTCGGTCAGCGCGTCGGGATGATCGACCCTCGCGAGCGTGAACACCTTGCAGTTGGTGTCGTCGAAGGGAACGACCCAGCCGACGAACCTCGCGGGGCCCGCCGCGGTGAGCTTGGGACTCGCCACGAGCCGGATGTTGGGGAAGACGACCTCGGTGACCCTGTCGAGCTGTTCGCGTTCGGTGAGCTGCCGGAACGAGCGGACCCTGACACCGACCGGCGTGTACTCGAACTTGCACTCGGGCAGGATCGCCATGGCCGGTACGAACTGGGTTCCGCTGAAGCGCGCGTGCAGGATCGGCACGTGGAACGGGTCGAGCACGTTTTCCCAGTGGTAGAGCCAATTGAAGTCCAGTTCGGCGGGCCCGCCCCCGCCGAAGCTGTTGTCGTCGGCGATGATCGTGCCGAAGCTGTCGTCATCAAGCACGTCGTATACCGGGAAGACCGGTTTCCGATCGGGCGGTCCCAGGTAGGCGAAGATCAGTCCGTGGTATTCCCTCACCGGATACCAGGGTTGCCTGACCCGGTCCCTGTGCCGCCCGTTGTCCGGTTCGCACGGCTGCTCAAGGCAGCGTCCCTCCGGGTCGAACAGCCAGCCGTGGTAACAGCACCGAATACCGTCGTCCTCGACACCGCCGTAGTACAGCGACGCTCCCCTGTGCGCGCAGTCGGGAGCGAGCAGGCCCGGCTTGCCCGACTTCGTCCGGAACAGGATCAGGTCCTCGCCGAGGATCTTCAGTCGTTTCGGCGTCGTCGTCGCGTCACTGGTGAGCGCGACGGGTTGCCAGTATCGGCGCAGCACCTCGCCGTAAGGCGTGCCGGGACCGACCCTGGACAGTTCCGGCAGCGTGCTGCCCTGCGGGCGCCCGTACGCGGTTCCAACGTCCACCGTGCTCTCCTCACTTTCTAGTTGCCGTTCAGCGCTGGTGCCGCGGTCGCGCCCAATTCCTTGATCGCGCGGAACACGTCGGCTCGCAGATGCGCGAACTCGGGGGTCTCCTTGGTGGTCACCTGGTCGCGGTGCTCGCCGAGGTCGACGTCGACGATGCGGTCGACGTGCGTCGGCGGCTTGGACAGCACCACGACACGGTCGCCGAGATAGACCGATTCGTCGATGTCGTGGGTGACGAACATGATCGTCACCTCGAACTCGCTCTTGACCTTCAGGACGAGGTCTTCGAGGTCGGCTCTCGTCTGCGCGTCGACGGCGGCGAAGGGTTCGTCCATCAGCAGCAGCTTGGGCCGGTATGCAAGCGCCCTCGCGATCGCGACCCGCTGCTGCATTCCCCCGGAAAGCTGCCACGGGTGCTTGTCGGCGAAATGATCGACGCCGACGGCCCGCAGCGATTCCTCGGCAAGGCGGTTGCGCTCCGCCTTGGGGGTACCCGCGTTGGACAGCGGGAAGGTCACGTTGTCGTGCACGGTGCGCCACGGCATGAGCGACCTGCTGTAGTCCTGGAACACCATGGCCAGCCCCGCCGGAGGACCGGCAACGGCGGTGCCCTCGAAGAGCACCGATCCGTTCGTCGGCGACATCAGGCCGGCAACACATCGCAGCAGCGTGGTCTTCCCGCACCCGGACGGCCCGACGACCGTGAGGAACTCACCGCTCCGGACGTCGAAGCTCAGCTCTTCGATCGCCCGCACCGCCGCGGGGCCCGAACCGTAGGTGACGCCGAGGCCCTGCACGCTCATCAATGGAGCCACGGCTCAGTCCCCCGCGTTCCCGAGGTCTCCGACGAACGCGTCGAGATCGACCTCGTCGCCCTCTTCGAGCAACCCGTACTTGGTCATCAGCGTGAGGAGCCGTTCGAGATCCTTCGCCGAGAACGAACCCGCGTATCCCTGGAGGGGCAGTTCGGAGGTGACCGAAGGCTCGTAGCCCGCGAGCTCCTTCTGCAGTTCCCTGTCGTAGTCGGGATTCTCGCCGAGGTAGTCGGCCGCGCGCTTCTCCTGCTCCCTGAACTTGCCGATGGTTTCCGGGTTCTGCTCGAAGAACTCCGCCGTGGCGACCACGCCGCCCTGGGGCAGTCCGGTGAGGCTGGGGATGTCGTTGAAGTCGACGACCTGACGCAACGGGGTGTCCGGGTTGGCGCGCTGCGCCGCGGCGAACGGCGCCGGCAGCCAGCCGAGGTCGACGTCGCCGCGTTCGAGCGCCGAGGCCATGTCGCTGAACGACACCTCGGTGAGCGTGACGTCCTCCAAAGTGAGTCCCTCGGTGGCCAGTGCCTCTCCGAAAAGGACGTTGCCGTAGCCGCCGACGGCGGAGACTCCGATGGTCTTGCCCTTGAAATCCGCGATCGAGGTGATGGGCGAATCCTTGGTCACCCACACCGTCTGGATGTCGGGCTCCAGTTCCTGGATGCCGCTGACCATGCGCAGCGGGATACCCGAACGCAGCGCGGTCACGGTCGTCACGTAGGTGAGGTAGCCGACCGAGGTCTCACCGTTGGCCATGAGCGGCGTCAGCATGGTGTCGGACTGGAGCTTCTTCACGGTGAGGTCGACACCGGCCTCGTCGAAGTAGCCGAGCTTGTCGGCCGCCATGACCTCGCGGGACACGATTCCGGTGCTGACCGTGCCGTACACGAATGAAGCTCCCTCGTCCGCGGAGGGGGTGGATCCGCCACAACCGGCTAGTCCGGCAGCGCCGAGCAGCAGTGCGACGATGGCCGTCGCACGACGTCGGTAACCCATGCGATCTCCTTTGATTGCAGTCGTTCGGGAAGGGTGGGAGGTTCAGTGGCCGGTTCCGGCGCGGGCCTTGGCATGCCAGCCGAGCGCCCGCCGTTCCAGCAGGTTGAGTCCGAGATTGAGCAGGTAGCCGAACACGGCGAGCAGTAGCAACCCGGCCCACATGTCGAGGAACCGGAACTGCCGCTGGGCGTAGAGGACGAAGTAGCCGATACCGTCACTCGCCGCGAGCATCTCGACGACGATCATCACGATCAGCGCGACCGCGCTTCCGATGCGCAGTCCCGCGAAGATGTGCGGCGACGCGCTGGGCAGCACGATGCCGAACACCCTCTTGCGCGCGGGCACGCGGTGGACCTTGCACATGTCGAGCAGGGCGGGTTCGACGGACCGCACGCCTTCGACGGTGTTGATGAGAACGGGGAACGCCACCGCGACCGCGATGACCGACATCTTCATCGCGTCACCGATACCGAGCAGGACAACGAAAAGCGGTACTTTCGCGGCCGATGGGATCGAACGCAGAAAATGGATGAGCGGGTAAAGGGTGTCCCGCAGCGGCCGCAGGAGCCCGATGGCGACGCCAAGGACGACGGCGGCGACGGCCCCGATCACGAAGGAGGGAACGACCCGCATGATGCTGGGCCACACGGTGTCGATCAGCTTGTCACTGAGGAAAAGCTGATAGGCGGGGCCGCCGAACCAGTCCTCTCCGATGTGGACGAGGACCTCGGAGAGGGGTGGCACGAAGATCGAGGAGAGTGCTCGCGCGCCCGCCTCCCACAGCAACGCCGCCACGAAAAGCACCACGACACTGAGTCCAGCCGTGCGGGCACGAGTGCCGAGCTTGCTCGCCGTTGTGGTCACGCCGCCTCCTTCCTGCCGGCGATGCTCCACGAGAAGGCCCGCCGCTCACCGATGTTGAGCAGCAGGTTGAACGCGAGTCCGATGAGGCCGGTGAAGAACGCCCCCGCGTACACGTCCGCCTTGCGGGTCACCGCTTCCTGAGCCTCGACCAGCCATTCGCCGACCCCCGCGACGCCGCCGCCGATCAGCTCGACGCCGATGGCGACCAGCAGCGCCGCAGTGCAGGCGATCCGGACTCCGGTGTAGATCGCGGGTGCGGCGCTGGGAAGACTCACCTTGAACAGCACCTGGTTGCGGGAGAACCCGTACGAGCGAGCGCTGTCCTTTGTCACCGGGTCGACATCGCGAACCGCGTAGATGGTGTTGTAGAGAACGATCCAGAAAGCGGCGTAGGCGACGAGGAACAGCTTCATCGTCATGCCGGTGCCGAACAGCAGCAACGCGGGCGGGATCACCGCGACCGCCGGAATGGGGCGCAGAAGTTCGATCAGGGGGCTGGTCACGGTGAGCGCCCACCTCGAACTGCCGAGCAACACTCCACAAGGGACCGCGAGAGCGATCGCGATGGCCAGGCCGAGGAGGGCGCCGGCGACGGTGATGCCCACCGAGCCGAGAAAGTCACCGTCGGCGAACAGAGTCACCATGCGCGAGAGAATCGTCGTCGCTCTCGGCAAGGTTTGCTCGGAAAGACCCGATGTCCGGGAGAGAACCTCGATCGCGGCGAAGAACAGTACGAAACCGAGAGCGCCGAGCCACCAGGCGCTGCCGCGGCGCCTCGCGGGTCGTTCCCCGCGCCGCGCGGAGCCTCGCCCCGAGGGCGGAGCGGGCGGGAAGCCTGGCGGTGCCGCCTGTTCCGCAGTACTGGCACTGCTCATGAGCATCCTCTCTGGCGTGATACGCCGTTGATTCAGGCCGGTCCAGGATGCGGACAAGATCGAGTGGGAGGGTGCCGGTTCCAATCGCGGCACTTTGCGCACTATCGCTGCCCCGCCGATCACGAACCAAGACCGATTCTCATTGAATGAGAAGCGACGAGCAGGGCTCGCGTCGCGCTCAGTTCTCCGGCGTGGCGGGAACCAGGTAGCTGAGCATCCTCGTGGGACCCGGCGGTGGAGTCCTGCTCAGTTCGCGGCTGATGCCGCGGGCCGCGGCGAACAACACGGGGAGGTGGTTCATCGGCTGCGCGTGCTGACTCGGCACGATGACGCCGAGCGCGGCGACCACGCTGTTGTCGGGGCCGGGAACGGGAACGGCGATACTCAGCGCGTCGGGGTCCACATAGCCGTCACAGACGATGTAGCCGTTGCGCCTCGCCGATGCCCACAGATCCCGCAGTTGCGCCGGTTTCACCGGTGTTCTGCCGTTGTACTTCCGCAGCGGGGCCGACAATGCCGCTTCCTGCACTTCCCTCGGCGCGTAGGCGAGCAGGATCAGGCCGCCCGCCACGGCATTCGAACTCACGCGCATACCCGGTGTGAGCAGGATGCGACCGAACGCGTTGTGGGCTTTCAGCCGCTCGATGATCAGCACCTCGGTGCCCTCGCGGACGTCAAGGAACGTGTGCTGCTGCGTCGCCGCGTGCACGTCCTCGAGAAACGGCATCGCGGCCTCGCGCAATTCCCGTGCTCCCGGCGCGTTGATCGCGATCTGCCACAGTCTCATCCCGACCTTGATGCCGTGTTTCCCGTCGCGTTCCAGGAATCCGACGTCGAGCAACTGGCCGACAAGGCGATGCGTGGTCGGCACCGGCAATTCCGCCCTGCGCGCGAGCTGGGCGACCGTGAGCACCCTCCGGTCGTGCTCGAAGGCGTTGAGCACCCTGGCCACTCGTGAAAGGACCGTGTCACCTGCCATGTTCCGCGCCATTGCGAAGCAGCCTTTCCGTTATTGCGGTCGCGCGTGCCCCCAGGTGTTGCGCGAACGCTACCTGGTCGGCAACCGTGGATCAGGGAAAGCGTGAGCGAAAACCCAGTGAGGAACACGTTTTCCGGCTTGATCGCTCTTCACCGTGATCGCGGCGTCGCTGGCAGCGAGACAGCGGGATCGAAACCCCGGCCCCTCTTGACAGCGACGTCGCTCCACAGCCATGCTCCAAATCGTATACGACATCATGCATGATCTGGCGTGAGGAGATCTCCAGTGACGAGCGACGCGGTGACAGCGGCCCTCGGGCATCGGCCCGGCAAGGTGATCGCCGTCCACCTGAGCTACCGCTCCCGCGCGCAACAGCGCGGCAGAACGCCCTCCCAGCCCTCGTACTTCCTCAAGACCAGCTCGTCGGTGACCGGGTCCGGCACCGTGGCCCGGCCGGAAGGTACCGAACTACTCGGTTTCGAGGGCGAGATCGCGCTCGTCATCGGCAAGCCCGCCTCGCGGGTCACCCCGGCAACGGCGTGGGAGCACGTCGGCTGGGTCACCGCGAGCAACGATCTCGGCCTGCACGACCTGCGGTACGCCGACAAAGGCTCGAACGTACGCTCGAAGGGCGGCGACGGTTACACCCCGCTCGGCCCCTCTCTCATCCCGGCCCGGAACCTGCGGCCCGATCGCGTCGGGATCCGGACCTGGCTCGACGGCGCCCTGGTCCAGGACGACACGAGCGCCGGAATGCTGTTTCCGTTCGCTCTGCTGATCGCCGACCTCTCCAGGGTCATGACGCTCGAACAAGGCGATGTCATCCTGACCGGAACTCCGGCGGGTTCCTCCGTCGCGCTGCCGGGAGCACGCATCGACGTCGAGGTGTTCAGCGTCGACGATCCCGCCACGACCTCGGGCAAGCTCACCACCACCGTCACCGAGGGGCCTCCCCTTCCAGGCTGGGGGCATCCGCCCACAGTGGACGACGCACAACGCGCCGACGCGTGGGGAACCCCGCCCGCGAGCACACAACCGGTGCTCACCGAGGCGATACGGGAACGACTCCGCGGCGTCGCGGTCGCGACACTGTCGGTACAGCTTCGCAAGCGCGGCTTCGACCACGTCTCGATCGAAGGGGTCCGGGCGCTGGCTCCCGGAAGCAGAATCGCCGGGACGGCCAGAACCCTGCGCTATGTGCCTTACCGCAAGGATCTGTTCGCCGAACACGGCGGTGGCTTCAACGCGCAGAAGCAGGCCATCGAATCCGTCGGAGCCGGTGAAGTGCTGGTCATGGAGGCGCGACAGGACCCCACCGCGGGCACCCTCGGCGACATTCTCGCGTTGCGAGCCAAAGTACGTGGCGCGGCCGGCATCATCACCGACGGTGCCGTGCGCGACGCGGTCCCCGTCGGCGAACTCGGTCTTCCGGTGTACTGCGCGGGCACTCACCCCGCTGTACTCGGCCGCAGGCACGTTCCCTGGGAAACCGACACCGTCATCTCGTGCGGCGGGGCGACCGTGTGTCCCGGCGACGTCATCGTCGCCGACGACGACGGAGCCATCGTGATCCCGCCCTCGCTCGTGGCCGAGGTCCTCACAGCGGCGGAAATCCAGGAACAGGAGGAAACCTTCATCGCCGAGCAAGTCGCCCGAGGCGAATCGGTCGAGGGTCTCTATCCGATGGGACCGCGCTGGAAAGCCGCGTTCGAACAGTGGCGCGCCGAGCAACGCTGAGGCACCGGCCCGCCAACACCTTTCAGGAAAGGACACCATGAGGTACCGCTCCGACCCGGCGCAGATCCGGGGTGCCATCGCACCGCTGTTCACCCCGTTCTCGGCCGATGGCGACGTCGACCACGACGGGCTGCGCGCGATGGTGCGCTGGCAGCTCGCAAGCGGATCGCGCGGGATCTCCATCGGGGGCTCGACAGGGGAACCGTCGTCACAGTCGGTTGCCGAACGCGCGGAAGCGATCCGAACCGTGGCTTCGGAAGTAGCCGATACGGTGCCGTTCCTCCCCGGCACAGGGTCGGCGAAACTCGACGAAACGCTGGAACTCACCTCGGTGGCAAGCGAAGCCGGCGCCGACGCCGTACTCGTCATCACGCCGTACTACACGCGGCCGACCCAGGAAGCGTTGTATTCCTGGTATTCCACGGTGGCCCGCGAGTTTCCCAGCCTGCCGATCGTGGCATACAACGTCCCGGTGCGCACGGCCGTCGAGATCGCGCCGGACACCTTCGCGAGGCTGTACCGCGATCACGACAACATCGTCGGGATCAAGGAAACCACAAAGGACTTCGAGCACTTCTCCCGCGTCATGCATCTGTGCGGCAAGGATCTGCTGATGTGGTCGGGGATCGAACTGCTTTGCCTGCCACTGATCGCGCTCGGCGGGGCCGGTTTCATCTCGGCGCTGTCCAACATCGCACCGGCCACCGTCGCGCAAACCTACGACGCGGCGATCGCCGGCGACTGGGACAAGGCCAGGGAACTGCACTACGGCGTTCACCCGCTCGTCGATCTACTCTTCGCCGAAACCAACCCTGCCCCTTCGAAATGGCTCATGGCCCAGCGCGGGCTCATCTCCTCCGGCTTCGTCAGGCCTCCGCTGCTTCCGCTGAGCGAGAACGGACAGCGGCGCGTGAGCGAGCTGGCCGCACAGGCCGAGCAGTACCTGACACCCGTCCACGAGGGGACCTCCGCATGAGCACCACGGCCGACAAGGCGACCACCGCTCAGCGGCCCGGGACGCTTCCCGACAAGATCCGGCACTACATCGGCGGGCAACTGACCGATTCCGCCGATGGGGCGAGCTTCGAGGTCATCGAACCAACCACCAACACCGGCTATCTCTCGGCTGCCGCGGGCGGCAAAGCCGACATCGACGCCGCGGTCGCGTCGGCCCGCGCCGCCTTCGACAGCGGCCCGTGGCCGCGGATGAAGAACAGGGAGCGGGCACGGATCCTGAACAGGGTCGCCGACGCCATCGAAGCCCGGGACGACGAACTGGCCACAATGGAATCCTTCGACACGGGGCTTCCCATCACCCAGGCCAGAGGACAGGCGAGGCGAGCGGCGGAGAACTTCCGGTTCTTCGCCGACCTCATCGTCGCCCAAACCGACGAGGCGTACAAAGTCCCCGGAATGCAACTCAACTACGTCAACCGCAAGCCGGTTGGCGTCGCGGGGCTCATCACCCCGTGGAACACCCCATTCATGCTCGAATCGTGGAAACTGGCGCCCGCACTGGCCTCCGGCTGCACCGTCGTGCTCAAGCCCGCGGAGTTCACCCCGCTGAGCGCGTCACTGTGGCCGGCGATTTTCGCCGAAGCCGGTGTCCCGGACGGCGTGTTCAACATGGTCAACGGGATCGGGGAGGTCGCGGGTGACGCCCTCGTCAAACACCCCGATGTCCAGCTCCTTTCCTTCACCGGCGAGACCACGACGGGCAAACTCATCGCGCGCAACGCGTCCGGCCATCTCAAAGCGCTGTCGATGGAGCTCGGCGGCAAGTCACCTGCGGTGATCTTCGCCGACGCCGATCTCGAAGCGGCACTCGACTCGACGCTGTTCGGCGTGTTCTCCCTGAACGGCGAACGCTGCACGGCCTCGTCCCGCATCCTCGTGGAGCGCGCCGTCTACGACGAATTCGTCGGCCGCTACGCCGAGCGGGCCCGCGCCATCAAGGTCGGTGATCCCGCCGACCCCGCGACCGAGGTCGGCGCGCTGGTCCATCCCGAACACTACGAACGTGTGCTCGGCTATGTGGAAGTGGGCAAGGCCGAGGCGCGGCTGGTGGCCGGCGGAGGACGGCCGGACCATCTACCGCACGGCAATTACCTCGCTCCGACGGTGTTCGCCGACGTACCCCGCACCGCGCGGATCTTCCAGGAGGAGATCTTCGGTCCCGTCGTAGCCATCACCCCCTTCGACACCGAGGCCGAGGCGGTGGAACTCGCCAACGACGTCGCCTACGGTCTCGCCGCCTACGTGTGGACCAACGACCTCAGGCGAGCGCACCTCGTCGCTGGCCGGATCGAGGCCGGGATGGTGTGGATCAATTCGCACAACGTCCGCGACCTGCGTTCCCCGTTCGGCGGGGTGAAGGCATCCGGGCTCGGCCACGAGGGCGGATACCGGTCGCTCGACTTCTACACCGAGGAGCAGGCCGTGCATGTCGCGCTCGGCGACGTGCACACCGCCCGCTTCGGTGCGGGTGGCTACAACGACGACGACCCGTTCTTTTCCGGTAAGCGCGCAGGCCAGTGAGCCGCGACCAAAGGAGATCAGTGTGAGCAGCTCCGTCCCCGCCCCCGACATCGTCCGCTGCGCGTACATGGAACTGGTGGTGACCGATATCGCCGCCTCTCGCGAGTTCTATGTGGACATTCTCGGACTCGTGGTGACCGAGGAGACCGAGACCGAGATCCATCTGCGTTCACTGGAAGAGTTCATCCACCACAATCTCGTATTGCGCCAAGGCACCCAGCCCGCGGTCGCAGCGTTCGGGTTCCGGGTGCGCGGCGAGGCGGACCTGGCGAAGGCGGAGGCCTACTACCGCGAACTCGGCTGCGAAGTGCGCCGCGCCGACGCCGGTTTCCGCAAGGGAATCGGGGAGGTCGTCAGGGTGCTGGACCCGCTCGGCTTCCCCTACGAGTTCTTCTTCGCCACCGAGCACGTGGAACGGCTGACGTGGAACTACGAGCACCACGGCGCCGGTGCGATCGTCCGCCTCGACCACTTCAATCAGGTGTATCCCGACGTCGATACCGGCGCCAAATACCTGGAGGGGCTCGGATTCCGGCGCACCGAGGACATCAGGGACAGCGAGGGCGTCACCTATGCGGCATGGCTGGCCCGCAAGGACACCGTGCACGACACGGCACTCACCGGCGGAGCGGGACCGGCGATGCACCACGTCGCGTTCGCGACCCATGAAAAGCACAACATCCTCTACATCTGCGACAAACTCGGTGCGCTTCGCCGTTCGGATTCCATCGAGCGCGGCCCCGGAAGGCACGGCGTCTCCAACGCCTTCTACCTGTACCTGCGTGACCCCGACGGGCACAGGGTCGAGATCTACACGCAGGACTACTACACAGGTGACCCCGACAACCCCCTGGTGAGCTGGGACGTGCACGACAACCAGCGCCGGGACTGGTGGGGCAGCCCCGTGGTGCCGAGCTGGTACACGGAAGCGTCGACCGTGCTCGACCTCGACGGCAATCCCGTCCCCGTACAGGAACGTGAGCAATCCAAGGAGATGGACGTCACCATCGGCGCCGACGGCTTCTCTTACACCCGCAAGGACGATACGGCCACCGGATTCAAGGTCGGGTCACAGCTGTGAACCGGCGCCTCGCGGCGGCGGTTACGCTAGTCGCCGCCGCGAGGCCCGAGCACCCGGAAGGAACACATGACGGGGACCACCTCCTCAGGGGGACAGAAGCTCTCGAAATCCGAGACTGTCTATCGGCAGTTGCGCGACAACATCATGGCCGGACGCTACGTCGCCGGCTACCGGCTCGTGCTCGATCAGCTCGCGCGTGAACACAGCGTCAGCACGGTGCCTGTCCGGGAGGCCATCCGCAGGCTCGAAGCCGAAGGTCTGGTCACCTTCACCCGCAACGTCGGTGCCGAGGTCGCCGGTATCAACACCAGCGACTACGCGGACACCATGCAGACGCTCGCATTCCTCGAAGGCGCGGCAACCAGTCTCGGCGCCAGGCAACTGACGCCCGACCAGCTCCGGGAAGCGGCTGAGCTCAACGACGCGATGCGCACACTGTTGTCCGGTGAGTTCGATCCCGTCCGATTCACCCAGCTCAACGAACAGTTCCATCAGACACTCTGCAGCGCGTGTCCCAACCAGCATTTGCTGGACGTACTCGGCCAGGAGTGGCAGCGCATGTCATTCGTCCGCCGCTCCAGCTTCACGTTCATGCCCTCACGAACCGAAGCATCGGTCCGCGAACACGACGAGCTACTCACCCTGATCCGTTCGGGAGCACCCGAAGCCGAGATCGAATGGGCAACCCGGCGACACAAGCTGCACACCGTCGATGCCTACCTGGCTGCTCGCAATACTCCGACCGTGCAAACCACCTCCTGACTCAGCTCTCACTTCTGTCGATCACCCGTCACGTCGCCCGGCCGACGGCGGCACCCGTACCCGGGCGGGCTCCCGTCACGCCAACCCAGACCGCTTCCGCCGCCCCGGCCCGACTGTCCTGCGCCACATCCGGCCCGGCCCGGCCGATCTCGTACCACGCCTATTCGGCTGGTCCCGCGTCATAACTCGACCCCATGGCGTTCCGTGACGCTCGGACCGAGACGCTCTGGTCACCGTTACGCGCGCAGCGCATTCATCGTTCACCCTTGACCTACGCATCCCCCTTTCGAATACACACGAAATTCAACCGCTCCACAACGAATTCAATAAACCCCACTCTCTCCGTCTTTCAGAAAGAATCAAGACAACAACCTGACACGACACGATCACTCGGGGAATAATTCCTCGTCGTCACCACTCAGACGACAATCACACGTACACCAACACGATTCGCGGCCATTAACGACCCACCCCAGAACCACCGGGGCCCACTATACCGATTTCTCGGGCAACGACACACAACATCGCCCGACAGGGGCACAGTCCCCTCACTATTCACCAGGTTGTCGGTAGGTTCTCCTCATGTCAGCCGAAGAAGGCAACAGGCCTGATCCTCCGGAGGACGCACCGGCAGACGACCGCATGCCAACGGCGGCGCAGCGGGCGATCACCGCATTCGTCGTCGGCGCGTCCACCGGTACGGCCATCGGCTTCGCCGTCAACTGGCAGGCCGGCCTCCTCGTCGGGTGGATGGCCGGCGCGATCGTGTTCCTGATCTGGACGTGGCTCATCATCCTCCCGATGGACTCCCGCTCGACCGCGCGCCACGCGGTCAATGAAGACCCCGGCCGCGCCTGGACCGACGTGCTGGTAGTACTTTCCGCGCTCGCGAGCCTCGGCGCGGTCTGCATGCTGCTGCTGGCGGACGGCAGCAGAAACGTCCAGGCCGCGTTCTCCGTCGGCAGCGTCGTGCTGGCATGGGGCGCCGTCCACACGATCTTCACAACGCGATACGCGCGCCTGTACTACACGGAACCGGCCGGCGGAATCGACTTCAACGAATCCGCCCCGCCGAAGTACTCCGACTTCGCCTATCTGGCCTTCACGATCGGCATGACCTTCCAGGTCTCGGACACCGACCTGACCTCGAAACCCATGCGAGCCACGGCACTGAGGCAATCGCTGCTCTCCTACCTGCTCGGCACGGTCGTCATCGCCACGATGGTCAACCTCATCGCCGGTCTCGGCAGATGACGCCACGTCTTGCCGACATCAGCACACGAGAATTGACGCGAACGGAGACTTCGCTGCGTTTTTCCCAAATTGTTTGACACGGCGGACAACGCTCAGCGATAGTTGAGCACACATTCCAAGAAGGAGGGAAACATGAAGCGAAGACGCGCGACAAACAACGAAGCACACATCTCGACGACACCCGGCAACGAACACGCGATGCCACCCTAATATGGTTCTTACCAAAAAGAATAAGCCTCGCCACGCCACCAAGAACACCTGACACCAACCGGTGCTTCTCATTTATCGACCCTGACACCGCCTCGCTATTTCCTGACGATATCGCGCATTCTCGCGCTCACGTCATTCCACTCGCATCAGCCGCAAACCCCGTGGGCGGCAGCGCGCTCATTGACAACTCCACAGTGATGCCGACACTCAACCGATCCGGCGCGGCAACCCGCCCGGCACAACGCTCGTCGCGCCCCGCCACGACGGGCGACGCCGACAGTCCACTGTGCCGGGCTACAAGGGCCCGCCCACGTCGCGGGTCCCGGCGCTGGTACCGGACGCGCTTCCCATCACCGGTACCAGCGCCGCAACTCCACAAGGCGCGGCAACTGCGCGCGGCTGACATTTGTCATTTCATATCGGTGACACGGCCGCACTACTTCCGGAAGGACGACCGAGCCAGCATGGAGCGGGTGAATACGGTGTTGGAAATCCGCGGCGCTCAGCACAGCTACCGGGATCAGCGGGCGCTGTCCGGCGTCGACCTGGACGTCCGGGCCGGAGAGTGCGTCGCCCTCCTCGGCCCGAACGGAGCGGGAAAGACAACGTTGGTGAATCTCGTCATCGGCTTACTCCGGCCACAGTCCGGCACACACGTACGGCTTTGTGGCGGCAGTCCGGCGAGGGCATCGACGAGAAGAAAGATCGGTGTCGTGCAGCAGTCCCTGGGATTCCCGGCCACGCTGACGGTGCTGGAACTCGTCACGGGGGCCGCTGTCCGAGCCGGTCGTAGCCGAGCCACGGCGGGCCCCGTACTCGCCGAACTGGGCCTTACCGAACTCGGCAAGCGGCGGGCGGCCAAGCTATCCGGTGGGCAGCGTCAGCGGGTGCAGCTCGCGATGGCACTGGTCGCGGATCCGGCGCTGCTCGTGCTCGACGAACCGACGGTGGGTCTCGATGTCCCGAGCCGGCGACGGCTCTGGAACACACTGGCCGAACGCAAAGCACGAGGCACAGCCATGCTGGTCACCACTCATCTCATCGAGGAGTCGGCCGAGGTCGCCGACGAAGTCGTGGTCCTGGATCGCGGCAAGGTGGTCGCGAAGGACCGGCCAGACGCACTGATCGCCAAGCTCCCCGACCGAACCGTCAGCGCTCGCACGGCGCTGGACCTTGCCGCGCTACGTGGCCTTCCGGGCGCGCTGTGGGCGACACTCGACGGCCGGCAAGCCACGCTGGCCACCCGTGAGCCGGAGACGCTGGTGAGAGCTCTGCTCGCCGCCGACGGCGCGCTCACCGGCCTACGGGTCGAAGGCGCAGGTCTCGAAGAAGCCGTCGAAGTCGTGATCGGGCAGACGATGGGGGCCGCCGCATGAACGCACGCGTACTTCGCGTGGAGATCGCCGATGAACTTCGTGGCATCCTGCGCGAACCAACGGCACTGTTCTTCTCCATCGTGATGCCTGTGGCCTTCTTCGCCTTGTTCGTTTCCCTCTACGGCGATCAGCCATCGGGAACGGTCCAGCGAGGTACCGCCATGATCGCGACGTTCGGCACGTTCGGTGTGCTGTCGGTCGTGCTGCTCAATCCGGGGACCGGGATCGCGGCGGACCGCGGTTCGGGTTGGTTGCGCGCGAAGCGGGTATCCGCCGTCCCGATCAGCAGCACACTGATCGCGAAGGTCATCGCCACGATGCCGTACGCGGTAGGTGTGCTGACCGCGATGACCGCGACAGCGGCGATCACCGGCAATTTGAATGGTTCGGTTGCCGACCTCATGCGGGTGTACGTGGCGCTGTTGATCGGTGCCATCCCGTTCGCGCTGCTCGGTCTCGCTGTCGGCTTCCAGGCGAGCACCAACGCCTGCGTCGCGATTCTCAACGCGATCCTGTTCCCCGCCGCGATCCTGTCGGGCCTGTGGATGCCGCTGGAGATTCTGCCGGACTTCTTCGGCGACATCGCCCGATTCCTACCGACCTACCATCTCGCACAGCTCGCACTCGCACAGTTGACCTCGGCTCCCGTCATCGGACACCTGTTGGCCCTGCTGACTGCGACCGCCGTCATAGCTCCACTGGCCGCCTTGTCATATCGTCGTGCCCGACCATGAAACCTCCAGGCCGGCTATCCAGATGGATCCACCTCATCTATCTGGTCAATCTGCTGTGGGGGCCGATCTTCGACCGCGGATCCGGTGTCGCGGATTGGGCACTCGTCGCGGGCATCGTCATCGTGTTCCTGCCCATGTACGCCGCCTCCTGGCGCTGGCCGTCGAGGGCACGCTGGATCGGCACCGTACCGACCACGGTCCTCGCCGCACTCACGACGCCGTTCAACGCCGGTGCGGCGATCTTGTTCGTGTACGCGGCGGCGTTCGCCGGATTCTCGGAATCTCGGCGCACGGCACTGCGCTGGTTCATCGGGCTCTCGGCGTTATTGAGTCTGTTTTCGGTGCTGTCGTTCGTTCCGATGCCTTGGCGGCTTTACGGGCTCATCCCCTCACTGATCTACCTGTGGGTCATCGGCTCACTACAGATCAGCTGGTCTGAGCGCGAACGAGCCGAGGCCGAGACACGAATGCGGAACGCCCGCGTCGAGCACCTTGCGACAATCGCGGAACGCGAGCGCATCGCGAGAGATCTCCACGACCTGCTCGGTCACTCTCTTACCGCGATCATCGTTCGGGCACAATTGGCCGGTGAACTGCTCGACCGGGACAACTCGCGAGCCGGCAGCGAGCTCACCGACATCGAGCACACCGCCCGGACCGCGCTGTCCGAGATCAGAGCGACACTCGCCGGCTGGCGAAACGCGGGGCTCGACGCCGAACTGGAGTCGGCGACGGAAACACTGACCACCGTTGGTGTCACAACGAGAGTCCGGCGCGATGCGACACTGGCGGTCGTGGGGTCCACCGAACACGAACTGGCGCTCGCCTTGAGAGAAGCGGTTACCAATGTGGCACGGCATGCGCGGGCGACAACCTGCCATATCGATGTCGGTGTCGTCGGGGACGACCTTCGTCTCGTCATCGCCGACGACGGACTAGGAGCAGGCTCCGTGCCGGAAGGCAATGGCCTGACCGGTATACGGGAGCGAATCAGTGCATTGGGCGGCAGTGTGGAGAAAACCGCCGACGCGGGCACCACGGTCGCCATCTCCGTTCCGCTCAGGGTGGCCACGTGACCATGAAGTCCCCGATCCGGGTCGTACTCGCCGAGGATCAGGCGATGGTACGCAGTGCGTTCGTCTCGCTCCTGGAGTTGCAGCCGGACGTCACCGTGGTGGCGGCAACCGCGACGGGTGAGGAAACACTCGCCGCGGTAGAGGAGCATCGTCCGGATGTGCTCGTCGCCGACATAGAAATGCCGCACGGATCCGGCCTTGACGTCGCCGCGGAACTGTCTCGGAGACAGCATCCCGTGCGGATCCTCATCGTCACGACCTTCGCCAGGGCCGGCTACCTTCGGCGCGCGCTCGACGCCGGTGTCGCGGGTTATGTACTCAAGGACGCGCCCATCGGCGAACTGATGCTCGCGCTCAGACGGGTGCACGCGGGAGAACGGGTGGTCGCGGGCGAGCTGGCTGTCACCGCTTGGGGGCAGCCCGACCCGCTGACCGACAGAGAACGCCAACTCCTGCGAGAGGTCGCCGACGGGGCGGCGAACGCCGACATCGCGGCCCGTCTTCACCTCGCCGAAGGGACTGTGCGCAACTACCTCTCCAGCGCGATGGCCAAGCTGGGTGCGCGTAACAGAACCGAGGCGGCCAAAGCCGCGCGCGAACACGGCTGGTTGTGAAACGGACCCGCCGACGGGCTCCAGGAACGCGTCTCGGACAGGGGTCGCCCATCCGGGTAGCAATTGACTGCGACACCCGTTGCCGCTGCGGTTTCACCGGGTTGCCACGGCTTCTCACTTGTAACGTCGGTGGCCATGCGAATCACTGGGACCTCGGTGGCGGCCGCCTTCGTCGTCACGAGCCTGCTGCTGGCGGGTTGCGGTAGTCAGGATCCGGGCGAGAACGCAGCGCCTGCCGATCCTGCCGGGAAGCCCGCCGTGCAGGAGGCAGGTGCTCAACCGCCCGCGGCGAAGTCCGAAGAGGACAGCGAACGAGATGTATATGCGGCGACGAGGCCGGGAAACCTCTCACCGGCGATGGAAGGCGTACTCAATCGCGTCTACGTGCCCAACAGCGTCAGCAACACGGTTTCGATCATCGATCCATCGACCTTCAAGGTCATCGACACGATTCCCGGCGGCCTTGAGCCGCAACACGTCGTTCCCTCATACGACCTCAAAACGTTGTATGTCACCGCGGACGAGGTTCCCGGTGGAACTCTGACGCCGATCGACCCGAAGACAGGCAAGGCAGGCGAACTCATTCACGTGCAGGACCCGTACAACCTGTACTTCACGCCGGATGGGAAGTCCGCGATGGTCGTCGCCGAAGCCTATAAGCGACTCGATTTCTATGACCCGCACACCTGGCGGAAGCAGGATTCACTCCACGTCGACGAGTGTGCGGGCATCAATCACATGGACTTCACCAAGGACGGCAAACTTGCTCTGGTGACCTGTGAGTTCGCCAACCGGATGATCGTCGTCGATGTCGAAGCCAAGAAACACATCCGAACATTCGAACTGGATCAAACCGCACACGGCATGCCCCAGGACAGCAGGTTGTCCCCCGACGGGAAAACCTTCTACGTCGCCGACATGCACGCCAACGGGATATATCTGTTCGACGGCGACGCGACCAAACAGATCGGCTTCGTACCTACCGGTCAGGGCGCTCATGGCGTGTACTTTTCACGCGACTCCAAACGTGCTTTCATCACCAATCGCGGCGAAGGAAGCGTGACGATACTCGACACCAGTACGAACAAACCCGTTGACAAATGGCACATTCCCGGTGGCGGCAGCCCTGACATGGGGGCGGTTTCCGCCGACGGCAAGCAATTGTGGCTGTCCGGCCGACATCACAACGAGGTCTACGTACTCGACACCGGCAACGGGAACCTGATCGCCCGGATCCCCGTCGGCTCGGGACCACACGGGCTGACCTATATGCCACAACCAGGCCGCTACTCGCTGGGACACACCAGCAACATTCGTTGATGAACCTGCCTGCCGGGCCCTCCCCCGACGTGGGCCCGGCAGGCACCCCGTCGGCCCTACCGCCAACTCACCGACGGGGCCGCGGGGCGTAGAGCCGCGCGGCGGCAGCAGTCGTGAGGCCGGCCCACCCGGCTGAACAAGATCACCAATAGAGCCCCGCAACTTTTAAGGCCTTTCTGCGCCGTTTCTCAGGTTCACGACGCATCGTGGGCTGGTGACCGAAAACTCCCCTCACCAGGACCAGCCGCAACCAGACCAGTCCGGGCCACAGCAGCCCCCCGAAGAGCAAAGGGGCGCGGGAATGTGGCGGCCGGGCGCACGCGAGGCGCGCGAGCCGAGCCCCCGGGAATCGGCCGGATCGCTCGCGGACTCGCCAAGCCCACCACGGGGCGCGGACAGTGTCGCCGGCCCGCAAGAACCTGCGACACCAGCGTGGGGACTACCCGTCCAGCCGCAGCCGCCGGCGGCCCACCCCTCCCCCGGGGGGGGCGGCGGTACGGTTCCAGCGGCTCTCGCCAAACCGAAACGCAGAGTGCCGGTGTCGATCATCGCTACCGCGATCATCGCCGGTCTGGTCGGTGGTGGCGCCGCGCTGGGCGGCAACGCACTCCTGTCGACGGATTCCTCCGTCCCTGTGCTCACGTCGCAGCCGGCGTCAGCCAGCAACGTCAGCTCCAAGCCCGGTTCAGTCGAGTACGCCGCCGAAGTGGCGATGAAGTCAACCGTCGACATCAAGGTCGCGACAAGCCAAGGGACGGCCACGGGGACGGGTATCGTTCTCTCCGAGGATGGCTATGTACTCACCAACAACCACGTGGTGGCCGGTGCCTCGGACAACGGCAAGGTCCAGGTGACAACACCGGATGGAAAGAAATACTCCGCTTCCGTCACCGGAACAGCGCCTTCGTACGACCTCGCCGTCATCAAACTTGACGGCGCCGGCGGTTTGACCGCCGCAACGCTCGGCGAGTCCAGCAGCCTGAAAGTCGGTCAGCAGGTCGCGGCCATCGGTAGTCCCGAGGAACTGTCGAACACGGTTACCTCAGGAATCGTCAGTGCGCTCAGTCGTACCGTGACAGCGGGAGACGACAACGGCGAACTGGTCGTATACAACGGCTTGCAGACCGATGCGCCCATCAATCCCGGCAACTCGGGCGGGCCACTCGTGAATTTGGACGGGCAGGTCGTCGGCGTGAACTCGGCTGTCGAACCCGGTCAGGGTGGTAACGGCGGTCTCCAGGCATACGGCTTGGGCTTCTCGATCCCGATCGACACCGCGAAACGGATCGCCAACGAACTGATGCGGAACGGCGAGGCAACCAAACCCGTGCTCGGCGTCAGCGGGAGCGTGAATCCCCAGGGCGATTCGACGACCGAAGGTGCACAACTCGCCTCTGTTCAATCCGGTAGTGCGGCCGAGAAAGCGGGAATCCGGCAAGGAGACGTGATCACGAAACTCGGCGACACGTTGATCAGCTCGTACGCCGATTTGATGGCACAGGTACTCAAACACACCCCGGGCGAAGAGGTCCCCGTTGTGGTCAAGCACGCCGATGGTTCCACCGAGACGATCAATGTGACTCTCGACAGCGCGAAAGACTCCCAGCAGACGACCATCGCACCGCAACAGCAAAACCCCTTCGATGGCGATGGCGGATTCGGCCGAGGCAACTGAGCTTTGGATGACGTGATTCCTCTGGGCGCTCGCTCATCAGGGTCTGATGTCGGCGATCTGCCGTACCTTTGGCTGATGACCACGTGGAAAGAGTTCAGCGCGGCGGCACCGGTGATCGCCGAGGTATTCACGCGCCGCCACACCGCGACAAAGAACCTGTGCATGTTGGCGACCCTGCGAGCGGACGGGTTTCCCCGCATCAGTCCCATCGAGCCGCGCTTCTTCGAGGATGACTTGTGGCTGGTCGGTATGCCCGGCACCACCAAGTTCTACGACCTCGGTCGCGATCCACGCTTCTGCTTGCACACGGCCACGGTCGAGAGCGAGCCGAACGAAGGCGACGCGAAACTGTGGGGTCTTGTGCGCGACGTACAGGACAAAGACGTACATGTACGGTTCGCGGAGGCGTTGTTCGAGGAGACCGGTTTCGACCTACGTGGCCGAGAGTTCGAGCATCTGTACGCCGCGGATCTCACCGGAGCGTCGAGCCTGGTGACCGGCGACGGCAGTCTCGACATCACCATCTGGCGGCCAGGCGAGCCAGAGCGTCTGGTGCACCGGTGAATCCCCGACTTCCACACGGGTAAGCGATCTGCGCCAGAGAAAATTAAGTACATTGTGGACTGATTAGTTCGGTCGCGTCTTCCCGGCGCCAAGTGATCACCGACGGCAATGTCATCACTCGTTCGATCCTCCGTCGCTGAGCGTCAGTAACTGGGAAACCACCGGCCACAACACAACTCAATCACCTCACCAAACTCAGCGCGATCGGACTCGGTGGGCGAAATGTCACCGGTTGAGGTGCCATGGCGGAGTTCCCGTTTGCCGGACTCCCGGTCTGGCAATGTCTGCATACGGTCTTGGTCACCACGGTGCCCACAGCCGACGACATCGAGCAGAGTCCGTGCAGCACAGTCCAAGGAGGCGGGGCGGTGGAGCGTCGCTACGAGGAGTTCTGTTTGGCGGACCCACTGTTCTTCGACGAGCAGCGTGGGTCGGCTACCGAACACTTCGCTCGGTTCGCCCCGCTGCCAGAAGACGGCTGGACCGAACGGCAGCACGGATCATGGCGGATTCTGCATCCGCTCGGAGCGTCCTTGCCTTACCAGGGTTGGAAGATTCACGTTTCCGCTACGCTGGACAACGCCGAGCAAGTACTCGGCACGGTTCACGAATATCTGATCGACCGTGCCGTCACCTTCAAGCACCTGACGGACATGGCCGTGCTACTGGCCAGGAATTCGAAGTACGCTCCTCGCGAGGCGAGCGGGAAACTGATCACGATCTATCCGCACGACGACCGCGAGTTCGAGACAGTGGTGACCGAACTGGACCACCGGCTCGGCGGCCAAGCAGGGCCATACATCCTGAGCGACCTCAGATACGGAGTTGGACCGCTGTACGTTCGGTATGGGGGATTCACCGAACGCTGGCTCGACAGCGGCGGTGCACGAGTACTCGCGATCGCGCGTGATGACGGTACGCTGGTTCCTGATCGCCGCGGTCCGGTGTTCGCATTGCCCGACTGGATCGAGCCCCCTGAGTTCCTGGCCCCGCATCTGGCCGCACGACGCACTCAGAGCAACGGCGACTTCGCTTATCGAGTCGATCGGCCACTGCACTTTTCCAACGGCGGCGGGGTTTACCTCGCCGACCATGCCCGTGACGGAAACCGGGTTGTCCTGAAAGAAGCACGCCCGCATGCGGGTCTTGACGGCGACAAGGTCGACGCGGTCACCAGGCTACGCAGAGAGCACACGACCCTGGCCGCTCTCGCCGACGTTCCGGGAGTACCGGCGGTGTACGAGTTGGTGCCCGTGTGGGAGCACCTCTTCCTCGCCATGGAACACCGTCCGGGTGTACCGCTGCATTCGTGGCTCGGCGCCAACTACCCACTGACCAACCACCGTGTCACCGATGGCGACCTCGCCGCATACACGAAGCGGGCGCTTGGCATCGCGGACAAAATCAGCGAGACCGTGAACGAGATCCACCGCCGTGGCGTCGTTTTCAACGATCTTCACCCGGCCAACGTACTCGTCGCGGACGACGACTCGGTGAGCCTGATCGATTTCGAACTCGCCAGTTCTCCCGCTACGGGACACCGGCCAAAACTGGGAGCGCCGGGATTCCGCGCCCCAGCCGACCGTACGGGTTTCGAAGTGGACGAGTACGCACTCGCGGCGCTGCGCCTGTGGCTCTTCCTTCCGCTGTCAGCACTATTCGAACTCGCACCAGCGAAACTGCCGGAGTGGGTCGGGTTCATCGAAGGCCGGTTCCCTTTGCCCGCTGGCTACGGCGATTCGATCCTGGCAACACTGCGCCGTGGTGACGGCGGCGATCGTGACGGCGGAACCACCGGCAAGGGCACGATCGGTCACCGGACCACGCCGGTCACCGCGCTCTCCGATCCCGAACCGGATTGGGATCTCGTAAGAAAATCGATCGCACAGGCAATCCTGACGAGCGCGACACCGGAACGGACCGACCGGCTCTTCCCTGGCGACATCGAGCAGTTCCGACTCGGCGGCCTCGGTTTCGGCCACGGCGCCGCGGGGGTCCTGTACGCGCTGGCCGATGCTGGACTTGGCCGGTACCCGGAACACGAGCGCTGGTTGCGGGAAGCGATCGAGGGAAGCCGCCAGAACGGTCCCGGGTTCCTGGATGGCACCGCCGGAATCGCATACGTGCTTCATGGTTTCGGCGACCGCGACACGGCGAAGGCTCTGCTGGCGGACGCACGACGGTCCATCATCGAAACCCGCGACCATGGGCTGGCCAACGGGCTTGCGGGTATCGGCCTGACTCTGCTGTACCTCGGCGACGGTGGGCAGGAGTCGGGCGAGCTCGGCGAACGACTGGTGGCCGAGTTGAGGAGCACTGCGCCACCGGGGCGGAAAGCGAAGGCAGGGCTGGCCGACGGCTGGTCGGGCCCCGCCCTGCTGTTCATCAGGCTCTTCGAGGCCACCGGCGACAGCGAGTGGCTTGTTCACGCCGAAAGGGCACTGAGCCACGACCTCGCGGAGTGCGTTCCGGCGCGCGACGGCTCGATGCAGGTCAGGGACGGCGCGAAGCGGACGCTCCCGTTCCTCGGCACCGGTAGCGCGGGAATCGCCATGGTGGCGATGGAACTGGCCAGGCACACGCCTGGCGAAGGGGCCAGCAATCGGCAGCTTCCCCTGCTGTTGCGGGCCTGCCGTGCCGAGGCCGCGTTGCAGGTCGGCCTGCTGGCCGGCCGGGGCGGCTTGCTGGCCACGCTCGCCGCCGCCGGCCGACACGGGCACGACCCCTCAGCCGACGAGGCCATCGCGTTGCACCTTGCCAGACTGGCCTGGCACGCCGTTCCATTCGCGGCGGGGGACGGTAGCGACGGCATCGCCTTCCCTGGAAGCAAGCTGCTCCGGCTGTCCATGGATGTCGCAACCGGTAGTGCCGGGGTTTTGCTCTCGATATCCGCTGCACTCGATGATCACGGCGGGGTTCTCCCGTTCCTCGCTCCAGTCCCCACGGTCGGCGACGACAGCGTGATCGCGTCATCGCCCCAGTGAGCCGCCCGGCTCATTTCGAGCGGGTGGAGGTAAACACAGAAGGGAACGCACCATGGAATCGGTACTTGAGCTGCAGGGCATGGACGCCGACGAGACCACGACCGATCCGGCGTACCACACCATCATCAGCTACCTGAGCCTCCTGCTGTGCTGATCGCGGCTTGAGGCGGCGCAGCCCTGCTTTGGGGGGTGCCGTATTGACTGTGGTGGCCGGAAAGCGACATCCGGCCACCACAGTCGCGTCCTGACTACCATGTGCTTTCAGCCGGGCCCGCACGGTAGCGGCTCGCGATGGGTGGCCTTTCCTGAGTTTGACCCCGTCGTGACTGGTCAACCCCCGTTCAGTTAGCCGTGACGACACGGCCGAGCAGGAGGTTGAAATGGACAGGAGCAGATTGACCGCGTTGCCGAAGCAGTTGCGTCGGCGCCTGGGGGCCGGCTGGCAGTTCACGCGCGCCCCGATCAGCAGGATTCCGGCCCAGAGAGGATGGGACCCGCTACTGCACACCGGTCCCCGGGTACCACCCGACCGCAAGCGCCAGATGTCGACCAGCGCTTCGACGGACGAGATCCAGGGGAACGCATTCCCGGAAGCGCGAGGCGAGGACGAGAGCTGACTCTCCCAGGGCTCGCTCGCAAGTCAGCGGCTGCGAGCCGTCTGTCCTGATCGGACACTGCGAACAGCAGCCTGAGCATGTTGGCCACGGAAAAAGCAGTGGCGACGGTTCCGGCTGGCCAGAGCGTGACAATCGCCACGGCACGGCAGGGGCGGCCCCGCTGCCGGAGGCCGGAGATCTCATGTCCACTGTGGATTTCGAGATCGTCTTGCCCGCACCGGGACCGGCAACGGTAGGGTTGCCGTCACCTCGGTCCCGAAGGCCGGGGCGGTCACGGCGAGCCAGGGAGGACACGTGCCACTTCCCTGCTGGCTGACGAGCGCTCCGATCGCTCATCGTGGTTGCTACAACGACGATGAGCGCCCCGAGAACTCGCTGCCCGCCTTCCGGCGAGCGGTCGAACTGGGAGCGCCTTTCGAGTTCGATGTGCAGCTCACCAGCGACGATGAACCGATCGTCGTACACGACCGGGACTTTGCCCGGGTGGCGGGAACGCGCGGTGAACCGGTCGCCGAACTCGACCTCGCCGCCGTGCGGACGCTGCGGATCGGTTCGGCCGGTCTGCCAGTACCCACGCTCGACGACGTGTTGTCACTGGTGGATGGCGCCGTGCCACTCCTGCTCGACCTGCGACGCTGGAAGGCAGGCAATGCGAAGCTGGAGCATGCCGTTGCCGACCGGTTACGCGGTTATCGGGGTGACGCGGCGGTGCAGTCCTTCGACCCCATCGCCGTGCGGCGGCTACGCGGCCTCACCCCGCAGGTGCCCGTCGGGCAAGCGTCGGGAAGTCTCCAGTCGGCGGGCAAGTTCGTCGGCGCCCTTGGGCGCATGATGCTGAGCAACGCGATAACCAGGCCGGACTTCATCAACTACGAACTCGCGGCGCTGCCGAGCAGACCGGTGTCGTTCTGGCGCAATCGCGGCATTCCGGTCATCGCCTACACCGCTCATTCACCGGAGGAGGAATTGCTGGCGCGAAAGCTAGCCGACAATTTCCTGTTCTCCGGTTACCTCCCCGAGCGCTATCGGACGTCGACGTGATTGGCCGTGGCCGTGGGGAAACTGAGTTTCTCGAAGAACGAGACCGCCTCCTGATCCCTGATCTGCGAGAGCGCGAGCAGGAAATCCCTGGTCAGTGCGACCGTAGCGGGGTCAGGGGCACCGTCGGCCGCGGGTAACGCCGCCCGCCATGCCCAGTAGGCCGAGGTCAGCCGCATCTCGGTATGCCGCAACAGCATCCACGACTGGTCCCAGCGGTAGAACGCGTGCAACGCGGTCAGCAGCGCCACCAGCGTTCCCATGAGTGACACGACGAGTTCCTTGGCCCCGTAGTCGAGGTTGGCGACCACGGGGAGCCCCGCACCAGCGGCGATGACGAGAATCCCGCTGAACCGGTAGAAGCGTCGATGCCAGACCGCCCGCGAGTTGTAGAAGGTTCTCAGCCTGATGGCGTAGGTGTTGGCCGCACCGATGATGCCGAGCGTGTCGGTATCGGGCAACGAGTCGGGGAAAGGCGGCTCGAACTTCACACGCACACTCCGTCACTGTCAGCGTCGACCGACGCGCCGAGCGTGGCCAGTCTAGAGGCGCCCGGACGGCATCCACAGTGGATTTGGCCAATCCGTCTCGCTCGCCACAATGCGGTTGGCTGGCCGCCGCATCACGTGCGAAAACGGGCATTTCGACGGCCCGGTGCGCGACGATGCGAACGCGGCGTTAGTGTGCTCCCTGCCCACCACAACGACCGGGGATCCACGCACATGCGCACCGCTGCCGTTTCGGCCTCCACGGCCTTCCGTCACCCGCCATTGAGCCGGATTGGTCACCTCAGGGCATCCATCTCTCTTTTCGCCGTTCGGGATGTCACCCTGAACTGTGCCGGTTTCGCCTGCTAAGACTCACCCCGCTCAGGAAAGCGAACCTCGACCATGGCAACAGGACCTGCCAAAACCGCAGTAGAGCCCATGAGCATCGTCGCGATGGACCAGTACGAGCAGCATCCGCTGGTCCAAGACGAGCTCGCGCACCATTTCCTCCCGCCGACGGCCAGAGTGATGGCCGCCGTCGCGAGGTGGCCGAAACTGCGGGAGGTCATCAGAAGCGCGACAGAGCACAGGTTCCCTGGCCTGTGGGCCAGCATGTTGTGCCGCAAGAGGTACTTCGACGACGCGGTGACCGAGGCCGTGGCCTCGGGCTGCGAGACGGTCATCATCCTCGGTGCGGGGCTCGACGACCGCGCCTACCGGTTGCCCGCACTTGCCGACATCCCGGTTTTCGAGGTCGACCTGCCCTGCAACATCACGGAGAAGTACCAGCGCCTGCATGCGTTGTTCTGCAGTGTGCCGAAGACGACGACGCTGGTGCCGGTCGACTTCGAAAGGCAGAACCTGGCCGAGGTGCTCGGAGACTACGGTTACCGGGCCGACCGGCCGACGTACTTCCTGTGGGAAGCGGTGACGCAGTACCTGACCGAACGTGACGTGCGCCGCACTTTCGACTTCCTCGGCACCGCTCCCACCGGAAGCAAGCTGGGCTTCACGTATGTCCGCAGCGATTTCCTCAGCGGACAGAACTTGTATGACGCCCGCGAAGCCCACCGCCAGTTCGTCACCAAAAGCCACCTGTGGCGGTTCGGGATGTCACCCGACACGGTTACCGATTTCCTCACCGAGTACGGCTGGCACAAAACGGAGGATCTCGGCGCGACCGAGTTCAACGACCGCTACCTCGAACCAGCCCACCGCCGGCTTCCGCTGACCCAGATCGAGCGAGCCGTTTCCGCGGAGAAGCGCTAGGTCTTCGGTGGTAGGGGCAGAAAGCCGCTGGTCCGGCGTACGTAGTCGGCGTAGCCGCCCTTACTGGCCGCAAGGTGCCGCTCCAGCAACGGCTTTCCGCTTCCTCTGGCGAGCAGCCAGGTCATCAGCACCGGGGAAAGCACCGTCACGGCTCCGGGAAGATGCTCCGCGGCGATGAGATAGAGCCCCCACCAGACGCACGCGTCGCCGAAATAGTTGGGATGCCGGGTGTAGCGCCACAGGCCGTGGCGCAACACCATCCCTTCGTTCGCGGGGTCGGCCTTGAACCGGCGAAGCTGCTCGTCACCGATGACCTCGAAGACGAAACCGAAGGCCCACACCACGATACCGGCGAAGGTCAGCACTCCGAGTTCGTCCGCCTGCCGCTGCGCCATCACGACGGGGAGCGCCACGAACCACATGACAGCACCCTGCGTCAGGTACACCTTGCAGAACATGCGCAGTCGCGGGTACCGCTTGGCCCTGCCGAGCATTTCCGTGTACCTGCGATCTTCCCCGCCCGCCGCATTCCGCCGATGGATGTGCCAGGCAAGCCGCACCCCCCAGCAGACAGTCAGTACGGTCACGACGAGTGAACTTCCCGGCCCTCGCGGTCCGGCCAGGAAACCCGTCACCGCGATGACGGCGAACCCCGCGCCCCAGAAGCTGTCGATCGTGTCGTAGCGCCGCCGTGCCAGCGCCACGGCGAAGGCCACCACGACGACGGCGCCCGCCGCCCCGAGCGCGAGCACGGCCGCGTCGAGCACGTCGGAGACACTCATCGACGCTCCTCGGAGCTGGATGACTGACCCATGTCCGGTCTTCGGAGCCACGGCACCGAAGGTCTGGCAAACCCATCAGATGTGCCCTCTGTCACAGTCGTGTGGGCAGTCCGGCATCCGATCCGCTCCGAATACCGGTTATGCAGTCGGACGAACACACGCGGCCCACCGTCGCCGTGATCGGCGCCGGCGTGTCCGGGCTGACCGCGGCCTACCTGCTTCGCGGGAACCACAGGGTGTTGCTGTTCGAGGCCGGCAACCGGCTCGGCGGGCATGCGAACACCCACGAGGTTGTGACCGGTGACGGCTCCGTCGTCGGTGTGGACAGCGGCTTCATCGTGCACAACGATCGCACCTACCCCCAGCTCACCCGGCTCTTCTCCGAACTCGGAGTGCCGACTCAGGCCACGGAGATGTCGATGAGCGTCAGCTGCGCGGGCTGCGGTCTCGAATACGCGGGCGCGAAGCGGCTGGGCGGCCTGTTCGCACAACCGGGCAATCTCGCGAGACCGGCTTACTTGCGGCTGCTCGCACAGGTGCGGACCTTCCACCGGGCGGCCAACCGGTTGCTCGACGATCCCCGCGCACCCGGCATGACGGTCGGCGAGTTCCTCGCCAGGGGCGGCTACTCGCATTACTTCACGGAACATTTCGCCCTACCGCTGGTGAGCGCCGTGTGGTCGGCGGGACCTCGGATCAGCGGGCACTACCCGGCTCGCTATCTGTTCGAGTTCCTTCGCAACCACGGAATGCTGAGCGTGGGCGGCTCGCCTCAGTGGCGCAGCGTCGTCGGCGGTTCGCGCCGCTACGTGGATCTGCTCGCGAAGAATCTGCCATTCGTGAGGACCGATACCCCGGTGGCAACGGTGTCGCGCGGGCACGACGGCGTCGAGGTCAAAACGGTGGCCGACGAGGTGTGCCCGGTGGACAAGGTGGTACTCGCGACTCACGCCGACGACGCGCTGCGACTGCTGGAAACGCCGACTCCCGCGGAGAGGAGCGTATTGGGCGCTTTCACCTACTCCGGCAACGAAGCCGTACTGCACACCGACGCCGGTGTGTTGCCCGCGGCGCGGGGTGCGCGAGCCTCGTGGAACTACGCGAAGCCGGGGTGCTCGGCCAACACGGACCGGATGGTGATCAGCTACGACATGAACCGCCTGCTGCGGCTTGCGGAGCCGGCCGACTACGTGGTGTCTCTCGGTGCGGCCGGATTCGACGAACGGACCGTGCTCGCAAGGACGGCGTACCGGCATCCGGTGTTCACACCGGATTCGGTGGCGGCCGCGAGGAAACTTCCCGCCCTGAACACGGGCAGAACCGCGTTCGCCGGTGCCTATCACGGCTGGGGCTTCCACGAGGACGGCTGCGCGTCTGGCGTCCGCGCCGCGGAATCGTTCGGGGCACGCTGGTGACCGCGGTACCGGCGTTGTACGAAGCCACGGTGGGCCACACCAGGCACACCGACGTCGGGGGCCGGTTCCGGCACCGGCTCTACCTGTGGCTGGTGGACATCGACGACCTTCCCCGGCTGCCATGGTGGCTACGGCCGTTCGCCCGCTTCGACGCGCGCGATCACCTCGGCCGCCGGGGCGCGGCGATCCGGCGCGGGCTCAGCACGTGGCTCTACGAGAACGGCGTCCGGATCGGCGAAGGCAGAGTGCTCATGCTCGCGCACGCGAGGGTGCTCGGCCACGTGTTCAATCCGCTCACCGTCTACTGGTGTTTCGGTGAGGACGGACGTCGGCGCTGCGTCGTGGCCGAGGTGCACAACACCTACGGCGAAGCACATCGCTACCTGCTGTTCCCGGAAGAGAGCGGCTTCGCCGAGACGAGCAAACGGTTCTACGTGTCACCCTTCCTGCCTCACGACGGCACCTACCGGATGTGGCTCCCCGTTCCCGGCGAACGGCTCGACCTGCGGGTGGAGCTGCACTCCGGGAAAGGGCCGCTGCTCACGGCGGCGCTTGAGGGCGTGCGCCGGCGAGCGAGCATCCGGAACGTCGGCACGGCGCTGCTGCGACATCCGCTGGTCCCGCAGCGGGTTTCCGCGCTGATCCGCGCGCACGGCGTGTCGCTGTGGGCACGCGGTGCTCCTTCCTTCGCCCGCACGAAGAACACAGCCGAGGAGAATGAATGAGCATCATCGACGCCCAGGTCCGACCGGCCACTCCGCCCCGAGGGCCGGCTCACCGCCCACCATGGGAACAGCTCGGCCCTCCCCCGCACGCGCCGGTGAGGGCGGCGATCGCCGAGCGTGCCTTCCGGTATGCCGTTCGCTCGTTGCCGGTACGAATCGCGCTGGCCGGTGGCGAACGGTTCGGCAAGGGTGAAGCGGGCTCGCCGTTGATGCGTGTTCACCGACCGGCCGCCTTCTTCCACCGGCTGGGTCACGACGGCAAGATCGGGTTCGGCGAGGCATATCTCGCGGGTGACTGGACCAGCCCCGAGCCGGCCGAACTGCTCACCCCGTTCGCGGCGAGGATGGCCGACCTCGTTCCCCGGCCGCTGCAGGCGTTCCGGGGATTCGTCGACGCGAAGAAGCCGGAGGGCGAACGCAACACCGAGCGGGGAGCACGCGAGAACATCCGGCGTCACTACGACTTCTCCAACGCCTTCTTCGCCTCCTTCCTCGACCCGGCCATGACCTATTCGGGAGCGCCGCTCCGGCACGGTGGCGATCTCGCCGAGGCCCAGAACCGCAAGCTCGCGGCGATACTCGACCTCGCCGGGGTTCGACAGGGCACCAGATTGCTGGAGATCGGAACCGGCTGGGGCTCGCTGGCGGCCATGGCCGCGGGCAGAGGCGCACACGTCACCACGCTCACGCTGTCGGCCGAGCAGCGAAAGCTGGCCGGGCAACGGGTCGCCGGTGACGGCCTCGCCGACCGGGTCGATGTCCGGCTGAGGGACTACCGCGACGAGCACGGCCGCTATGACGCCGTGGTGAGCGTCGAGATGATCGAAGCCGTCGGCGCTCAGTACTGGCCGGTGTTCTTCCGGCAACTCGACCGATTGCTCCTGCCAGGCGGCAGGGCCGCGGTGCAGGCGATCACGATGCCGCACGATCGCCTGCTGCCGACCCGCGAGTCCCAGACGTGGATCCACAAGTACGTGTTCCCTGGCGGGCAACTCCCTTCGGTGAAAGTGATCGAACGCAATGTCGCGGCCAACACCGGAATGACGCTCGTCGAGCGGCGCGCCTTCGGTTCGGGATATGCCGAGACACTGCGCCAGTGGCGGCAGCGGCTGAACACCAACTGGCCGGAGTATTGGGCCGGGAACGGGCTGCCTGGCACCGACGGCGAACTCCCCCGGCGGATGTGGGAGTTCTACCTCGCCTACAGCGAGGCCGGATTCCGGTCCGGCTACCTCGACGTCTGGCAGTTCGGCCTGCACAAACCGGCGACCCGATGAACAATGCACCGGCGGTGGCCGACGCGTCCCGCACCGAGGAGATGATCACTGGTGGCCGATGAGGCTCCCGTCGCCGGTACGGCGCAAGGTCCGGCATCTCCCGACCCTCAGGCTCTGCTCGTCGAGGTCGGCAGGGGCGACGAGCGCGCGTTCGAGCAGCTATACGACATCATCGCGAGGCCGGTGTTCGGGCTGGTGCAGCGAATCGTGCGCAACGCGGCCCAGTCGGAGGAGGTCACCCAGGAGATCCTGGTTCAGGTGTGGCGAACGGCAACGCATTACCGGCCGGACAAGGGAAGTGCGATGACCTGGGTGATGACGCTGGCGCACCGGCGCGCCGTCGACAGAGTCAGATCCGAGCAGTCGGCGACCGAGCGGGAGACCAAAGCGGGTTCCCGCTCGGCGGAACGCTCGTTCGACGAGGTCAGCGAATCGGTGCTGGCGAGGTTCGAGCAGCGGCAGGTACGGCGCTGCCTCAAGACGCTGACGGACCTGCAACGCGAGTCGGTACTGCTGACCTACTACCGCGGCTACACCTACCGTGAGGCCGCTTCGCTGCTCGACTCCCCGCCTTCCACGGTCAAGACCCGGCTGAGGGATGGCCTGATCCGGCTTCGCGACTGCTTGCGGGTGGGCTCATGAACCACGACTTCCCCACCCTCACGGGTGCCTACGCCGTGAACGCGCTCACCGGGCGGGAACGTGCCGAGTTCGAGCACCATCTCGCGCACTGCGAGGAATGCGCGCAAGAGGTCGAGGAACTGCGCGCGACCGCGGCGAGGCTCGGCGCCGCGATGTCCGCCGAGCCACCCGGGCAACTGCGCGAACGGGTGCTGTACGACGTCGCGCACACCCGACAGGAACCACCTTCCGAGGAGCCGCGGCGGGGGCCCGGCCGGCCCTCCTCACGGTGGCGAGGATGGGCGACGAAGGCGGCCGTCGCCGCCGCCGTCGCGGGCATCGCGCTCGCCGGGGTCTTCGGTGGCATGGCACTGAACCAGCACAACGAACTCCGGCAGGCGGAACAGCGCATCGAACAGGCCGGGGCCCGGGGTGCCGACATGGCCGCGGTACTGCACGCGGACGACGTCCGGGTTCTGCACAGCGCAGGAGAGGGGACGGCGGCGACGGTCGTCGTGTCCGCGAAACTCGGCAAGGCGGTCTTCCTCGGTGAACGACTGCCTTCGGTGCCGGAGGACCGCGTGTACCAGTTGTGGGCGATGGGACCTTCCGGCGCGCACTCGCTCGGCGTCCTCGCCGAGGCGACCACCGGTGCGGTGCAACCCGTCGTCGGGAATCTGCCGGAGGACACCACGGCGCTCGGGCTGACGGCGGAGCCAGCCGGCGGCTCGCCCCAGCCGACGAGTGATCCGATCATGCGGATGGCGTTGTGATGCCGATGCCGATGGTGGCCGGTGAGGCCGGTTCGTGGCGGGAAGCGGCAACACGGGAGCATGATCGAATCGGCCACCGCGAAACCCGGCATGCTGGAGGTAAGCGAGCACGCGGCCGCGCTTCAGCGGAATGCGGGCCTGGCACCACTAGTGTCGCGGGTAGGCGCGGTTCCACTGGCACCATCGCGGTGGCCGGCACAAAAGAACAACGGGACCGGCCGTGGCGAGGTGCCGCGGCAGCGGAAGAACACGAGCGAAAACCACAACTACAGCAACTGCGGATGAGGAGAGCCAGCACGATGACCAGCAGCACACCCGCGAAGGCCGGCGCGGACCGCACGGCAGGAGAAGCCCACGAACCGGGCACCAGCGTGCTGTTGACGAGTCAGGGAACCACCACGATCGCCAGTACCGTGGTTCGTCAGATCGCCGGGCTCGCCGCTCGTGAGGTGCCGGGAGTGCACGCACTCGGCAGCGGGGCCGCGCGTGCCTTCGGCGCGTTGCGGGAGCGGGTTCCCGGCGGCGGTTCCAGCGCCGCGCAGGGCGTGTCGGTCGAGGTCGGCGACAAGCAGGCCGCGGTCGATCTCAGGGTGGTCGTCGAGTACGGGACACCCATTCCCGCGCTGGCCCGCACCGTGCGGGCCAACATCATCACCGCCATCGAGCAGATGACCGGACTTGAGGTCGTCGAGGTCAACATCGCCGTCGAGGACATCCACCTCGCCGACGAAAGCGAGCAGGAGACGACCAGCCGCGTCGCCTGACCCGCTGAACGCGGCAGGGCGGCCACCGACAACACGAGAAGGAGCGGCTTCATGGCACAGAACAGCACGACCAAACCCGACAACACTCCGGCACCGAGAAGCGAGGCGGCCGCCGCGCTGAACGAGGAAGGCAGCGTCGGCAAGACCACGATCTCGTCGGCGGTGGTGCAGAAGGTCGCCGGCATCTCGGCCCGCGAGGTGTCCGGCGTGCACGCGCTCGGGGGCGGGGTGTCCAGGGCCTTCGGCGCGATCAGGGAACGTATCCCCGGTTCGGGCACCGTGACCACGTCCGGGGTGTCGGTCGAGGTCGGCGAGAAGCAGGCCGCTGTCGACCTCGACATCGTCGTCGAATACGGCGCTCGTATCGTGGACGTCGCCAAGGCTGTCCGCCGCAACGTGATTTCCACCGTCGAGCAGATCACCGGGCTGGATGTCATCGAGGTGAACATCGCCGTCAACGACATCCATCTTCCCGAGGACGATGATTACCAGGAGAACAGCTCCCGCGTGGAGTAACGCATGAACGCACTCGCTCAACTCGCCGACGCCATCGCCGAAGCACTCGGCACTCACCCTTCCGTGGTGAGCCTCGACGGTGGGGAACACGGAGGGCTGGCGACCTATCTGCCGCGCAGAAAGGTCGTGGGTGTCAGGGTGACCGGCGAAGGTGAACCCGTCGGCATCGGAGTGGTACTACGGCTCGGTGAACCGTTCCCCGTCGTGGCGGATCAATTGCGCGAGCTGGTCCGCGGTATCGCGGGCGATGTGCCGGTCGACGTCACGATCACCGACGTACGGCCCGCCGGGCCGGGCTAGGCCCGGACAAGTCCTTTGCGGACAGTGGAGCAGGAGAAGTGCGACGGTGACAGCCGATCCGGATCAGGTGGCGGAACTTCGCGCGCGACGCGCGGAGTTCCGCCGCTACGTCAGGGAAAACCATCCAGACGTCGGCGGCGATCCTGACGAGTTCATCGCGGGTATCGCCAGGTTTCGCGAGGAGACCACCTCGGCACCGTCCGAGCGGGACCGATTCGAGGCGCCGGTAGTGTTCACTTCCCGTCCGTCGGGAATCACCGGTGCGGCAGTACGAGTCGCGCGGTGGTGGCGGAAAAGAAGACGACCACCCCGCGTGCGCTGATCTCACACACGAGGAGCCACAACGATGAACGCAACCCAGACCGGTCTACTCGCGGGTCTCGTGCTTGGTCTGGCGGCAACGCAAAGCTTCACGGCGTTCCTCATCACGCTCGCCGTCGGTGTCATCGGCCTTGTCGTCGGCAGGGTCCTTGACGGCGAACTCGATCTCTCCGACATGTTCGGCAGGGGCAGGGACAAGTGAACGAACGACCGTCCCGGCAGGACATCGATCCCGCCGAACGCGGCACACTGCAGATCGCGCCCTCGGTGGTCAGGAAGATCGCCGAACGGGTCGCCGATCAGGTCGAGGGCACCGCGCCGGTGGAACGCAGGATCGCAGGTGTCGGTGTGGGACACCGCGGCGCCAGCGTGAAGGTGAGTGGCCGGGGCAGCGACGTCGATCTCGCGATCGATCTGGCACTGCGCTATCCGGCCGAGGTCCGTTCGGTGGTCGACGCGGTCCGTTCCGCGGTGACCGATGAAGTTCGGCGAGTGACCTCCTACCGGGTTCGCGGGGTGAACGTCACCGTGTCCGCCCTGGTCCCCGAGGCGCACTCCCGGGTGCGCTGACAACGTTTCAGGAGAAGCTGTGCGAGTTCTCGTCCGACTCCTGTCCGCCCTGCTGGGGCTCGCGGTCGCGGGCGCGGGTGCCCTGCTGGCGCTGGAAGTCGGCTGGCAGTGGTGGCGGCCCGCGGACGCGCCGCTCGTCCTTCCGTGGCCGGAGTGGAGGGAAACACTGGCCACCGTGGGCTGGAACTCCTCGCAGGTGCGGATCACCGCCGCTCTCATCGGCGTCGCCGGCATCGTGCTGCTCGTGGCGGCCGCGCTGGCACGACGGCGCGACGTGGCTTTCGCCGACCCCGCCGACGAAGTGACCGTGACGACGTCGCCGCGTTCGCTGGCGAGGGTCGTCGGCCAGCACGTCAGGGCACACGACAACGTCACCGCGGCCTCGGTGACGGCTTCCGCCCGCAAGGTCAGGGTCCGGGCGGTCAGCGCACTCACCTCCGAGCGGGAGCTGCGTCCTGAACTCCTCGACTCGGTCGCGACACTGCTGGGCGATCTACCGCTGACGAGGCAGCCGAAACTGTCGGTCGTCGTCGATTCACCGAAGGACCGCCGATGACGAAGTCCGTCTCAGCCAAAGCCGTAGCCCGCTCCTATCGCACGGAACGCGGGCTCACCTTCACCGTCGGTGTGCTCGCGCTGCTGCTTGGCGCGGGGGTCAGCGCGCTCGGGCTCGGCTGGTTCGGCACGTACCGCGCACAGCGGCCCGTGCTCGACCCGATCGCCCTCGACTGGCTCGGCAGGCAGCAGCCGGCCCTGCTGAGGGTGCTCGTGATCGTCATAGGCGTCGTTCTGCTCGGCTTCGGACTGTGGTGGTTCGTGCGTTCACTCCGCCCCGAGCGCCATCCCGACATCGAACTCGATCGGGGCGAGGGCACCGCGCTGACGGTGACGTCCGGCGCCGTCACCCACGCGATCGAAGCGGATGCCGAAACGATCGACGGTGTCAACCGGGCCCGTGTCCACGTCGTCGGCGACAGGGAGAACCCCGCGCTGCGGCTGCACCTGTGGCTGCGCGAGGGCACCGACCTGCGGCAGGTGTGGGCCGACGTGGACGACCGCGTGCTCACCAGGGCCCGCGAGGCGCTGGGAGTGCGAACCCTGCCGACAGCCGTGCGGCTGGAGCTGGGCGCCGCGCAACGCCAGCGCGTGCGCTGAGTCCATTTCGTTTCGGTCAGCTCCAGCCTCGGCCCAGCCAGGCTTCCGCCGCGTCGCCGACGGGAAACTCCGGTTCGGGTACATGGCCCGAGATGAGTTGCTCGACCAGGTCGAGTGCGTCCTCGCGCATGCTGGAAACGGGAACGTGGCAGGCTATCTCGGCGAACTCACCGGAAACCAGTTCGGCCATGGCGAGTTCGGGGACGTGACCGTCAGGGTGCAATGCCCGTTCGGCCACACCGGCCGCCCTTCTGATCACGTGCGCGATGAGTTCGGGATGGACACCGCTCCAGTGTGCGGGAGCCGGATCGTCGGCCATCGTCCTGTCGAGACACCGCAACGTGTAGCCAAGCTCCCCCGCGTCGGCGGCCGAGCGCAGCGGGCCCATCGCCCACAGCATTCCTGCCCAGCCGGCCATCGGCGAATGCGCGAGCCAGCGGCACGGGTAACGGCGGGAACGCCAGTCGGCCAGCAACCACAGTCGTTGCCGTTCCCTGCCGTCGTTCTCGGTGCCCGCAACGCGTTTGGCCAGCCTGGCCAGGTGCATTCGCTGATGGCCTGCGACAAGTTCGGCGACGGTGTTGACCACGGCGATCACGAGCGGCGAGCCCACCCTGATCGGATCGCCTCGGGAAGCACCGGGATCCGGCAACCGCCACGCCATGCCGCACACCTCCTCGCGTCCGTACCCGTCGCGTTCTCACGTGCTGAGGAAGTCCAGCAGGTCCTCGTTGAATCGCTCCTTGTCGCCGGGAACCAGCGAGATCCCGTGCGAGCCGCCCTCGTAAACCTTGAGCGTGGCTTCGGGTATCAGCGCGACCGCTTTGCGGGCGGTGGCGTCGATCGGCACGATCTGGTCGTCGTCGCCGTGCACGATCAGGGTCGGGATGTCGAACTTCTTCAGGTCCTCGGTGAAGTCGGTTCTGGCGAAGGCGTCGACGCAGGCCACTCCCGCCTTGAGGCCTTCGTGCATGGCCATGAACCAGAAGGCGTCCCTGTTTCCCTGGGTGACGTTGTTGCCGGGCCGGTTCGCGCCGAAGAACCCCTCGGAGGTGTCCCTCCAGAACTGCGACCGTTCCCGTAGCAGCCCGTTCTTGATGTCCTCGAACACCTCGGCGGGAACGCCCTCGGGGTTGCCCTCGGTCTTGAGCATCAAGGGCGGGATCGCGGAGAGCAGCACCGCCTTGCCGATCCTGCCGGTGCCGTGCCTTCCGACGTACCTGCTCAGTTCGCCTCCACCCATCGAGTGGGCGACAAGCGTGACGTCCCGCAGGTCGAGTTGCAGGATCAGATCGTTGAGGTCGTCGGCGAAGGTGTCGAAGTCGTAGCCGTTCCACGGCTGGCTCGACCTGCCATGTCCTCTCCGGTCGTGCGCGATACCGCGGAATCCGTTGTCGGCGACGCATTTGAGCTGATCGTCCCACGCATCGGCATTGAGCGGCCAGCCATGGCTGAACACGACGGGGCTGCCGGTCCCCCAGTCCTTGTAGTAGATGTCCACACCGTCACGGGTCGTGAAATACGCCATGGTCCCCTCCGCGAACGAGCCGCCTCCGCCTGCCAATCGATCGTCGAAAAGGCGGAAGACAGCCGCAACACGGACCACCCACGGGGTGCACAGGCTTCCCATCGGGACGCGTGCGCACCGGGAGCAACAGACGGTCCTATGTAGACCGGAAGCGCGTCAGTCGTCGAAACCCGTGAGATCGAAGGCCACCAGCCGCTCGGGGTCGGCGATGATCTCAAGCGTCGCGATCACACCTTCCGAGACCGTGAACGCCATGACGGCGAGCGGGCGCCCCTTGGCGATCACGACCGCACCCGCCGTGCCGTTGACGAGTGCGGGGCGCACGAACCTGGCGAGCCCGCTGAAGGTCGCCGCCTGCCCGGCGACCGTCCTGGCGCCCTTGACGGCGACCGTGTGCCGTGCCCGCGCCGTGCCACCATCGGAGCGCAGCACCACGTCGGGGTCGAGCACGGCGACGAGCCCTTCGAGGTCGCCTTCCTTCGCCGCCGCGAAGAAGGCGTCGACGACGCGGCGTTGCTTGTCCCTGTCGGGTTCGGGAGCGGGAGCCTGCTCCCGCACCCTGCGCCGGGCCCTGCTGGCGAGCTGCCGGGTAGCGGCGGGGGTGCGGTCGATCAGGGGGCCGATGTCGTCGAACGGTACGGCGAACATGTCGTGCAGCACGAACGCGAGTCGCTCGGCGGGGGTCAGGGTGTCGAAGACGACCAGCAGGGCGAGCCCGACCGCGTCGGCGAGCAGTGCTCTGTGCTCGGGATCCTCGTCGTCGTCCACCCGGCTCACGACCGGGTCGGGGAGCCGGGCTTCGAGCGACTCCTCCTTGCGGGAGCGACGTGCGCGGAGAATGTTGAGGCATACCCTGCCCACAACAGTTGTCAGCCATGCCGCGGGCCGCTCAACACGGCTGGTGTCGGCACCGCTGGCCCGCAACCACGCTTCTTGCAGCGCGTCGTCGGCCTCGGTCAGCGAACCGAGCATCCGGTAGGCGACGGCCCGCAGTGCGGGACGGTGGCTGTCGAACTGTTCCGCCAGCCAGTCCTGTTGACTCACCACGTCACGCCCTCTCGCCGGATCCTCCCGGATCGTAGCTCGATTCAGTGACGGCACCACGGCACCGTTCAGTCGGCGAAGTAGTCCTTCGGTGTCGTGCCGAGGGTGCGGCGGAACATGGCGGTGAACGCGCTCGGAGTCGAGTATCCCGACGCCGCGGCGACCGTGGTGACCGGAGCGCCACGAGCGAGCAGCTTGACGGCGTGTACGAGTCTCGCCTGCTGAACCCACCGCGCGAGGCTCATGCCGGTGGCCGAGGGGAACTTGCGTTGCAGACTGCGCGGGCTCATGTGCGACAGTGCCGCGGCGGCGCCGGTCGTCCACGCATCGGCGGGTGAGCGCAAGATCGCGGCGCACAGGGAGGAGAGCCCGGGATCGTCGGGCATCGGCAGGTACAGAGCGGGAACCGGATTCGGCGCGAGTTCGAGCAACAGCAGTTCCATGATCCTGCCGTCCCTGCCCGCGTGATCGTATTCCACCGGCAGCCGGGTCGCCTCGTCGATGAGTTCCCTCAGCAGCGGCGACACCGAAAGGACGGCGGGTTCGCCCGGCAGCGAGGCGACCGATTCCGGTTCGAAGTAGACGGTACGCAACGCCACCGCGCCCGCACACGTCATGGCATGACTCGTTCCCGGGGGAACCCAGGCTCCTCGCGTGGCCGGAACGACCCAGACGCCGTGACCGGTCGTGACGGTGATGGCTCCCGTCGTCCCGTAGATGAGCTGGGCTCGCCTGTGCCGGTGGGCGGGAATGTGGTGCCCGTCCGGCAGATCGCGTGCCATGGCGGCAACGGGCCTCGGCACGTTCTGGTAGTCGTCGCGGTGTTCGCTCTTCCCGTACATGGCGCGTTCTCGACAGTTGATGGCGTGACCACGAAAGTATGCCACCGGCGAGCCCCCTAACCTCGCCACATGTGAGTAGAACGACCCCTGTCGCCTCCGGCCGGTCCGCGGGAAAACTGACCGTCGCATTGGCCGCGACGAGCGCTGTCACCGCCGCGAACGTGTACCTCAGTCAGCCGCTGCTCGGCGCGATCTCCGAGTCGCTCGACGCCGCGCCCGGCGTGCTCGGCGCGCTGCCGACCGCGACCCAGCTCGGCTACGCGGCGGGGATCCTCCTCGTCGTCCCCACCGGCGACACCCGCGACCGGCGGAAACTCATCCTGCGGCTCGGCACCGCATCGGCGATCGCGCTCATCGGCTGCGCGCTTGCGCCGACGGTGTGGTGGCTGATCACCGCGAGTCTCGTCGTCGGCCTGCTCTCCGCGATTCCGCAGCTCGTCACCCCACTTGCCGTCGCGCTCGCGGAGGGCCGCTCCAGCGGCCGGGTCATCGGCGCGGTACAGGCGGGTCTGCTCGTCGGAGTCCTCGCCTCACGGGCCTACTCCGGCGCACTGGCCGACCTCGTGGGCTGGCGAGGCGTCTACGTGTGTTCCAGTGTGCTGACGCTGACCCTCATGGCGGTCCTCGCGCGTATGCTTCCCTCCGTCCCGCCGACGAGCACGGGAACGTATCGCGCCGCGCTCGGCTCGCTACCCCGGCTCGCCGTCCAGCCGCTGGTCTGGCGGGTGGTGAGTTCGGCGACCATGGTCGGTGTCGCCTTCGGGGCCTTCTGGACGACGCTGACGTTCCTGCTGGCGGAGCAGTACGAGTTCGGCTCGACCCAGATCGGCTTGTTCGGCCTGGTGGCGGCGGCCAGCGCCATCGCATCCCCGTGGGCGGGGCGGCTCGCCGATCGGGCGGGCCGGTTCGGCGCGATGATCGCGCTGATCGGCCTGGTCATCGTCGGCTGGCTGGTGCTGATCCCCGGCGAGACCAACCTGTGGTGGCTCGTCGTGGGTGTGATCGTGCTGGACATCGGGGTGTGGGGAAACCAGGCGGCGTGCCAGGCGCTGCTGTTCACCCTCGACCCGGCCACTCACAACCGCCTGAACACCGTCTACTTCACTCTGCGCTTTCTCGGGATCGCGGCGGGGTCGATGCTCGGACCGCTGCTGTGGGTCGGCGGCGGCTGGTCCACCGTCGCGTTCGCGGGCGCCGTCGCCGCACTCGCGGGGCTGGTATTGGGTGTGCTCCCGCTGAAACGCCCACAAGCTCAGCCGAGGTAGCGGCGTCGCGGTCACCTTCACGGCGCCGCCCTCGTCGTAGAGGTGTCAGGCCTCGAAGCGGAAGGAGCAGGCGCCATGAACCGTCGTGCCGGGCAACGCAACGGAGGCGAGACCGGATGAACACGGCCTACCTGGTGTGCGCGCTGGCCACGATCGTCGCCAACGCGGCCGCCGCGTTCACCGACTTCGTCCCCGCGAGATTCGTGGTGGCGAACGCGACCGAACTCGGTGTGAACACGTCCTTCATCCCCGCGCTGGGGGCACTCAAGGCCGCGGGAGCCTGCGGGTTGCTGCTCGGCGTTCTCGGCGTGCCCGCTGTCGATGTGGCGGCCTCGGCGGGTCTGGTGCTGTTCTTTTGCGGCGCGGTCGGAATTCACTTGCGTGAGCGGGTTTTCCACAATATCGCGCCGTCCATTGTCTACCTGGCACTGGCGGGGGGAACGTTCGCGCTGACATTGACCAACTAAACAGCGTCTACAATGGACATATCTGACCGGCATCCTCGACCCGCGGCGGCCCACGAAAACGGCTCTGGTCAATTGACCGTTATGTCTACTATTCTGGTCGCCGTGCGCGGGCAAGCCGTGCCCGTGTGTGCCGGTTGACCTGCCACCTTGTGGCCGGCCGGACCGGCCGCGGCCCTCGGTGGTGTCGGCGGCACGTCGCCCCGCCACCGACCTCACCGAGGGCCGAACCACCTCCCGCGACCACGGCTTCCGGGCAGCCGCGTCCTTCCCGCATCGACAGCTGAGCGACCCCGGCCTGACCCCGTAACCGAACGATCCTTTGAGGACACAGCGTGTCGCGGCCGGGCACGCAAGGCGCATGTCTCAGTCCGTGGAACGGCGTGCCGGGCGCCGGGTGATCGCGACCTGCCCGTTCGCGACGGGCGCGGGGTCGGCTCGCTTGCCTGAGCGCGGATCTCGGCGACCTGAGTGCGGATCTCGGCGACCTGAACGCAGAACTCGGCGACCTGAACGCGGAACTCGGCGACCTGAGTGCAGAACTCGGCGACCTGAACGCAGAACTCGGCGACCTGAACGCGGAACTCGGCGACCTGAGTGCGGATCTCGCGGGGGCGCGGGCGGGAAGGGACGCGGGCGCATCGGTCGATCGGTTGATGGGGCTGGCCCGGCGGTGGAGGCCCCGGGCCCGCCGATGGTTCGACGCCCCGCCACGCGGCTCGCACCCAGTCTGGACACCATGACCTTGCGCGACATCCGGCTCGGGCCCACCACATCCGGCGAGCGCGTCCTCGCCCCCGACCTCGCACGGGGCGCGCTGCTCGCGCTCATCGCACTCGCCAACTCGGCGGTCTTCCTCTACGGCAGGCCTTACGGACCACGGCAGCACATCATCGAGGAGGGTCTGCTCGACCGGATCGTCAGCGTCGTCGGCGTGACCCTCGTCGATGGTCGCGCGTACCCCATGTTCGCCGCGCTCTTCGCATACGGCCTCGTGCAGAACATGCGGCGCCAGCGGGCGAGCGGCGTGCCCGAACGGGACGCCAGGCGAACACTGCGCCGACGCAGCCGCTGGCTGATCGGCTTCGGCTTCGCGCACGCGGTGCTGCTGTTTCCCGGCGACGTTCTCGGGCTCTACGGGCTGCTGGGCTTCGCCGTACTCGCTCTGCTCCGGGTCTCCGACCGCGCGCTGCTCATCACGGCGGCCGCGTGGCTGCTGGTCGTCGCCGCCGTGCAGGGCGCCGCCTACCTGACCCCCGCCGCGAGCGCGGAACGGAGCTTCTTCTGGTCGTTCGCCGTGACCGATCCGGTCGAGGCGCTCGCGCTGCGGCCGCTGGAATGGCTCATGACCCCGCTCGGCATCCTCGGCGTCGGCAGTGCCGCACTGATCGGCGTGTGGGCGGCACGGCGAGGCGTACTCGACGAACCGCGGAACCACCGGGTTCTCCTGCGGCGGACGGCGATCACCGGGTTGTTGCTCGCCGTCGCGGGCGGAGCACCCATGGCTCTTGCCGTCGGCGGCTTCTGGCACCTCGGCGGGGCCTACTGGTTCGCGTCCGCCGCACACGCGGTGTCCGGGGTCGCCGCGGGAATCGGCTACGCGGCGCTGGCCGGATTGCTGGCGATCAAGCTGGGCCGCGAGAACGAGCACGGCCCGGTCGTCACCGCGATCGTCGCCTGCGGCAGGCGCTCGCTGAGCTGCTATCTGTTCCAGTCGGTCGTGTTCGCGGTGCTGCTGCTCCCATTCACGTTCGGCCTCGGCGAGACCTTGGGCTCGGCCTCCACCGCGCTCATCGCGCTGGGAACGTGGCTCGTCTCCGTGTTGCTCGCCGACGTACTGCGCAGGGCGGGAAGAAACGGCCCCGCCGAGAACCTGCTGCGCGGGCTGACCTACCGCCGCCTGCGACACTGACGGCGTGACCTCGGTGGAACAGCAGCACGGCCTCCAGCAGGAACGCCGCTGGAACACGGCGTGGGCGCTTGCTCCCTACGCGCTGCTCGGCATCGCCTGCGTCGCGTCGTTCACCGGCACCGCGCCGGGCTGGAAGCATCAGCTCGGCACGCTGGGCATCGTCGCCGTCCTCGCCGCTTGGCACGGCTGGTTCGTGGTGGCGCACCCTCAGTGGTGGGAACGCGCGACCACCTTGATGATCACGTACTTCGCCGGGCTGCTGGCCCTCACCGCGCTGCTGGTGTCGAGGAGCGGCGCCTTCCAGCTCTTCATCCCGGCCTGCTATGTGCTCGCGTTCGTCACCCTGCCCGGTCTGCTCGCCTACGCGGGGGTGGTGGCCGCCAACCTTCCCTGGCTGGCCTCGCCCGCCCCCGATCCGGGGCAACTACTGCTCAGCCTCGCGGTCGCCACGCCGCTCGCCGCGCTGATCGGCTGGGCGATCAGGGGAATGGAACGTGAGGCCGTCCGGCGCAGGGAGACCAACGCGAGACTCGTCGCCATCGCGGCGGAAAACACCGAGCTCCACCGGCTTCTGCTGGACAAGGCGAGGGAAACCGGGATGACCGAGGAACGCGCCCGCATGGCCCGCGAAATCCACGACACCGTCGCTCAGGGACTCACCGGTGTCGTGACGCAGCTCGAAGTCGCCGAGGAACTGTCGGCGGAGGGCCCGGCGCGGGAACGAATCGGCCTCGCGCGGGAACTCGCCAGGACGAGCCTCGTCGAAGTGCGCCGGTCGATCGACGCGCTGCGACCGGGACCGCTTGAGGACGCGAGGCTCGGCGAGGCACTGGACAAGACACTCGCCGCGTGGCGGGAACAACACGGCGTCGCCGCTTCGCTCACCGTAACGGGAACGCCGCGGCCCGCGCACGCGGAGGTCGAGGTGACGGTGCTGCGCGCGGCGCAGGAGGCATTGTCGAACGTGGGAAGACACGCGCAGGCGTCGAGAGTCGACCTCACACTGTCCTATATGGAGGATCTGATCGTGCTGGACGTGCGCGACGACGGCAAGGGATTCGACACTCCGCGCGAGGGCGGGTTCGGGCTGCACGCCCTGCGTGAGCGCGTTCGGCGGCTCTCCGGCACCGTGGAGGTCGAGTCCACTCCCGCGCGAGGAACGGCGGTCAGCGTCAGCCTTCCCATGATCGGGGCCGAATCGTGACGCCGCTGCGCCTCGTGGTGATCGACGACCACCCCGTCGTGCGCGACGGGCTGCGCGCGATGCTCGGTACTCAACCCGACTTCGAGATCGCCGGTGAGGCGGCGAGCGGCCATGAGGCGCTGGCCGTGGTCTCGGCAACCGGTCCCGACGTGGCGCTGACCGATCTGCGCATGCCCGATCCCAGCGGCGCCGAGCTGATCCGGCTGCTGCTCGAAACGGCGCCTGCCACGAAGGTACTCGTGCTGACCACGCATGACACGGATTCCGACGTGTTGCCGGCCATCGAGGCGGGCGCCATCGGTTACCTGCTCAAGGACGCGCCGAGGGAGGAGTTGTTCAGGGCCGTGCGCGCGGCGGCGCGCGGCGAGACCGTGCTGTCCTCGTCGGTCGCCGCCCTGCTGCTGCGCAGGGTGCGCCCCACGCGCTCGCTCGCGGCGACCCCGCTCAGCGCGCGGGAACGCGAAGTGCTCGCAATCGTGGCTCAGGGCAACACCAACAGGGAGGCCGCGTCGCGGCTCCACCTCAGCGAGGCGACCGTGAAGACCCACCTGCTGCACATCTACGCCAAACTGGAGGTGCCCGACAGGGCCTCCGCGGTCGCCGCGGCCTACCGGCTGGGAATCCTGGGCGGACATGACTGAACGACCTCACATTCCTCGCCTCGGGCGCGTCTACCCGGCGAGGAGGCACTCATGACAACGACGACAAGCACGGCGGTGCGGCACACGCGGATCGACAGCGCCCTGGGCGAACTGACCCTGGTCGCCGACGGTGACGTACTGACGGGCGTCTACTTCGAGCGGCATTGGTATCCACCCGCTGAGGACGCCATCGGCCCGCTCGTCGAGGCGGAAGCCGATCCCCTGTTCACCGAGACCGCCACCCAGCTCGCGGACTACCTCGCGGGAGAACGCACCGAGTTCACCGTGCCGATCGCCACGCATGGCGACGCGTTCCAGGAACGGGTGTGGTCACTGCTTCGCGACATTCCCTTCGGCACGACGACGACCTATGGCGAACTCGCGGAGCGGCTCGGCGGCAGGTCGCTGGCCCAGCTGGTCGGCAGGGCCGTCGGCAGGAATCCGCTGAGCATCGTGATCGCCTGTCACCGGGTCGTCGGCAAGGACGGCGGCCTCACCGGCTACGCGGGCGGCCTGGACCGGAAACGCAAGCTCCTCGACCTGGAGCAGCCGGGCCCGGCCGAGGCGGGCAGGCTGTTCTGATCCGCACATCGAGCACGAGCGACGAGGATCGGCGACCCGTGGCAACCGAGCAGCCCTTCGAACGGATCGTGACCGAGCACGGCGCCGTCGTGCTCCGGGTGTGCAGGGCGGTGCTCGGGCGGGGTCCCGACGCCGACGACGCGTGGTCGGAGACGTTCCTCGCCGCGCTGAGGGCGTGGCCGGACCTCGCGCCGGACACGAACGTACAGGCATGGCTCGTGACAATCGCCCACAGGAAGGCGATCGACGTCACGAGGGCTCGTGCCCGCCGCGCCGTTCCGGTGGCCGAACCGCCGGAACGAGCCGCGGCCGCCGCCGACCCGGTAACCGATGCCGAACTGTGGGACAGGGTCGCCACGCTGCCGGACAAGCAACGGCTCGCATTGGCCTACCACTACTTCGGTGGCCTTCCCTACCCGCAGGTGGCCGAGCTGATCGGCGGCTCGGCCGACGCGGCGAGGCGAGCGGGCGCGGACGGCATTCGCGCTCTCCGCCGCGCACTGACAGACCTCTGACAATCGCCCGCGAGAAAGGACTTCCCTCGTGAAGGGCAACCACGCACAACCCGCCGTCAGCGAAGCGGAACTGACCGCACTACACGGAAAACTGGCCGAGACCGCGGCCGCGGCAGGTCTGCTCGACGTCGCGTACACGACGATCGACAGCCCGGTGGGCACCTTGCTGCTCGCCGCCTCGGAACAGGGCCTCGTCAAAGTCGCCTTCGAGCGGCAGAACCACGACACGGTCCTCGACGAGCTGGCCGCGAAGCTCAGTCCGAGAGTGCTGCGCGCACCAGCACGGCTCAGCACGACCGCGAGGGAACTCGACGAGTACTTCGCGGGGCGGCGCAAGACGTTCGATCTCCGGCTGGATCACCGGCTCTCGTCGGGATTCCGGCAGCTCGTTCAGCGCCACCTCCCGCTGATTCCCTACGGCCGTACCGAAAGTTACCGGGAGGTGGCCGAAGGCGTCGGCAATCCGAAGGCGGTCAGGGCGGTGGGGACGGCGTGTGCCACCAACCCGCTTCCCATCGTGGTGCCGTGCCACCGGGTGGTGCGCAGCGACGGGTCGTTCGGCGAATACGCGGGCGGGCCGGAAGCCAAGGCGGCCCTGCTCAGGCTCGAAGGCGTGGCGGGCAAAGACTCCTGACCGGCGGAAGATTTCCCACGACCGGGTGCTTTTCGGCTCCGGCCTTCTCCACAGTGGACCTCGGTACTCGCTCCTCACGTGGATTACCGGCAACTCACGGTCCTCTGCCGTCACTCACACACCACCGGTATCGCCGACTGGGCACGGTGCGTTGATCGTGACGACTCACCGTGACCTTTCCGATCGAGTTGCGTCCGGGCCGCGGGCTGGAGACGCTTTCGTTGTCGGCTTCGCATCAGCTCCCCCACCGCACGACCTCACCGCAGCGAGCACCGAGAGGGGACGGCATGGCACACCAGGACGCGACCCACGGCACGGCCACTCGCGAACGGCCGAGCGGGACCGCGAGAGGAGTCACCTACTTCGCGGGCATCGCGTTGATCGTCGTCGGCGCCCTCCAGGTGCTCAACGGGCTCGCCGCGATCTTCGCGAACAACTTCTACGTCGCCGTCGACAACTATCTGTTCGACATCCGGCTGACGGCTTGGGGCTGGATCCACCTCGCGCTCGGGGCGCTCGCCGTGCTTGTGGGCCTCGGCGTCTTCGCCGCGCAGACCTGGGCCTACTGGCTGGCGATATTGCTGGTGTCGTTGTCGATCGTCGGGAACTTCCTTTTCATTCCCTACTACCCGCTGTGGTCGCTGCTGATCATCGCGCTCGACGTGTGGATCATCTGGGCGCTCAGCCGCAGCCTGTCGGCGAGCGACATGAACGTCGTGGTGTGACAGCGGGTCCTGCGGGAACCGGTCCACCATGTAGCGTCTCGGCGTGCACCGCGCGAATCCGTCCCCCACCGAGGACAAGCAGGACAGCCGAGCCGCCATCGACCGCGCCTACCGGTTGATCCTCGGCCGCGCCGCCGACGAGCCGGGCGCGGAGCAATACCTGAGTGCCCTGCGTTCGGGAGCGATGACACTCACCGACATCTGCGCGAGCCTCGCCTCATCGGAGGAGTTCGCCGCACGGCTCGAACCCACTGCCTCGCGCGGCAAAAAGCGGCGGGAGAACGGCGGCCACGCCGACCCGCACTGGATCGACGTGGCCGAGCTGATCGAGACGGTGACCGTCGAGGAACTGTCCGAGCGGGCCGAGGGCTACTTCCGCGCGGTCGAGGATCCGGGCGTGCTGCTCACCAAACCCTTCAAGGACATCGCGGAAACGCCGGACCTGCTCGTCACGTTCGGACAGGTACTGAGGGCGCTGCGGCCGCTTCCCGGCATGACGGTGCTCGACTTCGGCGCGGGAACCTGCTGGACGAGCCGATTCCTGACCCAGCTCGGCTGCAAGGTCATCGCGCTCGACGTCTCGCCGACGGCGCTGGAGCTCGGAAAGCAGCTCTACGAAAAGGTCCCCGTGCTCGGCGACCAGCCTTCGCCCGAGTTCCTGGTCTTCGACGGCTACCGCATCGACCTTCCCGACGCCGCCGTCGACCGGATCCTGTCCTACGACGCCTTCCACCACGTCCCGAATCCCGGCCACGTCATCGGGGAAATGGCGCGGGTACTGCGGCCGGGCGGAATCGCGGCCTTCGCCGAACCCGGTCCACGGCACTCACACCAGCCGCAGTCGCAGTACGAGATGCGCAATTTCGGCGTCATCGAGAACGATGTGATCATCGAGGACATCTGGGCCACGGCGCACCGGTCCGGCTTCGCCGAGCTGCGGTTGTGCCTGCTCGATTCGTCGCCGCGCTGGGTCGATCTCGACACGTTCGACGACGTGGTGGAAGGAAGGGACGACGAGGCGACCTTCGCCGCTCCCACCCGAGCGGCCATCGCCGACCGGCGCATGTTCTGGCTCCGCAAGGAAGGCGCGGAGATGTCCGACAGCAGGGAGGCCGACGGCCTCGTCGGCGAGCTGAGCATGACGGACGTGCGGGTGAGTACCTCGGACGAGACGAGCGTTGTCGAGGGCACCTGCCGGGTGCGCAACCCGGGCCCCCGGCACTGGCTGCCCTCGGACGCCGAGTTCGGCCCCGTCCTGCTCGGCGTCCGCGTCCACCTGCGCGATCAGACCGTGCGTGACCTGACCAGGATCGCGCTTCCCGGTGAGGGCATCAGCCCCGGCGAGGAGGCGGAGTTCCCCGTCCGCGTCGAGGTGCCCGCCCAGGGGGAAGGCGCCGTCGCCGTCGAGTTCGACCTCGTGAGCGAGTGGGTGACGTGGTTCGGCGTCAACGGCTCGCCGGTGGTGCGGGTCCCGCTCGGCTGAGGATCCCGGTGCCCCTTCACGCTTGCCCCGCCTGTCTGCTGAGCGTTTCCCAGCGGCGGTGCTCCCCGATCCGCTCTTCGAGGTCCCGCAGCACGAGGTCGTAGGAGGTCGAGCCGAGGATCAGCCGCCTGGGCGGGGGCCTGCTGTCGATCGCCCGCAGCAACACGTCCGCGGCTTTGGCCGGATCGCCCTCGTCCGAGCCTGCCCATAGTTCGGCGAGCTTCGCCCGCAGCGGGTCGTAGTGACCGCGCTCCTCGGTCATGGTCGTGCCCCTGGTGAACAAGTCCGTGGCGAAACTGCCCGGCTGGACGATGGTCACCGCGACGCCGAAGGATTCCACCTCCATGGCGAGAGCCTCACCGAGCGCGTCCAGTGCCGCCTTTCCCGCGCTGTAGAGGCCGACCGAGGCGAACCCTCCCGTGGAACCCATGGAGGTCACCTGCAGGATGTGCCCGCTGCCCTGCTCACGCAGGTAGGGCAGCACGGCCTGGCTGACCCACAGCGCGCCGTGGACGTTGGTGTCGAAGTGGGCGCGCACCTGCTCCTCGGTGGCTTCTTCGAGCATGCCGTACAGCAGCTGTCCCGCGTTGTTGACGACGACGTCGAGCCCGCCGAGCGCGGCCACGGCCTTGTCTACGACCGCATGGACCGCGGCCCGGTCGGTGATGTCCAGCTCCAGCGCGAGCAGCCTGCCCCCGCACTCGGCGGCGAGTCCGGCGAGCGGACCGACGTCCCTGGCGGTGCCGACCACGCGGTCACCGGCGGCGAGCGCCGCCTCGGTGAACGCTCGCCCGAGGCCGCGTGAGGCACCCGTGATGAACCAGGCCCTCCCCTGGCGCTCGTCGGCCGTGGTCTCGGTACCCGTGGTGGTCATGCGCACCCTCCTTCATGAGACGAGACGGACCGTCTCGACAGCACAGACACTAAGAGCCGTTCGATCGCCTGTCAAGACGGACCGTCTCGTTTCGTCTAAGGTGGGCGCATGCCGAACCCAGCCAGGCGCAATGCGAAGTCCCGGTTCGCGATCCTCGAAGCGACAAGGGCACTCATCACCGAGGCCGGCTACCACAAGGTCAGCATCGAGGCGATCGCGGCAAAAGCGGGAGTCGGCAAGCAGACCATCTACCGCTGGTGGCCTTCGAAGGGCGCGGTGGTCTTCGACGCGATCCTCGCGCTCAGCGAAAGCGCTCCCGGTCAGGAAAACCCCGGCGCCGGAACGGATTCCGGCACCATGGCCCTTCCCGACACGGGCGACCTCGAAGCCGATCTGAAGACCGTGCTGCGGGCGACGGTCGCGGAATTCGCCGACCCGGCCTTCGAAGCACCGGTGCGGGCGCTCAACATCGAGATCGCGGGCGACCCCGAATTGGCCGCCGTGTACGGGGAACGGATGGCGGCGCCGGTCGAGGCGGTGAAGAAGGACCGGCTCCGCAGCGCGCAACGCGCGGGGCAACTCGATCCCGATGCCGATCTGGATCTGGTGATCGACCTGCTCTGGTCGCCCATCGCCCAGCGCTGGCTGCTGCGCAGCGGAGGACTCGACGAGGCCTTCGCCGACAGCCTCGTTGACGCGGTCCTGCGCGCTTTCGCCCCTGCCCCACCACGAAACCGCTAACGTGGTGGTGTCGATCACCTGACGGGCGCACACCGCCCTTCACGAGCCGTTCGGGGGTGGGGGCTGTGCCGGACATGATCGAGACGCTGGCGACCGAGGGCGGCAAGGAACTCGTCAAAGCGCTGGCGAACGGACTGGTGGAGCTGGTCAAGAAGATTCCGGCACTGTGGCGGCGATCCGGAACCGAACTCGAACAGAGGATGGCCACCGAACTGCGGCGATCGGCCGACGAACTCGCCGAGGCAGGCAGGGATGGAGCGGCAGCGGCGCTGTTGCGGGCCGAGATCATCTGGGAGACACGGCTTCGGGACCTGCTGGCGGCGCACCCCGAGGCCAGGTACGAACTGGAGGCGCTCCTGCGGGAGATCCGGCGGCAGCCGGCCGGGGAAACGACGATCGAGCAGCACATCACCGCGAGCGGCCAGAATTCGACGGCGCAGGGCGTCATCGGCGGCACCATCACCAATCATCCCTTCCCCCGGTCATGAGCCCGGACGCGCCCGGAGGGCGGATCGTCCAGCACGTCCGCGCGGAAGCGGGAAACGCGTACGGGCTCATCGGCGGCGACCTGCACGTCATCGAGGGCTCGGGACCGGTGTACCTGTTGAGGAACCACCTTCCCGGAGACCGGCCGCCGCCTCCGCTCACGGCGCGGGACGGATTTCCCGCGCAGCCGAGCCAGCTGCTCAACGCCCGGTCCGCCGTCGTGGATTTCACCGGAAGGGCCGAGGAGGTCGGCGAACTCACCGCGTGGCGCGACAGCGACGCGGGCAGAGCGGTGTTGTGGCTGCACGCGCCGGGCGGGCACGGCAAGACGCGCCTGGCGAACCTGATCGGCGAACGCGCGACGGCCGAGGGCTGGAAGGTGCTCACGGCCGACCACACGACCGGGCTCGTGGACGCGGCCGAACCGGCGAGCCAGGATCTGCGAACGACGAACGCGGCCGGGCTGCTGCTGATCGCCGACTACGCCGACCGATGGCCACTCGCGCATCTCACGATGCTGTTCGGTAACAAGATCCTCCGCGCGGAGCTACCGGTCAGGGTGCTGCTGCTGGCCAGGACCCCGCACGTGTGGCCTTCGCTGCGGCACGCGCTGATCCAGGCGGGCTGGCCGGGCGAAACCTGCGTGAGCATGAGACTCGACCCGCTTCCGCTCGGAGGCGAGGCCAGGCAACGCATGTTCGCGGCGGCCCGCGACTGTTTCGCAAGCCGTTACCGGGTTTCCGCATCGCAAATCCCCGTCCCGCGCTGGCTCGATCGCGACGAGTTCGGGCTCGCGCTCGCCGTGCACATGGCGGCGCTGGTCGCGGTCGACCGGCTCGCCAGGACGGCGGCCGCTCCCCCGGTGCCCGAAGACGTGACCGGCCTGACCGCCTACCTGCTCCAGCGGGAACGGCATCACTGGCACACGCTCCACGACAGCGGCACGAACCTCGCCGACGGCAACCCCGCCGGAGGCCGTGTCGCTTTCCGCACGCCTCCCGACGACATGGCGAGAGTCGTGTTCACCGCGGCGCTCACCGGGCCGGTCTCCTATCGGGACGCCGTCGCGGCGCTCGCCTCCGTCGGCCTCGACGACACCCACCGGATGTTGACCGACCACGGCTACTGCTACCCCTCGGCCGAAGCCAGGACGGTACTCGAACCGCTCTACCCCGACCGGCTCGCCGAGGACTTCCTCGCACTGTCGATTCCCGGTCACGACTCGCCGGTCGCCGTTCCCGATGCCTGGACCGGCGGTGCCGCCGGTCTGCTGCTCGCGCCGCGTGATGACGATGGTGACCTGCCCTCGTACGCGCCGAGGGCGATCGGGTTCCTCGTCGCGGCGAGCGACCGGTGGCCACACCTCGTCGCCTCCCTCGAAGAACTGGACGCACTGCTGCCCGAAGAGCCGAAGGGAGCACTCGCCGTCGCCGCGGCCGATCTCGCCGAACGCCTCGCGAGCCACCGGCTGGCCCGCACATCGGACGCGGCTGCCAAAGCGGACATCAACGTCGCGCTCGGCAAGCGTCTTCACGAGGCGGCACGAGCGGAAAAAGCGGGCGCGGCCTTCTCGGAAGCCACGCGACTGCTCCGTCCGCTCGCCGGAGCGGACCCCGGCTCGTATCAGGTTCAGCTCGCCGAAACCCTGGCCTACTTCGGCGGAAGCCAGATCATGGAAGGCGGAACCGAGGTCTGGTGGACGGCGTTTCTGAACAAGATCATCACCGGGTCGAGGTGGACGCCGACCCACCGGCAGCACGAAGCACTCGCGGCGCTCGACGAGTCGGTGGGCATCATGCGGGAACTCGCCGCGAGGGATCCCGCCGAACACGAGGGAGATCTCGCCGTCCTGCTCGGCGGTACCGCGGCGGCACTGATGCGGCTGGAGCGCACCGAGGAGGCGCTGGAGAAGGTCGACGAAGCCGTGGCGTCGTTCAGACGACTCGCTTCCGGCACCGATGCCCATGCCGGGGAGCACGAACTGAATCTCTGCCTCTGGCTGGATTTGCGAACGATGATCCTCGGCGAGCTGGACCTGCACGGGGAAGCACTGGAGGGAGCGGTCGAGGCCGTCACTGTGGCCAGGAAGCTCCACACCGCCGAACCGCTTCGGCACCAGGAAACTCTGCGGTCCACTTTGGAACACCTCGCGAGAGTTCACGGTCATCTCGAACACGAGGACGAGGCACTCGCGACGATCGAGGAATCGATCGCCATCGGGAGAGAGATGGCCGGCCGTGATCCGGAAGCCTGCCGGGCGAGACTGTTGTCGTCACTGGAATCCTGCGAGCAGATACTCATCGATCTCGGCCACTGGGAGCGGGCTCTCGTCGTGTACACGGAAGCCGTGCGGCTCAGCAGGACGATCGCCGAAACCGATCCGGACTCGCACGAGGAACACCTCGCGGGAACGCTGAACGGCCTGACGAGTGTGCTGCACCGGCTGGGCAGGCTGACCGAGGCGGCGGCGGCCCATCGGGAGAGCATCGAAATCCGCCGGAGGCTCGCCGAGGACAACCCGGGCGAGCACGAATGGATCCTGTCCGTCGAACTGGTGCGTTTCGGTGCCGTACTCGGCGAACTGCGGGAGTGGGACGAAGCGCTGACCGCTTGCACCGAGGCCGCGGAGATCACGCTGCGGCGCGACCAGCACGACTCCAGCGGCGCCGAGGCCGTCCTCACCACCGCCGTCACGATTCTGTGCGACCAGCTCGCGGACGGCGAGACCTGGCGAGATCCGCGAAGACCGGGCGAGTTGGCCGCCGGTTTCACCGGAGAACTCGCCGCGGTGGTCACCGGGTTCGCCGAATCACTGGCGACTCCGGCCAGAGCCGACGACCGGTTTCCGGGTCTCGCCGACGCCGTCGAGTCGGCGAGAAAGGACCTCGTGAGGTTCGACCCGGTTTCCGGGATCTTCCGTGAACTGGCCGGAACCGATCCGTTGTCCTATGGTGCCGCCACAGCCGAACTGCGCCGAAGTGGACTCGACGCGCCCGGAACCGGCGGCACCGCCATGACCGGAGCCGCAATCGCGGAGCTCACGGAAGTCATGACGTCGGCTGAGCCGTCGGCCCGCGACGCCGACGTCCTCCTCAACGCGATCCCGCGCCTGCGCGCGTGCGCCCGCACCGACCCACGGAGGTGGGAGCCCGCGTTCGCGGCGGCGCTGCGCTGTGCCTGTCTGGCGCTGCGCCACCTCGGACGGCACGAGGAAGCACTCTCGCCTGCCCTTGAAGCGACGGAATCCCTCGCCCGGCTGGCCGAGGACGACCCCGCTACTCACCGGCCCGCGTTCGCCGAAACCTGGTTACGGGCCGGGGTGATCATCGCGGAACTGGGACAGCCGAACACGTCGGTCGCCACGACGGAAAAGGCCATCGCGTTCGCGAGGCAACGGTGCGACTACGACCCCGGTTACTTGGCTTCGCTCGCGGCGATGCTGCTCGTGCACGCGAGGACGTCGGCGAGGCTTGGGCGCTGGGAGGAGGCTCTCGACGCGGCGGCGGAGTCGTTCCGGCTCAGGACGGACGCGGTCGTTTCCGGTGGGTACACCGCCGCGGAGCGGTTCCTGACCGACCAGCTCGGTGAGCAAGCCCGCCCTGAGCAGCTGAGCGCGTTGCGCACAGCGGCTGCCGCGCGTACATCACCTGGGTCAGCCACGAAAGCACCTACCGTGCCGGACCCGGCACGGTAGGTGCTCATCGGACGGTGAGCGGCGCGGTAGATGTGCCGACAGCCACAAACCTTGTCGGTTAGGCAAGCCTGTCTTTAGTGTGTGGTGGTGCCTGTGCCCCCATCCTCAGCGGCCCGCGGCGTATCCGCACGCGAGATCGACATCGCCTACGGCGGGGATGTCGTCGTGCACTCCACGTCGATCTCGCTCGAAGCGGGCACCGTCACCGCGCTGATCGGCCCCAACGGCAGCGGCAAGTCCACCCTGCTGCGCGCACTCGCGCGGCTGCACCCGCCGGTGTCCGGTGCGGTCACCTTCGCCGACGGAGCCGATCTGCGGGCACTGTCGGCAAGGGACCTCGCGCGCCGGATCACGCTGCTCTCCCAGCAAAGGACGGCGCCGGGCGGACTGAACGTCCGTGAGCTCATCGAGTTCGGCAGGCATCCCCACCGGTCGCGATGGGGCGGAAAGGACACCGAGGGACCCGCCGCCGTCGAACGGGCGATCACGCTGACCGGCCTGACCGCGATCGCCGACCGCGCCGTGCAGTCGCTGTCCGGCGGCCAGGCACAGCGGGTGTGGCTCGCGAGCTGCCTGGCCCAGGACACCGGACTGCTGCTGCTCGACGAGCCGACCACCTTCCTCGACCTGCGCTACCAGGTCGAGATCCTCGACGTGATCCGCGATCTCGCCGACCGGCACGGCGTCGGCGTCGGGGTCGTGCTGCACGACCTTGACCAGGCCGCGGCCGTCGCGGATCGGTTGCTGCTGCTCGAATCGGGACGGGTCACCGCGGAAGGCACTCCCGACGAGGTACTGACCGGCGAGAACCTGACTCGTGCCTACGGCATCAGGGTCGACGTCGACACGGACCCCTCGACGGGCCGCGTCCGCACTCGCGCCGTCGGCCGCTTCAACGACGCCCCCGCGCGGGCGACCACAGCTTGACCGGCGGCGCCGGTCACCGATGAAGGCAGGAGAAGTATGCGCACCACCAAGGTGATCATCGCCCTCTCCGCCGCGGCCGCGTTGTTCGTGGCCGGGTGCGGCACGACGGAGGAGGCCGGGGGCGGCGACAGGGAAGCGGCAAGCGGCGACCCCATCACGGTCGTCGACTCGCGCGGCAAGGAAGTCACTCTGGACGGTCCGGCCAAGCGCGTCGCGGCCACCGAGTGGAACGGGGTCGAGCACCTCGTCTCGCTCGGTGTCATGCCCGTCGGCGTTTCCGACATCGAGGGCTACAACCAGTGGGTGAGCGCGGCACCGCTCGACGACACCCCCAAGGACATCGGAACCCGCGGCGAGCCGAGTACCGACGCTCTCGGCCCGCTGGACCTCGACCTGCTCGTCGTCACCGACAGCCTCACCGAGGGCGCGCTCGAACAGATCGAGGCGACGACCCCGGTGCTCGTCATCGAGGGTGGCAGCACCGAAGACGCCATCGGTTCCATGTTCGACAGCATCGACATGATCGCGAAGGCGACCGGAACCGAGGATCGAGCGGGCCAGCTCAGGACCGAGTTCGACGAGAAGATCGCCGAGGGCAAGGCCGCGGTCGAGGACCTCGGCGCCACCGGCGACCAGTTCGCGTTCTCCGACGCCTATGTCGATTCGGGCAGCGTCACCATCCGGCCGTTCGCCAAGGGCTCGCTCGTCGGCGACGTGCTGGAGCGCATCGGCCTTCGCAACGCGTGGCCGATGGAGGGCGACCCCGCGTACGGGCTCGCGCAGGCCGACGTCGAAGGGCTGACCGAGCTTCCCGACGTGCATTTCTGGTACGAGGCCAACGACTCGTTCGGTGACCCCTATGCCGAGGAGCTCGCGGACAACGCGATCTGGAAGGAACTGCCGTTCGTGAAGAGCGGCAAGGTGAAGCGCTTCTCGGACTCGTTGTGGATGTTCGGCGGTGTCAAGTCGATGGAGCAGTACGTCGACGCCGCCATCGAAGCACTCAAGGAATAACACGTGAACACCGCGGCTCCGGCCTCCGTCCATCCACATCGGACTCCCGAAGCCGGAGGGCGAGGGAGCCCGGCGTGGCGGGGCGGCAGGCTGGCGTTGCTGGCCGCCGCCCTGCTCGCGCTGATCGTGCTCGGCAGTGCCGTGCACCTGACTCAGGGCACGGCGAACCTCGACGCGTGGGACGTGCTCGGGTTCGTCTTCGGGATGGGCACCGACGGCGCCGCCGCGGTGGTGATCGAGTCGCGACTGCCCCGGCTGCTCGCCGCGATTCTCGTCGGCGTCGCCCTCGGTGTGGCGGGTGCGGTGCTGCAGTCGGTGGCGCGCAACATCATGGCTTCGCCGGACACGCTTGCCGTCGACGCGGGCGCGCACCTCGCCGTCGTCGCGGTCGCGGCATTCGGCGTCTCGCTGCCGCTGCTGGGTGCCGCGGGCATCGCGTTCGCGGGGGGCCTCGCCGCCGCGGTACTCGTGCTGGGTCTTTCCGGAACCGGCGGGACGGGCATCGTGCGTCTCGTGCTCGCCGGTACCGCGATCGCGCTGGCCATGGTCGCCGTGACCAGGGTGCTGCTGTTGCTGTTCGCGCAAGAGACGAGGGGCCTCTTCGCGTGGGGAGCGGGCTCGCTCGGGCAGAACGGCCTTTCGGGGGTGACCACGCTCGCGCCCGTGGTCGGGGTGGCGCTGCTGTGCCTGTTCGCGATGGCGCGCCGCCTCGACCTCGTGTATCTCGGCGACGACCACGCCAGGGCGCTCGGCGTCCACGTGGGACGGATCAGGGCGTCGGCGATCCTGCTTGCCGTACTGCTGGCGGCGTCGGCGGTCACGGTGGCCGGCCCGATCGGTTTCGTCGGCCTGGCCGCGCCCGCGCTCGCGAGGCTGCTCGCCAACGCGGTACCCGGCCTGCACCGGCACGCCGCGCTCATTCCCGTCTCCGCCGCGCTCGGCGTGACGCTGCTGCTCGGCGCCGATGTACTGCTGCGGGCGCTGATCGGCTCACAGACGGCGCTCGAAGTACCGACCGGCGTCGTGACGACGATCCTCGGCGCGGTATTCCTGATGCTGCTCGCCCGCAACATCAGGATCACGGCCCGGCCTGCCGAACCGCCTTCGGCGGGCGCCAGGGGCGGGGTCAGCGCGGTCCGCTACCGCGTCGTCCTCGGCTCACTGATCGCCGTCGCGATCGGCGTGCTGGCCTCGGCCGTGCTGCTCGGCGACACCAAGCTCCTCATGGGGGACATCGGCAACTGGCTGGCGGGACAGGCAGGCCCGATCGTCAGCAACGTCATGGACACCAGGGCGCCGAGGGTGCTCGCCGCGCTGCTCGCCGGTGCCGCGCTCGCGCTCGCCGGGGCGCTCATCCAGTCCGTTGCCCGTAATCCGCTGGCCGAACCCGGCATCATCGGTGTCTCCGGCGGTGCGAGTCTCGGCGCCGTCACCATGATCACCCTCGTGCCCGGCATCGGTTTCTGGGCTCAGGCCGGTTTCGCGGGACTGGGGGCGGCGCTGGCGACGGCGATCGTGTTCGCGCTGGCGGCGAAGGGTGGCTTCGCGAGTGAACGCCTCGTTCTCATCGGGTTCGGTGTTCAGGCCGCGACGCAGGCACTCGTCACCCTGCTGATCACGCTGTCCGATCCGTGGAACGAGACGAAGGCACTGACCTGGCTCGGCGGTTCCACCTACGGAAGGTCGTTCGAGCACCTGGTACCGATGGCGCTGGTGCTGCTGTTGATGATCCCGCTGCTCGTGCGGGCCCGCGGCGAACTCGACCTGCTCTCCGTCGACGACGAGACCCCGAGGGTCCTCGGCGTGAACGTGCCGAGGACCCGGCTGCTGATGCTCGCCGGAGCGGCGCTGCTGACCGGTGCCGCGGTAGCCGGAATCGGCGTGATCGCCTTCGTGGGCCTGGTCGCCCCGCACGCGGCGCGCGCGATCGTCGGAAGAAGGCATGCCCGCATGCTGCCCGTCGCCGCGTTGCTCGGCGGGGTGCTCGTGTGCCTTGCCGACACCATCGGCCGCACCGTCATCGCGCCTGGCCAGCTCCCCGCGGGGCTGACGACGGCGATCGTCGGCGCTCCGTACTTCGTGTGGCTGCTGTACCGCAGCCGCAAGCACGCGGGCTGATTCCCCGGGGCGTCAGCGGATCGCGGGAAACGACCTGAGGAAGCCGCTGTCGTCGACGAGCGCCCTGCCACCCCGCACCGACAGCAGTTTCGCGCGTGGATTCAACTCGCCGAGGTCGGGGTCGAGGTCGTCGCCGGTGGCGCCGTCGAGCGTCATGAGCCCGTTCGACGACTCGGCGTAGACGACGCCGTTGGACGCCGCCCGCAGTTCGGGCACCTCTCTTCCTCCGGTGTCGTTCCCGAAAGACCAGCGCTGCCCGAAGGTCCGCGCGTCGTAGCCGGTCATGACCGAGTCGGTGCCACACACGATGAGGTCACGCCCGTCGTATTCGCAGTCCCGCGAGCCGGGAAGCTTCGCCTTGTCCTCACCGGTCGCGGCGTCGACGAAATGCGTGAAGGGCGTGCGATCGTGCACGATCCTCACCTTGACGATGTGCTCGCCGAGCCGCTCGTACCCCTCGCTCTGCTTCTGTTCCCTCCTCACCGGTTCGCGTTCCCACCGCTTGACGCCCGTGCCGGTTTCGAGGCCCGCGAGGGCGCCCTCGCAGGATCCGCATCGCACTCCGTTGTGGAACCGGAATCCCACCACGACGTCCGGGGTGATCGCGTACGGCGCGAAGCCGGGCTGGCTCCACCTTGTCGATCCGTCCCGGGCGTTGAGCGCCATCGCCGTGATGGACCGCGTGCCCCCGGCCGCCGAGCTCCGGGTACGGGCGTCGAGCAGCACGGTCTCGTCGTCGGCATCGGCGATCACGACCTCCCTGTGGGCCTCGCCGGTCCCCTCTGACCACTCTGGAATCACCTTCTCCCACGCGACCTCACCGCCCGGCAGCCGGTAGGCGGTGACCACGTACTCCTCGCCGTCCGGCACGGTCCCGCTTCCCGGAACCGCCCTGAACCCGCCGACGAACGCGAGCGAGCGGCCCTCGGCCCCCGCGATGGAGGTGGTTTCCAGCTCGGTCAGCCCGTGCGGCGCGAGCACCGGGTCACTGCCCGCGAGGTCGGTGATCCGGACGTTCTCCAGCTCCGTGGAGCGCGCGCCCGCCTCGGCCAGGACGACGGAATCGCCGACGACGAGGTACTTGCCGCCGTACTCGAAGTAGCCGAGGGTCGTTCCGCTCGCCGCGAATCCCCTCGGCGGGTCGAACGCAGGCGTCGTCAGAACTCCCGCCTGCCCGAGCGGGGAGGCGAACTCGCCCTGCCGGTCTCCGGAAGCGCAGCCGGAAAGCAACAGGATCAGCGTGACGGCAACGGCGATACGGGCCCGCACGTGGTGCTCCTCTTGTGGATGTCGGATCGTCACCGGCGCGAGGCGGCAACGGCGTGAGCACCGAGACTGGCCTTCCGGCGCGGGGCGAGGGAACCGGATGGGGCGCGTGCAATATTGCGCTCGCGCCGCGAGGGCACTGACCTGCGATTGCACCGGACGGTGCAATCGCGGGCCCTGTCGGTCACCCAGGATCGGGCCCCACCCCGAGCCGGTGCAACAGACCGGCCAGCATGTTTTCGAAGAGCGGTTCGTGGTCGGTGAACGCCGCACCGAAGTGACCGAACACCTCAAGGCACACCATGCCGTAGATCTGGCGCCAGCAGTCGAGGAAGACCAGGACGAGTCCCAGCGGGACGTCGTCGGCGCCGATGAGCTCTCGGTATCCGGCGAGCTGCGTTCGCAGCGGGGCGGCGAGCCGTTCCTCGGGAGTGATGCGCGGGGCGTGATCGCGCCAGGCTTGGCCGACGAGTGGTCCCCATACCTGGGCGAGCCTGCGCACCCAGTCGGTCGCGATGTCCGGATCCGGCAGTGCCGAACCGTTGCCGAACAACAGCGCGAACTCGGCGCGGTGCTCGACGGACCACTGCCGGAACGCCCTCGTGGCCGCCGCCAGTTTCGGGCCGGTGTCCCGCTGCTCGGCTACCGCCCTGCGCATCGCGTTGACGAGGTCGGTCACGATGTCGGCGGCCAGTTCCCTCACGATGTCGCCGACGCCGTCGTAGTAACGGTAAATCGCGGGTGAGGTGATGCCGAGATCCCGCGCGATCGCGGCGAGGGTCAGCGAGGAGACGCCGTCGGCCACCACGATCCGGCGCGCGCATCCCTTGATGTCGCGGGCAAGCCCGCCCCGCTTCCGCTCCACTGCCGCCATGTCCGCCGATTCTCTCCACTGGCCATTCAGAAGTAAAGGGCCTTTACGTTAATATGCGTTACGGTTGTCGGCTGGGCGGGAACGGAGTGCTCGGTGGGGATGGGCGCGGAGACTCGGCACGATCCCGGTTTCGAACTCGCGCGTGAGCTCGACCGGTGGGCCGCCTGCGTGAAAGACGTGACCGACCACAGGAGAGAGCCGACGAGGAAGGCACTCGTATCGGCGCTGAACGCCGACGCCGCGAAGACGGGACGGCGCAAGATCGACGAGCCGCTGCTGTCGCGCTGGCTCAAGGGCAGCGGGGCGCTGCTCGTCGTGGAGCGGTCGCCACGACGGTTGCCGAGCATCGAGGACACGGAGGCCATCGCCTCGGTCATCGCCTCGGCACTCGGCGACGCCGAGGTCCTGCTGCGGCACGGAAAGCGCATCGCGGAGCTGGAGGAAACCCTGCGCGCCGCCGACAGCCAGTGGCGAAGGACCCTCGCGAACCGGCTCGGCGATGACCCGCACCAGCCCGCGGCGAGCGCCGGTGTCCCGCGGGGCACGGTGTCGTCCGGCCGGTTGCTTCCCGCCCTGCTCGGCTGCGTGCTCATGGTGATCGCCTGCGGGGTTCTCCTCGCGAAAGCCCAAGGGGGCGAACGACATCCGCCCCCGGGACCGGAGACAGGCACCCGCTGCGGGCAGCAGGCCAACCCGGCCGGAGGAGTCACGGCGAGGGCGTGCGTCACGGTGACGGCGAACTCGGTGGTGTTCGCGCTACGACTCGGCAATCCCGGCGGGAGCGGGCAGCCGCCGAGGACCGAACTGTCCGCCTACCGCTCCGGCGCGGCGCTGCCCTGCCAAGTGCGGCGGGCCGGTGACGGCTCGGTGCTGCACTGCACCCTGCCGCGTACCGGAGAGGCTGCCGCGTACCAGGCGAGCGCAGAGATCACCCCGCACGGAACCGGGCAAACCTCACGCCTGCTGTCCCCCGTCGCTCACGTCTACCCCGGTGACGCTCCCGGCGACGTGCGGTTCACCTGCGGTGGAGCCGATACCTGCTGAACTCACCTGCCGCCCCGGGCGGGCAGGAGCGGGCCCGCGACGGCACCGGCGGTGACGATCCCGAGCCCGGCGATCATGACCCAGCCACCGGCTTCGAGCACGCCGAGTTCGCCGTCGAACAGCTTCGACAGGATCAGCACGTGGAAGACCACCAGGATCGCGGAGGCGCCGCCCATCACGATCCTCGCGCCGGTGAGCCTGCCTGCCGCGATTCCCTTGCCCGAGGTACTCAGGATGATCCTCGCCGAAGTGCGGCCACGGACACCGCCCGCGACCCAGGCGAGCATGTACGCGGCGTGCAGCAGTACCAGCAGCAGTGCGCCGACGTCGAGGTAGAACTGCAGTACCTCCCTGCCCCACACCTGCGGAAGGAGCCCCTGATCGAGGGCGGCCTGGTGAGCGGAGGCGACATCGGACAGCGGGCTTCCCTGCACCCAGTCGAGCAACAGCAGGCCGACGAGCGCGGCGACCGTACCGACCGCGACAACGGCGACGCTGCCCCAGTTCGCCCGCGTCAGTGGACCGGCAGGGCCCGGCGGAGGCCCGCCCTGCTGAGCGGGGTAGCCCGGATACCCCTGTCCGCTCGGCGTGTTCACTCCCTGGTGGGGATGGGCCACGGTGATGTCCTCCGTTTTCCGTCGCGACGATGAGTGTCCATAGTGGATTCGCGCCCGGGAACGGGACACGATGACGGCACGACGCTGCCATGCGACGGGAGATTCCCGGTGGCACACCGGTGACATTACGGTGGCGGTACTCGCTCATATCGGCGCGGAGATGCGACCCTGGCCCGATGCTCGATGCGGCGGCACGCGAACTGGACCGGATGCGCCGGTCCGCCACGACGTGGCACGAACTGGCCTGCGAGAACGATTCCGGCGGGCACGATCGCAAGGCCGTCAAGAGGGCGAAAGTGTTGTGGGCGCCGCAATACGATCACCGGCCCGGCGACCTTCCGCTGGTGCGCTGGCTGGCAAGGCAGGAGGCCGTGTGCCGCCGCGAAGCTCCGTTCCAGGGACTCACCGAGGAAACCGAACTCGCCGGTTTCCTGCTCGCCACACACCGGCGAGTGGAGGACGTGTGGCTGCACTGGGACATCACGAGAGCCAACTTCGACACCTTCCGCGGCTACGACCGTGAACACCTCGTCGCGGCGGGAATCCGGGAGACCGTCGCCTTCGCCGGGAAGACGGACCACGCCGACCGGCACGAGGTGCTCGGGCTCCTGCTCTCCGAGGACGGGACCCCGCACACCACGGAGGACGATCTGGCGGCGTGGCTATCCGCTAAGCGCAGGCGGTTCCCCTCCGATCCGGCACTGGAGGACCCGTTCACCTGGGTCGAGCGCGCCATGCTCGCCGGTGACCGGAACCTCGCCCTCTGCTGGCTGGATTGCTGGGCGCAGGGAAGGCCGAGAAACGACGCGACGCTGAGCAGACTCGGCCACTGGCTGAGCGACCTCGGCGCTTTCGCCGAGGCCGCCGCCGTGACGCGGGAACGCCTCCCGCTCGTCACCGGCGCGTGGGATTCGGCTTCGGTTCACCAGACCCTGGCACGGCTCGAACGCGAGGCAGGTGCCCACGACGCCGCATGGGAGGCCTTGAGGGAGTGCCACCGCCTGCTCGGTGACATACCCGGGCTGGCGGGAAGCCGGCCTCGGCAGGGAGTACGTGCTGCAACTGTTCCAGCTGGCGGGCTCGGCCGAGCCGCCGCTTGGCCGCCGCGTACTCGCCGAGGCGGCCGCGCACGCCGGGGAGGTGCCGAGACTGCCACTCGTGGTGTGGGAAGCCGCCGAGGCCGCGGCCTCGCGGCTCGGCGATGCCGCGAAAACCGAGCACTACCGGAGTCTGCGTGACGCCGAGCGCCGCCGTATCCCGGCAGGACAAGGCGGGTGAACACGTCACCTGGGACCGAGTTCCCAGTTCCGCGTCGCCTGCCGCAGCCAGGCGCGCAACGCGTCGGGATCCAGCGCGTCGAGGTCGGTGGCCGCGAGTTCCGCCCGCTGTGCGACATGGTCCCGCGCGGCACGCTGACCCACCACGAACTGGTGTTCGATCGCGAGGCGCGCGTACTCCCCCGCCTCCTCGAACCGCCCACCCAGCAGCGCCTTGTGCATGCCCTCGATCAGTTCGGGCCTGCGTTCCGGCAGCAGGAGCGTGACGAGCATGTTCATCAGGTCGTCGCCGATCGGTTTACTCAGCCTGCGCTGCAACCCGCGCGCCAGCGAGAACACCTCGTTCTCGTGATCGGCTGATCGCATCCCGGCGCACCTTCCCGGCACTCGTCCAGGCTACGAGTGTCATGTTCGTGCGATCCAACCACGACGCGCGAGGGGACGGAAGACACCCGGCCCGGCGGCGTATTCCGGCATCTCCGGCCAGGAACCGGGTCCTGATCCATTGTGGATCTCCGGCATCCGGCGCCCGGGCGGCACGTCCTCGGATCGAGTGACCCCTCGGCGACTCCGTGCCGCGTCGCCGTACGCCGATGACTATGGATACGGGAGCAGGACGGCAACGGGAGGCACCGTGGACGAGGTGTACGTCGAGAGCGAATTCGCACCGTTGCGCACCGTGGTGCTCGCGCGCAGTGAGGTCGCGATCCCGATATCCGCGGCGACCTCGGCGGACAGCAGGTTCCTCGCCGAGGGGTGGCAGCGCAATCCGGTCGGCAAGGACATGCGGGACGGCGCTCCGGAACGGCAGGCCGCGTGGGAACGGGAAAGGGACCGGTTCCGCGAGGTACTCGAAGCCCACGGGGTCAGGGTGCTGCGCCCGCGCCCGCTCAGCGACCGGGAGAAAGCCGAGGCCGGAGAGGACGGATACGCCAACTTCTTCGCCCGCGACCCGTTCTTCACGATCGGCGACCAGGTGATCGAAGCGTCGATGCGATTCCGGCACCGCCGCCGCGAGGTGCTCCCGATTCGCGACGTCCTGCTCGACCACGTTCTGCCCTCGGAATGCGGGTACGTCGCTTTGCCCATGCCGGAGATTCCCGAGCCGGGGGACGCCACGCTCGGCGGGGGGCCGTTCCTCGAAGGCGGGGACGTGCTGGTGCTGGGTTCGCACGTGTTCGTCGGCGACTCGGGGCTCGCCTCGAACCGGCTGGGGGCGCGCTGGCTCGCGAAGTACCTCGCGCCGCACGGTTACACCGTCGAACGAGTCCGGCTGCACGAACGGATCCTGCATCTCGACTGCGCACTCGGCCTCGTCAGGGAGGGGTTGCTCGTCGTGTGCGAGGAAGCGCTGCTCGACGGCGTTCCCTCGATCCTGGCCGATTGGGACCGCGTGCCGGTGTCGTTCGAAGAGGCCACCGCGCTCGCGACCAACGGCCTGCCGCTCGACCCCGGCAGCTACGTCACCGATCCCGCGTTCGCCGGTGTCGGGGAACGCCTTGCGGCACGGGGAATTCACGTCGAATACGTCGATTTCTCGATCACCCGCTCGCTCGGCGGCTCGTTCCGGTGCAGCACGCAGCCGCTGTTGCGGCGCGGCTGAGCGGGCCTGAGCAGCCCGAAGGCCAGGGAGAGGAACGCGAGGACCGCGGCACTCCACAGCAGCGGGGTGATACCGGCCGACTCGACCAGCGTGCCGCCGAGGAAGGCGCCGAGCGCGATCGAACCGGTGAACACGCCGACGTAGGCGCCGGTGATCTGCTCGGCCCGTTCCGGCACGGTTTTCGTCATCCAGATCTGGCCTGCCACCGATACTCCGCCGTAGGCCAACCCCCACAGTGCGATTCCGGCCGCCGTGATTCCTCGCACCGAACCGAACAGCGCGAGCAGCGTGATCGCGCCACCGATCCCGGCGGCGAGGCACAGCAGGGTGATCCGGGCGCGCCGGGCGGCGGTCGCGCCGGCCACGAAATTGCCGATCAGCCCGAAGAGCCCGTAGCCGAGCAGAATCACCGCGATCGCGGAAGGACCGAATCCCGCGCTTTCCTCAAGGAACGGGCGGACATAGGTGTAGGCGGCGAAATGCGCGGTGACGAGCGCGGCGGTCACCACGAGACCGGTGACCACGGCGGGAGTACGCAGCAGCGACGTGGGCTTCCCTGAGCCACCGCCCACCGGCGTCACGGGCCTCGGCAGCCGGGGCAGCGCCAGCAGCAGGCAGCCCGCCAGTACGACGGCGGCGGCCGCGGGCGCCCCGAACGCCGCCCTCCAGCCGAACGCGGTTCCGACGACCGTGCCGAGCGGAACCCCGGCGACCGAGGCCGCCGCGACACCGCCGACGGCGAACGACACGGCGAGCGCGGCGTTGCGAGGCGCGACCAGCCTGGCCGCGACCGCGGCCGCAAGGCCCCACACCGCGCCCATTCCGATCCCGAGTACGACGCGGGAAACCAGCAACGTCCCGAATCCCTGCGCGAGCGCGGTGAGCGCGTTGCCCGCGCCGAGCACGGTCATCGCGGCGGCGAGCACCACCCTTCGGTCGAACCCACCGAGCAGCCGGGGAACCAGTGGCGCGGTGAGCGCCGTCACGATGCCGGTGATCGTCAGGCTGGAGCCGACGGTTCCCTTCGCGAGATCCAGTCCCTCCGACATCGGGGTCAGCACACCGATCGGCAGCATCTCCGACGTCACCACCACGAACGTGCTCAACGACAACACCGCGACCGCGAGCCACTGCCGCGGCGTGGTGCGCGGGGCACCGGATTTTTCCGCAAGATCCATGGCACCAGCCAAACAACGGCCGAGGCGGCGAACAACGGCGATCTTCTGAAGGATCGATGAGCTAGATTTATGGATGAGGTGGCCGGTTCAGTGACCGGCGAGGAGGACACGATGCGCCAGGTTCAGGTACAGCAGATCGAGTGTCTGCTCGTACTCGCCGAAGAACTGCATTTCGGCCGCACGGCCGAACGGCTCGGCTATTCACAGAGCCGGGTGAGCCAGCTCATCGCCGATCTCGAACGCCGGGTCGGCACGCGACTGGTCGACCGCACGAGCCGCCGCGTCGCGCTCACCAGGCTCGGCGCCCAGTTCCTCGACGAGGTTCGCGGGCCATACGAGACGATGACCTCGGTGTTCGCCGCCGCCTCCGGCCGCGCGAGGCAGCGGGCGCTGCGCCAGTTGCGCATCGGCTTCCACGGCAACATCTACGAGGAGATCACCGAGGCTTTCCGCCGCTTCCGCGCCGAGCACGAAGTGACTGTCGCGGTCGCCGAAATCCCGCTCGGTTCCCCGTTTTCCGCCGTCATCGACGGCAAACTGGACGCGGCCGTCGTCGAGCTCCCCGTTCACGAAACGGCACTGACCGTCGGCTACCGCTTTCCACCGCAGGACCGGCTGCTCGCGGTGTCCTCGGCGCACCCGCTCGCCGAGCGCGAGCGGATCACCGTCGAGGACCTCGCCGTCGTCGACATCCTGCATCCCGAAGGGGACGCTCCCAGTTACTGGATCGCCGCGAGGGTTCCGCCTGCCACTCCCTCCGGTGCCCCCATCCGCTCCAGCACCGGCATCACGACCGTCCAAGAAGGACTCGCGCTCGTCGCCGGTGGGGAGAAGGCCATGCTGGTCTGTACCCCGCTCGCGCGGCGCACGGTCCGTTCCGATGTCCGCTATCTCCCCGTCGAAGGACTCGAAGAGCCGTCCCAGCTCGGTCTGATCTGGCGAGCGGAAAGCGCGGCACCGCAACTGAGAACGCTCGCCGCGGTCCTTGACGACCAGTTCGGCAAGGCCGGGATCACGACGGCGGCCTGATCCCCGGTGACGGTTCGGGCACAGTCCTCCTGAGCCGGTGAAGCAGGCACCGCCGAGCCGCTAACTTCTCGGCGTGATACTGCGCAGGCTCGCGGGGATACTGTCCGTTTTCGCCGCGATCGCACTGATCGTGCTCACATTGGTGGCGGTACTCGGCGATGCCGGACCACAGGAACAGCATCGGTTCGCCATCGCTTCGGCTGTCTGTGCCGCCCTGCTGTCGCTGACGCGGCTTCCACTGATCCGGCCTCCCCGGCGACGCGGGCGCGAACGGTCCCGCTTCGCCGCGACACTCGGCGGATGTCTCATCGTGCTGCTGTGGCTCGCGCGCGCGAGCGTGTACGGCTACGCGGTTTTCGTTTTCACCGTCGGCCTTTCCGACACCACCTTCGACGCGACCGCCGCAGTCCTTGCGGTGACCGGCCGGTTGCTGACCCTTGCCGGAATGGCAGCCCGACACCTCGCCGGGTTCGCCGTCGACTGGGATTTCCTCCGTGGCCTGAACATGCCGCGCTACGTTCTGGGTCTCGCGGCGACCGCGCCGCTCGTCGGATTCGGTGGCCTGCTTGCCGAATTCGCCGAGAACGTGGTGCTGTGGGTGCCTGTGCACACCTACGAACTGTTGCACGGCTGGGGATTGTGGTCCTGGCTTTCCGTCGTACTCGCCTGCGTCGCGTATCTGCCGGTCGTCGTCGCGGCCGTCGTCGTCGAAAGCGTCCTGCAGTACGCGGCGGGACTACTGCTCGGCAAGGACAATGTGGCCGGTGCGTGGCTCACGGAGCACCTTCCCGCCCGGCTCGTGCTCACCGACACCGAGTATCGCTTCGAGTACAAGTTCCTCTTCGAATTCGGCAAGTACGGCCCCCGCAGGCCGCGCACGGTCGGCCGCCGCGGCGGGCAGCGGCTCGCCCGGTACGAACAACCGCTGACCGACGACGAGCAACGGCTCCTCATCGAGGACCTTGCCGACGGATTGTCCGCCGATTTTCCGCCCCGCTGGGCGAATTTCTCGCTGACCTACCGCGCCGCCGGTGACCACGAGGAGGTCACGGCCCGGCTCAATGTGATGAGCCCTCCCGACGACAAGGGCATCTCGGTGGGCAGGCCCAGGGAATGGGACCTCACCGGATTCGCCGGAATCGACGCGCTGCGCCGGTTGCGGGCCGCCGCCTACTCCGCTGGCCTCGGCACGCCGTTCGAGTGGGTACTGAGTTTCGACGCGGAGCGCGGTTTCCTCGCCGACGAGAACGTGGTGCGCCCGAGGGGCCGGGCGCGCTGGCGGCCCGAGTATTCCGGCACGGAGCCGGAATGGCGGAACGCGCCGTCGCGCACGGACTACCGCAAGGACCTGCGCCGGTTTCCCATCGTCCGCACTATGCGGCCGGTCTGGCTCAGGGAGCGGCTCACCGCCCCCGCGCCGAGGCGGCAACCCCGCGCTCGGCCGGTGACCGTGAACCCGTGTGGGCGAGGCGGCCGCCGCTGTACGCTGATCAACTGTCGATCCGGGAGGCAAGCGGGGTGGCGATGACATCGACCAGGGACGGCCATGTTGTCGGAGGCCGGTACCGGCTGCTCGGCGAACTGGGATCCGGCGGTTTCGGCAAGGTCTGGCAAGCGCGCGACCAGGCCTTGGACGTCGATGTGGCGATCAAGGAACTGCGGCTGCTCCCCGGAATGACCGAAGCCGAACAGGCCGATCGCCTCGCCCGCGCGACGCGCGAGGCCCGCAACGCCGCGAGGCTGAGGGCACACGAGAACATCGTGGCGATCCACGATGTCGTGGTCGAGGACGGCCTTCCCTGGATCGTCATGGAACTCATCGAGGGGCACTCGCTCGACGAGCACGTCAAGACCAGGGGCCCGCTGCCGGTCGACGCCGCGGCGGAACTGGCCGCGGCACTGCTGTCGGCGATCGGCACCGCCCACGAGAAGGCCGTCGTGCACAGGGACATCAAGCCGGCCAACGTGATGCTCACCGAGCGAGGGCGGTTCCTGCTCACCGATTTCGGGACCGCGGTGCACAACACCGACACCACGCTGACCGCGACCGGCATGTTCGTCGGCTCGCCCGAGTACATGGCGCCGGAACGGCTGCGCGGCGAGGACAACCTTCCCGCGAGCGACCTGTTCTCCCTTGGCGTGACGCTTTATCAGGCCATCGAGGGCTTCTCCCCGTTCCGCCGCGATTCACAGGCGGGGACGCTGACGGCGGTCCTGCTCGAAGAACCGCCCCAGCCGACAAAGGCGGGCAGGCTGACCGGCCTCGTCGTCCGGTTGCTCGACAAGGACCCCGCCAACCGGCCGACCGTGCCGGAAGCACTCGCCATGCTCGCGGGAACACCGGCACCAGCCACCCGGCCCGCCGGTGCGCCGTCGCCGCGGCGGGAAACCAAGCTGCTCGCGAGGCACGAGGCGCCGAAGATGTGGCAGGCAAAGGGAATCGCGGTGATTCTCGCTGTCGTCGTCGCGTTCGCCATCGCCGGGCTCGGCACACTCGGCGCGGTCTGGGAAGAGCACAACGACGACGAGTTCACGACCTTCCTCATCGCCTTGCTCGTCAACAGCGCCATGCTCGGGCTGAGCTGCACGGGAATCACCAGGCTGCTGCCGGAACGCGCCGGGCAGACCGTGGCCGCGATCGTCGCCTTCGGCAGCTTCGCCCTGGCCGGGCTGGCCGCCACCGGCGCTTTCGACGGCCTGTTCGCGCTGGTCATGGCACTCGACGTGACGGATGGCAACGAGGAGGGCGCTGGAGCGGTCGCGATGACCGTGATCACCGTCCTCTCCCTCGTCGCGGCCGGATGGGCCTGGGAGCTCAGGAAAGCGCGGCGCAAAGGTTCCGCGCGCGCCTGAGGCATGCCTCAGGAAACCGCCTTCGTCTCGATACCGGTGAGAATGATGTCGATGGCGTCGAGGAACTCGGCGTCCTGCTCGCCTTCTCCCTCACCGGAGGAGTCCCGCCGCTCGCCGTCGAGAACTCCCAGCAGCAGCCCGAATTCCTCGCCTTTGCCGAGCACGCGGAGCCGGTCGGCGAAGAGCTTGTTGACCTCCTCGGGAGGATGGCCGCTCTCCGCGGCGGCGAGTTGCGCACCCTGTTCGGCGTCGGCACGGGTGTAGGTCCACAGCAGGGTGAGCACCGTGACCGCGCGCGTACCGGACAGCCCGAGATCCGCGACGCAGTCCAGGCCCGCTTCGAGCCTGCGCAGGTACGAGGGCAGCAACGGCTCGGTGCCGACCGGCACCGCCGTGAGCCACGGATGGGCTAGGTAGACCCTCCGCAGGTCGAGCACCCAGGCATGCAATCGCTCCCGCCAGTTCGTTCCCACCGGCGCGGGGGGCGGGCCGAGCGCGTGGTCGGCGGCGAGCACGACGAGGACCTCACGCGAGGAGACGTAGCGGTAGAGCGACATGGTTCCACTACCGAGAGCCTTTGCCAGCCCGCTCATGCTGATCGCCTCGATGCCACCCTGATCGCCGAGGCCCACCGCCGTGTCGAGCAATTGCTGGAGCGTCCATCTCGGCTTCGGCCCCTTCGTCGGCGCCGGCGCGAGATTCCACGCCAATAGCACCGCCTCGGGAACCCCCAGTTCGGTTTCCCGGTTTTCGCCCGCTTCGTGTGACATGAGAACAGTCTACTGCGTACCCCTTGCGCAGAAGTACTGCGTAACGGTTACGCTGTAGCCATGACGACACAGACGACCCGGCGAACACCGAGCCGGACCCACGGTGACGTGACCGAAACCGACGTGGCGGAAGCCGCGGTGTCGGTGCGGGACATTCACAAGTCCTACGACGACCGCGCCGTACTGAGCGGGGTCAGCTTCGACGTGTCCAAGGGGCAGGTCTTCGCACTGCTCGGCCCCAACGGAGCCGGGAAGACCACGCTCATCCGCATCCTCACGACCCTGATCAAGCCCAGCTCCGGCACGGCGAGCGTGCTCGGGCACGACCTCACGAAGGACCCTGCTCGCGTGCGCGAGCTCATCAGCGTCACCGGCCAGTACGCCTCCGTCGACGAGGAACTGACCGGCATGGAGAACCTGGTGATGATCGGAAGGTTGCTCGGCGAGAGCAAACGCGGCGCGACCGCGCGGGCGGACGAACTGCTCGCGGAATTCGACCTCACCGACGCGGGCTCCCGCAGAGTCGGCCTCTACTCGGGAGGCATGCGCAGGCGGCTCGACCTCGCCGCGGGCCTCATCAGCTCACCACCGGTGATCTTCCTCGACGAGCCGACGACCGGAATGGACACCCGCAGCAGGTCGGCGCTGTGGAACGTCGTCACCCGGCTCGCGGAACAGGGCAAGACGATCTTCCTCACCACCCAGTACCTGGAGGAGGCCGACACACTCGCCGACCGCATCGCCGTACTCGACGGCGGCACCATCGTCGCCTCGGGAACCGCGCAGGAACTCAAGCGTCAGGTCGGCGGCGAATCGATCGAGCTGGTACTCGACGACGGCACGGTGGCAAGGGAAGCCACCGAAGGCGACCCGGAACGCGTAAGGCAGGTACTCAACGCCTACCACGCCGCCGGAAAAACCGTCAGGACGTTCTCGGTGCACGCCCCGACCCTCGACGACGCTTTCCTCGCGCTGACCGGGCATCCGGCGGCTCGCGCCCCCCAGGACACCAAGGAGAACGCACGATGAACGCGCCTGCGACACAATCCGCAGGACCCGCACGGCACGGTGCGCGCGGGATGTCCAGCGAACTGGTCTTCACCAAGCGCAGCGTCATCCACTCACTGCGCAATCTGGACAGTCTCGTCACCGCCGTCGTCGCACCCGTGGCGATCATGCTGCTGTTCGTCACGGTGTTCGGCGCCGCGCTGGACACCACCGTCGGCGGCGCCTACGCCGACTACGTCACGCCGGGGGTCATGCTGCTGTGCGCCGGTTTCGGCGCGGCGCTCACCGCGACATCCATCCACACCGACGTCTCGAAAGGGTTCATCGAGCGACTGCGCACGATGCCCATCAGGGCCTCAGGGGTGATCTTCGGGCACGTGTTCGCGAGCGTGCTGCGTAACCTCGGCTCCACGGTCATCGTCATGTTCGTGGCCGTGGCACTCGGGTTCCGGCCCACCGCCTCACCGGCGGAATGGGTCGGTATCTCCGCGTTGCTCGTCGCCTACATCCTCGTGTTCACGCTCATCGCCGCCGCGTGGGGACTAGCGGCGACCTCAGCCGATTCGGCGGGCATGTTCAGTTTCATCGCGCTGTTCCTGCCCTATCTGTCGACGGCGTTCATCCCTGTCGACAACCTGCCCGGCTTCCTGCGCGGGTTCGCGGAAAACCAGCCGCTGACCCTTGTCATCGAGGCTTTGCGTGGACTGGCCACGGGCAGTCCCGACCAGCACACGCTGGTGCTTTCGGCGGTGTGGCTGCTGGGACTCGGCGTGGCGGCGACCGTGTTGACGACGGTGTTGTTCCGGCGAGCCGCACGCAAGTGAGCCCGGGCCCCGCGAGCGGGACACGCTGACCACAATGGCCGTCACTCACCCGATGCCGGAGTGGTCAGCCTCCTGCGGACCAGATAGGCGATCGCGGCGACCGCGAGCGCCGCTCCCCACAACGGCCACAGCATTTCGGGCAACCACGCGCCGAGCTGATCGGAGGCGCCCGCGGGGCCCATTTCCTCACCGCGGATCTTCTTGCGGACGTACAGCGACAACTCCGCCGCCCGCCGAAACGGGCATCGGGTCGAGCAGGGTGTCGCCGGAGCCTTCGCCACCCGCGTCGAACGGGTACGCCACGGAGCCGCCGAAGGCCCAGACCAATCCGAGAACCAGATAACAGGCCGACCAGGCAGCGACCACGACGATCGGCAGCAGTCGCCTGCCACCGGGCGGGCGTTCTTTCCCCAGCGCGAAGGCCTCCGAAGAAGTCACCGAAGCTACCGTGCTGTTCGCGTTCGCCGAGTTCGCCTTCACGGCGCGAATCGTGTTCACCCTGGTCAATCTGCCGCTCCGCCCCGGTGCTCCACATCGTCACGAGGTATCGCCGGTATCCCTCGCGAGTACGAGCGGTCACCACCGGAGGGGTCAGGCAGGGCAAATATGCACGACGTGCATCAATGCGCGATATGCATGTTTATCGCTAGTCTGGGTCGCGCCCACCACGACAGGACGCCCGCGAAGTCCTGCCAGGAAAGGACGTGCCGATGAGCGCGAGCAGTGAGCAGGCCCAATACAACGCGACAACCGACTCCCCTACCGCGATGGTCCGGATCCTTCCCGACGACCTGACGGAGCGGCGGCCCGGCTGCCCGTTCGCACCCGCTCCCGGCCTGGAACGACGGAGAAACGGCGGGCAGGTCCAGCCCCTTCCGCTGCTCAACGGCGCCGACGCCTTCCTGGTCACCGGGTTCGACGCGGCCCGCACCGTGCTCGCGGACCCGCGATTCAGCTCCGACCGGTTTCGCCACCCCGATGCCACCCACCTGCGGCCGGACGAGGTCGCCGAACTGGCCGCCGCACCACGGCGGGCGGAACCGGCTGAGACCCAAGCCCGGACCGACGGCATGTTCATCTTCATGGACCCGCCGGAGCACACGAGATTGCGGCGCCTGCTCACCGGCCAGTTCACCGTCAAACGCATGAGGGAACTCGAACCGAGGCTGACCCAGATCGCGGTCGAGCGCATCGAGGCGATGCGAGCCAAGGGTACGGAGGCCGACCTCGTTCCCGAGTACACCCTGCCCGTTCCCTCGCTGATGATCTGCGAACTGCTCGGCGTCGACTACGCCGACAGGGACGAGTTCCAGCACAACACGGCTGTCGGCTTGAACCTCAACTCCTCCGACGAGGAACGCGCGAAGGCGAGCGGCGCGCTGTACGCCTTCATCCAGCGGCTGGTTGCCGACAAGCAGCGCAACCCTGCCGACGACCTGCTTTCCGGGCTCATCCACGACGCGGATCCGCCGCTCACCCGGAATCAGCTCGTCGACATGACGCTGGTCCTGCTCGGGGCGGGACACGAGACGACGGCGAACATGCTCGGTCTCGGCACGCTCGCGTTGCTCGAACATCCGGAGCAACTCGCCGCACTGCGCGCGGAGCCCTCGCTGATCGGCAACACCGTCGAGGAGCTGCTGCGGTACCTGAGCATCGTCCAGCTCGGAGTGACGAGGGTGGCCAAGGAACCCGTCACCGTCGACGGAGTCGGCATTCCGGCCGGAGCCACCGTCGTGATCGCGACCCCCGAGGTCAACAGGGATCCCCGGTACTTCCCCGAACCCGACCGGCTCGACCTGCGCAGACCCCGGCCTTCGCACCTGGCGTTCGGGCACGGGGTCCACCAGTGTCTCGGCCAGCAGCTGGCCCGCATCGAGATGCGCATCGGTTTCGAGGAACTGATCACCCGGCTGCCTTCGCTGAGGCTCGCTACCCCGGCCGAGCACATACCGCTGCGCAACGACATGCTGATCTTCGGGGTGCACGCGCTGCCGGTGACCTGGTCCGCATGATAGAGGCATGCAGACCCGCAAGTTCTCCGTGGGAGATCACGAAGTCACGCTGCGCCCGGCGGAACCGGCCGATGTGCCCGACCTGCACCGCTTCGTCGTCGAACTGGCCGAGGCGGAACAGTTTCCCGGCGAGGTGGAGGCGACGCAGGACAACCTCGCATGCGCGCTGTTCGGTGCCGAGCCCGTCGCGCACGCCATTCTGGCCATAGTGGACGGAGCGCCCGCGGGCTTCGCCATCTACTACCCGACCTACAGCACGATCCTCGGCCGCCAGGGCCTGCACCTGGAAGACCTCTACGTCAGCGAGTCACACCGCGGGCTCGGTATCGGCCGCATGCTGCTCGGCCATCTCGCCGAGCTCGCGGTGCGGCAGGGTTGCGGGCGGCTGGAGTGGTGGGTCCTTCGCACCAACGAGAACGCGATCCGCTTCTACCGCAGGCTCGGAGCAAGGGGACTCGACGAACTCGACGTCATGCGCCTCGAAGGGGACGCTCTCGGTGCCATGGCCCGCGAATGCGAACCGGAAGTGGTGTAGACCGCGCGTTCACCCGGCGATCTCGGCGCGGCTCTCCGCCTCTCCGGAAAGGAAGGCCGCGAGTAGCCGCCCTTCCGCGACGACGGCGTCGCGGTCGGCGCGCGGCAGCCGCCGCAGCGGTGTGACGAGCACGGCGCCTTCCCTGCTCGTCCACGTTGCCGCCACCCTGCCGTCGACGAGCACGACCCGCTCACCGGCGACCGAGACTCCCTTGTGCTCGTCGTCGATGATGCGGCTCCGGTCGTGGTAGCCGAGCAACGCGTTGTCGAAGGCGGGCAGAAACCGCACCGGCGCGGGGGTGCCGGGGTCGGGACGCGGCGCGCCGGGGAGGTCGAGCAGTTCCCTGCCGCGGTCGTCGCGGAAGCTCACCAGTTCGCCTCGGATCGCCGACACGGCGGCGGGAAGCCCGGCGAGCCCGCACCACGACCGCAGGTCGGCCGTCGCGGCGGGACCGAAGGCCGCGAGGTAGCGCCGCACGAGGTCCTCGCCTGCCGGGTCCGTTCCCACCCCCTCCGGCGGGGCGGTCTCCCTGCCGAGCCACGAGGACAGCGGGACATTGCGCACCCCGCCCTTTCCCTTCCACAGTCCGCGAGGGGGAAGCTGCACGACGGGTACGAGCGCGGAGATCACCAGTTCACCGAGCGCCCGTTGCCCCGAATGCGGCCAGCGCTTCAGGAGTGCCTTCGCGACCTCGGCCGTCGAGCGGGGTTCGCCGCCGGAGAGCAATCGCCTGCCCTCCTCGGCGAGCTCACCGAGGTCCACACCATCCAGTTCGGCCCGGTAGACACCGAGCACCCGCTGACGCAGCATCGCGGCGTGCCGGTCCCGCCACGCGAGCGCGTCCCGCGCGGTGACGAGATGAACGGTCCGCCGCATGAGATGCATCCGCACCACCTCGCGGTCGTTCAACGCTCCGTCGAGCGCGGCGGGATCGAACGCACGCAACCTCGACCACAGCCCCGTGAACGGTTCCCGTGGTTCCTGCGCCTGCATGCCGCACAGGTGCGCGACGGCACCCGGCACGGACAGTTCGGCGCGGTCGAGCAGCAGCTGCCGTGCCAGCGTGGCCCGGTTGAGTGCCCTGGTGTCGAGAACGGTCATCGGCTCGTGTCTCCGGATCGGTCGGGTCAGGCTACCCGGCCATGATCCCGGCTGTAGCGGTCAGAATCCGTCCGCTTTGAGCCGGAGTCGGGCCGCCCTCGCAGAAACACCACGGCCAGCCCCGCACCGAGGGCCACGAGCACGGCGCACACCGAGGCGGCGACCTGGACCCCATCGGCGAACGAGGCCCTGACCGTCTCAAGCAGAGCGTCCCCGGCCCGGCCCGGAAGGTCCTCGGCGATGGCGATCGCGTTGCCCGCCGTCTCACCGGCATCGTGCAGATCGCCCTCGGCGACCCCGGCGGGCGGATCACCTGCCAGCCGGGCCCGGTACACCGCCATCCCCGTAGCCCCGATGAACGCGATCCCACCGGCGAGCCCGAATTCGGCTCCGGTCTCCGCGACGCTGGAGGCCATCCCAGCCCGCTCGCGAGGAGCCGCGCCGACGATCAGGTCCGTGATCAGCGCCAGCGTCGGGGTGACGCCGGTGTAGAGCACCGTGAATCCCAGTACCGTCCACAACGGACTCTGCGCGGTCGCGGTCACGGCGATGACGGCGGCACCGAGCGCCGCGAAAGCCAGCCCCGCACCGACGACGAACGCGGGCCGCACACGCCGGGCCAGCCTCGGCGCGACGAGGGTCGCCACGACGCCGAGCACGATCGAGGGCGCCGTCCACAGCCCGGCTTCCAGCGGGCTGAGCCCCGTGACGGTCTGCAGGTATTGCAGTACCAGCAACTGCGAGCCCGCGATCGCGGCGACCGCGAGCAACTGGGCGCCGAGGCCCGCTCCGAACGCGGGAAGGCGGAACAGCCGCAGATCCATGAGCGGATCGGCCGAGCGCAGTTGCCTCCGCGCGAAGAACAGGCCGACGAGCGCGCCCGCGGCGGTCCAGCCCGCCGCGTCCCAGCCGAATCCGCGCAGGGACACGGTTTTGACGCCGTAGACGAACGCGAGGACACCGGCGACGAGCATCATGGCGCCCGCGAGGTCGAACCGTCCCCGCAACCGGGTCTCGCTCTCCGGCAGCAGGGAGGGGCCGGCGACGAGCAGAACGAGCATGACCGGGACGCCGATGAGGAAAACCGAGCCCCACCAGAAGAATTCCAGCAGTACCCCGCCCACCAGCGGGCCGATTGCCTCACCGGCGGTGAAGGCGGTCATCCACACGGCGATCGCGAAAGCCCGCTGCGAGGGAACGGGGAACAGTTCGGCCAGCAATGCCAGCGTCGAGGGCATCAGAGTGGCACCGGCGATGCCCAGTAGCGCTCTCGCCACGATCAGCAGCTCCGCCGTCGGAGCGAACGCCGCGAAGACCGACGCCGCCGCGAACGCGGCGGCTCCGATCAGCAGCAGCCGCCTTCGGCCGATCCGGTCGCCCAATGCCCCCATGACCAGCAGAAAACCGGCAACGAGGAAGCCGTACACGTCCAGGATCCACAGCAGCTGGGTGCCGGAGGGCGCGAGATCGGCGCTCAGGTTCGGAGCCGCGAGGTGCAGAACGCTCAGGTCCATGGAAAGCACGACGGTCGGCAGCGCGAGAATCCCCAGTGCCAGCCATTCCCGCCGCCCGGCTCGCGCGGTCGGTGTGTTGTCCATTTCGGTCCGGCCCTCCCGGGTTCGCTTGCGTCCAACAGCGAGGCACGCCCGCCGGAACCGACGCTAAACTCTGACGTTGGTGTGAGAGTCAAGCGAAGGAGCGCGGGGTGAAGATCGGCGAACTGTCGCGCCGCACCGGCGTGAGTGTCAGGGCACTGCGCTACTACGAGGAGCAGGGACTGCTTGCGCCTCGGCGCACGCCGAGCGGCTACCGCGAGTTCGGTGGCGGCGACGTCGCGCTCGTCGAGCGCATCCAGACCCTGCTGTCGGCCGGATTGAACACCGAACTCATCGCGGGCGTGCTGCACTGTTTCGATGACGGAGGAGCCGGGCCGACGCCCATCCCGACGTGTGCCGAGATGATCGAGGAACTGGAGGCGGCCCGCGAGCGGATGCTCCGGCGTATCGACGACCTGACCACGTCGACCGCGTTACTCGGCGCGATCATCGAGACCGGGCCTTCCCCCGCCGTCTCCGCTTGACGAAACCACCGACCCACGCTCGCGAGGAGCAGCAGTGCGGCCCTACGTCTTCACCGAACCGATCACGACGCCTCGGCTGCGGCTACGGCTCATGGACATCGCCGACGTGGACGACATCCACGCCTACCAGTCGCGCGAGGACGTGTGCGCTCACCTGCTCTACTCGCCGAGGACCAGAGACGAGGTCGTCGCCAAGGTCACCGGCTTCGCCACGCGGACCCGCCTCGAACACACCGGTGACGTCCTCCAACTCGCCGTCGAACGCGCCGAGGACAAGCGCGTACTCGGCGAGGTCTGCGTCACGATCCGCAGCGAGGAGAACGCCACCGCCGACATCGGCTGGGTCTTTCATCCCGCGTTCCACGGCAGGGGCTACGCCTCGGAAGCCGCACTGGCCCTGCTCGACCTGACTTTCGGGACGCTCGGGCTGCACCGCGTCATCGCGGAACTCTCACCGGCCAACACCGCGTCCGTGAAGCTGTGCCGCCGCATCGGTATGCGCGAGGAAGCCCATTTCGTTCAGGACGTACTCGTCAAAGGACGGTGGGAGGACACGGGCGTTTACGCGATCCTGCACGGCGAATGGCTTGCGGGAGAAGGAAAACCGAACCGCCGAGGGTGAGCTCAGCCTGCGAGCCGGAGTTCCCGCTCGGGATCGTCGGCGCGCACGACGACGAGGAAGTAGTTCGCCTGACCACAGTTGGTGTTCTCGCCACCGGTGAGCTCGACGTCAATAGTGCCGACGGACACGATCACCTCGGCGCCGGTCTCCACGCAGCCGGGCTTCACGAAGGCGAACGCCCGGACACCGTCGCCCCGGCGTGCGGTGAGCGGAGCTTTCGCCTCCTCGATGTCGGCAGGGGCGGCCTCGCTCAGCGTGCGGTACAGCCGCTCGCCCTCGTCGCCGGTGAGTTCGACCGGTACCGGCGCCTTGCCGGTGAGCGGGCCCAGTTTGACGAAACCGCTCACCTCTGCCCCGCTGCTGCCGGAACCACAACCGGCGAGCAGGGCGGCGAACACCACGAGTACGGCCACGAACTTGCGCATGCCCTTACCGACGACGGCGGGACTGAGCTGGTTCCCGGGCACGCGGGGTGACCAGCGCGCGCTCGTAGGATTGTCCAGTGAGGATAACGACGAGAACCGCGAGAAATCTCGTGGCCTTCGGGCTTCTCGGAGGCCTGGTGTGGTCCGTGGTCACCGAGGCGTCCATGCCGTCGTGGTTCGACCTCGACGATTCCTGCCCCGGCGCCTCGCGTGCCGAGAAGAGCTACTTCCCGCCGAGCGCCAGCTGTGTCCACGAGGCAGGGCGTGTCGTTTCCCGCACCGCCTACGTGCCGCTACCAAAGACCGTCGCGCTGACGGCCTTCGCGGTGGTGCTCGCGGTCGCCATCGTCAGCGGGCTCGTGGTTCTGGGCTCACGGCTGCGTGCCACCGGCGCTCGCGGTGGCACGCGTGTGGAACCGCGACGGTTGGCCCGGCACATCCTCGGCGCCGCGATGCTGGGCGCCGCCACCGCCGTGTTCGGCAGAGCCGTGACCCTCTTCGCGCTGTTTCTCGGTGGCCCTCCCGGCGGAGTCTGTGCCGTCGGCCTGGTCGGCCTGGGCGCGGTCGCGGCCGCGAAAACGCTCGACACCGCAGCGGGTCCTGGTGGCAACGCAGCAGCGCGAAGGGCGGTGGCGCTGGTGGCCATCGGCATCGCCGCGACCGCCACGCTGACCGCCCTCCTGTGGGATGAGTACACAAAGGACAACACCGTGGCGGGCCCCCTGTGGGCACCGGCAGCGGCCGCTGGCGTGTTCGCCATCATCGCCGCCGCACAATGGTGGCGAAGCCGCTCGAAGTAGGCCGGACCGGCCCCAAGAAGCGCTAGAGCCAGTCGTGCTGGCGGGCGTAGCGGGCGGCGGCGTGGCGGGTGCGGGTCTGGGTTTTCTGCATCGCGCTGGAGAGATAGTTGCGCACGGTTCCCTCCGCGAGGTGCAGCTGGGTCGCGATGTCGGCGACCGAATAGCCCTCGCCGGTCACCCTCAGCACGTCGAGTTCGCGGTCGGTGAGCGGGCAGTCGTCGACGACGGCGAGCGCGGAGACGTCGGGGTCGATCCACCGTTTGCCCGCGTGCAGTGTCGTGATGACGGAGGCGATGTGCGCCGGTTCCGCTGATTTACTGACGAAGCCCTGCACTCCGAGTTTCAGTGCCTTGCGCAGCACTCCCGGCCTCGCGTGCCTGGTCAGCATCAGGATGACCTGATCGGCTCTGACCCCGCGGATCGCCGAGACGGCACCAAGTCCGTCGACGCCGGGCATTTCGAGGTCGATGACGAGCACGTCGGGTTCGTGCCGCAGCGTGGCGTCGATGGCGGCTTTGCCGTCCTCGGCCTCCGCCAGCACGGTGATGTCACCTTCGAGCGGGAGTAGCGCGGCCATCGCCTTGCGCAGCAAGGCTTCGTCGTCGGCGAGCACCACGGTGATCATCGGTTCTCATTCCCTTTCGCACTGACAGCTCGGGTTCCGGGGAACATCGCCGCGGTCGAGAATCGTCCTTCCTTTTGTTCCACCGTCAACTCGCCTCCGTCGCCGGCCACTCGTTCGCTCAGCGTAGCCAGGCCGCCGAGTTCGGGAAGCGGGCCCGCGGCCGCCCCGTCGTTGACGATCACGATCCCGGTGTTCGACAGGGTGACGCGCACTTCGGCGGCCTGGGAATGGCGCAGGATGTTGGTGGTCGTCTCCCTGAGGACCTGGCCGAGCAGCTCGCTCACGCTCGCGTCGACCTCGGCTTCCCTTTCGACACGCACCCGGATCCCGGCGGCCTCGAAGAGATTCTTCGCGTTCTCCAGTTCCGCGGAGAGGTTGAGCCGGCGTTGCGCGTGCGCGAGTTCCTTCGTCTGGGCGATCGTGTCGCCGACGAGCGCGTAGATCTCCTTGAGTTCTTCTTCCGCCCGTTCGATGTCGGTGTGCACGAGCTTGCGCGCCAGCGCGGTTTTGAGCTTCACCACGTGCAGTGTGTGCCCCTGGATGTCGTGCAGGTCGCTTGCGAACCGCATGCGTTCCCTGACGACGGCGAGTTCCGCTTCGCGTTGCCGCGACTCCTCCAGTTCGTCGACGACGTCGTAGAACCGCTTGTTGGGAAACATCAATCCCGTCGCGAGCACGGTGACGCCCGCGGGGACGAGCAGGTAGGCGATGAAGGTCTGGAAGGTGTCGTCGTGGGGCATCAGCAGTTTCACGAACCCGACCGACGCAACGAATCCGGCGAGCGCGACGGCCGCTCTACCCTGGTGCCGCTTCAGTTCGGGGATCAGGAACGGGCCGACGATGGAGATGCCGTAGAAGGCCGTCGAGCTGTCGAGTACCAGACCGCCGAACACCCACACGGCGGCGGCGACGATCGTGCACGGAATCGCGACCGAGAGAACGTCACCCGCGGCCCATCGCACGGTGGCAACCATTCCGGCCAGTACACCGAGGCTCAGCACGATGGCCTGCCACCAGTTCTCGGCGTCGACGGCCACCAGCAACGCGCCGACGAGCGCGAGCGGGGGAACGAACATGACGATGTTGAGCGTGCGAAGCCGCCCTCTCGCCTCGGTCTGCGCTTTCATCGCGCGCCTGCCTCCCCGTGCGGTCCTCACCTGTCCTGCCCTTTCGACGCGATGAGCGGATCGAGGAACACGACGGCGAGCGCGCTCGCGACCGCGACGCCCGCGGCCGTCCACATCAGCCACTGATTGCCTGCCATCCAGGATTCCACGCCGTCCGGGTAGACACCGGCGCCGAGGACGTGGAGCAGGAACGCCGCGCACACCACGAGGAAGGTGATCATGTTGGCTACCAGCAGGATGCGCAGCGGCCGGATGTCCATTGTGCGCACCTCCATCGCAGTGGCGAATCAGCGGATCAGCGAATCACCGTCCAGTATCCGATGCGGCCTCCCGCCCCACCAGTGACACTGCGTCATACCTCCACCGGTAGAAACGTCATGGCCACCCGGTGACGTGACGGCACTGCCGGAAACGCGTCGCCACGGCTGGAATCGACGGCATGACTTCCGCAACGAGTTCCGCACCGGTCATCGACGTCGAACGGCTCAATCTCAGCTACGGCGACTTCCACGCGGTCAAGGACCTGAGTTTTCAGGTCCTTCGCGGGGAGTTCTACGCGCTGCTCGGCACGAACGGCGCGGGCAAGACCTCGACCCTGGAAACCATCGAGGGGCACCGCGACGCCACCTCGGGCACCGTCCGGGTCTTCGGGCAGAACCCTCGCAACCGGCACGCCGTCCGGCCCCGGATGGGCATCATGCTGCAGGAGAGCGGTTTCTCGCCGGACCTGACGGTTCAGGAATCGGTCGCTCTGATCGGCAAACTCACCAGGCGCACCGACAACGTCGCCCGCGTGCTGGGGATCGTCGGCCTCACCGGAAAAGCCCGCACGAGGGTGTCCCAGCTTTCCGGCGGCGAGAAGCGGCGGCTCGACTTCGCCACCGCGGTCTACGGAACGCCGGAGCTGGTGTTCCTCGACGAGCCGACGACCGGCCTCGACATCCAGTCGAGGGACGGACTGTGGGATGCCGTCGACAGGCTGCGCGAAGAGGGCTCGACGATCGTGCTCACCACCCACTACCTGGAGGAGGCGCAGCAGCGCGCCGACCGGATCGGGCTGATGCACGAGGGCACCTTCCACAGGGAGGGAACGGTCGCGGAGCTGACCCGGACCCTGCCGGCCACGATCCGGTTCTCCCTGCCCGCCCACGCGCCCGCGCCGCCGCTGCAGGTCAGCGGAGAAGGCGAGGGACGGTTTCTCATCGAGACCTTCGGCCTGCAGAAGGACCTGCACACGCTGCTCGGCTGGGCACAGGACAACGCGCTGGAACTGGGGGAGCTCGAAGCGGGGCCGACACGGCTCGACGACGTCTTCCGTTCCATCAGCGCCGGATAACCCCATTCCCGACGTCCCGAGAGGACTTTCCCCATGCTCGCGATCGCTTTCAGTGAACTGATCCAGATCTTCCGCAACCGGCTGGTACTGCTCACCAGCCTCGTCATGCCCGTCGCGGTCAGCGCGTTCTTCATCTACCAGCACGAGACTTTCGCCGAGATCGGCAGTCTCGGATACATTGCCGCGGTCGTCGTGTTCACCGTGGGTGCCTTCGGGCTCTACACCACGACGGTCACGACCCTGGCCTCCCGCAGGCAGAATCTCTTCCTCAAGCGGCTGCGCTCCACGTCGGCGAGCGACAAGGGGATTCTCGCGGGCCTGCTCCTCCCGATCACCGTCATCACGCTGGTCCAGGCCGCCGTGATCCTGACAGTGCTGGCCTCGGTGGCCGGTGAACCCGGCAATGTGGTGCTGCTGGCCGTCGCGCTGGTCGCGATGATCGGCATGATGCTGGGGCTGGGGCTCGCGACGGCGGGCGTGACCAACTCCCCTGAGCACGCGCAGGTGACCACGCTGCCCATCAGCATCGGCAGCATCGCCGTCGCGAGCTGGGTGGGAATCACCGGCACCGAGGAACTCACCCTGCTCAAGCGACTGCTTCCCGGCGGTTCGGCCACCGAGCTGATCATGAACGCGTGGAACGGCGGCGTCGCCCTGAGCGATTCGCTGTTGCTGCTGGCTCCCACCGCGGGCTGGGTCGTCGTCGCCGTCTCGCTGGCCTCGCGATTCTTCCGCTGGGAACCACGCAGGTGAGGTGGTTTCTCCCCAAACCGATATTCCGGGGCACCGGCTTCTGGAAGGATCTTGAGGCTGGCGCGGACGACTGGGGACGGGGATGTGGTTGGCGTGCTGAGGGCGAGCGACGCGACCGTCGTGGGGCCGTACCGGGTGCTGGCCGAACTCGGCGAAGGCGGCATGGGCCGGGTGTTGCTGGGGTGCGGGGCCGACGGGCGGCTGGTCGCCGTGAAGGTCGTGCACGAGCGGTTCGCGAGAGACGAGGGGTTCCGGGCCAGGTTCCGGCGCGAGGTGGAGGCGTCCAAGGCGGTGTCGGGGGCTTACACCGCGGCGGTCGCCGACGCGGACCCCGACGCGGAGACACCATGGCTGGCCTCGGTGTTCGTTCCTGGTCCTTCACTGGACGAGGCGATCCGCGCGGCGGGCCCGCTCCCCTCGGAACCGGCGTTACGGCTGGCGGCCGGATTGGCCACGGCGCTGGGGCACATCCACAGGGCGGGTCTGGTGCACCGCGACGTGAAGCCCTCGAACGTGCTGCTGACCGAGGACGGTCTCCGGGTGATCGACTTCGGGATCGTGCGCGCCGCCGGCGCGGGAAGCGGCCAGGATCTCACGCGGGCGGGCTGGCTGATCGGCTCGCCCGCCTTCATGTCGCCCGAACAGGCAAACGCGGAGCCGGTGACCCCGGCAAGCGACGTGTTCTCGCTGGGTTCGGTGGTCGCGGCCGCGGGCACCGGGGCGAGCCCTTTCGCGGGTGCCGCGACCTTGCAGACGCTGAACAACGTCGTGGATGGCCCCGCCGACCTCGCGAAGCTGCCCGCCGACGTGCGCGAGGTGGTGGAACCGTGTCTGGCGAAGGATCCCGCCGACCGGCCCTCCCCCTCGGAGCTGCTGGACCTGATCGGCCGCGTCCGGCCGTCCAGCAGGCCTTGGCCGCACGCCGTGCACGAACTGATCCGGCAGCGCGCTCACGACGTCGCCCTCTTGCTTGACGACGACACCACCGCGCCCGGCGGGGAGCGGGTCAGGCCACTTCCGCCCACCAAGGTCGACGCCCCCGAACACACCGCCCCCAAGCACACCGTCCCCGTCGCCGCCACCCGTGCCCAACGGCCGCAGCCCCGGCCCCGGCTGCTCGTTCTCGCGATCGTTGCCGTCCTCGTGCTGGCCGGTGTCACGACCTGGGCACTGTGGCCAACGGGCGAGGCGGCGCCGGGAAACCCGCAAGCGGCGGAGTGGGAGCGGACGGCGACGCTGAATCTCCAGGCCCCCGCCGACTGGGTGTTGTTCAGCCCGGACGGAACGACGATGGCCGTCGTGTACAAGGACGACACCGTGCAGTTCAGGGACCGCGAGACCGGCGAGCCGCTCAGCCAGGTCTTCGGTCCCGTCGACAGGGCATCGGCACAGGCCTTCACCGAGGACGGCAACGTCTTCGTCGCCGGAACGGGCGACGGAGCGCTGCGGGGCTGGAGCGTGCCTTCGGGGGAGGAGCTGACCGGGCCGGTGACTCCTGTGGCGAATCCACGCGTGGTAGGCCTGAACCGCAACGCTCGGATCGCGATCGTCCACCTCGGCGCCACCGATGGAGTCGAGGCGTGGAAGCTGGCCGGTCCGGCCAAGCTCGATCTCCCCGAAACCTCGGCCATCGTGGTGAGCCAGGACGGGAGCCTCCTCGCCTACGACGCGACGCCGGGAACGCGCGCGAACAACACCTACCCGCTCCAGTTGTGGGATGTCGACAGTGGGGAGCCGATGGGAGATCCGCTTCCCCCGCCCGATGGGACTACGCAGCTCAGCCAGTTCAGCAACGACAATCGCATGCTGGTGACGCTGACCAAGCAGGAAGACAAGGCGGTCGTCCGGATGTGGGACGTCGCCACCCGCAACCAGATTCGCCCGCCGTTCACCATCGATGGCGTCGACGGCGGTCAGCTGATCGGATTCCAGCTCAGCCCGGACGGCCGTGGGCTGCTCCTCGCGGACAACGACACCTTGCGGTGGGTGGACCTCACCGAGGGACGCCAGCTCGGTCCCGTGCTCGACGGCGTCGAGCACGCCTCGTTCACCGGTGATGGCAACACACTGGCGACGACGAACGGAACCGGCACCGTGCACTTCTGGCGCCCGCCATCCGGCTGAGAAACCAACGTCACCTGGCGAAGCACGTGCGGTACAGCACGCGCATTTCCTCCTCGAACTCGGGAACGGGGCCTTCGACCCACGCGGCGGGAACGACGGTCGTGATCGGCAGCGGAGCCACCGGTCCCTGAGGTACTCCCCACTGTTCGAGCCACCGGCCGAGCTGGGCGCTTGAGGCCACGTAGACGATGCGCCCCAGCCCTGCCCAGCCGTGGCTCGCCGCGCACATCGGGCAATGCTCACCCGAGGTGTAGACGGTGGAGGCGGCCCGTTCGCCCTCGGCCAGGTTGTCCACGGCCCACCGCGAGATCGCGATTTCCGGGTGGAGCATCGCGTTGCCGCCCCTGACCCGGTTGTGGTCCTCGAACAACACGTCGCCGCCGGGGCTCACCAGTACGGAGCCGAACGGTTCGTCGCCCTCGGCCAGCGCTTTCCTCGCCAGTTCGACGCATCGGCGCAGGTGCTTGAGGTCGGTCTCGGTGATCGTCATACGGGCTGCACCTCCGGATCGGCCTTGTCGCGGGTTACCGCGTCACCCCTGACCACCCTGCCCGCCGTGTCCCGCTTTGGCGAACCGGTCACGGGAACGCGGAACCGCCGAGCCCCAGCAAAGCAACACCGTAGACGACGATCCAGGCGGCCCAGCCCAGCCAGCCGAGCAGCCCGGCGAACGCGACCTTGCCGGCACCGCCCGCGTTGTAGGGGCCTGCCATCGACGAGAAGAGCAGCAGCGCCGCGCTCGCGTAGCCGAGCACGGCGTGCCAGGCGGGGATGGCATCGAGCCCCGAGCCCGCCGCCGTGAATCCGAGCAGCGCGATGGCGAGGAACGCCTGGTTGAATCCGAAAAGGACATTGCTCGTGGACCACAGCCCCGCGACGGCGCCTCGACCGTGCGCCGCCGCGGCGGCCATGCCGAACCTGAGTGCCTCCACCACCATGAACGTGGCATTCTGCATCAGCACTCCCGCGAAGCCAACGAGTGCCCACGCGTCGGTCTCCCCGCTGCCGCGCCACAGCGCCGCGAGCAACCCTCCCGCGAACACCGTGAGAAAGAGCCAGGTCAGCGGCGCGACCACGGAGGGGGCCCGCAGCTTGTCCCGGACCGCGTCGAGCGAACCGGTGTCTCCTCAAGGGAAAGGCCCGAGGTCGGCAACGGGAGCCCCGCCCTGAGGTAGACGGCATTGACGACGATCGCCATCACGACGAACCCGATCCCCCCGAGGCCGGCAAGGCTGGTGATCGTCATCGTGACACCTCCTATCTGATTTACGATGCTTATATTGAATATAAGCATCGCAAGTCGGCTTGTGCAACGACATCCAGGGAACGAATGTTCTATTCATTACGATGACCATGAAGCCAATGAGGAGCACGGATGGAAGCAGAGCGGCCTCGTCGCAAGTACGACTCGCTACGCAGAACGACACAGGCGATGGAGACCCGCGCGGAAATCGCGAGGGCCGCGCTGGAGCTCTTCGTCGCCAAGGGCTGGGCGAACACCACGGTCCGGGACGTCGCCAGAGAAGCGGGCGTCTCGGTACCGACCGTCTACGCGGCCTACCAGAACAAGACGGGCCTGACCAGAGCGCTCGCCGACGCGGCCGATCTCTCGGCGGAGCCGGCGATGATGCTCGCCGAACTGGAGCGCGCCGAGGCCGACCCGGCGGGCCAGCTCGGCGCCATGGTCGCCTTCGACAGGAGGCTGTACGAGCGCGCAGGCGACGTCATCTCGCTCGTCCGGGAGGCAGGCCGGACGGAGCCGGAACTCGGCACCCTCTATGCCGACGGCCGCGCGCTCGCCGACCGGAACCGGCTCCGGATCTTCACGGACTGGCCCGCCGCGACACTGCGCCCCGGCCTCGACCCAGGCACGGCCGTCGACATCTACGCCGCCATGTGCAACATCGACAGCTACACGACCCTCACCGGTGAGCGCGGCTGGACCCCGGAACGGATCGAGTCGTGGTGGCGCGAAGCACTGCCCCGCGAACTGCTCGCCCCTCGGTAGTGCCTGCGGTCGTATCGTTGGTGACATGCACTTCACGATGGGTACCTGCGCGCATGTGGGCGAGGTGGTGTGCGTTCGGCCCCGTGGCGTGCTGGCCGGATCGGTCCGCGACTACAGCGGGTACCGCGAGCATCTCACCGGAACGGTGAGCCGCAGGGAGTTCGCGTCGAGCGCCGTGCTGGTGAACCTCACCTTCGGCGACCCGATCACGGTGGTGCGCGCGCAGGGCGACGGCGCGGGAACCTACCGGGAATCACTGGTCACCGGCCCGAGGGACACGAGCGCGGAAACCCTGATCGGCGGGAGGCAGCACGGCGTCCAGCTCGCACTGAGTCCGCTCGACGCGTACTCGATCACGGGTACGCCGATTCGCCTGCTGAGCAACAACTTCCTCGACGTCACCACCCTGTTCGGCCGGCCAGGTTCCGAGCTGATCGAACGGCTGGCCGAGCAGCCGAGCTGGGCGGAACGCTTCCGGCTGCTGGATGAGGCTCTGACGAACCTCAGGAACAAAGGGCCGCGACCGGATCCCGTCGTCGCATCGGCATGGCGAGCTCTCGCCCGCACGTCCGGGGCCGTCAGGGTCGCCACTCTCGCCTGCGAACTCGGGGTGAGCAGGCGGCATCTCGTGCGCAGGTTCACCGAACAGGCCGGGCTCCCGCCGAAGACGGTGGCTCGCATCATGCGATTCGAGCGCGCGATCACGTTGCTGCACAAGGGAGAACCGGCCACGTTCGCGCGGATAGCCGCCGAAGCGGGCTACTCGGATCAGGCACACCTCAGCCGCGAGATCAAGGCGTTCACCGAGGGCACGCCGAGCCAGTTCGCCGGAAACCGGACGGGATCGGGTTTCGCGAAGGCGGCCTGAGGTCCCATTCGTTCAAGCCACGGCACCCGCTCACTTGGTTACCTGTGCACTGACCACAGCGGACCGAGCAAGGAGTACCGATGGCGGCGATCGCCTCGCGCACAAGACCCCTTTCCAGCAGAAGCGCGATCACGGCGATGTACGCCGGACTCGTACTGACCGTCGTCTCCGGCATCGTGCCGATACTCGCCGAGGGCACGCTCACCCGGCATCTGCACGGGATCTACGACGGATACCTCGACGCGGCCGAATTCGACTCCACCCGATCCCTGGTGCTGACCTATCTCTTCGCCGTCGCCGGTATCGGCGTGCTGTCGTGGCTGCTCCTGATCAGGGCGGCGCACAAGGGCAAGCGGTGGGCGAGAATCACCGCGACGCTGGTGTTTCTCGCCGCGACCTGCCTCGCGGTGACCAATCTCGTCGTGACCGAATACGGGGAGCCCCTGCTTCCCCCCGTAATCGGCATCGCGGGATTGCTGCCATGTGTGGCGGGCCTTGTCGCCGTCGGCTTCCTGTGGGCACGGCCGAACGGCGGAGCCTAGCGGTTCAGGGCCAGCTCGTGGATGTCCCTGTTGCGCAGCGTTCCCGCCGCGAAGCGGGCCGCGAGCGCACCGCCGACGGGACGGCTCAGCATGAGCGGCACGAGCTGCTCGTGTCTTCCTCCGTGGGAACGCAGGCGCCCGTGCAGCTGACTCAGGTCGTGATCGGCCTCCGTCCTGCCGAGCGCGACGTCCGAGGACGCGGTCACGGCCAGATCGCCGATCCGGTCGGCGGGCAGTTCGTAGATCGTGGCGGCTTCGTGCCGCTCCCAGATCTCCTCGATCCCCGGTAGCGCGGCCAGCACCTCCCGCGCGGCGGCGCGATGTTCCGGCGCGAGGTGCAACCAGGCGAACCCGCCCAGCGCGCCGTGATGCCGGACATAGGGATCGGTGATGGGCAGTACCACGTCGTCCACCGGAACACCGCGTGCGGCGAGCACGTCCATCAGGTAACACACCCTCGGCAGGCCGTGCTCGTCGTGCTTGGCGTTCATACCGTGGTCGGCCGTTATCGCCACCGTGCACCCCGCGTCGAGGTACTCGCCGAGCAGCGCGTCGAACTCCGTGAGGAACAAATCGGACAGGTGCTCACCCGGCGCGGAAGCGTGCTGCACGCGGTCCGTCAGCGACACGTAGAGCAGGCGCAGCTCCGGAATCCTTCGCAACGCGGCAAGCCCGATGCGCAGCGCGTAGTGGCTGGCGAGCGGATCGTACACACCGGGGGCGGGGGCTCCCGCGAGCTGCTCGACATCGTCGATGCCGTACTCGGGCAGGCTCGCTCCCGCCGCGCGCTCGACGCTGACGCTCGGCACACCGCCGTTGCCGAGCAGCGACCTCAGTTTGTCCTTTGTGGTCACCATCAGGGCCGGAACGCCTTCCGAGGCGAACGCCGCGTGAATACTGGGCGCCCGCAGGTACTTCGGGTCGTTGAGCAGTTCGAGCGAACCATCGGGAAGGCGGCAGTAGTTGCCGGGAATCCCGTGCAGTGCCGGAGAAACACCGGTGACGATGGAGATGTTGTTCGGATTGGTCAGGCTGGGTATCTCGGAGCGCCCGATCCCGAAGACACCACCCGAGTCGAGCATGTCCCTCAGTCGCGGCAGGATCGCCCGGTCGAGACCGTCGCGGAAGTACCGTGGATCGCCGCCGTCGACCGTGATCACCACCACGGGGTGATCCGGCACGGGGTAGCGGCGGTCGTTCACGGTGATGGTCTTCACGGTGTTCCTTCCTCTCGAACGCGTTCGAGAAACAGTTCCTCGACAAGGGTCAGCGGCCGGTCGGCCAGCCGGATGAGATGGATGGGGCGCTCCGGCGGAGCCGGATCGAGCAGGAGTTCGGAAACCTTGCCGAGCAGCAACGCGTGTTCGGCCGCCGCGCGGGGAAGGCAGGCGATCCCGAGCCGGTGCGCGACGGCACCGATGATCGCGCTGGTGCTGGCCATCGTGCTCAGGTGCACTGCGGGAATCCGCCATTGCCCGAGCAGTTCGAGCTGGTACTGCCTTGTCGCGGAGCCCTCCTCCCTCAGCAGTACGCGGCTGCCGCGCAGCACGCGAGGATCGACCCGCTGCCCGGCGAGCGGGTGATCACCGGCGGCGATCACGACCTGCCGCTCCGTACCGATCTGGGTCACCTCCAGCGAAGGCCGCTCGCACGGTGCCGCCAGCAGCGCCATGGGCAGGTCCCCGTCGACGACGCGCTGGGTGATCGCGGCCGAGTTGTCGACCTGGAGATCGACTTCGACGTCCGGATAGCGTTCGGCGAACGACGACAGCAGCCCCGGCAGCAGCTGCTCGGTGACGGTCGTGGTGCCACCGATCGCCAGCGCTCCCGCGACGGGCGCGCACCGGGACCTCGCGACCTGGTCGACGGCCTCGTCCGCAAGCGAGAGCAGCGAACGGGCGTAGCCGAGGAACGTCTGGCCCGCTTCCGTCGGCCTGGACGATCGCGCACTGCGGTCGATCAGCACGGCACCGATCTCGCCTTCCAGTTGCTGCAGGTGCGACGACACCGTCGACTGGGCGACACCGAGCGCGCGGGCCGCCGACGACACACCGCCGTTGTCCGCGATCGCCACCAGTACTTCGGCGTGGTGCAGGCTGAATCTTCTTGCCATGGCTGACATCCCCGCCTCAGATGACGCGCGCTCTGATGCGCGAGGAAATCAGGTCGATCGAGGCGACCGTCAGGATGATGACGATAATGATCGCCGCCACCTCCTTGTACTGGAAGAGCCGCATCGCCACCTGGAGTTCGAAACCGAGCCCTCCCGCGCCCACCATGCCGAGCACGAACGCGTGCCGGACATTGGACTCCAGCCGGTAGAGGCTGTAGGTGATGACCTCGGGCAGGATCTGCGGAATGATCGACCACCTGATGGTCGCGAAAACTCCGGCCCCGGTCGATTCCAGGGCTTCCCTCGGTCCCGGATCGATGTTCTCGATGGCCTCGGCGTAGAGCTTGCCGAGTTCGCCACAGGAGTAGACGGTCAGCGCGAGCACTCCGGGGAAGGGGCCGAGCCCGACGGCCGCGACGAAGATCAGTGCCCAGATGATGTCCGGCAGCGAGCGCAGGGCGCTGAGCACCGCCCTCGACACCGCGTAGACGACCGGGTTGCCGCCGAAGAGGTTCCTGGCCGCGCCGATCGCCAGGAACAGGCTGATGATCACGGCGAGCAGCGTTCCCCACAACGCGACCTGCACGGTGGTGAGCATCGGGCCGACGAGACCGGGCACGACGGAGAAGTCGGGAGGGAACATGCGCAGCAGGAAGTCGAACAGGTTCGGGATTCCCTCGACGAACGTCGCGGGACTGATCGACAACTCACCCGCGCTCCACCCGAGAACCGCAATGGCCACGGCGACGAGCACGATGTTGCGCAGCCAGGTGAGGTTGCGTCTGCTCCTGGACTCCCGTGGCCTCGCGGGAACTCCGGTCGCCGTCACGTCAGCACCGCTCTGGGCGCGCTCTGTCCGTATATCCTGCTGACGTCCTCTGTGGACAATTCGGAGGCGCGTCGCTCGATGGCGAGTTTTCCTTCGAGCAGCGCGACGATACGGTCGCCGTAGGTCCTCGCGTATTCGAGCTGGTGCAGGCTCACCACCAAGGTGGTTCCCTTGCTCCGGTTGATGTCACTGAGCAGCGTGAGGATCTCCTCGGCCGTCACCGGGTCGAGGCTGGCTACCGGCTCGTCGGCGAGAATGATCTCGGGCTCACCCGCCAGTGCCCTGGCGATACCCACCCGTTGCTTCTGCCCTCCACTGAGCTGGTCCGCCCGCTTACCGGCGAAGCCGGCGAGACCGACCTCGGCCAGCAGCGCCACCGCGCGCTCCTTCTGCTCGCCGGTGAACAGTCCGGTCACCGACCGGTACCACGGCATTCCGGGCAACATTCCACACAGGACGTTCTGCAGCACGGTCAGCCGGTTGACGAGGTTGTAACCCTGGAAGATGAATCCGGTCCGGCGCCGGACCTCGCGCAGCACCGATTTGCGTTTCGTCACCGGTGTTCCGGCAACCGTGACCGTCCCCTGGTAGGGGCGCACGAAGCCGTTGACACAGCGCAGCAACGTGGATTTGCCCATGCCACTGCGACCGAGGATCACACAGAATTCGGAGCGGGGAACGCTCAGTGTGACACCGCGCAGTACGGCGTCGGCAGGGCCCCGGTAGCTCTGGTGGACGTCGTCGAACGAGATCGCGGGAGGTGCGGCCGTCACAGTTGCGGCTCCAGTCCCGTCGCGGCGTAGGCGTCCCTGACGAGGTCGTAGACCTTGTCGTCGGCTTTGTCGAATCGCGCGAAACCGGTCCCTTCGAGGCTTGCCTCCAACGCGGGCGAGTCCTCCAGCAGCGCGGAACTCAGCGACTCCTTGACCTCGGCGGGCAGGTCGGCGCGATAGGTGATCGGGTCGGCCGGGATCTCGACCGACTCGAACACCGTCGTGATCTCGCCGCGCTCCACGAGGCCGCCCTCGATGAAGCCCGCGATCTTCCTGCTGGAGACCGCCGCGACATCGGCCTGGCCGTTGACGACGGACAGCAGCGAGGCGTCGTGGCTTCCCGAGTACACGACCCGCCCGAACAGCTCGTCCGCGTCGTGTCCCGCTTCGGCGAGTGCGTACCTGCCGAAAATGTGTCCCGACGTCGAGGCGGGATCGGTGAACGCGACGGTCTTGCCCGCGAAGTCCTCGACCCCCTCGATTCCCGAATCGGACCTCACGACGAAACTCGTCCGGTAGTCCACGGTGTCCTCGGCCTGAATCGCGGCGGCGAACGCCTCGACCCCGTTGTCGACGGCGCTCGTGGCGAGGACGTACTCGGAGGGGCCGAACCACGCGGCGTCGAGATGGCCCGAGTCCATGGCCTCGATCACGGCCGTGTAGTCGGCGCCGACGTAGGGCTCGATCTCGAGCCCCGTCTCCTCGCTCAGGTAGGAGATGAACGGTTCGAACTTCCGCAGCACGGCCGCCGAATCCTCGTCGGGCGCCAGCCCAAGCCGGATCGTGCCGCTGTCGCTGTCGCCGCCGCCCGCGCCACACCCCGCGAGCGCGACCGACGCCAGGAGGCCGATCGCCGCGGTCACCAGGCCGCCCTTCCCGGCCGCGCGCGGCAGTGCTTTCGGCACCGGTTCCGGGTTTGCCTTCGGCATCGGATTCGCTCCTCTCCGCGTGCGGGAGGCACGCCGTGGACCCTGTGTCGTGGCCACGCTAAGTTCCGCCACTCGCGTTCTCGTTGCCGCGAGAAACCGGTACCGAGAAGTCCACGTGAACACGAGGAACACGGTCGATGGCGCCCATCACGATTCGCGATGCCAAGTCGGCGAGATCCGCACTCAGGACGCCGAGATCCGCACCCGGGCGCGCGAGATCCGCGCTCGGGACGGCGAGATGCGCATTCGGAGCCGCCGGGGCCGCCTGAGCCACCGAAGTCACCGGGGCAGCCGCGACGGCTCGCGGCACCGCCCCACTCCCCCGCCGCCTTATTCCCCCGCCGAGGCCAGCCGGGCGAACAGCGGATCGGTGTAACCGGGCAGTTGCCGGTAGACCTCGTGCAGGCGCCGGTAACGCTCGTGCGTCGCCGCGTCGGGCCGGAACTCGGTGCCCTGCCGCACCATCGCGCTCACCGCCTCGTCGAAGCCGCCGTGAATGCCGAGCCCGACCGCCGCGCAGATCGCCGCACCGAGTCCGGCACCACCTCGCGTCCGGACGGCGGGCCGGTCGAAGACGTCGGCGACGATGCGCATGAGGACATCCGAATCCGCGCCGCCGCCGGAAACGAGTACCCGATCGAACTCGGTCCCCAGCTCGGCGGCCATGGCGGATCCGTTGGTGTACAAGGTCATCGCGATCGCTTCGAGTACCGCGCGGTACAGGTGAAACGGCCCTTGCCTGCCATCGAAGCCGAGGAAGGCACCCTTGCGAAACGGCGCCTCGACGGGAGCAAGCCAGTCGAGCACGGCGACAAGCCCGTCGGAGCCGGGCGGAACCTTCGCCGCCCCCTCGTTGAGCCAAGCCTCGCCGGCCTCACCGCCGGGGCCGCCGAGCAGATCGCGCAACCAGCTCACCGTCCACATGCCACGGCGAATCCCGTGACTCTCGTAGAGGTACTCGCGGGGACGGCACGCGAAGTTCGTCCAGAACGAGGTGGCGCCGGTGACGTTGCGCGAACCGGTTGTCATGCCCGCGATGTAGGTGCCGAGCGACAGCAACAGGGTGCGGTCGTCACCGAGCCCTCCGCCCAGGGCTTCCACCGCCTTGTCGTTGGCCGTGGCGAAGACCGGCAGTCCCTCGGGAAGGCCGGTGTGTGCTGCCGCCTCCGCCGTGACGGTACCGAGCCGGTCGCCGGGATACACGAGATCGAACAGCATTTCCCGGGGGACACCGGGCCCGTCGGCCCATTCCCAGCTGTCGGTGTCGATCGGCCACACGCCCTGGTAGTTCGCCGCGGTGTCGGTGAACCGTCCCGTCAGCCGCGCCGTGATGTACCCGGACGAGGTCGTCACGTACCTCACGTCCGGATCGGTGTGCTCATACGGCAGGGAGACCCGCTCGTCCATCCAGCTCAGCACGGGCTGCGCGAGGGTACCGTCCGCGCGCAACATGGCCCGGCAGAAGCGGATCGTGCACAGTCCGGCTCCGAGGATGTCCGCCGGATCGCCGTCGAAGGCCTCCAGCGCGGCGCGGGTCGCCGCGCCGACCGAGTCCCACAGGTCGTCATCGGGATGTTCGACGACACCCGGGCGCGGAGTGTGGTTGGGGCGCAACGGAACGCGAGCGCTCGCGTGCACGCCGCCCTTGTCGTCGAAGACGGTGACCTTGGTGCTCTGCGAGCCGTTGTCGATGCCGAGCAGGTACCCCATCTACCGGTCCTCCACCGGGAAGATCGTTCCGGGGTTCATGATCCCGTTGGGGTCGTAGGCGTCCTTGAGCCTGCGCAGGATCGGGTACGCGGTGCCGTGTTCGCGCTCCGTCCACGGTGTCCGGTACTTGCCGATGCCGTGGTGGTGGACCATCGAACCACCGCGGGCCAGCGTTTCCTCGACGATGATCGCGTTGAGCGGAATGTGGTACTTCGTGATCTCCTCGCGCGGCTCGCAATTGATCCGGTAGTCGTACACGAAGTACATGTTGGTCCCGGTCTGGTAGCTGTGCGAGGAATGCCCTCCGAGCATGGTGATGTCCTCGGCATGCGGGTACTCCGTGGTGATCCGCGCGATGACGGCGTCGTAGATGTCGCCGATCACCGACCAGTTCGCCGAGATCTCGGTGGTGTACCCGAGGTGCCGGTCGGCGAGCATGGCTTCCTGTTCGGCGCGGATCTTGTCCTCGCCCCAGTTGAGGTTGTCGAACCAGTCGCGGATGAGCACCGGGTCGACCCGCTGGTGCCGGTATCCGCCGAGAACCCTGTCGATCTCGGCACTCGTCGCCTCGGCGAGCGGCGCCGGGCCCTCCGCGAGGAACACGGCGACGCACTTGCCCTCGGCGAAGTGCGAGAAGTGCTGCGCGGCGTCCTGTTCGGAGTAGACCCTCGCGACGGAGGGATGGTAGCCACCGGTGATGATCTCGCGCAGGATGTCGATGCCCGTGCGCACGTCGTCGATGAGGTAGCCGTGGAAGTGGTTGTTCTCCGGCTGGTAGGTGAACAGCTTGACGGTGACCTCGGTGATGAAACACAACGCGCCCTCGTTGCCGATGACGACGTGCCGGATGTCCGGCCCCGCCGCACGACGCGGCACGTTCTTGATCCTGCTGACCGTGCCGTCCGGAAACACCGCCTCCAGTCCGACGACCATGTCCTCGATGCCGCCGTAGAGCGTGGAGAACTGGCCGATCGAGCGCGTGGCGACCAGCCCGCCGAGCTGAGCGAGCGGTTTGGACTGTGGAGAGTGGCCGGTGGTCAGCCCCAGTTCGCGGACTCGCTCTTCGAGTACCCGCAACGGAACACCACACTGGGCCCTCGCCTGCATGTCGACCGGGTCGATGTGCAGCACCTCGTCCATTTCGGACCCGTCGAGCACGACAGTGCGGGGAAAGCTGGTCTCAAGCCCGCCCTCGGTCCCGGTACGGCCGGTTCTCGGCACGATGTTGACGCCGTGCTCGTTCGCGAACGCCAGTACGCGGGCAACGTGCTCGGTGCTTCCCGCCTTCACGATCGCGACCGGAAGGGGGCCGTCGTAGATCCCGTTGACGGCGGTGTACTTCTTGAACCGGTCGACGCTCGCCTCGCGCAGCGCCTGCTCTTCGGTGTCGACCCGCTCAGGGCCGACGATCTCGCGCAGCCGGTCGATGATCGCGGTCGTGTCCATATCCTCGTGCGCTCCGTTCGGGTTCGTTCATCGGCTTCGGTTCGAGCAAGGTCAGCGGCTCAGCGGGTGAGGTAGCCGCCGTCGACGGTCAGGACGTGCCCGTTCACGTAGTCCGATGCCCTGCTGGCGAGAAACACGACGGCGCCCATCAGGTCGCCGAGTTCTCCCCAGCGACCCGCCGGAATGTGTTCGAGCACACGCTGGTTGGTGGCTGGATCGGAACGGGTGTGTTGGGTGAGTGGCGTCGCGAAGTAGCCGGGCGCGATGGCGTTGCACTGGACGTTGTGCGCACCGAGTTCGTCGCAGTACGCCTTGGTGAAGCCGACGATGCCGTGCTTGGTCGCCGCGTAAGCGGGAGACATCCGGCCGCCGAGGAAGGAGAACAGCGAGGCAATGTTGATGATCTTGCCGTGGCCCTGGTCCACCATGTGCCTACCGGCGAGCCTGCCCAGTTCGAAAGGGGCCGTGAGATTCAACGCCACCATCGGGTCCCACTCGTCGCGGCCGAACTCGCCGACGGCGGCCAGCTTCGACACGCCCGCCGAGTTGACCAGAATGTCGACCGAGCCGAGGGTGTCCACGCAGGAGCGCACGACCCGCTCCGGCGCGTCGTGCTCGGTGAGGTCGATCTTCATCGGTTCGAGGCGGGCTCCGGCCTCCTCGACCATCCGGAGCGTCTCGCCGCCGTCGTCGACGACGCTCGGCGCGAAGACGTGCGCCCCCGCCTTGGCCAGCGCCACGGTGAAGGCACGGCCGAGCCCGGTGTTGCCGCCCGTGACGATGGCGTTACGGCCACGCAGCGAGAACAGCTCGAGCGAGAAATCCTTGATGTCCATCGGGCGCCTTCCGCGGGTGGATCGGCCTCACGCCACCACCGTAACCGCGACCGGCGCAAACGATCACGCGGTGGGGTTCCGCCACGCCGCGCCCGCCTTGATGGCCTCCCTGATCCGGAAGTACGTGCCACAGCGGCAGATGTTGCGCAGGCCGTCCAGATCCGCCTCGGTGATCTCTCTTCCCTCGGCCTCGGCCCTGCGCACCAGCGCGACGGCGGCCATGATCTGACCGGGCTGGCAGTAGCCGCACTGGGCGACATCGTGTTCGAGCCACGCCCGCTGCATCGGGTGCAGTTCCTCGCCAGAGGTCGCGGCAAGCCCCTCGATGGTGGTGACCTCGTCGGAAGGCCGCAGATCACCGACCGGGACCGCACAGGGGTTCACGGCGCGGCCGTTGAGGTGACTCGTGCACGCCTTGCACACGTTGATGCCGCAGCCGTACTTCGGCCCCGTGATGCCCAGGATGTCCCGCAGCACCCACAACAGGCGCTCGTCGTCGGCGACGTCGACGACGACCTGTTCGCCGTTGACGCGGAAGGTGTGTTCCGGCACGCGATTCTCCTTACCAGGCGTGGGAAATCCCGTCCGTCGGTGACGGGGGAACCGGCGGGACGGTGGGTTTGGGGTCGAAGGAAAGCCGTGCGTGGAATCCGGAAGTCCACTATGGAGGATGTGGCGAAGAGGGCAGGGGTTTCCCGCATCACCGTCTATCGCAGGTTCGCCAACAAGGACGCACTCGTCGAACACGTCCTCCGGCGCGAGTTCCGCCGCTACTTCGACCAGTTCCTCGTCGACATCGAGCAGGCGGAGAACGTCGCCGATCGCGTGACGATCGGCTTCGCGAGCGCATTGCGGGCCATTCGCGGCAACCCGCTGATCGGCGGCCTGATGGACGTCGAGCCGGACGTCGTCATCCCTTCCCTGATCGGCGACGGCGGGCAGACCATGGCCACGGTACGGAAGTTCGTCGCGGGCCAGCTGCGCCGCGAGCAGAGCGCGGGCAACGTGGCCCCGGGCGTGAACGTGGAACTGGTGGCCGAACTGATGGTGCGGTTGTCCGCCTCGTTCCTGGTCACGCCGAGCATGCTCGTCGACCTCGACGACGAACGGCAGGTGCGTGACGTCGCCCGCAGGTTCCTCGTTCCGATGCTCCTTTCGCCCGCGTAGGCGGCGCCGGGTTCAGGACACCGGCACGAACAGCTCGGCGAGCAGCTCCGCCGCGGCGGCGGGCGCCCGGACCTCGAACCGCAGTACGGGACCGTCGAGGTGGAGGCGGAAGTCGAAGAACGGGCAGCACCGTTGTTCCGCCGCGGCGAGCCCGGCGATCCGAGCGGCGCGGTCGACGGGTACGACAAGACGCACGCCGTTGTCGATCTGCTCGTGCCCGGCCCCGGAAAGCACGACGCGCCACTGCCCGGCGCGCTCGGCGACCTCGGCGCCGGTTAGCGAGCACGCCACCGGTGCCGTGCTCCACCGCTCACCCTCGGCATCGGTCAGTGACGCGCACCGGGGGCCGCACGGGCCTTCGTCGTCCGGCAGGGCGTCGAGCCGTTCCAGCGCCCCGCGCGAGGTGGCGACGAACGCCGCGAGCTGCCCCGCTCGGTGCTCGGCTTGCGCGATCCTGGCCGTGATCCGGGGCCGCAGACCGGCCTTGACCTCCCCGCACACACCCGATTCCCACAGCGGCAACAGGTCGGCGATCTCCCCCAGCGGCAAACCAAGGCCCTTCGCGGCGCCGATGAAGGCCAGCCGGTCGACGGCCCGCTCATCGTAGGTGCGGTAACCGGCGGCGGTCCGTTCCGAGGGGAGCAGCCCCGCGGTGTCGTAGAACCGCAGGGTCGTCGCCGGGACTCCGGTGCGCGCGGCGAGCTGGGAGATCCGCATCGTGCTGCCCATCCCCCGAAGGTAGACCTTCGACCCCGCTCGAAGGTCAAGCCCGCGAAGCCCTCAGGTACGCCGGACGAGGGCGCGGACGCTGATCGCGATGCCGAGCACACACCACACCAGCAGCACCACGAGGTCCCGCCCGCTCGCGGTGTAGCTGTCGGAGATCAGCCCCGCGCGGAGCAGATCCGCCGCCGGACGGAACGGAAGCCAGTCGTGGACGGTCTGGAACCACTCCGGAAGGCGGCTCGCGGGAAAGGTAACCGGCGAGAACAGCATCACGAAGAACACCAGCACCTGGGTGGTGATCTGGGTCAGCAGCGGCGGCAGCACGACGGCGATCGCGTAGCCGACGGAGGCGGCGGTCAGCGAGGTCAGTGCCGCGGCGGCGACGAGCAACGGCCAATCGAAGACATAACCGAAGTCGTAACGCAGCCACGCCACGACCATGGCGACGGCGATGCTGGGGAGCGCGACCGCGAGCCACACGGTCAGGTCGGCCAGCAACAGCAACGGCCGGGGAACGGGTTGCGCACGCAGGTAGGTGAAGGTGCCGCTCGCGCGAGCCTGCGCGACGCCCATCGGGACGATGACCAAGCCGACAACCATGAGCAGCACGGTGGGTGCCCCGGTCGAGAGAAACCGGGCCGACGCGGGGTCGATGCCGGGAACGAGGAATCCGAAACCGATGATGATCCCCGCCGCGAGCAGTGCCTCGACGGCGATGACGAACGGCAGCATCGGCCCTGTCTGACCGAACGTCCAGCGCAGCAGGGTCGCGTACGTGGTCCACAGGCCGGTTCGCGGCGGAACGGCCACACGGGGCACCGAGTTGGACACAGTGGACACTGCCCCGCCGGACGTGGTGTGGTCGGTCATTCGCCGGCCTCCTTCGCATTCCCGCCCGTCACGGCGAGGTAGACGTCTTCGAGCGTGACCGGGGCCAGCGCGTATCCCTCGATGCGTTCGCCCGCGCGCAGGGCGGAGGCCCACGCGACGGCCTTCTCCGCGTTGTCGGCGCGGACGGTCAGCAGCACGCGCCTTCCCGCCCTGACTCGCCGCGCGACCCGGAAGGGAACCCCTGAGCCGGAGGGATCGGCGCCGTCGGGGGTGAGCGAGAGTTCAAGCCGCAGATCGTGATCACTCGCCCCGCGAAGCCCGCTCGGCGAACCGGAGGCCACGACCTTGCCCTTGTCGAGTACGACCAGTTCGTCGACGACGCGTTCGGCCTCCACCACGTTGTGGGTCACCAGCAGGACTCCCGCTCCTTCGTCGCCTAGCCTGCGGACCGTTTTCCACAGCAGCCTCCTGCGAGCCGCGTCGACGTCGTTTGCCGGTTCGTCGAGGATCACCAGCGGCACCGGCGCGACCGCGGCCATGGCGAACGCGGTGAGCCTGCGGATTCCCCCGGAAATCCCGCCACCGTCCGGCATCGCCCTGCGGTCGAACCACTCGATGATGTCCAGTTCCTCGGCGACGGCCCGTGCCGCGGCGGCGGCCTTCGCCCGCGACATGCCGCGAAGCCTGGCGGCGATCTCGATCGCCGTCCTCGGGGTGAGCCCGTCCAGCGGAGCTTGAGCCTGGGCCTGCAAAGCCACGCACCGGCGAGCGGTGCCGGGGTCGGCGACCGCGTCGGTCCCGGCGACCCTGATGGTTCCGCCATCGGGCCGCAGCAGCCCCGCGACCTGGGAGACCAGCGTGGTCTTGCCCGCACCGTTGTGCCCGAGCAGCCCGACGACCTCACCCGGGCGCACCCGCAGCGTCACGTGATCGTTCGCGGTCACGGCACCGAACCGTCTGCAGAGGTTCTCGACCTCAAGCACTCCGTCGACCATGCGCTCCTCACCTCCATTGAGATACCGACAGAATGAAGATACCACTGGTATCTTCATATCGGCAGTATCCTCATGCTGGAGGTATGCTCCGGGAATGGATCAACGCCGCACGGCACCCGCTCCCCGGGTACGCATGACACTCGCCGAACGAAAGCGGGAGACAAGGGAGGCGCTCGTCCTCGCGGCGCTGAGCGCGTTCGCGCGGGACGGCTACCACGCGGCGAGCCTGGAAGCGATCGCCACCGAGGCCGGTTACTCGAAGGGCGCGATCTACTCGAACTTCGCGGGGAAAGCGGAACTGTTCCTCGCGGTCATGGACTACAACCTGGAGGCTCTTCGCGGCGACGGCTGGAATCCGCTCTCCGCCGAGCGCGCGGGCAACGGGCGCGCCGAAACCGCCGCGCCCGAAGAGGACGCGGCGATGATGGTGCGGGGAGTCGGGCTCGCGACACTGGAGTTCATCGCCACCGCGGCAAGGGACGACACACTCACCGAGGCACTGCGCGCCCGCGTGCAGGGCATGGTCGACAGCTACCGGCAGGTCGCCGCCGAGGCACGAGGGGACGACGACGCCCTCGCCGCCGACGACGTCGCCCGCCTCATGGCCGCGCTCGACCAGGGCGCGTCGATACTGACGCTCAGCGGCATCACCGCGATGGACGGCACGCTGCTGCGCACCGGCCTGCGCAGATTGCTCTCACCGGAACACCCAGCACCCGAATCGGGCGATCGCGGCTCGCCGCTGCCGGACGTCCGGCGAGTACAGCGGCTGATGGGCCACCCGGACGAGACCTGACGGGTTACCCGGCGGGCTCGTGACTTCCGTAGGGCACGGCACGCACGAGCGTCACCCGCACCGTGGCACCGCTTGGCACGACGTAGGAACGCTCCTCCCCCTGCCGCGCGCCGGTGAGCGCGCGGCCGAGCGGCGAATCCGGCGAGTAGACCTCCAGCTCATCGGCCATTCCGCCGTCGCGAACGCCGAGCAGGAACGTCTCCGTCTCCACATCGTCGTCCAGCCGCACCGTGAGCACCATGCCCGGCTCGGCGACGCCGTCGTCCGGCGGCGCCTCGCCGACCACCGCGTTGTGCAACAGGTCCTCAAGCTGCCGGATCCTGGCCCGCAGGTGCCTGCCGTCGACAAGGCGTTCCCCGTCGTCAGGTGCGTCGGCCTCGTCCCGCTGCTTGCACAGGGCCTCGTATTCGCGGCTGACCCTGTCGTAGGCGTCGGCGGTGAGCCAGACACGTTTGGTGTCGTTCATCGTGCTTCCTCGTCGAATGCGGTGCCCGGCGTATTGCGCCTGAGCAGCGTGGCGTTGGCGTCCTCGGCGAAACCGGCCGCGACGCGTTCGAGAATGGTGCGCTGGGTGCGCAGCAACACGTTCTCGCGGCGCAGCCACTCCAGTTCGGCTCGCTCGCTGTCGGCGAGCGGCTCCGAGGCGCCCTGGCTGTTCTGTGTGTCCGCGGGGTCCGTGCGCTCGTGGTCGTCGCTCATGTGTCCGCTCCCTGCCCTGTCAGCGCAAAGGGTCGAAGTCGCGCAGTTCGCCGGGCGGGTCGCCGGTGGTGATCTGCTCGGCAAGTAATCGCCCCGAGACAGGGCCCTGGGTGAGGCCCCACATCCCGTGGCCGCCCGCGACGTAGACGCCGGGCGCCGCCGTCGCTCCGATGACGGGTTTGCCGTCGTGAGTGACAGGGCGGGGCCCGACCCATTCGTCGGTGCGCCGGTCCCAGTCGACCCCGGAAAAGTAAGGGCGCGCCGAGGCGACGATCGCCTCGATCCGGGCGGGCCGGGGCGCGGCGTCCGGCCCCCGGAATTCCATGGTTCCCGCGACGCGCAGTGCTCCCTTGTAGGGCGTGCAGGCGACCCGGATGCCCGGCAGGTAGACCGGCCCTGGAACGGGTTCGTCGATGGGCACGGTGAACGAGTAGCCGCGACCGGCCCTGACCGGGACACCGACCCCGAAGCGGCGGGAAAGCCCATCGAGCCATGCCCCCGTGGCCAGCACCGCGACCTGCGCGGACACCGAGCCAGCCGACGAGGAACGCACCGAAACGGCGTATCGCTGCGGACGCACGTCCACGACCTCGAATCCGCTGCGGATGACACCGCCCCTCGCGCGAACGGAATCGGCGAGAGCGGCGGTGAACGACCCGGGATCGACGTACCGTTGCCCGTCGATCCGCACGGCGGCGCCGATCCGACCGGAAGCCTGCGGCAGCCAGCCCGCCAGTTCGGAGCCGGTCAGCCCGCGATAGGCGATCCGCTGGCCGACACCGCGAAGCCGGGCAAGCTCGCCGATCAGCCCCGCGGCGCCCTTCTGGTCCTCGAAGACGGCCGTCACCGGAGCCTGCATGGCGCCAACGTCGACGCCCGCGCCGGCGAGCTGGTCGAACGCCTCGATGCTCTTGCCGCTCAACGCGAGGTTCGCCCGCGCGACGCGTTCCCACTCCGGCCACCGGCAGCGCACCGCGAAACGCAGCAAGAAGCGCCAGAGGGCGGGGTTCGGTGTCATGGGCACGTGGAGTGGCGCCGTGCGGTCGAACAGGGAGCGCAGCCCGAATCGCAGGACGCCGGGCTCGTTGAGCGGCAGCGCCAGCCCCGGCGACAACCAGCCCGCATTCCCCCACGAGGCGCCCGCGCCGACGCCAGCCCTGTCGACGACCGTCACCTCGACGCCACGTTCCTGCAGGAACCACGCGGTGGACAACCCGAGCACCCCGGCGCCGACGACGACAGCCGTCCTCGGGCCGCGCGCGCTCCTACCCTGCCCCGTCATGATTGCCTTACTGCCTTCCCGTGCGTCGAACCCGTCTTCCGTGAGCATGGGCGAAGACAGCTACGGCACGGTTGTCCAGAACGAACAAAAGTCGCCGACCTGCTTGTTCAATTCGGACAGCTACACTGAGCGGATCCGTGGGAACGCCAGGGACATCGAGTACGCGAGGCAGGTCGGTGGAATGGTCAGGCTGGATCGTCTGATCAACGTGCTCGGCGGCTACGGAGTGCGCGTCGCCGGGCATCTCGGCGGTCGCGACGCCGAACTGCACAGCGTCGCCATGCACGATCCCGCCACCGACAGCCCCTCGATCGGCGACGCGCTGCTGACGGTCGGCGTTCCCGAACCGGGCCACGCGGTCGAGCTGGGGATAGCCGCGCGGTCGAGGGTGGTCCTGCTTCGCAGCGACGAACCCGGCTCGGCGGACGCGCTCGCGATGGCGCGCGAGCACGAAATCTGCCTGCTGCTGGTCGATCCGCGCGTGTCGTGGAGCCAGATCGCGAGCGTCGTGTACGGGCTGGTACTGGAGGGCAGGGAGACCGAATCCGGGCGAGGCCCCAGCGATCTGTTCACCCTCGCCGACAGCATCGCCATCGCGGTGGGCGCACCGGTGACCATCGAGGACCAGCTCTCCCGCGTCATGGCCTATTCCAGCGTTCAGCGCGACGCCGATCCCGCGAGGCTCGACACGATCCTCGGCAGGCGCGTGCCAGGCCCGGTGCGGGCGCTGTTCGAGCGGCGGGGCGTGTTCACCCACCTCGCGGCCTCCGACGAACCGCTCTTCGTCGCCGACGCCCCCGACCACGGGATGCGCGGGCGCACGGTCGCGGCGGTCCGCGCGGGCAGGGAACTGCTGGGCTCGGTGTGGATCGCCTCCGAAACCCCGCTCGATCCCGGCAGAACCCGGGCGCTGGCCGACGGCGCGCACACGGTCGCGCTGCACCTGCTGCGGTCACGGGTGAGCGCGGACCTCGAACGGCAGGTCGAGGGAGAACTGGTCATCCAGCTCATCGAAGGGACCCCCGACGCCGCCGCCGTCATCGGCAAGCTCGGCCTTCCCCCCAGAAAGCACAGGGTCATCGCGTTGCAGGCACACACGAGCGAGCGCAACGCGGCGGTACTGCTGGCGTTCGAGCGGGCCACCACGGGCTTCGGCTGGTCGCGCCCCGGCAGGACGACACTGTTCGGCAACACCGTCTACACGTTGCTGCCCTGCGACGACGACCCCGCGCCCGCGCTCGGCTGGATCCGCGAACTAGCCAGGGGTCTTCCCAGCCACGTCACGCTCGCGGCTGGCATCGGCGCGCCCGCCGATCCCGGCGAGCTGCCCTCGGGCAGGAAGGAGGCCGACGAGAGTCTCGCGCTCCACACGACCCGCACCGGCACCCCCGCCGTGTGTTACGACGAATCGTGGGACGAGATCCTGCTGCAGCGGCTGCGCACCGCCGCGACGGTCGGCCGCATTCCCTCAAGGGGTCCGATCGCGGAGCTGGCCCGGTACGACGCCGCCCACTCGACCAGGCTGCTGACGACACTGCACGCGTGGCTCGAAGCGCAGGGCGACCTCGCCGCGGCGGCGGGGCGGCTCGGCGTTCACCCCAACACGATCCGCTACCGGCTCAGGAAAATGTCCGAGATCGCCGATCTCCGCCTCGACGATCCTCGTAAACGCCTCGCGATGCTCATCACGCTCGCGATCGGCGACCACGCCGGAGCCGAGCAGACCGAAAGTCCACAGTAGACGCGGCAGGCACAGGAACCTCCGCGCGTCCAGCCTCGTCCATGCACGTTCACTCCACACTGGATCCCGCGTTCGGTTCGCTTGGCTCGACGTGGCGCCGACGGCCTCGCCTTTGCGGGGCGTCCCCTCGGGCGCGATCACCGCGGCGCGATCGTGACCCCTTGCGCCAGGATGTGCTCACGGATGGCGGTCGCGCCGGATTCGGCGAGCCAGCCGGTGAACGAACGCAGTCCGGGATGGATCACCCGCAGGGTTTCGATGTCGGCGTGCCAGCGATCACCCGCGAGCCAGCGACGCTTGGTTTCGGCGATGTCCTGGCCGAGCGCGGCGGCCTTGTCGTCGCTGAGCTGCTCGTACCGGACCGGGATGCCGGTGGCCTCGCTGATCGCGGCGGCGGCCTCGACCGGGGTCGGCTGGTCACCGGCCAGTTCCAGCGTCCTGCCCGCGAACCTGGCGGGATCGGCGAAGGCGAGCGCGGCGAACTCGGCGATGTCCTCCAGTGCGATGACCTGCATGGGCTCGTGCGGCGGGAACAGGTGCCGGTGCACTCCGTCGACACCGCTGCTCCCGTCGATGGAGTCGAGGCCGAGCCTCATGGAGCCGAGATAGTTGGTCATGAACCGGACCGGGCGCAGCACGGTGGGCAACGCGACCCGGTCGAAGAGGTATCGCTCGATCCGCGCTTTGCCCTCCCTGCCCCGGGAGTCGGCCGACATCGACGCGATGGTGCTGAACACGACCTGCTCGACACCCGTCTCGGTCGCCGCGTCGATCAGCCTCCTTCCGCGAGTCACTTCGAGTTCCGGGTCGATCCTGGTCGCCTCGTATGACATGGGCGGGATGGCGAACAGGGCGGTAGCACCGTCGAGTGCCGCGAGCAGGCCGTCCCGGTCGTCGAGGTCGCCACGCACGAGCCGCGCACCCGCGGCGGCCAGCGCCGTGGCCGCGGGCGCGGCCGGGTCGCGGACAAGGGCCCGCACCGGCCGTCCTCCGGCGAGCAGCCGTCGCGCGGTGGCGCCCCCTTGTTTGCCTGTCGCGCCGATCACGACGACAGGGGACGCGGGGCCGAGGGAATTCCGTGCGGTCATGACATTCGCTCCGTAGCTGGTGGATACTGACAACAACCGGAATGATCAACCCGCTTGCTTTTCGCCGACAAGGATTCCGTGACATGACAGCTTCTCCGGCAGGCACGAGTCGCGCTGATGCCCGCCACAACAGGGACATCGTGCTGCGTACCGCGGCGAGAGTGTTCGCGGAGGAAGGGATGGAGGTGTCGCTCAGCACGATCGCGCGGCGCGCGCACGTCGGCGCCGGCACCGTCTACCGGCACTTTCCCAGCAAGGAGATCCTGATCGAGACCGTGCTCGCCGACCAGATCGAGGGCCTTGTGCGCGCGGCGGATCGGTGGCTTTCCCGCGCCTCCCCTCGCGAGGCGCTGTTCGGGTTCCTGCTCGAAGTGATCGAGAGCTCGGCCTGCCGCCACAACGCGTGCGACGCGCTCACCACGGAAAGGGACTGGCCCCACGCCGTGCTCGACACCGCGAGGCGGCATTTCGACGAAGCACTGGAAACCTTGCTGCGCAACGCCAATCGCGCCGGCGCGATTCGGCCCGGTGTGCGCATCGAGGATCTGGTCGCGCTGGCCTCCGGCGGCGCGGCACTGCGCTCCGCGCATCCGAATCCCGCGCGCGGCATGCGGCTCGTGCGGATCATGCTGGACGGATTGCGCGCCCCGAATGTCACGAAAGCCGCCGAATTACGTGACGATGCGGCGCTGTCGCGTCACGAAACCGGCGGTGGGGCCTGTTGTGAGGAATGCGGTACCCCGCTGCGGGTCAGGGCGACCGGGCGCCCCGCCCGCTACTGCGGTGCCGCATGCAGGCAGCGCGCCCGCAGGCGGCGCGTCGCGAGCTGACCACGACGCGCCGCCCGCTGCTCAGTCGAGCACGCGGACGTAGCCGTCGGTGCCGTTGACCTGGATCCGCTGCCCATCCTTGATCTCAAGGGTGGCCCGTGCGACACCGACGACGGCGGGAAGGCCGTACTCCCTGGCGATCACCGCTCCGTGCGTCATCAGGCCGCCCAGCTCCGTCACAAGGCCGTCGACGGCGACGAACAACGGCGTCCAGCTCGGGTCGGTGAAGGTGGTGACCAGGATGTCGCCTTTCTTGAGATCGGCTTTCGCCATGTCCACCACGACCCTTGCCCTGCCCTCGACGATGCCGGCCGAGACGGGCAGTCCGGGAAGCGCGCCCTCCGGGAGATCGTCGTGCTGGTATTCGCCGACGATGACCTCCCCGTCCGAGGTGACAACCCTCGGCGGGGTGAGTGCCTCGTAGGTCCGGAACGCGGTCCTCCGCTGCTCTATGAGAGCCCAGTCCGCCTTTCCGGTGCGCGCGACGTCGTGGAATTCCTGGAGTTTCAAATAGAAGACGTCCTCCTCGGCACGCAGCACGCCCGCTTCGACGAGGCGCCTCGCTTCCCTCAGCAATGCTCGCTTGTAGCTGAAGTAGCGGCTGATCATGCTGTACTTGGGGTACTCCCGGTATCCGGCGAAGGTGCGGATGCGATCGATCATCCGCTTGGTTCGCTCGGCCTTGCTCTCACCGCCGGGCAAACCGCGCAGCCGGGTCAGCAGTTCCTGTTCCTTCCGGCGTGCTTCCGCCAGTCCCAGCTCGAAACGTCGTTTGCTCTCCCCGGGTTCGAAGTTCGCGACGTTGCCGAGGATCATGGGCACGAGCATGGCGGGCCGTTCGCTCCAGCGCGTTCTGGTGATGTCGATCTCGCCTGGACAGCGCATGCCGTAGTCGGCGAGAAAACCCGCGATGGCTTGTCCGGCCTCGCTTCCCCCTTCGAGCGCTTCGAGTTCGCCGAGAAAGTCGTCGCCCTCACGCTCCTCGTCCGCCACTTTCCGCAGAAAGGCGACGACGTCCGCGTACGGCCGGATGACGTCGGCGACGTCGAGCAGCGCGAGTCCCATTTCCGAGGTGACGTTGTGGGACACGGATTGGCTGAGTACGTCGGCCGCGTTCTTCTCATCGAGCCACTCGCCGAGATTGTCGTTCAGCCACAACGTCGATTCCATCGCGGCCACGATCGCCTGATTGCTGCGCGGATCGAACAGGATCCGCTTCATCTCCGCGTTGTCGGCCAGGATGAAGTCGAACAGTTCCTCTCCCGAAAGGGGTTCGATCTCGCGTCGCAGGGTGGCCAGCGAGGCCTCGCTGGCCTCGATCAGTTCCCTGACGATGGCAGGGTCGGTCTCGATCGTGGCGGGCGTGGTGCCGGGAAGCGCCGGGCCGTCATCGGTGCCGTCGGTGCCGTCGGTGCCATCGGTGCCTTCGGGAGCCGCGCGGACGAAGTCACCCCTTTCGACGATCACGCGCAGCGCTTCCCTTGTCAGCGGGTCGGATCTTCCCAATGTTCCCAGCAGGCCCCTCTGCCCCTTCGGGGAGGCAAGCAGACGGGCGACGTCGACGAACAACCGCCCGCCCGCTTCGTGCATCGTGGCCATCGTGGTCAGCAACCACATCGACAGTCCGAGCGGCTTCATCGCATCGGTCATCATCTGCTGATGCCCCACGGAAAGGTAGACGTGGGGGTCGTCGTCCTCGGTCACCGGCAGCGGGAACAGGGTCGTGATCGCCCTGCTCTGGACAAAGTGGAATTCGTTGTCCACAAGACACCATTCGATGTCCTGCGGGCCACCGAAGTGCGCCTCGGCGCGCCGCCCCAGCCGTACCAGTTGCGTGACCTGTTCGTCCGTCAGCACCGGTGCCGCCTGTCGTTGCGGTTCGACCGGTGTTTCCCCCGTGCCGCCGCCCGGAACCGCGCGTACGGCCGTTCGTTTCGTTGCGACGGACGTGCCGGTGACCCGGCCGTCGCGCACCGTGTAGGCGTCCCCGCTCACCGTCCCCGACACCAGCGCCTCGCCGAGCCCCCACACGGCCTCAACGGTGGCGACCTTCCGGTTCGAGGTCACCGGGTCCGCGGTGAACAGAACTCCCGCGGCCTCGGGGGACACCATGCGCTGCACGACGACGGCCATCCGCACGCTCCGGTGGCCGAAACCGTTGCGCAGCCGGTAGGTCACGGCCCTTTCGGTGAACAGCGAAGCCCAGCAGCGCCGGATGTGCAGGAGTATGTCCCCGGTGCCGGCGATGTTCAGATAGGAGTCCTGCTGCCCGGCGAACGACGCGGCCGGCAGGTCCTCGGCCGTCGCGCTTGACCGCACCGCGAAACCCGCGCGCTCCCCGAACGGGGCAAGCGCTTCGCTGATTCGGGCGACCAGATCTGCGGGTATCGCGGCGCTCTCGACCGCGCGGCGGAGTTCCGCGCTCAGCGCGGCGACCGCAGCGCGGTCCTCCGGCTCCACCCGCGACAGCAGATCGAGTTGCTCGCCGACGGCGGGCGCACCTGCCATGACGCGCGTGAACGCGTCCGTCGTCACGCAGAAGCCCTCCGGAACGTGAATGCCATCGATACGCGAGAGCTCGCCGAGATGCGCCGCCTTGCCGCCGACATGAGGAACGTCCGCCGTGCCGATCCGGTCGAGCATCAGCACGCTGGCCGGTTCACTGCCCATTTCGCCGCTCCGTAGCTAGCCGGTTTTCGTTCGAGACCGGCAGTATGGAACAGAATTCAGCGCCTCATGAGATCCGCGAATCCGGTATAAACTGAAAGGGGAAGGCGGAGTTCGGTGTTTCCACCTACCGGAACGGACGGAACTCAACGGTCGAAGTGGACAATCGTCGCCGCTACCCCTCGCGCGTGTACTTGGTTCCGCTGGTGTTCGCGACACAGACGAGCGCGTCGAAGGCCGACAGCGCGGGCTGATCGAGAAAGTAGTCGGCCATTCGCGTGCGCGGGTATGTCCCCGGCCCGGCGACGGCGGCGGGTACGGCGCGGAGGTCGGCGATCGTCCACGTCGCGTCGCCGGGGAAGGCCGACTCGATGGCCGTGTCCTCCGGCGGCGGCAGCGGTGCCTCGCGGAACAGGAACTCCCCCGAACCTTCCAGCGCCGCGCCGTTGGCGACACCGGTTCGCCCGTTGCGGGCGGTCAGGCCGATGGCCCGGTAGTCCTCCCCCAGCGCTGCCGCGAGATGGAACCCCGACGGAAAGAGCGGGGAGCCCTCGTGAAGTTCCGTCGTCTTCTGGATGTGCCAGTTGTGCGCGGCCAGCACGACGCGGGCTTGCGGGTCGGCCTCCAGCAGGCGCAGCACCGACTCGGCCAGGTACAGGTCGCGGAAGGTCGACGCGCTTTCGATTCCGTCGGTCAGCATTGAACGATGGAGCTGATCGAGCAGCCACGCCCCGCGAAGGTGGTGCGCCACCACGGAGTGTTCGGCCGAGCGCCCTTCAGCGCACCGGCCGTCGGCCGCCCGCTCCAGCCTGGCGACCAGTTCGCTCAGCACGGCGGTCAGCTCGTTGCGATCGGACTCCTCCATCGCCGGGTAGGTGGCAAGTTCTCCCGCATACACGGCCGAAGGGGCGTGAAACCGCTCGGCCAGCGCGATCGCCCGTGCCAGCCCACCGGTCGCATCGGGCACGTGAGCCTCGATGTATCCGGCGATCCGGCGGAGTGCGGGCAGTGGTGAACCGAGCGACCCCGGCAGGTCGGTCCCGACGCAACGCAGCCCGGCACCGTCGTGGTCTTCGTTCCGGGACCGCATCCAAACGAGTACCTCATGCAGTTCCGGCACGTCGCCGAGCGACATCGCGATGCCCTCCGTCGCAATCCGCTCCACATCGCCTTCCCCGCCCGCACCGCCATGGATCCACTCGTCGAGGACCCGCCCCTCCGTGAAGGGTGCCTCCAGCGCGAAGACCGTGAAGCCGTGGCGCTCGACGAGAAACCGCAGAATCCGGTGCCGTACCTGGTAGAACTCCCGCACGTGGTGGGAACTCTCGCCGAGCGCGACGACCCGCGCGTCACCCACGATGCCGGTCAGGGAGTCCAGATCGTCCAGCGGAGCGTCCAGATCGAGCTCGGTGAACCGGATGCCGTTGTCTCGGATCCACGCGGACAGCCCTGTTTCGGTTTTCACGTCGCCAACCTCATTCACGGTGAATCAGCCCTATAGGTATACGTCGTACTCTTACAGATATGAGCGTACTTTGTAAACCAACCTCAGGCCGCCTCCTCTTGAACTGCCCGCGATCCCGCACGCTGTCGGACGCGCCGCTACCGGCCGGCCCACGTCCCCCTCGGCGGCGCGCCGGTCAGCGGGGTCGTGTCGAGATACCTGGGTTCGAGGACGCGCTCGGCGAACTTCCAGCCATCCGGGGTGCGCCGGTATCGGTCGTGGAAAAGGCCGTACATGACAACCGATCCGCCGTCGCGCTGCCGACCGATCTCGAAGACGTACTCCCTTCCGGTCGCGGTGCTCCCTTCGAGCAGGATCGCGCCGGGATGCGTGTTCTGCACCCAGAACTCCCACGCGTCCTGCAACCGTTCGATCCCGGCACGGATCTCTTCCCTCCCGGTGAACTCGACGTCGGCGAAAGGAATCCGCCACACCGCGTCGCCGGTGAACAGCGAGGCGAACCGGTCGTAGTCACCGGTCATGGGCGCGTCGACGTGCTCGCCGCGCAACACCTCGATGTCCATGCGGTCGGCGACGGTCCTGAGGTCACTCATCGTCAATCTCCCTGATGTCGACGGACTGGTTCGATGGAGTTCACCAATCCGACCGCCCGGCGCGGGGAAATGTCAGGGACAGCGGCGACGTCACATTCCGGGGCGCTGTCCGGTCTAACCCTTATGAACACTCCCGGGCTCAGCGTGGTCATGAACGAGCGGCGGCAGCTCATCAACGTCGCCTACCGGCTCCTCGGCTCCCTCGCCGACGCCGAGGACGCCGTGCAGGAGACCTATGCCCGCTGGTACGCCATGACTCCCCGGCAGCGGGAAGCCATCGACTCCCCCGGCGCGTGGCTGACGAAGGTCGCGAGCCGTATCTGCCTCAACGTGCTCGGTTCCGCCCGCGCCAGACGGGAGCGCTATGTCGGCGAATGGATCCCCGAACCGCTGCCCGAACCGGAGGAGTGGATCAGCGGGCAATCAGGCGTCATCGAGGGCGATCCGGCCGACCGGGTCACCCTCGACGAGTCGGTGAACATGGCGTTCCTCGTCGTGCTGGAGTCGATGGCGCCCTCGGAGCGGGTCGCGTTCATCCTGCACGACGTGTTCCGCTATCCCTTCGCGGAAGTCGCCGAGATCGTCGGCCGCACCCCGGGTGCCTGCCGCCAGCTCGCGACCTCGGCACGCCGCCGCGTCAATGCGGCGCGGACCCCGGCGCCTCCCGCCGCGAGGCACGCCGAGATCGTGAGGAACTTCAAGGCCGCGTGGGAGGCCAAGGACATCGACGCGCTCATCGCCCTGCTCGACCCCGACGCCGTGTCGACAGCCGACGGCGGCGGGCTCGCCATTGCCTTCCTCGACCCGATCCACGGCGGCGAACGGATCGCGCGCGCCAGCGTCGAGATCGCGCGCGCGGCAGCCCACCTGACGCTGCTGGAACGCACCGTCAACGGTCAGCCGGGGCTGATCGCCCAGCACGAGGGGGTCACCGTGACAGTGTTCGCCTTCGACATCGCCGACGAGAAGATCAGGCACATCTGGGCGGTCCGCAACCCGGAGAAACTCCGGCCGTGGGCTACGGCGAGCCTCGGAGCTCACACGAGTCCGCGCGAGGAAGCGTGTCTGCGAGGAACACCGTCTGCGCCATCATCCGGTAGCCCGACATCCGCTCCCTGAACGTCTCGATGGATTCCTCGGGATGAACGGAATCGATCACCGCGTGCTCGCCGATCGCGTTGAACTGATGGCTGACGCCACTGGGAATCTGCATGTCCACGAACGAACACGGTGGCACGACGAGATTGTGGCGCGTGCGCTCGACGCCTTCCGGCGTGTCGGGCAACTCGTCGTCGAAGGTCTCCGGCACGAACGGGGTCACGCCGGGGATGTCGGTCACTTCGAACGGGGCGAGGCTGCTGACCCTGATCCGCGTGTCCGGACCGGTCATCATGCGCACGAATCGCAGCCCGGTATGCAGGTGCATGCGTGAGCAGACACCACGCTCGGTGACGTTGTAGAAGTCCATCACGTAGCGGTCGGCGACGAATCCGTCGAAGGGCGACTCCAGCATGTACACGTCGCCCTCCTCGAAGACCTGGGACCGCACGATCCCGTCCCGGTCCGGCGTCGTGGCGGCGGTGCTGCGTTTCGCGGCGCGCACGATGCCCGCGAAGGCGGTGACCACCGCGAGCGCGGCCTCCTCCGGCAATCGCAGCACCGGGGTGACGACGCCTCGCGCCGCGTCGGTGAAGGTCGCGACGTCGTGGATCTCGTTCTCGTCATCCGCATCGTGTTTGATGCGCACATCGGACATACTCCGCACCTTACGGTCCGGCGGGAAGATCTTTATGATCTACCTCAGGCTGGGGGAGGCGAAGTGACCGGTTTGACACAGCGGGGTACGACGAATGACGGCGGTTCGCGATGATCTGCCCGCACTGTCAGCGCGACCTCAAGCGCAAGGAACGCACAGACTACCGTTGTTCCTACTGCAGGCGGCTTTTCGCGCTGGAGCCCAAAGAGGGCGGCGTCGTCATGCACGACGTGCGCGTGCGCAAGCTCGCCGCCAAGCTGTCCGACGGCGGCAAGCTTCGCTACACGATGCCGCAACTGTGGTATGCCGCGGCGCGTGGCAGGCTGCGTGACCCCCTGGACACGGCGGGCGGTATCGGCTGCGGCGTGGCGGCCGTCAGCGCGTTCGCGGTGCTGCCCATCGCCGTAATCTCCTCGTGGGACTGGGGACTGATCCTGCTCACCATGCTGATCGTGGTGGGCATCTGGATCGTCACCTACCTCGTGGTCCGGTTCGCCGTCGCGCCGTGGTGCGTGCGCAACGGGAAAGTGCCGATGCCGGAAGAACTTGGGCCGTTCCGCTCCAGGATGCGGCGATGGGAGACCGTCTACGGCGAACCGCCGCCGTATCTGGCCGACGAGACGAACTTCGTCGTTCCCGAGGTGGCGCGGCCGCGGGTCGCGATCGTGGTGCCCGATCGCGCCGTGCTCGCCTGTCTCGCGGCGAGCGGGATACCGGGCGAGCATTCGGCCGCGCTCGCCGGTTCCCTCGCCGAGGTTCCTCCCGATGTTCCGGTGATCGTGCTGCACGACGCGAGCATCGAGGGCATCCGGCTCGCGTGCGAGGCGCGAACCGCCTTCGGCGACCGCGTGGTGACCCCCGGCCTGCGCCCGAAGGCCGTCATGGGCCAGGAAAAAGCCATCAAACTCCGGTATCGGCGTCCTGCCCGCGCGGAGCTGCGGAGCCTGCGCGAGCTCCGTACCGGGTTGACCGAGGACGAACTGACCTGGCTCGACCACGGCTGGTACACACCGCTCGCCTCGGTGCCGCCCGCGAAACTGCTCGCCGTGCTCACCAAGTCGATCGCGAGAGCCACCGGTGAGCCCGGCGCCGAAACGGCCGCGGCGCAACGGGTCGGCTTCCTCACCTGGCCCGGTGCGTGAAGCGAATGAAGAGCACAATGGACCGAGCATTGCGGATCGCCGCGGAGCGCGCGAGTCAGCCGGGCGGTGTGCGCTTCACCGAACGCCAGCTCTACTACGAACTGTGCAGACTGCCGCGGCCCGCACACCACATCCCGCGGCGGTTTCCGTTCACGGTCGCTCCCTCGGTGCGCTACCCGCGTTTTCGCGAAGCGCTAGTCGAAGCGGGGCCGATTCCCGGTCTGCTGCCACCGCCACGACCGGTGCCGCGCGAGGCGGGAACGCACACGCCGGAACCGGATCTGTTCGACTACGGGCTACCGAGGGTACTGGTCTGCGAGTCCGACGCGATCGCGAACATGCTGCGCGCCAACGGAATTCCGATGGAATCGGCCTGCCCCGTTTTCGGTGCGGCCGAGCTGCCACTTGCCGATGGGATACTCAGGATGCTCGCCACGGCGGGGCGGGCCACGGTCTACGTCCTGCACGACGCGAGCGCGGCGGGACTGGCCTTTCCCGGCCGGGTGCGGCGGCTCACGCCGGTACCGGACGGCGTCCGTGTCACGGGTATCGGCCTGCGGCCGCACCACGCCCGCGCACTCCACCTCGTGCATGGCAGGGAAGGCACCGGCAGCACGCGAGACGCGACGACCGCGCGGGAGGAACAGTGGTGCGCCACGGGTCGCTTCGCCGAGGTCGCCGCCGTCCGGCCCGCGTCGTTGCTGCGCACCGTGCACCGGCTGGTCCGCGACGTCCGGCCGGTTCGGACACGGCAGCCGAATCCGCGCGCGGCAAGGGAAACCGGCTTTCTGAGCTGGCCGAGCGCATAGGGAAGGCGGAGACGATCATGGCAGGCACCCGGCCACAACGGGAAACCACTTACACCGACGAGTTACTGGCCGACGGGACAGTACACCGGCGTTATTCCGACGGAAGGCTGGAATGGCGGACCCGCGCGGAAGGCGGCGCGGTGTCCTGGCGGGACAACAACAACACGACCGGCACCGACGAACCGCTCGGCCGCAGGATCGTCAAGCGCACGCATTCCGACGGCAGGGTCCTCTACGGCCGCGAAGCCGGTTACGGACGCACCTTGTGGGGCGACGGAGTGCTCACGGTCAACAGGTCGTCCTTCGGCGGCAAGGTCGGCGCCGTACTCGCCGGTGTGGCGGGTGGCGCGCTGGTCGCGGGACTGGCCATGCCTCCGCTGACGATGTCACCGGCCGAGGAAGAGGCACTCAGGCAACAGCAGGGCGGCGGCGGCGGTGGAGGCGACGCGGGAAGCACCGGTGAGACCGCCGACGACGACACCTGGTCCGATGGCGACGGTGGGTTGGATGACGACGGCGATTTCGGCTGAGGGACGGGAATGACCCGCTGGTGTGCCTGCTCCGCTGACGGCGACCCCGCGAGCACGCTCGCCGCGGTCGGCGGGCGCGAGCAGACGAGAACGGGGCGGCTCGCGTTCGGGCTGCTCGGCGAACCGGGCGCCGCGACAGCACCGTGTGAGGCCGCCGGCTTGACGGCCGTCGGTGAGGTGACGCTGTTCAACGCGGCCGAGTTGCGGTCGGCTCTCGGCCGCGACGCGCCACGGCAAGACTGTTCCGCCATCGAACTGCTGCTGCACTGCTACGCCCGCTTCGGGCTCGCCGGTCTAGCCCGAGCCGATGGCATGTTCGCGCTGGCCATCGCGGACGGCCAGGATCTGGTGCTCGTCCGCGACCACACCGGAGCGCGCACGCTATTCCACGCACGCGCGCGCGGAACCTGGCTGGCCTCGACGTCGCTACGGGCCTTGCACCGCTGGCCCGCGCTCGGCACCGGGCTGAATCTCTCCGCCGTGAGGTCGTTTCTCACCTTCGCCTATCTCCCCGGAACGGAGACGCTGCTGAGGGGCATCCACGAGGTGCTGCCCGGCCGCTGCCTCCGGCTGCACGCCGACGGATCCTCGACGGAAGAGGTGTTCTGGGAGCCTCGCGAAGTCGCCGACGAACGCTCGCCCGCCGACCACGCACACGAACTGCGTGCCCTGCTTGAGGAAGCCACGGCTCGCCGGCTTCCCGGAGGCGAGCCCGCTGCTGTCCTGTTGTCGGGCGGGGTCGACAGCAGTCTCGTCACCGCGCTGGCAAAGAAGCTGCACGACCAGCCCGTGCGAACCTACTCGATCAGCTTCGGCGACACCCTGCCCAACGAACTCGGCTATTCCGGGCTGGTCGCCGCGCACTGCCACACCGAGCACCGCGTGCTGACCGTCGCGGGCGAAACGGTCGCGGCGCGGCTGCCGGACACGGTCGCGTTGCTCGACAGTCCCGTCGGCGACCCGCTCACCGTTCCCAACCGGCTGCTGGCCGAAGCCGTCGCGGCCGACGGGATGCCGGTGGTGCTCAACGGTGAGGGCGGCGATCCGGTGTTCGGCGGCCCGAAGAACCTGCCCATGCTGATCTCGGAGCTGCACCGCGACGATCCCGATCCGCGAGCACGGGCCTTGGCGTACCTGGATTCCTACCGGAAGTGTTATGCCGATCTTCCGGTGCTGCTGACCGGCGACGTACTCGCCGACCTCGCCGGCGCACCGCACCCGGCCGACCTCGTCGCGCCATACCTGCGGCAAGACCGCATGCACAGTCTGCTCAACCAGTTGCTGCACGCGAACCTGCGTACCAAAGGGGCGCACCACATCCTGACCAAAGTCGAGCGGATCACCGCGGCGAGCGGGCTCGAAGGCAGGTCACCGCTGTTCGCCCGGCCGGTCATCGACCACGCGTTCCGCGTACCTCCACGCTGGAAACTGGCCGGTACCACCGAAAAGTGGGTGCTGAAGGAGGCGGTAAGGGACCTGCTTCCCGCCACGGTCGTCGACAGGCCCAAGAGCGGCATGCGAGTGCCGGTACAGCAGTGGCTCGCGGGACCGCTGCGGGAACTGGGCAACGATCTGCTCCTGAGCAGGGCCACCCGGCAACGCGGCCTTTTCCGCCCTGACACGATCCGTTCCTGGCTGCGCAAGGAAGGCACGCTGCTACCCAGGCACGGCGGGAAACTGTGGCTCGTACTCACGCTGGAACTGTGGTTGCGCTCGTTCGAGGTCGGCGCCTAGAAGTGGATCAGCGAGGCCCGCGTCCGCCGTCGTGACCTCGTAGGTGATGGGCACCTCGCGTAGACCAACCCGGCGAAGATCCGGAACCGGGTGCGCGGGACCGCGCCCTCGGTGGCGGTGAGTCATCGCGCACGGCCGCGCACCGCGAGTCAGCCACGCCTTCGTTTCCCGGCATCGCAGCTCGTCGGGCGGGTACTCGGTCAACCGCGCCACGCACACGATCTTGGCACCGCCGGGACATGGCCCGCCGCCATCAGTTAACCGCACGGTGAACCCACATGAGTGACACGCTTCACATCCTGTCAGGATCTTCGTGGGCGCGGTGTCTTGTGCTCAAGCCCCTCGGAGCGAAGGAGACACCATGAGCGAGAGCACCGATGTGGTCATCGTCGGCGGCGGGTACGCCGGCGTGATGGCGGCCAACCGGTTGACACAACGTGACGACGTCACGGTCACCGTCATCAACTCCCGTCCGGTCTTCGTTCCCAGGCTGCGATTGCACCAGCTGGCGGGCGAGACGCATGACGCGGTCGTCGACTACGAGAACGTCCTCGCCAAGGGGGTCCACCTGGTCGTCGACGACGCGACGGAGATCGACGCGGCCAGGCGCACGGTGCGGCTGGCCGAGTGCGGCGACATCCGCTACGACTACCTGATCTACGCGGCGGGCAGCGGCGGCCCCGGCCCGCGAGTGCCCGGCGCGGCCGAGTTCGCCTACCCGGTCGCGACGCTGGAAGCCGCGCGACGATTGCGGTCGGTCCTGCGTGACACGCCCTCCCCAGCGCCGGTGACGGTCGTCGGGGCGGGGCCTACCGGTATCGAGACCGCGGCGGAGCTGGCCGAACAGGGCCGCGCCGTCACGCTGATCTGCGGCAGCACCGTCGGCCCCTACCTGCACCCGAGGGCCCGCCGCACCGCGCGCAAGTACCTCACGAAACTCGGCGTCGATGTCATCGAAGGCTCCGAGTCAACCGTCGTCGCGGTGACGCCGGACGCCGTGAAACTCGGCGACGGCCGCACGGTCGCGAGCCGGGTCACGGTCTGGACCTCGGGTTTCGGCATCTCCGAGCTGGCGGGGCGCAGCGGGCTGCGCACCGATTCCGCGGGACGGCTGCTCACGGACGAAACATTGACCAGCATCGACGACGAGCGGATTGTCGCGGCGGGCGACGCGTCGGCACCGTCGGATCTGCCGTTCCGGATGGGCGCCTACACCGCGGGATGTCTTGGCGCGCACGCCGCCGACACCGTGCTGAGCAGGATCGCGGGCAACGAACCCGCGCCGATCGATCTGACGTTCCCCGTGATGTGTGTCAGCTTCGGCCGCCGAAGCGGGATCTTCCAGTTCGCCCGCAAGAACAACGTCGCCATGCCGGTCTTCCTCAGCGGTTTCGCGGGCAGGAAGCTCAAGGAGTTCTCCTGCGAGTCCAGCGTCGAACATCTGGTGAACGAGGCGCGCAAGCCCGGATCGCATCACTGGCCAGGGGACGGCAAGCACAGGCCGGCCCTGCTCGGCGCGGCGGCGGCGCGGGAAGAGGAAGGACTCCATGGACACGCCGGATGAGCGGGCGGGCCTGCGAAGGGCAGGTGAGGCCGCCGAGGCGACGGAAACGTTCGTCTCCCACCGCAATCTGCTGTTCACCGTCGCCTACGAAATGCTCGGATCGGCGGCCGACGCCGACGACGTCCTGCAGGAGACCTGGTTGCGCTGGGTCGAGGTCGACCCGGCATACGTCAGCGACGCCCGCGCCTACCTGGTTCGGATCACCACCCGTCAGGCGCTCAACCGCATGCGGTCGGCGAAACGCCGCAGAGAGGCGTACGTGGGCGCGTGGCTGCCGGAGCCTCTGCTCACCACTCCGGACGTGGCCGCCGACGTCGAGCTCGCCGAAAGCGTCTCGATCGGGCTGATGCTGGTGCTCGAAACGCTGACCCCCGTCGAGCGCGCGGTGTTCGTGCTCCGTGAGGCATTCGGGTTCGGCTACGGCGAGATCGCCGCCTCGGTCGGCAAGACCCCCTCCGCCGTGCACCAGATCGCCCACCGGGCCCGCAAGCACGTCGAAGCCCGCCGTCCGCGCCGCTCCGTCACCCCGCGCCAGGCCGCCGCGGCGACCGAGGCTTTCCGCCGCGCGCTGGAAACACGGGATTTGCGGGGCCTGCTCGACGTGCTGGCCCCCGACGTCGTGGCGATCAGCGACGGAGGCGGCATCAAACAGGCCTCCCCGCGTCCGATTCTCGGGGCGGGCAAGGTGGCCCGCTTCATCGCGGGCGGCCTCACCAAGCACGCCGTGGCGCTCGCCGTCGAAACGACCACCGTCAACGGCAGCCCCGCGCTGACTCTCCACGTGGACGGCGAACTCGACGGCGTCATCGCGATGCACGTCGAGGACACCCGCATCACCGGTCTCTACTACGTCCGCAACCCGCGGAAACTGGCCTATCTCGATTCCGAGAATCCCCTGTCTCTGAGTTGAACACCATCACCGCTGTCAGGGCTTCGACGGCTGTCTCGTTCAGCCGGCGGACAACCAGAGGAGAGCATCACCATGCAGCACCGCATCGTCGTACTCGGGGCCGGATACGCGGGAGCCTTCTCCGCCGGATACCTCGCCCGCCAACTCCACTCCGACGACTTCGAGATCACCGTCGTCAACGCCGAACCCGATTTCGTCGAGCGGCTGCGCCTTCACCAGCTCGCCTCGGGACAGGATCTCCGGCACCGCCCACTCGCGGACATATTCGCGGGCACCGGTATCCGGCTCAGGGTGGCGCGAGTGACCGGCATCGACGTCAGGCACCGGTCCGTCACGCTCACCGGCGGCGCCAGTACCAGCGGCAAGAACGGCAAGAACAGTACGGACCGGCTCCGCTACGACACCCTCCTCTACGCGCTCGGCAGCACCGCGGCCGACCACGGCGTTGCCGGTGTCGGTGAGCACGCCTTCCACGTGGCCGCGCGCCCGGCCGCACTGCGGCTCCGCGCCCGCCTCGACGAGCTCGGCGAGGAAGGGACGGTACTGGTGGTCGGCGGGAACCTGACCGCGATCGAGACCGCGACCGAAATCGCCGAATCCCGTCCCGGACTGCGGGTCAGCCTCGTCACCAGTGGCGAACTGGGCGGCTGGCTGGGACCGAAGGCCCGCCCTCATCTGCTGCGTGCCTTCGAACGGTTCGGAATCGCGGTCCACGAGCACACCACCATCGGGCGCGTCGAGAAGTCGGGGGCGTTCGCAAGCGATGGCACCGCCTTCGGCTCCGACGCGACCGTGTGGACGGCCGGGTTCGCCGTCCATCCGATCGCGGCGGACAGCGGTCTCGACGTGGAAGCCAACGGGCAGGTGACGGTCGACCGTGAGCTGCGTTCGGTCTCGCACCCCGATGTCTACGCCGCCGGGGACAGCGTCTTCATCATCGGTGAGAACGGCAAGCCGCTGCCGATGTCGTGCGCTTCGGCAGGACCGACCAGCAAACAAGCGGCGGCCGCGATCATCGGAGACCTCACCGGACGCAGGATTCCGGAGATCCCGATGTCGTATGCGGGCAACCACATCAGCCTCGGCCGCAAGGACGCGATCTACCAGTTCGTCGACGGTGAAGCGCGTTCGAAATCGTGGGCACTGCGGGGCAGGAAAGCCGCGCGGATCAAAACGGCGATACTGAAAACCTCCGTATGGGCGCTGAGCCACCCGAACCTGGGAAAGCCCGGCCACCGATACCGCTTGGCCACCGCCCGGGAGCACTCGCCCGACGCGATCGCCACATAGCGGACCGTCCACAGCGGATTCGCCGGGAGCCGGGGGTCGCCGGTCAGCTCGGCCAGGCGATCAGCCGCGTGCCCGTACCCGTCCCGCTCGCGACTTCGGCGACGGCGGCCCCGAAGTCGGCGTAGCTGACCGCCCGAGTCGTGAACGCGGTTTCGTCCCCAGCCGGTGCGACGTGTTCCCAGCGGCCTGTCGCGGGCCCATCGGGATCGTAGAACGGCGGCGGGATCAGATACGCCCATGCCCGCCCCGCGTTCCCGGCTTCGAGATGGTCGCGCAACGCCGCGTGTGCGCGACCTCGCGGGAGTGTGGGACGCGGAAACGCCGGAACTTGCCAGAATCGCTTGCCTGCACGCAATCGGAGTGCTCCCGACCCGCCGACGGTGACGATCCGCACGGGTTCGCCGTTCACCCGCGTGCTCGCCAGCACGAGCCGATCGTGCAGTGCCACGAGTTCCGAGGGGGCGATCTCCTCGCGGAGCCGGATCGCGTTGACCACAACCTGGGTGCCACGCAACGCTTCCATGAGACTGCCCGGTTCGAAAACGTCGACCACGACGCGGTGTGGTGAGACACCGGTCGCGGCGAGGCGACCGGCGTCCGCGGGGGCGCGCAGTGCGGCGGTCGCTTGCGCTCCGGCGGGAAGGGCGCGGAGTATCGCGGCTCCGGTGCGCCCGGTCGCGCCGAGCACGAGGATGCGAGTCACGCGGAGGTCTCCGTGGTGTCGCGGGTGAGCCGGGCGAACCAGGTGAGGCTCACGACCGCGATCACCATCAGGCCTGCCAGACCGGCCAGCAGGCTCGGGAAGCCGAGCCGCAAGTGTGCTGTCAGCGGGCCGATACTCGCGCCGATGAAGAGCACGAAGCCGTTGAGCGCCATTCCCCCGGCCCGATTCGGCACGGCGGCCTCGCCGAAGAGAGTGATCATGGCGGGCACGGCGAGCGCGACCCCGGTGACGAACACCAGGCTCGCGGAGGCGGTCCCGATCAGCGAGCCGGAGAGCGCGGCCTCGGCTCCGAGGCCGATGACCGCGAGCCCGAACCCGGCTCGTGCCACCCCGGCATACCCGAGTTGCCTGGCGAGCGGACCCGTGAACAGCGAAGCGAACATCCCCGGTAAACCGGCCAGCCGCAACCAGATCACCTGCGAAGCGTCAAGGCCGAGGCCGGCCAGGTGGGGGCCGAGCCCGGTGTACATCGCGACGAACGACAGCAGCAAGGTCACGTGCGCGACGCTCAGCAGCAGCACCGGGGGGCGCGTCGCGACCGCGGCGACCGCCGCGAACCGGCGTGGCAGCGTCGTGTCTCCCGCCAGGCGGTCCGGTTCGGAGACGAGCACGGCCGCACCGATGAGGCAGAGTCCGAGCACGGAGCCGGAAAGGACGAACACCCACTCCCAGCCCATGACGAGGGTGATCGTGGAGGCGAACACCTGTCCCGCGATACCGGCGACGAGGAACGCGGCCGACATCGCACCGATCGCCGTGGCACGCCGTCTCGGCGGAGTCGCTTCCGTGAGAAACGCCAGCGCGACGGGCGCGAAACTCGACGCCATCAATCCCTGCAATCCGCGAAGCACGGTCAGCATCGGCGTCGATGTGGCGAACCCGCAACCGATGGTGGCGGCGGCGAGACAGCCGAGACCGATCAGCATGGTCGGTTTCCGGCCGTACTGATCGGCCAGCGGCCCCCAGATGAGGAACCCCACCGCATAGCAGACGCTGAACGCGGTCGAGAGCGCGAACGTGACATCCGTCGTGAATTCCGCGCCGACCGGGGCGATGAGCGGGATCGCCGCGTACAGCTGGGTGAGCACGAACAGTGCGGTCACCACCAGCAGCGCGACCACCCCGCCGGTCGCGGGAGGCTCACGCCGTGTGCGGGCGACGGCCGCGTGAGCCGTAGAGCGTGCGGGCACCGAAACCTCTTTCCAACGCAAACGTTGGAATTGACCGTAGTACGGTTACCGGCAAGAAGCAACGCGAGCGTTGGAGATGCGCGAGCGAGCAGGAGGCAATAGCACGATGGCGTGGGATACCGAGGGCACCAAGCGCAAGATCATCGACGCCGCGGTGGCCGAATTCGCCGCGCACGGTCCCGACGGCACGACCGTCGAACGGATCGCGAAAGCCGCCGGCGTGAACAAGGAGCGGGTCTACAACTATTTCGGCGGCAAGCGTGACCTGTTCGCACTCGTGCTCCGCGAAGAACTCGCGAAGGCCGCTCGCGACGCGCCCGTGGAATCGTTCGCCACCGAAGACGTCGGCGACTACGCCGGTCGCGTCTACGACTACCACCGGGAGCATCCCGAACTCAGCCGCCTCATGCGCTGGGAAGGACTCTCGTTCGACACCGAGGTCCCCGACGAAGCCGCACGGCGCGAGTACTACGGCTACAAGACCGCGGCCGTCACGGCCGGCCAGGCCGAGGGCGCGATCACCACCGGACTGGACGCCGACCACCTGATGTTCCTGATCCTCTCCCTCGCCGGATGGTGGTCGGCGGTGCCCCAGGTCGCCCGCATGATCACCGGCGCCGAGAGTGAGGCCGAGCATGCCCGCCGCCGTGCCTCCGTCGTCGCCGCGGCACGCCTCCTTGCCGCTCCACCGCAAGGAAAAACGCGCTGAGCGGGTACGGCCTGGCTCAGAACCGTGGTGCCGACTCGGGTCCCCGTCGTGCCGGCACGACGAATCCGATGATTCCCAGCACCACGGCGGGCGCGAGCACCAGACTCATCAGGGCCGCCGTCGTCGTGCGCTTCTGGTTGCAGTCGTTGTCCATCCGGTCGGTGACTTCCCACATCGGACTGGACTCCACCAGCCGGTTGTCCTCGGCCTCGTCGATCTCGTCTTGGCCCGCTTCGACGAAATACTTGTAGCTGCGCGAGTCCGGCTCGTCGAGGTACGGCTCGTCACCCCAGCCCGCCTTGGCAACCGAGTGGCAGGAGATCTCGATGCCGGTGCCGCGATAGCTCAGCGTGGTCGGTGAAAGGAACAGATACAGCGCCCAGACAACCAGTACACCAGCCAGAAAACGGCAACTCAGCAACACCTTGCGCGACATGGATTCCTTCTCACGAGCCAGAATTCCCCGACGGGACTCGCAGCGTCCCACGATGGACTTACTTTCCGCTTTCATCCGGCCCCTCGTGGTTCCACCGTTTTGGTCGCTCAATAGTGGACAGTTGAGCACCACAAACCCTTCAAGGGCCGTTTCCGCGGTGTCGCGGCGATAGGTTGAGCGCACCCGCAGGGCGTTCGAAAGGGCTTCGACCATGCGTTTTCGCCACCCGGCCACGCTCGGCGCGGCGGGCTTCCTCGCGGCGGCGATCACCGTCGTGACGGCATCCCCCGCCACGGCCGCCGAGCCGGAGTACGCCGAATGGCAACTGGACGGCACGAGCGGAACCATGACCCTGCCCGCCGCGGGGTTCCCCATCGCGGAATGGGAGACCGACAGCGGCGGTCCTCAGATTCAGAGCGGCGCGACGACCTTCCTCGGCGCCGACACACCCTTCGGCGCCGAGTTCGGCGGCTCGCAGGGGCAGGAGTACGCGTTCATCCGCCCCGCGCCCGCCAACCAGCCTTCGACGACGACGTTCACTTTCCCCGGCGCGACGCCCGCGTCCGGCTGGGGGTTCGCCACCGGCGACATCGACGCGGACAAGATCGAGATTTCCGGGACCGACGCGGCCGGAAACCCGGTCAGTGCGGCAGAACTCGGGTTCCAGGGGGCGTTCAACTACTGCCGGAACGTGCCGAAGCCCGGTAGTTGCACCGCCGACCCCGGCGACGATCTGCCCACGTACTCGGAAACCGGGGACACCGCCGTGCTGACCGGCAACGGTTCTGACACCTCCGGAGCCTCCGGCTGGTTCACACCAACCGTTCCCCTGAGTTCCCTCACGTTCGAATTCTCGGTGCTGCAGGGCGCTCCGGTGTACCAGCTCTGGTTCGCCACTGACACCCGGACGGTCGCCGGGCAGCTGAACGGCGGCTGCGAAGGCAGCGCGGCCGAGGGCACGGTCGCGCTGCTCGACGGCGAGGGCACCCCGATCGTCGGCGCGGACGGCACACCGGTCGTCACGGAGGCCGAAGCGGATGGCAGCTACGCGTTTCCTTCGATCGCCCCTGGTGACTACGAAGTACGGGTGACCCCGGCGGCCGGTCTGGAGGTCGACGGCACCAACCCCGTCAACGCGGACGCCACGAACGACGACGTCGACGGCGCCGATTTCACCTTGCGGTGCGAAGCCGCGCCGCCGACCACGACCAGCCCGCCGGAGCCGACAACGGACCCGGCCACGACGCAACCGCCCAGCACGAGCACGAGCACCGCGCAGGCGGTCGCCGTCCCGCCGCAGGACACCGGCACCACCCCGCTGGCGGCGACGGGTGTGCGGACCGGGCCGATGATCGGCGCAGCCGTGTTGCTGCTCCTCGCCGGAACGGCCATGCTCGTCGCCGTGAAGCGACGCGGAAAGCGGGCCACCGGCGGCTGACGGGCCTGCTAGGGGCGGCCGCCGTGCGGAACGTCGACGCGAGTGCTGAGGAGACTGGCCTCCCTTGCCTGTTTACGCGCGCCCTCGTGGAAGTCCGGCGCGCCGGAAAGGAAGAGTGTGCGGCCGTCCGCGCCGCCGAGCATGCAGGCGAACACACCGCTGCCGGTGCTGAACTCCTCGACGATCTCGCCGCCTTCGCGCACGCGGATGACGCGCCCGCCCACGGCATCGGCGATCCACAATGCACCGTCGGCGTCAAGGCAGCATCCGTCTGCGCCGACCGCGACCTGCGCGAGCATCTTGCCGAACTCCACCTCGGTCGGCCGCTCGCCGAACCTCGCCCACACCCTTCGGCCGGTGAGGCTGCCGTCGTCGGCGATGTCGAAAGCCGTGACGCGGTTGCCGAACGTCTCGCACACCAGCAGAGTGCCGTCGCCGGTGATCACGCTGCCGTTGGGGAACCAGATGTCGCCCGCCACCTTGTGCGCGGTGCCGTCCGGGTCGACGCGCACCAGTCCGGCGGGCTCAAGATCCGCACCCGCCATCAGGTCGAAGCCGAACTCGCCGACGAACGCCCTGCCTCGCTCGTCCACCACCATGTCGTTGAGGTGGCCGCCGACGTGCTCGGACAGGTCGGCGTGTGTGGTGAGGGTTCCGTCGGCTTCGCGGCGCAGCAATCGCCGGTCGCGCATGGACACGATCAGCAAGCGCCCGTCCGGCAGCCAGCCGAGCCCCGACGGCTGCTCCGGCACGTCGGCCTCGACCCGCAGATCGCTGCCGTCCTCCGCCGCCGAATACACGCGATAGGTGTAGAAGTCGGAAAACCAGACGCGCCCTTCGTGCCAGCGCGGGCACTCGGTGTAGGACATGCCGGTCACGATGGGGTCGGCCGTGCGGCTCATGGGCCCTCCTTCGAAGGAATTGACTCCGCGGTCGGTGATTCAGGCGCGTGCCACGTCGAGGAAACGTTCGAGTTCGGTGCGCACGTCCGGCCCGCACGGCTGGTACACGACCTCGGTGACGCCGAGGGCGGCGAGCTCGTCGAGGCCGCGGCGGACCTCCTCGGCGGTCCCGGACAGCGTGACGTCGCGGAGCGTCGAGTGGCCTCCGGCGCGCCACGCGGCGTCGTCGGCGTCGTTGAGTTCGACGCAATGTCCGCTGTGGACGGATAGATGGCGTTCGGTGTCCCCGGTCTTCCCGACGACGCCGAGCCATTCCTCACCGCCGGGCAACGCGCGCACGGCCTCCTGCCCGCCGAATTCGTAGGCGCCGTGGAACGAGAGTGCCCAGCCAGGACCTCCCGCGGAGCGCGCGTGCTCCGAGTCGGCGGGTTCGCCTTCGTCGAGGACCGTGCCCCACAGCAGGTAAGCCGACCACGAGAATTCGCCGGCATAGTCCGGAATCCGCAGTGTGGCGAACAGCCCGTCGCCCAGTTTCCGCGCCACCTCGCCACCCTTCGGCCCGAGCGCGCCGACGAGCACCGGAACGTCGACGGGACGGGAGGGAGCGTGGCCGCCGGGGTGCAGCATCCGCATGCGCGCGCCGTCCCATTCGACCACCTCGCCGCGCAGCAGCCCGCGATAGGCGCGGAGGTAGGCCTCCATGAACGACCAGCGGACGGCGCCGTAGCCCATTGCCCTGCGACCGCTGAATCCCGTGCCGAACGCGACCGCCACCCTGCCGGGCGCGAGCGCGCACAGCGTCGCGGTCGCCGACGCGTTGACCATGGGATGACGCAGGCTCGGCACGAGCACGCCGGGCCCGAGGCCGATGCGTTCGGTGCGTTCGGCTGCCAGCGCCAGCGTCATCCACACGTCCGGACTCTGCTGCGGCGTGTCGTATACCCACGCTCTGTGGAAGCCGAGCTGTTCGGCCATGGCGATGTCGCCGGGAGTGTCCAGAGCGGTGGGAAACGCGCACGACACCTCCATCGGTGCCTCCTTCCGGCTCATGAAACGCGAACGGTCGACGCTGACTAAGCGCACATTTAGCCTGGTTGGGAGGGTACGATAGTCGACGAGTATGACGCAAGCCACTCAGTGGCCCCTCGTCGGCGGAGAGGTGATCGATGGAAGGCGCGAGTGCCGGTGGGCGAACGAACGGGGCCGGTCCGGCGCTCGTATCGCCGGAACTGTGGGACGACGACCGCGGCGAGGTCGCCCGCAACCTGCTGTCCTCGGGCGTGCGCTGCTTCGCCGCCAGCGGCTTCCACGCCACGACCACGCGGGACATCACCTCGGCGGTCGGGTTGTCTCCCGGCGCGCTGTACGTGCACTTCCGGTCGAAGGAACACGTCCTGTTCGAGATCATCCGCTCCGGGCACCGCAGATCGCTCGAAGTGCTCGGCGAAGGCGAACCGGCTCACGATGCCTCCGAACACCTGCGATCGCTGGTCCGCCGGTTCGTCGCATGGCACGCGCACCACCACGTGGTCGCTCGCGTCTGCCAGTACGAACTCGCCGCCCTTTCACCCTCGCACTACGAGGAGATCCGTGAGCTGCGCAAGCGTTCGACGGCGACGTTCCACGACGCCGTGCTGCGGGGCGTGTCGGAGCGATCCTTCGCCGATGTCGACGTGCACCGCGTCGTGCGGGCCATCCTGTCGCTCGGTGTCGACCTCGTGCGCTGGTACCGCTCCGACGGAGCCGACTCGCCCGAGCAACTCGGGGAGTTCTACTCCGGTCTCGCACTGGGCATGGTCACCGGCGCGCAGTCGTAGCGGCAAGGGCCGTCCGCTGTTACGCGCTTACCGGGCGGTCCGGCCAGTGGGCGTCGAGAAACGCGCGCATCGTCGCGTCGGCGGCCGCCCTGTCGCCGGTGATCGCGAGTTCCCAGAGCACTCCGCGTACAACGGACATGCTCATTCTCGCGACGAGCTCAGCACGTTCCTCCGGCTCGCCTGCCTTCCTCAGCAGCGCGGCGAGGCTCGCCGTCCACGCCGCGCTGCCCTCGCGGAACGAGTCGGCCCACGGGGCGTCCCGCATCGCGGGCACCGAAAGTTCGAAGAACAGCGGCGCGATCGACGTCGGCGCGATCAGCGTTGCCCAGTACCGCCAGACCGCGTCCCGGAGGCTCCCCTCCGGCGTGCCCGCCATGTCCACCAGCGCGCCCTCAAGATCTCGCCTCAGGGTAGGAACCAGTGCGGCGAGCAGCCCCTCGCGGGAACCGAAGTGGTAGATGAGCATCCGATGGCTGGTGTCCAGTGCCGCCGCGATTCCGCGAAGGCTCGTGTCGCCGATCCCGTGCGTGGTGAAGTGGGCGATCGCGCGGCGCACGAGATCTTCGCGCGGCGAGTCGCTCTCCCGGCGTGCCGCTTTTTCCTGTCCCATCAGCGGATCATCGCCTGCCGACCAGAGCCGCGACCAGGCGGCGCGCATCGCCGAGGTCGGTGTCCCGGCTCTGCACATGACCGTCCGGCCGCACCAGTACGACATCGCTTCGCCCCTTGCCGAGTCCGTAGGCACGACGGAGCGGGCTGTCCTGACCGGCGATCGTCGCCGTGGTCAGACCGGGTTCGCGTTCGATGGTCGGCTCGCCGGCCCGCGGATCGAAGAGCAGCAGCGTGACGTGATCGGGCCCGAGCAACTCGTGCACCGTGGTCTCCCCCAGCCGCCCGTCCGGGGCGCGGTCACCGGCACGCGGAAACGGCCCGCCCCGCCCTCCCTGGAACACGTGCCGATAGCTGGTTGTCAGCTGCGAGTTCTGCAGGCTGGCCCTTCGCTTCGCTCCGCGGCTGCTCGCACCGGCCCGGAACACGAGATCGCGCGCCCCTCGTGCGAGCGGATTGCGCAGGGCGTACAGACGGCGCCGGGCCTCCACGTCGCGGATGGTGGCGGCGGCGACCGGCCTCCGCTCGGGCCCGTAGCCGTCCAGAAGGGACGCGGGCGCTCCCCGGGCGACGCCCGCCAGTCGCCAGGCCAGGTTGACCGCATCCTGGATGCCGAGGTTCATTCCCTGCCCGCCGAACGGCGGGAAGACATGCGCGGCGTCACCTGCCAAAAAGACCCGGCCGCAGCGATAGGTGTCCGCGAGTCCCAGCCGGGTACGGAACACCGAACTCCACCGGAGCGCTTCCACCCGTGCACCGCGTGGGCCGCGTTCGGCCATGAGGGCTTCGAGGGCCGCCGTGGTCAGCGGGGGAAGTTCGCCATCGGCGGCCGTGTCGGACATATCGACGAACACCCGCCACATTTTCGGGCCGCCAGGCAGGCGCATGAGCATGAACGGTCCTTGCGGCCCGAGCCACATCGCACTGCCGGATCGCTCCTCGTCCGGAGCCCGTACATGCTCTTTCAATCGCGCGGGGAGATCGACGATCACGTCGGCGAGGTAGTAGACCTCCCCGGTACTCCGCTGAGGGAAGGCGATACCCGCGGCCTCCCGCACCCGGCTGCGCGCGCCGTCCGCGCCGATGATCCAGTCCGCTTCGATCGTCCGGCCGTCGTCCAGCGTCGCGGTCGCACCGGAGGAGCTGACGTCAGCGAACCCGGCGCCGCGGTCGATCCGGACCCCGAGTTCGTCGAGGCGCCCGCGAAGAATCGCCTCAAGCCCCGCCTGCGGAACCACGTAGGTGTAGGGGTACCTGCTCTCCGGCGGCACCCAGTCCATCTCCGCGATCGGCCGGTCTCCGTTCATGATCGACGCCCCGAACAGCCGGTAGGAGACCTTTTCGACCCGCTCGGCGACACCGAGCCCCGCAAGCACCTCCATGGATCGCGCTTGCAGACCGAGTGCGCGGGAGGTGTGCGATGGCTCCGGACGCTTGTCGATGATCCGGCAGCCCACGCCGTTCGCCGCGAGGACCAGGGCGGCGGTCATTCCGGTGGGCCCCGCACCGACGATCAGAGTCTCCATGTACCAAATGGTACATAAGCTGTGGCGACATCGCCGCCGGCGGCTGGGTGTCAGTTCCCTTCTTCGCGGACGTCCTTCCCCTGTTCGGCGAACGCCTTGAAATCCCGCATATGCCGTTGCGACTGCTTGTGGAACGAACCGGGCATGAGAAACCCCACCAGCCGCATCATCAGGCTGCCGAACCGGTATTCGCTCTCGCTCTCCCAGAGCGTTGTCTCCGGATCGACCTCGGTCAGCCGATCACGCACGACGCTCCACATGCCCGCGCCGACAATCTCGCGGTCGAAATGGACGACGCTGTCTTTCGGGATCGCGTGCAGGTCCGCCGGTTCCCGCCGGGTGATCGTTTCGGTGCACTCGAACTTCCGCTTGCCGGACTCCATCACGACCCGCGACTTGGTGCCGAGCTGTCCGTGCATCCCGTTCACCGGCTCGTGCAGCACCACGCCCCGCAGCCATTTCGGTATGTGCTCCGGATCGGCGAGCAACCGCGCCACCTTTTCTCGCGGCAGTGCGATCTCGATCGAGTTGGTGTACTTCATGGCGCGCATTCCTTCCGGATGTGGGACAGCGTGCTGTAGCGGGAGGTCCCGGTGCCGTGGAGTGGGAACAGCCGCCCCGATAGTAGTTTTCACTCGATGGGAGCTGACGAAATGACACGTCTTCATGTCGGTTGCGCGATGTGGACCCACAAGGCATGGTCCGGGCGGTTCCTGCCACCATCGTTACCGGCGGGCGAGCGCCTGCGGGCCTACGCCGGCTGGTGCAACGCGGTCGAGGGCAACACCACCTTCTACGCCACGCCCGCCCGCGACACCGTCGCGACCTGGGCGCGGCAAACCGGCCCCGGCTTCCGGTTCGTGCTCAAACTGCCCAAAATCGTCACACACGAACGCCGCTTCGCCGGAGTCGAGACCGAGATGCGTGCGTTCCTCGACGCGATCGAACCCCTCGGCACCCGGGCGGTCCTGTGGACCCAGTTGCCCGGCTCGTTCGGCCCATCGGACGTCGATGCCCTCGGCCGCTTCCTGCGCCGGTTGCCCACCGGCCTCCGGCGCGCCGTGGAAGTACGCCACCCCGGCTTCTTCACCGACCCCGGGACGACATCGCTGGAGGCAACGCTCGCGGACACGGACGCCGAATGGGTCCCGTTCGACACCACCGTCTTCTTCCGGAACCCACCGGCCAGCGAGGCCGAACAGGACGCCTGGGCCAAGAAACCCCGGCTGCCGCGGCGAACGCGAGCACTGACCGACCAGCCGATCGTCCGCTACCTCGGCCGGGACTCGGTCGAGGAAACGGTCCAGGGGTGGCGGCCGTGGACCAAGACGGTCGCCGGATGGCTGCGCGAAGGCCGGTCGCCTACGGTTTTCCTGCACACCCCCGACAACCGCGAAGCGCCGGCACTCGCCCGCCGGTTCCACGACGACGTGCGAGCGCTCGTGCCAGGCCTCGACGCACTACCCGAGCCCGAGCCGGTCGGGCCGGCGACCCTCTTCTGAGCCGGGCAACCGGTAGCTTCTCCCCCGGAAAAGACGTGCCAGGGCTTCAACAAATCGGCGGTGCCGGTGCGTTATCCCTTCGTGTTGGTCAGGAGAACGAAGAGGAGTAGGCGTGCCGGAACGGTTCGAGCAGTTCATCGTCGGCCGGTTGGACCGGCTCCTGCGCTACGCCACGGCGCTGACCTGCGATCCGTACCTCGCGCAGGACGTCGTGCAGGAGGTGCTGCTACGGGCGCAGGCCCGCTGGGAACGCATCTCCGCCATGCGCGCGCCGGACGCCTACCTGCGGCGCATGGTCACCAACGAGTACCTGTCATGGCGGCGCCTGCGCGCGGCCCGCACGGTCGCCTCGGCGCACAGCACCCTGGACGCGATCGGTACTCCGACCGACGACCACGCACACCGCTACGCCGAACGCGACGCGATGCGCGGACGGATAGCGAAGCTGCCGCGTAAACAAAGGGCAGCGATCCTGTTGCGCTACTACGAGGACTGCACGGACGAGGAGATCGCCGAGGTGCTCGGCTGCACCACCGGCACGGTCCGTAGTCACATCTCTCGCGCACTGAGCGCGCTGCGCGCCGGGGAAACCCGTCTTTCCGCCACGGAGGCCCTTTCATGACCGACAACACCGAAAACCTCATTCGCGAGGCGTTCGAGGCCGAGGCCGAGCGTGCGACCGATTCGCGTGCGGTGCTCGCCGAATTGGAACGCCGCAAGCCCCAGCGGCGGCTGCGCGCTCCGATCGCGCTCGCCGCGTTCGCCGTGCTGCTCATCGCCGCCGTGGGAATTGCGGTACCGCAGGTGCTGCGCGACCAGGCACCACCGGCCGCCGCGTCCGCGACCGACCAGAACGTGCTCGTCGCGGGAGTGGATGACTACGGCTCCGCCGACTCGATCGTGCTCGCTCACCTCGGCAAGGACGGCTCCGCGTCGGCGATCATGCTGCCGCGCGACGCCGTGGTTGACATCCCGGGCCACGGTGAGGGCACGCTCGGCTCGGCCTACCGGCTCGGCGGGACGGACAAGCTGGTGGCCACGGTGCGAGCACTCACCGGCACCGATATCGACCATTACGCGATCGTCGACATGCCCGGAGTGGCGCGACTCAGTACAGCTGTCGGCGGGGTGCCGGTGTGCTTGCGGGTGCCCGCGAACGACACGGTTACCGGATTCTCGCTGGCCGAGGGCACTCATACCCTGGAGGGCGAACAGGCGCTGTTGTTCCTCCGTCAGCGGCACGGCCTGCCGAACGGGGACCTGGACCGGATCGAGCGGCTTCAGGTGTTCCTGCGGTCGCTGGTCAAACAGGCGGCCGGGAAGCTCTCCGACAGCCGGGTGGTCGCCGCCGTCCGGGACAGCGTCCACACCGATCCGGGCTGGAACCCGCTGGAGGCGGCCGACCTGCTGCGCGGCACCCTCAGTACCGCCACGATCCCGCTCGGCGCCGAGGAAGCCCCGACACCCGAAGGCGGTGCCGGTATCGGTGTCGCGCCGGAGGAGGTGCGGCAGTTCGTACGGGACTTCACCGCCGCTCCGCCACCGGCGAACGACGCGGACTGCGTGAACTAGCCGCGGTGCCGGTGTGGGTTGCGACATCCACGCCGGCACCAGCCTGGGCGAACCGATTCCGGGTGATCACACAGGATCGGAACTGTCCGGCAGATCGGAAACAACGCGATGCCGATGTGGTTATTCCCAGCGGAAGAGTGCGGTCATCACACCAATACCGAGGATGGTGGTGATGCCGAGGCTTGCCCAGTTTTCCCAGGCTACCGGCTGGCCCAGCCAGGTGGATTGGAAGGCTTCGACGGCTGCGCCGAAGGGTAGGCGGGAGCCGATTTCGGCCAGTGGCTCGGGAAGGTTCTCGACGTGACCGAACATGCCTCCGAGTGCGGCCATTCCGAAGAATGCGACCAATCCGAAAGCAGAGGCGGCGTTCGGCGAGGGGGAGATCGAGGCGACGATCATGCCCACCGAGTACATCGCGACAGCGCAGGCGAGCAAGACCAGTGCGCTCATCGGAACGTCGGTGGGTGGGTTGACATCGAACAGCAGGACGCCGACCGCGAAGGCGATGGCCAGGCCAATGAGGACCTGAACGAAGCTCACCACCATCTGCGCGACGAGCACCATGGCCGGAGATGCGGGAGTTACCGCCAGCCTGCGCAGTACTCCGGTCTTGCGATACGTGGCCAGGAAGCTCGGAAAGTTCATCACCGCGATCATGGTCACCACCAGGGTGAGCACCACCGGCACGAGGTGAACGTCCAGCACGGTGAGCCCGGGATGTCCCGGAACTCCCGCCTCGCTGTCCGCCAGGGAGATACCGTTCATCACCAGGAGCAGGAGCGGCAAAGCCAAGGGCAGCAGCACCCCCACGGGAGTCCGCGCGACCATCTTGACTTCCGCCTGGATCATCCGCAGCCAGGCCCTGGACGCTGGGCGGCGGGCCTGAATCGTCGTGATCGTCATGGCTGTTATCAGCCTTCTTCCTGGTCGTCCCGCACCGATTTGCCGGTCAGCTTCACGAAGGCATCCTCCAAAGTGGACACCCCGGAATTCTCTTTCAACCGCTTCGGGCTTCCCTGGGCGACGATCCTGCCCGCGTCGATGATCGCCACCCGGTCACACAGCCGTTCCACCTCGTCCATGGCGTGGCTGACCAGCAGCACCGTCTGCTCGGCCAAAGACTCGATCGTTGACCACACCCGGCGCCGGGCCAAGGGGTCCAGTCCAGTGGTGAGCTCATCAAGGATCACCACCCTCGGCCGGCCGATCAGCGCCAAGGCGATGGAGAGCCGCTGGGCCTGGCCGCCGGAAAGGTTGCCGAACCTGGTCTTCGCCTTCTCCCGCAACTCGACCATGGCCAGGGCGCGATCAGTGTCCAGCGGGTTCGGATAGAAGCCGCGGTAAAGATCCACCAGCTCGCGAGCGGTCAGCGACTCATGCAGCTTCGCCTGCTGCAACTGAACACCGAGCACCTGACGGACCTTCGTCCGGTCTCCGAAGGGACTCAGTCCCAGAACCCGCACGCTGCCCGTCGTTGGCCGGCGCAGCCCGGCCAGCATCTCGACGGTCGTGGTCTTACCGGCCCCGTTCGTGCCGAGCAGACCGAAGGTCTCCCCTTCACGAACCTGCAAATCGATACCATCGACCGCCGTCTTACCCCGGTAGCGCTTGACCAGATGCCGGGCATCGATGGCCAGAGGCGCAGTCGTCGCACTCGCCACGCTGATTACTCCCCAGATCGCCGGCCGCGTCGGGCCGGATAGGTGTTGATGACACTTTTTCCGACCACGGTCACTCCCCAGAGCTCTCGGGCGGCTCCGCTATCCCGAGAACCTGGCGCGTCTCGCGCAGCCATTCCAGTTCGGCCTTCGCATGGATGAGGCCGTTGCGCAGCGTCGCCGCCTGCAGCAGCCCCGTCATGTCGTCGGCCTTGATCGTGATCGACGCCAGCTCTGCCAGCGACTCGTTCACCTCCCGGTATCGCTCGTTGAGCAACCGCTCCACTCCTTCGCGACCGATCAGCGCGGCGAAAAACAACCGGGCGAGAAACGGTTCCTTGGAGTGCTCAACCTCCAGCGGGGACGACAACCAGTCGGTCAATTCCTCGCGCCCGGCCTCGGTCAGCGAATGCACCTTGCGGTCGGGTTTCCCGTCCTGCCGCACAACCTCGGTCGTGATCGCACCGGCCGCGCTCAGCCGATCCAGCGTCCGATAAATCTGGGACCGATCGGCGTGCCAGAAATGCGCCACGGAACCAGCAAAAGCGCGCCCCAGGTCGTACCCACTCGCCGAACGGATCGACAACAGCCCGAGGATCGCGTGCTTCAACTCCATTGCCATAGTCTACTACACACATAGGTGCACGTGCACCTATACTCGAAGTCGGCGCCCCGGCGAGCCCGTCGACCTGGGAACCAGGGCGCAAGTCGATGACGATCGGGACGCGGCAGGTGGACTGCCTCAGAGGCCTCGGGCGCCGTGGGGTCCGGCTGCCCACAAAAAAAAGCCACCCGCAAAGCGGGTGGCTTTTTTCTCGTCGGTAATTGGCGAGCCCCTAGCGTGACCGCCGAGCGCTAGGTACTGCCGGTAGATCGACCCGTGCCTCCGATATCCCCCTCACGCCCGTTCAGCAGACTCTGGGTACCTTCGGGCCCCTGCGGCGCGCCAGGTGTGGTTCTCGGTGCCGTGTCGGCGGCGTACCGCTGTGCCACCGGCGTCGTGTAGTTCGCGGTCAGGATCAGGTCGGACTCGCCCATGGTGATCGTGGTCGCGGGGTCGGTGTCGCCGTTGGACCAGCTCGCGAAGGTGGAGACACCGTCGGTGGCCACCGGTGCGGCTTCGATGTTCACCACGGCACCTTCGGTGACCATGGCGGAACTGCCGCCCGTCTCGTTGGGTATCGACAACGACGCGGGCACGTTGCTGGCCAGCGTGATCCGGTGCTCGCGCGGCCACGCGACATAGGTGTAGCTCGCCGATACCCCCTCGGAATCGGTCGCCGTCGCGGTGAACTCCATCCGCGAGTCCGGATGATCGGTGAACGGATAGGTGAAACTGTCACCGGAATGACCCGGTCCAGGGTGCGAATGACAGGTCGCCTCCTCAGGACAGTGCAGAACCGCGCTGGTCCACTCGATATCGAGCCTGCCGTCCTCCACATCATCAGCCGTCGCCGCAACGGTCACCGGCTCACCGACAGCAAACCGCTGCTCGGGCATGCTCGGCGTGATGACCGGCGAGTGATTCCCCGGAACAACCGTCACCTCGGCCGTCCCCGTCGCACCAAGCGCGTCGGTGACAGTCAAGCTCGCGGTGAACCGCTCGGCACCCTCGCCATACCAATGGCTGACCCGCTGACCCTTCGCCGCAGCACCGTCACCGAAGTCCCAGTCATACTCAAGCGCGTCGCCGTCGAAATCGAAGGAACCGGAACCGTCGAAGGTGACCGTGCGGGTTTCCGGATCGGTCGACGTCACCACCTTGGCCACCGGAGAAGTGTTGCCTTCCACGAAGCTGAGCCTGCGCAGCACACCCGCCTCAATGTCGGCGTACACGATGTCACCGTTGGCCGCCGCCGCGAACTTCACCGGACGGCCGATACCGGTACCCATCGGCGGACTCTGCGGCGGCACCGTCAACTCGCCCTGCTCGTCATAGCGCAACGTCCACAACTTCATACGCGTGTAATCACCGAAGAAATACGCCCCCCGATACGCGGCGGGATAGCTCGTGCCGGTGTAGTGAATACCACCGGTGACACTATTGCCGTCATCGACCCCAGTGCCGTGCCGGAACATCGCGATGGGGTCCGTGTTACCGACATTCGCACAACCCGCGAGGGTCGAGTAACCAGGAGTTCTGTCCTTACCCTCCCAGCACGGCCAACCATAGTTGGCACCAGGCCGCACGACGTTGACCTCTTCCCAGGTGTTCCAGCCAACATCGCCGACAACAGGAAGCCCGGTGCGCTCGTCAACAGAAAACCGGAACGGACTGCGGAACCCGGACGCGAACACCTTGCTCGCCGTGGCACCCGGCCGAGCCGCATCGTAATACGGATTGCCCGGCACACCGAGACCGTCGGCCGTGATGTGCAAAATCTTCCCATGCGGAAGATCGCGATTCTGCGCCCGCAACGCCAACGGATCAACCTCGGTATAGCCAGCGACATCACCAACCGACACCCACACCGTGCCGTCCTCGGCAGGCACAATCCCCGTGATGCCATGCACATTGCTGTCACCCGCCAGCTCCAGCAAAACACGCTCACCAGTCAACCCCGTCGGCTGGAGCCCACCAGTCACAGTCCAACGAGCCAGCCTGATGACGTAACCATCACCGCTCGGCACCGACCGCGCCAGATAGATCTGCCGGGACCTCGCATAATCCGCCGCCACACCGATACCAACAAGACCGAGGTCCTGCTCGGCAACAACAGGCAGGGTCGCGATCGTCCTCACCGCCCCGTCCGGGGCAACCCAGGCGACCCTGCCTTCCTTGCCGGTACTGAACAGGCCATTGCCATCAGGAAGATACGCGAAATCAGTCAGCTCCCACGGCTGCTGCCCACTCGGCTGCTCGGTCAACACAAAACCAGGCGGAAGACTCGGCGCGGCCGAGGCCTCCCTCGCAGGCGCCACGGTGAACAATCCAATGGCTACCAAGGTGATCCCCAGTAGCGCAAACGCGCGAGCCAACAGTGGCTTCCCAGCGATTCTCATGCCGACGCATCGTCGTTTGAGTTTCAGCCCCTCAAGGGAGCGAGCAAGACCGTAGCGAAAACGTGACCATAATCAGGTGACGAAAGCGGCACCGGTGGTGTCTGGTCTCAGGACGGCGGTGGTTGCCGGTTCAGAATCCGGACCCGCGGACGGTGGACCAACAACGACCAACCAAGATCGACACCAAACAAGATAAACCCCTCCGACCAGCATAAATAGCATGATCAAAGGGGTTCACCGAGATGTGGAGCCAAGGGAATTCGAACCCCTGACCCCCTCACTGCCAGAAACCGCGGGAAACGCGTTCAATGCGGTTCGCGGCCGTTGGATGCCGTTGTGCGCGCAGGCGTGCTCCAGAAGGTTCTCCCAGGCGATAACCGCATCGACCAATACATCGGCAAGATCTCGTCGCTCGGCCGCAGCTCGAAGCGTACGGGACGTCGACATACCTGGTGCGATTTGCTCGACCGCAGCTGCGACTCATTCCACTTAGCCGCACCACTTTCATCCAACTGCTTCGGCATAAAATTGCGACCCCCGCGAGGGGGCGTTCCATCCGAACCGATACCCGTAGTCACAGGGGTCGCACATATAGTTCCACGCGACGTATCAGGAGAGGAAGGCGGTTTTGCGGTTGATCAGAGCCGTGGCGGGGGCGCGCCGGGAGGCGGATCTGTTTCCCGCCTGGCACCAGGAGATCTGGGCGTCGAGGATCTCCAAGGCGGCTCCCGCTGATATCTGACCATCCGGGATCGCCCCAGGCATGCCGGGCCGGGCTCCGTTCGAGCCCGCGGCCTGGTGGATCGCATAGCGCAGGGCGGTCCACTGCACGCTGTCCGGGCTGGTGAAGAGGGTCCCGGAGATCGACATCCGCGCGACGCGCTTCCCGTCGGCTCCAGCGAACTCGGCCCAGATGCCGGCCCTACCGTGGTCGGTGATCGAGACGGCGGTGAGCGCGGAGAACGGCGTCGTGCGGCGACGGGTACGTAGCGCTCCGTCGGCGAGGTTGATCTCCAGACTCGGCAGGACGAAGGCTCGCACGGCGACGACGATCACCGCTGCGATGACGCCGATCCCGAGCACGGGCACCGCCTCGGCCGGTCCGCTCGACCACCGGGCGGCGAGCGCGATCAGCGTCACGACACCGAGGATCGCCATCGTCATCCAGAAGTACCACCCGAAGCCCCGGTTGCAACGAACTGCGCGCGGTACGGGGTGAGGTGGACGCACCAGGCGACTGTACGTCGACATGCCGGATCTCCGCCGATGTGCCCCACAATTGGTCACCATTCAGGTTCGTCGGCTTCGCGGACACAGTCGTCGGCGAGGAGGTACCGCCGCACCGAACTCGCCACCAAGGTCACCATCACCGGGCCGAACACACTCAAACCCGTGTTCCGCATCCCCCAACCCCACAACACAAACGAGGCCGCCTCCGCTCAACCAGCGGAAACGGCCTCGAAAGGAGTGGTTCGCACGATGACTACTTCGGTGGAGCTAAGGGGACTCGAACCCCTGACCCCCTCACTGCCAGTGAGGTGCGCTACCAGCTGCGCCATAGCCCCGTGGAGCGATCAACCGCTCACGTGCCGACTACTGTACCCGACCCCTCCGCCGCCCCTCGTCAGGGGGTCCCGGGCGGGCGTTCTCCTCGGCCCCCGCACGGGGGCCGAGGGGAACGTCAGTTCTGCGCGTTGGCCAGCAGCTTGTTCAGCCACTGCTCGTCGGAGAAGGAGACGATGGACCCGCCGGAGACGACGGTGGGGGTTCCGAAACCACGCTGCCCGTTGGGGAAGGTCTGTTCCAGCGCGGGGTCGGCGGCAATCTTCTTTATTTCCTCGGTGAGCTGGCTGTCGAACGTACCGGCGCGGACGCCGTCGGCGAACGCCTTGCTCGTGATACCCACGTCGCGGCCGAGCTGGATGAGCTGTTCCTTGTCGTAGCCACGCTTGCCTTCCTCCGGCTGGTTGGCGAAGAGGCTGTCGTGGAACGCGGTGAACTTGCCTTCGTCGGCGGCCAGCAGCGCCGCGTTGGCCGCGTCGAGCGAATAACCGGGCGGGTCGGAGGCTTCGACGAGCATCGGGACCATGTGGGTCCGCACCTGGAGCACGCCCTCGCCGACCTTCTGCTTGATCTGGTCGCCATAGGCTTGCTCGAACTGGCGGCACACGGGACACAGGAAGTCCGCGTAGACGTCGATGGTGGTCGCGGCTTCGGGGTTGCCGGTGACGACGACAAGGCCTTCCCGCCGTTCCGGGTACTCGTGCGTCGCGGCGGCACCGTCAGCGGCCGGGATCGTCTGCCCCTCGGTCGCGTTCTTCGACGCGTTGGTCCACACGATGCCACCGATGACGACACCGGCAAGCACGAGGACCGCGACCACGACGGCGATGATCTTCTTGGTGTCCTTCGTGCCCCTTGCCTTGGCGACGACCTGGGAACCGGTCGATCGCTGCTGCTCTTGCCTTCGCTTGCGCGCGGTCCGCTCCGCTCCGCCCACTGGTCTGTCCTCGTTCCTGACGTCCTGGTTGTGTGCGGCCCACCTCGCACCTTTACGGCCGGTGACCATGCCTGCACGGTCCGCTGAAGACTAGGTGGTCGCGACAGCCATCGGCGTCGCGGGCGCACGTATCTAGGCTAATCACCCGACCTGAGAAATCTGTGAGGAGCGGGCATGTACCCGACACCGCGCCGCCGACGGTTCATCCCATCGATATCACCGAGCCGCTGGGAGACCTCGGCACCGTGATCGAAACGGACCTGCCGATCGGCGCCGTCCTCTCCGACGTGCACACCGCGCTGGACAAGCACGGCACCGCCGTTCTCGTCGCGCCGCCCGGCACGGGCAAGACGACGATAGTTCCGCTTTCCCTCGCCGAACGTGATTCCGGCCGCGTCGTGGTCGCGGAGCCGCGCCGGATCGCGACCCGCGCGGCAGCCCGGCGCATGGCCGCCCTGCTCGGCGAGGATGTCGGTGAGACGGTCGGCTACTCGGTGCGCGGCGAGCGCAAGGTCTCCGCCCGCACCCGCATCGAAGTGGTGACCTCCGGACTGCTCGTCCGCAGGGTGCAGGCCGACCCCGAACTGCCCGGCGTCTCCACGGTGCTGATCGACGAATGCCACGAACGTCACCTCGACGCCGATCTGCTGATGGCCCTGCTTGTCGACGTTCGCGGCGGGCTACGCGAGGACATGCGCCTGCTCGCGACGTCGGCGACGGTCGCGGCAGACGGACTCGCCGCGCTGCTCGGGAACGCGCCCGTCGTCACGGCCACCGCCACGACGTATCCGGTGACGGTCGAGCACGTCGCTCCTGCCAGGCGGGAGCGAATCGAGGCGACGGTGGCGCGAGCGGTCAGGAAAGCGCTGGCCACAACGGAAGGCGACGTACTCGCGTTTCTGCCCGGCACGGGCGAAATCGCCCGCGCCAAGCGACTCCTCGGCGACCTCGGCGAGGTCGCCGAGGTCGACGTCCTCACCCTGCACGGAAAACTGGCGGCCTCCGGGCAGGACGCGGCGCTGACGGCGGGCACTCGGCGCAGAGTCGTGCTGGCGACGTCGATCGCGGAGTCCAGCCTGACCGTTCCGGGTGTTCGCGCCGTCGTCGACGCGGGCCTTGCCAGGGCCCCCCGCGTGGACCACAGAAGGGGACTGCCAGGACTGGCGACGGTCAGGGTGTCCTCCGCGGTCGCGGAGCAGCGCGCGGGCCGTGCGGGCAGGCAGGGCCCCGGCACGGTGTTCCGTTGCTGGCCCTCGCACGAACAGGCGAGCCTTCCCGCCTATCCCGAGCCGGAGATCAAGTCGGCCGAGCTGTCGCGACTGGCACTCGAACTGGCGTGCTGGTCCACTCCGGACGGTTCCGGGCTCGTGTGGTGGGACCCGCCTCCCGGGGGCGCGCTGGCCGCGGGCAGAGCGCTGCTGCGCACGCTGGGAGCCACGGCGCCGGACGGCACGGTCACGGAGCGCGGCAGGCGGATGGCCGCGCTCGGTCTTCACCCCCGGCTCGCGCGGGCGTTGCTCGACGGGGCGAGCGAGGTCGGTGCGCGCGCCGCCGCCGAGGTCGTCGCGCTACTTGACGCCGGAGCGTCCGGAGTGGACGTCGAGGACGAACTGCGCAGGCTCCGGCGTTCGGCCGACGGCAGGCGGTGGCGGCGGGACGTGGACCGGCTGGCCTCGCTCGTCCCCGGCGGCGACGGCACCCCCGACCCGGCGCTCGTCGTGGCACTCGCCCACCCGGAACGACTCGCCCGGCGAAGGCCGGGAGGAGCGCCGGTGTACCTGCTGGCGAGCGGTACGGCCGCCGAACTGCGCGACGCGGGCGGCCTCGCGGACGCCGAATGGCTTGCCGTCGCGGAGGCGACGAGGGAACCGGGGCGAGCACACGCGGTGATCCGCCTCGCCGCGAGGGCCGACGAGAAACTGGCCCGCACGGCCGCGGCGGATCAGCTCACCGAGGCGGACGAGGTCACGTGGTCGGACGGTGACGTGCTCGCGAGGAAGGTCCGCAGGCTGGGCGCGATCACGCTCGCCGAAACACCGTTACGTGCCCCCGAACCCGGCGCCGTCAGGGCCGCGCTGCTCACCGGTATCCGCAAGGAAGGCTTGCGGTTGCTGCGCTGGACCGACGAGGCGACAAGGCTCGCGGAACGGCTGGCGTTTCTGTACGAGCGGCTCGGCGATCCGTGGCCCGACGTCAGCGAGAAGGCACTTCTAGCCAATGTGGACACTTGGCTTGCCGGTGAATTGCCGGCGGCGGCGAGCAGGGCTGATCTCGGCAGGATCGCCGTGGAACCGGCGCTACGCGGGTTGCTCGGCTGGCGGGAAGCGGCCCAGCTCGATGAGCTGGCACCGGAACGGCTGACCGTGCCCTCCGGCTCCCGGATCAGGGTCGACTATTCGAGCGGGTCTCCCGTCCTCGCGGTGAAACTGCAGGAGACGTTCGGCTGGCTGACGACACCGCGACTCGCCGGAGGGACGGTTCCCGTCGTATTGCACCTGCTCTCGCCCGCGGGCCGACCCGCGGCGGTCACCTCGGACCTCGCGTCGTTCTGGCGGCAGGGCTACCCCGCCGTCAGGGCCGAGCTGCGCGGCCGCTATCCGAAACACCCGTGGCCGGAGGACCCGATGACGGCCCCGCCCGTGAGAGGAACGCGGCGGCGGGGCCAGGAAACCCGCCGCGATCTACGCTGATCACATGACCGCGGGAACCCCAATCCAGACGGCCGCCTCCGATGGGCGGGTGTTGTCAGGGCTGGAGTTCGGGCCCTCTGACGGGCACCCCGTCCTTTTCATCGCGGGTGCCGCGACGGGCAAGAGCATGAGTTTCGGTGGCGATCTCCTCCACGCGGCGAACATTCGCCTGCTCACGATGGACCGGCCGGGCATGGGTGACTCCACGGTCCACAGTGGCCGGACACTCGGCTCGACCGCCGATGACTACCGCGCCTTCGCCGCAGGCGTTCTCGGCCGCTCGGACATCGAGGTTCCCGTGGTGGCGAATTCGCAGGGAAGCGTCTTCGCGCTCGGTGCCGCCGTCGCGGGCTGGGTGTCCCGGCTGGTTCTCGTGTCACCCGCTGACGAACTCGCACATCCGGCAATCCATGCGATGCTGCCCCCGGAAGCGACCCGGCTGGCCGATCTCGCCCTTACGAACCCGGCGGAGGCGACCCGGATTCTGGGGAGGTTCACGGCCGAGGCGATGGAGACCATGGTTCTCGAAGGGGCTGACAACGCCGACCGCGCCATTTACACGGAACCGGGCTTCCTCGCAACCTACCGGCGTTCGCTGGCCGAGGGATTCGCCAACGACGGACAAGGCTACGTTCGGGACACTCTCATCGCGATGCGCCCATGGGAACTACCGTTGCCGGACCTCCGGGTGCCGGTGACCATCCTGTTCGGTGCCCGCGATTCCGGTCATTCACCCGACCACGGCGCGACACTCGCTCGCCGCGTCCGGGGTGCCGTTCGCGAGATACTCGGCGACGCGGGCGGCGCACTGCTCTGGACACACTCGGACGTGGTGCTGAGGTCCCTTCGCCCCTGCTGAGGCCGTGCTCAGTCGTACAGCTCCCGCTGCGGTCTCGTCGGCAGTGTGCTCGCCAGTTCGGCGTCGTCGTTCTCGTGCAGCCCGAGCTGAACGGCTTCCCTGATCTGTTCCCTGTTCTCCCTGACGACCTCGGCGAAGAACCGGTCGATGCGCTCGTCGGCGAGCACGTCGAGGATCACCCTGATTGTCGTATCCACAATGGACTTGACGACCTCGTCGTGAAAAGGGAGCTTGGCGAGCCGCCCCGCCTGGCGGTCGTTCTTGAGCTTCTCGGTCACGATCTCACGGAGCATGTCCTTGTTGTCGTTGAGCGAGCGCGCGAGGTTCTCCGGATAGTTGCCCGTCTCCAGTACCTTGACCACCTCGTCGAGCACGGCGATCGTGATGGGTTTCTTGATGGCCTGCACGATCGGCTTCGAGAAGCGTTCGACGAGACGCTGGGTGAACCGCTCCCCGAAGGCCCTGTCCGCCGTGCGGGCGAGGCGCACGAGTACGACCACGATCCGCAACAGCCGGAAGCCACGCAGCGCGGGATGCGCGATCGGGATCATGCCGAGGATCTCGTACCAGTTGCGCAGCGGAAACCGCTTGTCCCAGCGGGCCGCTCGCCAGCGCCACAGGAATTCGAGGAAGAAGACACCGCAGATGCTGGTGTCGATGATGAACACGGTGTCGGCCGTCTCCGGCGACGAGGAGAAGAACGTGACATAGGTGAGCAGTGCGACCGAAAAGGCCGCCAGCACCAGCATCACGATGTCGAGCACGGTTGACCTGGGTGGGGAATGTCGATTCGGCACACCGGTGGTCATGCGCGCATTGTGCCATCGAAACCGTGGCGGGCCCGTGTGCCGGAGCCTGGCAAGCCGGTCAGGTAGTGAGCGCGGCAGGTCGTTCACCCGCTCCAGCGACAACACCGGGTGGTGGTCCAGCAGGGTAGCCTCCGCGATGGCGGACGAGAGACTGTGAGGCGGTATGGGCCGGCGGAAGAGCGCGATCGTCATCGGCGGCGGCATCGGAGGGCTGAGCGCGGCCATCGGACTACACGCGATCGGTGTGCGGGTGGCCGTGTACGAGCGAGGTGAGGGCACCGCCCTCGGTGCCGGCATCACACTGTGGCCCAACGCGCAGTACGCGCTCGCCGAACTCGGGCTCGGCCCCCGGCTCGACGCACTGTACACACCGGGAACGGACGCCTCGCTCAAGGACAGCGGGGGCAGGCGGCTCACCCACGTCGACGAAGCGGCCTTCGTGCGTGCCAACGGGCGAGGGCTGCTGGGCGTGCACAGGGCGGCGCTGGCCGACCTGCTCAGGTCGGCGTTGCCGGAGGGCACGGTGCGGTTCCGCTCGCCGGTCAGCTCGGTCGCAGCGGACGGCACCGTCGGTTTCGCCGACGGCACAACGGAATCGGCGGATCTCGTCGTGGCGGCCGACGGGATCCGCAGCACGGCGAGGGCGGCACTGTGGCCGGGGCACGCGGCCACCCGCTACACCGGCTTCACCGCGTTCAGGGCCGTTGTCGACGACGGAAGAGACCGCGCGCAAGGGATCACGCTCGGCCCCGGCACGGAATTCGGTTCCGTCCCGCTCACGGGCGGCAAGAGGTACTGGTACGCCTCGCTGTTCGCACCCCGGGGACTGCCCTGCGAGCCCGCGAAGGAGTTCCTGACCGGCCACCTCGCGCACTGGCACTCCGGCGTGCGCGAACTGGTCGAGGCAACCGCGCCGGAGGCGATCCTCCGGCACGACCTCAGGGTGCTCGCCACCCCGCTGCCCTCGTTCGTGTCGGGCAAGGTCGCCGTGCTCGGCGACGCCGCGCACGCCATGACCCCGTTTCTCGGCCAGGGCGGCTGCCAGGCCATCGAGGACGCCGTCGTACTCGCGGCCTCGGTGGACAACGCCGCGACGATCGAGGAGGCGCTGTGCGCCTACGACGCGGAGCGCAGGCCCCGCACCGATGCCATCACGCGCGCTTCGGCGATGACGGGCCTGCTCAACAACCGGCCGCGCAACCGGGTCGTCGTCGCGCTGCGCGACGGCCTGCTGCGGGCGACGAACCTGCTGCCGGAATCGGCACGGCAGGGCCCAGTCACCGCCGTGACGGGATGGCGGCCGCCCGCACTACCCAGACGGCGGTGACGGTCAGCGGGTCGTCGTGCCGATGAAATCGAGCGCCTGTGGCCAGGACACGGCGTAGGCCTCGGCGTTGGCGCGCTCGTTGTGCCTGGAGCGATCGCTGAATCCGTGCTCGGCGTCCGGGTACACGTGCACGATGCTCGGTCCCCCGGTCCGTGACTGCAGTGCGGTCTGCAACCGGGAGAAGCTCTCCCACGGCACGATCGAATCCTGTCCCGGATACAACATCATCACCGGAGCCTCGATCCGTGCCGCGTGCTCGACGGCGTCCACGGTGTGGTTGGGCGCTGGAGTCCCCGGCACGGTCGGGTGGTAGGAAATCACGTTGACCAGCCGGGCATCCCTCGCGCCGAGAATCAGCGCGAACCGGCCGCCGAGACACCAGCCGATCACGCCGACTCTGCTCAGCCCGAGTTCGCCGTGCATGTGGTCGAGCAGGCGCTTCATCTCGGCGAGACAGGTCTCGTCGTCGAGCCCGCTCATCAGTTCGGCCAGCCGCTCGCGTGGCGTGTCGTCGAGGCTGGGCCCGTGCCACGGGTCCCAGCTCAGCGCGGTCACACCGGAACGCGCGATGTCGTCGGCGAATTCCCTGACCTGCGCACCGATTCCGGTGATCATCGGCAGTAGCAGCATGCCGGCCTCGCCGCCGCCTTCCGGAACGGAAAGGTAGGCGTTCAGCTCGTCGATCTTGATCGTGGAAGTATCGATCTTGTGTGCCATGCACCGCACGCTAGTCGCTCGATGGGGCAGGATGGCCAACCATGGCCCCTTCGAAGCGCACTCTCGCCGAACAGCTCGGTGGCGCGCTGCCGGAGGGCATCGACGCGCTCGACGAGGAACACAAGCAGGTTCTGGGCGACGCGCTCAGGGCGGCGAGAAGGCGGCAGGCCGCCGCGCTGAGCGCCGCGGCCGAGGAGTCGTTGTCGCACGTACCGTTCCTGCTGCGCGGTGCGGTTCGCAAGGCGGCCGGCCTGTGACCGCGGATCCCTTCGGGGAACTGGCCGCGCGGGCCGAGATCCTCAAGCTGGCGAGGGTCCTCGGCGAGCCACCGGAGCGCTTTCCTTTCCTCGCCACGGTTCCCGCCGCCGACATCAGGGCGTTGCGCGAGCAGGCGGCGGATGCTCTCTTCGAAGCCAACATCGGCGTGCTGCGGCGCATGGCGGCGGCGAGCAGGCTGCTTCCGGCCCCTGCGCTCGCCGCCATCACGCAAAAGGCATTCGGCCCGCTGCTGAGCGCGCGGATGGCGGGGCTCGTCGACCCGGCGCGAGGACTCGACATCGCGCGCAGGCTGTCCCCCGCTTTCCTGGCCGACGTCGCGGCCGAACTCGACCCGAGAAAAGCGCGGGCCATCATCTCCGGTATTCCGGCGAACCTCGTCGCCGACGTCACCCGTGAACTGCGTCGGAGGAACGACTGGATCACGCTCGGCCGGTTCGTCGACCATGCGGGCGAGCGCACCGCGGAGGCCGGATTGGCCGTGCTCGACGACGCCGCGCTGTTGCGCGTGTCGTTCCTGCTGGACGACAAGGCGAAGGCCGCCGCGCTCATCGCGCTGCTGCCGCACCGGCGCTACGAGGGCATCCTGCGGGCGGCGGGTGAACACGACCTGTGGCACGCGGTCTTCGCGCTGACGGGTGTGCTCGGCGAACCGGAGTACGCGGCACTCGCCCGCGCCGCCCGCGAACTCGGTGAGCAGGAGAAACGGGAAGCCGTGCGGCGTGCGCGGGAACTCGGCGTGCTCGATGAGCTCGGCCCCCTCGGCGAGGCGCTAACCGAGTAGCCGGGTGCACATGCGGTCGGCCATGGCGGCGATCGTGAGCGACGGATTGGCCCCGACCGGTCCCGGCATCGCGGCACCGTCGGCGACGTGCAGACCTGGGTGGCCGAACACCTCGCCGTAGGCGTCACACACGCCCTCCTCCGGATTCCTGCCGATCGGCGCGCCGCCGAGCGGATGCACGGTGATGATCCTGCGGAAGAACCAGACCGGGTTGTCGAGGTATCTCGCCCCGAGCTCACCCGCGATGTCCCTCATCGTGTCGCGGACCCTCGCGAAGTAGTCCGTGCTGGTTTCGGTCGTCCACGCGATGTCGAGCAGGTCGTTGCGCAACCGCATCACGCCGTCCGGCACGTCCCTTCCCATGCCGAGCAACGGAAGCGAGCCCGCCGACAGCGTGCCGTTGCCGAGCAGCCTGGAAAGCTCGCTGCCGAGCCGGTTGTCCGGCCAGCCTCGCAGCAGCGCCAGCGCCCAGCGGGTGACGAACTCGGCCGTGCGGAACAACGTTCTCGTCACGTCGGCCGATTCGACGAGCCAGTCGGTGAATCCCGGGTAGCCACCGTCCTCGACGTAGAAGCCGCGCCCCTCGCCTGCGTCGTCGGCGCCGTCGGGAACCCGGATGGCGCTGGTGATCACCGGTCCCCTGCTCGCCTCCAGCGCACGAGCGCGGCCGTCGTTGCCCGGCAGCAAAAAGGTCAGCAGGTCCCCGTTGCCGGAGAACCGGGTGCCGAGTGCCGCGCTGAGCCCCGGCAGTCCCTCGATGTTGCGCAGCAGCAGATAGGTCGTCCCGTAGGTGCCCGCGGCGAGGACGAGCCGGTCGCACGTGATGCGGTGGATGGCGAGCTTGCCCTGGTCGGTCCTGGTGCCCTCCGCGCCGTGTTTGTGTTCGACGTAGCCGACCTCGTAACCGCCTCCGCGCCGGGCCCTGATGAGCACCACTTCGCTGCGGGTGCGGATGTCGGCTCCACTCGCGACCGCGGCGGAAAGGTAGGTGTGGTCGAGCGTGTTCTTGGCGCCGTCGTTGCAGCCGATGTCGCATTCCCCGCACAGCCTGCAGGTTCGCCGTGGCACGCCGTGCAGATTTCCGTACTCGGGCTCCACGATCGGCAGACCGAGCGCCGGTTCCGCTCCCCGCCTCGGTGCGAAGCTGACGGCGAGCGGAGGGAGCCTCCAGTCGAGGCCGAGGTTCTTCGCCGCCTCGCGCATCGCCTTGGTCTTCGGTGTCGCGGCATACGCCGGGGAGTCGAAGGGGTAAGGGCTGGGGTTCAGCATCTTCTCGACCGCGTCGTAGTGCGGGTCGAGGTCGGCCCTCGTCACCGGCCAGTGCTCGTAACCGCCGCCGGGCAAGGGATCCTCGTTGACGAACCAGCGTTCGTCCTTGCGCAGCAACACGTTCGCGTAGATGAGCGAACCGCCGCCGAGACCGCTGCTGACGAGTGAGTCGAAACCACGGAAGCTCCACACGTCGAAAAGCCCGTGCAGTCCGGCGCCCGGATCCCAGAACGCCTTGCCCATGTCGGCGGGTGTTCGCGCGAAACCACCAGGCGGGTACGCCTTCCCGCGCTCCAGTACGACGACACGCTTACCCGCCTCGGCGAAGCGATATGCGGAAACGGATCCGCCGAAGCCGGAACCGACGACGACGATGTCGGTGTGCTCGGGAGTCATCGGGACCTACCTCCGGCGTTCCACGATGTTCCCGTGAGCGCGTCGAGAGCGGGCCATTCGGAGATCAGCTTGCCCGCGACCTCTCTTCCGTGCGCCATCAGCGCGCGGGCGTCGGAGGTGTTGAACCGCAGGAATCCCGACGCGGTGAAGGGCAGGCCGTCCGGTTCGACGAGCAGTAGCTCGATCCGCTTCTTTCCGGTGGCCTCCGGCGCGGCCGCCGCCAGTTTGTTCACCGTCTCGGCGTGCCGGAAGTCGGCCAGCAACGCCGACTGCGCCACGTTTTCGGCGATCAGTCCGATGGTCTCGCCGAGCGACGTCGGCGAGGGCGCGGGTCTGGTGATGCCCGACGCACCGACGACGATCGCGGCGTCCGGTTCGTAGGCGAGCGCGGGTTTGAGCGGGGTGTTGGCGACGAGACCGGCGTCGATGTACTCGTTGCCGCCGATCTTTCCGGGCGGGAACAGCAAGGGTGCCGCGGTACTGGCGAGCAGGTGCTCGACGCCGATGGTGGTCTCGACGTATTCGGGTTTGCCGCGACGCGCGGGCGGTAGCGCGTTGGTGAACCTGATGACCTCGGCGCTCGACTGGTCGACGGCGGAGACGACCACCGTCCTGCCGTCGGCCACCGGCAGCGGGCCCTCGCCGAAGTACTCGGTGAAGGTACGCCGCGACGGCGACGTGTCGAGCAGCCAGCGCCAGCCGATGGCGTCGAGCAGGTTCTGCGGGAGGTTGCTCAACGGCCTTCGCACGAGCCTGCGCGGATCGAACATGCTCCACGCGTCGAATCGCAGCGAGAACAGGTCGGCGCAGTCGATCCGCCGCCACATGTCGGCGAGTGTGGCGGCGTCCATGCCGACCGCGAGCCCGCAGGCGTTGATGGCGCCTGCCGAAACGCCCGACAACAGGCACGGGGCGAGTCCCGCGTCCTCGATCGCGCGGGCCACTCCCGCGCCGAAGTAGGCCGCCTGCGCCCCTCCGCCGGAGAACACCACGGCCAGCTTCGGAAGGCCGGGTCCCGGTTCCCTCGTCACGGCCTTCCTCTCTCCATGATGGACAGTGGGAGGTAGGTTTCGGCAAGCGATCTCGTGAACAGCAAGGCATATCCTCCCGCGGCCTTCGCCGCGTCGACGAGGTTACGTGCTCTCGGTGTGCGCAGCGACGCGATCAGTCTCGCCAGTTCGATCGCACTGAGGCGCAGCACGCCGGCGCCCACGACCTCGCCGCTGGTGTCCTGGCCGCGGTAGAGCCGGGTCGCGAGCGTCGTGGTGTCCGGCCAGAGACTTGTCAGCATGGGGTTCTCACTCGTGGCCTTGTATCCCGCGACGTGGTACCGCACGCCGTTATCGCTGAACCCGAACTCGTAGACCATCAGCGTGCGGTAGGCCCCGCCGGAGGGAGGGAACAGCCGGAAAACCCCGTTGTCGAACGGAATGTGCCTGCGGACACCGGGAAGCAGCACCTCACCGGTCAATGTGGCCGGTGGCCGTGGATCGCCGAGGAAAGCATCCGCGTCGGTGATGGTGACGGTGGCGCGCAACACCATGCGCCATTCGGTGCGCTCACCGATCGAGGCGCCTTCCCCGGGGTCGGTGACGCCCATCGTGAAGGGACCCGACATCAGCTCCCTGAACGTCAGCCCCGTTTCCGCGTGTTCCCGCTGAAGCATGTCAGGCCGCCTGCCGCTTGAGGAAGTCGAGCATCCTGGGGAACACGTCGATGTCGGCGTTCTTGCCCATGAAGACGTCCTGGTGCCCGTAGCCGGGGAACACCTCCAGTTCGTGCCTGCCCGGCGCGACGGCTTCCAGCCGCTCATAACAGACAATGTTCGAATCGGCGAAGACACGGTTGGTTTCGCCGGTCGTCAGCAGCACGGGGGTGGTGATCTCGGCGGCACCGGCCAGGTAGTCCTCGGGAAGGCTGTCGTAGGCGGCTCCCCTGGCGAACTTCACCGCGCGGCCCGCGTTGACCATCGCGAGCACGTGCCGGTAGTAGTGGAATCCGGTGGCACCGTAGAGGTCGCCTCCTCGCGCATGAGTCACCTCGTGGAGCTTGTCGTGGCTGTACAGCGCGGGCCAGCCCGTTCCCCACATGAGGCTCAGCAGGTGACAGGCGGGGTTGTCGCATTCGGGATGGAAGAGGCCGACGGCCTTGGAGAACAACCACCCGCGCGTGAACCGGGGTTCGGCGTGCCAGCGCGGATCGAGGTAGGGAAAGCCGAGCACGTACTCCATGAGGCCCGGTGCCACGTTGAGCTTGAGCCGTGACCACGCGGGCACCCGCGGGGTCAGCCCGGCGCTGTTGGCAATGACACTGCTAACACCGCTGACACCGCCTGCGGCGTCGAGGGCACCGCCGAAAAGGCTCATCAGGAAGGACACGGAGCCGAGGCAGTGGGCGATGACGTGAACGCGCCGGTTGCCGACGGTCCTGCGGAGTTCGGCGAGGGCTGCCGGAAAGTCGTAGAGCGCGATGTCGTCCAACGTGAAGCGGTGCATCGCCCGGTTGTAGGGGTGCCGGTTGCTCATCCGGTAATCCAGCGTCCACACGTCGCCGAAACCGTTGTCCAGCAGGAACCGGACCAGATTGCGGTGCTCGGGCATGATGAACATGTCGCTGGACGTGGTCAGTCCGTGAATCACGAGGACGATGTCGTCGCCGGTGCTCTTCCTCGCACCGAGGAACCTCAGCATGCTCAGGCCGAGTCCGTCGCCCGTGGTGAACGGATGTGTCGTGACCTCGGCATCCGGAACGCCCGCGAGCGTGTGCAGCGGGATGGGTCGTACCACCGCGGCCACCTCCTTGGGAGAGATCCAAAGGATGGCGGGGTGGGGCCCACCCCCCTCGTGCCGGCCCCACCCCGGGATCCCCGCATGATCACAATTGAGAACAACTGTTCTCGGACGAGAACCCTATCCACGAGTATCGTTCTCAGTCAAGAACACCCTTTCTCATGAGTTGACGGTGTTCTCTATCGAAGCAAGGATGCGGCCATGTCTACCCCTCGACCGGTCACCGACAGCGGTGACCATCCTCCGTCCCGGAGAGAACGATTCCGGCAAGCGACGATCGACGAGATCAAGCGGACGGCCAGGGCTCAGATGGCTGACGAGGGGCCGGCCGGACTGTCGTTGCGCGCGGTTGCCCGCGCCATGAACATCACGCCGAGTGCGCTCTACCGGTACTTCCAGGGCATCGACGATCTCATCACCGCACTCTGTGTCGACGCGTACAACGCGCTCGCCGATGCGGTCAATTCGTCCGTCGCAACGGTCGACGAACGCGATCCCGCCGACCACGCCGCCCGCTGGTGGGCCTTCGCGAGGGGGATGCGGGAATGGGCGATCGCCAACCCCGCCGACTTCGCGCTCATCTACGGGACCCCGCTACCCGGCTACGAGGCTCCCCTTGAGGACACGAGGCCCGCGGGGCTCCGCTTCACCGGTACCGCACTGCGCATCCTCTCCGACGCCGTCGACGCAGGAGCCATCGATCTCGACACGGCGCTCATCCAGCACCGGCCCACGATCAGCGACGACCTGTCGGCGGCACTGGACGCGGCCGGGATCTTCTCCGACCGCAGGGGCATCGCCATCCTGCTCGGTGCGTGGACGATCCTCCAGGGACACCTGACGCTGGAGTTGTTCGGCCACTTCGAGTGGCTGCACATCGACGCGGGCACGCTGTTCGACGAGCACGTGCGCGCGATGATGCTCACCATGGGGTTCGATCACGCGGCGGCGGTACCACCACGGCGGACCCCTTCCGCCACACCGCCCACGTGAGCGGGACGCCCGGCCGGTAGGCGAGGTGGGTGACCGAAGGCGCGTCCAGTATCTGCAGGTCGGCCCTCGCACCGACGGTGAGCGCGCCGACGGCGGGCCCCGCTTCGGTCTCGGTGTTCCTGCGCAGCGCCGCCGCACCCCCCGCCGTCGCGGCCCGCACCGCCTCGCTCACGGACAACCCCATCTGCAGCACAGCCGTCGCCACACAGAACGCCATCGACGTCGTGTACGAACTGCCCGGGTTCGCGTTGGTCGCGAGCGCCACGGTGGCACCGGCTTCGATCAGCTCCCTCGCGGGCGGCAACGGCTGCTTCGTGGAGAGGTCGCAGGCGGGAAGCAGGGTCGCGACCGTGCCGGAACCGGCGAGCGCGTCGATGTCGGCCCGCGAGAGATACGTGCAGTGGTCGACGCTCGCGGCGCCGTGGCGCACCGCGAGTCGCACGCCCGGTCCCTCGCCGAGCTGGTTGCCGTGTACTCGCAGGCCGAGCCCGCGCTCCGCCGCGGCCAGCAACACGCGATGGGACTGTTCCTCGTCGAAGGCGCCCCGTTCACAGAACACGTCGGCCCAGCGCACGTGCGGCGCCACGGCATCGAGCATGGGCCCGCACACCAGGTCCACATAGGACTCGGCGGTGTACTCCTTCGGCACGAGGTGCGCCCCGAGGAAGGTGACCTCGTCGGCGGCCGAGGCCGCGATCCTCGCCGAGCGCTGTTCGTCGGCGACGGTGAGCCCGTATCCGGTTTTGGTTTCGACGCACGTGGTTCCCTGCCTCGCCGCCTCGGCGAGCAGCCGGTCGAGATTGGCTACGAGCCGCCCGTCGCTCGCCTCCCTCGTGGCCTCGACGGTCACCGCGATGCCACCGGCCAGGTAGGGCGCACCCGCCATGCGCGCCTCGAACTCCGCGGTGCGGTCGCCCGCGAACACGAGGTGCGTGTGGCTGTCCACCCAGCCGGGCAGCGCCGCCCTTCCTCCCGCGTCGACGGCGGTGTCGGCGATCGGGGCCGAGGTGGCCGGGCCGATCCAGGCCACCCTTTCCCCTTCGAGCACCACCGCGGCGTCGGACAGCGTGCCGAAACCGGGGTCGTTCGTCGTCAGCTCACCGATACCGGTGATCACGGTGGATCGCATTGCCACAACCTCCCGATCTCGTCGGCGAGCACCGCTTCCGGCCGCTCGATGCCGAGGTGGACGCGGCCGCTCACCCGCTGCCTTCCCGCGACGACGACATCGGTCACATCGGCCGCCGACGCGGCGAAGAACACCCCGTCGGCGCGGATTCCCGCCGTACGGGGGGAACCGAGATCGACCGTCACGAGGTCGGCCTGTGCACCGGCCGCGAGCGTACCGGCGTCGGGGAAGCCCAGCGCGGCGTGCGCGGTGCCGATGGCACGCAGCTCGGCAACCCCGAACCGGCCCCTGCTCTCGCGGGCGAGCCGTTCGTTCAGTTCGAGCGCGCCCGCCTCGGCGAAGGGGTCGATCACGGCCTGACTGTCACTGCCGAGACACAGCGGCACGCCCGCGTCGGCGAGCGGGCCCGCGGGCCCGATGCCGTCCCCGAGATCACGTTCCGTCGTCGGGCAGAAGCACGCCCACGCGCCCGTCCGGCGCAATGTCGACATGTCGGCATCGGTCAGGTGGGTGGCGTGCACGGCCACCGAGGCGGGGCCGAACACCCCGGAATCGGCGAGCACCGCGGCAGGCGTCCTCCCATGGAAAGCAAGGCAGTCCTCGTTCTCGGCCCGCTGCTCGGAAAGATGAACGTGCAACGGGCGGCCCGCCGCGAACTCCGCGACCTTCGGCAGTTCCGGTTCGGGAACCGCGCGTACCGAGTGCACCGCCGCCCCCACCGTCGACATCGGACTCTCCGGCAGCGCGGCGACACGTTCGGCCCACGCGTGCGCGTCACCGTCGCCGAACCGCCGCTGCACCGGGTCCAGCTCCCTGCCGAACCCACCGGCCAGATAACACGTGTCCAGAAGGCACAGCCGGATACCGGCGTCCTCCGCGGCGGCGGCGAGCGCGAGCCCCATCGCGTTGGGCTCGGAGTAGCGCACCCCGTCCTTGCCGTGGTGCAGGTAGTGGAACTCGCCGACACTCGTGTACCCGGCGAGCACCATCTCCGCGTACACACCACGAGCCAGCCGGTAGTAGGAGTCCGGGTCTAGCCTCGCCGCCAGCTCGTACATGCCTTCGCGCCACGTCCAGAACGTGCCCCTGCCCAGGTGCGTCCGCCCGCGCAACGCGCGGTGGAAGGCATGCGAGTGCCCGTTGGCGAAACCGGGCATCGTCAGTCCGTTCAGGACCGTCCCGGAGCGCGGCGCGCCCGTGGTGACCGCGGTGATCCGCCCTTCGCCGACGTCGATCCGCACGGCGCTCGCGACACCCTCCGGCAGCCACGCGTACTCGCACCAGTAGCTCACCGGCACAGGTGCTCCAGCACGCTTGCGAGTGCGGCCGAGCCGCGTTCGACGTCGGCGGGTTCCGCGAACTCCTCCGGCGCGTGGCTGATCCCGGTCGGATTGCGCACGTAGAGCATCGCCGAAGGCAGCACATCGGCGAGTATCGCGGCGTCGTGGCCCGCACCGGTCGGCAACGCGGGAACCCCGCCGAGTACAAGGGAAAGCTCGTCGCGCAAAGCCGGATCGAACAGCACCTCCCCGCTGAGCGACTCCTCACTGACAACCAGGGAACACCCTTCCTCGGCTGCCGCGGCCGAGGAAGCCGCCTCGATCTCGGCCACCAGAGCTCGAACATCGCCCTCCGGCACCCTCGCGTCCAACCAGAGGTCCACTGTGGACGCGATGACGTTGGTGCCACCCGGGGTCGGCACGATCCTGCCGACCGTGGCCCTTGCCATAGGGAACTTCTCGGCGATCCGCCTCGCCGCCGTCACCGCGTGCGCCGCGGGCAGCATCGGATCGGCCCTGTCGCACAACAACGTCGCACCCGCGTGGTTTCCCTGTCCTGAGAACGAGAACCGCCACCTGCCGTGGGCGATCACCGAACTGCCGACGGCGACCGGCTCCCCGACGTCGACGAGACCCCTGCCCTGCTCGACGTGCAGCTCCACGAACCGGCCGATCCGGCCGAGCCGCGCGGGATCGGCGCCGACCCGTCCGGGATCAAGCCCCGCCCTCGCGCTCGCCTCGGCGAAGGTGACGCCGTCGCTGTCGGACAGCCGCAGCGCGGCCGTCGCGTCGATCGCGCCGGTCAGCAACCGGGAACCGAGACAGGGAACGCCGAACCGGCCGCCCTCCTCCTCGGCGAACACGACGACCCCGAGCGGTTTGCCAGGCCGGAATCCCCGTTCCCGCAACGTTGCCACCGCGCTCAGCGCGCTGGCGACCCCGAGCGGGCCGTCGAAAGCCCCTCCACCGGGTACCGAATCGACGTGACTACCCGTGACGACAGCGTCTCCGGAATCGGGCTCGCCCCACCACGCCCACAGGTTGCCGTTGCGGTCGGTCTCGACGTCGAGCCCCGCCCCCTCGGCGCGCTCGTGAAACCATGCGCGCAGCTCCGTCTCGGCGTCGGCGAACACGTGCCGGGAATAGCCGCCCCGCACGGAATCCCTTCCCACGCCCGCGATCTCGTCGAGCAGCGATTGCGTCCCCATCACGTGTCCTCCCGCATCGGAATGCGCACCCCGCGCTCCGCCGCCACCTCGGCGGCCCGCTCGTAACCCGCGTCGACGTGCCGGATCACGCCCATCGCGGGATCGTTGGTCAGTACCCGCTCGATCTTGCGCGCGGCAAGTTCGCTGCCGTCGGCGACGCACACCTGCCCCGCGTGAATCGATCGTCCCATGCCGACGCCGCCGCCGTGGTGGATCGAGACCCAGGTTGCCCCTGATGCCGTATTCACGAGCGCGTTGAGCAACGGCCAGTCGGCGATGGCGTCGGAGCCGTCCGCCATGCCCTCGGTTTCCCGGTAGGGAGAGGCGACGCTCCCCGCGTCGAGGTGATCCCTGCCGATCACCACCGGTGCCGACAGCTCGCCGCTGGCGACCATCTCGTTGAACCGCAAGCCCGCGAGATGCCGCTGGCCGTAGCCGAGCCAGCAGATCCTCGCCGGAAGACCCTGGTAGGCAACGCGTTCCCCGGCGAGCCTGATCCAGCGGGCCAGCGCCTCGTCCTCGCCGAAGAGATCGAGGATCGCCCTGTCGGTCGCCGCGATGTCGGCGGGATCGCCGGAGAGCGCGACCCAGCGAAACGGTCCCTTGCCCTCGCAGAACAACGGACGGATGTAGGCGGGAACGAAGCCGGGAAAGTCGAAGGCGCGCTCACAACCACCGAGTTTGGCCTCACCACGCAGCGAATTGCCGTAGTCGAACACCTCGGCTCCCCCGTCGAGAAAACCGAGCATGGCCTCGACGTGCTCGGCCATCGAATCGCGGGAACGATCGGTGAACTCGTCGGGTTTCTTCGCCGCGTAGTCGTGCCAGTCCTCGACGGCGACGCCGATCGGCAGATAGGCCAGCGGGTCGTGCGCCGAGGTCTGATCGGTGACGATGTCGGCCTCGACTCCCCTTCGCAGCAATTCGGGCAACACCTCGGCCGCGTTGCCGATCAGCCCAACCGACAAGGCGCGCCGCCGCCTCTTCGCCTCGGTCACCCTCGCGATGGCATCGTCCACATCGGACGCCAGTTCGTCGAGGTAACGCGTCTCGATCCGCCGCGACGCCCGCTGCCGATCGCATTCGATCACCAGCGCCACGCCCCCGTTCATCGTCACGGCGAGCGGTTGCGCCCCGCCCATCCCGCCGAGACCGGCCGTGATCGTGAGCGTCCCCGCGAGGCTTCCGCCGAACCGCTTGCGCGCAACCTCCGCGAACGTCTCGTAGGTGCCCTGCAGGATGCCCTGCGTGCCGATGTAGATCCACGAGCCCGCCGTCATCTGCCCGTACATCGTCAGCCCCAGCGACTCCAGCCTGCGAAACTCCGGCCAGCTCGCCCAGTCGCCGACCAGGTTGGAGTTCGCGAGCAGCACCCTCGGCGCCCACTCGTGCGTTCGCAGGACGCCGACCGGTTTTCCCGACTGCACAAGCAGTGTCTCGTCCTCGGCCAGCGTCGTCAGTGACCGTTCGATGGCGTGGTAGCTCGGCCAGTCACGCGCCGCCTTGCCACTTCCCCCGTACACGACGAGGTCCTCGGCACGTTCGGCGACGGCGGGGTCGAGGTTGTTGCGCAGCATCCGCAGCGCGGCTTCGGTCTGCCAGTTCCGCGCGGTGAGCTTGTCGGTCATGATTCCTCCATCACGGCGAGCACGGCACCTGAGGCGATCAGGCGTTCCGCTGCGGCGATCTCGGGGGCGAGATGCCGGTCCGGTCCAGGTCCGGCGACGACGGTGCGCAGCAGGTCGCGCGCCGCGCCGGTGATCGGGGCCGGTTCGAGCGGCGCCCGCAGGTCGAGCGCTCTCGCGGCGCACAACAGTTCGACGGCAAGGACCGTGCGCAGCCCGTCGACACCTCTGCGCAGCTTTCGCGCCGCGGCCCAGCCCATCGACACGTGGTCCTCCTGCATGGCACTGCTCGGAATCGAGTCGACCGAGGCGGGCACGGCGAGCCGTTTCAGTTCGCTGACGATCCCCGCCTGCGTGTACTGGGCGATCATGTGACCGGAGTCGACGCCCGGGTCGGCGGCGAGAAACGCGGGAAGCCCGTTCGAGCGGGCGGTGTCGAGCATCCGGTCGGTACGCCGTTCCGCGATCGAGGCCACGTCGGCGACCGCGATCGCGAGGAAGTCGAGAACGTAACCGAGCGGCGCGCCATGGAAGTTGCCGTTCGACTCGATCCGCCCGCCCTCAAACACGACCGGGTTGTCGATCGCGGAGGACAACTCGATGTCGGCGACCCGCTCCGCGTGCGCCAGCGTGTCCCTCGCCGCGCCGTGCACCTGCGGCGCGCAGCGCAGCGAGTAGGCGTCCTGCACCCTGGTGCAGTCGGGTCCCCTGTGGCTCGCGACGATCGCGGAACCGGCGAGCGCCTTGAGCATCCTGCGCGCCGAGACCGCCTGGCCTGGGTGAGGCCGGAGCGCCTGCAGGTCCGGGGCGAACACCCGGTCGGTGCCGAGCAGAGCCTCGACGCTCATGGCCGCGGTCAGGTCGGCGACGGCGAGCAGATTCCGCAGATCGGCCTCGGCGAGCACCAGCATGCCGAGCATGCCGTCGGTGCCGTTGGTCAGCGCGAGTCCTTCCTTCTCGGCCAGCGTCACCGGTTCGATTCCCGCCCGCCGCAACGCGATCGCCGCCGGAACGCGCTCGCCGTCCGCCGTATCGGCCTCGCCCTCGCCCATCAGCGCGAGCGCCACCGCGGCCAGCGGCGCGAGATCGCCGGAACAGCCGAGCGAACCGTATTCGTGCACGACGGGCGTGATACCGGCGTTGAGCATCGCGGCCAGCGCGGCGGCCGTCTCCCTCCTGATGCCGGTGTGCCCGGTGGCGAGCGTGCGCAGCCGCAGCACCATGAGCGCCCGCACCACCTCCCGCTCCAGTTCGGCTCCCGCGCCCGCCGCGTGCGACCTGATCAGCGAGCGCTGCAGATCGGCACGCCGATCGCCGGGAATGTGCCTGATGGCCAGCGCGCCGAAGCCGGTCGAGACGCCATAGGTGGCCCGTGGCGTCTCGGCGAGGGCGTCGACGTGCTCACGCGCGGTGGCGATGTTGCTCAGCGCGACGGCGTCGAGCACGACGGACGCGTCATGGCGTGCGACGTCCACGACCTGCTGCCTGCCGAGGTGTGCCGCGCCGAGGGATACCTGCTCTGCCATGCCCCCTATTGCACTCCCCGGGACAGCGCGCATCCTGTTCGGTAAGCCGGTTGTGTCTCGGATTCCAGACAGGAGAGGTATGGGTGTCCCAGCGTTGCGTCGTGGCCTCGCCCTCCTCGGCGCGCTCGCCGGGCACGCGGGCCCCGTCTCCGCGGCGGCGCTCGCCCGCGAGCTCGGCCTGCCGAGGTCGACGACCTACCACCTGCTCGCCGAACTCGAATCGGCCGGTTTCGTCGTCCATCTTCCCGCCGAGCGCAGGTACGGCCTGGGCATCGCCGCCTTCGAACTCGGCTCCGCCTACCTGCGGCACGATCCGCTCGAACGGCTCGCGGGCCCGGTGCTGCGCAGGCTCGTCGACAAGGCGGGGCACACCGCGCAACTCGGCATCCTGCACGGCAACGAGCTGGTCTACCTGGTGAAGGAACGGCCCGCGGTTCCGGAAACGCTGGTCACCGATGTCGGGGTCAGGCTGCCCTCGCATCTGACCGCTTCGGGAAGGGCCATGCTCTGCCACCTGCCGGCAGCGCACGTGCGGGCGTTGTTCCCCGCGCCTTCGGCATTCGTGCGCCGTACCGGCAGAGGCCCGCGAAGCCTCGCCGAGCTGCGGGGCCTGCTGGCCGCGCACCGCAGACTCGGCTGGGCCGTCGAGGACGGGCACGTCACCGAAGGGTTCGCCTCGGTGGCCCATCCGGTTTTCGATCACGGCGGCAGGCCACTGGCCTCGGTCGGCGTGACGCTGCGTCACCCGTGCGAAGGCGATGCCTGTATCGAGACCTGGCCCTGGCTCGCGGAGCAGGTGCGCAGGGCGGCCAGCGAGCTGACGAGCAGGATCGGCGGTCAGCAGGCCTGAGGACGCCGAGATCCGCGTTCGGCGCGGTCAGGAACCGGTTTCCTCACGCACGGACACGATGTGATCCATGTGCCGGGCGCCCCATTCCCCGAGCGGCGCCAGGGCGTCGTTGAGCGAGCTGCCCAGTTCGGTGAGGGAGTACTCCACTTTCGGCGGCACCTGGTGATAGACCTCGCGGTGGACGATGCCGTCGGCCTCCAGCTCCCGCAACTGCTGGATGAGCATCTTCTCGGTCACCCCGGCCACGAGCCGCCGCACCTCGCCGAACCGCTTCGCGCCGTCGTGAAGCGCCCACAGGATGAGCACCTTCCACTTCCCGCCGATGACGTCGATCGCGGCGTCGATGCCGCAGGCGTACGGCAGGACTTTCGCGCGCATGCCAACCCTCCTCACTGACCTGAAGATCAGTACCTGACTTTGAAGTCAGTACTTGTCGAATCGTAGTGCATGCGGCGAGGCTGTTTCCGTTGAATTCCGTTGAGAGAGAAGAGATATCTTGACTTCGCCATCCCAGGGCAGCACGAACACGACCGAGGTCACCGTTCTCGGACTGGGCGCGATGGGCCGTGCCCTCGCCACCCGGCTCCTTTCGGAAGGCCATTCGGTGACCGCGTGGAACAGGACTCCCGGTAAGGAAGGCACGGTCGCCGACGCGGGTGGCAAGCTCGCCCCGGCCGTCGAGGACGCGGTGAGGGCATCCCCGCTCGTCGTGGTCTGCCTGCTCGACGAGGCATCCGTGCACGAGCAGCTCGACCCCGTGGTCGACGCCCTCGGGGGCAGGCTCGTCGTCAACGTCACGACGACGACCCCCGACGAGGCTCGCGCGCTCGCCGCCTGGGCACACCGGCACCAGATCGGCTACGTCGACGGCGGGCTCATGGCCACCCCCGACATGATCGGCACCCCTGCCTCGCTCGTGCTCTACAGCGGGGACGAGCGTGGCTTCGAGCAGTACCGGCACCTGCTGGAAACCTGGGGACAGGCCACCTTCACCGGAACCGATCCCGGCACGGCCGCCATGTACGACACGGCGATACTCGGCGCGATGTACGCGATGTTCGCGGGCTTCAAGCAGGGCGGGCGGATGGTGCGTACCGCGGGCGGTTCGGCGGGCACGCTCGCGGAGATGACGATTCCGTTCCTCCAGGCGGTGGCGGCGGGACTCGGCGAGCACGCACGGCAGATCGACACGCCGGAGGACTACGAGCCCGTACAGAGCGCGGAGTTCACGGCGGGGGCCATCGACCTCATCAACCGCTCGGCCACCGAAGCGGGCCAGACACCGGATCTACTGTCGGCCGCTCGCAGGCTGCTCGCGGAGAATGCCTGACGCCGCAAGCCTGCCGGCGAGTTCGGCGGGGCCGGGCTGGTCGCCGTCGTGGAGAACACCGAGCACGACGTGATCGGCTCCGGCGGTGAGGTGTTCGCCGATCCCCGCCGCGATCGCGGCATCGTCGCCCCAGCCCACCAGCGCGTCGACGAGCGCGTCGTCGAGGGTGGCGAGCTGCTCGCCGGTGAAGCCCATCCGCCGCATGTTCTCCGGATATCCGCCGACGCCGAGCAAGCCGCGAAGGGTCGGTTCCCTGGCCGTCCTCCGTGCGCGCGAAGGATCGGTATCGCCGACGACGAGCTGGTAGACGACGAGAGTCGCGTCGGGACCGAGAATCCGCCGGGCCCACGCGGTGTAGCCGGGTGTCACGAGCAGCGGGACCGCCCCGGCACCCCGGTCGCGGGCGAGCGCGAGTTTGCGAGGGCCCAGCGCGGCGAGTATCCGCCGGTTCCGGGGAACGGGCGGGTCCGCCGCGTCGAGCCGGTCGAGGTAGGCGCCGAGCGGCGCGAGCTGCCGCGCTCGCTGCGGCGAGCCGAGCCCGGCGACGAACCGGCCGGGATGCTCGCGCTCGAACCGGGCGTACGCGGCGGCCACCGCGTCCGCATCGTAGACGTCAGGGGGAATGACGGCCGTCCCCACCAGCACGGACGTCGTCGCGGCGAGCAGGTCGCCGACCCGGCCGAGACTGTCGAGTTCCCCTCCGGGCAACCACACCGCCGGGTAACCCAGCGCCTCCAGTTCGGCAGCCTCCGCGAGATGCGCGTTGCCCGCCGACACCTCGAGCGCCACCCCGACCGGCCCGAGACCGGCTGTTCCCATTGCGACTCCTCCCGGCTGGCTCCCGATCCCCTCTCCGGACCGGCGATCCCCGAGTCTGCGACCTCGACCTAACTGGAGATCAAGAGCGCGCGGCGTAGGAGTGCCCTTCGATCACAACCCTGGCCGCCATCACGGACTTGCGCACGACCTTCTCCGCGGAATAACCGTGCCGCTCGAAAACGCCATCAAGCCAGAACATGCCGTACCCGTGCGCCTGGGTGAACAGTTGCTCCATGAGTTCGAGTGCGCTCGCCGGACGATCGGACACCGTGAGGCACAACATCAGGAACTGGTCGGTCAGCCGCCTTGTCTGCTCGTGCAGTTGTTCGTGTTCCCGCCCTTGCAGCCCGTCGGCGTAAATGACATTGATTCCGGCCTGCCGTTCGATCAGGTACTCGGTGTAGGCACCGCAGGCCGCGGCGAGCGCGTCGACCGGGCCGGTGAATTCCGCCGCCGCGTTCCCCACCCGGTCGGCCAGCTGACTCGCTACGGCGGTCGCGACGGCGGCCAGCAGACTTCCCCGCTCGGGAAAGTGCCGATACGGAGCAGCGGGGCTTACCTTGGCCCTGCGAGCCACCTCGGCGACCGAGAAGCCGCGCAGTCCCTGCTCGGCGATCAGGTCAAGCGACTCGCGCACAAGCTCGGCACGCAGGTTGCCGTGGTGGTACCGCTCGCCCATGACCTGGCTCTCATCTCTCGATCGGAATAAGTAAGAGACCTCTTACGTCGTCGGTGTAAGAGCCCAATTACATTGGGCTCTCCGAACCATAACCAGGAGGTCTGATGAGCACAACGACACACGCCATCGCCGCGCCGGCTCCCGGCGCACCGCTCGAACAGACCACGATCCAGCGGCGCGACCTGCGCCCTGATGACGTCCTGATCGACATCGCCTACGCCGGTATTTGCCACACCGACATCCACCAGGTGCGGGAGGACTGGGGAACCGCCATCTTCCCGATGGTCCCCGGCCACGAGATCGCGGGTGTCGTGGCCGGAGTCGGCTCCGGCGTGACCGAATACCGAGTCGGCGACCGCGTCGGCGTCGGCTGCATGGTCGACTCGTGCGGCGAGTGCGAGAACTGCCGGGCGGACACGGAGCAGTTCTGCGTCAAAGGCAACGTTCAGACGTACAACGGCGTCGGCTTCGACGGCGAGAACACCTACGGCGGCTACAGCAGGCAGATCGTGGTGAAGGACGCCTTCGTGTGCCGCATCCCGGAGGGAATCGAACTCGACATCGCCGCTCCCCTGCTGTGCGCGGGCATCACGACGTACTCGCCGTTGCGCCGGTGGAATGCCGGCCCCGGCAAGAAGGTCGCGGTCGTCGGTCTCGGCGGTCTCGGCCACCTGGCCGTGAAGCTCGCCGTCGCGATGGGTGCCGAGGTGACGGTGCTGAGCCAGAGCCTCAAGAAGCAGGAGGACGGCATCCGGCTCGGTGCGAGCGGCTACTACGCCACCGGTGACGAGTCGACGTTCGGCGAACTCGCCGGGCGGTTCGACCTGATCCTCAACACCGTGTCGGCGAAGCTTCCGGTCGACGCCTACCTGAGCCTGCTGAAGGTCGGTGGAGCGATGGTGAACGTCGGTGCTCCCGGAGAGCCGTTGTCCTACAGCGCTTTCTCGCTCATCGGCGGCAACAGGATACTCACCGGCTCGATGATCGGCGGCATCGCCGAAACCCAGGAGATGCTGGACTTCTGCGCTGAGCACGGGATCGGTGCCGAGATCGAGACGATTTCCGCCGACCAGGTCAACACCGCGTACGAGCGCGTGACCAGCAGCGATGTGCGGTACCGCTTCGTCATCGACACGGCGACCATCGGTTCCTGACACGGCGAGACCGGCGAGTGCTCCCGGTGAGCACTCGCCGGTTTTGCTTATGGAAAGCACCTGCGTCGGCTGGCAACCCCTGCGCGATGGTGGCGCGTCTCGTGGGCAGTGACGGCAGACCGGCGCACCGTCGCCGGGGCCGCCGACAAGGACGACCGAAAGGACTGGGGATCGCGATGAAGGGACTGTCGAGGCGCGCAACCATGGCGTGCGGTGCGGTGTTCGCCACCTCGTTGCTGGCGTTGACGGGTACGCAAGCGACAGCGGCTCCGCAAGAGGACGGCGTACGAAACGTCGACTGGCACAACACGGCGTTCGAGGTCCCCGAAATCGGGCCGTGCCCGCAACAGGTCGTGGAGTTCACCGGCGGCGAGGCTCACCTGCCCGACCAGCTGTACCGGTTCACGCCGGACCGCGACATCGTGTTCGCCGACGTGACGGAGGACGGTACCGAGGATGCCCTGATGCTCGTGGAGTGCGGGGCGCCGAACTCGGAGTACACCCGGGCGCTGATCGGCATGACCGCCGACCCCGATGTCCGGCTGCTGGGAGCGGTGGAAAGCCCGCCGAGGTGGACGCAGGTTCCGGACGACGTCAGCGTCGAGCCGCACAACGAATTGGGCCTGATCGTGAGGGCGAGCATCACCGACTTCGAGCAGGACCGGACCTACGACAAGCGCTACACGTGGTCGGACTACTACAACTCGTTCCTCTCCATCGACGGGTAGGCGCGCGTGAGCCGGTTAGGTAGCGGCCGGCCCCTCTCTCGCCTTCTTGGCCAGACGTGCCGCACGGCTGCGCAGGTAGTGCTGTTCGGGAAGGCTGGTGGTCAGGCGGGCTGCCAGGTGATAGGCGCCGAGGGCGGCGTCGGCGTCGCCCGCCATCTCCAGCAGCTGCGCGCGGACCGCGGGTAGCCGGTGGTGCCCGGACAGCTGCTTGTCGCCGGTCAACGGTTCGAGCAGGCGAAGACCGGCCTCGGGTCCGTCGACCATCGCGACGGCGACGGCATGGCCAAGGGTGACCATCGGGTTGGGTGCCGTCGCTTCGAGCAGGCGATACAGGTTGACGATCTGCGGCCAGTCGGTGTCCTCGGCGCGGGTGGCCTCGCCGTGCACCGCGGCGATGGCCGCCTGCAGCTGGTAGGGACCAACCCGGGCCTGCGACAGCGTGCGGGTGATGAGCGCCAGCCCCTCCTGGAGGGACTCCTGATTCCATAGGCGGCGGTCCTGCTCGGCCAGCGGAACCAGGCTGCCGTCGGGCCGGGCACGCGCCGGGCGCCGGGCGTCGGTCAGCAGCATCAGCGCCAGCAATCCGGCGACCTCGCCGTCGCCGGGGAGCGCCCTGTGCACAATGCGGGTCAGCCGGATCGCCTCGCCCGCCAGCTCGGCGCGATGCAGGCTCGGTCCTGACGTCGCGGTGTAGCCCTCGTTGAAAATCAGGTACAGCACGTGCAGCACGACACGTAAACGTTCCAGCCGCTCCGGCTCCGGCGGCATCCGGAAGGCCGCGCCTGCCTCCCGGATGCGTTTGCGTGCCCGGCTGATGCGCTGGGCCATGGTCGCCTCGGGGGTCAGGAAGGCCCGCGCGATCTCAGCCGTGGTCAGCCCGCCGACCGCGCGCAGCGTGAGCGCGACCTGCGACGACGGCGTGAGGCTGGGATGGCAGCAGAGCAGCAGCAGAACCACGGTGTCGTCCGTGTCGTCCGGCTGGTCGTCGGCACCGGGCATGTGGGTTTCACCCTGCGGACTCTGTGCGAGAATCCGCTCTTCCCGCTGTCGGCCGGCCAGCTCACCGCGCAACTGATCGATCATCCGGCGGGACGCGACCCTGACCAGCCATCCCTCCGGATTGTCGGGCACGCCGCGTGCGGGCCATTGCGTCGCGGCGGCCAGCAGCGCCTCCTGGACCGCGTCCTCGGCGGTCTCGAAGTCGCGGTAATGCCTCACCAGCGCGACCAGAACCCGCGGCGCCAACCGGCGTAGCACGTCCTCGACGCGACCCGGATCGCTCACATCTCCTGGCCGGACATATCCATGATCGGCTGAACGTGCACGCCGCCGAATCGGGCGTCAGGGATGCGCGAGGCGATCTCGACCGCCCGTTCCGCGCTCTCGCAATCCACCACGAGATACCCGGCCAGCTGCTCCTTGATCTCCGCATACGGGCCGTCCGTCGTGACCGGAACGCCGTCGCGTACCCGTACGGTCCGGCTGGTCAGCGGATCGGCCAGCGCCGCGGCCACCAGCAACTCGCCGGACTCGGTGATCTCCTGGTGCAGGGCATCGGATTGCCCGGTCAGCGCCTCTCGTTCGGCCGCAGGCATCGCCAGGAATTCCGGATTGCGCAGGAACATCGGGTGCTCCCAATTCTCCGGATTGCTGTAGATCAAGAGCAGATACTTCACAACGTCCCCTTCCCGTGCCGCGGGCGGCGCCCACTCAAGCCGACGGTCCGGCCACGCCGATCACGTTTCCCTCCGGATCGGCGAACAGCCCCACGGTGAAGTCCCCCGACTTCGGCTCGGGACCCAACACTCGTTGGCCGCCTGAATTCTCGGCCTCACGCAACGCGTCCTCGACGTCGGGCACGCTGACGTAGAACCTCACCCCGCGCTCGAAACCCTCGCCGCCACCGACACCGCCGTTGATGCCGTCGCCGTCCCCGGTCGTGCTTCCAGCCACGAAGTGGTACTTCCCCGGCCGCGAGATCTTCTCGGTGACCGCGTCACCGGTGCTGAAGTCCCAGCCGAAGAGCTCACCGTAGTAGTGGCGCAACGCGTCCGGGGCAGTCGCGATGATCTCAAAATGCACAACAGGCAGACCCATGGTCAATCCTCTCGTTCGCCGGCGCCCTGGATGGGCGTCCCTCACAGCAAGGTCGGAGCCGGCGGCCGCGGATCGACATCGAGCCGAAAGAAAAAGGGCCACCCGCTGGGCGGGTGGCCCTTTTGCCTCTGGGTTCTCACTGGAACCCCGTGGTGGAGGTGCCGGGAATCGAACCCGGGTCCTCTGTCGCCTTTCCAGGGCTTCTCCGTGCGCAGTTCGCTGTGCCTCTACTCGGCCCCTCCGGTCACGCGAACAAGCCGGTGTGACGGGCCCAGCCACTGTTCGTTTCCCAACCGGTCCCCGTGGCCGGGACCGGCGGTAAGCCTTCTAGCTGATGCCGGCATACCGGGCCGAAGGCTTACCCGGGCCGACAGACTCGCACTCGCTCAGGCGGCGAGGGCGAAGTCGCGCTGACTATTCGTCTTGGCGCTTATATTTATTGCGACGACGCTCACGGTGGTCGTTGCCTGCACCGGCACGCTTCCCCTGGATCAACGTCCAGAGTCGAGACCGTTCACCCCCTTCGGGTTTTGCTACCTGACAGGATAACGCGAGGCGCAACTCGATAATTCCGACCTTCGGGGTAGGGCCAACCCCACCCGGGAGAGGCCAGCACACACGATGGTTGACACAGGTCAGCACAGACACACTGGTATCCAGCCGCCGCAGAAGGGATGCCAGTCATGAACAACGAGCCGACGACCGAGAAGGACCGGAGCCGTCCGCCGCTGTTCGGTTCACTGGGCTACCTGCTGCTGAACCTTCCCATCGGAATCGCGGGCTTCGTCGCCATCGTGGCACTCGGCTCGGTCGGCGCCACGACGCTGATCATCTGGATCGGTATCCCGGTGCTCGCACTGCTGCTCGTGAGCGTGAGGGCCGCGGCGAGGATCGAGAGGGCCCGGGTCTACTCGATGCTGGGCGCCTACGTCCCGCTCCCCTACCGGACGCTGCCGGACGGTGACCAGAAGGCGCGGTGGAAGGCCCGCATCGCGGATCAGTCGACCTGGCGGGACATGACCTACTTCGTGCTGTTGTTCCCGATCGGTATCGCCCAGTTCACGATCATGGCGGTGTCCTGGGCGCTGTCGCTGGGGCTCATCGGACTGCCCATCTACTACCGGTTCCTGCCGGAGGGCGCCTACTTCTTCCCGTCCTTCGACCTGCGCTGGATCACGGTCGACTCCGAGGTGTCGGCGTTGCCGTGGGCCGCGCTGGGACTGTTGTGCCTGGCACTGACGATTGCGATCACCAAGGCACTCGCGTCGGCGCACGCTGGGTTCGCGAGGCTGATGCTGGGCCCGACACCGCGGCAGATGCGCGAGGCGGACAACTACGTCCCGTTCACGCCCACGGTGCGGGCGAGCGGGCCGGCGGCGGAGTCATGAGCACGTCCACACCCGAGCGCCCCGCGGAGGAAAAGGACCAGCTCGCGGAGCAGTCGAGACCGTCCCCCTTCCACTCGATCGTCTTCATGGTGGCGAGTTTCCCGCTGCGGCTGATCCAGTTCGTGCTGGTCTTCACGCTGACCGCCGTCGGGATCGTCACCACGATCATCTGGGTCGGGGTACCGATCCTGCTGGCGACCACGTACCTGACCAGGTGGTTCGGCGACACGGAGCGACGCTGGGTCAGGTCGATGCTCAATACGGACGTGCCGGACGTGGAACGGCTGAGGGTCGAGGGCGGGCTCCTGCGGCGCTGGCTCGGCGCGCTGACCGATCCGACCACCTGGCGCGATTTCGGCTACCTCATGCTGGTGCTCCCGCTGGGGATCATCGAGTTCGCGATCGGCCTTGTGTCGATCATCCTGGTTCCGATGGCGATCTGGGTCGCCCCCGCGCTGGGGTGGCTGCACGGGCGACTGGCACTCACGCTGCTCGGGCCTCCGAAGGCCCGCAGAGCCGAGGCGAGGGCATCGCGGTTGCAGGCGTCCCGGGCCCGCGGCGTCGACGCGGCCGAGGCCGAGCGCAGGCGGATCGAGCGGGATCTGCACGACGGGGCACAGCAACGCCTGGTATCCGTCGCGATGAGCCTGGGCAGGGCGAAGTCGAAACTCGGCGGCAACCCCGACGACCTGCGCAGCCTGATCGACGAGGCGCACACCGACGCCAAGCTGGCCGTGTCCGAGCTGCGCGATCTGGCGAGGGGTATCTATCCCGCCGTACTCGCCGACCGTGGGCTCGACGCGGCACTGTCGGCGCAGGCGGCGAAGTCGCCCATCCACGTCGACGTGGATGTGACCGTGGAGCCGAGACCACCGGCTGCCGTGGAGACGACGGCGTACTTCATCGTCGGCGAGACGCTGACGAACGTCGCCAAGCACTCGGGGGCGACAGAGGCGGGCGTGAAGGTGTGGCGCACGGAGGACACCGTGGTGGTCGAGGTGACCGACAACGGGCACGGTGGCGCGCGGATGCGCGAAGGGGGTGGGCTTGCCGGGCTCGCCGACCGGGCTGCAACGATTGACGGCGTCATTTCCGTTGTCAGCCCACCCGGTGGTCCCACGGTCGTCCGAGCGGACCTGCCATGCACGTGGTGAGCTGCGCCTCGCCACTGGGGAGCATGGATGCGGGTGGTCATCGCCGAGGATGCTGTTCTGTTGCGCGCCGGGGTACAGCGACTGCTCGCCGACGAGGGCATCGAAACGGCTGCCGCGGTGGACAACGGCGGCGACCTACTCGAAGCGATCCAGGAACATCGTCCCGACCTGGCGATCGTCGATGTGCGGATGCCACCGACGTTCACCGATGAGGGGCTGAGGGCGGCGCTGCGGGCGCGGGAGGTGATCTCGGGTCTTCCGGTGCTGGTGTTGTCCCAGTACGTCGAGGAGACGTACGCGGTGGAGTTGCTGTCCGCGGGCGCGGGCGGCGTGGGATACCTGTTGAAGGAGCGAGTGGCCGATGTCGCGGAGTTCCTGGACGCGGTGCGCCGAGTCGCCGGCGGCGGCACGGCGATCGACCCCGAAGTGATCGCCCAGCTCATGGCCAGGGGAAAGAAGAACCCACTCGACGCGCTCACCAGCCGCGAGTCGGAAGTACTCGGCCTGATGGCACAGGGCCTTTCCAATACCGCGATCGCCGGCACCCTCGTCGTTTCACACGGCGCGGTCGAAAAGCACATCGGCAACATCTTCGCGAAGCTCGGCCTCGAAGCCAGCGCGGAGGAGCATCGTCGCGTCCGCGCCGTCCTCACCTACCTCGGCCGCTGACACCCGAATCAGTACCCCGCCGACCAGGCACAACAGCGGTAGTGGAAGCAAGGGAGCTTTGCTACCGAATTTCGGTAGCAAAGCTCCCTTGCTTCCGTCAGCGGGCCCAGGGTGGTGCGATGGTGACCCCGTCGACGACGCCGGTGATGCCCTTCGATGTGCACACGGTGAGCCACGCCGGCTGGGCGCCCGGGTTGCGCAGCCGCAATGGCCTGCCGGGCACCGACATGGCCGCGTCGCCGGGACCAAGCTCGTGCGCGTCGCCGTCGACCTCGACGATCACCCTTCCCTCGTGCAGCACGAACACCTCCTCACGGTCGACGGTGTGCAGTTCGCTGGTCGCTCCCGGCCCGGCTTCGAGCGACCACACAGCGAGCTCCGCCGACCCCCTGCTCGGCACCGCAAGCGACCGGAAGACGAATCCGGCATTACTGAAGACAGGGGCGTCCGCATAGGTCGCCAGCGTCATGTCCCCTCCAGTGATAGTCAACCAACTTTACTAGTTATACGGTAAACCTACCTGACCATATCGTCAAGAAAGTTGACTACCTTGTCGACAGGACATCTCCCCGCGCTGCTGGCGACGAGCTTCCGCGCCGTCATGGACCGGGTCCACGAGCAACTCGCCACCGCGGGCTTCGGCGACGTGCGCCCCGCCCACGGCTTCGTGTTCCAGTACCTGTCCTTCCACAAGACGGCTACGGCCGTCGGCATCGGCGAACACCTCGGCATCACCAAGCAGGCAGCCGTCCAGCTCATCGACGAACTCACCAAGCGCGGCTACGTCGAACGCCGCCCACACCCCACCGACCGGCGTGCCCGCGCCATCAGCCTCACCGCCCGTGGCTGGGAGTGCGTCGAACGCGTCGTCGCGGCCTGGGCCGACATCGAACGGGAATGGGCCACCCTCATCGGCCCTGACCGCCTCGGCAAGCTCCACGACGACCTCGCCACACTCACCGCCGCGACCTCCGGCGGACGGCCCGTCCCCCTCCGGCCCCTCTGGTAGGGCAGCCCCCACCCTCATCAGCCGAAAACCCGAAGATCGATACGGCGGGCTGCCTGGCTGTGCCGAAAGCCTTCCCCGACCAGGCTTGCCCCATGACAATCAGCCGGCTGGAGCCCCGCCAGCACACCCGGGATCGCTTCCTCGACGTCATCCGGGCCATAGCCATCCTCGGTGTGGTGATCCAGCACTGGGCGATGCCAGTCCTCGACTACTCCGACGGCACGCTCACCACCGGCAACGCCCTCGCGACACCCGGCTGGTGGGTCATCACCTGGCTGTCACAGGTCATGCCGCTCGTGTTCTTCGCCGGTGGAGCGGCCAACCTGATCTCGCTGCGCCGAGCGGCATCACCACGCGCGTGGCTCGCGAGCAGGCTCGGCAGGCTTCTGCTGCCCGTGCTCCCGCTCTTCGCGGTGTGGCTCGTCGTGCCGAAGGTTCTCACCGCGTTCGGCGTCGCCGGGCAGCCGGTCGCCGTCGCCTCGGCCATCGCGGCCCAGCTGCTGTGGTTCCTCGCCGTGTACCTGCTGACAGTGCTGGCGACCCCGCTCATGGCGGCGGCTCACCGGCGATGGGGCCTCGGTGTCCCGATCGCGTTGAGCGTCGCGGCCGCGCTGATCGACGTCGTTCGCTTCGACGTCTTCGGCCTCGCCGGATACGCCAACGCCGTGTTCGTCTGGCTCGCCGTGCACCAGCTCGGCTTCCACTACGTCGACGGCGCGCTCGGCAGGCTCAGCCGTCGCGGCGCACTCACCATGGCGGGCGCGGGCTTCGCCGCCACCGCGCTGCTCGTCGCGTTCGGCCCCTACGCCACCAGCATGATCGGCATGCCGGGCGCCGCCGTTTCCAACATGAGCCCGCCCACCCTGTGCCTCATCACCCTCGCGGTCGGCCAGATCGGCCTCGCACTCGCCGCGCGACCGGCGCTGAACCGCATCGCCGAGCGGCGCGCGATCGGCTCCGCACTGCGCTGGATCGGCCCCCGGTTCATGAGCATCTACCTGTGGCACATGCCCGCGCTGGTCGTCGTGTCGGGCCTGACCGTGCTGGCCATGGACTACGCGACGCCCGACCCGGGAAGCCTGCGCTGGTTCGTCATGCTCCCACTGTGGCTGGCCGCGACAGGGCTGGTGCTGATCGGACTGCTCGCGGTGTTCGGCCGCTTCGAATCGGCGAGGAACCCGGCGACCGCGCCCGTGCCAACCTGGCAGCTCGCGACCGCGGGCCTGGTCGCCTCCGGAGGCCTGCTCGGTCTCGCGGCAAAGGGATTCGGCGGCGACCCCGCCATCTGGATAGTCCTTGTCGTCGCCGGATTCCTGCTCAGCACGACGACCGTCAGCCGCGCCCGCGAGGTCGCGGTGAGCTAGAGCCCGAGCAACTTGGCCGGTGTCTCGTACAACACGGCGCGGAGGAATGGCTCACCGAGCCGTTCCTCCGCGTTCGCCCATCCCGCGACGGCCCGCAACTGTGTCGCGTACGAGTAGGGAATGTTCGGGAAGTCGGTACCGAGCACGATCCGGTCGGCCACCCCGGCCAGCCTGGCGGCCCAGTCGGAAGGCACCGGCATGAAGCCCTCGGTGAACGGAACCCCGACCATCGTCGTGTCCAGGTAGACCCGCGAATAGCGATCGACAAGCGCCAGCGCCTCGGCGTACTCGGGCATCCCCGCGTGCGCGAGCACGGTCACCAGGTTCGGATGCCTGGCGAGGACCTCGCCGAACACGTCGAGACCGGTGTGCGAGCCCCTCTTCGGACCATGTCCACAGTGGATCACCACGGGAACGCCCGCGTCGGCTATCGCACCCCACGCCTCGTCGAGCACAGGGTCTCTCGGGTCGTAGGCACCCACCTGCACGTGTGCCTTGAAGCAACGAACACCGGCGCGCAGTGCCGACTCCACATAAGACGGCGCTTCCGGTTCCGGGAACAATGTCGCGGTCGGCACGGCGTCCTGTTCCCGTTCCGCGAACTCCAGCACCCAGCGATTGAGCCACTCGGCCATCCCCGGCTTGTGCGGGTACACCAGCGGCGCGAAGCGCTCCACCCCGAACGACCGCAGCGCGGCGAGCCGGTCCTGCTCGGACCGCCGATAGTGGATCGGCCACGCCATGCCGTAGTTCTCACCGGCGTTGTCGAAAAACGCCCACACCTTCTCCAGCATGCGCTCGGGAAGGAAGTGCACGTGAATGTCGACGAGACCCGGAAGACCGAGATCGCGCACCCACGACGCGATCTCGGCATCCGATTCCGGACTCAACGCCGGTACTTCCCTTTGGCCGCCCGGCCCATGGCCTTCGCGACCTCGCGCTCGGCATCCCGCTTGGCGATGCTCTGCCGCTTGTCGTAGGCCTTCTTTCCCTTCGCGAGCGCCAGCTCCACTTTGACCTTGCCGTCCTTGAAGTACATGGACAGCGGAACGAGACTGACGCCGCCTTCCTTGGTTTTGCCGATGAGCTTCTCGATCTCACCTCGGTGAAGCAACAACTTGCGGGTCCTGCGCGGGGTGTGGTTCGTCCACGTACCCTGCGCGTACTCGGGAATGTGCAGGCCGCGCAGGAAAACCTCACCGTCGTCCACCGTCGCGAACGCGTCGGCGAGCGAGGCCTTGCCGTCTCGCAGGCTCTTCACCTCGGTTCCGACGAGCACGACACCGGCCTCGTACGTGTCGATGATCGAGTAGTCGTGCCGCGCGCGGCGGTTCGACGCGATCACCTTGCGACCGGTTTCTTTGGGCATGCTTCGACTCTAGTCCTAATGGCGCACGTAAAGCCGCAGAGTTACGTACCCGGTGATCGCCGAGATGAGCATCGACACCCCGATGAGGATCGGAGCGACGGGGAACAACACATCGATCAACTCGATCTTGGGTATGGCGCCTCCTGTCGCCTCAAGGATGCGGTCGAGCACCACGTATTTCAAGGCGACGAGACCCCCGATGCCGAGGATCGCACCCGAGACGCCCGCGACCACCGCCTCCAGCAGGAACGGCAACTGGGTGTACCAGCGGGTGGCACCCACGAGCCGCATGATTCCCACTTCCGTGCGCCGCGTGTACGCCGAGACCTGAATGGTGTTGGCGATCAGCAGCACGGCGGCGAGCGCGGCTATCAGCGCGATGATGAACGTGCCGTTCCTCCCCGCGTTGAGCAGGCCGAAGAACCGGTCGAGGAACTTGTTCTGGTCGTCCACCTTGGCCACACCGGCCTGGTCGGCGTACTCCTGCACGATGACCTCGCTTCGCGCCGGATCGAACAGTTTGACGTGCAGCGAGGCGGGCAGAGCCTCCGGCCTCGCGAGTTCGACGAGCTCCGGCTGGCCTTCGAAGATGCGTTTGAACCGCTCGTAGGCTTGCGCCCGGTCTTCGTAGACGACCGACTCGACGGCCTGGTTCTGCTCAAGGGACTGCCGGATGGTCGCGCAGGGCTCACCGGTGCAGTTCTGGTCGTTGGCACTGATGTCTTCGGTGAGGAAGACCGTGACCTCGACGTCGTCGAGGTAGTCCACCTTCATCTTGTCGATCGTTCGGACGAAGAGCAGGCCACCGCCGAACATACCCAGCGAGATGGCGGTGGTGAGGATCATCGCGATGGTCATCGTGATATTCCGGCGGAGACCGGTGATGACCTCGCTGAACACGAAGCTGGCGCGCATCGGAGGAAGGGTTTCCTTGGGTCGGGGGCTTTCGGGGTGGGCGGGGGTTGTTACCGGATGCCGGCTGGTCGCTGCGGGGGATCAGCGACCGACGCCGTACACCCCTCGCCTGTCGTCGCGAATCACCTTGCCGAGGTGCAGTTCGACGACGCGGCGGCGCATGGAGTCGACGATCGAGTGGTCGTGGGTAGCCATCAGGACGGTGGTGCCGGTGCGGTTGATGCGCTCCAGCAGCAGCATGATGTCCTGGCTGGTGTCGGGGTCGAGGTTTCCGGTCGGCTCGTCGGCAAGCAGCACGAGCGGCCGGTTGACGAACGCACGGGCGATGGCCACCCGCTGCTGCTCACCACCGGAGAGCTCGTTGGGCATCCGGTCGGCCTTGCCGTCGAGGCCCACCAGTTCGAGCACCTCGGGAACCACCTTGTCGATGGTCCGCTTGGGCTTGCCGATGACCTCAAGGGCGAACGCGACGTTCTCGGCTACCGTCTTGTTGGCGAGCAACCGGAAGTCCTGGAAGACGCAACCAATCGTTTGGCGCAACCGGGGGACTTTGCGCCGGGGCAGTTTGGCGACGTCGAAGTTCGACACCATCACCCGACCCCTGCTGGGCACCTCCTCCCGCAGCAAAAGCCGGAGGAACGTCGACTTCCCCGAGCCCGAAGGGCCGATGAGGAAGACGAACTCTCCCTTGTCCACGTCGACCGAGACGCTTTCGAGCGCGGGGCGCGTCGAGGTCTTGTAGACCTTGGATACAGAATCGAGGCGGATCACGGTCGGCCATACTACCCACGGCGCTCGTTAAGCCCGGGTTGCCTCCGCCCATAGCGGCAAGTCGTCAGGCCGCGTTGTTCTCCTGCTGCTTGCGCCACCTGATTCCCGCTTCGAGGAACGAGTCGAGGTCACCGTCGAGAACAGCGGAGGGGTTACCCACCTCGTAGCCGGTGCGCACGTCCTTGACCTGCTGGTACGGGTGCAAAACGTAGTTGCGCATCTGGTTGCCCCAGCTCGATCCGCCGTCCCGCAACGCATCCAGCTCCGCGCGCTCCTCGGCTTTCTTGCGCAGCAACAGTTTCGCCTGCAGCACCTTCATCGCCGCGGCCTTGTTCTGCAACTGCGACTTCTCGTTCTGACACGAGACGACGATGCCGCTTGGCAAGTGTGTGATGCGTACCGCGGAGTCCGTGGTGTTGACGCTCTGTCCACCGGGCCCTGACGAACGGTAGACATCGACGCGGATGTCCTTCTCCGGAACGTCGACGTGGTCGACTTCCTCGACCTCCGGCAGGACCTCGACGTGCGCGAAAGAGGTCTGCCTCCGGCTCTGGTTGTCGAACGGCGAAATCCGCACGAGCCGGTGGGTTCCCTGTTCGACCGACAGCGTCCCGTAAACGTAAGGCGCGGTCACCTTGAAGGTCGCCGACCGGATGCCGGCTTCTTCCGCGTAGGAGATGTCGTAGACGTCGGTCGGGTAACCGTGCCGCTCCGCCCAGCGCAGATACATGCGCAGCAGCATCTCGGCCCAGTCGGCGGCATCGACGCCGCCCGCCTCGGAACGGATGGTGACGACGGCGTTACGCTCGTCGTATTCACCGGAGAGCAACGTCCGCACTTCCAGTGCGTCGATGTCCCTGGTCAGGTTCTTGAGTTCGCTCTCCGACTCGGCGAGGCTCCCTGTGTCCCCTTCAGCCTCAGCCAGCTCATAGAGCACACCCAGATCGTCGAGCCGCTGCCGAAGGTCACTGACCTTACGAACCTCGGCCTGCTTGTGCGAGAGCTGACTGGTGACCTTCTGGGCCGTTTCGGGGTTGTCCCACAGATTCGGCCTCGCGGCCTCTTCTTCGAGCTCCGCGACCTCCTTGCGCAGGGACTCGAGATCCATGACGGACTCGACCTGCGTCAGTTTGCCGCCGAGGTCTTTCAGCGCGGCTTCGAACTCAACACTCACAACCGACAAGGTTACGGCAAATCGTGCGGCCGCTTGCGGCGGCCGCACGTACTTGCCCGTTTTCAGCTTGCGACGGCGTCCAGAAGCTTCAGCGCGGCCCTGGCGTGTGTCTGGCCGAACTCCGCCACTGCCTTCGCGACGGGGTCCCCTGCGGCCTTGACCGCGGCCTTGGCTTCGTCGAGTTCCTGGGTGTAGGTCGCGCGCGCGGACTCGAAGAGCGTGGCGCGCTGCTTCTGCGTCAGCACACCGGAGTGCACGACCCTGAGGATCAGCGGGCTGCGCAGGTGGTCAGGACCAGAGTCACTGGTCAGCCAAGCCTTGAAGGCTTTCTTTCCTGCGGCGGTGATGAGGTACTGCTGGCTGGAGCGCGGTCCCTGCTTGCCGAGCCGCACGAGGCCCTCTCGATGCAGCGCGGGGAGTTCCCGGTAGACCTGACTCCTCGTGACGCTGAAGAACGTGCCAAAGCGTTCCTCAGCCCCAGCGACGAGCTCGCCACCGGTGGCAGGGCCATCGTGCAGCAGACCAAGCAGTGCTGCGGCGGTTGCGTTCAAATCGGACACGTATCCACCGTGCCACGTCTTCGCTTTTCTGTCCACTGTGGTCTGCCATTTGGTCCATTGTGGAACCCCTGTGCCAAAGACCCTTTTCGGACGCCGCACCGCCTCTGAACACGGAAAAGGCCCCGATCCAGTGGATCGGGGCCTTTTCTTTCAATCAGTAGCGGGGACAGGATTCGAACCTGCGACCTCTGGGTTATGAGCCCAGCGAGCTACCGAGCTGCTCCACCCCGCGTCGTTGTGTAAAAGGAACTATACCTGACGGCCAAAAAGGCCCCGACAGGGCCCCCCGAACAGTCGCACCCGACTCCGAACGGCGGCCGGAATGAGTCCGAACGGACCCCGCCTCCAGCGCCGGTTCATTTACCGGCACAAGGCGCAGACGATTGGTCCGAATCGGGCAATCGAACTCTCCACCTATCCGACACTCGGGTGAAATGCAGAAGGCCCGTTCCGTGTTTCACGGAACGGGCCTTCTGTTTTCGTAGCGGGGACAGGATTCGAACCTGCGACCTCTGGGTTATGAGCCCAGCGAGCTACCGAGCTGCTCCACCCCGCGTCGTGACCCCTACTTTACGCCCAGGCTTTCCCCGGGCGCAAAGAGGGGTCCCTCACCCGGTCGGCGGCCTAACCACCAGCCTCTTCGGCATCCTGATAACGCTGCGCGGCCGCGTCGAGCTCGGCCAGCGCCTGACCCTGCGCGTCGAAGTCGCCGGACTGCTGAGCCGACTTGAGCTTGGTCAACGCCGCCTGGATGTCGGCGACCGCCTTGTCGAGGTCGGCACTGCCCCCGCCGTTCGCGGGCGGCGCCGACTGGTCGTTCGTCTCCGAAGGAGGCGGTGTCGACGTTTCGGTTTCGTCGTCCGGCGTCGCGGGCTCGTCCTGCGCCGGTCCCGTCGCCGCTTGTCCCGTTCCCTCGCCGAACAAGTCGTCGAGAGCACCATTCAAGGTCGAGTCGAACCCGATCTTTCCGCCGTAGGAGACCAGAACCCTGGCCAGCTGCGGATAACTCTGCGCGTTGCGCTGCTGGATGTAGATCGGCTCGACGTAGAGGAATCCACCTGCCACGGGCAACGTCAACTGGTTGCCGTAGATGATGTCCACACTCTGGTTGCCCAGCAGGGTCCTGTCCTGCGTGAACTTCGGATTACTCTGGAAGGCGTTCTGGACCTGGACGGGGCCTTCGAGCTGAACACTTCCGTCCGTCGGCAGTCTCAACACGTTGATCTTGCCGTAGTCCTCGGGATCCGACGACACCGTCACCCACGCCGCGAGGTACTGCCTCGCCAGCGGCGTCAGCGCACTCGTGAGCTGGAAGGTCGGCTGATCCTGCCCCGGCGCCTGCGCCAGCATGTAGTACGCGGGCTGCTTCGCGGCGTCGGAGTTCGGGTCGAGCCCGCCTTCCTGCGTCGGGTCCTGCGGCACGTTCCAGAACGTCTGCGTGGAGAAGAACTCCTGCGGGTTCCGGACGTGATACTTGGTGAGCAGTTCTCGCTGGATCTTGAACATGTCCTCCGGGTAACGGAAGTGCTGCCGCAGTTCCGGCGAGATCTCCGACTCCGACTTCACGGTGTCGGGGAACACGCTCCGCCACGCCTTCAGGACCGGTTCGTTGTCGTCCATCGAGTACAGATCGACGTTGCCGTCGAACGCGTCGACGGTCGCCTTCACCGAGTTCCGGATGTAGTTGACCTGGTTGTCCTGCTGGCGCGCGACGCCGCTCAGCGAGTCCTCGGTGGCATTGCCGAACGAGGTCCGCTGTGCGTAGGGGTAGTTGTCGAGCGTGGTGTAACCGTCGACGATCCACTTGATCCGCCCGTCGATCACGGCGGGGTACGGGTCACCGTCGACCGTCAGCCATGGAGCGACCTTCTCGACCCTTTCCCTCGGGTCGCGGTTGTACATGATCTTCGAGCCTTCGCTGATGGCATCGGAGAACAGGATGTTGCGTTCTCCGTACTGCGCGGCGAAAACCAGCCTGTTGAACCAGTTGTCGATCGGTACGCCACCGGAGCCCTGGTAGATGTAGCTGCGGTCGGTGGCCGTGTCGTACTCGCCGGGAGCCTGTCCCGGCTGCCCGCCGACGATGGCGTAGTCGGTGGCCAGCTCACCGTAGTAGATGCGCGGCTCGTCGACCTGGATTCCCGATCCGTTGGGGTTCTGGGTGTCACTGGTGCGTGCCAGCGGGTATCCGCCGTCGCTGTTGGCTCCCTCGATCGCCCTGTCGATCGTGTTGGCCGGCGCCGCGACGAAACCGTTTCCGTGCGTGTACACCAGGTGCCGGTTGATCCAGGTCTGCTGGTTCTCCCTCAGCCCGTTGGTGTTTATCTCCTTCGCGGCAACGATGTAGGACTGCAGTTCGCCGTCGACCTCGTAGCGGTCGATGTCCAGCTTCTCGGGGAATCCGTAGAAGTTCTCCCGGCCGACCCGCTGGGTGAAGGTCGGGCTCAGCACATTCGGGTCGAGCAGTCGAATGTTCGGAATGGTGCCCTCGTCGGCGCGGATCTCCTGTCCCGTCGCCTCCGATCGGCCGCTGTAATTCTCGTACTCGACATTGTCGAGGCCGTATGCGAAGCGGGTCGCGTCCATATTCCGCTGGATCGACGTGGCTTCCTTCTCGTTGGCGTTCGGCCGGACGGAGAACTGCTCCAGAACGGCGGGCCAGGCGACACCGATGATGACGCCGGAGAGGATCAGCAGCACGAGCGCGATCGCCGGCAACTGGATGTTGCGCATGAAAGCGCCGACGAAGAACGCGATCGCGCAGAACACGGAAATGCACAGCAGGATCAGCTTCGCGGGAAGTACCGCGTTCAGGTCCGTGTAGGTCGCGCCGGTGAACAGGTCGTTGCGGCCGGAGAGCAGCAGGTTGTACCGGTCCATGAAGTACTCGGCGGCCTTGAACAGCACGAAAACGCCGATGAGGACGGAGAGGTGCACCCTGGCGGGCCCGGAGATCTGGCCGCCCCTGCCCGCGAGCCGCACCCCGCCGAAGAGGTAATGCGCGAGCAGGCCGCCGACGAACGCGACGACGATGGCGACGAAGAGCCAGCCGAGCAGCCAGCCGAAGAACGGGAGCTGGAATACGTAGAACCCGATGTCGTGGCCGAATTGCGGGTCGGTGCGGCCGAAGCTCTCGCTGTTCATGAACATCTGGACGACCTGCCAGTTGCCCTGACCGGAGAAGCCCGCGATCAGGCCGGCGATGACAGGAATGCCGATGCCGAACAGCTTCGGGCGCGCCGCGATGACCGTGCGGTACCGCGCGAGCGGATCGTCAGCGCCGGAGACCGGCACGAACACGGGCCTGGTCCGGTAGGCGATCAACAGGCTCACCGCGAGCAGGCCACCCACCAGCAGGCCGGTCGCCAGGAACAGCACGATCCTCGTGAACAGGATCGTGGTGAAGACACCGCGGGCGCCGACTTCGCCGAACCACAGCCAGTCGACGTAGGTATCAAGGAATCTCGCGCCCAGCAGCAGCACCAGGATTATCGCGGCCGCGATGATCAGCAGGATGCGGGCTCGCCGGGACAGCTTCGGCAGGCTGACTGGGGGCCGGGTGGCCACTACGCACACTCCCGTAATCGATACTGACGTGATCGGGGCGCCAGCATGGCGAGCGTCCCATGGTTATCTAACTGTACGGACACGTCCCTGAGTTCCCGAAACCCCCCAAACCGGGCGGCCCGGTAGGGGGCGTCGGAACCTGACACGATGGGCGCCATGACCGAGAGCGAAAAGACTGCGGGGCCAGCGGATGTGGCCGCCCTCGCACGCGAAGTCGAGGAGTTCGTCGGCGCGGCGGGCTGGGACCAGCGCCCCCAGTTGTTCGCGCTCGTCTCGACAGCGGAGTTGCTGCGGCAGCAGCCGGAGCTGGCGGGACAACTCGACGCGGACAGTGCGCTGACGCCGGTCGCCCAGGACGAGCTTCCCGACGATGACCTCGCCGACGCGCTGGCCCGGATCGCCTGGCCGGATGTCGTGCGGGGCTGCGCGCTGGCGCAGGAGATCATCGTGCTTCCGCCCGAGGCGGAAGCGGAACTGCCTGAGGTCGACGAGACCGGCGGCGCGGGCGACATCGAGCGACTCAGGAAGGCCGCCGCCGACCATCCCCGGCGAACCGAGGCCAGGCTTGTCGCCGCGGTGCTGCGCGACGGATCCGCCTCGTGCGTCATGCGGCTGCGCGGAGTCGACGAAGCCGGAGAGGAAACCGACGAGATCATCGCGCATCCGGAACTCGCACCGAACCTCGTCGACGCCCTGCGCGCCACCCTTCTCCCATAACCAAGCCCCCGGCGAGGACCCCACCCCGAAAACGAGCAAGGGAGCTTTGCTGCCGTTTCGCGGCAGCAAAGCTCCCTTGCTCGTTCGGCGGCGGTCTGGGTCAGCATGACGGCGTCGGCCGTCCTTGCTTGAGGTTCTCCAATGCGGTCACCGCCCCGTCCAGATCGGACACCTTGATCAGCTTGAGGCCCTCCGGGGCGGCCGATGCGGCTTCCGCGCAGTTCGATCGCGGCACGAGGAACACCGTGGCCCCGGCCTCCCTCGCCGCGACCACCTTGAACGAAATCCCTCCGATCGCGCCGACCTCACCCTTCTCCGAGATCTCGCCGGTCCCCGCCACCTTCTCGCCCGCGACGAGATCCTCGGGGGTGAGCCGGTCGATGATGGCCAGCGCGAACATCAAACCTGCCGAAGGACCGCCGACATCCTCCAGCGAGATGTTGACGTCGAACGGAACATCCGCGCGGTCGATCGGCTGCATGCCGATGAAACCCTGCTCCTGCTGCTCGTCCGGATGCTCGCCCAGCGTGATCGTCTCGGTGCGCTGCGGCTGTCCCTCATGTTCAAAGGTGAGCGAGATCGTCTGGCCCGGCCGCGTACCCGCCAGCGCCGAGCGAACGTCGTCTTCATTCGTGATGCGCTTGTCGTTGACGACGACCAGCTGATCCCCCGGCTCAAGCACCCGGTCGGCGGGACTGCCGGAAACGACCTCCTGCACGATCACCTTGACCGGATAACCGAGCCTGCGCAGCGCGGCGACCTCCGCGTTGCTCTGCGAATCCTGGAACTGCTTGACGTTCTCCTTGCGGACCTGCTCGTCGGTCTCGCCCGGCCGGAAGTACTCCTCACGCGGGGCGACCGCGTACCTGCCACTCACCCACAGACCGATCACCCCGAACAAGGTGACGTTGTCGTTGAGCGAGACGGTGGTCATCCGCAGCTCACCGTTGGTGTCATAGGTGCGCTGGCCGTCGATCGAGACGACATCCTCGCCGTTGACGGCGCCGAGCGTGTCGTAGGTCGGCCCGGGACCGAGTGCGACGTACGGCACCCGGACCAAGGCTCCCACCAGGACGAACGTGACAATCAAGACGCTGCTGCACACGAGCGTCCAGCCCCGCCTGCTGAGTCTTGTCCTCGATCGGCGCGGCCGTTCACCGCCACCGGCCGGCGTCGTCGCCGCCTCGGCCGCGTCACTCGCCGTCGTGGCTGCTGACGTCGGTGTGTTGTCGCGGGGCTCGCTCACAGGCCATAGCGTACGGTGACGGTTGTCAGGCCATGGTGCAGGTCTCCCCGCGACGCGACGACCGCCTTCTGACCACGGACCGCGACGGTCGGCTCGCCTCCGGCCAGCCACGGCCCTGGCCTTCCGCGTACGGTGGTGATATGAGCAACCCACCGTTCGGGTTCGGTCTTCCCGACCCTGATAAGCGTCGTGAAAACGATCCGTCGAACTCCGGCGGCGAACAGCCTGGCTCGGGCGCCGACGCGTTCCAGCAGTTGGGGCAGATGCTCAGCCAGCTCGGCCAGATGTTGAGCCAGGCAGGCACATCGTCGGGTCCGGTCAACTACGACTTGGCGAAGCAGATCGCGATGCAGCGCCTCAACGACAAGGGCGGCGACAAGATCGGCTTCGGCCCCGAGGAGAAGTCGGGCGACAGCGCCGTGCGCGACGCGGCCCATCTCGCCGAACTCTGGCTCGACGAAGCGACGATCCTGCCCGCGGGCGCGTCCACCACCGTCGCGTGGTCCGCTCGCGACTGGGTGGACAAGACACTGCCCACCTGGCAGCGGCTCTGCGACCCCGTAGCGAAGCAGGTGTCGAGCGCGTGGATGCAGGCGCTTCCCGAAGAGGCCAAGCAGGCGGCCGGGCCGCTGCTGTCCATGGTCGGCCAGATGGGCGGGATGGCCTTTGGCTCCCAGCTCGGAAACGCGCTGGCCGAACTCGCCTCGGAAGTACTGACCTCCACCGATGTCGGGCTCCCCCTCGGTCCCGCGGCCACCTCGGCTCTGCTTCCGGCGAACATCGAGAAGTTCACCGAGGGCCTTGAGCGGCCGAGCAGTGAAGTCGTCGTATTTCTCGCCGCGCGCGAAGCGGCCCACCAGCGGCTCTTCGCTCACATCCCGTGGCTGCGGCAGCGGCTGCTCGCAACGGTCGAGGAGTTCGCCAACGGCATCACGGTCGACACCTCAGCGCTGGAACAACTGGCCGGCCAGGTCGACCCGAGCAACCCGGCGAGCATCGAACAGGCCATGTCGTCGGGCTTGCTGGAGCCGCAGACGACCCCGGAGCAGCAGGCCGCACTCGGCAGGCTGGAGACGCTGCTCGCACTGGTCGAAGGCTGGGTCGATGTCGTCGTTGCCGAGGCCGTCGGCGATCGCCTCCCTGGCGCCGACGCGCTGAGGGAAACGCTGCGCAGGCGCAGGGCTACCGGCGGTCCGGCCGAGCAGACCTTCGCGACGCTCGTCGGGCTTGAGCTGCGGCCGAGGCGCATGAGGGCCTCATCGGCGCTGTGGAAGCTGGTCGGCGATCAGCACAGCATGGAGAAGCGTGACCAGCTCTGGTCTCACCCCGACCTGATGCCCACGGCCGACGACCTCGACGATCCGATGGAGTTCTCGGAACGCCTCGGCGGAAGCGGCGCGGGCGGCGACGACCTCGACCCGATCGCCGAGCTGGAACGCACCCAGCGTGCCGAAGAGCAAGCCAAGAACGACGAGCGGGCCGAGAACGACGCCGACGACTCCGACGACGACAAAGGCAAGGGCGACTGACCGGTTCAGTCCGCTCCTTCCACCCCTGTCATCGCCAGTCCCTCCGCGGCGGAAAGGCCCTCCAGGTAACCGATGGCCCGCTCCGTTTTCGGGTAGCGCCGCACCAGCGCCCAGAACCGGGCGTTGTGCTGCGCTACCCGCAGGTGCGCGAGTTCGTGCACGAGCACATAGTCGAGCACCCACGCGGGCACTGTCTGCAGGCGCTCACTGACGCGGATCGTGCGATCGACAGGGGTACAGGACGCCCACCGGGTTCGCATGGGCGGCACCCAGCGCACACTGGCCGGCTGCGCGGTGCCGTCGAGATATCGCCCCGACAACTCCGCACACCGCATGAGCAGGGCTTCGTCGGAGGCCCTCGCCGGGGAAGCCCTCCGGCTTTCCGTCCGCTGCAGCTTGCGCTGCATCTCGGCGACCCAATGCTCTTCCTCGGCTCTGCTCATCTTCGCCGGGATGAGCACGACAAGAGTGTCACCGTCTCGGTAGGCGGTGACCGTACGGCGGCGGCGCGCGCTTCGCCGCACCTCAATCTTCTGTTCGGGGACGGGAGACTGGCGCGTGTTCTTGTCCCGATTCCTCAATGAGGGAACCCGTGCTTCGGCCACCCAACCACCGTAAGGGCAGGGACCGACATCTCGGATGGCTCCAACGTCACATCAATATGGTTGTCCACAGAAAGCTTCACTTGTGGATAAGTCTTTGCATTCTTCGTGCACGCTGAGCGAATAATTGTCACCCTTAGCAACATGACTGATTCGCTACGCGACGTGACCATTCCGCGACGGCCACGCATCCTTCCCGGCCTCGACGTTCTCGAACGCCAGGCCGACGAACTCCAGTTCGGTCTCGATCCTCGTCACGCCGTCAGAGCACCCGGCTTACCGCCGATCCTGATGGACATCCTGCGCAACCTCGACGGCACGCGGAGCACCAAATCGCTACTCACGCTCGCCAAGAGCGAACATGCCGAACGCCTCAGAGAATTGCTCACCGGCCTCACCAGGCGCGGTTTGATCGAAGAAGCGGAGCCGTCCTCCCAGTCGTACTCCCGCAACGACGAACCCGATCTGTGGTCCTTGGCCGTTGGCAGGAAACGACGCGACACCGTGGCCCAGCGGGCTCACTGCGCCGTGGTCGTACACGGCGGTGGCAGGCTGGCCGCCGCCGTCACCACGCAACTCGCCACCGCGGGCGTGGGCCATATCGACGCCGAGGCGAGAGGTCATGTCACACCGGACGACCTCGGGTCGGGCTTCACCGACCGGCACGTCGGCATGTCCCGCAGACAGGCGATCGCCGACACCGCGCGCAGAGCGAACCCCCGCGTCAGAACAGGGCGGCTGAGAAAGAACCAGCTTCCTGATCTCGTCGTGCTGACCGACGCTGTCGTACCCGCTCCCGAGGTCGTCAGTGAGCTCATGTCGGATGGCATCCCGCACCTCGTCGTCAAGGTGCGGGACGGCATCGGCATCGTCGGCCCGCTGGTGCTGCCCGGCCGCAGTAGTTGCCTGCGGTGTGCCGACCTGCACCGCACCTCGCTGGACGCCTGCTGGCCGAGAGTCGCGGGACAACTCGCCGGCCGTTACCAGAAGGCTGACCTGAGCGACGTGTACGCCGCGGCCGCACTCGCCGCCGGCCAGGCACTGCGCATCCTGTTCCCCGAGGACACCCCTCCGCCGAGCTGGAACGGCACCCTGGAGATCAACTGTCACGCGGGCACGATGATGCACCGGGAGTGGATCCCTCACCCGCACTGCGGCTGCGGCGCCCGCTGACCGACGACGATCTACGTAACAGTGCTCTACGCTCACAATCGGCTGCGAAAGAAGTGATCGACAAGGCAGAATCGCCGTGTGACGGACTTCCGCGACTCCACCGACGACCGCGCTGACGCCGTGATGCCACGCAGGACCGCCGCGCGGACAGCCAAGCTGGCGAGTCTTCCGCTCGGCATGGCGGGCCGCGCCGTCGGCGGCTGGGGACGCCGGTTGACCGGGCGCAGCGCGGAGGAAGTCAACGCCGCATTGTCGGCCAAAGCCGCGGAACAGCTCTTCGAAGTCCTGGGCACGCTCAAAGGCGGGGCGATGAAATTCGGCCAGGCTTTGAGCGTCTTCGAAGCAGCCGTGCCGGACGAACTGGCCGCTCCCTACCGCGAGGCACTCACCAAGTTGCAGGCCGCGGCGCCCCCCATGGCCACCCGGCAGACACACCGGGTGCTGGCCGAACAGCTCGGCAAGACGTGGCACCGGCGCTTCGCCGAATTCAACGACACGCCCGCGGCTTCGGCCAGCATCGGCCAAGTCCACCGCGCCGTATGGCACGACGGACGAGAGGTCGCGGTCAAGGTCCAGTACCCGGGCGCCGATGAGGCACTTCGCAGTGACCTGCGGCAACTCCAGCGTTTCAGCAGGCTGTTCCAGGCCCTCGCGCCAGGGGCCGAGATCAAGCCCTTGCTCGCCGAACTCGCGGCGAGGATGGACGAGGAACTCGACTACCGCACGGAGGCGAACAACCAGCGCGCATTCGTCAAGGCGTTCGACGGCGACGACGACGTGCTGATCCCCAGAGTCGTGGCAAGCGCACCCAAAGTCGTTGTGACGGAATGGGTTTCCGGTACTCCCCTCTCCCGGATCATCGCCGAAGGCACAACGGAGCAACGCAACGAAGCCGGTCGGCTGCTGGCCGAGTTCCACTACTCCTCGCCTACGCGAGCACATCTACTTCATGCTGACCCCCATCCCGGTAACTTCATGATCCTCGATGACGGGCGCATCTGCGTCATCGACTTCGGAGCCACCGCTCATCTGCCCGATGGCGCGCCACCGACGCTGGGCGTGATCATGCGGCTGGCTCTCGAAGGCCGGTCGGCCGAACTGCTCGACGTGCTGCGCACCGAGGGTTTCGTCCGCCCCGGCACCGAGATCGACGCCGAGGACGTCTACGCCTACCTCCTTCCGCTGGTCTCACCGCTCACCGAAGAACGGTTTCACTTCACTCGCCGCTGGGCCCAGAAGCAGGCCCTGCGCATGGGCGACATTCGCGGTCAGGACTTCCGTACCGGACGATCGCTCAACCTGCCGCCGCACTGGTTGCAGATCCACCGGGTGACCGCTGGAGCCATCGGCATCCTGTGTCAGCTCGATGCCGAATTGGCCCTGCGTTCCATTGTTGCGCATTGGCAACCCGGATTCGCCCCCTGAGGCCGAGTTATCCACAGTTTTTGCTCGATTGCCGCAAAGTCACCATTCGCCGCACTAATTTATCCACATTTCGCGTACCTACTCCCGTCCCGCGGGAATTCCGGCCACGCTCGAATTCGTGACGACAACACAGCTGGCGCCGCGGGCCATCCCGACGGCCATCGACAACATCATCTCGGTTACCGAGCTTCGTGCCGGCGGCCTTTCCGAACGTGCCATAACGGCGCGATGCCGCCCCGAAGGACCATGGCGACGGCTTCTGCCAGGAATCGTTCTCACGGCTCCAGGCGAACCGACCCGGCGGCAGATGGAGCGTGCGGCCACCGCGTATCTGCGAGGGGACGGTGTCCTCTCGGGCGTCGACGCCCTTGTGGCGCACGGTCTCGACCTGCCACGACCACCGACCGTTCACATCCTGGTCCCGGCGAGGCGACGCGTCCTGCCGCCGGAATTCCTCCTACTGGAGCGAACATCGCGACCACCTGATCCGGTCTGGCTCGACGGACTGCCTTATGCGCCACCGGAACGCGCCGCGCTCGACGCCGCCCGCCGCGAACACGATCCTGATCTGCTGCACGACTTGCTGTCCTTGCCCGTGTATCACGGGTTGTGCACTCTGGATCAACTCAGGAACGAACTGGACGCGGGCAACCAGCGTGGCTCGTCCGCGGTGCGTGCCCAGTTACGCGAGATCGGCGAGCGGGCTGACACCTATGTGCACGGCATAGCCCGGCAAATACTGACGGAAGCTCCGTTGCCACCACCCCGGTGGAACATCACGGTGTGCGATCCGCAAGGCAAACCGATCGGTCAGGTCGACGCATGGTGGGACGAGGTCGGCGTCGGCTGGCAGCTGAGTCCTGCCGACGAGAAACCCGCCACACGGTTGGCATTGACAGCGGCCGGGGTCGTCGTCGTGCGCACATCGGCTCGCCGTCTTCGTACCGAACGGCGCGCGGTCATCCGCGAACTGGTCAGTGCGTTCAGCAGAGCCGCGGCCCGGCCGCGCCCACACGTGCGGTGCGAAATCGCAAAGACGGCAGCGTGACTAGCACCAGTGCTCGCGAGCGAGCTTCGCCTCGATGTCACGGATATGAGTTCGCGCGCACCGCGGACACAGCCAGCGGTCTTTTCCCTGCGCTTGTTCACGCACCCATGCCATCGAAGCAACGGCGTCCACCGTGTCCCGTCGTATCGCGCATTCGGAACAGACGACGTCAGAACCATCGTTCACGATCGCCGCCCTCGGAAGACCGTCCTGGCCGTCAGCACATATAGGTCGTCGCGGGCACCGAGGAACTCGGGCGCCGCGGGGTCGAGAACCCGCCGCAATGTGTCTCGATCTTGCTCACTGATGTGGTCGTCGGCCATCTCGGCCAACCACCCGATCCGTTCCAGGACGTACTCACGAACCGTCGGGTTCGCGGGAGCAGGCCAGTCGAGGAGGTAACTGAACGCATCGATGTCGTGAAGCTGCGCCTGACGCAAAGCCGTGGTCCATCCATACGGCATGGACACCACCTCGGGCATCGTGGCGCGAAGTTGTTCGAACCATCGGTCGCGGACGGCGTTGAGCCGAAGTTCGAGCCCCGGCTCACCGACGCCGAGGTCCCAGGGAAGGCATCGCGGGTCGAGGCCGCCTTCGGCCACGGCGAGCACGCCACCTGAGCGAAGAGCAGCCGCCAGCCGGTTAATCGCCTGTTGTTGATCCGGAAGGTGGTGGATCACCGCGGAGGCCCAGATCAGATCGGCGGGCGGGGCCAGCGCACGTAACTGCTCGGTGCCCACGTCGGCCGTAATGGTCTGTACCCGCACAGTGGGGCCACCCGCCGCGGCTGCGGCGTCATGTGCTGCCGAAAGGAGTTCGTCGACCGCGTCGACAAGGACGAGGAAGCCACCGCCTCGTTGCCGAAGCTCGGCCGCGATGGCGGCGCTCATGCCCCCGGACCCCGACCCGACATCCACGACTGTCGGCCGCTCGGGCAAGTCCGAGGCGAGACGGTTCGCCACCGAGCCGAGGACGTCTCGCTCCAGCAGGTCGAGTCTGCGCATAGCTGCCAGCCGAGCGCCCCAGTCGATGTCGTCATGTGTATGCGCGGCCACGCAAACATTCAACACCATCAGCGCGGATATCCGCAGGCGGGAAGCGACCTCCCCGGCACTTCCCACCTGCGGTGCCGTCTATCGGCGGTAACGGCGAGAACGTCTCGCGGCCCACCGGGATACGCGGTCCCAGCGACGTGCGGCTCTGGCGAACCGTACTGTCTGCTGATCCTCCATCGTCAGGTGGAACTCGCGTATTCGGGCTCTCGCCAGCTCCTCATGGAGCAACATTCGACTCATCTCCTTGGTCATGTTCGGCGCGAAACTCGGCCGGCAGGGCGCTGCGTGCTTGTCGGCGCCCATGGGGATCTCGTGAAATTCGGTGCTGGTCATGCCGCACTCCGTTGCGTTGCCTGGGATTGTTCGACGACGGGGTTCTTCCTGGGCCGTCCCCGTGGCCGCTTCCTTGCCACGATGACTCCCCTTTCGAAGATTTCGCCGCCCCACACTCCCCAGGGCTCACGTCGGGCCTGAGCTCCCGCGAGGCAAGCCGCTCGTACCGGGCAGTCGCCGCAGAGCAGCTTTGCCCTTTCGAGCTCCGCGGGAGTGTCCGCGAACCACAGGTCCGCGTCGCCCGATTGGCAGGGCAGGGTGAAGGCCGGAGAGGACACTGCGGCGTCGAGTAGCTCGGCGACGCCTGTGCTCCCGGCCAACTCCTCGGTCAGCGCCTCCTCTGACGCGAAGGCGGTTGCCGATGGCATTTCCCGTTCTCCTTTGTGTTGTAAGGGTTTCTTCGGAACTAAAACGTGCCCGAAACAGCAAGAAGGCCGCGGATCCGATGTACGGTTCCGCGGCCTTCGTGAGCCTTTACCCTTGACAGGGCTGTCATGGGCATCTCTCACTTGGGCACAACGGAACCCAGTACTGCTTCAGGGTCGGCAGGGCGAAGATCGGGCCGAACACACGGTTCTCGGCCCTATCGGCAACACCAGCGGCGTTTTCGGCTGTCATGAAATCCGCGCCACGGGCGGGAGCCTCAGCCTTGACGTAACCAGCGTGCGGCATGCCGAAGCGCCGGCGCGCGGTCATGACCGTCCCAGCGGTCGCGGACAGCGAGGTGCCAGCGTTGCCGATCTGCTTGGTGATCTCCATGCTTGACACCTCCTCACTCTGTCCGTGGGTGCACCGCGGTCGCGGCGTCCTCCACAAGTTTTCCACCCAGGACTGCAGGCTATTCTCCTGCCCCCTGGCGGGGCAACTGATTTTCCCGAAGTTTCCCCTAGCAGGGAAAGAACCGCGCTGACCTGCGATTATCCCTACTGAGACACACCGGGCGACTACTCAGTGTCGCTTCCTTTGACGACAGCGAGGATCTCGGCCCCGAAACGCTCAAGTTTGGTCGCACCAATGCCGGATATCGAGACGAGCGCGCTGTCGTCGGCAGGACGTTGCTCGGCAATCGCGACGAGCGTGGCATCGGTGAACACGACGAACGCGGGGACCTTGAGTTCACGTGCCCGCTCGACCCGCCACTCCTTGAGCCGTGCCAGCAGGTCCTCGTCCACATCGGCCGGACATTTACCGCATCTGCCGAGCTTGATGTCCATCGTCGCGATGAGCACTCCACCGCACACCCTGCATCGCACCTTCGATCCTGCCGAGGTCGTCTTGGCGCGAGCGACGCGCGCCGCGGGGTGCCCCTCGGGAACGAGGCCGTACAAGAACCGGCTTCGCCTGCGATTGCGCCTGCTGCCGGGATTCCGGGACAGTGCCCAGCTCAGGGAGAGGTGCTCGCGCGCGCGAGTGACGCCGACATAGAAGAGTCGTCGTTCCTCCTCGATTGCCTCGTCGTCGCCGTCGGCATGCAAGATCGGCATGGTTCCCTCGGCAAGCCCGACGAGGAACACCGCGTCCCATTCGAGCCCCTTCGCCGCGTGCAACGACGCCAGGGTGACGCCCTCGACGGTTGGCGGGTGCTGCGCCGCCGCCCGCTGATCTAGTTCGGACACGTACCTGGCGAGAGTCGCACCATCCACGGTGGTCGCGAGTTCCTCGGCGAGTTCGACGAGGGCCAGCAGCGCATCCCAGCGTTCCTTCGCGGCGCCACCTGGCGGGGGCTGGTCGGTCAGGCCGACCGTTGCCAGCACCTTCCGCACGAGCGTCACCAGGTCGCCTCCCGGGTCGCCCGCAGCCGCCGTCCGCAATGCCGCCACGGCCTGTCTCACCTCTCTGCGGGCGAAGAATCGCTCCCCGCCCTTCACCAGGTAAGGAATCTCGGCCTCGGCCAGCGCTTGTTCGTAAACCTCGGACTGCGCGTTGATCCGGTAGAGCACGGCGATCTCGCTCGCGGCGACGCCGGTGTCGAGCAGTTCCCTGATCCGCCCTGCCACCGCATTGGCCTCGGCGACTTCGTCGTCGTATTCGGCGAACCGGGGTGGTGGGCCGTCCGCGCGCTGACCGATGAGGCTGAGCCTGGAGCCCGCCGGCCGCCCCCGCGCAGCGCCGATGACCTTGTTGGCCAGCTCGACAACCTGCGGGGTCGACCGGTAGTCCCGCTCAAGACGCACCACGGTGGCGTGGGGAAAGCGGCGCGTGAAATCCAGCAGAGGACGCGGTGAAGCACCACCGAAGGAGTAAATCGTCTGGTTGGCGTCGCCGACGACAGTCAAATCGTCCCTGCCGCCGAGCCATGCGTCGAGCAGCCGTTGCTGGGACGGTGTGACGTCCTGGTACTCGTCGACGACGAAGCAGCGGTACCGGTCGCGGAATTCCTCGGCGACGCCCCTGTGCTCCTCAAGCGCTGCGGTCGTGTGCAGAAGAAGGTCGTCGAAGTCCAGCAACTGGGCTTCGTTCTTGATCCGCTCGTAGCCGCGATAGAGCTCGGCGAGCCGTTCGGCGGACTCGGGGATGTCTCTGCTGAGGCGTGCCACCGTGGCGGGATAGTCGTCGGGGCTGATCAGCGATGCCTTCGCCCACTCGATCTCGCTTGCGAGGTCGCGGAGCACTTCGAACTCGGCCGGCAGGCCGAGCCGATGGGCGGCCTGGCCGACCAGGCGGAGTTTGTTCCCGTCGATCAGGTCCCATTGCCGGTCACCGACGACCCGTGGCCAGAAGTAGCGGAGCTGTCGCAACGCCGCGGCGTGAAAGGTGCGGGCCTGGGCGGCGTCGACGCCCAGCGGACGCAGCCGGGAGCGCAGTTCACCGGCCGCGCGAGCGGTGAAGGTGACCGCGAGCACTTGTCCTGCCGCGACATGACCGGTGTTGACCAGGTAAGCGATGCGGTGGGTGATGGTTCTCGTCTTGCCTGTGCCGGCGCCGGCAAGCACGCAAACGGGCCCACGGGGCGCGCAGGCGGCGGCCCGCTGTTCCGGATCAAGACCTTCGAGAAGGTCCGCACGACGGTTTGACGCAAGCACACTTCCCACTGCCGCATCCTCGCAGAGGGGACCGACGGGGCCACGCTCGCCTGGCCGCCCGTATCCTGGTTAATTATGGCGGAGAAGCTGGACAAAGAGGCTGCCAAGCAGGCCAAGAAAGAGAAGCGCGCGGCGGGCAAGGCGAAGCGCGGGCAGATCTTTCAGGCGTTCAAGATGCAGCGCAAGGAAGACAAGGCGCTGATCCCGTGGATGCTGGGGTCGTTCCTGGTCGTCGGTGGTGCGGTGTTCGCACTCGGCTGGCTGATCAACATCCCGTGGTTGTTGTTGCCGATCGGCATCATGCTCGGTCTGCTCGCCGCTGTGATCATCTTCGGGCGGCGAGTTCAGAAGACGGTCTTCAGCAAGGCTGATGGTCAGCCGGGCGCCGCGGCATGGGCACTGGACAATCTCCGTGGCCGCTGGAAGGTGACGCAGACGGTCGCCGCGACCACCCAACTGGATGCCGTCCACCGGGTCCTCGGCGGGCCAGGCGTCATTCTCGTCGCCGAAGGCGCTCCGCACCGGGTGAAGAATCTGCTGGCCCAGGAGAAGAAACGGATCTCCCGGCTCATCGGTGAGATACCGATCTACGACCTCACCGTGGGTAACGACGAAGGTCAGGTTCCGTTGCGGAAGATGCAGAACTACATGATGAAGCTGCCGCGAAACCTCAAGCCCAAGCAGGTGGACGCGCTGGAAGCGAAGCTCGCGGCGCTGGGAACCCGGGGTGCGGCCATGCCGAAGGGACCCATGCCGCAGGGCGCCAAAATGCGCAACGTCCAGCGCACCATCCGTCGCCGCTGACCCCACCTCCCCGCCTCCAACAGTGAGCAAGGGAGCTTTGCTACCGCCCACCGACAGCAAAGCTCCCTTGCTCACTGCGACGGCGGCGAAACTGTCGGTGGTCGCCCGCATGATGTCCGGGTGACCCGAAGACCCGTGCTCGACCATGCCAACCTGCGCGAACGATTCCCCGGGGGCGTCGCACCACGCGCGACACTCGTCGCGCTCGGCATGTCGCACTCCGCCATCTCCCGCCTCTGCCGTCCCGGCGGTCCCTGGCGCCGCCCCATCCCCGGCGTTGTCGTTCTAGCCAACAACGCCCCCACTCGCCACCAACGCAACTGGGCCGCACTCACCCACGCCGGGCGAAGCGCGATGCTCACGGGCGTCGCGGCCGCCCGCCTGCACGGGATCAATCGCCTGCCTCCCGACTCCCAGGTCCACGTCCTCATCCCCCACGAGCGCCGAGTAGCCAGCCGTGGGTTCGCGATGATCGAGCGCACAATCCATCTCCCGGACCCGATAGCCATCAATGGTGTGCCAGTGGCTCCGCTGGCCCGCGCGCTGATCGACGCGGCCCGGCGCATGGACAACCTCCGCGCGATCCGGGAGATGATCGCCGACGCGGTCCAACGTCGGCTGTGCACTCCTGCCGAACTACGCAGAGAACTCGACCAGGGCTCGACGATCGGGTCCGCACTGCCGAAGATCGTGATCAGCGAAATGGATCGTGGTGTTCGCGCGGCGACCGATACGTGGGCGGCACGGGTGGTCGAACGTGGCGGTCTTCCCGCTCCCGAGTGGAACGCCGAGGTGCGCGATTTCACCGGCACGGTACTCGGGAGTGCCCAGGCGTTCTGGCCGGAAATCGGACTGGCATGGGAAGTCGATTCGCCCGATTTCCACCTCACCGGGAGTGGCCATCAGGCGACAACACGAAAGCTTGCGCGATTCACCTCGGCCGGCATCAACGTCGTCCACACCAACCCGGCTCGCCTTCTCCAGAATCCAGACGCCGTGCTCGACGACCTGCGCCAAGCGTTCGACAGAGCCACCAGCCGACCGCCACCCGTAGCAAGTACGAGCAACAGCCCGGATGCGTGATCCAGGTCAGCGCATTCGGACGACGACGGTGTTGGTAAGCCGATCGTGCCAGCCACGGTTATCAGCATTCCGCACTGCGGCTGGAATGATGAGGAACGTCAGAATTGTGCGCACAACAGCCCGCCATGCTCCTACCAATTTCGCTCCATCGAGCCTGGCGACACGGAGACCGAACATCGCCATTCCGGGTGTGAAGCCGGCAATCGCCGCGGGAACGATGGCAATGAAGGCCCAAACCGCGAGCGACCACAGGTTGAATTCCTGCATGCGAGCCAAATTCTCGTAGTCAGGGCGAACGAAAATGGAGGTCAGCAGAGACGCGACAATCAGATCGGCCAGAAGCGCGACAAAGCGTCGACCGCTGCCTGCGACGGCACCAATTCCGTCCTGCGGTAACCCTAAGTGTTCACCTGGCCACCGAGGTGGTTCGTGATCGCCGGTGTATCCGCCGGCTGAAAGCGACGAAAGCCACTCACCAGTCCATCTTGCCACCCGTCCAGGGTAGGCGGGCGGCGAAATCAAGGGCCGCCCGGCCTCCTAATCCGATATCCGCCAACCCGTTAACATCGGCGAAACATACGGGTGACGGTCGGGCAACACCACGCTTTTAGCGTTAGCCGAAGAGAGTACTGCCGCCGGCAACGAACGTGAAGGAGTCACCGAGGGTGTCCACTACTCCAGACGATGTCCTGCGTCTCATCGCAGACGAGGATGTGCAATTTGTCGACGTGAGGTTCTGTGACCTGCCGGGCGTCATGCAGCACTTCACGGTCCCCGCAAAGGCTTTCGACGCGGACGCCTTCGAAGAAGGTCTTGCATTCGACGGCTCGTCGGTGCGCGGCTTCCAGTCGATTCACGAATCCGACATGCTGCTGCTGCCCGACGCCGCCACGGCTCGCATCGACCCGTTCCGTAAGAGCAAGACGGTGTCGATCAACTTCTTCGTGCACGACCCGTTCACGCGCGAGGCGTACAGCCGCGACCCGCGAAACATCGCGCGTAAGGCCGAGCAGTACATCGCCGAGTCCGGCATCGCCGACACGGTCTTCTTCGGCCCCGAAGCCGAGTTCTACACCTTCGATTCGATTCGCTTCGACTCGACCGAGCATGGCTCGTTCCATGAGATCGACTCGGTCGAAGGCTGGTGGAACACCGGACGCGATGAAGAAGGCGGCAACAAGGGCTACAAGACCAAGTACAAGGGCGGCTACTTCCCTGTGCCGCCGGTCGACCACTTCGCCGATCTGCGCGACGACATCGTGAACACACTCACGGCCTCCGGGTTCGAGATCGAGCGTGCGCACCACGAAGTCGGTACCGCAGGCCAGGCCGAGATCAACTACAAGTTCAACACGCTGCTGCACGCGGCTGATGACCTGCAGTTGTTCAAGTACATCGTGAAGAACGTGTCCTTTGCGGCAGGTAAGACGTCAACCTTCATGCCCAAGCCACTCTTCGGTGACAACGGCTCCGGCATGCACTGCCACCAGTCGTTGTGGAAGGACGGCGTGCCGCTGTTCTACGACGAGTCGGGTTACGCCGGGCTTTCCGACACCGCCCGCCACTACATCGGCGGCATCCTCGCCCACGCGCCGAGCCTGCTGGCATTCACCAACCCGACGGTGAACTCCTATCACCGGCTCGTACCCGGCTTCGAAGCGCCGGTCAGCCTGGTCTATTCGCAGCGCAACCGTTCCGCCTGTGTGCGTATCCCGATCACGGGCAGCAACGCGAAGGCAAAGCGGATCGAGTTCCGGTGCCCCGACTCCTCGGGCAACCCGTACCTGGCGTTCGCCGCGATGATGATGGCCGGTATCGACGGCATCAAGAACAAGATCGAGCCCGCGGAGCCCATCGACAAGGACCTCTACGAGCTGCCTCCAGAGGAGGCCAAGAACGTCAAGCTCGTCCCAGGCGACCTCGGGTCCGTGCTCGACACACTTGAGGCCGACCACGACTACCTGCTCGAAGGGGGCGTCTTCACCCCCGATGTGATCGAGACGTGGATCAGCTACAAGCGGGAGCACGAGATCGACCCGCTGCGGTTGCGCCCGCACCCCTACGAGTTCGCACTTTACTACGACGTGTAGTCGGACCGTCGGTCGAGCGACGCCGGCGGCGAGGAGCGGAAACGCCCTCGCCGCCGGCGTTTCTTCTTGTGAGCACATGCTGCGTCGGACGGCGTCCCTCAGGCCCCGCACAAAAGATCGACGTCAACGCCCGCTTTTTCGAGCTGCGTACGTGGCTCCGCGACGAGCTTGCGACGTTCCAGATCCATCAGTCCGAGAGTGGCCGTGATCTCGGCGGACAGCGTGCCATCCACCTTGTAGATGTTGGAGTCCATGCGAAAGGTCTTGCCGTCGGCGAATTTGACATCACAGGTCACGTCGACCACGTCACCCGCGCGCAGTTCACGACGGAAGCTGATGTGCGATTCCAACATGACGCAGGCCAACTGGGCCGCCTGCAGCCCGCCACTCAGGGCTCCGGCGCGCTCCATGAGTTCGACTCGGGCAACCTCCGCATAGCCGTGATAGACGGTGTGGTTGAGGTGCCCAAGACTGTCCAGTTCGTAGTGCCGCACCTTGAGCTGGACTCGAAACGATTCATGCTCAGTCACGTACCCCACTCTAAGTTCGCCTCATGTCCCCCCGGCCAATGGGAGCAAGGGAGCTTTGCTATCGCCAGGCGGTAGCAAAGCTCCCTTGCTCCCACGCGGGTACCGAGTTCGAGGTCACGACTCGTAGAAAAGGCGTTCGACCACAGCGTGAGCGCGGCGCGTGGAGCGACGATAGGAGTCGAGGAACTCTCCCGGGTCCTCGTCGGCCGAGTAGCCGAACACACGGGCCGCGGCCGCCAATTCGCGACCGGAGGTCGGGAGCTGATCTACGGGCTTGCCGCGGACGAGCATCGCGACGTTGCGTGCCCGTGTTGCCAGCAGCCACGCTTCGGTCAGGGAACCGACCTCAGCCTCGTCCGCGAGCCCCGCTTCGGCGATACCTCGCAACGCCCCCAGCGTGGACGGCGTCCGCAACGCTGGAACTTCGTGTGCATGGCGCAATTGCATGAGCTGCACCGTCCACTCCACATCCGCGAGCCCGCCTCTGCCAAGTTTCGTGTGTGTCGTCGGATCGGCACCCCTCGGCATGCGCTCTGTTTCGACTCGCGCTTTGATCCGCCGCACCTCACGTATCCGCGAGGGGTCAAGACCGCCCTCGGGATACCGGAAGGGGTCTATGGCCGCAATGAACCGGCCACCCAGTTCCTCATCACCTGCCACGAACCGCGCCCGCAACAACGCTTGCGCCTCCCACACCTCACCCCAGCGCGAGTAGTAGGCCAGATAGGAATCGAAGGTCCGGACAAGCGGCCCGCTACGCCCCTCAGGCCGCAAATTGGTATCGACCTCCAGCGCCGGATCCTGTGAGGGGGCGCCGAGCACCTGCCGGACTGTTTCCGCGACAGAAGTCGCGAACTTCAACGCCTCACTGTCGCTGGCGCCGTTGACTCGCTCGCACACGAAAAGCACGTCGGCGTCGGAACCGTAGCCCAGTTCGGCTCCGCCGAGGCGCCCCATTCCGATGACGGCGATCCTCGCGGGCTCGCTCCCGATGTCAGCACTCTTCTGCCGGATCGACGCCGCCAACGCGCTCTGCAACACAGCCGCCCATACCGACGAGAGCGCACCACACACCGCGGGCACGTCCAGCAGCCCGAGAAGATCAGCACATGCCACGCGGAGAAGTTCGTGCCGTCGCAACGATCTGGCGGCGGTGACGGCTGCCTTGAGCCCCGGCTGCCTTCGCGCCGCCGCCCTCAATGATGTCGCCACTTCTTCCGGCGCCCGCGCCGTGAGTCGCTGGGACTCGCCGAGCATGTGCAAGACCTCAGGCGCCCGGACAAGCAGATCGGGAACGAGCCTCGACGTACCCAGCAGCATCGCCAACTGTTCGACCACGGCGGCCTCGTCGCGAAGAACCCGCAGGTACCACGGGGTGTCGGCCAACGCTTCCGACACTCGCCGGTAAGCAAGGAGACCGCCATCGGGGTCAGGTGTATCGGCGAGCAGATCCAGCAACATGGGCAGCAATGCCTGCTGGATCGCGGCTCGCCGGGAGACGCCTGAGGTCAGAGACCGGATGTGCTGCAACGCGCCGTCCGGAGCCGCATAGCCAAGGGCGTGGAGTCGGCTCTTGGCCTGATCGGTAGTGAGCCGGAGAACCGCGGTCGGCACTCTCGCGACCGCTTCCAGCAGCGGACGATAGAAAAGCTTCTCGTGCAATCGGCGAATACGCTGAATGTGCCTGCGATACTCCGCGACCAGATGAGCTGCTTCGGATTTTCCTCGCAGCGGGCGCACTCCACTCGCCCTGGCAAGCCATCGCAACTGTGCGCTGTCATCAAACTCGGGAAACAGATGCGTCCGCAGCAGTCCCCGTAGCTGCAGCCGGTGTTCGAGAGTACGGAGAAACTCGTAGGAGACTCGAAGTTCAGCGGCGTCGGCGCGACCGACATAGCCACCTGCCCCGAGCTCCTCCAATGCTTCAATCGTCGAAGCCGATCGGATCGCGGTGTCGACCCGGCCGTGCACCAGCTGCAGGAGTTGCACGGCGAACTCCACATCGCGCAGACCGCCGCGACCAAGTTTGAGTTCGCGGTCGGCGATGTCGTCGGGCACATGCCGCTCTACGCGGCGGCGCATCTGCTGGACGTCGGTCACGAAGTTCTCTCGCGCGGACGCCGACCAGACCATGGGCGCGACAAGTTCCGCGTACCGGCGACCTAGCTCTGCATCGCCTGCGACAGGCCTGGCCTTGAGCAGAGCTTGAAACTCCCATGTGCGAGCCCATTTTTGGTAATAGGCTTCGTGACCCTCAAGGGTGCGAACAAGCGCGCCCGCTTTGCCTTCCGGGCGCAATGCGGCGTCGACCTCGAAGCATGCTTTGCCGACGATGCGCATCATCGCCGCGGCCAAGCGAGTCGCGATTTGGAGGTCGCCCTCACCGACGAAGACAACGTCGACGTCGCTGACGTAGTTCAGTTCGCGACCGCCGCACTTTCCCATCGCGATGACGGCCAGCGTCGCTCCCGTAGGGCCACGCAGTTCGCGTTCAGCGACGACGAATCCGGCTCGTAAAGCGGCGTCGGCGAGTTGCGTGAGAGCTCCCGTCGTTTCCGCATAGGACGGCTGGTCAAGAGTGGCATCGACTGTATGCGCGAGATCGCCGGCCGCGATCTCCAAGAGCAGCCCGCGATACGCCCTGCGAAGCGCTTGTTCCGCCGCATCGCCGACCAAAGCCTCGCCATCGGACGACATCGCTTCGGTGAGCTCAGCGGTGTATTCGTCGCTGGAAGTGGCAGCACCAGTCGTCAGTCGGCGCCATTCGTCCGGAGTGTTGACCAGGAAGTCGGCCAGTGCGCCCGAAGTTCCCAGGACGGCGAACAGTCGGGCACGCAATACGGGATCGGTGCGCAAGGCGCGAGACAGCTCGGCCCACCCCGCCTCGTCGGCATTCTTGATCCGGTCGAGAGCCCGTAGAGCAAGGTCTGGGTCCGGAGTCCTGGAGAATGCGGTAAGTATCGGCTCCCAACCGGCTACGGGCCCGGCGTCGTCCCAGAATCCCAGCATTCGCAGGTCCGCCGCGGCTCGATCGTCGGTGAAGCCGAACCTCGCCGCCGAAGCGGTCGATCGTGCACGCTCTACCATCGGCAACCACCGTAGTCAGCGGACCTCCCGCCGCCGCCAAACCCACCGCCGCGCGTGAGCAAGGGAGCTTTGCTGCCGCGAGGCCCGACCCGGTAAGCCCAGCCGAACTGCTCAAGCGCTTCGACCTCACCTCGCTGGCCGACCGGCAGGCCGGCGGC
>JBEYHY010000002.1:381567-868188 GCA_040635515.1 Saccharomonospora sp. NPDC006951 | reverse complement strand
CGCGCCGCCCGCAACGCCGAACACCACACCGCCACCACCATCGCCAACATCGTCGGCATGGCAGGCGTCGGCAAAACCCGCCTCGCCGTCCGCCTAGCCCACCAACTCCTCGCCGCAGGCAAATACGGCGACCAGCAACTCTACGTCGACCTCCACGGCCACGCCCCCCAACCACCCGCCGACCCCAGCACCGTCCTAGCCTCCTTCCTCCACCTCCTCGACGTCCCCGGCGACCAAATCCCCCACGACCTCGACAGCAGAGCCGCCCTCTACCGCGACCGCCTCCACGGCAAAAAAACCCTCGTCCTCCTCGACAACGCCGCCACCGCCGAACAAGTCCAACCCCTCCTACCCGCAGGCCCCACCCACCTCGTCCTCATCACCAGCCGCCGAACACTCGCCCTCGACGGCACCCACACCCTCCCCCTCGACGTCCTCAGCCCCACCGACGCCACAGCACTACTCACCCACATCGTCGGCCCCGAACGCGTCAACGCCGAACCCACCGGAACCCGCAACGTCATCGAACTCTGCGGCCGACTCCCCCTCGCCATCGCCCTCGTCGCCCACCGCCTCCAAGCACGCCCCGCCTGGAAATTCCAAGACCTCGCCACCCGCCTCCACCAAGCAAGCGACCGCATGAGCGAACTCGCCGCCGGAACCCGACGAGTCCGAGCCGCCTTCGACCTCTCCTACCAAGCACTCACCACCGAAGCACAAACCGTATTCCGCCTCCTCGGCCTCCACCCCGGCGAAGACTTCACCGCCAACTCCACCGCCGCACTCGCCGGACACACCCCCACCCACACCAGAAGAGTCCTCGACCACCTCGTCGACGAACACCTCGTCACCATCACCAACGGCGACCGCTACCGCCTCCACGACCTCCTCAAAGACTACGCCCGCGACCTCATCAAAACCGAAGACACCGACCGTCGAACCGCGGCAGTCAGCCGATTATCGGGTTGGCTTTCCCACAGTGCGGTAGCGGCACGACGGAGCCTGCTCCCCGAAGATCCGATCGAACTTCCGGTGTGGGATGCCGAACCGCCCTATCTCCCGGAATTCAGCGACAAGGACAAAGCGCTTCATTGGCTGGACGCGGAAAGCCCGACTCTGGCCAACGCGGTCGATGCCGCGATCGAGCACGAGCTACCCGACGCGGCGTGGCGGCTTGCCATCGCGCTGCAAGCACATTTCCGACTCACCAGCGACCGGAGTATGTGGCTGGAGATCGGCAAGAAGGGGCTCGCCGCGGCAAAGGCCGCCGGCGATAGCCGGGGCGAAGGCTGGGCCCTCAACGACCTCGGCGTCGCTCACGCGGAGACCGGGATCTCGACACGGCGGCGGAGTTCTTCGCGGCGTCGGTCGCGATCCGCACCGAACTCGGGGAACAGCAGACATTGTGCAGGGCGGTCGGCAACCTCGCGTTCGCTCACGTGCTGCGCGACGACTACCCGAAAGCGATCAGCGAATTCGAGAAGGCCCGCCGGATCGCGCAGGAAGTCGGCGACGTGTTCTTCGAAGCCGGGCTGGTCAACAATCTCGGCGAAGCCTATCTGCGAGCAGGCCGTTACGACGAGGCCATAGACCAGTTCCGCCAGGGCATCACCATGTCCGACAAAGAGGGACAGCTGCGAAACCGGGGCCTCACCCGGCATGGCCTCGGAAGCGCTTTGACCCAGCTCGACCGTCACTCCGAAGCGGTGGTCCCACTGCGCGAAGCGCTTGAGCTTCATCGCCAAGCGAAGTCACGCGCGGACGAGGGCTTGGTGTTGCGGACGCTCGGTATCGCCTTCGACGGACTGGGCGACACGGCCAGAGCGGTCCAGTGCTGGGAACAGGCGCTGGAGTTACTGGATCAGCTCGGCCACACCTTCGCCGCCGACGTCAGGAAGCTGTTGGCGACCAACGCCGCGAGCACCTGAGTCGCGCTCAGTCGATCCGCTTTCGTGGCACCGGGCGCCGGTCGCCGATCACCGGTGGGTCCACCGGCGGAATCGGCGGTACTGGCGCCGAAAGCGCGGGCTTCTCTCCGGTTCTGCCACGGAACGACCATGGTGTGGTGTCGGGGTCACGGGAGAGGCCCGCCTTGTCGGCGAGCGTGACGTAGTCGGAGTACACCTCACTGACAACGCGGTGCAGCTGCTTGAGGGTTTCGTAGGCGATTTGGTCCCGTAGTGGAGAGGCCGGGCTCCCGTCCCAGGTCATCAGCATCCTCAACGTCTCGTCAACGAGGAACTGGCGACGGGTATACCAAGCTTGGGTCGCCACACCGACATAGGCGGAACCCGCCGCGATACCGGTGGGGGCGGCGAGCCCGCTCATCCGGAGTGGTCCTTCCTTCAAGACGTCCATGGCTGTGCGTCGCACCATCGAGGGCACAGCTCCCATACCCAACTCTTGCAACGCCAACGCTCCCAGGCCAGGCACGCCGGTCGGCGCCTTGTGGTAGGCGCTGACAAGCAGCGCAAGCTGGGCTAGTAGCTCACCATATCCCGATGCCGCGTCCTGCGAACTCACCGAAACGATGGCCAACGAATCGCCCGAATTGGGCAAAAGCCTCGTGGAGTGTCCGGGAACAGCGGGAATGAACCGCAGGACGACCTGATGCGGATGCTTGCCCACTGTTTTCGCCGCAACCCCGCCGGGGCCGGGTTTCTTCAGCTTGTCCACTGTCAGCCTGGCCTCCCTGTCGCCGATGAGCTCGATTCCCGCGAGGTGCGGAATGCTGTCGACGAGTTCACCGCTGTGCACAAGCTGCCGGAAACCCTCAAGGTCGACTGAAAGGGACCCATTGAACCGCGCCGCCATGTCGCGATGCCAAGCTCGAACCTCGTCCGAAACCAGATCGGAATGCCGCTTATGCAACGCGGCCGTCGCCGCCATTATCTTCTTCGCCTCGGCGATCGCGACTCTCAGATAGTTATCCATAGCGCGGCCAGTCGGCGTCGACGTGTCCACCGGTTCCAGCTGACCGGTGAGCCGCTTTTGAGAACCCTGTCGAATGGCCCCAACCTGGAATACCCCCTCGACTGCTGCCTCTCCTACCCCGGTGATATCACGTACCGCCGAGAGTCTCGCTATGTCGCGTTGCTGCTGACTGACAGACGGGTCCCGACCCGGACCGAGCGCGGAAAAGACGGCGTTGGCTCCACCGTCCGAGGCCGCCACGACTCCGGCCTGGGTAAACAAAGCACCCATCCCGATCGGTTGCAGCCTGCCTTCTCTGTCGATGACCTGGTCAAGTTCGGCGCCGAGTTGCTCGGCCCGCTCACCGGGCGTCGAGTATCGGGGAATGGCCATGAAAAGCAGACGTTCGGGCACCGAGTACTTCTTGTGCACTGTGGACGGAGAGAAGTCATCTGGAATCGCCGGGTCGTGACTGAGTCGTATCGTGATCGTGACCGGACGAATCAATCGAGAATTCTTCCCCCGTTTCGGCGTGCGGGTCCGGATCACAACATTCCGTTCACCGGTCTCGGTGTCGTATTCGATAGCGGCATTGACTACATCCCGCCTAGCCTTGGCGTGTGCCACAAGATCCTCAGCAGCCGCGTCGAGCAACATCGAGGGATCGTCGAACAAGCTTTCGCTTGACAACGCTATGTTCGCTCCGAAGAGACTCGACTCGACCTCGGACCGCATACGCTTGAGAATCTCAGCACCCGCAGCCAGCATTCCGACCGCGTGTTCGGCGTGCCGGTGTAACACCACCGGACCATCCAGCCTCTCGTCGCCAAGTCTTTCCCTTCGCTTATCGTCCCAGATCGCAGAGATCAGCTTAGTTCCCCTGCTGTTTTTATATCGGGCGAGCACCATACTGATCTGACCAACCAGGTTCGCGCCAATCGTCTGGGCCGCCAGGTTCAGAGTATTTAGCGCAGCTCCGAACGAAAATATTACCGCCGTTTGTATCCCCATCGGAATGAGTTTGGTACTCAAACTTTTGCGCCGAGTTTCCATCTTCCAAACCTGGGCCGCTTTGAACAGGCCAGAGAGCAGTTCGCCGGACAACGTGTGCCAAAGCACCTCATCGTCCGCTTTGGCCAGGCTTTCCGATGGCGCGTAAACGACACGTAGGTCGATTCTGTTATCGCTGGCATCGCCGCCTACGATTCGCTGCGTTGAGAAAGGCCCTTTGCCAGCGACGAACTCAACGCTCACCTGTTCACCTGTTCCCTAGGTAAGCAGGATTGTACTGCTGTCGCCTTCCCAGCGCACGTCGCTGAGACCACGCACCATTTCGCCGAAACTGCCCTGTTTCAGCAAATCCTCCGGCAACGAACGGACTGTCTCCTCCTCCGCACCGAGCGCGGCGGCCAATTTCGGCGCCATCTGATGCACCCGTGCGGACAGCGTCTCGCGGTCGCCCGGTGTCGCCAAAGGCGAGGGCAACTCCGGTGGCGTGGGAAGACTGACTCCGTATCGATCGGCGAGTTTGCCCCATTTCGCCGTGATCTCGTGCGCAGCGCCGCGGAGCCTGCTCAACCCCGGCCCGGCCAACCCCCCTCGCCAGCTCGCCGTCATCCTTATCGCCGCCGCCGCCGCGCCAGGATCCCGATCCTCCTTGTTGTGCAAGACAATGGGATTGACGATCGACGTGTACAAGTTCTGCGCCAACGTCGCCAGAAGCAGTCTCGAATCCACTCCCCACGTCGCCAAGCCGACGGCATAGCCCGCCATATGACCGGAAACGTGTCCCATCACCATGCTCCGGGTGAATCGGCTCTGATGTCGTGGTGGCAATTGAGACAGCGCGTACTTGCGAATCTCCTCGCGTAGCATGGCCGTGAGCGCGGCATCGGCCTCGGCCATCGAGGTATTGCCGGTGCCCGGCACCACGACCATCCGGCTGCCCTCTACCCACGGATCGCCCTGCGAGCCCGATGCACTGACGTGATCGGCTTGCTCAAGCTGGATGGTGAACCCGTGCCTGCGGTAGGGAATCCGCCCACCCGCGGGTCCTGCCGGGTCACCGGACCACCAGACCACGGCGTAGGTGTCGTAATCCTCCGGGCGTTCAGGCAGTTCCATGTCCGCTAGCTCATAGTCCCTGGCATAGATCGATAGTTCACTGGTCGGAATGATCGCCACCGATCGAATCGGATCACCGGTGAAACCCTCGTCGATCGCATCGGCGAAATGGAAGTCTTTCCCGAATAGCATTCGGCGCGAGAACTTGTACTTCAGCAACCATTCCATCCTGCCGAGCCCTGGTACCGGATGTTGCTCCAGTGTCGTGAGGACCTTGACCAACGCGGCGCCGTCGTCGGTGAGCCTGCCTGCAAGGTCGTCGTGTGACTGGATTTTGCGGAAGAACTTGTGGCGCCGTTCATTGCCGTAGGTCGTCTCGTTGAGTCCCATGACGTACAACAGCTTCCGGAGCCGTTCTTGGTTGTGCACGAGGTCGGGCGTGTGCTGGTTCAAGACAGCCGCGGGGAAGTTCTCGGCCAGAGTGCCACTATGGCCGAGCTCGTTCAGCTTCGCGAGGTCCGTCTCGACATCGGCGAGCAAGCTCAGCACCGTGTCCACGTGTGCCACGTCTGCCTCGGAGGGCCGGAATCGCAACGGCGGCTTGGGATGCCGGTTGAACAGGGACGTGCGCTCCCCCTCTTCCACGGTCACCAACCTGTCCGGTTCTTCCAGCTCCAGCAGGCGCTCCCCCCTTTCCTCGACGGCCGAGAGCATGCGGTGGGCCCTCCCCGCGCTCCTTTCCACGTCTTCGTCGAGGAACGCCAGTAGCTTGACGGCATCGAGATCACGGCGGGCGCCGTTGGCCCGCCTGCCGACCGTCCCCATGACCTCCAGTGTTCGGCTGGCTTCGGAAAGGTCGGCTGCCAGCAATCGCAGTCCGGCAGCGAAGTGACGTCGCGCGGCATACCTGGTGTCGCCCCTGGGAGCGTCGTGTCCGTCGGCGAGGTCGTTGAGCCTGGTGACCAGTCCGTGGGTTCGCTCCGCGAGTTCAGCCGCCGACGACACCGTGGCGCCGACCAGCAGGCGCTCGCTCAGCGCCGAGGCCTCGCGAAGTGCCTCTTCCGTTGCCTTCCAGCGTTTGGGAAAGGCGACCTCCCGCGCGTCCTCGACCTGCAATGGCGTTGCCGGTGTCTCGTTGGAGGATTCCGGTGGCGCCGGAGCGTCGTAATGGTCGGCCACCATCTTGTCGGCCCAGCCGTCCAGCGCGCTCGGCAGCGCGGCGGTCGCGGTTTCGAGCGTGGCGCCGACAAGGTGGGCCAGACCGGCTGTAACGTCAGGATACGCGGGGAGCACGACCCGGACCGGGGTCGCCGGAACGGCTACGGTTTCCGGTGTCCCATCCTTTTGCCGCGTGTGGACGGTGAACTCCGGAGGCAAGATCCGCGCTTCGGCGGCCGAGGGATCGACGGCGATGTCGACGACGACATCGTGGTCCCGCCAACGAATACGCCAGCTCAGCGGAGAACCAGTCGGCCGGTACCCCATCCCGGAGCGCTCGAAGAAGGCAAGGGCAGCGTCGGCCACGCCACGCACGTCGGAGCCGGGACGCGGAGGCAGCGTCGGCAAGGACACCGGCTCAAGAACCGGTTGTTCGGAAGCCGGGAGACTCCGCACCTCGGTGGAGTGCCCCACCGACGGAGCGAGCTCGACTGGTTCCGTGCGCTCGGCGGCCACCGGAGTCTGAGCAGCGACGACGTTGTCCTCGGCAGTATGTCCACCGAGCGCGGATACCGGCGCGTACACCAGCGCACTTCCGAATCGGCGTCGCTCCGCCTTCACGACACCGTTGGCCTGCAACTCGGCCACCACGGTGACGGGAACCCGGAAGACCCCGAACTCTTCTGCGCCACCGGCCGGTCCCGTCATGCCAAGGAATTCCGCGTCGTCGACGTTCTGCCGCAGCCGAAGATTCACCCGCACCGAATCCGGATCGGCCAGGAAGCGGCGGCCCGGTACATCCACGGTCTTCCGGAGCCCGTTACGCGTGAACGCGCGATATTCGGCCAGCAGGTTTTCTCGGCGGACCAGGTGATTCAGCTCGGTCATGTTGTCGATGCGTTGGCGGCGCGCGGACGGATTGGCCGACGTATCGAGGCCGAGGCTTTGTGCAAACCGCTTCCAGTACGACATGGCCACGTCGCCCGCGGGCGAGACCCCGTTTGGAACGAAATTGGCGTCAGGGACGAGTCCGAACTCCTGCGCGAGTTGCATGACCATTTCACGCACGGGCGCGATCGCGTTGCCCTGTGATCGAGCGCCGCGCCGCATGGTCAGCTCACGCAGGAATCCGCCGCTGGGTTCGTGCTGACCGTTCTTCGTCAGGCGCCGCAGAGCCTGCCGGGCCCGATCCTCATCCGTCCCCTCTGTTCGCAGCTGCGGCGGCACGTCACCTTCGAGGACGGCGAGCCCGTAGGCGTGCGCGTCCTCGGCGGCAGTTTCGGTCAGCATGGTGCCCATGACCCTGGTGGTTCCGAGCTCGGCACCGGTGCTGGTGTACGCCGTCAGCTTGTGAACTACGCCGGGATTTCCCCTCGGATCCCCCGGGTCTCCCCACTGGTGGATGACCTTGCCGTCGGCGCTGGCGACCAGGCTCGCGTTGTCGTCGCGGGTGGTGATGACATGCCGGACGACGGCGCTGACCTTTTCGCCGTGCAGGACGAAGAGATGGCCGTCCCCTCCGGCCGCGGCATCGGCGAAGGCGTTGTTGTTTTCGAACTCATCGAGGTATTGGTGCAGCTGCTCTCGCATGTGCGCGTCAACAGGGATGCCTTCTTCGATCGCCCTGACCAGATGGCGGGCGATGCGGTGCCGCTCGGTCAGCTCCCGCACCGTGACCGGCGGGAAGTCCGGCCTGCCCGGCGCGTCGCCGGTGACCTGGGTCCCGGAAATGGTCCGGTCCCGGGTTGGAACCACCGTGGCGCGAGCACCGGTCTCGGTGATCACCGTGGTCTCGCCGAACGATTCGCCGACGGTGTCCCTTTCACTGACCTCGAAGGCGATTTCGGCGGTAGCAGCAGATTCGGCGAACTCCGGGTCCGACAACCGAACCCGGATCCGGACCTCGCTGGCCCCGACCTGCCAACCGTCGCCGTCCTCCCCCACCAGCCTGGCGAAGCGTTCCCGGAGGCGACGCTCAGTCTCCTGTGGATCGAGTTCGCCGTCGAACCGCTCATTGAGATGTTCGGTCAGCTCGGCGACCAGCGGAAGATCGCGTGGTTGCCCGGTCAGCAACGCCATCCGGTCGCCCGCGTCGAGCAGGCTCGGGCTTTCCTCCGACTCGACAGGCAGAGGAGGCAGAGCGGGCAACATATTGACGGGGTGGGCGGCTGGGTCCCTGGCCTCGACAGCGAGCCTCAGCCATTCGGTGTCGTCGAATGCACGCCGTTGCGTTGCCGTGTAGTAGCCGTTCAGGTACAGGTCGGCCTCGTCGGAGCCGCCGTGTTGTTCGGCTACGACCATGCTGACAGTGCGAGCGTGCAGGCGTTCGTGGATCTGCTCACCAGGGCAGGGATCTCTCCGTCCGGCAGGGACGTCGAGGCGCTGCGTGCCGTGGCGACCGAACCCACCCCAGCGCCCCGGTAGCCCGCACGACGGCCAGCATGTCCTCGATCCCGGCGATGACGCTGTCCTCGTCGGCGATCATGAGCCCGCCGAACCCGGCGGTGATGCGATGCATCAGGTCGTGCCCGTCACCGCGGCTGGCGCTGTCGAGATCGCGCATCGGACCGACGGCCAGCTCCGGTCGTCCGGCGAACAGTTCCGCCCACCCGAGAAGGGCGGCGACCACGGGAGCCCAGTGCTCCGGCGGGGTGAACCCGCGCATCAGATCCGCCGCGCGCCGCAAAAGGTCGTGCGCCGCCCCGTGCCGGGCGGCGTGCGCGGCCTCGTAGAGCGTGAGCGCGGCGCGCTCCGGATCGGTGTCGAGCACCAGCGCGGCGGCCTCAAGCGTCAGCTCCGCGTCGGCCCGCGGCGAGGTGCGTTCGTACTCCACGGCGCCACGGGTATAGATGGCATCGGCCCGGACACCGGTGTCGGCGGTGAGCGCGAGCGCTTCGGCAGCCAGCCTCGCGGCGCGGTCGGCCATGCCCGCGTCGAACGCGGCCTGGCTCGCCCTGGCGATACGCCGGGCCTTCAGCTCCCGGTCGGCACTGAACCGGCCGGCGCGGTCGTAGGCAACACACATCGCCATCGCGCCGCCGCGGTGCCAGGCCCGATCCGCCACGCGTTCGAGTTCGGCCGCCACCGCCTCGTCGGGGGTGGTGGTCGCAGCGGCGAGGTGCCAGGCCCGGCGGTCGGCGTCGGCGTCCGCGCGCAGCGCCTCGGCGTACGCGCGATGTACCTCGATCCGCCGGTGCAGCGGCGCGTCATGGTAGGCAGCCGCCCGTACCAGGGGGTGGCGGAACGTTATCCGGCTGTCGATCCGGACCAGCCGGTCGCGTTCGGCGGGCGCCAGGTCGCCGGCAGCTCCACCGAGGGATTCGATCACGTGCAGGATCGTCGCGAGGGGCGCCGCGGTGTCGGTTGCCGCCACCAGAAGCGCGCGTTGGGTCGGGTCGGGAAGCTCCACGATCTGGTGGCGGAACGTCTCCTGCACGCGGCGGGTCACCGGAAGTGGCCGGACCTGCGCGGCCGGATCCGACTCGTCGGCATCGCGCGCCGCCAGTCGCGCCGACCCAAGCTCGATGATCGCGAGGGGATTTCCGCGGGACTCCGTGAGAACCCTGGTCCGCATCGGTTCGACGAGCTCAGGTGCGTGGTCGTCGAGCAATCTGGCCGCCTCGGGCGCCGCGAGCCCCGGCAGCTCGATGACCTCGACGCCCGCGATCTCGAACGGCACCGACGTCTCGCGCACCGCGAACAGCACCGCGATCGGGTCGGCCACGAAGCGGCGGACCGCGAACATCAGCGCCTCCACCGAACTCCGGTCGAGCCATTGCAGGTCATCGACGACGCACAGCAGCGGGGCGTCCTCGGCCAGATCGGCGAGCAACGACAGGGTGCCCGCGGAGATCAGGAACCGGTTGGCTTCGTCTCCCTCCGACAGGCCGAAAGCACAACGCAGTGCCCTTGCCTGGGGAGCGGGGAGGGAGTCCAACCGGTCCAGGTGAGGAAACAGGAGCTGGTGCAGGCCGCCGTAGGCCAGCTCGGAGTCGGACTCGACGCCCGCGCCGCGAACCACGCGCATGCCGCCCTCAGTTTCGGCGTGCGACACGGCGTAGTCGAGAAGAACCGATTTCCCCATGCCCGCCGCGCCCCGCAGGCCCAGGGCGCCGCCGCGTTCGTCGCGCGCATTCGTCAGCAGCCGTTGAATCCTGGCTTGCTCGACGTCCCTTCCCACCAGCGACATGCGGCCACCCTAGTACGGCGCCGACAGCCGGATCGTGATCTTGGCTGGTGAACGGCCGAAATCCGCTGACACTTCCACGAGGCCGCCGTTCACGAAAACGCGGCCACCGTCGCTTCCGGTTGTCACGGCAAAAGAGACTCGTTCAGCAATTCGCGAATCGGTTACGACCGGATCAACTGCGCGGGAAAGTCTTGTGCCGGGATCCGCGAGCACATAGTGTCATTCAAAAGCGAACGCTGTCAAGATATTCATGACACATCGAAGTGAAGGTTGGGTGGATGCGTACTGCTGGCAGACCCGCCCGTGCGGCCACGGCGGACGAGCTCGCGTTCCGCGATCCCGCGGAGTTGATGCGGCCGCGGCGACTGGCGGCCATGCAGCCGAACCGGCTCAGCGCGAGCCGGTCACTGATCGAGAAGATGACACGGGAACGCTGGAACATCGAACTGTCCACGATGGACGTGTCGAACGCCGGTGACGGTGTCGCGGTGTACCGAGTGGACACCGGAAGTGGCGTGTTTTCCTTCGCGGCATTCAGTTCCGAGCCGAGGATGGTCGACCGCACGCCACGCATCATCGGCCAGAGCTGGGACATGGTGGGCGCGCTCTGGGAGGGTGAGGCCGACGCCGCACGGATCGAGCAGACCCGTCGCGAACTGCCGAAGCTCTACGCCGGACGCGCCGCGCCGGGAACCCTCGTCTGGTGCCGCTCCAACCGAAGCCTCCGGGCATTCGAGCACACCGTCCACGCGCTCGCCGACGGTCGTCAGCCCGACCCGGACGTGCTCAGGGATATCGGCTATCTCATGCGCAACACCGGACTCGACGCGAACGGCACCTTTGGTACCCGCACGTTCATCTCCTACGGCGATCACCACCCGCTGCGCGTGCCGTATCACGCCCAGATGCTCACCGCCTACCTCATGCGCGAGTTCAGCGCCGACCTGTGTGAGCGCCTCGCGCGGGGCGTCTCGTCGCGAGCCGTGCCGCTCGCGCCGGAGTACCGCCGTTACCTGGGGCTGGGCAACGGTTCCGCGCTCGGGCTCGTACTCTTCGTCGCCAACCACCCCCGCCTCGTCGACCGCTGGCTCACCCTGCGTGAACGGGCACTGCTGGCCGCCCGCAAGCTGGACCCGCCCCCGGGAGACTCCCGCTACGACACCCTGCTCGGTCTGCTGGCGCGTGCGATCACCTACCGGCGCCAGGATCCCATGACCTACAACGTCTTTCCCGCCAGTGACCAGGTCGCCGCGGAACTGAGCGAGGTCAGGGGCCTCGCCCAACGGCTCCGCGACGGGGAACAGTTCGCGGGGCCCGAAGTGCCCGCATTCGAGCAGTTGCGCAGAAAAGTCGCCGGCACCGTCACCGCCGAGACCGAGGAGACGCTCGACGCGGTACTGATCGAGTTCGTGCCGCAGGAGTGCGTGCGACTCACCGAGGAACTGCTCGTGGACGAGCAGTTGGTGCGCGAGCCCGGCATGACCGTCGGCCAGCTGCGTACCGTGCTCGACGAGCGGTACCGGTGGGCCCTGGAACTGCCCATCGCGGACGAGCGCGACCGCAGGCGCATCTGGTACAAGTCGCGCTCCTCGGAGGAGCCCAGGTCCGGCCCCCGCGAGGAGGTCCCCGGAGGGTTCGACCTCTCCGTCGACGTCCCGGGCCTCGCGCGGGCCCTGCGCGCGCGGCTGGACGACTACGACCCGGGTGCCCGGGTGGGCCGGTTCCTCTTCGACAACCCCGAACAGCTCGCCGCCGTCGAACGCTTCCAGGCATTGCGGGAGAACCTCTTCGCACAGCCCTATGTGGACGCTCTTGACGTGGAGTTCGTGCCCGCCAGGCTGATCCGCCTCATGAACGGCGCACTGTACGGGTTGGACCGGACGAAGGACTATCTCAACCGGACCCTGCGCGGGCTGATCTTCCAGGGCGCGCCCACCCGCGAGGACATCGCGGGCGGAAATGACGACGTCTGGTGGTGGCCGGCGGAGCCCGGCACCGGAGGAAACGAAGGAGACCGCGCGTGAGCGAGGAGAGCAAGCCGCGCACCCAGCCGCTGTCCACCACGCTGAAGAGCCTCGGCGTGCTGGAGATCGTCGCCCAGGCGGAGCGTTCGGTTCGGGTGTCCGAACTGGCCCGCGAGCTGGGCTGGTCGCGGGCCGCCGTGCATCAGCAACTGGTGACACTGACCGCCGCGGGATGGATGGAGCAAACCGACGACGGCACATACCGGCTCACTCTGCGCGCCGCGTGGGTCGGGCAGTCGGCACTGCGGCAGGCCGGGCTCGCCGACCGCGTGCTGCCCGCCATGGAACGGCTCGTCGAGGAGATCCGCGAGGCCGTCTCGCTCGCGATCCTCGAACGTGACACCGCCACGATCATCCAGCGCCTCGAACCCGGCCGCACGCTGCAGGCAGACCTGCGAGCCGAGGCACAGATGCCGCTGGGCCGCAGCGCGTCCGGGAAGGTGCTCATGGCGTGGGCCACCGAGCGTCAGCTCACCGACCTGCGCAACCGTGACGTCGAGGTGCCCGCCGCTGACGACCTCGGCGCGATCCGCGAGGCGGGTTACGCCACATCCAGCGGGCGCTGGCTCGACGGCGTCACCGGCATCGCCGCACCCGTGTTCGACGTGCACGGCTCCTGTGTCGGCGCCCTGAGCCTCGCCGGTCCCACCAGCAGGCTCGACGTCGAGAAGGCCACGACGGCCTTGCTGCGGCGGGCCGAGGAGATCAACGCGGTGCTCTCCGGCAAGGGCGGTGCGCGATGAGCGCCGAGACCCTGCGGGTGAGCCTGCGCGAGACCCGCCTGGTCACCGAACGCATCGTGATGCTGCTCGGCGTCCCCAAGGGCGCCTGGACCGCCGTGCGGGAAGCCGTCGTCGCGGCCGAGGCCCTGGGGCTGGAGGGGCTGGCCTTCCTTGACGGGCGCGCGCCGGGCGGCTGGGTGAACCCGGAGATCACCGGAGAGGACGGACCCCGGATCACCGTTGCGGCACCGGGAGCCCCGGCACCGTTCGCCCTGCCCGCACTGCTCGACCTCGCGGTCGCGACGCTCGCCGAGCACGGCACCGCGGCGGTGACCGTGACCGGCCTGACCGACACCGCGCTGCTGCGTGCGGCCGGTCCGCTCGGCGCGCGGCTCGGTGCGCACGTGCGGGTGAGCGGCACGGAAGGCACCCCCGTGCTGGAGACCTCCCGCGCCACCACGGCGATACCGGCCGGATCGCGGCCCGCCATGGCGGGCGGCGAGCACCTGTTGCAGGCCGCACTGCACGGGCTCGCCGTGCCGTCCGCGCTGTGGTGGCGCCTCTACCACCGTTCCAACGAGGCGCTGACCGAGGACACCCCGCTGTCTCGCAACCACGCCGGCGCGGCCCTGCTCACCGGCGAGGCGAGCCTCACCGAGACCGACCCGGACTACGTGGCCGAAGCCGCGTCCTGAGCGAGGAGAGAACGAAGTGCACTACGTCGACGGACTCGAATGCAGCGAGTTCGACCGCGAGGTCTTCACCGAACTGCGCGAGGGTGGGCTCACCTGCGTGACAGTGACATGCGGATACTGGGGCGACGCGCTGGAGTCGATGGACTCGCTCGCGGCCTGGCGGCAGCTGGAGCGCGACAACGCCGACCTGATCGGCATCGCGCGCACCGCCGCCGACATCGAGAAGATCGCCGCCGGCGGCAGGACAGCGATCCTGCTCGGCTTCCAGAACAGCGCCTTCCTGGCGGGCCGGATCCGGTTCGTGGAGCTGTTCGCCGACCTCGGCGTGCGTGTCGCGCAGCTGACCTACAACATCCAGAACGACATCGGCGCCAGCTGTTACGAGGACCCCGACAGCGGCCTCACCCGCTTCGGCAGGGAGGCGGTGGCCGAGATGAACCGCGTGGGCATGGCCATCGACCTCTCCCACGTAGGAGAACGCACGAGCATCGAGGCGATCGAGCACTCGGCCAAGCCCGTTGCCGTCACCCACGCGAACGCCGCATCGCTCGTTCCCCACCGCCGCAACAAGTCCGATGAGGTCCTCAAAGGACTCGCCGCACGTGGCGGCGTGCTCGGCGTCTCCGGCTACCGCAACATCTCCGGGCCCTACGCCGAGAGCATCGACACGTGGGCCGAGATGGTCGCGCGGACCGTGGACCTCATCGGGATCGAGCACGTCGGCATCGGTACCGACCTCGGCCGCAAGGTGACGTTCGAGCACTTGCAGTGGATGCGGCAGGGCCGGTGGAGCGCGCAGCCGCAGTACGGCGCGGGCTCCGCGACCAACCCTGGCAAGCAGCCTCCGCTGCCGTGGTTCCCCGACACCCGCGCGTTCCCCGCCAAGGAGGAGGCACTGCGACGCCACGGGTTCGACGAGCCGTCGGTCGCCGCCGTGATGGGCGGCAACTGGATGCGCTTCTACGCCGACGTGCTGCCCGAAAGCGGCAACGACAAGCCCAGCCGAGAGGAGTGAGCCAATGGCCACCCATACATTGGCGGACGGACCCGCGCGCACCACCGCCGCGCCCTCCGCCATCACGGCCCGAGCCGTGTCCAAAACGTTCGAGGGCAAGGGCAAGCTCGTCCATGCGCTGTCCGAAGTGGACCTGGAGATCGAGGCAGGCCAGTTCGTCTCGCTGATCGGGCCCAGCGGCTGCGGCAAGTCCACGCTGCTGAAGATGATCGCGGGACTGCTCAATCCGTCCACGGGCACCGTCGCCATCGACGGCGATACGGTCACCGAACCGCTGCCGCAGACCGGGGTCGCGTTTCAGAAGCCCACGCTACTGCGCTGGCGCAGCGTGCTCGACAACATCTGCCTGCCGCTCGACATCGACGGCACCCGCGACGCCGAGGGCGAGGCGCGAGCGGTCGAACTACTGGGACTGATGGGGCTCGCCGGGTTCGAAAAGCACCACCCGAAGGAGCTCTCCGGCGGCATGGAGCAGCGCGTGGCGATCGCGCGCTCGCTCATCACGCAACCGTCGCTGCTGTTGATGGACGAGCCGTTCGGCGCGCTCGACGAGTTCACCCGCGAAGACCTCAACGACGAGCTGCTGCGGGTGTGGCAGCACGAGCCGAAGACCGTCGTGTTCGTCACCCACAGCATCTCCGAGGCGGTGTTCCTGTCGGACCGCGTCGTGGTGATGAGCGCCCGGCCCGGCCGTATCCACGCGAACATCCCGGTGGAGCTGCCGCGCCCGCGCGAGCGGGCGCTGCGCAACAGCCCCGAGTTCTACGAGGCGATCCGGCACGCGCGCGAGGTGCTCGATGACGCGCGCGTCGTCGAGCGGGGAGGTGCGCGCTGATGGCCACCCAGCTCGCCTCCCCCGTCACGGACGAGACGGCCAAGCCGACCCGCCCTCGCGGCGGCGCCGGGGTGAAGTCGGCGGTGCTCGCCGTGCTGATCTTCGTCGCCATCATCACCACGTGGCATGTGCTCGCCACGTCCGGCGCTGTGTCGCCGCTGCTGCTCGCCCCGCCAGGTGAGGTGCTGGCGGCGCTCGGTCAGATGATCTCCGACGGCACCCTGTGGCCACACCTGTCGGCGACCGTGCAGGAAACCATCTTCGGCTTCGCGCTGGCCGTGGTCGCCGCGCTCGTGGTGGGCTCGGCGTTCGCGTTCTCGCCGATCCTGCGCAATGCCGTTTATCCCTACATTCTCGTCTCGCAAACGTTCCCGAAGGTCGCCATCGCCCCGTTGATCGTCGCGATCTTCGGCTACGACCTCGCACCGAAGGTGGTGCTGGCCGCGCTGCTGGCGTTCTTCCCGGTACTCACCAACACGATCGCGGGCCTCACCGAAGTCAGCGACGATGAGGTGAACCTCTTCCGGTCACTGCGGGCGAGCAAGTGGCAGGAACTGCGCCACCTGCGCATTCCCAACGCGCTCGCGTTCATCTTCCCCGCACTCAACAGCGCGGCCGTGCTGGCGTTGATCGGTGCCATCGTCGGGGAGTTCGTCGCCTCGCGTGCCGGTATCGGCTACGCCATCCAGCAGTTCACCACCACCGGCGAGGTGGCCGCCACCTACGCGGCGCTGATCGTGCTGTCCGTCTTCGGCCTGACGATGTACGGCGTCCTCACCCTGACCGAGCGCCTCGTGCGCCGCAACCGCTGACCTTCCCCGTCCCTGTCCTTATGGAGAACCCGATGACCGGCAACATCCCGCGCAGGCGGCTACTCGGCCTTGCCACGGCGGCGCTGACCGCCACCACACTCGCCGCCTGCGGTACCACCGGCGCGCAGGGCGGCGACAACCTGATCTTCGCCGTCGCCGACAAGTCCCTCACCGCCACCACCGCGTCCTACACGTCGGTGCCGCTGCGGGCGGGCTACTTCGCCGACGAAAATCTCGACGTCACCATCCAGCCCGTCGACACGGCGCTCTCGGCCGTGCAGTCGGTGGCCACCGAGCAGTCGTTCATGACGTACGCGTCGATGAACGCCGTGGTGTCCGCCGCGGGCAAGGACGACGGACTCGCGGTGGTGGGCTTCACCAACGGCAACATCTTCCGGGTCGCCGTCCCACAGGACAGTCCCATTAGGACGGTGGAGGATCTGAAGGGGAAGACGATCGGCGCGAGCACTCTCACGTCGATCAGCAACCTCTACGCGAAGGGCGTGCTCGCGCGGGCCGGTCTCGATCCCGAGGCCGACGCCCAGTACCTGCCGGTCGGCTACGGCGCGCAGGCCGCGGAGGCGTTGCGCGGCAAGGAGATCGAGGCATACGCGGGCTACGACGGACCCAACGTCGTGATCGGCGACCTGCTCGGCACCCCGCTGCGCGAACTGGAGACACCGCTCAACGACCTCACCGGCACCTCGGCACTCGTGGTACGCAAGGAGAGCATCGAGAACGAGCCGGAGCGCGTGGTCGGCATGGTGCGGGCGTTCTTCAAGGCGATGGTGTTCGCCCAGGAGAGCCCCCAGTCGGCGATCGACATGCACTGGGCGGAGTTCCCGCAGTCCAAGCCTGCCGCGACTGACGAGAACGTGGCACGGGAGCAGGCCGTGAAGATCCTCGGCATGCGGCTCGACGTCACGGGCGGGCCCGGCCCCTCCGGTAAGTACGGCGTGCAGGACATGCCCGCCATGCAGGACACGGTCGACGAACTCGCCCGCTACGACATGGTGGACGAGGCCGTGGACCTCGACGCGACCGGTCTGGTCGACTACAGCCTCGCCGACCGCTACAACGACTTCGACGTCGATGCGGTCAAGCAGGAGGCGGCGAACTGGAAGGGCTGAGGTTTTCCCGCACCTGCGCGGTCGAACCGCACGAAGTCGTTGCCGATCGCGCAACTGACGGGTGGACGGTTTCGGCACGGGCGACGGCTCACCAGACCGCACGACGACGACGCTTGGCATCGACCGTCAAGTACTTGACAGTTGTCGTCAAGGAGGCCCCCCGTGCCGATCCCGCGAAGGAGCCCGCAATGATCGACTTCGGCGGCTCGGGACCGCAACTGCTTCTGCTGCACGGCCTGGGCGGCAGCGCCGAGGACTGGCGCGAGTTCGCTGCCTGTCTCACCGACACCCACCGTGTACTCGCCGCCGACCTGGGCGCGGAACTGCCCTGGCCGTGGGCCATCGCTCTGGCTGATCTCGAAGCGCTCGACCTGGACAACCCAGCGGTGCTCGGCATGTCCTTCGGCGGCATGATCGCGGGCCGCTGGGCGGCGCGGCACCCGGAGTGCCCCACCGCGATCAGCATTGACGGCCATCGCGGCGGACGACTTTGGTACTGCTCGCGACAAGGAACGGGCGTCGAACGCGATCTGCTGGCCGCGGCGAATCCGAACCTCACCATTACGAAGGTCGACGGCACCCACGGTATGGTCACGGCGCAGCCCGCCACCGTCGCCGCCATCGTCCGTCAGTTCCTGCCGCCACCCAGGAAAGAACACTGACCTGATCTTCTCCGGGCCTCGGTGGGCCAGGTGCGCGAGTCGTTTCCGGAAATTTGCGCTGGGGCCGCAGCAGCGGACCATCCGATGAATAGCGAAAGCACGGAAGAATCGGTTTTCGATCGCCGCGACTCGATATCGTCCGTCCATATCGGACTCCATCGCAAAGGACGACACGTTCCGCCGTGCGGCCGGTTTACGGACGATGGTCGTCGCGTGGTCTACGTGTTCACCTCACTTCCAATGCTGTGGTCTGACCGGCGAACAACGCTGACCTCAGCACGTGATCTTGCGAACTTCGTCAGTCGAGTCATTGGCACGCAACAAGGTTCGTGGCATAAGAACAGATGCGTCAGTCTTGTTCGTCTTGCCGCCGATCGATGGGAGTTCCGATGTCTGTCCGATCCGTTACGAGGAGAAGGCTGGGCATGGTGCTGCTGTCGGTGGTGGCTGTGGGGTTGTCCGGCTGCGGTGGCCCGCCCGCGGCGAATCCCGCGGCTTCCGGAGAGGGATCGGTGACGGAGACCAACTGTGGCATCGAGGTCACCGTCGCCGAACCGCCGGAGCGGATCTATGCGCTGTATCAACCGGCGGTGGAAACGATCCACGCGCTGGGCCTGAGCGATCGGCTTGTCGGAACCGCCTTCCTCGACGCACAGGTCGTCGAGCCGTATGGCCAGGCGCAAGCGCGGGTCCCCTACGTTCCTGATCTTCCGCAGCGGGAGGCGTTGCTGGCGGCCAATCCCGATTTCGTGCTGGCCGGGTACAACAACGTGTTCGCCACCTCCGGTAACGAGGCGATCGGTACTCGGGCCGAGCTGGCTGAGCTCGGCGTGCGGACGTGGATCAACGCGCCGTTGTGTCCGTCGGAGGACGGGCTCTCCGACGAGGCAATCGATCCGGCCCAGGTCTCGATGGACACGGTCTATCGAGACCTGAACTCACTCGGACGACTGCTGGGTGCACGGGAACGGGCCGACGAGCTGGTGTCCGAGCTGCGCGCGCAAGTCGCGGCGGTACAGCAGCGGGTGGCGGGAAAGCCGAAACCGAAGGTGGCGATCCTGCTCAACGACGACGACGGCAGCTACCGGGTCGCCTCAGGCATCGACTTCGGCAGCAGGGTGCTGGAAATGGCCGGTGCCGAGAACGCCTTCGGCGACCTCACCGGCAAACGGCACGTCGCGGTCTCCAAAGAGGAGCTGATCACCCGCGACCCGGATGTCATTCTCACCTCGACTTGTTGCGACGCCTCCTTCACCGTCGCCGACGGTGAGCCGGACGTCCGGCAGATCATGTCCGATCCGGCTTTGTCCGCCAGCACCGCCGTGCGACGGAATCAGGTGTATCCGTTCCTCTTCGCCGACCGTGCGGCCGGTGTCCGCGCGCCACGGGCCGCGGCACGAGTGGCGGATCTGGTCCATCCGGAGTGAGGGGTAACCGTTTCGCGCTACGGTCCCGCGCCACGGCACCGTGGGCCATCCCGGGTGCTGCCGCGTTGGTCGTGCTCGCGGTGGTGCTGTCGATGAAGGTCGGCGCCCGGCCGTTGTCGTGGGCGGAACTGTCGGACGGGCTGCTGCGCTTCTCGGGCGACCGTTCCGACATCGTGGTCCGACATGTCCGGCTGCCCCGCACCGTCGCCGGCCTGGTGGCGGGAGTGTGCCTCGGACTGTCCGGTGCCGTGGCACAGGGCATCACCCGCAACCCGCTGGCCGGACCGGACACACTCGGGGTCAACGCGGGTGCGGCGGCGGCGATGATCGCGGTGTTCGCTATGCCGGGACTCGGGGCGCTGACCGGCTACGTGTGGTTCGGTTTTCTGGGCGGCGCGCTCGCCGCGCTTGCGGTGTACGCGATCGGCGGCTCCGGACGGGACGGGGCGACGCCGGTGAAACTCGCGCTCGCCGGAGCCGCCGTCTCCGCGCTGCTCACCGCGATGACCTCGGCCTTCATCCTGCTCGACCGGGACCTGTTCGCCCGGTACCGGTACTGGATCATCGGGTCGTTGGCCCGCGCCGACCTGATCACCGTCGGGCAGGCAGTGCCGTTCGCGGTGGCGGGGATGCTCATCGCCGTCCTGCTGGTGCGGCGGCTCGACGCGGTCGCGCTCGGCGAGGACACCGCCCGCGGTCTCGGGGTCCGGCCCGGAGTGACCCGCGGCGGCGGGCTGGTCGCCGTGGTCGTACTCGCCGGAACAGCCACCGCGATAGCAGGGCCCGTGGCCTTCGTCGGGCTGGTGGCACCCCATGCGGCACGCGCGCTCGCCGGTACCGCACACCGCTGGGTACTGCCGCTGTCAGCACTGCTGTCAGCCGCTCTGGTGCTGTTGGCAGACGTCGCCGGCCGAGTGGTGATCGCCCCCGAGGAGGTCCAGATCGGAGTCACCGCCGCCGTACTCGGCGGCCCCGCGTTCCTGTACCTGGTCCGCACGCGGAAGGTCGCCGAGCTATGAAGCGGCGGCTCGTTCTGCGCCACGGACCGCTGTCGGCCCGGCTGGACGTGCGCGGGCTGGTCCTGGGCGCGGTAGTATGGCTGGCCGCCGCGGCACTGGGCTTCGCGGCGATCACGATCGGGCAGTACCCACTGCCGTTGCGCACGGTGTTCGACACCCTCGCGGGCAACGGAAGCGTGATCACCTACGAGATCGTGGTGAACGAGCGGCTACCCCGAGCGCTCAGCGGGGTGTTGGTGGGTGCCGCGTTCGGTGCCGCCGGGGCGGTACTGCAACGGCTCGCCCGCAACCCGTTGGTGAGCCCCGATGTCATCGGCATCAACGCCGGAGCCTCCGCCGGCGCGGTGGTGATGATCGTCGTGGTCGGCGCGGCCTCGGCATGGGTCACCGCGGGCGCGCTCGCCGGAGCGACCGTAGCGGCCGCAGGGGTGTACACCATCGCCTGGCGTCGCGGGTTCTCCGGCTATCGACTGGTACTCGTCGGAATCGGCGTCGCCGCGATGTTCGGGTCGGCCGCGACTTTTCTCCTCAGCCGGGCCGACATCAACGCCGCCTACTCCGCCGCGGAGTGGATGGTCGGAAGTCTGTCCGGCCGGTCCTGGCCTGACGTCGTGCCCGTGGCCGCCGGGCTCGGCCTGCTGCTGCCGATCGTTCTCGCCTCGACTCGACAGCTGCGGGTACTGGAACTCGGCGACGACCTGGCCCATGTCCTCTCACCCCGAATCGGCCGCCACCGCGCGGCGATACTCGCCGCCGCGGTCGGACTGTCGGCACTGGCGACCGCGTCGGCCGGCCCCGTCGGATTCGTCGCGCTGGTCGCACCACAGATCGTGCGACGAATCCTGGCCGAACGCACTCCCAGCCTGCTGACGGCCGCAGGCACCGGGGCGTTGCTGGTCGTGACCGCCGACCTCGTCGCCCGCACCGCGTTCGCCCCTCGCGAGCTGCCGGTCGGCGTGCTGACCGCGCTCGTCGGGGCGCCCGTGCTCATCGGACTTTTGATACGAGCCAACCGGATCGGAACGAGTGGATGACCCTCACAGGCCACAACCTTCACCTCGGCTACGGCGCGGCCCGGATGGTCGTCGACGGCGAATCCGTCACGATCCCGAGCGGCCGGACGACCGTGATCGTCGGACCGAACGGATGCGGGAAATCCACGCTGCTGCGCGGGCTCGCCGGCCTGCTCCGCCCGCGACCGGGGCGAGTGTCGCTCGACGGGGACGAACTCACCGCGCTGCCCGCCGTGGAGCTCGCCCGCAGGCTCGGTGTGCTGCCACAGCAACCCGCCGCACCGGACGGGATCACCGTCGCCGACCTCGTCGGACGCGGGCGCCACCCGCACCAACGCTGGTTCCGGCAGTGGTCGGCCGACGACGAGACCGCGGTCGCCGCCGCGCTGGAAGCCACCGGGCTGGCCGAGCTCGCCGAACGCCCGGTCTCCGAACTCTCCGGCGGGCAACGGCAACGCGCCTGGATCGCGCTCGTGCTGGCGCAGGACCCGAACACGATGCTGCTCGACGAGCCCACGACCTTCCTCGATCTCGCCCACCAGCTCGACGTGCTGGAACTCCTGCGAACCATCAACAACGAGCACGGCAGGACCATCGTGATGGTTTTGCACGACCTGGAACTCGCCGCGCGCTACGCGCATCACCTGATCGCGATGCTGGACGGCCGCATCGTCGCCGAGGGCACTCCCGGCGACGTCCTCACCGAAGACCTCGTAGCTTCGGTCTTCGCCGTCGACGCCCTCGTCATGGCCGATCCGCTCACCGGAACACCGCTGGTGCTGCCACGGCCACAACACCGCCCCTGGCAAGCCCGATGACGGCGGGACCATGCAATCGCAACCGGGGCCGCCCACATCCTCGTCCACACTGGACTGTTCACCCGCTCACCGCAGTCGCGTGGCGCTGAGCCGGTCGACCACCGCCGCGAGGACGACGAAGTTGGGCACGTCGCTGGCCTGCACCGACGAGGTGAAGAACTTGCCCCGCACCTTGACGCGCAGGAACCCGTTCTCGATACGGAGCGCGGAGATGTCGTCCCAGGCCATCAGCTTGCCACCGCCGAAAGTCAGCCCCTGCGGCAGCGCGGTCGCGGGACCGAACTCGACCGCACGCCCCTCGGCAAGCTCCCCGAGCGCCCACGGAAGGTGCGCCCGCAGGATGCCGTCCTCGAACTCGCGGCCCCACACGTCCAGCCGCTCGAACTCGGCCACCCGCATCAGATTGCCGAGGTCAGCGCCCTCGGAGTTGGCGATCACCTTGGCGGTGACCACGGTCTGACCAAGGATGACCGGCGGCGTCACCGGGTGCACCAGGCCGTAGGACCACCGGGCGACGCTGTCGGAAGCACCGGCGGGCTTGACGCCACGCCGGATCAGCTGAGTCTCGTCCCAGCGGTAGGGCAGCACGCGGCCCTTCGGACCGCGAATGACCACGCCCTCGTCGAAGACGTGCAACTCCTGGTCGCCCTTCGCCTCCCTGGCCGTGATCCTCATACCGGCCAGCGCGGCGCCGATCATGAGCACGAACACACCCACGACGACGATGCCGATGAAGCTCGTCAGCAGCCCCGCACTGCCGAAGAGCACGAGGACGAAAGCGAACAGCACGAAAGCGGGAATCAGGCCGGCGGCCCGGCGCCCCGCCGAACGCGAGATCGGGCGGAACACCGACCGCCGCTCCCCCATATCCAGCTGCCGCGCGGCTTGATCAATGGACTCGTAATGGACTTCGGAACCGGTCATGGAAGTACGTCTCTCCGCGAAGATCGAGGTGCGGCCGAACCCGCCGCTGCTGTCCGGTCCACACTCGCCACGAGCCGGCCCACGGGGAAGGTCAACCGGCGGCCATCGCTGGCCGGTTGCACTGACCTGCGGAAACCTCTTCGGCCGAGCCGCGATCGGCGAACGGTCCCGAATCGCGGTAGGGCAGCCACCATCCCGGCCGGAGGGTCAGCCGGATTCCGGGGCGAACGCGAGCCCACGACCGTTAACCCATGCGAAGACACCTGTTCACCTGCCGTCGGCTGATCGTGGGGCTCGCCCTCGCCGGTCTTCCGGCCGCCACACCCGTCCACGCCCCTGCCTGGCGTCGTGTCGACCGCCACCGGCTCTGTCCGGGGCATCATCGCCGATGACCACCGGTCGTTCACAAGGATCCCGTACGCCGCGCCACTCACCGGTGAACGGCGCTGCCTTCCACGGCGGCGAACTGCAGTACCTGTTCGACGGCGCCTACGGCACCGGCGCATTGGCTGCTGAGCAGCGACGGCTTTCGGACCGGATGGTGCGTTACTGGTCGGCCTTCGTGCGCAGCGGCCAGCCCAGCGACCCCGGTATGCCGTGGTGGCCGAGGTTCCACGACTCCCGTCAACCGGTTCTATCCCTAGACACGGGCCCCGGCGGATCGACTTCGCCCGCGAGCACCGCTGTCAGTTCTGGCGTGAGATCGGCCAGAACTGACCCGGAGCCACTTGCGAAACAGTCCGGCCAGCTCACCACACCGCACACCGGCTAATGACAAGCAAATCTATGCATCGTTAATATAACGATTTAGTATCATGTGATGGTGGGGCTGATTCTTGTGGGCGCTGTGGTCAGCGTCGTCTGGGGCTTGATCTTGCTCGGTATCGTGTGGATCGCGCTGAGAGGCAGCGAGCCACGGGAGCGCCCGGCGATCTTGCGGGCCGTCGCGACGCTGTTCCCCGCCAAACCGGCCGCGCTGACCAGACGGCAGCGAGCGCGTTCGAGCGGCCGCGACCGATGACAGCCCGCCACACTTGCCATGGCACCGTCCGCTGTGACGAGTCCGAATCTCCCAGCGCGCCAAGTCGGGCGCCGATTGGACGATCGCCAGAACACGTAACGATCTTCGGCGTACTCGTCGAACACATCCGCCGCACCATCGCCAGCGCGCTTTGTGGAAACATGGCGACGTGATCGATCCGCGTGGCGAGACGGTGCTGATTCGTAATCGCGAGACAGGGGTGTTCGAGGACGAAACCCGGAACATAGCGCGGTACGAGCTCCAGCCGGAAAGTCGCCGAATCGGAATCGTCTTCGCCAACCGGAACAAGGTTTTTCCCTATGGTTCGGACCGGGTGCGGATTCTGCGTGGCCCGGTACGACGGATCCTGACAAGCGACGATCGGATCGAAGTCGCAGGCACCATTTGGGAGAGCGCGACCGAGACGGCCACCTTCACCAGCCCCGACGGCTCGTGGTGCCGGGTTTTCTATCGAACCCGGGGCGGCGAAGCGTACCGGACCTACCCTGCCGCACAGGTACGTGTCATCACCTCGGCCACCGCAATACCGATCGTGAACGATGTATTGCGTTATTGGCGCACGATCGTCTCCCGCCTCCGCGCGGACGATCCAATTCGACCGGGTTACGACCGCCTCGCCTTCGTCCATCCGGACAGCGTCCTCAATGCATATGTGGCCGGAACGCCGATCGAATCCCGGCCGCTGGACATTGCGCCGATCTTTCCGTTTCGCTGCAACCTCAGCCAGCGCGACGCCGTCGCGAACGCCCTGACCCGGTCGATCTCGGTCATCGAGGGACCACCGGGCACCGGCAAGACCGAAACCATCCTCAACCTGATCGCCAACATCACCACCGTGCGACATGAGACCGTCGGCATCGTCTCCTCCGGCAACGCCGCCATCGACAACGTGCGCGAGAAGCTGGACGACCTCGGGTTCGGGCACATCCTCGGCAATCTCGGGCGCAAACAGAAGCGCGAGGCATTCTTCGCCGAGCAGGCGACTCGCAACCCGGCGGTCACCCGGTTCGTAGCAGCTGCCCCACAGCCCCCGGCCCCGAAGCCGCTGGCGGAACTGGACCGGCGCCTGCGCGGTATGCAGGAGGACGACCGCGTCCGCGCCGACCGGCGCCACGAGCTGGAGGCCCATCGCCTGGAACTGCGCCATTTCGAAGATCACCTCCAGCAGGAGCGACTGCCCGATCTGGAAAGGCTTCCCCTGCTGAGGAAGTCAGCGGGCCGCATCATCGACTACCTGGCCGAGACCCAGGTCGAATTGGCAGGCGCGAAGCCCGGGTTCCTGCGCCGGATCGGAAACTACTTCAGATACGGGTCCCGGCGAACACTCGATCCCGCCGACACCGGCGTCGTGCTCCGGCTGCAACTGGCGTACTACACCAAGCGCATCGCGGAGCTGGAACGGGAGATCGAGCAGATCGACAGCAGGCTGGAGCGCGCCGACTTCGACCGGATCGCCGAGGAACACCGGCGGCTTTCCATCCAATCCCTGCACGCCGAACTCGCCCATCGATACCGGAAGCTGGGCCGGAACACCTACGCGGCGAACTCCTACCGAAACGGACGCACGTTCGAGACATTCATCGAGGACTACCCAGCTCTGCTGAGCACCTGCCATTCACTACTGGCCAGCATGCCGGAAGGCTACCTGCTCGACTACCTCATCATCGACGAGGCTTCGCAGGTGAATTTGCTGCTGGCCGGGCTGGCGATGTCATGCGCTCGCAATGTCGTCGTGGTCGGCGACCAGAAGCAGCTCTCGCCCATCGCCATCGATGCCGCAGCCGATCTCACGCCGCCGATGCCGGCCTTCGACTGCCGAAAGCACAATCTCCTCTCCTCACTGTCGGAGCTGCACGGCCCCGATCTCCCCAGCACTCTGCTGCGCGAGCATTACCGGTGCGATCCGGTCATCATCGGTTTCTGCAACAAGAAGTTCTATGACGGTGCACTGATTCCCTACACCAGCGGCGGCGCCGAGCGGCCGATGATCGTGGTGCGCACGGTAGAGGGCAACCACATGCGCAGGCACCACACGGGCGGCCGCTCCAACCAGCGCGAGGTGGACGTCATCGCCCAGGAGGTGATTTCGGGCTACTGCCAGGGCATCGCCGACGCCGACATCGGCGTCACCACGCCGTACCGCCTCCAAGCCGACAAGACCAGGGATCTGCTCGACCAACTCGAAGCCGACACGATCCATCGATTCCAGGGAAGACAAAAGCAGGTGGTCATCCTGACCACCGTTTTGGACGAGACCTGGCTCGGCCACACGGGGCTGCCGTTCGTCGACGATCCACAGATGATCAATGTCGCGGTGTCGAGGGCGATCCGGCGGTTCATCCTCGTCACCAACAACGATCTGATGCCCACAAGCAGGCACATTCAGGATCTGGTCGGCTACATCCGTTACCACAACCCGGATGAAGAGGTCGTCGACAGCGAAGTGGTCTCCGTCTTCGATTTGTTGTACACCGCGTATTCGCAGCGACTGAGGCCCCTGGCCGCACGAATCGGCAAGAAGTTCAAATACCCTTCGGAGAACATCATCTGGACGGTGCTGAACGACATCTTCGCCGAACCGTCGTATGCGCATCTGGTCGCCATCCCTCAGGTAATCCTGAAGAACCTCCTGCCCAGTCTCGACCGGCTAACCCCGGACCAAGTCGCCTTCGCGCGAAGGCGCGCTTCCATCGACTTCGTCGTGTACAACCGGGTGACAAACCAGCCATTGCTGGCCATCGAAGTCGACGGGTTCGAATTTCACGAGAACAAGCCCATCCAACTGAAACGGGACGCGCTCAAGGACGAGATCCTGCGCGTGCACGATCTGCCCCTGCTCCGCCTACCGACCACGGGAAGCGGCGAACAGGAACGAATCAGGCAAGCGCTGGCCAAAGCCGAATCCCGCGCGGCTCGCCGCGCGGCCCCGCCGTAGCCGGGGGAACAGCAGCGTTATGCGCGAAGCGTCGCCGCAAGGGCGGCACACACCCGTTGCAGCGCGGCGATTCCCGCCGCGATGGCGGGCTGTTCCCCGGACCCCGCCCGGACAGCGGCGATGGCCCTGCGGATCGGGATCGGCGGGGCACCGACCGGCACACGACGGGTGTCGTGCTGGGCCGGGACCTCGGCCAGCCGGGGAATGAGAGCGACCCCGAAACCGCGAGCGACGAGCGCGGCTCCGGTGTCCCACTCGTCGGCGTAGTGGGCGACGTCAGGCGCGAAACCGGCACTGGTGCAGGCCAGCGTGACCAGTTGGTGGTAGGCGCGTCCGGGATTGCTGCCGATCCAGGGATCGGCGGCGAGTTCGCTCAGCGCGACGTCCGTGCGGCCGACCACCGGATGTTCGGGGCCGACGAGCATGTCCAGTGGTTCCTCGTAAAGGAAATACTGCTCGAAGGTCTCGTCGGAGGCCGGCGGGATGTCGGCTGTCGCGACGACCACGACGATGTCCGTGTCGTCGGCGGCAAGCAGGTCGAAGGAGCGGGCCGGTTCCGACTCGCGCAAGTGCAGTCGCAGCGCGGGGTGCTCGCGGCGCAGCTGCTCCATGGCCCGCGGAACGACGGCGGCCGCCGCGGTGGAAAAGCCGCAGAACCGCAGTGTGCCGCCTACTCCGCCGGTGCGGTGCGCGGCGAGGTCCGCGCGTGCGCGTTCCCACTGGGCCGCGAGCACCTCGCCGTGGGCGAGCAGGGTCCGTGCGGCCGCGGTGAGCCGCACCCCACGTCCGGCGGGTTCCAGCAGTGCCACGCCGAGTTCCCTTGACAGTGCCTGGATTTGGTGTGAAGCCGCGGACGGGGTCATGCGGCACACCTCCGCGGCCGCGGTCACGGTGTGGTGCCGGTCGATCGCGCGAAGGACGCGCAGACGCCGATCAATCATGTATCGAACGTACAAGATCGTTAGTTCAAATCTTCGATAGACGTGGACATTCACCCGGACTGACACTGGGAAAACCACCACGTTCCGGCGCCAGCGGGTGGGACCTCAGCACTGATCCAGCTCGGATTCCGCAGGAGGAAGCATGTCCCGCTACCGCACGGTCGTCGTCGGCCTCGGCGGCCTTGGTTCCGCGGCGCTGTATCGGCTCGCGGCGGAAATCGGCCCCGGAGTACTCGGCATCGAGCAATTCGCGCTCGGCCATCACCGTGGCGCGTCCCAGGATCATTCGCGGATCATCAGGCTGGCACAGCACCAGCCCGAGTACGCCGCGATCGCCAGACCGGCCTACAAAGCCTGGGACGAGATCGAAACCGAATCGGGCCAGCGAATTTTCACCTGCACCGGGGGCCTGGTCATCGAGGACAGGGACGCCCGGAGGGAAAAGGCCACCGGCAGCCGCAATATCGAGGGCTACACCGCGATGTTCGACCGTTTCGGGGTCGGCTACGAACTCCTCGACGCCGACGAGCTCGTGAACCGGTGGCCCCAGTTCCGGGTCCGCGGCACCGAGCAGGCGCTCTACCAAACGGATTCGGGCATCATCGACGCCGCTCGCGCGAACGCCGTGCACCTCGCGCTGGCCCGCGCGCACGGAGCCGAAATCCGGACTCACACGCCGGTCCGCGCGGTACGACCGGACGGCGAAGGGGTCGCCGTGGTCACCGACGACGGCGTGATTCTCGCCGACCGGGCCGTCGTGGCCGCCGACGCCTGGACCAACCAGGCCCTTGCCGAAACGGGAGTGCGCCTGCCGCTGACCGTGCTCCGCGAGCAGGTCACCTACTACTCCACCCCGCATCTCGCGGAGTTCGCACCGGCCAGGTTCCCGGTGTTCATGTGGCACGGGCACCACAACTTCTACGGCTTCCCCGTCTACGGCGAGGTCGCCACCAAACTCGGCCAGCACATGGGCGGGGAGGAAACCACCGCTGATGACCGTTCGTTCGAGCCCGACCCGGTGCGGCGCCAACGTTATGCCGACTTCGTGGCAAGGCACGTCCCCCGCTTCGGCGGGCCCGAGCTGTACTCCAGGACCTGCCTCTACACCGTCCCGCCCGACCAGAACTTCATCCTCGACACGCTGCCGGAGCACCCGCAGATCGTCGTCGCCAACGGTGCCGGGCACGCCTACAAGTTCGCCGCCCTCATCGGATGCGTACTCGCCGACCTCGCACTCGGGCGCACCCCCGCGCACCCGATCGACGGCTTCGCGATCACCCGCGCCGCGCTCACCGATCCCTCGTTTCCGCGCGGCTTCCACATCTGAGCATTCCGATCGGGAAAGGAGATCCGCCATGACCGCCGAGACCACCGCGCCCGGAGCGCTCGACCCGTATGCCGCCCTGCCCGCACGGCCCGTCGCCCCCGCCGGTTTCACCGACGCGAGCACCTACCGCGCGACCCGCCTGCCCGTCGAGCTGGCTTCGACGCTGATTCCCGATGCCTACACCTCCGCCGAGTTCTTCGCCATCGAACAGGAACGAGTCTTCACCACCGGATGGGTCGCCGCGGGGCTCGCCGCCGACGTCGACCGTCCCGGCTCCTGCGTCGTCGCCGACGTCGCGGGCCGCTCGATCATCGTCACCCGTAACCGGCAGGGCGAACTGCGCGGTTTCCACAATGTCTGCCGCCACCGCGCCACCAGGCTGCTCGCCCCGGACGCGCGTGAAGTCGGCCCGCGCGGGCGCATCCGCTGCCCGTACCACAATTGGACCTACGACACCGACGGCACGTGCCTGGGGGCACCGCTTTTCGAAGGCTCCGACGTTCCCCCCGGCCAGGAGGCGATCTTCGACACCTCGATCGCCAAAGGTTTCGACAAGGCCGACTACGGCCTGCTCCCGGTCGCCGTCGACACCTGGGGCCCGTTCGTGTTCGTCAACCTCTCCCCCGCGCCCGCGCCGCTGACGACCCAGCTCGGCGACCTGCCTCGGCGCTTCGCCAACTACCGGCTGGACCAGTGGGTGCCGCGACGCAGGCGCACCTACGATGTCGCCGCGAACTACAAACTCGTCGGCGAGAACTTCATGGAGTACTACCACCTGCCCTGGGTGCATCCCGAACTCAACCAGGTCTCCAAGTTCTCCGATCACTACCGCTGGCAGGGTCCCGGCATGTACACCGGGATGTGCACCACTCCGGTGTCCCGCAACACCGAGGCGGGCGGCTGGGACGGCCTGCCCGCGTTCAGTGCGCTCAACGGCACCGACGCCGACAGCGGCCGATTCGTGTGGTTGTTTCCCGGCACCGCGCTCGTCGTTCTGCCCAATCACGCCTTCGTACTGCTCAACCAACCCGTCGCGGCCGACCGCACGGTCGAAACGGCGGTTCTGCTCACCCATCCCGAATCCCCCGACGACCCGGAGACCGAAAAGGGCCTGGATCAGCTGGAGAGGTTCTGGGATCTGGTCAACCGCCAGGATCTGGAGATCGTCGAGAAGGTCCAGCAGGGCATCCGGAATCCCGCCTACCGAGGTGGCCGGATGTGTTTCCGGTTCGAGGAACCACTGCACCGCTTCCAGAACATGCTCATCGACAAGATGCTTGGGATAGACCACATTCCGGGCGGCGACGACCACACCATGACGCGCATGTTCCCCGGCCCGGCATGAGCACCGCCGAGCATCACATCGACGGTGACCGGGTTCCGCCCCGCGACGGCCGGACGATATCCGTCGAAGACCCCTCAACCGGCGAGACGATCGCCCGCGTCGCTCGCGGCGATGCCGCCGACGTCGACCTCGCGGTGCGTGCGGCCCTCACTCGTGCCGAACAGAACCGGCACACCACCCCTGCCGAACGCGGGCGGTTACTGCGAGCCCTCGCCCGCGCCCTCGACGAGGCCCGCGACGAGTTCGCCCTGCTGGAAACGCTCGACACCGGCAAGCCGCTTTCCCTTGCGCGGTCGGAGATCGCGGGCTGCGTCGACTACCTCGACTATTACGCGGGCGCGGCCGACAAGATACACGGCGAAACGATTCCGACCGGGCCGGGCTCCCTCGCCTACACCGTATGCGAGCCGGTCGGCGTCACCGCGCACATCGTCCCGTGGAACGCACCGCTTTCGATGCTGTGCCGCGGTGTCGCGCCCGCGCTGGCCGCGGGAAACACCGCAGTGATCAAACCAGCCGAGCAAACCCCGCTCACCGCGTTACGGTTCGCCGAACTCGCGCAAGCGGCCGGATGCCCGCCGGGCACCGTCAACGTCGTGACCGGGTTCGGCGCGGAAGCGGGCCATGCGCTCGCCGCGCATCCCGGGATCGGGTCGCTGACCTTCACCGGTTCGGTGCCCACCGGGCGGTCGGTGATCCGCGCGGCAGCCGAGCACATCACTCCCGTGGTGACCGAACTCGGCGGGAAATCCCCGCAGATCGTGTTCGCCGACGCCGATCTCGATGACGTCGCCGCCCAGATCGTCACCGGTTTCACCGCCAACACCGGCCAGTACTGCGACGCCGGGTCACGCCTGCTCGCCGACCGGCGGATCCACGACGAACTCGTCGCCAGGATCACCGGACGGGTCTCGGCACTGACCCTCGGCCCAGGCAACCAGGATCCCGATCTCGGCCCACTGATCTCCGCCGAACATCACCAGCGGGTCTCCGGCTATGTCGACATCGGACACAGCGAGGGCGCACAACTCGCCACGTCGCCGCGCGAGTTGCCTGGTCGCGGGTACTTCCTCGCGCCAACGGTGTTCACCGGAGTCACCCCCCACATGCGGATCGTCCGCGAGGAAATCTTCGGGCCGGTCCTCACCGTTCTCGCCTTCGACGACGAGGACCACGCCGCCGCACTCGCCGACGCCACCGACTACGGCCTCGGCGTCGGCATCCACACCAGGGACATCGACAGGGCACTGCGCATGGCGAGCCGCGTCAACGCCGGTTACATCATGATCAACGACTACTTCGCTGGCGGTGTCGCAGTTCCCTTCGGCGGAACCAAACTCAGCGGAACCGGCCGCGAACGCGGCCTGATCGCCCTCGACAGCTACCGCACCCTCAAGACCGTCGTCGCCAGAATCGGCCCTGCCCACTGACACCTCCGGAGGAGAACGCATGAACCACCATCCGAACTCCGCCGAGGTCGTCGTCATCGGTGGCGGGCTCGAAGGCTGCGCCACCGCGTGGGCACTGACCCGGCGCGGCGTGACCGACGTGGCGATCGTCGAGCGCCACACCGTCGGCTCCGGCGGCACCGGCAAGTCCTCCGGCGTGGTGCGCTGCCACTACGGCGTTTCCTCGCTCGCAGCGATGGCGGCACGCAGCCTTGAGGTGTTCGAGAACGCCGAGGACATCCTGGGCGCCGACGTCGGATTCCACCAGACCGGCTATGTCGTCGGGGTCGCCGAGAACAACGTCGCCGCCCTGCGCGCGTCGATGGCCGCCCAGCGCGCCGTCGGCGTGCACACCGAGAACGTCGGCCACGACGAGGTCACCGAGCTGTGGCCCTCGGCCGATCTCGAACCCTTCGCGGCCTTCGCCTGGGAACCGCGCGGCGGCTACGGCGACGCCTACCGGACCGCGCAGGCCTTCGCCGGTGCCGCCCGCCGCGCCGGAGCCGCACTCCACCAGCGCACTGCGGCGACATCAGTCCGCACCGCACGCGGCCGGGTCACCGGCGTCGAACTCGCCGAAGGAAGCACCATCGCCACGCGCACGGTGGTGCTGGCCGCCGGGCCGTGGTCGGCCGCGCTGCTCGCTTCACTGGGGATCGACCTGCCGCTGACCGCGCACCGCGAGCAGATCGTCCTCATCGACCCGGGCGGCCCGATCGGCCCGGTCCCTGTGTTCTCGGATCTGGTGTCGCTGCAGTACATCCGGCCCGAGGGCACCAACCGGCTGCTTGTCGGCAACTCCGACCTCTCGACGCTCGACCCCGCCGATCCGGACGACTACTCCGATCACGCGGATCCGGCGCACATCGAACGCACCGCCGAGCGGGTCGGGGCCCGGTTGCCGGGCCTGCCCGCGCCGGCCGTCGCCGCCACCTACGCGGGCTGTTACGACGTCACGCCGGACTTCAACCCGGTGATCTCCGAAACGGAGATCGGAGGTCTCGTCGTGGCCGCCGGATTCTCCGGCCACGGATTCAAGGTCTCTCCGGCTGTGGGCACGCTCGTCGCCGACCTCGTGCTGGAGGGCAGGAGTTCGGACAACGACATCCCAGCCAAGGACTTCCGCCTCTCCCGGTTCGCCGAGGGCGACCTGCTCACCAGTCCTCATCCCTACGCGGGCGCGGGCCAGATGCGCTGAGAACGGAGACCACCATGCAGCTGATCATCGCCGAGCGCCGCGACGAAGCAGATGGCGTGATTTCTCTTGTCCTGACCCCCGTCGACAACCGCGAACTACCGGCCTGGACACCCGGAGCGCACGTCGACCTGTTCCTCGATGACGGCCTGATCCGCCAGTATTCGTTGTGCTCCGATCCCGGCGACCGCCACCGCTGGCGACTCGGAATCCTGCGCGAACCACGCGGGCGCGGCGGATCCGAGCACGTGTTCGACAAGCTGCACGCCGGTGACATCGTCGAAGTCGGCGAGCCACGCAACCACTTCGAGTTGCGGCAGGCACCGCGCTACCTCTTCATCGCGGGCGGCATCGGGATCACCCCGATCCTGCCCATGATCGCCCACGCCGAGCGGGCCGGTGCACAGTGGACGCTGCTCTACGGCGGACGCAGCCGCCGCTCGATGGCGTTCACGAATGAGCTCGCCCGCTACGGCGACCGCGTCACCATCACGCCCGAGGACGAACTCGGCCTGCCCGACCTCGCCGGTGCGCTCGCGACGCCCGACGAGGACACTCTCGTCTACGCCTGCGGTCCGGAGCCACTGCTCGATGCCATCGCCGACCGGATGCGCGACTGGCCCGGGGGAAGCCTGCGCACGGAACGCTTCGCTCCACGAACCACGGAACCGGCGACCGGCCGGTCCTTCCAGGTCGAGTTCCATGCCAGCGGTATCACCGCGACCGTGCCTCCGGATCGCAGCATCCTGACCGTCGCCGAAGAGGCTGGCGTCATTGTGGACTGGTCGTGCAGGGAGGGCACCTGCGGCTCGTGCGAGACGGCACTGCTCGACGGTCGGGCGGAGCACCGAGACTCCGTGTTGACCGAGCCGGAACAACAAGCGCAGGACTGCATGATGATCTGTGTTTCGCGTGCCGCACCAGGCTGCTCGCTACTGCGACTCGACCTCTGATCATGATGGAGTCCAGGCATGAGAATCGCCGAAATCCACCTCTACCGGTACGACCTGCCGGTCCGCGGCGGATCCTTCGCGCTCGCCAACGCGGAGGTCCGGGTGCTGTCCACGACGCTGCTCAAGCTGGTGGCCGACAACGGGCTCACCGGCTGGGGCGAGACCTGCCCGATCGGCCCCACCTACGCCGAGTCGCACGCGGCGGGCGCCGTGGCCGCGCTCGGTGAAATGGCGCCCGGTCTGCTCGGAGCCGAGGTCTGGCCGGTGCCGTTGCACCGGCGCATGGCCGGGCTGCTCAACGGTCACCACTACGCGAAGGCCGCCGTCGATATCGCCGCCCACGACCTGCTGGGCAAGCGGCTCGGCGTCAGCGTGTCCGAGCTTCTTGGTGGTGCGCTGACCGATCGGGTGCCGTCCTACTACTCCACCGGCGTCGGTTCTCCGGAAGACACCGCGCGCCTCGCGGAGCGGAAACGAGCGGAGGGATATCCGCGGCTGCAGGTCAAGATCGGCGGGCGGCCGGTCGAGGAGGACATCGAGACCGTCCGCAAGGTCTGGGAGGTCATCCGCGGGTCGGGCATGAGGTTGGCCGTGGACGGCAACCGCAGCCTGACCACGCGCGACGCCCTGCGACTCAGCGGGGAGTGCCGGGACATTCCCTTCGTCTTGGAACAGCCTTGCGACACCATCGAAGAGTTGCGCGCGATCCGTTCGCGGATCAACCATGCCCTGTATCTGGACGAGAACGGCACGAGTCTGAACACCGCGCTCACCGCCGCCGGTAACGGGTTGGTCGACGGGTTCGGCATGAAGGTCACCCGTATCGGCGGACTGCATCCGATGCGAGCGTTCCGGGATCTCTGCGCGGCGAGGAACCTGCCACACACCTGTGACGATTCCTGGGGAGGCGACATCATCGCCGCCGCCTGTACCCACGTCGGCGCGACGGTAGCGCCGGAGCTGATGGAGGGCGTCTGGCTGGCAGCCGACTACATCGAAGGCCACTACGACCAGGAGAACGGCGTCCGCCCCGAGGGTGGCTACATCAAGCGCCCCCAGGGGCCGGGCCTCGGCATCGTGCCAGACGAGACCCTGTTCGGCGCTCCCGAGATGTCCTTCTGAGCACGACGTCACTCCGGCTCTCTTGCTCGGAGGGGAACTCGACGGCACCGCCAAGGTCGCCGACTCACCGTCGACGCGCTCAACCGAATCAAGAACTCTGGATAACGGCCGACCCGATAAAGCGCCGAACTCGACATCATACCTGCAGATGACCCAGTGCTGACTCAATGATTGAACGCTCCGCACGCGTCAATCCGGCACGAAGGGAAAACCAAGCGCCTCACTTACTCTGTCGTCAAACGTACAAAAGCTACTCAGAACGAGCGAACCAACCGGTTCTACCGGGCCTGGGATCCTGTTGGATCTTTCATCGAAATAGTAATTCGGCCATGTCAAATCCCGAAAGCAATGCTGCTTCAAGATCTCCCCCTCGTCAAAGGGGAGATTGCCAATCGTTTCAAAATACCCACGAGACCACGGCAATCGATTGATAAATAGTGGCTGAATCAACAGATTGCCAACGGAGAGAACGTTCCGCGACGGCAGACTTTTGTCTTTCGACTTGACCTTGAAGGCGTAAATAAGCAAACAGTCGTGCATAACCTTCACTTAGGCGTCATCAGCTACCACGCGACCAAATAGATAAAGCCCATCCGGCATCTGAAAGGTGAGCACATCACCTGGCCGAACTTTCTTCCTTGACGGATTCAACACACGCATATTCGTGAGAACCATCTGACGTCAATCCTCCACCAGCGGAAAACCGACCATTGACGCCAACATAAATATCATCCTTTAGCTGCAACACAGGAGTCCAGCTAGAACCCTCGGGAGTGCCTGACATCAATACCGTACCCATTCATAGTTTCCTTAAATATTCTTCTCAAATCTGGCGTCCACCTCGTCCAATAATGACCACTCGCCACGGAGTCACCGACACCAAGCCCACCGCGACCACGAACACCAGCAACAGCACCAACGACCGGGACCGGCGCGAGTCCGCACGGCGCAGCATGCAGCAACCTCCACAAAGCACGGGCAGGACAAGGGAACCGCGAAAATTCGCGGCCAAAGGGACGACGAGGCGAACCGCCTCACGAAAGCGCGAGTACGACCTCAGCTACACAAGCACTCAAACCAGACGAACAACAGATTCAGTGATCAAACCGTGACGATCTATCGATCCCTTGCCGCGCAAGCGAATCAGCGACAGACCGCCAGCCCGCCGGCGCAAGACCCCGGCGCGAGACTCGCATCACGGTTTCCGGAAACACGACGATCACATCGGCGGTTAGTAACGACCGGGCGGCACCGAGAGAGAATTCCCGGCCCTGCCGGTAAGACAACGCCGCTACGCGGGTTCGAAGCCGGGGAGCGAGGTACCGAGCACGTCGAGCACGGCGGCGCGGAAAGGCTCGAGCGCGGGGTTTGCCGGACCGTGCCGGGTGAGCAGAACGATGGCCGCCCGTTCCCCTTCAAGCGGAACGAAACGCACGCCACCGGCACGCAAGCTCCGCGCGGAGGCGGCCAGCCGGGTGATGCCCACGCCGGCGGCGACGAGAGCGAGCAAGCCCTGTGGGGTGGTACCGCGCCGATCCACGCGCGGGCGGTACCCCGCGGCCGCGAAATCGGCGTCGTACTGGCGATGCCACGGCGGCCACGAGGTACGCGGCGTCATCACCCATCGTTCGCCTGCCAGGTCGGCGAGTCGCAGTGTTCGCTTCCGCACAAGCCGGTGACCGTCGGGTAGCGCGATCACCACACCCTCGGATCCGAGCAGGTCGCTGGTGAGGTCCTCGACCAGAGGAGGGCGGGTGATCGCCGCGTCGAGTGTGCCGCCGCGTACTCCGGCGACGAGTTCGGCGATGGGAAGGTCTTCGGTATTGAGCTCGATGGCCGGATGCAGCCGGGTGAACTCGCTGACGACGGGCGGCATGACTTCGTTGGCCAGTGAGGAAAGGAAGCCGACGCGCAACTCCAGGTTCTCGCCACGCGCGCTTCGGGTGACGGTGTCCATCACGCGTCGCGCCGAGCCGAGCAGCGGCAGCGCTTCGCGCAACAGGACGTGGCCGACCGCCGTCAGCGTGACCCCCCGGCTGGAGCGCTCCAGCAACACCGCCCCGATCCGTGCTTCGAGGGTGCGCATCTGCGTCGACAGTGACTGCTGGGAAATGTGCAGCCGCGCCGCGGCGCGCGTGATGCTGCGTTCCTCGGCGATGACGACGAAAGAGCGCAGCACACGTAAGTCGGGCAGCTCGGGCATGGTGGCCACAGTCTAGCGCTGTGACCCGCGCCGACTTTGCTGTTTCCGCTCGCTCCATCGTCGTCCTAGCGTCGGGTTCATGACACGGACCTGGTTCATCACGGGAAGTTCAGCCGGTTTCGGGCGGGCTCTCGCCGCGGCGGCACTGGCCGGGGGCGACAACGTCGTGGCCACCGCCCGGCGTCCGGAGACGCTCAAGCCACTGGTCGATCGCGCGCCGGAACGCGCTCTCGCGCTGGAACTGGACGTCGCCGAGCCGGACCAGGCCGACGCGGCGGTCGCCGCCGCGCACGAACGGTTCGGCGGGATCGACGTCCTCGTCAACAACGCAGGGTTCGCCTCGGTCGGCGCCGTCGAGGAACTTGAGGACCACGCGCTGCGCCGGCTGATGGACGTCATGTTCTTCGGCACCGTCACCCTCGTGCGAGCGGTGCTGCCCGCCATGCGGGAACGGCGTCGCGGAAGCATCGTGCAGATGTCCTCGATGGGCGGGCAGGTGTCGATGCCCGGCTTCGGCGCCTACTGTGCGGCGAAGTTCGCCCTCGAAGGACTGTCCGACGCGCTGGCCGCCGAGGTGGAACCGCACGGGGTCCGCGTACTGATTGTCGAACCCGGCGCGTTCGCGACCAGCTTCGGCGCGGCCCGCTCGCAGGTTTCGCCGGACAGCGGGCACTACTCGGACACCGTCGGCCCGCAACGCGTCGCCGTGGCCGGGATGGACGGTTCCCAGCCGGGCGACCCGGCCAAGGCCGCGGCGGCGATCCTGCGCGTTCTCGACGAGCCATCCCCGCCGCGGCGGCTCGCGCTCGGTGCCGACGCGATCGAGTACATCGGGGCCGCGCTCGACGCCAGGCGAGCCGAACTCGACGAGTGGGCACAGCTGAGCCGCTCGATGTCTCGATGACGCACCGATGAGTTTCGTGCGCCGTCCCGGTCTACCTGATGGAGACCGACCGACGGAGAGCTGGCACCATGCGGAAACCGCTACCGGAACGGATTCAGCGCCATGTCGAGGACTTGATCGACACCGGCGCAGAGACCGGTGTGCAGGTCGCCGTCTACCGGGATGGTGAGTTGCTCGTCGACGCGGCGGCCGGTACGGCCGACCCCGCCACGGGGCGGCCGATCACCTCCGGCACCCCGGTGTTCAGTTTCTCCACGGGCAAGAACGTGACGGCCACGCTCGCACACATGCTGGTCGAGCGTGGTTTCCTCGATTACGACACCCCGATCGCGGCGCTGTGGCCCGAGTTCGGTGCGCACGGCAAGGCGGCGACCACCCTGCGGCACGTGCTGACCCACACGGCGGGTCTTGCGGCCATGCCGCGCGACATCACCCCTGCCGAACTGCCCGACTGGTCCAGGGTGTGCGAGGCGATCGCTGCCGCCGAACCGCGCTGGCGGCCCGGAACCGCCATGGGTTACCACTCCTATACCTTCGGTTATCTCGTCGGCGAACTTGCTCGGCGGGCGACCGGCAGGCCCATGCGCGAACTGCTTCGTGAATGGATCACCGCGCCGCTCGGTGTCGAGGGACAGCTCTGCTTCGGCGTCCCGGAGGAGTCGCTGCCAGGGTTGGCGCGCCTGGAGCAGCGGACGCGAGACTGGCCGGCGGTTCCGGCGCTCGCGCCGTGGGAAAGTCGGCCGAGCGCCGATTTCGGCAACGACACCACGATCCTGCGCGCCGACATCCCCTCGGTGGCCGTCGTCACCGCGCACGGTCTTGCCGCGATGTTCGACGCGCTGCTGCGGGGCGAGCTCGTGGACGCCGCACGGCTGGCCGAACTGTCCGCGCTCGCGTTCGACGGCACGGACCGGGTTTTCGGTACTCCGGCGGCAATGGCGCTGGGCTTCCCGCTCGGCCGCATCGGCGCCCCCGACAGCGCGCACACGGCCACCACGGACAACCCGGCTGCGTTCGGCTGGCCGGGCGGGGGCGGAAGCTACGCCTACGCCGACCCCGCGCGAGGGATCGCCTTCGCTCTGACGAAAACCCGGCTCGTCCCGGACTTCGGCACCGTCCGGTCGGTCGCCACCATCCTGGCCGAGATTCGCTGACCCAAGGAGATTTTCATGTCCACGCCCCCGGCCGCGCCACAAACCAGCCTCGGCCCGTTCTCCTCACCGGACGCGGTCCCGACGCCATGGGAAGAAACGGAGTGGGCACTGCGCCGGATCCAGAAATTCCAGTTGTGCACGGTGCGCCGCGACGGCCGCCCACATGTGACACCGTTGCTGGCGATATGGGCGCTCGGCGCGATGTGGTTCATCACCGGCGACAACGAGCAGAAGGCCAGGAATCTCGGCGCCAACCAGCACTGCGCGCTCACCGCGGGAACAGCCACCCTCACCGGCATGGACTACATCATCGAGGGCACCGCGAGTCTGGTCACCGACCGGGAAACCAGGGAAACCGCGGCGACCGCGTTCGAAACGGCCTATGGCTGGCAGCTCACCCGTGAGGACGGAACCTGGTATCAACTGGGCGATGCCGTCCGGTCCGGGAAGGTTCAGCTCTACCGTGTGCAACCCGACAAGGCGTTCGCGTTCGTCACCGGTCGCGAATCTTCCCAGACCCGCTACCGGTGGATCTGACGGCTCATCCCACCCAGGAAGGGATCGCTCATGCTGAGACAGGTCGCGGAAGGTGTGCTGGTCCACCAGAGCGAGTTACTGGAGAACAACACCGTTGTCGTGCGCGGCGAGCAGGGCGTGCTGGTCGTCGACGCGGGGATAACGGGCGGCGAGATGGCCTGCCTCGCCGGCGATCTTCGCGAGTCGGGTCTGCCCGTTGTGGCGGGTTTCTCGACGCATCCCGACTGGGATCACGTGCTCTGGCATGCCGATCTCGGCGCGGCGCCCCGCTACGGAACGGCCCGCTGCGCCGCATTCCTGCGAGAGCTGCTGGCGGACGCGGACTGGAAGGACCGCATCACCGAGGGACTGCCCCCGGAGATCGCCGGGGAAACGCCGCTGGACCTGTTCGGCCTCGTCACCGGTCTGCCCGCCGGAACCACGGAGATTCCGTGGGAAGGCCCGCGAATCCGGATCGTCGAGCATCCCGCGCACGCGCCTGGCCATGCAGCGCTGGTGATCGAGGAGCGCCGGGTTCTCGTCGCGGGCGACATGCTCTCCGATGTCTTCATTCCTATGCTCGATGACACTCCTGCCCCAATCGAGGACTACTTCGCCGGTCTGCGGCTACTTGAGAACGCGGCGGCCGACGTCGATGTCCTCGTTCCCGGCCACGGATCCGTCTGCGGAGACGATCAGGTGCTCACGCGGATCAACCGGGATCGCGCGTATCTGCGTGCCTTGCGTGAGGGCCGCACTCCCGAAGACCCACGCATCGGCCCATCGGCCAAGCCCGGCTGGGAATGGGTGAACGACATCCACGAGGGGCAGGCCCAGCGCCTCGCCCGAGGCGTACCGGGCCGACCGCCCGAATAGCGATCGGACGAACCAGCGGGCCGTCGCGCACTATCGCGTGGCCCGCAAAAGTTCTCTGCCGCGGCCGAGGACACGTTTCTCTGGACCTGCCCGGACGCGGGTGGCTCGGCGACTGGAAAATAACGCCAAGCAGGAAAACCCCGGGCAAGAACGGACGATGAGAACATTGCGTATCGCGCTCCTGCGCTGGCAGTTCGACCTGACCTGGGCGCTGTTCGAATATCATCTCGACCGGCTCGGCGAGGCCGACATCCTGTGGCGACCCGCAGGGGTCTGTTGGACGGTGCACCGCACGGAGCATGGCCGATGGGTGCCCGACTGGGCGGACACGGAGCCGGATCCGGTGCCCGTCCCGACGATCGCGTGGATCACGTGGCACATCGGATGGTGGTGGTCGGTGACCCTCGACCACCTGCGCGGGCAGCCACCACGGGACCGCACCGAGGTGACGTGGCCAGGTGACGCGGCGTCGGCGATCGCGTGGATGCACAGACTGCGGGCCGAGTGGCTTGATGTGCTCGGCGGATTGACCGAAAGCGACCTCGACGCGGAGGCGACCTTCCCGTGGAACGGGGATCCGGCCATGACAACCGGGCACACCGTCGCGTGGGTCAACATGGAGCTGACGAAGAACGCGTCGGAAATCGGGAACATCCGGCTTCTGCGCGCCGCCGGGTGATCCGTTCGATGCCGCGCGATCCCCGGGTCATCGCTTCAGCCATCCGCGCATGAGCAACTCGACCGCGTCGACGACGACCTGGTCGGAGATCTCGCCGGGAAACAGCATGCGCTGGATGAGCAAGCCGTCTTCAAGAGCGTGCACGATCAGCGCCAGGAAGTCCGCCTCGGCGGGTGGCTCGGCGTCCTTGCCGGCAAACGTCGCCTCGACGCCTCGGGTGTGGGCATCGCGGGCGAGGCGTTCCCGTTCGGCCAGCAGTGGCCGGAATTCGGGGCTGCGCATGGCATAGAGGATGAGTTCCATCCGCAGCGTCAGCCAGCCGGGTAGATGCTCGGCACGGGCGGTGTGCCATTCGCGCAGCGCTTCGAAAGGCTCGTCTTTGCTCGTGCGGTCGCTGACCTCCTCCAGTTCGTAGAGGGTGCGTTGCTTCAGCAGGTCGACGGCGAGTTCATGTTTGTCCGCGAAGTTGCCGTAGAAGGCGCCCCGGCTGTACCCGGCACGTTCGGCGATCTGCTCCACAGAGGTCCCGTTGACCCCACGCTCCGCGAACAGTTCGGCCGCGGCGTCGAGCAACCGCTCGCGAGTCTGCCGCCTGCTCTCCTCGCGGGTCATTCTAGTACGGGGCATAGTTCCTCCAAATTCAGATGCGTATCCAAATACAGGTCTGTATTTTAATGGTCATGTGGAATCTGACAGCGACCGAGATGGCCGCCGCCGTGCGTTCCGGCGAGCACACCGCCGCCGAGGTGATCGAGGCCCACCTGGAGCGGATCGCCATCGTCAACCCGGCGATCAACGCGGTCACGGCGGTACTCGCCGACAGCGCGAGGGCCGCGGCCGCCGACATCGATCGCCGCAGGGCAGCAGGCGAGCCGTTGGGCCCCCTGGCAGGCGTCCCGTTCACCGCGAAGGAGAACATCGACATCGCGGGCGCGGCGACGACGCACGGCGTTCCGCGCTTCCGCGACGCCTTCGCCGACACCGACTCACCCACGGTCGCGCGGCTGCGTGCCGCCGACGCGATCCCGATCGGGCACGCCAACATGCCCGATCTGACCATCGGCGGATATACCGACAGCCAGTTGTTCGGCGCGACGGTAAACCCGTGGGGCGCGATCCGCGATCCGAGTGGCAGCAGTGGCGGTGACGGCGCCGCGGTTGCCTCGGGTATGGCGGCGATCGGGCTGGGCAACGACGCGGGAGGTTCGGTGCGAGGGCCCGCCCTCAATGGAGGGATCACCGCGCTGAATCCGACTTACGGCCGGTTCCCGTGCGAGCACAGGGTCGGCGGGCGAGAGCCGACTCTCGCCTCACAACTCATCCCCAAGGACGGGCCGCTCACCCGCACCGTGGCCGATCTGCGCGCCGCCTTCGAGGTACTCGCAGGCACCGATCCGCGAGACCCCCGGTCCGTGCCTGCCCCGCTGGACGGCCCGCCGTTGCCCGCACCGCGCGTCGCGATCGTCGCCGACCCCGGTGGTTTCGGGGCGCATCCGCGGGTACGGGCGGCGATCGACAAGGCAGCCGGGATCCTCGCCGACGCCGGCTACGTGGTCGAAACCGCGGACGTCCCGGAGGTGGCGGAAGGCCTCGCGACCTACGGCACGCTGATCACCAGCGAGTTCGGCTCGGCGTGGCCGAACATCCGGCCGTTGCTCACCGAGCACAGCGCTCGTCACATGGAGCTGAGTATGCGGAGCCAGCCACCCGCCGATCTCGCGACCTATCTCAGAGCCACCGCGGACCGGTACGCGATCACCAGGGCCTGGCACCAGTTCTTGGCCGACTATCCACTCGTTCTCGGGCCCGTCAGCACGGAACCTCCCGCCGATCACGGTGAACTCGACGAGGACGAGAACGCCCGCCTCGCGATCGCGCGCAGGCTGTGCACCGTCAGCTCGCTCGTGGGCGTGCCAGCCGTCGCCGTGCCGACCGGACTAGACGATGGTGTGCCGATGGGGGTCCAGCTCATCGGCCGACCTTTCCGGGAGGACCTCTGCCTGACCGCGGCCGCCGCCGTCGAAGCCGCGACCGGAGTGCTCACCCCGGTGTACGAAGCGGCCTGAGACACCCTGAGACGGTAGCCGGCCGCTCCGAGCGGACCTCGCCTCCCCAGCGGGGTCCGCTCGCCTGCCGCCGGAAGCTATCCGTACTCGATCCCCACGGTGAGGAGTACGTCCTCGAAGTCGTCCGAGTAGTCGGTGACCATGCCCGCGCCGTCGTGGTACCCGACGGACTCGAACCCGCCCTCGGGCATCGGACGCCACCAGAACACCCGCGAGCTGAGCTGGTACGCACTGTCGGCGTAGCACTCGGCGGTGAGCCGGCCGACCTCGTCCAGCGCCGCAAGCACACCCGCGGTGTCCTGGCCCCGGATGGGGTAGAAGATGAACTGGTCCCGAGCGGGCATCGCGACCAGCGCGCCGTGCGGCGCTTCGGCCACCCCGGTCACGGTTTCGATCACCCACGGGATGATCAGCACCAGCGAGGCGACATAGGCCGAGCCCCGCAGGTAGTGGACACCACCCGCCTCCTGATAGGAGTCCGGTAGCTCCCGCGCGAGATTCTCCAGACCCGCGTTGTAGAGCCGTTCCACGCCGTGCCGCCGCACGTCCTCGTCCCGCATGACCATGATGGAATCCGGCCGGTCGAAAGCGAGCACGCGCAGCAAGCCCGGCGCGATCTCGTCGGCGTAGGAGGCGACCTCCGACACCCCGCTGTCCGAGGTGGCCACCCGCACGTACGTGCGGGCGAGCACGGCCTCCGTCGGCCCGTCGGCGCCAACGTTCTCGTCCTCCGTTACGAGGGTTATGGCCAGCCGGAAATGCGCGTCGATCACCTCCTGCCACTGCCCGGCCGGCGTATCCGCCAGCGTCGCCGACAGCGACTCGAACCCCAGTTCAAGCGACTCTGGGTGGGTGACTTCGACATGGTCGTCATGAACGACGAACCGCATGCCCGTGAACGCGGTGCTGTGGTGAGCCAGGTGCCGCAATCGGTCCTGTTGCGCGGCGGTGAGTAGGTGCACCGGCGGGACGTTACAACGCCCGCGGGGCCATAGTCAGGGTTTCGCCGATACTCGGTGGCCACCACCGGCCCGCTGTCCACAGTGGTCCGCAGCGGCCTTGCGGCCGCATCGGCGGGCCCGCACGACGGCCCGCCAATGCGGAGGTTCCCTATGCCCTTCCGAGTACCCGGCCGCCGCGCGCGCCCGTCGGCACGCCGTCCCGCAGTACCGGCACGCCGTTGAGCAGCACCGCGTGCATCCCTTCGGAAAGCCGCCACGGATCAAGGTAGGTCGACCGGTCGAGCACGGTCTCCGGATCGAACACCACGATGTCGGCGGCGGCGCCGTGGCGAAGGAGCCCCCGGTCGGCGAGGCGGAGTCGCTCGGCAGGCAGCGAGGTCATCTTGCGGATCGCCTCTTCGAGGGTGAGGACACCGCGCTCCCGCACATACCGGCCGAGTACCCGGCTGAACGTGCCGAAACTGCGCGGGTGCGGCATTCCCTCGCCGCCGGCGTCCATCGTCCAGCCGTCGCTTGCCACCGCGACGAGCGGATGCGCGAGCACGGCCTCCACATCCGCCTCGGCCATCGCGTGGTTGACGATGCCGACCCGGGCCTCGTGTTCGGCGAGCACGTCGAGCGCGACATCGGCCGCGTCGCCTTCCGAATCGGCGGCGAGATCCTGGAGCGACCGGCCAACGGCGCCGGCGTAGCGGCCCGGCGGCAGTTCGGCCAGCACGATCCCGTCAGGGTCGCTGTCGGCGGCGAACCGCTCGCGCAGATCGGCCGCGATCCGCTCCCGTGTTCGCGGATCGGCGAGCCGGTCCAGCAGTGCGGCCGCGCCGCCGTCGACGGCCCACCCCGCGAGCCGCGACATCAGCCCCGTGCTCGACGCGGTGTAGGGGTACACGTCCGCCCCGACGTCCACACCGCGCTGCCTGGCGGCTTCGATCAGCCGCAGCGCCTCGCGCACCGAACCGTGGTTCGCCCTGCCCATGCATTTGAGGTGCGAGATCTCCAGTCGTACCCCGGAGCGCTCGGCAGTCTGGATGGCCTCGGTGACCGCCTCGATGAGCCGGTCGGTCTCGTCGCGCATGTGCGTCGAGTAGAGCATCCCGTGCCGGGCGGCGACGCGGGCCAGCTCCGCGATCTCGTCAATGGCACCGAAAAGCCCCGGCGCGTAGATCAGTCCTGACGAAAACCCCAGCGCACCGCCGCGCGCGGCGTCGGCGACCAGCTGCCGCATGTGATCGAGCTCGTCCGCGTTCGGCGGCCGATCCTCGCCACCGAGCACCGCGTGCCGTACCGCGCCGTGCCCGATCTGCAGGCCGACGTTGACCGCGGGACGCGCGCGTTCGAGTGCCCTGCCGAAACCGGCGGCGTCCTCCCAGGACCAGCTCAGCTCCTTGCCGTGAACGGGAAGGCGGGGCGGCAGGCCGCCGACGACGGGAAACGGCGAGAATCCGCAGTTGCCGGTGAGCAAGGTCGTGACGCCCTGATGGAGCTGGGTCGTCGCGTGCGGCGAGGACTCCAGCGTGAAGTCCGCGTGCGAGTGCAGATCGATGAAGCCGGGCGCGACCACCAGGCCATCGGCGTCCACGGTCTCGGCCCCTTCGAGGCCCGGCCCGATTCCGGTGATGCGATCCCCTGTGATGCCGATGTCGGCGCGTTCCCGGGGGGCACCGCTGCCATCGATGATCTCGCCACCACGAATGACGATCTCGTGTTCGGTCACGATCGAGTTCCTCACAGTTCGAAGAAGAGAATGGCGGCGTACATCAGGGTCGCCGGAATGATCACGAGCCAGCCGACCACGAGGAGATTCCGCAGGTTGGCCGAGCGGGCGAGACCCATCGCGCCCACCATGTTGGCGTTGGGGAACGGCCCGTAGGTGTCGATCTTGGAGGCGAACAGCAGCACGATGACCCACGCGTTGGCGCCGACGCCGATGCTGGCCGCGAGACTGCCGAAGACGTTGTCCAGCAACACGACCTGCGCCGCGGTCGCCCCCGGTACGCCGACCCAGCCGAGCATCGCGATCACCGCGACGAACACCAGCGGCGGAAGTGCGCCCAGTTCGGCGGCGAACATGTCCAGCACCACGTCGAACGGCTTGAGCTCGTCGACGGCGAGGAAGAATACCGCGAGCAACCAGAACAGCATGAACATCTTGACCTGGCTTGCCGCGCCTCGGATCAGGTGCTCGGCGACCTTGATGGCCGGAAGGCCGCCGGCGAGACCGGTGACGATGGCGATGACCGGCAGCGCGACGAGCGGGAACGTCGTCCCCGCGCCGGTCACGATCGCGTAGCCGACACAGGCCAGCAGCGTGACGGTGAAGGCGACCGTGGCTGGGCCACGCCGGATACCGTCCATCACCGGCGGCGGTTCCGCGACTTCGAGCGCGTCGTACTCGTCACCGGTGTTCACGGTGCGCCGCTGCACCCACGGCACGATGATCATGCCCGCGACGATGGAGAGAATGGCAAGCGGACCCGCGCCGTAGAGCACGTATTGCAGATAACCGACTTCCGCCGCGGTCATGATCGCGACGTTCGAGCCGGCGAACGGCGCGAGCGCCAGACCCGCTGACCCGCCGATGAACATCATGGCGGCCGAGGCGGACCGCGTGAAACCCAGCCGCGCGACGACGGGCAGCAACAGCGGCGCCGCGATGGCCAGCGCACCCGCGAGCGTCCCCAGTGCCGCGACCAGGATGAGACAGGCCAGCATCACGCCGAGGATCGCCCTGGTGCGGCTGGTGTGCCCGACCACGCGAAGCACGGCCCGCACGATCGAGTCGGCGGCGCCGGTGACCCTGAGCAGTTCACCGACACCGGCGCCGAGCATGATGATCAGGCCGATCATCGTGATCGTCTCGCTGAGCGAGGCACCGAACAGCTCGCCGATCGCGCCGGGGCTGGGCATCAGGAGCAGCAGGCCGCTCATGACGGCCACCGCGGTCGCGATGAGGATGTCCATACCGATGAGCGCGAGCACGGCGAACAACGCGATGGGCAGCAAGCCCCATAGCGTCGGCGGCTGGGTCAGGAGTCCCGCCACCAGCGAGACCAGGATTCCGGCCAGCCCCGCACCGGAGATCAGTCTGCGTTTGAGTGGCGATTGCTGTCCTTTTTCGACGGGTGCTGGCGCCTCCGTGCCGTCGTCAGGCGGTGTGCTGCTGGGATTGCTCATGCTCGTGTCCTTTGTGGTGCGTTATCAAGCGAGTAGCGCGTCCCGGTGCTCGGCGCCGGATTCCGCCACGATTTCGGCGACCGTCTGGCCGGTACGAACCGGTGCGAACACCATTTCCCCTTCGGCGGCACGGAAACCGTGCACCGCGGGCCGGGGCAGGCTGTTGTAGGAGAAGGGCGAGGAGAAGTAGTACGCGCCGGTGTCGCGCAGCACGACCAGATCTCCCTCCGCCAGTTCGGGAAGCTCCCGCTCGGATGCCACCAGATCGCCCGCGAAACAGCACGGCCCGGCCACATCCTGACGCAGCGGGCGATCGCGCTTGCGCCGGCCCGAGGCATCGAATGCTTCCACGCGCAACGGCCACGCGCCCGGCATGAACACCGTGCGGGTCGCGATCTGCGCACCGGCGTGAGTCACCGCGATCCGCCGACCGCCGGCGTCCTTGACGTACTCCACGGCAGCGACGATGAAGCCGTTCTTGGCGAGCAGCGACCTGCCGAACTCGGTCAGCAGCGCGTACCGGCCTTCGAAAAGCCCTGGCACCCGATCCCGCAGCACCGCGACGTACTCGGCGAAGGTCGGGCTCACCGTGTCATCGGCGAAGTTGACCGGCAGGCCACCACCGATGTCGAGACTCGTCACCTGTTGCCTACCGGCGTTGGCATTGATCTCCTCGGCGAGCCGGTACACCGCTTCTACGCCGTCGGCGATCAGTTCGAGCGGGCAGCCCTGCGATCCGACGTGGACGTGCAGCCGCGTCAGCCACGGCCTCGCGGCGAACGCCGCGAGCAGCTCGTCGCGGGAACCCGGGTCACCCAGCGGAATCCCGAACTTCGAGTGCGGCGACGCGGTACTCATGGCGCCGATCGTTCCCGCGCCGACCTGAGGGTTCACGCGCGCGCCGATGACGGCACGGGTGTCGGGGGTGACCAGTGCGTCGAGCCGCTTGAGTTCGTCGAGGTTGTCCGCGTTGACGGCGACGCCGAGTTCGAGTGCTTCCGCCAGTTCGGCCTGGGTTTTCGCCGGGGAGTCGAGCACGATGCGCCCTGCCTCGAAACCGGCGGCGAGCGCCTGGGCGAGTTCACCCGCGCTCGCGACCTCGCAGCCCAGGCCCTCCTCGGCCAGCAGCCGGAGTACCGGAACCAGCGGGCTCGCCTTCGCCGCGAAGGCGTGCAGTACCTCGGTGCCCTCGAACGCGGCCCGCAGATCGCGGACCGTCGACCGCACTCCGTCGATGTCGACGAATCCGGCGACCGGGTGTTCCCCGCCGACCAGACCAGCCTCCACCGCGGTCAGTACGGCCTGCTCCACCCGGTCCGCGCACGTGTGCGCATTCGGCCCCATGTGGCCCCCTCCTTTCGATCTGAGCAAGGATCAACCCCTCACATGGAGCAGTGGCCGAATTGCAGGGATCCGTCACGATGTCAGCCACATGGGGACTTATGCGTGCACAATGCCTGGCATGGCGACCGCTTCTTCACCGGATTCCGTCATCGACGAAGTCGATCTCGAACTCATCAACGCCCTGCAGGTCACACCGCGTGGTTCCTGGGCGGTGCTCGGACGCGCCCTCGATCTGGACCCGGCGACGACCGCACGCAGGTGGCAGCGGCTGAGCCAGACGGGCCTGGCCTGGGTCACCTGCACGATCGGCCCGGCCAGGCACCACGAGTTCTGCATGGCCTACATCAAGGTGTCGGTCGCGCCGGGCTGGTTCGACTCGGTCGCCGCGACCCTGATCGAGGAGGCCTCCGCTCCCTACCTGCACCACGTGACCGGCCCGAGCCCGCTGCTGCTGGTGATCGCGCTGCGCAACCCGGCGGCGGTGTCGGCGTTTCTCCGTGACGTACTCGACCGCCTACCAGGGGTGACCGACTATCACGCCGAGATTCGCACCGTGGGCTACACCGAGCCCAGCCGCTGGCGGCTGGACAGTCTCGACCCCGTGCGCAGGGGCCGATTGTCACCTCCGGCCGGCGAATCCCGCGGCTTCACCGTCGACGAGACCGATCGGGCGCTGTACCGGCTGCTGCACATCGACGGAAGGATGTCGTTCGCCGAACTCGCCGGCCGGACCGGTATCAGTCAGGCGACCGCACGGCGCAGGGTGAACCGGCTGCTGGATACGCGTCATCTGAGGATGCGGTGCGACATGGCGCAGTCGGTCTCCGGCTGGCCGATCACCGGCGTGCTGTGGGCCCACGTGCCGCCGAGTTCCCTCGACGCGGTCGCGCGAGCGCTGGGAAATCGGGCCGAGGTCCGGCTCAGCTGCACGCTGTCAGGTCCCGCCAACCTGTTGCTGATGGTGTGGCTGCGTACCTTGGAAGGGCTGACCGAGTTCGAGCGCGTCGTCGGCGAGCTTCATCCTGACCTGACGATCGTCGACCGCTCGGTGTGCCTGCACACGATGAAGCAGATGTGGCGGCAGCTCGACTCGACGGGCCGGGTCGTGCGAGTGCTCGACCCCAACCGGGTCAGCTTTCCCGGGACCTGACCGCGGGCCGCCCGGCGGCGAGGCCGGCGTTCAGCTGGGCTCCGGCGAGGGCTCCCGCCGGGGCGGACTCGCCGACCTGCGCGGTTATGACGGTACGCATACTTTGCCGTTGAGACATAGGGTCATGCGTATGACGCAAGACGACGCCGATGTGGACAGCCTGGTACGCAAACGGATCCGAGCGCTGCGGGTGGCGCAGGGCTGGTCACTGGACGAACTGGCCACCCGCGCCCGGCTGAGCCCCTCGTCGCTCAGCCGGATCGAGAACGGTCGGCGCCGCCTCGCACTGGACCAGCTCGTCACCATCGCAAGGGCACTGGACACCTCGCTCGATCAACTCGTCGAGACCGACACCGACGACGTGATCACCAACCCGATGATCGACGGCGCGCACGGCGTGCTGCGGTGGGCACTCAAGGCCGAACCGGGGATGACGGTCATGCGACGGCGCATGACGGACCCGCCGCCGGACAACCCCGCCGCGATGCGCGCGCACCCGGGCCGCGAATGGCTCGTCGTCCTGTCCGGCACGGCCGTCCTCATGCTGGGGCACCGGCGCATCCGCATCGAGACCAACCAGGCCGCGGAGTTCCCGACCATGCTCCCCCACGCGATCGGCACCGCTGGCGGGCCGTGCGAGCTCCTCGGCATTTTCGACCGCGAGGCCCGCAGGGGGCACCATGGCGAGGACGGGACCCCGCCGACCGGGCCGGTTGCGTAATCCGCCTCCCCGGCACCGACCTCCTTGCTCTTCACGCAAGAGCCCGTGCACCTGAGGCATGACCGGCTTACGGTGGCGGCATGAAGCCCACCGAGCGAGACCGCCCTCATGACCACCACGAGTACGAACCCGGCCACGACCAGGCGGAGATCCTCGACCTCGACGCGGAAGTCCTCGCCGAGCACACCGCCTCCATCACCGCGTGGCTGCCCCTCCACGCAGACCCTCGCCTGATCGTGGATCTGGGGTGCGGGACCGGCGCGGGAACGTTCGCCCTGCTCTCCCGCTTCCCGGAAGCACACGTCACCGCCGTCGACTCCTCGCAAGAGCACCTGCGGCGCCTGCGGGACAAGGCCGCCGAGTCCGGTCTTGCCGACCGGGTGCGGACCGTCCGCGCCGATCTCGACTCGGCGTGGCCGGAACTCGGCGAGCCCGACCTGGTGTGGGCATCGGCGTCCCTGCATCATCTTGCCGACCCCGGCGGCGCCCTGCGCCGGATACACGACCTGCTCGCTCCTGGCGGGCTGCTCGCCGTCGTCGAACTCGCCGGATTCCCCCGGTTCCTTCCCGACGACGCGCCCGAGTATCGCCCCGGCCTTGAGAAGCGCTGCCACGCCGCGAGCGACCGGCGCCACGCCGGGCACCTGCCGCACCGAGGGGCCGACTGGGGAAGCGCGCTGACCACCGCCGGGTTCACCATCGAGGGCGAGCGGACGATCACCGTCGACATCGGACACTCGCGCTCCCCCGCCGTCGGCCGCTACGCACTCGGTGGCCTGCGACGCATGCGTGGCGCCGTCGCCGACGTGCTCACGGCCGAGGATCTCACCGCGCTGGACGAGTTGCTCGACACCGGCGGCCCGCGCGGCATCCTGCGCCGCGACGATCTCGCGGTGCGCACCGAACGCACCGTGTGGGCAGCCCGGCGCGCCTGACCGAGCGCGGGGTCAGGCTCCCGTCAGCCGGATCGGGCCCCAGGCATCGTCGATGAAGCTGATCGTCAGGGTCTGCCCTTCGACGAGCCGGGAAAGCACGCCGGGGTCGAGCAGCGCGTGCATGGACAGCCCGTCCGTCAGCGCGACCAACTCGGTGGCAAGGGTTTCCGACGACCGCACACTCGCGATGGACTCATCGGCCTTGCACTCGTCGATGATCTGCGTGACGACTCCCCGCCAGTTTCGCAAATACTGCACGACCTCGTCGTGAGTTTCCTCGACGGCATTCGTCTCCGCGTAGTAATCGAGGAAGATCCGCGTGAGCGCGACCCGTCGTTCGTCGAGCGGCAACGTCGCCTCGATCGTTCCGTGCAATTTCTGCAAAGGGGTGAGCTCGGCATCCTGGAGCAGTCGCTTCAGTTCTTTTCCCTGCAAATGCGCGGCCCGCCGGAACGCGCCGAGCATGAGCGCTTCCCGATTGCTGAAATAGTGGTTGACGGTGCCCGTCGACCATTTGGCGCGCTCGGCCGCCGCCCGCGTGGTCACCGCCCGCGTTCCCCCCTCGGCTATGAGGGTGAGTACCGCATCGCAGATCTCGTTCCTGCGCTGCTGGTGATCCACGATCTTCGGCATCTTCCGCTGTCCTCTTCGTCGTCCGGGCTTCGCCCATAACTGTATTCACGGCATTGCCGTGGCCGGCGAACCGGCCACGGCAACACTCCTGACGGCGCCTGTCGCGGCGGCTACCCCGTCATCGCGTGCCCTCGCTCGTTTTCTCGGCCGGCTTCCCGGTTTCGGATCCAGGGGGCACGGCGGTGCCGGCGGTGAGCGTGGCCGGGTCGCCCTTGACGATCAGCCAGACGCCACGCGTGAGCAGCGGCAGACCGAACACGATGAGCATTCCCCACGCACCGGCCGTGTATCCCTTGGCGACGAGATCGACGATTCCCGCCTGGCTGATGACGATCGCGACGATGAGCGTGACCGCCGCGGTGATTCCGTTGCCCCTGCGCGTCAGCGGCTTACGGCCGAGGTCTTCGAGGTTCACGCTGACCCGGTTGAGCGCGCCCTGAACCAGGCCGACAGCGGTGGCCAGCAAGGTCCAGCCCACGAGCAGACCGAACACGATGACCACCCACGGGCCGTAGTTGGAAAGCATGTTCAGCCACGGTATTTGCGCGTCCAGCACGTCGGGGTCCGGATAAAAGGCCATCACCGCGAAATAGGTGAGGAACAACGGTAACGCGATGAGCCAGCCGAGGTTGATCGCCGACCAGAACGAATCCTTCCGAGCCCTGGCGAATCGCATCACGGGCATCGCGGCCGGAAAAATACACAGATAAAGCGAGCCGTAGATAAGACCGGAGGAGATCGAGCTCCACGCGGTGGAATCCGGATCGAGCGGTGGCGCCGAATCCCGGAAGTTCGCGACCATGTCACCACCCTTCACCGCGAGAACCAGCGCGGCGAACAACAGGTAGCCGACGGTGAGCAGGATGGTTCCCGTCGAATTGAACCGCTCCATCACGGCCTGACCGAAGAACAACACGACGGCCACGATCGCGACGAGTCCGGCCGAGGTGATCCAGACCGGCACGTTCAGCGTGTCCGCCATGATGCTGCCCGCCGCGCTGATGAGCACGCCGATAATGGTGACACCCAGCAGGAGATACAAGAAGTCATACAGCCAGTAGAACGGCCCGATGAGGAGTTTGAGCAGACCCCTGTACTCGAAAACCCGGAACTTCCGGCACAGCTCGAACACAAGATAGGCGAAAACGGCCAGCAGCGCGAAGGTGCCGAGGACCGACATCCACCCGAGCGCTCCGAATTTCGCCGCGTACTCGACGGTCTCCCTGCCGGTGGCATAGGCGCCGCCGATGGCGACGGACTGGAATACGAGACCGGCGAGCAGGACTCGCTTGAACAGGCTCGACTTCCCGGCGGGGGCAGAACTGGTCGACGACATAGGGGTCCTCCCAGAAGAATGGGAATAGAAAATGTGGGGTATATCGGGGGTGTTTCGCCGCGGCTATTCGCCGCGGAACTCGGGATCCCTCCTCTCCGCGAACGCGACCGCGCCTTCGCGGGCGTCATCGGATGTCCATACCGGTTCGGCGATCGCGCGCTGCTGCGCCCAGGCCGCTTCATCGACCGCACGGGAAGCCCTTGCCAGAATCCGCTTGGTCGCGGTCAGCGCCAGCGGGGCGTTGCGGGCGATGACCGAGGCCAGCGCGTGCGCCTGATCGACAGCCTCACCACCGGGTACGACGCGGTTGACGATTCCCCTTCGCTCCAGGGTTTCCGCCGTCACCTCGGTTCCCGTGAGGGCCAGCTCCATCGCCAGCGCGGCGGGAATGCGTTCGGGTAGCCGCAGCAGCGACCCGCCGTCGGCCACGAGACCTCGCGTGACTTCGGGCAGGCCGAACCGCGCGTCGGCCGCGGCGACGATGAGATCGCAGGCGAGCGCGATCTCGAACCCTCCCGCGAGCGCGAATCCTTCGACGGCGGCAATGATCGGGGTGGCGGGCGGGCACTCGACCAGACCGGCGAACCCCCTGCCGGGAATCTCACCGACGTCACCGGAGGCGGCGAAGGCCTTGAGATCCAGACCGGCGCTGAACGTGCCGCGCCCATCGGAAAGCGGGGCGCCGGAAAGGACGATGGCCCTGATCGCCGGATCCTCGTCGCAACGGTCGAACTCGGCACCGAGTTGCCGGGCGACCTCGGTGTTGATCGCGTTGCGAGCTTCCGGCCGGTTGATCACGACGTGCGCGACGCCGGTGACCCGGTCATCCCGCCGGACGAAATCCGGTGTCGCGGTCCGGGCAGGCACCGGCGCGCCGGTACGTGTCCTCAGAAGATCTTCCGGCCGAGCGGCCAGGCGCACATCTCCGATCCGCCACGTCGCCGTGCACTCGGCGCCGGGAACGGCGGCCACGGCACCGAGGACACCGGGTTCGCCCTCGATGAGGATGATCGATCCGGTGGGCCACACGTATTTCCGCGCCACCGCGCCCGGCAGGGTGACCGGTTCCGGCACCCCGCGCAGGATCTCTCGGAACAGCACGTCGGAACGGGCGGGATCGCTCGTGCCCATGACGATCGAGCCGAGCCGCCCGGTATCTTCCTGCCGGGGCGGCCGGGTGTCCCACAGGGGCTCCCACCAGCCCGGATCGAGGGCCCCGCGATTGTTGGGCAGCGAAGACCAGTCCCGCTCACGGGTGCCGACGAGGTTCTCGGTCCGGATCGGTTTGGGCGTGGAGGCGATCTGGATCAGCACCCCGTGCAGCCGATCCGGCGGCAGGAAGACTTCTTGCCAATCCGGGAAATCGAGGTCCTCCCGCGTAGTGCCGAACCCGGCATCGTGCAGCTCGGAACGCACGGCGCCCAGGCCGGGAACGTTGAAGGACAGGTGATGTGCCCGCTCGCCGTGCTTGGCGAGAAACCGGTCCATGAAGCCGGAAGCGGCCGGATTCTCGGGCGAGTCCTCCGGGGTGGAGATCAACTCCAGCCTGCCGCCTCGGATGTCGCCGTCCTTCACGTCGCCGACATGCATCAGCAGGTAGCGAAACCGCGGCAGTACGCCGCCGGTGAGCGGCTCGGCGCCGAGCTCTTCCCTGAGCGAGCGCGCCGCGGCGAGCGGCCGCCGGACCGCGATGCTCAGGTGATCGAACTCGAATCGCGCTGTCATGCCGGGGTTCCCCTCACGGTCCCGCCCGAGGCCTTCATGAACGCCGCCGGATCCGACGTGATGTCGCGGGCCGAGCTTGCGCTTGCCCACGCGTCCGTGGTCAGCAGCGCCCTGTGAAACGGCAACAGTGTCGCTTTCGGACCTTCCAGCACGAAGGCGTCCAGCGCCTCGATCAGTCGTGCCGTCGCCTCCTCGCGGGTCGCCCCGTGCGCGAGCACCTTTGCCAGCAGCGAGTCGTAGTACGGCAGAATCCGCGTGCCCTCGCCGACCCCGGAGTCCACCCGGACACCGGGGCCCGCCGGTTCCTCGTAACGAGTGATCGCGCCGCCGGTCGGCAGAAAACCCTTGGCGGCGTTCTCGGCGTTGATCCGGACCTCGATGGCGTGGCCTTCGATCCGGACGTCCCGCTGTCGCACCGAGAGCGGTTCCCCCGCCGCGGCACGCAGTTGCTGCTCGACGATGTCGACGCCGGTGATCAGTTCGGTGATCCCGTGCTCCACCTGGATCCGCGTGTTCATTTCGAGGAAGAAGAACTCGGGACCCGCGCTCCCCGAACCGGCAACGAGACCCTCGACGGTACCCGCACCGACATAGCCGACGGCGCGCGCCGCCTCCACCGCCTGCGCGCAAATATGCTGACGGAAGTCGTCGCCGAGCCCTGGCGCGGGGGCTTCCTCGACAAGCTTCTGGTGCCTGCGCTGGATGGTGCAGTCCCGGTCGTACAGATGCACGACGTTGCCGTGTGTGTCGCCGAGGATCTGCACCTCGACGTGACGCGGATCGGTCAGGTAGCGCTCCAGGTACACCGTGCCGTCTCCGAAGAAGCGCTCCCCCTCGCCTCGGGCCGCCTCGAACGCGGCCGGGAGTTCGGCTGAGGTGTGCGCGACGCGGAATCCCTTGCCGCCGCCCGCGCCGGAGGCCTTGACCGCCACCGGATAGCCCACCTCGGTCGCGGCGATCAGGGCGGCGTCCGCCGAATCGACGGGTTCCAGCAGGCCGGGAACGGTGGCTATCCCGGCCTCGGCCATGATCCGGCGAGAGTTGATCTTCGACCCCATCGCCGTGATGATCTCCGGCTGGGGACCGACGAAGGTGATCCCGGCTTCCGCCACGGAACGCGCGAACTCCGCGTTCTCCGCGAGAAATCCGTACCCGGGGTGGATCGCGTCCGCGCCGGACCGTTTCGCGGCCTCGAGAACGGCCGCCACGTTGAGATACGACTCGGCCGCGGCCGCGGGCCCGATACACACCGCGTCATCGGCGAGCTCGACGTGCTTGGCGTCGCGGTCTGCTTCCGAATACGCGGCGATACTGGGAATACCCAGCCGCTTGAGGGTGGTGATCACGCGGACGGCGATCTCTCCCCTGTTGGCCACGAGAACTGCGTTGAACATGGCGGATGCGCTCCTGGTGAATACGGACTGCCGGGACTGCGAGGCCCATCGAAGACGGCGGAGTGCCTACCCCACCTCGGCGATGGTGTCGTCTTCCTCCACCGCCTGGCCCTCTTCCACCAGCAGCTTGGTGATCGTGCCGTCGATCTCGGCCGTCACCGGGATTTCCATCTTCATGGATTCGAGAATGACGATTTCCTCGCCCTGCTTCACGGTGTCCCCCGCCTTCTTCACGATCTTCCACACCAGACCGTCGGCCGGGGCAAGTGATTTTGCTGCCATAATGCGCTCCTTCGGGTTGTCAGGGACGGATTCGCCACTGTCGTCGTTGCGGGCCGAGGTCGGTGTGCACGCGATGCAGGGAGGCGTTGAGGAAGTCGGCCACCATGACCCGTGTCTCCCGGGGGTCGATCATCGCCTCGACGCCGAATGCTTCGACCGTCCGCCAGGGATCCGCGATGTTCTTGAAGTTCTCGTTGATGGCGGCGCGATACGCCTCGGGGTCAGCCGACTCCTCGATGTCGCGAGCGAAGCCCGCCTCCACCCCGCCTTCCACCGGCAGGTCGCCCCATTCGGCCGTCGGCCAGGCAATGCGCAGCGACAGTCCGTCGGGGTCGGAGGTCGCCGATACCGCCATGCCGTACGCCTTGCGCACCTGGATGGTGACGACGGGAACCTCGGCCTCGATGAGGCTCTGGATGGCGCGCATTCCCCAGCGGACGACATTGGCCCGCTCCGCGTCCGGCCCCACCATGAATCCGGGCACATCCGCGAAATACACGATGGGCAGATGGAAGGTGGAGCACATGTCGACGAACCGGATCTGCTTTTCCGCGGCCTGCGCGTCCATCGCACCGCCGAGATGCATGGGGTTGGACGCGACGATGCCGACCGGAATTCCGTCCATCCGGGCCAGTCCCGTCGTCACGGCCTTGCCCCAGTACTTGCCGATTTCGAAGAACGAATCCACATCGACGATCGGCGTGATGATGTCCGTGGCCTTGTAGGGCCGCCGGTTGCTCGTGGGGATCCTGCCGAGGATCTCGTCGATGGGCCGGTCCACCGGATCGTCGGATGGTGTGCGCGGCGGCATCTGCCAGACGTTTTGCGGGAGATACGACAGGAAGCGCGCCATTTGCCCGATCGCGTCGTCCTCGTCCTCGGCGAGATTGTCGATCGCACCGGAACGCGTTGCGACCGCAGCGCCACCGAGCTCGAACTTGTCGACGGACTTGCCGAGCGCGCGTTCGACCAGCGGCGGGCCGCCCGCGAAGAACACGGAGTCCTTCGTCATGACGGAAAAGTGCGAGAGCACGGTGCGGCCCGCGGTCCCGCCCGCGGACGAACCGCTGACCATGGCCAGTACCGGCACTTCACCGAGCAGCTCGTAGGAACGGCCCCAGCTCAGTGACGACACCAGATAGGAGTGCCCCTTCTCGCCGGAGGCCGCGATGTCACCACCGATGCCCTCCATGAACATCACGAGGGGGATCCGGTATTCGTGCGCGAGATCCTCGACGAAACCGCCGAGCCCGCCCTTCATCCGGTCCAAATAGGTCTGTGGTGCTCCGGCGCGCACCGTGAAGTCCTCACCGCCGATCGCCACGTGACGACCCGCGAACGTTCCGAGGCCCATGACGTAGCTCGCCGGCATCTGGCTGCGGAGGTTGCCCAGCGCGTCGACGTCGTCGTAGGTGGCGAACTCGCCGATCTCGTGGAAGGACGTGGTGGCCTTGGCCAGCCGTTCGCGGATGGTCAGCTGTCCCCGGTCATGTGCGCGCCGGATGCGACGAGCGCCGCCGAGTTCGCGGGCACGGGCGCGCCGCCACTCGAACTGGTCCAGTTTTTCCTGCCATTCGGGCGGAATCGCCGGTTTGTCGTTCGTCATCGATGGTCCTTCCTTGCACTGGCCGTACTGCTGCTAGAGGTCGAGCGTGTGGACGGTGGAGGCGATTCCGGTGGCTTCCTCGGCTTCGGCGACCGCACGCAGGAGGCGATGCTTCTGCACCACCTGGGTTCCGGGTGAGCGAACGATGTTGGCCGCCTCGGTGAGCTGCAGAAATCTCGGCATCGCGTACGGGGCGACCTGGTCGCGGCAGTACGCTTCGAACGCGGCGATGTCGAACGCGGGGCCCGAGCCGTCCGGCTCCGCGGGCACGACGAACACCTTGATCTCCTGCTCACCGGAGAACTCGTCGGCCACGCCGACGGCCGCGCATTCCCCGACACCCGGTGCCCTGCGGAGGATTCCCTCCAGCTCGTAGGCACTCACGTTCTCACCCCTGCGGCGGATGGAATCCGACATCCGGCCGTGGAAGAACACGAACCCGTCCTCGTCCATGCTGGCGCGGTCTCCCGACCTGACCCAGAGGTCACGCCAGGTGCTCGCGGTGGCATCAGGCCGATTCCAGTAGCCGAGCATCATCATGTGCGGGAACTTGGGGCGGTACACGAGCTCGCCCGGCGTACCCCGGGGCAGTTCGTGCCCGTGCTCGTCGTGGATCTGGACCTCGAAACCGACGCTGGGCCACCCGGCTCCGCCCCGGCGCCTGCGGCCGGGTGTGTCGTAGAGCGGGCCGTCGGCCTCGGTCTGGCCGTAGAGCGTGAGGACGTCGATGCCGAGCAGATCCTCGAAGTACTCGTAGGTTCCCTCCGGGATCGGCGCACCGATGATACGGCGCAGTGGAGTCCCCTCGGCCGCCTCAGGCCCCTGAGCACGCACGGCGGAGAACAGGAAGCCCACGGTCCAGGTCCAGGTGACGCCAAATCGGGCCACCTCTGGCCAGAAGCCGTGCGCGGTGAACTTGCGCCTGATCGCGACCGATCCGCCGGAGAGGATCACGGCCGAGAACACCACGTGGAAGTCCACGTGGAAGAACGGAAGCACGAAGTAGGCGGTGTCCTCGGGGGTCAGACCCGCGACGTGGGCGATGGTGTGCCCGTGCGCCGCGGGATACCCGGTGGGGAGCATGACGCCTTTGGACGGTCCCGTGGTACCCGAGGTGTAGATGAGCGAGCACAACATGTCCGGCGCGATGTCACGCGCGAACCGGTCGAGGTCCTCGTCGCCGTCCCCGCCGGGTCGCGGGAAGTCAGCCGAGGTGTCAAGGCGGGGGCCGACGCCGGGAACCGTGTCGCGCAACTCGGCGTCGAGCACGACGAGCGCGGGATCGGCGTCTTCGATGACCGCCGCCATCAGGTCGCCGGTCAGGTCGAAGTTGACCGACACCTCGACCGCGCCCAGCCACCAGACGCCGTACTGCCAGGCCTGCCGTTGCGCGGAGTTCCTGCACACGAGCGCGACCCGGTCGCCTTCGGCGATGCCGTGGCCGCGAAGCACCCGCGCACAGGCCCTTGCCCTGTCGGCGAAGTCGCGATAGGTCCAGGTGACGGCCTCGCCCTCGGCTCCCTCCCAGTGCAGCAGCGCGGCACCCGGACGGATGGCCACCTGGTCGAGCAGGTCCTTCACCGGGGTGGACACGTGGTGACAGGTAAGCGGAAACTCGGGTTCACCGGCATCCGGGCTCCGATGTGGGCAGTCGAACACGGGTGACAGGGCAGGGTTTGCCACCACCGTGGGACGTGGGCGCCGTACGGTACCGCCGAGCGAGGAGGACGCTGCTTCGCTCATGGGTGCCATTCACCTCCGTTGACGTCGAGTACTTGCGCGGTGATGTACGAGGCCGCCGATGAAAGGAGGAAAGCCGTCGCCGTGCCGATTTCGTGCGGCAGGCCCATCCGGCTCAGCATCACGTTGCCGAGCCAGGTCGCCTTGACCTCGTCGGGAACACCGGCGGTCATGTCCGTGGCCACGGGACCTGGCGAGACGCAGTTGGCCCGGATGCCGAACCGGGCGAACTCCAGCGCGATGGTCTTGGTGAGACCGACGATTCCGGCCTTGGCCGCCGAGTAGTTCGTTTGCCCGTAGGAACCGTGCCGCCCCGACGAGCTGGTGTTCACGATCGCACCACCGGCGGGGCGGCCGTAGGCATCCGTGACGACGGTGGAGCGACCGGCTTCGTCCTCAGCCGAAGGAGCCGCGAGCAGCGGCCGCATCACCTGACAACCCAGCCAGGTACCGCGCAGATGAGTGTCGAGGACGCTGTCCCACATGGAGTCATCCATTTTGGACAACGTCTTGTCGCGGGTGATACCCGCGTTGTTGACCAGCCCGGCAAGCCGCGGGCCGAACTCCCCGGTCAGCGCGTCCCTTGCCCGCTCCCAGCTTTCCCGCGAGGTCACGTCGAGCACGAAGGGTGTGGCGCCGATATCGCGAGCCGTCGCCGTGATGGCGTCCTCGTCGACGTCCGCGATCACCACTGTCGCGCCGTGGGCGAGAAGGACCTCGGCGCTCGCGCGCCCGATGCCGCGGGCGGCACCGGTCACGAGGTAGGTCCTGCCCGCGTGAAGTTCCGAGGGGGCGGGGAAACCGGGATGCCGGTCGGGAGCTGAGGTGACTTCGTTGTCGGTCATGAGCGGCGGGCTTTCGTGTTGTGGGCCAAGGATGGGTGCTGACGATTCAGGATGGTGGCGGGGGTCGCTGTTCCTCGGCGCCTGGCCCGACCAGCAGCACGTCTGTTCCGCTCTGGATCACCTCACCACGTTGATTGGTGACCTCGACGGTGAAGGTGACGATGCCGTGCCCCGGTGCGGACCTGCTCGGCCGCAGCCCGGAGACGGTGTTGGCCACGGTGATCGTGTCGCCCGGGTAGGCGGGAGCCTTCATGTCCCTGGTTTCCGAGAGATAGGCCCGGATGTCCATGTCGTCGTAGCCCGGCGTTCGCATGCCGGAGCTCATCGCCAGGATGAGCAGCCCGTGCGCGATCCGGCCCCGGTACGGCGTGTTCGCCCTGACCCATTCCTCGTCCGTGTGGAGTGGATTGAAGTCGCCACTGAGGCCCGCGAAGTTCTGGATGTCGGTCTCGGTGACGGTACGACCGGCGGAGACGTACCGGGTGCCTTCGCGCAGCTCGCCGAAAGTGGTCATGACACCCGCTCCACGATCATGGCCATTCCCTGGCCGCCGCCGACACACATCGTCACGAGGCCGGTACCGAGGTCCCGGTCCTCCAATGCGGTGAGAATGGTGTTGGTGATGCGGGCACCGGTCGAGCCGAACGGGTGGCCCACGGCGATCGCGCCGCCGTTGACGTTGAGTTTGTCCATATCGATGTCCAGTTCTCGCTGGCAGGCGAGAACTTGCGCGGCGAACGCCTCGTTGAGTTCGACGAGGTCGATGTCGCCGAGGCACATTCCGGTGTGCTTCAGTACCGCGCGTACCGATTCGACGGGGCCCAGACCCATGATCTCTGGGTTCAGCCCGGTCGCCGCGGTCGCGAGGATACGGGCACGAGGCGTGAGCCCGAGTGCGCGTGCGTCGTCCTCGCCACCGATCACGAGTGCGCTCGCCCCGTCGTTGAGCGGGCAGGCGTTGCCCGCGGTCACCGTTCCGTGCTCGCGGAATACCGGTTTGAGCGCGGAGAGTTTGTCCGGGGTCGTGCCGGGGCGCGGGCTGTCGTCGGCCTCGACCACGCTGCCGTCGGCACGTGTGTACGGCGTGATCTCCCCGGCCCAGAAACCGCTGTCCAGCGCGGCCGACGCACGGCGCTGGGAGAGGTGAGCGTAGTCGTCCTGATCCCGCCGGGAGACACCACACGACACGGCGACGTTCTCCGCTGTCTGCCCCATCGAGATGTAGACGTCGGGCAACCTGCCCTGTGCGCGCGGATCGGTCCATTGTGTCGTGACACCGGCCTCCGCGTCCGCCGTCCGTGCGCGGGCGGCGTCGAATACGGGATTCATCGTTCCGGGGACGGCGTCGGCGTCGGAGTTCGAATAGGACGTGCACGACTCGACTCCGGCTGAGACCACGAACCGGGCTTCACCGGCGACAACGGCATGCGCTGCCTGGCGAGTGGTCTGCACGGACGAGGCGCAGTACCGGTTCACCGTGGCACCCGGAACATGGTCGAGCCCCAGGAGATTGGTCGCGATCTTGGCGATGTTGAAGCCCTGGACCCCCGCGGGGGAACCGCAGCCGACGAGGACCTCGTCGAGGAGTCCTTCTTCGACGACGCCACTCGCCTTGGCCAGCGCGGCACCGATGATCTGGGCGACCATGTCGTCGGGTCGTTCGTCCTTGAGTGTCCCTTTGCCGGCCCTGCCGATCGGCGTTCGCGCCGAGGCGACGATCACCGGCCGTTGACCGGCCGTCGAGCCGAGAACACGTCGTGTTCGCGGAGAAGGGGTGTTCACCATCGGCACCTTCCTTCGGCGAGTCCCGGGTCGGGCATCGTCACGCCGTTCGCTGCGAGGTCAATGTGGAGCGTTCGGCGTCGGTGAGCCGCCGGGTCTCCCGGGATTCCGGTTCCCAGAGAAGAAACACGCACGTCACGCGGGCGACGATGGTGGAGTCCGGGCCGGAGTGGATACTCAGTGTCTCGCGGGTGCGCACGCTCTTGTTGCCGACGTGTTCCACGTCCACATTGAACTCGACGTACTCAGCGGAACGGTTCAGCTCCGCGAGGTAATCGATCGAGATGTGCGCGATGACGTAGTTCTGGGGCTCACGGACGCCGAGGGTCTCGCCCAGCCAGCGGGTCCGCCCCTCGTCGGCAAGCGCGAGATACTCCGCGTGGTAGACGTGTCCCTGGTAGTCGAGGTCGCGCCACCGCAAGGGAATGCGGCAGGTGAAGCCGGGGAGCGGTGAGCTGGGGTTCGAGCTGGCTGCCGGCTCGCCGGTGGAAGCGGCGGATCTCATGCAGTGTGGTCTCCCATGCCAGTCCTCGGGTCGTCCTCTGCCGAACGGGCCCGCGTGCGTGGAGTTATTTCGATCGGTTGATTTAGAATACATACCGACCCTGGCTCTGACTAGTCCTTGTTCGGTCCGGGCGGCAGCGGGCCACACCGAAACGCCGGTTGGCCCACGCGGGTTCCCCATCGAGGCGCACGGACATCACCGTGGCGCTCTCCCTGCCACCACGGAAAAGCCGTCATCCCGGCTGCCCTCGTGCGGCTGAACGCCGGCAGTTCCGTGAACCCGGATGAGCCCTCCCGCCATTCCACTGTGCACGATGCGGAACGAGCCCTCTGGGCAATCGCCGCGGTAACGGCCGCTGCCGCCGGAAGATCGGTAAACGATTCAGCCTGGACCACTCACGACGTAGCGCGCTCAGCGGGGTCGTAGGAGCGGAGCCGGAGACTGTTCGACACGACCAGCACCGAGGACAGTGACATGGCCGCCCCGGCGATGAGCGGGTTGAGGACTCCCGCCGCGGCCAGCGGGATGGCCGCGATGTTGTAGCCGAAAGCCCACGCCAGGTTGCCCCGGATCGTCGTGAGGGTCCGGTTCGCGAGGCGGATGGCGTCCGGGATCACGCGCAGGTCCTCACGAACGAGGATCATGTCGGCGGAGCGCACGGCTATGTCGCTGCCCCTGGCGATTGCCATGCCGAGATCCGCGCTCGCCAGCGCGGGGCCGTCGTTGATGCCGTCACCGACCATCGCGACCCTCGTCCCGCTTTCGCGCAACCGGTCGATCGTGCGCGCCTTGTCGGCGGGCAGCACCCCGGCGAGTACTTCGTCGACGCCGATCTCCGCGGCGACCGCTCGCGCCGCGGCCTCGGTGTCACCGGTCAGCAGCACCGTGCGAAGTCCCCTGCGCCGCAGGGTCGCGACGGCCTCGGGGGCCGAGGGCTTGATCCGGTCCCTCACCACGAGAACACCGATGACCTCGCCCTCGGCGGCGACCAGCACGGCCGTCGCCCCCGCGAGCTCGGCGGCACGGAGCCGGTCGTCCAGCTCGGCGGGCACCGGGATGCCCCGCTCACCGAACAGCCGCTCGTTGCCGACGACGACCCTGACTCCGTCCACTGTGGCCTCGGCGCCGAATCCCGGCACGGCGGCGAAATCACTGGGTTGCGGGACGTCGCCGAGTTCGGCTCGCGCACGCGCGAGGACGGCCGCGCCGATCGGATGCTCGGACCCCGACTCGACCGACCCGGCGAGCCGCAGTACCTCCCCGCTCGGGCGAGCGGCGGCGACATGCAGATCGACCACGGTCATCGTTGCCGTCGTCAGCGTCCCTGTCTTGTCCAGCACCACCGTGTCCACGGCGCGGCTGGCTTCCAGCGCTTCCGGGCCCTTGATCAGGATGCCGAGCTGGGCACTGCGCGCGACCCCCACCATGAGGGCCGTCGGCGTGGCCAGCCCGAGCGCGCACGGGCAGGCGATGATGAGCACCGCGACGGCGGCCTGGAAGGCAAGACGAGTGTCCTGTCCCGCCAGCAACCAGACTCCCAGCGTCCCCAGTGACACGAGAACCACGACGGGCACGAAGACCGCGCAGATACGGTCGACGAGGCGTTGCACCGCGGCCTTGCGCAACTGTGCCCTTTCGGCGAGCGCCGTCATCTGCGCGAGCTGCGTGTGCGCGCCGACTTCCGTGGCACGCACCAGAAGCAGGCCCGTCTGGTTCAGGCTCGCCCCGATCACCCTGTCGCCGGCCGTGACGTCGGCGGGCACGGGTTCGCCGGTCAGCGCGCTCACGTCCACACTCGACCTGCCGTCCTCGACCACCCCGTCGGCGGGAAGGGCCTCGCCGGGCTTGACGACCAGCAGATCGCCGACGGCAAGGGCGGCGACGGGCACGAGAACCTCTTCGCCATCGCGAAGCACCCGTGCTTCCTTGGCCGCCAGCCTGTCCAGCGCGCGCAGCAGCGCGGTCGCCGCCCGCCGGGAACGGCTTTCGAAATACCGGCCGGCGAGCAGGAAGGTCGTCACTCCCGCCGCGACGTCGAGATAGATCGCGTCGGCTCCCGGTGGGGTCGGGCCGAACCCCAGCCAGTAACCGGATTCCTCCCCCGCGGCGACCATCGCCACGACCGACCAGCAGAACGACGCGAGCACCCCAAGGGAGACCAGGGTGTCCATGCTCGCCGAACCGTGCCGCAACCCTCGCCACGCGGCACGGTGAAACGGCAGCGCCGACCAGAACACGACCGGAACGGCGAGCAGAACGCACAACGCCTGCCAGCCGGGAAACCGCAGTGACGGCACGAGCGCGAGGCTGATCGACAGGTTGCCCAGCGGCAAGGCCAGCAACGCGGCGACCATCAGGCGGCGGCGCAGGTCGCGGACCCGCTCGCCGCCCGTGTCATCGTGCTCGGTTCCGCGTACCGACGCCGAGTAACCGAGTTGTTTCACCCGGTCAAGGAGCGTCCCGGTGTCCGTGCCCGCCGCGACCTCGGCGATCGCGCGTTCGGTCGCGTAGTTGACCGACGCGGTCACCCCGGGAAGTTTGTTCAAGCCACGCTGAACCCGCGCCGAGCACGCGGCGCAGGTCATTCCCGTCACCGTCAGCTCGACGGTTCGCGTCGGCTTCTCGTTGTCGTGTTCGCCGGGGAAAAGAGTCCCCTCGGCGGTTGTCGCGGTCATCGATCACGTCCTCGTCCACCTGCACCGAAGGTGGTGGCCGCCCGGCGGTGTGGCGAGAACAGGCACGAACGCTACTCGACCCGCCGCCGGAAAAAGATTCGAGGGGTCCCGGGAACCCGGCGGCCCGCCCGCCCGACTACCTGGGTGGTGGCACGTCCGGCGGGTGGCGGGAAAACGACTTCCCTCAGCTCGCGTTGCCCTGTTCGCGCAGGACCAGCAGCAGCTCGTCGCGCGCACGCGCCACCCGCGAGCGGATGGTGCCGACGGGACATCCGCAGATCTCGGCCGCCTCCGCGTAGCTGTAGCCGAGCACCTGCGTCAGGATGAGCGCTTCCCTGCGCTCCGGGTCGAGCTGGTCCAGCAGCAGCCTGGTGTCCACGACCGCCTCGAAACCGCCCGCGGCGTTCTGGTGCCGCGCTGAGGAAGCGTCGGCGGTGCCGACGACGGTCTCCCAGTCCTGGTCGGCCAGCCGGGGCCGCGCCGACTCCCGCCGGATGGCGTCGATGACGACCCGGCGCGCGATCGAGAGCAGCCATGTCCTCGACGAGGACCGTCCCGCGAATCGGGGCAACGCGCTCACCGCGCGCAGGTAGGTCTCCTGCGTCAGGTCGTCGGCCTTCTCCCTCCCGTCGAGATGGACGAGAAATCGCCAGACATCCGCTTGGGTCGCCCTGACCCAGGCCTCGAACGCGACCTGATCACCCCGCGCCGCCGCGAAGGCCAGTTCGGTGATGCGGTCGTCGTCGCGGTGTCCGCGGTGTCCACTGTGGCTCACGTTCAGCGACCCTAGCCGAGGGGCGCTGGAACTTCACCGCCCCTCCACGCGACTATTGACGTGTGGACTGTTCGGACTACCGGGAAGCCTTGTCGGCTCGCCTGGACAACGAAGAAGAACACCTCGACCCCGGAATCGTGGACCGGCATCTGGGGTCCTGTGTCTCCTGCCGTCTGTGGTGGGAGCAGGCAGGCGGGCTGCACCGGAGCATGCGGCTCGCGAGCGCGCCTCGGGTGCCGGATCTGACCGAGCGCATCATCGCGGCCGCCCCGCTACCCCGCCGTGAGCGCTGGGGTCTTCGCCTCGCGCTGGCCGTGGTGGCTCTCCTGCAGGCGAGCCTCGGTTTCGCGCAGCTTCTCGGCGTCGACACCACGCACGCCGCGCACGCGGCGGAGGCGGCGCACCTTGGCAACGAAAGCGCCGCGTGGAATCTCGCCATCGGGATCGGCCTGCTGTGGGCCGCGCTGCGGCCCAGGTCGGCAGGCGGCCTTTTGCCCGCGCTGACCGGATTCGCCGTGGTACTCGCGGTCGTGTCCGCGTCGGACCTGTTCGGCGGGCTCGTCACCGGGGCACGCGTGCTCTCCCACGGCATCATGCTCGCCGGAGTCGTCCTGCTGTTCTTCGTGTACCGCCAGCACAAGGCGGGCGGCCCGGCGCCGGTGGCCGAGGGCGCCGAGCCCGCATGGCCGAACCCGGAACCGGCCTCGCGGGGAGACGGTCTCGCCAGGGCTTTGCGGTCCGCGGGCGGGAACCGTTCCGCCGGGGGGCCGGTGGCCAGGCGCGACGCCGCCTGAGCAGGACCACCCGCGGCTCAGCGCCGCGCCGCCAGATCGGCGAGCATCGCGTTGTACGCGTCGAACTCGTCGTCACCCGTGCGGTCCTTGCGCCGTGCCTCCCTTTCGTCGGCCCGCGACCACTGCACCAGCAACGCGACCACCACGATCACCATCGGGATCTCCCCCGTCGCCCACGCGATCCCGCCGCCGACCCTCTGATCGGCAAGCAGATCGTCGAGCCAGGGCACCGAAAGATAGCGGTAGAACGTCTCGCCGATCACGGTCGGTGTGTTCATGACGATCACACCGAAGAACGCGTGAAACGGCATCACCGCGAACAACATGCCGAGACGCGCCAGGTGTGGCAGCGGGCGCGGCGGCCTGTCGACGCCGATCACGAGCCAGTAGAACAGGTAACCCGAGATCAGGAAGTGGACGTTCATCAACTGGTGACCCCAGTGATACTGCATCGCCTGCCCGAACAGTCCCGAGAAGTACAGGGCGTAGAAGGAGCCGACGAACATCGGCGCGGCGACGGCCGGATGCGCGAGCAGCCGGGCGAATCGGGAATGTATGAGTGCCACCAGCCATTCCCTCGCCCCGGCGGGCCCCTGCCTTCCGGAAGCGGGCAGCACCCGCAATGCCAGCGTGACCGGGCCGCCGAGCACGAGCAGTACCGGCGCCAGCATGTTCAACGTCATGTGCGCGACCATGTGCAGGCTGAACGAGCCCGGCGCGTATTTGCCCAGCCCCGAGGACGTCACGACGAGCACGGCGGCCCAGCCCGCGCACCACGCGACGGCACGGCCGAGTGGCCAGCGATCACCGCGACGGCGCAGCCTGCTCGCACCGGCGAGGTAGGCGGTGGTCGCGACCACGGCGACCGTGCCGAGAACCAGATCGAACCGCCATCCGGCCACGAATTCGAACAGTGAGGGCGCTACGTCGAGGTCGTAGCCGAGAATCGTCTCGTGCACGGTCGGCGGATCGGTGAGAAACGACGGCAGCACCAGATGCGTCAGTCCCAGTGACGCGCCGAGTGACACGCCCAGCAGTACCGCCTCGGCCAGCAGCAGCCGCGGGCGCGACACGCCGGAACTTCCCCTGCGCATTCGTACGAACGACAGCACGGCGACCAGGCCCGCGAACACCGCGGCATGCGCGACGAGCAGCACGCCATAGGCGGTCGAGCCCAGGTTCTCCGGCCGGGCACCGGTGAGCCCCGCCACGGCACCGGAAAGGCCGACCACCACCGCGCAGACCAGGACGAGCCGGTCGTACCGGCGCAGCACGGCACCGTCGGCGGAACCCCCTCGGCGGTACTGAGCCAGCAGCGCGACGAGCGCGCCGACCCACACACTCGCCGCGGGCACGTGCCAGACGAGCGCGTTGGTCATCACGTCGTGCCAGGCCCCCACCGCCGCGTGACCGACGACCACCGGAGGAAGCAGCCCCGCCATCGCCAGCGCGAACGCCGCGACGACGGTTCGCCAGCGCAGCGCGCACCAGCACAATCCGCTCACCAGCGCGGCGATGGCCGACACGATCAGCCACGCCTTGGCTTCCTCGACCGCGTCGACGCTGTCGAGAAGTCCCCCGGCAAGCACCTTGGCCACCGGCTGCCCCGAGATGTCCGCGGCCGACAGCGGAACCGACAGCAGCGCGCCGAATGTCCACAGCAGACCGGCCACTCCGGCGAGGCGCACCGCTGCGTAGGCGTCCGCCGAAAGGCCGCCGGTGTCGCGGGAAGGCACCACGAACGCGGCGAAGGCCGCGGCACCACCACACACGACGCCAGCACCCGTTGTCATGAACCGGACCACGGCGAAGCCGTACGAGGTCAGCGCACCGGGATCGGAGTCACCCAGTGGCGCGTACACGTCGCCGCCCAGCACGACGGTTCCGAGTACGACGAGAAGTCCGGCCGCGGCGCCGAACAGCACACCGGCAGGCAGTCGCGCCGATCGCCGGGTGTTGCGTTGTCTGGCATTCACGATGCAGAGGTCGCACGGCGGGCGGTTCCGGTTCCCGTGCGCCACCGGGTGAACAACGGCGGCGCGGGAACTCCCGCCGATCCGGGGCCGACCACTGTGGCGAGACCGAACGCCCCGCATCGAAGGAACCTCACCCATGTCACGACGACGGCCCAACCCCGTCACCGCCCGCAGTCCGTTCTCCCCCAACGTGATCATCATCCTGGTGGTCGCCGTCGTGGCGGCGGTGGTGTTCGGCGGGTTGCTCTTCATGAGCAGGGGTGACGCCGGGCAGGCAGAGGGCGGCGCCGGTTCCCCGGAACGCGGGAACGGCGCCAGCACACTGATCGGCTCCGGGACCGGCGGCGTGACCGTCGTCGAGTTCCTCGACTATCAGTGCCCCGCCTGCGCGGGCTACGACCGGAACATCATCCGGCAGATCGAACGAGACTACGAGGGCCGGATCACCGTGGAGATCCGGAACTTCCCTCTGGACATGCATCCTCTGGCAACGCGGGCCGCCTCCGCGGCCCAGGCGGCGGCAGCACAGGGACGATTCCGCGAGATGCACCATTCGCTCTACGACGGCTTTCCCGACTGGGCGGTGACTCCCGGCGGAAGGGACATCAGCGCGGACGGGGAACGGGCCACCGAAGTGTTCGAAGGTTACGCCCGCGAGGCCGGGCTCGACATCGACCGATTTCGCAGGGACATGTCGTCGGACGAGACACGCGAGCGCATAGCCGAGGACCTCAGTGCCGGCAGGGAAGCCGGTGTGTCGGGCACGCCCACCATCTTCGTCGAAGGGACCCGGTTCCGGCCGGCCGGGCAGGACTACGCCACGGTCGACGCGCAACTGCGCCGCCTCATCGAAGACAAGCTCGGACAGTGAGCACAGTGGACGATCGGGCACCGGCGCGGAAGCTGGGTCCGGTCTGCCTCGTCTTCGGGGTCATGGGTCTCGTGGCATCGATCGCGCTCACGCTGGAGAAGCTCGCGACGCTCGCCGACCCCGGCTACATACCCTCGTGCTCACTGAACCCGGTGGTGACCTGCGGGACGGTGATGGCCAGCCCGCACGCCGCGGTGTTCGGGTTTCCCAACCCGCTGCTCGGCATCGGCGGATTCGCCGTCGTGACCACCGTCGGCGTGATCCTGCTGTGCGGTTTCCGCCCGCCGCGCTGGTTTCAGTGGGGCTTGCAGGCGGGCACCACGTTCGGCGTCGTGTTCGTCCACTGGCTCATCACGATGAGCCTGTACGACATCCACGCGTTGTGCCCGTACTGCCTGTTCGTCTGGGTCGCGGTGATCCCCCTCTTCGTCGGCACGACGATCGAGACGCTGCGCCGCCACGCCGGAACCCGCCGCGCGGCAGCGGTCCTCACTCGCGTCGACGCCGCGATCGTCGTGGTGTGGTACGTGCTGATCGCGGGTGCGGTCCTCAACGCATTCCGGGATTACTGGGTCTCGCTGGTGAACTGAGGCGCGCTCATCCGCCTTGCCCGGCGGGAACGACTCGCTTCCCGGTCTGCCTCCGCTCAAGGTGCCGCGCGACGCCGACCGCGACGGCGAGGATCACGGCGAAGAGCGCGAAACCCGCCCATACCATCGCCTGCGTCACGTTCAGGCCCGCGCCCTCCACGCCGTGGGCCCTGCCTCCGTCCCTGCCGCTGACCGCGACCACGATGATCGTGGCGATCACGCCTGCCACCACCACGAGAGCTCCCATGCGGAGAGTGAGGGCGAACGGGCGCTTCCGCAGCGCGCCACCGCGATCGCTGGGCCGCGCGGGGACGAGCAGCCGGGTCAGCAACAGCACGGCGGGCGGCAACTGGAGCAACCAGAGCGTGGTTCTCGGCCAGCCGTCGAACCACACGTTGGAGCTGTACAGCAGGGTGTGCCAGATGCTCAGCACGTACACCGCCAGCACGAACCTGTGCAAAGCCCGCCACGACCGCGCCCCCAGCCTTGCCCGGAAGTAGTAGGCGAGGCCGAGCGGGATCGCGAGATAGAGGGCGAGCAGCCCGATCAGGATCGCGATCGTGCCGGTTCCGGAGGGATAGGCGCCAGGGACGAACGTCTCGACGAACGCCTTCCACCACCGGGCCGCCACGCCAAGCCCTTCTTCGTTCGCGCGGGCCTTCTCGGTGAAGAAGAACACCGCGTGCAGGAACATCAGCGCGATCGTGGTCAGGCTCGTGCTCCGGTGCCAGCGTTCCAGCCGACCCGCGGGAACAGGAAACCAGCGCGGCAACTGGCCCGAACGGAGCAGTCCGAGCATCGTCGTCAACCATGCCCACAACATCGCCGACCACCCGAATGCCTGGCACAGCCAGTACATGAGATACGTGTTGGCGTCGGCGAGAAACGGCATGATCTCGACGGTCGCGGAGGTTCCCTCCCGCACCCGCGCGTAGAGCCACACGAAGATCCCCGCCGTGATGACAAGGGCGGCCGTCGCGTCGGGAACCGCTGCCCGAAGGTCGGCTCGCAGGGCGCCGCGATCGAATCCCTTCCGCTCACGCACACTCTCCCGGTCGGCCATACCGGTACCTCCTGCCCGCGAACCGGCCCGCGACCGGATCGACCCGTGTTGTGTTGTCCAACTTCGTTGGTATGCCGTGGATATCAGGTCCGGGGCCGATTCGGCTACTCCTTGACAACCAGTTTGGCGGGCAATCATGCCGACAACGACAGGTCAAGGCTTCTGTGACCTGAATCAAAAGAACCGGGCCGCGTGAACCAGGATGCCCATCCCGGCGACCACTGTTGCGGACCAATTACCGATGAGCAGCACACGACCCGGCGGGATGGGCATGGCATGAGTGTCGGCGAGAGACCGAGGGAATCCGCGACGGCCGCGGATCCGGCGTCCGATCCGCCACCTCCGGCATGGGCAGGGCTGCGGTCCCTGTTGCTGAGACTGCACTTCTACGCCGGGGTGTTCATCGCACCGTTTCTCGTCGTCGCCGCCGTCAGCGGACTGCTCTACGTGTTCACCCCTCAGCTCGACGAACTCGTCTACGACGACGTCGTCCACGTCCCCGATCAGTCGCATTCGCTGCCGTTGAGCCAACAGGTGCGTGCCGGGATGGCCGCACGGCCGGGCGACGAGCTGCTCGGCGTCCGGCCGGCCACCACGGGAACCGACGCGACGCAGGTCATCCTCGAAGCCCCCGATCTGCCGGAAAGCTACCGCAGGACGGCCTTCGTCGACCCGCACACCGCCGAGGTGACCGGCGTACTGGAGACCTACGGAAGCGGTCAGGCGCTCCCGATCAGGGCCTGGGTGGACAACCTGCACCGCGGCCTGCATCTCGGCGACGCGGGCCGGATCTACAGTGAGCTCGCCGCGAGCTGGTTGTGGGTCGTGGCCGCGGGCGGCGTCGTCCTGTGGTTCGGCAGGCGACGGCGGAAGTCGTTGCTGCGCCCCGAAACCGGCGCGAAGGGACGGCGGCGCATCCTGTCCTGGCACGGCGCGACAGGCCTATGGGTCGCGGCCGGGCTGGTGTTCCTGTCCGCGACGGGCCTGACCTGGTCGCAGTACGCCGGGGCGAACATCACCGAGTTACGAGCCGCGCTCTCCTGGGAAACGCCATCGGTGTCGGCCGAACTCACCTCGGCCACGCCCGGCGCCGACGCCGGGATCGACCGGATCGTAGGCACCGCACGGGAACACGGCCTCTCCGGGACGATCGAGGTCACCCCGCCCCCGGCCGACGGCGAGGCCTACGTCGTGCAACAGGTGAGCAGAGCGTGGCCGACCCAGCAGGACTCGGTGTCGATCGACCCGGCGACGGCGCAGGTGGTCGAGACGCTGCGCTTCGAGGACTACCCCCTCATAGCCAAGCTCGCACGATGGGGCATCGACGCGCACATGGGCCTGTTGTTCGGCTGGGTCAACCAGCTCGTCCTCGTTGTGATCGGAGTTGGCCTGCTGTCGGTCATCTTCTGGGGCTACCGCATGTGGTGGCTCCGCCGCCCCCGCCGCGGCGACGACAGCAAGGACAGCAGGGACAGCGGACTTTCCCGGGGCCGCGGGTTCGGGAAGCCGCCTTCCCGGGGACGATGGCGGAGAGTACCCGGCCGGGTGCTGGCTCCGCTGGCCGTCGTGACCGCGTTCATCGCCTATTTCGTTCCGCTGCTCGGGGTTTCCCTGCTCGGGTTCCTTGTCGTGGACGCGCTACTCGGCCTGCGGCGACGACCGGTTGAGCCCGAAGCCCAGGAGGCGCGGCCGTGATCGCCTCGCCGGTGCTGAGCTGGCTACTGAGCCTTCTGTTCGCCGCGACGGCCGCGTGGTGTGTGCGCGTCCTGCTGCTGCCCTCGACCCGGGTGCCTGCCCGGATCGACACGGGCTGGCATCTGCTGATGAGCGTCGCGATGATCGCCATGATCTGGCCGTGGGGAATGGCCGTTCCCGCTGCCGCGCAGGCCGTCGTTTTCACTGTCGCGGCCGGGTGGTTTCTCGGCAGGATGTTCCTCGCCGCCGGTCATTCCGGCGAGCACCACGCGCCTCGCGCCGCCTGCACGCACCACGCCGTGATGATGGCGGGGATGGCCTGGATGGCGGCCAGTATGCCCGCGCTGATGAGCAACTCCGGTCACGACTCAGGGGGCGGCGGGCACCACCATGCGATGGGCGGTGGTGGTACGCCGATGGCGCAGGCCGCTCACGACACGGTGGGCGCGACACCGGTCGCACTGACCATCAGCTGTCTCGCGCTCGGGCTGGTGTTCGTCGCACTCTGTCTTCCCTGGCTCGCCAGGGCTTTCGACCTCGGCAGGCGACTACCGGACCAGCGCTTTCCCGCTCTCGGCCGAGTGGTTGCCGACCACACCTGTCACGCTCTCATGAGCTTCGGCATGGGTGTCATGTTCCTCGCCGTCGCCTGACTCGTTCCTCGGCTCGCCCTCACGGGCGGCGGAACAGGTCCGTCCAGCCGAAACCCGTTGCGCCGTACGGAGCCCCGACCTCGTTCCGACCGCCACGACGACATTCTCGTATGGCCATCACCGCATCGGTCCGGCTCACCACGGCGGCCGAAAGTCCACAATAGACGCTCATTGAACTGAGGGTCACCGCCCGTCACCTCCGGTAGTCGACCTTGACACGGGTGAGTTTCATGCAGACATAATGGAAATGATTTTCGTTTCCATCCATGCTGTCGCCGTGACCCAAGGAGGACCATGAGCTCGACGCCGTCGGAGTCAGCCGTCGACATCGAAGACGTGACCGCGGCGGTGGGGGACGTACTCGGCGCCGCGGCCGACACCCTCGGTGCCGACGTCCCCCTCCCCGAACTCGGGCTCGAATCCTTCACCGCCGTACGGCTGCGCCGCCGGCTACGCGAGGACTTCGGGCTCGACCTCCCGCTCACCGCGTTCCTCGGCACCGCGACCATCCGCTCGCTCGCCCATGGCGTCACCGATCCCGGGAACGACACCGATTCGGTTAACGACGCCGCCGGGGAGGACAGCGAATCGCTGCCGCTCACCCCGATCCAGGCCGCCTATTGGGTCGGCCGCGATCCGGCGTTCCCGCTTGGCGGGGTCGCGACGTTCTTCTATCGCGAATACGACCGCAGCCCCGAATCCCCGCAGGAAGCCGATCTGGCCAACCTGACGACCGCGTGGAACCGGCTCGTGCGGCGGCATCCGATGCTGCGCATGGTCGTCGGCCCCGACGCGCGGCAGCGCGTTCTCGGCGCCGTCGCCCACTACGACATCGAGGTCACCGACCTGCGCCACCTCTCCCCCGCCGATGCCGAGGAACACGCGCGCCGGATCCGCCACGAACGTTCCCACCAGGTACGCCCCTCCGATACCTGGCCGCTGTTCGACCTCAGCGCGATCTTCCTGCCGGAGGGCCGCACCCGGCTGTGTCTCGGCATCGACGTCCTCGCCGTCGACTTCGCCGGATGGCTGCACCTGCTCGCGGAGTGGGGCGCCCTCGTCGCCGATCCCTCAGCCGAACTACCCGCGCAACCGGCGACGTTCGCCGAGATCCTGCGCGCCCGCGACTCCGACCCGGCGCAACGACGCCGCAGAGAGAAGGACCTCGCCTACTGGGCCGCCCGCGTCGGCACTCTTCCCGGCGGGCCCGCACTCCCCGTCGCCGATGAGGCGCACGAATTCAGGAAACACCGCTTCACCCGCGCGCGGGCGCAACTGCCGTCCCGCGAATGGTCGGCGCTGCGCGCACGCGCCGCCGAGCACGGGCTCTCCCCCACCGGCCTGCTGCTCGCCGCGTTCGGGCTCACACTCAACCGCTGGGGGGCCACCGAACCGTTCTGTCTCAACACGACACTGTTCGACCGGCCCGACGAGCCGGACCTTTCACCGGTACTCGGCGACTTCACCTCGACCGTTTTGGTCGAACTGCCAGCACTCGATCCGGCGCGCTGGCCGGGTTTCGCCGACTACGCGTTGCGAACCAACCGTCAATTTTGGACAGACCTGGACCATCGCTCGGTCTCGGGGGTGGAGGCGCTGCGCGCGGCAGGCGAGACGGCACCACGCTATCCGGTCGTGTTCACCAGCGGGCTCGGCCTCGCCACCGGCGACGATCCCGCCGACTGGCTCGGCGACGAGGTTTTCGGGATCTCCCAGACACCACAGGTGCTGTTCGACCACATCGTCTATGCCGAACGCGGCGCGCTCACGTTCTGCTGGGACACGGTCGAAGGCGCTTTTCCCGCCGGGTTCGTCGAGGGCATGCTCACGGCTCACCTCCGGTTGCTGCGCAGACTCGCCGACGACCCTTCCGCGTGGACGGACCGCGTGCTCGGCTGGGACCCGTCGTTCCTGCCGGCCGAACCACTCGACGTCAGCCCGTTCGGCGCGGCGGGGCCGTTGTTGCCCGATCCGCTGCGCGCCGCGAGTGACCGGGCACCGGACGCCGAAGCGCTGCTCGGGCCCGCCACGGCGATCTGCCACAAGGAACTGGCCTCCCTCAGCGGCCGCACCGGGGGCACGCTGACCCGGCTCGGTATCGGTCCCGGTGATCTCGTCGCGGTGTCGGCGGAGAAAGGGCAGGCGCAGATCGTCGCGATGCTCGGCATCTGCGCGAGTGGCGCGGGATACGTGCCCGTCGAACCGTCGTGGCCCGCGAACCGGGTGGCGTCCGTGTGTGAGCAGGCAGGTATCCGCCACGCGCTCGTCGCCGGCGACGCGTCCCACTGGCCGCACGGCGTGACCGTGCACGAACTTCGCCAGGACGGCACCATCGCCGCACCGGCGCCTGAGGTCGCCGCGTCCGATACCCCACCGCGCGGACCCGCGCCAGACGACCTCGCCTACGTCATCTTCACCTCCGGGTCGACCGGCAAGCCCAAGGGCGTCGCCATCGAGCACCAGGCCGCGCGCACCACGATCGACGACCTCGTCGACCGCTTCCCGCTTCGCACCGACGACCGCATGCTGGCGCTGTCGGCGTTCAGTTTCGACCTTTCGGTACACGACATCTTCGGCGTACTCGGCGCGGGTGGCGCGCTCGTGCTGCCCGAGCCCACCCGCCAGCGCGATCCCGGTCACTGGCTCGAACTCATGCGCGAGCACCGGGTCACGCTGTGGAACACCGCACCCGCGCTGATGGAGATGCTCGTCGAGTACGCGGAGGTCGACCCCGGGCTCGCCCGCGCTGCTTTCTCGTCGCTGCGCCTGGTTTTCCTTTCCGCGGACTGGATTCCCGTGACGCTGCCCGACCGCATCCGCGCGCTCGCGCCGGAGGCGACGGTCGTGAGTCTCGGCGGGGCGACCGAGGGATCGATCTGGTCGATCTGTCATCCCATCGGCGAGGTTCCGTCGTCGTGGCGCAGCATTCCCTACGGCAGAGCCCTGCGCGGCCAGAGCTTCCACATCCTCGACCCCAACGGTGCCCCGGCCCCTGCGGGGCAGCCGGGCGAGCTGCACATCGGCGGCGACGGCCTCGCCAGGGGCTACGTCGGCGACCCGAAGCAAACGGCCGAGCGGTTCATCACGCATCCCGAACTCGGCAGGCTCTATCGCACGGGCGACATGGGCCGCTGGCACTACGACGGCACCATCGAGTTTCTCGGCAGGCTCGACCGGCAGGTCAAGATCCGGGGGCACCGCATCGAACTGGGCGAGGTCGAGTCGGTACTCGATCGCCTGCCCGGCATCCGCAAGTCGGTCGCACTGTCGGTTCCCGGCCCCGACGAGCGGCCCCGGCTCGTGGCGTATGTCGCCTGGCATGGCGACGCGGTTCCCGACGATCAGGAACTGCGTTCCCGGTTGCGGGAACACGTTCCGGAGTACCTGGTGCCGAGCCGGTTCGTGCCGGTTGACGAGTTCCCGGTTACCGCGAACGGGAAAGTCGACTACAAGGCGCTGGCCAATCCGTATGCGCGAGGCGGAGCGGCGGTGTCCGAGGCGACGGGCGAACCGCCCGCTTCCGGCGCGCTTGCCGCGGCACTGGCCGAGGCGTGCCGCAGCGGCCTCGACGTCGCGATCACGCTCAGCGCGGGCTCGCTGTCCCTTGTGGACGGGATGAGCGCCGCGGGCGAGCAGGGCCGCCGGCTGCTGACTACCGCGACGGCCGAGGGGCTCGGTACCCGCCAGCGACAGCGCGACGGCGCACTCGTCGAACTCGCGCTGAGCGCCGGGCCGGTCGGCACCGAAACACCCGCACTCCCGCAGCGCCAGGCGGCCGAGCCTGTCCGGCCCTGCGGTGCGGCAACGCGGCGAGCCGGTGAGGCGGTCCGCCGCGTGTTCGCCGAACTGCTGCGCACCGACATCGAAGGAACGACACCATTCTTTCAGCTCGGCGCGACCTCGCTCACCCTCGTCCAGGCGCAACGGAAACTCAGCGCCGAGATCGATCCCGATCTCACCGTCGTCGACCTGCTCGCCAACGCCACCGCCGACGAACTCGCCGCGGTCATCGCCGCCCGGATCGGCCCTGCGACGCGTGAAGAGGATGACCCCCCGGCTCCACCGCCACCCGACCCCGACCCCGGCCCCGACCCCGGCCCCGGCCCCGGCCGTGGGCGCGGCAGGGCGCGGGCACGGGCCAAGGAGCTGCTCCGATGATCGCGATCACGGCGGTGGCCTGCCGGTTTCCCGGAGCGCCCGACGCGGACGCCTTCTGGCGGCAGCTCGTCGAAGGCAGGGAGGGTCTCACCCGGTTCTCGCCGGAGGAACTGGCCAGGCGCGGCGTTCCGCGCGGACTGCGCGAGCGACCGGGCTACGTCCCCGTCGGCGGGCTCATCGACGGCCAGGACCGGTTCGATCCGGTTCCGTTCGGTCTGACCGACGCCGAGGCGGCCCTCATGGACCCGCAGCAGCGCCTGTTCCTGGAGACCGCGTGGCAGGGCCTCGAACAGTCGGGGCACGGCGGCGGTACCGGCGCCGGCGCGGTCGGGGTGTTCGCCGGAGCCGGGCACAGCGCATATCTGACAAGCAATCTCGCGGGCCGCTGGAGTCCCACGGGCGGAGGCTCCGACCCGATCGGCAGTCTCCAGACAGCGATGTCCACGCACGCCGACTATCTGCCGTTGCAGGTGGCCTACCGGCTCAATCTCACCGGCCCCGCGATCGCGGTCAACACGACCTGTTCGACCTCGCTCGTCGCCGTGCATCTCGCCGCGCAGTCCCTGCTCGACGAGGAATGCGACACCGCCGTCGCCGGAGGTGTCTCGCTGATCGTCCCGCAGGGACACGGCTACCTGCACGTCGCGGACGGCATCTACTCCGCCGACGGCAGGGTACGCCCGTTTTCCGCGGAGGGAACGGGAATCGTGTACTCGCAAGGCGTCGGCGTCGTCGTACTGCGCAGACTCGCCGACGCGCTCGCCGACGGAGACCCGGTTCTCGCGCTCGTGCACGGAACCGCGGTCAACAACGACGGCTCCGACAAGGCCGGATTCACCGCACCGTCGCTGCGGGGGCAGGCGCGCGTGATCGCCGAGGCTCAGGCCGTCGCGGGTGTCACCCCCGCACAGATCGGCTACGTCGAGGCACACGGAACGGCGACCCGGCTCGGCGATCCGGTGGAGACCGCCGCGCTCCGGCGGGTCTTCGGCGACTCGGGTCCCGCCTGGTGCGGCCTCGGCTCGGTCAAGAGCAACATCGGTCACGCCAATACGGCCGCGGGTATCGCGTCGCTGATCAAGACCACGCTGGCGATCCGGCACCGCACGCTGCCGGCGTCGCTGCACGCCGAACCGCTCAACGAACTGCTCGGCCTTAAGGGATCACCGTTCGAGGTGGTCACCAGCACGCGGCCGTGGGAAGGTCCCCGGCACGCCGGGGTCAGTTCGTTCGGCATCGGCGGTACGAACGCCCACGTGGTCCTCGGCCCCGCACCCGGACGCCCGAAGTCCACTGAGGACGATCGGCCGCAACTCATCGTCGCCTCGGCACACGACCGGGCCTCGGCCGAGGCGATGGCCTCGGCATTGGCGGAGCGCACCACCGTGTCCGCCGACCTCGCGTACACCCTCCAAACCGGACGGCGGGAACTGCCGTATCGCGTCGCCGTTGCCGCGCGCCCGGGCAGGCCCCCCGCGCTCCTGGACGCGAATCCGGTGAAGGCCCAGGCCACCGTGCCACGCGTCGTGTTCGCCTTCCCCGGCGCGGGAAGCCAGTATCCCGGCATGGGTGCCGCCCTCTACATGCAGGAGCCGGTCTTCCGATCCACAGTGGACGAGTGCGCGGAACTGCTGGCTCCGTTGCTCGGCGCCGATGTCCGCGACGCGATCACCGGAGCCGCGTCCACCGGCCGGGTCAGGGATGCCGGTTTCGGGCTGCCCGCGTTGTTCGCCGTGTCGGTCGCGACCGCGAGACTGCTGGCGAGCTGGGGTGTGCGGCCGGACGCGGTCGTGGGGCACAGCCTCGGCGAGTACTCCGCCGCCGTCGTGGCGGGGGCGCTCACCCTGCCCGACGCCGCCAGGATCGTCGCGGTGCGTTGCACGGAGGCCGCCCGCGCCGCGGGTCGCGGCGGAATGCTCGCCCTGCGGATGTCCGAGGACGAGGTCACGGACCTGCTGACCCGGCACGCGGACCTGGACCTGGCCGCCGTCAACGCGCCCGGCGCGTGCGTCGTGTCGGGGCCGGGAGAGGCGCTGGCCGTGCTGGCCGCCGAGTACGGCCAGCGGGCGTCCCTGCTGCGGGTGGACGCGGCGTTGCATTCCCGGCTGGTCGAACCGGCCGTGCCCGCCGTGCGCGCGGCGGCGGTGGGCCTGCGCCCCCGCCCGCTCACCACGGAGCTGGTGACGACCGTGACGGGACGTGTCGCCGGTGCGGAACTGTTCACCGCCGACCACTGGGCCCGGCAACTGCGCGAACCCGTCCGGTTCGCCGACGCACTGCGCACCTGCGTCGGCGACGACGGAGACCGCGCGATCGTCGTCCAGGCGGGCCCCGGTGGTGCGCTCGCCGCACTCGCCCGCCACAACCGGCTCGGTGCCCTGATCGACGCGGTGCCGGTCTTCACCGCCGACGAGACCGGCGACACCGATGCCGCCGTGTCGATCCGCGACGCCCTCGGCCGGTTGTGGACTCATGGCGTCACCGTCGACTTTCCGGCCCAGCACAACGGAAACCGGCGGCGGATCGCCGCGCCCGGCTACGCCTTCCAGCGGCGTCCTCTGTGGATCGAACCGTCCACACCGGGCTCAGCGGACTCAGCGGGTGACGGCATCGAGACCGGCGCGGCCGAACCGCTCCAGATCCCCCGCTGGCACCAGCTACCGCCGCTGCCCCGCTCCCGGCCGCTCACCGGGCGGTGGCTCGTCGTCGCCCCGGGCGGCGAACCCCTCGCCGACGCGGTGCGCGCGGAACTCACCGCGCTCGGCGCAGAATGTCCTCCGGAAACCACATCGGACACTCCGGGACTCGCCGGGGTCGTCGTGCTATCGGCCACGTCGGCGGCCGGCGCGATCGGGCAGTACGCCGAACTGGCACGCACACTCAGCGTCCCGGCGCCGGGAGACGCGGCACCCGTGCTGCTCCAGGTGACGCGCGCGGCGGAGCGGATCGACGACAGAGACACGGTGGTGCCCGACGCCGCCGCGGCACGCGTACTTCCTCGCGTGCTCGGCCAGGAACTGCGCGGTATCCGGTGGCGCACCCTCGACCTGCCCGCCCGGGAAGACGACGATTCCGCGCCCGCGGCCGCGGTGGCCCGCGAACTCGCCGATCTCGCCGGTGACCCGGCATCCGGACTCGACGTGGCGATCAGGGGTGGCACCCGCTTCGCGCGCACGTTCGTCCCGTGGCGCCCCCTGCCCGGCGAGCACGCGGCGCCCGGCGAGCACGCGGCGCCCGGCGGGACCGCGCTCGTCACCGGCGGTCTCGGCGATGTCGGCCTGACGCTCGCACGGTATCTCGCTGGTACCGGCCGTCGCGTGGTCCTGACCTCCCGGTCCGGCCTTCCCCTCGACGGCCCCCGCCGCGCGGCGATCGACCGGCTGACCGCGGAGGGCGCCGACATCGCCGTCCGTACGCTCGACGCCGCCGACACCGGCGGCACGGCAGCGCTGCTCGACGAACTTTCCGCCGATGGCCTCGATATCGTCGTGCACGCCGCGGGTGTCGTAGCGACCGACGGGGCCCTGCCGCTGCGCGACACCGGCGCCGAGCACATCAGGCGGCACCTGCGGGCCAAAGCCGACGGCGCGCTCGCGCTGCGCTCGGCGATCGCGTGCCTTCCCGTCGAGCGCCGTCCGCGCGTCGTCGTTCTCATGTCGTCGGCCACGACCCTTGTCGGCGGTGTCGGCATGGGGGCCTATGCGGCGGCGAACGCGATCCTCGACGGAGTCGCCATGTCGGCGGCGCATCAGGTTTCGGAGGGGTCCACGCGCTGGGTCAGCGCGGTGTGGGACGGCTGGAGCACCGGCCCGCTCGGCGAGGAGCGCACCGTGGTTCTCGACCACGCGCTCGACGCCGCGACCGGTACGGCCGCGTTCGCGCGGCTGCTGGACACCGAAACGCCGCCCGTGGTTGCGGTGTCGGCGACCGGAATGGCACAGCGGATGGCCGCCGCGGCGACCGTCCGCGCACCGGCGCGAACCACGCGAGGCACGGGAAACACGGAGCCGGTGTCCCCGTCGGACGATCCGGTGCTGGATGCGATCACGTCGCTGTGGGGTGAGCTGTTCGGCGCACCGGTGACCTCGCCCGACGACGACTTCTTCGCGCTCGGCGGACATTCACTGCTGGCCACCCGCATGCTCGCCGAGATCGCCGAGCGGTTGGGCGTGGAGCTGCGGCTGCGCGACGTACTGGCGAACCCGACCGTCGCCACGCTCGCGAAGCTCGTCCACACCACCGTCCGGCAGCACAGGCCCGGGCCCGATCTTGAGCACAGTGGACACACCGGGATCGCCGATGACGGGACCTTCCCGCTGACCCGGGTGCAGCACGCCTACTGGGTAGGCCGCGACGGCGGCTACGAGTGGGGCGACGTCCCGTGCCACTTCTACCTCGAATACGACTGTGCGGCACTCGACGTCGCCGCCTACGAACGCGCATGGAACCGCGTGATCGCCCGGCATGCCCTGCTGCGCACGATCATCACGCCGCAGGGGCGGGCGCGGATCCTCGACGACGTTCCGCCGTACCGGATCCGTACCCACGATCTGACCGGCCTTTCCGGACAGCGGCGAGCGGCAAGGCTGGACCGGCTGCGAGAACGCGTCAGCAGGCAGCCGGGCCCCGCCGATCGCTGGCCGCTCGCGAACGTACAGGCCGCCCTGCTGCCAGGCGGAAGGGTGCGCCTTTTCGTCGGCGTCGACGTCCTCGTCTGTGACGCCGCGAGCTGGTGGATCATCGACAGGGAACTGCGCCACTTCTACCGCACGCCCGATGCCGGACTCCCGGAGCCCGGTATCGGCTTCCCCGCCTGTGTCGCGGAGCTGAGCCGGCGACGCGAGGGCGAGGAGGGGCGGCGGGCCGCGGCCTACTGGCGCGGGCGGCTCGGCGGACTGCCCGGGGCACCGGCACTTCCCGTCGACCACGACGCCGCCGGTTCGCGTTTCGTCCGGCGCTGCGCGACCCTCGACGCCCAGGCGTGGGCCGCGCTGCGGGAACGGGCCGCCCGGTATCACCTCACCCCGGCAGCCGTCCTGCTCACCGGCTACGCCGACGCGCTCGCCGCGTGGACGGGCGACGAGCGCTTCGGCGTCGTGCTCACGCTGTTCGACCGCCCCGCCATCCACCCCGGCGTCGCGGGCGTCGTCGGTGACTTCACGTCGCTGGTGCTGCACGAGGTCGACCGGACCCGGCCCGCGACGTTCGCCGAACGTGCCCGCGCGACCCAGGAACTGCTGTTCGCCGACCTCGACCACCGGGACTTCTCCGCTCTCGACGTCCTGTCGGAGAAGGCATCCCTCGACGGCGGGCGCGTCTCCGTGCCCGTGGTGTTCACCAGCGGGCTCGGCCTCGGCGACGTCATCGGCGCCGACCACGACCCCGAATGGGCCGGCCGACAGGTGGCCGCGCTGAGCCAGACCCCGCAGACGCTGCTCGACCACCAGGTTCTCGAACAGGGCGGGAGACTGCTGCTGCAGTGGGACACCCTCGAACCCGCCCTTCCCCCCGACGAGGTCGACCGGGTCTTCGCCGACTACGTCGCCCGCGTTCACGCCCTGATCGACGCTCCGTGGGACGGCGAGCCCGGCGAGCCCGTGCACGGCGACGGGCTCACCGACGACGACATCGCGGTGCCGATCCGCGCCGGTTCCGGAGAGCACACGTTGTTCCTGCTGCATCCCTCCGGCGGCGATGTCGTCTGTTACGCGGAACTGGCTCGCCTGCTCGACGAGCGCGTCGAGGTGATCGCACTGACCGACCCCGAACTGGCGGGAGGCAGCGGCGCCGACGACGTCGCGGCCATGGCCGCGCGGTTCGCCGGGATCATCCGCCGCGCCCGGCCACGCGGTCCTTATCTGCTCGGCGGCTGGTCCATGGGCGGCGACCTCGCCCACGAGGTCGCGCGCGTGCTCGTCGAGGCGGGCGAACGCATCGGCCTGCTCGTCATGCTCGACTCCAACGATCCCCGCTACATCACCGACATCGAAGGCACGGCCGAGACGGTCCGCGACACGCTCGTGCGGCGCTATCTCGGGGCGCTCGAAGCGTTCACCGGCACCGGCCTTGGCAGCGAAGACCCCGCACCGTCCTGGGAAGCGCTCGACGCCCGGCTCCGCGAGGCACGGCTGCTGAACCGGCACGACACCGCCCGCACGCGCGTAGCGGTGTTCGCCCGGCACCTGCGGGCGCTCGCCGCCTACACGCCCCGGCCGCTCGACACCGACACCCCGGCGGTGCTGTTGCGCGCCACGCGGCGCTCGCCCCGCAACTCCGGGGTCGGCATGGGCGTGGACGACGTCCCAGGACATCCGCGCGATCTCGGCTGGGCCGCGTATCTCACGACCGCGCCGAAGGTCACCGACATCGACGCGCACCACTACTCGATGCTCCGCCATCCCGCGCTGCCCCAGGTCGCGAACGAACTCAACGCCGCGATCGAGGCCGCCCTCCGGCCCGGCCCGCCCGGCGGCATCGCATGACCCGCGGAGCCGACCGGCCCGCGTACCCGACCGAACCGACGAGGACACCGATGCACCGACGACAGTTCATCCTCGGCACCGCCGCGCTCGCCGCGGCACTGGTCGCCGCGGGGTGCTCCGCCCCTTCCGCCGAGAACACGGGCGAGGCAGGCACACTCCGGTACGCGGCCGTCGGCGCCCCCGCCACGGCAAGTCACGACCCGCACGGAGGACTCGGCAACGAATCCGACGCCATGCGGTTCGCGCTGCTCTACGACGTTCTCACCGTGCCGGGCGAGCACGGTACGCAGCCGAGGCTCGCGACATCGTGGACTCCTGACGAGAGCCTCACGAACTGGCGGATCGAGCTGCGCGACGACGCCACGTTCACCGACGGCGAGCCGGTCACGGCGGCCGACGTGTTGTTCTCGCTGCGCCGGATGCAGGAGAAGGCGGCGGAGAACTACGGCCGGATGGGCATGTTCGACCTCGCCGCCTCGGCAACGAAGGGACAGCACACGCTTCGCCTCGTCACACACAAGCCGTTCGCGGAAGTCGGGCAGGCCCTGGAATCGGCGACCTTCATCGTGCCGGAGGGCAGCGAGGACTTCAGCGAGCCGGTCGCGGGCTCCGGACCGTTCCGCATGGAATCCGGCGACGCCGAAGCGGCCGTTCTCGCCCGCAACGACGACTGGTGGGGCCCGCGCCCTCCGTTGGACACCATCGAAATCCGCGCGATCGCCGACCCTCAGGCCAGGGCCGATGCCGTGGCCTCCGGCCAGGCCGACGTCGCGGGCAGCGTCAACCCCGCCGCCGCGCGGACCGCGGAACGAGAGGGTCTGCGGGTCGTCCACCGGCAGGGAGTCACCGTCTACCCGCTGGTGATGCGGCTCGACTCCGAACCGTTCGACGACGAGCGCGTGCGCGAGGCCGTCAAACTGGCCGTCGACCGCGAGCAACTGCTCGACACCGTGTTCCTCGGCCAGGGCGCGCAAGCCAGCGACCTGCTGACCCCCGCCGACGCCACGGCGCCGGAGCTTCCCGCGCGCACCCGGGATCTCGACCGTGCCAGGGAACTGCTCGCCGAGGCCGGGCACGGTGACGGTCTCGATCTCACGCTCAAGACCACGACCGCGTATCCCGGCATGGACGACACGGCCACGCTCATCGCGGAGCATCTCAAGCCGATCGGCGTGAACGTCACCGTGGACGTCGTGCCGCAGGACACCTACTGGACCGAGGTGTACGCCCAGGAACCGTTCTACGTCAGCTATCTCGGCGGCATCTCGTTCCTCGATGTCGCCAGGGTCGCGCTGCTACCGGACTCGCCCACCAACGAGACGGCGTGGGGCGACAACGGCTGGGCCGAGCGCTTCGACGAGGCGATGGCGGAGAAGGACGAGCCGAAGCGCGCCGAGCTGCTCGGCGCGCTGCAGCGGGAACTGGCCGAGGACGGCGGCTACGTCGTGTGGGCTGCGGGCGACGGGCTCGATCTGGCCCGTCCCGGTGTCTCCGGTCTGCCCACCGGTCCCGGATTCCAGCGGCTGTTCATCGACCAGGTTCGCCTGGGCTCGCGGTAGCCGAAGCCGTGCGATGGAGGTCCCTGGTGACCGGGGTTCTGCCGCGGGCCTGCGCGCGAGCGGCGCTGGTGCTGTTCGCGGTGGCCGCGGGCGTGTTCCTGCTGACCGACGTCCTGCCAGGCGACGCCGTGCTCGCCCGCACGCGTGGCGGCGCCGGCGCGGCCGAACTGGCCAGGTTGCGCGCCGAGTCCGGAATGGACGGACCGATCTGGGAACGGTTCGCGCGATGGGGATGGTCGCTGCTGCACGGAGACGCGGGTACCTCACTGCTCAGCGACCGCCCGGTGTCCACATTGGTCGGTGAGCGACTTCCGGCAACGCTCACGCTCGCGGCGTGCGCGCTCGCGGTGACCGTTCCCCTGCTACTGGTCCTGTCGTGGTGGGCGGGAGGGCTCGCGGCGCGCTCGTACGGCGGCGGAATACTGGCCGCCGCCGCTGCCATCCCGCAGGTCGTGGTCGCGGCCGCGGCGGTCGCGGTGTTCTCCGGTCTGCTCGGCTGGCTGCCGGGAGTGTCGCTGCTGCCCATCGGCGCGCCGCCGTGGCACGAACCGGCATTGCTCGTACTGCCCGCGCTCTCCCTCGCTCTGCCGTCGGCGGCCTACGGAGCGGGACTGCTCTCGGGCTCGGTCGCCGACGTCCGCACCCTCCCGCACGTCGGCGACGCCATCCTGCGCGGCGTCCCACGATGGCGGATCGCGACCCGGCATGCCCTTCCCCTGCTGTGGGCGCCCGCGATCCGGGTGGTCGCCGTGATCGCGGGCGGGCTTATCGCCGCGACGACGGTGGTCGAGACCGTGTTCGGCTACACCGGCCTCGGCGAACTGCTCGTCAGCTCGGTTGCCGCGCGGGACGTTCCGGTCGTGCAGGCCGTCGCGTTGCTCGGCGCCGTTGTCGTGGTCACCGGCGGCGTGCTCGCGGACGTGCTGCGAGGGGTACGGGCATGAGCCGGTTCCTTGCCGCGACCGGCGTACTCGGTGCCGTGGTCGCACTCGCCGTCCTCGGTGGCCATGTCGCGCCGCGCGATCCCTCGGCCGTCGTCGGCCCGCCCTACTCCGCGCCCGGCGAGACCGGCTTACTGGGCACCGACGGGCTCGGCAGGGACGTGCTTTCGCGGGTACTCGCCGGAGGTTCGGACCTCGTGCTGGTGTCGCTGCTCGCGGCACTCGCCGCCACGACCATCGGTGTCGCGGGCGGGCTGCTGACCGGCTGGTCGGACGGCTGGACCGCCCGATCGCTGATCTCCGCGGCCGACGTACTGCTCGCCGTCCCCCAGTTACTGATCGCGCTGGTGGCCGCCGTCGCCATGCCAGGCCCCGCCGCGGTCGTCATCGCGACCGTGTGCGGCGGATCGCCGCTGACATTGCGGGTCGTGCGCGACGCGACCCGGCTCACCAGGGGCGCGGGATTCGTGGAGGCGGCGCGCTGCCGTGGTGAACGGGGCCCGGTGCTGCTGACGCGGGAGGTCCTGCCGTCGCTGACGGGCCTGGTGACCGCCGACGCGGGAATGCGGTTCGTCATGGCGATCCAGCTCGCCTCGGCATTGAGTCTGCTCGGTTTCGGCGCCCAGCCGCCCGAGGCCGACTGGGCACTCATGATCCGCGAGAACCTTCCCGGCTCCGGGCTCAACGCCGCCGGTGTGCTCGCCCCCGCGCTGGTTCTCGCCGCCGTCGCCGGTGCGGCGGCGGCCACGGCCGCGCACGCCGGTCGCCGCACGAACACAGGGAGGCTGGCATGAACGACGCCCCCGGTCTGACCGTCGACGGTATCGCCGTGCACGACACGGCGGGAAACGTGGTGCTGCCCGCGACGTCGCTCAGGGTCGATCGCGGCGAGATCGTCGCGATCACGGGCCCGTCCGGTTGCGGGAAGTCGACGCTGCTGCGCGCGATCCTCGACGCGCTCCCCGACGGCCTGACCCGCGCCGAGGGAGCGGTCTCGTGGCGAAGCGAAACAGTCCATTCCGGACGTCCGGCACGCCGGTGGCGCAGGCACACCGTGGGTTTCCTGGGCCAGGATCCGGCAGGCGCGCTGAACCCCGCGCACCCCGTCCACCGGCTCGTCGCCGAGGGGCCGGGGGCTCCGGGGCCCTTCGCGATCCGCTCGGCACTGGAGCGGCTCGGGCTCGACGCGGACGAGCTGTGGCGGCGACGACCGGGGCAGCTGTCCGGCGGGCAGGCCCAGCGGGTCGCGTTCGCCCGCGCGATGGCGGGAGATCCGGAACTGCTGATCCTCGACGAGCCGACGAGCGCGCTCGACACGGGCACGCTCGGGCTCGTCGTGGATCTGCTCGCCGCGCGGCGAGCCCGGTGCGCCACGATCGTCGTCTCCCACGACCGCGCGTTCACCGGCCGCGTCGCCGACCGCGTCCTCCGGCTCGGCGGGCACGACCGTTCTCCGGGATCACCCGGGTCCGGTTCGCGCGGCGGCACCGTGTCCGGAGACGCCGTGCTGTCGGCCTCGCGCCTGGTCGTGGGTCATCCTGGCCGTGGTCCTGTTCTCGAAGGCACGTCGCTCGACCTGTGCCGGGGAGAGCTGGCGGTCGTGCTCGGGGAGTCCGGGGGCGGCAAGACCACGCTCCTGCGGGCACTCGCCGGCCTGCACCCGGCGGCGTCCGGCGAACTGCGGCTCGACGGCGGGCATCTGCCCGCCCGCCTCGGCGAGCGCACCCGGCGGCAGCTGCGCGCCGTGCAACTGATCGCCCAGAATCCGGCCGACGCGCTCAACCCCGCCTACCGGGCCGGAACCTCCGTCGCCCGTACGGCCCGCGTCGCACGCGGCCTTTCGCGCTCGGCCGCGCGCGCCCACGCGAGTGAACTTCTCACCGCCGTCGGCCTTCCCGGCGCGGACCGGCACTTCCCCCGCGAGCTGTCAGGAGGACAACGGCAGCGCGTCGCCATCGCCCGCGCCCTCGCGGCGGGCCCCGACGTGCTGCTCGCCGACGAGATCACCTCGGCACTGGACGAGGAGGCGGTCCTCGGCGTGCTCGGCCTGCTCGACGACCTGTGCGGAAACGGGCTCGCCGTACTGCTCGTCACCCACGACCGCGACGTCGCGGCACGAGCGGACCGGACGCTACGGCTGCGGGGCGGCCGGCTCGACGCAGGTCCCGGGAACACCACCGACCGATCGGAGGACACAGTTGCGGCACACGACACCATCGCCCCCTGAGGACACGACCACGCTGCGGAGAGCAGCGGGCGTACTCGGTGCCCATCCGTGGATCGCCTCCGCCGAGCTTTCCGCCGGAGGTGCCCCGCTTCGAGTGCGCCCCGTTCCCGGCGCGCTGGCCGTGCGGCCCGTTCCCGGCGCGCTGATCGCCGAGCACCTCGGCCAGTGGAGCGAGGTCTACGACTGGACGTACGCCCAGGGCGCGGGAAGGCATTCGGCCGACCTCGACCTTTCCGGCTGGCGGGCTTCCGGCACCGGGCTGCCCTACCCCGTCGAGCACATGCGGGACTGGCTGAGGCACACCGTCGACGTCGTGCTGACGGCCCGCCCGCGCTGGGTACTCGAACTCGGCTGCGGTACCGGAATGCTGTTGCACCGCCTGATGCCGCGACTCGAAGGCTATGTCGGCACCGATGTCGCGGCCGAATCCGTGCGCTCGGTCGCGGCGTCGGCGCCGCGTGGCGCGCTGATCGTGCGGGCGGCGGCGCACGAGGTGCTCAGCACCTCCGTCGCCGAAGCGCTGAGGACGACCGGTTTCCCCGGTGGCAGGCCGGACTGCGTCCTGATCAACTCGGTGACCCAGTGCTTCCCGAACGTGGCCTATCTCCGCGCCGTCATCCAGGACGCGCTGCGTCTCGTCGCCCCCGGTGGCACCGTGATCGTCGGCGACGTCCGGCATTCCGGTCTGTTGCGCGAGCACCACCGCCGGCTCGCCACAACGGACACGACCGGTACCGCCATCGAGGAGCGGGTGCGGCGCGACGAGGAGTTGCTGTTCGACCCGGTTCTGCTGGCCGGGATCGCCGCGGAACTCGGTCCCGAGATCGGCGACGCCGGGATCACCGTCCACGCCAAGACCATGCGGGCCGGCACGGAGCTGACGCGCTATCGCTTCGACGCCGTCCTCCACGTCCCCGCCACCGATACCCCCGGAGCCGTGGGAACCGCGCCGGAGACGACCGCGTGGACGACACTCGACGCCGCCCGCGACCGGCTCGCGGCCGCTCCGGGGCTGATCACGGGCATCCCGAACGCGTCCCTTTCGCCGGGCCACGGCAGCACCGCCGCCGCGCTACGGGACGCCCTGGCCGGACTCGACGTGCTGGTGACACTCGACCCGCACGACCCACGACTGCTGGAGGCGGGCACGCGGGGCTCCGCCACCCGCCGCGCGCGGGACCTCGCCGGACCGGGGACGGCCCACGAGCCCCTTCCCGCGTTCGTGCGGCGCAGGCTCACCGAACTCGCGCGCCACGAACTGCGGCGGGCCGGGCTGCCCCTCGTGCCGATGGACATCGACTTCGATACCGATACCGGCACCGAGGCGTCCCATGTGGACTGAGGTGACAGCGGAGGCCGACGCGGCCATCGACGGCGTCGACACGTCAGCGTTGCCTGCCGCGATGCGCCGGTTGGACGAGGCGGCGCTGCCCGCCATGGCCCGCGCCGTGGGCAGGGGCGGGCTGTTCCGGCCCGGCGTACGGCACAGCGGCGACCAGGTCGCGAACCGCCTGCGCGCGGCCGAACGGCACCGGTGGCTGCTGCGGCGCTGGCTGACGGTGCTGTGCGACGAAGGATGGCTGCACCGCGACCAGGACACCGGCTTCCTTCACGACCTCACCCCCGTCAGCCGCACCGAGGTCGAAACGGCCGCCGCGATCGTCCCCCACGCCGCCGAAATGCTCGGTTACCCGAGGGAAATGGGCGACTTCTTCGCCGCGGCGCTCGCCACCCTGCCGAGGTTGCTGACCGACGACATCGCCCTCCAAACCCTGCTGTTCCCCGACGGCGACCTCACCACCGCGGACGGCGCCTACCGCGACAACGTCATCAACCGCTACCTCAACGCCGCGGCCGCCGCGATCCTGCGTGCCGAGGCCGCCGCCCGCGTGCCCGGCAGGCTCCGCGTGCTCGAACTCGGCGCGGGCGTCGGCGGGACCACGGCCGCCGTCATCGACGCGCTCGCGGGGTCCGATGTGGACTATCTGTTCACCGACGTGTCACGGTTCTTCCTCGACGCGGGCAGACAACGGTTCGGCGACCGGCTCCGCTACGCCATCGCCGACATCAACACCGGACCGCTCCCCGGCCCCTTCGACGTCGTGCTCGCGGCGAACGTCCTGCACAACGCCGTGCACGTGGGACACCTGCTGGACCGGCTCAAAACGGTACTCGCGCCGGGCGGGCTCCTCGTCGTGATCGAGTCCTGCCGCGAGCACTACCAGGCGTTGACGTCCATGCAGTTCCTCATGTCGCCACGCGAAGGGGCGGCCCGGCCCGGCACGGGCGACATCAGGGCGGGTACCGACCGGATTTTCCTGACCAGAAACGAATGGCTGGGCCTGCTCGCCGTGCACGGGTACCGGCCCGAACTCGACCTCCCCGATCCGGGAGGACCGCTGTCCGCACTCGCCCAGCACGTCTTCGCCGTCCGCACATCCGACACCGACCATCAGGGGTGATCATGTCCGAACCCACCATCGCCGAAACCCTCACCGACATCTGGTCCGGCCTGCTCGGTCTGGAACCGGCCGAGGTTCCCTCCGACACCGGATTCCTCAACCTCGGCGGGGATTCCGTGCTCGCGGTACGCATGTCGGCGCTGGTGCGCCGCAAGCTCGGTGTCGCGCTGGCGCTGTCGGACGTCAGGGTCGAGACGACCCTGCGGGAACTGACCGAGCTGGTCGAACGCCGCCGCGCGGGCGCCGACGGCGACCGCGCCCTGCCCATCGATGTCACCAGGCGGACCGATCCCATCGCACCGTTCCCGCTGCTTCCCCTGCAGCAGGGCTATTTCGTCGGCCAGCAGGACGGCTGGGAGCTGTCGTACGCCTCGGCGCATCACTACGTCGACATCGGACTCAGCGACGTCGATCCGGACGAGGCTGCCGAGGCGCTTCAGGACGCGCTGGCCCGGCTCGTGCGCCACCAGCCGACGCTGCGCGCGCGGATACTGCCCGACGGCACCCAGCGCATCCTTCCCGCCGACGACCCCGGTGCCGTCCCACCGCTGGAAGTCCTCGACCTCCAGGACACCCCACCCGGCGAGGCCGAGGAGGTACTGGCGGGCATCCGCGCGCGGATGTCCACCAGCGGGCCCGACCCCGCGGAGGGGCCGGGCGTGGCCATGTGCCTGACCCTGCTGCCCGGCGAAAGGGCACGCCTGCACGCGGCCGTCAGCCTGCTGATCATCGACGGCTGGTCGTCGAACGTGTTCTATCGCGACCTGTTCACGCTCGTCGCGGACTGGAACGCGATGCTGCCACCGCTGGAGATCGACTACGGCGACTATGTGTCCGCCGTGTCGGGCCTTCCGGACACCGAGGCGTGGGAATCGGACCGCGACTGGTGGTTCGACCGGATCGAGGCGTTCCCCCAGCCGCCCGCGCTGCCGCTGCGCGCGGACCCGCGCGAGGTGCGGCCGTCGCTGATGGGCACCAGGCAGGTGACGATCGATGCCGGAACATGGGCGGCGGTGCGCGCGCAATGCGCCGCGCACGGGGTGACGCCGTCGGCAGCCATGTTCACCGCCTACGCCATCGTGCTCGCCCGCAAGGCGGGGCACCACCGGATGCTGCTCAACTCGCTCCAGCTCAACCGGCTTCCGCTGCACCCTGACGTGCACCGCATCGTGGGCGCGTTCGCCTCGACGATGCTGATCCCCGTCGAACTCTCCGAAGGCGCCGACTTCGCCACGCTCGCCGAGGACTGCCAGCGAAGCTTCAGCGATTCCGCCGCACACAACCTGATCAGTGGCGTCGAGGTCGCCCGCGAGCTGGGCAGGAGGCGCGGCACGCACCGGCCGGTGGCTCCGATCGTCTTCCAGAGCACACTGGGTATGGACGCGGCGATGGGCGAACAGGTGCCAGTGACCGCGGGTCCGCTCGGCCGCATCGACATGGCCGATCACGAGCAACAGCTTCGCACTCCGCAGGTGGCGCTCGAAGTGCGGATGTTCGAGCTGCGCGAAGAGATGTTCCTCGTGTTCTCGCTCGTCGAGGAACTCTTCGAACCGTCCATGGTGGACGACATGTTCGGCGAACTCGCCACGCTGGCACGGAGTCTGGCCGACGAGACCGCGTGGACCGAACCCGTCACCGTCCCCGCCGAGCCCGAACCGGCCTTCGGCACCGGCGGCGCCAGGATCGGCGACTACGAACGGCGGGATTCCGCGGACGAGCCCGGGCCGCCCATCGGCGAGATCGAGCGAGCCGTCGCCGCCGTGTGGGAAGAGGCGCTCGCGGTCAGCGCGATCGACAGGACGGCCGATTTCTTCGCGCTGGGCGGCGATTCCCTGCTCGCCGTGCGGGTGCTCGGCATCCTCGCCAAGCAGCACGGAATCAGCGCCGGTGTGCGCGAATTTCTCGACGCGCCCACCGTGTCCGGACTGGCGAGAGCGGCCACGCCGGACCCGGTGGACGCATGAGGTCACCGAGCTCAGCGCTCCAGCGACGCGCGGAACAGGCCCTGCTCCAGCCAGACCGCGGCGCGAACACCGTCCGCCGCTGCCTGGCTGACCAGGGTCAGCGCGTCCGGCAGCGCGGGCAGCCTTGCCATGTCGCCCGCTGCCGAGACGCCGGGCACCGACGTCGCCTGGAACTCGTCGACGCGCACGCAACCGTCGTCGAGCAGTTCACAGCCGAGCCGCTCGGCGAACGGCGCGCGCTGCCGGGTGGGAGCGCGGTGGAACATCGCCTGGCGCTCCAGCACCGTTCCGTCGGCGAAGTGGAGCTGGAGTCCGTCCAGTTCGCCCGTCACCTTCGTCAGCTTCTCGTCGCGGAGCTCGATGCCGTGCGCCGCCAGCCTGCCGGTGACCTCGGCAGGCAACTCGTGCGGGCCGTCGGTGACCACGACGACGTCGTCGCTGTAGCGGTCGCCGACGTAGAGGGCGAGCATCACCTGCGGCACGTCGCGGCCGAGGACGGCGAGCGTCTTGCCGGTCGTCTCGTAGCCGTGGCAGAAGGGGCAGTGGAACACGCTGCGGCCGAACCGCTCCGGCACGCCGGGGATGTCGAAGGGCTCGTCGGCCTGGCCCGTCGCGAGAATGAGCCGGCGGGCCCGCTCAAGACCGCCGTCCTCGAACCGCACCGTGAAGTCGCCGATGGTGCCGGACACGTCCGCGACCCGCGCCGCGTGCCGCCGCACACCGGGATAGGCGGCGAGTTCGTCGCGGCCCATGGCGAGCAGGTCGTGCGGCGAGAAGCCGTCCCTGCTGAGGTACATGTGCATCTCGTCGGCCGTTGCGTTGCGAACCTCACCTCCGTCGATGACGAGCACCCGCCTGCGCTGGCGGCCCAGCACCAGGGCCGCGCTCAGCCCCGCGGGGCCGCCGCCGATCACGATCACGTCGAACACGCTCACTCCTCTGTCGATCATTATATGAAAACGATTATCATTGCGATCAAGCCGTAAGGGAAGGGGAGCATGACCAGTCCGCTCATCGCCGTCCTCGGCGGCTACGGCGCCGTCGGCGGCGTAGCCGTGGCCAGGCTGGCCTCGCACGGCCACCTGCGCGTCAGGGCAGGCGGGCGCTCGCCCTCGCGGGCCGTCCCGCCGGCGGGGGTCGAATTGTCCACAGTGGATATCGATGATCCGGATTCGCTTGCCCGGTTCTGTTCGGGCGCCGATGTCGTCCTCAACTGCGCGGGCCCGTCCTACCGCGTGCTCGACACCGTCGCACGAGCCGCATCAGCCGAGGCAGCGGCGTACGTGGATGTCGCGGGCGACGTGCCCGCGCATCGCGCACTCGGTGACACCGCCGGAACCGCCGTGTTCTCCGCCGGAGTGATGCCGGGCCTGACCGGACTGCTGCCCCGGCTCGTCACGACCACCGGCGCCGACGTGCGCGTCCACGCCGGTGGCGCCGTCCGCATGCCCCCTGCCTCGGCGGCCGACATTCTGCTCGCGAGGGGCCCGGATTTCGGCGAGCCCGGCGCGCTGTGGCGCGAAGGCGCGATCGTCCGGCACGCGCTGGCCCCCGAACGACGCGTCACCGTGCCCGGTTTCCCCTGCCTCGTCGACGCCATGCCTTTCCTGCCTGCCGAAGGCGTGCGGCTCGCCGGAGAACTCACGCCGGCCCGGCTCCGGTTCCACTCGGTCTACGTCTCCGAGGCGATCCCCACCGCGCTGGCCATGGCGTGGGCCGACGAACCCGAGTACCTGAGCGAGCACGCCGAATCCCTTGTCGCGGCGGCACAAAGCGACCTGCGCGACCACGATCCGTTCTACGTGCTCACCGCACGTTCCGGCGACAAGGCGGTGACGTTGCGCGCCCCCGACCCCTACCGGCTCAGCGGTGTCGTTGCCGCCCTCACCGTACTGGCCGTACTCGACGGCGCCGTCCCGCCAGGCAACCATTTCGCCGATCAGGTACTCGACGCCCATGCCGTCGCCGATGTCCTCCACCACGACCCGCTGGTGGAATCCGTTACTACCGAGGGAATACCGTGAAGGACGAATACTCCGAATCCGCGGAGTTCATCGATCTGCTCATCGCTCCATTGTGGACGACGTTGCGGCCTGTGCTCAGCTCCGCGCTCGCGCATGCCGCGCCGACGACCGCGGTCGATCTGGGCGCGGGAAGCGGACACGGCACACTCCTGCTCGCCGAACTGCTGCCCGGTGCCGACGTGGTCGCCGTCGAACCCTCACCCGGCCTGCGCGCGGTACTGCTGGCCCGGGTCCACGCCGACGAACGGTTGCGGCGGCGCGTCACCGTACTGCCCGGCGCCTTTCCCGGCGTCGCGCTTCCCGGGCAATTCTCGGTGCTCATCGCGATGAACGTGCTCGGCCACTTCGACGCCGACGCCCGCGAGCAACTGTGGTCACTGCTCGCCGAACGTCTCGACCGTGGCGGCGTCGCCGTCGTGAACCTGCAGCCGCCCGCCGAACCGGTTCCCGTGCCGGAGTCCGTCGCGGCCACCGCGCGGGTCGGGCGGCTGGCCTACGAGGGGCTGGCGAAGGCCGAACCGGCGGGCGACGGCACGCTCACCTGGTACATGACCTACCGCACACTCGACGGCGACAGGCTTCTCGGCGAAAGCACCGTCAGCTACGCCTGGCACCTCATCGACGAGGACGGCCTGCGTGCGGAGGTCGCCGAGCACGGCCTGACCCTCACGCGGGCGGGCGAGGCCGAACTCGGCGTCTACACGATCACGCGCGGCTGAACGCCCCGGCTTCGCCGGTCCACAACAGGGTCGGCTGGACGACGAAAGCGTCCTGACCGGCACCGACCCAGGCCGGACTACGCGGATCCAGCAGTTCCTCGGCGCGGGCGACATCGGCTTCGCTCATCCCGGCGCCCCGCCCGTGGGAGGCCGCGGCGTGGCGCATTTCGGGCCAGGTGATCCGTTCGAGGAACGCTCGCGCCGCCGGTTGGGTGGCACTGGCCGCCAGCGGGAACACCCGGACGGAAACGCCACCGAGACCCGCCTCGCGCAACCACGCGCCGAGCCGCTCGTAATGGGAGGGACCGTCGTCCGGCAGTCCCCAGGTCAGTTCCGATGCCGTCCGGATGAGCCGTTCCAGCCGGGAATGCCCCGGCAGGAACATCGACTGGTAGTAGTTCGTGGTGAACAGCGCGAGCGTCCCGCCGGGGTTGAGCGCTGCGGCCAGGGCCCGTACGACAGCGGAGGGATCGGCAAAGGTCGCGGGCCACACCACGTCTGCGGACCAGATCACGTCGAAACCGTCCCCTGTCTCGGCGGCCTCGGCCGCCACAGCACGCAGATCCGCGACGCGTACCTCGCTCACCTGATCCAGCCGCCGCTGGCCGACCAGCTTCCTGGCAGCCTCGACGGCCCTGGGATCGGCGTCGACCGCCACCACGGTCCCGCCACCGGCGGCACGCACCATCCCGGCCAGTTCCGGCAGCGCCCCACCGGCGCCTGTGCCCGCGTCCAGCACTCGCAGCGGCCGTCCCCGCGTGCCGGGCGTGATCGCCGATACGGCGGCCGCGACCGCGGGAGCGGTGAAATCCCGGTTCGTGCGCAAGTACTCCAGATAACCGCTGGTGTCGGGGCCCGCGCCCGTGTCGGCCACCGCCTGATGATTTCCGTCAGCCACGCTCTACCGCCATCCCATTTTATTGATAATCGTTGTCATTATCGTCAAGGCTGACGGTCCTGGCAACACCCGTGCCGGTTGAGCCACACTGACCACGACTCACCGTTGACCACGAGAAGGAGACACCCCGTGACCGACAGGGCTCGCCGCGACGCCTTCCCCGCCGCCGTTCTGCGCCCCGCCGAACTGGCGGCCTTCAGCCGAGGTGGCGGCGCCACGACCATCCCGCTGGTCACCCAGGCACGCGGAGCCCGGACGTTCCTCAATGGACAGACACTTTTCGAGGGGGGCGCGGGAATCCCGCTGCACACTCACAACTGCCCCGAGAGCGTGGTCGTTCTCGAAGGCGACGCCATCGCCGAGATCGACGGCAAGGAATACGAGCTGACCACCTTCGACGCCACCTACGTCGACGCGGGCGTGCCTCACCGCTTCCGCAACGCCTCCGGCACCCGACCCATGCGCATTCTCTGGACCTACGCCTCCGTCGACGCCACTCGCACCATCGTCGGCACCGGGGTCACCAACCGCGTCGACGCCGAGCACGGCCGAGGCTGAAGCCGCACCGGCAGATACCCGGCCGGAACCGCTAGGGCAGATACAGGTCGCGGGGACCGGCGTCCAGCGTCTCGACCTCGCCACCGGAGCGCGCCGCCAGCCACTCCTCGAAGGCGGGCACCTCGGCTTCGGCGACCACCACGGCGAACGTGACGTCGGCGCCGTAGTCGACGTCACGCAATCGGTACGACGCCCCGCGCAGGTCGTGCTCCAGCCGTCCGGCCCTGTCGTGCGGCACGGCGAGCAACAACTCACGATGACGAACCCGCCGTAACTCGCCGACGACATCCAGTGTCTCGGCCAGCACCCCGGAATAGGCGCGGACCAGCCCGCCCGCACCGAGTTTGATGCCTCCGAACCACCGCGACACCACGGCAACGACGTCGGTCAGCTCACGGCGCGCCAGTACCTCCAGCATCGGGACGCCCGCGGTGCCGCCGGGCTCCCCGTCGTCGTTGCTCCGCGCGGTCAGGCTGCCCGTGGCGGCGTCGCCGATCCTCAGTGCCGTGCAGTGATGGCGGGCGTCCGGCCCCGCCTTCCTGACCCGTGCGATCACCTCGGACGCCGCCTCGACGTCGGTCACCCGCGCGACGGCACACCGGAACCGGGACCGCTGGATCTCGATTTCGTGCACCCCGTCGCGGGCGATCACGCGCACGACCGCTCCCCTGGTTCCACATGATCGAGTGTATGCGCGGGGCGCCCACGGCAGGGAGACTCGTCGGCATGACCACACCCCGCGCACGGATCCTGTCGGCTCTGCGGGCAAAACGGAACGCTGCCGAGCAGGACAAGATCACCCGGCGGCTGCCCGCGGACAGCGGCCTCGACGCGATCGGCGTCCGCATGAAAGACGTATTCGACCTCGCGAAGGACTGGACGCACCTGGATATCGACCAGATCCCCGGCCTGCTGGCCAGTTCGGCGTACGAACTCCGGATGGTCGGCGTGTCCATCCTCGACTTCAAGGCACGACAGCGCAACGTCGGGGACGACGACCGGCGCCGCCTCTACGAGACCTACCTCGGCAATCACGAGTTCATCAACATCTGGGACCTCGTCGACAGGGCGGCCCCGCGAGTGGTCGGCTGGTACCTGCTGGACAAGTCCCGCCGCCCGCTGTTCGAGCTCGCGCGTTCCGAGCGGGCGATCGAACGGCGGACGGCGATCACCGCGTCGTTCTGGCTCATCCGCCAAGGCGACCTGGACGACCCGCTCGCCCTGGCCGAGCAGCTGCTGGACGATCCGTCGGAGCTGGTGTCCAAACCCGTCGGGACCGCGCTCAGGGAAGCGGGCAAGATCGACGAACAACGCCTGCTGGACTTCCTCGCCGCTCACCGGGCCAGGATGAGCAAGCCGACTCTGCGACTGGCCACGAACCTGCTTCCGGAAGCCCTGTGGCCGTAGCAAGTCCACAGTAGACATCGCGGCCGGGCATCGGTGTCACGCGGGCTCCGTACCCCTGCGATACCGGCGTTGGCGGCAGGCGTGCGAACAGTACTTCCGCCTCCTGCCCCGTGCCGACGCCAGTATCGCGTCTCCGCACATCGCGCAGGCCATCCGGCAGTCGTCCTTTTCGTCACGCGGCCTCTTGATTTCGTCACCCCCGGCGCGTCCAGGACGCTCGGCGGCCGACCTTGCCGCGGCGACCAGGCCACCCGCGACCGCCTCACTGACCGGCGTGTGTTTCGCGAGTTCGCCTTCGAGGTGGGTGCACTCCGCGACGACGTCCTCATCGGGACAGCGCAGGAGATGGAGCAGATAGTCGCGCGCGTCCCGCAATCTGCGCAGTTCGGCGTCCAGGTGCGACACATGGCGGCGCACACTCTCCTGCCAGGGCAGGCCAGGTTTTCCTGACGTGACGGGCACGGCCTGTGACAACGGCATCGCGCCGGTGACGCAACACAGGTAGACCAGGCCGATCCGGCGCAGCGCCACCTCGTCGTAGACCCGGCGCCCGTTCACTTTCGGCGGTTCGGGCAGCAGGCCCGTTTTCTCCCACCAGCGCAGTGTCGACGGTGCGATCCGGTACAGCGCCGCGGCTTGGCCGATCGAGGCACCGGCGTCATCGTTCATCCGGCCATTTGACATCACGTTGCCTTCAAGACTCAAGGTTAGTTTAGGCATTCCTAACCGCCCCTGGTGTGACACCGAGGGGCCCGACAGCCCGGCCTGGTGACACCCGGACCGGCCCAGGAGGTTCCACGGCATGAACGCGCCGGCCACGTCGTCCCCAGCGGTGACGCGTCCAGAGGCAGCCCCCGAAGCCACGTCACTGGCGGGCGCGGGTGCGCTGGCCCGCCTCTTGGCCCCTGTCCGGGGACATCTCGCCGGGTGCGGTGTTCTCTCCGCGCTCGCTGCCGGTTTCGGTTGCGTCCCCTACATCGCGGCGGCCGAGATCGCCCGGCTGCTCGCGACCCATGGAACTTCCACCACGCACGCGGACATCTGGCGGTGGGTGATGATCGGCGCGGCGGGGGCCGTCGTTCGCCTGCTCCTCGTGTTCTCCTCGTCCCGGCTCGGCCATTTCGCCGACGCGCGGATCCTTCACGAGTTGCGGCGCCGGATGGTCCGGCACCTGGGCTCCGTTCCGCTGGGCTGGTTCCGCTCGCGAGGTTCGGGCCAGATCAAGCGCAGGCTCACGAACGACCTTGAGGAGATGCACCAGCTCATCGCGCACTCCCTCGGCGAGGTGATCGGAGCCGTCACGGCGGTGGTCGTCGGACTGACCTACCTGTCGTTCGTCGACTGGCGGATGACACTCGTGACCGCCTGCGCGCTCGCCGCACTCGGCATCAGCTACCGGATCGCCATGCGTTCCATGACAAGCCACATGAACCGGCTGCTGGCGGCCGAGGCGCGAATCAGCACGGCGAGCGTCGAATACGCGGACGGCGTCGCTGTCGTCAAGGCATTCGGAACCGGCGAGCGGGCACTGCGCCGCTTCACCGAGACAGTCGACGAGCACGCCATCGCGCTGGCGGCCTGGGCCGCGGAAACCCGGTACAGCACGGCCACTTCCCGGCTCCTCGCCTCCGAGATGGCACTCCTCGGGATCCTGACGGCGGCCGGGCTCGCCCTCGTGGCCTCGGGCTCGTTGCCGGTCGCCGACCTGTTGCCGTTCCTCGTCGTCGGCATCGGGCTCCCGACATCGATCAATCCCGCGATCCACGGTTCGCAAGGGCTGCGCAAGGGCCGGACGGCGGCGCGGAACGTCGAAGCCCTGCTGACCCACCCGCCGTTGCCGGAAGCCGCGGCACCGCTGGCACCCGACGGCCACGGCCTCGAATTCGAGCGGGTCGGCTTTTCCTACGACGGAAGTGTCATGGCGGTCGAGGACATCGACGCGGTCTGCGAACCCGGCACCATCACGGCGATCGTCGGGCCATCGGGTGCGGGGAAATCGACCCTCGCCGGGCTCATCCCCCGGTTCTACGACGTCACTCATGGCGCGATCCGGATCGGCGGCACCGACATCCGCGCGATGGACGATCGCACTCTGCTCTCGTCGGTCGCGCTGGTCTTCCAGGACGTCATGCTCCTGCGCGACACCATCGCCGAGAACATCCGGATCGCCGCCCCTGACGCGACCGACCAGCAGGTCAGGGCCGCCGCCCGCGCGGCACGGATCGACGACGTTATCGAGGCGCTGCCACACGGGTACGACACGATGCTGGCCGGCGACAACGGCCTCTCGGGCGGGGAACGCCAGCGCATCACGATCGCCCGCGCGATTCTCTCCGACGCACCCGTCGTCGTGCTGGACGAAGCCACCGCCTCCCTCGACCCGGACAACGAAACCGCCGTACAGCAAGCCCTTTCGCGCCTCGTGCGGGGAAAGACGGTGGTCGTCATCGCACACCGGCTGCACACCATCGCCGACGCCGACCAGATTCTCGTTCTCGACCGGGGCCACCTCGTCGAGAAGGGCACCCATCCGGACCTGCTCGCCCGTCGCGGGCTCTACGCCAGGCTGTGGGACGCGCAAGCGGGTGGTACCGCGCCGTGACGTACTACCGTCCTTTCGCCATACTCCCCCGGTTTCGCGACACCTCGCTTCTCGTCCTGCCCGGCAGGCCGAGTGTGTTGCCGCCGGACGAAGCGCTCCGGACCGTTCATCGCGGCCTCACGGTCGCCGTCTTCGCCGAGAACACCGGATCGGCCACGTCGAGGGACCCGGTCGCCGTCTACGACAGCGGCGTGCTCATCGAGGCGGGCACGACCACCCAGCTCATGGGCGGCCGCGGCCCCTACGCGGACCTTCGCAGGGCATGGACACGAGGAGAAAACCCATGATCCGTCACCTTTACTCGCTCATCCCCGAACCACGACTCACGCTGCGTCTCGGCGCGCTCACCGCCGTCCAGGCGATCCTCCAGGGCCTCCTGCTGGGCACGCTGGCACCGATCCTGCACGCGCTGATGAGGCCGGAGCCGGACTTCGCCCTCGCCAGGCCGTGGCTGCTGGCAGCCTGTCTGGGCCTGGCCGCCTACGGCGTCCTCACCGTCATCGCGACACCGATCGGGTTCACCGCCGCTTCGGAAGTGTCCGGCAAACTGCGTGACCGGATCATCCGGCACGCGATGACCCTGCCGAACGGATGGTTCACGGCCGAGAACAAGGCACGGCTGGCACGGGCGCTCACCGCCGACGCGGGCAACATCGGCCAGCTCGCGGTGACCACCGGCGGCCCCGCGCTGACCGCCGTCCTCACACCCGCGACCATCGCGCTGGTCACCGCGACGGTCGACTGGCGCGTCGCCCTGCTGATGGCGGCGACGATGCCCTTCGCCTTCCTCGCGCTGAAACGCGCGGGCAGGATCTCGTCCGACGTCGAGATCGAACTCGAAACCGCGGCGACGCACATCGCGGGCAGGGCGATCGAGGTCGGACAGGCGCAGCCGGTCCTGCGTGCCGCGGGGCTCGGCAGATCGGGAACGCGGCTCATGCGCGAGGCACTGGCCAAACACCAGGACGTCTACCGCCGTGGACTGCGCAGGGCCATGATTCCCGACCTGACGTACACCGCGGTCGTGCTGGCGGGTTTCATCGCGACGGTCACGCTGTGCGTCTGGCTGTTCGCCACGGGCAGGACCGGCCCTGCCGAGACGATCGCTCTGCTGATCCTCACGGTGCGTTTTCTCGAACCGCTGAGCAATCTCATCGAGCTGATCGGCGCGTTGCACGCCATGGACAACGCGATAACGCGGGTGCGGGCGATTCTGGCCATCGAGCGCCTTCCGCTGCCGGCACGTCCGGTCAGCACCGGCCCCTCCGGCGAGGTCACCTTCGCCGGAGTCACCTTCACCTACCCGGAAGGCGAAACCCCGGCACTCACGGACGTGAGCTTCTCCTGCCCTTCGGGAAGCACCACCGCGCTGATCGGGCCCTCCGGTTCGGGAAAGACCACCGTGACCCGCCTGCTGGCCCGCTTCTTCGATGCCGACAGCGGTGCGGTCAGGGTCGGTGGCGTCGATGTCCGGGAGTTCGAACCCGGCGACCTGCTCGAACGAATCACCCTGGTGTTCCAGGACGTCTACCTGTTCGACGACACGATCGAGGCGAACGTCAGACTCGCACGACCCGGCGCCACGGCGGGGCAACTCCGCGAAGCGGCCAAGGCGGCCCGGCTCGACGAGGTGATCGACCGGCTGCCGTCCGGTTGGGACAGCAGGGTCGGTGAGGGAGGCTCGAAGCTCTCCGGAGGAGAACGCCAGCGCGTATCCATAGCCAGAGCCTTCCTGAAGGATTCGCCGATCGTCGTCATCGACGAGGCGGCCTCCGCGCTCGACCCCGAGAACGAACGCGCCGTCAGTGATGCCATCCGGAACATCGCCGACGATCCGGAAAGGACGGTGATCGTCATCGCCCACCGGCCGGCGACCCTCGAAGGAGCCGACCAGGTCATCGCGCTCGACCACGGCCGAGTCGTGGAATGGGGGCGGCCAGGGCGGCTGCGCGACGCGGGAGGACTGTACTCGCGGCTCTACGACCAGTACACGAGCGCGGGCTCGTGGCGGATCGCGCGCGACGAACAAGCGGCCGAGCTCGGATGAGGGGCACCGTCGTCTCGCGATCACGCCTGCTGACCATCGTGGTAGTGACGCTCCTCGCGCTCACCGCGTGCGGCACGCCGCCCCGGGGCGAATCTCCGGTTTCCGGGGAGCAGGTGACCGTGCGAACCGAGAAGGGCGAGGTCACCGTGCCGGTCACCGACACCGGAATCTGGGCGCTGGACTACCAGACGGCCCTCAACCTGCTGGCGCTCGGCGTGGTTCCCGAATACGCCGGGCGTTACGACCACGACCCCGATCCCTTCGTCTCTGCCGCTTACACGATCCTGCGAGAGGCGGGTGTCGAACTCGTCGAACCAGGCAGAGCCGAACTCATCGCCGCGGCCGAACCCGAACTCATCGTCGGAATGCCGCTCGGCGGCAACGAGCAGATCATCCCGCGACTCCCGGACCTCGCACCCGTGGTGATCCTGCCTGCTCTGCCGGTACTGGAGGACGACCTGCGAACCCTCGGCGCCGTCACCGGACATCAGCGGGAAGCGACCGAGCTGACCGCGCGGCTCGACGCGGCGCTGGAGGAACTCGCGGCGAAGATCGCCGCCTCCGAATTCTCGGGGGCGTCCGTGTCCGTGCTCTCCGCCTGCGGCCTGGACGCGTTCTGTGTCTACGGAAACGCCCGCGGGTTCGGCCCCGTCCTCGACGACCTCGGGCTGCGGCGGCCAGTGTCGCAGGCGCAGGAGGGAAACGAGTGGGGATACCGCCTCGTCTCGCCCGAGAACCTTCAGGACCAGACCGCGGATGTCGTCGTCACGTTCACCGGATCGGTCGCGTTCGGCGCACCGTCGGCTTTCGACAACTCCCTGTTCGACACGGCGGGCGCGACGAAAGGCGAGGCCGACTTCTCCGCGTGGTTCGGTGTCGGGCCGCTGAATCACCTGTGGGTGCTGCGCGATCTCGACGCGTTGTTCTTCGGGGAGCACGCGGTCACGCGAGAGGAGGACGCGGCCGAGTTGTGGTCCGAAGTCGTCGGGCGACCATGAGGATCGGCTCGGGTTCGCCGGTCCGCTCAGCGCACGCCCGCGTGCTCGGACTCCGCGTCGGCGGGGCGGCGGCCGGTCTCCGGCATCCGCCACACGCCGGCCAGGCCCAGCATCGCCACGAGGGCAAGGTAGATGCCCGGCGCGGTGACCAGGCCGGTCGCGCTGATGAGGGCCGCGGCGAGCAACGGAGCCGTTCCGCCGAGAAGGGCGTATCCGACGTTGTAGCCCAGCGAAGCCCCGCTGACCCTCAGCCGCGTCGGGAACACCTCCAGCAGAGCCGTATAGCTGCCGCCGCCGAAAATCCCGAGTGACACCGCGACGAGCGCCTGTCCCGCGATGGCGCCTCCCACCGAACCGGACGAGGCGAGCAGGAACGCGGGAACGGCCGACACCACGAGCAGCCCCGCGCCGATCCTGACCATGATCCGGCGGCCGTGGCGATCGCCCGCGACCCCCGCCGCGCAGATAGCCACGACGAACACGACGAGCGCGATCCCGTTCGCCGTGAGCGCGTCGACGCGGCTCAGCCCCACGGTGACCTGAAGGAAGGTGGGGAAATAGCCCGCGAGGTAATAGAAAGCCAGCGCGCTGGTCGCGGAAAGAGCGAACGAATACCAGACGGCGCCGCGATGTTCCTTGAGTACATCGCGAAGCGGTGTCCTGCTCAGTTCGTTCGCGCTCGCCGCCGACTCGAACTCCGGGCTCTCCTCCGTCCGCATGCGGATGTAAAGGCCGATGAGGCTCAACGGCAGGGCCAGCAGGAACGGGATCCGCCATCCCCACGACTCGAACTGGGCGTCGGTCATCGACGCGGCGACGCCGAGTACCACCAGCAGGCCGATCACCGAGGCGACCGCGGACATCGCGATGACGATCGTGATCCACGACGCGCGCTTGCCACGCGGAGCGTGTTCGAGCGCGAAGGACGTGGCGCTGGTGACCTCCCCTCCCGCGGACAGACCCTGGAGCAGCCGCAGCACCACGAGCAACAACGGAGCGAGCAGCCCCGCCTCACCGTAGGTCGGCAGCAGGCCGATCGCGGCGGTACTGACGCCGATGAGCGTCAGCACGATGGCCAGTACCTTGCGCCTGCCGACCCGGTCACCGATGCGGCCGAACACGATCCCGCCGAGCGGACGGACGACGAAGGCGACGCCGTAGGTCGCGAGCGTGGCCAGCAACGCGGCGCTGGCGTTACCCGAGGGAAAGAACGCGAACGCGATGACCGGAACGGTCAGCGCGTAGATGGCGAAGTCGTAGAATTCGACGAGCGTACCGACGGCCGCGCCGACGAGGGGGCGCCTTGTCTGGTGACCGCCGGCGGCGGACCGGGATTTCGTTGTCATGGTGCGATCTCCAGCATCGTGCGCGGGTTGTCGACGGTCAGTGCCGCGACGTCGGCTTCGTCGAAACCTCGCCGGAGCATCATCGGGATGACGTTGCGAAGCAGGTGCGCGTAACCTTCCCCGCCGTAGCGCTGAAGATGGGAACGGAAGCAGATGTCTTGCGAGAGCAGGATTCTGTCCCGATAGCCGCGTTCGCAGAGGGCTCGGATGTGGCCGAGGCGGGTCGCGTCGTTGGGCATGTCGATGTCGGCGTAGGGATAGTAGCTGGACTCCTGGCCGAACAGATCGAATTCGAGGTAGCAGCCGGTGTCGGCGAGTGCGAGCATGTCGTCCACAGTGAACAGTGTGCGATCGATGTGGCTCATCACGATCTTGGTGGACTCCGTCTCCTGCCGGACCCGCTCCATCGCGTCGGCAGGGGCTCGCGTGTCCCTTCCGGGATGGATCATCAACGCCGCCCCGGTGTCGAGGTGAGCGTCCACCGCGGCCCGCAGCACGGTGTCCTCGACCGGATCGACCGGCCAGTTCAATCCGATCTCGCCGATCAGTCCCGCTCGGACCTCCGTCCCGTCGGCGCCGGCGGTGACCTCGCGGACGATCTGCCCCGCGAGGTCGGCTCGCGACCGCGTGCCCAGTTCATCAGGGTGATAGTCGCGGTGGTACCACCCGCTGCCCATGATGATGTGAAGTCCGGTGCGTTCGGAGACCTCCACCAGTCCCCGTGGATCGCGACCGAGCCCGATACTCGTGGCGTCGACGATCACGGACCCGCCCGCCGCGCGATAGCGTTCCAGTTCCCACACGGCGTCCTCGATGTCGTCCACCCGCATGTCGAACGCACTGTGATGGCGGCGAACCTCGTAGTAGTTCTCCAGATCGATCGGCTCCTCGGACACTAGCGCGGTTCCCTGTCGCCGGGTCGTGCCACCGATGTGGGAAAGCACGTGCTCGTGGGGCTGAATGTGCCCGGCGTCGCCGCCGCTGATGTCACCCCGGACTGTTCGCAGGCTCATATTCGCGTCACTCCTTCGCCGGGGCAGGATCGCGCAACACCGCGCCGTAGGCGGTGACGAACGCTTCGACGGTCTTCACGAGCTCGTCGCAGTCGGAGTCGCTGATCGCGAGGCTCAGCGCCACCATCGCTCGCCGGGCAATCCAGTAACCACGGCCGAGCAAGTAGAAGAAGAGAAGTTCCTTGGCGACGGGGTTGGCGTTCGCGAGGCCCGCGGGCGTCGACACGGGACCTGGCACGGGATGGAAGGTCAGCAGCGAGCCGCGGCCCGTCACCGTGAACGGGACACCGGCTTCGGCGAACACCGCCGACAAGCGTCTCCGCAGGCGGTCGCCCCTGGCGTTGAGTTCGTCCAATACGGACTCGGTGAGCACCTGTTCCAGCCCGGCCAGCCCGGCGGCCATGGTGAGGGCATTGTTGTTGAACGTGCCCGCGTGTGCCCACCGCGGACCCGTTCCGCCAGGGTCGAATCCGTTCATCACCTCGGCACGTCCTCCGAAAGCACCGAAGGACATCCCACCGCCGAGGTACTTTCCCACCGTGCACAGATCCGGGCGCACGCCCAGTACCCGCTGGAGTCCGCCGGTATCGAGCCTGGAGGTCATCACCTCGTCGAAGATCAGGAGCGCGCCCGCCCTGGTGGCCTCCTCACGCAGCATCCGCAGGAAGGCCGGGTCGCCGGGAATGGTGCCGCCGCTGCCGAGCATCGGTTCCACGAGTATCGCGGCCAGATCGGCCGCGGCGTCCGCGATCGCCGCCCTCGTGCCCTCGATGTCGTTGTAGTCGCACAGCAGAAACCGGTGCGGCACGTTGAGCGGGGCCTCGTCGTTACCGAAGGACAGTACACCGCCGTGATAGCCACCGCGGAACACCAGAATCGTGGAACGGCCGGTGTGCGCTCGCGCCGCCGCCAACGCCATGAGATTGGCCTCGGTGCCGGAATTGGTGAACCGCAGCAGATCCATACAGGGAAACCGGCCGCGCAGCGCCGCCGCGAATCGCTCCTCGCGCTCGGTCTGCGCGCCGAACGACAGTCCTTCGTCGACAGCGGCGTGCAGCGATTTCGTCAGCACCGGATGCGAGTGTCCGTACAACCCCGCGGTGTAATCGCCGAGCAGGTCGAGATACCGGTCTCCGTCCAGTGAATAGAGGCAGGCGCCCTCGGCGCGGTCGAACACGAGGGGAAACGGCTCGTAGAAAAGGGTCGTGCGGGTATTTCCACCCGGCAGGGACTTTCGAGCCAGTTCGTGCCGCTCCGCGCTGCGGGGATTGGCCTCGGCATACGCCGCGCGCAATTCCCCGACGGCTTCGGCAAGGCCGGGCGCACGCTGTTCTGTCCTCTGCATTGGACGATTGTGCGCCGGTCGACTGACAACGACAAGCAACGTGTCTTGATGCGAAGCGTTCATATAAGCTGAACATTCAGCGAAATGCGATCACCGCGGGAGAGCTTTCCGATGACGTTGGACATACGGCGGCTGCGTATGCTGTGCCAGCTTCGAGCGCACGGAACCATGGCGGCGACGGCCCATGCGATGAACTACTCGCCCGCGTCGATCTCCCAGCAGCTGTCCCAATTGGAACGGGACATCGGCAGCCCGCTGTTCGTGACGTCCGGCCGCAGCGTGCGGCTGACACCCGCCGGAACGGTGCTCGCGACAAGGGCCGAGGAGATCATCCGGTCACTGGACGAGGCGGAACACGAGGTTCGCCGTCTCGGCACGACACCGGTAGGCCGCGTCAAGCTCGCGATCTTCCAATCGGCCGCGCTGTACGTCCTGCCGAAGGTGTACCGGGTGCTGCGGCGGGACTTCGGCGGCATCAGACTCGACGTGACCCACCTCGAACCTCGCGCGGCCCTCGACGAACTGTCGCGGCGGGCCGTCGACATCGCGGTGCTCGAAGAGTATCCGGGGTCGCCGCTGCCGAAGCCGCGATCGGTGATCACCACGCCGCTGACCATGGACCGGCTCTACCTGGCCTCGCCCCAGGACGAGCGCAAGCCGGAAACGACGCCCGCGCAACTCGACCCGGCCGCACGATGGGCGCTCGAACCCACCGGAACCGCCGCGCGACGCTGGGCGGCGGCGATCTGCCGGACGGCGGGATTCGAGCCCGACGTGCAGTTCGAATCCCACGACCTCATGCTTCACCAGTCGGCGGTCAGGGCAGGTCTCGCTCACAGCTTCCTGCCCGCCCTCGCGGTGAGCGACGCCGCGGCGAGGGCGGGGATCCGGCTCGAACCGTTGCCGGAGGACCCCGCGAGGTCCATCCTGCTCGCGAGTTCCACATCCACGGCGAACGATCCCGTGGTGGCCGCCGTGAGCGAGCTCCTGCTGGCCGCCTTCACCGAGGCGGCCTGATGCCGCGATCAGGCGGCCGCGGCGGCCCTGATCGGCGCCGCGGTCCTGTCCCGGACCTCGGCTTCGGTGACTCCCGGAGCGAGTGACACGAGGTGCAGCCCCTCAGCCGTCACGTCGAGCACCGCGAGGTCGGTGATGACACGGTCGACCACTCCCGCGCCGGTGAGCGGCAGATCGCAGTGCTCGACGATCTTCGGGGTGCCGTCCTTGGCCACGTGATCGGTGAGCACCACGATCCTGCGCGCGCCGACCACGAGATCCATCGCCCCGCCCATGCCTTTGACCAGCGCGCCGGGAATGGTCCAGTTCGCCAGGTCACCGCCACTGCCGACCTGCAGCGCACCGAGGATGGCTATGTCGATGTGCCCGCCGCGCATCATCCCGAACGAGGTGGCCGAATCGAAGAAGCTGGCGCCGGGATTGACCGTCACGGTCTGTTTCCCCGCGTTGATCAGATCGGCGTCCTCCTCGCCCTCGAACGGGAACGGGCCGACGCCGAGAATGCCGTTCTCGCTCTGCAACGTCACCTCGACGCCGTCGGGCACGTGGTTGGCGACCAGGGTCGGGATGCCGATCCCGAGGTTGACGTAGTCGCCGTCACGCAGCTCGGCGGCGGCGATCGCCGCCATCTCGTCGCGAGTCCAGGCCATGAGTTCCCCCTAGTTCGCCGGTGCGGCGGCGCGCGGGCGCACCGTGCGCTTTTCGATGTCCTTGTTCCGCCCGGTGGCCAGCACCAGGCGGTTCACATAGATGCCCTGCGTCACGACGCGTTCGGGATCCAGGTACTCCTCACTGAGGTGCTCGACCTCGACCACCGACGTACGCGCGCAGGTCGCCACGACCGGGTTGAAGTTCCGCGCGCTGGCCCGGTAAACCAGGTTGCCGGCCGGATCGGCGGTGTGGGCGTGCACCAGCGCCACGTCGGCGACGATCCCCCGCTCTTGCACGTAGGTCCGCCCTTCGAACTCCGCCAGCGGCTTGCCGTCGGCGACCGGGGTGCCCACGCCCGCCCGCGTGTAGAAGGCGGCGATCCCCGCTCCACCGGCGCGCAGCCGCTCCGAGAGCGTGCCCTGCGGCGCGAACTCCACGGTCAGGGTCCCGTCGAGGTACTGCTGGGCGAACAGCTTGTTCTCCCCCACATACGACGCGATCACGGTGGCCACCTGCTTGTTCTCCAGCAGCAGCCCGAGGCCCTTGCCGTCGACACCCATGTTGTTCGACACGACCGTCAGCCCCGTGACGCCGCTGTCGCGGACGACCTCGATCAGGTCGCCGGGGATACCGCACAGCCCGAATCCGCCGACGGCGAGCGTCATTCCGTCGGCGAGTACACCGGCCAGCGCCTCCTGGGCGCTGGAACGCAACTTCGACACCACATCACCTCTCGCACGTCCAATGTCCGGACGCCCGGCATTAAAGGCCGATCACGCGATGGCCCGCAACAACCCGGCAGAAACAGCGAGGAAACCGCTCGTCTGCCGACCACGTCCGGTCGGCAGCGTTCACTGAATGAACGTCTATGCTGGCGCGGTGACCGGCAACCCCAGCGCCCATCTCGTCGGCCGGGTCGGCGCGGTGCTCCGCGCGCTGTCGGCCCGCGACGACGCGGGCGCGCTCACCAGCGACCTCGCGCGCGACACCAGCCTCCCCCGGCCGACCGTGCACCGCCTGCTCAGCTCGCTGGCCGACGAGGGATTCGCCGACCGCGACCGCCGGACCGGCCGCTGGTTTCTCGGCCCCGAGCTCTACCTGCTGGGCAGGAAGGCCGGAGCCCGCTACGACGTCACCCACCACGCGCGAGCGAGCGTGCACCGGCTGGCCGCCGCCACCGGCGAAAGCGCGTTCTTCTCCGCGCTCCGCGGCGAGGAGACCGTGTGCCTGCTGCGGGAGGACGGCGACTTCCCCATCCGCTCGTTCGTGCTCTACGAGGGAGCGCGGTTTCCCCTCGGCGTCGTGTCGGCGGGACTCGTTCTGCTCGCCTTTCACACCGACGCCGACATCGACGCCTACCTCGCCCGCGCGGACCTCACCAGCCGGTGGGGCGAGACGCACTCCCCCGGCGAGATCCGCGCCCGCGTCGCGCGCACCCGTCACGACGGCTACGCGGTCAATCCGGGACTCGTCGTCGAAGGAAGCTGGGGCATGGCGGCCGCCATCTTCGACGCCGACGGAGAACCGGCCTGGGCACTGACCCTCACCGGCATCGAAACCCGCTTCAAACCCGCGCGGCAACCCGAACTCGGCGCGCTCCTGCTTCACGAAGCCCATACCCTCACCCGCCACCTGGGTGCCACGACGTGAGAGATTGACCGGGACCGCCCGGCGCGTGATGGGAGACTCCGATGGGTTCGTTCGACGTCCCGCTGGATGACGAGCGCACACAACTCGACGCGTTCGTCGAGGAATATCGCGGCGCGATCGAGGCGACTCTCGACCGGCTCACCGAGGAACAGGCCCGGCGCGGTCTCGTCCCGTCCGCGACGACGTTGCTCGGGCTGCTCAAACACGTCACATGGATGCAGCGGGTGTGGTTCGAGGAGTGCGTCGGCGGCACGTCCCGCAAGGAACTCGGGCTGGTGAGCAGCCCCGACGAATCCTTCCGGCTCACCGCGGAGGACACCATCGCCTCGGTCACGGCGGCCCACCGGCAAGCCTGCGCCACGGCCAGGGCCGCGGTCGCGGACCTGCCACTGGACACCGTCGTGACCGGGCACCGGGCCGGGCCGCGCACGCTTCACTGGGTCTATCTGCAGGTTCTGCGGGAACTGGCCCACCATTGTGGACACGCCGACATCCTGCGCGAACAGCTACTGGCCCGCTGAGTTCGCGGTTCCCTTCGGTGATCAGCGTCTCGAAGCCCGGGAAACCGGAATGGGGACGAGGTCACCGGCTAATCTGCCGGGATGGCGCAGAACCCGCACGGCTGGCCTTCACCGCAGCAGCAAGCCCATCCGCAGTCCCCGTATGCCGCACAGCCGCCGAGGAACATCGCCGGACCGGACGGCAACGGTGTCCGGCGAGGTGAGGTATTCCTGCTCCGCGCTTCGGCGGCCCGGCGGTGGTGGGCCCGGATCTTCGACGGCGTGTTCGTGGCCGTTCCGGCGGCGGCCATCATCTTCACCGCCCTGGTACTCGGCGACCGGGGACAGCTCAGTGACAGCGCGGGCACGATCCTGCTGTTCGCCACCTACCCGGCCGTGCTGATGATTTTCGGCGCCCTCTACGGCTGCACGTGCTCGCCCGGCCAGGCGATGATGGGCGTGGTGTCGCTGCGTTCGTCCAGCGGGAGCCGGGTCGGCTTCTGGCGCGGGATGTTCCGCTACCTCGGCGTCGGCTTGTTCCCGGTGACGGTTGTGCTGCTGATCATGTCGATTCTCGACATGCCGGTCCCCTACGACGAACCGGTTCGCGTGTATCGGCGCTGAGCCCCTGCCGGAGGCCGGTTCAGGCCCGCCGGGCCCGGTCGGCGGCTCGAAGCGGCGCGCCGAGCTGGTGCAGATGTTCGAGGACGTGGCGGTAGGAGCGCGACAGGCTGGTCTGCGCGTAGGGGATGCCGTGGTCGCGGCAGAAGCGTTCGACGATCGGCTGGGCGTGGCGCAGGTGCGGCCGGGGCATGCTGGGAAACAGGTGATGCTCGATCTGGTAGTTCAGGCCGCCCAGTACGAAGTCGGTGAACCTGCCGCCACGGACGTTGCGAGAGGTCAGCACTTGCCTGCGGAGGAAGTCGAGCGGGCTTCCGGTCATGGTGGGCATGCCCTTGTGGTTCGGGGCGAACGAGCATCCCATGTAGATGCCCCACAACGCCTGGTGCACCACGACGAACACCACCGCGAGCCCGGGTGAGAGAACGAGGAACACCGCGACCAGGTAGCAGGCGAGGTGAGCGGTGAGCAGAGCGCCTTCCAGTCTGCGCATCCTGGTTTCCCCGCGCCACACCGCCCGGATGCCGGAGACGTGCAGGTTGAGCCCTTCGAGAGTGAGCAGCGGGAAGAACAGCACGGCCTGATGTTTGGCCATCCAGCGCAGAAACCCCTGCTTCATGCGGGCTTGGCGGCTGGTGAAGGCAAGGGCCGGAATGTCGAGGTCGGGATCGTGCTCCTCGTGGTTGGGGTTGGCGTGGTGGCGATTGTGCCCCGCGATCCACCACTGGTAACTCATCCCGATCAGGCCGCCGTGCGCGATACCGACCGCGTTGTTGGGGCCGCGGGTCCGGAAGATCTGTTTGTGCCCCGCATCGTGGCCGACGAACGCCAGCTGGGCGAACACCACGGCGAGCAGGGCGGCGATCAGCAACTGCCACCACGTGTCCCCCAGGAACGCGAAAGCCACCCACGCTCCGGCGAATACCACCAGGTTCGCGACGATCTTCATGGCGTAGTAGCCGTACCGGCGGCGCAAGAGGCCTGCGGCACGGACCTCGGCGAGCAGGTGGGCGTAGGTCCCGGCACTCATCGGTGCCGCGCGGTCGAAGTCCCCGCCGCGGCGGAGAAACGGACCTGGCGGGTCCGGTGAAGGTCGGCATGGAACGCCTCGCCGGACGCGGGGGGCCGTGTGTCGGGGTGACTGAACAACACCGGCGAAACCGGCGGGACACCGGCCTTGGGATGTGGGCTTGTACGGAACAAAGAAACTCCTGGGTGGGTGACCACCAGACGATCACGGCGCCCAGTGGATGGGAAGATTCGCCGGTCGTCCTGGTGTCGAATGAAGCGGGGATGCCGCCCTGCGAAGGCGAGTAGCTGTCGGCTCGGCGCTTCGAGGCGCAACCACAGGTCGAACGGCGTCGAGGCTCCTCGTAACCAAGATCGGAAGCGCTGCGCGAACCTGCTGACAAGCACGGTACGCGGTTCCGGTGTCCTCCGCCAGCCCGGGGTCAGCCGGCAGCCACCGGGCCCGCCTCCGGCGAGCCCGCGTTTCCCGCTGCACTATCCAATGAGGACCCTTCCGCACCGTCGACCTCGGACCTCCGTTGAATGTCTGAAAAGGACACTCAATCACCGGAGGTAAGCGCCGCGCCGAAGCCACAGAGCATGGCATCGAGCGCGAAATCGAACCGATTCGAGGAGTCCGAGGGGGTCCGCCCGCACATCGCGGCGGCAAGCAGCGGGAACTCGTCCGCGTCGAGATCGCGCGGAGGCACGGTGCCGTCATCCGGCGGCGTTGTCGCGACGTACCCGGCCACGAACCCGGCGACGGAGTGCACCACGTCGAGCGCGCGGTGCACGGAGAATCCCGCCTCACACAACGAACCGAGCACGCTCTCCAGCATTCGCTGGTTCAGTGATGTCGCGGCCGGCCGCGACACCACGAGCGGGATCACGTTGGGGTGCGCGCGCAGCGCGGCCAGGAACGCGTGTGCGAAATCGCGCAATCCCACCCGCCACGAAGAGGCGCCGAACGGAGACACGGCAGGGGTGACGACAACCTGTTCGACCAGCCCGTCCAGCAATGCGTCCTTGTGGGAGACGTGGTTGTACAGCGTCATGGCCTCGACTCCGAGTTCGCTGCCGAGGCGGCGCATCGACAGCGCCCGCAAACCCTCGCGGTCGACGAGAGCCAAGGCGGCTTCGAGCACCGCCTGGCGGCTCAAGCCCGCGCGCTGACCGGGTGTTCGACGGGCCTGCATCACGGGTCTCCCTCCCTGAATCTTACGACGTATGTATTGTAGTACATGCAAACTTACGGCGTAAGAATAGGAGAACGGTGAGCATGGACGACGCCTGCATCGTCATGACTCACGGCGGGACGGTGCGGGGCACCACCGAGGACGGTATCCACGCGTTCAGGGGGATCCCGTACGCGAAGCCACCTGTCGGAGTCCGCCGCATGCGGCCACCGTCGCCAGCCGTCCCCTGGGACGGAGTCCGCGACGCCGTGGGTTTCGGCCCCACGGCACCCCAGCCGGAATTCCCGCTTCCCGGCGAACTGCGGGCCTTCTACCCGGTGGTGGCCGGGGACGAGTACCTCAATCTCAACGTCTGGTCAGGCGACCTCGGCTCCACGCGAGCGCCCGTCATGGTGTGGATCCACGGCGGTGGAACCGACGGTGGCAGCGCCGCCTGCTACGACGGAAGCCGGTTCGCCCGCGACGGCGTCGTTTTCGTGAGCATCAACTACCGCCTCGGCGCCGAGGGCTTTCTCGATCTGGGCGACGGCATCACCAACCTCGGATTGCTCGACCAGTTGCTCGCCCTGCGGTGGGTACAGGACAACATCGCGGCTTTCGGCGGCGATCCCGGCAATGTCACCGTCTTCGGGGAGTCCTCAGGTGCGATGTTCGCGGCCACGTTGCTCGCCATGCCGGCGGCTCGGGGACTGTTCCGGCGGGCCATTCTGCAGAGCGGAGCCGGGAATCTGGTGCAGACTCCCGAGACCGCGCGCTACATCGGCAGGCTGCTGGCCGCCGAACTCGGCGTCCCGCCCACCCGGGCCGCGATCGCCGCTGTCGCCCCGAGCCGGGTGTTCGCCGCCCAGAACGCCGTCATGGCACTGCTGGCGTCCCGCCCCGATCCTCGCCGGTGGAACGGCGAGCCGGGAGCGAGAGTGACCGCATGGCAACCCGTCATCGACGGGACGAACCTGCCAGACAGGCCCCTGGAGCTGATGCGGTCCGGTGCGAGCCGTGACATCGACGTGCTGATCGGTACCAACGCCGAGGAGGGACGGCTGTCGCTGGTGCCGTTCGGGGCACATGAGGACGTCACTCACGACGATGTCGTCACCACCATGAGGCTCTACGGGCTCCCGGTCGACCGAGCTCTGCGCGCCTACCGTGCGGCCGATCCTGGCGTCACTCCGGGAGATCTGCTCGCACTTCTGCAACGCGATTGGTGGTACCGCGTTCCGGCCTACCGGGTCGCGGAGGCCAGAGCACAGGCAGCGGCCCCCACCTACTTCTACGAGTTCGCGTGGCGGTCACCGATGTACGGCGGACGGCTGGGTGCCTGTCATTTCCTCGAAGTACCCTTCGTCTTCGACCTCGCGGGGTCACCGCTGTTCCAGCCCATCACCGGGCCCGAACCACCACAAGGGCTCGCCAGGTCGATGCACACCGCCTGGGTCGCGTTCGCCGATCACGGCGATCCGGGCTGGCCCAGGTACGAACCGACCCACCGGCCGGTCATGCGGTTCGATACTCGTTCGGCGCTCGTGCGCGACCCGGAGCCCGGTGAGCGGACGATCTGGGAAGGCGTTTACTGAAAGGCTGAGGTCACAGAAGACTGGAGTCGCCGCCATGGCATCGAAGGAACTGCCGGGCTGATGCGCCGAGCGGTTCGGAGCCGAACCGGCTCGGGTGCTGTTCGCGGCGCGGTGGATATCCGCGGTGTTCGGACTGCGGCTGGCTCGCGGGCGGAACATCGTCGTAAAAGCACGTCACGACGACGGCAGGGCCGCAGCCGGAAGCGGCGTTGGCAGGCGCGGCAAGCTCGGTGTTCCCCAAAACGGGGCGAGCCACCCTGCCGCCCGTCGAGGCTTCGGCGGCATTCCTGGCGGCGTACCAAGAGCACCGCCGACGCCGGTTTAGCCCGGAAGAGCGGGAAGTCGCGTGGGCGGCGGGGTTGTGGCCTGCAGCGCACGACGTCCGATGGGAAGCGCTACACGGCAGACCTCCCGCACCCGGCGACGCTCTGCGCGCACAAGCCGCCGAGCGCCTCCGCCGGGCGGGCGCGTGATCACAGGCACCCGCGACATCAACCCCACCGGGACTTCGACTGTCCTGATCAGACATCGCAAGACATCGCGGCTGCCCACGGTGCGTCATCTGCTGCGGCGGGGGTCGATGTCGGCCCACTCATGCTCCCACTCCGCGAAGCGACGCCGGTCGATCGCCCTGTGCGCGAGCCAGAATCCGCTCGCACCCGCGACCACGATCCCGGTCCACAGGCTCAGTGTCACGGCGATGGCGTTCCAGAGCACCTCAGCCGAGGTCACCGGAGCTCGTACCACGTCACCGCGCTCGTTGATCCAGATCGGTACCTTGCTTCCGGCGCGCAGCCCCGGCTCCACCTGGATCGTCCCGGTTTTCCGTGTGCCGTCGGCAAGCAACCATTCGGCGCGCGCACCGGTGACACTCTTGCTCACGCCACCGTAGACCGGCTGTATGGCAGGCGGTGCGTCGTTCACGAGCACGGCTTCGACCTGATGTCGTTGCCGTGCCTGCGCGGCGACCGCCGGTGACTCGCCCGCGTAGGTCTCGGATCCCACCGCACCCGCGAACGGCAGTGCCGTCACCGCAACGAGAATCACCAGCAGCAGCAACCAGCCCTCCAGCCGGTCCCAGCGGCGGGCAAGCGGGTTGCCGCCGGGATGAATCCGCCGGAACAGTCGTTCCACCCCGGACGGGCAGGGAGAGGTTCTCATGGCCATCGCCTCCCTCCCGGACGGCCACCCCCAGCATCAGCCCTGCCGGGGGGCCGGGTGAAGGGCCTTTGGACTCCCCGCAGGGAGCGTGCGTCACTGCGCGGGATGACCGATGGGCACCATCCCGAGCACCGTCTGTCCTGGTGGCACAAGCCCTCGCGTCACCATCGCCACCGCGGCGGAGTCGAGACCGCCGAGAAACACCGTGCCGAGCGCGTTGCCCGCCGCCCACAGATAGACGTTCTGAGCGACCAAACCCGCCTCGAACCAGCAAAAGCGTTCGCCACGCCCGGTTTCCTGTGCCGCGAACGCCTCGTTCGCGGCGGCGAGATCCGCCGACAGCAGCAGCACGACCGGGCATTCGGTCAGCCAGGCCGCGTCGAGCGTCGCCTCTGCCAGCCCTCGGCGATGATCTCCCTCGCCAACGCCGAGCAGAGCGTGTTCGCCCGGCAGGTATCGGTAGGCACCGGGAACGAGCCCGTCGACGGCGGCCGCGACCACGGTCACCGCGACGTCGTACCTGGCGTGCGCAGAACCGTAGGGGCGGCCTGCGGTGCGAGCACCGAGCGTGGTCTCCAGTAAACCGCTCAGCCGCTCCAGGCCGAGCCGGCCGGGACGGTAGGACTTGACCGAGCGACGACGCCGCACCAGTCGCGCGAGCCCGCCGTCCTCCGGTGACGAGGTCAGGTCGATCCGCCGATACCCCTGATCGTCATCGAATCCATTCATCGCCAACCCCCACTCGGCACGACGTGCCCGACGCGCCGACACCCTATGCCACCGAACGACGGTCGTGGGGTCCCCGCCTCCACCGATCGGTGGAGGCGGGGACCCCACCGGTTCCGCGCCGGTACTGCCCGCTCGGCCGGTGGGGCGGATTCGCGTTCGATCGCATGCTTTTCGCATGGCAATCATCGAGGTCGACAACCTCGTCAAGCGCTACGGTGACCACCTCGTGCTGAACGGGGTCAGCTTCACCGTCGAGCAAGGCGAGATCTTCGGAATCCTGGGCCCCAACGGGGCGGGAAAAACCACCACCGTCGAGTGCATCGAAGGACTACGGACCCCTGACAGCGGAACCGTCGAGGTCTGTGGCCTCGACCCGCAACGGGACACCACCCAGCTGCCGGAGTCGCTCGGCGCGCAACTCCAGGAAAGCGAACTGCCCGACAAGCTCACGGTCGGCGAGGCGATGGAACTGCACGCCTCCTTCTACCGCGCCCCCGCCGACTGGCGGGAGCTGATCGAGGTCCTGAACCTCACCGGCAAGATCGGCACCCAGTTCCGGCGGCTCTCCGGCGGGCAGAAACAACGGCTGTCGATCGCGCTGGCACTTGTCGGAAACCCGAGGGTCGCGGTGCTCGACGAACTCACGACCGGGCTGGATCCGCAGGCGCGGCGCGACACCTGGGACCTCATCGAAAGCATCCGCGACCGGGGAACGACGATCCTGATGGTCACGCACTTCATGGAGGAAGCCGAACGGCTGTGCGACCGGATCGCCGTCATCGACTCAGGGCGCGTCGTCGCGCTCGACACGCCCGCCGGGTTGATCTCCGCCGTCGACGAGCGGCAGCGAATCCGGTTCCGGCCGTCCGCACCGCTCGACCACGCCGTACTGGCCGGGTTGCCCGAGGTCCACACGGTCGAACGGTCCGGTGTTCAGCTCGTGGTGACCGGCACCGGAAACCTGCTGCACGCGGTGACCTCGGTGCTCGCGAGACACCACGTCGTCGCGGGTGACCTCCGGGTCGAGCAAACCTCACTTGACGACGCGTTCGTCGCACTCACCGGCCGTTCCATCAATTCCTGAGGAGACCAAGATGTCCGCCCTTTACCGACTCACGGTCTCGGAGACCAGGCTGTTCTTCCGCGAACCGATGAGTGTCTTCTTCGTACTGGCCATCCCACCTGCCCTGCTCGTCATCCTCGGCCTCGTTCCGTCTTTCGGAGACCCCATCGAGGGCCTCGGCGGGCTGCGGATCATCGACCTGTACACGCCGATCGTCGTGGCGATGGGCATCACCCTGTTCGCCCTGACCTCCCTCCCTCAGCAGTTCGCGACCTACCGGGAGAAAGGCATTCTCCGTCGTATGCGGACCACCCCGGTCCGCCCTGCCGCGATGCTCGGGGCCCAGCTGTTGCTGGCCAGTATCTTGTCGGTGGTCACGACGGTGGTTGTGCTGGCCATCGCCCGGCTGGGCTTCGACGTCGGTCTTCCGCAGCAACCGCTGAGCTATCTGGCCGCGTACCTGCTGTCGGCACTGGCGATGTTCGCGATCGGACTGCTGGTGGCTTCCCTGTCGCCGACGGGCAAGACCGCGGGAGCTGTCGGGACCGTGCTGTTGTTTCCCAGCCTGTTCTTCGCGGGGCTGTGGATACCGCGTGACTCGATGAACGACGTGCTGCGGACGATCAGCGACTTCACCCCGCTGGGAGCCAGCGTGCAATCATTGCAGGACGCCGCCGCAGGTGACTGGCCGCAGTTGCTGCACGTAGCCGTCATGCTGGGGTGGGTGATCATCGCCGGCGGGCTGGCCGCTCGGTACTTCCGCTGGGAGTGAGTCGTGAGCGTAACCATGTCGCTCCGGGAGGAGACCGACCGCAGGCTGGTCGCGGTGTTCACGATCCTGCCCTACGCGCTGCTGGCGGTCGGTACCACTCTCACGCTCATCCAGCAGACCACGACCGTGCACATCGCCGCGGTACTGGGTCTCACGCTGGCGATCACCGTGTGGATGCTGGTCTTCGACACGCACCCGCGGTGGCACCGGCGTCGATCACTGCTCACCCTCTATTACGCGGGACTGACGGTGGCCTCGGCGGGCCTCGTGGTGCTCGCACCCTCGTACGGCATCTTCGCCTTCATCGGCTATGTGCACGCGTTCGAGCGACTGCGGGGCGTTGTGCGGCAGGCAGGCGCCGTCGCCACCTCGATGATCATGGCCGTGTCCTATTTGGGCGGCGCACACAACATCACCGGCGGCGAATGGTGGGAGTGGGCGGCCATCTCGCTGGTTTCCTCCGTGCTGTCGGTGTCCTGCTTCGCCCTCCTCGACCTCGTCGACCGGCGCGGCCGCGAACAGGAACGGGCGCTCACCGAATCACACGAGGCCAACGCCAGGCTCGAAGCGGCGCTTGAGGAAAACGCGGGCCTGCATGCCCAGCTGCTGGTTCAGGCTCGCGAGGCGGGAGTGCTGGACGAGCGCCAGCGGATGGCCGGGGAAATCCACGACACCCTCGCACAGGGCCTGGCCGGGATCCTCACCCAGCTCCAGGCCGTCGAGCGGAAGCTGGACGAACCGTTGCGCAGGCACGTGACCAACGCGATGAACCTGGCCAGGGAGAGCCTCGCCGAAGCCCGCCGCACCGTCCATGCCGTGGAGCCCGCGATGCTCGCCGAGGCGCGGCTTCCCGAAGCCATCGGCGAGCTGGCGAGGAACTGGGCGGAACTGCACGATGTCGAGACGGTGCTGACCACCGACGGCGCCCCTCGGCCGATGCACACCGACGTCGAGGTGACGTTGTTGCGGGCGGCGCAGGAGGCGCTGGCCAACGTCGCCAAACACGCCGATGCCACCAGGGTCGGCCTGACGCTGTCGTATCTGGAGGACAAAGTGGTGCTGGACGTGCGAGACGACGGGGCGGGTTTCGATCCCGGAGCCAAGCGCGCGGGCGGCTCCGGGCCTGGCGGCTCCGGGCCCGGCGGCTTCGGGCTCGTCGGCATGCGGCAGCGGGTTCAGCGGCTCGCGGGGCGGCTCGACGTCGAATCGGAGCCGGGGGCGGGCACGGCGATTTCGGCGTCCGTGCCCGCGATTCCGGTCGGAGGTGAACGGTGATCTCGCTGTTGATCGTCGACGACCACCCCGTGGTGCGCGACGGGTTGCGCGGCATGTTCAGCGACGACCCGCGCTTCGAGGTGGTCGGCGAAGCCGGTGACGGTGAGGAGGCCATCGCCGCAGGTGTGGCGCTCCGGCCCGATGTCGTCCTCATGGACCTGCGCATGCCCAAGCTCGACGGCGTCGCCGCGATCAAGGAGCTGGCCAGCCGGGGGGTGGCGGCCCGCGTGCTCGTGCTCACGACCTACGACACGGACAGCGACGTACTGCGCGCCATCGAGGCCGGAGCCACCGGCTACGTGCTGAAGGAGATGCCGCGTGAGGAGCTGTTCGTCGCGGTGGAGGCGGCGGCGCAGGGAAAGGCGACCCTCTCCCCCACCGTCGCCACCAGGCTCATGGGGCAGATGCGGCAGCCTGCCGCGGCACCGCTGTCGAAGCGCGAAACCGAGGTGCTGGAACTCATCGCGGCGGGCTCGACCAACCGCGAGGTCGCGAAACATCTGTTCATCAGCGAGTCGACGGTCAAGACCTACCTGCTGCAGGTGTACTCCAAGCTCGGTGTCAACGACAGGGCGGCGGCCGTGGCGACGGCATACGCGCGCGGCTATCTGACCCTGCCGTAGTGCCTGGGAAGCATCAGGAACGCCGCAAGGGCGGTCACGGCGAGAATCGCCGCACCGGCGGCGACGCCGGCGGTGTACCCGCTGACCTCGGCCGTGCTCCTGTCGCCACCGGCGGCAAGCGCCGTGGCGGTGACGCTCGCGGCGATCGTGTTGAGCAGCGCGGTCCCCAGAGCACCGCCGACCTGCTGAGCGGCGTTCACCGTCGCGGAGGCGGCCCCGGTGTCGGCGGCAGGGACCCCGGCGGTCGCGGTGCTCATCGCGGGCATCATGACCAGACCGAGCCCAAGACCGATGGCCAGCTGCCCTGGGAGCAGGAACGCCGGATAGACCAGCTCCGTACCGGGCTCCAGCACGGTGAGGCAGGCCATGCCCACGGCCGCGATGATCAGCCCGGAGACGATCAGCGGGCGCGGCCCCCGGCGCGGAAGGGCACGGGCCCCGAGCACGCCGGCGCCCACGGCGGTGGCCACGGTCAGTGGCAGGAACGCGAGCCCGGCCAGCAGGGGTGAGTATCCGAGGACGGCCTGCATGTAGAAGGTGATGAAGAGGAAGAACCCGAACAGGGCCACCTGGGAAAACGCGACCGCGAGGACCGCCCCGCCCCGCGCCCGGTCGGTGAGCACGCGCAGGGGAAGCAACGGCTGACGTGCCCGCGACTGGACGAGGCCGAACGCCACCATCAACACTCCACCGGCGCCAAGCAGCCCGAGAACCAGCGGATCGGCCCAGCCCCGCGCTTCGGCCTGGGTGAATCCGAAGACGATCGCCGTCAGGCCGCCACAACTGAGGGCGGCCCCCGGCAGGTCCAGGCGCACACCGGCGCTGGGCGAGATCCGGGGAATCGTGGCCAGCGCGCCGACGAAGGCCACGACCGCGATGGGGATGTTCACGTAGAGGCACCAGCGCCAGTCGAGTGCCTCGGTCAGCACGCCACCGGCGAGCAGACCCACCGCCGCTCCACCACTGGAGAGCGCCCCGTAGACCCCGAAGGCGATCCCGCGTTCCCCCGGCTCGACGTAGGTACGGCTCAGCAGTGACAACGCGGCCGGCGCGACGAAGGCGGCCGACACGCCCTGCAGGCCCCGTGCCGCGAACAGCATGTCACCGCCGGGCGCGGCACCGCCGAGCGCCGACGCGGCGGCGAACCCCGTAAGCCCGAGCAGCAGCACCCTCCGGGTTCCGAACCGGTCGGCCACGCGCCCTCCCATGAGCAGCAGGCCACCGAAGAGCAGTACGTAGGCGGTGATGACCCAATGCCGTTCACCCTCCGACAACGCCAGATCGGCCTGGGCGGACGGCAGAGCGATGTTCACGATCGTGGCGTCGAGCACCACCATGAGCTGCACCAGCCCGACGACGACCAACGGCCACCACCGTGCGGCGCTCCCGTGATCGGCTCGCCGCTCGGCTTCCACCGGACCGAGCCCTTCCGGCATCGGCCACCTCCTTACGAACGCTGTTTGCTTATCCGAACGTTGTTCGGCGACGCAAACACCGTACTACACTGCCGGGATGGCGAGAACAGGCGAGGAAAAACCTGGAAACGTGTGGCTGCGGCCGAGTACCACCAGGCGGGATCCGCTGACCAGGGAACGGATCGTCAACGCCGCGATCGAGGTCCTCGACGCTCACGGCGCCGACGCGCTGACGGTGCGCCGGCTCGCCGAGCACCTCGGCGTCGGCGCGGCCACGCTGTACGGCCACGTGCGCACCAAAGAGGACGTGCTCGATCTCGCTCTCGACTCGGTCTACGCCGAAGTGCGAACGCGCGACGACCACGGCGACTGGCGTGCCGAACTCACCGGGTTACTCCGTGCCTGGCGGGCCGCACTTCTGCGGCATCCGTGGTCGGCGCGCATACTCGGACGCCCGCAGCTCGGCCCCCACATGCTCGCCCGCGAAGAGCGCCTGTACGCCCTGCTGGCCACCGCGGGACTCACCGGAACCGAACTGCCTGACGCCGCCTACGCGCTCTCGAACTACGTGATCGGCTCGGTTCTCATGCGAATCGCCTGGCAGGAGCAGGACGAGTCGGCACGCCACGCGGCGGCCGACCACGTCAGCTCACGGAGCGACCGCTATCCCACGCTCGCGGTGTATCGCACGACACGGGACACCGACTGGGATCGCAGTTTCGACAACGGGCTCCGCTGCCTGCTCGACGGAATCACACCCGCGCGCTGAGACCGCCGGCGCGAGCAGTGCCCACGCCGGCGGTGTGCGGGTTCGGAGGGTGCCGCTCGCCTCGGCCAGCACGTCGGCGAGCAGGCCGTAGTCGACGTCCTGGCCCTCGGTGATGTCGGCGGCCGTGGTCATCGAGAAGGCGTATGCCCGCGCTTCCTCGTCGGAGTACCGCAGCGACCATTTGTGCGGGTTGTCGATGAAGCCGTCGAGCGTCGAGTACGTGGAATTGATGACCTTACGCATGGCTTGGCTCCTGTCGTTCCGCCCGGCGGGCCTCCCGCCAGACGGTGCTGTCCACGAAGTGGTTGTCGTAGCGCTCCTGGGCGTCGAGAAGATCGGACCGCGGGGCGTCGCCGTTGCGGACCCGGTCGAGCAGCCGGAAATACCCGAACCGCTCGACCCCGGGGGTGAAGGCGATCAGCAGGTCCGCCTCGGAGCCTGGTGCCGCACCGAAGGCGTGAACGGTGCCGGGCGGCACGAACAGCAGGTCACCTTCCTTCGCGGTGACGATCTCCTCGCCGAGGAGCACCCGCAGAACACCGCCGAGGACGAAGAACGTCTCTCCCGAGGTGCGGTGGTAGTGCGGCGGGGCCCCGTCCTGGCCTTCGCTGAGCGTCGTACGCGTGGCGCTGAGGGAACCGCCGGTCGAGGGCACGTCGGCGAGCAGGCAGACGGCGGCCTGCCCCGTTCCCAGTACTTCCGCCTCGTTCCGCCGCACCACCAGCGGCGGAACCTCCTGACTGGTGAGTTGTGGTGTGCTCATGGAGTTATAGTCACACGCCTGATAGTTAGCTGTCAAACTATCTTCCATCGAATAGACACGTCATCGAATAGACTGCGTTCCGTGAGTGAACCGAAGGCACAGGACGCCGATGCCGTCGATGCTGTTGACGCCGTGGTCGAGGCATGGCGGCGGGAACGTCCGGATCTGAACCTCGAAGCCATCGCCGTCGCCGGTCGCCTTGGCCGGATCGGGCTGCTGCTGGCTCCCGCGCAGGAAGCCGTCTTCAGCGAGTTCGGATTGCAGAAGGGCGAGTTCGACGTACTCGCGTCCCTGCGGCGCTCCGGCGACCCGTACACGCTGAGGCCATCGCAGCTCTCCGCGACGCTGATGCTGACCCGCGCGGGCATGACCAATCGGCTGGACCGCCTCGAAGCGGCGGGGCTCGTCGAACGCACCCTCGATCCGGCCGACCGGCGCAGCTTCCGCGTCCGGCTCACCGACAAGGGCTACGGCACCGTCGACAAGGCGATGACGGCACACACCGCCAACGTCACCCGGCTGTTGTCGGCATTGGACGGCACCCGGCTCGGCACACTCGACGAACTCCTGCGGAGCCTGCTGCGCGCGCTTGAGGACCAGCCGGAGCAGTAGTGGCGAGCGGCGAAGGCGCGAAAACGGATGTCCCTGACCGGAAAGGGGAACCGGCCCGAAATCCGCTCGCCCCGCCGTGGCGGGAACCGTGGGCGGAACTGCCCGGGAGACAACGGTTCTGGCGGGTCGGCTATGTGGTCTCGCAAGTGGTGGTACGCGTTCTGCTCGCGCTGGTGTCGCTCACCATCGCGGCCGTCACGGGTGTGCTCGGTTCCGACGGCGTCGTGACGAAACGCGGAACCGCGTTGGCCACCGCGTGCGAACGGGTCGGCCCCATCAGCACCTCGGGGCTGGGCTGGTATTGGGCGTGCGAGGCCGAGATCACCTGGTCCGATGGGGAGCACGCACACAAGAAATTCCAGAACTCCGCGCTGACCCCGGAGAACCTGACCCACCCCAAGCCCGTCGTGTACCAGAGCGTGCGCAACGCCGCGGACCAGATCGTGGTCGACGAACCACGGCCATTTCTGGGACTGGGTTACTCGCTGTTCGTCGCTTCGGTGTTCGCGGCGCTCTACGGCGTGCGGATTCCCGGCGTGCCACCGATGCCTGCCGATCGCCGCGCGGAACGGCGCCGCCGGGTCCGCTTGCAGTGGTGGCAGCCGCTGGCGTTGCCGGTCGGCTGGGGCCTTGTCGTCGCGGGCGGGATCGGCACCGCGTCCCCGGCGTCCTCCGGCGGTCCGGTGGCGGTGGTCGTGCTCGGCTATGTCGCGCTCGCCGCGGGCTGGTTCGTGTCGCAGGACAGGAGAAAACGAGGCGTCGCCGAACCGGAGGCGCTGCCGCCGGACCGGGCACGGCGCTACGGAAAGACCGGGCGCCTGCTGGTCATGCTCGGCGCGGCGGTCGCGATCGTGAGCGCACTGCTGAACCTCCCGGACTGGCCCGAGGTCGTCAGCGCCGCCGCCGTACCGCTGGCCCTTCTCGCCGCGGGATGGCGGCTGAGGCTGGTGGCCGACCGGCGATCAGCGTGGACCGGCGTGAGCCCGCACGACCGATGAGGGGCTGGGACGGCCGAGGTGGCCCGCCAGCCAGACGCTGGTTTCGACGAGCTTGGCGAGATCGAGGCCGGTACGGATCCCGAGTCCGTCGAGTTGCCAGAGCAGGTCTTCGGTGGCGAGGTTTCCGGTGGCGCTCTTGGCGTAGGGGCAACCGCCGAGACCTCCGGCTGAGGTGTCCACTGTGGTCACCCCGTGCTGGAGCGCGGCGAAGGTGTTGGCAAGTCCCTGGCCGTAGGTGTCGTGGAAGTGCACGGCGATCGAGCCTGCCGGGACACCGGCGGCGGTGAGCGCGTCCAGCAGAGCGACGACGCCACCGGGCGTGGCGACACCGATGGTGTCGCCGAGGCCGAGTTCGGTGCAGCCCAGGGACATCAGCCTGGTCGCGACATCGACGACCTTGGCGGCGGGCACCGCGCCTTCCAGTGGGTCGCCCCAGCACATCGACACATAACCGCGCACCGGCAGCCCCGCTTCCCTTGCCGCCGCGATCACCGGCGCGAACATCTCCAGCGACTCGGCGACCGTGCGGCCCAGATTGGCCTTGGCGAAGCTTTCGGTGACCGAGGCGAACACGGCGATGTCGGTGACACCCGCGTCGAGCGCCCGCCGCAGGCCCCGCCGATTGGGCACGAGCACGGGATACCGGACGCCGGGCCTGCGGCCGAGACGGCGGAGAACCTCGTCGGCGTCGGCGAGCTGAGGTACCCACGCGGGGTGGACCATGCTCGTCGTCTCGATGACGGTGTGCCCGGCGTCGGCGAGCCGCTCGATGAATTCCAGCTTCACGCCGGTGGGCACGGGAACGGACTCATTCTGGAGCCCGTCACGGGGGCCGACCTCGCGGATGGTGACGGCTTCGGGAAGGCCGGGAAGCGCCGTGCTGCCGTAGTGGCTCATCGTCCTTGCCTGAGCTCGGCCAGAATCCGCTCCGCGTGGTCGGCGCGGACCGCCTTGTCCGCGACCAGCCTCGCGGCGACGGCGGGCACCTCCTCGGGGGTCGCGCCCACGGTCGAGGCGATGTTGCGGGCGTGCAGGGACATATGGCCACGCTGGATTCCCTCGGTGGCCAGCGCGCGGACGGCGGCGAGGTTCTGCGCGAGACCGACGGCGGTGATGATCTCCGCGAGTTCGGCCGCGGTGCCGACACCGAGCAGGGTGATCGCGGCCCGCGCCGCCGGGTGGATCTTGGTGGCACCGCCGACCAGACCGACGGGCATCGGCAGTTCGATACTCGCGGCGACGTTGCCGCCCGCGTCCTTTTCGAAGCGGGACAACGAGGTGTAGAGCCCCGCTGGCGAGACCGCGTGGGAGTGGGCGCCCGCTTCGACGGCGCGGGTGTCGTTGCCGGTGGCGAGCACGACCGCCGTGATCCCGTTCATGATGCCCTTGTTGTGGGTCGCGGCCCGGTAGGGATCGGCTTCGGCGAGCGCGGCGGCGTGGATGATGTTGTCGACGACCTCCGCTCCGCCGAGCGCCTCCGCGTCGAACACCGCGCGGGCCCGGGAAAGCCGGAGATCGGCCTTGTTGGTGAGGATCCGCAGCAGGCTGCTGCCTCCGGCGATCTCGGCCGCTCTGGCCGCGATGGCCTCCGCCATGGTGTTGACCGCGTTGGCTCCCATGGCGTCGCGCACGTCGACCTGCAGGTGAGCGACCACATAGGTGCCTGCGCGAGAGCGCACGACCCTGACCGCGATGTCCCGGACGCCACCGCCGAACTCGACGAGCTTGGGGTCCTGGGCGTTCGCGAGCGCGATCAGTTCGTCCCTTGCCTCCAGCAGGCGTACTCGCCCCGCCTCGGGATCGGCGACCCCGACGATCTGGACCTGGGCCTGCATGACGGCCGCGGTCGAGGATGTCGTGAACCCGCCCCTGATCCGCGCGATCTTGGCGGCGTTGCTCGCCGCGGCCACGACCGAGGCTTCCTCGGTCGCCATCGGCACCAGCACGTCGGCTCCGTTGACGGCGAAGTTGGTCGCGACACCCAGCGGCACACCGAGAATCCCCGCCACGTTCTCGATCATGTGGTCGGCGAGCCCGATCCCGAGTCCCTGGGCGGGGTCGAAGGCGGCGATCGACGCGGGTGCGACGCCGGCGGCCTCGGCGACGGACTTGCGCCGGGCCTCGACGGAGAGATCCCGGAGACCCTGAATACGACTCGTGCGCGGCATGGCGCCCTCCCACCTCGGTGTGGCTGTGCGGCTCGGTACGGGGAGGGACGTTAGTTCGCCGAGTATCGACCGGGAATGGACCGATCATCCACTGCCGGTGGACCGACTATGGGTTTTTGGTCAGGTTGGCGAGGCGGACCGCGACGGTGATCCGGAAGAGCCGATCGGGTTCCTGCCAGTTCTCACCGAGCAGCTCCGTCGCACGTTCCAAGCGCTGGAGCACGGTGTTCTTGTGCAGATGGAGAGCGCGAGCCGTGGCGACGGGGCTCATCCGGTTGCCGAGATAAGCGGACAGGGTCGGCAGGAGTTTGCCAGCGTGCTCGGCGTCCCAGTCGAGAACGGCCCCGATGACCCGCCGCACGTACGAACTCACGCGCGCCTCCCCCGGGCCGAACAACGCCGTGTACGGCAGGTACTCGTCGGCGGTGACCGCGGTGTCGCTGAGCCCGAGCGACGGCAGGATCCGCACGCACGCCGAAGCGGCCTCGACCTGGGCACGCAGGTCACCGGTGACTTCGGCGCCGCCGGCTTCGGTGACCCGCGCGCCGACGGCCAGCACCGGCCCCCGCACGGTACGGCTCACCAAGGCGTGCACGAACGCGCTCGCGGCGGCGGGATCGGCGTGCCCGGTGAGCGCCACGACCTGACCGGTGTGTTCCCCGGCGGGGCCGCCCGTGCGCCCCAGGGCGCGAACGGCCTCGCGGCGCAGCTCGGCGGGTACCGAGACCACGACGACGGACCGCAGCTCGTCGAGCCGGATGCCGCGAGCGCGGGCGCGGGTGGCGATACCGGCCCGCCGACCGGGGTCATCGGCGAGCATGTCGGCCAGCAGATCCCCTCGGACGCGCTGTTCGGCCTCGATCACGGCATCCTGCTTGAGGTTGAGCAGCGCGGTGATCTGCGCCGCGCGCTCGGCCGTGCGCAGTTCGACGGGCCCGAATTCGACGTCGCCCTCCTCCAGCAACAAGGCGCCCAGCAAGGCCGGTCCGGCGAGGACGGCGACGGCGTAGGCACCGTCACCGGCGGGTGTGCACCGTCCGCTGTGGCGACTGCCCTCGACGGCGTCGGCAACCGGCCCTTCGAGGCCGTCGGGGTCGAGAAGCTCGACGTGACAACGCAGGGCGCGGCCGAGCGCGGTCGCGACATCGGGCGCTTCTCCGCCCTGCAGCACGAGACTGGTGAGGTCACCGTGCACCTCGCTGGCTCGCTCCATCGCCTCCACGTGCCGGGCGAGCTCATCGTAGGCGCGGCGGGCGACGTCGGCCGAGTCCTGCGTGCGGGCGAGCAGGCGGGCGGTCTGCAGGACGATGGCCGCGTGGTCGGCGAAAGCCGACAGCAGGGAGATCTCCTCCGGCGAGAACGCGTGCTCGACGCGGTTGGCCGCGAACAGCACACCGATCACCTCCTCACCGGCGAGCAGCGGGACACCCAGCAGTGACACCAGGCCTTCCGCCGCGACGGCCGCGTCGATGGCGGAGTCGTGCGGAGCCTGCGTCATCGCTGCGTACTTGGACGTCCAGCACGGACGGCGCCCTTCGACCACCTGACTGGCCAGTCCCACGCCGGGCGGCACCAGCAAACCCAGAAACGAAGGGGCCACCGTGCCGAGCGTGGTGCGGACGCGGAGTTCGCGGCTTCCGGCGTCGAATTCGGAAAGGTACGTGACGTCGGTGCCGACGAGGTCGTGCGCTCGTTCGACGAGCCTGCCGAGCAGCTCGTCGACATCGCGGAGCTGGGCCAGCTCCCGCGCCGACGAGAACAGCGCGGCGAGTTCCTGGCCACGGCGCCGCCACCGCTCGGAGGTGGCACGCAGCCTGCGGGTCTCGTAGCGGACGCGCGCCGCGTCCTGTTCGGAAAGGCTCACCCCCGCGAGCAGGCCGTCCACATCGGCCTCCTGCTCGGCCGACGCCGACCGCAGCAGATCGACGACCACGTCGACCGGGAGTGTGTCGGCCACGAGCCCACCTCGATCCGATGTGCCGATCGTCCAGAAGCTCCAGGGAAATCCTGGGCAAATGATACATAGCCCGGGCACGCTCGCGCTCCTACCGTCCACAGCAGCGGGCCGACCGGCGTCTCCGCGAAACCCGAGTTTCGTGCTTACCATCCCGTCAGCCCGCCACGAACCACACCGACGCAGTCAAAGGAGACAGCGAGCATGACGCTTCACGTGGGCATCGACGTCGGTGGCACGTTCACCGACGCCGTTGCGATCGTCGACGGGCGCACGATCCGAGGCAAGGCGTTCTCGACCAAGGACGTGACCACGGGGATTCTCGGCGCACTGAGTGTGCTGCGGGAACGCGCGGAAATGCCGGAGGCCGAGTTCTTCGCCGCCGTGGATCGATTCGTTCTCGGCAACACCATCGTCACGAACGCCGTGGACGAGCAGAAGTACGCCGCGGTCGGACTGCTGACCACCCAGGGCTTCCGCGACACCCTGCGCATCGCCCGATCGGCCCGCACCGACGAGCGCGATCCGCACAAGATGGCGCCGCCGCCCGACATCGTCGAACGGCGCCGCATCGTCGAGGTCGCGGAGCGAGTCGACGCGCACGGCGCCGTACTCGTCCCGCTCACCGAGGACGCGATCGCCACCGCCGTGAACGCCGTGCTGGACCACGGCGCGGAAACCATCGCCGTCTGTCTGCTGTGGTCATTCCGCAACTCCGTCCACGAACAGGCGATCGGCGAATACCTCGACAAGCACCACCCCGGCGTCCCTTACACGCTCTCCAGCAGGCTGACCCCGGTCTACCGCGAGTACGAGCGCATGGTCACCACCGCGCTGGACGCGGCGGTGAAGCCGATCGTGGCCTCACACTTCGACCATCTCGCCGACGAGCTACGGAGCAGGGGGCTGCGAGCTCGGGTGCAGATCATGCAGGTACACGGCGGGTTCCTGTCGGTCGAGGAAACCGGTAAGGCGCCGATCTCGATGTTCAACTCCGGTCCGGTCGGCGGTGTCACCGGCGCGCGGCTGCTGGGCAAGCAGCTCGGCCGCACGCGGGTGCTGACCGCGGACATGGGCGGCACGAGCCTCGACGCGGCGGCGATCATCGACGACGAACTCAGGCTGCTGCCCCGTGCCGAGATCGGTGGCCTGCCCACGAGCCTGACCGCCGTGGACATCGAGACCATCGGCGCGGGCGGAGGCAGCCTCGCCTGGGTGGACGGCAGGAACCTGCTGCGCGTCGGCCCGCACAGCGCGGGCTCGACGCCGGGGCCCGCGTGCTACGGCAAGGGCGGCACCCGGCCCGCCGTCACCGACGCCGCGCTCGTGCTCGGGCTGATCAACCCGGACTACTACCTCGGCGGCACCGTCCCCCTCTACGAGGAGCAGGCTCGCGCCGCCCTGCGCAAACACGTGGCCGAACCGCTGGGCATCACCGAGGACGCGGCGGCCGAAGGCGTGTACCGGCTGGCGACCTCGCAGATGTCCAACGCGCTGCGCAAGATCACGGTGAACAGGGGCCACGACCCGCGCGAGTTCACGCTCGTCGGATTCGGCGGCGCGTGCGGGCTTTTCGCGGCGGCCATCGCCGCCGAGGCGGGTGTCCGCGAGGTCGTGATTCCTCGCAATGCCGCCGTGTTCTCCGCGCACGGGCTCAGGCACGCCGACTCGGTGTTCTCCGCCGTGCAGACGAGCCCGTGGACGATGGACCAGCCCGCGGCCGCGCTGGACAAGGAGTTCGCCGCCCTCGAGCAACGCGCGAGGACGTGGTTCGAGACCGAGGGGATCCCCGAGGACCGCCGGGAGTTGTACCGCGAGGCGGACATGAAGTTCGTCGGCCAGATCTTCGAGGTCACCACCCGCCTGCCCTCGGGCACGTTCGGCGAGGCCGACAAGGAAACGCTGCGCTCACGGTTCATCGCCGACTACGAGGACGAGTTCGGCGCGGGTACCGCCTGGACCGAAGCCGAGATCCTGCTGGTCAACTCGCGGGTCAGGGCCATCGGCCGCAGCGAGGCGCACGCGGTGGAGCAGGTCGCGGGCGGCGAGGAGGAGTGCCACGAACTCACGCGCAGGAATGTGATCGAGCCACTCACCGGAGCCAGGGCCGAGATCGACATCCACCGAGGGTTCGGCGCGCTCGGCAGGGCCGCCGGTCCCTGCCTGCTTGAGGAGCCCGACACCACCGTGTACGTGCCCACCGGCGCCACCGTCGAACTGACCGCGGGCGGCGACTTCCTGCTGCGCCTCGCGGCCCACTGACCCCCGCCCGTCAAAGGAGACGACATGACCACGCACACGCTGCCCGACGGGTTCGACCCGGTCACCCTCGAAGTGATCCGCATGCGCCTCGACTCCATCGTCGAGGAGATGGGCATCGCGATGATCCGCTCGTCCGGCTCCCCCGTGATCACCGAGGCAGGCGACTTCAACACCGCGCTGTTCGACCCGAACGGCCGCATCTACGCCTACTCCGACTACGTCCAGTTCCACATCGGCTCCGGCAGCGTCGCCGTGCAGAACCTGGTGAAGGCGATCGAGGGTGAGCCGCTCGCGCCTGGCGACGCCTTCATCTGCAACGACCCGCACACGGCGGGTGCGAGCCATCCGCCGGACACCAACGTGATCTCGCCGATCTTCCACGGCGACGAACTCGTCGGCTGGGCCCAATCCCAGGCGCACCTGGTCGACGTCGGCGGCATGACTCCCGGCGGGTTCGCTCCGGGTGCCCACGATTGTTACGCCGAGGCGCTGCGGCTGCCGCCTGGCGTCAAGATCTTCGACAAGGGCGAGCCCGTCGAGTGGGTGCGCCGGATCCTGCTCAACAACGTCCGCGTACCCGCGCTGTTCTGGAACGACGTGCGCAGCCTCGTCGCGAGCAACAACACCGGCATCAGGCGGCTGCTGAGCACGATCGGCGAGTTCGGCCTCGACCGGTTCCGCGACTACACGAGACTGTCCTTCGAACTGGCCGAGCAGGTCGTGCGCGACCGGATCGCCCGCATCCCCGACGGCGTCTACACCGGCGAGGAATGGACCGAGCACAATGGACACGTCGACGAGCTGTACCGCGTCGCGTGCACCATGACCAAGCGCGACAACCAGATCACCTTCGACTTCACCGGCTCCAGCGAGCAGACCGACGGATTCGTCAACTGCAGCTACGGGGCCCTCGTCGGCAGCGTGGCCTCGGCGATCGTGCCGATCCTCGCCTGGGACGTGCCGTTCAACGAGGGCGTCATGACCGCGTTCGACATCGCGGCCGAACCGGGTTCCATCGTGAATCCCCGGCCGCCCGCTCCGATCAGCAACGGGCACCTCACCACCGGCGCGCGCGTCAGCCGCCTCGTCACCAAGCTCATGAACGACGCCTGCCGCGGCAGCGACGACGAGACGATCCGAGACCGCACCCAGGGCGTGTGGGGCGATTCCTGGACCGGTGGCATCTCCGCGGGCACAGCCGAGGGTGGCGACTACTTCGTACTGTTCAACATGGACGGTGGTGGCATGGGATCCGGCGCGCAGCCTGACCTCGACGGTCTCGACTGTGCCGGGATGATGACGCAGGTCAACAACATGCTGCCCGACGTCGAGATGAACGAGATGCTCTACCCCGTGCTCTACCTGTGGAAGCAGCTCAACCTCGGCAGCGCGGGACACGGCGCCCACCGCGGCGGGCTCGGTCTGCGCTTCGCGTGGACGCTGCACGGCGCCAAGGAGGTCACGCAGACGGTGTTCGCGCCGAACGCCCAGGTGGTCGCCGACGGCTTCGGTGGCGGCCTTCCCGGCGGCGGCAGCGGCCACGAGGTGTGGCGCCGGACCGATGTCGCCCGTCAGCTCTCCGGCGGCCGGGTCCCCCGCCCTGACACGCTGGCCGCCGCCGACCGGGAGCTGCTGGCGATCAATCAGCAGTCGGTGACGATCCGCGCGGGAGACGTGCTGGTGCAATGGATCGCGGGCGGAGGCGGCTACGGCGACCCGCTGCTGCGTGCTCCCCGGCTCGTCGCGGCCGACGTGCGCGACGGCTATGTCACCGAGGAGACCGCGCGGCACACCTATGGCGTGATCGTCACCGGCGGTTCCGCCGACGAGGACGCCACCCGGCAAACCCGCGCCGCGCTGCGGAAGGAACGGCTCGGGGCCACCCCCGTCCGTGAGGTCCCCGCGACGTCGCCCGCCGGATCCTCCGCGCCGCGCCGCGACGCCGAAGGCTGGTACGTGCCGGCCAGCGGAGCCCGCCTCGGCACCGGCGACGACTGGCACGACGACGCGGCGAAGGTCACCCACGTGGCCGCCGAGCGCCTTGCCGAACACGGGGTCCGCGTCCGCCCGCGCACCGAGGGCGGACGCGTGCTGATCGACGAGTTCTACAGTCCCGCGTGCGGAACCCTCCTGGAAACCCGTGTCCGGGTGGACGCGGCGAACTGACGAGTCACCTGCGGAAGGGGCCCACCATGACCATCAATGACACCGGTGACGGCGCACTCCTCGGCATGTTGCCGGGCGGACTGTCCAAGGGGGCGCTGCGCGGCATCGTGGTACTGGACATCACCAGGGTCGTGGCGGGCCCGTTCTGCTCGATGCTGCTCGCCGACCTCGGTGCGACCGTGATCAAGATCGAGAACCCGAAGGACCCCGACTACGCGAGGGACTTCCCTCCCAAACTCGAAGCGGACTCGGGCGAGGAGTTCAGCGCGTTCTTCGCGCAGTTCAACAGAAACAAGTTCGGCCTCACCATCGATCTGTCCACCGAGGACGGTAAAAGTCTGCTCAAGCGGCTGGTGCGGCGCGCAGACGTGCTGGTCGAGAACTTCCGGCCAGGCACAATGGACAAACTCGGTGTCGGCTTCGAGGTGCTGCGCGCGGAGAACCCCCGCCTGGTGTACACGGCGATCTCCGGCTACGGGCAGACCGGGCCCTACCGGCGAAGGCCCGCCTACGACAACAGCGCGCAGGCCACCGGCGGACTGTGGTCCATCAACGGATTCCCCGACCGGCCTCCCGCACGGGTCGGCACCATCATCGGCGATCTTTCCGCGACGCTGTACGCGGTCATCGGAACACTGGCGGCGCTGCGGGAGGCGGAGAAAACCGGGCGCGGCCAGCTGGTCGACGTGTCCCAGCAGGATTCGGTGCTGAGCCTGACCGAGAACGCCGTGGTGTCCTACACCGTCGACGGCAAGGTCCCCGGTCCGCTCGGCAACGAGCACCCGTTCGTCAAGCCCTATGAGCTCTACCCGTGCAAGGACGGGTTCGTGTTCTTCGGCGGCTACACCGACAAGTTCTGGCGACTGTCGTGCCACCTGTTCGGCGAGCCGGAGCTCGCCGACGACCCCGAGATCGACACGATGGCCAAGCGGTTCGTGCCCGAGGTCTACGAACGGCGGATCCGGCCGCTGCTGCACACGTGGTTCGAGGACAAGACGAAGTCCGAACTGGAGGAGATCGTCGGTGACGCCGTGCCGCTGAGCGCGATCAAGGACATCGGCGAGGTCGTCGAGGACCCGCAGATCGCCGTGCGCGACATGGTCGTCGACGTCGAATACCCCGAGTTCGGGGAACTGCGCATGTTCGGCTCGCCCATCAAGCTCGGCGACACCCCCGCCCAGCCGCGAGGGCTCGCACCGAAAGTCGGGGAGCACGCCGGCCCGGTCCTGCGCGCGCTCGCCGATCTCGACGAGCGGCAGATCGCCGAGCTTCGCGAGAAGGGGGTCATCTGATGGGCGGCATCGCCCTGGAGCGCGACGGCGCGATCGCGATCATCCGGTTCGAAAGGGCCGACAAGCTCAACGCGCTGACCCTCGCCATGTACGAGGAGCTCGGTGCGGCGTTCGCCGAGGTCCGCGACGACGACTCGATCGCCGTCGCGATCCTCACCGGCAGCGGCGACCGCGCCTTCTGCGTCGGCGCCGACCTCACCGAATCCATCCCCGCACTGTCCGAAGGACGGTTCGACATCTCGGAATGGGATGCGGCGCACCAGAAGCACACGACGCTGTTCAAACCGGTGATCGCCGCGATCAACGGCCTGTGCCTCGGCGGCGGATTCGAAATAATGCTGTCGACCGACATCAGGATCGCCGCCGACACCGCGGAATTCGGCCTCCCCGAAAGTGGTGTCGGCGTCGTGCCCGCCGGCGGCACACTCACCAGGCTGACGCGGCAGATCCCCTACGTCCTGGCGATGGAGCTGATGCTTCAGGGCGACCGGATTCCCGCGAGCCAGGCGCTACGGTACGGATTGCTCAACGAGGTCGTCCCCGCGCCGCGGCTGCTGGAGACCGCGGTCGAGCGTGCCCGCACACTGGCCGCCAAGAGCGGCACGGCACTCGCGACGATCAAGGAGGCCGTCCTGCGGCTTGGCGACCTGCCGCAGGACCAGGCCTTTCACAGCGAAGCGTTGTACGGGCAGAAGGCCTTCACCTCGCCCGATGCCCGTGAGGGCCTGAACGCCTTCGCGGGACGCCGTCCGCCCGATTTTCCCTCGCGACGCGGCACCGAACCCCACGACTGATCCGAACGATGCCGCACGGGCCGCCATGCGCTTTCAGACTTGCTAAGGTTGGCAAGTGTTGAACCGTGCGATGACGATCGCCGTTGTCCGGAGGCATGCCGGTGACTAGGCCGCTGTATCAGTTGAAGGCGGAGTTCTTCAAGACCCTGGGTCACCCGGCGCGGATCCGGGTACTCGAGTTGCTGAGCGAGCGCGAGCACGCGGTGGCGGAGATGCTGCCCGAGGTGGGCATCGAACCGGCGAATCTCTCACAGCAGCTCGCCGTGCTGCGCCGGGCAGGACTGGTGACCACTCGCAAGGAAGGCTCGACCGTCTTCTACACGCTGACGAGCCCGCAGGTCGCGGAACTGCTCGCGGTCGCGAGGCAGATTCTCACCGGAGTGCTGTCAGGGCAGGTCGAATTGCTGGAGGACCTGAAGAGCCCGGTAGCGGGCCGGGAGTAGCCGGACACCGGCACTTCCGCCACCCGCCGAGCCGAGGCTCCTCTCATGCAATCCATGACTTGCAAAAGTCTTTAAATACTAACATGATGTATTCACCGCCGGGAGAAGTGGAGACGATGAGCCAGTTCGCCGCAGTTCTGCGTAGCAGGGCCGACGACGCCTGCCAGGCGATGATCGCCGCCCAGCAGGCGGGGCACGACTACGAAGTCCACCTGCACAGCGCGCGGCTCAGGGACCTGCTCGACCTCGCCGCGCGGCACGACATCGACACCACCGGCTGGGTCGATCCCGCCGCGCTCGACGCCACCGACACCGCCTGACCACCCGCGTATCGGCGCTCGGCGAGTACCCGCCCACCCCGTAATGGAGAGCATCGTGACCACATCCACCGTTCCCGGGCTGGAGCAGGCGCCCACCACTCACCGCGCGCTGGTGGACTGGGTACGCGACGTGGCAGGGCTGACCACGCCCCGGGAGGTGGTGTGGTGCGACGGTTCCCAGGACGAATGGCGCAGGCTGAGTGTCGAACTCGTCAACGCGGGCACGCTGGTGCGGCTGTCGGGGAAACCCAACTCGTTCCTCGCCGTGTCCGACCCCGGCGACGTCGCGCGCGTCGAGGACCGTACCTTCATCTGCTCGGAAAACGAGGCGGACGCGGGGCCGACCAACAACTGGATGGCCCCGGCCGACATGAAGGTCCTGCTGACCGAGCATTTCCGGGCGAGCATGACCGGGCGCACGATGTATGTCATCCCGTTCTGCATGGGCCCGCTCGGCAGCGACGAGCCCAAACTCGGCGTGGAGATCACCGACTCGGCCTATGTCGTGCTCTCCATGCACATCATGACCCGCATGGGCACCCCGGCCCTGGACAAATTCACCGCGCCGGACGGTACCGAGCGCGAGTTCGTCCCCGCGCTGCACTCCGTCGGCGCGCCGCTGGCACCGGGCCAGGACGACGTGCCGTGGCCGTGCAATCCGGTCAAGTACATCTCGCACTTCCCCGAGGAACGGATGATCTGGAGCTACGGTTCCGGCTACGGCGGCAATTCGCTGCTCGGCAAGAAGTGCTACTCGCTGCGGATCGCCTCCGTCATGGCACGGGACGAAGGCTGGCTCGCCGAGCACATGCTGATCCTCAAACTGACCTCCCCCGAGAACCGGGTCCACTACGTCGCCGCGGCGTTTCCCAGCGCGTGCGGCAAAACCAACCTCGCCATGCTGGCGCCGACCATTCCCGGCTGGCGCGCGGAAACGCTCGGTGACGACATCGCGTGGATGCGGTTCGGTGAGGACGGCAGACTGTACGCGGTCAACCCCGAGTTCGGGTTCTTCGGTGTCGCACCGGGAACCGGCCGGCACACCAACCCGAACGCCATGCGCACCATCGAAAAGGGCAACACGATATTCACCAACGTCGCGCTCACCGACGACGGCGACGTCTGGTGGGAGGGCCTTGAGGACAGGCCAGGGCACCTGACGTCGTGGACGAAGCAGGACTGGACGCCGGGTTGCGGCGACAAGGCCGCGCACCCGAACTCCCGTTACTGCACGCCGATGTCGCAGTCCCCGATCCTGGCACCGGAATGGGACGATCCCCGAGGCGTGCCGATCTCGGCGATCCTGTTCGGCGGCCGCCGCAAGACCACGATCCCGCTGGTGAACGAGGCACGCGACTGGGCACACGGGGTGTTCATGGGAGCCACGATGTCCTCGGAGACCACCGCGGCCGCAGCGGGCGCGGTCGGCAACGTGCGCCGCGACCCGATGGCGATGCTGCCCTTCCTCGGCTACCACGCCGGCGACTATTTCCAGCACTGGCTGGACATCGGCGAGAACGCCCAGCAGGACAAGCTGCCGAAGATCTTCTACGTCAACTGGTTCCGCCGCGGCGACAACAGCCGATTCCTGTGGCCGGGATTCGGTGAGAACTCCCGCGTTCTCAAGTGGATCGTCGAACGGATCGAAGGCAAAGCCGCCGCGCTCGACACGCCGATCGGGCGGATTCCCACCGTCGATGCCCTCGATCTCGACGGCTTGATCACCCCGGTCGCCGACGTCAACGCCGCCCTCAACGTCGATCCCGACGAGTGGCGAAAGGAAATCCCGCTCATCGAGAACTGGTTCAAGCACATCGGCGACGACAAGATCCCGGCCGCACTCCACGCGGAACTCGCGTCACTGCGCGAGCGCCTCGGCTGAGCACGCTCACAACGCGTGCCCTCCGGCAACCTGCAGAACCTGACCGGTGATCCACCGGGCTTGGTGGGAAGCCAGGAACACCACGGCATCGGCGATGTCCTCCGGTTCCCCGACTCTGCCCATCGGCACAATCTCCCTCGCCTTGCCGATCAGCTCCTCCCCGATCCAGCCGGTCTGGACGGGGCCCGGGGCCACGGCGTTCACCCGAATACCTCGCGCGGCCAAGTCCAGCGCCGCCGACCGCGTGAGCGCTTCGAGTGCTGCCTTCGACGTGCCGTATCCGGTCTGGCCGGGGAACGCACGCGCGGCGTCGGTCGTGATGTTGACGACGCACAACGGATCCGCGTCGCGGCGAAGCCGCGCCGCCTCGGCGATGAGCAGAGCGGGAGCGATGGAGTTCACCCGGTAATGCCGTTCCAGCGACCCGGAGGTCACCGTGTCGATGGTGTCCGGGGATTCGCAGTGAGCCGCGTTGCTGACCAGGACGTTGACGGCACCTGCTCGGCTCGCGACCTCGCGAACGAGCCGTTCCGCCCCTCCCGGCTCGGAAAGATCGGCACTCACGGCGAAGGAGTCGTTGCCGAGTTCCTCCGCGAGCTTGTCAGCCTCGCCCGCGTCCGGAGTGATGTGCGCCCACTCGGCGCCGGTGGGCGCTGGAGGATCCTTGGCGAGATAGTGGATCGCCACCCGTGCGCCCTGGGCGGCGAACGCGCGCGCGATGGCAGCGCCGATGTTGCCCGCACCGCCGGTGACCAGAACGGTCCGACCCGCGAGACGCGTATCGATCATGTGCTCCTCCTCTGTCCTTTGTGATCAGTCACATCAGCGAACTGGTGAGCCGGGCGCCCGGCAGGTGCGGGGATCACCCGGGGAACGAGGCGCACGAAGATCACCATGACGACGAGTTCCACGAGGGTCTGGGTGACGACGACCAGCGGGGCGAGATCGAAGGTCGCTGGCAGGGCGAGCACGAGCGGCAGGACGACGAGCGAGTTCCGGGTGGCGCCACTGAACACGATCGCCCTCCGCCCCGCGACGTCCAGACCGGCTCGCCTGCCCGCGAACGCGCCGACCGGAATCATGACCGCGGCGAACAGGACATAAACCGGAACGGCGAGCAGCAGCGAACCGAATCGTGCTCCGACCCCGGCGATCTGCGAAGCCACGACGACTCCGAGGGTGAGGATCATCAGCGGCACCATCGCCCCCGTCGCGGCGGCGCGCACGCGCGAGCCCCACCGGGTGCGCGTGGCGGCGAACTGGGTCAGCCCCGCCGCGACAAGCGGGATGGCGATGATCAGCACGAATGCTTCGACGAACGGCGCGAACTCGATGGACCGGACGAATTCCGCTCCGGCGAACAGCCACAGATAGAGCGGAAGCAACAACATCTGCGCGAGCATGAGCAGCGGCGCCGCGGCGAGAAGACGTTCCTCCGCACCTCCGGCGAGACCACAGAAGACGATCACATAGTCGACACACGGGGTCAGTAGCACGAAAAGGACGCCGACGAGCAGTACCTGGTCGTGGGCGACGATCCGCGAGAGCACGAACACCACGACCGGAACGGCGGCGAAGTTCACCGCGAGGATCGTGACCAGGAACCGCCAGTGCCGGAACGCCTGCCCGATCGTGGCGAACGGTATCCCGAGAAATGTCGCGTAGAGCAGCAGTGCGAGTACCGGGTGAATCGCCGTCCCGGCGGGATGCGCGATGCCGGGAATCAGCAGCCCAGCGGCCGCGCCGAGCGCGAGCCCACCGAGGTACAGCGGCACCTGGCGACGCTCCAGCCAGGCCACGCTCGCTCGCAACCCTTCCCCGCTCATGTCCAGAACGTAGCCGCCGGTGCGATCCTGGTATCGCGGCGCCCGGCCTGTCCCACCGAAGTTTCCGGTGCGGTGTCGTATCCGGCCCTTCACCGGTCGTCTTATGGGCAAGGAGGTGTTCGAGCATGAAATACGTGCTGATGTTCTGCGAGACCGAGCAGTGGGAGAAGGACTGGGCCGCGATGGACCAGGCGGGACGCGACGCCGGGTTCGCGAAAGTCCAGGACTGGCTTGCCCGCTACTCGGACAGGATCACCCACAACAGAAAGCTGTCCGACGCGCACACCGCGACCACCGTGCGGCTGGAGGCCGGAGGACCCATCGTCACGGATGGGCCGTTCGTGGAGGGCAAAGAGGTCGTCTCCGGCTACGTCGAAGTCGAGGTGGCCGACCTCGACGAGGCACTGCGCATGGCGAAGGAGTGGCCGGCCTGCCCGCTGGTCGAGGTTCGCCCCGTACTCATGTGAACGGTGCCGGGATGAACGGTCGGGCCGAGACGGAGCTCGCCCGCGTGGTGCGTGATCACGCGGGCAGGCTCGCCGCCTCGTTGGTATCGCTGCTCGGCGATTTCGCCGCCGCAGAGGACCTGGTTTCCGACGCGGTACTGGCCGCGCTGGAGCGCTGGCCGGTCGAGGGCGTGCCCGAGCGGCCCGACGCGTGGCTGTTCACCGTGGCCAGACGCCGCGGTGTCGACGTGTTGCGCCGCCAGGCCCGCTACCGGGACAAGCTCGCCCAGCTGCGATGGCCCGCGGCACCCGAGCCAGGCGACCGGCTGCGGCTGATCTTCACCTGCTGCCATCCCGCTCTGCCCCGCGAGTCCCGGATCGCGCTCACGTTGCGGGTGGTGTGCGGGCTGACCACCACGCAGATCGCCAGTGCGTTCCTGGTGCGGGAAAGTACCGTGGCGCAACGCATCACCCGGGCCAAACGCAAGATCACCGACGCGGATATCCCCTACCGGATCCCGTCGGCCGACGAACTCGGCGAACGGCTCGATGAAGTCCTCGCCGTGATCTACCTGCTGTTCAACGAGGGCTATCTGGCCAGCGGTGGTGAGGTCACCGAGCGCAGGGATCTGACCGAGGACGCCGAATGGCTGGCCGGTCTGCTCGCCGATCTGATGCCCGCCGAGCCGGAAGTGACCGGGCTGCTCGCGCTCATCCGCCTGCACCGCGCCCGCGCCGCGGCCCGGTTCGACGCGGCAGGGCAGCTGATCCGCCTGAGTGACCAGGACCGGGGGCGGTGGGACCACGAGGGCATCGCCGGCGCGATCCGGCTGCTCACACGTGCCGCGCGGCACCGCCGCCCCGGGCCCTACCAGCTACAGGCCGCGATCGTGGCCTGCCACGCGGAAGCACGGACCTGGGCGGACACCGACTGGCCGCAGATCGTGCTCCTCTACGACCTGCTGCTGGCCCACGCACCGTCGCCGGTCACCCGGCTGCACCGGGCCATCGCGCTGAGCCACGTCGCCGGAGCCGATGCCGCACTGGCCGAACTGGCCACCGTGGCCGGTCAGCTGGATCGCTACCACCTGTACCACGCCGCCCGCGCCGAACTGCTGCGCGAACTCGGTGATGCCGGAAGGGCACGGGAAGCCGACCGCCGTGCCCTTGAGCTGACCAGCAATCCGGCCGAAGAGGCCGTGCTCAGGCAACGGCTCCACGAGGGTTAGCGATACGGCTGCCGCCTCGCCGTGCCCGGCACTACGAGGCCGCGATGCGGGCTTCGATGCCGTCGAGCACGAAGTCGAGACCGGACCGGAAGGTCTGGTCGGCGTCGAGGTGCGGACCGTCGCGCACGACCGAGGCCAGCGCCGGGAACCGGCCGGTCGCGAACGTCCGCTCCAGATAAGGCCCGAACGCGAGCTGCCATTGCTCCTTGTCCATCCCGGAGACCCGCTCGGCGCGCCGCTCGGTGATCTCCCTGCGCACCGCGCCGATCACGTACGCGTTGACCGCGGCGACCGCGGGCACGACGATGTCCAGGCCCGCGCCGCCCATCCCGGCCAGCACGGCCTCCCCCGCAGCGAGCGTGTCCGGCCCGAGCTGGGGCCGCCCGCCGATCAGGTCGGCGAACCACTCGTGCCGGTGCGCGGCGAGCCGGATGCCCTCCGCCAGGGAGAGCAGCACGGCTCGCCAGCCGTCTCCGGCGGGCCGGATCTCCGCGTACACCGCGTCGACCATCAGGTCGAGTAGTTCCTCCTTGGTGGCGATGTAGCCGTACAGCCGCATCGGCCCCGCGCCGAGCGCGGCGGCGACCTTGCGCAGCGACACCGCGTCGAGCCCGTCCGCATCGGCGAGCCCGATCGCCGCGTGGACGATCCGCTCCCTGCTCAGCGGGACCGGCGTCGGCCGGTCCGGCGGCTCGGGCCGCTCCCACACCAACATGCCCACGACGATACAACGTCAGCGCTGATACAGTGTATCGACAGATACGGTGAATCGAGGATGATCATGACCATCGCCATCGCCGGTGCGGGTCTGGGCGGCTTGGCCCTCGCCAGAGTTCTTCACGTCAACGGGATCGACGCCGTCGTCTACGAACGGGAATCCTCGCGCGAGGCGCGCGGACAGGGCGGCATGCTCGACATCCACTCCGGCCAGTGGGCACTGCGCGAAGCGGGCCTCGCCGACCGGTTCTTCGCGATCGCCAGGGGCGAGGGCCAGGACATGCGGCTACTCGAACCGGACGGCACCCTGCTGCTTCAGGAAGACACCCCGGAGGACGCCCCTCTCGAACGGCCCGAGGTCGACCGCGCCGATCTGCGCGATCTGCTGCTGGATTCGCTTCCCGGCGAGATGGTGCGCTGGGGGCACGCGTTCGAATCCGCCGACAACGGCGTACTTCGCTTCGCCTGCGGCGCCACGGCAACCTGCGAGCTACTGGTCGGCGCCGACGGCGCGAACTCAAGGGTCCGCACGCTGCTCACCGACGCCCGCCCCGAGCACATCGGACAGAACGTCGTCGAGCTCGGCATTCCGGACATCGACCGCACGTATCCCGATCTCGCGGCAATGGTCGGGCGCGGAAACTACTGGGTACTCGGCGACGGACTGTCCCTTGGGGCACAACGCAATGGTGACGGCCGGGTCCGGATCGGCCTCAGCTTCTACCACACCGCCGAGGACTGGTTCTCCACCAGCGGGATCCCGTTCGACGATCCGCCCTCGGCAAGAGCGCGGCTGGTCGAACTGCTGCCCGGCTGGGATTCCCGGTTCACCGCGCTGATCGAGGCCTGCGACGACACGATCGCGGCGAGGGCGATCACCACTCTGCCCGCAGGCCTGACCTGGCCGTCGAGGCCGGATGTCACGCTGCTCGGCGACGCCGCGCACCTGATGCCGCCCGTGGGGGAAGGTGCCAACATGGCGCTGCTCGACGGCGCGCTGCTCGCCCTCGCGCTGGCCGAGCATCCTGGCGACTTCCCTTCCGCCGTCAAGGAATACGAACGCGAGATGTTCGAACGCACCAGTGCCGCCGCCCGGATGTCGGCCGACATTCAAGAGTTGCTGATGGCTCCGGACGCCGCCCGGAAGATGCTCGCGTTCTTCCAGCCCGGCTGACGGCCGCTACGGGGGCGGCTTGCGGGCGAGGCGGATGCTTCACGACCATCCGCCCTCTACTAAGCTAGATAGTAGACAGCGAGGAGGCGCGATGGGACATCGCGGGATCGGCCGTGCCGCGGCGGCGGTGGCGGCCTTGATCGTGCTGGCGGCGTGCGGTGCAGGGCAGGGAACCGAACCGGCACCGGCAGGCGGCCTTCCGGTCCCCACTCCGGCAACGCTATCGGCACCGGCCGGGGCACCCGCGCCTGAGGCGCCGGAAGGCCACGACGGCCAACGTCCACGCTGGAGGGCACCATTCGACGACGTCCCCCGCACAGCGGGTGAGATGTTCGTCGGTCTCGGCTTCCCGTCGGGCGACCAGGGCGATCTTTCCATTTCGGGCGTGACCGCGAACGGGGAGACCCGGTGGGCGGTGCACACGAATCCCTCCTGCGTCGGCTACGGGGTGACCGAGGTCGGGGGAACGCCCGCCGCGGTCGTGCTCGCGAGTGACGCCGATGCCCGCGACGGCAAGGTCGCCACGCGAATCACGGCCAACGCCTACGACGCGCGCGAAGGGCGGCTGCTCTGGGGACCGTCGCCGGTGCCGGGGTCGCTACTCGGGCCGGGCCTCATCTTCGGCACCGCCACGCCCTCGGTCGTCGGTGGACCTCAGGGCGAACGCGTCATGCTCGCCGCCGACTCGGGAGACCCCGTGCGGCCACCGGCCGAGAACACGCGGCCGCTCTACGAACACCACGGGATCGGCCTGTTCGGCGGCAACGGTGTCGTCACGGCGGTCGACACCGCGACGGGGTCGGTGTCCTGGAATTCGGACACGCTGCCCTCCCCGCCGGGGTTCGGTGCGGGGCCGCGCCACGTGGAACTGCTCGGCTCCACCCCGGCCTCGGTGGCCGATGTCGTCGCACTGCGCTGGACCAGCCCTGACGGTCGCGCCGCGAGCACGGCCCTGCACGAACTCGGCACGGGCAGGCTGATGGCGGATCTCGGCGACCAGCCCGAACCCCACACCAGCGTCGATCACCAGGCGAGAGCCGTGGTGGTCTCGGGACTCGATCGACACCGGAGCACCCGCGCGTTCGACGTCACCACCGGCACCGAGTTGTGGCGGGCAGACGAGGCGACGAAGCCGCTGGACATCAGGCTGGTTCACGAGGGCACGGCGCACGGCACCCGCTCGGGGCGGGCGGTCACCGTCGATGTCCGCACGGGGAACACGCTGACCGAGGGCGACTGGCCCGTACCGGTGTCCGCCGCGGCGGACACACTGATCGCGCCACTGCCACCGCCGGGCTCCGGCTACCTCGCATACGGGAAGTGACGGCACATGCACGGTCTCGGAGAACTCGAAGTCAAGGTCATGGATGTGCTGTGGTCCTCGGCCGCACCGCTGCGTGTGCGGGAGGTACTCGAACGCACCGCACGCCCGCTGGCCTACACCACGGTGATGACCGTTCTGGACAACCTGCACGGCAAGGGGTACGTACTGCGTGCCAAGGCAGGGCGCGCCTACGAGTACACCGCGGCGGAATCCCGCGAGGAAGCGGGAGCCCGGTTGCTGCGCGAGGTGCTGTACGCCAGTGGTGACACCGAGCAGGTGCTGCTCCACTTCGCGGAAACGGCGACTCCCGAGGAGTCGGACATCCTGCGCAGGGCTCTGCGGAAAGGGAAATCCTCGTGACACTCGCGCTCGGGCTGCTTACCGCGGTCGTCATCATCGGCTTCCTCTCGCCCCTCTACCTGCGGGTCGCCGCCACTCCCCTGTTGCGGCCCGGCCTCGCGCTCACGGGCTGGACGAGTTCGGTACTCCTGGTGGCTCTCGCCCTTCCGGTGGCCGGGCTTCTCCTTGCCATCCCCGGGGATTCCGGGCTGGACGGCCTGGTCGGCATGGCCGACAGCTGCGTGAACGCGATTCTCGTCCGTGACGACGTCGTGTGGCTGGATGTCGCACGGCTGGGCACGGCCGCGATTCTGCTGGCACTCACCGCCAGAACGATCACCCTCGCCGTGGTCAAGGTCCGGCGGCACCGGCGCCACCGAGGGGACCACTTGACGTTGCTGCGCTCGGTCGCCCGCGCGGAGGGGCCGGTGCTGTGGCTCAGCGAAGCGGCGCCCATGGCCTACAGCGTCGGCGGGCGGCACGGCGCCATTGTGGCGACCCGGGGTCTGCGCCGGTTGCCTGCCAGTGAACGCGAAGCGGTGCTGGCACACGAGAAAGCACATCTGCGTGGCCGGCATCACGCGCTGGTGCTGGCGTGCGACGTCATCGCCACCGCGTTGCCCTTCATTCCCTTGTGCCGTAAGGCTCCCGGGGCGGTGCGGGTACTGGTGGAGCTCGCCGCCGACGCGGCCGCGGCTCGCGGCCACGGCGCGACCCCGGTCCGGTCGGCCCTGTTGTCGGTGACGGCGGGACAGGCGCCTCGCACGGCACTCGCGATGTCGAGGGACGCGGTCGACGTCCGGCTGCTGTGGCTGGAAAACCATCGTCCGCGCCTGGCGAAACTCCCGCCAAGGGCCGACTACGCGATCGCGGCTGCCTTGACGGCGGTACCCGCCATCGTCTCGATCGCGACCGTCGCCGCGCTGGTCACCCTCTACTGCCTGACCGCCGTCGGCTGAGCGTCCGTGGTTTCCGGAGCACAGGACCCGGTGTCGCAAGTGCTCTGCCCACGCCGTCGCACGACGGCGAAAGTGAGCAGTGCCAGCGAAATGACCGCGAGAAAGGGCTGCAACGGCGCCCACAGGCCGAGCGCGCCGGACGTCCCGAGCGCGGCGAGAACAAGCTTGTTGCACACCGGGCAGCCGACCGCGAACACGGTCAGCAGGATCCCGCCGAGCGGCCGTCCCCGCCCGCTCGTGCTCGCCGCCGATCCGGGAAGAGCGAACCACGCGACGGTGAGCGCGACCGTGAGCCCGACGACGGGGTACTCCCACCAGCGGACGGGAATCTCCCTGCCGAAGAGCGGCGTGTCGATGATGTCGGTCGGCACCGCGACCACGACGAGTGCGAGCGCTCCCATCGCTGCCGCACGCGCGAACCTGGCCGCGCGTGGCCGTTTCGGCTGAACCACTGTGGACATGGGCTCTTCACTCTCGTTCGGCATCGTCTACTACTATCTCACATAGTAGTTCAAACGTCGAACGGAATGGGAGAACGATGTCCGCACGCACGCGGCTTGATACGTCCAAACGCGACGGAATCCTCGTCGGCGTACTCGTACTGGCCGCATTGGGGCTGATCATCTACCTCGTCACCGGAAAGCAGGACGACAGTGCGGCGGCGGGAACGCCGCAATCGGGGCAACAGGCCGCGAGCAGTGAGGCGAGCGCGGGCCCGCTCGCCGACCTTGCCAGGAGGGAGCCGGGAGACCCCATGTCGCTCGGCGCCACCGACGCGCCGGTGACCATGATCATGTACGAGGACTACCGCTGCCCGTTCTGCGCCAAGTTCAGCAGGGACATCGCGCCCGCGCTCATCGAGCGCTACGTCGACACGGGCGTGCTGCGCATGGAGTGGCGGGATCTGCCCATCTTCGGCGAGCAGTCACTGATCGCCGCGAGAGCCGGTCACGCCGCGGCCGAGCAGGGCCGCTTCTGGGAGTTCACCGAAGCCGTTTACGCCGCGGCACCCGACCGGGGGCACGCGGACCTCACTCCCGAGACACTGCGCGAATTCGCGGAGGAAGCCGGAGTCGGTGACCTCGGCCGGTTTTCCTCGGGCCTCGACTCGACCCGCTACGACGCCGCGATCGAGGCGGACGCCAGGGAAGGCACCAGCCTCGGCGTGTCGAGCACCCCGACGTTCATCATCAACGGCCGGCCGGTGCTCGGGGCCCAGCCACTCGACACGTTCGTGTCCGTCATCGACGCGACCGCACCATGATCGAGGTCGGGCTGCTCGGCGCGTTCCTCGGCGGTGTCCTGAGCATGCTCAGCCCCTGTTCGGCGTTGCTGCTGCCGTCGTTCTTCGCCTACGCCTTCGACCGGATCGGGACACTGGCCCGGCGGACGGCGGTGTTCTACGCGGGACTGCTCGTAGTACTGGTCCCCCTCGGCGCGGGAGTGGGCGCCATCGGAGCCCTGCTCACGCGCTACCGCGGGATCGCCACAACGGCAGGCGGAGTGGTGCTCGTACTACTGGGTATCGCGACGATCCTCGGCATGGGGTTCGGCTCGGCCGCGGCGCGGCGAGCCGGCGCGCGCATCAAGATCTCGTCCAATGCCTCGGTGTTCGCGCTCGGCACCGTCTACGCGCTGGCCGGATTCTGTTCGGGGCCGTTGCTGGGCAGCGTGCTCACCGTATCCGCGGCAGGCGGCGATCCGGTCTACGGCGGAATCCTCATGGCGTTGTTCGCACTGGGCATGGCCGCGCCGCTGTTCGTGCTGGCACTGGCGTGGGACCGCTTCGACCTCGGGAACAAACGCTGGTTGCGCGGAAGGCCGCTGCGAGTCGGCCCGCTGAACACTCACACCACCAGCCTGATCTCCGGGCTGCTTTTCATCGGGGTCGGCCTGCTGTTCCTGCTTACCGACGGCACGGCCAATCTCGGCGGCTTGTCCGGTGTGGACACTCAGTTCTCGGTGCAGGTGTGGCTGCGGGACATCGCCTCCGCCGTCTCCGACACCGCCGTGCTGCTCGGAGTCGTACTCGCCGCACTTCTGGTGCTGATCGTGCGCATGGTGCGAGCCCGGCAGCGCCGTTCCTGACCGGATCAGCCCGGCACGGGTACCGGAACCGGGCAGGAACCCTTCCGCAGCGATTCCGCACCGGCCGCCCCGACCAGCGAGGCGGCGACGGCCGCGCGTACGCCGATCAGCGGTGGCGCTTTCCGTTCGACGGTCTCGCGGAACGCCTGCAGTATCCGCACGGTGCCCTCGGCTGAGCGCTCCACGGTCGTTCCGTTCAGTGACAACGCGGGTGGCACGCGGATTTCGTCGCGGGTGACGCCGTCAGGGCTCGCCCATGCCTCGGTCCTGACCCTGACCGACCAGGCCTGCTCCCCCTGCCCCCTGACGGATTCGGCGAGCCCCCGGCTGCCCCTGACGGAAACCCAGCTCCAGTGACTGTCCGGTTCACCTTGAAGAAAACCGTGGCGGGTGACGGCAAGCGCGCCAGTGGACAGCCGCACCGTCATCACCACCGCGGCCCTCGGATCGGCCTCGTCGACGGAGAACGCCGTCACCTCTCGTGGCCAGGCGCCGGTCAGCGCCAGCACCGGGGAGACGGTGTGCGTGCAGTAGGCGGTGGCGGCGATGCGTCCCCGCCAATGGGCGGAGTCACCGATCAGCGCGGCGACCATGTCCGGCGACATCCCGTGCAGATAGTCGGCCTCGACGAGGCTCACCCGCCCGACCTCGCCCGAGTCGATCGCCTTCCCGATGACGCGGACGTGCGGGTGGACGACGTAGTTCTCGGCGAAGGAATAGCTCGCCGGGGAATTCTCCTCGGCCTCGACGAGCCGGCGTGCTTCCTCGGCTGTGGTGCACGCCGCCGCTTCCGACAGAACACTCACACCCCGGTCGAGGAACGCGACGGCCATCGGGGCGTGGGCGTCGAAGTCGTTCGCGAGCACCACCCCATCGAGCCCCCAGGTCAGCAGGTCCTGCCAGCGCTCGGTGACATCCGCGCCGGGAAGCTGCTCCTTCGCGGCGGCGAGCCGATCGGGATCCCGGTCGCACACGACGACCACGTCCATCCCCACCCGGCTGCCCTGCGTCGCCAGATACAGGCCCATCTTGAGTCCCACCACGCCCACTCGCACGCTTAGATGTTCACCGAACTCGCCGCCGAGCCGCAACCGATTTCCCACGTCCGCGAACCCGGTTGACATGCAGGAACAGGCCGCGCCCTCTAGCGTTGTCGCGATGAGAAACCCGGGGCCTCTCGCCGGGGGCATGCCGCGCGCTCTGGTGGTCCTCATCGCGGGCGCCTGCCTCGTCGTCATCATCGCGGGGCTGAAGCTGGGGGCTTGGCTCATCGCCCCGGTGTTCCTGGCGATGGTCATCGTGATCACGCTCAGGCCGGTACCGCGGTGGCTGCGGCAGCATGGCGTCCCCGCGTGGATCGCGACCACCCTGCTCATCCTGCTCGTCTATGCCCTGATCGCCGCGCTCGTGGTCATCCTGATGATCTCCGTCGCGCAACTGGCCTCCTTACTGCACTGCCCACCTACGCGGACAGAGCCGACGATCTGCTCAACGGGCTGAAGTCGTTGCTCGCCCGCTGGGACATCTCGCCGGAACAACTCCGCCCCGCCACCGACCAGCTCGACTTCGACCGCCTCATCGGCTACGTCGGAAACCTGCTCGGCTCGGTGACGAGCATCGGCACCGGCATCCTGTTCGTGCTCGCCCTGCTGTTGTTCTTCAGCATCGAGGCGTCGAGCGCCAAGGCCAGGCAGCTCGCCCTTCAGACCGACCGGCCCGCGATCGGCTCCGCGATCTCCGGCTTCGTACACGGCACCCGCCGGTACATGCTCGTCACCACCGTCTTCGGACTCATCGTCGCCGTGCTCGACGCGATCGCGCTGGCGATCATGGGGATTCCGCTGCCCCTCCTGTGGGGCGTGCTGGCCTTCATCACCAACTACATCCCCAACGTCGGCTTCATTCTCGGCGTCGCGCCACCGGCCATACTGGGCCTGCTCGAAGGCGGCTGGCAGCTGCTCGCCGCCGTCATCGTCGTCTACGGTGCGCTGAACTTCGTCATCCAGTCGGTCATCCAGCCCCGATTCGTCGGCCAGGCCGTCGGCATCTCCACCATCGCGACCTTCCTCTCGCTGGTGCTGTGGGGCTGGATACTGGGGCCGCTCGGGGCAATTCTCGCCATTCCGCTGACCCTGCTGGCCAAGGCACTCCTCGTCGACGTCGACCCCAGGGCCCGCTGGGTCGACGCCCTGCTCGCCAGCCACGCTCCCGGCCGCTCCGAGGCAGCACCCGAGCGGTCAGCGGAACCGGAAAAGACCTAGATGACGCCGAGTGCGAGCATCGCGTCGGCCACCTGGCTGAACCCGGCGATGTTGGCGCCGGTGACGTAGTTGCCGGGAGCGCCGTACTCGTCCGCGGTGGCAAGGCAACGATCGTGGATGCCGTGCATGATGTCGGCGAGGCGCTGTTCGGTGTGGTCGAAGGTCCAGGTGTCACGCGAGGCGTTCTGCTGCATCTCCAGCGCGCTGGTCGCCACGCCACCGGCATTGGCGGCCTTGCCTGGCGCGAAGGTCACGCCTGCCTCGGTGAAGACCCGCACGGCCTCCGGGGTGCATGGCATGTTCGCGCCCTCGGCGACGATGGTGCAGCCGTTGCCCGCGAGCGCGGCGGCGTCGGCGCCGTTCAGTTCGTTCTGTGTGGCGCACGGCAGCGCGATGCCACAGGGAATCTCCCAGACCGAGCGGCCGGTGACATACCTGGCAACACCGCCGCGCTCCGCCGGATAGTCCTCGATCCGCGCGCGGCGCACCTGCTTGAGGTCTTTGAGCAGGTCGAGGTCGATTCCCTTCTCGTCGACCACGTACCCCCCGGAGTCCGAGCACGCGACGACGGTTCCGCCGAGCTGCTGGACCTTCTCGATGGCATAGATCGCGACGTTGCCCGATCCGGAGACCACGACCTGCTTGCCATCGAAGGAATCGCCTCGCGTCTTGAGGATCTCCTCCACGAAGAACACCGTGCCGTAACCGGTGGCCTCCGTGCGCACCTGGGAACCGCCCCATGCGAGGCCTTTTCCGGTGAGCACACCGGACTCGTACCGGTTGGTGATCCGCTTGTACTGGCCGAAAAGGTAGCCGATCTCCCTTCCGCCGACGCCGATGTCACCCGCGGGCACGTCGGTGTATTCACCGATGTGCCGGTACAACTCGGTCATGAACGCCTGGCAGAAGCGCATGATCTCGCCGTCGGAGCGGCCCTTCGGGTCGAAGTCCGACCCGCCCTTGCCGCCGCCGATCGGCAGCCCGGTGAGCGCGTTCTTGAAGATCTGCTCGAAGCCGAGGAACTTGACGATGCCCTGGTAGACACTCGGGTGAAAACGCAGGCCGCCCTTGTAGGGGCCGAGCGCGGAATTGAACTCGACCCGGAAGCCGCGGTTGATTTGCACGACACCGGCGTCGTCGACCCAGGGCACGCGGAAGATGATCTGCCGTTCCGGCTCGCACAGCCGCCGGATCACGGCGCTGTCGGCGTACTCGGGGTGCTTGGCGACGACGGGGCCGAGGCAATCGAGTACTTCGTGCACGGCCTGGTGAAATTCGGCCTCGCCGGGATTGCGCCCGACGACCTCGGCGTAGATCTCATCCAGCTTCTCATCCAGACCCGGCACGCAGTGCTCCTCTCCTCGCGAACGCCCTCAACCTCCCAAAACATTCTCACGAGGACCGCGATCAGTGGCCATGGAGTGACAACTGCCACCGCGTGCCGATAATCCCGTCACCGGCCCCCGGAAGGCCGATCTGGACAGCCGTCCACGTGCGACATATAGTGACATTCGCATGTATTGATGAATCAACCTCGAACCTTGGAAGGGGCCTGACGGTGCCTGGCAACAACGGACAGGGACAGGGACACGGGCACGGTCACGGACTGCGGCCGGATCAGGCTGTCTCGGCAGGAGGGCGGTATCTGACCCGGCTGTGGATCGCGGTCGGGCTCGGCTCCGTCACACTGGTCCTTCAGCTGACCGTCGGCCTGCTGACCTCGTCGCTGGCATTGCTGGCCGACTCGGCACACGTCTTCACCGACGTCTTCGGCGTCACGCTCGCGGCGATCGCGATCACCGTCGCCCGGCGAGCCCGAAGCAGGGCCGGGCACACCTATGGCCTTTACCGGAGCGAGGTACTCGCCGCGCTTGCCAATTCGATCCTGCTGCTGGCGGTCGCGGCCTGGGTGCTGTACGAGGCGATCGACGCGCTCAGGGAGCCGGTGGACGTGCCCGGACTGCCGGTCATGCTCGTCGCGGCGGTAGGACTGGCGATGAACCTGGCCGCGTTTCTGCTGCTGCGCTCCGGCGCCAAGGAGAGCATCAACATCCGCGGCGCGTATCTCGAGGTCATGGCCGACATGCTGGGCTCATTCGGAGTACTCGCCAGCGGCGCGATCACCCTGTTCACCGGCTGGACCTACGCCGACCCGCTCATCGGTGCCGCGATCGGGCTTTTCGTCGTGCCGAGGGCATGGCGGCTGGGCCGCGGCGCACTGCGCATTCTTTTCCAGCACTCGCCCGAACGTCTGGACGTCGCCGAGCTGGGTTCCGCGCTGCAAGCGCTGCCCGGCGTCCGGAACGTGCACGACCTGCACGTGTGGACCCTGACCTCGGGCATGGAGGTCGCCTCCGCCCACCTCACCGCCGACCATGAGGCCGACCGCACGCAGGTGCTCGCCGCCGCGCGACGACTGTTCGCCGAGCAGTACCACATCGAGCACACCACGCTGCAAATCGAGGCCGCCACGGAGCCGCGGGGATGCCACCAGCTCACCTGGTAGCGACTCCGGGAATCCGGCCCGGTATCCGTCCATATCGGACGGATACCGGGCTCCGGCGGCAGCTCACAGTCGCGCGGCGACCGCCACGATGCGGTGCGCCGCGTCGACGGCGGCCTGGTGATCCTGCGAGAAGTTCAGGCGTACCGACGCGGGGAAGTCCCCGAATTCCGGGCCACGGGTGACGGTGACCGCGGCCTCGGTCCGCAGCCGCGCGACGAACTCGTCGATCCGGCCCTTCGCGGCCGGCACGTCGAGAAACAGGTAGCTGCCGCCCTCGGTCAGCCGGGTGGCGACGTCACCACTGCCGGTGAACACCTTGTGCAGCTCGTCCCTGATCGAGGCGTGGGCGGTGATGCGCCGGTCGAGCCAGCCCCCGGCCTCGGCGAACCAAGGTTCGAGCGCGGCCTGCGCGTAGCCCGCCGCCCGCAGGGAGACGATGCCCTGGAGTTGTTCCATGCGTTCGACGACCGGAGCGGGAGCGACCGCGACGCCGACCCTGCAGCCGGACACCGATTCGGTCTTCGAAGGGCCGAGCAGCGTCAGGCACCGTTCGCGCGCGTGGGCGCGCAGATGCGTGAAGGTTCTCCCGTCGAAGATCTGCCGCGAGTAGAGCTGGTCCACGACGACGAAGGCATCGAATTCGGCGGCGAGCGCCGCGATGGCCTCGATGTCACCGGCGGTGTACACCGCGCCGGTCGGGTTGTTGGGGTTGGAGAACACCAGCAGCCGCGCGCCGTCCTGGAAAGCGGCCCTGAGGCCGTCGAGGTCGAGCAGGGCCGGTTCACCTTCCGCTGTCCGGTACCCCAGTTCGACGGGGACGGGCGTGGCCTCCAGGTACTCGACGATCTTGCGGTTGGCGAAGTAGTCCGGCGCCACGACCGCGACCTTGTCGCCGCGCTCGACCAGCGAAGAGAGAGCGAGGAACAGCCCGCCCTGCGTGCCGGGCGTGACGATGACCTCGCTGCCGGGATCGACCGGCGCGCCGAGGAACGCGCTGAGCCTCGCAGCGATGAGTTCACGGACGAACAGGTGTCCCCGGTAGGGCGAGTACGCGTAGCGGCCGCCGTCCCGCAGCGCCGAGGTGACGGCGTCGACGACCTCGGGAGGAGGCGGGAACGCACTGACGTCCCCGTGGGAGAAGTCCACGTGACGCAGACCCTCCGGAACCTCGCTGCGTTCCTGGCCGGGGGCGTGGTCAGCGCTCATACGCTGGAAACGGTACGGGGCAGGCCACGAGGCCACGGCCATGTCATCCATCCTTTCGACGCTTCGCCCGCGACGCGGGTCGATCCGGGAGCGAACACGAGAACCGCTCACCTGTGAGTGCCAGTGTGCGATCACCGGCCCTGAATGTCAACATTCAACATTGACAATGGCATGGCATACTGCGTTCCATGCGCACGCCAGCTCCGCTCGGGCCCGTCAGCACCCGCGGCATCGCGGCCGAAGCCGCCCACATGATTCGCGAGGCGATCATGAACGGGACCTTCCGCCCCGGCGAGGAACTCCGCGAAGGCGCGCTGGCCGAATCGCTGGCCGTCAGCCGCGGATCCGTGCGCGAAGGACTGTCCATACTGGAACGCGAGGGAATCATCCGCACCGGCTGGCACCGGCCCGCCATGGTGATTCCCGCTTCCCGCGACCACGCGCGCAACCTCTACCGGCTGCGCGCGGGCCTCGACCGCATCGCGGCACAGGGAGCCACCGAAAAGGCGCGGCGCGACGGCGTCGCCACCGCACTGGAGGGCCTGCGGTCCGCGGTCACCAACGCGGCGGCGCGCAGCGAGGTGGTACGCGCCGACCTCGAATTCCACGACGCCGTGTACGGCATGGCCGACAACGAACCGCTGACCAGCGCCTGGCAGGCCATCCGCTCCCAGATCCGCCTCTACCAGCTGCTGCGCGGCACCGAACCCGAGAAGGGCTACGACCTGTCGCTGGTCAGCGAGCACGCCGAGTACGCGAAGATCCTGACCGAGGGCGACACGGAAGCCGCGGGCCGCTACGCCGAGCTGCACGTGGAGTCGGCACTCGAAGGTCTGCTGGGCCGCCTGGGCGATTGACCAGGAGGGAACCGTGTTCCCACCTCTTCGCGCGTTCAAATGTTGACATTCGACGTTGACAGTGTGAAGGTGTGCTCACTCAAGCCCAGCTTCTCCGGACGGCACCCATCGAGGCCGGCGATGCCGTAACCCATGGGTCCTCACCGGCTCCTCGCGTCTCGGTCCGGTCGCGTGGGCAGTTCGCAGGCAAAGGAGGATCATGTCGAGGTCCATCGATCTCATTGCCGACCTCGGCGAGGGGTTCGGCGCATGGACGATGACAGAGGATGACGCGTTGACGCGCATTGTCACCTCGGCCAACGTCGCGTGTGGATTCCACGCGGGCGACCCCTCGACCATGAGGGACACCGTCGCGCTGTGCCTTGATCGTGGTGTCGCGGTCGGTGCCCATCCGAGCTTCCCCGATCTGCGTGGGTTCGGCAGGCGCCCGCTCGAACTACCGCTGCCCGATCTGGAAGCCGACGTGCTGTACCAACTGGGGGCCCTCGACGCGTTCCTCCGGCCGCATGGCCACCGCCTTCACCACGTGACCCCGCACGGCAGTCTCGGCAACATGACCGCGGTCCGCGAGGACTACGCGCGCGCCGTCGCCCGCGCGGTCAAAGCCTTCGACCCCCAGCTCACCGTCGCCTACCAGGAAAGCCGGATGACAACGGCCGCCGAGGAAGAAGGCCTGCCGGTCGCGCGAATCGGCTTCGCCGACAGGGGTTACAACGACGACGGAACCCTCGTCGCCAGATCCCTGCCCGGGGCGTTCGTGACCGACGCCGACGCGGTCGCCGCGCGTGCCGTGCGCATGGCCACCGAAGGCGTCGTCACCAGCGTGACGGGCACTCCCCTTCCGATGTCGTGTGACTCCATTTTGCTCCACGGCGACAGCCCCGCCGCCGTAGCCGTGGCCACCACCGTCAGGCAACGCCTCGAATCCGAGGGCGTGCGCGTGGCCGCGTGGTCAGGTCACGAGATTCGTTCCTCCACTCTTCCCGCAGAAGGGATCGCTCATGAGTGACGCCAAGCCCGACGAGACGGCCACTACGGCCGCGTCGCCTCAGGCAAAGCCGCGCAATCGGCTCGTCCCGTTCTTCGGGGCCATCGCGCTGATGGCGACCAGCGCCATCGGGCCGGGATTCCTCACCCAGACGGCGACCTTCACCCAGCAGCTCGGGGCCGCGTTCTCCTTCGGAATCCTGATCTCGATTCTGCTGGATCTCGCGATCCAGATGAACGTGTGGCGGGTGGTCGGCGTTTCCGGCCTCCGCGCACAGGAACTGGCCCAGCGCGTACTTCCCGGGCTCGGCATCGTACTGAGCGTCATCGTGTTCGTGTGCGGCTTCATCGCCAACATGGGCAACGTCGCGGGCGCAGGGCTCGGGCTCAACGTCCTCTTCGGACTCGACCCACGGTGGGGAGCGGTCATCACGACCGTCCTGGCACTGGTCATCTTCGTCAACCGCTACTTCGTGTCCATCATGGACCGCACGACCATCCCGCTCGGGCTGATCATGCTGGGGCTGACGTTGTTCGTGGCGATCGTGAGTTCCCCGCCGGTCGACCAAGCGGCGTTGCAGACGGTGCTGCCCGATCAGATCAACATCCTCGCCATCACGACGATCGTCGGCGGGACCGTCGGTGGCTACATCACCTACGCCGGTGCGCACAAGCTGCTGGCCAGCGGGATTTCCGGGCCGGGCAGGGTGCGCGAGATCGCTCGCACCTCGGCGCTGGGCGTCATCGCGACCGGCGTCATGCGCTGGCTGCTGTTCCTCGCCGTGCTGGGCGTCGTGTCCACCGGGGCGGTTCTGGACGTGACCGACAACCCCGCGGGAGACGCCTTCCAGGCAGCGGCCGGCGACATCGGGTTCAAGATCTTCGGTGTCGTGCTCTGGGCCGCCGCGATGACCTCGGTGATCGGCGCGTCCTTCACCTCGGTCTCGTTCATCTCGACCTACTCCAGGCATCTCAGGGAACGCGAGGGACTCGCCGTCGGCGCGTTCGTCGTCGCCTGCTGCACGGTGTTCCTGCTCGCGGGACAGGCACCGGTGACCGTGCTCGTCTTCTCCGGTGGCTTCAACGGCCTCGTGCTGCCGCTGGGCTTCTCGGTGACGATGTGGATCGCCTGGCGCAGGCGTGACCTTCTCAGGGGTTACCGTTATCCGAGGTGGCTCATCGTCGTGGGCGTGCTGGGCCTCGCACTGTCCTGGGTGCTCGCGGTGCTGGCGTTCGAGCCGGTATTCGCCCTGCTGCAGTGAACATGACCGAGTGAAAGGAAAAGCACCGATGAACCTCGAAAAATGGCGCTCGCTCACCCCCGAGCAGGCGCGGACGACAATCCGCAATGGACACACCGGAACGACGTCGGGCTGGTGCGACGGGTGGGCGCAGGCCAACCTGCTGGCCGTTCCCCGCGAGCAGGCTTTCGACCTCATGCTCTTCGCCCAGCGGAACCCGAAACCGTGCCCGCTGCTCGACGTCTTCGATCCGGGAGCCAGGAGCAGCACCCGGTTCAAAGGCGACATCGCCACCGACGTGCCCGCGTACCGGATCTACGAGCGAGGAGAGCTGGTCGCCGAGGAAACGGACGTCTCGGGGCTCTGGCGGGACGATCTCGTCGCGTTCCTGTTCGGCTGTTCCTTCAGTTTCGAGCGGGCACTGATCGAGGCCGGAATCGAGATGCGGCACAACTCGGCAGGCACCACCGTGCCGATGTACCGGACGACAATCGACTGCGCACCCGCGGGCGCGTTCGCGTCCTCGACCGTCGTGTCCATGCGGGGTGTGCCTGCCGACCGCGTCCCCGACACGGTACGGATCTGCGCGCGCTACCCCGCCGTGCACGGCGCGCCGGTCCACGTCGGGGACCCCGGCCTCATCGGGATCACCGATCTGGACAAGCCGGATTGGGGCGATCCGCCGGTGCTCGCCGAAGGGGACGTCCCGGTCTTCTGGGCCTGCGGAGTGACCCCTCAGGCGATGGTCATGGAGTCGCGGCCCGAGTTCGCGATCGCGCACGCACCGGGCAGGATGGCCATCACCGACATTCGCGAGTCGGAACTGATCACACCCTGAGGGAGGGGGCATGGAGAGCGGAGTCCTGATCACCTCGCAGGGCGACGCCGCCGTCAGGGTGCGGTTCACCGATGGCGACGCGGAAGATCGGTGGCGAAACGTCCGGCGGCTGGTCGCCGGCCTTGACGAGGTACGGCTTCCGGCGATCACCGGCGTCGCCGCCACCTACGACTCGGCACTGGTGGAGTTCGACAGCCTGAGCGTCCGGCCGGAGGACCTCGAAGCGCTCCTGCGGTACGTGAGCACGCGAAGCTCCGCTTCCTCCCCCGAGTCCACCCGCGAACCCCGGTACTTCCGCGTGCCCGTCCGGTACGGCGGAGAACACGGACCCGATCTCGGTTTCGTGGCCGGACTGCTCGGCAGGACCGAGGAGGAACTGATCACGCTCCACAGTGGAACGTGGTACCTGGTCCGCTGTTACGGCGCCCCCGCGGCATCGCCCATGATGGACGGACTGAGCGGCGGCGTCCCGGTCCCCCGCCGGTCGGACCCGAGGGTCCGCGTTCCCCCCGGTTCGGTGGCACTGGCCGGAATCCAGTCGCTGATCTACTCGGTGAGCGCACCGGCGGGCTGGCAGCTCATCGGGCACACCCCCGTCGAACTGGTGTCCGCCCACCGCGACGAGTTCTGCGCCTACCAGCCCGGCGACTACGTGGGCTACTTCCCGGTGACCGATACCGAATGGGCCGGCTATGAAGGCCTGACCATGGAGGATTGTCGTGTTCAGCGGGAATAGCACGGCCACCGTCGTCGAGGCGACGTTCGCGACGCTGCAGGACGAAGGACGTCCCTCCGGGGCCTCGTGGGGTATCGCGGCCAACGGCGCGCTCGACCAGTTCTCCTACCACTACGGCAATGCACTGGCCGGAAACCAGGTCAGTCTGCCGTCGCTGGAAACGGTGATGACCGATCTCGTCGTCGCGTTCAGCGACGAGGTGATCGTGGCCGTCACCGGCGCGGCCGCCGAGGTGACGGTCGGCGGGCTGCCGGCACGCATGAATCAGGCCCTCGTCGTACCGGCAGGGGCTGAGCTGGCGGTACGGGAGATCAGGGACGGTGTCCGCTGCTACGTCAGTGTCTTCGGCGGTTTCGGCGGTTTCGATGGTTCCGGCGGGGCTCGGGACGCATTTCTCGGCAGCGTCGCCCCTGACCGGACCCTGCGCTACGGCCTCGATCTCGTTCCGGGGCTCACTCTCGGCTGCGGCTTCGCCGATCGCCTCGACCTCTCCGGCAGGACCTATCCGTTTCCCGCCCTCTCCCCTGCCCGCCCGCCGTCACCGGCCGAGGGAGAGCTGGGCGTTCTTCCCGGCGAGAATCGCGATCTCTTCGAGCGCGACGCCGACGACATATTCGACGGCGACTACGTCATGACCGACAAGACCGACGCCGTGGGAGCCAGGCTCGAAGGCCGGATTCCCGTGCGTCACGACAAGGCCGAGATCCTGTCGCGCGCCTTGCCGATCGGGTCCATCGAGGTACCGGGAAGCAAGGAACTGCTGGTGCTGAATCGCGGTCGCGGCCTGTCGGCGGGCTATCCGGTTGTCGGCGTCATCTGCACCTCGTCGATGAACGTGCTGTCCCAGACCCGTCCCGGCGCACGAGTCCGGTTCGTGCCGATCACGGTCGCCGCCGCACGAAGGCTGCGGCTGCGGGAGGCCGAGGTCATCCAGTCGGCCAGGGAGAAAATGACGAGAATTCTCGATTCCCTCCGGGGTAACGGATCCCGGTGAATCCGGTCGAGCGATCACGATGTGGGGAGAAGATGAACCATCCTGAACTGGCCGGGCTGCCCGTCCCGCAACCGCAAGGCCACTACCAGCCCGTGCGGCGCTGCGGCGGAATCCTCGCGACGGCCGGTATGACACCACGGCTGCGGGGCGAGATGTGCCATCCCGGCCGGGTCGGCGCCGACGTCACCGCCGACGATGCCCGCGAAGCGGCACGCGTTTCGGTTCGCAACGCGCTCATGGCGCTCACGATCGAGGACGAGGCTCTGGAACGGGTGCGGGTCCTGCGGATGACCGTCTATGTCGCGGCGGCGGAGGGATTCGCTGAGCATTCCTTCGTCGCCGACGCCGCGTCCGATGTGCTCGTTCAAGTACTGGGCGAGCGTGGCAAGTGCGCCCGCTCCGCCGTCGGCGTCGCGACCTTGCCGAGCAGGGCGTGCATCGAGATCGAGCTGACGGCGGCGCTCGACTGAGCGGGCGCCCTCACCCGGCTTCGTCGGCGGGAACCTCTTCGATGGGAAACTCGGCCGCCTCGGCGGGACTGAGCGGACGCACGACGTCACCGGCACGAATGGTTCCTCCGCGCAGGATCCGGCAGTTGAGCCCCGAGCGGCCGAGAAGCGGCTTGTACACCTTCTTGCCCGTCAGTCGTTCCAGGTACCGGCACGGCACGTTGAGCCTGCCTCCGTAGAGGATCGTCTCCCCCGCCGCGAACCGGGTCTCCACCAGTGAGTTGAGCGGAACGCCATGTGTGACGACATTGCGCCGCAGCTCGATGCCCTCCACCGGCTCACCGAGCGCGAGGGTGAGGGCGTCGATCACTTCCTGCGCGATCAGCGTGAGCTGCCGGTCGGGATGCCACCGGTGTGAATAAAGGCCCTGGCCGAGGGCATACCTGTCCCCGGCCAGGCCGACACCCGCGACGAGCTGTCCCGAGGCCAGCTCGCTCATCCCGGCTCCCGCCGACTCGGTCGAGTAGACCGCACGGATCTCCCCGCGCCATGCGTTCATCGAAATCGCCCCCGGTTCTCAGTTTTCGATGGCGGGCAGGACTTTGCGGACCACTTCCTCGACACTGGACCGATCCTCACCAGCGAGCTCCCTGAGCGGGCGAGGCAGATTCGGGGACCCTGTGAGTCCCAGGTGATCGGCGATCGCGGCGACCACTCGCACGCTGCCGTATCGGTCGAAAAGCGTCCATATCGGAGTGAGCAGACGGGAGAGGCGGCGAGCCTCGGCAGCGTCACCTCGCTGGGCGGCCCGCGTGATGCTGAGGCATACCTCGGGCCACAGCCCACCGAGCACGCTGTACCAGGCGTCACAGCCGGCGAGCAGGCCACCCGCCCCGGCCGCGTCGCCGCTGACCCCGATACCGACGTGGCCGGGAAGGTGCCGCCGCAGGTTCCGCACCCGCGCGCGGGCCTCTTCCTGATCCTCCGGCGTCGCCGGAATCTTCACCGACGCGACGTTCGGCAATGCGGCGATGCGGCCGTGGAGCTCATCGCTGAAGACGAATCGAGTGGTGCCGGGATTGTCGTAGACGCACAACGGCACGGAAAGCTCCGCCGTCACGTCGGCGTACAGCCCGTACACCTCGTCGTCGGTGAGTGGCTGATAGGACACCGGAGCCAGCAGCACGGCATTCGCGCCCGCGTTCTGGGCGTCCTCGGCGTGCCGCAACACGTCGGCGGTCCGCGGCGCGCCGATGCCGACGAGTACCGGAGTACCCTCCGCGGCCTCGACGGCAAGCTCGGCGATCCGCTTGCGCTGCTGACGGCTGAGGTAGGCGTAACTTCCCGTCGAGCCCAGCGCTCCGATGGAGTCGGCACCGGCGCGGTGAAGCCGGGACACGATGCCGGAGAACGCCGCTTCGTCGATTGACGTCTCCGTCACCGGGCTGAGTGGAAACGCGCTGAGGCCGGTGAACATCGCTGATCTCCTTGCGTACCAGACGAACCTGTAATGCCATGTGACAAACACACGCTACAGGCACGGGTGTTACCGAGATACCGGGGCGGCCATGGCACGTGATTACGGCGTCACCGGTTCTGCGGTGCCCCGGATTCAGGCTCGCGAATTCGCCCCGTATCTCGCGCAAGCGAATCTCGCCGGAACCTCCCGGGCGGCAGGCCGTACTGGCGCTTGAAGGCATGGGCGAACGCGAATTCCGAGGCATAGCCGATCTTTCTGGCCACCGTCGACAGCGGCAGGTCGGATTCGCGCAGCAACCGTGCGGCCAGCGTCAGCCGCCACCACGTGAGGTAGGTCAAGGGCGGCCTGCCGACCAAGGTGGTGAACCGCCTGGCGAAGGCGGCCCGCGACAAACCGCCGAGGGCACCGAGTTCCGCGACCGTCCACTGCCGGCTCGGTTGCCGGTGCACCGCGTCGAGCGCCGCGGCGACCGCGGGATCGCGCAGGGCGGCGACCCAGCCACCGCCACCGCTCTGCTCACCGATCCAGGCCCGCAGACCGTGCAGCAGCAATACATCCAGCAGCGCCGGAAGCATCGCGCCGGAGCCAGGGCGCTCCCGTTCCAGTTCGAGCTCCAGCAAGTCGAGCGCCGCGCGAAGGGCCGGATGCCCGGCACGCGCGGAAAGGTGGATCACGTCGGGAAGCTCACCGAACAGCGGATGGGGACGTGTCTGGTCCAGCAGGTACGCGCCGCAGACCATGATCGTGTCCGGCGGCATCCCGGCGTCACCGGTCCGGATCTCCGTCAGCGCCACGGCTTGCTCGGCCAGCGGCGTCGACGGCGAGTCGGCGAGACCATGCTCGCGCCCCCGTGGCAGGAACACAATATCGCCGGGAGCGACGGAAACCGGGTCACCCACCGGAGGAATGAGCCAGCAGCTTCCTTGCAGCACAACGTGAAACCCGGCGCCGGGCACCGCGGGAAACCAGTGGCCGAACGGCGCCCTGTGCCGCACGTGCGCGGAATGCGGGCGGCCGGTACGCATCGCCGTGACCGCATCGGAGAGCACATCCACGAATAGCAGCGTATCGGCTCGCCAGCACAAGAGACGATCTCGCAGGAACCGCGGACGCCAAAGCATGGAATGGCTCTCGGCGGCGCAATACCGTCACCATCCGACATCCGACATCCGCCATCGAACAGGAGACCGACGTGCGCATCGCCGTCTACGGAGCCAGTGGCTACCAGGCCGGACTCGTGCTCAGCGAACTGTCCCGCCGGCATATCGACGTGGTGCTCGCCGGCAGGGACGCCACCCGCCTCGGCAAGGCCGCGGCGGCCTCGGGGCTCACCACGAGCCCTCAGCGCGTCGCCGGCCTCGCCGATCACGACGCGCTCGTGGAATGCCTCGCAGGATGCGACGCGGTCATCAACTGCGCCGGGCCGTTCACCACCACCGGCCACGCCGTTGTCCGCGCCGCGATCAGCGCGGGCTGTCACTACGTCGACACGGCGGGAGAACAGTCCTACCTCAAGACCGTCTTCGACACGTTCGCCGGTGAGGCCGAACGGGCCGGGGTCACCGTCGTGCCCGCCACCAACGACGGCTGTCTTCCCTGCGACCTGGTCGCGCACCTGATGGCCGACGAAGCGCCTTCGCTCGGCGAGATCACCGTCAGCCACGTCATCACCGGCGGCGGCGCACCGTCGCGGGGCTCGTTGCGCTCGGCACTGCGGACCGCCGGAGCGCTCACCGGCGGTGGGCTCACCTATGAACACGGCGAGTGGCACACCGGCATCCCCGCCCGGCGCACCTCCGTCGTCTTTCCCGGCGCCCCGGAACCCACCGCGATGACCCGGCTGCCGCTTGCCGAGGTCGTCACCATTCCCCGGCATGTGCGGGCCGACCGGGTGGAGAGCCTCGTCGAGGCGAGTTTCAGCGCCCGGCTGAGTGCTCCGCTCACGACGACGATCATCGACGCCCTCCCTGAGGGCCCCACCGGCGACGAACGCCGCGCCCAGCGATTCACCTACCTCGTCGACGCCACGATCCCCGGCGGCCACGCCCTCCGAGGTCTCGTCCAGGGCACCGACACCTACGGAACCACGGCCGTCATCGCGGTCGAGGCCGCCCATCGGCTGGCCGCCGACGGCGCCAAGCCAGGGGTGCTGGCGCCCGCCCAGGCGTACGACGCGGCCGGATTCCTCGCATTCCTGACCGGCCACGGACTTCAGTGGGAGATCACGGCGCGGGAGTAGTCCCGCCCGGCCACCTCCGGCTGTAGTGACCTGATACGCTATTCTGGTCACTACAGCCGGAGGTGGTGCCATGCCAAGACCACTCGTCCCCGACCGCAGGGGCCGCATACTCGAAGCGGCTCGCCGGCTCCTCCTCGACCGGGGCTGGGCCCGCACGACGATCGCGGACGTCGCGGCCAAGGCAGGCATCGGCAAAGGCGCGGTATATCTCGAATTCCCCGACAAAAGGGCCATCCTCGACGCCGTGCTGCGCCGGAGCACGCGGGAACTGACGGCGCGGGTACACCGGCGCGTCCTCGAAGCGCCGGGCGTGATCGGCCTCGGCACCGTCTACCGGTTCGGAGTCGAGGCCCTGCTCGCAGACCCGGTGATGAGCGCCCTCTACCTCGGCGATGATTCCGTGCTGGGTGACCACGTGCGCGCCGTGACCGACGACCGGTACCCGCAACGGTTCCAGTGGCTCACCGACTACGCCACGGAACTGCAACGGGCGGGCGTCCTCGACGCCACGATCCCCGCCGAGGACATCGTGCGCATGCTCAGCACCTTCACCGTCGGGCTCGTCCACGCACCCGGTTCGCTCGAACCCGGCACCGCCGAGCAATTGTCAACGACCGTTGGCCTCTTCGCCGACCTGGTCGGCCGCGGCCTCGCCGCCGACCGGCCCGCCGATCCGGCCGCCGCGCGGCAAGCCCAGCTCACGCTGCTCGCGCGACTCGACGACCAGCTCACGAGAATGGAGGAAACCCCGTGACGAAAGACCACGACGTTCCTTCCGGCCGCGCTGTCGCGCACGGCGGAGTGGACCTCGCGGAGGGACGGCTGGCCTACCGGATCGCGGGAGACAATGGACCCGCGGTCATCCTGCTGCATGGCGCCAGCCTCGACAACGGCTCCATCACCTGGCGAAAGGTCGCCGAGGATCTCGCCACCGACCACCGTGTCTTCTGCCCCGATCTGCCCAAGCACGGCGGAAGCTGGCCGTGGCGAGCCCGCGCCGACCAGCGCGCGCTGGAGGAGCTCCTGCTGCGCCTGATGGATCATTGGGAACTGTCCTCGGCCACCTTCGTCGGCCTTTCGCTCGGAGCCACGGTCAGCCTGGGAGTCGCCTTGCGCGAGCCGGACAGGGTCGAGCGGCTCGTCCTGACCTCGTGCGGCGGACTGCAGGACCGCGTCAAGGCTCACGAACTCGCCTACCTTTCCTTGCGCACGCCTGTTTCGTGGGCACTCACCCGCATGCAGTCGGCGAAGCAACTGGAGCGCTTCGCCCGCACGAAGATCCCCTTCGCCGACGAGGTCACCGAAGCCGACGTCGACCGGCTCGCGGGCGCCTATGTCGCGGAATACGAGTCGAAGAGGCGCAACGGCGGTCACCTGTTCAGCGACTGGAACCGGTTCGAGGTGGGGCCACGGCGGATGCGGACCAACCACCTGCCCCGACTGTCCGAAGTGTCCTGTCCGACGTTGTTCATCCACGGCGAGGACGACGACGCCGTCCCGGTAGAGCTGGTGCGCGAAGCCGCGAACCGGGTCAGGGACGCCAGGCTGGCGGTGGTCAAGGGAGCGGGCCACTTCGTGCCCCAGGACCACCCGCGCGACGTCGTCCGGCTCGTGCGCGACTTCCTGACCGCGACCGGAGACTGACAACGAAGGAGCGAAGTCCGGAATTCGCGGTGTCAGCCGGTTTTCGCCGCCGTCACCACGCGTTCGACGGGCGTGGCACACAGGTCCCGGTTGAGCGGTTCGAGGTAGCGCTCGGTGTACTGCTCGGCACCGACATCCTCTCTGACCTGCCAGCCGCGTTCCTGGAGCAGCCGCCGCACCTGCCGTGGGTTCATGCCGGATCGCCAGAGTTTGCCCGTTGCCACGTACTCGCGGTGAGCACGATGACCTCCGTGCAGCACCTCGCCGGTGACGAACTCGTCGAGAATGTAGGTGAAGCCGAGTCTGCTTCCGGCGGGCGCGGCGGCAAGCGCGTCGAGAGTGCGGTGAATGTCCTCGGCGCTCAGGTATTGCGTGAGGGCTTCGCACAGGAAATAGGTGGGCTGTGCGGCATCGTAGCCGTGCCGGGCGAGCACCCTGGGGAGGTCCTCGGTCGCGAGGTTGATCGGAACCAGGGTGAGGTTGCCGGGGACGTCACCGCAGAGCGCGTGCAACCGCCGGTACTTGGTGGTGATGTTGCACAGCAGGTCGACCTCGAATACGGAAGCGCTTGCCAGCGCGGGCATCCGGCATACGCGGTCGTCGAGTCCGGCTCCGAGGACGACCACGTTGGTACATCCGGATTCGAGCGCATCCACGATGTCGTCGTCGAGATAACGCTTGCGGCACAGGATACTTGCCCACAACCCGGGAAGTTTTCTTTCCGTGGCGGCGAACAGCAGGCGGCGAATCGACCGGAACCGGGCCAGCGCCGCCAGCGTTCTGGCCGTCGCGGGAAGAAACGACCGCGCGGGCTGGTCCCGCACCAGCGGAGTGGCTTCGTGCTGGTCGATCGCGACGATGGTCATCGGGCCGACGGCGGTGCCGGCAACGGCGCCCACGGTACCCATGGCATGGATCACTTTCGGTCGGAGACGGGTCGCTGACCCGTCGATGAGTAGAGATGAGCGGAACGCGCCAACGGTCCACAGTGTTCTGAGGTTTCCGTTGATTCGCGGTGCGGCACAAGGCGCGCGGTTCAGCGCGCGATCGTGGAAACGAGAGCCGCCGGGGCCAGGCGAAAGGCAAGCACCAGGACGCGGCTTAGGGGCAGGCGAAAACCGGAGCGCCTGGCGGCGCCATGGATCGAGCGCCACGCCACTGAGGAGGAGACGTCACGGCGTCTCGACGGCGAGTCACGGAGACCGACGACATCAACACGGGGAAGCTTCCTTTCCAACGCCGACCACTATTCGCCGACCAGACTTCCCGGCACACCTAGCCTCAAGCTACCCCCTTCCGCACGGGCGTCAAGCCCGGGGTGGCCCCGGCGCACCCGCCTCAGCCGACGATCGGCCTGACCTCGGCCAATTCGAACCGGCGGGGCCGGTCGCGAAGGGCGAGTGCCGAGGCGAGGGTGATCGGGCCGAGCCTGCCGATGAACATCAGCACCGACATCAGGACGTGCGCGGCGGGAGGCAGATCGGGGGTGATACCCGTGGAAAGGCCGACCGTCGCCACCGCCGAAATCGACTCGAACATCACGGCTTCCAGCGCGAAATCGGTCATGCTCAGCAACGCCACGGTGGCACCGATGACAAGGGCAACCGTGAGCAGCGCGATCGTCAGCGCCTGCCGCTGTGTGCTCGCCGCGAGCTTGCGGCCCATGACGTGCACACTCGGCTCGCCCCGGATCTCGGCCAATATGACGAAAGCCAGAATCGCGAAGGTGGTGACCTTGATGCCGCCTGCCGTGCTCGCGCTCCCGCCACCGATCAGCATGAGTGCACATTGGACGAGGAGACTTTCCGAGTTCATCGCGTCGATGTCGAGCGCGTGGAGCCCGCCCGAGCGCGGCATGACGGCGGTGAAGAAACCGGCGAGCAGCTTCGTCGGCGACGCGTGCGCGCCGAGGGTGTCCTCGTTGCTCCACTCGCTGATCGTGATGAACCCGAACCCGATCACCAGCAGCAAGAGTGTCGTGCCCACGGTGAGTTTGGTGTGGACGGACCATCCCCGCTTGCCGCGCAGTCGCCTGCCGAGCTCAAGGAACACCGGAAACCCGAGGCCACCCGCGATGACGGAGAACGCGATAGTGAGGCAGATCCACGGATCGGCCACGAAACCCGTGAGCCCGTCGTCGAACAGTGCGAATCCGGCGTTGTTGAAGGAAGACACCGCGTGGAACACGCCCGAGTGCACCGCTTCGCCGAACGAGTAGTCGTACCCGGTCGAAAGCCGGGTGACCAGAATGGTGGCGACGACGAACTCGAAACTCAGGCTGAGTACCAGCACGCCGAGCACGACGGTGCGCACGTCGCCGAGCCCGGCGCTCTTGGTTTCCCGCTGCGCCGACAGTCGCATCCGCAGGCCGAGTCTGCGCGACACCAGCAACCCCAGCAACGAGGCAAGCGTCATGATGCCAAGCCCGCCCGCCTGAACCAAGGCGAGGAGCACGACTTCGCCGAAGAGCGACCAATGCTGCGCGGTATCCACGACGGACAGCCCGGTGATGCACACAGCCGACGTCGCGGTGAACAGCGCCCGCACGACATCGGTCGGCTCGCCATCGGCACTGGCCATCGGCAACGTCAGCAGCACCGTGCCGATCACGACCACGACGGCGAAACCGAGCACCACGGTGACCGCCGGTCTGCGCGCCGACGAGATCGCACTTCCCAACGCCACTGCCTCCACCAGCCACGAAGCCGGCCGCCTCGTGCCCCCGAATACCTGCCCCCTGCCGCCAGGCAGCGGTTACGTCAACTGCCGGCGGACAGCGCAGCATAACCACGATCGCCGCGCCCCGCACCGGGGGCCGTTGCGGACACGCTCACGTGGCGAGGAAACCACGAATGGTCTCGCTGATCGCGGGCCAGTCGTCGGCGAACCAGATCAGGTGGCCGGGCGCCGCGCTTTCGACAAGCCGCCCATGCGGTACGGCGTCCGCGATCGCCTCCGCGTGGGCGAAACCGACGGACCCGTCATGACGACTGGCGATGATCAGCGCGGGCTGAGTGACCTCCCCCTCGGCCGCGGGCTGGCCGGTGAGATCGTTGAGAAAGCCGTGGCCCGACCGCATGCTGGTGAACAACCCGATCAGCGGCTCACGATGATCTTCCCTCAGCGCCGAGATCACCGTCCGAGCAGGCAGAGTGGACAAATCACCTAGCAGTAACCGCAGACCGGTTTCCGGCGCACGACGGAGAATCCCGCGCACCAGGCTCCAGGTCAGCCGCTCCCGTCCTGGCGCGAAGACGACCCCGCCTGCGATGCGGATCGCGCGAGACGGCCACGGGAGCGGCCCCACGGCGCTCTGCAGAACGACGCGTTCCACCAGGCCGGGGTGCCTCGCGGCCATGGCCATCGCGGTGCGCCCTCCCGCGGAGATGCCGACAACGGCGGCGACGCGGGCGATGCCGAGCCGTTCACACAACGAGCGAGTCACGTCGGCGAACTCCGCCGGAGAGGTACCGGTTCGCAGTGGAGTACGGCCGTAGCCCGGCCTCGACGGCACGAGCACCGAATACCCCGCTTCGGCGAAAACGTCTTCGCCGAGAGGGATCCCTGCCCGCATGTGCCCGCCGTGGAAGATCAGGACCGTGGCTCCGTCACGTTGCTCGTGCCGATACTCGACCACGCCCTCCGGCAGCTCCGCGAGGGTGGTGGGACGTTCGATACCTGTCACGACCACATCCTCGCGCAGGGCGGCGGCGCCGGGAATCCCATGCCGAATCTATTATCATCCTTAGTACTAACTTCCATAGTGGACAGCTCGTCAGGGCCAGGTCGTCGACGTGCGCTCGATGAAAGGCGACGGCCACCTCATCGGAGCACGCCGCATCGCGGGCTGAGCTCTCGCGAGCGCACCGGCCCCGCCCATCCTCGCCGCGACTCTCCGGACCCCCGCGACTCCGGAGAGTCGCGGCGCCTCCTCGATCCCGCTTGACGATCCCGGCCAACATATGCATAGATTGCAATACATACATCTATTGGAGGAAAAGTGGCCGAGTTCTGGGGCGGGCTGACGCTCGTCGTCGCCGTATCGTTTCTCGCGCTGGCCTTCGGGCTGCGCGCCGTGATCCACCGCAGGAGCACCGGATCCTGGGGATTCAACCGCCTCGGCGGCAAAGCGTGGACCGCGGAGTGGAGCGCGGGGATCCTGTTCAGGGCCGCCATCCTCGCGGCCCTGGCCGCGCCGGCCCTTCAGCTCACCGGCACGCTCGCGCCGTTCACCGCGGCCGACAACAGCGCGTTCCGGGCGGCGGGCGCGGCACTCACGGTCGCCGGAATCGCGATCACCATCGTCTCCCAGCACGTCATGGGAACGTCGTGGCGAGTCGGCGTCGACCAAGAGGAACGCACGAAACTGGTGACGACAGGGCTGTTCGCACTCGTCCGCAACCCGGTCTTCACCGGGATGATCATCGCCTTCGCGGGCATGGCGCTGCTGACGCCGAACCCGGTGTCCGTTTTCGGCGCGGGCTCACTGATCGCCGCGATCGAGATCCAGGTTCGCGCGGTCGAGGAACCCTACCTGCTGCGCACCCACCGCGACGCCTACGTGGCCTATGCCACCTCGGTCGGCAGGCTGGTGCCGGGTTTCGGCACACTGCCGGACAACAGGGCCCGCGAGGAGAACCGGAGCTGACCGCGTTCCACAAGCGATGCGGTGCCTACGATGCCCGCCGGAGGGGAGGTGGCCATGCGCGGTGATGAACGTGCTCTGGGATGTGGGCGAGCCAGTCAAGGTCGCCGATGTGCTCGAACAACTCGACACGGGCAAGCCGCTGGCCTGTACGACCGTGATGACGGTACTGGACAATCCGCACCGCAAGGGATGGACCGCGCGCGAGCAGCATGGCAGGGCCTGCCACCACTCCCCCGCGGTCAGCGGGGAAGAGGCCTCGGCTCGTGCTCTGCGCGGAAAACAGTTTCGCCGCCGCTGACCTCAGCTCGGCTCGCCCCGGTGAAGCCTGACCATCGTCAGCAACCCGGCCAGCCACAACACGACCACCGGAACCAGCAACCATGCCAGGTTGGTCGCGAGCGCGCCGACGGCCGTACCCGCGGCCAGCACGAGCGGAACGACGACCCACGGTCCTTCCCTGTTGATCAGCGCTCCCACGAGCGTGATCCACACGGCCATGACGGGCAGATACAACACCCACTGGGGAATGGCCGACATCGCCAACACACCTCCGGCGGCTTCCTCGATGCGGCACCGCAGACGGGGGACGGCAGTCGAGACAACAAAAACTACGAAGGATAGTAACAAGGGTTTCAAGCCACGAACGGCCGGGTCACGCGAACCGGCACCCCACGGCGAGCCGACCCGCGAAGACTAGCAACGACTCGCCAAAGCTCCAATGTGGACCCTCGTCTCGCCGCCCGCTCAGCCACTGAAGGGTATACCTCGCTTGCGAAGCCCGTCGAGCTTGTCGGCGTTGGCATACCGCTCGGTGTACCCGCGCCCGGCGCGGGCGAGGAAATACGTACTGGGACGAGACCAGTGCCTCGACGACGACTTCCATCCGAAACGCCGCCCGCGGCCGCGCACGTCCCGGCGGCCCCAGAAAAACCGGACCACGTCCGGCGATCAGCTTTCAAGGCGGGCTTCCCCATCCGGGCCGGCGGGCGGAGCTTCGTCGTGCCATCGGCGCATCAGGGCCGGAAACTCCCGCAGCATAAAGGCGTAGAAAGCGCGCATCCGCTCGACTCGGTACGCGGCGGGCGAGCCAGGCTGGACGAGAGCGAGTCCTCGGTCGGCAAGCGCCAGAAAGGATTCAAGCGCTGGCAGCTTGCCGAGAAACGCGGCCTCGAACGCGTCGTCGGCGAGCTGGTAGCTCTCCCGCCGTTCGCCAGGCCCCCGGAAACGCAGCACGAGGCCGTAACGCTCAAGCGTCCCCAGAGCGACACTCAAGGAACTCTTGGCCACGCCGAGCCTTTTCACGAGAGCGGGCGCGTCCGCGCGCCCATTCGGCTCCAGCATGAGCACTCCGAGCACGCGTGCCGCCGTCGCGCTGAGACCGAGACGCTCGTAGTGCTGACCGATGTCGGCCACCAGACGTTCGCGCGCATCCATGCGAGGAGTGTACATTCCGTTCGGACTGTTCCGAACAAAGCGAACGAGGTGACATGCGCATCGCGATCACGGGCGCCAACGCGGGTATCGGGCTGCGGGCGGCGACACTGCTGGCTGCCGAGGGACACCAGGTACTCGCGCTGTGCCGCGACCCCGAGCGCGCTGGGGCGGCGTTCGCTTCCCTGCCCCGCGAAGATCGGTCACGAATCGAGACGATCACTCTCGATCTGGCCTCATCCGCGAGTATTCGTACCGCCGCGCAATCGATCGTCGCGGGCGGGGCGCTCGATGCCCTCATCAACAATGCCGCCGTGTTCGACCAGTCCGTGCGCACGGCCAGGATGACTCCCGACGGGCACGAACTCTTCTGGGCCACCAATCATCTCGGTCCGTCGGAGCTCACGGCACGTGTGAGCTCCGCCCTCGCCGCCGGGGAAACTCCACGGGTTCTCTTCGTCGCGAGCAAGGGACTTGTCACGATGCCGCGCATCGCGATCCGCTTCGACGCCCTCGATGAAGCGGACTGGTTCACCCCGACCGCCGCCTATTATCACGCCAAGCTCGCACAGGTGATGACCGCGGTGAGCCTCGCCGAACGGGCCGGCGACGCCGTCGACGTGTCCTGCCTGCGTGTTCCCGCCGTCAGGCTGGATCCCGACCGGCTCGCGCGGCAACCGGCCGTTCTCAGGGTCCTCTATGCGCCCAAGAACCGCCTCGCCGCGCAGCCGGAGGCGATCGCGGCAATCTACCGGAACCTGGCCACCCGGCCTCCCCTGCACGCGAGAGCAGGCGATGTCTACCTCGACGAGAAGGTGCGGATCGTGCCGTTGCCGCGCTTCGCGCGCGATCCCGCGCATCGCGAACGACTGTGGAACGTCACCGCCGCCGCGACGGGCAATCCCCGCTGGGCGTGGCCCACCGAAAATCCATAGTGGACAAACATGGGAAATAGGGACTCCGCTCTGCGGAGCGCTTCGTTCAGCGCTGGGTGAGCACGAGCGGGCCGTCCTCGGTGACGGCGACCGTGTGCTCGGAATGCGCGGTGCGCGAGCCGTCGGCGGAGCGGATGGTCCAGCCGTCGGGGTCGAAGACGATCCGGTCGGTGGTGCGCGCGAACCACGGTTCCAGCGCGAGGGTCAGGCCGGGCCGGAGCTTGAGACCCCTGCCGGCCTTGCCCTTGTTGGGAATGTGAAGATCCTCGTGCATGGTGCGGCCGATGCCGTGGCCGCCGAACTCGGTGTTGACCGGATAGCCGTAATCGCGGGCGACGGCCCAGATCGCCGCCGAGATGTCTCCGAGGCGATTGCCGGGGCGCGCGGCGCCGATGGCCGCCTCCAGTGCCTCCTCGGTGGCCCTGATGATCCGCAGGTCTTCCTCGGCCGGGGTGCCGACGATGATCGTGCGCGCCGAATCGGCGGACCAGCCGTCGATGGTCACCGCGAGATCGGCGCTGAGCACGTCGCCGTCGCGCAGCGTGTAGTCGTGGGGCAGACCGTGCAGGACGGCGTCGTTGACCGAAAGGCAGATGACGTTGCGGAAGGGGCCCCTGCCGAAGGACGGCGCGTAATCCCAGTAGCACGACAGCGCCCCGCGTCGTTTGATCATGCCGCGGGCGTGCCGTTCAAGGTCGAGGAGATTGACGCCCACATCGGCGATCCGGCCGATCTCGGTGAGCACCTCGCCGACGAAACGCCCCGCGACGGCCATGCGCTGGATCTCGGCCGGGCTCTTCAGTTCGATCACGGATACCTCACGCTCCACAGTTTCGGTATTACTATACCGGAACCCTAACATAGGCCGGTATAGTAATACCGAGCTGCCCGGTGCCGCCCTGACCTCGTCTGTCCCATGTGGACTCCGTGCTCGGCTTCTCGCCACGCGTCCCACGACGCCCTACACTCGGCGAACACGATGCGGAGGGCTGAGTGACGATGGCTGTCGACGGAGAAGCACCGGATGCCCCACGTGGAATCGACTCGCGCAGGCCGAACGCCGCCCGCGTCTACGACTGGCTGGTCGGCGGGAACGCCGCCGATCCCGTCGACATCGAGTTCGGTGAACAACTTCTCAAGACATTTCCGCTGACGAGGGCCGGGGCGGTCATGAACAGGCGGTGGCTGTGGCGCGCCGTCGACGCCGCACTCGCCGCGGGGATCCGCCAGTTCGTCGACCTCGGTTCGGGACTTCCCACCGCGGGCGCCGTTCACGACCGCGTACTGGCGGCAGGCGCCGACCAGGGCCGGGTGCTCTACGTCGACTACGAAGCGGTTGCCCGCGCACATATCGAGGACAAGCTGCTCGCCGACGGGGTGGATGACTGGTGCGGCGGCGCTCAGGTCGACATCCGGGAACCGGACCTGCTGTTCACGCACCCGGAAACCCGGCGGTTGATCGACTGGGACGAACCGGTGTGCGTACTGATGGTCGCCGTGCTCCATTTCATCGGCGACGAAACCGACATTCCCGCGCTGCTGCGCCGCTACCGTGAGCGGATGGCGCCGGGAAGCTGGCACGCCATCAGCTATCTGAGTTCCGTCGACGACGAGGAACCGGAACAGGCCGCGACCCTGCGCAGGCTGTGGGCGGCCTACGACGACACCCCGAATCCGGTGTTCGTGCGCGACCGGTCAGAGATCGAGACCTGGTTCGAAGGGCTGCGGATGATCCCGCCGGGCCTGGTGCACCTGCCGGAGTGGGGCGACGTCGAACTGACACCCGAACTGGAGACCATCAAACGGGTCGGCTGGGCTGGAGTCGGCGAGATTCGGTGAGCCGCCCGTCGGCGACCTCGGCGAGCTGATCGACCGCGGTGAGCTGAGTGCGGTCGTGGGTGACCAGCACCGTCGCCGTGGCCTGCAGGTGGGTGAGCCTGGTGATCAGATCGATGACCGCGGCTCCCCTGTCGTGGTCCAGTGCACTGGTCGGCTCGTCGACAAGCAGGACGGTGGGGTCGTTCATCAGGGCTCTCGCGATGTTGACACGCTGGCGCTGGCCGCCGGAAAGCTGGTGAGGGCGGCGCCCCGCCAGGCTCGCGAGGCCGACGGCGTCGAGCAGGTCCAGTGCCTTGCCGCGCGCCTTGGCCGGAGAGCGGCCGTCGATCTGTGCCATGACCTGGAGCTGTTCGGCGGCGGTGAGCGAGGACAGCAGGTTGGGCTGCTGGAACACGATGCCGATCTTGTGGCGGCGCAGGTCGGTGAGTTCACGGCGGGACATGCCCGTGGTGTCCGTGCCGTCGATCGTGACGGTCCCGGAATCCGGGGTGATGAGCGTCGCGGCGACGGCGAGCAGGCTGGACTTCCCTGAGCCGGAAGGACCGGCGACCGCGGTGAGGCTCCCGCGCGGGACGTCCAGGGTGACCTGGTCGAGCGCGGTGAGACGGGAGTCGCCGTCGGGATAGGTGAGGGTGATGCCGGACAGGTTCAGGCTCATCGGAGGCTCCCCAATGCGGTCAGCGGGTCGACGGAGGTGATGCGGCGGACGGCCACCGCGGCGCCCAGAACACCGAGCAGGATCAGCACGGCGGCAGGCGCGAGAACAGTGAAGGGATCCAGCACGAAGGGGACGGCCGAGCCGGAGATCGCGGCGCCGAGCCCGGCCGCGAGCCCGGTTCCGACGAGGGTTCCGCCGGTGAGCAGCACGACGGCCTGGCCGAGAGCGTCCTTGAGCAGCCCGGCCGTACCGGCGCCCAAAGCCTTGAGAACGGCGATGTCGCCGCTGCGCTGAATGGTCCAGACGGTGAAGAACGCACCGACGACCAGCGCCGAGATAACGAACAGGAACCCACGCATCAGTTGCAGGGAACCGTTTTCGGCGGTGTAGGAACCGATCGCGGCCAGCGAGTCCTCCGTGGAAACCGTCACCGTGCCCGCGGCCTTGTCGGTTGCCGCGATGCCCTCCCCGGCGGAGGAACCGGACGTGGTCAGGGCGATCACGGTCGCGGTGTCGCCGCTGTCATCCCCCGCGGGTGCGGTGTGCTGCCAGGCGCCGAGGCCGATCCAGATGACGGGGGTGTGGCTGAAGAAGGCGTCGCCCGCGACCGAGGTCACGGCCAGTTCCCGCCCGGCCAGTGTGATCGTGCCACCGGGCCCGACTCCCAGTTTCTCCGCCGCCGCGCCGGAGAGCACAGCCGAGTTCCCGGTCAGCGTGGCGCCCTCCGGCGCCAGCGCCGAGCCGGGCCGTACCCCGAAGGCGGAAACACCGGAGCTCCGGTCGCCCGCCGTGGCATTGAGGGTGGTGATGCCCAGCGGTTCGGCGGCATCGACGCCGGGAGCCGCCGCCCATTGCCGCCACTGATCCTCGGTGACGGTGGACCCGGCATACGCGAGGTCCTGCCCCTCCCCTGGCGCGCCGAAGGCGATCCGGTCGGCGGGCAGCGCGGTGATCGCGGAGACGTTCTGCTGACCGAGCCCCTCGGTCAGCCCCGACAGCAGCCCGACCAGCAGGGTGATCAATACGACGACGGCTCCCATCAGGGCGAAGCGCCCGGTGGCGAACCTCAGGTCTCTCCATGCGACGAACACGACTTCCGCCTGCTCTCTCGGGTGCGACTGGTACTCCTCCACGATGAGCGCAAGCGCCCTGCCGGGGCATCGCACCGGCGATGGCACTTCGCGAGCGGGAAGGCGGCACTCCGGTTCCACCTTTCGATAGAGGTGAACTCCCGGCGCGGCTCCGTAACCTGGACATACTGTGAACGCCGCTCCTGCCCTGACACCGACCAGCCGGGTACTGACCTGGTGCCTGCATCTGCTGTTCACCGGCCTGCTCGTGCTGGTGGTGGTGCGGGGCGTCGCAGGAAGCCCGCCTCTTGCCGGGGCGATCATCGCGGTGGCCGTGCTGTGTGGCGCGGTCTACGCGGCAGGGCCGCTCCTGCCCCGCGTCCGCGCTTCCCCGTGGGCCGCGGCGACGTGGCTCGGCACGGTGAGCGTCGTGTGGCTGGCCCTCATCGTCCTGACTCCTGACGGGATCTGGGTCGCCTTCCCGCTCTACTTCCTGCAGCTGCACCTGCTGCCGCGCAAGGCGGGACCGGCCGCCGTGACGGCGACGGCGCTGGCCGCGATCACCGCCTTCTCCACTCACCAGGGTTCCTTCAGCCCGGCCATCGCCATCGGGCCCGCCCTCGGGGCGGCCGTCGCGGTCGCCGTCGTGCGGGGATATCAAGCGCTGTACCGGGAGAGCGAGCAACGCAGGCGCCTGATCGACGAACTCACCGTCACCAGGGCCGACCTCGCCGAGGCGCAGCACACGGCGGGAGTACTCGCCGAAAGGGAGCGCCTCGCCAGCGAGATCCACGACACCCTCGCCCAGGGGCTTTCCAGTATTCAGCTGCTGCTGCGCGCCGCGGAACGGTCTCTTCCGGACACTCCGGCGAAGGCGGCGGGCTACGTGGATCAGGCCCGGCATGCCGCCGTTGACAACCTCGCCGAGGCTCGCCGCTTCGTCGCGGCCCTCACCCCGCCCGCGCTCGACGACACCACACTGGCCGGCGCGCTGGAGCGGCTGTGCGCCACCACCAGCACGCGGCACCGGATCACCGCGCGCTTCAGCGGCACCGGCGATCCGGTACCGCTGCCCACCGCGCACGAGGTCGCGCTGTTGCGTATCGCACAGGCCGCGCTCGCCAACACCGTCCAGCACGCCGGCGCGACCAGCGTCGAGATCACGCTGAGCCATCTCGGCGACCACGTCGCGCTCGACGTCGTCGACGACGGCGCCGGCTTCGACCCCGGCGGACTGCCGGAGCCCGACCCGCACAGCGGTGGCTTCCGAGGTTTCGGCCTCGCGGCCATGCGCGCCCGAACCACGGCGCTGGGCGGCACCCTCACCGTCGAGTCGGCTCCCGGCCGCGGCACCGCGCTCGCCGCCCACCTGCCGCTCCCCGCGAGCACCCTGCCCGAGGCAACGCGATGACCGGCGCCCCCATCCGGCTGCTCCTCGCCGACGACCATCCCATCGTGCGCGCCGGGCTTCGCGCCGTGCTGGAAACCGAACCAGGCCTCGCCGTGGTCGCCGAGGCGGCGACGGCCGAGGAGGCCGTGGCCCGCGCCGCCGAGGGAGGCATCGACGTGGTGCTCATGGACCTCCAGTTCGGCACCGGGATGACCGGCGCCGAAGCCACCGCGGCGATCACCGCGCGTCCTGGCGCGCCGAGGGTCCTGATCGTCACGACCTACGACACCGACGCCGACACCCTGCCCGCCATCGAGGCCGGAGCGACCGGCTATCTGCTCAAGGACGCCCCTCCGGAGGAACTGGCCTCGGCCGTGCGCACCGCGGCGGCGGGAGGCACCGCGCTGGCGCCGAGCGTCGCCGACCGGCTCATGAACCGGATGCGCACGCCCGACACCGCGCTCACCCGGCGCGAGGTCGAGGTCCTCACCCTGGTCGCGGGTGGCCTTTCCAACCGGGCCATCGCGGGGCGGCTCCAGCTCACCGAGGGAACCGTGAAATCCCACCTCGCCCGTAGTTACACCAAACTCGGTGTCGACTCGCGCACCGCCGCGGTCGCCGCGGCGACCGAACTCGGCCTCATTCGCCGGTGATGACGACCCACGGGGATCTGATCAGGACACTGTGGACAGACGGGCCCAGCACCGGTGTGTGCCCGGAAATTCCGTTGCCGATCGTGGGACTGTTCTTCTCCGGCGCGCGAGTCCCGGCGCGCCGGGCTGCTGACCGTTCCCGCCAGTTTCCGTTCCGACGAAAGGACCGCCGTGCCGCTCACCGTCCACCTCGTCGACGTTTTCCCTTCGACGTCGCTGACCGGAAATCCGCTCGCCGTCGTCACCGGCGCCGGGAACATGGAAACCGCGCGGATGCAACGATTGACGCAGTGGTTCGGCTTCTCCGAAACCACGTTCCTGCTGCCGCCCACGCGGCCGGAGACCGACTACCGGGTCCGGATTTTCACGCTGGACAGGGAAATGCCGTTCGCGGGACACCCCACACTCGGCACCGCGCGCGTCTGGCTCGCCACGGCCGGCGCGGCACCGGAACGCACCGAATTCGTCCAGGAATGCGGAGCGGGTCTCGTCCGCGTGCGACGCGAAGGGGAGTTGCTGTCCTTCGCGGCCCCGCCACTGCTCAGATCCGGCAGGCCGACCGCCGGGGAACTGAGCGAAGCCACGCGATTCCTCGGCATCGGCGAGAACGACGTCGTCGACGCGTCGTGGATCGACAACGGCCCGGGATGGCTCGGCATCCGGCTGGCGTCGGCCGAGGCGGTGCTGTCGCTGACACCCGAGCCACGCTGGCCGGACCACCTCGACATCGGCGTCGTGGGTCCGCACCCGCAAGGCGCGGAAACGGCGTTCGAGGTCCGCGCGTTCTTCAGCGACCAGGTGGGGACCATCGTCGAAGACCCCGTCACCGGCAGTCTCAACGCCTCGATCGGGCAGTGGCTCTTCGCGAGCGGCGTCGCGGACCAGCCCTACATCGCGGCCCAGGGAACGTGCCTCGGCCGCAACGGCCGCGTCCACGTCCACATCGATGACGACGGACAGGTCTGGACTGGCGGCAAGGCGAACATCCAGGTGGCGGGTGAGCTGGAGGCCTAGCTCCGCGCCATCGTGAACCGGCGGCTCGCTGGCCCCGTTTTGCTAGCCTTCCACGGGTGCGCATCGAACGCGTCGACGAACGGGACAGCAACTGGGAAGAGCACGACCCGCGATTCCGGGTGTACTTCTTCGAAGGCGGTGACACCGCGGAGAGCTCGTGGTCGGCCGAGACTTTCGATGTCACCGGCGCCGACGTGCTGGAGGTCATCGGCTGGGCCCAGGAACAAGCGGGTGCCGAACGGTTGTTCGCGGTGGCCCTGATCGGCGAGGACGACAGGCTGCCGCCGGGCAGGCGTCACGGGCTGACCTGGCTGGTCGGCATGGATGCCAACGACACTCCGGGGTCCGAGACCGAGAAGCGCTGCTTGATGGAAATGCTGGCCCGGCGCGGCAAGCGAATCATCGCCCCGAGCCGAACTTCCTCGATCCGAAAAGGACAGCGCACGTGAGGCGAGTGATCCGGTGACGACGGGGCGGGATCCCGGCAGGCTGAGCAGGCGGCTCGGTACCGGCGACGCGGTCGTCATCGGGCTGGGTTCCATGCTCGGAGCCGGGGTCTTCGCCGCGTTCGCGCCCGCCGCTCGCGCCGCCGGTGCGGGATTGCTGATCGGGCTGGCGATCGCGGCGCTCGTGGCCTACTGCAACGCCATGTCCTCGGCCAGGCTGGCCGCGCTGTACCCGAGGTCGGGCGGAACCTATGTCTACGGCACGGAACGACTGGGCCCGTTCTGGGGTTATCTGGCCGGCTGGGGGTTCGTGGTCGGCAAGACCGCCTCGTGCGCGGCCATGGCCCTCACCGTCGCCGCCTACACCCTGCCGCACGCCGACCGGCCGGCGCGAGCCGCGCTCGCGGCGGGCGCGGTACTCGCACTGACCGCGCTGAACTATCGGGGCGTGCGGAAATCCGTACTACTGACCACGGTCATCGTGATGATCACGCTGCTCGTGCTCGGGCTTGCCGTGTTCGGCTCGCTCACCGGAGGCACCGCGAGCGTCGGGCGGCTACTCCCGTTTCCCGGCGCGGATCCGGGCGGAATACTGCAATCGGCGGGCCTGCTGTTCTTCGCCTTCGCCGGCTACGCCCGGATCGCCACTCTGGGCGAGGAGGTCCGCGAACCCCGGCGCACGATTCCTCGGGCCATCCTCGTTGCCCTCGTGATCACGCTCGTCGTCTACACCCTCGTCGCGGTGGCCGCACTGCTCGCGCTCGGCCCGGGCGGGCTTGCCGCCGCCACCGATCCACTCGCGAGCGCGGTCGCCGCCAGTTCGTGGTCGTGGCTGACACCGGCCGTGCGGGCGGGTGCCGCGATCGCCGCGCTCGGTGCACTTCTCGCGCTCGTGCTGGGGGTCTCGCGCACCATCTTCGCCATGGCGCGCGACGGGCATCTGCCCAGAACGCTCGGCGCCGTCCATCCCCGGTTCCAAGTACCGCATCACGCCGAGATCGCCGTCGGTGTCGTGGTCGCGGTACTGGTCGCTTTCACCGACGTACTTGGCGCGATCGGCTTTTCCTCCTTCGCCGTGCTCGTCTACTACGCCGTCGCCAACGCCTCGGCATTGACTCTGACGCGCGCCGAAGGCCGCCCGCCCCTGATCGTGCCGGTGATCGGGGTCGCCGGATGCCTCGTGCTGGCCTTCACGTTGCCGGCGAGCTCGGTGCTCGCCGGCAGCGTGGTGCTCGCGCTCGGCACCGTCACGTGGGCGATCCGGCGTTCGCCGAAGTGGCGTTGACCGGCATGCCGCTCAGCAGCAATGTGGACGGTTGACTCGCCGTGTGGCGAACGCGCTGTACGGACGGGATCGCCTCGGCGTCGTCTCCGAGCGGGTTTCCGGTTCCGGTATTGAGGTCGTACTGCGGAAAGTCACTTCCCGCGATGGCAAGGCGAATGCGGTGTCCGGTGTGGAATCTCCAGGCGGTCGGCCGCAGGTTCACCGCGAGTTCGTAGAACGTGCCGGGCTCTGCCGGGGCGGGCTCGTGGAAGGAGTCGCGGTACCGGAGGCGCAGGATTCCCTCGGTCACGACCAGCGCCGGACCGCGCGGCGCCACGTCGACGAGCTTGACGACAACATCGGCATCGTGTGCGGAGGTGGCCACGAACAGCCTCGCCGTGACAGAGCCGATGACCTCGAAGGGCTCGTTCAGCGGCGCCGACGTGTAGCACAGGACGTCCGGTCGTGCCTCGATGTGGGTCTGATCCAGCGGGCCGCCGACGAGCGTTCCCATACCCGCGACGTTTCCGCCGTGAGTGGGAACCGGATCGCCGGGATCGTGGCGGTAGGTGTCCTCTTCGGCGCCGCCCGCCGGTCGCAGGGCTTCGAGGCGGCCGTCGCCCTCGGCGCCGTTGGCGTGGCCGTCGCTTGCGAGATACCAGGTCGTGGTGCCGATGCCGGGAGGCGGCCAGCACCGAGCGGTCCGCCATTCGCCTGCCCCCATCACGAAATACCGCACGGGTGGAAGCTGTTTTGTGCCGGCGTTCCTCAGGTGGGTATCGAAGAAGGCAAGGTGTGTTCCCGGCACGTCGGCGAAACTGGCGTAGCCGTGGGGACCGAAGTTGCACTGCCCCTGGATCGCGGGCAGGTGGCCGTCGTGCGTCCACGGGCCGACCATCAGGTGATGCGAATTCGTGTTCGCGGCACCGCGTGCGGCCGAGGCGTCCCGCACGCGTTCATGGCTCCGGATGGTCGCGGCGCAGTAGATGTCGTACCAGCCCGCGAGCGAGAGGGTCGGCACCTCGATGCTGTCGTAGTCGTAGGCCGCGACCTGGGCGAGCGCGCCGGTCAGCAGCTCGGCGAAGCGGAAGGGCGATTCAGGGAAGTCGAACCGCGGTAAGGATTTCAGCGGCAGCCACCGCGCCGCGGGCGACGGGTCGGCCAGCAGTTCGAGCATCCGCCGCTGAATCGCCGGATCGACGTCGTGCCCTCCGGCCTCGCGCACACCCAGCCATTCCAGGGTCGTCAGCGCCAGCCAGTAGATGAGCTGATTGAGCCGTAGCGCTCCCCCGGCCTCGGCCAGTTCGAGCTCGCCGCTCGTGGTCATTCCGGGCGCTATGGCCCGGAGATGGGGTGGCCGGGCTGCCGCACCGAGCCACTGCACGATGCCCAGATACGAGGCGCCGCACATGCCGACGGCGCCATCACACCATGGTTGCCCCGCAACCCATTCGACACTGTCGTAGGTGTCGTCGCCTTCGCGCTCCCACTGGAAGGGCACCCAGTCCCCTCCGGAGTCACCCCGGCCGCGAGCGTCCTGCACCACGCACACGTAGCCGCCACGCACGCAGTGCTCGGGACGCAGGGCGTCGGCGTCGAACAGCGACCGGCCGTACGGCGTCCGGATGAGGATCGCGGGATGCGGTCCCCGCCCGCCGGGATGCCACACATCGGCCCGCAACACGGTGCCGTCCCGCATCGGGACGGCGACTCCACATTCGACGGTGATCGATTCGGTTCTGCCCACGCGTGCTCAGTCCCCGGTGACGGCCGCGTAGGCGGCATCGACGAGGTTGTCGACCCGCAGGTCACCGCCTTCGAGCAATTCCGACATGCGGTTCGGAATGTAGGCGAAGGCAAGCCCCAGCCCGGGGTCGGCGAAGGCGAACGACCCGGTCGCGCCCCCGTGCCCGAATGCCTCCCCCAGCCGGGGCCGGGACGCGAACAAGGGCCCGTAGGGCAGACTGAAGCCCAGGCCCCATGCCGTCGGAAGCAGCAGGACCCGGTCCTGCCCCTTGCAATGCACGGTGCGCGCCTGTTCCATCAGCTCGCGGCCGATCAGCGGTGGCACACCGTCGACCTCGCCGATGAGCATCGCGAAGTACCGCGCAAGCGAGGCAGCCGTGGCGACACCGTCGCTGCTCGGCGCTTCCACAAGGACGTTCCTGGGATCGTTGGCCGCGGCGAAGGTCATGTCGATACTTCCGAACAGCGCACGATAGGACAGTGAGGCGGGATCGCTGATCGCCTCGCCCATCCGTTCGAGCCCATGCATCTTGAAGCCCTCCCTGACCTCCTCGTCGGTCGGCGGAATGATCGCGGCAAGGCGCGGAAGGTATTCCTCGGGCATGCCGATGTAACAGTCCAGGCCGCGAGGCCCCGCGATTTCGGACGCGAAGAACGTCCCGACCGTCTGCCCGGTGATTCCGTTCACGATCCCGCCGATCAAGTGGCCGATGGTGAGCCCGTGATAGCCGTGAGCGCTGCCCGGTTCCCACTCGGGACGCGAGCCGGCGAGTTCGTCGATGATCGCCTTGCCTCCGTCCTTCATGGACTCCAGTGAGACAGGACAATCCTCAAGGGTGACCAGGCCAGCCTGATGGCTGAGCACCGTGCGCACGGTGACCTCGCCTTTGCCCGCCGCCGCGAAGCCGGGCCAGTACCGCGCCACCGGCGCGTCCAGATCCAGTTCACCGCGCTCCACGAGAAGCAGCGCCGCACCGGCGGCCATCGCCTTCGTGGTCGATGCCAGCGCGGCCATGGTGTCGTGCTGCCACGCGCGTTTCGCACCGGGATCGGCATCGCCCGCCCAGAGGTCGGCGACCCGTTCGCCCCGGTGGTAGACGCAGACACCGGCGCCCACCTCCTTGCCACTGGCGAAGTTCTTCCGCATCGCCTCGGCCACCGGCTCGAACCGCTGCAGCACGTCGCCCTTGATCTCGATGTCCGTCATTGCCGGCTCCTGTTCGTTCTTTGATCGCACCCTACCTACCGGTCGGTCGGACCGTACCAACCGACCGGTAGGACGGCAAGGGCGCCGGTCGCCTACCAACCGGTCGGAAAGGCAAGTAGGCTGTCGGCGGCCCGCTCAGTAGCACGGCCCCGGCTTCAACCAGGGAGGGTGGAGTTGACTCGGCAGGAGACAAGGGACACTCGCGGGCTGATTCTCGCCACGGCGCGCGAGATGTTCAGCGCGCAGACCTATCGCGCCGCTTCGATGAGGGCGATCGCCGAGCGAGTCGGCATCACCAAACCGTCGCTGTACCACCATTTCCGCAGCAAAGCGGAGATTCTCGAATGCCTGATCAGCGGCCCCGTCAACGAACTCGAAGCAGCCGTCGAGGAAGCGGCCCGCGCTTCCGATCCCACGGAGGTCCAGCGCCGGGTGCTTCGGGGATGCGTCGATGTCATCCTCGAACACCGCGATGTCATGGCATTGCTGTTCAGGGACGCGTCCGTGTACACCAACGAGGCCACCGACCTCGTGTCCAGGACGCTCGCGATCGCGGAAAGGGCGACCGGGCTACTGGCGGGCCCCGACCCGGACTGGCGCGCGCGCCTCAGAGCCTTCCAAGCGTTCGCGGCGGCAACCGATCCGATCGCGCATTTCTCCGACGCGTCCGGAGACGAGCTGCGGGAGGAGTTGCTCGCGGGCGCGTACGCCTTGCTGAAACTCGATTGAGCGGCACACCGCCGAGCATTGCGCCCGGCCGGAACCTGCTGAACACTCTCGCCCCATGGCGGGAAAAGATCTGGACGGCCTGCGCCGATACTGGGACAAACAGTCGGGCTCCTACGACCGGCAGATGACCCTCCTCGACCGCAAGTTCTTCGGCGACACCAGGCAATGGGTGTGCGGGCAGGCCGAGGGCGAGGTACTTGAGGTCGCCGTCGGCACCGGGCTGAACCTGCCGCTCTACCCGCCTGAGGTCACGCTCACCGGAATCGACCTGAGCCCGGCGATGCTGGAACACGCGCGCGGGCGCGGGCGGGCGATCGACGCCCGCACCGGCGACGCGCAGCGGCTGGAGTTTCCCGATGCCTCGTTCGACACGGTCGTCAGCACGTTCGCGCTGTGCGCGATCCCCGACGAGAAGGCCGCGATCGGCGAGATGTGGCGGGTGCTGCGCCCCGGCGGACTGCTCCTGCTCGCCGATCACGTCGTGAGCACGGCGTGGTACGCGCGAGGCGTCCAGCGGCTTCTCGAACTGGTGAGTATTCCGGTCGGCGGCGAGCACTTCCGGCGGAGGCCGATCGGGGACGTGCGGGCCAAAGGCTTCACGATCGAACGCCACGAACGGTTCAAACTCGGCATCGTGGAACGCCTCGCCGCGCGCAAACCGGCCGGCTGAATGCTGCGCCCTGCCCTTGGTGGCGAGCCACTGCGCTTACATGATATGAACATCATGTTCACAGTGTGCTCAGTGGAGGTGGGAGCCGGATGGACATCCAGGCCGTCGACAGGGTCGGGAAGATCCTCGCCCTTTTCGGCCCTCACCGGACGTCGGTGTCCTCGTCGGAGGCAGCCGAACTGATTGGCCTGAACAGGACGACGACCTATCGGTACCTGTCCTCGCTGGTGGCGGCGAACATACTCGATCTGCGTCCCGACCGCACCTACGCACCGGGGCCGACGTTGATCCAGCTCGGGGCACTCGCACTCGGACAGAGGGAGATCCTGCGGCTGGCCGCCGAGCCGATGGCCCAGCTCGCCAGGGAAACAGGGGTCACGACCGTCCTGTCGTTGTGGGGCGGAGCCTCCCCCGTGGTGGCACACGTGGAGGAACCCGCTCACCGGGAGATCGTGGTGACGGTGCGCGTCGGCATGCAGCTGTCGCCGTCGGCCGCGCAGACGAGGGTCTTCCATGCCTTCAAGGACGACGATCCGCGCGTGCGGCGCGCGGTGCGGAACCTGCAGGCCGACGAGCCCGAGAACGCGGGTACCGAGCGCGCCGCCGTGCGCGAGCGCGGATTCGCCACGCAGACCAGCCCGAGGGGCATCGCGGTGATGGCCGTGCCCGTCTTCGAGGCGGGCGGCATGGTGGCCGCGCTCGCGTTGCTCAGCACCCGCGACGTTCTCGACCTCTCCGCGGACTCCGCCGAGCTGTCCGGACTACTGAAGACCGCGGAGACGATCTCGACGAGCATGGGTCACACCTGAGACTCGGCGCCCGAGGACACCCTCAGAGCCAGCGGGGCCAGCATGTCGACCTCGCCGAGCCTGCCGTAGGCAGGCCCGGCGAGCCGGGCGGCCGGATCCAGCTGGGCCGTGTCGATCTTGCCTTCGCTCAACAGGTCCGACCTGACGTGGAAGGTCAGCACCTCGCCGACGGTGAACTCCGAACCCGCCCTGCCGAAGCTCACGACCTTCGCGAGACGGCACTCCATACTCACCGGAACATCGGCGAGCCGGGGCGGAGCGACCTTGTCACTCGCGATCGTTTCCAGCCCGAGCAATTCGATCTCGTCCACATCGGCCTCCAGCGCCCGCCCGCTCTCGTGGACCGCGTTCCTCGATCGCCATGCCGGGATGTTCACGACGTACTCCCCCGTGCACGCGATGTTGTGCGCGGTGTCCTTGCGGCGGCCCGCCCGCTTCCCGATGTTGACGCCGATCATCGGCGGGTCGTTCGACACCATTGTGAACGCGCTGAACGGCGCGAGGTTGAGCGCGCCCCCGGTATCCGTCGAGGTGATCCAGGCGATGGGCCTCGGCACGACGACTCCGGTGAGCAGCTTGTAGGCGGCGTTCGCGTCGAGCGAGGAGGCCTCGATCGCCGTATGACCGGGTCCGCTCATCCCTGGTATTCCTCAGCGCTCGTGCGCACGGCGGCGGCGTCGAAGTCGTTGATCTTCTCGATGAGCGAGTTGTCGAAGAGGTCGTCGGCGGGAACCTCGGTGTCGATGAGCCCCGCCTCGCGCAGATAGGCCACGCTGGCTTCCATCGCCGCGGGCTGCAGCTCGCCGTAGGGTTCGTCGTCCGCACCGAGATTCGCCAGCCGCGATTCGAGGACCTTGACCCCGGTGGCGATCGCCTCCTCGTCGCTCATGCCGGTCGGCTTGCTCTCGGGATGGGCCTTGTACAGGATCCTGATGGCCGCCTCGGGATTGGCCGAGGTGAACACGACGCCCTTGGCAACGGCCCTGCCGATCTTCTCGAACAGCTCGGGATTCTTCTCAAGGTCGGAGCCGCGGGCGGCGAGACCACCGCTGGTGAGGTCCTCGGTGCCGGGAACCTCGATGGGCCGCAACCCGATGCCCTGGTTTCGCAACACCTGGAACGACGTGTCGAGCAGGGCGAGTGCGTCGACGTGCCCGTCCTTCACCGCGGCGGCCTGCTGGGCACCCGTGCCGATCGCGATGAACGTGACGGAATCCGCGGGCACGCCCGCCTTTTCGAGGCCGATCTTGGCCTGGGTGACCGACGCGCTCGCCAGCGAGATGGCGCCGACCGTCTTGCCGCGCAGATCGGCGATCGAGGTGATATCGGAGTCCTCGGGAACCTGGAGACCGTAGATGTTGTCGCGGTAGTACGACATGTAATAGGTGAGGTCGAGGTTCTTGCCCGGCTGCCTGCCGATGACGACCGGTTCGGGGCTCACGGCCCCTGTCGCCACCTTGCCCGTGGCGATCTGCTGAGCCTGAGTGGTGGCCGAGTCGGTCAGGATCACGTTCATATCCAGACCCTCCTGCTCGAAGTACCCCTGCTCCTGGGAGACGGCGATACTGGCGATACCGGCGTTCCAGGTCGGCGTGGCGAGCGTCATCGAGATCGCCCTTCCATCACCGCCCGCACCGGCGCCGCAGGCGGTCAATGTTGCGGCGAGCACGGCTGCCGAGGTCATGGCGAGCAGAGGTCGCATGCGACTGTGCATGGTCATCGTTGTTCCTCTTGTTGGGCGAAAACGTTGGCAGAAAGCCGGGGAATGTCATGGGGTCACGTTGCGAGCCCGGTTCTCCTCCGACCAGAAGGTCAGCCTGCGTCCGATCAGGACGACGGCGTAGTGGAGCACCAGCCCGATGGCCGAAAGGATGACCAGCACGGCGAACATGGTCGCCACGTCGAGCGAGGTGTTGCTGGAAAGGATCAGGTAGCCGAGCCCCGCCTGCGATCCGACGAACTCGGCGACGACCGCGCCGATCACCGAGAGCACGACCGCCACGTCGAGACCGGCCACGATGCTCGGGACCGCGCTGGGCAGCCGCAGCCGGGTCAGCACCTGCCTTCTGGTGGCACCGAAGGACTTCATCATGTTGATCTGGTCGTTGCTCGCCGAATTGAATCCCAGCGTCGAGTTGACCAGGATCGGGAAGAACGCGATCAGCGCGGTCGCCAGAATCTTCGATTCCATGCCGAAGCCGAACCAGACGAGAAACAGCGGCGCGAGCGCGACCTTGGGCACGGTCTGCAACACGACGATGATCGGCAGCAGGGTTTTCTCGGCGAGGCGCGAGGAACTGATCACGATGGCGATGAGCATGCCGACCACGACCGCGATGCCGAACCCGTAGATGATTTCCTGCAACGTGACCAGCGTGTGGTGCCCGAAGGAACCGGACCCGAAGCCGTCGATCAGGCCCTGCACGATGCGGGTGGGCGCGGGCAACAGGATTTCGGATATGTCCAAAGCGGACACGATGGCTTCCCATGCCACGAGCAGCACGACGACGGTGCTACTGGCCAGCAGCCAGCCGGGCAGGTCCGACAGCCGCCTTCGCCTGCGTTTCGCCGAGGCTTCCCTGCGCACGGTGAGCTTTCCCCGCTCGTCCTCGGCTGGAGTCCGCGCGCGGTCCGTGGGGAGATCGTGGATGCCCATCAGGGGGTCACCGCTTCCGTTCCGTCGAGGACCCGCCGGATCCGGCGGGCGTATTCGCCGAACTCCGGGGTGTTGATGGTGGCCAGCGTGCGTGGCCTCGGCAGATCGATGCCGACGACGTCGGCGATGCGGCCTGGGCGCGGCGTCATCACCACGACCCGGTCGGAGAGCAACACCGCCTCCGAGATGCTGTGCGTGATGAACAGGACCGTCTTGCGGTCGCGTTCCCAGATGGTCAGCAGGTCCATGGTGAGCTGGTCGCGAGTCATCGCGTCGAGCGCGCCGAACGGTTCGTCCATCAGGAGAATGCGAGGATCGTGCAGTAGTGCCCTGGCGATTCCCACCCGCTGCTGCATACCGCCGGAGAGCTGGTAGGGGTAGCTCTCGGTGAAGTCCGTCAGCCCGAGCATGGAGATCAGCTCCAGCGCCCGTCCCCTGTCGGTCTTGCGGCGGCTTCTGCTCTGCAATGTGGACGGAACGAGAACGTTGTCGAGCACCGTGTGCCACGGCAGCAACAGCGGTTGCTGGAACACCATTCCGGTCATCGCCGACACCGAGGGCGCGTGGGCGTGGTACTCGATGGAACCACCCGTCAGCGGTTCCAGCCCCATGATCAGCTTGAGCAGCGTGCTCTTCCCGCAGCCGCTGGGCCCGACGATGGAGACGAACTCGCCGTCGCCGACATCGAGGTCGACATCGTCGACGGCGAGCATGTTCTCGCCGTACCGCTTCGAGACGTGCTCGAACCGCATCACCGTGTTCGTCATGTCAGGTGCTCCTCGTGCTCGGTGACCGCCTTCGGCGCGAGCCGCCGGGCCTGCTCGATCAACCCGGTTGCTCCCACGGCAAGCGTCGTCGTGTCGTTGCCGCAGACGATGAAGTCGTAGTCCTCTTCGGCCGCTTTCGCGATCGCGCCGGCACCGACGGCCGTGCCGACAAGCATTCCGGCCGCCTTCGCCGCCGCGCGCACCTCGGCCGTCAGCTCCGCGACCGGCGGAGCGTCCCCCGACCCGGCCGCGTCGATGCCGAGGTCGGCGGGACCGAGCATCAGCGCGCCGAGACCGTCCACCGTGGCAATGCGTTCCGTTTCCCTGACGGCGGCGACACTTTCGATCTGGCCGATGGCAAGGCCGGTCCGCGACAGGTACTGCGCCCTCGGGGCCGTTCCCCAGCCGCCCGCCCGCGACGTCCCGCCCGATCCCCTCACCCCGCGCGGCGGGAACCTGGTGCATTCGACGAACCGGGCCGCTGTCTCGGCGTCGTCGACGTGGGGCGCGACGATGCCGTCGGCACCCGCGTCGAGCAGGCGCTGGATCAGTGAGGGCCGCAGGTCGGGGACCCGCACCAGCATCCGCATACCGCGGGCCTGCCCGACGGTGACGTGGGTCAGGACCGTACTGAGGTCCATCAGGGTGTGTTCGAGGTCGACGACGCAGAAGTCGAATCCCGCCTCCGCCATGATCTCCGTGCTCTCGGCCGAGGAGAGTTTGATCCACGACCCCCACGCGGGTCCGAAGGAGCCGCTTCCGGTGCGGCGCAACGGGTTCACGCGGGCTCCCCGGAAGCCGGGGCCGGGTAGTCGTCCGCGTTGAGCACCCAGCCGGGCCTGGCCGAGAAATCGGCACGGGGCCCGGCGAAGATGTCCAGCATCCTGTTCTCGCCCTCCCCCACCGCCTCGCTGGTGTGGATGAGAGGTGGCGGGATGATCGTGAGCGAGGGACCACCAATGGTCAGGTGCTCGTCGGGCCGCCAGGTGCGCCGGTCCGTGCCCCACGGGGTGCGCACGTGGTGGGTGTAGCGACCGGCCTCGACGAAGCTGAGTTGTTCGAAGTCCTCGTGCGAATGCGGCGAAAGCGAGCCGGGATCGCGCGGCCCCACCCTGGGATAGAGCACGTTGACCATCGCGTGCCGGTTGCGGAAGATCCGCCCCATCCGGTGCGGGGACCGTTCGATCTCCTCGATGCCGTCGTATACGCGCAGTGCGGGCCCACCGGAGGGCCCCGGCCACGGCGGAGTCACCGCGACGGTGTCCGGCAAGGGCCGGTAGACATCGGCGTTACGGCTGCGTGCGGCCAGTTCGGCCGCGCTGGTCGCGAAGAGCCGGACCAGCCTTGCGGGCGTCTTCGCGGTGATCCTGCTGTGCCCAGGCGGAATCGCCACGACCGCGCTGCCCGCCACCGCGGCATCGGTGTCGCCCGCCTCGAACGAGACAGCGCCTCCGGTTCCCAGTACCACGGCGAGTGTCTCGTCGGTTTCGGTGCGTTCGAGGACGTCACCCTCCGCCAGTTCGGTGTACACGAAGACCACGTTCGCCGCTCTGACGATCCACGACCTGCCGTCCTCACCCGGGATACCGTCGGGCTCGGTGCCGGTGAAGTCGAAGCTCTGTAGCGGCAGTGGTTCCCCGGGAAGCGGCCCCGCCGCCGCGGGTGCGAGCTGGGCGCGGGGATCATCGGGTGTGTAAGGCATGGCCGCGTTCACCCCCCGACCGGAGCGGGACGCTCGGCGTCGAGTCCAAGCAGGAACGCCGCGTTGCGGCAGGCGACCTGGCGCAGTTCCTCGACGCTGAGCCCTCGGTCGAGCAGTTCCCTGCCCACCCGCATGAACGCGTCGACGGGCATCGGCCTTCCGCGCTGACCGAGATCGGACGACAGCACCGTGTGATCGGGGCCGATCTTGCGAATCCAGTCCAGCAGCAGCGAAGGGTCCCATTTGCGGTAGCCCATCGGGTCGTACATGCCGACCTCGTGCTCGATGTAGGCACCGAGTTCGACGAGTTCGCGGCACTCACCCGGATCGGCGTCGATGACGAAGTTCGGGTGACTGATGATCATGCGCCGGACACCGCGGTCGCGGCCCGCGGTGAAGATCTTGTGCGCCTCCGGCGGCGAGACGTGACCGGCCGACAGCAGCGCGTCGCTTTCCACGATGAGATCGATGACTTCGTAGACCTCGTCGACAAGCCGTCCGTCCGCTTTGGTCACGTCGATGATGCGGTTCGGGATCTCGATGTCGGATTCGGGAAAACCGTGATGGTCGTTCTCGCAGTGACAACGGCTGGAGAAGGTGGGAAACCAGACCGCGCGCCCGCCCATCCGCAGGCTCATCGCGACGGCATAGGGGTTGATGCCGCCGATCTGGGCGTTGAGTGCGATTCCGCCGAACACCGGCGTGCCGATCGTCGCCAGGTCGCGCTCCATCGCCAGCAGATCCATCACCGTGTTGTGATGGTGTGACTTCACGAGAATGCCGCGCATACCCAGCCGTTCCGCGTCCCGTGCCGCCTCGACGTGGTCGAACTCGCGGGCAAAGGGATTCGGTCCCGAATGGCAATGCAGATCGACGGCTCCGTGGAGTACCTCTGCGATGGGTGGACTCATCGTCACGCTGCGACCTCGCTGTCTTCCAGGGCCGGATCGACCCCACTGCTCTGTGCGCATCACAGCATCGCTGTTCACATAGCGACTGTCAACATGTCGTTTCCGAGGATCGGCGACGACCGCGACATAACCCGCCAAATGAGCCGGACCTGCGATAACGATCCGATCTCCGGCTGGAGTCGGCGCGATGACCGAGAGCCACGGACCGAATCATCCGCGCGACGGGCGCGTTCGGATACGAGAGCAGCGCCAGTGGATCAGGTCCCGGCCCGGGGCTACGGTGAAAGATGTCCGGCGAGGCATCCCAGGGCGGGCCGACACGAGAGGACGACCATGGATGTACTGCTCATCGCGGGCTTGTGGCTCGACGGCTCCGTCTGGAAGGACGTCGCGTCCTCGCTGCGGACGCTCGGGCACCGGCCCGTGTCTCTGACGCTACCGGGGCAGGGCGACGGCACAAGCACGGCAACACTGGACGACCAGGTGGCGGCCGTGTGCACGGCCGTCGACGCGGCGGCGGGCAAACCGGTGGTGGTGGGCCATTCGGCCGCCACCACCCTTGCCTGGCTGGCCGCCGACGCACGGCCGGGCGCGATCGCCGCGACCGTCCTCATCGGTGGTTTCCCCTCGGCCGACGGCACGTCGTACGCCGACCTGTTCGAGATACGCGACGGCGCCATGCCTTTCCCGGGCTGGACACCCTTCGAAGGGCCGGATTCGGCCGACCTCGACCCGCGGACGCGACAAGCCATAGAGGGTGCCGCGATTCCTGTCCCCGAAGGCGTCGCGAGGGGAGTCGTCCGGTTGACCGACGAGCGACGATTCGACGTTCCGGTGGTGATGGTGTGCCCCGAATTCACTCCGGAGCAGGCCCGGAACTTGATCGCGGAGGGTGCCGTACCGGAACTCGCGAAAGCAAGGCGGCTGGAGTTCGCCGACATCGACTCCGGCCACTGGCCGATGTACACCAAGCCGGTCGAACTGGCACATATCCTTGCCACGATCGCCGACGCGGCCTGACCCGGCGCTCATTGTCGAGGGACCACGGCTTCTGCCGTGGTTTCCTGCCTGCTCCTGCCGCTCCGCCTGTTCCGATCCACGGCGAGCACGATCAGCACGAGCGCACCGGCCGCCAGCGCGAAACGCAGGTCGTGGAACATCCACCAGGTGTCCAGCCTGTCCTGGAAGTCGGCAGGCGGACCGTGCTCCTTCCACTGCCTGACCTCACCGTTGATCGGGACGTTGCCGAACCTGGTGACGAGCTGGGAGGTGACGGCGGAGACGGCCGCGGCCGCCGCGAACCACCGAGCCGAGCCCCGGAAGGTGATCGCCGTCCAGATCAAGGCCAGCCCGGAGGCGATGCCGAGGAACGGCATGTAGAGACCGTTGCGGTCCATGAGCTGGACCCGGTAGGACAAATGCACGTCCATCGGAACATCGGCGAAGGTGGGCGCTTCCACGGCCCAGCCGTAGAAGAAGGCACCGGCAAGCAAACCGGTCAGCACCAAGGCCAGCCCGGAGGACAGTCGGGAGTAGACGGTCGATCGGGGTTTGTCGGTCACGAGTTCACGTGGTCCTTTCGAGATCAACGGAGCCCGCCCGCCGGCCGCAGGTGGGGAACGCAGGCGACGGCGTCGAACGCCTCGAAGATCGGTGCGTCGAGGAATTCGTCCTGTGAACGGAACTTTGTGAAGGAACCGGCGTCTTCGACTTTCGCCGCACGAAGATCCGCGATCGCCAGCGGGGAATCGTCGATGGCCGCCTCCGCGAAGGCGGCCTCGATGCTGCCGGGTTCCGGCGGCGGCAACGGACGCTGGACCAGATCCATCCCGCTCGGTTCGCCGGAGTTGAGCTCACCACACGCGACGCTCCCGCGATTGCCTGTCGCCGCGATCGCGACGTAGTCGCGGCCCAGCGCGGCACGCAGGTGATAGCCGGCGGGAAGAATGTCGGCGGGCTCGTCGTGTTCGACGGGCGTCGCACGCAAGTGGACATTGTGCAGTGCGAGGACGACTTTGGCATCGGGATCCTCGTCGAGCAGGCGCAGCACCGTTTCGGCCATGGACGTGTCCAGCGCGGTCGTTCCCACGGGGAGCCCGTGCCCAGAGAAGTCCCGGTACAGGTGGTCGGCTTGCCAGGCACCGCGCGCACAGGCCAGCGCGTCATCGCCACGGTCCGTTGTGGCTTCCATCCGGCCGAGCAAGCGGCTCAGATCCGCGCTCAACCGGTCCCTTGTGGACTGTTCGAGCGCACCGTAGTTGAACAACTCACGCATGGGATGTTCGTCGTGATAGGCGTACGCGGCGGTGAGCGCGCGTTCGAGCAGCGGAAGCGTGCCGGGGTCGGTGCGCCGCAGGTGGGCCCGCACCCGGAGCAGTTCGGGGACCACACTGGCAGCAACTCCGGAGAAGCCCACCGGGCGGTCCGCCGCCGCATTGCGCGCGCGCATCCATCCGAGAGCGTCGTGCATCTCCTTGTGGTGAGCCAAAGCCATGGCTGGAGTGCCGGTCAGCTCGGCAAGGTCGCCGGAAGCGCCGCGCACCCAGGAATCGACCGGCTCGGATTCCATGCGCGGCGCCTCGAAGGCATACCAGATGAATCCGCAGCGCTCCACCAGAAAACGGAGCAACCGATGCCGCAGGAGGTAGAACTCCCTGGCATGGTGGGCATTCTCGCCGATGGCGACCACTCTGGCTTCGCCGACCAGCGCGCGTAACGGTTCCAGGTCGTCGAGCGGGGCCTCCGGGTCGAGCGCGCTCGCGATGAACGCCTCCTTCCCCAGCCATTGAGCGAACTTCACGGGGGTCGACTCCTCGTCTCAGGCGTGCAGATAACTTTGACAGCATTGTCAAAAGTAATTAACTCTGACATAGGTGTCAAATTTGATAGGGTTGGCGACCATGACCACCCGGGACCGCGAAACACCCCGCCGCCGGCGCCGCGCCGACGCCGAACGCAGCAGATCCGCGGTCCTGACGGCAGCCGCCCAGGTACTGGGGACTCACCCGGAGGCGGGGCTCGACGACGTCGCCAAAGCCGCCGGAGTGAGCAGGCAGACGGTGTATGCGCACTTCGGCTCGCGGGAAGCCCTTGTCGACGCCGTCCTCGACCACGTGACCTCGGAAGTCGTCGCGGCCATGGACGCCGCCGGGCACGAGGGGGAAAGGGCCGAGGTCACGCTGCTGCGCCTGCTCGACGCGAGCCGGAGTGCGGCTGCGCGGCAGCCGCTACTCCTCCAGGACAGCCGGATCAGCCCGCAGCGCGCGCGAGACCTGCACCGCCCCATCGTGAATCGGTTCACCGAGGTGATCGAACGCGCCCAACGCGACGGCGAGTTCACCAATCGCCAGCCGTCGGCGTGGCTTGCCGCGGCGATCATCTCCCTTGCCCACACCGCCGCCGAACTGACCGGCACCGGGCAACTGGACGCCGCGACCGCCGATGCCGCCCTGCACACCGGCATCCGGCAGCTCATCCGTCCGGACTGACCGGGCCCCGCGTCCCCGGTGCGACACAGGAGACAATCCCTCCGCGAAAACGCGAACTACCTGAACGGATTCTCCTTTCGGCGGACACAGTACGAATCCGGCGATTCAACTCGAGCAACCCAGTACACCGGATCACCTGCACCGGGAACCACGTGAGGTGTTGACTTCTCACACCGACTTCTCATGATTCTTTGCCAGCATGAGACTTCGACGGGATTCTGAAACGACCGTAACGACTGGACTCGTTTCAACGAGGAAGGTGCAAAGCTTCCGTCGTCGAATGGTCTTTCATGTCGTTCTATCTTCGTAAAAGTGTCAAGGTCGGTCCCCTACGGATGACGGTGTCCCGCTCCGGTCTGGGGATGACAGCCGGCGTTCCCGGGTTCCGGGTCGGTAGCAGTCCTCGCGGTACATTCGTTTCGTTGGGACGAGGGGCTCCCTCCTATAGCTCCACTGCTCGACGGAGTCGGCACAGGGGCACGCAGTCAGCCACGAGTCGTGTTCCAGACTTGTTCCCCAGTGAGGTCGTATTGTCCAATGCTTCCGGAGCCACCACGGTGGAGATGACAGAAGTCACGGCAAGCGAACTGGTGAAACAACTCAATGAAGCCGCGAAGGCGGTGCGGTTCTGGCCGTGGTTCCTGATTCTGACTCTGGGACTGTCGCTTGTGTCGCCACTGTTCTTGATCCCCGGAGGGCCGTTGACTCTCTGGTTGTTCTGGAAAGATCAAGTCCGGAGAAAAGTTGTAGTGTTCTATGACGTCGCCGGGGAAGATGCACACCGATTCCAGCGATCGGTCGATTCTTTCAAACAAGCCGCCGGTACCCAGCGCGCTTGGCAGATTATCGCAGCAGGGGAAGTAAGAACGACTCACCAGCACAAAGTAAACGCCGGAGCATCCTCAGTGGTGAGCCGAATACCATTGATTATGACTCAGCGTGGCCCACGGAACATTGCAACCAACATCGCGATGCTGTCATTAACTACAGCCCAACGCTCCCTATATCTACTCCCCGATCGGGTCTTAGTACGCGATGGTAAACATTATGCCGACGTAGCCTACGACAAACTGACCTCTCTCGCGAGTATCCAACACTTTGTCGAGGATGAAATGACACCATCGGATTCAGTCGTTCTAGGGCATACCTGGCAGTTCGTGAATGTCAAAGGCGGGCCAGACCGTCGATTCAAGAACAACCGCATGCTGCCAATTCTCGAATACGGTCGCCTGACACTCGCAAGCGACGGCGGGTACCGTGCACTCCTCGACTTTTCCACGCCCGAAGCCAGTTCCGCACTGGCACGAGGGCTGGCTCAGATGACCGCCAACGATCGGCAAACCGCCTCACCACCGCCCCTGGCGTCGAGCACACATACCAGTTCGGCCTCGATTCCTGTATCGACGCCGCATCCCAAACCGACGCCAGCAACACCACAGCTGCGTCCGGGTACGCGACGAACCGACCACAGCCGGACAATCGCAGGGGCATCCTTTTCGCGAAGGCGACTATCGGCTGACGGCCGTGTTGCCGTAGTCGGCGAATCACACTACCAATCAACTCTTGACCGCATCGCACATCACGTCAGTACTGGAGCCAATTTCGATAATCACCTTCCGGTAGTCGCGAGTCTCATCCCTGAGCCCGGCAATCCGCATGATGATCGAGCGGTCCGAGTCGACCTCGATTCAGCAAGCGGTCCAGCTACTGTTGGATACCTTTGCCGCACCGACGCGCGCGCCTACCAACCAGTTCTATTGAGACTACGAGAATGCGGCTATGTCGGAGTATGTCCAGGCAGAATAGCCGGCGGAGGCCCGGAACGTTTGTACGGCGTCTATCTGCATTTGGCTGGCCCCGAAGCGCTGCTGCTGGAGAACCTCCTCTCCGAGGCTGACCTCCTGGAGCCGGCACGGCAGGTGACGGTGACACGAGAAGAGGACCACCAGGCGATTCTGGCGCTTTACCACCCGACTGCGCGTTCGATCAGCCGGGTGGCGGCCGAGCTCACGTCCTCCGCAGTTTCGCATGGTAAGCATAAAGGCTCCTACGCGGTGGAAATTCAGCTGGATGGAAGGAGAGTCGGTGAACTCACCGCCGCGATGAGTAATCGATACAAGGACATTGTTGTCACAGAGGAACAAAGAGGGCGACAGGTCATCTGCGAGGGTGTCATCACCTACGGATCACGAGGCTACCAAATTGATCTACGTCTTCCCCATGAGAGCTGACCAACTGTCCATGCCGGCCGACATCGTCATTCCGAAACCCGAGTACGGTCCACGGAGCTTGCTCGCGCTCTGGTTTGGCGGGGAATACTCGCGCGATGCGGGAAAGGGTCCGTGGTGACGCTATACCAGGCCCGCAAATTGGTCGGCGCCTGCCAACCGTCCATGCTTTCCGCGACCTGATCGTGAACATAGAGCGCGTGACTGCACACATCGTGCCACGAGCTGATGCGTTCTTCGCGGGTGCGGGCGCGATACGAAAGCTCGGCCTGAAGTTGGAACAAGGTGTGCAGCGAGTGTTGGAACGACGCTGTTTGCGGATCATCGGCTGTCCTGAGGCGTTCGGGCGTCGCGCCGCCGCAGACCGGACAGTGACAAGGCCAGAAGTGATCGATGTCCGGCGTTCGGGTGAAGATCCGTTCGCATGTATCGAGACGGTGGTAGCTGAGCAGGCGGCCGACAAAGGCTGAGATGCCCGGAAGACGTGGCGTTGAACCTGTCCTGATGGGATAGAAGTGGCGCAGTCCACTTCCAGTACCGATTGCTGCCGCGTACGCCCCGTGGCATAGAGCTCCTAGCGCAGAGACGTCACAACGTAACAGCAACACCGGAACGGCGACGCTGTCCAGAATCTGAAGGAATCCACGTATCACGTATTGCACGCGGAAAGGATCACTCGCATGCTCGATGGCAAAAGCGACGGGAACGCCGTAGGAATTGATCTCGTGAGCCAGGGTTTCGCACAACACCGGTGTGGCGAACCAGCGCGCCGCGAGCGGCAGCATCGCAATCGTAGGAACGGACTGGCACGCAGCACCACGCAGGATGGTGCGTAGACCCGCCCAGTTCCGGTTGGCCAGATAGCCGGAATCGGTAAGGGCGACCAAATCAAGATCATGCTGACGCCTGCACCATGCAGGCCGGATCCCTTGACTTGCACTGGTTCGACGTTTTCCGGAGTACCGGCCGGCGTCACACAGGATCGGGCCCGCGAACCCTTGGCCTCGGAGACTCTGGACCGTGGATTCTGGTGAGGTACCGGTGAGAACGAGCCCGCCGTCAAACGTGCTGGCCACCTCAGCTGCGATTTCGGCTTGGGATATCCGACACTGAATCAGTAATCGCCCCTTGAGCTGCTCCAGTACTGGGTCCACACCCTTACAGTGAATGACTCCCAGCTGACATGTCATCGCCCTTCACGCCAATGCTGATCAACATGGCACTAATGGCCCAGAAGCCTGCACACAGCGCACATACCGAAAAGCTTCTGGCTGGTCACTGCCAGCATCTTGTGCCACGGGTAGCACTGAACAGCGGACCGCGAAGTAGGCGGCATGCAACCGTTAGCCACTATCGCGGTCTACCGATCAGTCAGGACGAGCCTCCCCGAAGGCGGCACGGTCGGCGGTGGGGCGGGCGAAGGAGTGGTGCAAAGTCCGGCCGCTGTTCACGGCAGGTCAGCGCCACGTTGATCGTGGTACCGACATAAGTAGGGCTTGGTGAGCATGCAGGAGACGATTTCGCGCCCGTGCCGGACTTCCTCGACGGTGAGTCATCGCTCACCACAGCCCCCATCCCGATTTCCGGCGAACAGCTCGGTTCCAGCACGGCCGTCCGGCACATTTCCGCCACTCCGCGCAGGCGCCCTTGTCCCCCGTGAGAGCTACGGGCGAGTGTCCACCGTGAGGTGACGATTTCCCGGCGCCGGATCCGTAGCGTTTCCGTCCACAGCCACTACCGGCGTATCGCCGTTTTCGCTTCGATTCCGTTCCAGGAGGGTTTCTCTATGTTCCGCGACGTCAGGGCATCCGCCGTGCTCGCACTGTGCTGCACGGTGGCAGGCGTGGGCCTCGCAGGCTGCGACGAAGGGGCGACGGCCGAAGCGGGCCCGCCCGCGAGCGTCACCTCCACGGACGCCGGAGGCGATGGCGTGCTCATCGGCACGGAGAAGATCGATGTCGGCGGCCGGTCGGTGAACGTCTCCTGCACGGGCGATCCCGTTGAAGGCAGGCCGGTCGTCGTCCTGCTGGCAGGCGGAGGCGACGGTCTGGACAAACTGGCCGGGATCCAGGAAACCCTCGGGGAGCGGGACCGGACCTGCTCCTACGACCGGCTCGGCGCGGGAGAAAGCGACCAGCCCGGTGGACCGCAGACCCTCGACAGCACCGGGGATGTACTGACCTCCGTCATCGAAAGGGTCGCCGGTGACTCGCCCGTCGTGCTGGCAGGGCATTCGCTCGGCGGCCTGATCGCGGCCAGGTACGCCCCCGATCATCAGGACAAGGTCGCAGGGCTGGTTCTCATGGACGCCACGTCGCCGACGCAAAGCGCCGACCTCACCACGGAGGTACCCGAATCGGCCACCGGAATGGCCGCCGACTTGCGCGATCAAACGGTCGCCGTGCTGCAGGGGCAGAGCCCCGAGCAGCTCGCCGTCCCCGACGGCGAGGTTCGCCCTGCCGGCGACATCCCAGTTGAGGTCATTCAGCACGGAAAGCCTTACCTGGCAGCCGTTCCCGAGTACGGCGACGCCCTCGAACGCTCGTGGGCGGAGGGGCAGAAGAAGTGGCTCGCGGTCTCCAGCCGCAGCAACCTGAGCACGGCCGAGAACAGCGAGCACCACATCTACCTCGACGAGCCCGGCCTCGCCGTCGCGGCGATCCAGCGGGTCACCGACGAAGCCGCGGGTCGGGCACAGCAGGCAGGCGTCAGGTGACCAGGCCGTGGCGATAGGCGTAGACGACCGCCTGGACGCGATCGCGCAGCGAGAGTTTGGTGAGAATGCGCGACACGAACGTCTTGACGGTTTCCCTGCTGATCACCAGTGCCGCGGCGATCTCACTGTTGGAGAGGCCGTCCGCGACGAGGCGCAGCACCTCCAGTTCGCGCGGAGTCAACGGGATGTCGTCCGGATCGCCCGTCACGGGCCTGATCCGGGTGGCGTAGACGCCGACGAGCTGACGGGTCACCTCGGGATCCAGCAGTGCCGCGCCCGTCGCCACGGTCCGGATTCCGTGCAGGAGCCGATCCGGCGGCGCGTCCTTGAGCAGGAAACCGCTCGCTCCGGCACGCAACGCCCGGTAGACGTACTCGTCGAGGTTGAACGTGGTCACCACGAGCACCTTGACGGGCCGCGCCACACCGGCGCCCGCGAGCAGCCGGGTCGCGTCGATCCCGTCGAGCACCGGCATGCGCACGTCCATCACCACGACATCGGGACGCAATGCGGCGGCCAGGTCCACGGCGGCCTGCCCGTCGCCGCATTCGCCGACGACATCGAGATCGGGCTGGGCGTCGATGATGGTGACCAGCCCGGTGCGGACGAGAACCTGGTCATCGCAGACGAGGACCCTGGTCGGCGCGATCACGACGGGCTCCTCTCCGGGATGCGGGCCCTCACCCGGAATCCGCCGCTCGCCCCGCTACCCGCGCTGAAATCCCCGCCGAGAAGATCGACACGTTCACGGAGACCGGCGAGTCCCCTTCCGCTGCCACCGGGCACCGCGGTCCTCGAACCGGAACCGTCCGTGCTCACCTCGACGGTGGTCTCCGTTTCCCCATGCCGGACCTCGACCGAGGTCCGGCTGCCGTGGGCGTACTTGAGCGCGTTCGTGAGCGCTTCCTGCACGACCCGGTAGGCCACCGGACCCGCACTCCCGGTACCGGCGGGTGTGCCCTCCTCGGTGAACTCCACCGGCTGCCCCGCCTCACGGGTTCGCTCGACGAGGGCGCGCAGTTTCGGTTCGCTGCCGTGGTCGGGGTTGAGCACATCGAGCAGGGTCCGCAGGTCGGTGATCGCGCGCCTGCCGGTGTCGGTGATGACGTTCAGTGTGCTGTCGAGGCGTTCCGGGGAAGCGGTGACATACCTGGCCGCCTCCGCCTGCACCACCATCGCCGTCACATGGTGCGTCACGACATCGTGGAGTTCGCGTGCGATGCGGTTGCGTTCGGCCGTGCGGGTTTCCTCCGCGACAAGGCGCCGCCGTTCGGCCTCCGCCGCTCTCGTGGAACGCAGCCACGCCCCGATGCCCCAGACGAGGGCGCACGCCAGGTAGAACAGGACGAACTCACCCAGCGGTTCGCCTCCACCGAGCAGGTGGAACGACGCCACCAGCGGCGGATACGCCACGGAGAGCACGATCGCGGTCGCGCGCCTGCGCCATTCCAGCCGCGAACCGAGGTTCAGCAGCGAAATGGCCAGCGCGGTGCCCGCGAACGTGTGGTAGCCACGAAGCTGGTCGATGACGAAACCGGCCGAGATCAGTGCCATGCAGGCGGCAGGCCACCGCCTGCACATCGCGAGCGGAACGCACTGGAGTGCGATCGCCAGCAACGCCAGCACGTCGTAGGGCCGGTCGGGCATGCCGCCGACCTGAGTTCCGTGACTGTGCAGCGCGGGGATGAGCGAACCCGCGAAGAGCAGCAGCCCGATGGTGGAATACCAGACAACGCCGTCGAACCGGCGCCACAACTCCGGGACCCGCCGAAGAGTGATCACCGGGGAAGCCTAGTGGTGGCGCCGCGAGGCGGAGCACGCCGTTCCCCGGCGGCGACCCGGGGCTCAGTCGAGGACGGCGGTCGCCTCGACCTCGACGAGCAGATCGGGTTCACCGAGTGCGGCGACGCCGAGGAGGGTGATCGGCTTGACCGGGTCGACTCCCATCGCGGCGGCCGCCCTGCCGATGCCCTCACCGAGCAGCGGCATCTTGCCGGGCTCCCAGTCCACGACGTACACCGTCAGTTCGGCCACGTCGTCGAAGGATCCGCCGATCTCCGTGAGCGCGGTGCCGATGTTGCGGTAGGCCTGCTCCACCTGCGCCGCGAGGTCGCCCTTGCCCACCGGATTCCCTTCCCCGTCCCGGGCGACCTGCCCGGCGAGGAAGACCAGCTTCGACCCGCTGGCAATGGACAACTGGCGGTACACGTCGGGCTTGGGCAAGCCGTCGGGCTTGACGAGTGTCACGGTCATCGCGGACTCCGTTCATGGCCGGGATTCGGTCCGTACATCAAAGCATAACAATGCCATGTATTGTCGGAGTGATGGTCAGGACCAAGGATCCGGCGGTGCGCGCGCTACTCATCCGCAGAGCGGCGGGGATGCTGAGCGCGAGGGAACCGGTCACGCTGCGGTCCCTTGTCGCCGGAACCGGGGTGTCGACCATGGCCGTCTACACCTACTTCGGCGGTATGAGCGGCTTGTGGAGGGCGGTGCGCCAGGAAGGGTTCACCCGGCTCGCCGCCGCGCTCGACGCCGTCGGGGAGACCGCCGACCCGGTCAGGGATCTCGCGGCGCTCGGCGCCGCGTACGTCGCCAACGCCAAGGCGAACCCCGATCTCTATCGCGTCATGTTCGACGCCGGTTTCGACCTGGAGGATCCGGCCGCCGCCGACGCGACGCTCCAGGCTCTGGTCGACGCGGTCACACGCGCCAAGGCGCGTGGCCGGTTCTCCGCCCACGTCGACGCGGCCGGCCTTGCCACCCAGAGCTGGACCATCGGACACGGGCTGGCTTCACTGGTGATCCACGGCCCGCTTCCCGCCGAGGCGTTCGGCCACGCGATACCGATGCTCACCGCGCTGTTCACCGCTGCGGGCGACGAACCAGCACGAGCCCGCCGCTCGATCCGCAAGGGCTGGGTCCTCGAACACGCGCCACGACACGACTGAGGTCGGAAGCCACGCCTGCTCAAGGCCGGGGCAGCAACGCGGCCACCTCGGCCACCGTTTCGAGATCCTCGGTACTGAATTCTCCTGCCAACGGCTCGGTTTCGGCGACGGTAAGTCCTCGCCTGGTCAGCCGGGAATCGTAGTTGTGCCCGGTGAATCGGACCCCTGCCGCTCCGGCGAGCGCACCGGCCAGCGGTGCGATGTCACCGGTGCCGTGCACATCGATGACTTCCCTGAACCGGACGGCTTGCGCCCGGGTACGGAATTCGATCCAGGCAACGGAAACAACCATCGCGTCCTTACCGTCGCCCACCGTGAACAACATGCGTTTCAACGACGAGCAGGGGTTGCGGATGAGGAACCGCCGCACATCACCGAACGAATGGCGCACACAGTCGGTGTGCCCGCGGATGGTTTCGCGCGCGGAGCGCAGGCCGAGGCGACGCCATGCCTCATCGGCCCGGCCGGCGCGAGCCGCCTTCGTGCTTTCGGCCTTGCGCACTGCCAGATTCTTGCCGACGCCCGCACCGCTACCGAGCGACCCGGCGGTACCGCCGACGCCACCCGTCGTCGCACCGAAGGCGACGACACCGGCCGTCACGACCGCGGCGATGCCGCCCTTCGACGCGAACCGGCCCTTGCTGTCGCGCGGCTGATCGTTCCAGGCCATCCGTGTCCGTCCTCCGCGGTCCGGCCATCGATGCTCACAGACGACGAAGAGAAAAGCGACACCGGCGGCGAAGTACGGCCGGACATTGACCGAGGTGGAGTACTACCCGGGGAGTAGCCGGAACCGCCACCGGCTCCCCTGGCAGCACACGGAATGCCGTCGCGGGTGGGACGACCGCACCGCCCTCCGGCGGCGACGATTCACGGCGACACCGAAAGTGTGGAGGTCGCTCATGTCCGTGGTTCGTCATGTCACCCCGGTGCGCCCCGAATCGGCAACCGGCATCGTCGCGGAGGTGTATCGCCAGGTCGACAAGGAGTTCAGCAGCATCGGGCCCGCGGTGCGGATCCTGTCGCCCATGCCGGAGGCCCTCGCCGCGGGCTGGGCCATGATCAGAGAGTCGCAGCTGACCGGCTCGGCGCCCGTGCGGGACAAGGCGATCCTGGCACTGGGAGTGGCGCAGGCACTCGACTGCGAGTACGACACGGTGAGCTGGATCGCCGCGCTGGAGATGGCCGGGGAAACCCGGCTCGCCGCCGATCTGCGCGAGGGAAAACCGCCAGCGGAGGACAACGTCCGCGCGTTGCTGGAGTGGGCGAGGGCAAGCGCGCGGGGCCCCATGCCCGAACGCCCGTTTCCCGCCGAACTGACCGCGGAGTTCATCGGCACTCTACTGTTCACCCATCTCATCGGCAGGCTCGTCCACGCGATGCTTCCGCAGGGGTTGCTTCCGGGATCACTCACCGGCGACGAACCGCCGCCGTTCGACGGCGCGCCCGTTTTCCGTGACGTATTCCAGCAAAGGGCGGCCGGAACGGGGCTGGAGCTGATCGACGAACCGCCGGAGGAGTTGCTGCCGGAGTGGGCGGGCGACGCTCCCGCCGGTGCGGCTTTCGCCGGTCTCGTCGCGGTCGCGACGGAGGGAGCCGCACTGTTGAGCGAGCAGGCGGAAGACCTCGTGGCGACGGTGATCGCCAAGAACGGGGGCTGGGCCCCCGGTGTGCCCAGCTACGAATTGCTCGCCCCTGTCGCCGGCGTCCCTTTCGCCGATCGCGCCACGGCCGAACTGGCCGTGCTCGCCGCGCTCGCGCCCGCCCGCATCACCGACGCCAGAGTCGCGGCGTGGCAGGCAGCGGGTGGCCACGGCGACAGGGACACGATTGCGCTGCTGTTGTACGGCGCGATGTCCGCGGTGCTGCGCGTCGAGAAACGGGCGTCGGGCGCATGACGATCACGTCGCGATCCCGGCAGGCGGCCGACTGGACCTTCGGCGGGCGGTGGCCCTACGCGCCACGCTGGTTTTCCACGCCGGCCGGACGACTGCACTATGTGGACGAAGGTCCGCGAGAAGGCCCGCCCGTCGTGTTGCTGCACGGCAATCCGACCTGGGGCTTTCTTTATCGCGCGTTCATCGGCCCGCTCACGGAAGCCGGGTATCGCGTCATCGTGCCCGACTTCCTCGGTTTCGGGCGTTCGGACAAACCCCCGGCGCGTCGCCATTACCGGGCCCTCGCCCACGCCGAGCGGCTGTGCGCGCTGCTCGACTCCCTCGATCTGCGAGAAGCGACCGTCGTCCCCCAGGACTGGGGAGGGCTTGGCCTGGCATGGGCCATCGCCAACCCGGACCGCGTCGCGGGTCTGCTCATCCTCAACACCACGGCGCACCGGCCGCGTGAGCGCTGGCGGTTTCCGTTGCCGTTCCGGCTTTTCCGCGCTCCCGTGGCCGGAGAGCTGCTGGTACGCGGAGCCGGACTCTTCCACAGGGCGTTCCTGTTCAGGGCCGGTGTCACCAGCCGATTGCCCGCCGAGGTGAAAGCCGCTTACCTCGCACCGCATCCCAGCTGAGCGAGCAGGGCCGGGGTGCTGGAGTTTCCCCGGCAGATTCCAGCGGGCCCGGAGGGCGAGGTGGCCGAACTGCTCGGCGAGATCGAGCGCGGGCTGCGCGATCACTTCACCGCCGGGGCGGTACGGATCGTGTGGGCGATGCGCGACATCGGCTTCACGCCCGGCATGCTGGAGCGGCAATGGCTGGCGACCTTCCCCGGCGCGGCGGTGACCCGGCTCGACGAGGCCGGACACTACCTCCAGGAGGACGCGCCGGAACGGATCGTCGCCGAGCTGCTCGGTTTTCTCGCCGAGCGCACGGCATCGCGGTAAGTGAGCGGCCCGCCCCGCTCAGCCACGCGCCATGGCGATGACCCCGCCGAGCCGGTCCCCTGCCTCGTAGATCATGTAGGGCACGCCGCCGTCGGTACCGAAGCACGGCGCGGCGGCCCTTCCGTTCTCCGGGGCGGCCGAACCCGATTCGTAGAACACTCCCAGATGCCGCCGTTTCGAGAAGTCGGCACCGACCTCGGTGATCAGGATGTCGCCGCCGCTGCCCTTGTCGGTGTGGTAGACGACGTAGCTGCTGCCGCCGCGTTCCAGCAGGTGTGCCCCGGAGAGGTTGACAGCGCCGACCTCTCCCGGCGCGACGAGTGGCTGCCTCGCGAACTCCCAATCCCTGCCGTCCGCCGACCAGCCCCAGCAGATGTCCCGGCGGTCGGCGGTGGCGTTGCGCATGAACACCATGACGTAACGGGCACCGCGATCGGGAAGGTCGTGCCGGAAGACCCTGGCATAGGACGCTTCCGTGGCACCGGGAGGCAGCATCGCCGTGGTCAGCACGGTCTTGTCGTAGCGGAAACGGATGCCGTCGGCCGAACGGGCCAGCCGCGTGGTGGTGTTGTCACCGTGGAAGTACAGCCACAGCTCGCGATGCTCGGCGTTCCACATCACGTGCGGCGACGACACATGGGGAACGCGGTAGTGCGGATCCCACACGTTGCCGACAATGGGATTGCCCGCGTACTCGGTGAACGGTCCCTCCAGCGAATCGGCGTAGGCAAGACAGATGCCGCCGGGGTCATCGTGCGGTGCGTAGTAAAGGTAGTAGCGGCCGAGCGGTGCGCTGAGCTTGTCGTACACGCCGCGCACGCACGGGAAGATGATCTCGCCGGTGGGGTTGTATTCGAGCTGGTCCGGTCGCAGCAGCGTCCGGACATGACGGTATTCGGGAAAGCCGCCCGGCGTGGCGATCGCCGGCCGCGCGGCCAGCGCACCCGAGGCGAGCACGGTGGCCCCCGCCGTGGTGGCCCGCAGAAAACGCCTGCGATTGAGCGACATCGTCGTCACGCTCCTTCGGATCGGTGGAGAGGGCTCAGAGCTGGGTGGCAGCGGTGACGATCAGGCCGCCGAGCGCGACACACCACACGTAGGGCAGGGTCCGCACCATCACCTGTTGCGGGCTGACGCCGGAGTACTGCGCGGCCCACACGGTCTGCGTGCTCGTGGGATCGGCGACACCGAAAACCTGGTTGTAGGAGGCGGTCAGGCCGAGCACGGCCACCGGAGGGTAGATACCGGCCGAGATGAGCACGCCCGCGATGCCCGCGCCGAGGCCGAAAACGTTGAGCGGGCCCCGGTAGAGACACAACGGCGTCAGCACCGCGAAGACCACGACGAACGCGACGGGATGCCCGGGACTGATCGCCGTCACGAGCGGATTGAGCGCCTCGACCGCACCGGGCAGCGTCACGGCCGCGAGCAGGATGCCGATGGCGGCGAACAGCGCGATGGGCGGGGCGGCGATGTCGAACGCGCCGTACAGCGTGCGCAGCAGCCGTTTGTTCATCTCCCTCGGCCGGGTCGTCGTCACCAGCGCGTACAGCACACCGGCGAGCATCGAGGGGATGATCGCCAGCTCGAAACCGAGCGCGAGCACCAGCGGTACGAGTGGCGCGAGCAGCGCATACCACGGCGCGTCGCCGAGCTGCCTGGTGCGGCCCTTCCGCCGGTCGCCACCACGAGAGCGCTTGCCCGGCGCGGCGAGCGACCACGCGTGCTCGACACCTCTGCGGCGGCTCTCGACGAGCACGAAGAGCACCGCGAACGCCGCCGCGAACGGGAAGAGCGTCAGCATGAAGCCGCGCACCGTTTCGACGGGAAGATCAAGCGTGGTGGAGAAGAACTGCCAGATCGGCAATTCGAACGGCATACCGGCCGCGATGCCCATGAGGATGGTGCCCGCCGCCGTGGTTTTCGGCACACCCACGGCAACCATGGCCGGAATGCCGATGATTCCGGCCATCATCGCGGCCGGGGCCGAACCGGTGACGGTACCGATGAGCGCGGACACGACGAGCACACCGAGCGCGACCACGGTCGGCCGATCGCCGCCGAACTCGACGATCTTGCGCACGAGAGTGCTCGCGATGCCGGTCTCGGCCATCAGCTTGCCCATCCACGAACCGATGAGCACGGCGATCATGGTTGCCGCCTGCGCGAAAGCGCCTTCCTGCAAGACCGTGTCGAGGATGCTGTTCTCTCCGGTCAGCGGTGCGCCGACGACCACGGCGATGGCAACGGCCAGCAGTACGAGCGCGAACGCGGTCGGCAGCTTGCGTGCCAGCAGCAGTCCGACGCACGCCGCCATGAGCAGCAGAATGATAATTCCCATTGCGGTGCCTCAGTTCCCTCGGGCGGCTGGGCTCGACTCGGCCGCGAGGGCGAGCGCGGCGGTGAGCAGAAGCGGGGTGCGGCCGAGACCGCATCTGGCGGCGGCGTAGCCGTGCGCGGCGAGTTCCTCGGCTCCGGCAACGTGGCCCGCGATCCGGAACCGGCCGAGGCGGAAAACGGTGTGCCCCAGCTTCTCGCGCAACGCGCGCCGCAGCGGCGGATCGTGGTGCAGCAGCCGGTGCGCGTCCTCGTGGGCCAGCGCCGCGCAGCGCAGCGCCCCCTCGGCGTACCACTCGCGCCAGCCGAGCAACTCGACGAGCTCCTCCCCCAGCGCGAGGGTGTCGGTGAACAGCTCCACCGTGGGCACGGGCCTGGACACGTACTTGGCGAGCAGCAGCCGCTCGATCCCGCCGGTGCGCTCGACGACGCGCGGGGGCCCGTGCTCCGTGCCGGGCACGAGCCCCGCACCGAACTCGGTCGCCACCACGGCCCACTCCCGCAGCAACGCGGAATCGCGGTTCTCGTGGGTCGGGGTATCGGCGAGCAACCGCACGCCGAACTCGGCGTCGCCGAGCGCGGCCAGGCGTTCGCACCCGGCACGCAGCGCGTCCCTGTCCGCCCCGCCCAGTTCGCCGAGGGTCGCGGCGCGGGTCATGACCTCGCCTCCAGCACCGCGATCACCGGTTCGTCGGCCGCACGCGAACGCAGTTCGCTGCGGGCCAGCGCCAGCAGCGGCTCCGTGTCGAGCACCCCGGACAGGTTCGCGATGCGGGACCCGAGCAGCAGGCGCAGCGCGGGAGCGCGGACACCGCCGTCGCCGTAGGAGGTCGACTCGTCGATCAGCTTCGTCAGCAGTTCGGGAGCCTCGCCGACGGTGGTGGCCGCGACGTGCGCGTCGGCGGCGTGCAGCCGGACGACGCCATCGGCGTCGAGGACCCGCACCGGATGCGACGGCTTGCGGAAACGACGGCGGCGGACGGTGCCGTAGACGGTGTGCGCGGCGGTTCCCGCGAGTATCCGCACCGCTTCGGGAGCGGCCTTGAGGCTCTCCGCGGCGGCGGAAAGCCGCTCGGCGTCGCCTGCCCGGTGCGTCCGGTCCTGGGTGCGCAGTTCCGTCGCTCCCGTGGCGACCGCCCGCACGGTGTTGGTCTGCGGATCGACCGTGACCTCGACCTCGACCGCTTCGGGCGCCGCGCCCTGTGCCGCGACCGCGGCCTCGGCTTCGGCCCTGACGCCGAGGATCTGTTCCTGTGTCGCACCAGGAATGATCCGCTCGATCTGTTCCCTCACCAGCGCCAGCGCGACACCGATCGGACTGATGACCTCGCTGTGCGCGGCGATCCTGCCGCCGAGGCCGGTGATGGCGGCCAGGTGCGGGGTGACGGCCGCCGCGCCTCCCCCGCCGCCGACGAGCACGGCGGTGTCCCGGTCGACCCGGTAGTCGCCGATCATCGTGTCCACCACGTCGCGCACTTTCCGCACGCCCGCGTCGAGCATCTGTGCCGCCGCGCCCTCGACGTCCGTGCCGAGCGCCTGCGCCAGCGGTGTCAGCGCGGCGCGGGCCGTCTCGGGGTCGCTCGCGGCGAAGTCGCCGTCGGGGACCCTGCCGAGCGCGTTGGCCGCGCAGGTCATGGTGATGGCGAAGCGACCGCCCTCGGCGTCGAGGACCACATAGTCGGCGGGGTCGCCTCGCAGCGGGCTCACCGTGGCGAGCGTGGCCCCGCGCAGGTCGGCGAGGTCGGCGAAGCAGGCGTAGGGCAGGCCGGCGATGTGGGCGCTGCGCGGCCCTGCCGCCCGAACCTTGCCCTCACCGAGCCGCACCATGGAGCCGCCGCCGACGCCGACCGTGCGCACGTCGAGCGCGGAGAGATAGGAGGTCTTGCCGAGGATCGTGGCGTGCCTGACGGCGACCTTGCCCCTGCGGATCACACTGATGTCGGTCGAGGTGCCCCCGGTCTCCAGGAAGACACCCTCGCTGACCTTCTCCCGCATCAGCGCCCCGGCCACCCCCGCCGCCGGTCCGGAAAGGACGGTCAGCAACGGCCGCCGCCGCATCTGTTCAAGGGACATGACGCCGCCGTCGCAGCGCATCACCATCAGCGGCGCCGTCACCCCGGCCGCCGTGATGCTCGAATCCACGAGATCAGCGGTGGCAAGCATTTTCGGCATGATCGCCGCGTTGACCACCGCCGTGCGGGTGCGCTTGCGCAGCCCGTACAGCGACGTGATCTCGTGCGCCGCGGTCATCGGCAGCCCGTATGCCCGAGCCGCGTCGAGTACCGCCTCCTCCCCGTCGGGCAGGTCGACGCTGAACGGCTCGCTCGCCACCAGCACCCCCGCCCCCTCGGAGACGAGCCGGTCGACCGCGGCCCGCACCGCCGCCGCGTCCTCCGGATCCGGCACGTGCGCGTAATGCAGCGGCAGCCGCTTGCCCGGCGTGAGTTCGAGCTGCGCGAGACCGGCGAGCCGCTTGGTCGGCACCGCGCCGGGACCGGCTCCGATCCCGATCAGCCCGACCGCGGCGACGTCACCTTCCAGCAGGGCGTTGGTGGCCTGCGTGGTGCCATGGGCGAGAAACGCGACGTCGTCCGGTGTGCTGCCGAGATCCTTCAGCAGCCGGTTCAGCGCCTCGACGATGCCGTGCGCGACACCGTCGGCGTGGTGGTGGCTGGTGGGAACCTTCACCTGTGCGACGAGTTCCAGTGTCGCGGAGTCGATCGCGACGGCGTCGGTGAAGGTCCCTCCCACGTCGATGCCGACGCGGATGCGGTTCGAGGCCATGGTTTCGGTGACACCTCCTTGTGCCGGGCCTGTGCGGGCGGGTGGGACCGCCCTGGTCCTAGTAGCCGCGGACGTCGGGCCAATGACGCTGCACGCCCGCCCTGTCGAGTACGCGGCCGAACTCGTCGAACCTCTTGTCCTCCTCCTGCACCTGGTGCGGTTGCACGTTCTCGGTCAGGCAGTGAGCGGCGAGTGTTCCGGCGGCCTCGCCCACGTTCCATTCGACGGGGTGAAGGCGGTAGCAGCCGTTGGTGATGTGGGTGGTGCCGATGTTCTTGCCCGCGGGAAGCAGGTTGCGCACCCGCCGGGGCAGCAAGGCTCCGAGCGGGATTTCGAACGGCACGGAGCCGATGTCGATGTAGTCATCACCTCCGGTGGAGGGATGCAGGTCGATGCGATAGCCGCCGACTCCGACGGAATCGCGGTGCCGCGTGCCTCCGTAGGGACCGACGATGTCGACGGCGACGTCGTGCTCGGTGACCGTCGTGACGGCCTTGATGCGCCGGGCCTCCCGCACATACGCGGACTTGGCGAGACCGTCGGCCGTGCCGGTGACGTCGGGCCGGATCCTCAGCCCGGGGAATCCGGTGCCGCCGTCGGTGCGAGGTGCCTCGGTCTGCAACCAGTACAGGACCGACAGCGACAGTTCCCTCGCACCGGCGAGGGCGTCGCGGGAGGTCTGCTCACCGGCTCCGGCCAGCGGTTTGAGCCAGTAGTCGTTGAGCGGCCAGTTGACGAGGGTGATGTCCGAGTCGAAGAAACCGGGGCGGTGCATTCCGCGAGCGAGGATGCGGCGGAAGCCCCACAGTTCCTTGTCTCCCGCGTCGGCGCTCTGGTCGGCATTGACGTCGAGTGGGTCGACGCCGGGGTTGGGCAGGAACGTGCGCTCGACCGGAGCGAGCGTGCGCGGGTCGGGAGCGAGGAAACCCAGCAGTGGCCCCGGCCAGAAGTCCGGCTGGTAGGAGCGCCAGAAGTCATACCCCGCGGGCCGGTCGACCACGTGGTTCTCGCCGTCGTGGTGGGAGACGGCGAAGCACACGGTGATGCCCTGCTGGTTGAGCGGATCGGCGGTGTCGGGGGCGTGCGGTTCGCCGAACTCGGACCTGGCCTCCGCACCGAGCGCGTGCTCGACTCCCGCCAGCTCCAGCAGTTCGCCGGTCTCGGTGGCATCGACGACGTAGCGAGCGCGCACGGTGTGCCGGGCGCCGTCGCGGACGTCTTCCACGGTCACGGCACGGATCACGTCGCCGTCGGTCTCGGCGGCCTGAGGCCGGTGTTCGGTGAGGACGGTGAGCCTGCCCGCCGCGCGATGGGGCGCGAGCATCGCCTCAAGCACGGCCAGCGCGACCTTCGGCTCGTGGCACAGCTTGCTGACCCTGCCCGCGCCGGGGTTGAGCCGGGAAAGACCGAGTGCCTCCGCGCGCATCGGGTACCAGCGGCGATAGTGCTCGCGGATTCCCTCGCGCAGCGCCCGGTAGGTGGCGGTGACCCCGAACTGCTCGACCCACGGGTGCTCGTCGGGGGGCACGGCCTGCGTGGTGAGCTGGCCGCCGATCCAATCGGTCTCCTCGGTCAGGACGGCCGTGCGTCCCGCCCCGCAGACGGCCAGCGCCGCGGCCACGCCGCCGAGCCCGCCGCCCACGATGAGGACGTCGGTCTCGGCGGGGGTGGCGATGGGGGTAGGCATGTGCTGCGTGCTCCTTTGCTTGTGCTGGAAGGGTTTTCGGGTCACGGGCGGCGTGGTGACCCCGCCGTTCTTCCCTGCCGGAAGGCGCAGGCGACGAGCGGCGACTCGGTCTCTCCCGTTGTCAGCAGTGCGGTGAGCGCGCGCACGGCGGCGGCGCCGAGTTCCGCCCTGGGGATGTCGAAACCGGTGGGTTCGGGTCGTCCCGCGAGGTCGGCGGGCGGGGATCCGAGCAAGGCGAGCGACACGTCGGCGGGCGCGGTGAGCCCGGCACCCTCGACGGCAGCCAGCAGCGCTCTCCACGCCGCGCCGGTGTCGGTCTCCTCGGCGACGAACGCGGTGACCCCTTCCGCGCGCAGGCCGCGCAGCCATTCCGGGGTGATCTCGGCGGCGGGATTCCCTGCTCGCACCACGGAATCCGTGGCGGCGATCCCCTCGGAGGCGAGCCCATCGCGGAAGCCGCGCTCGCGGTCGCCGGAGGCGGGCGCGTCGTCGTCCTCGCGGACCAGCACGATGCGCCGGTGCCCCAGCTCCGCGAGACGCCGCACCACCTCCGCGCTGGCGGCCACGTAGTCGGCGCCTACCCAGGCAAGGTTCTCCAGCTCGTCGCGGCGGCCGATGTGCACGGCGGGATAGCCGTGCTCGACCAGCCTGCGCAATTCGTCCGCCGGGATGTGCCTGCCGAGGAAAAGGCAGCCGTCGGCGAGCCGGACCCGCTCCAGCGCTCCGGAATCACCGGCGTGTGCTCCGCCGGAACTGGAGCCGGTGAACAGCACCAGGTCGTAGCCGCGGGCCGCGGCCTCCTGCTCGACGCCGACGAGGAACGGGTAGTACGAGTGCTCGACGGCGGTGGGAAAGGTCGCGGTGAAGCTGAAGACGCCGAGCAGATTGTTGCGGGCCGCCGCGAGGCGCCTCGCGGCGGGATCGGGCACGTAGCCCAGCTCGCGCGCGGCCTCCAGCACCCTCGCCGTCGTGTCGGGGTGCAGCGTGATGCCCTGCTTGTTGCCGCCGAGCACGACCGACACCGTCGTCTGCGAGACACCGGCGAGCCGGGCGACCTCGGCCTGCCGGGGCCGTCCTCGACGGGCCTTCGCCGACTGCTTCTCGGGCACACTTCACTCCTGACTAATACGCATTAGTCAGCGGCAACAAGGCCGCTTCGCCGATTGCTGATGCGGATTAGCCAGAAGTGTGTCGCCGGGCGACATACACCGTCAAGAGAGGCGCCGGCCTAATATCCGGCTAATATCCATGCCCGCGAGTCCCCCGCTCAGGACGCCGAGATCTGCACTCAGGACACCGAGATCCGCGCTCGGGCACACGAGATCCGCACTCAGGGGCACGCGACCGCCCCGACGCAATCCACAGTGGACGCGGAGTCCGGCTACGACACGGAACCCGCGAACCACCCGCCGGGTGTGACGACAGCGACGTCACACCCGGCGGTCCGGCTCACGCCCTCGGATAGACGAAGGTCGACTTCTCGGCCTCCACGACGGCGTAGTCGGCGCCGACGTAGGCCGGAACCAGGGTGCCCTCCGGCAACGGTGTCGCTTCGCCGGTGTCGAGGTCGATGCTGACTCCGGCGTTGCCCCCGCCCTCGCCGTAGGCGGTTGCGGCGGAACCACCCTGGGAGTCGACGGAGGAGACCTCAAGACGCTCGCGTTCGTCGGTCGCCGTGAAGCAGTGCCCCTTGCCGGTGTCGAGATCCATCACAAGTGTCTTCGCGAACAGGTAGCGCCCGTCCGCGGACTGCGTCGTCACCCCGGACGTCATCGCCACGCTCAGCGCCTCACACGTGGTCGTGGCCAGCGGCTTGCCGGTCGCCATGTCGTGAGCCGCCCAGACGCGCCGGGTGATGTTCTCCTCCGCCGTCGGCCAAGCCGCGATCGCGACCGCACCATCAGGCGAACCGTACGTCTGCCCGCCGGTGGCGCTGCCCCTGTTGGTGGCACCCTCGGGAACGACGTCGGTGCTCATCCAGCCTCCGGCGACCCAGAAAACGTCCCGCCCCTGGACGAGCGGCCCTTTCTCGGCGTACCCGGTGACGGATTTGAGCTGGTTACAGTTACGGACTTCCTCGACGCAGGGTTTCGGGGGATCCAGCTCCGCGCCCTTGTGGTCGTAGTCGGTGACGTCGCCGGTGGCGACATCCGCCACGACGGTGCCACCCCGGACCTCGACCAGAACGCGGCCATCACTCTGCGTCTGATACTCCCTGGCCCGGTCCGGAATGGCGATGGTCCGCACCGGCTCGACCCCCTCACCCGACGCGGCGGTGTCGAAGACGACGAGCTGAGCGAGGTCGGTCGACTTGTTCACCCCGTCGCCTTCCTCCTTGCCGGTCGTGGCCAGAACGGCGTATTCCTTGCCGTCACTGCCCTTCGTGACCGTCACCCGCCCCCTGGCGCCGGCTGCCTCTTCTTTCCCGGGGAACTCGACGAGCTCACTGGTCCAGCGCGGCTCACCGGTGCGCGCGTCGAGGGCGACCAGCCGGTTGATCTTGTCGTGCTCGTCGACACCGGCGAACACCAGCGCGGCGGCTTCGGGAGCGGGCGTGAAGCGCTTCAGCGGCTTGCCCTTCTCGTCCTCGGCGACCCAGCCCGCCTTGGCGTCGAAAGCATCGGGAATCCGCTGCCTTGCCGCCCTGCCGTCGGGGTCCTTGACAGCCTGACCGGCTGACTGCTCCGGTGCCGTCGTCGGTCCGGCCCCACTCGGAGTCCCCTCCTCCGCTGAACCGCACGCCGCCAGTGACAGCACCAACACGCACGCGGACACGGCAACACCGAGCCGGCTCCCCAGTGACATGACGTCTCCTCCGCAAGTTCTCAACCAGTGCGCTGGTCACGGTAACTTATGCAAACCTTACCGAGACAATTCGGGCATCCGGCGCAGGCCGGGTAGACCTGGCGAAACACCCGGACAGGGCCCAGTGAACATCCGGCAGGCAACTCCGTCGCAACGGGATCCACTGTGGACCAGCGGTTGCCGTTTCCACACAAGGAATTCACACCACCGGCCACCGCGCTCGCGCACGCCGCGTACTCGGGTCACCTCACATCGTGGCGCGCTGCCTTGTCGTAGTGGCAAGACCACCATCTCGATCCGAGGAGCCCGCGGTGCACACACGAGCGACAGCGACGGACCACCCACAATCGGAGAGCGCCCGCTCCGGCCGAGGCCGGAGCGGAATCCGCCCCATCGTCTTCTGGGCCTCCACCTTCGTCGTCGTATTCGAGCTGATCGCCGGATCGGTGTGGAACCTGATGACGATCGAATGGATCGAAGCCCAGCTTCGCCACCTGGGATACCCGGACCACTTCGCCTACCTCCTCGGCGGCTGGCAGGCCGGCGCGGCGCTGGCGATCATCGCCCCGGGATTCGGACTGCTCAAGGAATGGGCGTACGCGGGATGCTTCTTCCTGTGGACGGGCGCCGTGGTGTCGCACCTCGTCCTCGGCGACGGCCCGGGATCGTGGGGTGTCCCACTGATGTTCGCGATACTCGCGGTCGTGTCGTGGGCGAGCAGGCCCGCCGGCCGCAGGCTGTCCCGAACCCGTATCCCGGCACCACAGCGCGCCTGGGCCGTGGCGGCCGGACTCGTCGTAGCCCTCTACGCCGCGTCCTTCGCCACACTTCCCCCTGCGGAGGACTTCCTGCGCGAACGGGCGGTCGATCTCGGCTGGATCATCGAGTGAGCACGTTCCCGAGTGGACAGCCGGGTCAGTGCAGCAGCGCGGCGGCCCGCTCGACGGTCGCGATCATCATCTCCGCGATGCGCTTGATCTCGGTGCGCTTCACCCTGCTCACCGGCATCGCCGTGTTGAACGACAACCGCAGGGCCGACCGGTCGGCGGGGAAGGCCACCGACACCGACGACACCCCCTCCTCGCTTTCCTCGGAGCTGGTCGCGTAACCACGACGCCGGATTCCCGCGAGTTCGCGTTCGAGGGCGCTTCGGCTACTGATCGAATTCTCGGTCAGCGCGGGCAGTTCGTCGCCGGGATAGAGCTGCCGCAACCGTTCCTCCGGAAGGAAAGCCAGCATCGCCTTTCCGGTCGACGTGCAGTTGGCGGGCATCGACCTGCCCAGCCTCGACGCGACCCGCACCGCCTTGGGGCTCTCGATCGCGTCGATGAACCGCACCGTGGTGCCGTCGAGGGTGGCCACGTGCACGGTCTCCCCCGTCTCGTCGTTGAGCTGCTCCAGAAACGGCCGCAGGGTTTGCCGCACGTCGAACTTCTGCAGGATCGAGAAGGCGACACCGGTCAGCGTCGTTCCCGGCACGTACGCCTTCGACCGGCTGTCCTGCCTGACGAAGCCCCGGTAGTGCAACATGGCCAGCAACCGGTGTGCCGTCGAGGACGCGACGCCAAGATAGTCGGCGACCTCGGTCAGCCTGAGTTCGCTGCGGTCCCCCAGCAGCAGCAGAATCCTCAGCGCGTTGTCGACGGATTCGATCGGGTACTGCGGGCGCGGGCCGACTTCGATCGCGTCTAACGCAGAAACGTTCTTCACAGCAGAAATCCTAGTCGACTCCGGCACGAGTCCCCCACCCCGTTCCCACGAGTGCCCAGCCGGGGTGTCGCGGCGGCGGCACCCCGGCACGACGCGGTCAGCCGCCGGCGGGGAGCTTTCGCACCAGGTAGTCCCACACGGCCGACACCGCGCGGCGATGGTAGATGTGCTCTCGTTTGGCCATGGACTCCTCGGCGGGCGACCAGGTGGGCCAGCCGCCACCCGTATGCGTCAGCAGCTGCTGCTCGCACGCGCGTTCCAGCAGTATCGCCGCGACCGTCGCCTCCTCGACATCCCTTCCCACCGCGACGATCCCGTGGTTGACGAGGAACACCGCGCGGGCGTCACCGAGGACACCGGCCAGCGCCCGCCCCAGTTGCGGGGTGAGCACCAGGTCGGCGGTATCGGTGAAACGCGGCACCTCGGGAGGGACGAAGTAGTTGGCGGCGTGACTGACCGGACGCAGCGGCTGCCCCGTCGCGGCCAGCGCGACCGCGTGCGGCGGGTGCGTGTGGACGACCGCGCCCACATCGGGGCGGGCCGCCATGATCTCGGTGTGGATGGGGAATTCGCTGTGCGGCGTTCCCTCGCCCTCACACAGTGTTCCCTTCTCGTCGACGAGGTGGACCCGTTCGGCGGTCACCTCGTCGAGTCCCCATTCCGCCGACTTCAGCCACACTCCCCTTCCGCCAGGGTCGCGGGCCGACACGTGACCCCAGATGAGGTCCCCGTGCCCCGAGGCGGCGAGCACTCGCGACGAGGTCGCCACCGTTTCCCTGACATCAGCGCACATGAATGTCCTCTCCGATCCTCAATAGACTGTCACTCACACCGAACTCGGCAGGATGAACACGAGCCACGTCAGCACGGGAGCGGTCACCACCATCGCCATCCCCCAGCCGAGCATCGTGCGGAACAACGCGGGGCGTTCCTTCTCCGGCGCGTTGGCGAGCGTCAGCGCGCCGACCGAGGAGAACGGCGTGGAGTCCACCACCGTCGCCGAGATCGCGAGTGCGACGATCATGGCGCTCGCCCCGATCTGCCCCTGCAACAGGAACGGCACGGCGAGCGGGATGAGCACGCCGAGCAATCCGGCACTGGAGCCGAAAGCTGAGGTGAACGCACCGACGACGCACAGAAGGAAAGCGATGAGCAGCGGAACACCGATACCGGCAATGCCGTTGCCGACGACGTCCACCGTTCCGTAGCGCTCCATGGCACCGACCAGCGTGGTGACTCCGCAGATGAGCAGCACCACCGACCACACGATCTGTTTGTCGGCCTTGTCGAAGCGCTTCGGGAAAACGACGTGCAGTGCCACGGCCGCGATCAGGGCGAGGAAGCCGATCTCGATGTCGAAGACGAGGGCGCCGACGCCGACGCCCGCCATCACCAGCAGTGTGATCGCCTGATCCGCTCGAAGTGCGACGGATTTCCGCTCCGCCATCACGGAATCGGCTCCCGGCTCCGTGCCGTCGCCGCCCGTTCCCGGCTCGCCCGCGCCGCCACCCTGGGTGATGGTCGAGACCCCACCGGCGCCTTCGGCCGCCGTGGCGGCGACGCTCGCGGTGACCGTCGCCTGAGCCGTCGCCACCCGGTTGTTCCGCTCGCGCAACAGTTTCCGGCCGCCGAAGCACAGGTAGATCACCACGGCCAGCGCGATGTTGTAGCCCGCGTTGCCGAAGAACAGCGCGGCGGAGGAAACCTCGACCCCGCCCGCCGAGGCCGCCTTCTGCACGATGATGGCCAGGCCGTTCAACGGGGAGAAGTTGCCGAGACACGAACCGTGCATGACCATCAGCGCCGACATTCGCCGGTCGATGCCGTAGCGCTCGCCCAGCCGCAGGCACAGCGGCGCCAGCATGGCCACCGCCGCCGGACCGAGCGCGCCCGCCGTGGTCGGCACGGCGGAGAAGACGAAGATCAGCCACGGCACCAGCGCGGGCCGGTCGCCGAACAGTCCCACCGCCCTGTCGATGATCCATTCGATCGTGCCGTTCACGGACGCGAGTCCGAACAGGTAGGTCACGCCGACGAGCAGGACGAACAACTCGGCGGGGAACCCGGCGAGCAGTTCGTCCACACTCTCACCCGCGACCAGTGTTCCGATGAGGAAGGTCGCGACGAGCGAGAGCGCGCCGATGCTGACGGGTCTGAGCGTGCCGATGATGAACACCAGGACGAGTGCCACGACTCCGATGACGTGGATGGACACAGTGATTCCTCTCCGCGCGCTTCATTGGGCGCGCCCACCGTGTGGGGCATCGGGACTACACGATGAAGTACCTCTTGCAGTGCCTCTGCAATGCAGAATTACTTTCTTTCATTCACTCGGGAGTGTCAACCGTTCCAGGGCAAGGTTCCTCGTGATTCTGCTGAGCACAAAGGACACACATGACTCAGGGCAACCGGGCGAGTTCGTGGCGCCACGCCGTCGCGGTGTTGAAGGCGGATCCGAGATCGGGCAACTCGGCGAAATCGGCCTCGGGCAGATCCGTGAGCGTCCCGCCGGTACCGGCAACCCGCAGCGACAGCGAGGCGAGCTGATCGACACTCACCGATTGCAGAACGGCCGTGGCCACATCTCCCGCCGCGCTGGTCAGTCCGTGACCGCGCAGCAGGACGACCGGCCGGTCCCCCATCGCCTTCACCATCTCCCCGGCGAGCCGCCGGTCGCGAACCAGCACACCACGGGGGTAGACCGGGACACCACCGGCCGCCAGCCGGGTACCGGGGATGTCGAAAGCACCGACGATCGGCCTGATCGCGAGGCCCGCGAGATCGGCGGCCACGACGGCGGGTGGATGCGCGTGCACGACGGAGTCCACATCGGACCTCTGGCGCAGTACCTCGGTGTGCAGCGGAAGCTCGTTGGGAGGCGCGTAGCCGTCGGCGAGTTCGCCCTCGGCACCGGCCTGCCCTTCGAGATCGACGAGCCGGATGTCGGCGGCGGTGGTGAACGCGAGCCCGCGCTCCTCGGGGCCGCGGCAGCGCACCAGCAGCCTTCGCGCGTCGACGCGGAGGCTGATGTGCCCGAGTATCCCGTCGGCGAGGCCACGTGCGGCGAGGACGCGGCACGCGGCGGCGATATGGGTGCGCAGTGGCGCGAGTTCGGTGCTCGGTGGCGGGGTCGTCATGGCCGGGCTCCAGTCTTGGTCGAGGGACGTTTCGCCGACACCGACGCTCGGACCTCCTCCAACGAGGCCGCCGTGCCGACCGCCTTGCGGCACGTGATCAGCGCACGTGGCCAGTTGACGGTGACGGCACCGGCGAAACGGCCGTCCCGCTCGGCGTAGAGCCTGGCGAACGCACGTGCGGGATCGGGGCCCGGCACGGTGACGGCGCTGAGGTCTTTCCCTGTGCGGCCGGTGATCTGGATGGTGTTGTCGTACTGGTCGCTCCACACGTACTCGACCGGCTCGTGCACGCGCGGCGAGTCCTTCCTCGCGATGTTGTGCGCGACGCGGGCGGCCTGCTCGACGGTGTTGGTCCAGTGCTCGACTCTGATCAGCCCGTCCCGGCGTGGATGCGGAACGCGGGCGACGTCGCCAACGGCGTACACGTGCCCGGTGCCAGCCGCGCGGCCGTAGGCGTCGCACACCACGCCGTCGTCGAGCAGCAGACCCGAGGAACGCAGCCATTCGTCGCGGGGCACGGCTCCGATGCCGACGACGACCGTGGCGGCGGGGAGCCGCCGGCCGTCGGTGAGCCGCACGAGAAGCCCGTCCCGCTGCCGGTCGATCCCCTCGACCCCGACGCCGAACCGGGTGGTCACGCCATGGCCGGAATGCATGCGCGCGCACCAGACCGCGAGCCCGGAATCCAGCGCCCTGCCAAGCGGTGCCGGTGCGGGGTCGAGGAGGGTCACGTCCCCGACGCCCATCCCGCGCGCGGTCGCGGCGACCTCGGCACCGATGAAACCCGCGCCGATCACCACGAGCGGCCCACCCTCGCCGAGGTCACGGGCGAGCCCCTCGGCGTCGCCGAGCGTGCGGAGTACGTGCACGCCCGGCATGCTTCCCCATGGCGAGGGCCTTGCCCGTGCACCGGTGGCGACGACGAGGTCGTCGAAGCGCAGCCGCTCGCCGTCGGCGAGCTCGATCCACCGGCCCGCGACGTCGAGCGCGGTCGCGGCACGGCCCCGCACGAACCGGATCCCGGCGTCGGCGGCGGCTTTCTCCGTGAGCAGAGTAATGTCGTCCACACTGGATGTTCCGGCGAGAAACCCCTTCGACAGCGGCGGCTTGTCGTAGGGCAGCACGGTCTCCTCGCCGACGAGTAACACCTCGCCGTCGTAGCCGCAGGCACGCAAAGCCTGCGCCGTTCGCACCCCGCCGACGGATGAGCCGACGATCACCGTGGAAGGACTCATGCGCTCTCGACCGCCAGTGCGGCGACGGGACAGCTTCTGGCCGCCTCGGCGACCCTGTCCTTTTCGGACTCGTCAACCTCGTCTCTCAGCACGACGACGACACCGTCATCGTCGATGTCGAACACGTCGTCGGCCGCGACGACACAGTTGGCATACCCCTGGCACAATCCGGGATCGGCCTTCACGACCGCCATGTGTTTCCTCCCTGTTGGTTCGATACCCGCTCAGACCTTGACGGCCATGCCGCCGTCGGGATGGACCACGTCTCCGGTGATGCCGCGAGAACGCCGCGAGGCGAGAAAGACATAGCTCCAGGCATGGTCGGCGCCGGACAACGCGACCTGGAGCGGTACGCGTCCGGCAAGTTCGGACTCCCGGTTTTTCGCCGCGCCGAGGCTTCGCTCACCGAGCCCGAGACTGTCGAGGCCCCTGAGATCGGTGCCGATGGTCCCTCCCGGTGCCACGGCGTTGACCCTGATGCCAGGTGCCAGCTCGCAGGCAAGCGCGGTCACCAGCCCGCGCACCGCGAACTTCGACGACACGTACAGCACCCCGCCGCGGCCCGGGTAGTACGCCGACGTCGACTCGGTGAGCACGATGGTGCCGTTCCCGCTCTCGCGCAACGCCGGTAGCGCGGCCTTCACCGAGTGCAGGTGACTTTTGACGTTGACCGCGAACATCTCGGTGAAGGCACCGTCGAGTTCACCGGCATCCAGCTCGCCGATCCCCCGATAGAAATCGAAGATCCCGACGCAGTTGACGAGGGTGTCCAGTCCGCCGAACGCCGACACCGCGCTCGCCACCGCCTCCTCGTTGGCTTCTCTCGTCGTGGCGTCACCGGCGACGACGGGGGAATCGGGAAGCTCGGCGGCGAGTCTCTCGCACTTGGCCGGATCTCGTTCCAGTACGGCGACCCGGGCACCCTCCGCGGCGAACGTGTCCGCAACCGCCCTGCCGATACCCGAGCCCGCGCCGACGATCAGCGCCCTGCGCCCGGCAAGCCACGCCGTCACGTGTCCTCCTCGTCGTGGCCGAGCAACGGCCCGAAGGGCGTGCCGATCATCGCCGAGAACGTCGCGGCGTTCTGCCACGTCAGCGATTCCAGTTCCAGCGGGCACAACGCCACCCACTGCCCCGACTTGGGCGCCTCGATCAGCAGCCGCGAGCCGTTGCGGGTCTCCACTCTGGACACCCGGATCTCGGCGAATTCGTTGCCAAGCACGATGTCGTCACCACCGCGGTGTTCCCGCAGTTCGCGCAATTCCTCGGCGGCGCGGGCCGCGGCGGCCGCGTCGTCCTCCTCCCCAGGCCAGCGCGGGGTCACAGGAAGATCGCCAGGTTCTGGGTGCGCAGCACCGAATCGTCGACGAGGATCGTGCGGCGGGCCAGCAACCACCCCGCTCCTCCGGGATCCCTGCGCAGCAGGTCTTCCCTTCCCGCGGAGATGATCGCGGCTTCCCGCACGTCTCCCCTGCTGCGATACAGCAGCACCGCCGAGTCGACGACGAGGTGATCGGCGTCCTCGGTGGCGAAGGTTCGCACGTTGGTGACGTAGTGCCGCAACCGCGACGGCGGGTCCTCCGTCCAGGCGTGCTCGGTGGCGAAACGGGCAACCCGCCGCGACAACGAGTACTTGTTCTCGTCGAAGTGCGCCATGCCCGGTGCGGAGTCGAAACCGGCACCGAGCGCGGTACTCACCCTGACCGGCATCACGTAGTGGATGTCGTCGGTGAGCAGATCGAGCCACTCGTCGTAGTGCTGGGCGTCGAGCAGGTAGCTCTCCTCGACCAGCCAGTGGTGCGCCTGCTGATGCCGCTCGTCGGAGAACGGAAGGGACCGGCCCGTGCGCTGGATCCTCGGAGCGTGGGTGCCCAGTGCCGATTCGGCCGAGTACGGTCCTCCATTGCCGGTACCACGTCGCGATGCCCTCGCGCTCGTCATGGGGTCACCGCCTTCGCCTCGCCCTGGTCCCCGCCGACCCTGATCGCCGCCGAGGTCTCCGCGGGTTTCTCCAGGTAGTCGGCCCAACGCCGGAGCAGGTGTCGCTGGTTGTATTCGCCGTATCCGACATAGGCCTCGCCCGGTCCCGAGAACTTCTCCGCCGGGAGGGGATCCACCACCGGACTGTCGTCCTCCAGCAAGCCCATCCTGCTGTTGAGCAACAGCCGCCGCGCCATCGAACCGGCCGCGGTGCTGGTCAGCGACACCCAGTTCTCGACATCGTCCTGTTCGAACATGCCGGTGCTGCCGAAGCACATCAGATACGCCTTGTAGGACAGTGCCTTGAATTCCTCGGGCGCGTTCGCGTCGACCGCGAACCACGACAGCACCTCGGTCTCGTCGGGTCCGACGGGTTGCCAGGTCCGGATCGAGATGAACGGCAGTACGTCGTCGGAATCCTCGACCCTGGGCCAGTTGTGCACGAAGCTGAGGTTCGGGAACGCCGAGGCGGCCGAGATCATGAAACCGTCCTCGCCGACGACGGCCTGCTGCTCCGGCGACCAGGTCTGTTTCATGCGCTCGATCATCGCGTCGGGATAGCCGACATAGCGCAGTCGTTCCTCAAGCGTGCCGGGAGGAAGCTTGTAGGTGGTACCGCCGCCGTTTCCCGCCCAGTACGTGCAGCCGTCCTTGCGCTTCTCCGCCTTGGGTTCCCTGAACAGCCCGATCTCCACGACACTCGTGTGTGTCTGGGGCGTGTGATACATGTCGCCGGCGAAGTTCTCGGCGCCGATCTTCCAGTTCGCCTTGACCCGCCAGCGCTGCGGACCGCGCAACTCGATTCCGCCCGCCGACTGCTTGGTGTAGTAGTCGAGGTAGAACGTGAAATCGCCGAGGTATTCCCGCAGCGGCGGCGCATCGGGATCCAGGCTGATGAAGATCAGCCCGTTGTAGGTGTCGAGCGCGGGCGCGGGCAGCAATGTCTGTGACTTGCGGCGGAAACCGGCCTCGCCGCCGTAGGCCTCCTTGTGGAAAGGAAGCCCGACCAGTCTGCCGTCGTTGCGATAGGACCAGCCGTGGTACGGGCAGCGAAAATGCGACGCGTTGCCCATTTCCGCCCTGCACACCTGCATTCCCCTGTGCAGGCACATGTTGAACATCGCCCGCACCTGGTGGTCTTCTCCTCTGGAGAGGATGAACGAGTCGTCGAGCACCCTGCGCACCACGTAGTCGCCTGGTTGCGGGATCTCCGACTCGTGTCCGACGAACACCCACGCACGGCCGAACAGGCGCTCTTTTTCGAGCTGGAACACCTCCTCGTCGTTGTAGATGTGCGCCGGAATCATGCCCCGCCGCACTTCTTCGAGAAGACGCGACTGATCGGTCATCACTGGCTCCCAGTCCTGCTTTCTGCTCTCCAGAGCGCTGATCTCATACGCAGAGAGGAGCATGAACGGCGCCGGTCCGGTTGTCAACCTCCCGCCCTCACTCGTTGACCACGAGCGAGCTCACCGGCTACGTTCTGCCATGCAGAGTCGGCTTCCCCAGAATGGAGGGAACGGAATGTCAGTGGTGGACGATCCGATCGCCGAGGCGGCCGTGACCGCCGATCGCGAGTGGCGGCTCGCGATCGGCGGGCACGCACGCCCGGCGAGTTCCGGCGCGACCTACCCGGTGGAATGCCCCGCCACCGAGCAACCTTTCGCGCACGCGCCGGACGCCACCGCGGACGATGTCGACGAGGCGGTGCGCTCGGCAGCCGACGCGGCCACGAACTGGCGGGAACTGCAACCCCGCGAGCGCGGGCGCAGACTGCGGGAACTGGCCACGACGATCAGGGAACACGCCGAGGAGCTGGCCCTGCTCGACGCGCTCGACTCGGGAAACCCGGTCACCGCCATGCGCACCGACGCACACTGGGGCGCCGATGTGCTGGAACTGTTCGCCGACTACGCGGGCGGGCTCGGCGGCGACACGATTCCCGCCAGCTCCGGCAACCTGCACTTCACGCGTCGCGCCCCGTTCGGTGTCGTCGCGAGGATCGTGCCCTTCAACCATCCCGCGATGTTCGCGGCGGCGAAGATCGCGGCTCCGCTGCTGGCAGGCAACGCCGTCGTGCTCAAACCTTCGGAGATCACACCGCTTTCCGCGCTGCGTATCGCGGAACTCGCCACCGGCGTGCTTCCGGCAGGCGTGCTGTCGGTCATCACGGGCGACGGGCCTTCCGCGAGCCAGGCACTCGTGCGGCATCCGCTGATCCGCCGGATCGGCTTCATCGGCAGCGAACGCGTCGGCAGGATCATCCAGCGGGACGCGGCCGAGACGGGCGTCAAGGAGATCAGTCTCGAACTCGGCGGTAAGAACGCGCTCATCGTGTGTCCCGACGCCGATCTCCAGGCCGCGGCGGACGGCATCGTGCGCGGCATGAACTTCGCGTGGTCAGCGGGCCAGTCCTGCGGCTCGACCTCGCGGGTGCTGCTGCACGCCGACATCGCCGACGAGGTACTGCGGCACGTCCGCGAGCGCATCGCCCGCATCACCATCGGTTCCCCCGTCGACCCCGATACCCAGATGGGCCCGCTCGCGTCCCGCGCGCAGTACGACAAGTCCCTGCGCTACATCGACATCGCCGCGGGCGAGGGAGCGACGCTGTTCCACGGCGGAGGACGCCCACAGGGTTTCGAAAGGGGCTACTACGTCGAACCGACGATCTTCACCGGGGTCGAGCCTTCGATGCGGATCGCGAAGGAGGAGGTCTTCGGCCCGGTCATGTCCGTCATGACGTTCACCGACACCGACGAGGCGATCGCGATCGCCAACGACGTGGATTACGGGCTCACCGCGAGTATCTGGACCCGGGACGTGTCCGAGGCGCTGCGCCTCGCCGATCGTGTCGAGGCCGGTTACGTCTGGATCAACGACTCGTCCCGGCATTTCTGGGGAGTTCCTTTCGGCGGCACCAAAGCCTCCGGTGTCGGGCGCGAGGAGAGCATCGAGGAGCTACTGAGCTACACCGAACTCAAGGCGGTGAACGTTGTCGTCTGAGCAGCCGATCGGCGCCGACCTCGTCGCCGAAACCCTTGCCACGGAAGGCGTCACGCATGTTTTCGGCCTTCCCGGAACCACGATCATGGAACTCATCGACTCTCTCGGCAGCAGAGAGGACGTGCGCTATCTGTCGACCAGGCACGAACAGGTGGCGGGATTCATGGCCGACGGTTTCTCCCGTTCGGGCGGGGCGATCGGCGTGTGTCTCGCCTCGCGTGGCCCTGGCGCGGCGAACCTCGCCATTGCGGTGCAGAACGCCCACGACGAGTCGATTCCGTTGCTCGCACTGATCGGACAGGTGCCGCAAGCGATCAGTCACCGGCGGTCCTTTGAGGACATGGATGTCGTCGGCGCTTTCCGGCCGATGTGCAAATGGGCGGTGGAGATCACCGAAACCGGCCGGATTCCGGAACTGCTCCAGCGCGCCGTCAGGACCGCCGTCAGCGGCAGGCCGGGACCCGTCGTCGTGTCGTTGCCGCTGGACGTGCTCCAGGCTCCCGCGCACGCGAAGCCAGGTCCCAGCGTGCGAATCCACCCGCCTGCTCCCGATCCTCGTGGCATCGCCGAGGCCGCGGACCTGCTCGCCAAGGCGGAGCGTCCGGTCATCGTGGCAGGCGGCGGAGGCGCCGCGGCACCGCAAGCCGTGCTGGAGCTTGCCGAAACGGCGGGAGCACCCGTCGTCAGCACGTGGCTGCGCAAGAACGTCGTGCCCAACAGCCATCCCGCGTTCCTCGGTTCACTCGGCTACGGCGCGCACGACGTGACCGACCGGATCGTCCGCGAGGCCGATGTCGTGGTGGCGCTCGGATGCCGGTTCTCCGAGTTCACCACCAAGCGGTGGACTCTCGTTCCCCCGTCCGCGCGACTCGTGCACGCCGACATCGATCCGGAGGAACTGGGCAGGGTGTATCCACCGTCGGTAGGGCTCGTCTCCGACGCGGGGGCCGCGGCGGCGGCATTGTCGGCCGCGCTCGGCCCGCTCGTGGCCGAGGTTCCGGACATCGCCGAGGCCAGGGCCGTGCGCAGGGTGAACCTCCGCAAGGAATACGACGAGGCTTCGATTCCGCCGCCCGCCGAATCCACTATGGACTGTACGGTGGGATCGGTTGCGCTGGTCGGCCTCGTACGGCACCTGATGGACCGTGAGGACGTCGTGCTCGCCCAGGACGTGCACACCTTCGGCCCCTGGGTGCAGCGATACGTGCGGGTCGATCGGCCGGGCAGCTATTTCGGATCCGCGGGCGGCGCGATGGCGTGGGGTTTTCCCGCCGCGATGGGGATGGCGCTGGCGCGACCGGGCAAACGGCTCGTCACGCTCAGCGGCGACGGCAGTTTCTGGATGGTGGCCCAGGACTTCGAAACCTGTGTCCGCGAGGGCATCGACGTCGTGACCATCATCGTCAACAATTATGCCTACGGCAACACCCGTGACCGCCAGCGATTCGCGCACGAAGGTCGGTACAACGGCGTATTTCTCGGCAATCCCGATTTCGCCGAGTACGCCAGGCTGCTCGGCGGTCGCGGTATCAGAGTCACCTCGAACGCGGGTCTCGTTCCCGCCATCGAGGAAGCGCTCGCCGGTGAAGGACCGTGCATCATCGATGTGGTCCAGGATCGGATGGAGGGCTTGCCGTCCGGACTGGCGCCACCGCGGGCGCGTTGATGGACACGGCGCTACCGGCGACGGTGCTCGTGTCGCGCACGGCGCGGGAGCACGAGGGCGCCGCGTTGAACAGGTGGGCTCATGAGTTGTGCCGCGACGCGGCCGGCTTCCCCGGCTACCTCTGCTCACACGTCACCGCCCACGACGCCAGCACCGTCCACATCGGCCTGTCGTTCGCGGGAGCCGAGGACCTGCTGCGCTGGGAACGCAGCGAGACAAGGGCTTCGCGGCTCGAGGAGGGCGAAGCGCTGACCGAGGGCGCCCCGGCGCCGCTCCCCCTCGCCGGGGCGGGCGGCGCCCCTTCCCGGCTACGGTCGGCGGTGCTCATCTGGCTCGCGCTGTTCCCTCCGGCGGCGCTGATCAACGCGGTCGTCATCCCGCACCTCGACGCGTGGCCCGGCATCGCCCGCACCTTGCTGCTGACTCTCGTACTGGTACCGACCGTCGTGTTCGGGACCCTGCCGCTGCTGCAGAACCTCCTCGGCCGAGCGAAGCGGAAAAGACGTAGCACCGCGTGAACCCAGTTCGTCAGTACACCCAAGCGGACTGACGCGGCAGGGAGCTGCGGGACGCGCCGGTGTCTGGCATACTCGGCAGCACCCGGCCGGATCCGGCATGCACAGCAGCCGGGACCTCCGTACAACACCTTCAGTCGACCCGAGGACGGCGCACCACGACAGATACATCCCCGCGCACACAATCGGTGAGCGGTTGACGCATAAATGCGCCACGCACACGAACAACGAGGCGCAACAGGATCAGCGACGAGACACACGGAAGCTTGACCAGCGGTTTCAAGCCCGTGGGCCCACCGCCGCGAACACGTCCGTGTTGCTGCACTTGCACCTGCACCTGTCAGTGACACGTGCAGTTTTAGTCGAGCTGAAACGATTGTTCCGTTCAACGCATCGTTTGATCCACTGGTCGCCCAATGGCCGAATCGCATCTACTCAGGCGAAGAGTTTCGTCAAGATGGGCACACGTCTGGGGGACCCCAGACGGCGTGTGGCCCCCTGCCTGCACAGGGGGCCACACGGAATTGTTCGATCACCACAAGGAGATAGAACATGGCCACAGTACCGCCTTCAGCCTGTCCGGCACAGGACGCCGGAGCCGCGAGCCAGCCGTGGATTCGCGTGGTTCTCGCACCACCACGCAGCGCGGACGAGATCGAGCAAGACAGGATCGAAGCCGCCCTACGCTTGCTGACCCGGCGATCGGCACGGGAAGCGATCCGGCAACGCAGCAGGACATTTCGCGCGCAGATCCCTCAACGTGGGAGGCACAGGGCACCCGTGACGGGATGGAACCTGGCCTCCCGCGCGCTGGCCAGCTGGCCCGACACCTTGCGGGCACTGGTACTCGTCTCCGTACCGCTGCTGCTGATCGGAGGCGTCGTGGTGCTGGTACAACTCACGACGCCCGCGGCGGGTATTCCCGTCGGCGTTTCGGCCGCGGGCCTGACTGCCTGGCAACTGCTGCGCCGCCGCCCACCCCGGTGGGCCAGCTTGTAGCCGGCGATGCCTGGTCCCCGTCTACGCGGGGACCAGGCACATCCATTGCCCAAACATATCGACGTACGTTAGTTTGTTGGTATGAGCGACGATCGGTGCGAGCTGCTGTGTATCGACTTCGACCACGCCGAAAGCCTGCGCACCGGGCTTCCCGACCCCGAAACACTGCGGGAACGGGCCGAACGGCTGCGGGCGCTGGGTGATCCGACGCGGCTGCGGATCGCGCACGCGCTGCGCATCGGCGACGAACTGTGCGTCTGTGACCTGGCCTGGATCGTCGGCTCTTCACAAGGCCTCGTGTCGCACCACCTGCGGCAACTCCGTTCGGCAGGACTGGTTTCCTCCCGCAGGGAAGGCAAACTCGTGATGTACCGGCTCACCCCGCACGCGCACCAGTTGCTGGAGATCGCCGGGCTGGACGCCGTCGAGACCGATCGGGCATGAGCGGCGGCTGCTGCGACGCCGACGAGCACAGCGCCGAGCACGACGAAGGACCGCCCAGGCTGTGGCGGGTCCGCGAGTTCCGGCTGGCAGCCGTCGCGGGCGTACTGACCGCGGCGGGCTACCTGATCGGCCTGCTCGGCGCGGAACCGGCCGGGATCGCCGCGCACGTGGCGGCCGCCGTCATCGGCGTCGCGGCGTTCGTCCCCGGTACGCTGCGCGCACTGTGGCGGCGCCGCATCGGCGTCGGCACGCTGATGACCATCGCCCTGATCGGAGCACTGACGCTCGGCCAGTTCGGCGAGGCCGCGATGCTGGCGTTCCTCTTCTCGATCAGCGAGGCGCTGGAGGACTACTCGCTCGCCCGCACCCGCCGTGGCCTCAGAGCATTACTGGCATTGGTTCCCGACCAGGTCACCGTTGTGCGCGGCGACGGGGAAACCGTGATCTCCCCCAGCCGGCTGCGCATCGGCGACCGGATGCTCGTCCATCCGGGGGAACGCCTCGCCAGCGACGGGATCGTCCTCACCGGACACTCCAGTGTGGACACCTCGGCGATCACGGGTGAATCGATACCCGCCGGGATCGCGCCGCAGGACGAGGTCTACGCGGGCTCCATCAACGGCAACGGGGTACTGACCGTCGAGGCCACCGCGACCGTAGCCGAGAACTCGCTGGCCAAGGTCGTGAAGACGGTCGAGGATGCCCAGCGCCGCAAGGGATCCCGCCAGCGCATCGCCGATCGCATCGCGCGGCCGCTCGTACCGGCCGTCATGGTGCTCGCCGCCCTCGTCGCCGGATTCGGCGCCCTGTTCGCCGATCCCGTGACCTGGCTCGAACGCTCGCTCGTGGTGCTTGTCGCCGCCGCGCCGTGCGCGCTGGCGATCTCCGTGCCGGTGACCGTGATCGCCGCGGTCGGCGCCGCGTCCCGGCTCGGTGTGCTCGTCAAAGGCGGTCAAGCACTGGAAACCCTCGGCGCGGTACGGACCGTGGCGATCGACAAGACCGGCACGCTCACGCGCAACGACCCAGCCGTCACCGAGATCGTCGCGGCCGATGGCGACAGCGCGGCAACGCTTGCCGTCGCCGCCGCGCTGGAGGCACGCAGCGAACATCCCCTCGCCGCCGCGATCCTCGCCGCGGCACCGGAAACCGTTCCCGCGCGAGATGTGTCGGCCGTGCCGGGCGCGGGACTGGAAGGCATCGTCGACGGCGCCCCCGCGCGGCTCGGCAAACCCTCCTGGATCGCGCCCGGCCCGCTCGCGGCGGAGGTGATCAGGCTGCAGGATACCGGCGCCACGGTCGCCGTCGTCGAACACGCGGGCACCGTGCTCGGTCTCATCGGTGTCAGGGACGACCTCCGGCCCGAAGCCACCGAAACCGTTGCCACACTCACCGCTTCCGGTGTCCGCGTGGTGATGCTCACCGGCGACAACGCGCGTACCGCGCACGCGCTCGCGAGCGAAGCGGGAATTTCCGAGGTGCATGCCGAACTCCGCCCGGAGGACAAGGCAATCCTCGTGGAGCGGCTACGCGAACGGCATCAGGGAAAGGTCGCCATGGTCGGCGACGGAATCAACGACGCGCCGGCGCTGGCGACCGCGGATACCGGCATCGCCATGGGGGCCATGGGCACCGACGTCGCCATCGAAACAGCCGACGTCGCACTCATGGGCTCCGACCTGCGGCACCTGCCACAAGCGCTGGCACACACACGCAAGGCAAGGGCGATCATGCTGCAGAACATCGCGCTCTCCTCGGCGATCGTGCTCGCGCTCGTCCCGCTCGCTGCGCTCGGTGTGCTCGGCCTCGCGGCGGTCGTATTCATCCACGAGCTCGCCGAGGTCGTCGTGATCGGCAACGGAGTCAGGGCGGGCCGGCTTCGACCGGCGACGACATTCCCTTGACCCATAACGAATTCAATTCATATCCATCACCGGGATCCCGTCACCCCCGCGCTGCCGCCCTTGGCACAGTCTGACATTCTCACCGGTGCGTATCCCGCTGTTTCCCGGAATGCTCAGGCACGGAACCGACAGCACAACGTGAGGTGATGGCGCAACCATGCCGGCCGGAATATCGCCCGTCGTCAGAACGGTGATCGCGGCGCTCGACGTCTACGACGACCCGGTGTGGACGAGGCGACTGGCAGCGCTCAGGGAACAGGCGGCCGGAACGGACGCCGACGGCCTCGACGAGAACCGATTCTGGATTCTCGCCGATTGGCGCTTTCGGCGATTCGTCGTCTTGTGGCTGGAAACCGGCGAAGGTGACGAATCGAAGAAATGGGCTGCGATGGTGCGGGCGATCGCCCCGATACGCACCGCGGAGGAGGCACTCCAGTTGAGCGCACTCCTGGAAAGGGTCGCCACGGCGGTCGAGACCCTGCCCCCGGATCAGTCGGTGTTCGGCATTCCCAAGGGGCCGACAGCGCAGATCGTCACCAGAGCGGCAAAGGGCGCCGGTGCCTTCGCGTGGCCCGGCTACGCGCGAACCAGTGCCTGGTTCGACGCCCGCGCCGCGAAGTACCTGCGCGAGGAGGAATTCTCCTCGTTCCGGGGCCTCGGGCGCCTCGCGAGCCGAGACGGCGAACTCTGGACTCTCATCGGCGAACTCATCGCGGGCACTCGCACCTCCGACGAGTCCATCGCGGCATGGCTGAACGACATCCCGCGGGACCACCCATGATCCTGGGGGGGGTGGTCAGGACAGAAACCGCACCCCGGTCAGCTGTTCCGAAGCGAGCCACAGCGCGCGGGCGGTCGCGGCGTCCCGCGAGCGCCCGCTGGTCCGTACCGGTCCGGGACGGCCACGTAACTGGAGAGCCCCGGACGGGCCGATGCACTCGCCACCACGCGCCCCGGGGCTGATCGCCGCCGTGACCGTAGGCATCGCACCACGTCTCGGCGAGACCGCCAGCAGGTACCCGAGATTGACCCACAAGGCCCTTCGCCCGCCCAGCATCTCCGGACCGGTACGCAGCACGTTGCTTCTCGCCACGCCCGGATGGCAGGCAAGCGATCGCGCGGCCTCACCGGCCGCGCGCAGCCTGCGGTCGAGTTCGTAGGCGAACAACAGGTTCGCGAGTTTCGACCGCCCGTAGGCTCCCCACTTGCGGTAACGCCTCGACGCCTGCGGATCCGCGGGATCGAGGCGCGCGAACCAGTGCCCCGCACTGCCGACGGTGACCACTCGCCCGGCAGCGGCCCGCGTGATGGGACCGAGCAGCAGTCCGGTCAATGCGAAGTGCCCGAGATGGTTGACCCCGAATTGCAACTCGAACCCGTCGGCGGTAGTCAGCCTGCCGGGTACCGCCATGAGCCCCGCGTTGTTGACGAGCACATCGACGACAGGGAACCGGGCCGTTATCGTCTCGGCGAAAGCACGCACCGAGGCCAGATCCGCCAGATCGAGTTCCAGCACTGTCACCTCGCCGCGCGCTCGTCCGTCGCGAATCCGGCCGGCCGCGTCCTCACCCTTGCCGACGTCGCGGCAAGCGAGCACGACATCGGCCCCCAGTTCCGCGAACGTTTGTGCCGCCCCGTAGCCAATCCCACTGTTACCGCCGGTGACGATAACTCTCTTTCCTGTCAGCACAGAGTCGCCATATCCCGAGAACGAGGAGGTCACCCGCCGAGAATCACATCACCGGAACCCTCACGGCAAGTAGGCCGGTTCGTTCGCCGGAACCACCTCGCCAACTCCGTCCACTTCGGACATACGACGGCACGCCTCTCACTTGCATTAGTCGAACTAACGACCTATATTCATTAGTGTCACTAACGTTAGTCGGGCTAATCTACTGAGGAGAAGCACATGCCAGGCACCGAATCCCTGATCCGCGAGCTCGCCGACCGCACCGCACTGGCCGACCTGGTCGCTCGCCACAGCCTGTGGGTCGACGAGCACCAATACGACGAGACCGGACGGCTGTTCACCGACGATGTCGTGGTCACCTCCCCGCGTGGACAGGCGCGCGGCATCGAGGCACTCATCGAACTCGTCGGCTCCCGCCACGGCGAACTCGCGGCCACGTTGCACAGCAAGTCGAACCTCGTCATCGACATCGACGGCGACTCGGCAACGGTGCGCGCCCACGACGTCGCCGTCTTCGCCGTCGACGACAAGAAGGAGGCCATCGCGGCGGGGGTCCACCACTACAACGCGCGCCGCACAGGGGAAGGCTGGCGCTTCGACCGCCTCGACATCATCCCGTTCGCGCTGACCGAGTCTCTCGAAAGGGCGCTGTAGACACCGGACTCGCCCGGGGGTCGTTTCGCTGGCAGCGGAACGACCCCCGGCGAACACGGCGGGCGTGCCAGTATGGCCGCATGGCCGACATCCTTCACTTCGACCGTAACCGCACCATGACGCCGGAGCGCACGCGAGAACAGGCCCCGGAGCCACTGTGGCGGGAGGCGCTCGGCCGGAACCTGCGCACGACGAGGGAAGATCAGGGCCATCGCCTCGTGGACATCGCGGAGCGGGCCGGTATCTCTCCTCAGTACCTCTCCGAGATCGAACGAGGTCGCAAGGAACCGTCGAGCGAGATGATCGCCGCGGTCGCCGGTGCGCTCGGACTCGATCTGGCCGGTCTGCTCACCGATATCGCGGGTGACGTCGCGAGGCGGCCGATGCCGGGACGCCGTCCGGCAGGGCCTGTGCTCATGGCGGCGTGAGAGCTCAGATCCGGCGGTCGAGAACCTGGTCGGCCAGCCCGTAGGCGACGGCACCGACGGCGTCGAACACGCGATCGCGATCCGTGTCGTGGCGCAGATCCGCGATGTCGCGGCCGGTGTGTGCCGACAGGATGTCCTCCAGCTGAGTACGCACCCGCACCACCTCGTCGGCCTGGAGAATGAGGTCCGGAATCGTTCCGCGTCCCTGCGCGGCGGGCTGATGCAGCACCACCCTGGTGTGTGGCAGAACGGATCTGCGGCCTTTCTCGCCGGCGGCGAGCAGCACGGCACCCGCCGCGACCGCCTGGCCGACGCACGTCGTGGCCACCGGTGCCTTGATGTAGCGCATGGTGTCGTAAAGGGCGAGCATCGCCGAAGGGTCCCCGCCCTCGGAGTTGATGTAGAGGTTGATCTCCAGTTCCGGGTCGTCGGCTTCCAGATGCAGCAGCTGCGCGATCAACGCGTTGGCGACCCCGGAATCGATGGCGGTGCCGAGGTAGACGATCCGCGACGACAACAGGTGCGAGTAGACGTCCATGATCCGCTCGGTGCCCGCGCTGCGCGTGATGACGTTGGGGATGGTGTAGGTGCTCATACTCGGGCTCCCTTCGGCGAACCGAGGCCCATTTCGTGCGTGCGGACGGGAACGACCTGGTCGAGCGCGTCGACGACGTGGTCGATGAACCCGTACTCCAGCGCCTGTTCCGTGGTGAACCATCGGTCGTGCAGTGAATCGGCGAAGACTTCCTCCAGTGGCTTGCCGGTGTCCTCTGCGATGATCCCGAGCACCGTGTCCCTGGTGTAGCGCAGATCGTCGGCCTGCACCTCCACCTCGACCGCCGATCCGCTGATCCCCGCCGAACCCTGGTGCATCAGGATCCTGGCGTGCGGAAGGGCGAAGCGTTTGCCCGGAGTACCCGCCGACAGCAGGAACTGTCCCGCGCTGCAGGCCAGTCCCAGCGCGAGCGTGGCAACGTCGCACGGCACGAGCCGCATCACGTCCCTGATCGCCAGCATCGAGGGCACGGAGCCACCCGGCGAGTGGATCCACAACGCGATGTCCTTACCGGGATCCTCGCTCGCGAGGGAAAGCAGCTGAGTGGTCAGTACCGTCCCGTTGTCGTCGTCGAGCACACCGTCGAGGACCAGCACCCGCTGGTCGAAGAATCGTTGCCTGAGCCGATGGTCGAACAGCGGCGGTTTCTCGTCGTTGGTCATGCCCCGACGATGCCGCCTGCCCCTGCCCTTCCGCCGGTTTCTCCGCCGTGAGCGGATCTGCTCACAGCAGCGCGATGCCGCGCCCCCGCTCCAGCCGCTGTCCACACTGGACGCGACCGGTCCGGGTTCGCCGCCTGTTCACTCCCGGTAAGCCAACCGTCACTTGACAAAACGGACACTTGTCGTAGTTCAGTCACTGCGGTTACGGTATCGACGTCCTTGATCGTCCCCCCGCTTCCAGCACCGTGGTCTGCCTCCGCACCGGAGACACACCCGGCCGCTTTGGCGACCACGACAACGAAAGGCGGGCACACCCGCATGCCTCGCTCGACGCCTGAACTGCCGGATGAACTCCAGGACCCGGCCCCCGGCAAGATCAACGGAGCGCAAGCGGTCGCCCACGCACTGGCACGGTGGGGCATCTCAACGGTCTTCGCCTATCCCGGCACGTCCGAACTCGCGCTGAGCGCGGCCGTCGCCGAACGCGACACGCTGAAGCTTGTCAACGCGCGCGGCGACAAGGAAGCCGCCTTCATGGCCGCCGGCGGCAACTTCGCGGGCCCCGCGAGGTGCGCCGCGATCCTGCACGGTGCGCGCGGGCTCACCAACGCCCTCGGCGCGACCGCCGACGTCCGGCGCAGCGAGGTGCCGGTGCTCTACCTGGTCGGCATGCCGTCCCGCTCCTCGGCACCGTTCCTTCCGCCGCACGCCGAACCTGGGCTCATCGACGCGGCCGGATCGTTCGCGAAGGCCGCTTTCGACTGCTCCCAACTGGATTCCGCCGACCCGAGGGCGTTCCTCAAGCTCGTCGACGAAGCCCTGCGGACGCTGGCCGAAGCGCCGCGAGGCCCCGTCCTGCTCGGTCTCCCCCAGGATCTGCTCGCCGGCCGGTTCATTCCCTCGGACATGCTGGCCGAGGGGCCGGCCGAGCGGCCGGTCGCTCCGCTGCCCGACCTCGCGGAGGCGAGCGCACTCGCCGCCACCGCCCGTAAGCCCGTCATCCTCGTCGAGGACTACCTGCTGCGGGACCCCGAAGCGGAAACGAACCTCGCCGCGTTCGCCTCCGCCATCGGCGCTCCCGTACTGCAAACCGCCTACCAGCGCGGGCCGATGCTCTTCCAGCAGGTGAGGGCGGAGACCGTGCCGACGTTCGCGGGCGCCTACGATCCCACCGACGATGGGCACCGCCAACTGCTCGGCTCCGCCGATCTGCTCATCACCGTCGAAGACCGCAACATGTATCCGCGCGTCGTCGGCCCGCTTCCCGGCTGCCGCAAGCTGGTATTGACGAGCAACGTCGAGGCCACCGCGAAAAACCGCTACATGGCCCCCTCCGACGTGCTGGTGGCCGGGGATGTGTCCGCGTCGCTGCGGGGCATCGCCGAGAAGCTGACCTCCCCCGGCGTGAGCACCGCGCACGACGGTTCCGTCGACCTTCCGGAGCCGATCGACCCCGGAAGCTGCGACGGCGCCGTCGAACTGGTTCGCGCGGTGGGCCGCGGTCTTGAGGAGACCGCAGAAGGCACTGAGCCGGTCATCGTCGACGACAGCCTCATGTTCGGCGGCCTCGTGGCACGCAACTACCGGCACCTTCCGCAGGGAGTCAGGGTGTTCGGCAGCCATGGAGGATTCGTCGGCGGCGGCCTGCCAACAGCCGTTGGCCTTGCCGCGACCGCCCCGGATCTGCGGGTACTGACGACACTGGGCGATCACGGTTTCACCAACGGTCTCCAGGCGCTGGCCGCCGCCAGCGAGCACGACGCCCCGCTCGTCATCCTGGTATGCAACAACGGGGCCAGTGTCTGTCTCGGCAAGCAGGCCGATTCCGACGGCGTCGGCAGGGACGCGCTGCCGCTGGACAACGTCGCCCGCATGAACTACGCCGCCATCGCGGCCGGTTTCGGGCTGTCGACATCGGTTCACGTGTGGCCGGACGAGACATCGCTGACCGACACCGTCACCGAGGCCTCCGCGAAGCTCAGCGCCGACATCCGGCGCGCGTTGTCCGCGCGGCGGCCGCACCTGATCGAACTGATCACGCCGAGCCGCCCGGATTTCTGGACCGGCGTGTGGCGCGTCGAAGGCATGGAAAGGGCCCCGCTGCCCCAGGCCGCGGAAGACTGAGCGATCCGGTGGTGGGCTCCACCCCCAGTGGGAGCCCACCACCGGTTCAGCTCACGACGTCTTGCTCTCGCGGACGAGCAGCCACACCAGATAGCCACCACCGAGACACACCGTGACGGCCCCGACCGGAAGGGCGACACCGGATATCGCGTGCTGCGCGATCAGGTCCGATATGGACAGCAGGACCGCACCGGTGAGCGCGGCGCCGATCAGGTCGACCGATCCGTGCCCCGTCAGGCGGCGGGCGATCTGCGGCGCGGCCAGCGCGATGAACGCGACCGGACCGGTGATCGCGGTGACCACCGCCGTGAGGGCCGTACCGAGCACGACGAGCAGAACTTTGGTGCGCTCAATGGAAAGTCCCAGCATCCCGGCGGTGTCGTCGCCGAGTTCGAGCTGACGCATGCGCCGTCCCGCCGCCGGGAGTGCGAGCACGAGCGCGAGTGCGGCCAGCGCGGAGTAGGACAGCGGAAGCCATTCGACGTTGTTGAGCGTGCCCGCTCCCCACACAGCGGCCTGCAATGCCACGTCGAGGTCGGCCTTGACGCTGAACCACCGGTTGACCGACGACAGCATCGCGCTGATGGCGATGCCGACGATGATGAGCCGGAATCCGTGCATTCCCCTCTGGAACGCCAGCAGATACACGGCGAGCGCCGTCGCGAGACCACCGGCGACGGCTCCCGTTGCCAGCGCGGCGTATCCGGCGCCACCCAGTGACAGGACGCAGACGACACCGGTGTAGGAGCCGGCACTCAACCCGATGACATCGGGACTGCCGAGCGGATTGCGGGTCAGTGACTGGAAGATCGCCCCGCTGAGCCCGAGACAGGCTCCGAACAGCGCGGCCGCGAGAGCCCTCGGGGCGCGCCATTCCAGTACGACGAGCCGGTCGGTCGCGTCGGCGCCCGGGGCGAGCGCGGCCAGTACCTCGCCCGGTGACAGCACGCGCGAGCCCAGCATCAAAGCCACGGTCACGCAGCCGAGCAGCACGCATGCCAGGATCGTGTCGACGACGAAGGCCCTGCCGCTGGCCCGCAGGCTGAACGGTCCCGCACGCAGGACGAGCGCGCGGGTCACGACGCGCTCGGCTTCCTGCGCCGCACCAGCGCGATCAGCACGGGTGCCCCCAGAAACGCCGTGACGACACCGACTTGAAGCTCGGCCGGCCAGATGACCAGCCGCCCGATGACGTCGGAGGTCAGGACGAGCACGGGACCGAGCACGAGGGCCAGCGGCAGAATCCAGCGCTGATCCGGCCCGACGAGCAATCGCACCGCGTGCGGGATCATCAGCCCGACGAACACGATGGGGCCCGCTGCGGCCGTCGCCGCCCCGCACAGCAAGGTGACCGCGACGACCCCGGCCAGCCGGATGAGACCGACGTGCGCGCCGACGGCCCTGGCCAGATCGTCGCCGAGTGCCAGCGCGTTGAGCGCGCGGGCGCACGCGAACGCGAGCACGAGTCCGATGAGGATGAACGGGAGGATCGCCGAAACGGTGCCCTCGGGGCGATCGGTGATGGAGCCGGCGTCCCAGTACCGGAACCGGTCGAACGTGTCGGGGTTGATCAGCGCGAGCGTCTGGGACGCGCCGGTGAGCACGGCGCCGAAGGCGACGCCGACCAGGGTGAGCCGCAGCGGGTCCGCCCCGCCCCTGCCGCGGGCGGCGATCGCGTAGACGACGGCGGCGGCGGCGACCGCACCGGCGAATCCCAGCCACAGATACTGTTCGATTCTGGTGACGCCGAGTACGGCGACACCGGTGACGATCGCGAAACCGGCGCCGCTGTTGACGCCGAGAATGCCGGGGTCGGCCAGCGGGTTGCGGGTCAGGCCCTGCATGAGTGCTCCCGCGACGCCCAGCGCCGCGCCGACCAGCACACCGAGGATCGTGCGCGGAACCCGCAGTGTGCGGATGGTCGAATGGTCGATGCCGCCGTCAGGGGAAAGCAGGGCGCTCCACACGGTCGAAAGCGGCAGGTTGGCCGACCCCACCGCGATGCTGACCACGAACATCGCGGCGAGTACGAGCAGCGACACCGCGAACCACAGCACTCTCGCCCGCACCGGCCGCTCGGCTGCCCGCGTGGCCGTGAGTGTCATCGAGGGCCGTCGTTCACGAGGTTCACGGCGCTCACGGTGTTCATGGCGTCGCGGCGAGTTCTAAACACTCGACGCCCCAGCCGAGCGGGCGCCGCGCGCTGATCATCCAGCCTGCCCTCGCGGCGATCCGGTCGAGGTCGGCCGCGCCGCGCGGCGGGGTTCCCAGCGTCGCGACGTGCAGGAGTGCCTCCTCCGCCGCCGCGGGGCTGAGGCCGTCGGGCCGGAGCTTCTCGATCAGCACGGCGACCGGTGCCGCCGCGCGCAACGCACGCAGCAGGGTCTCGGCTTCGGCGTCGGTGCGGTGCCCGAGGGCAAGCGCCGTCACGGCGATGTCCCGCTCTCCCCACGTTTCCGTGAACTCGAACGGCGACGCGGCGCCGGCCTCGTCACGCAACACCCGCAACGGGCCGGGCTCCTCGACGACGGCGGGGCTCGAACCGGTGCCCTCGGCCAGCACACCGGCGACCACGAGAGCGCCGGGACCGGTGATCGCGACCCGGCTTCCTCGTTCCCACACGGCGAACGAGGGCACGCGCGTGACGAGGTGCACGAGCCCTTCGGCGTCCTCGGCAAGTTCCGCGTAGCGCTCCGGAACGTCCTCAATGGACTGTCGCAGGCTCGTGCCGGTGCCGTGCGACCACGCGGCGCCTCCCTTCCGGAGCGCGGGAGCGAGGTCGGCGAGCGCGAGCGCCTGGTCGGCGTGCAGCCCTTCGAAGCGTTCTCGCGCGTGCTCGTCGACCGCGAGTTCCTGGCCGAACGGGCCCAGCCCCACCAGGTCGTTCTCCGTGGTCACGACGCCCGGTGTGGTCAGCACCGCGAGCAGTGGTTCCAGCCCGGCGGGATCGGCACCGACGCGGCGAGCGAGCTCCGCCACGGGCAGTTCGCCATCGGCCAGCACCGAGGGCACGCCGAGGAGCACCGCAGCGCGAACCGCGAGCCAGGAAACCGGCGACACGACGGGTTTGGGTGTGCTCGTCCCCGCACCCTCGGGTGTGTGCTCGTCGTCGCGATGCCAGTACCCGGTGATGTTCACGTGCGACTTCGGCACGCCCCATTCCCTGGAGACGTACCTGCGCACGGGCAACAGCGCCCTGCTCTCCGCTCCCGCCCACACGTACGGCGTTCCGCGCGGCGGTTGGACGGCGCGCACCGCCTCGGCGAGCGCCGTCTCGTCACCGGCAGGGGCGATGACCCAGTCGAGCACGTCTCCCTCGCGAGCAGGCAACGGTTGCCTGGCGGCATCGTCCTCGATCGTGATGACGGCGCGCACGGGCGCGTCCACGGGCCGTTCCTCAAGGAACCGGCTGATGGCGGGCAGCGCCGTCTCGTCACCGGCGAGCAGCACCCAGTCCGCGTCCTGCGGCACCACGACCGAGGATTTCGGCCCCACGATCCACAGTTCGTCGCCCGGTTTCGCGTCGCGAGCCCACGCCGAGGCGGGACCGTCGCCGTGCATCACGACGTCGAGGTCGAGTTCCCGGGCGCGGGGATCGTGGCGCCTCGGCGTGTAGTCCCTGGTCACCCGTGTCCGCGAGGGCGGCCAGTCGATGCCGTGCTCCAGTTGAGCCGGAAGTACGTCGCGCACGTTGCCGTCCGAGGCGAAGATCAGTTTGATGTGATCGTCGAACCCGGGGCTGGCGAACGCGGGCAGCGTGAGCCCTTCGCGCGTGAACTCGCCGAGTTCCTCGCCGACGAGCGTGATCCTGCGCATCCGGGCCGTCACGTCGACCGCCCTTTCGAGCCGGACCCTGCGCAACACGAGGGGAAGGACGGTCAGCCGGTGGTGAACCATGTCGTGCATTCCATTCGGAGACTGGGTCGTGTTCTTCCGCGGCGTAGCCGCTTGGTGCGGGCAGGCAACCGGCACCGCGGCACCCGCACCGCAACGCAAGCCACCACTGTCAACGAACCGCTCAGGAGAATTGCTTTTCGATGATGTCCAACAAGGCCATGGCCTCGTCGTAGTCGCCGCGGACTGTCCAGTAGGGCAGGTCGTAGGCGTTGCCGTTCTCGAAAGCGGGCAGTTTCGCGTAGACGCTCTGCCGCGACAGCGTGGCGACATCGGTGGTGTCGGCGTTGAACCCGGTGACGAACACGGTGGGCATCCTGAGCAGCTGACCGACTTGTTCGGTGGAGAGTTCGGCCATGTCGCCGCCCGGCTTGTACGGCTTGAGGTTGTTGTCCTCCACGAGTGGGGCCGGTTCGATGCCGAGCTCCCCGAGCATCTGGGGCAGCCCGGTGTTCTCGAACAGCACGTAGGGCGTGCCGTCGGCGGTGATCGTCAGGTGCGCCGCGGGGCCGGGCGGTGGTGTGATCGCGTTCTTGACCTCCTCGACCCGCGACTCGTAGGCGGCAAGGTAGTCGGCGTAGGCCTCGGCCTCGCCGAAGACGTCCTCGGCGAGGAAGCGGAACTGCTCCTGCCAGGTCGCGAGCGAACCGCTCACCAGCACCGTCGGCGCGATGCCTCCCAGCCGGTCGTAGGCCTTCGTGGCCAGCGCCGACGGCAGGCCGAGACCGCCGCCGACGATCAGGTCGGGATCGGCTTCGAGGATGGCCTCGTAGTCGAACCCGTCCGTGCCCCACTCCAGCAGGCTCGTGCCGTTCTCGATCGCCTTGTCCTTCCAGAACTCCGAGAACTCGCCCTTGCGATCGGCGTCCTCGGACACCGTCGCCACCACCGGTACGTCCAGGTCGTAGAGGTAGCCGGCGAGGGCGTGGTTGAGCACGACTACTCGTTTGGGCTCGGCGGGGATCTCCACGATCCCCTGCTCGGTCCGCACGCTTCGCGTATCCGCCCCTGACGAAGCCGAGCCCGAGGCATCCGTGGAACCGCAGCCGGTCAAGGCGAGCACGGAACCGATGACCATGACGAAGAACAAAGACAGACGCGACCGCATGCAACCCTCGATCCGGAACAGGACGAACACCCTCTGCCGGACCCACCCGGCGGAGGTTAGGTTAGGTTAACCTTCAAGTTCCGGGTCGGCGTATCCGATGTGACATCGGCCCGTCCCCGATGCGACACGATTCAGGAGCGGAAGGATGACCACACCACGCGAACTCGTCGCGATCGTGCCGGAGAACTCCATCCGGTTTCTCGGACACGACACACACGAGCACGAGGTGCCGCACCTCATCCACGTCGTCTCCGGTGTCGCCGAGGTCGTCGCCGACGGCGAGCGGATCTCGCTACAAGCGAGGGAAAACCTGTGGCTCGCGGCGAACGTCCCGCATTCGGTACAGCTGCCCTCCGGCGGCATCGTGCTCGGCCCGCTACTCTCCGCCGCCACGCGGCCGAGGGAGCGGGTCCAGCGGCTCGGCGCGCTGCCCGCGCTGACCGAGTTGATGACCACGATCCTCGCGGCGGGCCCCGTCACCGCCGAACAGGTCCGCCCTTTCCGGGAAGCACTCGACGGCCTGCTGCGCCCGCTGTGCAGGCACTACTTCCCGCTCGTGCTGCCCTCTCATCCCGTCGCGCGGGCGATCGCCCGTGAGGCCATGCGGTCGGCGAGCACGTTGCACGAACTCGCGGCCCGGCACGGCACCAGCGTGCGGCACGTCCAGCGGCTGTTCCACGACCAGACCGGCCTCCCGTTCACGCGGTGGCGCGCTCGCGCCAGGCTCAACGTCGCCATCACCAGGCTCGGCAGGGGCGATTCGCTGACGGTCGCCGCGGGCGCCGCCGGTTACACCTCCCGTAACGGCCTGCTCAAAGCACTCAGCAGGGAGACAGGACTGTCCTGGGCCACACTCGCCGCACTGCCGATGGCCGTGCTCGACGCCCACCGCGCGGCGGCCTGACCGACGGATCCACCACCTTCGTGACATCGGTTACGGCGGCGGGCCATTGGAACTTCGGCATGCCGAACTCTAGACTTCTCCGGTGGCGAACTTGTGGCGAACCTTGTGCGTGGCGGCCTCGTCGGTACTCCTGCTCGCCGGCTGCGGGCAGGCCAGCGGAGGCGACAACGGAAAACCGGTGGTGCTGACGACGTTCACCGTCCTCGCCGACATCGCGTCGAACGTCGCGGGCGACGCGCTCCAGGTCGAGTCGATCACCAAGGCGGGCGCGGAGATCCACGGGTACGAGCCGACTCCCTCCGACATCAAGAAGGCCGCGAAGGCGGACCTCATCCTCGACAACGGTCTCAACCTCGAAGCGTGGTTCGAGCGCTTCGTCGCCGAGACCGAGGCGCCGCACGTGGTCGTCAGCGAGGGCGTCGAACCGATCGACATCGCGGGCGACGCCTACCAGGGCACCCCGAACCCGCACGCGTGGATGTCGCCGGACAACGCGGCGATCTACGTCGACAACATGGTCACCGCGTTCAGCGAGCTCGCCCCTGAGCACGCCTCCGAGTTCGCGGCGAACGGCGAGGCCTACAAACGCGAACTCCAGCAGGTGCGCGACGAACTCACCGAGTCACTGGCCGCATTGCCGGAGAACGAACGCGCACTGGTCACCTGTGAGGGCGCGTTCTCCTATCTCGCACGCGACGCAGGCCTTGCCGAGCACTACATCTGGCCGGTGAACGCCGAACAGCAGGCGACACCACAGCAGATCACCAGCACCATCGAGTTCGTCGAACGGAACGGCGTCCCCGCCGTGTTCTGCGAGTCGACCGTGTCCGACGCGCCGATGCGCCAGGTCGTCTCGGCCACCGGGGCCACGTTCGGCGGCGTGCTCTACGTCGACTCGCTGTCCGGCCCCGGCGGCCCCGTTCCGACCTACCTCGACCTCCTCCGCCACGACGCGGGCACCATCGCCGGCGCACTCACCGGGACGTCCTCGTGAACGCCGCTCCCGCCACCCCTGCCATAGACGTGGACGGCGTCACCGTGCACTACGGCGACGTCCTCGCACTCGACAACGTGACGCTCACGCTGGCGGCGGGCACGGTGTGCGGGCTCATCGGCATGAACGGGTCGGGCAAGTCGACGCTGTTCAAGACCATCATGGGGCTGATCCGGCCGGACACCGGCACGGTGCGCGTCAACGGCGGCTCCCCCGCCCTCGCGCGCGGGGAGAGCGCGATCGGTTACGTACCGCAGAGCGAGAACGTCGACTGGGCGTTCCCGATGTCGGTGCGAGACGTGGTGCTGACCGGGCGCTACGGGAAGCTGGGCTTCACGCGGCGGCCGAGGCGCGCCGACCACGACGCCGCCGACGAAGCGCTGGAGCGGGTGGACCTCACCGGGCTGGCCGGGAGGCAGATCGGGCAGCTGTCCGGTGGTCAGCGTAAACGCGCGTTCGTCGCGCGCGGTATCGCGCAGGGCGCGCGGGTCCTGCTGCTCGACGAGCCCTTCGCCGGGGTCGACAAGCGTTCGGAGGCCACGATCACCCGGCTGCTGCGGGAACTGTCGGCTTCCGGTGCCACTGTCCTGATCTCCACTCACGACCTGCACGCCCTGCCGGACCTCGCCGACGAGGTGGTGCTGCTGATGCGGTCCGTGCTGGCCCACGGAAACGCGGGCGAGGTACTGCGGCCGGAGAATCTCGCGCTGGCCTTCGGGATGAGGACGCGGGAGGAGGAACCCGCGTGAGCCTCCACGAACTGCTGCTGGAACCGCTCGGGTTCGAATTCATGGTGAGGGCACTGATCACGACCGTCGTCGCCGCTGTCGTCTGCGCGGTCCTTTCGTGCTGGCTGGTGCTCATCGGCTGGTCGCTGATGGGGGACGCGGTCTCGCATGCCGTGCTGCCGGGTGTGGTGCTGGCCTACCTCGTCGGCGCGCCCTTCGCGCTGGGCGCCGTCGTCTTCGGGTTTCTCGCCGTCGGACTGATCGGCCTCGTCGGCAACACCAGCAGGGTCAAGGAGGACGCGGCCATCGGGATCGTGTTCACCACGCTGTTCGCGCTCGGCCTCGTGCTGATTTCGGTGACGCCGAGCCAGACCGACCTCAACCACATCATCTTCGGCAACCTGCTCGGCGTCGACACCGCCGATGTGATCCAGATCTGTGTGCTCGGCGCGATCACGCTCGCCGTGCTGGTGCTCAAACGCCGCGACTTCACCCTGTATGCCTTCGATCCGACGCACGCGCACGCCATCGGGCTCAATCCCCGGATGCTCGGTGCGGCGCTGCTCGGCCTGCTCGCGCTGACCACGGTCGTGGCTCTCCAGGTGGTCGGGGTGATCCTGGTCGTGGCGATGCTCATCATTCCCGGCGCGACGGCATATCTGCTGACCGACCGGTTCGGGCGCATGCTCGTGATCGCACCGGCGTTCTCCGCGCTCGCCGCGGTGACCGGGCTCTACCTGAGCTATCACCTCGACACCGCCTCCGGCGGGATGATCGTGCTCGTGCAGGGCGCGGGTTTCGTGCTGGCCTACCTTTTCGGGCCACGGCACGGGATCGTCGCCAAGAGCGTCGCCGCCGGACGGCGGCGCAAGCGCCTCGCCGCCGACCGCCCCTGACGCGAGATCCGCACTCAGAACGGCGAGATCCGCACTCAGAACCGCGAGATCCGCACTCAGGGCCGTGAGATCCGCGCCCGCCGGAAAACGGCCGCACCCGCCAAACCCCCGCGCCGCAACGGAGAGCGGACACCTTCCCCGTAGCCGTTGCGGCGGCCATGTATGATCCCCCAAAAGTGGTAATGACAACCATTGTCGAAAGTGGGGAACGTGGCCGCACGCGGACGGATACCGGTGCCATTGCTGGCCGTCCTGTTGACCGTCGTGCTGGCGGGGTCGGTGTTCCTCGCGATCGGCCTCGGCTCGGCGGTGATCGCCCCCGCCGACACCGCCCGCTACCTCTGGGCTTCGGTCACCGGCGGCGTACTGCCGGCCGAGGACGCCACGCGGTACCAGATCATCTGGCAGATCCGCACTCCCCGAGTCCTGCTTGCCGCCGTCGTCGGCGCGGGACTGGCCGCGGTGGGCGTCGCGATCCAGGCACTGGTGCGCAACGCGCTGGCCGATCCGTTCATCCTCGGGGTTTCCTCGGGCGGTTCGGCGGGCGCCGTGGCCGTGTCCCTGTTCGGCGCACTGCCGGTACTGGGCATGCACGCGGTTTCGGCAGGCGCGTTCGCCGGAGCGCTGCTGGCCACCGTCCTGGTCTACACCATTGCCCGGACGAACAGCGGCGTCACGCCACTGCGGCTCGTACTCACCGGCGTCGCGCTGTCGTTCGGCTTCCAGGCTCTGATGAGCGTGCTGATCTACTTCGCACCCTCCGGCGAGGCCACGAGCATGGTGCTGTTCTGGACGATGGGATCCTTCGGCGCGGCGACGTGGGGCTCACTGCCCGTGGTGAGCGTCATCGCCGTCGCCGGAATCCTTGTGCTGTACGGCTTCAGCCGCCCGCTCGACGTGCTCGGCCTCGGTGACGAATCGGCCGTGTCCATGGGCGTCGACGCGGCGGGCACCCGGCGCGGGCTGTTCGCCGTCACCGCGGTGATGACCGGCGCGATGGTGGCGGTCAGCGGCACGATCGGCTTTGTCGGCCTCGTGATCCCGCACATCACCCGCATGCTCGTCGGCGCGACCCATGGCCGCGTGCTGAGGATCGCACCGCTGCTCGGCGCGATCCTCATGGTGTGGGTCGATCTGCTCGCCCGCACCCTCGTCGCCCCGAGGGAACTTCCCCTCGGCGTACTGACCGCGCTGATCGGCGTGCCCGTGTTCATCGTCCTCATGCGCAAGCGGCGCTATGTATTCGGAGGTACGTCGTGACCGAGCTGCGGCTGGAAGACCTGTCCGTGCGGATCGGCGATCGGCGGATCGTGCGCGAACTGAGCATCGAGGCACGCTCCGGCGAGGTCATCGGGTTGATCGGGCCGAACGGTTCGGGCAAGTCGACCGCGCTGCGCTGTGTGTACCGGGCGCTGACCCCGAGCGAAGGCGTGGTGCGGGTGGACGGCGACGACGTCACCAGGCTGTCCGCGCGGGCGGCGGCCAAGCGCGTCGCCGCCCTCACCCAGGACGGCACGGCCGATCTCGATTTCACCGTCGCCGAACTGGTCGCACTCGGCCGCGCTCCCCATCGGCGCGGCAACCGCCCGCTGACCGAAGCCGAGCGGGAACTGTGCAGGGACGCGATGGGCCGGACCGACGTACTGCACCTGGCCGAAAGGGGCGTGCTCGGGCTGTCCGGCGGTGAACGGCAGCGAGTCATGCTCGCGCGCGCTCTGGTGCAGCAGCCGGACATCCTCGTACTCGACGAGCCGACCAACCACCTCGACCTGCGGCACCAGCTCGCGCTCCTGAGCCAGTTGCGGACCGCGAACCTGACGATCGTCGTCGTCCTCCACGACCTGAATCTCGCCGCCGCGGCGTGCGACCGGCTCGGCCTGCTCTCCGAGGGCCGCCTCGTCGCTGTCGGCACCCCGCCGGAAGTCCTCACGGCCGAACGCATCGCGCGCGTGTACGGCGTGGATGTCGTCGTCACCGAGCACCCGCTGACCGGAGACCCGCAGATCCTGTTCACCCTCGACGCACCCGCGCGAGCCCTCGCCACCCCGAAGCTGGAAGGACACCCTGGATGCTGAGCCGAAACCGGAGAAAGACCGTAGCGCCGGTGACCATCGTTACCGCCGCGGCCGCGCTGTTGCTCACCGCGTGCGGAGCACAGGTCGCGCCGCGGTCCGATGAGGACAGCGGCACGACGACCGTGAACCGGTGCGGCGAGCCTGTCGAATACACCGTGCCGCAACGCGCCGTTGTCTACGAGGGAGGAAGCGCGGACAAGATGTTCGCGCTCGGCCTCACCGAACACGTCCACGGCTACGTACTGCCGCCGGCGAACCCTCCGGTGAGCGAATCCCCGTGGGCAGCGGAGTACGAGAAGGTCGAGTTTCTCTCCGACGATCTGCTCAACCGCGAACTCGTCGTCGACGCCGGTGCCGATTTCGTCGTGGCGGGCTGGAATTCCGGGTTCTCCGACTCGCGCGGCATCACGCCGGAAATCCTCGACACACTCGGGATCCAGAGCTTCCTGCACGCCGAATCCTGCTTCAACTACCCCGGTCACCCCGAACGGCACACCCCGTTCGAAGGGCTCTACACCGACCTTGAGCGGCTCGGCGAGATCTTCGGCGTCCCCGACCGCGCTTCGAAACTGATCACCGAGTACAAGAACAGGGTCGACGCGGTAGGCGAGCAGGCACCCGGCGGCGATCCGGTCCCGGTGTTCCTGTACGACTCGGGAACCGACAAGCCGCTTTCGGCGGCGAGCCAGGTTCCGCCGAACGACATCATCCGGATCGCCGGTGGTACCAACATCTTCGGTGACGTCGACGCCAGGTGGTTCGAGGCGAGCTGGGAAGCTGTCGTCGAAGCCCAGCCGGAAGTCGTCATCATCCTCGACTACGGAGACCAGCCCGCGGAGGACAAAATCGCGTTCCTGAAGAACAACCCCGTCACGGCGAGCATCCCCGCCGTCGAGAACGATCGCTTCTTCGTGCTCGACTACAACGAGGCGATCTCCAGCCCACGGATCGTCGACGGGCTGGAGAAGTTCGCCGAGTACCTGCGCGACGATGTCCGGCACGGCTGATCCGGCGAGCACGGGCCACCAGGCCACCCCCGATCACCGGATCGTCCGTGCCCTGTGGCCCGTGTTGCTCGCCGCCGTCGTGAGCCTGTTCCCGTTCACGATCTACTCCACGTTCCTCGTTCCCATCGCCGAAGCCGTCGCCGCCGACGACGCGGCGGTCGGGGCGCTTCGCGGCCTCGGCGGGGTCGCCGCGCTCGTCACCGGCGTCGCGATCGCGCCCCTGCTCGGCCGCCTGCCCCGGCACCTGACCGTCACGGCGGGACTCGGGCTGCTCGCGGTGACGAGCCTGCTCGGCAGCACGGGAACGTACTGGGCGCTCGTGGTCTTCTGCCTCGGCATCGGCACGGCCACGGCGGTGCTGACTCCGGCTCTGCTGGCTACGGCCACGGCGGCCTTTCCTCGTACCGGCGACAGCGGCCGGGCGGCCACGCTGGTCACGGCGACGCAGTCGCTGGCCGCCGTGCTGGCCGGCCCCGTCATCGGCGTGATGGCGTTCTGGCGTGGCTGGGACGGGGCGCTGTGGATCACGGCCGGTCTCGCCACCGCGGTCGCCGCACTGTTCCTGCGCGGCAAGCAACGGGTGCGGGAACCCGCGAAACCGGTGCGCTATCTGCAAGCCTTCCGCGAGTTCGGCTCCCGGCCCGACGTGCTCGCGCTCATCGGCGTCGCGGCGCTGCGCACCACGTCCTTCATGGGCTACCTGTCGTTTCTGGCCGCCGGCTACCACGATCGGTTCGCGATGGACGCCTCCACGTTCACTCTCGTGTGGACACTCAGCGGCGCCTCGTTCTTCGCGGGCAACTACCTTGCCGGACGCTGGGTCAGGGACGGCGGATTCCCCGCCTCACTGCTCGTCTCGGGATTGCTCGGCGGGCTCGCCGCCGTGCTCGTCGTGTTCACCACCACGGTGCTGGCGATCGCGCTCGCCGCGACCGTGCTCATGGGATTCAGCCACGCGATCGTCGCCGCGGTGGTCACGAGCCTCATCGCGCACAGGGCGGGGCCGCTCGCGCCCGCGGCGTTCAGTCTCAACGCGGCGGGCATGAGCCTCGGTGTCTTCGCCGGTGCGGTCATCGGCGGGGCAGGACTTGGTATCGCGGGCAACCCGGGAATGGCCTGCGCGCTCGCCGTCCCGACGGTGCTGGCGCTTCCGCTGGTCCGGGTCGTGTTCGCCAGGCCCCGCTGACTCGCCGGGCGGTAGGGTCTCGGCCGACCCCGATCCCGGAGGGACCAGCATGGCGTGGAGCACGCGTGAGGTGGCCGAACTGGCCGGTACCACCCTGCGTGCGGTGCGGCACTACCACGAGGTCGGCCTGCTCGAAGAGCCGGAACGCGCCGCCAACGGCTACAAACGCTACGGCGTCGCGCACCTCGTGCGGATCCTGCGGATCAAACGCCTCACCGCGCTCGGGTTCTCCCTCTCCCGGATCGCGGGCATGGGCGACGCCGAGGAGCATTCCCCTGAGGCCCTCGACGCGCTGGACGAGGAACTGGCGGCGACGATCGAGCGGCTGCGACGGATCAGGGCCGAGATCGCCGTGCTCAGGCACGAGGGCACACCCATCGACCTGCCGCCCGAACTCGCCTCCGCTATCGAGGGAACGGAACTGGACGGCCAAGGCCGCGCGCTGCTCACCGTGATGGCCCAGGTGATCAGCCCTTCCGCGCTCACGGCGTACGCGAAGCTGCTGCGGCTGGAGCCGGGCGGATCCGAGGCGGCCGAGTTCGACCGGCTTCCCGCCGATGCCGGTGAGCGGACCCGGCAGGAGCTGGCGGAGCGGCTTCTGGCCTACGGCCGCGAACTGCGCGCCCGACACCCTGAGCTGCGAGAACTGCACGCCGCCGAACCCGGCGGGCCGCACGACGCCGCACACACCATCGACGTGGCGATCGCTGACCTCTACAACCCCGCGCAACGGGATGTCCTGCGGCGGGTCCGGCAGCTGCGAGCAGGCGAAACCCGCTGAACGCCGACGCGGTGGCGCGGACCACCCCGGCAGGGACTTGAGTATGCCGTTACGGCATGGCTTCTACTCGGGTGTCCGCACGAACCGCAGAGGAGGAAACCGTGGCCGGTCACAGCGTCGCCTCCGAGCGGAAACGGCTCCGGCCGTTCCGCCGCAGCCAGGTGCTCCATCGCTGGCTCTACACGATCGCCTTCGCGGGTCACACGTGGACGGTGGACGTCGACCTCGGCGACGAGGACGGCGCGGCCGAGTTGTACCGCGACGGGCTCCTCCACGCACGCGGCGACCTGCCCTCGGCCTTCGCCGTGCCCGGCGGCACGATCGAGGTCGACGCCGGGCTCTACGGCGTCACCAGAGTGCACCTGGTTCGTGAGGACGGTGAACAACGCCGCCTCAGCCCGGTGAAGGGCACCGCGGAAGACCTGCGCGGCAGGCTCGCCCGCAGGCATCCCCTGCTCAGCAGGTCGATCGCGGGGCTGGCCATCGTGGTACTCGCCCTCAACCTCGTACTCGCCGTTCCCCAGGCACTGGAACTGCTGACCACGATTCCGAAGGTCGCCGACAACATCGGCGCCTTCACCTCGCCGGTCGTACTGCCGATGTGGCTCAACATCATCCTGGTCACCGCGGGAGCACTCGCCGCGACGGAACGGGTACTCACCCTGCGGCGAAACCGCGTTCTCGACATCGAGACACTGTGGACCGGGCTCTGATCACAGCGCGGCGTGGACCGCGGCGAGCAGCCGGTCGGCTCTTCCGTCCGCGTTCTCGGCTCGCATCTCGTTGCTGACGAACGAAAAACCGATCCCGGCCTCGGGCCACGCGCCGTGCCGACCGCCGCCCGCGCCCGAATGCCCGAAGGCGTTCGAGACCGGGCCGTAGGTACCGATCGAATCGGCCAGCTCGAATCCGAGTCCGAAGTGGACGGGGCGATCGTTGATCGCGTCGGTTCCCTCCGACCACGTGCGGGTCGCCCGCGCGAGCGGCTCCGGTGAGCCGATACGGCCTTCGGTGAGCAGAGCGTAGAGCTTGGCCATCGCCCGTGCCGTTCCCGTCGCGCCTCCCGCGACGAGCCCCGCCCTGCGATATCGGGCCGAGTTCATCAGGTCGTCGGAGTCGAGCAGCCCGGAGTACATGCGCTCGACGATCCGGCGCCGACCGGGATCGTCGAGGAACGTGCTGATCCGGTAGTCCGGCGCCCGCCGGAGCAGGGCGACGCGCTCGTCGAACGCGGCGGGAGTACCGAGATGCAGGTCCAGCTCGTGCGGGCAGGCGAGTACCTCGGCGACCAGCTCACCGGCGGACTTGCCCGTCGTCCTGCGCAGCAACTCCTCCACGAGGTAACCATAGGTCAGCGCGTGGTAGGCGACCCTGCTTCCCGGAGTCCACAGTGGAGCCTGACCGGCCAGCAGTTCCGCGCACGCCCGGCTGTCGAGCAGATCGTGCTCGCCATCCACATAGGGCAGTCCAGCGGTGTGCGCGAGTACATGGTGCACCAGGACACCCTCGGTGAAGCCCGGCCAGTAGCGCCGCACCTCCGCCTCCGGGTCGAGCACCCCGAGCGCGGCGACGACGGCGGCCACCACGCCCTTGGTGCCGGAGAACAACACGCACAGCGTGTTCTCCCGCCACGGCTCACCACGGTCCGCGTCAGCAAGTCCGCCCCACAGGTCGACGAGCACCTCGCCGTGCCGCACGACCGAGAACGCGGCGCCGCCACGGCTGTCGGCGATGATGTCGCCGAAGACGTCACGGACCGCTTCGAAACCGGGCTGGGTCGTTCCGGTGACCGGCATGCTCACATCCTCGGGGTGTTGGCGAGCAACTGGCGGGTGTACTCGTGCCGGGGAGCGCGCAGCACGTCATCGACGGCCCCGGTCTCGACCAGCTCGCCGCCTCTGAGCACCGCGATGCGATCCGCGACGTGCCTGGCCAAGGCGATGTTGTGCGTCACGAACACCATCGCGGTGCCAAGCTCCGCCCTCAGTTCACACAACAGGTCGATGATGGTCGCCTGCACCGACACGTCCAGCGCGGAGGTGACCTCGTCGCACAGCAGCACCTCGGGAGTCGTCACCAATGCCCTCGCGATCGCCGCGCGCTGGCGTTCACCACCACTGAGCTGATCGGGCAGCCTGCCGGCCAGCTCGCGGCTCAGCCGGACCCTGTCCAGGGTCTCCTCGACCCGGTCCCTGCGCTCGGTCTTGCTCAGCTCGGTGAGCATTTCCAGTGGAACCTCGACCGACTGCGCGATGGTCCGGCGGGGGTTCAGCGACGAGTAGGGGCTCTGGAACACGTACTGCACGGCGCGCAGCTGGTCGGCGGTACGCCGCCTTGTCGAAGACGCCAGTTCCGTGCCGTCCAGCTCCACCGTGCCGGTGTGGTGCTCGTTGAGCCCGGCGACGCAGCGCGACAGCGTGGTCTTTCCCGATCCGGACTCGCCGAGCAGCAGCAGGCACTCTCCCGAGTGGACGGTCAGCGAGACGTCGCGCAGCACCTCGTTCCTGCCGTAGGAAACGGAAAGATCGGTGACCCGCAATGTCTGTTTCGCACCGTCCGGGGCCGGCAGCTCGCCTCCGCCTTCGAGATCCGGAACCGCGTCGACGAGTTCCCTCGTATACGTGTGCGAGGGGCGGCGCAGCACCGCTTCGGTGGTACCGCTCTCCACGATCTCCCCGCCGCGCATCACGGCGACCCTGTCGGCGATGGCGGCCACCACGGCGAGGTCGTGCGTGATGTAGAGCGCGGCGACCCCGTGCTCGGCGGTCAGCGCGGCGACGGTGCGCAGTACGAGCGTCTGCGTCGTCACGTCGAGTCCCGTCGTCGGCTCGTCGAGCACGACGACGCTCGGCCTGCACGCGAACGCCATCGCGATGCCCACCCGCTGCTGCTGGCCGCCGGAAAGCTGGTGCGGATAGCGGTTCCGGTAGGCCTCGTCACTCGGGAGGCCGACCTCCTCCAGCACCTCGGCGACGCGAGCCTTGCGCTCCTCTTCGGAGGAGCCGTAATCGTGTACCTCCAGCACCTCGCTGATCTGGCGCCCGATCCGCAGCGCGGGATTGAGTGAGAGCGCCGGATCCTGCGGCACATAGGCAAGGGTGTGCCCGCGCAGCGCCCTGCGCTCGCGCTCGCCGAGGCCGAGCACGTCCACCGGCCGCCCTTCCCTCGGGCAGGCCACGATCGTGCCACCCGAGGAAACGAGCCCCCTGCGGAAATGGCCGAGGGCGGCGAGTCCGGCCGTGGTCTTGCCGGAGCCCGACTCACCGACGAGCGCGAGTACCTCGCCCGGTGCGATCGCGTACGAGACACCTTTCAGCACCGGTGCACCCGCGACGGTGTCCACCCTCAGCTCGCGAACGTCGAGCGCGTTGGTGACAGCGACCTGGGTTGTCATGCGACGACCTCTTTCTCCCTGCTCGCGGCCTTCTCCTTGCCGGCAGCGGCGGACGCCAGCGAGTCGGTGACGAGGTTCGTGCCCACCGTCAGCACCGCGATCGCGAGCACCGGAAGCAGCACGCCCCACGGCTCGACCACCAGCGCGATGCGATTCTCGTTGATCATCAGGCCCCAATCGGCCGAAGGCGGCTGGATGCCGAGGCCCAAAAAGGACAGTGAGGCGACGTAACCGATGGAGTAGGTCAGCCGCAGGCCCAGCTCGACCATGAGCGGGCCGGTGATGTTCGGCAGCACCTCCCGCAGCAGGATGCGCCGTCTCGGCATCGCGTACAACTGCGCTGCCTTGATGTAGTCACTGTCCTTCACCGCCACGGTGGCCTGCCGCGCGACCCTCGCCACGCGAGGCGCGTGCGTAATGCCGATGACCACGACGAGAAGCCAGCCCTGCGGCCCGAGCATCGCGATGGCCAGCAACGCGAACACCAGCTGCGGGAACGACAACAGCACGTCGTTGCCGCGCATGAGCACGCTGTCGAGCCTGCCTCCGGTGTACCCGGCGAGCATGCCGAGCGCGGTACCGAGCACGACGCCGAGCGCCGTGGCGAGTACCGCGTAGAGCAGCAGGGTCGAGCCACCGGCGAGGAACCGGGTGAGCACGTCGCGGCCGAGCCCGTCGGTTCCGGCCACACCATCGGACTGGAACGGCTTACCCGCGAAACCGGTCGCGTCGTGGCCGGTGATCCACGGCCCCAGCCATGGACCGAGCACGGCGAGCAGTACGACGACCCCGGTGAGCGCAAGCCCGATCTTGGCCTGTGGCAGGGAAAGCGCGCGACGGAACACAGTGGACTTGTTACTCATCGCGCCACCTCGGACCGCAGCTTCGGATTGGTCAGGATGCCGACGATGTCGGCGAGCAGGTTCACCACGATGTACACCGCGGCGATGAGCAGCGTGATCGCCTGCACCACCTCGACGTCCCTGTTGTTCACGCCGTCGATGAGCGCTTGCCCGATGCCGGGATAGCGGAACAGGAACTCCACCACCACGACCCCGCCCGCGAGCCAGGCCAGTTGCAGCGCGATCACCTGCGCCACCGGGCCGATCGCGTGCGGCAGCGCGTGCCGCAGCAACACGGTCCGTTCGGGAATTCCCTTGAGCCGCGCCATTTCGACGTAGCCGCTGTCGAGCACCTCGCTCATCGTGGCCCGCATCATTCTCGTGATGTAGGGCGTGACGACGAGCGTGAGTGTCAGCACGGGAAGTATGAGCTGGGCTGGTTGCGACCACACCGGCTCACCCGGCGGCGCCAGCGTCACCGAGGGCAGCAGCGGGAACACCGTCGTCGACAGCAGCACGATGAGCGCGACACCGATCACGAACTCGGGCAGCGCGGCGATGACGAGGCTGATGCCCGACACCGTGTGGTCGGCGGCGCGTCCTCGCCGCACGGCCGACCAGGTGCCCAGCGCGAGCCCGATCAGCGTGCTCAGCACGGCCGCGGTCACCAGCAGCACAAGCGAGGCGCCGATGCGGTCGCCGAGCAGATCGTTGACAGGGCCCTGTGACGCCGTGGACGTACCGAGGTCCCCGGTGAAGACACCACCCAGCCAGCTCAGGTAGCGCTCCCACACCGGTGCGTCGAGGTTGAGCTGATCGTGCAGCGAGGCGATGCGTTCCGGCGTCGCCTGCTGGCCGAGGATCGCGCGGGCGGGGTCCCCGGGAAGCAGCAACGTCGCGACGAACACCAGGACCGTCACCAGCCACAGCACCCCGAGGCTGACCAGCAGCCTCTTGATGATCAATCGGGACAATGAACTCACCTCCTCAGCCGAGCCACACTTCGCGGAACGAATAACCGGACAGCGGAAGCCCCGTGCGGTCAGGCACGAGCCCCGCCACGTACACCTGGAACGCGTCGACCTGGTTCATGAAGCCCCAGATGATGTTCCCGCCGCGCTCATACTCGATCCGCTGCGCGCGCTTGAGCAGATCGTCGCGCTCCCGCTGATCGACGGTGCGGTCGGCACGCTTCACGAGATCGAGGAACTCAGGGTCGTTCCAATGTGTCTCGTTGTAGGGCGCGTCGGGCAGCGCGCCGGAGGCGACCTGAGGCAGGTAGTTGCGGGTGTACCAGAACGACTGGGCGAAGTCCCAGCTCAGGTAGTTCTCGCCGAAGAAGGTCGTCGTGTCCAGCCGCCGCAGCCGCACGGTGACTCCGGCCGCCTTCGCCTGCTGCTGGAACACCTGCGCCGCTTCGACGGCACCCGCCTGGATCGGCGCGGTGACCAGTTCGATGTCGAGATTCGGGTGGCCTGCTTCGGTGAGCAGGCGCCGTGCCTCGGCGATGTCCTGTTTGCGCTGCGGCAGTTCGCCGGCGTATGCGGGGTCGAACGGCGAGTACATGTCGTTGCCGATCCTGCCCTGCCCGCTGAGCACCTGGTTGATCATCTGCTCGCGATCGACGACGAGCCGCAGCGCCTGCCGCACCCGCACGTCGTCGAAGGGCGGGCGGTCGACACGCATCGTGAACGGCAGCCAGGTTCCCGTTTGCGCGCTCAGCACACGCAGCCGCTCGTCGCTGCGCAATACGTCCACCAGCGCGACGGGAACCTGGTCGATCGCGTCCACTTGCGACGAAAGCAGCGCGTTGATGCGCGCGTCGTCCTCGGTGAAGTTGATCAGCACGAGTTCGTCGAGATAGGGCTGACCGGCCCGCCAGTAGTGCTCGTTGCGCACGAACGCGCTTTGCAGGCCCGCCGTGAAATCCTTGGCCCTGAACGGTCCCGTTCCGATCGGGCGGTCGATGGAGAAGTCGGCGGGCACGATGCCGAGGTGGTATTGCGCGAGGTAGTCGTCGAAGACCGTGGAGGGTTCGGTGAGCCGGAACTCGACCTGCCGCTCCCCCTTCGCCACGACCTCGCCGAGCATCGTGAGGCTCGCCGCGCCGCTCTTGGGATCGTCGGGATCCATGATCCTGCGGAAGGTCGCGATGACGTCGTCGGGCGTCACCGGCCTCCCGTCGTGGAACCTGATGCCCTCGCGCAGCGTTGCCGTCCACGTCTTCGCGTCGGGCGAGGAGGTCAGCGACTCGGCGACGAGCATTTCGAGCCGGTACTCGTGGTCGCGGTAGAGCAGCGGCTCGTAGAGGTTTCGGACTCGCGCGATGTCCGGGCTCGTGGCGGGGATGTGCGGGTCGAGGGTGTCGGAGGCACCGCCTCCGGTGACACCGACCCGCAGTGTGCCGCCGCGCCGGGGCGGGCCTGAGGGGACGGCGACCGCGCTCGATCGCCCTCCGCAGGCGGAAAGCAGTGGAACCGACCCCGCGAGGACGGCGCTGCCGACGAGAAACTTCCTTCGAGAAATATGTTTGTCAAACGACATGAAGTCGAGCTTCCGGTAGGGACCCCGAGGGTCAGGAACTGATGGCTCGCCCCGCGTAGCCGGGGGCGGGTAGGCGGTGTCTTCGCAGCCGGTCCGCGATGTCGTCGGCCAGCGGCGCCGCTCTGGCTCCGGCGACGTGAATCGCCAGCAGTTCCTCCGTTGCCACCAGCTCACCGTCCACTCTCAACTCGTGGCACACGCGAACCTTCTTCTCCCCCACGGAGAGCACGAATGTGGTCACGTGCAACGCGGCGCCGGGGCCGACCTCGCGCAGATAGCGCACGTGGGCCTCGACGGTGTAGAGCGAGCGGCCGGTCTCGGCGCGGTAGCGCTCGTCGAGCCCCACGTGCTCCATCAGGTTGGTGGTCGCGAAGCCGAACACCATGACGTAGAACGGTTCGCTCAAGTGCCCGTTGTAGTCGATCCACTCGTCCCTGACGGTGTCGTGGTATTCCAGCGGTTCATTCACGACGTGTTTCCCCTGCTGGCGTGGACCGCGCGCTGCACGGCGATGATCGCCCGGTCCCGCTCGGCGACGAGATCGGCGATCGACCGCTCCCCCGCCTCCTTTTCGCAGCCCTCGACCATATCGTCGCGCAGTTGCCGGGTGAGCTCCGGCGCCTCCAGCCGGGTCCACGGCGCCTTGAGCGAGGGTCCGAAGTGGTCGAGCATGTGCGCCATGCCGCCTTCCCCGCCGGCGAGGTGAAACGTGAGGCACGGCCCGTGCACCGGCCAGCGCAGGCCGGGACCGTCGGTGATCGCGGTATCGATCTGTTCCACCGTGGCCTCGCCGTTCGCGACCATGTGCAGCGCTTCGCGCCACAGGGCCTCCTGCAGCCGGTTGGCGATGAAGCCAGGCAGCTCGTTGTCCATCGTGATCACGGTTTTGCCGACCTGGCGGTAGAACCGGCTCGCCCACTCGACGGCCCAGGCCTCGGTGCGGGTTCCACCGGCGACCTCGACGAGCGGGATGAGGTAGGGCGGGTTGAACGGGTGGCCGACCACGAGCCGGCCCGGTGTCGCGGCCTCGGTCTGCATCTCGCTCATGCCGTAGCCCGATGTGGACGATGCGATCACCACCCCTTCCGGAGCGGCGGCGGCGATGTCGGCGAGCAGGGTGCGCTTCACCGCGAGATCCTCCGGCGCGCTCTCCTGCACGAACTCCGCGCCGCCGACCGCGTCGGCAAGCGTGGGCAGCACGGTGAGGTTGTCCCGCGAGGCGCCCTCGGCGAGACCGAGCTCGGTCAGCGCGGGCCACGCGGCATCCACCAGCCTGCCGAGCCGCTGCGCCGCGTCGGGCGCGGGATCCCAGGCTCGCACCCGGTAGCCCTTGGCGAGGAAGTGCGCGACCCAGCCACCGCCGATCACTCCCGCTCCGACACAGGCAACCGTGGTGACCTCCTCAGGCTCAGGCACCCCTGGCCCCCTTCAGGTTCAGGATCCTGCGTGCGTCCTCGGCGGAGGCGATCTTGGCCCCGAGTCCCTCGACGATGCCGACCGCGCGTTCGACGAGCTGGCCGTTGGTCGCCTTCACACCCTTGCTGAGGTAGAGATTGTCCTCAAGCCCGACCCTGACGTGCCCGCCGAGCAACGCCGAGTGCGCGACCCACGGCAACTGGTCGCGGCCGATCGAGAAGGAAGCCCACTGCGCGCCGTCGGGCAGCATGTTCACCATCGTCTGCAGCAGTTCGGGATTCGCCGGAGCACCGTAGGGAATTCCCATGCAGAGCTGGAAAAGCGGCGGCGGGTCGATGATGCCTTCCTCGATCATCTTCGTCGCGAACCAGAGCTGACCGGTGTCGAAGATCTCCAACTCCGGTTTGACACCGAGTTCCTGGATACGCTTGGCACCCGCGCGCAGCATGTCCGGTGTGGACACGTAAAGCTGGTGTCCCTCACCGAAGTTGAGTGACCCGCAGTCGAGGGTGCAGATGTCGGGAAGCAGTTCCTCGACGTGCGGCAGCCGGTCGCCCGCGTTGACGAGGTCGGTTCCGTCGACCGGCTTGAGCGGGTCCTCGTCGTCGAGCACGAGGTCACCGCCCATTCCGGCGGTGAGGTTGACGACCACGTCGACCCCGCTGTCGGCAACCCTGCGCACCACCTCCCGATACAGCGCGACATCCCGGGAACCCTTGCCGGTGTCCACGTCGCGCACGTGGATGTGCACGACTGCGGCTCCCGCGTTGGCCGCCTCGACGGCCGAAGCGGCGATCTGTTCCGGGGTTACCGGAACGTGCTCGCTCTTGCCGGCCGTGTCGCCCGCGCCGGTCAGCGCGCAGGTGATGATGACCTCGCTGTTCATTGTCCTCCCTTGACAATGTTGCGGTCGATGAAGTCCCTCAGGCGCGCTCGCATGGATTCCACCGAGCTTCCGGGTTTTCCGGTGAGCACCTGAATGCCCAGCCCGTCGATGAGGGCGGTGAGCTGAGTGGTGATCTCGCGGGGGTCCCGCTCGCGGAACACTCCCTGTTCTTGTCCATTTCGGATGGTCATGGCGATGGTGTTGAACCATCTGTCGTAGGAATCCCAGTACAACTCGCGCATCGCCGGGTTCAGTGCGGTTTCGTTCCACACCTGCAACCACACGGACCACTCGTCCCTGAGCAGGCCGTCGGTCGGCAGTTGCAGTTCCACGAGCCGCACCAGTCGTTCATGGGCGCTGCCGACGGCGTGCAGCTCGGCAACCTGCCGATCGAAGGCGAGCTTCACGTTGCGCCGCAACGCTTCGTTGAGCACTTCTTCCCTGGTGGGAAAGTAGTAGTGGATGGTGGCCGTGCTCGTGCCGCACTCCTTGGCGATGTCGGCGATCCGCACATGGTGATAACCGCGCTTCGCGATCAGCTCCCACGCGGTTTCGAGGATGCGTCTTCGCCGTTCCGGCTGCCGCCATTCGGCGATCGCGCTCGCCGAAGGTGCGGGAATCGCGGTCACGGTGGCAGCCTCGTCGCTGCCGTTGAGCAACCAGTTCACCGTCACGCCCGCGTGCTCGGCGATGTGCACGAGTTCGTGCGAGGAGAACCGGCGAGTTCCCTTGAGCGATTTGGACAGTTTGGTCTCGTCCAGACCGATCGCCTTGGCGAACTCACGCTGGGCCCCCGGCTTCTCCGGGATGAGACTTCGTACCCGCGTTCGCAAATACTCAGTCTCGGCCATGCCGGGCGACAGTAGTGCCCCCTTGCGATTGGCGCAAGCCTACTGACTCGTCAGCCGAGTTTTCGCAAGTTGCCGGGCGATTCCGTTTCGTTATCCACAATGGACTATTACGGATGGTGGCACAGGGGAAAAACCGGCCTCCCACCAGTCAGGTTGGCCGGTTTTCACTCCCTCTTGCGGGCATGCGATCAGGTCGCGGCCAGGGCACGCGCGACCGTCGCGGTGGCCGAGTTCATAGCCGGCGCCGCACGATGGCACCGGACTCGGCCCATCACGTCACGAAGTCGTCCATACCCGGCGAGTCACCGTCGTGCCGTACCGACGCGCTCGCGCGAGCACGGACGGTCGCCGCCCGGTTACCCGAGTGCCGTCCTCAGGCGTCGGGCGTGTAGTCCAGATTGGGCCGGAGCCACTTCTCGACCTCGGTGCGCGCGACGCCGCGCCGCAAGGCGTAGTCCTCGACCTGATCGCGGCCGAGCCTGCCCACGGTGAAGTACCGGGACGCGGGGTGCGCGAAGATCAGGCCGCTGACGCTTGCCGCGGGCGTCATCGCGAAGGATTCGGTGAGCCCGAGCCCGATGCCCCCGGCACCGAGCAGATCGAACAGTTCTCGTTTCTGGCTGTGGTCGGGGCTTGCCGGATAACCGAGCGCGGGACGGATGCCCCGGAACCGCTCGGCGTGCAGGTCCTCCAGCAACGGCCGCGCGTCCGGTTCGAACCACTCGCGGCGCGCCTGGAGGTGAATGTGCTCGGCGAAGGCTTCCGCGAGGCGGTCGGCGAGTGCCTTGACCATGATCGCCCTGTAGTCGTCGTGGCGTTTTTCGTAGTATTCCGCCAGTTCTCCCGCCCCGTGAATGGCCACCGCGAACCCTCCGATGTAGTCACAGTAGTCACGGTGGTCACCGGAGGGTGCGATGTAGTCGGCGAGACACCGGTTCGCCCTTCCGCCCGGTTTCACGGTCTGCTGGCGCAGCATCGGGAATCGGATCCCGTTGCCGAGCACGATGTCGTCGCCCTCGCTGTGCGCATCCCAGAACCCGTAGGCACCCCGGGCTTGCAGGCTCTCCTCGGCGAGGATCTGATCGAGCATCGTGTTCGCGTCGTCGAACAGTTCCCGTGCCACGGGCTGGTCGAGAATCGCCGGGTACTTGCCCTTGAGCTCCCACGCCAGGAACAGGAACTGCCAGTCGATCATCTCGCGCAGGGCCGCGAGCCCGGGTTCCACGATCCGCGCGCCGGTGAACGAGGGCACCGGCACGTCGTCGAACGGCACCTTCTCCGGGTTCGCCCTCGCTTGTTCGAGGGTGAGCATCGGACTGTGCCGCCTTTTCTCGTGCTGCTCGCGCAACCGCTCCTGCTCCGTGCGGGTCGTCTCGGCCAGCGTCGCGGACCTGCCGGGGTCGAGCAGATCCGACACGACACCCACGACCCTCGACGCGTCGATCACGTGCACCGTGGTCTGCTCGTAAGCGGGAGCGATGCGCACGGCGGTGTGCTGCTTCGACGTCGTCGCGCCACCGATCATCAGCGGGATCTTTAAGCCGCGCCGCTGCATCTCCGCCGCGACACCGACCATTTCGTCGAGCGACGGCGTGATCAGGCCGGAAACCCCTACGGCGTCGGCGTTCTCGGCGATCGCGGTGTCCAGCAACACCGAAGCCGGCACCATCACGCCGAGGTCGATCACCTGGTAGTTGTTGCAGCCGAGTACGACACCGACGATGTTCTTGCCGATGTCGTGCACGTCGCCCTTCACGGTCGCGAGCACGATCGTGCCCTGCCCCCGGTCCTGCTCGGCCTCGCCGGAAAGCCGCGCCTTCTCCTTCTCCTCCTCCATGAACGGTTCGAGGTAGGCGACGGAGCGCTTCATCACCCGCGCGCTCTTGACCACCTGCGGCAGGAACATCTTGCCCGCGCCGAAAAGGTCGCCGACCGTCTTCATCCCGTCCATCAACGGACCCTCGATGACGTCGAGCGGTCGTGCGTGGGAAAGCCGCGCCTGTTCGGTGTCCTCCTCGATGTAGTCGACGATGCCGTGCACGAGCGCGTGCCGCAGCCGCTGTTCCACCGGCGCTTCCCGCCAGGACAGGTCGACGGTGCTCGCCCGCCCTCGTCCGCTGTGACTCACCGTCTCCGCAAAGGAGACGAGCCGATCGGTCGCGTCGTCGCGCCGGTCGAACAACACGTCCTCGACGAGTTCCAGCAGGTCGGCGGGAATGTCCTCATACACGGTGAGCTGACCGGCGTTGACGATGCCCATGTCGAGCCCGGCCCTGACCGCGTGCAGCAGGAAGGCCGAATGCATCGCCTCCCGCACGACGTTGTTGCCACGGAAGGAAAACGAGAGATTCGAGATGCCGCCGCTCGTGCGCGCGCCGGGACACCGCTGTTTGATGAGCGGCAGCGCGTCGATGAACGCCTTCGCGTAACCGTTGTGCTCGGAGATACCCGTCGCCACGGCGAGCACGTTCGGGTCGAACACGATGTCCTCCGGCGGGAAACCCGCCTGCCCGGTGAGCAGATCGTAGGCACGGCCACAGATTTCGACCTTGCGCTCTGTCGTGTCGGCCTGGCCTTGCTCGTCGAAGGCCATCACGACCACGCCCGCGCCGTAGTCCCTGATCCGGCGAGCCTGGCGCAGGAACTGTTCCTCGCCTTCCTTGAGGCTGATCGAGTTGACGATTCCCTTGCCCTGCACGCATTTCAGCCCGGCTTCGAGCACGCTCCAGCGCGAACTGTCGATCATGACCGGGATTCTGGCGACCTCGGGCTCGGTCGCGATCAGGTTCAGGAACGTGGTCATCGCCTGCTCGCTGTCGAGCAGGTCGGCGTCCATGTTCACGTCGAGTACGTTCGCCCCGCCCCTGACCTGGTCCAGCGCCACGGCGACCGCGTCCTGGTAGGCATCGGACTCGACCAGCCTGCGGAACCGGGCCGAGCCGGTCACGTTGGTGCGCTCGCCGATCATGACGAACCCGGTGTCGGGGCCGATCTCGAACGGTTCGAGCCCGCTGAACCGGGCCTGCGCACTGGGTGAGGGAACGGCCCTGGGCGCCATCCCCTTCACGGCGGCCGCGATCGCGGAGATGTGCCCGGGGCCGGTTCCGCAGCAGCCGCCGACGACGTTCACCATGCCCGACGTGGCGAACTCGGCGAGCAACCCCGCCGTCTCCTTCGGGGTCTGGTCGTAGCCGCCGAACGCGTTGGGCAGGCCCGCGTTGGGATGACAGGCGAGGTAGGTGTCCGCCAGCTTGGCCAGCTGCTCGACGTGCGGGCGCATCTCGGCGGCTCCGAGCGAGCAGTTGACGCCGACGATCAGCGGGCCGGCGTGCTCGATCGCGTTCCAGAACGCCTCGACGGTCTGGCCCGACAGGGTGCGGCCGGAGAGGTCGACGATCGTCACCGAGATCCACAGCGGCAGGTGCGGTGCGACCTCGCGCGCCGCCGCGATCGCCGCCTTGGCGTTGAGCGTGTCGAAGATCGTCTCGATGAGCAGCAGGTCGACGCCGCCTTCGGCGAGCGCCGCGATCTGCTCGGCGTAGGAATCGCGGACCTCGTCGAAGGTGACGGCGCGGTAGGCGGGCTCGTCGACGTTCGGCGACAGCGACAAGGTGACGTTCAGCGGCCCGATCGAACCGGCGACGAACCTGCCGCCCGCCTCGTCGGCGGCCTGCCTCGCCAGCCTCGCTCCCCGCAGGTTCATCTCCCTGACCAGGTGCTGCAGCCCGTAGTCTGCCTGGCCGATGCTGGTCGCGGTGAACGTGTTCGTCGTGGTGATGTCGGCACCGGCCGCGAGGTAGCCGCGGTGCACGTCGAGGATGAGGTCCGGCCGGGTGAGGTTGAGCAGGTCGGGGTCACCCGTGACGTCCTGCGGGTGGTCGGGGCCGACGAGATCGTCACCGCGATAGTCGGCGGGAGTGAGGCCCGCGTTCTGCAGCGAGGTTCCCCACGCGCCGTCGAGCACGGCAACCCGCTCGTCCAGGATCCGACGTAGTGCCGAGATGGTGTCCACCGGCTTCCTCCCTCTGCTGGGAGGCGCCCTTGCTGCGGATTGACAAGGCCGAGCGTGGCGGACCACGGGTCCGTTGCAGCGCCTCTCGGCCTCTCACCAGCGTAATGGGTTTCCGAGCGGGCGTCGTCACCGATTCCACGATGTGAACGGAAAGCAACCGCGCCAGTGCACAGCGCTGGCGCGGTCCGCCCCGTGGTTACTCGATGAGTTTCCCCTCGCTGGAGACCTCCCTCATCAGCGCGGCGATCTCGCCCGGAACCGGCGGCAGTTCCTCCCGCTCGACCTTTCCCGGCCCCGACCAGACCAGATTCACCCGCAGCCCGGGGTCGAGCTCCGGGTAGTCGGCGCGGTTGTGACAGCCCCGCGTCTCCCTCCGCTCCAGCGCGGCCTCGATGGTCGCCCGCGCCGCGAGCGCGGAGGCCTTGAGGTCGAATGCGTGCGCGAGGTCGGCGTATCCCGCGCGATCTGGATGCACGCCGAGCCCTGTCATCCGCTGCTCGATCTCGTCGAGTTCGGCCAGCCCGGTGCGCAACCCGGTCTCGTCCCGCACCACCCCGGCGTGCTCGGTCATGGTGTCGCGCAGCGCCCGCTGCAGGGCACGCACGTTCTCCGGGCCGTCGGCGGCCAGCAACTCGTCGGCCTCCGCGCGAGCCTCCGCGAGCGCCTCCTTCGACCGGCGCTGGGCGGGCAGCTCCGCCGAGTAACGCGCGGCCTCCTCACCGACGATCCGCCCATACACCAGCAATTCGATGAGCGAGTTGCCGCCGAGCCGATTGGCGCCGTGCAGGCCGCTGGAAGCCTCCCCGATGGCGTAGAGACCGTCGACGCCGGTGCCGTGGTCCTCCGGCCGCACCCACACGCCGCCCATCGAGTAGTGCGCGGTCGGCGCGATCTCGACCGGATCCCGGGTGATGTCAAGCATCTGCAGTTCGAGCAGTGTCTGATAGACCCTGGGCAACCGGTTCATGATCGTCTCGCGGGGAAGGTGCGACACGTCGAGCCAGACCCCGCCCCTCGGCGTACCCCTTCCCTCCTTGATCTCCGTGTAGGCCGCGAGCGCGACTCTGTCACGTGTGGACAGTTCAAGGCGTTCGGGATCGTAGCGGGCCATGAACCGCTCCCCCTCCGCGTTGCGCAGGATGCCACCCTCTCCCCTGGCCGCCTCCGACACGAGCGTGCCGGCCGCGTTCTCCGGTTCGATCAGGCCGGAGGGATGGAACTGCACGAGTTCGGGATCCCTGATCCGCCCGTCGGCGAGCACGGCGAGCCGGAAGGCGTCACCGGTGTTCTCGTCCCGCCGCGACGACGTGCGCCGCCAGATCCGGGTGTGCCCGCCCGCCGCGAGAATCACCGCGTCGGCGTGAATCACATACCGTTGCCCCGTCCCGATGTCGAAGCCGTACGCGCCGAAGACGGTGTTGCCCTCGACCAGAATCCTTGTGACATAACAGGTGTCGAGCACGGGCACGTTCAGCAATGCCGCCCTGTTCACCAGTGTCCGCTGGATCTCCAGCCCGGTATAGTCGCCCGCGAAAGCCGTGCGCCGGTAGGTGTGCGCGCCGAAGAACCGCTGCGAAATGCGCCCGTCGTCCTCACGCGCGAAGGGCATCCCCCAGCGTTCGAGGTCGGCGATTCCGCGAGGGCCGTTCTCGGTGACGACCCGTACGATCTCCGGATGGGCGAGCAGATAACTCTCCTTGATCGTGTCGGCGGCATGCTGCGACCAGCTGTCCTCCGCGTCCATTGTGGACAAAGCGGCGTTGATTCCTCCGGCGGCCAGCGTGGTGTGGGCGTCGGACTTGGGCCGTTTGCCGAGCACCAGAACGTCAACGCCCCGCTCGGCGAGTTCGATGGCGGCCCGCAGGCCCGCCCCACCCGTTCCGATGACGAGTACGGACGTGGCGAGCTGCTTCTCGGGTCGGTTCATTCCGTTCCTTTCTCGGGTCAGCGCTGTTCTGCGGCGAGCCAATCGGCGAGCCGGGTGGGCACGATCTCGGCGCCGGGCCCGGGCAGGAGGCTGTCCTGCCGCAGTCTCGCCCCGAAGTAGCCCGCCTCCGGATCGGTGACGACCTCGCGAGTGTCGCCACGCGCCACCAGCACGGCACGGATCCATTCATCGAGCCCCAGCACCTCGGGTCCGGCCACCTCCAGCGCGCCGCCGCGCGGCGGACCGGCCGCGACAGCGGCGACCGTCGCCGCGACGTCGGCGGCCGCGACGGGCCGCACGCTCGCGCCGGAAAGATGGATCGTGCCGTCGCGGGCACCTCCCTCGGCGATCCCGCCGGCGAACTCGAAAAACTGCGTCGCGTGCACCAGCGAATACGGCAGGCCCGATGCCGCGATCAGGTTCTCCTGCTCGACCTTGGCCCGGAAGTACCCCGATTCGGCCAGCCGCCGCGTGCCCACCACCGTCAGCGCGACGTAGTGACGCACTCCCGCCCCGGTCGCCGCGTCGATCAGGGTCCGCGTCGAGGTGCGGAAGAAAGCGAGCACGTCGGCATCGGCGAACGACGGCGAATTCGACACGTCCACGACGACGTCCGCCCCGCGCAGCGCATCGGCGACTCCCTCTCCGGTGATGGTGTTCACCCCGGTCGCGGGCGAGGCGGCGACGGTCTCGTGTCCCTGCCCTCCGAGCAGGGACACGACCTTCGAGCCGATCAGGCCGGTACCACCGATGACGACGATTTTCATGGTTCGCTCCCTTCCCCATGCTTACGCCTTGAGGACTTCCCAGGCGCCGGATTCGTGACACAACCGCGAGTCTCGTCGGTCACACAGGAAAGTCGCCCCGCGATACTCCTGGCGTGACGGGTGTCGATCCGGGCGCCGCCCGTTCGACGCGGAGGTATGACACACACGATGAGGGAACCGAACGCGACCACCAACCTCGACCGGTACGGCTCGGCGGAACTGCCGTGGAGCCGGGCGCGAGACATCCTGGACGCCGATACCCCGAAGGAAATGCTGACCTTCTTCGTCGCGACCGTGCGTCCCGATGGCCGCCCGCACTCGGCGGGAGTCGGTGCCGTGTGGGTGGACGACGCGTTGTACTTCACGGGCGGTCCCGGGGCGCGCAGATCGCGCAATCTGGCGGTGAACGCGGCATGCACCGTGTCGGTGAGCCTGCGCGGCATCGATCTCGTCATGGAGGGCACGGCGCTGCGCGTCACCGACTCCCCCACGCTCGAACGGCTGGCCGCGGCGTACCGGGAGGGCGGCTGGCCGGCCACCGTGGAGGGCGAGGCATTGACCGCCCCGTTCAGCGCACCCAGCGCGGGCCCGCCACCGTGGCATCTCTACCGGTTGAACCTGCACACCGCGATCGGGGTCGCCTCGGCCGAGCCGTACGGCGCGACCCGGTGGGACTTCACCTGAGCGGTCAAGCTCCCGGGGGCCGATCGAAACCCGCTCCGAGTTCGGCGAGCGCCTTGTCGAACTCGGAGCGGAACTCTTCCAGCGAGAAGCCGCCGGGGCGGGCGAGGCACCGGGCGACGACGACCCGCAGCGACGCGATCGACGCCGCCGCGCACACCGAGGGATAGAGGCCTTCCGTGTCGCCAGGGCCGACGCGCTCGGCGATCGCGGTGGCGAGCGCCTTTTCGTAGCCGGTGAGGATGGCGAGTTGATGCGGCCACAGCGACGGTGCCTCGCTGATCAGTCGCAGCGCGTCGATGTGCGTTCTGCTCGCCGAGATGTTCTCCGACATCACCACGAGCACCGAGCCCCTGATGGAGTCGAGTACCGACTCCGTCGCGGGGCGAGCCCGGAATGCCGCGACCAGCGCGTCGGCGCCGGAGGCGGTGAAGGCCACCAGTGCGTGCTCTTTGCTGGGAAAGTAGTTGAAGAACGTCCGCAACGCGATGTCCGCCTCGGCCGCGATCTGCTCGACCGTGACGTTCTCGACGCCGAACCGCACGGCCAGCCGCACGGCGGCTTCCTGCACAGCGGCGCGGGTGGCGAGCTTCTTGCGTTCGCGCCGCCCCAGCACCGGGTCGCCGCCGCTCTCCGACGTGCGCGAAACCATGGTGTTCTCCTCGATCCGGCACTCGGCCCGTGCGACCTGACAATAGGCGTGCCGTACTCGCGAGGCAGCGGCGGTGTGGACCCGGCACCATTGCCTTCGTCCGCGGCTTGGCCGTCAAGGGATGGGCATGTTGTCTCCCGGCAAGATCAACTCAGTCACACATTATCGATTCAGGATGAGGTAAAGTGGCTGGTCAGGAAGTGTCCTCCCCGCGCGAGCGGGGGTGTTCCCTGCTCAGCACGGCTGGTCATGTCATCTCCATCGTCCTCCCCGCGCGAGCGGGGGTGTTCCCACGCGCCGGAAACCCGCCGCGTCCGCCACCGCGTCCTCCCCGCGCGAGCGGGGGTGTTCCGGCGGCAGGGTGGCGGTACGACTGCGATGGCAAGTCCTCCCCGCGCGAGCGGGGGTGTTCCCGCCAACTGCCGGGGACTTCGGCGATGGGTTGGGTCCTCCCCGCGCGAGCGGGGGTGTTCCCTCCTGCTCACGCGACGGTGCCGGGGCCGAGCGAGTCCTCCCCGCGCGAGCGGGGGTGTTCCCTCGTCGCGGGCGCCGGCGTCCGCTCGCCCGGTGTCCTCCCCGCGCGAGCGGGGGTGTTCCCTTCCCAGCCATGCCCGCCATTCCGGGCTGAGAGTCTTCCCCGCGCGAGCGGGGTGCACCCACCACCCAGGTGCTGTTGCGCCAAACGCCGCCCTCCCCACACGAGCGGCGACAGCTCCCGATGCCCCGCAGACCCGCCCGCACCGGCAACCGCACGGTGAAAAACCCGAACGAACACCGGACCGCGAAACCCCTCACCGCACCGGCCGGTTTGTAGGATCGCCAGGATGAGCGACCAGCAACGCGAAGAGCCGCACGGGAGAATCCCCGTCCTGTGCCCGGCATGCCGCGGCGAGGGGCATTTCAACGTCCCCACGGCAGGCGCCTACCAGGGCGAGATGCGCACGATGTTCAGTCACAAGACGTGCAAGCACTGCAACTGCACGGGAAGGATCGTCGGCCTCCGGCCGCCAGTCTGAATCCATCCACTTGAATTTCACCCGCAGTTGCCCGGCGGCGGCTGCACGCCCGCGAACCTGTCCGCGATCCACCGCAGCTGATCCTCACTGGCTTCGCCGATCAAATCGTCGTGCGTACCGGGGTACTCCGCGTACTCCACGGCCGTCTCGTGGGCGCACTGTTCGGCCACCGCCTCGGCAACCGTCGCGGGCGCAACCGAAACGTCCTTGGCTCCCGAGGCGACGAACAGCGGCACGGCCGTCTTCTGGTCGGTGTAGCGATTCCGCTCGATGAACTCACGCACCGCGGGATTACCGAGCCAGCCGGGCTTGAGAAATTGCGCGGGCGTCGCGTCCCCGGTGAGCGCGATGGCCAGCGGCAGGCAGCCGTCCTCGACATACCGATCGTAGTGCCGCATCCCCTGCTCGGTAAGGATGTCCTCCGGCTTGAATTCCGGGTACTGCTCCGCGAGCGCGTAGGCAATGTAGGGCATATACACCGCCGAGCCCGCCGCGTTCTTGATCGCCGCGCCCGCCTTGTCGAGTGAGGTCGCCGGAGCGAGGGCGACGGCGCCGAGCAGTTCGCCGACCGGTTCGGAGGCCTGTTGCCGCGCGGCACCCCACGCCGCTTGGCCTCCCTGGGAATGGCCGACCGCGATCCAGCGGTCGGCAAGACCGTCGACAGCCTGCCTCGCCGCCGCGACCGAGTACCGCACGTCGTTCGCGTTGGCGGGCATGGTGTCGTACTCGTGTCCCTTGCCCGCGCCGAGTCCGGAATAGTCGGTGGCGACGACGGCGTACCCGCGCTTGACGTACTCCTTGATGACCTCGCCGTAGTACAGGTCTTTCATGAGGGTCGGCGCGCATTGCGGGGCGACGCCGCTCGTGCCGTGTGCCCACGCGATGACGGGCCAGCCGCCCTCGGGAGGTTCCCCGCCCGGCGTGACGACCGCCGCCGAGGTGACCACCGGCTCACCCCGGGCGGAGCGCGAATCGTAGATCATCCTGGTGCCGCGCATGTCGTCGTCGAGCGACCAGCCGGAGAAGGATTCCGATCGCACGACGGTTCCGGGCTCGTCCGGCGTCGGTTCCGCCGCGTAGAAATCGTCGCGCGGCAAGGCGTTGGCCGCTTCCGCGGCCTTCGCCTCGCCTACCGGATCCTTCCCGTCCTCGTCCGAGCCGTCGCACGCACCGGCCATCGTGAGAGCCCCCACCGCGATCGCGGCGAACCAGGCACGCCTTCCGGTACGCATCGATGCTTGCCCTCCCTGGTGGCAGCGGCGAAGGGACACCGGTCCTCTGTCATTGGACTACGGCGCATCGCCGCCCACAACGCGGGCAGCCCCGAACGATGGAAACGTCCTTTCGTTGTTTACCTCCTGGTGTGGCGGGCATTGCTTCGTAGCGGACTGCGCCTTCGCCGAGGTCACCTCGGAGGGCGCGGCGGCATGAGTGCCGCGCAGGTGATGACCAAGGCGACCAGGACGAGCACCGTGGTGCCGACATCGACGAGCACGTTGACGAGCTGTGCCGTGACCATGATCAGTCCTGCCGGGTTTCTCCGCCGGACGAGGCTCCGGCGGCGACCGGGGTGTTACGGCGAGCCCGCAGGCTGGTCAGCGTGACCACGCCGAGAACGCCGATGATGACCCCCAGCGACAGTGCGGTGGGAATCTCCGGCACGGCGGGCCAGATCCCGTGTGCCCAGTGCAGAACCAGCTTCAGGCCGATGAATGCGAGGATCACGGCCAGCCCGTGGTTGAGGTGGACTAGCTTGGCCAGCACCGAGCGCAGCACGAAGTACAGCGCCCGCAATCCGAGCAGGGCGAACGCGTTGGTCGCGAACACCAGGTACGGATCGTCGGTGATGCCGTAGACCGCGGGCACCGAGTCGACGGCGAAGACGATGTCGGCGGCGAAGACGGCCACAACGACGACGGCGAGCGGGGTGAGCGCGCGGCGCCCTTTTTCCCGCACGGTCAGCTTCGTTCCCCGGTAATCGTCGGTGACCGGCATCAGCTTGCGCAGCAGGCGAACCGAGCGCATCTGCGAGACGTCCTTCTCGGCTTCCTTCTTGCTCATCACCTCGTGGAGGATCTTCAGCGCGGAGACGAAGAGGATGAGACCGAAGAGGAGGAAGGCCCACGTCCCCGCCGCCAGCAACGCGGCTCCGGCGGCGATGAAGATTCCGCGCAACACCAGCGCACCCGCGATGCCGTAGAGCAGGACACGTTGCTGCACGGCCGGTGGCACCGCGAACGCGGCGAGAATCAGCATGAAGACGAAGAGGTTGTCCACCGAAAGGGACTTCTCGACGACGAATCCGGTGAAGAACTCCACCGCCTGCGGGGTCCCGGCGTCGAGCCACAGCCACAGCCCGAACACCATCGGCAACGCGAGGTAGAACAGCGACCAGCCCACCGCTTCCTTGAGCTGCACCTCATGCGGGCGGCGGGTCACCAGGAAATCGGCGACCAGCAACGCCACCAGTACGGCGATACTGATCAACCACAAACCGACGGATCCAACGGATTGGGCAGGACCGGCCGCAACGACCGACGGGCCAGACATCAAGGACCTCCTCGAACACCACGTTCGAGGTCTCCTTCACCCGCAGGGGCGGCTCCCGGGGACGCTGACGGAGCGTCCGTACTGACCGGAAAGCCTTTTGCGAAGTACTCCCCTCTTGGACCCAGTATCACCACACCTCGGGCGAAAAGTAAACCAACAGTAAATACCCCAGTCCCGATGGGCGATACGAGCGCTACGTCCCGTCTGTCAAGTGTTCCCGCGGGAGTCGGCGTGCATTGTGGCCAAGGCCACCGGATCCGTTCAAGATCATCCGGTAGAGTCCGCCCGCGGTAATGCCACCGACTCTGGGGAGATCCGATGCGGGCCACACTGAGGAAGATGACGGCGAAGGCACGGCGAGCGGCGTTCGCCGTCGGAGCCGCGCTGGCGCTGACGGCCGGTCAGACCCTCTTCCTGGCACCGAGCGCATCGGCCGACCTGCACGTGGTCGAGGTCGTCAACTGGGGCGCGCTCAACTTCTACGACTACGGCGAGCACCTCTACGTCTACGACGCCGCGAAGGACGGGTACTCCGTGCGCGTGAATCTCGCGTGGGACAACGGTTCGGCGACCTGCACCAACAGTTCGGGGCTCGGCACCACCAAGCACTGCAACCTCTCGATCCCCGAAGGCAAGACGATCATCGTCACCATGTGGCAGTACGACAAGCCGACCGGCAAGCGCGGCGACGGCGTCGGGCCGTACTACACGCCGTCCTAGCGTTTCGCGCTCGCCGCACCGACACTCGCTCTGCGACCGAAAACCGCGCCTGCGGTTTCACCGCACGCGTCGAGACCAGGGATGGCCGCGCCGGAGCCGTCGAGCACCTCGGCATCGCTGTTGATCCGCAACCCGCCGAAGGTGAACGTGATGCCGTAGGCCTCGAACGGTCCTTCTTCGATGGTGTTCGCCCAGTTGGTCTTCGGTACCGCGAGCCCGGTCGCGCACCGGCCGTCCTTCACGTTGGGGTTGAACGGGATGTCCTTCCGCACCGCGGAGTTGCACTCCTCGATCGTGCGCAGCGACGCCTCGCCGTCGACGCCGTCCAGTTCGGCCGCGAGTTCCGGCAGGGTGCCCGCGGTGACCTTGGTGACCTCGCGGATGCGGTACTCGCCCCGCAGCAGGCGAGTGACCTTGGCGTCGAAGATCCGCCACGCGGAAATCGGCGCCCTCGTCGACGAATCGCCGCCATCGGCGTTGCCCATGCCACCGCCGGTGTTGAATCGGCTGCCACGCACCTTGGCGAGATTCCCTTCGACACCCCTGAGCAACCACACCGGCCTCGGTCTCGTAGCGGATGTCGATACCCAGCCTGTCCCAGAAGGTGAACCGTCCGTCCACTTTGAACCCCTGCCTGCCGAAGATCGGCCGAACCGCTCCAGAGTATTTACACCGGTGGGCTCACAACCCAAGAGCCGCCGGGAAGACCTCGGGGTTGATCCGCTTGCGCATGGGCACGGGTTCGCCACGCAGCACCGCGAGCGCACGCAACAGTCCCGATCGCGGCCGGCTCCAGACGGCATACACCGACCTCCATGCCGATCGCCGAAGGCGCATCTTCCGTTGTCCACAGTGGACTATCGGTGCGTTGTAACAACAGCGACGATAACGCTGCGGAGTGGCTTTCGGCCGGGATAAGGCTATTCGGGCGAAAGCCGTCGCCGGCCATTGCCAAGATCCTCTCGGCGGTGCGACGTTGGATCATCCGTCACACGCGGGTTTTAGGCTCAGCGAAGGGAACTGACATGGAACTGACGTTCCTCTGGAAGGACGCCGCAAGCGGAGACGGCAGCGGCGACGGCGGCGGTTGCCCTGCCCTGTACCGAACCGAAGGAGGTTACGTTGTCCAGGGGGTTAAGCTCGACCCCGCCACCAGGGCGCAATTGCGGCAGCTCGCCGACGACGAGGACGGGGTCTTCGTACCCGCCAACGTCCTGGAACGGCTCAAAGACCTGACCTGACGAGACCTGACAGGACCCACCGGCGGAGCCCGCGCACCCGCGTCGCGGGAACCTGGGCTCCCCGGCGGCTCTCATCCGGGATGACGCCCATACCGGGGTCACACGGAAGTACGCATCGGACCGCCGTTGTAGGCAACCGCGTCGGCCAGCGCCGCCGCCAAGTCCGTGTTCCTGCCCTCGGCGAGGGCGTATTCGCGATGCAGGTTCAGCACGAGACGCTCGCTGTCGGGCCACACGGCGAACTCACCGAGATCGCACCGCCGCGCGGCATCGAGCGGACTCAGACCGTCCCGCCTTCCCGCCTCGGCCGTCTCCAGCACGAGCCGGTAGTAGGCCGCGATCGTGCCGAACAGTTCCTCGACGTCGGCGCCGCCGAAAACGGGGCCATGCCCGGGAACGACGTGATCCGGGCGCAGCGATTCCAGCCAGGCGAGCGCGCGCAGGCCGCCCGCACACGAACCCATACCCATCATCGGCGTCAGCCCGTTGAACACAAGGTCACCGGCGAAGAGGACTTTTTCCTCCGGCAACCACACGATCACGTCGCCTGGCGTGTGCGCCTCGTACCCGGGGTGCCGCAACTCCATCCGCCGTTCTCCCGTGTACAGCACGAGTTCCGAACGCATGACGACATCCGGCAGCCTCCTGGTCACCGGCCCCCAGTCCGGCACGGGCGACCACACCGGCGGGCACGCGTCGATGAGCGGGTCGGCCGCGAGCGCCGTGCGCATCGCTTCGTGCCCGATCAGCACCGTCGAGCCGGGGAGCAATGAGTTGCCATAGGCGTGATCACCGTGCTGATGCGTGTTCACCGCCCAGCGCGGTGCCGCCTCACCCGTGACCTCCGCCGCGAGACCCAGAAACCGGCGGGTGCGTCGCGCGGTTGCACACGTGTCGACCAAGAGCGTCCCGCCATTCCCGGTGACGACACCCGCGTTGTTGACCCACCAGGTTCCGTCCGGCTGCACATACGCGTACACGCCGTCGACGATTTCCGTGAGTTCAGCCGCGTCTGGACCCATGTGCGCGCTCCTTGCTTGCCCTGACCGGAAGGGCGCACAGAATAACGATGCCCCGCACCCGTACCGTGCGGGGCATCGCCTTTGTCCTGCCGAAGATGTGCTCACGCCGGTACGGCGGCGGCGATCCTGTTGAGATTCGCGGCGGTCACCAGCTCACGACCGATCCGGCCCGCCTGCGCGAGATGCTCGTCGATCTTCGCGGGATCCTCGGATCCGAAGATCAGGTGCGAGCCGGGGTCGCGTACCCCGCAGTACTCGAAGATCCCGTGTGTGAGCTGCGCGTGCAGCGCGTCGCGATACCCGTGCCGCTCGTAGACGCCCTTCCCCGCGCCCGCGATGGCGATCGAGTGCATCGACCTGTCACCGAGCCTGCCACGATCGGACCCGTCCTCGGCGATGTCGTAGGCCCAGTCTCGCGCGAAGACCCGGTCGAACCACCCCTTCAGGACACCGGGCATCGACCACCAGAACACCGGGAAGATCACCGCCAGCGCGTCCGCTTCGTCGATGAGGGCCTGGTGCGCGACGACGTCACCGGGAAGCCCCTTGGCTTCGCGGAAGTGTTGCCTGTCGACGTTGTCGTAAGCCGGGGAGAAGTCATCCGCATACAGGTCGAGCGTCGAGAACCGCCCGCCGGCCTCCGTGATCGCCGACCCGACGTGTTCGGTGATCTTCCACGTCAGCGACTGCCGGTCGGGGTGCGCGACGACGGCGAGGATCTTCGGTCCGGTGATCGTTGGCTCGTTCATGCCCTCACGCTATGGCCTGACACCGGTGTCAAGGTCAAGCACGCGAACGCGGTTCAGCCGGACGCGATCGATTCGATCGCGCTGTCGACGGAACGCAGAATGCGGTGGATCGCGTCGTCACCACCCGGCTCACCGGCGTCCAGCCACGCCATGATCGCCTCGATGATGACAAGGGTGGAGAACTGGGCGGCCCACGCGATCCAGTGCTCGCCGGTGATGGTCTCCTCCAGATAGGGCCGTACCCGCGCAATCATCGCGGCTTTGAGTTCGTCGATCTCATCCCTGAACTCCGGCTCACGGGCGGCATGCCGGAAGAGCAGCCGGAACGCGTCGGGTTCCGAGCGTGCCCAGCGAAACACTCTCGCGACGCTGTCGTCGTCCATCTCCCCCTCGACGACCGCGGCCGCGTGCAGGCGCTCGGCCGCTCGGTCGATGGCGGCCTGATAGAGATCGGTCTTCGAGTCGAAGTGCCGGTACAGGATCATCCGCGTGACACCGGCCGCCGACGCGACATCGGCGAGCCCCGCCTGCGCGAACCCGCCTGCCTCGGCGAAGGCACGAGTGGCGGCGTCGATGATCTGCTCGCGGCGTTCGGCACGCCCGAGCCGCCTTCCCGAGCCGCGTTCGGTGACCACCGGGCTCGTCCGGTCGGCGCTGCTGTCGTGCGTCATCGCCTCCATTGTCGCTCACTCCGGATCCGGGACAACGGCAGATCGACCCCCTTGGCAAAAGTATACTTTGAGGTATATACCGTGAAGTATACTTAGCACGAACCGAAGGAGCACGATGACGAACACGTTGCCCCGGCCCGAACTCGCGGTGTCCGCGGCGGGCCTCACCAAGCGATTCGGCTCGACCCGCGCGCTGGACGGCGTCGACCTCGAAGTGCGTGCGGGCACCGTGCACGGCCTGCTCGGCCCCAACGGGGCAGGCAAGTCCACGGTGGTCCGCATCCTGTCGACCCTGCTGCGCCCGGACGGCGGCAGCGCGCGAGTCGCGGGTCACGACGTGTGTGGCGATCCCGCCGCGGTCCGCTATCGCATCGGCCTTGCCGGGCAACGGACCGCCGTCGACGACATGCTGTCAGGCAGGGAAAACCTGGAGATGTTCGCGAGGTTCTACCGTTTCGGCCACGCGGCGGCCCGGCGCAGAGCGAACGAACTGCTCGAACAGTTCGACCTCGGCGATGCCGCCGACCGTCGGCCGAAAGAGTATTCCGGCGGCATGCGCAGGCGACTGGACCTGGCGGTCAGCTTCATCATGGCACCGCCCGTCCTGTTTCTCGACGAGCCGACGACGGGCATGGATCCCGGCCACCGGATGGACGTGTGGCACGCGGTCCGCGCACTCGTCGCCGACGGCACCACCGTGGTTCTGACCACCCATTTTCTCGACGAGGCCGACAATCTGGCGGATTCGATCAGCGTGATCGACCAGGGCAGAGTCATCACCAGCGGGACCCCGGACGAACTGAAGTCCGCCTTGCGGGGCGACCGCGTCGACGTACTCGTGACCGATTCGAGCGACCTGAGCACGGTCAACCGGTTGCTGGCCCGCGTCACGGGCAGCACACCCGGCATCGGCAACGACACACGCAAGATCAGCGTCCCGGCGCGCGACAAAGTCGCCACGCTGGCCCGCATCGCTCGCGCGCTGGAGGACGAGAAGGTGGCGGTGCGCGACATCGCCCTGCGCCGCCCGACCCTCGACGAGGTGTTCGTTCACCTCACCGGAAAGGACAACGCATGACGACCATCGCGATTCCGCACAACAGGCGCGGGCGACTGCGTGCGGCGCTGTCCGACAGCGCGACCATGACCCGGCGCAACCTGACCTACTGGTGGCGTTCTCCCGAGGAGCTGATCGGCAGTCTTGCCTTTCCGCTCATCTCGGTTCTGCTGTTCGGGTACGTGTTCGGCAGCGCGATGACCGTCCCTGGCGGAGGCGACTACCTCGACTACCTGCTTCCGGGGCTGTTCGGCATGACAATGGTGTTCGGCCTGGTCATCACGATCAGCGCCGTCGTGACCGACAGGGAACGCGGCGTCACCGACCAGTTCATGGCGATGCCGATCTCGTCGGCGGCGATACTGGCGGGACGCAGCCTTTCCGACATGACGAGGGCGAGTGCCGACCTCGTTGTCCTGCTGGGCTGCGGCTTTCTCGTGGGCTGGCGATGGCGAGGCAGCGTCCTCGACGCCATCGCGGCCATCGGGTTGCTGTTGCTGTTGCGGTTCGCGCTCGTGTGGGTCGGCATCTACATCGGTCTCGTGCTGCGCTCTCCCGATTCCTCGGCCGTGCTGTATCCGCTGGTTCTTCCGTTCGCGATGGTGGCGAACACGTTCGTGGCCCCCGCGTTGATGCCCGGCTGGCTCGGTGTCGTCGCCGAGGCCAACCCCATGTCGTCAACGGTCGCGGCGACAAGGGAACTGTTCGGCTCACCGGTGAGCACGGGGCAGACCTGGATGGCCGACCATCCGTTGCTGCTGGCGATCTGCTGGCCGGTCCTGTTGCTGGCGATCTTCGTCCCACTCTCCGTGCACAGGTATCGGAAGTCTCGTCACTGACGTGCCGTGCGCGCTCGAGTTGCCGAGATCCGCACTCAGGACGGCGAGATCAGCGCTCGGGGCCGCGAGATCCGCGGCGGCGCCAACGGGCAGGTGGCGCCGGGCGGCAAGGACGCTCCACAGACTTGCGGGGGCCACCTGTGCGACTCCCGCATACCACTCCTGCCGCCCGGAAAGCGGAACTCGCCGACCGGGGCGCGGAACTCGCGCTCCTGAATGCAGAACTCGGCGGCCTCGGCGCGGAACTCGCGCACCTGAATGCAGAACTCGGCGAGCGCGATCCCCGTGCACTGGCCCGGCTCGCTACCGGCCTGCCGTAGCGGGAGTCCACTGTGGTGAACGGCCCAGCGCGGCCAGCACTCTGTCCATCGTGGACGCTTCGGCCGCAGCGGGAACCACGGGCCCGAACGCCGCGTCCGGCTCCAGCCTGCTGTCGCCACCGGGGACCTGCAGCGCGATGCGCAACGCGGCCTCCGCTCCCTGGACACCGGGGTCGAACGGCACGCCGAGGCTGACCGCGACGTCCCAGCCGTGCACGACGTAGTCGACGAAGTGGAAGCTCACCGCGAGTTTGCCCGGCACGGTGCCCGGACGGACCTCGGGTAGCGCGAACGGCCGCTCCAGCACACCCGGCCGGGCGAAAGCGGCGAGGACCCTGTTCGCCGAGGTGACGTAGTCGCCGACCGGGTCATCGCCGAGCGGGCGGAGACGCCACGCGCCGGGGTCCGCGCCCTCGCCCTCGGCCGCGGCGGCGAAGCCGTGATGTTGCGCCGTCATGTGGGCGAGCAGGTCGCCGAGCGTCCACGCCGCGCACGGGGTCGACAGGGCGAGGTCGGCGGCCGTGACCCGCTCGACCACCTCGACACCGGCCCGAACGGCATGGGCATCGAGTTCGGGAAGGTTGTCCGGAAGATTAGTAAGCATGCGCCTATGATGTGCACATGCGTATCGTCACGTCAAGAACTTATCCTTCGATTCATGGCCCAGCACGAAGCGACCCCCGCACGCAAGGACCTCGCGGCGATGATCGGACCGCTGGGCAGGTCACTCGTGGCCGCCGAACTGCCGGTCCTGCGCGAACACGACCTGACCATGTGGGGTTACGCGGTACTGACCGCCCTGGCCGAGCAACCCATGCGCACACAGGCCGCGCTCGCCGAGTCCATCGGCGCCGACAAAACCCGGCTGATCCGGGTGCTCGACCGGCTGCAGCACCAAGGCCTCATCGAACGGCACGCCGATCCCGCCGACCGCAGGGCCAATCTCCTCTCACTCACCCCCGAAGGCGCACGCGTGCGCACCGCCGCACAGAATGACATCCAGCGCCAGGAAGAACATCTGCTGTCCAGGCTGTCCGCCGAGGAACGGACGGTATTCCTGCGCGCACTCGACATCCTGTCCAGCGCTTCGGGCGACTGAACCCACCACGAACTCCTTGGCATACCGCGAAGTCCGCCCGTGACTTGTTGAGCAAGTCATTGCCATGAAAGCAAATCGTTGACTTCTCTGCGATGATCTCTTCTCGTTACGCGAACGCGACCATCGACCCGCACCCCGGCAATAGGGTGGCCGGACACAGCGCGTGCCCGCCATCGGACGAATGCGCTGATCCCGCGTTGGCACGAGGATGTGACGGATGGAAGGCATTCCGAAGCCCCGACCAGGCTCCGCTGACGCCCCGAGGCCCTCCCCCGGCACTGTCTGAACGCGACCGTGCTCAGCAATCAGGGCAACGCCGACCGCGATCGTCTCGACGAACTCGCGGCCGCCGCGGTGAGCGGCGACCGCGACGCGGTCGAACAACTCCTGTGTTACCTGAGGCCCATCATCGTGCGGTATTGCCGCGCCCGCATCGGCAGGGGCAGCGGCAATTTCGGCACGGCGGACGACGTCGCGCAGGACGCCTGCCTCGGCATCTTCCTCGCACTTCCCCACTACCAGGCGAGAAGCACGGGCTCCTTCCGCGCCTTCGCCTACCGGATCGCGGCGAACAAAGTCGTCGACCACTACCGCAGGGAAATCTCCCGCAGGGAGACCTCACTGGACGCGCTACCGGCGTCGGTCGACCCCGAGGAAGCGGGCGCGGATCCCATGCAACGGTGCCTCGACAGGGAACTGAGTGGCTATGTCGACCAATTGCTGCACAAGGTGAGCCCGAAAGAACGCGATGTGCTCATCTTCCGGCTGCTCGTCGGTATGTCGGGCGACGAAACGGCCAAGGCGCTGAGCATGACGCCGGGCGCGGTGCGAGTCGCGCAGCATCGCGCGCTCGGCAAACTCCGCAAGGTCATCGTGCGAGACACCCCTGGGCCTCGTTCCCGATAGGCCGCGCTGGGACGATGGAGGCACCATCGGGGAAAGGCGGTTGCGGTGCTGGTCGAACTCGCGGTCGGCGACGCCTACGGTGCCGGTTTCGAATACGTCGCCGCCGATGAGGTCGCGACGGGCAACACGCTGCGGGGTTATGTGCGGCATCCCCGGCATCACGGGCTGCACCCCGGGGACTACACCGACGACACGCAACAGTCGCTCGCGATCGCCGAGCTGCTGGTGTCGGGGCAAGCTTGGACCCGGCGCGAGGTCGCGGCCCGGCTTGTCGAGGTGTTCCACCGCGATCCCCGCGAAGGCTACGCCCGCGGATTCGCGGGGCTGCTTCGCGGCGTCGGCGACGGCGATGAGCTACTCCGCCTGATCAGACCGCACAGCGACAAGAGCGGGGCCGCCATGCGCGCGGGGCCGATCGGCCTGCTGCCCACCGTCGCCGATGTCGTCCACCACGCCCGCCTCCAGGCGAGGATCACCCACGACACACCCTCCGGGGTCGAGGGCGCCGTCGCCGCCGCGCTCGCCGTGCACTACTGCCACGCCGACCTCGGGCCCGTGCCGGAGATCGGCGCCTGGGTCGAGCGGCAGGTCCTGGCCGGTGGCGGATCGGGCGGCTGGGCCGTGCCGTGGGAAGGCCCGGTCGGGGCCAAGGCCACGATGAGCGTGCGAGCCGCGCTGACCGCGATCGCGGGAGGCGACCGGCTCAGCGAGATTCTCCGCACCTGCGTCGCGTTCACCGGCGATGTCGACACCGTCGCCACCATTGCCCTCGCGGCGGCGTCCCGATCGCCGCGGATCGCCCGCGATCTACCTGCCGCGCTGGTACGCGGGCTGGAGAACGGCCCGTACGGCAGGGCTTATCTGTGGCGCCTGGACGCACAGCTGCTCTCGGCCGTCTCGCCGCCGGCCTCGGCAGCGTCATTGCTGGGCACGTGGGACGACGGCTCCCTGTATCTCGGGGCAATGGAATCCGACGGTGTCGCGTTCCTCCCGGACGGGACAGGCTGGTTCGAGCACGCCAACGCGCTGGCGACGGAGCGGGAGCCGTTCAGCTGGCGAGCCGAAGGCAGCGGCAGGATCGTGGTACACCGTCAGTCCGGTGAGGACAGTGCCTTCAGCGTGAGAACCGGCAGGGGAACGAACGCGCTCGACGAGGACGTGCGGATCCTGACCATGACCGGATCCGGCGGGGAACAACGCCGCTACGCTCCCTGCCTCGACCATTGACCAAACTCCAGTCCACAGTGGAGCTGAGTGATCACGGGATGTTCGGCGCGGGCCCGAGCGTGTTGAGCGCCTCGACGATCGTGCGCTCCTCGTAGGCGAAATGCCGCTCCAGCTCATCGGCAAGCCGGTCCAGTTCGTCCCGCAGCCGCACCGGATCCGCCGCCCCTTCGGCCGGTACGAGCGACTCGATCCGCTCGCGCAGCTTGCCAACCACCCGATGTTCCTCGCCGAGCCGCGTGAGCACCGGCGCCAGTTCGGGGTACCGATCGGCGAGCATCGGGAACGCGCCCCTGTCCTCACCCTCGTGGTGCTGGTGCAGCGCGCCGCAGAAGTCGAGACAGTGCGTGCGCAACTGCCGCGCCAGAGTGGGGGCCGACTCGGACACCGCCTGCCCCGGCATTGCCTGCTCACCATCGATGACCGCCGTGAGCCGCGCGCGGACGCGGGTCAGCTCGCCACGGAGCCAGTCGTGCCCCTCGGCGAGGAAGTCGCCGAGACCACGCAGGCGCTCAGCGCCGTCGTCGCCGATCCTGCGCAACGTCACCATCGGGATGACCCGCTCCGTGGCTGCCTGATATCCGGCGAATCCGGGGCTGTGTTCGACGACGGCGGCGAAGAGCCGGTCGCGCTCAGCACCCACGGCGGGTGCCGCGATGGCCCGATAGGTGTCCGTTCCGGTCTCCACCGTCACCATGGGGGTCGCCAGGATGTTGTGGTACCAGCCTGGATCACGGTCCGCGCCGCCCGAGGAGGCGACCACGACCGCGGTGCCGTCGATGTCCAGGTAGCCGAGAGGCTTTTCCCTCCGTAGTCCCGTTTTCGCGCCGACCGTGGTCAGCACGCACAACGTCACGCCTTCGAACATCCCGCTCATCCTCCCCTCGTTCGCCCTGAACTCGGCGATGATCCGGCGTTCGAACGCCGCTGTGTCGTTGTTGTATTCGGGTGTCATTGTCGGTGTTTTCCTCTCGTCGTTTCACCGCACAGGACGGCGGCACAGCCACAAACACGCCAGGAACAACCCGGAATCGACACACGTGAGAACCGCCGGAACAGGACAGGTCACCGAACACATGGGCCGGACAACGCGGAAACCCTGCCAGTGCAAAGGAATGCGTCAACCGCGAGAGACGCCGATAGCGTCAATCTCCGTATGTGGCTGAGAAGCCGTTACCTCCATGTGTTGGGCCCATCCGGGGCGCGGCGCAACGCTAGCACGACCTCGGCGACAGCGGCAACCCACTCGCCACGCCCACCTTCGATCGTCCCTTGTGGACGACCAGAGCGACTGGTATCGCCTCGCGCACTCCCCGATCACCGCGGGCAGGGCCGACGCGGCATCGTCTCCGGCGCGATGAATCACGTGCACAGTCCGGCACACGGGCGGATCCAGCGGCACGACGGCAATGTCCACGGGGGGGCGGGACCGGCACCGCGGCGGCGGGTCGCCTGCTGACCGGCGACCGGCCCTCGCGGGGTGAGACGGGCAGGATGCGGCAACGGCATCGCCCTCGCCGGGGGTTGTGCTGGGCCCGCGCGACCGTGTGGGCGTCGCGGTCGTCCTCAGCCACCGCCGCGGGCCGCGACCGTCCTCCAATTGCTGACCGGAGGTGCCGGCCCGCTCATCGCGGGCCTGGTTCGCGGCGAGGTACCCGCGAGGTGGTCCGGATCCGCCGATCCCGCCTCGCTCATCGCACTCGGCTACCTTGCCGCCGTCGATTCGCTGGCGGGGTTCACGCTCTACAACTGGTTGCTGTGCAACACTTCGGTCACGCTGGTGAGCAGGTCGCACCCCTCCGTCGCCTACCTCACCGGGGTGCTGGCTCTCGGCGAGCCGTTCCTGCCGTGGATACTGCCGGGGGCTGAGGCCGCGGCGTTCAGCCCGTCGCCACCGGCAGCCGGGAAAGCCCCCGGAAGAAGAAACTGCCCACGTAGTCGGGACTGAACTCGCTGGAAAGCGACAACGAGGGCAGCCGCTGGGCCAGGGTTTCGAGGGCGACCCGCGCCTCGGTGCGGGCGAGATGCGCGCCGACGCAGGCATGGATGCCGTGCCCGAAACCGAGATGCCCTTGCGCGCCCCGCAGGCCCGTCCGCGTCACCAGGAACGCGTCGGGGTCGGCGAACCGCCGCTCGTCCCTGTTGGCCGAGCCGTAGAGCAGCAGCAACCGCGCTCCCTCCGGCAATTCGACCCCGTCGAGGGTGACGGCGGTGGTCGTGGTGCGCAGCAGCCCGCGATGGGGCGCGTCCCTGCGGAGGGTTTCCTCGACGGCAGCGACGATCATGCCGGGGTCGGCCACCACCGAGGGCCACAACCGGTTCGCCAGCACGGAATGGACGGTGCTGGTGATCGCGTCTCTCGTGGTGTCGATGCCCGCGGCGTAGAAAGTGCGCAGGATCATCAGGAAGTCCTCGAAGGACACCTCGCTGGTCACCAGCAGCGAGGCGATGTCCTCACCGGGCGTGCGGCCGCGTTGCTCGAACAGGTCCCGGAAGTACTCGTCGCTGGCCACGAACCGCCGCGCGGCGGCGACCTTGTCCTCGACGGGACTCAGCGGATTGGCCCAATCCAGCAAATCCATGCCGTAGCCGTAGGCGAGGTCCCATTCCTCGCGGGGAATGCCGAGCAGCGTCCCGATGACCGATTGGACGAACGGCTGTGCGTACTCACCGACCAATTCGGCCTCGCCGCCGGTGAAGGCATCGACCAGTTCGGCGGCGATATCGGCCATCGCGGGCCGGAACGCGTTGATGCGCGGTCCGTGCAGCGCGTGCTGCCACACCGCCCGCAGTTCGGTGTGCTCGCCGCCGTCCGCCTCGACGATGTTGGTTCCCATGGGATGCGCGCCTGCCAGCACCTCGGCGACCTCGGGTTGCTGCAGTTCGGGGTGCAGCGGCGTCGAGTACCGCGATGAGAACCGCTCGGGATCGGCGGCGACGGCGCGCACGGTGTCGTAGCGGGTGACCAGCCAGGCGTCCAGCGCCGGGTGGTAGGACACCGGTTCCTCGTCCCTCAGCATCCGGAACAACGGCGCCGGCTCGTCCTTGTGCGGGGCGACCATGGGGTTGTAGATGCGGTCCCCGACCAGATCAACGTCAGTCATGTGTCCTCGGCCCCGTATTCGCTCGGGTTTGCGGTGGCGACATGATTCCAGTGCCGCCGGGCAGCGGACAACCCGGGTGGGGGGTGGGTTGTTCACGAATCGAGTGGCTTCTTATACGCTCCGTATTGGCTGACATCGGATTTCGGACGGGGACGCTCGATGCCGCACGACGAGTTTTCATCCTCACGCCAGGCGATCGCGCGGGTTGTCGACACGACAAGAGCGAGTATCGCCAGGGTTTACGACGCGATGCTCGACGGCAAGGACAATTACGCCGTCGACCGCGAGGTGCGCAGCCAGCTCATCGCCGTCGCCCCCGACATCCAGACCATGACCAGGGACAACAGGGAATGGTTGATCAGGGTCAGCCGCTTTCTCTCCTCCGAGGTCGGACTGGACCAGTTCCTCGACCTCGGTTCGGGGCTGCCCAGCGCCGAGAACACCCATCAGGTCGTGCAGCGGCTCAACCTCAACGCTCGCGTGGTCTACGTCGACAATGACCCCGTCGTGCAAGCCCACGGCAGGGCGCTGCTTGAGGAGAACGACTTCACTTTCTTTTCCCCGGCCGATCTCACCAAGCCCTCCGAGTTGCTCGCCGATCCGGTCGTGCGCAAGCACATCGACTTCGAGGAACCGATCGCGCTGTATCAGATCTCGACGCTGCACCACGTTCCCGACGACCAGCGTCCCCACGAGATCATGGCCGAACTGGTCGACGCGCTTCCTTCCGGTTCGTATGTCGCACTCAGCCACTTCTACGACCCCGCCGACGGCAGTGAGTTGTCCGCGCTGGCCAAGAAACTGGAGGAAGTTCTGCTCTCCGGGCCCATGGGCAGCGGGCGTTTCCGGACGAGAACGGAGATCGAGGAGTTCTTCGCCGATCTCGAACTCGTGTCGCCTGGCCTGGTGCTGCCGTGTGACTGGTGGCCAGACGGCCCGAAGACCAAGCCGAAACTCGACGTGCAGCAACTTATCCTCGCCGGGCTGGCCCGCAAGCCGTGACGGTGTGCCGGCGATGGTCTGACCACCGCCGGCACACCGGTTTCACCTAGTGTCCGGTGACTCCGCTCAGCTCGTTCGGAGCTTCGTCGAGCGTCGCGGTCGCGACCTTCTCGCCGGAAGCCAGGTCGACGGCGACCACGGTCTTCTCGGCGGGGTCCGTGACGTAGGCGGTACCGCCCCGGACGAACAACGCCGGCCGTGGCTGCTGCCATTCGAGCGGTTCCTCCCATTCACCGAGAACGGGGATCGTGCGCTCGACGGACGCGCTGTCCGGGTCGATGACATGGATCTCGCCATCGGTTCCGAGCACGAGCGCCTCACCTTCGGGACCACGCGCCAGCGACCGGAAGGTGTAGCTGGTGCCGAGGTCGACGAGCTTCATCGTGCCATCGACGGTATCGATCAATGACACCTGCTCCGGGCGTTCCAGTTCGGCGAGTTCGTCCCGCTTGTAGTCGCCGAGGACGATCGGCGAGGCCTCGGAACCGGCCTGGTTGCCGATCCTGCCGTAGTCGTCCGGACTGTCGATCTTGCTGATGCCGCCGTCCCGGTACACGAGCACGCCGTCCTCGCAGCCCACGACGACGGCCTCTCCCCGCGCCGTTGCCTCCCCGTGGACGCCGGGGCAGTTCTCGTTGCGGGCGAGTTCGGTGGTCCGGTCCTCGCCGAGCACCATCATGCCGACCCTGTCCTGCTCATTGCCCAGCGTGACGACGAGTTCGCCACCGGAGAGCCGCAGCGCGACCCCGTGGTGCGGTTCGGCCGCGGTGTAGTTCTCGGCTTCCGGCTTCCCTTCGGCCAGTTCCGCGGGGTCGAACACGGTCGCCTCGCCGGTGCCGTCGGCGAACAACGTCGTCGTGCCCGCGTGCGGAACCACGTGTCCCGGTTCGGCGCCGGGGAATTCGATGTCGGTCAGCCGCGCCCCCACGGCATCCAAGGCGACGAAACCATCCGATGTGGACACCATCACGTGCCGGTCGTCACCGGCGGGGTTGAGCCGGTTGAATCCTTCCAGCTTGATGTCCTTCGCCACGTCGAGGCTCGTGCCGTCGAGGACGTAGATACCGCCGTCGTAGCTCACCACCACCGGCTCGGCGACCTGCGCCGGCCCCCCTGCCGCGCCGGCCCCCTGCGGCGCGTCGTCGTCCTGCTCGCCCTGACCGCACGCCGCGACCACCGCCACCGTCGCGGCCACCACGGACACAACGCCCGCCGACCGTAACCAGTTTCCCATGTGCATTCCCTTTCTTTCCCGATCCATTCAGCCCTCGTCGCGCCGTAGACCGGACACGATGGTGTCGGTGTTGGCCCGCATCATGTCCAGGTATGTCCCTGCCGGGCCGTCGCGCTCACTGAGCGATTCCGAGTACAGGGCGAGCACCTCAACGTGCAGTCCCGCCTGTTCGGCGAGCACCCTGGCCAGCCGGTCCGGCTGTGAGGAGTCCGCGAAGATCGCCGGAACCCCGGCGGCGCGGATCGCGCCCGCCAGTTCGCTGAGGTCGGAGGCACTCGGCGAGGCCAGCGTCGTACCGCTCGGGACGACCGCGCCGACGACCCGGAAGTCGTAACGGGCCGCGAGGTAGCCGAAGACGTGGTGGTTGGTGACGAGCGTGCGGCCTTCCTTCCCGATCCCGCCGAACTGGGCGCCCATCCAGGTGTGCAGCTCGTCGAGCTTGCCCAGATAGCGCTCGGCGTTGGCCTGGATCACGTCGGGGTCGATACCCCGTACCTCGTCGCCGATCCGTTCCGCGAGAACCTCGACCGCCATCCGCACGCGCACGGGGTCGGTCCAGAAATGCGGGTCCGGCTCCCCCGCACTCGCGTCGGAGCGATAGGAAATGGGGTCGACGTGTTCCCCGACGGCGACGGTCGCGACGCCCGATTCGCGTGCGGCCTCGACATGGCGGGCCATACCCTCTTCCAGCCCGAGTCCGTTGTGGACGATCAAACCGGCGGTTTCGAGTTCCGCGGCCTGTTCCGCCGCGATACCGAACGAGTGCGGGTCGGCGTTGGGCTTCATCAGCACCGTGACCGTGGCCTCGTCGCCGACGATGTTCCTGGTGATGTCACCGAGAATGTTCGTGGTCACGACGATGTGGGTCCGATCGCCTCCCGCTCCGGAACAGCCGCTCAGCACCAGCAGCAGTACCGCGCACAGCGCGGCGCGGGCGACGCTCACCTTCCGGTCTCCACGATGTGGGTCGGCGTGATCGAGGTGTCAAGGGTCCTCGCGACCCGCAAGTCGTCGTTGTAGTCGATCTCGTGGACGACACCGGCCGCCGGGTCGTTGACGTAGGCCCTGCTGGTGTCGACGAGGATCGTCGCTCTCGGGTCAGGCTTGTCCAGCACCCGTGCCGTGGCGGTCTCGGTTCCGCTGTCGAGGTCGTGCGCCCGCAGCACACCGTCGGTGGTGAGGGTCAGCAGCGGGGCGCCCTCCCCCGCCGTGTTGGCGGCCGCGACCGGACCCGTCTCGACCATGTTCCAGGTTCGCGCCGCGGCATCCAGAACCCATACCGCGGTGTCACCCGCCCTCGCCACGAGCGTGGTGCTACCCGGACGGTGCCGGAAATCCCGCGCCCGCTCCGCGTCGCTCACCTGCTCGGGATAGCCGATCTTCGCGCCTCGCACCGTTTCCTTTCCTTCGCTCACCAGCAATGCGCCGTCCTCGCAGCCGAACACGACGCCGAGCCGGGTCACGGCCGCCCCGCCAGGGTCACGGCACGGTTCGGCGATGGTGCCGGTGACCTCGCCTGCCTGGTTCCGCACGTCGATGACGCCTCCCTCGCGGGTGGAAGGCACGAGCAGGTGCTCGCCGAACGGCACGACCCCCGCTTCGCCTCCCTCGTCGAGAGCTCCGGCAGTCTCGGTCTTCCCTTCCTCAAGCGCCTTCGCGTCGAGCAGGGTCGCCGGACCATCCGATGAGGACACGGCGGTGATCGCCGGGCCGGAGAACACGGCCGAGGGCGCGGAGAGTTCGATCGTGCCCGCAGCCGAAGGTTCCGACCGGTAGTAGTGCACGTGGTCACCGTGGTCGACCATCCACGAACCACTGTCCACAATGTGTACCGAGCCCGCGGAGGCGACATAGCCGAACCTGCCGTCTCCCAACAGTCCTTCCACGCCGTCAGCGGGTACCTCGATGGGCCAATCGCGCTCGCCGACGAGGTCGACGACACGCACCTGACCGGTTTCCTCGTCGGCGACGACGAGCCGGGACTGTGCCTCGGCCGTCTCCTCCGCGCCTTCGACGTAGCCGTGCGGGGTTTCCTCCTGGCCTGCCGAGTCGTCGCCGGTCTCTGGCACGGCGGAACACCCGGCGAGCAGGACTACAGCCAGCGGAACGAGCGCGCGGCCGAATTGTCGTTGTGATGTCACGATGTTGCTTCGATCCTCTCGTCAGCGGTTCGTGCCGCCCTGTCCCTGATGCGGGTGGCCAGCGCGGAGAAGAAGAACAACGCGACGGCGACCGCGGCGACCGTCGCCCCCGCCGCGGTGCCCCAGTGCCACGACAACAGCAGCCCCGCGGCGACGGAGATGCTGCCGAGTGCCGCGGCGAGCGCCATGATCAGCGGGATGCGGCGCGCCCACAGCACGGCGGTCGCCGGTGGCGCGATCAGCAGCCCGACAACGAGCAGCGTGCCGACGACGTGGTAGGAGGCCACGATCGCGAGCGTCAGCAATGCCAGCAGCACGGCGTGTGCCCATCGCGGCCGCAGGCCGAGCGTGTGTGCTTTGCGGACGTCGAAGGCCAGCGCGACGAACGCCCTGTGACCCAGCACCGAGATCAGGAGCGCGACCAGCAACGCGAGGGCGAGGAACCCGAGGTCCGCTGGGCGAACGGCCAGGATGTCGCCGAAGAGCATGGCGGTCAGGTCGACCGCGAACGAGTCGGAGTGCGACACGAGGATGACACCCGCCGACAGCATGCCGACGAACAGCAATCCGATGCTGGTGTCCTGCGACAGCCGGGTCGAGCGGTTCAGCGCGGTCACCCCGAGTGCCATGGCTCCCGCGCTCAACGCGGCGCCGAGAATCAGATTTCCGCCGAGCAGCGACGCGAGCGCCACTCCCGGCAGCATCCCGTGCGACATCGCGTCGCCGAGAAAAGCCATGCCCCGCAATACGACCCAGGTACCCGCGAGCGCGCAAATCAGCGATACGAGCACACCTCCGGCCAGCGCCCGCTGCACGAAGCCGACCTCGAACGGGGTTGTCAACCACTCCACGACAGGTCACCCTATAGTGAAAATGAATATCGTTACAAACAGGAAGTGTCATGACCCACAGCAATGACCAGGACGCCATCACGATCACCGGGCTGACCGCCCACCTCGGCGGCCGCCGGGTACTGCACGACATCAGCACGCGGCTGCCACTCGGCGGGGTCACCGCGATCGTCGGCGCCAACGGTTCGGGAAAGTCGACCCTGCTGGGAACACTCGCCGGAGTCGTCACCCCGTCCTCGGGGACGATCTACCGGCCATGGCGAGGACATCCGGCCTACGTCGTTCAGCGCAGCGCGGTCGCCGACCTGCTGCCGGTCACGGTGCGGGACACGGTCGCCATGGGCAGGTGGGCAACGGCGAACCGGTGGCTTCCCTTATCCGCAAAGGACAAACGGATTATCAGGGAATGCCTGGAAAAACTCGGTATCGGCGCGCTCGCCGACCGCAGGCTCAGCGCGTTGTCGGGAGGGCAGCGTCAGCGGGCGCTCGTCGCGCAGGGCCTCGCGCAGGACGCCGCGGTGCTGTTGCTCGACGAGCCGGCAGCCGGACTCGACGAGGCGGCCAAACGGGACATCGCGGACGTGATCGACGAGGCCAGCGCGAACGGGGTCACCGTCGTACAGGCCACCCATGACGTCGACGACGCGCTGCGGGCCGATCACTGCCTCCGGCTCGAAGCGGGAAGGCTCGCGGCCGACGGCGCGCCGAGGGCGGTACTGCGCTGAGACCAGGGCTGGGGTTGAGGTCGTGGCGGCTAGGAACGCACGAGGTCGGCGAGCAACTGTGCGGTGTCCCGCGTGTCCCAGCCATCGGGCAGGTCGCTGCCCGGCTTGGTCTCGATCTGGAGGGACACGAACGCGTTCCGGTCGGCGTCGAGGATCTGGGCGGTCTGCTCGGCCCTGCCGTTCGGGTAGGTGTAGTCCTCCACGTCGACATCCGCGCCCTCGATGCGGTGCGTGGTCACATCGGGACTTCCGGCGCTGAGGGTGGTCGCCTCGAAGTCCTCTGCCGTCTCGGTCCTGCCGACGACCAAGGTCATCGGCGGATGGCCGAAGTCGCAGATGTAGCGCTCACCGGTGTCGCCGAAGGTGCTGACGCCCGCCCCGCTCAACCTGCTCTGCGACTCACCGACCTCGGGAGGGTCGACCAGCGCGCAGCCGTCCTCCGCGCTGAGCACCGGAATGTCGCCCACCTCGCCTTCCTCGGCGATGGCCTCGTCCATGCTGGTCAGCCACGCCTGCGGGACGACCGGCTTGCCCTGCGGTTGTTCGTCTCCCGAGCAAGCGACCAGCGCGCCCGCGACCACGACGAGTGCCGACATCCGGAGTCCAATGGAGAAACCAGCCATGAACGTGCGACGGCCCGCCCAATCCCTTCGTTCCACGCGCGCCTCAGCTCACGTCACTCGCCCCGCTTCTCCCTGGCACGCAGCACGAACCAGGCACCGGCGCCGAGCAGCAGCAGGCCCGCAAGGCCGAGCCCGAGTGCGGGCATCCCGGTTCCGGCGAGCGCGGACTGGTCGTCATGCGGCGGCACCGGTGACGGTGTCATCGGCGTCGTGGGCGTCGTGGGCGTCGTGGGCGTCGTGGGTCCCGGCGACGGCGTCGGGGTGGGCGACGGACCCGGCTTGTCGCGGTTGGTGATCGTGCAGGTCACCTCGTCTCCGGGAGCGACCGGCACGATGGCCCGCTCGACATCGAGGTCACCGTCGCGGCCCGCGCACACCCATTCCGAGGCCGTGTAACCACCGGGACCTTGCTCAGCCAGGACGTAGTCCCCCGACGCCACGGCGGCATCGGTCACCGACGAGTCGCCCGTCCTGCCGCTGATGCCAGGCGTGGGGCCGTCGGCGGACAAGATCCAGTCGCGCGGCCTCGCGTCGCCGCCGTGCTCGTTGACCACGTCCTTGACCAGGGTCAGCGACGCTCCGCGATACGCGTTCACCAGGGTGCACTTGCCGTGCTGCCCCGATTCCACGGTCAACGTGTCGGTCGAGGCGAACTCGACGACCCCGCAATCGATGGATTCCAGTGAATGCGTATCGGGCCCGGCCTCGCTGATCCGGTATTCCTGACCCGGCCGGACCGTAATCGTGACGCCCTCGCCCCCGGTTCCGCGCACCGTTTGCTCCGGCACCCCGGCGGGGTCGGGGTCAATGGGCGTCGCGGTGAGCCGCCAGTCCCCTGGAACGGCATGTCCGCCCCGCACCTCTTTGACCAGTGTCAACGGGACCGTCTCGTTGATGGCCGAACACACCACGTGCATGCCGAGCGCGACGTTGACACCGCCGTTGATGCCGTCGTTCCAGCCGAGCTTCTCGGTACCGTCCCTGCCGTAGGCGAGGCAGTTCATCGACCCCGTCGACAGCGGGTTGCTCTGGTAGTCGGTCCTGTTGTCCACCTGCCGGTAGTTCAGCAGCTCCGGATCGGTGCCGGTGAGCTGCTCGGCGAGCTGATACCTGGCGCCCGGCGAGACCTCCGCGGTGGCCTCGGGGCTCCCGCTCACCCCGGCCGGGCCGGGGAGACTGCCTTCGGCTTCGAATGCCCTCAGCAGCCAGTTCGCCGGGTCGGCATCGCCACCGACGACCCGTTTCGCCAGCGTCAGTGACGTCCGGCAGTCGACGTGGTTGGTGATGTCGTGCTCGTTGGCGCCCTCCGCAAGAGTCACGGTCGCCGACGGCGCGGCGGGATCGAGCGCCCTTCCGTCGAACTCGACCGCGGTCAGCGTGCAGTCGACGAGCTCGGCGAACCTCGGTGTCTCGGACACCGTCACCGATTCGCCCGCCGTGTAGCCGTCCCTCGTCGTTCCCCACGCCTGATCGGAGGTGGTCCGCCCGCCCGGATCGGTGAGCCGGAGGGTGGCCCGCAGGTCACTGGGCTGCTGGCCGTCGGCGTAGGTGCGCGTGCCTTCGCCCGTCGTGACGCTCCACTCCTTGTCGACCTTCACCGTCGCGGGGAGCACCTCGGGAGGCGCCTGGTTCAGCACCGTGCAGGACACCGAACCGGTCAGCGGAACGTCCATCGTGAAACCCGGGCCTCCGCCGGGGTCGTTGGTGACCTCCACCGGCTGCTCGGACACCCGCTCGACACACTCGGCGTTCTTGCCGTCCTGCTGAAGCAACCGGTATCCGGCCTGCTGCCGCTCGGTGATGGTGATCGCGGCCGACTCCACCCCGCCCTCGTAGGTGAGCGGGAAGTTCACCGCCCCGGTTCCGTTCGCGGTCGTCGTCTGCGGCGACTCGATGGCCGTTCCCGGCGTGCCCGTCTCCCCGTCGAACGTCCAGCCCTCCGGCGCGTTGAAGACGGTGCCGTCCTCGGCTCTGATCTGCTTGATCACCGACACCGTCGGGGTACACGGCGCGAGCGCCAATGAACGCAGCGCGGCCGCCGCACCGCTGAAGTCACTCTCCTGGAAGGAGTCGGCCTGCTCGATGTTGGTTCCGTCGTACTTGGTCTGGCCCGAGATGGCCGCGAGGTTGTATGCGGCGTTTCCCGAGGTGCCTGTCCCTACTCCGACCGCGAGCACCCTGGTGCCTTTCGCCTTGAGGGCGTTGGCGGAGAAGATCCCGCTCTCCAGTTCCCTCAGCCGCGTGATCGCCCCGGTGCCGCCCGGCCCCTCGGGCGTGGAGTACATGGTGGACATCCCGTCGGTGACCACCACCGTGACGTCGTATTTCTCCGTGGCCAGCGCCGGTTCGTACAGGGCGCGGTCCCAGTTGGTGCCCCCGTTGGCGGTGGCGTTGGTCCACCCGGCCCAGCGTTGCTTGAACGCCTCGGCATCGGCGCGGGTGGAGACCGAGGCGAGACCCGGCGAGTTGGCATCCGCTCTCGTGGCGGGCGAATAGCTGGAGAAGGTGAACAACGCCATCGAGGACGGGGTGCCCTGCAGGCTGTCGACGAACGCGTCGGCCGCCGACTTGAGGGCGGGCACGCTTCCGTTCATGGAGCCGGAAAGGTCGAGCACGAGCGCGACTCTGAGCCCGCACTGGCCGGGCAGTTCGGGGTTGGCTCGCGACTGCTGCCAGGTTCCGGTGGACGCGGCCTGGTTGTTCGTACCGGTACCGACCATGAAGTCGTTGGTCGAGTTGTAGGTGTTGCCGCCGTACAGGGCGGGTGTCTGGAACCGGTAGGCGGTCGAGGCGGTGCCCCCGGTGCGGAAGGTGTCGTTGACAAACCAGCCGGGAGGCGCCGAGATCTGCCGCACCCAGAATCGGGTGCCCCTGTTGGCTCCCCCCGAACCGGTGCCGGCGACCACGAAACCGCAGTCACCTTCGGCGTCGGATGTGCAGGTGAAGAGCGGGGTCCCTCCGGTTTGCGAGGAGTAGAGCCCGAGGGTGGCCCCGGCCAGTGAAGCGACCGACTGGTCGCCGTTGCGGTCGCCGCCCATCTTCACGGTGACGACGGAGGTCGCCGACGTCGGAGGGGGCACGGCGCGTGCGACGGTGTCGGGACCTGCCGTGACGGCCTGCGACGGCGCCACGGGTCCCGCGGCCGGCAGGACCACGACCGCCGCGAGCGCGGCCAGGATCGTCCTGGTGCTTCTGCCCGTACTTCTCCGCCGCATGTGACTCCCACCTCGCGTCCGTAGCCGGGACCACGCGGCATCATCACCGCATCCCCGGCCCCGGCGGCGGCAAGCAACGCGGGAGGGCGGGAAGTGCAGCCGGAGGGATGACATACGTTCGAGGGCGCTGGTCAGCGAAAACGATCGCGACTCACCCGGAAGTGGGCGCCGCATCGACGCGTTCCCGCGTTGCCTCGCGTCCCCGCACCCGCAGCGCTGTCATGGCGATGAGCGCCGACCACACGAGGCTGTACCAGCCGAAAGCAGCGCCGCCGACATCGCTGGTCAGCGCCCTGACAAGCATGCCGACGCCGCCGGCGAGCATCAGCGCCGCGAAGGCGAACAGCGGAACCATCAGAACCCAGCGGGGCAGCCTGCGCGCGACCGGCAGCAGCGGCAGCAGCAACGCACCGATGCCGAGCACGCCGACCGCGACGTTGCCCCACTGCGCCGCGGCCACCTCTCCCGGACCGTAGGCCGCGTAGGAGGCCGGATCGACCTCCGGCCCGCCGGTGACCCCCAGTTCACCGGCGAGGGCGAAGTGGATCTTCGACACCACGTACAGCGCTGTCATCACCATCGCCGCGAGTGCGAAGACGAATACGGAGGTGCTACGGGTCGTTCGGGGCGCTCGGGTCGTTTCCATGCCGTTGATCGTCGCGCCGTGCCGCGCCCGCCGGATCCCGCTCAGGTGGGAGTGTGGCTCCCTCCTCGGGAGGGTTCGCCAGACCCGCCGAGTTCTGCGTTCAGGTCGGCGAGATCCGCACTCGGGTCGCCGAGATCCGCACTCGGGTCGCCGAGATCCGCGCTCAGGTCAGCGAGACCCGCACCCGGGTCGCCGAGTTCTGCGCTCACGTCGCCGAGTTCTGCGTTCAGGTCAGCGAGATCCGCACCCGGGTCGCCGAGATCCGCGCTCAGCGCAAAAGCAACCGCACTCACGTTTGCTATATTCAGTAAATGCTGAATCTGACCGGCGAACTCCGCCGCCCCGGCTGCGTCCTGCGCTACGCCGACAGTGCCAACAGCGCAGGCATGCCCGGCACCGGCGGCACCGGCGGCGGAGGCGGCACCGGCGGCGGAGGCCACACCGGCAACATCGGCGGGGTCGCCACCCCGCCCGTCGTGTTCCTCCACGGGGCCGGTATCGATCATCATGTGTTCGACCCGCAATTCCATGCCGTCAGCGAAGCCGGTTTCCGGACGGTGACCTGGGATCTGCGCGGTCACGGCCAGTCGAGGCCGAACTCGGAGACCTTCACGGCCGAACTCGCGCTCGCCGACCTCGCCGCGCTGTGCGCGGAACTCGAACTCGATCGTCCCGCCCTCATCGGACACTCGCTCGGCGGCAACATCGCGCAGGAGGCGGTACGTCGTGAGCCCGGCGCTTTCTCCGGACTTGCCATCGTCGATTCGACCTGGAACACCGGACCGTTGACTCCGGCACAGCGGAAGCTCTTGTGCATGGCGGCTCCGATGCTCAAGCTCATTCCCGCGCGCTCACTTCCGAAGACGATGGCCAACGCCTCGGCGGTCACCTCAGCGGCCAGGGAGGACGCCATCCGCGCCTTCAGCCGACTGTCCAAACGCGAGTTCGTGGAGATCTGGCAGGCGACAACGACATTCGTCGCGCCCGACCCCGGCTACCGAACCGCCGTTCCACTGTGTCTTGTCGTCGGCGACAAGGACAAGACGGGCAACATCGCCACCGCGATGCGGGCATGGGCGGCCGCGGATAACACGACGCTCGACGTCGTCCCCTCGGCGGGTCACCTCGCGCCGCGAGACTCGCCCGGCGAGGTAAGCCGGATCCTGCTGCGATTCCTCGAAGAACTGGTGAACCCGGCATGAGCGCGGCAGCGGAGGAGAGCTTCGTCAACACGATCGGCGATCTGCTCGCCTCGTGGCGGCTTTCCCACGCCACCGGCCGGGTCTACGGAAGGCTTCTGCTCGAACCGGAGCCGGTGTCACTCGACCACCTCGCGAGTGCCCTCGGCCTGAGCAAGGGCGCCATCAGCACGGCCGTACGGGAACTCGTCGCGTGGGGTCTGGCCACCACCATCCCTCAGGCCGGGAGCCGGAGGCTACTCGTCGAGGCCACCGGCGGACTGGAAACGCTACTCGCCGCGAGCCACCAGCGGGCGCGGCAATTCATCGGTGCCCTGCGGGACGGCAGGACGCTCACCGGGTCGGAGACGGCAAGGCAACGTCTCGACGACGTCACCGACCTGTTCGAGAACTATGTCGCGGCGGGAGAGAAACTACTCAGGCAACGCGGCGGTGCATGAGGAACGCTTGTCGCACAACGGTTCCATGGCAGGAAGCCGCTAGTCCGCGCTGGCTCGGGTTCCGGTCACACTCCTGCTGATCGCCGTGGCCGGTATCGCCGGAATCCTCACCGCGATCGCCTCACGAGTCCGCCGCCGGACGACCGCACCAGCGGCCGGGGTCCGCGATCCGCAGTCCCGCGCCGACAGCGGCGTATACGGCACGCGCCAGCGCGGAACCCGCCGCCGATCGCGGTCCCCCGTACGCTTCGGCCCGCCCCTCGGCCGGGCAGCACAGGATCGTGGCGTCGGTGCAGGTACCCGTACCGTCGACGCCGCCGTCGAGCAACGCCTGGGCCTTCGCCTCCGCAACCGTGGCGACAGCGTTGACGAGCGCGGCCTCGGGCGAGGCGTACGGGGAACCGGGCGACCACGTTGATCGTTCCCACCACGGCCGGATCCGCCGTGACCTGGTCGCTCGCCGCCCAGATCGGCATCCCTGCGCCTGTCGTGGCGTGCACCCGCACGCCGCTGTCGGACTCGGAACACACGTTGCGCACGTCGACCGCGGTGAGCAGTCCGGTGCCCTCACCGTCGAGCCCGAGCCGCGAGGCGACGCCGGCCGCGTACCGCTCGGGCGCTGGATCGGCGTATCCGGCGGGAACGGTCGCGTTGAGCAACCACCGCCGGACTCCCAGCCCTCCACCGAGCGGCGCGGACGACACGACGAGCACCGGGCGCCTTGGCCGCCAGGTGAGCACGGGAAGCCCCGACACGATCTCAAGCGACGGCGTGAATACGTCCCGCTCGCCGCGTGCCACGTGCCCCCCTGCCGCCGGTCCTGACCTGCCGGAGGAGACCTTACCGCGCGGAATCACCGAGGGGCCACGACACATGACCACCAATCGTCCACAGTGGACCATAGGAGGCGGCAGGCGCGAATGCGGATCTCGCCGCCCTGAGTGCGGATCTCGACGTCCCCAACGCAGATCTCGGCGTCCTGAATGCAGAAATCGGCGTCCTGAGTGCGGGACTCGCGGGCCGGGCACGCGGCTCGCGCGGGTCATACCTTCGCGTTCGCGGTCACGCCCCGCTGTTCCTCGACGCGGCGCAGCACCCGCTTGCCGTAGGTGTGCTTGGCCATGACCGCCGCCGTCCGGTTGGCGAGGTGCTGGGGAAGCGGCATGGGCCGCAACACGTCGGCGATGAGGATCACCCGGTCCTCGTCACTGTCGTTGTAGACCTCGTGGTCCCAGCTGTCGTCGAAGAGCACACTCTGTCCCTCCGCCCATGTGTGCCTCCAGTCGCGCACCCGTAGCTGCGGCGGATTCTCCCCCGGGACCACCAGCCCGAGGTGATAACGGAGGTAACCGCTGTAGGGCCCGGTGTGCGCCGGCACCGACTTTCCCGCCTCCAGTACCGAAAAGAACGCCTGGAACAGATGGGGAACGCACTCCAGCGCGGCGACGGTCTCCGGACAGCGCCGCGCGTTGCGGCCCGCCCGCTCCCCCATGGCCCACAGATAGAACACCCGCCATTGCCGAGGTGTGCTCGCGGAGATGTCGGCCTGGTCCGGATCCAGATCGTGGTAGGCGGGCACCTCGTCTCTGTGTTCGAGCACGCCGAGCGCTTCGCGGCGAATCGCCGGATAGGCGTGGTCGAGCACGCGCAGCGTCGGAAACGTCCTGTCGATGTCGAACCGGACCGGGCGCCGGTCACCGCCGGCGGTGCGCCGGAACCAGGTATTGAGCTGGGTCCTCAGGCTCGTGGTGTCCACATGATCCCCTTGTCAGAACGGACTTGTCGGGCCGAGTCCATTCTGGCGAGACGATCCCGCACGGGTCAGTAGTGCGGTCCCCCGCTTCGGGGGTGTGGAAAACCCCCGCTACCGCGTGTCCCGGTGCCTTCCCCTGCGAGGCCGCCAATGCCGCCCGCGTTCCCCGGCACCGGGCGTGGCCGGGATCGCGTTCGGGTGGCGGGCGGCGAATTCGGGAGCACTGATCGCCATGCGAACCACATACCGGACACCCTCGCGCGACAACTCGGTGTCACGCAGCCTGCCCTCCTCGCGGAAACCGAGCGCGCCGTGCAGCGACAGCGACGCGATGTTGCCGCCGTAGATGCTGACCTCGCAGGTGCGGTAGCCGCGCTCCCAGAACATGACGGCGAGCAGGACGGTGATGGCATCGCTGGCGTATCCGCAGCGCCGGTGTGGCGCGCCGATGCCGATCCCGTAGCTGAACCGGTGCGAGCGCGGGTCGGCCTGGATGCTGGACACCGAGCCGACCAGCATGCCGCCGCGCAGAGTCTCGATCGCGAACTGGTTGTTGTCCCCCTGGTCCCCCGCCCCGGCCCTGTGCGCGGCCCAGTGCCGGTAACCTCCGGCTCTGCTCGCCTCGCCGCGGGCCGCCTCCCTGTCGAACCCGGCCAGCGTGCGGTGATCGGCGGGGGTGACGTCCCGCAGCCACACCTTCCGCCCTGCCCGGAAGGGCGGGGTCACGGGGACACGGCGCTCCGCGCGGGCGGAGCGTGGGAGCTGCATCGTCATCGGCGAGCACCCTATCGCGCCGCCGGATCCCGGCCCCGGGAGCGGGTCGGGACTCGCGAGGCCGCTGCGACAGGCGGAGATCCACTAACGTGGGCGGTATCGGGATCATCGTCGAATACGAGGCCGAGGACGCACATGTCACGCAGACAGGACATACAGCGCAAAGTCGTCACCACCTTTCAGCGCAACGTCGCCAACAGGGTCGCCCGCAGGCTGCCAGGCCAGACTCTGCTGGAGACGACGGGCAGGAAGTCGGGGCTCCCGCGCACGACACCCATCGGCGGCCGCCGGGTCGGCGATGAATTCTGGTTCGTTTCCGAGTACGGCACCGAGTCGCAGTACGTGCGCAACATCCAGGCGCAACCCCGGGTACGGCTCCGGCTGCGCGGCCGATGGCTCACCGGCACGGCGCACGTGCTGGCCGAGGACGACGCCAGGGCACGCCTCGCCGCCCTTCCCACCGCCAACAGCGCGGTGGTACGGGCTGTCGGCACCGGCCTCACGACGATCAGGGTCGACCTCGACGCACGGGACTGAACCACCGGAGTGCGGGGACGGCACCCGGGCGGGTGCCGTCCCCTGTCCGTTCAGCCTCCGTGCGGATCGGAACCGTCGAGGAACACGTGCACGTGCCCGATCCCCGCGGCGACGCCCGCGACGTCGAGCTGGGTCGCCGCCACCGACCACGCCGCCGCCGCGTCGCCGCGCAACGCCTCCGCTAGCGACCTCAGTCGCTCCGCCGCGGAGCCATCGGAGTCCTCTGCCTCCAGCGACCCGGCGTAGGCCTCGACCGCCCGCTCCGTCGCGGTGACCGCGCCGGCCAGACTCGCCCTGGCGAGGTTGACCTCGGTCCCGCCGGAAGGACGCTGCTCAAGCGGCTCGGCCGCGACCCGCACGGCCTGCCGCCACCTGACGACGTCAGCAGCCGGGTCACCGCTGTGCGACCCCGCCGGACCGGTGGCGTGGCCCAGTTCGGCCAGCACCGGCGCCACCTGGCTTCTCGCCTGCTCGGCCGTGGTGACCAGTTCCCTCGTCAGCTCGGCGTCGCGTTGCTTGTCCTGCTGCCGCAACTCCGCGATCCGTTCCTCGGTCCCTGTCCCCGTCGACGCCGCGGCGGGCTCGTCGGGAGCGGTGCCCAGCAACCGCGGCATCAGCACGATCCCCGCGACGAGCACGACGCCGACGGCGACCGAGACGAGGGCACGGGGCCGGAGCCGCAACGGGCGAACCCGTTGCGGCGCCGGCCGGTGCGCGGAGCGGCCCGGCAACCGCCCTCGCGTCTTCGCCGGTCCCATCAACCGCGCCACTGTTCGATCAGCGCGTTGGCATCCCGGACCAGCACTGCTTTCACCTCCTTGTCGGCCACCTTCCGCTTGGCCGTCTCCGCGAAAACGGACAGGAGCTGCGCTCCCGTCCTCGGCTGCCCCCACCGGTACATCAGCTCGGCGGTGTCGAGCGAGGCCCGGAGGGCGATGGCGACCGGCTTCTTGATGTCCCCTTCGCCGGTGAAGCCGGAGATGAGGGCACGAAGGTCCGCCGTCGAGGTGGTCACGGTGAAGGTCAGTGCCTTCTCCGTGGTGTTGCCCGCCTCGTCGGCCGCGGTGACCACGAGTTCGTGCTCACCGAGATCCAGCGTGTGCAAAGCGAGCACCGCGCCGTTGTCCAGCGGCTTGCCGTCGAGAGTCGCCTTCGACGAGGCGACGCCGCTGCCCTCGTCGGTGGCCTCCCAGCCGACGGTGAGCTTCGTCGAGTCACCGTAGGACGCGCCGTCCTCCACTCCGGACACGGCGATCGCCGGCCCTTCGGAGTCCGGCTGCCCCGCGACCCCTTCGCCGACGAAGGTCAGCGAGTCGAGATCGTAGGGGCCCGCCATGTCGCCCCTGAACACGACGAACAACTCGTTCGTCCCTCCCGGATCGGTGATGGCGACCTCCGGCAAGGACACGTAGTTGTCCCAGCCACCCGTACTCGGCACGTCGACGTTCGCCACGAGGGGGCCGTCGACCGAGCCGGACCGCAGTTCGATGGCCCCGCCCCTGCCGTCGGGCGCGGACACGCGCAGCGACACGGCGTCCATGCCGGAGAAGTTCACCGGGGTGAACGAGATCCAGTCGCCGTCGTCGATGTCACCGATCCGCTTGCCGTTCTCGGCTCCCTCCTGCGAGACGATCCTGATGCCCGAGGAACCGGTGAAGTACTCGGCCTGCTTGTGCTTCGGCTGCAACAGAACCGTGTCCCTGCCGGTCAGCGCCGGAACGCCGTCGGCACCGTGGTCGGTGTAGCTGGCGTCCACCGAGTAGTAGATGTTCGCCCCGGCGTGCCCATCGTCCACAATGGTCTCGAAAGTGCCTTCGCACGCGTTGATCGGGTCGAGCGGATGAGCGTGCGAATCGTGCCCGAGAGCGGGTTGCACGACGACCTCGGAGCAGTCGATCTCCCCGTCCTCCGGGTCGGACACCGTGACGTCGAACGGCACCTGGTCACCGAAGTCGAAGAATCCGCCGTGCACGGGAACCGCCAGATCCACCGACGGTGCCGTGTTGCCGACCGTCACCGTCACGTTGGTGACGCCCGCTTTCCCGGTTTCGTCGGTCACCGTGAGCTGCACGTTGTACTGGCCCTTGGTCTCGTAGGTGTGCACCGGGTTCGGCTCCGCCGAGGTTGCCCCGTCACCGAAGTCCCACGAGTAGGTCACGTCCGTGCCCTCGGGGTCGTGTGAGCCCTCACTGGAGAAGGTGACCTCCAGCCGCGGCTGACCCGACGACGGTGTCGCGGTGGCCTCGGCGACCGGCCTGCGATTGCCCTGCGTGTGCTCGATGCGGTAGAGCCCGGAGTCGGGGTTGTCCCTTCCGTAGCCGCCGCCCCATTCCAGCAGGTACATCGCCCCGTCCGGACCGAACCGCATGTCCATCGGTGCCAGGGTTTCCTGGCTCGTCAGCCACGGGTCGATGTCCAGCAGCGAACCCTCCTCGTCGAGCGAGAACGTGTAGATCTTGTTCCTCGCCCACTCGTAGAAGAACGCCTTACCGTCGTAGTACTCGGGGAACTTGACCTCGGATTCGAGATCGGGGTCGAAGCGGTAGACCGGCCCCGCCATCGGCGCCGAGCCACCGGTTCCCATCTCGGGGAATTCGGCCGACTCGCCATAGCCGTACCACACCTCGGCTTCTTGCGAAGGCGGCAGTTCGGTCAGTCCCGTGTTGTTCGGGGAATCGTTGACGGGATTGGCGCAGTCGAACTTCTCCCCCGAGGTCTGGGTGGCGAAATCGTAGTCGTTGTAGGCGATGTTGTTGCCGATGCAGTACGGCCAGCCGTAGTTGCCGGGCTCCCTGATGATGTTCCACTCGACCTTGCCGTCGGGGCCCCTGTCCGGGTTGGCCGTGCTGGAATCGGGACCGTAGTCGGCCGCGTAGACGGTGCCGTCGGTGTCGACGGTGAACCGGAAGGAGTTGCGGAAGCCCATGGCGTAGATCTCGGGCCTCGTCAGCTCCGTCCCCTCGGCGAAGAGGTTGCCTTCCGGAATGGAATAACCGCCTTCGGCCTCGGGGTGGATCCGGAGGATCTTGCCCCGCAGGTCGTTGGTGTTGGCCGAGGTCTTCTGCGCGTCGAACAGGTCCCTGCCCTCCCGCTCGTCGATCGGGGTGTACCCGCTCGACTCGAAGGGATTGGTGTCGTCGCCGACGCCGAGATAGAGGTTGCCGCCCGGCCCGAAGGTCAGGTAGCCACCGGTGTGCCCTGGTTCGGACCGGCGCGAAGCGGGGATGTCGATGACCTTCGACTCGGTCGCGGCGTCGATGGTGTTGCCCTCCACCGTGAACCGCGAGACCCGGTTGATCTCCTCGCTGCCTGGCGGCGAGTAGTACAGGTAGATCCAGCCGTTGTCGGCGAAAGCGGGATCGAAGGTCAGCCCCACGAGCCCGTCCTCACCGCCGGAGTACACCGGGAGGTCCAATGCCGTGGTCACCGCGCCCGTCTCGGGGTCGTAGACCCTGACCTGGCCGAGGATTTCGGTGTAGAAGACCCTGCCGTCCGGCGTGATGTCCATCGCCGTCGGCGCGCTCGTGTTGGTGTCGAGGCCGACCTTCTCGAACGCACTGTCCACTGTGGCCGCGCAGTCGGAGGGGATGGCACCCGCCGCCGTACGGACACCGCCGAGCAGGTGCTGGACGAACTCGGGCTCGCTGTAGGCCTCCGAGGGGTGACCCATCGCCGTCGCCCACACCTTCGCCGTCCCGACGTCGCGGCACCAGGAGATGGGGTGGTCGGCTCCCATCGCGTCCGGTCCCGGATCGTAGGTGGCCTCGTCGGCGTTGACGAGCACGTGGGCCTTGCCCCGCATGCTCTGGTCGAAGTTGTACCACTCCTCGGCGCGTTCCCAGCGCTGCGGCAGTCCCGATGTCGAGGCGTGCTGGTTGTCGGTGACGTAGGCGGTTCCGGGAAGCACACCCGGCGAGTGCGACGGCATGTGCGCGCCCGCGTTGACGAGGTCGTCCCACCACGGGAACTCGTTCTCGATGCCCATGTCGGTGGCGTTGTGGATCGCGGCGATCCCGCCTCCGTTATCCACATAGGACTGAATGGCCGCGCGTTGCTCGTCGTTCTCCCACACCATGCCCGACGTCTGGAACATGATCACGACGTCGTATTCGGCGAGTGTCGCCTCGTCGAACACCGCGGAGTCCTCGGTGTGCTCGACGGTGAAATTGTTGTCGGCGGCGAGCTGTTCGAAAAGGGCGACACCGGCGGGGATGGAGTCGTGCCGGTAGCCAGCGGTCTTGGTGAACAACAGTGCGTTGAACTCGGGTTCCTGCGCCTGCGCCGTGACGGCGGGGGCGACCCCGGCCGCGACGAGCGCGCCCAGCATGACGGCGCCTAACCGTGGCAAGAACCTCGTGCGTCTGCTCATGGGTTCCTCACGTATAGGAAGCGAATGCGGTCACGGCGTGCCGGCGCCGTCGAACGTCACGAGCGCGCTATCACCTCCCGCAGAAACGCCAGCCCTTCGAAGGCGAGCGCGTCCTGGCTTGCCGCCAGCGGACGCCAGATCGAGGCAGCCGTGGCGATGCTCCGGTTGTGCGCCGTGAACGATTCGATACACAGTGGACCGTCGTAGCCCGCACCTTCCAGCGCGGCGAGCAGTGCGGGCCAGTCGAAGTGATCCCTGCCCGGTGTCCCCCTGTCGTTGGCGCACACCTGCACGTGCGCGATCCGCCCGCTCGCCGAGGCGATCGCCGCGGGGACATCGGTTTCCTCGATGTTCTGGTGGTACACGTCGAGCGCGACCCCGCAGGAGGGGAGCCCTTCAATGGCGGCCAGCGTCTGCTCCACCGTGTTGAGCAGGCTCGTCTCGTAGCGGTTCAACGGCTCGACCCCGAGCACAACACCCGCTTGCCTCGCGTGATCGAGCACGGGAGCGAGGTTGTCCCGCAGCTCGCCGATGCACCGTTCCCGCTCGGCCCCGGTCATGCGCCACGTCCTGCCCACCGACGCGTACGCGGGCCCGCACAGCGCGGGCGCGCCAACGGTCGCCGCGATGTCCACGCAGGAGCGCAGATAGTCCTGAGTCGAGGCGATCGTCGCCGCGTCGGCGTTCACCAGTTCCCTGCCCGGCGGCATCACCAGCGCCACCGCCGCGCTGAGCCCCAGATCGGACAACAGGGCCGCCGCCGCTTCCGGTTTCCAGTCGCCGAGGTTCTCGACCGGCATCTCCAGTACGTCGAATCCCGCCTTCGAGGCCTTGTGCGCGAGCTCGGTCAGCGTGCCGTCGTCGAGCGGCGATGCCCACACCCACGTGTTCACGCCGATCGCGGGTGCGTTCATTGCCAGCGCTGGGGGTAGCCGGGCATGTCCTGGCAACCGCAGAGGCCGTAGTGCAGCGGTGGCATCCCCGCGGTCAGGTACCTGTCCAGATTGGACGAATCGATGACCGGCTGGGGAAGAATCCATTCCTTCGGGACCTCCTCACCGCGCAGTATCTTGAGCGCCGCGATGACCGGGGTGCGCCACTGGTAGGTCGGGTAGGTCGGGGCGAGCGCGGTCAGCCCCTCGTCCTTCCACTTCTGCAGGAACTGCTGCTGGTCCTCACCCGAGATGGCCGGTGGTTCCATCCCGGCGTCCTCGAATGCCTCCAGTACCGCGACCGCCGCCGTGCCGTCGTCCATCCAGATGCCGTCGATCTGACCTTCACGCTGCAGGTAGTCGGACACGATGCTCTTGGCCGTCGCACTGTCGTTCTCGGTGAACTCCGCGCCGACCACCTGGACGCCGCGTTCCTCGAAGACGCGATCGGCAGCGGCCCAGCGGTGTTCGAGCACGTCGACGCCGGGCAGCACCCGCAGGCCGAGCACCTTGCCGCCGTCACCGACCTCGTCGGCAAGGAATTCGGCGGCGCTGGCGCCGAAGGCGTAGCCGCCGATGGGATGGATGAACGTGACGGGGCATTCGGTGTTGACCCCTCGGTCGAACACGACCACCGGGATTCCGCTGTCGCACGCCGCCTCGACGGCGGGCGTGAGGGTCGCCGTGGTGTTGGGCGACACGATCAGCGCGTCGCAGCCCTGCGAAACGAGTGAGGACATGTCGCTGATCTGCTTGTCGTCCTTGGCTTCCGCGTCGAGAACGGTGAACTGGGCGATGTCGTCGTGCAGGTCGGCTTCCGCCTGCATCGTCTTGAACCCGACCTGCCGCCACGGGTTGTCCACGGAGGCGTTGGAGAAGCACACCTGGTAAGGGCCGTCCTTTTTGTACTGGGACGTGTCCACCATCTCGGGTTCGAGCGCCTGTTCCCACGGCCGGTCCTCCGGCCCGGTCGGCGTCGCGTCGCGCAGCGCGAGCTGGCGATCGTACTCGGCCTTGTCGAAGAACTGGGACTGTGCCGAGCTTTCCCCTTGAGCCTGGGACTGGGCGGCCCCGGGCTCGGTGGGCAGGTCGCTTGAACACGCCGCCAGTACCAGCGCGCTCGCGGCCAGCACGACCGTGCAAGCCCTTTTCATGTGGACCTCCTTGTCCGGAAGGAAAATCTGCCTGCCGCGGCGTAGGCCACGGCGGCGATGATGATCACGCCTTGCACGGCCGATTCGAGGCCGCCCGCGACGCCGAGCAGGTTGAGCAGCGAGAACAACGCTTCGAGCGTGAGCGCCCCCGCCATGGCCGCGACGACGGAGCCACGGCCGCCGCCAAGGACGACTCCGCCGAGTACGACCGCGGTGATGACCCGGAACTCGAGGCCGTCACCGACCTGAGCCGACACTCCGGCGAAGCCGCCGAGCAGGATCGCGGCGATGGCGGCGGAAACGCCGGAGAGTACGAACGCGAGCGTGCGCAGGCGCTCGACCCTTCCGCCGCCGAGCCGGACCGAGGTCTCGTTGTCGCCGATGGCGACGAGCATCCGGCCAGTGCCCCTGCGCATGAACACCACCGCCGCGACGACCAGTGCCGCGAGCACCAGCACCGACCACGGGAGCTGGCCGAGCAGGGGAACCTCGAACCCTTCCCTGCCGACGACCCGGAACGCCTCCGACAGCGCGCCACGCGGGGATCCGCCCGTCCACAGGAACACGGCACCGTCCAGCACGAGCAGCATGCCCAGCGTCACGATGAAGGATGGCACCAGCAACCGGGTGGTGATCAGCCCGTTCACCAGCCCCACCAGCGCACCCGTACACAGCAGCAACGGGATGACCCACAGGGTCGCCGCCTCGTCGCCGTCCAGCAGCCGGGCCGCGATCACCACCTCGGCGGTGACCAGCGACCCTACCGAGAGGTCGAAACCGCCGCTGACGATGACGAAGTACTGACCGATCGCGAGGATCATCAACGGGGCCGCGCGTTTGAGCAACGCGAGGTAGCCGGAGGGTTCGCTGTAGGCGGGGCCGACGAACGCGAGAGCGATCAGCAGCACGGCCAGCACCGCGAGCACCGGGCCCGTCCCGTCGGCGAGCTTGATCCGCCGCGATGGCCGTGATTCCGGTGCCGCCGTCGTCGGTTCGCTCATCTGTGCAACCCCCTTCGCCTCGCGTAGAGCGCGACCGCGATGATCAGCACGGCTCCACGCACGACGTCCTTGAAGAAGGGGGTCACGCCGAGATCGTCGAAGATCGTGTCGAGCGTGGCGAGGATCAGTACGCCACCGATGGTTCCCGCGACTCCGCCCCTGCCACCGGCCAGCAGCGTCCCGCCGAGCACGACGGCCGCGATCGATTCGAGGTCGTAACCCGCGTCGACGCCCACCCATGGGGCACCGGAGCCGAGCCTGCTGGCGAGGAACAGTCCCGCGAGTCCCGCCGCCACCGCGCACAGCACGTGGACCTTGATGATCGTGCGATCGGTGCGGATTCCGGAGAATCTGGCGACTTCCTCGTCGCCGCCGACGGCGTACACGTGGTAGCCGCCCTTGGTGCGGGTCAGGTACCACCACGCCGCGGCGGCGAGGGCGAGCATCAGCAGCGCGGAGACCGGAACGGGACCGATCCGGTCGTAGCCGAGATGCTGGAACGCCCGTGGCACGTCGCCAGCCGGTCCGGTGTAGACGCTTTCCAGGTATCCCCTGATGATGAGCGCCATGCCCAGGGTGGCGATGAACGCGTTGACCTTAAGCTTGGTGATCACGAGCCCGTTGACGAGTCCGATCGCCGCCGCACAGGCGAGCGTGAGCAGCACTGCGGGCAGAATCATGTTCGGGTCGCCGGCCATCGTCTCGGCACCGATCAGCGAGCACAGGCCGATGAGGTAGGCGACGGAGAGATCGAGCTTGCCGGTGAGGATCACCATCGTCTGTCCGATGGCGACAAGACCGAGTGCCGTACTGCGGGTGAGGATGTTGAGAATTCCACCCTGATCGAGCAGGACCCCGCCCTGGATCCCGACGAGAACGCTGCCCGCGACGAGCAGCAGCACGAGCGCGAGGTACACCATCGCGGTCGGTTGCAGCACCGTGGCGAATCGCTTGCCGGCGCGCGGGGGCGCGACGGTGGAACCCGCCGCCATCACAGGTCTCCCGCCGTGATCGCGGGAACGCTCCGGTTCATGCCGCCTCCGCCGTCGAGTGACCGGTGGCCAGCGACATCACGGTTTCCTCCTCGGGGCCCGCCGGGAGCTCGCCCGCGAGGCTGCCCTCGTGCATGACGAGGACGCGGTCACTCATCCCGATCAGCTCGGGAAGTTCGGACGAGATCATCAGAATCGCGACACCACCGCGCGCCAGTCCGCGAAGCAGGTCGTAGACGGCTTTCTTCGCGCCGACGTCGATGCCCCGCGTCGGCTCGTCGACAACGAGCACCTTCGGTTCGACGGCGAGCCACTTCGCCAGCACCACTTTCTGCTGGTTGCCTCCCGAGAGATACCTGACCTCCTGGTCGGGACCTCGCGACACGAGGGTCACCGACCGCAGCAGCGCCGCGAGGTCGAGTGCGCCAAGCCCGCGCGCGCGGCCGAACGACGCCCTTCTCACGAGCAAGGTGTTGTCCCGCACCGACTGCCGCAGCGCCAGCCCCTCGCCCTTGCGGTCCTCGGTGACGAAGGCGATGCCTCTTCTGATCGCCGCCCTCGGGGAATCGATCCGCCGTTGTTCGCCGTCGATCTCGACCGAGCCGGTGGTGAACGGATCGACACCGGCGATGGCCCTCGCCACCGCCGAGCGGCCCGCGCCCTGCAGTCCTGCCAGGCCGACGATCTCACCGGCGCGCACGTCGAGGTCGATGCCGGACAGGCGCGCGTTGCCACCTCCGCGTACGGCCAGCCGCACGGGCCCGCACTCGGTTTCCGTTGCCAGGTCGGGAAAGAGGGCCTCAAGCGGCCTGCCGACCATGTGCCGGACGAGCTGGTCGGCCGTGAGTTCCTTCGTCGGCAGAGAGGTGACCAGCTCCCCGTCCTTGAGCACTGTGATGCGCTGACTGAGGTCGAAGACCTCACGCAGCCGGTGGGAAACGTAGAGGATCGCGATTCCACGCTCTCGCAACCGGTTCACCAGGCCGTACAGCAGTTCGACCTCGTGATCGGCGAGTGCCGCGGTCGGTTCGTCCATCGCGAGTACGCGGGCGTCGGTGGACAGTGCCTTGACGATCTCGACGACCTGTCGCTGCGCAACCGGCAGGCGGCGCACCGCGGTACGGGGAGAGATTCCCCGCTCCCCCAGGCCGTCGAGCAGATCGGCCGTCGCGGCCTCCATCCGTTTGCGGTCGACCTGACCTCTTCGGACCGGTTCGCGGCCGAGGTAGACGTTCTCCGCGACGCTGCGGTCGCCGAGCAGATTGAATTCCTGGTGGACGATCGAGATCCCGGCGGCCTGCGCTTGTCTCGGCGAGCCGAACGAGACGGTTTCCCCTGCCAGCTCGACGGTTCCCGCGTCGGCCCTGTGCACTCCGGCGAGGATCTTCATCAAGGTCGACTTGCCCGCACCGTTCTCGCCGACGAGCGCGTGCACCTCTCCGGCGCGCAGCTCCAGGTCGACATCCCGGAGGACCGGGTTGCCGAGGAACTGCTTGCCGATGCCGAGCATCCGCACCGTGGGCGCCTCATCGGTGAGGCCCATCACACTCATGCGCCTCACCGTAGCGGAACTTATGCGTCAATCAAACAAAAGTTTGGGCCAATACGGCGAAACGACGTTTACGTTAGGCCGAACGGCGCCCGCCCCCGTCGTCGCACACACACGAAGCCCGTTGAAGTTCGTAGTACGAACTAGTATGGTTCGCACTACGAACCAAATTTCTCACGCCCAGGGAAGAAGGAACGACATGAGGAGCACCGTCGCGGTCATCGGCGGAGGCTACGGGGGCGCGGCCGCCGCCAAGGCACTCGACGAGCACGCACACGTGGCATTGATCGATCCGAAGGATACGTTCGTACACTCGGCCGCCTCGCTGCGCGCACTGGTCGAGCCGGGATGGGCCAGCAACATCTTCCTGCCCTACGACACGCTGCTGGCCAATGGAACCGTGATCCGGGACCGGGCGGCGACGGTCGATCCCAGCGGCATCACACTGGAATCCGGCGACCGCGTCGACGCGGATTTCCTGGTCGTGGCAGCGGGATCCAGCTATCCGTTCCCGGCCAAAATGGACACCGACACCGCGGGCGACGCACTCGCGAGACTGCGCGCCACGCATGCCGAACTCGCCGCGGCCGAACGGGTGCTGCTCGCCGGTGCCGGTCCCGTCGGTCTCGAACTGGCAGGCGAGATCAAGGCGGTGTGGCCGGACAAGAACGTGACGATCGTCGATCCGGCGACCGAGCTCGTCCCGGGCTTCCTGCCGGAGCTACGCGAGGAACTGCACCGCCAGCTGGCGGACCTGCGGATCGACCTGCGGATGGGAACAACACTGCTCGAGCGCCCTCCGGTACCACCCGCTACCGCGAAAACCTTCGCGGTGGCCACCAGCGGCGGCGAGCTACCGGCCGACATCTGGTTCCGTTGCCACGGCGTGCGACCCAACAGTGGTTTCCTCGGCGAGGAACTCGCCGCCGCACGCAACCCGCTGGGGCAGCTCGCGGTGACCGGATCCCTGAACGTAGCCGGGTTCGGCAACGTCTACGCGCTCGGCGACCTCACCGATGTCGCCGAGCCGAAAATGGCAGCCCACGCCATGGAGCACGCCGAGGTGATCGCGGAGAACATCACGGCCACCATCCGTGGTGAACGGCCAAGCGCACGCTACCGTCCCGCCGAGACGCGATCGATCCTGCTGCCGCTCGGTCCGCACGGCGGTGTCGGCCAGATCCCCGCGGGCAACGGATCCGGGGACGCCACACTGCTTCCCGCGGCAACGGTCAGTGAGTACAAGGGAATTGACCTGCTCGTAGGCCGATTCCGGGAGTTGTTCGGCATTTCCTGACACCGCGGCATTCACTGTCCCGCGCGTTCGTCCAGTTCCATGAACACCATCGGTACCTTGTTTGCCGCGACGATCCTGGAGAGCAGATCGGCGAGCGTGTCGCGTTCGGCCTCGGTGAGCTCCGAGGGAAGATGCTCGACCCGCTCGCAGGTCGCGGCGTAGAACTCCTCGGCGAGCGCGGCACCTTTCGCGGTGAGCGCGACCCTGACCGCTCTGCGGTCGTCCGGGTCCTGCCCCCGCTCGACGAGACCGCGATGGGCGGTGCGGTCGACGAGGCCGGACAGGCTGGATTTGGCGAGGCCCAACACCTCGCCGAGTTCGCCCATCCCGTAAGGACGAGACATCAGGACACACAGCAATTGTCCTTGCTGTGCGGTCAATCCGTACTCCCTTGCCGACTCCGCGTACACGGCGTTCAGCAGAAAGGAGGAACGCACCAACGCGGTGACGACACTCATCCGCTCGGCTGTCTGGCCCATGGCAGCAAGAATACGCACGCCGCGCCATCTCGGCCCGCGCCAAGCCCTTCGATAATTCCGTTGCCGTCGTCTCCGTATCCACGGCAAGGTCCGCGTGGTGCTTGAACTACGTGCTGTGAACTCCGACGACTGGCCACTCTGGCGGGAACTACGGCTGGCGGCCCTGGCGGAAGCGCCCTATGCGTTCGGGTCGACACTCGCGCAGTGGCAGGGAGAAGGTGATCGAGAAGACCGGTGGCGCGCACGTCTGGAGATTCCGGGCGCGCACAATGTCGTCGCGGTGACCGATGGCATTCCCGCCGGAATGGCCAGCGGGGTTCCCGCCGAGGACGCGGGAGACCACGTTGAACTGATCTCGATGTGGGTCAGTCCCCCGGCCAGAGGCAAAGGGGTCGGCGACAGTCTGATCCGGGAGGTCGAGCGGTGGGCGATCGAGCAAGGAGCCACGTCCCTTCGGCTGGCCGTGATGCCGGACAACGTCAGGGCCACCGCACTCTATGAGCGCCACGGTTTCTTCTGCACGGGAGAGCAGGGCGACCTCCTGCCCGATGGCGCGGGCAGGGAAAGAATCATGGCCAAAGACCTGGCGGACACACCGGCCGTGAACACGAAGCGGCCGTGATAACGAAACAGGCACATCAGGTAATGCGCGGGCTGTGGAAACGGATGCATCGGTTAGCCACACGAAAGAGGACATACCACCCATGACTCAGCCATCCGAGCCGAGACCGGCACAGCCGCCGCAAGCCCACCACTTCCCGCCTCCGCCGCCTCAGGCACGGCCACCGAGAAAACGACGGTGGGCGATGATCATCGGTGGTGTCGCGGTGGCACTCATCGTGATCTCGGTCGTGACGACCTCCCCAGAGGACACGGCACCCCAGGACACGGCCGCACCCGCGGCCGGATCGGGACAGCCTGCCGAAGCGCGGCAGGCCGCCGGCACCGAGAACTCCCCGGCGATCGGGCAGCCGGCAAGGGACGGGAAATTCGAGTTCGTCGTCAAGGACCTCAGCCGGGCCAAAACCGTCGGCGAGTACCTGACCGCGACAGCGCAGGGCGAGTACGTCATCGTGCAACTCACCGTGAAGAACATCGGCAGCGAACCGCAGCTGCTCAGCGACGGCGAACAGTACCTCTACGACGCCGAGGGCAACAAGTACTCCGCGGATTCCACGGCCGGTATCTACCTCGCCGGCGACGACGGCGACAGCGTCTGGTTCAAGGAGATCAATCCCGGCAACACCGTCGAGGGCAAGATCGCCTTCGACCTGCCGGCCGACGTCGAGCCGGTCCGCGCCGAACTGCACGACTCCATGCTCTCGGACGGCATCACCGTGGACCTCAGCTGACCCAGCCCGTTCCGGCCCGGTGGCTGACCCATGCGGGTCAGCCACCGGCAGGCACTCAGCCGCCCAGCGCGCGCAGCCTCGGCAGGATGTCCTCGGAGAACTGGCCGAGGAAGCGCTCCTGGTCGTGTCCGGGACCGTGGAACACGAGGTGGTCGAGTCCCGCGTCGACATAGGGCTTGATCTGCGCGACGGCCTCGTCGGGGTCGGAGGCCACGATCCAGCGCCGCGCCACCTGGTCGAGCGGCAACTCGTCGGCGAGCCGCTCCATCTCCTCGGCGGAATCCACGCTATGTTTCTGCTCCGGCGTCAGCGACAGCGGCGCCCAGAACCGGGTGTTGGCAAGCGCCTGCTCGGGATCGCGATCGTAGGACAGCTTGATCTCGATCATCTTGTCGACGGCGCCGGGTTCCTTGCCCGCCGCCTGCGCGCCCTCGGTGACCGCGGGCAGCAGCTTGTCCTCGTAGAGCTCCATTCCCTTGCCCGAGGTGCAGATGAACCCGTCGCCCGCCCTGCCCGCGTACTTGGCCATCACCGGCCCGCCTGCCGCGACGTAGACGGGGACCGGGCGCTCGGGCCGGTCGTAGATCTTGGCGCCGACGAGCGTGTAGTAGTCGCCGTCGAACGACACGTCGTCCTCGCTCCACAACGCGCGCATCAGCCGCACCGCCTCGCGCAGCCTGGCGAAGCGTTCCTTGAACTCAGGCCATTCCCTGCCACTGACGGCGATCTCGTTGAGGGCCTCGCCCGTACCGACCCCGAGTATCACGCGCCCCTCCGACAGCAGGGACATCGTGGCGAACGCCTGCGCGATCACGGCGGGGTTGTAGCGGAAGGTGGGGGTCAGGACGCTCGTGCCGAGCCGCACCCTGCTGGTGCGTTCGATCACGGCGGGAAGCCACGCCAGGGCGAACGGCGCGTGACCACCTTCGTGCCGCCACGGCAGAAAATGATCCGACACCATCACGCTGTCCAGGCCGAGTTCCTCGGCCCTGACGGCGTATTCCACCAGGTCACGCGGACCGAACTGCTCCGCGGATGCCTTGTAGCCGACCTTCAGACCCACCATGCGCTACTACCCGTCCGTCTCGTCGATCCGTGCCCGCGCCCGGCCCGTACGAACCCGGCGCGGCTGCCGTAGCCCGAGCATATGGTCACTGGCAGCTCGGGCGCACGTCCGTACCACACCGGCGGAACGGCTCAGCGGCTACGCGGGATCCACGCGTGCGCTCAGCCGGGTGATGGCCGGACCGAGCGTACCCACCAGCACGAGCACGACCGCTGCCGTGAACAGGTACGGCAGCCTGAGCGCGTCGCTCGTCGGCAACCACCCCTCCGCGATGCTGACGAGCGCCCCGCCCAGCATCATTCCCAATGCCGCGACGCCCCAGGACGCCGTGCCCGCGGCGGCGTTGACCCTGCCGAGTACGGCGGGCGGCGTGACGCGCTGGCGCAGCGACGAGACCGACACCGAATAGAGCAGCACCGCCGCGCTGGACACGAAAAACATGGCGGCGGCAACGGCGACGAACGGCGCCGCGGCGACCACGAGATAACAGGCACCGGCGGTGGCCAGACTGGTTACCGGCAGCCAGCCGGAGGGAAGGCACCGGCTGATCCGCCCACTGAGCTGGCCGCCGGCAACGCCGCCCGCGGCCGTGCTCATCATCAGCAGCCCGAATTGCGCCGAGCCGAGCCCCAGCGTCGTCTGGGCGAACAGCACCTGGGTCGACAGTATCGTCGCGTAGGCCACGTTGAAAACCATCGTCACCGCCACGAGCCGCCGCAGCAACGGGGATTTCCAGATCGTCGCGACCCCGGCGCCGATGCCGCGCGGGCTCGGGTGCGACTGAGCGCTGCGCGTCCCGCGCTCGGCCGCGCTCAGCTTCGCCAGCAGCCCGGGGACCAGCAGGCAGATACCGGCATTGACCAGCAAGGCGGGCGCGACACCCAGGGTCAGCAGAAAACCGCCCGCCGGTCTGCCGAGAAACTCCTGCGCCGTGATCTCGGCCGTCCGGAACTGCCCGTTGGCCGCTTCGAGGCGCTCGCGGGTGACAAGGGCGGGTATCGCGGTCACCGCCGCGGTGTCATAGCAAACCTCGGCGAGGCCGAACAGGAACGCGGCCACCAGAAGCACGTCGAGCCGAAGGAACCCGGCCAGTCCGGCAACTCCCAGGCCGCACCACAGCAGCGCTCTGCCGAGGGAGGCGGCGGCCATCGCCTGGAACAGCGGAAAGCGGTCGATGAAGGCTCCAGCCGGAATCGCGGCGATCAGCCACGGCAGCCGCCCCGCGGCGGCGACGGCACCGACCCAGAACGCCTCGTCGGTCACCGTCGTCGCGAGCCATGGCAGCACGATCAACGCGATGCCGTCGGAGAGGTTCGAGGTCAACGACGCGCTCCAGAATCGCCAGAACCTCTTGCCGAGGACAGCCCTTCCCAAAGCCCGCGTTCCCCCTTCGCTACCGGGAACGACAGAAAATAACAGGCATCGACCCGGGGACGCCTCCTATTATCCGGGCAACCACGACCAGCCTGCCGAAGGGGATTCGATGTTCCAGGCGCCCGACGCCGACAAGGTCAGCGCTCTGCTGGCCGAGCACTACGATCTCGGCATCACCGGCTCCACCGGCCTGGTGCCGGTCGAGGGTGGCGCCGATGTCGCGGCAACACTGTGGACGGCCACCGATTCGTCGGGACGGCGGTTCGCGGTGAAGTGGTCGGGCAGTGGTTCGCCCGCCGGGCTGGTCCTGCCCGCCGCGTTGAGCGCGGCGCTTCCCGGCAGCACGGCGATGCCGATCCCTTCGCGTACCGGCGCGCTGTGGGTCGACGCCGGAGGCATGCGACTGTCCATTATGGAATGGGTAGCCGGAACCAGCGCGCTTGAGGCTCCGCTCGGACCGGAAACGTGGGAGGCCCAAGGCCGCCTTCTCGCCACCCTGCACGGGCTTCCGGTCACGCCGGAGCTTCGCGAGTGGGTGCCCCGCGAAGACTTCGATACCAGCCGGTGGGCCGGTCTCTTCGAACGGGTCGACGCGGCCATCGGAGATGGCGATGCCCCTGACGAACCGAGCTCGCGGCTCGCCGAAGCCTGGCTGCGCGGGCGTGACGACCTGCGCGCGGTGCACGACCTCACGATCCGGCTCGGCCGGGTGCTGCGCGAGCGCACCTCGCTGCCCGGGTTCGTCCCGTGCCACGCCGATCCTCATCTCGGCAACGTCATCCTCACCGGCGAGGGCCCCGTGCTGATCGATTTCGACGACGCCGTGCTCGCGCCCGCCGAACGCGACCTGATGTTCGTGCTCGGCGGCGGTGTGCTCGCGGATCTGCCCGTCACACCGGAGCACCAGACCGACTTCCTCAACGGCTACGGCGGCGTCGGCGGGGCCCGCGAGATCGACACCGAGCTGATCACCTACTACCGGGGACTGCGGACGCTGGAGGACATCGCCGAACCGGCGAGCGTCGTACTCGATCCCGCCGCCCCTGCCGAGGACAGGGAAGGCAACCTCGGTTACGTCAACGACGTACTGTCCCCCGCCGGGCTGCTCGCCCAGACACTCGCCGGGCGGGGTTCCCTGTGACGGCGCACGGCGACAGTGTCCATACCGGCGTGCGGGACTTGACGCCCGCCGATCTCGACTGGGCCGTCGGCACGCTGCGGCGGTACCGCGACGACCTCGTCCCCGGCGCGCCGCTGCTGTGGCGGCCTGCCGCCGACGCGGACGAACAGCACAGAGCCTTTCTCGCACATCTGATCGGGGATGGCGGCGGCCGTGGCTTCCGCACCAGCGGCGCGCTACTGATCGCGAGCCCGTCGCCGCACGGCTGGGTCGTCGACGACGCCGCCGTTCCCGCCGACTCGTGGGCGACGACGGGAAGAGCGCTGTGGGCCGCGCTGGCCGCCACGGCGGAAGGCGAAACCGTGCGCTTCGTCTGCCCGGTGCCCGACACCGAAAGGCGGCGCTTCGCGGACAGCCTCGGCCTGACGCTCACGACCTCGTGGTGGCACAAGGAGATTCCCGGCGGGCCTGAGCACGACGAGCACACCCCGCACATCGAGGGCGCGGAGGCGAGACTCGTTCCGGCGCCCCCGATCTACGCGCCGGGCGGTCCTGTCCTGTTCCTCACCGGAGTCACCGAGCCCGCGGCGGCGGTGGCGGACGCGCGGGCGGCCGAGTGCGGGGCCGCGCTCGTCGTCGTCGACCAGCCCCCTGGCGATCCGTCGTTGAGCGCGGCGCTGGCCGAGGCGGGCTACCGCCGCCACTGCGACTTCCTCGAAGGGCGGATCGCGCCGCCGTGACGGTCGCGGACGCTGGGGCGTAGCCGACGTGCGGACGTGCGCTGAGCCATCGCCCCGCGCCCGCCACACCGCTCAGTTGCCGGTGAAGTCCGGTTTCCTGCCCTCCACGAAGGCGGCAAGCGCTTCCGCGTGATCGGGCCCGTGCAGGGTCAGGAGCTCGTAGGCGATCGAGGTGTCGAGTATGGAGTGGGCAAGTTGCTTCAAGCCGATGTTGACCGACACCTTGCTCCACCGGATGGCGTCCCGCGCGCCGGAGGCAAGCCTCGCGGCGAGTTCGTCGACCGCGGCGTCGAGTTCGCCGCGGGGCAGCGCGTAGTTGACGAGTCCCATTTCCGCCGCGCGGGTGGCGGAAATCTGGTCGCCGGTCAGCAGGAACTCCTTGGCCCGCGCGTATCCGATGAGCTGCGGCCAGATGATCGCCCCGCCGTCACCGGCGACGACTCCCGCCGAGACGTGCGGGTCGGCGATGCGGGCGTCGTCGGCCATGTAAATGATGTCGCAGAACAAGGCCAGGGTCGCGCCGAGGCCCATCGCGTGACCGTTGACCTTCGCGATGATCGGCTTTTCGAGATCGAGCAGCGAGAAGATGATCCGCTTGGCCGAGGTCATGTCGAGGTATTGGCCGGGACCGTTCTTCTCGGTGTCCTCAAGGATGGCCTTGATGTCGCCTCCCGCGCAGAAGGCACGCCCCGCTCCGGTGAGGACCACCACCGACGCCGCCTCGTCCTGAGCGACATCGGTGAAGATCCGGGCCAGTTCCTCGTGCAGGTCGTTGTCGACGGCGTTGAACCGTTCGGGCCGGTTCAGGGTGAGGGTCAGCACCGAACCGGAACGAGTGACCAGGATGTTCTCGTATCCGCTGTAGTCGATGGTGTTGCTGGCATTGCTGGCTTCGCTGGCCATGGCCGGATTCCCTTCCGCTGCGTTGCTGTTGCCGGAACCGCCCCTTGTCAGACCACAATGGACGGTGGTATCCGGGTTACCTGCTCAGGATCGTCACCGTCGCCGCGGCGGGATCAGGGCCGAGGTAGCCGCCCGCGTTCTCGGCGAGCCCGACCCTCGGCGCACCGGCCTGACGATCGCCCGCGCGCCCGCGAAGCTGGTCCACCAGTTCGACGACCTGGCCGAGACCGGTGGCGCCGAGCGGGTGCCCCCTGCTCTGCAGGCCACCGCTCGGGTTGACCGGAAGCGAGCCGCCGATCCGCGTCGCACCCTCGCGCAGCTTCGCCAGCGCCTCACCCTGAGCGCACAGGCCGAGTTCCTCCAGCACGATCAGTTCGGCGGGCGACGCGGCATCGTGGCACTCGACGATCTCGATGTCCTCCGGCCCGATCCCCGTCTGCTCGAACGCGCGCCGCGCCGTCGCGGGAACCAGCTCGTCGAGCACTCCCCTGCGGCCTGCGCCGACGACGACGCCACGCAGCCGGACGCCGTCGGATTCCCAGCGGGCGGCCAGTTCCGGTGCCGCGACGAGCACCGCGGCCGCGCCGTCACTCATGGGCGCGCACATCGGCACGGTGAGCGGGCCGCTCACCTGCCGCGCCGAGAGCACCTCCTCGACGGTGAGTTTCCTGCCGTACTGGGCTTTCGGGTTGCGCGCGCCGTGCTCGCTGTTCTTCACGGCGACGGCGGCGAAATCCTCCCTCGTCGCGCCCGTGTGCTCCATGTACCGGTTCGCCGCGCCCGCGTAGACGTCCATGAACACCGAACCGCTCCCGCCCGCGCCCAGTTCGGCGAGCACCTCGGGCAGACGTTCCTGATCCAGCGCGGAGGCCAGCGATGCCAGCGCGCGAGCCTTGTCCTCGATGTGCAGTTTCTCCACCCCGACGGCGAGCGCGGCGTCGACCTGTCCCGACGCGACCGACAGCCAGGCCTGGTGCAGTGCGGTGGATCCGGACGCGCACGCGTTCTCGACGTTGACGAGCGGGATACCCGCCACCGAGGTGCGGGAGAGCGCGTGCTGGCCACGCACCGATTCCTGCCCCTGCAGCAGTCCGGAAAGGACATTGGCGTAGTAGATCATCCCCAGCCCGTCGGCAGGCTCCCCGCGAAGCCCCGCGTCCGCGATGGCCGCTTCGACGGCTTCGGTCGCCAGCGAGGAAACCAACCTGTCCGGCTGCTTGCCGAAGTCGGTCATCCCAACTCCCGCCACCACAACGTCGCGCACGGCTCCTCCTTGTTTCACCGGGTTGCTGTTCGCCAAGTTATCTTAACTAACTGACTAATATAGTATCTTGAAAGCGGAAAAGAAAAGCCGAACTCGACGGCGGCGTCACGAACGGCGGTGCGACAGCTGTGCACTAGGCTGACGCCGGAGGAGGCGTGATGACACGGAAGCGCGCGACAAGCGTGCAGCAACTGGTCGACGCTGCGGCGATTGTCTTCGAGCGCAAGGGCTTCGCCGAGGCGACGATCAGTGACATCGCGGCGGAGGCAGGCGTCAGCAAACCCACCGTCTACCAATACGTCACCTCCAAACGCTGGCTACTGGAGACCATCGTCGAACAGGTCATCTACCCGCTTCGGCACAGCATCGACGAAATCGTCGACAGCGACCTGCCCGCGCGCGAGAAGCTCACGCGCTATCTCAGGGTGCAGGTGGACGCCGCGATTCGCTACCGCACCTACTACGCCGTACTCAACGCGGGTCAGCATCAGCTCTCGCCGCAGGCACTGCGCAACTACACGTCCTGGGCCCGCGAGGTGAACCACATCGCCACCGGCCTTTTCAAACTCTGCGCCGACGAGGGCGTCGTCAGGGCGGATCTCGACGTGGCGACCACGGTCAACCTGATCAACGGGATGATGCTGTCGATCGCCCGCTGGTACGACGACAAGGGCAAGCTCGATCCGGAGCAGCTTCTCGATCACACGCTGCGACTGCTCTCCGGCTACATCCTCCCGCCCCAGCAGGACACATAGGACACGCGGGACACGCCCGTCCTTCACGCACGCGGGGGCGGTGCGCCTCACCGGCACACCGCCCCCATTACGTGGTACCCCTGCCCGTCCCTGTCGAGACGGACAGGGTTGCCGCTATCGCGCCGTCAGCCGCGTCGCGGCGTCGAGCCGCACGCATTCACCGTTGACGTAAGGGTTTTCGACGATGGCGCGCACCATTCCCGCGAATTCGGCCGGCTTACCGAGCCTGCGTGGCTCGGTGATCATTCCGACGAGTCCTTCCCGCACATCGGGCGGCAGCCCCTCCGACATGGGCGTCTCGAAAAGGCCGGGAGCGATCGCGTTGACCCTGATTCCCTTGCCCGACAGATCGCGGGCGACCGGAAGGGTCAGGCCGATGACGCCCGCCTTGCTCGCCGCGTAGGCGGCCTGCCCCGGCTGCCCTTCGTAGGCCGCGCCGGACGACGTGTTGACCACGACTCCCCGCTCGCCGTCCTCGGGCTCGTTGCCGAGCATCGCGGCCACGGCGAGCCGCATCACGTTGAACGTGCCGCACAGATTGGTCCGGACCACGCGGTCGAAGTCCTCGAAGGACGCGGGAGTCCCGCGAGAGACGATCTTCGCGGCGCCGATGATCCCGGCCGTGTTGACGTTCACGTGCACCGCGCCCAGCGTCCGCATCACCTCGTCGACGGCGCGCTCGACCTCACCGGCGTCGGTGATGTCCGCGCCGAGCGCGAGCCCGCCGCCGAGCTCCCGGACGACCTCCTTGGCCTGCGCCGCGTCCCGGTCGAGTACGGCGACCACAGCGCCCCGTTCGGCGAGATCGACGCACACCGCGCGCCCCAGTCCCGACGCTCCTCCGGCGACGAGCGCCACCTTGTTCTTGAGTTCCATCACGCCTCCTCGGCCGTCAACGTCAGTTCAAGCGGCAGCGGCGCTCACACCGGATCACGGCCGCCGAACACCGGCACCCGCCGCTGGGTGAAGGCAAGCAGTCCCTCTTCGAAGTCCCCTCCACCGGCGATGTAGCGCTCGCACTCGGCCAGTTCCAGCGCGAGCGCGTCGTCGAGCGAAAGGTCCAGTCCTTGCTCGACCACGCGCTTCATCGCGGCCAGCCCTCTCGCGCTGCGATGGCCCAGGCGCTCGGCGAGTGCCTGCGCCCGCGAGAGCAACTCGTCTTCCGGGAGGACCTCGTTGACGAGACCGCACTCGCGCAGCAGTTCCGCGCTCCAGGTGTCAGCGGTGAACAGCAGGTACTTCGCCCTGTTGACACCGATCTTGCGCGGCAGCCTCGTCGCGCCGCCCGCCGCGGGGAACAGCCCGTAGCGGGCGTGCCCGTCGCTGATCGCCGCCTTCTCGTCGGCGAGCACCAGATCGCAGGCGAGCGTCAGCTCCAGTCCTCCCGCGATCACGTTGCCGTGCACCGCGGCGATCACCGGAAGCGGATGCGCCGAGATCCTGTCGCAGACATCGGCGACCGAGCGCAGGAAACCGGAGAGCGCTCCTGCGGCGTCACTGGCGTCCGCGTGCTCCTTTCCCTGTGCCAGCACCATTTTCAGGTCGGCACCGGCACAGAACGAGGGACCATTGCCCGCCAGGACGATGGCGCGGGCCTCGGTGTCCTCCTCGGCCCTGCGCAGCCCTTCGCCGATACCGGCGATCACCTCGGCCGAAAGGGCGTTGTGGGCACCGGGCCGGTTCAGCGTGATCCACGCGGCTGGGCCCCGGCGTTCGTAGAGAACGGGTTGATCGGACACGGTTGTCTGCACTCCTCACTCAGGTGGCATCGCGCCATGCACGCGAACACGAAACGACGCGCGGGGTCAGGCTCGGCCGAGGCCGTCGCCCGTGGCGAGATAACGCTCCCTCGCCTGGCGGCGCAGGATCTTGCCGAGCGGCGTCTTGGGCAGTTCGGCGACGAAGCGGACGCCGGTGACCTTCTTGTAGGAACCCACGCGCTCCCGGGTCCACTCGATCAGCTCGGCCTCGGTCACGTCGGCACCCTCACGCACCACGACGACGGCGCACGGCGTCTCGCCCCACTTCTCGTGAGGAACACCCACGACGGCCACATCCTGGACGGCGGGATGTGCCGAGAGCGCGTTCTCCAGCTCGGCGGGCCAGATGTTGAACCCGCCGGAGTTGATCATGTCTTCCTTGCGGTCGGCGAGGTACAGGAAACCGTCCTCGCTGAGGTAGCCCATGTCCCTCGTGCGCACACCACCGTCGGGGGTGAGCCTCACCGCCGCCGCTTCGTCGTCACCCCAGATGCCCGTCATCATGCAGGGCGCGCCCGCGACCACTTCCCCGACCTGGCCGCGAGGCAGCTCGTTGCCGTCCTCGTCCTCGATCCGGACCCAGGCGTTGGGACTCGGCCTGCCCGCCGAGGAGAGCACGCCGGAGCCGAGCCTGTGGTGCCGTGGCATGAGGACCGCGATCGGCACCACCTCGCTCTGACCGTAGAGCTGGTACATGATGTCGCCCCACACGTCGAGCGCCTTGCCGAGGGTGGTCTCCGAGATCGGCGCGGCTCCATACATGACGGCGCGCAGCGACGAGAGATCCCTCGTCTTCGCGTCGGGGTGATCGGTGATCATCTGGATCATCGTCGGCACCACGAGTGTCGCGGTGACCTTCTCCCGCTCGACGAGTTCGAGGAACTTGCCCGGATCGAAGCCGGGCATGACGATCGTGGTGGTTCCCGCCGCGAGCAGCGGGTAGATGAACATACCCGCCGCGTGGGTGAGCGGCCCCGCGGCGAGATAGCGGTCCGAATCGTCGAAGCCGGGCAGCACGACCGCGAACTCGTTGCCCATGCCCATGGTTGCCGCGACCGTGATGATGATCCCCTTCGGCAACCCCGTCGTGCCGGAGGAGAACCGGATCACGTGCGGATCGTCCTGAGCAAGCTCGACGCCGGGTTGTTCGGCGGAAGCACTCGCGAGCACGTCCTCATAGGAGCTGACGCCAGCCGTGCCCCCGGTACCGTGAGGACCACCGAGCACGATCACGTGCCGCAGCCCGGCGATCTCACCGAGCACACCGGACATCCGCTCGTAGTAGTGCCGGTCGACGATGAGCGCCTTCGCACCGGTGTGCTCAATGAGGTAGCGGTGCCGCTCCGGTGCGTCGTGCGCGTGCAGCGAGCAGCGGACGAAGCCGCCGATCGCGGTGCCGACGATCAGTTCAAGCGATTCGAGGCGGTTGTCGCCGAGCAGCGCGATCCGATCGCCCTTCTCCAGCCCGAGATCGGCCAGCGCGTTCGCCAGCCTGTTCGACCGCTCTCCGAACTCGGCATAGGTCAGCGCCTTGTCCTCGCAACGGACCGCGACGCGGTCGCGGTAATCGTGCGAGACCCTGCGCAGCAGCCGTGCGGGATCCATTGTCACTCCCTTGGTTCGTGTTGTGAGCGGCCGAGCCGCTCGGAGTGGGCAGGCGATCGGCGCCGCCTCGGGGCCGTGCCGTGGTCGCTCGCGCGGTGGGGCCGGCGCGCTGCCGTGAAGGCATCACCGGCGCCACCGGCGCGAGTCACGTCGAAAAAGTGTTCAGGCGACCGGAATGTCGACCGTGGTCGACACGAGCGCCGCCGTGCCCTTCACACCCTGGGCCGCCTCGAAGAACCCTTCGCAGACGGCCAGCGTCAGTTCGGTGCCGCTGGAACCACCGAGGGCGCAGGAGTAGAGGCCGAGTTCACCGGGAGCCGGAACCTCCGCGGTGATCTCACCCTGCTGCGAGACCCGGACACAACGCCTGCGGGAGGCGTCGGACACCCACACGTTGTCGTCCCTGTCGATGGTGAGGCCGTCGGGCGCAAGCTCGATCGCGCCCAGCATCTCGGCCGCGCCACCCGCCGGAGGTGCCTCACCGAACTGGGCGAGGGTGCGCCGGTCGGTGAGCGTGCCGTCGTCGGCGATGGTGAAGGCGGTGAGCCTGCCCGCGAACGTCTCGGCGACGATCAGCGTGCGGCCGTCCGCGGTGACCACGATCCCGTTGGGGCACCACAGATCCGAGGCTGCGACCCGCACCGAGCCGTCGGGGTCGGCACACAGCAGGTCACCCGGAACGGGGTCGGCGCCTTCGACGATGGCGAAGCCGATGCTGCCCACCCACGAGCGGCCCTGCTTGTCCACGCACATGTCGTTGATCCAGTGCTCGGACAGCGCCGACATGTCGGCGTGCTCGCCGACCTCACCGTCGGCGGTGCGGCGCAGCAGCTTGCGGTCCTTCATGGACACGATGATCATCGAGCCGTCGGGAAGCCAGCCCAGCCCGGAGCACAGGGCGTCGACCTTCATGATGTCGGTCCGGTTCCCGGCATCGTCGATCTTGAGCACGATGCCGCGGAAGGCGTCGGAGGCATACCAGTTGCCTTCGTGCCAGCGCAGGCCCTCGAAGTAGTCGCCGCCGTCGGCAAGGGTGCGGAATTGCTCTGTCATGTTCTCTCTTTCGATCGGGCCGCGCGAGGACGGCGTCATCGGTGGGGTGTTTCTCTTGCGGTGCGTGGTGCGTGCCCGGATTGCTTACAGACCGTAGGACTTTCCGATGATCTCGCGCTGAATTTCGCTGGTGCCCGCGTACACAGTGGACACGATGGATTCGCGAAGGTGGCGTTCCATGTCGTATTCCTTGGTGTATCCGGCACCTCCCATCAACTGCATTCCCTCGACGGCGAGCCGCTTCGCGGTCTCGGTGACCTTGAGCTTCACCATCGAAGCCTCACGAGGCACCTGCCGGTGCGGGTCGGCGTCCAGCTTCGCCGCGAGGTCGTGGACGAGCAGCCTGCAGCACTCCAGCTCGGTGGCGAGGTCGGCCATGCGATGCCGGATGGCCTGGAAACTCCCGATCGGACGGCCGAACTGCTCGCGCTGCGACACGTATTCCAGTGCGTCGTCGAACGTGCGGCGCGCGTGCCCGAGGAACATCGCCCCGCACATGAGCCGGTCGGTGTTGAGGCAGCTCATCATCTGCCGCCAGGCGGCGCCGACCTCGCCGATCACGCGGTCGGCCGGCACCACGGCGTCGGTGAAGTAGACCTCGTTGACCTCGTCGCCGCCGAGGGTGGCGATGGGCCGCACCGTCACGCCGGGGGTGTCGGCGGGAACGTCGATCATGGTGATGCCGTCGTGCTTGCCCTCACCCTCGCCCGTGCGGCACAGCAGGAAGATCCGCGAGGCGATGTGGGCGCAGGAGATCCACGTCTTCTGGCCGTTGATGACGTAGTTGTCGCCCTTGCGTTCCGCCTTGCAGCGCAGGGAACCCGCGTCGGACCCGGTGTCGGGTTCACTGATCGCGGTCGCGAGGATCTCGCCGCGGCAGACCGAGCCGAGGATGTCCTGCTTCTGCTCCTCGGTGCCGAATCGCTCGACCACCGAGGCACTCACGAGCGTCACCGCGAGCCCGAACAACGGCGCCTGCCCGTAGGCCATCTCCTCGACGAGGTGGCAGGCATCGCTGGCGCGGCCTCCTCCGCCACCGTAGGCCTCGGGCAGCGCGGCGCCCACCCAGCCGAGATCGGCGAGTTCCTTGTGCAGTGACTGGTTGTGAGCCAGCGTGCCGTCCTTGGTCAGTTCGAGCCGCTGCTCCCTCGTCCCGCACTTCGCCTTGGCGAAATCCCGTAGTGCGGCGACGAATTCCCGCCTGTCGGCCGCACCGGCCATACCTGTCTCCATACTCGAACCTCTCGTGCACGTCCTCGGCCTGCTTCGCCAGGTACTCATCGTCGGCCGCTACGCGGTGCCGCCGTTGTCGATCGGATACAGCACCCCTGAGGTGAACGACGATTCGTCGCTGACGAGGTGCAGTGCGACCGCCGCGACCTCCTCCGGGGTGCCCCAGCGTCCCTGCCGGGTGGCGAGGTAATCGTCGATGCTCATTCCGAACCCTCTCGCCAGCACTTCGGTCGACCGGTCGGCCGCGACGGTCTGGATCAATCCGGGAACCAGGGCGTTGACTCTGATCCCGTCTTTCCCGAGTTCGGCCGCGGCGGTGCGGGTGAGCGCTTCCACTCCCGCCTTCGCCGCCCCGTAGGCGCTCATCCCCGGCATCGCCTTCCCGGCCGCGACGGAGGAAAGGTTGAGGATCGCGCCTCCGCCACCACGCCCGATCGCGGGCGCGGCGTGCTTGATGCCGTGGAAAGTGCCGTCGAGGTTGACCGCGATGACCCTGCGCCAGGTGTGCTCGTCGGTGTCGACGATGTCCACTCCGGCGCCGAAGCCCGCGTTGTTCACCATGATGTCGAGGCGGCCCCATTCGGAGACCGTCGATTCGATGGCGTCGGCGACCTCGGCGTCGCTGGTGACGTCGCAGCGCGTGAAGCGGCACGCGGGGGCGAGTCGCGCCGCCAGCGTTGTGCCGCCTTTCTCCGCGAGGTCCGCGATCGTCACGCGCGCCCCTTCGGACACGAATCGTTCGACGATCGCCGCACCGATTCCGTGTGCCCCGCCGGTCACCACCGCGACCTTGCCATCGAGCCGCCCCTTCACGCGGGGGCTCCCGCGACCGGGGTGGGCGGAAGGTCAGGGCCGCCGCGGCGCGCACCGTCCACGCCGGACACATCGACAGCCGGGCCGGTAGAGGCGCCCGGTACGGCACGGGTGGCGACCACGCGTCGCCACCTCCCGCTCGCAGACCACATCATCGTGCCTTTCTCAGGGAGCCGGCCAGTTGTTTACCTTACTGGTTAGTCAGGATTCTAGGGACCGGGGTCGGGGCCGTCAAGGACACGAATCGGGGAGGTCATCCGGCGGGCGTCGCGCGGGCCACGACCAGGGCACGTCTACTGAGGACAATCCAGGAGCGCCGCCGAAACCCCGCGCCCCAACGCTTTTCCGCAAACCGGGAGCGCGTGTCACATCCATGCTCCCGGGCGGGTCTAGGTGGAGACCCCAGGGGAAAGGGCACCGGTATGACCGAGGAAGAATTGCTGGCCGCGCGATTCGAGGAACAGCGGCCACGCCTGCGCGCGGTGGCCATGCGGATACTCGGCTCGGCGAGCGACACCGACGACGCCGTGCAGGAAGCGTGGCTGCGGCTGAGCCGCACGGGCGCGGCGGCGGTGAACGACCTGGCCGCATGGCTGACGACGGTCGTGGCCAGGGTATCGCTGAACATCCTGCGCGCCCGGGGTACCCGGCGGGAGCAGCCCCTGCCGGAGGATTCCGCCGAACCGCACGGTGCGGCTCCCGAGGACCAGGTGGTCTTCGACGACTCGGTCGGCGTCGCGCTGCTGGTGGTACTGGACACGCTCGGCCCAGCAGAGCGGCTGGCTTTCGTACTGCACGATCTGTTCGGCGTGCCGTTCGACGACATCGCGCCGATCGTCGAGCGCAGCCCCGTCGCCACCCGCCAGCTCGCGAGCCGCGCCCGCCGCAGAGTGCGGGGTGCCACCGTGGCCGGTGACGGCGACGCGGCCCGCCGCGACGCGATCGTCACCGCCTTTCTCGCCGCGGCTCGCGGAGGTGACTTCGACGCGCTGCTCGGACTGCTCGCACCCGATGCCGTCCTGCGCACCGACGCGGCTGCCGCGCGGGCCGGCGCGCGCGAAGCGAGCGGAGCACGGGAGGTGGCCCGTGGCTTCACCGGGCGGGCCAAGGCAGCCAGGCCCGCTCTCGTCGATGGGCTGACCGGTTTGATCTGGGCGCCGGACGGCCGTCTCAGGGTCGTCTTCACCTTCGCCGTCGCCGAAGGGAAGATCACCGCGATCGACGTGATCGCCGACGACGAGCGCCTCGCGCGGTTCGACGTCCGGCCGCTGGAGTGCTGAACGGGCTTCCCCGATCCGGCCGGGACGCCGAACCACGTGGTCAGACCTTCACCACCGGTCTGCCTCCCGAGTCGGCGCGACGGCTCCGGGAGGACTTGCCGGCGGGCCGCAGCAGGTCGCGCCAGTCGGCAGGCCAGTTCGCCAGCGCGATCACGGCGACGATCACCAGGTTCACCGGCGCCGCCGTGCTCTGCGAGAGCGGATCCTGGTTGACGATGTGCGTGGTGACGGCCCCGGTGAGCAACAGGACCAGCGTGGCGGAACCGGCGAACCTCGTCCGACGGTCGGGGATGACCAGCAGTGCGGCGCAGATCAGTTCGATGGTGCCGACGACGAAGCGGAACCACGACGGATAGCCCCATTCGGCGAACTTGACCGAGTAGGGCGGTCCGAAGAACGTCTCCCCCGGCAGGTATTTGGTCACGGCACCCACCAGGAACGCCATCGCGACGATCACGTATGCGGCGGTGCCCAGCCGGGTCGTCCAGGTGCGGGTTGTCATGTCGATTCTCCGTTGGTCGGGCGACTGTTCGCCGACGTGACCCGGCACGGGGCGCACGTGTGACCGCACAGGGCGAGCTGTCCCGCAAAGCCGAGCCGTTTGTATACATTAGTAAGTTATGTATACTTCAAGTCGTCCAGTACACAACCTCAGTAATCCGAGGAGGCCCGCAGCATGGCGGACAAGCCCAGCTTTCATCTCGCGATCCCGGTGGACGACCTTGCCGAGGTCAGGAAGTTCTACGGCGGCGTACTCGGGCTCTCGGAGGGCCGCTCTTCCGACATGTGGGTCGACTGGAACTTCTACGGCCACCAGCTCGTGACGCACGTGACGCCACGTGCGGCCAAGGGCCCCGAGGCACACAACCCGGTCGACGGGCACCAGGTGCCGGTTCCCCATTTCGGCCTCGTGCTGCCCGTCCCCGACTTCCACGAGATGGCCGCCAAGCTCCGCGCGGCGGCGATCCCCTTCGTCATCGAGCCCTATGTCAGGTTCGAGGGTGAGCCGGGGGAACAATGGACGATGTTCTTCCTTGACCCCGCCGGCAACGCCATCGAGATCAAGGCATTCCAGGACGAGGCGCAGCTGTTCGCGAAGTAGCGGCGGCGGGACACCACAAGGAGGCCGAGTGGGCACCAAGGTCGACCAGGTCTATCGCGCGCTCAGGGACGACATCGTCGCGGGCAAGGCCGCGCAGGGCGCGGCGCTGGACGAGGCCGCGCTGGCCGAGTCGTTCGGGGTGTCGAGGACACCGGTGCGCGAAGCCCTGCGGCTGCTGCAGAGCGAGGGACTTCTCGTCGCGGGTGCCCGGCGGCAGCTGTTCGTGGTGGACCTGTCCGAACGCCACCGGCGCGAGGTGGCCATCCTGCGCGAGGCGCTGGAAGGCAGTGCGGCCGAGGAAGCCTGCTCTCAATGGCTGCCGGAGGACCTGGACAACCTGCGGTTGCAGATCCTCAAACAGCGCCGCGCCGCGAAGGCGGGCGACGCCGACACGTTCCTCACCCTCGACGAGCTGTTTCACCGCGAACTCGCCGAGGTGGCCCGGATGCCGACACTCTCGACATTACTGGGCCACCTCGGCGCGTTCGTCCGCCTCGCGAGGATCGGCGTTCCCACGGGCGATGCTCACATGCTCAGCCTCGCCGACGAACACGACCACCTCGTCGACCTTCTGGAGCAACGGGACGCCGCCGCGCTGCGAACCGCGCTGGGCCGCCACATCCACGACACCGGCAGCAGGCCCGGAACCTGATCACGCCGGGGTTCGCGCCGTCCGGTCCGCCTTCTTCGCCGGGGTGCGCAACAACAACGTCAGCAGCCCGCCGAGCAGGTAGCAGGAACCGAGAACCCACATCGTGCCTTCGACGCCCAGCGGGGTCAGGCACAATCCGACCAGCGCGGGCCCCGCCGCGGTGCCGAGGCCGGCGCCGAGGTTCAGCCCCGCCATCGCCGCTCCGGTCCGTTGCGGAGCGATGACCGGCATCAGTGCCGACATCGGGGCAAATCCGGCGAGACACGCGCAGAACAGACTGCCCACCACGATCGAAAGCCAGAAGCTCTGCGTCATCGTGGGCACGTAGTAGAAGGCGACCGTGGTGACCGCGCAACCGATACAGCCCATCCAGCGCAGCACCAGCACGACGCCGTAGCGGTCGCTCCAGTAACCGGCGAGCAGGTTGGCGCCGAGGTTGACCAGGTACATCACCGCGTAGATCGTCAGCCAGTCGCTGAGCGGGAACCCGAGCCCCACGGTGAAGTACACGGGCAGGAAGACGGGGAAGCCGAACTGGGAAACCCCGTTGATGACCCTGATCAATCCCGCGACGGCGACCCTCGGTTCCTGCCACAGCACCGAAACGCCCTTCACCAGACTGCGTACCGGGCTGGTTTCCGGCCGGTCGAGCGGCCGGTTGCCACCGGGGGCACGCACGACGAGCCCGACGGCGGTACCGAGCAGGATCACGCCGAGCGCGGCCCACAGTGTGTTCAGCGGGCCGATCAACGGGATCACCGCGTTGGCGACCAACGGGCTGAGCGTCGAGAACCCCGCGATATAGGCGAACCAGAACCAGCCGACCGCCATGCCGAGGCGTTCCTGTTTGACGGTGCGCACCACCCACATCAGGAATCCGTACGCGAAGAGCGGATAGCCGAATCCCCGAAGTCCGTAGCACAGCAGCAGCACCGGCGTCGACTGTCCGGCGATGCCGAAGGCGACGAACGGGATGTGGAACAGCACCCAGATGATCGAGCCCGCCAGCATCAGCCGCTTTGGCCCGAACACGTCGGAGAGCGCTCCCGCCATCCACGCCGACACGCCGGCCGTGATGCCGTAGACGGTGAACATCAGGGCCACTTCGGACTGTGCGAACCCGTTTCCGACGAGCAACGCTGACAGATAGCCCTGCTCGACCCCGTCGCCGATCATGAACAGTCCGAGCGCGAGATAGCCGAGCGCCAGCGAGCGCGGGATTCCGATCCGGTCGAGCAAGGAGGCCAGCGGTCCCTGTGCGCTCGATGAGCCGTCGGGTGTGGGATGCGACATTGCTGTTCCCGTTTCTCTGTGCGTATTCGATTCGAGGTGACGTGTCCTCAGTGGATGAAGGCCGCGTCGTGGAAGGTGATCTCGGCGTCGACCATGCGGCCGAACACCGCCGCGAGCACGGATTCGTCTCCCTGCCCCACGGGGAGCCTGTCGACCTCGCCACGGAGGAATTCGACCTGGCTCAGAAAGGGCTCCCTGGTGTGCAGGTCGACCCACTCGGCGATCGCCGCCCTTCCGGAAGGCCGGGCGGCGGCCGCGGTGCACCACTGCCGGTACATCGCCTCCGCGGCGAAAAGGGCAATGACGATGCCCCGGTAGCCGTGCTCGTCGGCGATGCCGAGCGCGACGTCGGTGAGTACGCCGGCCTTCGCCGTCGCCGCTTCACCGATCTCCGGTGTCGTCCCGAAATCCGCGAGGACGGCGGTGAAGTAGTCGTACTGATCGGTGACGAGATTGTGCAGCGCGGTGGCGTGCCCGCTCAGCGACGGTCCGTCGGGAGCGGTGCGCACCGCGGCGCCGCACATGCGGGCCGCGGTGTCGACGAACCGCCGCTCGAACACCAGATAGCGGGCGAAGGCCGCGTCGCCGATCGTGTCGCCGGCGACCTCACGCACGAACCGCATCCGCTGCGCCCGCTCCCACCGCTGGGCGTTCGCGGCGAGCAGCCGCTCGCTCAAGCGCTCCGCGGTCACGGAAGCTGGTACCCGACCTGCTCGGCCTGCTTCGTGAACTCCCGGACCTTCGCCGTGTCCACCCTGCCCCACCAGCGTTCGTTCTCCTTCAGCGCGGAAGCGACGATCGCGCCGTGGCACAACGAAAGCAGCTCTCCGGCGTTGCCCGCGTTCATGCCCGAACCGATGATCACGGGCAGCGAGGTGGCTTCGCGGATGCCGGTGACCTCCGCGGCCGGAGCCTCGTCACCCGTGCGCCCTCCGGTCGCGATGAGCACGTCGGCGTCGAAGAACTCGTTGTCCTCGGCCTGCGCGGCGAGTGAACGATCGGCGATGATCGAGTGCGAGCCGTGTTTGACGTGCACGTCGGCGAAGATCTTGAGGTGCTCGGCTCGCAGCCGCGCCCGGTACCGGGTCGCCGATGGCGACAGTCCCTCCATGAAGCCCTCATTGGCGACATAGGCGTTGACCCACTGGTTGACGCGAACGAACGAGGACTGGGCCGCCTGCGCGGTGGCGATCGAGCAGTGTGCTCCGTTGGCGAGCACGTTGACGCCGACGGGGAGGCCGACCTCGTCGCGGACCCGGTCACCGATGACCGCGAGCGTCGCGGCGTTCTCGAAACTCTGGTCCTCGGGTTTGGGGAAGGGAAGGTCCCACGCGTTCTCGACGATGAGGCCGTGGACTCCGCCCTCCCGGTAGGCCTTCGCCTCCTCGACCGCGAAACGGATCAGCTCGGAGACCGGCTGACCGGTGTAGTGCGGGCTGCCCGGCAGCGGCAGGCAGTGCACGACGCCGATGACGACCCGGTCGGTGCCGAAGATGCTCGTCAGTGCCGATTCCTTGGGAGGGAAGACGCTCAGGGTGTCGGGGGTGCTCATCTGTTCCTTTCGTTCTGCCCGGCTGCCGGATCGGCGGCGCCGAGCTGGTTTGCGTAGTCGAAGTACCGCACGTAGCCCGAGGCGACCAGTCGTGACCAGTGCTCGAAGGCGGCCTCGGCGCTCGGGAACGACCACACCTCGACGTGCGAGTAGTCGCTCTGTCCTCGCACGTGGAAGCGGCCTGCCAGTTCGGCGCCGCCCGCGCGGGATTGTTCCCTGCGGTCCTCGAAACCCGCTTCCAGTGCCTGCTGTTCCTCTGTGGACAGTTCGAACCAGGTGGTGCGGGGAAGGATGTAGTGCAGCCAGACGAAGTCGTTCACGCGTTCTCCAGCAGTGCGTTGTCGAAGGCGACTCTCCTGCCCAGATAGTGGCGGGAGGTCGTGAACTTGAAATCGGCGACGGCGGAGTGACCGCGCATGGCCTCGTCGATCATGGCGGGGCCGGAAACGCGCCACACTCCGATGTGGTCCCACCGGCTGGACACGTCCAGCCGGTGCCGCCCGGTGATCGCGGCGCCCAGCCGCACGTCGTCGGCGAACGCGACGTCGCATTCCCGGTCGTATTCCTCGCGCTGCCCAGGAGTGGCCGCCTGCCAGGCGTCGTTCCACTTCCACAGCGCGAAGAACGCCCATTCGTCGCCGGTGCCGCGAGAGTTCGGGCTGACGACCGGCTGGAACTCGCGTGGTCCCACGAGCCATTCCGTGCGCAGCAACCGGTTCCAGCCCGCCAGCTCCAGCGCGCCGATCCCCTCGTGCGCCGCGTCGAGGCTTGGTGCCTCGAACATCCCGGCGAGGTCGCGATCGTGCGTGAACCCGGTCTCGAAGGCTTGTGGCCCTTGGGCATTCCCTTCACCGAGTATCGCGTCGACCGACAGCGACCAGCCCTCGCCGCGAAGCCGGTCGAGCTCGGCGAGCACTCCGCGCGACGCTTCCCGATCCACCGGTCCTCTTCCGGTACGGCGCGCGAGGAAGACCACGGCCGCCCTTCCGTCGTTCGCGGCCCGGAAGACGTCGGTCTCGCCGCTCAGCAGGTCCATGCCAGCTCCTCTCTCGACAGGAACGAACGGTGCCCGCCGAGCCGGGAACAACTGTGGCTCGCCGCCCGCACGGCGTAGCGCAGTGCCGTCAGCGGATCGCCGGTCTCGACCGACAGTGCCGCGAACGACCCGGCGAGACAGTCGCCCGCACCGGTCGTGTCGACGACGGGCGGGGCGTCGCCGGGGTTGGACACGGTCGTGGTCCCCTCCGGGGTGCACCAGCTCGCGCCGCCGGAGCCCTCCGTGCGCACGACGGCGGCGACCCCCATGCCGAACAGCACCTCCTCGGCGCTCGCCGGGCCAGAACCGGTGATGGCCTGGGCGGCACGGGAGTTGCAGAACGCGACGGCCGCACCCGCCAGGTGCGGGGCGAGATCGCCGATACCGCCGGGAAAAGTGGCCGGTTCCAGGTCGATGGACAACGGAATCCCCGCCTCGGCGCACCGGCTGCTCAGCACCGCGGCCGCCTCGATGTCGTAGACGGCGGTGTGCACCCAGGCCACGTCACGGAGATCGAGGCCGCGGCAGGTCCCGGCCGTGGGGTACATCCGCGCGCCGGGTACGAGCACGAGTTGCTTCTCCCCGTCGGCGGCCAGCGAGATCACCGCCCTGTTGGCCGGTCCGGGCACGGTCTCCGGCAGGAACTCCAGTCCCAGCTCGGCGCCCTGTTCCGCGCACGCCCTGCCTGCCGGGTCGGTGCCGGGCACGCTCACCAGCCGCGCCCTGTTGCCCGTTCGCGCGCAGGCGACGGCGGCGTTGGTGGCGACGCCGCCGATGGCGTCGACGGCCTCGACCCCGACGACCTTCTCGTCCGCGCCGGGCAGCCGGGCCACCCTGACCGTGGTGTCGTAGACGGAATCACCGACGAACAGCACCGTTTTGCTCATGGCCGCACCAGCTCGATGCGGTAGCGGTAGCGGTCGGCGCGGTAGGTGATCGTGGCCAGCTCGACCGGCCGTCCTCCGGTGTCCCTGCTGAGCCTGCGGGCCACGAGCACCGCGGCTCCCCTGCGCACGGCGAGCCTCCGCGCGAGCGCGGCGCCCGCCGTCGCTCCCTCGATGTGCTCGTCGGCCTTCACCACCCGGCTGCCCGAGTTCCGCTCGATCCAGGCGTAGAGCGAACCGCGATCCAGTTCGCCAGCGGAAGGCGGCGCCGAGGGATCGACGGCGTGCGGGGCGAGCCAGCAGCGGCTGTGCGCGATCGGTTCCCCTTCTGCGAGCAGCATCCTGTCGACGGCGACCACGTGGTCGCCCTCGGCGAGGCCGAAGGCCGCGGCGACGTCCGGCGGTGAGATGGCGACGGTGACGACGCTCTCGCGGTAGCCGGCGGTGAGCCCGCGCCCTCGCATGTCCTCGGAGAACGACGAGAGCAGGGTCAGCGGCTGATCGATGGGCGGCGGCAGCACGACCGTGCCGTGCCCGGGGCGCCTTCGCACGAGCCGGTCCCGCTCAAGCGCGCGCAGCGCCGTGCCGGCCGTCGTCCTGCTGATACCGAAGCGCCGGGTCAGCTCGGTCTCCGAGGGAAGCAGGTCCCCTTGCTCGAACTCGCCCTTGACCACGGCCGAGCGCAACCGCTGCGCGAGCTGATGCCACTTGGGCACCGGCCCCTCGTCGAGATCCTCGTCGTTCCACGGCATGACCAACAACGTACAAACGTCATGACGTTTGGTCAATAGATCAGCCACGTGCGTATCCTGCCGGGTGTGATCGTCTTCTGCGGATACGCCAACAGCGACGTGACGGTGCGAGTGCCCGAGATGCCCGCGGCCGGTTCCCGGATCAACGCGCACTCGATCGTGCGCCACGACGGCGGAATGGCGGCCAACGCCGCCTTCGCGGCCGCGAAGGCCGGAGCCGCCACGGCCTTCGCCGGAGTCGTCGGCGGCGACGCGCTCAGCGACGCCTTCCTCGGCGCACTGTCGCGGGCGGGGGCCGATGTGTCGTGGACGGCCCGCGACGGCAGGCTCACGAGCGCCGTCGTCCTCGTCGGCCCCGACGGCGAGCGAACGATCATCAGCCAGGACGACGACGTCGACGCCGCGCACATCGCGGCCACGGCGCGGGGACTCGACGAGCGCGGCGGCGGCCTGCTCTACCTCGACGGCTACCGGTTCCCGCAGGCCGGGGAAGCGCTCGCGGGCCTGCGGGCCGTGCGCTGCGCGGTCGATCTCGACGGCTGCACGGACCCCGGCGCCGCCCGCGTCGCGGCGCGCCTTGCCGACCACGTCATCGCGGGACCGTGGCACGCGGCGCTGCTGGGACCCGATCCCGCCGAGGCCGCCGCCGAACACCACACGACGCTCGTCGTGACCGACGGCCCGCGTGGCTGGCGGTTGTTCACCCCCGGCGGCTCGGCGCACTCGGGACCGGCCGTCCCCGTCGCCACCGCCGACACGACCGGAGCGGGAGACTGCTTCACCGGCAGCTACCTGGCCAGGATCGACCGCGGGGACGATCCCGTGACGGCGGCGCGCTACGCGGCGGCAGCCGCGAGCCTGTCGTGCACGGCGATCGGTGCGCGCGACGGGATCCCCTGCCCTGACCGCGTTCTGGCTCTGCTGGAGCAATGAGCCCGCCGCGACGTCATGACGTTTGTTAGGCTGGCACGGTGTCGTGGGACCGGGAGGATCTTGTCGAAGGCCCGGTGCCGCTGTGGTTTCAGATCGCCGAGCGGCTGCGCACGGCCGTCGAGAAGGCCGAGTTCAGTGAGGGCGAGGCTCTGCCGTCGGAATCCGCGCTCGGCGCCAGGTTCGGTGTCAGCCGCACCACGGCGCGAGCGGCCTTGGACAGCCTGGAATCCGATGGCCTGATCAGCCGCCGCTCCGGCAGAGGCTCGGTCGTCCTCCCCCCTCGGGTCACCGTTCCGCCACATCAGCTCGCCTCGTTCACCGAGGACATGCGGGCACGGGGACTCGAACCGTCCTACGGCAGCACCCAGGTGAGTGTCGAGGCCGCGAACGGCGAGCCCGCCCGCGCGCTGGGTGTCCCGAGGCGGACCAAGCTGGTGCGCATCGAGCGCGTGCTGCTCGCCGACGGCTCGCCGATCGCCGTGAGCACCTCGTGGCTCTCCCCCGACATCGTCACCGTGCGCACGCCGCCGACGCCCGCCGAGCTCAGCGGATCGCTCTACGACTGGCTGGAACGCACCACCGGCACCCGGCTCGTCTCGGGACGCGAGACGATCGCTGCCGACGTCGCCGACGCCGATCTCGCCGAACGGCTCGGCGTTCCCGCCGGTTCCCCCGTGCTCACCGCGGTCCGCGTCGCCAGCGATGTCACCGGCAGGGCCGTCGAATACGCCGACCGGCGCTACCGCGCCGACCGTTACCGCTTCACCGTCGACTCGGTCCGTTCCTGACGCCGCGGCTCAACTGATCCTGGTGGCGATTCCCGGATAATCCAGCACGAGGCCGTGCCGGTCGTAGCCCAGCTCGCAGGCGAAGCCGAACGCGGGCGCGGTATAGGCGTAGCGCAGGTCTCCGCGCCGGGTGTAGGTCTGGTCGAGCCGCTCCACCGAAAGGCCGTTCGCGCGGACATACGCCGCGGGCGCGGCCACCGTGCGCCCAAGCGGAAAGCGTTCCCTGTGCACGGGGAACGTGTTGGTCATCGCCGACGATTCGAGATCGAGGTCGAGGCATCCACTCAGCTGGGCCGCCTCGGCGCCGTCGACCGTCCACCCGCCCAGCCCGTCGGCCTCGATCACCGTGCTGGTGGTCGCCTCGCCTGCCCGGCCCGCGATTCTGGCCGATCTGGTCAGCCACCTGCGGTCCAGCCGGATCCGGTAGTCCACGATCCAGGAGGTGCCGTCCTCGGTGGCCGTCGTGCTCCCCTCGATCAGGTAACCGTCGTCGGCGGTCACGAAGAACGCGACCTCGAACCCCGTGCGGGCTCCCTCGTGCCGCCAGGAGGCGGCCGGAGGAGGGGCGGCGAACGACATAACCATCTCCAGCCCTCCCGGAATCGGTGTTCACCCTGCAACGGCGAGGCTCGCCGGAACATTCCGGGCCGCCACGGACCTGCTACGCGATGCTGCGGCTATCGTCGGTACCGTGCGCAGGAATGAGCCGGTGAACCTGATCGAGGTGGCCAAGGCCGCCGGTGTCTCGAAGACGACGGCCTCCGACGCGTTGCGCAATTCGGGCAGGGTGTCGGAGCGGACGAGACAGCACGTCGTCGCCGTCGCGAGCAAGCTCGGCTATTCGCCGAACCCCGTCGCACGGTCGCTGCGCATGGCACGCACCGGCGCGATCGGCCTGCACCTTCCCGAGGTGCTGACCCGCTCCGAGTACTACATGTCGTTCGTGTTCGGCGTCGTCGATCAGGCGGCCACAATGGACTACGACGTCACCCTGCTGACGGCTCGGCACGTGTCCTCCCACCGGTTCCACCGCGTCGACGGGGTCGTGCTCGGCGATCCACTTGAGACCGACACCGTGGTGCACGGACTGCTCGATTCGCCGGTTCCCGCCGTCACCTGCGAGCGCTACACCGGCGAAGCCGAACCGGCCGGAGTGGTGCTGTCCGACCACGCCGCGATGCTCGGCACGCTGCTCGATCACCTGCACGCCCAAGGCGCCGGCAACATCGCGTTTCTCGCCTCCAGCACGGTCACCGACTGGGGCCGCACACTCCAGTCGGCCTACCTGCGCTGGTGCGAACGCCACGGGGCACGGCCCCGGCTGCGGGAAATGGCGTTCGGCTCGCCCACCGCGATCATGCAGGACAACGTGCGCGCGCTGCTCAACGCCGACCCCGAGGTCGACGCGCTGGTGTGCGCTCCCGACGGCGCGGCCGCCGCCGTCCTTCCCGTGCTCCGCGCCGCGGGAAGGACCATCGGCGGCGACCTGCTGCTCGCCTCCTGTGTGGACAGTGCGGCGCTGACCCACACCGATCCGCCCATCACCGCGATCGACCTGCGTCCCCGCGAAGCGGGCGCGGCGTGTGCGCAGCTCCTTTTCGACATCCTCTCCGGCGAGACACCGAAGGGCACCGTGCGCGCTCAGCCGATCGGGCTCACCGAGCGGCGTTCGACCCGGCGCTGACCGACCGCTGCCGCGTTGCGGGCACGGTGAGCCACGAGTCTTCGCCCACGGCGCACGGCCCTCCCCTGTGCACGTACATCGTGCGCGCGGCGACGTCGAGCGCGATCGTGGCCAGGGTTTCCCAGCGCTTGTGTTCCGGCAGCGCGGGATCGGCGTGCGCGCACACCGGTGCCGCGTCCTCGCGATGGGCGCGCAACGCGCGGGCCCTCGCGGTCGGATCGGCCGCCCGCAGCGCTGCCGCCTTGCCGCTCAGCCAGGCGTGCCGTTCGAACGTGCTCGACTCCGCCGCGTTCGTACGCTCGCCGGTGGCGAGTTCCGGCGCGAGAAAGTGGTTGGTGTGCGTGAGAAAACCGCCGTGCGGTGCGATCTCGCCGATGCCCTCCGGCGACAGTTCGAGGCAGCGGGCCTCGTCGCGGGTGACGACGGTGAGCACCGACGAGGCCGACAACCGGGCCGACGCGGCGATGCGCAGCGCGTCGTCCACCGTGGCCGCCTCCTCGAGCACCCTCCGCGCGACCACGTGAACCGGCACGCCCGCGTGCCCGCCATCGGACCGGTGCCGCAACACGTTGAAGTGCACACCGAGACCCGCGTCGCTGACCCCGATCTTGCCGACGACACCGTGCTCGGTGAACGTCGCGATCGCCCTGCCCGAAGGACCGACGAGCCGCCGCACGAGCATCGCGCCATCGAGAGTGTCGTGCCAGTCCCAGGTCTGCACCGTGCGCGGCGGCTCGCCGTCGCCGGGCAGTACCACCGACGTCGAGCACTCGCCCTCGCCGGTGACGTCGGCCGCTGCCAGTATCTCGGTCCGCGCGTTGAGCGCGCCGACCTGCCACACCGGCAGTCCGCAGCCGTGCGCGATGCCCTCGATCTCCTCGGCGAGGTGCGGCGCCCACGAACCGATCTCGGCGAGCGCCGCGCGGGCGTGGTCGCGGACATGGTGCGGGTGCAGGCCATGCGCGGCGAACAGGCGCGCGTAGGCGGTGCGGGTCCGGCGGATCGCCTCACCGTGCGCGGCGCCGAGCTCTCGTCCCGCCGCACCGGGATCGGTCTCGGCCGAGGCGTGCACCGCGATCGGGGAGTTCACGCGGTTCACCTGGCGCTCGACAGTACGGCGTCCCAGGCGAGCTCGGAGGCCAGCGTGCCGAGCCCGGTCGGGTTGATTCCACTCGGTTCCACCTCGTCGGTGGTGAGCGCGAACAGGGTGTCGCCGTCGAGTTCGGTGTGGAAGGGATGGATGGCCCTGTGCATCGAACTGTGTACCTGCGTGGCGAACTGGCGCAGCGCAACGTCGGTGAGCTTCGCGTTGGTCACCACCACGGTGAGTGTGGTGTTGCCGGAGGCCGTGCGCGCGGCACCCGTTCCCTCGGCCGCCGCGGCGTAGTCGAAGGCGGGACGGTGGCGCTGCCCGCTCTCGTCGTGGTAGTTGCCCCGCACCACGGTGCCGTCACGGTCGACGATCACTCCGACGGCGTTGACGACGGTGGCGACGAGCACCTTGAGCTCACCGTGACGGCCGAACGCGGCGCCCTGGCCCGCGAACTCCGACCTCGAAAAGTCGATCTTCCCGACGGAGGCGGATCTGCCCGCGCCACAGCGGCCGACGGGAAACCTGCCCTCGACGGCGTTGCCGAGCGCGGCCCTGCCGAGCGCCGTGTCGGGAACGATCGCCGTGTCCCTCGCCGAGAAGTCGTAGATCACCGCACCGGAAACGTGCTGCAACGCTGCCCAGTGGGTGCGATTTTCCGCGCGGTGCAACAGTTCCGTGCTGACTCCCGCCGCGGCTTCCAGCCCGTACACCGAACCGCCCGCGAGCACGATCGCGTGGTGGAAGTCGTAGCCGCCGGAAAGCCCGACCGCGCCGCCGCGCGCGTCGACCGCGGTCCTCGCGCCCTGCGGGATGTGGATGACCGTGCAGCCGGTGGGTCCCTCGGCATACTCCGCAGTGCCGACGAACACGCCCGGCAGGTCGAAGGTGACCTCGGCGTCGCCGGGACTCGGCTGCGGGGTCAGGCTCACGTCATCGTTGGTGACCGCGCCCGGCGCGTACGCCGAGGGTGTCACCCGGCGCGATACGGCGCCGTTCATGCCAGCGTTCATAGTGCCTCCACCAGTCGTCTCGAATACTCGTGTTCAGGGGTTCCGAAGAAGACGGCCGCCTCAGCGGTCTCCACCACCTCACCGCCCCGCATCACCGCGACGCGGTCGGCGACGTAGCGCACCGCTCCGATGTCGTGGCTGATGAACAGTGCCGCGAAGGAGAATTCCTCGCGCAGGTCTTTGATGAGGTTGAGGATCTGCGCCTGCACCGACACGTCGAGCGCGCTCACCGCCTCGTCGAACACGACGAACGGCGGACGGGTGATAAGCGCACGGGCGATGGAAACACGCTGGCGCTGGCCACCCGAGAGCTCGTGCGGGTAGCGCCGCGCGAACGACGCGTCCAGTCCCACCTGGTCGAGGGTCCCGAGCACGCGCTCGCGAACCTGTTGCTTGTCCGCGCCACCGAGCACCACGAGCGGCTCGGCCACACACTGGCCGACGCGCATGCGGGGGTTGAGTGACCATTGTGGATGCTGGAGCACGGCCTGCATGCGCCCGGCGAGTTCCTTGCGCCGGGAGGGAAACGTGCTGCCTTCGAACAGCGCCGTACCGCCGCCGGGCCGGCGCAGCCCCAGCGCGACCATGCTCGTGGTCGTCTTACCGGAGCCGGACTCCCCTACCAGCCCGAGGATCTCGCCCTCGGCGATGCTCAGTGTCACCCCGCGCATGGCGTGCACGCGTTTGCGCCGCCACGGCGGGCCCGAGGTGAACGTGACGTCGACACCATCCAGTTCCAGGATCATCGGCCCGCCCCCACTGTCCGCTCCGCCAGATGGCACAGTACGTCGCGTTCGCCGATGTCAACCAGCGGTGGCCTGCTGTCCTCGCACGTGGCGAGCGCGTCGCCGCAGCGCGGCGCGAAAGCACATCCCCGCGCGGAATCGTGGAGCACGGGCGGCTGCCCCGCGATCGGCACCAGCCGCTGCCCCCGCGCGATCCCGCTCGGCACCGCGCGGACGAGCGCCGAGGTGTAGGGATGGCGCGGCTCGGTGAGCACAGCGTCCGCGGCGCCCGACTCGACGACTCTTCCCCCGTACATCACGACAACCCTTGAGCAGCGCTTCGCGACGGCCGGAAGGTCGTGGCTGAGCCACAGAATCGTGGTGCCCGCCGCCTCGGCCAGCGAGAAGATCACGCCGAGGACCTCCTCCCGGATCTGGCTGTCCAGCGCCGCGGTCGGCTCGTCGGCGATCAGCAGCTCCGGCTCACCCGCCATCGCCATCGCGATGGCGACCCGCTGGGCCATTCCGCCGGAAAGCTGATGGGGGTAGGCCCGCGCGACCCGCTTCGGGTCGGGGAGTTTGACGCGTTCGAGATGCTCGGCGACGTCGGCGCGTGTCCCCCTTCCGCGCAGGGCGAGCTCGACCTGCTTGCCGACCCGCATGGTGGGGTCGAGCGAGCCGATCGGCTCCTGGAACACGTAGCCGAGCCGCTCCCGGCGCAGTTCCCGCAATCGCCGTGGCCGCACCGTGTTCACGTCCTCGCCGTCGAGCAGCACCGAGCCGCCGACGACCGAGGCCGCGCCGGGCAGCAGGCCGCCGATCGCGGAACCGAGCGTGGACTTTCCGGAACCGGATTCGCCGACGATACCGACGGTCTGCCCGCGTTCCACGGTCAGCGCGGCGCCGTCGAGCGCGCGGACCGTACGCTCGCCGGAGCCGTAGTCGACGACGAGATCGTCGATGTGCAGAAGGGGTGTCATACCAGCGACCGAGCCTCTCTGGGTTCAAGACCGTCACGCAAGCCGTCACCGAAGGTGTTGACGGCAAGTATCGCCACGATGAGCACGATGCCGGGAACGACGACCAGCCACGGCGCGGTGAGCAGGTAGGTGCTGCCCTGCTGGATCAGCGCGCCCAGCGAGGACTGCGGAGGTTGCACGCCGAACCCGAGGAAACTCAGCCCGCCCTCGACCAGGATGCCGACCGACAGCGCGTAGGTGCCCTGCACGGCGATCGTGCCGGAGAGGTTGGGCAGCAGGTGCCGCACCAGGATCCGGGGCCAGCCCGCACCGCTGATCACGGCCGAGGTGACGTAGTCGCGCTGGGCCACGGTGACCGCGGCCGCCCGCACGACCCTGGTCATCAACGGGATGGTGATGAGGATGATGCTGCACATCGTCGCGGTCAGCCCGGGCCCGATCACGGCGGCGACGAGGATGGCGAGCACGATCGTCGGGAACGAGTACAGCACCTCGACCAGCCGCATCACGACCTCGCCGAGCCAGCCGCCCCGGTAACCGGCCGCGACACCGAGCAGCGTCGCCAGCACGGCCGTGACGAGCACGGCCAGACCGGAAAGCAGCAGGGTCGTTCCGATTCCCTCGAAAAGTCGGGGCAGCAGCGAACGCCCCAGTTCGTCCGTCCCCAGTGGATAGTCACCACCCGGCGGCCGCAGCCGGGGACCGACGATCGCGTCCGGATCACCGCCCACTCCGAACACGGTGCCGACAAGGGAGGCGAGCACCAGCACTGCGAGACACACCAGGCCGGAGCGGGTCAGCCAGTCCGCTTTGCGCCACAAGATCATCGGTTCCGCCCCTTCGCCGCGGCACCGAATCTGGGATCGAGCACCCCGGCCACCGCATCGGTCAGCATGCTCATCACGATGAAGACACAGGCGGCCAGCAGCACACCCGCCTGCACAACGGCATAGTCGCGCCTGCCGACCGCCTGCACGAGGTAGGTGCCGACCCCGGGGAGGTTGAACAGGTACTCGATGATCACCGCACCGCCGAGCAGGTAGGCGGTGATCGTGGTGAGCACGGTGATCACCGGAATCGCGGCGTTGCGCAGCACGTGCCGCACCACGATGAAGCCGGGACTCTCGCCGCGAGCCACCGAGGCGGTGATGTAGGGCTCGACCATGACGTTCAGAACCGCGTCACGCGTGGTTCGGGCCGTCACGGCGATCACGAACACCGACAGCACCGCCGATGGCAGCAGCATCGATTGAAGGTTGCCGCCGGGATCGTCGCCGAAGGGAACGTAGCCGCCGACGGTCAGTCCCAGCGCGTAGCGGGAAAACAGGAACACCACGATGCTGCCGAGCACGAACTCGGGCACGCTCACGCCGAGGCCGCTGACGAGCCTGCCCAGCGCGCCACCGCCGCGGCGGCCACCCGCGCGGATCGCGGTCAGCACACCGAGCGGAACACCGATCAGGATCGCCGCCGCCACCCCTGACAACGCGAGCTGGGCCGTGACCGGAAGCCGAAGGCCGAACTCGGCCGTCACCGGCTCGCCGCTGATCATCGAGATCCCGAAGTCACCGGTGAGCGCGGTCGTGAGCCACAGCCAGTACTGAACGGGAATGCTCTCGTCCAGCCCGTACTTCGCGGCGACCTCGGCCTTCTGCTCGGGGCTCGCGAACGGCCCCAGCACCACCTCCGCGAACCCTCCCGGCATCAACCGGGAGGCGGCGAAGATCAGGATCGAAACGAGGAACAGGGTGAGGACCGCGCTGAACATCTTGCGCAGCCACCAGGAGAACAGTCGCACAGTCGGTCCCCTTCCGGTCCGCTATTTGCTGAGCAGCCGGAAGTCGGCGACGCCCCGGAAGGCGTTGCCGTAGCCCTCCGTCGCGTACAAGGTCGGGCTCAGGGCGTCGGACCGGTAGCCGATCAGCGCGGGTTTGGTCACCAGCGGGATCATCTGGGCGTCGGCGTCGACGGCCTCGCACAGACCGAGCAGCGCGCTTTCCCTTCCCTCGCCCTCGGTTTCGATCGCCTTGTCGATCGCGGCGCCCAGTTCGGGATTCGGTTCCATGAAACCGGCGTTGAAGCCGGCCTGCTCCGGGTTCCACCACTTGCCGACCATGCTCGCGTCGGCGTAGCCGGCGAACCAGGACAGCGCGGCGTCGAACGTCGCGGGAACCTCGCCGTAGACCTTGCCCGCCCAGCTTCCCTCGTCGAGTTGCTCGATGGTCACGGTGATCCCGATCCGGCGCAGGTTCTGCTCGATCACCTGCGCGACGGAAGGGGCCGGGGCGGTGGAGTAGACGGCCAGCCCGAACGACAGGTTCTCGGCTCCGGCCTCCCTCAGCAGGTCCTTCGCCTTCTCCAGATCGGCCTCCGCCGAGGGAAGTCGCGCCGGATCGCACGCGCCGGGAAGGCCCGCGGGAGTGACCGCGGTCGGCTCGCCGAGTCCCCCCAGCGCCGACTCGGCCATCGCCTGCCGGTCGAGCGCGATGTTGATGGCCTGGCGCACGCGCGGGTCGTCGAACTTTCCCCCGCTCGCGTTGCTGTTGAGCATCAAGTAGTAGAAATCGGTGGTTGCCTGCGTGCCCACGCTGGTGCCCCGCGCGCCCGCCAGCAACCGGGGCGCGTCGACGTTGCCGAGCATCACCAGATCGGCGCTGCCGTTCTGCAGGGCGGCCATTCTCGCCTGTTCCTGACCGGCGATGACTATGTTGACGGTGTCGGCGACGGGTTTGCCCTCCGCCCAGTAGCCGTCCCAGCGCTGGAATCGCCACGAGACGTCCTGCCGGTGCGATTCGACGACGTAGGGCCCTGTGCCGAGCATGGTCCTGGCCGGGTCGAGCGAACCGTCCTCGATCTCCTTCATCGGCAGCACGGAGGCCGGTACGTTCGCGAGTGCGGCGAGCAGCGGGGCGTACGGTTTCGACAGTCGCACCGAGACAGTGTGCTCGTCTATTGTGGACACCTGCTCGACCGGTCCGATTTGCGCCTTCCACACGCCTTCCCCTTCGAGCAGACGGTTGAGGCTACCCGCGACGTCGTCGGCGGTCATCGGCCTGCCGTTGGAGAAGGTGACGCCCTCACGCAGGTGGAACACGTACTCGGTGGGGCTCGGCGTTTCCCAGCTCTCGGCAAGCAGCGGTTCTATCGAGAAGTCCGGCCCCACCGTCACGAGGGGTTCGTAGACCAGCGACATGAGCTGCCACGCCGTGGCGACGTCGGCGAGCTGGGGGTCGAGCCCGGTCGCCGCGCCATTGTCGACGGTCGTATACAGGTCGAGCGTGCCACCCTCGGTCACCGCCTCGTCGGCGACCGCGAGGTATCCGGGAATATCGGAGGTCACGGTCGTGTCGTCGAGCGGAACCGCCGAGCAGGCGGCGAGCACGGCGACCGCCGTGACGGCACTGAACAGAATGGGGATCCGCATTGGCCCTCAGCTTTCCGGCGGTGACGTGGCGTGATGGCGGTACACAGCGCCGCGCTAGGATGCCGGAACGTTCCGACATGGGCAGAGATTAAACGGCCGCAAGCCTTCCCCGTCAACCCCTGTTTACCGATCATTGACCGATCTCGCCCGAGTAGCTAGCCTCCCAGAACAATGCCGGAACGTTCCGGCATCGGTCGTGTTCCCCGATTCCTCGAAGACGCAGGAGAGGCCGTGACGAACCGTCAGGAACCACATCCGCTCGCCCCGCTGACCTCGGCCGAGATCACGGATGTGCGCAAGATCCTCGACACCGGTGGCGTACTCGGCGAGACGACCCGGTTCTCCTATCTCGGTCTCGCCGAACCGGCCAAGGCCGACGTCGCCCGGTACGAGCGCGACGGCTCCCCCTTCGACCGGCTCGCGAGAGCGCTGCTGCTCGACGTCGCGACCGGAGCGGCACACGACGTGCTGGTGAGCCTGACCGAGCGCGCCGTGCGCTCCAGTTCCGCGATCAGCGGCGAGCACGGTCAGGTTCCGGTACTCGGCGAGGAACACGACGTGGTCCGCGAGGTCATGGCCGCCGACGAGGGCTGGCTCGCCGCCTTGCGCGAACGCGGTATCACCGATCCCTCGCACGTCTACCTCGCCGCGCTCTCGGCAGGCCGATTCGAGTCCATTCCGGACGGCGGACGGCGGCTGGTGAGGGTGCTCGCGCACTGGAAGCCCAAACCGTCCACAATGGTCTGGGCCCATCCGCTCGACGGCCTGGTCGCCTACGTCGACCTGATCCGGCGCGAGGTCGTGGAGATCGTCGACACCGGAGCCGTGCCGATTCCGGCGGAATCGGGCGACTACGACGATCCCGCCGTGTCCGGCCCGCCGAGGACGACCCAGCGGCCCATCGAGATCAGCCAGCCGGACGGCCCCAGTTTCACCCTCACCGACGGGGTGCTGGACTGGGAGAACTGGCGGGTTCGCCTCGGCTACGACATGCGGGAAGGGCTGGTGCTACACCAACTCGGGTTCACCGACGACGGCGAAGAGCGGCCCATCGTCTACCGGGCCTCCGTCGCCGAGATGGTGGTGCCCTACGCCGATCCCGGCCCGATCCGCTTCTGGCAGAACTACTTCGACACCGGCGAGTACCAGCTCGGCAGGCTTGCCAACTCGCTGGAACTGGGCTGCGACTGCCTCGGCGAGATCACCTACGTCGACGCGATCGTCACCGACGGCGCGGGCGAACCGGTCACGCTCGCCAACGCGATCTGCATCCACGAGGAAGACGCCGGAGTGCTGTGGAAGCACACCGATCCCGCCAACGGCAGCAGGCAGACCCGCCGCCAGCGCAGGCTCGTGATCTCGTTCTTCGTCACCGTCGGCAACTACGACTACGGCTTCTACTGGTACCTCTACCTCGACGGCACGATCGAACTGGAGTGCAAGGCCACCGGGATCGTGTTCACGGCACGCTACGACGAGCGCATCGCGCCCTACGCCTCGCAGGTCGCGCCCGATCTCGCCGCGCCCTACCACCAGCACCTGTTCAACGTCCGGCTCGACATGGCCGTGGACGGCGATCTCAACGCCGTCGAGGAGGTGGAGGTCGCGCGAGTGCCGATGGGTGAGGACAACCCCTTCGGCAACGCCTTCACCAGGTCGGCCCGCAGACTCACCAGCGAAAGACAAGCCCAGCGGATGGCGGCTCCCGAGCGCGGAAGAGTGTGGCACATCGTCAATCCGGGACGGCGCAACCGGCTCGGCGGGGAAACCGGCTACGTGCTGACCCCGCAGGGGCTTCCGACGCTGCTGGCCGACGAGAACTCCACCATCCACGGGAGGGCCGCGTTCGCCACCAAGCACCTGTGGGTCACGCGCTACGACGAGAACGAGCGCTTCCCCGCGGGCGACCTGGTGAACCAGAGCCCGCCGGGAGCGGGACTGCCTCGGTTCACCGAGTCCGATCGCGACATCGACGGCGCCGATCTCGTCGTGTGGCACACCTTCGGGCTCACGCACTTTCCCCGGCTGGAGGACTGGCCGGTGATGCCGGTGGATCGCTGCGGTTTCACGCTCAAGCCTTCGGGGTTCTTCGACCGCAACCCCACACTCGACGTGCCGGCCCCTTCCGGCGGTCGGCAAGGACACTGCCACGGCGGCGGGGCCTGACGTGCACGAGTTCGCGCGCTACGCCGCCGCTGCCACGGCCGACGAGATCGAACTGGTGCGGCGCAATCCCTTCGCACTCGTGGTGAGCGCGAAGGGAGGCGAAGCTCCGGCCGGCACCCACGTTCCCGTGATCTTCCCCCGCGAGCGGGCGATCCCGGATTCCTGGGACGGCGTGACGCTGCTGGGTCACCTGGCGCGCGCCAACCCGCAGTGGCGGGACTTCGCGGCAGCCCCCGAGGTGCTGCTGGTGTTCACGGGACCGGACGGCTATGTCTCACCGACCGCCTACAGGTACGCGCCGTCGGTGCCGACGTGGAACTACGCCGCGGTGCACCTCACCGGCACGGTGGAGCTGATCGAGTCGAGGGCGGCGACGCTCGACGTCGTGGAATCGACCGTGCTGGCGCTGGAATCGGCGAGGGATCCGAGCTGGGACATGACCTCGTCGAGGGAACGGTTCGCCGAACTCGTCGAACACGTCGTGGCCTTCCGCTTCCGGGTACGCGCCGCGCGCAGCGTGTTCAAGCTGAGCCAGGACATGCCCGCCGATGTCAGGAAGCGGGTCAGGACTGACGTCACCGCGACCGCACCGGCCGGTGCCGCGCTGGCCGAGCTGATGCGCCGCTACGACCCGGACTGACGAGCGCTGATGAGTTCGTCGGCGACCCACCGCGCGACGTTCTCGGGCCACGGCGCGGGCAGCCCGAACACGATGTGCGAGAAGCCCGCCTCGACCGCCTCGCCGACCGTGGCCCTAGTGGCTCCTGGATCGTCGTAGGCGACGGGCAGGTAGGCCGAGCGCGTGATCGCCGAGGGGTCGCGGCCGATCTCCGTGCAGTAGCGGTCGAGCAGCGCGGCGCGCTTGACCATGTCCTCGATGTCGCCGCCCGGAATGTTCCACGCGTCGGCGTGTTCGGCGACCACCCGCAGGGTGCCCAGTGCGCGGCCGCCGATGAGGATCGGCGGGCCGGGGCGCTGCACGGGTTTCGGGTTGCCAGACGCGCCGGTGAGGTCGATGTGCCTGCCGTGAAAGTCGAACGGCTCCTCTTCCGTCCACAATCGACGGATGACCGCGCAGGATTCGGAAAGACGTTCGGCGGCGTCCGCAGCGCCGAGGTAGGGCAGGCCGTGTGCGTCGTACTCGCGCCGCGCCCCGGGCAGGCTGGGCCGGGAGCCCGCGCCGATGCCGAAGTCGAGCCTTCCCTCCGACACGATGTCGACGGTCGTGGCGATCTTGGCGAGCATCGCGGGGGGCCGGAACCGGTTGCTCGTCACCATCACACCGAGACGGATCCTGTTCGTGTACGCGGCCAGCGCCGAGAGCAGCGTCCAGCCTTCGTGGATCGGGCCGTAGGGGTCACCCGCGATCGGCAGCAGATGGTCGAACAACCAGGCGTGCTCGATTTCCGGGATCTCGTCGGCTTCGCGCCAGACACGCAGGATGTCGCCGTAGTCGACGCCCATCGGCGCGGTCATGATCCCGAAGCGGGGTGTCGCTGACATGGGTACACCGGTCTTTCCGTGACTGTGTCATGATGAACAAACGGAACGCTGTCCCGTTTGACGATACGGAACAGTGTCCCGGTTAGCAAACCCCGCGATGGGAGGACTTCGGTGAGCGACGGCGCCAAACCCAAGAGGGCCGATGCGAAGCGCAACGAGGAGAACCTGCTCGACGCGGCCGCCGCGCTGTTCGTGACGTCCGGCGTCGACGTGCCGGTGCGGGCCATCGCGGCGAAAGCGGGAGTGGGCACGGCCACGATCTACCGCCACTTCCCCACCCGGGCCGACCTGATCATCGCCGTGTACCGGCACCAGGTCGAGTCGTGCGCGGAAGCGGGCCCCGCCCTGCTGGCGAGCAGTCCCGGCCCACATGCCGCGCTGGGCCGATGGATCGACCTGTTCGTCGACTTCCTGATCACCAAACACGGGCTCGCGGCGGTACTACAGCCGGACAATCCCAGTTACGAAACGCTGCACGCCTACTTCATCGACCGCCTGCTGCCCGTGTGCGCCCAGCTGCTCGACGCCGCGGCCGACGCGGGCGAGATCCGTCCCGACATCTCCGCGTACGGCCTCATGCGCGGCGTGGGAAACCTGTGCGTCGGTGCGGGCCACGATCCCCGCTACGACGCCCGCGCGCTGGCCGGGCTGCTGGTCGCGGGCCTTCGCCGCGAGCGGAATTCCGGCTAGCTACAGCTAGGCCACCCCGTCAGGCAGCCTGATCACGACCGGGTCGAGTTCGATACCGGCCGGGTACTGGTCGCCGAACACCGCCTGCCCCTCCTCGGTGAGAAACGCCCGCAGCTCCTGCCCGCCACCGCGCAGGGTGGCCAGCGGCAACCGCCGGTCCCGGTCTGGCCAGTACTCCACGTCGAGCACACTGAGCACGCCGCCGTCGCCGGTGAACTCGACCCACGGGTCGGCGATCATGACGAACAACAGGTTGCCGTGCCCGGCGATCCGCACGTCTCCCTTGAATTTCGCGATCCCGCTCGCGTACTCGGCGAACTCGAAGTGGAGCAGGCTCGGCCGCACGATGGAGGCACCGTCGGCCGCCGAGTGTCTCATGTCGGGAAGCCGCGACACGTAACTGATGAAACTGCGTTTGAGTCCCCAGGTCAGCCCGATTCCGTACTCGCCGTGGTCGCCGGTCTCGGTCACCGGATTCCTCCCTTGCCGCACGCGTGCGCTCAGCCGCACGTTACCCGGCGCGCACCCGCTCCGGCGCGGGCCGTTCGCGCTTGGCGACGGCGGGAGCGAGCGCGGCGGCGAGCGCGACGAACGCGAGAACCACGATCATCGCGTTGCGAAGCCCGAATTCCTCACCGAGGAAGCCCAGCACCGGCGGACCGACGAGAAACGCGCAATAGCCCACCGTCGCCACCAGCGACACCCTCGCGGCCGCGTTCTCGCCGGAATCGCCCGCGGCCGACAGCGCGACCGGAAATCCGAGCGAGGTGCCCAGTCCCCACAACACCACGGCGGCGCCCGCCGCGACCTGACTGTCCACGAAGATCACCAGGGCGAGCCCGAGAGTGCCCGCCAGCGCACTCGCCCTGACCACCGCCGCACGTCCTGCCCGCTCAAGGAAGAACCCGCCCGCGAACCGGCCGACGGTCATCGAGGCCGCGAACACCGCGTAGATCGCCGAGCCGAGCGCCGGAACGAATCCGTGTCCGTCGACCATCACCAGCGGCAGCCAGTCGTTGGCCGTGCCCTCTGCCAGTGCCATCGCCAGCACGATGACGCCGATGAGCACAAGCCGCGAATCCCGCCACACGCCCGGCTTCCCCGGCCCGGATCGCCGCGCGCGGGAAAGCCGCTTGCCGACGCCGGAGGGTAGGCGTCCCACCACGACGGCGAACGCGGACAGCGCGACCAGCCCCACCCCGAGCAGGTGCCAGACGACGGGGAAATCCGCCGCGGTGAACCCGATGCCGATCACCGCACCGATCGTCGTGCCGAGGCTGAAAAAGCCATGCATGACAGGCAGAACAGCGCGGCCGATGATCCTCTCCACGTCGGCGCCCTCGATGTTCATCGCGATCTCGCCGCCACCCATGCCCAGTCCGAAAAGACACAGGCCGACGGTGGCGAGCGGGCTGCTCGCGAGCGCGCCGCCGAGACCGATCACCGGCATGCTGACGACGACGGCGACCGTGCCCACGATGACGACCGGCCGGGTACCGAACCTCGCCACCAGCGGTCCCGAGGCGAGGATGCCCGCCATCGAGCCGACGGAAAGGCCGAACAACACGATGCCCATCTCGGCCGTCGAGGCATCAAGGAGGTCGCGGATGGCCGGCGTGCGCGTCACCCACGACGCGATGGCCAGTCCGGGCAGGAAAAACAGCACGTAAAGCGCCCTGCGGCGACGCTGGGTCAGGCGATCCACGCCCGTCCTCCCCTTCGTGACACGACAGCCAAGTACGTACAAATGTACACACTTGTGGGAGGGTGTCCTACCGGGTCTGCGCGAACCTGACGCGGCAGCACACCCGGTTAGGATTCACGCACGGGAGGCGAGCACGGGATGGGCGGAACGCGAAGGGTCGCCAACGACCCGCTGCGCAAGGAACGCATCCTCGACGCGGCTCGGGACGTCATCGCGCGGCACGGCGTGCACGCCACCACCCACCGGCGCATCGCCGAGGCAGCCGACGTCCCGCTCGGATCGCTCACCTACCACTTCGAAGGGCTTGAGGCGATCCTCGAACAGACCTTCGCCCGGCTTTCCGAGTCGATGTCGGCCCGTTACCGCGCGGCGATGGAGGCGGCGAGCGACCGGCGGGAGGCGTGCGCGGCCGTCACGGACCTCATCTGCGGCACCGAATACGCCACCCCGGACGAGGTCGTGCTCCTTTTCGAGATGTACGCCTACGCCAACCACAACGCCGCGGTCGCCGAGACGGCGCGGCAGTGGATGTTCCGCAGCAGGGAAAGCCTTGCCGCGCACTTCCCCGAGCGGACGAGGCTCGCGCTCGACGCGCTCGTCGAGGGCTGGACGATGCACCAGGCCTTCGTACGCGCCCCGCTGGAGCGGGACGTGGTCATGGCGACGGTGACCGCCATCGCCGAGCGCGTGTCCTGACCCGCCGGGAACTCAGAGAAAAGCGGCGGTGCTGCCGCCGAGCGGCATCTCGGGAAGTCCCAGTTTGCGGTGATCCCACGACCGGCGCCGCTCGACGTCGATCCGCACGGCGAGCCGTTTGCGAAGCATGAACTCCACCATCGGCCGGACCTCCTCGGTGTAGGGGCCGGTGTAGCGCTCCCACACGTTCACCCCGACCGCCCACAGCGCCTCGGGGTCGTCGACGATCGTCGCGCGGCCCTCCAGCGCGACACCGCGCAACGCGTCGTAGGTGTGGCCCGTCTCGACCATCACGGTGACCCTGTCGTCCCTGCGGATGTTGACGGCCTTCTGTGATTTGGCCTTGGTCTCGAACCACATCACGCCGTCGATCAGCGCGTACCACATGGCCACGAGATGCGGCTGGCCCGAAGCGGACACGGTCGCCAGCGTCGCGATCCGTTGCTCGGCCAGGAAATTCGTGATCTCGCCGTCGGACATCACGATTTCTTCCCGCTGGTTCACACCCATGCGAGCCACCTTGCCACTCGATTGTCAGTCGGTGAGACTGAGTCCAAAATGAGACTATGTCTCACAGTGAAGCGGAGACCCTGTCCGCACGCAAGAGGCGGGCGACGAAAGCCCGCATCGCCGCCGCCGCGGCACGGCTCGCGGGCGAGCACGGGCTTTCGCACACCACGGTGGACCGGATCGCGGCGGAGGCCGGAGTGGCTCGCGCGACGTTTTTCCGTTACTACGACACCAAAGAAAGCGCGGTCGCGGACGGCGTCACCGCACCGTGGCTGACGCTGGTGACCCAGGCGATCGCGGACCAGCCCGCCCGGCTGCCGCCGGAGGACGCGCTCGTGGCGGCCTTCGCCGAACTCGCGACCCGATTCCCGGCCCATCGCGACCGGATCAGCGAGCTGGCAAGACTCAACCGCTGCTCCCCCGCACTGAACGCATGGACGGCGCAAACCTACCTGCGCTACGAGAACGCCATCACCGGACAACTCGCCTCGCGCTTCGGCGAGCTCGCCGAACGCGATCCCCGGCCACGACTGCTCGCCGCGCTGGCCATGGCCGCGATCCGGATCTCGCTCGACGACTGGATCAATCACGGCGGCTCGTTGCCCGAACTCATCCACACCGCGCTCACCGCGATCACCGTCGAACCCGGCTAGGCGGCGTCGTTCGCGTGCGCGAGCGCACTGGGTGAAAGGCGGCCGACGATCGCGGGGGCTTCCCCGACGAGCGAGTCGTCGGTCAGCGCCTCCATCATGAACAGCGCGAAGTCCACGCGCCGGGTCAGGTTGCTCGCGAGAACGGGGTCGCCGACATGGCGGCTCCACACGGGCAGTCCCTGGCTTTCGCCCTCTTCCAGGTCACTTCCCCTGACCACCGTCCATCTTCGGTCGCTGGCGAAGATCCGCCGGCACGCCTCGACCTGGTCGTCGATGTCGACGGCACGCACGAGGCGGGCCAGCGGCGTGACGATGCGGAGGGTCGTTCTGAGCCGCCACGAGTAGCGGTCCTTCCCGTCCATGCTGATGTGCCAGCCGCAGGAGAACACAAGGCGCGCACCGGGTTCGGCGAAATCGAGCACGGCCCGCGCCGTACCCGACGAATACCCTCCGACTCCCCACGGGACCAAAATGGACAGAACGCCGTCGCATCCGGCGACCGCCTTCCTGACCACATCCCTGTCGTTCGTCGGCCCCGGCACGATCGTGATCCGATCCGCGAACGCGGCGAGCTTCGGCACGCTGCGCTCGCGGCACACCCCGACGACCTCGTACCCGCGATCCAGTGCCTGCCTGACCAGGTATTGCCCGAGTTTGCCCGAGGCACCGATGATGCAGACCCTCCGGATCGCGTCCGTGCTCATCTCCCGCTCCCGACTCTCGTGTCGTCAACCGGCTTACAGCGTAAGTCACGCTACGCTTACACTGTAAGTCCGTCAATGGGCGAGAGGGAGAACCGATGCGCGAGCCCGCCAAACCCGCGAAGCGGGCACCGCTCAACCGGGAACGGGTGGTAGCGGCGGCGATCGCGCTGGCCGACGAGAAGGGCGGAACCGGGATCAGCATGCGCGCCATCGCGGCCACGCTCGGCGTCGAGGCGATGTCGCTCTACAACCACGTGTCGGGCAGGGAGGACATGCTCGACGGAATGGTCGACGCGGTGTTCGCCGAGATCGAACCACCGGACTCCTCGGTGGAGTGGAAGCGGGCCATGCGCGAGCGCGCCGTCTCCGCGCGGGCCGCTCTGCGCCGCCATCCGTGGGCCGTCGGCCTGATGGATTCCCGCCGCACGCCCGGCCCGGCGACACTGCGCCATCACGACGCGGTCATCGGCGCCTTGCGCGCGGGCGGATTCTCCGTCGCCATGACCGCGCATGCCTTCTCCGTGATCGACAGTTACCTCTACGGCTTCGTGCTCCAGGAACTGAGCCTGCCGTTCAGCGACTCCGGCGAACTCGGCGACGTCGCCGGCGGCATCCGGCGCGCACTACCGGAGGGCACCCATCCGCATCTGCTGGAACTCATGACCGAGCACGCGCTGCTTCCCGGCTACGCCTACGCCGACGAGTTCGAGTTCGGCCTCTCGCTCATCCTGGACGCCCTGCGTCCCGACGAGGCCTGAACGACAACCCTTGCCAGGCCCGGCATCGCGAGAGGAAACTCGACCGGAGCGCGGGAACTTCCTCGCACAACCGGAATCCGGCGCCGCTCACCGCCGCAGCGAACCGCATGGGGAGGCCAGCCCGCCGTGACGGCCACGCCGAGCACCGTGTCCGACCTGATCACCGTTCACCGCCTCACACATCCGATGCCCGTCATGCTGGCCTGCTACGGCCTGTGGGGCGCCTGTTTCGCGGCGATCGTGACCGATGTCGACTGGCTGCTCGCGATTCCCGCCGTCGTGGCCAACGTGTTGTTCCTGGTGGCGGGGCTCGCGCTCAACACCGTCGCCGACTCCGAGTCGGACAAGTTCCACAGTGAGAAACGAAGCCTGAGCTTCGCGGTCGGCCGCATCTCGCCGAGAAACACGGTGTACTGGGCGGTCGCCGAGATCCTGTGCGGTCTCGTTCTCGTGGTCATGATCTGCGTGGTCACCGGCCGCTGGCAGGTCCTCGGATACGCACTGGCCATCGTCGCCGCACACCTTGCCTACAACCTGCGTCCGTTGCGCATGAAGCACCGGGGCTGGCCGGGATCCGTCGTGTTCGGACTCGGGATGGCTACCCTGCCGTGCCTGCTTTCGTACTCGGCCGTGGCCGCTCACCTCGACCCCGGGGCCGCCCTCGTGGCGGCGGGGCTGGGGATCCTGTGCACCGGCCGGACCGCGTGGTGGTCGGTGCCGGACCTCGACGGCGACATCAAGGCAGGTGACGGGACTCCCGCCGTCCGGCATGGTGCCGCACGGACCACCGGCGTCGCGAGCGCCACGATGGCGGCGGGTATCGCAGTCACCGCCGGGGCACTCACCGCGCTACTGGGCTTCGGTGCCGCCGCGGTGGCGGTGGCGATGCACGTCGTCGTACTCGCGATCGCGATCGCACCGCTGACCGGAAGCCGGCTTCCCGTGGCCGCCTGGGCCGGCAAGCGGGTTCTGTTGTTCGTGACGCTGGGCGAACTGAGCCTCGTGCTGGTGCCCCTCGTCGCGGCCTGAGGCGGCGCCCCGCGGGGAGTCCCACGGGGCGCCGCGCGGTCCTATGTGTCCGAAGCACCGGCACGGCGGCGCGCCAGCAGCGTCAGCGCGATACCTCCGGCCAGCAAGGACAATCCCGCGTATATCGGCAACGCGCCGATGCCCGTCTGGGCGAGGCCGTTCGCTCCGGCTTGCGGCCGGAACTGCACCGAGGGCACCAGGTTGTCACCGCCGGCCCCACCACCGGCGCCGACGCCGCCGGTGTTGCCGCCGTTACCACCTGGCAATTGGGCGCACTCCGCACCGAGCCTCAGCGAGACCGGGTCGAGTTCGGTACCCGCCGCGTAGAAGCCGGCGAACGCCTCGTCGCTCGCCAGCGTCGCCGCGACGTTCTCGATCGCCAGCGCACCGCCCTCGTCGCGCACCTCGGCGCCGGCGAGATCGAGTTCGGCCAAGGTGACGTCCGGCAGGTTCACCGATTCGCTCGGGGCGCCCTCCTCCGCGCGCAGTTCGACATCGGCGCGCAGCGTCCCCGTACCGCCTTCGACAACGACCTCCGGGTCGCCGAGCACGAACGTGAAGAAGTGCGAGGGGTAGGCGAAGGTGACCGTACCCCGGTAGCTCACGGTGAACTCGTCGGCGGAGCGGTAGTCCGCCGAGCCGAACGCGAAGCGGTAGGCACCGGTCGGAACCCCGGCGGGGTTCGGCCTGCCATCGCGCACGACCTCGTCGATGTCGGTGATCACGGCACCGTCCTCGGCCGTGATGCTGTTGCCCCGCGCGCCACCGATTCCGACCCCGACGTAGTTGCGGAAGCTCTTCTTGAGCCCCCACAACAGGTCGCCCTTGGCGACATCGCCCGGAGCCAGCACACAGGACGGCGCGGGGTCGTCGTCCTTGTCGCCGTCACCGTTGCCGTTACCGCCGCCGGGTCCCTCCGGCGAGGTGCCGAACGTCAGCGGCGTCGTGGTGTCCCATGTGGTGTCCCGCGACTCCCAGGCGAAGGTGTACACCGAGAACGGTGTCTCCTTCGCGGTCCTGGCGACCCCATCGGCCCCGGTGTAAGCCGCCTTCACGGTTCTGGTGAGCGTCCAGGTGCCGTCGTCGGCCACCGGGATCACGTCATCGATCTGGTAGGCACCACCGGCGCCGGGGTCCTTGAGTCCTTCGAGGCCGGGACCGACCCGCAGCCGGTAACCGTTGCCCTCGTTGCCAGCGGGATCGAAACCGGTGCCCTTGATGGTCACCTCGGCGCCATCGGGGTCGAGCCCCTTCGACGGCGTCACCGTGACGGCGGGCTCCCCCTGTGCCGGAGGTTCGCCGTCCGGCGCGGCGAAGGTCAGGGCTCCCGCGTCGAGTTCGGCGCCGGGCTCGTAGAAGCCCGCGAACGCCTCGGCTCCTTCCTCGGTCAGCACGGCCGAGGAGACCGTGGCGGCCAGCGTCGCGTCCTCACCGGCGGGAGCGCCGTCGAAGGTCAGGTCGGCGAAGACGACCTCGGTCGGTTCCTGCACCTGTTCGGGGTTGTCCCGCGTGCCGTAGAACGCGTAGCTGAGGGTTCCGGACAGCGTTCCGGTGCCGTCCCCTTCGAAGGTGACGGCCGGTTCGGCGAAGGTGAAGTCCCAGATGAAGTGCGCCGGCATCGAGAAACTCACCGCCCCGCCGAACTCGACGGTGCCCTCACCTGTCGCGGGGTCGAATGTGGACGATTCCTCCGGCCACACGTACGGCTTCGGCACCGACAGCTCCGGATCGGGATCCAGCACGGCACCTCCCGAAGGCGTGATGGTGCCACCGAAGGCGTTCATGTAATTGCGCCACGACTGCTTGATGCCCCAGTGCAATCCGGAGGCCTCGTCACCACCGTTGTCCTGTGCGGCGTTGTCCTGTGCGGCGGCGGGTCCCGCGGCCAGCGCCGTGCCCGCCAGCAGACTCAGCGTCGCCGCGGCGGCACCCAGTCTTCGCAAGGTTGCTCTTCTCGACACTTCAGTTCCCTTCGTTTTCCCTTGCCCCCCGGCGCGATCGCAGGACGACCGCGACCGCGGCGACAACCAGCAGAATCGCTCCCCCGACGATGACGGCGATCAGCAGCGCGTTCCCCTTCTCCCCCGACTCCCGCGCCTGTGGCACCGGCTCGGCCTGCGACGCGGAGGGTGCCTGCGTTGGCGCGGCGCGCACACTCAATTCGACCGAAGTCTCCACTGTGGACCGCTCTCCGGCGAAGACCAGCCGATGCGCACCCTCCTCGGTGTCAAGGGGAATCGTCGCCGTGTAGGTGAATTTCCCGTCCTGCCCCGCTCGGACAGGCGGCAGGCTCACCGGCTCCGAGTGCAGCGTCACCGCGACGGTCTCTCCGGCACGGAATCCGGTTCCGGTCACCTCGACGTCCTCACCGGCCGTCGCCTCGGTGTTGTCGGCCTTCACCACGGGTTTCGCGGGCGGCTTGGCCGAGGTGGTTTCGGGCCGCTCCTCCGACGGCTCGGGTGCGGCCTGTTCGGGCGGGGCGAAGTCGACGGGCGTGAACGTCTCGTTGTCGGGATTGACAACGCCGTGCGCGCCGATGGTGATGATTCCGCAGCGCACCCGCGTGCAGTCGACCTGCGTCGTGTTTCCCGCCCTGTCGACGGCGGGGAATCTGGCGCCGGGGATCACCAGCTGTGCCGCCCAGGTTCCGTCCTCGGCCACGACACCGTTGGCACTGTCCCCCGTGTCACTGCCCGGAAAGGCGAGGTAGCGCTGGAATCCGTTGTTGTCCCTGGTCTCGGAGTCCTGGACGTACTTGTAGGTACCGCCCGCGGAACCGCCCTGGCTCGGCTGCCAGCCTCCCGCCGGATCGGAGACCCAGCCGAACAGCACGTAGACACCTCCGTGTCCACCACGGACGGACTGGAAGCCGCTGCCCCGCAGCTCGACGACCGTGGCGTAGTCGGGATCGGCGGTGCCCGGTGAGACGTGTACCGCCGCGCCGGCCGCGTGCGCGGTGCCGGTCAGCGGAGCGCAGGCCGCCGCGAGGAGCAGCGCGAGTGCCGCCGCTCTTGCGCGAGCGCGATGGGGAGACTGCTTCATGGACTTTTCCTGTTCATTCCCGGTACGGCAGGACGATGGGTTTTCCGGTACGCGGATGACTGATCACCTCGACGGGATGCTGGTAGACCTCGCTCAGCAGTTCCGTCTCGCACACCTCTTCCGGTGGGCCGGCCGCGGCGAGCTTGCCGGAGGAGAGGACGGCGACGCGGTCGGCGTGTGCCGCCGCGAGTCCCAGGTCGTGCAGCACCACCAGCACGCCCGCTCCCGTTTCGGCACGGGCGCGGGCGAGCGCGAGTACCTGTTCCTGGTGGCGCAGGTCCATCGCGGCGGTGGGCTCGTCGAGCAACAGCAAGCCCGTTGACTGCGCGAGCACCCGGGCCAGCGCCGTGCGGGCCTGTTCCCCGCCCGACAGTGTCGGGTGGATCCGCTCGGCGAAGCTCGTGAGCCCGGTGTCGGCGAGCGCCGCGGCCACCGCCCGTTCGTCGTCGTCCTCGGCGGGGGTGCCCTCCCACGGCGCCCTGCCCATCTCCACCACGGACCGCACGGTGAACGGGAACGAGACGGGATTGTGCTGGGGCAGCACGGCTCTGTGCCTCGCGAGGTCTACTGTGGACCATGCGTCCGCCGGTCTTCCGTGGATCGTGACCCTTCCTGAGGAGGGCGCGGTGTCACCGGCGAGAACCCCGAGCAGGGTCGACTTGCCCGCGCCGTTGGGGCCGACGAGCGCGAGCACCTCGCCCGCGTGCACGGTGAGGGACACGCCGTCGAGCAGCCGGGCTCCTCCCGCGGTGGCCACGACGGCGGAGGCCTCGGCAAGCGGGTCACCAGCCGTCGGTGGTCCGGGAACCCTGGTGCCGGCGCGCGCGAGGAATCTCACGTCCAGCCTCCTTCCCTGCGCCGCGTACGCAACAGGAGCCAGAAGAAGAACGGGCCACCGACGAGAGCGGTGAGCATGCCGATGGGCAGGTCCGCGTAGTCGAAAGCGTTGCGCGCCAGTAGATCGGCGGCAACGAGCAGCAATGCGCCGCCGAGCAGGCTCGCCGGAATCAGCACCCGGTGTCCCGGCCCGGTGATCATCCGGATCAGGTGGGGCACCACGAGCCCGACGAAACCGATGATGCCGGAGTAGGACACCGCTGCCGACACGGCGACGGCGACCACCACGATCGTCACCAGCCGCAGCACCTCGACGTCGACACCGAGATGCCGTGCCTGGCGGTCGCCGAGGGAAAGCAGGTCGAGCCGTTTTGCCAGCAGCAGCGCCACGATCGCGCACACGGCGACCAGCGGTGCGATCGTGGCGACGTAGACCCAGCGGCTGCCCGCGAGTGAGCCGAGTTGCCAGAACACGATCTGTTCCCGCGCCGCCTGATCCCCAGCGAAGACGAGGAAGGAGATCGCGGCGCCGGCGACCGCGTTGACGGCCACCCCGGTGAGGATCATCGTCACGACACCGGCCTTGCCCTTCGAGCGGGCCAGTACGTACACGGCAAGCGTCGTGGCGAGGCCGGTGCAGAAAGCCAGTGCGGGAGTGGTGAACGAACCGAGGAACGTCCAGCCGAACACAATGGACAGACAGGCGCCGACGGCGGCGCCTGAGGAGACACCGACGACTCCCGGTTCGGCGAGCGGGTTGCCGAAGCAACCCTGCATGAGCGCGCCGCACACGCCGAGCACTCCCCCGACGAGCAGGGCGAGCACGACCCGGGGGAACCGCACGTCCCACAGCGCCGCCTCGGCGAACGGGTCGGCGGGAGCGGCGAGCACGTCGATCCCGACGCGGTTGAGGATGGAGCCGACGACCTGCGACAGCGGAATACCGAACTGCCCTACCGCGGCGGAAACCAGACTCACGACGACGAGCCCGGCGACGAGAACGGCGAACAGCACCACGACCCGTACGGGACGGCGTCCTGCGGGCGCGGCGGTATCGGTTCCCGGTGTCGCGGGAGGACTCGCGGTGGCGGTCATCCCGCCGCCTTGAGGGAGTCCGGCGCGTAGAGCGCCCTGGCGAGCGCGTCGAGCACGGGCGCGGACAGTGGCCCGAAACTGAGGATCTGGTAGTCGTTCATGTCGACGAAGCGACGGTGCTGTCCGGCGGGAGTCTGTGCCACGCCGGGGATTCCGGCCGCGCCATCGGCGCCGCCTACCGATTCGAGTCCGCCCGTCATCAGCAGGATGACGTCGGGTTTGGCCTTCGCCAGCGCCTCGGGGTTGATCGGGCGCGTGCCGTCGACGCCGACCTCGCTGGCCACGTCGACCGCGCCCAGCGCGGAGATGAGCGCGTCGGCACCGGACCCCTTGCCGAACATGTGGTAGACCCCGGCCGTACCCCGCACGTAGAGGAAGACGACGCGGGGCCTGCGGGTCTCGTCGTCCGGTGCGAGTGCCGCGATCTCCGCCCGCTTCGCCTCGACCTCGCGGTCGAGCCGGTCGGCGAGTTCGGTACCCGCGTCGGGAACACCGAGCGCGCCGGCGACGGCACGCACGATGTCGCCGTTGTTGTCGAGTGTGCGCTGAGGAGTCACCACGACCACGGGAATTCCGGCGTCGCGCAGTTGCAGTACGACGCTCCACGGGCCGAGCGTCGTGTCGGTGAGCACGACGCTCGGCCGCAACTTCAGGACGGCCTCGGAGTTGAGCTGGTGACCGTTGCTCGTGACGAGCGGAAGGTCGCGCGCGGCGGGAAAGCCCGTCGAGGAATCCCTTCCGACGACGCGGTCTCCGAGGCCGAGGCCGAACACGGTCGCGGCGAGAGTGCCGGAGCGATCCAGCGCGAGGACCCTGCTGGCGTCGTCGACCGTGATCTGGGTGCCCTGGTGATCGGTGACGGTCACCGGCAGCCGGGGCCGCGGCGCGGGTTCGACGGGCACGATGTCGGGCTGGGCCACGATCGCGGTGGAAGGCCCCTCGTACGAGCGAGGATCGGCGACCGGGGTGAGTTCGGAAAGCGGAGTCTGGTCGGCGTTTCCCTCGGGGACTCGCGCGGCCCGCGTTGGCTCCGGCGCGCTCCCGCATCCCGCGAGCACCAGCACGACACTCGCCAGTGCGACCCCCGCGGCGAACCGCCGCGATCTTGCCCGTATGAACACTTAGGTGAGGCTAACCAACTTCACCCGATTGAGTAAGTTAGCCTAACCTTCTTTACAGATTCGTTACTTGGCGACTCCCCGCCGAGATCCGCGCTCAGGACGGCGAGATCCGCATTCGCGCCACCGAGATCCGCATCCGGAACGGCGAGATCCGCATCGGCGCGCGAGATCGGCGTTCGTACGCGCGAAATCCGCTTCCGTGCGCCCGAGATCCGCGTTCGCGCGAGCGAGGACGGCGCCGAGAACACGAGTCCGGTGGCGAAACCGCGTCGATGCCGACGGGAGCTGACCGCCGCCCTTGCTCCCGCGACGCGTGCACACGGCAAACCGCCCACAGGCCCGAACGCGGAACTCACCGGCCCGAGCGCGGAACTCGCAGGCCCGAGTGCAGAACTCGCGGGCCTGAACGCGGGACTCGCGCACGAACGCGGGACTCGCGGGCTTGGGCCGGATACTCGGTTGCGGCCCGGCGCGTCACTCAGCATCGTGATCCCGATGAACGAGACACCAGAACGCTGGAGCAAGGCCAGTGTCTACCCGGACATGTGGGCCGACCCCGCCGAGGACCCCCGCAACACGGGCAACGTCAGCCCGGACGGCGAACTCGCGACGCTGCTGGACTACATCAACGATTACCGGCTGACCCTGCGCTTGAAGTGCGAGGGGCTGGATCCGGCACAACTGGCACTGCGGTCGGTTCCGCCCTCGACCATGTCGCTGCTGGGCATCGTCCGCCACCTCGCGGAGGTCGAGCGGGACTGGCGTAGCTGGGTCAAGCCGGACGAGCGGGAACCGAAACTCTACGGAGCGGGTGACGCCGCCTTCGAGGAAGCGAGCGCCGAGCAAGCACTCGTTGCTGCCGCTTTCGCTGATCTGGCCAGGGAACAGGAGGCGACCGACGCGCTGCTCGGCGAATATCCGGATCTCGGCGAGCGGGTCGGCAAGATCGGTATCGCCGTCCGAGAACTGTGGGTTCACCGCGTCGAGGAGTACGCGCGCCACTGCGGGCACGCCGACCTGCTGCGCGAACGGATCGACGGACGGGTCGGTCAGTAGCGACTCATCCGGTCAGGAATCGAGAAGCAGCAGGCACGCGATCACGCCTAACGTCGGGTCATGACCGCAACCGGTGACGCGCCCTTCGCGAGCGCGAACGCCGTGCCACGACAAAGGGGGCTGTCCTGATGTGCAACCACCACCTTCCCGGCATGGTCGCCGCGCTCGTCGAAGCCGAACGGCGAACCCGCACCGCCGACCGCACCGAAGCCGGATTCCTTGAAGAGGACGAGGAAAACCGGCTCCACGAGCCCGTCGCCGAGGCCAGGCCGGTCGCGACCGAAGCGAAGAGCTGACCGCTCACAGGTCGCTCCCGCGCGGGAGCGACCTGTGGCGCATGCTTCGCGAAACAGTGGTTCTCAGCGAGGGAGCACGGTCGCGGGCAGCCCTTCGGCGTCCACGGCGCTCACCCTGGCCCCGCGCGCCCGCGAGCTCGTCAGCTCTCCCAGTTCGACGCTGAGAAACCGCCCCTGGTCACTCACCCGTCGTCCGTCGGGAAGTACGACGTCGATCCGCTCGACCCCGGGGGAACCCGCGGCAACGAGCCGGTCGTTGTCGTCGAACCACCACACGACCGCGTTCAGTCCGGCCGAAAAGTCGAACGGAATCACCAGGCTCTCGTCTCCGGTGGTCAGCAGCACGCTGTCCGAGGTCGCCGAAATGGCGTCCACCGAGGCCGCCTTTCCGCTCGGCAGTGTTCCGCTCCACCACTCGGTCATGGCGAACAGGTGCGGGATGGCCAGCGTGAATTCCGAGCGATCGGAGCAGGCGAGGCGGGAAACCATGCGCAACTCGGCGGCGCCGAGGTCGGCCATCTCGCGGACCGGCCGATCCTCCGCCGAGTGCTTGCCTTCGGCGTCGAGTGGCCGCAAGTAAGAATGAAGGCTCGTGCCCACATTGCTCTGTCGTGGCCGCAAAAGGTGGAATCGCACACCGTTGTCGTGATGCTCGGCGAGCACCTTGGCCCCGCAACGGTCGTCGCCGAGCGCGGGGATCGCGGCCGTGATCCCGTTCTCCACACTGACTTTTTCCCAGCGCACCTCACCGCCGGTGAGCACGGCCGCCTCGACGCGCGAGTTCCGCGCGCGGGTCTCGATCCAGGCGCCGTCGCCGAGAACGGCCGACGAGGGGTCGGCGCCTTCCCCTCCGTCCCGCGCGACGCCACCGAGCTGCTCGACCCACTGGATCTCGCCGGTCTCGGCGCCGCGTTCATACGCCGCGCCGAGACCGGTCTCGTCGATCAGCACCGCGACCTCGCGGTCTCCCGACCCGGCGGCGTGCAACACGGTGACCTCGCCTCGGGGGCGCTCTGCGGCGGGAAGGGCCCGCCACCGCTCGACCGCCTCGCCGAACAGGTCCGTGTCCTCCCCGAGTGTGTTGACCACCGTGGCGCCGACCTCGATCGGATTCGGGTCTCGCTCGCGGGAATCCATGATCAACCAGGTCGCCGCGCTGCCGCCGACGAGACCGGCGACCACCGCGATGACGATCATTCGACGACGAAAGAAATCCCCCACAAATCCGGCACATTAACAGAATCCGGCCGCTTCGGACCCGGTTCGCGCGATTTCCCCGCCCGTCACCGTGACGCGGCATCGATGACGAAATCGCGCAGCAGAGCGCCGGTGGCGCCGGGGTCCTCCATCATCGGGGTGTGGCCGACGCCGTCGAGGATCTCGATCCGGGCGCCGGGTACGCGACGGTAGTCCTTGGCCGAGGACGGCCGCCAGCGTTGGTCCGCTGAGCCGAAGAGCACCAGAGTCGGCAGGGCGAGAGCGGCGAGCCGGTCAGGGATGGCCCGGTGCTCAAGGTAGGCGGTGGAGCCCTCGTCGGTCGCGGTGAGACTCCGGTAGGTCATGGCCCTGACGTCGGCGACGATCCGCTCGGGGATGTCGATGTCGCGGGTGAACGCGGTGATCAGCGCGTCGCGGAGCGCTCCGTCGGTGCGCAACCGCCAGATCAGCTCCCCCACCACCGGCGTCGTCGTCAGCCGCCCCGCGAGACTGTCACCGAGGAACGCGTCCATGCGCGGGCCGGTGTCGATCAGCGAGACAGCCGAGACGAGGTCGCCGCGCTGCCCGGCGAGCGACGTCGCGACGGCACCGCCGGTGGAATGCCCGGCCACGACGGCCTCGCGCACCCCGAGGTGATCGAGCACGGCAGCCACCCTGCCCGCGTGCTCGGCGATGCCGTACCCCTCGGCCGGTTTGGCGGAGCCACCGTGCCCGAGCAGATCGATCCGCACCACCCGCAGGTCCCGCAGAGCGGGCAGAACGAGTTCCCACCACGCCATCGAACCGGCAAGGCCGTGCAGAAGCACGACCGTTGGCGCGTCGGACGGCCCGTCTCGCGCGAGCCGCACGATGTCCGCACCGGAGGCTTCGGCCGTCTCGGTACGCACCAGCACCGTGTTGCCGGCGACGAGGACCACCAGCACCGCCAGGACGGCCAGCGCGATCCGCCGCTTCCCGCTCCACGCCCGCCTGCCACGCGCACGGCTGGTGGTGGTGCGATCGCGTGGGGTGACGGTCTCGTTCATGTCGTTCATGGCTTTTCCTCCGGCCGGTTCGGTGACGTCGTCACCGTGCCGACACCGCGCCGGAGGCGTATTGAAGAAATGTCACGCCCCGCTCGTACAGTCGAGGAGTGCGCCCCTCCGGCCGGACAACCGGCCCCGCTACGCGCTGGGAAATCGCGCGGCCCTCGCGAACGAGCCCGCTGCCGGGGGTCGACATGGCCGGATTTCGCATCGACGAACCGGCCAGCCTGCGAGCCATTCCCCATCCAGCCGTGACCGTGGCCTTCGAATTCGCAGGCCGCTCCTTCGACATCGATGCCGATGGAAGCCCCGGTTCGATGCGATCGGCCGCCATCGCGGCTGGACTCGCGTTCGGTGCCTTCCAGGTGCGCGCCAGCGGAGTCGAATGTGTACAGATCCGGCTTTCCCCGCCGGTCGCCCTTTCCGTGCTCGGACTCCCGCTCGCCGAGTTGCGCGACAACGTCATTCCGCTCGACGATCTGTGGGGCCGCGACGCTCCTCGCCTGCGGGACCGGTTGCATCACGCGCGGACCTGGCACGAGCGTTTCGCGCTGATCGAGGCCGAACTGTCACGAAGGCTAAGCGCCGGAACAACGGCCGACCCCGAGGTGGCGTGGACCTGGCGGCAGATCGTCGCCAGTCGTGGCAAGACCCAGGTCGGCGACCTCGCGGCCAGAACCGGCTGGAGCCGCCAGCGCCTGTGGTCACGCTTCGCCGCCCAGTTCGGCCTGAGCCCGAAACGTGCGGCCATGCTGGTCCGGTTCGATCACGCCGTGCACCGCCTCGTCGACGGGCACGCACCCGCGCGGGTGGCGGCCGAGGGCGGCTACGCCGATCAATCCCACCTCCACCACGACATCCGCGCCTTCGCGGGGACTACCCCTTCCCTCGCCGCGGCTGAACCGTGGCTGACAGCCGACGAACGGGCCTGGCCGGAACCTAGATAGCCGGGGCGGCTACCGGCTCCCTGGCTTGCCCGCGCGGGCACGGCGGAGCAATCCGGCGCCGTGCCAGGCGATCACGTACGCGGCGAGCCCGATGGCGATACCCGCGCTCGCCCCCGCGAGCACCGCCCGCACCGGGTACTCGATCTCGCCGGTCAGTTCCAGGCCGGGCAGCCCGACGGTGAGCAGGTCGACGACGGCCCCTGCCACGGCCGCCACCGCCAGTACGGCGAACGCGACTCGCCGCGCCCCGCCGGAAAGGCCGTCGGCCACGGCGCCGGGCGTGGTCCTTCGCCACCAGCGCCGCACCCACCACGCCAGGTACGCGGCACCCGCCACCGTGCTGAGGTATTGCAGGATCCGGTTCACCCGCATACCGGCGACCTCGGTAGAACGCAGCACGGTGAGGTCGCCGTGGGTCACCGCGTCCCAGACGACATGCGTCGTCGCGCCGATGGCGGCCGAGAGCAGGACCCAGAACAGAAACCGGGGCGGCACCCACGCCCTCGGCGAGGGCGGGGCCGCGAATCTGCCAGCGAACGACGGGGGCGCCAGGCTCAGCAACGGCCGCCGGAGCACCGCGTACCAGGCCAGCAGCATGGCGAGGGTGAGCAACGGACCCACCCACAGCACGGCGGGAAACGAATGAGTGAGCGTCGCGTTGAAGTCGCCGGAGAGTTCCAGCGCCAGCCGGTTCAGCGGCCAGAGATACAGCGCGTCCGGGGCGATCGCGCCCGCGACGAGAGCCGACACCACCAGCGGCCCGCGCGCGAGCGGAACCACGGCGGCGGGATGGACCAGCGTGAACGGCACGGCGTGACGCTATCCGACGACGCGGATCCCCCGGCACGGCTGCCCCTGCCCCGTGACCGAAGGCACCGAAGGCGCAGCGCACGGCGGAAACCCTGCGGCTCGTCGGCTGGGATCGGCGGCGCGAACGTTGGTGTCCACCGGCCCCGCGCCGGTGGACACCAACGAGCCACGGCTACCGGTGCGTCCTTCCCCGGAACGCGAGCAGTCCGCCGCCGGTCAGCACGGCCGCTCCCGCGCCGGCGATGAGGATCCAGCCCCATGCGGGTAGACCTTTTTCCTCCACCCGCGCGGTCCTGACCACGTCGTCCCGCTGCGCTCCTGCGCCCTGCTTGCCACCGGACTCGGTGACGGGGCCCTCGGGAAGCCCTTCGGCGCTGACGTAGTCGGGTGCTTCGACGGCCTCGCCGCCCTTGCTCACCGACAGGCGCACCGGCATGGTCTCGTTGCTCTCACCGGGATCGCTCTCCAGCGTGATGTAGTACCAGCCCGCGACGGCGGGATAACCGTCCTCCCTGTTGTTGTAGAGCACACGGGTCATCTCGACCGGATCACCCGAGTTCTGTTCGTCGTGCAGGGTGAGTTCGGACGTGGCGCTCTCCGAAGTCCGCTTGCGCAAGGAACTGCGCAACGACGTGTCCACCGTGATCACGTCATCGATTCCCCGGCTGTCCACATTGGTCTGCACGGCGAGCGATTCACCCCAGTCGAGTTCGACCTTGTAGGTCGCCATCTCGCCGAGCGCCATCTCGTCGGTGTAGACCCCGCTGCCGGGAAGTTCGACGGCGTCGTTGAAGCTGCCGCCTCCGGTCACCCCCTGCTCGGGCCCCGAAGGCTCTTCGAACGGCACGAACGTCGAGTTCGCCGCCGGTCCCGCATCGCCGTCGACCGGAGGCTCCAGCGTCACCATCAGTTCCATGTCATAGGTCCAGAACTTGGTGTCGTCCGGCCCTTCCCGTTCGACCGAAAAGTACAGTTCGTCCTTCGCCGCGCACGAACCAGCGTTCTCCTCGGCGTTCCACGAGATCGTGGAGGTCAGGTGCGCCTGCCACATTGCCGCGATGTCGAAGGTCTCGTCGCAGTTCTTCCGCGCGGGGTCGAACAGTCGCGTGTAGAGCCTCGGAACGCCCGCGTCGCTCTCGTCACCGGGGATGATGGCCGTCGCCGCGACATGAGCGGTGTAGCCCTCCGGCACGGACAGCGAGTAGTACTTGGTCTGCCCCGCGTCGATGGTGTCGACGTACTGGCCTGCCGTGATCGCGGGCGCGCCGGGGAAGTCCTCGGTTCCGGTGATGGGTGTTCCCTGCGCTTCGTAGGTGCGCTGGGCGCGGTTGACCACCTGGGGAAGTTGTTCCTCCAGTTCACCGGCGTCCGTGGCGTCGGTGTAGCTGCCTCCGGTCGCGTCGGCGAGGCAGGTGAGTTGCGACCGTGCCTCGTCGTCGACCTGGAAACCGACCGCGTGCACGGACAGTTCGACGCCTTCGGCGTCCAGTTCCTCCGCGACCTCGCACGGGTCGGGTGGCGCGCAGGTGTCGATGCCGTCGGAGATCAACACGACGGCTCGTGGTCCTTCGTCGGGCAGTTCGTCGGCAGCCGCGCGCAACGCGGCGCCGATCGGCGTGTACCCCGACGGTTCTATCCCGTCGATCGTCTGGGAGAGCGCTTGCTTGTCGACAGGACCGACCGGCTGGGCAGTGACGATGTCCTCGCAGCCTGCCGCCTTTTCCTCAGGGCTCTCACCAGTCTGGCTTCCGTAGACCTGCAACCCGAGTCGCGCTTCGGCATCGAGCCCGTCGACAAGTCCGGTCAGCGCGGTCTTCGCCGAGTCCATTCTGGTTCCGCCCTCGGGCATGGCCTGCGCCATCGACCCCGACGCGTCGAGCGTCACCATCACCGGCGCGAGTTGTTCGGTCGTCTCCTGCGCCGAGGCAGGCGGCCCCGCGCCCACCGCGGCGAGCGCCGCGCACAGCAGACCGACTCCGATCGGTGCGCCGCGATGCTTCCCCCACTTGCTCACGAGAGCCTCCTGTTCGCCGTTCCGAGACAACTGACCCGCCTCGGACCGCGATGATTCCGGGAGTGGTTCCGCTTCGCTCGCCGCCGCTATCCGCGCGCTATCGGGCCGCTACCGGGCAGGCCGCATCGGCTCAGGCGCCCCGAGGGCCGTCCTTCCAACTCTCGTGGAACTCGATGTTGTCCAGCAGCGAAGCCAGCCGGAAACGTTCCCTGCTGCTGATGCCCGCCATCACTTCGTGGGCTCTGGCGAGCTGGTCCTCGGCCTCGTCCGCCCTGCCGAGTTCGCTCAGCGACCTGGCCGTCCTCGCGTGGCATTCGGCTGTGCAGTAACCGTTTCCGAGCTCGTCGCACAGCGCCAGCGCGGTCGTGGCATGCCGGATCACGGCGCGGTGATCGCCTCGCTCTCCGTGGATGGCGAGCAGCACGTTGTAGGTCATCGCCTGGCCGTAGAGGTTTCCGCAGTCCGAGTGGATGTGCGCCGCTTTCTCCAGCAGTGACAAGGCTTCCGCCGTGTCGCCGTAGATCCGCCGCACCGTCGCGAGGTTGCTCAGCGCGGCTGCCTCGATATAACGGTAGCCGTGGGCGGCGGCCAGTTCCGCCGCTTGCCCGCACAGCGCGGTCGCCTCGTCGACCCTGTCGCTGAAGAACAGCACGTTCGACCAGTTCATCAGCAACCCCGCGAAATCGAGGTCGGTGTCCCTTCCCTGCGCCGTGAACAGCTCGTGCGCGCGCCGCGCCAGTCTGTCGGCTTCGCTGAGATTGCCGCGCTGGCCTTCGATGTTGACGAGCTGGGACAGCGCGAAGGGTTCCAGCCGGTCGTCGGCGTCGCTGTCGGCGAGATCCAGAATGCACTCCGCGAGCGCGTCGCGTTCCCGCCAGCGCATCGTGATGTTGAAGTACAACGCGAGCGCATGGGTCAGCGGGATCGCCAGTTCGGCCGCGGCCCGGGGCCGCAACGCGGCCAGCCGCGCGAACAACGTGACCAGGTGCCCGATTTCGGCGTCGAGCCAGGCCGTCGCCTCCCCCGCCGCGGCGAACCGGACGGTCTCCAGCTCGTCGACGGGGTGCCGTCGCGGGAGGCCGTGCGGAGATCTGGCGCCGGAGATCTTCTCGGCGGCCTGCCGCGCGGCGGCGAGATACCAGCGGACGGCCCGCGACACCAGCGCCGCCCTTTCCTCGTCGTCCCTGCCACCGTCCTGTTCCTTCGCCAGCAACGCGACGAGGTCGTAGAGCACGTAGTAGGAAGGACGCGGGCTGAACAACACGTGCGCACCGGCCAGCTGCCGCAACGCGCGCTCCGCTCTGCGCACCGGCCAGCCGGTCAGTGCCGCGGCCAGTTCCGGTGTGCAGCCTGGAGCGGGCAGCACACCGAGCAGGTCGAACAACCGGGTGGCGTCCAGGTCGCCTGGCTCACCGGTGGCCCTGAGGCTGTCGATACTCACCAGCAGACTCGCCCGCAGATCAAGACCTTCGTGGCTGAGCTGGTCGAGCCGCCTGCGTTCGTCGCCGAGCAGGGTCACCCAGTCGGCGAGTGGCCAGTGCGGCTGGGTTGCCGCCCTGGTGCCGACAAGGCGCAGCGCGAGGGGCAGGCCGCCGCACTGACTCGCCAGCCGGGCCGCTTGTTCCGGCTCGGCGCGGACCTTGCGCGCACCTGCGGTGCTGGCGAGCAACGCGACCGACTCCTCAGCCGACATGGCAGGCAGGTACACGCGCACGACGCCCTGCGGCCCGCCGTCGGGAGAGCGCGTGGTGACGATCGCGGCGCACCCCGGTTCGTCGGGCAGGACCGGCGCGACCTGCCCGAGGTTGACGGCGTTGTCCAGGACGAGCAGCACCCTGCGCCCGCTGAGCCTTGCCCGGTACCAGCGGATGACGTCGTCGAGGTCGTCGTGTGGTTCGAGCTCGGCGCCGCCCAGCTCCTTGATCAGCAGGCCCAGCGTGTCGCGCGTGGACAACGCGGGGGCGCCCGGCGTCGCGCCGTGCAGATCGACGCACAGCGTTCCTCCTGGAAACCGGTCGGCGACGTCCGCGGCGACCTTCCACGCGATGGCCGACTTGCCGACCCCGCCCTGTCCGTGCACCACGCATGTCAACGCGGTGACCGGCGACGCGGTCAGCGCGTCGAAATGCCCGGCGATCTCGTCGAGAACTTCCGCCCTGCCAACGAAATCCCGGGGAACGGGCGGCAGCACCGAACGTGTTTCCGCCGCGTGGGATTTTCCGGAGAGCGGCGCCGACCTTCCCGAGGTGAGCAATTCGGGATCCTGGCGGAGGATGGCACCGTGCAGGTCGCGGAGCTCGGTTCCCGGTTCCACGCCCAGCCGGTTGACGAAGGTGGCCCTGAGCCTGCGAAAGCACGCGGCGGCATCCGCGGTACGTCCCGTCCGGTACAGCGCCAGCATCAACTGGCCGGCGAGCCGTTCCCGCATCGGGTACTGGGAGTGGAATCTGGTGAGGTCGGCGAGCACTCGCCCGGCCGCGCCTGCCCGCAACTGGAGGTCGTAGTACTCCTCGGCGACACCGAGGTACGACTCTTCGAGGCGGGGGGCCTGCCACGCGCGCAGCGGGACGTCGCCGATGCCTTGCAGCGGCGCACCCCGCCAGGTTTCCATGGCGGCGGTCAGTGTCGCGACGGCCTCGTCCGGCGTGGTGTCCTTGAGCGCGCGCGCCCGCTCACCGAGGGCGGTGAGCCGGAAGGCGTCGATCTGCTCGGGCCGCGCCAGCAGCCGGTAGCCCGCATGAGTGCTCTCGATCGTGCCCTCGGGGAGCAGCGCCCGCAGCCTGCGGATGTAGTTGCGCACGGTGGCGACGGCGGAGGCGGGGGGCGAAGCGCCCCACAGATCGCCAACCAGCGCCGTGACGGGAACGACGGCGAGATCCCTTGTCAGCAGGCTCGCCAGCACGGCACGTTGCATCGGAGCGGTGATAGGCAACGGTTTTCCCTCGTACCGCACCTCGACAGGGCCGAGTATGCGGAAGTCCGGAACCGCGTTCATCGCTGACTTCCCGTCCTGCCGCCGACATCGTGACCGGAACCGGCGCGCCGCGTGACGTGGCGAGCGCGATTCCCCGTTCGCATCCTGTCAGCCGCGACCGGGATCGTCGCCTGACGGGTCAACGGGAAACGGATTCGACATGGACCGGTGTCGCGGCAGCCGTAGCCGCGCGCCGAGTCTCCCAGCTCCGGTTGGTTGACCGTGGGGGCAACAAAGCTTCAAAAACCCCTTCTGGTCCAATCAAAAGGTCGTCCCACGGCATGACCAACCGGTTAGGCTATCCAGAAAGGAGGACGACACCATGCCACCTCAGCGCGCCACAAGCGTGCAGGAAGTCGTCGACGCGGCGGCCCGCGTGTTCGAACGCAAAGGCTTCGTCGAAGCCACCATCACCGACATCGCGGCGGAGGCGGGAGTCAGCAAACCGACCGTCTATCAATACGTCAGCTCCAAACGCTGGCTGCTGGAGACGATCGTCGAGCAGGTCATCTACCCGCTGCGCCACAGTATCGAGGAGATCGTGGACAGCGACCTCGATTCACGCGAAAAGCTGCTGCGTTACCTGCAAGTTCAGGTCAATTCCGCGGTGCGCTACCAGACCTACTACGCGGTACTGATCTCCGACCAGCACCAGCTCTCGCCGCAAGCACTGCGCAACTACCAGTCGTGGGCGCGCGACGTGAACCGCGCGGCGGCCGGATTGGTCGAGCAGTGCGTCAAAGACGGCGTCATCCGCTCCGACGTCGACGTCATGACGATGGTGAACCTGGTCAACGGCATGACGCTGTCGATAGCTCGCTGGTATCGCCCCAACGGACGGATCAGCGTCTACGCTTTGTTCGACCAGCTCATCCTGTTGTTGTCCGGATTCATCAAACCGGAACCGGCGTAGCGCGTTCGCGTCGCCTTCCAGCCGCCCCGAACCGCGCGGCGCCAGCGAGCTTTACCGCGAAGGCAGCCTGCCGGTCGTGTCCGACGAGCCTCGACCAGACGATCTCCGATCGCTCTTACGTGGTTCCGACGCGCCACTAACCTGCCGTTCACCTGGGGAGATCTGGCGACTCCCACAATGGGACCACCCATCCGTGTGACATTGCCTACGGAACCGACTCCTGTTACTTTACCCACCAGTTAGTCAACCTATCTCGCTTCAGACCTCCACGGAGCCGGTGCCTCCCTCCTCTCCAGCACCGGCTCACGCCACGCTCCGAACGGAAAGAGGGGCAATGCCACTACGCATCGGAATCGACACGGGCGGCACGTTCACCGACCTGGTCGTAGCCGACGAGAACCAGATCGTGGTCGCCACCAAGTCGCTGACCACGCACGGAGATCTCGCCGAGGGACTGCTCAACACACTGAGCAAGGCCGCCGTCGATCATGAGGACGTCGCGCAGATCGTGCACGGCACCACGGTCGCGCTGAACGCGATCCTGACCCGCCGTGGCGCGAAGATCGGGCTGATCGCCAGCGCCGGTTTCCGCGACCTGATGGACATGGGCAGGGGCTGGCGCGCTCCGGACGCGATCATGGACCCGAGGTACCGCCGTCCGCACGAACTCCGGCCGATCGTCGAACGCCACCTGCGGCGGAACGTGCGGGAACGCATCCTGGCCGACGGCAGCGTGCTCGTCCCGCTCGACGAAAAGCAGCTGTTGCACGAGGTCGAGCAGCTTCGCGACGAGGGCTGCGCCGCCATCGCCGTCTGCTTCACCCACGCCTACAAGCACCCGGCCCACGAGTTGCGGGCCGCCGCGTTGATCCGCAAACACTTCCCCGACGTGCGAGTGAGCATCTCGTCGGAGGTCGCGCCGTTCCCCCGCGAGTACAACCGCACCTCGACGACCGTGCTCAACGCATACGCACAGCCGCTGATGACCACCTACACCTCCTCCGTGGAACAGCGCCTCCTCGGCGCGGGCTACAAGGCTCCGCTGTCGTTCATGACCAACGACGGCGGCCTGTGCGCGCCCGCTGAGGCCAGCGCAACGCCGGTCACCACACTGAACAGCGGGCCCGTCGGCGGCGTGCTCGGCGTGCAGACCTATTCCCGGCTGCTCGAACTGCCCCACCTCGTCGGATTCGACATGGGCGGCACGAGCACCGACGTCGCGGTGATCACGGACGGCCACGCGTCCACCAAACGCGAGCTGGAGCTGGAGCACGACGTGCTCGTCAGCATGCCCGTGCTCGAAATCCACAGCATCGGCGCCGGCGGCGGCAGTATCGCGTCGGTCAACTCCGCGGGCGGGATCGACGTGGGCCCCGAAAGCGCGGGCAGCAATCCCGGGCCCGTGTGTTACGGCAAGGGAGGCACGCTTCCCACGGTCACCGACGCGCTGCTCGTCCTTGGCTGGCTGGCACCCGACACTCCGCTCGGCGGGGAGATCATGCCCGACCTGCCGGCCGCTCAGCAGGCGTTGCAGGAGCTCGGCGCGACCATCGGTATGGATGCGACGGAGGCGGCCAACGCCATCGCCGCGGTCGCCATCAACTCCATGGCCGAGGCCGTCCGGCAGCTCACCGTCTACCGAGGCGTGGACCCGCGTGAATTCGGTCTGCTGGCCTACGGCGCGGCAGGCCCGTTCGCCGCGACGCAGGTGGCCCGCATCCTGGAGATCCCGACCGTCGTCTTCCCCGCGCTCGCCGGTGTCTTCTCGGCGTTCGGACTGCTGGAGGGAGCGGGCTTCGAGCAAGAGGTGATGCCGATCATGAAGATCGCCACGCCCGAGCTCATGACCGAGTCCTTCGCCAGGATGCGGGAGTCCGCGGTACGGCTGCGCAAGCAGTTCGGCGACGACGCCGAGACGCACGTGGAGTTCTACGTCGACGGCATGTACGCGGGCCAGCGGTGGGAGCTGCCCGCACTGGTCGACGCCAGCCGGACCGAGGACGTGTTCGAGCACTTCACCGAGGCGTTCGCCGACGCCCACCGCAAGCAGTTCGGATACACGCTGCCCGCGCCGGTGCAGATCTCGTCGCTGCGGGTCAGGGTGGTGGTCGACGGCGAACGCGCCGTTCGTCCCGCGCCGCTTCCCGAGACCGCCCCCGCCGAACCACGCTCGCGCCGCACGATCGTCACGGGCGGAGTGGCCCACCCGGACAGCCCTGTGTACCTGGCGACCGAGCTGGCACCAGGTCAGAGCGTCGACGGCCCGGCCGTGATCGAGGCGCCGAGCTACACCGGAGTCCTCGTGCCCGGCGACACCGCCAGGGTCAACGACGTCGGCGACATCATTGTGGACAGCAAGGAGACCCGAGCATGACGGACACGCAGACACGTCGCGATACTCTGGCGTTGAGCGCGGACGAGGTCCAGTCGCGATACGGCATCGACCTCACGACAGCCGAGGTGCTGCGCCACGCGCTGAGGCACGTCGCGCTTCAGATGCAGCTGAAGGTCAACACGGCGGCGCTGAGCCCGTTGCTCAGCGAGGTCAACGACTTCGGGATCGGGCTGCTCGCGCCGAGGGACGCCGAGCGGGACCTCGACTTCGACGCGCTGGCGATGGCCAGCGCGGCGCCCGCGCACTACGTCATCAACCAGTTCTACGCTCGCATGGCGATCGAGCACTGGGGCGTGGAGCGTTTCCAGCCGGGCGACGTGCTCATCTACAACGACCCCTACCGGGGTGGTAGCCACGTCAACGACGTCGGCACGTTGATGCCGATCTTCGATGGTGACGATCTGCTCGGCTTCGCCGTCGCCATCACGCACTGGCTGGACATCGGCGGCCCCGTCCCCGCCGGCCTCGGCGCCGGGTTGCAGCGGGACATGTACGCCGAAGGCATCAAGCTTACGCCGCGCAAGCTCTACGACCGGGGCGAACTGGTTCCGGAGAATCTGGAGCTGTTCACCGAGCAGACCCGGATTCCCGACATCACCATCAACGACCTCCAGGTGATCAAGTCGGCGTTGCAGATCGGTTGCGACATGGTGCTGCGCTACGCGACGCGCTACGGTGCCGACCTCTACCGCGCCGCCGCGCAGTACACATTGGACTTCTCGGAGCGAACGGTGCGCAGCTCGCTGCTTGAGGTTCCCGACGGCGTCTACGAGTCCCAGGACTACCTGGACAACAACATGGACGGCGAGCCGATGCTCGTGCGATGCACGGTACGCAAGCACGGCGACAACATCGAGGTCGACTATTCGGGCTCGTGCCGCGAGGAGTGGGGCGGCTACGCCTCCCAGTGGTCGGACACCGTCGCCGCCGCGCACCTTGGCGTGGTGAACATTTTGGACACCACGGCGATGGACCTCAACGCGGGGGCCTACCGGCCGATCCACGTCGTCGCCCCGCCGGGTTCATGTCTGAGCGCGCTGCCGCCGATGTCGACCAACGCCGGTCACACCATGTTCCTCACGAAGGCACTGAACCTGGTCAAGCTCGCGTTGTCGCAGGCGAGCCCCGAACTGGCCGTCGCGGAGAACTACGACGACGTCGGCGTCCTCGGCTTCGTCGGTGTCGACGACCGCGCAGGCACGTACAACCCGTTCATCACCATCAGGGCGTTGTGCGGACCGTTCGGCGGTACCGCCGTCGACGACGGGTGCAGCATGACGCTCGTCGAGGGCGGCAACTGCCTCGAACCGTCTATCGAACTGGACGAGGAAGCGTTCCCGATACTGGTCCTCAGCCGGGAATTCGTCGCCGACACCGCCGGAGTCGGCAAGCATCGCGGCGGGCCGTCCACGGAAATGATCGTGACACCGCAGGTTCCGGTACACATGACGTATCAGCTCGACCAGTGCCGGTTCCCGACCCAGGGCGTGCTCGGCGGTGGCGACGGCGCCCGTGCCTCGATCGTCGTCTACCGGGGCGGGCTCGACGCCTGGGCTCGCGGGGAGAAACTGCCCGCCGCGGAGGTCGTCGCGGGCTTCGCCAACACCGAGGACGGCACACCCGCCTCGTATACCGAGGAGAACTCCCCCGGCGTCGAGTTCCGCAACAGCAAGGGCGCGGGCAAACCGGTCATGCCCGGCGACGTCGTCGTGCTGCGCCTGCCCGGCGCCGGCGGCTACGGCCCCGCGGCCGAACGTGACGACGAGGCCGTGCGCAAGGACGTACGCGACGGCATCTACAGCTCCCCGGCCCACGCTGTGGGTCGATGACATTTCGCCGGACGAGGAGAACTCACCGTGGAATTTCCCCAACCGACAGAACTGACCATCGACGAACCGGTCAACCCCGTCGACCAGTCCTGCCCTCGCTGCTCCGCCGACACCATGTACCGGTACCGGCTCGTGGATTATCGTGGCTGGCTTGAGGTCGTGAAGTGCCGCTCGTGCCTGCACGTCGAAGACCGGCGGCCCATCGTCGCTCCCCCGCAGGGGACTCCATGACCTGGACTCCCCCTTCGACTCTCGACATCAGGCTGCCGTTCGAGCTCGACATGCTCGACCGGGTGTTCAGCATCGTGGTGGAGCGCTGGGCCGAATCGGCTCCGGACCGGGAGTGCATCGTCCAGGACAACGGCGTCTCGGTGACCTACGGGCAGCTCGACCAGCGGGCAAGCGCGATCGCCACCGGCCTGCGCGCGCACGGCATCGGGATCGGTGACCGCGTCGCCACTCTCGTCGCCAACGACCTGCGCATCGTGTATCTGGGCACGGCATTGTCCAAGCTCGGCGCTGTCGAGGTGCCGGTGAACCCGGCGCTCGTCGGCGCCAGCCTCAAGCATGTATTCGCCGACGCCGATCCGAAAGCGATCATCGTGTCGCCGGGCCACCGCGAGGCCGTGGAGGCCGCCTTGCCCGAACGGGCCCGTCCCATCATCATCGAGGCTGGCCCCGACGGCGGGCCCGCCCCGGAGGGCGGTGGCCCGACCCTGGACGAGATGCTCGCCGACGACAACGTCGTCCTGCCCACCGATCCAGGTGTGCGGGCGGACCTTTCGGCGTCCATTATGTACACGTCGGGGACCACGGGGTTACCCAAAGGCGCGTTGCTGCCGCACCACCACGCTTACCGCATCAGTCAGCGCAGCGCGGGCGCGTTCGGACTCACGAGCGAGGACACGCTGATCGGCATCCTGCCGATGTTCCACGGTGGCGGCCGGTACATGAACCTCGGCGCGTGCCTGCTTTCGGGCGCACGGCTGGGATTCGTGCGCCGGTTCAGCGGCAAGGACTACTTCGACCAGGCCAGGTCGTTCGGCGCCACGGTCATGCACGGCATCATCTCGGTGGGGCATTTCCTGCTCGCGCAGGAACCGTCGCCTCGCGACAAGGACCACTCGATCACTCGCGGGTTGCTGGTGCCGTGTCCCCCTTCGATCGCGGATCCGTTCCGCGATCGGTTCGGCATCGAGGTGTTCCAGGGCTACGCCAGCACCGAGGGCAACATCTCGGTGCTGAACCTCGACGGTCCCAAAGCGGCGTGCGGGAAACCGTATCCGCCCTACCACGTGAAAATCGTGGACGAGCACGATCGTCCTGTCCCTGCCGGGGTGACCGGCGAGATCGTGGTGTCCTGCGACGAACCGTGGTCGACGTTCTCCGGGTACTGGAACCAGCCGGAGATGTCGCTGAATGTGATGCGCAACTTCGGGCTGCACACGGGTGATGCCGGGTACTTCGACGACGACGGCTACCTGTGGTTCGCCGACCGGGTGAAGGACATGATCCGGCGGCGCGGGGAGAACGTGTCCGCGCAGACGGTGGAAAACGTCGTCAACGCCATCGACGAGGTGGCCGAGGCCGCGGCCTATCCTTTGCCGTCGCAGTACGGCGAGGACGAAATCGCGGTCGCGGTCGCGTTGCGGCAGGGATACGAGTTGTCCGCGGCCGAGATCGTGGCCAACTGCAAGGAAAACCTGCCCCGGTTCGCGGTGCCCCGGTACATCCGCGTCATGGCCGAGTTGCCGAAGACCGAGACAGGCAAGATCCAGAAGTTCAAGCTCAAGGATCTCGGCACCGATGGTGCCGAGGACTTCCCGGAGGTGCGCCGATGATGAAGTTCATGGTGCGGCAGAAGCTGGATCCGGACGGGAATGTCACCGAGGATCACTTGCAACCGCTGGCCCGGCTGGTGGCGGATTCGATCCAGGACGAACCCACCGGATCGGTGCGGTGGCTCGGCGGCTGCGGAACGATCGACACGAAGCAGTTCTACATGCTGTTCGAGGCGCCGGATCACGAAGCGCTCCAACAGGTCGTGTCGAAACTGCCGGGCCTGCAAAGCATCGAGCGGGTCATGCTGGCGACGAAGGACACCCTCGCCAGGGGCCTGCTGCTGGGTCTCGCGAAGGAGTACGAAGAGCGGACCTCGGGGTGAGACCGGTGGGCGGGCTTTCCGTGCCCCCGACCGGAAAGCCCGCCCACCATCCACCCGGAAACTGCCCGGTGTTCGCGGCTCGTCGACGCTCGTACTCGCCGGGTCGTAATCGCGCGGAGGCACAGCGGCGTGTCCTTGAAGCCAAGGAATCAGTCGCACGAAGAAAAGTGGTCCCAGCGTCCTTGGGTTTCAACCCGTGTGGATGTGCGGGTACCAGCGTCAGCCGCACGCGCGACAGTGGCTCCCTCCGCGGCGACGCGCGGCGATACGGCCCGGCCGATGCCTGAGGTGGCACCGGCGACCATGACCTCTTTCGACTTCAGCCGAGCGGGCGACGTGAGGTCAACGGCGTGCAACACGAGGGACTACCCAAGACCGGTAAGCGGCGCACCGTGTCGTTCCCTGCCTCCCTGGTCCCGCTGCTGCGCCCTCTCGTCCACGGCAGGGAGCCCGAACGGGAATCCGGGCACTTCGCCACCGATCCCCCCGGTCAATCAGTGTGGCGTTCAGTTCGAGTCGGAGGCGACACCAAGACGAAACGGTCGCGGCGAACGCTGGCCATGCCGATCCGATGTGTCGTCGCGGTACGGCTCCACCGCATCCGGCAGGCCGAGCGGAAGCGTGCCCTCGGCAAACGATGGCAGGAAAACGGCCTGGTGTTCGCCTCAGCGGTCGGGACCGAACTCGACGCGCACAACGTCCGGCGAGCCTTCCGCAAGGTCGTCAAAGCAGCAGGGCTACCGCCGGAAGACTGGACGCCCCGGGAGATGCGGCACAGCTTCGTGTCTCTGCTCTCGGACGCTCGCGTGCCGCTGGAGGACATCGCGCGACTATGCGGCCACAGCGGGACGGCCGTCACCGAGCAGGTCTACCGACACCAGATTCGGCCGGTCATCGTGGAGGCCGCTACGGCGATGGATGACATCTTCGACCGGAGGAACCGTGCAGCGTAGTCACTCAGTTTGTCACTCAGCGCAACACGCAACCTGAATAGCAAAGAGCCCCTACCAGCGATTTTCGCTGGTAGGGGCTCTTTCACGACCGTCGGGCTGACAGGATTTGAACCTGCGACCCCTTGACCCCCAGTCAAGTGCGCTACCAAACTGCGCCACAGCCCGGCCTCAACCTCTCGCGAAGTTGATGAAAGACAGCTTACCCTCCAGCTCCACACCCCTCACAGGCAGGTACTACTTCTTGTTTTCGCAGGTCAGCACACGTGACGACCGACACGTCGACATTCACCGGGCCGGACGAGCGCGACCGACGCATTACGGCCCCGCTCCGGACGACACCGGCAGCAAACGGGGCCGCATCGACATCCCGGCCCCGGACTGACCGCGCTCCACCCGCCCGAACCGGCAATTCGTCCATTGTGGACACCGGGAGCCACTCGCCGAACACGTCGGGACGTAAGACGGGCGTCAAATCTCTGCCAGCCCATGGGGTGATTACTGACGACAGCTCGTCGCCCGATGACTACCGAGAGCATCAGATATACCTTGATGTCATCATTCAGGGGCAACTTGGTAACGGCGGCTCGACAAACCAGGCCCGGCGTGTATCGTCCATTGTGGTTCCGTGCTCCCGGTGACCCCCAGGCTGGTCGAGCGCGGAACCTTTTTCAGTTCCCCTCACCGTCCATTGTGGTGCGAACCGCCCGCTCTCTTGGCCCGCGAACCCGCTCGTCAGCGGCGCAGTACCGCCGCGAATGCCCTCAGGTCACGGGTGAACAGCCCGGGTTGCTCGAAAGCCGCGAAATGTCCGCCGCGTGGCTGCTCGGCCCACCGCACCACGTTCCACTGGCGTTCGCTCCACGCGCGGGGCGAACGGGTTTTCTCCGCCGGGTAGACGGCGACACCGGTGGGTACCTCGACTCGCGTGCCCCACACGGCGGGGTCGGAGCCGTACCACGCCGATTCCGCGTACAGCCTGGCCGCGGACGTCGCGGTGCCGGTCAGCCAGTACAACATCGTGTTGTCCAGCAACCTGTCGAGGCTGAAGGGCAGCCCCTCGCGGGTGTCGGCCCAGGTGTGGAACTTCTCCAGCAACCACGCCGCGAGTCCGGCCGGGGAGTCCTCCAGCGCGGGCCCGATGCTGTGCGGACGGGTCGCCTGCACCAGGTAGTAACCGTTGTCGGCGCCGAAGACCCGCTCGTTGCGCTCCAGTTCGTCGCGTTCCTCCGCCGTGGCCTCGGCCAACGGGTCGGCGAGTCCGGGGGGGGAGGCACCGCCCACGGGAAATTGATGTGCGCTCCGAGCAACCGGCCGGGGTGCGCGAGCCCGAGTTGCCTGACGACGAACGCTCCCCAGTCCCCTCCTTGGGCGAGCACTTGCCGATAGCCGAGCCGCTCGGAGAGTTCGGCATACGCCGCGGCGATCGCGGGAACGTCGGCCCCAGCCCTCGTCGTCGGACCGGACAATCCGAACCCCGGCATGGAAGGCAGTACGACGTGGAAGGCGTCCTCCGCCCGCCCGCCATGGGCGGTGGGATCGGTGAGCAGGGGAAGGCAGTCGAGGAATTCCACCACCGAACCCGGCCAGCCATGACACAACAGCAGCGGCGTGGCTGTCTCGTGCGGCGACCGGACGTGGAAGGCGTGCACCCCCAGTCCGGCGAACTCACCGGCCACCTGGGGCAAGGCATTCAGCGCGCGTTCGGTTCGCCGCCAGTCGTAGTCTCGCAGCCAGTACCGGACCAACTCCCGCAACCACGGTTGCGGTGTTCCGTCCGCCCAGTCCTCGTCCGCGAACTCGGTCCGGAAGCGAGTGCGGCGCAACCGGTCGCGCAGGTCGTCGAGCTCGGCGGCGGAGACGGCGATCGTGAAGGGGCGCATCAGCTCACTTCCGCCCTGCGCGCTGTGCCGAAGGGCCGTTCTTCGGGGACGGTGTCCCCGAAGAGCTTAACGGCGGGCGGTTGCTGTCGCCGGAAGCACGTGTTCGGATCGACGCGGACCCCACGTGACCAATGTAGACGGACGTGGACCCGCGCCATGTCGGTCACCGCCGCGCCACGGGCTACCTTTACCATTCGCCTGGTGAGCTACGACGATCTCGACCCTTTCGAGCACCTCGACACCTCGTCCCTTCCGCCGCGCCAGCAGCGGATACTGGTGACCATCAGGGACTGGGTGGTCCGGTACGGGTACGCGCCGAGCAGCCGCGAGATCGGCGACGCGGTCGGCCTGCGCTCGTCGTCCTCGGTGTCGAAGCACCTCGCGAGTCTTGAGGAGAAGGGGTTCCTGCGGCGAAGCCCCACGGTGTCCCGGCCGATCGACGTCAGGGACTTCCTGAGGGAGCCCTCGTCGCGCCCCTCCGAGGATTCGGTTCCGGTTCCCGTCGTCGGCGACATCGCGGCCGGCAGTCCCATCACCGCCGACGAGCACCTTGACGACCTGCTGACACTGCCGCGCGAGCTCACCGGCCGAGGCACCGTCTTCGGGCTGCGGGTGCGGGGCGATTCGATGATCGACGCCGCGATCTGTGACGGGGACATCGTGGTGGTGCGGCAGCAGTCCGAAGCGCACTCGGGACAGATCGTCGCGGCGATGATCGACGGCGAGGCGACGGTCAAGGTGTTCCGCCGCAGGAACGGCCACGTCCTGCTCGAACCGCGCAACGCGGCCTACGACGTCATCGACGGAGACGAGGCCGTGGTGCTCGGCACCGTCGTCTCCGTGCTGCGCAGCGTCTGAACCGCCGCCCGCCTCCGGTCATCCCGGCACGGGCTCCGGCGGCGAGATCCGGATCCCTGCCAGGCTTCGGCTCGGCCGGTTCGGCGAGTTGAGCGCCATGCGCAGCAAGGGTTTCGGGACGCGGGGCAGCCAGCGCAGCACGGTGGCCGTCAGCGCGGCCTCGAACCGGGAGCGCGGGACGATCGTCTTCATCACCTTCGGCCCCACGGTCCGCGTCGTGGCAACGTAGTCGCTCATGTCCTTCTCGTAGCGGGCAAACGCGACGGTGTGGTCGCCGCGCGCCTTCGCGAGGTTCGCGGCGAGCAGGTAGGCCCCGACCATGGCGACGGTGGTGCCACCGCCGACGGCGGGTCCCGGCGAGTAGCCCGCGTCGCCGACGAGCGTGACCCTGCCTTTCGACCACGTGTCCATCAGAATCTGGCTGATCGAATCGAGGTAGAAGTCGTCCGCACCGGCCGCCTCGGCAAGCAGGCGCGGCACCTGGCTGCCCTCCCCCGCGAACACCTCGCGCAGCAGCTCCACTTGGCGCGCCGTGTCGCGGTGGTCGTAGGCCAGCTCCTCCCGCCGCCGGAAGAGGAACACCGCCCTCGCCTCCCCGGTCTGCCACACCGGATACGTCGCGACGAGCTTGTCGACCGCGTGATACACCGACATCCTGCCTTCCGGCATCCCGTGACCGGGCACGGTGAAGGCGCTCAGGTAGCCGCCGAGGAAGTTGCGATAGCCGGACTCCGGCCCGAACACGAGCCCCCTGACACCCGAGTGCAGACCGTCGGCGCCGACGACGAGATCGAAGCGCCTCGGCTTGTTGCGGGCGAAGGTCACGTCGACGCCGCCTGAGTCCTCCGCGATGCCGGTGATGGTGTCGCCGAAGAGGTATTCGACGTCGTCGCGCGTCGCCTCGTGCAGGATGCGGGCCAGTTCACCTCGGATGATCTCGATGTGGTCGTCGCCGGAGTCGTGCGTGGCGAACCGGGAGAAGTCGACGTGGACCGGCCCTCGGCCGGGGCGTTCGAGAGTGAGCGCCGAGGTTCTGGTGTGCATGGCCTCCACCTCGGAGTGGATGCCCATGTACTCGGCGATCCGCACCGCGGGTTCGAACAGGTCGACGGCGTGGCCGCCGGTGCCAGCGCGCAGCAGCGGAGCGCGCTCGACCACGACGGGGCTGAAGCCGTAGCGCCGGAGCCAGTAGGCGAGTACCGGTCCGGCGACGCTGGCACCCGAGATCAGGATGTTCATGACCAACCCTTCGATGCGTTTACTTACCGGAAGGTAAATGAACGACGCGCCCTCCGTCAACAGCACGGGCACGGTTTAGGCTGGCCGCGTGGCAAGGGCGAGATCGACCGAGACGAAGGACCGCATCCAGGCGGCCGCGCTGGACCTGTTCGCCGAGAAAGGCGTCCAGCAGACGAGCCTGCGCGAGATCGCGGAACGCCTCGGGCTCACCAAGCCCGCGCTGTATTACCACTTCGCCTCGCGCGAGGATCTGGTCAACTCGCTCGTGCAACCACTCATCGAGGACATCGAAGCGCTACTCGTCGACGACGAGGCCGCGGCCCGGACCGACCGGCGGGCTCTGCTCGACCGCTACTTCGACGTCACGTGCAGGCATCGCAGGGTCACCGCGTTGCTGGTTCGAGAGGTGGCCATCCTCGCCCGGCTCGATCTCGGCACCCGCATCGCGGCATGGCGGCTGCGGCTCATGCGCTTGCTGGCAGGACCCGGCGCCCCACTGGCCGAGCAGGCGAAAGCCGTCTCGGCGCTGGGCGGTCTCGCCGACTGCATCGTGCTCTTCGCCGACGTGCCGGTGGAAACCCTGCGCCCGGCGGCCCTCGGCGCCGCCTACGCGACACTCGGCATCGAACCCGGCGAGAGTCCACAGTAGAGTCCGGCCCCGCTTCCCCCGAACCTCGCCGCGTCCCTTGACCTCCAGCGCGCTTGAGGTAGCACGGTGGACCGAGACACGCCGAAACGGGAAGGACCGACATGACATCCGCCGCTTCCAGCACACGGTTCACCAGCCAGGAACTGCGCTACCTCGCCGGTCAGCGGCTGGGCCGGCTCGCGACCGTGCAACGCAACGGAACCTTGCAGAACAGCCCCGTCGGCTTCCACTACAACGACGACACCGAGACCATCGACATCGTCGGATTCGACATGGCGGGCAGCCAGAAGTTCCGCAACGTCGCCGCCAACGGCAAGGTCGCCTTCGTCGTCGACGACGTCCGCTCGGTCCGCCCATGGCGAGTCCGCTGCCTGGAAATCAGGGGATACGCCGAGGCCGTCGATCCGCCCGAGCGACGCGCCGGAGTCGACGGCGCGATCATCCGCATCCACCCCACCAGGATCATCTCCTTCGGGCTCGACGATGCCGACGTGGATCCACACGACCTCGTCGCCGACAGGCGCGACGTCGGCTGACCCACCGGACATCCGGGTGTGGGAGAAACCCCGTCCGGTTTCTCCCACACCCGGTTCCTCCCGCCCCCGGGTTCGTGGTCAGTCGTCGATGAACACTTCCGCGACCGTGGGGCGTTCCGGCGTGCTGCCCGCCTCGCCCTCACACGTCGCCGCGAAAATCAAGATCAGGAACAGGCTGACGATCACGGCGAGGCAGCCGCCCCCGCCGTCGCGGCTCTTCTGGATCTCGAAGCCACCTCCCGGCTCGATGCCGGGATGCTGCCGCAGGTAGTGCCTTCCGTGCTGCGAGACGCCCTCGGACTCGGGCAGCCACGCCGTCCGGTGGTTGCACTCACCGCACCAGTAGCGGAACTTCGTCGCCATCGCCGCTCGTTCTCCCCTCGGTTCAGCGCCGGTCGGTGAACAGCGCGACGAAGTGGTCGAGGTCGGCCTGCAGGCACGCGATCTGGCTGTGCTTGCCGGTGCAGCCGGGCGCCCACTCGCTGCCGTCGCCGTAGTCGAGGAAGTCGTGCGGAATCCCGGCCGCGGTCAGGTTGGCGGAGGTGACCACAGCCGTCTGCCGGGCCCTGTTCTCGATGACGGCCTGGATCGGGTTGACCGTGAGGTCACCGCCGTTGCCCGCGTACATCGCCACGCCCATTCCGCGCAGCGGCTCGACGTTCTGTGCGGGACTCTGCGCGTTCCACACCCCGTCGAACGGCCAGACCGGTGACCCGAAGATCGCGTCCGGGGTCGTCGTCGGCACGCCGGAGGCCGGATCCAGCGTCGTGGCGACCACCGCGGCCCTCATCTCAGGGCTGAGCAGGTCGAGGCCACCGGAGAAGCTGCCGACGTAGCTGAACAACTCGGGCCGGTGCTGTGCGTAGTGGAAGGCGCCGAACCCGCCCATCGAATGCCCCGCGATGGCCCTGCCTTCCCTTGAGGCGTCCGTCGCCAGGTTGTCGTCGATGAACGGGATGAGCTGGTCGAGATGGAAGGTCTCCCAGTTCTGCGGGCCCTGGTCTCCGGGGTTGACCCAGTTGGAATACCAGCTCCTCCCCCCGTTGGGCCACACGGTGATCACTGGCTCGTCCCGCGTCGCCCGTTCCCCCATCTGCCTGTTGGCCGCCGAGTCGGCCCTGTCCCCGTTGCCGTGCAGCGAGTACAGCACCGGGTATTCGGCCGAGGGGTCGTAGTCCTCCGGCAACGTGATCATGATGTCGTGCTCACCGGGATCCTGCCCCGGTTGCAGGCTCGGCGTCGGCACCTCGTCGGTCGCGACGGAGAAGACGAACGTCCGGTCGCTGTCGGCCACCCACTCCGGCTGGTCGACGATCGTGAGCCCGTGACCGTCGGTCAGCTCGGGCAGAGCCGTGCCGGGGTCGGCCGCCGCGGCCGTCGGCGTGAACGCGAACGCGGCCAGCACGGCCACGATCGCCGAACGCTGCGCCATCGGCACCGTTGAGCGGAGTGTCATCGCGTGATCCCCTTCGACGCTGGTGTTGCCGGTGATCCTGCCGTTGTCCCTGGTCACGGAACCAGGCCGTAGACCGGCCTTTCATGGCCGGTCGGCACGCTAGAGTCGTGCTCTCACTGGGAAAGGGGCACTGGGGGCATGAGCCGGTTCGGTGGCCTGCTGCGCGAGCTCCGGCGGCAGGCGGGTATGACGCAGGAACAGCTCGCGGAGAAGTCGGGCGTCGCGGTCAGAACCATCCGAAGACTGGAGACGGGCAGCCCCACCGATCCCCGGATGGGAACGGTGACCTCGCTCGCCGACGCGCTCGACGTCAGTCACGAGCAACGCAGGGTCCTGCTCGCCGCCGCCGACGGCACGGAGCCCGTCGCCGTCCGCGAAGCTCACCCCGAGCCGAAGGTGACGGACGAACCACCCCGGATCCCTTCGCCGCGAACACCCTCACCCCGGCCCTCGCGGGCGGGCGACCCGGTGTCGGAAGCCGCCGACCATCTCGCGATGGTGATGGCGACCCGGCTGCGCCGCGAGGAAGAACAGCGCCGCGTCAACGATCCGCTTCCACTGCCGGTGCGCTGGCGGACGGCACCGGCCGGCATCGTCGACCACCCCGAGAACATCCGGCGGCTTCCCGCGCACGCCGTCGCGGAACCGCTCGCGCTCACCGGCGGGCTCGACGATCTCGCCAGTACCTACGCGGATCTTCCCTCCGGGCGGTTGGTGCTGCTGGGAAGGGGCGGCTCGGGCAAGACGGTGCTGGCGTTGCGGTTCGTACTGGACCACCTGCACACGCGGACGCACGGCGAACAGGTACCGGTGATCTTCAGCGTCGGTTCGTGGGATCCCACGACGACCTCGCTTCGCGCCTGGCTGGTGGAACGGCTGCTGCGGGACAACCCGGGGCTCTCGGCCACGGGACCCGGCGGATCGACGCTGGCGTCGCTGCTGGTCGAATCGGGGTGGGTGCTGCCGGTGCTCGACGGCTTCGACGAACTCGCCCACGGTCTCCACCGGCCTGCCATGGAAGCGCTCAACGACACGTCGATGCCGTTGCTGTTGACCAGCAGGGCACCCGAGTACGAACGCACCGTCGCCGCCGTCGACGTCCTCACCTCAGCCGCGGTACTCGTCGTCACCGACCTGACCCCCGACGATCTCGCGGGCTACCTTCCCCGCACCGCTCGCCGCTCCGGCGACGGCGAGACCGCGACCCGGTGGGACGGCGTACTCGCCGCCCTGCGCGCGGAGGACCGTGATCCCACGGCCGAAAACCTCGCCACCGTGCTGACCACGCCGCTGATGGTCACGCTCGCCCGCACCGTCTACAGCGACAACAGGGACCGCGATCCCTCCGTTCTGCTCGACAGCGCCAGATTTCCCAGCCCTGAGGCCATCGAGGACCATCTGCTCGGCAGCTTCGTGCCCGCCGTCTACCGCGACGCGACCCCCGGCGGCAGGCGCAACTGGGATCCCGACAAAGCCGTGCACTGGCTCGGTTTCCTTGCCGACCATCTCGACCGGCGCGGCATCGGCGACCTCGAATGGTGGCGGCTCGGCGACTCACTCCGCCGGTCCTCACGCATCCTGCTCGTGGTGATCGCGTGCGCGCTGGCGACGGCGGTGCTGGACTGGTTTCTCTTCCTGCCGGTGAACTCACTGATCATCGGGCCACCGGCGTTCGAACTCGCGGTGCTCGAAGGGCTGATCATCGGGCCGACCGCGGGACTGGCGTTCGGGCTGGTCTACGGGATCATGATCGTGGTGGGCGGCAGGACCTTCGAGCCGTTACGCATGCGGATCCGGTTACCGGGCAGAGGGGGCCGAGGGCCGAGCAGGACACGAGCACTCGCCGCGAGGTTCGCGGGAGGGTTGGTCGGCGGAGCGGTCGTGGGACTGGGGCTCGGCCCCGCCATCACCATTCTGCGTGGGCTGACCTGGGGCTTTCATCCCGATGTCGGCATCGTGGTGCAGGCCGCGCTCGTCAACGTGATCGTCATCGCGCTCGTCTTCGGCCTGGCGGCGGGAATCGTGCTCAGCCTCGCCGCCGCGCTGGGATCGCCGGTGGATCTGGCCTCGGCGACGGGACCGCTCGATCTGCTGAAAGCCAACCGCACCACCGTGTTCCGTCTCATCGCGGTGCTCGCCGTGACCTTCGCGATCGTGATCGCCTTCGGAGGACGGCTCGTCGTGTCCGGTCTCGGGGACATGCTGGGACCGCTCAACTGGAATCCGCTTGAGGACGGCCTGCTGTTCGGCATCGTCGGCGGAATCACCGGTGGTCTCGGCTATGCCTTCGCGTTCACCGCGTGGGGACAGTGGCTCATCTTCGCGAGGCTGCGCCTGCCGCTGCGGGGAAGCCTTCCGTGGGCGCTGCCCGAATTCCTCGACGACGCCTACCGGCGGGGAGTGCTGCGGCAGACCGGCGCGGTCTATCAGTTCCGGCACGCCCGGCTGCAACACCACCTCGGCAGGCAGTTCCGCGAGCGCGAGCACGCCACCGCGCGCTGAGCCGCGATACTAAGGTTCCGGTATGTCCTCTCCGTCCCATCCGCCGATTCTCGAACTGCGCGCGGCGGCGAAGAACCGCCGGGTCATCGTGCCGCTGGCGGCGCTGCTGACCGGCGCGGTGCTGATCGTGCCTCCCGCCGTCGGAGGCAGCCTGCCCGTGACGGTTGGCGCCGTGGTGGTGTGGGCGGCGATCTTCGTTCCGCTGGCGATCTACAACCACCGGCTCAGGGTGGTGCTGACGCACACGGAGTTCGGCAAGGTCGGTCTCGGCAAGGGCAGGAGGCATTCGCGCGTCAACATCGCCAAGGCCGTCAGGGTCACCCTCTTGCCGCCGAGGGCGGGCTCGCCGCCTTCGGCGAACGTGTTCCTGCTCGATCCGGCAGGCGGCCTGCTGCTGCGATTGCGGGACAACGAGTTCGACAGAGCCGAGTTCGAGGACCTCATCGTGCGGCTCGGCGTTCCCGTCACGGCCTACCCCGCCATGCTGACCGCCAAGCAGTTCAGTGACCAGCATCCCGGCACGATCCGGTTCTGGGAACGCCGCCCCTACAGTTTCGCGGCGCTGTTCGGCTGCGGCACGATGGCGATACTGCTGATCGTCGCGGCCGTGCTCAGCGCGTATGTGCTGAACGACTGAGCACGGCCGGTCACGCCAGATCACGGGGAATCGTTCGATCCCAGTTGAGCGAGCGCACGCGTTCGTCGCCCTCGTAGGCGTCGAGCTGGGCGTGCAGGTGGAAGTCCGTCGCGTCCGAGGTCAGCACGGTGCGGGTCACCGTGGACACCGACCAGTCCCGCCTCGCGAACGCCATCGTGGCGACCACCTCACCGCGCACTGAGCCGTAGTCGTCGCCCTGGTGGCTGTAGCGCTCCTCGACCCTGCTGTCCACGTCCCAGTCGATGTCGTCGAAGCGGACGCCACCGGAATCCTTGACGACGTGCAGTTCCGAGCGGTAATCGATGAGGTCGCGGGACACCTGCCAGCGCTGCTCCCCTTCCCTGATCCGCGTGGTGGCGAGCGGGGCGGCGGCCTCGGGTTCGTCGAACGGGCGGACGCTGACCTCATCGGACTCCGCCCGACCACGCAGCGGCAGGCTCAGTGTGCTCGATCCGGTCAGCACGCTCAACCGCACCGGTTGCGGCGAAGGCCACGCCAGCGGCCAGTACGAAGTGGACAGTGAAACCCGGATGCGATGTCCTGGTGGAAACGCTTGCGCCACCCCGTTGAGCGCGATCCGGACCCGATAGCGCTGTCCCGGCTCCAGCACCTTCGGCTCCTCGTGACCATCCCGGTGGGTGAGGTTGAGCAGCCCGTAGGTGACCCTTGTCGCCTTGCCGTCCTCGGCGACGTCGGAAAGCCGCGCCGCCACCATCGCGACCGGACGGTCGACGGCGCAGTCCAGCTCCAGCACCGGCGCGCCGAGTATCTCGACGGGCTCGTTCAGCGGATCGGAATCGAACACGAGCGAACCGCCGTCTTCTTCCCTCTGGTCGTAGGGAAGATCGGGCGGTGCGCTGTAGGAGCACCACTTTCCCGCGAACTGCCCCACCGACAGCGGCGACTCCACGTGCAGTTCCGGTCCCGGGCCACCGGAGGAGTCCTCCTCTCCGATCCGGTTGGGCAACAACGGGTACCGGGCCGTGCTCACGTGCGGCGACGGCCAGCTCGGCTCACCAACCCAGCGGCCCGGCCGCTGCTCGTAGGCGGTGGAGGGCGGCACGCTGTCCTGCATCCAGGTCCGCAACATGGGCTCGTCGTCCCCTGGCTCACCGTTCTTGCCTTTGAGCCAGCGGTCCCACCACCGCACCAGCTCCTGGAGAAAGCCGATGGCCGGCCCCGGTTGGCCGAGATGCGGGTACTTGTGCGACCACGGGCCGATCAAGCCCTTCCTGGGTACCTTGAGATGTTCGAGCAGCCGGAACACCGCGTTCGAGTAACCGTCGGCCCAGCCGCTCACCGCGAGCACGGGACAGTCGATGGCGGCGTAATCCTCGCACACGGAACCGTGCCGCCAGTAGGCGTCGCGTCGCTGGTGCCTCAGCCAGGTGTCCAGCCACAATCCGCTGCCTTCGAGTCGTTCGAACCACATGTCCCGCCACCGCGCACCGACGAGCGCGGGGTCCGGAGGACAGCTGTTGTAGGCGAACATCGTCGATGCCCAGGACAGGTTGTCGCCGAGCAGGCAGCCGCCCATGTAGTGCACGTCGTCGGCGTAGCGGTCGTCGGTCGAGCACACGGTGACGATCGCGGCCAGGCTCGGCGGCCTGCGGGCCGCGACCTGTAACGCGTTGAACCCTCCCCAGGAAATTCCCATCATGCCGGTGGTTCCGTCGCACCACGGTCTCGTCGCGAGCCAGTCGAGTACCTCCTCGGCGTCGGCGAGTTCCTGTTCGAGGTACTCGTCGGTGAGCACTCCCTCCGATTCGCCGCTGCCACGCAGATCGACCCTGACCGCCGCGTAACCGTGACCGGCGAGATAGGGATGGTGCAGCGAGTCGCGGTGGGCGGTCAGATCCCGTTTGCGGTACGGGATGAACTCAAGGACCGCGGGAACGGGTTCCTCCTCGGCCGACTCCGGGCGCCAGATCCGGGCCGCGAGCGCGACGCCGTCGCTCATCGGAATCCACACGTGCTCGTCCTCGGTCACCGCGTGGGGAAGCGCGCTCACTTCGCGCACCACTGCACCTCCGTTTCGTCGTTCGTCGCAGGGCGGGACCGACCACGGGCTACCCTCCGTTCTCGATCACTATGCGGATTGCGCCGTAGGCGTGGTGAGAAACGAGACGAGCTCGCGCATCGCCTCGCTGGCCTCGGGAACCGGCTGCATGATCCAGTTGTGGAACATGCCGGGATACTCGTGGTAGCGCAGCGGTACGTCCTTGGCCTCGGCGTCCTCGCGCAGTCTGCGGCTCTCCGGCAGCAGCACGTCTCTGGTCCCGATGAAAACCGCGATGGGCCCGAACCCCGAGAGGTCGGCGTAGACGGGGCTGACCTTCGGATCGGCGAGCCCGTCCTCGGCCGCGTACCACCGGCCAGCCTGGCGCAGGCCCGCGACGCCGAGCATCGGATCGGCGGGCTCGATCCGGTTCGACAGCGGATCGGGAAGTGAAAGGTCCAGCCACGGCGAGAACAACGCCATCCGCGCGGGTTGCGGTTCGCCGCGCTCACGCAGGGTCTGGGCCAGCGCGAGGCACAGGCCGCCTCCCGCCGAATCACCGGAGACCACCCTGTGTTCCTCGGCGAAGGGCGCGAGGTGGTGTTCGTAGGCGCGCCAGACCATCGGCAGTACGTCCCGGTGATCATGGTGCGGGGCGAGCGGGTAGATCGGCAGCGTCACCGCGCAACCCAGTTCGCGGACGAGCCTGGTCGCGAACCGCCAGTGGTGCCTCGCGATCTGCTCGACGTAGCCGCCGCCGTGCAGATGCATGACGCGCAGCCGGCTGACCGGCCCTTTCTCCGGCGAGAGCGTGAAACTGGGAAACCCGCCGACGAACTGCCGTTCGACCCGTAGCGACCGCGTGAATCTGGGCGGCTCGGCCATGCTGGCCCGCTGGTGGGACGGCAGTCGCGCGCATCGTCGCGGGATCGGAGTAGAACCGCTTCTGCCTGCTCGCCCGCAGCAACGCGATCGCCAAACCCGCCCGCACGCTGGTCACAGCTGTCTCCTTCCTCCGAGGGGATCTCGTCAGGGCTACCCGGCAGCGGCAGAGCCGAACACGAGGCCGCATACGGTCTTTCGCGGGTGGGTACCACGGCGGGGTGAGCGAATCAGTGATGGAACTCAAGACCGCACCAGCCACCGGATCGGCTCGGTACAACGTCGCCGTGCTGGGGCTGGACGACCGGAACCTGGAAACACTGAGGGAGGTAAGACCGCTCGGCGACTGCGCGTTCCACTCCCTGCTGTCCGTCCAGGAACTTGTCGAGGCCGACGAGATCCCGTTTCCCGAACTGCTCGACAAGGCCGACCGGCAGCTTCGCTCGTTCCCCTTCGAGGTGGACGCGATCGTCGGGTACTGGGACTTTCCGGTGAGTTCGATGGTGCCGATCCTGTGCGAACGCTTCGGGTTGCGTGGCGCGCCGCTGCGAGCGGTGCTCACGTGCGAGCACAAGTACTGGAGCAGGCTCGAACAACACGAGGTGATCGAGGAACATCCCGCTTTCGGCCTCGTCCACCTCGACGACAGGGGCCCTCCCGTCGACGTCGGCTATCCGCTGTGGCTCAAGCCGGTCAAGTCCATGTCATCGGAACTGGCGTTCAGAGTCGACGACGACGAGCAGTTCGGCAAGGCGCTCGCCGAGATCGCCGAGGGGATCGACCGGATCGGTGAGCCGTTCCAGTACGTGCTCGACCAGGTCAGCCTTCCGCGCGAGATCGCGGAAGCCGGCGGCGAGGTCTGCCTCTCGGAGGAGGCGGTCAGCGGCAGGCAGGTGACCGTGGAGGGATATCACACCGGGGACGAGGTCTCGGTGTACGGCATCATCGACTCACATCTCGTGGAAGGCACCCCCAGTTTCGAGCGCTACCAGTACCCTTCCTCTCTTCCTTCCGAGGTCCAGCGGCGGCTGACCCTGTTGTCGGAGAAGGTCATCGACCGGATCGGACTGACCTCGGTGCCCTTCAACATCGAGTACTTCTGGGATCCCGAAACCGACCGCATCGCGTTGCTGGAGATCAATCCGCGGCATTCCCAATCGCACGCCCTGCTCTTCGACTACGTCGACGGTCTGCCGAACCACCAGTGCATGGTGCGGCTCGCCCTTGGCCAAGATCCCTCGCTGCCGCACAGGCAGGGCCGCTACGCGGTCGCGGCCAAGTGGTTCGTGCGCCGGTTCGAGGACGCCGTCGTGACGAGGGTCCCCACCGCCGGGGAGATCGGCGAGGTCGAGGACGCGCTCGGTGGCTGCGCGATCGACGTCGAGGTCGGCGAGGGTGACCGGCTGAGTGAGCTACCTGGCCAGGACAGTTACAGCTATTCGGTCTGCACCGTCCACATCGGAGCGGACGACGAGGCGCAGCTGAGGGACAAGTTCGAGCGGTGCGCCTCGATGCTGCCGTTCGAGTTCGCGAAGCCCTAACGCCGAGACCACCCGCCTCGACCGCTCCTCGCAGATGAGCACCGCGTTCCAAGCCCGGCCGATCCGACTGGTCACGACTTGGTCTCGCCATTGGCAAAAATACATTTTTATGTAAAAATCGATCCATGCAAGAGGTGCTGTACCTGGACCGGCTCGAACAAGCCGAAGCGCTGCTCAAGCCGCAACGGATCGAGATCTTGCGGGCACTTGCTCTGCCGAGCACGTGCAACGAGGTGGCGACAAAGCTCGGCCAAACACCGCAGCGCGTCAACTACCACGTGAAGCGACTACTGGAACACGGCCTTGTCCGGCAGATCGCCGAGCGCAAGGTCCGCAATGTGTACGAAGGCATTTACCAAGCGATGGCCCGTTCGTACTGGCTCTCACCGCAACTCGTCGGCAGGGTCGGCGACCGGCAGTCGACCGACCTGCTGTCACTGGGGCATCTTCTCGACCTCGCCGAGGAGATACAGCGAGACGTCGCGGCCATCGACACCACGGAATCCGACCTGCCTTCGCTGGGGGTCGCGGGACAGATCTACCTCAGTCCCGAACAACGTCCGGCGTTCCTCGCGGAATTACAGGACACCTTGCAGGATCTCTTCACTCGCTACGGCGGCAGTACGGGAGACCGGTTCAAGCTCGCTGTCGCCTGCTATCCCACGGGAAAGGAACAATCATGACCGAGCCACTGACCCTCAAGGCCCGCACGACCGCCACTCCTGAGCAGGTCTTTCAGGCACTCACCACGGTCGAGGGCATCACCACCTGGCTCGCCGACAAGGCGAACGTCGAATTGCCGGTGCGCTACGAATTCTGGGGGTCATCCGTTCCCGAAGGGGACGCGCCCCACCAGAGACTCGTGAGCGCGACCGGCAATTCCCTGCACTTCACCTGGCTGCTCGACGGTGAGGAGACGACGACCGGCATCGAGGTCGGTTCGGAGGACGGCGACACCACGATCACGCTGACCCAGAGCCACTTCGACTTCAACGACGTACTCACCGGTGCCAGCATCAGGGGCGTGCTCCAGACCTTCTGGGCGCTGGCGCTGGCCAACCTCGTCGACCACGTCGAAGGCCGCGAGATCACCGCACGGCCTGACTTCACCCGCACCGACTTCAGCACGACGGTGACGATCGACGCCTCCGCCGAGGAGGTGTTCGATTCGCTCATCAGCTCGGAGAAGGTCTCGGCCTGGTTCGGGTTCCCGTTCGAGATCGAGCCCTACGTCGACGGCCGCTATGCGATGGGCGGGTTCGACAACGCCCCGCACCCCGCCAAGATCGTGGACCTGGTGCCTGGCGAGCGGCTGAGCGTCGACTGGGGCCCGAGCGGTGTCGCCACCTGGGAACTGGAGGGCACCGGCGGCAAGACCCGGCTGACGATGATGAACAGCGGATTCGACACCACCAACCCGCCCTACGCCGGCTGGATCGGCAACCTCTCCGGTCTCGCCGAACTGCGTCGCTTCCACGACATCGCCGACTGGCGGCCCATCTGGATCGAGTCCTGATCCACCGCGACATCCGGCGCGACACCGAAAGGCACCACGGCGCAGGCGGGTTTCCGTCCTGCGCCGTGGTTCGTCGCCGTCCACCGCCGCCCGCTGACGGCGTCGAGATCCGCACTCGGGACGCCGAGATCCGTGCTCAGGACAGCGAGATGCGCGTCGTAGTAGTGGCGGCCCGCCGGGTGTCCGAACGCAGCACTCGCGCGCCTGAACGCGGAACTCGCCGAGATCAGGAACGTGGCTTACGGCTCAGGAAGTCGTCGGCGATCTCGTCGAAGGTCACCCAGCGGACCCCTTCGTGACCGCTGATGTGCTCGATGAGCCGTTCGTGCATGAGCAGGCTCTGCGGCCGTCCCGACACATCGGGGTGCACGGTCATCGTGAACACGGCGTAGTCGTGCTCGCGGTAGACCCAGTCGAACTGGTCGCGCCAGAGCAGTTCCAGATCACGCGGGTTGACGAATCCGTGGCTGTTCGGGCTCGACTTGATGAACATCATCGGGGGAAGGTCGTCGAGATACCACGAAGCGGGGATCTCGACGAGATCGGTTTCGGTGCCCTTGACGAACGGTTTCATCCAGTCCCCGGCAGGCTTGTCGTAGTCGATCCTCGTCCAGGAATCGCCGACGCGCACGTAGTAGGGTTCGAAGTCCCTGTGCATCAGCGAGTGGTCGTACTTGATACCGCGTTCGAGCAGTAGTTCGTTGGTGACCGGCGAAAACTCCCACCACGGCGCGACGTATCCCGTCGGCCGCTTACCCGTCCTCGTGCTGACGAGGTCGATGCAGTGGTCGAGAATCGCCGACTCCTGCTCACGGTTCATCGCGATCGGGTTCTCATGGCTGTAACCATGCACGCCGATCTCGTGCCCGGCAGCGACACACGCGTCGAACTCATCGGGAAAACTCTCGATCGAGTGGCCAGGCCAGAACCATGTCGCCCGCAATTCCTTGCGGCGGAACAACTCCAGCATCCTGGGGACGCCGACCTCGCCCGCGAACACGCCTCGGGAGATGTCGCACGGCGAGTCCTCCCCGCCGTAGGAACCCAGCCAGCCACCAACGGCATCGACATCGACGCCGTATGCCACGAGGATTTCCTTCGCCATCGGACAATCCTTTCCCTCGATTTCGTGGTGGAGATCAGCGCTCACCCCGCGGCGGCTCCCACCCCGCGCAGCCACCGCAGACAATGCGTACGTACCCGGTCCGGTTCGCTTTCCACCGCCAGCGTCGCGGCGAGCAGCAACCGGGCCTGCCACGGGGACAAATCTCCAGCCATCACCGCGCCCGCCTCGGCGAGCGCGGCGCCGCCCTCGGCGTAGAGCCCCGCGACGGGACCCTCACCGGTACGGGAGGTGACGAGAACGGGCATCCCGTCGGCGAGCAGCCGAAGACAGGCCCTCGTGGTGGCCGGGGTGGCGTTGCCCGCGCCGAACCCGGCGAGGACGAGGCCACGTGCTCCGAGCGACGCGGCCGCCTCGACGGCGCCCGCGTCGGCACCGAGGTACTGGGCGATCACGTCCACCCTCGGCAGGTCGGTGAGCCCCGGCGGCAGGAACGGTGCCATCGGGGGCACGGCGTGCGCGCGCACGCCCAGCTCGTCGACGTGCCCGATGGGACCTCGGCCAGGCGCGGCGAACGCGGCGAGTTCCAGACTGCGCACCTTGCGCACGCCGACGGCGGGAAGGACCTGATCGGCGAAGACGACGGTCACGCCGGTACCGGCCGCCTCGGGCGCGGCGGCCCAGCGCAGCGCGGCGGCGACGTTGCGGGGCCCGTCGGTAGCAGGGTCGTCGAAGGGGCGCTGCGCGCCGGTCAGCACGACCGGTGTCTGCCCCTCGTGGGCGAGCGCCAGCAGGAAGGCGGTCTCCTCGAGGGTGTCCGTCCCGTGCGTGATCACGATCCCCTCCGCGCCGTCGGAACTCGCCTGCCTGACCGTGTCGGCGAGTGTCAGCACGTCGGGCACCGTCGCGGCGAAACTGACGATCGACTGAGCATCGCGTGGCTCAACCCGCAGGTCACCGAGGTCCCATACGCGCTCGGCCGCATGCAGCAGGTCGGCGGCGCCTGCCTCGACCCTGCGGCCCCCCGAGCGGGAGCGGGTGGCGACGGTGCCGCCGGTGGCCAGCAGTACGAGATGACGCACGAGTCCTCCGCTATCGATTTCGAAAACGATTTCGTCGGATGATGCGGTGGATCGGAACCGGCGTCAACCCTGGAAACGAGACCTGGCCGAACTCAGGCACGTCCCGGCCCCGGCCGGCCGATAGGCCAGAATGCACGCACGACCACCCGGTCGTGGCACTTCGAGGGGGTGAACGGCGATGTCCGACGGCACGCCCGAACCGGATTGCGCGCTCCGCGATTCCGGACCCGCACGTCCCGTGACGCTGGCCGACATCGCGCGGACCGCCGGGGTACACGTCACCACCGTTTCCCGGGCTTTGCGCGGCAGCGACGACATCGGGCGCGCAACAGCCGAACGCATCCGTTCCGTCGCCAAACAACTCGGCTACCTGCCCAATCCCGCCGCCGCGAGCCTGCGAACCGGCCGGTCCAGGCTGCTCGGCGTCGTCGTCCCCCGCCTCACCGACGTCGTGCTCGCCACCATCTACGAGGGCATCGAGCAGGGTTCCGCCGAAGGCGGATACCAGACGCTGGTCGCCAACAGCTGGGACGAGCCGGATACCCAGAAGCTGCGCGCCGACACACTGCTGGCGGCGAGGGTGGACGGGCTCATCCTCGGCGACGCCCGCACCGACAGCGGCCTGGTCGGCGACCTGATCAGCCGCGGTACGAAAGTGGTACTCACCAGCAGGTCACTACCCGGTGCCGTCTCGGTCACCGGCGACGACCGGCTCGGGGGACGTCTCGCGGGCGAGCATCTGATCTCGCTGGGACACACCGACATGGCCGTCATCGCGGGCGAGCGCTACGCCTCCACCGGCATCGAGCGCACCGGAGGTTTCCTCGACGCCTGCGCGCACGCCGGCATCGAGATCCCCGAGTCGCGCATCGTGCCGAGCCGGTTCGACGTGGAGGGCGGCAAGGAAGGGGCGCGGCGGCTGCTCGACGTCGGCCCGCCACCGACCGCGATCTTCGTGGTCAACGATTTCGCGGCCATCGGGGCGATGGGGGCCGTGCGCGACAAGGGCATGCTGGTCGGCACCGACGTGGCGATCGTCGGCTACAACGATCTTCCCGTCGCGGCGGCGTTGCCGGTCGCGCTGAGCACGGTGCGCTCCCCGATGCGGGAGATGGGCCGGCTAGCCGCGCGCACGCTGGTGCGCATGGTCGAAGGCGCCGAAGGCGAGTCGGTACTGTTGCCGCCGACGTTCCAGGCGCGAGCCTCAAGCCTCGGAACGACGTGAACAATCCACTGTGGACGTTCAGGCGAGCGCGGTGACCACGTACTCGGTGGCGTCCGCGATGAGTTTCTGGTCGTAGTCGGAGTCGGGGTCGGCTTTGCTGGACATGATGGCGATGACGAGCGGCTCGCCGGATGGCGGCCACCCGATGCCGATGTCGTTCATCGTGCCGTAGCTTCCGGTTCCGGTCTTGTCGGCGACCGTCCAGCCCTCGGGGACTCCGGCTCTGATGCGCTCGTCGCCGGTGGTGTTGCGCTCCAGCAGGTCGCGGAGGAACCCGCGCTTGCCCTCCGGCAACACGTCGCCGAGCACGATCCCCTGATAGTCGGTGCCGATCGCCCTCGGCGAGGTCGTGTCCCTCGGATCACCCGGCTTCGCCTCGGTGAGTTCCGGCTCCGGCCGGTCCATCCTGGTGACCTCGTCGCCGATCTCTCTGAGGAACGCCGTGAATTCACCGGGACCGCCGAGGTCGCGCACGAGCAGGTTGCCCGCCGTGCCGTCGCTGTAGCGCACGGCGGCGTCACAGAGTTGGCCGATCGTCATCCCGCTCGCCACGTGCTCGCGAGTGACGAAGGAACTGGACAGCAAGTCCGCTTCGGTGAAAGTCAGCACGGTGTCCACATGCGACGATGGATTGCGCTGAAGCACGGCCGCGGCGGCGAGCCCCTTGAACGTCGAGCAGAACGCGAACCGCTCGTCGGCCCTGTGCTCGACGACGGCGCCGGATCCGGTCGCCAGCGCGTACACGCCGAGCCGCGCGCCGTAGTCCCGTTCCAGTTCGTGAAGCCGGTCGTGCCGTTGCGGCCGGGTGGGTTTTTCCGACGACTCCGGCGACGATACGGGAGCCGGAGCGCGCCCGGCGGCGGTATCGGTACCAGCGCTACAGGCGGCCAGCGGCAACGCGACGGCGGCGCCGAGCACCGCCCTGCGCGTGATACTCCCCCGCGACCCGAACACTGACGACGAACTCGGCATACCGTTCCCCCAGCTCACGGTCCACTATGGATCGACCTGGCACGCCTCGACCACGTCGCGCACCTCGCGCCAGAGGGTGTACAGCCGCGCGTACCGTTCCGAACGCGTGCCATCGGGTTCGATCTCGCGCAGTCTACCGATCAGCCGCGAACGCGCCGTGTCGAGATCGGCTACGGCGGCGCAGCCCACCAGCGCGAGCGCCGCGGCGCCGAGCAACGTCACGTCGGGTTCGGGCGACAGCAGCACCGGGCGGTCGAATACGTCCGCCCGCAAACGGGCGACCTGCGCGCTGCGCACGGCTCCTCCCGCGAGCACGACCGGAAGCCCGCCGGAGGGGTCGAGCAGGTCGAGTCCCTCCCGCACGGTGAAGGCCGCCGCTTCCTGCGCGGCCCGCACGAGGTGAGCCGCCTCGTGTTCGGGCCGCTGCCCGAGGAGCGCGCCCCGGGAATCCCGGCGCCAGCGAGGAAACCGCGCGCCGGTCATGGTCGGCACCAGCAGCAGCCCTTCCGAGCCGGGCGGCACCGCGACGAGACGATCGTCGGCAACGGTGCCGACGAGCCCGCGCCAGCGAGCAACGGCACCACCGGTGAGCCCGCTGGCTCCTCCCGCCACGAGCCTTCCTTCGAGCAGCGCGGGGTTCAGCACCGCTCCCTCCGGCGCCTCGGCGCCGGAGGGCAGCAGGCGTCCCATGACGTCGGTGGTACCGGCGACGTCGGCGATGACTCCCTCGCCGGTGCCGAGCAACAGCCCGATGCCGACGGAACCGTCGGGCCCTCCCGCCACGACGGGCAGCCCCTCCGGCAGTCCGGTCGCGGCGGCGGCCTCCGCGCTCAGCTCCGCGACGACCGAGGCCGGTTCCGTTTGCGGCGGCAGCACCGAGGTCGCGATGCCGAGCCGGTCGAGCACGGCCGTGTTCCACGTCCTTGCCCGCACGTCGGAGGCCAGCGTGTAGGCGGCGTCGACCGTGTCGGCCGCGAGCACCCCGGTCAACCTCGCCACCAGGAAGTCCTTGGGCGACAACACCGCGCGCACCGAGGAAGCCCTTTCCTGGTCGAGCCCGAGCAGGTAGGCCAGCGCCCCACCGGTCGGCGCGGGCCGCCCCGACGCGCGGAGGATGTCGCGCATCGTCGCCTCGCCGACGGCGGCGAGCGTTTCGGTTCCCCTCGCGTCGGCCCAGCCGCCACCGACGTCGACGGGTTCGAGGTCGGCGCCGACGGCGACGGTGCCGATGTGCGCGGCGATCGCGAGCGCCGAGGGCGCGGGCCCGTCAGCGACCCCGGCCAGCGCACCGGTCACCTCGCGATACAGCGCGGCGGCGTCGAAGGTCTCCCCGCCAACGCCGGAGGTTCGCCGGATGTGCGTGCTCGCGGCGACCGCTCCCCCTGCGTCGATCGAGACCGCCCTGACGGCCGACGTGCCGACGTCGACCGCGATGACATGTGTGCTCATTCGGCGTCGATCCGCAGCAGCAACGGAAACTCGGGCCGGGTCCAGCTCGTCGTGAACTCCACGACCTCGCCCGCGCCGCCGTAGGTCGTCCGCCTGCTCTCCAGCACGGCGCCGCCCGGCTCCGTTTCGAGCAATTCGGCCTGCTCGCTCTCCAGCAGCGCCGCCGTCATCGACTGGTCGGCGTACCTGAGCTGAACCCCGTACCGCTCGCTGAGCGTCCGGTACAACGAGCCGCCGAGCAGCGGCTCACGGCACAGCGACGGCGCCACGGCGTAGGGAACCCACGCGTCCTGTAGCGCCGCCGGTGTCCCTTCGATGAGCCGCACCCTGGTGATCCGGTTGACCGTGTCGCCCTCGGCGACACCGAAGACACCGGCGACCTCCGCGCTGGCCGCCGCCGTTTCCGACCGCACGATCCTGCTCGCCACGGCACCGTCGCTGCCCGCGAGTTCGTCGGCGAAGGAACGCAGCCGGTTCAGCCGCCTTCCCCGCTTGGCCAGGTCGCTGACGAAGGTGCCGCTGCCGTGCCTTCGCACGACGAACCGGTCCGTGTCGAGCAGGTCGAGGGCCTGGCGCACGGTCATCCTGCTGACGCCGTACTGCTTGGCGAGGTCGTTCTCCCCCGGCAACTGGGCGGCGGGCGCGAGCAGTCCCGCCTGTATCTGCGAGACGATGTCGTCGTAGATGACCCGGTACCTGGGTGCACGCGCCATGATCAGATCGCTCCCGATTCACGTAGCCGGATCAGGTCCTCGTTCGACAGTCCCAGAATCCCCGAGTACACGTATTCGTTGTCCTCGCCCACTCTAGGAGGCGCCTTGCGGACCGTCGGCGGGGTCTTCTCCATCTTGATCGGATTTCCCGGCATGCGGATCGTGCCCAGTTCGGGGTGCTCCGACTCGACGATCATGTCGCGGGCCTCGATCTGCGGTGACCGCGCGACCTCGGCCACCGATTCGACCTTGGCGTAGGGCACTCCGGCGTCCTCAAGCACCTCCGCGATGGCCCGCGTCGTGCGGGTGGCCGCCCACGCCCCGATCTCGCCTTCGAGGAAATCCTGGTGGGTCATCCTGCCCTCGACCGTGGCGAAGCAAGGATCGGCCGCGAGGTCGGGCCGCTCCATCACCTCGCACAGTTTCGGGAACAACGAGGCGGTGCCAGCCTGGATGTAGATCGGCCCGTCCGCGGCCTCGTACACGTTGACCGGTGCGGTCAGCAGGTCCCGGGACCCGCTTCGCGGCATGTCGAGCCCGAGCATGAGCTGCGAGACGAGCCGGATGCCGAGCGCGGAGAACATCGTGTCGAACGAGGCGACGTCGACACACTGCCCCTCCCCTGTCCGCTCGCGGTGCAGGATCGCCATCAGCGCGCCGATCGCGCCCTGGTAGCCGGTGGTGTAATCGGCGATGTAGGTACCGCTGAGCGTCGGTTTTCCTTCCGGCTCCCCGGTCATGCTCATCAGGCCGGACGAGGCCTGCGAGATCGCGTCGAACAATGCCCTGCGGGAATCCGGGCCGGTCTGGCCGAACCCGGAGATCGAGACGAGGATGATGTCCGGATTGAGCTGCTTCATGCGCTCGTAGCCGATGCCCATCTTCTCGATCGTGCCCGGCCGGTAGTTCTCGACGACAACGTCGGCCCACTCGATGAGCCGTTCCAGGATGCCGAGTGCTTCGGGGTGGCGCGTGTCGAGGCTCGCGTCGTACTTGTTCCGGTGGTACAGGAACATGTAGATGCTCTCGTCACGGTAATAGGGACCGTGGTGCCGGGAGTCCTCGCCGTCCGGCCGCTCGATCTTGACGACCTCCGCGCCGAAATCGGCAAGGATCTGCGCGCACAGCGGGCCCGCGATGAACCGGGAGAGGTCGAGTACCTTCACCCCGGCCAGCGGTGCCTGACCCTCTCGCGTCACCACGCTCACCCGTCCTTCCGCCGCGCGACGAACGAAGGAAACGTCCACGCGTTGACGTCCCTGTCGATCGGTACGTCGATCACTGTGGGCCTGCCTCCGGCGAATGCCTCGGCGACACGCTGCCTGAGCGCGGAAAGGCTGGTGATCACCTCACCGTCGACACCCATCGCGCGGGCGGCCATGCCGTAGTCCGCCGCTCCGAAGTCGACACCGATCGTGCGACCGTCGAAATGCAGTTCCTGTTCCTGCCGGATGTTGCCGTAGCTGGAGTCGTTGAGCACGACGACGCACACGTTGCCGCCGACCCTGGCCAGTGTCTCCAGCTCGCCGAGGCTCATGCCGAGCGAACCGTCCCCGATGAGCGCGAGAACCGGCCTGGCGGGGTCGATCAGCGCGGCGGCGATCGCCGACGGCAGGGCGAATCCCATGTTCCCGAAACCGACCGGCTTGATGTAGCTGTAGGGAGTGCTGATCTCCCACAGGAAAGACCACACACCCGGGTTTCCCGCGTCGGGGATGAGCAGGGTGTCCTCCGGCGTGACCTCGCGCAGCGAGCGCACGATGTCGGCCGGCGAGAGCGCGCCCCGCGCGTTCTGGTCGGCGACGTCGGAGCCCTGCCACCACACGGTACGTGCCTTGGTCAGCGACGCGATCCACTCGGACCTTCCCAGCCGCGCCGCGTCCGCCTCGTCACCGACGGCGGTGACGAGATCGCGGGCGAAGGAACCGAGGTCGCTCACCACGCCCTGGGTGATCTCGGAGTAGTAGCGGCCGATCATCGTGGGGTCGACGTCGACCTGAACGATCTCCGGCAGCTCGCGCCGCCAGCGCGTCGTGGACACCGCGTTGAGGCTGTTTCCCAGTGCCAGCACCAGATCGGCCTCGGCGAGCACGTCGCCGGAGAGCGTGGTCCCCATGCGGCTGGCCGCCCCGAACACCAGTGGATGCGTGGTCGGCACGGCTCCGATCCCGTTGAACGTCGTCACCACGGGGATGCCGAGCGCGTCGGCCAGCGCGAGCACGTCGTCGGCGGCCCGCGCCCTGTTGCCGCCGTTGCCGAGCCAGATCACCGGCCGCCGCGCGGCGAGCACCCGTTCGGCGACGCCGGCCAGTGCCACCGGGTTCGCCGAGGGGCGTTCACTCACCCAGGCCCTGCTGGGGTGCACGGCGGGGACACTCGGCGGGTTCGCGATCTCGCCCTCGATGGTGTCGCGGGCGAAGTCGAGGTGGACGGGACCGGGATTGCCGGTGACCGCGTTGATGTAGGCCTCCTCCATGGCCTGCTTGAGCGAGGATGCGTGAGCCACCAGCCGCGAGTACTTGACGAGCGGCCTCATCAGCTCGACGTGATCGGCGTTCTGCGCGTCGTCTTTGTGGATGTTCTCGCCGTTGTTGTTGCAGGTGAGAACAAATCCGGGGCTGGAGTCGCGGTAGGCGCCGCCGACACCGGTGATCAGGTTGGTGGCGCCGGGACCGGTCGTGGAGATGCACGCGGCGGGTTTTCCGGTGAGCCTGCCGTAGGCGTCCATCATCACAGCGGCCGCGTTCTCGTGTCGCGTGTGGAGGAGCTGGATGCCCGGTGTGTCGATGATCGCGTCGGTGATCGCGAGGGTCTGCCCTCCCACGACACCGAACACGTATTCGACGCCGAAGGAACGCAGCAGGTCGACGACGAGCTGGCCGCCGGTCTTGGGGGTACTCATGTACTGGATCCGCTTTCTGTGTGGTGTCCGACGGTCGTGGCGCGTGGTCAGGAGGGGGCGGGCTGGGCAGGTACCGTCACGGCCGCCCATCCGGCCGTCATGAGCCGGGCATCGGAATCGCGCCGCACCCAGATCTCCATGTCGACCCGGATGCCGTCCTCGGCGGGCGTCACCCCGGTGACGACGCCACGGGCGGTGAACGGTTCGAAGACGTCGAGCGGAGCGAGGAACTTGACCCGCAGCCAGCCTGAGGTGAGAAAGGACGGTCCTGATCGGAGAGTGAGCAATTCGGCGAGCACACCGAACTGTTGCTGCCCTTGCACGATCGGCACGCTCAGTCCGCCTGAGCGAGCGACGTCGATGTCGTTGTGGATGTTGCGGACGTACTCGCCGATCCTGCTGAACACCGCGGCCTGCTCGGCGGTGATCGTCTTGTGCAGTGGAGCCAGCGCATCGCCAGGCGCGACGTCCTTGCCAAGGGTGCTCACCACCCTCGCCCCCTCGGGCACCTCACCGGTGACGCGGCGCGAGGGCTCGGCCGAACCCCTGCCGCCGACGGCGCCGGGGTTGGTCTTGAGGATCTCCACTCCCCTGTGCCGCACGATGCTCCGGCCGTCCTCGCCCGTGGCGCGCGCCTCCATGACGACGTAGCCCTCGCCCCTGCGTTCGTAGGCCTCGGTGTAGGTGCCGGAGAGCGTGACCACCTCGTCCAGCGCGACCGGGCTGTCGAACCACATCTGTTCCTCTGTGTGGTAACCGACGACCTTGCTGCCCGCGTAGACGAGGGTGAACAGCTGCACGAGGTCGTTGCCGAGAAGGCCCGCGTGCCCGACGCGCCCTCCGAAGGGGCTTTGGCCGAAGTGCCACGGCGAATAGTCGTCGTGCGTGAACGCGTACCGCTTGATCTTGTGATCGTCCACGGTGACCCGCACGGTGCCGAGGTCTTCCGGTATCTCAAGGTTCTCGAACTCGGGTTCCTTGAGCCCCTTTTCCAGTTCCCGGCTCTCCCGGGCCCTTCGGGGATCGGTCAGGTCACGCCACGGCACCGGATTGTGGTGTCCCATCAGGATTTCTCCCCCCGCCCGGTCTCCTCGGTCTCCTCGGTCTCCTCGCCGATACGGTTCATGTCGGCCTTGTTGGTCTCCGGTGCCATCGCGGCGCAGACGAGCCCGATGACCAGCGCCAGCACGGTGATGAGCGCGATCGGCCACGGATCACCTCCGGTCGCGGCGAGCAGTGCCGTCGAGGCGAGCGGCCACAGTCCGATGAGGATGCTCGGGATCTGCGCCGACAGCGACAGTCCGGTGTAGCGAACCTTGGTGCCGAACAGTTCGGAGAAGAACGCGGGCTCAACTCCGTACAGCGCGCCGACCCCGATCGCGTAGGCCACCGCGTACACCACGTACATCAGCAGGATCGCGTCGGCGTCGAGAATCCAGAAGAACGGGAAGGTGACGACGATTCCGACCAGGGAGCCGATGATGAACACCGCGCGGCGGCCGATCCGGTCGGACAGTTTGCCGAAGAAGTAATACGTGTAGATCGCGAGTGCCGCGGCGACGGTGCTCGCCACGAGTACCTCGGTGCGCGGGATGTCGGTGTAGTTGGTGGCGAAGGTCAGCCCGATCGTGAGGATGATGTAGCCGAAAACCGCCTCACCGAAGCGCATGCCCATGGCCAGCAGCAACGGCCGCTTGAACCGCTTGAGCAGTTCGGCGATCGGCATCTTCTCCTTGGCCTTGTCCTTGGCCGCCTGCTGCTCCAGCTTCTCCTGCGCGGCCTGGAATGTCGGCGTCTCGGTGAGCTTGAACCTGATGAAAAGACCGACGACGATCAGAACGGCACTGAGCAGGAACGGGATTCGCCAGCCCCAGGAGAACAACTGTTCGTCGGGCAGCATCGACACGAGCGCGAAGATGCTCGTGGAGAACACGAGGCCCACCGCGTTGCCGATCTGCGGGAAACTGCCGTAGGCACCGCGTTTCCCCGGTGGCGCGTATTCGACGGCGACCAGCGAGGCACCACCCCATTCGCCGCCGACGCCGAAGCCCTGCACGAGCCGCAGCAGCACCAGCAACACCGGAGCCCAGATTCCGATCTGGGCCGTCGTGGGCAGGAGTCCGATGAGGAAGGTCGAGACGCCCATCAGCATCAGCGTCGTGACGAGCGCGGCCTTGCGGCCGAACTTGTCCCCGAAGTGGCCGAAGACGATGCCACCGAAGGGACGTGCGAAGAAGCCGACGCCGAACACGGCGAAGGCGGAGAGGGTACCGATGATCGGGTCGTCCTCGTTGGGGAAGAACAACGGCCCGAAGACGAGCGCCGATGCGGTACCGAAGATGAAGTAGTCGTACCACTCGACGGCGGTGCCGACGAGACTTGCGATCGCGGCACGTTTGGCGAGTCGCGTACGTTCCTGTTCCGCGGCGGGTTCCGCGGTAACGGGTTCTGCCATGATGACTCCGGTGTCGATCTGGGTGAGAATCGGTGAGCGGGCGGGAGCGCGGTCGCGCGGTCAGATCAGTGGGACGGGGCGAGCCGTGGCTCTGTCGGCGTTGTCGGCGTTGTCGGCACTGTCGACCCGGGCGCTGGCCCAGCCGAGTGCGGTGCGGGTGCCGTCGGCCTTGTCGATCCAGACTTCGAGTTCGAGCCGGTCACCTTCCACCGCCGAGACGGCACCTCCCGCCGTCAATTCCTCGCCGACGAACGCGGGGGCGACGAAGCGCAGGTCGAGTTCACCAGAGGTGAAGAAGCTCGCCCCGAACACGTCGACGAGGTTGGCGACGAGGAATCCGGTCTGCTGCTGGGCCTGCACGATCGTCCTGTCCAGCCCAGAGGCCGCCGCCTTGTCCTTGTGGGTGTGCACATTGGAGTACCCACGACCGGCCCAGGAGAACACCGACATCTGATCCTGGGTGAACGTCGTCGTCCTGGTGGGAATCGCGGCCCGCGCGCCAGCGTCGAGGCTCGCCCGCTCCAGCACGGGCAGCGAGGAGTCGACCGTGCCGAGCACGGTGCGTGGCCGTTCGTCGTTGGCGGCCCTGCTCTTGCCGACGACCTCGCCGGCGACCGTGCGCATGATCTCCTTGCCGACGTGGCGGACCAGCAACCGGCCGTCGGCTCCCCGGGCCTCGGCTTCGAGCACGACGTAGCCCTGACCCCTGCGCTCGTACTTCTCGGTGTAGCCGCCCTCGATGGTGACGGTTTCGCCGACCGGGATCGGCGAGTGGAACGTGAGGTGCTCGTGGGTGTGCAGGCCCTGCGCCGTGTTGCCGTCGTAGTTCTCGTAGAACAGGAACAGCAGGTCATTGGCCAGTACCAGCGGGTGACCGACCGGCCCGCCGAAGGGCGAGTCCCGGAAGTACCAGGAGCCGAAGTCGTCCTCGCTGTAGGCGTAGTCCAGCACCTTGCGCCGATCGACGGTCACGGTGACCGGCCCCATCGGCTCCGGAATCGTCACAAGCTCGAAGCGGGCCTCTTTCAACCGCGACGTCATTGTCACCTCCATGCCGTACCCCTCAGGGCAAGTTGTATAGACGACTAGTCAGCACGGTAGGTTTCGTCCCACGACCTTGTCAACCCCGAACGTCAACCCCGAAACCGGCGAGATCCGCACCCAGGAGCGCGAGATCCACGTTCAGGACGCCGAGATCCGCACTCGGGCGTGCGAGATGCGCATTCCGCTCCGCGCGGCGGTCATGCGTGCACTATGGACGCACTCGGCCAGGCGAACGAGAGCACGAGCCGACACCGGATCACTCCACGACGACCCGCACGGTACGCAGGCCGGGATCGGCACTGTCGTAGACGAACATGCCCGCGGCGAGGCCGGTAGCAAGGTAGTCGAGCACCGGCCTCGTAATGACCTCACCGGGAACCACGAGCGGAACACCCGGCGGGTAAGGGCTGATCATCTCCGCAGCGATCCTCCCTTCCGCCGCGTCGAAGGCGACCTGCTCGGCGTCGGCGAAGAACGCATCCCTCGGCGACATCGGCATCGCGAGCACCAGTTCGGCCGCAGAAGGCGGCTCGACCTGGCGATCGGGCAGTCCTGCCGCCCCCGCCGCGAGCTCGCGCAGTGCCTCCACGAGGGCGGACACCGTCGTCGCGTCGTCGGCATGGGTGATCTGCGCGGCGAACCTGCGGTGGTCCGCGAGGCCGACGTGGATGTGCCGCGCGGCAAGCCAATCGGCGGCCTGGTAGCCCGTGATGCCCGACTCGGCGACGTCGACGACGATCTTCAGCCGGTCGTATTCGAAAGCCCGGTCCTCGCCGAGGAATTCGGTGCCCATGGCGTGCAGCCCCGGAATGGAATTCACGGCGGTACGCACGGTTTCCGCGTGCTCGAGCGCGGCACCCAGCAACACCCGCCCCTGCTCCACCATGTGCCTGCGCCAGCCGTCGAGCGAGGCGTACAGCAGTGCCGAGGTGCTGGTCGTTCCGAGCAGATCTTCCCTGAGCCGCAACACATCCGGCGCCACCCGCTCGCCCTGCAAATGAAACACCGAGGCCTGTTCCAGCCCGCCGCCCATCTTGTGGGTGCTGGTCACGCACAGGTCGGCGCCGCCGTCCATCGCCCACGTCGGAAGATCGGGGTGGAACGGGAAATGTGCTCCCCACGCCTCGTCGACGATCAATGGCCGTCCCGCCTCGTGACAGGCCGAGGCCACGGCGGCGATGTCGGCGCAACAGCCGTAGTCGGTGGGCGTGATGAGCAGCATTCCCTTGGCATCGGGCGATTCCTCGAACGCGGCCCGCACTTCGGCGGCGCCAGGAGGATGAGCGATGTGCCTGGTCTCGTCGTACCTTGGCCGCACCCACACGGGCTCGACCCCACTGATGATGAGGCCGGCGATGACCGATTTGTGCGCGTTGCGGGACACCAGGATCTTCTCGTGCGGCCCCGCGACGGCGAGCATGGCGCTCTTCACCGACAGTGAACTTCCACAGGTGGAGAAGAACGTGTGCTCCGCGCCGACCGCGTCGGCCATGAGTGCCTGCGCTTCAGCGAGCACTCCGCGCGACATTCGCCTGTCGTCGAGGCCGTTGAGGGTCAGCAGATCCGAGGCGTAGGCATCGTGGCCGAGCACACGGACCACCCTCGGATCGGCGCCTCTTCCCTGTTTGTGGCCCGGCGGGGTGAACGCGAGGCCGCCATGACCGCGGTAGTCCTCGATCGCCTCCAGAACCGGGGCCCGCGCGTGATCCAGCTCCACGTCCGTCACCTCCGGGTGAGTCGGTGCGCTGAGAAGTCAGGGTGACATCCAGTGTCACCCCGGCCGCGGCCTGGCGCAGCGGAGTGGTGTTTATGGGCGCGGTGCGCAGGGTAGCCGATTTCCGACCTGAGATGTCTGGAGGCGGACATGCCACAGCGAGCATGGGGCGGCAAGCGCGAACGCCAGTACGAGCACGTCAAGGAAGGTCAGCGCAAGCGGGGCGCGAGCACCGGACGTGCCAAGGAGATCGCCGCGAGGGTCGTGAACAAGAACCGCGCCAGGACCGGGGAATCGAAGCGGGCGAGCGCGACGTCCACATCGGACATGTCACCACAGCGCAGGGGCGGAAAGCGCTCCGGCAACCGGATGGGACCAGGCGGCCCTACCAAGGAACAGCTCTACAACGAGGCAAAGCAGCGCGGCATCCGCGGCAGGTCGGCGATGACCAAGAAGCAACTCCAGCGAGCACTCGGCCGCTGAACAATCGACGAGGAGCGGATACCGATGGCTGAGAGAAAGCAGCCACCGCAGCAACAGGAACCGCCGGGATTGACGTCCAAGATGGACCCGTTACCACGGGATTCCATGTCGGACTACGAGGGAAGAAGCCTGCTTTCCGGGCGTCGCGCGCTGATCACGGGTGGCGATTCGGGGATCGGCCGTGCCGTCGCCGTCGCGTTCGCGAAGGAAGGCGCCGACGTCGCCATTGCCTACCTTTCCGAACACGAGGACGCCGAGCAGACCGCCGCACTGGTGCGGGCGGTGGGCCGCGAATGCCTTCTGCTGCCGGGAGATCTCGCCGAAGCGTCCCAGTGCGAGCACGTCGTGGCCCGCACCGCCGGTGTACTCGGCGGCATCGACATCCTCGTCAACAACGTCGCGACCCAGTGGCCTGTCGACTCGCCTGAGGAGCTGACCGAACAGCAGTGGATGCGCACTTTCGACGTGAACATGCACAGCTACTTCCGGGTCACCGCCGCAGCCCTGCCCCACCTCGGCGACGGTGACGTGATCATCAACACCGGATCGGTCAACGGGTTGCGGGGCAACAAATCGCTCATCGACTACTCGGCGACGAAGGGCGCGATCCACGCGTGGACCTATTCCATGGCGCAGGCACTCGCGAAGCGGCGCATCCGCGTCAACTGTGTCGCGCCCGGTCCGGTGTGGACACCGCTGATCCCGTCGACCTTCCCTCCTGAGAAGGTCGAGAAGTTCGGCCTGCAGGTTCCGTTCGAGGAAGCGGCCCAGCCCGACGACCTCGCGCCGTCCTACGTGTTCCTCGCCTCCAACCGGCTCTCCGGTTACTACAGCGGCGAGGTGATCGCCGCGCTCGGCGGCGAAACCACCCCCGGCTGAGGCTCACTCACCCTCACTCGTCAGCTGTTCCCGAAGGATATCGGCGTGCCCGCAATGCTGCGCGAGTTCGCGCAGCATGTGCAGATACACCCAGCGCAGCGGAAGCGGACCGCGGCGGTTGCCGTGAACGAGATCGTCGATGCCGAGCGGCGCGCTGGCCGCACGCGATTTGGCGCACGCCTGCCGGTATGCCGCGCGTACGGTGGCGATCGTGTCGGATTCGGTCAGCACAAAGGACTCTCCCGGTGTCGCGGGGATACCGATCTCCGCGCGCGATCTGCGGGTGACGGCCTCGTCGAACCAGACCTTCTCGACAAAGGTCACATGCTTCACCAAGCCGAGCAGCGTGGTGCGTGAGGGCACGAGCCTGGCCCGAGCCTGTTCCTCCGAGATTCCGTCAAGGCACGCGTGCAGCGCCGCCCTGTGCTCGTCGAGGAACGCCTCGAACTGGACCTTGAGCGGCCGCTGAACGACATCCTCGGCGGATGCTGCCGGAAACGTAGTCATGCGACCAAGCATGCCAACCCCGGCCGAAGAGTGCCTTCCCGGTTGCCGGTCGAGTACGGACCGGCAACCGGGAGGAACCGCTACTGGTTGGTTCCCGGCATCAGCACCGAATCGATGACGAAGACCGTGGCATTCTTGGTGGGAATGTTACCGCACAACACCTTCGCGCCGTTGACGGTCATGTTCTCGCCGGAGCCCTCGATCGCGACGGGCCCGCCTCCGGTGTTCAGCGACTCGACCTGACCGGCTTGTTCGAGCCCGTTCGCGTCGTAGCGCTCGCCGACGACGTGGTACTGCAGTATGGGAGCCAGCTCCTCTGGATTCCCGGCGAGTTCGTTGAATTTCTCCTCGCCGAGCGCGTCGAAGGCCGGGTCGGCGGGGGCGAACACGGTGATGGCTTCCTGACTGTTGAGAGTGTCCACCAGATCGGCGGCCTGCACCGCCGCCACCAGTTTGGTCAGCAGCGGGTTCGTGCTCGCCGCCGTGGCGACCGGCTCGGGCCCCATCGAATCGAGGCTGCCTGGTTCGTCGCCCTGCGGCAGATCACCACACGCGGGCCCGAACACGTCGTCGTTGGTGGTGACTCCGTCCGCCATGCCCGGAGCCGAGGACGCCGGGCTCGACGGCGGCTGCTGCGGGCTCGACGCGGGCGCGGCCGAATCGTCGTCACCGCTTCCGCAGGCCGCGATGGACAGAACCGCGGCCGCCGCGATTCCCGCTCCGGCAAGACGTCGCGTGTTGTTCACCTGAATCACTCCGTTTCCGTGCGACTTGTGTCGTTGACCTGTGTTCGAAGCCGCACCCGCCCCCGATTGGTCTATCCGGCGGTGAAATTGATCGTGTGCCATCCGGTCGCCCCGTCAGGCACCGTGCCCACCCTGTCCTCGGTCTGGGTTTGCCCTTCCCGGTCGGTCGCCCGGCAGGTCACCCGGTGGCCACCGGTGGGAATGGAGAACTCGATCCACCACATGCGCCAGGTGTCCACGTTGACCTCGGCCGACAGGATCGCCTCCCGCCACGGCTGGTCGTCCAGCCGCACTTCGACCTTCGCGATGCCCCTGCCCTGCGCCCACGCGACACCGGCGACCCTGATCGTGCCTTCCGGTACGGTGTCGAAGCCGCGCGGCGTGTCGATGCGTGACTGGGTCTTGATGGGTGCGCGCTCGGCCCAGTCCCGGTTGAGCCAGTAGGCCTGGCGCGCCCGCCACGTGGTGACCTCAAGATCGGTGACCCATTTGGTCGCCGACACGTATCCGTACAGCCCCGGGATGACCATGCGTGCGGGAAAGCCGTGTTCCAGCGGCAGCGGTTCACCGTTCATGCCGATCGCCAGCAGCGCACCCCTGGCCGGGTCTGCCGCCGCCTCGATCGGTGTTCCCGAGGTCCAGCCGTCCACACTGGTACTGAACAGCTGCTGTGCTTCATTCCTGACTCCGGCTTCCCGCAACAGATCGGCGAGTTCGACGCCGACGAAGTTCGCCGTCGACACATACGAGCCACCGACCTCATTGGACACACAGGTCATCGTGATCGTGCGTTCGACGAGTGGGCGATTCCTGATGTCGGCGAAGCCGTACCGACGCTCCCGGTCGACGAGCCCGTGGATGCGCAGGCTCCACTCCTCGGTCGTGACCCTCGGCACGGCCAGTGCGGTATCGACGCGGTAGAAGTCCTTGGCAGGCGTGAGAAAGGGCGGAGTCCCGAGCTTGGCGAAATCCGCGTCGGCCGGTATCGGCGCGGCGCGAATCGCGGGGCGCACCGCCCCCACCGCCGCGCGTGAAGCCGTCGCGTCCCTCGTGCCGCTCAGCAACCGCCCGGCGAGACCGGCGACGCCTGCCCCCAGGGCGACACCGGCACCCGTGCGGAGGAACACCCTGCGGGAGGAACCCGGCCGTCCCTCCGCTCTCGCCGCGCGCGACCGGCCCGCGGCCCGGCACAGCAGCGGAAAGACGACGATACCCGTGAGCAGGCTCGCCAGCGGCGCCACAAGCGCGGAACCGGTGAGATCCGGCCGCGCGGCCACGGCAGCGACTCCGACGAGCCCGATCGCCGAGATCAGAACGACACCGGGCCACGGCGACCGCTTCGACACGGAATCCACGAAGCCCACGAGGGCGGCCACGGCGAGCAGCACCACGGCCATCCCGGCCAGCAGCACCGCTTTGTCGTTCTCGCCGAAGGTGCGAACGGCCCAGTCCTTGAGCCACGCGGGGGTCAGATCGATGGCGCCGTTGCCGACGGCGAGATACGGCGAGGCGTTGGGGTTGACGAACGCCGCGACGAGATGTCCCGCCGCCAGCGCGGCCACCATCGCGAGCACGCCGCACAGCGCGGCGGCGAAGGCACGGATCCGCCGTTGCCCGGCAGGCTCGCGGTCAGGGGCGGTGGATCCGGTGTCGGCCATGCCCGGTATTCGGAGCCGCGGCCGGGATCGATCGGTGCGACGCCACCGAAATCCTCAGCCGCCGCGAGGCCGCCACCTGCCGAAGCCACCCTCGGTGTTGATGACCTGCCCGGTGACCCAGTCCGCCTCGTCGGTGACCAGCCAGCTGATCAGCTTTGCCGGATCGTCCGGCTTTCCGTATCTGCCGAACGGGAACATCGGCTCCACCGTTTCCCACATGGATTCGGTGAGGTATCCGACGTCGACGGGTCCGGGGTTGACGGTGTTGACCCTGATCCGCCGGTCGGCGAGCTGATCGGCGATGGTCATCGTGATCCCGGCCAGCGCGGCCTTCGCGGAGGCATAGGCGATCTCGCCGGGCATGGGACCCAGTTGCTGACCGGAAGTCAGGAACACGATAGCCGCGCCCGGCCTGCCGTCGTAATGCCCAGCGAACGCTTGTGCCAGCAGGATGCACGAGCGCGCGTCCACCGCCCAGTGCAGATCCAGTTCCCGCGCCGTCAGTTCACCGAGCGGTCCGTCCGAACCGGTCAGCGCGTGGTTGCAGATCAGGATGTCCACGTGACCCATCTCGGCGACAGCGGTGTCGACGACGTGCCGCGGCGCGTCGGGCTCGGCGAGGTCGGCATGGACGTCGGCGACCACGGAGTCCGGAACTCCCCTGCGGGAGCGGATTCCGGCCAGCACGGCGCCGAGATCGTCGGCGCCCCACTCCTGTTCCCTGTCGTGCGGGACAAAATGATGCAGAGTCAGTCCCGCCCCGTAGGCCGCGAGCCTGCTCGCGATGGCGTAGCCGATCCCGCCTCGCCTGCTGACACCGGTGACCAGTGCGGTCCTGCCCCGCAACGGAAACGGGTCCCTGCCGTGCTCGCCGTTCTGCGCGGTCATCGCGTCACCGTGCCATGCGCGACGCCGGCCGATCAACCGGATTCACCAGCGCCGAGCTGAATAGGGCGTTATACGCCAGATCCGGCGCGAGCCTCGTCGAGGCGCGCCCACTGTGCGCCGCTCAGTTCGACCTCAGCCGCGGCCAGATTCTGTTCAAGGTGAGCAATCTTGCCCGTTCCTGGAATCGGCAGCATCACGGGAGAGCGGGCGAGCAGCCACGCGAGCGCGACTTGGGCCGGGGTGGCTTCGAGCTCCGCCGCGACGGCCGCGACAGCCTCCGAGACCTCCCTCGCGCCCTCGGCCCCCCACCTCTCCGCCGTCTCCGGGGTCGCACCCGCGACGGGCCGCCACGGCAGGAACGCGATTCCGGCCTCCTCGCAGGCCCTCAGCACCGGCTCGTGTTCCCTGTGCAGCAGGCTGTAGCGGTTCTGCACGCTCGCGATGCCGGCGAACCGCCGCGCGGCTTCGAGTTCATCCGTGCCGACTTCGGAGAGACCGATCCTGCCGATCTTCCCCTCGTCCTTGAGCTCCCGCAGCGCGCCGACCTGCTCACCGAGCGGAACCTCGGGGTCGAGGCGGTGCAACTGCAGCAATTCGAGCCGCTCGACGCGCAGCACCCGCAACGCGCGCTCGACCTGCTTTCTCAGCACCTCGGGACGGCCGTCGAGCCCCCACTCCCCCGTCTCCTCCGAACGCGCGATGCCAACCTTGGTGGTCACGAGCAATTCCGGTGGGTAGGGAAACAGCGCCTCGGCGAGCAACTCCTCGTTCGCGCCCCACGCGTAGAGGTAGGCGGTGTCGATGAGCGTCACCCCCAGTTCGACCGCGCGGCGCGCGACCGCGATCGAGTCCTGCCACGCCTGACCCCGCTCGGTCGGCAGATGCATGGCGCCGAATCCGAGGCGGCCGACCTCAAGATCCCCGCCGATGCGGAACGTAGTCGGATTCATCGTGTGTACTGCCCCTTCCGTCACCGGCGACACTAGCAATCGTCGGGCACGCCGTGCCGCATGCGCGTTTACGCGAGGCCGCGGATGACGGTCCATCCACTCGCAGAATTCATTTCGCCGCGGCGAATCCCGTTATTCGAATCAACAAGGATCAAAAACAGGAAATGCGAATCATTGCTCTTTCCGGAACTCCGCATTAAGGTTGCTTTCACCGGAGGGGAGTAGTCCTCAATTCCCGCGATCGACAGAATGGCGTGCCGTGTTTTCACTGGCAGGCCCGGTCGCGGGAGCCTGCTGTGCAAGGCGGACGAGACCTGCGGCTCGCTGCTGGCAACGAGTCGGGGTTTCGGCGTGCGCCGTTTCTCCGTACTGGGAGGACACGAAACCGGATGGAATTACTTGCCGCACTCGGCGTGAGTACCGGCGCCATCTTCATCGCCGAAATGGGAGACAAGACGCAACTGGTCGCGCTGTCATTGGCGACGAGGTACCGGGCCCTGACCGTGCTGGCGGGCATCACCGCGGCGACGGTCGCGGTGCACGGCGTGAGCGTGCTCATCGCCGAGGTACTGGGCCTTGCGATCCCCACGGACTGGATCACACTCGTCGCCGGACTCGCCTTCCTGTTCTTCGGGGCGTGGACGTTGCGGGGAGACCAGCTCACGGCCGACGACGAGAGCCGCGCGGCCACCCGGCGAGCCAAGTCCGCGTTCATGACCGTCGCGACGATCTTCTTTCTCGCCGAACTCGGCGACAAGACGATGCTGGCGACGATCACCGTCGGCGCGGGCTACTCGGGCACCCCGCTCGCCTGGCTGGCGGTGTGGATCGGCTCGACGGCGGGGATGGTGCTTGCCGACGGCATCGCGGTGGTACTGGGCAGATTGCTGGGCAAACGGCTGCCGGAGCGGGCCATCCGGATCGGGGCGGCCGTGCTGTTCTTCGCCGTCGGCGCCGTCATGACCGCGCAGGGCGCGGCCAGCCTGCTGGCGTGATCGTCAGCGGGGCGTCGGCGTGGGGTTCTGGAAGGTCGAGTTCCGGCCCCAGACGAACCAGAACAGTGATCCGATGAACGGAAAAGCCAGTACGGCCAGAATCCAGATCGCCTTGCCGCCACTGGCGTAGTTCGTGCTGCGGATGATGCTGACCACGGCGGCGATGAAGAACACGAACGCCGCGATTGCCACGAGAATCAGCACGATGCCGAGCACCCAGCCCGCCGCGTTGCCGTCACCGTCCGCCTGAGCAAGGAAGAGTGCGTCCATGGTCCGTCCCCTTCTCAGCGCTGTCGTCCTTGTCGTCGCTGACCACTTGGCGAAACATAACGCGGGGCACACCGGCCCGCCCGCCGCCATCACCCACCAGCATGACGAAACTGGAACGTCCATAAAGGACTTGAGTGGCGTGGTGGCTGATCAACGAGCCTCCGCGTCCCGGTTGACCTGGTCCCGCGCTCCGCCGGACGCGGCGGCGTAGCCGGAGACGATGGCGTCGATCTCGTCGGCGGCCATCACGTCGCCGATGCGCGAGAACCCGCCGGGAGCCCTGCGCTCGACCTCATCGATGACCCGTTCGGGACCGCCGAGCCGGTTGCGCAGCACGATGTCGCCGGTCACGGGAAGCCGCTCGTGCTGGTAGGCCAGCAGCGCCTCGGCGGGGTTCGCGTGCAGGGCGAGCTTCGCACTCAGCACGGTCGCGTCGAGGATGGCCTGCCCCGCGCCGTTGGAACCCATCGGGTACATCGGGTGCGCCGCGTCGCCGAGCAGGGTCACCCTCCCGCTCGTCCAGTACGGCAGCGGGTCCCTGTCGCACATGGGCAGCTCGAAGCACTCCGCCGTCGCCGCGATGAGGGCGGCGTGATCGACCAGCGGCGTCCGGAACGTGCCGAGGTGGCGGCGCAACTCGGCACGGTCGGCGAGTCGCGACCAATCCTGCCGCAGGGGTGGGGGATCACCCGCCTCGCCGGTGAGCACGCAGACCGCCCAGTTGGTGAGCCTGCTGTCCGGCCGCCGTCCGCGCCCGATCGGGTAGACGACCAGCTTCGCCGAGGTGCCTCCCGCGATGAGCATCGATCCACCGGTGCCGAACGCGGGCCATTCGGTGGCGCCCCGCCACATCGTTACCCCGTTCCACCGAGGCTGGCCCTCACCGGGGAACAGGATCGAACGCACCGTGGAGTGGATGCCGTCGGCGGCGACGAGCACGTCACCGCGTGCCGGTGGGAGCGGGTGCCCCGCGCTGTCGGTGAACGACACCGTCACCCCGCCGGAGTCCTGATCGAAGCCGGTCAGCCGCTGCCCCGTCCTGACCGCGCCGGCCCCGAGGCGTTCCCGTACGGCGCGCAGCAACACCCCCTGCAGCCTGCCCCGGTGCAGGCTGATCTGGGGCAGCGTGAATCCCGCGTCGATTCCGCACGGTTTCCGGAGAATTTCGGATCCCAGCCGGTGCGTGTAGAACAGTTCCCTGGTTTCGATTCCCGCCTCGGTGAGCCGTTCGAGAAGGCCCAGTCCGGCAAATTCCCGCACCGCGTGCGGCAGCAGGTTGATGCCGACGCCCAGTTCCCGCAGATTCCCGCTCTGCTCGTAAACCTCGCAGTCGATGCCCTGGGCGTGCAGCCGAAGCGCCGTGCTCAGCCCGCCGATCCCCGCTCCCGCAATGACGATCTTCATGACTGCCCCCTCCGCCATTGGCCGGAAGCACCAAGGATGGCCGATTACCGTATGCCACGCCACCCCCATTTCGGAGGGAGCGAAAATGACGTCGACGACGGGCGGTCCGGACAACGGCGAATCATTATGAAAGGCTCGCCTCAGAACTTTCACTGCCGGGAAAAAGCGGCGTCGCCTGACACTCCGCGGGCAAGCGAGAGCAAACCCTTCACGACCACCTGAGGACGACTTTTCCCGTACGACCGTTCAAGAATTCGGTGATTGCTTCCTGGGCCTGGGAGGCTCCCACATCATGGGTGCAAAGTCGTTCGAGCGGCAAGCCCTTGCCCATGAGATCGACCATCGCGCCGTAGTCCTCCGAGGCGTAGTACCAGCTCCCGGTGTACGTGACCTCGCGCCGGACGAAGATTTCGGTCGGACTCAACGGGATCTCCGCGACACACTCGCCGGACTGCAGGACGACACCGCCATCCTCGACAATCGCGAACGCTTGTCTGATGCATTCGGGAATACCCGTGCATTCGATCACGACGTCAGCTTTGAACCCGATGTCGTCCACCGCGTGGAAAACCTGACTCGCACCCAGCTCAAGCCCGAGATTCCTGCGAAAGCGAGCGGGTTCGACCCCGACGACGTCAGCACCCTCGAAGGCACGCACGACGACATGGGCAAGCCCGACGGGCCCGAGCCCGATGACGACTACCCGGTCACCCTTGCCTGTCGGCGCTCGTCGCAGAGCGCGTACCGGAACACCGAGCGGATCGCCCGTGAGCATGGCCGCCATAGCGGCATCGACACCTACCGGCAGTGTCCTGAGGGCGGACGGAGCCACAGCGAGGTACTCACAGTGCCACCCCGTGGCGATCGTGGGACCGCTACGACAATGAAGCTCCCTGCCCTCGCGGCAGCGATCACAGACATCGCACCCGACTACGGCCGAGAGCCCGACAAGATCGCCGGGCCGGAAATGCGAAGCTCCTGGTTCGACGATCGTACCGCCGGCCTCATGGCCGGCATTCCCAGCGAAACCTTGCCGCAACGCTGATCGTTCCGAGCCACAGACAGCGGATGCGCCGACGCGAACAAGAGCTTGCCCTGGTCGAAGCCGAGGAACCGGCACCTCACACAGCGCGACACGGCCGCCACCCTCGCACAGTAACGACTTCACACCCAGTCTCCGTTTTGTTCATTGAAATAAGACTTTTAAAGTTAGATGCCCGGTGCGGGATGGTCAAGCACCCTGCTCACTCATCCTGTCCCCGCCATGGCGACTTACGCGCCGGACAGCCGTGGCCCCTACGTTTGGCCTGGCCTAAAACGAACACTCAGGCAATGGACTTCAGAATTCTGACCGAACCACAGCAAGGCGCCAGCTATGACGACCTCCTCCGCATCGCACGGACTGCCGAAGCCGCCGGGTTCGACGGATTCTTCCGATCTGACCATTTCCTCAGGATCGGCAAGGGATCCGCTCTGCCAGGTCCGACAGATTCCTGGACCACGCTGGCGGGCCTCGCTCGGGACACATCGCGAATACGCCTAGGCACCCTCGTCACCGCGGCGACTTTCCGAAACCCGGTCATCCTCGCGATATCCACGGCACAGGTGGACCTGATGTCGGGTGGGCGGGTCGAACTCGGCATCGGAGCCGGTTGGTACTCCAAAGAACATCAGGCCCTCGGGATTTCCTTTCCCCCGACATCCATACGCTTCGAAATCCTGACTGAACAGCTGGAGATAATCACCGATCTTTGGCGCACGCCGATTGGATCGACGTACAACTTCAGCGGTAATCACTACCGCGTTCAGAATGCGCCGACTCTACCCAAACCTCAGCAAGAACCGCGTCCACCGATCATCATCGGCGGACGCGGAAAGAAACGAACCCCACGAATCGCCGCCAGGTTCGCCAACGAATTCAACCAAATATTCGCCGAGGCCGAACCAGCGGCTCAGCAATTCGATCGGGTGATGCAAGCCGCGAAGGAAGCCGGGAGAAGCCCAGGTGAAATAGTACGTTCCGCAGCTCATATAGTCTGCACGGGACGCAACCGTGCGGAGTTGGACCGACGGTACTCCAGGATGCTCGAAGGCTTCGCCCCGATTCCGCCTTTCATTCTCCTCGGTTCACCGGCGCAACTTGTCGATGAGATCGAACGCTATCGCGAGACAACGTCGCTCGACCGCCTGTACTTCGAACTGCTGGACCTAGAAGACCCCGACCACATCGAACTCATCGCGGACCAAGTCGTCCCTCAACTCGGTTCCCGTCCATCCGATTCCGCGATATCCCAGCGAGACTGACCATCGACAACGCCATTACGTACTCAGCAGATCCACAAAAGACTGAGCGGCTCAGCCGCCGCCGCTGCCACCCGACGTGCGGGCGGCGCGCAACTGGCCGAACGCCGCGCGCAGCGCGGGGACGACGGGTTCGCCCCTTCGCTGAATGTCTGCGATCCTGCGCCGGAGCCGCCAGCGCTCGGTGACCGAGCCCGTGGCCCTCAGCTCGACGGCGGTGGCAAGACCGGCGAGCAGCGCGTCCCGCTCGGTGAGCAAGCCGACCTCCCCTGTCCCCTGGACGGCGTCCGTGACCACCGCGCGCAGCCGCAGCGCACGCGGTTCGTCGTGGATCGTCACCCTCCTGCGCATCACGATGCCCAGCACCTTCGTCGTGGTCACGTCGATCGTGCCGCGCTCGCTCAAGCCGGCCTCGACCTGGCCCAGCGTCGGCTTCCATTCCCTGCGTATCCACGCGCCCCAGCGGCGAGGCTTGCTCGCCGCGACCTCGGCCAGTACCGCTCCGGGAACACCTGGGAAATCCGAGGGCGCCCCCTCGGCGACCCTGGCGAAGCCGTTGTCGTCGGTCAGCGCACCGGCCAGCATCAGTTCCGCCAGCGTGGCACCACGCATGAGGAGGCCGAGCTGGTGCCGGTCGGGCAGCGTGTGCCGTTCCGGATCACACGCGAGCACGTAGCACTGCGCGGGCAGGCCACCCAAGGGCCCTCCAGCGGGGTCACTCACCGATACCACCTGTTTCACTCGGCACGGCCGACGAGTGTAGCCGTAGCCCGGGAGCCCCGTGGCAGGACCACCGCGCCGACCGTCAGTCCGAAGTGGATGACCCGGAGTAGGAGCCCTTGTAGTCCGCGTCGAGCCACATCTTGTGAATCCGCCGGAGATGCCGCTCCATTTCCGCAACGGCCGCGTCGGCGTCGCGCGCCTTGAGATGCTTGATCACCTTGCGCTGAGACCGCAGCACCACATCGCCCTCGCTTGGCCCCAGTGTCAGCACGATCTTCCGCATCACCTGCATGAGCGCGTCGATCATCGCGACCATGACGGGGTTGCCGGTCGCCTCGGCGAGTATGTTGTGGAACTGGACGTGCACGACCGCCTTGCGTTCCCAGTCGCCCGCCGCGCTCAGTGCCGCCGCCTCCGCCACGTTGGCGGTGAGCTTGCCCATGACCTCGTCGGTCATGCGCTCGCAGGCCACCCGCACCACCAGCGACTCCAGCCACGTCCGCGCCTCGGTCAGGTCGGTCATGGAGAACTGGCTCAGTTCGAGCATGTCGGTCATCGTCGTGGCCACCTTGCCGGGATCGGCCTTGGCGATGAAAGCACCCCCCGCGGCGCCACGGCGAAGCTGGACCAAACCGGAGATCTCCAGCATCCGCAGTGCCTCACGCACCGTGTTCCTGCTGACCGCGAACTGCTCGGCGAGCGCCCGCTCGGCGGGAAGCCGGTCGCCGGGACGCAACTCCCCCGAACGGACCATGCCCCGGACCTGCGCGATGATCTCGTCGAAGGCACGCCGGGGACGGGCCGGCTGGAAGGCTGGCGTGGCCATGAACGTCTCCTCCTGACGACGCGGCCCGGCCGGCCTGTCCTCGCCTTGCGGACGACGCGTGATTGATTCAACCAATGACATGGTAACCACCCCGCCTCCCCGCTGTCGCCACGGCACACCCCCGCGTGCCGTTCAGTGTGGCCGGACCTCGCCGAGAACGTCGTCCAGCCCGGCGCCCTCCAGGATCCGCGGCCGATAGGGCATCAGCCTCCGGGCCGAGGAGAGACCGAGCGCGCCGACGAGCGTGCCCGCCCTTCCGTAGAGCACGACCCAGCTCTCCCGCTTCTCCGCTTGCCCGCCCTCCAGCGAGCCGTGCACCACCTCGGCCCGGTCGAACCCCTCTGTGGTGCCGAGAAACTGGAGCCGCCCGCCGTGCTGATCGGACCAGAAGTAGGGGACCCCGCGCAGGGTTTCGCTCTCCGGGCGCAGGATGTTGCTCGCGACGACGGCGGCCTGTTCCTTCGCCGTCGTCCAGTGCTCGATTCTGCGCACTGCCCCTGTCCCGGCGTCCCGCCACGCCGCGGCGTCGCCCGCCGCGTAGACGCCCGGCAGCGAAGTCCTGCCGTACTCGTCGCACAGGATCCCGGTGCTGCCCACGCCGTCGCCGAGCGCGATGCCGGATCCGGCAAGCCATTCCACCCGGGGCTCGGCGCCGAGCCCCAGCAGCACCAGATCGGCCGGTATCCTCCTGCCATCGGCAAGCAGTACGGTCTCGGCCGCGCTCTCGCCTTCGATCCGCTCGACACTCGCGCCCCCGAGCACGGTGACTCCCCGCTCGGTGTGCCTGCGGCACAACGCACCGGCGACCGCCTCACCGAAGAGCGTGAGAAACGGAAGCCGCTGCTGCTCCACAATGGTCACGTCGGCACCGAGTTCCGCCGCCACTCCGGCGGCCTCCGCGCCGATGAATCCGCCGCCGACGACGACAAGCCGGCAACCGGGCGCGAGCGAAGCGCGAATCCCGGCACTGTCGGCCTCGGTGCGGATGGCGTGCACCCCGCGCAGTCCCGGGGCTACGACCTCGCGCGGCAGCGTCCTCGCTCTCGCGCCGGGCGCGAGCACCACGGTCGCCGCGTCGAAGGCGCTCCCGTCGGCTAGTCTCACCAGCGTGCGCCCTCCCCGTGCGGCGAGCGCGACCACCGCGTTGCCCAGTACGAGCCGGATGCCGTGCCGTTCGTAGTGTTCCCGGGGGCGCAGCAGGCCGCGTGCCGGTTCCCAGCCCGGGCGCAGCGCCTGTTTGGACAGCGGCGGTTTGTCGCAGGGCAACCCGGGCTCGGCGTCGGCGAGCACGAGCGAACCCTCGAATCCGGCGGCGCGCAGCGCGTCGGCGACCCCGACACCAGCCACCGACGCCCCGACGATCACCACATCTGCGGCAACCTTGTCGTCCACTGTGCTCACTCCTCGACGACGATCGCGTCGGTGGGGCAGGCTTGTGCGGCCTCCCTTGCGCATCCGTGCAAGCGTTCCGGCACCTCACCGTCGATGAGCACGACGGCGATCTGATCGTCGTCGATGTCGAACAGTTCGGGTGCCACGCTCAGGCAGGCCGCGAACCCGCAGCACTTGTCCTCGTCGACCCTGACCTTCATCGCACCGTCCTTTCCGTACTGCCGACAGCGCTCGATCTCCACCGCCCGAGTATCTCGGTGTTGTCGGCTCCCAGTCGCGCGACCGGGGTCGCCGAACCGTCCGCCCGCCACGTGGTGTGCGACCACGGCGGCCCGAGGTAGGAGAACGTGCCTCCGTCGTCGGCCGCCGTGCGCAGCGAACCCCGGAAGCGCACCTGCGGGTCGGCGAGCGCCTCGGCGACGTCCCGGTAGCGGGCGCAGGGAATTCCGTTGTCCAGCAGTGTCCGTTCCAGCGTGTCGACGTTCTTGTCCGCCGCCCAGGCCGCCACCTCGTCGAGCCATTGTTCCCAGTGCAGCTCGCGTTCGGTCATGGTCGCGAACCGGCTGTCGGCCAGCAGGTCCGGCCGGTCCATGACCGCGACGAGGGCCCGGAAGTTGCGATCGGTGATCGCCGCGATCAGCAGGTACTCGTCGCCGACCGCACACGGCCGGTACACGGTCTTTCCCGGCGACCGTTCCGGTTCCTGCACCGCTTGGGTCTCGTAGACGAGCGTCGAGAGCATGATGTCGTAGAGCGACACGTCGACATGATCGCCCTTGCCGCTGCGGGCCCTGCCGAGCAGCGCGGTCAGTATCGCCGCGTAGGACACCTGCCCCGCCATCACGTCGGCGACGAAGATGCCGGTGGCGGCGGGTTCGGCTTCCCCGCGCTGATAACCGGCGTTGGCGAGGTCGAATCCGCTGACGGCATGCAGAATCGGGGCATAGGCGGGATATCCGGCCTTGGGCCCACGCTGCCCGTAACCGGAGATGGAACAGTAGATCAGCGCGGGATTGACCTCGCCGCAGGTGTCGTAGCCGAGGCCGAGCTTGGCCATCACACCGGGACGGAAGTTCTCGATGACCACGTCGGCCTCGGCCACCAGTGCCAGCGCCTGCTCCCGCTGCGCCGGCTGTTTGAGATCCAGTGCCACGCTTTTCTTCCCGGCGTTGAGCGAACCGAAGTAGCTACTCGCCCCGTCGCGCAGCGGTGCCCTCGACCGCATCGGATCGCCCTCCGGCGGTTCCACCTTGACGACGTCGGCACCGGCGTCGGCCAGCAGCCTGCCGCCGTAGGGACCCGCGATCATGATCGTGAAGTCGACGACCTTGACGCCGGCGAGCGGGGCGGCCGGCTGGCTCACCGGAGAATCCGCTTCGCGATGATGTTGCGCTGGATCTGGCTGGTGCCCTCGTAGATGCTGAGCAGCCTCGCATCGCGCAGGTATCGCTCGACGGGGTGCTCGCTCATGTAGCCGTGACCGCCGAGTACCTGCACGGCGTTGTACGTGACGTGCTGGACCATGTCGGCCGCGAAGAGTTTCGCCATGGACGAACGCCGGGTGACCTCGTCGGAGGGCGCGCCGTCGTCGTAGGCGCTCGCGCAGTCGTAGACGAGCCCCCTCGCGGCCTCGATGTTCGTGTAGTCCTCGGCCATCATCCAGCGAAGTCCCTGGAAGTCCACAAGCGACTGACCACCGGCCGTGCGTTGCTTGGCATAGCCGATCGCGTAGTCGAGAGCACATTGTGCGCCCCCGACGGCGATCGCGGCGACCGTGGGGCGGTTGAGGTGCAGTCCGTGCATGGCGGCGCCGAACCCGTTTCCCTCCTCGCCGACCCGGAACTCGTCCTCGACGGTGACCTCGTCGAGCAGGATTTCGTTGTTGGGAACGCCGTGCTGGCCCATCTTGTCGTTCGCCCTGGTGACCTTCCAGCCCGGCTGCGCGGTGTCGACGAGGAACGCACTGATGCCACCGGCACCGGGGGTGTCGTTGGTCCGGGCGAACACCAGCGCGTAGTGCGCCATGCTGCCCCACGTGATGAACTGCTTCGCGCCGGTGAGGATCCACCTCGACCCGTCCCTGACCGCGCGGGTGGCCATCAGTGAAGGATCGGATCCCGCGTCCGGCTCGGTGATCGCGATACAGGTCAGCGTGCGCCCCTTCGCCAGTTTCGGCAGGAAATCGCCAAGCAGTTCCGCGCTTCCTCCCGACATCACCGCGTTGAGCACGATGTTGTTCTGCCCTGCCAGCTGAGCCAGCGTCATCGAACCGGCCTGCGCCACGGCCTCCCTCGCGAGGCAGGCCGACAGCAGATCGCCGCCGGGGCCGCCGTACTCCTCTGGCAGCATGAGCTGGATCAGTCCCATGTCGCCGAACACGTCGATCAGTTCCATGGGGAACTCGTTGGTGCGGTCGATCTCGCCGGCGACGGGCGCGACATGGTTGTCGGCCATGTCCCTTACCGACCGGAAGAAGTCCGCGTGCTGCTGGGACAGTTTCACTGCGATGCCTCCAAAGTGTCGTGCCCCGGTTCGGGGCGCAGGCCGAGAAAAGCGAGCGCGTTGCGGTGGGTTCGCCGATGCCATTCCGTCCCACCGGCGAGCGGCGAGCGCGCGGCGGCGGAATCGAAGGACGCTCCCGGCTTCGATTCCTGTGCCGCGAACGGGTAGTCGGTTCCGAGCACCATCTTGTCGGCGCCGAACGTGTCCTCCGCCAGAGCCAGCGCCATCCCGTCGTAGGTCAGCCCGTCCGCCCACAAGCCACGCAGTGCCTCAAGCGGATCGATGGCGGGCACCCGGTCGGCGGGAGCGCGCCGGAGCCAGCCGTTGCGCAGTCTTCCGCGCAGCGAGGGGATTCCCGCGCCGCCGTGCGCGAGGCAGACCCGCAATCCCGGATGCCGGTCGAGGACGCCGCCGAACACGAGGGAGCCGACGGCGAGTTCGGTCTCCACCGGCCTTCCGAGTCCGAACGCGAGCCCGTGATGCGCGGTGCGCCCCGCAGCGAGTGGCTGCCACGGGTGGACGAACACGGCGAGGTCGTGTCTCTCGATCGCGGCGAACACCGGATCGAGCGCGGCGTCGTGAAGCTGGAGGGCTCCCGCATGGGTGCCGATCACGACACCGGCCAGGCCGGGCGCCGCGGCGATGCGCCGGATCTCGGCCAGCGCGGCCGAGGGATGGGCGAGCGGGAGCGTGCCCAGTCCGAGCAAGCGCCCGGGCGCGGCCGCGACGAGTTCGGCGAGTACATCGTTCTGCTCGGTGGCGTATCGCGTGGCGACGTACTCACCCGCGTCATAGAGAAAAGTGAACGGCGCCGGCATCACAACCTGCCTGGCGACACCGAGCCGATCCATGTCGGCGACCCGGGCACCGGCTTCCCACGCACCGGCGGTCAGCGTCCTGACCACGGCACCGCGCTGGATGACGTCGACGAGGGCACCCCGCTCGCGCAGCACCGGCCAGCCCTTGCCTGCCGCCTCGTCGTCCGGCGGGGGCAGGTTCCGCGGAACGAAGTGCGTGTGGACGTCAAGCATTCAGGCCGACCGGGGGCAGCCAGACATTGGAAGCCCACCGCGCGGGAGCCATGGCCCTCGGCCGGTGGCCGGGGTCGGTGATCTTGCCGTGGTCGATGCAGAACTCGACCACGGTCGGCTCGGGAACGGACCTGCCGTAGAAGCCCATCGAACCGGAGGTGGGATGGCGCAGCAGGTCCCTGCTGAACGGTTCGTTCTCCTCGATGAAGTTCTGCCGCACCCGCATGAGGTCGTCGATGTGCTCGAAGTGGAACGCGATGTGGTCCAGCAGCGGCGGCGCTCCCCTTCCCGCGCCGATCACGAGGCTGTGGTGGTACTGGTTGGCGGCCCTGAGGAAGATCGTCTTTCCCATGACCCGGTCGGATTCGAGGAACCCGAGAACCCGGTGATAGAAGTCGAACGAGGCGTCCAGATCGGACACCGCGACCACGGCGTGCAGCATGGCCTGTGGGTTGATCCACGGCTTGGTGGGAACGATACCCATGTTTGCCATGCCGGTGAACAGCTCGACCTCGTAGCCGCTGGGGTCCCGGAAGCGGATCGCCTCCCCCGTCCAGTCGCCCTCGTGATCGGTCACCGCGACTCCCTCGCCTTCGAGCAGTTCGCGGTAGCGGTCGAGGTCCTCGGGTTCGCACACCTCGAAGGCCATGCGCCGCAACCCTGGCTTTTCGCTCCTGTGCAGGACGATCCAGTGGTGGTCGGTCCCGCCGCGCAGATACACCGTGTCGCCGGCTCGCTCGGAGACCTCCAGCATGGCGAAGGTCGTCCACCAGCGAACGGCCGCGTCGAGGTCGTCGACGTCGAGCGCGACGTAGCCCAGCCGCCACGGCATCAACCGTTGCCCGGTATGCGAATTGCCCATGATGCGTCTCCTCCTTGTGCTGTGCGTACTTGGCTTTCGGTGCTCACGGCACCACGTTCACAACATCGTCGAGCCGCCGTTGACGCTGACCACCTGGCCGGTGATGAAAGAAGCCTCCTCGCTCGCCAGGTACAGCACGGCGGAGGCGACCTCTGCCGTGGTGGCGAAGCGGCCCTTGGGGATCAGCGCCTCGTTCTTGGCGAACCGTTCGACGGCGTCCGGCGGACGGGACAACACGTAGGGTGTGGTGGTCCCGGTCGGCGCGACCGTGTTGACCGTGATGCCGTCCCCCGCGAACTCCCTGGCCAGCCCCGTGGTGAGCGCGTGGACGCCGCCCTTGGCCGCGTTGTACATCGCGTGCTGGAAAAGTCCGTTGCGGACGGAGTCGGCACCGACGTTGACGATCCTGCCGTAGCCGGATTCCCGCATCCCAGGCAGCGCCGCGGTACAACAGTTGACCACCGTCCACAGGTTCCTGTCGACGGTCTCCTTTCTGGATTCCCTTGTGTGGTCGAGAAAATCCATGATGATCCCGCCGCCCGCGTTGTTGATCAGCACGTCGATCCGGCCGAACCTTTCGAGCGCGTGCTCGACGAGCCGCACGGCTCCTTCCTCCTCGGCGAGGTCGGCGTCGACATAGCTCCACTGTGGATTCCGCACGCCGAGGGTGTCCGCGACGACGTCCGCACCGCCGCGCTTGCGGTCGCTGACGACGAGCGTCGCGTCCTCGCGAGCCGCCCTCGCGACGATCGCGCCGCCGATGCCACCGGCCGCACCGGTGACCACGACGACCCGATCCCTGAACCGGCCGGCCGAGGTGAACTCGCCCGCGTTCTCAGGCACCGCGCCCCTCCAGCAGGAAACCGAGGTGGATGTCGTTGAACTCGTCGGCCTTCTCGAACTGCGGCCAGTGACCCGCGCCGTCGATCTGCGCGTACCTGCCGTTCGGAATCCACGAGGCGACCTGCTTGCCCACCTCGGGTGGCGCGGTCGGGTCGTGATCGGTCCACAGCACGAGCACCGGCGCGGTGATCTTCTTCCAGTCCCGCTCCACGAGGCAGTTGCGGTCCTGTCCGCCGGGATCGGTGTGCCGCTTGAGGATGTTCGTCATCCTCGCGACGTACTCGGGGTCGCGGTAGATCGCCAGCCGGGTGGCCACGAGATCGTCGGTGACGTCGCCCGTGTCGTGCATGAGCCATTCCAGCCTGCTCCGCACGCTGTCCTCGGTGGCATTCTCGACCGCCGCCATCGTCAACGCGGCCATTTTCTCGATCACCTCGTCGGGCAAGCGCAGCGCGGCACCGGTGTTCAGCACGATCCGGTCGACGCGATCGGGGTGAAGCAGCGCGAACCAGGCCGCGATACCCGCTCCCATCGACTCCCCGCTGACCGAGATGGTCTCCAGGTTCTCGGCGTCCATGAAAGCCACGAGATGGTCGACGTAGTCCTTGAAGTCGTAGGTGGAATCGGGTTTGCCGCTGAAACCGTGCCCCACCATGTCGATGGAGTAGGTGTGGAAGTAGCGGGAATGCGGCCCGAGATTGCGGGTATAGGCCTCGGCGTGGCCTCCCGTACCGTGGATGAACACCAGCGCGGGCATGTCCGGCGATCCCGCTTCGAGCACCCTGGTACTGATCCCGCCCGCGTTCACCCAGCGCTGGCTGAACTCCACCCCGCGCAGATCGGTCCACACACTCTCGTGCCGCATCATCACACCTCTTCCGTCCGTTGTGGAATGATCAGGAGCTTGCCCGCCGCCCTGTCCGAGGCGAGCTTGCGGTAGGCGGTCGCGATACCGGTGAGCGCATGACGTTCCGCGATGACGGCACGCACTCCGGTGGCACCGGCGGCAAGCACGGCTCGCACGCACCCGGCCACCTCGGCGACACCCCGCGTTTTCCAGGTGGTGCCCAGCAGCGTGGCACGTTTCGCCGAGAACGCCGCCAGATCGAGCGTCGCCTTTCTCCCGCCGAGCCTGCCGACCGACACCACCCGCGCCGAATTCGCGAGTACCCGGGGGACGGCTTCACACCACGCTCCCCCGACGTGGTCGATCACCACGTCGATACCGGGCAGTTCCGGCAGTTCGGCGACCTCGTGCAGTACGGCGTCGGCTCCCAGTCCGGTCAGCAGCGCGTCGTTGCCGGGGTCGCGGGTGGTAGCAGCGACGAAGCCGGCTCCGAGGAGTCTCGCCAGCTGGATACCGATGAGGCCGACCCCGGAGGCGGCGCCGGTCACCAGCACCCGCTCTCCCTCCGCGATTCCGGCCAGCGAACGCAACGCGTCGAACTCGGTGAGCAGGCCCATCGGCAGCGCCGCGCACTCGTGCGGGCTCAGCGCGGCAGGCGAGGGAAGCAGTAGCGCGGCCGGTGCGGCGACGTAGTCGGCGTAGGCACCGGGGAACATCGCCATCACACGGGTGCCGAGCAGGCGGGAGTCCACCTCGTCTCCCAGTACGACGACAGTGCCGGCGAACTCCATTCCGGCCGTGTTGCCCGCCGTCGCGGTACGCATCGCCTGCGCGTAGTTTCCTCTGGCGTGCAGTAGGTCGGCTCTGTTCATCCCGGCGGCCTCGACGCGCACGAGCACCTCACCCGCGCCCGGTTCGGGGACAGGGACGGCGACGATCTCGACGCTCCCGCTCCCGTCCGGCACCGCGGCGCGCATCGTCTCGGCCATCACAACACTATCGACAGCACGCCGCCGACATCGCGTAGCGTCCTGTGCCCGAGTACGGCCTTCTTGAACGCGATCCGGAACTCACCGTCCCGGTGGCGCAGCAGGTAATGCACGTCGGCGGTGTAGGTCGTGGTCATGGCGACCCTCGCCCTGGTGACCAGCACGGCGGCACGCGCTCCGAGGTCGCCGGACTCGTCGTCCCACAGGCGGACGTTGGTCACCAGCCGGGTCGTCGCCGACCGGGGGTTCTCGATGTGCGCGTAGGTACTCATCAGCCGCTGCACCCTGCCGTCGATGCCGGACCTGTCATCGTCGATCAGCGCGAGGTCCATGTCGTGGTCGCCGTCGGCGTTGTCGGTCGAGGGAACGAGATACCGCGCGTCATCGGTGAACAGATCGCGCCACTGTTCGAGGCACCACGCGTCGAGCAGCTGTGCCTCGTGGTACAGGAAGTCCTCGACCTCGGCCCTGCCGAACCGCTCCGAGCGCCACCGCAGACGATCCTCCGGCGGCCTCATGCCCTTCCGCCCATCAGCTCGTCCCACCTTCGCCAGAACGTACGCATCTGGAGTTCGTCCCAGTTGGGGGGATCGGCCTTGTCCATGCCGCGCGACACGTCGTTCCAGCCCTCCCCCGCGCGTGCCGCGTAACCACGCTGGCACGACTCAAGCGCCTCGTTGTCGTCCGGCGTCGCCAGCCCGGCCGGCCCGAGAAACGACAGGAACGACTCGTTGCGCACCCTGCGCGCGTCGGGGGACTCGTCGGAAGGGGCCAGCGACCACGCCGAGACGTTCATGTGCCCTGGCGCCGTCGGATAGAAGGTACGGATGATCACCGCCATGATGTTGTTGATCACCAGGTTCGGGAAGATGAGCATGTTGAAATCGAGGTTGGCGATCAGTTCGGCCCGCTCACGCCCGTGTGCCAGCTCCAGTTTCCGGTAAGACCGCTCCACCGTGTCCCTTGTGGACTCACCCATCGAGGGCTGCCATCTCGCGATCGGCCGCCCCCACGGCGCCTGCTTGACGGTCACCGTGTGCCCGTTGCCCAGATCGAAGGCATGCGACTGTTTCCAGTCCTTGTCCGTACTGCCCGCGATCTGGTCCCCTTTGGACCGCTGGACGTCGAGATAGGTCTTGTGGACCGGAATGGCGTGGTAGCCGTCGGAGCTGTTCTCGGCGAGCAGTTTCCAGTTGGACCGCATCGAGTACTCGTGTGTCCCTGGGGTGACCGCCATCCCGGCCTCCGGCGCCTGGTCGGCGGTGAGGTCGAGGTAGAACCTGGCATCGGCGAGGTAGTCCAGCAGCGGCTCCTGCACCGGATTGAACGTCGCGAACACGAATCCCCGGTAGGAGTCCACCGCGTGCGGGGTCGCGAGCCCGTGGTCCTGCTTGCGGAAACCCTCGGGGAACCCGTCCTCGTCCGGCATCGACACCAGCTCGCCGTCGTTGGAGAACGACCACGAGTGGTAGAAGCAGCGGAACCGGCGCTGGTTTCCCCTGCGCTTCCTGCACACCTCCGCTCCCCTGTGCGAGCACGAGTTGAGCAGCACCCTGCACCGGCCTTCCCTGTTGCGGGTGAACAGCACGGGCCGTCCGGCAACCTCACGCGCCACGAAGTCTCCCGGCTCGGGGATCTCCGATTCGTGTCCCACGTAGATCCAGCAGGTGGAGAAGACCCGCTCCTTCTCGGCCCGCAGAACACTTTCCGAGGTGAAGGCCGACCTGGCGACGAGGAACCTGTTCGGCCCGCGCAGATCTCTGACGAACTCGGTTTCCCTCGGCGCGATCCTGGTCACCTCGGCCACCCGACTCGACTCAGGGGCGAACCGCTCCATCGGAGCTCCTCTCACGATCCCTGCCGTTGGCTCGTTCATCGTCACCCGATTCCGCGTGCATGTCAATGGTTGGTCCTTTAGTGAACGGTGCCCGTCATTGAGCCGAGGAGTTGCCCGGTAGCCACAACGCCAGATCGGGGAAGAAGATCAGCGCGAGCAACAGGATCGCGCCGACGCCCACGAACCACACGATTCCCTTGAAGACATCCGAAAGCCGCACCTCGTTACCCAGACTGACGTCCGGGTTCTGGCTGATGCGGTGGACGATGTAGCTCAGTACGCCGATCGGCGGGGTGATCATCGCCAGCTCGACGAGAATCACGATGAAGACCCCGAACCACATCAGATCGATGTCGAAGCTCTCCAGAACCGGCATCAGAATCGGCACGGTGAGGAAGATGATCGCCAGCCCGTCCATGAACATGCCGAGGATCAGGAACGCGACGACGAGCAGCAACAGGAAACCGACTCTCGACAACCCGAGCGCCACGATGCCCTCGGTGAGCGCGTCGGCGATCCCGCTGAGCGTCACCGCCCTCGTGAGCACGTGAACGCCCATCAGCAACAGGAAGATCGAAGCGACTCCCGACGCGGTCTCCCTGAACGAGACGAGCATGGTCCTGCCGAAATGCCGTGCCTTCCTGTTGCCCCCGAACAACCAGCCGAGCACGATCGCCGCGATGGCGCCGAAAGCACCCGCCTCGGTCGGCGTGAACAGCCCCGAATACATTCCGCCGATGATCACCAGCAGGATCAGCACGACGGGTACGACGTTGCCCAGCGAGGCGAACCGCTCACGCCAGCTGAACGAACGCTCCGAACGGGGACCGAGCGAAGGATCGAGCGCGCAGCGAATCATGATCATCGCCGTGTAGCCGACGGCCATCAGGATTCCCGGCACCAGCGCCGCGAGCAACTGCGGCCCGACGGGCGTCTGCGTCACACTGGAGTAGATGACCAGTACGACGCTGGGCGGAATGAGCATGCCAAGCGACCCCGACGCCGCGACCACCCCGGTCGCCAGGGAAGGTTTGTAGCCCGCGCGCAGCATTTCCGGAATCGTCGTCCTGCCGAGGGCATAGGAGATCGCGATCGAGCTCCCGCTGGCGGCGGCCAGCCCCGCTCCGGCGAGGTTCGTCGAGACGGCGAGCCCGCCGGGCACCCTGCCGAACCAGTGCTCCGCGGCGGAGAACAACTTGCCCGTCAGGTTGAACCGTCCCATCGCGACACCCATGAGCACGAACAGCGGGACCACCGAGAGGCTCCAGCTCGCCGACTCGCTGAACGCCACGTCCTCGAACGTCACCGCGACGGCGTCGGCACCGGCAAGGTTCCACAGGCCGAGCGCGCCCGCGCTCATCATCGCGATGCCGACGTGGATTCCCAGCACCAGCATCAGGATCGCGAGCGCGACGACGGCGAATCCGGCGAGCTGAGCAGGCCAGGCCGGAACGATGACCAGCACCAGGCCGATCACCGCCGCGAGCGCCGCGACCGCCCAGTAGGCGGAGTCCAGTACGGTCGCCGGCTTCGTCGCCGGGACGGGATCAGCGGTCCGCGTCATCGGGGTTCCCCTGTCGCTTGGTCAGCAGGTCGACAATGGACACGAGCAATTGCAGTGCGAACAACACGAAACCCAGCACGAGCAGGATCTTGACCGGCCACACCGGAATGGGGACCGCGCCGACGGCGACCTGTTCCACCTCGACGGAGAACACCGCCGACAGGATCGAGTAGTAGGTCAGCACGACGACGGCGGCGAACGCGACCAGCCTGACCATCAGTTCGGATTTCCGTTTACCGGCGGGCGAAAGCCGTCCGCTGAACACGGTCGCCCTGATGTGTTCTCCGGCCAGCTCCGCATATCCCATCGCGAGCATGACGATCAGGACCATCGACCAGTTCTGGGTGATTTCCAGTGTGACGGGAAGGGGGCCTCCTCCGACGTTGCGTGCGGTGACGTCCGCGCCGATGTGCAGTGCCATGAACAGCGACATTCCCCCGGCGACCGTGGCGCAGCCGGTGAGCGTCCATCGCAGCGCGCGCCGGGCCTTCGCCGGTGGCGCGGAGGTGGAAGCAGCAGTGTCCACCTGATTCTCCTTAGCTGTTGCTAGCTGTTACCCGCATGGTCGAACTAGCGGAGATAGCGGTCGAAGACGGTGCTTTCGACTTCGGCCAGGTACGGACCGAGGTCGATGTCGGCGCCGGGGTCCGACAGGGCAGGGTCGGCGTAGCCCATCGCGGTGAGCCGGCCCTTCCAGTCATCGAGCACGGCGCGGTACCGCTCGATCGCCGCGTGCGGGTCCGCGACCCCTTCCGGCGCCACCGAGGGCAGCTGGGCGACGGCGGCGGCCTGCTCGGCTCTGACCGCCTCGACCATGTCCGGTGCCGGTTCGTGGAATCGCACGCCGTACTCGGCGGGAGCCTCGGCGTACAACTCGCGCTGGTAGCCGATTCCCTCCTCGGTCAGCAAGTGCTCGTACCAGGTCCCGAGTGAATCGGTGATCGCCCGCTGCGCGTCGGGCGGCAGGCTTTCCCACACACCGAGGTTCATCACCTGGTACTGCGAGTAGCCGGTGATCGGAACCTCGGTGTAGTGCTTGGCGACCTCGGCGATGCCGTAGGCGACCATGAACTTCGGCATGGCGACGGTGCAGTCGATGACGCCGCGCTGCAACGATTCGTAGATGTCACCGGTGGGCAGGTTCACCGGAACCATGCCCATGGCCTCGATGTCGCCATCGGTGAACGTTCCTCCACTGCGGACTCGTTTGCCCCGCGCCTCCTCCAGCGTGCGCACCGGTGTCTTGCAGGCGAGGTGATAGTTCGTGATGGGCGTGTAGGTGAACAGGATCTTGAGATCGCGTTCGCGGAAGTACTCGGTGAGTGGTTCGTCGGTGAGGACGAACTCGGTGATCGCCGCGAATCCCTGCATCAGGCCGAGCGGATCGCGGGGTTCCACCAGCGAGTTGAGGTGGGTGAGCCAGTTGCTCATCGGATATTCCGAAGGGTATTTCTCGGGACCGAACATGCCGATGTCGGCGATCCCGCCGCGTACTCCCTGCGCCATCTCCTCCGAGGTGAGCAGGCTTCCGCCCCAATACGATTCGAAAGTGATCTTCCCGCCGGTGCGGCGTTCGACCTCGGCAGCGAACGCGTTGAACGGCCCGTCGGCGGAGGCCGCCGTGAAGTTGGCGACCCGCAGGGTCACCGGTCGCAGCTCGGCGAGGCTGCCACCGGTAATCCGGTGCCCCCCGGCGCAGCCGGACAGCACGAGGACGCAGCACATGATCGCCGCGATCACGCGGACAGGACGGGACGGTCCGACAATCGACTTCATTGGCAATGCCTTTCAGGTCCCTGACGCGGTGACGCTCGTCGGCGTCGAGAGCGGTCACCGGATGAAGCGCGTGGCCGAGCCGCTTCGGAGAAACCGACCTCCTGTCATCACCGGGCGCGAAGGGCTCATGACGGCATGCGGCCCGCGCCCGTGCGGGCCGTTCACGGAAGTACGTCGTTGTGTTCCCGGCGACCGGACCGGCTCGCCGAATCGGTTTCCCGCAACGAGAAAACAGAGCTTGCTCGCGGCGGCACGACACGCTCAATGTTTCAAAGGCTGGACCTATGGATTGGAACATGGCCGTGTCGGCGTGTCAACGCTGTGCCGGAGTCCGGCCGCCGGAACGCAGATTCCTGCTCAACCACACCGAATACGCTCCGCGACGATCACGGGCGCGAACGGAACACGAGGCTTGACAGGCGCTCCTTACCCTATTTAGGTTCAACCATTGACAGCACATCGTCGGCGCGGCGGGACGACCTCGCCCGAGCACGGAGAGTACGACGGCAACCGGCTCCGGGCCGGCTGGTATCCTCGGCCGCGCACGGTTGACACAGTGAGTCTCAGGGAGTAACCGGCCCATGCTGGCTGAGGACGACATCTCCGGGTGATCCGGATCGCGACCGGCGGTGCCTCGACGCGACGGCACCGCTACGAGTCGTTGCCACCCACTCCCCTCTTTCGCCCCGTGGGCCACACCGTGCCCACCGCACGCACGAAAGCTCTCACATGTCGAAAACCGCCATCATCGGCACGAATCTGTCCTTTTCCTGGCCCGACGGGACACCCGTCTTCCAGGACCTGAGCTTCACCATCGGCGAAGGCCGCACCGGCCTCGTCGGCCGCAACGGCGCCGGCAAAAGCACCCTGCTGAAACTGATCGCGGGCGAGTACCGGCCTCGGCGCGGCTCTGTGTCGGCGGAGGGAGTAGTCGGCTATCTGCCGCAAACCCTGCCGCTGTCGGGCGAACCGACCGTCGCCGACGTACTGGAGATCGCTCCGGTCGTGCACGCGCTGGCCGCGATCGAGCGGGGCGACACGAGCGAGCGGCACTTCACGGCCGTCGGCTCCGACTGGGACATCGAGGAGCGCGCCGCCGCCCAGCTCGCCAGGCTCGGGCTCGGCGACGTCGCGCTCGACCGGCGCCTCGGCACGCTCAGCGGCGGTCAGGTCGTCACGCTCGGTCTCGCCGCGCAGCTGCTGAAACAACCCGACGTGCTGCTGCTCGACGAGCCGAGCAACAACCTCGACCGCGCCGCGCGCCGCCGCCTGCACTCGGTGATCGCCGAGTGGAAGGGCACCCTGCTCCTGGTATCGCACGACAGGGCTCTGCTCGACACGATGGACCGGATCGCCGAGCTCGACAGCGGAACGCTCGGCCTGTTCGGAGGCAACTTCTCGGCCTACGAGGCGGCCCAGCGCTCCCGGCGCGAGGTCGCCGAGAAGAACATCCGCAACGCGGAGCAGGAACTGAAGCGGGAGAAGCGGGAAAAGCAGCAGGCCCGCGAACGGGCGGCCCGCAGGGCGAGCACGGGCGCGCGCACCAACACCGACCTGCCGAAGATCGTCCAGGGCATGCACAAGCGCAGGGCACAGGAGACCGCGGCCAAGGCCGACGACACGCACGGCAAGCGGGTGGAGTCGGCGAAGGCGAAACTCGACGAGGCGGAACAGGCCTTGCGTGACGACAAGACGATCGCACTGTCCCTTCCGGACACCACGGTGCCCTCGGGAAGGACGGTGTTCCACGGCGAGCACATCCAGGTGAGCCGCGGCGGCCGGGCCTTGTTCGCGGATGAGGGCCTGCGACTGTCCATCCGGGGCCCCGAACGCATCGCGCTCACCGGTGACAACGGCGCGGGTAAGTCGACGCTGCTGCGGGTCGTCAGCGGTGACCTCACCCCGGAACACGGGGTGCTGAACAGGGCCGAGGGCAGGATCGCCTACCTCTCGCAGCGCCTGGACCTGCTCGATCCCGGCCTGTCGACGGCGGAGAACCTTCGCGCCTACGCCCCGCGACGCCCGGCTTCGGACACGATGCACCTGCTTGCCCGGTTCCTGTTCACCGGAAAGCGCGCCGAAATTCCCTTCGGCGCGCTTTCCGGAGGGGAACGGCTACGCGCGACCCTGCTGTGCGTGCTGTGCGCGGAACCGGCACCGCACCTGCTGTTGCTCGACGAACCGACGAACAATCTCGATCTCGCGAGTACGGCACAGCTGACCAGCGCGCTCAACGCCTACCGGGGTGCGTTCGTCGTGGTGAGCCACGACGAGGTGTTCCTGTCCGAGATCCGGGTGGGCCGCTGGGTGCGCCTGGCCGATGGCACGCTCACGGAGAGCGGTCCCGGGGAGTGACACCGCGCTCGGCGCGAGCGCAACGGGCTCGCGCGCGAGGGGTCAGCCTCCGGTTCGCCTGCCCTCGCTCGCCAGCAGCGGAATGCGCCCTCCGGCGAGCACGGCCTCGACCTGCCGCCCGGAAAGCCGGTGCAGCAGCCGGTAGTCCTCGTCGCGCGTCTCGTTGTGCACCGTGATCTCCGTGCCGTTCGCGAGCTGCTCCCGCGGATCGCGCAGCACGAGTACCGCTTCGAGCTCGATGCGGTCGTAGTCGGCGGGGTCGGTGAATTCCAGCGCGAGGATGCCGAAATTGGCGAGATTCTGCCAGTGAATTCGCGCGTAGGACTTGGCGAGCACGGCACGCAGGCCGAGGTGACGCGGGGTGATCGCGGCGTGCTCTCGCGAAGAGCCCTGCCCGTAGTTGTCGCCGGCCACGACGAAATGTCCCTGTTCACCGGTTTCGCGGGCCCGCCTCGGATAGGTCTCGTCGATGCGGGTGAAGGTGAAGTCGGCGAGTTTCGGGACGTTGGACCGGAACGGCAGAGCCTGGGCTCCCGCCGGGGAGATCTCGTCGGTCGAGACGTTGTCGCCGAGCTTCAGCAACACCGGTCCCCTCAGCTCTCCGGGAAGCGGGGGAAAGTCGGGCAGCGACGAGATGTTGGGGCCCTTCACCAGTGTCACGGCCTTCGCCTCGTCCGGCGGAAGCGGGGCGACGAGCATGTCGGTGTTGACCGTCGCCTTCGACGGCAGCCCGAGCCCGGTCCATTCCAGACCGGACCGCTCGGCGAGCTCACGCGGATCGGTGATGACGCCGGTGAGCGCGGAAGCCGCTGCGGTCTCCGGCGAGCACAACCACACGGAGTCCTCCGCGGTACCCGAGCGGCCGGGGAAGTTGCGGGGAAACGTGCGCAGCGAATTGCTGCCCTTCGCGGGCGCCTGGCCCATGCCGATACAGCCCATGCACCCCGCCTGGTGAATCCGGGCGCCCGCAGAGATCAGGTCGAAGGTCACGCCCATCTTGGTCAGGTCGGCGAAGATCTCCCGCGACGAGGGGTTGACGTCGAAACTCACCGCGTCGCTGGTCTGCCGCCCCCGCACGATCCGGCCCGCGATCGCGAAATCCCGCAGCCCCGGGTTGGCCGAGGAACCGATCACCACCTGGGAGATGCCGGTACCCGCCACCTCGCTCACCGGGACGACGTTGTCCGGGGAGGAGGGCATCGCGATCAGCGGCTCCACAACGGACAGTTCAATGTGGTCCTCGACGTCGAAGACGGCGCCCTCGTCGGCGACGATCTCGACGAAATCACCGGCCCTGCCCTCGGCTTCGAGGAACGCGGCCACCGCGCCGTCGGAGGGGAACACCGTGGTGGTTGCTCCCAGTTCGGCGCCCATGTTGGCGATCACGTGCCGGTCCATCGCGGTCAGGGTCGCCACGCCCGGACCGTGATACTCGATGATGCGGTTGAGCCCGCCCTTCACTCCGTGCCTGCGCAGCATCTCCAGCACGACGTCCTTGGCAGAGACCCACGGCGGCAATTCGCCCGTCAGCCGGATCCCCCAGATCTCGGGCATCCTGACGTACACCGGTTCACCCGCGATGGCCAGCGCGGCCTCAAGCCCGCCGACTCCCATCGCGAGCATGCCGAGCGATCCGGCAGCACAGGTGTGCGAATCGGAGCCGACCATGCTCTTGCCGGGAATCCCGAATCGCTGCATGTGCGTGGGATGGGAGACACCGTTGCCAGGCTTGGAGAACCACAACCCGTAACGGCGGCAGGCCGAGCGCAGGAACTCGTGGTCTTCGGCGTTCTTCTCGTCGGCCTGCAACAGATTGTGATCGACGTACTGGACGCTGACCTCGGTCTTCGCCCGCTCCAGTCCCATCGCCTCCAGTTCCTGCATGACGAGGGTTCCGGTGGCGTCCTGGGTCAGCGTCTGGTCGATGCGCAATCCGATCTCGGTTCCCGGCCGCAGGTCACCACTCACGAGATGGTCCGCGATCAGGTGCTGTGCGACGGTCCGTGGCATGACCGCGGGCTACCCAGGGGCACCCGTGAGCAATCATGGAGGACATGAAACGCGGAGCGCATGGGGACGTGCTGCTCGTCGTCGCGCTCGGTGGCGGGCTCGGCAGCCTCGCGAGATACGGTCTCGCCGAGGCCATGCCGCATCCCGAAGGCGGCTTCGCGGCATCCACCCTGCTGACCAACATCGGCGGCTGCCTGCTGATCGGCGCACTGATGGTGATCATCACCGATTCGGCGCGACCGCACCGGCTGCTGCGCCCCTTCCTCGGAATCGGCATTCTCGGCGGTTTCACCACGTTCTCCACCTACGTCGTGGATGCCATCGAGTCGGTGCTGGCCGGCAACGCCGGGATCGCGATCGCCTACGCGGTGGCCAGTGTCGTGGCCTCCCTTGTGGCGGTCGTGGCCGGAATGCTGCTGACGCGGACGGTGATGCACGGCTTCGGCAAGAGAAGGCGATCCGAGGTCAGCCGCAAACCAGAGAACCAGCACGGAGGTGTGTGATGCGCTTGTCAGGCCGTGCGCTGCGGGTGACGGTGTACCTGGGCGAGGACGACACCTGGCAGCACGCCCCGCTTTATCACGAGATCGTGCGCAGGGCGAGGGATGCCGGGCTCGCCGGAGCCTCGGTACTGCGCGGTATCGAAGGCTACGGCGCGAGCTCGCTGATTCACACGACCCGGTTGCTCTCGCTGTCGGAGGACCTTCCCGTCGTGGTGGTCATCGTCGATGAACCGGGCCGGGTGCGGGAGTTCCTGCCCCAGCTCGACGAGCTGATCGGCGAAGGGCTCGTGACGCTCGACGAGGTGGACGTCATCCGCTACGTCGGCAGGCGGGAGCGATGACGGCGGTTCTGGTCGCGCTGGGCGGCGCCGTGGGCGCGGTGCTGCGTTTCCTCGCCGATCGTGGAGTGCAGCGCCGCCACGACTCGGCGTTCCCGTGGGGCACGCTGACGGTCAACGTCGCCGGGTCGGCGGTACTCGGCGTTCTGGCGGGATGGGGGCTCGCCGGTGGCCGACCGGACGCCGTGCAGGCGCTCGTCGGTATCGGCTTGTGCGGATCGCTCACCACGTTCTCGACCTTCGGCTACGAAACGATCCGGCTGCTGACCGACAAGGCAAGGCTCTACGCGGTCGCGAACGTCGTGATCACGGTGTTCGCGGGATTCGGTGCCGGTGCGGCCGGGCTGGTCGCCGCCACCGCGGTGTGGGGTCACTAGCACCATCCGCTTGCCACAGCAGCCCTTCGGTGCCACCATGGAACTTAATTCATCACGCGAGGAATTTCTTGGAGGTACCGTGGTACTACCCAAGCGTGTGGCCCGCTTCAACAAAGTCGTGACCAACCGGCTGTTTCGCCGGTTCGCGGGATCACTTCCCGGCTTCGCCATGCTGACCCACAGGGGACGCAAGTCCGGCACGGCGTATCGCATCCCGCTCAACGTGTTCCGCACGCACGAGGGGTACGTCGTCGCGCTCACCTACGGTCCTGGCGCCGACTGGGTGAAGAACGTGCTCGCCGCGAACGGATGCGAGATCCGCACCAGGGGCAAGGACATCACCCTCACCGCGCCCCGGCTCGTGCACGACGAGGACCGCTCCCCCATGCCGCCGGGCATCCGGCACTTCCTCGGTTTGGTCGGCGTGACCGATTTTCTCTACCTCACGCGGAAGGACTGAGCGCCCTCACCTGCTCGAACGGGTCACCGCCGGTAGGCAGCACCGAGATCACCGGCGTCGTCAGCCCGTTGTCCACATAGGACTGGACACGCTCGCGGCAGTAGGCGGGGCTGCCGTGCACGACGAGGTCGTCGACGACCTCGTCCGGGATGACCTCGTTGGCCCGCTTGCGATCGCCTTCGGCCCACGCTTCGTGCATCGGTGCGAGCAGCTCGCCCCTGCCGAGCCAGTCGTGGAAGGCCCTGTACACGGGCACCGTGAGGTAGCTGCTGATCAGCAGCCTGCCCAGCGAGCGCGCGGCGTCGGCATCCTCGGTCGGGCACACGAAGATTCGCGCCACGAGTTCGAGATCCGGTCCGGTCTCCGCCCTCACCGAGGCAACGTCGGAGGGAGCGAGCCAGTTGGTGATGGCACCGTCGGCTTCCTTCGCGGCCAGCCTCAGCATCCCTGGCCGCAGCGCGGCGAGCATCACCGGCGGGGCCGGTTCCGGGGCGCGCTCCAGCTTGAACTTCTCGACGGAGAACGTCGGGTACTCCCGCGTGACCTTCTCCCCGGCCAGGGCCGATCGCAGGAAACGCAGGGTGTCGCGGGTTTTCGCGTAGGGCTCGGTGAACTCGGCCGCGTTCCAGTTGCGCACGATCACCGGCGAGGACGTGCCGATCCCGAGCACGAACCGGCCAGGAGCGCATTCGGCCACCGTCGCCGCGCTCATGGCGAGCAGGCCGGGCCCCCGCGTGTAGACCGGCACGATCGCGGTGCCCAGCCGCAGTTCCGGCGCCCATTGCGAGGCCAGCAGCAGCGGCGAGAACGCGTCGGTTCCCGCCGTCTCGGCCGTCCACGCGTCGGTGTATCCGAGGCCGGGCAAGGACTCGATCAGTTCGCGGTGCCGGGGCAGCGGCACCCCCGTGAGCGGGATCGTGATCCCCCACCTGCTCATCGGCGGGCCTCCAGTTCCCTGTGGATCCACTCGACCTGCATGCGCATCAGGTTCTCCGCGACCTCCTCCGCCTGTGGCGTCATATGCGTCGCGCCGGCGAGCGGGAGGAACGTGTGTGCCTTGCCCGCGGCAAGCAGCGCGGAGGACAACCGCAGCGCGTGCGCGACGAATACGTTGTCATCGGCGAGTCCGTGCACGATGAGCAGCGCCGCGCGCAGGGCGGGCGCGTCCTCGATGAGCGAGTTGCGGCGGTAGGCGTCCGGTTCGTGCTCGGGATGCCCGAGATAGCGCTCCGTGTAGTGCGTGTCGTACAACGACCAGTCGGTGACGGGCGCGCCCGCCACCGCGGCGTGGAAGACGTCGGGCCTGCGCAGCACGGCCAGCGCGGCGAGGTATCCGCCGTAGGACCAGCCCCTGATGGCGACTCTGCCGAGGTCGAGACCCGCTACCTGCTCGACCACGGCGTGCAGCGCGTCCACCTGGTCGGCGAGCGTGACCTCGGCAAGTTTCCCCGCGACTTCGCGCTCCCAGCGCGGGCCCCTTCCCGGCGTTCCCCTTCCGTCGACCACGAGCACCGCGAATCCCTGGTCGGCGAGCCACTGGGAGGTGAGGAAAGCGTTGCGGCTTTGCAGCACACGCTGCGCGTGCGGGCCGCCGTAGGGGTCGAGGAGAACGGGAAGGGTCCCGCTGCCTCGCTTGTAGCCTGCCGGGAGCAACAACGCGGCGCGCAGCCCCCGCTCCCCCAGGGTCAGCCAGAAAGGCTCGGGGACGATCCCCGGATCCACTGTGGACGAGGTGATGGGCACGGCGGGCGAACCGTCGCGCAGCACCGTGACCTTCGGACCGCTGTATTCGAGGCTCCACGAGGACAACACGGTGACCTCGGCGGTGCCGGCGCCGATATGCACACCGTCCGCTGTGGACACCCGGACCACCGAGCCGCTTTCGGTCCGGTAGACGTGGATCTGGGTCGGATCGGAGTCCGACGCGGTGAACAGCACCTCGTCACCGACGTGCACCACGGAGCGCACCTGCAATTCCGGCCCCGTCACCGGTTTGCCGTCCACAACGAGCCGGTAGGCGCCGTCCGCCGAACTCACGTGCACCAGCCTGCCGTCGGCCGTCCACGCGGGAACACCCTGGACGATCTCCACCCAGTCCGGGTCGGTTTCGGTGTGCAGCAAGGTGATCGAGCCGTCGGTGACGTCGATCGTGTAGAACCGCAGCTCGCGCTGGTCGCGAGGCTGCACGGCGATCAGCGGTGGCCCGCCCGCCGACCAGTGCACCGCGACCAGGTACTCCCAATCGCCCCGCTCGACATCGACGCGGGAACCGTCGAGGCCGAGCAGCGACAGCGACACCGACACGTTGGTCGTGCCAGCCGCCGGATAGGCGACTGTGTTGACCGGGGCGTCCGGCCGTGCGGGGTCGGCGATGTTCCATCGGGGCACTTCGGAGCGGTCGCTGCGCTCGGCGAGCACCCGCTGCCCGTCAGGCGACCACCAGTAACCCCTGACCCTGCTCATCTCCTCGGCGGCGATGAACTCGGCCAGTCCCCAAGCCACGTCCTGCGCGGCCTCACCGGCCAGTTCCCTGTCCTCGCCGGTGCCGAGGTCAAGCACCCGCAGGCTGCGCTCGCTCACGTAGGCGACGTGCCTTCCCGTCGGATCGGGCCTCGGGTCGACGACGGCACGCTCGGCCCGCGGGGTTGTCGCGCCCGTGGCCAGATCGGTGGTGTAGAGCTTGCCGGACAACGCGAAAGCCGCGACGGTGTGCGCGTCGTCGACGGCATAGCCGACGACACCACCCGAGGTCTCCCTCGCCCGCTCCCTGCGAGCCCGCTCCTCGGCGGGAAGGTCCTCCTCACCCGGCAGCAACGCGGTGGCGTCGACCACCTTCGCTTCGGCCCCCGAAGCCAGGTCCACCGACCACAGGCTGTTGCGCCGGTCGTAGCCTGACTCGGCCCTGAGGAACAACACCTGCGAGCCGTCGGGCGCGACCCGGAATTCCTTCGGCGCGCCCAGGGTGAAGCGCTGGGTACGGGCCTGCGTGCGGAGGAAGGAGAGATCGTCGGTCACGAGGCCCCACTCTTGCAGAAGGCCCCTGGGCGACGCCAACACACCACGCGATGCAACGAATCGCCGGAGACCTGCCCGAGATACGCAACGAACGACGGCAGGAGGGCACCGAATCCGGCTGATCCGCGTGTTGGCTTGGCTCTACGCTGAACATATGACAACCCTCGCCGACGGCCCGGCCCGAACGGGCCCCGCAGACTTCATCGCACTCGACGAGCGCTGGAGCACGCACAACTACCACCCGCTACCGGTGGTGATCGCTCAGGCAGAGGGCGCGTGGGTCACCGACGTCGACGGCAACTCCTACCTGGACTTCCTCGCCGGCTACTCGGCGCTGAACTTCGGGCACCGGCATCCCGACCTGCTGACCGCCGCCGTCGAACAGCTCGGCAGGGTCACGCTGACCTCGCGGGCGTTCCACCACGACCAGCTCGGTTTGTTCTGCTCGGAGCTGGCCGAGCTGACCGGCACCGACATGGTGCTGCCCATGAACTCGGGCGCCGAAGCCGTCGAATCGGCCATCAAGGTCGCCCGCAAGTGGGCCTGCCAGGTCAAGGGAATCCCGGAAGGCGATGGCGAGCTCGTCGTCGCCTCGGGCAACTTCCACGGCAGGACCACGACGATCGTCTCCTTCTCCACCGACGAGACCGCGCGCACCGGTTTCGGCCCGTTCACACCGGGTTTCGTTGTCGTGCCCTACGGCGACGCGGCCGCGCTCGCCGGGGCGATCACCGAACGCACGGCCGCGGTTCTGCTCGAACCGATCCAGGGAGAGGCCGGGGTCGTGGTGCCACCCGACGGCTACCTCGCCGAGGCACGCAGGCTGTGCGACGAGGCGGGCGCGCTGCTGATCGCCGACGAGATCCAGTCCGGTCTGGCCCGCACCGGCACCGTGTTCGCGCTGGACCACGAGCGGGTGACCGCCGACCTCTACACGCTCGGCAAGGCGCTGGGTGGCGGCATTCTCCCGGTGTCGGCAGTCGTCGGGAAGGCCGACGTGCTCGGGGTACTGCGCCCCGGCGAGCATGGTTCGACCTTCGGTGGCAACCCGCTGGCGTGCGCCGTCGGAAGGGCCGTCGTCAGGCTGCTTTCCACGGGCGAATTCCAGCAGCGCTCGACGGCGCTCGGCGCGCACCTGCACTCCAGGCTGGGCGAGCTCGTCGGCTCGGGGCTGTCGGCGGTGCGGGGTCGTGGCCTGTGGGCCGGTGTCGACATCGCCGAGGGCGGGCTCACCGGGCGGCAGGCGTGCGAGGCCCTGATGACCCGTGGCGTGCTGTGCAAGGAAACCCACGGCAGCACCCTGCGGCTCGCGCCGCCGCTGATGATCAGCGAGCCCGACCTGGACAAGGGCATTGACGCGCTGGCCGAGGTCGTGGCCCCCGCCTGACTCTCGCGGGGAGGTGACCGACCGGCGAAGCCGCGCGAGTCCCCCGCTCAGGCCGCCGAGTTCCGCGTTCGGGTCGGCGAGATCTGCACTCAGGACGGCGAGATCCGCACTCAGGTCGCCGAGATGCGCATTCGGGCGGGCGAGATCCGCACCCAGGACGGCGAGATCCGCATTCGGGCGGGCGAGGTGCGCATTCCGGTGCCCGGTCTTCCGGTCCCGCCCGCACGTAGCCGCCCGCAGGTAGCCGTGCGGGCACTCGCCCACCCGGCTTCGGTTAACGGCCCAGCCCTTCGCCCAAGCCACTCGCCGCCGGACGCCCGCCGCGAGCACCCGCAGCCGCCCGCTCGGCGCATCCGGCGCGTAGCCAACGGAGCCTCGGCACACAGTGCGGACAGCGAACGCAGAACTCGCCGACCCGAGTGCAGATCTCGCCGTCGCGAACGCGGAACTCGGCGACGCGAGTGCAGATCTCGGCGACCTGAACGCGGAACTCGGCGGCGCGAGTGCAGGATTGACCGGGTGGTCCCTGTTCGCGCGCTCGTGGTGGCACCGGCCTGCACACTCGGCATGGTCACGCTCGGCCTGGCCTTCGCGGGTGAGCGATCAGCGACCGGACCGGACGCCGCGTTCGCGAGCTGGGCGGAGTCGCTGCCCCGGCCGCTGCTGTCGGCACTGGTGCTGCCGACGGAACCACCCTTGATCCTCGGCGCGATCGCGATCGTCGCGTTTTGCCTGGGCACACGGCGGCGCTGGAGCGGCGTCGCACTGATCTTCGCCGCACCCGCGCTTGCCGTCACACTCAACGGCCTCGTCCTCAAACCGCTGTTCGGGCGCTACTACACCGACCATCTCGCCTATCCAAGCGGGCATACGGTGAGCCTCGCCGCCGCCGTCGTGGTGCTGGTGCTCCTGGCTCGCCGTCACGCGGCGAAAGCCGGGGCGGCCGCCGCCGGGGTGTTGCTCGTGACGGCCGCGGGCATCGGCATGGCCGGGCTGGGTTACCACTACGCCACCGACGTGCTCGGCGGCGCGCTGTGGGCGGTGGCCGTCACGACCGCGATCGCCTGGGGCCTAGCCAGGTACGGAAGGCGAGGCGGCGGCGTCCCTCGCCAGCGCCGTGAGCCTGCTGACCGCACGTAGGTACTTCTTGCGGTAACCACCGGCGAGCATGTCGCCGGTGAACAGCGAGCTGAGCGAATCACCGGACACCAGCACGGGGATCGCCCTGTCGTAGAGGCGGTCGGCGAAGGCGACGAGCCGCAACGCGATCGCCTGGTCCCTCGCCGGCCGCACGCCGCCGAGGTGAACTGCGGAGACCCCGTCGACGAGCCTGCCGTAGCCGGAGGGGTGCAGGGTCGCCAGGTGGTCGCACAGGGTGTCGAAGTCATCCAGCGTCGAGCCGGGCTTCGCTGTCGCCGAGGCCAGCAGCTCCTCTTCGGTGAGGGGTTGCGGCGGTTCGGGAAGACCGCGATGCCGATAGTCGGGACCGTCGACGCGCACGACGCCGAACCGGGCCGACAGCGACTGGATCTCGCGAAGGAAGTCCTCGGCGGCGAACCGGCCCTCCCCGAGTTTGTCGGGCAAGGTGTTGGAGGTCGCCGCGACGAACACACCGGCGTCGGTCAGCTCCCGCAGCAGCCGGGTGACCAGCATCGTGTCGCCGGGGTCGTCGAGTTCGAACTCGTCGATGGCAAGCAGCTTGTGGCCGGACAGCCGCTTGACGGCCTCTGCGAAGCCCAGCGCCCCCACGACGTGCGTGAGTTCCACGAAGGTGCCGTAGGACTTGGGTCCTGGCACCGCGTGCCACAACGAGGCGAGCAGGTGTGTCTTGCCGACACCGAAGCCACCGTCGAGGTACACGCCTGGCGATTCCGGTCGCGGCGCGGCCTTGCGCCCGAAGAGTCCGCGCCTGCCGCTTCTGGTCCCCTCGGCGACCCGTTCGGCGAACCCGGCGCACGCGGTGACGGCCGCGGCCTGACTGGGTTCGGCGGGGTTGGGCACGTAGGTCGAGAACCGGACGCTGTCGAAGCGCGGCGGGGGCACCAGCGTCGTGATCAGCTCGTCGGCTTCGATGTGGGGCCGGCGGCCGGTCAGCGTCTCGATGGGCATGCCGGTCAGGTTAGTCTCCGGCCCTCCGGCGGGGCCGCGCCGTGTGGCGCCGGTCAAACTCGGCTGCGGCTCCACCCTCCGGATGGACCGGCAGGATGGCCCGTGCTGGGATGGCAACCGTGCAACGTTTGTGGCCCCCAGTCCGGGACGGCGAACCGTCCGGCCCGCTCTCCGACGCCGAGCTCGAACAGCTCTACGCCTACCCCGACCGGCCCGGAAGACCGTGGGTGCAGGCAAATTTCGTGTCCTCGGCCGACGGCGCGGTGACGGTGTCCGACCGCTCGGAAGGGCTGTCGCATCCCGCCGACAAGCGGATCTTCGCGCTGGGCAGGGAGCTGGCCGACGTAGTACTCGTCGGCGCGGGCACCGTCAAGGCCGAGGACTACCGGGGCGTCAGGTCGAACCCCGCGCGCGCCGAACGACGGCGGGCCAGGGGCCTCGCCGAAGTGCCGCCCATCGCGGTCGTGACCGGTCGCTGCACGATCAGGCCGGACAGCCTTCTGTTCACGGACACGCTCGTGCCCCCGATCGTGATCACCACCGAGAATGCCCCCGTGGAGCGCAGGACCGTTCTCGCCGAAGCGGGCGCCGACGTGGTCGTCGCCGGTGAACACGCCGTCGACCTCGGCACGGCGCTGTCGCTGCTGGACGAACGCGGTCTGCGCAGGGTCAACTGCGAGGGAGGGCCGCACCTGTTCGCCGCGCTCGTCGCGCAGGATCGCGTCGACCAGCTCTGCTTGACGCTGGCGCCGTTGCTGGCCGGTGCGGGAGCCGACCGGATCGTGGCGGGCTTGGCCGCACCGGCTCCGCGCGCGATGCGGCTGGAGTCACTGCTGCACGAGGACGGGTTCACGATGCTGCGCTACCGCAGGGCCGTGGACGATTCGGACGACCCGGGCTGATGAACGACACCCGCGGCCCCGGCTCCCCGGCGGGTACCGGTGAGGGGCGCGACCCGGACAGCACATTGCTCGCCCGCGCCGCGCGCGGTGAGGCCGCAGCCTTCGACCGGCTGGTCCGCAAGCACACTCCCCGGATGTACCGGGTTGCGCTGCGGCTGACCGGCAGCGCGGCCGAGGCCGAGGATGTCGTGCAGGAGGCGTGGCTGTCGGCGTGGCGGGCGATGCCGGGATTCCGGGGCGAGGCCGCCGTGTCGACCTGGTTGTACCGGGTCGTCACCAACACCGCGCTCGCCTCGTTGCGCAGGCGTGCCCCGACGGTGTCACTCGACGCGGCGATGGGACACGGCGGCGGTGGCGACGACCCGGGCGGCACGCTGTTCGGGAAGGGCGCGCTGAGCGATCCGCACGCCAACCCGGAGGGCAAGGTCGTGCGCGCCGAGCAGGTCGGCGCCGTCCTGCACGCCATCGGGCAGCTTGAGCTGTCCCAGCGAGTACCGCTGGTACTCAAGGAACTGGAGGCGCTGAGTTACGAGGAGGTCGCTCAGGTGCTCGCCGTCAGCGTGCCGGCTCTGCGAGCGAGGTTGCACAGGGCGAGGGTCGCTCTGCTCGCGAGACTGGGGACCAGACTGTGACCGCCGGAGGAGAACCGCTGGAGGATCCCCGGTGGGAGTGGGTGCGGGCGGCGGCGCTCGCACCGGTCGCCACTCCGCGAGGTCTCGTCGACCGCGTGTTGTTCTCCGTGCGCGGGCGCAGCGGCAGGGGAATCGCCGATCCGGTGCTGCTGCGCCAGGACGGCGGCACGCTCCACGTCGGCGAGCGCGCCGTCGTCGCGCTCGCCCTTCGCGCCGCCCGTGCCGCGGCGGCGAGGATCGGGGGGATCGGCGTCTCCGCGGCCGCGATGGCGGGCGATGGTGTCGACCTGCTCGTGACCGTCCACTACGGAACGCGGGCGGCGGAGGCGGCACGGCGGCTGCGCGTGGACGTGACCGCGGCGCTCACTGCGCAGTTCGGCACCGCGGCGCCCCCGGTGTCGGTGCACATCACCGATCTGCGCCCCGGGAGCTAACCCTTTAGTGGGAGTTCCGAGCGGGGCGGGCGGAGAAGCCACATCGTATTAGCAGGCAGGGCTCGTGTCCCTGGACCACTTGTGCGAAAGGAGCACCGCCATGGCACAGAACACCGCGACCAAACCGGAGACGGCACCCGAACCGCGGTCGGGTTCCTCGGCGAACTCGCAGACGCTGAACGCGGAGGGCAACGCGGGCAAGACGACGATCGCCTCGTCCGTCGTGCAGAAGGTCGCCGGTATCGCGGCCCGTGAGGTGTCCGGTGTGTACGCGCTGGGCGGCGGGGTGTCGCGGGCGTTCGGAGCGATCAGGGAACGCATCCCGGGATCGGGCACCGTCACCACGTCGGGTGTTTCGGTCGAGGTCGGGGAAAAGCAGGCCGCCGTCGATCTCGACCTCGTCGTCGAGTACGGCGCGCGCATCGTGGACGTGGCAAAGGCGGTCCGCAGGAACGTGATCTCCACCGTCGAGCAGATCACCGGACTCGACGTGATCGAGGTGAACATCGCCGTCAACGACATCCACGTGCCCGAGGAGGACGACGGCGAGGAGAACAACACCTCCCGCGTCGAGTGAGGAGCCCGTCATGAGCGGATCCACAGTGGACTCGCCGAGCCCGCTCGACGGCACCACCGGCACCGCCGACGCCGCCGACGCCATCGCCGCCGCGGTGACCGGCCATCCCGCCGTGGTGCGTCTGGCCTGCGGCGGGCACGCGGCTCTCGCCACGTACCTTCCCGGCCGCAAGGTGAAGGGCGTGCGGGTGACCGGTGCCGGAGAGCCGGTCGACATCGGTGTCGTGCTCACGCTCGGCGACCCGCTTCCCGGCGTGGTGGCCGAGCTGCGCGAGCGGGTACGCGCCGTGGCGGGCGACGTACCGGTGAACGTGGAGATCGCCGACGTCGAGCCGGGCGAACCCAGCACGGTGGACACTCAAGCGGAAGGAGAAGGCAAGAGTGCGCGATGACGACAGAGCCGAGTTTCTGGCCTATGTCAGGCAAAATCATCCGGATGTCGGTGGCGATCCGCACGCGTTCGCCGAAGGCCTCGCCCGGTTCAGGTCGCGCTCCTCGCGGGAGGATGACCGGTTCGACGCTCCGGTGACCTTCACCGGCCGCCCCTCGGCCCTTGCCCGCATCACTCAGTGGAGGAGCAGGCGCGGGCGCGGGCCCCGGGTTCGCTGATCCGCAGGACCTCGAAGGAGCTACCACGATGAACGGAACCCAAACCGGGCTGCTCGCGGGACTCGTGCTCGGTCTCGCCGCCACCCAGAGCTTCGTCGCCTTCCTCATCACGCTCGCGGTCGGCGTCATCGGGCTGATCGCGGGCAGGGTCGTCGACGGAAGGCTCGACCTCTCCGACGTCTTCGGAAGGGGAAGGGACAGGTGAGTGTCCCCGCCCAGCGGACGACCGAGCCGGTACCGGCCGGCGAGCGCGGGACGCTGTCGATCGCGCGGTCGGTGGTGCGGGTGATCGCGGAGCGTGCCGCCGATGACGTCGACGGCACGGCCGAGGTGGAACGCAGGATCGCCGGGCTCGGCTTCGGCAGGCACGGCGCGAGCGTCAAGGTCTCGGGCAGCGGCGGCGACGTGGTGCTCGCCGTCGACGTGGCGTTGCGTTATCCCTCGCCGGTGCGCTCCGTCGTCGATGACGTGCGCGCCAGGGTGACCGCCGACGTCGAGCGCATGACCTCCTATCGCGTGCGGGGCCTCGACATCACCGTTTCGGCCCTGCGCGGCGAAAGCCAGGTCCGCGTGCGGTGACAACCGCGGGAACCGTCCACAATGGTTCAGTCAGTATTCTGGAGTGACCTTGCGAATTCTCGTCCGTCTCCTTTCGACAGTGCTGGGGCTCGCCGTCGCGGCCGCGGGCGCGTTGCTCGCACTGGAAGTCGCCTGGTGGTGGTGGCGCCCCGCCGAGGCACCGCTCGTGGTGCCGTGGCCGCAGTGGAGGGACACACTCGCCGGGATCGCCTGGGACTCGCCGGGAGTGCGGATCACCGCCGCCGTCGTCGGGGTCGCGGGGCTGCTGCTGTTGCTGGCCGCGGTGACGGCTCGCCGCCACGATGTCGCGTTCACCGATCCGGCGACCGAGGTCACCGTGACGACCTCGCCGCGCTCGCTTGCCAGGGTCGTCGGCGCGCACGTGCGGGAACAGGACGACGTGGTCTCGGCTTCGGTGACGGCGACGGCACGCAAGGTCAGGGTGCGCGCGGTGAGCCGCATGGAGACAGAGCACGGATTGCGGCCGAAGCTGGCCGGATCGGTCTCGGCGCTGCTGGAAGATCTTCCCCTTACCAGGCAACCGAAAGTGTCCGTCGTCGTCGACTCGCCGAGGGACCGCCGATGACGAAATCCTTCTCGGCCAAGGCACTCGCCCGCTCCTACCGGACCGAGCGCACCGTCACCTTCACCACGGGTCTGCTCGCCGTACTGCTCGGCGCCGCCGTGCTGGTGGTCGGGCTCGGCTGGCTCGGTGCCTACCGCGCGCAGCGTCCCGTACTCGATCCGATGGCCGTCGACTGGATCAGGCACCAGCAGCCCACGCTGGTGCGGATCGTCGCGATCGTCGCGGGTGTGGCGCTGCTGGTGTCGGGCCTGTGGTGGTGCGCGCGCTCGCTGCGGCCCGAACGGCATCCCGACATCGAACTCGACCGCGAGCGGGGCCACCGGCTCGTCGTGTCCTCCTCGGCGATCACCGGCGCCGTCAGGGCCGACACCGAGGCCATCGACGGCGTGACGAAGGCAAAGGTCCGCGCCGTCGGCAGCAGGCGGCATCCCGCGCTGCGGCTGCACGTGTGGCTGCGCGAGGGCAGCGATCCGCGTCAGGTGTGGGCACGCATCGACGACGACGTCCTCGGCAGGGCACGCGCGGCGCTGGGAGTGACCGTGCTGCCGACCGCGATCCGTCTCGAACTCGGCTCGGGCAAGGCCACTCGCGTACGGTGACGCCATGCCGCTGCCGGTTCCGCAACCACTCAAGCCGATGCTCGCCCGCGCGGCCTCCCGCATCCCCGATTCCGCGAGCCTGCTGTTCGAGCCGAAGTGGGACGGCTTCCGCTGCATCGTCTTCCGCGACGCGGCGGAAGACGAGCTCACCCTGCAGTCGCGCTCGCTGAAGCCGCTGAATCGCTACTTCCCCGAGGTTGTCGCCGAGCTCGCGCGGACGCTGCCTCCTCAGGTGGTGCTCGACGGCGAACTGGTGGTCGGTGTGGAGGGCAGGCTCGACTTCGACGCGCTGACCGAACGGATTCATCCCGCGGCGAGCCGCATCGCGCTGCTTTCGGAAGCCACGCCCGCCCGCTTCGTCGCCTTCGACGTGCTCGCCATCGGCGAGCGATCCTTGCTCGACGAGCCGACGAGCACGCGCAGGGAGGTGTTGACCGGGCTGGCCGGAACCGGGCTGCGCAGGACACCGGCCACGACGGACCCGGAGACGGCGCGGCGCTGGTTCGCGCTGTTCGAGGGCGCCGGTCTTGACGGTGTCGTCGGCAAACCGCTCGACGAGCCCTACGCGCCCGGCAAGCGCACGATGACCAAGTACAAGCACTCCCGCACCGCCGATTGCGTCGTGGCGGGAATGCGCTGGCACGCCGACACCGAACCGGGCGAGGCGGTGGGCTCGCTGCTGCTTGGCCTTCACGACGAGAACGGCGTGCTGCACCATGTCGGCGTCGTCGGCGCCTTTCCCGCGACGCGGCGAAGGGAACTGGCCGTCGAACTCGCGCCCCTGCGCACCGAGGGACCCCACCCGTGGCTCGGCGACGCGGTCGCCGAAGGCCAGCGGCTTCCCGGCGGCGTGAACCGATGGCGGCCGAACGAACAGCCGTGGATACCACTTCGTCCCGAACGGGTCGTCGAGGTCGGCTACGAGAACACCGAGGGCGGGCACCCTTCGCGGCTGCGGCACACCGCGCGGTTCGTGCGCTGGCGGCCCGACCGCACCCCCGGCTCGTGCGGCTACGCCCAGCTCGACCAGCCCGCGAGATACGACCTGGACGCCGTCTTCCACGGCGAGGTCAAACGCACCCGCTAACGCCACCCACACCCTGCGCATGCGACAGTACGCACAAAGCGTCACCGCAGGAAGTGAGGACAAGAACCAGTGCCGCGCCGTGCCAGCAGGCTGATGCTCGCCGTGCTCGTGCCGGTGGTCCTCGCAGGATGCACCGCGGGTCCGTCGACCAGACCTCCCGTCGTGGAAAACGACGGTCCCCCGCCACAGCGGCAGTCGGCGCCGCCGAGCGAGGTTCCGCTCCCCGAGCTTGAGGAGTCCCGCGGTTCGAGCATCGACTGGTCCGACTGCCCCCAGCAGACGCTGAGCGAACTTCCCGGCACCGCGGCCGACACGGCCGACGTCTCGTGTGCCCGCATCACCACGACACTCGACGCGCCCGACCTTCCCCGCAGGGGACTGACGAGGATCGCGCTGCTCAAGGTGGGCTCCGGCCCCGTTCCGCTCGCCGTGGTCAACGACATCGGCGGCGAGCCCGGCACGGTGTACGCGGCGAGGCTCGCCGCCTCGCTGCCGTCCGAGGTGCTGGAGAGGTTCAGCCTCATCGGCGTCGACCGGAGGGGAACGGGCGAATCCGACGCCGCCCGCTGCATTCCCGCCGACGTGCGAGCCGACCTGCTCGGCCAGGACCCCGGCGGGGACATCGAGCCGGTACTCGACGCGGCCCGCACCGCGGGTCAGCAGTGCGCCATCAACCTGGAAGACGAGCAGGAGGCGCTCGACACCTGGCGGGCGGCAGGCGATCTCGACGAGTTGCGCCAGCAACTCGAAGTCGGCCACCTCAACGCGATCGGGCACGGTGAGGGCTCGAAGGTCGTCGCCGTATACGGCGCAAGGTTCCCGGACAGGGCGGGCAGGTTCGTGCTCGACGGCGTTCCCGATCCCGCGGAAGACATGGTCACCCTGCTCGACGGCATCGCGGGCGGCGCGGAGGCGACCCTCGACGCGTTCGGCGAGGACTGCGCGAATCGCGGCTGCGCGCTCGGCTCCGACGCCAGGGGCGCCGTCATCTCGCTGGTCGACGCGAGCCGGTCGGCACCGGTGCGAGCGAAGGACAGCGCCTCACTCGGGCCCGCGCTCGTCCTCAGGGCGGTGCACGCCGGCCTCGCGCAGCCCGACCGGTGGCCCGAGCTCGCCGACGCGATCGACACGGCTCGCGGTGGCGACGGCACCGCGCTCGCGGCGTTCGTCAACCCGCTGCTCGTCGAGACGAGAGAGACCGCGGCACGGCTGGACGGCGCGCTGGCGACCCTGTGCAACGACACCGCGACGAGACTGCCCGCCGATCAGCTGCAGCGGGCGAGCGACGACCTCGGCGGCAAGCACCCCGTTTTCGGGGCACTGCTGGCACAGGAACTCGCCTGGTGCAGTCCATGGCCGAGCAAAAGGGAACCGCCGCCCGACATCGGCGCGCCGGGAACCCCGCCGATGGTCATCGTGAGCACCGCGACCGACCCGGTCACTCCTGAGCAGGGCACGATCAGGGCCACCGAGCAGATCCCCAGCGGCGTGCGCATCGCGTGGCAGGGAGCCGGTCACGGCGCGCTCGGCTCGGCGTGTGTCGGTGACGCGGTGCGGGCCTTCCTCATCGAGGGCACCGTCCCCAAGGACGGCACGCTGTGCCCGGCTTGAGCACCTGATCGGCACCTGATCAGCTCAGCGCGAACTCGGCGCTGACGGGCAGGTGGTCGGAGGCGAGCACGGCGGGCACCTCGGCCGAGCGGGCCCGCAGTACTCGCCCCGGGCCCGTGAACGTCACGTAGTCGATCCGCGACCGCGGCGCGTCCGCGGGGTAGGTCGCGCCGGAACCCGGGGGCGCTCCCGGACGCACGGCGGGCCACACGTCGGTCATCCGGGCGAAAAGCGGGCCGAGTTCGGGCGCGTCCGGTTCGGCGTTGAAATCGCCGAGCAGCAGCGTCGCCTCCCGGCCGCCCTTTCCGCGTCCGGCTCCTCCCATGACGCGCAGCGTGTCGGCGACCTGCGCGCGCCGGACGGCCGGATCGGCGCGGTGGTCGAGATGCGTGGTGTACACGCGCACCGGCCTCGTGCCCACCCTGATGAGCACCTCGGCCAGTCCCGGCGCGAGAGCGGGAACCGGATCGGGCTCGATCGTGGACAGCCGGGTGATGGGGTGGTTGCGCGCCGCCTCGATGGGGTGCCTGCTCAGCACCGCGACCCCGAACCGACGCCGCTTCTCGTGTCCTGGTTCGGGATCGAGATCGTAGATGGGCGCGAAGAACACGTGCATCCCGGTCAGCCTGCCGAGTTCGGCGGCTTGATCACGGTGGTCACTGCGAGCCGACCAGTGCACGTCGACCTCCTGCAGCGCGGCCACGTCCGCACCGCTGTTCACGATCACTCCCGCGACCCGCTCCAGATCCAGCCTGCCGTCGGTTCCCGTTCCCGCGTGAATGTTGAAATCGAGCACCCGCAGTGGTCGAGGCGGGCCCGGAGTCCGCACTGTCCCCGCCGTGCCCGCCGAGGGCAGCGCGAGGGCCGCCACCAGCACGATGATGATCATCGGGACCGCGCGCGAGGCTCGCATCCCGATGACGCTACCGGGCCGCGCTCAGGTCACGCTCGGGTCGCGGTGGGACGAAACCGGCAGTTGAGCACTTGACGGGGACGGGGGCAAATGTTTCGCTGACCGGCGGTGAATCTTCTGTCGTTGCTCGCTGGACTGACCAAGAGCGACCCACACGCCACCGTCGCGATCGATGCCGATCCCGCACAACCCGTGCACGTGAGCCGCTCCGAACTGTGGCGGCGCGCGTTGCAGTTGCGCGCGGATCTCGCGACGGCGGGTGTGGGCCGCGGTGATGCCGTGGCGCTGTGGCTGCCCAACTGGTCGGTCGTGCTGGACTGGCACATCGCGACGGCCTCGCTCGGCGCGCACACCGTCGGCCTCGATCTCGCGGCCACCCCGGAAACGGTCGCTTCGGTGCTGGAAAGGGCAAAGCCCAAGGTGATCGCGCTGGCCCACGCGCCATCGGCTCCCGTCGCGCGTGATCTTCCCAGTCCCGTGCGGACCCTGCGCGCGGCGCTGGACTCGCTCGATTCCGGCGCCGCGACGACGGGACCGGTCCCCGCCGTCGCGGTCGTCACCGGGCCGCACGACATCCCGCCGGTCGACCCCGGCAACAGCGACGTCGGTGGCGGCGCGTGGCTGCCGAGCACCACCACGGTGGGCATGCCGATGCCGGTGACCCGCGGTGACGAACTCGCCGTCGCCTTCGGCTCCCGGCTCGCCGCGCACAGGGAATCGGCGATCATCCGGCACGCCTCCGCCGTGGCAGGCGCCATCGGCATCGGCGCCGACGACACGGTGGCCTGCGCGCTGCCGCTCACCGGCGCCTTCGGCTTCGTGCTGGGTTTCGCGGCGCTCTCCGCCGGGGCGACCTGCCTGCTGCAACCCTCACCCACGGCGGAATCCGTACTCGACGACGTGACCAGGTTTGGCGTGACCCACCTCGGCGCGGAAGCCGGCTTCGCCGCGGCGCTCGGCGTTTCCTGGCGCCGGAGGCCTCGGCCGCTGCCCTGCCTGCGCTGGCTCGGTCTCAGCAGCGAACCCGGTGACTCCGACGAGCGGGCGCGGCACGTGGCGGACTGGGCCGAGGACGAGCTCCGAGTCACCTGTGTGGGCGGCTACGGTTCGGCCGAGGTACTGGCACTGAGCGCGATCCAGCCCCCCGGCTCGCCGCGACGGTGGTCGCAGGGCGGCCTGCCGGTATCGCCCGGCATCGAGGCACGCGTCGTCGACCCGGGCTCCGGACAGCCGCTGTCGCCCGGCGAACGCGGCGAACTGCAAGTTCGCGGTTACCCCGTCGTCGAGGCCTACCTCGGAGACGAGGAGGCGACCTCGGCCAGGCTCGCCGGTGGCGGCTGGTTCCCCACGGGCAACCTCGCCGTCCTCTCCGCCGAAGGCGAGCTGCGGCGCCTCGGAAGGATTCCGGCACCACATCGAGACTGAATCGGGCCCGCGGAGGACCTTGTCCCCTATGGCGTGAGACCGCGCACCCCGAATACTGCTCCACATGAACGACGCCGAGCGGCGGCGAATGGAGCAGGTCGACAACCGGACGGCACTCCACCTGCTGAGCAGTGTTGCCTTCGGCAGACTCGCCTACAGCAGGCACGCGCTGCCCACCATCCGGCCGGTGAACCACCTGATGGACAACGGGAACATCCTCGTATACAGCCACATCGACGCCGGCCTCGACGGCGCCGCGGGTCAGATCGTGGCCTACGAGGCCGATTCGATCGGAACGGAAGGCGAACTCGACTGGAACGTCGTCGTGACGGGAAAGGCCGAGCTCGTCGGCGACGTACTCGCCGCGGCGTGGTTCGCCAGGCTGCCCGGCTCCGGCACGGAGCCCGAACCGGGGACGATGCCGACGATGCTGCGGATCTCGGCCGAACTCGTCGACGGATTCGCGGTACCGGGACGGCGCTGACGGGGAGTCCGCAATGGACACCCGGCCCGTGCTCTACCGTGGAGAGGTGACCGGCAGAACCAAGTTGATCATCGGGATCGCCGTGGCGGTGGCATTCGCGGTCGCCGCGCTCACTCTGCCGGTGCCCTCACCTTCCGAGCTTCGCGCGATGGCCGACGACGCGGGAACGGCCGGAGCGTTCGCGTTTCTCGGCGTGTACGTGGTCGCGACGGTGCTGCCCATCCCCAGGACCGTCTTCAATCTCGCGGCGGGTCTGTTGCTCGGCCACGTACTGGGGATTCTCGTCGCGCTCACGGCGACGATAGTGTCGGGCCTGCTTGGTTTCCTGCTCGCCCGCACGCTGGGCAAGGACGTGGTGACCCGGCATCTTCACCGCAAACCGGTACGGGTGGTCAACGAACGGCTTTCCGGTGGTGGTGCGCTCGCCGTGGCCTCGCTGCGGCTGATCCCCGTGGTTCCCTTCGCCCCGCTGAGCTATTGCTGCGGCATCTCCTCGTTGCGGCTTCGTCCTTATCTGGCAGGGACTTTCCTCGGCAGCCTTCCCGGCACGGTGGCCATCGTGGTGCTCGGCGACGCGCTCACTGGGACCACGCCGCCCGCGCTGCTGGCGTGCTACGTAATATTCGCTCTGCTCGGCGCGATAGGGTTGTGGCGCGTCGTTCGCGTGGCGGCACCGCCTTCGCCAGAGGCCGAGTACGCCGCGCGGTAAGGACCCGTACACTCTCGGCGGTTCACGCGGCTCACCGAGTCAGTACCGCTACACTCGTTCGAGTGCGCGGGTGGGACGAATCGCGCAAAGTCCATTCACGATCGCGAGAAGTAGCCGAGGAGCAGGCGCCATCGACACCGGTCAGTTGATCGCAGGCCACTATCGCCTCGTAGAGCACGTCGGCAGTGGTGCCATGGGCATCGTCTGGCGCGCGATCGATGAGCGTTTGGAACGTTCCGTCGCCGTCAAACAGATCCTGACCCAGCCGGGGCTCTCCGAGGCGGAACGAGCCAACGTCCGCCAGCGCGCCATGCGCGAGGCGAAAAACGCGGCTCGTTTCCAGCATCCCAACGCGATCGTCGTCTTCGATATCGCCGAGCACGAAGGCGATCCATGTCTCGTCATGGAATATCTGCCTTCGCGCAGTCTCTCCGCGATCCTCGCCGAGCACGGGACATTGCCGGTCGCGGAGGTCGCCCGCATCGGGGAGCAGGTCGCGGCCGCGCTCGTCGCCGCGCACAGGGCCGGAATCGTGCACCGCGACATCAAACCGGGCAACATCCTCATCGACGACAACGGCACCTGCAAGATCACCGACTTCGGCATCTCCAGGGCCACCGGTGACCTGACCCTCACCCAGACCGGGCTGATCGGCGGAACCCCGGCCTACCTCTCGCCGGACCTGGCCCGGGGCGCCGACCCCACGCCCAGTTCCGACGTCTTCGCGCTCGGCGCCACGCTGTATCAGGCGATCGAGGGGCTGCCGCCCTACGGCGACAGCACCAACCAGCTCGCGCTGCTGTACGCGGCGGCCAACGGCAAGGTGCAGCCGCCGACCCAGTCAGGGCCCGCGACGGCGTTGCTCATGAGCCTGCTGCGCACCGATCCCGAAGAGCGGCCGAGCATGTCGGAGGCGAAGCAGCGCCTCGCCGCACTCGCCGTCAGCGCGGGCGCGGCCGAGGAGGACACCGCCAAGACGCTGTCCTCGACGCTGGTGTCCCCTCCGCTGCTGCCGGTCTCCGGCCGCAAGCCCGCCACGGCCGACCAAGGACCCAGCAGCCCTCCCGCCCCGCCTCCGCCGTGGCAGCGCAACCAGTCGCCCGCGCCGCCCCCGCCACCGAGCGGCGGTCAGGCACCGCAGCCCCCTCCCCCCGAGCCCTCGCGAGACGGAGCCAGACGCAAGCCGCTCGTGTTCGGCGCGATCGGCGTCGCGGCGCTCATCGCCGCGGTCATCCTGGTCGTCGCGCTGAATTCGGGCGGCAGCGACGAGAATCCCAACGCCGGCGCCACGTCGACCTCGTCGTCCACTCCGCCACCCAGCCCGAGCAACCCGCCGCCCTCCGCCGAGGAGTCGACCGCGAACACCGCGGGAACCACCGTGGACTGGCGCGAGGCCGGTGAGGTCGTGCAGGCGTTCTACAGCAACCCGGCAGGCTCGTGGGCACTGCTCACCCCCGCCGCTCAAGCCGCTTATGACAACGATCAGTCCGAGTTCACGGAGTACTGGGTCGAGCATCCCTCGCCGTCGTTCGGCGGCATCGAGGCGTACAAGCGCGAGAACAACGCGGACGGTTCGGTCGACATGCGGTTCAGCGTGGACATCGGCGACGGGAACCAGCAGCTGATCCTCCGCGTGGTCAACTCGGGCGGAACACTGCTGATCGACAGTGACACCAGGCCGGACAACTGAGCAAGGGCCGCTGCGATCAGCGGCCGTCGTGGCCTACCGTTGAAGGATGCCCGAGGACACCGCACACCCGCGCAATTCGCGCTTCGAGGACGACCTCGTCGGGCTCGACCCCGAGGATCCGGAGGCTCAGGCGTTCGCGGCGCATCTCGACCGGATGCAACGGTGTGACCCCGCGTTCACCATCGAGGGCTCGCTGCGCGGGGTCGCCGATTTCGCCGAAGGCAGCAATCGCGCGGGCGGCTTGCGGTGGTGGGTCGCGGTACTGATCGTGTGCCTGATCCTCACCGGCGTCGTGTTCGGCGCGTGGGACATCATCACGGGGCTTTTCGCCTGGCTCGCCGGGTAACCTTGAGGACATGGAACCTGCCGCTGGAACCAACCGTGCCCGCGTGGAGAAGTCCGAGCAGCAGTGGCGCGCGGAGCTGTCGCCTCCGGAGTTCGCGGTGCTGCGCGAGGCGGCGACCGAACCAGCCTTCACCGGTGAGTACACCGACACCAAGACCACCGGGGTCTACGAGTGCCGGGCGTGCGGCGCCGAACTGTTCCGCAGTGACACCAAGTTCGACAGCCATTGCGGCTGGCCCTCGTTCTACGACCCCTCCGGCAGCGACGCGGTGATCCTGCGCGAGGACACGTCGCTGGGCATGAGGCGCGTCGAGGTGCTGTGCGCCACGTGCGACAGCCACCTCGGGCACGTCTTCGAGGGCGAGGGCTACGCCACCCCGACCGACCAGCGCTACTGCATCAACTCGATCGCGCTGCGCCTGGTGCCCGCGGAAGGCTGAACCGCCCTTCACACGGGCACCCCGGCGCCGTCACGGCAGGTTGAGCACCAGTTCGCCGGGCTGCACCTTGGTTCCCGTGTAGAAGGGGGTTTCCTCGCGGACGTGCAGCCGTGCCTCGGTCCCCCGCAGGTGCCGCATCAGGTCGACGATGCGGTGCAGTTCGTCGGCCTCGAAGGCGAGGATCCACTCGTAGTCGCCCAGCGCGAACGAGGCCACCGTGTTGGCCCTGACGTCCGGGTAGTCACGGGCTTCCTTGCCGTGGTCGGCCAGCATCTTGCGGCGCTCGTCGTCGGGCAGCAGGTACCACTCGTAGGAGCGGACGAACGGGTACACGCAGATGTATTTGCGGGCTTCCTCTCCCGCCAGGAACGCGGGAATGTGGCTCTTGTTGAACTCGGCGGGCCGATGCAGCGCGACCTGGCTCCACACCGGTGCCGACGCCCTGCCGAGCGGAGTGCGGCGGAAACCGGTGTACGCGGCCTGGATCTGCTCGATTTCCTCGGCGTGCCACCAGATGAGGTAGTCGGCGTCGGCGCGGAGACCGGCGACATCGTAGACCCCGCGCACGACGACGCCCTTGCCCTCAAGCGCGTCGAGGTAGTCGGTGGTCTCCCTCGCCGCGTCGCCGCGATCGTCACCGAGCCGTCCCGGCTCGACCTTGAACACCGACCACGCGGTGTAGCGAATGGTGTCGTTGAGTTCTTGGTAATTCAGGCGGGCCATGACCCTATCGTCCCACCACGCGCAGGGCGGCGGCGTGCGCGGTGGCGATACAGGCGGGAATGCCGACGCCGTACAGCGCGGCACCGGCGACAGCGAGCCCCGGCACCCCGGCGAGTGCCGCGCGGATGTCGGCCACCCTGCGGACGTGTCCCACCCCGTACTGCGGAAGACCGCCTCCCCAGCGCCGTACGAGCGCGTCGACCGGCTCCGCGGTGATGCCGGTCAGTTCGGCGAGATCGGAGCGCACCAGCCGCACCAGTTCCTCGTCGTCGGCCCGCAGGCTCTCCGTTTCGCCGAAGCGGCCGACGGAACCCCTGATGAGCACGGGGGCCCCCGACGGCGCGTGGTGCGCCCATTTACGCGCGGAGAAGGTGAACGCCTTCGCGGTGAACGGGCGCCCGTCAGCGCGGCGCTCCGAGGCGCCGATGAGCACTCCCGAGCTCTCCGGCAGTTCGGTACCCGGTGGCAGCGCGAGCGCGACGACCGCCATCGAGGCCAGTTCGATACCGGCGAACGCGGCCGCCGCGGCGGGAACCTCGTCGGCGAGCAGTTTCGCGGCGGCGGGCGCGGGCACCGCGAGCACGACCGCGTCGACGTCGAGCCGGGGGGCGGCGGGAGCGTGCGCTCCGGCCGCGGCGCCGAAGCTCAGCCGCCAGCCGCCTTCGGGCCTCCTGCCGAGCGCTCGTACCGGCTCACCGAGCCGCACCATCGGTTTCGCTTCCTCGGTGAGCCTCGTGATGAGCGTCTGCAGGCCGCTGGTCAGTGTCGCGAAAACCGGCCTTGCGGCGGGCTTCTCCGGAATCTGGCGGGCCGCCGCCTCGGTGAGTGAACCCGCGCCGTCGTCGATCGCATCGGCGAGGGCGGGAAGGGTGGCCCGCAGCCCGAGCCCGTCGGCTCCGCCCGCGTACACACCGCCGAGCAGTGGGTCGACGAGCCGGTCGACCAGTTCGTCGCCGAAGCGGCTGCGCAGCAGCGCGCCGAGCGAAAGGTCGCCCGCGGGTAGTTCCAGCCTTGGCAGTTTCGGTTCCGCGGCGACGGCCTTGCCGCCTTCCTCCGACAGCAGCCCGGCGAGCGGCTCTGCCGACGAGGGGACCCCCATGACCGTGCGCGCCGGAAGCGGCCGCGTCGTCCCGCCCGCGCGTACCGTGGCGGTCGCCCCGCCCGGGTGCACCACCTCGCCGGAAAGACCCAGGTCGCCTGCGAGCACGAGCCCCTCCGGCCTGCGAGCGAGGAACGCCTCCGCTCCCACGTCGAAGGGCATTCCCGCCAGTTCCGCCGTGCGCAGCTTCCCGCCGAGCTCGCCCGTCGACTCGCACACCGTGATGACGGCCTGCCCGCCGAGTTCCCTGCGCAACCGGTAGGCGGCGGTCAATCCGGAGATCCCGCCACCGACAACCGCGACTCTCACCATGACGGCATCCTCACAGGTCTCCACCCGGTATGTACGGGTTCCTCACAGACTGTGGACGAGTTCGACGACCCTCGTCAGCACAGCGGGGTCGGTCTCGGGCAGCACACCGTGCCCGAGATTGAAGATGTGCCCGCGCGCGGCCTTGCCCTCCCCGGCGATGCGCCGCACCTCGGCCTCGATGACCGGCCACGACGCCATCAGCAGCGCGGGGTCGAGGTTGCCCTGCACGACGGGGGCCGTCCCGGTGGCCGCGGTGAGCCTGCCCGCGGCCTCGTCGAGCGGAATCCTCCAGTCGACACCGACGACGTCGGCGCCCGCCTCCCTCATCGCGGGCAGCAACTCCCCCGTGCCCACGCCGAAGTGGATCCGGGGCACGTCGTATCCGGCGACACCGGCGAGCACCTTGGCCGAGTGCGGGAGCACGAACTCGCGGTAGTCGCGCAGCGACAGCGCGCCCGCCCAGGAATCGAAGAGCTGGACCGCGTCGACGCCCGCGTCGAGCTGCGCCCGCAGGAACGCGAGTGTGACGTCGGCGAGCTTGTCCGCGAGCGCGTGCCACAGCGCCGGCTCGGCGTGCATGAGCGCCTTGGTGTGCTCGTGGTTGCGGCTCGGCCCGCCCTCGATGAGGTAGGAGGCCAGCGTGAACGGCGCGCCCGCGAAACCGATCAGCGGCGTCTCGCCCAGCTCGCGCAGCAGCAGCGCGATCCCGTCGGTGACCGGCTCGACCTGGTCCGCGCTCAGTCCGGGCAGCGCCTCGACGGCCCGCGCGGTCCTGATCGGCTCCGCGACGACGGGGCCGGTCCCCGGCACGATGTCCACCGCGACACCCGCGGCGAACAACGGCACGACGATGTCGGAGAACAGGATCGCGGCGTCGACGCCGTGCCTGCGGACGGGTTGCATGGTGATCTCGGCGAGCAGCGCCGGATCGAAGCAGGCCCGCATCATCGGTACGCCCTCGCGCAGCGAGCGGTACTCCGGCAGCGAACGGCCGGCCTGGCGCATGAACCAGACGGGAAGGTGGCGCGGGGTGCCCCCGCGAGCGGCCACCAGCAGCGGCGCCTCCGCGAGGTCGCGGCGAGGAGATCCCGGCGCCGAGGGGTCAAGCGCTGGGGTCGCGGGTGTCGAGGGAATTGTCATCATCGTTATCGTGCCACGACCTGATCGAGGCCCTTTTTTCGGCGCGTCCATGCCGGTGCCGCAGGGGTGGCGGCTTACAGTCGGGCGGTGACCGCCATGACCCAGGCGCCAGAGGAGTTCCACGCCGCCGTAGCAGCACTTCAGTCCGTGCGTCCCCGGCCGGAGGTGACCCTCGAACCCATCAGGGCCCCGCAGCGGCTCGCGCCGTGGGCCTACGCGCTGGGCTGCGAGACCGTGGGGCCCGGCGACGTGAAGGCGTCGGGAAGGCTGGTGCTGCTGTACGACCCCGAGGGCCAGGAAGCATGGAACGGGGTCTTCCGGCTGGTCGTGTACGTGCGGGCCGGCCTTGACCGGGAGCTGGCGACCGATCCGTTCCTTCCCGCCGTCGGCTGGTCGTGGCTCACCGACGCGCTGGAGGCCTCGGGGGCGTCCTGGTCGACGCTCGGCGGGACGGTCACGGAGACCTCCTCGGCGAGGTTCGGCGACATCGCGGGACCGACCCGTACCGACGACCTCGAACTGAGGGCCTCGTGGACGCCGGCCGACACGGAACTGGCACCTCATGGGGAGGCGTTCTGTCAACTCATGTCGAGTTACGTCGGTCTTCCCCCGGTTGGAGTAACCATGTTTGAACAGCGGCAGACCCTCTGACGGGTCTTCCTTCGCGATCTGACATTCTCCGCGAGAGCCCTCGCTCCCCGATTTCCGCCGCATTCGACGGCCTCCGAGACGGCCCTTCGCGCGCTGCACACGGCGTCTGCACGCCCTGATTGACGTGCGTAAACCTGTTACATCGGTATCGCTGCGCGATGTGTTAACCACGAGGCGTGTATTGACCCGAACGTGCTACACCAGCCGCACGGGGTAACTACCCGATCGGGATAGATACCTCTTCGAACGCCCCACTGACCCACTCGGGCGGCTAAAGTGCATCCCACGACACCACTTTCGGTCTAAAGCTGGCGCGGCTGATTGGCCGAAAGTCCCGGTGCCGGTCGGGGGGCACGACCGACTCCAGGGAGGTAGTGACGTGGCTGCCGTCGGCTTTTCACAGGCCGTTCGTTCCACGCCAGCCGGTGCGTTGCCGGCGAGCATGGTTCCGCATCCGCGGGAAGAGTTGTTTTCCGTGCTGGTGGTCGACGACCACCCGCTGTTGAGGGAGGCGATTGCCGCACGACTGGCGCAGATGGGCGCCGGCACAGTACACGAGGCCGCCACGGTGGCCGAGGCGCGCGCGAGGGCGGCGGCCACAGGGCCGTGCGACCTGGCGATCCTCGATCTCGGGCTGCCGGACGGCAGTGGCATCGAACTGGTCACGGAGCTCCGCAGCAGCGGCTGGCCCCGGGTAGTCGTGCTGGCGTCGTCCGACGACCCTTATGCGGTCCGCTCGGCGTTCCAGGCGGGCGCCCAGGCTTATCTCCTCAAATCGGCATCGCCGGTGGTCGTCACCGACGGTGTCCGCAGGGTGCTGGAGGGCGGCGTGTACGCCGACCCGAGCGTTGCGCCCGTACTGGCCACCGGCACCAGGGTCGCCGGCACCGACAACACGCCACGTGAGCTGTCGGCTCGCGAGGTCGAGGTGCTGCAACTCGTCGCCGACGGCCAGTCGAACAAGGAGATCGGTGAAGAGCTGAGCCTCTCGGCGCTGACGGTGAAATCTCACCTCTCACGCATCGGGCGCAAGCTGGGCACCGGTGACCGGGCACAAATGGTGGCGCTGGCCATGCGTGCCGGCGTCATCCGCTAGTTACAGAGGGTCCTACGGGGCGGGCGGGCCAGACACGGCAAGCCCGTCCCGTAGGGTTCATTCTCGTGGAAAACGCAGATCACGGCTCCGAGGTGCCGGAGGAGTCTGCGCCCATACCGCTCACCGAACCCGCTGGGGGTACCCCACCGGTCGTTTCCGATGTCGCCGCACTGCGCGAGGCGTGTGAACGGCTGGCGGAGGGAAGCGGCTCCGTCGCCGTGGACACCGAGCGCGCGTCCGGCTACCGGTACTGGCCGAAGGCGTACCTGGTGCAGATCCGGCGCGAGGGCGCCGGCACGTTCCTCGTCGACCCCATTCCGCTTCGCGACGAGCTCGCACCGCTTGCCGGCGTGCTCGGCACGACCGAGTGGGTACTGCACGCCGCGTCCCAGGACCTGCCGTGCCTCGCCGAGCTGAACCTGCACCCGCCTTCGCTGTTCGACACCGAACTGGCGGGCCGCCTCGCCGGATACGAGCGCGTGGCACTGGGCACGCTCGTCGAGGTGCTGCTCGGTTACCAGCTCGAAAAGGGCCACAGCGCCGCCGACTGGTCGAAGCGCCCGCTTCCACAGGACTGGCTCAACTACGCGGCGCTGGATGTCGAACTGCTGGTCCCGCTGCGTGAGAAGCTCGAAGCCGAACTGTCGGCGCAGGGCAAGCTGGAGTGGGCACGGCAGGAGTTCGAGGCCGTCAGACTCGCTCCGGCTCCCGCACCGAGAACCGAACCGTGGCGGCGGACCTCCGGCATCCACAAGATCCGGACGGCACGAGGACTTGCCGCGGTCAGGGCACTGTGGGAGGCCCGCGACGAGCTGGCCCGCAAGCGGGACCGGGCTCCGAGCAGGATCCTGCCGGACAGCGCCATCATCAACGCCGTACTCTCCGACGCGCGTACCGCGACCGACCTGCAGGCGCTGCCCGTGTTCGGTGGCAGGGTCCAGCGCAGGTACACGAGCAACTGGCTGCGGCATCTGCAGGCATCGCGCACGCTCCCCCAGAGCGAGTTGCCGAGCCCGTCGGTGCCCAACGACGGCCCCCCGCCCCCCAACCGGTGGGCCGACAAGGACCCTGACGCCGCGGCCCGGCTCGCGGCGGCGCGGGCCGCGTTGACCGGCATAGCCGAGCATCACCGGCTTCCCGTGGAGAACCTGCTGCTTCCCGATTTGCTGCGGCGCACGTGCTGGCGGCCTCCCGTGGACCGCTCCCCTGCCGGTGTCGCCACTGTGCTGGCCGAGCACGGCGCCCGGCCGTGGCAGATCGAGCTGACCGCGAACGAGATCAGCAAAGCCCTGCACGTTCAGGCGTGACGACGGCCCCCCTTCGCGGCCACTCGTCAGGGGTACGATGGTGGTTACCGACCGGTAACAAGGGTTATCGTGCGGTATCTCGTTTTCGACATCCGCGAAGGAGCACCCTGTGGCCGCACCTGTGCGCAACGTGGCTTTCGTCGAAGGGGTCCGAACTCCGTTCGGCAAGGCCGGCGACAAGGGGATCTACGCCAGCACCCGCGCCGACGACCTCATCGTCAAGGTCATCCGCGAACTGCTGCGCAGGCATCCCGGACTTCCTCCCGAACGCGTCGACGACGTCGCCGTCGCCGCCACCACGCAGACCGGCGATCAGGGACTGACCATCGGCCGCACGGCCGCGCTGCTGGCCGGGCTACCCAAGTCGGTACCCGGCTTCGCCATCGACCGCATGTGCGCCGGCGCGATGACCGCAGTCACCACCACGGCCGGCGGCATCGCGTTCGGTGCCTACGACGTCGTCATCGCGGGCGGCGTCGAGCACATGGGCCGGCATCCCATGGGCGAGGGCGTCGACCCCAACCCCCGGTTCCTCACCGACAAGCTCGTCGATCCGTCCGCGCTGGTCATGGGACAGACGGCGGAGAACCTTCACGACCGGTTCCCCGCGATCACCAGGCAGCGCGCCGACAGTTTCGCCGTGAACAGTCAGGAGCGGTTCGCCGACGCCGTGAAGCGAGGCAGGATCGGGCCCGAACTGGTGCCGGTCGCCACGCGGCACCCCGAGCTGGGCTGGGGGCTGGCCACCGAGGACGAGCCCCCTCGTCCCGGCACGACGCTGGAAGGGCTGGCCGGGCTCAAGACTCCGTTCCGGCCGCACGGACGAGTCACGGCGGGCAACGCGGCCGGGCTCAACGACGGGGCGACCGGAGCGATCCTCGCCGAGGAGAACACCGCCCGCGAGCTCGGGCTCCCGGTCGGCATGCGGCTGGTCGGCTACGCCTTCGCCGGTGTCGACCCGGAGGTGATGGGCGTCGGCCCGGTCCCCGCGACGGAGAAGGCGCTGGCCAAGGCGGGGCTTTCGATTTCCGACATCGGGCTTTTCGAGATCAACGAGGCGTTCGCGGTGCAGGTGCTGGCCTTCCTCGACCACTTCGGCATCGACCAGGAGGACCCGAGGGTCAACCCGTGGGGCGGCGCCATCGCCTGCGGTCACCCGCTGGCCTCCTCGGGCGTGCGGCTGATGACGCAGCTCTCGCGCCAGTTCGCCGAGCGCCCCGACGTGAGGTACGGCATCACCACCATGTGCATCGGTATCGGCATGGGCGGAACGGTCATCTGGGAGAACCCCGCCTGGGAGGGACACAAGTGATTACCGCCGAGCAAGCCGAGGCAGCGTTTCCCGACGAGGTCGTGACCAGGGCCGTCACCAGGCTGGTCTCCGTACCCGGTCTGGCGGGCCGGGTCGCGCTGATCACCATCGACAACGGCCACGACCACACGAGACCGTCGACGTTCGGCCCGCAGGGCCTGGTGAGCCTGAATACCGCGATCGAGGAGGCGTTCGCCGCCGAACCGGTCGCGATCGCGGTCACCGGCAAACCGTTCGTCTTCGCGGTGGGCGCCGATCTCTCCGGAGTCGAGCAGATCTCCGACCCCGAGGTGGCACGCCTGATCGCCGAGACGGGGCACGAGGTGTTCCGCAAGCTCACCGAATCGGACATCCCCACGTTCGCGTTCGTCAACGGCGCGGTCATGGGCGGCGGCCTCGAACTCGCGCTGTCCTGCCACTTCCGCACCCTTGCCGACAACGCGGCCGCGATCTCGTTCCCCGAGGTGTTCCTCGGTCTCTTCCCCGGCTGGGGCGGAACCCAGTTGCTGCCGAACCTCATCGGCGCCGACGCCGCCGTCACCGTCATCATCGAGAACGCGCTGAACCAGAACCGGATGCTCAAACCGGCGCGGGCCGCCGAACTCGGCATCGTCGACGAACTGCTCGGCTCGGCCGATTTCCTCGAACAGTCGTTGCTGTGGCTGGCGAAGGTCGTACGCGGCGAGGTGACTCCGCGCCGCCGCGAGATCGAAAGGGGCCAGGCGTGGGACGCCGCCATCGCGCGGGCGGCATCGCTCGTCGAAGGCAAGACGAAGGGCGCCTCACCCGGCGCCACCAAGGCCGTCGAGCTGCTCGCGCTGGCCAGGGACGCCGATCTCGGCACCGGCTACGCCGCCGAGACCCAGGCGCTCGCCGAGCTGCTGCTGACCGACCCCCTCCGCGCGGGGCTGTACTCGTTCAACCTCGTCAACAAGCGCGCGAAGCGGCCCGCGGGCGCACCGGACCGGGGGCTGGCGAGGCCGGTCGGCAAGGTCGGCGTCGTCGGCGCGGGGCTCATGGCGAGCCAGATGGCGCTGTTGTTCGTGCGCAGGCTCAAGGTGCCCGTGGTACTCACCGATGTCGACCAGTCGCGAATCGACAAGGGTGTGTCCTATGTGCACGGTGAGATCGACAAGCTGCTCGGCAGGAAGCGGATCTCACCCGACGAGGCCAACCGGCTCACCGCGCTGGTGTCCGGGTCGCTCGACAAGGCGGCCTTCGCCGACGCCGACTTCGTGATCGAGGCCGTCTTCGAGGACATGGGCGTCAAGCAGCAGGTGTTCGCCGAACTAGAGGAGTACGTGAAGCCGGAGACGATTCTGGCGACCAACACCTCGTCACTGTCGATCACGGAAATGGCCTCGAAGCTACGGCACCCCGAGCGGGTCGTCGGCTTCCACTTCTTCAACCCGGTGGCCGTGATGCCGCTGCTGGAGATCGTGCGCGCCGGCAACACCGACGACGCGAGCCTCGCCACCGCGTTCGCACTCGGCAAGCAGCTGAAGAAGTCGAGCGTGCTTGTTCAGGACGCGCCCGCGTTCGTGGTGAACAGGCTGCTGCTGCGGTTCCTCGGTGAGGTGCTGACCGCCGTCGACGAGGGAACGCCGTTCGAGGTTGCCGACAACGCGCTCGACCCGCTCGGCCTCCCGATGTCACCGCTGGTGCTGATGCAGCTCGTGGGGCCGGCCATCGCGCTGCACGTTGGGGAAACGCTGCACGAGGCGTTCCCCGAGCGCTTCCCGGTCAGCGAGAACCTTGCCAGGTTCGTGCGATCGGGCAAGACCGCGGTGTGGCAGTGGGACTCCGAGGGCAACCAGACCGTCGATCCCGAGGTCGCGGCGCTGTGGGAGCAGGGTGATCGGCCCTCGACGGCGGAGCGGGTGCGCGACCGTGCGCTCGCCGCGATCGCCGACGAGATCCGCATCATGCTCGACGAGGGCGTCGTAGCCGAGGCGCAGGACATCGATCTGTGCCTGATCCTCGGCGCGGGCTGGCCGTTCTGGCTGGGCGGCATCACCCCGTACCTCGACCGCACCGGGGTGTCCCAGCGGGTCACCGGGGCACCGTTCCTCGCCGATGGCGTCGCCTCCGTGCCGAAGCGCTGAACCCGCCTGCCCGCCGCGGTGTTTCCGCGGCGGGCAGGTGGCGGTTTTCAGGCGAGGGTGTCGGGATCGGGACCGAGCCGCAGGCCTTCGTCGAGGGTCGCGATGGCCGCCAGGTCCCGCTCGTCGAGCGTGAAGCCGCCGACGTCGAAGTTCTCGGCGATGCGGTGCGGGGTGACCGACTTCGGGATCGCGATGGTGCCGAGATCGAGGTGCCAGCGCAACACGATCTGAGCGGGCGTCTTCCCGTGTTTCGCGGCGATGGCGCCGATGACCTCGTTGCCGCCCAGCCGAGCACCGCCTCGCGCGATCGGGCCCCAGGCCTCGGTGGCGATGCCGTGTGCGGCGTGGAATTCGCGCAGCGGCGCCTGCTGCAGCCACGGGTGCAGTTCGATCTGATTGACGGCAGGAGTCACTCCCGTCTCGTCGATCAGCCGCCGCAGGTGCGGGATCTGGAAGTTCGAGACCCCGATCGCTCGCGCTCTGCCGTCGCCCGCGATCTTCTCCAGCGCCCGCCACGTCTCGACATAGGTGTCGCGGCTGGGGACGGGCCAGTGGATGAGGTACAGATCGACGTAGTCGAGGCCGAGTTCCCGCAGGCTCGCATCGAAGGCGGCCAGCGCGGCGTCGTGGCCCTGATCGGTGTTCCACAGTTTGGTGGTGAGGAACACCTCCTCCCTCGGCAGCCCCGACGTGGTCACGGCTTCGCCGACGGCACGCTCGTTTTTGTACAGGGTTGCGGTGTCGATGCTCCGGTACCCGGTTTCGAACGCGGTGAGTACCGCGTCCTTCGCCTCGGCTTCGGGAATCTTGTAGACGCCGAACCCGAGCTGGGGCATGCGGACACCGTTGTTGAGTTCGACCTGATCGACCATGCCCCGACCGTAACCCGCTACCCGGCGACGGGCAGCCGCACCGTGACCGAGAGCCCACCGCCGACGACGGGTTCGGCGCCGACGCTGCCACCGTGTGCCTGAACGGCGGCCCGCACGATCGAGAGCCCGAGTCCGGCACCCGACCTCGCGGTGCGCGCGACTCCCGCCCTGCGAAACGGTTCGAACAGCCCCGCGACCGTGGCTGGGTCGATGAGCGGTCCCGACGACCGCACCGAAAGCGTCGCCCACCGCGCGTCGGACTGGGTGGTGACCTCAAGCCAGCCGCCGTCCACGTTGTGCCGCACGGCATTCTCCAGCAGGTTGCCAGCCACCCGTTCCAGCAACGCGGAATCGCCGACGGTCTTGGCCTGCGCGGTGTGGAACTCGGCCCGCACGCCCCGCTTCCCCGCCTCGGCCTCGACCGCGCGCCACGCGCTGCCGACGACACCGGCGAGGTCGACCTGCTCGGTCAGCATCAGTCCCGCTCCGTCGGTACGGGCCAGCAGCAGCAACGAGCCGACGAGTTGTTCGGCGCGTTCGGTCGCGTCCCGCACGACCGCGGCCATCCTGCGCAGTTCGGCCTCGTCGGCGTGCTCGTCGGACAGCGTCACGTCCAGTTCCGTGCGGATCACCGAAAGCGGGGTACGCAGTTCGTGGCTGGCGTTGGCGACGAAATGACGCTGCGCCTCGAACGCCGCCTGCAGCCGGTCGAGCATCGCGTCGAACGTATGCGCCAGCTCGGCCAGCTCGTCGCGGGTGCTGATCTCGCCGATGCGCTCGCCGAGCGATTCGACCGAAAGCCGCTGTGCCGTGCCGGTGATCTCCCTCAGCGGCAGCAACACGCGCGAGGTGAAGGTCCAGGCCAGAATGCCCGCCGCCGCGACGACGAAGCAGAACGCCGCGGCACCGGCGATGAGCACCCTGCGAGTGGCGTGTTCGCGCAGGTAATCGGCCAGCGCGGTTGCCTCGACATCGACGCCGTCGACCCGCACCACGGTGCCGGGCGGCATCTGCGGCACCGCGGAGACCGCGTCACCGACGAGAGTCCACGCCAGCCACAGCAGCAGGAGGCTGACCACCGCGACCAGCCCGGTGGCGAGCACGGTGATCCTCGCCCGCAGGCTGCGCGCGGGAATGCCTCGCCACGGGCTCACCCGCTGAGCGAACCAGATCCCGAACTCGTACTGGAGCCCGGCACCCGGTAACCCGAGCCCACCACCGTCTCGATGATGCCGGGCTCACCCAGCTTCTTGCGCAGGGTCATCACGGTGACCCGCACCGTGGTGGTGAAGGGGTCGGCGTTCTCGTCCCACACGCGTTCGAGCAGGTCCTCACTGCTGACGACAGCGCCTCCCGCCGAAAGGAGCACCTCAAGCACCCCGAACTCCTTACGGGTCAGCTCGACCAGCTCACCCGCCCTGCGCACGGTGCGTTTCGAGGGATCCAGTTCGACGTTGCCCGCGGTCAGCACCGGCGGGGCGGCGGGAGTCGCCCTCCTGCCGAGCGCCCGGACCCTCGCCACCAGCTCGGGGAACGCGAACGGCTTGGCGAGATAGTCGTCGGCGCCGAGGGAAAGGCCCTCCACGCGGTCGGACACCGCGCCGCTCGCCGTGAGCATGAGCACCCTGGTCAGCTCACCGGACGTGACGATCTCCTTGCAGAGCTCGTCGCCGGACATACCCGGCAGATCCCGGTCGAGCAGCACCACGTCGTAACGCGTGATGGACGCCTTCTCGTGCCCGTCGTCACCGTTGAGGGCGACGTCGACGGCCATGCCCTCCCGCCGCAGGCCTCGCGCGATCGCCTCGGCCAGCGGTTCCTCGTCTTCGACTACCAATACCCGCACGTCAACACCGTGTCACAAATTCCTGAGAAGTGCCTATGTGAAGAATGTGTAGTCATTCTATGCGGGTCCGGCGCCAGGTCCGGATCCGCTCCCCCGGACGTGCCCCGCGCGGGGCCGGCATCCGCTTCCCGAGCCTCCTCCGCCCCGCCGGTTCCGGGATGGATATTTCACCTCGGCGGTTACGCGGTAAATCCATTGTGGACACCCATTGTGTATCCGGCACCGGGACGGCGAACCGGCGCATCCGCTGCGCCATCCGGAGTATCCACGCTGTCCACGCGTGTGGGCTCGACGGAATTCCGGCTCCCCGGAGTGAATAGTGCACAAACGTGAATTTGCCGGTTTTCCCGTTCCCGTGGCGCTTTTGTGATACCACCGTCCGGTGATTCCGAACGGCCGCGACCGCCGATGTGCCCCGGCGACGGCCGACCCACGGCAGGAGAGGCCGCGAGATGACCGAGCACGGCGAGTCCTGTCACACTCCCGCCGGCGTTCCCGAACCGGGAGAACAGGACATCGGCCGCTATGTCGGCCGGCTTACCACTGCCTCTACGCCGACCTCAGCCTCGCGCCCGCCACGGTTCCCGGCGGTGCCCCGGGGCGGGAAGACCGGCCGGAGCGGCCGTGAACCGAGGCGGATCAGTCCTTTGTGGACGGTGTGGACGGGGTGGGCCGGGCGGAATCGGCGGCGGCCTCCGCAGTGCCCTCCGCTTGCTGCCCGCCGAGCCGCGTCGCGGCCCATTCGGTGATCCGGCGTGCCACGTCCTGTGCCGTCAGCCCCACCTCGGTGAGCACCTCGTCGCGCGTGCCGTGCGCGTGGAACCGTTGCGGCACACCGATGTCCCGCAACGGGACATCGCAGTCGGCATCACGCAGCACCGAAGCGAGCGCCGATCCGAACCCGCCGTGCCGCCCGCTGTCCTCGACCGTCACCACGAGCCGGTGCCGCCGCGCGAGCCCGGTCAGTTCCTCCGGGACGGGAAGCACCCAGCGCGGGTCGACGACCGTGACGCCGATGCCCTGATCGGCAAGCCGGTCGGCGGCGGCGAGCCCGAGCCCCCCGAACGCGCCGACCGCGACGAGCAGCACGTCGTTGTCCTCACCGGAGCGCAGCACGTCCACGGTACCGAGCCGCTCCACGGCTGGAACGGACTCGATGACACCGCCCCGCGAGAACCGCAACGCCGTCGGCCCGTCCGAGACGCCCACGGCCTCGCGCAGCTCCTCACGCAGCGTCTCGGCGTCCCTCGGAGCCGCGACCCGCATTCCCGGAACCATGCCGAGCAGGGACAAATCCCACATGCCGTGATGGCTGGGGCCGTCGGGGCCGGTGATGCCCGCGCGGTCGAGTACGAGCGTGACCGGCAGCTCGTGCAGGGCGACATCCATCAGCACCTGGTCGAACGCCCTGTTCAGGAACGTCGAGTACACCGCCACGACGGGGTGCAGGCCTGCCGTCGCGAGTCCCGCCGCCGAGGTGACGGCGTGCTGCTCGGCGATACCGACGTCGAACCAGCGATCGGGATAGGCGTCGGCGAAGGTGTGCAGCCCGGTGGAGCGCAGCATCGCCGCCGTGACGGCCACCAGATCGTCCCGCTCGGCGCCGAGCCGCACGAGTTCCTTGCCGAATACCGATGTCCAGCTCGGCCCCTTCACAGGGGGAAGCCCGGTCCTCGGGTCGATCGGATCGGTCTGGTGCATCTGATCGGCCTCGTGGTTCACCGCGGGCGGGTAACCGTGTCCCTTCTCGGTGACCACGTGCACGATGACCGGGCCGCCGAAGGTCCTCGCGCTGTGCAGGGCCTTCTCCAGCGCGGCGAGATCGTGCCCGTCGACCGGGCCGAAATACTTGAGCCCCAGGTCGGAGAACATCACCTGCGGGCTGAGCGCGTCCTTGATACCGGCCTTGGCCGCGTGCAGGGCGGTGTACAGCGGCTTGCCCACGACGGGCGTGTGCTGCAGCAACTCCCTGCCACCGTCGAGCAGCCGCTCGTAACCGGGGCGAAGGCGCAGCGAGGTGAGGTGCTCGGCGAAGCCGCCGATCGTCGGCGAGTACGACCGGCCGTTGTCGTTGACGACGATGACCACGGGGTGATCCGGCTTGGCCGCGATGTTGTTCAAGGCCTCCCAGCACATGCCGCCGGTGAGCGCGCCATCGCCGACGACCGCGACGGCGTGGCGTCCGCCACCGGCGAGCTGGAAGGCCGACGCGAGGCCATCCGCGTAGGACAGTGCCGTCGAGGCGTGGCTGTTCTCGATGACGTCGTGCTCGCTCTCGGCCCTCGCCGGGTAGCCCGCGATGCCGCCGCGCTGGCGAAGCTGGTCGAAACCATCGGCGCGCCCGGTGACGATCTTGTGCACGTACGACTGGTGCCCGACGTCGAACAGGATCGCGTCGGCCGGGGACTCGAAGACCCTGTGCAGCGCGAGCGTCAGCTCGACGACGCCGAGGTTGGGTCCGAGATGCCCACCGGTCTTGCACACCTTGTCCACGAGAAACTGCCTGATCTCGCCGGCGAGAACGCCGAGCTGATCGTGGTTCATCCGCTTCAAGTCAGCCGGTTCACGCACGGACTCCAGCAGCGTCACGTTTCACCTCACCTGTTCGCCTCACCCATCGATACAGGGCTGTCGAACAAGTCTAGGAGACAGCGGAAATCGGCACCGCATCCGGCAACCGCCTCACGGTTCTGGCCGGTGGCGGCGGTGCTCGCGCGGCCACGCGGATGAGGGCTTTCTCACCGGATGTGACGGCAATCGCGCCTCGCCGCTGTCACCGTCGGTGACGGCGGCTGCCGTCGTCCGGGGCAAGGGAAACAACCCCGATGGCCTGGAGACGCGCGTCCCGTAGGATGCCGCGCGCCCCGACAGCATGCCGAGGAGAGTGGATGGCGAACGTATTCATCGGCGGAGCCTGGACCCCCGTCCGGCACGGCAACACCAGGCGGATCCACTGCCCCGCCGACGGTTCGCTCGTCGGCACCGTCGCCGAAGGCGGCAGGGAGGACACCGAGGCCGCGATCGCGGCGGCACGCGCGTGCTTCGACGAGGGCACGTGGGCCTCGACGGCCGCCACCGCGAGGGGCGATCTGCTGCTGCGGACCGCCGAGGTGATCGAAAGGGACGCCGCGGCCTTCGCCCGCGCCGAATCGCTCGACACCGGCAAGCGCCTCGTCGAGAGCGAATACGACATGGCGGATGTCATCTCCTGCCTGCGCTACTACGGCAAGCTCGCCGGTTCCAGCGCCGGAAGGGTCGTCGACACCGGCGATCCGGACACGGTCAGCCACGTCGTCCGCGAACCCGTCGGCGTGTGCGGCCTGATCACGCCGTGGAACTACCCGCTGCTGCAGGTGGCGTGGAAGGTCGCTCCCGCCCTGGCGGCGGGGAACACGTTCGTACTCAAGCCGAGTGAACTGACCCCGCACACCGCGATCCTGCTCATGGACGCGCTCACGGAGGCGGGATTGCCGCCGGGCGCCGGCAACCTCGTGCTCGGCGCCGGAGCCGAGGCGGGCGCGCCGCTCGCCGAGCATCCCGACGTGGATCTCGTGTCCTTCACCGGAGGACTCGGCACCGGGCGGCGCATCGCCGCGGCAGCGGCGGCCACCGTCAAGAAGGTCGCGCTCGAACTCGGCGGCAAGAACCCCAACGTCGTCTTCGCCGACGCCGACTTCGACACCGCCGTCGACTACGCGCTCACCGCGATCTTCCTGCACTCGGGCCAGGTGTGCTCGGCGGGTTCCCGGCTCATCGTGGAAGGGGGCATCCACGACGACTTCGTCGCCGAGGTGGTTCGCAGGGCCGAGACCATCCGGCTCGGCGGGCCTTTCGACGAGGAAGCCGAGACGGGACCACTGATCTCGGCCGGGCACAGGGACAAGGTCGAGACCTATGTCGCCGCGGCACTCGCCGAGGGCGCGACGCTGCGCACCGGCGGACGCAGGCCCGACGAGGCACGGCTCGCCGGCGGTTACTACTACCTGCCCACCGTGCTCGACGACGTGGCGCGCGGCGGAACGGCAGTCACCGAGGAATCGTTCGGACCGGTACTGACGGTCGAGACCTTCCGCGACGAGGACGAGGCGGTACGGATCGCCAACGACACGCACTACGGCCTCGCCGGTGCGGTGTTCACCTCGGACGCGGGCCGCGCGCAACGGGTCGCCGGCAGGCTGCGGCACGGAACGGTGTGGATCAACGACTTCCACCCCTACCTGCCCCAGGCGGAGTGGGGCGGGTACAAGCAGTCCGGCTTCGGGAGGGAACTGGGCCCCTCGGGGCTCGCCGAGTACCAGGAAGTGAAGCACATCTACCAGAACCTGCGCCCGAAGCCACTGCGCTGGTTCGCCGGAGGCGCCCCGGCCGAAGCCTAGGTCCGCGCCGGAGGCGCCTCGGCTGCGCCGAGCCGGGCGCGCCGCCATGCGCGAGTCCCCCGTCCAGGACGGCGAGATCCGCGTTCAGGGCGCCGAGATCCGCACTCAGGACGGTGAGATCTGCGTGCGGGATGGCGAGATCTGCATCCGACGTAGGAGCGGCACCCTGAGGCGCGAGTTTCGCGTCGCGGGCCGCTCACGGCTCACGGCTCACGGCTCACGGCTCACGGCTCACGGCTCACGGCTCACGGCTCACGGCTCACGGCTCACGGCTCACGGCTCACGGCTCACGGCTC
>JBEYHY010000002.1:0-381468 GCA_040635515.1 Saccharomonospora sp. NPDC006951 | reverse complement strand
CACGGAAGCGAACCACCACGGCGCCGGGCGTCCGCCCTCACGGTCCGAAATGGATCGCACGACCGCGCGCCGTCCGCCCGTCGCGCCTCACCGGCCGTCCACAAGGCGAGGCACACGCCTTGCGCTAGAGGTCTCCCGTACGGGATCGCGGACCTCGCCGGCCCGAACGCAGAACTCGCCGGCCCGAACGCGGAACTCGCCCGCCTGAACGCAGATCTCGCCGCCCTGAATGCAGAACTCGGCGACCTGGACGGGGGACTCGCGCGGCTCCGGCAAGGCGGGTCGGGCGGGTCGGGGTGGGCAGGGTCAGGGGTGCTGCCAGAGGGGACGCATGGCGTCGCGCACCTCGGCCAGCAGTTCCCGCATCGCCTCCTCCGCGATGTCAGGCCTGCCGTCGGCCACCGCGTGCGCCACGGTTTCGTGCAACGCCAGTGCCTCCGGCACCGGCTGGTGCGGCATCAACCCCAGCTGGGTCCTGCCCCGCAACACCACGGCGACGACGTCGGCGAGCGCACCGAACATCTCGTTGCCGCTGGACCTGAGCAGCAAGGTGTGAAAGGCGATGTCGTATTCGAGGAACTCGTCGAGCCTGCCCGCTTCGCCGAGCCCCCGCATCTCACCGGCGACCTCCACCACCCTCGCCCGCTCGGCGCCGGAGGCACTGCGCGCGGCCGCCGCGGCCGCAAGCGGTTCGATCGCGATCCGCAGTTCGGTGAGCGACCGGAGTTGCGCGTCCCGCCCCGACCCGGACAGTCGCCACCAGATGACCCTCGGGTCGAACACGTTCCAGGATTCGGGCGACCGCACCGTGATTCCCACCCGCCTGCGCGACCGCACGAGCCCCATCGATTCGAGAATGCGCATGGTTTCCCTCGCTACGGTGCGGGAAACGGCGAACCGGTCCTGAATACCCTCCAGCGTCAGCACATCCCCCGCGGCCAGTTCGCCACAGGTGATTTCGAGACCGATCGTGTCGAGCACCGTGCTGTGCAACACGGCGACCTCGACCGCCGCCCTGCCGCCTTCCCGCCTCGCTATCTCAGCGGGCCGTCCCGGCCCGGACTTGGTCACGTCTGCTCTTCTCCACTGGGATCGTCTCCGCGTTCGCGGACACCACACGCCTCCACAAACCCTTGTCAGCCTATCCCGAGCCCCGCTCTTCCCCTGTTCCCCAAATGGTGTTATCTTTCGGCGCCAAAGATAGTACCTTTAAGTCGAGGAGCGGGCCATGGCGACGACCTGCCTGGTCGTGATGGGTGTGTCGGGCGCGGGCAAGACCACCATCGCCGAGTTGCTCGCGGAGCGACTCGGGTGGCAGCTCGCCGAAGCCGACGAGTTCCATCCCCCGGCCAACATCGGCAAGATGTCGGCCGGAATCCCGCTCACCGACGCCGATCGCGCGCCGTGGCTGGCCGCCATCAGGGACTGGATCACGGCGAAGGACGCGCTGGGACACAACACCGTCGTCACGTGCTCGGCACTGAAACGCTCCTACCGCGCGATTCTCGGCGAGGCGAGCTCGCGCGTTCGGTTCGTCTTCCTCAGCGGCGGTACCGAACTCATCGCGAGCAGGCTGTCGCGCCGGTCCGGCCACTTCATGCCACCGGAGCTGCTCGGCTCCCAGGTCGGCGACCTGGAGCCGCTCGGGGCCGATGAGGACGGCATCACCGTCGACGTCTCCGCGCCACCTTCCGGCATCGCGGACACCGCGTTGCGCGGACTCGGCCTCCCGTAACCGGCACGAATCCCGTCCCCTACTCACCGGAAAACACGAGCAACGGAGCTGCTGTATGGAAACCGAAGAGTGGACCCAGACCCTCGGCGCAGGACCACTGCTCGGGATCGCGGCCGGCGCGATCGCCGTGCTGTTGTTCCTGATCATCACGCTGCGGGTCCACGCCTTCCTCGCGCTGGTGGTGGTCAGCGCCGCCACGGCGTTCGCGACCGGAATCCCCGCAGGGAACGTGATCGAGACGCTGACCGAAGGCTTCGGCTCGACGCTGGCCAGCGTGGCGCTACTCGTCGGGCTCGGCGCCATCCTCGGCAGACTGGTCGAGGTCAGCGGCGGCGCGCAGACCCTCACCGACGCCCTCATCCGGCGGTTCGGCGAACGACGCGCACCGTTCGCGCTCGGTATCGCCTCACTGCTGTTCGGGTTCCCGATCTTCTTCGACGCCGGGCTCGTGGTGATGCTGCCGATCGTGTTCGCCGTCGCCCGCAGGCTCGGCGGCGGCGTCCTGCGCTACGGCCTTCCCGCCGCGGGCGCGTTCTCGGTGATGCACATCTACGTGCCGCCGCACCCTGGACCGGTCGCGGCCAGCGGGCTGCTCCAGGCCGACGTTGGTCTCGTCATCGCATTCGGTGTGCTGATCGCCGTCCCCACCTGGTTCCTCACCAGCTACCTCTACGGCCTGTGGATCGGCCGCAAGCTGGTACTGCCCGTACCGGACCTGCTCTCCGGCGGCGAGCAGGAAGCGGACAAGCAGGACCCGCCGAAGCCGGCGACCGTCGTGGCGATGCTGCTGCTTCCGCTCGTGCTGATCTTCGCCGACACCGGGCTCAACACGGCGGGCGAGGCGGGCTGGGTCGACAGTGAGGCGAGCTGGTTCAACGTCGCGAGGGCCATCGGATCGACGCCGATCGCGTTGCTCATCACCGTGTTCGTCGCCAGCTATGTCCTCGGCACCCGACGCGGGCGGGGTAAGGAGACGCTGGAGAAACTGGTCGACTCCGCGCTGGGCCCGGTGTGCTCGATCATCCTCATCACCGGCGCGGGCGGCATGTTCGGCGGGGTGCTGCGCGCCAGCGGAATCGGCGACGCGCTGTCGGATGCGATGTCCGACCTGGGGCTCCCGGTGATCGTGGCCGCCTATCTGATCGCCACGGTGCTGCGCATCGCGCAGGGATCGGCGACGGTGGCGCTGACCACGGCGGCCGGTCTGGTGCAGCCGATCGTGCTCACCGGCGGTTTCAACAGCGTCGAGGTGGTGGCACTGGTACTGGCGCTCGCGGCGGGTTCGGTGACGGCAGGGCACGTCAACGATTCCGGTTTCTGGCTGGTGGGCCGGTTCTTCGGCATGGACGTCAAGACGACGCTGAAAACCTGGACCGTCATGCAGACCACCATCGGCCTGATGGGCTTCGGACTGGCCAGCCTGCTGTTCGTCATCGCCTGAACCGGAAGGAATCTTCATGTCGGCCAGCCTGTTCGACCTGACCGGGAAGCTCGCGCTCGTTACCGGAAGCAGCAGGGGCATCGGCAACGCGATCGCGCGGGGACTCGCCGAATCGGGAGCCACGGTGGTGCTCAACGGAAGGGACGCCGACACGCTCGCCTCGGCCCGCGCGGACTTCGGCGCGAACGCGGAGGCGCTCGCCTTCGACGTGACCGACGAAGCGGCCGTCACGGCGGCGGTCGGCGAACTCACCGAACGGCACGGCGGGGTCGACATCCTGGTCAACAACGCGGGTTTCCAGCACAGACAGCCGCTGCTGGAGCTCTCGCTCACCCAGTGGGAATCGGTGCTGCGCACCGATCTGACGAGCGCGTTCGTCGTGGGAAGGGCCGTCGCGGGCGGCATGATCGAGCGCGGCGGCGGGAAGATCATCAATATCTGCTCGGTGCAGTCGGAACTGGCGCGGCCCTCGATCGCCGCCTACACGGCGGCCAAGGGCGGGCTGCGCAATCTCACGCGCGCGATGACGGCGGAGTGGGCCCCGCACGGGGTGCGGGTAAACGGGCTCGCACCCGGCTACTTCGACACCGAACTCACCTCGGCGCTGGTCGCTGATGCCGCGTTCAGCGCGTGGGTCACCGGCAGAACGCCGGCGGGACGCTGGGGCGAGGTGCGCGACCTCGTCGGCCCGGCCGTTTTCCTCGCCTCGGCGGCATCGGATTTCGTCACCGGTCAGGTGCTCTACGTCGACGGCGGCATGACCTCGGTCGTCTGAGCCGCACGCGAGGAAAGGCAGGTACGGCAAGCATGTGGGATGCGCTGGTCGCCCACGGCGCGGGCGACATCAGGATCGAACGGCACGCCGGGAGAAATCCCGCGCCGCACGAGGCCGTCGTCGCCATCGGCTACGGCGGCATCTGTGGCTCGGATCTGCACTACTGGTCGCACGGGGCCGTCGGCGAATCGGTGTTGCGCGCGCCCATGGTGCTGGGGCACGAGGTCGCGGGCCACGTGCTCAGCGCCGCGGCCGACGGGTCCGGCCCGCCGGAAGGCAGCGCGGTCGCCGTCCACCCCGCCTCCCCGTGCGGGAACTGTGCTCACTGTGCGCAAGGGCGGCCGAACCTGTGCCCGTACACGTCCTATCTGGGCTCGGCGGCGCGCGTCCCGCACACCGACGGCGCGCTCGCGCAACGGCTTGTGGTGGCGGCGGACCGCTTGCTGCCACTCCCGGACACGGTCTCCGTCCGAACCGGCGCGCTCGCGGAACCCGCTTCCGTCGCGTGGCACGCCGTGTCGAGGGCGGGCGAAGTGAAGGGCAAGCGGGTGCTGGTCATCGGCGCGGGACCCATCGGCGCCCTCGTGGTCGCCGTGCTGCGGCGCGCCGGGGCGGGCGAGATCGTGGTGACCGATCTGCACGAGCGGCCGGTACACGTTGCCGGGCTGCTGGGCGCGACGACCGGTTTCCCGGGGCCGCCGCCGGAAGGACTGGACGCCGACGTGGCGATCGAATCGTCCGGCTCCGCCTCGGGTGTGGCGACGGCGGTGGGCGGGCTGCGCCGAGGTGGGCACCTGGTGCTGCTCGGCCTTCCCCCGAAGCCCGAGCAGCCATTTCCCGCAGGGCTCGTCACGACGAGAGAACTCACGGTCGCCGGCTCGTTCCGCTTCCACACCGAAATGGCCGAGGTGATCGCGGCTCTCGGGGACGGGTCACTCGACGTGGAACCGGTGATCAGCCACGAATTTCCGTTGCGGGAAGCGGAAACCGCGTTCGCGGTGGCCGCCGACACTTCGGCGTCGGGCAAGGTGCTGCTGCGCTGCTAGTACACGCTTACCCGGCTCGGCTCAGCAGCGCGACACACTCGATGTGGTGCGTCATCGGGAAGGCGTCGAACGCGCGCAGCTCACGCAGTGAGTAGCCGTGGTTCGCGAACGTGGCGACGTCACGCGCCAGCGCGGCGGGATCACAGGCGACGTAGACGACGCGGTGCGCTCCGGCGGCGGCGATCGCGTCGACGACCTGTTTGCCCGCGCCCTTGCGCGGCGGGTCGAGGACGACGACCTCGACCTGTTCGTCCAGTGTGGACAGTACGTGTTCCACTCTTCCGCAACGCCAGCCGACCTGCGGCAGATCGGCGAGGTTGGCCTCGCCGTCGGCGACGGCCCTCCTGCCTGATTCGACGGCGAGCACGGAACCGTCCTCGCCGACCTGTCCGGCAAGGACGGACGCGAAAATCCCGACCCCGGCATAGAGGTCCCACGCGCGCCCGCCCGGCGACACGGCCGCCCACTCCCCCACCACCTCGGCGAGCGCGTCGGCCGCAGCGGGGTGCCCCTGCCAGAAACCGTGCGAGGACAGCCGCCAGCTCCGTCCCGCCGCCCGCTCCTTCGCGACTCCGCCCTTGAGCTGCCGGGTGTCCTGGCGAAGGTGGACGCGACCGGCACCGTCCTCGGTCACCTCGATCTCGCTGCCCCTGCGCCAGGTACGAGACAACACGGCACCGGCCGCCTCGGTCATCGTGATCGGGCAGTCGGCCAGCGGGATCACGCGATGGCTGTGGTGGGCCCGCAATCCCGCTTTGCCGCCCGCACCGGCGACGAACCTGGTCCGGGTGCGCCAGCGCAGCGGAGCCGGCCGCAGTTCCTCGACCGTGACCGGCCAGGTGATCCCGGCCAGTCGTTCGAGCTGCTCGACGACGACGTCGGCCTTGAGCACCCTCGCGGCTTCCGGGGTGGCGTGCTGCCAGTCGCAGCCGCCGCACAATCCCGGCCCGGCCGAGGGACACGGTGGTTCGACCCGGTCCGGCGAAGGGCGCAGTACGCGCACGGCGTCCGCGCGGCAGAACGACTTTCCCTTGTCCTCGGTGACTTCGGCGACGACGAGCTCGCCGGGCAGCGCGTGCCGGACGAAGACCACCCGCCCGTCCACTCTGGACACGCAGTGTCCTCCGTGCGCGACGGAACCCACTTCGAGTTCCAGCCTGCGGCCTGTCCAGCTCTCACTCACGTACCCGAATCCTGACTCTTGCCACCGTTATCGTGCCTGTCGCTCGCCTCGCCGGGACCGCGTGGAGGGCCGGACAGCCCGCGCCGCACATCACCCGCGCGTGGCCGGGCCCGCTCCGCCTTCGTGGATACCCGCTTCGACGATTCGAGTTGCCACGGCACGCTGGTCACCATCACCCGAGACTGGAACAATAGCCTGCCCTTGAGCCGCAGCGCGCTGTGGTTGTGCAGAAGCTGCTCCCACCAGCGGCCGACGACGTACTCGGGAATGAACACGGTCACCACGTTGCGCGGGTGACCACCCCTGATCCGCTTGACGTAGTCGAGAACGGGCCTGGTGATCTCTCGGTACGGCGACTCGACGACCTTGAGCGGAATCGAGATCCCGCGCTTGTCCCATTCGGCAACCAGTTTCCTGGTGTCGCCCTCGTCCACGTTGACCGTCACCGCCTCCAGCACGTCGGGCCGGGTCGCCTTGGCGTAGGCCAGCGCTCGCAGGGCCGGCCGGTGGAGCTGGGACACCAGCACGATCGCGTGGTTGCGCGCCGGCAGGGTCACCCGCTCGCCTTCCTCCTCCTTGAGTTCGGCCGCGACCCGGTCGTAGTGCTTGCGAATGGCGCCCATCAGGAAATAGACCGCGGCCATGGCCACGATGGAGATCCACGCGCCCGCGAGGAACTTGGTGACGAGGATGACCACGAGCACGGAGGCGGTCATGGCGAGACCGACCGCGTTGACGGTCTGCGCCCTGCGCATCGTGCGCCGGGCCGAGGGGTCGTTTTCCGTGCGCAGCAACCGGTTCCAGTGCCGGATCATGCCGCTCTGGCTGAGCACGAACGACACGAACACGCCGACGATGTAGAGCTGGATGAGACTGGTCACCTCGGCGTCGAACGCGATCACCAGCACGATCGCGAACCCGGCGAGGAAGAGGATGCCGTTGCTGAAAGCCAGCCGGTCGCCCCTGGTGTGCAGTTGCCGCGGCAGGAACCGGTCCTGCGCGAGAATCGAGCCCAGCACGGGGAAACCGTTGAACGCCGTGTTCGCCGCGAGTACGAGGATGAGGCCGGTGAAGAAGATGACATACCAGGTCGCCGGAGGGAAACCGGCGAAAACCGCGCCCGCGAGCTGGGCGACGAGTGTCTTCTGCTCGTAACCCTCCGGCGCGTTGACCAGCTGGTGCGCGGGATCCTCCGCCATCACCGCGCCGGTGAGGTTAGCGAGGAACAACAGCCCGAGGAACATCGTGATGGCGAGCGTTCCCATGAGCAGCAGCGTGGTCGCCGCGTTGCGGCCCTTGGGTTTGCGGAAGGCGGGAACGCCGTTGGCGATCGCCTCGACGCCGGTGAGCGCGGCGCTGCCCGAGGAGAAGGCACGCAGGATCAGGAACGCGAACCCGATTCCGGCGAGGTGCTGTTCCTCGGCGACGAGTTCGAAACCGGCGCTCTCGGCTCGCGGTGTCTCGTCGAGCACGAAGGCACGGAAGGCTCCCCAGGCGATCATCGCCAGTATCCCGGCGACGAAGGCATAGGTGGGAATGGCGAACGCGGTGCCCGATTCCCGTACCCCCCGGAGGTTGACGGCCATCAGCAGCAGAATCGCGACGACGGCGAACTCCACCTTGTGGGTGGCGACGAAGGGGACGGCGGAGCCGATGTTGGCCGCCGCCGAGGCGATGGAAACCGCGACGGTCAGGATGTAGTCGACGAGCAGGGCACTGCCGACGGCGAGGCCCCATTTCGGCCCGTGGTTGACCGTGGCGACCTCGTAGTCGCCGCCTCCGGAGGTGTAGGCCTTGACGTTCTGCCGGTAGGAGGCCACGACGGTGGCCATGACGATCGCGACGGCGAGGCCGACCCACGGGCTGTAGACGTAGGCCGAGGCGCCCGCGACGGAGAGCACCAGCAGGATCTCCTCCGGCGCGTAGGCGACCGACGACATCGGGTCGGACGCGAACACCGGCAGCGCGATCCGCTTCGGCAGCAGCGTGTGCGCGAGGCGGTCGCTGCGGAAGGGGCGGCCCAGCAGGAGCCGTTTCGTCGCGGTGGCGAACTTGGGCACGGCAGGAGCGTAATCGTGTGCCGTGAGAACACCGTGCGGACGTGACCACCTCCGCACCCGTCGTTGTGCTTACCGGCACGGGAAAAGGCACAATTCGGAAAAAGGAGCATCGCTTGCCGGGAAACGGGAAACGCGGCGACGCCGGATTTCACCGATTCCCGCTTTTCCGGAAAGCGGGACGGCACGATTGGGCTCACCGGAGCGTCCACCGCGCCGGTGAGCGGGGTAGGTTCTGCGCGAGCACAGGACCACGAAACGGAGGCACGGCGTGTACGTGGTGATCATGGGATGCGGCAGGGTCGGCGCTTCCCTCGCCGCGGCGCTGGAGCGCCTCGGCCACGAGGTCGCCGTCATCGACAGGGACAGGGAGGCCTTCCGCAGGCTCGGCAGCGACTTCCACGGCAGGCAGGTGGTCGGGATGGGCTTCGACAGGCAGGTACTCACCGAGGCGGGACTCGGCAGGGCAGGCGCCTTCGCCGCCGTGTCCAGCGGGGACAACTCCAACATCATCTCCGCGAGGGTCGCGCGCGAGACCTTCGGCGTCGAGCACGTCGTCGCCCGCATCTACGACCCCAAACGCGCCGCCGTCTACGAACGGCTCGGCATCCCCACGGTCGCCACCGTCCCGTGGACGACCGACCGGTTCCTGCGGACCCTGCTTCCCGGCGGCGTGGCCACGTCGTGGCGCGACCCCAGCGGAACGGTCGCACTGCTGCAGTTGCCACTGCACGAGGAGTGGGTCGGCTCCAGCGTGCGGGAGCTGGAAGCCGCGACGGGATCACGCGTCGCGTTCATCATGCGGTTCGGAACCGGGGTACTGCCGGACGCGAAAACGGTGCTGCAGGCCGACGACGACGTGTACGTCGCTGCGCACTCCGGCACGGTCAGCGACGTCACCAGCATCGCGGCCAAGGCGCCCGAGGAGGAGAACTGATGCGGGTCGCCATCGCCGGAGCGGGCGCGGTCGGCCGTTCGATCGCCGCCGAACTGGTCGAAGCGGGCCACGCGGTGATGCTCATCGAACGGCAGTCGGAGCAGTTCATCCCCGACAGCGTCGAGCAGGCCGACTGGGTACTCGGCGACGCCTGCGAGGTGTCGACGCTGGAGGAATCCGGCATCGAGCGCTGCGACGTCGTGATCGCCGCGACGGGAGACGACAAGGCCAACCTCGTCGTCTCATTGCTGGCCAAGACGGAGTTCGCGGTGCGAAGGGTCGTGGCCAGGGTCAACAACCCCGCCAACGAATGGCTGTTCAACGAAAGCTGGGGAGTCGACGTCGCGGTGTCGACCCCGCGCATGCTGGCCGCGATGGTCGAGGAAGCGGTCAGCGTCGGCGATCTGGTGCGGCTGATGACCTTCCGGCAGAGCCAGGCCAACCTCGTCGAACTGACCCTGCCCCCGGACACCCCGCTGGCCGGGAAGCCGGTGCGGGATCTCGCACTGCCGAAGGACGCCGCGCTCGTCACGATCCTGCGCGGTGAACGGGTCATCGTGCCGCAACCGGACGATCCGCTCGAAGCGGGAGACGAGCTGCTGTTCGTCTCCCCCTCCGACGTGGAACCACAGATCAGGACGGCGCTCGGCTACTGAAGCACCGCGGCCACCACGCCTGTCAGCTCTCGGGAGTGGGGCGGCCGCTGTACTTGAGCCGCAGCCGCTCCTCCACCTGCGCGTCGGTTTCCTTCTCCACGGCGACGATGTCCTTGAGCCGCTTGTCCGATCTGCGCACGGCCCACACCACGACCAGCAGCGCGAGCCCGTAGAGCGGATAGCCCATCGCGATCTTGGCGAACGCGAGCCAGCCCGTGTAGTCCTCGTCGTAGAGCCAGCGCTGAACGACGAACCTGGCGAAGAACACGACAGCGAGCGCCAGCGTGGCGATGTCGTAGCCGAAGCGAGACGGCTTGTCCTTGCGCCATTCCTGACCCGATCCGTTCAGGAACCCCCACACCACACCGGCGAGCGGCCACCTGACGACGACCGAAAGCACCAGCGCGCCGCCGTAGACGAGGCTCGCCCAGATGCCGAAGAGGAAGAAACCCTTCGCGGAACCCGTGCGGTGGGCGATGAAGGCGGCGATGGCGACGCCGAAGAAACCGGAGATCGCCGGCTGCAACGGTTCTTTTCTCACCAGCCGGAGCACGGTGATCGCCACGGCGGCGCCCAGAGCGCTCCAGATGGCGACACCCAGCCCGAAAATCGAGTTGGCGAGCACGAAGACGATGATCGGAACGGAGGAGTAGAACAGCCCCGAGGCGCCACCCATCTGCTCGAGCATCGTGGGTTCCCGCTCCCGCTCCTCCTCAGGTGGCGGCGGTGCGCCGGTACTGGTGGTGCGGTCGCGGTCGGGCTGCGGCTCAGTCACGCGTAAAACTCTCGGCTAGGTTGTCTGCAACAGTTCGTAGTACGGGTTGTACAAGACTTTCTGACCATTACGCTCGGCCATCCGGCCCCGCGCCTTGATGGTACGACCGGGTTCGATTCCGGCGATCCTGCGGCGCCCGAACCACACCAGAGTCACTTCGTCCGTGCCGTCGAAGAGAGCGGCCTCCAGGGTCGGCACCTCGCTCGCCGGGCACAGATCCACACTACGCAGCCTGCCGAGCACGGTCACCTCCTCGCCGGAACGGCAGTCGCAGGCCCGCTGCGCTCCGCTCGCCTCCGACTTCTCGCTCAGGTCATCGGCGTCCAACTGCTCGACGTCACTGGTCAGCCTGCGTACCAGCCGGCTGAAGTAGCCGCCGTCTCTGGCGGACATAGGCGCCTGCTCCCGTGCTCGGGGGCCCCGACATGACGGCCCGTACGTGTTCAGCGTAGCTCTGTCGCGGACAGCGAAGCTGACGTGCGCCAGTATCGCAACGTGACCTCCGCTATGCCGAGACCCACAGCCGTCCTGCTGCCGGGCACCGGGTCCGACGAGGTGTTCGTCCGCTCGGTGTTCGCCGGTCCGCTTCGCGCGCTCGGCATCCCGCTCGTCGCTCCCGCCCCTCCTCCCGGCGCGGCCGTGACCAGCGGTTACCTGCGCCTGCTCGACGAAATCGCCGAGCGGGCGCGCTCGCCGATCGTGGTCGGCGGCATCTCGCTGGGCGCCCACCTCGCCACGGAGTGGGCGCTGCGCAACTCCGGCCGCTGCGCCGGGGTGCTCGCGGCGCTGCCCGCGTGGAACGGCTCGCCGGGCTCGGCGCCGGCCGCGACGGCGGCGAAGCTGAGCGCCGACCTGGTGTCCCGCTCCGGGGTCGAGGCGGCGCTGCGCACAGCTGTCGCGGGGGTGCAACCGTGGCTCGCCGGGGAACTGGACCGGGCGTGGCGCGGGCACGGGCAGGAGCTCGCGGAGAGCCTCAGAGCCGCCGCGGGCCATCCAGCGCCGACGCTGCGGGCGCTGGGAGGACTCCCGGTGCCCTTCGGTCTCGCCGCCTGCACCGACGATCCGGTTCACCCGGTCGAGGTAGCCCGGTCCTGGGCCGCGGCGCTGCCGAGAGCCCGGTTGTACGAGACGACGCTGGCCGCGTTCGGCTCCGACAGGGAGATCCTCGGCAGGGCGGCCGCGCTCGGCTGGCTGCGGGCGAGTACGGAAACGGCCTAGCCAACACACCTAGTCCGCGACGGCCACGAAGCCACCGAGCCCGATCATCGTGAGCCCGCCGGCGACGCGTTGCCTGACCCGCCATCGCGGGCTCGCCATCAGCCTGGCGCCCAGCGTTCCGGCGAGCAGCGCGACGGCAAGGTCGGCCAGCAGCGCCATCGCCAGCGCGATCAGGCCGAGCACGAGGAACACCAGCGGCGCCGGCGCGGTCTCGGGGTGGACGAAATGCGGCAGCAGCGCCATGAAGTACAGGGCCGTCTTGGGATTGAGCAGTTCGGTCAGGATGCCCTGCACGAAGGGCGAACGCGCGGCCCTGCGCATCCCGTTCGCCGTCCCCGGCTCGCCTCCGCCATCGTCGTGCCTGCGCAGAATCGCGTGCAGGCCGAGCGCGACGAGATAGCAGGCTCCCGCGATCTTCACGACGGTGAAGGCCACGGCCGAGGTCGCCAGCAATGCCGAAAGGCCAAGAGCCGCCGCGATCACGTGCACGACGGCGCCCACGCTGTTGCCGAGCGAGGACCGGATCCCCTCCGAGCGCCCGCCACGCATGCTGCGGGCCAGCACATACAGGATCCCCGGCCCGGGGGTGATCGCGAAAAGCGTTGCCGTGCCGAGGAAGATCAGCCATTCCGCCGAGGTGGGCACGTGTCTCTACTCCCTCGAACCCGCTGCGGGGCTCGCGCGCCGGGGCCGCGCCGACCCGGCTGCCGCGTGCCTCAGCGCCTCACCTGCTGCTGTGGTTGCTGCTGACGCTGCTGTGCCTGCTGTTGCTGCTGTCCCTGTTGTTCCAGGATGTGCTCGGCGACGGCGTCGGGCAGCTTGATCGGCAACGGGGTTCGCGGCGGCATGGGCGCGTCGCCCCTGACGACGATCGTGTCGCGCACGATGTCGCTGAGCACCTGCGGTGCCTGCGCGGCGTGCGACTGCGGGCCCGCGATGACGCCGCGCAGCATCCAGCGTGGCCCGTCGACACCGACGAAGCGAAGCGCGACCTCGCCGACGATCGCGGACAGCTCGATGCCCCACTCGCCCCTGCCCGCCGAGACCTTCGCCCCGTCGGAGCGCAGTTGCTCCGTCAGCTCGTTGCTGACTTCCTTCCACAGGCCGCCGGAGCGCGGTGCCGCGTAGGCGCTGATCGTGACCTGACCGTGGGGGGTCACCACGTGCACGGCGCGCACATTGTTCGTCTGCTGATCCATCTCGACCTGGACCTGGGACCCGTCGGGAACCGGCACCCTCACCGAACCGAGGTCCATGCGCGGCCTTCCGTCCTCCGGCGCGTCGCCCTCGTCGAAGGGGCCGTCGAGGTACTGCTCGTCGTCGCCGGACACGTCCGCCTCAGAGGTGGTGTCGAACTCCTCCGGTTCGTCCTCTCCCCTGCGATTCCTGCTGAAAATGCCCACTACTCACCTACTCCGTTCCAAGTGCCGCATGCCCACCGGTCGAACCGTAGCCGCCCGCGCCCCGCTGGGTGGCTTCCAATTCGGCGACCTCGACGAATTCGGCGTGCTCGACGCGCTGGACGACGAGCTGCGCGATCCGGTCACCCCTCGCGAGCGTGACCGGTTCCAGCGGGTCCTGGTTGATCAGGCACACCTTGATCTCGCCACGGTAGCCCGCGTCGATCGTGCCGGGAGTGTTGACGACGGAGAGCCCGACCCTGGCCGCGAGTCCCGACCTCGGGTGCACGAAACCCGCGTACCCGGGAGGCAGCGCGATCGCGACACCGGTGCCGACGACCGCCCGCTCTCCCGGCTTGAGCACGACGTCGGAGGTGGTGACGAGGTCGGCGCCCGCGTCGTCCTTCCGCGCGTAGGCCGGAAGCGGAACGCCGGGATCGGTACGAGAAAGCAGGACCTGCACGCTGGACACGACACGCGAGACTACCCTGAGCTCGTGGGCACGAGTACACCTGAGCGAACCAAGGCACGACCCGGCTTCCGCGAGCGGCTCTACGTCACCTGGTGGGTCTGGCCGTTGCCGCTGGTCGGCGCGACGCTGCTGGCCGCGGAGATCCACATGGGGTACCCGGGCCTTCGCGGCTGGCTTCCCTACGCCGTGCTGCTGCCGCTCACCGTGGTGCTGCTCGTCGGCATGGGCAGGCTCCCCGTGCGCGTCACCGCGGGCGAGGAACCCGAACTGTGGGTCGGCGACGCACACCTGCCGTTGCGCTTCGCAGGCGACGTCGAGGTGATCGGCAAGCAGGACAAGCGCAAGGCGCTCGGACCGGAACTCGACCCCGCCGCGTTCGTCGCGCACCGGGGCTGGGTGCCGTCGCTGGTGCGGATCCGCCTCACCGACCCGGACGACCCGACCCCGTACTGGATCATCAGCACCCGCCATCCCGAACGGCTGGCCGAGCTGGTGCGCGACGCGGCTCCGGCGCGCCCTGCCCAAGACCCGGACGGCACGACAGACACGGACGGCACGGCGAACGCCGAAGGCACCAAGGACCCGGCGTAGGGCAGCGGACCGGTCTCCGGTGAGATCACGCCGAGACCTCCCCGAGGCACGACCGAGACCTGGGCCTGAAGCGAAACCGGGTGGCCGAGCATCCGCTCGACCACCCGTTCGTCACCCCGTAATCCCGTGAAGCCAGTCGTCCCCTCCGGGAGCACCACTCGCGCCGCGGTGCCACCACGCCCTCAGGCGCAGTCGCGGCAAATGAGCCGCCCGCCCGCCTCCTCGGCCAGCCTGCTCCTGTGGTGCACCAGGAAGCACACCGAACACGTGAACTCGTCGGCCTGCTTCGGAACGACCTTGACCGTCAGGTCCTCACCCGACAGCCCGGACAGGTCGGCCCCTGGAAGTTCGAAGTTCTCGGCAGTCGCGTCTTCGTCTACATCGACCACGCCAGACTGCGTCTCGTTGCGCCGTGCCTTCAGTTCTTCCAACGAGTCTTCGGCAAGCTCGTCGGCTTCGCTGCGGCGCGGAGCGTCGTAGTCGGTCGCCATTGTCCTTCACCCCTGCGATCAGCTTTTGTACGTGTACGCGGACTCCCAAGCTCCTCCCGGGAAGTCCCTTGAGAGTCCTTCGTGCCGCTGGTCAACGTTCCAGCGCCCGTGTTTGTGCCCGAAACGACAGTGAGGGAGGTCTCTCTTCGAGACTTCCGATCTTCGCCCTGAGGCCCGGAGAGGGTAGCCCACGGCATACCCCAACTCGAAACAGGTCACCCAAGGCTTAAGATACGTCACCCATCAGGTGTAATCCGTGCGTGAGCTGCTGTTACGCCGATCGGGTTGCACGCCGGTATCGGCAGGCTGGGCGAGCGGGTGGCCCGGTTGCCGGGCCACCCGCGGTCGTGGTGCCATCCGAAGGCGCCCCCTGCGGGACGACGTGTAACGCCTAGGCTGATCAGCAACGACGGTGTCGGTGTAAGAGAAGTTTCCGAGCGGGGTTATCGGAAGGGACGGCGCAGGTGTCGGGGAGCGGGGGCAGCGCAGGTTCTGCGGGCTATGGGGTTTCCGGGGTTTCCGGAGGTTCCGGGGGGCCCGGGGCTTCCGCGCGCGCCGGCCGTAAAGCGAAGCCGTATCGCAAGCGCAAACCGTTGCCCGCACTCATCGTGATCGCATTGCTCGGCGTGGTCGCGGTGTTCGTGTGGGTGAAAGCGATCGCGTCGAACGAGGACATCGACGAAGCCATCCGCTGCACGCCCGCCGCCACGCCGCCGGAGGGCGTGACCTACACGCCGCAGCCCTACGACGCGCTGGCGGGAAGCCAGCCGACGCCGCCCGACCGGATCGCGCTGCGCGTGCTCAACGCCAGCGGCACGAGAGGCCAGGCCGCGATCACCACCGAAGGGTTGCGGCAACTCGGTTTCACGCAGATCGCCGACCCGGAGAACGACCCCGCCTATCCCGACGAGAAGGCGACGGCGAGCTGTCACGGCCAGATCCGCTACGGCGAGAACGGCGCCGCCGCCGCGCGCACGATCCAGCTCATCGATCCGTGCCTGCAACTCGTGAAGGACAACAGGCAGAACGCGACCGTCGACCTCGCCGTCGGCACGAACTTCAACGACGTGCGCCCGCTGCCGGCGGGCATGGACATCCTCAAGAAGCTCAACGCGTGGTCAGCCGAGCACAAGGGCACCGGAAACGGGGAGCAGTCCTCGTCGGGCAGGGGCCCCGTCATCGACGAGGAACTGCTCGCCGACGCGGAGCCCAGCCACTGCTGACCGGTTCCGGGCCGGGTCGCTAGATGCCACCGGCCCCGCACTTGACCAGCACCTCGCGCAACGGCTCCGCGATCGACGCCGCCGCGGCGAGCGTGCCGTCACTACCGAGCGCGGGGTCGGCGCCCGGCAACGACACGACGGCGCCCGCCTCCTCGGCGACGAGCGCGCCCGCGGCCCAGTCCCACGGCTTGAGGCCGTGCTCGAAGTAGGCGTCGGTCCAGCCGGCCGCGACGAAGCACAGGTCGAGCGATGCCGACCCCGGCCTCCTGATGTCCCGCACGTGGCCAAGCAGCGCGGCGACCATGTCCGCCTGCCGCGCCCTGCGCTCCGGCAGGTAGGAGAAGCCCGTCCCGAGCAGCGCGAGCTCGAGCCGGGGTGGGGCCGAGGTGCTCAGCCTCCGCCCGTCGAGCCACGCACCGAGGCCCCTCGTCGCCGTCCAGTGCCGCCCGCTGACGGGCTCGACGACGGCACCGGCCACCGAGACACCGCCGATCTGGGCGGCCACCGACACGGCGAACTCCGGTAGCCCGTAAAGGAAATTCACGGTTCCGTCGATCGGATCGACGACCCAGGTGACCGTGCCGTCGCGGGCCTCGTCCCTCCCGTGACCGGGGCCGCCGCCCTCCTCGCCGAGTACCGGCTCACCCGGCCGCAGTTCGGCCAGCCGCGCCCTGATCAGCCGCTCCGACTCGTGGTCGACCGCGGTCACCACGTCGGTCTCGCTCGTCTTGGTGTCCACGGCGACGGCCCTGCCGGCGAGCATGGATTCGCGTGCGGCCAGCACCAGTTCACCCGCCTCGGCGGCGACCCGCTCGGCGGTCTCGGTCAGTGCGGTCAGCTCGGCTTCGTCAACTCCCACTCCACCATGGGATCACACCCCGCTAAAGTCTCCGCCAAGGACTTCTGAATCGAGAAGGAAGGGACGGCGTCCATGACGGCGAACCGGGGTTTCGGTATCGACATCGGCGGTAGTGGGATCAAGGGCGCCCTCGTCGACCTTGAGAAGGGCGAGCTGATCGGCGACCGCCTGCGGATCGACACCCCCCAGCCCGCGACGCCGGGAGCGGTCTCCGATGTCGTCGCCGAGATCGTGGAGCACTTCGACTGGCAGGGGCCGGTAGGGATCACGCTGCCCTCGGTGATCAAGAACGGCGTCGCGCTCACGGCGGCCAACATCGACCGGAGCTGGATCGACACGGACGCCGACGCGTTGTTCGCCGCGCGGCTGCGCCGGAATCCCGACGACGTGGCGCTGTTCAACGACGCGGACGCGGCGGGAATCGCCGAGATCCGGTTCGGCGACCCGATCACCCGCTCAGGGGTGGTCGCGCTGCTGACCTTCGGCACCGGCATCGGCAGCGCGCTCTTCCACGACGGCAAGCTCGTCCCCAACACCGAATTCGGGCATATCGAAGTCGACGGGCATGATGCGGAAAAGAAAGCGGCGGCCTCGGCCAAGGACAGCGAAGGTCTTTCCTATCCGGACTGGGCCAAGCGTGTCGATCGTTACCTGACTGTGCTCGAAGGTCTCATCGCCCCGGATTTGTTCGTCGTGGGTGGCGGGGTCAGCAAGAAAGCCGACCGGTGGGTGCCGCTGCTGGACATCCGCACTCCCGTGATCGTCGCATCGTTGCTGAACAACGCGGGGATCGTGGGCGCGGCCGCCGCCGCGGCCGAAGGCATAGGTCACTGAAGGCCACCGAAGGTCACCGACGGCCATCGGAAAACGAGGCGGGCGAACGCGCTTTCGGCGCCCTCCGACGCGCCTGGCCCCCGGCGAAAAGTTGATCGCTTGGCGACGCACAAAGGCATCGTCGTTACAATGGAACACGGCCCTCGGCTGCGGGAGGTAAAACCGCAGGCCGGGGTATGTTCCCCGAATCTAAGGCAGCCGGGACGCTCGCCGTCTCGGTTCGTCATGATCGACCGCTGCGAAAGGGCGTACGTGGCAGCCGCAAAGACCGCAACCCGAAGCGGGACGAAGACAACGAGCGCCGCCAAGCAAGCGACAGCCGAGGACACCGAGGCGGCCGCGAACGGGACGGCCACGCCAGACGCGAACGCGCCAGGGCAGAAGCCGGCCGCGAAGAAGGCGCCCGCGAAGTCCCGCAAGAACGCCAAGACCGGCAAGTCCAGCACCAAGGGCGAGTCCGGTCAGTCCTCCGAGCTCGGCGAGGACATCGACGCTTCCGAACTCGAAGATGTCGATCTGTCCGACCTCGACGTGGAATCGGTGGAGGTCGACGTCGTCGACGCCACGGTGACCGAGGAAACGGAGGAGAGCGAGGGCGAGGAAGAGGCCAGCAGCGGCAGCAAGCCCCGGTCCTCCAACGATCCCGACTTCGTCTGGGACGAGGAGGAGTCGGAGGCGCTGCGGCAGGCCCGCAAGGACGCCGAGCTCACCGCCTCGGCCGACTCGGTTCGCGCCTACCTCAAGCAGATCGGCAAGGTCGCTCTGCTGAACGCCGAGGAGGAGGTCGAACTCGCCAAGCGCATCGAGGCCGGCCTCTACGCGGCGGAACGGGTCAGGGTCGCCGAGGACGAAGGCGAGAAGCTCACCACCCAGATGCGCCGCGACCTCAAGTGGATCGTGCGCGACGGTGAGCGGGCCAAGAGCCACCTGCTTGAGGCGAACCTGCGGCTCGTGGTGTCGCTGGCCAAGCGCTACACCGGCCGTGGCATGGCTTTCCTCGACCTGATCCAGGAAGGCAACCTCGGCCTGATCCGCGCCGTCGAGAAGTTCGACTACACCAAGGGCTTCAAGTTCTCCACCTACGCCACCTGGTGGATCCGGCAGGCCATCACCAGGGCCATGGCCGACCAGGCCCGCACCATCCGCATCCCGGTGCACATGGTCGAGGTGATCAACAAGCTCGGCCGGATCCAGCGCGAACTGTTGCAGGACCTCGGCCGCGAGCCGACTCCGGAAGAGCTCGCCAAGGAGATGGACATCTCGCCGGAGAAGGTGCTGGAGATCCAGCAGTACGCGAGGGAACCGATCTCGCTCGATCAGACGATCGGCGACGAGGGCGACTCGCAGCTCGGCGACTTCATCGAGGACAGCGAGGCCGTCGTCGCCGTCGACGCCGTGTCGTTCACGCTGCTGCAGGACCAGCTCCAGTCGGTGCTGCAGACGCTGTCGGAACGCGAGGCGGGCGTGGTGCGACTGCGGTTCGGCCTCACCGACGGACAGCCGAGGACTTTAGACGAAATCGGCCAGGTCTACGGCGTGACCCGCGAGCGCATCCGGCAGATCGAGTCCAAGACGATGTCCAAGTTGCGGCACCCTTCGCGGTCGCAGGTCCTTCGCGACTACCTGGACTGAGCACCGGATTCCGGATTCACCCAGCCTGCCCCCGGGAACTTTCCCGGGGGCAGGTCTTTTGTTCCACCGGCCTTCGCTCTGTCCTCAGTGGACTTTCCGGCACGTTGGCGCGCGGGAAGCCCTCACCTGATCTACGGTGTTGCCGGTGAGTATGTTCCGCACGCTCAACGTCGACGAAGTACTCAAGCGGCAGGAAACGGGCGAGCTGAAACGCCGGCTGCGCGGACGTGACCTCGTCGGCTTCGGGGTCGGCATCATCATCGGCACCGGCATCTTCACGCTCGCGGGCGTCGAGGCCAAGAATCACGCGGGCCCCGCGGTGACGCTTTCCTTCGCCATCGGCGCGGTCGTCGCGGGACTGGCCGCACTCTGCTACGCCGAACTCGCCTCCAGCGTCCCCACCGCGGGCAGCGCCTACACCTACGCCTTCGCCACCCTCGGCGAGGTCTTCGCCTGGATCATCGGCTGGGACCTGCTGCTGGAGTTCGCGCTGGGCGCCGCCGTGGTGTCCCGTGGCTGGTCCGGATACCTCGCCAACCTGTTCGGCCTTCCCCAGGAACTGTTCGGGGAGGACGCGACCGTCAACATCGGCGCGGTCCTCATCATCGCGGTACTGACCGTCGTCGCGGTACTCGGCATCCGGGAGTCCGCCATCTTCACCAACACGCTCGTCGTCGTCAAGGTGGCCGTCTGCCTGCTGATCATCGCGGTCGGCGTGTTCTTCGTGAAGGTGGCGAACCTGACCCCGTTCGTACCACCGTCCCGGCCTGCCGAAGAGGGAACGAGCGTGCTGCACCAGCCCGTCGTCGAGGCCGCGCTCGGCTTCGAGCAGTCGGTGTACGGGATCGCGGGCATGCTCACGGCTGCCGCCGTGGTGTTCTTCGCCTACACCGGTTTCGAGGCCATCGCCAACCTCGGCGAGGAAACCCACAACCCTCGCAAGGACTTGCGCGTCGGCATCCTCGGCGCTCTCGGCATCTGCGCGTTGCTCTACATCGGCGTTTCCCTCGTACTCACCGGCATGGTGCCGTTCGCGAGCATCGACGAGGGCGCTCCGCTCGCCGCCGCGTTCAACGCCGTCGGCCAGAACTGGATCGGGGCGATCATCGCCATCGGCGCCGTCACCGGTCTCACCTCGGTGATGATGGTCGAACTCGTCACCATCGGCCGCATCGGCTACGCGATGGGAAGGGACGGCCTGCTGCCGAGACCGCTCGGCACCGTCCATCCCCGCTGGGGCACCCCGCACAGGGTGACCATCGGCGGCGCCGCGCTGATCGCCGTACTCGCCGCTTTCGTCCCCATCAGTGAACTCTCCGACATGGTGAGCATCGGCGCGTTGTCGGCGATGATCATCGTGGCGATCGCCGTTCCCGTGCTGCGCCGGACGAGGCCCGACCTGGACCGGCCCTTCAAGGTCCCGTTCTCGCCGGTTCTTCCCGCCATCGCCGCGCTGGCCTGCCTGTACCTGATGCTGAACCTGGATGTGCTGACCTGGTTGCGATTCGGGGCGTGGCTCGCGCTCGGCCTGCTCATCTACCTGTGCTACGGGCGGCGACACTCCCGGCTCGCCGCCGGGGAACCGGAACGCGCTTAGGCCGGGCTTCCGTTGTCCCACAGCCGGGGCCGCAGCCCCGCGGCCAGCACGAGGTATCGGGTGTAGGGCACGTCTTCGGCGGGAACGACCAGCAGCAGCCCGCCGGGATTCATGCGTTCCCTGCGCAGCGCGGCGGCAACGCACTCGATGGGCTGCACGTGCAAACCCCGCTCCCCCAAGGAAGGATAGGTGTCCACAACGGACACGACGGCTCCTTCCTCGCCGACGAGCAGACCGGCGAGGAACACGAAATGGCCCGCCTTCCACCGCGACATCCACAACGGGGGCATTCCGGTCGCCAGATAGTCGCGCAACGCGCGATCGGGCGTGTCCTGCGCGGCGAACGCGCCGGTGTCGACGTTGCCGATCACCGCGACCGACCTCAGATCGGACAATCCCGCGAACAGGGCAAGCAGCCGGGTCACGTCCCAATCCCCGCACACCGGCACCACCCCGAGTGCCCCGCCGGACAAGGTCTCCACCGCGGTCACCACGCCTGCCGCCGACGTGCCCGCCTTCGCGATGTCGGCCGTGACCGGCAATTCGAGCCGATAGCCCGTCCTCGGTGGTTCGCCTTCGGGTCTGCTCCGCGCCGGGTCCGTGCTCAGCACGGTACCGGCCACGCTCGCGGCCTCGTCCTGATCGGCGACGGCGAACCCACTGGCACGCAACGACACGAGCGCGACGAACGCACCACACAACTCGTCCTTCTGCGGCATTTCCTCCCGTGCGGCCTCAAGCAACCGCTCCGCACGGGGAAACCAGCGCACCTCGTCACGCAAGACCACTCGTCAGTACCGCCACAAATGCGCGTGCACGACCTCGTCGAGCGATTTGTCCTGTGCCCACTCGGCATCCGAGGCGCGGACGGCGGAGAACGCGCCGAACAGCCGCTCACCCAACGCTTCCCTGATCCGCGCCGAGGAGGCGAGCGCGGCCGCGCGCTCGGCAGGCGTCACGGGCAACCGAGCGACTCCGAGCCGCTCGCGCTGGGCCGCGCTCCACGTCCCCGGATCCTGCCCGATCGATTCGGGGAGTTCGCTCCGGTCCGCGATGCCGCCGAGCCCCGAGGCCAGTACCGCCGTCAGCGCGAGGTACGGGTTCGCCGAGGCGTCACACGGTTTGAGCTCCACATTGGCCTGACCGTCGCCGGTGAGGGCGGAGCCGGGAACGAATCGCAGCGGGGCCTCCCTGTTCTCCACGCCCCAGAAGGTGTAGCCACTGGCGAAATAGCCGGGCCGCAGGCGAGCGCCCGATGGCACGCTCGGTGCGGTCACCGCCGTGATCGCGGCGAGTTCGCGCAGCAGCCCTGCCAGATAGGCCGCGCCCTCTCCCTCCGGCCGTACCGGATTCTCCTTGCCCGCCAGCAGGTTTCGCCCCTTGCGCCACGGTGAGGTGTGCAGGTGCCACCCGTTTCCCGGCACGTAGGGACTGACGAGCGGCGCGAAACTCACCTTGAGCCCGTGGGCGCGCGCTGCCGCGTGGATGGTCTGCCTGGCGAGAAGCTGGTCGTCCGCGGCCGATACCGGATCGGTGGCCACGAGGCTGAGTTCGAGCTGCGCGAGACCGTACTCCGCGTGGAGCTGCCCGATCCGCAGCCCGTTGCCGTCGAAATCGCGCAGCAACGCCGCGACGAACGCGTCGAGCTGTACGAGGGCGTGCGGGCTGTAGGCGGGCCCCCTGTGCCCGGGGAAGCCGACGATGTCGGACGCCTCGGCCGAGGTCACGGCGAACTCCAGCTCGAATCCGGCGAGCAGTTCGATGCCCTCGCTCGCCGCGGCGGCAACCTGGCGTTCGAGCCGGGTGCGCTGGCAATACGGCCACGGCGTCCCGTCCGCGGCCGACTGGCGGGCCGGTGCCCACGCCAGCGCCGGCTGCCCCGACAGTCTGCGCAGCCGCTCGATCACCGGGATCAGCCTGATGTCGCCGGAAGGCGTGGCGAGACCCTCGTGCTGGTAGGTGATCCGGTCGTGCGAGTCGAAAACGGCGAACAGGCTCGTCGCGCCGACCCCGCGTGCCGCGGCGTCGGCGAGGCCCGCGACGGGCACGATGCGCGAGCGCGGGATGCCGTTGTTGTCGGCCCACGACAGGTGTACCCCGCGCACACCGTCGGCGGCCAGGTCCTTGGCCGCCGCGGAAGCCGCCTTGGTCATCAACTCATCCTGCCAGCGCACGGCCGGGAGGGAAACGGTTACGGCGGTTCGCGCGCCTCGTCCCGCGACCGCAGCGCGACCCCGCCGACGACGGCGAGGATCCCGACCGCCTCCAGCACTGTGGGTACCTGGTTCAACACGACAAATCCGATGATCGAGGCGGTCACCGGCAACAACGCCAGCAGTACCGCGAACCGGGCCTGGCCGAGCCTGCGCAGCACGACCTGGTCGAGCACGTACGGAACGACCGTCGCCAGCAGCCCGACGCCGATGCCCATGGTCAGCAGCGACGGCGAGCCCCACACCCCGCCCGTCCCCAGTGCGAGCGGCGAGAGCAGCACGGTGGCGACGGCGAAGCCGACGGCGAGGCTGTCGATGCCGTTGCCGCCGAGCGCGACCTTCTTGCCGAGCAGGATGTAGCCCGCCCACGCCGCGGCCGCGGCCAGCGCGAACGCCACCCCGGAAGGGCTCCCCCGTAACTGCACGTCGGCTATGCACACGACACCAGCCGCGACCAGCACGAGCGCGGCGATGTCCCTCCTGCCCCGCGAACCGAACGCGGCGACCACGACAGGCCCGGTGAACTCCAGCGCCACCACCGTGCCCAGCGGCAGCCGGGCGATCGCCTCGTAGAACACCACGTTCATGCCCGCGGTGACGAGCCCGAACGCTCCGGCGAGCAACAGCGGCTTACCCCGCCATGCCGATCGGGGTGGTCTACGCCACGCCAGCAGGATCAGTGCGGCTCCGAGACACCGTAACCATGCGACACCGCCCGGTGACGCGGCGTCGAAAAGCCAGACCGCGACCGCCGCGCCGAGGTACATCGAAATTCCGCTGAGAACGAACAAGATCGGGGCGGGGATGCTGTCGATCCTCCGATTCCGCTCCGCGATAGCCACCCCCCGATAGTGCCTGACCATGGCAAACGCACCGCAATGGCCAGGGTTTTCCTACGAACCAGGATTGATCTACGACATCCGGAGTAATTCGACGTGACACACCTCCCAACGGCACGGGAACACTTGCGGGGCGCGAAACGTCTGCAAGAGTGGAAGCAGCGAACACCCGAGTCTGGTGCCGCCAGGTGACGGTGATCGTGGCTGAACTGATGGCATCGGCCTCCGATGCCGGGACGGAGGGAGACTCCCATGACTTCACCGACGCTCACCCGCCCCGAACTGACCGCTGCGGACCGTTGTGACCGTTGCGGGGCAGCCGCACAACTGCGCGCGGTACTTCGTACCGGCGGAGAGCTGCTCTTCTGCGGACACCACGGCCGCGAGTACGAGGCCAAGCTCAAGGAGCTGGAAGCCGACATCCAGCGCTGAGCCGCCACTGACAGCCGCGAGAAGGGCGGGGACCCCAAGCCAGGGGTCCCCGCCCTTCGGCTTTCAGCGGAGCGCACAGGCCCCGCGAACTACACGGAATCCAGCACGCCTTCGAAGGCCGCCTCCGCGGCTCCGAGCAGCTTCACGTCGTTACCCAGCGCCGACGTCCCGATCCGCACCCCGCCGAGTGCCCTGCTCACCAGGCTGCGGTCACGCACCTGTTCACCCACCTTGTCCAGCACCGGCACCGGAAGCCCCGTGAAGAGGCCGCCGAGCACGACCAGCTCGGGCCCGAACAGGTTGACCACGTTGACGAGGCCGAGGGTCAGCCAGTCGGCGAACTCGTCGAGTCCGCGCCGCGACGCGGCCGGATCGTGAGACAGATCACGAAGTTCGGCGACGATTGTGCCCCTCGTGCTTTCCTCCGGCAGCTTCAGTGCCCTGCACAGCGCCGCCTCGCCGATCTCGGTTTCCCAGCAGCCCTCATTGCCGCAATAGCAGGATCGCCCCCTCGGCCGGACCACCATGTGCCCGACCTCGCCGACGTAGCCCGCCGCGCCACGCAGCGGTGCTCCCTGCGCGATCACTCCCCCGCCGACACCGATGTCGGCGGAGATGAACACCATGTCCGACGCGCCGCGGGCCGTGCCCCTCAGGTGCTCGGCGAGCGCGGCGAGTTCGGCGTCGTTGCCCACCACCACCGGGATGTCCAGCGCCGAGGTGAGCCGCTGGCCCAGCGCGACGTCGGTCCAGCGCAGGTTGGGCGCCTCGTGCACATGCCCGTCGGAGCGGCGCACCACTCCCGGCAGGGACACCCCGGCGGCGACCGGCCGCAGATTCAGATCGGCCGCGAGCAGCGCCGTCGACTCGATCACGTGGGTGAGCACGTCGTCCGGCGCCCTGGTCCGCTGATGCAGATTCCAGCTGTTCCTGCCCAGGATCTGCCCGCCGAGGCCCACCAGCGCGATCGCGACGAACTCGACCTGGATGTTGATCGCGAGCACGACAGCGGCCTGTGGCTGCGGCAGCACCAGCAGTGAGGGCCTGCCCGCACCGCGCCCCGGCCTCGGCACCCGCTCCTCGACCACACCGGACTCGGCGAGCCCGTCGACCAGCGTCTTGATCGTGCTGCGATTCAGGCCGAGTTCGGTGGCCAGCGCGGCCCGCGTGCGCGGTCCCGCGACGTGCAGCAGCCGCAACAGGCTCGCGCGGTTGTACCGGCGCACCTCGTCGGGTCTGGCAACGGGTGTGCTGGTCACGAGGTTATCGTTCCATCACCCGAATTCATCGTGTCGCTGAGGCCGCCCTGCGGCGGGACAGCGCGTCGACGGTCGCGGCGAGCAGCAGCACGAGACCGGTGACGATCGACACGACGGCGGCGGGCTGGCGCAGCAGGCCAAGTCCGTTGGCCACGACGGCGAGCACCGTGCCACCGATCACCGCGTCCGACACCCTTCCCCGTCCCCCGAAGAGGGACGTACCGCCGATGACGGCCGCTCCGACGGCGAACAGCAGCGTGTTCAGCCCACCGGCCTGCGGATCGACGGAACCGACCTTGGACGAGTACACGATGGCGCCGAGCGCGGCCACCGACGAGCAGACCACGAACACGCTCGCCCTGATCTTGGTGACGTTGATGCCCGCGCGGCGCGCCGCCTCCCGGTTGCCGCCGACCGCGTAAATGTGCCGCCCGTACTGCGTCCTGTTGAGCACGTAGGTACCGATCACCAGCAGCGCCAGCACGATCGGCACGACGTAGGGCACACCGGAGATCACGATGTCCGGATTCGTCGACCTGTTGATCGTCAGCAGGATCGTCACCGCGGCGCCGATCACCGCGATGCCGCCGACCTTGAACAACACGATCGGCGTCGGCTGGGTCACCAGGCCACGCTTGAGTCTCGTGAAGTGCCGTCCGAACGAGGCCGCGGCGAACCCGCCCGCGGTGATGGCGTAGAGCACCCAGCTGGCCACTGTGGACAGGTTGCCGTTGGCGACCTGGTTGAGCACGTCCGACGAGCTGATCCCGATGACCCCGCCCTCGCCGATGAACTGCAGGATCACTCCCTGCCAGGCAAGGAAAAGCGCCAAGGTGACCACAAAGGACGGCATACCGATGCGCGAGACGAGATAGCCGGTGATACAGCCGATCGCGGTGCCGACGCACAGCGCGAGCAGCATCTCGATCCACGGATTCGCCGCCATGCCCGAGGCGGCGAGCACGATACCGAGCACGGATATCGCCGCGCCCGCCCAGATGCGCAGCAGCGCCGCGAGCAGAGCCGCCAGCGCGAGCACGGCGATGAACAGGACGAACACCGTCGATCCCATACCGCCGAGCAGGTTTCCGTTCTCCGCGTAGTGCATGGCGAGCACCGCGCCCGCCACCCCCGAGGCCGTTCCGGCGGAGAGATCGATCTCCCCGACCAGCAGCACGAAGACGATGCCCATGGCGATGATGGTCTGCCCCGCGCCCTGCGCGAGCAGATTCGCGATGTTGGTCAGCGAAAGGAAAACATCGGACAACGCCGCGAACATGACCACGAGCGCGACAAGGCCCAGCAATGCGGGCAGTGAACCGAGCTGGCCCGCCCTCAGCCTGGACCCGTAGTCGCGGATCGCCTCCGATGTCGACATCGTCGTGGTGTCGATGCCGAAGTCGGTGATCGACGTATGCGGGGTGTCCGGCGACGACGGCGTTTTTGGCGCCTTCGGCGTTTTTGGCGGAGTCTGGGTCATGGTCGGTTCTTCCTCGTTCACGTCATGCTCACAATGCCGCGGTTGGGATCGCTTACAGGACAGCGCTTTCGGGTCTCGCCAGCCCGATCTCGCCGGAACGGCCCGCCGTGATCAGCTCGACGACCTGACCGTGCGAGACATCCTCGGTCAGTACCTCGGCCGCCATCCTTCCGAGGTACAGCACGGAAATCCGGTCGGCCACCTCGAAGACGTCGGCCATGTTGTGACTGATCAGCACCACGCCGAGCCCCTGCTCGGCCAGTCTGCGGACCAGGTCGAGCACCTGACGGGTCTGCGCGACACCGAGCGCGGCGGTCGGTTCGTCGAGCAACACGACCTTGCTCTCCCACAGCACCGACTTGGCGATCGCGACCGTCTGCCGCTGCCCACCCGAGAGCGACGACACCAGTGTTCGTACCGATTGGACAGTGCGAACCGAAAGGGAGGCCAGCGTTTCCCTCGCCGCGCGTTCCATGCTGACCTCGTCGAGCAGCCAGCGGCTTCCGCGCTCTCTCCCGAGGAACATGTTCTGCACGACGTCGAGGTTGTCGGCCAGCGCCAAGTCCTGATAGACGACCTCGATGCCCAGTTCGGCCGCATCCTTCGGACTGCGGATGTGCACCTCTTCGCCTTGGAACACAACGGTTCCCGAATCGGCACCGTGAATCCCGGCGATACACTTGACCAAAGTGGACTTTCCGGCTCCGTTGTCGCCGACCAGCGCGTGGACTTCTCCCGCCCTGACGGCGATGTCCACGTCGTGCAACACGTGGACGGGTCCGAAACTCTTGTTGAGTCCCTTGATATCGAGGATGGGCTCACTCATCGCGTTCGCTCCATGGTGCCGGGACGAGGCGCCGCCTGCTCCGGCCCGCGCCTCGTCCCGGTGGTCGGGTGAGGATCAGGAGATTCCGAGCTGCGAGCACACCTGCTGCAGATCGCCCGTGCACACTTCGGAAGCCTTGACGTATCCGTCGTCGATCACGCGCTTGACCTCGTTCTTGGTGATCAGGTACGGCTCAAGGAGCACCGACTTGACCTCGCGGTTGCCCTCGGGGTCGTGGCTCGTCTGCTTGGCGAGCGCGTCGGCGGCGGCGGTGTCGCCCTTGGCCAGCGCGGCGGCGAGCTTCGCGGTGGCGTCGGCCTCCTCCTGGATCGGCTTGAACACCGTCATGTACTGGTCGCCGCGCAGGATCGCCTTGAGACCGTCCGGTGTCGCGTCCTGACCGGTGACCGGAACGGTGCCGGCGAGCCCGTTCTTCTGGAGCACGGTGATGATCGCGCCCGCGAGCCCGTCGTTGGCCGCGACGACGCCGTCGACCTTTCCGCCGTTGCCGGTGAGGATCTGCTCGAACGTGGTGCCGCCCCGCTGGTTGTTCCAGTCGTCGATGGGCTGGCTCTGCACCAGCTTGAGCGCGCCGGAGTCGTACAGCGGCTGCAGGATGTTGCGCTGGCCCTCGTGGAAGAGCGTCGCGTTGTTGTCGGTCGGGGCTCCCTCGATCTCGATGACCTCCGCGCCCTGCTTGCCTTCGAGCGCCTTGGCCAGTCCTTCGCCCTGCAGCTCGCCGACCTTCACGTTGTCGAACGAGACGTAGTAGTCGGAGCCGCCGCCGAGGTTGAGGCGGTCGTAGTCGATCGTCGGGATGCCCGCGTTCTTGGCCTTGGCGGCGACGGCGCTGCCGACCTCGCTGTTGATCGAGGCGATGACCAGCACCTTCACGCCCTGCGAAATCATGCCGTCGGCCAGCGTCGTGAACTTCTGGACGTCGCCCTGCGCGTTCTGCACGTCGGGATCGAAGCCCTCGGCGCGCAGGGCCTTTTCGATCATGGGCTTGTCGAAGCCCTCCCAGCGGGCCGACGTCGCCGTCTCCGGCAGGATCACGCCGACCGTGCCGTTCGGCGCGGCCTGTTCTTCACTCGTGGCGCCGGTGTTGCCGCCCTGGTTCCCGTCTCTGCTGTTGGCCCCGCAGGCCGCGAGCGTCAGAGTGATACCGAGGACGGCGGCGGCGAAGGCAAGAGGTCTCTTGGTTCGCATCCGTAGAACCTTTCGGGTCCAGCCGACGAGCAGCGGCCCGAACCGCGGCCGGCGCCTCGTCGCGCGAAATGTTGTGGCCGACAACATATGCCCGGAACGCGGTTGGACGGAAGAACCTCTGTATCGATTGAGTCCCGGGTCCCGGACACGGTTTGGTAACCCGAGCGGGAGGCGCCCCGGGAGCCGGGGGAAGGTGCCGAACTCCACCGCCGGAGGGTTGCCGACTGCCGCGTTCAGGACGGCGAGATCTGCGTTCGGGACGGCGAGACCCGCGCCCGGGACGGCGAGATCTGCGTTCGCGACGGCGAGATGCGCGTTCGGGAGTCGCCCTGCCGGGAACGGTGGGCGTCCTGGGTCGGCAACGATGTCAACGGGCACCTCACACCGGCCCCGTTCGGGCATCGCGAGTGTGCGGCGCACGCGCGCGGAATGGGCTCGGCCCTCGGAGACGCGACTTGCGCCACCGCACGCCTTACGCCCCGGATGGCCTTACGGGGCGGGCGCCTTATGGGTAGGGATTGCCTACGGTGGGGTGCCTTATGGGTGGGGTGCCTTACAGAGCGGTCGCCAACGGGTGGGGGTGCCTAACGGGTGGTGCCCTACGGTACGGCGCGGCTCGTGGGTCCGGCGGCAGAATTCGTTAGCCTGAACGCACAACTCGCCATCGCGAGCGCGGATCTCACCGTCCCCAACGCGGATCTCGCTGTCGTGAGCGCAGATGTCGGCGACCTGGGTGCAGAACTCGCGCTCCTGAGTGCAGAACTCGGCGACCTGGGCGGGGGACTCGCCGACACGGCCCGGCGCCCGGGCTCCCCTGGCTCCCGGCGGCTTGGCTCCCCGGCTCCCCTGGAGGCTTGGCGGCCCGGCTCCCGGCGGCTCCCCGGCAGCCCGGCGGCGCCCGGCTCCCCTGGCTCCCGGCGGCTTGGCCGCTGGGTTACCAGGAGCGGAGGGTGGCTATTCGCTCCTCAAGCTGCTCCACGCTGGCCATGGCCGTTGGCGGGCCACCGCAAATGCGGCGCAACTCGTTGTGGATCGCACCGTGCGGCTTGCGGGTGCGGTGGTGATAGACGCCGACCAGGGTGTTCAGTTCCTTGCGCAGCGACTGGATTTGCTCGCCGACCGAGCGCGGCCTCGGGGGCGCGGCTTCCTGCTCGGCTTGCGGCTTGCGCCGCTTCGCGTCGGAAAGCTGCTCCTCCTGCCGCTTGCGCAGCAGCGCGCGCACCTGGTCCGGTTCGAGCAGTCCCGGCAGGCCGAGATACTCCTGCTCCTCCTCGCTGCCGGAGAACACGGCGGTGCCGAACGAGTTGCCGTCGTAGATGACCTGGTCGAGCTCGGCGGAGGCACCGAGCGAGGTGAACGCCTTCTCCTCCTCGCCCGGCTCGTCCTCGGTGCGGTTGGCCGCGACGAGCAGTTCGTCGTCCCAGCCGTCCTTCTCCCTGTGCGGCTTGCCGAGCACATGGTCGCGCTCGGCCTCCAGTTCGCTGGCCAGCTCAAGCAGCACGGGGACGCTCGGCAGGAAGACACTCGCCGTCTCGCCCGGCTGCCGCGATCGCACGAACCGGCCGATGGCCTGCGCGAAAAACAACGGCGTCGACGCGGACGTGGCGTAAACGCCGACGGCCAGCCTCGGCACGTCGACACCTTCCGACACCATGCGCACCGCGATGAGCCAGCGCTCCCCCGATTCGGAGAACTCGCCGATCCTCGCCGACGCCTTCGGCTCGTCGGAGAGCACGACGACCGGTTGCTCACCGGAGATCCTCGCGAGAATTTTGGCGTACGCGCGTGCCGAGTCCTGGTCGGTCGCGATGACAAGCCCGCCCGCGTCGGGGATCCCGGCCGCGCGGAGCTGGGTGAGCCTGGTATCGGCTGCCTGCAGCACCGAAGGCACCCACTCGCCGCCGGGGTCGAGCGCCGTCCGCCACGCGCGGGCCGTCTGCTCCGCGGTGAGCGGCTCGCCGAGCCTGGCCGTGAACTCGTCACCCGCGCTGGTGCGCCAGGAGGCCTCCCCCGAGTACGCGAGGAACACGACCGGCCGCACGACGCCGTCGGCGAGCGCGTCGGAGTAGCCGTAGGAATGGTCGGCCTTGCTGCGCTGCGCGCCGTCGGCGTCCGGCTCGTAGGTGACGAAGGGAATCGGCGAATCGTCGCTGCGGAACGGCGTTCCGGTCAGCGCCAGCCTGCGCACGGCCGGCGTGAACGCCTCGAAAACCGCATCACCCCACGACTTGGCGTCGCCCGCGTGGTGGATCTCGTCGAGAATCACCAGCGTCTTGCGGTTCTCGGTGCGCACCCTGTGCAGGTTGGGGTGCGCGGCTATCTGCGCGTAGGTGACGGCGACGCCCTGGTAGTCCGACGACGTCACGGCCGAGGTGTTGCGGAAGTTGGAGTCGATCGCGATGCCGGCCGCGGCGGCGGAGACGGCCCACTGATGCTTGAGATGCTCGGTGGGCGTGACGATCGTGATGGCCTCGATGGTCCTGTCGGACAGCAACTCGGCGGCGATCCGCAGCCCGAACACCGTCTTTCCCGCGCCGGGAGTCGCGACGGCGAGGAAGTCCTTCGGTTTGCGGGTCAGGTATTTCGTCAGCGCACGGCGCTGCCACGCGCGCAGCGGGCGGGCGGTGGAGTCGTTGTGGGGTTCCGGTGCGGCGAACCCCGCGGTGGCCTGAGCCGTATCCGACACCGCCGCTCCAACTCCTCTCCCCAGTCGACGCTCCGAGAACCGCACAGCACTCGCACATGCGAAGGCCCCCACGACGTCGCGCCCGGCAGCCGTGCCGGTTTTCGCGGTGAGGGCACTGGCGACGAGAGTACCTGCCGCCACCGACAGGACCACTCCACGGCACGCCGGACGACGCGCTGAAGGGACCCGCCGCGCCAAACACCAGGACATGGACCATGCTTGAGGCGCGATGGAGACGCGAGACCCAGCGACGCCAGAAGGCGAGGGCGCCAGCCCCCGGAGCCGGAGGACCCGGCGCAAGGGCCCCCTTCGCCTGATCAGCCGTACCCTGGGAAAGGCGTGGGAAGGCAACATCTTCTCCGAGGCGGCCGAAGCCGCGTTCTGGCAGACCCTCTCGCTTCCTCCGCTGCTGCTGGGTCTGCTCGGCAGCCTCGGTTTCATCGGCGAGTGGTTCGGCGGCACCGTCGTACGCGACGTCCACGACCGCATCATCGACTTCTCCGAAACGATCTTCAGCGGCAGTGTGGTCCACCAGATCATCGAGCCGACCGTCAACGACATCCTGACGACGGGCAAAGGCGAGATCGTCTCCGTCGGTTTCCTGATATCGCTGTGGGCAGGCTCGTCGGCCATGTCCTCGTTCGTCGACGCGATCACGGTGGCCCACGACCAGTACGGCGTGCGCAACGAGGTGTGGCAACGCATCTTCGCGCTGCTGTTGTATCTGGTCAGTTTAATTCTGTTGGTGGTGGGCTTGCCGATCATCGCCATCGGGCCAGACCTGCTGCCGGAGTTCTTCCCCGTCGATTGGCAGCCCACCATCTCGGCCTGGGTCAACGTCGTCTACTACCCCGCCGTCGGTGTACTGCTGATGCTGGCGCTCGCCACGCTCTACAAGCTGTCGCTCCCGCGCAAGCTGCCGTGGCACAGGGGACTTCCCGGTGCTGCGCTCGCGATGGTGATCTTCCTGCTGTCCAGTATCGGGCTGCGGTTCTACATCAGCTGGATCACCACCACCGGCTACACCTACGGCGCGCTGGCGACCCCGATCGCGTTCCTGCTGTTCACGTTCTTCATCGGGCTGGCGATCGTCGCCGGTGCGTATTTCAACAGCGCCATCCAGGAACTGTGGCCCGCGAAGATGACGCGGCGGCAGCGCCGCAAGTGGCGCAGGCTCGAAATGGAACGCGCCAGCGAGCGGATCCGCGAGCAGGAGAGCAAATCGCTGTGGCAGCGCACGACCATCCCGTTGCGCAGGCCCAAGAAGGCCGAACTCGCGCCGGGCTTCCCGCCGGGTGAGGGTGAGAAACAGGGCGCGGGTGACGCGACCGCGAACCCCGGGGAAAGCACGTCGCGGCAGCACCAAAGCGGCGGTGACGAGGCACCCCGGCAGCCTTCCCCCTCGGCCCCCTCGGCGGAGCACGACCCCGATACCGGGGAGGACTCGAGCAGCCGCAACGGCGAGGCCCCTACGAACACACAGCAGGCCCGGCCGTTCAGCGCGGGCACCGAACGGCTGGACGGTCCCGGCGCGGGCGAGGAGCGGCGAACCGAACACGGCAGGCCGCCGCTCGACCCCGCGGATCCCTCAGCGGGGCGGAGCGACGCCGGTTATTCGTCGCCTCCGCCGGGTGGCATGCTCTCGTAGATCTTCTTGCAGTCGGGGCACACCGGCGATCCGGGCTTCGGCGACTTGGTCACCGGAAACACCTCACCGCACAGGGCCACCACGTGCGTGCCCGTGACCGCGCTTTCGGCGATCTTGTTCTTGCGCACGTAGTGGAACATCTTGGGGGCATCGTCGTCGCTGACGTCGGTGCCCTCCGGGCGCGTGTCGACCTCTGGCAATGTCTGCGTACTCACGCCCTCCATGATGCCGCATGGCCGGGTGCCCGCGACCGCGCAGCCCGCGACACCCCAGGGTCGTGACCACCCGGTCACGGTATGCACAAAACGGACACGATGGGGCGACCCACCGGCACGGCCCGCGCCACTGGTAAGCGAGGATGCGTACTCATGATCAGCTCTCAACTCCCGCTCCTCGCCATGTCGGCCGAGGTCGCCGACGCGCTGGCCGAGGAAAGGGCGGTCGTCGCGCTCGAAAGCACGCTGCTGTCCCACGGCCTTCCCCCCGGCCGCAACCTGGAGGTCGCCCGCAGGCTGGAACGGACCGTCCGGGAGCAGGGCGCGGTGCCCGCGACGATCGCGGTACTCGACGGCCAGGCACTCGTGGGGCTCTCGGCGGAGCAGCTGGAACGGCTGTGCGAACCGGACGCCGACCTCGACAAACTGTCGCTGCGCGACCTCGGGCCCGCGATCGCGCTCGGGCGGTCCGGCGCCACGACCGTCGCCTCGACCTCCGCGCTTGCCGGCGCGGCCGGCATCAAGGTGTTCGGGACGGGAGGGCTCGGCGGCGTGCACCATCCGTTGCCCGGCACGACGGCGACGTGGGACGTCTCGGCCGATCTCGGTGCGCTGGAACGGATCCCGGTGCTCGTGGTGTGCTCGGGGATGAAGTCCATCCTCGACATCGAGGCGACCCTTGAGGTGCTCGAAACCAATTCGGTCCCGGTACTCGGCTACCGCACCGACGAATTCCCCAGCTTCTACCTGCGCTCCTCCGGTGTTCCGGTGCCGCGCAGGGTCGACGAGCCCTCCCAGGTCGCCGACGTGGTGAGGGCACACCGGCATTTCGCCGATTCCGGTGTGCTGCTGGCGAATCCGATTCCCGCGGAGTCCGAAATGGACCGTGAACTGCACGATCGGCTGCTCGCGGAGGGGCTGGAGCTGCTGCGCACCCGCGACGTCCACGGTTCCGACGTGACCCCCGTCCTGCTGGAGCACTTCCACACCGCGAGCGAGGGCGTGAGCCTCGACGCCAACGAGGAACTCGTGGTGTCAAACGTCGAACTGGCCGCGCGGGTCGCCGTGGAGCTGGCCTCGTGAAGGTGGTCGTCGTCGGCGACGCGGGACTCGATGTCGTCGCCCGGCACGACGGCCCCGTCGTGCACGGCGGGGACACCAGGGCGACGGTACGGCTGACCGGTGGCGGAGCCGGGGCCAACACGGCGTTGTGGCTGGCCGAGGCCGGAACGGCCCCGACACTGGTGGCGAGGGTCGGCGACGACGCGGGCGGGCGCATGATGCGCGCCGAACTCGAGGCGGCCGGGGTCGACTGCGCCTTCACGGCCGACCCCGATGAGGCGACGTGCTGCGTCATCGTGCTCGTCGACGGCAACGGGCAGCGCAGCATGCTGCCCGACCGGGGCGCGAACAAGCGGCTCGCCGAGTCCGACATCACCCCGGCGGCGCTGGAGGGGGCGGCCCACCTGCACCTGTCCGGTTACGTCCTGCTCGACCCCTCGTCCCGGCAGGCGGGCCTCGCGGCGCTGGCCGCGGCGCGGGCGGCGGGGCTGAGCACCTCGGTCGACCCGCAGTCGGCGGCGCTGCTCACCGATCCGGCCACGTTCCTCGCCGACATCGACGGTGTCGACCTGCTGCTGCCCAACGAGGTGGAGCTGGCCGCGCTCGCCGGTTCGGCCGAGGCCGCCGGGGCGAGGAAGCTGCTCGGCACGGTCGGTGCCGTCGTGGTGACCTCCGGTTTCGCGGGAGCGACCTGGATCGGCACCGGCGAGGTCGTCTCCGTCGAGGCCGAGCGGGTGGACTGCGTGGACAGCACGGGAGCGGGGGACGCGTTCAACGCGGGCCTGCTGAGCGCCTGGCTGCAAGGAAAATCCACAGTAGACAGTCTCAGGTCCGGGGTGTCACTCGGCACCCGCGCGGTCAGCGTGGTCGGCGCGCAACCACAGCGCTAACCGTCGATGGTGCGGTGCTCGGCGCTGTCGATCTTGTGCGTCTCGCGCTGGTACCGGCTGACCTTCTCCGACTTACGTGGCGGGCGGTCGTTGGCGATGAGCACCGCGATCCACGGCAGTGGAATGGACAGTACGAGCAGGGCCAGCGCGAGCCACCACGTGTGGTAGAAGATCCCGGCAAGAATGATGCACGGGAAGCGCATGCCCATCGTCAGGATGTACTTGCGCTTCCTGGCGGCCAGTTCGTCGTCGTACGACGGCGCCGCCTCCGTGATCAACACCGGGTCCGCGTGCTTCTTGTGCTCGCTCACCGGCTCCACCTCCGTGTTCCGTTCAGGAGCCCACCGGTGCCGCCGCACCTCTCGCAGCGATCGCCACCCTCCATCCTCCCACTCCGCGATCTCAGCCGACAGGCGGGGAGCCGAGCCATTCCAGCCCGGCCACGACGAGCGTCTCGACCCCGGTACGCAGGGTGGGATGGATGACGGGAGCGAACAATGAGGAGTGGTTGGAGGGAATGTCCGTTTCGAACGTTCCCGTGCCCATCGCCTCAAGCACCTTGTGCCGGTCCATGCCACCGACGAGCCAGAACACCGAAGGCACCTCCGCGGCCTTGGCGAACTCCCCGAAATCCTCGCTGCCGGTCACCAGCGGCGCGTCCCACACGTCGCCAGGCGGGAAATGCGAGGTGAACGCCTCCCTGACCCGCGCAGTGGCCTGTTCGTCGTTGGCAAGAACGGGAAACCTGGCCAGCTCGACGACATCGGGCGGCGCCGGTGCCGCGGATGCCTCCGACTCGGCCTTCACGATGCGCTCGATAGCGGCGAGCACCCTCGTGCGCACCGACGCGTCGAACGTGCGCACGTTGATTTTCATCGTGGCCTCGTCGGCGATGATGTTGTGCGCGGTGCCCGCGTGCAGCGAACCGACGGTGACCACGGCCGAATCAGTCGCGGCGAGTTCGCGGGAAACGATGGTCTGCAGCCGCTGCACGACCGAGGCGGCGAGCACGACGGGATCGACCGTGGTCTCCGGCCGGGAGCCGTGCCCTCCCCTCCCGTGCAGCGTCACCCGCATCGCGTCGGTCCCAGCCATGAGCGGTCCCGGCCTGGTGAGCACCCAGCCGGCGGGTCCCGGCGTGACGTGCTGGCCCAGCACGACGTCCGGAGTACCCGCGATGTCGAAGAGCCGGTCGGCGACCATCGCCGCGGCACCGGCACCGGTTTCCTCCGCGGGCTGGAACACCGCGAGCACGGTGCCCGACCACTTCTCGCGGGCTTCGGCGAGCAACGCCGCCGCACCCGACAACCACGTGGCGTGCATGTCGTGACCGCACGCGTGCATGACGGCCACATCCCTGCCTTCGGCGTCGACGGCGTGTTCGGTGCTGGCATAGGGCAGCCCGGTGCGCTCCTCGACCGGCAGCGCGTCGATGTCGGCTCGCAGCAGCACGGCCGGTCCTTCGCCGTTGCGCAGCACGCCGAGCACCCCGGTGCCGCCGATGCCGGTGTGCACCTCGTAGCCCGCCGAGGCGAGCCGGTCGGCGAGAATCCTCGCGGTGCGGGTCTCGGCGAAACTCAGTTCGGGATGGCGATGCAGGTCCGTGTAGAGGCCTTCGAGATCGGACAGGAAGCCGGGGTCGCTGTCGAGACGGGCAAGGACGGCCGCCACGCTTTCGGTGCTCACCGGACCATCTGACCACGGGCGGCAACTCCACGCATGGGAACATGACCCACCGTGAACAGTGAACTTCCAGCCCTTTCCGCCGAGGTGTGCGCCAAGCTCCGGGCGGCGTTCCAGGAAGCGGACTACGACGCCGACGGCGTGCTGGACGCACTCGGCTCCTCCGCGCACGCGGCACTGGGAAGGGGCGAGCCGGTGCCTGCCCACAGGGCGAGCCTTGACGCGGGCGACACCGGCACGCTGATCCGGTTGTTCCTGCTCGGGGAGACCGAGCGAGAGGAAGCCGTTTCGAAGGCACTCGGCCCGCTCGGCGTCGCCGAAGCCGTCGAGGCCGGGTTGCTCCGCGCCGGAGAGGGCACGGGGCTGCGGGCCGCGCTCGATGTCCGCCCGCACGGCGACGAGCGGGGAAGCTGGTGGGTCGTCTCCGACCTCGACTCCGACCAGCTCGGCCGCCCCGTCACCGAGGACCACGTGCTCGGTGTCGGCCACGCCTCGCTGAGCCTCATCAGGGCCACCAGCAGGCGGCCGGTGGGCTCACTGCTAGACCTGGGCACCGGCAACGGGGTGCAGGCGCTGCACGCGGCCAGGCACGCGCGCCACGTCACGGCGACGGACGTCTCGGAGCGGGCCCTGCGGCTTGCCGGTGCGACATTCCTGCTCAACGAACTGGACGTCGAGACGCTGCGCGGCGAGTGGTTCGCGCCGGTGGCGAGGCGGCGATTCGACCAGATCGTCTGCAACCCGCCGTTCGTGGTCGGTCCCGCGAGGGTCGACTACGTCTACCGCGATTCGGGCCTCGCCGGTGACGACGCGAGCGCGCTGGTGGTGCGCCAGCTTCCCGGTTTCCTCAACGAGGGCGGAACCGGGCACGTGCTGGCCTCGTGGCTGCACAGGAAGGGCGAGGACTGGGCCGACCGGGTGAGCCGCTGGCTGCCCGCCGGTACCGACGCGTGGTTCGTCCAGCGCGACGTCGCCGAGCCCGCCCTCTATGTGGGCACCTGGTTGCGGGACGCGGGCATCGATCCTCGCTCGAACGAGGGCAGGGGCAAGGCGGGCGCGTGGCTGGACTGGTTCGCCGGCAACGACGTCGAGGGCATCGGCTTCGGATTCGTCACGCTGCGCAGGACCGATTCCGTGCCGACCGTGGTGTGCGAGGACCTTCGGCACGCCTACGACGACCCGCTCGGCGGCGAGGCCGCCGGCTGGCTCGATCGGGTCGACTGGTTGCGGGCGCACGGCGCGAATCTCGCCGAGCAGACCTTCCGCGTGCCGGACAGCGTGGTACTGGAACAGATCTCGGAGCCGGGTGACGAGGGCTGGGCCACGACGATTCGCAGGCTGCATCGCACGGACGGGCCGGGATGGCAGCACGAGGCCGACGAACTGACCACCGCCTTGCTCGCGGGATGCAGGGGCCTGCTCCCGCTTTCCGATCTACTGGGCCTGCTTTCCATGGCGCACGGCGTCGCCACCGAGGAACTGACCGAGGCCGCGCTGCCCATCGTCGGGGAACTGGTGCGACACGGCATGCTCGTCCCCGTCGATGGCGGGGAGCACGGTGCATGAGGGCGATCGCGGCGAGAGTCAGCGAAGCCCGCGTGACGGTCGGCGACACCGTCGTCGGCGCGATCGATCAGCAGGGCTTGTTGGTATTGCTGGGAATTCATACCGACGACACAGCGGACAAAGCGCCGGTGATGGCCCGGAAACTGCACGAACTGCGCATCCTTCGCGATGAACAATCGTGCGCGAGCGCGCATGCCCCGCTGCTCGTCGTCAGTCAATTCACGTTGTACGGCGACACCCGCAAGGGCAGGCGTCCATCGTGGACCGCGGCGGCAAGACCGGAGCACGCGGAGGAACTGGTGACCGCCGTTGTGACCGAACTCCGGCTGCGCGGCGCGACGGTGGAGACCGGCCGGTTCGGTGCGATGATGGTCGTGCACAGCGTCAACGACGGCCCCTTCACGGTCATGATCGAGGTTTAGACCAGGTAAAGAAACCGCCTCATTGACCACACGGCGCACAAGTGGCCCATGACAATCGGCCGGAGACAAGCTCAGCGTTACTTGAGAGTCGCGAGTCGTGAGCAGCTCAACAACGTGGCGATGCCGGGAACGTTTCCGGCCCCGGTGACGTTATTCCCGATGACTGGCGTAAGCCGGTTTCGAGTGCCCGGTTCCACAGGCCTGGCACGCGAGCGCAACGCAGGCGTGAGCACTCCTCACGTCAGCCCGTTGACCGGGGAGGCAGAATGTCCGTCCAGACTCTCGATCGTGAGGCCCGCGGGATCCGCGAGCGGGACATCCCGATGGCCGCACTCGCGGATGACGTGGCCCCCGCGCCAAGCGAGGAGCCCGACCTCGACGCACAAGGCCCCGCCGCCGACCTGGTTCGCGTCTATCTCAACGGCATCGGCAAGACAGCGCTGTTGACGGCGGCCCAGGAGGTCGACCTCGCCAAGCGGATCGAGGCGGGGGTGTTCGCCCAGCACATGCTGGAGACGGAGGAAAACCCCTCGCGCGCCAGGCGTGCCGAACTGTCGGCACTCGTCCGTGACGGCCACAACGCCAAGAACCACCTCCTGCAGGCGAACCTGCGACTCGTGGTGTCACTGGCCAAGCGTTACACCGGCAGGGGAATGCCGCTGCTGGACCTGATCCAGGAGGGCAACCTCGGGCTGATCCGCGCCGTCGAGAAGTTCGACTACTCGAAGGGCTTCAAGTTCTCCACCTACGCCACCTGGTGGATCCGGCAGGCCATCACGAGGGGCATGGCCGACCAGGGCCGCACCATCAGGTTGCCGGTGCACCTCGTGGAGCAGGTCAACAAGCTCGCGAGGATCAAGAGGGACCTGCACCAGCAGCTCGGCAGGGAAGCGACCAACGAGGAACTCGCCTCGGAATCGGGCATCGCGGCCGAGAAGGTGTCGAGCCTGCTCGACCACGCACGCGACCCGGTGAGCCTCGACATGCCGGTGGGCACCGAAGAGGACGCGCCGCTCGGGGACTTCATCGAGGACTCGGAGGCGACCGACGCCGAGAGCGCCGTCATCTCCGGCTTGCTCCAGGACGACCTGCGCCGGGTACTCGGCACGCTCGACGACAGGGAACAGCACGTCATCAGGCTGCGGTACGGCCTCGACGACGGGCAGCCGCGCACGCTCGACCAGATCGGCAAGCACTTCGGCCTTTCGAGGGAGCGAGTGCGCCAGATCGAGCGCGAGGTCATGTCGAAACTGCGCCAGGGTGAGCGCGCCGACCGGCTGCGCGCCTACGCGAGCTGACACCGGGTAACCGAGACGACACCAAGAGTATTATCGGAGACCAATCCGGGCCGGGATGATTAACCGGCTCCCCTCCGGCTATCCGACATGATGGACTCCCGGCCGCGCGGACGCTTCGGGCAGCGGAGACCGGAGGTCCACGGGCACTGGGCCAGGCGGCAGGTGCCGGAGTGCACCCGCCGCTTCCCCGGGAAGGTCGGGTCCCGTCGGGGTGGGCCCGGCCTTCCTTGTGAAAGCCCGGTCCGGTCGTGATCTCCGTCGCGCGGAGCCGGTACCCACGTCAAGGCCTCTTTCCGGCGCGGTACGGTCGAGATCCCCTTGACCACGTGCGATGGAGCCCGAGCCGTGACTTCTTCTCCCACCACATCGTTCCAGCACACCGAAGTCCTTCCGCTGAACAAGGACACTCACACCGAGTATCGGCTGGTCACGCCGGAGGGGGTGCGGGTCGTCGAAGCGGCGGGCCGCCGCTTTCTCGAAGTCGACCCGCGGGCACTCACGACGCTGGCCCGCACCGCGATCACCGACATCCAGCACCTGCTGCGCTCCTCGCACCTCGCGCAGCTGCGGGCGATCGTCGACGACCCCGAGGCCAGCGGCAACGACCGGTTCGTCGCCATGGATCTGCTGCGCAACGCCGCCATCTCGGCGGGAGGTGTGCTGCCGATGTGCCAGGACACCGGAACCGCGATCGTGATGGGCAAACGCAGCGAAGGCGTGCTCACCGGAGGCAACGACGAGCAGGCGCTCTCGGAGGGGATCTTCGAGGCGTACCAGCAGCTCAATCTGCGCTACTCGCAGATGGCCCCGGTGAACTTCTGGGAGGAGCGCAACACCGGCACCAACCTGCCCGCCCAGATCGAGCTGTTCCACAAGGACAACCCGGCAGGCGCCACGGCCGAGAGCGCCGACCCCGCCTACGAATTCCTCTTCATGGCCAAGGGCGGCGGCAGCGCGAACAAGACTTTCCTTTACCAGGAAACAAAAGCCGTGCTGAACCCGAAGCGGCTCGCGAAGTTCCTCGACGAGAAACTGCGCGGCCTCGGAACGGCCGCCTGCCCTCCGTACCACCTGGCCATCGTCGTCGGTGGCATGTCGGCGGAGTTCAACCTCAAGGTCGCCAAGCTCGCCTCCGCGCGTTACCTCGACGACCTGCCTGCCGAGGGCTCCGAACTCGGCCACGGTTTCCGTGACCCGGACCTCGAACAGCAGGTGCTGGAGATGACGCGGCAGTTCGGCATCGGCGCCCAGTTCGGCGGCAAGTACTTCTGCCACGACGTGCGGGTGATCCGGCTGCCCCGGCACGGCGCCTCCTGCCCCGTCGGCATCGCGGTGTCCTGCTCCGCCGACCGGCAGGCCAAGGCCAAGATCACCGCGGAGGGCGTGTTCATCGAGCAACTCGAACGCGACCCGGCCCGTTTTCTTCCCGAGGTCACCGAGGACGACCTGTCCGAGGAGGTCGTCGCCGTCGATCTGAACCGGCCGATGGAGCAGATCAGGCGGCAGCTCTCCGAGCTTCCCGTCAAGACCAGGCTGAGCCTGACCGGGCCACTCGTGGTGGCCAGGGACATCGCCCACGCCAAGATCGCCGAGCGGCTCGAAGCGGGCGAGGACATGCCGGACTACCTCAAGAACCACCCCGTGTACTACGCGGGACCGGCCAAGACGCCCGAAGGCTATGCCTCCGGTTCCTTCGGCCCCACCACGGCGGGCAGGATGGATTCCTACGTCGACCAGTTCCAGGCGGCGGGCGGCTCGCTCGTGATGCTGGCCAAGGGCAACCGGTCGAAGAAGGTCACCGAGTCCTGCCGCGCCCACGGCGGCTTCTATCTCGGTTCGATCGGCGGGCCCGCGGCGCGGCTTGCCAAGGACTGCATCAAGAAGGTCGACGTCCTCGAATACCCGGAACTGGGCATGGAGGCCGTGTGGAGGATCGAGGTGGAGGACTTCCCCGCGTTCATCGTCATCGACGACAAGGGCAACGACTTCTTCGCCGAGACCTCCGAACCGGTGCTGCAGATCGCGTTCCGCTGAGTCGGCGCTACTCCGCGCCGAACATCCCCGCCAAGTGGTCGAGCGTCTTCCTGATGCCGATCTTGTTCTTGGCGGGGAAGCGGGTCAGCTCGATGAAGCGCGGGATCCTGGCCGTCGACCAGTCGAACGTCTCGGTGACCTCGGTCCTGCCTTCGCCGGCCGGCTTGAGCTGCCACCGCCAGCGGTGGCCGAAGAAGTGCCGCCACGCGATGAGCCGGTTCTCCTCGAACTCGACCACCGTGTTGCGAATGCGGTAGGGCGCGCCCATGCGCATGTCCATGCCGAAGGTCGAGCCCATCCGCAGTCTGGCCGGGTTGGCGCCGGTGGCCGCTCTCACCGACCCCGAACCGTCGAGCAACGGATGTTTCGCGGGGTCGGCGAGCAGGTCGAAGATCCGCTCGGGCGGCGCGGGAATCGTGCGCGTGACGCTGACCTGACGTAGTGCCATGCAATCACCCTAACCGCGCCACGCGCTCACTCCTCGCGCTTGACGTAGTCGAGTGCCAGGTGCCGGTCGCCGAGTGGTTCGGCCAGCTCGACGGTCAGCGGCGGGTAGCGCATGTCCATCGTGCACATCATGTTCTTGTCGGCGGGGAACGTCTCGACCATCGTGATGGCCACGTGCGCGGCGGTCTGCTCGGCGACCTCGGCGCTGGCCTTGCTGCAGCCGCCTTCCTGCCCGATGACGGTGAGTGTGCGGCCGTCGGCCGATTCGGTGACGTCGACCGGATAGCCCTTGGGCAGGCCACTGCCGTCAAGTTGTGCCTTCGGCACGGCCGCGGCACCCGCTCCCGGCTCGGCAGGCTCGGTCGTGCCGGGAGGCTCGGAGGGCTCCTTGCCCGAGTCACGCGGAATGTCGCTCGACTCCGGGGCCCCAGCAGGCGGCTGACTCGGCTGCGAGGTGGCAGGCGGAGGGCTCGGTGTCCCCCGCTCCTGGCCCGCCTGGCCGTCCTGACCGGTTTGACCACAGCCCGCGGCGAGCAGCAGTACGGCACAGGCCGCGAAGGGGCCGGTGACCGCCCGCCGCCACCCTGCCCTGGCGGGTCGCGATTCGCTGGTGCTCGGCCTCATCGGGTATCTCCCCTTCCGGTTCGCCGCCGGGGCGGGGTACCACCCCGGCTTTCGACTCGTGCCAGGAAGACGTAACGAGTACCGGAAAGGGTTGCACGGTGGCGCGGGCTCAGCCGCCGGCGTCCCTGATGCCGGCCAGCCTGTCCACCGCCGTATCGAAACCGGTCCTGAGCTCGGCGACCACGTCGGCGACGGCCCGCACCTCGTGCAACCCGCCGATCACCTGTCCAGCGGGCATCGAAACCACGCTCGGGTCGGCGGCGGCGTGGATGCGATTGTGCGCGCCCGAGACAAGCAGGTTCTGCAACGGCATCGGCAGCGGCTCGGGCGCATCGGGCCGCGCCCACGCCTCGGTCCACCGCGTCTTGAGCAGCCGGGCGGGCTTGCCGGTGTAGATCCGGGTCCGCACGGTGTCGGCCGAGCTCGCGGCGAGCAGGGCCTGCTGCATGGCCTCCGACTCCGGCATGGTCTCCAGGTATTCCCTTGTCGCGAGCCACACCGAGCCCGTCCAGGCACCCGCCGCACCGAGTGCGAGCGCGGCGGCCACCTGCCGTCCCGAGCCGATGCCGCCCGCCGCGAGCACCGGCACCTTGTCACCGACGGCATCGACCACCTCCGGCAGCAACACCATGGAGGCGATCTCGCCGGTGTGCCCTCCCGCCTCATAACCCTGTGCCACGACGAGGTCGACTCCGCGCGCCACGTGCCGGGCCGCGTGCTCGGCGGTTCCGGCGAGAGCCGCGACCGGGACGCCGTGCTCGTGTGCCTGCGCGATGACGTCAGGCGGTGGCGAACCGAGGGCGTTGGCGATCAGCGAGATGCGGTGTTCCAGCGCGACCTCGACGTGGGAGCGGGCAACCGAGTGCAGCCAGCCGAGGACGCCCGCGCGTTCCTCCGTGCCCTCCGGCAGTTCGGGAACACCCAGTTCGGCGAGCGTGCGTTCGACGAAAGCCTTGTGCTCGTCGGGAATCAGCTTGTCGAGGTCGACCTGTTTTCCCTCGGCGGGCACCTTGGCCGGCATCACGATGTCGACGCCGTAGGGCTTGCCGTCGGTGTTGGCGTCCATCCAGCCGAGCACCTTGTCCAGTTCCTCGGCGTCGTTGAAGCGGACGCAACCGAGCACACCGAGGCCGCCCGCCCTGCTGAGCGCGGCGGCGACATGCTCGGACGGCGTGAATCCGGCGATCGGCAATTCGGTGCCGAGCGTGTCGCACAGGACCGTACGCATGACGTGCCTTTCCTTCTAGTTGGTCGGCTGCGCGGCGACGGGTTCGTTGTCGGCCGCGTGCCGCTGCGCCCACGGATAGTCGGGTTTTCCGCTGGGCAGCCGGGACACCTCGGGCACGATCCAGATGCTGCGCGGCACCTTGTACCCGGCGATCCTGGTGCGCACGTGGTCCTCGACCGCGCCGAGATCGAGTGTCCTTCCCCGCCGGGGCGCGATGACGGCACCGACCCGCTGCCCCAGCCGCTCGTCGGCCACGGCGATGACGAGCGCGTCGAACACGTCCGGATGCGACTTGAGCGCGGCCTCGACCTCCTCGGGGAACACCTTCTCCCCTCCGGTGTTGACGCACTGCGAACCCCGGCCGAGCAGGGTGACCGTGCCGTCGGCCTCGTAGCGCGCGTAGTCGCCGGGCACGACGTAGCGGGCACCGCCCGCCTCGACGAAGATCGTCGCGCTCTTGTCCGGATCCTTGTAGTAGCCGAGCGGGACGTGTCCCCTTCTGCCGATGCGGCCGATGGCGCCGGGCTCCACCGGCACGATCTCGCCGTCGTCGTCAAGCAGGATGGCATCCTTGCCGAAGTTGACGCGCGGCCCGGCCGTATGGTCGGCGTCCTTGCCCATCATCCCGATGCCGGTGAACCCGCTCTCCGAGGAACCGATCGCGTCGGTCAGCACGACACCGGGAAACTCGGCGAGATACTCCTGCTTCACCGAATGGGAGAACAAGGCCGCGTGACTGGAGACGGCCACGAGCGAGGACGCGTCGTAGCCGCCCTCGTGATAGGCGTCCAGCAGCGGGCGGGCCATGGCGTCACCGACGATCGTGAGCACCTGCACCTTGTGCCGTTCGATCGCCGTCCACACGTCGTGCGCGTCGAACTGCGGCACGAACACCACGGTTCCACCGGCGAAGAGCGCGCCGAAAGCCGCCCATTGCGCAGCGCCGTGAATCAGCGGAGCCGCGGGCAGCCGGACGAGGCCGCCCGCCTTTCCCTGTTCCGCCAGCGTCCACTCGTCGGCGACGTAGTCGCCGGTGATGAAGTCGATGCCGCCACCGAGCGCACGCCACACGTCCTCGTGCCGCCACATCACACCCTTGGGATACCCGGTGGTTCCCCCGGTGTAGAGGATGTAGAGGTCGTCGGGACTGCGCTCCGCGAAGTTCCGCTCCGGGCTGCCCTGCGCCAGCGCCTGCTCGTAGCCGACCGTGACGACGGAGTCGGGCGCATCCGCGCGCTCCTCCGGCAAGCCGTCGTCGACTACATGCTCCTCCGGCGAGCCGTCGTCGACCACTAAAACGTGTTTCAGCTTGGGCGCCTCCGGCAGGACGGCGGCGACCTTGCCGGAGTACTGCTTCTCGTGCACGAGCACGGTGAGGTCGGCGTTGGTGAACAGGTAGGCGAGTTCGGCGTGCACGTAGCGGTAGTTGACGTTGACGGCGATCGCCCGCAGCTTGTACGCCGCGAACATCGTCTCGATCATCTCGATGGAATTGCGGGAGTAGACACCAATGTGATCACCCTTGCCGATCCCGGCCGAGGCAAGGTAGTTGGCGAGCCGGTTGGCGCGCGTGTCGAGCTCGGCGAAGCTGACACTCTCACCGCCGCAGATGACCGCGGTGCGTTCCGGCACGGCGTCGACGGCGTGCTCCAGTAGATCCGCGATGTTGAGGGCCACGCAGCTAAACTAGAACATGTTATCGTTCCGGGCAATGCACGATCCGGGTCCGGCAAAGGTTGCCCGCCGGTATTCCCGGCCGACGTTCATGGCCGAGTAGGCAGGAGACCGCGATGGAGCAGCCGCACGCACTGGTGGAACAACGCGGGCACACGCTTGTGGTGACGATGAACCGGCCTTCCGCGCGCAACGCGCTGACCGGCGAGATGATGGCCATCATGGTCGAGGCGTGGGATCGCGTCGACGAAGACCCGGAGATCCGCAGCTGCGTACTGACCGGAGCCGGTGGCGCGTTCTGCGCGGGAGCCGATCTGAAGTCGATGAACCGCAACAGCCCCGACGCCGCGTTCGGCAGCGGCTCCTTCGATCCCAGCACCATCGAGGGGCTGCTGAAGGGCCGCCGGTTGCGCAAACCGCTGATCGCGGCGGTGGAAGGTCCCGCGATCGCGGGCGGAACGGAAATCCTGCAGGGCACCGACATCAGGATCGCGGGAGAGAGCGCGACCTTCGGTGTCGCGGAAGCCCGCTGGGGCCTGTTCCCGCTGGGCGGGTCGGCCGTGCGGCTTCCCCGGCAGATCCCCTACACCGTGGCGGTGGAACTGCTGGTGACCGGACGGCATGTCGGAGCGTCCGAAGCCAAGGAGATCGGGCTCATCGGCCACGTCGTCCCCGAAGGGACGGCGCTGGACAAGGCCATGGAGATCGCCGACCGGATCGCGGCCAACGGGCCGCTCGCGGTGCAGGCGATCCTGCGCACCATCAGGGACACCGAGGGCATGCACGAGAACGACGCGTTCACCGTCGAGGCGAAGTACGGCATGGCGGTGTTCGCCAGCGAGGACGCCAAGGAAGGGCCGAGGGCGTTCACGGAGAAGCGCGCGCCGCGCTTCACCGGCCGCTGAACCCGGGAACGCGGGCGGCGCCTACTCGTGGCGCCGCCCGCGCCCGGCTCAGATCGCGCTGCCGTGATCGCGCCAGTAAGGATCGCGAAGGCGTCGCTTGTAGAGCTTTCCGTTGGGATCACGGGGAAGCAGCTCCACGTAGTCGACACTGCGAGGGAGTTTGAACTTCGCCAGCCTGCTCGCCGCGTAGGCAAGCAGCTCCTGGGTCAGCTCCTCGGAGGGCTCGACCCCCTCCGCCGGTTGCACGACCGCCTTGACCTGTTCACCCCAATCGGGGTGCGGGACGCCGAACACCGCGGCGTCACCGACCTTCGGATGCAGCACCAGTTCGTTCTCGATCTCGGCTGGATAAATGTTGACCCCGCCGGAGATGATCATGTCGTTTTTCCTGTCGTGCAGGAACAGATAGCCGTCCTCGTCGAGGTAACCGACGTCGCCGAGCGTGAACAGGTCGCCGACGCGCGCCTTCTCCGTCTTGGCCTTGTCCTTGTGGTACTCGAACGACGAACCCCCCATCCGCAGGTACACCGTGCCGGTCTGCCCGGGCGGCAGTTCGCTCCCTGAATCGTCGAGGATCTTCACGACCGAACCCGGCCACGGTTTGCCGACCGAGCCCGGTTTGCGCAGCCACTCCTCGCCGCCGATCGCGGTGCCGCCGCCCTCGGTCGCCGCGTAGTACTCGATGACGACCGGCCCCCACCATTCGAGCATGCGCCGCTTGATCTCCTGCGGGCACGGCGCGGCGCCGTGGATCATGGCCCTGAGCGAGGACACGTCGTAGCGGGCCCTCACCTCCTCCGGCAGCGCGAGCAGGCGGCGGAACTGGGTGGGCACCATGTGGCTGTGCGTCACGCGATGACGCTCGATGAGCGCGAGCATGTCCTCGGCGTCCCAGCGGTCCATGAGCACCACGGAATGCCCGAGCTGCACCGAAATCGCGACGAAGTTCAGCACGGCGGTGTGGTAGAGCGGTGATCCGCACAGGTGGACGTGACCGTCTCCTTGCCGCAGCCCGAAAATTCCGAAGAACCAGGTCGAAGCCGCGGGAACCGCGTCGGGATCCTGCCCGGTGAGCGGCCTGCGCACGCCCTTCGGCCGCCCCGTCGTTCCCGATGTGTACAGCATGGGCGAACCCGCGGTGCGATCGGCCGGCCGCCCTTGGGTGCCCTCGCCCAGCCGCGCGATGTCCGTGAAGCCGGGCACGTCACCGACGGCGAACCTCGCCGTGCCGGGGAGACCGGCCTCGTCTGCCGCGGCGACGGCGATGCCGGCGAACCGCTCGTGGGCCAGAAACGCCTTCGCTCCGGAATCGGTGATGATGTAGGCGACCTCGGGTCCGACGAGATGCCAGTTGACGAGCACCACGTAAAGCCCCGACTGGATCGCGGCGAAATACGCCGCCAGCAGTTCGACACCGTTCGGCTGCAGCACGACGACGACGTCGCCCGTGCTCAGTCCCAGTTCGCGAAGCCCGCACGCGTAGGCGTCGGCCTTCGCGGCCAGCGTCGCGTAGCTGATCTCGGTGCCGTCCGGATCGACGACCGCGAGGCGCTCCGGCGTCTCGGCGGCGATGTTCCAGAGTCCGATGGTCTCGGTGTTCGCGGAAGCCCCGGAGTGGGCGGCGGCGTCAGTCGACATTCACCAAATCTAGAACTCGTTGCACTTCAGTTCAAGCACACCGAGGCGATGGCCTCGCACTCCCCTTGCCGACACATCGAGAACGTGTTTCACTTTGCTGCGTGAACGCCGTCGATACTCCAGCCCCGCTCTCGGCTCCGCTCGACGTCGGCTTCGACTACACGCGCTCGACCGGCCCGGTGCTCGGCCGGTTCGTCAATGCCCTGCGCGAACGCCGCATCCTCGGCGTTCGCGGCTCGGACGGGCGCGTGCACGTCCCCCCTGTCGAATACGATCCCGCAACGGCGGCACCACTCACCGAGTTCGTCGAGGTCTCCGGCGAAGGCACCGTGGTGTCCTGGTCGTGGGTCGCCGAACCCCTTGCCGGGCAACCACTTCAGCGGCCGTTCGCCTTCGCGCTGATCAAGCTGGACGGGGCGGACACCAGCCTGCTGCACGCCGTCGACGCCGGGTCTCCCGAGGCAATCCACACTGGGATGCGGGTCACGGCACGGTGGGCCGAGGAACCGGTGGGGCACATCAGGGACATCGCCTACTTCGCGGGCGCGAACGCACCCGAGGATCCGCCGCCCGTCACACCACCGCCGCCGGTCGCCGAGCGGGAAGAGGGGGCGCCGGTGAGCACGATCGTCACCCCGGTGCACCTGAACTACCAGCATTCGGCTTCCCCCGAGGAAAGCAGGTACCTGCGCGGCCTTGCCGAAGGCAAGCTCATCGGACAGCGCTGCCCGGCGTGCGGCAAGGTCTACATCCCGCCGCGCGGCGCGTGCCCCACCGACGGCGTGCCGACCACGACCGAGGTCTTCCTTCCCGACACCGGCATCGTCACCACCTTCTGCATCGTCAACGTGCCTTTCCTCGGCCAGCGCATCCAGCCGCCCTACGTCGCCGCCTACATCCTGCTCGACGGTGCCGACATCGCGTTCCTCCACCTCGTACTCGGCTGCGAGGCCGACGAGGTGCGAATGGGGATGCGCGTGCGCGCCGCGTGGCGGCCTCGCGAGGAATGGTCCACGTCGCTGGAGAACATCGCGCACTTCGAGCCGACCGGCGAACCGGACGCGCCGTACGAATCCTTCGCCCATCACCTGTGAGGGGACACCTGATGACAGACGTCGCCGTGGTCGGGTTCGCGCAGGCACCACAGGTGCGGCGCACCCACGGCACCACCAACGGCGTGGAGATGCTGGTTCCCGTCTTCGCCGAACTGTTCGAGCAAACCGGACTGTCCAAGAAGGACATCGGATTCTGGTGTTCCGGCTCTTCGGACTACCTCGCGGGCAGGGCCTTCTCCTTCATCGCCGCGATCGACGCCATCGGCGCGTTCCCTCCCATCAACGAGTCGCATGTGGAGATGGACGCGGCGTGGGCACTGTACGAGGCGTGGCTGAAGATCCGCACCGGCGAGGTGGAGACCGCTCTGGTGTACGGATTCGGCAAATCCTCGGCAGGGCAACTGCGCAGAGTTCTCTCCCTGCAACTCGACCCCTACGTCACGGCTCCACTGTGGCCGGACTCGGTGAGTATCGCCGGGATACAGGCCCGGCTCGGCATCGACGCGGGACTGTGGAACGAGAAGGACCTCGCCGAGGTGGCCTCGCGCAGCAGGAGGGACGCGGAGGACAACCCGTTCGCCCAGGTGCGCGGCACCGCGGGGGAAGCAGAACTGCTGACGGCACCCTACGTCGCGGAACCGTTGCGGGAACACGACATCGCGCCGGTCACCGACGGCGCGGCCGCGATCGTGCTCGCCTCGGCGCGCAGGGCCGCCGACCTCGTGGAGCGGCCCGCGATCATCACCGGAATCGACCATCGCGTCGACTCGGCGGCGATCGGCGCCCGTGATCTCACCCACTCCCCCTCGACCACCACTGCGGGTTCGCGGGCGGGCGCGGGCGAGGACCCGGTGCAGATCGCCGAGATCCACGCACCGTTCAGCCACCAGGAACTCATCGTGCGGGAGGCGCTCGGGCTGGGCGAGGACGTGCGCATCACCCCTTCCGGCGGCGCGCTGACCGGTAACCCGATGTTCTCGGCGGGCCTGATCCGCATCGGCGAGGCGGCCCGGCAGATCCTCGCGGGCAACGCGATTCGCACGCTGGCACACGCGACGAGCGGGCCCGCGCTGCAACAGAACCTGGTTGCCGTACTGGAGAAAGGCTGACCATTGAGCAAGCTGCGCACCGCGGTACTCGGTACGGGACAGACGCACCATCGCGCGAAGCGCACCGACGTGTCGATGCCGGGGCTGCTCAGGGAAGCGGTGGACAGGGCGATGGCCGACGCCGGTACCGGCTGGCCCGACATCGACGCCGTCGTCGTCGGCAAGGCGCCCGACATGTTCGAGGGCGTCATGATGCCGGAGCTGTCGCTGGCCGACGCGCTCGGCGCGGTGGGCAAACCGTTGCTGCGCGTGCACACCGCCGGTTCGGTCGGCGGTTCGACCGCGCTGGTCGCGGCCAGTCTCATCCAGGCGGGCGTACACCGGCGCGTGCTCACCGTGGCCTTCGAGAAGCAGTCGGAGTCCAACGCGATGTGGGCGCTGTCGATCCTGCCGCCGTTCCAGATGCCGGTGGGTGCCGGCGCCGGCGGCTACTTCGCGCCACACGTGCGGTCCTACATCCGTCGTTCCGGAGCGCCCGAGCACATCGGTGCGATCGTCGCGGCCAAGGACCGCAGGCAAGGAGCGCTCAACCCGTACGCGCATCTCAGGCAACCCGATATCACCGTCGATTCGGTGCGGGCTTCGAAGATGCTGTGGGACCCCATCCGCTACGACGAGACCTGCCCCTCCTCCGACGGCGCGTGCGCGATGGTGCTCGGCGACGAGGCGGCTGGCGACGCCGTCGAGGGCGGGGCCGCGTGGATCACCGCGACCGCCATGCGTACCGAGCCCACCACGTTCGCGGGCCGCGACCAGGTCAATCCGCAGGCGGGAAGGGACGCGGCCACCGCGTTGTGGCGGGAGGCGGGCATCACCGACCCGATGTCCGAAGTGGACGCTGCGGAGATCTATGTACCGTTCTCCTGGTTCGAACCGATGTGGCTGGAGAATCTCGGTTTCGCGGAGGAAGGCGAAGGCTGGCGAGTGACCGAGGCGGGAGACACGGCGCTGGGCGGGCGGCTGCCGGTCAACCCCTCAGGCGGGGTGCTGTCGTCCAATCCCATCGGAGCCTCCGGCATGCTGCGTTTCTCCGAGGCGGCGAAACAGGTGATGGGCAGGGCGGGCGACTATCAGGTGGACGGCGCGAGGGTCGCGCTGGGCCACGCCTACGGTGGTGGCTCCCAGTATTTCGCGATGTGGCTCGTCTCCGCCGACAAACCGTAGCCGTTGCGAGTCCAGGTACGTCGCCCATCAGCACGGGTGCGGCGATGGGGCCCGTTCTGCCGGACCACCGTGTCGGTAGGAGCACAACCGCCGGAGAACGGTCCGCGACCCGCCGCGCCCCGGGGCCTGGCTGAAAGTGTGCGGAACACGCGCCGACGTCATACCGGAGTTGACTCCTGGTTGGACAGTCGGCCCGCCGGAACACCTGATGATCACGTCACCAGAGGCGGCGCCCGGCCCGGCCACGCTCCCCGCCCGTTATTCCGCCCACATCGTCGGCGACGGCGACGTCGTCCACGATGTGATCGTCCGCGCGGAGGGCGGGGACCGCGGCTCTACCGCCCGCTGGGCTGGACCGCCGAATCCGAGATCACGGCCGCCCGCGTACCGGATCCGTCCTGACCGCCGGCCCCGCAAACCCCGTCGAGCCGCCCACCGATGATCACGGCGGGCGGCTCGGCCGACTCATTCGTAGGCGACCTGGTAGTGCTTGATTCCGTTGAGCCAGCCGGAACGCAGCCGGTCGGGCGGCGCGAGTTCCGTGATGTCCGGCATCTCGTCGGCGATGGCGTTGAAGATGAGGTCGATCTCCAGCCTCGCGAGGTTGGCGCCGATGCAGTAGTGCGATCCGGTGCCGCCGAACCCGACGTGCGGATTGTCCTTCCGCAAAATGTCGAACTTCTCCGGCTCCTCGAACACCTCGGGGTCGAAGTTGGCCGAACTGTAGAACATGCCCACCCGGTCGCCCTTGCGGATGTGCTGGCCGCCGAGTTCGGTGTCGGCCGTCGCCGTGCGCTGGAAGGAAACCACGGGGGTCGCCCAGCGCACGATCTCGTCAGGCGCGGTCTTGGGACGCTCGCGTTTGTAGAGCTCCCACTGGTCGGGGTGATCGAGGAATGCCTTCATTCCGTGGGTGATCGCGTTGCGCGTGGTCTCGTTGCCCGCGACGGCGAGCAGGATCACGAAGAACCCGAACTCGTCCGACGAGAGCGCCTCACCGTCCACATCGGCCTGAACGAGTTTGGTGACGATGTCGTCCATGGGACAACCGCGCCGTTCCTCGGCCATGTTCCACGCGTAGCCGACGAGTTCGGCCGAGGCGGTGAGCGGGTCGACGTCGTATTCGGGGTCGTCGTAGCCGATCATCTGGTTGGACCAGTCGAAGATCTTGAGCCGGTCGTCCTGCGGGACCCCGATGAGCTCCGCGATGGCCTGCAGGGGAAGTTCGCAGGCGATGTCGGCGACGAAGTCGCCTGAGCCTTTCTCCTTCGCGGCCCTCGCGATGTGCCTGGCCCGCTCCCGCAGCGTGTCCTCCAGTTTGCCGATGGCCCTCGGCGTGAACCCCTTCGACACGATCCGGCGCAGTTTCGTGTGCTGCGGGGCATCCATGTTGAGCAGGACCAGCCGGTTGGCCTCGATGCCTTCCTTGGTCATCGTCTCGTCGAACCGGATGATGGCGGTCTTCTCCTGTGAGGAGAACAGTTCACTGTCTCTCGACACCGCCTTGACGTCTTCGAGGCGGGTCACCACCCAGAACCCGTCGTCGCCGAACCCGGCCTTGTTGTGCGACTGCGGGTTCCACCACACCGGCGCCGTCCGCCGGAGCAGCGCGAACTCCTCCAGCGGCAGCCGGGTCGCGTACAGGTCGGGATCGGTGAAGTCGAATCCGGTGGGCAGTAGCGACGAGCTCATGCGCCGTACCTCCGACATACGTCGTTGGAACACGTTCTAGAACAGGATTGAAGCATACGGTGTTAACTTAAGGAAGGACTGTAGTGAACCCCGTTAACTTTATCAATGAGGATCTTGAAACTCCAGGTAGAAAGATCGCTGACCATCGGTAGCCGGATAGCGGTTGACGAGGCCGTTCATTGCCAGATTCGAGAACGTGTTCTATTTTTGCGGGAGCTTCCACCGGCCCGCCAGGCCGGTTCAACGGGGAAAGGACGAACGCGTGGGTGACCCGGTCATCGTCGAGGCGGTACGCACTCCCATCGGCAAACGCCGAGGCTGGCTGGCCGGTGTCCACGCCGCCGAACTGCTGGGCGTGGCACAGTCCGCGCTGCTGGAACGCGCGGGCGTCGATCCCGCACTTGTCGAGCAGGTCATCGGCGGCAACGTGACGCAGGCGGGCGAGCAGGCGGGCAACATCACGCGCACCGCGTGGCTGCACGCCGGCCTGCCCCAGCAGACCGGTGCCACCACGATCGACGCCCAGTGCGGTTCCGCCCAGCAGGCATTGCATCTTGTTTGCGGGCTGATCTCGGCCGACGCGATCGACGTCGGCATCGCCTGCGGGGTCGAAGCCATGAGCAGGGTGCCGCTCGGCGCCAACACCGGCGAGAACGCGGGATCGCGACGCCCCCCGTCCTGGACCATCGATCTGCCCGACCAGTACACGGCGGCCGAACGCATCGCGGTGCGCAGGGGATTCGACAGGGCCGACATCGACGCCTTCGGCCTCGCCTCCCAGCACAAAGCCGCCATCGCGTGGGAAGAGGGCCGGTTCACCAGGGAAATCGTGCCGGTCAAGGCCCCCGTACTCGACGAAACCGGCGCGCCGAGCGGCGAGACGAGACTGATCACCAGGGATCAGGGGCTGCGGGAAACGACGGCGGAAGGACTCGCGAAGCTCGCCCCTGTCCTCGACGGCGGTGTGCACACCGCAGGCACGTCATCACAGATCTCGGACGGCGCCTCGGCCGTGCTGGTGATGGATTCGCGGGTGGCGGAGAAGCTCGGGCTGCGGCCACGAGCGAGGGTGCTGGCTCAGGCGCTCGTCGGCGCTGAGCCCTACTACCACCTCGACGGGCCCGTGCAGGCGACCACGCGCGTGCTGTCCAGGACGGGGCTCGGCACCACCGACATCGATCTCTTCGAGGTCAACGAGGCGTTCGCCTCGGTCGTGCTGTCCTGGCAGCACATGCACCAGGCCGATCCCGCGCGCGTCAACGTCAACGGCGGGGCCATCGCGCTCGGCCATCCCGTCGGCAACACGGGAACCCGCTTGCTCACCACCGCGCTGCACGAACTCGAACGCAGGGACGCCGCGACGGCATTGGTCACCATGTGCGCGGGAGGAGCGCTGTCGACGGCGACCATCCTGCAACGGCTCTGAGACCGGACTCAGCCTCGCCCGATGAACGGCATCGTGGTGGCCGCGATGGTCATGAACTGGACGTTGGCCGACAACGGGAGGTTCGCCATCGCGAGCACTGCGTCGCCGACGTGCGAGACGTCGAACGTCGGCTCCGGCCGGACGCTGCCGTCGGCCTGCCGCGCGCCGGTCGCGATCCCCGCCGTCATGTCCGTCGCCGCGTTGCCGATGTCGATCTGCCCGCACGCGATGCCGAAAGCCCGCCCGTCGAGGGAAATCGACTTGGTGAGACCGGTGACGGCGTGTTTGGTCGCCGTGTAGGCGACGCTGTCCGGCCGGGGCACGTGCGCGGAGATCGAACCGTTGTTGATGATGCGCCCGCCTTGCGGGTCCTGTGCCTTCATGAGCCGCACGGCGTGGTGCGCGCACAGGAACATGCCGGTGAGGTTGACCTCGACGGTCGCCCTCCAGTCCGCGGCGGACAGGGTGTCGACCGAGCCGGGCGCACCGAAGGTGCCCGCGTTGTTCACGAGCACGTCGACCCTGCCCCAGCGCTCGGCGACCCGGTCGAACAAGCGCGCGACCGCCTCGTCGTCGGTGACGTCGGCCGGGACCACCTCGGTGGAGTCGCCGGTGCCGCCCGCCGCGGCCACGGTGTCCCGCAGCGGCCGTTCGCGCCTGCCGGCCAGCGCCACGCTGTACCCCGCGCCGAGCAGGCTCAGCGCGATCTGCCTTCCGATTCCCGACCCGGCCCCGGTCACCACCGCCACCCGCGTACTCATGGCGCGATCCTAACGGCCGGGTCAGAACCAGTCGTCCGGCCGAGGCCAGGAGGGCACGCCCGGCGGCGACTCCTGTTCGGTCACCGTGTAGGTGCCGCGGTAGAACAACAACGGCCGTCCCCGCGACACCGCGCCGAGCGCCGTGACCCTGCCGACCACCACGTAGTGGTCGCCCGCCTCGTGTACCGCGTCGAGCCGGCAGTCGACCCACGTCAGTGCCCCGCCGAGCAGCGGGGCGCCGCTCGGCGCGGGCCGCCACGGCACCGCGTCGAACTTGTCGGGAGCCGACCTGCCGAACCGCGCGCTCAGTTCCCGCTGATCGTCGGCGAGCACGTTCACCGCGAACCGGCCGATCCGCTCGATCAGCGGCCAGGTACGCGAACCCTTGGCAGGGCAGAACAACACGAGCGGCGGGTCGAGCGACAACGCCGCGAACGACTGGCAGGCGAAGCCCGCGGGCCGCCCTTCGTCGTCGGCCGCGGTCACGATAGTCACTCCCGTACAGAAATGACCGAGTACCGAACGGAATCCGGCCGGATCGACCAGCTCGCCACCGGGATCCAGGGATTCCACAGTGGACTCCGCGGCTCCCTCGCGGATCATGAGTTTCCTGAGGCCCCGACGGAGAAGTCGTGTCCCCACAGGCTCACCGCCGTGCTCTCCCTCGCGATCCACCGTTCGTCGTCGACCTGCCTTCCCTCGCAGCCGAACTCCACGTCGAACCCGCCGGGGGTCTTCATGTAGAACGACAGCATCAGGTCGTTGACGTGCCTGCCCAGGGTCGCCGACATCGGAATCTCACGTCGTTTCGCCCTGTCGAGGCACAGGCCGACGTCGTCGGTGCTTGCCACCTCGATCATGAGGTGCACGATGCCGCTCGGTGTCGGCATGGGCAGGAACGCGAGGCTGTGATGACGCGGGTTGCAGCCGAAGAAGCGCAGCCACGCCGGGTCGCCGTCGGCGGGCCGCCCGACGAGCTGCGGGGGCAGCCGCATCGAATCCCGCAACCGGAATCCCAGCACGTCCCTGTAGAACCGCAGTGCCGCTTCATCGTCGTGAGTGGACAGTACGACGTGACCGAGGCCCTGCTCCCCCGTCACGAACGTGTGCCCGTAGGGACTGACCACCCTGCGGTGCTGCAGCGCGACGCCGTGGAAGACCTCAAGGGTGTTGCCGGAGGGATCGTCGAACGCGATCAGTTCCTGCACCCCGCGATCGGCACACTGCTCGCTCGTGCCCTCCTTGAACGGGACGCCGTGCGAGGTCAGGCGCGTGCGTACGTCGTCGAGTTCCGCCGCGTTGGCCGCCTCCCAGCCCGCCTGCGCGAGCCGGTCGGCCTCGCCGGGAACGATCACCAGCCGCGCCGGGAAGTCGTCCATGCGCAGGTACAACGAGTCCGGGTCGCGGCCCTGCCCCTCCACCATGCCGAGCACCTTGAGGCCGTACTCCCGCCACGCCGCCATGTCGGTCGCCTCGATGCGCAGATAACCGAGCGAACGGATACCCATCGTCACTCACCCTTCAGGAAGTCGATGGCAAGCCGGTTGAACTCCTCGAACCGTTCCACCTGCGCCCAGTGCCCGCAATTGCCGAAAACGTGCAACTGGGCACGGGGGATGTTCTTGAGTGCCAGCAGTGCCCCGTCGAGCGGATTGACCCTGTCCTCCCTGCCCCAGATCAGCAGGACCCGTTGCCGCAGCCGGTGCACCTCGCGCCACAACATGCCCTGCTCGTAGCTGTCAGGACGGGCGAAGGAGGCACCCATCGCCGCCATCGCGGCGAGCGACTCGGGCGTGCTCGCCGCCGCGAACCGTTCCTCGATCAGTTCGTCGGTGATCAGCGACTGGTCGTGCACCATGACCCTCAGGAACGCGGCGAGCTTGTCCTTGCTCGGCCCCGGTGAAGCCGCGAACCTCGCCAGGTTCTTGATGCCCTCCGTGGGATCGGGCGAGAACACGTTCACACTGACCCCGCCGGGACCCATGAGCACCAGCCGTCCCGCGCGCCGGGGATGATCCAGCGCGAGGCGCACCGCGGCTCCCCCGCCGAGCGAGTTGCCGACGAGATGGGCCTTCTCGATGCCCAGCGCGTCGAGCAGTCCCACGACGGCGGTGGCGCTGTGCGTGAAGTACTGCGGGTGCTCGGTAGGTTTGGCCGAGCGGCCGAAACCGGGCTGGTCGACGGCGATGGTGCGGAAGGACTTGGCGAACACCGGGATGTTGCGGGCGAAGTTGCTCGCCGCCGAAGCGCCGGGGCCTCCCCCATGCAGCAGGACCACGGTCTCGTCGTGTTCGGTTCCCGCCTCGTGATAGTGCAGCCGCAGCCCGCCGCCGACCTCGGCGTAGGCGCCCTCGGTTCGAAAATCCACTGTAGACCCCGTCACGAGAATCCTTTCACACCATGGCGTTCTCGACCGGAAGCCCGAAGGTTCCCGTGCCGAACATGGTGTAGGCCCTTTCCGGGTCGTTGGCCGCGTGGACCCTGCCCGCGTGCGCGTCCCGCCAGAATCGCTGCAAGGGAGTTCCCGCGCGCAACGCCCTTCCTCCCGAGTTCTCGAACAGCCTGTCGATCGCGGCGATGGCCCTTTCGGTGCCCCGCACCTGATCTCTGCGCACCCGCAGCCTCGTCGCGAACGGCAGCTTCCGCTCGGCGCGGGCCAGTTCGTAGAGTTCGCCGATGTTGTGCGTGAGCTGGAGCCAGGCCGCGTCGATATCGCTTGCCGCCTCGGCGATCCGCACCTTGGCAAAGGGGTCCTCCGCCGACTTCTCGCCCTGGTAGGCGGCCCTGACGCGGTCGCGCTGATACGCGACGTGGACGTCGTAGGCGCCCTGGGCCATGCCGATGATGGGCGCGGTGATCGTGCTCGGATGCACCGAACCGTAGGGAAGCCGGTAGAGCGGACCCGGATTGACGAGCTGTCCCGGTGTCTTGCACTTGGAGGTCAGTACGAAACTCAGTGCCCTGTGCTTCGGCACGAAGACGTCCTCGACGATGATGTCGTTGCTGCCGGTTCCCCGCAGCCCCACCGTGTCCCACACGTCGGCGATCGTGTAGTCGGCAATGGGAAGCAGGTAGGTGCAGAAGTCGACCGGCTTGCCCTCGTCGTCGAAGGCGGGCGCGCCGAGCAGTACCCAGGTCGCGTGGTCGCAGCCGGAGGAGAAACTCCACCGGCCGGTGAGCCGGTAGCCGCCCTCGACGATCGTGGCCTTGCCCGTCGGCGCGTACGACGAGGAAATGCGCGTGTCGGCGTCGTCGCCCCACACCTCTTGCTGTGCCTCGGCTTCGAACAGCGCCACGTGCCACGGATGGACGCCGAGGATGGAAGCCACCCATCCCGTCGATCCGCAGGCGCTCGCGATGTCCCTGACCGCCGTGTAGAAGGTGACCGGATCGGATTCGTAGCCGCCATGGGGGGTGGGTTGCAGGAGTTTGAAGAAGCCGGTTTCCTGCAGGGCCTTGATCGACTGTTCCGGGATCCGGCGGGCGTCCTCCGCCTCCTGCGCGCGCTCGCGTAACACGGGCAGCAGATCCCTGATCCCGGCCACCACCGCTGCGGTGCCCCGCTCACTCATCCTGTGCCTCGTTCCTGCTGGTTACCTGGAATGACACTTCCAAGACTAGAACACGTTCTCGTTTTTGTCACGCACTCACGGCCGCACCGGCTCGACGCCCTGAGAACACACAGTCGGCGAGCGAAAGTCCGCTGACATACGACCTGGAACAGATTCCAACCGCGGACCTGCCCGCCGCGTAGAGCCCCGGCACGGCGGCACCGTCGGCGGCCAGCACCTGCCCGGCGTCCTCCCCGACGACGAGCCCGCCCAGCGTCAGCATCGGACACGGGTAACCGATGTTCGGCTTGATGGTCAGATCAATGAGCGAGAACGGCGGAGTGTCCAGCGGCGCCCGGAATTCCTCCGGTTTGCCGAGCGGGTCGGCATCCCCGTTCCGATAGGCGGCCACAGTGCGGACGAGCCCCTCCGGGTCGATTCCCGCCTTCGCGGCCACCTCCTCGGGGGAAGCGCCGCCGACCCTGCCCCTTCGCAACAGGTACAGCGCCTGCAACCATTGGAACCACTGGCTTTCCGCGCGAGCGCCCTTCCTCGCCGCGCGCACGATCGCGTCGTCGACGAGCAGCCAGGCACGCGCGCCCTGCCCGGTGATCATCGCCTCGCCGATCGCCGCGCCGTAACGGGATTCGTCGATGAACCGCTCCCCGCGCTCGTTGACGAGCACCCCGCCGATGAACGCGCTGGGCGGAGTGAGGAACCGCCACGCCGAGATCCGGCCGAGCTCGGCGGTCGCCCCTCCCGCCGCGACCCCCATCGCGATCCCGGAACCGTCGTCGCCCGCCGTACCGAGCGCGAGCCCTCCCCGGTAGGCCGGGGCGTGCTCGCGCACCATGGCCCTGTTGGCGATGAAGCCACCCGCGGCGAGCACGACCCCGCGGCGGGCGTGCACGGTCGCGGGGGCGCCGTACTTGCGTTCGAGCGCGACGACCCGGCGTTCCAGCAGCTTGCGCAGCGCGGGCACGTAGAGACCCGGTTTGGCCGCGTACCTCGCCAGTACGCGGTGCGCCCATCGCACCCCCCGGGGCGCGCCACGCAGGGTGCGCACGGTCAGTCCTGTCACCGCGCCGGATTCGGTGATCAGCTCGACGCCCTTCGTCTGCGGAAGCACGCGCACGCCTGCCTTCCGGGCCGAGGCGGCGAGCCGGGCGAACAGGACCTTTCCCGAGGTTCCACTGCCTTTGACCCGATGCCCCCTCGGCGCGGGCTTCGCGGCGTCCCTGAACCCGCCAGCCGCCTCGCTTCCCGAGTAGTAGAGGTAATGGTCGTTGCCGGGATAGGACGTCTTCACCGGGCAGAGGCTGCCCTCGAACGGAACGCCGTGGCGCTCCAGCCAACCGATCAACTCGGGACTGCCCTCACAGAAGCGGCGCAGGGTCTGCGAGGAGACCACGTCGCCGACCTCCCGCCGCAGGTATTCGTACATGGCCTCGACCGAGTCGCCGACGCCCGCCTCGCGCTGCTGCGGCGTCCCGCCACCCGCGTAGACGACCCCGCCGCTGAGCGCGCTCGCACCTCCCCCGCCGAACCTGTCGATCACCAGCACGTCGGCACCGCGTTCGGCGGCCTCGATGGCCGCACAGGCGCCCGCGGCGCCGAAACCCACGACCACCACGTCCGCGATTTCCTGAATTTCCGCTGTTCCGGCCACGGTCCTCACCCTAGAACTGAAACACGTTCTCGTCTATCGTGACGGAAGTACCGACAACGAGGGCCTTGATTTCTATAACGCGTTTCAGGAGGCGGCATGGCAGTGGGCAGCGCGGATCCCGGCGCCGGCCACGAGTACGACGTCATCGTGGTCGGCAGCGGCGCGGCGGGCATGACCGCGGCACTCGCGGCCGCACACGCCGGTCTCTCCGTGGTCGTGCTGGAGAAGACGGCCCGGTTCGGCGGCTCCACCGCGCGGTCCGGCGGCGGAGTCTGGATCCCCGGCAACGAAGCGCTGCGCTCGGCGGGCATCGAGGACCCGCCGGAGGAGGCACACCGCTACCTCGACGCCATCGTGGGTGACGTCGTTCCCGCCGAACGCCGGGCCGCCTACCTCGACGCCGGGCCCGAGGTCGTCGCCTTCGTGCACAAGCACACGCCGCTGCGGCTGCGCTGGGTGCGCGACTACTCCGACTACCACCCCGAAGCCCCCGGCGGAAGGGCACGCGGCCGGTCCGCCGAACCGGTTCCGCTGGACGGCAAGCTGCTCGGCGCCGATCTCGCCGACCTCGAACCGCCCTACAGCGAGCCTCCACTGGGCTTTCCCTTGACACAGGCCGATTTCCGCTGGCTGAGCCTCATCGCCAGGCATCCGCGCGGGATCACGAGACTGCTGCGGCTCGGCGTACGTGGCGTGATCGGCAAACTCAGCGGCAAGAAGCTGCTGTCCATGGGGCAGGCGCTGGCGGCAGGCTTGCGGGCAGGGCTGTCGCGCGCCGGTGTCCCCTTGCTGCTTTCCACCCCGATGACCAGTCTGCACAGCGAGAACGACGTCGTCACCGGGGTCTGGACCGAACGAGCTCCCGGGAAGGAACCGGTGCTGCTGCGGGCCCGGCACGGCGTCGTCCTCGCCTGCGGCGGCTTCGAGCACAACGAGCAACTCAGGCGCAAGTACCAGCGCCAGCCCATCGGTACGGAGTGGACGGTCGGGGCCAAGGGCAACACCGGCGACGGCATCGTCGCGGGTATGGCGCTCGGTTCCGGAGTCGACCTGATGGACGATGCGTGGTGGGGGCCTTCGCTGCCGCTCACCGGAGGGCCGTGGTTCGCGCTCGCCGAGCGTTCCCGCCCGGGTTGCCTCATGGTCAACGGTGAGGGGCTGCGGTTCGTCAACGAGTCCGCCCCCTACGTCGAAGCCGTGCACGCCATGTACGGGCCTGGCGAAGGACCCGCGCGGAACCTGCCCGCCTGGCTGGTTTTCGACCAGCGTTACCGCAACCGCTATCTGTTCACCGGCCTCGGCCCGGGACAACCGCTGCCACGCCGCTGGTTCGAAGCGGGCATCGCGGCCAAGGCCTCGACACTGCGAGGACTCGCGGAGCGCATCGGCGTTCCGGCCGACGCCCTGGAGGCGACCGTCACCAGGTTCAACGGCTTCGCCCGCGCGGGTGCCGACGAGGACTTCCAGCGCGGTGTCAGCGCCTACGACCACTACTACGGCGATCCGAGGCACAAGCCCAACCCGAGCCTTGGAGCGCTGGAGCGGGCCCCGTTCTACGCGATGCGGATCGTGCCGGGCGATCTCGGCACGAAAGGCGGGCTGACCACCGACGCCGACGCCAGGGTGCTGCGCGAGGACGGATCGGTCATCGAGGGTCTCTACGCCGCGGGCAACACCAGCGCCGCCGTGATGGGCCGCACCTACGCGGGGCCGGGAGCGACGATCGGACCGGCGATGGTGTTCGGATACCTTGCGGCACAGCACATCGCAGCCCAGAATCGAGCACGCCCCGCGACCAAGGAAGCCGGAGGTTCGCAATGACGCAGGCCGCTGTTCGCACCATCGACGCGGGTGCCCCGCCCACCCGGTTCGCCCGCGGCTGGCACTGCCTCGGTCTCGCCGACTCGTTCAAGGACGGGAAACCGCACGCGATCAACGCGTTCGGCACCAAGCTCGTCGTGTTCCAGGGCGAGGACGGTGTGCTGAACGTTCTCGACGGTTACTGCAGGCACATGGGTGGCGATCTCACCCAGGGCACGGTCAAGGGCAACGAGATCGCCTGCCCCTTCCACGACTGGCGATGGGCGGGCAACGGCAAGTGCGTGTCGATCCCCTACGCCAAACGGGTACCGCTGCGCGCACGGACCCGCTCGTGGCTGACCCTTGAGGAGAACAAGCAGCTGTTCGTGTGGCACGACCCCGAGGGCAACCCTCCGCCGCCGGACGTGGTCATTCCCCGCATCGAGGGCGTCTTCGACGGCCAGTGGAGCAACTGGACGTGGGACTCCGTGCTCATCGAGGGCGCCAACTGCAGGGAGATCGTCGACAACGTCGTGGACATGGCGCACTTCTTCTACATCCACTTCGCGTTTCCCACCTACTTCAAGAACGTCTTCGAAGGACACGTCGCGACCCAGTACCTCAACACCAAGGGCAGGCCCGATGTCGGCATGGCCTCCAACTACGGCGGCGAGGAGAACCTGCTCCGCTCCGAGGCCTCCTACTTCGGCCCCTCCTACATGATCAACACCCTGCTGAACACCTACCAGGGCTTCGAGATCGAGAACGTGCTGATCAACTGCCACTACCCGGTCTCGCCGACCTCCTTCGTGCTGCAGTGGGGCGTCATCGTCAAGAAGCTGCCCGGTGTCTCCGACGAACAGGCCGACAAGATCGCGGGCAAGTTCGCCAAGAGCATCGGCGTCGGCTTCCTCCAGGACGTGGAGATCTGGCGCAACAAGACCAGGATCGACAATCCGTTGCTGTGTGAGGAAGACGGTCCGGTCTATCAGTTGCGCCGCTGGTACGACCAGTTCTATGTGGACGCCGCCGAGGTCACCGACGACATGACGAGCCGGTTCGAGTTCGAAGTGGACACCACGAGGGCAAACGAGGTGTGGGCGGAGGAAGTCGCGGCGAACCTGGCCCGCCGGCAGGAAACCGGAGTGTCCTAGTGCGGGCCGAAACCCGTTCCGACACCGAGGAGTTCCTCACCGAGGGACTGCGCCCCGTGTCCTGCCACGCGTGCGCGACGACGGTGCTCGTGAAGAAGAACAGCCCGAAACACACGAGCATCCAGTGGACGACGGACGCGGGAACCTCCTGCCCCGTCTTCGCCGAACGGGTGGCCGACGGCACGCACCCGGCACTGCTCGACACCTGTGACCAGCTCAGGGAGAGCATCGGCGCGGCGGCGAGGGAGGGCGTGTTCGGCCATGACTGAAACCCGCTCGCTGGTCCTTCCGGTCGCCGAGGTCGTCGAGGAGACGGCGCAGGCGTGCTCGGTGGTCTTCGACGCCGAACTGGACTACCGGCCGGGTCAGTTCCTCACCGTGCGCATCCCGGACGGGGAGGGCGGTTCGGTGGCGCGCTGCTATTCGCTGTCCAGCTCACCGCACACCGGACAGCGACCCCAGGTGACGGTGAAACGCGACGGCTACGGCTCCAACTGGATCTGCGACAACGTCACCGGTGGCAGCGAACTGGAAGTGCTGCCGCCGAGTGGCGTGTTCACTCCCTCCTCGCTCGCCTCGGATCTGTTGCTGTTCGCGGCGGGCAGCGGGATCACGCCCGTGCTGTCGATCGTGCGTTCCGTGCTCGCCGGAGGCACCGGCACGATCAGGCTCGTGTACGCCAATCGCGACGAGCATTCGGTGATCTTCTCCGGCGCCCTGCGCGAACTCGCCGAGACCCACCCCGGGCGGCTCGTCGTCACCCACTGGCTGGAAAGCGTGCAGGGACTGCCCAGCGCCGAGCAGCTCACCGCGCTTGCGGCCCCGCACGCGGAGCGGGAGGTGTTCATCTGCGGGCCCCGGCCGTTCATGTCCGCGGCGACAGCGGCGATGAAGTCGCTCGGAAAACCGCGATCGGCCATCCACACCGAGAAGTTCGTCTCCCTCGGCGGGAATCCGTTCGACACCGGCACCGCCGGGCAGGTCAAGGATGCGGGCCAGGACAGCCCGCCGTCGAAGCTGGGGGTCAGCCTCGACGGCTCGCGGCACGAACTCGCGTGGCCTCGCGGGAACAAGCTGCTCGACCTGTTGCTCGACAACGGAATCGACGCGCCCTACTCGTGCAGGGAAGGCCAGTGCAGCGCGTGTGCTTGCCGGATCACCTCCGGTGAGGTGAAGATGCTGCACAACGACGTACTCGACTCCGAGGACATCGCCGACGGGATCGTGCTGGCCTGCCAGTCGCTCCCGCTCACCGACGAGGTCTCGATCAGCTACGAGTGACAGGGAGCCGCGCATGCCCATCGATGCCGCCAAGGCCATCGGAGCCGATCTCGGCGAGACCACCTTCGGCTGGACCGCCTCCGACGTGCTGCTCTACCACCTTGGCATCGGCGCGGGTTCGGCTCCCGTCGACCCCCGCGAACTGCGCTACACCTACGAGAAGGATCTCAGGGTGCTGCCGACGTTCGCGACGGTCGCGCCCAACATGCGGGTCTTCGAGCCGCCCTCGGTGACCTTCCCCGGCATCGACATCGACCTGGCGAAGGTCGTGCACGGCACCCAGCAGGTCGTCGTGCACCAGCCCGTTCCCGCCGAGGGCAAGGCGATCGCCCGCGCGCGTATCGTCGACGTCCTCGACAAGGGCAAGGCCGCCGTCATCGTGCAGGAATCCCGGGTGAGCACCCCGGAGGGCGAACCGTTGTGGACGACGCGGCTCAGCATCTTCGCCAGGGGCGAGGGCGGTTTCGGCGGCAACAGGGGCAGCTCCGACCGGATCGAGCCGCCCGCACGCGAACCGGACGCCGTGATCGACACGCCGACGCTGCCGCAGCAGGCACTGCTGTACCGGTTGTGCGGCGACCGCAACCCGCTGCACGTGGATCCCGGCTTCGCCGAGGCGGCCGGATTCGACGTGCCGATCCTGCACGGCCTGTGCACCTACGGGATCGTCGCCAAGGCGGTCACCGACGCGCTGCTCGACGCGGACGTCACGGCGATCTCGTCCTGGTCGGCGAAGTTCGCGGGCATCGTGCTGCCGGGCGAGACACTGCGCACCCGCGTCTGGAAGGAAGGCGCTCGCCTGCTGGTCACCACCACGGCGCTCGACAGGGGCGAGGCACCCGTACTGTCCGACGCGGTGCTGGAGACGACGCGCTGAGCCACGGTACTCACATGGTGGCGGCGAACAGCACCGCCATCCCGCCGCCCATGACCACGCGGCACACTGTCCGCGAAGCGAAACCCTCCGGCATCGCGGCGACTCCCGCCGCGCGCACCGCACGCAGCGTTCCCCGCGCGGCCAGCACACTGTCGACAAGGAAATAGAGCGCCGCGAGCAGCGCGATCACCGGCCAGCCCACCCACTCGCCCAGCGCCGCGCTCATCGTCATGTCGTCACCGCCCGCGTGCGGCATCGCCGCCAGCATGAGCAGCATCGCGACCGCCGAGATGCCGTGGTGCAGGTCGCATCGCCTGCACACCCCGGCACCGGCTCTGCCCCGCACGGCGGCGACCCCGAACCAGCCCGCGGTGAGCAGGAACAACGCCTGCCAGCCCGCGACGGGAACCGGACCGCCGACGGGAGAGACCATGGCGACCATCGCCACGGTCATGAGCAGGCCCGCGAGATCGACGTGCCGCACCCCGCTGCCGAGCCGCACGTAGTCGAGCCGGGCCAGCCTGCGCAGGCACGGATAGGCCAACGCGAGAAAAGCCGCTGTGAACAGCCATCCCACGACGACCGGCAAGCCCATGTCCCGCTCCCCTGTCCCGTTGCGCCCAGATGCGCCTCGCGCGGTTCCACCGTGGCAGAGCCGGGCGCGGCCCACCAGCCGTCAAGCAGGTGAGGCGGATCGGTCCGCGGCGAGCACCAGCCCGCTCGTCGGTACCCCGGTGCCCGCTGTGACCAGCACGTTGCTCACCGAGGGCAGTTGGTTGACCGCGTCGCCGCGCACCTGGCGCACCGCCTCGGTGATGCCGTTCATCCCGTGCAGGTACGCCTCGCCGAGCTGACCACCGTGCGGATTGAGCGGCAGCGTTCCGGTCAGTTCGAGCGCCCCGCCGGCGACGAAGTCCTTCGCCTCGCCCCTTCCGCACACGCCCAGCTCTTCGAGCTGCATGAGCACGTAGGGGGTGAAGTGGTCGTAGAGCACGGCGACGTCGATGTCGGCGACGGTGATGCCCGCCTGCCGCCACAACTGCCTGGCCACGACGCCCAGTTCGGGCAGGGCCGCGATCTCGTCGCGGTAGTAGCTCGTCATCGTGTACTGGTCGGGGCCGCTGCCCTGAGCCGCCGCGGTGATCACGGCGGGAGGCCGCGCAAGATCGCGTGCCCGCTCGGTGGAGGTGACCACGACGGCCACCCCGCCGTCGCTTTCCTGACAGCAGTCGAGTAGATGCAGCGGTTCGGTCACCCACCGCGAATTCTGGTGCTCGGCGAGCGTGATGGGCCTGCCGTGGAACCACGCCTTCGGGTTGGTCGCGGCGTGTTTGCGGTCAAGTACCGCGATCCTGCCGAAATCCTCGCTGCTCGCCCCGTAGGTGTGCAGGTAGCGCCGCGCGACCATGGCCACCGTCGCGGCCGGGGTGGCAAGGCCCATCGGATAGTGGAATCCGTTGTCGACCCCGGAGGTGTTGACCTGCTGCGCGGCGGCGGCCGATACCTGCCCGAAGCGCTGCCCCGAACGCTCGTTGAACGCCCGGTAGGCCACGACGACCTCCGCCGCTCCGGTCGCGACCGCCATGGCGGCCTGCTGCACCGTCGCCGCGGCCGCGCCACCGCCGTAGTGGACCCTGCTGAAGAAGCTCAGCTCGGGAATTCCCAGTTCCCTCGCAACGGCGATCTCGGCGTTGCCGTCCATGGTGAACGTCACCAGACCGTCCACATCGGATGGACGAAGGCCCGCGTCGGTGAGCGCCGAACTCACCGCCTCGACGGCGAGCCGCAACTCGCTGCGGCCGGAGTCCTTGGAGAACTCGGTTGCCCCGATACCGGCGATGGCCGCCACCCCTGACAAGCTCACGGCGCCTCCTCCGGAACCACGACGCGCACGGTGCCGGTGAGGTGGTCGCCGAGATCGCCCTTGCCGGTCACCGTGACCTCCCATTCGTCGCCGTCCCTGCCGGTGACCGTTCCCGTGAACGTCAACACGTCGCCCGCATAGCAGGGAACCCCGAGCCTGATGGCGATCGAGCGCACCAGCGCGTCGTTGCCGGCCCACTCCGTGACGAACCGCTGGACGAGGCCGGTGTCGGTGAGGATGTTGACGAAGATGTCCTCCGATCCTCTCGCGCGCGCGGCATCGGTGTCGTGGTGCACGTCCTGGAAATCTCTCGTGGCGATGGCCGCGCTGATGACGAACGTGGTGCTCGCCTCGACGGTCAGCGGCGGCAGTTCGGCACCGATCGCGATACTCACGACCGCACCTTCCACGCGGGAATGGTCAATCCGGCCTCGACGGGAACGAACACCACCTCGACCTCCAGTCCGATGTGGACCTGACTGGGTTCGGCGTCGAGTAGTTCACCGAGCATCCTCACTCCCTCGTCCAGTTCGACCAGCGCGATGACGAACGGTGTCGTCTTTCCCGGAACGCCGGGATGGTGCTGCACGACGAAGCTGTACACCGTGCCGGTGCCCGCGGCCACCACGTACCCGGGTACCGCGCCGAGATCACCGTCCGGCGGCATCGGCCCAGGAGGATGCCGCAGCGTGCCGCCCCAGCGCTGGATTCGCAGTTCGGCGACTTGTGTTCCCTCCCAGAAGAACTCGGTGTCCTTGCTGACCACGGGGCGCAGTACGTCTCCCGCCGCGGTGCCGGATTCTCCGGAGGGGCGGAACTTGAGAACCCGGAACACCATGTCGGCCACCACCTCGTCACCGACATACCACGTCGTGACGGTGGTGACGAACCAGCCTTCGCCGAGCGCGGTCCGCTTCGGCCCGGCGACACCTTCGAGGCGAGTCGAGGCCGCGACGTGCTCGCCGTGCCGGAGATAGCGGTGGTAACGCTGTTCGGAGTTGGTCGCCACGACGGAGGTGAATCCCGCATCGTCCAGAATGGACATCATCGCGGAGAGCGGGTCGTCGTCGGCCCGCTGCCCGCCCAGCCCCGGCATCGTCCACACCTGCGCCATGGCGGGCGGCGCCACCAGCCCTCCGTGCACCGAGTCCGCGGCATAGCCGGGGTCGGTGTAGACGGGGTTGCGATCGCCGATCGCCTCGACCCAGTTGTTGACCATGGCCTGGTTGACCGGATCCCTCGCGAGCCGGCGTTCCGACGGTCCCTCCTCGGCGATGCGGGCTGCGGCCTCCTCGATCCCGGTCATCGCGGCACCCTCGGCAGGCCGAGCCCGAAGCTCGCGATCAGCTCCCGCTGGATCTCGTTGACGCCCCCGCCGAAGGTCAGCACGATGTTGCGCTTGGCGATGACGTCGAGCCATTCGGCCAGGGCCGCCGTCTCCTCGTCGGCCGGATCTCCGTGCCGTGCCACGATTTCCTCCAATGTCCTGCCGATCCGCTGCTGGTGTTCGGACGCGAAGACCTTCGTCGCGGAGGCATCGGCGACCGAACCGGGCTCCGAAACGGCGACCTGCCAGTTGAGCAGTTCGTTCACCCTGGCGATCGCCTGGGCCTCCGCCAGCGCCGCCCGCACGTCGGGCAGCCACGACAGCGGAGTCCCGTCCGGTGTGGTGCGCTCCCGCGCCCACGCCGCGACTCTGTCGCACAGCCCGCCGATCCTGCCGGAGGGGCCGAGCATGACCCGCTCGTGGTTGAGCTGGGCCGTGATCAGCTTCCAGCCCTCGTTTTCCTTGCCGACAAGCAGATCCGCCGGAACCCGCACACCGGAGTAGTAGGTGGCGTTGACGTGGTGCGCGCCGTCGCAGGTGATGATCGGCGTCCACGAATAGCCCGGATCGGAGGTGTCGGCGATGAGAATCGAGATGCCCTTGTGCCGGGGCGCGTCCGGGTCGGTCCTGACCGCGAGCCAGATGTAGTCGGCGTCGTGCCCTCCCGTCGTGAAGATCTTCTGCCCGTCCACGACGTAATGATCACCGCTGCGGACCGCCCGCGTGCGCAGCGCGGCGAGGTCGGTTCCGGCCTCGGGTTCGGTGTAGCCGATGGCGAAATGCACCTCGCCGGACAGAATGCGCGGAAGGAACCTCGCCTTCTGCTCCGCGGTTCCGCTCTGCTGCAACGTCGGGCCCACGGTCTGCAGGGTCACCGACGGCAGCGGGACATCGGCCCTCGCCGCCTCGTCGACGAAGATGTGCTGCTCGACGGGACCGAACCCTCGGCCGCCGTATTCCACCGGCCAGCCGACGCCGAGCCAGTTGTCCTCTCCCATCCGGCGCACGACGTCCCGGTACACGGAACCGTGCCGTTCCCGCTGGAGCACGCGGCGCTGTTCGGCGGTGAGCAGGCCCGCGAAGTAGTCCCGCAATTCCGCGCGCAGTTCGCGCTGGGCGGCGGTCAGTTCGATGTGCATTCACACGCCTCCGGCCGGTGCGCCGAGTTCGGCGAGCCGGTGCCCCGCCCCGCCGACGAAGTGGGTGAGGTCCTTGCAGAGCGAGGAAAACCGGTGCAGCGGGTAGTCGATGTCCACGCCCGTTCCGCCGTGCAAGTGATGGCATGTCGCCAATGCCTTCGGCGCCTCGCTCGCCAGCCAGTACGCCGCGACGCCGAGATCGGCGTCCGCGTCGCGTCCGGTCGCGAGCTTCCAGCACGCCGTGTCCGCCACGAGCCGCAGCGTTCTCGCCGTGATGTAGACGTCGGCGACCTGCTGGGCAACCGCCTGGAACGTCGCGAGCGGGCGGCCGAACTGGGTGCGGGTCGCGAGATGGCCGGTCGTCAGCGTCAGTGCTCCGGCGACGACGCCCGCGCCGAGCGCGACCGCGCCGGCGAGGGCGTGGCGGCGCAGCGCGGTGGACGCCTCACCGGCTGAGGACGAGGCCAGCACGGCGTCGTCGCCGACGACGACCCCCGACAGCCGCATCGTGTACGAAACCGCGCCCGAGGACGTCCCGGTCTCGGTCAGCGTGACCCCGTCCGAGGCGGGATCGACGAGGAACAGCTCGGCACCGGAGTAAGTCGCGGCAGGTACGAGCACCCGATGCGCGGCGGCGGCATCCGGCACACTCGTCTTGACCCCGGTCAGTGTCCACCCGCCGGACTCGGGCACCGCCGTGGTCGAGGGCACCGCGGCGAGCGGCGCCGAGGGTTCGTGCACGGCGGCGGTGAGCCTGACCGCGCCGGTTGCCGCGTCGGCCAGCAGTCCGGCTCGCTGTCTCGGGTCGCCGAACCGGTCGACGGGCAGCATTCCAAGCGCCAGCGTGGCGTAGCCGGACATGGCCACGGCGGGCGGCGCGGCGCGGCCGAGTTCGGTCAGTACGGCGGCCACCTCGGCGAGCCCGAGCCCTTCCCCTCCGAGGTCGGCTGGGACCGCAAGGGCGAGCAGGCCCGCCTTGCCGAGCGCGCTCCAGACCTGATCGGCCTCCTCTCCCGCCGTTCTGCCGAGCACGTCGGCGGCAAGTCCGGCCGCGGTCGCGGCGCCGTCATCGGGAGTGAAGTCCACGCGCGCTCCTCACCGAACAAGAACCAAGACTGAAACTTGTTCTAGTCTTGCTCACGGCAGGCGGAGCGGGCAAGCCCCTCGGCGCTACGGCCGGGAATCCAGCAGTTCCCGCAGCGATGCGTGCATCGCGTCGGCAAGCGGCCACAGATCTGGAACGAGTTCTCGCGCGGCGAGCAGGCCGATGTTCGTGCGACCTCCAGCGGAAAGGACCGTGATGTTGAGCCCCGCCCCGTGGAAGACGGGGCCGAGCGGGTAGAACCCGGTCACCCGCGCGCCCAGCACGTACAGCGGCTTCGCCGGCCCGGGCACGTTCGAGATCACCAGGTTGTGGATCACCGGATGCCGCTCGGCCAGGCGAAGCGCCGAATACGCCCGCACCGCGAGCCCGAACGTGGTCCCTGCCGCGAACTGGGCCCAGTCCTGCAGCATGTCGGCGCCCAGGGTGTGATGGTGAGCCTTGGAGAGCCGGTTGTTCTCGGCGATCATGAACACCCGCGCTGCCGGATCGGCGAGGTGGGTCGGCAACGAGGCGAAGAAGGCCGAAATCCGGTTGCTGCCCACCTCGCGCTCGCTGCGCGCGTGCACCGAGACCGGGACGGTCGCCACGAGCGGATCGGCGGGCAGTTCCTCCCGCTCGGCGAGGAATCTGCGCAGTGCCCCACTGCACATCGCCAGCACCGCGTCGTTCATCGTGACCCCGAACGCCGTTTTCACCGCTTTGAGCCCGGTCAGGTCGACCTGCGTGAACGCGACACTGCGATGTCCCGTGATCGTGGCGTTGAACGACGTGCGCGGCGCGGTGAACGGCGTGGCCATTCCCTTGCCCTGCAACGATCTGCCCACCCATCTCGGCACCATTTGCACCAGCCCGGGAAGCAGCCTCGCCAGCTCGAAGGGCCGCCGTGCCACCGTGGCCACGCTGCTGCCCAGCAGGCTCAACTGGCTCGGCGGCGACTGGTCGCCGTCCTCGGCGCCCCCGGTGTCGGCGGGCAGCGGCGCGTCGGGTCGCAGACCGGCCAGATAGGACAGCAGGTTGGCGCCGCTCACCCCGTCGACGCTGGCGTGATGCAGCTTGGCCAGCACGGCGATGCCGCCGCCGGCGAGGCCGTCGATGACGTACATCTCCCACAACGGCCGGGACCGGTCCAGCGGCTGTCCGGCGATGTGTGCGCACAGCTCGGCCAGTTCGGCCTGCCCGCCGGGGGCGGGGACCGCGATGTGGTGCAGGTGGCGTTCCAGATCGAAATCGGAATCCCGCACCCATACGGGGTGGGTCAGGTTCAGCGGAGGGTTGTGGAGCTTGCGGCGGAACGCGGGAACCGCGGCCACACGTTCCTCAAGGCGACGTTTGAGCGTGCCGAAGTCGTAGCCGCCCGGCACGGTCGCGGGGTCGAGCGTCAGCAGCCCGCACACGTGCAGCAACTGCGCCGGCGTCTCCAGGTAGAGGAAACTCGCGTCGAGGCCACTGAGTTGCCGCACGTCGTCAAGAGTAAGCCGGGTCGGCGATAGTCTCAGGTCATGCACCCAAGGTTTCGCACCCGCAGGGCGCTGCAGCTCGGCCTCACCGTCAACGCGCTGCGCCCGCTGAGCGGGTCGAGGACGTCGATCCCCGCCTTCTTCGCGGGATGGCTCACCGGAGAACTCGCCCCGCACCTGCTCGCGCTCACCGTCGCCGACTCGGCCGCCCACGTCGCCCGCACCGGCCCGCGCGGCGCGGACCGCGCCGGACTGGCCATGGCGGGGCTCTCCGCGGCAGGACTCGGCGCGCTGATCGTCTCCTCACAGCGCGCGAAAGGCGCCGTCGAGGACGCGCTGGTCGCGGCACTCGGGCCCGAGTACACCCGTGACCTGGACCGCGGACCTGATTCACGCGATTTGGCGACGCCGTGGGGAGAGCTGGTCTTCCCCTTCCGGATGACCAATCCGGAGGTCCGGCGCGATCGTGACATCGCCTACGCGCCGGGAGGGCGCCGCTACCTGCTCGACATCTACCGGCCGAGCACGCCCGTCTCCGGCAGGCCCGTGCTGCTCCAGGTGCACGGTGGCGCGTGGATGGTGGGCAACAAGGACCAGCAGGGCATTCCGCTCATGCTGCACATGGCACGGCGCGGCTGGATCTGCGTAGCCATCAACTACCCGCTCTCCCCCGCCGCACGCTGGCCCGAACACATCCTCGCCGCGAAAAAGGCTCTCGCCTGGGTCCGGCGCTCCATTCAGGACTACGGCGGCGACCCTTCGTTCGTCGCCGTGACCGGAGGTTCCGCGGGAGGCCACCTCGCCGCGCTGCTGGCGCTGACTCCGGGCGACGCGGTGCTGCAGCCGGGATTCGAGGACGTCGACACCACCGTGCAGGCCTGCGTCCCGCACTATGGGGTGTACGACTTCGCGGGCACGAGCGGATCGCGGGCAAGTGCCACCAGGATGCGGTACTTGTTGTCGAGGTTCGTCGTCGGCAAGGATCCCGTCGAATCGCTCGACGACTACATCGCGGCCTCCCCGCTCGACCGCATCACCGACAAGGCTCCGCCGTTCTTCGTCATCCACGGCGAGCGGGACACGATGGTGCCCGCCCGTGAGGCGCGCGAATTCGTGCGCAAGCTGCGCGCGGTGTCGCCCAATCCGGTTGCCTACGCGGAGATTCCCGGCGCGCAGCATGCCTTCGACCTGTTCCCCTCCATTCGCAGCGCGCACGTCGTGCGAGGTGTCGAACGGTTCCTCGACTGGACCTACCTGCACCACCTCGCCAAGGCGTGAGTGCCTAGCCCGACCGAGTGAGATACGACGGGATCGCCCGGCCTGCCGCACCCGGGCCCACCTGGCCACCAGCCGCATCGGTAGAACAAGTTTCATTTTGCGATTCACTCCCCCTAACGCCGATGGTGGCCTAACGTTAGGTAGGCTCAGTAGTGAAAATGGAACAGGTTCTGCGACCAGGAGACCGCATGGCAAGCAAGCCCAAAACGTCGGCCGGCAGCAAGGGCCGCGGCGCCCTCAATCCGATGGGCGGCGAAGAGCTGGGCTCGGCCGCGCAGCGCGACCGGCGCAAGCGCATCCTCGACGCCACGCTCGCGCTCGCCGCGAAGGGCGGCTACGACGCGGTCCAGATGAGGACGGTCGCCGAACGCGCCGACGTCGCACTCGGCACCCTGTACCGCTACTTCCCTTCCAAAATCCATCTGCTGGTGTCCGGGCTGGCGCGCGAATTCGAGCGGGCACAGGACAAACTGGACAGGGGTGCGATTCCCGGGGAAACACCAACCGAGCGGCTGCTGTTCGTGCTGGGCCGCAACACGAGGATGATGCAGCGCGACCCGCATCTCACCGAGGCGATGGTCAGGGCCTTCATGTTCGCCGATACGACCGCGGCCGCCGAGGTCGAGCAGGTCGGGCGAACCATGGAGAACATGTTCGCCAAGGCGATGGGCATCGAGGACCCCACCGATCACGATCGCGACGTCTTCCACGTGATCGCCGACGTGTGGATGGCCAACCTGGTGGCGTGGGTGACGAGGCGAGCCTCGGCCGCCGACGTGGCCAACCGGCTGGAACTGTCGGTACACCTCCTGCTCGACTGACCCCGGCACCCACGCGCCGCACCCGCGAGTCCCCCGCCCAGGACGCCGAGATCCGCACTCAGGACGGCGAGATCCGCGTTGGGGACGGCGAGATCCGCCGTCGCGCGGTACCGGGCCCCTCGAACCGGGAAACGGCCCGGCAATGCGGCCGATCCGAACGGAACCCTCACGTCGCCCTGCGCGGAACTCGCCGCCCCCACCGCAGAGGTCGGCGGCCCCCAACGCAGATCTCAGCGGCCCGAATGCAGAACTCGCGGCCCCCAACGCAGATCTCGGCGCCCCGAGTGCGGATCTCGGCGGCCCGGGTGCGGATCTCGGCGGCCCGGGTGCGGAACTCGGCGCCCGCAATGCGGATCTCGGCGCCCCGAGTGCGGATCTCGGCAGCCCGGCTCGGGGGTGCGGCGGCTGCCGCTACGCGGAAATCCGGCCCGCCAGCGCCTGAATCGCGGCTTTCATCTCCTTCGCCGGTTTCCGGAAGGCCGTTTCGACCAGCTCGGTGTACTCGTCGTCGAGGACGATCTCCGGGTGGTCCGCCTCGCCCGTACGAGCCCGGAACGCCTTCACCGCACCCCGCTGCCCGGCAAGGTGCGCCACGACGATGAGGAAGTCGTAGGCACTCGCGTCCGGGCCTTCCCCGATCGACTCGGCATTGACCACGGACTGCGCCCAGTAGTAGAGCGCGGCCGCGCTTCGCCCGCGCTGCAACATGGCGGTTCCGGCAAGTTCGAGCAGCTTGTACTTGCGGGGACAGGTACGCAAGCCGTGCTCGATCACCTCAAGCTGACGGTCGGTGCCCCGGTGGACGGGTGCCAGCCAGCTGTACAACGTGTCCAGCGCGGCGTAGCGCGGCTCCGCGAGCAGCTCGTCGACCACCCTGGCCATCGCGGGCGAATCCATGCCCTCGGTCTTGGCGACGTCGATGATCCGCCCCATCCCGTCCCCGTCACGCAGTGACCGTGCCTCGGGCTCTTCCCGGAACGCCGGGGTCAGGCAGAGCCCGGCGTAGCCGGGCCCTTCGGCACGCAGGTCGTCACGCTGCCATACCTCCAGCGGCCATCGCGGGCTTCCCGCCGCCTCGCCGTGCCCGTGCGTTTCCGGTACAGCGGCGGGCCGCCGCTTGAATCTGCCGAGCACGTGATCCTCCCCAGCCGTCGGTGGAAGACGCCCTCCGGCGCCGTCCGGATCAGCTCGCAGGATACTGAAATCGCGAAGGCTAGTTCCGGTACTTGGCCGCTATCGCAGCCAGCTCGTCCAGCTTTGCCAGCGTCGCGCTCTCCGGCTTCGTACCGAGCAGGAACGTCACCCTGTCGACACCGGCCTCCGCCCAGCCCTCGATCCGCTTCTCGTCTCGGCCAGCGCCGAAGACCGTGACCGGAAGCCCCGGTTTGCCGTGCTCGGCGAGGTCCGCACGCACCGACCTGATCGTCTCCGGCGCGGTGTCCGGCCGGGGGAGCCAGCCGTCGCCGTACCGGCGCAGTCGCGCCAGCGCCGCCGGACTCTCACCACCGACGTACACCGGTGGATGAGGTGTACGCACCGGCTTCGGCCAGCTGAACACGGGATCGAAGTCGACGTACTTGCCGTGGTACTCGGCCTCGTCCTGGGTCCAGATGAGCTTGAGGGCCTCAAGTTGCTCGTCCATCAGCTTTCCGCGCGTCGCGGGATCGGTGCCGTGATTGCGCATTTCCTCCCGGTTCCAGCCGACCCCGACCCCGAACACGAACCGGCCACGCGACAGCAGGTCGAGGCTGGCGACCTCCTTGGCCGTGTGGATGAGGTCGCGCTGCGGAACGAGCGCGACCCCGGTTCCCAGCACGAGATCACGGGTCACGGTCGCGGCCGCGGTCAGCGCGACGAACGGGTCGAGCGTGCGGTAGTACACCCTCGGCAGCTCACCCCCACCCGGGTAGGGAGTGTCCCTGCTGACCGGAATGTGCGAGTGCTCCGCGAGAAACAGCGAGTCGAACCCGCGCTCCTCCAGCGCGATACCCAGCGCGTCCGGCCGGATTCCCTCGTCTGTCACGAACGTGGCGATACCGAAGTCCATGCCACGTGCGAACCACGCCGTCCCGTGGTTTGTTCCCTCACCTCACACGTTGCGCCGATACTGCCCGCCGACCTCGAAGAACGCCTCGGTGATCTGCCCGAGCGAGCACACCCTCGCCGCGTCCATGAGTACGCCGAACAGGTTGTCGCCCCTGGTCGCCGCCTCGCGCAGCTCCTTGAGCGCCTGCTGAGCGTCGTCGTGATGCCTGCGCTGGAAGTCGGCGAGCCGGTCGAGCTGCGAACGCTTCTCGTCCTCAGTCGCCCTCGCCAGTTCGACCTCCACGTCGTCGGAGGCCGCGTCCGGGTTGCGGAAGGTGTTCACGCCGACGATCGGAAGTGAGCCGTCGTGCTTGAGTCGTTCGTAGAGGATCGACTCGTCCTGGATTCTGCCGCGCTGGTAACCGGTTTCCATCGCACCGAGCACGCCGCCGCGCTCGGAGATGCGGTCGAACTCCATGAGCACCGCCTCCTCGACGAGGTCGGTCAGCTCGTCGATGATGAACGAACCCTGGAGCGGATTCTCGTTCTTGGCGAGTCCCCATTCCTTGTTGATGATCATCTGAATGGCCATGGCCCTGCGCACCGAACTCTCGCTCGGCGTGGTGATCGCCTCGTCGTAGGCGTTGGTGTGCAAGGAGTTCGCGTTGTCGTAGAGCGCGCACAACGCCTGCAGCGTGGTACGGATGTCGTTGAAGCTCATTTCCTGCGCGTGCAGCGAACGCCCCGACGTCTGCACGTGGTACTTGAGTTTCCGCGAACGATCGCCTGCCCCGTAGCGCTCCCGCATGGCGACCGCCCAGATGCGCCTCGCGACCCTGCCAAGCACCGAGTACTCGGCGTCCATTCCGTTGGAGAAGAAGAACGAGAGGTTGGGCGCGAAGTCGTCGATGTCCATGCCACGGGCCAAATAGGACTCAACGTAGGTGAACCCGTTGGCGAGCGTGAACGCCAGCTGCGAGATCGGGTTGGCACCTGCTTCGGCGATGTGATAGCCGGATATCGACACCGAGTAGAAGTTGCGGACTCCGTGCTCGATGAACCATTCCTGGATGTCGGCCATCATTCGCAGCGAGAACTCGGTGGAGAAGATGCAGGTGTTCTGCCCCTGGTCCTCCTTGAGGATGTCGGCCTGCACGGTGCCGCGCACCTGCCGCAGTGTCCACTCGCGAATGCCGCCGGCTTCCTCTTCGGACGGTTCCCTTCCGTGTTCCTCTTTGAACGCCTCGATCCGCTGATCGATGGCGGTGTTGAGGAAGAAGGCGAGAATGGTCGGCGCGGGACCGTTGATCGTCATCGACACCGATGTGCTGGGCGCGGTCAGGTCGAAACCGTCGTAGAGCGCCTTCATGTCCTCAAGCGTCGCGATGGAAACGCCCGAAGTTCCCACCTTGCCGTAGATGTCGGGCCGGGTGGCGGGATCGAAACCGTAGAGCGTGACGGAGTCGAACGCGGTGGAGAGCCGTTTCGCCTCGGAGTCGGCGGAAAGGTACTTGAACCGCCGGTTGGTGCGGAACGCGTCGCCTTCGCCCGCGAACATCCGCGCCGGGTCCTCCCCTTCGCGCTTGAAGGGGAAAACACCCGCGGTGTAAGGGAAGTACCCGGGCAGGTTTTCCCTGCGGAGGAAGGAAAGCAACTCTCCCTTGTCCGTGTAACGAGGCAGTGCGACCCTCGGAATCCGGCTGCCCGAAAGGGTTTCCCGCCACAACTGGGTGCGCAGTTCCTTGTCGCGCACGCGGAAAACGAGCTCGTCCTCACGGTAGGATTCCGCGAGCTTCTCGTAGTCGGCGAGCAACGCCGCACTCGAACCGTCCACAGCGGACTTGGCTTGCGTGGCAAGCTCTTCGACCGCGCCGGTCGCGCCGTCACCGGCTTCCGCTTCGGTGAGCGCGCGCAACGTCGCCTCGAACCGCTCGCTCGCCCTGACGGCCTCGACCTGCTCAGCAGTCCGCCGGTGGTAGCCACGAACCGTGTCGGCGATATCGGCAAGGTAGCGCACCCTGCCGGAAGGAATCACGGTGGCCAGCCCCGTCGACACCTTGCCGGTCACCTCGGGGAGCACCCCCTGGTGCACTCCCAGCCCCCGCTCGGCGAGCGCGTCGCGCAGGTTCTGGTACAGCGCGGTGACTCCGTCGTCGTTGAAGGTCGCCGCGCTGGTCCCGAACACCGGCATGTCGTCAGGGCCGAGGTGGAACTCCTCGCGGTTGCGGACGAGCTGCCGCGCCACGTCCCGCCGTGCGTCCTCGGCACCCCTGCGCTCGAACTTGTTGATGGCGACGACGTCGGCGAAGTCGAGCATGTCGATCTTCTCAAGCTGGGAAGCGGCGCCGAACTCCGGCGTCATCACGTACAACGCGTGGTCGACGTGATCGACGATCCCGGCGTCGCCCTGGCCGATACCCGGCGTCTCGACGATGACCAGGTCGAAGCCGGCCGCCTTGCACGCGAGCACCGCCTCGTCGAGGCCGGTGGGTATCTCACCGCCCGCCGCGCGGGTGGCCAGCGACCGGAAGAAGACGGTGTCCCCTTCGAGGCAGTTCATGCGGATGCGGTCGCCGAGCAGTGCACCGCCACCCCTGCGGCGGGTCGGGTCGATGGCCAGTACCGCGATCCGCAGCTTGTCCTGCTGATCGAGCCGGAACCGCCGGACCAGCTCGTCGGTGAGCGAGGACTTCCCCGACCCGCCGGTACCGGTGATGCCGAGCACCGGCACGGTACGCGTGCGGGCCGCCTCGGTAATGGCCGAGCGCCATTCCGAGGGCAGCTCGTCCTGCTGCAGCCTGGTGATCGTGCGCGAGAGAGTCGGCAGATCGCCGGAGAGCAAGGAGTCGACGGATCCGGCGGAGGTGGCGGCGAGATCGACGTCGCACTCCCGGATCATCAAGTTGATCATTCCGGGCAGGCCCATGGTGAGCCCGTCGTCCGGGGAGAAGATGCGGGTGACGCCCCTGGAGTGCAGAAGCTCGATCTCCTCGCGCACGATGACACCGCCACCGCCGCCGAAGACCTTGACGTGCCCGGCGCCCCGCTCCCGCAGCAGCTCGACGAGATAGGTGAAGTACTCGACGTGCCCGCCCTGGTAGGCGCTGATCGCGACCCCTTGGGCGTCTTCGGAGATGGCCGCGGTGACGACCTCGTCCACCGAGCGGTTGTGCCCCAGGTGGATCACCTCGGCGCCCTGCGATTGCAGGATGCGCCGCATGATGTTGATGGACGCGTCGTGACCATCGAAAAGGCTCGCGGCGGTCACGAACCGGACGGGGAACGCAGGCCGGTGCAGTTCGGAGGTCATGCCTCCAAAATACTTGGACTTCCTACCTTTTTAAAACCAAGTGTGTCCGTGATGGCCGTCTCAGCGGCCCCCGGATCGATTCAGGAGGTGGTCACCGGCCCTTCCGCGGCGGAATTCGGCGAGCGCAATGCGATCCACTGCCGCATCGCGTACTCGACGAGCGTGATGAGCGTCTGCTTTGTCGACTCCTTGTCCCTGGCATCGCATCGCACGATCGGGATACTCGGGTCGATCGACAACGCCTCACGCACGTCCTGAAGGTCGTGCTGCAGCACGCCGTCGAAGGTGTTGACGCCCACGATGTAGGGCAGTCCCCTGTCCTCGAAGAAGTCGACCGGCGCGAACGAATCGGCCAGCCTGCGGGTGTCCGCGAGCACGACCGCGCCGATCGCGCCCCGGACGAGGTCGTCCCACATGAACCAGAACCGCTGCTGGCCCGGCGTACCGAACAAGTAGAGGATCAGGTCCTCGTCGAGCGACACCCTGCCGAAGTCCATGGCGACGGTGGTGGTCGCCTTGTTCGGCGTCGCTTCGAGGTCGTCGATGCCGGTACTCGCGTCCGTCATCATCGCCTCGGTGGTCAACGGCACGATCTCCGAAACCGACCCGACGAAGGTCGTTTTTCCCGCCCCGAAGCCACCGGCCACGACGATCTTCGCCGAGGTCATGGTCTTCGGCGCGGCTTCGCGCGGTGCCTTAAAGCCGACGGAGTCCACTCAAAACCCTTTCCATCAACATCAAATGCGCTTCGGCACCCTCATCACCGGAGATGGTCTTGTGCACGGTGACCAGCCCCGCGTCCGCCGCGTCACTGATCAGCACCCGCGCCACGCCGAGCGGGACGCGCAGCGCCGCAGCGATCTCGGCGACCGAGTGTGGGGTCCGACATTCTTCCATGATCAGCTTGTGCTCGATCTGGTCGGGCACCGCAAACACAGCCGCCTCGCGGGTGGAGACCAGCGTTTCGAGCTCCAGCGGATAGTTGGCCTTCGTCCTACCTCCGGTAATGGCGTAGGGACGGACGAAATCCGTTTCCTCCGCTGGGTACAACGGGACGGCTTCGGCCGACACAAGCTGCTCCTCTCCGGTCGGGGCCCCGATCGTGCCGGGTGGGCCGGCTGGGTGGGACATCTCGGTGAAAGGGGGTGTCTGCCCGCCGCGAGGCTCACCGCGGTCCCCCCTGTGCTCTCTGCCTTTTCTCAGCCTGCGATGACCGCCATGACCCGAACCGAGCGCGAAACCGTTGACGAGATCGGCGAAGGTGCCGGAATCGTCGTCTCCTGTCCGGTCAGGCCCCGTACTCATCGTCGCCAGCTCAACCCACCGGTTCGCCGACGAACGAGCTGGTGACGCCCTGCAACTGCGCCCTGAGCTCGGGAGTGAGAATCTGGCCCACCCTGTCCACGAGCAGCGTCATCTCGTAGGCCACCTGCCCGATGTCACAGTTCGGGGCGGCGAGCACCGCGAGGCACGAACCGTCGCTGATGGACATCAGCACCATGATGCCGAGTTCCATCTCGACCACGGTTTCGTTGACGGCCCCTGCCTCGAAGCAGCGCGCCGCGCCCTGGGTGAGGCTCACCAGACCCGAGGCGACGGCCGCGAGCTGGTCCGCTCTGTCGAGCGGAAGCCGGTTTGACGCGGTGAGCAGCAGGCCATCCGCTGACACCACCACGGCGTGCGCAACTCCGGGGACGCGCTCCGCGAAGTCGTTCACCAGCCAGCCGAATTGATTCTGTTGGGGCTGAGCCCGTTCCGGCGCGGTCATTCACCCTCCACTTTCTCTTGACTGCTCTCGCTCGCCTGAGCGGTCCGATGCCGGCCTCGGCGAATACCCTGCTGGAAGCTGCTGAGCCTGCCCCGCACGTCGGCGGGATCGCGCTCCGCTTTCGGTCTGCTCGCCTGCCCTGACGCCGCGGAAAGACTGCCGGGCAACAACTGTGCCCCCTTCCTGCGCCGGGGCAACCCCGCCGCCGTGTAGTTCGACGGCCCTGCCTGGGAGGCGGCCTGTACCGCACTCCACCGCTCGTCGGCCGCAAACGCCCACTCCGAGGCGGGGGCCTGCCCCGAACCCGACCCGGAAACCGCCTGGGGCGGTACCTCGCCTTGTGGCGCGGCGGTTTTCCCCCGCGTGGCTGGCTTGCGCGGCTGCCGCTGCGGAAGGCCCGCGCTCGTCGTCGGCCGCTCCGTGGCGGCGGACTGGCCCTGCCGCGCGGCGGTCTCCGCCTGCCGGTGCCTGCGCCCCCTGCTGACGCCCTGCTGGAAGCTGCTGAGCCTGCCCCGCACGTCGGCGGGATCCCTGCTCGGCTGTTGTTGCGGAGGCGAAACCGCCTGTGCCGCCTGTGCCGCGCTAGCCCTCGCCTGGCCCGCCGCGGCGCTGCCGGGCAGCAACTGCTCGCCCTTCCTCCGGCGCGGCAATCCCGCCTGCGTGTAGTCCGATGGCGCGGTGCGGGACACGGCCTGCACGGTGCGCCACCGTTCGTCGGCGGCGAAATCCCACTCCTTCTTCGCGCCACCCGAGGTCTCCGACGGCGACTCGCTGACGCTCCTGAACCAGGCGGAGAGCATCTCGTCGAAGATCGGGGTCGTCTCCGATACCGACTGCGCGCGCTGTGCCCTGCGTTCGGCGTCGCTCGCCGTCGTCGCGGCACTCCACCAGTCGCTCACCACGGTTCCGGTGGCTTCGAACAGTGCCTCGCCGCTGAGCGGATCCACCTCGGCGGCCTTGGCGGCCGCGGTGGGGGAACCCGACTTCGCGGTGACCTTTGTGGACGGCGGCGCGGTCTGTTCCGGCTGCTCCCCCGGTTGCGGATCCGCGTTCCCCGCATCCGCCTTTCCACTGTCCACAGTAGAGTCGATGCGCTCGGTGGGCGTGCTCTGCGCGAGCGCCCCCGCCGACTCCTGGCCGGCTTCCGTGTCCCGTGCGTCCTGTGCTTCCTGTGGGTTCTGCGTGGGCGCGGGCGCTTCGAGAGAGGGCTTGTCGAAGGCCGCCGTCACCTCCGCCGCCGACTCGGACTCCGCCTTCTGCCTCGCCGCGTCCGCCGCGTCAGGCCACGCGGGGGGCGTGTCGTTCGGCTGCTCCTGCTCGTCCTTGCCGATGGGCGTGAACAGGGCCGTCCCCGACACCTCGGTGTCCGAGGGCGACTGCTGCGCAGCGCCACCCGCCAGTTCTTGCAGCACACCGGGCCTCCGGGTGCCGTTGGGTTTCCTGCGCGGCAACCCGCCCGGCGTCTTCGGCGGCAACGGCGTCGCGGGATGCGGGGCCGAAGGCTGCGCGGGCGTCTCCTGGGCAGTACCCGGGACGCCCGTGACAGCGGTGGCGGCCGTGCTCACCGGAGCCTGGAGCTGTGCCGTCGCACCGGAAGGCTGCTGCTGTTGCTGTTGCTGCGCGCCCATCACGAGTTCCGCCGGCACGCTCACGGTCGCGCGGACACCGACGATGTCCTTGCCGCCGTGCAGCACGACACCGAAGTTGTGCCGCCCGGCGAGCCTGCCGACGACGAAGAGCCCCATCCGGCGCGAGGTCGCGAGATCGATCGACCCCGCTTCGGTGAGGCGGGCGTTGGCCTCGGCGACCTCGGCCTCGTTCATGCCGATGCCCTTGTCCATGATGTCGACGGTCAGCGAACCGTCGTCCATCAACCGGGTCGCCACCGTCACCTGTGTTTCCGGCGCCGAGAACGCGGTGGCGTTGTCGAGCAGTTCGGCCGCGAGCCGGACGAGGTCCCCCGCCGCGTAACCCACGATCCTGACCGAGGGCGGCGTCTGGACCACAACCCGCTGGTACTGCTCGATCTCCGACACGGCGGCACGCAGTACGTCGGTGACGCTGACCGGCTGACCGGAACGGCGTCCCGGCTCGGCGCCGGAGAGCACCATCAGGTTCTCGTTGTTGCGCCGCATGCGCGTCGCGAGGTGGTCGAGCTGGAACAGCGTCGCGAGCTGATCGGCATCCTCCTCGTCGCGTTCGAGCCGCTCGATGAGCTGCAACTGACGCTGGACGAGACTCTGGCTTCTGCGGGACAGATTGACGAAGACGCTGGCGTACCCGGTGCGCATGCCCGCCTGTTCGGCAGCCAGCCGGAGCGCTTCGGCGTGCACCGCGTCGAACGCCCTGGCGACCTGGCCGATCTCGTCGTCGGTGTGGACGGGCGTCGGGCTGATCTCCGCGCTCTGCGAACGCCCCTCCTGAATGGTGCGCACCGCTTCCGGCAGCCCGTGCTCCGCGACGTCGAGCGCCGTGGTGCGCAGCACCTTGAGCGAGCGAAGAAGCTGGCGGGTGATCAGGAAGACCACGGCGGCGGCGAGCAGGAGCGCGACCACGAACAACACGGCGAGCACGACGACCGCGGTGCTCGCGCCGCCGGCGAGATCGCTCGCCGTCGCGGTGAGCTGCCCGCCGAGCCGCTGTCCGACCTCGCCCATGCTGGTGAAGACCGAGCCCGACAGATCCCGCCATTGCTGAGCCGACTCGGTGCGGAAAGCCTCACCGCTGCCGGTGTCCTGCGCCGCGAGCACGCCCTTGACGATCCGGTCGCGTTCGTCGAAGGCCTCACCGCGCACCGTGCTGTCGAAATCCCGCCGCTGGCCGTCGGTCGCGGCGCTGCCGAACTCGGAGAGACGGTCGGTGAGCCGCACATCGGAGGTGCGTACCTGGTTGAACTCGCTCGGCGCGAGCCCGCTCCTTCCGATGCCGTAGCCGATGAGCGCCTGCTGGAGGGAGACCTCCTCCTTGGCGACGAGCAGGTTGTGCAGTGCGCTGGGGGTCGCGCCGATCTCGGTGTCGCCCATGCCGCTCACCAGGGCGGTGTCCAGGTTGAGCAGGGCGGTGGTCAGCGCCGTGTATTCGCCGACGGCCTCGACGGGGCCGACCTGTCCGGCGCCGACCCGCTCGCGGAGTTCGGCGAGCCTGGCGAGCTGATCGGCGACATCCTGCCGCTGACCGGCGATTCCCGGTTCGAGCTCGACAGCGGGCGCCGCGGCCGCGTTGACCGGCCCCGCCGCCGCGTCGACGGCGGCCCTCGCCTCCCGCAATTCGGCGGAGGCCGCACCGGTGCCCTGGGTGAGCGCGTCAGCGGTCAGCGCCCGCTCGCGCTGAACCCCGTCGAGCAGCGCCGCCGCCGAGGTGTCCAGCTCCACGAGCGCGTTGACCCGCTCGTAGCGGCTTGACTCGCCGAGCTGGCTGCCGAGGGTGACGCCTCCGAGGGCCAGCGCGACGATGATGGGGACGAGGGTGATCGCGCCCAGCTTGACCGGAAGGCTCCAGTCACGCCACCGCATCGCGGCCCGCCACCGGGACGGCTTCGGGGCCGGCTGGCCGAGGAGCTTGCCCACAGGCACTTGGCCTTCTCCTGCAACGGTCACGAAGGTGACTCCTCCTCCGGCTCACTCGCTGTCTCGCGACGGCTCATGGGTGACTGTCGGCATGGCACGCCCGGCACGTCAGGCATGGCGGGACTCCGGTGACCGGTCCGGCTCGGAACGCCGCGAAGAACACGCTCCTGGCATCGCGGGCGAACTCCGTGGTCTCCGGTGGGGCGGGCACCGGACGACGCGGCGCGCGTCAGCCGACCTCGATTCCGTACCCATGTCCGCCCCATGCCCGTCCGAGTCCGCTCGTGCTCGCCGATGCCCGCTTGCCTGTTTCCGCCGGTTCGTGCCTGTTCACACGAGTCCCACGCTGTCGTTCCGGTCGTTCCCCGGTGGGTTTCACCCGGTCCGCCGGCCTGTGTCGCCTGTCGTCGTGCACTGTCGTGCGCTGTCGTTCGGTGTTGCTGGTCCTGCTCGGTTGGTCCTGCTCGGTGCTGTCGCTGTGGCCGGTCCTTCGTCAACCACCAGGGCGCCGGGCACCGCATCATGCGAACTGCATGCCGTCTAGGCGGTGTTGGCACCGGAATTGACATTTGACCGGGGCGCCAGAAAGCGTACACCAAACAAGCGCGAGGCAAATGTTCGCAAAGGCTCAGCCCGTGACCAGGAGAAATGCACAATGCCGACGCGGAGAGGGCCGCGCATTCACACATGACGAAGATCGGCCCGGCAATTCGGTTACCGCTTTCATGGTGAACGAGGCATCAAGCGTCACCCACATAGAGCAAGGCCGGGCGAGTCGTCCCTCGGATGGCCTAGCCGGGACCCTCCCACGGTGGAGTGACGTCACGGAAATGTGCACGAAGTTGTGGCTCGATCAGTGATCGCATGACGAGTCCGTACGCGCCGACCAGCCCTGGATTACCGCTCTGGCCTGGCGATCTCTCCGCCCAGGTTAGGCCATGCGCGTGAACGCGCGACACCGGGAGCACGCCGTCGCGCTCGTGCCGAACCACCGATCGCAGCTACCCTGAGTACCTTTCACGTTGCCGGCGATCTCCAGAAAACCCCTTTCGGTCGGCGAGACGGACGCCGTTGATAACACTGAGCCACCGCCGAATCCACCAGGAAGGGTGAACTTTCACATTTCGCGACCTACGGTCACGCGCGAGGCCCAGCCCCGCTCCGCAAAACGCCGTGCCGACCTGGCGAGGAACCCGGCCTCGCTCACGGGGGCCGATCGCGACCGACCAGTCGAGCACGCACCGTCACCCTGGCTTGGGCAGCCAGTGAACGCTCCGCCGGCGCCTCCGGTCGCGACCCTCCGCGATCGATCGGCAACCTGTCGTGGCCGGTCACCGGCGTCGCTCCGGGACGCCGACACGGCCCGCCCGGCACTCAGAAGGACATCGCGCCCGACAATTCCGCCGACCGCCATAAAAGCGCGCGCGAAAACTCGAAAATACGCGGTGGGCGTTATTCGAATAGCCGGGTACCGCCTTTTTCGGGCTACCCATTCTTTTCGCCAGATCACAAAACCGGGAACCGCCGGGCCGGAACGAACCCGCCGCCGCCGTGATTCTCCCGTTACCCACGCAAGGTGCAACATCCAATGTGGACCCCCGAACCCCGGTATCTCGCCGGTCGCCCGGGGTGACTGTGCCCCACTGCACGTGCACGCGGCCCTGCCATCCGCCAGGACGGCCGGGCCTGAGACGCTGACTTCCGTGAGGGCAGAGCACACTGCGGTGACGGGTGCGACCAGCGCAAACCGGGCCGCCACACGGATCCGCGAGTTCCTTGGGCGGAATCCGCTGCCGACGCCGTGCCTCGTGGTCGATGTCGACACCGTCGCCGACCGCTACCGAGCGCTCGCTCGTGACTTCGCGGACTTCCGCGTCCAGTACGCGGTCAAGGCCAATCCGAGCCCCGCCATCCTGCGCGCACTCGTGACCCGAGGAGCGTACTTCGACGTCGCAAGCCCCTGGGAGATCGAGTTGTGCCTGCGAGCGGGTGCCGACCCCGCGACCCTGTCCTACGGCAACACGATCAAGAAACCGGGCGACATCGCGACGGCTTTCGCCGCCGGGGTCAGGGACTTCACCGTCGAGGCTGCCGGCGATCTCGACAACGTCGCGAAACACGCCCCCGGCGCGGAAGTCTCCATTCGCCTGCTGGTGAATGCCGAGGGAGCCGCGACGCCGTTCGGGCGTAAGTTCGGCTGCGACGCCGGTACCGCGAGCACGTTGCTGGTACGGGCGGCACGCGCGGGCCTCGATCCGAAGGGCGTCAGCTTCCACGTCGGCTCCCAGCAGGGAGACCCCGCCGCGTGGAACGGCGCCATCGCCGAGGCGGCCGGGGTCTTCGGCACGGCGGCGCGAAACGGCATCGCGCTGCGCGCGCTCAACGTCGGCGGCGGAATCGGGGTGGACTATCGCGAGCGGGTCCCGGAACCGGCCGCCTATGCGAAAGCGATCACCGAAGCCGTGCGCACACATGTGCACGACGTTCCCCCGGAACTCGTCGTCGAGCCGGGAAGGGCGATCGTCGCGGAGGCGGGACTCATCAGAACCGAGGTCGTCCTCGTCTCCCGGAAATCCACTATGGACAGTGAAAGATGGGTGTACCTCGACGTCGGGAGGTATAACGGTCTCGCCGAAACGGAGAACGAGGCCATTGCCTACCGGATCGAGCCGGTCGAGACCACCGGGAACGGCACCAGGGGCAGGGTGATCATCGCGGGCCCGACGTGCGACGGTGACGACGTGTTGTACCAGCACACGCCCTACCACCTTCCGCTGTCGTTGCGGGCGGGCGACCAGCTCGACATCCTGGCCACCGGTGCTTACACGGCAAGCTATTCGTCCGTCGCGTTCAACGGCATCCCGCCGCTGCGCACGTACTGCATCTCGGAAGGGAGTCTGATCAGTGTCGAGTGAGCACGGCACCGGCGCTGTCGGCACGTTCTCCGGCCACCATGTGCTGGCCGAACTGTACGGCGTCGCCGGGCACGTACTCGACGACGCCGACCTGCTGAGGGAAACCCTCACCCGCACGCTGGCCGAGGCCGGTGCGACCGTGTGCGACGTCGTCGCCAACCGGTTCGAGCCTCAGGGCGTCACCGTGGTGGCCATGCTCGCAGAATCACACGCCTCGATGCACACCTACCCGGAACTGGGCGCCACCTTCGTCGACGTGTTCACCTGCGGGCAGCAGGCCGATCCCGAGAAGGCGGTCCTGCTGCTGGCCGCCGCGCTCGGCGCCGATCCACCCGTCATGTCCACCGTGAGGCGCGGGCGGCAGCCCGCGAGTACAGGGAAGTGAATGTCCAGCCAGATCGTCGAACCACTCGGCAACGGACTGTCCAGGGTATGGGAGCTGCACGACACCCTCCTCGACGTCCACACCGGCTTCCAGCACGTCGTCATCGGGACGACGGCTCAGGGTGTCTCGCTGTTCTGCGACGGCGAACGGCAGAGCACCGAAGCCAGCCAGCTCGTCTACCACGAGGCACTGGCGGTTCCCGCGATGCTGCTGGCGGACAAGCTCGATTCCGTACTGGTCATCGGATCCAGTGAGGGCGTGGTCAGCCGGCTCGCCCTCGCTCACGGGGCGTCGCGGATCGACCACGTCGACATCGACAGCGTCGCGGTCAGGGCGTGCGCCGAGCACCTGCCCTACGGGTACTCGCCCCAGGAGCTCGCCGAGGCCGAACGCGGCGAAGGCCCTGTGCGCGTGCACTACCAGGACGGCTGGGAATTCCTCGCGGCCTCACCGGGCGGTTACGACCTCGTCGTCATCGACCTTCCCGACGAGAACGACGACGAGCAGGCCCAGCACAACCGGTTGTACGGCACGGAATTCCTCGGCCGGTGCGCGGCCGCGCTGGCTCCCGGCGGAGTCGTGGTGTGCCAGGCGGGCTGCCCGACGTTGTGGCGCAACGACACGCTGATCGCCGCGTGGCGGCGGTTCACCGCGTTGTTCGGCACCGTTGCCTACTACGGTTCCGACGAGCACGAGTGGGCGTTCCTGTCGGGAAGGGCCGACCACGTGCCCGACGCGATCGGCACGATGGTTGACCGGCTGGAGCGCTCGGCCTACCGCCCCGCCTCCATCGACGGCCTCGCGCTGCGGGCCTGCGGGGTGCCGCCGTACTCGGTCAGAGCTTCTTGCCCGCCTGCACCCTCTGCGTGACCTTGCGCTCGGCCACGAACGACAGGAACGGAATGGTTCCGGCCAGCAGGACGGCCACGGTTCCCTTGATCGACCAGCGGGCCTTCAGCGCGAGGTCGACGGCGACGACGAGGTAGACCATGTAGAGCCCGCCGTGGGTGACGCCGATCCAGCCCATCATGCCCGGCGCGTCGAACGCGTACTTGAGCACGAAGGCAAGGGTCAGGCCGAGCAGGCCGACGCCCGTCAGGTAGGCCAGCACGCGAAAGCGCAGCAACGGGCCCTTGAGGGACACCGGAGCGGGCGCCACCGTCGTGTCGTCGCTGTCGGTCGCCACCATGTCATTTCACCTCTTGGTCACGGGCGTTCAACTCGGCCAGATACCTGTTGTAGGCGGCCAGCTCGGCGTCCTCGGGATCGAGATGCCCCTCGTCGGCTTCGCCGATCTCGACATTACCGACAGGACGGGCAGCGCTCGCGGGCGGCTGGGTCTCGGCACGCGGTTGTGGCATGTCCGGCAGCCCGGCCTCGGCCGTCACCTGCTCGGCTTGCTCGGCGGCCTTCGCCTGCTTGTTCAGTTTGCGGATCCGCCAGAACATGAACGCGGGGAACAGACCGAACAGAGGCCACTGCAATACGTAGCCGAGGTTCTGGAAAGTGCCGCCCGCCGAGGAAAAACGCTCCCACTGCCACCACGCGAGCCCACAACAGATGACCAGGCTCAGCGCGGACACTCCCACGATCGCGAGCCTGTTGGTCACGGTTCGGCTCAAGGACACGCCATCGACGCTAGCACTCACCCGCGTGCCCGCTCGCGGCGCAGGTGCCGGAATTCAGTCCGCGATCGTCCTGGCCTGAGTCGCGTAGGCGTCGGCGAGGCCGAACACCTTCTGCGCGTACTCCACCGAGTTGTTGTACGACATGATCCCGGCCCACCAGCCCTCGGCACTGGTCATATCCCTGTCTCCCGCGCAGAGATACCTGGCCGCCGACAACGCGGCGTCGTCGATCTGCTGTGGATCGGCCCTGCCGTCCCCGTCGGCGTCCGAGGCCCACCTGGCCCACGTACCGGGAATGAACTGCATCGGGCCGACCGCCCTGTCGTGCACGGGATCACCGTCGAGCTGACCGCCGTCGGTGTCCGGAATGGCCTTCACACCGGCGGATCCGTTGAGCGGGACCCCGATGATGGGCTCGGAAGGGCGGCCGTCCTCGCCGAGGACGGCGCCACCGTAGCGACCGTGATCGGATTCGATCCTGCCGATACCGGCGAGTGTCGCCCACGACACCTGGCACCCTGGCTGGATGTCGGCGAGTACGAGTTCGGCGTTGCCGTAGGCCATGAGCGCGCGTGCCGGAACGCCGACCGCGGGTGAGGTCCGCCGTGCCCAGTCGGCCAGCGGGTCCTCGCCGGACCGACCGGAATCCGGCGGTCGCGCCGGTTGCCCCGCGCCCTGGTCGCCGCCCGCGACGATGTCGTTGCCGGGGACGGCGCTACCCGGCTCCACACTGGCGGGTTCCACCTGGAGAGCCGGGATGTCCGTCGTCGTGGGGCCCGCTTCGGGGGTGGCGGCGCTCGCGACGAGCCACACGCCGCCCGCGGCCATCGCGAGCACCAGCACGACGATGAACAATCGAAAAAGGGCCGAGAGCCCCGGACGCGATTCGGTGCGCCGCGTCCCCGCCTCTTGCACGCTGGGCCCTCCACCCGACCGACTGACGTATCAACGTCTCACCAACGACCTCACGCAGGTTAGCGTTACGGGTTCGCCGGGAACGCCTGGCTCGGCCGAGGGGGAAGCACCGGGAGAGAGGGGCGAGAGCGCGGGTCAGCTCGCGGCGTCGCGGCGCTGCCGCGACAACCTGGCCACGCACCACGCGGGTGCGCTGCCCCTGCGCAGGTGTTCCAGAACGGTCAGCGGCCCGAGCCGCTTGCCGAGGTCCTCCGGGGTCAGTCCGGCCGCCCGGTAGTCGAGCGCGCGCTGATCGAGCGGGCTGATGCCCGCGTCCCACCACGCCTGTGCCTCGCTGACGTCACCGATCATCTGCCACCAGCCCGCCGCGGCGGTGAGCAGTTCCAGCGGGGCCTCGGGCACCCGCTCGCGCATGGCGTCGAGATATCCGGGGTCGGCCGACTCGACCGGCGCCCAGTTCGGGGTTTCGCTGCCGCGCCGCTGGCCTGGAATGCCAGGAGTGGCCTGCGAGGCGGGTGCCTCCGCTAACCACGCCGACGCAATCCGGTCGATTTCCCGCTCCTCCGCGCTCTGCCGGCGCTCGGAAGCCCACTGCCGGATCACAGCGTCAACTCCGGGATCTCGCATCCCTGCCTCCTCTGCAACGCACTGCTGTCGTTCGTCAAAGACTGGTTGAGCACATGTCAGGTATGACGTTCAGCGTGAGGCCCTGAAACCGGTCGATCACGCAATGTGAGCACCGTATGAGAGGGGGCCAGTGATACGCCAGACCCTCGGCCCGACGAATTCGTTGACCAGGGTCTTCACCGTGGGAATCCACCCGGATGGTGGAGCAATAGAGGAAAAAATCAATAATCGCGACGGAGTGTGATCAAGTCTGTCCGGTACGCACGACAACAGCCGGCACCTCGTCACGGTGCCGGCTGGGAAAACGGTGCAGGTCAGGAGAACAGGCTCTGCACGAACGTCACGATCGCCTCCGCGCCGTCGCGCAACCACCCGAGAGCTGTCTGAACGGCGTCAGCGGACTCGTTGGGCCGGCTGATCAACAGGAACAACACGAGCGCGACGACGCCGAAGATGAGGATTTTCTTGAGACCCGGCGACATAGCTCCATCCGATTCGTCTCGGCGATGCCGCTGGGGTACACGGCGCTCGCGTTGCTCTCCCCGCCAGTACCTCGCCCATCATGCCTCACCCAGGACCATCCTGACGGGTAATCACGCGAACGGGCGGCAGCGGTAACCGCCCGTACGCCGTGAATCCGTTTCCACCCTAGGAGACCCCGCCCCCCGATCGGGTCTCCGACACGCGCCGTGGTCCTCGGCGGCGGCGCTCAGCCGACCGCTCCCCCCGCCCGCAGCGCCGCGATCCGGTCCTCGTCGAACCCCAGCTCCGCCAATACCTCCGCGGTGTCGGCACCTTTCTCGCGCGGCGGTTCCGGTGTCGCGGGCGGGGTCCGGCCGAACTTGGGACCGGGCGCGGGCTGGCGCACACCGCCGACATCGACGAAGGTGCCCCGCGCAGCGTTGTGCGGATGCTCCGCGGCTTCCCACGGGCTGAGCACGGGCGTGATGCAGGCATCGGTGCCCTCGGCTCGCGCCACGAGATCGTCGCGGTTCCACCTGCCGATCGCCTCGGCCAGTATCGCGCGCAGCTTCGGCCACTCCCGCTGGTCGAGGTGGACGGGCAACTCGGCCGCGTCGAGATCGAGAACCTGTACCAGCGCGGCCCAGAACCGCATCTCCAGCGCGCCCACCGCGACGTACTTGCCGTCGGCGCACGCGTAGGTGTCGTAGCAGGGAGCACCACCGTCGAGCAGGTTCTGCCCCCTTTCCCCCTCCCACGCTCCGCTGGCCTTGAGCCCGAAAAGCTGGGTGCTCAGCAGCGCGGCACCGTCGACCATGGAGGCGTCGACGACCTGCCCCATGCCCGACGAGGTGCGCTCGTACAACGCGGAAAGCACGCCCATGGCGAGAAAAAGCCCGCCCCCGCCGAAGTCGCCGAGATAGTTCACCGGCGGCACGGGCCGCTCCCCCTCCCTGCCGATGGTGCCGAGCACGCCGGAGAGAGCGAGGTAGTTGATGTCGTGCCCCGCGGTGTGCGCGAGCGGCCCGTCCTGTCCCCAGCCGGTCACCCTGCCGTAGATCAGCCTCGGATTGCGCGCACGCACCTGCTCCGGCCCGAGGCCGATGCGTTCGGCGACACCGGGCCGGAAGCCCTCGATGAGTACATCGGCCTTCTCCGCGAGCGCGAGCACCACCTCGACGCCCTCGGCGGTCTTGGTGTTGACGCCGATACTTCTCCTGCCCCGGCCCAGCGGGTCGTAGGGCAGGGCCAGCACGTCCTCCCCCGGTACCGACCTGTCGACCCTGATGACGTCGGCGCCGAGGTCGGCGAGCACGGTGCAGGCGAACGGCGCCGGGGCGAGCCCGGCAAGCTCGATCACCTTGAGACCGCTCAGCGGCCCTTCCTTCATCGATTGCCGTCCTTCCATGTGTCCCGCTGCCGACCGGTACTCACAGGGTCCGCGAGATGATGTCCTTCATGATTTCGCTGGTACCGCCGAAGATGCGCGAGATACGCACGTCGGCCCACGCCCTCGCGATCGGGTATTCCGTCATGTAGCCGTAGCCGCCGAACAGTTGCACGCAGTCGTCGATGACCTTGTTGACCCGCTCCGTCGTCCACAGTTTCGCCATCGCCGCACCCTGCACGTCCAGCTCGCCCTTGAGGTGCCGTTCGATGCACTGGTCGAGGAAGGCCCGCGCCACGGCGGCCTCCGTCGCGGCCTCGGCGAGAGTGAACTTGGTGTTCTGGAAGGAAAAGATGGGCCGTCCGAAGGCAGTGCGCTCCTTGGTGTAGTCCAGGGTCTGCTCGATCGCGGCCTCCATTCCGGCCACCGCGGTGACGGCGATGATCAGCCGCTCCTGGGGCAGTTGCTGCATGAGCTGGATGAAGCCCTGTCCCTCTTCGGTACCGAGCAGGTTCGCGGCCGGTACCCGCACGTCGTCGAAGAACAACTCGGCGGTGTCCTGGCCACGCAGCCCGACCTTGTCGAGCACCCTGCCCCTGCGGAATCCCGGCGCCGACGTCTCGACGACGACGAGGGAGACACCTTTCGCGCCCTCATTGGGATCGGTCTTGACCGCGGCGACGACGAGATCGGCGTGGGCACCGTTGGTGATGAAGGTCTTCGCACCGTTGATGACGTACTCGTCGCCTTCCCGCACGGCGCGGGTCTTGATGCCCTGCAGGTCCGATCCGGTGCCGGGTTCGGTCATCGCGATGGCGCCGACGTATTCGCCGCTGGCGAGCTTCGGCAGCCATTCGCGCTTCTTCTCCTCCGCGGCGTAGGCGAGCAGGTAGTGAGCGACGATGCCGTTGTGCACGGAAACGCCCCACGCGCCGTCGCCACTGCGAGCCTGTTCCTCGTACAAAACCGTCTCGTGCGCGAAGGTTCCGCCGCCTCCGCCGTATTCCTCGGGGATCGACAGCGCGAGCAGGCCGACCTCACCCGCCTTCGTCCACAGTGCACGGTCGACCTGCTTCGCCGCGATCCACCGATCCTGGTTCGGCGTGAGTTCCTTCTGGCAGAAGGTTTTCGCGAGCTGCCGGAAATCGTCGAGGTCCTCGTTCATCCAGGAGCTTCGCTGGATCCGCAACGGCACGACCTGTCCTCCTCGTCACCGACGACTGGAAAACATTCCATCTGGAATGTAAGTTCTGCCCGGAATGTAGCGCGACGGCCGCGACGGGTAAAGGGGAAACGGGTGACCGCCCAGGACAGAGGGCACCGCACGCAGGCCCAGCGCAGCGAGCAGACGAGGACGGCGTTACTGGAGGCCACCATCGACTGCCTCGTCGAACTGGGCTACGGCCGCACCTCGATGCTGGAGATCTGCGCCAGGGCAGGTGTGTCGAAGGGGGCGTTCCAGCACCACTTCACCACCAAGGCGGAGCTGATGGCCGCCGCCGTCGAGCAACTCGCGGGCAAGCTCAAGAACAAGAGCGCCACCGATCTGGACCGGTTGCCAGAGGGGACGGCGAGGATCACCGCGGCCATCGACCTGCTGTGGGAGTCCTATTCCGGCACACTCGCGATCGCGGCCACGGAGCTGTGGATCGCGGCGCGCACCGACGCGGAACTGCGAGCCGCGATGCGGCCCGTCGACCGCGCGCTGGGCCGCTCGACCCTCGAAGACATCGCGACCATGTCGGGGCGGCTGCCGAGGGAGAAGGTCGAACTCGTGTACTGGCTGACCGTCAACCTCACCAGAGGCCTCGCGCTCGACGCCGAATTGGGCGGCGATCCGCACCGCCGCGAGCAGCTTCTCGCCGAGTGGAAGCGGATCGTCGTCCGTCATTTCGCCTGACCGGCACCCGCCGTGCGATTTGCTCGTTTGCGGAACGAAATATCGACGCGGGTGGTCCTATCCGGCATGACACCACAACCGCAGGCACCCCTTTCCTGGACACCGCGGGCTCCCTTACCGGCCGATACGCGACGGAGCCGTTCCCGCATGGGAATCGCCGCCTTGATCCTCGGCGCGGTCGCGGCGGCGGCACTGGCGGGCGGCACGTTCCTGACCTACCTGAGCTACTCCTACCTGCGGGACGGCGAACGCGTCGTCCTGCAGGAGACGACGGCATGGGCGACGAGCTTCGATCCGGTTCCCGACGCCGAAACGCTGGCGAACATCGTCGGCGACAGCCATCCCCCTTACTTCGGCATCCCGTTCGTCGCGGGCGCGTTCCTGCTGCTGCTCTGCACGGCCGTACGGGCATGGGCACGAGACGGCGGGGCGCGCCGGGCCGCGGGCATCGGAGCCGCCGCAACCGGGGGCGGAATCGTTGCCTCGGCCGGGATGCTCGCACTGTCGGTGTCCGGAACGATGAGCAACGCCAAGGTGCACACACTCTCGGGCGGCAGTTCGTGGGAACAGGCATACGCGACGGGAGCCGGGCTGTGGCTACTGCTTGCCGGAAGCGCGGTGGCGGCGGCCGCTGCCATACTCGCGGTATGCTCTACCCGTCGGTAACAACGCTGCTATCGGAGGGGTCATGACCAGCACGTTTCCCGTGAAGGCACAGCAGCCGGCCACCATCGGCGGAGTAGTCGGCGCTCCCGCCCGTGTTCGCGCGACCGCTCTGTGCGCGAGGGCCGCGGGAGGCCGCAACGCGGAACCGGCGGAAACAAAGGCCCCGTTCACCGGACTCACCACGGCCGTGCTGCCGCAGGCCGACGACGCCGAAACCCGGGCCGCGTTCGGCACGGCCCGCGCCGCACAGCGCTCGTGGGCGGCGACCCCGGTCGCCGAACGCCAGCGGGTACTGCTTCGCCTGCACGAGCTGGTGCTGCGGCATCAGGACGAGGCACTGGATCTCGTCCAGCTCGAAGCGGGCAAGGCGCGCCTCGACGCCTTCGACGAGATCAGCGCGACCGCACTCGTGGCCGCCTACTACGGCAGGCACAGCGCCCGCATCCTCGCCCCGAAACGCGCGGCGGGCGTTCTCCCGCTGCTGACGAAGGCGGGCGAACTCCGCCACCCCAAGGGCGTCGTCGGGATCATCTCGCCGTGGAACTACCCGCTCGCGCTCACCGCAATGGACGTACTGCCCGCGCTGGCCGCGGGCAACGCCGTCGTGCAGAAACCGGACAACCAGACCGCCTTGTCGGCGCTGTGGCTGCACGAACTCGCCGAACAGGCGGGACTTCCCCTCGACGCGTGGCAGATCGTGCTGGGAAGGGGCTCCGACATCGGCGACGCCATCATCGAGGAGTCCGACTACGTCGGCTTCACCGGATCGACCCCCACCGGCAAACGGCTCGCGTCGCGGATCGCGGGGCGGCTCACCGGGTTCTCGCTCGAACTGGGCGGCAAGAACCCGATGATCGTGCTGCCCGGCGCCGACATCGCCAAGGCAGCGGCAGGCGCGGTCACCGCCTGCTTCTCCTCCGCGGGCCAGCTGTGTGTCTCCGTCGAACGGATCTACGTCCACGACAGCATCCGCGACGAGTTCACCAAGGTGTTCGCCGCGAAGACCGAGGCACTGCGGCTCGGCGGCGCGCTCGACTACGGCGCGGGCATGGGATCGCTGACCTCGGCCGCGCAGCTCGCCACCGTCTCGTCGCATGTGGACGATGCGAGGGCCGCGGGCGCGACCGTGGTCACCGGCGGCAGCCCGCGCCCCGACATCGGCCCCTTCTTCTACGAGCCGACGATTCTCACCGGTGTCGGCCCACAGGCGAAACTGTTCGCGGAGGAGACCTTCGGCCCGGTCGTTTCCGTCTACGGATACTCCGATGTGGACGATGCCATTGCGATGGCCAACGACACCCCGTTCGGGCTCAACGCCAGCGTGTGGGCCGGATCGGGCAAGCACGGCTGGGAGGTCGCTGCCAGGCTCAAGGCGGGCACGGTCAACGTCAACGAGGGGTACGCCGCGACCTTCGGCAGCGTGGGCCTTCCCATGGGCGGCATGAAGGAATCCGGCGTGGGCAGGCGCAACGGCGCCGAGGGCCTGCTGAAGTACACCGAGGCGCAGGCGATCGCCGTGCAGCGCGGTATCCGGCTGCGGCCCGTTCGCGGTGTCCCGCCGCGGCTGTGGGCACGCGCCATGACCGCGGGCATGAAGGCACTGCGCCGCCTGCCGGGACGGTAGCCGGCGGCCACCACGCGACATCCGGTCAGAGCGCGGGCTCGGCACTGAGCAGCCCGCGCTCGTAGGCGATGGCCACCGCCTCGGCCCTCCTGCCTGCGCCGAGCTTGGCCATCGCCCGCGACAGGTGCACACTGACCGTCTTCTCGCTGATGAACAGTTCCTCGCCGACCTGCCGGTTGGTGCGGCCCAGCGCGACCTGTTCCAGCACAGCGGTCTCCCGCTCGGTGAGCAGATCGACGACGGCTTTGCGTTGCCGCAGCCCCGGAAGCTCGATCTTGGCCCTGCGCGCCAGCGCGGTCACCGCGGCCAGCAGTGGCGCGGCCGCCAGCTTCGAGGCGACCTCGTGCGCCGCGCCGAGTTCGGCCTTCGCCGTCGCCGCGTCGCCCGCGGCGAGCAGCGCCTCCGCGTGGTGCAGCCTGGAGACCGCCTGTTCGTACACGGCTCCGTACCCGAACGCGGCCACCGTGTCCGCCCAGCCGCCGGGATCGGCCCGCGAGCGCAGGCCGGTCGCCGCGCTTTCCGCCCTGAGCAGCCACGCGCGCCCCTCCGGGCCGAGGGCGCCGGCCCTCGGCCTCACCTCGGCCACGCACTCCCGCACCTGGGCGAGCAGCCGCTCCCCCATCACGGCGGCCTCCTCCGCCCCGGGCTCGTCACCGTGCAGCCGCGCGGCCGAGGCCCACGCCGCGCACGCCTCGATGCCCACCGCGCCGATCCGGATACCGACCAGCCCGGCGAAGTTGTCCCGCACCCAGCCAAGGCCCTCGTCCGACCTGCGAGCCGCCTCGCGGTAGTTGCCCTGCCAGAACGCCAGTTCCGCACCGGCGCTGCTGGCCGCCGTGGCGATCCACGCGTCGGTCTTCCACAGTCCGCGCAGCGCGTTGACAAGGCCCTCGGCCTCGGCGAAGCGGCCACGCGCGATGACGAGATGGACCCAGGCCGCCGACATGATCGCGCTGACCGTGCTCGACACGCTCGCCCCCGGCTCGTCCGTGGACTCCTGGACGGGCCAGTCTCCACTGATGTAGGCCAGCGCCACCTGCCGCTGCCGCGCCGCCAGACCGACCGCGCTCCAGGTGAGTCCCGTTTCCTGCGCCCACGCGACGGCCTTGTCGTAGAGGTCCCTCGCGGGCCGCAATTCGGCCGCGTCGTCGTAGCTGAGCGCGTGGAAGTAGATCGCGCGCAGTTCGACGTCGACCGCGCCCGCCGCCCTCGCCTTGGCCTCCGCCTCCTTCAGCCGGGTGCGCGCCTCCTCGGCGTTTCCCGTCGAGTCGGCGAGCGCGCCGAGGGTGATCAGCGCGGCGGCCTCGGCGGCGGGAACGCCGACGGCGCGCGCGTCGGCGACGGCGGTCTGCGCGCTCCACAACGCCTCGTCCATCAGTTCCTGATTGCGCAGGATCTGTGCCCTCGTCGCCAGCACCCACGCGCGCCTTCGGCTGGGTTCGGCTTCGGCGACGAGGCTCCACGCGTGCGCGATCGCGGCCACGGCCTCGTCGAAGGTGGCGTCCAGCGCGGTCAGTGCCTCGGCGAGCCTGCGCCACGTCGACGCGGCGAGATCGGCCGGATCGCCAGGCCCGAGGATGTCGACGGCCGAGCGGGCGAACGCGATGGCCCGCTCGGGTTCCCCCGAGGTCCCCGCGAAGTAGGAGGCTTCCATGAGCAGTTTGTGCTCGCTCCAGCCCTCGGGCCGGTCGGTCTCACCGACCACGTCCCAGATCTCCAGCGCCTGTTCCAGATGCCGCAGCGCACTGCCCGGCGCGCCGAGCCCTTCGGCCTCCTCGGCCGCGCTGACCAGCGCGGGCAACGCCGCCGCGAAGTCCTTGCTCTCCAGGCTGTGGTAGGCGAGCCTGGCCGCGTGTCCCTTGCCCCTCGGCTTCGATCGCAGCCGCGCGGCGTAGGCGGCATGCATGCGGATGCGCTCGCCGGGAAGCAGATCGCCGTAGATGGCCTCGCTCAGCAACGCGTGCCGGAACTGGTAGTACCCACGCTCGACGACGAGGACGTGGTGCTGGACGGCTTCCCGCAGCGCCTCGTCCAGTTCGACGTCGCCGAGCCCCGACACGGTGGCGAGCGCGGCGTGCGCGACGCCGTCGCTTGCCACGGCGATGAGACGCAGCACCTTGCGGGTATCGGGAGCCAGCCGCTCCAGTCTGGCCAGCAGCAGATCCGCGAGCCCCGAAGGCAGGTCGTGGTGTGAGGCCGCCGAGGCGAGCAACTCCTCGACGAAGAACGGATTTCCCTCGGAGCGGCGCACGAGGGTGGTCACGACGGAGGGAGCCAGCGGTTCCTCCGCCAGCGCTCGCACGAACATGCGGGTGTCCGCGTCACTCATCGGGCGCACCTCGATGCGCTCCACCGTCGGCAGCCTGACGAGTTCGGCAAGCAGCGCCCGCAGCGGATGCCGCCGGTGCACGTCCTCCTCGCGGTAGCTGCCCACCACGAGCAGCCGCTGTGATCGCAACCGCGACAGCAGGAACGACAGCAGATCCCTGGTCGAGCCATCGGCCCAGTGCAGGTCTTCCACGACGAGCACGACCGGCCGGTGCGCGGCGATGTCGGTGAGCACACCGAGCACCGCGTCGTAGAGCTGGAGCTGGCCGACGTCCTGCTCGACGCGCGGCCTCGGCTTCGGCCCGCTCTCGGTCTCCTGGCCGTACCCGTGCTCGGCGGCGTGGGCCGGAACCGTGTCACTCGGCAGCAACCTGGTGAGCGCGGGCCTCGCCCGCACCGCGCCGGCGATCACCCCGGCGATACCGGCCTCACCGGAATCCGGGACTCCGCCGTCCTGCCCCTCCACGCCGCGAAGCAGCGCCGCGAGGGCCTCGGCGAAGGGCAGATACGGGAGCCCGCCGTCACGAAGGTCGAGACAGCGGCCCGCGAGCACCACCGCGTCCCGCGACCTCGCGTACTCGGTCAGCTCGGCCAGCAGCCGGGTCTTGCCGACCCCCGCGTCGCCCGACACCAGCACCGCGCGGGCGCGCGGCGCGGTGCCGCTTCCGGCGTCGTCGAACGCCGCGCGCAGGCCGTCCAGCTCGCGCGCCCTGCCGACCATCGGGATTCCGGAACCTAGACGAGGCACGAGATACATTGTCGCTCACCGGACCGACAATTCGGCGCGCAGCCGCGGGCGCGACTCAGCTCGCCCACCTCGACGCCCCCTCGGGCGTGCGAGCGGCCGGTGATTCCGCGCCACCCCCGGTGCGCCCCGCGATCTCGGTGACGTTCACGGCCGGGACGCCGGCCCTGCCGCGCCGCCTCGCGGAAGGCGACGTCCGGATTCGCGTCTTCCCCAGCTCCTCCACCCGGTATTCGGCCTCGGCCATGACCGCGTCGATGCCCCACGACATCGTTCCCATCCTGCTCATCTCCTCAGCTCCGCTGTGTAAGGACCACAGTCGTGCTGAGGGCGGGTGCCTCGCATCGGACGTCCGCGTCACACGGGAACGGCAACGGCCCCTTACCCCGCCGGTTCAGTGCCTGAGGGGGTAAGGGGCCGGTCGGAAACGGTCGGAGACGGAAGAGAGCCGGTTATTCGGTGCGCTCCGGCTCGTCGTTGCGCGCCGCGCGGGTCTCGAACCTGACGACGGCTTCCTTGATCGCGTCGATCGAGTCGTCCGGTTTCAGCGCGGCGGCCCTGAGGTGGTCGAACATGAGCGAGTACCTGCGGACGTCTTCCTTGTCCTCCAGGTAGAGCCCGCTGCTCGTGCTGTCGACGTAGACGACGTCCGGATCGGCCTGCTCGGGAAAGCCCAGTATGAGGAACGGGCCCTCCATGCCGGGATGCGCTCCCGCGCCGAAGGGCACGACCTGGATGGTCACGTGCGGCCGCTGAGCCATCTCCGCCATCTTGGCCATCTGCTCGGCCATCACGGCCGAGCCTCCGACGGCGCGGTGCAACACGGCCTCGTCGATGATCGCCCAGTACTCGGGTGGCTGGATGTCGGCCAGCAACTGCTGCCGTTCCATCCTCGCCGCGACCCTGCGCGCGATGTCGGAATTCGGCGCGGACGGCCGCATCGCCTTGATCACCGCGTGCGCGTACTCCTTGGTCTGCAGCAACCCTGGCACGAGCAGGGCCTGGAAGGCGAACAGCGAACTGGCGTCGGCCTCAAGACCGACGAAGGTACCGGTGAACACCTCGTTGTAGGCATGCCACCAGCCGCGCTTCCTCGCCTCTCTGGCGAGTTGCACGAGCGCTTCCTGCTCATCGCCCCTGACGCCGTAGAGCTCAAGCAGATCCCGCGCGTCGCGAGGCGTGACGCCGACATGCCCGGTCTCGATCCGGCTGATCTTGGACGCCGAACACTCAAGCTTCTCGCCCACCTCGTCGATGGTGAGCTCGGCCGCGTCCCGGAGCCGCCGTAACTCGCCAGCGAGCCTGCGGCGCCGGACGGTAGGCCCGTGCCCTCGTGTCATGGCTTCACCTCCGGATTCCTGGCTCCCCCGCCCGCACATCTAACCAGGGCGCTCCCGGCGGCGGATCGCATTGGTTTCGGACGCGGTGCCAAATGTTGCCCAATCGGTGGACTGCAATTTGCAGGATGCCGGAGTAGGCTACCGGCTTGTTCGTGGTCGAGCAGTTCCACTACGCGAAATATCTGGAGATCAGGTGGCCTGGCGCGATCCTATCGTCAACCCGCTGCAAGCGAGCGTGCACCGCAGATTGGACGATTTGAGCCGCACTTTCACGAGTGCGGACAGCGGTGCCGATTTCACTCAGCACAACGGCAGGTTGCTGGTCGAGGCATTGCGTACGCTGCTTGCCGATCACGAGGTCGACGCGACCGGGCACTGTGCGCTGTGTCACGGCCGCCGTTCCCGGCTGTTCGGCAGACGCAAGGGCCACCTGCCGTGCCGGGCCTACCTCTCGGCCCAGCTCACTCTCGACGCGGCACCGGACACGGCGACCGACGCGACCGTGGTCCTTCCGGTCACGCGACCGCACCACCACCGAAGGGCGCGGGCCGACCTGCACTTCGCGAGCTGAACCCGGTCCGGCGGGGCTCACGGCGTGATGACGCGGACAAGGCCTTCCTGCACCACGGTCGCCAGCAGTCGGCCGTCCCGCGAGTAGAACTGCCCGGTCGCCAGTCCCCGCGCCCCGGAGGCCGTCGGCGACGCGCTGTCGTAGAGAAACCATTCGTCCGCCTTGAACGGACGGTGGAACCACAACGCGTGGTCGAGACTCGCGCCGAGCACCTTGTCGAGGTCCCAGTACACGCCGTGCCTCGCGAGCACGGAGTCCAGCAGAGTCATGTCCGAGGCATAGGTCAGCACGCACACGTGCAGCAACTGATTGCCGGGCAGAACGCCGTCCGCCCGCATCCAGACCTGATTGCGCGCGGGAGCCTCGTCGGTGCCCCTCGTGACCCACGGCGGATCGTTGACATACCTGATGTCGATGGGCCGCGGCTGGGTTCGCACGCCGAGCCGATCCGCGTAGCCCTCGGTGAGTTCGGCCAGCGTCGGCAGCGACTCGGGATCGGGCACGTCCGGCATCGCTTCCTGGTGCTCGACGCCGTCCTCGTCGAGCTGGAACGAGGCCGACAGCGCGAAGATCGCCTTCCCGTGCTGCACCGCGGTCACCCTGCGCGTGGTGAACGAGCGCCCGTCCCTGATCCGGTCAACCTCGTAGACGATCGGCACCCGGGGATCGCCGCCGCGGATGAAGTAGGCGTGCAGCGAGTGGACCTTGCGTTCCTCCGGCACGGTCCTTCCCGCGGCGACCAGCGCCTGCCCCGCGACCTGGCCACCGAAGACCCTCGTCGGCGAATGCGGCGGGCTGACTCCCCGGTAGATGTTCTCCTCGATCTTCTCCAGATCGAGCAGGGCGACGAGCCGGTCGAGCACACCCTGCCCGCCGAGACCCGCGTCGCCGTCGAGTCCGGTCGCCGCCTGCCTTGCCAGCTCAGTCATGCGAAAGATTCAACACCGCACATCACCGGCCCGCCCGTCAGGCGTGGTCCTCCTCACCGAGCCGGTGCACCCGGATGAGGTTGGTCGAGCCCACCGTTCCCGGCGGGGACCCGGCGACGATGACGACGAGGTCACCTGCCTGGTAGCGCCCCGTCTCCAGCATCGCGTGGTCCACCTGCTGGATCATCCGGTCCGTCGAGTCGGCGTGCGGCACGATTCTGGCCGTGGTGCCCCACGTCATCGCCAGTTGCGAGCGGACACTCTCCAGCGGCGTGAAGGCCAGCAGGGGAAGGCGGGTGTGCAGCCTGGCGAGCCTGCGCACCGTGTCTCCCGACTGCGTGAAGGCCACGAGCGCCTTGGCGTTGAGCCGTTCCCCGATGTCGCGCGCCGCGTAGGAGATGACGCCCCGCTTCGTGCGAGGAACGTGGCTCAGCGGCGGCACCGTCGGCATGTCCGCCTCCACCGCCCGCACGATGCGGCTCATCGTCTCGACGGTCTCGATCGGATACCTGCCCACGCTCGTCTCGCCGGAGAGCATGACCGCGTCGGCGCCGTCGAGCACCGCGTTGGCGACGTCGGAAGCCTCCGCGCGGGTCGGCCGGGAGTTGTTGATCATGGAGTCGAGCATCTGAGTGGCGACGATGACCGGCTTCGCGTTCTCCCTCGCGATCTGGATCGCGCGCTTCTGTACCAGCGGAACCTGCTCCAGCGGCAGTTCGACACCGAGATCGCCCCTCGCGACCATCAGCCCGTCGAAGGCGAGCACGACGGCTTCGAGGTTGTAGACCGCCTCGGGCTTCTCCAGCTTCGCGATGACGGGAAGCCGTCCCTTGCCGACCCGGTCCATGACCTGGTGGACGAGGTCGATGTCGGCGGGGGACCGCACGAACGACAGTGCGATGAAGTCGACCCCGAGTTCGAGTGCGAACTCCAGGTCCTCGATGTCCTTGTCGGAGAGCGCGGGCACGGAGACGTCCATGCCAGGCAGGGAAACGCCCTTGTTGTTGCTGACCGTGCCGCCCTCGGTGACCTCACAGATCACGTCGGGCCCCTCGACCGAATCCACAACGAGACCGACTTTGCCGTCGTCGACGAGCAGCCGGTCGCCGGGCTTCGCGTCCTTCGCCAGCCCCTTGTAGGTCGTGGACACGCGATCGTGCGTGCCGGTGACGTCCTCGACGGTGATGCGAACCCGGTCGCCCGCGCGCCATTCGACGGGACCACCGGCGAACGTGCCGAGGCGGATCTTGGGGCCCTGGAGGTCGGCGAGAACACCGACGGCCTTTCCGGTATCAGCCGCAGCGGCCCTGATGAGGTCGTAGACCTCCTTGTGGTCGCCATGACTGCCGTGGCTGAAGTTCATCCTCGCCACATCCATGCCGGCCTCGACGAGCGAACGGACCTTCTCTGCCGTCGCCGTCGCAGGGCCGAGGGTACATACGATCTTCGCTCGTCGGCTCACACTCGCACAGCGTAGTACGTCTCCGCACGCAAGTCTTTACCGATACCGAGATCGGTTACGAAGCTCGCGCCGTGGGGCATGCGCCGCGCCTGGCCGATCACCGAACGCGCGCGAGGAATCGAGAGCCACCCGATCGTGGCTACCGGGGTGCGTGAGGGGTCAGCGGCGCGGCAGCTCGCTGGCGCCGACGTGGTCCCTCGCCCACTCGTTGAAGGCGCGGACCTGCCGCCACGCCGCGCGGACCCGGTCGAAACAGGCCCGCTCGTGCAGCACGTCGTCCGGCTCCCACGTCCGCACGGCATACAGCGACCGATGCCGGAGCAGGTCGAGCCGGGGATGGTCCTCGGCGAAGCCTCGCGGCTTCGTCTTCAGCCGGTCTCCCTTGATCTCCCAGCCCTTCCGGCGCAACGAGGCAACGACACGTTCGAGCGCGGGGCCGTGGAGGTCACTCGCGACCGCTTCCCTGAACCTCGCGAGCTGATCACTCGCGAGGTGAAAACAACCACCGCCGACCCTGACACCGTCGGGACCGACCTCGACGTAGTAGGCGCCGCCGCCCCTCCCCTGCTCGATGACGCCGCCACAATGCGTCTTGTACGGCGTTTTGTCCTTGGCGAAGCGCACGTCGCGGTAGGGGCGGAACACCTTCGCCGAGCCGAAGTCCTTGCCGAACTCCGGTTCCAGCTCGGCAAGCAGCGCCTCCATCGGCGCGCGCACATCACGGCGGTAGGTGTCGACGTTGGCGTCCCAGTAGGTCCTGCTGTTGTCGACGACGAGCCCGTCGTAGAAGTCGACCGCGTACTCCCCGAAACCGCTGAACCCCACGGCGATCACGCTACCCGCGCGACCGTCACCCTTCGCCATGGGTGGCGAGGTAGCCGAGCAGATCGTCGACGAGCTGATCCGGCCGCGCGGCGCCCTTGCCGTTCTCCGCGAGGTGACCGGCGAGCGTGAGATCCACCGCGCCGTGGACCAATGCCCTCAGCAGCGAACCGAGCCGCACCGGATCGCCGTGCGGAAGCCCGCCCTCCCGTTGCGCCGATGCGACGAGTTCCGCGAACACCTGCTGCGTCGTGACCGCCGCGGCACCGAGTTCGGCGGTTCCCGCACCCTCCCAGGTGCCGAACACCAGCTTGAATCTCGCCGGATGGCGCAGCGCCCACGTGATGTAGGTGTGCAGTGCCGCCCTGAGGCTTTCCGCGGCGGGCCGCCCGCCGCGGATGCCGCCGGACAGCGCGGCACCCACCTCCGCGAGTTCGCGCGCCGCGATGGCGGCCAGCAACGCCCTCTTGTCCGCGAAGTGCTTGTAGGGGGCGTTGTGCGAGACACCGGCCCGGTGGCCGACCTCGCGCAAGGTCACCGCCGCGACACCGCCCTCGTCGAGCAACCGGGCCGCGGCCTCGACAAGAGCGTCCCTGGTCCCCGCTGGCATGAACTGATCTTAGCCAGGTTGCGGCGACGGCCCGGCTTCCCGATCTCCGGCGGGGCCCGCCGGCGGCAGACTCAGCCGAAGAAGACCTCGGCCTCGGCGTAGCGCTCGGTGGGAACGGTCTTGAGTTCCGCCGTTGCCTCGGCCAGCTTCACCCGCACGACGTCGGTTCCGCGCAACGCGGTCATGACACCGAAGTCGCCGTCGGCGACCGCGTCGACGGCATGCAGGCCGAACCTGGTCGCGAGCACCCTGTCGTAGGCCGTCGGTGTTCCTCCGCGCTGCACGTGGCCGAGTACGACGGCGCGCGACTCCTTGCCCGTGCGAGTGGCGATCTCCTCGGCGAGCCAGGTACCGACACCACCGAGCCGCACGTGGCCGAACGCGTCCTTCTCACCGCTCTGCAGCATCTCGGCGCCGCCTTCCGGCAAGGCACCCTCGGCGACGACGATGATCGGCGCGTACTCGCGCTCGAACCTGCGCTCCACCCACTCCACGACCTGGTCGACCGAGAACGGGCGCTCCGGCACGAGAATCACGCTCGCTCCACCGGCGAGCCCCGAGTGCAGCGCGATCCAGCCCGCGTGCCTGCCCATCACCTCGACGACGAGCGCCCTGTGATGGGACTCAGCCGTCGTGTGCAGACGATCGATGGCGTCCGTGGCGATCTGCACCGCGGTGTCGAAACCGAACGTGTAGTCCGTGGAGGCGAGGTCGTTGTCGATCGTCTTGGGTACACCGACCACGTTGATGCCGTCGTCGGTGAGCCGCTTGGCGACACCGAGGGTGTCCTCGCCACCGATCGCGATGAGCGCGTCGACGCCCTGCTCGGCGAGCACGGCCCTGATGCGCTCGACCCCGTTGTCCTCCTTGTACGGGTTGGTCCTCGAAGAACCGAGGATCGTGCCACCGCGGGTGAGGATTCCCTCGACGTCGTCCCTGCCGAGCGGCTTGCTCTCGCCGTTAAGCGGACCCCGCCAGCCGTTGCGGAAGCCCACGAATTCCCAGCCGTGCGCCTCGCTGCCCTTGAGCACGACCGCCCTGATCACGGCGTTGAGTCCGGGGCAGTCGCCGCCACCGGTCAGCACACCGACTCGCATCAGATCGAACCTCCGCGTTTGTCCTGCGTCACATCCGTCGCCACCAGAGTAGCGAGCACCTCTTGATCGGTGCAGCAACGGGTCGGGCCGCTGTGGAATCACGTCGCGGCGGTGAGACGTGACACCACGAGCTGCCGGGTTGCGGACCGCCTGTAGGGTGGCTCCCGTGAACTCGTTCACCAGCGCCGACGCCAGCCACCTCGCGTGGCAGCGTTTCTATTTCTGGTTTAGCAGGCCGGCCCGCGGTGGGTCGGTCGGCGACGCCGTGCGCTGACCACAACCACCCGAGCCGGACGACAAGCCGGCTCGGCGGGGAACTCCGGGGCGGCTTGCGGAGAGGAAGCCCCCTGATGACGCTCACCGCAGGAATCGCGGACGTCAGCGATCCCGTGAGGGAACTCGACAACCAGCGCACCGTCGACATCAGCCCGTTGCTGTCGCCTGCCCTGCTGCGCGAGGAACATCCCATGACCACCGCCGTCGCGAAGACCGTCGCGGCGGGAAGGACGAGCACGGCCGACATTCTCGACGGCCGCGACGACCGGCTCCTCGTCGTCGTCGGCCCGTGCTCGGTACACGACCCCGCCGCGGCACTCGACTACGCGCGCCGGCTCGCCGAGCACACCGCGCCACTCGGCGACGCGCTGCACGTGGTGATGCGGGTCTACTTCGAGAAGCCGCGCACGACGCTGGGCTGGAAGGGGCTCATCAACGACCCCGGCCTCGACGGGAGCTTCGCCGTCAACAAAGGCCTTCGCGAGGCCCGCCGGCTTCTGCTCGACATCTCCGCGCTGGGGCTTCCCGTCGGCTGCGAGTTCCTCGACCCGATCACCCCCCAGTTCATCGCCGACACCGTGAGCTGGGGCTCGATCGGCGCGAGGACGGCGGCCAGCCAGGTCCACCGCCAGTTGTGCAGCGCGCTGTCGATGCCGGTGGGGATCAAGAACTCCACCGAGGGCGACGTGCAGGTGGCCGTCGACGCGACGAGGGCGGCGGCGGCGGGCCACGTCTTCCCCGGCATCAACGCCGACGGCCTCGCGGCACTCATCACCACGGCCGGGAATCCGCACTGTCACGTGATCCTGAGGGGCAGTGCGGCCGGGCCCAACCACGACAGCGCGACGGTGGCTGACACGCTCGGCAAGCTGCGAGCGGCAGGCCTGCCGGAACGGGTGATCATCGACGCGAGCCACGGCAACAGCGGCAAGGACCACGTCCGGCAGGGCGAGGTGGTGCGGGAACTCGCGCGGCGCATCGGGTCCGGCGAGGGCATCACCGGCGTGATGATCGAGAGCTTCCTTACCGAGGGCAGGCAGGACCTGACGCTGGGCAGGGCAAGCGAGCTGACCTACGGCCAGAGCATCACCGACGCCTGCCTCGGCTGGGAAAGCACAGCCGAGCTGCTCGGCGAACTCGCCGCCGGGGTCAGGGCGAGGCGGTAGCGGGCGAATCCGCCGCCTTCCGGCTCAGGCGGCGGGAAAACCCCTGCGTTTCCGGGTTTCCTCGATGACCTGCCAGCGCTGGAGGTTGTGCCGCGCGTCGGCGAGCGCGTCATGCGCGTCCGCCGGCGCCGCGGGCAGCCTCGGCTTGCCGACGTCTTCCCAGCGCTGGCGAAGGTCACGGGTGAAGCGGGGAAGCTGGCGCGGCAGCGAGGGCATCGGGCCCCAGAGCTGGGCGAGCGCCACGTGGTCGTAGGCGGCGAACCAGGCCCACAGCTCGATGCCGCCGCCGGGCGTTCCGAAGAAATCGAGCAGGTCGGCGCGGATCCGTTCCCTGCTGCGCCAGGCCTTGTCCGCGGGTGAGGGCAGCTTGTCCAGCACGTTGTCTCTGACCCACGGGCCTGCTTTCGCGGGGTCGAACTCGGTCGAGACCGCGTAGAACTCCCTGCCGCGCGCGTCAACGACACCGATCGACACAAGGTCGATCGTCACGCCGTCCTCGATGAACTCGGTGTCGTAGAAAAAGCGCACCGCCGCACGGTACTCGAAGCCTCAGCCCGCCTTGCTCTCCGGGAGCCGGGCCGGCTCCCGGCCGTCGGGCTGCAGCGGCACGGCCGGACGGACGCCTGCCTCGTCGGCCGCGATCAGCTCCTTGGCCTTCGCGGCGTAGATGTCGACGTACTCCTGCCCCGACAACTCCATGAGCGCGTACATGATCTCGTCGGTGATGGAGCGCTCGACGAACCGGTCGCCCGCGAGGCCCTCGTACCTGGAGAAATCGAGCGGGCGGCCGAACCTGATCTCCAGCCTGCGCGGCCGCCACATCTTCGAGCCGATGGGGTTGACCTTGTCGGTGCCGACCATCACCACGGGGATTACCGGCGCCCTCGATTCCAGCGCGATCCTGGCGACCCCGGTCTTGCCCTTGTACAACCTGCCGTCCGGAGAACGGGTGCCCTCGGGATAGATCCCGAGCAGATGCCCGCCGCGCACGAGCCGGATGGCCGTGTCGAGCGCGGCCTGCGCGGCCGAACCGCTTGACCGGTCGATCGGGAACTGCCCGACCCCGGTGAAGAACCATTTTTTCAGCAGGCCCTTGGGACCCTTCTCGGTGAAGTACTCCTGCTTCGCGGGAAAGGTCACCTTGCGCGGTACGCGCAACGGCATGAAGAAGGAATCGGCGACGGCGAGATGATTGCCGGCGAGGATCGCCCCTCCCGTTTCGGGGATGTTCTCCCTGCCCGTGACCTTGGCAGGCCACAACAGCCGCAGCAGCGGACCGAGCAGCACGTACTTCATGAGGCGATACAGCACCGGGGCAAGCCCTCCTCCGACCTCGAACTCCCGTGACCCCCTGGCCGACAGGTCAGCCTACGAACGGGCGTGCACGGTGCACAACAGGCAACACTCTCTTGGTCGCCGACCGGCGACGGATGTCACAGCCGGGCCGGGACCCGGCCGAGGGCGCCCGGCCACCGGCGGTCTTCCTCGTGCGACGATGGACCGACGACAGCTCGACGGAAGGACGATCGGGCATGCCAGTGCTCGCCGGCGCTGAGCCGTTCACACACTCCGGTTCCACCGAGGTCGGAGTGCTGCTGTGCCACGGGTTCACCGGAACACCGGCGAGCATGCGGCCGTGGGGCGAGCATCTCGCCGCCCAGGGGTTCACGGTGCGCTGCCCCCGCCTTCCCGGCCACGGCACCACGTGGCGGGAAATGAACCGCACCACCTGGACCGACTGGTACGACTGCGTCGACGCGGAGTTCGCGGCACTGCGCAGCGAATGCGAGTCGGTGTTCGTGTTCGGCCTCTCGATGGGCGGGACGCTGGCGTTGCGGCTCGCGCAGCGGCACGGCGCGGACGTCTCCGGGCTCGTACTGGTCAATCCCTCGGTGACGACCCTGCGCAAGGACGCGAAGCTGCTTCCCGTGCTGTCCAAGGTCATCCCTTCGGTGAAAGGTGTCGCGGGCGACGTCGCGAAACCGGGTGTCGTCGAGATCGCCTACGACCGCACCCCGGTACGCGCCGCGGCCAGCCTTTCGGCTCTCTGGCGCCTCGTCAGGGCGGAACTGCCGTCCGTGGCGCAGCCGCTGCTGTTGCTGCGCTCGGTCGTTGACCACATCGTGGAACCCGTCAACGGGCGCATCATCATGGACCGCGTCGGCAGCGCAAGCCGGACGGAGGTTCTGCTGCGCGACAGCTTCCACGTGGCGACAATCGACAACGACGCCCCGGAGATTTTCGAACGAAGTGTTGAGTTCGTGCGTTCGGTCAGGCAGGTTGGTGCGCGGTGAGCAGAACGTCAGGCTCGGATGGTCCGGAAAACGTTGACGCGACGTTCGAGGAGATCGTCGCGGATTTGCGTGCGCAAGGTTTCGGCGAGACCACGGCAGGCGACTTCGACGTCGACTCGGCGGATTCCATGGATTCGATGGATTCCATCGAATCCGCAGAATCCGGAAGGCAGGACGATCCCGACCTTTCCGATCCCTCGGATGCGGCCTCGGGCAGGCCGGGTCAGGGCATCACCACACAGGCCGACACCAAGGAACCGCCTGCCACGCGCACCGGCGGGGACACCCTCGATCCTCCCGGCACCGCGACGGCAGGGGACAACTGGCGCGGCAGCACCGGCAACTGGGAAGACACCATGCTGGGCGGGCCGCCGCCCGGCTCCGTCGAGGACGACGACGAGCACTACATCCCGCCGGAGCCCCCTCCGTTGCCGAAGCCGCGCAAGGGCGCTTTCATCGTGCTGCTGTTCTTCGTGGTCGGGTTGCTGCTGCTCATCGCGCCGGGGCTCATCGGGCTGACCACCACGATCGGCACCCCGCTCGGCCTGCTGGCGCTGGCCACCGGGCTGGCGCTGCTGTTGCTGCGGGTCAAGCAGGGACCGCCCGACGGGGCCGATCCCACCAACGGCGCCCAGGTATAGCGCCGCGGTGCCTCAGGCGGTTCCCAGTACGTCGAGCGCGCTCAGCAGCGCCGACGGCCCGGCCACGACGGCACCGGCCGCCCTCACCCGTTCCTTGAGTTCCCTGTCGGCGGTCACCACGACCACGTGATCGCGTGGCCTTTCGTTCCTCGCGGCCTTCGCCGTTTCGACGATCGCGGTGTCGCCATCGGCTTCGGCGGTGATCACCTCGACGCCGGGCACCGCGGCCGTCGCGCGCGCCCTGCCCTCGACGACCAGCAGCACCCTCGGCCACCACCGCCAGCCCGCCAGCCCGGTCAGTCCCGCCTCACCCGCCGGAATCCCCGCCGCGCCGAGCAGCGAGAGCCGGTCGCGCAGCCGGAGCGCGGCACCGGCACGGTCGCGCCACCAGCCGTCCGGGCGGGAGCCGACCACGTTGGCCGCGTCGACGATCAGTACGAGCTGCCTGCCGAGCTGGTCGCGCAGCGCGGGCCAGCTCGCGGCGAAATCCCGGTGCAGTGGATAGTCCTCGACCTCGGAGGGCTCGACCCAGTCGACCGCGAGACTCTCGGCGTTGGCACTGCGCGGTTGCACGTCCGTGGTCAGCGTGGCCAGAACCGTGGTGTAGCGCCAGGCTCCGTGTTCCTGCACGCGGGAGGCGCGCAGCGCGACCGCCTCCGGTGGCACCGCGGTCTCCTCCCAGGTCTCCCTGATCGCCGCGGCGGCGGGTGTCTCGTCGGAGTGCACCGCGCCACCCGGAAGCGCCCACGTCTCCCCGTGGTGCGTCCAGCCCGCCCTGTGCTGCAGGAGCACTCCCCGATCGGCGGCGCTGAGCAACAACCCCGCGGCACCGTGCAGACCCCAGTGCCGCTCTCCGCAGTCACAATGGATGAACCCATCGCCGTCACCGAGCAGCATCAGCCAAGCCTAGTCAACGCGGGGCGGAGTGTTCCTCCCTCGCCAGGGTTGCCGCGCCGACGATGGCGGTCTCGTCGCCGAGCTGGGCGGTGCGGATACGCGCGAGCGGCCGGTGCGAGGCACCCGTGACCGCGGCGGCGTAGTGCTCGCGCGCCTCGTCGAGAAACAGCGGCGCCGACTCCGACACGCCGCCACCGATCACGATCACCTCGGGGTCGTAGACGTCGGCGACCAGGGCCAATCCCTCGCCGAGCCACCTGGCCAGCTCCGCGACCGCACGCACGGCGACCGAGTCGCCTTCGCGCGCGGCCGCCGCGACGCGCCGCCCCGTGATCGAACCCGGATCGGCCGCGGCCTCCCTCGCCAGCGAAGCCGGCCTGCCGCGATGGGCGGCGAGTAGTTCCAGTGTGGTGGCAACCAGCGCGGTACCGCTGCAATACCGCTCCCAGCACCCCCGCTTGCCGCACGGGCACGCCCTGCCTCCCGGCACGACGCACAGGTGACCGAGTTCGGGCGCGACGCCGTGCGCGCCCCGGAACGTCGTGCCGTCGAGCAGCAGTCCCACTCCGATGCCGGTGCCGATCGCCACCAGCGTCACGACCGAGGCTCCTCGCGCGGCGCCGAACCGGTGTTCGGCGACGGTGGCCGCGTTCGCGTCGTGCTCAAGGGTCACGGGCAGCCCCACCCGCGAGCAGATCCGGTCGGCGACCGGGGCCGACCGCCACGCCAGATGTGGCGCGAACATCACCGACCGCCGGTCGGGGCGCACGAACGCCGCCACGGCGAGCCCGACGGCGCCGACATCGTGCCGCCGCCGCAACCGCTCCACCACACCGGCGATGGCGTCTTCGAGCGCCTGCTCGTCGCCCGGCGTCGCCGCTCTCGCCGAGTCGAGCAGCACGCCCCGTTCGTCGACGACACCGGCGCGCACGCTGGTGCCCCCGACGTCGATCCCGATCGTCAGCATCGCCATTACGGTCTCAGTGCCGGTCCCAGCTGTCCCGGGGGCGGACGGTGACCCGCTGTACCTCGGGGCCGCCCTCCGGCTCGGGTTCCCGCCGGGGCGGAGGCGAGAACCCCGGCATGTGGACCCCTTCCTGCGGCTCCCACCTGTCGGCGAGCACCGCCCTGAGCAACGCGACGAGCTGTGCCGCCTGTTCGGCGAGCCTTGCAGCCAGTTCGGGGCGCTCCCCTCGCGCGATCGCGACCACCGCGCACAGTGGGCACCAGTCGCAACCGCGAGACCGCGGCGGGCCGTGACCGGCTTCGGCGCCGCCGTGTCCCGAGGCGAGCAACCCGTCCAGCCACGGGCCCGCCCTCTCCACGACCATGTCGATCAGCAGCCGGATCTCCTCGGCGAGCCGCACGCCTTCGTCGTGGTCACCGGAGGTGGTCATGGAGATCCTTCCAAGTGCAGCAGCAGGCCGAGCGAGTCGGATTCGGCGTCGGCGATCACGCAGTGCCGCAGCGCTTCCGGCAGTGCGACAAGCCTGCGGTGCCCGTCCACGGTGATCGCCAGATCGTCACCGACCCTGGCGAGTTCGATCGCCGAATCCCGCGCGAGCGGCACGGCGACGCGCAGCGTGAACCCGTTGTCCACTTCGGACACCTGAAGCAGCGGGGCCGTTTCCGTACTCGCGGAGCCGAGCATCGGGCTGCGGTCGCCGTACAACTCGCGGGCGATCTCCAGCAGCGCGGGAAGACCGACGGGCTCGGCCGCCCTGTGCTCGACGGAACTGAGCAGTCCCTCGGCGAGTCCCGAAGCCGCCAGATCGGCGAGCACCCGCTCCTGCTGACTGCGGCGGGTCCGCAGCCAGGAGGCCGCCGAACCGCGCCACAGCCCCGGCGCGGGCATCAGCCGGTTGGCGATCAAGCCGTCGACCCTGATGCCGCGCAGCGCGAGCGCGGTCAGCGTCCGCCGGGTCTCCGCGACGACGACGCGTTCGGGAGTGAGTACCAGCCGCACCGCGGTCATCCGGGGATCGGTGAGCATGACGCGCAGGGATTCCACGTGCGCCGCAAGCCGTTCCACCGACCTCGCGACGCTCGACAACCGGCTCTTGCGGCCATAGGCCCTGCGAAGGAAACCACCGACGGCCTCGGGAAGCGCCAGCAGCCGCAGCGTTTCCGCCGTCGGCCCGCAGTCGACGATCACGTTCTCCCACACGCCCGTGTCGGCGAGCCTGCGCACCTCGGTCAGCGCCAGTAGTTCGTCGGCACCCGGCAGGACCGTGAGTTCCTCGGCGGCGAGGGTGTCGATACCCGCCGTGCTGACCAGCGCCGAGCGCAACTGGGCGCGCAGACTGTGCCAGGTGTCGTCGGCGAGCGCGCGGGAGTCGATCTGAGCGCCGTGCAGGCAAGTGTCCACTTCGGCCGGTTCGGCGCCGAGCGCGGTGCCGAACGCGTCTCCGAGCGAGTGCGCGGGATCGGTGGAGACCACCAGTGTCTTGCCGCCCCGCCCGGCAAGGCCCGCCGCGGTCGCGGCGGCCAGCGTCGTCTTGCCGACGCCTCCCTTGCCGGTGAACAGCAGCACGCGCACGTCGGCTCAGTCCTTGCCCTCGACGCGGCGCTTGAGCTCCTTGAGCGCGGTATCCATGATCATCTTCTCGGCCTTGCGGCGGAGGAGACCGATCATCGGCAGCACCAATTCGACCGACAGGGTGTAGGTCACGGTGGTCCGGTCCCCCTTCGGCTCCAGCAGATACTGGCCGTTCTGGGCCTTCTGCATCTGCCCCTTCACCAGGTGCCAGCGCACGGAAAGCCCGTCGGAGGCCCAGTCGTATTCGAGGGTGTAGACGTCCTTCACCGGACCCGAGTCGAGAGTGAACCGCACCTGCTTCGCGCGGCCCGACTCGTCGACGGCGAGGACCTCGGTCTCTCGGACGGCCTTGGCCCACTCCGGGTAGGCTGGCAGGTCGGCGATGACGGCCATGATGTCCTCTGGCCCTGCGTCGACCTCGATGGATTGCGTGGACTGCTCGGCCATGGGGCTAGAGCGTAGCGGTCTTTGCCTTCACCAGCGCAGCACGTAGGGGCGAGCCGTCTGCTTGAAGTGGCCGACGTTACGGCACTCGGTGCGACCGGCTCGCACCCTCGCGGCCAGCGGCTGGTGCACGTGGCCGAACACCGACCATCTCGGCTGCTCGGCCGTGATCACGTCGACGAGCGCCGCCGAGCCCAGTTCGGCCCTGCGTGCGACCACGTCGTAGGTCAGATCGGGAAGCGCCGGCGGGATGTGGCTGCACAGCACGTCGATTCCGCTCAGCGCGCGGGCCGCGGCGTCGAACTCCTCCCGCTCGCGGAGGTAGGGCCGCCAGAAGCCGCCGCCCCTGCGAGGCACCACCCCGTCGGGCAGCAGGCCGCCGCCGACGAACCCGAACCGCAGGCCGCCGATGTCGATGACCTCGCCGTCGAGCAACCGGATCCCGGGGCCCGCGTACTCCGGCCACAATCCGGGCGAATCCACGTTGCCGGGCGTCGCGTAGGTCGGCGCGGTCATCGCGGCGAAAAGGGTGGCGTACTGCTGCCTGATGGCTTCCTCGACGGCGGCGCCCGGATCGTCGAGGCTTGCCCACAGCGACCGGGAGAAGGCGACGGTCTCCTCCCTCGTACCCTCCCTGCGCAGCCGCGCGAAGGTGCCGACCTTGTCGGCGCCGAACAACGTGCCGAGAATGCCGTTGCCGTGTTCGTGGTAGTCGACGAAGTCGAGGAGATCACCGAGCACGATCAACGCGTCGGCCCCGTCTCCCGCCCTCGCCAGCGCCTCCGCGTTCCCGTGCACATCCGACACCACATGAACCCGCACCGGAACAGCCTATCCACCCATCTAGAGGGAACCGTGGCGAGGAGGAATGCCCGCGGTCCTTCCGTCCTCAAGGACGTTCTTGAGTTCCAGCGCGATCGCTTTCGCCGCGCGCGCCCTGCGGTCGAACTCACGGCGCAGCGCCCTCGGCGTCGGCGAACCGTGCGGGCTGGCCCTGAGGAAGTAGTGCAGCAGCGTGCCGTCGAGAACGGGTTCGAGCCAGATCTCCATCGTGCCGACGAGCGCTCCCCGCACCGTCCAGCGCAGTCCTTCGTCGCCACGGTCGGTGTAAACTTCAAGCACCAGGTCCGGCCAGTACAGCGTCCAGGAACGCGGATCGGCGAACGCGGCGGCGACCGTGCTCGGCGGCACGGCGATGAAGGTCTCGTCGACGATGTCCAGCGCGGGCGGAGCCGAGGGGCCTCCGGAGGCCTCCGGACCGGGCTTCGGTGTTCTGCCGGAAAGGCGGGACGTCAACGCGGCGAACAAGGACGAGGGCAGAGACGAAAGGGCACGGCGCCGTGAGCGCACCGCACGCGAGGCAGAGCCGGAGACGGACACAGCGTGCAGAATGACATGCTCACCGGATCGTGATTACCCGCCCATGGTCAAGCGGGCCCTCACCAGCTAAGTTGACCGGCGAGTAACACTTTGTTGGACACGGAGGTTCACGTGCGCGAGTACAGCGCCCCCGCAAATCGGCCGGTTGCCGACGACGAGAACGCGTCGGACGTCGTTTGGGCGAACGCAGAACGTTTCGGCGACACCGTGAGCTTCCGCAGGCAGATCGACGGCTCGTGGCGCGATGTGACCGCCCGTGAGTTCGCCGCGGAGGTGCTCGCCGTCGCCAAGGGACTCGTCGCGGCCGGCATCGAAAAGGGCGACCGGGTCGGCCTGATGTCCAAGACCCGCTACGAGTGGACCCTGTTCGACTTCGCCATTTTCGCGGCGGGCGCCGTGACCGTGCCCATCTACGAGACCTCATCGGCCGAGCAGGTGCACTGGATTCTTTCCGACGCCGACGCGAAGGCCGTCGTCGTGGAGACGGCCGAGCACTCCGCGACCCTCGGCGAGGTACGGGGCAGGCTCACCGGGCTGGCCAACGCGTGGCAGATCGAGGGCGAGCAGCCCGCGGTCGAGGCGCTGCGCGCGCTCGGTGCCGACGTCTCCGACGACAGCCTGCACGCGAGGCGGCGCGCGGTGAAGGCCGACGACCTCGCCACCATCGTCTACACGTCGGGCACGACGGGACGGCCGAAGGGCGTCGTGCTGACCCACCGGAACCTGCTCGAAGAGGTGCGCGCGGACATCGGCGCCTTCCCGCAGCTCATGGGTTCGGGCAACTCGCTGCTGCTGTTCCTGCCGCTCGCGCACATCCTGGCGAGGGCGATCGCGCTCACCGCGTTCACCTCGCGCGCGACGCTGGGCCACACCCCCGACATCAAGAACCTCGTGGCCGACCTCGGCACGTTCCGCCCGACGTTCGTCGTCGCCGTGCCGAGGGTGTTCGAGAAGGTCTACAACGGGGCCAAGCTCAAGGCGCACTCCGAGGGCAAGGGCAAGATCTTCGACGCGGCCGAGGCAACGGCCGTCGAGTACAGCAAGGCCACCGACGGCGGGAACATCGGCCTCGGGCTCCGGCTCAAGCATCTGCTCTTCGACAAGCTGGTCTACACCAAGCTGCGGGCAGCCCTCGGCGGGCGGTGCATCGCGGCGGTGTCCGGCGGGGCTCCGCTCGGCAACAGGCTCGCGCACTTCTTCCGCGGCATCGGCGTCCCCGTCTTCGAGGGCTACGGGCTGACCGAGACCTCGGCCGCCGCCAACGTCAACACCCAGGACGCGTTCAAGGTCGGCACCGTGGGCAGGCCGGTCGCGGGCACCTCGGTACGCATCGCCGACGACGGCGAGGTGCTGCTCAAGGGCGGTGTCGTGTTCGGCGCCTACTGGAACAACGAGCAGGCGACCGCGGAGTCCCTTGAGGACGGCTGGTTCCACACCGGCGACCTCGGTGAACTCGATGACGAGGGCTTCCTCAAGATCACCGGGCGGAAGAAGGAGATCATCGTGACCGCGGGCGGCAAGAACGTCGCCCCCTCCGGCCTCGAAGACGCGCTCAAGGCCAACCCCGTCATCAGCCAGGCCATGGTCGTCGGCGACCAGCGCCCCTTCATCGGCCTGCTCGTCACCATCGACGAGGAGTTCTTCCCGACCTGGAAGGCCCAGAACGGCAAGCCGGAGGGCGCGACGGTGGCCGACCTCGTCGACGACGCCGACCTGCGCGCCACGGTGCAGAGCGCGGTCGACGAGGCGAACAAGTACGTCTCGCAGGCCGAGTCGATCAAGCGGTTCACCATTTTGCCGAACGACTTCACCGAGGCCGGCGGGGAAATCACGCCCAGCCTCAAGCTCAAGCGCAACGTCGTGAGCAAGAACCACGCGACCGCGATCGACTCGCTCTACGTCAAGTAGCGTCAGCGGATTCGCCCGCCTCCGCGGCGGGCAGGGTGGCCCCGATCAGGTCGAGCACCCTCGACAGCGCCCTTTCGAACCGGGCGTCCTCGTCGATGTGCGGTGCTTGCGCCTCGGTCACCACGCGCGTGAAGTAGGGGTACTCGCCGCTGTCCATCAGCGCCTGGAAGTAGGCGTACAGTTCCTTGCCGTCCTCCTCGGCCTTGACGTAGGCGCGCGTCGCCTCCTCGTCCTGGACGTAGCCGTTGACCCAGGTGCTGATGAGCCCGATCGTGTAGAACATGTCCTCGATGCCGAGGCCCAGTCCGTCCATGATGGACATCGAACGTTCGAAGCCGCGCAACATGTTCGGCCCCATCGTCGGTTTGCCCGACCACAGCGCCGCCAGCCACTGGTGCTCGCGCAGCATCGCGCGGTGGCCTCGCGCGACGTCGGCGAGGTCGGTACGCCAGTCGCCGGTCAGCGGGGCCCACCCTTCCCTGCCGAGTACCCGGTCACCCATGAGCTCGAACAGCGCGTCCTTGCCCTCGACATAGCGGTAGAGACTCATCGCCCCGGTGCCGAGCCTTGCGGCGACCTTGCGCATCGTGACGGCCTCGATGCCCTGCTCGTCGGCGATGTCGATGGCGGCGTCCGCGATCTGGTCTCTGGTGTAAGCGGGCGCCGGCCCCCGTGCGCGCTGCGCCGAGGGCAGCCACACTCGAATCCGGATCGACAGCCGGGACTCGCCTTTGCCGGTCACCGAACGTTCTCCTTCAGACACACAAAAAGCAGTTGCGTACATCGTACTCGGTTGACTATCTTGAACCGCGTACATCGTACTCAGCATAGGGGTATCCATGGGGACTCACACCGGCGAGGCCATCGTCCTCGCCGAGGGATTACGCAAGAGATTCGGGGAGACACAAGCGCTCGACGGCCTCGACCTCGCGGTTCCGGCAGGCACGGTCTACGGCCTGCTCGGGCCCAACGGCGCGGGCAAGAGCACCGCGGTCAGGGTGTTCTCCACGCTGACCAGGCCCGACGAGGGCACGGCCGTGGTGGCCGGGCACGACGTCGTGCGCGATCCGGCCGCCGTACGGCGCCGCATCGGCCTCGCCGGGCAGCACGCCGCCCTCGACGAGCAGCTCACCGGCAGGGAGAACCTGCGCATCTTCGGCAGGCTCTTCCACCTCGGCCGCGCGAAGGCCCGGCAGCGGGCGGACGAACTGCTCGAACGCTTCCAGCTCGCGCACGCGGGCGACCGGCTGGTCAAGACCTACTCCGGCGGGATGCGGCGCAGGCTCGACCTGATCTCCAGCCTCATCATCTCGCCGACCGTGCTGTTCCTCGACGAGCCGACGACGGGACTGGATCCCCGTAGCCGCAACGAAATCTGGGACACCGTGCGGGATCTGGTCACCGACGGCACCACGGTGCTGCTCACCACGCAGTACCTCGACGAGGCCGACCAGCTCGCCCAGAACATCGCCGTGATCGACACCGGCAAGGTCATCGCGGCGGGGACACCCGACGAGCTCAAGGCCAGGATCGGCGGCCGGATCGACGTGGTCGTCAGCGACAACTCCGACCTCGGCGAGGCGGCGAGGGCGCTGGCGGTACTCGCCTCCTCCGGTGTCGATCCCGACCTCGACGCGGAGCGCAACCTGCTCAGCGTTCCGGTGGGAACGGAATCGCTCGCGCTGCCCGACATCGTGCGCCAGCTCGACCAGGCGGGAGTCAAGGCCGTCGACGTCGGCATCAGGAAACCGACGCTCGACGAGGTCTTCCTGACCCTCACCGGGAAACCGGCCACCGAGGACGAGAGCGAGAAAGAGGAGGTCGCGCGATGACCGCCCCCGCGATGAACTCCACCTTCCGCTCGGGTCTGTCCGACGGGCTCACCGTCATGAGCCGCAACCTGCTCAAGCTCAAGCACCAGCCGGGCCAGATCGTGGCGACCTTCGCCTTCCCGCTGGTGTCGGTGGTGTTGTTCGGCTACGTCTTCGGCAGCGCCATCCCCATCCCCGGCGGCGGCAACTACCGGGAATACCTGATGCCCGGCCTGTTCGTGATGGGCACCGTCTTCGGGGTCATGGGCGCGCTCACGGTGATCGCCAAGGACAACGGCCTCGGCGTCATGGACAGGTACCGCTCGATGCCGATGGCTCGTTCGGCGGTCCCGTTCGGACAGACGGCCTCGGATCTGCTGGTCTCGGCGGGCAGCCTCGTCGTGATGGCGGCGTGCGGGTTGCTGTTCGGCTGGCGCGCGCACAACGGCATCGGTGCCACGCTCGGCGCGTTCGCTTTGCTGCTGCTGTTGCAGTACGCGGTGTCGTGGGTGGGTGTCTACCTCGGCGCGCTGGCCAAGAACGAGGAGACGGCCGCCAGGATCGGACCGCTCATCTTCCCCATCACGATGATCTCCAACGTGTTCGTGCCCACCGAGGGAATGCCCGCCGTGCTGCGCACGATCGCGGACTGGAACCCGGTCAGCTCGGCGACCATCGCGCTGCGGGAGCTGTTCGGCAACCCCGGTGTGCCCACCGGTGACCTGGCATGGCCGCTTGCCAACCCGGTGCTGGCCACCGCGGGCTGGTCGGTGCTGCTGCTGGCGATCTTCGTGCCGCTCGCGGTACGCCGCTTCCGCAACGCCGGACTCTGATCGGCGAGAAAGCGCCCGTGCCGGGAAACCCCGGCACGGGCGCTTTCTCATTGGACCAGTGTGACCACAGGCGACGGCTGGTCCGACAGCGGAAGCTCGTAGCGCTGCGCGAGGTACGAGGCGATGTCGTGGAACAGCGGCGCCGCCGAACTGCCCTCCTGGATGGTCGTGTCCGGCGCGTCGAGCCGGATGCCCACGACGAACCTGGGGTTGTCGGCGGGAAGGATGCCCGCGAACGTGATGTTGTAGAGGTTGTTGCTGTAGGCCCCCGTCTCGGGATCGACCTGCTGACCCGTTCCGGTCTTACCGGAGATCTGGTAACCCTCCAGCGCCGCGGCGGGTGCCGTTCCGTTCTGGTTTCCGCCTTCGTTCTGGGTCACCGCGCGCAGCATGTCCTTGACGGTGTCGGCGGTCTTCTCGCTCACCACCCGGGTGCTCTTCGGCGCGGGCTCGGGGACCCGCTCGCCCTCCGGCGTGATCTTCGCGTCGACGATGCGCGGCTCGACGCGCACCCCGCCGTTGGCGATGGCCTGGTACATGCTCGCCATCTGCACCACGGTCATGGAGAGTCCCTGCCCGATCGGCAGGTTGCCGAAGGTCGTTCCCGACCACTGGCTGCGCGGCGGCACGTAGCCCGAGCTCTCCCCAGGAAGTCCGATGCCGGTGCGCTGGCCGAGCCCGAACTTGCGGAGCAGGTCCATGTACTTGTCCGGCCCGACCTCCTCCGACAGCATCAGCGTGCCGACGTTGGAGGACTTGGCGAAGATCCCGGTCGTGGTGAACGGCTGGGTACCGTGCTCCCACGCGTCCCGCACCGTGTGGTCGGCGATCTTGATCGCACCCGGAACCTGGCGCACCGAGTCGGGTTCCGCCACACCGGAGTCGATCGCGGCCGTCGCGGCGATGATCTTGTTGACCGAACCGGGTTCGTACGGCGTGGTCACCGCGGTGTTGTTGGTCAGCTCCGGTTCGAAGGTCGTCGAATCGTTGGGATTGAACGTTTTGTCGTTGGCCAGCGCGTACACCTCGCCGGTCTTGGCGTCGAGCACGATCGCGCTGCCGCCCTGCGCCCGCGATTTCGCGACGTAGTCCGAGAGCTTGCTCTGCAGGTCGTACTGCAGATCGGAGTCGATGGTGAGCTGCAGGTCCGAGCCGGGGATGGCGGCCTGCAGATCCCGCTCGGTACCGGGGATCACGACATTGTCGTTGCCCTGCGCGGTGTCCACGATCTGCTGACCCGGCGTTCCCGCGAGGTCGTTGTCCCTCAGGTTCTCCAGCCCGATGAGCCCGTGGATGTTGTGCTTGGACACGTCGGGATCCTCGGTACGCCAGTTGGCGAAGCCGACGATGTTGGCCGCCAGCTCACTGCCGGGGTACTCGCGCTTGGCCCGCTTTTCGTACCCGATCTCGGGGAATTCGTTCTTGATCTCGTCGGCGATGGAGGGCTCCACCCCGTCGACGAGGTAGGTGAAGCTCGCGTCGCGGTGGAACCGCTCCAGCATTTCCTTCTCGGTCGTCTTGCCCGGCAGCTTCTTCGCGATGAACGCCGCGATCTCGGCGACCCTCGTCGTGTAGTTCTCGCCGGAGTCCGGATTCTGCTTGGCGAAGTCGTCCCACGTCTTGCGCATCAACCGCAGGTTGGCCCACAGCATCCGGGTCTCCACGCTGAAGGCGAGCTCGGCACCATTGCGATCCACAATGGATCCGCGCTGGGCCGGGATGTCGATCGTCGTCGTGCGCTGCTGCTCGGCCTTCGCCGAGAGCGCCTCAGCCTCGAAACCCTGGATCTGCACCAGTTTCAAGCCCGCCGCGACCAGCAGGACGACGAGGAAGATCCGGCCGACGGCGAACCTGCCCTTGATGTTCCTGGTGGCCGACGGCGCGCCCCCTCTGCGCGCCGTGACCGAGTAGGTGCGGCGGGCCGTTCCGCCGGTCACCTCGGCCCTCTTGCGAGGGCCTGCCTGACGTGGCATGTACTCCCCTTCGGCCGTCCCCTGCTACTCGCCGCCCTGGCCGTCCTGCTCGCGGTCGGCGGGCTCCTGCTCGGAATCGCGGGACTGATCCTGTCCCCGCTCCTCGTTGGCGGCCTGCTCACCTTGACGCTGCTCCTCGCGACCGGCGTCGTCGGCGTTGTCGGCGTCTTCCCCGTTGCCCGCGTTGCCTTCCGAGGACGGCGTCCGCTGCGGGGGCGGCGCCGGAGCGGTGGCCTCCACCGGCTCACCGACGACCCTGGTCGAGCCGTCGGCGCCGACGACGATGCGCGCGGGGTTACCACCCGGCACCATGCCCAGTTGCTTGGCGCGTTCGGCCAGCGAGTACGGCGACTTGGCCGTGGAGACCTCCCGCTGCAACCGCTCGGCTCGCTCGGCGAGATGGCCGTTGTCCTGCCGGAGCTGTTCGAGCCGGTAGGAATCGGCGATCGCCTGCGTCGAGAGCCACAGCGTGGTGGCGACACCCGCCACCATCAGCGCCATCAGCAACAGCACGAAGGAAGCACGGGACCGGGGCCAGCGCAGTTTCACGCGCTGGGCGCTCGGCTCGGGTGTCTTCGCGCGCTGGACCTCCTTCGCCCGCTGCGCGCGCCTGGCATAGGCGCGTTCGGCGGCCGAACTACGCCGCCTCGCCGGTGATTCGGCCTCCCGCTCGTCGAAAAACTTCTCAGCCTTCTCCGGTGCGCTCGGCTTTGCCCGCTGCCGGGTCCTGGTCGACTGCTGGGCGCGGGTACGGGAACGAGCTGGTGCGGTCATCAGGCAGCCACTCCGATCTTCTCGGCAGCGCGCAGCCGGACGGAGCTCGCGCGAGGGTTGTGCTCGGTCTCCCGCTCCCCCGCCTTCTCCGCTCCCCTGGTCAGCAGCCTCAGTTCGGGGCCGTGACCCGGCAGCTCGACGGGCAGTCCCTCAGGAGTTCGGGAACTCGCCTTCTCCGCGAACGCGCGCTTGACGATGCGGTCTTCGAGCGATTGGTAGGACTCGACGACGATGCGCCCGCCTTCCCGCAACAGGTCGATGGCCGACGGCACCGCGGTGCGCAGTACGTCGAGCTCGGCGTTGACCTCGATGCGCAGCGCCTGGAAAGTGCGCTTGGCCGGGTGTCCCCCCGTACGCCTGCTCGGCGCGGGAACCGTGTCGTAGAGCAGTTCCACCAGGCGTTCGCTGCGATCGAACGGCGCGCCGGCCCTCGCGGCGACGACGGCTTTCGCGATCCGCCCGGCGAACCGTTCCTCGCCGTAGTCGCGCAGGATCCGCGCGAGGTCGGCGACGGAGTAGGTGTTGAGCACGTCGGCGGCGGTCGGCCCGGTGCTGGGGTCCATGCGCATGTCGAGCGGTGCGTCTCTCGCGTAGGCGAAACCCCGCTCGGCCTTGTCGAGTTGCATCGAGGAGACGCCGAGGTCCATCAACACGCCGTCCACATGCGACAGACCGAGATCCGCGACGACGGCGGGCATCCGGTCGTACACCGCGTGTACCAGCTCCACCCGGTCGCCGAACCTGGCCAGCCGCTCCCCCGAGCGGGCGAGCGCGGAAGGATCCCTGTCGAGACCGATGAGCCGCAGCGCCGGGTTGGCTTCGAGTAACGCCTCGGCGTGCCCACCCAGCCCCACGGTCGCGTCGACCAGTACGGCATCACCACCGGCGAGTGCGGGCGCGAGCAGCTCCAGCACACGATCGAGCAGGACCGGAAGGTGCGCGACGTCGTCATTCACGGCCGGCACCCCCTTTCGCCTCACCTGCCCCGTGTCTCCGTCCGGACGGATGCCGTCAGGTTGCGGACCTGATACCGGGGAAGGTGCATCAGGGCCGCAGCCTGACGGCATCCGCGCCGAGACTTTCATCGTGTGCCGCACGCGGTCGGCGGAACCCGCGCCCCCGACCGCGCGGGTGCCGGCCTCCGGCCGCTAGAACACGCCAGGCAGGATCTCCTCCTGCGCTTTCGCGTAGTTGTCCTCGTGTTCTTCCAGGTAGCCCTGCCACGCCTGGGCATCCCAGATTTCCAGCCTGGTGATCGCACCGATCACCACGCATTCCTTGTTGAGCCCGGCATAGCGCCGCAACTCGGACGCGATCGCGATCCGCCCCTGCCCGTCCGGACGTTGCTCGTCGGTACCGGCGAACAAGTACCGCTGGTAGGCCCGAACCGCCTCGTTGGTGAACGGCGCCTCGGCCACCTTGCGGGCCATCTGCTCGAATTCGGCACGCGGGAAGACGTAAAGGCAGTGATCTTGCCCTTTGGTGATCATCAGCCCACCCGCCAGCGCGTCCCGGAACTTCGCGGGCAACGTGAGCCGCCCCTTGTCGTCCAGCTTCGGGGTGTGGGTGCCGAGGAACATCGGCCTCCACCTCCCCTACCGACCAACGCCGAACCCACGCGCCGCGGATTCCCGAGATCGGCTACGAGGCTCCCTTCCGCCCCACTGGCCACCACCGTACCCCACTTTTCACCACAGTCAACGCCGAAACGGCTCGATCGTGCCCGTTCGAGCGACATCACCGCAGGTCAGAGAGGCCCGCCTCGCGTGGGGTGCGGTGGGGGGTTCCACAGAGGACCGCCGGTGTCGCCGTCACGGGGGATGCGGGAACACCCCCGGCCTCACCCTCGCGTACGCCGAAACCCGGCCCCGCCCGAGGAAACATCGGCGAAAACCCGCGCGAACCGGACAGATCCCCGCGAGCCGCGGACCTGTCCCCCGCCTCGGCGGTCACGCCGGTGGGGCCGGGTGGGGACGGTGGCGGGAAGTGGGGAATCCGGCGGGCGGAGGTGGTCACGACGTTGAATCAGGGTTGTATTCCGCAGCTCGCCCGCGTTTGACACACTTCGTGGCAGGCTGTCCGAGGGTGAGGAACAGTCAAGCCCACGGATGATCCGCACACGTTCGTGGCATGCGCGAGGGCTTCAGCAGCAGGAGGTCGTGTGACGTCGAGAGCACAAGCGGCGGAGGGGGCGGCTCCCCATGGGGGCCGGGACAGTACGGCGATCGCCGAGCTGCGTGGCGAACAGGGAACCGACCAGGTGCCCTACCCCTCCGAGAACAACCCTTCCCCGCAAGGAGCCGCGGGGACACCACAGGAGGGTGCGGCGCGAGGAGCGCCCGCTCAACTGGACGAGCTGCACGACACGGTGCGCAGGATCGCGGCGAACGTCGAACGCGTCCTCGTCGGCAAACCCGACGTCGTGCGTATCGCGCTGGTGACGCTGCTGGCAGAGGGCCACCTGCTGGTCGAAGACGTCCCGGGGGTGGGCAAGACATCACTGGCCAAGGCGCTGGCCAGGTCCATCGACTGCACCGTCAGCCGCATCCAGTTCACCCCCGACCTGTTGCCGAGCGACGTCACGGGTGTCTCGATCTACAACCGGCAGCGCGGCGACTTCGAGTTCAGGCCGGGGCCGGTTTTCGCCAACATCGTCGTGGGCGACGAGATCAACAGGGCCTCGCCGAAAACCCAGTCGGCGCTGCTGGAATGCATGGAGGAGCGGCAGGTCACGGTCGACACGACCACCTACCACCTCGACGAGCCGTTCATGGTGATCGCCACCCAGAACCCCATCGAGATGGAAGGCACCTACGCGCTGCCGGAAGCCCAGCGCGACCGGTTCACCGCGCGAGTGTCCATCGGCTATCCCGACCCGAAGGCCGAACTGGCCATGGTCGACGAGCACGCCGGGCACAATCCGATCGCCGACCTGCGGCCGGTCTCCGACGCGGCGACGGTGCACCGGCTCATCGAGACGGTCCGCGCCATCCACATCGCGCCCGAGGTCAGGCAGTACGCGGTCGAACTGGTCGCGGCGACCCGCCAGGTCCCCGAGCTGCGGCTCGGCGCCTCACCGAGGGCGACGCTGCAACTCGTGCGCGCCGCGAGGGCACAGGCCGCGCTGTCGGGCAGGGAGTACGTCGTTCCGGACGACCTGCACGCGGTGGCCGTTCCGGTACTGGCTCACCGCCTCGTGCTCACCACCGAGGCGCACGCCGCCCGCAGGTCCGCCACCGACGTCATCCGTGCCGTGCTGCACCGCATTCCCGTGCCACACGGAGGAAACGGCCAGGCTCGCCGGTAGTGGACCCGCACAGCACCCATCGGCGGCGGCACTCCCATCGCCGGCCCGCCTCGACGTCGCTGAGGTCAGGATGACCAGGTCAAGCCACGGCACGGGCAACGCGCCGCCAGGGGGTTCCCGCTGGGCGGTGTGGCGGTCCCTTTCCGGCCTCACCACGAGGGGCCGCTGCCTGCTCGCGGCCGGGGTCGCCGCCGCCGTCTGCTCCGCGGTACTCAACGAACGTGACCTGCTGCGGATCGCGGTCTTCGTCATCGCGCTTCCATTGTTCGTCGCGCTGCTCGCCTCCGCGTCGAAAGTCCGCATCGCCGCGTCCCGCACGCTGCTACCCGAACGGGTCGCCGTCGGAGGGCACGGCGAGGTGCAGCTCGATCTGTGGCGCGGTGGCAAGCTTCCCGCCGGTGAGGTGCTGCTGGAGGACGGCATCCCTTATGTACTGGGTTCCCGTCCCCGGTTCGTCATCGAACGGCTCCCCCACCATCGGTCCGTCGCGCTGCGGTACCCGGTCCAGCCTGCGATGCGCGGCATCCAGCACATCGGCCCGCTGCGCGCGACGGTCACCGATCCCTTCGGGTTGTGCGAGTTCGAAAGGGAACTCATCGGCAACTCCCGGCTCGTCGTCGTGCCGAGGGTGACCAGGCTCTGGGGACTGCCCATCGGGGCGGGAATCGGCTCCGGCGACGATGGCAGCATCCGGCTGCACGCGGGGCAGGGCGAGACCGACGTCATCGTCAGGCACTACCGGCAGGGCGACGACCTGCGCAAAGTGCACTGGCGGTCGACGGCTCGCCGCGACGAGATCATGGTGCGGGTCGAGGAAAGGCCCTGGCGAGGCGGCACGACGGTGTTGCTCGATCACCGTGCCGCCGCCCACCACGGCACCGGACCGGCGGCCAGCCTGGAGTGGGCGGTGGAATTCGCCGCCAGTGTCAGCCTCCACCTCGGCAGGGCCGGTCACCGGGTGCGGCTGGTCAGCGAGCACGGCAGGATGCTCGCCGACACTCCGGGCGGTGGCGGTCAGAACTACGACAACATCGTGCTCGACGCGCTCGCCGCGCTGCAGCCCGCACACGAACGCGACATCACCACGGGGGCCGACCCCGGCCAGGGACAGGAACTCATCGCCGTGCTCGGCACCGTCAGCAGGGAATCGGTCCACGAGCTCACCAAGGCACGGCCGAGGGGCACCCGCAGCCTCGCCGTGCTGCTCGACACCCCGGCATGGGCAAGCCAGCCGGGCGAAGCGGGCAGCGAGGGACTCGAAGGGGCAGAAGGCTCCTCGGAAACCACGAGGGAATCGGCGACCCTGCTGCGCGCGGCCGGCTGGGGCGTCGTCATCGCGAGCAAGGCAAGCCCGATTGCCCAGGTGTGGACCGAACTGTGCCGCACGGCGGCTCCCGGCGCCTCGCTGATCGGCGGGCCCGCATGACAACCTATCCGCCCGCACCTCCCGCCGCGCCGCCGAGCCCGGCGCCACGGCCGCCGGCCGAGGCCCCCTCCTCGAACGGCTTCGGCACCCTGCTGTCCCCCGCCGTCGCCGGGCTCGCCACCGTGTCGGCGGCGACGTCGCTCACCGGCGTCGTGCAGGGCATGGCGTGGCTCGGCTACATCGTCGTGGCGACCGTGCTGGTCGCGTGCACCGGAGTCGCGCTGCGCTCGTTGCGCGTACCGGTGGTGCTCGTCGGGCTCGCGCAGCTGTTCGTACTGCTGTGCCTCGTCGTCGGCGTCTTCACGCGCAGCGGGATACTGGCGATCTTCCCGGGCCCCGCCGCGTTCAGCGAACTCAACGACGTCCTCATCGCCGCGTTCGACGAGATCAGGACCGGGCTGCCGCCCGTGGAGGGCTCGACGCCCATCCTGTGTCTCGTCACGATCGCCATCGGGCTCGTCGCCGTCGTCGTCGACGCGCTCGCGGTCGGGGCCTCCGCGCCCGCCGCGACGGGACTGGTGCTGCTGTGTGTCTACGCGGTTCCCTCGGCGCTGGCCGGTGAACTGCTGCCGTGGTGGACCTTCGCGCTCGGCGCCGCGTCGTTCGCGGGGCTGCTCGCCGTCGACGGCAGCCACCGGCACCGGCGCTGGCGCAATCGCAGTACCCCCGGGCTCGGCGCGTCCCCCGGTACCGTCTCGGCCCCGATCGCGGTGGTGTCGGCTGCACTCGTCGTCGGCCTCGTCGCGGGATCGACGGTCACCGTCATCGGAACGGAGGGCAGCCTCCCCGGCTCGGCCGACAATGGGCAGAACGTGCCAGGTGGTCTCGGCGTCAACCCGTTCACGTCCCTGCGCGGCATGCTCGACCAGGGCGCCGACGTCGAACTGTTCCGGGTCACCGGGCTCGGCGACGAGCGGCGCCTGCTCCGCGCCTTCACCCTCGACACCTACCGGCCCAACGAGGGCTGGGGACTGGCCGACGGGCCCATGCCTGCCGGGGTTCCCGCGACCGGCCCGCTTCCCGCGGCGCCCGGCGACGACGGGTCCGGCGAGAGCAGGGAAATCCGCATCCAGCCGGTCAACTGGTACGACCTGTGGCTGCCGACCTACGGCTCGCCGCGCAGTCTGCGGGGCCTGTCCGACGGCTGGTACTACGACCACACGAGCGGCACCGTCTTCCGTGAGCGGCGGCAGCGCCCCGCCCCCTACGTCGAGGTGACCTCGCTTGAGGAGCCTTCGAAGGCCGAGTTGCGCATCGCCGACTCACAGGCCGATCCGGTACCCGAGGTCTACAGCAGCATCGAGGGTGTCGATCCGAGGGTCGCCCAGCTCGCCCGTGACCTCACCGAAGGCGCGACCAACGACTTCGACAGGGCACAGGCCATCTGGCAGTACTTCAGCCCCGAGAACGGATTCGTGTACGACACGAGCACCGCGCCTGCGACCGACCCCGACGCCGTCGCCGACTTCGTGCTCAACGGCAAACGGGGATTCTGCGAGCAGTACGCCTCCTCGATGGCGGTGATGCTGCGCTCGCTGGGTGTTCCCACCAGGGTCGCCATCGGCTTCACGACCGGCTACCCCACGTCGGACTACCGCACCATCACCTCGCAGGACGCACACGCCTGGGTCGAGGTGTACTTCGGCGACAAGGGCTGGGTGAGCTTCGACCCGACCCCGCTCTCCGACGGCAGGGGCTACGTGCCGCCCTACCTTGAGGACGAGAACACGTCGAGCGAGCCGACATCGCAGCCGGAGGAGTCGGCGCCGACGGCGCCGTCGAGTTCCCAGGCCGCGCCGAGCCCGACCGAGCAAGCGGCGGGACAGGAAGGCGGGCCGGTACCGCCCAGGCAGGGCTTCACCGACGCGCCGTCGTGGTCGGGCTGGAGCGCGCTGGTCACCGGACTGGCCGCGCTTGTGCTCACCCTCGTCGCCATGACACTGGGCAAACGGTTCGCGGCCGGACGCCGCCGGGACGCCGCCGGGAGCGGTCCTCCCCGGTGGCTGACGCCGCTCGCGGGCGCCCTGTGGTTGCTGACGTTGCTGCTGCTCGCCTGGCAGTTGCACTGGGCGGTGGCGCTGGTGTTGCTCGGTGTCGCCGCCGCGGGGCTCGCTCCCTCCGCCCTGCGGGAGTTCCTGCGGAGGAGACGGCTGCGCAGCATCTCGGCGCGAGGACCGGCCGCCGCGACGGCCGCCTGGGACGAACTGCTCGACGAATGCGCGGACCGGGGCGTGCACATCCCCGAAAGCGACACGGTCCGGCTCGCCGCGCAGAAGATCGCCCACCGGCACCACCTCGACGACCGGGGCAAGAACGACCTGCGCACGGTGGTCGACGTTGTCGAGCGCTCCTGGTACGGGAGCGCCGGCGCGGCGCCGGAGGGCTCCGGGTTCGCCGATGCCTTCGCGGGGCTCAGGGACGGACTCCAGCGCACGGCACCAAAGTCGTGGCGGAGCAGGCTGCTTCCGCGTTCGCTGTTCCGCCGCCGCTGAAAGGCCGCTGAAGAGGGCCTCTGAACCGGGGCCGCCGAACGGGGCCGTTGATAACCGGACACAAGAACGGGGCGCCTTGACTACCGGCGCCCCGTTTCTTCACGCGTGCCCGGCCGCGCTGTCCCCGGGAAAGCAGCAGGGCAGCACAAAAGCAGGGCACCGGGGTGCCCTGCTTTTGTGACGTCGAGAGGTGACGTTAACGGTCGTCGAAGCGCTGCCGGAAGCGCTCTTCCATCCGTTGTGAGAAGGAGTTCCGGCGCACGGGTTTACTCCCGGTAGCGCCTCCTGCCTCCTTCTCCTCGGCTGGCTCCCCTCGGGCTCGCATGGCAGTGACGGCGAGCAGGACTCCGAAGAACATCACCACGAAGCCGAGCACGCTCAGCAACGGGATCTCTGCGACCCTGAACGGCACCACGACACCCAGCACCAGTAGCGCGACGCCCACAACGAACAGGGCAACACCCTGTATGCGCCGACGGCGCGTTGGGCGGCGCATCTTGGTGCCACGTACCTGCGATGCGAACTTGGGGTCCTCGGCATAGAGCTCGCGCTCGATCTGGTCGAGCAGCCGCTGCTCATGCTCGGAGAGTGGCATCTTTCCTCCTCCGGCACAGCGTTGTCTCCGACCCCTTGGTGGGTGTCGGACCGCGCATCGTCGTGGACCCAACGACCCCCCGATCGGGGCGTCCCCACCAGGATACGAGCCTGGCGCGCCGACGACTACCCGATCTCGCATCAAGCACGGAGAGATTTGCACAAAACGCCGAACCGGCCAGGCCGAGCAGGGCTTTCCCGGCGAATCTCACCCCTCATCGGGTGACAACAGTGACGCAGGACGCACGGCGGCGGAGCCGAACTTCAACCTGGCGACATCCGCCGCGACCTCGGCATCTCTCCACCGGGGCTCCGGAGAGGCGAAACTGAGCTGTTCTCCGGACTCGCCGTCGGCCAGTCCCTCCACGCGCACCCCGAGCAACCGCACCGCGCTCTCCCCGGCCGCGGTCCCCATGGCGTCGGTAAGCAGCGACACGGCCGTACCGTGAATCTCCCTCGCGACGTCGGTGGCGGAGAACAGGGTGCGAGCCCGCGTGATGGTCCGGAAGTCGGCGAACCGCAGCTTGATCGACACCGTGCGGCCCCTGAGCCCCTTGCCGCGCAGGGTCGCCGCCACCCGCTCCGACAGCCGCAGCAGCTCGCGATCGAGCACGGCGCGATCGTGCTGGTCGACGTCGAAGGTGTTCTCGGCGCCGATGGACTTGTCGGGCGATTCGGGGACGACGGCGCGCTCGTCGCGGCCGTGCGCCAGCGCGTGCAGGTGCTCCCCGAGTGCGGCGCCGAGGCCGCGGCGCAGCCGGTCGAGTGGCGTTTTCGCGACGTCGGCGATCGTGTTGAGCCCCAGCTTGCGCAGGTTCTCCTCGGTCTTCTTGCCGACGCCCCACAGCGCCGAGATCGGCAGCGGGTGCAGGAACTCGAGGGCATCGGCGGCGGGGACGACCAGCATGCCGTCCGGCTTCGCCATGCCGGAAGCCAGCTTGGCGATGTACTTGACCGAGGCCACGCCGACCGAACAGGTGATGCCGTGCTCGGCCTCGACGCGGCGCCTGATGTGCTCGCCGATCCCCGCCGGGGTCGCGCCAAGCCTGCGCAGCGCGCCGCTGACGTCGAGGAACGCCTCGTCGAGACTCAGCGGCTCGACGAGCGGGGTCAGCTCACGGAAGATCGTCATGACCCCGAGGGAAACCTCCGAGTACAGGCCCCTTGTCGGCGGAAGCCACACCGCCTGGGGGCACAGCTTCCTCGCCATACCGGCGGGCATCGCCGAGCGGACCCCGTACTTGCGCGCGGGGTAGTTGGCCGAGAGCACCACGGAGCGGGGTCCGGCGCCCGCGACGATCACCGGCCGTTCCACCAGTTCCGGCCGGGTGCGCAGCTCGACGGCGGCGAAGAACGCGTCCATGTCGATGTGCAGTACGCCGCACCCGGTGTCGTCGGGGACGTGGCCACCCCGCGCGAGGTAGCGCTCGAATCCGGCGGGCAGCGCCGCGTTTCTTCCCATCGGCGCCAGCTTATTACCGGCCACCGACAACGGCGGCGGCTCGCGCCCGCGCCGGCTCAGCCGGGGCGGCGGGCCAGCGCGTGCAGCCTGCTGGCGATGTCGCGCAGCGGTGGCGTGGCCGCGGCCAGCGCCTCGAACGCCGCGAGGTCCTGCTCCCACGAGGCGACGACGCTGGCCGGTTCCTCTCCGGTCGCGTGCACGAGGTCGGACACGACGCCGTCGCCCTGCACCGAGACGACGTCGAGTCCCGCGCCGGTCAGCAACGCCTCGATCCCGCCGGTGTCGAATCGCCGCAGCAGGGTTTCCGTGTCACTCGCCTCGCCGAGCGCCCCGCCGGGCCCGGTCAGCAGTGCGCGCGCCTCGGCGAGCCTTCCCGACAGCGCGCGGTGCAGCACGGCCGCGTTCCGGTTGGCGGTGAGCACCGAGACCGCCCCGCCCGCGGTCGTCACCGCGGCGAGCGCCGCGGCGACCGGCACCGGGTCGTCCACCACTTCCAGCAGCCCGTGCGCCAGCACGAGGTCGGCGGAACCCGCCGGTACGTGCTCGGTGAGCGAATCCGAGTCGTCGGCGATCACGGTGATCCGGTCGGAGACCCCGACCTCGCCAGCCCTGCGCTCCAGTGTCGCGAGCGCGTCCGGATTGGGCTCGACCACCGTGACCAGGCAGCCGGCCGAGGCGAACGGCACGGCCCACACCCCGCTGCCTCCGCCGACATCGATCACTCGCGGTTGCTGGGCGCCACGTTCGCGGGCGTCACGCAACTCGGCTTCCAGCGCCTTGCGCACCACCGCCGACCCGTGACCGGCCGAAGTCTCCGTTCGCATGGACGGCAAGCGTAGTTGGGCCGGTCGCGGGTTCTCACCTCGACCGGGCGCGACCGCGCTCCGGATACGGCTACGCTCGCTGTCGTGCACACCGTGGCCGTACTGAGCCTCAAGGGAGGCGTCGGCAAGACGACCGTCGCCCTTGGTATCGCCTCAGCAGCGTTGCGCAGGGGCGTCAGGGCGCTGGTCGGCGATCTCGACCCGCAGGGCAACGCAACCGCGTCGCTCGACCCGCCGATGACCGAGTCGACGCTGGCCGACGTACTGGAGACCCCCCGGCTCGCGGTGATCAACGAGGCGCTGGCTCCCAGCGCCTGGTCCGACGCGCTCGACGTGCTCGTGGGCTCGGAGGAGCTCGAACTGCTCAACGAGCCGGGCCCGGAGAGCAGGCGCATGGACAATCTGGCGAGGGCTCTCGACGAGCTTCGGGCCGCGCGGGAGAGTGATCCCTACGAGCTGGCGATCCTGGACTGTCCTCCCTCGCTGGGCAGGCTGACCCGGTCGGCGCTCATGGCGGCCGACACCGCGCTGCTGGTGACCGAGCCGACCATGTACGCGGTCGCGGGCGCCGAGCGGGCGCTGGAGGCCATCGAGACGGTTCGCGCCGAGCGGAATCCCCGGTTGCGGCCTGCCGGGGTGCTGGTGAACAAGCTGCGGGCCCGCTCATACGAACACCAGTACCGGATCGCGGAACTGCGCGAGTCGTTCGGAAGGCTCGTCATGCCGACCGCGATCCCCGACCGGCTCGCGATCCAGCAGGCTCAGGGCGCGTGCACGCCGATCCACGAGTGGAAGTCACCCGGCGCACAGGAAATCGCGCTCACCTTCAACATGGTGCTCGCGAAGATCCTGCGGTCGAGCAGGGCGGGGCGGCACCGGCTCGATCACGCCGAGTCCGGCGAACCGGAGAACACGCAGCACGCCGAGAACACCGAGTTCTCCCCTGGCTCGGAACAGGGCGAAATCGAAACCACCTCGCAGTTCCCGGCGTTCCGGGAGTACGCCGAGCCGGAGACCGGCTGATCATGCCGGAAGGCGACGTCGTCTTCCTGACCGGCGTGACGATGAGCCGCGCGCTGGCGGGCACGCTGCTGACCCGCTCCGATTTCCGGCATCCCGCGCTGGCCACGACCGACCTCACCGGCCGCGAGGTGCTGGGTGTTCGCACGGCAGGCAAGCACCTGTTCACCCGGTTCTCCGGTGAGCTGAGCCTGCACTCGCACTTGAAGATGGACGGCGCGTGGCGGGTGTTCGCGCGCGGCGCGCGCTGGAACCTCCCGGGACATCACGCGAGGGTCGTGCTCGCCAACGCCGAGACCGAGGTGGTCGGGTTCCGCGTCCACGATCTCGCGTTGCTTCCCACCGGCAAGGAATCCCGCATCGTCGGACACCTCGGCCCCGACCTGCTCGATCCACAATGGAGTGACGAGCACGCGCGGAAGGCCGCGGGCGCGCTCGCCGCCGATCCCGCCCGCGAACTCGGACTCGCGCTGCTCGATCAGCGCGTCATGGCAGGCATCGGCAACCTCTACAAGGTCGAGATCTGTTTCCTGCTCGGGGTCACGCCGTGGTCGCCCGTTGCCACGATCGATCCGGCCGAGGCGGTCGCCCTCGCCAGAAAACTGTTGCTCGCCAACGCATGGCGGCACGAACAGAGCACGACGGGACAGCTCACCAGGGGACGGCGCAACTGGGTGTACGAGCGCACTCGCGCGGGCTGTTTCCGCTGCGGAGGACCCGTCCGCGTCGGTTCCCAGGGTGAGAGCACCCACGTGCGGCCGACCTGGTACTGCCCTACATGCCAGCGGGGACCCGCTCCCCCTCGGTAGCCGAGCCCTGTGCCGGCAAGGGAAAAGCGGGTATGCTCCCGGTCGTGCCGGAATCGTCTTTCCCAGTGAGCGCGCCACGAACGACGTGGCATGCGATTCACGAAAACGACTCCGTGCCGCGGCCGAGTTCTCCGCCGTACCCGTTGCGCCCGCCGCATCGTCGGGCTCCTGGGCTCACCTCGTTCAAACTTCCCTTGTACGGCAGCGATCCCGAGCGCGCCGACCTCGCTCCCTGAAGCGACCCCTTCCCTGAATCAGCACCGGTACACCATTTCGGCTTTTTTATTTCCAGGGAGCTTTGTCATGCCCGAAAACCCCGCCATGGCCGACTTCGTCGCCGAACTGCCCAAAGTGGAGCTGCACGTTCATCTCGTCGGTTCGGCGAGCCCGGAAACGGTCGCCAGGCTGGCCCGCAGGCACCCCGGCTCCGGCGTGCCCAGCGACCTCACCGGCCTCCAGGAGTTCTTCACCTTCAAGGACTTCGACCATTTCCTCACCGTCTACTGGGCGGTGCAGAGCCTCATCACCACGAGCGCGGACATCCACGATCTCGTGGTGGGTCTCGCCGCCGACCTTTCCGCGCAGCGCTGCCGCTACGCGGAGGTCACGGTGACTCCCTACAACCACCTGCTGGACGGTCTTTCCGGCGACGCACTACTCGAAGGGCTCGCCAGCGGAAGAAAGGCCGCCGCGACCGAGCACGGCGTCGACATCGCGTGGTGCTTCGACATTCCCGGCGAGAAGGGTGTCGAGGCCGGCAGGGAAACCGTGGTCTTCGCGCTGCGCAACCGGCCGGAGGGCCTGGTGAGTTTCGGTCTCGGCGGGCCGGAGATCGGCGTCGGGAGGGCACAGTTCGAACCGTTCTTCACGGCGGCGAGGGAAGCGGGGCTGCACAGCGTCCCGCACGCGGGTGAGACCAGCGGGCCCGCCACCGTGTGGTCGGCGATCCACGACCTCGGCGCGGAACGCATCGGGCACGGCACGAGCAGTGCGGCCGATCCGGCACTGCTGGCCTATCTCGCCGAGCACCGCATCCCGCTGGAGGTGTGCCCCACGTCGAACGTGCGCACGAGGCAGGTGGAATCCGTTGCGGCACACCCGGTTCGGCGGCTGCTCGATCACGGGGTACTGGTCACCCTCAACACCGACGACCCTCCGATGTTCGGGGCGACGCTCAACGGTGAATACCTCACCGTCGCCGAAACCCTCGGGCTCGGCAGGGCCGAATTGGTGGCACTGGCGGGAAACGCCGTGCGTGCCTCGTTCCTTCAGGATACCCGCAAGGAAGCGCTACTGGCCGAGATCGCGAGCGTCGGGTAGACCACGGTAAAAGCTGTTGCGGGGCAACGGAGTCCTGACATAGCGTTGTGTCACACGAGAGAGGAGGTGGTCCGAAGTTGAACGGCTATAGGACTCGTGAGGTGGCTGTCCGCTGACGGACAGCACACGGGCCACCTGCGTTACGTGTGTCTGTCGGTGAATACCAGGCAGTCACCGGCCCCTGGCGCTCCCGGATGCCGGTCCGATCCGGGCTCGAACGGCTGACGACGGTCGAGAGTCGCGCCAGGGGCTCCTCACTATCCGGGGACCCCTCGGTTACCCGATCTGGCATGGGGCAGCATTGTCGCCGTGCTCTTCGACAGGATCGCCCGCCCCGCCCTGTACCGGCTGGGCAAGAACGACCCCGAGATCGTGCACGAGCGCACCGTGCGTGCGCTCGCGAGGCTGAGCGGGGTCCGGCCCGCGCTCACCGCCCTGCACCGGATCTACGGTGCCGACGACCCGGTCACCGTGTTCGGTGTCCGTTTTCCCGGGCGGGTCGGCCTCGCCGCCGGAATGGACAAGGACGGTAAGGCACTCGCGGCATGGGCCGCGCTGGGCTTCGGCTTCGTCGAGGCGGGCACGGTGACCCGGCTGGCTCAGCCAGGCAACCCGTCGCCGCGGCTGTTCACACTGCCTCGCAGCGAGGCCGTCATCAACCGGATGGGCTTCAACAACGCCGGCGCCGAGGCACTGGCCACCACGCTGGCCAGGCGCGGCAAGCCACCGGTGCCGCTCGGCATCAGCATCGGCAAGTCCAAGGTGACCGCCATCGAGGACGCGGTCGCCGATTATCAGGCTTCTCTGCGCGCGCTGCACACCTACGCCGACTATGTCGCGATCAACGTCAGCTCGCCGAACACTCCCGGCCTGCGCACCCTGCAGGATCGCGGCGCGCTCAGCGAGCTGCTGGCCGAGCTGCGCGGCACCACTCTCGATCTGGCGGCAGCGCACGGCGGCCGGGCGGTGCCCCTGCTGGTGAAGGTCGCTCCCGATCTCACCGAGGACGCGCTCGCCGAGCTGCTCGACGTGTGCGCCGAGCAGGAAGTCGCCGGAATCATCGCCACCAACACGACGCTGGAGCGCTCGGGACTCGACCCGGCGGAGGCGTCGGTCGGCAAGCAGCAGGGCGGGCTGTCCGGCAGGCCGCTCACCGAGCGCGCCCGCGACGTGGTGCGGTTCATCCGCGCCGAGGCGGGCGATCAGCTGCCGATCATCGGGGTCGGTGGCATTTCCTGCCCGGACGACGCGGAGCGGATGCTCGCGGCGGGGGCCAGCCTGGTCCAGATCTACACCGCGTTCGCGCTGCACGGTCCCTCGGTCGTCCGGCGGATCAACAGGGCGCTGGCAGCGCCGAAGGCCGGCGGGTACTGAGATAACGCAGGTAGGCACGCCAGCAGCCATAACCGCTGATGTCCTCGCCTTCTTCGGCGGCGACCGGGTCACACAGCAGCCCGGTGACGGTCTCGCCCTCGGCGAGTTCGACGCCGCCGAGCATCAAGGGTGCCCTCAGGCCCGCGAGGAACCTCCCGAGCCCGGCCGGTGACAGCAGCCAGCGCTCGGCGAGCAGGCTCGCTCCCTCACCGGCCACGCTCACGACACCGGCCTCGGGAGGGCTGCCCGGCAGCACCACCATCCGGTACCTCGGCGCGGTTTCGGCGAAGCCGGTGAACCGGGCGCCAAGGGCGGCCAGCTCGGCATTGCGGGGCTGGCCGCGCAGGAAGCCGCCGAACGCCACCAGATCCACTCCACTCGCGGGATAGGCGCCCTCGGCTTGCACACCGGTCAGCATCGCGACGAGGTCGATGCCGATCTGATCGTCGAATGCCCTGGTCACCACGGCGAGCCCGGCGGGACCGCCCGGCAGCAGCGCTGCGGCCGTGTCGAACGTGGCGAGGATGCGGGCGAGCGCCGGTTCGGCCGCCTCGGCAGGCATCAGCAACGCGTCGTGGCCGCGCAGCAGGGTCGCCGGTCGCGCGGCCCACGCCGGCAGACCGCGGGCAAGCTCGATCTCGGTCACCACGCCGCCCGCCGCGCGCAGGCTGTCGGCCGTCGCGGCCAGCGCCGCCCTCGATTCCGGGGAGAGCGCGCCCAGCTCCGCGGCGCGGGGAACGGCGACCCTGGGATGCTCCCCCGCCGAGAACCGCACGGCGGCGGGCCAGGAACGGCACGAGGGGTCCGTGTCGTCGGGACCGGTCAGCGCGGCCAGTGCCCGCTGGGCGATGCCGACATCCCTGGCGAGCACGGCCACCGGACCGAGGCCGGGCACGAGACCCCTTGTCGGGCTGAGCCCGGCGACATCGCGGTAGCCGGTCGGGAGGCGGCCGCTGGTCACGGCGTCGACCAGATCGAGGATCGCGGGCCGGTCCTGAGTTCCCGCGCCGTCGGGCAGCGACTCCCCCGCGGTCGCGAAGATCACCGCACCGGCCTTGCCGAGGCGCCGCACCGCGGTGGCGTTGTCCTGGACGGCAACCAGCAACCCGGCCAGCGGGAGGTCCTCGCCTGTTCTGACCCGCTCGTCCACCGCCTTCGCTTCGACGAGAACGTCCTCACGGGACCGGAAGGTGGCCGAGCAGGGCCCCGGATCGGCGGAACGGGCCGCGAGGTCGTAGGCGGCGATCGCGCGCTGATACGAGCTGACCGGCGGAACGGGAAGGGGTTCGTCGTCGAGCAGGAATCGGTTCACGCCGCTGTCCTTTCCGCCGGTGGCAGCCGCTGGCACGCGATGACGGCGTACGCGATGACGTCGCCGGGGCGGTGGACGCGACGATGCCGGGAACACCACCGCGCCCGCGCGGGCACCCCGCCGCCGCCAACGGAAACCCCCCAGCCTGGCGCTCCGTGCGCCACGCCCCGCCGGAGGGTTTCACCGGGGCAGCCTCGGCGGTGTGGGATACCCCTGACGGGGATTCCCCAACCCGGCCGGTTTTTCGTACCGGAGAATCCCGATACCGCGCGAGTGCCGACGGGCCCGGCGCTGCGCCGCTACCTGCGCATTTCCCCGCCGCTGAGGCCGTAGCCGCAGCAGGGGGCCGGGTTCCGCCCTTGCCTCCCGCTCAGGAGAGTTCGCGCAGTGCCAGCGCGAGCCCGGCAAGCCGGTCCGTGGCGTCGGTGAGTGCTTCCTTGCCCGGTGCCACGCCTCCCGAGCTCGCGGCGACGGCCTTGCCTGCCGCGGCGACGAGCCCGCCGTAACCATCGACGCCGTCGTCCAGCTGGGTGCGCAGGGTGCGAACCGCCGAATCGAGCGCGCTGCGCTCGCCACCGGGCGCCGAATCGCGGGCCCGCTCGATGGCCTGGATCCGGGCGGCGAGTGCGCGCAGCGCCGTCGCCGCGTCGTCCGCGGTGGCCTTCGCGTCCTCGACCGACACCTCCGGCACCGCCGAGGGCGCGCCGTCGGCGGTGGTGGCCAGCTGACGCAGCAGCTCGGCCAGTGAGGCCTCGCTCTCGGCGAGCCGTTCCATGGGTTTTCTGGCCGCCGACGCCGAGGGCGGCAACGGGGCCGGTTCACTACTCCGCGGAAGTTCCGTGCGATTGAGCTGCCGCAGCCTGACGAACGAGCGCACACCCAGCGCGCTCGCGACGACGGCGGCGGCGATCCCGCCGAACGCTCCGGCGATGCCTTCCTGCGCCCCGACGATCCCGGCGTAGCCACCGACCGCCCACAACACGCTGAGCAGGGCCAGCACGACCCACAGCGTCAGCGCCCTCGACGTGCGGCGCTTCTGCCGCGCGAGCTTGGCAGCGGGATCGTTCCACCGCATCCATTTCTCGCGCATGTCCGAGACGACGGGCAGATCAACAGGAAGCGCGGGACGCACGGGCCTGGACGCATCGCGATCCGACCACGAGGTCTTCTCCTGGTCCGTGCTCTCCTGCTGTCCCCGCTGATCTCCGCCGTCCTGCCGCTGCGCCGGCGGCATGTACTTCTGCAGCTTCTGCTGCGCGCGCTGGGCGTAGTCGGGCAAGCGTTCGAGGTGCTTCTCCAGTTTCGCGCCGAACTCGCCGAAGTCACGCTTACCCGACATGGCTACCCGCTCAGGCCTGGTTCTTCTGCCGCTCGGCCTCGACGCGCGCCTGGATCTCCTTCTGCACGTCGTTGCCAGAGGAAGCCGGAGCCGCCGAACCCGCGGAGGAACCCTCGGTGACCTGGGCGACCGACTCACCCTTCATCGAAGCCCTGATCTGCTCGAGCCGGTTGTGCCCGGCCAGCTGCGTCGTGGAGTGCTGGACCTCCATCATGCGGCCCTGGACCGAGTTCTGAGCCAGCTCGGCCGAGCCCAGCGCCGTCGTGTAGCGCTTCTCGATCTTGTCCCTGACCTCGTCGAGCGAAGGCGTGTTGCCCGGTGCGGCGAGTTCGGTCATCTGCGTGAGCGAGGCGGAGACCTGCTCCTGCATCTTGGCCTGCTCCAGCTGCGAGAGCAGCTTGGTGCGCTCGGCCAGCTTCTGCTGCAGCATGCTCGCGTTGCGCTCCACCGCCTGCTTGGCCTGCGCGGCGGCCTGCAGCGACTGGTCGTGCAGCGTCTTGAGGTCCTCGATGCTCTGCTCGGCGGTGACGAGCTGCGCGGCGAACCCCTCGGCGGCGGTCTCGAACTCCTGCGCCTTCTTCTCGTCCCCCTTCGACCGGGCCTCGTCGGCCAGCACGAGGGCCTGCCTCGTCGAGGACTGCAGCTTCTCGACCTCGCCGAGCTGCCGGTTGAGCTTCATCTCCAGCTGACGCTGGTTGCCGATGACCGACGCCGCCTGCTGGGAGAGCGCCTGGTGATTACGTTGCGCCTCCTCGATGGCCTGCTGGATCTGCACCTTCGGGTCGGCGTACTCGTCAACCTTCGACGAGAACGCCGCCATGAGGTACTTCCAGAACTTCACGAAAGGGTTGGCCATCTCCTCCGCCTGCCTTCTCACGTCCCACGGGCTGTTGATCCGGTGTCGTCACCGTCCGCCGATGTGCTGGCAACGCGCGACCCCCGGTGTTGGGTTCCATCGTGTCAGGTCAACGGCCGCCGTTCCAGGCGACCCCGGGGGAATTCAGGGATGGCCCTGAGATGGGCCCGACCAGCACCCCTGAGCAAGCTTACGCGGCGAGCACAGCCTTTGACTTCGGTGCGCTGATGGTCGTGCGGAGCGCGGGCGAGAGCCGGAGGTCCGCCAGGTCGTTTCCGCTGACTCCCGACACGAGCCTTCCGCCCTCGAACTCGCCGCCGTCCGCACCGGCCCTTCCTTCGGCGCGGTCGGCCTGTGCGTGTTCGGCCTGCGGCTCGACCGAGGCGCGTTCCATCTCGCCAAGGGCCGACACGTCAGCGGCCACGTTGTGCAGCAGCTCGCCGAGGGGCAGGTCGAGTGCGTCGCAGATCGAGGCCAGCAGCTCGCTCGAAGCCTCTTTCTGGCCCCGCTCGACCTCGGAGAGGTACCCAAGGCTGACTTTGGCGGCGCGGGAAATGTCGCGCAGCGTACGACGCTTGGTGGTGCGGGCATGCCTGAGCCGATCACCGATCGCCTCGCGCAACAGCACGGTCATCACGCGCCTCCCTTCAGCTACACCCCACGTTACCGAGACCGGGCGACAGTACGCAGTGGTTGACACGTACGTCCGCCAAGGGCGAACGCGGGAATCAGGTCAATTGTTCCCCGAGCGTTTCCAGCGCGGCCAGCACCGATGCCGCCCGCACCTCCCCACGATCACCCTGAATCCGCAGCGTACGCACCTCGCTGACGTGCTCACCCGAAAGCGCGACATAGACGGTCCCCGGCGTGACCCCGTCCTGCGGATCGGGACCGGCGACCCCGGTGAGCCCCAGTCCCCAATCGGCCACGCAACGCACTCTCGCTCCCTCGGCGAGCTGTGCGGCGACCTCCGGGTGTACCGCTCCGTGCTCGGCGAGCAACGCGGGGTCGACCCCGGCGAGGCTGGCCTTCAGATCCGTGGCGTACACGACGAGCCCGCCCCTTACCGCGGCGCTGGCCCCCGCGATCCCGGTCAGCTCGGCGCACACCAGACCCGCGGTGAGCGACTCCGCCGTCGCGACCGTCTCGCCCCTGCGAATCAGGTCCTCGATGACCTTCCTGGCCCGTTCGCTCACCCGCTCACGCTCCGGCCTTCCGGGCGCTCATCCGCATCCGCAGCGCCTTGACCAGGTAGTCGATCCCCGTCACGACCGTCAGCGCGAGCGCGAAGCCCATCAGCACCCAGCAGACCGGGTCCAGTCCCGCCGGCAACGGCAGCAGGAACGCGCCGATCGCCACCATCTGCGCGAGGGTCTTGGCCTTGCCGCCCCTGCTCGCGGGGATCACCCCGTGCCGGATGACCCAGAACCGCAGTACCGTCACTCCGAGTTCCCTCACCGCGATCACGATGGTGACCCACCACGGCAGCTCGCCGAGCACGCTCAGTCCGACGAGAGCCGCACCGATCAGTGCCTTGTCCGCGATCGGATCGGCGATCTTGCCGAAATCGGTGATCAGGCCGTACTTGCGGGCGACCCAGCCGTCGATCCGGTCGGTGAGCGCCGCGACCGCGAACACGGCCGTCGCGACGTAGCGCCACACCGGGTCCGTGCCGTCCCCCTGGAACAGGGCGATGACGAACAGCGGGACCAGCACGAACCGGGACAGCGTCAGCACGTTCGCCACGTTGAACGTCGGCACGGCACGCACCGGCGAGGGAACGGGCACCTCGGTCTCCCTGTCGGTGCCGCCCGCCTCCGCACTCACGGCGCGGGGTCCGCTACCGGCTCGGCGGGGCGCACCACGAGATCGACGCCCGCGCTGTCGACCACGACACAGCGGATCAGCTCGCCGATCTTCGCGCTGCCCGCACCGAGCACGACACACTCGCCATCGACCTCGGGGGCCTGGTGCGCGGCCCTGCCGACCACCTCGGTGTCGCCCTCATCCGTTTCGGACTCGTCGGACTCGGTGATGCTCTCAACGAGCACGTCGACGAACTGGCCGATCCGGTCCTCCGCGCGCTGCGTGGTGAGTTCCTCGACGAGCGCGGAGATCCTGGCGACCCGCTCGGCGATCGTGTCCTCGCCGAGCTTGCCGTCGTAGCCCTCGGCCTCGGTGCCGTCCTCGTCGGAGTACCCGAACACTCCGACGGCGTCGAGCCTGGCGCCGGTCAGGAACCGTTCCAGTTCGGCGAGGTCGGCCTCGGTCTCGCCCGGGAAGCCGACGATCACGTTGGTGCGGATACCCGCCTCGGGCGCGTACTCCCTGATCTGGTCGATCAACGCGAGGAACGAATCGGTCGACCCGAACCTGCGCATCCTGCGCAGCACGGCCTCACTGGAATGCTGGAAGGACAGGTCGAAGTAGTCCGCGACACCTTCGGTCGTCGCGATCGCCCTGACCAGATCCGGCCGGGTCTCCGCGGGCTGCAGGTAGGACACGCGGACACGATCGATGCCTTCGATGCCCGCGAGCCTCGGCAGCAGCGCCTCCAGCGCCCTCGTGCCGCCGAGTTCCCTGCCGAGGTCCTTACCGTAGGAGGTCGAGTTCTCGCTCACCAGGAACAGCTCGCGCACGCCCTGAGTGGCCAGCCACCGCGCTTCGGCGACGATCTCGTCGGGATGACGGGACACGAACGAACCCCGGAACGAGGGGATGGCACAGAACGAGCACCTGCGGTCGCAGCCGGAGGCGATCTTGAGCGCGGCGAACGGGGCGTCGTCGAGCCTCGCCCGCAGCACGCGGGGGCCCCAGCCCGCGTGCCCGGGAACGGTGACGTGCTCGGCCGCGGCCGGTCGCTGTACCGGCGAGATCGGGAGCAGAGTGCGCCGGTCGGCGGGTGTGTGCGCGGCGATGGCCTTGCCCGCCGCGATGTCGTCGAGCCGCTCGGCGAGCTGGGGGTAGTGATCGAAGCCGAGTACGGCGTCGGCCTCGGGGAGGCTGTCGGCCAGCTCGTTGCCGTATCGCTCGGCCATGCACCCGACGGCGACGACCTTGGCCCCGGTGTCGGAGGCGGCGAGCAGGGTGTCGACGGAGTCCTTCTTCGCCGATTCGACGAAGCCGCAGGTGTTGACCACGACGACATCGCTTCCCGCCGCGTCGTCGGTCAGTTCCCAGCCACCCGCGGCGAGCCTGCCAGCGAGTTCCTCGGAGTCGACCTCGTTGCGAGCGCAGCCGAGGGTCAGCAACGACACTCTTCGGCCTGGTGAGGATTCAGCGGCAGCCACCCGACCAGGGTAACGACGGGCCGTGAGCAACGGCGGACAGGCCGCCCGCTAGCGTCGGTACCGTGGAGTCACCGCTCATCCGCCGCGCTCGCATCGCGGACGTTCGCAAGATCAAAGCACTGGTCGACTCCGATGCGGGCAAGGTGCTGCTCGAGAAGAACCTGGTGACGCTCTACGAGGACATGCAGGAGTTCTGGGTCGCCGAACTGGACGGCCGCATCGTCGGCTGCGGTGCGCTGCACGTGCTGTGGGAGGACCTCGCCGAGATCCGCACGGTCGCCGTCGAGTACTCCGTGCGAGGGAGGGGCGTCGGGCACCTGCTGGTGAAGTCCCTCATCGAGCTTGCGCGGGAACTGGGGCTGCCGCGCATCTTCGTGCTCACCTTCGAAACCGAGTTCTTCGGCAGGCACGGCTTCCGCGAGATCCAGGGAACCCCGGTGCCGAGCGAGGTCTACGAGGAAATGCGGCGCTCGGCCGACACGGGCGTCGCCGAATTCCTGGACCTGCCGTTCGTCAAACCCAACACACTCGGCAACACGAGGATGCTGCTGGAGCTCTGATCCGCGAGTCCCCCGCTCAGGACGCCGAGATTCGCACTCAGGCGCGCGAGATCCGCGTTCAGGACATCGAGATCCGCACTCGGAGCGCGGGCCCGGAGCCAGGGCCTTGTTCGCGCCCGGGCACGTCCCCCGCGGGGCACCCAGGCCGGCGGCTCCGTCACCAGCCCGGCAGCCAACCAGCCCGGCCGTCGTCGGGCAGTCGTCGGGCGGCCGTCGTCGGGCAGTCGGGCTCAGTCGTCGTCCGGCTCGTCGTCGGGAGCGGGCCCGCCCCTGATGAGCGCCAGCGTGCCGGGCAGGTCCTCCGGCTTGACGAGCACGTCGCGGGCCTTCGAGCCCTCGGATGGCCCGACGATCCCCCTGGTTTCCAGCAGATCCATGAGCCTGCCCGCCTTCGCGAAGCCGACCCGCAGCTTGCGCTGCAGCATCGACGTCGAGCCGAACTGCGAGGTGACGACCAGTTCGGTGGCCTGGAGCAGCACGTCGAGGTCGTCGCCGATGTCGGGGTCGATCTCCTTCTGCTCGGCGGCCTTGGCCGCGGTGACCCCGTCGGTGTAGTCCGGTTCGGCCTGTTCCTTGGTGAAGTCGACGATCGAGGCAATCTCCTCGTCGCTCACGAACGCGCCCTGGATGCGCACCGGCTTTCCCGCGCCCATCGGCAGGTACAGCGCGTCGCCCATACCGATGAGCTTCTCGGCTCCTGGCTGGTCGAGGATGACCCTGGAGTCGGTGAGCGAGGACGTGGCGAAGGCGAGCCGTGAGGGCACGTTGGTCTTGATCAGGCCGGTGACCACGTCCACGGAAGGCCGCTGGGTGGCCAGCACGAGATGGATTCCGGCGGCACGGGCCTTCTGCGTGATCCGCACGATCGCGTCCTCGACGTCGCGGGGCGCGGTCATCATCAGGTCGGCGAGCTCGTCGACGATCGCCATGATGTAGGGATACGGCCGGTACTCCCGCTCGCTGCCTGGCGGCGCGGTGATCTCTCCCGAACGCACCTTCTTGTTGAAGTCGTCGATGTGCCGGACCCGGTTGGCCTGCATGTCCTGGTAGCGCTGTTCCATCTCCTCCACGAGCCAGGCCAGCGCCGCCGCGGCTTTCTTCGGCTGGGTGATGATGGGCGTGATCAGGTGCGGGATGCCCTCGTAGGGCGTCAGCTCGACCATCTTCGGGTCGATGAGGATCATCCTGCACTCGTCGGGTGTCGAGCGCGCCAGCAGCGACACCAGCATCGAGTTGACGAAGCTCGACTTACCGGATCCGGTCGAACCGGCGACGAGCAGGTGCGGCATCTTGGTGAGGTTCGCGGTGACGAAGTGGCCTTCGATGTCCTTGCCGAGGCCGATGACCATCGGGTGCGTGTCCTTGGCCGCCTTCGGCGAGCGCAGCACGTCGCCGAGCCGCACCATCTCGCGGTCGGAGTTGGGTACCTCGATGCCGACGGCCGACTTGCCGGGGATGGGGGCGAGCAACCGCACGTTGTCGGTGGCGGCCGCGTAGGCGATGTTCTTGGTGAGCGCGGTGATCTTCTCGACCTTGACTCCGGGACCGAGCTCGACCTCGTAGCGGGTCACCGTGGGACCGCGGGTGAAACCGGTGACCTGAGCGTCCACATTGAACTGTTCGAGCACGCCGGTGATCGCCTCGATCATGGCGTCGTTGGCCTTGCTGCGGGACTTCGGCGCATCGCCGAGAGTCAGTAGTTCCGGCGAGGGCAGCGAGTAGTCGCCCTCGACCGTGCGGGTCACCGACAGCGCGGGTTCCTGCTTGCGCTGCTTGCGTTCGGGCACCTCGGCGGCCTTGGCCGGGCTCTTGTCCACCTTCGCGGCCTGCGGCGGGGAGTCGAGGCCGAGGTCGAGTTGCGGGTCTTGCGTGCCGTCGGCGCCTGCCGCGCTGGCCTGCCTGCGCCGGGAGGGCTTGCGCAGGCGTGCCGAGGAGGGATCGGCCTCGGTGACCTCGTCGGCCAGCCGGTCCTTTCTCGCGCGTTCCTCTTCCGCCTCCCGCAGTTCCTCCGGGTCGGCGCCCCATTCACGCAGCCTGCGCGGGATGTCGCGCACCGACGTGCCCGTGAAGACCAGCACCCCGAATCCCAGAATCAGCAGCAGCAGCGGGACCGCGACCCAGATGGTGACGCCGCGAGCGAGCAGGTCGCCGGAGAACCAGCCGAGCCAGCCGCCCGCGTACATCTGCCGGTCGTGTACCTGCGGCCGTCCGCTGAACAGGTGCAGCAGGCCGAGGATCGCGAAGGTCACGAGAATCGTGCCGACGGCGATCCTCGGCCGGTTCTGCGGTTGCGGCTCGGAGCGCATGAGCCCGACGGCGGCCACGAGCATCGCGAGCGGCAGCGCGACCGCTCCCGCGCCGAAGAAGCTGCGGGTACCGACGGTGACGCCGAGCCCGATGGGTCCCGCCGCCTTCCACAGCACCCCGACGGCGGTGACGAGCGCGAGCGCGATGAGTCCCAGCGCGAGCCCGTCCCTGCGGTGCTCGGGTTCCAGTTCCCTGGTGCGGCCCACCGTGCGGGCGAGGCCACCGACGCCCTTGGCGATCAGGTTCCAGCCGCCGCGAATCGTCCTGGCGAACGCACCGCCCGACGAGCCCGGCGAACGTCGTGCCGGTGCTTTGCGGGGCGGGGGCTTCCGCGCGGCCGAACGCGCGGGCCGTGCGGAACGGGCTGGAGAGCCACCGGTGGATCCCGATGAGCCGCGCGCGCCAGGGCGAGATCGTCCCGCACTTCTCGCGGGCCCCTTGCCGCCGCGCGCCGCGCCCTTTCCCTGTGTCGCCGAGCCGCTCGCCATGCCCTCTACGGTAACCGCCTCGTCACGTCAATCCCATGTGCCACTCGCGCCACAGGGCGATCTCGATCAGAACACTTCGCCCGGTCACCGGCGGATCGGACACCCGTGACATCCTCACCCCATGGTGGCGGAGCACCGCGAGAACGGACGAAACCCACGCCGGAGCGATCACACACCGGCGATCTGGCGGACCCTGCTCGCCATCGACAGGGGCGTCGTCGGCCTCGCGGGAAAACTCAGAGTGTCGGGATCGGTGCCGGGCTCGCTGCGCGGCAAGCCGCTGATCATGGCGGCCAATCACATCGGCGTCTTCGACGCGTTCGTGCTGATGGCCGCGTGCAGGCGGATCGGAATCGCACCGAGGTTCCTGCTCGCGGGAGGGATCCTCGACGCGCCCGTCATCGGCCCCGCCCTCAAGGCGAGCGGTCACCTGCGGATCGATCGCGGTTCCGCGTCCGCGGTCGGCCAGTTCGGCCAGGCCGTGGAGGCACTGCGCGAATCGCGCTCGCCGATCATCGTGTACCCGGAGGGCCGGATCAGCCACGATCCCGGACTGTGGCCCGAGCGCGGCAAGACGGGCGCGGCCAGGCTCGCGCTGGCCTCGGGTGTCCCCGTTGTGCCCATCAGCCAGTGGGGTGCCCACGAGGCGGTGTACTGGGGCACGGAAACCGTCGACGGCATCGCGGACCTGCTGCCGCTCGCGAAGTCGGGTCTGACCTCACCGCTGCGCCGCCCCGTCTTCAAGGTCCACTTCGGCGACCCGGTCGACCTGACGCCCTTCTCGGCTTCGACTCCGGGACACGCCGTCAAGGCACACGCCGCGATCATGCGCGCCATCACGGCGGGGCTCGTGCCGTTGCGCGCGACGGAGCCGGACCGGCCGCGCTTCCACGATCCGACGCGGCCGACCGACACCGTCAGTCCCTGGCGGCCCTGAGGCCCGGGAAACTGTCGGTGGCACGGCATACAGTCGGCCGCAGGGCCATTGCGATGGTGGCGGGCGGAGTGACGCGATCGGAGTGAGATGAGCGGCGGGACGGGGCTGAGTGACCGGCGCGGCCGGTACGGCCGGGATCGCGGGGCACGGCGTACGGACGCCGTCGCGCCGTGAGCGTGACCTTCTCCCCGCCTGCCGTGCACCGGGGCAGGGGCATCACGCTGATCCTGCTGGCCTCGGTGTTCTTCGGCAGTTCGGGGGTGCTCGGCAAGCCGGCGATGATCGCGGGCCTGTCCCCCGTGCAGGTCGCCGCCGCCAGGATCGGGCTCGCCGCGCTGGTACTGGTGGCGGTGGTCGCGCTTGTCAGACCCGGTCTGCTGCGCGTGCGCCGCGCGCAGTGGAAGGTGCTCGCCGGCTATGGGCTGCTCGGTGTCGCCGGGGTTCAGCTCTGCTATTTCGTCGCGGCGGCGAGGATCCCGATCGGGGTCGCGATCCTGCTCGAATTCACCTCGCCGGTGCTGGTGGCGCTGTGGGTACGGTTCGTGCGCAAGGTGCGGTTGCCGTGGCTGATGTGGGTCGGCATCGTGCTCGCGCTCGCCGGGCTGGCCATGGTCGCCAGGGTCGACGAGGGCTTGCGGCTCGACGCGATCGGCCTGCTTGCCGGAGTGGGCGCCGCGCTGTGCTCCGCCGCGTACTTCCTCATCGGCGAGCACGGCGTCGGTTCACTGCATCCGCTGAGCATGGTCACGTGGGGCATGCTCATCGGCGCCGTCGCCGTGTGTGTCGTCGCCCCGCCGTGGACCTGGCCCGCCGAGTTGCTGACCGTGCCAGCCGAGTTCGGCCCGTGGCGGCCTCCCGTGTGGACGCTGCTGCTGGCCGTCGCGCTGTTCGCGACGGTCTTCGCCTACCTTGCCGGTATCAATGCCTTACGGCATCTGCCCGCGCCGGTGGCCAGCGTGCTGGCGCTGTGCGAGCCGTTGATCGCCACGGCGGCGGCCTGGCTGCTGCTGAACGAGGCGCTGAGCCCGGTGCAGATCGCCGGTGCCGTGGTGTTGCTCGGCGGCGCGCTCGTCGTGCAGCTCACCGCGCCGGGAAAACAGCCGAGCACCGCGGGCGAGCCACTCCCCCAGCCGGACTAGACAGGTCAACCGCGAGCGGGAGGTGGGAACCGGATCGAGCCACGAGACTTCTGAGTACCGGCAAGCCACCATCCGTACCGCCGACCACTGGGGAGCCCGCCATGAACCGCCCGACCCGCTCCGAACAGCGCAAGGCCCGCCGCGCACTGCTGGGCCAGGTCACCGCCGTGATGCTGGCCCTCGTGGTCGCCGCGGCTAGACGGGGATGACCGTGGGCACGATCATCGGCCTGCGCCGGTAGGTCTCGGCGACCCAGCGGCCGACCACCCTGCGCACGGCCTGCGCGATCCGGTGCGTGTCGGTGATCCCCTCCGCCTCCGTGCGCGACAGTTCCATCTCCACGAGTGCCACCGCGGCGTCCAGTGCCTTGGGGTCGTCGGAGAATCCCCTGCCCGACACGGTCGGCGGGCTCACCGCCCTTCCCGTTGCCGAGTCGACGACCACGTTGATGGCGATGAAGCCGCCCTCGCCGAGAATCAACCGGTCGGAAAGGGTGGACTCGCCGACGTCGCCGACGGACAGCCCGTCGACGTAGACATAGCCGACCTCAACCCTCCCTGTCGCGGTCGCCTTGCCGTCGACGAGGTCGACGACGACGCCGTCCTCGGCGAGCACGACGTTCTCCTCCGCGACACCGGTGCGCACGGCGAGTTCGGCGTTGGCCCGCAGATGGCGCCACTCACCGTGTACCGGCATGACGTTGCTCGGCCGGATGGCGTTGTAGAGGAAGAGCAGTTCACCCGCTGAGGCGTGCCCTGACACGTGCACCTTGGCGTTGCCCTGGTGGACGACGTCGGCACCGAGCCGCACGAGGCCGTTGATGACCCCGAACACGGCGTTCTCGTTGCCGGGGATGAGCGAGCTGGCGAGCACGACGGTGTCACCGGCCTTGATGGAGATCTGCCGGTGCTCGCCGCGCGCCATGCGAGACAGCGCCGACAGCGGCTCGCCCTGCGAACCGGTCGACACGAACAGCACCTTCGACTCGGGGAGGTTGACCGCCTCGTCGAGGTCGATCAGCAGCCCCTCGGGGATGGTGAGCAGGCCCAGTTCGGCGGCGATGTTCATGTTGCGGACCATCGACCTGCCGACGAAAGCCACCCGCTTGCCGTGCTTCACGGCGGCGTCGAGCACCTGCTGGACCCGATGCACGTGGCTGGCGAAGCAGGCAACGATGACGCGCTGGCTCACGGTGGCGATCACGTCGTCGAGCACGGGGCCGATCTCGCGCTCCGGCGTGACGAACCCCGGTACCTCGGCATTGGTGGAGTCGACGCACAGCAGGTCGACGCCCTCGTCGCCGAGGCGGGAGAACCCGGCGAGGTCGGTGAGCCTTCCGTCGAGCGGCAACTGGTCGAGCTTGATGTCACCGGTGTGCAGCACGAGCCCGGCCGGGGTCCTGATGGCCACGGCGAGCGCGTCGGGGATGGAGTGGTTGACGGCGAAGAACTCCAGGTCGAACGCGCCGATCCCGCGCCGCTCGTTCTCCTTGACCTCCACCAGCGTCGGCCGCTGCCGGTGCTCCTTGCACTTGGCCGCGAGCAGCGCCAGCGTGAAGCGCGAACCGTAGACCGGCAGGTCGGGACGCATCCTGAGCAGGAAGGGCACCGCGCCGATGTGGTCTTCGTGCCCGTGGGTGAGCACGATGGCCTCGACCTCGTCAAGCCTGTTCTCGATGGCCCGGAAGTCCGGCAGGATCAGGTCGACCCCCGGCTGGGCGTCCTCGGGGAAGAGCACCCCGCAGTCGACGATGAGCAGCCGACCCTCGTACTCGAAGACGGTCATGTTGCGGCCGACCTCGCCGATGCCCCCGAGTGCGACGACTCTGAGGCCGCCTTCGGGTGGCGGAGGTGGAGCGTTGCCGGGTCCTGGTCCTGTGCCGAGCTGACTCACCGATGAATTGTCCCAACGCTGGTGTGTGTTGTCGGTGCGACGTAGGCGGCGGCCGAGTCTGCCTGCGCCACCCTGGATCCCGCCCAGTCGCTTGTCGGGTGTTCTTCGAGCGGCACCCCGGCCTGGGTCAGGTCGGCCGCGATGGCCTGGACCTGGTCGTCGCTCGCGGGAACGATCGGCAGCCTCGGCCCTCCGACGTCCATGCCACGCAGGCCGAGCGCCGTCTTGGCGAAGACGACCCCGCCGACCCTGGAGAACGCGCGGTAGACGGCGAGCATGCCGCGGTGGTTGGTGCGCGCGGTGGAGGTGTCGCCGTCCTCGTAGGCCTCGATCATCGCCCGGATGCGCCCCGCCACGACGTGCCCGATCACGCTGACCACGCCTGCCGCGCCGACGGAAAGCCACGGCAGGTTCAGCGCGTCGTCACCCGAGTAGTAGGCGAGGTGGGTGTTGGCGATGACCTCGCTGCCGGCCAGCAGGTCGCCCTTGGCGTCCTTGACGGCCACGATCCGGGGGTGCTCCGCGAGCCTGCGCAGAGTGTCGACCTCGATGGGAACCATGGAGCGCGGCGGGATGTCGTAGAGCATCACCGGCAGCGCCGTGGCCTCGGCGACGGTCGTGAAGTGCGCGTAGAGCCCGGCCTGGGTGGGCCGCGAGTAGTACGGGGTGACGACGAGCAGGCCGTGCGCGCCCGCCTTCTCCGCCTGCCTTGCCAGTTCCACACTGTGCGCCGTGTCGTAGGTGCCCGCGCCCGCGACGATGGCCGCGCGGTCGCCCACCGCCTCGGTGACCGCCCTGATCAGGTCGGCCTTCTCGGCGTCGCTCGTCGTGGGGCTCTCCCCGGTCGTGCCGTTGAGAACGAGCCCGTCGTTGCCCAGCTCCAGCAGGTGCACGGCGAGCTCCTGCGCCCGCTTCAGGTCCACGGCTCCGTCGGAGTCGAACGGAGTGATCATGGCGGTGAGCACGCGGCCGAACGGTCTGCCCGGTGCAGCCGTCGGCGGGGTGGGCGGTGCAATCGACATGGTGCTGACGGTACCTCCTCACACCGCTGCTCAGTGCGCCGACGGTGCCGAAAAACAGGGACGGCACCCTGATCCGGTCACGTCGCGGATGATCCTTCGCGCCGGGGGCCTCCCGCCGGAATTCCTGCGGTGCGGCAGGGAACGTGCCTGCGCGCTCAGCGCAGCGTGCGGTCGAGCGCGCCGACCATCATGCTGCCGTCCGCGGAGGACAGTACGCAGTAGACGGAGCGTTGCGCGTTCTCGCCGAGATCCGGATCGGGCTCGCGTTCCCATTCCTGTTTCGTCGGGATGAGCGCCCGGTACCGCAGTCCGGGTTTGCGATCGTCGGGGATGCTGTTGGATTCGAACTCGATGGCGCAGTTGGCTTCCGCGAAGGCGGTGAGCGTCGCGGGCCCCGGATATTCGGCGACCTCGGCGGCCATGTCCTCGGAGTCGACCCCCAGCGCGGTGGCCGAGTTGAAGAACTCGACGTGATGCTGCGATCCGCAGTCGGTCCAGTTGGTCTCGGCCACCGGCTGCTTGGCGGTCAGCGGCGTGTTGAGGCAGTAGTAGCTGGTCGCGCGGTAATCCAGTTCCGGGATGTCGCCGCCCTGCCCGTAGGTCATCGTCGGCAGCATCGCCTGGGGTGCGCCCTGCTCGTCCGTCGTCATCGACTTGCCGAAGAAGAACGCGCCCGTCGCGAGACCGAGTGCGGCCACGACGCCGAGCACGGTGGCGACCATCGCGCCCTTGCCCTTGCGTGGCGCGGGATTCGGCCCGGAGAGCACCGGGCCTCTGCTGGTCGGCGGCAGGCCGCCGGCGCCATGGGCGGCACCGGGATGGCCGTGGCCGCCCGGCGGGGTGGGGGGACCGTACTGACCGGTGACGGGCCGTTGCGCGGGACCTCCCCCGTGCGGAGGCCGGTGCCCGCCGTAGGGCTGGGTCGCCGGCACGGGCGGCGGTGGCGCGGGCGCTTTCGTCGCCATGTCGAGCAGCGCCTTGGCCTGCTCACCCGAGATCCTGGCCTCGGGACTGGGGATGAGCATGCTCGTGATGGCCGAGGCGAGCGGGCCCTGCACCCTGGTCAGGTAGGGCACCTCGTTCATGATCGCGTGCAGCGTCGCGGCCGTCGTGGAGCGCTCGAACGGCAGCGAGCCCTCCACGACGTAGAACAGGGTGATTCCCAGCGACCACAGGTCGGAGGCGGCAAGTGCGTCGTGCCCCGCGATCCGTTCGGGTGCCATGAAGGCGGGCGAGCCGACGATCATGCCGCTCGTCGTCAGCCTCGGATCGTCGATGGCCTGCGCGATGCCGAAGTCGGTGAGCTTCACCCTGCCGTTGGCGCCCACCATGATGTTGCCCGGCTTCACATCCCTGTGCACGATCCCGGCGGCGTGCGCGGTCTGCAGTGCGGAAAGGACCTGCTCGCCGATTCCGGCGGCCTGCTGGGCGGGCATCGGGCCGTTCCTGTTGATCAGGTCGGCCAGCGTCGGCGCCTCGACCAGCTCCATCACGATGAAGGTCGCGTCGCCCTCCGTCACCACGTCGTACACCGTGACCACGGCGGGATCATTCAATCTCCCGCCCGTGCGCACCTCACGCAGCACCCGCTCCTGGAACACCGCGACGTCCTCGCGGCCGTTGCCGAGTCTCAGCTCCTTGATGGCGACCTGGCGGCCGATGACGGTGTCCTCCGCGCGCCACACCACCCCCATGCCGCCCCTGCCGAGTTCGGCGAGCAGGGCGTATCTGCCCGCCACCGTCCGGGATGTTTCGGGAGAGCCGCCCGCGGCGTGGGTCCGCTCGTCAGTCACAGCATGTTCCTCCGTCGAATCGGAGTCCTCGGCCGACGGCGACTCCGCGACGCCGGCCCCCCAGCGAACGCGTCACCTGACCAGTTGAGCGACCGGCCGGTCGGGGAGAGTCCCGCCGTCGGCTTTCATCACGAAGCACTGGACCGAACGGACAGGGCCGTCGACGGAGTCCTCGTCGACCACCCGCTCCCACTCCTGCTGCGTCGGCACGAGCGCCTGGTACCGCAGGCTTTCCTTGTCCTTCGCCATGACGTTGTTGCTGTGGAAGGCGGTCGCGCACCGCGCCTCACCGAACGCGATCATCCGCTCCAGTCCCGGGTAGGTCGCGGTCTCGTGCTCGTCGTAGGTGTTGGGAACGCTGACCGCGTTGGAGCCCCAGAAGTGCTCGGCGTAGTGCCGGGCCTCCGCGCAGTCGACCCAGTTGCTCTCGTCGATGGAACGCCCCTTCTCCAGCGGCGTGTTGAGGCACCGGTCGTCCGTGCTCGACGGCTCGCCCACGACGGGTACGTCGCCGCCGGCGCCGAAGGTCATGGTCGGCAGCATCGCGTCGTCGACGGACGGCGACCACACCGGCTTGCCGAGGAAGAATCCGGCGACCAGCAGCCCGACGCCGACCAGCGCCGCCCCGATGAGCAACGGTCTCTTCATCGGCCGGCGCTGGGCTTTCCCTTGCGGGGCACCGAGCATCGTGTGCCCGCCGACCATCGTGTGCGGCTGCGCGCCGTAGAGCATCGTGTGCTGCTGGCCTCCCGGCGGCGTCGAGGCGGCCTGCTGCTGGGCGGCCATGCCGAGCAGCCCCTGAGCCTGTTCCGCGGAGATCCTGCCGTCCGGTGTGGACACGAGCAGTCCCATGATCGCCGAGGCCAGCGGACCCTGCGCGTGGGTCAGGTAGGGCACCTCGTTCATGATCGCGTGCAGGGTCGCGGCCGTGGTCGCCCGCTCGAACGGCAGGACCCCTTCCACGGCGAAGAACAGCGCGACGCCCAGCGACCACAGGTCGGAGGCGGGCAGCGCGTCGTGACCCTCGACGCGCTCGGGTGCCATGAAGGCGGGCGAGCCGACCAGCATGCCGCTCGTGGTGATGCGGGGATCGTCGACGGCCTGCGCGATGCCGAAGTCGGTGAGCTTCACCCTGCCGTTGGCGCCCACCATGATGTTGCCCGGCTTCACATCCCTGTGCACGATCCCCGCCGCGTGCGCGGCCTGCAGCGCCGAGAGCACCTGGTGCCCGATGGAGGCGACCTGGTGCGGGGGCAACGGTCCGTGCCCGCGGACGACGTCCGACAGCGTCGGCGCCTCGACCAGCTCCATCACGATGAAGGTCGCGTCGCCCTCCGTCACCACGTCGTACACCGTGACCACGGCGGGATCGTTCAACCGCCCGCCGGTGCGCACCTCACGCAGCACTCGCTCCTGGAACACCGCGACGTCCTCGGTGCCTTCGGGCACCCGCAGTTCCTTGATGGCGACGTGACGGCCGATGACGGTGTCCTCCGCACGGGACACGACGCCCATGCCGCCTCTGCCCAGCTCGCCGATCAGCGCATAGCGTCCCGCGATCACGCGCGGGCCGGACGCCTGGTTCGGCTGGGTAGCCTGCGTCGGCTGCATCGCCTGCGTCGGCTGGTAGTGCCCGTCACTCACCGTGGGTCCCCTCGTCGTGTGGCCACGATGTTAGCGAGGACGCTCCGCAACCGGGCGCACATGGGTCAGAGGTGCGCCACCTCATGCCCGGCCTTGCTCAACGCGGCAACCGCCCGCTCCAGGTCAACGGCTTTCACCAGCACGTGATCGGTGTCGAAAGTGGAGATGCTGAACAGGGCGACCCCGGCCGCGGCCAGCTCGCTCGACAGCGCCGCGATGATGCCCGTGAGCGTGAACGCCAGCGGTCCGCGCACGCTCAGCAAGCGCCAGCCGTGCTCGGACTCCGCCCCCGCCGGCACGAGACCGGCCGGACAGACCACGGAGAGTTCCGATGGCGAGCGGGTGACCGAGACCAGCCCGGTTGCCGTGCCGTCGAAGAGATGGGCCGGCACCGGGTCCGCGGCGGCCAATGTGGCCACCGCGTACTCACCGGGCTGGACGTCGATGGTGAGACGGCGCATGTCTCCCGCGCTCAGCCTTCGAGGACGCGGGGGCTCGACGCGATCTCGGTGCCGTCCGGCAGCGGTGAGATGGTGAAGTCGGCGAACACGTTCTCCGCCGCCTTCTGCAACTGCCGCAGGCACTCGACCGCGAGCGCGCGGATTTCGACGTCGGCGTGCTCGGTCGCCCTCATGGCGATGAAGTGCCGCCACGCGCGGTAGTTGCCGGTGACCACGATGCGGGTCTCCGTCGCGTTGGGCAGTACGGCGCGCGCCGCCTGCCTGGCCTGCTTTCGCCGCAGCGTCGCGTTGGGCGCGTCGGCGAACTTCTCCTCAAGACCCGCGAGCAGTTCGGTGTAGGCGTCGATGCTGGCCTGCGAGGCGGCGAGGAACTTCTCGTGCAGTTCCGGATCGTTGGCGATGACGTCAGGCTCGACGAAAGCGGCCTTGCGCTCCGGTACGTAGCGCTGCGAAAGCTGCGAATACGAGAAGTGCCGGTGCCGGATCAGCTCGTGCGTGAGCGATCGGGAGATCCCCGTGATGTAGAAGCTCACCGAACCGTGCTCAAGAACGGAGAGGTGACCGACCTCGATGATGTGGTCGATGTATCCGGCGTTGGTCGCCGTCTTGGGGTTGGGCTTCTTCCACGACTGGTAGCAGGCCCTTCCCGCGAACTCGGCCAGTGCCTGTCCCCCGTCGGCGTCCGTTGTCCACGGAACATCCTCCGGCGGGAAGAACTCCGTCTTCGCGATCAAGCTGACCTTGGGTGACACCGTCTCGGCCACGTTCGACTCCCTCCACCTCGCTGACGGGGAAAGCGTATCTTCCACGGCCGACATTGCTCGGTGACATCACCAGACGCCATCTCGACATCACTGTTGCCTTGACTGATGTCAGTAGTGACGTCATAGTGGCGTCATGGACCTGACTCCGTATCTCGACCGGCTCAGGGAGGACTTGAGCACCGCGGCCTCCGCCGGTGACGAGAACACGCAACGCGCCGCCGCCATACTGGCCGCGGCGCTGGAGCCGGCGGGCCGGCTCACGCTGATGAACGCACTGTCGGACCTCGCGGCCGAGGTCACGGCCAATCTGGCCGACCACGTGGTGGAGGTCAGGCTCGACGGCCGCGACCTCAGGGTCGTCGTCACCGGCGACAGCGGGAGGACGGCAGGCGAGCCACCCCAGCCACCCCCTCCGCCACCACCACCGCCGCCCCCCGCGGACGCGGGTGACATCAGCCGCATCACGCTGCGGCTGTTCGAGCAGATCAAGTCGCAGGCCGAGCAGGCGGCGGCCGCGCAAGGGGTGTCACTGAACACCTTCGTCTCGCAGGCCGTACAGGGCGCCCTGCACGGCGCACAGCAGCAGCAACACCACTGGAAAGGCCAGAAACCGGGCGGGAAGAAGTCCTACCTGCACGGCTGGGTGGAGGGATGATCATGAACGAGCGCCCTGACCTCGACAACGACGGCGCCGAGCGCGACGACCTCGTCCGCACACGGACGTTCGACGCGGAAGGCACGCTCGACATCGACGTGGACATCACCGTCGGCCGCGTCGACATCAAGCTCGGCGACAGCGATTCCGGTGATTCCGGTGATTCCGGCGACTCGGGCGACTCGGGCGGCTCGGCGGGGTGCTCGGTCACCGTGCGGCACGACCCCACCGCGGACGCCCCGTGGGCGGAGGGCGTGTCGAACCTGCTGAACTGGGTCGGCGAACGGTTCGGCTCGCAATTCGGCGGTACGGTCGGCGCCGAATTCAACGGCTCCCCCGCCGACGCGGTCCGGAGGGCGACCATCGAGAAGGCGGGCAACCGGCTCGTCGTCCGCGCGGCCAAACCGCTGCCGCTGCGCAACGTGCCACTGGCGGTCACCATCACGGCCCCTGCCGGCTCGAACCTCAGGGTGCACACCGGAAGCGCCGCCATCGCCGTCGCGGGCACCACGGGCAGGCTCGACCTGGCAACCGGTTCCGGATACGTGTCGGCCGAGAAGGCCGACGGCGCGGCGACGGTCCGCACCGGAAGCGGTTCCGTCCGGCTCGGCCCCGTTCCCGGCGGTCTCCAGCTGCGTTCGGGCAGCGGTGACGTCGAGGTGGTCGCCCTGCGCGGCAGCGCGACCGTGGCGACCGGCACCGGTGACGTGTGGCTTGGCGAGACCTCCGGCCAGGTGCTGGTACGGACCAGCAGCGGCAGCCTCACGGTCGCCGACGCGGCGGAAGGCTCGGTCGAGGCCACGACGGGAGCGGGCAACGTCAGGGTCGGTGTCAGGACCGGGGTGGCCGCCGAGATCGAGTTGTCGTCGGGCTCGGGGCAGGTCGTCAGCGAACTCGATGTCGCCGAGGCCCCACCGGCGGGAGCGGTGCCGCTCAGCGTGCGGGCCCGTACCGGTTCCGGCGATGCCGTGGTGAGCAAAGCCGCGAGCTGAGGGTGCGGTGCGGGACTCGCGGGCCTGGGCGCGCGAGTCCCGCACCCGTCGGCGAGTCCCCCGCCCAGGCACGCGAGATCCGCGTTCAGGACGCCGAGACCCGCGTTCGCGCCAACGAGATCCGCGTTGGCGCCGACCAGTTCCGCACCCAGGACTCCGCACCCAGGACGCCGAGATCCGCCCTCGCGTCACCCGGACCCGCACCCAGGCACGCCATCCGCGCTCGCCCGCACGAGTCCCCGCCAGCGCGACACCCGGGGCTGGGCCCGGCGCCGCCAGTGCACCTCAGCCCACCAGCCCGGCACCAGCGTTCCAGCGCCTCAGCGCACGATCGCACGCAACGGGCCCGCCAGGTCGCCTCGCTCCCCCACCTCGACGCCGTCGAGTTCCTGCCACGCGGCCATCAACGCCAGCTCCCCCGCCAGCTCACTGGCCACCCGCGCCGTGTCCGCACCGGGTTCGAGGAACGCGCCCTGTACCCGCAGCACTCCTTTCGCGCGGTCGGCCTTCAGATCGACCCGCGCCACCAGCTCCCCGTCGAGCAGGAACGGGAAGACGTAATAGCCGTGGACCCGTTTCGCCTCCGGGACGTAGATCTCGATGCGGTAGTGGAAATCGAACAGCCGCTCCGTACGTGCCCGCTCCCAGATGAGCGGGTCGAACGGGCACAGCAGCGCCCTTCCGGTGATGGCACGGGGCGCCTGCGCCCGCCGCGCCCGGTAGGCCTGCTGCCGCCAGCCCTCCACCCGCACCGGCTCCAGTTCGCCCGCCTCGACAAGCTCCCCGACCGCCTGCCGCGTGGTCTGCGGCCCCAGCCGGTAGTAGTCGCGAAGATCGGTTTCGGTGGCGACGCCCAGTGCCGCCGCCGACCCCGCGACGAGCCGCCGGGCCCCCTCCTCCGCGTCGACCCGCGCCGAGAACACCTCGGGCGGCAACACGCGCTCGGGCAGGTCGTAGCAACGTTCGAAAGCCTTGCGGGTGCCCGTCGTCAGCCGTCCCATGCCGAAGAGCCATTCGCAGACGTTCTTGACATCCGAGCGCTGCCACCAGGTTCCGGGCGAGCGCTTCGAGGCACCCACGATTTCCCGCTCGATGGCTCCCGCCCCGATGGGCCCGAATTCCTTGACCACGGCGAGCACGTCGTCGACCAGGCCCGGCGACTTGTCGACGACCTTGGTGTAGTGCCGCCACCAGCCGGCCCGCTTCGCCCCGGAATGCAGCAGCGGCCAGTCCGCCACCGGAATCAGGCTCGCCTCGTGCGCCCAGTTCTCCACGAGCAGCCTCGGTTTGCGCGCCGTGTCCTTCCACGCCGCGTCGTCGATCAGTGAGGGATCGTAGGCACCGAGCCTGGCGAAAACGGGCGCGTAGTGAGCGCGCACGGCCACGTTGACGGAATCGAGCTGGATGAGCCTGACCCTCGACAACACCCGTTGAAGGTGGCGCCTCGTCGGCGCACCCTCCGGTCGCTGATCGGCGAACCCCTGCGCGGCCAGCGCGGTACGGCGGGCCACCTCGACACTGATCGTCCTCACGAATCAGCATGCTGCCAGCACCCACCGACAGTCTCCGAGATAGGTTGCGGGGATGAGCACCGCCGCCGTCCGCGTGGCCACTGTCGACGACGCCGCGGAGATCGCCCGCATCCAGCTGACGACATGGCAAACCGCCTACGCCGACGTGCTCGGCGAGAAAGTCGTCGAGACACTGGACATCGACGAGCTGACCCAGCGCTGGTCGGCAGCCGTCGAACACCCCGGAACCGACCTGCTGCTCGCCACGGAGGGCGAGTTCGTCGTCGGATTCTGCATCGCGGGCCCCGCCCCCGAGTCCGAGGTCGCCGCCGCCGACGGCTCCTTACCCTCCGACGCCGCCACCGTGGGGCTGATCGCCACGATCCTGGTGGAGCCCCGCTGGGGCCGCAGGGGCCACGGCGGGAGGCTGCTCGCCGCGGCCGCCGCCGCGCTGTCGGCGAGGGGCGCCGAACGCGGGGTCACCTGGGTCGTGCAGTCGGATTCGGCGTCGCTGGCCTTCTTCCGGGGCGCGGGCTGGCAGCCTGACGCGACGGTGCGCACGCTCGACACCGGAGAGACCACGGTCCGCGAGCTTCGCCTCACCGGTGGTCTCGACCTCAAGCTGACCGAGGGTTAGCCGGAGACTCACCTCACGAAAAACCCAGGACGAACAAGGCAAAACCGGCTGGACACCCCGCATCCGGGGGCACCGGTACCGGGGCGAGCACACTGCGCTACCGTGCCAGCCTCGGTACACCGGCAGGCACAGGGCGTCACCGGCGCCGCCGGGTCCTTTCCCGATTTCACACCGCGCGTAGAAGATCGGCGTTACGGTGAGCTGTCCTCGTCCGCTGGGAGGCATGTCGCTTGCTCGCATGGCTGTTCGTGACGTTCGGCGTTGCCTTCGGCTCCGCCGTGGTCCCGATCATCAGCATCGAGGTGTTCGTGATCGGCCTGATGACGAGCGACGAGAGCATGCCGTGGCTCGCGGTCGGTGCCGTCGTCGCGGCGGGACAGGTCATGGGAAAACTGCTCTACTTTCTCGCCGCGCGCGGGTCGATCACCCTGCCCGCCTTTCTGCACGACCGGCTCCACCGGCGCCGCGCGCGACCGCCGAGCGAGCGCAGGGAACGCTGGCACCTGCGCACGAAACGGATTCGCCGGTGGCTCGAATCGGTGCGCGAACGCTGCCACCGGCACCCACATTGGATGACCAGTACCTACGGGTTCAGCGCGCTCGTCGGCTTGCCCCCTTTCATGGCGACGAGCGTGCTGGCCGGACTGGTGCGCATGCGGATGTCCATGTTCGTCACGGCCGGATTGCTCGGCAGGTTCGTCCGGTTCAGCGCGGTCGCCGCCTCACCGGCCGTGTTCGCGGGGATCTTCCGGGCGTAGCCGTCGTGGCCGTCGTGGCCGTCGTGGCCGTCGTGGACGTCGCAGCCCTCATTCCGGCAGCAACTTCTCGGCAGCGCGGCGGACGTGCTCGGCCGCGGCGGCGAGCGCGCTCAGTTCGTCGTCGCGAATCGGCAGGTGCTCCACGTGACTCACTCCGCCGCTGCCGAGAGCGGCGGGCAGCGTGACGAACGATTCGGCGAGCCCGTAGTGATCGGCTCCCTCGCATCCGGTGAAGACCGAGGCGGGAAGCACACCACCCTCCCTCATCGCGGTCACCATCACGGCGACGCCGCTCGGCGTCGCCCAGCCGCTGCTTCGGCCCGGCGACAGCGCCGACCAGCGCGCGAACCAGCCCCTGACGTCGGCGTCGACCCGTTCCCGTGCCTCAGGGGTGAGCCCGGCGGGTTCGCCGTCGACGAGAACGCCGCCATAGAGCGGAACCTGGCCCGCACCGTGTTCCCCGAGCACCCACGCGCTCACCCGCGATGGCGGCACCCCGAGTTCGCGCGCCACCGCCATGCTCAGCCGCGCGCTGTCGTTGAGGCTGTAACCGAGGATGCGTTCCGGTTTCAGCGACGTGGCCCTTCGCAGGCATTCGGCCATGATGTCGACGGGATTCGTCAGCAACAGCACCACTCCGCCCTCGGCGCAGCAGCGTTCGAGCACGGGCGCGAGCCCGCTCAGCAACTCCCAGTTGGCGGAGAGGAAGTCCGCTCTGTCGCCGGTGGGGACCTCGGGCACCGACGCGGCGACGACGGTCAGCTCGCAGGGACCGAGTTCGCCGGGCTCCGCGAGCACGAATTCGGTGTCCGCCCCGGATCCGGCCACCCGTGCCGACTCGGCGATGTCGATGAGGTGGGCGCGCATCAGGTCCGAGCGGGGGTCGCTCGCCACGATCCGCCGCACGGCCCCGGTTTTCGCCAGTTCGTGCACGACCCCGGAGCCGACGACACCGGCGGCGCCGAGCACGGTGACCGTGTGCGGCCCGGTTACGCGCTCCGGTAGGTGTCCCATGTCCGCTCCGTGAATTCGATGCCGTGGCCGGGGCGATCGGGGACGAGCACGTTGCCGTCCTCGACTTTGATCGGTGCCGTGGTGAACGCGTCGAGGAAGGGGAAATGCTCGACGTAGGTCGCCGATGGCAGCGCGGCGGCGACGTGGACGTGCAGTTCGGTCATGAAGTGCGGCGCGAACCCGAGCCCGTGCGCAGCGGCGAGTTCACCGATCCGCATGGTCTCGGTGATACCGCCGACCATGCACGCGTTGGGCTGCAACACATCGAGGGCCTCCGCGTCGACGAACGATGTGAATTCGCCCGCGCTGCACAGATGTTCACCGCCCGCGACGGCCATGGGCAATGCCTCCGCCAGCCGCCTGTGCGCCCGCACGTCGTCGCTGAGCACCGGTTCCTCGAACCAGTACACGTCGTGGTCGGCGAGCCTGCGGCCGAGCCACAGCGCGGTCGGCAGGTCGAGCCTTTCGTTGGCGTCACACATGATGCGGACCTCGTCGCCGAGCGCCGCCCTGACGGCACCGACCCGGTCGAGGTCGGCGGCGGGATCCATGCCGACCCTGAGTTTGACCGCGCCGAATCCCTCGTCCACGTAGCCCTGGGACAGTTCGACGAGTTCGCCGACCGGCAGCAGCGGGCTCGCCTTCCCCGAGCCGTATCCGGGGACGCGGTCGCGCACCTGCCCGAGTTCGGCTGCCAGCGAATGCCCGTTCAGCCGGGCACGCAAGTCCCACAGCGCGATGTCGACGGCGGCGATGGCGAAGGAGTTGAGCCCCCTTCCCATCCGGTGCGTGATGTGCCTGAGGTCCTGCCAGATGAGCTTCGTGTCGGCGGTGCTCCTGCCGAGCACCCGTGGCAGCACCACGTCATCGAGCAGCGCCTTGACCGCGCTTCCGCCACCGAAGTCGGCGGTGAAGGCGAACCCGGTGCCCCGCTCCCCGTTCTCCGTGTACAGCGTGACACCGGCGAGCTCGTGGTGAGCGTCGTCGAAGTCCCTGCTCGTGCGCACGAACGGAAGCCGCAGGATCCAGGTTTCCGCCTTGCTGATCTCCATGAGATGCCTTTCTTCCCAGTGGATGGTTCAGTGCGAAAGCTTCACGCCGAGGAAACGCCTCGCCAGCAGCACGATCCCGAGGTTGACGGCCAGCACCACGACCGACAGCGCCCCCATGAGCTGGAACCGCGATTCCGCCGCGAGGTTGTAGAGCACGACGGGAGCGACGCTGTTGGTTCCCGTGTAGAGGAAGATCGAGATGTCGAGTTCGCGGAACAGCAACACGAAGTTGAGTACCGCGACCGACAGGATCGGACCGCGCAACAGCGGAACGGTGACCCTGCGCATCGTCTCCGACCACGAGGCGCCGAGGCTGCGCGCCGCCTCCTCGGTCTCCCCGCCGAGTTGCGCGAAACCGGCGTGGATGTAGGTGAAGGACTGCGGCACCACCCTGATCAGGTAGGCCAGCAGCATGATCGCGACGGTGCCGCCGATCCAGAACGGCTGCCCGCTGAACGCGATGATCATCGCGATCCCCAGTATCGCGCCGGGAAAGGCCAGTGGTGCGAGCATCGCGGGCTGGATGACCCCCGTGAACCGGGATCGGGCGCGGGAAACCAGCCAGGCCGCCAGCACGGCGAACACGATGCTGCCCACCGTGGCCACCACCGAGATCCACAGGCTGTTCCAGAAGGACAGCAGGATCTCCGGCTGATCGAACAGCGCGCGGTAGTTGTCGAAAAGGACGAGGTTGTCCCAGCTCAGCGGGAGCCCGATGGCTTTGCGGAACGAGGTGAGCAGCAAAACGCCGAACGGCAGCACGACGCTGATCATGATGACGGCGAACCCGCCGAGGAACGCGAGCCAGCGCCAGCGTCCCAGTTGGATCCGGCGCTGCTGTCCCGGTTTCCCTCCGACGGTCGTGTAGCGCTTGCGGCCGTAGAGCCTGCGCTGCAGGACCAGCAGGCCGCCGAGCACGACAAGCACCGGCAGCGCCAGTACGGCCGCGTACTCGATGCGCGGCGGGAACGACATGAGTTGCAGCATCGCCGTGGGGATGGTCTGGAAACCCACGGGACCGCCAAGCAGCGCGACCGGCCCGAAGATCACGAAGGCACTGATGAACACCAGCAGTGATCCGGAGAAGACGGGCGGCAGGATCAGCGGGAGCACGATCCTGCGCAGCGTGTGCCAGCGGCTCGCGCCCAGTGACGCCGCCGCCTCCTCCAGCCGGGAGTCCATGTTGTCCAGCGCGTCGGTGACCGGGAGGAAGATCAGCGGGTAAAGGAAGAACGACAGCACCAGCACGATGCCCTGCGGGCCGAAGATGTTGAACGCCGGCAGCCCGAGCGGCGTCAGCACGTACTGGTTGAGCAGGCCGTTTCGCGGGCCCAGCAACAGGATCCAGCCCATCGCCGCGATGAAGCCGGGCGCGGCGAAGGTGAGCACGGCCACGGAACGGAAGAACTTCCTCCCCGGCATGTCGGTGCGGCTGACGAAGAACGCGAACGGCACGGCGATCAGCAGCGCGCCCGCCGTCGTGGCCAGCCCGATCCACAGCGAGTTGAAGATCGCCTCGATGATGCCGGGCTCGGCGAGTGCGGCGGAGTAGTTACCGAGCCCGAGCACCCCGGTGTCGCCGATCTGGAGGCTTCGCCACACCAGGCCGCCGACGGGAACGGCGACGAGGAAGAAGGCGCCGACGCACCACAGCACCGGCAGTCCTTTTTCGACGGTGAACCGTCTTCCCCTCACGGGCGGTGCTTCCGACGTGGTCAGCACGGCTCAGCTCCCCACAGCGGAGGAAAACGCTTGCACCAGCTCGTCCTTGCGGTCCGACAGCTCCGCGGCGTCGACGACGACGAGCCGGTCCTCGGTGAGTTCCTCGGCCCCCTCCGGTTCGGGCAGCGCGGAGAGAACCGCTCGCGACCCGTCTTCCACCTGCGCGGCCTGGAACTCCTCGCTGAGCTGGAATCGCACGAGCAGCCGCGCGGCGGCGGGATGCTGAGCCTGCGCCAGCGCGCCGATGTAGGAGGGCACCGCGCCGATGTTGCCTTCGGGGTAACCGATCGTGAGCGGTTCACCCGCCTCGCGCGCGGTCGCGATGTCGGCCTCGACACCGGGGACGCCGAAGTCGGCTTCCCCCGTGGCGACGAGCTGGGTCAGCGCGAGCGCGGAATCGGTGACGAGAGTGTCGGCGTCACCGAGCCCCGGCAGGAAGTCACCGTCGATGCGTTCCATGGCGGCGACGAAGGTCAGCGCCGCGCCGGAGGAACGCGGATCGGCGACGGCGAAGGTACCGGACTGTCCCGCGAGTTCCCTCCAGGTCTTCGGCGCGGTCGCGGGGTCGACGGCGGCCTCGTTGTAGGAGTAGCCGAGCGCACCCCAGGTGAAGGGAAGGTAGGACGGCGTTCCCTCGCCGCGCAGCGGAGCGAGGATCGCGTCGCGGTCGGCGATCGCGGGGTCGGCGAGGACTTGCTCTTCCTCCCACACCCGCAGGGTCGCCTCGTCGTTGAGACTGACGACGTCGAACTGCGGCGAACCCGCGGTGAGCTGCGCCTGGGTCTTCTGCGCGATGTCGCCGGAGTTCTCCCTGACGAAGGTCACCTTGATGCCGTACTTCTCGGTGAACTTGTCGGCGAGCAACTGGGCCTGTGCCCTGGTGTGGCCTCCGGCGCCGAGTACGACCTCACCTTCCTCCTTGGCCATGGCGACGAGTTCTCCCTCGGAGGAGGGCAGGTCCTCGGCTCCGGTCGTGTCCGGCGGGCCGCAGGCGACGAGCGCGGCGGCGGTGGTGAGCGCGGTCAGCAGCGTGGCCGCGGTGGTCAGCGGTCGGGAAACCCTGCGGCGGGGACGCGATAAGGGACTGTTCACAATGGTCATCTCCGGTCGGCGTTGACGGCGCGATGAACGGGAAACGCGGTTCAGCGGGAGCTGACCGCGGAATCGGGGCGCGGCGCCGCCGTAGCGGCCAGCGCGGCGCTGGTGGCGGGGGTTTCGGTGTCTCTTCCGGTGTCGCCTTCGGCGTCCTCCAGCACGCTGGCGGCGAGTGGGGTGACGGCGAAGGACACGTGGGTTCCGTGGGCCAGCGGCTGGTGGGCGCGTTCGACGACGCGCAGCGGTTCGCCCAGCGCGGGAATGTCGACCACGTAGTGCACCTCGTCGCCGAGGAAGACCGATTCGCGGACCGTTCCCGTCCAGGGTCCTTCCGGCCCTTCCAGCGCGGTCAGCGTCAGGTCGACCGGCCGCACGCACACGGTGACGTCCTTGCCTTCGGGCGGCGGCGTCTCGGTGCCGCGCACGGCGACCGATTCGCCAGGCCCGAGCCGGACCCGCGCTTCGGTTCCGCCGTGCGAGGACGTCACGACGGCGGGCAGGAAGTTGGCCTGCCCCAGCGACAACGCGACGAACTTGTTGCGGGGCCGCTGGTACAGCTCGGCGGGTGAGCCGATCTGCTGCACGTGTCCCTGCTTGAGTCCGACGATGCGGTCGGCCAGTGCGAGCGCCTCGATGCGGTCGTGGGTGATGTAGATCATCGTGATGTCGAATTCGCGTTGAATACGACGGATTTCCAGCCGCATGTCCTCGCGCAGCCTGGTGTCCAGATTGGACAGCGGTTCGTCGAGGAGCAGCACTTTGGGATCGGTGATCAGCGCGCGGGCGAGTGCCACTCGCTGCTGCTGGCCGCCGGAGAGTTCGTGCGGGTACCGGTCGCCGAGGCCGTCGAGCTGGACCTGTTCCAGCGTCGCGGCCACCCGCGCGGCCAGCCCCTTGCGGGCACCGGCGGCCTTGCGCCTGCGCACGGTGAGCCCGAAGCCGATGTTGTCGGCGACCGTGAGATGCGGCCACAGCGCGTAGCTCTGGAACACGACACCCACGTCCCGCTGTTCCGGCGGCACGAAAACGGCGCGGTCGGCTACGACTGAGCCGCCCAGCGCGATACTTCCCCGGCTCGGCCGCTCGAACCCGGCCACCATGCGCAGTGTGGTGGTCTTGCCGCAGCCGCTCGGGCCGAGCAGCACCACGGATTCGCCTGCCGCGATGCGCAGGTCGAGGCCCGCGACAGCGGGAACCTCACCGAAGTTCTTGTGCACGTCGTCGAAGATCAGGTCGGACACTCGACACCTCCTTGTGCCGCCTCCTGGCACAATTTGGAATATTGTCCCTTCATACGGCACGATCAGCATCAGGGTGGTTTCGCCGGAAGTCAAGAAGCTGACCCGAGATGCACACAGCCACACGCATCACGAACCCCGGAGTGCGTCAACCGGGCGCCGGGATGCGCAGTACTCTGCCCCGGGAAGGAACATGCGAGTAATCACGACGGCATTCCAGGTTCTGGAGGCGGTCGCCGCTCACCAGCCGATCGGCGTGAGTGAGCTCGCCCGCCTGCTCGACCTGCCCAAAAGTACGGTCCAGCGCGCACTGGGGGCGCTGCACGAGGTCGGCTGGGTGGAACAGGAACTCGGCGGCTCCCGCCGCTGGGTCCAGACGACGAAACTCCTGGCCCTGGCGAGCAGGGGCGGCGGCGTCGGGCTCAGGGAACGCGCGATGCCGGTCATGCGGCAGCTTTCCGACATGACCGACGAGAACGTCCACCTTTCCGTCCACAGTGGACGCGGCGTCACCATCATCGAGAAACTGGAGAGCAGCAAGAGCGTCCGCCCGCACGACCCGCTCGGCGTCGTGGCGCCGATCCACGCCAGCTCGACCGGCAAGGCGATCCTCGCGTGGAGCCCTCCCGAAGAACTCACCGCGCTCTTCTCCGAGGACCTTGAGGGATTCACCGGGCGCACCATCGTCGACGAGGCCGCTCTGCGCGACGAACTGCGCGCGATCAGGGAACGCGGGTACTCGGCCAATACGGGTGAATGGCGCGACGACATCCGCGGTGTCGCCGCGGCCATCATCGACCCCGACGGGAGAGCCCGCGCGGCCATCAGCCTCGCGGTACCGGCACATCGCCTTCCGGACGACCAGATTCCCGCGCTCGGCGAACTCGTCCGCGACACCGTGGCCAGACTGTGCGCGCCGCTGCCGGACGACAGTGTCCCCGGCGGTCCCGGCGGCCCCGGCCACCCCCCGGCGCCGTGACCGGCGTGCCCTCGGTCGGCCTCGTCGTACCGCCTGCCGAAGGAAAGGTACCGGCCGATGCGGCCGTGCTCTACCCGCACTCACCCCGGTTCGTGGCGCGCGGGCTCGGTCTCGTCGACATGGCACCACACGACTACGACCGCGCGCTCGGCAATCTCGATACCGCCGTGGCGGGCCTGCTGGACTCCGGCGCCGAGGCGGTGTCGCTTATGGGGACGTCGCTGTCGTTCTACCGCGGCGAAGCGGGTCACGCCGAATTGCTGCGCAGGCTCGATTCGCTCACCGGCGGGCTTCCCGTCTCGACGATGGCCACCGCCGTCGTGCGCGCGCTGAGCACCCTCGGCGCCCGCGACATCGCGGTCGGATCGGCCTACACCGGCGAGGTCGCCGCCCGCCTCGCGGAGTTCCTGACCGGGAAAGGGTTCCGGGTTCTCGCCCGCGAGGAACTCGCGATCACGCGGATCGACGCGCTCTCCGGTGTCGGCACCCAGCGGCTGGGCACGCTCACCGCGCGGCTGCTCACCGCCGCTCCCTCCGCCGACGCCGTACTGCTGTCCTGCGGAGGGCTCGACACGCTCGATGTCATTCCTTCACTGGAGCGCCGATACGGACTGCCCGTCGTCGCCAGTTCCCCGGCGGGGCTGTGGGACGCGGCGGGCCTCGTCGCTTCGGGCACCCGCGGCCGGCACGACAGCGCGCTGTTCCTCACGACCTGAGCGCGCTCCTCAGCGGTCGGCGGCTTCCAGTTCGATGGCCTTGCGCATGGTCGCGCGCGCCCTGCTCCGGTCGCCCGCGATGTCGTAGGCGTAGGCGAGCCGGTACCAGCCTCGCCAGTCTCCGGGATCGGCTTCGAGTTCGGCCCTTCGCTCGTCGAACCACGCGTCGGCGGCACCGCGATCGACCCTGCCCGACGGCCTCCTCGGCAGGCCGGACACGTCGGGAAGTCCTTCCTCGGCCTCCAGTCTTCTCGCGAGCCGCTGGATCTGGGTGCCGGAACGCCAGGTCGTGACGAGCATCCACACGCCGAGCAACGGCAGCACGAATACCCCGATGCCGAGACCGACGCCGACCGGATCGCCGGTGCGCATCAGCGCGACTCCCCTGCCCGCGAGCAGCACCAGGTACACCGCGACGGCCGCGGTGAGCGCAATGGCGACGTTGCGGGCTCTCACAGGTCGAGTACGTTCTCAAGGCCCACGGTCAGCCCCGGGCGGGAAGCGACCGTGCGGACGCCGAGCAGGACACCCGGCATGAACGACACCCTGTCCATCGAGTCGTGCCGGATGGTCAGCGTCTCGCCCTCGGCGCCGAACAGGATCTCCTCGTGGGCGACGAGCCCAGGAAGCCGCACCGAGTGCACCCTCACGTCGTCGACGTCGGCGCCGCGGGCACCCTCGATTCCGGAGACCGTGGCGTCGGCGGCGGGGCCGCGGCCCGCCTCGGCTCGCGCCCGCGCGATGAGCCGCGCGGTGTGCGCCGCCGTTCCCGACGGCGCGTCGGCCTTGCGGTTGTGGTGCAGCTCGATGACCTCGGCCGCGTCGTAGAACCGCGCGGCCTGCTGGGCGAATCGCATGGCGAGCACGGCACCGAGCGCGAAGTTGGGCGCGATGAGCACGCCGAGGTCCGGCTTCTCGCCGAGCCAGCCGGACAGCGTGGCGATCCGCTCATCGTCGAATCCGGTGGTGCCGACGACGGCGTGCAAGCCGGCGTCGACGGCGAAGCGCAGGTTGTCCATGACTACGTCGGGCCTGGTGAAGTCGATGATGACCGTCGCCTTCGCGTCGGTGACGGCCGAGAGCGGGTCGCCGGAACCGACGGTGGCGACGAGCTCCATGTCCGCGGCGGCCTCGACGGCGCGCACGGTCTGGGCGCCCATCCTGCCGCCGGGGCCGAGGACTGCGACCCTGATGGGCGCCTCTCCCGATGCTGGAGCGGTCATGCGATCACCTCGTGCAGATCATGGGGCAGGTCGTCGTCGTGAGCGTACGGTCCGACGACGACGGCGGTCGGCGCCGTCCCCCTCGGCCGCAGCAGCGAACGGGCCAGCAGTGACACGTCCTCCGTCGTGACGGCCTCGATGTGCGCCAGCGTGTCGTCGACACTCAGGTATTGCCCGTAGTTCAGTTCGTTCTTGCCGAGCCGGTTCATCCGGGACGCGGTGTCCTCCATGCCGAGCACCAGCATGCCCCTGATCTGTCCCTTGGCCCTGGCGACCTCGGCGTCGGTGAGACCGTCCTCGCCGAGCCGCCCGAGCACCTCGCGCACAACCCGGCTCACCTCACCGAGCCGGTCGGGCTGACAGCCCGCGTACACCGAGAGGTGCCCGGTGTCGGCGTAGCTGGCGACCGAGGAATACACCTGGTAGGCCAAGCCCCTGCGTTCCCTGACTTCCTGGAACAGCCGGGAACTCATGCCGCCGCCGAGCGCGGTGTTGAGCACCGACAACGCGAATCGCCGCTCGTCGTGCCTGTTCAGCGAGCGCAGGCCGAGCATGAGGTGGGCCTGCTCGGTGTCGTCGGGCCGCAGTACGAGCTTGCCGACGTCGGCGAGCCTCGCCCTGCCCTTCCGGGGAGCGACGGGTGTCGCGGTGCCGGAAAGCCGCTCGCGCAGGGCTTTCCTGACCAGCCGCACGACGGCGCCGTGCTCGACGTTGCCCGCGACGGAGAGCACCATCTTCGGCAACCGGTAGCGGCGCCGGTAGAACCCGCGCAGCGCGACCGGCGACATCCCGGTGATGGAATTCTCGGTACCGAGCACCGACCTGCCGAGCGGATGGCCCGCGAGGATGGTCTCGGTGAACGTCTCGTGCAGCAGGTCTTCCGGATCGTCGTCGCGCATGGCGATTTCCTCGAGCACCACGCTGCGTTCGGTGTCCACATCGGAATCGGCGCACGTGGCGCCGAAGACGACGTCGGTCACCAGATCGACGGCGAGCGCGAGATCGCTGTCGAGGACCTGGGCATAAAAGCAGGTGTGTTCCTTCGCGGTGAACGCGTTCAGCTCGCCGCCGACCGAGTCGATCTCCTCGGCGATCTGCGTGGCGTTCCGGCGGCCGGTTCCCTTGAACAGCAGGTGTTCCAGGTAGTGCGCCGCGCCGAGTACCGTCTGGTTCTCGTCACGGGAACCCACCCCGACCCACAGGCCGACGGTGGCCGAACGCACCCCTGGCACGCTCTCGGTGACCACTCTGAGCCCACCGGGTAACACCGTTCGCTTGACCAGCGAACCGTCCGAACCGGACTCCAGCGTTCGGGTACTGCCCACGGGCTGCTCGTGCCCGGGAATCGTGCGCGCCATGAAACCTTGTCGACTGTGCTGCGGTCCTGCTCGTTCCCGCGAACCGCGGGAACGAGCAGGACGTGGCGAATGGATTCAGCGGATGACGGGTGAACCGTCAGCTCGCGTCGGCGGTGTCTTCCGTACCCGCCTCGGCCTTGTCACCGCTCTCGGCCGTGTTCTCCTCGTCCTCCTTGACCAGGATGAGGCTGATCTTGCCGCGGTTGTCGATGTCGGCGATCTCGACGCGCAGCTTGTCTCCGACGTTGACGACGTCCTCGACCTTGCCGATGCGCTTGCCGTTGCCCAGCTTCGAGATGTGCACAAGGCCGTCCTTGCCCGGCAGCAGCGAGACGAACGCGCCGAACGCGGCCGTCTTCACCACGGTGCCGAGGAACCGCTCGCCCACCTTCGGAAGCTGCGGGTTGGCGATCGCGTTGATCTTGTCGATCGCGGCGTCCGCGGAGGGACCGTCGGCGGCGCCGACGTAGATGGTGCCGTCGTCCTCGATGGAGATGTCGGCGCCGGTCTCCTCCGTGATCGAGTTGATCATCTTGCCCTTCGGGCCGATGACCTCACCGATCTTGTCCACCGGAATCTTGACGCTGGTGACGCGCGGGGCGTACGGGCTCATCTCGTCGGGGCTGTCGATGGCCTCGGCCATCACCTCAAGGATGGTGAGCCGTGCGTCCTTGGCCTGGTTGAGCGCACCGGCCAGCACGTCCGACGGAATGCCGTCGAGCTTGGTGTCGAGCTGCAGCGCCGTGATGATGTCCTTGGTACCGGCGACCTTGAAGTCCATGTCGCCGAAGGCGTCCTCGGCGCCGAGGATGTCGGTCAGCGCGACGTAGCGGGTCTCGCCGTCCACCTCGTCGGACACCAGGCCCATGGCGATACCGGCGACGGGCGCCTTCAGCGGGACACCCGCGTTGTAGAGGCTCATCGTGGAGGCGCAGACCGAGCCCATCGACGTGGAGCCGTTGGAGCCGAGCGCCTCGGAGACCTGCCGGATGGCGTAGGGGAACTCGTCACGCTTGGGCACCACCGGCACCAGCGCACGCTCGGCGAGCATGCCGTGGCCGATCTCGCGGCGCTTCGGCGAACCGACGCGACCGGTCTCGCCGGTGGAGAACGGCGGGAAGTTGTAGTGGTGCAGGTAGCGCTTCGTCGTCTCCGGCGACAGCGTGTCGAGCTGCTGCTCCATCCTCAGCATGTTCAGCGTGGTGACGCCCAGGATCTGGGTCTCACCGCGCTCGAACAGCGCCGAGCCATGGGCACGCGGGATGACGGCGACCTCGGCGGCGAGCTGCCGGATGTCGGTGAGGCCACGGCCGTCGATGCGCACCTTGTCGCGCAGGATGCGCTGGCGGATCAGCTTCTTGGTCAGCGCCCTGAACGCGGCGCCGATCTCCTTCTCCCTGCCCTCGAAGGTCTCGCCCTCGCCGACGCCGACCTTCTCCAGCACGGCGGCCTTGACCTCGTCGGTGGCGTTGTCGCGGTCCTGCTTGCCCGCGATGGCCAGCGCCTTGGTCAGCTCGTCGGTCGCGATCGCGGCGACGGCGTCGAAGGCGTCGGGCTGGTAGGCCAGGAACTGCGGGAAGTCACCGGTCGGCTTGGCTGCCGCGTCGGCCAGCCGCGCCTGCGCCTCGCACAGCACCTTGATGAACGGCTTCGCCGCGGCGAGCCCCTCGGCGACCGACTGCTCGGTGGGCGCCGCAGAACCGGCGGCGATGAGGTCGAGCGTGTTCTCGGTGCCCTCGGCCTCGACCATCATGATCGCGACGTCGTCCCCGACGATCCGGCCTGCGACGACCATGTTGAAGGTCGCCTTCTCCAGCTGCGACCAGGTCGGGAAGGCCACCCACTGGTCCTCGATCAGCGCGACGCGCACGCCGCCGATGGGACCGGAGAAGGGAAGGCCACCGATCTGCGTCGACGCCGAGGCCGCGTTGATCGCCAGCACATCGTAGGGGTCCTCGGGGTTGAGGCTCTGCACGGTGATGACGACCTGGATCTCGTTGCGCAGCCCGTCGGCGAACGAGGGGCGCAGCGGGCGGTCGATCAGCCTGCAGGTGAGGATCGCCTCCGTGGAGGGACGGCCCTCCCTGCGGAAGAACGCGCCGGGGATCCTGCCCGCCGCGTACATGCGCTCTTCGACGTCCACCGTCAGCGGGAAGAAGTCGAAGTGCTCCTTCGGCTGCTTGGAGGCGGTGGTCGCCGACAGCAGCATGGTCTCGTCGTCGAGGTAGGCGACGACCGCGCCGGCGGCCTGCTTGGCCAGCCTGCCCGTTTCGAAGCGGACCGTGCGCTTGCCGAACCGGCCGTTGTCGATCACGGCTTCCGCTTCGTGCACGGTGATACCGCTTGGTTCTGTCATAAGGTTTCTTGACTCCTCGTACGTTCGGGCTCCACCCGCCCCCAACCCTTTGGGGGCCACCCGAGGTACGAGGCCGGTCATCGATCGAAGCTCTCGGGATTGCCGTCCCGGGAGCCACTACCGAGGACCGGCTGAGGCGTCCTCGCGCGTGGTGTTTCGCCCTGTTTTCGGCTTACTTGTACCGAGGGGGAGTGACCCGGCCGGGTCACTCCCCCTCGGAGCTTGTCATCGGCGGAGGCCGAGCCGCTGAATCAGCGAACGGTACCGCTCGATGTCCACACTCATCACGTAGTTGAGCAGCCGGCGGCGACGGCCGACCAGCAGCAACAGGCCGCGACGGGAGTGGTGGTCGTGCTTGTGCATCTTGAGATGCTCGGTGAGGCCGGTGATCCGCTTGGTCAGCAGCGCGACCTGCGCCTCGGGGGATCCGGTGTCGGAGTCGTGCACGCCGTACTCGGACAGGATCGACTTCTTCTCGTCGGTGGACAGCGCCACTCGTGTTCTCCTCAAATTTGTGCCGTGCAGGTAACGAGAGTGCCCCGGCCGCCACGGACCGCAGCCGGACTCAACTGTCAAGGGTAACAGCAGGCCGTTTCAACTCCCTGCCGAGCCGAGCGGGAAGCGCTCGACCGTGCTGTACACCGGGCCCTTCTCCCCTGGGTCGCTGCGCATCAGCACGGCCTCGGTGGCCTGCCAGGCGGGGCCGCGATACCCGGCCAGCGCTTCCCGGAACCGTCGTGCCTGCTCCGCGGTCGCGCCTCTGGCGATGGTGAGGTGGGCGAGGTAGGCACGGAATCCGCGAGCCTCATCATCCGGCCGGACGATTCCGGCCAATTCGGCGAGCCCGCTCCCGAAGACCCCGACCCAGATTACATCGGAGAACGCACCCGCGCCCGCCAGCCGGAGCTCCGGAGCGGGCGCACCGGCCAGCCGCTCCCGTAACCACGCGCTACGGGAGGAGGTCAGGTCCCTGCCGTAGAACCCCAGTGTGATGTGCCACCGGCTCGCCGGCTCCTCGCGCAACCGGCCGCCCTCTTCACCATGAGCCCCACCAGGAACACCGCCGAGCCGGTCCAGTTCGGCCCGTAGCGAGGCGACGACCCCTCGCGGAGGGATCAGCGCGCTGAACAGGCGCGCGTGACTCTGGTGGGGCACCCCGCGAACCTATCCGCTCTTGCCCGCCCTGCGCAGCAGGTCGGCAAGGGCTGGATAGTCGGCGTCGAGCCGCTCAGCGGCGCCGATCAGGCTCTCGTCCTCGGCCACCTCGCGCAGCCCCGCCAGCACGGCCTGGTCGTCGGCCCCCGCTCCGACGGGAACGTTGTCCCTGCTGACGCGAGGCCTGGCGGTCCTCACGTCCTCCAGTGCGGCCTTAAGCGCGGCCTTGCTGCCCGCCGCGACGTCGGGACTGAGCACCTTGCGCTCCAGCATGATGAGTCTGGCCAGTACGAGCGGATTGCCGATCTTCGCGCGTCTGCCGCTCATGACCTGGCTCAACATCGGTGCGCTGATGCCGAGAACCTCCGAAAGGTACGCCTGGGATACGTCGAAGGCCACGACCAGCCTGCGCACCCTGTCGCCCAACGGCTCCCCGTACCACTCCCGTTGTAGTGCGATGTTCCGCTGGACGATCTTGTGGTCCTCCACAGTCAGCCTGCTCCCCTTTTCCGGTGTCCCGCGGACCGGGTGGCAGCTCCGATCCTGGCAGCATCCTGCCAGGTCGAATACGACGTGAGGGGCAGAACGGACGACCCATTCGCTTTCGCACCCGAATGTCGTCACGCACTCGTCCGACCGGTCGCCCGCCGGCCACTACGGGCGAAGCTGTCAGAGAGCTGTCATTCCGCTGTCATGCCCTCTTCACGCCTCCCGCAGCACGCGCCGGGTCTCGGCGACGTCCTCGGCCATCTTGTCGATCAGCGCGTCCGGGCCGTCGAAGGCGATCTGTCCCCGTAGCCGCGAGACGAAGTCGATCGCGACGTGCTGACCGTAGAAGTCCTCGTCGACGTCGAGCACGAACGCCTCCACGGTGCGCTCCCTCCCGGAAAACGTCGGATTGGTGCCCACCGAGATCGCGGCGGCGAGTTTGTCGGAGGGTTTGGCCGCACGGGTGAACCAGCCCGCGTACACGCCGTCGGCCGGAATCGCCGCGTACCTGGGGGCGGAGAGGTTGGCCGTGGGGTAGCCGAGGTCGTGCCCCCTGCCGTCGCCCCTGACGACGATGCCTTCGAGCCGGTGTGGCCTGCCGAGCGCGTCGGCCGCGGCGACGACGTCACCGGCGTCGATACACGAGCGCACATAGGTCGAGGAGAAGGTGATCTCGCTGTCGTCCTGCTCGCCGGGAAGATGCCTGCCCTGGAGCTTGGCGCCCTGGGCAACGAAGCCGAACCGCTTGCCGAGGGTGCGCAGTGTCTGCACGTCACCAGCGGCCTTGTGACCGAAGGTGAAGTTCTCCCCCACGATCACGGCCGCGGCGTGCAGTTTGTCGACAAGGACCTCGTGCACGAACTCGTCGGGCGTCAGCCTGGACAGTTCGAGGGTGAACGGCAGTACCGCGAACACATCGGCCCCGAGCTGTTCGACCAGCTCGGCCTTCCTGCGCAGGGTGGTCAGCTGGGCGGGGTGACTGCCGGGCCGCAGCACCTCGGAGGGATGCGGATCGAAGGTCAGCACCACACTCGGGAGACCGCGTTGCGCGGCGGCCTCCACCGTCCTGTTGATCAACGCCTGGTGTCCTCGATGGACGCCGTCGAAGACGCCGATCGTGACCACACAACGTCCCCAACCACCGGGCAGGTCGTTCAAACCCCTCCAACGCAGCACGGACTCGAAGCGTAGTCGGGGCGGACGGTCCCCGGCGACAGCAGGGTCATCAGGGCCGAGGTGCGTCGAGTGCGTCACGGAACGTCGCGCGAACCCGGGCGCACCGGTTACGCGGGCGCGAGCACAACCACGGTGCGCGCGGCATTTCCCTCGTCGGCGGCCAGCGCGAGTACCGCGCCGCCCGGTCCGAAGACCCCGTAGGTACCGGCGATGCCCGCCGCGGGAATGCGCTGCCCGTGCCTGACGGCGCGGGCGGTGACGGCATCGACGTCCCTGCGGGGAAAAGCGGCGGCCACGGCGTCCTCAAGACTCATCGACAGCGCGGGCTCCCGCTCGATCAGGTCGAGAGTGCGGGCGGTCGCGAGACTGAACGGGCCGACCGTGGTCCTGCGCAGCGCCGCGAGATGCCCGCCGACGCCGAGACCGGCGCCGAGGTCCCTCGCCAGCGCCCTGACGTAGGTCCCCGAGGAGCAGTCGATCATCGCGTCGATCTCGATCCTGCCGGGCGTCCTGCGCAGCGCCAGCACGTCGAACCGGTACACGGTCACCGGGCGGGGCGGCAGCTCCACCTTCTCGCCGTCGCGCACCCTGGCATAAGCCCGCTTGCCGTCGACCTTGACCGCGCTCACCGCGCTCGGCACCTGCAGCAGCTCACCGGTGAGCGCGGCGATCCCGGCGTGGATCCGCTCGTCGGCGACCCCGGAAGGGTCGGTCTGCTCCAGCAGCTCGCCCTCGGCGTCGTCGGTGGTCGTGGAGGCACCGAGCGACAGCGTCGCCAGGTACGTCTTGCGGTCGAGGGCGAGGTGCCCGAGCAGCTTGGTGGCCCGCTCGATACCGAGCACGAGCACACCGGTGGCCATCGGATCGAGGGTGCCGGCGTGCCCGATCTTGCGCGTGCCCATGAACCGGCGGGCCTTGGCGACGACGTCGTGTGAGGTCATCCCGTCCGGCTTGTCGACGACGAGGAGACCGGGGGGCGGTGGTGCCTTCGCGGGCTGTCTGGACACGACAGAACACCCTATCGATGGGGTGGATCAGACCGTGGCGGCCACCCTCTCCTTCTCCCCCGCGGCGACGTCCCAGCGGTGCCGCCGCAACCGCACCGGCACCGGTTCGCCGCGCGCCTGCGCCGCGAACACCGCGGCCCTCGCCCTGCGATACCACACGAACATCCGCCACGACCCGAGCACGAGCACCACGACGACGGAGGACAACGCGATCCGGAAGTCCCCTCCCGTCAGTTCCAGCAGGACACCGATCAGCAGCGCGGTGATCGTCGTCGCGCAGAAGCCGCCGACGTTGACGACACCGGTCGCGGTGCCGACCCTCGGCAGCGGGTTGTAGTCGCGCGCGAGCGCGAACCCGACCGACGAGACGGGACCGCCGAAGCTCAGCACGAGGAAGGCGGGGATGAGCACCCCGATCGGCACGGTGCCGGGCCAGCTCAGCAACAACGCCCACACGAGCGCGCTGCCGCCGAGGAAGCCGAGCACGAGCGGCATCCGCACCTCGGGGCGCCGCCCGACGAGCGTGCCGACGACCGGTCCGCCGCACATCGCGCCGATCACGAAGACCATGAGCAGCGAGCTGGCCGTCGTCACCGCATATCCCTGGCCCTGCACTAGGTAGGGCACACCCCACAGCAGGACGAGGACGTTCTGCCCGAACATCGTGGAGAAGTGGGTCCAGAAACCGAGCCGGGTGCCCGGAACGCGCAGCGCACCGAGGACCTGCTTGCCGATCTCACCGGCCGGAACCGACGGGGACTCGACGACCTTCGCCGTGGGCGTGTCGTGCACCCTCCACTGCACGACCCCGATGAACACGATGGTCACCAGCCCCGCGCCGAGGAAGGTCGGCAGCCAGCCGGGCCCGGCCAGCAGCAGGGTCAGCGGCAGGGTGGCGGCAAGGTTGCCCGCGAAACCGAGCGCGCCGGTGAGCGCGGTGACGAACATGTACTGCTTGGCCGGGAAATGATTGGCGGCCAGCCGCAGCACGGACACGAACGTCATGGCGTCGCCGAGGCCCAGCACGCCGCGGGCGACGAGGCCCAGCGCGTAGGTGTTCGCGACGGCGATCAGTATCTGTCCCGCGGAAAGGAACACCAGCGCCGCGGTGAGGACGTTGCGCGGCCCGTACCGGTCGACGAGTACCCCGGTGGGGATCTGCATGACGGCGTACACACCGAGCTGCAGCACGGTGAAGGTGCTCAGCGCGGCGGCGCCGACACCGAAGCGGTCGGCGGCTTCGAGTCCGGCGACGCCGAACGAGGTGCGGTGGAATACGGCGAGAATGTAGACGGAGGCCGCGGTCAGCCAGATCAACCAGGACCGTGTACTGGCGCGCGTGGACGCTGGGCCACGGGACGGCAAGGAACTCCCTCCAAGACGACGAGTGTGTGCGGGCGTGAGGACGCCGGCACCGCCGTCCCGTTAGTTGTATCGGCTAACCATCACCGAAACATACCCGTTACCGAAGTGTTGTTGCCCACACCCGCGTGGATGCCTTGCGCGGCAAGTACTTTGCTCACACCCGTCAGGCGCGCACGGCCCCGACGACAGCCCATTTGCCGGACTGCCAGCGCACCAGCACGAAACCGAGCCGCGCCAGCATGAACAGCGACAGCCCCGCCCAGATGCCGACAAGGCCCCAGCCGAACGCGAGCGAAGCCCAGATCATCGGGAGGAACCCGCCGACCGCACTGGCGATCGTGGCGTTGCGGAGGAACGCGGCATCGCCGGCGCCGAGCAGTACGCCGTCGAGCGCGAACACCACGCCCGCGATCGGTTGCAGCGCCACGAAGAACCACCACGCGTGCGGAATCTCGCCGAGCACACCGGGATCCGAGGTGAACGCGTGCGGCAGCACCTGGGACAGCGCGGCGAACACCACGCACAGGAAACAGCCGAAGATCAGGCCGTACCGGGTGATCTGGGCGGCGACCCCGCGCGCCGTGCGGCTGGAGCCTCCGCCGAGCGCGGCGCCGATGAGCGACTGCGCCGCGATGGCGACCGAGTCGAGTACCAGCGACAGGAAGGTCCACAGCTGCAGCACCACCTGGTGCGCGCCGACGGCCTCGGTCGAGGTGCGGGCCGCGACCGTGGCGGCCGAAAGGAAGCAGGCCTGGAAGCCGAGGCTGCGCAACACCAGGTCGCGGCCGAGTTTGAGCTGCGCCCACATGACCGAGGGATGCGGTCGCAGGCCCGCGCGCTCCCGGGCGAGCGCGAGCAGGAACAAGCCACCGGAGATGGTCTGCGCGACGACGTTGGCGACCGCGGAACCTTCGAGCCCCCAGCCGACCGGATAGACCAGGACCGGGCACAGAACCGCCGAGATCGCGTTGCCCACCAGCACGTACCGCAGCGGGCGTACCGCGTCCTGCACGCCGCGCATCCAGCCGTTGCCCGCCATCGTCACCAGGATCATGGGTGCGCCGCACAACGCGATCCGCAGCCACGACACCGCTTCGGCCGTGACGGCCTCGTCGCCCGACATCGCCGAGGCGATGGGCTCGGCGAACAGCTGGCCGAGCCCGAGCACGACGAGTCCCACGGCCAGCGCGAGCCAGGTCGCCTGTACTCCCTCGCTCACCGCCTCCGCGCGGCGGCCCGCGCCGTGCAGCCTGGCCGTGCGCGCCGTCGTGCCGTAGGACAGGAACGTCAGCTGGGTGGACACCAGCGAAAGCAACACGCCGCCGAGCGCGAGCCCCGCCAGCGGTAACGCACCGAGGTGCCCCACGACCGCCGTGTCGACGAGAACGTAGAGCGGTTCCGCCGCGAGAACCCCCAGCGCGGGAACGGCGAGACCGAATACCTTGCGTGCCGGGACGCGCTCCTCCACCACGTTGACCACCAGCCGAGCCTAGCCACGGTCGCGGGCCAGTCCGGTTCTGGCAGCGGCGGAGCCGCACCCGAACCACTCACGAAACAGTCGCTAGGCTGCTGCGCGATGCCTGAGTACGCGATCCTCATCCTGCCTTCGGCCAACCGGGTCTACACGGAGACCTCGACCGGCCTGCTGTGTTCCGAACTGTCCGCGTTCGGCGCCACCGTGCTGTCCACGACGCCCTCCGACGTCGGCACCCGGCGGATCGGCGGCGCCGACTACGTGACCTTCGGTACCGCCACACCGCTGACCGGCACCGACGTCGCGTACCTCTCGAACCTGTCGTCGGCGTACGTACTTTTCGAGATCAGCGGCGAACTGCTGCGCCCGCTGCCGCTGCACGCGCCGGGAATCTTCGGCTCGGACCTGCTGACGATCCAGAAGTACTCCGGCAAGACCAACGAACTGTTCACCACCCTGCTGTTCAACCTGACCGTGCTGGCCTCCTCGCGTGCCGAGGCGCTGCTCGGCGGCCCGCTGCGGGTGCTGGATCCGCTGTGCGGCAGGGGAACGACACTCAACCTCGCGATGATGCGTGGTCACGACGCCGTCGGGGTCGAGATGGACGGCAAGGACTTCGACGCCTACCAGCAGTTCATCAAGACCTGGCTGCGGCAGAAGCGGCTCAAGCACAGCGCGGAGACGACGTCCCTGCGCCGCAACAAGATCCGGCTCGGACGGCGCATGGACATCGAGTACGCGGCGAGCAAGGAGCAGTACAAGGCGGGCGAGACCCACACGCTGACCTACCTCAACTGCGACACCCTGGAAACCGATCAGTTGCTGCGGAAGGAGTCGGCCGACGTCATCGTCACCGACGCGCCGTACGGGGTCCAGCACGGCAGCAAGTCCGCCGAGGCGGGCCTGTCGAGGGGCCCGCTGGAACTGCTCGCCGCGGCCGTCCCTGGCTGGAGCAGGGTATTGCGCAAGGGCGGCGCGATGGGGATTTCGTGGAACACCAACGTCGCGAAACGGGACGAACTCGCCGACATCCTGCGCGGGGCCGGGCTCACCGTCCGCGAAGGCGACGGTTTCGACGAGCTGTCGCACCGCGTGGACCAGGCCATCGTGCGTGACGTGCTGATCGCGATCAAGTAGCCCGACCGGCACGACGGCACAGCGGCACACCACTGCCCTCCACCATCGGTGGAGGGCAGTGGTGTCACGTCGGCTCAGCGGCCGGGCTATTCGGTCTCGTCCTCGCGCGGAGGCCGGTAGGGATCGCTCTCCCCCGCGTGCGTGGCACCGGTCGCCTGGCGGGCGACCTCGGCGTCGGCCTCCCTCGCCCTGGCCAGCAGCTCGTCGATGTGCCTCGCGTCGGCGGGAACGCTGTCGGCAACGAACGTCAGGGTCGGCGTGTACCGCACGCCCGTGCCCTGGCCGACCTTCGTCCGCAGCACACCCCGCGCCGATTCCAGCGCGGCGGCGGCACCCGCGAAGTCGGGCGCGCTGTCGAGGCTTTCGCCGAGCACCGTGTAGTAGACCGTGGCGTCCCTCAGGTCGCCGGTGATCTTCGCATCGGTGATGGTCACATTTCCCAGGCGCGGATCCTTGACCTCGTGTTCGAGCGCGGAAGCGACAATCTGCGCTATCCGCTTGGCCAGCCTCCGTGCGCGTGCCTGATCAGCCACGACGCACCCCCTTACTTTTCCTCACTCAGCCGCCCGGCGTGCGGCCTGCTAATCCTCGGGACCGAGCAACCTGCGGCGTACCGAAAGGAGCTCGACATCCGGTCGTGCCGCGACGAGCCGTTCGCACGCGTCGAGCACGTCCCTCACATGCTCGCCGTCCGCGGCGACGACGGCCACTCCAAGCAATGTCCTGCGATGCAGGTCCTGATGGCCCGCCTCGGCGACCGACACCTCGAAGCGTTTGCGCACCTCGGCGATGATCGGCCGCACGGCCGACCGCTTCTGCTTCAGCGAACGCACGTCGCCGAGCATCAGGTCCAGTTCAAGAGCACCCAGGTACATCGCTCACCGCTTCGGCCGCTGTCACGGACACTTCCGCCTGCAGAAAGCTGGGCGGGGACCCGTGGCCCCCGCCCAGCTTCGTTCTCCGCCTACGCGCGCGGCTTCTCGCGCTGCTCGTACGTCTCGATGACGTCGCCGACCTTGATGTCGGAGAACTTCCCGAGCGTCAGACCGCACTCGAAGCCCTCGCGCACCTCGACCACGTCGTCCTTGAACCGCCGCAACGAGTTGACCGGCAGGTTCTCGGAGACAACGACGTTGTCGCGCAGCAACCTCGCCTTGGCGTTGCGCCTGATCTCGCCCGCGGTGACGATGCAACCGGCGATGGTGCCGTGCTTGGAGGACTTGAAGACCTCGCGGACCTCAGCCTTGCCGAGCTCGACCTCTTCGTACTCCGGCTTGAGCATGCCCTTGAGGGCCTGCTCGATCTCGTCGATCGCCTGGTAGATCACCGTGTAGTACCGGACGTCGACGCCTTCGCGGTTGGCCCGCTCGGTCGCCTTGCCCTGTGCCCGCACGTTGAATCCGAGCACGATCGCGTCGGACGCGGTCGCGAGGTCGATGTCGCTCTCGGTCACGCCACCGACGCCGCGGTGCACGATGTTGAGCTCGACCTCGTCGCCGACGTCGATCTGCATCAAGGAGGCTTCGAGCGCCTCGACGGTACCCGAGTTGTCACCCTTGATGATCAGGTTGAGGCTGTTGGTCTCCTTGAGCGCGGAGTCCAGGTCCTCAAGGCTGACGCGCTTGCGCTTGGCCGCGTTCTCCGCGTTGCGGATCCTGGCCTGCCTGCGCTCCGCGATCTGCCGCGCGACCCTGTCCTCCTCGACGACGAGGAAGGTGTCGCCCGCCCTCGGCACCGAGGTGAACCCGATGACCTGCACCGGCCTCGACGGCAGTGCCTCGGTGACGTCGCGGTTGTACTCGTCGACCATCCGGCGCACCCTGCCGTAGGCGTCGCCCGCGACCACCGAGTCGCCCATGCGCAGCGTGCCGCGCTGGACGAGCACCGTGGCGACCGGGCCACGCCCGCGGTCGAGGTGCGCCTCGATCGCGACACCCTGGGCCTCCATGTCCGGGTTGGCCCTCAGGTCCAGCGTCGCGTCCGCGGTCAGCAGGATCGCTTCGAGCAGCGCGTCGATGTTGAGGTTCTGCCTCGCGGAGATGTCCACGAACATCGTCTCGCCGCCGTACTCCTCGGCGACGAGGCCGTACTCGGTGAGCTGCTGCCTGATCTTCTGCGGGTTGGCGCCTTCCTTGTCGATCTTGTTGACCGCGACCACGATCGGCGCCTTGGCCGCCTGCGCGTGGTTGATGGCCTCGATCGTCTGCGGCATGACGCCGTCGTCGGCCGCCACGACGATCACCGCGATGTCGGTGGCCTGCGCACCACGGGCACGCATGGCGGTGAACGCCTCGTGACCGGGGGTGTCGATGAAGGTGATGAGCCGGGGGTTGCCCTCCAGCTCGGTCTCCACCTGGTAGGCACCGATGTGCTGCGTGATGCCGCCCGCCTCGCCCTCGGCGACCTTCGTCTTCCGGATGGTGTCCAGAAGGCGGGTCTTACCGTGGTCGACGTGACCCATGACGGTGACGACCGGGGGCCGCACCTGGAGGTCTTCCTCGCCACCGGCGTCTTCGCCGTAGCTGATGTCGAAGGCCTCAAGCAGCTCGCGGTCCTCCTCCTCGGGGCTGACCACCTGCACGTTGTAGTTCATCTCCGTGCCGAGCAGTTCGAGCACGTCCTCGGAGACGGACTGCGTCGCGGTGACCATCTCGCCGAGGTGGAACAGCACCTGCACCAGCGAAGCCGGGTTGGCGTCGATCTTCTCGGCGAAGTCGGTCAGCGAGGCACCACGCGGCAACCGGATGGTCTCGCCGCCGCCCTTGGGCAGCCGCACACCACCGACCGAAGGCGCCTGCATGTTCTCCATGTACTCCTGGCGCTTCTGCCGCTTCGACTTGCGGCCCTTGCGCGAGGGACCACCGGGACGGCCGAAGGCACCGGCCGTGCCACCGCGGCCACCGGGACCGCCACGGCCACCACCGGGCCGGAAGCCTCCGCCGCCACCGGCCGGAGCGCCGCCGCCACCGCCACCGGGGCCGCCGCGGTAGCCACCGCCACCGCCGCCGCCACCGCGGTAACCGCCGCCGCCACCGGGGCCGCCACGACCGCCGCCACCGCCGCCGCCGGGGCCGCCACGGCCGCCACCGGGCCCGCCACGACCGCCGCCGGGACCACCGCGGCCACCACCGGGACCACCGCCCGGCCGCGCGGGCCGGGTCGGCATCATGCCGGGGTTGGGCCTCGGCGGCATGTTGCCGGGGCTCGGCCGGTTGCCGCCGCCGGATCCGCCGCGCGGACCGCCCGCGGGCCGGTCTCCTCCTGGCCGCTGGCCACCACGCTCACCCTGCTGACCGCCACCAGGACGCGGCGAGGAGGGACGAGGTGCCGGTGCGCCGGAGCCGACACCGAAGGGGTTGTTGCCGACCCTGGGGGGACGGGGACCCGGCTTCGGGCCCGGCTTGGGACCCTGCGGCTTCGGGGGAACGACCGAGCCCTGCTGGGACTGGTCGCCTCCGCCCTGCTGCGATTGCTTCTGTTGCTGCGGCTGCTGCTCCTCCTGCGGAGGCGTCGGAGCCGCTTTGGCAGCCGGGACCTGTTCGGCGGGCTTGGGTGCCGCCGGTCCCGGCTTGGGTGCCGCGGGGCCGGGTTTCGGTGCCGCGGGCCCCGGCTTGGGTGCCTGCGACTGTCCCGGCTGCGGGGTTGCCTGCTTGTTCGGTGCGGGCGGGGTGGGACGGTTCGGCGCCGGCGGAGCCGGCTTCGCCGACGGGGCGGAACCGTTGGAACCGCCCGAGCCGTTACCTCCCTGGGCGGCCTGACGGCTCCTGCCGCCCTGCTTGCCGTCCTTTGTCGTGAAGGCATCCCGCAGCCGCCTGGCGACGGGCGCCTCGACGGTGGAGGATGCGGACTTCACGAACTCGCCCTGCTCCTTGAGTTTGGCGAGTACTTCCTTGCTCGTGACACCAAGCTCTTTGGCGAGCTCATGCACGCGGGCCTTGCCTGCCACTGCTCTCCTCAACTGATGAGGTCGGCGGCTGGACCCGCAGACCTCGTCCTATCGTCGCGCGTTCATGGCTTCAGCTTCACGGCTGACTCATGACGGGTCGACCTGCTTCCTTGGTTCCGACTGGACCCGGGAACGCCCCGGGTCCTCATTCTGGTCGGTGAGCTGCTCCAGATGTTGCCGCACGGCCTCGGCTCCTGGCGACCCCTGGACCCGAAGTGCCCTGGGAAACGCCCGCCGCCGTTCGGCCGAGGAAAGGCAGTCCAGCGACGGATGCAACCAGGCACCTCGTCCGGGAAGCCGCCGACGAGTGTCGACGGCCAGCCGCCCATCCGCTGCGACCACGCGCAACAGCTCTCCGATCAACGCTCGCCGCCGGCACCCGATACAGGTACGGACCGGTGTCGTTCCGTTCCCGTGACAGGCGTCATCCGACCGCAGGCGTTGCACCGCTTCCAGTTTAGCCCGTGGTCAATCACTCAGCCGAACCGGTTGCCGCCGCGTGCGGCGAATCGTCCGGCGTGGCCTGTTGCTGGGGCCCCGCGTCCGGTGCGGCATCACTCCTGATATCGATCCGCCACCCGGTCAGCCTGGCGGCGAGGCGGGCATTCTGGCCCTCCTTGCCGATCGCCAGCGACAACTGGAAGTCGGGTACGACGACGCGCGCCGTTTTGGCTCGCTCGTCGACCACCTTGACCGACACAACCTTCGCGGGCGACAGCGCGTTCCCGACGAAGCGCGCCGGATCCTCCGAGTAGTCGATGATGTCGATCTTCTCGCCGCCGAGCTCGCTCATGACGTTGCGGACCCGCGCGCCGACAGGGCCGATGCACGCGCCCTTGGCGTTGACCCCCGACACCGTCGAGCGCACCGCGATCTTGGACCGGTGCCCGGCTTCGCGGGCCACGGCGGCGATCTCGACGGTGCCGTCGGCGATCTCGGGAACCTCCAGCGCGAACAGCTTGCGCACGAGGTTCGGGTGGGTCCGCGACAAAGTGATCTGCGGCCCCCTCGCGCTGCGCGAGACGCCGACGACGTAGGCCTTGATCCTGCTGCCGTGCTGGTAGACCTCTCCCGGCACCTGCTCGGCAGCCGGAAGCACGCCCTCGGTGTCGCCGACCTGCACGATCACCATGCCTCGCGCGTTGGCTCTCACGTCACGCTGGATGACACCCGCGACGATCTCGCCCTCCTTCGCGGAGAACTCGCCGTAGGTCTTCTCGTGCTCGGCGTCGCGCAGCCGCTGCAGGATGACCTGGCGCGCGGTGGTCGCCGCGATCCGGCCGAACCCTTCCGGCGTGTCGTCCCATTCCTCGGCGACCCCGCCGCCTTCGTCGAGCGTGTGCGCGAGCACCCTCACGTAACCGGTCTTGCGGTCGATGTCGATCTTGGCGTGCGGCTGGTGGCCCTCGGTGTGCTTGTAGGCCGTCAGCAACGCTGTCTCGATCGCCTCAAGCACTGTCTCGAAGGGGATGTCCTTATCGCGCTCGATCGCGCGAAGTGCCGCGATGTCGACGTTCACCTCGACTCCTCCTTCGCTTCGGCACTGTCGCCGATCGTGCCGGGGGCATCGGCCTCCAGCAGTCTGAGCTCTTCGGCGGGTGGTTGCTTGAACTCGATCTCGATCACCGCCTTCGCCACGTCGGCATAGCCGACGTCGCGGATGGTGCCCGCGACGAGCACGCGCACGGATTGCTCCGACGCTTCGCCGACTCTGCCGACGTACTCGGCTCCTTCGGCAGGTGTGATCCGGACCTGGCGGTACTTCGCTCTGCGCCAATGACGCTGCTTGGTCAGCGGCCGGTCCGTTCCCGGCGAGGTGACCTCCAGCGTGTAGGCGCCCGCGATGAGGTGTTCGTTGGCGTCGAGCACCGCGGAGACAGCCCTGCTGATCTCGGCGACCTCGTCGAGCCCGACACCGTCGTCGCCGTCGACCACTACCTTGACCAGCTTGCGCCGACCTGCCTGTTGCACGTCGAGCGCGTCTAGATCGAAACCCGCGGCCTCGACGGCCTCGGCCACAAGGGGCTCCAGCCGACTGGCGAGTTCGTTGGGCACCGTGATGCTCCCCGTTGTCCTATTCGAAAGTGGTGGTCCAGCTTATCTTGCCGCGACCCGGTTCCGCCGGGCATCGGCCCCCTGCTGGCAGGATGGCATCCCGTGAGCGCCCTTCCGCCCCTGAACCGCCGCAGTCTGCTGCGGGCCGCCGCCCTCGCCGCGCTCGCCGTGCCACTCGCCGCGAGCACGGCGTGCTCCGGCTACGACGACAGCCCGGACGAGCTCCTGCCGCTGTGGGAGCGGGCGGAAGCCGACGCGGCGGCGGCGAAGGCGCTGGCGGGTTCGGCCGATGGCCCGGCCGAGGTTTCCGCACTGGCCGAGCAGGTCGCCGCGGCGCGCTCGGCTCAGGCGAGCGCGCTCAAGGCCGAGCTTGACCGGCTGAACAAACCGAGGCCCGATGGCGGGAACACGGCGCCGCCGCGCACGGCCGCCGACCTCGCCGCGCTGCGCGACCGGCTGAGCGAGGCCGGCGAGCAGGCGGCCACGCTCACCCGGTCCGTGCCCGCCTTCCGCGCGGGCCTGACCGGTTCGGTCGCGGCCGGCTGCGCCGCGCTGCGACAGCTGTCCCCCGAACTCGGCGCGGGGCAGCCGGGCAAACTCGATCCGGCGAGCACCGGGAAGCTCCCCTCCGAAGCGCTCGACGCGCTGCAGCGGGCACTGGCGGCCGAGCACGCCGCGGTGTGGGTGTACGGACTGGTGAGCGCCTTCCTGCCCGCCGACTTCGGCAGGGGCATCGACGCGGGAGCCGCGGCTCACAGGGATCGCAGGGACGCGTGCGAACGCGTACTGGCCGCCACCGGCACCGCGCCGGTTCCCGCCGAGACGGCCTACCTCGCGCCGGAAGAGGTCACCGACGAGGCCTCCGCCGTCGCGCTGGTGATCACGGCCGAACAGGACGCGGCGGCGGCCTGGCACGGCGTCCTCGAACGCACCGACGACGCCGGACTGCGCACCCTGGCCTGCGACTCGCTGATCGGCTCGGCCACCCGCGGCACAAGCTGGCGGATGGAAGCGGGCAGGCAACCCGCGGCGGTCGCGCTTCCCGGAAGGGAATGATCCCGGGGTCAGCGCAGCACGGGCCCCAGTCGCAACGCGTCGTCGCCGATCCTGGCCAGCAGGTCGGCGTCGTCGTGATCACCGAAGAACGCCGCCTCGACGATGGTCACCTCCGTGTCCTCGACCTTCGACGCGTACTCGCCCTGCGCGACGTTGGGCGCGTCGGGGATGGTCACCGTCTCATCCCTGATCAGGTCGTTGATGTTGCCCGTGCCGTCGGTGTCGGTGGTCAGCTTGAGCTGCTGGGCCTCGTTCGCGGTCGGCATGGTCACGAGCACGACCGACACGAGAGCACGAGCCCCCTCGTGCTCGACGGCGTACAGGGCGCGCGAGACCTTCTTGCACGGGTGCTTCTCGAACCAGGCGACGACCTTGCCGTAGGAGTTGGCCACGCAGTCGTCGGAGATCAGCGGGCCACCCGCGGTCCGATACTGGAACTCACCGCTGGTCAGCGGGTCCTGCTCCTCCTGTTGCTGCTCGGATGGCGGAGCGGCCACGTCGCCGGAGCCTCCGTCGTGGCGAATCAGCCACCACACGAGTCCCGCGATCACCGCCACCGCGACCAGCGCACCCGCCTGCGCGAGCAGGCGCGGACCTCGGGATCCGCCCTGCTGAGCCTGGCGGCCGGGCTGCTGGGCGTACGGGGCCTGCGGGCGGTGAGGTCCTGGCTGGCTCTGCTGAGCTTGACGAGATTGCTGACCATGCTGTGCTTGCCGGCCGTGGGGGCCGTGCTGCGCGGGCGGGGCCTGACCATGCGGGGCGGGGTAGCCCTGCTGACCTGGCGGGCCCTGTTGTCCTTGGGGCGGCTGCCCCTGAGGGACGGGCCGCTGACCAACCGCGGGCAACGGCGCCGTGTCACTCGCTCGGGGAACGAACTGCTGTCCAGCCACGGATCGTGACCGTAGCCGACCGCGCTCAGCGCAGCGCGTCCAGCACCCTGTCCACGTCGTTCCAGGTGTTGTAGATATGGAAACCCAGCCGTGCCTTTCCAGCCCGCACACTCGCCACGACGCCGCACTCGGCAAGCCGCTGCGCAGCGCCTTCGGCATCCACGGACACGATCGCGCTGCCCTGGGGTTCGAGGCCGAGCCCGGCACGCACGCCGTCGGCGAGACCGGCGCAATGTGCCCGCACCGCCTCGGCGTCGAGGCTCGCGAGATACGGCAACGCGACGGCCGCTCCGGTGAAAGCGAGCCAGGCGGGGGAAAGGTCGAATCGGCGAGCGCCGCCCGCGAGCCGCAGCGGGAGACCGTAGGTGGTCTGCCACGGATCCTCACCCGCGTACCAGTTGGCCGCGACGGGTGTTCCCGAGTCCAGCGCTCGCGGATGCACCGCGAGCCACGCGGCACCCCGTGGCGACAGCAGCCATTTGTACGCGGCTCCCACCACCCAATCGGCCCAGTCGAGCGTGAGCGGCAGCCAGCCCGCCGCCTGCGTGACGTCGAGCAGCACGGCCGCTCCCGCGTGCTCTGCCGCCGCCCGCAGCGCTTCCAGGTCCGCGAGCGCCCCGTCCGCCGACTGGGCGACGCTCACCGCGACGAGGTCGTGTCCCTCCACACTGGACGGCAAAGCGGCGAGAGGGACCTGCCGCACGGTGATGCCCCTGTGCGCCTGTGCCGCGAACGGGAAGCTGACGCTGGTGAACTCGGCCTCGGCGACGAGCACCCTGGCACCGTCGGGAAGCCCCGCCGCGACGGCGGAAACGGCCTGCGACACGCTCGCGCCGATGGCGACGCGCTCCTCGGGAACTCCGGTCAGCGCCGCGAAAGACTGCCGGGATGCCGCGACGGCTCCGTCGAAACTCGGCGGCGTATCCCCGCCCTCCCGCCACCGCCGCACCGCCGCGGCGACGGCATCGGCGACGGCCTCGGAGGGGATACCGATGCTCGGCGTGTTCAGATATCCCGCCGGTACGGCGAAATCGGCGTCGAAAGCATGGTGCATGCTCCGACATTAGCCAAGACCGGCAGTTTTTCTGTCGAGGAAGGGGCCGAACAGGTCGGGTACCGCGGTCTCGGCGAAGGCGAGCCCCTCGCTCTGCCCCACGTCGTACACCGAGTACCCGCCGACGCCCGCCGCCGTGGTCGCGGTGAGCGTGATCAGCCCGGCCCTTCGCTGGAACAACGATTGCTTCGCGGTCCAGCCGATGACACCGCGCCGCTGCAACGCGACGGTGCTCCTGCGTACCGTTCCGCTGCGGGCGACGAGGTAATCACCGGTGATGCCGTGACCGAGGTTGCGGTAGGCATCCAGCGCGAGCACGACACCGACCGGGATCAGCACGAGCGCCGAAATCCAGGCGAGGTGCAAAAAGAGTTCGGCCACCAGCAGACCGAGTACGAGCAGTGTCAGCACCGGCACGGCGACGGTGGCCATCGCCCACCGCAGCCTGCGTCCCCTCGCCGTGACCGGATGCCCCGCCAGCCGCACCGACTCCGTCGGCGATGCTCCCTCGCCGAGCACCACGGCGGCGACCCGGTTGGCCTCGGCCACCGGCGCGGACGGCAACAGGGTCTTGTGATCGGTCTTCTCGTTGTCCTTCTGCTGGCTCAGCCCCGTGGCGACGGCGTCGATCCTGGCGGCGCCCACCACCCTGTTGCCGAGTGGCTCGACCAGTTCGATCCCGCGAAGTCGTTTCTCCTCAAGGGAAATCGAGCGCGTGGTCAGCAATCCCCTGCGCACGCGCAGGGTTCCGCCCTGCTCGCGTTCGAGCCGGAAGCCCCACCACATCTCCACGAACAGTGCCGTGGAGCCGATGACGCCGACCACTAGGCCGATCACGATGAGCACGAGTATTCCCACGACGAGCGGCAGCTCGCGAAGCCGGTCGAACACGAAGGAGATCACGCCCGCCTGCAGGCCGAACCACTCGGCGACCTGCAACACCGCGCCGAAGGCCGCGACTCCCAGCGTCGGTGTCGCGAACGACATCGGCGCGTACCGGATCCACCACGGGTTCAGCTCGGCGAGCAGGCCGTCGACCCTGCCGCCGTACTCGGCGGCGCGAACCCTGTCGAGCAGTTCCGTGCGCAGCCGCTCCGCCTCCCGCTTCGGCACCGGATGCAGCGCGAGGGAACTCTCCCCCGCACCGGTCTGCTCTCCCGTGCCGATCTTGACGTTGACGAGGCCGAAAACCCGCAGCAGCGGGCCGGAGGTGAGGTCGACGCTGCGGATCCGGTCCCTGCTCAGCGATCGCCGCTTGCGGACGAGGATTCCGGTGTGCAGTTCGACCCGCTCGGCGGTGACCCGGTAGCTCGTCTTGCGCCAGCGCAGTTCGTCGTAGACCACGGCGGCAAGGATCAGGACGGCGGCGGCCGGCAGCACCACCGCGAGCGCGAACCCCGGGGAGACCCCGCCGCCGAGGCCGACGCCGGTCGGCACGCCCGCCGCGACGGCGACCCCCGCCGCCATGAGCGCGGTGACCGCGACGGTGCGGTGGTCGAGCTTGCGCCAGTCGCTCACGTGGCATCACCGGGAGTGGCCTGCGTCGACTCGGTGAGCTGCTGGGCGAGTTCGGCCGCGAGCTCATGGTCGAGACCGGGCACGGTCACGGCGCCCTTCGCCGAGGCGGTGGTAACGGTGACGGTGGCGAGGCCGAAGAACTGTTCCAGTGGCCCACGCTGGGTGTCGACGGTCTGGATGCGCGACATCGGCGCGACTCGCCATTCCTGCCAGAAGAAGCCGGTCCGCGTGTAGACCGCCTCGCCTGTGATCTCCCAGCGGTGCACCCTGAACCACCACAGCGGGAGCAACGCGGCGGCCACGGCGCCGACGACGAGCAGGATCGCGGCGGGCACCAGCAGCCAGAGGCGCGCACCGGCGAGGAAGATCGCGAGCGCGACCAGCACGAGAACGGGTACCCCGAACAGCAGTGCGAGCCCGGCGCGCCACCAGCGCACCGCGCGTGGATCGACCTCGTTCCTCGGTGGCCGCAGGCGCAGTCGCGCGCCACCCTCCGCGTTCCCCGACACGTGATCTCCTCCCCGTGAGCGGCTTTCCGCCGCTCGGCAGCGTGTTCACCCGCGTCCCCTGTGCGAGTGAAGGGAGGCTAACACCGGAAGTGGGCACCGATTTCCGGCGTGCCCGGGGTGGTCAGGAACCCGGCCGCACGAGCCCGTCCTCGGCGCCACCCCGGCTCAGCACGACCTCGTCGGTACGTTCCAGCGCCTCGGAGCGCCGAGGGGTGGACGCCGCCGTGGTGAGGTCCGTCAGCCGGATCGGAGGACCGAGCTCCACGAGGGTCGGCACGTACTCCGCCTGGTCGACCGTCCAGCGCTCGCCCTGTTTGCTGAACCGGAACCGCGCGGCGACCCCCTCCTCGGAAACGCCCTTCGGCTCCTCGTGCCGCGCGACGGAGTTGCCGAGGCCGTAGGCGACCCACTCGTCACCGATGCGCTCGAAGGGCTGCACGACGTGCGCGTGGTGCCCGATGATCAGGTCGATCGAGTCCTCGCCCAGCAGCCGCTCGGCGAGCTGCTGCTGCTCCTCGGTCGGATCATGCTGGTACTCGACGCCCCAGTGCAGGCTGGCGATCACGACGTCGGCGCCTGCCTCGCGCGCGGCCTCCGCCGCCTCGACCACCGCGTCGGGATCGAGCTGGTTCGACAGCCACGGCTGGTCGGCCGGCAGCTCGAATCCGTTGAAGCCGAAGGTGAACGACACCTGGCCGACCTTGATGCCGCCCACGTCGTACACCGTCGGCGTCGCCGCCTCCTGCTCGCTGCGCGCGGCACCGGTGTGGTCGAGACCAGCGGCGTCGAGCGCGTCCAGCGTGCTCGTCACGCCCTCGGGTCCCTGATCGAGCGTGTGGTTGGAGGCGGTGGAGCAGCCGTCGTAACCGACGTCGGCGAGCCCGGCCGCGAGTTCCGGCGGGGCGCTGAACTGCGGGTAGCCGCTGTAGGGGCCGCCTTCCGGCGACAGCGGGACCTCCAGGTGACACAGGGCGAGGTCCGCTTTGGACACCAGCGGCCGGACACCCTCGAACAGCGGGCGGTAGTCGAATTCCTCGCCGAGTCCCGCCTCGCCCGCGTCCTGCTGGGCCTGCTCGGTCAGCGGCGGGTGGATGAGAATGTCACCGGTCGCGACGACGGTGAACGAATCGGGAGCGGCGGGGGCGGCATCCGCCGGGCTCGACACGACCGGCGAAGGAGGCTCCTCCGCCGAACCACACGAGGCGAGCAGCAACGCGGCGCCCAGCACCGCGCAGGCGGTACCGGTGGCGGGACGGGGCATGGGATCGACTCAGCCTTTCGGAGCGGGTGCCGCCATCCTGCCTGGTTACCGACCGTGATCACCGCACGCCCGGCGCGCGGGTCACGAGGTCAGCCGAGCGCCTTCCACCAGCCGTCGACCTGCGCGGGCGCCGCCACGTCGATGCGCTCGCCCGGACGCGGGACGGCCAGCTTCACCCCGTGTGCCTTGGCCTCCTTCCACGCGCGCTCCACCGGCTCTCCCCACGCGTGCGGGGCGAGGTTGAACGTCGCCCAGTGCACCGGGATGAGCACCCCGCCGCGCACGTCGAGATGGGTGGCGACGCCTTCCTCCGGTGTCATGTGGATGTCCGGCCAGCCCGGCGCGTACGCGCCGATCTGGATGAGCGTCGCGTCGAAAGGCCCGTACCGCTCGCCGATCTCGGCGAAACCACCGAAGTAGCCGGTGTCACCGCTGTAGAACACGCGGTGTCCCGGCGCGGCCACGACCCACGACGCCCACAGCGTGTTGTTGCGCCGAAACGCCCTTCCCGAGAAGTGCTGTGCCGGCGTCGCCGTGATCGTCAGGTCACCGATGGTGGTGGAATCGCCCCAGTCCAGTTCGATGATGCGCGAATCCGGCACCCTCCACTTGCGCAGGTGTGCCCCGACCCCGAGCGGAACGACGAACGGCGCCTCCCGTGCCCGGGTCAGGGCCAGCACGGTCGGCAGGTCGAGATGGTCGTAGTGATCGTGCGAGATGATGATCGCGTCGACGCCGGGGACGTCGTCGAGCCGGTGTGGCACGGGGTGCAGCCGTTTTGGGCCCACCAGCCGCGACGGCGAGACCCGGTCACTCCACACCGGATCGATCAGCACCCGCTTTCCTTCGAGTTCCACCAGCGACGACGCGTGCCCGAACCACGTGACGTGCACGCCGTCGGCCGGGGCGGGCCCACGCGGCGGAATCAGCGGCACCGGACCCTTCGGCCTTCGCGGCTGGCCGCCGAACAGGAATTCGCGCGCCGCGTCTCCCGCACTGCCGGGAGGGAGCGGGCGCGCGGCCGAGGCGTTCCGGAAGACACCCTCGTGAAATTGCGGCGACCTCAGCAGGTCCGAAGGAATCGGCTTGCCGCCGAGCGCGGGAAGCAGCCCCCTCGTCGCCAGCCCGATTCCCGTGGCCGCGACCGCGCCCGCACCGGCAAGCAGTGTCGTCAGCAGCCACGGCGCCGAACGTCCAGGCGCCGGGCTCCCGCTGCGCCGCGTTTTCCCGTTCCGTGCCGATTTCGTCGTGCTCACCCTGTGTACCGACCCCGTCCGATCACGCTTCGCCATCACTGTCACCCCTCGCACCCTCGCCACGAAAACGTGTGGTCCGCACCTGGGGTTCCCCTCGCGGCCCCGCGGCCAACATGGTGCCCCGCACCGTGTGAGGCCGCAGCCCGGAACGGACGGTGAAAACCGCCGTCGTGACGCGGTGTACCCGGAGTTCCGGCGACGACGCCGGAAACCGCTCCCGCGCGGACGGTGACCAGGCGGCCACGCCGTGCGGAAGGTGACCGAAACTGCCCGCTTCACCGCGGCGTTCGTCGCTACGCTGAACCGATGGACGCGCTGGCCCGCCTGCTTGACGGTCCCCGGGCGAAGGGGGCGTTTCTGCTTCGCTGCGTATTCGATCCGCCGTGGTCGGTACGCGTGCGGGACCGCGCCCCGCTGACCGTGCTCGCGATGGCGCGGGGGCAGGGCTGGCTCGTGCCCGACGACGCCGAACCCGTTCAGCTGAGGGAAAGGGACGTCGCCATCGTCCGTGGCCCCGATCCCTACACCGTCGCCGACCGGCCGGACACCGAGCCCACCATGGTGATCCATCAGGGCCAGCGCAGCACCAGCACCACCGGCGACCCGCTGTGCGAAACGCTCGACCTCGGCGTGCGCACGTGGGGCAACGGATCGGCGGAAAGCGGTTCCGACGTGATGATCGTCGGAACCTACGACGTGCCGGGCGAGATCAGCGGCAGGCTGCTCGACGCGCTGCCGCCCAGGGTGGTGATCAGCCACGAGACCTGGGACTCGCCGCTGGTGCCACTGCTCGCCACGGAGATCGGCAGGGCGGAACCCGGCCAGGAGGTCGTGCTCGACCGGCTGCTCGACCTGCTGCTCATCGCGGCACTGCGAGAGTGGTTCGCCAGGCCGGAATCCAGCGCCCCGGCCTGGTATCGCGCGCACAGCGACCCGGTCGTCGGCGCCGCGCTGCGGCTGTTGCACGCCAACCCCGCTCACCCGTGGACGGTGGCCGAACTGGCCGCCAGGGCCGGGACGTCCCGGGCCGCCCTCGGCAGGCGGTTCACCGCGCTCGTCGGTGAACCCGCCATGGCCTACCTCACCGGCTGGCGCCTGTCGATGGCCGCCGACCTGCTCCGCGAACCCGGCAACACGGTCGACGCCGTGGCCAGAAAAGTGGGCTACGGCAGCGGATTCGCGCTGAGCGCGGCTTTCAAGCGTGTGCGGGGCGTCAGTCCTCGCGGTTACCGCGACGAGGCGGGCGAGAAAATTCTCGTCGGCACGAACGGGGGTTCGGGGGCCGGGAACTGACATACTGCCGCGATGGACGTCCCCACGCTGGTAGCCGCACTGGACGAAGCAGGTACGACGCTGGCCGATGCCGCGGCACTCAGCGGAATGGACGCCGAGGTGCCCTCCTGCCCCGGCTGGCGGGTCAGAGACGTACTGCTGCATACCGGCGGGGTGCACAGGTGGGCCACCACGTTCGTCGCGACCGGCCGCACCGAACCACTGGAACTGGTGGAACCACACGACATCTCCGACTCGCTGCCCGGTGACACGGGCTTGGTGGCGTGGTTCCTCGAAGGACACGCCGCACTCGTCGCGGCGTTGCGTTCGGCGCCGGAATCGCTGGGATGCTGGACCTTCCTCGCCGCGCCGAACCCGCTCGCGCACTGGGCTCGCAGGCAAGCGCACGAGACGACCGTGCACAGGGTCGACGTGGAACTGGCGAGCGGGGCGCCGACCAAAGTGGGCACCGATCTCGCGGCCGACGGCATCGACGAACTGCTGACCTGCTTCGCGGTGCGCTCGCGCAAGGTGAGCGCCGACCCCGCTCGCGTCATGCAGGTGACAGCGGCCGACGCGGGGACGCACTGGACGTTGCGGCTCACGCCCGGAAGCAGGCCGGCCGCGAGCAAGGGCGAGCCGGAGCAGCGGCCCGACACCGTGTTGCGCGCAACCGCCGAGGAGCTGTACCTCGCGTTGTGGAACCGTGCCCCGCTGGCGCCCCTGCGGGCGGAAGGCGACGAAGCCGTGGTCACCGAGTGGCCGCGACTGCTGCGCGTGCGCTGGTAGCCGCCGCGCGAGTCCCCCGCCCAGGAGCGCGAGATCCGCACTCAGGTCACCGAGATCCGCACTCAGGAGCGCGAGATCCGCGTCCGGGAGCGCGAGATCCGCACTGAGGTCGCCGGGATGCGCATTCGGCCGCCGGCGAGCCCCACGCCCTGCCGGGACCATCAGCCGTCCCGCCAGCACACCCGTCGCGAACTACCCGCTCGCGCCGCGCTCCTTGAGCACTCTGCGCAGGATCTTGCCGGTCGGCGACTTCGGGATGCCCGCGACGAACTCGACCTCTCGCACCTTCTTGTACGGCGCGACCCTGGCGGCGACCCACTCCATCAGCTCGCCGGCCGTCAGCTCACCGTCACGCACCACGAACGCCTTCGGCGCCTCCCCTCCCTCGGCGTGCGCGATACCGATCACCGCGGCGTCGGCGACCCTGGGATGGCCCAGCAGCACCGATTCGAGTTCGGCGGGCGCGACCTGGTACCCCTTGTATTTGATCAGCTCCTTGAGCCGGTCGACGATCCAGAAGAAGCCGTGCTCGTCGACGCGGGCAAGGTCGCCCGTGTGCAGCCATTTTCCGGTGATCGTCGCCGAGGTCGCCCCGGGATCGTCGAGGTAGCCCGCCATCACCTGGGGTCCGCTGATCAGCAGCTCGCCGGTTTCGCCTTCGGGGACGTCCTCGTCGGTGCCCGGCCGCACCAGCCTGGCCAGCGTGCTGGGCGAGAGCACGCCGACACTGCCGGCCGGGGTCCGTTCGAATTCCTCGTCGAACACCTGATGTGTGCCGGGGCTGGCCTCCGTCATCCCGTATCCCTGCCGGATCCGGCAGCCGAGCCGCCGCTCCGCGCGTTCGGTGGCACCGGTGTCGAGCGGAGCCGCGCCACAGAACGCGTACCGCAGCGCACCGAGATCCCGTTGCTCCACCCCGGGCGCTTCGGCGAGCGCGAGCACCATGGGCGGGGCGAAATAGGCTCTGGTGACCCGGTGTTTCGCGAGTGCGTCGAGGTAGCTTCGCGGCTCGAACCTCGGCAGGGTCAGCACGGTCGCACCCGCGAGCAGCCCCGAGTTGAGGATGATCGTGAACCCGTAGATGTGGAAGAACGGCAGCACCGCGGCCATGACGTCGGAACTCGTGATCCGCCAGCCCGCCCTGGTCTGCGCGAGGTTGGCGACGAGGTTGCGGTGGGTCAGCTTGACGCCCTTGGCCTTTCCGGTCGTCCCGCTGGAGAACGGAAGTATGGCCAGCGCCGTCGCCGGATCGATGCCGGCCCGCGGCGGGGGCGCCTGCGATGCCAGCACCTCGTCGAAGGCGAGCGCACCGGGGTACCGCCCGAACACGATGACGTGCCGCAGCCCCGCGGAGGCCGCCGCGGCCACGGCTTTCTCCGCTGCTTCGGCCGAGGTGATGAGCACCGATGCGTTCGCGGCCGTGAGCAGAGCACCGATCTCATCGTGCGTGAGCACGGGGTTGACCGGCGCCACGGCGGCACCGGTCTCCAGCACGGCGTGCACCGCGACGGCGTAGCGCGGCTGGTTGTGGCTCATGAGCGCCACGATGTCGCCCTCGCCGACACCGAGCTCCGCGAGCCCCGCCGCGCCCCCGGCGACCTGCCTGGCCAGTTCGCGGTAGCCGAGGGTTTCGCCGGTGACACCGTCGACGAGCGCGGGTGCGTCACCGAACCGTTCCGCCTCGCCGAGCACGTATCCGGTGAGGGTGTGCTCAGGCACCGTGATGTCCGGCAGCGGGCTGCGATAGTTCATCGTGACTCCTCGTCGGTGACAGCGAGCCGGAACGATCCTCAGCGATAGAAGCGAAACACCGGCCGCGCGACGCAGGCCGGTTTGTCCTCGTGTTCGATGTGGACGGTGATGTCCACTGTGAGCTGGACGCCCTCGCCCGCGAGCTGTTCCACGGTGACGAGCTTCCCCGAAGCCCTCACCCGCGACCCCGCGCGCACCGGCGAGGGGAATCGCACTTTGTCGAGCCCGTAGTTCACCTTGGTGTTCGCGTCGGAGACATCGAGCAGTTCCGTCCACAACGGAATGACGAGCGACAGGGTGAGGTAGCCGTGTGCGATGGTGCCGCCGAACGGGCCGTCCTTGGCCTTCTCCTCGTCGACGTGGATCCATTGCCGGTCACCGGTGGCGTCGGCGAAGGTGTCGATGCGGTCCTGGCCGACCGTGAGCCACCCGCTGTATCCGAGGCCCGTTCCCGCCATTCCGCCGAGATCCGCGATGGTCACCGTTGTGGTCATCGGCTTTCTCCCAGTCCGAGTAGTGCCACCGCGTTGTCCTTGTAGATCTTGGGGCGCACGTGGGGTTTGATGTCGAGCCGTTCGAAGTCGCTCAGCCAGCGATCCGGTGTGATGAGCGGGTAGTCGGATCCGAAAAGGACCTTGTCCTGCAGCAAACTGTTGGCATAGCGAACGAGCTGGGGCGGGAAGTATTTCGGTGACCATCCCGAGAGGTCGATGTGGACATTGGGTTTGTGCATCGCGACGGCGAGCGCCTCGTCCTGCCACGGGAACGAGGGATGCGCCATGATGATCTTCAGGTCGGGGAAGGTGACGGCGACCTCGTCCAGCAGCATCGGATTGGACAGCGCCAGTTTGATCCCGCCCCCGCCGGGCATTCCCGCTCCGATTCCGGTCTGTCCGGTGTGGAATACCGCGGGCACGCCAAGTTCTTGCGCGACCTCCAGCAACGGATAGGCACTGCCGTCATCAGGCGCGAAATCCTGGATGCTCGGGTGGAACTTCAGGCCGCGCATCCCGTGCTCGGTCACCAGCGTCCTGAACCGGCGCGCCCCCGCGACGCCCTTCGCCGGGTCGACGCTGGCGAAGGGGATGAGCACGTCGGCGTTGTCCGCGGCGGCCAGCGCGATGTCCTCCTGGGACAGCGCGGGGTGCCCGGTGCTGGACTCGATGTCCACCGTGAACACGACCGCACCCAGATCCCGCTGCCGGTAGTAGGCGGCGGTGTCGGCGAGAGTGGGAGCCCTGTGCGACGAGCCGAAGTGGTGCGCGGAAGCGGCGAGGTAGGCATCGGGGAGTGAGAAGTGGCCGTTGCCATCGGTTTCGACGTGCACGTGCACGTCGATCGCCTTCAGCTTCGTGTGGTCCATTGTGGTGCGATCCATTGTGGCGCCCTCGGTCATCGTGACTCCGGCAGGTTTTCGCCGACGCTCTGCGGTTGCGCGCCGACGGTGGTGCTCCACGCCGCGGCGATGTCGTCGGCCGACCAGCCGCCCTCGGCATACGCGGCGGCGACCTGTCGCGGGTGCGACCACAGCGAAAGCCGGTCGCCACCGATGCCGACGCATTGACCGGTGACCTCCCCCGCCTCGGCCGAGGCGAGGAAAACGACGAGCCCCGCCGCGTCCTCAGGAGTACCGAAAGCCAGCGCCCTCCTCGCGAACGGCGGCACCGGCTCCCCCGACCTCATCGCATCCACGTATCCCTTGAGCGCGGGAATGGTCTCGGTCATTCTCGTCGCCGCGACCGGGATGACGGCGTTGACGGTGATCCCGGCGCGGGCCAGTTCCATCGACCAGGTGCGAGCGAACGCGGCGATGCCCGCTTTCGCGGCCGAGTAGTTGGTCTGCCCGAAGTTTCCCCGCTGACCGGCCGGCGAGCCGACGAGGATCAGCCGCCCGCCCTCGCCCTGTGCCCTGAGCTGTCTCGCCGCGGCCCGCGCGCACGTGAACGTCCCGCGCAGGTGCACGTCGACGACGGTGTCGAAGTCCTCGTCCGTCATCTTCCAGAGCACCTTGTCGCGCAGCACTCCCGCGTTGGTCACCAGCACGTCGAGCCTGCCGAACTCCGAGACCGCCCTTTCCACCAGCGCGTCGGCGACCCCGGCTCCGCCGATGGCACCGGCGTGGGCGACGGCGGCGCCTCCCTCCGCGACGATCCCGGCCGCCGCGGCCTCGGCCGAGGCGGGGTCGAGGTCGTTGACGACCACCGGCGCGCCCGCTCCGGCCAGCGCCTTGGCATAGGCGAGTCCGAGCCCTCTGCCTCCTCCGGTGACGATCGCGACCCTGCCGCTGAGGTCCATCGGTGGACCGCCTCCCTTGGTTTCAGGTTTCCTGATATCAAGGTTTACTCATCAACCGTTGCGGTTGTCAACCGGTGCCGGAACGCGGATCTCGCGCGCGCCAACGCGGATCTCGCTGTCCCGGATGCGGAACTCGCGGTCCTGAACGCGGAACTCGGCGTCCTGGACGGGGGACTCGCGCATACGCCTCAGGCGTAGTGGACTCCCAGGCCCGCCTGCCCCGGCGCGATATGGGAACGCAGCACGAGGTTCTCGTCGTAGTCGCCGCCGTCCTGGTGCCGGAACGGCACCGGCCGCTCCCCCGGCATCGCGAGCAGCCTGCGGCGCAGCCGCCCGGCCTCCCTGGCGAAGTCCTCCTCGCTCGCCCTGTCGGCGCCGTAGATCGCCAGCGGAGGCAGCGCCGCCATCCCCGTGTACCAGAAGAGCCCGTGCTGCAAGGGAAACAGCACATCATTGAGCTCGCCGTGAATACCCCTCGGCCCGAAACTCGCTTCCCTCGCGCCGATCGTGGTGATCACCATTGCCCGCTTACCGGCCAGCCCGCCGTCGCCGTAGCGCAGCGTGTGCCCGTTCTCGTCCTTCACGCCGAAGGCGAAGCCGTTGAGCAGCACCCTGTCGAACCAGCCCTTGAGGATGGCAGGCGGGCCGAGCCACCACAGCGGAAACTGCGTGACGATCGTGTCGGCCCAGCGGATGTGCTCGTGCTCGGCGCGGATGTCGGCGCTCAGGGTTCCTTCCGCGGCCGCGCGCTTCGACGCCTCGCCGACCAGCAGCCTCCGATCTGGTTCCTGACCGAAATCCGCGGCGTCGACGACCGGATTCCACTTCATGGCGTACAGGTCACGCAGGCGCACCTCGTGGCCAGCCTCGCGCAACGCGGCGATGCCCTCGTTCTTGAGCGACCCGCTCAGCGACCGCTCCTCGGGGTGGGCGTAGATCCACAACACGTTCATGACCCCAGCGTGCGGTGACCGGGCCACGACGACGAGTGGCCTGATTGACAACATGTGAAAGGATCGGGCCATGAGCGGTTCGCCCCACATCGTCGCGGTCCTCGCGAGGGACGGTGTCATGCCCATGGAACTGGGACTGGTTCATCAGCTCTTCGGGGCCGCGCGCTCGCCGGAGGGTGAGCGCTTGTACGACGTGCGTACCTGCGCGGTGACCCCCGGTGAGATCCGCACCAATGCCGACTTCTCGATCCAGGTCGGCAACGGCATCGAAACACTCGCCGAGGCCGCGACGGTGGTCATTCCCGCGAGCCACGCCGCCGACGAGACCGAGACCAGCGGAAACCTCGCTCCGCCTCTGGCGGCGGCCATGGCGATGATCAAGCAGGGCACCACGATCGCCTCGATCTGCACGGGTGCCTTCGTCCTCGCGGCGGCCGGGCTGCTCGACGGCAGGAAGGCGACAACTCACTGGAATTCCGCGGACGAATTCCGGCGCCGCTTTCCCCGGATCGAACTCGACCCCGGCGTGCTCTACGTCGACGAGGGGGACATCCTGACCTCGGCAGGCGAGGCCGCCGGTATCGACCTGTGCCTGCACCTCATCCGCCGCGAGCACGGCGCAGGCGTCGCCAACGAAGTGGCGCGGCGCACAGTCGTGCCTCCGCACCGGGAGGGAGGCCAGGCCCAGTACGTGACAAGGCCCGTTCCGGAGCCCCGCGTCTCCTCGACCGCTGCGGCGAGGGCGTGGGCTGTGGAACAATTGCACCGCCCGGTTTCGTTGACAGAGTTGGCCGACCGGGAATCCATGAGCACCCGTACCTTCACCCGGCGATTCCGGGACGAAGTCGGGATGTCTCCCGTGCAGTGGCTCACCCAGCAACGCATCGAACGAGCCCGCCACCTGCTGGAGCGGACCGATCTGCCCATCGACCGGATCGCGAGCGAGGCGGGATTCGGCACGGCCGCATCGTTGCGGCAACATCTGAATGCCGCACTCGGGGTGTCACCGAGTGCTTACCGCGCCACGTTCCGTGGCGGAATCAAGTGACCTTGAAAAGCGTTGTCATAACGGGAAGGGGTGACAACGATTGGCAAACGCGACTGTGACTTCGACGACCTCGGCGACCCCGGCGACCTCGAAGCCCCGGCGGCGCACGGGTGCCAGCGAGGAACCCGATCTCGTCCGAGCCTACCTCGACGAGATCGGTACGACACCGTTGCTCACGGCGACGGAGGAAGTCGACCTCGCCAAGCGCATCGAGGCGGGCGTCTTCGCCGCCGAACTCCTCCGCAAGGCCGACGCGGGTGAGTCGGAACCGGCAGGGGACCGCCGCGACCTCGAAGCGGTGGCAAGGGACGGCCTGCTGGCCAAGGACCACATGGTGCGGGCGAACCTGCGCCTTGTGGTGACCGCGGCCCGGAAGAACCGCAACATGAGGCTGCCGCTGCTCGACGCCATCCAGGAGGGCAACCTCGGCCTGATCCGCGCGGTCGAGAAGTTCGACTACGCCAAGGGCTTCAAGTTCTCCACCTATGCCATGTGGTGGATCAGGCAGGCCATCCAGCGGGGCAACGCCTTCCAGGCCAGCACCATCCGGCTGCCCATGCACACGGCGGAGCAGCTCGCCAAACTCGACCGGCTCGAACGCAACCTGCAGGCACAAAGCCAGCAGGATCCCACGGTGGAGGAACTCGCCGCGGCGGCGAACATGCCGGTGGAGCGCGTGGTGGCGCTGCGAAAGGCCGGACAGTCGACGGTGAGCCTCGACGTCCCGCTCGACGAGGACGGCGAACTCAAACTCGGCGACCTCGTCGCGGCCGACTCCGTCCCCGGAGTCGGAGAGGCGCTGGAGTACCAGGGCATGGTCGCCGACCTGCACTCGGCACTCGACACGCTTCCCGCGATGGAGGCCTCGGTGCTGTCGCTTCGGTACGGCCTCACCGACGGGCACCCGCACACCGTGCCGGAGATCGCCCAGCGGCTCGGCGTCACCCGCAAGCGGGTCCGGACGCTGGAGCAGCGCGGCATGGAGGTGCTGCGCGACGCTCAGCACCGCGAGCCGCTGCTGGAATGGGCAAGCTGAGCACCGAGGCGAAAGGGTGCCTTCTGATCGGGCAGGTCATAGGATCGAAGCGTGGACCTGCCCGTTCAACCGCCGGTGAAGCCGATGCTCGCCACCCTGGTGCGCGAGATGCCTCGTGGCCCCGGCCTCGCCTATGAGCCCAAATGGGACGGTTTCCGCTGCATCGTGTTCCGTGACGGCGACGAGATCGAACTGGGTTCGCGCAACGACCGGCCATTGACGAGATATTTCCCCGAACTCGTCGAATTGCTGGCCGAGGCACTGCCCCAGCGGTGCGTCGTCGACGGCGAGGTCGTCATCGTCACCGAAGGTGGTCTCGATTTCGGCGCACTGCAACTGCGACTGCACCCAGCGGCATCGAGAGTGAAGAAGCTGGCCGGAGAAACACCGGCCAGCTTTGTCGCGTTCGACCTGCTCGCACTGGGAGACGACGACCTGACTCCGGAACCGTTCCTGCGCAGGCGCGAACTGCTGGAAGGCATCCTCGACACGGCACCCTCCAGGGTCCACCTGACCCCGCTCACCACCGACCCCGGCGTCGCGAGCGATTGGTTCACCCGCTTCGAGGGCGCCGGTTTCGACGGCGTGATGGCCAAACCCACCGACCTTCCCTACGAACAGGACCGCAGGGTCATGTGGAAAGTCAAACACGAGCGCACGGCCGACTGTGTCGTCGCGGGTTTCCGGTGGCACAAGGACGGCAAGGGAGTGGGCTCGCTGCTGCTCGGCCTCTTCGACGAGCAGGGCACCCTGCACCATGTGGGTGTCGCGAGTGGATTCGCCGCGAAACGGCGGGCCGAACTGGTCACCGAACTGGCCCCGTTGAGGGAGAACGCACTGGAGGGGCATCCGTGGCGCGACTGGGCCGAGGCCCATCCCGAGGCAGGCGGCCGGATGCCCGGCGGGGGCAGCAGGTGGGCCGTCGGCAAGGATCTCTCCTGGGAACCCCTGCGAACCGAACTCGTCGCCGAGGTGCGCTACGAACACGTGCAGGGCGGCAGGTTCCGGCACGGCGGCCGCCTGGTGCGATTCCGGCCCGATCGCACGCCGGAATCGTGCACGTACGCGCAACTCGACGAGGTGGCACCGGCGGAGCTGGCCTCGTTGTTCAGTGAAGCCGGCACGTGAGACGGGTGAAAGCATGAGCGAACGGATCTCGCTGGACATCGACGGCACCGAGGTCACCATTTCCAGTCCCGACAAGGTGTTTTTCCCACAGCGTGGCGAGACCAAATTGGAACTGGTGCGCTATTACCAGGCCGTCGCGGGCCCGCTCATGGAGACCGTGCGGGGACGACCGCTGCTGATGGAACGCTATCCCGCGGGCGCGGGCGGCAAGTCGTGGTTTCAGAAACGGGTGCCGAAGTCGGTACCGGACTGGCTGACCACCACGGTCGTCAGCACTCCCAACGGCACCACCAGCGACGCGCTCGTCGCCGCCGATCTCGCCCACATACTGTGGGCGGTCAATCTCGGTTGCCTCGGCTTCCACGTGTGGCCCTATCACGCCTCGACACCGGACATCACCGACGAACTGCGCGTCGACCTCGATCCCTCACCAGGTGTCACCTTCGACGACGTCCGGCAAACCGCCCTGCTGACAAGGGATCTGCTCGCCGAGTACGGCATCGAAGCCCACCTCAAGAGCAGCGGTTCGAGGGGCCTGCACGTCTACATCAGACTTGAACCCCGCTGGAACGGCTACGAGGTCAGGGCGGGCGCGGTCGCGCTCGCCCGGGAACTGGAGCGGCGGCATCCCGATCTCATCACCGCGCAGTGGTGGAAGGAAGAACGGGGCAGCCGGGTTTTCGTCGACTTCAACCAGAACGCTCCGCACCGGACTGTGTTCGGCGCGTGGTGTGTCCGGCCGAGGACCGGGGCACAGGTTTCCACCCCGATCGCGTGGACCGATGTGGACGGTCTCGACCAGGACTCGCTGACGATCGCCACCGTTCCGGCGCTACTGGCCGAGCGAGGCGATCCGTGGGCGGGCATCAACGACCGGCCACAGTCGCTGGAACCGCTACTGGAACAGTCGCGAAAGGACCTGGCGGCCGGCCTGATGGACGCGCCGTGGCCGCCCGTGTACCCGAAGCAGCCGGGCGAGCCGCCACGGGTCGCGCCGAGCAGAGCCAAAAGCACCTGAGGACCGGCCTGGTCCTGATCTCGTTTTCCCACGCCATCGGCCGATCACCGATGGGCACCGTGCTGCCCGCATGATCCTCCCCTGCCATCATGAGCGGATAGTGACACTATCCGCTATCTGATGACCTGTCCACCTGGTGCCTCAGGGCAGCCCGCCGTCGTCGTCGTTGACCTGTTCACCGAGGGTGTCGCGCCAGCCCTGGAGCTCGGCGATCAGCTCGTCGACGATGTCGAGGGCGTCGCCGGGACGGCCCTCCCTCAGGCACCTGGCCATCAACCTGGCGCCGTCTCCGAGCCGCTGTGGCAGCCCCTCACCGTCCGGATCGTGCCGCCAGTCCTCTGGCTTCTCGCTCATGCCCATCGGCTGTGCCCCGCGACCGCGATGATCAAACCTCTATAGTCGGTTTCCATGCAGGTCCACCGGATCGCGGTCATCCGCGGCGACGGGATCGGCCCGGAACTGGTGGACGCCACCGTCTCCGTGCTGGACGCGCTCACCGCCGGATCCGCATTCTCGTTCGAATACCACTATGTCGAGGCGGGCGCGGGAGCCTACGCGCGCACGGGAACCGCGTGCTCGGCCGAGGATCTCGACTACATCGCGACCACGGCCGAGGCCACGCTCAAGGGGCCGGTCGGCCTGCCCGATGTCCGGTTTCCCGACGGCACGGAGGCGGGTGTGCTCGGCGGGATCCTGCGCACCGGGCTCGACACCTACGCCAACATCCGGCCGATGCTGCTGCTTCCCGGCGTCGGCTCGTGTCTCGCCGGGCGCGATCTGGGCGACATCGACTACGTCATCGTCAGGGAGAACACCGAAGGGCTCTACGCCTCGCGCGGCAAGGGTGTCGGCAACCGGCAGGCCATGGCCGACACGCTGCTCGCGACACGAGAAGGCACCACGAGGGTGTGCCGGAGGGCATTCGAGATCGCTGCGCGGCGCGACGGCGCACCCGCCGACGGCGTGCGCAGGGTGACCTGTGTCGACAAGGCGAACGTCCTGCGCAGCCACGCGTTCTTCCGGGAGATCTTCTTCGAGGTGGCCGCCGGATACCCGGACATAGCGGCGGACTGCGTCCACGCCGACGCGGCGGCGCAGGAACTGGTGCTGCGGCCCGAACGGTTCGACGTACTGGTGATGGAGAACTTCCTCGGCGACATCCTGAGCGATCTCGGCGGAGCCACGGTCGGCGGGATCTCGCTGTGCCCTTCCGGGAATCTCGGCGACGGTGCCGCCTACTTCGAGCCGATTCACGGCAGCGCGCCGTCGCTGGCCGGCAAGGACGTAGCCAACCCGGTCGGCCAGTTACTGGCGGCCGGGATGCTGCTGGACCACCTCGGCCTTGCCGAGGCAGGTGACCGGTTGCGGGCGGCGGTGGCGGGGGTACTGGCCGATGGCACGGTGCGTCCCGAGCGCGACGGTTCGGTGCGGGGTGGTGCCGGGGCTGTTGCCGGCGCGGTCATCGCAGCCCTGGGCGTGGGCACCCGCGCCTAGCCCCGCGAGTCCCCCGCTCAGGACGGCGAGATCCGCACCCGGGACGGCGAGATCCGCACTCAGGCAGGCGAGTTCCGCGAACACCCGCTCGCGAAACTCGCCTGCCACGTCACCCGGGTTCGCTCACAGCTTGCTCAGCCACACCCCCGGCAGACCTTGCCCATCGGCCCGCTCCGTCCACACGACGCGGCCGGTCTCATCGGGGATCTTCGCGAGCTCCGCCGTGGCATTCCAGTTCTGCACGGGAAGTACTACGGTCCGGCCGCTGTCGCGATCCACGATCGCGGCGTCCCCGTATCCGCCGCCGGGCCAGGCGTTCTGGTACATCAGCATCCGGTTGCCGGTGTAGTCGGTTTCGTGCTGGAACAACCCCCACCCGCCGGGGATGACATTCCCCTCCGTGATGGGCCCACTGCCGATCTTCCAGTGGAACGCGGTACCCGGGCCCCAGCCGTTCGGCCCCGCTCCCACGAGCACCGTCCCGTCGCCGGAGAGCCGGGTGTTGACGAAGGTTCCCCATTCCGGATCGTTCGGGAAGAGGTCCTGGTATTCGCCCGTCTCGACGTCGTATCTGATGGTCGTCTTGTGCCATTCGGTCGTCGGCCCGACTCCCGCGGAATAGGTGACCCACCGCCCGTCGTCCGACATGTCGTAGGTGTAGCCGACGATGCGATGGCAGTCTTCCAGCGGGCAGTAGCTCATCTCGACCAGTGAGTCGGCGGTCGAGCGGTACGTGGTGCCGAGGAACGCGCCGCCGTCCGAGGAAACCCCGAACGCCACCGCGCTGCCGTCGTCGGTCATGGTCAGTTGCCCGCGGAGCTCACCCGATACACCCCGGTTGGCCTGCCAGGTTCCTCCCCCGTCCAGATCGTGCACGAGCAGGGCGTCGTCCGCGGCGAAGGCCACCACGCTGCCGTCCTGGTTCGTGGCGACAAGGGACTGCTGGCCGTATGCGCCCCAGCTGGTGGAGCTGACCAGTTCGCCCGAAAGGCCACGCGAGGCGACGACCAGTGCGCCGGTGTCGAGATCCTTGCGGACGAGATAGTTCGCGTCCGGCCCGGCGCTGCGGTGCACGAGTGGCACCAGGTTGCTGTCGGACGTGGTGGAGAAGAACACGTACCTGCCGTCGCCGGAGATCGCGATGTCCTGTTTCCGCCCGGCAACAGCCGTGCGGTCCGGCCTTCCGTGTTCGTCGATCGCGACGTTCACCACCCCGTTGCCCCCACTGAGATCGGGCGGCAGCGGGACGACGGGTTCCGACCACGCGCTGAACGCGCTGACCCCGAAGTCGGTTTTGGCCGCGACCTGAAAGCGGTAGCTCACGCCGGTTTCCAGCGGCTCTATCACCGCGGGCGAGCTTCCGACCGCTCTGACGAAGGTCCGGTCGTCCGACTTGACCTTGACGAGGTACTCCGTGATCGGGGACCCGCCGTCGTCGGCCGGAGGAGCCCACTCCAGCAGGGCACCTTCCGGAGCGGGCTCGGCGACAAGCCCGCTCGGCGAATCCGGCGGGAACGCTCCGACTCTCACCGTGGCTTCGGAAATGCTTTCCGCCGCGAGCGCGTCTGCTGGGCGCACCGCGCGGACCGTGGCGACACCTCCGATCGCCGAGACGTACTCACCTGACGAGTCGATCTCGCCGGGGCCTTCGACGACCGACCAGTTGACGGTGCTGTCACTGGGGACGCGGATGTATTCGAGGCCCATTCGCACGGGTTCGTCCACGTCGGTCTCGACCGTTTTCGGCTCGATCTGGATCCCGTTGAACGGCCCGTCCGCCGCGAACAGCTCCCATTTGCACGTCTCGGCGTCGAGCAGACTCTCGGTGAAGTCGATACTGAAACCGAAGAACTCCCTGCTTTTCAGGAACACGTCGAGCGTGCAGCCCGCGTGCATGGTGAACCAGGGATCGGCGCTGGTGTCGGCCGTCGTCGAGAAATACGGTTCGACCGTGACTCCCGGCCCCGCCACGTTGTAGAGGAAGACGGTGAAGCTCACCGGCATCGCCAATTTCGCCTGTACCGAACCGAAAGCCCGGAAATCCCCTCCATCGCTCGAAACCTCGTCGATCGGCGTCGCATCGACGTCGCCGCCGACGATGTCGAGTTTCGCACCGAGTTTGTGGGAGATCTTGGTATTGAAGGTGACCCCGGCGGAGTAGCCGATCTCGCCGGTGATCTTCATGTCGAATTCGGGACACCAGACCAGCGGATACCCTCCGATCATCAGGGTGTTGCACTTCCCCTTGAGATTGAAGAGCTCCCATTCCTTGTCCCACTTGGGAAGGACGCCGAGTTGTGCCTTGAGGTCGAAGGTGGCTTCGATGGCCGCGCTGAAACTGGTCCGGGGCGCCGCTCCCGACGTCAGGTCGATCGAACCGTCGACGGTGGGTTTGAACGTGCCCGTCGCCGTGTAGCTCCCGACCCGCCCGCCGTGCTCGCCCAGTGACATGTCGACCTTCACGACGAGGGCGCCGTTGCTGAACGAGAACGTGGGGCCGCCATCGTCCTTGCCGTCCTCGTTCGGGGCCAGCTTGCTCAGCGGAACTCCGTCGACGGTCGGCTCGACAATCTCGGTCCCCGGCCCCTCACCGGCCAGCCCCTCGATGTCCGGCGGATCCAGCGACATGTCGAAGGCCACCGAGGTGTCCTCGAAGACCTCCTCCACCCCGGCCTGTTCGGTGCGGATCTCGGCTTGCCTGCCGTTCTCGACGACGCTCGTGACGCGGTGCAGCAGACCGCGCGGCGCCGCGGGAACCGGCCCCGACATCAGCACCGTTCCCGGCTCCAGGCCGGCGATTTCTTCCGGCACCTCACCGAATTCGATGGTTCCGTCGGGCAGTACGGCGGTGATGGCCTGGGCGGCCTGCGCCGACAACACATGGGGTTCGCCCACCACGGTCAAGCGCGGCTCGATGGGCCCGACGGGAGCACCGGCGGGCCCGAGGCCGTCGGCGGTGCGCGCGGCGACGGTGAAGTGATAGCTCTGTTCCCTGTCGAGGCCGGTGATCTCGGCCTCGGTGCCTTCGACGACGGTGAGCACGTCGCCAGGCGTCGTGCGCACTTCGTACTCGGTGATGTCGCTGCTGCCCGGATCGGCGGGCGCCTGCCAGGACAAGCTGGCCGTCCCGTCGCCCCCGACGGCACGCAGGTCCGTGGGAACCCCGGGAAGACGTGTTCGCGCGGGTGTCACGTCCTCGTATTCGGCGACGGGACTCGCACCCGCACTGTTGAAGGCTGTCACGCCGATCACGTGCGCGACGTCGTTGTCCAGTCCGGTCAGTTCACCGACGGTCGTGTCGGCGGGCAATTCGAGACGATGCCCGCCGGGCTCCGCGGTCAGCAGGTAGCCCGTGACGGCGGCTCCTCCGTCCGGAGGCTCGACCCACTGCGCGCCGATCCCGCCGTCGAGGGGTACCACGGCGGTGATGACCGGTTCCATCGGTACGTCCGCCTGCCGTGGCGTGACCGGATCGGCGGGCGGTGCCGGTTCGCTCTGGCCCGCGTCGTTGTGCGCCACCACCGACATCCGGTACGGCGTGCCGTTGGTGAGGTCGCCGACGGTCGCCGAGCGCGAGTCGCCGCCGACGGTCGTGCTGGCTCCTCCCGGTTCCGCGGTGACGACATAGCTCGTGACCTCGGCCGTTTCCGGGCCGGGATCGTGCCAGCTGACCCTCACCGCGCCGTCCCTGGCGACTTGATCACTGATCATGGGGGCGGCCGGCGGTGTCTCCTGGGCGGCCTGAGCGGCAATCCGGGGGCCGGAAACCAGCGCGGGCTCGTCCGGCCCGCTCGCGTTCGCCGTTCCCGTCATGCCGCACAACACCGCTGTCACCAATGAAATGGTGGTGGCTCTGAACAACCTCGACCGCACCGCGTCCTCCGCTCCCCATGACCCACGACGTCAGGCAATCGTGGCAGGAACGGCCTATCGGCGAGATAGCGGACGGATAGCGCGGCGGGTGTCAGATTCCCAGCGCGGCGGCCAGGGCTTCGATTTTCCGGTCGGCGGGCCCCAGCAAGAGCTCGTTCGTCTTCGCTCGCTTGTAGTAGAGGTGCGCGTCGTGTTCCCACGTGTACCCGATGCCGCCGTGCAGTTGCAGACCGGTCGCGGCGACCTCGAAGTATGCCGGTCCGATGTAGACCGAGGCGAGCGCCGCGGCTTCCGGGGTTTCCGCCGCTGCCCGCGCCGCGTACCGCAGCACCGAGACCGCCTGCTCGTAGGTGCTGTACATGTCGGCGCAGGCGTGCTTCACCGCCTGGTAGGAACCGATCGCCCTGCCGAACTGCACCCTCGACTTCGCATAGTCCACAGTGGTCTCCAGCACCCGCGACATGCCACCGACCGACTCCGCCGCCAGCGCGATCGCGCAAGAGTCGGTCACCGCGCGCAGGACGGCCTCCGGATCGGGACAGGCGATCCTGGTGGCCGGTGTCCCCGCGAATTCCAGCCTGCCGAGCCGCCGTGTGGGATCGAGGGTCTCCAGCATCGCACAGCGCTGCGAGCCGGTTACGGCGAACCAGCCCGCGTTCCCCGCGTACACGAGCACGAACTCCGCGATGTCCCCTGCGATGACGTGGTCCGTTTTCCCTTCAAGAGTCCAGGTCCCGCCATTGTCGTTCGCCACCACCGTATCCGGGGGCATCGCGACGGTGCCGATCAGCTCACCGGAGGCGAGTCGCGGCAGGACGTCCGCCGACAGTTCGTCGTCACCGAGTGCCCGCACGGCGTCGACGGCGAGACACGCGGAAGCCAGGTACGGGACGGGGGCGAGTGAGCGACCCAGTTCCTCCAGCACCACGCAGCGCTCCAGCTGTCCCGCGCCCTCACCGCCGAATCCCTCCGGCACGGCCAGTCCGGTGACGCCGAGCTCACCGAGCCGCCGCCAGAGCCCTTGGTCCCAGCCCCGCTCGTCGATGACCGCCCTGACTCGCGAGGGCGGGCAGTGATCGGCGATCACGTCGCGCACGGCCGAACGCAGTTGCCGTTGCTCGTCGTCGAGTACCAGCCGCATGACGTCTCCCCCACTCAGTCCTGGTGCTGTGTTCCCACGCGCAGTTCCCGGAACGGGACGCCCCGGTCGGCCTGCGGTTCCTTCGGCAGTCCGAGGATTCGCTCGCCGATGATGCCGCGCTGAATCTGGTTGGTGCCGCCCGCGATGCTCGAAGCCGGGGTGGCGTTGATGGCTGTCGCCAGCTCCGCACCGTCCACATCGTCCGGTTCCCACGCGACGGCGCGCGGGCCCGCGATCAGCCCGGCTACCGACACCGCCTGCCACAGCAGTTCGGCGCCCGCCAGTTTGGCGACCGAGCCGCGCGCGCCCGGAGGCGACCCCGCGTCGGCTTCCTGTTTGAGCCTCGTGTTGAACAGCGCCAGCGCCCGCTCCTTTGCGTACAGCGTGACGAGTTCCGCTCTCACCACGGGATCGCCGGCTCGTCCCAGCTTGCTCGCGAGCGCGTGCAGGTTGGCGTAGGTGAGCGGATCGTAGTGCCTTCGCACTGATCCGCCGATGGAGACGCGTTCATGACCGAGCATGGTCACCGCGGCGAACCAGCCCGCGTCGACCTCGCCGATCACCGCGTCGGCAGGCACCCTGACGCCGTCGAAGAACACCTCGTTGAACGGTGCTCTTCCGGTCATGTCGCGCAGCGGCCGCACCGTGACCCCCTCGGCGCGCATGTCCACGATGAACATGGTGATACCTCGGTGTTTCGGCGCGCCGGGGTCGGTGCGGGCCAGCAGCGCACCGAAGTCGGCGTACTGCGCTCCCGATGTCCACACCTTCTGGCCGCTGATCACCCAGTCGTCGCCGTCCCGCACGGCGCGGGTCTGCAGGCTCGCGACGTCGGATCCCGCGCCGGGTTCGGAGAAGAGCTGGCACCAGATCTCCTCGCCCCGCAGCAACGGGCGCAGATACCGGGCCTTCTGGGCGTGGGTACCGAGGTCGACGAGGGTCGGGCCGCACATTCCCATGCTGATCAGGAAGACACCGGTCGGCAGGTCGTAGGCGGCTGCCTCCTCGTCGAATATCTGTTGCTCGGCGGAGGAAAGACCCGCGCCGCCGTATTCGGAGGGCCAGGTGATTCCCGCGAATCCCGCGTCGAAAAGGGCGGCCTGGAACGCTTTTCCGAGCGCGACCGGATCGTCCTGATCCGCACCACCGGGAGGCGCGTGTTCGGCGAGCCAGGTGCGCACGCTGTTCCGGAAGTCCATTCTCTACCCCCGCTGGTTCGGCGCGGTGTCCCGATACCGGGCGCGCAGTTCGTGCTTGAGCAGCTTTCCCGTCGGTGTACGAGGAAGGTCGGTGACGAAGTCGACGGAACGGGGCGCCTTGTAGTGGGCGATCCGGGCGCGCACGTGTCCGAGCAGTTGCTCGGCGAGTTCCGGCCCTGGTTCGGCCGTTGATTCGAGCTGTACCAGTGCTTTCGGTACCTCGCCGAGTTCGGCGTCGGGAACGCCGATCACGGCGACGTCGTGTACGGCCGGATGCAGCGCGAGCACGTTCTCCGTCTCTTGTGGATAGATGTTCACTCCGCCGGAGATGATGGTGAAGGCCGCCCTGTCGGTGAGGTAGAGGTAGCCGTCGTCGTCGAGTCGTCCGATGTCGCCGCTGGTCGCCCAGTTCGGATGCCGGGGGTGCCGCGCGGAGCGGGTCTTCGGTTCGTCGTTGTGGTACTCGAAGGCGGGTTCCTGGCGTTCGAAGTAGACGGTCCCGGTACTGCCCGATGGCACTACGCTGCCGTCGTCGGCGCAGATCCGGACGACACCGAGTCCTTCCCTGCCGACCGAACCCGGTTTGCGCAGCCATTCCTCAGGGCCGATGAAGGTCATTCCCGCCCCCTCGGTCGAGCTGTAGTACTCGTGCAGGATCGGCCCCCACCAGGTCATCATCTCGTGCTTGACCTCGACGGGACACGGGGCCGCCGCGTGCACGGCGACCTCGTGGCTGGAGAGGTCGTAACGCGATCGGTTCGGTTCCGGCAGTTTGAGCATCCTGACGAACATCGTCGGAACCCATTGGCTGTGGGTGACGCGGTAGCGTTCGATCGCCCGCAGTGCGGCCTCGGCGTCGAAGCGTTCCATCATGACCAGCGTGCCGCCGACGGCGTGTACACAGGCGCCGAATCGCAGCGGCGCCGCGTGGTAGACGGGCGCGGGCGAGAGGTAGACCATTCCTGCCGAGAAACCGTATTTGGCCTGTAGCAAGGGAAGCAGGATGTTACCCGGTTCGTCGATCTGGTGGCTGGGCAATGCCACCTTGATGCCTTTGGGGCGACCGGTGGTGCCCGACGAGTACAGCAGGTCGGCGCCGGCGGGCTGGTCGGCGGGAACGGAGGCGGACGCGTTCGCCACCACTTTCGCGTAGTCGTCGAAACCCTCGGCCGTGCCGCCGAAGGCGAGCCGGACGGGAACGGAAACGCGCGTGGCGACCTCGGCCGCCAGTTCGGCGAGCGCCGCCGAGACGACGAGTGCCTTGGCTCCCGAGTCGGCGACGATGTAGGCGGCTTCCTCGGGGCCGAGGTGACTGTTGACGGCGGCGAGGTAGAGCCCGGAACGGACCGCCGCCCAGTACACCTCGTACGCGGGGAGCGCGTTGTCGGTCAGCAGTGCCACTGTGTCGCCCTTGCGGAGTCCTTCCGCCCGGAAGACGTTGGCCAGCCTCGCCGATCGGTCCGCGAGCTCGCGGTAGCGAAGTACCGCGCCGGATTCGGCCAGCACCACCGCGGGACGATCGGGGTGCATGGCGGCATGGGTGTCCGGGTACATGCTGGTTCCTCCTCGAACCGGCGGTGTCTTTCGAAGACTGGCAGCCCGGCACAATCCAGTCAATGCCGACTGTTTTCCGCCCGCCCCCGGGATGGTCGCTACCCTGAGCCCATGGCGGGACCGGGACAGCAGACGGCGCGCAGCCGCAGCGAGCGCACTCAGGACAGTCGCGCGCTGATCCTCGACGCCGCTGTCGACTGCCTCGTCGAGCACGGCTACGCGGGCGCTTCGACACTGGCGATCCAGGCGAAGGCGGGCGTGTCCCGAGGCAGACTGCTGCATCACTTCCCCTCAAGGGACGGCTTGCTCGTCGCGGCGGCGCAGCACCTGGCGACAACGCGGCTCGCCCATACCGAGCGCAGGGTCGCCGAGGCGCTCACCGACGAGCCGGAAGGGCCGGTCAGGGTCGAGCGCTGCATCGAACTGCTGTGGACGACCTTCCACGAGCCGTTCTTCTGGGCCGCGGTGGAATTGTGGACGGCGGCGCGCACCAATCCGGCGCTCGCCGCGGCGCTGCGCCCCGCCGAACGGCAGTTGCGCGACGCGATCCGCGACGTGGCCGACCGGATCTGGGGTCCGGCCGTGTGCGCCCATCCCCGCTACGACGAACTGCGGGAATTGCTGTTCACCAGCATGCGCGGCGCGGCGTTGCCCTATGCCTTCGAGCGCAGGTCACCGGCGCGCGACCGGCACGTCGCGGTGTGGAAGTCGGTGGCGAGAACGCTGCTGTTCACGGGCGACTCCACAAACAGTCAGGGTTGACTGTATCGGCTCGGGCAGGCCAGCATGTGCTTGCGTCACTCCCGAGATCCCGAGCATCGCCGAGGTTGCCGATGTCCACACCAGCTCGCGGAACGCCTCTCCTGCTCGGCAGGGGAATGACCATGGGCGACCAGCTCGCCAGGCACGCCCGCACCATCGGCGACGACGTCGCCTACACCTTCGCCGGTACGTCCCTTACCTACCGCTATCTGGACGAACGGGTGTGCAGACTGGCGAACGCGTTACGAGAGCGCGGAATCGGCGCGGGCGACCGCGTCGCCGTACTCGGCCTCAACAGCCTTGAGGTGATCGAGACCTACTTCGCGGCAACCCGGCTCGGCGCCATCTGCGTGCCGATCAACTTCCGGCTCGTCGCCGACGAGATCGCCTACGCGCTCGGCGACAGCGGCACGAGTGCGATCGTCGTGCAGGCACCGTTCGCGGGCACCATCGCCAAGGCGAGCGAGCAACTGGAAGCCGATCCGGTGCGCCTGATATTCGGCCACGGCGCCGAAAGCACCGAAAACTACGAACAGGCACTCGCCGAAGCCGCGCCGGTGTTCGACGAACTGCGGGTCGACGAGCACGACGCCGCGTTCATCATGTACACCTCAGGAACGACGGGCAGGCCGAAAGGTGCCGTGCTGAGCCATTTCAACCTGCTCATGCACGCGTTCAGCAACATGACGCATCTCGGAGGAACGACCGAGGACAGGGTGTGGCTCGCCGCGGCTCCCCTCTTCCACATCGCGGGACTTTCGGGCATGCTGCCCAATCTGCTGCTCGGCGGGCGCACCGTATTGCTGCCCTCCGGTCAGTTCGATCCGGCCGCGACCGTCGATCTGCTCGAACGCGAGCGGGTCTCCTCGGTGTTCCTCGTTCCCGCGCAATGGCAGGCCATCGTGTCGGTTCCGGGCATCGCCGACCGCGATCTCTCGGCGCTGCGCAAACTGTCGTGGGGCGCCGCGCCGGCCTCGACCACGTTGCTGCGCGCCATGATCGACACTTTCCCGCAGGCGGAGGTCACCACCGCGTTCGGGCAGACCGAATGCAGCCCGTGCACGACATTGCTGCGTGGCGAGGACTCGATTCGCAAGATCGGCTCGGTCGGCACCCCCATGGTCAACGTCGAGGTCAGGGTCGTCGACGACGACATGAACGATGTGCCGCGCGGTGAGGTCGGCGAGATCGTCTACCGCGGCCCGATGGTGATGAAGGAGTACTGGAACAAACCGGAGGAGACCCGGGAAGCGTTCCGGGGCGGCTGGTTCCACTCCGGCGATCTCGTGCGGGAAGACGAGGACGGGTACTACTTCGTCGTCGACCGCAAGAAGGACATGATCATCTCGGGTGGCGAGAACATCTACTGCGCCGAGGTCGAGAACGTGCTCGCCGCGCACCCCCGGATCGGCGAGGTCGCACTGATCGGCGTTCCCGACGAGCGATGGGGAGAGACGCCGCTCGCGGTGATCTCGGCGAAGGTGCCGGAGGAACCCCCGGAGGCGGCCGGACTCGCCGAGTGGTGCCGCGAGAAGCTGGCCGGTTACAAACGACCGAGACGCATGGCGATCGTCGCGGCACTGCCGCGCAATCCCAGCGGCAAGGTGCTCAAGACCGAACTCAGGGCTGATCTCGCGGCAGGCAGGCTACCGGTGACGCCGCTGTGATCCGGACCGCTTTTCAGCGGCGCCCCCTGCCGTCATGATCGGATCATGACCAGCGAGCGCGTCACCGCGACCTCCGTATGGAGCCTCGACCGGTTTCTCACGCTGACCCCGCACGATCAGGGCTGGTCGGCGGAGGTTCCGCCATCCTGGTCGCCGACGGGATCGGCACACGGGGGCTTCCTGTTCGGCCTCGCGGTACGCGCCATGCGGCTGCGGGCTCCGCTGCCGAACCTGCTCACCGCGACGGCGCACTTCCTGCGCAGGACGATGCCGGGACCGGCAAGCGTGTCGGCCGAACTGCTGCGCGCGGGAAGGGCTCACGCGACCGTTCAGGCCACGATCAGCCAGAACGGCAAGGACACCGTGCGGGTCATCGCCATCTTCGGCACGCTGCGATCCCCCGCTCCGGACACCGAACTGACCCCACCGGTACTGCCGCCACCCGCCGAATGCGTCCCCCTGCGCGGCACCGGGCGGCGGCGCGAAGGGCTGTCCGAGTACTCGGAAGGTCTCGACGTGCGCATCCATCCCGAGACCTCGTGGACCCGCGGCGAATTCGGTGGCAAGACCGAGGTCACGGGCTGGTGCAGGCAGAGCGACGATCGCCCGCACGACGACGCGTCGCTGGTGTTGTTCGCCGACGCGTTCCCGCCTCCGATCCTCAATCTCGCGCCGATGGCGAGCGTGCCGACACTGGAACTGACCGTGCACGTCAGGGGAATCCCGTCGAGTTCGTGGCTGCGGGGCCGGTTCACCACGCGCGCCGTCAACGATCCCTACGTCGAGGAGGACGGGCTGCTGTGGGACGAGGAAGGCAGGCTCGTCGCGATGTCGCGGCAACTCGCGATCGCCGATCTCAGCGCGCGGCCCGCACTGTGATATCCGGCGTAACCGCGCCCACGACGCCCCCGATTCTGCGAGCCTCGACGGCGTGATGTGGCTTGAACTCGAAGGCGCGGTCAACATCAGGGACGTCGGCGGCATTCCCACCGGCGACGGCGGCAGCACCACGCCCGGCAGGCTGCTGAGGGCGGACAATCTGCAAAGCCTCTCCGCCGCCGACGTGTCCTACCTCGTCGGCACCTTCAAGCTCGCCACCGTGGTGGACCTGCGCACGCGCAGCGAGATCACCGCCGAAGGACCCGCTCCGCTGACCAGGGTGGCCAGTGTCGAGCACGTCCACCACTCGCTCGTGCCGGAGCGGGCGTGGAATACCCCCGACGCGCTGCTGACCAGGCGGCACGAGGAGCAGGCGCGGTACCAGGGAGACCGGGCGTGCGGCGCCTACCTCGGCTACGTCGAGCAGCGGCCGGAAAGCATCGTCGGCGCGCTGCGGGCCATCGCCTCGGCGAAGGGTCCCGCCCTCGTGCACTGCGCGGCGGGCAAGGACCGCACCGGAGTCGTCGTCGCGTTCGCACTGACCGTCGCGGGGGCGCTGCGCGAGCACATCGTGGCCGACTACGCCGCGACGGGTGAGCGCATCGAGGCCATCATCAAGCGCCTGAGTTCGTCGCGAACCTACGCCGAGGCCGTCGCGCGGATTCCCATCGACGGTCACCGTCCCCGGCCGGAGACGATGGCGGAATTCCTCGACCAGATCGACCTCCGCTACGACGGAGTGCACTCCTGGCTCGACAGGAACGGGTTCACCGCCTCCGAGGCGGCCGCGTTGCGCGCGAGACTGCGCGACCAGGCCTGAGGCCCCGCGGGTCTCCCGCCGCGTTCCCTGCCCGCTTCCCCGGCCATCTCGGGTACGAAGCCATTCTGCGGATCTTTTCCGCAGCGTACAGCCCTGACCAGGGCCTTTCCGCGCCGCCTTTCGCCGTGAGCGGACTTGACAAATCACGTCGACTACCGCCATGGTTCACTACATGAGTAATGAACCAGTGCACCATGGTAGTGTCCGCCGACATGAGAGATGACGGCCGGCCGCTTTTCCTCCAGATCGCCGAGCAGATCGAAAACTCGATCATCGACGGCGCCCTGCCGGAGGAAAGCCGGGTGCCGTCCACCAACGAGCTGGCCGCGTTTCACCGGATCAACCCGGCGACCGCGGCAAACGGGGTCAATCGGCTGGTGGCTGATGGGGTGCTTTACAAGCGAAGGGGAATCGGGATGTTCGTGGTGCAAGGAGCACGAAATCTGCTCTTGGAACGCCGCAAGCAAGCTTTCGGACAGGCGTTCATCGCTCCACTGCTCACAGAAGCGCGCAAACTGGGGATGGACGCCGAGGACCTCAAGAAGATGATCGACGTCTGGAGGGACGACGCATGACCGCCGTGCGAATGCACAACGTGACCAAGCGGTACGGCAATTTCACCGCACTCGACGACGTGAGCATTAGCCTTGAGGACAACCGGATTCACGGGTTGCTCGGCCGCAACGGAGCGGGCAAGACCACGATCATGTCGATCCTGACCGGTCAGGGATTCCAGACGTCGGGAACGGTCGAGGTCTTCGGTGAGGCGCCGTACGAAAACGACCACACGCTCAGGAAAGTCTGCTTCATCAAGGAATCGCAGAAATACCCTGACAACTTCACGCCCCGGCACGCGTTCGCCGCCGCCAGGCTGCTGTACCCCGGCTGGGATCAGCCGTTCGCCGACCAGCTGATCGCCGAGTTCGCGCTCCCGCTCAAGCGCAGGATCAAGAAGCTGTCCAGGGGCCAGCTCTCCGCGATCGGCGTCATCATCGGGCTGGCGGCCCGGGCTCCGCTCACCTTCTTCGACGAGCCCTACCTGGGTCTCGACGCGGTGGCCAGGCAGGTCTTCTACGATCGGCTGCTCGCCGACTACGCCGAGAACCCCCGCACCATCGTGCTCTCGACCCACCTCATCGACGAGGTCAGCGACCTCATCGAGCACGTGGTGCTGATCGACCAGGGCAAGGTTCTCCTCGACGAGGACTCCGACCTGTTGCGATCGAGAGCGGTCACCGTCACGGGACCGGTATCGGCCGTCGAGGAATTCGCCAAGGGACACAGGGAACTCCACAGGGAACAGCTCGGCGGTTTCCTCAGGGTTACCCTCGAAAACGTCCACACGGGACAGTCGCCGAACGGGCTGGAGTTCGAACCGGTTTCCCTGCAGGAACTTGTCGTTCGCACGACTCAGCAAGCAGCGGGCGGGCGCGAGCTCGTCGGCGCGACCAATGGAAACGGGGAGAAATCATGAGTCGCGTGTGGAAGGTCGTCCGCATCCAGCTCGTCAACGCGCCGACCGTACTCGGGATCCCGCTGCTCGTTCTCGCGATCGCCTTCCTGACCAACCTCGCCGTCTTCGGCGTGATCGGCGACGCGGCCGAGCCTCACGGAAGGATCACCGGCGGACTGATGTCCGTCTACATCACCCTGCTCGTCTCCTACATCATGACGATGACGCAGGTGTTCACCTTCGCGCTGGGCCTGAGCGTCACCCGGCGCACCTTCTACGCGGCGACGTCACTGCTGATCGTCGCGCAGGCGATCGGCTACGGCATCCTGCTGTACCTGATGCTGCTGCTGGAACGAGCCACCGGCGGCTGGGGAATGGAGCTGAAGTTCTTCGCCATCCCGTTCATGGTCAACGACAATCCACTGCTCCAGCTCGTCATCTACACGGTGCCGTTCCTGTTCCTGTCCTTCATCGGTGTCTACATCGGCATCGTGTACAAGCGGTGGGGTCAGCCCGGTGTCTACACCCTCACCATCGGAACCGCCGCGGTCGCCGCCATCCTGGGCATCGTGGCAACCTGGCAGCAGTGGTGGCCCGCGATCGGCGGGTTCTTCGCCGACCAGTCACCGATGAGCCTGTTCGCGGGTTACCCGTTCGTACTGGCCGTGATTCTGGCCGGACTGGGGTTCCTGACCCTGCGCAGGGCCACTCCCTGACCGCACCTCTCACAGCGCACGCTGCCTGCCCTCCCAGTAGGGTTCGCGCAGCGTGCGCTTGAGTATTTTCCCGGTCGCGTTTCGGGGAAGCTCGGCAACGAAATCCACTGTGGACGGACATTTGTACCCGGCGAGCCTGCCTCTGCAGAACGCGATCACCTCGTCCGCCTCCGGCGCTGGGCCCGAGGCGACGACGACGGCCTTCACCTTCTCGCCCCACGTGGCATCGGGGACGCCGATCACCGCGACCTCGGCGATTCCGGGGAATTCGGCGAGCACCCGCTCCACCTCGGCGGGGTAGATGTTCTCCCCTCCGGAGATGATCATGTCCTTGACCCGGTCCTCGATGTAGAAACGGCCGTGCTCGTCCCTGCGGCCCGCGTCGCCGGTACGCAGCCAGCCACCGGCGATGGCGGCCGCGGTGTCCTCGTCCCGGCCCCAGTACCCCGCCATGACCTGCGCGCCCCTGAGCTGGAACTCGCCGAGTTCACCGTCGCCGAGCACGGTGCCGTCCGCAGGATCCACGACCCTCACCTCGACCCCGTCGACGGGCCTGCCCACCGACGAACGCCATTCGGGATGATCGGCGTTCCTGTGGTCGGCCGGACCGAGAATGCAGAACACTCCGGCGGCCTCGGTCATCCCGTAGACCTGATAGAAGTCGACGTCGAAGGTGTCCATGGCCTGGCTCAGCAACGCGGCAGGCATGGGCGATCCGCCGTAGCCCAGGCAGCGCAGGCTGGAGACGTCGGCCTCGCGCACACCGGGGACGCGCAACAGGAACCCGATGACGGCGGGAACGAAGAAGGCGTGCGTCACGCGGAAGGCCGCGATCGTGGCCAGCACGTCGGCGGGAACGACGTCCCGCACGAGCACCGTCTCGCTTCCGGCGGATATCCCGGCCAGCGCCCAGCTCGTCCCCCCGACGTGGAACAACGGCATGGCAACGAGATTGACCGAGCCGGCGGTGAACCCGAAACCCCGCGTGGCTGCCTCGGAATGCGCGAGCAGGCAGCGATGGGTCAGCATCGCGCCTTTCGGATAGCCCGTCGTTCCCGATGTGTAGAGCTGGAGGAAGCAGTCGTCGAGCGCGGTGTCATCTCGCACGGCACCGTCCCACTCCCCCGCACCGGCGAGGAACGCCTCGTACTCGTCGGCCTCGTCCCCGCCCACGACGACAACGCGCTCCACCGTCTTCAGCTGGTCGCGGATCCCTTCGAGCACCGGAAGCAGCTCGGCACCGGCGAACAGCACCTTCGCGCACGAGTCGTTGAGCACGTAGCTCAGCTCGTCCGGCGCGAGTCTCGCGTTCACGACCGCGTTGACCGTGCCGGCGTAGGCGCAGGCCAGCGTGGTTTCCAGGCAGGCGGGGTGGTTCTTGTCGAGAAAGGCGACGCGGTCACCCCTGGTCAGGCCCGCCGCGCGCTGGGCAGCCGCGTTGCGGCGTACCCTCGCCCCGAATTCGCTCCACGACCAGCTCTGCTCACCGAACCGCAGTGCGACCCGGCCGGGAGACCGCCGCTCCCATCGTTCCAGCAGGTCGGCGACGTGAGCACCCGCATCGGTCATCCTCGGCCTCTCCCCCATCGGCGGCGGTTTCCCCAAGATTACGAGCGGATGGCCAGGGCTTCAACCATCGCTGAGCGATCCATTATGGACAGATGTGTGAGATTCCCGAACAGCGAAATCCGGCTCCCGGGATAAACCGGACGCCGTGCTGTCGTACGCGAGCCTCGCGGTGGACACTGGAGTCACGCCGGGCGGACGCCGCGGCGGGTACCCGCGCGCCGCATGGCGCCGAGGACGGAGACCGGCATGGACCCGATTGCCGAGCACCACGTCATGACCCTTCAGCGGGCCGACCACACCGACGCCCAGGAATGGCTGTGCGCCGAATGCGGCAGGCACTTCATCGTGCGGTGGGATCCCGAGTTCGACCAGCTCGTGCTCAACCAGGGCGACACCGGAGCCAGCCATTCCGGAAGCGGGAAAGGCGCGCTCGACATCGTGATGCGCACCGAGATGGCCCGGCCCGCCTTGCCGGGAGAACCGACCCGGGCCTGGCTCGACTGGCTGCGCCTGCACGGCATCGATGACGAAGGGCCAGGGCCCGGCGACGGCTGACGCTCCACCACGCCTGCACGGCCGCTCGTGACCGGCTCCCCGTCCACGCATGTCCGGGACACCGGCCACGGGCGGCCGTTACTCACTCACGACACGACGAACGGCAGGCTTTCCGCGGTCGAGAAGTCGAAGTTCGACCCTGCCGTCACCTTGTACGAGGCAACTGCCTGCAGCACGTCGCCGACCGCGGCCTTGGCGCCCCAGCCAGCGGGAATGTTGATCCGCAACTCCTGCAGGAACGGGTCGGTGTCCGAAGGAGTCAGCGTCCCTCCCTGGTTCGCCGTCGCCACGTTGATCGACTGGGTGAGGTTGCGAATACCCACCCTGGCGTCGAATCTGGTGACATTCTGGTTCAGGTCCCTGCCGATCTCGATGTTCATGATGACATCGAAAGGATCGTTCAGGGTGACATCGTCGATTGTAAAGAATGTTCCGACGTCGACCGCGTACAGCAGTTTAACGTTGGCATCAAAATCGCTCGGCATTTGACAACTCCCCTGATTATGCGAACGCTCCGGTGAATCCGGGTGACGTAATACCAGATAACCACCGTGGTTTCGGCCGGACACCGCCCAACGGGTGAAGCCGGTAAAGCGCGAAACAAATGCCAGCTACACACCCGAGAAAACCGATCTCGCCGGTCTTGATTTTTTTGAACTCAGTCGGCGGAAACAAGGCTTTCAGCGACTGAACCGGGAATCTTTTTCCGGCGTTTGCCGAACAATCCGGCAGCCGCGACCATCATCCCGGCGAGGCCGAGCGCGACGGGAACGAGCAGTGCAGTCCGATAGCCCTCCAGCATCCCGGCGGCGGTGCCGGAACGCGTGTACGCCACGTTGACGGCCGCTGCCGCCGAAAGGCCGAGCGCGGCGCCGAACTGGAAGCTCGTGTACAGCAGGCCGCCCGCGAGCCCCTGTTCCCGCTCGTCGACCCCGTCGGTGGCCGCGATCGTGGCCGGCCCGTATGCCAGCGCGAAGGCGACCCCGAGCAGCAATAGGCTGGGCATCATCGCCGCGTAGGTCCAGTCGGGCGCGACCGGGAGGAACACCACGTAGGCGGTGGCGGCCAGCAGCATGCCGCAGAAGATGACGCGGGTGGTGCCGAACCTGGTCACGAGCTTCGGCACCACCGTCGGCGACAGCAGCACGTCCACCCCGAGCAGCAGCATCGCCACACTGGTCTCCAGCGTCGACCAGCCGCGCAGCTCCTGCAGGTACAGAACGACGATGAACTGGAAGCCGAAGAACCCCGCCGCGAGCAGCGACATCGTCAGGCCCGCCCGCACGAGCGCTCCGTTGCCGAAGATGCCCAGCCGCACGAGCGGGGTCTTCGCCCGCCTCTCGATCACGACGAAGACGGCGAGCAGGACGAGGCCCGCCGCGAGGGTCGCCGCCGTCATCGGCACCGGTACGTGCGCCGAGCGTTCGACGCCGAGCACGATGAGCACGATCGCGCCCGTCACGGTCACCGCGCCCGCCACGTCGAACCGCAGGCCCGTCCTTCGCTCGCGGGCCGATCGCGGGATCAGCGGGAGGGCGAAGGCCAGAATCACGGCGGAAAGCCCGACCGGGGCGAAGAAGACCCAGCGCCAGCCCAGCGACGTCAGCAGGCCGCCGATGACGAGCCCGAGCGTGAACCCTCCCGCCGCGATCCCCGAATACACCAGCAGCGCCTTGTTGCGCTGTGGTCCCTGCTCGAAGGTCGTCGTGATGATCGAGAGTCCCGCCGGAGTCATGAACGCCGCGGCGACACCGGTCACGAATCGTGCCGCGATGAGCATCCAGCTCTCGGTCGCGAGCCCGCCGAGCCCGGAGAACACGAGGAACACCACCAGCGCCCACAGGAAGACCTCACGCCTGCCCAGCAGGTCGGCCGTCCTGCCGCCGAGCAGCATGAACCCGCCATAGCCGAGCACATACGCGCTCACCACCCATTGCAGTTCGCCCGTCGCCAGCCCCAGGTCCGCCCTGATCACGGGCAACGCCACGTTGAGCATGGCGATGTCGATTCCTTCGAGGAATATCGCGCCACACAGCACGAGCAGCACTCCCCACCGTCTGCCGCCCCACTCATTCATCAAGCCCACCAAGTCCTCGCAGGTCGGAGAAATACCGTCGTCCCACCACCCTCGTTCGGGGTGACCTGCGGGAACAACGGCGAAGATCGCAACGTTGGTTCAGTCGGGCTTACCGATCGAGAGCAGGGGATCCGATGGAACGCGACGAGCTTGAGTGCTTTCTCGTGCTCGCCGACGAGCTGCACTTCGGCCGCACCGCCGAGCGCATGCGCCTGTCGAGGGCGAGGGTCAGCCAGCTCATCCAGCGGCTGGAACGGCGGGTCGGCGCCGCACTGTTCGTCAGGACGAGCAGGCGGGTGGCCATGACGACGCTCGGCAAGCAGCTGAGGGCGGAGACCGAGCAGCACCACGTCGCGATCGAGGCCGCGCTCGCGAGAGCCGCCGAACACGCGCGGCGCGCGCTCGGCGCACTGCATGTCGGGTTCGCCAACCCGCTGGCGGGCGAGATTGTCGTGCGAGCCGCGGACGCGCTGCGCGCGACGCATCCCGATCTCGCGATCGAGTTCTGCGAGGTACCGCTGGCCAATCCCTACGGCGAACTGCGCAACGGCCAGTTCGACGTGCAGCTCGTCGACTTCTCGTCAAGGGAGGACGATCTCGCGGGCGGCGAGCCGTTGCTCGAAGAGGACAGGATGCTCGCCCTTCCCGGCTGCCACCCACTGTCCATCAACGACAGTCTGGCGCTGGAGGATCTGGCTGACGTCGCGTTGCTGTCCATCGACGGCGACGTTCCCTCCTACTGGCTTGAGGACAGGGTGCCCGCGCGGACGCCCGGCGGGCGGCGGATCGAGCACGGGCCCGCCGTCACCAACCTGCAGGAAGCGCTGACGCTGGTGTCCGCCGCGCAGGGAGCCATCATCACCGCGGCGCACACCGCCGCGTACTACCCCAGGCCCGGCATCGTCTACCTGCCGCTGCGCGACGCGCCGAGGGTGACCTACCGCCTGCTGTGGCGGGCGGGGGAGAACACGGGCGCCGTCAACGCCTTCCGCGGCGCCGTGCGCGCCATGGCGCGCGAAGCGGAGAAAGACACCATCACGGCGACCCGGCTTTCCGTGCGAGCACTCTGCTGAACCTCCGGTTTCCCCGCTGGATCAGGTCCTCGGCGAGCACCGTCCAGCCTTCCGGCAACCGCGCGGCGAGGTCTCCATGCCGGATGTGCCACGGCGGGAGCGCGCCCTCCTGTTCACCGGGCACGGCCAGCGCTTCCCAGCCCAGCAGTCCTCGCGGTTTCGCGGCGCCCGCGGCCATGGCGAACGCGGCGGGATCCCAATATCGCGTAGCCAGTACAAGCGCGAAGACTCCCCGCGGACGGAAGACCGAGGCATCGGCGAGTACACAATGGACCAAGTCGGCAAGCCCCTCTTCCCTTGCACGTTCCCTCAGTTCCGCAATGGCCACATCCGACACGTCGACGGCGACGACCTCCCGGCCCGTTCCGGCGAGCGCGAGCGCCGAACCCGAGCGCCCGCAGGCGAGTTCGAGTACCGGCCCCTCCGGCAGCCCCTGATCGGCGACGGCGGTCAGCAGCGGGTGCGGTTCGAATCCGCCGTCGTGTGCGCGGTAACGCTCGTTCCATCGCAACCGGTCGGGATGGCCCGCGGGTGGTTCGGGCACGCCGGTCACAGTTTCTGCGCGAACTCGACGATATTGCCGTCGGGGTCGGCGATGTGCAGTGTGCGCTCGCGCCACGGGCGGTCGATCGGGCCGGTCAGGATCGGCACGCCCGCCGCGCGGAGGCGCCGGGCCTCGGCGTCGACGTCATCGACGATGAAGCCGATCTCACCGCAGGGCGCCCTACCGCCCTCACCGCCGATCAGCTCGGGCAGTTTGGCTCGTTCGAACAGGGCGAATTTGGTGTTGTCCATGGCGAACTCGACGTAACCGTCGCCGTCGATCCGTACGTCCATTCCGAGTACCCCGGTGTAGAACGCGACGGAGCGCTGTAGCGACTCCACATACCAGATCACGTAGTCGATGCGGCTGAAGCGAGGCATGAGAGCACCGTAACCGCACCGCGTACGTACCGGCTCAGTCGAAGGGGGCGGCCGCCTCGGCGAGCGCCTGTTCGGCGATGTCCAGCAGCGAGGTGCCCTGCGGCTGGTCGAGCCAGGCGACGGTCGCGACCCTGATGGCGGTGAAGAAACAGCCCGCGATCAACCGGGCGCGGGTGGTCGATCGTTCCCGCTCCGGCAACCGGGAAGCCAGTTCGGCGGCCAGTTCCTTCTCGAAGGAGGAGAACGTCGCCAGTTGCTGGACCAGCAGCGAGGGGTGGGAGCGGATGAACCGGGCTCTGGCGATCCAGTCCTCGTCGGGGCCCCGCTCGGGAAACAGCGTGCGCAAGCTGGCGGTGAGCGCCGTCCACGGCGACTCGGCGGCGGGCCGGGCCCGCACGGCGTCCAGCATCGAGGCCATTCTCGCTCCGTCGCCGTAGAGCAGGGCCTCCTCCTTGCTGGCGAAGTAGTTCGAGAAGGTGCGTCGCGAGACGGTCGCGGCGTCGGCGATGGCCTCCACGGTCAGCCGGTCGAAGCCGTGTTCCATGGCCAGCTTCAGCGCGGCCTCGTGCAATGCCTCCCTGGTCGCGATCTTCTTCCGCTCACGAAGTCCCTGGGCCGTGTTCACCCCGGAGATCGTACGACACTCCGGGAATAATTTCCCAACGGGAAAACTTGCACATTGAGCGACTTCGCGGAATAGTTGCAAGTGGCAAACATTCCTGCCTGTCCCCCGCCCGACGAACGACAGCCTGGAGGCTGTGTGAGTTCCCCGAACACCCCTGCCACCGGCACGGAGCCGATGGCGCGGCCGCAAGTGCTCAAGGCGCTGAGCGGTCTGCTGCTCGTCCTGTTCGTGGCGATGATCAGCTCGACCATCGTCTCGACCGCGCTGCCCAAGATCATCGGCTCGCTCAACGGCAGCCAGACGCAGTACACCTGGGTGGTCACCGCCACCCTGCTCGCCGCGACGGCGACGACCCCGATCTGGGGCAAACTCGCCGACCTCTACAGCAAGAAACTGCTCGTGGAGATCGCCATCGGCATCTTCGTGGCCGGCTCACTCATCTCCGGTTTCGCCCAGGATGCCGGTCAGCTCATCGCCGCGAGGGCCTTCCAGGGCCTCGGCGTCGGTGGTTTGCAGGCACTCGTGCAGGTCGTGATCGCCGCGATGATCCCGCCCCGTGAGCGAGGGCGGTACAACGGCCTGCTCGGCGGCGTGATGGCGCTGGCGACGGTCAGCGGGCCGCTGCTGGGCGGAGTCATCGCCGACAGCGCGCTGCTCGGCTGGCGCTGGTGCTTCTTCGTCGGGGTTCCGTTCGCCATCGTGGCGCTCGTCGTACTGCACCGGACCCTGCACCTGCAGGTCACACGGCACGGCAAGGTCGACATCGACTATGCCGGAGCCACCCTGATCGCCATCGGCGTCAGCATCCTGCTGATCTGGGTGTCGTTCGTGGACAACTCGTTCGCCTGGCTGTCCTGGCAGACCGCGGCCATGGTCGGTCCTGGTGCCGTGCTGCTGGTGATCGCCGTGTGGTGGGAATCGCGCGTCGCCGAGCCCGTCGTACCGCTGGACATCATCCGCCAGCGCACGCCCGCGCTGGCCATTTTCGCCAGCCTCGCCGTCGGGATGGCGATGTTCGGCGGAACCGTGTTCCTCGGCCAGTACTTCCAGGTCGGCCGGGGATACAGCCCGACGGAGGCCGGGCTGCTCATGATTCCGATGATGGCCGGTGTGCTGGTGTCCTCGACCGTGGTCGGGCAGATCATCAGCAGGACGGGCAAGATCAAGCCCTACATCGTCGCGGGCACCATCGTGCTCGTCGCGGGCTTCGGCGTGCTTGCCACCGTCGACCACTCGACCTCGATGATCATCGTGTCGGCGGGGATCGTGCTGGTGGGCGTCGGTGTCGGCATGTCCATGCAGAACCTGGTGCTCGCCGTGCAGAACACCGTGGCGCTCAAGGACATCGGCGCCGCGAGCGCGTCGATCACGTTCTTCCGCTCGCTCGGCGGGACGGTGGGCGTGTCGGTGCTGGGCGCGGTGCTCGCCAACCGGGTCCTCGCGAGTGTGAAGGACGGTCTTGAGGCGGCCGGGCTTCCTTCGACGGCGATGGGGAGCACGAGCAACCTCAACCTGGAGCAACTGCCTCCTCGGATCGAGGGGATCGTGCGCGGTGCCTACGGCGACGCCACGGGACACATCTTCCTGATCTCGGCGGTCATCGCGTTGCTGGGGGTCGCCGCGGCGCTGGCGCTCAAGCCCGCCATGCTGCGCAGCAGCATCGACCTCGAAGAGCCGCCCGCCGACGAGCCCGGCGGCGAGAAGGACAAACACAAGGTGAGCGCCGGATAGTGGAACGGGCTCCGGTCAGCCGGGCGGAGAGGCCATCGGCCTCCGACGGGTGACTTCCGAGCGAGGTACGAACCACGGACAACCCCGGGGCCGACAAGGGCGTCATCCCCATGTACGGCAATCGAAAGGCGGGCGCACCGCCGCGCCCGCGGATTGGGGGAACACCATGTCCGGCTCCATGACAAGGCTTCTCACGGCCGGCGCCGCCGGCGCGCTCGGCGTCGCACTGACCGCTGGTACGGCGGCCACCGCCGCGGCGGACGAGTACGAATCGCACACTGTGCAGGCTGATGTGGACGGTGACGGAAGCCTTGACGACGTGACACTGAGCGAGGTGTCACCGACAAGCCAGACACTGACCTTCGCGCTTCCGGGGGGACCGGTGGAGGTCACCATCGACGGTGACGCGAGCTATCCGTTGCAGCAACCACGTCCCGTCGACGTGAACAGCGACGGAGCCCACGAGATCATGGTCGCCGAGTACATCGGGGCCAACACCGTCACCTTCAACGCGTGGTACTACGACACAGCAAGGGGCAAGGTCTTCCCGGTGACCAATCCCGACGGTTCCCGGTTGCAGGTCTACGAAGGTGGAGGCGCGGCCGCGAGGTCGGGCTACAACTGCTTCGACTACCCGGACACCGGCGATCGCGACCTGGAGACGCTCAACGCACGTCTCGTCGACTCGTCGGGCGAGGTACCGCTGTTCGACGGAACCCGGATCCGTTACCACGTCGAGGACGGCGTCGCGAGGGAAGTGCAGCGCATCGAGTACGAGGCCATTCCCGGCGACGATCCGCGCCTGGACACCGACCCGCAAAGCTGCGGCGCCATCGTCTGACCGATTCCCGGGATTCCCCGCCGCGAACGACACCCGGCCGCGGCGGGGGATCCCCTTATCCACTGTGGACGGTTGAAGCCGCCGAGCCCGTGACGACTACGCGAGCGCGGGAAAATCTGATAGAACACTGCGCATGCTGACACCGGCTTCCGGCGAAGAACACACACCCGAGGTGAGCCACGAGGACTTCGGCGCCATCCTCGCCGTGGTGCGCGACTTCGTCAGGTCGGCGGTCGTTCCACGCGAGCGGGAGATCGCCGACACCGACGCCGTCCCCGGCGATCTGCGCGAGCAAGCGGCCGCGATGGGCCTGTTCGGTTACGCGATCCCACCGGAGTGGGGCGGGCTCGGGCTCGACCTCACCCAGGACGTCGAGCTTGCCATGGAGCTCGGGTACACGTCGTTGGCGCTGCGGTCGATGTTCGGCACCAACAACGGCATCGCGGGCCAGGTACTGGTGAGCTTCGGGACCGCGGAACAGAAAGCCGAGTGGCTGGAGCGCATCGCCTCCGGCGAGGTGGTGGCCTCGTTCGCGCTGACCGAACCCGGCGCGGGCTCCAATCCGGCCGGGCTGCGCACCACTGCCGTCAGAGACGGCGAAGACTGGGTTCTCGATGGCCGGAAACGGTTCATCACCAACGCCCCGATCGCGGACCTGTTCGTCGTGTTCGCCCGGACCCGGCCCGCCGACGCCTCCGGGACGGGCATCGCGGTGTTCCTCGTCCCCGCGGGCACTCCCGGCGTCGAGGTCGGTGCCAGGGACCGGAAGATGGGCCAGGAGGGCGCGTGGACGGCCGACGTCACCTTCTCCGGGGTCAGGGTCGCCGCGTCCGCACTGGTCGGCGGCGACGAAGACGCCGGATACGCCGCCGCGATGACGTCGCTCGCGCGCGGCAGGGTGCACATCGCCGCGCTCGCGGTCGGCACCGCCCGGCGCGCGCTGGACGAATCCGTCACCTACGCCGCCTCCGCCACCCAGGGCGGCAAGCCCATCGGCGAGTTCCAGCTGGTGCAAGCCATGCTCGCCGACCAGCACACCGGTGTACTGGCCGGGACAGCGCTGGTGCGCGAGACCGCGCGGCGTTACGTCACCGGCGAGGACATGAGAAAAGGCCCCTCGGCGGCGAAGCTGTTCTGCACGGAGATGGCGGGCAAGGTCGCCGACCTCGCGGTCCAGATCCACGGCGGCACCGGGTACATGCGGGATGTGCCCGTCGAACGGATCTACCGCGACGTGCGGCTGCTGCGGCTCTACGAGGGCACGAGCGAGATCCAGCGGCTGATCATCGGCGGGGCGCTGGTGCGCGACGCCCGGCGGCAGGCGTGAGCAACCACCGAAAGGACCGGCAGTGAAACTCGGCGAGGACGAGGACCGGATCGTCGCACTGGTGTCGGAATTCGTCGACGAGCGCGTGCGACCCCGGGTGCGCGAGTTCGAGGAGGACGACATCTATCCAGCCGGGTTCATCGACGAGATGAAGGCGCTCGGCTTCTTCGGTCTCCTCGCCCCCGCCGAGTACGGCGGGATCGACGTCAGCACCGCGTGTTTCGCGCGAGTCACCGAGGAACTCGCCCGTGGCTGGATGAGCCTCGCGGGGGCGATCGGCGGGCATTCCGTCATCACCTACCTGATCAAGACCTTCGGTACGGCGTGGCAACGCGAGCACTACCTGCCGAGGATGGCCGAGGGCGCGCTGCGCGCCACGATGGCGCTGACCGAACCCGGCGGTGGAAGTGACCTGCAGGCCATGCGTACCCGCGCCGTCAGGGAGGACGGCGGCTGGTCGGTCACCGGGTCGAAGACGTGGATCTCGAACGCGGCGCATTCCGGGCTGATCGGGCTGCTGTGCGTCACGGACAGGGAAGCCGAACCGGCGCACCGGGGCATGAGCGTGCTGCTGGTCGAACCGGGAGAAGGGCTCACCGTCTCCGCGAAGCTGCCGAAACTCGGCTATCGCGGCATCGAGGCGTGCGAGCTGATCTTCGAAGGCAGGAAGGTGCCCGTCGATGGCGTGCTCGGAGGGCGGCCCGGCGAAGGCTGGGCGCAGATGATGCGCGGGCTGGAGGTCGGCCGTGTGCAGGTCGCCGCCCGCGCGGTAGGGGTCGGGCAAGCCGCGCTCGACGCCGCCTGTGCGTACGCGCAGGAAAGGGAGTCCTTCGGCAAGCCGATCTGGAAACACCAATCGGTCGGCAATCTCCTGGCCGACATGGCGACCAGGATGCGCGCGGCGAGGCTGCTGACCCTCGACGCCGCCGAGCGGCTCGACGCGGGTGAGCGAGCCGACATGGAGGCCGGGATGGCGAAACTGTTCGCTTCGGAGACCGCCATGCAGGTGGCGCTCGACGCGATCAGGGTGCACGGCGGTTACGGCTATTCGAAGGAATTCGACGTCGAACGCTACTTCCGTGACGCGCCACTGATGATCGTCGGCGAGGGCACCAACGAAATCCAGCGCAACGTGATCGCGGCACAGCTCATCGCCCGCAACCGGATCTGACCTGCCACGGCTCACCCGGCGCGGGCGACGTGGCCCCGGTTCACTCCGGGCACGGTGATGCCCGAATCACCCGGTTGAAAGGGGCCTGCCATGCCTGCGTCAGCGTCGCCGGAGCACACGGGAACACGAGCCGGTGGCAGGCTGAGCGCACCGGGCAGATTGCTGGCCGCGGGCACTCTGCTCGCGCTGGCCGGCGTGTTCAACACCGTGGTCGGCCTGGTCGGGCTGTTCCGCTCCGACTACTACGTGACCGGCGCGAGGGGAACCCTCGTCTTCGACATCACCGCCTGGTCCTGGATCCACCTCGGCGTCGGTGTCTTCGCCCTGGCCACCGGAGTGGCTTTGTGCCTCGGTGCCGAATGGGCAGGTGTGGTCGCGGTTCTGATTGCCGGATTCAACGCACTGGCGCAGCTCGTGTTCGTCTCGGTGAGCCCGTTGTGGAGCATCATCGTCATCGCGCTGGACGTCCTGATCATTCTGGCCGTGCTCACTCAGGAGAAGCAGGTGCGAACGCGGGCCTGATCGGCAAGGGCCGTTGCGGTGACCCGCCTGCGGATGGCCATCGGGACCCGGCGCCGGCGCTTGCGGGTGCTGCTCCGGAACGCGGCGGCGCGGCATCCCTGCGTCGCTGTCGCGATCGAGGTGGCGAGGCGCGACCGGTGGATCTCCGGCAGGTTGCTGGCCGCCGCTCTGGCTTTCCGGCTTTTCCTGTGGCTGTTGCCGTGCGCCCTGCTGGTGGTCGCGCTGTTGGGCTTCGGCGCGGGAAGCAACAGGGAGCTGGCCCGCAAGACGGGACTCGGCCCTGTCACCGGAAGTGTGTTCGAGCAAATCGGTGCCCAGGCTGAGCAAAACCGGTATGTGCTCGCCGTGCTCGGCGCGGCGTCGCTGTGTCTCGCCGGTGTCGCGCTGAGCCAGACCTTCGACAGCATGAACGAACGCATCAGGCCGCTCGTCGAGGGCGACTCGCGCGGACCGCTGTTGCGGAGGTCGGTCAGATACACGGTGGTGATGCTGGGTTTCACCGTCGTCTGTCTCGCGGGACCGCTGCTCCATTCGGCCGCGGGCCTCCCCGTCGTCGTGACTTCCCTGTGCGTGCTGGTGACATTCGCGGCTTTGGCGGTGCTGCTCCTGCGCACCGGCACCGCGGCCTCCGTCGCCGAGGTTCTGCCCGGCGCGCTCGTTTTCGTCGCCGGGCTGGAAATACTGCGACTTGTCGCCGCTTATATGCTTCCGGCCAAGCTCAGCCGCGCCTCCGAGTTGTACGGGGCGCTGGGTATCGCGGCGGCGTTGCTCGTATGGCTGACCCTGCTGGCCAGGTTCATGGTGCTCGGCCAGGTACTCAACGCGGTACTCGCCGAACGCCGTGCGAACCGGCGCCCTTCCGTCAGCGGGCCGCGTCGAGCGCGTGGTCGAGAGTGAGCGCCGCGTCGATGAGCGCGAGGTGAGTGAACGCCTGCGGGAAGTTGCCGACCTGCTCGCCGGTCAGTGCGATCTCCTCGGAGTACAGTCCGACGTGGTTGGCGTAGGTGAGCATCTTCGAGAACGCGAGCCAGGCCTGCTCCAGCCGCCCTGATCTGGCAAGGGCTTCGGCGTAGGCGAAGCTGCACAAGGAGAATGTGCCCTCCTCGCCACGAAGTCCGTCCGGCGAGGCCGCGGGGTCGTAGCGGTACACGAGGCTGTCGGTGACCAGATCTTCCTTCATCACATCCAATGTGGACAGCCATTGTGGATCGCGCGGGGTGATGAACCCGACTTTGGGCATCCTCAGCAAGGCCGAATCAACGACATCGGTGTGGTAGTGCTGGACGAACGCATGCCGGGTGGGATGCCAGCCTCGTTCCTGGATTTCCTCGTGGATCCGGTCACGTTCCCTGGTCCACCGCGCCAGCTCCGCCGGACGGCCGTGCTCGGCGGCCAGCCGGATCCCGCGGTCGAGCGCGACCCAGCACATCAGTCTCCCGTAGGTGAAGGGCCTGCGGCCTCCCCTTGTCTCCCAGATTCCCTCCTCGTCCTGCTGCCAGTTCCTGCTCACCCAGTCCAGCACGTCGACGATCGCCGACCAGCCCCGCAGCGGCAGTCCGATCCCCGCCTTGTCGGCGATGAAGACGCTGTCGAGCGCCTCGCCGTAGATGTCGAGCTGTAACTGGTCGGCGGCGTCGTTGCCCACCCGCACGGGACGGGAAGCGCGATACCCGGACCAATGGGGCAACGCCTCTTCCTTCAGCTCGGAGGTGCCGTCCACCCGATACATGATCTTGAGCGGGCCGGAGGGACCGCCCGCCCGTTCCCGCACCCTGTCACCGAGCCACATGCCGAAGGAGCGTGCCTCGTCGAGCAGCCCCAGCCCGAGCAGTGCGCCGACGGAGAAGGACGCGTCCCGCACCCAGGTGTAGCGGTAGTCCCAGTTGCGTTCGCCACCGACTTGTTCGGGAAGACCCATCGTCGGGGCAGCCACGATGCCGCCGGTCGGCGCGTAGGTCATGAGCTTGAGTGTGATCGCCGACCTGGTCACGGCCTCACGCCACCGGCCACGATAGGTGGACCCGGCGAGCCAGGAACGCCAGAAGCCGGTCGTCCGGTCGAACAGAGCGCCGATCTCGGCGGGCCTGATCTCGCGTGGCGGCCCGTCCGGGTCGGATTCGAGAACCACGCCGCGTACTTGGCCTGCGGTCAATTCGATGTCGATGCGCGCGTCACCGCCGGTGATCGCGGCTTCGGCGAGGTGCTCCTCGCCGGATTCGCGAACGGGATGCAGTGCGATGGCGGAACCGCCCGCAGTGAACAGCAGCCCTGCTCCGGCGCGCGTGGCCTCGTGCCGTTGACGGCCGTAGTCGAAGCGGGGAGCCACCTCGATCAGGAAGCGCAGCGTTCCCCTGACACAGCGGAGCATCCGCACGATCCGATGGCGGCCGGTCATGGCGGCCCCGGTGAGCGGGGGCATGAAGTCGACGACCTCACCCACTCCCCCCGCCGTGAAGAAGCGGGTGATCAGCACGGCGGAATCAGGGTGATAGGCCTGTTTGGTGGCGTACTCACCGCCTGCGGGACGGATGCCGAAGTGCCCTCCGTCCTCGTCGAGCAGTGCGCCGAAGACGCTCGGGGAATCGAATCGCGGACAGCAGAACCAATCGATCGTTCCCTGTGTGCTGATGAGTGCCGCGGTCTGCAGATCGCCGACGATTCCGTGGTCGGCGATGCTCGCTCCCGATGCCGCTGTCTTCTCCGTCATGCCAGCCTCCCGGTTCGCCTCGCGTGCCGGCCGCCGCCCGGTTGATGTCAGTGTGTTGTCAGTGAGGTCATTGCCCCCGGGCGCCGGTGCCGGCGCATCGTCCGTCAGGGGTGAGCCGGTCACGGCACGACCGGCCGGACCGTCCACAACGGACGTACCAGCCCAGGTGTCTCCATCCGGTTCTCACAGGTCGATTCGCGCGGTACAACACCACATCCGGTCGACAAGGGTGCAACGGCAATGCCGCGCCGACACCCGTTTCGGGATGGACCCCGACGACACGACGGCCGAGAGGTCGGCCACCTCACTGGTGACCCGCAGGCCGCCGGGAATCACGCTCACGCGGGCCGAAACCGGTAACTGTCCCATCGTGCGGATGCGCGCGATGACGCCGTCGAGGACGCCCGCAAGCAGGTCGTTGTCGGCATCGGCCCGTACTTCGTGCCGAGCTGTCGCGGTCACCGTCCTCGGCCGTGTCCTCACCCAGCTGTCGGTGAGTGCCACGACGGCATGCGCGAAACAGCTCTCCCTCGTCGGCGCCCACGCGGTGATGTGCAGGTCCGCCGCGTGTGCCGGGCGGTAGCCGGCGCCATGGCCGGTAACGGGCAAGCTCATGCGGCGATGCTCACGGGTGCCGCCGCGGGCGGCCCCACCCGCACCGGATGACCCGGCTCGCCGCATGACGATTCAGTCCAGCCCTCGCTCGCGGGCCGCGACGACGGCCTGCCTGCGATTGTTCACTCCCAGCTTGGCGTAGATCGCCCTGACGTGGGTCTTGACGGTGTTCACCGAAACGCTGAGCTGCGAGGCGATCTCGTCGAGCGGATGCGACGAGGTCAGTCTGCGCAACACCGCGCGTTCTCGGGTGGTCAGCCTTGCTTCCTGCCGCTCTCCCGCGAATCCGGCGAGCGCCGTCCTGACCTCGCCCGCGAACCAATTGGTGCTGCCGAACCCATCGAGCTGCTCGACCAGCAGCCTCCGCACTCCCTGATCGGCGAAGGCGAAGGGCCGCAACACCCCGGCGTGCCCGGCCAGCCTGAGCGCGGTGCCGAGCGTCTGCCTGGCCAGCGTCCTGCGGTGGACCGCGAGCGCGATCGCCGATTCGAGCAGCTGGGCCTCGACGTCGGTCATCGGCACCAGCGCGGGCTGCTCGCATTCCCTCAACAGCCGCAGCGACCGCACGGCCTCGTCGAGGTCGCCACGCGCGAACGCGGTTCTCGCCTCGATCAGCCTGTTTTCCCTTCCGGTACCGAGCCGCTCCGCCGCCCAGTCCGCGACCTCGCGGGCGAGCGGGAACCGGCTCAGTTCGAGTGCGCACTGGTGCTCGGTGAGTGCCGCCATGGCGGCGAGTGCCGCGTCGAGGGGCCGGTCCCCGAGCGCCCTTCTCGCCGTGTGCAGCCGGTCGAGCCCGATCGCCCGGTCTCCCCTGTCGTAGTGGGCGGTGGCGGCGACCAGTTCTCCCGCGAACCTGACGGCGGGCCACATCGACCCGGCCGTTCCCTCGACCGCCCTCAGTGCGCCTGCCGGATCGAGGTGCACGAGCTTGGCCAGGCCGAGCAGGACCCGGCACAGCGGCAGCCACGGCGAGCGTTGCCAGCCGCCACGGGCGGCGATCGCAAGCGCTTGCTCACACGCATGCTCCATGCCGGGATAGTCCCTTCCCGCAGCCGCGACGAAGGCCAGCGCGATCCTGCTGTGCAGCGCGAGGTAGCCGAGGCCGTTCTCGTCGGCGAGGTAGTCGGCTATCCGCAGTTCTCTCAGTGCCTCGCTCCGCTCGCCATCGGCGGCAAGTCGCACGGCGCGGTCGACGCTGTTCCAGGCGGCCAGTGCGGCCGATCCCTCCTCTCCTCCCTCGAACGCGGGGGACGCCGTCCGAGGGAATCCACCCAGCGCACAGGCGTGGGCGGACACGATGAGACGGCGGAACTCGACGAGCGACGCGGCGGGGGCGGCAGGCCACCGGGCGCGGGCGAGCGCGAGTGCCCGCTCCGCTTCGGTGAACTCACCCTTCTGCAACCAGGACAACGCCGAGAACAGGATCAGCCACGGATCCGCGCGGGCGACGGCGGAGCCCGCCGCGGCCACCCCCTCCAGAACCAAATCCGGTTCGCCGAGCAGGAGCATGTCGATCGCCGTCGACCTCAGCAACGAGACGACCGCCTGGGCGTCCCCACTGTGGCACGCGTGCCACAGTGCCTCGCGATTGTGTCCCTCCGCCGCGAGTGACGCCGCGACCAGCTTGTGCAACACGTGCACGAGTTCGGGACTCGACCTGTTCAGATCGGCGCTCAGGTAAGAGCGAAGGAGCGGGTGGATCCGGTACCAGCTGCGCTCCTTCCCGTGCACGGTAACCAGAGAGTTCTCTCGTTCCAGCCCCGCGAGCACCTCTCCGGCGTCGGCCTCGCCGGAAAGCGCCGCCGCGAGCGCGGGCGTCGCGTTCTCGCACACGCTCAGCAATCGCAGCAGGCGTCGTGCTCGCCGGGGCAGCCTCGACAACACCTCGCCGACGAGGAAATCGGCGATCGTGCGGTCGAGACTCGCGTATTCGTCGAGGAACCGGTCGGGGTCCGGCGCGTCGCGCAGCGATCTGGCTGCCAGTCTCAGACCGGCAACCCAGCCGTCGGTCAGCTCCACCAGTCTGCGTGTCTGCCTCTCGGTCAGGTCGACACCGGCCACTCGCAACAGCGGCGGCACCTCGTCGACGGAGAACCGGAGGTGGTCCCCGCCGAGTTCGGCCAGCCGCCCCTCGACCCTCAGCCGCGCGAGCGGCAGCGGCGGCTTCGAGGACGACACCAGGACGACTCTCAGGTTTTTCGGCTGGTCACGGACAAGACTGGCCAGTGTCTTGAACGAATCCTCTCCTGAAAGGACCTGCACGTCGTCGAAAACGAGGTGCAGCCGCGCCTTCAGCACGCCGATCGCGTCGACGAAACTCGCCAGGGTCGTCGCGGGGTCGCGTACCCCGCGCACGGCGAGGTCGTGGATCTTGCTGTCCCGCGGTACGACAGGACATTCGCGTACCGCGCACAGGACGGTGGTGAGGAAGTCGTCCGCCGAGGTGTCCCCGGGGTCGAGCGTGACCCATGCCTTGTCATGCGTTCCCGTCGTCTCGATCCAGTCGGCGAGTAACAATGTCTTGCCGTATCCAGGTGGGGCACACACGAGCGTGACACCGGCTGAGGTCACCGCGCGGTCGAGCCGGTCCCGCAAACCGGGTCGCCGCACGAAATACCCGGGCACCCGGGGTGGCACGACCTTGGCACGCGGTGCCTGCCGCCTGGGGCGCACCTTGCCGGTCAGCGATATTGCTGCCATTCGTCGAGGCTAGGAACGGAGACAACCGGTGCCCTAGAGCCAAAAGGCACCTTTCCCGTGGCGCGAGGGCAGGTCGAGCGTTCCTTCGTTTCCCGGTGTGAGCAGTCCCTGCCGGATCGCGACCGCGACGGCGTCCCTGCGCCTGCTCACGTTCAGTTTCGCGTAGATCCCGCGCACATGTGTCTTCACCGTGTTCGGTGAGACCGTCAGATCGGCGGCGATTTCTTCGATGGAGCGCAAAGTCGGTAGCAGCCGCAACACGCTGTGCTCGCGCTCGGTGAGCGCGGTCGGCAACGGCGGGCGGCCGGTCCGCCGCCTGCGGTCGAGTACCCGCGCCGCGAACCGCTCCGCACCACCGAGTCTGCCGAGCAGCGCGGTGAGGGCCTCGACAACATCGGCCGGCGCAAAGACGAGCGGAAACCAGATCCCGTTGTCCTCACTGAGGGTCAACGCGCGTTCCAGCAGCCGCTGTCCCCGGTCCCGTTCTCCCAGCGCCGAAGCGGCACGGGCGCCCACAAGCGTTCCCTCGATACGTGACCAGCCCAGTGCCGAGGGCGCGGAGCCGGTCAGCAGCGGGTCGAGCGAGCGCGCGGCGAGCCTCGGCTTGCCGAGTGCCAGCTGGGCGCCTGCGGCCATGAGCAGCAGCTCGCCCTCCTCGACGTGTTCCCGGTGACTCCACCGCAGGACGGCGCGGGCCACTTCACCCGCGCCGAGCAGCAGTGCCGCGCGGTGCTCAAGCACCGCGCACAAAGCCACGCTTTCGCCGGGCAGCGCGTGATCGGTCATCGCCGAGCGCGCCTCGTCGAGGCGCCGCAGACCCTCGTACCACTCCCCCGATTCGAACGCGGCGGCGCCGTGCAGCGCCGAGGCGGTGAGCGGCAGAGCGGCATGGCCACGTAGCGGCCAACGCTCGGTGACCCGTTCGACGTCGCGGGCCCGAAGTGCGGCTTCGGCGGGATCGGCGCTCAGCAGTGCGGTATAGGCCAGCAGCACGGAGCCCGCCGCTTGCTCGACCGTTCCGCACTCGCGGTTCGTTCGCGTTTCCACCGCGCGGGCGATCCGCTTCATCGCGTGATAATCGGCTTCGCGCTCGGCGATCCAGCCCAGCGAGGTCAGGCACCGCAGAGCCACGTAGTCCTGTCCTGACTGGCCTGCCTCGGAAAAGGTTACCTGGAGGCGTTCCCGGTCGCCGTTTTCCGGAGCCACGGCCGCCCGCTGCACGACGGCCAGCAACCGCAACGCCGGTTCTCGTGCCATATCCTGGTCCGCCACGCCCGCGCCCGGTTCACCACCGAGCTGGGCGAGGCGGGAAAGAACGAATGCCCGCAAGGCCGTCAATCCGGTGGATGGGTCGCGAGGCCAGCATGCTTGCGCCCTCGCCACGTGCAGGCCCGCTGTTCCGATCGCCGCCAGTTCCAGGTGCAGTGCGGCCAGCAGGAGAGCAAGCAGGGGGTCACCGGCGAGGATCCTGGAGTCGAGTGTGCTCAGCGCCTGCCGGAGCACCCGATGCGCGCCCTCGGCGAACAGCCGGATCGCCGACGCGCGCAGTATTCGCCGTAACCGCACCGGATCTCCCGCCTTGACCGCGTGTTCGAGCGCGGGCGAGGGCCGATCCCGCTCAAGGAACCACTCCGAGGCGCGGGTGTGCAGCGCCGTGAGGGTTCCCGGGTCTCTGCTCCCGAGGTCGGCGAGCAGACAGGATCGCAGCAGTGAAGGCATCCGGTACTCACCGGATTCGTCGTGTGTGAGGATCATGACCCGGTCCCGCAGTTCGTCCAGCGCGGAGGCCGCGTCCTTGCGGCGGGACAGCGCGGTGGCCAGGTCGGCCGAAACGGCATCCGCGGCAGAGACGGCGAACAGAACCTCACGGAGCCGATGATCCAGCGCGGACAGTATCTCGTCGGCCAGATACTGGCGCAGTGTCTTGTCCTGCCCCGAAAGGACCTCTTCGGCTCCGCCATCGCGCACCACGGCGTCCGCCGCCAGCCGCAGGCCGACCGCCCAGCCGCCGGTCTCCCGCACAAGGTGAGCCAAGGTTTCCCGGGGCACCTCGGCTCCCGCGAGCGCGAACAGCTCTCCTGCCTCGGGCTCGGTGAACCGTAGTTCCCCCGCCCGGATTTCCGAGAGCTGATCGGCAAGGCGCAGCCTCGCCAGCGACAACGGAGGGTCAAGCCTGCTCGACAGGATCAGCCGCAGCCCGGACGGCCGGTATCGCACGAACGCCTGTAGTCCACTGAGGACGGAGGGATCGGTTATCTCGTGCACGCCGTCGAGAACCAGTGTCACCTGTTCCCGATCAAGCGCGTCGTCCACCTTGGCGAAAAAGCCGGGATTCTCGCTTGGCCGGCTGGGGACCTCGATCGCGGCAACCCTGCCGGCCGATGCGATCGAGGGGCAGGTTTCCAGCGCGTCGAGCAACGCCGACCACAGTCGACGGTCGTCGTTGTCGTCGGCGTCGAGCGACACCCAGCACAGCGCGGAACCAGGTCGCCGGTGGGCCCATTCGACCATCAGGAGTGTCTTGCCGGAACCCGCGGGAGCACACACCGTGGTGACCGGGACGTCGAGGGCCTGGTCGAGCACCCGCACCAACCTGTGTCTCGACACCATGTGCGCTGGCAGCTCCGGCACCGTGATCTTCGTACTCGGCACCCGGCCGCGCGTGACGCTCCCACCGGCCTCCGGCATCACCCCTCCCCGGGTTTCCCTCATTGTGAGCACGAAAAGGGCACCTGTTCCAGTAGCCGTTCCCATCTCACCCGCTCAAGGTGAGGACTGGTCCCGCGGCGGCGGCGACGGTGAGCCGACATCGTGGGCCCACGCGGCGTCGCGGGATGGCGGCTCGGCACAGGGCGCGGGCGTTGCCGGACAATCCCGGACCCCGTGCCGTGCCCGCACACCAGTTTCCTTCCGTTCCAGCGGATTCCGGATGAATGGCATGGATTCCCAGCACACGGGCACGGCGAACGGCGGCGAGAGCGACGACGCCCTGACAGTCGGCGAACGCGCTGAGCTCGCCGACCTGCGCGCGGAGCTGGCCGTGCTGCGTTCGCGGCGCTCTTCTCCCCGGCGAAGGCTGAGATCGGCAGGCGCGGGGATCCTGCTGTTTCTCGGCTGCCTGCTCGTTCCGGTTTCGCTGCTCGCCGTGTGGACACACAACCAGGTCGCCGACACCGACCGGTTCGTGGCGACGGCGGGCCCGTTGATCGAGGAACCGGCCGTGCGGGCCGTGGTGACCGACCGGGTGACGGACGCGGTGTTCACCCGCATCGACATCGAGGGGCTCGCGGCGGGCGCGGTCGACGCGCTGGCCGAGCGGGGCATTCCGCCTGCCGTCACCGCCACGCTCGACGGTCTCACCGGGCCTCTTGCGGCGAGCGTGCGTGGTTTCGTGCACGACAGGGTCGCCGCTCTGCTGAGCAGACCCGGAACCGCCCAGCTGTGGGAGCGGACGATCCGGGTCGCACACGAGCAGGCGAACGCGGTGCTCTCCGGCGAAAGCGACGCGGTCGTCGCGTCAGCGGGCACGGTGAAGCTGGATCTCGCACCGTTCGTCACAGCGGCCAAGGAGCAGCTCGTGGCAGCAGGCCTCACCGTGGCGGGCCGGATCCCCGAGGTGCATCCCACGATCGCGATCGCCGACGCGTCCTCGCTCGACAAGGCACGGCGCGCCTACTCCGCGTTCGACAGCGTGGCGGCGTGGCTGCCGTGGATCACCGTCCTGCTGCTGGCCCTCGGGGTGTACGTGGCACGAGGGCACCGGCGAGCGCTGGTGGGCGCGGGAGCGGGGATCGCGCTGAGCATGCTCGTGCTCGCGGGCGGGTTGCTCATCACGAGGAATGTCCTCTCCGGGGCCGTCCCGCCTGCCGCGACCATCGCGGCAGGCGACTCCTTCGACCTTCTGGTGCGATTCCTGCGAGACGGACTCCGCACCCTGTTCGCGGTCGGTATCGTGCTCGCGCTCGGCGCGTTCCTTGCGGGACCCTCGGCAACGGCACGGGGTGTGCGGGCGGGCGCGAGCACGCTCATCGGGCGGCTACGGGCGGGAAGAGGCCCGGCGGGACCCGCCGGTATCTGGGTGTACCGCCATCTGAGCGCGCTACGGGCGGTACTGGTCGCGATCGCGATCGCGGTATTCGTCTTCCTCGACCGGCCGAGCGGGGCAACAGTGCTGGTCATCAGCCTCGTCCTGCTGGGCTGCCTCGCTGTGGTGCAGTTCCTCGGGAGGCCGCCGGGGGAAGCAGGCGACAGCGGCACCGAGGCGACCGGCTGAGCACCCTCACCGCGTCGTCGTGGACGGGCCGGACTGGCACAGGGTGGCCGCGTCTCGCACGCCCGTGAGCACCTCGCCGCCGGCGGTGCGCGCTCCGGGCACGTCGGGCGGCTGGGCCGTCAGCGCGGCCTCCAGTTCCCGCAGCGCGGTCTTCGCGGTGTTCAGTGCCGCGCCAGCCTCGGTACCGATCGCCCCGCTCGCCCTGTCGATCGCGGTGCCCAGCTCCGCGGCGGCAGTCCTGACCTCGTCGCCGGTCGCCTGTCCCCCGGCGAACCTTGCCACGGTGTCCGCGAGATGACCACCGCTGGTGAGCAGTGCCGCGCACTCCTGCTCCACCGAGCCGGAGGAGGGCGGGCTCGTCGTGGCCGTGGTGGACACGGAACCGGGTGGCGTCCGCGACAGCGTCTCCGTACCGCCACCTCCGTCCTGCGTGCACCCCGCGGAAATGGCGGCGACGCCCGCGGCGGCGACGGCCACGGCAGCGGCACGGGCGAGCGCGCCACCTCCGCGCCGCGATGAAACACCGGTCACGAGTCCTCACCCTCCTCCTTGTCCCCGTGAGCCTTCCGCTCACCGGCGCTCTGCGCCTCACGAATCGCGGGTGACGTGCGGGGAAGGCGGGGGCCCCAGTCGTAGATCACGACGGTGCGCAGGACCACATCCTGCAAGGAACGGCGTTCTCGCCCCGCCAGAATCCACAGCAGGCCCCAGGGAAACAGCACACACGCCAGCGCCCTGACACAGGCTCCTCCCCAGCGCAGCCGGAATCCGCGCGCACCGAGCACCCGCAGTCCCAGAAGCTGATCGCCCACGGTGCGCGCGGTTCCTGCCCAGCAGACGGAAAGGTAGATCACCGCGAGCACGAACCAGGTCAGCACGAGCCCTTCCCTGTCGGGGGCGGGGAAGGCGAACCCGGCTGGATCGATCAGGAATCCCAGCGCGGCGAACGCGAGGTAGAGCATTCCCAGCAGCAGGACCACGACGAGAGCGTCGACGATCGCGGCCACCACCCGGCTCACGACGCCCGCTCTCCTGCCCTGAAACGCCCGTGCCTCCTCGGGAAGGCCGCTCAGCCAGGATTGCTCGTGCGCCTCTCGTTCACCGGTCATGTCCCCGCGCCACGGTGTTCCTCCGGCCGCCGAACCCGCGCGACACGGCGTCGTCGGCCGCCACCAGCCTGATCCGGATGTCTCGCACGCTTTCCGAGGCGATGGACCCGGTCGACGTGCGGATGATCTCGGGGAGATCGATCTCGGCGATCACCTCGCGCACGATGCCGGGCAGGTCGAGGCGGTCGAGTACGTCGGTGACGAGAACCGGTGTGACGAACCGGTAGCCGCGAAGAGCCGCTTCGGCGGCCTGCCGCCGCCTGCGGGCACCTCTGCCCGCGAGTGCTCTGACGAAGCGGGGCCAGTGTTGTGGTGCCAGCGGTCCCCCGCCCAGAGGGCGGACCGCCAGTACTACTCGGCCCGCTCTCTCGGCCAGCGCGTCGGCCACCCCGAGGAGCACGTCGGCGATCACCGGATCGGCGTCCTCGCGCGGCAAGAGCAGTCGTTCGGTGGCCGGTGCGTTCGTCATGAGGACCGCCCGTGGCGGATGGCGCCCGAACCGGTCGCGCGGCAGAGGGCGGCGTGGTCTTTGTCGTTCTGGTCGGCGCACGCCGAGGCGAACTCGCGCACCGCGCCGTCGAAGACGGGTCCCGAACCGAGGTAGGCGGCGATGGCGACCGCGTCGCCCGACCTGGCGTGTGCCCTGGCGAGCGTCCAGCCACACAACTGTCCATAAGCGAGCAAACCGGTGGGAACCATGTTCTCCACGGGGACAGAACCCTTGCCGTCACGCAATTGCCTGACGTAGAAGTCCCTGTCCTTGCCGTCGAATCCGGTCACGGCGACCCAGCCGAGGAAGATGTCACTGACCGCCTGCATCAGCCGCTGTCCCACGATCACACGTTGCCCGTGATTGGGAAACTCGCTGGGGCCGGCGAACCTTTCCAGCACCGAGGGCCCAGCCTCCTTGGCCTGCAGGAAAAGCGGGTCCGCTTCGTCGTGTCCGAGTAGCAACAGCATCCAGCACCTGGTCCCGACGCTGCCGACGCCGACGACCATCCGCGCGACATCCGCCAGCGAATACCGGTCCAGCAGTACTCTGCGTTCCGGCTCCAGTGTTTCGCGGTAGGCGGCCAGAACCCCCTCGATCTGCTCGAACGGCGCGGGCGCGCCGTCTTCCGCCTCGCTTTCGACGGGAACGACCCGAGGAGGATCGGGAGCAATCCGGAGGGAGCCGCCCCCGGCGGTGGTGAACCTCGCGAGCGAGCCGAGATGGTCGTGGGACCTGGCCTTGTCGACGGTGCGGTCGAGCCGTCTTTTCCCTGACGAACTCAGCCGGGGTGCCGCGAGCGCCCGTACCGCGTCCACCTCGGCGATGGCGTACCAGACACGCAGTGCCGTGCGGCCGGCGAAATCGCGCATCGCCTCCCGGTAGGCGGCCACGGTCCCGAGCACGGCGCGGGTCCGTTCTGCCGTGGAGAAGCCGTTGCCCCGTCCCGCGATCTCCACACTCGCGGCGAGCCGTTTGACATCCCACTCCCACGGTCCCCTCGTGGTCTCGTCGAAGTCGTTGATGTCGAAGACGAGCCGGCGCTCGGGTGAGGCGAACAGGCCGAAGTTCGCGAGGTGCGCGTCGCCGCACGCCTGGACGGTGAATCCGGTGGTCGCGGTCGGGGCGAGATCGTGGGCCATGGGAAGCGCGGCGCCTCGGAAGTAGGCGAACGGCGAAGCCGCCATCCGGTCGTACCGGATGGCGACGAGCGAGGGGACCCTCGCCCGGTCCTGCGAGGCAAGCAGCTCAAGAGGTGTCCTGCTGCCGGCCGTTCGCTCGAAAACCGCATGGCTCGACCTCGGGACCTCCGCTCTGGCCGCTTTGCCCCCGGCCGCCCGCTCCGCACGTGAGGCGCCCCGTGTCCCGACAGCGATCCCGGTTCGCACGCTCATCGGCGGAGCATGGCCCCCACCCTGTGTCACCGCCTCCCCTCCAGGGGGTGAGGCCGGTTCATCAGGGCTGGGTGACGTCGCCCGGCCCTGGCACGGGAATCGTGCGCACCGTGTCGGACCGTGTCGGTACGGCCCGCCCTCCGGCGTGGCGCAGGGTGAACGCGGCGGTGGCGATCGCCACCGCGCTGGCCGCGATCGGCGTCGCGATCGCCGTTGTCGCCGGCAGTCCGGTACAGGTCGCCATCGCCGTAGTGCTGCTCGCGGTCGCCATGAGCGGCAGCTGGGCCGCCCTCGTGAACAGGGGCTTCCGCAGGGCGCTCGCCTGCTCCGTCGCGGTCGTGACGCTGCTGTCGCTGGCGGTGCTGCCGGAATTGCGCACCTACCTCGTGCTGCTGGTGGTGGGCGGGCTGTGCCTGGTGTCCACCGCGGCGGCCAGGGTCGCTCTCGCCGGTGAACGCGGCTCCCCACATCCCGGCACGCGCGTTCCACCGGCGGCGAAAGGTGTACTGCTGCTCAATCCCCGCTCGGGCGGAGGCAAGGTGGAGCGGTTCCGGCTTGATCCCACGGCGAGGCAACGGGGAATCACGACCGTTGTGATGGGCGCGGGAGACGATGTGCGCGCGCTGGCCGAACGCGCCGTCGCGGACGGTGCCGACGTACTGGGCATGGCCGGAGGTGACGGGTCGCAGGCGATCGTCGCCGACATCGCGCGCAGGCATGGCGTCGCGTTCGTGTGCGTACCGGCCGGCACGCGTAACCACTTCGCGCTCGACCTCGGTCTCGACAGGGACGACGTGCCCTCCTCGCTGGAGGCCTTCGGCCCCGCGATCGAGCGGCGGGTCGATCTCGCCGCCGTCAACGGAAGGGTGTTCGTCAACAACGCCTCGCTCGGCGTGTACGCGGCACTCGTGCGCTCTCCCGGATACCGGGAGGCGAAGTTCGCCACGCTGGCGCGAACGCTGCCGGACTTGCTCGGCCCGCGGGCCCCTTGCCCCGACCTGCGGTTCACCGGGCCCGGCGGGGCCGAGGGGCAACCTGCCGACATCGTCGTGGTGTCCAACGGCGCCTACCACCTCGATCACGTGTACGGGTTCGGCAGCAGGGAACGGCTCGACGCGGGCACGCTCGGCGTCGTGACGATCAGTATCGACCGGACTGCCGACGTGCCCGCGCTGGTCTCGGCCGAACTGGCGGGACGGCTCCGCGATTTTCGCGGCTACCGGGCGTGGTCGGCCACCGAGTTCGTCGTCGACTCCGGGCAGGCGCTCGTCGACGTCGGCATCGACGGGGAGGCGCTGCGGATGCCTCCTCCGCTGCGGTTCACGATCCTGCCCTCCGCGTTACGAGTACGCGTACCGCCGGCCACCGCGCCCGCCGCCGGGACCACCATGGCCGCTCTGGGCCTGCCGCACACGGCCAGAGCGCTCGCGCTCGTTCTCGCCGGGCACCCGTCCCGGTGACCTCACGTGTTCCCTTGCGGGACTGTCACACCTGCTGCGACTCGTCCTCGGCCTCGGCGAACGCGTGACGCAACCGCTCTTCCTGCTCGTGCGAGAGGTTCGTGGTGATCAGCGAGGCTCCGGTCTCCTTGAACGATCCCAGTACCCGATCGGCCACGGCCTCGCTGCTCACCACGAACAACGCCGACGTTCCCGGAACGACCTGCCGCCTCACCTCGGCGACGAAGTCCTCGTCGATTCCCGCGTGCGTCAGTGAGCCGGCCAGTGCGCCGACGGCAGCGCCGACCGCCATGCCGAGCAAGGGCACGAAGAACAACAGGCCGAACAGGAAGCCCCAGAAGCTCCCTCCCAGCGCGCCGCTGCCGGTGAGCTTGCCGAGATCCTTGGTCTTGGGCTTCTTCCTGCCTTCCGGCCACGAGACGTAGGCGGCGTCATTGATCCTGATCAACTGTTCCTTCTGAAGCCTGGTCAGCAGGTGCAATGCCTGCTCGGCCCCGCTAGCCGAGTCGAACTTCCACACCGTCAGCGTCCCCATCACATGCCTCCTTCGTCGGCGGACCCGCTCGTGGTGTCCGCGGCGACCCTCACCGTGGCGGTGGTGCGCTGCCATCACCCACCGGTGGTGAGGCGAGGTGTTCATCTGCGCCGGATGAGGCCGGCCACCGGCTCTTCGGCTGCGCTGTCCAAGGAGATCCCTCTGGGAGGCAGCGATGACGAGCGACGACAGTGCCACACCACAGCGGGCGACCGGATGGACCGGCTGGGTCGCCTTCTGCGGCATGATGCTGGTGCTACTGGGGTCCTTCCACGCGATCGAGGGGTTGGTCGCCGTGTTCGACAGCGCCTACTCCGACGCCGGTTCGCCGGGACTGGTCGCACGGCTGGGCTATCCCGCATGGGGCTGGCTGCAGGCCGGGCTGGGCGCCGCGGCGGTGCTCACCGGCATCGGCGTGCTGTCCGGCAACTCCACCGCACGAGCCGTCGGCGTCGTGTTCGCCGCCACCAGCGCGGTGACACACCTGCTGTTCTCGGCGGCCTCGCCCATCGGAACGGCGATCGTGTGGTCGCCATCGACGTCATCGTGATCTACGCGCTCGTGGCGCACGGCAGCGAGATCACGCTGCGCGATTAGGTCAGCTCACCCCGCACGGGCGGAGCGGTAGCGGCGGCAACGCAGCACGGTGAGCGGCGCAATCCGGGAGACGGGAGGAGTCATGACTCAGCACACGCATCAGGAAACCGGAAACCGCACCGGCCCGGTCACCCCGAACCAGCAACCCCAGCAACCCCCCATCACCCGCACGGCGTGGGTGAACTGGATCTGGTTCGCGGGCGCGATGATGATCCTGCTCGGGCTGTTCAATGTCATCCAGGGTCTCGTCGCGCTGTTCAACGACGAGTACTACGTCGTCGGCCCGTCCGGCCTGCTGGTCTTCGATATCACCGGCTGGGGCTGGGTCCAGCTCGGCCTCGGCGCGGCCGCGGTGGCCGCCGGGGTGTGCCTGTTCACCGGCGCGATGTGGGCAAGGGTCGCCGCCGTCCTGCTGGCCGCGGTCAACGCGGTCGCCCAGATGGCATTCCTCGCCGCCAACCCCGTGTGGTGCACGATCGTCATCGCGCTCGACGTGCTGGTGATCTGGGCCATTGTCGTCCACGGCAAGGAGGTCAAGGTCGAACAGTGGTGAAACGATCACACAGGCCTGGCGGCGGTGGCTCGCTCGCGGGGCAGGAAAGCGGCGGCACAGAGCCCGCCCACTCCTGCCACCGCGAGCACGATCATCGCCGCCGCGTAGCTGTGTGAGGTCAGTCCGGAAACCAGGATGGTGCCCGCGATAGCCGTACCCAGCGACGAACCGAGGTTGGACACGCAGCGCGAGACTCCGGAGATCTCGCCCTGCTGCTGATCACCGAACCCCGACTGCACGACGTTGACCGACGGTGTCAGCATCAGTCCGAGGCCGAGACCGATGAAGAACAACCCGGGCGCGAACGGCCATGGAGACGTGAACAGGCCCGCGAATGCCAGCAGCAGTCCCATCCCCGCGATCGTCAGCACGAAACCGGCCATGATCAGGCTTCGCTGTTCCCTTCGTTTCGCCAGCCGTTCGGCGAGCAGCGACGAGCCGAGCAGGCCGACGGTGGCCGGAGTGAAGATCACTCCGGTCTCGATCGCGTTGTAATCACGCACGACCTGCAGATAGGTCGCCACCACGAACGAGGAGCCCAGCAGCATCAGCCATTGCAGGTTCTGGGTGACGAGGCCGAGATTGACGGCCTTGTTCTTGAACATGCTGGTCGAGACCAATACCACTTTCCCCGCGCGCTCCCTCGCTCGCACACGGGCGAAGAACCCCGCCAGGACAAGCGATCCGGCGGCGAGCAAAACCACGGCAAGCCAGATGTTGTTGTCGGCGGCGAGAATCCCGAGTACCCCCGTGATCAGACCGGCGGCCGACAGCACCGTCCCGCCGGTGTCGAAGGAACGCCCGGTTTCCGGCGGCAGGGGGTCGGTGATCTTGCGGCCCAGCATGATGATCACCACGATGAGCAGCACCTGAAAGCCGAACGTGGCGCGCCAGCCGATTCCCGAGGTGATGAGACCACCGATCAACGGCCCGGCGGCGGCCCCGACTCCACCCATCGCCATGATCGCCCCAAAGGCTTTGGCTCTCGACGCGAGATCGGTGAACAGCAATGTCGTGAGGATGTACACGGGTGGAATCAGCAGTGCGGTACCGATTCCTTCGAGAATCGAGTTACCGACGAAAAGCACGACGATGCCTGGGGCGAGCGCGCTGAGCAGCGCGCCAACCCCGTAGAGGGCGAGTCCCGCGACAAAGCACCGCTTCCTGCCGAACAGGTCGGTCAGCTTCCCTCCCGGGATCATCAGCGCCGCCATGACAAGCAGGAACGCGGTGATCACCAGTTGCACCCCGTGCACGGAGGTATCGAGGTCGGTGCTGATGTCGTTGATCATCACGTTCATCGCCGAGCCCGCGAAGCTGCAGATGAACTGCGCCAGCGCCAGCGGTATCAGCACCGCCGTCCCCGCTCCCGCCCGCTCGGACATGTGCCCGACGCTACGGATTCCACCGCCTGGCAACAGGGTACTTGGTCCCGACCTGTTCACGATCGGGTCGGAGCGCGGGTCAGTGCAAACGCAACAGTACGAAATTCTTCAATACCACCATGAGCACGCCGAGCAGAGCCGCAACCGTGGTCACGGCGATAAGCGGCACACCCCGCAGCATCGCGACCCTGCCCGCCGACCAGGCGTGAAAAACCAGGAGCAGTACCGCTGCCACGAGGCCGACGTTCGCGGCCACGACTGGCGAGGCACCGGCGAGCCAGGCCAGCAACAAGGCCACCAGCGGCCCGTAGGATGCCGTGACCATCGGCCAGGTCGAAGCCAGCTCTGAGCGAATCCGCCCGCCGCTGGGCAATCCGCCTGCTTCCGCGTGCTGGCCGAGCAGCACCGCGTACTCCTCGGCCAGCCAATACACCACCAATGTGGCGACGACGGCGATCGCAAGCGCGGCGGTGGACAACGTTCCGCCCGCCGCCGTCAGTACGGCGGCGGTGACGATCGCGCCGTAGATTCCCGAGGCACGGCGGCGTCCCCTGCGGGCTTCGCCGCTTTCGGCGTCTCGCGCGACTCGCGCCATGTCCCGTCACCTCGCATCCGGCGCCGGCCGTCTCCGGAAGGATTCACGGAAACGGGTGGCTTCCGGTGAGCCGCTCCCGTACGGGTGCCCGTCGTCGCCGTCCGCCCCACTTATTGCGCGGCGTTCTTTCCCACCTGGCAAGGGACTTTCGGCCCCGTCCGTTCACCGGGAAAGAACCATTGTGGACATCCGACGGGGCCCCGGGGGGTCGGTCATTCGCCCGTTTCGCCGTCGATGCGCTCACGCAGCAGGTCGGCGTGCCCGTTGTGCCGCGCGTATTCCTCGATCATGTGGATGAGCACCCAGCGGAGTGAGTAGTCCATCTCCTTGTAGTACCTGACGACATCGAGCGATTCGGTCGCGGCCACGATCTCCCGCGACCGCGCGCACGCCTTGCCCCATACCGCGAACGCCTCGTCCGGGTCGGCGTCGTCGACGTCGAACTCGGCGTAGTCACCATCGGGACGCATCCCCCAGTAGGTGCCGAGTCGCTCTCCGTTCATGACCCTCTCGAACCAGCCTCGCTCGATCTCGGCCATGTGCCGTACGAGCCCGATGAGCGACATGCCGGAAGGCGGCACCGTCCTGCGCCTCAATTGTTCCGCGGTCAGTCCCGCGCATTTGAGCGCAAGCGTCTGCCGCTGGAAGTCCAGGAATCCGGTGAGGGAAGCGCGCTCGTCGCCCGCGCGTGGCGGTCGTGTTCTCGTGTCCTCGATCATGGATCGATAGTGGCGCATCGCGGTGGGGAGGGCGAGTGGGTTTCGTTGCGGGCTTTCCCGCTTGACCGGGGATTCCGAACCAGGGGTTCGCTTCGCGCGGTGTCTCGGTAGGATCTCGGGTGTGAGTGAGGCCGGGCGAGAACAGTTACGGAGCAACGTGGCGAGCGCTATCCGGGACCAGATTCTGGACCGGAAGGTACGCCCCGGCGACAGTCTCCGGCTCGGGCAGCTCGCCGAGCAGCTCGGCGTCAGCGTCACCCCGGTGCGCGAGGCGCTGCTGCTGCTGACCCAGGACGGCTGGGTCAGGCACGAACCGAACCGGGGGTTCAGGGTGGCTCCCATCCGGCGCAAGGACGTCGAGGACACGTACCTGATGTGGGCCACGGCGGAAGGCGAGATCGCCGCACGGGCCGCGACACGCGCGACCGCGGCCGATGTCGCCCACCTGCGTGACATAGATCAGCAGATCCGCGATGCCGACCCCGCCGACGGCCATCTCGCCACCCGGTTGAACTCCGCGTTCCACGACTACGTCGCCGTCATCGCCGACGCCCCGAAACTCGACTGGTTCTCCCAGGCCGCCAGCAGGCTGGTGCCGTTGCGGTTTCCGGAGAACTTCCACGTGGTTCCCGGCTGGTCCGAGGTCAACCGCACCGAGCACGGACCGCTGATCGACGCGATCGCCGCGGGCGAGGTGGAGAAGGCGCGCGCCGGAATGGCCGCGCACTTCCGGGACACGGGCAACCTGTTGATGCGCTGGCTGGACTCACTGGATTTCTGGAGCGAGCCGGAAACGCCGACGGCGCCCCGGAGACCGGGGCGCCTTGCGGGCTGAGGGCCGGTTTCCTCAGCCGGTCACCGTTTTGATGGCGTGCACGGGGCAATCGGCGATCGCCCTTGCGACTTTGCCCTCCAGTTCCGGAGGAACGTCTCCGTCGCCTCGCACCGAGGCATAGCCCCATTCGTCCACTTCGAACAGTTCCGGACTGTGTTCGGCGCACGTGCCGAATCCGTCGCAGGTCGCGGCTTCCAGTCTGATCTTCATGTTTCCTCCTCCGGTGGATCGATGGCGGGTGCGCGGCGTTCGGCCGGGCCGAGCGCGGCGCACCGGGGACACGGTGTAGCCCGGTGTTGTTCGACCAGTGCGGGAAACTCACGGAACAACGTGGTCACCGCGTTGCAGGCGCCGTCGAGCGTGCCGCAGGCTCCCCGCCCGCGCAGCGACTCCGACCAGCCGCGCAACTTCTCCAGCTTGGCCTCCCCCGCGATACCGTCGGCGAGTTCCCGCAACGCTCCGGCCATCGCCGTCGTCCCGCGAATACACGGCCCGCATTGCCTGGCGTTCTCTCTGTCGAAGTAGGCGAGAACGTCCGCCGCCACCGCGACGGGACAGTCGTCCGGGCCCAGCACGAACACCGCTCCACAGCCCAGCCCGCTGCCTTCCGCCCTGAGTGCGTCGAACCCGAGCGGAATGTCGAGTCCTCGCGGGCCCAGCAGTCCCGCGAAGAACCCGCCCATGAGCAGTCCGCGAGCCCTCTCCCCCGCCAGCTCGCGCAGCGTGCTGCCTTCCGGCAGCTCATAAAGCCCTTGGCGTGGCACGGAACCGGACAGCGTGAGCAACACCGAACCGGAGCCGCCTCCCGCCGCGATTCCCGGAATCCTGGCGAGGGTCTCGACGTTTGCGACCAATGTCGGTCCGCCATCCACACCGGACTCGAAGGGCCGGGGCGGTTTGTCCGCCGGCAACGCGGGACCACCGTTGATGGCGCGGACCACAGCCGATTCCTCACCACCCACGTAGCCGCGGGCCACCCGCACGACCTCGACGGGAACCCGGGTCGGGCCGAGTTCGGCCAGTGCCTTGTGGACGCTGTCGGCCGCGATCGCGTCGGAGAGGTAAACCACGGCCCTGTCCGCCGACACGATCCGGGCGGCACGCAACAGCCCGTCCAGTACGAGGTGTGGCCGGATGCGCAGCAGGTATCTGTCCTTGACGGCGAGCGGTTCGCCCTCGTCGCCGTTCGCGACCACGGTGCGCGGTCCTGTCCTCCCGGCGACGGTTCTCAGTTTGACCGCCGCCGGGAACGCGGCTCCTCCCCTCCCCCGCAACCCGGCGGCTTCGATCGCCTCAAGCAGGTCCTTTCCGGACGGCCCGTCCGGCCGGTCGTAGTCGGCGCGGGTTTCGCGAGTGTCCCTGTCGACGACGAGCGGGTACCGCGCGTGCGGCTCCGGCACGAGCGGCATCGTGGTGCGGTTCCAGCGGCTCATCGAGTCCGGTGTGGATGCGGTGAATTGCCGCGCGCCGGGTGATGCCGTCATACGGCCTCCGCGCCGAGCGCCTTCTTCGCCACGGCCGCGGTCGCCTCGGCATCTCCCGTCAGTACCCGGACCGGGTTGACCACCATCATCTGGATGATCTGTTCCTCGGTCGCACCGCGCTTGCGGATCTCGGGAAGGATGTAGTCGGAGATCCGATGGTGATGCCAGTTCGGCACGTGCTTGGCGCGGAACGACGGCGGTGTGTTGATCGAGAAGAATCCCGCGTCGTGCGAGAGCGTCATCCGCTCGGCGTAGCCCTGGTCCAGCAGGGCCACCAGGGTCTCGATCCGGCTCTCGTCGTCGAGGACGAACTCCATGCCGAAGCGGTCGAGGCCGATCGTGGATCCGTTGTCCATCAGTTCCTTGAGGTAGCCGAGGTCGGTCGAGTCACCACAGTGGCCGATGACCGTCCTTTCCAGATCGACACCGTTGTCCCTGAACCACCTCTGCTGCTCACGGCCGTTGGCGTGCTCGACGTTGGTGTGCGTGGAGATCGGCACCCCGGTCTCGGCCTGTGCGCGTGCCGCGGCGGCGAACACACGCCGAACGTCGGGGGTCATCCCGTGCTCGTCGGTGACGACCTTGATGATCCCGGCCTTGACGCCGTCCGATCCGGGGATTCCCTTCACGATGTCGTCGATGAACATCGTCTCCAGTGGATCGGGTCCGCCGAGCGTTTTGCCGACAAGTCCATCCGGGGCGTGCGTGTGGAAGAACGTGGGCAGATCCTTCGCCGTGTAGTACCCGGTGGCCACGACGATGTTGAGCGGGAGTCCTTCGGCGACCTTGCGCACCGTCGGCAGGTAGCGGCCGAGGCCGAGCACCGTCAGATCGACGAAGGTGTCGATGCCCTTGTCCTCGTGCAGCGAGGTCAGGCTCGTGCGTGCCTTCCCGACGTAGCTGTCCTCGTCCCACTCCGGGTGGGGCAGGTTCTGTTCCAGCTCGGGGTTGTGCGCGAAGAGGTGTTCGTGCATCAGCGTCGTGCCGATGTCCGAGCTGTCGATCGGTCCGTTGACGGTGTTCACCGTTGCCATGTGGTGCTTGCTCCTTCGTCGTCGGTGCGGATGGCCTCCGCGCTCGCCCGCGCGCTCGCGAGCCCTGACTTGAGAAACGCGATGTCGGATCCGGCGGTGATCATGCGGAAGCCACGAGCCTTTTCCGTGCGGGGATCTCCCGTGATCCCCGCGGCTGCGCCCGCCGCGTGGCACGCGGCGACGATGGCGCCCACGGCGGTCCCGTGCCATTCGTGACCCGGCCCGTCCACAGGGGACAGTCCGAGACTGACGGCGAGATCACCCGGCCCCACGTACACGCCGTGCACGCCGGGAACGGCGGCGATCTCCCCCGCCGCGGCGACACCCCGCTCGCTCTCGATCATGACAAGGCACAGGATCTCGCCGTTGACCTTTGCCGGATCGGCGCCGAGCCCGAACGCCGAACGCGTGGGCCCCCAGCTCCGGGTTCCCACCGGCGGGTAGCAGGCGGCCGCCACGGCACGGCGGGCGTCGGCAACGGACTCCACGGAGGGAACGATGACGCCCTCTGCTCCGGCGTCGAGTGCCCTGCCGATCAGCACGGGATCGTTGGCGGCGACCCTGACAAGCGGTGTCGCGGAGGTGCGGGCGGTGGCGCGCAGCAGTTCAACCGGGCTGGCCAGCCCGCCGACGCTGTGCTGCTGGTCGAGGTAGACATAGTCGAAACCGGCCAGCGCAAGGGTTTCCGCGACGTGCGGGTCGCCCGTGTGACACGCCAGCCCGACCGCCGTCTCACCGGCGGCGAGCAGTCGCCGCAGCCGGTTGGGGTGCGCCGCTGTGGTGACGGCGTAGCTCACGTCCCCGCTCCCCGCCCGAGCGCGCTGTCGAGCCGATACCACTGCCGGGCCGACTCGGACATCATCCTGGGGCGCATCGATTCCGGCAGCACGTCGAGCACGGCGGCGAGGTCGTCGGTGTGCAGATGCGGGTAGTCGGTGGCGAACAGCAGGATGTCCTCCGATCCCAGCCATTCGACGATCTTGCGGGCATGCGGTGCCGGGCCAAGGTCGGCGGGCGCGATGGAGAACCTGACGTGGTCGCGGATGATCTCGGTCGGAAGCCGGTCCACCCACGGGATCTCCCTGCGCAGCCCCTTCCATTTCTTGTTGATGCTCCAGCTCCACGCCGGCACCCACGCGAACCCGCTTTCCAGCATCGTCACGCGCAGGCCGGGGAACTTCTGGAAGATCCCCTCGTAGATCATGCTGGTGAGCTGTGCGCCGTAGAGCTGGATCTCCGCCGCGTATTCCTCGGCATACCAGGAGGCATATCCGGTGGGGCTCGGCGCGTCCTCGCTCGTCCCGCCCCAGCTCACTCCCATGACGAGGTCGTTGCGGGTCATCGCCTCGTAAACGGGCCAGAACACCCGCTGCCCGTACAGCCGCTCCGAGCGGACCGGCATGGTTACCTGCACGATGCGCGGATGCCCGCCGATGCGGTCGATCTCGGCAGCGGCGGCGGCCGGGTCTCTGGCCGGTACCACCATCGAGCCGACGAGCCTGGGGTCCTTGTCGAGCCATTCGGCGATCAGCCAGTCGTTGACGGCGGAGGCCAGCGCGGGCGCCCAGTCGGGATGGCGCAGCGAATCGACGCCATAGGCGGTGTTGACGATGGCGGCCTCGACCCGCCACGGGTCGAGGATGTGTTCGCGCAGCAGCTCCACGCTTGAGGCCGGTGGCCTTCCCTCGGGCCGCCACTGCTCACGGGCCGTCGTCGGCGCTCCGGGAGGGTAGGCAAGGGACTGGCCGTTCGGCCCCTTCCAGCCTCGCTCCAGCGCGCCCTGCACCCACACCGGGTCGGTGTAGGGAAAAAGCGCCTCCAGCGAGGGAGGGGTGGCGTGCACGTCGCAGTCGACGACGGATCCCTGCCACAGCGCGTCTCTCGTGGTGCCCTCGAGCAGGGCGGTGACGGGTGTGCTCATGCTGTACCTCCTCGTGCGGGCCGCAACGACAACACGACGTAGTCGGCCTCGATCGAGACGGGAATCTTCTCCGCCCGGTAGGGTCCCGGCAGCCTGCCGACCTCGCCGCGCTCCAGCGCGGCCTCGACCTCGGCACCGGCCTCGACGCCCACCGGCAGGGGCCGGGCCCTGAGTTTCGGGTTCCAGTAGGACCGGCCCGTCTCGACGTCGAATTCCCAGTTGTGCCAAGGACACGTGACGTAGGTGCGGGAGTCCTCAAGCCGGACGTCCCCGGGGACGGAGGACTCGATGGCGTTGACGACCTGGCCCTCGCACAGCGGTCCCGCCAGGTGCGGGCAGCGGTTGAGCATGGCGTGAAACCGGCCGCCGATGTTGTAGACGCCGATCTGCCTGCCCCCCGCCTCGACGATGCGCCGCTCGCCGGGAGGGATCTCGTCCACTCTGGCGACGACGAACCGGCTGGGGCTGGTTTTCGCGGTGGTCACAAAGCCTCCTTCGGCCGGATGGCGGGAATCGTGGTCTCGTCGAGCCAGCTCGGGCCGAGTTCGGCGACCGAGCGGCAGCCCATGAGCCGCATGGTGCGCACCATCTCCTCGCGCAGCAGGTCGAGCACCCTGCTGACGCCCGCTGTTCCGCCCGCGGCGAGCCCCCACACCGGAAGCCGTCCGGCGAGCACGGCCTTCGCGCCGAGCGACAGTGCTTTGAGGACGTCGCTCCCCCTGCGGATACCGCTGTCGACAAGGACTTCCGCGTTGTCGCCGACCGCCTCGGCGATCCGGGGAAGCACGGCGAGAGTCGCGGGCGCGCCGTCCAGCTGGCGGCCACCGTGGTTGGAGACGATGACGGCGTCGGCCCCCGCTTCGACGGCACGGCGGGCGTCCTCGGCGGTCAGCAGTCCTTTCACGACAAGCGGGCCGCGCCAGTTCGCGCGAAGCCAGCCGATGTCGCCCCACGTCGGCGAATGCGATCCCGCCCCGCCCTTGGTCATCTCGGTGAGCACCATCGGCTTGCCGTCCTCGGTGATGTTCGCCGTGTTCGGTATTTCGAACGGCAGCCCGTCGAGCAGATATCTGGTGAGCCAGGCCGGTTTGCGCAGCAGTTGCGGCGCGAGCTTCACCGCGTTGCGCGCGTTGACGCGCATCGAGTAGCTGAAGCCGTTCTTGTAGTCCCTGACGCGGTATCCGGAGACGGCGGTGTCGACGGTGGCGACCAGCGCCTCGTAACCGGCAGCCTGCGCACGGTGCACGAGGTGTTCCATCGTGCGCTGGGAGGAAAACCGGTAGAGCTGGAACCATTGCGGCCCGTTCACCGCCGCGATGTCCTCCATCGTGAAGCCCGCGGCGGAACTGGCGACGTGGATCGTCCCGGCGGCGGAGGCGGCTTTGGCCAGCCCGATGTCACCGTGTGGATGGACGAGCCGCATCCCGCCGCACGGCGCCGTCAGCACCGGCAGTTCGACGCGGGTGCCGAGCACGGTCGTCGCGAGTTCGGGCGCGGCGACCCACGTCGCCATCCTCGGCCGGAACGCCACGTCGGCGAAGGCGCGCGCGTTACGTTCGAGAGTGACCTCGCCTTCGGAACCGCCGTCGACGTATTCCCTGATGCCGCGCGGCAAAGCACGGGCGGCGGCGCGGCGCGCGTCCTCGTGGTCGAGTATGCGCGCGACCCTCCTGGCTCGCGATTTCATTCAGGCTCCCACCGCCGGAATGCCGCGACCTGGCAGCAGCGGGATGCCGTAGAGGCGACTCGCGTTCTCGCCGAGGATCCGCCGGCGGCGGTCCAGCGGGAACGTCTCCGGAACCGATTCGTAGGGGGAATCGAAGTCCCAATGTGGATAGTCGGAGGAGAACATCAGCCGGTCGGCGAAGCCCGTTTCCTCGAACATCGTGAAGACGTGCGGTGTTTCCTCCAGGTTCTCCGGTTCTTCGATGGGCTGGGTGGAAAACCAGAAATGATCGCGCAGGTACTCCGAAGGACGCCGGTTCAGGTGCGGCACCTCGTCCCGCAGTTTGTCGTAGGTGGAGTCCAGCCGCCACGAGTAGGGCGCCGCCCAGTCCCAGCCGAGTTCGAGCAACGCGATCTTGAGGCGGGGGAATCGTTCGAAGACACCTTCGAAGATCAGGCTCGGCACGAGCGAGATGGGCAGTACGGCGAAAGCGGCGTGCATCTCGGCGTAGAAGTTCTGCCTGCCCGCGCCGGTCGGCTGACGGCCCATGCCGGGAACGTGGAACGCGAGCGGTATGTCGTAGTGCTCGCACGCCTCGAAGATCGGCCAGTATCGCTGCCTGCCAAGGGGTTCCTGCCCGGCCGGTGACATCAGGACCTGCACGTAGGAGTCGCCGTGCGGGCCTTCCTTGCAGCGCACGATTTCCCGCTCGGCGCCTGCGAGATCGCGGGGCAGGGTGATGCTCGCGTGGAACCGGCTGTCGGCGCCGGTCCAGGTGTGCACGAGTGCGTCGTTGTACGCGCGGTAGAGCGCGTAGGCGCACTCGTAGGGCATGTTGGCACCGCCGCTGGTGATGATGTAGGTCTGCGGGCAGGTGAGTACGACGGCCGACATGTCGAACGGGTCGAGGACCTGTCGTACCGCCAGATGCGGGTCGACGCCCACCCTGCCCTGTTCGTCGACGGCATCGAGGCGGTGCGTGAACTCACGCTGGGAAGGCGAGACACCGCCGCCGAAGCTGCCGAGTCCGTACCGGGCGATGTAGTCGCGCCACCGTGCGGGAAGGTGTTGTGCCACCTGCGGATCCGTCGGCACCGGCATCGGGTGGAAGTCGGTGTCGATGATGCCGAGTTCCACCACTGTGGACGCTTCGGCCGGTGTTCTTTCGGTCAAGGTCATGTTCGTTCTCCTCGGGCTTACAGCGCGCTGCGGTACGTTTCCTTGGCCATGAAGGCCGCGATGAGCGTCAGCAGGCAGGTGAAGGCCATGAACAGCGAGATGCCCGCCGTGGCGCCGTCGAATGCGGTCAGGAGCGAGGCGCAGATCAGCGGGGTGAAGCCGCCGCCGATGGTGCCCGCGATCTGGTAGCCGAGTGAGGCGCCCGTGTAGCGCTGGGTCGTCGGGAACAGTTCGCCGAGCCACGCGCCGAGTGGACTGTAGACGATGGCGTGGGCGAGGGCGGCGAGCGAAATGCCGAGATACATCATGCCGACGCCGCCGGTGTCCATCATGGAGAACATCACGGCGATGCTCACCGCTTGCAGCACGGCCCCGACGCCGACGACGACCTTGCGGCCCCACAAATCGGAGAGCCCCGCGAAGATCGGCTGGCCGATCAGTCCGATCGCGGCGGACACCAGAACGGCATTGAGCACATCGGAGCGCTCGAAGCCCGCGCCGATGCCGTAGGACACGATCCAGGTGCCGTACACGGCGCTTGCGGCGAACGGCCCGAGGGTCAGGAAGATCGACAGCAGCAGGTTTTTGGGGCGCCGCAGCACTTCGATGAGCGGGAGCTTCGCGGGTCCTTCGTCGTTCTTGGCTGCCTCGTTTTCGCGGGCCTGCTGGAACACCGGGCTTTCCACCACACCGAGCCGGATCCACAAGCCGACGGCGACGAGAACGGCCGAGCCGACGAACGGGATGCGCCAGCCCCAGGTGAGGAACGCGCTTTCAGGCATCATCGAGACGAGCGCGAAGACGCCGTTGGCGAGCAGAATGCCGCCGTAGAGTCCCATTTGCGCGACGCTGCTGGAGAGGCCGCGTCGTTTGGGCGCGTGTTCCATCGACATCAGCACGGCGCCGCCCCACTCGCCGCCCGCGGAGATGCCCTGGATCAGGCGCATGAGAACGAGCAGGATCGGGGCCCAGATCCCGATGGCCGAGTAGGTCGGCAGCAACCCGACGATCGTGGTCGAGGCGCCCATGAGCACGATCGACAGCACGAGCATGCGTTTGCGCCCGACCTTGTCGCCGAAGTGTCCCCAGATGATCCCGCCGATCGGGCGGGCGATGAACCCGGCGGCGAGGGTGGCGAAGGCGGCGAGCGTGCCCGCCGTCGAGCTGAACGCGGGGAAGAACAGCACGTTGAACACGGCGGCCGAGGCGACGCCGAAGAGGTAGAAGTCGTACCACTCGATGACGGAACCGACGAAGCTCGAAGTGAGTACTCGTCTGCGCATGCGCAGGGTCGACGCGGCGGCTGACTCGCTGCCTGCGGCGTCTTGCCTGTCCGCGATCGGGGTGTCGGTCATCGTTGACCTCCGTGGTGGGGACGGTTCGCAAGATCGTATATCTTTCGCACAATGTATATACGATCTGATGGCAAGTGTCCACACCTCGACCACGTGGGATAGTGGGCCCGAACTGCCGAGGGCTGCGGAAGCGCGGCGTGTCAGCGAGAGATCAACTCAGCCAAATTTTATCGATTCAGGCTCTGTATACTCGCGGGTCAAGAAGTGTCTTCCCCGCGCACGCGGGGGTGTTCCCAACGGGCAGGTCGTCGTCACCGACGATCCACAAGTCTGTCTTCCCCGCGCGTGCGGGGGTGGTCCCGGTCGAGGTGGGGCCGGGCACATTTCCATTGAGTCTTCCCCGCGCGTGCGGGGGTGGTCCTGATACGTATAAGCTCTTGAGGTCGATCGAGACGTCTTCCCCGCGCGTGCGGGGGTGGTCCGCCATCAAGTTTCGCACCGGTGACTCTCGTCGGGTCTTCCCCGCGCGTGCGGGGGTGGTCCCGTCGCCCAGATCGACCGCGAAATCCATACTGCGTCTTCCCCGCGCGTGCGGGGATGGCCCCCGACATGCGAATAATGGACCCGCCCGCCTCGCCGTCGTCCCCGCACGCCGGGAAGTGCTTCTCCGTGACGGGCACAGCCTCCGTTGGCGAACCAACTTCCCCGCCCGAGCGGGGTGGTTCAGGAGGTGACGGTCGCCTCCGTCGCAGGCCGACACGGCCTCCGGCCGCCCCGCACTTGCGCGAGTCCCCCGCCCAAGCCACCGAGTTCCGCACTCAGAACCACGAGTTCCGCACCTGGGTCGCCGAATTCCGCACTCAGGTCCGCGAGTTCCGCACTCAGACCAGCGAGATCGGCACCTGTCAAGCACCGCAGCAGAGCCGCGTCCCCGTCCACGGGTGACCCGAACAGCACGATCTCCAGCGCGTCCTCCCCACGAGCGGGAACGCCCCCGGCCGTCAGGGGTTACGCGAAGCGTGATCGAGGTGGTCGAGTACCCTCCGGCGAAACGCCTGCTCCGTACAAGCAGGCAAGCGCAATGCCATCCGTGATGGATCGCAGCCCAGCGATCGCCTCACAACATCACATGCTCGCCGGATCGGGAGAGCCGCACCACGCCCCTCCGCCGGGCACACCGCTGTCGTGAGCGGGGTTCGGTGAGCGCTACCGAGTCGGCAAGAAGGCGCCATCGAACGGGAACACACCCGTCACCAACGGATCGCCTGGGGAAATGTCCCGACACTGAGCTCAACCGCCACGGGCCGTCCGGCGAAAAAGGACACCTCGGACGACTCCACCGCGATCACACCAACGCGGGCGCCGCGCTTTCCAACGCCGCCCGCGTCGCAGCCGGTCAACACGACATAGCCCAGCTCATCGCGACCAGCCTGGGAACACCGTGACGGCATCCCCGGCTGGTCCTCGACCCGGCCACTTCGGACAGTCCGCGCTTCCCTCAGTGCGGGATCTTATGGATAGGGCGGGTGAACACCGGGCGCCTGAGGGAGCTCGCCGGGGCGTGGCGGTTCTGGCGGCCTCGCGGCGGCCGTGTGGGCCGCGGCTTCGGCCCGATTCCTCCGCCGCTTACGAACACCGAGTGCGATGACGAGGAGCCACAAGGGAATCGAGATGACGAGAAAGATGGTCCCGATCCTGTAGTGGCCTTGGAACAGGACGCCAATCCCGGCCCCACTCAGCACGAAAGGGAGGAACCCCAGGTAGAACGTACCGGAATGGGCGGGTGCGTGCCGGTCGTAGCTGTTCACGTCCATCGTTGCCCCCTTGGCCCGCCGTAAAGCCACCGTGGAGCGTACCCGGATAGGCACCGTGGAGTCCCACGATTCGAGTCAGCCGTACGCTGACACCCGGACGGAGGCGCCACAACGCCGACGTTTCAGGCTGCATCCGTTTCGATCCAGCCTTTGCCCTCCGCCGCTATTCCCTCCAGTATTCGCAGTGTGTGCATGAACCCCGCACTGTCGAGGTTGATCGTGGCGAACATACTGGAATCCTCGCCCGGCTCAGCCTGTGGAACCTCCAGGTCGGTCGCGTGGATCTCGCGGCTGGGCCCGTTCGTCAATGTCAGCCTCAGCTCATGGCTGTACTCGCTCCGCTTGACCACATACACCGACGAAACGGCGTCGAACCGGTAGTTGTTGCGTTCCTGGCCACCAAAAGACACTTCGCGAAAATCCAGCTGGGTACTGAGCTCGCGAACACCGTCCTGGGTTATCAGGAACAACCGGAGATCATACCTGGAATACCGCCAAAAGCCGCGACTGACCCGTGCCTTCTGGCTTCCCTTCGCCGGTGTCCGCAGGACGGCATGGGCCAGCACGTCGCGCCATGCCAGACGATAGTGTTCCAGCATCTCGTCGAGCAGCACCGTGATATCGCAGTTCAGCCAGGTTTCCATCTCGTTCTCCGACGGCCGCGTATCTCGCAGTCTTTGTCTCCATCGGTTGTATTCGCGATTCCTGTCTTGGCTTTTCTCTTCGTACTCACGTCGATCTTCGATGGCCCGTCGGCGCTCGTAGACCAGGTCGAACCAACCTCCGGTCGCTTTGAATCCGCTCAACAGCACCAATGGAATGGTGAGTACGGCGGGAACGAGCGCTGCCCGCACCGCCGACACCATGACGGTCAGCGTTGCTCCGACGAGAACACACAGCGACACCACGCACCACACTTTTACCCGCGGAGCGACGTGGTAGCGCTCGCGATACCGCCACAGGTCGCCCCGTGTCCAGCGTTGCGCTACCTCTCTGGCGAGATAGCGGATCAGCCATTTCACCCTTCCTACGCCGATCCTGCTTTCCCGGTAGAGTTCCGCGATCTCGTCCCGCATAGACTGTCTGATGCCCGAGGTCGCGGCTAGCCATTCTTCGCTATTCACGCCACGGGGAGGGTATTTACCGAAGTAGTGGTCGAAGGAGTGATCGACGCTGTTGGCAAACCCCCCTTCCGGGGCGCGGTTTACGCCACGCTGACCGAGGTACTCGACATCCTTCACCCGCAGGCGCTTCGAGCGGTAACGCCAGTCGAGCGCCGTTCTGATCCCGACGTAACCGGCCGGCGGCGCCATCAACAACGCGGCGATCGCCAGTGGAGTCGTGTGTGAGACGACGATCCAGCCGAGATGCCCCGCACCGGTGGCCAGCAAGACCGACCAGAAGGCGACCAGAACTCTATCCCGGCGAGTGGTCGTGTCAGGGACCGGCGCGCGCACTCTCGGGGGCATGGGTTCGGGCTGGAAATACGACCATACGCGGCCTTTCCGGTCCCCGGCATACCTGTTCTCGATGGCACCCCGGCGAGTCTCGATCCAGAATCCGTCCCTCGCGCTGCCGCTGAGAAAGTGATCGAGATGGTGGATGATCATTTCACGCGGGACGGTGTCGAGCGAGGACACCTTCTCCATGACCGAACCCGGATCGCTCTGCCGGTCGCGCAGGCACCCCAGTAGTTCGTAGATCACCTCGAGCGCTCGCTTCCACCCGTCGTCACGAAAGGCGCCGAGAATCGCCTCCGTTCGCCCGAGTTGTTCTTGCTCTTCACCTGTCAGGTCGCGGTAGGCACGCTTGCTCAGCAATGCCAGAACCCAATGAAATCGAACTTCGCCGCTGTCGTACCCGTGGGCTATGGCCTCGGCGATCAACTGACGGGCACGCGCCGGGATTCCGTCTTTCAAATGGCGGACGCCGACCGCGTACCGCTTTCCGGGCGGATCCTCAGGGCCCACGATGTACACGGTTGAGTCGTGAACATCCCCGCCGGCCTGGATTCCTACCGTACCGGCGCTGTTGCTTCCGGCAGTCTCCTGATCGTTCATGACAGGCCCTTGACCGCCGTGATCAGCGCGGCGACCTGCGCCGTCAAGCCCGCGATATCAGCGACCAGTCCTCGCAGCCGTTTGAGGGCCAGCACGAACGCGCTGTTACCTTCCGGGGTTTCCTCGACCAGCGCCTTGCGCGCGATATCAAGTTCCTGCGATGCGGCCTCGTAGGTCTCGTCGTCGATGTTGCCGGTGGTCCGTTCCCTGGCCAGCTGATCACGGAGAGCCGCCAGCTCGCTCGCGATGTCCACTGCCGACTCATCCTGCGATCGCGTTGTGATCGAAACGGTGCTGCCGATGACATTGCCACCAGCCTGAATGCCTACCGTACCTAGTGCAGAGTTGTTGACAACATGGGAAACCGGTGAGCGGTTCTCGTCCATTGTGCTCTCACTCCGTTGGTTGAGAAGAATTTCCTCGGCAAGCCGGATGGCGAACGTGGCGGCGTTGGCAGCTGCTCTCGGTTGCCACATACCGTCATCACTGGTGTTCTTCGTACCGTCGGCCGAATCACTGATCCCGCGCACGATGGCGACGGGTGACCCGCTCAGGTGACCGGCTTGCGCGACGCCCGCCCCCTCCATTTCGATGGCCAGCGCGTCGTTGTAGTGGTCGCGAATCCATTCCGCCTCTTTCGAGATCCGCGAGTTCTGAACGACCTCGCCCGCGGCGATCGGCGCGAAATGCACCTCAGGCGATCCGGGACCCGCGACCGTCCCGGACGCCCAGTCCCCCGCGCGACCAAGATAGGAGCCAAGCTGGACGATGGCGTGGTTGATCTCCCAGGCCCGGGGACGTGCCTTCAGGCCGTCGTCTTCGCTCGTCCCACCGTGATAGGCGTAGACGTGCGTGGCCATGACGACGTCACCGAGTCGCGCCGTGTCCCATAACGCGCCGGCTACGCCGACGAACAGAACAGCCGCAGGCGAGAAGTGATCCACCGCACGCTCGGCAAGCACACCCGCCGCCTGGTTTCCCTTGCCGGTGAGCCCGAGCGCCACCCGGCCCTTTCCTCCTTGTAGATCACCGATTTCGAACCGTGTTCCATGTTTATGGAAATGCACATGAGGATTGATCAATTTCCGCCGGACAGCCTCGTATTCGACGTTGAGCGCGGTAAGGAAAACCACAAGATCTTTCACCATTTCCCCCTTGTTACCTGATCACGGCCGGACGATTGGCGGGTGAAGCACACTCTGCGGGCCAGGGCGGAAAAGTCGCGCAGGGCGCCCTTTCGTGGCTCTGCGGCTGACCTCGGCAGGAACGATGAATCCAGGCACACCTTGCACTTTCCGGTAAAAGTTCCGTGGGTCCAGCCGCACGCCCCACACCGCTTCGTAAACCCGCTGCAGTTCGGAGATCGTGAAGGTCTCGCCGCAGAACGCGGTAGCGAGCGCTGTATGTTCGATTTTCGATCGGGCTCGCTCGACGCCGTCGGTCACGATTTGGCGGTGGTCGAAGGCGAGCTTCACCCGCCCGGAAAGCACTCCTGCGACAGGCCGCCAGGCAGCCCCTGCCGCGTCGGTACCGGCGACCGGCTCCGGCAGGTCGGCGGCTACCGCAAGATACGCCACCGAGATTATGCGCCCGCGAGGGTCGCGGTCAGGCTCGCCATAGGCACCCAGTTGCTCAAGGTGCAACCGTGAGCCGTCGAGATTCGCCTCCTCGTCGAGTTCACGGTAGGCGGCAGCGAGGATGTCTTCCTCGTCGTTGTTGAGGAAGCCCCCGGGCAGAGCCTGTGCACCCTGGTAAGGCTCGATACCACGTTCGACGAGCAGGATGTGAAGCTTCGACGCCCGTAACGTCAGGATGACCAGGTCAACCGCGACCAGGACCGGGGGCGGCGACCAGGATTCGTCGGACATGGCGCCAACCGTATCTTCTTGTCATGTTGACAGAAATAGGCTGTCCGGGTGGTTGGCCGTTGGCAGTCGGGTTCCCGCGTAGCGGGCAACGACAAGCCGATATGGACGGACCAACTCGAACGGGCGAAGTCAGCCGATAACAACCTCATCTCGCCTGCCGCGCCGATGTGACATGTCGAGAGATCGAGACGAAGCAATGATCGGAACCGGAAGGAGCCGATATGGCCTACCGATCAGCGGCACATCGAAAATGGACGACACGACTGCCTTGGCTCATCACCATCGTCATGGTTTTCGGCTCCGGAACCACCGTCGCCGTGCTGCTGCTTTCCTCATCCACGGAGTCGCCACGCCCCACCGTGTCCTCGGCATCGCGACAGCCCAGCGAATCCGCGACCGGGTCAGAGACGATCTGGGAAACATGCGAACAGTTCATCGGCGACGGCGGACCAACTTCTCTCCTTGTGCGAATCCCCGATTCACTCCTCGCCATCGGCCCCGGCCTGTCAGCCTCCACAGCCGCTGATCTCATAGCAGTGAATGACGAACTGGCCTTGATCATCACGTCCGGGCCTCCCGAAGTCGCCAGCCACCTTCGCGCCACACAGCTTCCGTTCCGGCAGGTCGCCGACGCGGTCGAAGGCGGCGGTGGTCAGCTGACGATCGATACGGGCGTGGCAACCGATGGGGTTGTCGGCATCATCGATGCGTGCTCCTCGGCGGGCTATCACGTGAACTAGCGGCAGATACTCACGCTCAGCCCGCCGAGAACGCACCGAACGTACAGCTCACCCACCACAGTGGATGGTCAGGGCCGCCCCACCCGAAGGCTAACCAGCCTCCGCGGCCGGGGCGCAACACGCGGCGGGTTCGGCGCTTTCCGCGCCATAGTCCCGCGAATCGGCCTTGACCGTGTAGACCTCCCAGGGCTCCTGGCCCGGACCGTGCACCCACACCTTGTCCTGCACGGCGTAACAGCAGGTGGTGTCGTCCTCGGTGAGCGTGTCCAGTCCTTCACCGGTGAGCCGCTGCGTGGCCGCGTCGACCTCGCCGGTGGAGGCGACCTCGACGCCGAGGTGGTCCATGACTGTGGCCTGCCCCGGCTCGCCCTCCAGCAGCACGAGCTTGAGCGCGGGGTCTTCGATGGCGAAGTTGGCGTAGCCGGGCCGGAGCTTCGCGGGCTCGGTCCCGAAGAGCTTCGAGTAGAAGTCGATCGATCCGGCCAGGTCTCCGACTCGCAGAGCGAGTTGCACCCGAGACATGAGCATCCTCCTTGAATAGACATCCATCTAAACAGTGACGAGACCCAGATTGCCTTCTAGATAGATGACTGTCAACATAGAGGAATGTCGAAGCAACTCCCGCTGGCCGCGATCGACGCATGCTGCTCCCCGCTGGCAAGGGAACCGCTCTCCGCCGAGCAGGCCGTGGAACTCTCCGGCTTGTTCAAGGCCATGGCGGATCCGGTACGCCTCCGGCTGCTGTCGCTGATCGCCTCCCACGCGGGCGGCGAGGCATGTGTGTGCGACCTGACCGACGCGTTCGACCTCAGCGGTCCCACAATCTCCCATCACCTCAAGGTGCTGAGGCAATCCGGGTTGATCACCGGCGAGCGCAGGGGAACCTGGGTCTACTACCGGGTGCACCCCGAGGTGCTGGCGCGGCTGTCGGCGGTGCTGGTACCCGGCGAGCGGAACGTGCCGGCGTGACCACTACCGTCGCCGGACGGCTCTCGACACTGGACCGCTTCCTGCCGGTATGGATCGCCGCCGCCATGGCCGCCGGTTTGCTGGCCGGCCGGTCGATCCCCGGGCTGAGCCTGGCGCTCAACGCGGTGAGCTTCGACGGGATCTCGCTCCCGATCGCACTCGGACTGCTGGTGATGATGTACCCGCCGCTGGCGAAAGTCCGCTACGACCGGCTCGGCACGGTCACCGGCGACAGGCGGCTGCTGTGGTCCTCACTGGTGCTCAACTGGATCGCCGGCCCGGCGCTGATGTTCGCGCTGGCCTGGCTGATGCTTCCCGATCTGCCCGAATACCGCTCCGGATTGATCATCGTCGGGCTCGCTCGCTGTATCGCGATGGTCATCATCTGGAACGACCTCGCCCGGGGCGACCGCGAGGCGGCCGCCGTGCTCGTCGCGCTCAACTCGGTGTTCCAGGTCATCGCCTTCGGCCTGCTCGGCTGGTTCTACCTCTCGGTGCTTCCGGGCTGGCTCGGGCTGGACACCACGACGCTGACGGTGTCGGGCTGGCAGATCACCAAGAGCGTGCTGATCTTCCTCGGAATCCCGCTGCTGGCCGGATATCTCACCCGCCGCATCGGGGAACGCACCCGAGGCCGCGCGTGGTACGAAACCACGTTCCTGCCCAAAATCGGCCCGATCGCGCTGTACGGGCTGCTGTTCACCATCGTGGTCCTGTTCGCGTTGCAGGGCGAGCAGATCATCGGCCGCCCGCTCGATGTCGCGCGGATCGCGCTGCCGCTGCTGGCCTACTTCGGCCTGATGTGGGCCGGTTCCTACGCGCTGGGCCGCGCGCTCAGGCTCAGCGACGACCGCACCACCACGCTCGCGTTCACCGCGGCCGGCAACAACTTCGAACTCGCCATCGCCGTCGCGATCGCGACCTTCGGGGCTACCAGCGGACAGGCGCTGGCCGGAGTCGTCGGCCCGTTGATCGAGGTTCCGGTGCTCGTCGCCCTCGTCTACGTCTCCCTCGCCCTGCGCCGCAGGGCGGCCAAACCGAAGGTTTCGCCGTGACCACACCGGAAGTGCTGTTCGTGTGCGTGCACAACGCGGGCCGCTCGCAAATGGCGGCGGCCCTGCTCGACCATCACGCCGAGGGTCGGGTCGTCGTCCGCTCGGCGGGCTCCGCGCCCTCCGGCGACATCAATCCCGCTGTCGTCGAGGTCATGAACGACATCGGTATCGACCTGACCAAGGAGTTCCCGAAACCACTGACCACGGAGGCGGTGCGGGCCGCCGACGTCGTGATCACCATGGGCTGCGGCGACGCCTGCCCCGTCTTCCCCGGCAAGCGCTACCTCGACTGGCGGCTCGACGACCCCGCGGGGCTCACCGCCGAACAGATCCGCCCCATCAGAGACGAGATCGACCGGCGAGTTCGCGCCCTGCTCGCGGAATTGGTCACCAGAAACTGAAAGCCAGCCAGGCGAGGGCGGGCGCGACGGCGATCGACACCAGCCCATAGGTGAGCAACTGCCGGAACAGGCGCGGCCTCGCCGAGGGTTCGGCAGCGCCGAGGATCAGCCCTCCGGTGATGCCGAGCGGGTTGATGTCGACCAGCACCGAGGCCAGCGCGATCGCCAGCACCCCGCCCACCGGGGACACGCCCGCCTCCACCAGCGGGGGCAGCAGCGGCATGGCCGTCACGAACACCGCGATGGAACTGGCCGCGAACGACGTGATGCCCGCGATGTAGCAGAGTACGAGCAGGCTCAGTGCGGCGGAGCCCTCGACCCGCAGCAGGTCGGAGATCTGCTCGAACGCGCCGAGATGCTGCATCAGGCCGACGTAGGTGAGCAGGCCGCCGATCAGCAGGACCACCGACCACGGGATCTTCGCCACGACCGCGCCCGGCTCCAGCCGCAGCACCAATTGCAGGACGAGAGCCCCGGTGATGCCGAGATAGCCGATGTTCATCTCGAAACCGACCGAGAGCACGACCACGGTGAGCAGGCAGAGCACGGTGAGCACCCTGGCGCTCTTCGTCGCGGCCACCGCCGCGATGTCGCTCTCCGGCGCCGTGTCCCCCGCGACCCTGCCTCGTGCAACCGCGCCGGTGCGCAATCCGATCAGCAGGCAGGTGAGCGACACGACGAGCCCGGTCAGCAGACCGCCGAGCAGGAAGGCGACCGGGGCCGAGCCGGGAAGCTCGATACCGAACTTCGCACTCAGCTCGCGGGCGGTGACGCCGTAGACGGCGAGCGGGGAAAGCAGTCCGCTGATGATGCCGGTGATCCCGAGAACCGCCGCCACGAGCGGCGAGATTCCATACCGTGCCGCCAGCCCCAGCGCGATCGGGGCGACGATGGCCGTCGCCGCGGCGGGCAGCGTGCCGACCGCCGTCAGCACGGCGCCGATCACGAACGGCACCAATGGCACCAGCGCAAGCCTGCCGCCGACCAGCCGCAGCAACAATCCGAGCAGCCAGTCGAGGGTCCCATTCAGATGGGCCACCGCAAACAGGGCGGTGACCCCGACGATCAGCACGAAGAAGTCGGCTGGGAAAAACCCGGTCACCTCGTCGGCGGGCACACCGGCGGCGAGCCCCACGACGAACGCCGCGGCCAGCGCACCCAGCCCGAGATCGAACGCGGGTATCAAGGTAGCCGAGAAAAGGGCGACCAGGACGATGATCGACACGACTGCCATAGTCATGTGCGGCTCCTTCTGCTCAGATCACTCCGCGATGGCGCAGGCTCTCGATCTCCGGCCCGGTCAGCCCGCCGTCTTCCCGCAGCACCTCGGTGGTGTGCTCGCCGAGCGCGGGCGCCCGGCCGCCGATCGTGGTGCCGAAACCGGAGAACCGGCCCGCGGGTGCCTGCATCGGCAGCGGCGGTTCCCCTTCACCGCGGGCGATCTCGACTACCGAGCCCCGCGCCCTGATGTGCGGGTCGGCCACGATGTCGGAAGCCGAATTCACCGGCCCCGCAGCCACTCCGGCCTCGGTGAGCAGGGCCATCAACGGCTCAAGATCGTGCGCGGCGACGAACTCGGCCACCCTCGCCTCGATCTCGTCCCTGTTGTCGAGGCGCGCGGTCATCGTGTCGTGCACGGCGAGGTCCGGTGCGGCCATGACCGTGACCAGGCGCCGCCACATCTGCTCGGTCGAGGCGGGCACGGCGAGCCAGCGGCCGTCGCGGGTGCGGTAGAGGCTGTTCGGGCTGATGTGCGGATTCCGGTTGCCCTGACGTTGCCTGCTTTCGCCGGTCACGCCGTACTCGATGACGAAGTCCTCCATCATGCGCAACAGCGGCTCGTAGAGCGGAATGTCGGCCAGTTGCGCTTCGCCGGTGCGGTCCCGCTGCCGCAGCGCGAGCATGGCGGCGAAGGCCGCGTAGATGCCGGTGACACCGTCGGCGACGGGGTAACCGGCGAACACGGGCGGTCGTTCCGGATCGCCGGTGCGGTAGGTCAGCCCCGCGAACGCCTCGGCCACGCGGGCGAAGCCCGGCCGGTCGGCGTAGGGGCCGGTGCGGCCGAACGCGCTCACGTGCACCATCACCAGGTCGGGGCGGTAGGCGCGCAGGTCGTCGAAGTCGATGCGAAACCGGCGCAGCGTCACGGGGCGGAAGTTGGTCACCACGATGTCGGCGGTCGCGGCCAGCTTCCCGACGAGCGCGGCGGCCTCCGGCGCGTGCAGGTCGATCGTCACGCTCCGCTTGGTACGCCCCAGCATCGCCCAGGCGGCGGAGACACCGTCATCGGCAAGCGGTGGATACCGCCGCGCGGGGTCGCCCTCGCCAGGCTGCTCGATCTTGATCACCTCGGCGCCGAATTCGCCGAGCAGTGAGGACGCCAGCGGGCCGGCCAGGATCGTCGACACGTCCAGGACACGCACCCCGCTCAATGGGCCAGCGGACACCAGGTATTCCTTTCACCTCGGGACGCCTTCTGCCAGTCGGCACAGCATGTCCTGCCCCGTGAACGGGAAGGAAGAAGTGATCGGAACTTACGGGTGAAAGGTTTTGCCTTTATGTTGGCCCGGTGCGTGTGGAGCGAGTGCGGTACTTCCTGGCCGCCATCGAGACCGGGTCACTGCGGGCGGCGGCGGCCCGCTGCGAGGTCAGCCAGCCGACCGTGGGCCAGCAGATCGGCGCGCTGGAAGAGGAACTCGACGTGGTGCTGCTGACGCGCGGCAAGCACGGTGTGCGGCCGACGGCGGCGGGTCAGGCACTGCTCGATCCGCTGCGGCGGCTCGTCGCGGCCGAGGAGGAACTGCGCGATTCGGCCATGGCGGCAGGCGGCGCCTACCACGGCAAGGTACGGATCGGGGCGGTCTCGGTGACCGCCGAGACGATCGTCGCGCCGGTCGTGGGCAGACTGCGCAAACGGCACGCGGGCCTGCGGTTCACCGTGCGGGAAGGGGGTTCGGCCGAGGTCGAGGCCGCCGTGCTCGACGGCGAACTGGATTTCGCGGTGGTGACCGTGCCGACGAGCCCGGCCGCCTCCGGCCTGCATCGCGTGCCGCTCGTCTCGGCGCCGATGGGCGTCTACGCGCCCGGCGATCACCCGCTCGCCGGGCGCGAGTACCTGTACTGGCGCGATCTGGAGACCTGGCCGATCGTCACCATGCGCGGCGGCACCACGCTGTGGGAGCTGCTGCACCGGAACGTAAGCAATCCCGACATCGTCGTCGAGGCGATGACGGCACGCAGCCTCAAGGTGATGGTCGCCGAGAGCGCGGGTCTCGGCATCCTCGCCAAGTTCGAGACCTCGGCCGACATCCCTGATCTGGTGTGGATTCCGCTGCGCGACGCACATCCCGTGCGGATCTGCCTCACCCACCGGAAGAACACCCAGCCCTCAAGAGCCGCGCACATCGTGCGCCGGCTCATCCGCGCGAAGGCCGAAGAACTGACCGCGTAGCGCTCCCCCGCTACGCGGAAGCCCGTTCACCGAGCGATGTCCCGATCTCGGTCAGTGCTTTTTGGACAATCTCGGCGGGGAGTTCGCGCGGGGTGATCTTCCTGCGCGCGCATTCGGCCGCGGCGATTCCCGCCGCCTGCGCGGTGATCGCGCACGCGGGGGTGTTGCGGGTCGAGGCGAACGCACCGGAGTCCACGGAAAGACAGCGCCCCGCGATCAGCAGGCCCTCGACACCACGAGGAAGCAAGCAGCGGTAGGGGATTCCGTATCCGGTGTTGACGCCGATCATGGCGCCGCCCTCACCACCGGGCTCGTGAATGTCCAGTGGGGCGTTGGACAGTCCGATGGCGTCGGCGAAGCGTGCCTCCGACCGGACGTCGCGTTCAGTGAGGACGTAGTCGCCCTCGATGCGTCGGGTTTCGCGAACTCCGAGAACGGGTGCGACGTCGAGGAAAATCGCGGATTCCATGCCTCGGACGTATTTGCGCAGGAAGTCGAACGCGCAATAGGCCTGCTTGCGCACCTCGATGGCGGCCTTGGTGCGGGTCCACGGATCGAGCGCGTTGCCCTGGACCCTTGTCGCGTTCACGTTGAGTTCGCCGGGCAACAGCCCTGCTTTCATGTGCAGGTGCGTCTTGGGGATGATCCACTCGAACCCGTCCGCGCGGGCGTCGGCGATCCGCTGCTCGAATCCCGCCATGTAGAACTTGAGCACGTAGTCGTCGTTGTCCTGCCCCGCGCCATCGGGAATCACCAGTTCGCGCATGTCGGCGGGATGATCGAGACAATCCTGGGCCAGCTCGGCGAACCGGACGTTCAAGATCCGGAAGTAGCTGGTCATCGGCTGCACGTGCCCGTCTTCCGGGCGCCCGTACATGAAGTCGACGCCCGCGAGCGCGGCGAGATCGCCGTCGCCACTCGCGTCGATCACGGTCGCCGCCGTGGCCAGCCGCCGCCCGGCCTTGGTGTGCAGTTCGATCCCGCGAACGCGGTCACCTTCCTTGATCGCGGCGGTGACATGGGCGAAGAGCAGGACCTCGACACCGGCCTCCTCAATGGTTTCGATAATGACCCGCTGCATCACCTCGGTGTCGAAAACCCCGCTGTAGGTCCCCCAATGCGATTCCTGGACATTGGGATCGGCACCGCCGTAGGCGGCCGCGCGTTCGATCAGGTCGAGATAGACACCCGGCTGCACGATCCCGGTCGGCTTGGTGAGCCTGCCGCCGGTGATCAAGCCGCCCAGTATTCCGCTGCTTTCCACGAGCAACACGCGGGCTCCGGCGCGGGCCGCGGCGACGGAGGCGACGATTCCGGTTACTCCTGCACCTACGACGATGGTGTCGTAGTCACCGAGATGTTCCATGGTTCCTCTCTCTGCAACCGACACGGCTGACACAACCGGCACAGCCGGCGTCTGTCCGAAATGGATACCCGCGGGCCCCCGCTCGCTGACATCCGGGGTTGACTCGATCGACCACTGGTATACCATACAGCGATGTTGGTATACCACCCTTGGTGGAGGACGCGATGACATCGAGGGAGCGCGACGACAGTGGCGGTACGCGCAAGTACGAGACGATCCGCCAGGAACTGCGCTCGCGGATCCTGAGCGGTCGCTACCAGCCGGGCGACCCCATTCCCGAGCGCGTGATCGCCGAGGAACTCGCGGTGAGCCGGGTACCGGTCCGCGAGGCGCTGCGGCAGCTCGAACGTGACGGGCTCGTCTCGATCGTCGCCCAGCGAGGCGCGCACGTACGCGAGTTCAGCGCCGAGAACATGCAGAGCCTCTACCAGGCACGCGAAGCACTGGAGGGTATGGCGGCCCGGCTGGCCGCGGAACGGGTCGGCGAAACCTACCTCGCCGCCTTCATGGAAAAGTTCGCCGGCCTCGCGGACGGATCGATCGACATGGATCCGACGGCGGCGGCCGAACTGGGCAACGAGTTCCACGAGGCCATCGCGAGAGGCAGCAGAAACGCGGCCGTCATCGAGCTGCTCGCGACGATCCACGACCGTGTCCGACTGTGCCGCCGCCTCGCCTACGGGCACGCCTCCCCCGCCTGGTCACGACGAGCCGCCGCGGAACACCTCGCGATCGCGACGGCGATCAGCGACGGCGACGCCGATCTCGCCGAGCGCACCATGCGCGACCACGTATCGACCTGGGCCCGTTTCCTGCAATCGCGCCTGGCAGGTGACAGCCCGCGCCCTGGCCCCACCGAGGCGGACTGACCACTTCGGACCCACCCGCGGATATCCGGCGACACACTCAACGAGGAGTAGTGATCCAGCGTGATAGCCCCTGAAACAAAACCCGGAGTGGCCCCAGTACCTCAAGGAACAAGAGGATACCTGCGCGCCCTCGGCCCCGGCATCGTGATGGCACTGGCCTGGATGAGCGCCGGCGATCTCGTGTCCTCCTCGGTGTCCGGCGCCGACTACGGCTATGCGCTGATGTGGGCGCTGGTCCTTTCCCTGCTCGCGCGCTACGTGTTCGTTTCCGCGATAGCCAAGTACGTCTTGTGCAACAACAATTCCAGCAGCTCCATCATGGAAGGGTTCGCCAGGATCTGGCGGCCGCTTCCGTTCATCGTGGGACTGTGCGCGTTCGTACTCGGCTTCGGATACGCGACCTACATCATCAAGGGAGCGGGTACCGCCTTCTACAATCTGATCGGGCGGCCCGGAGATTCCGAATGGGGCGTCTTCTATTCCGCGGCGGGCCTTGTCGCCATCACCCTGGTGCTACTGTTCAGGCACCGGCAGTACGCGACGTTCGAGTTCATCGCCCGCGCGGCCGCGGTCATCCTGGTCTGCAGCTTCGGCTCCGTCGCGCTGATACAGGGATTCGACCCGGTGAACTTCCTTGAGGGGCTGACCTTCCAGGTCCCGGAGACCACGGGCGGCATCGAGAGCGTCGTCATCGTGGCCGCGCTCATCGGCGGCGTCGGCGGGTCGACGACCAACCTGATGTACAACTACTTCCTGCAGGACAAGGGCTGGCTGACGCCGCGCCATCGCAAGATCCAGCTGGTGGACCTCGCCATCGGCATGCTCGTCATCCTGGTCATCAATCTCGCGATCTGGGTGACGGCCGCGGAAACGAGTGCCGAAGCAAGTGCACTCGACGACGAGAACGCGCTCGCGATGCTGCTGGGCGCCACGATCGGCCCGATCGGGCAGGTTCTGTTCTGGCTCGGCCTGTTCTTCATCACCTTCACGACATTCCCCGCGTACTCGTACGGCCAGACGAAGCTGCTGATGGACGGGGCCGCCAACACCTTCCGTGCTCGCGGGGTCGACGGGTCCGAAGTAGCCAGTGAGGACTTCGAGAAGAAGCCCGCTTTCCGCTGGCTGCAAGGAGTTTTCCTGCTGGCGCTCCCGCTGACGTTCTCGCTGCCCGTCATGCCGTCCTTTGTGGAACTCACCATCCTGGTCAACGCGCTCGCCGCGCTCGCGGGGCCGATCATCATCGTCGGAATCTTCGTGCTGACCACGAGCGGCAAGTTCATGCAGCGGCGATACGTCAATCGGTGGTGGGAGACAGCGGCCCTGCTCGTCGTCGGCTGCATCGGCCTCTGGGCCTCCTACCAGGCGATCGCCGGACTACTGTGATCCGGGCGCGGCGGTCGAGGCTCGCACGTGCAGCCGGGGCGGCGGGTCGGAGATGATCGTCTGCCGTTCCCGTGGCGGTTCGGACAACAGCAACCGGACCGCGGTCTCGCCCATTTCCCGCAGCGGCAGGCTGACCGTGGTCAGCGACGGCACGAGGTGTTCACTGATCCACGTGTCGTGCACGGCCGCGATCGAAAGCTCGGCAGGCACCTCGATGCCCAGTTCCGCGGCCGCCCTGAGCATGCCGATGCCGATGAGCGAGTTTCCCCCGATGAGCGCGCTGGGCCGGTCGGGACCGGCCCAGCGGGTGGCCAGTTCGCGCAGTCCGGCCCTGCCCGCCTCGGCCGACCAGGTGAGATGGACGGTGTCCTCCTCGCACAGGGTCAGCCCCGCCGAGGCGAGTGTTTCGCGTACGCCCCGCGTCCTGAGCAGGTTCGTCGGCGACTCGGACGGCCCCGAGATGAGCCCGATCCTGGTGTGCCCGAGCGCGAGGAGATGCTCGGTGAGCATCCTCGTCGCGGCGCCCTCGTCGGGGGCGACGAGCGGGGCGACGGTTTCGGTCAGCTTCGGCGGCGCGTTGACGATGACGGTCGGCAGCGCGCGGGCGATTTCCGCGATGTGCTGATCGAACTCGCCGTGCCCGCCCTGGACGATCAGCCCGTCGACCCGCTTGCCGTTGACGAGGATCCGGTAGGCCTCCGGGTCGGTGAGCAACTCGTCCACGTCGCCGAGCACGAGGAAGTAGTTGTTGGCCGCGGCCTCGGTACGCGCCCCCTGCAGCAGGTCGAGGTAGATGGGGCTCGACAGGTTGTGGACGACGAGGCCGAGCAGGCCCGTCCGGCGCTGGCGGAGGGTCTTCGCCGCGATGTTGGGAACGTAGCCGAGTTGCTCGGCGGCTTCGAGGACCCTGGCCTTGGTCTCCGGAGTGGCCCTGACCTTCGGGTCGGCATTGAGAACGCGGGAGGCCAGCGGAGCCGAGACCCGCGCGGCGGCGGCGACGTCCGCGAGCCGGACCTCGCCGCCGCGTCGCGGTCGGCCCTGTTCCTTCGAAGTGCGTCCCTCCATGCCTCAACTATGCCTGCCGGGTCCCGGCCCGGCTCACGGCGGCTATCCGCTCACCGCTCACCCGGCGCCGCGGCGGGTTGCCGCGACACGAGCGCGCGCGTTTCCGGCAGCAGGAACATGCCGATCGCGGCCAGCAGCATGAGCACGAGGCAGTAGAGCGCGACCAGCCAGTAGGCCCCGCCCGCGGCCTCGGTCAGCGCGGCGGCGACGAAGGGCAGCGTGCCGCCGACGAGCGCGCCGGTGATCTCCCTGCTGAACGTCACGCCGGTGTAGCGGTGGCGCACGTCGAACAACTCCGACATGAAGCCCGACTGTGCCGCGAGCATCGCGTCGTTGCACAGCGTGAAGATGAGCACCAGGCCGATCCACACCAGAACCGGGGTGCCGGTGTTCAGCAGGAAGAAGAACGGGTAGATGAGCGCGGCCGCGCCGATGGCCCCACCGAGGAACACCGGCCGCCTGCCGAAGCGGTCGGAAAGCCAGCCCGCCAGCGGGATCGTCAGCAACTTGAGGAAGTTGCCGATCATGATCCCGGTGAGCCCGATCCATTCCGGAGCGCCGACCACCGAGGCCAAATAGGTCAGTGCGTACACCGAGGGGAGGTAGCTGGCCACGTTGGGACCGATGCTGGCGAGCATCGCGAACGGGATCTTGCGGCCCGAGGAGCGGAACAGCTCCGAGAGCGGGACGCGCGGAACATCCCTTTTCTCCTTGGAGCCCTCGAACTCGGGGCTCTCCGGAATGCGCAGGCGGATCACGATGCCCGCGACGCACACCAGGATGCTGGCGATGAAGGCCACCCGCCATCCCCAGGACAGGAACGCCTCCCGCGACATGGTGGTGTTCAGCAGCGTCAGCACTCCCGTCGCCAGCAGTGCCCCCGCGGCGTTGCCCGCGCCGGGAAGGGCCGCGTTCAGCCCTCGCGACGAGGCATGGGAGTGCTCGGCGGCCAGCAACGTCGCGCCCGCGTACTCGCCGCCTGCCCCGACGCCCTGGAGTATTCGCAAGACGATCAGCAGCACGGGAGCGGCGACGCCGATCGAGGCGAAATTGGGAATGAATCCGATGAGCGCGGAGGAGATCCCCATCAGCACGAGCGTGAGGAACAGCATCTGCCTGCGGCCGTAGCGGTCGCCGAGGACACCGATGATCACGCCGCCGACGGGCCTGGCGAAGAATCCGACCGCGAACGTCGCGAACGAGGCGAGCGTCGCCATGAACGGGTCCCCGGAAGGGAAGAAGACGGCGGGGAACACCACCGCGCTCGCGGTCGCGTAGAGGGAGAAGTCGTACCATTCCAGCGCCGTGCCGACGGTCGCCCCGATGGTCGCCTTGTTGATTCGAAACGTCATTGTTTCCCGCTCATCCTTTCAATGCGAGCCGGACGGAGACGGTGACCGGCACCGGCTTCCCATCGCCGCCGACGGCGGTACCCGTCATGCGCAGGAAGCCGCCGAAGTGCCCGACCCGGACGAAACCCGTATCGGTGAGTTCCAATTCGGTGCCCTCGTCCATCCACCGGATGCCGTCCGGGCTCACCTGCACGCGGAGCGTGAGCACCGCACCAGGATCGAACTCGTGCGTCTCGACGAAGAAGATGGCCTCGTCGGCCCAGCCGCACTCGTAGGGGTGCGTCTCGACGACCTCGTCGAAGCGCTGCCGCAACTCGACGACGGAGGTGTAGAAGTTCTTCACGAGTCCTCCCTCTTCTCCGCCGAGATGACGACGGAGTCCACGAACAGCGAGACGCGGCGATCGGTGTCGGCCTCGACGAAGAACACCGGGTTCAGCAGGCCCTCGATGTCGTTGTAGGCCCGGGCCAGCGTCGGACGCGCTCCCTCGGGAAAAGTCAGCAGCCGGTTCCCCACGCTGAACCGTTCGTAGGCGCGCGTTTCGAGGTTTACGGTGAGCGAAAGCGGCATCCAGTTCAGCTTGTCGTCGGACTCGTTGTAGATGAGGTGCTGAGGCCCGCCGGGGAACCAGGTCGTGGCGACGGTCGACCCGTCGGCGTCGCGAGCTCCGAACCATTGTGGATCGATCCCCGCCTTGTGCCATCCGTCCGTGCCGTAGCTCCACTGCTCGTCGGTGACCTCTGCCGGGCTGTAGAACTGCCAGCGCCGCACCGGTTCACCGGCAACGGCGTTCACGTACCGCACCCCCGGCATGTAGCGGTGGACGTCGTCCTGCAGGTCGACGAAGAGCCCGAAGGCCCGCACGTCGTTCACTCCGAGACCGGGCCGGTCCTGCTCCGCCTTGTAGGCGATGAGCGCTTCGACGCGCACGCGCTTGGTCCCGGGAGGAACGGCGAGCCGCTTGATCGCCAGGCCCATCGATCCGGGAGCGGGTGGCTGGTCCGGTGGCGCCGCGGCGGCCCGGCTGGACACTTTGAGCGAATAGGTTCCCTGCGCGGAGCCGTGGGTGCCGCCGAAGGCGAACGTCGCCGAGCTGAGCATCGCCGGTCCCCAATGGATCAGATCGATGTCGTCGGAGTGCTCGCGAAAACCCGGGGCGACGAAGTTCGGACGCAGGTCGAGCCATCCGCTCATCCCCCTGTCGAAGTCGTCGGCGACCAGGACATGCGGGAGGGGTTCGAAGAAGCCGGTGCTTGTCATATCTCTTCTCGAAGGGTAAGTCTTCGTGAACAATCGATTTATCATGAGTACATTGGGGACCATACGTCAAGCCCGGCCGACCCGAGCACGTGATTGGGCCCACATCTCCCCACGACGCGTGACCACAAAGGAGCACCGATGACGAACAGTGGTGGCGTGCACACGCCAACGTACGACCGCGCGGAGGTGAGCGCGGGGATCCTGCACTTCGGAGTCGGGAACTTCCATCGATCGCATCAGGCCGCCTACCTCGATCGGCTGCTGCGCCAGGGCAAGGCGAAGGACTGGGGGATCATCGGGGTGGGACTGTTCCCGCGTGACGAGCAGCTGGGTGAGATCCTGCGCGCACAGGACTTCACCTACACGCTTGTCGAACTCGGTGGCGACGGCGGCAGGACCGCGACGGGCATCGGCTCGATCGTCGGCTTCGCGCACGCACCGTCCGAACCGGACCGCGTGCGCGAATACCTTGCCTCGCCCGGCATTCGCGTCGTCTCGCTGACCATCACCGAGGGCGGATACAACACCTCCGACGTGACGGGCGAGTTCGATACCGCCGACCCCGGCATCCTCGCGGACGTGGGCGCGCGGCGGCCACGGACCGTTTTCGGGATCCTCGCCGAGGGACTGCATCTGCGCCGCGAAAGGGGTATCGCGCCGTTCACCGTGGTGTCCTGCGACAACGTCCCCGGTAACGGCGGCGTCACCCGCCGCGCGCTGGTCGCGTTCGCGCGGCTGGCCTACGGCGAGGAGTTCGCAGGCTGGATCGATGACTCGGTGTCCTTTCCGGACAGCATGGTCGACCGCATCACTCCGGTGACGACCGACGCCGAACGCGCGATGGTGCGCGATGCCTTCGGCGTCGAGGACGGCTGGCCCGTCGTCTGCGAACCGTTCACCCAGTGGGTCATCGAGGACGACTTTCCCCTCGGCAGGCCACCGTGGGAGGACGCGGGCGCGCAACTCGTCGCCGACGTTTCCCCTTACGAACTCATGAAAATCCGCCTGCTCAACGGAAGTCACCAGGCCATCGCGCACGCCGGGCTCCTGCGCGGCCACACCTTCGTGCACGAGGCCGTGGCCGATGCCGAGGTCACCGGCCTCGTGCGACGGTATCTCACCGAGGCGGTCCGCACGCTGCGCCCGGTTCCCGGCATCGATCCCGACGAGTACTCGAACGAACTGATGGAGCGATTCGCCAACCCGAACATCCGCGACACCCTCGCCCGGATCGCCACCGACGCGAGCGACCGCCTGCCGAAGTTCCTCGTGCCCGTCGCGACACGCCTCTCCCGCGAGGGCGAGCCCGCGCCTGCGTCGGCGAGCGTGCTCGCCGCATGGGCGGTACGCGCGGAACGGGACCTGCGCGCGGAAAGATCGCTCGGCGACCGGCAAGCCGAGCGCCTCACCGCCGCCCTACGGGCCGGGGGCCCCGACCCCGCCGGTTTCCTCACCGACCGCGACTGGTTCGGCGACCTGGGCGACGACACGAGGTTCGCCGCCGACTTCCGCGAAGCCTACGCCGAATACAGCCGCCGCTGAGCCGCGATCCCTCGCGGTTTCCCCGGCTGCCGAATCGGGGCATACTGCACGACTGTTGCCGGACGACTCCCAGGAGTGCGTATGTCCCACACGACCTCGCACGACGGAACCCGCATCAGCTACGACATCCTGGGCCGCGAGGGACCGGTGCTCGTACTCGTCGGTGGCGGACTGGACGACGGCAGCGAGAACGTCCCGCTCGGCGAGTGGCTGGCCACGCGCTTCACGGTCGTCAACTACAGCCGCAGGGGCCGCAACGGCAGTGGTGACACCGCACCGTACGCGGTGCAACGCGAGATCGAGGACCTCGCCGCCGTCATCGAAGCCACGGGAAACGGGGCCGCGCACCTCTTCGGGGCATCCTCGGGAGGCGCGCTCGCTCTCGAAGCAACCGCCGCCGGTCTTCCGGTCGACCGGATCGCCGTGCATGAAGTGCCCTATCAGCTCACCGACGACATGATCGCGGCGTGGCGCGACTACACCCGCGAACTCGCCGACGCGCTGGACGCGGGTGAAAAGGCGGGCGCGTTACGGCTCTTCATGCGCCTGGCCGGCGCGCCCGACGAGCAGATCGCGGCAGCGGAATCCACGCCGATGTGGCCGGGCCTGCTCGCCCTCGCCCCGACACTGCGCTACGACGCCGCCTGCATCGGCGACGGTCCCCCGCCGAAGGACCGGCTGGCCGGGGTGACCCGGCCGGTGCTGCTGACCACCGGTGCCGAGGGCGATGCGCACACCGCCGGTCTGCCCGGCGACTATTTCAGTATCGCCGCGGACGCCACCGCCGCCTGCCTGCGCGACGGGCGACGCGCCACGATTCCCGCCACAGGGCACGTCGCCGATCCCGCGCAACTCGGCCCCGTCCTCACGGCGTTCTTCGAGAAGGAGTGACAGCCCCGCATCGAGATCACGCCGAGGCGGTGTACCCCGCGTCGGCGACGACGACCTGCCCGGTGATCGCCGAGGCGCCGGGCGAAGCCAGATAGGTGACAACGGAGGCGATCTCGTCCGGGTCGATCAGCCTGCGCTGGGGCACCTGCGAGCGCCATTCGTCGAGGACCTCGGGCGCGGACGAACCGACGTCGCGCAGGATCGGGGTGTCGGTGTAGCCGGGGGCGACCGCGTTGACCCGAATTCCGCGCGGCGCCCATTCGACGCCGAGCGTCCTGGTCAGCGCGATGATCCCGGCCTTGCTGACGTCGTAGGCGACGTGCCGTTCGGGACGGCCGGCCAGCAGTGCGGCGATCGAGGAGATGTTGACGATGGCTCCCCCGCTTTCCAGATGACGGCCGAACTCGCGCGAGGCGAAGAACGCGCCGGTCAGGTTGACACCGATGATGCGGTGCCACTCCTCGTCGCTGTGGTCGAGCGTCGGCGTGTCGTTGCTGATGCCCGCGTTGTTGACGAGGATGTCCACGCGGCCGTGGCGCTCGACGGTGGTCCTCGCCGCCGCCGCGACCGAAGCGGGATCGGTGACGTCGAGCGGCACGGTGCCCGGGCGGTCGGTGTTGAGGTCGCCGACGACGACCGTCGCGCCCTCGTCGGCTAGCCGCGCGCTGATCGCGGCGCCGATGCCCTGCGCTCCCCCTGTCACGAAAGCGACCTTGCCGGAGAGAGTGTCAGTCACGGTTGTTCCTTTCCAGTTCCATCAATCGTTCGTCGCGCCACCGGACGCGCTCGTCCCATTCGGCCAGTGGGAGGATCGCGCGGCGCTGGGCCGCCGCGCGGGCCACGAGTTCCGGTGTCCACGGGTCGTGCTGTCCTCGCTCGGCTCCCATGCGTTCGTAGGAAGGCCCGAGCTTCTCCGCATGCGCGGCGATCCCGCCTCGCGTGTTCAGGTCCACGGTCTCGAAGGGACCGATGACCGACCATCTGCGGCCCAGTCCGAGCCGCACCACGCTGTCGATGTCCTCCACGTCGGCGACCCCGTCCCGCAGCAGGCAGTACGCCTCCCTCAGCAGAGCTCCCTGGAGCCGGTTGAACACGAACCCTTCGACCTCGCGGCGCAGTTCCACCGGCCGCAGCCCTGCCGCTTCGTACACAGTGGACACCCGCTTGACGATGCCCGCTTCCGTGTCCGGTGAGGGCACGATCTCGATGACGGGAAGCAGATAGGGCGGATTGCCGGGATGGCCGATCAGGATCCGGCCCGCGGAGGGGAGGCCCTCGGCAAGCACACTGGCCGGGATGGCCGAGCTCGAACTGACGAGCGCGACCTCCGGCCCGGTCAGCCGCGAGACCTCGGCGAACAGCTCGCGTTTCACCTCCGCTCGTTCGGGGGCGCATTCCTGCACGAGACCGGCGTCCTCGACGGCGTGCGCGATACTCGGCGCGAACGCGACCCGCGAGGCCACGACCCCGGGTTCCTCGTCCAGCAACCCGTGTTCGTGTAGCCGCGCCAGCCGGTCACGCAGGTCCTCGCCCGCCCTGGCAGGCGCGGCCGGGTCCGGATCCCATACCCGCACGGGAAATCCGGCCCTGGAGAACACGATCGCGAACGCGACGCCGATGGACCCCGCGCCCAGCACGGCGACGGTGTTCACGGATGTCATACCGTCCACAGTGACCTGTCGTCGGCGTACCCGCGCTCCAGTATCGTCACGATGCTCTGGTGATCCAGCTCCCTGGGGTTGTTCGCGGTCAGCCGGGTGGCCAGCAACGCCTGGTCGGCGACCTGGTCGAAATGCCGTGGCTCAAGGCCGAGATCCTTGAGGTTGAGCGGGCAGCCGAGCGTGGCGAGCAGGTCCTCAAGGCGCCGGATCCCGTCGTGCGCCTGTGCCTCCGCGCTCGCGCCCTCCTCGGCCACTCCCAGTATCCGGCCGATCTCGGCGAACTCGGCGACCCGCTCCGGCAGGTTGAATCGCATGACGTACGGCAGCAGCGCGCCCACACCGAGTCCGTGCGCGGTGTGGGTCAGCGCCCCGATCGGTGACTGGATCGCGTGCGCGCCCGCCGTGCCCGCCGTGTTGATCGCCATCCCCGCGCTGAAGGCAGCGCGCATGGTGTCCGAACGCGCCGCCAGGTCCGAGGGATCGGCCACCACCCGCGCGAAGGAGGAGTTGACCAGCGCGAGACCTTCCCTGCAGTAGAGATCGGTCAGCACGTTCTTGCCTACGTAGAGGTGATCCTCGATCTCACGTGGCGACGGGTTCTTCGCGCGCCCGGTGAAGGCCTCCACGAGATGGGTGAGCGCGTCGGCACCCGTCGCCGTGGTGAGGCCGGGCGGGCAGGTCAGCGTCAGCTCCGGGTCGATCACCGCGGCCGCCGCTTCCAGATGCGGGCTGGCAACGCCGATCTTCATCTCCTTGTCCGGGTCGAATACCACCGAGATGCAGGTGACCTCGGCGCCGGTACCCGCCGTGGTGGGTACGGTGATCAACGGGAACCCGGGGCCCGGCACCTTGTTCTCGCCGTAGAGCTCCCCCACATCGCCACCACGCGCGAGCAGGATCGCGGCGAGCTTGGCGAAGTCGAGCACACTGCCGCCGCCGATGCCGACCACGACGTCGAACCGCTCCCCCGCGTGGACCTCGGCCACGTCGATCAGGTTGGCCCGGGGCAGATCCGGCTCGACCTTCGAGTACACGCCGACCTCGACGCCCCTGCTCCCAAGCGCCTCGACGATCTCCTGGAAGACCGGTTCCCCCGCCATGCGCTCGTCGGTGCACAGCAGCGCCTTGTCACCGTGCGCGGCGACCAGTGCGGGCAACTGCCTACGCTGCCCCGGTCCGAACAGGACGGTGGCGGGCTGGCGGAGCAGCCCGAGCCCCAGTTCGTTGACGTTGCTCATCCGCCGATCGCCTCCGTTTCGTCGACCGTGATGGCCAGGTACTTGGGTTCGAGGAACTCGTAGATGCCGTCGTGCCCGCCTTCCCTGCCGAGCCCCGATGCCTTGGTGCCACCGAACGCGGCGGCGGGATCGGCCATGATGCCCCTGTTGACCCCGACCATGCCGAAGTCGAGCTTTTCGGCGATCGCCACCGCACGGGAAAGGTCGCGCGTGAACAGGTAGGCCGCCAGTCCGTAGTCACTGTCGTTGGCGAACTCCACCGCTTCCCTCACCGACGTGACGGTGTAGATCGCGGCGAGCGGGGCGAACAGTTCCTCGCCGCACAGGTCCCTGTCCCGCGAGTCCACCCGCAGCACGGTCGGTTCGAAGAAGTTTCCGGGCCCCTCGACGGATTCCCCGCCGAGCAGCACCTCAGCCCCCTGGTCGCGGAATTTGCCGACGAGCCGCACCACCCTGTCGCGCTGCCGCTCGCTGATGATCGGGCCGACGTCCACTCCCTCGCCGAATCCGTTGCCCACGCGCAATTCCCGCGCCCGGGCCACGAACTTGTCGGTGAACTCCGCGGCGATGCCCTCATGCAGAATGATCCGGTTCGCCGCGACACACGCCTGCCCCGCGTTGCGGAACTTGCACACGATCGCCTGTTCGACGGCCAGGTCGACGTCGGCGTCGGCGAGCACGACGAAGGGGCCGTCACCGCCCAGTTCCATCGACGCGTTGACGATGTTGCCCGCCGCCTTGCGCAGCAGGTGAGCCCCCACCCCCGTCGAGCCGGTGAAGCTGATCTTGCGCAATCTCCGGTCGTCCATCACGGCGTCGGAGATCGCCGAGGACGTCGTCGTGTGCAGCAGATTCACCACTCCCTCCGGGAATCCCGCTTCGTGCAAGGTCTGCACGAACAGCGCGCCGGTCAGTGGTGTTTCCCGCGCGCTCTTCATCACCGCGGTGCATCCGGCGGCCAGTGCCGCACCGGCCTTGCGCGCGGACATCAGCAGCGGGAAGTTCCATGGCGTGATGAGCAGGCTCGGCCCTACCGGCTGATGCGTCGTGACGATCCGGTATCCGCCGGGCGAACCGTGCGCGTAGGTGCCGTGCAGGTGACCGATTTGTTCGGCGTACCAGAGGAAGAACCCAGCCGACAGCGCGAACTCGGCCCGCGACTCGGCGAGCGGCTTGCCGCTTTCGGCCGTCATCACGGCCGCGAAGTCCTCGGCGCGCTCGGTCAGCAACCGGTGTGCCGCGTGGAAAAGGTCGGCACGGGCACGCGGGGCCCACGCCGCCCACGCGTCCTGGGCGGCCGCCGCGGCGTCGAGCGCTTCGACCGCCTCGGTGCCGGTGGCGTCGGCGACCTCGGCGATGACCTCTCCCGTAGCAGGATCGGTGACGTCGAAGGTCTTGTCGGCCGCGCGCCAGGCGCCGCCGATGTAGAGACCGGTCGGTACGGCCCGGCCGTGGACCACCGTGGAACTCATCGAGTGTCCTTTCTGGAATGCTCAGCGAGCGGTGTAGCCGCCGTCCAGCGGGAGATTGACGCCGGTCACCCAGCCCGCCTCGTCGGAGGCGAGATACAGCACGCCGTATGCGACGTCGATGGGAAGACCGAGGCGGCGCAACGACTGGTTTGCCGTCATCATCTCCTCATAGGCGGGCAGGCCGCCCGGGTACTCGGCGGCGATGCCGTCGACGAGCGGGGTGCGGACCGTGCCGGGATGCACGGAGTTGACCCGGATACCGTGCCTTCCGTACATAGCGGCGTCCTGGCGGGTCTGCATCGTCACGGCGCCCTTGGCGACGTGGTAGGTGGTGAACTCGTCGTTGCCGACGAGACCGTAGATCGAAGAGAAGTTGACGATACTGCCCCGCCGGTTCGGGATCATGTGCCGCACCGCGTGTTTGGTGCAGAAGAACACGCCCTTGACGTCGACGGCGAACAGCGCGTCGAACTCCGCTTCGGTGACCTCGTGCGTCGGTTTGTCGGGGCCGATGACCCCGGCGCAGTTGACGAGGATGTCGAGCGTGCCCCAGCGCTCGGCGACCTCGCCGAACACCGTCTCGATCCGCCGTTCGTCGGTGACGTCGAGGTGCCAGTACGCGGCGTCCCCTCCATCGGCGATGATGGCCGCCGCGGCCGCTTCGCCCGCCTCGTCACCGATGTCGGCCAGCGCGACCGCCGCACCCTCGGCCGCGAACAGCTCCGCGGTGACCTTGCCCATGCCCGAGGAGGCTCCCGTGATGATCGCGGTCTTGCCCGCGAGCCTGCCGGTCATGCCCGTGCCCCGAGGTCGGCGCGGAACGAGCGGTACTCGTCCTGTTCGGCCGCACGGCAGAACTCCTGGTACACCTGGCCGCCTCCCATGTAGACCTGGAACTCCTTCGGCTTGCCCGGCACGTTCTTGCCGAGGAACCACGCCCCGGCCTTGTCACCTTCGGAACTCATGACGGTCGCCTCGCCCGCTCGCTCGCATTCCTCGGTCCACCACTGCTCGGATTCGGCCGTCGCCTCGATCCGGGGCACGTTGTTGTCGCGGGCCCACGCGATCAGGCGTTGCAACCACTGCGCGCCGAGCTGGATCGGCACGGGCAGGTTCGAGTACGGAGTCTGCGGTCCCAGCGACATGAAGAAGTTCGGGAAACCGTGCACCGAGATTCCGAGATTGGTGCGCAGGCCCTCCTTTTCCCACTTGTCCCGCAGCACGACCCCGTCACGGCCGACGATGTCGATCGTGGTCAGGGTCCCGGTCATAGCGTCGAAGCCGGTGGCGAAGATGAGCACGTCCAGTTCGTACTCACGCTCCCCCACTTTCAGCCCGCGCGGCGTCACCTCGGCGATCGGCGTGCTCTTGACGTCGACGAGGTGGACGTTGTCCCTGTTGAACGTGGCGTAGTAGTCATGGCCCGTCGGCACGCGCTTGCCATTGAACGAGTATTCCTTGGGACACAACAGTTCCGCCGTTTCCGGGTCGCGCACGATCTCGCGGATCTTGGAGCGGATGAACTCCGAGGCCAGCTCGCTGGCCTCGTGGTTGCTGGCCAGGTCGGTGAAGCATTCGTTGGCGAAGTGGAAGCCGCCCTCCTCCCACTTGCTTTCGAAGATCTCCCTGCGCTGCTCCTGCCCGACCTCAAGTGCGCTGTAGCGTGCCGGTTCCATCGCCACGCCGAAGGGGTGGCCCGCGGCCTGCTCGAAGATCTCGTCGTAGTTCTCGCGTACGTGCCGCATCCATTCCGGGGAGACCTTCTCGTTGGTGGTCTCCACGACGTAGTTGGGCGTGCGCTGGAAGACGAAGAACTCACCGGCCTCCTTGGCGACGACGGGCACGACCTGGATTCCGGACGCGCCGAGCCCGATCAGGCCCACCCGCTTGCCCGAAAGGTCCGCGCCCTCGCGCGGCCAGTCGGCGGTGTGGTAGGACTCGCCGGTGAACGACTCGATGCCGGGAATCGCCGGGTAGACGGGCTGGGACAGCACGCCCATGCCGCTGAGCAGATAGGTTCCGGTGAGGGTGCGGCCGTCCTCCAGATTGACCGTCCACTTTCCACTGTCCTCGTCCCACACCGCGGACCGGACCCTCGACCGGAGCTGGATGTCCTTGCGCAGATCGAGCCGGTCGGCGACGAAGTTGAGGTAGGCCAGCACCTCCTTGCCGCCGGGGTAGCGCTCGCTCCACGTCCACTCCTCGCGCACCTCCTTGGAGAAGGAGAACGAGTAGTAGTGGAACTCGCTGTCGGTACGGACTCCGGGGTACCGGTTGGCCTGCCACGTACCGCCGACGCCGTCGCCCGCTTCGACGACGGTGCAGTCGAGCCCGATCTCGCGCAGGTGGTGCAGCAGTGCGAGACCGGAGAAACCGGCGCCGATGATCACGGCGTCGAATGCTGATCGTTCAGTCATGTCGTGTCCTTGTCGGTCTGCTGGTCAGGACTGGTAACCGGCGGCGTACCACGCGGCCATCGCGGCGATCTCGGCGTCGGCGCGCTCGTGCCGTCCCGCCTGGAACGGGTAGACGTGCTGTTGCCCCTCGCCGACGGAGAACGTCACGTCGACACCGCACTTCTGGGCCAGGCGGTGCAGACGGACACTGTCGTCGAACAGCGATTCGACATCGCCCGCGCAGATGTAGAGCCGGGGGAAGCCGGTGAGGTCGGCGTGCAGCGGGTTCACGAACGGATCCACCGGGCTCGCGCCACCGCTGAGATAACGGTCGATGTTGGCCTGCAACCCCTCGCGCGTGATGAGGAAGTCGGTGGCATCGTTGGTGTCGATCGTGGCGCCGCTGTTCTCCATGTCGAGCCACGGGGACATGGTCAGCACCTGCCGTGGCAGTTGCCTTCCCTCCGCCATCAGCCGCAACGCCACCGCGATTGCCAGGTTCCCGCCCGCGCTGTCGCCGACCAGCGTGATGTCGCCGATACCGTGACCGGAGGCGAGCAGCCCTTCGACGACGCTCAGTCCATCCTCGACGGCCGCGGGGTAGGGATGTTCGGGCGCGAGCCGGAAGTCGGCGACGAACGCCTCGACGCCGCACGCCTTCGCCAGATGCCCCGCCAGTTTGCGGTGACTCGCCGACGAGCCGAGCGCGAACCCGCCGCCGTGCAGGACGATGAGGACGCGCGAGGCGTCGGCCCCCTGCGGGCGCACCTTGATGCCTGGCACACCACCGATCTCGGTGTGCTGGTAGGTCACGGCTTCGGGTTCGATGGTGGCCCGCTGCCAGTCGTCGAACAGGATCCGCAGCAGCTGGGTGGACATTTCCGGCTGCGCGGCCATCTCGACCGCCCATTGGGCGTAGATCTCGCCGAGCGGGTCGCGGGGTTCGGGTCGCGTCATACCGACGACACTGACGCGGGCGTGGCACCCGTGGCGAGAGTCGTCGCAAAATGCGACACCGCGCTCTCACAGTGACACACTCGGCGGCCGTGCTCGTGCCCAACACTCGACACATGCCTCGCCTCCAAGGAAAAACCGCAGTCGTCACCGGTGCCGGCCGCGGCATCGGCCGTGCCATCGCGGCGGCGTTCGCCCGCGAAGGAGCCACCGTCGTCGCCACCGGCAGAGCACAAACCTGCGGGTACGCGCTCGACGGACTCGAATACCATCGGCTCGATGTGTCCAATCCGGACGATTGGGATCGCGTGATCGGCGATGTCGTCGACCGGCACGGCCGCGTCGACGTACTGGCCAACAACGCGGGGATCATCACCTACGAGCCGGTCGGCGACCTGACCGTCGAGGACTGGAACCGGGTCGTGGCGGTCAATCAGACCGGGACCTGGCTCGGCATGCGCGCGGTGATCCCGCACATGCTCGCCGGGGGCGGCGGATCGATCATCAACGTCTCGTCGATCTGGGGCACCACGGCGGTGGCCGGTGCGCACGCCTACCACGCCACCAAGGGCGCGGTGCGCACGATGTCGAAGAACGCGGCCATCACCCATGCCAAGGACGGAATCCGGGTCAACTCACTGCATCCCGGGTTCATCGCGACCCCGCTGACCGATTCACAGGACCCCGCCGTGAACGACTACGTCGTCGGCCAGACCCCGATGGGCCGCCCAGGACAGCCGGAGGAGATCGCCAACGGCGCCGTGTTCCTCGCCTGCGACGAATCCACGTTCATGACCGGCGCGGAACTCGTCATCGACGGCGGGTATCTCGCGCAGTGAGCCTCAGCTCACGAGCCGGTAGGCCTTGATCTTGCGGTACACGGTCGCCCTGGAAACGCCGAGGATCTGCGCCGCCTTCGCCCGGTTGCCGTTGGCTTCGCGCAGGGCTTTCCTGATCGCTTCGAGTTCGACCTGTTCGATCATGGTCAGCGATCTCGCCGCCCTGATCGTCGGCGGCAGGTCCGCCGGTGTCACCGCGCCGTCCCTACCGCCGGCTCCGAGTTGGGCGATGACCGTGCGCAACTCCTTGAGGTTCCCCGGCCAGCGATATGCCTTCAGCAGTTCGAGGCAGTCCTGGTCGGGGAAGAAGCTCGGTGAGGCCGCGAAATGGCGCCACAGGGCAGGCAGGTCCCCCGCGCGCTCGGCCAGCGCCGGAACCCACACGACCGGCGCCGCGTATTTCAGCCCGAACGCCTCGGCGTCCTCGGAGGCGTCGGCGGTGAAGGTGACGAGCACCGGACTGCTTCGCGGGGTTTCCTCCAGCAGCGTGCGCATGCCGTCGAGCAGCGCGGGTTCGAGCGTCTGCGCCCCGCGCACCACCAGGTCGCCCTTCGTCTCCAGCCGCCTGGCGAGTTCGGCCAGCCATTCCCGTTTGCCGAGGACATGGCGCTGCGCGGCGTCGAAGACCTGCTCGCGCGTCCGAGCGTCCTGCTGGACGGGACGGCCGAGCGCCAGCGACACCTTGCCCGCGCCGGAACGCCCTGCCACGATCACCGGCGTCGCCGAAGCGCGGTGCTTTTCGATCTCCCTGTGCGTCGCCAGCCAGCCCGGGTCCCGGCCGATCAGCCTGCGTGGTGGTGCGATCACGGTATGTGTCCGCGCCGGGGTGTGCTGTTCCTCCACGACGGCGACCGCGTTGCCGGGCTCCACGGCCGTCACGTGCACCATCGCCGGTCCCGTCGTCAGCTCCACGGGATGGCGGCCGGGCCCCGCCACCTCGGCGCACAGTTCCTGGAGCCGGTTCAGGTCCTCCGGCACGAGCCTCCCGGACTGGGAATTCTGGATGAGCAGGCCCGCCGATCCGAACACCACGACCGGCTCGGTCCTGACCCTGCTGAGCTCGAGGAACGTGTCGAAAGCCCTGCGGGCCGCCGGTTGCTGCATGTCCAGTACCTGCGCTTCGAGCCGCTGCGTGACGCTGTCGAGCAGCGGGCGCAGCAGGTCGGTCCTTGGCGTGACGTCGCAGGACAGAGTCACCACCGCGAGCAGGCTGCCGGTCATCGGATGCCGGACCGGCGCCCCCGTGCACACGGCGTCACGGTAGAACTCCGCGAAGTGTTCGGTCCCTCTGATCTGGACACTGCGCCCCGACGCGGCGACAGTGCCGACCCCGTTGGTGCCGACACTGTCCTCGGACAGCACCGCGCCGCGTACCGTGCCGATCCGGTCGAGATGCGCGGCCGCGGTGCGGTCGCCGCACCACCTGTGCAGGATGCGGCCGCGCGAGTCGGCGAGCAGCACGCCGAGTCCCGTACCGGCGACGCTGTCGGAGAACCTGGTCAGCGGCTCCCTGAACAGGTCGAGCAGGTGCGCGTCCAGCAGTTCCTCGCTGACCTGCGGAACATCGGTGATGTTCTCGGGGGCGCCGAGCGCGGTCCGTGACCGCCGCCACGACTCGACCAGGTGCGCACTGCGTCCCGCAAGCGGGCTCCCTTCGCTGGCCAGCACCATTTCCTTCGCCAGCTGGATACGATCGACCTCGGCGTTGTCCGGCACAAGGAACTCCTCGTCACGTCGAACGCGCCGCCTCGCATCGGCGACCACGTTGTCGTACCCGCAAGATACCCCGGGACGCGGGCGGGGTCAGGCGCAAGAGCTGGGCCGTCTCAATATGAGACGCCCGGCTCATCGCTTCAGATAGGCCAATACGGCCAGCACCCGCCGATTGTCGTCATCGAACGGTGTGATCGGCGACACCAACAGGACATCGAGCCAGCCAGCACCCGACGGGCAGGCACTCCTTAGCTTCGAGACACACAAGTGTGTCATGCGGTGATTATGCGAGACGCTGATGAAAGGCCGCTGTGTCGTCACCGCGGTGCGCGGTGCGCGGTGACGGTCACGGCAGGGCCTCACGCATGCGACGAGCTCGGTCGCGCAGGAGAGCCACCGCAAGGAAAGCGACGAGCCCGAGCAGGGGGATAGTGCTGATCGACCAACTCAGGGCCAGTGGCGGCCCAGGCTGCGCCAGCACCACTAGATCGCGCAACTCACCGGTGCCCGGTCCTTCGGGCCCGTTGAGTTCGAACCTGAACGTCCAACTTCCTTCCTGCTCCAGCGCGTAAATATCCAATCCCCATGTTTCGCGCTCCCGGGGATGCCGCGCCAAAGGCGCCACGAGACTCTCCGTGCCCTGTGGACTGATGACCGTGAGCGTCCCGGCCTTTCCTGCGATCCCCCCGGCGGGACTGAACGTGAAATCCAATGACTGCAGGGCACGCACTGGCCACGTGCTGAACCCAACCGTTAGCTCGTACGGCCCGGCCTGCACACGTTCGGTGTGCACGACGTCCACCGGCTGGTACTCCTGTGCCGTCGCCGGTGTGGCGGCACCCACCGCGAGAGCTGCCAGCACGAACGCCGCCACCGTGGCGCTCCGTCGCCGCCACCGGTAAACGAACCACCTCATGCTCGCTGCCTCCTCGTCTCGGGGGCCAGGCCTGTCAGCAGCGCGCCGAACCGCCGCCCTGCCAACGCGGCGAACGCCCCCGACGCGGCCGCCACCAACCCTGTGGCGAACAACCCCGCGGAGTCTGGCAGCGGAGCGCCGTAGACAACACCGTCCTGCAACGGAGAAAATGACGCGATCAACGTCGCGCTGAGCGCACCGGCCGACGCCGCGGTGACCCGTACGGGCAGTCCTGCCTTCCGGCCCGCCCACATGACTGCCTCCGCCAGCGCGGCGACTGCCACGATCGACATCGGAATGAGCGCGGGAATCACCGGGACGCCGTCAACGTAGTCGCGCAGCGGCAAGTCCACCATGTCCGCATAGATACGCGCTGCCCATGGTGAGAACCACCAGAGCACAACCTGGCTCACGGACAATCCGGCGGCCACAGCCAGCAGCACCCCGGCACGCCGGGTGAACTCGCCGAGCACGAACCAAACGAGCACCGTAAGGACAGCCATCCCAACGAGGAAGGCATTGACGAGACCGTTCAGCAGTTGCAGTCCAGCTACTGTCACGAAGTTGAATGACAGCAGGACGACGGCGCTTCCCACCAGTCCGGGTGTGCTCCATCGGTGCTGCTTCGCCGCCGCGAACACCAGCACCGAGCCGACCATGGTCACGGTGATCGAGAGCATCAGTCCGATGTGGGGTGGTGACTCCAGCACCGCGTCGAATCCGTACAACGTGTGCCACCACTGATCCCATAGGCCGTACAGCAGGAACATCGCCGCACCTGTGCCCGAAACGAGATAGCCCAGTGGCGCGGTGAACGTCCCGCCGAACACGCGCACGGCGTGGCCACCGACCCGGGGATCGATGAGCCGTCCGGAGCGCCGGGCCGACGTCGTGGCGAGCACCACGGCCAGACTGGTCAACCCGGACATCGCACTGCCCGAGTACAGGAACAGATGCGGCAGCGTAAAGAATGTGTCCGGGCCGACGTCGGCATGCCACTGTGCATCCCAGCTGAGTCCAACGAGGGAGACCACCGTACCGGCGAGCACAAGGACGGCGGGAACGAACGTCCTCGCGCTGGATGGTGGCGATTCCTTCCCCGTCTCGCGCTCCGCTCTCGGTGCCGTCACTTCCATGCGTCCACGCCTTTCTATCCGGTAACCAACAAGGGGAAGACGACGCGGTCCTCGATGCCGTCCTCGGTGATCGTCACGACGACCTCCCACTGACCTGCCATGGGCAAGGCCGCGTCCCGCACCCGGTAGCGGCCTTCACCCTCTGCCGTGGCTGTCGAGGGAGTGAGCGCGTGGCCCATCGAAGGCATCGCGGGTTCAACGAGTACCCGGTCCGCGGCGGCGGGCCCGCTGCCGCTGTCAATCTCCAGCAGCCAATCGCCCGGTGCCGTGTTCGTATGCTCGACGGTCAGTTGTACGTGATACCGCTCGGTTCCCGCGCTCCGGACCACGGCATGGTCCGGTTCGGACAGTCGCGGCCACATCAGCAGCAAGGCACCGAGGGCCACGACGACGGCGGCGGCGGTCAGTGCGAGGCGTCCCCGTGGGATCCGTTCGCGTAGATTCATGAGTTCTCTTTCGTAGCCGGAACGTCCACTGTGGCTGGAATGGTCAGTACGGTGTAGTCACGCTGAACTTGAACCCAGACCAGATACCGGCCGGGCGCTCCGAAAGTGTGTGTGAAACGCACCTCGGGACCGAACGCGGCCACAGTCTCGTCCGGCGGATCGGTGACGGTATTGCTCACCGGGGCCATCGCATGACCGTGCGCCCAGGTGGTCGCGGTCGTGGCCGCCGCGCCGACGTCGGTGTGCTCAGGGATCGGGCCGACCATGATGAGGTGTCCCGCCATGCCCAGCCACGGCTGCAAGTCGGCGTCCGTGCCAACCCGTGCGGTGATGGTGGTCGCCTCGCCCGCCGTTGCCACGCTCAGATCAACGTCGGTGCCGTCGACCGTGCGCGGCCCCGGACCCGGCGGCGGTGGCTGCGACGGACCCGTTCCGCCTACCTCGAACCCGGTCGCGGACCGGACAAGCTGCACGCCACCCCCACGCCGCGAAAGTTCCGCCGCAGCGGCGTAGGTACCGTCCTGTGTAGGCACGAATGTCGCCCGGTAGGTGCCCGGCGCGACGCGGACGGGATGCAGGTGCCACAGCTGGCCCGATGGACCGATCACCACCAGGTGCGCGAACGCATCGTGGTGGACGAGGAGGTCGTCCACGGGACGGCCGGTGGATGTATCGAGGAACGACAGCTCCAGCTCCACTGCTTCGCCGGCCACGGCCGCTGGCGCGCGCAAGCCCAGGTTCACAGGTGGTCTGGACAACTCAGGAAGCGCCGAGGCCTGCCGTGCGGCGGCCAGCGGATCAGTGACGGCGCTGATGGTCGGGTCGAGTTGACTGCCGGGTGGGGGCGGAACGGGCACGCTCGGCGCGAGCAGCGCGGCGGTCACGCTCACCGACACCGCCGCGACGGCGCCCGCCGCCGGGACCAGCGGCGGCCACGCTCGCCGGGATCGCGCCGCGACGACTATCGCCAGCAACAGGAACACGCCTGCGCCGGCGAAGCCGCCGTAGATCACGTTCTCGCCCCAGCCGGGCACAGGCGCGGGCACGATGAAAGGAATCAGCGCGACGCGCTGACCATCGTCCACCGCCAACTCCCACGGGCCCGGCCGGTCCACAGTGAAGGTGCCACCGTAAAGACCGGGCCGATCGCCGAGCTCGATCACACCTGTACTGGTCACCGTGCCCGCGGGGGTGAGGTCGTCGGCAGGGGCATCGGTGCCGGTGGGGCGCAATCGCAGTTCGAGTACGCCTGCGGGAGAGCCCGCGTGGGTGACGACCTCGACGCGAACCGGGCCTGGTACCGCGTCGATCCTGCGCACGATCACGGTCAGCTCGCGCGGACCAAGGGTCTGCGCTATCTGCACGTCACCACCGGAGGAGGCGCCGTCAGCCAGTGCCGTACCCGCAGTCGCGAATGGCAGCACTGCGAAGGCGAGCAGGATCAGCAGGAGGTGTCCAGTCTTCATCACCAGCAACGCTAGGGACGTGCCCCGTCCCGAATCGTCACGGCTAAGGGGGATTCGTGGTCCCCCATGAGAGGGACCCCCACGCTCAGGGGCCGGTCAACCCGTGCCGGTACGCATAGACGGCCGCGTGCACCCTGTCCCGCAACCCCAGCTTGGCGAGCACCCTGGAAACGTGGGTCTTCACGGTTTCCTCACCGACACTCAGCTCGTCAGCGATCTCGGCGTTGCTGCGGGCCTCCGCGATCAGCAGCAACACCTGCCGCTCGCGTGCCGTCAGCCTGCCAAGTTCCGGCGGGGCCGCTGGCGTTAGGAGGCCCGCCGTGAACTTCGCGATCAGGCGTCGAGTCACCGAAGGGTCGATCAGCGCATCGCCACGAGCGGCCACACGAATCGCCGCCGTCAGCTCCTCCGGTGGCAGGCTCTTCAGCAAGAACCCACTCGCGCCTGCGCTCATCGCGCGGTAAACGTACTCGTCGGCGTCGTAGGTGGTCAGCACGAGCACCCTGGTCGACACACCCGGCGCCGCCACCACCGCCTCGGTCGCGGCGAGACCGTCGAGCTTCGGCATCCTGACGTCGAGCACCGCGACGTCAGGCCGGAGCCGCTGGATTTCCGTAACGGCCGCGCGCCCATCGGCCACATCGGACACACATTCCAGGTCGGACTGAGTGGCAAGCACAGCTTTGAGTCCCGATCGGAACATGCCGTGGTCATCGGCCAAGAGGATGCGGATCATCGCGCCCGCTCCACTGGGAGGCTTACCTCGAGCCGCCAAGTACCCTCTTCGGGTTCCTCCCCGTAGCGCACGGTGCCGCCGAGCAGACCCACCCGTTGCCGGATACCCGCGAGCCCCCTCGGAGGACGGTCCGCCTTCGGTTCCGTTCCAGCACGGACCATTCCGTTGTCCGCCACCACCGTCACCTCGGTTTCGTCGTAGCGAAGCTCGATCCGGACACCGGCGCCGTCACCGTGGCGCACGGCGTTGGTCAGTGCCTCCTGCACGACCCGGTAGACGGCGACGTCCACCGTGCCGGGCAGAGGCCGTCCGCGCCCCGCCGTGGTCAGCCGTACCGGCAAGCCGGTAGTCCGGACACCACTGAGCAACTCGTCCAGCCCGGCGATTCCGGGCTGCCCGGTGGTGCCGGACCGCTCCCCGTGAAGCACGTCGAGCAACCTGCGCAGGTCCACCAGCGCTGCTCTGCTGGCGCTCTCGACGGCCTCCAGCGACCTGCACACGGCCGGTTGGGGCTCGCGGAGCGCGAGCCGAGCCGCGCCGGCATGCACACCGATCGTGCTGACGTGGTGGGAAATCACGTCGTGCAGGTCCCTCGCGATCGTGCTGCGCTCGGCGGCGACCGCCCGATCTACCGCTGTTCGCTCATCCCGCACCCGTCGCTCCGCCTGGCGCTCGAGCTCGGCGATGTAAGTGCGACGGGCCATCGTGATCCGGCCGACGATCCACGGCAACAGACAACTGGTGATCATCACCAGCCAACGGATCCGCCAGTCCTCGCCATCGTCGGGCGCGAACATCCGGTTGATGGCGAGTCCTGCAATGAGGAAGGCAACCGCCGCCACGGCGGCTCGCGTGGGCAACCACGTCCCGGCAGCGAAGGCGGCGCCAATGAGCCCGGCGTTGGTCACCTCAGCTCCAGTGTATCCGGGCAGTAGCAACGGGGTTGCTGCCGCAAGAGCGGCGTGGGCGACGGCGATCCACAGCGCCCACCGGGGCGGGCAGGCCAGCAGCAGGTCCGCTACCACCGTGCCGGCGAGCACGAGCCAGAACGCCCAGCCCGTGTCCTCGGCTGTGAGTGCGAACCGGCTCGCGTCGAGAAACACGCAGACGGCGGCCACCAGGACAGCTTGCAGTGTTGTACTCAACCAGTGGCCAGTACCGTCTGTCATACAGCCTCCCCTCAATCGCGCCGAGCCTATTGCGCCTGTCGATCGCGCTGTTCAACGAGTCGACAGCACGTACAAGGGAAACTGGCGAGAGCTATATGCCTGTTCAGAAGAGTGGGCCGGGCGGGGCTCGAACCCGCGGCCAAGGGATTATGAGTCCCCTGCTCTAACCAACTGAGCTACCGGCCCCACTTCGGGGCACAATCCGGTCACGCCCCGCGCCCGCCGACTATAGCGGGTCGCCGCGCCCGGCCTCGACCGTGGTGGCCAGCGCGTCGGGCCGCACCGGGATCCTGGTGACGTCCACGCCGGTGGCGTCGCGGATCGCCGCCACCACGGCCGCCGGACAGGACAACAGCGACGGCTCCCCCACGCCGGTCAGCCCGTACGGCGAATCGTCACGCGGGAGTTCCAGAATGTCCAGCTTGACGGCGGGCATGTCCAGCGTGGTGGGGATCAGATAGTCGGTGAACGACGGATTGCGAATCAGCCCTCCCTCGACCTGGATCTCCTCCATCAGCGCCAGGCCGAGGCCCTGCGCGATGCCGCCGTGCATCTGCCCCTCCACCGCGGGCGGGTTCATCGCCCTGCCCACGTCCTCGGCGCACGCGATCTCCACGACCCGCACCAGCCCGAGATCGACGTCGACGTCCACCACCGCCCTGTGCGCCGCGAACGCGAACGCCACATGGCCATCACCCTGTCCCGTCTCCGGATCGAGCGGGAACGTCTCCCTGTGCCGGTACACCCGCGTCTCGTCGATCACCCTGTCCCCCAGCACATCGGCAAGCCGCCATGTCCTGCCCGTCGCCGCCGAGGCGAGGTGTCCCTCCTCAAGTCGCAGGTCCGCCGCCGGTTCGCCGCACACCGAGGCGGCCGCCACCAACACTGCCTCCCGCACCGCGTCGCAAGCCGCCTTGACCGCCCCGCCGGACACCCACGTCTGCCGCGACGCCGACGAGGTGCCCGCGTCGCCGACCGCCGTGTCGGCCGGCACGACGGTGACCTCGTCGACCCCCAGTTCGGTCCGCGCGATCTGTGCCTGTACCGTCACCAGACCTTGCCCGACCTCGGCGGCCGCCGTGTGCACCGACACGACCGGCTCACCGCCGGCCACCGCGAGCCGGACCCTCGCCGTTCCATAGTCGTCGTAGCCGAGCGACTTGCAGATGTTCTTCACCGACACCCCATAGCCCACGCCCCTGCGCACGCCCTCACCGTCGGTCGTGTTGCCCGTCCCGCCGGGACGCAGCACGTCCGGCTCCCCCGGCAACGGCATGTCCCTGACCCTCGTCAGCAGCTCGGCGACCGGCGCGGGACCGTGGATCCGCTGTCCCGTCGCCATCGCGCTGCCGGTACGCACGGCGTTGCGCAAGCGCAGCTCCACCGGATCCAGTTCGAGCGCAGCCGCGAGTTTGTCCATTTGCGACTCATAGCCGAAACACGCTTGCACGGCACCGAAACCCCGCATCGCGCCGCACGGCGGATTGTTGGTGTAGACCGAATAGCTGTCGACGTGCACCACCGGCACCTCGTAAGGACCGGCCGCGAAACAGCCCGCGTTTCCGGTGACCGCGTGCGAGGTGGATGCGTAGGCACCCCCGTCGAGCAGGATGCGCGCCTTGACGTAGACGAGCTTTCCCTCCTTCGTCGCGCCGTGCTCGTACTCCAGCCACGCCGGATGCCGGTGCACGTGCCCCGCGAAGGATTCCTCCCTGTCGTAGACCATCTTGACCGGCCTGCCCAGCCGCAGCGCGAGCAGGCACGCGTGGGCCTGCACACTGAGGTCCTCCCTGCCACCGAACGCCCCACCGACCCCGGACAGCGTCAGCCGCACCTTGTCCTCCGGCAGCGCCAGCACGTCACACAGCTGATCGCGGTCGATGTGCAGCCACTGGGTCGAGCAGAGCAGGTCGATCCCGCCGTCGCCGCCCGGCACGGCAAGACACGACTCGGGGCCGAGAAACGCCTGATCCTGCATCCCGACCTCGTAGGTTCCGGTGACGACGACGTCCGCCTCCGGAATGCCGGAACCCTTACGGATCCGGCGGTGCGCGACGATATTGCCACCCTCGTGCAGTTCCGGCCCGGCTCCCCGCAACGCCTCCTCCGGGTCGGTGAGCGGTTCCAGCACGTCGTACTCGACGACGATCGCCTTCGCGGCCCTGCTCGCGGTGACGGGATCGTCGGCCGCGACGATGGCGACCGGCTCCCCCGCATACCGCACGAGACCGGCGGCCAGCACCGGCTGATCGCGCCGTTCCAGACCGAACCTGTTGGCGCCGGGGATGTCGTGATGCGTCAGTACCGCGCGTACTCCGTTCATCGCCGTCGCGGCACTGGCATCGATTCGGAGCACCCTGGCGTGCGGATGCGGGCTGCGTACCGTCGCGCCCCACAGCATTCCCGGCGCGTCGAGGTCGGAGGAGAACGCGAATTCGCCGCGCACCTTGGGCATCCCGTCGGCACGGCGAACGGGCGCGCCGACGGTGTCGCGGACAGCTCTGTCCACAGTGGTCATGTCGCCTCCGTCTTTCCGGCCGCGATCCGGACCGCGTCGAAGATCTTCTCGTAACCGGTGCAGCGGCACAGGTTCCCCGCGAGCGCTTCCCTCAGTTCGGCGTCCGTCGGGTCAGGGGTTCTGGCAAGCAGAGCGTGCGCGGCCACGACGAGGCCGGGTGTGCAGAACCCGCACTGCACGGCTCCCGCGCTCACGAAAGCCTCCTGCACCGGATGCGCATCGGCGCCGTCGGCGAGACCTTCGACCGTGACGATGTCACTGCCGTCGACCTGCCCAGCCGCGACCAGACAGGAACACACCGACTCGCCGTCGACATACACCGTGCACGACCCGCATTCCCCTTGCTCACAAGCGTTCTTGGTGCCCGGAAGGCGCAGCCGCTCCCTCAGCAATCGCAACAGGCTCTCCGAACCCGCGACGTCGTCCAGTGCGCACCACTCGCCGTTGACCGTGCAGCACAGCTTCATTCCACCCTCCTCAGGTGCTCGTCCCACATTCGCCGGAGCGCCCTGCCCGCGAGCACCTCGATTGCCCGTCTCCGATATCGCGCACCCGCCCTGACGTCGTCGATGGGCGAGCAGGCATCGGCGACGAGCGCGCCGAACTCCGCCGCCGTCCCCTTCGGCAGGACGGCTTCGCCGTTCCAGTCCAGTGCCGCGGCCGCGAACTCCTCGGCCGCCCGGGCGCGCACCGGAGTCGGGGCAACCGCGCCACAGCCGACCGCGACCGTCCGGTTCGCGGGGTCCATTGTGGTCGCGATGGACGCCACGGCGATCACCATCGCATTGCGTGGCCCAACCTTCGCGAAGTGCTGTGGTCCCCTGCGACGGGCGATCCTCACGCCCGCGATCAGCTCGTCCCGCTGGAGCACCGACCGTCCGGGAGCGACACAGAATTCGGTGGCGGGGACGGTGCGCGCTCCCCCTGCGGACACGAGCTCGACAGCGGCGTCGGCGGCCAGGAGCGGAGGCAACGCGTCACCGGCGGGCGAGGCCGTCCCGAGGTTCCCGGCAAGCGTCGCCCTGTTGCGGATCTGCACCGAGCCCACCGTCCGCGAAGCCGAGGCCAGTGCCGGAAGCGCGTCGCCCAGTTCGGCGACGATTCGGCTGTAGGTCAGACCGGCTCCGATGTGGATGTCCTCACCGGAGGATCGCCATTGCGCCAGTTCGCCGATTCCCGTGAGGTCGAGCATGACCAAGGGATCCGTGCGGCCGAAGTTGACCCCCACCATCACGTCGGTTCCACCGGCGATCACCAGCGCGTCGGGATATTCCGCCTTGAGCGCGCACGCCTCGGCCATCGTTCCGGGCCTGAGAAACCGCATCCCGATCACCTCTCCGCCGCGACGGGCGCGGTCACCTGGTCGGCCGTGTCCGTTCGTTCGTGAAGGAACAGCGCGGCCACAAAGGACAGCACACCGGTGGCACTCATGTAGAGGGCGATGGCAAGCCAGCTTCCCGTCTGATCGAGCAGGAAGGTCGCGACGATCGGCGCGAGACCGCTGCCGAGCACCGTGCCGAGGGTGTAACCGATGGACATGCCGGTGTAGCGAACGCCGATCGGGAAGATGTGCGTGAAGAACGTCGGCATGACACCGTAGTTGGCGGCATATGGGATGAACAGCACCAAAAAGCCCATCAGCATCAGCGCGGTGTCACCGGTGTCGAGCATCGGGAACCACAGATAGGGCAGCACCAGCATGCCCACGATTCCGGCGAGGAAGATCGGCTTTCGCCCGATCCGGTCGGAGAGCCAGCCGAAGAACGGAATTCCGATGATGGTGAGTACGTTGACCGCGATGACCAGCCCCAGTAACAGGCTGCGGTCGATGTCGAGTTCCTTCGTGCCGTAGGTCAGCGAGAACACCGTGCCGACGTAGAAGGTGACCCCGGCCGAGAGGTAGGCCAGGCACATCAGGGCCACGAGCGAAAGGTGGTTGCGCAGAACGTCGACCACGGGAACCTTGCGCACCTTGTCGGCCTTCTTCACCTTCTCGAATTCCGGGCTCTCGCCCAGCTTGAGCCGGATGAACAGACCGATGCCGACGAGGACGGCGCTCAGCAGGAACGGGATTCGCCAGCCCCACGCGTCGAAGGCGGCTTCGGGAAGCTGGCTGACGATCAGGAAGACCAGATTGGCCAGCAGCAGGCCCCACCCGGCTCCGGTGTTGACGACCGCGCCGAAGAACCCGCGCTTGCGGCCCTCCGCGTGCTCGACGCTCATGAGTACCGCGCCGCTGTACTCGCCGCCGAGTGAGAAGCCCTGCACGAGCCGGACGAGCACGAGCAAGATCGGTGCCGCGACACCGATCTGGTCGTAGGTCGGCAGAATTCCGATGACGAACGTCGCGCCACCCATGAGGGTCAGAGTCAGCACGAGCATCGACTTGCGGCCTATCCGGTCGCCGAAGTGTCCGAAGACGACACCGCCGATCGGCCTCGCCACGAAGGCGATCGCGAACGTCGACAGCGCGAGCAGCGTGCCGACGAGCGGATCGAAATCGGGAAAGAACAGCCGATCGAACACGAGCGAGGCCGCCGTGCCGTAGATGAAGAATTCGTACCACTCGACGGTACTGCCCACGAGACTCGACAGCAGGACCTTGCGGGCCTGACGGGGTTGAGCGGAATCGGTGTGTGCACTCATCGCCACCTCCAGGTGGACTCTGCTACGCCGGCGTCGGTGCGCCGAAGAAGTTCGTGATCGTGCCGCGCAAGATCCGGTCCTGTGCTCGCACATGGGCGAGCCGGACGTAGTCGTCCCCGAGAATGTCGCCTTCCTCGGGGACACCGAACATGACCGTCGGCACGCCGAGACTGAGCGGGCCTCCCGCGTCGAAACTGCCGCCGTAGAAGGTGTGCTCGCCGGGCGCTCCCAGTTCCCGCTCGATGGCCGCGTCGAGCGGAACGAGAAGATCCGCGCGTTCGGAGGGGAATCTGGCAGGCAGCATCGTGACGCCGTGTTCGACGGTGATGTCGCAGCCGAAATCTCCCAGTGCGGCAACGGTTTCCCTGAGTTGTCCGACGGCCGCCTCCGGCGGCGTTCCCGGCAGCAGTCGCCTGTCGAAGGTGAGCCGGGCCGATGACGGGAGCGTGTGCGGCGCGAGCGGATCGAAAACGACCTGATACGGGATGATCCGCTCCGCTCCGAGCTCGGGGTCCACTGTGGTCCGCACCCGTTCGTCGAGCCGCTCCACGGCGCTGAGCACCGCGGTCGCTGCCGCGAGAACCCCGCCGCCGGGCGGCGGGCTGGAGGAATGACTCGCGCTGCCCGCGATGTGCACGCGCAGGTCCGCCCTGCCCCGGTTGCCGACGCTCACGCCGAAACCGGTGGGAAACAACTGGATCAGCAGATCGGGGCGCACGGGCAGCGCGGAGAGCATGCCGAGGGAGCAGTCGTGGCTGCTTCGGCCCTCGTTGTTGACGCACAGCAGCAGCGTGCCGTTCAGCGGTTCCTCGCTCCGCGCAAGCAGGCGGGCGATACTGAGCAGACAGGCTTGGTGCACTTTGTTCTGGGTGATGCCCTGGCCGAAGGCGCAGGGTTCGTCGATTCCCTCGGCGAGCGGGGTCGCGACGCGACCGGACCACGGTTCGGCCATCAGATTGTGGTGCTGCGTCGGGGTGTAGGCGACGAGTGCGAGGCAGGGGCCTTCGCCGGTGCCGAACCGGACGGCGAACTGGTTGTGCGGAAGGTCGATGATGTCGAGCGCCCCGGCTTCGATGAACTTGGGGCGCAGCCGGTTCTGCACGTAGTCGACGAGCATCGGATCGTCCGGCTCGATGAGCGTTTCGGCACCGAGCGGAACGGCCGAGGGAATCCTGGCGAGGTCCACAAGGGAGTTCAGCAGCGGATCGGTCACGACGCCACCTCCGCGGCGCTGGTGCGAAACCTCGGGATGATCTCGTCGCCGAAGGTCTCGATCACTTCCAGTGGAAGGGTGTAGTTGCCGACGTGACGCAGATAGAAGCCGGTGGCACCGAGTTCGATGGCCGACTTGATGCGATCGAGGATCTCCCCCACGGTGCCGAAGAGGCAGAACGCCCGCGAGAACCGCACCGCCATGTCGTCGGTGACGTAGCGGGAGGCCTTCTCGACGGCGAGATCCCAGTCCTCCGCGTGCACCATGTCCGGGTAGACCTCGGGAATCGCCGGCGGCGGTTCGAGGTCGATACCGGCGATCCGCAAGTAGTCCTGCGCGCCGATGCTGGCCAGGTGCAGGCAAATCGGTTTGAGAATCGCGGCATCACGTTCGATGTCGTCGGTGATCTTGCAGAAGGCGCCGACGGTGAAGTCCAGTTCGGACATCGAGCGGCCTGCCTTCCTGGCGCCGTCCTCGACCGATTTCCAGGTCCCCGCAATGGTTTCTGGTGAGATTCCGGCGAGGGTGAGCACCCCGTCGGCGACTTCGCCCGCCATGCCGAGCGACCGTGGCCCGCTTGCCGCGATGTGAACGGGAACCTGGCCCGCCGCGTCCCGCAGGCCCGCGCGCCTGCTTCCGAAGTCCCGCGACTGACCCGCGAGCAGGATGCGCACGGCGGAGATGGCTTCCCGCATCTCGGCGAGCCTGCTCGGGCGCATGCCAAGCGGCTTGACCGAGCTGTCCCCCGTGCCGACGCCGAGCAGAACCCTGCCGGGAGCCAGTTCGTTCAGTGTGTTGGCTGCCGAGGCGACGACGCTGGGATGCCTGGTCACGAAGTTGGTGACGGCCGATGCGAGCCGGATGCGATCGGTCCGGTCCGCGGCCAGCGCCATCGTGGCGAACAGGTCCCGCCACAACAACTGGGAGTCGGCGATCCACGCGGTGTCGAACCCCTTGCGCTCGCTCAATGCCACGGCATCGGCGACCTCGCGCGCCGAGGTACACGGCGGAAACCGCACTCCGAAGGAGATGGGCTGGTGGCGCGTGGTGGTGGAAGGCATGCGGCATCGGCTCCTGAGACGTACGAATGCTCGGCAGTGCTCGGGTTTTCCCGGTCGGAAGTCCTCACCGGCGAGAGGCTTCTGGGGCACGGGACGGGCGCCTCGTCCTGATGCTCCTGCGGCTACGATGGTCGTGTTCCGGTAGCACGGTGAGCGAAAGGTTAGCCACTTGTCTGACATGAGTCAACTGACAGGATTGGGCGGAGTCGACACCGGCAGCGGGCTGGCCGGCTCGCTCTCCCGCCGCCCCCTGCCCGACGTCATCGCCGAGCGCATCACGGCGACGATCGCCAACGGTTCACTCAGGCCCGGCGAGCGGCTGCCCTCCGAGCCGGAACTGGCCAGGCAGCTCCAGGTGGGGCGCACCTCGCTGCGCGAGGCCCTCCGGCAGCTCTCCACGCTCGGCGTCATCGAGGTCATCCGGGGCAAGGGCACGTTCGTGCGGGAACCACCGGCCGACGACCCGACCACCCAATACGTCCGATGGAGCCTCGCCAAGGGTTTCGCGCTCACGGAACTGCTTGAGGTCAGGATCGGACTGGAGACCACGGCGGCGGGGCTGGCCTGCGTGCGCGCGACCGACGAGGAACTGGACGAACTCCAGGAGCTACGCCGAGCACACGACGCCGCCGCGACCGACCAGGTCGATCAGCTCGTCAAGACCGACGAGGACCTGCACGACGCCATTGTTCAGGCAGCCCACAACACCGTGCTGACCAGCATGTACCAGCCCCTGGTCCCGGAAATGTCCGAGTTCCGGCATCGCACGCTGAGCCTGCCCAAGGCGAAGCAGCGATCCGACGACCACGGCTACATCGTCGATGCGATCAGCCGCCGCGATCCGGTCGCCGCGCGACAGGCCGTCGCCGGGCATCTGTGGATCTTCTACCAGGAGGTCAGAGCGGTCGCGCAGCCGACGGGCGCCCTCATGCCCGACAGCGTCGACACCTTCATCTGACCGTTTCCCTCCCGGCTTGACATGACCTTCGAACGGGGTTTAGATAACCATCAGGTTATCTAACCGATTGGTTTTACAGATGGCGACCGACCCACTGAGCACCACCTTCGCGGCGCTGGCCGACCCGACCCGCAGGGCGATCCTCGCCCGGCTGATGGAAGGGCCCGCGACCGTGAAGGAACTTTCGGAACCGTTCGAGATGAGCGGGCCCGCGATCTCCAAGCACCTGCGGGTACTCGAAAGGGCCGGCCTCATCACGCGAGGGCGCGAAGCCCAGTGGCGGCCGTGTCTGCTGGACGCGGGACCACTGAGGGAGGTCACCGAATGGGCGGAGCCCTACCGCCGGTTCTGGGACGCCTCCTACGCACGGCTCGACAATTATCTGCGCGAATTACAGGCAAAGGACGAGAATCATGGCGAATGATCTCGGCACCACCACATACACGACGCCATCGGACACCGAGGTCGTCATGGCGAGGACGGTGGCGGCCCCGCGCACGCTGGTCTGGGACGTCTGGACCAATCCCCAGCACGTACCGCACTGGCTGACCGGCCCCGACGGCTGGATCATGCCGGTCTGCGAGATCGACCTCCACCCCGGCGGCCTGTGGCGCTACGTCTGGCGCAACCCCGAAACCGGCGGCGAATTGGAGGTGCACGGAACCTACCGGGAAGTGACCCCGCCGCACCGCCTGGTGACCACCGAATCGTGGGGTCCCGAATGGCCGGAGACCGTCAACGTCTACGAGTTCGCCGAAGACAACGGAAAGACCGCGATCACGATCACCGCGCACTACCCCACGAAGACGGCACGAGACGCCGCCATCGCGACCGGCATGGCCGACGGAATGGCCATGTCCTACAACCGGCTCGCCGACTACCTGAAGGAACTGCGATGACCCCGAACGGCTTACTGGAGAACAAAACGGCGCTCGTCTACGGCGGGGCGGGCTCGATCGGCGGCGCGATGGCGCGCGCGTTCGCGGCGGAGGGGGCCCATGTCTTCCTCGCGGGCAGGACACTGTCCACTCTGGACGTCGTAGCCGATGACATCCGGGCCAAGGGCGGCGAGGCGACCAGCGCCGTCGTCGACGCGCTCGACGAGCAGGCCGTGCGAGCCTTCGTCGACGGCGTGGCGGAGCAACGGGGCCGGGTCGACATCTCGGTGAACGTCATCGACATCGGCGACGTGCAGCGACCGATACTCGACCTGTCGGCCGAGGAATTCCTGCAACCGGTCGTCACCGCCGCGCGAACCCAGTTCCTGACCGCGATCGCGGCGGTCAAGCACATGCGCAAGCAGGGATCCGGCGTCATCATCATGTTCGGTGGCTCGGGCGGCAACCCCATGGCCGGTATCGGCGGGCTGACGGTCGCGCTCGACGCGGTCGAGGGATTCCGGCGGCAGTTCTCGGTCGAATTCGGCGGCGACGGAGTCCGGCTCGTCACCCTCAAGACCGGTGGAATCGCCGAATCGCTGCCCTCCGATTTTCCCGGAAGGGACGAGCTCGAACAGAGCCTGGAGGAGATGACGATGCTCAGGCGTACCGCGACGTTCGCCGATGTCGGCAACACCGCGGCGTTCGTCGCCTCCGACAAGGCGGCCACCATGACGGCGGCGACGGTCAACATCTCCTGCGGCGCGCTCGTCGACTGACACCCGCCGACGGCCGGATCGCGGATCTCGACGTCCTGAGTGCGGATCTCGCTCACCTGAACGCAGAACTCGACGTCCTGAGTGCGGATCTCGGCGTCCTGGGCGGGGGACTCGCGGGGCGGGCAGGCCGGTCAGGTGGCGCGGATCTGGATCGCCGTCCAGGCTCCGATGTAGACCGTGTCTCCGTCGGCCAGCGGATGGGGCACGTTGGGCGGCAAGGGATCGTGGCCACCGTTCACTGTCGTCCCGTTGGCGGATTCGAGATCCACGATGGACCACGATCCGCCGTCACCGGCCACCAGCACCGCGTGCAGATGGGAGACACCGGGATCCTCGGGAGGCCCGGTGAGGTCGACGTCGGGCACGATCCCCCTCGACTGGCTTCGCCTGCCGATACTGACCTGGCCGCCACGCAACGGGAAATGGCGATCGGGGCAGTACGGCGGGAACGACAGCGATCCGGCATCCGGGCCACTCGCGGCGACGACGGCATCGAACTGCCGCCGGTCGGCGCGGACGATCAGCGCCCACCGGGTGGCGGCAGCGGGGACATCAGCAGCGGCACGCGCGGCTCCGCCCGGACCACCGGAGCCGCTCGCACCGGCGGTGTCCGGCGCCGCGGCCAGCGAGTCATGGCCGCACTCCTCGCAGAACCGCCCTGGAAGCGCGGAGCCGCACACGACGCAGGTCCCCTCGCCCTCCGGCACCGCGACCGCCTCCGGCTCGCTCGCCGGCGGCGCGGCGGTCGGCGCGGGGCCGTCCATGGCCCTTCCGCACACGTCGCAGAACTCGTCGTCGGCGGAAGCGTGTCCCGCTGGACAGGTCGCCATCCTGGCTTCCTCAGCTCTCGGTGCTCTGCTGCTTGCGTACTCGCATCGTCTTGCTCGACCGCGTATCCAAGGTCATCTCATCCACAGTGGACACGGCGCGCTTGAGCCGGACGGTGCCGGTGACCGGGTCGTCGATGTCGACGACCTTCGCGAGCAGCTTGGCCGTGACCGTGTGCCCCGACTCCGTCGCCAGCGCCACCGCCCTGCCGAGCCGGGAGGTCGCGGTCTCGACATCGCCCGCCTTGCGAGCCTCAAGCCCTTCCTGGATCGCGTCGGCCAGTTCGGCCTGCCCCGTGTAGTGGGCCACCTCGCGGTTGATCCTGGTCGACAACGCCGTGTCGTCGGTCCACACCGCGAGCACGTTTCCCTTGGCCAGCACCGTGTCCTCCTCGGCGCTCGCACCGGGTGCCACCACGCTGATTCTCGCGGCGAGCATCTTCTCGCCCGTTCCCGCGGCGGGCACCTCGACGCACACGTGGTAATCCCTGGTCTCCCGCCCCCACGAACCCGTGGGATAGTCGCCGCTGCGTGGCGCGGAGTCCTTTCGCCGCGCCGTCAGGTCGGTCAGCACCGGCTCGACCTGCTTCACAAATCTGACACGAGCGTCCTGCGGTGTCCACACGCGAAGGGCGACATCGGACACCGCCTTGCCCATCGCCGATGCCGCCATCGCCCGGAAGTCGGCTTCGAGCTCTTCGGGTTCCGGCGCGATGTCCACGGTGCCGAGCAATGCCTCCGCGACCGTGCGCAGTTCCTCGACCTTCCACTCGTCGCCGACACCCCTGCAGTCACACACGAAGTGTCCCGTGACGCTCTCGACGGCCCGTGCGAGCTGGCTGGGTTTCTCGTGCATGTTCTGCCCGTCGGTGAGCAGGATGGCATGCCGGATACTTCCGGGGTGTCCGGCGAACAGCGTGTCGGCGAGCCGCAGCCACGAGCCGATGGCCGTCCCGCCGCCCGCCCGCAAGGCCGACACTGCGTTCCTGGCTTCCGCTCGCGTGCGCGCGTCGGCGGGGACGAGCCCCTGGGCGGGATAGACGAGACGCGCCCTGTCCGTTCCGGCGACGATCGCGAAATCGACTCCGTCCCGCAGGGTGTCGATGGCGGCCGTGGTGGCCTGTTTGGCCGCCGACAGCTTGGTCGGCGGATGATGCATGGAGCCGGAGGTGTCCACGATGATCACCTCGGCGTACTTGCCCGTTGCCGGGACGGCCGTGCCGCTGGACGTGACGGTGACGACCGCGTTGACCTCGGTCGCGCCCCGGGCGAGGTATTCGTTCTGATAGATCTCGACCGAGAAATCGTTGCTGTCACTCATCTTCCATGCTCCTTCGCGAGGTCACCGGCGAGCGGGAAGGGGACGACGACAACGGTGATGTTGTCGTTGCCGCCGAGTTCGATGGCGAGCCGCGTCAGCTCAACGGCCGCGGTCATCGGTGCCGTCCCGGCCTTCCGTTCTCCGGCCCCGGGCTCGAAGACCGGCACAGCCGAGCCGGATGACACGGATGACACCGCCGTGCGCACGAGGTCGTGCAGCGTTCCCGCTTCCGGCACGTAGTTCCACAGACCGTCACTGCACAACAGCAGGTATCCGGGTTCCCCCGGTTCGATGGTGGCGATTCCCGGCGCGGCCGTCGCGGCGTCGGCGCCGATCCAGCGGGACAGCGCGTGTGCCTGCGGCACCGAGAGCGCATCCACCTCGCTCATGCCCTCCGCCATCAGCTCGGCCGCGACGGTGTCGTCGGCGGTCAGTGAACTGGAGGGGCTGCCGAGCCAGTAGGCCCTGCTGTCACCGACCCAGCCGACGGTCACGCGCTCGCCGGTGACGACCGCGGACACATAGGTACAGGACGGCGCGATGCCCGGCGCCTCCGGTCGCGCGAGCGCGGCGACGGCCTCGCTCGCCGCGGCAACGCCGGCCGAGGTCGCCGGTTCGTCCCCGATGCGGTCGAGCACTCCCTCGACCAGGGCCGCCAGCGCGGCGTCGACGGCGGCCTGTGACGCGCTGTCCGCCCGCTCGGAGGTGGCCACCCCGTCGCAGACGACGGCGACGACCGCCTCTCCGTGATCGGGCGAGTTCACGACGGCGAAGGCCATCGAATCCTCGTTGCGGCTCCTGCGCTTGCCCCTGTCACTGACCCCCGCGACGAACCCGAGGTCGTATTCCATGCGGTCTCGTCCCGACGGCTGCGCCCTTCCGCACTCGGCACAGAACCCGTCGGGATCGAGCTGGGTACCGCCACATGCCACGCAGTCGCCCGAGGCGACCCGGCCTTGCGGCCCGCCGAGCGGGGTGCGGCACACGAGCAGGCTGCCCCCGCAGCCTTCGCAGAACCGGTCGGCGGCGCCCACCGGTTCCGCGCAATGCGGGCAGGCGACGGCCTGCTGGGTGCTGCCTGCTGCTTCGTCGGTCATCTAGAGCCACGTCCTCGGCCTGATCTGGTTGGCACGGTCGACGAGCGCGATACGGTCGAGCGTGCCGCGCGCGTATTTCGCCATCGTCCGGTAGCTGTGTTCGAGCCCCGCCCGCACGCCGTGTTCGGTCAGCGGGTTGCCCAGCAGTGTGCCACCGCCCGCCCCCGCGGACCGGGTGCCGAGCCACTGGAACGCGGCCCTCAGGATCTCCGCCGCGTAGTCCGCCTGCCGCGCGGCGTCGAGGTCCAGCGCGGCGAGCTGGTCGGCGGCGCCGCGCAGGTCCTGTTCGGTGAGTTCGCTCTCGGCGGCACCGAGGGCGACCCTGATGGCGGCCAGCCGCGCCGCGACGTAGTGGCTCGACGTCGGTGGCGCCGAGTTGAGAACGTCGAGGCTTTCCTCGCGTTTTCCCTGTGCCAGCAGGACTCTGGCCAGCCCGAAGGCCGCGCTGAGGTAGGAGCGGTCGGTGCGCCACACGACCCGGTAGTACTTGTCTGCCGTGCCGGGGTCGCCCATCAGCTCGGCGCAGGCGGCCATCGCCAGTTTGGGCGCCGCCTCGCCCGGCACGGCGGAGTAGACGGTGTCGAACGCCTCGAACGCGCGTTGCGGTTTGCCTCGTGCCAGCGCGATGAGCCCGCGATGCCACGCGATGCTCCACCGTCCGGCTCCGGTGGACAATCGTTCCAGCTCTTCTTCCGCGGTATCGAGCTCGCCGAGTTCGATGTGGGCTCTGGCTATCCTGAGCCGTACCTCGTCGGTGAGTTGCGGCGCGGTCCGCAGTTCCACAATGGATTCTTCCGGTTCGTCCTGCGTCACGGTCGCGAGGAAGGCGGCGGGATCGGAGCCGTCGACCCTCGGCACGGGAAGCACTCCGGGAAGCTCGGCCGGTTCGAAGGGCGGCTCACCCTCGGGGTCAGCCAGCTCCGCCCGCACCCCGAAGGTCTTGCGTTCCGGGGTGAATTCCACCGAGGCGGAGGGCCGGGCAGCACCGTCCCTCGTGGCCAGTACTTCGCGCAGCACCCCGGTGAGCTGTTCACGCATCTCCTCGGCCGAGCCGAACCGCTCCTCCGGTTTCGCCGCGGTGGCCCGAAGCAGCAGCCGGTTGTAGGAGTCGAATTCGGCCAGCAGATCCACATCGGACTGCGCAGGCAGCGATTCCCTGTTGGCGTGCTGGAAATCGAAAGGGAAGGTGAGCACGGCCAGCGCGCGGCCGACGGTGTAGAGGTCGGAGGCCGGTGAAGGACCCGCCGAGGCGATCTCCGGTGCCTGGTAGCCGATCGTGCCGTAGATCGGGCTGTCGTAGTCGTCGCTCCTGCGCACGGCTCCGAGGTCGATGAGCTTGAGCTGCTCCTCGGTCTGGATGACGTTGTCCGGCTTGAAGTCGCAGAACAGCAGGCCGCCCGCATGCAGATAGCCCAGCGCGGGAAGCATCTCCAGCGCGTAGGCGATCGCCTGCTCCAGCGGGAGGCAGGCCGAAGGCCCCTCCACCGACCGCAGATCCTTCATCAGTTCCTTGAGCGACCTGCCGCCGACGTACTCCATGACGATGTAGCCGACCGTGCCGCTGTCGGCGTCGTCGTGCCGCACGAAGTTGTGGATCTTGACGATGTTCGGGTGCTCGACCTCGGCGAGGAATCGCCGCTCCGCGACCGCGGCGGCCATGGCATCGGCGTCGCCGGTGTCCAGCAGGCCCTTGAGCACGACCCATCTTCCCGCGACGGCGTGGTCGAGCGCGAGGTAGATCCAGCCGAGCCCGCCGTGGGCGAGGCAGCCCAGAACCTCGTACTGGCCGTGCAACAGATCGCCGGGACCGAGTTTGGGCGTGAAGGAGAACCGGTGCCCGCACCTACCGCAGAACCCCTCGACCCTGCCCGGTGATTCGCCACGGCTTCTGCCGACCTTTGCCCCGCAGCTGCTGCAGAATCGCTTGGCCTCCGGCACCTCGGGGCCGGCGAGCACGGCCTCCTTCGGGTCGCGGTAGGCGACCCTGGGCACCTCGACGAGTCCCGCGCCGAGCAGGCCTCTCGACGAGGACCGGCCACTGCTCCCGCGTGATCCGCTCCCTGTCGCGGCCGAGGGCACCGTCCACCCGGTACCGGCAGTACCGGTACTGCCGGTGCGCGCGCTGCTCGTACCGCTCGCGGCGGCCGGGGGTGCCTCAAGACCGCACGTGTCGCAGAAGCCGTCCTCGTCGATCTCGCCGGAACAGCCCTGCCGATGGCAAACGGTCATGCGGATCCCTCCTCGGCCGCACCGGGAAAGCCGCGCCGCCGGATCGCCTGCTGATACCGGTTGAGCGCGCGGGTCGCCGCCGCGAGTTCACACGGCGCGGTGAACAGCAGCGTGTGTGCCTCATCATGCAACGCCGTGAGGTCAAGGTCTTCCGCGTGACCGAGTCGCGCGGCCTTGGCCCGATAGGCCTCCAGTCTCCCCCGCAGTTCCGCTCTGCGGTCGAGCAGACCGGTGGCGGCGGTGACCGAGGATCGGGCGGCACCCAGCGCCGCAGCCGCGTCGCTTTCGAGCGCGGTGAGCCGGTCGCCGAGCTTGCCCCAATCGCCTGTCGCCGCCTGCCGTTCCAGTTCGAGGCCACGGGCGCGCAGCGCCGGTGTCGCCGGTCCGGCGGGCGGCGCGATGCCCGGCGAGGCGATCTTCCGCGCGACCGCCGCGTGAGTGCCGCGGGCGGTGGCCTCGACCGCTTCGATGTCCCCGAGCAACGCGTCCAGCGCCGCGAGCCGGTCGTCGAACGAATCGCGGGTCGCTGCGAGATCGTCCACCTGCCCGCGCAGGGCGGTGAGTTCGTCGCTCAGCGCGGGCAGCGGATCCTCGGCCGAGGGGACGAGCAGATCGGTCAGCAGGCGGGTGCGTGCCTTCGCGAGATCGCCACGCACCGAACGGATCCGCGCCGTGACACCGCTTTCCTCGGCGGCGACCGCCGCCGCTGCCGCCTCGACCCCGGCGAGCTGCCGGTCGAGCGCGTCAAGCCTCGTCGTCGCGGCCGTCCAGGCCGCGTCCGCCGCGGCAAGCACCTCGGTCACGGTGCCGAAGGTCGCCTTCATCCGCTCGACGAGCGTGGCCAGCGTGATCCGCTCGGTGACGACGGAGGGGCCGGTCAGGCTCCTGCGTTCGATCGGAACGTGCCGCGGATCGAGCTCGATGACCGGCTCGGACAGCAGCGTGCTCAGCTCGGCGATCTCGGCCTCCCCCGGCCGCGCGCGGCGGGCGCGGATCTCGTCCGCTTTCTCCAGCAGTGCCCGGAAACTGGCGAACTGTTCCCACAGCGCGGCCATGTCCGCGCTCGCCGAGGCCCAGCGCGCCGCACTGTCCCCTGACAGCGCGGCGTTGCGCAGCAGCCGGTGCCCTGGATGGCCGTCCATCGCCACGAGCGACTCCGCGATGCGGTCACCGTCGTCGCGGTGCCTCCGCAACGCGTCGTCGATCTCGTCCCTGGTCAGCGGTTCGCGGGTCATCCGGTCAGTCCCGGTACCGTGCGGAAGGCGGTTGCGGTGCGGGACCAAGCAGGGCGGCAACCCATTTGTCGTAGAGCGCCTTCCACGTGCCGTCCGAGCGCATCCGGTCGAGAACGCCGTTGACGAACCTGACGAAATCCTCGTGTCCCTTGGGGAAGGCGATGCCGTAGGGCTCGGCGTGCAGCGGTTCGCCGACGACCGTGGTGAACGGATCCTGCGCGGTGAGACCGGCCAGGATCGTGTCGTCGGTGGAGATCGCCTCGACCTGATTCTGTTGCAGCATCACCAGGCAGTCGGTCCAGTCGGCGACCTGAACGGGAACCGGGCCCGCCGGCGACTCCGCGATGTTGCGCAGTGACGTCGATCCCTCGGTGGCGCACACCTTCTTGCCACCGAGGGAGTCCATGCCGGTGTAGCCGGAGTTGCTCTTCACCAGGACCCGTTGCCCCGCCTGGTAGTAGACGGTGGAGAAGTCGACATCGGCCAGCCGCTCGCAGTTGATGGTCATGGTGCGGATCACGATGTCGACGTCGCCGTCGCGCAGCGCCGGGATGCGCTGTTCCGAGGTGAGCACCTTGAGCTGGACCCGATCGCGGTCGCCGAACAACGCCTCGGCGATGGCGCGGGCCATGTCGATGTCGAAGCCCTCGATGTCGCCGGTGAGCGGATCGCGGAACCCGAAGCGGTAGGTGTTCTGGTCGACGCCGACGATCAGCTTGCCGTCGGCGACGATGCGGGCCATGGTCGAGCCGCTCGCGAAGCGCCCGGGCGAAGGCACCCCGCGCCTCGGGCGCAGGCTCGCGGTCGGATCGCCGCAATCGGGCTGGGAATCCGCCTCCGGTACCTCGGTGACGACACCCGCCCCCTCGGGTTGCGGGAGTGCCGCCGCGGCGGGGCGCGCCGGGGGAACGGCCGTGTCGTCCGCACCGCATCCCGCGGCCAGCAGGGTCACCACGAGACCGAGTGCGGCGACGCCCGCCTTGCCGAACAGGGTTCTCATCGGTACTCCTTCAGCCGCTGCCACAGCCCGAGGACCGCGCTCGCCGCCATGATCACGGCCAGCACCACCACTGCCGCCACGGCTCCGGTGAGCGCGTTCCTCGCCTGCCCGATCTCGTCGTCGAAACTCGCCGTCGTGTTGTCGATGGCGGCGGCGAGCGCCGAGTCGACGGCCGCGAAGGAGGTCGCCGCCTCGCCGGAGCCGATGGTGATGTCCACCGCGGCGCGATAATCGCCCCCGCTGTCGGCTTGCCTGATGTCCTCGTGCGCGGCCGACCAGTTCCGCCGTTGCGCGATCGCCTCGTCCACGTGCTCGCGGACCTCGGAGGTGGTGGCGAGCGCGCGGGCCTCGGCGAGCAACCCGCCCTCGGCTCCGCCCAGGTGCCCGCTCGTGTCCTGGTAGTGCTTTTCGAAGTCGTCGCCGCTGCCCCTGGCGACGAGTGTCAGCGTCTCGTCGGCCCGCGCGGTGAGCGCCGCGATGCGGGCGCGGGCGAGCACATCGGACTGGGTGGAACCGTTGTCCCTGCTCCGCCCGACGTCGGCGGAGGCAGCCGTGCTCGCCACCAGGACCCACACCAGCGACACGAGCGCGGCGAGCGTCGCGGCCAGCAACCCCAGGTTGAACACCCGCCTTGTGCGCCGCCGCAGGTAGAGCTGAGCGGCGACGAGTGCGGCCAGCGCGAGCACGCCGAACGCGAGCTCCAGGAACGGGAAGCCCGATGCCCTGTCCTGTCCAGCACCCACATTGCCGGTCTCCGCACGATAGAGCGCTTCCGCGGCGGGCAGCAATTGCGAGCGCATCAGGTACGAGGCCTCGCGCTGGTAGGCGGCTCCGAGCGGGAGGCCCTGCTGGTTGACGGCCCTCGCGGTGTCGACAAGGCCGGTGTAGACCGAGATCTGGCCGGAGAGCGTGGCGAGCGGGCTGTCCGGCGCGGTGACGTCGGCGGGTTCGCGGGCCGCGACGGCGACGGCGAGCGCGGACTGCGCGGCCGCGATGTCGGTGAGGTAGCTTTCGCGCAGCTCGCTCGGTTCCCTTCCCCCGGAGAGGAACGCGCTGGTCGCGGTGGCGTCGGCGGAGGAGAGGGAACGGTAGATCTGCTGCGCGGCCGCGCTCAGCGGTCCGCTGCTCGTCGCCAGTTCGTCGAGTGCCTGCGCCCTGCGCTGCACGCTCAGCGCGGTGCCGAGACCGGCGACGACGGCAGCCAGTACGAGACCGATGATCAGCAGCGTCAGCACGCCGGGTGTGGTTCCGGCGAGGGTGCCGAGTTCGCGCGCGCGGCCCGCGCGGCGCCGAGGCCGCGGGGAAACCGAAGAGGCTGGCGTCCGGATGGCGGTACTCACCGGTACTCGTCCCAGGCTTGTCGGACAGTCACAAAAGCACGCCACCTTCCCTGACCGGATCTGCCGGGCGAAGGCAACATTAGCCGCTCACACCGGCGCCGAACCCCGGTTTTCCGATTAATTCTCGGCGGCGCACGCCGATGACCTCGGTGACCGAGACGCGGCCCGCTCACCGGCTCGCACCTGGGAAGTCCTTTGTGGACATGAGCGTCATCCGCCTCGAAGGGCTTAAGGTGGTCCCGCCCGCTGATCAACACCGACTTTCCGGGGGAGACCATGCCGCAGAGCCACGGCGTACTCAGGACGACCGCCGACTTCGCGGGCCGCTGGTTCGCCCTGCTCGTCCTCATCGCGGGTGCCGCCGCACTGCTCGTGCCCGACCAGGCCGCGGTGGTGACCGACTACGTTCCGGTCCTGCTCGGCATCATCATGTTCGGTATGGGCTTGACCCTGCGGGCGGCCGACTTCGCGCTCGTCCTGCGCAGGCCGCACCTCGTTCTGCTCGGTCTCGCCGCCCAGTTCCTGATCATGCCGCTGACCGCGTGGGGCATCAGCTGGCTGCTCGGGCTTTCCGGAACGCTGCTGATCGGCATGGTGCTGGTCGGCTCGGCTCCCGGCGGGACGGCCTCCAACGTCATCGTCTACCTCGGCAGAGGCGACGTCGCTCTCTCGGTGACGCTGACCTCGATCGCGACCCTGCTCGCCCCCGTACTGACCCCGTTGCTCGTGTTGTGGCTGGCCGGCTCCGGGCTCCCCGTCGGGTTCGGCGACCTTTTCCTCTCGATCGTGCAGGTCGTGCTGGTCCCCGTCGTGGCGGGCCTGCTCGTCCGCGCACTCGCGAGCCGGTTCGTGGAACGCGTGCTCCCCTACCTGCCGCTCGTGTCGGTCGCCGGCATCATGGCCGTGGTGTTCGGGGTCATCGGGGCCAACGCCGACGCCGTCACCACGAGCGGCGCCGTACTGGTGCTCGCCGTCATCCTGCACAACGGAGCGGGCCTGCTGCTCGGCTACGCGGCGGCAGCGGCCTTCCGCGTCGACGTGCGCGCGAGGCGAGCCGTCAGCATCGAGGTCGGCATGCAGAACTCCGGGCTCGCCGCGAGCCTCGCCACCGCGCACTTCGCGCCGCTGGCCGCGCTGCCCGCCGCGCTGTTCTCCGTGTGGCACAACGTGTCCGGCGCGCTCCTGGCGACGTACTGGGCACGCACGAAACCGCGGCACGACGAATTGGCCGACCGGTGAGGCCCGGCGAGAACGCCACCCTGGCCGGTGTCGGCGTGACAGGCGGTGTCATGGGGGCGCTGCTCGGCGGGGGCACCGGTTCGGTGACCGTGCCCGCGCTCGACCGGCTGACCTCACTGGACCGGGTCACCATTCACGGCACGTCGACCATCGCCAACATCTCGGTCGCCGCCGTGGGTGCGATCGTCTACGCGGCGCGAGGCGGTGCCGTCGATCTCGGCACCGGAATCCCCTTGATGGCAGGAGGAATCGCGGGCGCGGTGTTCGGGGCGAGGCTCGTGCTGCGCGTTCCGGAAAGGGCGTTGCGCATCCTTTTCGCGGCCGTGCTGCTCACCTCGGGCGGCAAACTGCTGCTCGACGCTCTCGGTATCGGGCTCGCCTCCGGCTCCGCCATACTTCCCGACGGGCTTCGCGACAACCCGGCCGTCGTCATCCCGTTCACCGTCGCGCTCGGCATGCTCGTCGGGGCGTGGTCGTCGGCGATGGGCCTCGGGGGCGGCATGCTCACCGTCCCGGCTCTGGTCCTGCTCTTCGGCGTCGACCTGCACACCGCGGTGGGCACCTCGCTCGTGGTGATGCTGCCCAACTCGGTGGCGGGCGCGCTGGCACACCTTCGGCAGCGCACCGCCTCCGTGCCGGTAGGGCTACGGGTCGGCGGTGGCGCCGCCATCGGTGCCGTCGCGGGCGCGTTCCTCTCACTCGCCCTCGACGAGCGCGTTCTCGGGACGGTACTGGGAAGTTACCTGTTGCTCATGTCCGGACGGGAACTTCTTCGGCTTTCTCGTCGCTAGCCGGACCGGCCTGGCCGCCCGTCTCCGTCGCGAGTGGACGTTCCTTGATGAACAGGCAGATCACCAGCGACGCAAGGAACAACGGAGCGAGATACAGGAACGTCGGGGTCAGCGAGTCGGCGTAGGAGTCGACGAAGAAGTTCCGCAACCCATCGGGAAGACTGTGCACGAACTGCGGGGTGATCGCGTTCGGATCGATTTCTCCCAGTTGTCCCGCGCCCGCCTGCAGTTCCGGCGGCATGTCGCCGAGCCGCTCGGTCAGCCTCGCCACGAAGATCGATCCGAACACCGCGGTGCCGATCGAAGCTCCGATCTCGCGGAAGAAGTTGTTGGTCGAGGTCGCGGTACCGACATCCTTCGGCGGCACGGCGTTCTGCACGACCAGCACGAAGACCTGCATCATCGAGCCGATGCCCGCGCCGAGCACGAACATGTACAGGCCCGACTGCCACACCGGCGTCTCGGCGTTCATGGTGGCGAGCAACAACATTCCGGCGAAGGCGATCGCACTGCCCGCGATCGGATAGATCTTGTACTTGCCGGTCTTGGTGATGAGCTGGCCCGACACGATCGTCGTGATCAGCAGACCGCCCATCATCGGCAGCATCAGCAGCCCCGAGTTCGTGGCGTTCTCGCCGCTGACCATCTGCAGGAAGGTCGGGAGGAAGGCCGCGGCGCCGAGCATCGCGAAACCGACGATGACACTGGCCACCGTGGACAGGGCGAAGACGGAATCCTTGAACAGCCGCAGCGGGACGATGGGCTCGGCCACCTTGTTCTCGACGTAGACGAACAGCACGGCCGAGACCACGAACGCGACGCTGAGCCACAGGATCACCGGCGAGGTCCACGCGTAGTCCTTGCCGCCCCAGCTCGTCACGAGAATGAGGCAGGTCACCGCGATGGCCATGAACACCGAGCCGACGTAGTCGATCCTCGGCTTGCCCGCGTCGGACTTCGGCAGCTTCAGGGTCACGATGGCGACGATGAGCGCGATGGCACCCAGCGGGAGGTTGACCCAGAAACACCAGCGCCAGTCGAGGTGATCGGTGAAGAAACCGCCAAGCAGCGGGCCGCCGACCGACGACAGTCCGAACACGGCGCCGAACAGGCCCATGTACTTGCCGCGCTCGCGGGCGGGCACGACGTCGGCGATGATCGCCTGCGCCAGGATCATCAGCCCGCCGCCGCCGAGCCCCTGCACGCCTCTGGCGAAGATCAGCATCGTCATGCTGCCCGCCAGCGCGCACAGCAGCGAGCCGACGAGGAAGATGGCGATGGCGGACACGAACAGGTTCTTGCGGCCGATGAGGTCGCCGAGTTTGCCGTACAACGGCATTCCGACCGTCACGGCGAGCAGGTAGGCGGTGATCATCCACGCCTGATGCTCGATTCCTTGCAGCTCACCGACGATCGTCGGCATCGCCGTCGACACGATCGTCTGGTCGAGCGAGGCCATGAGCATCGCGAGCATGAGCGAGGTGAAGATGGCGCCGATCTGTCTCTTCGTGAAGGCGGAACCGGCTGGCACGGCTGTGGACAACGATCTCTCCGTTGATGGTGGGGCCGCGCCGGAGCGCGGCGGATTCGGTGACGCTCAGCGCTGAGCGTGGGCGGCGCGCGGTACCGCCGCCGCGACGAGGTGGCCCGCGTTCTCGACCGCCGTCCGCAGGTATTCGTGGAAGGGATGCTCGCCCTCGGCGAGGATCCAGCGCTGGAAAGCGACCCGCATCAGCGCGGTGACCATGGCCGCGGCGACCTCGGCCTGCGGCCACGGCGACTCGGCACCGCAACGGTGCTGGAGTTGCCGGGCCAGCTCGCACTCGGCCTTCTCGAACGCCCGCAACTGCTGCGGGATGAGTTCCGGATAGCGCTCCATGAGCTGGTGGTGAGCGGCGACGTCGGCGAGTTCGACCGGCCTCTCCTCACCGGCCTCGAGCAGCACCCCGAGCACGGCACCCGCGAGGTCGGCCGGCTCGATCCGAGCCGGCAGGGCCGCGACCACCGAGTCGATCCCCTCGCCGACCTCGATGATGAGCGCGGCTTCCTTCGTGGGGAAATGGTTGAAGAACGTTCTCTGCGCGTAGCCGGCCCTCACGCAGATCTCGTCGACGGTGACGTGTTCGAGCCCATTGGCCAGGACCAGATGAAGGGCCGCACGACGCAGGTCGTGACGGGTCTGGTGCTTCTTGCGCTCGCGAAGACCGGGCGAGCCTGCTGTTCCCACGCCATCGATGATTGCAGAAACTGCAAGCTTGCACAAACTGCCTCGAAAACCGGCGAGGGCCGGAGCCATCCGGCACCGGCCCTCGGCAATGACGTGAGATCAGGCCAGCGCGGCCTCGATGGCCGCGACGACCTCCGCCGATTCCGGCTCGGTCGCCGGCCGGAAGCGCGCGAGCACCGCGCCGTCACCTCCGACGAGGAACTTCTCGAAGTTCCACCGCACATCGCCTGCCTCACCATCGGCGTCGGGATGCCCGGTCAACTCCGCGAACACCGGGTGCCGCCCCTCGCCGTTGACGTCGACCTTCTCGAAAACGGGAAAACTGACCCCGTAGGTCGCCGAGCAGAACTGCGCGATCTCCTCGGCCGAACCCGGTTCCTGCCCCGCGAACTGGTTGCACGGGAACCCGGCCACCGAGAAACCCCGGTCCGCGAAGCGCCGCTGCAATCGCTCCAGTCCCTCGTACTGCGGCGTCAGCCCGCACTTCGACGCGACGTTGACGACAAGCAGCACCCGCTTGCCAAGCCCGCCGAGCGTGGCCGGCTCGCCGGACAGCGTGCGCAGCTCGATGTCACCGATGGTCATCCGCGTGCCTGCCTTTCCTCGACGATGCGGGGAATCCACAGTGGACGCTCCGCCGTCGCGGCGGCTCCCCGCAGGGCGAGCATACCCACTCCCGCTGAACGCTCCGGCCACGCTGACGCGCCCACGGTGGTGGCAACGAACGCGAGGGCGGCCCCGCGCCCGTTATCGTGTCCCGCCCGGATTTCACCTGGCCACGGCCACCGAAGACCCGAGGTGAATCGGATGCAACTGCTACTCGTCGTCGTCTGCGCGATCACGGTCACCGCGATCGCCAACCGCCGCGGACTGCAACCGTCGCTGGTGGTCGTGGTGCTCGCCTCGGCGATCTCGTTCATTCCGGACCTGCCCCGGTTCGCGTTGCCCGCCGACCTGATCCTCGGTGTCGTGCTGCCGCCGCTGCTGTACTCGGCCGCACTGAATCTCTCCGTGGTGAGCTTCGCGAGGAACCTCAAACCCATCCTCACGCTCGGGGTCGGTCTCGTCGTGGTGTCGACGCTGGCCACCGGACTCGTCGCGTGGTGGGTGGTTCCGGGACTCGCCCTGGCTCCCGCGCTGGTGCTCGGCGCCGTGGTCGCCCCGCCGGACGCCGTGGCTGCGCTGGCCGTCGGCCGCAGGCTCGGCCTTCCCAAGCGGCTCATGGCGATCCTGACCGGCGAGAGCCTCGTCAACGACGCGGCCGCGCTCACCATCTACACGCTCACCGTCGCCGCGGTGACCGGCAACCACGCGCTGTTCGACGACAATCCGCTGCTGCTGTTCGGCTACGCCGCCGCCGTCGGCTCGCTCATCGGGTACGCGCTCGGCGTGCTCGTGCACTGGCTGCGGCAACGGCTCAGGGACAGCGGCCTGGAAACCGCGCTCGGGCTGCTCGTGCCCTTCGCCGCCTACCTGCTGGCCGAAGAAGTACACGCCTCGGGCGTGCTCGCCGTCGTCATCGCGGGATTCACCCTCGGTCACCGGGACACGCAGGCAGGGTTCGGAACGCGGTTGCAGGCCCGCCAGGTGTGGGCGAGCCTCGATGCCCTGCTTGAGGCGTTCGTCTTCGCCTACATGGGTCTGCAATGCAAGTTCGTGTTCGCCGACCTCGCGGGGGAGATCTCCTGGCAGGTCTTCACCCTGTCCGCGCTCGCCGTGCTCGGCACGGTGCTGCTGATCCGGCCGGTGTGGGTCTTCCTCGCCTTCGGCCAGAACCGCCTGCTCCGCGGCTGGCTCGACAGACGCAGGCAGGGCGTGGCCAGACCGAGAACCTCGTGGCGCTACATGACGGTGATCTCCTGGTCGGGAATGCGCGGGGTGGTGACGATGGCCGCGGCGGCCGGTGTTCCCGCGATCACCGCCTCGGGGGACGCGTTCCCCGGCAGGGAGGTCATCGTCGCGCTCGCCTTCGTCGTCGCGGTGGGCACCCTGCTGATCCAGGGCCCGACGCTGCCGCCGCTGATCCGCGCGCTGCGGATATCGGCTCCCCGGGAACAGGAGGAGGAAGCCGAGGCGACCCGCACCGCCCGCATGATCGAGCGAACGGCAGCCGAGCAGCGGCTGCGCAGCATCGAAAGCGACCCGCCCGAAGGCGCCGACCCCGCCGTGCTCGCCAAGCTGGATCGCAGGCTGGCCGCTGCGATCGGGGCGCACCGGGCCGCCGACGACCGCGACGCCGACGCCGATCGCGATGCGGCGCGCATGCTCGGCGCGCGCGAGACCATGGTCGCCGTGCGCAGGGCGATACTCGCCGCGCAGCGGGAAGCGCTCGCCAGGGCACAGCGCACCGGTCAGCTCGACGACGAAACGGTGCGCAGGGAACTGGAACGCCTCGACTACGAGGAAGCCGCCGCGGCAGCGCAGTAGTTTCTCAGCCGAGCTTTTTGTCGACGAAGCACCAGCGCCACGTCTCCCCCGGCTCGAAACTGCGCATCACGGGATGGCCACCTTGCCGGAAATGCGCGCTCGCGTGCTTGCGAGGTGAGGAGTCGCAGCAACCGACGTGCCCGCACACCACGCACATCCGCAGGTGTACCCACGTCGTGCCTTCGGCGAGGCAGTCGAGGCAGGAATCGGCCGACGACGGCCGCACGTCGCCGTAATCGGTGTTCAAGTGCTCGCAATTGCCCGCCGTCGCGGCGGGGGTGTGCAGCTCACGGCCGGTTTCGTTGTCGTCGTCACGGGTGCGGTCGAGCATGGATTCCTCGATGTCCAGCCGGCTCAGCACGCGGCGCAGCACCACGTCGTCGGCTCGTCGTGCGTCCCTGGATTCCAGGAAACGCTCTCGTTCGGCCGCCAGCATCTCCAGCCGCAGCCGCCGGTAGATCTCACTGGGCGTCTCCCCCGCCCCACCTTGCGTACCGAGTTGCTCCCACGCGGCGTTCGAACGGTGGCGCACGCGATCGCGCAGCCGCTCGATCACGTATTCAGGGTCCCCCGGACGCCGCACCTGGTCCAGTCGTTCGTAACCCGCACGGGCCATGTCGTCGAGTAACGCGGCCTCCTGCAGGGAGTCCTCTGCCGGATCGGGTCGGGGCAGGCGCAGCGCGCGCACCAGCGAGGGCAGGGTGAGGCCCTGCACCAGCAGGGTGCCCGCCACGACAACGAACGCGGCGAACACCAGCACCGCGCGTTCGGGGGTATCGGCAGGCAGCACGAACGCGGCAGCCAGTGTCACCACCCCGCGCATCCCCGCCCACGACAACACCACGGTGTAGCGCCATGGCCAGGCCTTCCGCCCGAACACCCTGCGCCCCGCGCCGATGGCGAACATCCAGGCGAAGCGCAACAGGATGGTCGCGGCCAGCACCACGGCACAGACGAAGGCCAGCGTGCCCGCGGAAAGGTCGCTGCGCGCCACCTCCGTCAGAATCCCCCGCAACTGGAGACCGATGAGCAGGAAGACGATGTTCTCCAGCAGGAACTGGACGGTCTGCCAGTTCAGCCTCGTCGCCAGCCGGGACGAACCGGTGAGTTTGCGCGGCGCGTTGTGCCCGATGAGCAGCCCGGTGATGACCACGGCGAGCACTCCTGAGCCATGAATAGCCTCGGCGGGAACGTAGGCCACGAACGGCAGGATGAACGAGAACGCGGTGTCGGCGACCGGGTCGGCCAGCCGGACGCGCACCTGCGCGCCGACGAAGCCGACGGCGAGGCCCACCAGCGCGCCCGCTCCCGCCGCCAGCAGGAAATCGCCGCCTGCCTGCCAGATCGTCACCGAACCGCCGATGGCCGCGATGGCGGTGCGCAGAGCCACCAGCGCGGCGGCGTCGTTGAAAAGGCTCTCGCCTTCGAGCAGGCTGACCAGCTTGCGCGGCATGCCGACCCTTCTGGCCACCGCCGTGGCCGCGACGGCGTCGGGAGGGGCGATCACCGCGCCGAGCGCGATACCGGCCGCGAGCGGGATTCCCGGGATCACCAGCCAGGCGAGCACACCGACGCCGAGCGCGGTGAAGATGACGAGGCCGATCGACAACAGCGCGATGGGCCCGCGATTGACCCGGAAATCGACAAGCGAGGAACTGATCGCCGTCGCGTACAGCAGCGGAGGCAGCAGGCCGACGAGCACCACCTCGGGCGGCAGGTGGTAGTCGGGAACACCGGGAACGTAGGACGCGCCGACGCCGACGACCACGAGACACAGCGGCGCGGGCCAGTCCAGCCGCTTGGCCACCGCTGTCACGGCGAGCACCGCGATGACCAGCCCCACCAGTTCCGCGGCGATGTGCATCCACCCATCTTGGCTCCTCGGCACCCCGATGAGCAGCACGAACCGCGCGCGTTGAAACATAACAGCACTGGTACAAGCCGGTTATAGTGTCGGCGTGAGCAGCACCGGACCGTCCTCGCCCGCGCCTCGCGCCGCGCACGACACGAAAGACACCGACCCCACCGAGTACAGCCACTGGCGCCCGCTGCGGCTCCTGCTGAAGGCCATGGACGACGACATCGCCAGGCTCTACGCCGAACGCGGGGCCGCGAACATCCGGCCCCGGTTCACCATGCCGCTCATCCGGCTGAGCCGCCGGGGCCCGATGACGATCCGCGAACTGGCCGAGGCGCTGGAACTCACCCATTCCGCCATGAGCCAGACGGTCGCCGCGCTGCGTAAGGAAGGGTTCGTCACCACGGAGCCTGGACCCGACGCCCGCACCCGCGCCGTGGTGCTCACCGAGCGCGCCGAACGGCTCGTCCCGTTTCTCGAAGCCGAGTGGCTGGCGACCGAAACCGCCGTCGCCGAACTCGAAGCCGAAGTGCCCTACTCGCTCAGCCAGGTCGTCGCCGACCTGACATCCGCACTGGAACGGAAGTCCTTCCGGGCACGCATCGAGAACCATCTTTCCGATGTGGACCTTCCGGCCGATCCGTCTACATAAGACTGAAAAATCGTCTCAGGAAAAGGAGTCGCGGGATCCTGGCATCCTCCGGCAATGAACAGAGCGCGAGGCGTGCGCATCGACCGGGCCGACCTGCCGGGGCACGCCGGTTACTTGGCCGACGCGTCCCGACTGCCCCCACCTCCTGGGCTGCCGACCCTGCGGGCCTTCCAGCGAACTCATGCCGACGCGCTGCTGCCTTGGCCGCGCGAACTGCTCGGCGATTGACGGTACCGCTGCCCGGCACCGGGGCACGAGCGCGGAACTCGCGCGCCTGGATGCGGATCTCGCCGTCCCGAGCGCGGATCTCGCCGTCCTGGACGGGGACTCGCGGGGTCAGGCTCCGCCCGCCGCCGCCCTGCCCCTGCGCAGGAACTCGCTCGCCCCCAGGTCGAGCACGCGGTGCGGGATGTTCCGATCGCGCAGCGCGGCTTCGCCGTGCTCCGTCGTCAGCACGGTCCCGCCGCCGCCGACGACCCGCTCGCCATCGAAGATCACCGCGCCGGCCGCGATCGTGAATCGCACTTCCCTCGGTCCACAAGCGACACCCACGATGTCGGCGTCGGCTCCCGCGGCGATACTCCCCTTGCCGGGAATGCCGAACAGCGCCGCCGGAGCCCTGCTGGTCTTGTCCGCCAGTTGCGGCAGGCTCAGCGCACCGAACTGCACCAGCGCGAGCCCCTGGTCGAGAATCAGATTGCGCCAGTACCCGCCGTCGGAAGAGATGGCGTCGACAACGAACTCACCGGCTCCCTCGTAGCGGATCGTACCGTCGGCCGTCGTGCGCGCGCTGCTCTGCATGAAGCCGGAAAGCCTGCGGTTGACCGGAAAACACAGGCTCGTGTGGTCGGGATCGGCTTCCCACACCGCCCTGCCCTCGTCGCCGGTGACCGGAGTCGCGGCCACCGCGTCCTGGCGCAGGCAGTAGGCGAACCCGTCGGCGAACGCGGCGAGCAGCCCTTTCCGCTCGGGCGGATACCCACCGAGTCGCAGGCAGTTCACCACGATGTGGTCGGTGAACCGGTCGCCTTCGAGTGCGCCGACACACAGGTTGAGCGGTGCGAGGTGTGCCTCGCTGACCACCCGCGGGTTCTCGCGCAGCCATCGCAGCGCCGTGGTGTTCTCCTCGACCAGATCCAGAATCGCGCCGCGCAGGTAGGCGTTGGTGTGCGCGAGATGCAGCGGCTTGCCATCGGCCAATTGCAGCGCTTCCCGCATGCCGTCGAGATTGCTGCCGTTGGCGGTGGTCCCGGCATGGAAGGCCACGTAGCAACCGGCGTGTTCCCCCTCGGCGATCGCGCGCGCCGAGGCATCAGGGCTACTGGGGAAATGCCCGCCGAGCAGCTTGATCCCGATGGCTCCCTCCCGCAGCGCGCTCGCGACGTCGTCGGTGATGCGCGCGAGCGGCGTGCTGTCGGTGTAGGCGGGCAGCCCCTGGAGACCGAGGATGGTCAGCCCGGCCGATGAGGCATGCCACTGATCGAGAACCGTCCCGAAGTCGAAGAACTCGACCGCGGTCGTCACCCCTGCCCTTGCCAGTCGCTCGTGCGCCGGCGAACGCTTGGTGACCTTGTTCCCCGCGGCGAGGTCGGTCAGGTGCACGTGACTGTCGACGACGCCGGGCAGCAGCGTAAGCCCCGTCGCGTCGATCTCCCGCAGCGCACGCGTGGAGATCTCCGGTTCGACGGCCGCGATCACGCCGTCCCGGATGGCGACGTCGCGCACCCCTTGGTCGCCGTCGGCGTCGACGACGCGGGCATTGCGGATGAGCAGGTCGAGCGCGCCGGGCATGGTGACGTCCTCCGGGAACTACGTGGACCACATGACTGTCGGGACTCGCGGGATTCGCGTGCTCTGGCTTCGCGAACCGGCGGGTGCCGTTCGACGAAGGCTACGGCAACCCGAAACAACGATGCAACAATACTTGCGACGTGTATTGCTTACGCAACTCACTAAGGCTAACGTCGCGGCCCAGTACCGCGTCCAAGGGAGACACACGATGTCCGAAGTCGAGCAGGAGCGCTCTGCCAGCGAGAAAAGCACGAGCCGGGCCGCGGCGCTGACCAAGGCACGGGGCGGACTCGTCGCGGTCGTGCTTCTCGGGAGCCTGCTGATCGGCTTCACCGTCGACGGCCCCACTCTCTGGGGGCTGGCGCCGATCGCCATCTACGCGGTGCTCGTGCTCGCCGGACTCGACATCATGCTCGCCTCGGTCGCGGCACTGGTGTCGGGATTCCTGTTGCTGCACATCAATCCGATCGACGCGGCCGGAATGCTCGGTGACGCCCTCGGCACCGAGATCGTCGAAATCGGACTGATCATCATGCTGGGCGCAGGCCTCGGTGAAGTGCTCACCCGCACCAAGGGCGCGACCCACCTCGTCCGCATGATCGTCGACAGGTTCGGTGTCGACACCGCCATCAGGGCCCAGCTCAGTATCATGATCGCCTCGGCGGTGCTCGTCATCGCGCTCGGCACGCTCATCGGCGCGTTCGCGATCGCGGCTCCCATCGTGATCCCCATCGCGGCCCGGTTGCGGTTCACCAAGTCCGGCACCGCGCTGATGATGTTCATCGGCGGCGCCTGTGGGATGTTCGTCGCGCCCTTCGTCGGATCCATGGTCGCCATCAGGGAGTACTCCGGCATCAGCTACCCCGAATACGTGATGACCGCGGGCGGCCCACTGGCCATCGTCTGCTTCGCCGTCGGGTTCGCCGTCATCCGCTACTGCCAGCGTCGCCCCGTCTCCGACGACGACTTCTACGACGAATCCGAGATCACCGATTCCACAGAGGAGCTTCCGAAGACCGCGCGGCACAGTACCTTCGCGTTCCTGCTCACCTTCTCGGTGCTGGTCGTCTACGGGGTCATCACGCGTGCGGGAACCTCGTTCGCCGTCGTCGCGCTGATCGTGATGGCCGTGGCGACGGGAGTCGCGGCCCGGATGCCGGTCAACGACGTACTCAAGGCGATCTACACCGGCTGCGGGAAGCTCGTCGACATGTTCCTGCTGTTCTGGATGCTGGCCGCACTGCTGGCCGTCGTCGAGGAACTTCGCCCCTACGACGTGTTGCTCGAACGCTTCGGTGACGACCTGAAAGCATTGGGAGTATTCGGTTTCCTCGTCGTCGTGGCCTTGATCGGCTGGCTGGGAATCTCGGGCGCCTCGGCCGCGCAGGTGATCGTGATCGACAGGGTGTTCGGGCCGACGGCGGCGGCACTCGGCGTGCCGGTGTCGGCATGGGCCGTGGTCCTGCTGTGCTCCTGCCAGGCCGACACGTTCGGCCCGTTCCCGGGACCCAACATGATCTCGCCGATGGCCTTCGCGAGATCGACCGCGCTCAAGCGGATGATCTACTGTGGCTGGATACTCTTGTCGGCATCGCTGGTGGTCTACGTCGTCCAGCTCGCCGTGCTGTCCTGAGGGCCGGCGCGGCGGGGCCGCGCCGCCGCGAGCGCGCCTTCGGCGGCGAGCAACGCGCTGTTGATCGAGATCTCGCCACGCATTCCGGGCGCCGCGACCATGTCCCCGGCGAGGAAAACGTCGCCGCCCCTCGCGATCGCGGGCCGGTCCCGCCAGGTCTGCCCCGGCAGATCGAGCGCACCCGTCCTTCCCTTCGCGACAGCCGAACGCTGCCAGGTCACTCGCTCTCGCCAACCGGGCACGACGAATTCGGTCAGCGCTTCGAGCCGCTGCCTCGCCGCCGCATGACTCTCGCCTTCGCGCACGGGCAGGTCGAGCTGGAACAGCGACTCACCGGCCGGGGCCACGGTCGGATCCTGCATCGAGTAGCTCTCGTGGAACCCGCCGCCGTCGAGATCCCACGCGAGGAAGAAGTCCCGTCTGTCCTCCCGCACGGCGAGATCGAGCATGACGCAGTGCCCGCTTTGCCAGCGCAGCGACGAGTCGCCGAGCAGCGCGCTCGCCGAGGACAGTTCGGTGGCCACGATCGTGGGTTCGCCTGGCACCTCGGTGATTCTCGACCCCAGCTCGATGCGCACGTCCAGCTCTTTCGCCCTGCGGGCCAGATTGTCCATGACGGACTGCCAGCCGCCGATCACCCACCGCACGGCGGGCGGTTTCGGGGCGAACACCCTGCGCAGCAGTTCCCAGACGAACGCGGCCGAAAGCCTGCCGGTGTCCGCGTCGTAGGTCACCACGCCGATCGCGTTCGCCGCGACGCGCGCGGTCTTCTCACCGAAACGCTCCGCGGCCCAGGTGAAGAAGTCGACGTCCACCGGTGCGCTACGGCCCCTGTTCAGGAACATCATCTTCATGAACCCGGGCGGCGGCACCCTGCGCAGCCGGTCCTCGTGCACGAAGCCAATCCTGATGGCTTTGGCGGCAGGCGGGCGGCCGAGATCGCTGACGAGGCCACGTTGGTCAAGCCACGTCCAATGTGGTCCGTCCGCGTAGAACACGTGCGCACCCTCATGCGCGACATACGGTGACGCCGTGGCACGCCCTCGCCCGCCGAGCGTCGAATGCGCCTCGTGCAGAGTGACCGAGGCGCCGTTCTCCGCGCAGGAAATGGCCGCGACGAGACCGGCTATGCCTCCACCGACGACGGTGATCCGTGCTGCCGTGCTGTTCCCCATTCGCCTTCCTTCCCCTTGTACTGCCGATACGTCATGGACGAGACGGCAGGGGCGAGTGTGACAGCGAAGGACGGAGAACCTGAAAGCGGGAGTAACCGCAGGTGAGAAGGCCAGCAGACCTTCAGGACGTGTGCCAACGGACGTTGACCAGGATTGTCCTTACCGAAAAGGCGAACCGGGCTAACCGCCGGTCGCCGCCTTGCGGCGAGGCTTGACGGCGGAGCCGAGGTTGCCGGTGAGGTAGTACTGCAGCACGGGGGAAACCGAGGACACGACGGCGTCGAGGTTCATCTTGACGACCGGCGAAAGCGGGACGACATAACGCGTGAGGGCGAGGCCGAGCAACTGCGAACTCACGAGCCCCGCTCTGCGGGTGCCTTCGGCGCCGGTCCCGATACGGCGTCTGACGAACCTGGCCACCTGGGTGTCGAAGATCGTGCGCATGTGCTCGGCGGCGACGGCGTTGGTGGCCGCCGAACGCAGCAGCAGGATGATGGCCTCGTCGGAAAGATCGCCTTCCCAGCGGGTGAGGAAGTGCCGCGCCAGCGGTTCACCGAGCTTGTTCGCCGGAACCTTGGGCACCTCGTCGAGGTGCAGTTTCAGGTCGACAGCCGCGCTGAACAGCCCCGCTTTGCTGCCGTAGTAACGCATGACCATGGAGGGATCGATGCCCACGTCGGCGGCGACCGCGCGGATTGTCGTGCCGTCGTAGCCCTGCTCCGTGAGCAGCTTCCTGGCTGCCGAGAGGATCGCGGTGCGGGTGGGTTCTGATCTCTCGGTGAACGCCATGGCGACGAGTGTAGACCAATTGGCGGTCATCCCGAATGCTCCGAAATGGTGCCGAAGCAAGCTCCGTTCGCTGCCGAGAGTGCTGTCCGGCCAGGCAGGGCGGGCCGGGTGAGGGCCGGTTGCGTGAGGGAGGTTGAATGGGTGCCCCGGACCTCGGCCCGGTCGCGGCTCGCACGGGGCGGGCCGCCGGGGACAGCTCATGCGGGCAGGCGTACTCCGCCGGTGCGGCGGTGGGTGCCGCTGGTGCGAACGGACATTTCACACACACCCGGCAGTCCGGCGAAGCGCCGAGTGCGGATCTCGCCGACCCGAATGCGGATCTCGCGCCGGTGCCGCTCCCGCGACGTCGTCGCACGTGCCGGAGGCCAACAGCGTCTACAGTGGACCGTTCCAGCCCTTGCTCACGGCGTCACGATGCCGAAGCCCGGATCAGGAGAGGTGAGGAGCGCGCGCAACCGATCCACCAGCGCGAGATCACCGTCGTGCTCCACCCCCGACGTGTCCCCGTTCGTGAGCAATCCGAGCAGCCCCGGTTTCGTGAGCGTGAGCGTCAAACCCGCTTCGCCGTCGGCTTTCCGGTCCAGAGGCGCACCTCGGTGGGTGAGCACGCCGTTGCGCAGCAGGATCCGGTAACGCCGCTGTTCATCGGTCAGCTCGATGTCGATGACGAGATGTTCGTCCCACGCCTTGGGGCCGTCGATCCGGATCGCGATCGAATCGAGAAGCTGCTCGACGGTCAGCGCCAGCATCATCTCGGGATCGCCCATGGACAACGAAGCCCGGCCAGGGCCATCGCGCAGCTCGGTCGCGGCGCTGAGGTAGAAATTGCGCCACGTGCCGTTCTCGGCGCCAGTACCGAGCCGGTCGTAGACACCGGCCAGTTCCTCCCTCGCCGCGCTGTGGCCCGGTTCGGCGAAGACGACGTGGTTCAGCAAGGTCGCCGCGAACCGCAGGTCACCGGCGGCCACATACCGCCGCGCGGTGGCGAGTGTCCGTTCGAGCCCGCCCATCGACTCCACGTATCTCGCCGCCTGCTCGGCGGGTGGGTGCTCCCACAGGTGCGCGGGGTTGCCGTCGAACCAGCCGAGGTAGCGCTGATAGATGGCCTTGACGTTGTGATTGAGTGACCCGTAATAGCCCCTGGCGTGCCAGGCATTCTCCAGCGAGGGAGGCAGCCGGAGCGCTTCGGCGATCTCCGGCCCGGTCAGCCCTTCGTTGAGCATGCGCAATGTCTGATCGTGCAGGTACGCGTAAAGGTCGCGCTGCGTGCTCAGGTACTCGACCACGTTGCTGGCGCCCCAGGTCGGCCAGTGGTGCGACGCGAAGCTCACATCGAAGCCACCTGCGAAATAGTCGATGGCCTCGTCCAGATAACGAGCCCACACCCTCGCGTCGCGCACCAGCGCCCCGCGCAGGGTGAGCACGTTGTGCATGTTGTGCGTGGCGTTCTCGGCAAGGCACAACGCGCGGTGGGCGGGGAACAGGAAGTTCATCTCGGCAGGCGCCTCGGTGCCCGGCGTGAGCTGGAAAACCATGTGCACACCGTCGATCCGCTGTTCCTGCCCGGTGTGGGTGATATCGACCGTGGGCGCGATGAGGCTCACCGAACCCGTGGACGTCGTCATCCCCAGCCCGCAGCCGATCTGACCGGCTGGCCCCTTCGGAAGCTGGTCGCCGTACATGAACATGGCCCTGCGCGTCATCGCGTTGCCCGCGTACACGTTCTCGCTGACCGCGTGTTCCAGGAAACCCTCCGGCGCGATGACGGGAACGCCGTCCTCGGTACCTTGCGGCAGCACTCCCCTTGCCCCGCCGAAATGGTCACCGTGCGAGTGGGTGTAGATCAGGCCGGTCACCGGGCGGTCTCCGCGATGCTCGCGATAGAGCGCGAGCGCCGCCTCGGCGCACTCGACCGAGATCAGCGGATCGATGACAACGACGCCACGTTTGCCCTCGACGAGGGTCATGTTCGAGAGGTCGAGCCCGCGAACCTGGTAGATGCCTTCGGTGACCTCGTAAAGTCCCTGCTTGGCGCAGAGTTGCCCCTGCCGCCACAGGCTGGGGTGAGCGGTGTCAGGGCAGTCCTGGTTCAGGAAATCGTAGGCGTCGTTGTCCCACACCACCCTGCCGTCCGCCGCCGTGATGACGCCGGGAGAGAGCGCGGCGATGAACCCCCTTTCGGCGTCGTTGAAATCCTGAGTGTCGGCGAAAGGCAACGCACTCATGGCTCACTCCATTCGGACCTCGGCACCGGATCTGCCCCCGTTTTCCTGCTCCAGCCCAGTAGAGCAGCACCCGGATTGCCACGCACGGCGAAGCCGGTTCCGGAATTCACGACACTTGCCCGAACCCGATCGGGTTGCATCGCAACGACAAGGCCGCAAGACTTTCTTGTCTGGTCGTGTGTCACGAAACCAACGACACACAAAGGACGGGAATTCACCACACAGGAAAAGGCCGGGGCCATGTCTCACGACAGCAGTGGTATTTCGACACGAGCCGCTCTCAGTCCCGCGGCGAGCGGCATCACCTATTTCGCGGGCGTCATCCTCGTCGTCAACGGAGTGCTGCAGTTACTCAACGGATTCTCCGCGATATTCGCGGACAACTTCTACCTCAGTGTCAACAACTACCTCATCGACATCGATCTCACCGCGTGGGGCTGGGTACACCTGGGGCTCGGTGCACTGGTGCTGGCCGCGGGCATCGGCGTGTTCGCGGCGCGGAGCTGGGCCTACTGGACCGCGATCGTGCTCGTGTCGCTGTCGATCTTCGCGAACTTCCTCTTCATCCCCTACTACCCGCTGTGGTCGCTGCTCGTCATCGCGCTCGACGTGTGGGTGATCTGGGCGCTCAGCCGCAGTCTCGCCGCGCGAGCCTGACCGAAAGCGGCTCCGTCACGGCGACGGCGGGCACAATGGCCGTCGCCGCGGGAACGTGGCTGTCGTCGAAGCAGTCCTTTGTGGTCACCGGCAGTGCTCCCACGACGGGTCATCTTCGGCGAGCTCCCGGCCATTCGGCCAATCCGAGCGCGTGCAGCAGCGCTCGCGCCTGGTAACGAATGTCGGCACTGCCTCCGTGTCCTCCGATTCGCCAGAGCAGTTCGGCGAGGGCGACGCCGGACGCCTTGTTCATCGCACCGAGGTAATCGGCGAGGCTGGTCGCCCACGGCCCGTGCAGGGTCGCCAGCAACTGCCCGTCCTCCGTGAGAGTGATCGGCCCCTCGTCCCCTTCGCCCGGACGTTCGATCCGCCAGAACGGCAACCGTCCCGCCATCCGCCGCCACTGTTCGGCCTGCTCGGCGATCTGCCGCCGCTCGGCCCACTCGATCTCGTCTCGCACTCCCCGACTCATGGCTCATATAGAACACACGTTCGAGCATGATCGCAATGTGACGCGGCACCGACCGGCCCCAGCCATCCACTGTGGATCGAGCCGGGCCGGAAAGGTCAGATACGCGAACAACATCCGCGCATCGCGGGCACGGACACGTCCTCCTGCGCCGCCTGCTCGATCGCGGCGAAAAGGCGCCGCCGCGCGCCGGGGCCGAGGAACTCGCCACGCGCCACGACGGCGTGAATACCGCGCGTATTGCGGATGTCGGCGAGCGGGTCGGCGTCCAGCACGAGCAGGTCGGCGAGCTTGCCTGGCTCGACCGTGCCACTCTCCGCGCCGAACCCGGCACAACGGGCCGCGTCCCTCGTCGCGGCCAGCAGCGCGCGATGAGCGGGAAGGCCTGCCCTCACCAGCAGTTCGAGTTCATCGTGCAAGGCGAGTCCAGGAAAGACATAGCCGTATCCGCAGTCGGTGCCCGCACCGATGTTGCCCTCCGCGCCGGCGAAATCGCCGACCAGTTCCAGCTTGGCCTCGAAGTAGCGCGCCTCAAGTTCGGTCCGTTCCGGCGACCACGGCGGCCACGCCTTCGCCAGTTCTTCCCACGCCCGCCTGACCGAGCGAGGAAGGAAGCGCTCGGCAAGAGCGCGAAGCTCGGGGTCGTCGGGCAGCAGAGCGGGCGGGGTGGAGTACCGGTGTTCGACGGCGAGCGTCGGCACGTGCCACGCGGCTCGTGCCCTGAACCGCCCGGCGAGCGCGCGGGTGTTGGCGGCGCGGTAGGTGTCGATCGATTCCCGCTCAAGGAAGGGAACGACGGAACCCCACCAGTTCTCGTCGGCGGGATCGCCCGGCAGCGCCGCGATCCGCTCGTAGTAGCGCGCCGATTCGGCCGAGGTCGCCAGGTGCAGTCCGTACATGTGTTCCACGGAATGCTGGCCCAGCTCCAGCACTCGCTGTACCGGCAGCAGCGAGGGTGTGTGTCCTCCGAAGGGAAGTCCTTGCCTCACCGCCTCCGCCGCGACGGCGCGATAGCCCTCCTTCTCGAAGAAGGAGTAGACCTTGAGCAGGTCGGCGTTCTTGCGCTTGGCTTGCGCCACCGCCTCCCTCGCCTCGGCAGGTGTCGCGACCCGCACGCTACCGGCCACACGCGAGTTGGGCCCGTCGATGATCCTGCTGGCGATGACCATGCGCGGCCCCGCCAGCTCGCCGCGCTCGATGCGCTCACGCACGAGGTGGGTCGCCGGGGTCGCCGACATCTCCCTGATCGCGGTGACGCCGTGTACCAGGTGCAGCGGAGGAAATGTGCGTTCGAGAACGCTCTCGTGCGCGTGCAGGTCCCACAGTCCCGGCAACAGGTACTTGCCGCCACAGTCGATCACGCGCAGACCCGCGATGTCCGGTACCGCCGATGGTCTGCCGACCGCGAGAATCCGCTCTCCGCCCACGACGACGGTCATCCCCCGGCGCGGTGCCGCGCCGGTCCCGTCGATGAGGGTCACATCGGTCAGTGCCGTGGCGCCGGAGTCCGCGAGAGCCACCCCTCGTGCGGAGAACGCGGTGACGGCGCCGAGAGCTCCCGTGCCAAGCCAGGCCAGGAACCTCCTCCTGTCGAGTCCGTTCATGGTCACAGAATGACGGCCTCGGCGCCGTTCCCGCGTGAGCCACCCGCAGCAATCCGGCGCATGCTCCACAGCGGCGGAATGCGGCGAAAACCTCGAAAAGGCGCCCCGCGATACCGGACGCGGTTACGCTGACAGCGCTTTTCGACTTGGCAAGGGGGAATCGTGCGCCTGAAGGCAGCGATCATGCGTGGGGTGCCGGCCTGTGTCGCCGTGCTCGCGCTGAGCTCGTGCGCGAGCGCGGTCGGCGGTGTCGCACAGCCGGTCGCGGAGCCGACGGCGGACAATCGCGCAAAAGCGGGGGAACCGTGTGAATTGCTCACCGGAGAGGAAGCCACGGCGCTCGGCATGGTCGCCGAGGGCGAGTTCGAGGCAGGCAGGCCAGAGCAGCTCATGCCACCGACGTGCACGTGGCCCCGCATTGACATCATGGACGACGTCGATCCGCTCACCGCGGGATACGCGCTCGGTTACTCGGTCGTCGAGTACGTCGACGGAGAGCGGCCCGCCGAATCGGTGGAACTGGGCGGCCTGAGCTGGGAACGCTATCTCGACGCGATCGGCGGCGAGTCGATCTGCATGCTCATCACGGAAGTCGACGTGACCTCGTTCGTCGTGCTCATCAGCAGTGACTGGCTCGACGAGTCGAAGGCGTGCGACGCCGCGAAACTCTCCGCGCCGTATGTCGCGGCCAAGCTGCCGGGAGGGCAGCCCGCTCCGCCGCTGCCCTCTCCCGAAGCGCCGCCCGCGCCGAGCGTGCTCACCACCACCGACCCGTGCACCCTGCTCACCCCGGAGCAGACGGACGAGCTGGGGCTCGACGCGACGGCCGAACCCCAGATCTCCTCGACGGACGACATTCCCGACGGCTGCCGATGGCTCGACACCGACGGCGAAGGCGGCGTGCATCCGATGGGTGTCTTCGCGGGCGACCGCCCCGCCGACGAATGGCCGTTCACCTCGGAACCGGGAGAGCCGGTCGAAGCAGACGGCCGCACCTGGGACCTCTACCCCGCCGCGGGGGACATCGCCACGAACTGCGAGGCCGTGCTTGCCTTCAGCGACACCGCTTCGGTGAAACTCGTCGGCGGGCACGAGGACGAGAAGAAGGTCTGCGACGTGGTCAAGGCCGCCATCCCGATGGTGACCGCCAACCTGCCCGAGGAATGACGGTCAGGACTTAAGGCTTGCGGCCCACGATCGCGGCGATGCAGCGCTGCACCTGGTTGAGTTCACCGGGATGCTCGCGCTGCCACAGGTCACACAGTTCGACCCCTGCCTCCGCGTGCTCGGAGGGCTTGACGATGTCGAGGCCGGGCAGCATCGCCGCGATCTCGGCCCTCGTCCTGAACCGGCCGGAGCCCATGGCGCTGTGCACGAAGGCGCTCTCCATCCTGCGGGCGAGCCTGCTGAGCTCTTCGGTCTCCGGGTCGAGGAAGTGCGAGAGCGCCACGATCGAACCACTGGGCAACGCGTCGATGTACCGCCCCATCAACGCGGGAATGTCGTCGCCGAGATAGTGGTGCCAGATCCCGGAATGCAGCAGGCCGACCGGCTCGGAGAAGTCGATCCTCGCCGTGACGGTGGGGTGGCCGAGCACGTCCCCTGGCCGGAAGATGTCGGCCGCCGCGATGTGCGTCAGTTCGTTGTCCAGCAACATCGCCTCGCCGTGCGCGATGACGACGGGATCGTTGTCGACGTAGACGACGACGGCGTCGCTTCGCTCCCGCTGGGCGATCTGGTGAGTGTTGTCGGCGGTGGGAAGCCCGGAACCACAGTCGAGAAACTGGCGGATGCCCACGCTCGCCATCGCGCGCACGACACGAGTGAGGAAACGCCTGTTGGACACCGCGAGGTCGTTGACCTCAGGAGCGAATCGCGCCACCGTGGCCAGTACGTCCCTGTCGATCGCGTAGTTGTCACTGCCGCCGAGCGCCGCGTCGTACACCCTGGCGATGCTCGCCCTGGTGGGGTCGACCCCGACCGGGACCGAACTCGGCGCTCGCTGGATCATCGTGCCCCTCAAGATCGTGAACCGTCTGGCGCTGCGGGGCAGTCTAGTATCCGTCCGGTCACGCTGGGCAGGGGTCACAGGTTGACAACCCGAATCACAGCGAGTAACAAGCGCGGGGTGCTCACCCGGAGCCGAACGGGACTGCGTCGGGTTCGCATCGCGCTCCCCGCCCGGGAAGTTCCCCTTCGAGCAGATACCGGGACGTGGCTTCCCTGACGCAGCCCGACTGCTGACTCGCGACATGCCCCCAGCCCTCGTTCACCAGCAACGCACTGTCCGGGAACAGCTCGTGCATCCGCTCCGCGGCCCAGATCGGCGTCGCCGGGTCGAACCTGCTGTTGACGATCAGCACCGGTTCGCCGGTCCTGATCTCGCCGGGTACGGGATCCGGTCGCGTGCGTTCTCCTTGCCACACCACGCAAGGACTCGTCTGGTAAGCACGCAGCGCCCCGAAGTGCGGCACGAGCGCCTCCCGTTCTTCCGCGTGCCGCGCGAGCGCGTCCGCTTCGCGAGGGCCTTGAGTCTCGGCGCAGGTCACCGCGTGGTAGACGGGATTGATGGCGGTGTAGGGCGCCGTCATGAGCCCGGCCTGTCTGTTGGCGCGAATCTCCTCGGCGAGCGCCGACGCGGCATCACCGTCCGGGTTTTCGATGGCCTCGCCGACCGCCGCGAGGAAGGGAGCGCCGCCGAGTTCATTCCAGAACGCGGGCTGGTAAAGCCAGCTCCCGGTCCAGGTGACGACGTAGTCGTAGCGCAGCGGTACCACCTCCCCGTCCGGCGCGGTCAGCGGAACCGGTTCCTCGCGCAGAGTCGAAAGCAGGTTTTCCAGCGCACCCCGGGGATCGGAGCCGCCGAACGCGCAACCGGTACCCGCTTCCTCGCACAGCCGCAGGAACTCGTCGAGCGTCTGTGCCGTCGCGACGTCCACCCCCAGCCTGCTCGGCGGGGTACTGCCCGGCTCACCGGCGTCGCGGCGCTGGGGATCGAGCACGCTGTCGAAGACGAACCGGCCGGTCCGCTCGGGGAACATGCTCGCGTAGACAGCCCCGAGGTGCGTGCCATAGGACTGGCCGAGGTAATCGAGTCGCCGCTCCCCCAGCGCTTCGCGCACCAGGTCCAGATCCCGTGCCATGGCCGCACTTGTGAGGTGATCGAGCAGTTCGCCGCTACGTTCGTGGCATCGCCGCGCGTAGTCGGCGTCGGCCTCGGCGCGTGCGGTTCGCTCCGCCCTGGAGGTGGGCACGCTCGGGACCTTCTCGGCGAAGGCCGCCGCCTCGGCCTCGGAATCGAAACACCGCACGGCGGGTTCGCTGTACCCGCTGCCCCGCGTGTCGATGCCGAGGATGTCGTAGCGTGCGGCGACATCGTCGTTCACGGCGGGCGGAATGGCTCCCGCCTCGATACCGGCGAGGTAGTCGCGGGCGGAGTATCCCGGCCCTCCCCTGTGCACCACGAGCGTGCCCAGCCTGTCGTCCTGTTCGGCGCGTTTCCTCGTCAGCGCCAGCGTGATCGACGTTCCGTCGGGGCGGGCGTAGTCGAGCGGAACCTCGGCTTCGGCGCACTGCAATCCGTCCACGTCCGCACAGTCGGTCCACAGCAGAGCGGGAACCTCGGCGCCCTGCGGCCGCCCTGTCTCCCGATCGGGGGCGCAGCCGGATACCGCCAGCACGGCGGCAAGTCCGGCACTCCACTGTAGACGCCGACGCTGCATGACGCTCCTTCACGCGATAGCTCAAGGGAAACTCTCCAGAGCTTGTCGCGCCGGCGGCGCCGATACCAGTTGCCGTTGTCACGAGCCGGCATGACAGGTGTCATGCCGGGGAGTGGAATGCGTCATCCACTGCCGTAGGGCCTGGTCAGGATCTCCAGGTTCTGCCCGTCCGGGCCTTCGAAGTACACACCTCGGCCACCGTCCCCATGGTTGATCTCACCCGGCTTGCCGTGCCCCGGGTCGGCCCAGTACCCGATTCCGGCCTCGGTGCTCCTGCCGAAAATCTCGTCGAATTCCTGCTCACTCACCAAAAAGGCGTAGTGCAGCGACGGAATGTCGCCCGCCGTGTCCATGAAGTCGAGACTCACCTCGTTCTCGGTCTTCACGACGAGAAACGGCCCGAAGGGTTCCGGGGCACCGAGACCGAGGATTTCCGCGACGAACGTCGCGGTCGTCTTCTTGTCACGGGAGGGGACGATGGTGTGGTTGAGTTGAATCGTCACGAGTCCTCCTCGACCGGGGCCGCGAACCACGTCACCTTCGAACGTACCGGCCCTTCGCGCGCGGCGCCACGACCTGTCGGCGTGCGGGTGTCAGGGTCGGCCACTATCGGGGGGCGGAGCTCCCCAACACCCTGTTGCCGTACCAGACGATGCCGCCCGCGTGAATGCTGATCTTGTTGTACCAGCTCACCAAAATCGCCTGGGCGCTTCCCCAGTACTCGTCGGCCTGCGCGTCGGCGACGGTCGTGATGCCCTGCGGCATCCAGTTGTCATCATCGGTGTCGGTGTCGTCGAAACAGAAGGTGTTGCTGCGCGGTAAATCCATTTGCCCGCCGGGGATGTCGCAACCCATCTCCCCTGCTCGGCGGCGCCGGGGAGCAGGTCCCGCACGCCGATCGCAGGCAGCCGTTCCTCCAGTTTCGCCACTAGCTCCGGAAGATCGGTGACCGTCCGGCCGAGCACGAAGTCGTTGTTGTCCGGTGGAGTCGGCGGCGCCGCCGGAGCCACCGATGAGCCCGCCACCATGATCGACGCGGCAACGATCCCGGGTACGACGCCTGCCCGGCGCATCCCGCCTCCCCGAGTGACTAATGGATCATGCCAAGGAAGACGAATGTGACATGCCGGGAAAGGCCGGGGCGTAGAACACGCGGGCCGCGGCCCCGCGGTCACCTGTGCGGGCGACCAGATTTCCGTCCACAGAGGAGAAGTCACCCGGCGTTGGCCGAGTACTCGGTGTCCGTGATCACCCTCAATGCCGTCCCGGAGCAGCTGCCTCTACGCTGCCAGCATGCCAGCGAGGTCAGGGCAACCGCCCGCGAACCAGCAACCACCGGCATCGAGCGCCGACGCCGCGGGCCGCCGCTCTCCCGGCATCGCGGGCATCGCCAACGTCACCATCGGTGTGCTCATGGTCCTCGTCGTCCTGGCCGGCATCTGGGTCGCCGTCGAAACCCAGCGCGGAGCCCGCGCACCCGGTTCCACCGACTCACCACCGCGGCCCGCCGCCGAGAATCCGCTTCCCTAGCCGAGCGTCCCCTGCCGGGCGACGCGGAGGCGCCGACGATCGGCACGAACCGCATCCGGCGGCCGAAACGGCGGAGGATCAATGCGAAAGAGGCGTTTCCCAGGTCCGCGCGAACAACACCTCGTCGCCACCGGTGATTTCGCCGCTGACTGTAAGGACGGTTTGCGTACAACGGACCCTCGTCGTGACGGTGAACGTCTCACCCGTGCGCATCCGAACGATGGCGCTATGGTCTCCCGTGCTCACGGCACCTTCCGGTTCAGCCCTGGTCACCCTGGCCGCGACACTTGCGTTCCTGGTCACCAAGTGGCCCTCGGATGTCCCCAGCTCGGCGACCTGCCCGATGACGACCTCGACACCCTCGTTGACCGGGTCCCTGGTGATGGTCCAGGACTCCCCGGTCCTACGCGTGGGTGGGTCTAGCAATTCGGGTGTCGATCGCCCGCCGGTGTCAGCAGGCATCGTCGGCACGGAGACCTCGATCCGGGACACGGTGAACGGCTCTGGGGTCGGCAGCGGTGTTAGCCTGGGAAAATCGGAGTCGCTGACGCTGACCCTTAGCCTGTTTCCCGCCGCCACACCGTAGGTAGCCGGTCGCAACACCATCCGATACGGCCCCTCATCGCGACCAGGGCACGAAATCGCGCCTGAAATCAGCCTCGACCGGCCACGCTGGTCAACCTCGGTCAGCCTGACCACAAGCCGCCTCGGCGGTGCAGTCGATCCAGGTTGGATCTCGATCGTCACCCGGGGACTGCCCGCGATCACCACATCCCCCGGCATGGGATCACCGGTAAACGACGCCGACCTCAGATCGTCGTCGTGCTGGTCGAGTGGGGCGCCGACGGCGGCACTCTCTCCGCCGAGCCCGGAAAGCGTACCGATTGTCGGATCTGGGTTGTACACCTGACCTTCGCCCGCCCACGTCTCCACGTGTTCTTCCTGTGCGGGCGGCCACGTCTCGTAGACCCGCCAGCCCGCACCTTTTCCCGTGACATAAAGAGTGACCGGCGGCTCGTCCATCACACCGGTGTCCACGCCACGCAACCAGTGATCCCACCAGCGCAGTGCTGTGGAAAGAAAGTCGATCGGCTCGAAAGGAGAATCCTGCGGCATGGTGTGCATCCAGGGCCCCATCAGCAGTTTCTTCGGCCCCCGTATCTGTTCGTAGGCCTGTGCCATGGAAGCCGCGTACAGGTCTTGCCAACCACCGACGCACAACGAAGGAACCGTGATCAAGGAGGGATCGATTCGACGTTCCTGCCATACCTCATCACGCGGTCCGTGCCTTGCCATGTCCAGAATGTACGGCTCGACGTTGTCCACCCGATGCTTCCAGCGAAGCGTCCCCGTTTCCGAGCCATAGCCGAGCAGAGGTGGTAGTAACTGCTGCAAAAGCATCGACCCGCCCCACTGGGCCAGATACCCCAGATCGCCCCGCGCCCCGTTGTAACGCTGAGGGTCCAAAGGACCGGAGACGGGAATTATCGCCTTCAGCTGGTCAGGATTACGACTCGCCGTACGCATCGTCATGGCACCGCCGTAGGAAATGCCCCACATGCCGACCGCACCGGTACACCATCGTTGCTCAGCCAGCCATCCGATCGCGGCAACGGCATCGTCAGCCTCTCCGGGATCCATGCGCGGGCGTGTGGGACCGTCGGAGGAGCCCGCCCCACGCAAGTCAACAAGAAGGCATGCGTAGCCTCGGCTTGCCATCCATTTCAACGCGGGTGCGAGTGCAGATCCGGTGAGATCCTTACGGTATGGCAACGCGGTCAGGAGCGCGGGAACCCGCTCGTCTCCGACCGGCCGGTAAAGATCCGCGGACAAAGTCACTTCGGGGTCTGCCGTCGGAACCCGAACGTCATAATGTATCGCGCAATCATCGGAAACCCGGCGGCTACCTGAAGTCACGTTCACTCCCAACTGTTTGTCGTTGCCTCTTCACGGCCGTTCGCCCAAGGCTCCCGCGGTGTACAACCTGTCGATCGTCTCGTCGTCGTACCCGAGCAGATCGCGTAGGACAGCGCTGGTGTGCTCCCCTCTCTCCGGGGCGCGGTCGTGAACCGTCCTCACCGGCCCGACCCTGACCGGAGAGTTGACGGATGTGACATTGCCGAATCGTGGATGCTCCGTTCCCACGATCATCTGCCTTGACCGGGTGTGTTCATCCCGCAGTGCTTCGGCGACATCATTGACAGGGGCACAGGGAACACCGGCCGACCGAAGGTCGCACAACCACTGCGCGACAGTTCGTGTCGCAAGGATCTTGTCCAGAATCTCCTGAAGTTCGTCCCTGTTCTCGGCACGCTCGGTGAATGTCGCGAAACGCGGATCATCGGTGAGTTCCGGATGTTCGAGCACGATTGTGAGTCGCCTCCAGAATTTCTCCTTCGCACAGCCCATGACGAGCCAGCCGTCCTTCGCCGGAAACACCTGGAAAGGCACCAACGACGGATGGGCGGAGCGCCGCGTTCTCCCCGGAACGTAGCCGGACGTGAGATGCCAGGTTGCCGGATAGGTGAGCAGCCCGATCGCGGTGTCGTAGAGACTGAGGTCGCAGTCCATTCCGACACCGTCTCTTCGAGCAGCGTGTATTCCGGCGACGAGCGCAAGGGCGGCGACGAATCCTCCGCTGTAATCGACGAGAGAAGGACCCGTCTTCTCCGGCGGCCCGTCGGGATCGCCTGTCAACGTCATCCAACCCGTCAGCCCCTGCAACACATAGTCATATCCAGGTTCCGCCGAGCGTGGACCGGTCATCCCAAAACCGGAGAGCGAGCAACACACGATACGTGGATTGACTTCCTTGAGATCGTCATAGCGGATCCCAAGCCGGGCCGGAACATCACCCCTCAAGTTCGAATAGACAGCATCGGCGTTTCGAACCAGATCCTCGAAAACAACCCTGCCGTCGGAGTTTCGGAGATCGATACCCACGCTGCGCTTGTTTCGATTGAACGTTTCGAAGAAGAGTGAATCCTCGCCTTCGGCGTACGGCGGAACATAGCGCCCGACGTCACCGCCTTCCGACGGGTCCTCGATCTTGATGACATCGGCGCCGAGGTCAGCGAGATGGAGGGAGCCGAAGGGACCCGCACCATACTGTTCAAGTGCGATGATTCGAACATCGCCAAGGGGTCTCATCTTGCATGCTCCGATTCGCCGACGGTAAATGGGGTCACGGCCTCCGGGAATGAACTTCCCGATCGATCGGCTCCACGCTTGTGCACGTAGAAAGTCCTCATGAACGACAGCACTTCCTCGCCGTTCTGATTCAGCGTTCTTGTCTTGATCGTTACGATGCCCGCCTGTGGCCTGCTGGCCGATTCGCGCTTGGAGAGCACCATCGATTCCGACCACAATGTGTCTCCAGCGAATACGGGCAATGTTAGTTTCACTTTGTCCAGCCCAAGATTCGCGAAGGCGTTGTATGTCGTGTCGATGACGCTCTGTCCCACAGCGATTGCGATCGTCAAGGTTGAGACCACTAGCGATCTTCCGAATTCGGAAGCTTTCCCGACCTCGATATTGAAGTGTGTCTCAGCGGTGTTCATCGTCAGTAGCGTGAACCAGGTGTTTTCGGCCTCTGTGATCGTCCTTCCCAGCGGGTGCTGGTATATGTCACCGTTCTCGAAATCCTCGTAGAATCGGCCTTCCCAGCCTGCCTTTGCGACCATGAGAACTCCAATCGAAGGGTCACCGGCCGTTCTCGACGATGGAGAGGATCCGGCGGGCGTGGTCGACGACCGGTTTGTCCACCAGTTCTCCGTCCAGAACCGTTGCCGCCGCGTCGGCACGGCTACTTGCGACGACATCCCGCGCGCGACGGATATCGGCTTCCGAAGGTGCGAAAACCTTGTGTACGACCGGAATCTGTTTGGGATGAACACACAGCTTACCAGTGAACCCCAGTGCCGCGGCGTGTTCTGTGTCCGCGATCAACGCTCCGGAATCATGGATTGCCGTGGTTACGCCGTCAACGGGCGACGGGAGGCCGCCTGCCGCCGATGCAAGCACGATTTGTGCACGGGCATGTGCCAGTGCGGCCAGATCGTCATGGGCCACCCCGAGTTGGGCGGAAAGATCACCATTACCGAACGCCAGTCGCACGACGCCCTGAGCCGAACAGATCTCCCGCGCGTCGAGTACGCCGGCCGCCGTCTCGATCAATGGCAGCACAAACGAACCTTCAGGCAACCTTCCGAGTAGCTCGGCGATCTGAGCCGACCCGGAAGCTTTGGGCAGTACGACACCTATCGGGCCGCACGCGCTGTTGGCGATTTCGGCGACGTCCCGGTCGTGCCAGGACGTTCCGCTCGCGTTCACCCTCACCAACCCCGCTCCGTCCGCCCTCAGCCAGCGTGACACGTTGTCGCGAGCCACAGCCTTACCGGATGGGTCGATGGAGTCCTCCATGTCGATCACCACGACGTCGGCGCCTGAGCGAAGCGCCTTGCCAAACCGCTCGGGGCGGTCAGCCGGCACGAACAACAGTGACCTCGCCGACCTGACTTGTCCTGGGCCGTCCGTCACATCGATTCCCCCGTCCCGATTCCCGCCAGCGTCCTTCCTTGCCGCGTCGGTTCCGGTTCCGTAGTATGCGCCCGCTCCCGGCGCCTGGCTTCTTGCTCGACCGGGTCGGCAATCGGAGCCGCTCTCAGCAATTCCCTGGTGTAGCGTTCAACGGGCCGCTCTGTGACATCGAGAACCGGCCCTTGTTCGACGACGCGACCTCCTCGAAGAACGACCACCCTGTGCGAGAGGTGCCGGACGACCCCGATGTCATGGGAGATGAAGAGATAGCTGATACCGAGCCGATCCTGAAGCTCCAACAGAAGGTTGAGTACCTGTGCCTGCACCGAAAGATCGAGCGAACTGGTCGGTTCGTCACAGATGACCACATCGGGGCCGAGGACAAGCGCCCTGGCGATCGCGATGCGCTGACGCTGACCTCCTGAGAACTGAGCAGGGTAGCGACCCACCGCCTCTCCAGATAGCCCCACTTGTTCGAGTGCTTCGGCCACTCTTGCCAGCGATTCTCGCCTCGGCATTCTCTTGCGTGCGTGAAGCGGCTCCGACAGTGTCTGCCCGATCGTCCTCGATGGGTTGAGCGACCCGTACGGGTCCTGGAACACCACTTGGATACGTTCGCTGAGATTCCTGCGTGCCTTCGCACCTAACGACAGAAGATCCGTCCCGTCGAACGTGATGTCTCCCGCGCTTGGCTTCACCAGTCCTAGTACAGCGTTGCCGATGGTCGACTTGCCGGATCCGGACTCCCCCACAAGCCCGAGAGTCTCGCCTCTGGCGAGGGTCAGACTGACCCCGTCGACCGCGCGCAGCGGGCGATGACGACTGCTTCCGCGGTATTCGACCCTCAGGTCCCGAATATCAAGCAAGGGCTCCCGATCTTCCATTCCCGCCTCCTCGCCGTACCTGGGTGTGGTGAATACACCGTGTGTGGTGATTGCTTTCCGGCTCGGCCATCGGTATCGCCGTGACCTCGCAAACAGACGTGGCAAGCGGGCACCGAGGGTGAAAATGACAACCTGTCGGCCACTCTCCGGCGCTCGGAACCGTTCCCGGGATCGACGGCAGAAGCTGCCTTCTCACGTCCCGGCGAGGGGTCGAGTCGAGCAGACCGGCCGTATAAGGATGCAACGGATTGGCGAACATCCTGCCGACAGGCGAAGACTCCATCACGTGCCCCGCGTACATGACGTAAGCGCGGTCGCACAGATCCGCGACCACTCCCCAGTCATGCGTGATGAACATGATCGCCATACCGGTAGTCGAGCTGAGGCCGCGCAGCAAATCGAGAATCTCGGCCTGCACCGTGACGTCAAGCGCGGTGGTGGGTTCATCGGCGATGAGCAAGGAGGGACTGCCCGCTAGGGCAAACGCGATCGCGACACGCTGTGCCATGCCACCCGACAACTCGTGCGGATATCGTCGTGCGACAGCTTCGGGGTCAGGAAGACTGACACTGCGCAACAGTTCGAGTCCCCTCGCCCTGATCTCCTTACGAGACCCCTTGTGGTACTTGCGGACCAACTCGTCGAGCTGGTGTCCGACCCGAAACACGGGATCGAGACTGTCCGATGGATCCTGTGATACCAACGCCATTCCGGCGCCACGGCTACGCCGAATTTCTCGAGGCGACATGGTGGTCAGATCACGCCCTTCGAACACGATGCGGCCAGCGTTCACTCGCCCCCCTTCCGGCAGAAGGCCGAGTACCGCTCTGCCGGTCATGCTCTTGCCACATCCGGATTCGCCCACGAGCCCCACGATTTCGCCGCTCTGAACGTCAAGATCGAGATTCTCGGCAACCGTGCTCTGGCCTGCTGGCGTTGCCAGCTCGATCCCCACACCACGCAAACTGAGCAATGCCGTGGACTCGGGCTCGACCGGGGCGGGCGCTTGTGTCTTCGTGACAACGTCACCGGAGCTAGAGCGACGCGCCGAGGCCTTCACGACCTGTCGCGAGCTTCTGTCCGCGGCGGCGTCGCGCATCGCGTCTCCGATCAAGCCGAATGACAGGATCGCCAACCCCAATACGATCCCAGGCGGAATCAACGACCACGGCTGTTGCTCGATCACGGTGGACGCGTCTGCAACCATGCCACCCCATGTAGGCGCGGGCGGCTGTACGCCGAGTCCGAGGTAGCTGAGGCCGCTCTGCGCCAGTAACGCGCCACCCGCGAACAGAGACGCCCGCACGACGATCGGCCCCGTAATGCGTGGCAGAACGTGGCGTGCCATTATCCGGACGCTAGTCAGTCCCGTGAGTCTCGCCGCCGAGATGTAGAGCTCGTTGCGCACCGCCAGAGTCGACCCCCTGACGATCCTCGCGAGATCCGGGGCACCCAGAATTCCGAGTGCCAACATGGCGGCCGTTTGGTTGTTCCTGAACACGGCGAGCACCATCAGCAACACCACGATGACCGGCACAGCGAGTGCGACGTCGACGATCCAGGTCACGACCCTGTCGGCCCAGCCCCCCGCGTATCCGGCGAGCAGCCCCAGAGGGATGCCGATGACGAGCATCGTGACGACCGCCTGCGCCACACCGGCCAGACTGGCCTGTCCGCCGTACATCAGCCTGCTCAACAGGTCTCGTCCCAGTGCGTCGGTGCCCAGCAGGTGCTGCGCGCTCGGCCCGGAAAGCACATGGTCGAGATCGGTGGAGACCGGATCGTAGGGAGCCAACCAACCAGCCCCTACCGCGGCAACCGTGACCACCACGAGATACCCGATCGCGATGGCCGCCATCGGACGCCTCAGCGCACGCCACCGTCCTGTCACTCCCATTCGTGGGGAGTCCGTCTCCTGGAGAGCAGTCATCGGACACGCACCTTCGGGTTGAGCCAACCGTATGCAAGATCCACAACGAGGTTCACCACGACGACGATCAGAGTGAATACCAGGGCGACCCCCTGCACCGTCGGCAGATCGTGTTGAGTACTCGCCTGCACTGCCAGACCTCCCAGACCCGGCATCGCGAACACGGCTTCGACGAGCACCGAACCACTCGCCAGATTGACAAAGAGCAGACCGAGCACGGTGACCACAGGTATCGCGGCGTTTCGCAACCCGTGCCGGAAAATGATCGACGTCTCCGAAACACCGTTGGCCCGTAGCGAATGAACGAAGCCACGCGACAACACATCGAGCATTGCGTCCCTGGTCTGCTTGGCCATCACAGCGACGGCACTGGTGGCCAGAGTCGCGACCGGTAACACGAGGCTGACAAGCCAGCCACCCGGCGAGTCCGCGAGTGGCATGTACCCGGTTGCGGGAAGTACAGGAATGGCGACCGCGAACACGGTCACCAGCACGAGCGCCAGCCAGAAGTTCGGCAGTGCAAAGCCGACAAGCGAGATCACGTCCACGGCCCTGCCGAGTCTCCCCCGACGTACTGCACTGAGTACTCCGAGTCCGACGCCGATGACGACCGCGAGTATCGCGGTGCCGACCGTCAGCGAAAGAGTGACGCTCAATCGATTGGCGATCTCCGGTGCGACGTCGATACCGCTGATGGGTGAGACCCCGAGGTCACCTCTGAAAGCATGGGTCAACCAGTCCCAGTACTGGACGAGCATCGGCCGGTCCAGGCCCAGTTCATGGCTGAGCTGCGCATGAGCTTCGGGGGTATAGCTCTCGCCGAGAATCGCACGGGCCGTGTCGCCCGGCGCCAGGGACTGCAGAAGGAAAGTCAGCAGTGTCACGACCACGACGAGCGGGATCGAGATCAGTATTCTCCGGATGATCAGCCGCACCATGTGATCGACTCCTTCTTCACTCGGCCACTGAGGCGATTCCCATCAGGCGCTCAGGACGGCCGCCATTCCACCGGGTTACTCGCCGGCCGCTGAGGAGTCAGCTCAACCCCGGTGACGCTGGTGCTCGAATACATGAAGACCGGAATGAAGGAAACCGGCACGAACCACGCTTCTTCCGCAAGACGTGCGACGATCCTCCTGTCAAGTTCGGCTCGCCCCTTGGCGTCCGCGGCAGCAGCATCGCGGTACCAGGACTCGATACTGGGATCGGAACTGCGCATGGGATTGAACTGTGCAGCGGACGGCAGGAAGAGGCGAGGTCCCATCAAATGGACCGGCATGGTACCGAAACCGATGGCGTAGGCTGCGAATTCGCCCCCGGCGACATCACGTAGATAGTTGGTCGGATCGTTGTGATTGGTCAGCTCCAATCGCACACCGACCTTCCCGAGATCATCCGCGATGGCCTGCGCGATCGCCGAGGTGTTGGCGCTGCTGACAACCTTCAATGAGAACCCATCGGCATATCCGGCTTCAGCTAGTAACCGACGTGCCTGCTCAGGATCGTAGGAGTAGAAGCTCTTGTCGTTGTATCCGTCTTGTCCTGAAAGGACGATCTGCTCTGTCGGAGTACCGTATTCGCCGAACAGGCCGCCTGTGATCTTCTTCCTGTCCACCGCGAAGTTCAGCGCCCTGCGTACCCTCACATCGGCGAGTGGTGGAACCAGTTCGCCCGCCCTGTCCGCGAGTGCAAGGCCGGTGAAGACCTGCGGGGCATGGGCGACGTTCAGTCCGGCGGATTCCGCCGCACCCGCGGTCGTGTACTGACCCTGTATGACATCGACCTGTCCTGTCTTCAACGCGGACAACGCCGTATTCGGGTTGGGCAAGACCTTGATCACCACCTTGCCGTAATGCACGTCTTGCTTGTTCCAGTAGCTCGGATTCGGCTTGTAGGTGTAGTGATCGGAAGCAACAGTTTCATCCTCGCTCAGAACATACGGCCCCGCACCGGCGGTGGCGGTCGCCAGCAAACCGGGGTTGTCGATCGCCTTCCCGCTGATCATGTTTCCGGCGAGGCGATTCTGCGTGAAGACCATCGGCAATGACGGGTCCGGGGAAGACAAGGTGATCCTGACGGTTGAACGGTCCACCGCGTCGACCGCCTCGACCGAGGTCAGTGATGCGGCAGATTCGCCACCCGCGTCGCGGAAGTACTCTATGTTCTTTTTCACGACATCGGCGGTGAACGGGGACCCGTCGCTGAACGTCACGTTTTCACGAAGTTTGAGCTCGAAGACCCGGTTGCCCTCCCCGAGGTACTTCCACGAAGTAGCGAGACGAGGTTGAAGTTTCCCATCGGGCGCCCAGTAGATGAGCGGGTCGTACGCAAGGTTGACATACCAGGCCATCGCGGCGTTGATCTTCGCTGGGTCCAGGCTGTTCGGAACGAAGCCGGATCCGATGTTGAGCTGGTCGGCCGGCTCCCCTGAGGCACCCGCACCGCCGGCACGCTGCCCGTAACACGCACCGGCTGTCACCATGATCACGATTACGGCGATGAGGAGAGCGACCAGCCTTCCCGCACGCCACCTCGCAGAACGAACTTCCGCAATGCGGCTCCGCGAATGATTCACACCATTCATTGTTCATCGACCTCTTTGTCGCAGCACGATTCCACCGCACGTTCACGTCATCCCCGACTTCGTCAGGAGGGCACGTGAATACGATAGGGCGGCACAAGGGAAGGATTCGAAAGCAAAACCTGCTTCGAAACAAGAACTAGTGACAGTTCACCAGAAGAGCCGGATTCTTATCCGAGAGAAACGTTGAACCGTCGCACTTTCGAGCAATCGAGATGAGCAGTCCGCAAAATCCTGAGTGATCTCATGTCAGGGATCTCCTTTGACTCCCGACGTGTACTCAGATGAAGTACACCTGTCCGATAAGGACAGGCTAAACCTCCGAGCTTTGGACTGTCAATCCTGAGTCGGCCTCATGTCATCGCCATCGCTGTCGATGCGCTCGTAGGTGGACCTCAGGTAGCGCAGGTGAGCCCTGGTGGCCTCGCGCGCGCCCGCCTGGTCGCGTACTTCGAGGCAGAAGAGGATCTCCCTGTGGTCGATATCAACCTGCCGCCAGAAGTCCACCGAAGCGTTCTCTCGCAGGAAGCGGCGCTTGAGCACTCGGAAGACAGGCTCGGCCAACACCTCCAGCAGTGGGTTGTGCGCCGCCCTCAGTACGCCCGCATGAAAATCCCTGTTGCTCGCGAACACGTTCCGCGGCTCGATCAACTCTGGGTCGAACAAGGAATCACGAATCATGGCGAGTTCCTCGTCGGTGTGCCGCAACGCGGCCATCTCCGCAGCAGGTACCTCCAGCATGTCCCGGATCTCAAGGAGAGAGGAGACGGGCAAGTGTGCCGTATCGGCCAAGAGCGCAAGACTTGTCTGCAACGAATCACTGATCTGCTGCGGCGGAGGGATGGCAACGAAGGTGCCACCGGCGGCACCCCGCCGCACGGTCAGCAATCCCTGACTGGCGAGCGCGCGCAGCGCCTCCCGCGCCGTGTTACGACTGACCTGGTAATACGAGGACAATTCGGGCTCGGTCGGCAGGCGGTCGCCGGGACTCAACTCGCCCGCGAGGATCTGTTCCCGAATCTTTCCGGCAAGGCGATCGTAGGCGGTCACGGAGCCAGCCATCCGCTCACTCATCGAGACTCCCTATCATCACGTCCGCCCTCCCACAGTCAACCCGCGACTCCCCAAGCCTACCCGGGAACCTCCGAGGTTAGGACGACTCTAACCTAGCTTGCGGCAAATTGCCATATGCACTTTTCGATCTCGAAGTCGCCTCAAGCACGATTCAGGAGACGCTTTCCATATCAGCGCCCGAAGACGCCGTCGCCGCGTCGTATCTCTTACGGCGAGCTTGTCCGAGGAAAAGAGCCGGCAGCCCGATCAATACAGTCAGCCCGACGGCAAGCCAAAACGCGTTCGCGAACGCAACGTCGATCGGCAGCCGTGAAACGTCGCGGGCGAACATGACCGCGAACAGAGCGGTTCCGACGGCGCTCCCCAGCTGCCTGAGAACTGCGGTGATGCTGGTCGCTCGTCCAATGACTGCAGTAGGAAGCGTCGAATAAGCAGCCGCAGTGGTCGGCGCCATGAGAAACCCGATACCCATCCCGCGCACCAGAAGCGCGCACGTAAGCATGGTCATGGAATCGGTCTCCACCAATCCCGTGTAGGCAAGTGTCCCCACTCCCGCCAGCAGCAGACCCGGTAGCACGACAAGCCGAGGCCCGAAACGATCGGTCAGTCTACCCGCAATAGGCATAGCTATCGCCACACCGATGCCCTGCGGCGCGAGCAGCAACCCTGCTTCCAGTACCGACATATCCCGCGCAACCTGAAAAAACAATGGCAACAGTAGCTGCGCTCCAAATAGCGCAACGAAGATGAGGAACTGGCAAACTGATGCCGCCGTCAGATCCCGGTTTCGAAGTAAGCGCAGATCCAGCAAGGATGCTTCACCTTTCCGGAGACTGTGCAATGCGAACAGGGTCAGTGAGACCCCACCTGCGACGATAGGACCATACACTCCAGACTCGCCGAAACCGCTTGCACCGCTTGCCGCCTGAGAGAGGCCGAAGACGAGCCCGAACATTCCGCCCGATGCGAGGCCGAGCCCTATTACATCCAGAGGATGAGGACGAGGACCACGTGTGCGGGGAAGCACGCGGGCGGCAAACAGGAGAGCCACAACGCCGATCGGCAAATTGACATAGAATATCCATTGCCAGCCGGCATGGTCGACCAGCGCTCCTCCCAGAACAGGCCCGAGAACGGGGCCGAGAACGGCTACCGTGCCGAGAGTGCTCATCGCACTCCCCAAACGCCGCGGACCGGCCGCGGCCGCGAGAATCGCCTGCGCTATGGGCACCAGCATTCCCCCGCCCAGACCTTGCAGAATCCGGAAGGCGATCAACGCCTCAACAGTGGTCGTCAGTCCGGCCAGCCCCGATCCCAGTACAAAGATCGACAAGGAGACGCACCACATCCTTTTCGCCCCGAACCGATCGACGGCCCAGCCGGTGAACGGGACAACGACCGCCATTGCCAGGACATAGCCGCTGACAACCCACTGAACGGTTGATAAAGAGGACTGAAGTCCTTTTTGGATCGTCCTCAACGCCACATTGACCGCTGTCGCATCAACCATCGTCATAGCAGCGCCGGGCATCAGAACACAGGCGAGCGGCCATACCCGACCGGCTGAATCGCTCGTCGTGCTTGTCGTGCCCATCAGCGTGCGGATGTGCGCATACCGTGGGCTTCGCCCAGGTGGGACAGTCGTGTCACCACTCGCTTGAGCAGGCTGTCGACGTCATCCTGACTGTAGTACGTGCCAGGAAAAACCGATCTGATGGCCAGCCGTCCACCATACGTATAAACAGCATAGGTAGGGAACGGCCCCGTAACCCCGTCCGCAAGCGTCAAGAAGTCGACGATCTCGATACTCGATCCACCGGTGAAGGGCACGAGCACGCCGTAATTGCTGACAGAAGCATGTGCGACAGGCGTCTCCAGCGGCGTGTGAACCCACGGCAACGGTCGCGCCTCAGGAGCTGTCAGCAAACGCCGCTCTGAAATCGCTCGCTCCAGTTTACCCAAGGTGTTCCTGCCGACAACGACCGGATCACTGTCCGGAGAGACGACCGGGGTTGTCATGTGCAACCCGAGAAAGCGCGTGGTCGCCATCGCATCAACGGGCGGATCGACACGGTGCCGTAGATCCACCGGCGACAAGCACACCATTGGGGCTTCCACGCTCCTACTGTCATGTGCCCGCTGAGCCACCAGGATCGAGCCGCAGAGCAATCCGTGCACAGAAGTCCCGAGCGTTCGGGCCGCCCGCACAAGCAACGCGGTCTCGTCGACTCCGAGACAAGTAACGCGTTGAACAGCAACATGCCTGTTCCCGACGGCTCTGCGGCTATCGGGCGCACGCCACGCTCCTTGTGTGCCCCATCTCTTCTCCAACAGCACGGACGGCGGCGCCGGGAAGGCCGTACCCTCCCGGGGCACAACCTCCTTCCCTGACTCGATCTCGCCATACAGCGAAAGCAGTTGCCGGAACAACGCCATCTTGATTCCACCGTCGGTAACGGCGTGATCCATACGTAGCGCGATATACCCGCGTGTATCGCCTCGTACAACGACAAGCCTCGCCACCGACCGCTCCGGGGCCCAGACTCCTGAGATGACCTCCGCCAACGTTTCGAAATCACCATCGTATGTCTCTACATCCGGTTCATATCCGGGAGAAAGCTCCAGGGAATCTCCTCGATCGGTGACCCGAATGCGGGATCGAAGAAGAGGATGCCGACGTCCAAGCAGCGCATAAGCTTTGGTGAGCGCATCGATCGCAAGATCACCTACGTACTCGATGCAATACGACGGAGCCGATCCCTTCAATCCCGTTTCGATACTGTCGAGGTAACGCTGTGGTTCCATCGTCCAGTCCAATCTTTCCGCGCGGTGACATCGCACCCTGGATTGTGCTGACCGGTCGACCACGCGGTCACGAACGTTCGACGCCCGCCAGCATGCGCTTCGCTCTTTCGATAACCGGCTTACCGATGACTTGGCCATCGAGCACGCCAACCGAGCCATTCCCTTCCGCCGCGGCGAGAACCTGGCGCGCCCACTCGACCTCTTCCGTTGAAGGCGAGAAGACGGACTCAACCGTCTGAACTTGATTCGGGTGCAGGCAAAGCTTTCCCGAGAAGCCGATCGCAGCGGCGTGCTCGGCGTCCCGTATCAGCGACTCTTCGTCACCGAAGTCAGGAGAGACTCCATCGACCGGAGAAGCGATGCCCGCTGCGGCCGAAGCGAGAACGACCTGGGATCTCGCAAAACAGAGGGCGACGAGATCGGAGTGGGCAACAGCGAGTTGTCGTCCCAAATCAGCGTTCCCGAAAACGGCCCGGACCACACCAGGCACGGAACATATATCCCTCGCGGACAAGATTCCCGCAGCGGTCTCAAGCAATGGCAGGACGCATGACCCCGGAGCGAGTTCGCTCATCAGCTCCAAGACATCATCAGGGCTTTCGGTCTTCGCGAGCATGACGGTTCTCGCCACCCCGCGGAGCATGCGGACGTCTTCCTCATACCAGGCCGAGCGCACATCATTGATCCGGACAATGCCCTCGCCACCGTTATCCAACCAGCTTCGAATGTTTTCCCTCGCCTGGTCTTTTACACTTTCACCAACCGCATCCTCGACATCGAGAACGACGGCGCCCGCCCCACTTCGCACCGCTTTAGAAAAGCGCTCCGGTCGGTGGCCTGGGACAAACAACAATGATCTCGCGCGGGCAATGGATACCGTGTCAAGCGGCATCTCCACCCCTCCTCCTCTTTCAGAGAATCACTACGCCAGAAAACCGCTTGAAAACTTAAGCCGGCAAGCCACACTCGGGCGGGATGTCTAAAAACACGAGAACCGTCCTCTAACCTCGATCCGCGTATGCGAAGAAACCTTGCCCGGACTTCCGTCCAAGCAAGCCTGCCTCGACCATTCTTCTGAGTAACGGCGGCGGCGAGTAGTGGAGTTCACGGAACTCTCGATACAGGGAATCAGCGACGGCATCGACGATGTCGAGACCGATGAGGTCAGCCAAGGCAAGGGGTCCCATCGGATGCGCACATCCCAACACCATGGCCTTGTCGATGTCCTCGGCCCGCGCCGCTCCGGATTCACACATCCTGATCGCCGAGAGCACGTAAGGGATGAGCATCGCGTTGACGGTGAATCCGGCCCTGTCCGGAGCACGGACGACATGCTTCCCCAGAGTTCCCGATATAAACCTCTCCGCCCGATCACGTACCCCTTCACCCGTTATCAAAGACGGAACCACCTCGACCAGGTCGAGAACCATGACGGGATTGAAGAAGTGCAGACCGATCACGTTCTCCGGACATCGAACGTTGCTGCCGATCCGCATGATTGGCACAGACGAAGTCGTCGATGCAAGAATCGTATCGTAAGCCAACCCGATTCTGTCCAGTTGGCAAAAGACTTCCGCCTTCGCGCTCTCGTCCTCCGGCACGGCCTCGATGAGGAGATCACAACCAAGCGCGGCACTCAAATCCGTACTGAATTCCATTCGATCAAGAGTCCGACTTCGCTCAGCATTGCTCCTTGTTCCCTTTTCAACCGCTCGCATCATCGATCTGTCGATGCGTTTCTGACCTCGAGAAATCGATCCCGAATCCTTCGCGATTATCGTTACGTCGACGCCCGCAGTCGCACACGCTTCCGCGATACCGCTTCCCATCACGCCACATCCGACAACTGCCACCTTCGAGACTTCGAGGCAAGAGGTGTCCAGCTCATTCACAGTCATCGACTCCACCTCACCATCGAAAGGCCGATGGACATTCCTCCACCGAAACCGGCCAACAATACGAGCTCGCCCGAATTCAAGCGCCCAGCCTTCGAGGCATGGTCCAGCGTCACCGGTACGCTGGCGCTTCCGACGTTGCCGTACTGCTCGTGGGTCCGGTGCATTGATGCCTTCGTCAGACCAGTCGCGACAACGAGTTCGTCCAGCAGGTTCCCGTTGGGCTGATGCGGGACGAAATGAGCAATACTCTCTTTGCAGGACCTGCTCTTTGTCACCAGTTCGTCAATCGCTGGTGGAACCCGCTCCAGCACGTAGTCGCGAACGCCCCTTCCGTTCATTCGGAAGCAATGCCCACGGTTGTCGACAGTCTCTCGTGAGCTAGGGACCCTGCTTCCACCCGCCTCGACGCCAATTAAATCGCTCGCTGCACCATCGGACAGCAAGTGCGCCTCGAGAACACCCCGCCCGGCTCGTACAGGTCCGACGACGGCCGCGCCCGCGCCGTCACCGAGAAGCACTGTCGTCGACCTGTCTCCGTCATCGAGGATGCGCGAGTAGAGATCGGCCGCGACGACCACCGCGTGCCCCCCTACTCCCTGCTGTAACAGGGCACGCGCCAGTTCCAGCCCGTACACGAAGCCGCTGCACACCACGTTGATGTCAATGCACGTAGCCGCAGTTGCCCTCAACGCGTGCTGTACCAGATATGAGGTCGGTGGTTGCGGAGAATCCGGGGTGGACGTCGCCAGTATCAGATATCGGATCGCGGCTGCCGGAATATCCGCATCCGCCAAGGCCTCCTGACATGCGCGCACCGCAAGGTCGGAGGTTGCCTGACCGGGAGCGGCATACCGCCGTTCCCGGATCCTGGTCTTTCGCGTGATCCATTCCGGGGTGACACCAACCCGACGAGCCACATCGGCGTTGGTCACCACACGTTCAGGAAGGTATGAACCCGTACCAATGATCCCGATATCGATCGACATCGTGTCAGACACCTCTCACCGTTCGGATCCGGCTGTCGTCGAATCGCGCCCTCGCCGCGGGATCGGTGACCCCCAGTCCTTCCTGGGGCGCAAGGCACAACACGCCCACTTTTCCGACGTGGTTGTTCGTTTGCACCATCCGCGTAGCCTCCGCTACCTCGGAGAGCGGGTACACCGAGGAAAGCATCGGAATGATCTTGCCGAGCTCAAACAGCCGGTTGGCCTCCCATTGCTCCTGCAGGTTCGCGACATGACTTCCGATGATCCGTTTGAGGTTCATCCACAAGTACCTGTTGTCATACCGGTGCTCATACCCAGAACTGGAACCGCAGGTGACAACCGCACCGCCACGACGGCAGAGGAACACCGAGATATCGAAGGTCGATCGACCAACATAGTCGAACACGAAATGTGGGTCTCCTCCGGCTTCTCGCCGAATCACCCTGCCCAGTTTCTTTGCCGCGCTCAGTTTGGAATCCCGGGAAATGTCCTCGCCTAGGCCAAATTCTTCGCGATTGATGACGACGTCGCACCCAAGTCTCTTGAGCAGACTCGCCTTCCGCTCCGATCCGACGACACCGACCGGAATACCTCCACCGTTTTTGACGAATTGGACGGCATAGCCGCCGAGGCCTCCAGTAGCACCCCAAATGAGAACAATGTCGCCCTGTTTGATCCTCGCGCCATGCTCACCGATCAACATCCGATAAGCAGTACCTGCACAGAGAGTGTTGCATGCCGCTTCCTCCCAGCTTAGATGCGCCGGCTTCGGTATGAGCTGACTCGCTCTCACCACTGCGAAATGTGCCAAACCGCCAAAATTCGTCTCGAAGCCCCATGCCAACTGGGAAGACCCCATCATTCCGTCTGCATGGGTCCCCGGCTCCTGGTCGTCGACATATGCCGGGCTGACGACAACATGATCACCCGTTTTCCACCGCCGAACCCCTGAGCCCAACTTGACAATCACACCTGCCGCGTCAGAACCCACCACCTGGTACGGAAGGTCATGCCGGGACTCCCATTTACCCTTCTTCCCCAACCGCTCCAGAAACGAAAACGTGGGAACAGGTTCGAACAACGCCGACCACACGGTGTTGTAGTTGATCGAACTGGCCATCACCGCGACAGCGACTTCGTCGGGAGCAAGATCAGGCATGGAAACACGACCGACTCGCATGGTCTGGCGAACGTCTTTTTCCTCGCGATTAGCGAATTTCTCGACGTCTTCGCGTTGGAGATACGCCGCCTGGTAATGGGCAGGCAGCGGAATATCGGCCCCCTTCGAAGAAGCGTTGCCATAAGCCAATTCCTGCAGCGAATCCATGTGACCAATCCTCACAACGTCGCGATGACGAATTCGGGATACCAGTGATAGCCGACTTTTCCCGTGCCACGAAGGTCCATCTCTTCTACAGCGTTGTATACCTGGCATACCTCGCGCCGTCGCGGTGCGTGCCATGAATGAAGATCGGATAACCCCAGCGAGACGATCTCGTTCCACCCTAGGTGGGGCTGATCTGCATGCGCAACGCACGAAGCGAACGCTTTTGTCCGGATCACGAACCCCCCGGTGTCGATGCGTGGGCACAGGGACGATGGTCGCCTTCTGGGAGAAAGCCGAGCGCGAATCCGGGTGGGTACAGCACCGCATCGCCGAGGCGAACGCACGGGCCTTCTTGACAGGAGTCAGTCACAGACGCAATGTTGGGATGTCGGCGTGCTCTGACTGGCCATGTCTTCGTTCGCAAGACGGCATCCGGCGCGGAACGGCGTACAGCACGTCATCGCGGTCGCAGCGCAAACCGGGGGCTCAACGGCTGCGCATTCGTTTCCCGGGTAGGCCGACCTACACCGAATCGAAAGGAGGCCCGTCAGTGGTCGATACCACCTCGGGTCAAACGACAGTCGCATCTTCTCGCAGACCAGAACAGGCCGGAACGCAAAATACCGAACCACTAACCGAAGAGGATACCGCATCCATTTGGCTGAACAGCTTCCTGGACAAGGGAACGGTCTCACCCTTGCACCCGCCCGGATCTTCGGGCATCCGAACGGCACGGGGTTGCCTGGGTGACACCGACGTCGTCGTCTATTGCACTGTCCCCGAACTCAAAGGCGGCGCACTTGGCCACGAGGGCTGTGACCGGATAGTCGACGCCATCGGCATCGCGGCTCGATCGGGGTGCCCTGTGATCGGCATTTGGCATTCCGGAGGTGCTCGTCTCGACGAAGGAATCGAAGCGCTTGACGGAGTCGGCCGGGTATTCACGGCTATGACCCATGCTTCGGGACGAATTCCGCAGATCTCCATCGTGCTCGGCCCCGCCGCCGGAGGAGCCGCGTATGGCCCGGCGCTCACCGACCTAGTCATTACAGCTCCCGAAGCGCGTGTCTTCGTCACTGGCCCCGATGTCATCACTGCGGTGACCGGGGAGAGAGTTGATCAGAACACGCTCGGCGGGCCTGATGCGCATAGCGAGAGATCCGGTGTCGTACACATCGCGGCAACGTCACAAGCGGACGCGTTTCATCGTGCCCGGCGGCTAATCGACATACTGGCGACACCCCGTAGGCCCTTCGCGCTTCCATCTCCGACCGGTAATGACCTGAGCCGACTGCTTCCCACCGACAGCCGCCGCGCCTACGACGTCAAGCCCTTGGTCGAAGGAATCCTCGATCACGAATCATTCGAGGAAATCCAGGGACGATGGGCACCCAACATCGTGGTCGGACTTGGCAGGCTCGCAGGACGTTCGCTCGGCGTGATCGCCAACAATCCACTGAGGAAGGGCGGTTGCATCGATGCACGCGCGGCGGAGAAAGCGGCCAGATTTGTTCGTATGTGCGACGCTTTCGGCGTTCCGCTGCTGGTTCTCGCCGATGTGCCCGGTTATCTTCCAGGTACGGGGCAGGAATGGGATGGAGTTGTCCGCCGGGGCGCGAAGCTGCTCCATGCCTTCGCTGAGTCGGTTGTCCCCCGAATAACGCTCGTTCTGCGCAGGTCCTATGGCGGGGCTTACCTCGCAATGAATGCGGCAGCGTTGGGCGCGACAGCGGTCTTCGCGTGGCCCGGCGCAGAGATCGAGGTCATGGGAGCCGGGGCGGCAGTACGGATTCTGCATCGTCGCCGAATCGAGGCGGTTCCTGTGCCAGAGCGCCCCGCACTGGAAGTCAAGCTCGCGAAGCAGCACGAGCTGCGATCAACCGGAACGCGACACGCGCTCGAACTCGGTGTCGTCGACCGGGTAATAGATCCTCACGAGACGCGGTACATTCTCGCGCGCGAATTCGCGGCAGCTCCCTCGGGGCGCGGATCGCACAACAACATTCCCCTCTGATTCGGAGAGTAGCGGAGCATGACCAGTGAGATTCTTGCGGAGATACCGGGAACGATCGCCGAAGTGTCTGTCCGCGAAGGGCAAATGGTCGAAGCGGGGCAGCAGATTTTGGCACTGGAATCCATGAAAATGATCATTCCAGTACTTGCGGGGTCAGCCGGAAAAGTAGTGCGGCTTCCACGTTCTCTGGGAACACATGTACAAGAAGGCGACTCTCTGGCGACGTTCACGACGGTCACCCACTGAACATCCCGCTGCCGGACCGTTGTCTCACGACGACTGATTGAGTTCCGCCAGGGTGATGACACCGTCGTCGAGCGCTCTGGTGACGAGGTCGCTCTTGGTACTGGCCGCACGGCCGACGTTGGCGTACTTCACCCGCACCCTGCCGATGTGGGTGTCCACGGTCTTCGCGGTGATGTGAAGCTTCGCCGCCACAAGTTCCTTGGACGAGGAGGCGAACCACGCGCGAAGAACCTCGATCTCACGCGGCGAGAGGCGCGGCCTGTCCGGTCCCTCGTCGGCGACCAGCGCCCCGGACAGCGAAGGTGCCGTGTACGGAAGTCCCCGAGCCGCGGCCCGGATGGCGGGCACGAGATGGTCCTGCCCTTCCCTCTTGGTGAGGTAGGCGAGAGCTCCGAGGTCGATGCACTTGATCGCGGTGGCATCGTCGGCATGCTGGGAGTAGACGATCACCCTGCGGCCGCTGTCGACCAGCCTTCGCAGCTCGCCGAACTCCGGTTTGCGCGGAACCAGCTCCAGATCGAAGATCACGACGTCGGCCGTCGCCCCCGGCCCTGTCCAGACGTCGGCGAGCTTCGCCCCGGCATCGACGAGCGCGATCGGCGGGTCCGCCTGCTCACACCAGTACCGCACGCCGGCGGCGATCGCCGCATGGTCGTCGACGATCACCGCGGTGATCAGCTCGTCACCGGTTGCCACGTGGCCTCCATCCACACACTCCCGTCCGCCCCGTAGGTCGCCACGTTCACCGGCGTCGCGGCAACCGGCATTCCGACATCCGCACAGTCGGCGACGACGTTGACCGACACGAGCCCGGCATCCCCGATGACCGTGATTCTCGCCCATGACTCGGCCGTGGCCAGCGCGGTGAGAGCGACTTCGGTGAGATCACGCCGCACGGCGACCGGGATGTCCGGCAGCCTGCCCCGCGCGTCGAGTTCGACCTCGACACCCCTGCGGTCGGCGACGTCGGCGCAATGCCGCAACTCGTGCAGCAACGGATCCGTCACCGTGTCCAGCTCGGCGAAGAGCCGTCTCATCCTTGCCGCCTCGATGGCGCACCGGCGCTGCACCGAAGGCTCGTCCGGCCGCAGCGAGCCGTCGGCGAGACCTTCCAGCAGCGGCACCGTTGTGCCGGAAAGCTCGGCGAAGCGCCGCGCCCTTCGACGGTGCGATTCGGCGGCAACGGCCTCCTGAATGCGGACCCGCTCGACCTCTCGCGCCGCCGCGGCGGCCTGGGTACCGATCCTTCCCAGCACCGCTGCGACGACCGCGGCGCACAGCGGAAACCCGATGACGGTCACCGATCCGGTGGCGAACCTGGCGAATGCCTCCTTGCCAAAGCCCTGCCCGACAACGAGATTGGCCAGCGCCACCGACTCGTGGCCGATCAGGAACAGCACCGAGCTCCGAAAAGGACGGTCGAGAAGGACGACGACGCCTACCCAGTTGGCCGCTCCGAACGCCCAGTCGAGGGCTGTCGACGTGCGTCCTTCAGGCAAGGTCAGGTAGGAAAGCGCCGCCGCGGCGAGGATCACGACGACGGCCACGTTACCGGCAATACCCCACGATTTCCGGCGGACCAGCAAGACGGCTTCACCGGCAAGCACAGCCGCCAGAACGGAGAACGCGGCGAGTTGTGCCCACGGCACCGGGAAGGTGCCGATACCGCGCAACAGGTTCGACAAGCTCAGGCCGAACACGATCACGGCCGTGACGATCAGCATCGCGACCCTGAGGCCGTAACGAAGCTGCTCTCTCGTGGTCCGTTCAAGTTCGTCAGTCATCGCCGCAAGCCCATTCCAACCGCACGACGGTTCCCGCTCCCGGCGACGACGTGATCGTCGCCGTGCCACCGACACCCGCCATCCTGCCCCGCACCGATTCGCGCAATCCGCGCCGTGTGCCGGGGACCGCGCCGACGTCGAATCCCGCGCCGGTGTCGGTAATCTCCAGGCACACCGTCCGCGCATCACCGCTCAACCGCACGGCAGCCGTGTCCGCACCGGCATGCCTGCGCACATTGGTCACCGCCTCGGATGCCGCACCGGCGAACGCGGTGGCCACCACGGCGGGCAGCCGCAGCCGCTCGGGCAGATCGAACTCCACGGTCACCTGGCCCGTGCCGAGATCGCCGCGCAAAAGCGTGACGAGGTCCGCCTCGGCAGCTGTCGTCAGCCCCCTTCCGGCGAGCCTGCCGAGGTCGCGGCGCGCCTGCGGCGCCAGCCACGGCGCCTCTGCCGCGATCCGGCCCGTTCCCACCATCAGCAGTGTTGTCGCGGCCGTGTCGTGCAACGCGTTGGCGTGCTCCCGCTCATCGGCACGCACGGCGGCGGCCACGGCGGCCTCGCCCCGGGCACGTTCCGCCTCGGCCGCCACCCGGTCGGCGCGCGTCGCCGCCCTGCCGACGATCACCCACGCTGCCCGCGAAAGCGCGGAAACCACCACCAGCCACACAAGTGCCCTCAGCACGCTGGGGTCGGCGCCGGCTCCCGCGAACACGGGCAGCATCCCGCCCGCGACCAGCACCGCCGCACTCCCGCCCGCGAGCACTGAGGTGTGCCACTGCCAGGTCACGCACGCGAACGTCGCAAGCAACCTCAGCCAGCCGAAGTTGGTGTCCTCCCCCGCTCCCGTCCAGAACGTGGTCAGCGACAGTCCCAGCAGTATGACCACGTCGGCGACGAGCGGCGACAGCCCATCGGACCTACGCAGCCACCAGGCCTGAACACACGTCCACACCGCGGCGATCGCGACCGCGAGTGCCACGAGCCGTATGTTGTCCGGCGCGGCCCTGAACAACGCGATCGCACAAATCGGCGGCAACGTCACCAGCCGCACGACGATCGCATAGCTCCGGCCGAAATCCCGCAGCAACCGAACGGCTTCGCCTGCCACTCCGTCACCTCACCCCAGCCCGCCAACGGCCTCGTGACCTTACCGGGAACGCGGCCCGCAGGACAGGCGGGAACCCCTGTTGTTCACGGTAGGTAGCCGCATGGCGACTCCGCCACCACGTCGCGCTTCCCGGTTTCGGGGCGGAGCACCCTTGCATGACATATCAGCTCGGACAACATCCCGGTCCGTAACAAAACGAGAACATCTGTCCACTATGGATTTGCGAATGTGACCTCGATCTCTTGGTAACAAATCGGGCAGATCACCTCTCGACGTACCAGGGTCCCGTACGTACGATCCGCACAACCACACTGCGGAAAGGACATCAATGCAGGCATCTCATGGTGAATTGCTGATGTCTGACACATTGACGTTCGCCGAAGCGCCGCGGTGGCACCGCGATCGCCTGTGGGTATCGGACTTCTACAGCCGGACCGTCCAGACCGTGACGCTCGGCGGCGAGCGGGAAACCGTCGCGCGGTTCGACGACACGCCCTCCGGGCTCGGCTTCACCCCCGAGGGCGACCTGCTCGTCGTCCTCATGCACAGCAGGACCATCGTCAAGGTGCGGGAAGGACGAATCTCGCCGCACGCCGACCTTTCCGCGCTCACTCCAGCCGAAATCAACGATCTCGTCGTCGACCGGCGGGGCCGCGCCTACGTCTCGCCCTACGGTTTCGACGTGTTCGGCGGAGGCCAACCGTGCGACACCCCGCTGATCATCGTGGAACCCGACGGACGGCCGTGGATGTCGGCGAGCCGCTTCTTCACACCCAACGGCATGACGATCACGCCGGACGGCAAGCACCTCACCGTCAACGAGACGTACCGCAATCGCGTCATGATCGCTGATATCGCGGAGGACGGCGACATTCGCGAGCCACGGGTACTGGCCGGTCTTCCCGCCGACCAGCAACCGGACGGCGCGGCCATCGACGCGGAGAGCGGAGTGTGGGCGGCGACCATCTTCGGCGGCGAGTTCGTCAGGGCCGCCCGCGACGGCACGATCACGCATCGGATTCCCGCCGCCGGAACCGCGGCCATCGCCTGCGCGCTCGGCGGTCCCGACGGCACGACCTTGTTCCTGATTTCAAGCCGGATCACGCTCGAAGAACTCGCGGAAGCGAGCCGTCACCCCGAATCGGTGAGCACCGGCCAGTTCGGCACCGTGGTCACCACCGCACGTGCGCCCTACCCGGCCGCACGCTGAGCACCATACGGAACCAGTCCGCTGTGGACTGACGATCGGAGAACCATGTCCACGCTCGACTGGCTCGTGATGTCGGCCTATTCACTTGTCATCATCGCGATCGGCGTGTGGTCACGGCGGCGAATCCATGACACCGCGGACTTTTTCACGGCGGGCGGAAAACTGCCGTGGTGGCTTTCCGGTATCTCACATCACATGTCGGGCTACAGCGCAAGTTTCTTCGTCGCCGTCGCGGCCGTCGCCTACAGCGAGGGATTCAGCACCTACATCTGGACCGCGCTGGCCGTCGGCGTCGCGGTGCTGATCGGATCACTGTTGTTCGCGCCCCGCTGGGCGAGGCTGCGGATGCGCTTCGGCGTCCAGTCTCCACTGGAATACCTCGCCATCCGCTACAACGTGCCGACCCAGCAAATCCTCGCCTACAGCGGAGGGCTGCTGAAGATCGTCGACGTCGGCGCGAAGTGGGCGGCGACGGCGATCCTGCTCTATGTATTCGCCGGAATTCCCTTGGAATGGGGTGTACTGGTCACCGGGGCGGTCACTCTGGTGTATTGCACCATCGGCGGTATCTGGGCCGACGTGCTGAACGACGCGGCACAGTTCGCGATCCAGCTCGTCGCGGGCACCGTCATGCTGGTCGCGGTCCTGATGCACCTCGATGGTTTCTCCACTTTGTGGACGATGTGGGAACGGCTGCCCGATTCGCACAGCAAACCGTTCAGCGAGCAGTACACCGTCACGTTCGTCGTCGCTTACACCATCGTTCAGACTCTCTCCTACAGCGGGGGAACCTGGAACCTCGCGCAGCGGTTCATCTCGGCGCCCGACGGAACCTCCGCGCGTCGCTCGGGCATCTTCTCCGCCGTGCTCTATGTGACGTGGCCGTTGATCCTGTTGATTCCGATGTTCGCCGCGCCGCTGCTGCTTCCCGATCTCGGCAACCCGGAGCACTCCTACGCCCAGCTCGCGCTGACGCTGCTGCCGCCGGGACTGGTGGGATTGGTGCTGGCCGGGCTGTTCGCGCAGACCATGTCGGTCACGGGGTCGGACGCCAACACGGTTGCGGCCGTGGTCACCAGGGACGTGCTGCCCGTGGTTTTCCGGCGCTCGCGGGAATTCACCAGCAAGGGACAGCTGGTGACGGGCCGGGTCGTGACGTTCGCCTTCATCGCACTGTCGATGGCCATCGCCATCAGCGCGGAGAGTCTCGGTGGGGTGCTCGGCATCATCGTGCTGTGGTTCAGCGCGCTCATCGGCCCGATCGCGATCCCCATGTTGTTCGGCCTGCTGCCGTTGTTCCGGCGCTGCGGGCCTTCCGCCGCGCTGGCGGGATGGGCGGCCGGTCTCGTCACGTTCGGGCTCAACAGGTACGTGCTCGGCGACTGGGTGGCCTCGCTCAATCCCAACCTGACGACCACGATCACCGTGGCGGGCCCGATCGCCGTGTCGTTCGTGGTGTTCGTGCTGGTGGGTTTCCTCAGGCCGTGGCGGGACGCGGAGTCGGCAGCGCTCGTGTCCTCGCTCGGCAGCGATCCCGGAGAGGAGCGGCGCGAGGAGCCGGTGCCCGCCGCCTGAGTCGTCGGTCAGCTTCCCCGGTTCTCGCCGAGCTCGTCGATGATCGGGTGACCGGAGATGTCCTTCTCGCGCTGCGCGAGACCGGGTTTGTCGTGCTCTCGCCGCCGGGGTGCTTCCTCGGCCGCGCTGTCACCCTGCTCCAGTGGAACGGATTGCATGACCTCGGTGAGATTCCCGTACACGACCGGTGGCATGGCCCCCAGTGCGGCGACGGTGTTCGCGTCGGCCTCGGCGTTCTCGGCGCAGCGCACCAGGTCTGCCTTCTCGGCGGGAAAGTCCGCATCGGACAGTGCACCGCGCACACGCTCGGCGGTGGTTGTCGTCGGCATACTGTCACCTCCAGCCACCGTGTACCCGTGCCACCGCACGGTGAAACGGTTCGAGTCCAGCAGCTCATCAGGACGAACGGTTTCTATTCCGGGAAAACTTGCGAGAGCAGGAGACCCAGCGGAACACCGATCACCTTCGCCACGTGATGCAGCTCGATGACGTCGAGCCGACGTTGGCCGGATTCGTAGTTGCTGACGAACGACTGCGGGACTCCGAGCTGCCCGGCAACCTGGACCTGTGTCAGCCCCGCTTCGTGGCGTGCTTCCCGGAGCAACCGGCAGAGGCGCCGGTACTCGGCCGAGTAGATCGACTTCTCCACGCCGCCCATGGTGCCTCGTGGCGCCCAAAGTGCACCAGCAAGCTACCGCGAGTGGATGGGTGACCCACCGAGCCCGCGCCGAGGGCGACTGATGTCAACCGTGGATGTAAAAAAGGCCCCCAAAGATCTTGGAGGCCTTCTTTTCCCTGCTCCCCCGGTTGGACTCGAACCAACACTCGGGCTCAGGTATGGCTTGATCTGCCGGACATCGTGCGCACCATGCTTGCGACCGGTGTTCGGCTCGGCGAACTGCTGGCATTCAGTGGCGACGACGTGGACCCGGTCGATCGGCTCGTGCAAGTGGATCACCACATCATTCGCGCGAAAGGCATCGGCCTGGTGAGAGTTGCCAAGCGCAAGGGGAACCAGCCTGGCCTGACGCTGCGGGTTCCCGAGTGGTCGCTGCCCATGTTGCGGCGGCGCAAGCTCGCCTCGGGCGGAGGTCCCTTGTTCGCCTCGGCGAATGGCACGTGGCTGGACCCGAGCAATGTGATTCACCGGATCCAGGAAGCATTTCCAGCCGTGGGGTACGACTGGGCCACCTCCCACGTGTTCCGCAAGACAGTGGCCACTGTGCTCGATGAGGCGGACCTTCCGCTGAGTGCGATCGCGGACCAGCTCGGCAACACACAGAACGTGGCGGACAAGCACTACCGTGGTCGGTGCGTGGCCAACAAAGCCTCAGCGGAGGCCCTGGAGGGCATGTTCGGCAAAGAGACCGGAGCGTGAAAGTGGCGGGTTTTTGGCGGGTTGGCCGGTACTGGCCCCGCAAAAGCAAAACCCCAGGCCACGTGACCTGGGGTGAAGCTCCCCCGGTTGGACTCGAACCAACAACCCTTCGGTTAACAGCCGAATGCTCTGCCAATTGAGCTACAGGGGAACGCTCTTTCCGCTGTTCGGATCGCTCCGACCAACGGAGTAACACTCTAAACCATCCCCGATCACCACTCCGCACCACCCCCTCCGCGACGGCTCGGGCACCGTCCGGCGTCGTGGGCCACAATGGCGTGGATACCGGCACGAGGAGGCATCAAGGCATGAAGACGTTCCTGCTGGGCGCGGCCGTCGGCTATGTGCTGGGCGCACGCGCCGGGCGTGCGCGATACGAACAGATCGTGCGCACCTACCGAAAGGTCGCCGATCATCCCGCCGTGCAGGGCGCCGCCGGCGTCGTGCGCGCCAAGGTCGGCGAGAAGGTGTCCTTCGCCAACCCGCAGCAGAGCCACGGCTCGAACGGGCACAGGGAACCGAAACCGGCTGGCTAACCCGGCACTCTGGCGACGGCGAAGATCCTTCTGAACGGAAACCAGGTCGAGCCGTCCTCGCGCCGCGGATAGGCCTCGTCCAGCAGATCGGCGAGCTGGCCTCGGAAGGTTTCCCATTCGCGCGGTTCGAGGGCGGCTCTCACCGGCCGCAGCGCGGTACCGCTGATCCACTCCAGCACCGCGCTCTCGCCGGTCAGCCGCTGCACATAAGTCGTCTCCCACACGTCGACCGCACAGCCGAGGTCGGCGAACAGTTCCGCGTATTCCTCCGGCTCGCCGACCGCGTCGTCCTCCCGCAACACGGCGTCACCGAGCCGCGACACCCAGCGAGGACTGTCGGCGAGCCGCCTGGTCAGCTCGTGTGACGGCGCCGCGAAGTTCGCGGGCACCTGCATGGCAAGCCACGCGCCCTCACGCAGCTCACCCACCCAGCGGCGGAGCAGATCCTGGTGGCCCGGCACCCAGTGGAGCACCGCGTTGGTGACGACGACGTCGGTGCCTGGCGCGGGTGACCAGTCCTTGACGTCGCCTACCCGCGCGTCGATGCCCGCATCGCGAGCGGCCGCCACCATGTCCGGCGACCCGTCGATCGCTTCGAGTGCCGCTTCCGGCCAGCGTCTCGCCAGCTCGGCCGTGAGGTTTCCGGGTCCGCAGCCCAGATCGGTCACCCGCTCCGGCTTCTCGGCACGCACCCTGCCGACGAGGTCGTAGAACGGCCGAGCGCGCAAGTCACCGAAGTCGAGGTACTTCGCCGGATCCCACATAACGCCTCCCAATACGAGCGTACTGCTAAGGCGCTCCCCCGGCCAGCTTCTCCGCGGCCTCCTCGGCGATCCTCGCCACGAGCTCAAGGTCGGCGCCGCGATCGGGGCGCACCTGCAGCACCGAGCCGTCGGTGCCGGGAACCTTGCGGACCACGAACCAGGCACCGCCGCCCGCCAGATCCTTGCGATACCTGGACCTGATGGCACCCTCGACCCGCTGCCGCACCATGTGCGGGATCCTCCCCGGCCTCGCCAGCACGAACCGCCGGGGTTCCTTGTCGGTGAGCACGATCGCCCGCCCGGCCAGACCCGATTCCTCGGCCTCGGTGACGGTCAGCGCGTCGCCCTGCCACACCGCCTTGCTCACCAGGTGCCAGCCGATCCTGCGCGGTTCTCCGCCATCGGGGATCCACAACCCCAGCGCGCTCACCGCGAGGTGCCCGCCCGTGCCGACCTCGGCGACGGCGAGAATCTCCTCACCATCGGCAAGCGATTCCTTGAGCCGCTCCGGAAGCGGCCGCCCGAAGATCCGGTCCCACAGGCTCATCATTCGACCCCGCCGACAGCCATGTCCCGCAACGCCTTGCGATATTGCTCCAGCGCCACCAGATCACCGAACAACGCGCGATAGTCGTCGGCCGCCTCGACGGGCGAAAGCCGCTGCAGCTTGGATTTCAGCTCCCCGATCTGCCGTCCCACGAGGTTTTCCTGCACGGCGGTGACCATCCCGCTGATGTACCGCACGTCGACGTCACCGCGCGCCTGCAACGACTCGACAGCCAGTTCCGACAGCAGCGTCGTGACCGTCCCTTGTGGAGCATGCTGCGTCGCGGCGTCGAGCAGAGCGGGCCCGGTCAGTCCCGAACTCGCACCCCCGGCCGCGAGGATCGCCCTGTGCACGGCGACGTAGGCGGGATGAGTGAACGCGTCTTCCGGCAGCGCGTCGTACTCGGGACCGGCCATCGCCGGTTCCTGCAGAGCCGCCTTGAGCACCTCGCGCTGGGCGCGCAGTTCGGGATGACGCGGATCGGGGCGACGGATGTCGTCGTCCTGCGTCACCGCCGCCCGCGCGGGCGCCCTGCGATTTCCGGCCTTCACCGGGGCGCCGTTGCTCTCCCGCACCCTGCGCACGACCATCGCCTCGTCCTGCCAGCCGACCCACCAGGCCAGCTTGGTGGCATAGCCGTCACGCTTGGCGCGGTCCTTGATCTGCGCCACGAGCGGAACCGTGCGCTGCAGGGCGGCGACCTGCCCGTCGACCGATTCGAGGTCGTAGTCGGCGAGCAGACTGCGGATCGCGAACTCGAACAGCGGGATCCTGCGGGCGACGAGGTCGCGCACGGCGCCGTCCCCCTTGGCCAGCCGCAGCTCGCACGGGTCCATGCCGTCGGGGGCGATCGCGATGTAGGTCTGGCCCGCGAAGGTCTGGTCGCCGTCGAAAGCCTTGAGCGCGGCCTTCTGGCCCGCCTCGTCGCCGTCGAAGGTGAAGATCACCTCACCCCGGAAGGCGTCGTCGTCCATCATGAGCTGCCGCAGCACCCGCATGTGGTCCTCGCCGAAGGCGGTGCCCGAGGAGGCGACGGCCGTCGGCACTCCCGACTCGTGCATGGCCATGACGTCGGTGTAGCCCTCGACGACGACGACCTGGTGGCGGCGGGCGATCTCGCGCTTCGCGAGGTCCAGGCCGAACAGCACCTGCGACTTCTTGTAGATCGGGCTCTCGCTCGTGTTGAGGTACTTGGCCTGGATCGGGTCGTCGTCGAAGAGCCGCCGCGCCCCGAACCCGACGATGTCGCCGCCCCTGTCCTTGATGGGCCACACGAGCCGCCGGTGGAACCGGTCGATGGGGCCCTGGCGGCCCTCCTTGGAGATCTGCGACTTGTACAGCTCCGAGAGCTCGAAACCGTTGTTGAGCAGGTACTTGGTCAGCTTGTCCCAGCCGCCGGGAGCGAACCCGCAGCCGAACTTGGCCGCCGCGGCCTGGTCGAAGCCACGCTCCTTGAGGAAGTCCCTCGCGAGCTGCGCCTCAGGGGTCATGAGCTGCTCGGCGTAGTAGGCCTGGGCGGCCTTGTGCACCTCGACGAGCCGCAGCCGGGTGCCGCGGTCGCGCTTGACGCTGCCGCCCCCGCCCTCGTAGGTCAGCCGCAGCCCGAGTCCATCGGCGAGCCGCTCGACGGACTCGACGAAGCCGAGGTGCTCGATCCGCATGATGAACTTGATGACGTCGCCGCCCTCGCCACACCCGAAACAGTGGAATGTGCCATGGGTGGGCCGGACATTGAACGAGGGGGTCTTCTCCTCGTGGAAGGGACACAGTCCCTTGAGCGCTCCGCCACCCGCGCGCCGGAGTGCGACGTATTCACCGACGACCTCGTCGATCCGACTGCGCTCGCGAACCTGCGCGATATCGCTTTCCCGGATCCTTCCCGCCACGCGCCCCACTCTAGGCCACCGCCGAGAGGGCACGTCGGCCATACTCGCCTTATGGGCGTCATCGAGACAACGCTGGCCGAGGAGTTCTCCGAGGAGCGATCCCACCTGATCGCGGTCGCCTACCGGCTCACCGGTTCCCTCGCCGATTCCGAGGACGCGGTGCAGGAAGCCTGGCTGCGGCTCAGCGGCCTTCCCGGCGCCAAACGCGACGAGATCAGGGACCTGCGTGGCTGGCTGACGACGGTCGTGGGCAGGATCTGCCTCGACCGGCTGCGCTCGGCGACGGCGAGGCGCGAGCACTATGTCGGGGATTGGCTGCCCGAGCCGATCGTGACGCCGATCGGCCCTCGCCAGGCCGAGGATCCGCTCGACGCGGTCGTGCGCGACGACGGCGTGCGGATGGCCGCCATGGTGGTGCTCGACAAGCTCACCCCGGAACAGCGGGTCGCATTCGTGTTGCACGACGCGTTTTCGGTTCCCTTCAACGAGATCGCCGACATACTGAACTGCTCACGGGACGCGGCGAGGCAGCACGCCTCGCGGGGCAGGAAGGCCGTCGCCGACGCGGAGCCGCCTTCGCGAGCCAGTCTTGAGGAGCAGCGTGACCTGATCGAGCGGTTCATGACGGCCGTGCTGTCCGGTGATGTTCGCGCGGTGGCCGAGGTACTGCATCCGGAGGCGGTGCTGATCGGCGACTCCGACGGCAAGTCGAAGACGACCCGCAGGACCATGGTGGGCGCCGACAAGATCATCCGCTTCTTCGCGGGCCTCCAGACGCTGTACGCGCCGGGGGCCTTCGCGACCGCGAAACCGGTGCTCGTCAACGGCGACATCGGCTTGTATCTGCCCGCGTCTCCCGGCGGCGAGGGCTATCGCGACCTCGACCTCCACGTGCAGACCGTGACCGTGCGGGACGGGAAGGTCGTCGCGATCTACGACCAGACCAATCCGGACAAGCTCACCCACGTTCCCTCGCTGTGACCGCCGGTTCTCGCGGTGACACCAGCGTGGCGCCCACCATCAGCACGGCGGCGGCCGCGAACTCGGCGGTCAGTCGCCCGCGCCCGGAAGTCTCCGCCGACCAGGTGCTCGGGTCGCGCTAGCTGTAGTTCCCATGAGCGTTGTTGACGGCGTGGCGGCTTGAAACGAGGGAGACCTCCGGGCGAGGTGTGAGTTGTCGACGCCCACACCGAAGCACCCGGAGGTCTCCGTGGCCCACCGTAATGCCCGCCTGACCGTGTACGGCCGCACGTTGCTCGTCGAGCGCGTCATCAATGACCGACGCCCGGTTGCCCATGTCGCTGCCGAGCTCGGTATCTCCCGCGCGACCGGTTATAAGTGGATCGCTCGCTACCGCGCCGAGGGCCCGCTCGGACTGCGCGACCGCCCCAGCCGCGCCCATCACATCGCCCGCCGCACCAGCCCCGGTCTCGAACAGCGGATACTCCAGCTGCGCCGCGACCGCAAACTCGGCCCGCACCGGATCGGCTCGCTACTGGGCCTGGCAGCCTCGACGGTGCACGCGGTGCTGGCTCGTCACAACATGTCCCGGCTGGCCTGGATGGACCGCCCGACCGGCCAGCCCATCCGTCGCTACGAACGCGAGCGCCCAGGTGAACTCATCCATGT
>JBEYHY010000001.1:0-1342675 GCA_040635515.1 Saccharomonospora sp. NPDC006951 | reverse complement strand
ACCGGAATGGACTAGCAAGCGATACTCTCCGACCGTCCACAGTGAACAGAAGCACCGTCAATGCCGGGGGATCAGGGCCTGGTGGCTTTGGTGAACAGCTCGCCCAGTTCCCGCCCATAGGACTGGAGATCGAGGCCGGGCTCTCTCGCGAGCCTGGCGGCGACGCCGTCGATGGCCTGGCGGATCACGAGCGCGAGCACACTCACGTCGAAGTCCCCGAAGGCGCCTTCGCGCTGGCCCTGCCGCAGTTGCCGTTCGATCCTGCCGAACCGCACGCTCTTCCACACGAGTTCGAACATCGGTGTGCCGTCGGCCGACCGCGCGTTCGCCCCGATGTCCATGAGCGCCTGCGCCTGCCGCGGATACTCGCCGAGGAAGGCGACCTCCGACTCGACGTAGGCGCGCAGCATGGCGGTCCGCTCGGTTTCGGTCCCCATGCGTTTCTGCAGGAACGTGTCCTGGTTGTCGACGATGGCGCCGACCGTGGCCATCATCAGCTCGTCCTTGTTGCCGAAGTGGTACGAGATCATGCGCGTGCTGCTCAATCCCGCTCGCTCCACGATCCTGGCGAACGACGTGTTGCCGTAACCCAGCTCCGCGATGGTGTCGATGGTGGCCTCGATGATCTGTGCCCGGCGGGCCTCCTCGGTGACCGTCAGGCCGAGGCCCGCCCCCAATTCCTTGTTTACTGACATGAGTAAAAATTAACATGAGCAAGTAAATTAAGCAAGGAGCTGGGAAGTCTCGATATCGACTTGAGGGTGCCCGCGCGTCGCGTTGACCGGCCCGTCGGGCAGGCATACCGTCGAGGGAGATGAATCGCGTCGGTGTGATTAGGCCGATCTGGGGCGACCTCGTCTCGCCGGCGTCGACGCGATTGTCGTAACCGGTCGTTTCCACTCCCGGAAACGGCGGTCTTGTTTCGCCGGTCGACCGACCGGGCGAGAGGAGGCATGCGTGGTCGACGAGAGCCCGTTCAGGGCCGCCGACGGCGAGCAGGGGCAGCAAGGAGAGCTATTCCCTGACGCGTCGCTGCCGGACGAGCTGGTTGGCTACCGCGGTCCCGCCGCGTGTCAGATCGCCGGGATCACCTACCGGCAGCTCGACTACTGGGCACGGACCAAACTGGTGACGCCCAACATTCGTACCGCGCACGGCTCCGGTTCGCAACGGCTGTACTCGTTCAAGGACATCCTGGTACTCAAGATCGTCAAGCGACTGCTCGACACGGGAGTGTCGTTGCAGAACATCAGGGTCGCCGTCGATCATCTGCGGGAGCGCGGTGTGCGCGATCTCGCCAAGGTCACCCTGTTCTCCGACGGGACGACGGTGTACGAATGCACCTCGCCCGAGGAGATCGTTGATTTACTGCAGGGCGGACAGGGAGTGTTCGGTATCGCCGTCAGCGGCGCCATGCAGGAGATCAGCGGAACCATTCACGAATTCCCGGCCGAGCGGGCCGACGGCGGCGAAATCGAACCCGTCGTGCGTGACGAACTGTCCGAACGCCGCAACGCCCGCCGCACCGGCTGACGACGGCGGGCGGGCATCGGGCCGCGGGCTCTCAGCCGGGCACCTTGTCCAGGAAGCCGTGGACGTTGCTGATCCGGTGGTCATCGGCGGTGACGATCACGTCGAAGCCGATGACAACAGGCTCCGCCGTGGCGTCGGGCGCGAGGTGCCAGCGGAACCGGGCGATGTCGTGGTGGCCGTCGACCGGACTGTCCGGCTGGGCGAGGTGAAACCGCAAACCGGCGAACTGTTCCTGCGCACCGCCTACGAGTGCGTCGATCGCGTCCCAGCCCTCGGCCCGGCCCAGCGGGTCGGTGTAGGTCGCGTCCGGTGTGAAGAGGGCTTCGATCAGCTCGCGGCGGCTCGCCGCGTCGGTCGAGTTCCAGACCTCGATGTAGCGCTGGGCGATGGTGTCGAATTCCGGCATGGGGCATCCCTTTCTCGGTGTGCTTCGGTGTATAACGCCCTATATGGCGGGGCCTTGGTGGCCGCACGGGCGAACCGAACGCAACAATGCGCCGGAAAAGTCGTCGCGTCGATTACCGGCGAGGTAATGGCCGTGCACACCACGGTTTTCTAGGGTGGTGGCGTGACAAGCATGACCTCGCCGGCCGCGCCGGAACGCCGCCCGGTGGGAGAGTTGCTGCGGGAATGGCGTGATCGCAGGCGAATCAGCCAGCTCGATCTCGCCATCGCCGCCGACGTCTCCACCCGGCACCTGAGTTTCGTGGAGACAGGAAGGGCCAAACCGAGCCGCAATATGGTGCTGCGCCTCGGCGAGCACCTTTCGGTGCCGCTGCGGGAACGCAACCAGCTTCTGCTCGCCGCGGGTTTCGCTCCCGTGTATCCGGCGAGTTCGCTGGACGCGCCCGAACTGGCCGCGGCAACGGCCGCGGTACGCAGGCTACTCGCCGGGCACGAGCCGTATCCCGCGGTCGTCATCGACCGGGCGTGGAATCTCGTCGAGGGCAACACGAGCCTCGCGTTCTTTCTCGACGGCGTCGCGCCCGTGCTGCTCGAACCACCGGTGAACGTATTGCGCGCGACCTTGCACCCTGAGGGAATGGCCCCGCGCATCGACAATTTCGGGGAGTGGCGCGCGCACCTGCTCGGCAGGCTGAGCAGGGAAGTGGCGGCGACCGCCGACCCAGGGCTCGCCGCGTTGCTGGCCGAACTGCGCGATTATCCCTGTGCCGCACCGGAACCCGAGATCGAGTTACCGGGGCCCGGCGATTTCCTTATTCCGCTGCGCGTCCGGAACGGCGATCACGTGCTGTCGTTTTTGAGCACGGTGGCGACTTTCGGAACTCCGCTGGACATCACGCTGGCCGAGATCTCGATCGAGCTGTTCTATCCCGCTGACACCGCGACCGAGGAGCTGCTCACCGCGGCGGCGGGGCGCTAGCGGACGCGTGCCTGGTCACGGGTCCGGCCGAATCGCGCGATCCGGCAACAGCGGCCTGCCGGCCTCCGTAGGATCACCGGATGCCCACTCGCTCGCCGGTAGCCCGGCTTTCCGTCGCGGCCTGCGCTGCCGTGGCCGCCGTGTCCCTCGCAGCTTGTTCCGGTGACGAAGCGGAAGCCGATACCGGGTTCCTGGCCGCGCTTTCCCGGGTTGCCGCGACCGACGCGTCGGCGACATACGTGGAATACGGTGACGTCGCCGCGATCACGAAACTGACGGAGCAGGACCAGCGCTTCGCCCAGATCGCGGGATACGGCTACTCGGAGCTGGCGGCGAGTGCCGACAGGATCGCGGACAAACTCGGAGTCGATCCCCGCCGGTTCTCCTCGGCGATCTGGGTGGGCCAGCCTCCCGAGACGGCGGGGTTGCTCATCGGTGACTACGACACGGCCGAGGTCGGCGCCAGCTTCGAGAGGATCGGCGCCGAACAAGAGGACACCGGCGGTGCGACCCGGTGGCGCAGCGCCGCCGACAGGGCAACCGACCTCGCGGGCCCGTTCACCGACCTCGGGTTGCTCACGCAGTTCAACATCGTGAGCGTCGCGGAAGGCGAGTTCGGATACTCATCGGCCGGCGGCTCGCTGGACTGGGTCACCGATCCGGGAGACACGACACTGGCCGACGACGAACAGGTCCGGGCACTCGCGACGTGTCTCGGCGATCCGGTCGTCGCCATCGTCGCCACCCAGGACGAGCGCAAGGTCGCCGTCGCCGTGCGCGCTCCCTCGGCCGCCGAGGTGACCGAGGTGATCTGTGTGCTCGCCGACGACCCGCAGGCCGGCCGCGACCGGATGACCACCGAACTCACCGAAGGCAGGGCACCCTCGTCCGGCCAGCCATGGGCGGACATCCTCCCCGGCGCCGAGGTGGACATCCCCGAGGGTTCTTCCGGAGTGGTGAGGGTGGTCAGCACCCCGGACGACACGGCGCCGCCAGGCAGGGTCGCGCAGGTTCTTGCCAACGGGGATCTGAAGGGGCTCACCGGCTAGTGGTGGCCGCGGCTACGCTCGATGCCGCGATCGCGGCGGCGGTCCTGGACACCGCGGTGCTGTCCGCGTTTGCTCCCCAGTTGCCGTTTTCGAGCTCCTTCCCGCGCTTGCAGACAGTGGAGGACCATCTCGGCGACGGATGCAGGGCAGGCAGCGTGCCGCTCGCCGACAGCAGTGCGGTCACCGCCGCGGTCCGGGTATCGGGGCTCGCGCCGTCTTCGAGCACGGCGCGGACCCGGTAGCGAAGCTCGCGCTCGTGACGCGTATCGGCGGCGGGCAGCGTTGTCGCGGGGAACACGCCGAGTACCCGTTTGCGTTCCTTGCCGATCAGGCCGCGGTCAAGGAGCGGTCGATCACCGGTTTCCTGAGCCCGCCGCCGATGTGCGGCAGCAGAGCCCGCACTCGCCGTGTCGCGTTCGCAACCGTGTCGTAGGCGGATTGAAGCAGAGCAACAGCAAGCATGAGGTCCGGCGAGCAACGTGTCGTCCGGCATGGCGTTCCCTCGTGCTCCGGCCTCGCGCGTGGTCGCGGTCCGATGCCGATATCAGCAGCCGCCACGAACATCGGCCAGCGGTGCCGCCGGAAGCGAGTGGGAAATTCGCGCAGCGCCAGGCACCTCCGGTCAGGTGACGGTCGGCGCGCGGCGGGTCACGGGCGCGCGGGAGTGCCGAACCCGGCGGTGTCGAAGGCGCCCCGGTTCGCGGGATCGAGCAGATAGGCGCGGAAGGACTGCGCCGCACGCTGTTTGACCGAATCGACTCCGTTACCGGCCAGCGCCACATAGGGATAGTCACCCGAGGGGCCCTCGGCGATGGACTCCGGCTGGGAACCGATCAGCTCGGGACGTTCCGACGAGAGCTTCTCGGCGACGGTGATCGATTCCGGCAGCCAGGCCGCCGTCGTGTCGTCGACGTAGGACTGACCGGCTTCGCCGAGCAGTTCGTCCAGCACCCGGTCGGAGCGGACGGCTTGAACGTCGATCCGCACGCAATGACCGTGCACGACGGTGCGGGCCTCGTTCCATTGCCTGGCGACCGAGGAAACCGGCTTGGTCACGGCGGGCGCGGTGAGGACCCTGATGCTGGTATCGCCTTCACCGCACTCGGCGGCCTGGGCTTCCGCGCGATTGCTGAGCATGCCGTCAGCCCAGTTCCAGCCGAACCAGCCGGCGACGAGCAGGCCGACGAGTACGAGACACGCGATGGGCCACGCGGCGACCTTGCGCCTGGCCGCCTTGCCGACGGCGCGGTGAGAGCCGGTGGACGTCAGCGCGTCACGGGGATCGGGTTCGGGCTCCTCGACCTCGTCAACCCTGCTGTGCCGCCCCATTCCTCGTCCTCTCGCCTGTCATGGTGAACACGCTCCGTTTACGAAGCCAAAACGTTATCACTCTAACAGGCGAGGATTAGGCGAATGTGATGATGCTCAGGTCGGGAGTAAATTGTCCGGTTCGTGCTGGTCGACGCAGCGCGCGCACCACACGTTGCCGTGACTGTCCTGGCGGAACCGCCACCGGCTGACGGCGACGTCGATCGCGTCGGTGAAGCTTTCCTGCATGTCGTCCATGGGCGGCGACGACCGGCAGAAATGACATGCGACGCCAACTCTCGGGAGCATCGATCCCGCCCCTCTCCGTGCGACGTTCCATGGCGGCACCGCGTCGTGCGCGGCCATGGCGACCAGCCTAGAACGCGAGCGGGGGAAGCGGCTGGAATCGCGGGCCCGACTTGTTCAGCGGACGTCGAAGGCGTCGAGCACGGCCCTGTGCCGCCGGATCAGCCGGTCACGCAGCGCAGTCGCCCGGCTCGCGAACCCGGCCTGCGCCCGCGCGTACTCGGCCCTGCCCTCCGCGGTTTCGATCCGCACGGGGGAGTGGCCCAGTTCCGAGAGGTCGTAGGGGCTCGCCCTCATGTCGAGCAGCCGGATCTCCGCGGCGAGCGCGAAGCAGTCGCCGAGCAATTCGGCCTCCACGAACGGGCTGAGCTTGTAAGCCCATTTGTAGAGATCCATGTTGGCGTGCAGGCAGCCTGGTTGTTCGAGATCCACCTGGGTCCGCCTCGTCGGCCGCAGTCCGTTGAGCGGCACGGCGGGCGGGGTGAAGAACCGGAACGCGTCGTAGTGACCGCAGCGCACGCCGAGCGATTCGACGACCTCGTCGGTCCCCGCCGAGCCGAGTCGCAGCGGAAGCTGAGCATGCCGGACCGAACCGGCCGGTTGCCGGTACACCATGGCCCACTCGTGCAGTCCGAAACAGCTCAGCCGTGGTGCCCTGCCCGCTGTCGCTTCCAAAATGGACAGTGCGTATCGTGCGCCGCTTGCCCGTTTCGCCGTCCACACCGACGGATCGACGCCGACGCCGTCCGCCGTGGCCCGGTATCCCGTCCGGTCGAGGAACCGGCGCGCGGCGGGGCCCGCGAGAACCGCGAACGGCCCCGGCTGCCAGCGTTCGAGTTGTGAAGGCGGATGCGAGTAGTAGGTGAAGAGGAAATCCAGCACCGGATGCTTGCGCCCGGTGGAACGGCGCCGCTGGTGCGGCACCGTCCACTCGCGCATGCGGGTGACGTGCGCGTCTTCCCGCGCCGTCCAAACGGGCTCTTCGAGCCTCTCCTCGTACCTGACATCCATGGCCCGTGTGCGGCCCTTCTCGCTACCTGGTGACGTGGGTTCCGTCCCGCACGGTACCCACGTATTCCTCGACCAGATCCTCCAGCGTGACCATGCCGGTCACGACACCGTCGGTGTCGACGGCTCGGGCCAGATGGCTGCCCTCGCGGCGCATCGCCGAGAGCGCGTTGTCCAGTCTCGCGTGTACCGACAACTCGGTGAGACCGCGGGTCTTGGCCACCGGAAGCGGGGTCACCGGATCGTCGCCCACCTGGTCGAGGATGTCCTTGACGTGGATGTAGCCGCTCAGCTCCCCGCTCTCGCTGCGGACCGGAAAGCGGGAGAACCCTGTCGAGGACACGGCCCGCTCTACGTCGCCGACGGTCGGTGAGGGCGGCAGCGTCGTGATGTCGCCGATGGGGACCACCACGTCGGCCACGGTCTTCGCCGCCGAGGACAGGGTCTGACTCAGCCTCCGGTGCTCCGACTGGTCGAGCAGCCCCTCTCTGCGCGATTCGCTCAGCAGCTCGGACAGTTCGTCGGGGGTCGCTCCCGTGTCGATCTCGTCCTTCGGCTGGACGCGCATGAGCCGCAGTACGCCGTTGGCGATGCCGTTGAGCAGCCAGATGAACGGGTTGACGATCCGCACCCACACCACGTGCGCGGGTACCAGCCACAGCGCCAGGCGCTCCGGTTCGGCGATGGCGATGTTCTTCGGCACCATCTCGCCGATGAGCACGTGCAGCAGGGTCAGCGCCACCAGCGTCACCGCGAACGCGACACCGTGGACGAGGTAGGTCGGTATCGGCAGGCCCAGTGCCGACACGGCCGCTTCGAGCTGGTGAGCCACGGCGGGCTCGCCGAACTGCAACAGCAGCAGCGAGCAGACGGTGATCCCGAGCTGGGCGCCCGCGAGCATGAGGGACACGTTCTTCGCGGCGTTGAGCACGATTCGCGCCCGTCCCTTGCCCTGTTCGAGCAGCGCTTCGAGGCGGTCCCTCCGGGAGGAGATCAACGAGAATTCGGCGCCGACGAAGAACGCGTTCGCCAGCAACAGCACACCGATCAGCGAGATGGAGACCCAGTCGTTCACGAGGTCACCTCCCTATGCTCGACGCTGACCTCCGCGATCCGGTGCCGGTCCATTCCGGCCACGACGAGCCGCCAGCCGTCGATGTCGATGGCGTCGCCGACCCCGGGGATCTTGCCGAGCCGTTCCAGCACGAGGCCCGCGATCGTCTCGTAGTCGCCCTCGGGCATCCGGAAGCCGGTGATGTCGAGTACCTCGTCGTCGCGAAGCTGGCCCGACACGAGCCAGCGGTCGGCGCTGAGCTGCTGCGACGCGGGTTCCTCCCGGTCGTCGTGCTCGTCGCGGACGTCGCCGATGATCTCCTCGACGACGTCCTCCAGCGTGACCAGCCCCGCCGTGCCGCCGTACTCGTCGACGACGAGGGCGAGCTGGAAGCGGGAATCGCGGAGCCGATCCAGCAGGGCGTCACCCGGCAGCGATTCGGGCACGGTCGGCACCGGGCGCATGACCGAACCGACGCGTACCTTCTCGCGGTCGGCGGAAGCAACCGTGAAGGCCTGCTTGACGTGCACCGCGCCCTGGACGTCGTCGAGATCCTCACGGTGCACGGGAAACCGGGAGAAACCGGTCCGCCTCGCCAGCTCCACGAGGTCTTCGATGGTGTCGTCGACGTGCAGGGAATCCAGCCGCACACGCGGTGTCATCAACTCGTCGGCCGTGCGGTCGCCGAAGCGCAGCGACCTGCTGAGCAGCTGGGCGGTCGAGACGTCGAGGGTTCCGCTCTCCGCGCTCGTGCGCACGATCGAACCGAGTTCCTGCGGCGATCGCGCCGAGCGCAATTCCTCCTGCGGTTCGATGCCGAATTTGCGGACCACCCAGTTCGCGCTGTTGTTCATGAGCGTGATGAGCCAGCGGAACAATGCCGAGAACCGGGAGTGGTATCCGGCGACGGCGCGCGCGGTTTGCAGTGGCCTCGCGACGGCGAGGTTCTTGGGCACCATCTCGCCGATCACCATGGACAACGAGGTCGCCAGCAGCAGCGCGAGCACCAGCGAGGTGCCCGCGGCCGCGCCTTCGGACAGCCCCATGCCCGTCAGCGCGGGCCGGATGAGCCTGCCGAGCAGCGGCTCGGCCACATACCCGGTGACGAGGGTGGTGAGGGTGATGGCGACCTGTGCGCCGGAGAGCTGGAAGGACAGGCTGCGGTGCGCCTTGAGCACGGTCTTGGACCGCCGGTCGCCGGCCTGCCTGACATTGGACTCGATGGTGCTGCGTTCGAGCGTGGTGAGCGAGAACTCGGCGGCGACGGCAAGGCCGGTGCCCACGGTCAGCAGCAGGACGAAAAGTATTCCGAGAATGGTGAGCAGAATGTCCATTCAGCTCGCACCACCTTGGGTGGTGTGGCCGGAAGAACCGAGGAAGCCGGGTTTGCCACCCGGCCAACTACTGTCACCAGGTGACTGCGCATCGCGCACGAAAGTTGTCACTCCTTGATAAGCCGGAACGGCGGAAAAGTGGCGCTATCTTAACCACGTCGAACGCGGGGTGTGCAGACCCTGTTCCCTCCGCCTCAGGCCCTGCCGAGGCCGCGATGCCTGCGCACGCTCTCCTCGACCAGGTCGAGAACGGGTTCGATGTCGTCGGCGGGCAGGCCCATCGCCAGGTGTGACACGAGTCCCTCAAGAACCAGTTCCAGATACGCGGCGAGCACGTCGATACTGATGTCGTCGCGGAGGTTGCCGGCCTGCCGCTGCCAGGAGAGGCGCTTGCGGGTCGCGGTGGTGAGCTGCTCGGACCGCTCGGCCCATCTCGCCCTGAACTCGGGGTCGGTGCGCAGCCTGCGGGAGACCTCAAGCCGGGTGCCGAGCCAGTCTGCGGGATGCTGACTGCGCCCGGCGAGCAGATCCCGCATGACCTGGACCAGGCCCTGCTGGGCGACGACGTCGGCCATGCGGGCCGCGTCGTCCTCGGCCAGCGCCAGGAACAACGACTCCTTGTCCCGGAAATGGTGGAAGATCGCGCCACGGGAGAGCTGGGTCGCTTCCTCCAGGCGGCGGACCGTGGCACCCTCGTATCCGTAACGTCCGAAGCACACCCTGGCGCCGTCGAGTATCTGCCGGCGACGCGCGTCGAGGTGGTCCTGGCTGACCCGTGGCATCCCCCGATCTTGACACCCGGGGTAATCCGATGCAATCCGTACGTACGTACTGAGACCTTGCGCTCCCCGGGGCCCGCCTCATGCGCCGGACGGCGGTTTCTTCTCACCCCGCGGTCCGGAGACACCGGGCTACTGCCCCCGGGGTGAGCGGGTGCGGGCAAACGGGTGAGAGTCGTTCGGTCTCTCGGGAAGGTCGTCGCGGCGCGTGAGGAACGGAAACCGTTGTGCCGCGCCGAACCGCGAATTTCCGGCGGAGCCGGAGTAACGGCGCGAGGGTGATTTACCGGTGACCGCAACGGAGTGTGGCGCGGGCCGTGCCCTTTCCCCGGGCGGTGACCGGTCACGAACCTGACGCCGTGGCCGGAAAGTCCGGATCGGAACCTGTTGTGGCGCCCGTTTTTCAGCACTCGCGGCATCGTCGCCGACCGAATCGTGCGGCCGGCCTCTCGAAGGGTCATGCGACTGTCGTACCCCGCGTGTAGCGTCGCAATCGACGGTGCCCCAGTGGATGGCAGGTGAAGTCATGACAGCGGTCCGTATTCCCCGGAACGGAAAAACCAAGCGTGACAACGACGACGCCGCGGACGCGGCGGAGGATGTCGCGGCACGGGTCGTGTCCGACCGCGCGGAGGGTGAGGCTTATGTGGCATCGGTGTGTTTCAAGCACGGGCCACCACGGTTGTTCGGTGTCGAAATCGAGTATCTCGTTCATGACGCCGCGGAGCCCGCCCTTCCACTGGATCCCGACCGGCTGGCTCGCGCGCTCGGCGCACACACGCCGAGGACCCTGCGGCCCGACAGTGAGCACACACCGCTTCCCTCGGGAAGCCTGCTCAGTCTCGAACCCGGATGTCAGGTCGAAATCTCCACCGCGCCACAGGATTCGCTTCGCGATCTGGCTACCGTCGTCACCGCCGACCTCGCGTATCTCACCGACCTGCTGGCTCGCGGCGGCCTCAGGATGAGTTCGGACGCGATCGACCCTTTCCGCGAACCGCGCCGGGTGCTGCCCACGCCGCGATACGCGGCCATGGAACGGCGGTTCGCCAAGTTCGGCACCGGCGGGGTCACCATGATGTGCAGCACCGCCGCGTTGCAGGTGTGCCTCGACGCGGGGGAGAAGGCCCGGTTCGCTGGCCGATGGGCCGCCGTTCACGCGCTCGGCCCCGTCCTGCTGGCCCTTTTCGCCAATTCTCGGAGGCACGCGGGCCGGGACACCGGCTTGGCCTCGGCGCGCTGGCTGGCCGTCATGGACACCGAACACGCTCGTACCTACCCGGGCGAGGCGGGCAGCGACCCCGAGGGGGCATGGGCGGCGAGGGTCATGGACACCCCGCTCATGGTGCTGCCGCGGGAAGACGGCGCATGGGACGCGCCCGAGGGCCTGACCTTCGCCGACTGGATCGCGGGGAGGGGAGCCGCCGGAGCGCTCGCACCGCCCACCACCGCCGATCTCGACTACCACCTGACCACGATGTTCACCCCGGTCCGGCCCCAGGGATACCTGGAAGTCCGTTATCTCGACGCCCAGCCGCAGGGGACCTGGCTGCACCCGGTGGCGCTGCTGGCGGCTCTCCTCGAACGAGAGTCCACAGTGGAGCAGGTTGTCGCCGTGTGCGAACCGGTCGCGGCCAAATGGGCCGACGCGGCCAGGCTCGGCCTCGCCGATGCCGCGATCGCCGAGGCCGCCTCGGCGATCGCCGATCTGGGGTGCGCCGAACTGGCGGCCATGAACCTTCCTTCCGACACCATCGCCGACATCGCCCACACCGTCCAGCGTCGGGTACGACGCGCGAGCAGGGGAGGACAGCCATGAGCGCGGCAAACTCCGGGGCAGCGGGTACCGAGGTCCCCGCATCCGGCCACCCGCTGAGGGCCATGAGCGCCCAGGACCTGAGGGCACACACGGCACGCACACTGGAACGGGCCAGGGAACGCAGCAGGATGCTGACCGACTCCGTCGACGACGCCGACCTGGTCACCCAGCACTCGAAGCTGATGTCTCCACTCGTGTGGGACCTCGCGCACATCGGGAGCCAGGAGGAACTGTGGCTCGTGCGGGACGTGGGAGGCAGGCGGCCGCTGCGGCCCGACATCGACGATCTCTACGACGCCTTCCAGCACGCGAGGGCCGACCGTCCCGCCCTCCCGCTGCTCGGTCCCGGTGAGGCCAGAGCCTACGTCAAGGAGGTGAGGGCGAAGGCGTTCGACGTGCTGTCCGCGGCGCCGCTGGAGGGCCGCGCCCTGACCGAGACCGCCTTCGCCTTCGGCATGATCGCCCAGCACGAGCAGCAGCACGACGAGACGATGCTGGGGACCCACCAGTTGCGCAAGGGCGATCCGGTGCTGCACGCCCCCTCGCCTCCGCCGAGGAGGGTGGGTGCCGTCCCGGCCGAGGTCCTCGTGCCGGCGGGCTCATTCCTCATGGGAACCTCGGCCGAACCGTGGGCGCTGGACAACGAACGGCCCGCGCACCAGGTGTTCGTCGACGCGTTCGCCATCGACACCTTCCCGGTCACCAACGGGCAGTTCGCGGCGTTCGCCGACGCGGGCGGGTATCGGCAACCGCGGTGGTGGAGCGAGCAGGGCTGGGCCTACCGCACCGAACACCGCATCACCGCACCCCGGTTCTGGCGCAGGGAACAGGACGCGTGGTGGCGGACGCGATTCGGGAAGTACGAGCGCGTTCCCGACGCCGAGCCGGTGGTGCACGTGTCCTTCCACGAGGCGCGGGCCTACGCGGCGTGGGCGGGAAAACGGCTGCCGACGGAAGCCGAGTGGGAGAAGGCCGCCCGCTACGATCCGGACACCGGACGCTCGCTGCGCTACCCGTGGGGAGACGGCGAACCGACGGTGGAACACGCCAACCTGGGGCAGCGGCATCTGAGGCCCGCCGAGGCCGGTGCCTACCCGCGAGGCGCCTCCCCGCTCGGGGTCCATCAGCTCATCGGCGACGTGTGGGAATGGACAAGCAGTGATTTCGCCGGCTACCCGGGATTCACGGCTTTTCCCTACCGGGAGTACTCCGAGGTGTTCTTCGGCCCTGGCTACAAGGTGCTGCGCGGCGGCTCGTTCGGCACCGACCCGGTCGCCATCAGGGGTACCTTCCGCAACTGGGATTACCCCGTCCGGCGGCAGATCTTCGCGGGCTTCCGGTGTGCGCGCGACCTGACTCCCGCCGAGCGGAGTTAGCGTGTGCCGTCATCTCGCCTATCTCGGCGCGCCGTGTTCGCCTGCGGGCCCCGTGTTCGAATCCGAGCACGCACTGCTGGTCCAGTCCTATGCCCCGAAGGACATGCGGCAGGGCGGAACCGTCAACGCCGACGGGTTCGGGCTGGGCTGGTTTCCCGGTGAGGGCGCGCCGCTGAGCTACCGCAGACCGGGTCCGTTGTGGACGGACGGAACGCTGCGCGGCCTTGCGGGCACCGTCCGGTCCGGATCGTTCGTCGCGGCCGTCCGCTCGGGCACGCCGGGCATGCCGGTCACCGAGGCCGCCTGCGCGCCCTTCGCGGATGAGCGCTGGCTGTTCAGTCACAACGGCGTGGTGCGCGGCTGGCCCGATTCGGTTGCGGGACTTGCGGAGAAGCTGCCCATCACCAGCGTCCTGACGATGGAGGCGGCCACCGACTCCGCGTTGCTGTGGACCCTGCTGGCGGAGCGGTTGCGTGCCGGAGCCGACCCCGTCGCGGCGGTCACCGCGCTGGTGGGCGAGGTGGAGCGTGCCGCACCGGGGTCCCGGCTGAACCTGCTGCTCGCCGGTGCGGACGTGGTGGTGGGCACCGCATGGACGCACGCGCTCTCGGTCCGCGAGGACGGGCGGGGCGTGCTGATCGCGTCGGAGCCGGTGGATCGGAACCCGGGTTGGCGGCCGGTTCCCGAAGGACACGCCGTCGTGGCACGGCGGGAGCGGCCCGGCGGGACACCCAGAACCGCATTGATACCCATCCAGACAGACCGGAGGCCCGGGTGAGCGACGTGGATCTCGACGTGCATCGCAGCGGCACCGACATCACCGAGGCGCTGCGCGCCGATGTGCGTGAAGGGCTGACAGCGCGGCAGAAGTGGTTGCCGGCCAAATGGTTCTACGACGCGCGGGGCAGCGTGCTGTTCGAGCGCATCACCGAACTGCCCGAGTACTACCCCACTCGCGCGGAACGCGAGATCCTGCGCGGGCAGGCCGCCGGTATCGCGGACCTCACCGGGGCGCACACGCTCGTCGAACTGGGTTCGGGGTCGAGTGAGAAGACCCGGCTGCTGCTCGACGCGCTCGGCGAACACGGCACACTGCGTACCTTCGTTCCGCTTGACGTGTCGGAATCGGCGCTGGCCGAGGCCGAGGAGGCGATCGCGAAGGAACACCCCGCGCTCGTCGTCCACGGTGTCGTCGGCGATTTCACCGAACACCTCGATCTGCTGCCGGGCGAACGGCCGAGACTCGTCGCGTTCCTGGGCGGCACCATCGGCAATTTCCTGCCTCAGGACAGGGCGAAGTTCCTCCGCTCGGTCAGGGACGTACTGCATCCGGGGGAGTGGCTGCTGCTGGGAACCGATCTCGTCAAAGAAAGGGACACCCTCGAAAAGGCCTACGACGACAGCGAAGGGGTGACCGCCGACTTCAACAGGAATGTGCTGGTGGTGATCAACGAACGCCTCGGCGCCGATTTCGATCCCGGTGCCTTCGAGCACGTCTCCTACTGGGACGCCGGAAACGAGTGGATCGAAATGCGGCTGCGTGCCACGAAACCCATGAAAGTACGGGTACCGGGCGCGGGAATCGACGTCGAGTTCGCCGAAGGCGAGTACATCCGCACCGAGATCTCTGCCAAGTTCCGGGAAGACGGCGTTCGCGCGGAACTGGCGGAAGCAGGCTTCCGGCTCGACCGGTGGTGGACCGACAGGGAAGGGAGGTTCGGTGTTTCGCTGTCGTGCGCGGCGGACGGGGACGGCGGCATGATCGAATAGGGGAATGCGCAACCCGTTACCCGCGTTGGCGAGACGATTGGGAACTCGGCCATGGCTGATGAAAGCCGCCGCCGCCATCATCTGGGCCGACACCCGGTTGTATCGGCTTTCCAAGGGCCGGATCAGTCTAGTCGCGATCGCCGGCCTTCCGTCGTTGCGGCTGACGACGCTGGGCCGCAAGACCGGGCAGCCGCGCAGTACCAACCTGCTGTACTACCCGCACGCGGCCGACTATGTGATCACCGGGTCGAACTGGGGGAGGGAACGCGATCCGGGGTGGACGTTCAATCTTCGCCGGAATCCGGACGCGACGGTGGAGATCAAGGGAAAGGCCGTCGCGGTGGTGGCGCGGGAATTGACCGGCGCCGAACACGACCGGATGTGGCGGGAGTTGCTGCGATTCTGGCCCGGATACGCGATGGAGCGTTCGGCGGCCGACCGCGATCTCCCCATATTCCTGCTGAGCCCGAAGGGCCAGTCGCCCAACGGGTAGGCCCCGCCCACGCTCGCCGACTTCCGCACTCGGGTCGTCGAGTTCTGCACTCCGGTCATCGAGTTCCGCGTTCGGGTCATCGAGTTCCGCATCCGAACAGTGCCGCCGTCCCGCGGCCCGGGTTCTCAGGTGCCTGCCACGGCTTCCGACGCGGGTACGGTACTCGCGTCCTGCTGGGTGACCGCCTGTACCAGCGGGCGTAGCTCGGGGATCTCCGCGGCGTCGGCGAGTGCCTCGCGCAGTGCGGTGTCGTGTGTCGGCCTCGCCTCGTCGAGCAGCGCCCTGCCCGCGTCGGTGACCTCGGTGTAGATACCTCGCCGGTCGGTATCGCACAGATACCGCTGCAGATAGCCCTGCTTCTCCAGCCTGGCGACGAGCCTTGTCGTCGCGCTTTGGCTCAGCACCACGGCGTTCGCGAGTTGTTGCATCCGCATGTGCCAGCCGTCCTGGCGGCTGAGCAGATCGAGCACGCTGTACTCGCTCACGCCGATTCCCCGCTCGGACTGCAACGCGCGTTCGAGCTGCGTCTCCAGCCGGGCGTGCAAGGCGGCCAGTGAGCGCCAGCCCTGTGCGCGGGCGGCCTGCGCGTCGTCCGACAAGAACACCGGATCGTCTCCCTTCCGCGGGCATGACGTACTTGCCCGTGAATCCTCCCGCCAGTCTAGCTGACCACCGCCGATACTGGGCGCTTGCAAATAGGGCGCGCATGCAATTATTGTAAGCGCCGGTATCAGGTGTGCTCAAGATGAGCCCCGGCCTCTCATCCACCCCTCACGGAAAGCGGGAAGCGTCCATGTCGCTCGCTTTGCTCGCGCTGGCAGTCGGCGCGTTCGGCATCGGTACAACGGAATTCGTCATCGCGGGCCTGTTACCCGAGGTGGCGGCCGAGTTCGCGGTGTCGATCCCCGCGGCGGGCTGGCTGATCACCGGGTACGCGCTCGGCGTCGCCGCAGGAGCGCTCCCGATGACGGCGCTCGGTGGACGGATGGGACGCAAGCAACTGCTGATGCTGCTCATGGGCGTTTTCATCGCGGGCAACGTGTTGTCGGCGCTCGCGCCGCACTACGCGGTACTCATGGCGGGACGGCTCGTGACGGCCCTGTGTCACGGCGCTTTCTTCGGTGTCGGCGCCGTCGTCGCGGCCGACGTGGTGCGTCCCGAGCGGAAGGCCAGCGCCATCGCGATCATGTTCACCGGCCTGACTCTGGCCAACGTGCTCGGCGTTCCGATGGGTACGTTCATCGGCCAGAACTGGGGCTGGCGCGCGACCTTCTGGATCGTCGCCGCGCTCGGGACACTCGGGCTCGCGGGGCTCGCCGCGCTGGTGCCCGGGATGCCGAAGCCGGATATGGCGCGTTTCGGCGCCGAGTTCCGGGTCTTCCGCAAACCGGCCGTGTGGCTGGCCATCGGCACGACCGTACTCGGCTACGGCGGCGTGTTCGCCTCCTTCACCTACATCGCGCCGATGATGACCGAAGACGCCGGATTCGAACCGGGTGCCGTGAGCTGGCTGCTGGTGCTGTTCGGCGTAGGGCTGGTATTGGGCAACCTCGCCGGTGGGCGGTTCGCCGACAGGGCGTTGTCGCCGACGCTGTACGTCGTTCTCGGCGGGCTCGCACTCGTACTGGGCGTTTTCGCCGTGACCGCCCACGCGAAGGTGCCCGCGATCATCACCTTGTTCCTGCTCGGCGGCTTCGGGTTCGCCACGGTGCCGCCGTTGCAGATGCGTACCCTGCGCAGCGCCGGGGAAGCGCCGACGCTGGCCTCGGCGGTGAACATCGGCGCGTTCAACCTCGGCAACGCGCTCGCGGCGTGGCTGGGCGGGCTCGTCATCACGGGAGGGTTCGGCTATGCGGCGACCAACGTGGTCGGGGCCGTCATGACACTGGCGGCACTTGGGCTTGCCGTGTTCGCGGGGATGCGGGAACGGTCAGCGGTGAACCCGGCCCGCACCCGGCTTCCGGTGTGAGCCGGGTGCGGACATCTGTCCTCAGTGGACGGAATCGAGGGCTTTCGCGCTCGTGACCGGCCCTGGCGCTTCCTCCGCGAGCCCGAATCGCTCGTGCAGGCGGCGCAGCGGCGCCGGCGCCCACCAGTTGGCGCCACCGGCCAGTCTCATGAAGGCGGGCAACAGGATTCCCCTGATCAGCAGTGCGTCGACGAGTACGGCGACGGCCATGCCGACGCCGATCATCTTGAGATACACGACCCCGCCCGTGGCATACACCGCGAACGAGGCGGCCAGGATGATCGCGGCCGTCGTGATGAGCGGCGCACTGCGCTGCAGGCCGAGCGGCACCGCCGCCGACGCGTCACCGCCACGCAGGAATTCCTCCCTGATCCTGGACACGATGAACACCTCGTAGTCCATGGACAACCCGTAGACGATGCAGAACATCAGGATGGGAATGCTGGATTCGAGGCTTCCGCTGGCGGTGAACCCGAGCAGACCGGAGAGGTTGCCGTCCTGGAACACCCATACCAGTACTCCGAACATCACGCCCATGCTGAGCAGATTCAGCACGGTGGCCTTGAGCGGCAACAGGATGCTGCCGGTCATGAGGAACAGGATGATGAAGGTCAGCACGAGAATGGTCACCAGTACCAGTGGGAGGCGTTCGGTCATCTCGCCGCGCCAGTCGGCCATCTCGGCGGGGGTGCCGCCGACGAGAACGTCGAACGGAGCCGTCACGGCCCTGACGTTCTCGACCAGAGCGGCCGCGTCGCCGTCGAGGGCCTCGTTCGCCGGGATGGCGACGACGTATTCGCCCGCGCCCGTGGAGAACCGGCCGGGCTCGGGCGGTGCGGTGAGCGCACCATCGGTGAAGGTGCCCTCGGCCGAGTCCACCTGAGCGATGCCGTCCACTCTGGACAGTTCGCGCGCGTAGTCACCGATCTCGCCGCCGGAGGCACCGGGGGCGACCGCGAAGAGTGCGTCGGATTCCTCCTGGCCGAAGTTCGCGCGCACCTCGTCGGCCATGGCTCTGCTGCTGGAATCGGCGGGCAGGATGCGGGCGTCGGGCATGCCGAATCGCAGTCCGGTGACCGGTGCGGCAAGCGCGAGTACGACGATCAGCATGAGCCCGCCGGTCAGCACGGGACGGCGCATGACGGCACCCGCCAGCCGGAACCACACTCCGGTGTCTGCCTTGTCGCGGCGTTTCGCGCGGCCCCGGTCCGCGGCCCTGTGCCCCAGCACGGCCAGTGCGGCAGGCAGCAGCACGAGCGCCCCCGCCACGGCGGTGATGACGACGAAGGCGCCGCCGTAGCCGAAGGAACGCAGGAACGGCAAGGGAAACAGCATGAGCGCCAGCAGTGAGATCGCGACCGTGAGCCCGCTGAACAACACGGTTCGGCCCGCTGTTTTCACCGAGGTCACCACCGCGTCGGGGACCTCGGCGCCACGGCGCAGTTCCTCGCGGAACCTGGCGATGAGGAAGAGGCAGTAGTCGACACCGAGCGCGAGTCCCATGACGAGTGCGATGTTGGCCGCGAAGGTGGAGACGCTCGTGAAGCTCGCGACTCCGCGCAGTGCCGCGAGTGTGCCGACGATCGCGAAGACGCCGATGCCGAGCGTCACCAGCGCCAGCGTCACACGGCGGTAGAACAGGACTAGCAACACCAGCACGAGCGGAATGACGATGACCTCGGCGCGCAGGAAGTCCTGCCGCGACTGCGCTCCGATCTCGCGGAAGACCTCGTCCTGCCCTCCGGCCGCGACCTGTACCGGGCCGGAGGAACCGGCGTAGCGCTCGGCGAGTTCGCCGACGCGCTCACGCGCTTCGTTGACCTCGCCGGGAACCCTGACCAGTACGAGTGCCTGGGTTCCGTCCTCACTGCGGAGGGCAGGGCTGTTGCCGCGGGACCAGTAGGACCCGGCCTCCGAGACGCCGGGTTCTCCGGTGAGTGCGCGGGTGAGCCGCTCGCCTTCGGCGGCGACGGCGGGGTCGTCGACGGTGCCATCGGCGGCCGTGACGAGGAAGACGAGGTTGGCGGGCCCGGTGCCGAACTGCTCGGCGAGCACCGTGCGGGCGCGGTCGGACTCCGAACCCGGTGCGTCGATTCTGGACAGTGACAGCGCGTTGAGCGCCCCGGCGCCGAAGACGCCCGCGGCGACCGTGACCAGGGCGCCGACGAGCAGCACCCACCGCCGGCGGCGGACGGCGAACCGGCCGAGCCGTTCCAGCACCGGCGGCCGGGAAGTGAGGGGAGGGGACAGGGACACGACGACAGCTCCTCGGGGGTGGCGCTAGACTCGAATGAAATGCGAGCGATTGCTCGCATCCAAAATTACGAGCGTTTGCTCGTGTTTGTCAAACGGGAGGCTTGGTGCCCGAAGAGCAGCCGCAACGCAAGCGGCAGGCACGTGGTGTGCGGAGGATGGAACAGATCGCCGACGCCGCGGCCGACGTCTTCGCCGAAGCGGGCTACGCGAAGGCGACCACCAACGCGATCGCGGCCCGCGCCGGTGTCTCGCCGGGGACCCTCTACCAGTTCTTCGCGAACAAGGAGGCCATCGCCGAGACACTGGCCCAGCGCTACCAATCCGCGTTGCGGGCGGCACACGAGAAGGCGTTCGATCCCGGTTTCGCGAGCCTGCCGCTGCCCGAGCTGATCGATCGCATGGTGACGCCGATGATCGACGTCAACATCGCCAACCCCGGGTTCAAGGCGTTGTTCTCGGCCACCGACATGCCGGAACGCCTCTCGGCGCCGACCAGGAAACTGCATCAGGCCGTCGTCGGCAGGATCTCCGAGGTCGTGCAGGCCCGGGTCCCCGCGTTGCCCGCCGAGCGGGTGCGTACCGTCTCGGTCGTCGCGACCCAGATCTTCGGCGCGCTGCTGTCCACGGTGGTCGCCGCGCCGGCAGCAGAACGCGAGATCTGGATCGGCGAACTACGCGAGGCGCTGCTCGGCTACCTGGATCCGGTCATCGGCGAACCGGGCACCGCATAGCGCCCCCCACGGGTTTGGGCAACTCGCGGTCCCGGGCGCGGATCTCGGCGTCTTGAGTGCGGATCTGGCGGTCCTGAGTGCGGATCTCGGCGTCCTGGGCGGGGGACTCGCGGCTCAGGCGAGTGCGCCGCGGACGATGAGCATCGTCGCGCTGGTCGCGGCCACGGCAAGCACGGCCACCCTGATCCTGCCGCCGTCGAGCCACCTGCGCAGTGGCCCCGACAGCAGGAAACCGGCGAGCAGGAACGGCAGCAACCACGCGGCGAGCACGAACTGATGGGTGTGCAGCTGGCCGCCGATGCCGAGCCCCGCCAGCGAAAGCAGGGTGCCCAGGCCGAAGCAGGCCGCGAGCGTCGCGCGAATCCTCGGGCCGGGACTGTGCTGGTAGAGCAACGCGATGGGAGGGCCGCCGATCGAGGCCGCGGTGCCGAAGGTTCCGCTGGCGACTCCCGCGACGATCAACGGCGCGGGGTCGGGCCGGGGCCGCCACGAGAGCACGGACAACACCACGCACGTGAGCACGGCGGCGCCGACGACCATCGAGAACGGGCCCTCGGCGAGGGTGGCGACGGCGAGCACGCCCAGAGCGGTGCCGGGCACCCTGCCCGACATCGCCCACCACACGCCCCGCCAGTCGATGTCCTTGTATTCCCTCACCATCGTCAGCAGGCCGTGCGTGCTGGCGATGAGCATGAGCGGTACCGGGATGAAAGCCGGTTCGATCAGCGCGGCCAGCGGCACGGCGAGCAGGTTCATGCCATAGCCGACGGCTCCCTGCACGATCGCGCCGGCCGCGACCACGAGCCCCACGAGCAGGTCCGGCGCGCTCACCGCGCCGTCCGACCCGCGCCGCTCGCGGCGATACCGCCTTCACGCACCGGCGCCTCCCCGCGACCCGCGAAACACAGAACGATCCGGCGCCGGGTACCGGCGCCGGATCGTTCATAGCACTGTCACGGGCCGCGGGGGCAGCCGGTGAGTGCGGGATCTCAGGCGGTCATCTTGCGCAGCACGTACTGCAGAATGCCGCCATTGCGGTAGTAGTCCGCCTCACCGGGGGTGTCGATCCGCACCACCGCGTCGAATTCCACCTTCGAGCCGTCGGCCTTCGTCGCCGTGACCGCGACCGACCCCGGGGTCTCACCGTCGTTGAGCTTGGTGATGCCCGCGATGTCGTAGGTCTCGGTGCCGTCGAGCCCCAGCGACTTGGCCGACTGGCCCTCGGGGAACTGCAGCGGCACCACGCCCATGCCGATCAGGTTGGACCGGTGGATGCGCTCGAAGGACTCGGCGATCACCGCGCGGACACCCAGCAGGCTGGTTCCCTTCGCGGCCCAGTCCCGCGACGAACCGGAGCCGTACTCCTTGCCACCGAGCACGACCAGCGGGATACCCGCCTCGGCGTAGTTCTGGGCCGCGTCGTAGATGAACGACTGCGGCGCGCCCTCCTTGGTGAAGTCCCTCGTGTAGCCACCCTGCACGTCGTCGAGCAACTGGTTGCGCAGCCGGATGTTGGCGAACGTGCCCCGGATCATCACCTCGTGGTTGCCCCTGCGGGAACCGTAGGAGTTGAAGTCCTTGCGCTCGATGCCGTGCTCCTGCAGATACCTGCCGGCGGGGGAGTCGGCCTTGATCGCGCCCGCGGGCGAGATGTGGTCGGTCGTCACCGAGTCGCCGAGCAGCGCGAGCACCCTCGCGCCGGCGATGTCGGTGACCGGAGCCGGTTGCGCGGCCATGCCCTCGAAGTACGGGGGCTTGCGCACGTAGGTCGACTCGGCGTCCCACGCGAAGGTCTTGCCCTCGGGCGTCGGCAGCGACTTCCATCGCTCGCCGCCGTCGAAGACGTCCGCGTAGTCCTTGGTGAACATCTCCTGCGTGATGGCCTTGTCGATGGTCTGCTGGATCTCCTGCGGCGAGGGCCAGATGTCCTTGAGGAAGACGTCGTTGCCGTCCTCGTCGGTGCCAAGCGGCTGCTCGTCGAAGTCGAAGTCCATCGTTCCCGCCAGCGCGTAGGCGATCACCAGCGGCGGCGAGGCGAGGTAGTTCATCTTGACGTCGGGGTTGATCCGGCCCTCGAAGTTGCGGTTACCGGAAAGCACCGACACGACTGTGAGGTCGTTGTCCTGCACCGCGGCCGAGATCTCGTCGGGCAGCGGGCCCGAGTTGCCGATGCACGTCGTGCAGCCGTAGCCGACGAGGTGGTAGCCCAGCTTCTCCAGGTAGGGCCACAGTCCGGCCTTCTCGTAGTAGTTGGTGACGACCTGCGAACCGGGAGCCATCGAGGTCTTGACCCACGGCTTGACCGAGAGGCCCTTCTCGACGGCGTTGCGGGCCAGCAGCGCGGCACCGAGCATCACCGAGGGGTTGGAGGTGTTGGTGCACGAGGTGATCGAGGCGATCACCACGGCGCCGTGGTCGAGCACGAACTCGCCACGCTCGTCCGAGGACACCGTGACGGGCTTGCTCGGCCGGCCCGACGAACCGTTCGCGGCCGAATGCACGGCGACCGCGTCCTCGTCGGCGAAGGACAGCGAAGGCGCGTCGCTCGCGGGGAAGGACTCCTCGGAAGCCTCGTCCACCTTGGTGTGCGGGACGGGGTAGTTCTCCTCGACGTAGTCGTGCAGCGACTTGCGGAAGGAGGACTTGGAGTCGGTCAGCTCGATGCGGTCCTGCGGCCGCTTGGGGCCCGCGATCGAGGGGACCACTGTGGACAGGTCGAGTTCGAGGTACTCGGAGTAGACCGGCTCGTGCGAGGGGTCGTGCCAGAGGCCCTGCTCCTTGGCGTAGGCCTCGACGAGCGCGAGCTGCTCGGCGGGGCGCCCGGTCAGGGTCAGGTAGCGCAGTGTCTCGCCGTCGATGGGGAAGATGGCGGCGGTGGAGCCGAACTCGGGGCTCATGTTGCCGATGGTGGCGCGGTTGGCCAGCGGCACCGCGCCGACGCCGTCGCCGTAGAACTCGACGAACTTGCCGACGACGCCATGCTTGCGCAGCATCTCGGTGATGGTGAGCACGACGTCGGTCGCGGTCGCGCCCGCCGGGATCTCGCCGGTCAGCTTGAAGCCGACGACGCGGGGGATCAGCATCGAGACGGGCTGGCCGAGCATCGCGGCCTCGGCCTCGATGCCGCCGACACCCCAGCCGAGCACACCGAGTCCGTTGACCATCGTGGTGTGCGAGTCGGTGCCGACGCAGGTGTCGGGGTAGGCCTGGCCGTTGCGGGCCATGACGGTGCGCGCGAGGTATTCGATGTTGACCTGGTGCACGATGCCGGTGCCGGGCGGAACGACCTTGAACTCCTGGAAGGCGTTCTGTCCCCAGCGCAGGAACTGGTAGCGCTCGCGGTTGCGCTCGTACTCGATCTCGACGTTGCGCTCGAAGGCGTCGGCGCGACCGAAGACGTCGATGATCACCGAGTGGTCGATGACCAGTTCGGCCGGAGCCAGCGGGTTGACCTTGTCGGGGTCGCCGCCGAGTTCGGTGACCGCCTCGCGCATCGTGGCGAGGTCGACGACACAGGGCACGCCTGTGAAGTCCTGCATGATCACCCTGGCGGGAGTGAACTGGATCTCGGTGGACGGTTCGGCCCTGGGGTCCCAGTTGCCGAGCGCGCGGATGTGCCCGGCGGTGATGTTGGCACCGTCCTCGGTCCGCAGCAGGTTCTCGAGCAGGATCTTCAGGCTGTAGGGGAGACGCTCCGAGCCTTCGACTTTGTTCAGGCGGAACACCTCGTAGGAGGCGTCACCGACCTTCAGCGTGTCGCGAGCGCCGAAGCTGTCCTTGCTGGCAGGTGCAGTCACGTCTAACTCCATGCGGCGGTTGTTCGGGGTCAGCAGGCCGAGTCTCGCGCACCCCCGTCGCGCCCGCAGAGGTGGGCTCGTTGACGCCCTGCGTCCTAAACAGTACGCGTGTCCTGTTTTGGGTTCAAGGGGAGGTAGCCGAAGGGCCCGGCACCACCACGTGGTACCGGGCCCTTCGCGGGTTCACTCCGTTGAGGCCGTCAGTTGGCCGCTTCCAGCATCGCCTTCATGTCCTCGGGCTCCAGGCTGCGCAGGAACGTCAGAGCCAGCTCGCTCATCGTGCGCACGGGGCTTACGTAGTGCTCGCCGTCGACCTCGGTGGTCACGATTCCCAGCCCCTGGCCGAGAACGCCCTTGACAAGGTTGCTGATGACCGGCCTCGCCTCGGGCGGCAGGTCGCCGTCGGCGTTGGCCTCCGCGATCACGTCGTCGGCGCAGAACTGCTGGCTGTCGCCCCTGAAGTCGGCCTGGTAGCAGTCGCCGTCCTTGGTGATCTTGATGGTGCCCATGCGCTCGATCTCGACCTCGACACCGTTGATCGTGACCCTGGTCCCGCCCTTGACCTCACTGGTCTCGGTGTCCAGGTTCGTGATCTTCGCTCCCGAGGGTCCCGGGTTGCCGATCTCGTCGACCAGCAGCGGGCCCAGGTCGTGCACGACGCTCATCTCGCCGGGAGGCAGTTGCGCGATGACGCTCCTGATGTCGCCGTCGAGTGCCGACTGGGCGATCCCCCGCACCGCATCGGCGGGCGTGCCGGCGCCCTTGGCCTCGATCGGCTGGCTCGGCCACGGGGTTTCGGTCTCGTGCAGGACGTTGTCGGCAATCGTGTACAGCAGGCTCGGGTACCACTCGCCGTCGACGTTGACCGTGGCGATACGCAGCGGTTCTCCCGACTCGGCGACATACTCGCCGACGTCGAGCGTGTCCTCCGTCTTCTCGGGCACGCCCTCGCCGGTGGCCGCCCGCTTGATCACGTCCTTGTAGTCGCTGGTGAAGGGCACCATGCCGAGATCACCCTTGGCCGTGATCGTGCCGTCGACCAGCTTCGTGATCGTGAGGTGGTCGTTGATCTTCTCGGCGCCGGCCTCGTCGAACTTCAGGTTCTCGGCGGTCAGTTCGATGCCGGACAGTGCCGAGGGATCGGCGTCCTCGGTGAGCACGCCGAGCCGCTTGAGCTCCTCGGTGCCCTGCATGACCGAGTCGGTGAACAGTGAGGCTTCCGCGGGAGCCAGTGTGCCGAGCAGGCCGACCACGTCACCGTTGCCGAACGACGTGGCCAGGTTCAGGGCGGCCTCGTTCGGTGTGTCGGCGCCGGAGGCCACCGAGTCGCTCTGGAAGAAGGCGAACCACGCCGCGACACCACCCGCGGCGACCACGAGAGCGACGACGAGCCCGATGATCAGCCCGCGCTTGGCCTTGGGCTGCTGGGGCGGTGGGTAGCCGTACCCCTGCTGGCCATACGGTTGCTGCCCGTAGCCCTGCTGGGCGTAACCGGCCTGCGGGTCGTACGGCTGCTGGCCGTATGCCCCCTGCTGTGAGTACGGCGCCGTGCCGTACTGCTGCTGGTCGTAGGGCTGGCCGTAGTGCTCGGTCCCGAACTGCTGGGTCCCGTACTGGCCTGGCTGGCCGCCCTGCTCGCCGTACTGGCCGTAGTTCTGCTGCGGCTGTTGCTGCCAGCCTTGCCCCTGCTGCCCGCCGTACTGGCCGCCCTGCTGCGATGGATCTGGCTGCTGGTTGGGCCACTGATCGCCCTGGCCTGGACTGGTCACGGTTGCACCCCTGCTCCTGTGTTCGCCGCGCTGACGGTGCGTGTCCCGCGCGCGGTGCCGAATACACCGAGCGCCGCAACGAGCGCGATGGTCATGCCGGTGGCTGTGATGAGAGGGCCGATCGTCGTCACCCCGACCATCCCGGCTTCGCCGCCGGCTTGGACGAGCGCGAGCGCGGCGACGGTTCCGGCAAGAAGTGACAATACGGTCACGATGGCAGCGGCCGTACGCAGGATTCTGAGCGCGTAGAGCGCGACGCACGCCGTGCTGATCAGCGGCAACGCCACCCAGCCCCGCAGCAGCGTGTCGGCGAAAACGTTGTCGAGCAGTTCGAAATGCTCGACCAGGCCGACCGCCTGGAAGCTGTTGCGCTCGACCGTTCCCGAATAGAACCACGGCAGGAACGCGCCGGTGACCGCGACGGCCAGTCCCAGCGACGACAGCGTCGCGAGCACGTAGGCCGCGACCGGTCGTGCGTTCGGCATGTGCCTGACTCCCTGAATGGTGGACGGCTGTCTGGCGACATGCCGCGTGGATGGCCGGTTCACCTGAGCTAATCATCCTGGCGCATCCCGATCCGGTGATGCCCGGTATCCCCCGGAATGGGGAAATGTGGCCGCTGATACCGGTGTTTCGGAGGAGGTGCATGGTGTCGAAGTGGTTCGGGTGGCAGAGTCCGAATGGACCAAAAGGGGAGGTGGCGGCTGTGCCGAACGGACCACGATGGCGAAACACCACACCGGCGGGCCCGCGGCGGACAGCGCGTGCGGCACGCGGGGTGGCCGGTGTGCGCCGAGGTGTCGTCATCGGCTCACTGGCCATCGCCTCCCTGCTCGGCGTCACCGGCACCGGCATGGCGGTGCCGCCTCCCCCTGACAACCCGACCGACGCGGAACTGGCCGAGGGCAGGCGGGCGGCCGACAACAAGGCGAACGAGGTCGGCGAACTCACCAGCATGCTCGCGCAGGCCGAATCCCGGCTGGCCGATCTGCAGACCGACGTCGAGTTCAAGATGGAGCAGGCCAACAAGGCACTGGTCGATCTCCAGGCCGCGCAAGAGGCCGCGACCGACGCGGAGGCGCAGGTCGCGGTCGCGAGGCAGGAAGCGGACGCCGCGGCCGCCGACATCGAGGACGCGCGAGCGAAGCTCGACAAGTTCATCGCGGGCAGCTACCAGCAGGGCAGCACCGTCGGTTCGGTCAGCGCCTACCTCGGCTCGGAGACACCGAAGGACCTGCTGGCCAGGGCGCAGCTGCTGGAAGCCGTCGGCGGCAGCGAGCTGCACGCGCTGGAGGGCATGCAGCAGGCCCGGATCGAGAAGTCCAACAAGGACGCCGCCGCCCGCGAGGCCTACCAGATCGCGCAGGAGCGCAAGGGCGAGGCCGAGTCGGCCAAGACCGCGGCCGACGCCGCGCGGGCCACGGCCGTCGCGGCCCAGCAGGATCAGGCCGACCGCACCAAGGAATTGGAAGCGGAACGCTCCCGCGTCGAGGATCAGCTCAACGCGGCGCAGGCCGACGTCGACGGTCTGGAAGGCCAGCGCGCACAGTACGAGGACTGGCTGGCGCAGAAGGAGCAGGAAGAAGCGGAGCGGGCGGCGGCCGCCGCTGCCGCCGCGGCGAGCAGCAGCTCGGGCGGAACCGCCGCCGTGTCCGCTCCCGCGCCGGCTCCGGCGCCTTCCGCTCCGGCGGGAGCCAGTGTCGAGACGGTTATCGCGCGGGCCATGTCCCAGCTCGGAGTCACCTATGCCTGGGGAGGCGGCAACGCCTCCGGCCCGACCTACGGGATCAGGGACGGTGGCGTCGCCGACAGCTACGGCGACTACATGAAGGTCGGCTTCGACTGCTCGGGCCTCATGATCTACGCCTTCGCCGGTGTCAAGGCACTTCCGCACTACAGCGGCTATCAATACACCTCGGGCAGGCAGGTCCCGCTCTCCCAGATGCAGAGGGGCGACATGCTGTTCTGGGGTCCCGGCGGCATCCATCACGTCGCCCTCTACCTCGGCAACGGGCAGATGATCGAGGCCCCGTACTCGGGTGGGGTCGTGCGGGTCGCGCCGGTACGCTACGGCGACATCATGCCGTACGTGACTCGTCTGATCGGTTGAGCACCGACTCGCCGGAGAGAAGCGGGGGAGAACCGGGCGCGTTTCCCGCGTTCTCCGGCATCGTGCTGGCGGGAGGCGCCGCGCGCAGGCTCGGGGGCATCGACAAGCCCATGCTGGAGGTCGGCGGCATGCCGATGCTCTACCGCGCTGTCGCGGCGTTGGACGGTGCGCTCCGAGTCGCCGTGGTCGGTCCGCGCAGGGACGGGCTTCCCGGCGTCGACTGGGTTCGCGAGGACCCGCCCGGCACGGGGCCGGTTGCCGCGCTGGCCGCGGGGCTTCCGTTCGCCGGTACCGAGATCGTCGTCGTTCTGGCCTCCGACCTGCCGGGGATCGCGCCCGGCACGGTCTCGCGGCTGCTCGGCGCGCTGAGCGCGCATGATGACGCCGACGGCGCCGTACTGGTCGACGCGACGGGCCGCCGCCAGTGGCTGCTCGGCGCCTGGCGCAGGACGGCACTGCTGGAGAGCATCCCCGCCGAGCCGGAAGGCGCCGCGCTGAGGAGAACGCTCGGCCGGTTGTCCATTGTGGACGTACTGGCACTGCCGGGAGAGGCCGATGACGTGGATACGAGGGACGATCTGGATCCGGCATAGGCCGCGAAACGCTTCACAGGCGTCATACCGCCTGACGAGTTGGCTGAAGCGATACGGTCGCGGTCAACCGTGCTCGGCGTAACGGGTACGGTCACACGGCGTACGGCAAAGATCACCAGCGAGGAGGTAGGTGTGACCGAGCCCGGCTACTCCGACGGCGCGGCACCGGCACAACCGGACACACCGGCACGGGACGCCCAGTTGCTTGAGCGCACCGTGTTCGAGGTCAAACGTGTCATCGTCGGGCAGGACCGGCTCGTGGAACGCATGCTGGTCGGCCTGCTGGCCAAGGGACACCTGCTGCTGGAGGGCGTGCCCGGCGTCGCGAAGACACTCGCGGTGGAGACCTTCGCCAAGGTCGTCGGCGGCTCGTTCTCACGGGTGCAGTTCACACCCGACCTCGTCCCGGCCGACATCCTCGGTACCCGCATCTACCGGCAGGCGAGCGAGAAGTTCGACGTCGAGCTCGGACCGGTCGTCGCGAACTTCGTCCTCGCCGACGAGATCAACAGGGCACCGGCCAAGGTGCAGTCGGCGATGCTGGAGATCATGGCCGAACGGCACGTCTCGATCGGCGGCCAGACCTTCGCGATGCCCGACCCGTTCCTCGTACTGGCGACCCAGAACCCCATCGAGAACGAGGGTGTCTACCCGCTGCCGGAGGCCCAGCGCGACCGCTTCCTCTTCAAGATCGTCGTCGAGTACCCGACGGCGGAGGAGGAACGCGAGATCGTGTACCGGATGGGAGTGACCCCGCCGGAGCCGCACGAGGTCCTCAGCCCCGCCGAACTGGTGCGGTTGCAGGGAGTCGCCGCGCAGGTGTTCGTGCACCACGCGCTTGTCGACTACGTCGTCCGGCTCGTGCTGGCCACCCGCACGCCCGCCGAGCACGGGCTCGCCGACGTCGCGGGCTGGGTCTCCTACGGTGCCTCGCCGAGGGCGAGTCTCGGCATCATCGCCGCGGCGAGGGCGATCGCGCTCGTCAGGGGCAGGGACTACGTGCTGCCGCAGGACGTCGTCGACGTCGTGCCGGACGTGTTGCGGCACCGGCTGGTGCTGTCCTACGACGCGCTGGCCGACGGCGTGCCGCTGGACCACATCATCAACCGGATCCTGCAAACCGTTCCGCTGCCTCAGGTGTCCGCCCGGCCGCAGGGCGGCGGCGGGCAACCGGTAGCGGCAGGTGTGCCCGGCAGGTAGCGGTCGGTCATGGGTGCCATCAACGACGCCAAGGGCGGCAGGCCCGGATGGGCTCCGCCGGTACTCCGCGGCGACCGGCTCGACGCCGGGCTGCGCACGCTGGAACTGGACGTTCGCCGCAGGCTCGACGGGCTGTTGCAGGGAAACCATCTCGGGCTCGTGCCAGGGCCCGGTTCCGAACCGGGCGAGGCGCGGCCGTATCAGCCGGGCGACGACGTGCGGCGCATGGACTGGGCGGTCACCGCGCGCACGACGACGCCGCACATCAGGGAGACGATCGCCGACAGGGAACTGGAGACGTGGATCGTCGCCGATCTCTCGGCCAGTCTCGATTTCGGCACCGCCGTGTGCGAGAAGCGCGATCTGGTCGTCTGCGCCGTCGCCGCGGTCGCTCACCTGACCGGCGGAGGCGGCAACCGGATCGGAGCGCTGCTGTCCAACGGAGCCGACACGGTCCGGCTCCCTCCCCGCGGCGGGCTCGCCCACGCTCGCGGCGTCGTGCGCAAGGTCGCCGAGCTGCCGAGGGCCGCCGAGGGCACGCGCGGCGACCTGACCGAACTCATCGAGCAACTGCGAAGGCCACCGCGCAGGAGAGGACTCGCCGTCGTCATCTCCGACTTCCTCGGTGACACCCGGTGGGAGCGCCCGCTGCGCGCCCTGTCGGCCCGCCACGACCTCGTCGGCATCGAGGTACTCGACCCGAGGGACGTCGACCTTCCCGAGGTCGGCACGATCGTGCTCGCCGATCCGGAGACCGGAAGGCAGCGCGAGGTCAACGCCTCGGCCCTGCTGCGCAAGGAATTCGCGGCGGCGGCACAGGCGCACCGCGCCCAGGTCGCCCGCGCGCTCAGGCAGGCCGGTGCGGGACATCTGGTGCTGCGTACCGACTCCGACTGGATCGCCGACATCGTCCGGTTCGCCGTCGGCCGCAAACGCGGCTGGTCGGGGGCTGCCTCGTGAACGTCACCGGATTCGCATCGCCGTGGTGGTTCCTGCTGCTGCTCGTGGTCGGCGCCGTCGTCGTCGGCTACGTCTACGCGATGAAGGCGCGCCGCAAGCGCACCATGCGGTTCTCCAACCTCGAACTGCTGGAGCGGGTGACGCCGAAGGGCCGTAACAGGGTCCGGCACGTGCCGGCGGCGCTGCTCGTGGTGTCGCTGATCCTGCTGACGTTCGCGCTCGCCGGTCCCACCGCCGAGCAGAAGGTGCCCCGCAATCGCGCCACGGTGATGCTCGTGATCGACGTGTCGCTGTCGATGGAGGCCACCGACGTCGAACCCACGAGGCTCAAGGCCGCGCAGGAGGCCGCCCGCTCGTTCGCCGAGGGCCTGACTCCCGGCGTCAACCTGGGGCTCATCTCCTTCGCCGGTACCGCGACGGTGCTGGTCGCTCCCACGACCGAACGCGATGGCGTCGTGCACGCCATCAACAACCTCAAGCTGGCCCAGTCGACGGCGACCGGCGAGGGGATCTTCGCCGCGCTGCAGTCGATCGACAGTTTCTCGTCGGTGGTGGGCGGAGCCGAGGGGCCTCCTCCGGCCCGCATCGTGCTCATGACCGACGGCAAGCAGACGGTGCCGCAGGACGAGTACGCCCCGCGCGGCGCCTTCACCGCCGCCGGTGTCGCCAAGCAGGCCAGCATTCCGGTGACCACGATTTCCTTCGGTACCTCGCACGGCTCGGTGCAGATCGAGGGCAAGGACGTCCCTGTCGAGGTCGACGACGCGTCGATGAGGGAGATCGCGCGCCTGTCGGGCGGGGACTTCTACAAGGCGGCGACCGCCGACGAACTCAAACAGGTCTATGCCAGTCTCGGCGAGCAGATCGGCTACGAGACGAAGAACGTCGATTCCAGCAAACCGTGGGTCATGCTCGGCACGATCGCGCTGTTCGCCGCCGCGGCGAGTTCACTGTTCTTCGGCCAGAGACTGCCCTGAGCGCACTCAGGGGGCGCCGGCGAATCCGTGCTGGCGCCACGCCTCGTAGACCACGATCGACGCGGTGTTGGTGAGGTTCAGCGACCGCGATGCGGGCAGCATCGGCAGGCTCAGCGACGCGGTGATCGCCGGATCGGCGAGCACGTGCTCCGGCAGCCCGGTGGACTCCGGCCCGAACAGCAGCACGTCGCCGGGCGCGTAGGTCACGTCGGTGTAGCGCCCGGTTGCCTTCGTCGTGAACGCGTACACAGTGGAGGGTCGAAGCGCGCCGAGCGCGCTCGCGAGATCCGCGTGCACAACGACGTGCGCGAGGTCGTGATAGTCCAGTCCGGCCCTGCGCAAGTACTTGTCCTCCAACGAAAAACCCAGCGGCTCGATCAGGTGAAGTTCACAGCCGCTGTTGGCGGCCAGCCTGATCGCGTTGCCGGTATTGGGCGGGATTTCTGGCTGGTAGAAGACGACCCGGAACACGGTGTTGCTCTCTCCTGTTCACCGGTGATTCGCTCACGCGGACACTGCTCGCCATGCGGGGACGGCACTATCTTCACCTGTCACCGGCCCACGTCGAAGGAGGACCCCATGGGGGTGCACCGGCACGCGGTTTCCCGCAGGCGTTTTCTCGGCTACGGCGGCGCGGGGGCCGCCGCGGTACTGCTCGGCACGGGAGCCTGGAGCGCGGCTTCCTCGTTCGCGGCACCCGCGCGCATCGGCAACCCGTTCACGCTCGGAGTGGCTTCCGGCGATCCGCTTGCCGACGGCGTGGTGCTGTGGACCCGGCTCGCGCCTGACCCGTTCGCCGAGGACGGCGGGGGAGGGATGCCCGCGAAACCGGTCCGGGTCGAGTACGAGGTGGCGCTCGACGAACGGTTCGCCACACCGGTGCGCAGGGGCAGCGTCGTCGCGACCCCTCGGCTGGCCCACTCGGTCCACCCGGAGATCCACGGGCTCGAACCCGGCAGGGAGTATTTCTACCGCTTCCGTGCCGGTGGTGAACTGTCGGAGACCGGAAGGACGAAGACGGCTCCCTCGCCCTCGGCGCGGCCGGGGGAACTGAACTTCGCCTTCGCCTCCTGCCAGGCTTGGCACGACGGGTACTACACCGCCTACGACCACCTCGCCGACGAGGACCTCGACCTCGTCGTGCACGTGGGCGACTACCTCTACGAGTACGGCGTCGCAGGCAACAAGCGCGGCGTCGACACCGACCCGAAGTTCCATGGCGAGACCGTCGATCTTGCCAGGTACCGCCTGCAATACGGGTTGTACAAGGCGGAGGCACCACTGCGGCGGGCGCATGCGTCGTTCCCGTGGATCATGACGATGGACGATCACGAGGTCGAGAACAACTGGGCCGGTGACGTTTCCGAGAACGACGAGGACCCGGCGACTTTCCGCGCCAGGAAGGCCGCCGCGTTCCAGGCGATGTACGAGCACCTGCCCTATCGCAGGCAACAGCTGCCGTCGGGGCCCTCGGTCCGGCTGCATCGCAGGCTCGGCTACGGCAGGCTGGCCGATTTCACGATGCTGGACACCCGGCAGTACAGGGACGACCAGGCGTGCGGCGACGGGGCGTCGGCGACGTGTACCGAGCGGTTCGATCCCGATCGCACGATTCTCGGTGAGCCGCAACGGGACTGGGTGCTGCGCGGGTTCTCCTCGTCACGGGCTCGCTGGCAGGTGCTCGGCAACCAGGCCCCGATGGGCCAGACCGACCGCGATCCCGGCGACGCCACCGACGTGTGGCTCGACCCGTGGGACGGCTACGTGGCCGAGCGTGACCGCGTGCTCGGCGCCGCGCGGGACAGGGGAGTGCGCAACCTCGTGGTGATCACCGGCGACCGGCACCAGAACTACGCGGCCGATCTCGTCGCCGACTACACCGATCCCGGCTCGGCGACGGTGGGTAGTGAGTTCGTCGGCACCTCGATCAGCAGCGGCGGCGACGGCGCGGACATGAATTCCGACGGCGAGAAGTTCCTCGCGGCGAATCCGCGTCTGCGGTTCTTCAACGCGCAACGCGGCTACGTGCGGGTGAACCTCACCCCGCAACGCTGGCGAAGTGACTTCCGCGTGGTCCCCTACGTCACGCGTGAGGGAGCGCCCGTGAGCACGCGGGCGAGCTTCGTCGTGGAGGACGGCGTGCCGGGGGTAGGCGAAGCCTAAGGGGAACCGGGGCCCGGCTCGCCGGTGCCTGCCGCCTTGCGCAGCGCCTGCCTGACATCCTCCGGCGGCGGCGCGGGCCGGTGTGTGCCGATGTCCACCCACACATACCTGTTGCTGCCGTCGAGGACGAGTTCCTCGCCTCGGTGGATGGCGATGCCGAGCACGAGCGAGGTGTTGCCGATGTGCTCGATGCTCAGGCTCACGACGAGTTCGTCCTCGAACACCGCCGATCGCCGGTACCGCAACGTGGTTTCGGCGACCACCATGTCGATGCCGCGGTCGGTGAGGTACCCGGCGGATCCGAACACGACCCGATAGAACTCGAACGCGGCCATGTCGGCGTAGGCGAGGTAGTGGGCGTTGAAGACGATGCCCTGCTGGTCGCATTCGTGGTAGCGGACTCGCAACGGCATTTCGACGACGGGTGTTCGCGGGTGATCGGCCATGCCGGGCACGGTAGCCGGTGATCATCGCTGTGGCGAACGTCATCGGAGGTGCCGCCGGGGGTGGCGCGCTCGCGGGCCGCCCGGTGGCAACGGCTAATCTCAGGCGACGACTGCGACAGTCCGAGAATTCGACGTTCGGCACGAGGAGTGTTTTTGGTGGGACGGTCCGTTCTGGTCACCGGCGGCAATCGCGGCATCGGGTTGGCCATCGCGCGCGGGTTGGCAGAGGCAGGCCACACGGTCGCGGTGACCCATCGGGGTTCCGGGGCGCCTGAGGGCCTTTTCGGCGTGCAGGCCGATGTCACCGACACCGAGCAGGTCGACGCGGCCTTCAAGCAGGTGGAGGAACACCAGGGCCCCGTCGAGGTACTGGTGTCCAACGCGGGCATCACCGACGACACGCTCCTGATGCGGATGAGCGAGGACCAGTTCACCAGGGTCGTCGACGCGAACCTGTCCGGTGCCTACCGGGTCGCCAAGCGCGCCTCGCGCAACATGCTGAGGGCCAAGTGGGGCCGGTTCGTGTTCATCTCCTCGGTCATCGGCCTGAGCGGCGGCGCCGGACAGGTGAACTACGCGGCGAGCAAGGCCGGTCTCGTCGGCATCGCGCGTTCGCTGACGAGGGAACTGGGGTCACGCAACATCACGGCGAACGTGGTGTCGCCCGGCTTCATCGTCACAGACATGACCAACGAGCTGACCGACGAGCAGCGGTCCTCGGCGCTCGAGCGGATCCCGGCCGGCCGCTACGGCGATCCCGCCGATATCGCCGCCGCGGTGCGCTACCTGGCATCCGACGAGGCCGGTTACATCAGCGGCGCCGTGCTGCCGGTCGACGGCGGGCTCGGCATGGGCCACTGAGGTCCCGCCGTCGTTTTTCTTCTCCCCCTTGACGTTTCCCGAAATTGGAGGACAGCGTGTCCGGACTGCTCGAAGGTAAGCGGCTGCTGATCACCGGCATCATCACCGACGCCTCGATCGGCTTCCACGCCGCGAAAATGGCCCAGGAACAGGGTGCGAAGGTGGTGCTCACGGGCTTCGGCAGGATGTCGCTGGTCGAGCGCATCGCCAAGCGGCTGCCCGAACCGGCGCCCGTGCTGGAGCTGGACGTGCAGAACACCGACCAGCTCGCGTCGTTGCCGTCGAGGATCACCGAGCACGTCGACGGGCTCGACGGGGTGCTGCACTCGATCGCGTTCGCGCCGGCGAGCTGCCTCGGCTCGCCGTTCCTCGACGCGCCGAGCGAGGACGTGAGCAAGGCCGTCGACGTGTCGGCGTATTCGTACATGTCGCTGGCGAAGGCGGTGCTTCCGCTGCTGAGCCGCGGATCGTCCATTGTGGGCATGGACTTCGACGCGAGGGTCGCCTGGCCCGCCTACAACTGGATGGGGGTCGCCAAGGCCGCACTGGAGTCGGTGAATCGTTACCTCGCACGGGATCTCGGTGAGCACGGCATCAGGGTCAACCTGGTGTCGGCGGGTCCGCTCAAGACGATGGCGGCGAAGTCGATTCCCGGTTTTTCCGGGCTGGAGGACGGCTGGGACGACCGCGCGCCGCTCGGCTGGGACACCGCCGACGCGACGCCGGTGGCCAAGAGCATCTGCGCGTTGCTGTCGGACTGGCTGCCCGCGACGACCGGTTCGATGATCATGGTCGACGGCGGAGTGCACGCCACCGGCCAGTAGACCGGCGGCGCGCCCGTGCCGGAACGCGGGGATCAGCGCCTGGTCGCCTCGGCGACCAGGTGACTGTCCTCCAGCATCAGCAGGCGGGTGATGCGGCCCTCGCTGACGGTCAGGCTCATCGAGAACGGGGTCTCGATGAGCCTGCCGGTCGCGAGAACCTTCGACCTGAGCCGGCCGACGAGCACGGCGTGCTCGCCGTCGGCGAAGACGTGCTCGGTCTCGTAGAACTGGCGTTCGAGATGGTGGTCGAGCGTGGTGTAGAACTCGGTTGCCGCCTCGCCGGTGGTGCGGCGGCCGATCCACGGCACCACGTCGGTGGCGCCGGGGATGTCGAAGTCGACCTCGTCGGCGAACAGCGCGCGCAGCGCGGCGAAGTCGCCTCCGGCGACGTGCCTGCCGAATGCTTCGACGACGGCGCGAGTCTGTTCCGTGCTGGTGGTATTGCTGACGGACATGGTGATTCTCCTTGTGCTGTAACGGTTTTCCTGGTGTGGCCGGGGCGTGGGGTCACGCGGCGACCGGTGCGGGGAGCGCGGTGCGGCGCTGGATGAGTGCGGCCCAGCCGGTGGCCGCGAGCGTCAGTGCCGCGAGGCCGATGCCGAGCCAGGTGACGCTGAGATAGCCGAATCCGGCGTTGATGGTGAGGCCGCCGAGCCACGGCGCCACGACGATGCCCGCGTTGAACGCCGAGGTGTTGCTCGCGCCCGCGAGGGAGGGTGCGCTCTCGGCGAGTGTGAACACCCTGGCGTTGACGGCGGGGTTGACGGCGAAGCCACCGAAGCCGAGCACGGTGATGGTCACGAGCGCGACCGGTGCGGGCGGAGCGGTGGCCAGTACGGTCAGCGCCGCGACGACGATGAGTGCGCCACCCGTGATGGTGCCGATGGGGTGCGCGTCGGCGTATTTGCCGCCGGTGGTGATTCCGGCGAGCGCTCCCGCGCCGTACAGCGCCAGCACCCACGGAACGGCGGTGGCCTGGCCGCCGATGGAATCGGTGAACAGCGGGGACAGGTAGCTGAAGCAGACGGTGATCGCCGCCGTGGACAGCGCGGTGATGCCGAGCGCGAGCCACAGGGCGGGGCGGCGGTAGACCCGCAGTTCCGTGGTCAAGGGCTCCCGGTGTCCTGGATTGTCGGCGGGCCGGACGAAGGCCGCGACCGCGGCCATCGCGACCAGTGCGGCGCCACCGACGGCCCAGAACGCCATGCGCCAGCCCGCGTGCTGGCCCAGCGCCGTGCCCAGGGGGACACCCGCGACCGTGGCCGCGGTCAGCCCGCCCGTGATGATCGCCAGCGCCCTGCCTCTTCGGCCCGCCGCGACGATGCCGATGGTCGTGCTCGCCGCCGCGGCCCAGAAACCCGCGCAGGCCAGCGCGGCCAGGACGCGGGAGGCGAACAGCACCGCGTAGCCGGGCGCGAGCGCGCCGAGCGCGTGGCTTGCGGCGAATACGGCGAGCATGACCAGCAAGGTCGTCCTGCGGGGCAGCCGATGGGTCGCCATCGCCAGCAGTGGCGCCCCCGCCAGCATTCCCACGGCGAAAGCGGAGATCAGCAGGCCCGCGTCGGGAATGCTCACCCCGAGGTCCGCCGCGATCGCGGGCAGCAGGCCGGCCAGCATGAACTCGGACGTGCCGAGCGCGAACACGCTCAGGCCCAGCACGTACACCGTCAACGGCATGGCTCTCCTTTTTGTATTGCACAGTTCAAAATGAGGGCGGCGAAAAGCCCCGGCGGCGTGGCCGGGGCTCCGGGGGTTACAGGGCGGCCAGTGCCACCTCGACGATGTCGGTGACCGTCCGGCGGTCGACGCCGAGCCGGATCGTCATCCTGATGCCCCCGACCGTGCTGTGCACGAACCTGGCGAGCGCGAGCGGGTCCTTGTCCTTGTCGATCTCGCCGTCGCGTTGCGCCCTCGCGATGGCCTCGGCGAGGTCGGCCACGAATCGGGAGAGGTCCTCGCGCAGCTGCGTGGCGACCTCCTCGTCGCGCTTGCCGATCTCGATGAGGCTGTTGACGGCGAGGCAGCCGCGCCGGTCGTTGGCGAATTCGTCGTCGATCATCGCCGTGAGCAGTGTGCGCAGCCGGTCCCTGATGGGTTCGGCAGTGCCGAGGATCCGCCCCCGCATGTCGGTCGTGGTTCGGTCGTAGTGCCGCAGCGTCGCGCGGAACAGCTCGTGCTTGCTCGTGAAGGTGTTGTAGATGCTGCTGCGGCCGAGTCCGGTCGCCTCGCACAACTGCTGGGTCGATGTCGCCTCGTAGCCGTTGGCCCAGAAGGCTTCCATCGCCCTCTCGACGGCGACCCGCTCGTCGAACTCCCTCGGGCGTGCCATGAGCCGGACCCTAACACATTTTGGATCGCACAGTGCAAAACGAGACGGAAGGCGTACCCGGGTCGGCGTGCGGGCCGCCACAGCGGGAGGATGAACCCGTGAACTACGACGCGTTGTTGTGGCTGTCCTTCGGGGGGCCGGAAGGACCCGACGAGGTCATGCCGTTCCTGGAGAACGTCACCAGGGGCAGGGGAGTACCGCGAGCCCGCCTGGCCGAGGTGGCCGAGCACTACCAGCACTTCGGCGGTGTCTCTCCCATCAACCGGCTCAACAAGACCGCCATCGCGGCCGTGGAGAAGGAACTGGCGGGTGCCGGGATGGACCTCCCGGTGTACTTCGGCAACCGCAACTGGCATCCGATGGCCGAGGACGCGCTCGCGCGCATGGCCGCCGACGGTGTCCGCCGCGCGCTGGTGTTTCCCACGAGCGCCTACGGCGGCTACTCGGCGTGCAGGCAGTACGACGAGGACATCGAGCGGGCTCGCGCCGCGTTCGGTGCCGGTGCCCCCGAACTGGTGAAGCTGCGCCAGTTCTTCGACCACCCGCTGTTCATCGCCGCCGTCGCCGACGGCGTGCGCGCGGCGCACGCGGAGCTGGCCACCGAGCACGACCCGGCGAGTATCCGCACGGTGTTCACCGCGCACTCGATCCCGGACAGCGCCGACGCCGCCTCCGGGCCTCCCGGCAGCGGTGGTCACCGCTATTCGAAGCAGGTCGCCGAAGCGGCGAGGCTGGCCGCCGCCGAGGCGGGCGTCGCCGACCACGACGTGGTGTGGCAGTCACGGTCGGGCCCGCCCCAGGTGCCATGGCTGGAACCCGACATCGTCGACCACATCGACGCACTGCACGCCCAAGGCACCGGAGCCGTCGTGGTGTGCCCCATCGGCTTCGTCTCCGACCACCTTGAGGTCGTGTGGGATCTCGACAACGAGGCCGCCCAGCGGGCGGCCGAGCTCGGCATGGGATTCGCGCGCTCGGCCACCCCCAACGGCGACCCCCGCTTCGCCGAACTGGTGGTCGAACTGATCCGCGAGCACACGGCGGCCGCACCGGTGAGAAAGCTTTCGGACTTCCCCGCCGCGGGCTGCACCGTCAACGGGGCACCCTGCGCGGTGGGCTGCTGCGAACCGGTTCGCCGCCCTTCGGCGGACTGACCCGGAGCGGCGGGCTCAGGCGCCCTGCGAGCGGCCGGTCTGCTCGGCGAACACCCGCACCGCCTCGTTGACGGCGGCGCAGCGCGCGGTGCGGATCGCGTCGGACAGCGGCCGCAGTGCCTGAGCCCTGCGGGTCGCCGCCGAAGCCGACAGTGCCCCTCCCGGCTCGTCGGCGCTGGCCAGCGCCAGAATCGCGCCGACCTCCTCGGCCCGCTGCAGCACCCGCAACGCCCTGCCGGGGGTGCCCGACGGCCAATCGGGTCGCGGTCGGGACCGCAGCGTCGCCGACAATTCGGCACGCACGCCGGGCCGGTCGCTCGCGAGGTCCAGCTCCTGCAACGCTCCCGCGCTGTCCCTGATCGCATCGGTCAGCGCGTGCTCGGCCTCGGGCAGCGGTACGTAGTCGGGAACGATGTCCGAGGCCACCGGATACACCGTCCAGCGCATCAGCCCCTCGGCGATGGCCTGCGGGACGATGCCATGGCCCAGCCCGGACAGCACGACCGCCTCACCGGCCCGCAGCGCGGCCTCGGTGAAGGCGCCGCCCCCGCCGAGTCCTCGCACATCTCCGGGAACGGGAAGCACGAGCCGGACCGAGGGCGCTTCGGCGGGATTCCGCGCGCTGGTCAGCTGCCGCAGCGAGGTGAGCAGCCGAGCGGGGCCCGAGGGCACGGCGCCGGTGACCGGAAGCTCGAACACCTCGGCCGCGGTTTCGTCGGCGGCCACCACCTCGTGTTCCTCACCCCAGGCGAGTAAGGCGTCGAGCGCGTTGTCGGAAGCGGCGGCGCCGTGCAGCCACGCCGAAGACCAGACAGCAAGGGTCGCACTGGGACAGCACACGAAGATCGAGGGTACCTGGAGCTGGTCCACGTCGACGCGGGGTGCGACGGTGAGTAACTTCGGGGTGTGACTTCGTCTCCACCGCAGGATCTGCCCCGCACGGCGGGGGAGCTGCGCGCCGCGGGATACGCGCCGCGCGGCATCAAGGCCGAGATCAAGGAAAACCTGCTCGCCGCGCTGCGAGAGGGGAGAGACCCGTGGCCGGGCATCGTGGGCTTCTCGCGCACGGTCCTTCCCCAGTTCGAGCGCGCGCTGCTGGCCGGGCACGACGTGGTGCTGCTCGGCGAGCGTGGTCAGGGAAAGACGCGGCTGCTGCGCACGCTCGCCGGGCTGCTCGATGAGTGGACGCCGGTCGTCGAGGGATCCGAACTCGCCGAGCATCCGCTGCGCCCGATCGCGCCCGCGACACTGCGCCGCGCCAGGGAACTGGGTGACGAGCTTCCGGTGACCTGGTTGCACAGGGACCACCGCTACACCGAGAAACTCGCGACCCCCGACACCTCCGTGGGCGACCTCATCGGTGACGTCGACCCCGTCAAGGTCGCGGAGGGGCGCAGTCTCGGCGACCCCGAGACCATCCACTTCGGCCTCGTTCCGCGCGCGCACCGGGGGATCGTGGCGCTCAACGAGCTTCCCGATCTCGCCGAGCGCATCCAGGTCGCGCTGCTCAACGTCATGGAGGAACGCGACATCCAGGTGCGCGGGTACACGCTGCGGCTGCCGCTCGACGTGCTGCTCGTCGCCACGGCCAACCCCGAGGACTACACCAACAGGGGCCGCATCATCACCCCGCTCAAGGACCGGTTCGGCGCCGAGATCCGCACGCATTACCCGCTGGAGCTCGACGCCGAGGTCGGCGTCGTCCGGCAGGAGGCCGAGCTGGTGGCGGAGGTGAACGACCCGCTGCTGGAGGTGCTGGCCCGGTTCGTGCGCAACCTCCGCGAATCCTCCGTCGTCGATCAGCGCTCCGGCGTGTCGGCCCGGTTCGCCGTCGCCGCTGCGGAAACCGTTGCCGCGGCGGCCTTGCGCCGCTCGGCGCTGACCGGGGAGCAGCCCGCGATCGCCAGGCCGGTCGATCTTGACGCCGTTCCCGCCGTCCTGCGCGGCAAGATCGAGTTCGAACCCGGCGAGGAGGGAAGGGAAACCGAGCACCTCGTGCACCTTTTGCGCCGCGCGATTGCCGAGACGGCGCGCGACCGCTTCGCGGGACTGAACCTGCGCCCGCTGGCCGAGGCGGTCGCGGACGGGCATCTCGTGGCCACGGGCGAACGGGTCACCGGCGCGGGGGTGCTGGCGGCACTGCCCGAGCTTCCCGTTCTGCACGAGGTGGCCCAGCGAGCGGGTGTCTCGGCCGACGATCCGCCCGGCCGGATCGCGGCCGCGGTGGAGCTGGCGCTGGAATCGCTGTACCTGTCCCGCCAGCTCGCGAAGGACGCCGACGGCAGCACGACGGTGTACGGGCCGTAGCCATGACCTCGCCAGCCGAGCCGGAAGGCTACGCGTACGGGCCGTATCACGGCGGCCCCGACCCGCTCGCGCCGCCGTTCGATCTCCGCGACGCGGTCGAGGAGATCGGCCGCGACGTGATGGCGGGTTCGTCGCCGCGAGCGGCGCTGGAGGAACTGCTGAGACAGGGAACGCCCCGCACGGCCGGACTGGACGAGCTGAGCAGGCGCGTGTGGAAGCGCCGCTCGGAAATCCAGCGGAGACACAATCTCGACGGCACTCTCCAGCAGGTACGGGCGTTGCTCGACGAGGCGCTGGAGGCCGAACGCGGGGCGCTGTTCCCCGATCCGGCCGACGAGGCGCGGTTTCGCGAGGCGATGCTGGACGCGCTGCCCTCCGGAACGGCGGCCGCCGTGCGCGAACTCGCCGACTACTCCTGGACATCCGAGACCGGGCGGGCCAACTACGAGCGCATCAGGGAACTGCTCGGCAAGGAACTGCTCGAATCCCGGTTCGAGGGCATGAAGGACGCCCTGCGCTCGACGACGCCGGAGGACATCGAGCGGGTCAACCAGATGCTGTCCGACCTGAACGCGCTGCTGTCGGCGCACGCGCAAGGCTTCGCCGACATCGAGGAGCGCTTCGCCGAGTTCATGCGCAGGCACGGCGAGTTCTTCCCGGAGAACCCCGCCACCGTCGAGGAACTCATCGACGTGCTCGCCGCGCGCTCGGCCGCCGCCGCGCGCATGCTCAACTCGATGACCCCCGAGCAGAGGTCGGAGCTGGCGCAACTGTCGCAGCAGGCCTTCGGCGACCCCCGCATCGCCGACCAGCTGTCCACATTGGATTCCCAGTTGCGCGGGCTGCGCCCGGGTGAGGACTGGACCTCGGCGGCGAGGTTCCGCGGCGACGACCCGCTCGGCCTCGGCGAGGGCGTGCGGGCGATGACCGATCTCGCCGAACTCGACGCGCTCGCCGAGCAACTGTCGCAGAGCTATCCCGGCGCGCGCCTTGAGGACATCGACCTGGAAGCACTCGAGCGCCAGACCGGCGAGGAATCCGGGGTCGATGCGCGCAGGCTCGCCGAACTGGAGCGGCAACTGCGTGCGCAGGGGTTGTTCGAGCGCGCGCCGGACGGCTCACTGCGCCTGGCGCCGAAGGCGTTGCGCAAGCTGGGGGAGGCCGCGCTGGCCGACGTGGTGCGCACGCTGCGGGGCCGTTCCGGTGAGCGTGACGTGTCCTCGGCGGGCGCCGCGGGTGAACCGACCGGCGGCACGCGAGCCTGGCGCTTCGGCGACACCCAGCCGTGGGCCGTTTCCAGGACGGTCCGCAACGCCGTGCTGCGCAGCGTGATGGACTCGCCGCACGGAACGCCTTCCGTGCGGCTCGACGTGTCCGATGTGGAGGTCGTGGAAACCGAGCACCGGTCGAGGGCGGCCGTGGCGTTGTGCGTCGACACGTCGTGGTCGATGGTGCAGGAGGGAAGGTGGCTGCCGATGAAAAGGACGGCGCTCGCCCTGCATCAGCTCATCTCGACCCGGTTCAGAGGGGACGCCCTGGAGATCATCACCTTCGGCCGGTACGCGCGCCAGGTCGAGCTCGGCGAGCTGGTCGGTCTCGACGGGGTGTGGGAACAGGGAACCAACGCCCACCACGCGCTGTTGCTGGCGGGACGGCATCTTCGCCGGCATCCCGATGCGCAGCCCGTGGTGCTGATGGTGACCGACGGCGAGCCGACGGCACATCTGGAATCCGACGGTGCCGCCGAATTCGGCTACCCGCCCGCGGAGCGCACCCTGGTCAAAACACTGTCCGAAGTGGACAGACTGGCGAAACTCGGCGCCGCGCTGACCGTGTTCCGGCTCGGCGACGACCCCAGGCTCGCGGAGTTTCTCGACCTGCTTGCCAGAAGGGGCAACGGCAGGGTCGTCGCCCCCGGCCTGGACGGCCTCGGCGCCGCCGTCGTCGGCGACTACATCCGGAGAAGGCGATAGTTCTCGTAGCGGCGCTCAGGTGCGGGCGCTCACCACGACGCGGGCTCCGCGTGAGGGGACCGTGGTGATGTTGCGGGCCTTGGGGCGTTCCGGCCGGGCCCCGCCGGGGCTCAGGTGATACCGGGACAGCACCGCCCGCAGCACCACGGAGGCCTCCAGCAGCGAGAACCCGGCGCCGAGGCAGCGGCGAACCCCGCCACCGAACGGGAACCAGGTTCCGGCGCCCACATCTCCGCCGGTGAACCGCTCGGGCCGGAAGACGAGCGGATCGGCGTGGTGAGCCGGATCGTGCTGGACCATGGCGATCGAGGGCATCACCGTGTGCCCGGCCGGAATGCGGTATCCGCCGATCTCGACGTCGGCCGTGAGTTTGCGGGCCACCTCGGAGATCACCGGATGCAGCCGCATCGATTCCTTGGCCACGGCTTCGAGGTAGGCCTCGTCGCCCTCGTCGGCGGCCCGCGTCGCCGCGCGCAGGGTCGCCGGATCACGGGCCAGTTCGTGGAAAGCCCACGCCAGCGCCGTCGCGGTGGTCTCGTGCCCCGCCAGCAGCAGGGTGATGAGCTGGTCCCGGAGTTCCGCGTCGGACAGTCCCGCCGATTCCGGGTCCGAGGCGGACGAGGGCACCGTCAGCAGCCGGGACAGCACGTCGTCACGCCCGGTGAGGTCTCCCGCCGCGCGCCGGTCGGCGATCTCGGCATACAGCAGCGCGTCGACCCTGCGCTGGGTGATGGCGTAGCGGCGCCACGGCCCGAACCGTTGCAGGCCTGGGTTGTGCCAGCCCAGCAGGTCGATGGGGCCGACATCGACGATGCGCCGCAGCAGCGTGCGCAGTTCGGTGAGCCTCGGCCCCTCGGAAACCCCGAACACGACGCGCAGGATGATCTCCAGCGTCAGTGCCTGCATGCGCTGGTGCGAGGAGAACGCGACACCTCGCGGCCACCGGCCGACCTCCCGCTCGGTCAGTTCCTCGATCATGCCGCGGTAGCCGCGCAGCGCGGCGCCGTTGAACGCGGGCATGAGCAGTTTGCGGGCTCTCTTGTGGACGTTCCCGTCGGTGAGCAGGACCGAGTGCTCGCCCATGGCGGGTTTGAGGATCACGTTGCCCTCACCGGCGTGGAACAGTTCGGGCGAGCCGGCGAAGACGGTGCGGATGTGGTCGAGGTCGGCCAGTTGCACGACCGAGCGTCCGGGGTAGATCCGCAGGGCGATCACGTCGCCGTGGCGGCGCCGCAACCAGGGCAGCCACCGGTGCCGCAGGCTGCCGAAGAGCATGGTCTGTACCGCGAGCGGAAGCCGGGGTCCCGGCAGCGGTCGCGTCGTCACGGGGGCCGAGGAATCCGGAGGCCGGGTAGGCGAGGCGGGGGAGTGCGGGTGCGATGCCGGCATGGGCGCTCCTTCGCGTGACGACGACCCGCCCGATTTATACGCGCGTATAGATCGTGTGTCCAGCCTCACGGCGACGCCGTAGGCTGAGCCGGTGAGTCACCGGGACGATCTCCTCGCGGCGGCGCGCCGCCTGCTGGAGGAGAAGGGATACGCGCACATCACCACGCGCGACCTTGTCGCGGCGTCCGGAACGAACCTGGCCTCGATCGGCTACCACTTCGGTTCGAAGGCGGGCCTGCTCAACGCCGCCATCGGCGAGGTGTTCGAGGAATGGACCCGGCAACTGGCCGAGCTGGCGATGGCCGACCCGACCGCCTCCCCGGTGGAGCGAGGGCACGTGACCTGGGCCGCGCTGCTCGGCAGCCTCACCAGGAAACGCAAGCTGCTGCTGTCCTACCTTGAGGCGCTCGCGCAGGCGGAGCGAACACCGGTGCTGAGGGAGCAATTCGCGAGGCAGTACCGCGCGTGCCGCAGCAGGGTCGCCGCGCTCGTCGCCCAATCGCTCGGCGACGGAACCTCGGCGGAGGATCCCAGGTGCAGGGCCGTGGCGAGTTTCGTCATAGCCGTCTGCGACGGGCTTTCCGTGCAATGGCTGCTGGACAGCGAGGACGCGCCGAGCGCGGAGGAACTGATGGCGGGCCTGGTGTCCATGTGGTCGGCTTCGTTCCCACCAGCCGGGAAGACAGGGGGCGATCCGGCTTAGGGTTGAGATATGCAGACTTGGTCATCGGTAGCCGTGCCCCGTATCCCTGGAACACCGCGGCCCTTGCGGTTGTACGACACCGCCGCCGGTCAGGTCAGGCCGACCTCGCCGGGCAAGGTCGCCAGGATGTATGTCTGCGGCATCACCCCCTACGACGCGACCCACCTCGGGCATGCCGCGACCTACCTTGCCTTCGACCTGGTGTATCGGCAGTGGCTCGACGCGGGCCACGACGTGCACTACGTGCAGAACGTGACCGACATCGACGACCCGTTGCTGGAACGCGCCGAACGCGACCAGGACGACTGGGTGGTGCTCGGGATGCGGGAGACCGCGTTGTTCCGCGAGGACATGGAGGCGCTGCGGCTGCTGCCGCCGCGCGACTACGTCGGCGCGGTCGAGACCATCCCGGAGATCGTCGAGGTGATCGGCAAGCTGCTGGCCGCGGGTGCCGCCTACCGGGTCGAGGACCCCGAGTACCCCGACGTGTACTTCGACCGCTCGTTCACCGGCCGGTTCGGTTACGAATCCCGCTACGACGAGGCCACCATGGCCGCGCTGTTCGGCGAGCGGGGCGGTGACCCCGGCCGCGCCGGCAAGCGGGATCCGCTCGACGCTTTGCTGTGGCGCGCGGCCAGGGACGGCGAGCCTTCGTGGGAATCGGACCTGGGACCGGGCAGGCCGGGCTGGCACATCGAGTGCAGCGCGATCGCGGTCAACCGGCTCGGTCTCGGATTCGACATCCAGGGCGGTGGTTCGGACCTGGCCTTCCCGCATCACGAGTTCAGCGCGGCCCACGCCGAGGCACTGACCGGAGACCATCCTTTCGCGCGGCACTACGTGCACGCGGGCATGATCGGCCTCGACGGCGAGAAGATGTCGAAGTCCAAGGGCAACCTCGTGTTCGTCTCCAAGCTCAGGGCCGAGGGGGTCGAACCCGCCGCGATCAGGCTCGCCCTTTTCGCCGGTCACTACCGCGAGGACAGGGCGTGGACCGACTCGCTGCTGGCCGGCGCGCAGGCGAGGCTTGCCAGGTGGCGGGAAGCCGTCGCGCTGGGGCAGGGGCCTGCCGCGGGCGAGGCGATCGCGCGGGTGCGCGACCACCTCGCCGACGATCTCGACACTCCCGGCGCGCTCGCGGCGCTCGACGCGTGGGCGGCCGAGGCGTTGCGGCGCGACGGAACCGACGCGCAGGCGCCCTCCGAGATCGCCGCCGCCGTCGATGCCCTGCTGGGCATCGACGTGCGGACCTCGGGCTAAGCCAGCGCGATGTGCGCGCCGGGCCAGCTTCGGCGCAGCCACCGGTCGTGCGAGGCCACGACCACCGCTCCCGGGGCGCCGTGTTCGCCGTCGAGCGCGTCGAACAGTTCCTCGGCCAGCGTGAGCGAGATGTGGTTGGTGGGCTCGTCGAGCAGCAGTACGTCGGGTGGGTCGGCGGCGAGGATCGCGAGAGCGAGCCTGCGCCGCTGGCCCGCCGACAAGGAACCGACCGGCCGTTCGAGGTCGCCCGTCGGCAGCAGTCCGAGCGCGCGCAGTTCCGGCGCCTCCGGACCGGCGGCCGCCGAGTAGATCGCGATCGGTGACCTTCCGGGATCCGGGAACACCGTGTCCTGTTCCAGCAACCCGATCCGGACTCCCGGCGCGCGGTGCACCACCCCGCCCCGCGGAGCCAGCCGCCCGGCCAGAACGGCGAGCAGCGTCGACTTGCCCGAACCGTTGCCGCCGGTCACCAGCAGCCTTGCCGACCCACCGACATCCAGGCGGTCGAGGCGCAGCCTGCCCGGCACCTCGATGTCGCGGACCGACAGCGCGAGCCCCGCCACCTCGCCCGCCTTCCCGGTCAGTCGCCCCGCGAACCGCAGCGGTGCCGGTGGTTTGCGTACCTGGTCACGTTCCAGTTCGGACAGGCGCTGCCGCGCGTTGCGCACCCTGCGCGAAATCTGCCGCTGGACCCTGCCGGTCTTGAAGTCGTAGGCCATCTTCGCGTTGTCGGTGGGCCCCCTGTCGTGGTTGATGTCGCGAGCCGTGACGGCGACGTCGTGGCGCAGCCTGCGCAACTCGTCCTGCTCCTCGCCGAACCGCTGCTCCCAGCGTGCGCGCTCGGCGCGTTTGGCCACGAGATAGTCGGAGTAGTGCCCGCCGTAGCGCGCCGGTCCGCCCAGTGCGGGGTCGAGGTCGACGATGTGGGTGCACACGGCGTCGAGGAAAACCCTGTCGTGGGAGGACAACAGCACGATCCCCGGTAACGAGGCCAGATGCCGTTGCAGGAAATCCAACGCCGCGTCGTCGAGATGGTTGGTCGGTTCGTCGAGCAGCAGGGTCTCGGGTTGCCTGATCAGCAGTGCGGCGAGCGCGAGCCTGCGACGCTGGCCGCCGGAGAGGGTCACCAGCGGCCTGGTCGTGGCGATGTCGCCGAGCCCGAGTCCCGTGCGGACCAGTGTGGCGCGCCGGTCGGCGTCCCACAGGTCGTGGGTCTGTGCCCAATCGAGCACCAGCCCGTACTCCTCGAGCGCGGCGGCGTCGCCGGGATGCTCAGCGAGCCTGGCGCCGAGCTCGTCCAGTCGCAGTGCCGCCTTTCTGACCTCGGCCAGCGCGTCGTCGAGGACGTCGGCGACGGTCGCTTCGAGGGGATAGGGCAGTTCCTGGTCGAGGAACCCGATGTCGCCACCACCCTCGACGGCGCCCGCCTGTGCGTGCTCGATACCGGCGAGCAGCCGCAGCAGCGTGGACTTGCCGATGCCGTTCTCGCCGACGAGGCCGACGCGATGCCCGGCACTCGCGGTGAGGTCCACGCCCGAGAAGACGATCTTGTCGCCGTAGGCGAAGTGGAGATTCCTGGCATGAAGGGAAAGACGGGAAGACAGAAGGCACCACCGGTCCTGGATGGGAAGGGGCACCCGCGGGGCAGCGGCCTCCGGAAGCGGGTGCGGACTCGGTGTCAGCTCTTCATGATGCGCCGAGCCTAACCCCCGCCCGGTTTCGCGTGCCACCGATTTATCGCGAGGTCTTGACCCGAGGGCCCACTCACCTCAATATGAAGGGATCCTTTCGAAAGAGTTCTTTCATATTGGAGTGATCATGGCAGGCCTGCCGGAGCGCCGCAGGGTGAGGGACGCCGAGCTGATGAGGGCGCTGGCCCACCCGCTGCGCACGGAACTGCTCGGTTACCTGATGTCGGCGGGCCCGCGCACGGCGACCCAGTGCGCCGAGGCCGTCGGGGCGACCGCGTCCAACTGCAGCTGGCACCTGCGCCAGCTCGCCGAGTTCGGGCTCGTTGAGCGCGCCGAGGGGGACAACGCCCGAGAACGGCCGTGGCGCGCGAGGCAGGTCGGGCTCGATTTCGGCACGGTCGATCCGGGCTCGGCGGCACACACCGCCCACCTCGGCATGCTCGGCGCGAACCTCGCCGAGGAACAGACGCTCACCCAGCGGGCGCTCGACGTGCTGGAGACGGTGCCGGAGGCGTGGCGCGACGCGATGGCCGTCAACCGCTACGGCCTGCGCCTCACCGCCGAGGAACTCACCGCGCTCATCGAGCAGGTCGACGCGCTCATCCGGCCGTACGTCAGCACCGTGCGTACCGAGGCGCCCCGTGACGCGCGGCCGGTCTACGTCGGTCTCAGGGCGTTCCTGAGAATCGACGCCGACGGCAAGCCCAGCGCATGAAGACCCCACTGGCCCGGCCGGATTTCGCCAGACTGTGGTCGGCGGCCCTCTTCTCCGAGGCCGGAGAATGGATCCTGCAGGTCGCGCTCCCGCTGCAGGTGTACGCGCTGACCGGCTCGGCGGCCTCGACGGCGGCGACCATGGTGCTCGGCCTGCTGCCCGCCGTGGTGCTCAGTCCGGCCGCGGGTGTGCTCGCCGACCGGTTCGACCGCAGGCTGGTCCTGCTGTTCGCGTGCGCGGGCCAGTGCCTCGCCGTCCTTCCGCTGCTCGCGCTCGGTGCGAACGGCCCGCTGACCCTGTTCTACGTCGTGATGGGAGCACAGGCCGCGGTCGCCTCGGTGATCGAGCCCGCGCGCAACGCGCTGGTGCCCGGCCTCGTCGGCGCCGCCGACGTGACCACGGCCAACGCCCTGATCGGGCTCAACGCCACGCTCGCCCGGCTGGCCGGAGCCTGGCTGGGAGGAGTTCTGCTCGCCACGGGCGGCCTGCCGGCGGTCGTGGTGGTCTACCTGGTGACGACCGGCTGTGCCGTGGCATTGCTCGTGGCTCCGTTCGCGCGCACGGCCGTGCTGACCGAGCCCGGCGAGCGGACCGGGGCGCTGCGGTCATGGCTGGACGGGCTGGGGGAGTTCGTCCGCGACACCCGCCTGCGCGTCACCGGTGTCGTGATCGTGCTGATCTCCTGCGCGCAGGGCATGTTCCTGCTTCTGTTCGTTCTTTTCGTCACCGGCCCGCTCGGCGGAGGGGAGGCAGAGGTCGGCTTGCTGCGAGGAGTCCAGGCGATCGGCGGGCTCGCCGCCGGTGCCGTGCTCGCCGTGCTCGGCAGGCGGCTCGTGCCCGGCGCACTGTTCGGCTGGGGAGTACTGGCTTTCGCGCTCATCTCGTTCGTCATCTGGAACGGCCCCGAGCTCACCGTCGCGCTCGGCGTCTACGTCGGCCTTTTCATCCTCGTCGGGGCACCCGGCGTCGTGCTCAACACCGGGATGCTGTCCCTGCTGCAGACCGGGAGCGCGCCCGCGATGACCGGAAGGGTGCTCAGCACGGCCTTCGCCGTCGGTGCGGCGGGCAACGTGGCCGGCATGCTCGCCGCCGGCTGGCTCGCCGGGACCGCCGGGCTGCCCGCCCTGCTCAACGTCCAGGCCGGGTTGCTGCTGGTCGCCGGTCTTCTCGCGCTCGCGGGGCACCGGGCCACGAAGCGGACGCCGGTCACTTCCCGGGCCGGATGAGACCGGTCGCGGGATACCGTGGGGATCGTGCCGACCCTGTATGCCACGAGCGACCTGCATGTCACCCACCAAGGCAACGCGCCGCTCGTCGACCGGATCCAGCCCACGTCGGCGGAGGACTGGCTGCTCGTCGTCGGTGACGTCGGGGAGCGGATGTCCTCCGTCGTGGACACGCTGGCGACACTGCGTGAGCGCTTCGCCACCGTGGTGTGGGTACCCGGAAACCACGAGCTGTGGACGACGGTGAAGGACCCGGACACCCACCGAGGCCAGGATCGCTACGACGAGCTCGTCCGCCGCTGCCGCGGCATCGACGTGCTCACCCCCGAGGACGAGTTCCCGGTGTGGCGCCACGGCGCCCGCCCGCTCACGATCGCGCCGCTGTTCCTGCTCTACGACTACTCCTGGCGAACCCCCTCGGCCCAGGATGTCCCGCTGGAGGAGGCGATGCGGCAGGCGAGAGAAGCGGGTGTCGTGTGCACCGACGAGTACCTACTGCACGCCGATCCGTTCGGCGGCCGGGCGCAGTGGTGCGCCAGCAGGCTCGAACTGACCGAGAAGAAACTCGCCGCGATCCCCTCGGGCCAGGGCACGATCCTCATGTCGCACTGGCCGCTGCATCGGCATCCCACCGCGCCACTGCACTACCCGGAGTTCGCGATGTGGTGCGGCACCCAGGAGACGGCCGACTGGCACCTGCGGTTCAGAGCCGAGATCGCCGTGTACGGGCACCTGCACATTCCCCGCACCACCTTCCACGACGGGGTGCGCTTCGAGGAGGTGTCGCTCGGCTATCCCCGCGAATGGCGCAAGCGGGCAAGGGGAGCGGTGCCCATGCGCGCGCTGCTGTGAATCCGCGCCGGAGCTAGCCGGGGGGCTTCCTTCCGAGCACGACGGTGGCGGGGGCGACCGCCACCAGCAGCGCGGCGGGGATGCCGAAGCCGAGCAGCGCGTCCTGGTGGTAGGGCGCGGTGAACACCGCGGGGGCCGCCGCCATCCCGACGAACCGCATGGCTTGCACGATCGAGATCGCGCCGCCCCTGCCACGATCGCCGCCGGCCAGCACCGTCATGTTGACGGCAACCATCACGAGCTGCCCGCACAGCCCGGCCAGCGCCCAGCTCGCCGCCGCGACCGGAAGTGAGCCGAACAGCCCGATCGCGGCGAGGCACAGCGAACCGGCCAGCAGCCCCGCCGTGGCCGAGAGCCTGGCCCCGAACCGGTCGGCGATCCTTCCTGCCAGGCCCGCGGTGAGGAAGCCCGCGATCCCGAAACCGGTCAGCACCAGCCCTCGCAGCCCCGAACTCAGCCCGAACGCGTCCTCAAGCCGGAACGCGACGAGGAAGGACATCCCGGAAAGGCACGCCCAGCCGATCATCGCGACGACACCGGGCAGCAGGATCGTTCTCCGCCACGAGTCCCGCAGCCGGGGCGGCGCGGCATCCCCTCTGGGCCGGTCGGGCGGCATCGGGCACAGCGCCAGCACCACGCCCACCACCGCGATCCCCGCGAAGGCCAGCCGCCAGGTCAGCTCGGCGGCGAGACCTCCCGCCAGCGGCGCCGAGGTCTGGCCGAGCGCCTGCATCGCGCCGAAGAGGCCGAGCGCCCTGCCGAGCCGGGCGGGGGGCATGCCCGCGGTGAGCTTGGCCATCAGCAAGGGCAGCGTGAACGCGTTGGCCGCGCCCTGCACGCCCCGCGACACCTGGAACAGCCAGAACCACGGGGCCAGCGCCGCGACCACGGCGGCGACGGCATAGATGACGTAGGCCAGCCGGATCGTCCTGCCGGGGCCCCAGCGTTCCCCGAGCGTCCCCGACACCAGCATCAGCCCTGCGAAGGGAAGCAGGTAGACGGTCACCGACGAGGCGGCGACCGAGGGGGAGACGGCGAAACTCTGCCCCAGCTCGGGCAGGATCGCGGCGACGACCCCGCCGCCGAACGGCCCCAGCAGCGCACCGACGTAAAGCGGGCCTCGCCCCTGCCCGCCGCCCCCGGTGTTCAGTGTCCTGCCGAGCCGGGCCCGTCCGGCCTCCGCCTGCGCAGATAGCGTTCGAACTCGGCGGCGATCTTGTCGCCGCTGGCCTCGTCGAGAGTGATCTCCGCGTCGCCCCGCTCTTCGAGACTGCGCACGTACTCGCTGATCTCCTCGTCCTCCTCGGCCATCTCGGTGACCGTGCGCTGCCACTCCTCCGCCTGCTCGGGCAGCGCGCCGAGCGGGATCTCCACGTCCAGCACGTCCTCAAGCTTGTGCAGCAGCGCCAGCGTGGCCTTCGGCGAAGGCGGATGCGACACGTAGTGCGGAACGGCCGCCCACACCGAAACGGCGGGGACACCGGCCTGGACACAGCAGTCCTGCAGCACGCCGACAATGCCGGTCGGGCCCTGATAACGATTGCGTTCGAGGCCGAAGCGCGCCGCGGCCTCCGCGTCGTAGGCGGTGCCGGTGACCGGAACGGGGCGGGTGTGCGCGGTGTCGGCCAGCAGCGCGCCGAGGGTGACCACGGTCGATATCTCAAGCTGTTCGATGTGTTCGAGCAACTCGGCGCAGAAGGCCCGCCATCTCAGGTTGGGCTCGGGCCCCTGGACGAGGACGATGTCCCTGTCGAAGCCCTCCGGTCTGCACACGGCGAGCCGGGTCGTCGGCCACTCGACCCGCCTCGTGACACCCTCGACCATCTTGACCGTCGGTCTGCTGACCTGGAAGTCGTAGTAGTCGTCCGGGTCGAGCTCGGCCAGCGGCTTGGCGTCCCAGTTGAGCTGGAGATGCTCGATCGCAGTGCTCGCCGCGTCGCCGGCATCGTTCCAGCCTTCAAAAGCGACAACCATGACCGGTTTGTGCTCGGAATGGTGATCCAGTGCTTCGTCGGAGGGCTTGCTCACACGCCCAGCCTACGGCCAGTGCGCTACGGCCGTGGACCGCAGCCGGGTGCGCACGGTGCGCGGGTCTCTCACCCAGCGCGATCGCCTCCTGAGCCCCGGCGGTCACTCCGTGCGCGGCCGTAGGCTGGGCACCATGCCGGACCCTTCGCTTCCACCGCCGCCCGCGCGCGGCAAGGTGACTCGCTTCACCTTGTCCGGCGGAGGCCGCCTCGGTGCGCCAGGTCGAGGCGAGCGTCCGGGCCGGATCGAAAGCGAATCGCGGCTGGGCCACCGGAACCGGATTCCTCAGGGAAAGAGACCGCGATATCGGAGAATTCCCGGGAAGTGCTCGCCACCGCGGCGCACGCCAATCGGTGCGATAGTTTCCGGAATGCCGGTTCCGTTCAGAACAAAATCAACGGCCGCGATTGCCGATCGCGAGTCGTACACCTCGACAGCTAGGAGTGAACGTGAACCGACCGTCCGTTGTGGACGGCCCAGCCGCCGTACTGTGGGACATGGACGGAACCCTGGTCGATTCCGAGAAACTGTGGGACATGGTCCTGTACGAGACGGCCGTCAGGCTCGGTGGTGAGTTGACGGCCGAGCAGCGTTTCTCCCTCATTGGGTCCAATATGGACGCGACGACCCGGTATCTGCTCGCCGTCACGGGCAACGACGAGAGCTCGAGCGCGGTCGCGGAGGTCGCGGGTTGGATCAGGGAACGCACCGCGGCGCTCTTCGCCGACGAACTGCCGTGGCGTCCGGGGGCGAGGGAAGCGCTCGTGGCGATCAACCAGGCGGGCATCCCGTGTGCACTGGTCACCTCCACCGAACGCGCGCTGACCGAACTCGCGCTCAACACGATCGGCAGGGAATTCTTCACCGTCACCGTGTGCGGTGACGAAGTGGGCGGCCTGAACAAGCCGCACCCCGAGCCATATCTGCGGGCCGCGCGGTTGCTGAACGCGGATCCGCGGCAGTGCGTCGCGGTCGAGGATTCGCCGGTGGGTACCGAATCGGCGGTCGCTGCCGGTTGCACCGTTCTCGTCGTGCCCAATGACGTCGTTGTCGAGCCCGGGGTACGGCGGTTGTTCCGTGCCTCGCTCGTCGGTCTCGACGCGCCCGCACTCGCCGAGCTGGCGCGCGCGTCCTGACTGGCCTGATCGGCCCTTGGTGACCCCGAGCGGGTCAGTACACGAGCTCGGCGGGGATGTCGGCCTGCTTGGTCCCCACGAGTGCCACGTAGTGCAGTGGCTCTCCGCCGACATTGAGCCGGTGCCGATAGCGTTCCGACGAGCGCACCTGGAGCACTCCCGCCTCCTGGCAGCGCTCGATGAGCTTCGCGAAGCCCGAGGTGTCCTCGTCGGACAGGAACCGGTCCTTGATGGTGAACGCGATCCAGCCGCCGTCACTGATGAAGTTGAAGGCGGCCCGGAACGCCGATGGCGGGATGTCGGAGTAGCCGAGCGCCGCGACGCAGGACAAGGTGTTGCACCGGCTCCGGCTCAGCGAAGCCGTGTCCTGACCGGAAAGCGCCGTGAGGTCGGCGACGAGGTACTCGTCGTAGACCTCCGGCCGGTCACGCAGCGCCGCGTGCTTTGCCTCCGGGATGATGTCGACGCCGAACAGGTAGCCCGCACCGACCGTGCGTAACTGTTCGGCGACGAGACCGTTTCCCGCCCCGAGATCCAGCACGCGCAACGAAGAGGCGTCCACGTTGTCCCGCTGGATCTCCTCCTTGAGGAGTTTTCCGACCACGTCGGGAGAACGGCAGTCCAGAATATCGTGGAAAAGTTGTTCGTAGAGTCCCGGAATCGCGAAGATCCGGTCGTAATCGTGGAAACGGATCTTCTGCCAGGTTCCGTCGAGCTCGACCAAACAGTACTCGGAGTCCTGATCGAATCGTTCGGACGGCTCGGGGAGTTCGATGCGAAGCTTGGTGGGATGCGTCGTCGATGGAACGTTGTTTCCGTCGGGGAACCTCCTGTTTGTCATACCACGACCTTCCCTTTTTCGATTTGTGGTTGCCTATCAGCAAATCAGCAAAGTGGATTTTCGGTGCCAAGTCAACAGCCCCGTATGGCGGTATGCGGGCGCCGTCAAGCCCGCTCGATCGTGCACCACCGGCGGATGGAAGGATTCACGGCGTGAAGACCTTCGACGAGCTGTACGCCGAGTTGGCCGAACGCGCACGCACCCGCCCCGAGGGGTCGGCAACCGTCGCCGCGCTGGAGGCAGGGGTGCATGCCCAGGGCAAGAAGGTGCTGGAAGAGGCCGGTGAGGTCTGGATAGCGGCCGAGTACGAGTCCGACGAGCGGCTCGCCGAGGAGATATCTCAGTTGCTGTACCGCGTCCAGGTACTGATGCTGGGGCGGGGCGTCTCGACGGAGGACGTCTACCGCTATCTGTGAGCGCGCTCTCGGCTCACCAAGCAGTCGACGAGAGCACGAACAAGGAGGAGAAAAGTCACCATGCTGCGTGTCGCGGTGCCGAACAAGGGTGCGCTGGCGGGGCCTGCGTCCGAGATGCTCGGTGAGGCCGGATACCGCCAGCGACATGAGCAGCGTGACCTGACGGTGCTCGACCCGGTCAACGAGGTCGAGTTCTTCTTCCTCCGGCCGAAGGACATTCCCATCTACGTCGGCTCGGGCGAGCTGGATCTCGGGATCACGGGAAGGGATCTGGCGCTCGACTCCGGCGCTCCGGTGGTGGAAAAGCTGGCGCTGGGCTTCGGTGGCTCCACCTTCCGCTACGCCGCGCCCGCCGGGCACGACTGGAAGCCCGCCGATCTGCAGGGCAAGAAGCTGGCCACCTCCTACCCCCGGCTGGTGCGTGACGACCTCGCGAGGCAGGGAATCGAGGCGGAGGTCATCCGGCTCGACGGAGCGGTCGAGATCTCGGTGCAGCTCGGCGTGGCCGACGCGATCGCCGACGTCGTCGGCTCCGGCCGGACCCTGCGCCAGCACGAGCTCATCGCGTTCGGCGACCCGATCTGCGTGTCCGAGGCGGTGCTGGTGCATCGCGCCGGTGCCGGTGATTCGAAGCCGATCGCCCAGCTCACCGCGCGGCTGCAGGGCGTCGTTTTCGCGCAGCAGTACATGATGCTCGACTACGACTGCCCCAGGACGCTGCTGGAACAGGCCATGGCGATCACGCCGGGACTGGAATCGCCGACCGTTGCGCCGCTGGCGCACGCCGACTGGGTCGCGGTACGCGCCATGGTGCCGCGCAAGCAGGTGAACCTGATCATGGACGAGCTGGCGGCCGTCGGAGCGCGCGCGGTGCTCGCCTCCGACATCCGGTCCTGCCGGCTGTAACGAGCAGCGGAATCCGCCCCGGGCGCGGTACGCCGCCCGGGGCGGATTCTCGGTCGCACACGGGTGGATCAGGAGGTTCGCGGGCACACAACCGGGTCTTTTGCCTCGACTGATCAGCACATGTGGAGTTGCCCGTGTTCACCATCCAGCACATCACCATCGACAGCGCGAATCCCTACGCACTCGCCCGGTTCTGGAGTGAGGCCACCGGCTGGCCGATCAGCGACCAGGACTCTCCCGGCGATGACGAGGTTCTGCTCGAACCGCCGGCGCCGGGAGCGCCGGAACTGCTGTTCGTCGCCGTCCCCGAGGCCAAGGCGGGGAAAAACCGGCTGCATCTCGACCTGGTCCCGTCGCGGCTGACGCGCGACGCTGCCGTCGAACGGCTGCGGGAGCTGGGTGCCACCCTCGTCGCCGACCGGCGTACCGCGGCGGGGCGGGGATGGGTGGTTCTGGCCGACCCGGAAGGCAACGAATTCTGTGTCGAGCCGGGTCATGCCGAACGCGCGCACCTGGCGGCCGGGACCGGCTAGCGGGGCCGGTTCCGTTTCGGCAGCAGGTCGTAGAGCTTGCGCCGGGATCCGTTGTCGTTGACGTTGCGCGTGTTGGACAGGTCGGCGATGAAGTCCTCGAACACGAAATCCTGCTCGGGGCCGGGTTCCGGCGCCGGCGGCGGCTGTTGGCCCGCGCGCGCGTCGAGTACCTGCGCGATCTCACGGAACGCGACCGCCTGAATGGTTTCCGGAGCGAACGTGGTCACCGGGATTCCCCTTGCCGCGGCCTCGTTCATCACCACGCCCAGCGGCACGTGTGGCAGCACCGGGATGCCGAACTGGTGCAGCTCGTTGAGCGCGGCGACGGCGTAGGCCGAGATGGGCCTGCGGTAGAGGCCTGGCACGATGCCGTAGTAGGCGATCGGCGGCCTGCTCACGATCGATTCGACGTAGCCGATCTGTTCCCGCATCAACCGCAACGCCCTGATGCTCGTCCGGTCGGGCTGTACCGGCACCAGAATGCCGTGTGTCGCCACCAGCGCGTTGTTGGTCAGCACATCGAGCGCGGGAGGGCAGTCGATGATCACGTGGTCGTAGTTGGCGAACTGGATGACCCTCGCCAGCTGCCAGCCGGGCACCCTGAACTGATCGAGTCTGCGCACCAGATCGAACATGCCGGGGGAGGTCGGGATGACGTCGAAGGCACCGCCCGGTCCGACGACACAACGAGGATGGGGGACGATCAGCTCCTCGACGGGACCGCGCCAGGTTTTGGTGAGCGCCTTGGCGAGGCTCGGTGCCTCGGCCGGGGTCTCCGGTAGCCCCAGCAACTCCGTGGTGGCGTGACCCTGCGGGTCGAGGTCGATGAGCAGCACTCTGCGCCCGCGCTCCGCGAGCGCGGCGGCGGCGCCGACACTGAGCGCGGTCTTGCCGACCCCGCCTTTCTGGTTGACCACCGAGGTGATCTGCACTGTGCGCCAGCTCCCGGGTTCTCGTCGTTTGCGACAGGTTAGTAGATCATCGTTCTCGCCACGGGGAGGTGGGCCGGTGTTTTCACCGTCTCCTGACGAGCAGCGCCTGTGCCCCCGTCGCGACCTGGCCGGACGCGTCGTGCAGTGCGCTCTCCGCGGTGCCGGTCCCGCGTGGCCCGAGCACGGTCACCGCGTCGAGACCGATCCACTCGCCGTCCGGCTCCCGCTGGATGTGCACGGTGAGCTCCGAGTTGATGAACAGCCAGCGGTTCCAGTCGAGCTGGTTGGAGACCCCGCTGGCGGAGTCGGCGACGGTGACCAGGCGCTGAAGGGCGCTCGGCCGTTCGCCCTCGATGAGCGGAACACGCTGACGGGCCCACACCGTCGCCGGACCGGGCTCCAGGATCGCGCCCTTCACGGCACGCCACTCCATGGCCTTGAGGTAGCCGCTGTGCCAGTCGGCAGGCCACACCGCCTCGGCGCATCCCTCGACGGGAGGCAGTGCCGGTCCCGGCACCGCACCCACCGAGGGCTGGGCCGAGGCGGCCTCTTCGGTGTCCGAGGTCGCCATCCGCCACGCCGAGGCTCTGGCCACGGTCCTGCCCGCCGCGCGGAGTTCGGCCGACAGCAGTTCGACCGAGCGGCCGGGCCGCTCCACCGTGGCACTCACGGTGAGTTCGGTCAGCGGTGCCGGTCCGAGGATCTCGACGGTGACCCGCGTCAGCAGCGTGTCGCGGTCGGAGGGGAGCCGCTCCAGCGCGCGCACCAGCAACGCCGATGGCGGGCCGAAATGCTGGGCGTCCGGCGACCACGGGCCGACGGTGTGCGGTGTGGGCCGAAACCGTCCTTCTCCTGAGGGGAGATAGAAAGCGGCGTGCCGGCCGCTCGCGGTGTCCGCGGCGCCTTCGCCGCCGCGTTGCCCCGGTCGCGTCATGCCCTGCTCCCTGTCCTGCCGCCCGGTGGCCACCGGGCTCCTGCCCCGCCGTCAGTCCGCGCGGTCGAGCGCGGATTCCTCACCCGGATCGGGTTCCGGCCATCCAGGGTATTCCGGAGGGGTTCCGCCGAAGGAAGGGCACAGCGCCTGGTGCGAGCACCAGCCGCACAGCTTGCTGGGACTGGGACGGAAGTCTCCCGTCTTGCCCGCCCGCAGGATCGCCTGCCAGATCGCCTCCAGGGTTCGCTCGAAGCGAACGAGTTCCGGTTCGTCGGGTGTGTAGGCCAGCGCCTGCCCGTCGGACAGGTACATCAGCTTGAGCTGGCGGGGAACGACCCCGCGCAGCCGCCACAGCACGACGGCGTAGAACTTCATCTGGAACATGGCCTTCGCCTCGCCGATCTGGCGGGGAGCCGCGCCCGTCTTGTAGTCCACGACCCTGATCTCCCCGGTGGGAGCGACGTCGATCCGGTCGATGTAGCCACGCAGCAGCACACCCGAACTCAGTTCCGTCTCGACGTGCAGTTCGCACGCCTCGGGTTCCAGCCTGCGCGGATCCTCCAGTCCGAAGTAGGCGTCGACGAGTTCGCCCGCGGTGCCGAGCCAGGCATTGACCGCGTCGGCGGTCTCGTCCGCGCCGTCCGCGCCGTCCTCGCCCTCGCTCGTGAACAGGTCCATCCACTCCGGACACTCCTCGGCGAGCTCGGACCACGTGGGGTGCAACAGATCCTTCGCGCGCTCCGGCATCCGCTCCTCACGCGGCAGCGCGAACAGCTTCTCCAGCACCGAATGCACGAGCGTGCCGCGTACCTGTGCCTTGGTGGGCACCTCGGGAAGCCGGTCGACCGCGCGGAACCGGTAGAGCAAGGGGCACTGCTTGAAGTCGCTCGCTCTCGACGGCGACAGCGCGGGACGGCGAGCGCTCCTTCCGCCCGCCGTGGGTGTGATCGTGGCCGTTCGTGTCGTGCCCTCTGCCATGCCCGGGAGCGTAACGGTGCGGTCCGACAACTCCGGGTAACCCGCGCGAGGTCGGGCCCGGCGACACCCGGCACGGGCACACGAGCGCCCAACAGCGGACGTTCTACTCTCAAGCGGATGGACGCGACGCGCGAGCACCGGAGGGGCAGGTCCAGGCGTTTCGGCGCCGTGGACGGCGGCCTGCTGCTCTTCCGCGTCGACGGTGTCCCCGTACTGCTTGCTCCCTCGTGGTGGATCGGCTCGCTCGTCATCGTCGTGTTGTACGAGCCGCTCGTCGGACGGTTGCTGCCGGGGGTGGGGGTGGCGACCTCGTGGGCGCTGGCCGCGGCGTTCGCCGTCCTGCTCGGACTGTCGGTGCTGGCGCACGAACTCGGCCACTGCCTGGTGGCGCTCCGGCTGGGGATCCCGGTGCGCAGGCTCCGGCTGTTCCTGCTCGGCGGCCTCTCGGAGGTCGCGCGCACCCCGAGGAGGCCGGGGCACGAGGGACTGGTCGCCGCCGCGGGCCCCATCGTGTCCGTGCTGCTGGCCGTGCTGTGCGGTCTGCTGCTGCTCGCCGTTCCGCCGGGAGGGCCCGCGTGGCTGCTGGTGGCCGAGTGCGCGGTCGCCAACCTCGCGGTCGGTGTGTTCAACCTGCTGCCGGGGCTGCCGCTCGATGGAGGACGGCTGCTGAGGGCAGGCGTGTGGGCGGCGACCGGAACCAGGTCGAAAGGCACGAGGGCCGCCGTGTTCGGTGGCGGAGCCGTCGCGCTCGCTCTGCTGGTGTGGGCGATGTGGGGACTCGCGGAAGGCAGTCCCGATCGGTGGCTGCGGCTCGGCGTGTGCGTCGTCACGGCGTGGTTCGTCGGTGTCGGCGCGATGAACGAGTTCACGGCGGAGAGCCGGAGGGAATGGCCGGACGGGCTCGCGCTGAGCGACCTGATGCGGCCGGTGCTCCAGTTGCCCGCCGAAAGTCCCGTCTCCGCGGCGCTGGCGGCCTCGGCGGGCCGTGGTGTCGTGCTGGTGAGAGCCGACGGCGTCGCGGCGGGGCTGCTCGACGAGACGACGGCGCAGCGGCTGGCGGCGGAGTCGCCGCATTCACCTGCCGAGATCGCGGCGCAGCCCATCAGGCCGGAGACCGTCCTGCTGCTGTCCGAACCCGGCGCCGACATCGCCGAACACGTGCGCGAGGTGGGAGCGAGGCAGTTCCTCGTCGTGGACGAGGACGGCAAGCCGGCCGGCGTCGTGCACCGGGGGGATCTGCGGGCGGCGATGGCGGGGGACAGCCGCCGCCGTACCGGCTGAGCCGCGTCGACGCCCATCTGCGACGATCAACCGCCGGTGTTGTGTCGTGAAGTGGAGGTTCGGTGTCAGCAGGGCCGTTTCGTGCCGGGGACAGGGTGCAGTTGACCGACTCGAAGGGGCGGCATTACACCATCGTGCTCGCCGAGGGCGCGGAGTACCACACACATCGCGGCGCGCTGGCGCACGACGACCTGATCGGAAAGCCGGAGGGCACTGTCCTCACGTCGGCGGGCGGGACGAGCTATCTCGCGCTCAGGCCGCTGCTTGCCGACTACGTGCTGTCGATGCCGCGCGGTGCGCAGGTGATCTACCCGAAGGACGCGGCGCAGATCGTCATGTGGGGGGACATCTTCCCCGGTGCGCGGGTGCTTGAGGCCGGTGCCGGTTCGGGGGCGCTGACCTGTTCGTTGCTCAGGGCGGTCGGGCAGGAGGGCACGGTCACCTCGTACGAGGTCAGGGACGACCATGCCGTGCACGCCGAGCGCAACGTCGAGCGGTTCTTCGGGCAGCGGCCGCCGAACTGGACGCTGGAGGTCGGCGACGTGGCCTCGCACACGGGCGAGGTCGACAGGGTGATCCTCGACATGCTGTCGCCGTGGGAGGTGCTGCCCTCCGTGGCGGCGAGCCTGATCCCCGGCGGCGTGCTCGTCGTCTACGTGGCCACCGTGACCCAGCTTTCGACGGTCACCGAAGCGCTGCGCGAGCAGGAATGCTGGACCGAGCCGCAATCGTGGGAGACCGTCCTGCGGCCGTGGCACGTCGTCGGTCTCGCGGTGCGGCCGGAGCACCGCATGGTGGCGCACACGGCGTTTCTGCTGACCACGCGCAGGCTCGCCGAAGGCGTGACACCGATGCGCCAGCGGCGCAGGCCGAGCAAGGGCTGACCAACGAAAAACGCCGCCGCACGGCCGGTGGCCACGCGGCGGCGCTTCGGTCCGGGTACTCAGCCCGCCATGCACCACGATCCCGACTTCTTCTCGAGATCGAAGGAGCCGCTCTCGGTCTCGCCGTTCAGTGTCGCGGTCACGTCGAACGTTCCGGTGTCACCGGTGATGGCCACCGGTCCGTCGCGCGTGAAGGTCGCGCCCTCGGGCAGGGTGCTCGTGTCCACCTCGTTGCCCGAGCAGGCGATTTCGGTTGCCAGCGCGTTGTCCCTGTTGTTCAGGGCCTCGATGGCCTTGTCGGCGATCTCCTCGGCCTGGGCGTCCTCGCCGTCACCGGTGCCGCCCGGCACGCCGGGCGCGCTCGTCTCCGTCGGAGCGCTTTCCGAGGTCGGCTCCCCTTGGGAGGAAGACGGCGCCGGTGCACCGGACGACGCGGGCTGGCCCTGATTGTTGTTGCCGGATGCTTCCTTGTCGTCGTCCCCCGACAACAGCAGGATCAGCGCGATGACGCCGCCGATGACGACCACCGCGGCGATCGAGAGACCGACGATGAGGCCGGTCTTCTTCTTCGGAGGGCCCCCGCCCGGCATGCCCGGTTGGCCGGGAAAGCCTTGTTGCTGCTGGCCGTAAGGGCCCGCTTGGCCAAATTGTTGTGTTGCCCCATAGCCCTGCTGACCGGGCTGACCCGGCGGGACCTGCTGCGGTCCACTGGGTGGGAACTGCCCGCCTTGCTGGCCTTGTGGCCCCTGCTGGCCCCAGGGGCCTTGCTGGCCGTAGGGACCGGGTTGTCCCTGTGGTTGCGGCGGATAGGTCACGAAATGCCCCCTTGTGCTTGCTTCCTGCGGAAATCCCCGCCGCGTTGTGCCGGCGGGACCCCGATCGTAGCGATGACGTCATGACGACTAATGGACTCTCATGCCATTGACCGATTTGTCCTGTTGGACGGGAGTCGTGAGGGCGGCGTCCGCTGCCGGGATCCGGCGGAAATCGTTCCGCTCCTTGGTTCGCGTCGGGTTCGCGGGTCGTGGGTATCCCACGGTTGCCGTGCGACGCGCCGCTCCCGTGATGCGGATAGGGCTTTTCATGTCGGTGATCGCCGGTACCGTGTAAAGAAATGCATTCCGAGGAGGTGCCGAAATGCAACACGACCTTCCCGGAGGTCGGCACGAGGAGGCCGACTCTTCAGAGACGAGCGAGGCCGGCTCGGCGGGAAGCCCGACGAGCGAGCAGGCGCGGCAAATCCGGTTCCTTGAGGAGGAAGTCGCGCTGCTCCGCCGCAAGCTCACGGACTCACCCCGGCAGAATCGCGTACTGGAGCAACGGCTCGCCGAGGCGACCGAACGAGTGAGCCAGCTCACCGAGCGAAACAACAAGCTGGTCGAGACGCTTCGTGAGGCGCGTAGTCAGCTTCTCGCTTTACGTGAGGAGGTCGACCGGCTGGCGCAACCGCCAAGCGGTTACGGCGTATTCGTCGCTTCCTACGAGGACGGCACGGTGGACGTCTATACGGCGGGAAGGAAGATGCGGGTCTCCGTGTCGCCCGCGGTGGAGGTCGATTCGCTGCGCCGTGGCCAGAGTGTGCGGCTCAACGAGGCGCTCACCGTCGTCGAGGGCGGCGGGTTCGAGAGCACCGGTGAGGTGTGCGCGTTGCGCGAGGTGCTGTTGCCCGACGCCGAGGGTGGCAGCGCGAGGGCGCTGGTCGTCGGTCACGCCGACGAGGAGCGCGTGGTGTGGCTGGCCGATCCGCTCGCGGAGCAGACGCTCAAATCGGGCGATTCGCTGCTCGTCGACTCCAAGGCCGGCTACGCCTACGAGCGGGTCCCCAAGGCAGAGGTCGAGGATCTGGTGCTGGAGGAGGTTCCCGATGTTCGTTACGAGGACATCGGCGGGCTCTACCGGCAGATCGAGCAGATCCGGGACGCGGTGGAACTGCCGTTCCTCCACGCCGATCTCTACCTGGAGTACCAGCTCCGGCCTCCGAAGGGTGTGTTGCTCTACGGTCCTCCCGGCTGCGGGAAGACGCTGATCGCGAAGGCGGTCGCCAACTCGCTGGCGAAGAAGGTCGCCGAGGCGCGCGGTGGTGAGGACGCGGAGGACGCGAAGTCCTTCTTCCTCAACATCAAAGGTCCTGAGCTGCTCAACAAGTTCGTCGGCGAGACGGAGCGGCACATCAGGATGATCTTCCAGCGGGCGAGGGAGAAGGCGTCCGACGGGACGCCGGTCATCGTGTTCTTCGACGAGATGGAGTCGATCTTCCGTACTCGCGGCAGCGGGGTGTCCTCCGATGTGGAGACCACCATCGTCCCGCAGTTGCTCTCGGAGATCGACGGCGTCGAGGGGCTGGAGAACGTCATCGTCATCGGCGCGTCCAACCGCGAGGACATGATCGACCCGGCGATCCTGCGTCCCGGCAGGCTGGACGTGAAGATCAAGATCGAGCGGCCGGACGCCGAGGGCGCGAAGGACATCTTCTCCAAGTACCTCACGTCCGAACTGCCGATCCACGGCGACGATCTGCTGGAGTTCGGTGGCGATCGCAAGGCGACGATCGACGCGATGATCCAGCACACCGTCGAGCGCATGTACGAGGAAACCGACGAGAACCGGTTCCTTGAGGTCACCTATGCCAACGGTGACAAGGAAGTGTTGTACTTCCGCGACTTCAACTCCGGCGCGATGATCCAGAACATCGTGGACAGGGCCAAGAAGTCGGCGATCAAGTCGGTGCTGGAGACCAAGCAGCCCGGTTTGCGGGTGCAGCACCTGCTCGACGCGATCGTGGACGAGTTCGCGGAGAACGAGGACCTGCCCAACACGACCAACCCCGACGACTGGGCGAGGATCTCCGGCAAGAAGGGCGAGCGGATCGTCTACATCCGCACGCTTGTCACCGGGAAGAACCAGGATTCGGGAAGGGTCATCGACACGGCGACCAACACCGGCCAGTACCTCTGAGCCGGAGACACCCCAACGCCAAGTGCCCCGCGACACGCTCGCGGGGCACTTGGCGTTTTGTATAACACTCTATACGCTGCTCGCCATGGATGACCAGGACGCGGTGGAGGCCGGGTACGAGGGGGAGCGGATTCACGCTCCCGTCACGGCCGCGGATGTGTTGCGGTGGCTGGAAGAAGCCGCCGAGACGGTGCGCTCGGGCGAGGTGGATCCCGAGGCGCTCATCGTGTTGCTCGGCGAGTTGCGGGAGGCCTCGACCGCGTTCGCCAACGCTTCGGACTGGGCGTTGCTCGCCGCGCGCGAGGCGGGGGCGAGCTTGCGGCAGATCGCGCCGGTGTTCGGCAAGGGGTACGTGCGCGCCCCCGCGGCGAGGCTGGAGAAGCTGCATCGCGAGGTTCTCTCGTCGGAGCAGTTCATCGAGCTGATGCGCAGGCGCGCGTCGCGCGTATAATGACCTATACGGCGTGGCTTTGTCCCGCCCGGCGGGCCGGTCGCCGCCCGGCGCTCTACCGTGACGAGCATGGACAACACGACACGAGTCGCGGTGGGGCTCGCGGTGCTGGGCAGGCCCGCCTACATCAACGTCGGCAGTGACGCGGAACTCCCGGGGGAGCGCACCGTCGAAGCCATGCGGGAGCTGACCGAGACCGTGCTCGACGAGGCCTACTCGGCGGGCGTGCGTAGGGTCGACGTCGCGCGTTCCTACGGAAGGGCGGAGGAGTTTCTTGCCGGGTGGCTCGCCGACCGGGGGCACGCCGACGTGGTGGTGTCCAGCAAATGGGGCTATGCCTACGTCGGTGAGTGGCGAAGGGACTCCGGTGTCCACGAGGTGAAGGAGCATTCGCTGAGCCGGTTCCGCGCGCAATGGGCCGAAACGAGGGCGCTGCTCGGCGACGTGTTGTCGTTGTACCAGGTGCATTCGCTGACGCTCGACAGTCCGTTGTTCACCGACGAACCGCTGCTGGCCGAGCTGGCCGCGTTGCGTTCCGATGGCATCAGGGTCGGTTTCTCCACCTCCGGCCCCGAACAGGCGAGCACCATCCGGCGGGCGCTGGAATTGACCGTGGATGGCGAACCGGTGTTCACCGCGGTGCAGTCGACGTGGAATCCGCTGGAGCCTTCGGCGGGGCTCGCGCTCGCCGAGGCACACGCCGAGGGAATTCTCGTGCAGGCAAAGGAAACGCTCGCCAACGGGAGGCTCGCCGTCGACCCGCCGTTCGAAGTGGACGCATTGGCCACCGTTCACGACGTCTCGCCGGACGCGGTCGCGCTCGCCGCGGCTTTCGCCCAGCCGTGGGCCGATGTCGTACTACTCGGACCGGCGGGCACGGGACAGCTGGAGTCCAATCTGGCGGGTGCTCGGCTGCGGCTCACCGGCGACGAACTGGAGACGCTCGCCGAACTCAGGCAGCTGCCCTCGGAGTATTGGGCCCACCGATCCACCCTCGACTGGCAGTGACTACTCTCTGACCCCGATCAGGTCAGGACGGTAGTCGTTCGAGGGGATACTGGGGTGCGTCGACCACGGATGGTGACCATCGTTGTGGCGGCTGCCGCGACGGGACTGGTGGGGCTCGCCGGATGCGCCGACCGGCCCAACGATCTGGACACCTACTACGACGATCCCGAGGAGACGGCCGCCGCTCCCGCCGCGCCGGGCTCGCCCAGCGGGACGGCGGAGGTGGAACGGGGCCCCGAGCCGGGCGTGCCGTCACCGGAACTCGTCGCGGAGGCCGAACGGGCCGTCCTCGCCGAGGCCGACGTCCAGGGCGAGGGTGTGGTGAGGGCGGCTGGCCCCGCGCCGCACCCACCTGGCACAGAGGGCGGGGGCGCTGAGGGTACTGAGGACGCAGAGGGCACGGCGAACCCCGCGGAGCAGGGGAGCGCAGGGGCCGGGTCCTGCCTGCCGGGTATCCCGGCGGGGCTGGGAAGGCTGCAGCCGGAGCTCATCCGGTGGGACTATCCGACGGGTTCGGCCCTCACCCAGTTCGTGACGGCCTACCCGGACCGGCCCGCTGGCGACGTGCTCTCCGGCGGCGCCCTGTGCGAGGGCGAGCCCGTCTCGCTCGAGCCGGTGGACGGTGCCGACGCCCATGCCGCGTGGTGTGGTGAGACGAGCTGCGCCGTCGTGCTCACGCGGGGCAGCGTGCTGTCCGGCATCGAGGTGACCGCGAGCGACCGGCAGCGTGCCGTGGAGGCCTTGCAACGCCTCACGCCCGTCGCTGCGTCGGTGCTGGCCGGTCAGCCGTAGCGGCGGAACCACTCCAGGATGCCGAGCCTGCCGTCCGGCACGAGCGGGCTTGCGGGGTCCTCCGCCATCGCTTTGAGCCGTTCGAGGCCGATCCACTCCCCGCCCGCGATCTCTTCCCGCTGAAGGATGAACGGGCCGCCCCATCGGACCTCGTGCGTGAAGTTGTGGCAGCGGATCGGAGGCTGTTCGAACACGGAAGTGAACAGCGGCTCCGGCCTCACTCCGCTGATGCCCAATTCCTCCGCTATTTCCCTGACCGCGCAGTCGGCAGGCGTCTCGCCGGCCGCGACGACACCGCCGGACCAGCAGTCGAAGAGCGAGGGGAACACGTCCTTGTCCGCGGTCCTCTGGTGCAGGTAGACCCGCCCGCCATCAGGCGAGCGCACGAGCACGACGCTGGCCGCGTGCCACAACCCCTCCGCGCGCATCCTCGCCCTCGGTGCGCTGCCGACGACCGCGCCTTCCTCGTCGTATATCGCAACAAGCTCGTCACCGCCCACCGGGGGATACTCCCACGATGACCCGTAGGCTTGTGCTCATGCGGCGGATCATGGGAACCGAGGTGGAATACGGGATCGCGGTTCCGGGCGACGCGACCGCGAACCCGGTACTGACCTCGACACAGGTGGTGCTCGCTTACGCGGCGGCGGCCGACATCCCGCGCGCGCGCCGCGCGCGCTGGGACTACGAGGTGGAGTCGCCGTTGCGCGACGCGAGGGGATTCGACCTCGCGGGGCCCGGTCAGCAGGGGCACGACCCCGATGTCGAAGACCTCGGCGCGGCCAACGTCATCCTGACCAACGGCGCGCGGTTGTACGTCGACCACGCGCATCCGGAGTATTCCGCGCCGGAGGTCACCAACGCCCGCGACGCGGTCATCTGGGACAAAGCGGGTGAACGCGTCATGGAGGAGGCGGCGATCAGGGCCGCCACGGTGCCGGGGCAACCCGCGCTGCAGCTCTACAAGAACAACGTCGACGGCAAGGGTGCCAGCTACGGCACCCACGAGAACTACCTCACGGCGAGGTCGACCCCGTTCACGTCGGTGATTTCCGGGCTGACCCCGTTCTTCGTGTCGAGGCAGGTGGTCACGGGATCCGGCAGGGTCGGTATCGGCCCGCAGGGTGAGGACGCCGGTTTCCAGCTTTCCCAGCGCTCCGACTACATCGAGGTCGAGGTCGGCCTCGAAACCACGCTCAAGCGCGGCATCATCAACACCCGCGACGAGCCGCACGCGGACGCGGACAAGTACCGCAGGCTGCACGTGATCATCGGCGACGCGAACCTCGCCGAATACTCCACTTTCCTCAAGCTGGGCACGACCGCGCTGGTGCTCGACATGATCGAGGCGGGGACGCGGTTCGACGAGCTGAAGCTGGACGAACCGGTGCGCGCCGTGCACCAGATCAGCCACGACCCGACGCTGAGCGTCAAGGTGGAACTCGCCAACGGGCGCAAGTACACCGGCCTCGATCTGCAGTTCGCCTATCACGAGATGGCGGCCGCCCATCTCGAACGCGAGGGCGCGGACGAGCAGTCGAAAGAGGTGCTCAGGTTGTGGGGCGAGGTGCTCGACGCGCTGGCGAGGGACCCCGCCGAATGCGCCGACCGGCTCGACTGGCCCGCGAAGCTGCGGCTGCTTGAGGCCTACCGGTCGAGGGACCAGCTCGGCTGGGCGGCGCCGAGGCTGCACCTGATCGACCTCCAGTATTCGGATGTGCGGCTCGGCAAGGGGCTCTACAACCGGCTGGTGACCCGGGGTTCGATGAAGCGCCTCGTCAGCGAGGAGGAGGTGCAGGCGGCGATCACCACTCCGCCGCACGACACCAGGGCCTACTTCCGTGGCAGGGCGCTGGAGAAGTACGCGAATTCCATCGCGGCGGCTTCGTGGGACTCGGTGATTTTCGACGTCGGCAAGGAATCGCTGGTGCGGATTCCGACGCTGGAGCCGTTGCGGGGCACGAAGGCCCACGTCGGGAAGCTGCTGGACGAAGCGGCCACGGCTGAGGAACTGGTCGAGGCTCTGACTTCGCCGACCTCGCCGGAGTAGTGGAAAGATCATCGGTCCGCAACGAGCGTCCCGAATGTCGGGGGCGCTAGGTAGGCTGTAGAGCATCGGCCACACCGGGAGGCGAGCATGGCTCAGGAGAAGATCGAAAAGCACGGTGGCGGTGACTCCGACGAGGATGTCGAGGCCGGCGCACCCGCTGGGCAGGAACGCCGCGAGAAGCTCGGCGAGGACGTCGACACGATCCTCGACGAGATCGACGATGTCCTTGAGGAGAACGCCGAGGACTTCGTGCGCGCGTACGTGCAAAAGGGCGGCCAGTAGGTCCCGGTCGCGAGCGTAGACCGATCCAATAGGCTTGCTGACCGGATTCGCCGTCCGGCTTCACTTCGTCGATGGGAACTACGAGCACGCATGGAACACACTCCGCGCACCTCGGGCTTCGCGCTGCCCTCCGCATACCTGTCGTCGACGACGTCGTCGTTCACGGACTTCCTCCGCGCCCAGGCGCCCGAACTGCTGCCGACCCGCCCCGAGGGCTCCTTCACGCCGAACAGCGCGCTGGAGCCGCCACACGGCACCACGATCGTCGCCTCGACGTTCAACGGCGGGGTGCTGATCGCGGGTGACCGCAGGGCCACCAGTGGCAACCTCATCGCCTCGCGCGATCTGGAGAAGGTGCACATCACCGACGAGTACTCGGCGGTCGGCATCGCCGGCACCGCCGGTATCGCGCTGGATCTGGTGCGGCTCTACACGGTCGAGCTGGCGCACTACGAGAAGATCGAGGGCGTCTCGCTGTCGCTCGACGGCAAGTCGAACAAGCTCGGCAACATGGTCAAGGCCAACCTCGACGTGGCCATGGCGGGTCTCGCGGTCATCCCGCTGTTCGTCGGCTACGACATCGACGCTCCCGATCCCAAGCGGGCGGGGCGCATCGTGTCCTACGACGTCACGGGCGGCCGGTACGAGGAGAACGCCGGCTATCACGCCATCGGCTCGGGTTCGATGTTCGCCAAGTCGGCGCTGAAGAAGCTGTACAACCCCGACGCGGACGCCGAGAGCGCGGTGCGCTCCGCCATCGAGTCGCTGTACGACGCGGCCGACGACGACACCGCGACCGGTGGACCCGACCTGGTGCGCAACATCTACCCGACGGTCGTGACCATCACCGCCGAGCACGGCGCCGTCGCGCTGCCGAGGGACGAGGCGGCTTCCATCGCCCAATCCGTCGTGGCCGAACGCGCCGAACGCCCGAACCGGTTCACGACCTAGTTCGCGGGCCACCCACAGTCCCTCATCACCCGACGAGCAGAGCGGAGCCAACGCCAGTGACGATGCCGCTGTACGCCTCACCCGAGCAGTTGATGCGCGAGCGTTCCGAGCTCGCGCGCAAGGGCATTGCCCGGGGCCGGAGCGTCGTCGTGCTCAAGTATCGCGGCGGCGTGTTGTTCGTCGCGGAGAACCCTTCTCCGATGCTGCACAAGGTTTCCGAGATCTACGACCGCATCGGCTTCGCCGCGGTCGGCAGGTACAGCGAGTTCGAAAGCCTTCGCCGTGGCGGGATCCGGCACGTGGATCTGCAGGGTTACCAGTACGACCGGCGCGATGTCAGCGCGAGGGCGCTGGCCAATGTCTACGCACAGACACTCAGCACGATCTTCACCGAGCAGCTCAAGCCCTTCGAGGTCGAGTTGTGCGTGGCGCAGGTCGCCGCGAGCTCCGACGAGGACGAGCTGTACCGCCTCACCTACGACGGCTCGATCGTCGACGAGCCGAGGTTCGTCGTCATGGGCGGGCAGGCCGACACGATCAGCAACAAGCTCAAGGACACCTTCGAGGTCGGCATGGAGCTCTCCGCCGCGCTGAGGGTGTCGACGGAGGCGTTGCGATCCCCCGGTAACGGCAATTCCGGCACCAACGGTGAGGGCGAGCCGGGCAAGCTCGAAGTCGCGGTACTGGACAGGGAACGGCCCGGTCGCAAGTTCCGGCGCATCACCGGAGCCGCGCTCGAAGCGTTGATGCCGGTGAAGCAGGCGCCCGCCGACGAAGGCGGCAAGGCCGAGGGCGGCAACGGTCCTGACGGCTCGACCGGCTCCGATGGCTCCACCGGGGCCGAAGGGGCCGACGGCAAGGAATCCGGGGACTAGCCAGGGACATGGCTCGCGTCGCCGGGCTGTTCAGCTATCCCGTCAAGGGGTGCGCACCGATGGTGTGGGCCGACGCAATGGTGACGGCAGCGGGGCTCGCGCACGACCGGTCGTTCATGGTGGTCGGCCCGGACGGTGTTTTCCGCAGCCAGCGGCGAGATCCGCGACTCGCGCTCGTGCGGCCGTTCGTGCTCGACGACGGTGCGCGGATGACACTGGCCGCCGGCGGGATCGGCGAGCTGACTTTCGACGTGGACGTCTCGGGACGGCGGAGCGCGGTCGAGCTCTTCGGAACCCCCATGCGTGGTATAGACCAGGGCGAGGCGGTCGCGGAGTGGCTGTCCACAGTGCTCGGCTCGGCGAGCAGGCTCGTCAGAGTGCCGCCGGAGCACGCGCGAGTTACCGATGGAGCAACACCCGGAACGTCCGGGTTCGCCGACAGCAGCGCGATTCACCTGCTGGCGGCCGCGTCCGTGCGGGGCCTCAACCGCAGGCTCGCCGAGCGCGGGCTGCCCGGCCTGCCCGTGAACCGGTTCCGGCCCAACATCGTCGTGGAGGGCTGGGAAGCGCACTATGAGGACGGCGTGCGCGGGTTCGCCGCCGGCTCGGCCGAATTCGGGTATACGAAGCCCGCGATCCGTTGCGCCGTCACCACGGTCGACCAGCACGACGGTGCCCGGAGAGGGCCGGAGCCGCTGCGTACGCTCGCCACGTACCGCCGGATCGAGGGTGGCGTCGCGTTCGGGACGAAATTCGCCGTCCTGCGAAAGGGAAAGGTGTCGGTCGGCGACGAGCTGATCGTATCGGACCGGGCCGGTCATAGCCGGTAGATCGTGAGCGCGCTCGGCCGCGAGCGGAACCGGAACGCGCTGCCGAGCGCACCGACCTCGCCGTCGGTGGCGACCCTGCGGTTGCCGTCGAGCAACCGGACGTCGATGGAGGCGAGATCGTACTGCCGGTAGACGTGGCTCGTGCCGAGTGTGTTGGTCAGTACGGCAGCGACGAACCTGGCTCGCGAATAGGGCAGATCGGCGCGCAGGTAGCGAACGTCGAGCAGGCCGGTGTCGAGCGCGGGCCGGTGGGTCGGCCAGAAGCCTTTCGGCGAATACGTTCCGTTGCCGACGAAGATCATCCAGACGAGTGCCGGCCTGCCGTTGATCGTCACGCGAAGCGGGCGCGCGTAGCGCAGCGTCCTGATCATCGCGAGTACCGCCGAGGGCCATTTCGGGTGCCGCTGCTCGATTTTCTCGCGCAGCCGCACCATTTCCGGGTAGCCGCCGAGACTGGCCGTGTTGACGAACCAGCGCCGTCCCGTACCGCCGCCTCCGCTGACCTCGACCTCGCCGAGGTCGATGCCGACCGCCTTGCCTGCCTCGGTGGCGGCGTCGGCGTCCGGCATCGACCGCACACCGACGTCGCGGGCGAAGTGGTTGAACGTGCCGGTGGGAATGAGTGCCAGCGGCAGCGCGTGATCGGACGCGACGGCGGCGACGGCGGCGACGGTACCGTCGCCGCCCGCCACCGCGAGCGCCCTCACCTTCCCGGCGCGGCGGGCGATCTCCTCGTTGAGCTGGCTTCGGATGTCGACTCCGCTGTCGGGGTAGAGGAGCGTGGCTTTCGGCCAGGCGAACCGGACTTCCTCCGTCGGGTCGATGTCGGCGTTGCCCGAGCCGGGATTGACGACGGCGAGCATGTCCTCGCCGTCCTTCATGAGCGGAGCGTCCGCGCGGTGCGCGGTGCGCCCTTGCCCTTCGGTGTGCAGGGGCCACCAGTGCCGGGTGGCGAGTCCGACCGCGACCCCGATGAGCGCACCCGCGCCGACGTCACTCGGCCAGTGGACACCGGTGTGCACGCGGGAGTAGGCAACGGCGGCCGCCAGTGGAAGCACGGCCGCCCCCGCTGCGGGGGATTCCATGGTGACCGCCGTCACGAACGCGGCCGCGGACGCGGCGTGGCCGGAGGGAAACGAGGACGAGGTGGGGCGTTTCACGAGCCTGCGGGCTTCCGGCACGATCTCGGCCGCGGGCCTGCGCCGGGGAAACAGCGGCTTGCCGATCAGGTTGGCCGCCGCGCTCGCGCCGCCGATCGCCACGGCTCCGCGCAGCGCACCCCGCCTCGCGGGCCCCTTGCGCAGCGCCAGCACCGAGGCGACAACCCACCACAGGCTGCCCTTGTTGGCGGAGCGGGACACGGCGGCGAGCACGGCGTCGGCGCGGCCGGCGGGAAGTGCGGCGCTGCGGGCCATGAGCCTGCGGTCGGTGTAACCGACCCGGCGCAGTCGCGACCGGCTCGACCTGCGCAGCCTCGATCCGAGGTGGGTCAACACGGTTAATCACGGTACCGACACCGTCTCGACGCCGATTCCTTCACCGTAGTCAGGTCGTTAGCGCATACCCTTGGAGGATGCAGCGGCGGATCTTTGGGATCGAAACCGAGTTCGGGGTCACCTGCACCTTTCACGGGCAGCGCAGGTTGTCACCCGACGAAGTGGCGCGGTATCTGTTCCGGCGAGTGGTGTCCTGGGGCAGGTCGTCCAACGTGTTCCTGTCCAACGGCTCCCGGCTCTATCTCGACGTGGGTTCGCATCCGGAGTACGCGACCGCCGAGTGCGACGACCTGACCCAGCTCGTCACGCACGACAAGGCGGGCGAGCGCATCCTGGAAGACCTGCTCGTCGACGCGGAGCGGCGGCTGGCCGACGAAGGTATCGGCGGGGACATCTTCCTGTTCAAGAACAACACCGACTCGGCTGGCAATTCCTACGGCTGCCACGAGAACTACCTGGTCACGAGGGCGGGCGAGTTTTCGAGGATCGCCGACGTGCTGTTGCCGTTCCTGGTCACCAGGCAGCTCATCTGCGGTGCGGGCAAGGTCCTGCAGACACCGCGTGGCGCGGTGTACTGCCTTTCCCAGCGCGCCGAGCACATCTGGGAAGGCGTGTCGAGCGCGACGACGCGCTCGCGGCCGATCATCAACACGCGCGACGAGCCGCACGCCGACGCCGAGCGTTATCGCAGGCTGCACGTCATCGTCGGCGATTCGAACATGGCCGAGCCGACGACGCTGCTCAAGGTCGGCGCCGCGCACCTCGTGCTGGAGATGATCGAGCAGGGCGTGCAGTTCAGGGACTTCACCCTCGACAACCCGATCAGGGCCATCCGCGAGATCAGCCACGACCTCACCGGCCGCCGCCAGGTCCGGCTCGCAGGCGGCAGGGAGGCCTCCGCGCTGGAGATCCAGCGCGAGTACCACGCTCGCGCCGTGCAGCACGTCGCGGAAGGCGGCCCCAACCCCACGGCCGAGCGCGTGATCGAACTGTGGGGCAGGGCGCTGGACGCGGTCGAGCAGCAGGACTTCTCCAAGATCGACACCGAGGTGGACTGGGCCATCAAGCACCGGCTGGTCGAGCGCTACCGGGCCAAGCACGATCTGGACCTCTCCGACCCGAGGGTGGCGCAACTCGACCTCGCCTACCACGACATCCGGCGGGGCAGGGGAGTGTTCGATCTGTTGCAGCGCAAGGGTCTCGTGCGCAGGGTGACCGACGACGGCGAGATCGAGCTGGCGAAGGACACGCCTCCGCAGACGACAAGAGCCAAGCTGCGCGGCGACTTCATCGCGGCCGCCCAGCAGGCCGGAAGGGACTTCACGGTCGACTGGGTGCACCTCAAGCTCAACGACCAGGCCCAGCGCACCGTGCTGTGCAAGGATCCGTTCCGGTCCGTCGACGAGCGGGTCGAGCGCCTGATCAACTCGTTGTAGGCCGCGGCGCGCTGGGGAGACCTGACGAACGGCCGGAACGGGGCGAGTTAGGGTTGGCAGGGTGTCCACCGCCCGCGCCGAGCGCCTGGTCAACCTGGTGCTCGCTCTCCTTTCGACTCGGCAGTACCTGACGGCCGAGCGGATTCGTGGCATCGTGCCCGGTTATGCCGATGCGGCCACCGACGAGGCGTTCTCCAGGATGTTCGAACGCGACAAGACGGAGCTTCGCGAACTGGGCATTCCGCTGGAGACCGGCCGCAACTCCACGTTCGATCCCGTCGAGGGCTACCGCATCGCGCGCCGTGACTACGAACTCGGCGAGATCGACCTCGCTCCCGACGAGGCGACCGCGGTCGCGCTCGCGGTGCGGCTGTGGGACTCGCCGGAGCTGACCGGCCAGGCCCACGGCGCGCTGGTGAAGCTGAGGGCGGCGGGCGTCGAGGTCGACGAGAACGCCTCGCCCGTCGTCGAGCCGCGCGTGCACACCGAGCCGGCGTTCGCGCCACTGCTCGCGGCGGTGCAGAGCGGTCAGGCCGTGCGATTCGACTACCGGCGCTCCGATTCCCCCGAGCGGCGTGCCCGCACGCTGGAGCCGTGGGGAGTGGTGTCCTGGAAGGCGCGCTGGTACGTCGTCGGCCACGATCGCGACCGGAAGGCTCCCCGGTGTTTCCGGCTCTCCAGGATCACCGGTGAGGTCAGCGCGATCGGCAAGAAGGGCGAGGTCCGGCGGCCTCCCGACGTGAACCTGCTCGAACTGGTGGCGACCGGCTCGCGTGAGGAGACCTCCCCGATCGCCAAGGCGAAGCTGTGGGTCGCCGAGGGGCGCGCCGCCGGGGTACGCAGACATGCCACCGTCGTCGGCACCATGCCCCTCGGCGGTCCCGGCGATGCCACCGCTGGTGGCGAGGACGGCGCCGTCGGCGCCGTCGGCGACGTGGGCGACGTGGGCGACGTGGGCGACATCGTGGAGATCGACCTGTACTACCCGGAGAGCGCGGCGGACTGGATCGCGGGCCACGGACCGGATGTGCTCGTGCTGGAACCGGATGTGCTCGCCAAAGCGGTGAGGGACCGGCTGGAGCGCGTCGCGCAGGGGGAGCGGGCATGAGTGGTGCGACGGACCGGCTGCCGAGGCTGCTGGCGCTGGTGCCCTACCTGCTGGCGAGGCCGGGGATCAAGATCGAGCAGGCGGCCCAGGACTTCGACGTCAGCGCCAAGCAGTTGCGCAAGGACCTCGAACTGCTCTGGATGTGCGGGCTGCCCGGATACGGGCCCGGCGACCTGATCGACCTTTCCTTCGACGGCGACACCGTGTCGGTGACCTTCGACGCGGGGATGAACCGGCCGCTGCGGCTGACCGGCGCGGAGGCCAGCGCGCTGGTGATCGCGCTGAGGGCGCTCGCCGAAACCCCCGGTGTCGTGGACACCGCCGCCGTGCTCAGGGCCATCGCGAAGATCGAGGCGGCCGCGGGCAACGCCCAGCCTTCCGGCGTTGTCGTCGGAAGGGGCACGAGGGAGCGGGAGGCCACGGCGAGGACCAGGGAGGCGCTGCGGGGCGCGCTCCAGGCGGGCCGCGCGCTGCGGATGCGCTACTACACGGCTTCGAGTGACCGGATGTCGGTGCGCACGGTCGATCCCATGCGGTTGCTGATCGTCCAGGGAACCAGCTATCTGGAGGCATGGTGCCGCAAGGCGGGAGACGTCCGGCTGTTCCGGCTCGACCGCATCGACGAGCTGACCGTGCTTGACGAACCGGCCGCCCCTCCCGAGAGCGCGCGGCCGACGGACCTGTCCTCGGGGGTGTTCTCTCCCCGGCCGGAGCACGGCGAGGCGCAGCTAGTGCTGAGCAGGGACGCCAGGTGGGTGGCCGAGTACTACCCGTGCGAGGAGGTCGCCGAGCTCGACGGCGGTGAGCTGAGGGTGCGGATGCGGTACGGCGACCAGTCCTGGATGCTGCGGCTCGTGCTCGGCCTCGGCGGTGATGTGCGGGTGGAACACCCCGCGGAACTGGCGACGGCGGTGCGGCAGCGGGCCGTCGACGCGCTGGCACGGGCACGTCACCTTCCCGTCACCTTCGCCCAGTAGGCTGCACGCGTGTTCTACGTGCTGAGCGCCTGCCTTGTCGCGCTCGGGATTCTCGTGCTCGTCGTCGTCGCGATTCGGTCGGCGAGGCTCTTGCGCCGGTACGGCCGTACGGCGAGCATGGTTTCGGCGAGTACGCACGACCGGCTCGGCCTGCTGAGAGCCAGGAGCGCGGCCGTCAAGGTCGCCATCGGGCAGCGGCGAGGCCGTTCGCGCACGCACAAGGGCCAAGCCAGTACGATCGGTCGTGAAAAGTAAGGAGGCCACCGATGGGTGCACTGCAGCCGTGGCACTTGATCATCCTGGTGCTTCTCGTGGTTGTGCTGTTCGGCGCCAAGCGGCTTCCGGACGCCGCGAGGTCGATCGGCAAGTCGATGAAGATCTTCAAGGCCGAGACCAAGGACATGCGCGGCAGCGGGGAGTCCGAGCAGGAGGCGACCGACGCCGAGCCGAAGCAGCTCTCCACGCCTGCCACACCGCAGGCGACGAACGCGACGGCGGCGGGCGCGGAAAAGGACCAGCAACTGGCCGACCTGCAGCGGCAGCTCGACGAGCTCAAGAAGCAGCAGCCGGGCAGCGCGACGGATCAGACGCAGCGGAACCCGAGCTGACCGAACTGGTGGGGCAGCGATCACTGGATAGCGAGAGAACGGACACTCTCCGTGGCGGACTCCTCCGATACGCGCGGACGGCGCGGGAGTAAACGGCGTCAGCGGAGCCGTCGGCACAACCCCGACGGCACGATGACACTCGTCGAGCACATCTACGAGTTCCGCCGCAGGCTCGGGTACGCGCTGCTCGCGCTTGTCGCGGGCGGCATCATCGGGTTCGTCTGGTTCCAGAACAGGGTCGGGCCGATTCCCTCACTCGGGGACATCGTGACCGGCCCCTACTGCGCCATCCCGCAGAGCCAGCGGTATCCCCCCGAAGGGCCGTGCCAGCTCCTGCAGACCGTGCCGTTCGAGGCCTTCATGATCCAGCTGAAGGTCGGTCTGACGGCGGGCGCGGTGCTGTTCTCCCCGCTGTGGCTCTACCAGCTGTGGGCCTTCATCGCGCCAGGACTCTATTCCAAGGAACGCAAGTACGCGCTGACATTCGTCGGGTTCGCCAGCGCGCTGTTCGCGCTCGGCGCGTGCCTCGCCTACTTCATGACGCCGCACGCGCTGGAGTTGCTGACCAACTTCGGCGGCGGGTCGTTCACCACCTGGTTCACCGGTGACAAGTACATCTCCTTCGTACTGTCGCTGCTGCTCATCTTCGGTGTGAGTTTCGAGTTGCCGTTGCTGATCATCATGCTCAACCGGGTCGGCGTGGTCAGATACGACCAGATGAAGAAGTGGCGAAGGGGCATCATCTTCGCGCTGTTCGTGTTCGCCGCCTTCGTCACGCCCGCCGACCCGTTCTCGATGCTCGCGCTGGCCTTCGCGCTGACGCTGCTGTTCGAGTTCGCGTTGCAGATCACCAGATTGCACGACCGCAAACGCGACCGGCTCCGCACCGACGAGGGCTGGGACAAGCTCGCCGACGACGAGGCCGCTCCGTTCAACTACACGCCGAGTTCCGTCGGCGACGACTCCGCGCAGGGCAAGCAGCGCCCGGCGAGTACCGACGACATCACGTGACCTGGGGCTGACACGGCCATGGGGATACGTGCGGCGCTGGCGGTGCATCCCGATTCGGGAAGGGGCGCCGCGGCTCGGATCGCGGATGCCGTCGCCGCGAGGTTGCGGACCGAGGTCGACCGGCTCGACCTGCTCGCGGCGAACACCGTCGACCAATCGCGGGCGCTGATGTCCGATTCGCGGGCGGCTGGGCTCGACGTGCTGATCGTGCTCGGTGGTGACGGTGCCGTCCACCAGGCCGTGCAGTTCTGCGCCGGAACCGATGTCGCGCTGGGAGTCGTGCCCTCGGGCACGGGCAACGACCTCGCGAGAGCGCTCGGTGTGCCCTCCGCGGCCGATGCCGCGGCGGACGCGGTCGCCGCGGCGCTGCGCTCCGGCCTGCGCCGCGGGATCGATCTCGGCAGGACCGGGGACGGAACCTGGTTCGGCACCGTGTTGTGCTCGGGATTCGACGCCTCGGTCAACGCGAGGGCCAACCGGATGCGATGGCCTTCCGGCCCACGCCGCTACGACCTCGCGGTCGTCGCCGAACTCGCGAAGCTGCGGCCCGGCAGGCTCACCGTCGACACCGGCACCGAACGCTGGGAGGGCGAGGCGATACTCGCGGCGATCGGCAACACCGGCTGGTACGGCGGCGGAATCCCGATCTGTCCTTCGGCGAGCCCCGACGACGGCGTGTTCGACGTGACCGTCGTGGGGAAGGTATCCAGGGGGACGCTGGCGAGACTGCTGCCGAACCTGCGCAGTGGGAAGCACGTCCATCACCCCGCCGTGCACACGCTGCGCGCCGACTCGGTGGAGCTGACCTGCGAGGAGTGGCCCGCCTACGCCGACGGCGAATCGCTCGGCACGCTGCCGAAGCGAGTGACCTGCGTTCCCGGCGCGCTGACCGTCCTCGGCGGGCCGCGCTAGCCGCGCTCCTCGTCACCGAGCGCGACCCACCGCAGCCGCTCCCGCGTCGCCTTCGGCAGCCCGGCGACCACCAGGTCGTAGGAATCCTCGATCATCTCGCGGACCAGCCGCTCCGGCACCGAGCCGTCGAGCACGACAGTGTTCCAGTGCCGCTTGTTGAGGTGGTAGCCACCGGTGATCGCCGGGTAGGTCCCGCGCAACTGGAGAGCGATCTCGGGATCGCATTTGAGGCTGATTCTCAGCGGCCGGCCGGAAAGCGCGCTCAGTGCGAAGATCTTGCCTGCCACCTTGAACACGCTGTTGTCCTCGCCGAAGGGGAATTCCTCGGCGGAACCCGGCATCGCCAGACAGGCGGCTTTCAGGTCCCTTGGCTTCACCTGGCCCAGCCTAGGCCGGGCCGAGGTGTTCTACCGTGACCCCGGCGATCAACGGGAGGAATCCGATGGCTGTGGTGCGGCTCGGCCCTGGTTACCGGCGGCTGTGGTCGGCGACCATGCTGGCCAACCTGGGCGACGGGGTCCGCAACGCCGCGTTGCCGCTGCTGGCCGCCGCGCTGACGAGCGATCCGGTGTGGGTCGCGGGCGTCGCGGTGGCCGCCAACCTTCCGTGGCTGCTGTGCGGGCTCATCGCGGGAGCCGTCGTCGACAGGGTCGACCGCCGCAGGCTGATGGTGACGGTCGACGCGGCGAGGATGGCCGCGCTCGGCACGCTGATCGTGGCCGTCGCCCTCGACGCGGCCTCGTTGCCGCTGCTGTACGTCGTGGCCTTCGCCTGCGGAGTCGGCGAGACGCTGAGGGACACCGCGGCGAGCACACTCGTGCCCGACCTCGTTCCGCCCGGCGAATACGACAGGGCCAACGGCAGGCTCGTCAACGCGGAAGTGGCCGGCAACGAACTCATCGGGCCCCCGCTCGGCGGTTTCCTGTTCGGCGTCGCCATGATCCTGCCCTTCGCGGCGAACAACGGCATGCTCGCCGTCGCCGCCCTGCTGATCCTGGCCCTGCCCGGCGTGGCGGTACCGGCGCGTACCCCGGCCGGAAGCACCATCAGAGCCGACATCGGAGCCGGGCTGCGCTGGCTTGCCCGGCACCGGCGGTTGCGGGCGGTGACCCTGCTCGGTGCGGTGTTCGCGTTCACCGACGCGGCGTGGTTCGCGATCCTCGTGCTGTACGTCGGCGAGATCCTCGGGTTGCCGCCCGCCGCCTACGGGGTGCTGCTCGCGGCGGGAGCGGTCGGCGGTCTGGCGGGGGGAGGTACGGCGGCGTGGTTGCTCCGCAAGGCGGGAAGGACCGTGACAATGGCCGGTGCTCTTGTGGTGGCCGCTGTGGCGCAGGTGGTGCTGGGACTGACGGCCGTCCCCGTGCTTGCCGCGGTCGCGCTCGCGGGCGGCAGCTTCGCGTTCGGCGTGTGGAACGTCGCCGCGGTCACGCTGCGCCAGCAGGTAACCCCCGCAAGGCTGCTCGGCAGGGTGACAAGCGCCTATCGCACGCTCGCCATGGGCGCCGTGCCGGTCGGAGCGCTGCTCGGCGGTCTGCTCGCCGAGTGGCAGGGGCTGCGGGCACCGCTGCTGGCTGGTGTTCCGGTGCTGCTGCTGGCTACCGCACTCGGCCTTCCCGCGCTGCGAGACCGTCGAGCATGAGGCCGAGCCCGAACTCGAATCGCTCCAGCGGTTCGCGGGCGAGAAGGTCGTCGGCCATCGCGACCGTGTGCGGGAACCTATCTGCGGGCAGGCTCCGCAGATAGGTGCCGACCTGCTCCCTGTCCGCGGGGGCACCCGGGTGCAGCGCGCTTTCCAGTACGTCGGCCGCGACGTAGAGCACGAGGCGATCGGCGACGAGCGCGCACACTCTCGGCCGGAAACCCGCCGACAGCATGATGTCCAGGATCGCCTCGCCGACTCTGAGGCCGTTGGGCCCGCTCGGCGCACCGAGCATGGCGACCCTGGCGATCCCGGCATGCGCGAGGAGTACCCCTCGGATCTCCAGCGCGAGTGCCCTCAGTTCCAGCCGCCAGCCGCCGGGAATCCGCCGAGGGAGCGTGATCTCGCCGAACACCCGTTCCAGCAGCAGGTCGAGCAGTTCGCTCTTGTCGGCGACGTGGGCGTAGAGCGAGGCGGGTCCGGTCCCCAGTTCCTGTGCGGTGCTGCGCATGCTCAGCGCCGCGAGCCCGTCCCTGTCGAGCACGGTGAGCGCGGCGTCCACGATCGAATCCTGGGACAGCGGCTGCCTCGGGATTCGCCGCGGGGTCTTGGCCCTGGTCCGCCACGGCGGCTGTGCCTGGGACATCGCCGCTTCGCTCGATTCCACGTCGTGCGTCTCGCTTTCGGTATTCGCGTGTTCGTCCGCCCGCTCGCGTGACGAACGGAAACCGGGGACGAACGGCAGTCTAGAACGAACAGTGATCGTGGTGAATCCGCGGGGAGATCACCTACCGCATGCGGGCCGGATGGACGATGTGGAACCCTGACGCCGTGGACCAAGCCAGCTCGCCCACACCGGCCGAGGCGTATCAAGCCGCTCGCCGCAGGGGCAGGTACCCGCAGCTCACCCGTTTCGCAGGGGAGGTCTCCTTCGAGTTCGACGACTTCCAGACGCGTGGTTGCCAGGCGCTGGAGGACGGGCACGGAGTGCTGGTCTGCGCGCCGACGGGCGCGGGCAAGACGGTCGTCGGCGAGTTCGCCGTGCACCTCGCGCTGGCCGAGGGCCGCAAGTGCTTCTACACGACGCCCATCAAGGCGCTGTCCAACCAGAAGTACGCCGACCTCACCTCACGCTACGGTCCTGACCAGGTCGGGTTGCTCACCGGCGACACCGCGATCAACGGCAACGCTCAGGTCGTCGTGATGACAACCGAGGTGCTGCGCAACATGCTCTACGCGGGCTCATCGGCGTTGCACGACCTGGGCTACGTGGTGATGGACGAGATCCACTACCTGGCCGACCGCTTCCGCGGCGCCGTGTGGGAGGAGGTCATCCTGCACCTGCCGGAGTACGTCCGCGTCGTGGGTCTCTCCGCGACCGTGAGCAACGCGGAGGAATTCGGCGAATGGCTGGTCGAGGTCCGCGGGGACACCACCGTCGTCGTCGACGAGCACCGGCCGGTTCCGCTGTGGCAGCACATGCTCGTTGGCAACCGGATGTTCGACCTGTTCGCGGGCGAACAGGTCGACGACCGGCCCGGCAAGAACGGCGAGGCCGTCATCAACCCGATGCTGCTGCGCAGGGCCGAGGACATGGGGCGCATGCACGCGCCGGCGGGTTTGCGCGGCAAGGGCCGAGGAAGAGGCCAGGGGGCGAGAGCGCCCCGGTTCCGGCCGCCTTCGCGGGTCGACGTGATCGACCGGCTCGACAACGCGGCTTTGCTGCCCGCGATCGTGTTCATCTTCTCGCGGGCGGGCTGCGACGCCGCCGTCACCCAGTGCGTGCGCTCGGGGCTGCGGCTCAACACGCCCGAGGAGATCGCCGAGGTCCGGCGCGTCGTGGACGAGCGCACCGCGGAGCTGCCCGAATCCGATCTCGGCGTACTGGGCTACTGGGAGTGGCGCGAGGGCCTCGAACAGGGCATCGCGGCCCACCACGCCGGGCTGCTGCCCGCGTTCAAGGAGACGGTGGAGGAGTTGTTCGTACGCGGCCTGGTCAAGGTCGTGTTCGCGACCGAGACGCTGGCACTGGGCATCAACATGCCCGCCCGCACCGTCGTGCTCGAACGGCTCGTCAAGTACAACGGCGAGGCCCACGTCGACCTCACGCCGGGTGAGTACACGCAACTCACCGGCCGAGCGGGAAGGCGGGGTATCGACATCGAGGGCCACGCCGTGGTCGTGTGGCAACCGGGAGTCGACCCCAGGCAGGTCGCCGGGCTCGCCTCGACGCGCACCTATCCGTTGCGCTCCTCCTTCCGGCCCGGCTACAACATGGCCATCAACCTGGTCGGCCAGTTCGGCACCGACCAGGCCAGGGACCTGCTCGAACAGTCGTTCGCCCAATTCCAGGCCGACCGTTCAGTGGTGGGCACGGCCCGCCGCATCGAGCGGAACAAGGAAGCGCTCACGGGCTACGCCGAGGCCGTCAGCGGCGACTTCGACGACCTGTTGTCCTACGTGGAACTGCGCAAACGGGTCTCGGAAAGGGAAAAGCTGCTCGCGAGGCAGAACTCGGCGACCCGGAGGGCGCAGACGGCGGAATCCCTCGGCAGGCTGCGCAAGGGCGACGTGATCTCGGTTCCGGCCGGTCGCAGGGCCGGGCTCGCCGTCGTCGTCGATCCCGGTCTGGATCCCGTTCACGAACCCCGTCCGGTCGTGGTGACGGAGGATCGCTGGTCAGGGCCGCTTTCGGTATCGGATTTCCCGGCGCCCGTCGAACCGCTCGGCACCGTCAAACTGCCGAAGCACGTGGAACTGCGCTCGCCCAAGACGCGGCGCGACATCGCCTCCTCGCTGCGCAACACCGGAATCAGCAGGCCGCCCCGCGAACGCAGGAGGTCGGGCGCCAACGAGGACGCGGAGCTGGCCACGCTGCGCGCGGAATTGCGCGCGCACCCCGCTCACGGGCTCGCCGACAGGGAAGCCAGCCTGCGCTGGGTCGAGCGCCATCAGCGGCTGGCGGGGGAGACCGCGCACCTCGAGCGCAAGGTGGCGGCCACGACGCACTCGCTGGCGAGGGCCTTCGACCGCATCAGGTCGCTTCTGGCCGAGCGCGGCTACCTCACCGGCGACGATGTCGTCACCGAGCACGGCCGCATGCTCTCGCGGCTCTACAGCGAGTCCGATCTGCTCGCGGCCGAATGCATCCGGCACGGGGTCTGGAACGGTCTGACGCCACCCGAACTCTCCGCCGTGGTCTCGGTTCTGGTCTACGAGGCGCGCCGAGACGCGGCCGCCGAGCCCCGTCTGCCCTCCGGGGGTGTGCCGAAGGCGTGGCAGGAGACCGCCCGCCTGTGGACCGAACTCGTCGAGGACGAGCGAAGGCACCGGCTCACGCAGACCAGGGAACCCGACGCGGGCTTCGCGTGGCCGGTGTATCGCTGGTCGCGCGGCGAATCGCTGGAGAAGGTGCTCACCGCGGCCGAGGCCAACGGGCAGGAACTGTCCGCAGGTGACTTCGTTCGCTGGTCGCGGCAGGTGATCGACCTGCTCGACCAGATCAAGGACGTGCTCGGACGTGACCATCCGGTCGGTGGCGTCGCGGCCAAGGCGGTCAAGACACTGCGCCGTGGCGTCGTCGCGGCGGGCGATGTGTGACAGGTGAGTGTGATCCGGTGCGTGCCCGGTAGGTGTGCTGGACAGCGCGCTGTGGTTGGATCGCCGACGACGCCCCGGCATTTCTCGCGGCGCGGTGGGACGAAACGTATAGGTGGATTGGCGGAGGCAACACGATGAGCACGCCGTACGGAGGCAACGACCCTCAGCAGTGGGGGCAGCAGCCGGCAGGGCCCCCGTCCGGTGGGTTCCCCCAGCAAGGCGGTTACCCGCAGCAACCCGGCTATGGCCAGCAGGGCCAGCCCGGTCAGCAGGGTCAGCCCGGCTACGACCCGAACACCTATGGGCAGCAGCAGCCGGGCTATGGGCAGCAGCCCCAGCAGCCGGGCTACGGTCAGCAGCCCGGCTATGGCCAGCAGCCGCAACAGCCGCAACAGCCGGGGTACGGCCAGCAGCCCGGCTACGACCCCTCACAGTTCGGTCAGCAGGGCCAGTACGGCCAGCAGCCGCAACAGCCGCAACCGACACAGCAGTCGCCGTACGGGCAGCAGCCGGGCTACGACCCCTCACAGTTCGGCCAGCAGCCGTACGGGCAGCAGCAGTTCGGTGCGCAGCAGCCGAAGTCGGGCGGCGGCAAAGGCCTGTGGATCGGGGTCAGCGGGCTCGTGCTCGTCGTCGCCGCCGCGGCGGTGGCCCTGTTCCTCTGGCCGGGCCTCCTGGTCACCAAGGTCTTCGACAACGCGCAGATGGCCAAGGACGTCCAGAAGGTCCTCACCGACAGCTACGGCGTCGAGGGCATCGAATCGGTGACCTGCCCCGCCGACCAGGAAGTCAAGAAGGACAACTCGTTCCAGTGCCAGGTCACGGTCAACGGTGAGCAGCAGACCGTCACCATCACGGCCAAGGACGACGAGGCGCACTACGAGGTCGGCCAGCTGGAAGCAGCGAACTAATTGAGTGGCACGCGGGCTCGGGCGCGGAGAGCATCGTTGTCATGAGCGACCTTGTGACCCGCGTACTGCGTGACGACGAACTGCGCGCCGCGAACACGCTGTTTCGTGCCGCCTTGCACGCGCCTCCCGTCAAAGACGAGGAGTGGGAGACGACCCGCCGCGGTCACCAGCCGGAGCGGACGCTCGGAGTCTTCGACGACGCGCTGATCGGTACCGCGAAGTCGACCGACGCGCTGCTGCGGGTCCCTGGCGGTGCCGATGTTCCGCTCGCCGCGGTCACCGGCGTGGGTGTCAGGGCCGACCGCACCCGGCGCGGGGTGCTGACGAGCCTCATGCGGGCGCAGTTCGCCGATTTCACCGAGCGCGGGATCGTCGTGGCCGCCCTGCATGCCAGCGAAGGTGCCATCTACGGCAGGTTCGGTTACGGGGTCGGCACTCTCATGCGGTCGTACAAGGTGCGCCGCCTCTCGGCGCGACTGCGCTCGGAACTGCCGGCGAGCGGCGAGATCGAGCTGCTCGACATCGATGCCGCGCTGAGCAGGTTACCCGGCATCTATGCCGGTCTCCCGCTGCGGCCGGGGATGATGAGCAGGCCCCGGCATTGGTGGTACGCCATCGAGCGGGGACTCAGAGCAGGCGAGGAACCGCTGGTGACCGCCGTGCACCACGGCACAGACGGCATCGACGGGTTCGTCGTGTACCGGGTCGTCAGGACGCCGGGTGGCGACGGCACACTGAAGGTGGACGACCTGCACTACGGAACGCCGGAGGCGTTCGCGGGCCTGTGGCGGTTCCTGCTCGGGGTCGATCTCGTCGGCGACATCGAGGTCGGCTACGGACCGGTGACCGAGCCGGTGGAACTGCTGTTCACCGATCCCAGAATGTGCAAGGTCACCGAGGTCGAGGACGACACCTGGCTACGCCTGATCGACGTCGAGGCGGCGCTGCTGGCGCGCGAGCGGAGGAGCGGGCCGCTCGTCATCGAGGTCGACGACCCGTTCCTCCCTCGCAACGCCTGCCGCTACCTGATCACGCCCGACGAGGTGACGCGAACCGAGCGTGACGCTCAGCTGCGCATGGGTGCCGACACGCTCGCGATGGCCTACCTCGGCGCGTGGCTTCCCTCGGCCCTGGCCGAAACCGGGAGGATCCGGGTGAGCGACCCCGGCGCGGTGGCGATCGCCGACGACCTGTTCGGTGCTCGCTCCACTCCGTGGTGCGGTACGTTCTTCTGACCTGTGGACGATCAACTTCTCGGGGTGTCCGGTTTTGCGGGTACGTGGTGTGCTGGTTGCGGCGGTGTCGTGCGGATTGCTGCTGCTCGGCGCGTGTGACGGCGGCGGTGACGGCGACAAGGGTGACAGGGGTGAGCCGGGCGCGGGTGCGCCCGAGAGCACCGGGAGCAGACCTTCCGGCACCGGCGAGCCGTCCGTCGCCTCCGGTGAAGGGACCGGAACCGGTGTCGCACCGGTGACCAGGGTCTTCGACCCGGAAACGATGCGTGAATCGGTGCTGGACGTACTCGAGGAGGGCTATCGCGTCACCGATGTCGAGGACGTCACCTGCCCTGCCGATCAGCCCGTCGAGGTCGGCACCACGTTCGACTGCACGGCAAGGATCGCGGGCGAGGACGTCCCCGTGCCCATCACCGTCAAGACCGAAGAAGGGCAGTACGAGGTCGGTCAGCCTGCCGAGGTCAGCAGCCCAACGCCGTGAGCAGCCTCGGCACCGAACCGCCGAGATTCCAGCGCTGGGCGAGCTCGGTGAGCCGGTCGGGGTCGGCGGGCGAGGACGAGAGCCGGTCGTCGCCGGACAGCTCGACCGGTGCGTCGGGCGCGACCCTGACGACGGTCGGCGCCACGGCGAGGTAGTCGGCGGCCTCGTTGAGCCGGACCCGCGTCTTCAGCGGCAGCTCGGTGCTTTCGGCCTTGGCCGCCGCCACGAGTGCCTCCAGCGAGCCGAACTGGGTGATCAGCTTCGCGGCGGTCTTCTCCCCGATCCCGGCGACTCCCGGCAGGCCGTCGGAAGGGTCGCCACGCAGCATCGACATGTCGGCGTAGCCGGGGCCGGCCTCGGCCACCGGGATGCCGTACTTCGCGGCCACCTCGGCAGGCCCGAGCACCTCGGCCTTGGCCCAGCCCTTGCCGACATAGATCACCGAAGCCGGTGTCGGTTCGGTGCGCACGAGCTGGAACAGGTCGCGGTCGCCGGTGATGATCTCGACGGGGTCGGTCTTCTCCCTGACCGTGAGCGTGCCGATGACGTCGTCGGCCTCGAAGCCCTTCGCCAGGGCGGTCGCCAGGCCCGCCGCTTCCAGTACCTCCAGGATGATCGGGATCTGCGGCGTCAGCGTGTCCGGCACCTCCTCGACATCGACTCCGTCGACGCCATCGGAAGGGGCCGCCTCCACCACCCTGTGTGCCTTGTAACTGGGCAGCGCCTCGACCCGGAACTGGGGTCGCCAGTCGGCGTCGAGGCAGGCCACGAGCCTGCGGGGCCCGCGATCGGTGATGATCCTGGCGACGGTGTCGGTGAACCCGCGGACCGCGTTGACCGGGGTGCCGTCCGGCGCGGTGAGGGAATCCGGCAGCGCGAAGTACGACCGGAAGTACAGGCTCGCGGCGTCGAGGAGCGCCAAAGGTGCGGTGGTCACCCGCCCAGCCTGCCATGCTCGGTGCGTGGCGCCCTTTCAGAACCCGTTCTTCGCAAGACTGTTCCAGCGCATCGGGGATCGCAACGAGGCAAGAGGCCAGGCGGAGTTGCGGCGTGAACTGCTTGCCGGGCTTACGGGCACCGTCGTCGAGGTCGGCGCTGGTACGGGCCTCAACTTCCCGCACTACCCGGACGAGGTCACGAAGGTGGCCGCCGTCGAGCCCGAGCCCTCGCTGCGGTCCGCGGCACGGCGGGCGGCGACGCACGCGCCGGTTCCGGTGTCGCTCGTCGCGGCGACGGCCGGCCGGCTGCCGTTCGAGGACGGTTCGGCCGATGCGGTCGTCGTGTCCGGGGTGCTGTGCTCGGTGGCCGATCCGCCCGCCGCGCTCGCGGAGTTCGCGAGGATCCTCGCCCCTGGCGGCGAGTTGCGCTTCTACGAACACGTGCGTTCGCCCGTTGCCTTGCGGGCATTGATCCAGGACGCGGCCGATCTGGTGTGGCCGAGGTTGATGGGCGGTTGTCATCCCAACCGGGACGCGCTCGCCGTGATGCGGGCGGCGGGCTGGCAACCGGTGAGGTGGCGCGAGCTGATCTTCCCGGACGGCGCGAAAGTGTCGGTCGTGGCGCCCCGCGTGCTCGGAGTGGCCCGGCCTGCCTCCGCTCCAGGGGAAGGCGGTCCCGGCTAGGCTCATGGTCATGTCGCGCCGATCCCTGCACACTCCAGCCCCTGATGCCGCCGCCCTGCGGGCCCGCCTCGACCGCGCGCGCGGCGCCGCCTCCGACGCCGGTACCGACGCGCTGCTGATCGCCCCCGGCTCGGATCTGCGGTACCTCATCGGCCAGGCAGGCGGTTCGTTCGAACGGCTGACGGCGCTCGTGGTCCCCGCCTCCGGCGCGGCACCCGCGCTCGTCGTGCCCAAACTGGAAGCTCCCGGCTATGCCGACGTACCGACGGACGACCTCGGCGTCGACGTCATCACGTGGGTCGACGGCGACGATCCCTACGCGCTGGTGGCCGGAAGGCTCGGCAAGCCGGGCAGGGTCGCCGTCAGTGACACCATGGCCGCGTTGCACGTGCTCGGGCTCAGGGACGCAATCGGCTCGGCCGAGCAGACGCTGGCCGGGCCCGTCATCCGCGAGCTGCGCATGCGTAAGGACGCGGCCGAGATCGCCGCCCTGCGCACGGCGGGAGCGGCCATCGACAGGGTGCACGCGAGGATGGGCGAGTGGCTGCGCCCCGGCCGCACCGAGGCCGAGGTCGGTGCCGACATCGCGGCCGCCATCGTCGCCGAGGGACACACCGAGGCAGAGTTCGTCATCGTCGGCTCTGGGCCCAACGGCGCGAGCCCGCACCACGACGTGTCCGGCAGGGTCATCGAGCAGGGTGACGTCGTGGTCGTCGACATCGGGGGACCGATCGCCGAGGGCTACAACTCCGACTCCACGCGCACGTACGCGGTCGGGGAGCCGAGGGACGCCGACGTCGCCGAGACCTACGAGGTGCTGCGGCGCGCGCAGCGGGCCGCGGTCGAGGCCGTGCGCCCCGGCGCCACCGCCCAGGACATCGACGCGGCCGCGAGGACGATCATCGCCGACGCGGGATTCGGGGAGTACTTCATCCACCGCACCGGTCACGGCATCGGGCTGGATGTCCACGAGGAGCCCTACATCGTCGGTGGCAACGACCTTCCGCTCGAACCGGGCATGGCCTTCAGCGTCGAGCCGGGGATCTACCAGCCGGGCCGGTGGGGTGCCCGGATCGAGGACATCGTCGTGGTCACCTCCGGCGGTGTGGAGCCGCTCAACAACCGGCCGCACGAACTGGTTGTGCTCGGCTCATGACCAACCCCGGACTGGAGCCGCTCGACCAGGCGATCGTGCGGGAGCTGTCCGCCGACGGCAGGCGGAGCTTCACCGATCTGGCCGAACGTGTCGGGCTCTCGGTGTCCGCCGTGCACCAGCGCGTCAGGAGGCTGGAGCAGCGGGGGGTCATCCGTGGTTACACGGCGAAACTCGACGGCGAGCAGATCGGGCTCCCGCTGACGGCGCTGATCTCGCTCACTCCCAACGATCCGGCGGCGCCGGACGACTACCCGCAGCGGCTTGAGCACATCACCGAGATCGAGTCGTGCTACTCGGTGGCGGGCGACGAGTCCTACATCCTGCTGGTCCGGGTCGCCTCCCCGCTGGGACTTGAGGACCTGCTTCGCCGCATCAGGGAGTCGGCCAAGGTGTCGACGCGCACGACCGTGGTGCTCTCGACGCCGTTCGAGGGGCGCTCGCCCACCTTGTGAGAGGTACGATAAATCGTATGGCAACACGTAAGGTGACCCTGTCACTCGACGAAGGCGCGCTGGAATTCGCCGAACGCGCGGCCAAGGCACACGGGGTGTCGGTCTCGTCGTGGCTGTCCAAGGCCGCTCGCAGGGAAGCGGTTCGCACCGGCTACCACAAACCCGCTCGACCCGGCCCCGCCGCGGCCGCCGCGGCCGCCGACGAGTCCGAGATAGCGGCCGCGCTGGAGGACCTGCGTGCGCAGGGGTGAAGTCTGGACTTACCACCCTCCGACAGAGCAAGCCAGGTCACGCGCGGTGCTCCTGCTGTCCTCCGACGGCGTGAACGAGTCGGAACGGCCGTGGCTGCTGGGCACCGAACTGCTGGAGAAAGACCCGGGGGACATTCTGGGCGTCGCCGTCGACGCCCGGTTCTGGATCTCCACCCTCAACCTGACCCGGATCTACCGGCCGTGGCTCGATCAGCGCATCGCCGAGATCGGCGACGACGTACAGGAGCAGATCGACAGCGCGTTGCGGGCGGCGCTCGACCTCTGACGACCGGGGCCGGTTCCCGGTCTCGTGCTCAGCGGTCGGCCTGCACCAGCACCGACGGCGCCGCGTGCAGATTGCCGTCCTCGCCCTTCAGACAGGCGGCCGAACGCTCGTTGGTGGCGAGGAACTCGCTCAGGCAGCGGGCGAGCTGGGCGTGGCCTTCGGCGTTGGGGTGAAAGGATTCCTGGATCGCGTGGCTGGCCCTGTCGGCGTCGGTGAGGTCGTCCCATTCCACCGTGAACCTGGTGAACCACTCCGAACTCGGATCGGCTCCGCCTGAACAAGCCTCGTGTCCCTCGCCCGCACGCGAGAGATCGAGGAAACGCACATCCGCCTGCTTCGCGGCGGAGCGCAGGCCCTCGGAGAGGTCGGCCGCCCCGGTTTCCTTCACCCACCGAAGGTCGTCGGTGCGGAAAGGGCAGCCGTTGAGGTTGCGCAGGTTCTCCGGGATGTCGGGGCTGATCGGCGCCGCGTAGGACTGCAGCACCAGCTGATAGTCCTCTGCGGAGTAGCCCGCGGTCCGCAGCACCTTCTTGATGTCGCCGAGAGCGGACACCACTTTCGGGACCATGGCGTCGATCCTGGACTGCCAGTCGTCCTTGATCTTCTCGCTGCACGGGTTTCCATCGTCCATGAACCACGAGGTGAAGCACTCGGAGATGAGCCGGGAGAAGTGCGGCTCGTCGTTGGCTCCCACGGCCACCACGATGGCGGTGACCCGGTGATCCTTGACCAGCGTCGCGAGTTGCTGGGCCTGCGAGGGTTCCGTCCACTGCTTGACGGTGCCGAGCCCGACCTGCCCCGAGGGTGCTCCCGAGCACGCGAGGTTGACGGCCTTGGTGACTCCGGGCAGCTCGATCTTGTTCACGGCCGCGTTGGGGGAGCGGTGGCACCAGTTGCCGTCCTTGCCGTTGGTGTCGCGCGTGTAGTCACCGGCACCCTCACCGGACAGCGTGCTGTCACCGATCGTCACGACGGTCAGCGGACCTCGCCCCGGTGGACCCGGAAGGTCGGGAGGCGTCCGGTCCTGTCCGATGAGAACGAAAACTCCGACGAGGAGGGCGACACCGACGAGCGCGAACGCACCGAGCCACCAGCGAGATCTGGCCATCGCCGTCGATTCTAGGGGAAAAACGCGTGGCGGCTCCGCCCGCAGTCGTGGTTACACTGCTGGCCCAGTGCTGATGGAAGGTGCGATGCGTGCGACGTGACCGGCAGGTTCTCATCTTCGATGCCGATGACACCTTGTGGGAGAACAACATCCTGTTCGAGCGGGCCATCGACGGATTCCTCGACTGGGTCGCGCATCCCACGCTCGACAGGTCCGCGATCCGCGCCGTGCTCAACGACATCGAGCGGGCCAACTCCGCCGCACACGGCTACGGCAGCACCGTGTTCCTGCGGAGCCTCGGCGATTGCTTCGCCACGTTGCGCAGCAGGCCTGCCTCGGCCGCCGAGCTGCGGCACATGGAGGAGCTGGCTTCGGCGCTCGTCGAGGGCAAGGTCGAGCCGATGCCGGGTGTCGCGCGGACGCTGGAAGCGCTGGGGCGGCGGCACGAGTTGTTGCTGCTGACCAAAGGTGACACCGAGGAACAGCAACGCAAGATCACCGCGTCCCGGCTCGCCGGGCATTTCCGCGAGGTACACATCGTCGCCGAGAAGTCGGTCGACACGTACTCGCGGCTCGCGGGCGAGAGCTCGCTGGTACCCGAGACGACGTGGATGATCGGCAACTCGCCGAAGTCCGACATCCTGCCGGCCAGGCAGGCGGGCATGAACGCCGTGTTCATCCCGAACGAGCACACGTGGGTGCTCGAACACGGCGAACTGGACCCCGGCGACGACGGCGTCCTGACGCTGGCCACGTTTCCCGAACTGTTGCGGCACTTCTGACGAGAACGGGCCCCATGGAGTCCACAGTGGACTCCATGGGGCCCGTCGGTGCCCTTGCGACAAGGGCTAACCCGCCAGCAGTTCGTCCAGCAGGTCCTGCAAGGTGAGCAGGCCGACGATCGCGCCGTCCTCCTCCAGCAGCGCGAAGTGGTTCCTGCGATCGCGCATCGTGCCCAGCGCCGTGTAGGCGGGCGCGTCGGCGGACAACGTCAGCGCGGTCCGGACCAGTTCGCCCGCCGTGGTGCCCTCCGGCTGCGTCAGCGTGTCCCGCACGTGCACGACACCGAGCGGTCGGCCCCGCTCACCACGCACGACCAGCCGCAGGTGCCCGCTGTCGCGGGAGGCGCGCTGCACCTCGGCGACGGTCGCGCTCGCCGCGACGGCACTGACATCGGCGATCGGCCGCATGATGTCGCGCAGCGGCCGCACCCGCAGATCCAGCGCCGTGGCGAGCTGGCCGTGCCGTGGCGCGTCCAGCGCACCCGCCTCGGCGGAGTGCTCGACGAGCTGGCGGAGGTCGTCGGGGGTGTGCCCCGCGCTGACCTCGTCCACCGCGGCGACGCCGAGCCGGTGCAGGCACCAGTTCGCCGCGCCGTTGAGCGCCAGCAGGATCGGTCTCGTGAACCACATGAAGCCGCGCATCGGAATCGCCAGCAGTGTCGCCGACTTCTCCGGATGCGCGATCGCCCACGACTTCGGGGCCATCTCGCCGACGACGAGATGCAGGAACGTCACCACGACGAGCGCCAGCACGAACGCGATGACGTCGGCGGCGCCTAGCGGCAGTCCCAGGTCGCTCATGAGCGGTGTCAGCATGTGATGCACGGCCGGTTTGGTCACCGCACCGAGCGCCAGCGTGCACAGGGTGATGCCGAGCTGGGAACCGGCCAGCAGCAACGACAGTTCGCGAGCGCTCTTGAGCGCCGCTCGTGCCGAGGCACTGCGGCCTGCCGCGTCCTCCAGCCGGTACTTGCGTGCCGCGACGAGGGAGAATTCCACCGCGACGAAGAACGCGCTCAGCACGATGATGCCGATCGTGATCGCGATGGCGAGCAACGGGTTCAGGTCACTCATGCTCCGGCCTCCTCACCGCGGACGGCACCGGCGGGCTGGAGGCGGACCCGGATACTGGCCGGCACGTGCCGGTCGACCGCTCCCACCGTGATCGCCAGCTCGTAGTCCGGTTCCTCGTCCGGCGTTCCCGGCGAGCGGGGCAGCGACACGGTCACCGCGTCGCCCGGCTGGGGAAGGGTCCCGAGCTCGGTGATCACCAGCCCGCCGACGGTTTCGTAGTCGCCGTGCGGCAGGTCGTGGCCGAGCAGGCGCTCGGCCTCGTCGATGTGCACCGTGCCGCGCAGCAACCAGCCGCCGTCGTCGAGCCTGGTCGCGTGCTCGCCCGCCGGATCGTGCTCGTCGGCGATCTCGCCGATGAGTTCCTCGGCGATGTCCTCGACGGTCACCACCCCGGCGAGGCCGCCGTACTCGTCCACGACGCAGGCCAGCTGCTCGCCTGCCTCCCTGAGCTGGGTCAGCACCTCGCGCAACGGCAGCGACGACGGCACGAGTACCGCGTCGCGGGCGATGTCGGAGATGAGCCGTTCCCTGCGTTGCCCCGCGTCGAGCGTGAGTACGTCCCGCAGGCAGACGATGCCCCGGACGTCGTCGATGCCGTCGCCGAGTACCGGATACCGCGAATGCCCCGTCGCCATGAGCTCCACGACGTCGGACACCGGCCTCGTCCCGGAAACCGTGGCCACTCTCGGCCGGGGGATCATGGCGTGCTCGGCGTTGCGGTCGTGCAGGTCGAGCACCCGGTCGAGCAGCGTCGACATCTCACTGGAGAGATCGCCGCTGTCGCGCGATTCCGCGACGATGTGCTCGAGGTCGCGGGGGGTAGCGGCGTGCTCGACGTCGTGCACCGGTTCGATGCGCACGAGCTTGAGCAGCAGGTTGGACGCGTGGTCGAACAGCGTGATGAGCCAGCCGAACGCGGCCAGGTACACGTTGGTCGACCAGGCCAGCCAGCGCGCCACTGGTTCGGGCTTCGCGATCGAGAGGTTCTTGGGGAACAACTCCCCGAACACCATCTGCACGATGGTGGAGAACAACAACGCGAGCACGGTGCCGATGGCGATGCCGACGCCGGTGGAAAGCCCGATCCCGCCGAGCAGTTCGCCGATTCCGGCGCCGATGAGTGGTTCGGCGACGTAACCGACGAGCAGGCCGGTGACGGTGATACCGAGCTGGGCGCCGGAGAGCATGAACGAGGTTCGCCTCGTGATGCGCAGGGCCCGCTGTGCTCCCTTGTCGCCGTCGGCCGCGCGGGCTTTGAGCCGGGACCTGTCGACGGCCATGTAGGCGAATTCCTGGGCCACGAAATAGCCGGTCGCCGCGGTGAGCAGCAGGACGACGAGAATGCCGAGAAAAATGTTGAGGATGATCATTGCGCCGTCACCCGCTCCTCAATGCGAGTGCCGGTACCGCGGGTACCGGCTGAATCAACGGCGCAGCTCGTACTTCGGTAAGGGTCCATTGTCCTCTCGTTACGGGGGGTACGGACATTGAGTGCGGTATCACTACCACGTGAGCACCGGGGGAGAAAGTTCCGCCACGCCCGGTGGTGTGGCGTAGATCAAGTTCACCCGCGTGGGCAATATGTGCGCGACCAGGTGTTATTCCGGTTCGTGATCATCCGGCTACTGGTCCTGGCAGGCGCGGCGGGGTCAACCGTCGCTGGGGCCGAGGAACCGGGCGGCGTTGCCGCCGAGTATCAGGCCGCGCCTCTCCTCGTCGAGAAACCGCGCCGTGCGTACCACGTGGCCCGCGGGGCGCTCACCCAGTGGATACGGGTAGTCGCTGCCCAGCAGCACGCGCTCGGCGCCCATGGTGTCGACCAGCAGCCGCAGCGCGGCCTCGCCGAACACGACACTGTCGACACAGAAGCGGTCGAGGTAGTGCGAGGGCGGGTGTTCGGACGTCGCGACGAGGCCGGGCCTGCGATGCCAGGCGTTGTCCATCCTGCCCACCCAGAACGGGAACGAGCCGCCGCCGTGCGCGAAGCACAACCGCAGTTCGCGGGGCAGCCGGTCGAACGCGCCGCCGAGCACCATGGCCAGCAGCGAAAGATGGGTCTCGGCTGGCATTCCCGTCAGCCATCTCGCCATCCAGCGGTCGAGCCTCGGCGAGCCGGGCATGTCCCACGGGTGCACGAACACCGGCATGCCCAGGTGGGCGCAGTGCTGGAGGAACGTGACGACACCGTCGTCGTCGAGGTCGCGGTCGCCGACATGGTTGCCGATCTCCACACCCCGATGCCCCGCCGCCGCGCAGCGTTCCGCCTCCGCGCAGGCGGCGTCGGTGTCCTGCAGGGGAACCTGGCAGAAGGGCAGGAACCGCGCCGGGTCCGGTGCGCAGATCTCCAGCGCGAGATCGTTGAAGATCCTGGCGACCGCGGCGGCGCTTCCGGCCGGCTCGGCGTAGCAAAAGAACAGCGGGGTGGGGGAGACGACCTGGACACCGATGCCGTCGGCGTCCATGTCCCGCAGCCGCCGCGCGGCATCCCAGGCGTTGTGCCCGATCCGGCGGAACTCCGAGGAACGCACCATGATGACGGCGTCGCGTTCGGACTCCACGCGCAGCCACGGCCACGCGTCGCCGCCCCCGGTGACCGCCGCGAGATCGGGCCAGCCTTTCGGTACGTAGTGCGTGTGGACGTCGATGACCGTCATCGGATCGCCGCGCTCAGCCTTTGCCGGGGTGCAGCCGCCCGCACGAGCCACAGGTGCGGGCGCGCTCGTCCTCGTAGAACTCGCCGAACACCGGAGGAAGGTCGTCCACGATGCTGCGCACCTGCAACTCGACCTCGTGGACCAGCGCCGAGCAGTGCGGGCAGTACCACTGGAACTTCTCCAGCGTGCCTTCTTCCCTGATGCGCTCCACGACGATGCCGATCGAACCCGGCTCCGGGCGCTGTGGCGAATGCGGGACGCCCGCGGGCAGCAGCCACATGTCGCCCTCACCGATCGTGATGGACCGCGGGCCCTCTTCGGTGACGATGTCGACGTGCATGGTGCCCCGGTACTGGAAAAACCATTCCTCGTAGGGATCGACGTGGAAGTCGGTGCGCTGGTTGGGACCACCGACGACCATGACGATGAAGTCGCCCGTCTCCGTCCACGCCTGCTTGTTGTTCACCGGTGGCCGCAGCAGGTGCTGGTTGGCTTCGATCCACTTCGGAAAATTGATGACCGGGTTGATGCTCGGCATGCTCAGACCCCCGTCCGTCGGTGGTCCGGCGGGAGACCACCGTGGTCGCCTCGATGGCCGCGCGTGACGAGCCGCCCGGCCGCTGCCTGTTCCGCTGCCCATTCTGCTCGCGCACCGGCCGTTCGCGATACGGGTTTCGGGTGAATCCCCGCGTCGGTGCGATCCTCCGGTCAGCCGCCCGGCAGCAGCGCGACGGCCTGGATCTCGATGAGCAGGTGCGGGTGGGGAAGCTGGTGCACGGCCACGGTGGTCCTCGCGGGGCCGTTCTCGTCGAAGAACCGCCCGTAGACCTCGTTGTATCCGCCGAAATCGTTCATGTTGACCAGGTAGGTGGTGACCTGCACGAGATCGGAAAGGCTCGCCCCTGCCTCGGCGAGCACGTCCGTGATGCTCTCCAGCACGGCGGTCGTCTGCGCCCGGATGTCCAGCGTGGTGGTGCCCATGTCGTCGGCCTCGGCACCGGCGATGGTGTTGTCGGCGCGGCGGCTGCTGGTGCCCGAGACGAAGGCGAATCCACCGGCGAGCTTCACGTGCGGGTACCTCCCGCGCGGTGTGGCCTTGCCGGCCACCACCCTGGCGCCGCGCGGCCGTTCGTCAGTCATATCCGCCTCCGGCGCGATCTCCGGTGCGATCTCCGGCGCTGTCTCCGGCGGCGACGATGCTCACCTCGCCGAGTCCTTCGATACGGGTGGTCACCACGGAGGCGGTGAGGGGCGTCGCAGCGGTCGCCGCCCCTGCCAGCACGATGCTGCCCGCGGGAAGGACGAGGCCGCGTTTGGCCGCGAGCGGCACCAGCGCCCGCAGCGCGTTCAGCGGATTTCCGAGTATCGCCGCCGTCGAACCGGTCGCGGTGACCGTCCCGTCGACACTCAGCGAAACGGCGCGGTCGCCGGTCGCGGTGTCAGGCGAGCGCCACGGGCCCAGGACGAAACCGGCGGCAGAGGTGTTGTCCGCGACCACATCGGACAGTCCGAACCGGAATCCGGAGTACCGCGAGTCGATGATCTCCATCGCGGCGGCGACGGCATCGACGGCGTCACCGATATCGGCGCCACCGGATCGCGCTCCGCCGAGGTCGACGTCCTCGCCGAGCCGGAACGCGACCTCCGGTTCGATGCGGGGATGGATGAACCCGCCGAGCCCTGCCCGCTCACCGTCGCCGAACCACATCGCGTCGGTGAGCCTGCCCGCGATGATCTCGCTGACGCCCATCTGTGCCATCTTCGCCTCGCTGGTGAATCCCAGCTTGACGCCGACGGCCCGCTCGCCCCGGGCAAGTCGCAGCCCGACCACCTTGTGCTGCACGTGATAGGCCGCCTCCAGCGGCAGCTCGGTGCCTTCCGAGCTCGGCGCGGGGATGGCGGTCCCGCTGGTCGCGGCCCTGTCGAGCATGGCGGCCAGTTCGTCCTCTGTGCCGATCATGAGTCCTCCTGCCGCGCGGTGTGCGCTCCCGCATCGTGTCGCACCACGCCGGGTCCGTAAAGCCGCGCGGCCGGACCGGGGGCTTCACCGCGCCGCGTGCCGCTCCCGCAATGGCGCCCCCACCTTGTGCAGGTGCCGCAGCGCCTCGCCGTAGGAGGCCAGCAGGCCCGTCTCGTGATAGGCCACGCCCAGTTCGGCGCAGTAGGAGCGCACGATGGGCTGAGCCTTGCGCAGATGCGGCGTCGGCATGCTCGGGAACAGGTGGTGCTCGATCTGATAGTTGAGCCCGCCGAGCGCGACATCGACGAACCGGCTACCGCGCACGTTGCGTGAGGTCAGCACCTGCCTGCGCAGGAAGTCCGGCCGCTCGCCGCGCAGTGTCGGCATCCCCTTGTGGTTGGGGGCGAAGATGCATCCCATGTAGACACCCCACAGGCCCTGGTGAACGGCGATGAACACGAGAGCCTTGGCGGGGGAGAGCAGCAGGAACACCGCGCCGAGATAGCCGAGCACGTGGGTGAGCAGCAGGGTCGCCTCAAGCCCTCGGTGCTTGAGCGAGGGAGAACGCAGGGCGCGGAAGCTCGACACGTGCAGGTTCAGGCCCTCCAGCGTGAGCAGCGGGAAGAACAGGACCGCCTGCCTGCGCCCGATGAGCGAAGGCAGACCCGAACTGGCCTTGGCCTGGGTCTTCGACCACACCAGAATGTCGGGCGCGACATCGGGATCGAGTTCCTCGTGGTTGGGGTTGGCGTGGTGACGGGTGTGCTTGTCCATCCACCAGCCGTAACTCAGGCCGATCGCGAGGTTGCCGACGACGAGGCCGGTGACCTCGCTGGGGCGCCGGGTGCGGAAAACCTGGCGATGGGCGACGTCGTGAGCCAGCAGCGCGATCTGTCCGAAAAGGACAGCCAGCGCGGCGGCGACGGCGATCTGCAGCCACGAGTCACCGATGAAAACGAACGCGACCCAGCACGCGGCGAACGCGCCGAAGACGAGGGCAAACCGCAGGACGTAGTAGCCGGGCCTTCGCCGCAACAGACCGGCGTCGCCGATCCTGCGGGCCAGCACGGAGTAGTCACTGCCCGTTCTGGAGGAGGTGGTCGAGACGATGTCGGGGTTGTCCGTGGCATCCAAGGTCACCAGTCGAGTCTCGGCAAGATCGGCGCCGGCGGTAATCCGGTGACCACCCGCGTTGATGCGGGGGCAGGCCCTACCCCCGGTGCCCCGGCCGTGGCGTGGCCGGAGCACCGGCGGGGATCAGTACTGGGTGTTGCCCGCGTCCACCGTCATCGCCAGCGCCGTGACGTAGCGGGACTCGTCCGATGCCAGGAACAGCACCGCGTTGGCCTGGTCCTCGGGTTCGGTGGTCTCGATGGGGAGGCTGTTGGCGAACATGCCGCCCACCCTGGGGTTCTTCTCCATCGCGGGGCCGAAGGCCGCGGTTGCCTCCCCGCCCCCCATCGGGGTCCGGACGCCCGTCGGATGCAGGCTGTTCACGCGGATGTTGTGCACGGCCAGTTCGTTGGCGAACGAGCGGGCCATCCCGGTGACACCGTGCTTGCTGGCCACGTACGGCGTCAGGAAGGGGAGCCCTTTGAGCCCGGCCGCCGAGGAGGTCAGGATGATCGAACCGCCGCCGCCCGCGACCAGGTGTGGCGCCGTGGCCATGATCGTGTTCCAGGTGCCGACGAGGTTGATGTCGATGGTGTCGCGGAAGATTTCCGGGGTGACCTTGTCCCATTCGGCCGCGATGCAGATGCCCGCGTTGGCCACGACGATGTCCAGCTTGCCCAGTTCCGCGACGCCCTCGTCGGCCGCGGCCTTGAGCGCGCCGGCGTCCCTCGTGTCCACGACCCTGGAGACGATCCTGCGGTCGAGTGCCTCCACCTGCTTGACGGTCTGGTCGAGGTCCTCGCGGGTCGCGGCGGCGTAGGGCACGTTGGGGATCGGTGCGCAGATGTCGACGGCGATGATGTCGGCACCTTCTTGCGCCAAGCGGACGGCGTGTGCCCTTCCCTGGCCTCGCGCGGCCCCGGTGATGAAGGCGACCTTGCCGTGAACACGTCCGGTCATCGTTGACCTCTTTCCGTTTTCGGTGTGGTTGAAGGCAATCAGAGCTTGGCGGCCTCGTGGACGCCGAGCTCGCGGATGAAACCGGGGGGAATCACGACGTCACCTCTGGCGATGTCGTGCACCGACGTCAGGCCGAGTCCGAGTACGGCGGAGTCGATACCGCCGCGCAGGATGTCGAGCACGTTCTCGACACCGGCCTGCCCGTTGGCGGCGAGGCCCCACAGGTAGGCCCTGCCGATCATCACGGCCTTGGCGCCAAGAGCCAGTGCCTTGACGACATCGCTGCCTCGGCGGACGCCACCGTCGAGCAGCACCTCGATCTGCTCGCCCACCGCGTCGGCGATCGGGGGCAGCGCCCTGATCGTGGCGGGGGTGCCGTCGAGGTTGTTGCCACCGTGGTTGGAGACCGAGATCGCCGAGACTCCGGCGTCGACCGCCCGTTTGGCGTCGTCGACCCTGGTCACGCCCTTGAGCATGAAAGGCCCGTCCCACTGTTGCCGCAACCACGCCACGTCGTCCCAGGTCGGCAGCGGGGTCTGGATCCACTCGCCATAGGCGCCGAAGAACGTGGGGGCCGCGCCGCCGGGCGGCGTCAGGTTGGGGGTGGTCAGATCGGGGAGCCTGCGGGTCTTCGCGAATTCCCACAACCATTTCGGCCTGGTCACGCCCTCGGGCGCGAACTTGACCATGGTCTTGAAGTCCATCTTCTCCGGGATGTTGGGGCTTCCCCAGTCCCTTCCGTTGGAGAAGGACCAGTCCAGCGTCATGATCAGGCCGACGGCACCCGCGGCCTTCGCGCGTTCCATGCGCTGCACGAGCACGTCGCGGGAGCCCACCCAGTACATCTGGAAGAAGGTCTGCGGGTTGGCGGCCGCGACCTCCTCGATCGACTTGCTGGCGAAGGAACTCAGGCCCATCGCCACGCCGCGGGCCGCCGCGGCCCTCGCGACGGCGACCTCCCCGTCGGGGTGCACGGCCTGCACGCCCGTGGGGGAGATCAGCACCGGCATCGAGATCGGCTGGCCCATGACGCTGGTGGCGAGATCCCGTTCGTTCGAAAGGCCCGCGACGTGCGGCGCGAATCCCAGTTCGGCGAAGGCGCCCATGTTGTCCTCGATGGTCTGTCCCCGTTCGGAGCCTGCCACCAGCGCCCCGTACACCGATTTGGGCAGTCGCCGCTTCGCCCTGCGCTGCGCCTCGGCCACTGTTTCGAACCATCCGTTGGACATCGTCACTCCCACGCTCGTCCCGGTGGCGCTGCGCGCCAGCTGCTGTGTTCGCGGCTATTTTGACACCTGGTGCCAATATACTCGCTTCGGTGGCCGGATGACACGGTGCGCCACCGGCGCGTTGCGATCCGGCCGCGCCGCTGGCCGCGACGGAGAGTGCTGATCTCGTGGGATCGTGCCCGCGGGCACGATGTGCTCACGCCTTCGCCTGCATGCCGCTCCTGGCGGGGTTGGCCTGATCGGCGGCTTTCGGGTCGAGCTCGTCCTGTTTGGCCCGCACACCGCTCTCGATGCGCTCGCCGATGCCTGCGTCGATGTTGCGCCAGTACTCGAAGGCCCGCTTCAGCACCGGCTCCGTGACCTTGTTCAGCAGATGGCCGACGACGTTGTGCACGAGCCGGTCCCGTGCCGCGTCGTCCATCACGTCGCGGACCAGTGTGCCCGGCTGACCCCAGTCGTCGTCCTGGTCGTGGGACACGTAGGCGCTGCGCATGATCGCGCCGTCGGTGTACCAGCTGGGCGGCAGCCCGTAGCGTTCGGTGTCGGCGGCGGGACCGCCCTTGGAGTTCGGCGCGTATACCGGGTCGCTGACCTTCTCGTACCGCATCGGGCCGTCCTTGCTGTAGCTGTGGACTGGCGAGGTCGAGGCGTTGACCGGCAACTGTTTGTAGTTGGGGCCGATGCGGTAGCGATGGGCGTCGGCGTAGGAGAACAGCCTGCCGAGCAGCATCCGGTCCGGGCTCGGCCCGATGCCGGGCACCAGGTTGTTCGGCTCGAACGCGGCCTGCTCGATCTCGGTGTGGTAGTCGGTCGGGTTGCGGTCCAGCGTCATCCTGCCGACCTTGATCAGCGGGTAGTCCGAGTGCGGCCACACCTTCGTCAGATCGAAGGGATTGAACCGGTAACCCGGAGCGTCGTCGAACGGCATGATCTGCATGTAGAGCGTCCAACTCGGATACTCACCACGCTCGATGGTCTCGAAGAGATCCCTGGTGTGGTAATCGGTGTCGGCCGATGCCATCTGGTCGGCCTCGTCCTGGGTGAAATGCTCGATGCCCTGATCGGTCTTGAAGTGGTACTTCACCCAGAACCGCTCACCAGCCGCGTTGATCCACATGTAGGTGTGCGAGCTGTAGCCGTTCATGTGCCGCCAGGTGCGCGGAATTCCCCTGTCACCCATCAGCCAGGTGACCTGGTGTGCCGATTCGGGAGACAGCGTCCAGAAGTCCCATTGCATGTCGTGGTCGCGGAGGTTGTTGTCGGCCCTGCGTTTCTGCGACCGGATGAAGTGCTGGAACTTGAGCGGATCCTTCACGAAGAACACCGGGGTGTTGTTGCCGACCATGTCGTAGGTGCCCTCGGTGGTGTAGAACTTGATCGCGAATCCGCGAGGGTCGCGCCAGGTGTCGGGGCTGCCGCGTTCACCGGCGACCGTGGAGAAGCGGATCACCAGTTCGGTTTTCGTCCCCGGCTGGAACAGTGCCGCCTTCGTGTAGGCACTGACATCCTCGGTCACCTCGAACCTGCCGAACGCGCCGCTGCCTTTCGCGTGCGGTTGCCGTTCGGGCACCCGCTCCCTGTTGAACTGCGCCATCTGCTCGATGAGATAGCTGTCCTGCAGCAGGATCGGCCCGCCAGGACCGACGGTGAGCGAGTGCTCGTCGCTCTCCACGGGGATACCGGCGTCGGTGGTGGTGAGGTTCGTGTGTTCCCGTGTCACGGTGCCTTCTCCTCAGAACGAGATCGCTGTCGCGCGGGTGAGCGCTGGCTACCCGGGGTGATGGCGGGCATCCCGGCACCTCCCGTCGCGAGATACCCGGCGCCCTGAGCCCTTACACGTAAGGCTGGCGTGGCGTGGGCGGAGGCGCGAGGTGAGCGCATCACCCGTCCGAGTCGCGTCCCGCGAACGGGGCAGCCGGTACGCGGTCGCGCGCCGGGGATTCCGCGGTCAGGGTGCGTGAGTGCGGATCTCGGTGTCCTGAGTGCGGATCTCGTTGTCCTGAGTGGGGGACTCGCGGCTATCGGGACAGGGCCTGGGGTTCCGCCGCTTCCGGCCGCTCCGCCGCTCCGGCGGGGAAGAACCGGTTCTCCGGGCGCGGCAGGCCGTAGTGCCCGCGCAGGGTGCTCTCCGTGTACTCCCTGCGAAAGAGGCCACGCCGCTGCAGGATCGGCACCACCTGTTCGACGAAGTCGGTCAGCACCGCGGGCAGGATGGGTGGCATCACGTTGAATCCGTCGGCCGCGCCCGAGCGGAACCAGTCCTCGATCACGTCGGCGATCTGCTCCGGGGTACCCGCGGTGATGTAGTGCCCGCGTCCCCCCGCCAGTTTGTGCAACAGCGCGCGCAGGGTCGGCCGCTCGCTGGCCACGAGCCGGTGGATCAGTTCGGCACGGCTCTGCGCGCCCTCGACGGTGGCCGGATCGGGCAGGTCGCCGGGGGAGAGCCGCTCGTCGAGGCTGAGATGGGAGAGGTCGGCGCCGCCGAACCTCGCCGAAAGATGACCAAGGCCGACCTCGGGCACCGTGAGCGCGTTGAGTTCGTCCCACAGCGCCGCCGCCTCGGCCTCGGTGGAGCCGATGGCGGGGCTCAGCCCCGGCAGCACCAGGACATGGCCGGGGTCCCTGCCCAGCGCCGCTGCCCTCGCCTTGAGATCCGTGCTGAACTCCACCGCCGTCGCCTTCTCCAGGTGGGCGGTGAACACCGCTTCCGCGTACGTCGCGGCGAACTGCCTGCCCTTGTCGGAGGAACCCGCCTGCACCAGCAGTGGCCTTCCCTGCGGTGAGCGCGGCACGTTGAGCGCTCCCGCCACCCGGTAGTAGCGCCCGGAGTGCCGGATGGGGCGTACCCGGTCGGTGTCGGCGTAGGTCCCGGAAGCCCTGTCGTCGACGTGAGCGTCCTCGGCCCAGCTGTCCCACAGTTTCGTCACCACGTCGAGATACTCGAACGCCCTGTCGTAGCGCTCGTCGTGGCCCAGTTGCGTGCTGTCGCCGAAATTGGCCGAGGTCGCTTTCAGCCAGGACGTCACAATGTTCCAGCCTGCCCTGCCCCCGCTGATGTGATCGATCGAGGCGAACTGCCGCGCGAGGTTGTAGGGCTCGGTGTAGGTGCTGGACGCGGTCGCGATCAGTCCGATGTGCTCAGTCGCGCGCGAGAGAGCGGCGAGCAGGGTCAGCGGTTCGAGCGCGCCGCGTGCGGCGTGCCGCACTTCGGAGCCGATCGCGAGGTGATCGGCGAAGAACACCGAGTCGAACCGGCCCCGCTCGGCGATGGCCGCGACCTGTTCGTAGAAACCGATGTCGGTCAGCGGGGCCGTACCGGCCCTCGGGTGCCGCCAGGCCGCCTCGTGGTGCCCTCGGCCGTGGATGAAGACGTTCAGGTGCAAGGTACGCGACATCGGGTTCTTCCATTCTCGGTGTGCTGTGGATTTGGCTGGACGAGGCACTCAGGCGGTGACCGGCCCGGGTTCGCGCGCGCCACCGATATCGAGACCGGCGCCGACACCGAGGCCACGCAACAGTTCCTCGCGCGCCACCGCCAGTTCCGGTGTTGCGTGCTGCCGCGGACGCGGAAGGTCAACGGCGTGGTCGAGCACGACCTTGCCCGCCTCAAGAACCAGCACCCTGTCGGCGAGCGCGAGCGCTTCGTCGACGTCGTGGGTGACGAGCAGTACGGCTGGCCGGTGCGCGGCGACCAGTTCGAGCAGCAACGCGTGCATGCGCAGCCGGGTGAGCGCGTCGAGCGCGCCGAACGGCTCGTCGGCCAGCAGCAGATCCGGTTCCCTCACCAGTGATCTGGCCAGCGCCACGCGCTGCTGTTCTCCGCCGGAGAGGGCATTGGGCCACGCGCGCTCCCTGCCCGCGAGCCCGACATCGGCCAGCGCGGCCTTGCCTCGCGCCTCGGCCCCGGGACCGCGCAGCCCGAGGGTCACGTTGTCGAGCACCCTGTCCCACGGCAGCAGCCGCGAATCCTGGAACAGCACCGATCGGTTGTCCGGCACGGAAACCGTGCCCGAACCGTCCACATAGTCGTCGAGCCGTGCCAGTGCCCGTAACAGGGTACTCTTGCCGGATCCGCTGCGCCCGATCAGCGCCACGAACTCGCCCGGCGCGATGCGCAGGCCGACGTCGTCGAGCACCACCCTGCCGCCGTAGCGGCGGGTGAGTCCCTCGGTGCGGACGGCGGGCGCGGTTGTGCCGGTCATGAGCCGATCGTCTTTCGCCAGGACAGCGCCTTGCGCTCGATCAGCCGCACCGCGAAGTCCGAGGCGAGGCCGAGAATCGCGTAGATGACGAGACCGACGACGATGACGTCGGTCTGCCCGTAGTCGCGCGCCTTGGTCATGAGATAACCGATTCCCTCCGTGGCGTTGATCTGTTCGAGCACCACGAGCGCCGTCCAGCACATCGTCACCGAAAGCCGTAATCCGGTGAAGAACCCGGGAAGCGCGCCCGGCAGGGCGACTCTGCGCACGAACTCGGCCCTGCCGAGGCCGACGCTGCGCGCCAGTTCGACGTGCCGCAGGTCGATGCCGCGCAGCGCGGCGTGGGTGTTGAGGTAGATCGGAACGAACACGCTGGCCGCGATGACGGCGACCTTCATCTCCTCGCCGATACCCAGCCACAGGATCGCGAGCGGGATCAGGGCGAGGGTGGGAATGGCGCGTTTGATCTGCACGAGACCGTCGATACTGGCCTCGCCGATCCTGGAAAGTCCTGACAGCAGCGCGAGTACGAGGCCTGCCACGATGCCGATCGCCAGCGCGAGGTAGGCACGCTGAGCCGAGGCGCCGAGGTGAGGCAACAGTTCGCCGTCGAACAACATCTCGGCACCGGTGCGCACGGCAACCGACGGCGCGGCGAGCTGTCTGGGGGAGAGCCAGCCCGCGGTCGCGGCCAGCTCCCACACCCCGACCACGACAACCGGGCCGAACAGCAATCCGATCGGCTTGAGGGGACGGGGGACGAGCCTGCGTGGCCTGCCGGGAGCCGGGTTCTCTCGTGGCGGGGGAGCGGGTGGCCGTTCCGGCCCGCTGTCACGCGTGGCGGGGGCGAGGTTGCGGGTCATGGCCTCGCCTGCCTGCTCGCGCCCGCCGCTTCCGCGGCCTCGGCGATGACCGGGTCGAAGCGGGTGTCGAACTCGTCGTGCGCGTCGAGTGGTGCGGGGAGGTCACCGGCCTCCTCGATGATGTCGATCGTGGCCTGCTGCACGGCGATGAGATCCTCGTCCAGTGGCGGGAAGGAGAACTCGCCCTCCGATTCGACGATCCGGTTTCCCTCCTCGGTCCCGAGTTTCTGATTGCGCACGTAGTAGGCCTCGACCCAGGCGTCCTTGTTCTGTTCGGCCCACCGGGTAGCGGAGACCCAGTGCTGAACGAAGTCCCTGATGGCGGCGGCTTTCGCGGGGTCGCTCAGCGCGGAACCCCTGGCGTAGAGGTATTGCAGTCCACTCGCGACTCCCTCGGTTTCGCTGTCGGGCACCGCCGTGGCGCCCGCGTCCCGGTACTCGGTGAGGTAGCGCGTGAAATGCGGTTCGTTGAGCACGGCGACGTCGACCTGGCCGGTGCGGATGGCGTCGGGGAAGTCGGCCGCCTTCAGCGGGACCAGTTCGACGTCGTCGGTACTGAGGCCCGCTTTCCGCAGTGCTCTCAGCACGTAGGGCTGCCGCCCTGTTCCTTCGCCGTAGGTGATGCGCTTGCCTTTGAGGTCGGCCAGTGTCGCGACGCCCGCACCCGGGGCGACCGCCATGCGGTAGTCGGGAAGCGACTGCCGCCGTGCCGCGACGATCGGCACGCTCTCGCCCGAGGCGTGTGCCTGGATCGGCGGAGTGTCGTTGACGACGGCGAGATCGACCGCGTCCGCCCTGATGGCCTCCAGAATCGCGGGTCCGCCGAGGAAGTTCGCGTACTGCGCCGCCGAGGCGAGCCGGTCGTGCTCGCCGGAGGCACGCATGAGGGTTTGCAGCGCCTCGTTCTGATCGGCCACGACCAGTTCGGTGCCCTCGGGGACCTCGGTGGGCAGCGGGTCGTCGGCTGGTGGCCCCACCTCGGCTTCGGGTGCGGGGGCGCACGCGGTGAACACCAGCACGCCTGCCATCGCGGCGGCCAGCGCGGACGCACGTCGCCACCCTTTCCGAGTCCGCCGGACACGAGCGGAACGGGAAGAGCGCGGGGAGAAAAGAAAGGGCGGGGCGGACATGGCGGACATGGCCCCGATCATTCGTGCGTTCCGGCCCCCCGCGCAAGCGGTGTTCACGGATTAAGAATCGACCCGATGAAACTAATGGCACGAAACTAACGGCGCGAAATGATGCTTCGATCAGCCTGCCGCGCGGGTATTCGTGATGCTGGCGACAGTCCACAAGAGACCTAGGGATCCCGGCTGTCCGCCGATTGGCGGACAATATGACGAATGGAAAGATATTCCCGCTTTCCAGATTCCGGGAGACTGTCGCCACTCGTTGACATCGCCGTCGTGAAGGGAAAGATCGATGCGGCGGTCGTCCCGCCACCGGCCGGTCCTTTTCCGGCCGTCGTGCGCTCGTCATCACCCCACTGGAGGCTCCCGGTGTCCCGTCCCCTGATCGTGCTCCTTCTCGCCGCGGCGCTCTTGGCGTCGGCCTGTTCGCAGAGCGCGGGTGGCGGGCAACGCGAGGACGGGCCTCCCCGGCAGGGAGGCACACTGACACTGGGCATCGCGACACCCCCCGACTGCATCGACCCTCAGCAGGTCGGCCTCAACGCGGGGCTCAACGTCGGCAGGCAACTCGTCGACTCGCTCACCGATCAGGACCCGGAAACCGGTGAGATCACCCCGTGGCTCGCCGAGCGATGGGAGGTCGGCGACGACGCCAGGAGCTTCACCTTCCATCTCCGGGAGGGCGCGACGTTCTCCGACGGCAGCCCCGTCGACGCCGCCGCCGTCAAGGCGAGCTTCGACGGCATCAAGGAACTGGGCCCCAGCGCACTCGTGGCCTCCGGCTACCTCGCCGAGTACACCGGCACCACGGTCGCCGGCGAATACACCGCACGCGTCGAGTTCGCCGAGCCGAGCGCGCAGTTCCTCCAGGCCACCTCCACGATGTCGCTTGGGCTGCTGGCCCCCTCGGCCTACGAGGCGACTCCGGAACAGCGCTGTCACGGCGATGGCCTCATCGGCTCGGGACCGTTCGTGTTCGAGAGCTTCACCCAGAACCAGGAAATCGTGATCGGCAAGCGGCGCGGCTACACGTGGGGTTCCTCGTTGTGGGAAAGGGAAGGTGAGGCATATCTCGACAAGGTGATCTACCGGATCGTGCCGGAACCAGGAGTGCGCACGGGAAGCCTGGTCTCCGGCCAGCTCGACGCGATCACCGACGTGCAGCCGGTCGACGAGGCGCGGTTCGAGGGCGGCGGGTTCATCGGTTCCGTGCGCTCGAACCCGGGCATCGTGTTCAACCTGCACGCCAACACCGCTCGTGGCGTGCTGGCCGAGGAGAACGTCCGCAAGGCCGTGCAGAAGGCGGTCAACCGCAAGGAAGTCAGCGACACCGTGCTGAGCCCCAACTACAAACCGGCCAGCAGCATCCTCGCCGCGTCGACGCCGTTGCACACCGACCTCTCCGCCGAACTGACTCACGATCCGGACGGCGCGTCGGCGCTGCTCGCCGCGGCCGGCTGGGTTGAGGGGCCCGACGGCATCAGAGTGAGAAACGGTGAACGGCTGAGCGCGTCGGTGATCTTCTCGTCGGCGTTCAACCAGAGCCAGAGCGTGCTGGAACTCGTGCAGCAGCAACTCAAGGCGATCGGTTTCGAGTTGCGGGTCGAACCGCATCCGACACCCGAGGTCACCGACCGGCAGCAACGCGGTGACTACGAATTCCTCTGGTACAACGTGACGAGGGCCGATCCGGACATCCTGCGCAACACCTTCTCGACCGGAGCGGGCGATCGCAGCAAACTCGAACCGGGCAACCCGCTCGACGTCGCGCTCGACAAGCAGGCGGCGTCGACCGACGCCGCGGTGCGGGCGCCCGCCGCGGCCGAGGCACAACGACTCATCGTCGAGCATGCCTACGCGATCCCGGTTTTCGAGCTTTCGCAGGTGATCGCGCTGGGACCGACGGCCCACGACATCGCTTTCGAGGCATCGTCGCGACTGCGGTTGTCCGGCGCGTGGGTGTCGCCGTCGTGACGGCGGGCAAGGTACCCGTGTCCTACGTGCTGCGCAGGCTCACGCAGACGGTACTGGTGTTGTGGGCGGCGTTCACGTTGTCGTTCGTGATCCTGTACCTGCTGCCGGGAGACGCGGTGCTGACCAAGCTCGGCTCCGCGGAGGGAGGAATCACGGCAGATCCGGAGGAACTGGCCGCGATTCGCGCCGAGTACGGAATGGACGAACCCGTGCTCGTCCAGTACCTCGATCGCCTCTTCGCCGCGCTCACGGGCGATTTCGGTACCTCAGTCACCACCGGCGAGACCGCGACCCACATGGTGGTCTCCGCGCTGCCCTCGACACTGGCCATCGCGGTTCCCGCGCTGGTGCTGGCGATCGTGATCGGCGGTGGTGTCGCGTTGCTGGGCACCTACACCCGGCAGCGGTGGCTCGGGCAGCTTCTGCTTTCCCTGCCCCCGCTGGGAATCTCGCTGCCACCGTTCTGGGTCGGACTGCTGCTGATCCAGCTGTTCTCGTTCGAATTGCGGCTGCTTCCCGCCATGGGCGCGGAGGGGATTTCGTCGGTGATCCTGCCCTCGGTAACGCTGGCGCTTCCCGTCGGCGCCATCGTCGCGCAGGTTCTGGCGAAGAGTCTCGCGACCCAGCAGGCGCAGCCCTACGTCGACGTCGTCGCCGCGAAGGGAGCGAGCCGTGTCAGAGTCCACATCGGACACGTACTGCGCAATGCCGCCGTGCCCGCACTGACGCTGGCGGGTGTCGTCACGGGAAACCTGCTCGCCGGGTCGGTCGTGACGGAGACGGTGTTCTCCCGCGACGGGATCGGCAGGGTGACCGCGGACGCGGTGACGGCGCAGGACATTCCGGTGGTGCAGGCCGTCATCGTGCTCGCGGCCGCGGTGTTCGTGCTGATCAACCTGATTGTCGACCTGGTGTATCCGGTGCTTGATCCGAGGATCGCGCACACACCGGCCGCCGGACCCGCGAAGGAGCGCATCCATGCCTGACACCGTGATCGGCTCCGCGAGGTCACGCGGCCGCAACCGTCCACTGTGGCACGCACCGGGTCTGGTGTTGTCCCTGTTCGTGCTGGTCATCGTGGTGTCGTGGGCGCTCGTACCGAACTGGTGGACCACGCACGATCCCGTCACGGGTGTGCCCGCCGAGCGATTGCTGGGGCCATCCTCGGCGCACCTTTTCGGCACCGACGAGACCGGTAGGGACGTCTTCGCCAGGGTCGTGCACGGAGCCGCGCTGTCGTTGCAGGCCACGGTCATCGCGGTTCTGGTCGCGCTGGTGGCCGGCTCGTTGCTCGGGCTCGTCGCCGGTTACCGCGGTGGTTGGGCCGATTCGGCGATCATGCGCGTGGTCGACGTCCTGCTGGCGATTCCCTCGATCCTGTTGTCCCTGGCCCTGGTGACCGCGCTGGGCTTCGGGACGACCAATGTGGCCATCGCTGTCGGCGTGTCCAGGATCGCCGACTTCGCCAGGCTGATGCGCGCCGAGACCCTGCGGGTGCGTTCCTCGGTCTATGTCGAGGCGGCGAGAGTGAGCGGGCTCCGCTGGCCGGGCGTGCTGACGCGGCATGTGCTGCCCAACGCGTTCGGCCCGGTACTCGTGCTCGGCGTGCTGACGTTCGGAACCGCGGTACTCGAGGTGTCGGCACTGAGTTTCCTCGGCTTCGGTGCCATGCCCCCCGCTCCGGAATGGGGCTCACTCGTGTCCTCCGGGAGGGGATTTCTCGCCACCGCCTGGTGGCTGACCACCTTTCCCGGGCTGGCCATCGCCGCCGTCGTACTCGCCGGGAACAGGGTGGCTCGCGCCATCGATCGGGAAACGGAGCACCAGTGACCCAGCCGACCCGGCCGACCCAGCCGCTGCTGAGCATCGGCGATCTCACCGTGTCCTACCGGACTTCGCGAGGTTCCGTTCCCGCACTGCGCGGAGTCAACCTCGATGTCCACAGTGGAGAGATCATCGCACTCGTCGGGGAATCGGGATCGGGAAAGAGCACGCTGGCTCACGCCGTGCTCGGCCTGCTGCCACGCGGAGGTTCGCTCGACAGCGGCTCGATTCGCTTCGAGGGAACCGAATTGAGCACGCTGCCCGACAGGGCATTGCGTGCGGTCAGAGGAACCGGCATCGCACTCGTGCCGCAGGATCCAGTCGTGTCGCTCGACCCGGTCAAGAAGGTGGGCGACCAGGTGGCGGAGGTGCTCGTGATTCACGGCATCCAGGGCAGGCGCGGTGCGAGATCGGCCGCGGCGGAACTGCTCGCGCGCGCCGGTGTCGATCATCCGGAGTCGAGAGCGGGCCAGTACCCGCACGAACTGTCCGGTGGGTTGCGGCAGCGGGTGCTCATCGCGATCGCGCTCGCGGCAGGCCCGAAGCTCATCATCGCCGACGAGCCGACCAGCGCGCTCGATGTCACCGTGCAGCAACGTATTCTCGACCACCTGCAGGAACTCGCCGCCGCGTCGGACACGGCGATACTGCTGGTGACCCATGATCTGGGTGTCGCGGCCGACAGGGCGGAGCGGATCGCCGTCATGTCGCGGGGCCGGATCGTGGAACAGGGTGGCAGCCGGTCACTGCTCGCCGCGCCTGCCCACGCCTACACCAGGGAGTTGCTGGCCGCCGCGCCCAGTCTTACCGGCCCCCGGCCGCGACCCGAGCGGGAGAGCGAGGCCGAACCGCTCGTCGAGGCAACCGGGCTCGTCAAGACGTTCGCGCTGCGCTCGTCCCGGCGGGACGCCGGCGCTGTTCGGGCCGTTCGTGCTGTTGACGATGTCTCGTTGCGCATCCCGAAAGGAACCACGCTCGCGCTCGTCGGCGAGTCCGGCTCCGGCAAGTCGACGACGGCGCGACTGTTGCTGGGGCTGGAGCGGCCACGAGCGGGCACGGTGTCGTTCGGGGGAGCGGACGTCACGGCGGCGAGCGGCGAGCGGTTGCGCGCGCTGCGCAGGCGAATGCAGCTCATCTACCAGAATCCCTACGCCTCGCTCAATCCCCGGCACGCGGTCGGCACCATCGTCGCCGAGCCGCTCAGGGCATTCGGCATCGGGAACAGGCCGGAACGCGAGGCCCGTGCCCGCGAGGCGCTCGACGCGGTCGCTCTCGGCGCTTCGATGGCGCGGCGCAGACCGGGTGAGTTGTCGGGAGGGCAGCGGCAGCGCGTCGCCATCGCGAGAGCACTCGTGTTGCGGCCGGAGTTCGTCGTGTGTGACGAACCGGTGTCGGCACTGGACGTCTCCGTGCAGGCTCAGATCCTGGAGTTGCTGATGGACGTGCAGGAAGAGTTCGGCCTGACGTATCTGTTCATCTCGCACGACCTCGCGGTGGTCAGGCAGATCGCGGATCGGGTCGTGGTCATGCGAGCGGGCAGGGTGCAGGAGGCGGGCCCCGCGGGCGAGGTCCTCGGCGCGCCCCGCTCCGCGTATACGAAAGAGTTGCTCGCGGCCATTCCCGGCCGCCGTGGCGTCGGCGAGGAGGCCGCGTGAACCGTTCGTGCCCCGCCTCCGCGAGTCCCCCGTCCAGGACGCCGAGATCCGCACTCAGGACGCCGAGATCCGCGTTCGCGCCACCGAGATCCGCACTCGGCTACGGCCGGCTGACCGGCTCGTCCTGGATGCCCGTTTCGCCGCCCCGCCCGGTGTTTCTCGCCACTGAGCGAGTCGGCGAAACAGCCGCTGTGCCTGCGCCGTCTGGTCTAGGGTTGCCGATCGGATCACCGACGACGAGAGGGCAGCGTGACGATCGCGAGGGTGGGCGCCGCACCTGGCAGGCGCATGGACGTGCTTTTCACTCCCCACGGTTACCTCATCCAGCGCGAGGACATCGCGGAGAAGGTGGAGCACTGGCTCGAAACCTGCTTCGGCATGAAGGTGCTGTTCATCTCGCTGGGGCTGGCGCTGGTGTCCTCGCTGCCGGGAACCGTTCTGCTCAAGGGCGACCCCTCCGACGCCAAGATTCTCGCCGTCGCCGCGGCTCCGCTGTTGTTCCTCGCCTACTTCCTGTTCGGCATGCTGGTGAGAGTGGCAGCCGACGTGGTCGAGACCATTATCGAGATCGTCGCGCTGCTGTTCATGCCGAGCAGGCGGAAGCAGCGCAAGCTCAAGGCGACACCGCTCGAACAACGGCCCGGTTTCGTTCCCGTCACGCATATCGCACAGGCCTGGTCCACTGTGGAGCGCAAGCGCACGACCGTCGTGGTCGGGTTCGCTGATGGCTCGCGGAAGCGCTTCGTCGGCAAGGGCGAGGACGGTCAGCGACTCGCCGCGCAGTTCCGGCAATTGCTGGGACCACGCCTGGTTCCGGTGGCGAGCTGACGCCCGCTCACCCCGCGGGCCTGACGACTCGGGCGACGAGGTCCCTCCAGCCGGAGGTGAGCCGTTCCACGGGCATGTCCCGCTGTGTGGTGAGGTGACTGACGAGTGCGATGTCGAGAAACCCGAGCAGTGCCTCGGTGAGCAGTTCGATGTCGCCGCCCGCGCCGATCTCGTGCAGCAACATGGACACATGGGTCGCCCTGACCTTGCGCGGCGGCGTCAGAAAACGCCGCGTGTGGTCGTGCTCGGCCGCGAGGTTGAGTTCCCGGTGCAGGACCAGGTAGTCGAGCGTCGTCTCGCCGAAGGCGATGAGCCGCTCCGTCGCGGGCGCCCCCGGCCCGAGCGGGGGAGGGCCGTGGAGAAACGACTCCTGGTAGGCGCGCTCGGTGTGGTCGAGCAGCGCGAGCAGCAGCCCGACCCTGTCGCCGAAGCGGCGGAACACGGTGCCCTTGCCGACGCCGGCCGCGGCGGCGACGGCGTCCATCGTGAGGTGTGCCGCGCCGTGTTCGGTGACCAGTCCGGCCGCGGCCTCCAGCAGCCGGGCCCGGTTGCGCGCCGCGTCGGCGCGCGCGGGTGGTCCCTCGCCTGCCAAACGCAACGGAATCCGGTCCTGGCCGGTCTGGGGTGGGCTCATGGTCGGTCCAGCCTAACTCATAACGACATAACCGGACTCTGGTCCGCTTATGTTATCGTGCTATGCGGACTCCGGTCCGCTTAGATTGTCCTTCTCACTGGGAGCCACGTTGTCCATACGCATCCTTGCCCTTGTCGGTAGCCTCCGCTCGGGCTCACACAATCGCCGGCTCGCCGAGGTCACGGTCGGTCTCGCGCCGGCGGGCGTCGACCTGCACGTCCAGGAGGGGCTCGGTGAACTCCCCTTCTACAACGAGGACATCGATGCCGAGGGGCTGCCGCTGCCCGCCGAGGTGATCCGGCTGCGGGAGTCGGCGGAGAACGCCGACGGCTTCCTGCTCTTCTCTCCCGAGTACAACGGCACGATGCCCGCTGTGCTCAAGAACGCGATCGACTGGCTTTCGCGTCCCTACGGGCAAGGAGCGTTGCGAGGCAAGCCCGTTGCCGTCATCGGCATGGCACTCGGCCGCTTCGGCGGCGAGTGGGCGCAGGACGAGGCTCGCAAGGCCGCGGGCATCGCGGGAGCCGCCGTGCTGGACGGCGTCAAGCTGTCGATCCCGGCCTCCGACGCACGCTTCGCCGAGACGCATCCCGCCGACGACGCCGACGTGCGCGCTCAGCTGACCGAGGTCGTCATCAGCCTGAGGGACAAGGCTGCCGTCGCGGCCTGACGTGACGGCCCGGGGTTCCTCCCGGTGGGGAGGGACCCCGGGCGACGCTCACGCCTTGCGCGCGACGCCGCCGAGCGCCCCGGAGCTGGCCGGATTGCCCTTGACGGGCTCGTCGGGCCGCCACTGGGACAACCACACCAAGCCGGGATCGACGAATTCGAAGTCACCGAAGAAGGTGCCGATCTCGTCGCGGGTCCGCAAATGGGCTTGGTGAGTCGCCTTCTTGGCGTAGTTCTCCGTGATGTCGCCTGCCGCGGCCTTGGAGCGGGCGTCCTCCTCGTCGATGCTCGCGTGCGAGAGCACGAGCAGGCTGCCGGAGGGGAGTTGCTCGCGGAAGTACGCCAGGGTCGCCTCCGGATCGCTTTCCGGCGGCATGAAGTGCAGCAGTGCCACCGTGAGCAGGCAGATGGGCCGGCTCCGATCGAGACCGGTCTGCTCCACGATCTCGGTCCACAACGTCTTGCCGCCGAAGAAATCCCCGCAGAAGGCGAAGTGCCGCTCTGGATCGGCGGTGTCCTCCAGCAGGATCCGGGAGTGCGCGTGGGCGATCGGTTCGTTGTCGACGTAGACGACCTTCGCCTCGCCCGGTGCGATGCGATCGGCGACCTCGTGCACGTTGCCCTGCGTCGGAAGGCCGCTGCCGAGATCGACGAACTGGCGAACGCCGTTCTCGATGGCGTAGCCGACGGCGCGGCCGAGGAAGGCCCTGTTGGCGATCGCGAAGCTGCGCACCCACGGCGTGAGCGCTATCTGCTGCTCGGCGAATTCGCGGTCTATCGCGTAGTTGTTGGTGCCGCCCAGCAGGTAGTCGTAGATGCGGCCTGCGCTGGGACGCTCAAGATCAAGCGGCGCTGGGTCGTTGGACACGGTAGGACCTCGTTTTCCTGTTCGGGCTGACCGCACCAGGATAGGCGAGCGCGCGTCGCCGTGTTGCACAGGTCACTGCGACGTTTGCCGCTCCCGCGATCAGGGCCGCGGTGGTACGGTGCGCCGATGTCGCCTCAACGCCGAGGATCGCTCGCGGGCAAGCGAGTGCTGATCACCGGTGCGGCCAGGGGAATCGGTGCCGCGCTTGCCATCCGGTTGCACGCACGGGGCGCCAAGGTCGCGCTCGCCGGGATCGAACCGGATCAACTGTCCACTGTGGCCGAACGATGCGATGCGCCGTGGCGATGCTGTGACGTGCGAAGCGCCGAACAGGTCAGCGGTGCGGTCGGTGAGCTCGCCTCCGAACTGGGCGGGCTCGACATCGTGGTGGCCAACGCGGGTATCGCCAAGCAACTACCGCTCGTCGGCGGCGATCCGGCGGTGCTGGAACAGACCCTGCGGGTGAACGTCCTCGGCAGCTATCACACGCTCAACGCGGCTGGACCGTTCGTCGCCCACCCCGGCGGCTACGTCGTGCTCGTCGCCTCGCTCGCCGCCGCCGTCCAGTTGCCGCTGCTCGGTGCCTACAGCGCGTCGAAGGCAGCCGTCGAAGCGCTCGGCAATACCGCACGCGTCGAGTTGCACGCCACGGGAGCACGCGTCGGCGTCGCCTACTTCGCCGAACTCGACACCGACATGACGAGCAGGGGATTCGGCACGGAAGCGGCGACCGCGCTCACCGGAGGCGGGTCGCTGAACACTCCCGCTCCGCTGAAGGTCGGCATCGACGCGCTCGAACGCGGGATCGTGGCGCGCAAACGGCGCATCATCGCGCCGCCGTGGGCCGCCGCGGTGCTGCCGGTGCGGGGGATCGCCCAGCGGGTCATCGAGGTTGCCACGAGAAAGAAACTTCCGGGGGCGCTGTCGCTGGCTCGCGACGAAGAGGTCGCCTTCACCACGCCGCAGCCCGAGGCGCGGTCGTGAGCACCGGGCGGATCGAACCGGGCCGGAGGCGCGACATCGGCATCTTCGCCTCCGCGGTCGCCGCCGTGATCGGCCGGTATTCCGGGACGGAGCCGCCGAAGCTGTTCCGGGTGCTCGGCAAGAACCGGCGGTTGTTCAAGGGCTGGCTGCACTTCGCGGGCCGGCTCATGCCGGGAGGGTCGCTGCCGCGCAGGGAGACCGAACTCGTCATCCTTCGCGTCGCGCACTTGACCGGCTGCGACTACGAATTCGCCCACCACGATCGGCTCGGCCGCACGGTCGGGCTGACCGAGGGTGATATCGAGCGCGTGCGGCAAGGCCCCGCCGAGCCGGGCTGGTCACCGAGGGAGCGCGCGATGATCGCGGCCGTCGACCTGCTGCACCACGAGCGCGATCTCGACGACCGGAGCTGGGCCGCGCTTCGCGCATGGCTCGGCGAGCGCGAGGTCATCGAACTGTGCCTGCTGACAGGGCACTACGAGATGCTGGCCACCGTCATCGCCACGCTGCGGATCACCCCGGACAAGGCGGTTCGCTGAGGACCCGGGCGAGGGGGTTGGTGGCCCGAGGTCGCGGTCGTAGGATGGCGCCGTGCTCACGAATGTCGCGGCCATCGACAATCTTTGTGCCGCCGGGGTTCCCGTGCTCGGCAAGCCGGCGGAGCCGATCGCTTCGCCCGATGTGTCGGAGCGCCTGCTCGGTGAACTCGCCTACGTGCTCTCGCGCGGCAACGGGATGTACGCGTTCGACTCGGCGCTGCACGTATTCCCCTCCGTCTCGGCGCGCGGTGCCGGTGCTTTCGGTGATGTCGTGGGTGTGGGGGAGTGGAACGACCCCGGGCTCTGGATAGGTGACTACGACTCGCAGGCCGACGGGATGTTGTTCTTCGCGGAGGATTTCGTGGGGAGCCAGTTCGCCGTGCGTGGCGACGAGGTGGTGTTGTTCGATCCCGAGACGGCCGAGACCGAGGTTCTCGCTTCGAGTCTCAACGACTGGGCGCGGCTTGTGCTGCTCGACAACGATTACATGACGGGACACGGGCTCCTGCGGGAGTGGTTGCGGGAGAACGAACCGCTCGCCGAGGGGCACCGGCTGATGCCGAAGGTGCCGTTCTGCGCCGGAGGGGCTTTCGAGGTGTCCAATTTGTACTCGGCCGACGCGGTGGCCGGTATGCGCTCGCGGGCGGCGATGGCGGTCCGCCTGCGCGACCTCCCCGACGACGCCCCGGTGGGAGCTCTCCTGGACTGACGGGAAGCCGCATCGCGCAGGACCGGCTGGGCGGCGATTCTCCCGCTCCGGCGCGCGAGTCCCCCGTCCAGGTCACCGAGATCCGCATTCGCGGCCGCGAGATCCGCACTCGGGCTGCCGATTTCCGCGCTCCGGGCCGCGAGTTCCGCGCCCAGGGGAGCGAGTTCCGTGCCGAGGCGGGCCAGCTCCGGCGGCGCGCACGTGATTCGCGTGTGCTCGTACCCCGGCCCGCGTGGGCCCGCCGGGTTTGCCTGACGCCGTTGGCGCCTTTCGCGCCGGGGCATCAGGCGTCCGGCTGGCGCCTCGGCATGCCGGGGGGCCTGGCACGCCTGCCGGGCAGTGCGCGTGTCCGGCTGGGCACCTCGCACACTTCGCCGGGACTCGCGCCTCCTGCCCGCACCTCGGCATGCCCAGGCGTGGTTCCGGCGCGCGCCGACGGGCATCTCGCCGTCCTGAGTGCGGGTCTCGGCGACCCGAGTGCAGAACTCGGCGACCCGAGTGCGGGTCTCGGCGTCCTGAACGCAGAACTCGGCGTCGCGAGCGGGGATCCCGGCGGCGCGGGCCGGGGCTTCGCCGCCCCGCCCCTGATTGACCTTCGTCACAGCTCTACCGTGTTGGAACGTGACTGCGACGTGAGTGGGGTTGTCGAAGGCTTCGTCGTCATCGGCGTCGTCATCGCGGTGGGCTATCTTGTCGGACGGCTGGGCGTACTCGGTCCATCCGCGACCCAGGTGCTCTCGCGCACGGCGTTTTTCGTCGCCAGTCCCGCACTGCTGTTCTCCACGCTGGCCCACGCCGACGTCGGCGCGGTCTTCTCGGGAGACCTTGTCGTCACCACGGTCACCAGTTCGCTGGCCTGCCTGCTGTTCGTCCCGATCGGCCTGCTGCGCAAGCGGCCAGCCGGTGAGGTCGCGATCGGGGCCATGGCGAGCGGGTACGTCAACGCGGGCAATCTCGGCCTGCCCATCGCCACCTACGTGTTCGGCGACGCCACGAAGGTCGCCCCTGTCCTCGTCTTCCAGCTCGCCGTACTGACCCCGTTCTTCACCACGATCCTCGACATCGCCTCCGAGCGGGCCGACGGAACCCGCCCGCCGCTGTTGCGCACCTTGTCCGCGCCGCTGCGCAACCCGATCGCGGTCGCGACGGCCGCGGGGCTCATCGTGTCGGCCACCGGGATCGTGCCGCCTGAGCCGGTGATGGCTCCCATCGATCTGCTCGCCGATCTCGCCGTGCCCGCGATGCTGCTCGCGTTCGGTATTTCGCTGCACGCGGGGGAGCGGCCGGGCCGCTCGCCGGAGGCGATGCCACTACTCGCGGCGGTCGTGCTGATCAAGAATGTGGTCCATCCGCTGCTGGCGCTGGGATTGGGCCTTGTGCTCGGGCTCGAAGGCATGGCGCTGCTCGCCGTGGTCGTCTGCGCGGCGCTTCCGACGGCGCAGAACGTTTTCGGTTACGCCGTGCGGTTCGACCAGGGCGTCTCGCTCGGCAGGGACGCGGTGCTCAGCACGACGGTGCTGAGCATGCCGCTGATGTTCGGCGCCGTCGCGCTGCTGGCCTGATCGTCCACAACGGACTCATCGCACGCCGAACCGGTCCGCCAGCGCGGCTACGTCGCCCGTGGTCGCGTTACCGCCGCACAGCACGAAGCCCAGCCGCGCGTCCGGACCCACGTTGTCCAGTACCGTCCTCGCGGCCGGAACGAGACAGCCCGCGGCCGGTTCCGCCCACACTTTGGCGTGTTCGGCGAGATCGAGGGTGCCTCGCACGGCCGAGGCGTCGTCGACGAGCACTACCTCGTCGACGAGCGCGGCGACGTGCCGGTAGGTCAACGCCGACACCGATGGCGCACTGAGCGTGGACACGACGGAGGACAACTCGACCGGGACCGGGCCTCCCGCGGCGAGGGCAGCCGACATCGCGTGCGCCCCGCGAGTTTCCACTCCCCACAGGCGCACCTCGGGGCGCAGCGCCCGCAACGCGACGGCGATGCCGGACATGAGCCCGCCACCACCGATGCTGACGAGTACGTCGGTCAGCTCACCCGCATCGGCCGCGAGTTCGACCCCGGCGGTGCCCTGCCCCGCGATCACCACCGGATCGTCGAACGGGTGGACGAGCGTGAGCCCTTCGGCGGTCAGCGATTCCATGAGCGCGAACGCGCCCGCCATGTCGCCGGTGAGCCGGACCGTCGCCCCTGCCCGCCTGGCGATCTCCGCTGCGCGTGCCGGTGCGGACTCCGGCATCACCACGGCGGACTTGACGTCGAGCGCACCGGCCATGACGGCCACGGCGATCGCGTGGTTGCCCCCGCTGACGGCCACGACTCCCGCCTCGCGCTCGGCCTCGCCGAGCGCGAGCAGTTTCGCCGTGGCGCCCCGTGCCTTGAAGGAGCCGGTTCGCTGCAGCAGTTCGAGCTTGGCCGTGACGGGGACACCGAGCAGTTCGGCCAGGCCCGGGCTCCGCACGGTCGGCGTGTGCACGACGTGGCCCGCGATGCGCTCCGCCGCGGCGGCGATGTCGTCGATCCCGACCAGGCCCACATCCGAGCCTTTCGCCGTGCCGTTCTCCACGTGTCCCTCCCGGTGTTCGCGGCCGATGGCGCCTCGCGCGCCGTTCCCGTCCAGGATGCCCCGAGGCGCCGGGCCCGGTTCGCGCAGGTGAGGCGAACGGGGCTCGATCCTTACGCCGTTCGCCGTAGAGCTTTTGTCTCAACGCAGCATAAGTTGGGTCATTTTGACCTTAGATATTTACGGGGCCACCAGAAGTAATTAACGTCCCGACGGAATCCCTCGGCGCTGAAGGCGAGGCACGCGTGGATCGGACGTCGGGATGGGCGCGCAACGCGCAGACGCGGCACAGGCTGCCGCCGGGCCGCCGGGTTCGCGACGGCGGAGTGCGGCGAGTCTCTTCGGTGACCCCTCATCGCCCGGCATGGCGCGTGCCCTTCGGCGCCGCCGCTCGCGCGCGAGGCGCGCCGCCTCCGTGCGCCCCTCAGCCAGCTCGATCCGTGATCCATCCCCGGCCATGGCACCGGGGATCACTCGAATGGAGACCCCATGGTTGACAAGCGTGCTCGTGCCGGTGGTGTGCAGCGATCGGTGTCGCGCCGGTCGATGCTGGCGGGCGCGGCGGCGGCCGGTTTCGTCGTCCCCGCCGTCATGACCGGCGCCGGGGTGGGTTCCGCGGCCGGCGCGCCGGTGCGGGTCGGCGCCGCCGCGCCGAAGGTCCGTCGCGTCACCGTGTATGCCGAGGAACTACCGGGCAACCAGTTCGGCTACGGCCTCAAACCGGGAGAGGCCACGATCCCCGGCCCGATCCTGGAGATCGTCGAGGGCGACACGCTGGAGATCACGCTGGTCAACAACACCGACCGGCGGCTGTCCATCCACCCGCACGGCGTGGAGTACGACACCTCCTCCGACGGCAGCCCGATGAACGACTCCTTCAACGAACCGGGCGAGGTGCGCAAGTACATATGGCGCTCTCAGGGGTCCGTCGAAGCGGAGGACGGACGCTGGCTGCCCGGCAGCGCGGGTTACTGGCATTACCACGATCACGCGATGGACGGCGAGCACGGAACCGAGGGGATCCGCACCGGGCTCTACGGCGCGCTGATCGTCCGCAGGCCCGGCGATCTGCTGCCCCAGCGGCAATACACCGTGGTGTTCAACGACATGACCATCAACAACAAGATGGCTCCCGACGTCCCGGTGATCGAGGCCAACCTCGGCGAGCGGGTCGAGTTCATCGCGATCGGGCACGGCAACACGTTCCACACCTTCCACCTGCATGCCCATCGCTGGGCGGAAAACCGCACCGGGTACCTCGAAGGGCCGAACGACCCGAGCCGCGTGATCGACAACAGGGACCTCAACCCGGGCGACTCCTTCGGTTTCCAGGTCGAGGCGGGACACGGCGTCGGTCCCGGTGTCTGGATGTACCACTGCCACGTGCAGTTCCACGCCGACGGCGGCATGGTCGGCGTCTTCCTCGTCCGCAACGCGGACGGCTCGATGCCCGAAGGTGCCCAGGAAGCGCTCGACCGCTACCACGACCACGGTCCGCACCACCCCCACCAGCAGCACGGCGGCCACTAGCACGACGGCCGATTCGACGAACACCACCGAAGAAGGAGCAGGGATGGGTCGAAGAGGTTTGCCAGCTTCCGGCCGTAGCGGGCGGTTACGACAACCGTTGCGGCGCACGATGGTCATGGTCATGAGCGGCATGCTGGCGCTGACATTGCCAACGTTGCCCGCTCTCGTCACGCCGGCCGCGCCCGCGCAGGCGGCGCAAACGGACAACGCGGTGAAGGTGCTCGCCTTCCACGGGGCGGCCGCCGAACAGGACGACCCCGTCGAGCGCGCGGTCGACGTGCTCACCGACATCGGCGCGCGCAACGGGATCACCGTGGAGTCCTCAAGCGACCCCGCCGACTTCACCACGGCGAACCTTGCCGGTTACCGCGGTGTCGTGTTCCTCTCCTCGGAGGGCACCGAACTCAACGCGGCCCAGGAAACCGCGTTCCAGCAGTACATCGCGGGCGGCGGCGGCTTCCTCGGCATCAGGGACGCGGCGAAGGCGCAAGCGAGGTCCGAGTGGTTCGGCGGGCTCGTCGGCGCGAGGCCGGCGGGCAACAGGCCGACGCCACAGGAAGTCGCCTCGACGGAGGCGAGCGGCGAGAACCCGCCCAACGAGGGCAAGGACAAGCTCGTCGACGGCAAGGCCAACACCAAGTGGCTGACCTTCGCGAACAAGGGCTGGGTCAGCTTCACCCTCGCCGAACCCGCCGCGATCACCCACTACGCGCTGACCTCGGCCAACGACTTCGCCGACCGGTCCCCGAAGGACTGGACCCTGCAGGGTTCCCAGGACGGCCAGAACTGGACCGACCTCGACCAGCGATCAGGCCAGAGCTTCCCCGATCCCTTCCAGACCAAGGAATACCGGTTCGACAACACCGAATCCTACGCTCACTACCGGCTCGACATCACCGCCAACAACGGTGCGAGCGCGACCCAGCTCGCCGAGGTGGAGCTCTACACCGCCGACGCGACCCCGCCTCCCGGCGAGGAGCCCGCCGCGCAGAAGGCGACCGTGAGCGTCAACGACCGCCAGCACCCCGCCAACGCGGGACTGCCGCTGACGTGGAGCCGCACCGACAAGTGGCTCAACTGGGAGAGCAACCCGGTCGGTCAGGTGCACACGGTGGCCCAGGTTCAGGAGCACACCTACGATCCGGGCGACTCGGGCAACGGTGCCTTCCACCCGATTTCGTGGTGCCACGACTACGCGGGAGGACGCTCGTTCTACACCGCGATGGGCGGGACCAGCGGAAGCTATGGCGAGCAGTACTTCCGCAGCCATCTGCTCGGCGCTCTCAAGTGGACGACCGGGATGGTGCGCGCCGACTGCAAGGCGACCATCGCGGCCAACTACAAGGTCGAACGGCTCTCCGACGTCAACCAGGAAGGGCAGCTCGACCAGGCCGGTGAGATGCACGGCATGACGATCGCACCGGACGGGACCGTCTTCTACGTCGGCAAGGCGGCGTGCGCGACCGGTCCTGTGCCGAGCTGGGACGACCCCGACGTCGGCCTCGGCTGCGGCACGATCCACCAATGGGATCCCGATACCGGCGACGTCAGCTTGCTGACCACTTTGGACGTCTTCGGCAACAGAGGATCCGGCGACGAGCTCGTCAAGACCGAGGAGGGCCTGCTCGGGCTCACCCTCGACCCGGCGTTCTCCGAGAACGGCTGGATGTACGTCTACTGGATGCCGTACGAGTCGATCGACACGGAGAAACGGATCGGGGAACGCACCGTGTCCCGGTTCACCTACGACGCCGACGCGGCCTCGATCGACCTGGAGAGCAGGGTTGACCTGCTCTCGTGGGACACCCAGATCCACAGCTGCTGTCACGCGGGCGGCGGGATGGACTTCGACCGGCACGGCAACCTCTACATCGCCACCGGTGACAGCAACTCGTCGCAGGGCTCGGACGGCTACTCCGGCAACAACTGGACGAAGGACTACCTCGGAGTGTCCTTCCAGGACGCTCGCCGTACCTCAGGCAACACCAACGACCTCAACGGCAAGATCCTGCGGATTCACCCCGAGGCCGACGGGACCTACACGATCCCGAACGGCAACCTGTTCCCCGAGTCGGCCGACTCCGCTGACAAGACCCGTCCCGAGATCTACGTGATGGGTGTCCGTAACCCGGCGAGGCTTGCCTACGACAAGGTCAACGACTGGCTCACCACGGGCTGGGTCGGCCCCGACGCGGGCGCACCGAGCCCCGAACTCGGCCCGGCCAAGTACGAGACGGCCACGGTGATCACCTCGGCGGGCAACCAGGGCTGGCCTTACTGCATGGGCGACAAGCAGCCCTATCGCGATCGCAGCAACACCGACGCCGAGGTGCTGACCGGGTGGTACGACTGCGACAACCTGGAGAACACCTCGCCGCGCAACACCGGACTCGTCGACATCCCCGACGCGAGGGACAACATGATCTGGTACTCGCCGCAGGGCGGCGGCCCGGTCTTCCCCGAGCGCGGTGACGGAAGCGGGGTGCCTACCTACGTCGAGGAGGAGTCGACCTACACGCAGCCCTACCTCACCGGCGGTGGCCAGGCCGTGATGACGGGACCGACCTTCCACAGCTCGCAGGTCGATCCGAAGAGCACGGTCGCGTGGCCGTCCTACTGGAACGGCAAGTGGTTCATCGGTGACCAGACCAACCCCAACAACAGGGTTGCGGTGACCCTCGATCCGCAGCGGATCGAGGAACAGGGGCCGCCGTTGTTCGCGGAGGATCTGCGCAAGATCATCCCGCTCGGCGGGGGAAGTGATCAGTTGCAGCAATGGATGGACGCCAAGTTCGGGCCGGACGGCGCGCTGTACATGATCGACTACGGTGGCGGGTTCTTCAGCCTGACGAACAACCAGAAACTGATCCGGATCACCTACCAGGGCGGGGAACCGACGCCCGCGCCGGAGGCGATGGCCACGGCGGTGCAGAACAAGCCGCTCACCGTCGCGTTCACCGGTGACCAGTCCGGCGGGGTGAGCTACCGGTGGAACTTCGGTGACGGAACCACGTCGAGGGAGGTCAACCCGACCCACGTCTACACCAAGGTCGGTACCTATCCCGCCACGCTGCGGGTGACCTACGCGGACGGGTCGACGGCGACCAGCAAGACCCAGGTCGAAGTCGGCTGCGCCGTTCCGGACGCGAGAGAAACCGTGTGGCTGCGTGACAGCGACACCGAACTGCCGAGCCAGCAGGTCGGCCGAGGCTGCACGGTGAACGACCTGATCGACGACGAGAGCACGTGGAGTACGCACAAGGCGTTCGTCGAACACGTCCGCACGGTCGCCACCCAGCTCGAAGCCGACCGGGTCATCAGCAAGCCCGACCGGCAGGCGCTGGTGGCCGCGGCGAGGGAATCCAGTATCGGAGGCAAGCACGACCGGGGCTACGAGCCGCTGTACAACGGGACGAAGGGGTCACTGGCGGACTGGCAGCAGGCGCCGGGAGGCAACTTCGCGATCCAGCCCGACGGCTCACTGCGCAGCTCGGGTGGTCTCGGAATGCTGTGGTACGCGGGGAAAGCCTACGGCGACTTCTCGCTGAAGCTCCAGTTCCGGGACATCGCGCCGGGAGACAACAGAGCCAACAGCGGCGTGTTCGTGCGGTTCCCGAATCCGATGACACCGCTGGAGGAACGTCCTGACGGCAGTTGCGGCACCGTGGGATCCGCGAGGACGTCACCGGCGTGGGTCGCGATCTACTGTGGCCAGGAGATCCAGATCTACGACGGGGAAAGTGGTGAGTCCCAGAAAACGGGCTCGGTGTACAACTTCGACCCCGTTCCGCTGGCCGACGCGGGCGCGACCCCGAAGAACGAGTGGAACAACTACGAGATCCGGGTCGAGGGACAGCACTACACGATCATCCGCAACGGCGTGGTGATCAACGAGTTCGACAACGTTCCCGGCAAGGAATCCTCGCGAGCGGGCGATCCGCCGACCGATCAGCGGCAGTTCCGTAACGGGTTCGTGGGACTGCAGAACCACGGTGACAACGATCTGATCGAGTTCCGCAACATTCGGGTGCAGGAGCTGTAACCGGCCGCCGGCCGGTGCGCGAGCGGGATTCGTCGCGCACCGGCCGGTTTTCACCGGGTGCCCGAGAGGCACGCGACGACGAGAGGTGCGGTGGGCGACCATGTTTCGACGATTACGCGATGCTCGGCACGGGCATCGCGGGACGAGAGGACCCGGCCGGTGGCTGGCGGTCCGGCGGGGGAGTGCCGCGTTGCTCAGCCTGCTGGTCGCGCTGGTATGGCTGGTGCCGTCGGCCTTCGCGGGCGAGGTGGCGGCAACCGGAGGGGCGGCGGCGCAGCCGGTGGCACCCGCGTCCCAGGAGGCCAAGCAGGAGCAAGTGCTGACCTGGACGGGGAACAACAGCCTCAACGAATACGGCGAAGCGCCGGAGACGGCGACCGCGGGTGCCGCGACACTGGTGTTCGAAAACAGCGTGGCGACCGGAAACACGTCCGGAATGACGCACACGCTGACCTTCGACACGTCGACCCCTGGCTACAACCACGATGTCGATGTGGACATCACGGCGAGCCCCTTCGACGCCAACGGCGGCAGGCACGAGGTGCAGGTCAACCTGTCCCCTGGCAAATACCGGTTCTTCTGTGCGATACCGGGACATCAGCAGATGCAGGGCGTGCTCACCGTCACCGAGGGCGGCGGCGAGGAGGACACGACGGCTCCGACGGTCACCGCCGAGGTGACCGGTGACCAGGACACCGAAGGCAACTACCTCGGCTCCGCGACGGTGTCCGTGTCGGCCGAGGACACCGAATCCGGCGTCGCCGGTATCGAATACGCGGTAGGGGAAGGGGATTTCCAGCCGTACTCGGAACCGGTGACCCTCGCCGAACCGGGTGACTACACGGTCCAGTACCGGGCGACGGACAACGCGGGCAACACCTCGGATCCGGGATCGGTGTCGTTCACCGTCGCGGAAGGCGAACCGGAGGACGACACACCGCCCGAGGTGACCGCCGAACTCACGGGCAATCAGGACGCCGACGGCAACTATCTCGGGGCCGCGACGGTGATCCTGAACGCCCAGGACGCGGGTTCCGGCGTCGCTGGCATCGAGTACGACCTCGACGGCGCGGGATTCGCCGACTACTCGGAACCGGTGAGGGTCACCGAACTCGGCGAGCACACGGTGGGCTACCGGGCGACGGACAACGCGGGCAACGTCTCGGAGGCGGGCTCGGTGTCCTTCACGGTGATCGAGGGCTCCCAGGACGACACCACGCCGCCACACGTGATGGCCGAGGTCGCCGGTCAGCAGGACGGTGACGGCAACTACGTCGGATCGGCCACGGTGAGCCTCACCGCGCACGACGACGGGTCCGGTGTGGACACCGTGGAATACTCGCTGGACGGCGGTATGTACACCCCGTACACCGAACCGGTCGTGGTCTCGGCGATCGGCTCGCACACCGTCGAATACCGGGCGACCGACGTCGCGGGCAACACCTCGGAACCGGGTTCGGTGTCGTTCGCCGTTGTCGAGGGCGAACCGGACGGCACGGCTCCCACCGTGACCGCGGAGGTCACGGGCGAGCAGGACGATGAAGGGAACTATCTCGCGGCGGCGACCGTGGTGATCTCGGCGGAGGATACCGAATCCGGGGTCGCGACCGTCGAGTACGCGCTCGGTGACGGTGACTTCACCGGCTACACCGATCCCGTCGAGGTCACCGAACCCGGTGAGCACACCGTGCGCTACCGCGCCACGGACAACGCGGGCAACGTTTCGGAGACGGGGTCCGTGACGTTCACCGTCATCGAAGGGTCCCAGGAGGACACGACGGCGCCGGAGACGAGTATCCGCATCACCGGTGAGCAGGACTGGGAGTGGAGCTACATCGATCTCGCCAAGATCACCCTGCTGGCCGAGGACGACGAATCGGGGGTCGCGCTCATCGAGTACAGCTTCGGTGAGGGCAGCTTCCGTCCGTATCGGATCCCGTTGACCGTGCTGGACCCCGGTGAGTACACGGTGCATTACCGGGCGACGGACAACGCGGGCAACACCTCCGAGGTCGGGACGGCGAGGTTCCGCATCGTCGCCGACGGCGCCCGCTGCACGGTGTCGGATGCCAGGGACACGGTCGTCGTCGGTGACACGGATACCGGGGTGGCCAATGTGGACACCGGTAACGGGTGCACCATCAACGACCTGATCGAGGAGGAAGCCGGGTATCCCGACCACGCGGCCTTCGTCAGCCATGTCAGGCAGGTCGCCCGCGACCTGGAGGCTCAGGGCGTGATCACGGCGCAGGAGCGGCAGGCGATCGTCAGTGCCGCGAGGGGAACGCCGATCCCCGCCGCGGCGGCGTGAGCCGGCAGGCCCTGGCGCGCACGCGCCAGGGCCTGCTCGCACCGCCCGCGAGTCCCGCACTCAGGCCGCCGACATCCGCACTGGGGACGTCGAGATCCGCACTGGGAACGTCGAGATCCCCGCTGGCGGTAGCCGCGTGGCAGGATCGGCACCGCGGTGCTACCGATCCGGGAGGATGCGGCCGATGAGTGAACTCAAGGATCGGGCCACGCGGCCCGAGGATCTCAACCGTTTCGTCGTGGAGCGGCTCAACGCGGCTGACGTCGAAGGTCTGGTCGCCCTGTACGAGCCGGAGGCGGTACTCGCACTTCCCGGAGGCGAGCTGGCCTCGGGACACGGCGAGATCCGCGAGGCGTACGAGCGCATCGTGTCCGGCAGACCGACATTCGCCCCGGGGCACCAGCAGCCGACATTGCGCAGCGGTGACCTCGCGCTGACCTCGGTGCGGCTGCCCGGAGGCGGAGCGACGGCCGAGGTGGCCCGCCGCCAGCCGGACGGCACCTGGTTGTGGATCCTCGATCAACCCGGCATCGCGGGCTGAGTCCGCGTCTCTCGCGGTTTCCGAACCGGCGCCGTGTCCCCGGCCGGTCATCTCCGCCAGCCCACCGTTGTGACCTGCCGCCGAAAGCGTGGACTTGACACGTGACGGACAATGAAAAATCGACGTGTTTTCCAGATATATCGAGGAAAACCCGCCGAACTAAGGTCAGAGTAACGGTTGCGAGGGGTACGTGTCAACTCAGGGGTACGAACAGGAATTGCGATCGGAGCGAGGCTACGTGGCCGGGCTCTACGCGCGACTCGACGCCGAGCGCGCACGCGTGAAGCAGCGATACGACCTCGCGCTGGGGGACGGCGGCGGAACGCCGATGGAGCGAGATGTCGAGGTTCGCGCGCTCGCGAGGGAGATCAGACGACTGAACATAGCCGACGAGGGATTGTGTTTCGGCAGGCTGGACAGCGTAACGGGTGAGCGTTGCTACATCGGCAGAATCGGCCTTTTCGATGAGGACGACGACTACGAGCCGGTGCTTCTCGACTGGCGCGCGCCAGCGGCGAGGGCGTTCTACACCGCGACGGCGGCGACGCCGGAGAACACGCGCCGCCGCCGTCAGTTCCACCCGCGTGGACGTCAGATCCTCGACTTCACCGACGAGGTGCTGGGACGGCCGGGCGAGGGTGACCACGGTGACGCGGCGTTGCTCGCGGCCGTCAACGCGCCGCGCGGTGAGGGGATGCGCGACATCGTGGCGACCATCCAGGCCGAGCAGGACGAGATCATCCGGTTCGATCACCCCGGTGTGCTCGTGATCGAGGGCGGTCCCGGCACCGGCAAGACCGTGGTGGCGCTGCACAGGGTCGCATACCTGCTCTACACCCAGCGGGAACGGATGGAACGCCACGGCGTGCTGGTGGTCGGCCCGAATCCCGCGTTCCTCGACCACATCGGGAGGGTGCTGCCCTCGCTCGGCGAGTCCGATGTGGTGTTCATGACGCCCGGCGATCTGGTGCCGGGCATGCGCACGACAGCCGAGGACACCCCGGAGGCCGCCAGGATCAAGGGCTCGCTGGGGATCCTGGACGTGCTGGCCGCCGCGGTGGCCGACCGGCAACGCCTCCCGGAACAACCGGTTCCGGTCGAACTGGCCGACGTGACGGTACGGATCGGCGCCGACATCGCGGGGTGGGCGAGGGACGAGGCGAGGGCGAGCGGCCTGCCGCACAACGAGGCCCGCGCGGTGTTCACCGAGGTCCTCACCTGGGCGCTCACCGAGCGGGCCATCGGCAGGATCGGCAACGGCTGGCTGACCAGAGGTGACCGTGACGCGTGGGAAGAACTGCGTGCCGACCTGCTGAAGGAACTGGCCGCCGACGAGAAGTTCGTCGCGGCATTGGACCAGTTGTGGCCCGTGCTTACTCCGGAATCGCTGCTGGCTTCGCTGTACACCTCCAGGGACCGGCTGCGGGCCGCGGGCGCGGACGAGGTGCTGTGGCGAGCCGATGGAGAGGCGTGGACCGTGTCCGACGTGCCGCTGCTCGACGAGCTCGTCGACCTGCTGGGCGGGCAGCGCCCCGGCACGGCCGCCGATCGGGAACGCGAGGCCGAAACGGCGTACGCGGCCGGGGTGCTGAAACTCATCGAGACCGACCGCCACGACCTCATGGACGACGAGGATCACCTGCTGGCTCAAGACCTGCTCTACGCGGAGGATCTCGCCGAGCGGTTCGTCCAGGCCGATACCCGCGACCTCGTCGAACGCGCTTCGGCGGACCGGGACTGGACCTACCGGCACGTCGTGGTCGACGAGGCGCAGGAACTGTCCGAAATGGATTGGCGAGTGCTGATGCGCCGGTGCCCCGGCCGTTCCTTCACCGTCGTCGGCGATCTCGCCCAGCGCAGGTCCGTCGCGGGCGCCTCGTCGTGGGGTTCGATGCTGGACCGCTACGTGCCCGGCCGCTGGGAATACCGGAGTCTGTCGGTGAACTACCGCACTCCGGCGGAGATCATGGCGGTGGCGGCCGCGTTGCTCGCCGAGTTCGCGCCGGGAGTCCGGCCACCGGAATCGGTACGTGCCAACGGGATCCAGCCGTGGGCGAGAAGCGTGACCGGGGATGAGCTTCGCGCGGCGATCGAGGAGTTCGAGCACGAGGAAGCGGGCAGGGAGGGCATCAGCGTCGTGATCGGACCACCCGGGACCCCGGGGGCCGTTCCCGCTTCGGAGACCAAGGGCCTGGAGTTCGACGCCGTGCTCGTGGTCGAACCGGAACGGATTCTCGCCGAGGGGCCGAGTGGCGCTGCCGAGCTCTACGTAGCGCTGACCAGGGCAACGCAGCGTCTCGGCGTACTGCACACGGCCCCGTTGCCGGAGTCGCTGCGCGGGCTCTCCGGGAGAGAGGCGTTCGCGGAGGCGACCCGGCGAGCCGGGTGAGGCCGGGTTCCCGGCGGGCCGCCTGCCCGCCGGGACTCTTCGGCAAGACGTCAGGCGTTCTCGCGCAACTCCAGAAACACCCACCGCGCGTCAGGGGCCGCCAGGCCGGACAGAGACTTTCCACAGTGCTGCAACACGATCGGACCCGACGTGACGTGCTGGGTTCCCGCGTGCAGGTCGCGGAAGTACCGCTGCAACACGCCTTCGCGCAATGCCGCGGTCGCCGCCCACCGGTAGACGGTCTGACCGACCGCGTGCACCGACCAGGTCGTGTTGTTGAGCATCAGCCTGGTGAGCGTTTCCTGTTCCGTGCTCAGCAACGCGCCCTCGTCGAGGGTCCGCTCGTTGCCCTCCCACACCTCCATCGCCCACGCCTTCGCCGATCGCAGGGTGCTTTCCGCTCGCGCGTACTCGGCGTAGAACTGCTGCGTGTCGACGGCGGCGTTCGGCGTGCCGGTCTTGCCGGCTGCCAGCAGTTTCAGTTCGTCGAGCATCCTGCGGCCCACGCCGAGTGCCCAGCCGGTATGACAGATACCCGACATGTTGGCAAGACCCATGCGGTAGAGCGCACCACCCTGCTTGGCGTCGGTGGTCGCGATCTCGTAGACATGGCTGTCCGGTACGAAGACGTCCGAGCACACGTAGTCGATGCTGCTCGTGGCTTTCAGGCCCATGACGTTCCAGTTGTCGACGAGTTCGGCCTGTTCTTTGGGGAGCGTGAACACCAGCGCGGCGCCGGTTTCCTCGCACAGTGCGGCGGTGTGGATGTGGCTCGCGTGGGCGATACCGGACGCGAAGTGCCAGTGACCGGTGATCCGGTAGCCGCCCTCGACTCTCACCGCGGTACCCAGCTTGGTGCCCTGCCCGGCGATGAGCGCGTGGTCGTCGCCGGCCGGAAACAACGACGCGGCGCCCTCCGCAGGGAGGTAGGCGGCCGTGGTGCCGGTGATCATCTGCAACGCCATGAACGTCCAGCCGGCGGAGGCGTCAGCGTAGGAGACCGCGGCGATGGTCTCGATCGCCTGGCGTGGCGAGAACTCGTAGCCCCCGAGTTCCCGGGGGATGCCGATTCCGAACGCGCCGGTCCCGGTGAGCGCGGCGATCGCCTCGTCGGTCAGCCTGCCCAGTTCCTCGCCTTTCGCGGCGTTTGCGCGTAGCAGGGGATCGATGTCGCGGAGCCGCGTGAGGAGAGGACCGAACTCGTCGCTGACATGAAGCTCTGCCATCCTGGACCATCCCTTGCCGCTGAGGATTTCCGTCCCCGCCGAGAATGCCATCGCAGGCGCCGGCTTCGCGGCGATTTGCCCGAACCGGCTTACCGGCCCGCCGAGGACGGGCTCCAGGCGAAGTGGGTGACGCCCTCCGCGACCGTGGCCTGTTCTCCGTCGCGGGAGACGGTCAGTGTGCCCGGCCCGGCCACTTGGAACGGTTCGGGCCGGGTCCCGCTCAGCACCGCGCTGCCTTCGGCGTGCTGGGCGATCGCGATCGGCTCCCCGGCGGCCTCCGCCGGCCCGCTGTCGGTGACCTTCCAGTTCCCGTTCTCGCCGAGACGGAACACCCGGATGCCCTCCCACGCGGGTTCGCCCGCGCAGGAAGGCATCGCAGCGAACGCCGCGAAGGCCGTGCCCATGGCGTCGAACCAAATCGACACCACCCAGGTGCCGTCGGGAGCGCCGGGTAGTTCCGGTGTGGTCACCGCGCCGGTCGCGAGATCGAGCAGGACGACGCTCGTCGATTCCTCACACGCGCTGAGGTGCTGGAAGGCCGTATAGGCAGCCGTGCCGCGGTCGGGGCTGAACACCAGATCCGTGGGGGCATAGATGCCGACGACGTCGTAGGCTGCCCGCACCGTACCGTCATCGCCGACCCGGACGAGCCGGTCGGCGCCCCCGAAGTTGCCGCCACCGGTCGAGCTGTGCGCGAGCATGATGCCGTCGGCGCTACCCGTTCCGCCGACCAGTCTGACGCCACACCAGCTGTACTCGCACAACTCGGGGTCTTGCGGTGGCAGTCCGGTCACCGGAAGGTCGCGTGGCGGCGATCCGTCGGCGGGAAACCCGCGTAGCACTGGCTCGGTGCTGTCCTCGGGCACGGAGATCAGCAGCTCGCCCTGGAAGGCGACGGACCCGCAACTCTCGCACGGCCACGACCGGACCGATGCTCCGCGCGTCGCGGTGCCGGCATCGGCGCGGTAGACCCGGCCGGTGCGTCCGGTCTTCTCCGACCGCGTCGTCCATGCGATGGCCGAGCCGTCGCCGGACCAGGCGAGCGCCCCCGCCGTGTGGCCGTCCGGTAGTTGCGCGATGGTGTGGCTGGTGCCCGAGCGCGCGTCCCACACCCTGATGCCGTCGGCCGTGGCGTAGCCGAGTCTTCCCTCGGCGTCTTGTTGTTCCGCCCGGATTTCGGCGACCCTGTCGATGATCTCGTTGATCACGGGCTGATGGGTCTTGATGTTGAAATGGTTGCATGGGCTGGTGAGCAGGCTCTTCGACGGCGTGGGCACGCGGAAGAAGCCCACCTTCACTCTCTGCAGCAGTGTGGCTTCACAGCTGAGAACGCGCGGCTTGCCGACGGTGTGGTGCGCGGTGGCCGAGTCGAGGCTCACCGCGAGGTCGCCGATGCGTACCGGCTCGGAGTCGGTGCGCCACACACCGAGCCGCACGCCGATGTCACCCGCGAAGACCCTGACGGGCAGCTCCGGCGGCCATGCGGGAAGTTCGGCGATCTGCGGCGAGTCGTACATGAGCGCCGTTCCCTGCGGGCCGCGAAGCACCGATGCGATGTCGCACGGATTCGAGTCGGACACCTTGGTGATTCCGGTGCAGGTCCCGAGCAGCGCCTCCATGACGACGCGGGCTTTCGGGCTGGGCACAAGATGGGTGCCGAGTTGAGCGGCGCTCAGTGTCAGCGAGCCGCGGTAGGGCGTGGCGATCGTGATCACCTCCGCGACGCGCTGCCACACCCGCCCGCCACCGGCGGCCCGCTCGTTGACGGCGACCTGGGTGGCGAGGCCGCCCATCGAATGGTCGACGAGAACGACCTGGTGCCCGCTCGCCTCGGCCAGGCAGTCGATGGCGGTTCCGAGCGCGGGACCGATGCGGGGATCGGTCACCCACTCCGGGTTCGCGAAGCCGTAGTCGAAGGTCCACGCGGTGACGCCCTCTTCCCGTGCCATCTGCCGGGGAAAGGTGTTGCCTTCGGGGGAGTCCCACGTTGTGGCGTCGGCGTTGATGCCGTGCACGAAGATCACCGGCACCGTGTCTTCCACGGGTTGTCTCTCCACAACCGGCTTCAGCGAGCGGGTGGCGCACTCCACGGTGTCCGCGTGCGCCGGAGTAGCGGTTCCGGTCGCGAGTACCAGCGCCGCGAGCGTGAGCGTGGCCGCGAGGACCCCGCCGAGTTTCCGGGCCTTCACGAGACCACCTCCGCGAGGGTGATCCGCCATTCGCCGTCCCGCTGTGCGAAGGCGAAGAGCACCGTGCGGTCCGGTTGTCCTCGTACCGACACGGTGCCCATCGCGTTGGCGTATCCGTTGCCCTCGTGCCAGCTCCCGTCATGCAGGACCAGGCGCGCGTTCCCCGGGAACAGCCGTCCCTCCGGCAACAGCTCGGCCAGTTCCGGGGTGAGGACCGCGCGTTGTGCGCCGGGATCGCCGGTCACCAGGGTGGTCGCCGTATCGGCCGCCGCGGCGGGCACCGCGATTCCGGGCTCGTATCGGGGTGTCAGCGCAATCTGCCCTGCCGGTTCCTCGTCGTCACCGGTCCCGGTGAACAACACGACGAGAACGACAACGGCCGCGACGACTGCGGCAAGCACGCCCGTGATCGGCAGCCACCATGAGGCTTTTCGTTGCGCGGCACCGGTCCTTCGAGTGTCCACAGTGAACCCTTCCGGCAGGTTTCCTCCAGTGCGGGGAACCCTACGGGCGTGCGACCGCTGTGACGACCGCCGGGCGCTGGCCACTCGCTGCCATGGCAACGAGTGGCCAGCGCCGCTCAGAGCCGGTCGAGTTCGGACTCGGACAGCCAGCCTCGTTGTGCCGCGCGAAAGGCGAGCGGGATGCGACCGGAAACGCCTGCCACGTCGTAGAGTTCCGTGATCATCCTGCGCACCGTGCGAGTGGAGACGCTGAACTGCCGGGCGATCGTGTCGTCCTTGCTGCCGTTGACGATCATCGCGAGCAGTCGCCGTTGCGCGCCGGAGAGTTCGATACCGGAAGGGGATGCTTCGCCGAACGGGGTCGCCTCCCGCCACGTCCTGGCGAACAACTCCGACGCGAGCGCCACGGCCCCCCGCGTCCGCTGGGTGACGCTGCCTCGCGTCCCGTCGGCGGGGTCGAGCGCGGTCACCACGTATTCGTCGTCGACGAGGAACAGCCAGGCCGGAAGCGTGGCGATGGTCCGGAGCCGCACTCCCTCGGTGAGCATGCGGTGAGCGCCTTCGACGATTCGCGGAACCAGCCTGACGCTGTCGAGCAGGATCAGTCGCAGATCGACCCCGCGGGAGGCGAGCCGGACCGCGAGATCCAGGATCGCGGCGTAATCGTCGGGATCGTCGACGCCGGGCGCGGGTCCCGAGGCGGCGAGGACGCGCACCTCGGAGCGGGCGGTGGCGACCACGTGCTCCAGGCATGCCCACGCCGCGGCTGTCCCCCTGTTGACCGTGATGCCCGCGGTGTCCTCGGTGTCGCCGGAGCCCGGCGGCGGCACGAGGGTCGCCAGCTCGGCGATGCCCGCCTCGGCCAGTTCGACTTTGTGCCGCTCGGCGACCAGCGCGGCCCGGGCCTTCGACACGAGTGGGGTCAGCGCGATGGCGGGGTGGACGGGCCGGTTTCCGGTGCCCTTTCTGACCAATCCGAGCTCGCCGAGCAGCGTGAGCGCCTCACCGATCCGCGGTTCGGTCACGCCGAGCGTCCGCGCGAGGTCACCGGGCGGGACCGAGGGACACTCCAGCAGCGACCGGTACACCCGCTCGGCGATGTCGTCGATCCCGAGTCCGCTCAGCACGCCGTCTTCACCTTGCCCTCCGATCACAAGATCATGATCGGAGCAGAGTATCGGCAGGGTGCCCGTGCGACGGGGGACCGCGGAAGCCGGAACTGTTCAGATGGTGATAACATCCGGATGGCGGTTTCCGTGAGAGCGACGACTCGGGGTGTTGGCAAGCGATGGTCCGGCTCAGCAGGGCGGAAACGCAGGAACGCAACCGGGCCAAGGTACTGGCCTCGGCTCGCGCCGAATTCGCCGAACGAGGCTTTCGCGAAGCCAAGATCGACGCCATTGCCGAACGGGCGGAGCTGACCAGGGGAGCGGTCTACTCCAACTTTCCCGGCAAGCGCGCGCTCTACTTCGCCGTGCTCGCCGACGAAGCCGAACGCCTGGCCGACGCGGAAGGCGAGCCCGGACACGATCGCGCGGGAGCCCTCGCCGCGCTGGCCAGGGCGTGGGTCGCGCGATTCCCGCTCGCCACCGACGATCGCTTCGGTGCCGCGAGCCTCGGTGCGGAGCTGGTGCCGGAGATCGTCGCCGGCGACGACATCCGCCGCTCGTTCACGCAACTTCTGCGGCTCGACGCGATCCTGATCGGACTCGCGCTGGAAGCGCTGGAACCGGATCCTGGAGGACGGCGACTGGTGCGGACGGCGGAGGTGGCACTCACCACGCTGCACGGCGCGAGTGAGCTGGCCTCGGCCGCCCCCGGTTTCGTCGAGCCGTTCAATGTTGTGGCGGCCTGCGAGAAACTGGCCGGGCTCGACCTCGCCGACAGCTGGCAGGGACCGCCGATCGTGCCGAAATCCCGGCGCTGCTCGCTGCCATGGGAGCCTGCTCCCGCCGTCGATCTCCTCCGCGACGAGCCGGCCGTACTCACCGGCGACGGCGTGGTGACCGTGCTCGGGCCGCACCGGCTCTCCGCGGTCGAAGACGCGGTGAGAGCCGCACCGGAGGGCTGCCGGGTCACCGCGGTCGTCGTCACCGGAAATCCCGGCGAGCTGGTACCGCTGGTGCGGCTCATGCTCGCCGAGGTGCGTGGCAGGCTCAGGCAGGCGTTTCCCGCGCGAGCCATCCCCGAGGTGCAGGTGGTGTGCGACGAGAAGGGCGCTCTTGCCGCGGCGGCCGGGGTGACCGCGGTGAGCGACGCGAGCGAGACCGCGATCCGCGTGTCGGACGGCCGGATCGTGGCCGTCGCCGAAGGGCTGGGCGCGGGGCACGCCGCGGCGCTGGCCGGTGCGCGTGCGCCTGGGCCGGCCCGTTCCCGGTAGTGACCGAGGCCCGTGGTGTCCCATGTGGACACCACGGGAACCTCAGCCGGAACGCGGCGCTGGTGTCTGCGAACCCACCAATGGCGGTAGCGGGCAATGCAGGACCGCGCACACGGTCCGCAGCAGCTCACTCTCTTCCACCGTCATCGCGTTGTCGCTGCCGATCACCGCGACGACACCCTCGATGAGCTTGGCCTTCTCGGCGCCGGAAAGGCCGTCGAGAACCGGCCACACCGCGCCAAGAGCGAACGGGCCCTGCGGCGGCGGGAGATAGGGCAGTCGCACGCCTGGCAGCGTCGTCGCCAGTCCCGTGTGGAAGGCGGCTTCCGCCGCGCCGGGGTCCGGGTGACCGACCCTTGCCAGCACCGCGAACAACGTCGCCACGGCGCCGTGGCTCGCCCGCAGGCTGGTGTGCCGCGCCCGCCACGGCGGGTTGTGGTGGATCGCCTCGTGCAGATCACGATGAAGCAGCGTCGAAAGGCAGTACTCGAAGACGCTCGTGGTGCCGTCGGCCTTGACCAGCTCGGTGATGCTGGCGCCGATCGCGGCCAGCTCCTCGCTCGTGCGGTGGCGCAGGGCGGGAAAGGCGATCTCGGACAACGGAAGGCGAAGCGCGGCGTCCAGAGCGGTGAGTGCGCTGCCCTCGTTCCACGCGGCGTCGGCGATCCACCGCCCGTGCCGGGCGGCGAGCATGTGGTACTGCCGGATCCGCGTGTCGCTGTCGGCGGAGATGAGCAGCCCGAACACCAGCGGCACCACGGTGTCGGCTCGCCGGGCCCTGATGAGGAGTTCCTCGGGAATGTCACGCAGGATGGTTCCCGCGTGCGCGAACGAACCGGCTCCGGGGTCACCGACATTGGCGACGACCGCGTGAGGCTGGGCCTGCACCATGGCCCGCGGCCGACCGGCCGGCTGAGGCGGCTGTGGCGCCTGTGGTGACTGTGGATACTGCTGGGGGACAGGGGCGAGGCCGCGTGCCTGGTCCTCGTGCGGGCCTGATGGCGGGGCGGCCGCCCAGCGCTGGCTGAGCTGTTCCAGCTCGGCCGGATCGAACGTGGGATCGAGCAACCGGATGCGCTTTGCCAGCGGGGGGTGCGTCGCGAACATCGAGGAGAACTTCTTGCCCTCGCCGAAAAGCATGTGGCTGACGTCTTCGGCCTTGCCCGCGCGCAGGGTCGAACCGGCCCGCAGGCCGCCGATCTTCTTGAGCGCGCCCGCGATGCCGTCGGTCTGGCGCGTGAACTGCACCGCGGAGGCGTCTGCGAGATATTCGCGCTGCCGTGACACCGCGGCCTTGATGAGCCTGCCGAAAACGACCCCGACGTATCCGGCGACAATGGCCGCCAGCGCCACGATGATCAGCGGCCCCGCGTTGTTGTTCTTCCTGTTGCCCGAGCCGCCGCCGCTGAGAAGTACCCTGCCGACGACCGCGAGCCCGACGATTCCGGCGAGCACGCCGATGAGCCGGATGTTGAGGCGCATGTCGCCGTTGACGACGTGGCTGAACTCGTGGGCGATGACGCCCTGCAACTCGTCGCGGTTGAGCCGGTCCAGCGCACCCTGCGTGACCGCGATGGCGGCGTTGCCCGGAGCCCAGCCCGCGGCGAACGCGTTGATGCCCGGCTCGTGAGGCAGCAGGTACAGCTCGGGAACCGGCATACCGGAGGCGATCGCGATCTCCTCGACCACGTTGCGGTACCGGCGAAGGCCGGGATCGGCGGTGTCCTCGGGAACCGCGACCCCGCCGAGGCTCGTGGCGACTTTGCCGCCACCGCCCTTGCGCAGCATCAGCGTCCTGATCCAGGACGTGAGGCCGATCATCAGCATCGTGAGCACGGTGACGATCGCGAGTGGACCGACCGCGGTCTCGAAGCCGGGAAATCCCATGGCCCACCACACCGCGAAGTCGACGACCGCGACGATGCCGATGACCGCGAAGACGAACAACCACACCAGCCTCGCTGATGCCTTGCGGACCTCTGCCTGCCGTTCGAAGAAGTTCATTGCTGTCGGATGCGTTGTCAGAACGAGATCCGCGGCACCTCACGGGTCTCCGGTGAATCCACTTCCAGCAGCGCGGCGGGCCGGAAGCTGAACATGCCCGCGATGATGTTGCTGGGGAAGACCTCGCGCTTGTTGTTGTAGACCATGACGGAGTCGTTGAATCCCTGGCGGGCGAACGCGACCCTGTTCTCCGTTGAGGTCAGTTCCTCGGAGAGCTGCATCATGTTCTGGTTGGCCTTGAGGTCCGGGTAGGCCTCCGACAACGCGAACAGCCTGCCCAGTGTCTGGGTGAGCATGTTCTCGGCGCCGGAAAGGTTCTGCATCGCTCCGGGGTCGCCCGGGTTCTGCCTCGCCGCGTCCTGTGCCGACACCGCGCCGCCGCGGGCGGCGATGACGGCTTCGAGTGTCTGCCGCTCGTGCTGGATGTAGCCCTTGGCCGTTTCCACCAGGTTCGGGATCAGATCGTGCCGCCGCGTGAGCTGGACGTCGATCTGCGCGAACGCGTTCTTGTAGGCGTTGCGCAACCTCACCAGCCCGTTGTAGCTCGTGATCGTCAGAATGACGAGAACCACGACCACCACAGCCACGATGACGATCGTCACGATGGCTCCTGTGCCCACTGTCAGCCTCCCCTGGATCGAAGTGCGCCCAGGATAGAGGGCCCTGCCGCCTGGTCGCAGCGTTTTCCCTCATCGATGAGCGCCGTGCAGGACGGCCACTCTACGCGGCGGCGAATCGGGCGAAACGGGCCACGGGAGCGGGCGCACCCTGCGCGACGAACGAACCACGGTGTGTGCGCGAGGCACGCGGGCTTGGGACCGCGTGCTCAGCTGCTCAGCATGGCGAGGCGACGTCGACGATCTGCTCTCGGGGAACCCAGTGCGGTTCGGGTGCCGTCCCGGTGTCGTCGGGCTGAACCGGAACCCACCACGTGGTGGTGTCCTTGTCGAAGACCGGTTGCGCGGTGACCGAGCCGCGCCTGCAGACGCGACTCCATCCCGAATGCCGTCCCGCTACGAAGGTGACCCTGTCGCCGACGCCGACCTGGCGATCATGTCGACGATGGCGATGATGCGCATGTGGACCGTGGTTTGCCACAACTCCTCCCCTCGACGGCGCTCGCTCGCCCCGCGATCGCCGTCCGAGACACCGGGGCCGGAAAACCCCTGTCCTTCAACGGAAGCTACCACCGCGCCGGGGATTTGTGTGGCCGAGATACCTATCGTGGGTGATACCTGGCCACTCGCCCCCAGACAGGAGAAGGAGGGCGAGCGGCCGGGTGTCATCTCGTTGTCATTCCTTTGTCATTGGCGGAGGGCCTTGCGTGCCAACCAGTTTCCGGCGAACTGCGCGGCCTGGACCAGCACGATGATGATGGCGACGGCGATCGCGGTGACCGTCCAGTCGAACCGCTGGTAGCCGTAGGCGATCGCGAAGTCGCCGAGCCCGCCGCCGCCGACGGCCCCCGCGACAGCGGTCATGTCCACCACCGCAACGAAGACGAAGGTGTACCCGAGGATCAGCGGGGCCAGCGCCTCGGGAACGAGCAGCGTGACGATGATGCGCAGGGGAGAGGCGCCCATCGCGCGCGCCGCCTCGATGACGCCGGGGTCGATGGTCACCAGGTTCTGCTCGACGATGCGGGAGATGCCGAACGTCGCCGCCACGATCAGCGCGAACGTCGCCGCGGTCGTGCCGAGCTGGGTGCCGACGACACTGATCGTGAGCGGGCCGATCGCGGTGATGAAGATGATGAACGGAATCGGCCTGATGATGTTCACGAGCACGTTGAGCACGGTGAAGACGAACCGGTTCGCCAGAATCCCGCCGCGCCGCGTCGCGTAGAGCAGGATGCCCAGCACGAGGCCGAGGAAACCGCCGATCAGCAGCGTGGCCACGACCATCCACAGTGTCTGTCCGATCGCGGTCAGCAGCACGGGGCCGAGGTTGTCCCAGTCGAAGCTCATACCGTCAGCTCCTCGACCTCGGTGGCCTCCCTCAGTTCCGCGACGAGCGCGTCGACGGCGGCCTCCTCGCCGATGAGTTCGAGTGTGAGCCCGCCCACCGATCTTCCGCCGAGTTCACTGATCCCGCCGTAGACGATCTCGAACCGGACGCCGTGCTTGCCGAGCGCACCCGACAGCACGGAGCCGATGGCGCGGTCGTCGCCAACACGTGTGGTCACCAGCCGCCCGCTGTGCCGGGACCTGATCCTCGCGAGGTTGTCCCCGCTCGGCTGGTCCCGCAGCACGGTTTCCACGAACCGGCGCGTCGTGTCCTGCTTCGGATTCGTGAACACCTCGGCGACCGGCCCGTGTTCGACGACCTTGCCCGCGTCGAGCACCGCGACTCGGTCGGCGATCTCCCTGACCACCTCCATCTCGTGGGTGATGACGACGATGGTGACACCCAGTTCGGCGTTGACCCGCTTGAGCAGGCGCAGTACCTCACCGGTCGTCTCGGGATCGAGGGCGCTCGTCGACTCGTCGGCGAGCAGGATCTTCGGATTCGTCGCCAGCGCCCTGGCGATGCCGACGCGCTGCTGCTGGCCACCGGACAGTTGCGAGGGGTAGTGCCACGCCTTGTCGCTGATGCCGACGAAATTCAGCAGCTCGGCCACCCTGCGTTCCCTTGCCGCCTTGTCCCAGCCCGCGATCTTGAGCGGATAGGCGACATTGCCGAACACCGTGCGTGACTTGAGCAGGTTGAACTGCTGGAAGATCATGCCGATACCGAGGCGCACCCGCCGGAGCTTGCGCTCACTGAGGGTGGTCAGATCGACACCGTCGACGAGGACGGATCCCGAGGTCACCGGCTCCAGCGCGTTGATCAACCTGACGAGCGTGCTCTTGCCGGCACCGGAGTAGCCGATGATGGCGAACACCTCGCCCGCCTCGACCGTCAGGTCGACGCCGTCCAGCGCGACGACGTCCTTCCCGCTGCCGGACCGGAACGTCTTGCCGACGTCGCGGAACTCGATGAGCGTGGAGCCGTCGCTCACTGGCCCGCCGTTCGCACGGTGTCGCCCAGCGAGGAGAGGATCTGCTCCAGTTCCGCGGCGGGGCGGTCGACCAGGACCGACGTGCCGCCCGACTCGGCCTGCACCTTCTCGGTGACTCTGGGGTCGCGGTACAGCTCGGCGACCTTCGCGTAGGTGGGGTTGTCCTTGTCCTGTGCCCTGGCGACGATCACGTTGATGTAGGGCTCGGCGGCCGCGCTGCCCGGGTCGTCGGAGAACAGCGCCTTGGAGGGGTCGAGACCACCGTCGGTGGCGTAGTTGTTGTTCACGATGGAGGCATCGACCGACGGCAGCGCGGCGACGGTCTGCGCCGCGTCCACCGCGGTCACCGTCACCTTGGACGCCCCGGCGTCGATCTCCGCGGGTGTCGACAACACGTTGCCGCCGCCGCGGAGCTTCAGCAGGCCCGCCTCCTGCAGCACCAGCAGGGCCCGCGCCTGGTTGGTCGGATCGTTGGGGATCGCGATCGTGCCGCCGTCGGGAATGTCCTCGACCGAGGTGTGTTCCCTGGAGTACAGCGAAAGCGGGACGATGTAGGTCGAGGCGATCGGCGTCAGGGTGTCGTCGCTGGCGGTGTTGTAGTTGGCGAGAAAGAGCAGATGCTGGAATAGATTCAGATCGATCTGCCCCTGCGAGAGCGCGGGGTTGGCCTGGTTGTAGTCGCTGAAGTTGACCGCCTCGATGGTGATGCCCTCTTCGGCGGCGACCTCCTTGAGTACCGTCCAGTACTCGCTGCTCGCCTCCGTCGTTCCGATGCGGACGGTCACGTTGCCGCCGGAAGCGGCGCTGTCGTCGTTGTTCGTTGTCACGAGGAGGACGACTGCGACGAGTGCGATGACGGCGACGACGGCGACACCGATCAGCACACCCTTCTTTCTGCCGGGGCGTTCCGGGAGTGCGGTCTGCTGCTCGCTCGTGTTCTGCTCTGCCATGACGGTTCCTGGGTGCCTTTCCTGTGTGCTGCGCCCGGCGTGGATCGACACGCGTGCGCGGGTTCGTGAGCCACCCTGCTGGGAATTCGCGCGCCGGCAAACCGTGTTCCACGTGCTGAGCCACGCGGCGGAGCCGTTTGCCGACAGGCGATCCGGTGTGCTAGTCGGCACAATTTCTTTCTGTCGGCACGAAAACGGGGCATGTTCCGTTGGCTGGGACGAGATGCGAAGGCTTGCGGAAGGGCCGTTAACTGAACACGTACCGTGGTCTTGCCGATCACAGGAACCGAAACGAGGTGGGGATCCAGATGACGGAAACACCAGCAGGCTGGTCATTCGAGACCCAGCAGATCCACGCGGGTGCCGCACCCGATCCCGCGACGGGAGCCAGGGCGACACCGATCTACCAGACAACGTCCTATGTGTTCAGGGACACAAAGCACGGTGCGGACCTGTTCAGTCTCGCCGAGCCGGGCAACATCTACACGCGCATCAACAACCCGACACAGGACGTGCTGGAACAGCGGATCGCCGCGCTGGAAGGCGGGGTCGCCGCGGTTGCCTTCGCCTCGGGGCAGGCCGCCGTGACCGCCGCCATCCTGAACCTCGCGAGCGCGGGCGACCACCTCGTGTCCAGCGCTTCGCTGTACGGCGGTACGTACAACCTCTTCAACTACACGTTGCCGAAGCTCGGCGTCGAGGTGTCGTTTGTGGATGATCCCGACGACCTCGACGCGTGGCGGGCCGCCGCACGGCCCAACACGAAGTTGTTCTTCGCCGAGACCCTCGGCAACCCGAGGGCCAACGTGCTCGACATCGAGGCCGTCGCCGCGCTCGCGCACGAGACGGGCCTGCCGCTCGTGGTCGACAACACGGTGCCGACGCCCTACCTGCTGCGCCCCATCGACCACGGCGCCGACATCGTCGTGCACTCGGCGACCAAGTACCTCGGGGGGCACGGAACGGCTGTGGCCGGCGTCGTCGTCGACGGCGGAACCTTCGACTTCGGCGCACACGCCGAGCGGTTCCCCGGCTTCACCGAACCGGACCCCAGCTACAACGGCCTCCAGTACTGGCCCGCGCTCGGCCCCGGTGCGTACGCGGCGAAGCTGCGGGTGCAGCTCCTGCGCGACACCGGCGCCGCCATCGCGCCACTGACGAGCTTCCTCGTGCTGCAGGGGATCGAAACGCTGTCCCTGCGTCTGGAGCGGCACGTGGCCAACGCCACGGCCCTCGCCGAATGGCTTGAGGCGCGGGACGAGGTCGAGTCGGTTTCCTATGCGGGTCTGCCGTCGAGCCCGTGGCACGCGGCGGCGAACCGCTACCTGCCTCGCGGTGCGGGCGCCGTCGTGTCGTTCGAACTGCGTGGCGGGGTCGAAGCGGGCAGGGCCTTCGTCGACGGCACGTCGTTGTTCAGCCAGCTCGTCAACATCGGCGACGTGCGCAGCCTCATCGTGCACCCGGCCAGCACGACGCATTCACAGCTGACCGCCGACGAACAGGCCCGCAGCGGGGTTACGCCGGGGCTTGTCCGCCTCTCCGTGGGCCTTGAGGGCATCGAGGACCTGAAAGCCGATCTGGAGGCGGGATTCAGGGCGGCGAAGGACGCGCTGTGACCGAATCCCCCGATGGTCCCCTTCCGGTCAGCGGAGCCTGGCGGGAAGGGGACCCGGTGGGACGGCGGAGCTGGTTCCGCCCCGCCGAGCCGCTCGATCTTGAGCGCGGCGGTGTGCTGCCCGGCTACCGCATCGCCTACGAGACCTGGGGCCGGCTGGCCGCCGACGGTTCGAACGCCGTGCTCGTGCTGCACGCGCTCACCGGTGACAGTCACGTCGCGGGGCCCGCCGGCCCCGGTCACCCCAGCCCCGGGTGGTGGGACGGCATTGTGGGCAGCGGCAAGGTGCTCGACCCCGAGCGGTGGTTCATCGTTGCGCCCAACGTGCTCGGCGGCTGCCAGGGCAGTACCGGTCCCTCGTCGACCGGTCCCGGTGGTCTGCCGTGGGGAAGCGGGTTCCCGAGGCTGACCATCGGCGACCAGGTGGCGGCGGAGACCGGGCTTGCCGACCACCTCGGCATCGGGGAGTGGGCGCTGGTCGTCGGCGGTTCGATGGGCGGCATGCGTGCCCTGGAATGGGCGGTCAGGGAGCCGGAGCGGGTGCGGCGGCTCGCGGTGCTCGCGGCGGCGGCGCAATCCAGCGCCGACCAGATCGCCTGGACCGCGACCCAGATCGCGGCGATCACCTCCGACCCCGGCTGGCGGGGTGGCGACTACTACCTCGCGCGGCCGGGTGACGGGCCGCACAGGGGCCTTGGCATCGCGCGCCGTATCGCGCACCTGACCTATCGCAGTGAACCGGAGCTGGCGGCGAGGTTCGGCAGAAAACCGCAACCCGGTGAGGATCCCGCCGAGGGCGGCAGGTTCGCCGTGGAGTCCTATGTGGACCACCATGCGGCGAAGCTGGTGCGCAGGTTCGACGCGGGCAGCTACGTGCGGCTCGCCGAGGCGATGAACCTGTTCGACGCCGGAACGGGCAGGGGCGGTGTGGACGAGGCCCTGCGCAGGGTCACCGCGACGACGCTCGTCGGTGGCGTGGACACGGACCGCCTGTATCCGCTCGCGCAGCAACGCGCGCTGGCGGAGGGGATCAGGGGTGCCGAGGCGCGGGTGATCGCGTCGGCCTCCGGTCACGACGGTTTCCTGGTGGAGACCGAGCAGGTCGCCAAGCTGCTGACCGACCTGCTGGCCGCCTGAACGCCGGTCCCTCTGCCGGGCAGGCGCCTGCCCGGCGGGCCCGGCGGGCCCGGCGCGGCCCCGGGACCGGCGCGCGAGTCCCCCGCTCAGGGCGCCGAGTTCTGCACTCCGGTCGTCGAGATCCGCGTTCGGGCCGCCGAGATCCGCGCCCGTGCTTGTGAGATCCGCGCTCAGGTCGCCGAGATCGGCGTCGGGCCTGCCGAGACCCCGCTGACGCCGGAATCCGCGAACGGCACGCCGGCCTTCCACGAGCGAACATCGACCCTCGGTGAGATCCGTTCGCGCTTGCCCGAATTCAGTCACCGTGAGTAGGCGAACCGGGCTGTCACCGCTCGCGGCGGCGTGGCTCGCGTGGGGGCTGCTGCCGCCGCGGCTTGCGTGTGCGCCGTGGCCCTGAACGCGCATCTCGCAGTCCTGAGTGCGGATCTCGGCACACGGCAGCGAGGCACGTGGCCTGGTTCGCGGGCGAGGCGTAGGGTCGCGGGTTGCCACGCCGTCTTGAATGGGGGAGTACCGCATCGGGACGCGGTACGCGGCCGGTCACCCGGTCGCAGGGCATGGTGGGTGTTGCGAGCCCGCAGTAGTCTCGATGGCATCACCATCTGGGCTGGACATGTGAATGGTGAGTCGGCACTGCCACCAGCAACGCCGACCCGTGCGACCGTTGAGGAGACGTTTCCGAGTGGCATCGGTGTCCGACGGCGAGAGTCCGCTGACCTGTTCCTTCTGCGGGAAGAATCAGCGACAGGTACGGAAGCTCATCGCGGGTCCGCTCGCGGTGCACATCTGCGACGAATGCGTCGAGTTGTGCACGGAACTGCTCAACGAGGAGCTCGGCGAACCCTCCGCGGCCGGAGTGTTCGACGAATCGGCCGAGCTTCCCACGCCACGCCAGATTTTCACGGCGCTCGACGACTACGTCGTCGGCCAGGAGCAGGCCAAGCGGGCACTGTCCGTCGCGGTCTACAACCACTACAAGCGGGTACGCCTGAGCACGTCGGAGGAGCAGGGGCGGCACGCGGCTCAGGAGGAACCGGTCGAGCTCGGCAAGTCCAACGTGCTGCTGATCGGCCCGACGGGCAGTGGCAAGACCTACCTCGCACAGACCCTCGCCAGGATCATCGATGTGCCGTTCGTGCTGGTCGACGCCACGACGCTGACCGAATCCGGCTACGTCGGCGAGGACGTCGAGAGCATTCTGCTCAAGCTCGTCCAGGCCGCCGACTACGACCTCGAACGGGCAGAGGCCGGCATCATCTACATCGACGAGATCGACAAGATCGGCAGGAAGAGCGAGAACCCGTCGCTCACGCGCGATGTCTCCGGCGAGGGCGTCCAGCAGGCGCTGCTCAAGATCCTGGAGGGCGCCACCGCGCAGGTGGCTCCGCAGGGCGGCCGCAAGCATCCGCACCAGGAAACGTTCCAGGTCTCGACACACAACATCCTGTTCATCGTCGGCGGCGCTTTCGCGGGCCTTGACGGCATCGTGGAGCAGCGCGCGGGTGGCAGAGGCATCGGGTTCGGCTCCGAGTTGCGCGCGGTGGGGGCCGACGGTGACGGTCCGGCCGACGTGACTCCCGAGGACCTGCGCAAGTTCGGGATGATTCCCGAGCTGATCGGACGGCTTCCCGTGGTGTCGACGGTTCGGGCACTGGACACGGACACCCTCGTAAGGGTGCTGACCGAACCGCGCAACGCGCTCATCAAGCAATACCGGAAGCTGTTCGAGATCGACGGCGTCGAACTGGAGTTCACCGAGGGTGCGATCGCCGCGGTCGCCGAACAGGCGTTGCTGAGAGGAACGGGCGCGAGGGCGACGAGGGCGGTGCTGGAGGAAGTGCTGCTGACGCTGATGTTCGAGCTGCCGAGCAGGGACGACATCGGCAAGGTCGTACTCGACCGCGACGCGGTTCTGGCCAACGTCAATCCGACGCTGATTCCGAGGCAGCGGCACGACCGCAAAACCGCATGATCACTCGCGCGGAAGCGGATCGTGCCCCGTCAGGTAGTGGTGCAACGCGCAGGAGGCGGCGAGCATGGCCGCCGATCGCGCCGCCAGTTCGGTGCGGCGCTGCGCGATCGCGGCCCGCAGCGCCTCGCTGCTTCCCGTGGCACGGAGGCCGTCGAGCACCGGCTTGATCCGGGCCAGCGGGTAGTGGCCCTGTCTGAGCATTCTGATCATGCGGGCGTCGCGAAGGTCGGCTGAGCCGAAGCGCCGGTATTTCGTGCCCGCCGTGCGCGCCGGTGACAACAGGCCTTCGGCTTCCCATACCCGCAGCGCGGATGTGCGGACGCCCAGCGTCGCGGCGGCCTTGCCGATGGAGACTCCCGCGCGGGGCACGGCATCGTCGTCCGGTGACTCACCCGCCACCGCCTCCAAGGCCTTGCCGGTCGTCGCCAGCGTCAGCCGTTGCTCGTGGACCGCCGCGTGCGCCGCGTCGAGTTCCGCGAGCGCCGAGGCCCGGTCGCCCTCGTGCACGCGGCGCATCACCGTGCGCGCGGTGTCCCAGCCGTAGGCGGGTCCCAGTTCGCGGAAGGTCAGCAGCGCGCGCCGGTGCGCTTCGCCGAATTCGCGGTAGCCCGAAGGACTCCTCGGCGCGGCGGGCAGCACACCGGCTTCGACGTAGTTGCGGATCTGCTGGGTCGAGACTCCGGCCAGTCTGGCGAGGTCGACCGGCCGCAAGGTGAGACCGGATTCCGGCATGCGTGACCGCCGTTCCGGCATCGCTATCGTTCACCCCTGATGCCGTCGAGTACCACCGGGACGACACCGTCGAGTGCGCTTTTCCTTTTCGACACACTGTTTCCCGGTACCGAAGGGAACACTGTGGACAGTACGCTCTCGTGGCACACACCGACGATCATCGCCGCTGCCGCGTCGACGTCGGCGTGCGCGGCGAGCCTGCCGAGGTCGCGTTCGGCACGCAGGTAGCCGAGCAGCCGGTCCTTCCACGGAGGTTCCCCGTCGTGTTGCTGTCGCTCGGCGAACCGGGACAGAACGGAAGGCCGGTCGATGAGCCCGGCGAAGGCGGGCAGTATCGCGGCATGCATCGCCATGCCGTAGGCGAGGTGAGCGCGCAGATTCCGCTCGACAGTGCCCGACCCCGGCTCCGGCAGTTCGCCGAGACCGGCCTCGACCGCGCGCACGTGAGCACGCAGCGCGCTCGCGATCAGTTCTTCCTTGTCGGCGAAGTGATTGTAGAGCACGCCATCGGCGACACCGGCCTCCCTGGCGATCGCCCTGACCGTCAGAGAAGCGGTACCGCCGCGAGCGAGCATGCGTTCGGCGGTGGTGACGAGATGGTCTCGCAAGCTCGCGCCGTCGCCGTTTTTGAGCGCCGCCGCCTTTCTCGGTGACATCGCGCCTCACTGTTTCCTGGTCGTCGCGGTGACAAGCCATGCCGTGCCCCTGGTACGGACGCCGCCCGGTGTGGCGAACGCGGCGAGTGCGCCGGTGAGCGCGGCCTTGGCCTTCTCGGCCGCCGCCGGGCCAGCCTCCGTCATGTGGTGCCGGACGGGTCCCCAGTCTGCGATGAACTTACCGGCATCGGCGATGTCGGTGCCCCAGGTCTGCTCCGCCTCGACGTGAGTGCAGTCGATGCCGGTGAAGCCCGCCTCGTCCAGCACGGCGTGGATCCTGCGCGGGTCGCCGAACGAGGTCGGCCCCGTGCCGTCCGGTCCCGTCGGCTGCGGGAAATAGGGGGCCATGGCGCCGAATACGCTGCCGAGATCGGTCCCCGCCAGATCGGTCATGCACACGAAGGCGATGCGGCCACCGGGTCGCAGCGCGCGGGCGATGTTGGCGAACGCGGCGACCGGGTCGGCGAAGAACATCACGCCGAACCGGCTCAGTGCCACGTCGTAGGAGCTCTCGGCGAACCGATGAACCTGCGCGTCGCCTTGTTCGAAGGTGAGATTGCCGAGCCGTTCGGCCGCCGCCCGTTCGCGTGCGGTGCGCAGCATCGGCTCCGAGAGGTCGATTCCGGTGACCTTCCCGCGTGCGGCCCGATGTGCCGCGAGGCGGGTGAGCTGACCGTTTCCGCAGCCGATGTCGAGTACGTCGCTGTCCTCGGCGATCCGCGCCGCCTGCAGGACGGGCTCGTTGAATCCGCCGTTGACCGCATCGTAGCGGTCGTCGTGGCGGGCCCAGTGCTCGCCTTCGTAGCCGTTCCACGCCTGAGCTTGCCCCGTGTTCACGATGCCGGACATGGTCACCCCTCGTTTCGATATGAACCCCTGTTCATGAACGCATGTTCATGATGCCGGTTCGCCCGCCAGACGTCAACCGGATGCCGGTGGGGAGCGGCGGAAGTCCACAGCGGACCGGAGGTTGGCGTTGCCACGGCAAAGCGGCGTATCGTTTGCGGGCGCCCGACCGGGGTAGTCCTTTCGCACTGGAGCAGCCAGCCGACCGCGAGGTGAGAAGTGGCGAACAAGTACGGGAAATCCGTCCGCGCCGCCGGAGCCGCGGGCGAGCGGTCCGTCCGGGTCTACGCCGTATCCGATCCCGCGACCGGCGACGGCGATCGCTCGCTTCCGCAACTGCTGCAGGACCTTTCCGAGCAAGCGACGCGGCTGATCAAGATCGAGGCGCAGCTGGCCGCCAGGGAAATGGCGGCGAAGGCCAAACGGGGGGCCAGGGGAGGAGCACTGCTCGCGGTGGCCGGGGTGCTCGGCTTCTTCGGTGCGGCGGCATTGCTCACCGCACTGATCCTCGCGCTGGCCATCGTGATGCCGGCCTGGCTTGCCGCGCTGCTCGTCGGCGGCGGGCTGGTCGCCCTCGCCGGTGCCCTCGGGCTGGGCGGGGCGCTTCAGGTCAGGAAGACGCTTCCGTTGCTGCCCGCCGAGGCGCTGGCCAGTGTGCGTGACGACATCGAAGCCGTCAGGGAGAAGACGAGGTCCGAAGCGGGACGGCGGCCATGACCGGCGACGAGCATCGCAGGCAGCGATACGCGCTGCCAGGCGCTGAACCCACCGACGACGACCTCCGGCTGGATGCCGAGCTGACGAGAGCCGAACTCGCCGAGACGGCCGCGGCGGTGCTGCGGAAAGCGAACGTGGCGGACCGGGTCAGGGACACGGCGGCGGACAGAGCGGCGCTCCTGCGCGGCCGGGTCGTCGCGTTCGCGGGACGCGTGAGGGCCTCGGCGGAGACCTCGGACGCGCGTCCCGTGCTCGCCTGGGGCGGAGTGCTCGTCGTGGTGCTGCTCCTGGTGCGAGTACGCAGGCGGCGGCGCGACCGGCGTCGGTGAGCGGTGCGCTCGCGATCACTCACCGGGTGAGGAACGGGATCACGGTTCGCTCGAAAGCCTCCTTCGCCTCGATCATCACCCAGTGTCCACAGTGGCCGAATACGTGCAGCTCGGCTCCGGGAATGGTTCGCAGTGGCAGCAAGGACATGTCGAGCGGGCTGACGCGATCGTCGCGCCCCCACGTCAGCAGGGTCGGTGCGATGATCTTGTGCAGCCGGGCCCAGTACGGCGGATGCGGCGACCGTGCGGCGGCCTCGGCCGTCGCCGCCATCGCGGCACTGCCGTACATGCGCCTGGCGCCGGCCAGCGTCGCGGGATCGGTCGCCAGTTCCCATCGCTGGGCGATCAGTTCCTCCGTGATCAGTGCCTGGTCGTGAACCATCGAACGCAGCCAGCGAATCAGCGCGTCCTTGCTCGGTTCGTCGGTGAACTCCACGAGCAACCTGATGCCCTCACTCGGTGCCGTTCCGAGGGTGGAGGTGCCGAGCCCGCCGATGGTGACGAGCTTCGCGACCCGGTCAGGGTGCTGAATGGCCAGGTTGGCGCCGACGATTCCGCCCATCGAGTTGCCGATGACCATGACCGAGCCGAGGCCGAGCGCGTCGAGGAACGCGACGGCCGCCTCCTGCGCGTCGAACATGGGGTGGCCGCCGAAGTCGTCACTCACCCCGAAACCGGGCAATTCCAGTACGAGGCAGTGGAAGAACTCGGCGAACGCGGGGAGATTGCCCCGGAAGTTACGCCAGCCGGTGACGCCGGGCCCGGAACCGTGCAGGAACAGCACGGTCGGCCAGTGCGGAGCCCCCGCTTCGTGGTACCGCAGCACCCCCTTCGGGGTCGTGACCTCCCGGAGAGTGTGCTCGTAGCTCAGTTCGCCCGTCATCGCTCGCCTTCGCCGTACGGATCGGAAATCGTTGTCAGATCATGGAACGCAACGCGCCCTGCGGTTCGACGCCCAGCGCGCTGAGCGACGAGGCGTGATACACGGTGCCGGGTACGTGGATGGCGTGGTGCAGGCCCGCGTGGGCGTCGCGCCAGTAGCGCTGCAGTGGCCGGTCCATGCGCAAGGCGGTTCCCCCGCACCTGGGGTAGACGTCGTCGATGGCCCGCACGGCCTGCCAGGCCGCCCTGACCTGATTGCGGCGGCCCGCGGCCCTGCGGTCGAAGGTCACCTCCTCGCCCGCGTCGACGATGTCCCAGATGTCTTCGGCGTTGGTGATCAGCGCTTCGCGGGCCGAGGCCAGCGTGGCCGCCGCCTCGCTCATGGCGTAGAGGGTGTACGGATCGTCGCGGACCGCTGTGCCCTGTGCGTTGACGCGTTCCCTCTGGTAGGCGGCGGCTTCGGCGAGCAGGCCTTCACAGATCCCGATGGTGGCCGCGGTGATGCCGAGCGGGAACACACACGACCACGGCATCCGGTAGAGCGTCTGGCTCAGCCCGGCTTCGGCGACCTGCGAGCCGTCGATGAGCTTGTCGTAGGCCATGACGCGGTAACCGGGCACGAACGCGTCCTCGACGACGAGGTCCTTCGACCCGGTGCCCCGCAGGCCGACGACGTCCCACGAGTCCTCGACGATCCGGTAATCACCCCGGGGGATGATGACGTGCAGCATGCGCGGCGGTTGCCGCACGGCGCCGGTCTCGTCGCAGGCCATCGCGCCGAGAAAGGCCCAGTCGCAGTGGTCGGTGCCGGAGGAGAAACTCCATCTTCCGCTCATCCGGTAGCCGCCTTCGCGGGGCAGCGCCCTGCCGTTGGGCATGTAGGGCGAGGCCATCCAGGTGTTGTCGTCGGTGCCCCACACCTCGTCCCGCACCCTGGGATCGGCCATCGCGAGCTGCCAGGGATGGACTCCGACGACGCCGTTGACCCAGCCAGCGGGCGGGTTCAGCGCGGCGAGTCCCATCACGGTCTCGGCGAACTCCCTGACGCCGCATTCGAACCCGCCGTGCGTGCGGGGCTGCAGCATCTTCATCGCCCCCGCCGCCTTCATCTTGCCGACGGTCGCGTCGGCGAGCCTGCCGAGGCGGTCGGCCTCCTCGGCTTCCTTGCGCAGTTCGTCGCTGTCCGCGAGCAGTCGGTCGAGCACGGATTCGGTCACGGGCGCACTCTCCTTGTTCGTCCGGTGTGGACCTTCGGTGCTCAGGACCGCGCCGCGCGGACGTTGTCGGCGACCTCGCGTTCCCAGCTTTCCACGGCGCGCGCGGTGTCGATCTCGAACTCGAACCTGTTGACCATGTCCGGCTGGATGTCGGCGACGTCGACGTAGAACTGTTCGTACCACCTGCGCAGCTGGTACACCGGCCCGTCTTCCTCGCTGAGCAGCGGGTTGTCGATGCGAGTCTTGTTCTTCCAGATCTCGACGTCCTGCAGGAATCCCGTTTCCACACCCTCGGCGAAATCCCGCGCGAGCCGAGCGGCCTGCTCGTCCGGCATGCCGGGCAGTTTCTTCACGATCGCCCCGTATTGCAGGACGAACGAGTTGCTCGTGACCGGATAGTGGCAGTTGATGAGGACGGTCTCGATGACGCCCCTGCTGGTTTCCGAGCGAAGCCAGTTGATCATGTAACTCGGGCCGAAGTAGGAGGCTTCGGAGTACAGCCGGGAATCGTCCTCGCCGTAGTTGGTGCCCACCGACACGTCCTGGCGCGGGGTCGAGTTCATGTACTGCGTCGCGACATGACCTTCGAAGATGTTCTTGAAGTAACGGGGAAACGCGTAGTGCACGTAAAAGAAGTGCGCCATGTCGACGACGTTGTCGACGATCTCCCTGCAGTGCGATCCGGTGACCGGAATCCGGTTCCACGTCCAGTCGGTCCACTCGCCGGTCCCGTAACCCTCGATGGCGGGGATGGCGAGTTCGGGCGCCGGCGGATTGCCCTCGGGATCGTGCCACACGAAAAGCTGCCCGTTGACCTCCGAGGTCAGCCACGCCCGCGTCTTCGCCCGCAGCGGAACCCGCCGCGCGTAGGGGATCGCGGCGCACTTGCCGTCGGGACGCCAGCGCCAGTCGTGAAACGGGCACGCGATGTTGCCGTCCTTCACCTGCCCCTTGGCGAGGTTGCCGCCCATGTGCCTGCAGTAGGCGTCGAGCACGGCCAGCGACCCGTCCGAGGTCTCGAACACGACGACCGAGGTACCGAAAACCTCGACCTGGTGCGGTTTTCCGTCCCTGAACATGGCGCTGGTTCCCAGGCAGTGCCAGCCCCTGGCGAACCGCGACGGGTTGTGCCCACTGTCGATTTCCCTGATCTCCTCGCCGCTGGTGGCCGCACGTACCGGTGTCATGAGCCGGCTCCCTGCTCGCTCATGTCCATCGCGGCCAGTGGCTCGGAGCCGGACCAGTCGTGTCCCCAGTAGCTGTCGGCGGTGATTTCCTCGGCGGTGTAATGGGTTTCGTCGACCGGCATGCCGTGACAGCCGTACTCGATGTCCCACCCGCCCGGCGCGCGGACGTAGAACGACACCATCTTGTCGTTGGTGTGCCTGCCGAGCGTCGAGGAGATCGAGAACTTGTCGCGCATCGAGCGATCGAGCGCCCTTCCCACATCGTCGAGCGTCTCGACCTCGACCATGATGTGAATGAGGCCGGGTCCGGTCTTGGGAGCGGGAATCAGGGCGAGGCTGTGGTGGCGTTCGTTGACGCCGAGGAAACGCAGCCGCACCGGTGGCGAGCCCGGCGGGGCGGGAATGCGGTACGCGCCGCGCGAGTGGAAACCCAGTGTGCCGACGTAGAAGTCGAAGGCGGCGTCGACGTCGGTCACCGGAAGCACCACGTGGCCCAGTCCCTGCTTGCCGGTCACGAACCGGTTGCCGAACGGCGTGACGACGGGGCTGTGATCCAGCGAGGGCCCGTGGAAGATCTCGACGGTCGTCCCCGCCGGATCGGTGAAGGCGAAGACCTCCTCGACCCTGCGCAGGTCGGCCTCGGCCACGGAGAGCGCTTCGCTCTCGATTCCCGCGTCCAGCAGCGTGTTCCTGACCCGCTCCAGTGCCGCGTGGTCGCGAACCTCCCAGCCGATCGTGGTGACCCGGTCCTGATCGCCCCGCTTCACGATCAGCCGTGCCGCGCGCTCGTCCATCCGGAGGTACAGGGTGTCGTCGTCGGGGCCGCTGCCCTCGGCCATGCTCAGCACGTCGAAGGCCAGTGTCCGCCACCGGTCGAGATCGGTGGTCTGGATGCTGATGTAGCCGAGGCTTCTGATGTCAGGCATCGTCGGTCCTTTCCCGCGTGGTGGGGACGGAAACGGTCCGGCGCTCGTCTGCCCGTCGTCGCGCAGACCGTGCGGTTCAGTGTCCGGACCCCGGCCCGTGAACACCTACCCGCTCTCCCGCTCATCGGGAACCCGGCGGACGCGGACCTGGCCGAGGGGGACACTGGCCGACCATGGCGCCCGTCTCACAGCTCGACAGGGTCGAGCTGGTTCTCTCCGTGCTGGAGCGCGAGGGCTATCTGACGTTGACCGGCATCGTCGCGGCGACCGGGATTCCGAGGTCGTCGGCACACCGGCTGCTGGAGCGCATGGTGCGCCTCCGCTGGCTACTGAGGGTCGGCGACTGCTACGAGCTGGGCGTGCGCATGTTCGAACTGGGCTCCGTCGCCGTGCGCGACCACTGGTTCCATCGCATCGCGCTGCCTCACCTTTCCGAGCTGCAGCAACGAACCCAGCTCGTGGTCCACCTCGCCTATCTCGACGGCGGCGACGTCGTGTACTGGGACAAGCTGGCCGGCTGGTTCGGGGCCAGGGTGCCCACCCGCATCGGCGGGCATCAGCCCGCCCACCGCACGGCACTGGGAAAGGCCCTGCTCGCCGCCGAACCCGACAGGTACCTGGCCGGCGCCGCCTTCGACGACATGCGAAGCTCGACGCCCGCGACGATCACGACGCGCGAGGGACTCGCGAGGGAGATCGGCCGGGTGCGGCGGGAAGGCATCGCCTTCGACAGAGGGGAATCGCTCGGCAATATCGGTTGTGCCGCTGCCATCGTCAGCGCGGGTGAGGCCGCGACCAGCGACGGGCACCTGACGACCGCGGCCATCTCGGTCTGCGGCCCGCTGACCAAGCTCGACCGCCGATGCGTTGCCTGGGTCGGCGCCGCCGCCCACCGCATCTCGGTGGCGGGAGCGCTCAACCCGATGACCGGCCCGTGAGCGGACGACGTACCCGGCCGCGCTCACCAGGGCACACATGGCCGCGGCCATGAGCAACGCCGGGCCGGGCCCGGAGACCATGGTTCCTCCGGTGAATCCCGCCGTGAGGTAGGTCGCGGTCCACGCGCCTTCGGCCAGCACGGCCGCGCCCGCGAATCTTGTCGAGGGGTAGGCACCCCGGCCCGCCGCGATCGCGCCGGTCACGCGACCGCCCGGGACGAATCGCATCGCGATGAACACGGCGCCGCCGTGCCGGTGCAACAGGGATTCGGCGCGGCGGGCGAGCAGCAGGACCCGGCGAAGGGCCCGATGTCGCCTGCGGGGACGGGTCCTTCCGGACAGCCTGGCGACGGCGTAGACAGCGAGATCGCCGGATACCGTCCCGGCGAGAACCACCGCGGCGAGCAACGGCAGCGACACGGCGCCCTGCGCGGCGAGCGCCGCCGCCGTCATGACCATGGCCGAGTTCGGAACTGCCGGTGCGGCCGTCACCGCGAACAGCAGCGGGTAGATCCACCACGGAAGCTGGTGGGCCATGCCCAGCAGTTCGGGTGGATTCATCAGGGTCGCCGCCTCCTCGATCGATGTGTTCAGTCTTCGTGGCGGGGGAGTGCCGCGACAGCCTGCTTGCCCCCGGCGCGTGGTGGGGAAAACCCCACCCGGCGGATTCTGTCGGTGGCGGAGCGCATCATGGGCGTCTTGAGGAGAGGGGGCCGGATGCGCACACTGATGCACGGCGATGCCTGGGTGCACTACGGGCAGATCTACGTTCAGAGCGCTCGTCCCGGGGCGCCCGAAACGACGATGGAGGACTCTTTTCGCGGGCAGCGCAACGGATTGTGCGGTGCGGCCGTTCCCGGCGTGTTGTTCTTGATCACCGGTCTGCACACGGGACGGGTGGGGTTCACCGTCGAGCACCACGACGCGGCTCCAGCCGCTCCGGAAGGCTGGCAGGAGGTCGTGGAGGTGGCGTTCCGGCTCGACGGTGACGCCATCGCGCTCGCCGGTTGGGGCGGGGAAGGCCATTGGCCGCTCGACCTGCCCCGTGGCGACTACCGGGTCCGCTATTGCGGCAGCGGGATGGACGAGGCGCGCCGGGCCGACACCCGTATGGAGGGAGACCCGGAAATCGACAGGTATCTGGTTCAGTTCTGGCCCGCGCCCGCATCGGCCGACGCGGTGGTCAGGTGCACGAGCGCGATCGCGCGCTACTGGCACGGCTACGCCGCGGGCCTGCCTCCGGCTCCGAACGCCGAACCGGACGCCGCCGCGCTGCGTCAGGAGCATGCCCACCGGCACGAGCGGGAGAGGACACCCAGCGCCTGGTGGCCCGCTGGGCCACCAGGCGGGCATTCGCCGAGGCGCGGCTGACCGAGGTCGGCTGGATCGCCTCCGCGCTCGCCGCCATGGACGACGGCGCTGTGCTTCCGCCGCCGTTCGACGACGAGGGGCGATGCTGGCAATTGTTGTTGTCCGACCCGGCGGTGCCGGCGACGCTGGTGACGGGGCCTGACGGGCGCCGGGACGACTGCCTGCGGCAGGCGATGGCGTTCCCCGCGATTTTCTCGGCGAGACAACCCGACGCGCTGGCAGTGGCCGTCGAGGCGTTGTGGAACGGCGCCGCCTCGTTCGGGTACGGCCGCCACCACGTCCTGTTCGAGGAGGTGAGAAAGGAGTTCCCGGTGGTCCGGTGAGTGTGGGTTGCACCGAGGCGAGATCGCCGCCGAGCGGGCGTGCCGGTGGTACGCGAGGCTGGGCCGTAAGCCGGCGAGAAGGGAACAGTCCGATGGGAACACCGGAACAGGCTCCGACGAAGATTCTGTACACGGCGGTGGCGACCGCCGATGGCGGAAGGGACGGGCACGTGCGCACCGATGACGGTGCCGTTGATGCCGATGTCAGGGTGCCGAAGGCGATGGGCGGCCAGGGCGGGGGTACGAATCCCGAGCAGTTGTTCGCTTCGGGATACGCCGCGTGTTTCCAGAGCGCCTTGTTCGTGGTGGCCAGGCGGGCGAGAGCCGACGTCACCGGAAGCACGGTGACCGCCGCCGTTGGGATCGGGCCCAGCGGAGGGGGAGGGTACGGCCTTGCCGTGGAACTGACGATTTCGCTTCCTTCGGTGGATTCCTCGGCGGCGCGCGAACTCGCCGAGGCCGCTCACCAGGTGTGTCCCTATTCCAATGCCACGAGGGGCAACATCGATGTTCGGCTGACCATCGCTTGAGCGCAGGCGGCGAACTGTCCGGAATGGCCGGTTGCCCGAGGGTAGTTCAATGACGGCGTTGTGCGGTATGTCCATAATAGACTGTGATGAATCTGTGGCCGGATGTGTCTGCTGCGGGAAAGGGGCCACCTCCAAGCTCAATCGGTGATCGTCTACGCTCTGCGGCCTATTGATCACAAGCTGGCTTGGGGGTCACGCGACAAATGAATGATGGGAACCCGCGCAACGCGGGTCAGTACCCGGGGAACCAGCAACCGCCCGGGGCCTACCCGCCGCGACAGGAGATGGGGTTCAAGCGCGGGTGGCTGTGGCTGATCCCGGTGGTCGTGGTGGTGGTCGCCGCCGCCGTTCTGGTGCCCACCGTGCTGCTCGGCTCCGACGAGGCGGAAGGCTCCGGTTCGTCGGGAGAGGCGACCTTGGCGGTGAAGCTGGAGCGGCCGGAGACGGAGGACGCGATCAACGCCTGGCCCGTTGGCGACACGCTCGTCGTCGCCACGGAATCGAAGATCGCCGCCTACGCTCGTGCCGACGGTGCCGAGCGCTGGTCGGTCACCCCTCCCGATGGGGCGGAACTGTTCTGTTCCACCAGTTCCCGCGTCGTCGACGGCCGGATCGCGCTCGTGTATGGCACCGGGCCGTTCGGTACGTCCTACGAAACCGACTGCCGCGAGGCGGCCGTGCTGAATGTCGAATCGGGCGAGCTGGGCTGGCGGAAGCCGTTCGACGCGCCACAGCGCGTCAGCCCCGAGGACAACAGGGACGGTGCGGGAATGGAGATCGTCGAGGGAACGGTCGTCATCGCCCAGGACCAGGGACTCGTCGGCCTGGACGCGGCGAGCGGCGACGAGAAGTGGTCGCGGGACGTGCAGCATCAGCAGGGCGAAAGCCTCGGCTGCGGTGCCGAGGACCTGCTGGCGAACGAGACCGAGGTCTTCCTCGCGCAACACTGCAGGGACCTTGAGCACGCCGTCACGTTCGTGTCGCTCGATCCGGCGACCGGCGAGGTGGCGAGGGAGAAGCTCTACGAGGCCGACGAGATCCTTGAGCGGCCCGAGTTCGTCGACCTGGTCTCCGTTGATCCGCTCATCGCGGCGATCGATGGTGGCAACCGGTCGTTCTACGCCGTCTTCGACGGTGACTTGAATCCGATGTCGACGATCCTCATCGGAGAGCCGGAGGCCACCGGGTCACTCGACATCGATGGGCAGGCGTTCGACCGCATGGGCGACGTGCAGCACGTCGAGTATCGTTTTCTGTCCACTGAGGACACGTTGTACACGGTCACCACGGTCGAGGACGACGAGGCCAACGAGCTCAAGGCGTTCGACCTCACGACAGGGCAGGAGCGCTGGTCTGCGACCGCGGATCAGACCCGCCTGCTCGCTCCGGTGGCACTCGAAGGAGAGCAGCTCGTCGTCGCCGGTGCCTCCACCGACGACGAGGGCGATATGCACGTACTGCGGGTCAATGTGGCCGATGGCGCGGTCGCCTCGACGGAATCCAGGACGGTGCACCGCGACAGCGGGCTGTCTCCGCTGGCCGAACAGTTCCGGTACTTCTGGGAGGACGGCACGATGTACGCGGTGCGTGGCCGGTCCAGCGGTACCAGCGACTTCGACCTGTTCGCCTACGGCGCCTGATTGACGAGCCGGTGCCGGGTACGGGACGACCGTGCCCGGCACCGGTACTTTCCGGCAGGATGTGCTTTGCGTCGGATGGGTGGGTTTGTCCGGTTCCGCCGCGGTGTGGGTCGCGGATGCGGATCTCGATGGCCGGAGCGGGCATCTCGATGTCCTGGGTGCGGATGTCGCGCTCCTGAGCGGGGGACTCGCGGGTACGGGGTGCCAGACGCGCTCTGGTGCGTCACGATGGCATCGTGCGCTGTCGTTCGAGGTCGCGGTGAAGGTGCTGCGTTCCCTGCCGGTGAAGGACCGGCCCGGTAAGCAGGCGTGGCTCGGTCCTGCCGCGCTCGGGCTGGCGATCGTCAGCTGGCTGACGCCCGCTTTCGGCATCGTCGTCGGCGCCGTCGCGGCGGGCTGCGGCATCGTGTCGATGTCGACCCGGCGCGAGTATCGCCTCGACTGGACCGCCGTGGCGGGCGCCGTCATCGGCGGCGGGCAGGTGGCCTTCTCCGGGCTCATGGCCGGTGCCTCGGCGTTCGGCTGGTGACGTGATCGTCGGGTGGCGCCGGGCATCCGAGGTATGGGTGGTGACCGTTCCCGCCGCCAAGCGGGCTGGACGCGGATCTCGGCGTCCCGAACGGGCATCTCGGAGTCCTGAGCGCGGATCTCGATGTCCTGAATGCGGATCTCGGCGTCCTGGACGGGGGACTCGCGCGCGGGCGCGGGAGCGAGTCCGCGGCCTAGTGCGACTCCCTGCTCACGTGCGAACCACTGGAGCCGGTGAGGAAGTCGAGGTCGGCGCCGGTGTCCGCCTGCTGAACGTGATCGATGTAGAGCCGCTGCCAGCCCCTCCTCGGCGAGGCATAGGCGGCGGCGCTGGCCTCACTCGGTTGCCTCGCCGACAGTTCCTCGCCGGGCACGTCGAGTTCCAGCCGCCGCGAAGGAACGTCGAGCACGATGTGGTCTCCCGTCCGCACGAGCGCGAGCGGCCCGCCCGCCGCGGCTTCCGGGGCGACGTGCAGCACGACCGTCCCGTACGCCGTTCCGCTCATCCGCCCGTCGCAGACGCGCACCATGTCGCGGACCCCTTGCGCGAGCAGCTTCCTCGGCAGCGGCATGTTCGACACCTCCGGCATACCCGGGTAACCCCGGGGACCGCAGCCGCGTAGCACCAGCACCGAATCAGCGTCGACGTCGAGATCGGGATCGTCGACGCGAGCGTGGAAATCCTCGATGGAATCGAAAACGACGGCCCTGCCCCTGTGCCGCAGCAGCTCCGGCGATGCCGCGGCGGGTTTGATGATCGCCCCGTCCGGTGCGAGGTTTCCCCGGAGCATGGCGATTCCCGCCGCGGGCTGAACGGGATCGGCGCGCGGCCGGATGACGGCGGGATCGAAGCTTCGCGCGTCGCCGAGATACTCGACGAGCGGCCGCCCGGTGACCGTCAGCGCGGCAGGGTCGAGCAGGTCGCGCACCTCGCGAAGCACGGCGGGGAGGCCACCGGCCCTGTGGAAGTCCTCCATCAGGAATCGGCCGGCCGGTTGCAGATCGACCAGCAGCGGAACCTCGGCACCGACCCGGTCGAAGTCGGCCACCGTCAGCGGAATGCCGAGCCGTCCCGCTATCGCGAGCAAATGCACGACCGCGTTGGTCGACCCGCCGATGGCGGCCAGCGCCACGATCGCGTTGTGGAACGAGCCCGCGGTGAGGAAGGTACTCGGCCTGCGGTCGGCGGCGATCAGTTCGACGGCGAGCCGCCCGCTCGCGTGCGCGGCCGAAAGCAGTCTGCTGTCCGGCGCCGGAGTTCCGGCGAGCCCCGGGGTGAGCACGCCGAGCGCTTCGGCGACCAGTGCCATGGTCGACGCGGTTCCCATCGTGTTGCAGTGGCCTCTGCTGCGGATCATCGCCGATTCGGAGCGGATGAACTCCTCCTGGGACAGCGCGCCCGCGCGCACATCCTCGCTGAGCCGCCACACGTCGGTCCCGCAGCCGAGTGCCTTGCCCCGGAAGGTTCCGGTGAGCATCGGGCCGCCGGGCACGACGATCGCGGGCAGATCCACCGAAGCCGCCGCCATGAGCAGCGCGGGAATGGTCTTGTCGCAACCACCGAGAAGTACGACCCCGTCGATGGGGTTGGCCCGCAACAGTTCCTCGGTTGCCATCGCGGCCATGTTGCGCCACAACATCGCGGTGGGGCGCACGTTGGTCTCGCCGAGTGACACCACGGGAAGATTGAGGGCGATACCGCCCGCCTCGTGGATACCGTCCCGCACGGACGCGGCGACCTCGTTGAGGTGTGCGTTGCACGGAGTCAGATCGGAAGCGGTGTTGGCGATCGCGATGTGCGGCCGCCCGGAGAACGCGTTGTCCGGTAATCCGCGCCGCATCCACGCGCGATGGATGTAGCCGTTGCGGTCGTCACCGCCGTACCAGTGCGCGCTGCGAAACTCGGTCACCATCGGAACAACCCCGTACGACGGTCGGCGTATCCGGTTCCCGCGCAGCCTACTCGATCTTCGGTGGGGCAGGAAGAGCGCGCGTTTCCGGCGATGGGGACCCACACGGGCCCCACAAGCCCCGCGACATTCCGCGACCCGGATCAGCGCGGCTACCGTTGCGGTCATGGCCGCTCCCATCACCGAGGCAAGGGATCAGCACATCGCCACGATGCGCGCTTTCGTGATCTCCGCGAAGAACACGGCGGGTGTCGAGGAGGTTCCGGTACCGGTCGCGGCGGCGGGCGAGGTGGTGGTCGACGTCGAAAGGGTCGGGGTGTGTGGCACCGACGTCGAGCTCTTCACCGGCGAGATGGAGTACCTGCGCGATGGCAACGCCCGCTATCCGGTCCGGATCGGGCACGAGTGGATGGGCACCGTGACCTCGGTCGGCGCGGGCGTCGATCCGGCGTGGGCGGGCCGCAGGGTCACCGGTGACACGATGATCGGCTGCGGGCACTGCCGCTCCTGCGCCGGAGGGACACATTGGGTGTGCGAGTTCAGGACCGAGATCGGCATCAGGGGAGGCAGGGCGGGTGCGCTCGCCGAGCGGATCGCGGTGCCCGCCCGTTCGCTGCATGCCTTGCCGGACACGGTAGGCGCGGCGGCGGGCGCGCTCGTCGAGCCGGGAGGCAACGCGCTGCGCGCGGTCCGGGGAGCCGGGCTCGGCCGAGGCGACTCGGTGCTCATCATCGGCCCGGGAACGATCGGTCTGCTGGCGGCGATGTTCGCCAGCGCGGCCGGTGCCGAGGTGCACCTGCTCGGCCGCACCGGCACGTCGCTGGAGTTCGCCCGCTCACTGGGTTTCGCGAGGACGTGGACAGAGGCGGATATACCCGCCGAGCCGTTCGACGCGGTGATCGACGCGTCGAACGCGCCGTCTTCGCCCGCGGCCTCGGTGCGGTTCGTGCGAGCCGGCAAACGCGTGGTGTACATCGGGCTGTCCGGGGCGCCGAGCATGCTCGACACCAGGTCGCTCGTACTCAAGGACGTGACGGCCGTCGGAGTGCTCAGCGCTTCACCCGGCTTGGCGGGCACCATCGAGCACTACGCGCGCGGCCGGGTCGATCCGACGCCGCTCGTCGCGGCCACCGTCGGCCTCGCCGACGCCGCAGGCGTGCTGGCGGGGGAGCGGCCCTCGGCCGCCGGGCCGAAGATCCACGTCGATCCGCGCCGCTGACTACTCCGGGAGCCGCGCGAAGTCCAGCACGATCTTGAGCTGTCCTGGCTTAGGGGCGCAGGCCGCGGTGAACGCGCGTTGCGGATCGGCGGCGGGAAGGACGTGCGTGACGAGTTCCCTGCCCAGCGCCGGGTTGTCCGCGAGGTCGGCCAGCGCGGCGCCGAGCCAGTACGCCCGGTCGTGCGTGATGCCGCCCAGCACGCGGAGGTTGCGCCGCACGACCGCCGTGAGGTCGACGGGATAGGGCCGCGTCAGCGGTATCCCGAAGCAGTACACCGTGCCGTGATCGGCGACCGCGGTGATCGCGTCGGTGAGTGTGGTGCTCTGGTGCCCGACCGCCTCGATCACGATGTCCGGCCGGTTCCCGCCGAGCCCGGCCGCCCACGCGGAACTGCCGGAGACCACGACGTCGTCGAGGCCGAATGCCGTCGCAAGGGGTGTCCGGTCGACGGGATCGACACCGGTCACGTGGCTCGCGCCCAGCCGCCGCAGCGCCCAGGCGAACAGCAGGCCGATGGGACCGAGGCCGAGTACCGCCGCGCTGCGCCCGCGCACGGGGCCGAGCTGGTCGATCGCGTAGCGCACGCACGCGAGCGGCTGGGCGGCCACGGTCGCCGGTTCGGAGCTCATGCCAGGAGGGAGCGTGGCGAGCCCGGCCGTGTCGGTGCGGACCAGCTCGGCCAGCGCGTCGGAGCGAGAAGCCCAGCCGACGACCGGGGCGCCGGGAAGCAGCCCGGTGTCGCCGGGATCGCGGACAGTGCCGACGATCTCGTGCAGCGGGAAGCCAGGCGGCGCCGCACCGGCGCCTTCCCTGCCGCCGTCCCGGAAGTAGGGCAGATCGCTGCCGCAGATCCCGCCGTAGCGGATCGCCACGATCGCCTGCCCCGCCCCGGGGGCGGGTGGCGGATCGCCGCGAACCCGCATGAGTACACCCGGTCCCGCGAGCCGAGCCATCCACATCGGACATTCACCCCTTGACGGCGCCGGAGGCGGTCCCCTTCACCAGGAACGGTTCGAGGAACACGAACAGCACCAGCATCGGCAGCGTCGACATGAGTCCGGCGGCCATCAGTCCGCTCCAGTCGACGCTGTGCTCGCCGATGAAGGAGGCGATGCCGACGGTGATCGTCCAGTCGCTCGGGTTGGGCATCAGTGTTCTGGCGAAGAGGAAGTCGCCCCAGGCGAGAATCGAGGCGTAGGTGAAGGTGGTCGCCAGGCCCGGCCGCAGCAGCGGGAGCACGACCGTCCACAGTGTCCGGAGGCGGCCGCAGCCATCGATCATCGCGGCTTCCTCGATCTCGCCGGGAATGCCGTCGACGAACCCTTTCATCAGCCACGTGGTGAAGGGAACCGTCGCGGCGACGTTGACGAGGATCACCGACCACAGGTTGTTGATCATGCCGACGGAGGCGAAGATGACGAAGACCGGGATGATCAGCAGTGTTCCCGGCAGCATCCGGCTGAACAGCAGCGTGAACCCCATCGCCTGCTGTGCTTTGGTGCGGAACCGGGAGAGACTGTAGCCGCCGAGCGTGCTGATCACGACGGAGATGAGCGCGGTGCCGAGTGTTACCAGCGCCGAGTTCCACAGCCAGAGCCCGACGGGACGGCTGGAAAGCACCTCGCCGTAGGCGTCGAAGCTCGCCGTGTCGGCCGGTGGGACGAGCGGCGGCGAGGACGTCAGCAGTTCCCGTGAGGGGACCAGCGAGGTCATCACCATCCAGTAGACGGGAAACAGCAGTACCACGAGCACGGCGAGGCTGATCGCGAGCAGGCCCCATTCGCGCGGCGTCCTGGCCCGCTTTCGCGGGCCGCCGGAGCGGTTCCGCCCGCCGGGGCGGGTCTGCGGGCGGGTGGAGAGGGTGACCATCAGTTGAGCCCCTGTCGGACGGAGCGGCCGGCCGCCAGCAGCAGCGCACCCGCGACGATCATGGTGATGACGCCGACCGCGGCGGAGACACCGAAGCTGAAGTACTCGAACGCCTCGTTGTAGATCCGGACCGCCAATGTCTGCGTCGCGTTGTCCGGACCTCCGCCGGTGAGCGGGAAGATGAAGTCGAACTCGCGGAAGACGCCGATGCCGGTGATGACAATGGCCAGCGCGGCCGGTGTCTTGAGCGCGGGCCAGGTGACGTAGCGAAACTGCTGCCATGCCGAAGCGCCGTCGATCCGCGCCGCCTCGTAGAGGTCGCCCGGAATGGCTTGCAGCGCGGCGACGAGCACGAGGGTGAAGAACGGGTAGAACTTCCACACCGTCGGGATGATCACGGCGGTCATCGCGGTGTTGCTGTCGGCGAGCCAGGCGACGTTCTGGTCGATGAGCCCGACCGTGCGCAGCAGGTAGTTGATGACACCGAACGAGCTGTCGAGCATCCAGCTGAACGCGGCGGCGACGGCGACCCCGGGAACGGCCCACGGCAGCAGCGCGAGCGGCCGCACGATGCGTCTTCCCGGGAACGCCTTGTTGAGCAGCAGGGCGAGCCCGAGGCCGATGGCGAATGCCGGAACAACGACACCGACCGTGTACACGATGGAGCGCCAGATGTCGCCGAGCAGAGCGGGATCGGTGATGACCGAGAAGAAGTTACTCAGTGTCAGCGGGTACTGGCCGAGGTTCTGCAGATCGGTGATCTCGCCGCCGCGGAAGCTGAGGTTGATGGCGACGTAGATCGGGTAGGCCATGAGCAGGCCGACCGCCGCCACCGTCGGCGTGAGCATGCCGTAGGCGAACAGCTTCTCCCGCCTGGCCTTCTTTCGTCCTCCGGCACGCTTGCCGGGGGGCGGTGCCGTCACGGTTGCCGGTTCACTCATCGCCGACTCCTTCGAGGTCACGCTGGATCCCCTCGGCCACTTGCGCGACGGGGGCCGAGGTGGCGATGAGCCGGATGGCGCCGGAGGCGACGATGTCGCCGACTCTGCCGTAGTTCCTGCGCAGGTCGGCCGCCTCGGGGAAGATGTCGACCGCGTTGTCGGCGAGTTCGCCGAACAGTTCGAGTTCCGGCGTCGCGCGCAACGCCGCCTCGGTCACCGAACCCTCGCGTGGCGCGGGAACGGACGTCACCTCGGTGTAGCGCTGCTGCCAGCGCGGTTCACCGGCCAGCTCGATGAATTCCCACACCGCTTGCGCCACTTCGGGATCGGCGTCGGCGGGTACGTGCAGGCTGTTGCTGATTCCGCCCGGTGTCACCTCGAACGGCGGCGCGGCGACCTTGAGGTGTTCCTTGACCTCCGGCCGCGCTCCGTCCAGTTCGGACAGCAGGAACGGGCCGTCGATGAGCATGCCGATCTGTCCGTTGAGGAACAGTTCGTTGCGCTGCTGTGACTGGATTCCCCGAGGCGCGGTCGCCAGTACGTCCCGGTACTGGCTCAGCGCGGTGAGTGCCTCCTGGCTCGTCGCCGTGATCGTGCCCTCGCTGTCCGACCACGAAGCGTGGTTTCCGACGAGGAACGAGGTCAGTTCCGTGTAGTTGTCGGGATTCTGCGCCGTCGTGGCACCGAAGCCGAACGAGTCCTGAGGAAGCGCCGACACCGCACGCGCGGCGGCGAGGAGTTCCTCCGGCGACGTCGGCACGTCCACGCCCGCCTTGGTGAGCAGCTCCTCGTTGTAGAAGAGTGCGTAGCCGTAGCCGAGCAGCAGCACGCCGTAGGTCTTGCCCTCCCAGGACAGTTGCTGCTGCAACGGTGTCCACTCCTGGAGGATGTCGGTGTCAGCGAGCCGCTCGTCGATGGGGGCGAGCCACCCCCTCGCGGCGAACTGGACGGCGTTGGCGGCGGGAAGGTGCACGATGTCGGCGGGGTCACCGGCCGCGAACCGCGTTGTCTGCTGAGCGACGAAGCTGTCGAAGGGAACCTGGTAGAAGTCGATCTCGACACCGGGGTTGCGCCGTTCGTACTCGGCGATGAGTTCGTGCCACCACGGCGAGAACGACGCGTCGTCGGCCTGCCACGAAGGGAACTCCAGCACCAGGTCGGCGCCGCTGTCGGTAGCGCCGCATCCGGCGACCGCCGCGGCGAGCACCGCCGTGCTCGCCGCGGCGATCGCCGTGCGCATCCTCAGCGAGACACGGTTTCGGGCAATCACATTCACTCCATTGTGGATTTGCTGGCGCGCGATCAGCGCGGCCATGTCCTGGCGAACCGTTCGGCCAGGGACGTGAGGCTTTCCCACTCACCCGCGGCGACGAGACCGGCGGGCACGAGTTCGGAACCGGCCGCGACCGCGGTCGCTCCGGCGGCGGCCCATGCGGGCAGGTTGTCCGCGGTGATCCCGCCGGTCGGCACGATCTTCAGCTCCGGCATGGGGGCGAGTAGTTCCTTGAGGTAACCGGGACCGAAGGCGGAGGCGGGGAAGAGCTTGAGGTAGTCGGCTCCGGCCATCGCGGCGGAGTCGAGTTCGGTCGGAGTCAGCGCGCCGCACATGACCGGTACGTCCTCGGCGGCCGCGATGTCGAGGACCGCGCGTTGGAAGGTGGGGGTGACCAGGAACCGGGCCCCCGCCGCGATGGCCGCCGTCGCGTCAGCGGCGGTGCGCACGGAGCCCGCACCCACGATGCCCGCCTCGGCCGGGCTCCGCTCGCGGTCACGAAGGGCACGGATGGCTTCGGTGGCGCCGGGAGTGGTCAGCGTGACCTCGACGGCGTGGACGCCGCCGCGCCACAGTGCCTCGGCCGCGGGCACCGCCGAGTGCCCCTCGGCGAGCCTGATGATGCCGACGACCGGGGTCCGCCGGAGCGCGGCGGCCAGCAGTGCTCGCGCGTCGCCGGAAGCCGGGGCGCTCACGTTCCGGCCGTGGTCAGGTGAGCGGGCTGGTGACCGGGGCCGATGTATCCGAGCCCGATGCTGATGGAGTCGGCGACCTCGATCGCGATCCTGCCCAGTTCGGCCTCCCTGGCAGGCAGGTCGATCGCCGAGAGCGGTCCGGAGATCGACAGCGCGGCGGTGACGGCCCCGGTGCTGTCCAGCACCGGGGCCGCGACACAGGCCCTGCCCAGCGCGAGTTCCTCCGACTCCACGGCGTAACCGCGTTCGGTCACCTCGGCCAGCGCCGCGTCGAGCGCGTCGTGATCGGTGATCGTGTACTGGGTGAAGCGCGCGGGTTCCGGGATGAGCTCGCGGCGCCGGTCGGGGGTCAGGCCGAGCAGCAGGCATTTGCCGAGACCGGTGGCGTGCAGCGGATTGCGCTGCCCGAGCAGAGTGAAGGACTTGGGAGCCAGCTTGCCCTCGAAGTTGCACAGGTAGAACAGCGATCCGCCGCGCCGGACGGCGACGTTGGCGCCGAGCCCCAGCGAGCAGGCCAGTGTCTGTGCGTGCGAGCGGGCCTCCCTGTGCACGGGATGCTGGTTGACCGCGGCACCGGCCAGGGAGATGACCGAGGGGCCGAGGCGGTAGAGGGAGCTGACCTCGTCGCGCTCGACGTATTCGAGTTGTTCGAGGGTCGCCAGCAGGCGGGAGGCCGTGGACTGGCCGACGCCCGCACGCTGGGCGACGTCGGAGACGCGCAGGTCGCCGCGTCCGTCGAGGAACGAGGCCAGCACGGCGGCCGCCTTTTCGACGCTCTGATTCGTGCCCTGGTCGGCTGCCATGAGGTGGTTCGGCTCCTTTGCGGGTTCGGAGGTGGATCTCGGGCCGTCTTGCAACGCCTATGCAATATGTGGAAGTCTTACTCACATGCCGCATGACGTCAACCATTGGATGCACGCCGTATGAGAATTTCTGCGGTTGAGACCTATTCTTTGAAGCTGTCGGCGGACGCCGCGTATCTGGGACAACTCGGGGACGGCACCGATCCACCTGCCGGATACGCCGTGCGGCCGCCGTGGCGCAGCATCTACTCGGATCGCTACGAGACCCTGCTCGTGCGGCTCGTCGCCGAAGACGGCACCAGCGGCTGGGGTGAGGCGCTGGCCCCCGTGGCGCCCGAGGTGCCGGCGGCGATCGTCGACCTGCTGCTCGGTCCCGTGCTGATCGGTAAACCGGCGCTGGCCCCGCGTCCGGTGTTCGCGTCGCTGCGCGATCTCATGCGCGAGCGAGGACACCTCGTCGGCCACCAGGCCGACGCGCTCGCCGCCGTCGACATCGCGCTCTGGGACCTGGCCGGAAAGCTGACGGGGCAGCCGGTGGCGACTCTGCTCGGAGGCGCCTTCCGTGACACCGTCCCGAGCTACGTGTCGGGACTGCCCCGCCCCAGCGACGAGGGCAGGGCCGCGCTGGCCGCCGAATGGGCGAGCAGAGGAGCGCGAGCCGTCAAACTGCATCTCGGCAACGGGGTCGCCGCTGATCTGTCCACTGTGGATGCGGTGAGGCAAGCCGCTCCGGCACTGCGGATCGCGGTCGACGCCCACTGGGCGTACTCGATCGACGAGGCGCTGGCCCTCGCCGACGGTCTCGCCGCACGGCACTGCTGGTTCCTCGAAGCGCCACTTGCCCCCGAGGACCTCGCGGGGCACGCGGAACTGACCTCACGGGCCACGATGCCCGTCGCGATCGGCGAAACGCTGCGCAACCGCTTCGAGTTCGCCCAGTGGCTGACCGCGAGGGGCCTGCGGATCGCGCAACCCGATGTCGCCCGCACCGGCATCACCGAGGCCATGGCGATCGCCGAACTCTGCACGGCGGCCCACGTTCCCGTCGCCCCGCACCACTCGGTGGGGCTCGGCGTCGCGCTCGCGGCGGGCGTACACGTCAGCGCCGCCGTCGAAGGGCTGGCCGCATTCGAATACCAGCCGACCTCGTTCACCGTCGGTCAGCGGATACTCACCCAACCTCTCGCCGTCCATCCGGCCGGCTTTCCCGTTCCCACCGGACCCGGTCTCGGCATCGACATCGACGCCGAAACCGTGTCCGCACTGTCCAAGGAGTCCTGACCCCCATGCCCCACACCGTTCACGGTCTCGTCCCCATCCTCGCCACGCCGTTCGAGACCTCCGGCGCGCTCGACCTGCCCGGACTGGCACGGCTGACGAACTTCCAGCTTTCCTCCGGTGTCGACGGCGTCGCCACCTTCGGCATGGCCAGCGAGGGTTTCGCGCTCACCGCGGCCGAACGCGAGCGAATCCTGAGCTGGATCGTCGACGTCGTCTCCGGTGAGGTTCCCGTCGTCGCCGGTGTCAATGGCACGTCGACGACGACCGCGATCGAGCAGGCACTCGCGGCCGAGCAGGGCGGGGCGGCGAGCCTGATGGTGTTGCCGCCGTTCATGGTGAAGCCGAGTGCGGCCCAGCTCATCGACTTCTACGGCGACGTGGCCTCGGCGGTGTCGATCCCGGTCATGGTGCAGGACGCGCCCGGTGCGACCGGCGTCACGATGCCGCCGGCGTTGATCGCGCGGTTGTGTGAGCTCGACGGAGTCGATTCGGTCAAGGTCGAGGCGCCGCCAACGGCGCCGAAGACGGAGGCGGTCGCGGAACTCGTACCCGCGTCGATCGCCGTGCTCGGCGGGCAGAACGCCCAGTTCGTGCTGGAGGAGTACGCGAGGGGTGCGGTCGGAACGATGCCGGCCTGCGAGTTCCCCGACCTGCTCCGGCCGGTGCTCGACAGCTGGGCCGCCGGAGAGCGTCCGGAGGCTCGCGCCGCGTTCGCCAGGCTTACCCCGCTCGTGCTTTTCGGCCTGCAGCAAGGGATCGCGTGGGCTGTGCACAAGGAGGTCCTCGTCCGCCGCGGCATCATCGAACACGCGACGGTGCGCCTGCCCGCGGCACCGCTGGACGAGGGCAGCAGGGCCGGGCTGCACGCGATCCTCGACGAACTGGCGTTGCCCCCGCTGACCGCGCCGGCCGCCTGATGCCGGACCTCGTCGGCTTCGGTGAGGCGATGGTGCTGCTCCAGCCACCCGCCGGCGGGACGCTGGAGACGGCACCGGCCTTCGCGGTCCATGTCGCCGGTGCCGAACTCAACGCGTGTGCCGCCGTCGCCGCGCTCGGCGGCAGTGCGGTGCTGTGCACGCGGCTCGGCGATGATCCCTTCGGCCGCCGCGTGTCCGCGCGGGCGGCCGGGCTCGGGGTCGGGCTGTCCGCCGAGACCGATCCGCGCAGGCCGACGGGGCTGTTCGCCAAGGACGCGCTTCCCGACGGCAAGCGCAGGGTCCGGTACTACCGGTCCGGCTCGGCCGCGTCGGCCATGACCGCGGCCGACGCGGAGCGGGGGCTCGCGCTGCGCGCGGGCGCCGTGCTGGTGTCCGGGCTGACCATCGCCCTGGGTGAGGGGCCGGCGGAGATGGTGCGGCAGGTCGCTGCCGGCGCGGCCGGTCACGGCAGCACCCTCGTCGTCGACGTCAACCTGCGGCCCGCGCTCGACCCGCACGGGACCGCGATCGAGGTACTGAGCTCACTGCTGCCGCACACCGGCATCCTGCTTGTCGGTACCGACGAGGCGGAGCCGCTGTTCGGCACCGGCGACCCCGAACGCATCGTCCGGCTCGCGAAAGCAGGCGGTGTGCCGGAGGTCGTGGTCAAGGCGGGGCCTGCCGGGTGCTGGTGGGCGGACGAGGACGGCGCGGTCCGGCATCAGCCCAGCCTCGCCGGGGAGGTGGTCGATCCGGTGGGTGCCGGCGACGCCTTCGCGGGCGGCTACGTCACCGCGCGGCTCGCCGGTGCGCCGAGAGGACGCGCGGCGTGGCTCGGTTCGCGGCTGGCCGCCGGCGTACTGGCGAGCACGGGCGACACCGAGGGGCTTCCCCGCGCGAGGCTCGGCCGCAGGCTGCTCGCCGAGGCCGTCGCCGGGTGACGGGTTTCAGGTGAGTCCCGCGCACAGGGCGTCGAGGGTTGTCGCCGGGTAGGGGATGGCACGGCTTTCCAGCAGCAACCGGCTGTAGAAGTCGTTGAGCACCGCGGCGATCGGCGCGTAGCGTTCGACGATCGCCGCCGCCGGGGCGGGCAGCCGCCGCGCCTGATCGCCGTGAGCGCACTGCCTGACGTAGTCGACCCTGTCCTCGCGCCGCGTGGTCCCCGCGAACTCGGTGACGAGCCAGTTGACGAGCTGCGTCACCACATAGCTGACGTCGTGACTGTCGTTGCGGCGCAGAAAGGAACGCTCCGCTGCCGAAAGGTCGAACCGGGACGCCGAGGCCAGCCCGAAGTCGGTGAGGTAGAGCCGGTGCCCGTCGGTGAGGATGTTCTCGAAGTGCGTGTCGAAATGCACCATCCCGTTGTGCCGCAGCAGTCCCGCGATCGCCAGCAGTTCACGCTCGACCATGTCGAGTGCGGCTTCGAGCCGGTCCGGGCCGCACTGGCCCGCCAGCCAGGTGTGCAGCGTCTCCGGCTGGTATTCCATGAACAACGCGATCGTCGCCGGTGCCGCCGCGAGCGCGGTGAGCCGTTCTCGTACGGCGGAGGAGTTGTGCCAGAATTCGACCGTCGTGTCCAGTTCGGACCGATCAGCCCACGGCTGTTGGTCACCGCGCGGCAGCGGCAGTACGCGCGAATGATGGAGCAGGGCGACACCGTGCCCCTTGCCCTCCAGCGCCCATTCCGTGGCCATGTCGTGTGCCGCGACTTCCCGCCAGGCTCCCGCGCCGACCGAACCGAGTCCGTAGTGGAAGAACGTCGGAAGCCCGAACGTGTTGGCCGTGGACCCCGCAACGTCCTCGCCCTGTTCGATCGCGGTGAGCGGAACCTGTTTCACCCACACCGCAACGCCGCCGACATCGACGAGCGTGCCGTGGCCGCCGATACCGAGCGCTCGCCGGGGCGCCGAACGGAGCATCGCCATCAGCCGTTCGTCGTCCATCGTGGTCAGTGCCGCCGACACCGCGGCGTGCCGTTCCGCCCTTTCGGCCGGGGACCGGCCCGTGCCGGTACCGGTCTGTACCAGCTCCCCGGTGGACGAGCAAGGCGCGGATTCCTCCCGCCGCGCCTCGGCCGTTCCGGGGTTCAGGTAGGTTCCCATTCTCCGCAGCGTACGGGTTCGGGTTGGCGGACCGGCAAGGCGGCACGGTAATCGCGCGGACCGGACGCGTCAGCCCTTGTCAGTGCCGGTCAGTTGCCGGTCAGCTGCGGGCGGATGCCGGTCAGTTCCGGACCAGCGTGGTGTCGGGAGCGGCGTAGTGGCAGGCGACAGGGTGGTCGGTGTCGCGGGGGATCAGGTCGGGTTCCTCGATGCGGCACCGGTCTTGGGCCTTCCAGCACCGGGTGTGGAACCGGCAGCCGCTTGGCGGCCGCAGCGGCGAGGGCGCGTCACCTCGCAGCATGATCTCCTCGCCGTTGTCGGCCTTCCAGTCGTCCACTGTGGGCGCCGCCGACAGCAACGCTTGCGTGTACGGGTGTGCCGGACCGTCGAAGATCCGGCCGGTGTCCCCGCTTTCGATGATCGTGCCGAGATGCATGACGGCGACCCTGTCCGCGAAGTGCCTGACGACGCCGAGGTCGTGGGTGATGAAGAGATAGGCGACACCGAGTTCGTCCTGCAACCGCTTGAGCAAGGTGAGGATCTGCGCCTGGATCGACACATCCAGTGCCGAAACGGCTTCGTCGCACACGATGAGCCTCGGCCGTACCGACAGTGCCCTCGCGATGCAGATCCGCTGGCGTTGCCCTCCGGAGAACTGCGACGGGTAGCGGCTCGCGTGCCCCGGGTTGAGTCCCACTCTCTTCAGCAGCGCGCTCACCTCGGCGTCCCAGTCGGCGGGAGCGACGATACCGGGATGGATGCGCCACGCCTCGGTGATCAGTTCCCGCACGGTCATCCGGGGATTGAGCGAGGCGAACGGGTCCTGGAACACGATCTGTACCTGTCGCCGCATGGCTTTGAGCTCGGACTTGCCGAGCGTCGCGATGTCGGTGCCGTCGAAGCGCACCTCGCCCGAGGAGGGGCGCAGCAGGTTCACCACGGTTCTCGCGACGGTGGACTTGCCGCAGCCCGATTCGCCGACGAGGCACACGGTCTCACCTGCCTGTACCGCGAGGTTCACCCCCGCGACGGCACGCACCTCGGCACGCTTGCCGAGCAGCCCTTTTCTCGTCCGGTATCCGGCGACGAGATCGACGAGTTCAAGCACCGGCGTGGTCGAAGGCCGCACCATGGCTTGTCACCTCCTCCGCGAAGTGGCACGCGCTGGTCCGGTCCGGCGCGATCCGGCGTGGTCGTGGTTCCTCGGTGCGGCACCGCTGCCTCGCGAAGGGGCAGCGCGGGTGGAAGGCGCACCCGCCCGGCAGCGCCGCGATATCGGGCGGGTTGCCGTCGATGGGCGTGACGGTCCGATGGCCGTCGCGAGCGGAAGGGCTCGCGTTCATCAGCCCGAGCGTGTAGGGATGGGCCGGCGTGGAATACACGTCGGCGACGGGGCCGGACTCGACCGCCCTGCCCGCGTACATCACCACGACATTCCGCGCGCTGCGGGCCACGACACCGAGATCGTGGCTGATGATGATCATCGCCAGCCCCTGCTCCCCGCGTCGGCGCAACAGCCGCAGGATCTGCGCCTGCACCGTGACGTCCAGCGCGGTGGTCGGCTCGTCGGCGATGAGCAGACGTGGTTCCAGCGCGAGCGCCATCGCGATCATCACGCGCTGCCGCATTCCGCCGGAGAACTCGTGGGGATAGGCGCCGAGCCTGCTCGCCGCGTCGGGGATACCCACCTCGGTCATCGCCTCTGCGGCGCGCTCCAGCGCGGCCTTGCGACTCGCGCCGCGCCTGCGCCGGAACATCTCCGCGATCTGATAGCCGACGGTCAGCGAAGGATTCAGCGCGCTCAACGGATCCTGGAAGATCATCGCGAGCTCCTCGCCGCGCAACGCCCTCAGCTCGGCGTCGCTCAGCGCGAGCAGGTCGGTGCCGTTCCAGCGCACACTGCCGCTCGTGACCCGCGCCCGCGAGGGCAGCAGGCCGAGTACGGCAAGCGAGCTGAGGCTCTTCCCGCTTCCCGACTCGCCGACGATCGCCAGCGTCTGTCCCTTGTCGACGGTGAACGACATCCCCCGCACCGTCGGCACGTCGCCGAAGTTCACCACAAGGTCGGAAACCTCAAGCAATGCGTCCATCGGAACCTCCGGCTCGTCGGCCTCGCCAGCAGAGTTTTCGGGTGTCGCGGCGGTGTTCACCGCATCACCGCCTGGCTCGCGCGATCGCCTCGGTCGCGTCCGGCGTCACCGAGCAGGCCGATGCAGATCACCACGAGTGTCAGCGCGATTCCCGGGATCGCGGCGATCCACCAGGCCGACGCGAGGTAGTCCCTGCCGTTGGCGATGGTCGAACCCCACGAAGCCTGATCGATGGGCACGCCCAGGCCGAGGAAGCTCAGCGCGGCCTCCGCGACCATGGTGAGTCCCACCTGGACGGTGGCCGCGACGAGCAGTGGCTGAACGCACGAGGGATAGATGTAGCGAGCCATGATCCGCAGGTCGCTCGCGCCCATCACCCTCGCCGAGTCGACGAACTCCCTGTTGCGCACCGACAGCGCGGAACCGCGTACCACCCTGGCGAAGATGACCCATCGCGTCACCGCGAGCGCGATGATGACGTTGACGAGACTGGGACCGAGCGCGCCGGCAAGCAGGATCGCGAGCAGGATGCTGGGAAACGCCAGTTGCATGTCGCCGACCCTGGAGATCACGGTGTCCAGCCAGCCGCCGTAGTACCCGGCAAGCAGACCGAGCACGAGGCCGAGCACGCCCGCGACGGCAACGACGGTGACGGCGACGAGCAGGGACACCCGCGAGCCCGCGATCACCTGCGCGAAGACGTCCCTTCCGTCCTGGTCGGTGCCCAGCAGCGCCCTCGATCCGTCGGAGACGACCGAGCCGGGCGGGAGGAGCCGGTCGGCGACACTGGTGGCCACGCTGTCGTAGGGAACGAGCAGCGGGCCGAACAACGCGGTCAGTATGAACAATCCGAGCACGGTCGCCGCGACGAGCGGGGCGATGCCGTAGCGGGTGAGCCGCCGTGCGGGACGTTCCTTCGCTTCCGCCGGGGCTTTCGAAGCTGTTGCGGCCTTCGACATCATACGGTCTCCAGCGTGATCCGGGGGTCGAGATGGAAGTAGAGGACGTCGACGATGAGGTTGAGTCCGATGTAGAACACGGCGATGAGCACGATCGCCGCTTCCGCGACGGCCGAGTCCCGGTTGACAATGGACTCGATCATGAGGGAGCCGATGCCGGGCCACGCGAAGACCTGTTCGATGATCACCGCGTCGGCGATGAAGTTGCCGAGCACGAGCCCGAGCACGGTCACGACGGGCGTGAGCGTGTTGCGCAGCACGTGCACGTTGAACACGACCCGTTCGGACAGTCCCTTCGACCTCGCGGTCCTGACGTAGTCCTTGCCGAGTTCCTCCAGCGTCCCGTTGCGCACGAGGCGTGCGAGCCAGCCGAGGAACGGCAGAGCGAGCGTGAAAGCTGGCAGGACCAGCGCGATCGGCGTCCCGTCGGCCGTCGCGGGCAGGATGCCGAGCATCCTTGAGAAGATCAGCACCAGCATGATGCCGACCCAGAACGAGGGAAGTGCCTGGCCGGTCAGCGAGAAGTAGGAGACCGCCCTGTCGACGAGCTTGCCGGGGTGGCGCGCGGCGTACACGCCGAGCGGGAAGCCGATGAGCAGCGTCAGCAGCAGGGCATAACCGGCGAGGGTCAGCGTCGCGGGAAGCCGCTCCAGCACCGCGGCGAACGCGTCGCCACCCAGACGCCACGATTCGCCGAAGTCGAGTCGCAGTACCTCGCCGAGATGCCGGATGTACTGGACGAAAATCGGATCGTCGAGCCCCATGCTCTGCCGTAGCTCGGCGAGTTCGTCCGGAGTGGCCGAGCTGCCGAGGATGAGTGAGGCCGGATCACCGGGAATCACCCTGAGCGCGAGGAACACGATGGTGATGGCGCCGAAGACCAGGAACACGGACTGCCATAGTCGGCGTGCGAGATAAATGATCACGAGAACTGGCTTTCTCTGACGCGGTCCCCGGTGCGCGGCATGGTCGTGTGCCCGCGCGAGGGGTCAGTGGTCATGTGGGCGGGCTTTCCTCGGCGCGACTGGAGGCGCGCACGACGAGTTCGGAGGGCAGGCGCTGCTTTTCCGGCCTGCCGGTCGAACCCTTCATCCGGCGCAGCAGCAAGTCGACGGCGGTGGTGCCGATGTCGGCGGCGGGCAGCCGGACGGTGGTCAGGGGAGGGGAAAGATAGGCGGCGAACGGATGGTCACCGAATCCGCCGACGAGCACGTCATCCGGCGCGCTGAGCCCCGCCTCGTTCAGCGCCCGGTAGACCCCGAGCGCGAAGTAGTCGTTACCGACCATGATCGCGTCCGGGAGGTCGCCGCCGCTCACGATGTCCTGCGCGATCCGGTAGGCGTCGCCCGGATCCCACGGCAGGGCAAGGGATTCCTGCCTGCGCGTCGGCACCGACAGCACCGGGTCGGCCGCCGCGGCGAGGCCCGCGTCGGCCAGTGCCCTCCTGAATCCCGCCGTCCGGTCGGCGACGGGGGAGATGGGCAGGTCTTCCTCCAGCAGGCACAGGCTGCGCGCCCCGCCGTCGATGAGGTGCCGGGTGGCCTCGTACGCGGCGTTGTCGTAGTCGACCCCGATGAAGTCCAGGTCCAGTGCGGGAAAATCACGGTTGAGGCACACCACGGGAACGCCCGATTCGTCGAGCCGGTCCCAGTGCTCGCCGTCGCTCTGCACCGGTACGACCAGCGCGCCGTCGACACCCCAGCGGAGCAGGGTTTCCGCTGCCGCCTCGTCACCGTCCTGGCTTTCCTCGGTGACCAGCAGCATGAGCGAGTAACCATGCACCCTGCCCCGCTGTTCGATGGTGCTGATCAGCCTGGCGTAGAACGGGTTGGACGGGTTGGTGATCACCAGCCCGAGCGTCATGGCCGAGCCCAGCACGAGCGACCGCGCCATCGAGTTGGGTACGTAGCCGAGTCGCCGCGCCTCCTCTTTGATGCGCGCGCGGGTGTCCTCGCCGACACTGTCCTTGCCGGTGAGCGCACGGGAAACCGTGTTCACCGAGACACCGAGTGACTTGGCGATGTCCTTGAGGGTCACCCGCCGCGACTCCATCATCCACTCCCTCTTCTCAGGTTCCTAGCGTCACACCGCGCAGATCGGGCTGGTTGCTCGGCGCCGGCTCGAAGCCCGCAACGCTACTGCGCAGGCCGTAGGTACTGATCAGGGCGGCGGGGAAGATGCCGACCGCGTCCGACCAGATGATCTCGCACGCTTTCCGGTACAACTCCGCCCTCCGCTCGCGGTCGGAATCCTCGTGTGCCTGGCGCAGGATGGTGTCGAGCTCCGGGTTGCGGTAGCCCATCCGGTCGGCACCGGAGTCGTACAGCCTGCCGAGGGTGAAGTCGGCGTCGCCGGTGGTCACCGTGTTGGTCTGCAGCTCCATGTCGAATTCCTTGGCGTTGAGCCTGCGCAGCCACTCCGCCTTCTCCACGTTCTGGGGTTTCACGGTGACGCCGATCTTGGCCCAGTCGGAGATCATCGCCTGTGCGAGCCCGTCGGCGAGCGGGCCGGTTTCGCCGAACCACATGAGGGAGGTGCTGAACCCGTCGCCGAGACCCGCGTCGGCGAGATCCCGTTTGGCTCCCTCCGGGTCGTGCTGGTAGGGCCGCTGATCGGCGTGGCCGAAGACCGTCGAGGGAATGGGTGCCGTCATGACTTCGGCTCCCTTGCCGAAGAGGTTGCGCACGATCTCCTCGACATTCACCGCCTTCCACATGGCCCTGCGCACCTTCGGGTCGTCGAAGGGTTTGCGCCCGCAGTTGAACCAGTTGAGGTAGTAGACGTAGCTGGGAACGGTCTCCAGCGTGATGCCCTCGGCCCCGTCGAGTTCGCGCAGCTGGTCGGGCGGGACCGGCCACAGCGCGCTCAGCTCGCCGGTGCGCAACGCGGTGATCTGGCTCGATGTCTCCGGGATGTAGGGCAGTGTCACCGACTCCGTCTTCGGCTTGCCGTTCCAGTGTTCGACCGCGCTGAGCACCAGTTCGTCGGACGGGGTGAACGAGTCGACCTTGAAGGGGCCGCTGCCGATGGGCTTGCGGAAGAATCCGTCGTTGTTCATCTTGTCCGCGGGAAGCACGAACATGAGCGTGAGATTGACCGGCATGGTGCCGAGCGGTTTCTCGGTCCGGATGGTCAGGGTGTGCTCGCCGGTGGTTTCGATGGAGGTCACCGATGTCCACAGTGCCGACTGCGCCGTATCGGCATCCTTGACGCGTTCCAGCGACGCTTTGACGTCGCGGGCGGTGAGCGGTGACCCGTCGTGGAACTTCACGTCGTCGCGCAGGGTGAAGACCCAGGTGGTGGGGTCGGGCTGTTCCCACGACCGCGCGATGCCCGGCTCCGGTTTGTCGGCACCAGGGCGGACGAGCGTGTCGTAGATCAGCCGTCCCGCGAGCAGCGTCGCCTCGTCGACGCTGCTCGGCCCGTGCGGATCGAGGTCGTTGATGGGTTGCGCGAACGCGGCCCGCAGCGCCTGATCCGCCGCGGTGCTGTTGCCACCTCCGACACTGCAGGCGGCGAGGTAAGCACCGGCGAGACCGATTCCGCTGATCTTGAGGAAGCCGCGCCGGTTGTAGGTTGTCACCATCTTCATGTCTCCTCTGCTCATTCTTTGAGCGTCAGATAGATCAGCACCTTTGCCGATCCCGTTTCCCCCTCGACCGACCCCCTGATTCGCAACCATTGACCGAACTCGCGGACAGGCCACGAGATGAGTCCCGTTCCCTCGGCGACCTGTGCCGGAACCTCGGCATCGCACCAGTGCAGGCCGTCGGGGGATACCTGCGTGGTGAACACGATCCTGGTGCCGGGGCTCGCGGTCTCCAGCACTCGCACGAACCAGCGTGCCTCGCCCGCCCAGCCCGTTTCGTAGGGCTCGGTGGCGAATTCCCCTTCGACGACGCGGTAACGTTCGAGAACCGCGGCTTGTGACTGTCGCATGGAGACCTACCAATCCACCGAGACGAGCACGGAGTCGAGGAACAGGAAGTTCCTGACGTTCGTGTGAGTGCGGGTGCTGACGTAGAAGTTGAGCAGGTTGTCGAGCGAGTCGTAGCGTTCCGAGTAGGCGGGAACGGGAACCTCGCTCAGGTCGTAGACGCGGTCGTTGACCTGTAGCTCCACATTGCGCTGCGTTTCGGTGTCGAGCTGCCAGCGCAGGTAGTGCCAGTTGACCTTCGTCGGAACCTCGTTGTAGCAAAAGGACTGTGGCTCGCCGATCGACTTCCAGTCCTCGGGGTTGGGCGCGGTGAAGTCATCGGTGGCCGCGAGTTTCGCCTTGCCTTCGAGGTGTTCCCTCGGCGTCGGTTCGGGGACGACGGGGTACATCCAGCGCCGGGTGAACTGGTTGTTCAGATCGGTGTTCTGGTAGCGCATGACCGTGTGGTAGCGCACGCCCCTGTCGTCACAGATGTCCGTGGCGACGGTGAAGGCGCCGAACTGCTGTTCCGAGGGGTGGATGTTGCCGTCCCATTCGCCTGCGCCGGCCTGGGTCGCGGCCTGGTTCTCCTCGGAGGCGGCCTCGGCCTTGAAGGTGAAGTACGTTTCGAACTGGACCCTGCCCTTCTTCGCCATGGTCAGCCTGCGGATGGCGACGCCGGTGTGCCCGGCGAGCGGCCGCGTGGCGACCTTGAGCGCGTAGGTTCCCGTCATCGCGCCGTGCGTACCGACGTCGAAGAACGTGCATGAGGACAGCTGTGGCGGCCGGAAGTCACGCATGTGGTCGTCGACCGTGTCGAGGTTGCCCTCGCCGTCGTGGTTGCCGATCAACTCGGTCCAGCCGTGCGTGCCCGAGTTGAACTGGTCGAACACGAGAATGCGGGACAACGGGTTGTATCGGGACAGCGCCGGATCGGCGTCGAGCATCGCCCGGCGCAGCTGGCCGGCAAGGGCCGCGTCATTGGTGGTACCCAAGATCTTCGCTCCTGAGGAAGGGAGCACCCACGGGATGAACGTTAACGTGAGCGCTAATTGAAGTCGGGAGGAACGTTAACTCGCCGCCGTCGGCCGAGTCAACGGTTCGCCGAGCTGAAACGGAAAGTGCTTCGGGTTTCGCGGTGTGGACCGGCCGGGCTGTTGACATCGTGAGATCGGTGCGGGTACGTTCCCGCTGCGTTAACGCTCACGTGAGCGTTCCCAACCGCTCTGTGACGGCGGGAGCCACCATGCGCCGGTGGCGGATGCCGTCGCCGCACCCCGCGTCTCAGGTGGCACCTCAACTCGGCCAGGTGTGCCGGATCGTAATCGCGCCGCGAAACCGGCGAACCGGATTCGAACACCGGGCCGTTCCGTTCGCCGTCCCGTTGTTCCGCACGCTCGGCGGCTCGCCTGCTCTGACGTTCCACTGTGGACTGGCGAGAGTGCGGAAGGCGGTTCGGCACCCGAGGTCTTCCCGGCGGCCGGTCATTGGTCACCGGTTCGCAGTGTTCCGTTATCGGATCAGGGGCAGAGTTGCCCCGGACTGGAAGGAAACGATCGATGCGCGTCAAACCTCTGCTGGCGGCGCTGGTGTGTGCCCTGTCGGCCACGCTGCTCGCCGCCCCCGCCGGTGCCGCGGCGGATGATCCGGTGCGCCCCTGCCGGGACGCTCCGCAGCGGCCGGTGACCACCGGCGCCGTGCTCAACGATCCGGCCGGGGGAGACCCGACGGCTGTCGTACGTCAGGTCTGCAACCTGGTGAAACAGGCTCCCGAGGGCTCGCGGATCAGGATCGCCCACTTCGTGATCTCGGGCGAGGCCGGAATGGACTTCGCGAACGAGCTGATCGGTGCTCACCGGCGGGGCGTCGACGTGCAGGTCGTGCTGGACGGCTGGCAGGCGGACAATCCCGCGGTCGACGCGTTGCGCGCGGAGATCGGGACCCGCGAGGACGAGCGTTCCTGGTTGCACGTGTGCACGAGGAGCTCACCCGAGGGAAACACGGCGGCGTGCATCGGGACCAAGGGGCAGCACAACAAGTTCTACCTGTTCTCGAAGACGGGCGGCAAGCGTGACGTGGTGCTGCAGTCCTCGGCCAACTTCACCGACGTGAACTCGCGGACCTACTGGAACAACGCCGTGACCTTCACCGGAAACCCCGCGCTGTACCGGGCCTACGACGCCTACTTCGAGGACCTCGCGGCCGAACGCGCCAGCGACGACTACTACCGCACCGCCACGACCGTGATGCCCGGCGGAATCGTCAAGGCCTCGTTCTTCCCCAGGGCCGAAGGAGATCCGGTCGTCGAGAACCTGGCGAGGGTCGGCTGCCTGACACCGACAACCGTCCGCATCGGAATGTCCGAATGGGACGACTACCGGATCGCGATCGCCCGGCGGTTGGTCGAACTGGCCGCCAGGGGATGCGCGATCAGGATCGTGCACGGCCCGATCGGCGATGAGGTTCGCGAGGTGCTGTCGGGACACCCCCGCATCGCCATGAGGGAGCTCGGCGACGCCAACGCGCTGCCCGGCCGGATCCACTCCAAGTTCGTGCTGGTCGAGGGTCAGTACGGGCTCAACCCGTACGCGAGGCAGGTGTTCACCGGCAGCCCCAACTTCAATCACACGTCCTTGCGGCGCAACGACGAGGCGATGATCCAGACCGATCTCGGCGGGGTCTACACGGAGTTCCGCCGTAGTTTCGAAGGCATGTTCTCCGCCGCGGCGCGGTAACGGCTGGCCACCTGCGCGCACGGCGCGGCCGCCGCGTCACCGTACGGTGATGAGGTCGGCCGCGCCGTGGGTCAGGACCCTGCTGCCGTGTTCCTCCACGAGAAAAGTCTGACTGAGCCCGACTCCCGAATCCCCGAACCGGCGGAACGACCCGGGAATGTGGAACACCATTCCGGCCCGTAGCGGTTCGTGATTGTCGGGGACGAGGAAGAACGGTGCCCCGTCCATCCAATGTGGCTTGTGCGCGAGCCCGACCGGATAGCCGAAGAGATGGTGGAACACGACGTCGTGCGGCAGGGTGCCCAGCGCTCTGCCCGCCTGCTTCGCGACGTCGGAGGCAAGCACCCCGGCCTTCGCCGTCGCGAGGACGGCCGACACCGCCGTGCGCGCGAGGCTTGCCAGCGTGCGATCCCCCGGCGACAGCGGACCCGCGACGAGCGTGCGCATCACGGGGGCGTGGTAGCGGGCATGTGTTCCGGCGAATTCGACAAAGGTCGGCCCCTCGCCGAGCGGCCGGTTGATCCAGCTCGAATGCGGGACGCCGCCTCGTTGTCCGGTCGCCACGACCGGCCCCCACGCCGACGGCGAATCGGCGTCGCGGAAGAGAGCGGCCGCGATCGCGGCGGCGACGGAGGAATCGGTCGCCGCCGGCTCACGCGCCGAGTCGACGGCGGCGGCGACACCGGCGGCGGTCTCGCGCGCGGCGTGTTCGACGCGGTCGATCTCCGAGGGGGACAGCACAAGCCGGATGCGCTCCACCAGGTGATCGGTGTGCACGACGCGGAGGTGGGTGGTCGCGAGAATCCCGACGGCGCGCGGGGGAGTGGAGCCGTGCCCGGTCTCGATGCCCACCGGCGCTCCATCGGGAAGTACACCGGCGGCGTCCGCGAGGAAGATTTCGAGACCGCGCAGCGCGTCGGCGTAGCCGCAGAACCGGATGTTGCCCACGCGCGAGCTTGCCAGCGCCCTGCCGACTTCGAGGTCGGGGACGTAGAGATACGTGTCGGACATGGTGACGAGCAGAGGCTGTGGCGCGGTCTCCTCGGTGTGGTAGCCGCACAGGTACTCGATGCTCGAAGGCCGGAAGACCAGCAGTGCCTCGATGCCCGCCTCGGCCATGTCCCGCCGGGTCGCGGCGAGCCGTGCCGCGTACTCGGCGTCCGGGAACGGCCGCTGTTCGACGGAGGTCACGGCGGCGACGGTGTCGCCGGTCAGCCAGGATGGATCGGCGGCCCCGCCAAGGGCTTTGACATCGGCGGAAATGAGGTCCTCCAGGGTTCGCGGCGTCGCGGTGACGGTTGTCAGTGTCGATCTCCGCGACGCGGGAGTCCATGGAGAATCCGTACAGGGAACCGTTCACTCCCGCTGAACCCACCGCGAGTCCCCCGCTCAGGACGACGAGATCCGCACTCGGTCCAGCGAGATCCGCGCTGGGGACGCCGAGATCCGCGTTGCGGCGAGGCGACAAGCCCGCTCGCCCCCGCGAAAGCACCCGCGCTAGCGAGGTTTCCTGCTGAACAGCAGCTTCCACGGGGTGAGCGCCGATTCCAGCTGGACGCCGAGGCTCATCTTCGAGTCCCCGTCGACGCGTTCCTCGAACCTGATGGGCACCTCGTGAATCTTCAGTCCACAGCGGACGGTGCGGTGGTTCATCTCGACCTGGAACGAATAGCCGTTGCTGCGGATCGAGGGAAGGTCGATACGCCGCAGGGTCTCCGCCTTCCACGCCTTGAAGCCCGCTGTCGCGTCCTTGACTTTCAGCCGGAGAATCGCGTTGACGTAGAAATTGGCCCACAGTGACAGCGCCTTGCGGTGCCAGGCCCATTCGGCCGCGGTCGAACCGCCTTCGACGTAGCGGGAACCGAGGACGACGGCGGCGCCGGTGGTGGAGAGCACCTCGACCATGACCGGGATGGCCGAGGTGGGGTGGGAGAGGTCGGCGTCCATCTGGATCACGACGTCCGCGCCTTCGTCGAGAGCACGGGTGATGCCCGCGATGTAGGCGCGGCCGAGCCCGTCCTTGTCCGTGCGGTGCAGCACGCCGATGGTGTCCGGCGCGTCGGCCGCGAGCTTGTCAGCGACCTCACCCGTGCCGTCCGGTGAGTTGTCGTCGACGACCAGCACGTGCAGATTCGGCATCCGCAGCTCGGTGAGCTTGCCGACGAGAATGGGGAGGTTCTCCCGCTCGTTGTACGTCGGAACGACGACAACGACCTTGGGGGACGGCTCTACCATGATCGATCCTCGCAGGTGGGCTGCGGTTGATTGTCTGTCGCGGCGATAAGCGCTGGTCGTGGCGTTACTCTCCGTATCAGTGATCGAGTCTAACCAGCGCTGTCACCGCACGTCTGCGGGGTGCGCGGAGTGTGGTGCCGCTTTCGTCATCATGCGCCTGGCTTGGGCATATAGCCACGAGCTCTGCTGATGAGCGCTCGGGCGGCAGGGCTGGTCGGGCCTCCTGCCCGCCACGCGAACACCAGGCGGCCACGCAGAGTAGGGCGTTCGATGCGGACGGTCCTGAGTAATCCGGAACGGCTCTCGGCGAAGGTGCGCGGCAGGATCGCGGCGCCGAGGCCGCGGCCTGCGAGCTGGGCGAGCACCTCGGGATCGCCGGCTTCGAACGCCACGTGCGGGGTGAAGCCCCGGCTCGCGCAGCTCTCCTCCAGCAGCGTCCTCAGCCCGGTTCCCCTCGGCAGGCTGATGAGTGGCCGCCCGCGCAGCGTGTCGAGGGACACGGCGTCGTAGGTGGCGAGGCCGTGATCGTGGCCGACCGCGGCGACGACGGTGTCATCGGTGACCACGTGTGCCTCGATGCCGGGAGGGTCGGCGCGCCCGATGCTGACGATCGCCGCGTCGAGAGTCCCTTCCCTGAGACCGGCGAGCAGATCCTCGGAGTTGCCTTCGGTCAGCGCGATGCCGACCCGGGGATGCGCGTCGTGGAATTCGGCCAGCAGGTCGGGAATGGCGACATTGTGCGAGGTCACGGTTCCCACCGCGACATGTCCCCTGAGTAGTCCCGTGAATTCGTCGACGGCAAGGCGCGCGCCTTCCACGGCGGCCAGGGCGGCGCGGGCATAGGGGAGTACCGCCGTGCCGACGTCGGTCAGCCGCACCGTGCGGCCCGCCCGGTCGAACAATGGCTGTCCCAGTTCCCTCTCCAGCCTCTTGATCTGTGCGCTGACGCCTGGCTGCGCGACCCGGACCTTGTCGGCGGCCCTGGTGAAGTTGCGTTCCTCGGCCACTGCCACGAAGTACTCAAGCTGGCGAAGCTCCATAACCAGTGATTCTAGCAATGAGACTTACTGTGTCTTGGACTTATGACGCTCCTGGGCGCACGGTGGAAGGCGCAACAGGAAACCGGGAAAGGAAGCAGTCATGAGCGAGATGACCCGCGACGCGGCCGGAGCCGCAACGCCGGAGGACGTGACGAGGTTGTTCGTCGCGAGGGCCAATGAAGGCGATGCCGAAGGGCTGGCCATGCTCTACGCGGAGGACGCGGTGATCGCGTTCCCGCCGGGGTCGGTGACGGTCGGCAGGGAGGCCATCAGGGGAGTCCTTGAGCGGATGCTGGCCAACGTACCGGGGCCGTTCGAGGTGGAGGAACCGTTGCCGTCGGTCCGTTATGGGGATCTCGCACTGACCTCGACCCGGTCGGCCGACGACGTGGGCACCAGGGTGCAGGTCGTGCGCAAGCAGCGAGACGGCACGTGGGTACGCATCATCGACAGGCCTGAGCTGCCGCGGGCGTGACGGGTTCCCGGCCGCTCCGGGAGGTGACCGTCACAGGTCGTCCCGAGCGGCCGGAAACGCTTGACGGGCAAGGGAAAACTCCGGTAATGAGCGATTCCGGGGTGTCGTGAGATCGGTGTCATGCGCCGGAAAACTTGTCCACCTCGACGTTTGTCCTTCCGGTACAGTGATTCCATACCACGGAAAAGGGGGCATCATGTGGTTCTGGATCGCGGTACTCGGGGTTGTCGTGGCGTTGCTGGGAACTGCGAGCGCGGCCGACCTCAGGGAACGGCGCGGTGATCGCGAGCGCGGGCTTGCTTCGCGCGGAACACGGCGCGCGAGTACACCCGCACGGTCGGCGCGGCAAGCTCCGGCGCACGCGGCGGGGGAGTCCGTGTACCGGCGGCAGCGGGGATATGAGCGCGAGTCCGGTTACCGGGTTCAGCCTGGGCGAGGAATCTGAGTTCACCGTCCACAGTAGTCATCGAGGACGCCCGATCGCGGCGTCCGATGCAGGTGTATAACGTCCTATACGGCGCGGCTATGAGGATGCTTGGAATTGTCCCCGCTTTGTCGTCCACAAAGGACACAAACGCCCTGATGGCCAGGGAGGGCGCGAGCCGGCCTGAACCGGCTCGCGTGCGATACATGGTCAAGGGACCGCCGCGGGCGGCAAGCGGCTGGGCGCTTGCCGCCCGCGGCTTTTCAATGTCACTCCGGGCCCGTAGCTTCGCGATGACTCCGTGTGTAGCATCAGCCTGGGCATGGGCCGGATACACGGCACCGCCCGCCAACGCGGGTGCCGAAGCCTCAGCCCCGCCTCGTGCTGGGGACGACCAAGGAGTCGTGAGGTAGTTGGGCAACCGGACGTTGTGGCTGGCCGAAGCGCTGACCGAAGTCGCCGATGCTCTCGACACGGGCTTGAGTGACGCCGGCTACGCCAACCTGATGGCGGCCAGGCTGTCGGAGCTGACCGGTCCTGTCGAAGCGGGGATCCTGCTCGCCGACGATGCGGATTCACTGTCCATCCGTGCGGCGGCGAGTCAACGGGTCGCCCGGGTGCTTGCCGCGGAAACGCGGCTGGCTGAGGGGCCGTGCACGTCGGGGTTTGCCGAAGGGCGGGAACTGCGGGACGGTCATCTCCCCGCGCTCACCGCGAGATGGCCGCGATATTGTCCCGAAGCGATCGGCGCCGGATATTGCACGGTCACGGTCCTGCCGATTCGCCGCCAGGACGTTGTCCTCGGTGGCGTTGTGTTCCTTGGTGGCGAGGGTGAACAGCTCGGCGACGACGAGTACCTGCTTGCCGGAGTGCTCGCGAGGATCGCCGCGATCGGCATTCTCGACCGCCGTGGTCTGAACGCGAGTGCGGAGAAGGCGAATCAACTGCAGCGGGCCCTGGACTCACGGGTACTCATCGAGCAGGCCAAGGGGGCGCTCGCCGCGCGGCTCGGGATCACGCCGCCGGCGGCCTTCGAGCTGTTGCGTGGCTTTGCACGGCGAAAGCGCACGTTGCTGACCGACGTGGCCGACCAGGTGCTCGCCGGTGTGCTCGTCGCTGACGATCTCCGGGCGGCGAACAACACGAAGACGGCCCAGCACTCGCGATGAGCTCGTGAAGGGCGCTCCATGTCCTGGTCGCGTCAGCCGGTCCGTGCTCGCTCGGTTTGAGCTTCGTGCCGCAAGGTGCGGGCGAACTCGGCGACTTTGCTCTGCCTGACCGTGGTCAGGTGGCGCGCCATCACATCGCGGGCCGTCACCGGGTCCCTTCGGCGCAGAGCGGTGACGATCTCGTTGTGCTGCCGCTGGCCGAGCGCGATTTCCTCGACGTCGTGCTGGCGCATCAGCGGGTTGTAGATCTTCTGCACATCAAGGACTTGTTCCAGCAGCTTCGCCAGTGTGCGGTTCTTGCCGCACGCGCGGAGCGCGTCGTGCCAGGCGACGTTGAGCGGCCTGATGGCCGCCCTGATCGCCTCGGCGGCCTGCTCGTCGCCACCGCTCGTGGCCGTCCACAGCTTCTTGACAAGCGCGTCGAGTTCCTCGGTGAGTTGTTCGAGGTGGGTGAGCTGGAGGTCGTCGGCGGCCGTCGCGGCCCGCTCGGCCACGGCGCATTCCAGCACGATGCGTGCGTCGAACACCTCGATGATTTCCTCGGGACTCAGTTCGTGCACGACATAGCCGCGGGTGCGCCGCGTGATCAGTCCTTCCTGGGCCAGTCGCGCGAGTGCTTCCCTGACGGGCGTCCTCGATACGCCGAGCCGCTGGGAAAGCGGAGTCTCCAGCAGCACGCTGCCGGGTGGGAGCTCGCGTTCGATGATCATGCGGCGCAACCGCTGGTGTTGTGCCGTGGCGGCATCTTCCTGCCTAGCCATGCTGACCTTCCAGGGGATTCGGGGTTGCGCACAGTGTATCCATTCTGACGGTGCGCGATAACAGGACGAAAATTGTTCGTGACGTTAGTAAGTGGTGCGACGGCGCTCACCTGGTGTCCACATCGCAAGATGGATACACAACGGTTTGACACGTACACAACAGCCTGCCTAGCGTGACGTTGCGCTGGTTGCCCTGGGTGACCGCGGCGAGTGGGCGGCGAAGAGGCTCGCCCTCGATCCCATTGACCGGGCGGTAGCCCTTGTCTGATTTCGCGACGGAGAAACGATGGCGACATCGCGCACCGAACCGCCCTCGGCGCGGCGGCGCCGGGCCGGGCTGCTCGTCGGCCAGGTGGCCCTGGTGGTCGGCGTGCTCGTGTTGTGCGAGGCCCTGGTTCGCGGTGGTGTCGTGTCCGCCCTCTACCTTCCGGCGCCCTCCGACGTCGGCGACGAGGTCTGGCTGCTGCTGAGCGGCGAGAGCGACTTCTACGCCAACCTCGCGGTGACGCTGCAGGAATTCCTCTACGGTTACCTGCTCGCCGTTGCCGCCGGTATCACCTTCGGGCTGTTTCTCGCGCTCGTCCCGCTGGCCGAGGAGTTCTTCCGGCCGTTTCTCGCCGCGTTGATGGCGGTCCCGAAGGTCACGATCATCCCGCTGCTGACGCTGTGGCTCGGTCTCGGCCTCGGCCACAAGGTCGTCATCGTCTTCCTGTTCTGCTTCTTCCCGATCGTTTACAACACGGTCGCCGGGGTGAAACAGACGGCGGCCGAGCACCTCAAGGTCGCCCGCTCGTTCAGGGCGAGCAGGTTCCAGGTGATCGTCAAGGTGATCCTGCCCTCGGCGGTGCCGACGATCTTCGCGGCGCTGCGGGTCGAAGCGGCGCACGCCATCGTCGGCGCGATCTTCGGCGAGATGATCGCGTCGGAGGCAGGGCTCGGCAACGGCCTCACCGAGGCCACCTCGCTGTACGACACGCCGAAGGCGTTCGCCTTCATCATCCTCATCACGCTCGTGTCCGTCGTCAGTGTCAGCTTCATCGACTTCCTGGAGAAGCGGGTGTTCCTCAAGTGGCGCCCGCGCCAGTCACGGCTGAAGTGAGCGAGAACGTGATCCCCCGAAAAGGAGGCCCCGACATGACACGCAGGACAAAGGTGGCGGCTGGAGCGCTGTTCGCCGTGGTCATGCTGGCGCTCACCGCGTGCGCGCAGGGAGTCGAGAAGACAGCCGACGGCCTCACCAAGATCACCTACGCTTCGTTCCCCGGCCCGAGCGGATTGCCCGCGAAGTTCGGTGACGTGAAGGGATTCTTCGAAGAGGAGGGTCTCGACGTCACGTTCGTCGAGTCGAAGGACCCCGTTGGTCTCGTCAGCAGTGGCGACGTGCAGATCGCCGACTCCGACACCACCTCGGCCGTGATCGCCGCCGGAAAGTCGGCGCCCATCAAGATCGTGTCCTCGATGTACCGGACGAAGGGCCCGTTCTACCTCATCGGCGGGGAGAACGCGAAGAGCATCGAGGACCTCAAGGGCAAGCGGATCGGCATCGGCCGCAAGGGATCCGGCATGGAGGTGTACACCAAGTACATCCTGCGGGAGCACAACATCAGCGAGTCCGACGTGACGCTGGTGGCCACCGGCGCCTATCAGCCCGCCTACGCGGCGCTGGAGAGCGGGCAGGTCGACGCGACGATCATCCACGAACCGTTCGTCTCGCTCGCCGAGGCCAACGGCGTCGGCACTCTGCTGGCGAAGGGCTGGGACTACCTTCCCGACTTCCACACCGGCGTCGAGATCACCGGAACCCAGTTCGCCACGGAGAACCCCGACGTCCTGAAGTCCTTCCTGAAGGCCTACTTCCGCTCCGCGATCTACGCGAAGGAAAACCGGTCGGAGTTTCGCGACTACGCCATCGAGCAGATCAAGGTGCCCGCCGAGGTCCAGGACAGCGCGCTGGAGCGCGAGGAGCCGATCTGGGAGAACAACCCGGAAGTCGACCAGGACGCGCTGCGCAAGACGCAGGAGATTCAGCTGGACCTCGGTTTCCAGGACGAGATCTACGACACCGGCGAGGTCGTCGACACCTCCTACATGCCCGACGTGACGCAACTGGGGGGAGGCGAGGCCAGGTGAGCGGCGGTTTCACCATCGAGGGAGTGTCCAAGACCTTCGACGGTTCGTCCACGCCGGTCAGGGCACTCGACGACATCCGGCTCACCGTCGAGGAGGGCGAGTTCGTCGTTCTGCTCGGCCGGAGCGGCTGCGGCAAGAGCACTCTGCTGGAGATCATGGCCGGGCTGCAGAATCCGACCTCCGGAACTGTCCACTTGGGACAGGAACTGATCACGGAGCCGAACGAGAAGATCGGCATGGTGTTCCAGGATCCCTCGCTCTACCCGTGGCGCACGGTCGCCCGCAACGTCGAGCTCGGACTGGAACTGGCCGGGGTGCCGAAGGCGCGGCGCAAGACCGTCGCGCAGGAGCACCTGGAACTGGTCGGCCTTCCCGAAGCGGGGCCGAAGTATCCTCGCCAGCTCTCCGGCGGCATGCGGCAGCGCGTCGGCATCGCGAGAGCGCTGGCGACGGAGCCGGACGTGCTGCTCATGGACGAGCCGTTCGGCGCCGTCGACCACCTCACCAGATTGCAGTTGCAGCGGGACCTGCTCCGGTTGTGGTCGGAGCACAAGCGCACGGTCGTGTTCGTGACCCACGACGTCGCCGAGGCGATCGTGCTCGCCGACCGCATCGTGCTGCTGACGCCCGGCCCCGGCCGGATCGCGCGTACGTGGACGGTCGAGCGCGAGCGGCCGCGCGAACTCGACTCGCCCGAGCTCATCGCGCTGCGCGACGAGATCTACAGCCACATCGGCGGCGAAACCCCTGGGGATGCCGCCGAGTCCAAGGTAGACAGTCAGGCCGGACTGTGACCGCCGATGGCGAAGGGAGCGGCCAGGTGAACGAGGCGAAGCCGAGGCAGCCCTACCCGGGGCTGCGGGACCGGCGGCAAGCCGAGCTGGCCGAGGAGCTGCGGGCAACGCCCGCGCTGACGTCCTCGCACACGGGGGCACCCGCCTCGGTCACCGAGACCATCACCAGCCGGCTCGGCGCGCTCGACGCCGACCTGCTCGCCTTCTCGCTCGACCTGCACGCCAATCCCGAGCTGGCCTACGCGGAACACCACGCCGTCGCGGCACTCGCGGCGCTGCTCGGCAAACACGGTCACGAAGCCGAAGCCGGGGCCTACGGCGTGCCGACCGCGCTCAGGGCGAGCGCGGGATCGGGCGGTCCGCACGTCGCGATCGTCGCGGAGTACGACGCGCTTCCCGGCATCGGGCACGCCTGCGGGCACAACATCATCGCCGCCTCGGCGGCCGGTGCGTTCCTCGCTCTGGCAGATCTGGTCACCACACCGGGCGGGCCGGGTGGCACCGTGACCCTGGTCGGCTCGCCAGCCGAGGAAGGCGGAGGCGGCAAGCAGCTCATTCTCGACGCGGGCGGCTTCGACAACGTCGACTTCGCGCTGATGGTGCATCCGGGCAACATCGACGTCGCGGGCAGCAGGTCACTGGGATTCCGGCAGGTCGCCGTGACCTACCGGGGCATCGCCGCACACTCGGCGACCGGACCGCACTGGGGTGTCAACGCGCTGGACGCCGTCGTCACCGCCTACAACGGCATCGCCCAGCTCCGCCAGCACATCCTGCCGACCGACCGGGTTCACGGCATCGTCACCGACGGCGGCCAGGCACCCAACATCGTCCCCGAGCAGGCGTCGGCGGTGTTCTTCGTGCGCTCCCTCGACGTCGCGACACTGGCCGACCTGCACGAGCGGGTCACCGCGATCCTCACGGCGGCTGCCACCGCGACCGGAACCGTGGCCGACATCCGGTGGGACAACGCGCCGCCCTACCTTCCACTGCGGCCCAACAGCGCGCTGGAATCCCGTTACGCGGTGAACCTCGCGGGGCGGCGCAGGGTGCTTCCCGTATCGGCGAGGCCCGTCGACGAGGTCGCCTCGACCGACATGGGCAACGTCAGTCTGTACGTGCCCTCGATCCATCCGATCATCGCGATCGCGCCACGCGGGGTCGCCAATCACACCGCGGAGTTCGCCACCTACGCCGGTGAGGAACCGGGCGCGCGTGCCGTGTCCGACGGGGCTCTGGGGCTCGCGGCGACGGCGGCGGACTTCCTCTACGACGAGGCACTGCGGGCCGACGCCCGCGCCGAGTTCGATCGCGACGGCGGCAGGCTCGTTCTCGACCAGGCGCTGCACGGCGGCGCGCCGGCAACGAAGAAAGGGGAGCAGGTATGACCGAGCCACGGCTGGACCACCTCGTGTACGCGGGGCCAGACATCGACCGGCTCGTCGAGCGGTTCACCGAGCTCTCCGGCGTCGAGCCGGTGCTCGGTGGCAAGCACGTCGGCAGGGGAACCCGCAACTATCTGCTGAGCTTCGGCGGAGCGGCCTATCTGGAGCTGATCGGGCCGGACGATCCCGCTGCGGAGGAGAAGCCGGCGACCTTCGGCATCAACACGCTCACCGAGCCGAAACTGGCGGCGTGGGTCGTGCGGCCCGACGACATCGAGGAGACGGTGACCCGGTCGCGCCAGGAGGGTTACGACCCCGGCGACATCGGCCCGCTTTCCCGCCGCACACCCGAAGGGACGCTGCTGGAATGGCGGCTGACACCCAACAGGGGAGACCGGTTCGGCGGCCTCGCACCCGCGCTCATCGACTGGCTCGACGCGCCGCACCCCACGACGAATCCGCTGCCGGAGCTGTCGCTGGTGTCGTTGCGCGGATATCACCCCGACCCGCCCTCGGTGCGCAGGGCACTTGAGGCACTGCGGGTCGAACTCGACGTCACCGAGGGCCCTGCCGGTCTCGAAGCGGTGCTGGACACCCCGAACGGCCGCATCACCCTCTGAAGAGCAGTAAGCGAGAAAGGAATCCGATGACCAAGCAACGGCAGCTCGGCCTCACGTTGCCGCAGCGGGGCACGTTCTTCGACGTGCTGAGCCTCAGCGAGCTTGTCGAGACCGGCCACTATGCCGACGAGACCGGCCTGTTCGACTCGGTGTGGATCGGCGACAGCCTGCTCGCGAAGCCACGGCCCGAGTCGGTGGCACTGTTCGGCTCGCTGGCGGCCGTCACCAGCAACGTCCGGCTGGCCGTCGGATGCCTCGCGAGTTTCCCCGTGCGCGACCCGATTCTGTTGGCCGACCAGTGGGCGACTCTCGACCAGCTCTCCAACGGCCGCATGCTGCTGGCCGTGTGCACCGGCATCGTCAAGGCGAAGGACGCCTCGAAGCGGGAGGGCGCGCCCTACGGCGTCACCGACGCCTCGCGGGCGGGAAGGCTTGAGGAGAACACGGAAATCCTCCGTCGGTTGTGGACAGAGGACAACGTGACCTTCAACGGCGAGTACACCTCCTTCGAGGACATCACCGTGCTGCCGAAGCCGGTGCAGAGCCCGCCGCCGATCTACATCGCGTCCAACCCGGCGCCGCAGCCGCTGGCCAAGCGTGCGCTGCGCAGGGTCGCGCGCATTGCCGACGGCTGGATGACCACTCGCAAGAGCCCCGAGCACATGACGGTCAACCTGCCCGCCATCAAGGAGTTCCTCGTCGAGGAGGGCCGTGATCCCGAGAAGTTCGGCGTCTCGGCCTACCACAACCTCAACCTGACTCCGGACAGGGAAGCGGCCTACGACGAGAGCTACCGGTTCCTCGGTGAGTACTACGGCCCGGTGTTCTCCAGGGAGGACACCCGGCACTGGACCGCGACGGGTACTCCGGAGCAGGTCGCCGCGGACATCGAGGAGCTCTACGAGCAGGGCGCCACCGAGGTGACGCTGCGGATCACCTCGTGGGACTGGCGGCGTCAGCTCAAGCTGCTCGTCGACGAGGTCATCCCGAGGCTCGACCTCGGCCGCTGAACCAGCGTTCGCCCAAAGGGCCCGTGACCGCCCGGTCACGGGCCCTTTTCGGGCTCGACCGACTTCGCGACCGCCACGTCGAGATGCTTCGTGGTCGGCTGACCGCTCTGTTCGCTGACGTCGGCCAGTGAGCACAGTGCGTTGAGCTCCGGCATGTATCCGGCCGCGTTACCTCGCGGAATGTCGTATTCGATGGCGTGGTATCCGTATACGGTGCGCTCGCGGCCTTCCCTGTCGGCGCTCGTGATGTCGACGAGGTCGTAGGGCCGGATCCCGCGTTCGGCCATGTCGGCGGCGTTGAGGAACACCACGGTGCGCGATCCGCGCAGCCCCCGGTAACGATCGTCGTCGGAATAGACCGTGGTGTTCCACTGGTCGTGCGAGCGCATCGTCGCCAGCACGAGCCTGCCCTGACGCGGGAGGATGTCGCCGAGCGGCGTCGCCGCGAACTCCGCCTTGCCGGAGGGGGTGAGGAACACACGTTCCCTCGCCGCTTGGCGCAACCGGAAACCCAGCGGCCTGCGGACCCGGTTGTTGAAGTCCTCGAATCCGTCGAGAACCATGGCCATGGTGTCCCTGATGCGGTCGTAATCGTCTACATAGGATTCCCAAGGCGTCCGGCTGCGGGGAAGGCTCGCGGAGGCCATTCCCGCGATGATGGCGGGCTCGGAGCGTAGCCGAGCGGAGGCGGGTCTTTTCATGCCTTGCGAAAGGTGCACCATGCTCATCGAGTCCTCGACGGACACCACCTGCTGACCGCTGAGCTGGTGGTCTTTCTCGGTGCGGCCGAGACACGGCAGGATGAGCGCCTGTCTGCCGTGGACGAGGTGGCTCCGGTTGAGCTTCGTGCTCACCTGCACGGTCAGCTCGCAGCGCCGAAGCCCGGCGAACGTCGCTTCGGTGTCGGGCGCGGCGAGCGCGAAGTTGCCGCCCATGCCCACGAACACGTCGATGTCGCCACGCAGCATGGCCTCGATGGTGCCGACCGTGTCCAGGCCCGGCTCTCTCGGCGGCACGATGCCGCACACCTCGGCGAGCCGATCCAGCAGCTCGGCCGGAGGGCGGTGGTTGATGCCGCAGGTGCGGTTGCCCTGCACGTTGCTGTGCCCCCTGACGGGGCAGGGTCCGGCACCCTCCCTGCCGATGTTTCCCCTCAGCAGCAACAGGTTGACGATTTCCCTGATCGTGTCGACGCCGCGCTCGTGCTGGGTGATGCCGAGACACCAGGCGATGATGGTGCGTCTCGCGGAGAGGTAGGTGTGCGCGAGGGCCCTGATGTCGTGCTCGGCCACTCCGGATTGCGCGACCAGGTCCTGCCACGAGGTCTCGGCGCATCGCCGCCGGTAGTCGGCGAACCCGCTCGTATGGCGGGCGATGAACTCGGAGTCGATCGCGCCGGGGTCGTGCTCGGCCCGCTCCATGACCGCCTTGGCGACTCCGCGCAGCAACGCGAGGTCGCCGCCGATCCTCGGCCGCACGTTCGCGGTCCCGGTCGGTGTCGCGTGGAAGGTGGCCATCGCGAGGAACTCGTGCGGCACGATGGTTCGCCCCGCAGCGGCCTCCCTCAGCGGATTGATGTGCACGATCCGCGCGCCCCTGCGATGGGCCTTCGCCAGCGACGTGAGCATGCGCGGGGCGTTGGAGGCCGCGTTGACGCCCATGACGAACAGCGCGTCGGCCTCGTCCCAGTCGGTGAGGTCGACGGTGCCCTTGCCCGTGCCCAGCGACGCGGTCAGCGCCCGCCCGCTGGCCTCGTGGCACATGTTGCTGCAGTCGGGCAGATTGTTGGTGCCGAGTTCCCGCGCCCACAGCTGGTACAGAAACGTGGCCTCATTGGACAGTCGCCCCGATGTGTAGAACGCCGCCCTGTGCGGGCCGGTCATGCCTCGCAGCGTCCTGCCCACGAGCGCGAAGGCGGCGCCCCATTCGATGGGGACGTAATGATCGGTGGCCGCGTCGTACACCATCGGTTCGGTGAGCCTGCCCGCGTCCTCCAGCGCGAAGTCGCTCCACGTGGACAGTTCCGACACCGAGTGCGCCGCGAAGAACTCCCTGCCGACGCGGTCGCGGGTCATCTCCCAGGTGACATGCTTGATGCCGTTTTCGCAGATGTCGAGGTGAAGGCCCTTCCGATCGTCGGGCCACGCGCAGCCAGGGCAGTCGAAACCGCCGTCCTCGTGGTTCATCCGCAGAATCGCCCTCGCGCCGTCGAACGGTTCCCCGCTCCGCGTCAGCACCTGACCGACCGATTTCGCCGCTCCCCAGCCCGCCGAGGGATGAGGATAGCCGGTGTGCTCAGGTTGTTCCGAGGTTCCGGGACCGCAGCCGGGGGCGGGAGTCCGTGGCCCGCCCTTGCCGCGGATCTCGTCCTGTGCCTCGTTGTTCACCGGGTGTCCCATGAGGACAGTATCGGCGCGAGCTCGCGGACGCGCATGTCACAGATGCTCCACCCGGTCGCCGCGCAACCGGTGCCGGGTGTCGAGCACCCAGCGTGCCGAGGACTCGACCATGGGGTAGTCGATGTCGTCGTGATCGGTCAGCAGCAGGACACCGTCGGCATCGCGCAGCTGCCGCTCGGACAGTTCGATGAGCTTGACCCCCGGCGGACAGCGATGCGGTTCCACGTGCGAGTCGACGACGTGCACGATGACCCCTCGCTTGTGCAGCAGATCGACGAGCCGCAGCACCGGCGAGTCCGTCAGCTCGCCGGAATTGGCCCGGTGAGCGAGCCCCAGCAGGATGATCGTGGCTCCGTCCAGCGGTTTCCGGTGCCTGCCGAGAGTGCGGGCGAGCCGGTGCAGCACGTACTCGGGCATCCGGTCGTTGATGTCGTTGGCCAGGGCGACGAACCGGAAGTCCCGGTCCAGATCGTGACGTGCCCGCCAGGTCAGCTTACCCGGGTCGACGGGAAGGCAGTGCCCGCCCGCTCCCGGCCCAGGGGTGAAAGGGAGATAGCCGAACGGCTTGCTGGCGGCCGCTTCGATGGCTTCCCACACGTCGATGTCGAGCTGGTGCGCGAACATCGCGATCTCGTTGACAAGCGCGATGTTGACGTGGCGGAAGGCGTTCTCCAGCAACGTGGTCAGCTCCGCGGTCCTCGGCGTACTCACGGGGATCGTCGTCTCGACGAGGCGTCCGTAGAGATCGGTCACCGCCGCGAGTGAGTCCGCGTCGATCCCCGAGACGACCTTCGGTGTGTTCACCAGTGTCCAGCGGGTGTTGCCCGGCTCGATCCGTTGGGGGCTGTATCCGGCGAAGAAGTCGGTTCCCGCGACGAGGCCGCTCCCGCGTTCCAGCAGTGGCACCACGACTTCTTCCGTGGTGCCGGGATGGGCCGTCGATTCGAGCACCACGGTCGCGCCCGCCCGCAGGTGCGGGGCGAGTCCTCCGGCAGCGGCCTCGATGCGGTTCAGGTCGGGGGCCGTGCCCCGGAGCGGGACGGGGACGGTGATGATGGCCGCGTCGAACCCGTCGGCGTCGTCGTAACGGTCAGTGGGCAGGTATCGGCCGGAGTTGAGGGCCCACCGCACCTCGCTGTCCGGCACGTCGTCCACATAGGATTTTCCGTCCTTGAGTGACCACACTCGGACGGCGTCGATATCCACCCCGACGACGGTGAACCCGGCACTCACCGCGCGCATGGCGATGAGCAGGCCGATGTGCCCCTGGCCGGCGACGACCAGCAGACCCGCTTCGCCGCTCATACCGTCACCACTGAGGAGTCCGGTAACTGCCTGCGCTGCCATTCGACGGTGCGGAGAAGTCCTTGTCCGAGCGGGACCGGGCCGAATCCGGGAAACAATGCCCGCAGTGCCGTGGTGTCGGCCGCGGCACGCCGCGCATCGCGCCGTCGCGGGGGAGCGAACTCCACCGGAAGCCTCGTGCCCAGTACCGCGGACAGTTGGCCGATCACGTCGTTCACCGTCGCCGGTGCCCCTGATGCGAGGTCGACGGGTTCGTCGCTGGTGAGCGTCCTGTCCACCGCGCCGGCGAGCACGCCGACGACCGCGTCCACGAAGGTGAGGTCAAGGCTCTGTGTGCCGTCACCGTGCACGGTGAGCGGCCGGCCCTCCAGCGCCGCCCTGACGAACGCGGGCACCATGGCGGCGTCAGGATGGTCGAAGCGCTGCAGCGGACCGAAGACTCCGAACAGTCGCAGCACCAGACTGGGCAGGCCGAACGAACGCTGGTAGGCCAGCACGTAGGACTCGGCGGCCAGCCTGCTCGCCGCCCACGGGGTGCCTGCAAGACACGTCGGCTGGACGGGCCCCTCGCCGTACACCGAATCGGAGGACACCGCGACGACGTGGGCGCCCTCCCGCCGTGCCGCCTCCAGCGCGGACAGCGTGCCCGTGACATTGACCTCGTGACAATGCGGCGGATTCTCCAGTGCGCGGCTTCCCGGCGGCGTCGCGGCGAGATGCACGATACCGCCCGCGCCCCGGCACACGCCTTCGACGAAGCCGGAATCGGCGACCGAGCCGATCCGCAGGTCGACGTCGAGACCGTCGAGATTCGCCGCGACTCCGGTACTCAGATCGTCGAGAGCGACGACGTAGTAGCCGCGCCGGATCAGTTCTTCGCACAGGTTGGCGCCGATGAACCCGGCGCCCCCGGTGACAACGACCTTCATCGGTTACCTCCGTTTTCCGTAGCTCCGTACGATTACCGGGCCATGGCCGGGTCCGCGCTCGCCATTGGGACGAGAGTGCGGGCAAGACCGGTGGCCTCGCGGGCGAGTGAGTGAAGAGGTGGCTCCTCAGGTGAATCCGATGTGGATGCCGCGGTATGTGGCCCCGCACCCAGCGCGTTCCATTCAGCAAGGCGGAGGACCTTGCCCGCCGCATGGGGAGCGACGCGCAGCACGGCCGCGCGTTGTGGCCGGCCCGCGGTCAGTACCACGTCCGCGGTGTCGACGAGGTGCGCGTCGAGCGCGCGGGAGCGGAAGAGTGACGCGGCCCTGCCGTATCCGAGGCAGGCGAGACCGGACCAGGCGAGCGGATTCATGCGCCGTCCCGGGACCGCCGTGGTTCCCGCGCTGGACACCAGGAACCTCGCCGCTCCTCGGTTGCCGAGTGCCGTGACCAGAAGCCGGTTCGTCAGGATCTCCGTGAACGGCGAGTGGTACGCGTTGCCGGTACAGACCAGGAGCACACGGAAGACCGGAAAAGGACACGACGGCCGGTTCACGGCGTGCTCACCGTCGTGGTGCGGGGCGGCGGGCGGAAGCGTTGTCACCGACGGTCACCGACCGTTCCACTGTCACGTCGCTCGCGACGACGGCGCCGGGAAAGACCGTTGTGAATTCGCGCAGGACGCTGCCGGAGCCGATGCTCGCGCCGGCCAGGATCTGGCAGTGGGCGCCGAGCCGGACGCCCGCCGACACGCACGTGCCGGCCAGCACGATGACGCCGCCTTCCGGCTCGACATCGGGCGCGAGGCTTGCTCGCGGGTGAATCACCGTCACCGGCCTTCCACCGTTGCCGCGCATGCGGTCGTGCAGGCGTTCCCGGGTGGCGGGGTCGGTGACGGCGACGTGATCGTCGAGAAATACCAGATCGCCGGATGTCCGGCCCGCGGCGAACAAGGCATCGAGTACTTCTCTGCCGAAATCGCCGGCGCCGACGATATGGATGGGGCCCGCGCGGAAAATGTCGTCGTCAGTCATGACACGAAGACTCATCCCCTTTTCGCTCGGTGCACGCAGGATGCTCCTGCGGGGAGAGAGGTCGGTGACCACAGCTATGGGGGCATCTGTGGCCACCGACCAGCTTTGGGGAGCTGCTTGGGGAAGCGGCCCGCGCAGAGTCAAACACGCCGGTAATGCATTTCGCTGGTAGTGACACGGGATTTCATCCATTGTGGGTGAGCCGGGAAATGGTGCAGGTTATTCACGTGTCAGCTGTTTCCTGGTGATATCCGGTGGCGGTGTCCTCGTTTTTTCGGGCTCATGGAGGAAATGGGCGCCGAGCTGGTGACACCAACGTGTGTCACGCCCCATGGTGAGCCGGGGGGCGTACCCACGCCCGTTGGCCATCAGGAGTTGCCGGTGGTGTGCCGCCGAGATCTGCGTTGGGGGCGTCGAGATCCGCGTTCAGGCTGCCGAGATCCGCGTTGAGGTTGCCGAGATCCGCGTCCCGGTTGGCGAGATCCGCGTTCGAGGTTTTCCGGGGCCCGTGTCCGCGAGATGAGGTCTGTACCAGTGCGGATGGGGTGGTCCCTATCCGGTTCGGGCGGACCGGATCGGCCGGGGAGGCGTGGCCCGGCTACGTGTTGTGCCTCGGCGTGCCGGCGGTTCGCCGGGTTTCGGCTACTCCGGCTACTCCGTCGCGCCGTCCCGCTGGCAGCTCGTCGCGCCCGTCGTGTTGCCATGCCCGGGCACTTCGCCTGACTGATGCTGCGGTGCGGCACCGGATACTTCGGTGCCCGGACGCGAACGCGGAACTCGCGGCCGCGTGTGCGGATCTGATCATCCTGAGTGCGGATCTCGCCGACCTGAGTGCGGATCTCGGCGAGCCTGGCCTTCGCCGCACTCGCCCTGGTAGCCTCCACATCGCCTACCAAGCAATTGCTTGGTAGGCGATGGAAAGGGAGGGTGTACGTGAAGTACGCGGTACTGGCCCCGGTTTCGGCAGGCACCACCGCGGACCCGGCCTGGATCGGCGAGTTCGCCGCGCACGCGGAAGCCTGCGGCTTCGAGTCCGTCGTCGTTGTCGAGCACACCGTGGTCATGAGCCGCTACACCAGCGTCTACCCCTACGCCGAAACGGGCCGGATGGAGCTGGCCGACGATTGCCGCATCCCGGATCCGCTCGACCTGCTCGCCTTCCTCGCCGCGCGCACCAGCACGATCGGTCTCGCCACGGGCGTGCTCGTCCTGCCCAACCACCATCCGGTGGTGCTCGCCAAACGCGCCGCGACGGTGGACGCACTGTCAGGCGGACGGCTCAGGCTGTGCCTCGGCGTCGGCTGGATGCGTGAGGAGATCGAAGCCTGTGGCGCCGACTTCGCGACCCGGGGCAGGAGGGCCGACGAGCAGATCGACGTACTCCGCGCGCTGTGGGCCGACACCCCGGGGGGAGCGAGCCACCATGGCGAGTTCTTCCGTTTCGACGGCGCCATGAGCTACCCGAAACCCGCACAACCAGGCGGCATACCACTGCACATCGGCGGACACTCCCCGGCCGCGGCAAAAAGAGCGGGCCGCAGGGGTGACGGCCTCCAGCCACTCGGTGTCGCCGGTGCCGAACTGCGTGGGCTGGTCGAGGTGATGCGCGAGGAGGCGGCCGCGGCGGGGCGCGATCCGGATCGCCTCGAACTCACGCTCGGTCACGCGGTCGGCCGGATCACCACGGACAAGGCCGAGCGTATGGCCGGGATGGGAGCGACCCGGTTGCTGCTGAGCCCGGCGCCCACCGCCGACCTCGCCGAGGCGAACGACGAGTTGTCGGCCTGTGCGGACCGCCTGGGGATCACGGCGTGAGACTGTCCGAACGCGATCGCCTCGACCTGCTCGACCTCGCCGCCCGCTACGCGCTCTACGCCGACCGGCGGGAACTCGGCGCGCTGGCCGGGTTGTTCACCGAGGACGGCGCGCTCGTGCTTCCCGAGCCCCCCGCCAGCCTCGCGGCGATCACCCGGCACGAGGGCCGCGGGCGAATCGAGCTTGCACTGGCCGCGCTGCACGACGTCCCGGTCACCGGACACGCCGTCCTCGGCCATGTCATCGACGAACAACCGGGGCACGGCACCGCGAGCGGCACGGTGACCGGTACCGCCGCCCACGTCACCGACCGGCCGGACGGGCAGAGCCGCAACCTGATCTGGCATGTGCACTACCGCGACCGGTACCGGCGAGGGCCGGATGGCTGGCGGTTTCACACCAGGGAATTGGACATCGACTGGATCGAAACCCGGCCCGTCCGCCTGCGCGGGCAAGGCGGGCAGGACAGGAGGCGCGGCCGATGACGGCGAGCCGCGAGTACCCGGGAACACCCCGGCGCCCTGACCATCTGACGGGCAGGGTCGCGGTCGTCACCGGGGGAGCGCTCGGTATCGGCGGCGGGATCAGCCGCAGGCTTGCCGCCGCCGGAGCGGTGCTCGTCCTCAACGACATCTCCGCCGAGGCGGCGGGGCGAACGTGCGAGGACATCGAGGCCGGCGGCGGCAGGTGCGTCGTCGTCACGGGCGACATCAGGGAAAGAGCCACCGTCGCGAGGGTGAGCTCGACCGCGCTGGAGCTCGCCGGTGGCAGGGTGGACATCCTGGTGAACAACGTCGGCGACTTCCGGCCGGCGGCGAGGACCTTCCTGCACAGCACCGAGGAGCAGTGGCAGGAACTGTACGAGCTGAACCTGCTGCACGTGATGCGGATGTGTCACGCGCTGCTGCCTTCGATGACCGAGCACGGCGCGGGCGCGATCGTGAACAACTCCACCGTCGAGGCGTTCAGGGGAATCCCGTTCGCCCCGGCGTATTCGGCGTTCAACGCCGGGGTCAGCGCGTTCACCAAGAGCCTCGCCGTTGACGTCGCCCAGCACGGGGTTCGGGTCAACGCGATCGCTCCCGATCTGGCCGACACTCCGCAGACCCCGGCCGAGGCCATGCTCAAGGGCCGCGATCCCGGCCTGATCAGGACCTGGATCCCCGCGGGACGCTTCGGACGGCCCGACGACTACGCCGCGGTGGTCGAGTTCCTGGTGTCCGACGACGCGGGCTTCGTCACCGGGCACACCGTTCCCGTCGACGGAGGCACGCTCGCGGCGTCGGGATGGTACGCGCGCGCCGACCGGAAGGGCTGGACGAACATGCCCAACGAGGCGTGATCAGCTCGCGGTGAGTTCGGCGAACGCGGTGAGTTGTTCGAGGTAGTGGGCGAGACTGCGGTGGCGCACGCTCAGATTCAGCACGGTGGCTCCGGCCTCGGCCGCCGCGTGCACGGCCTCGCGGGTCGCGCCGGGGTCGGCCATGGGGTCAAGCGCGCGTTCCGGGGACATCACGACGTCGAACCCGCTGGGTGCTTCGGCGCGAGCGAGCATGTCCCGCAGCCGTGTGGCGTCCGGGCCCCTGAATTGGACGGGTGCGGGTGCCCAGCCATCGGCCAGCGTGACGGCGCGGCGCAGCGCGCGTTCGCTGTGTCCTCCGATCCACATCGGCACGTGCTCCTGAACGGCGTGCGGGTCGATGACCAGGTCGGCGAAGTCGTAGTAGGGGCCGTGATAGCTCACGACCCTTCCTGACAGGCTCGCCCGCAACGCGCGGAGCGCGTCGTCGGCTCTCGGTCCCCGCTCGGCGAAGGGGACACCGAGCAGGTCGAATTCCTCGCGCAGGTTGCCGATACCGAGGCCGAGAGTCAGCCTGCCGCCGCTGAGCAGGTCGAGTGTTCCGTAGCGCTTCGCCAGTTCCAGCGGATGGTAGAAGGGCAGCACGAGCACATACGGGAGAAACCGGATGCGCTCGGTGATCGCGGCGAGGTAGGAGAACGTGGCCAGCGGGTCGTAGAACCGCTCGCCCCTGGCCAGTCCCGGCGGTACGGCGACGTGGTCAGGGCAGGTCAGGAATTCGAAGCCGAGGCGGTCGGCCGTCCTGGCCACAGCGGACAGCTCGGGCAGGCCGGCCGCGTGCTCCCATGCGGGGCGGCGGCCCGCGAGCGTGACGATGGGGGTGCTGATTCCGCAGCGCATGTCCCGCTCAGCTTTCGGGGGCGGGGTTGACGGCGCTCGCCGCGAGCGCGCGTGCGGGCGCACCGCCGCCGAGTTGCCGGTTGACCCGGTCGCGCACCTTCCAGCCTTCGCCGGTGCGGACGAACTCCCATCGGTTGACTCCGGTGCGCGCGACGCGGAAGCCCGGTCCGTCCTGGTCGCGGAGCACGAGTTGCGAATAGGTGGTGACCACTGCCTTGTCGCCGTCGAGCGCGATGTGCGGGATACCGATGAGGTGCGCCGCGCCGGAGCCGATGAGCCCCTGATGCCGCGGGCCGAGAACCATCTCCGCGATCTGCCTTCTCCCTTCGAAAACGGCGGGATCGGAGTCATAACAGCCGTCCTCGGTCCATATCGCGGCCGTGGCCTCGGCCGAACCGCTGTCGACGGCGGGCCCGTAGCTCGCCACGATGTGCAGCAGGGCGAGCCGGTCCTCGGCCTCACGTAACCGGCGCTCCAGTGAGGCGAGCCGAGTTTCGATGCTGGTCATGGAACCTCCTGAGTCGCGCGGGTCGTGCGAGCCCAGCCCGCCGAGGGAAACAATTCGGTGAGCGCGGTGAGTTGTGCAAGCAGGTGCCGGAGGTCGTGGTGGACGAAGCGCGCGTTGAGCATCGTCGCGCCCGCCTGTTCCGCCTCGGCCACGGTGTGCAGCGTGGCCGCCGGATCGCCGAGCGGGTCGAGCGCACCGGGTTGCAGCACAACGTCGAATCGGGGCGGCGGGTCGACCGTCCCCAGCAGCGCGCGGACGCGGCCGGGGGAAAGCCCGAACGGCATCCAGCCCTCACCGAGTTCCACGGCCCTGCGCAGTGAACGCCGGGTGCGCCCGCCGACCCAGAAGGCTACGTCGGTACGGGGCGCGCACGGTGTCACCACGATGTCGTCGAAGGCATAGTGGTCGCCCTGATAGCGCGGGCGGTGCCGCCCCCAAGCGGCGCGCAGCGCGCGCAACGCGTCGTCGGCGCGCTCGCCTCTGTTGTCGAACGGAGCGCCGAGCAGGTCGAATTCCTCGCGCAGGGAGCCCACGCCGACCCCGAGCACGACCCGGCCGCCGCTGAGCAGGTCGAGTGTCCCGTAGGACTTCGCCAGCGCGAGCGGATGGTGATAGCCGAGGACCAGAACGTTCGTGACCAGCCGGATGTGCCTTGTCCTCGCCGCGAGGTAGCTCAGTGTCGCCAGTGGATCCCAGTAGACCGAGCCGCGCGTCGCCGCGATTTCCGAGGGAACGCCGACGTGTTCGCTGCACGTCAGGTGGTGGTAGCCGAGCAGGTCGGCGTGCTCGGCGATCGTGGCCAGGTCGTCGGCGCCCGCGGTTTTCTCCCACGTCGCGGCGGTACCGGGTAGCTGGACGACGACGGGACTGAGCAGTCCGAAGCGCATGACTGTCCTTTCCGGATCGCTTCACACGGCAGGATGGTGACCGCGCGCGGGAATGTCCTTGATGGACTCCAGCATCGCGGCGAATCTCGCGTCATCGGCGGGGTCGTCGGGCGGCCGGATGGCGAGCCCGTCGCACAGCAGGCCGTACCAGTCGTGGAGTACGCCGGGCAGTTCGGTGAAATCGCCTTCCGGCACGAGGCCGGAAAGAGCCCCGTCGGTGAGCACGGAGGAAAGCCGCTCCCAGCGCTGTTCGCGAACCAGTTCGGTGAGCCGCGCACCGAGCCCTTCGTGACCGAGTATCGCGAGCGTCGGACGGTAGGCGGGCGTGGAGTACAGGAAGGCGAGCTCACGACGCACGAGTTCGCGCGAAGCGTCCAGCGCGGCCCGATCCGCTCCGGTGACACAGAACGACACCACCACGACGCGTGGCCCGCCATCGTGCCTTCCCGCCGAGGCGGCGCCTTCGGCGAGCGAGGGAAGCGTTGTGTCCCTGAGGAAACGGGGATGCGAATTGGTCGCGTGTGAAACGTAGCCGTCGGCGTGCGCGCCGGCGGCGAGGCACATTCTCCTGTTGACACCACCGGTCCAGATCGGCGGCGGTGCGATGGGTGCCGGTCCCGGATTGAAGTAGGGCTGCAGGCGGTCGAAGCGGTAGTGACTGCCTCGGTAATCGAGTGGTTCTCCGGTGCCGAACGCCGCGAAGATCGCTCGCAGTGCCCCGATGTAGTCGGCGAGCCACGGTGAGGGCCGCGACCACGGCACGGAGAACCGGCCCACGATGTTGCCCCTGACCTGGCTGGCGAGCCCGAGCTGGAACCGGCCGCCCGAGAATCGGGCGAGGTCCCACGCCGCATAGGCGATGACCATGGGGCTGCGCGGGAACGCCAAAGTCATGCTGGTCCGCACGGTGAGGCTCGTGCTGTGTTCGAGCGCGAGCAGCGCGACGGAAAGTGAATCGTGCACCGTCTCGGGTATGTGCACGGTGTCGAATCCGAGCGCCTCGATCCTGCGGACGCGTGTGCCGACCGCGTGCAGCGGGGTGTCGGCGGGCAGCGTCGTGACCAGCTCCATCAGCGGCTCTGCCTGGCGGCGATGAACAGTCCTTCCGCCGACACGTGCGAGCCCTCGCCGGTGGAGATCGTTCCGGTCGCCCTGATCTTGCGTCCCTCCGAGGACACCTGCTTGCCACGTACGGTGCATTCGGTGAGCAGCGGCAACGGCCGGTGGTAGGACACGCGCAGCCATGCGGTCATCGCCCTGTGCCCCGCGCCGGCGTTGGCGATGCCGAGTACGTGATCGAGCAGCAACGCGGAGATGCCGCCGTGGACGTGGCCCGGCGGGCCCTGGTAGGGAAATCCGAGTGTGGCCGTGCCGACGACCCCGCCCGCGCCATCAGCGGACACGGTCAGCGGGGGAGCGATCGGATTCGCCGTCCCGGTCACGGGGTTGTGGTCGCGATTGTGCTCGGGGTTGTCCCATCGTGGCGGGGCAGTTCGGCCGGTGCCCGCGATCTCGTCGGCGATCGCGTGCAGCTTCGCGGCCAGCAGCGCCGCGTTGCCCGGCGGGTCCGCGTGCACGACGGTGTCGACGACCCTGCGGGCCGCCGCGGCGAGCTGGGCGATGCCCCCGGATTCCGCCGTCGCGGGATCCGGGGTGAGGTGTGGGTCGGCCGGACTGGCTTCCCCTTCGGCCGGTGCCGGCTCGATCATGCCATCTCCTCCGGTCAAGCGCTTGGTCAACGGTAGGGAAGCGGGAACCGGCAGGCAAGGCCGTTGCCGGTCTGCGGGACCGGATGCGAGAACGACGAGAGGAGTCGCGGTGCGTACTGGAGTCGTCCTTGACCTGGTGGCGCCACTCTGATTACCGTCGGCCAAGCGCTTGCTTGGATTGCATGGTGGTCAGATTGCGCCGCCACGGTCACGACGGAGGGTTTTCCCGACGATGAGCACGTTCGCCGAGATCATGCTGGAACGCGCGCAAGACGACCACCCCGGGCTCAGGGCGGGCGACCGGACATGGACCTGGGCGGAGGTGACACGGGAATGTGCCGAACGAGCCGCGCTGCTGCGCGAATTCGGTGTCGCCGGAAAGCAGACCCACATCGGCGTACTGCTGGAAAACGTTCCCGACTACGTGTTCTGGATCGGTGCCGCCGCGCTGAGCGGCGCCGTGATCGTCGGAATCAACCCGACCCGGCGTGGTGAGGAACTGGCCGGCGACATCCGGCACACCGACTGCGCCGTACTGATCACCGAGAGTCGGATGAAGGGACTGCTCGACGGGGTCGACCACGGCGTTCCTGCCGAAGCGGTCCTCGACATCGACAGCGAACACTACGCCGCCCTGCTTGCCGCCCGGCGAGGTTCGCCGCCACCGGACGAGCTCCCCCCGGCGGAGGCGATCCTGTTGCTGTTGTTCAGTTCCGGCTCCACCGGCGCACCGAAGGCGGTGATCTGCACGCAGGGCAGGTTCGGATTTCTCGCAGGCAGCCTGACCGAGCGAACCGAGCTGACCCGCTCGTCGGTGACCTACCTGTGCATGCCCCTCTTCCACGGCAATTCGGCGATGATGAACCTCGCGCCCGCCTGGCGGGCCGGTGCGACCGTATGCCTGGCAAGGAAGTTCTCGGCATCTGGATTCGCCGACGACATTCACCGCTACGGCGTCACCTTCGTCAACTACGTCGGCAGAGCACTGTCCTATGTGCTCGCCCAGCCCGAGGGGCCACGGGACGCGGAGAGCACACTGGAACTCGCGCTCGGCACCGAGGCCTCCGTACCCGACATCACCCGCTTCGCGGCCAGATTCGGCTGCCGGGTGTCCGAGGGATACGGGCTCAGCGAGGGCGTGCTGAGGATCAATCGCACACCGGAAAGCCCACCCGGGGCACTGGGGCTTCCGGTGGCGGGCGCCGACGTACGCGTGCTGAACGAGGAGACCGGAGCGGAATGTCCTCGCGCGCGGATCGGCGAGCACGGGAAGTTGCTCAATGCCGAGGCCGCGATCGGCCAGATCGTCGCCATCGGCAAGGCGGCGGCGTTCGAGGGATACTACAAGAATCCGGGGGCCTACGCCGAACGCGTGCGCGGCGAGGACTTCTGGACCGGTGACCTCGCCTACCGCGATGCCGAGGGCTACTTCTACTTCGCTGGCCGCTCCTCGGACTGGTTGCGGGTGGACAGTGAGAACTTCTCGGCGGCGCCGGTCGAACGGATTCTCCAGCGGTGGAACCGGGTCACCGAGGCATTCGTGTACGCGGTCCCCGATCCGAGGACGGGGGATCAGGTGATGTGCGCCCTGCGGCTTCGCGAAGGCGCCGAGTTCGTTCCCGGCGAGTTCGCCGAATTCCTCGACGAGCAGCCGGACCTCGGTACCAAATGGCGGCCCCGGTTCGTGCGGATCGTGGCCGAGGTTCCGACGACGGCAAGTAACAAGGTGGCGAAAGCGGTACTGCGCAAGGCGGCGTGGAACACCCAGGATCCGGTCTTCTTCCGGGCGGGCACCTCGCGCACGTTCGAACCGTTCGGCACCGGTATCCGCGAGCGGATCGAGGCCGAGTTCGGCCGGCATGGCCGCGGCGCGCTGCTGCCGGGGAGTGAACAGTGACCACGCCCGCGACCGCCACCCGGGCCTTCTTCGCGTTCCCGCACATCAGCGATCCGGCGCGGCACCGGGACTACAACGCGTGGCATCAACTCGACCACCAGCCGGAGAACCTCGCCCTCCCCGGTGTGCTGCGCGGTGACCGATGGGTGCGCACACCGGAGTGCGCTGCGGCCGGATCGGCTCCCGGCCCCGTGCTGGCCGGAACCCACTACCTGGCCATGTACTGGTTCGCCGAGCCCGCCGAGGACAGCATCAGGCAATGGCGGGACCTCGGCGAGACGACCCTGCAACAAGGGAGGCGACCCGACCTCCACTACACCAGCAGGCCGCTGATGGGCATGTTCCGTCCGGTGAAGGGGTACGTGAATCCCGAAGCCAGGGTGTCGGCGGCGGCATTGCCCTACCGCCCGCACAACGGGGTGTACGTGTCGGTCACGGAGGTGGCCGAGCCACGCGGCCCGGCGGCGGCGGACCTGTTCGCCTGGTACGACAAGGAAAAGATCCCGTGGGCACTCCGGTTGCCGGGCGCGGCGGGCTGCTGGACTTTCCGGGGCGAGAACGTCGGCGGGACCGCGCCGAACCTGCCCGAGGCGTCGGCGCTCAGGATCACCGTGTACTACCTGGACGGCGACCCGCTCGCCTTCGCCTCGCTCATGCGCAGGGCGGGACCGCCCTCGCCGCTCGCCTCGGCCGAACGAACGCTGCTCACCGGCCCGCTGCTGAGTATCACCGCGGGGAAGTGGGACTGGTTCGACGGTCAGGACGGTCCCGCGCTCGCACGAGCGGTCGCGAGGTAGAGCGGATCGCCGTCGTCCCTGCGGCCCGATGGTCCCGCGCCTTCCTTGGCCAGTAGCCTGCCCGCGTCCGAACGGGTCCATTCGCGTACGGCCCAGCGCTCGCTGATCGCCCACCTTCCCCTGCGGCGGGTCATGAGGTCGACGTAGCGGAAGCCGCTGGTGAAGTTGCGGCGAGGATCGTCGCCGGGACTGCCCCAGTGCGACGCGGTTCCGTAGGTTTCGCTGACCGCCGAGTCGCCGTGCAGCTCCGCGATATGGTTGCCGACGGTATGCATCGTGCCGGAAAACCGCCGCAGAGCACCGGCCAGCCATTCGACGTATTCCTCGATCGTGCCGTCGAAACCGGTGTGGTGATCGATGCCGCCGGGATGGTAAGCGGAGCGGACCAGGTCGAGATCGAGCCGGTCGACCCCGCGGCAGTAGCGCAGTACCACCTGGTGAATCTCGTACCGGTCGTCATGGTCCGAGCCCCGCGCCGTCACTGGGTCACCGTCCACCCGCCGTCGACCGGGACGAACGCACCGTTGACGTACGCGGCGAGCGGGGAGAGCAGAAACAACACCGGCCACGCGATGTCGTCCGGTTTTCCCATGCGGTGCAACGGAATCCGGTCGAGGACCCGCCTGCCTACGTGGCCGGCGGCGAACCCGGCGAGCCGGGGAGTGTCGACCATGCCCGGCGCCACCGCGTTGGCCCGGACCTCGTGACTGCGGTACGCGGCGAGATGCCTGGTGTAGCCCGTGATGGCGGCCTTGCTCGCGCAGTACCAGTCCGACGCCGTACCGATGACGTTGCCCGCCACGGAGGCGATGTTGACCAGCGAGGCGCCCTCGGGCGCGCCGGGAGCCAGCCAGGTGTCCACCATGCGGCGCATGCTGCCCACCGAGATCCGCAGCGCTTCCTCGAATTCCAGTTCGACGGCCGAGGAGGGGCCCGCGTTGTTGACGAGGTGTCGCACGGGGCCCAGTTCGCGGCTGCGCGCAATTCCTCGTTCGACGTCCTCGGCGTCGGCGACGTCGGCGACGATGGCGTGCGCCGACCCGCCTGCCCGCGCGATGCGGGCGACGGTGTCGGCGAGCCCGTCCGGATCGATGTCCCACGCCGCGACCGTCAGGCCCGCCTCGGCCGCCCGCAGCGCGACGGCCTTGCCGATCCCGCTCGCCGCGCCGGTGACCACGACGACGTCTCCGCCCGCCAAGCCGAACGGCGCTCCGGACGCTGTCATTGTCGTCTCCTGTCGTCCATCGGGAGAAGTGCGGTGCTCAGACGCCGTATCCGCCGTCGACATCGAGCTTTTGCCCCGTGATGAAACCCGCCTGGTCCGAGGCGAGGAACACGGCCGCTCTCGCCACGTCGCTCGCGTTGCCGAACCTGCGCAGCGGGATGTTGGCCTTCGCGACGGCCAGCGCGCGCTCGTCGAGCTCGCCGGAGCCGATCAGCCGGTCGGCCATTCCGTCGGTGAGCATTCCGGGGCCGACGCTGTTGAATCGCACGCCGAACCTGCCCTCCTCGGCGGCGAACGCGCGAACCAGCGACTCGACAGCGGCTTTGGGACTCGCCGAGAGACCGTCCCTGACGGGGTAGCGATGGGTCGCCGCCGTGGTGATCGCGACGACGCTGCCTTTGCTTTCGCGCAGCGAGGGCAGTACCGCGTGCACGACGTTGAAGAACGCGGCGGCCTCCTGTCCGAGGTGCTCGGCGTAGCGGCCGGGATCGACGCGGGAGAGGTGCACCATGGGAATGTGCGGTCCCGCGGCGTGGACGACCGTGTGGATAGCGCCGAACCTGGCGCGCAGGGTTTCGGCGTAGCCCTCGATCGTGGAGGGATCGGTGAGGTCGGCCGCCGTCGAATCGGCGGCGACGCCGCTCGCGGTGAGTGCCCTCGTGAGCGTCTCGGCGGCGGCCGCGTTGGCCCGGTAGGTGAAGGCCACCGCTGTTCCTTGCGCGGCGAGCAGTGTGCACACCGCCGACCCGATCCCGCCGGTGCCTCCGGTGACCAATGCGACGCCGGGGCGAGCTGCGACATCGGTCATCGGCCACCCGCCTCGTCGGTTGTCGCCCGCCGATCTGTCAAGCAAGCGCTTGGCCGGATACTATGAGCGGCGCCGGTGAGCGTCAACCGGCCGTGCGGGTGGCCGCCGCGGCGGGATTCCGTGTTTCCGTGTCCGGATGGCCGGTGTGTCTCTCCCGAATGCGCATCTCGGCGTTCTGAATGCGGATCTCGATGTCCTGAACGCGGATCTCGGCGTCCTGGACGGGGGACTCGCGAGGTGAGGAGCGGGTGAGTCAACCAAGCGCTTGCTTGTGAGGGTTGGCGTGTGGTTGGCTGGGCCGGACGTGACGTCGACGCTGTGAGGTGGCCGCGATGACGGGGGTGTGCGCAGGGCGTTCGGTGATCATCACCGGAGCCGGGCAGGGGCTCGGCAGGGCCCACGCGTGGGAATTCGCGAGGCAGGGTGCTCGCCTCGTGCTCAACGACACCGGTACCGCCGTTCGCGCGCTCGCCGACGAGATCAACGCTGGCGGCGGCGAGGCCGTCGCCAGCGAGGGCGATGTCGCCGCGTGGGACTACGCCGAGACGCTGGTGAACCTCGCCGTCGACACCTACGGCACCCTGGACACGCTGGTCAACAACGCGGGCATCAACAGGGACCGCATGCTCGTCACGATGACGGAGCGGGAGTGGGACGAGGTGCTCAGGGTCGACCTGAAAGGGCACTTCGCGCCACTGCGGCACGCGGCCGGCTACTGGCGCGAGAGGGCGAAGGCGGGAGAGCCCGTCGCGGCCCGCGTCGTCAACACCTCGTCCGGCGCCGGCCTGCTCGGCAGCGTCGGGCAAGGCAACTACGCGGCGGCGAAAGCAGGCATCGCGGTGCTCACACAGATCGCGGCCGTCGAGATGGCGCGCTACGGCATCGTCGTCAATGCCATTGCCCCCTCCGCGCGCACGCCGATGACGGAGGCGGTCTTCGCCGAGACCATGGCGAAGCCCGACCACGGCTTCGACGCCATGGACCCCGCGAACGTCTCGCCGCTCGTGGCCTGGCTCGGCAGCACGGAGGCGGCAGGGGTCACCGGGAGGGTGTTCGAGATCGCGGGTGGCGAGGTGTCGCTCGCCGACGGCTGGCGCCACGGTGCCGCCGCGTCGAAGGACGCCAGGTGGGAGGCGCGCGAGCTGGGGCCCGTCATCGAGGACCTGCTGGCGAAGTCCGAGGCCCCGGCACCGGTGTACGGAGCATGACGGTGAGCGGTGGCCTCACGGTGAGTCCCGAGGACGAGTCGTTCAGGGCCGAGGTGCGTGCCTGGCTCGCCGAACACCTGCATGGGGACTTCGCCGACATCGTCGGAACCGGAGGACCTGGCCGTGAGCACGAAGCGCTGGAGCGGCGCAGGGAGTGGGAGCGCAGGCTGGGCGACGGCAACTGGATCGGCCTCGGCTGGCCGGTGGACAAGGGCGGCAGGGCGGCGTCACTGACCCGGCAGGTGATCTTCCACGAGGAGTACGCGAGAGCGGGAGGGCCCGGACGGCTCGGTCACATGAGTGAGCAGCTCGTCGGTCCCACGTTGCTCGCGTTCGGCACGGCCCAGCAGCAGGACCGGTTCCTTCCGGGCATCCTGAGCGGCGAGGTGCTGTGGTGCCAGGGTTACTCGGAACCCGGCGCGGGCTCGGATCTCGCCGGTGTGCGGACGAAGGCGAGCCTGCGCGGCGAGGAGTATGTGCTCGAAGGCCAGAAGGTGTGGACCTCGCTCGCGCACATCGCCGACTGGTGCTTCGTCGTCGCGCGTACCGATCCGGCGCAGACCCGGCATCGCGGTCTTTCCTACCTGCTCGTGCCCATGGCGCAGCCGGGGGTACGGGTGCGGCCCATCGCACAGCTCACCGGGACCTCCGAATTCAACGAGGTGTTCTTCGACGGAGCGGTGACCGGCGTCGAGAACAGGATCGGTGACGAGGGCGACGGCTGGCGGGTCGCGATGGGCACGCTCGCCTTCGAACGCGGGGTCGCCACGCTCGGCCAGCAGATCGGCTTCGAGCGCGAACTGACCGCCGTCATCGAGACCGCGCGGGCAACCGGAGCGCTTGCCGATCCCGCGTTGCGTGCCCGCCTCGTCGACGCCTGGATCGGGCTGAGAGTCATGCGCTACACGGCGATCAGGACGCTGGCCTCCTCGGGGGAGGGCGCGCCTGGCTTCGAGGGCTCCATCTCGAAGCTGCAGTGGGCGAACTGGCATCGCGATCTCGGCGAACTCGCCGTCGACGTCGCGGGCCCCGGCGCGCTCGTCACCGAGGGCGCACCGTACGAGCTGACCGACGCGCAGCGGCTGTTTCTCTACACGCGCGCGGACACGATCTACGGCGGCACCAACGAGATCCAGCGCAACATCATCGCCGAGCGCATGCTCGGCCTGCCCCGGTGAGGTGAGCGGGTGAACCAGCACGGCACCGTGACGCGCGCGGACGAGCGAGACGACATGCGCCGGACCGTGGCCGAGTTCCTGGACAGGTACTCGGATTCCGGTCGGGTGCGAGCCGCCATGGCGAGTGAGCACGGATACGACACCGCGCTGTGGCGGCGCTGCTCCCAGGAGCTGGGCACGACGGCGCTGGTCGTGCCCGAGCGTTGCGGCGGGCTCGGTATGGGCTTTGCCGACGCCGCCGTGGTCATCGAGGAGTTCGGCCGCAGGGTCGTCCCTTCGCCGCTGCTGACCACCGTGGTCGCGGCGGCCGCCGCCGCGGCGTGTGACACCGGCGAGGCCGACGAGCTGCTGCGGGTGATCGCCGAGGAGGGCGCGGCGGTCTCGATCGCCTTCGAAGGTGAGCGGCCGGTTCGCGCGACGCGGACCGGCAGGCGCTGGAGTCTGCGAGGCAGGCCTGCCCACGTCATGCACGGAGCAGACGTCGACGTGCTGCTGGTGGTCGCCGAAACCGGCAACGCCGGCGACCCGGCGTTGTTCGTGGTCAGGCGTGCGGCCGAGGGGGTACGCGCGGATCGTCTCGTGACGCTCGACCAGACGAGGTCACTGGCCGAGGTCGAACTGGCGGGCGCGCGGGCCGTTCCCCTTGCCGGCGAGGGGAACGTGAAGTCCATTGTGGACATGGTGACCGAGCTGACGCTGATCGCGCTGGCCGCCGAATCGGCCGCCGCCGCCAGGTCGTGTCTCGAAGCGACCGTCGAGTACCTCAAGGTCCGGCACCAGTTCGGCAAGCCGCTCGGCTCGTTCCAGGCACTCAAGCACCGCTGTGCCGATCTGGCCGTCGATGTCGAGGGCGCCGAATCGACGGCCTGGTACGCGGTGGAAACCGCGCTGGCGGACCCTGGAGAGCGGGCCGTCGTCGCGCCGCTGGCCAAGGCGGTGTGTGCCGACACGTTCATGCGGGTGGCCGCGGAGTCGGTTCAATTGCACGGCGGGATCGGGTTCACCTTCGAGCACGACGCCCACCTGTTCCTCAAGCGGGCCAAGGCCAACCAGCATCTGCTGGCATCGCCGCAGGAGCTTCGGCGAAAGGTGGGCGAAGCGGCGGGGCTGTGACCCTGGGTTCACCGAATCTCGGCACGCAGGACACAGAACTCGTTGCCCTCGGGGTCGGCGAGGACGACCCAGCCCGAGCCGTCCGGCTCCCTGTGGTCGGCGACCCGGGTGGCTCCGAGTTCCAGCAGCCGCGCGACCTCCTCCTCACGTGAGGTCGACGGGCGCAGGCACAGGTGGATGCGGTTCTTGCCCTTCTTGGGTTCCGGCACCTGGTTGAAGTGCAGCAGCGGGCCCTCGGGAAGCATCACCTGGGTCTCCGGCTCGCCCGGCTTGTCCTCGGGATGCAGCGGATGCCCGGTCACGCCGCTCCAGAACCGCGCGAGCTCGTAGGCATCAGCACAGTCGATCGCCACGTTGTACACCACGGAGAACATGCGGTGATCCTGCCCGAGCAGCACACCTGCCGCCAGCGGATTATGACCCGCTCCCCTCCGCACGTGTCTCGTGCGGGGAGGGATTCACGGCCAGATACCGGGCCGGGAACTCGCCGCCACCGTCCACAAGCAACTCGGCGCCGTTGAGGTAGCCGGCCGACGGGGAAGCCAGCAGCAGACAGGCCGCCGCGACGTCGTCGGGTAGGGCCATCCTTGCCATAGGAATCGTCGCGGCGACTCGTTCCTGACCGTCGTCGTCGCCATAGTTGAGGTGGGACAGTTCCGTGCGGACGAGTCCTACCGTGACCTGATTGACCCTGACCTTCGGCGCGAACTCCATGCCGAGTGACCTGGTGAGCATCGACAGCCCTGCCTTCGCGGCGGAATAGGCCGTCGCGCCCGGAGCGGGATCGCGGCCCGCGACACTGCCGATGTTGATGATCAGCCCGCCGTCCCGCTGAGCTTTCATCACCTCGTTGGCCGGTTGCGCGACGTAGAACGGAGCCAGCAGGTTGAGCGACACGACAGCCGACATGAACCGGGGTGACATCGTCGCCGTGTCGGCCGGTGGCGCGCCGCCCGCGTTGTTGACGAGGACGTCCAGCCTGCCGAAGCGATCGACGCAGGTGCTCACGACCGAGGCGGCCTCGTCGGGCTGCCGGATGTCCGCCGCCGCGAAGACGGCCCGCTTTCCCTCGTGTGAAGGCAGGTCGCCGGGTTCGGTCCGGCCGCACACCAGTACGTCGGCGCCTTCGGCGAGAAACCGGCGCGTGATGGCGGCGCCGATGCCGCGCGTGCCTCCGGTGACGATGACCGCCTTGCCGTCGTGCTCGCCCATCAAAGCCGTTCCAGGATCGTCACGTTGGCTTGGCCTCCGCCCTCGCACATGGTTTGCAGCCCGAACCGGCCGCCGGTGCGTTCGAGTTCGTGCAGCAGTGTGGTCATCAGCCTCGCCCCGGTGGCTCCGAGTGGATGCCCGAGCGCGATGCCGCCGCCGTTGACGTTGACCCTCGCCGGATCGGCCCCGCTTTCCCGCAGCCAGGCCAGCACGACCGAGGCGAACGCCTCGTTGATCTCGACGAGGTCGATGTCGCCGATGCCGAGCCCGGTACGGGCCAGCGCTCGTTCCGTCGCGGGAATGGGTGCGGTGAGCATCCACACCGGATCGGCCGCCCGCACCGAGATGTGGTGGACGCGTGCCCGTGGCGTGACGCCGTGCTCGCGCACCCCTCGTTCCGACATGACCAGCAGCGCGGCCGCGCCGTCGCAGATCTGGCTCGACACGGCCGCGGTGACGCTGCCACCTTCCTCCAGCGGTGCCAGCGCGGCCATCTTCTCCAGTGACGTGCCGGCCCTCGGACATGTGTCCACGCTCGCCTCGCCGAGCGGGACGATCTCCCGCTCGAACCGGCCGCCCGCGATCGCCGCGAGCGCCTTCTCGTGGCTGCGCAGGGAAAACTCCTCCATGTCGCGTCTGCTGATTCCCCACTTGCGCGCGATCATCTCCGCCGACCTGAACTGCGAAACGGGAACGTTGCCGTAGCGCCGTACCCAGCCCTCCGAGCCGGAGAAGGGATCGGGAAAGCCGAATTGCTCGCCCGTCGTCATGGCTGCCGAAATGGGGACGGCGCTCATGTTCTGCACCCCGCCCGCGACGACCACGTCGGCGGTTCCGCTGAGCACGGCCTGTGCCGCGAAGTGCACGGCCTGCTGCGACGATCCGCACTGCCGGTCGACCGTCACTCCGGGGACTTCCTCGGGCAGGCCCGCGGCGAGCCACGCGGTACGGGCGATGTCGCCCGCCTGCGAGCCGATCGTGTCCACGCAGCCGAGGATGACGTCCTCCACCGCCGCGGGGTCGACACCGGCGCGGTTCATGAGCGCGGACAGCACGTGCGCGCCGAGGTCGGCGGAATGGACGGCGGCCAGCGCGCCTCCGCGTTTGGTGACCGGCGTGCGGACCGCGTCAACGAGGTAAGCCTCGGCCATGTGCGGATCCTCCCAGGTTGCTCTGCGATGAGCGAATGGTCGCCCCGAAAGTCTAGCAAGCGCTTGGTTGGGTCGCTAGGATCGGGACGCGAATCGCGGCCGTGAGGCTCAGGCGTATTCGAGAAGGAACCAGGGAGGCGCATCGTGCCGGAACCGGACACCGCCGGCTGGACGACCATTCCCGCCGCCGTGCGCACGGCGGCGGAAACGGCGCCGGACACACTCGCCGTCGCCGACGGCGATCTCCGGCTGACCTACGCCGAACTGGACGCCGAGGTGACCCGGTTCGCGCGGGGCGCGATCGCGAGGGGATTGCGGCCAGGGGAGCGGGCCGCGGTGTGGGCGCCGAACTCGGGCCGCTGGATCATCGCCGCGCTGGGCATCATGGCCGCCGGCGGGATCCTCGTGCCCATCAACACCCGGTTCAAGGGCGAGGAGGCGCGTTACGCGCTGGCCAAGGTCAGGGCCGTGCTGCTGGTCATCGACGACGGCTTCCTCGGCAACGACTACCTCGAAATGCTGCGCGGAGAAAGCGCGCAAGGGCCGACGGCGGAGACCCCGGTACCCGCGCTGCCGTCGTTGCGCACCGTGGTGACCATGCGAGCGAGCGCGGATCCCTTCGTCGTGCCCTTCGACCGGTTCGTTTCGGGCGGCGAGCGGGTGCCCGCCGCCGAGGTCGACCGGCGCATCGGGGACCTGCGGCCCGACGATGTCGCCGACATTCTGTTCACCTCGGGTACCACCGGTTTTCCCAAGGGCGCAATGGTGACCCACCGCAGCAACCTGTGGGTCGACGAGGCGTGGAGCGACATGGTCGGCCTGCTGCCCGGCGACCGCTACCTGCTGATCAACCCGTTCTTCCACAGTTTCGGCTATCGCGCCGGGATTCTGGCCTGCCTCGTACGCACGGCGACCATGGTTCCGCTCGCGGTGTTCGACGTGGAGGCGGCATTGGAGCTGGTGCAGGCGGAGCGGATCACCGTCTTCCCCGGGGCGCCGACCGTCTATTCCTCGATACTGGCGCATCCCCGCAGAGGAGACTACGACCTGGGCTCGGTGCGGCTCGCGGTCACCGGCGCGACCGTGGTTCCCGTGCCACTGCTGAAAAGCATGCGGGACGACCTCGGGTTCCGCGACGTCATCACCGCATACGGGCTCACCGAAACCTGTGGAACGGCAACGGTGTGCCCGCCGGACACCGACCAGGAACGACTGTCCACAAGCTGCGGCAAGGCCATTCCCGGCGTCGAGGTCGTCATCGCCGGCCCTGGCGGCGAAACGCTCCCGCCGGGAGAGAAGGGCGAGATCCTCGTCCGCGGCGCGAACCTCATGGTCGGGTACTTCGAGGACCCCGGCGCGACCGAAAAAGCCATCGACGCGGCGGGCTGGCTGCACACCGGAGACATCGGCTGGCTCGACACCGACGGCTACCTGCGGGTCACCGACCGGCTCAAGGACATGTTCGTGGTCGGCGGCTTCAACGCCTATCCCGCCGAGATCGAACGGCTGCTGTCCGAACATCCCGATGTCGCCGAGGTCGCGGTCGTCGGAGCCCGCGACGACCGGCTGGGCGAGGTAGGCCACGCCTACGTCGTCGCGAGGAACGGCAGCACCCCCACCGCGGACGAACTGATCGCCTTCTGCCGCGACACGATGGCCAACTACAAGGTTCCCCGGCACTTCACGTTCGTCGGCGAACTGCCGCGCACCCCGAGCGGCAAGGTCCAGAAGTTCCGGCTCGGCTCGGGTCGCTGACCCTCGGATCCCCGTCCTCACAAAGGAGTCACCATGCCCGAAGCCGTGATCGTCGCCGCCGCACGCTCGCCCATCGGCAAGGCCTACAAGGGTTCACTCGCCTCCGTGCGCGCCGACGACCTCGCTGTCGCGATGGTGGGAGCGGCGCTGGAGCGGGTGCCCTCACTCGACCCGCACGAGGTGGACGACGTACTGCTCGGTACGGCGCAGCCCGCCGGTGAGCAGGGATACGGGCTGGCCAGGGTGGTCGCGGTGACCCTCGGTCTCGATGACGTGCCGGGTACCACGGTTCAGCGCTACTGCGCCTCCAGCGTGCAGACCACGCGCATGGCCCTGCACGCCATCAAGGCGGGCGAGGCTCACGTACTGATCTCGGCCGGAGCCGAGGCGGTGTCCCGGTTCGGCTCCGGAAAAGCGGACGGAATGCCGGACACGCGCAATCCCCGCTACGCCGAGGCGGGGCGGCGCAGCGAACGACGGGCGGCGGCCGGGTCCGCTCCGTGGAGCGATCCCCGGGCAGGGGGTGCCTTGCCCGACGTGTATGTCGCGATGGGACAGACCGCGGAGAACGTAGCCCAATGCCGATCGGTGAGCAGGAAAGCTCAGGACGAGTTCGCCGCGATGAGCCAGCAGCGGGCGGAGCGGGCCATCGCCGACGGGTTCTTCGCCACCGACATCACCCCGTTTACGCGCGCCGACGGTGTCGTCGTCTCTGCCGACGACGGGCCGAGGTCCGGGGTGACCGCGGAGAAACTGTCCTCGCTGAAACCCGCCTTCCGGGAGGACGGCACGGTGACGGCGGGGAACTGCTGCGGCCTCAACGACGGCGCCGCGGCACTGGTGATCATGTCCGGCGACCGGGCGGGCGAACTGGGGATCACTCCGCTGGCCCGGATCGTCTCGACCGGTGTCTCCGCGCTCTCGCCCGAGATCATGGGGCTCGGCCCGGTCGAGGCGACCCGGCGTGCTCTCGCGCTGGCCGGAATGTCCACGAGCGACCTCGACCTCGTTGAACTGAACGAGGCGTTCGCCGCGCAGGTGCTGCCCGCGGTCGACGAGCTCAAACTCGACATCGACAAGGTCAATGTCCACGGTGGAGCGATCGCGCTCGGGCATCCGTTCGGGCAGACCGGAGCGCGGCTGACCACGACGTTGCTCAACGGGCTCGCCTTCCGTGATGGCCAGACCGGTCTCGTCACCATGTGCACGGCGGGCGGCCAGGGGATGGCGCTCGTACTGGAACGCCTTTCCTGACTACAGCAAAAGGAGGTGGGTCCAGGTGACAGCCGTCTGGTCCGGCCTTTCGATCGGGGCGGTCTACGCCCTGGTCGCCATCGGGTACAACCTGGTGTTCATCGCGTACACGACGTTCAACTTCGCGCACGCGCAACTCATGATGTTCGCGGTCTTCGTGACCTACTGGGGACTGGTGGTCGCCGAACTGCCGGTACTGCTGATCTTCCTCATCGCCGCGGCGGGCATCGGGCTCATCGCGCTGGTGGAGGAGTTCATCGCGATCCGGCCCGTGAAAGGAATGCACGCCCACCTCGTCACCACACTCGGCATGGCGACCCTTGTGGACGGGGTGACCAGGTTGATCTGGGGCGACCAGGTGCTCAAGGTGCCCGCGACCGGATCGGACGAGACCCTGACGTTGTTCGGCGGAAGGGTCAGCGTCGTCGAACTCACCCTTATCGCGGTCGTCATCGCGATCACGATCGCCCTCACCGGTTACGGCAGACGGTCGCGTACGGGGCTCGCCCTGCTCGCGATGGCAGAGGACAGGGAAGCCGCACAGTTGCGCGGAATCAACGTCGGCAGGCTCGCACTCGGTGCGTTCGTGTTCACCGGTGTCCTCGCCGGACTGACCGGGCCGCTGGTCGGCCCCAAGACCTTCGCCGTCGCCACGCTCGGCGCCGCGCTGGCACTCAAGGGTTTCGTCGCGGTCGCCATCGGCGGATTCGGCAGCCTGCCCGGTGCGCTCATCGGCGGCTTCGTCGTCGGGCTGGTCGAGGCGTTGTCCGGCAGGTGGCTCGGCAGCCAGTTCCCGACGATCATGGTGTTCGGCGTGCTGATCCTCATCCTGATGCTCAAACCCACCGGACTGTTCGGCAGGACAAGGGAAAGGATGGTGTGACCGTGGCACTCGTCCGAACCCTGCGCACGATTCCTTCGTGGGTACTGCCGCTGGTACTCGGTGCTCTGCTCATCGCGGCACCGTGGCTGGGTATCAGCTCGGGAACCCGAAGGCTGCTGTTGCTGACCTGTATTCTCGCGCTCGTCACCAGCGGGCTCAATCTCAGCTTCGGCTACGCGGGCGAGCTGGCGCTGGGTCAGACGGCGATGTATGCCACCGGCGCCTACCTCACCGGCTATCTCGCGATGAACTGGGCCAACGATCTGCTGTTGCTCATCGTGATCGGCGCGCTGGCCGCGCTCGTGGTCGGGCTCGTCTCCGGGATACCGGGGCTGCGCCTCGGCGGCTGGTCACTGGCGATGACATCGTTCTTCCTCGTACTGCTCGTGCCACAGCTCATCGAACTGCTTGAGCCCTACACGGGCGGCGCGGTGGGCATGGTCGGCATCCCCGGCCCGGTGCTGTTCGGGACCGAACTGGACACCGTCACCTTCTACGTCGTCGTCGCCGTCGTGACCGTCGCCTGGTTCGTCGTCATCCGCAACCTCATCACCTCGCGCCACGGCGTGGCCTTCCAGGTCCTGCGGCAGAGCCCTGTGCTCGCCTCGTCGCTGGGCATCTCGGTGTACCGGCTGAAACTGACCGCCTATGCGGTCGGGGCGATCCCCGCCGGAATCGCCGGAGCGTTGTTCGCCTTCGCCGACAAGTACCTCTCGCCGGGCTCGTTCGGCTTCACGATGGCCGTCACGGTGCTCGCCGCCTCGATTCTGGGCGGCGCCAAGAGCATCTACGGCCCGCTGATCGGCGCCGCCGTGATGCAGTACGGCCCGTTGCGATCGACGGACTTCGAGCAATACGCCCAGGTGGTCTACGGCGCCTTCCTGATCATCGCGGGCACTCTCGTCGCCAACGGGCTTGCCGGGCTCGCGAAGAAGGGCATGGGCAAGCTCGTCGCCCGATGGGATCCGCCGGAAGAGGACAAGGGGGCCGTCGCGGCGGAACCCGACGTGCCGCTCCCACCGCTTGCCGGCGCGCGGTTGCGGGCCGAGGACGTGCACAAGCGGTTCGGCGGATTGCGAGCGCTCGGTGGCGTGAACCTCACCGCCGAGCCGGGCCGGATCACGGCGCTCATCGGTCCCAACGGATCGGGCAAGACGACCCTGCTCAACATGATCTGCGGCTACTACCGCACCGACGCGGGAACGATCATGATCGGAGACCGGGACATCACGGGAAAGCCCACGCACCGGGTAGCGAGGGAAGGGGTCGCGCGCACCTTCCAGACACCGCTGTTTCCCGAGCACATCACGGTGAGGGAAGCGGTCGCCGCCGGAGGCTACACCGCTCGATACGCGGGCATGCCCTCCGCGATCCTGCGGCTGCCCCGCTACCGCAGGGCGGCCGAGGCCAACGAGGCCGAGGTGACCACCATGCTGAGGCTCGTGGGTCTCGAACATCTGGCCGACGCCGAAGCCGCGTCGCTGCCGCTTGGCACGCGCAGGCTGCTCGAAGTGGCGAGGGCGCTCGTCGCGCGGCCGAAGGTCCTGCTGCTCGACGAGGTCGCGTCCGGTTTGGACGAAGACGAGGTCGACCGGCTCGCCGTGCTCATCAGGAGGATCAGGGACGCCGGTCCCGCCGTCATCCTCGTCGAGCACAACTTCCGCCTCGTGCTCGACCTCGCCGACACGGTGACGGTGCTGGCACAGGGAGAACTGGTCGCCGAGGGCGAACCGGCCGAGATCGAGAACCATCCGCGAGTGCGTTCGGAGTATCTCGGGATCAGGCAGGAGGTCATGCCATGAACGAGGAACCGCTGCTGAGCGTCGACGGCCTCGCCACGGGATACGGCGACATCCGCGCGGTATGGGAGGTGTCGCTACGCGTACGCGCGGGTGAGGTGACGGTACTGCTGGGCCGCAACGGCGCGGGCAAGACCACGACCCTGCGCGCCGTCGCGGGGCTCAACAAAGCCGAGTCAGGTTCCATCACGTTCGACGGCCAGGACATCACGGGCGTCCCCGCACATCGCAGAGTCGGTGCGGGTATCGCGTTCGTCCAGGAGGGCAAACGGGTCTTCCGGCGCAGAACCGTCGAGGAGAACCTGCTGCTCGGCGGATACAGCACGGGAAAGGGCAAGCACAAACTGCGCGCCGAACTCGGTCCCGTCTACGACATGTTCCCCGTGCTCGCCGACCGCAGGCGTACCGTGTCTGGTCAGCTTTCCGGTGGGCAGCAGCAGATGCTCGCCATCGGGCAGGCGCTCATGTCGAAGCCGTCGCTGCTGATGCTGGACGAACCCTCCGGAGGCCTCGCGCCGTCCGTCGTCGCCGAGGTCATGACGACCGTGTCGACGCTGAGGGCCTCGGGCATCGGGGTGCTGCTCGTCGAGCAGGCCGCTGCGGCGGCACTGGAGGTGGCCGATCAGGTGACCGTGCTCGACGTGGGCAAGGTGGTGCTCGACCGGCCCCGCGCCGAGGTCACGGATACGGATGCCCTGCTGGATGTCTACTTCGGCAAGGCGGGCTGAGCGCGGGGATTCACCGCGGAACGAGACCGTCCAGGAAGGTCGAGACGAAGTCGTCGGCGAACTGCTTCATCGTGTATTGCCTGGTTGGTTTGAACCAGCGGACCGAAAGCCACAGTGCGTCCCTCAGCATCCGGTAGAGCACGCGCGGAGGGATGTCGGAGCGGAAGTCGCCGGAGGCCGCGCCCGCTTCGAGCACGTTGATCCAGGTCTTCTGGATGGTGTTGGCCGACACCTTGATGTGGTTGTAGCCCTCCAGCGACATCAGGTAGTTGCCGCTGTTCTGATAGATCTCGGTGGCGTGCGGGTGGGATTCGATCACCGCGAGCGAGCCGTGCACGAGCTCGGCCAGTTCGGTGCGGGGGTCGTGGCCCGCCGCCATGATCTCCGCGTAACGCGCGCTCAAATCGTCGAGATAATTGGTGACAATGGCGTCCACCATTTCATCCTTCGATTTGAAATGGTGGTAAAGGCTTCCGGAAAGGATGCCGACGGCGTCGGCGATCTCGCGGACCGTGGTCGCCACAATCCCCTTGCTGGCGAACAGAGTTGCCGCGTGTTGCAGAATAACCGAGCGACGATCCTGCGGCGCTACCATCGTGTTCCCTTCCGGCCGCGAACGGCAGCCTGTGTAACGCCGTATCTGCCAACCAAGCGCTTGTTACAACTGACGGTCGAGCCTACCGTACCGCGTCCCCGGCCGGTGAGGCGGGCGGGAACACATTCATCCGGATGGTCCCGGCGCGTGCGCTGCGGGGGAGCCCGGAGTGCACGCGAATGTGCGGTGGCAGTGGCGGTTCAGGCCTGCGGGACCGAGTCTTGACGAGGGCTGACACCGATCTTACCGTAACCCGACCAAGCGCTTGCTACTGGTGGCAGGCCCTGTGTCGAAGGAGACCAGCCGTGCGGAAGCGAATCGGCGGGATTCTGGCGGCTGCCCTTCTCGCGGCCACCGCCTGCGCCCCTGACACCGGTGAGGAAGCGGCGGACGGGAACGCCCCGTACCGCATCGTCCAGTTGCTCGGCCAGAACCAGCCAGGCCCCGCGGCGCTCAACGCCAAGGCCGCCGCGCACGCCGCGCGGGCGGCGGTGGCCGTGCTCAACGAGCGGGGCGGCATCAACGGTCACCAGGTCGATCTCGAGATCATCGACGACGGAGGCGACCCGACCACCGCCGTGACCAAGCTCCAGGAACGGCTGGGCAACGGGCCGAAACCGAACCTGGTGCTGCCGGGCAACACGAGCGCCGAAGCGCTGCCGATGGCACCGATCATCACCGACGCCGAGATCTTCTCGGTGCAGCAGGCCTCCGCCGACGAACTCGACGATCCGGCGAAATATCCCTACCTGTTCAAGGTGCCGCCCGTTCCCGGCACCTGGGCGAGGGGATTCGCCGAGTACGCCAAGGACAACGGCGTGAAACGGATCGCCATGATCGCGGGCAAGGACGCCTTCGCGCAGGCAACGGTGCACGCGACGAGGAAGGCACTCGACGAGGCGGGACTCACCCTTTCCGGCGAGGAGACCTACACCGCGGAGGACCTCGACGTCACGGCACAGCTGGAACGGCTGAGGGACACCGACCCCGACCTCGTGTTCATGCAGGGCGCGGGGGCGTCCGTCGGTTATGTACTGGAGAGCAGGCGCAAGATCGGCTGGACCGGCCTTCCGCTCGTGGCGGACTCGACCTCGGCGGTGACCTCGCTGCTCAACAGGCAGGCGCCGGAAGGGCTGGTCGGAACCCCCGCGACGGAGAACGTGCACCTCCAGGTCCTCGCCGGTGCCGTGCAGGGCGCCGAGGCGGCCAGGTCCGAACCATTGGAGACCATGATCGCCGCGCTCAAGCGGGAGGGTGACATCGCGTTGCCGCTCAACGCCTATTTCGCCTACGACGGCATCATGCTCGCCGCCAAGGCCGCGGAGGAGACGGGCACGATCACCGACGCCGCGGCACAGACCGAATACCTGGAGGGCATGACACCCGGGGAAACCGGACTGTGGGCGCTGTCGAACTACACGTTCACGCCCGAATCGCACGGACCGGCGATCGACCCGAGTGCCGTGGCGGTCGTGCCGGTTTCGGTGCTGACCGACGGCCGCTACGCCGGCGGACAGTAAGGACGGTTAGGGGCATGGTGGCCTGATGGGGCATCTGCGGGGTAAGGCGATCGTGATCACGGGCGCGGGCCGGGGCCTCGGGGAGGCGTACGCGAGGGCGGCGGCGGCCGAGGGGGCTTCGGTGGTCGTCAACGACCTCGACGCGGAACTGGCCGATGAGGTCGCCACGTGCATCGTCGGTGCGGGAGGGACGGCGATCGCCCACCCCTGCGACGTCAGCGAATGGGATCAGGCCGCCGCGCTCGTCGAACGGTGTGTCACCGAGTTCGGCACCATCGACGGCCTCGTGAACAACGCGGGCTACTTCTCGCTCGCCCTTCCGCAGGAGCAGCAGCGGGAACCGTTGCGCCGCACCGTGGACGTCAACCTGGTCGGTACGGCCGCGTGCGGGGTGCGCGCGCTGCGCCACATGATCGGCAACGGCGGTGGCGTCGTGCTCAACGTGACCTCGGGGGAGCAGATGGGCAAGACCGCGTCGGCGATCTACGGCGCGACCAAGGCCGCGGTGGCCACGCTGACCTATTCCTGGGCGGAGGACGCCCGCGAACACGGGGTGCGGGTCAACGCCGTCTCGCCCAACGCGCATACCGCGATGGCCACCGTCTACGCGAGGTACCGGGGTGAGGCGGGCACGCAGAACACGGGCATCGCCCCCGAGACCAACGCGCCCCTCGTGGTGTACCTGTTGTCGGATCTGAGCGCGGGCATCACCGGTCAGGTGGTGCGCCTCGCCGGTGACGAGCTGATGCTGTGCACCCATCCCGCTGTGCTCGACCCCGTCCTGCGTGGTCCCGAGTGGACGGTGGAGCGAATCGCCGATGCCTTCGACCGCGACCTGGCCTCTCGGCAGCAGCCCTGCGGCGTCCGCAGGGTCGCCTCAACGGTGCTGCCGTGACGGGGTCGAGCGTGCTCCGCCGGGATCGGCCCACCGGGGCCGCCGCTTCCCGGTGAAGGCACGTGCGCCTTCCTCGGCGTCGGGGCCGGCCAGCAGTGCCGCGGTTTCGGCCAGATTGGCCTCGCGACGGTGTTCTCCCGTGAGTGTCACCGCGCTCAGCAGCAACCGTTTCGTGGCGGCGAGCGCGGCGGGGGAGTGTTCGGCGATCCTGGCCGCGAGCGCGATCGCGGCCGTTTTCACCTCCCCGGCGGGTACCACGCGGTTGACCAGCCCCAGCTCGGCCGCCCTTGTCGCGGAAAGCGGGTCGCAGGTCAGCGCGATCTCCATCGCGATCGCGAGCGGGAGCTGGACCGGCAGGCCGGTTCCGCCTTCCGTTGCCGCGATGCCCCGGCTGACCTCGGGAAGTGCGAACACGGCGTGGTCGGCGGCGACCCTGAGATCGCACGCCAGCGCCAGTTCGAAGCCACCGCCGACGGCGGCGCCGTTGATCGCCGCGACGACGGGTTTCGGATATCCGTCCCGCAACAGGTTCACCGGCCTCGTCGCGGGATCGGGGATACCGTGCTCGGCCGCCGCTTTCAGGTCGAGACCCGCGCTGAAAGCCTTGTCGCCCTCGGCGGTCAGTACGACCGCCCGCACCCCGCTGTCCCGCGCGGCGGCCAGTAGTGCGTCGCGCAGTCTCGTCATCGTCACCGCGTCGAGAGCGTTGCGCACGTGTGGCCGGTCGATCGTCAGTATCCGTACCGCGCCCGCGCGCTCGTCTCGCACCGTCATTTTCGTTCTCCTCACTGGCAATCCGGACGTCTCGCGGAGCTTGACGGGGGGAACCTGACTGGTACTGTAGCCAACCAAGCGCTTGCTACATAGTGCAACGTCGACGACGATCCGGGGAGCTGCGCATGGCCGACAAACGGATGACGGGGACAGAAGTCGTGTCCCGGCTGGAATCCGGAATGACCATCGGCATCGGCGGATGGGGCTCTCGCCGCAAGCCCATGTCCCTGGTCAGGGAAATCCTGCGGTCCGAGCTCACCGACCTCACCGTCGTCAGCTACGGCGGCCCCGACGTCGGGCTGCTGTGCGCGGCGGGCAAGGTGCGCAAGCTCGTGTTCGGGTTCGTCTCGCTGGACTCGATCGCGCTCGACCCGCATTTCCGCGCGGCCCGGCAGGCCGGCGACATCGAGGTCGCCGAGTACGACGAGGGCATGCTCCAGTGGGGCCTCTACGCGGCCGGACTGAACCTGCCGTTCCTGCCGACGCGCGCCGGACTCGGCTCCGACGTACTGACCCACAACCCCGAATTGCGGACCGTTCCCGATCCCTACGGCGGCGACGAGGTACTCGCGATGCCCGCGCTGCGGCTCGACGCGGCGCTCGTACACATGAACCGTGCCGACATCCACGGCAACGCCCAGTTCCTCGGGCCGGACCCCTATTTCGACGACCTGTACTGCATGGCCGCCGAGCAGGCTTTCGTGTCCTGCGAGAAGATCGTGCCGACGGCCGAGCTGACGGCGCGAGCACATCCGGCGACACTCAGGATCAACCGCATGATGGTGACCGCCGTCGTCGAGGCACCCGGCGGGGCGCACTTCACCTCGTGTGCCCCCGACTACGACAGGGACGAGGCCTTCCAGCGCGAGTACGCCGCCGCGGCGGCGGATCCGGCGGCCTGGAGCGCCTTCGCGGACCGCTACCTCAGCGGTAGCGAGCAGGACTGGCACGCCGCCGTGGCGGCGAGGGTGCGGGAGGTTCCGGCATGACGGAAACAGCGACATCCGGCGGCGCGGCCGCCTCGGCGCCCGCCGCTCCGGCGACGAGGGCCGAGGTCTGCGTCGTGGCCTGCGCCAACGCCTTCCGCGACAACGGTGAGGTACTGGCAAGCGCGTTCGGCACCGTCCCCGCGATCGGGGTACGGCTCGCGAGGCACACGTTCTCGCCCGACCTGCTGCTCTCCGACGGCGAGGCGAATCTGCTGCGCGGAACGTGGCCGGTGGGGCAGCCGCCCGAGGGCGAGATCGAGGCGTGGGCACCGTTTCGCACCGTGTTCGACCTGGTGTGGCACGGCAGGCGGCACGTCATGATGATTCCCTCGCAGGTCGACGGGCACGGCAACACCAATATCTCGGCCATCGGCGACTACCGGCGGCCCAAGGTGCAGTTGCTCGGCGTGCGCGGCGCGCCTGGCAACACGGTGAGCCACCCGACCAGCTACTGGGTTCCCAAGCACTCGAAGCGGGTGTTCGTTCCCGAGGTGGACATGGTCGGCGGGGTCGGCACCGACAGGGCCGCGCAGGCGGGTCCGGCCGCGCGGCGCTTCCATGACCTTCGGCGCATCGTCACCAACCTCGCCGTCCTCGATTTCGCCCCGGACGGCACCGTGCGGCTGGCCTCGGTCCATCCCGGCGTCTCGGTCGACGAGGTCGTCGAGGCCACCGGCTTCGCGCTGAGCGGGGCGGGCGAGCTGGGCGCCGTCGCCACGACACCGTCGCCTTCGGCCGAACAGCTCACCCTCATCAGGGATGTGCTCGACCCCGGCAACCTGCGGGACAAGGAGGTTCCGGGGTGAGCGTTCCCTCCGCGCTGCGAACCCGGGCCTGTGAGCTGTTCGGCGTGCGGTATCCGATCGTGCAGACCGGAATGGGATACGTGTCCGACGCCGGTCTCACGGCGGCGACCGCGGAAGCCGGTGGACTCGGCATCCTGTCGGCGGGGCTGCTGGGCTTCGACGAGCTGGCAACGGCCATCGAACAGGTGCGCTCGGCGACCGACAAGCCGTTCGGGGTCAACATTCGCGCCGACCAGCCCGACGTCGAACGCAGGATCGATCTCTTGATCAGCACCGGCGTCAAGGTCGCCTCGTTCGCGCTCGCGCCGCGCCAGAACCTCATCGCCAAGTGCAAGGACGCTGGCCTGGCCGTGGTGCCGTCCATCGGCGCGCGACGGCACGCGGAGAAGGTCGCGGCCTGGGGCGCCGACGCGGTGATCGTGCAGGGCGGCGAGGGTGGCGGGCACACCGGCGGAGTTCCGACCAGCCTGCTGCTGCCGCAGGTGGTCGACGCCGTCGACATCCCGGTGATCGGGGCGGGCGGCTTCTTCGACGGCAGGGGGCTCGTCGCCGCGCTGGCCTACGGTGCCGAGGGCATCGCGATGGGTACCCGGTTCCTGCTGACAACGGACTCGCCGGTGGCGCGGCGGGTCAAGGACGTCTACCTCGCCAAGACCGTCAACGACACGGTGCTCACCACCGAGGTCGACGGCATCCCGCAGCGGGTACTGCGCGCGGGCACCGTGGAGAAGCTGGAGAACAGCTCGGCGCCAGGCAGGCTCGTGCGTGCGCTGCGCAACGCGATCGCGTTCCGCAAACTCTCCGGCACGAGCTGGCCCGACCTCGTCCGAGAAGGACTCGCGATGAGACGCAGTGGCGAACTGAGCCTGAGCCAGGTGGTGATGGCGGCCAACGCCCCCATGCTGTACCGCTCGGCGCTGCTCGAAGGCTCCGTCGACGTGGGAGTGATGGCGACCGGGCAGGTGGTCGGGCTCATCGACGACCTGCCCAGCTGCGCCGAACTGATCGACCGGATCATGACGCAGGCCTCCGAGGTGCTGCGCGGGTTCGAAGGAGGTAGGCACCCGTGACCGACACGGCCGACGCGTGGGCTGGTCCCGCGCACGGACTGCTCACCGGCCGCACGGTGGTGATCACCGCGGCGGCGGGAACGGGCATCGGGTTTGCGACCGCCCGCCGCTGCGCCGAGGAGGGCGCCACGGTGGTGATCAGCGACCGGCACGAACGGCGCCTCGGTGAGGCGGCCGACCGGCTCGCCGAACTCACCGGAACCAAGCCGCTCGCCGTCGGTTGCGATGTCACCGATGGCGCCGCGCTCGACGCGCTGATGGACGCGGCCGTCGCCGAGCACGGCGGCATCGACGTGCTCGTGAACAACGCGGGCCTGGGCGGCACCGCCAGTGTCACCGACATGACCGACGAGCAGTGGGACGCCGTGATCGGGGTGACGCTGACGGCGACCTTCAAGGCGACCCGCTCCGTACTGCGGCACATGGTGCCCGCGGGGAAGGGCGTGATCGTCAACAACGCGTCCGTCATCGGCTGGCGGGCTCAACGAGGGCAGGCGCACTACGCCGCGGCCAAAGCGGGTGTCATGGCGCTGACCCGGTGCTCGGCCATGGACGTCGCCGAGCACGGTATCCGCGTCAACGCCGTGTCGCCGAGCATCGCCATGCACGAACACCTTGCCAAGGTCACGAGTGACGATCTGCTGGCAAGCCTCTCGGCGCGGGAGGCATTCGGGAGGCCCGCGCAACCGTGGGAGGTCGCAAACGTCATCGTCTTCCTCGCCAGCGACTACTCGACGTATCTGACCGGCGAGGTCGTGTCGGTCAGCAGTCAGCACCCCTAACCAGCGTCCACAGTGGAGGAACAAGGATGGCCAGCAGAGCGGCGGAGGGCACGTGGGGTTCCCCGTTCCGGATGGACGTGGAACGGGGAAAGATCCACGAATTCGCGCGGGCGACCGGAGGGACCGCCGATCCGGCCGAGGAGCACCCGTACGCTCCGCCGACCTTCCTGACAACGACCTTTTTCTGGCAGCACGGGGAAAGCGACCCGTGGCCCTCGGTCGAGCTCGACCAGCGGCGAGGACTGCACGCCGAGCAGGAATACACCTTCTTCGGCCCGCCCCCGAAGGCGGGCACGACACTCACCTGCCGCTCGCACATCGGCGAGGTGTACACCAAGCCGGGCCGCAGGGGCGGAGAGCTGACCTTCGCCGTGATGCACACCGACTTCCGGGATGCGAACGGCACGCTCGTGGCGAGGGCGACCATGACCGGTGTCGAGACGGCGCGCCCACCTCAGGAGGAGTCATGACCGTGCCCGCACCACCGAAGCCGTGGGTGATCGGGCCCGTCACCCGCACCGATTTCGTGCGCTACCAGGGCGCGTCGGGTGATATGAACCCGATCCACCACGATGAGGAATTCGCCGTCGCGGCCGGTTTTCCCTCGCCGTTCTCCGCGGGCATGTGGCAGGCGGGGCTGCTCGGCAGCTACGCGAGCGAGTGGCTCGGCGCGGCCAACGTCCGCAACTTCCGCGTCCGGTTCCGGCAACAGGTGTGGCCGGGCGACGAGCTGAGCTGTTCGGGAACGGTGCTCCGGGAGTACACGGTGGACGGAATCGCGATGGTGGACGTGGAGCTGACCTGTCTGAGACAAACCGGTGAGGCCGCCGTGACGGCATGGTCGACGTTCGTCACGGACGGACAAGGGAAAGGCGGCGAGTGACCGTGCACCACGAGCCGATGGAGCAGTTTCCGCCGCAGGACCCCGAGCTGGTCACGTCCCTGACCCACACCGGAGGCGTCGCCGAGATCATCATGGACAACCCGCCGGTGAACGCGCTTCCCGTCGCGGGCTGGTTCGCCGTCGCCGACGCCGTCACGGCGGCGGGCGCGGACCCCGCTGTTCGTGTGGTTGTGCTGCGCGCGCTCGGCAAGGGATTCAACGCGGGCGTCGACATCAAGGAAATGCAGCGCACCGAGGGATTCAGCGCGCTGCTCGGCGCCAATCGCGGCTGCTATGCGGCGTTCAAGGCCGTGTACGAATGCCCGGTTCCGGTGGTCGCCGCCGTGCACGGCTTCTGTCTCGGCGGCGGTATCGGGCTGGTCGGCAACGCCGACGTCATCGTGGCCTCCGACGACGCGACGTTCGGCCTTCCCGAGGTCGACCGTGGCGCGCTCGGGGCGGCCACCCACCTTTCCCGGCTGGTTCCGCAGCATCGGATGCGGGCCATGGTCTATACCTCGGCGACCGCGACGGCCGAGGAGCTGCACTCCTACGGTTCGGTGCACGAGGTCGTCCCCGCGGCGCGGCTGCGGGAAGCGGCCATGACCCTGGCAGGGCAGATCGCCGAGAAGGATCCCACCGTGATCCGCGCGGCCAAGTCGTCGCTCAACGGCATCGACCCGCAGGACGTCAACCGCAGTTACCGCTTCGAGCAGGGATTCACCTTCGAACTCAATCTCGAAGGGGTCGCCGACAGGATCAGGGCCGAGTTCGGCGGCGGAAAGGACGGTTCATGACGACCGGATCGGGCGGCTTCGGATGGACGTGACCTGGACGCGGGCGGAGCAGGACTTCCGCGCGCGAGCACGGGAATGGCTGAGCGAGCACGTCCCGCGCGAACCGCTTCCCTCCGGCGACACGCGGGAAGGCTTCGCCGCGCACCTGAAATGGGAGCGGGCCCTGTTTGAGGACAGGTGGTCGGTGGTGTCCTGGCCGCACGCCTACGGCGGCAGGGACGCCTCGCTCTGGGAATGGCTGATCTTCGAGGAGGAGTACTACCGGATCGGTGCCCCGCAGCGCGTCACGCAGAACGGGATCTTCCTGCTCGCGCCGACCCTTTTCGAGTTCGGCACGCGGCGGCAGCGGGACGAACTGCTGCCGAGGATGGCCTCGGCCATCGACCTGTGGTGCCAGGGCTGGTCGGAACCCGGCGCGGGCAGCGACCTCGCGGGTATCCGCAGCAGCGCCGAGCGCGACGAGCGGGCGGGCGGCTGGCTGCTGAACGGGCAGAAGACCTGGACGACGCGGGGCGCCTTCTGTACCCACCTCTTCGGGCTCTTCCGCACCGATCCCGAGCAGGAGCGGCACCGGGGGCTGACCTACTTCCTGGTTCCCCTGGACACGCCGGGAGTCACCGTGCGCGGCTTCGACCGCCTCGACGGCGACGAAGGTTTCGCGGATGTGTTCTTCGACAACGTGTTCGTGCCCGACGGGGGCGAGTACGGCGTACTCGGCGAGGTCGGCAAGGGCTGGCAGGTCGCCATGGCCACGACGGGCTCGGAACGCGGGCTTACCCTGCGCTCGCCCGGCCGGTTCCTGCGGACGGCCGATCGGCTCGCCGAACTCGCGCGCGAGCGGAGGAACGAGGTCTCCGACGGGCTCATCGAACGGATCACCGAGGGCTGGATGCGGTCTCAGGCCTACCAGGCGTTCACTCTGGCGCAGGTCACCGACATCGTCGAGGGCCGTTCCCCTGGCGCGAGGTCGAGCATGAACAAGGTCTTCTGGTCCGAATTGGACATCGACCTGCACGAGACGGCGCTCGACCTGCTCGGCCAGGACGCTCAACTCGACGGCCCGTGGAGCAGGGGATTCCAGTTCTCCCTTGCCGGGCCCATCTACGCGGGTACCAACGAGATCCAGCGCAACATCATCGCCGAGCGCGTACTCGGCCTCCCGAGGAAGTGAGCCCATGCGTTTCGCGCTGACGGCCGAGCAGCAGGACCTTCGCAAGGGAGTGCGGGAGCTGGTCGATCGGATCGGCAGGCCCGCCCCGCTGGAACCGGCCCCAGCGCTGGCCGCGCTCACCGGCCTCGGCGCGTGGGGACTGCTGGCAGCCGAGGAACACGGAGGCCTCGGACTCGACGAGAACCACCTCGTCCCGGTGCTCACCGAACTCGGCGGGGCCGCGATGCCACTGCCGCTGACCGAGACCATCGCGGTTGCCCCCGGCGTGCTCGCCGAGGCGGAACTCGGCGAAGCCGCCGGAACCTGCTGCGCGGCCGACCCCTCGGCACGCGGGATCGTGCGGCACGCACTGACCGCGGGCCGGTTGCTGCGTGGTGGTTTCGGTGGCACCGGTGCGATCCACGTCATCGATCTCGCCACCGCGACGAGGGAACCGGTCTCCGGGACCGATCCCGCCGGCGGGCTGTGCCGGGTCGAGGGCGGCACCGAACTCGGTGTGGCCACCGACCCCGGTGTGGTGCGCACCGCGTGGTCGCGAGGAGTGCTCGGTTGCGCGGCGCAACTCGTCGGGCTCGCTTCGCGGATGCTGGAGCTGACCGTCGGCTATGTACGGACAAGGAACCAGTTCGGCGTCCCGATCGGCAGCTTCCAGGCCGTCAAACACAAGCTTGCCACAGCGGCGATCCAGGTCGAGTTCGCCGCCCCCGTCGTCGCGAACGCGGCCTTCACGCTGTCCGCGGGCGGAGAGAACGCCGAGCGCGACGTCTCGACGGCGAAGGCGCTGGCCTCGGACGCGGCGAGCGCGGTGGCCGCGACCGCGATCCAGTGCCACGGAGCCATGGGTTACACCACCGAATACGACCTGCACCGGTATCTCAAGCAGACGTGGGCGCTGGCGCGGGAATGGGGCTCGGCGCAGTGGCATCGCGCCAGAGTCGCCGAGATTCTGGGCCTGCCGTACGGCGGAACCGTGCCGGCGCACTGACAGCCACCCGGTGAACAGCGGAAGGGAGCGCGACACATGAGCGACAGCACCGAGGTGGTCACCTATGAGCGGCGCGGTGGCGTCGCCGTGGTGACCATGAACAGGCCCGGCTACCGCAACGCGCAGAACTCGGCGATGACCTACGCGCTCGACGCCGCGTTCTACCGGGCCGCGGCCGACGACGAGGTGCGCGTGATCGTGCTCGCCGGAGCGGGCAGGCATTTCTCGGCGGGCCACGACATCGGCACTCCGGAACGCGACGTGGACACGTCCTTCGAAAGGCGTGCCGCACTGTGGTGGGATCACGTCGGCAAGGGCGGCGTGGACAACCGGCTCGCCAGGGAGTCCGAGGTATACCTCGGCATGTGCAGGCGATGGCGGGAACTGCCCAAACCGATGATCGCGATGGTGCAGGGAGCCTGCGTCGCCGGTGGGTTGATGCTCGCGTGGTGCTGCGACCTCATCGTGGCCTCCGACGACGCGTTTTTCGCCGACCCCGTCGTGCGAATGGGAATTCCCGGTGTCGAGTACTTCGCGCACCCGTGGGTCATGGGCCCGCGCTTCGCCAAGGAGTTCCTGTTCACGGGCGGCAGATTCGACGCCGAGCGGGCGCTGGCGCTCGGCATGGTCAACAGGGTGGTCCCGAGGACCGAGCTGGAACAGGAAACGTTCTCGGTGGCCGGGCAGATCGCCGAGATGCCGAGGCTGGGACTCGCGCTGACGAAGAAGGCGGTCAATCAGGCGGAGGACCTCATGGGTATGCGGTCCGGAATGGACGCGGCCTTCGGCTGGCACCACGCGGCTCACGCGCACAACGCCGAGGTCGGCGGTGACTCGCTCGCCGGTCAGGACGCGAAGTCGATGAAGGCCTCGGGCGGATGATCACCGTGGCGCGGTGCCGGTCGCGAAACCGCTGAAGAACAAGGTGATCAGGAGTTCGGCGAACTCCTCCCTGGAGTATTCGGCGCGGATCGGCCAATGCATGGTGGCCCACAGTGAGTCGCGTACCGAGCGGTAGAAGATCTCGGCGGGGACGTCGGCACGCAGGCTCCCGTCGGCGACCCCCTCGCGGATCGCGGTGAGCCAGTACTCGCGCACGGAGCGGGAGGATCGGTCGATCGGTTCGAGTAGGCCGTTGTCGCGCAGATAGGTGCGATCGTTCTGGTAGATCGCGGTCGGGTTCGGGTGCGCGTCGATGACCGTGAGGGTTTCGGTGATCAGACCTCGCACGGTGGCTTCCGGAGTGTGCGTGCGGGCGGCGACCGCCGCGAATCTGGTGTGGATGTCGTCGAGGTAGCGGCGAAGGATCTCGGCGACGATTGCGTTCTTCGCGGGGAAATAGTGGTAGAGGCTGCCGGAGAACACGCCCGCCGTCTCGCCGATCTCTCGTACCGTCGTCGCCGCGATTCCCTTGGTGGCGAACAGGGTCGCGGACACGGCGAGGATCCGTTCCCGCCGGTCAGGTCCTGATCCCACCCGGGCCTCCTGCCTTCGCGTTGGCATTCGCCGGAGCGATGCTAGGGCACGCCGGCGGCGCCGCGGTGCCGCCGTTCCGTCTGGTGGGCAGGTTGCCCCGGCGCTTCTCGGCGACCGAACGCGGATCTCGGCGACCTGAACGCGGATCTCGCTGTCCTGAGTGCGGATCTCGGCGTCCTGGGCGGGGGACTCGCGGGTTTTGGTGGGTGGGAGCGGAGCTGTCGGGCCGGGGGATTCTGCTGTTATCGTCACCGAATCAAGCGCTTGCTCAAGAGTGGAGGTGCTGGTGACGGCCGAGAGTCTCGAAGCAAGGCTCGATGCCTTCGAAGGTGTCGAAGCGGAGCCGCCCAGGGTCGCGAGATACGCGGTCGGCGAGGCGATGATCCGCAACTGGGCGGAAGCACACGACGACACCAACCCGGTGTACGTCGACGATGCCGCGGCCAGGGACACGGGCCGCCCCGGCATCGTCTGCCCGCCCGCGATGATCTCCACGTGGGTCATGGCCGGCTACCGCAGGCACAGGGAGATCCACCGGATGCGCGCCGAGGGCACCGTCGAGGATTTCGCGTACTCCCGGCTGCTGCGCCTGCTCGACGAAGCTGGCTACACCTCGGTCGTCGCGACCAATGTGGACCAGACGTACGTGCGTGAGGTTCGCCCCGGCGACCGGGTGAGCGCCCACATCACGATCGAGGCGATCTCGGACGTCAAGAACACGGCACTGGGACAGGGCCGGTTCCTGACGCTGCGCAAGCGCTACCACGACGCCGACGGCGAGCTGCTCGCCGACGAGCGGTTCCGGTTGCTGCGGTTCAAACCCGGCGGCGGTGCCGGCAAGCGGGAGACGGAACGGGAGGACCGGGCATGAGCGAACAACCCCCGACCGCGGTGCCCCGGCTCGTGGTGACCCAGGACAACGAATTCTGGTTCACCGCGGCGAAGCGGGGACGGCTGGAGATCCAGCGGTGCGCGGACTGCCACACCTTGCGGCATCCGCCCGCGCCCGCGTGCGCGAACTGCCGTTCACTTTCCTGGGACAGCGTGCGGGCCAGCGGAAAGGCGACACTGCACAGCTTCACCGTGATCCATCATCCACGGGACGCGGCGTTCGGCTATCCGCTCATCGTGGGCCTTGCCGATCTGGAGGAAGGTACAAGGCTCGTCGCCGACATCGCGGGCATCGACCGCGACGAGCTGAGGATCGGGATGGAGCTGGAGGTCGGGTTCGCCGAACATCCGCACGGCGAAACGCTGCCCCAGCTTCGCAGGCCGGGGAGTGCGGCATGAACGCGTTCGGCGTGACCACGGGAACCGAACTGCCCGCGCTGGACATCGCGCTCGACCGGACCATGATCGTCGCGACCGCCATCGCCTCACAGGATTTCGAGGACGTGCACCACGACCCCGGCAAGGCGAAGGAACGGGGCACCCCGGACATCTTCCTGAGCATCAACTCCACCAACGGTTTCCTCAACCGCTACGTCACGGACTGGGCGGGCCCCCGGTCGCGGATCAAAGCGACCTCGTTGCGGCTCGGCGTGCCCGCCTTTCCCGGCGACACACTCCGGTTCACCGGAACCGTCGCCGAGGCGGGACCGGGCGAGGTCACGCTGAGCATCACGGGAAGCAACGCCCGCGGCGCGCACGTCACCGCGACCGTGACGGTGGCGCCTGTCGCGGAACCGCACAACGAGGTACGACGGGGAGACACGGCATGAGCGGCTCGTTCTCGGGCACGGCCGCGATCGCGGGCATCGGGGCCACCGAGTTCTCGAAGAACTCGGGGCGCAGCGAATGGCAGCTCGCCTGCGAGTGCGTGCTCGCCGCGCTCGACGACGCGGGGCTCGGCGTCGAGGACGTCGACGGGTTCGCGTTGTTCACGATGGAGAACAACCCGGAGATCGCGGTGGCTCGCGCGCTCGGGATTCCGCGGCTGTCGTTCTTCAGCAGGATTCCGCACGGCGGCGGCGGGGCGTGTGCTCCGGTGCAGCAGGCGGCGCTGGCCGTGGCGACCGGCGTCGCCGACGTCGTTGTGGTGTACCGGGCGTTCAACGAACGCTCGGGCCACCGGTTCGGGGCGGGACCTCCGCCGTTTGCCTACACGCCTTCGACGGATCAGGAATACCGCAACTGGATCAATCCCTACGGCCTGCTGACCCCCGCACAGCAGGAAGCCTTCCTCGCCACGAGATATCTCCACAAGTACGGCGCCACGACGGAGGACTTCGGCAGGGTGTCGGTGCTGTCGCGCAAGCACGCCGCCACCAACCCCAAAGCCTGGTTCCATCAGCGGCCGATCACCCTGGAGGACCACCAGAACTCGCGGTGGATCGCCGAACCGCTGCGGCTGCTCGACTGCTGCCAGGAAAGCGACGGCGGGCAGGCACTGGTGATCGTGAGCACGGAGCGGGCCCGCGACCTGCGGCATCCGCCCGCCGTGATCCGCGCGGCCGCGCAAGGCAGCGGCCCGCAGCAGATCTCGATGAGCAGCTACTACCGCGACGACATCGACCGGCTTCCCGAGGTCGCCTACGTCGCCGAGCAGATGTGGCGGCAGGCGGGAATCGGGCCGGACGACATCGGCGCGGCAGTACTCTACGACGCGTTCACCCCCATGGTGCTGCTCCAGCTGGAGGAGTACGGATTCTGCGGCATCGGCGAGGCGAAGGACTTCATCGCGGACGGCTCGCTGGAACTGGACGGAAAGCTGCCGGTCAATACGCACGGGGGGCAGCTCGGCGAGGGCTACATCCACGGCGTCAACGGCATCGCCGAAGGCGTCCGGCTCGTGCGTGGGACATCGGTCAACCAGCCCGCGAAAGCACTCGACCACGTTCTGGTCACCGGTGGTTCACCGGTGCCGCACAGCGCCGTGGTGCTCGGAACCGGCTGAACCGCGGCAGGCGCCGTCGAATCCAGGAGTCCACAAGGCACAGGCGAGGAGACCGAAGGAATGCCGGAACGAATTCCCTACGCGCGAGCGGTACACGGAGCCGGCGGCATCCATCGCTTCGCGGCACGGTGGTGGGCGTGAACGCCGTACTCGTCGACGCGGCGCGAACCCCGTTCGGCAAACGGGACGGCGCCCTGTCCGGCGTGCACGCCGCCGAGCTGCTCGGCACGGTCCAGCGCGGTGTGCTCACCCGCACCGGGATCGAGCGGGACGCGGTGGGCCAGGTCATCGGCGGGTGCGTGACCCCGCTCGGCGAACAGTTCGGCAACGTCACCCGCACCGCGTGGCTGCACGCGGGCCTGCCGGCCGCGACGGGAGCCACCACGATCGACGCGCAGTGCTCCACGGCTATGCAGGCGTTGCTGCTCGTGGCCGGCCAGATCGCGATGGGCGCGCTCGATGTGGGCCTCGCCTGCGGCGTCGAGGTCATGTCGCGCGTGCCGCTCACCCCGAAATCCGGTCGCGGGCTCGGCACCCCACGCCCGGAGAGCTGGGCCATCGACACTCCCGATCAGTACACCGCGGCGGATCGCATCGCCGCCCGCAGAGGATTCGGAAGGGCCGACCTCGACGCCTACGGATTGCGCTCGCAGCAGCGGGCGGCGACGGCCTGGCGTGAGGGGCGATTCGCCCGGCAGATCATTCCCGTCCCCGACGGCGAGGGCGGGATGGTCGAGAGGGACGAGGGGCTTCGCGACACCGGCATGGCCGCGCTCACCGCGCTGACCCCGACAAAGCCTGGCGGTCTGCACACCGCGGGTACGTCATCGCAGGTCTCGGACGGGGCGAGCGCGGCGCTGCTGATGTCGGCGCGAGCGGCCGAGGAGACCGGCATCAGGCCACTCGCCCGCGTGGCCGCCCACTGCGTCATCGGCGGTGACACCGAGTACCTGCTCGACGGGCCCGTTCAGGCCGCGTCCCTGCTGTTCGAGCGCACCGGGATGAGCGTCGCCGACATCGACCTCTTCGAGGTCAACGAGGCGTTCGCGGCGGTGCCGATGTCGTTCGCGCGCGTGCACGGTCTCGACTGCCTCGACGAGGACCGGCTCAACGTCAACGGCGGGGCCATCGCGCTCGGCCACCCGGCGGGCGCGACCGGAATCCGGCTGCTGGCCACCGCGCTGGCCGAACTGGAACGCAGGGACGCGAGTACGGCGATGATCGCCATCTGCGCCTCCGCCGCCACGAGCTGCCTGATCCTGGAACGCCTGTGAACCCCTTCCGGCCGCAACGGAACCGACGACAAAGGACCTACGGATGCCGCTCGCAGTGACCGATGACCAGCGTGCGCTCGCCGATGCCGCCGCGGCGTTCGCGAACAGAGCCGCCCCCGTGTCCGCGACACGAGCCGCCTTCGCCGCGTACGCCAAGGGCGAGGCGCCCGCCGCGTGGCCGGAACTCGTGCGCCAGGGCCTGCACGCGGTGCACCTGCCGGAAGAAGTGGGCGGCGCCGGTGCCGCGCTCACCGAACTGGCGGTGGTGGCCGAGCAACTGGGCACCGCGCTGTTTCCCGGTCCCTATCTGCCGACGGTGCTGACCAGCGCCGTGCTCGCCGGTGCGGACGGCGATCCAGGGGACGCGCTCGCCTCACTCGCGGCGGGCGCCACCGGAGCGCTGGTCGTGGCTGAGGGACTCGTCGCGACGCCGGACGGCGACGGTGGCTGGCTCGTCGAGGGACAGTCGGGTCCCGTTCTGGGATTGCCCGGCGCCGAGATCGTTGTCGCCCGCGCCACCAGGACGGCGGCGGGGGAGCCGGACGAGACACTGTGGTTCGTGGTCGCCGAAGGACCATCGGCCACGGTGGCCGCCGCCGATGGGGTCGACCTCACCCGTGCCGTCGGAACACTGACCCTGCACGAGCACAGGGTGACTCCGGAGCGGGTCCTGCCACCCGTGCCGGAGGACTATGCCCGCCTCGTCGTCACCGCGCTGCTCGCGGCTGAGGCGAGCGGCATCGCGGCCTGGTGCCTTGGCACGGCGGTCGAGCACGTGAAGACGAGGATCCAGTTCGGGAAACCGGTGGGTGCTTTTCAAGCCGTGCAGCACAAAGCCGCGATGATGCTCGTGGCGGCCGAGCGGGCGAGCGCGTCGGCGTGGGACGCCGCGAGAGCCGCGAGCCAGCCGCCTGACCAGTGGCGGCTCGCGGCCGGGCAGGCCGCGCTCACCGCGTTACCGCTGGCCGTCGATCTGGCACTCGACTGTGTCACGCTGCTCGGGGGAATCGGCTTCACCTGGGAACACGACGTGCATCTCTACTGGCGCAGGGCCATCAGCGTCGCCGCGCTCGCGGGCGGCGCGGGTGAATGGGAAACCGCGCTCGGGGAGGCCGCGCTCGCGGGTACGAGGGACTTCTCGGCGGTGACCGGCGACGACTGTGCCGCGCTGCGCGCCGAGGTCGGCGCCGTGCTCGACGAGGTCGCCGTCATGCCGGAAGGAACGGAACGGAGAGTCGCGCTCGCCGAGGCGGGACTGGTCGCGCCGCACTACCCGGCTCCCTACGGGAGGGGCGCGGGAGCGCGCGAACAAGCCGTCATCGCACAGGAATTCGCCGACCGGAACCTGACGGCGCCCACGACGGTGATCGGCGAGTGGGTGCTGCCGACGATACTGGCCCACGGCGGGCACGAGCAGCGGGAGCGGTTCGTCCCGCCGACTCTGCGCGGCGAACTGGTGTGGTGCCAGCTCTTCAGCGAACCGGGCGCGGGCTCCGACCTGGCGAGCCTGCGCACCCGCGCGAAGCGCGTCGAGGGCGGGTGGGTGCTGAGCGGCCAGAAGGTGTGGAACTCGCTGGCACACAAGGCCGACTGGGGAGTGTGCCTCGCCAGGACCGACCCCGACGCGGCCAAACATCGCGGCCTGTCGTACTTCCTCGTCGACATGCGCTCGCCGGGAGTCGAGGTGCGGCCGCTGCGGCAGGCGACGGGGGAGTCGGAATTCAACGAGGTGTTCCTCGACGAGGTTTTCGTTCCCGGCGATTGCCTCGTCGGCGACGAGGGAGCGGGCTGGAAACTCGCGGTGACCACCTTGTCCAACGAGCGGCTGAGTATGGGGTCCATGGTGCTCAACCACGGCTCCGCCGCCCGGTTCCGGGAACTGCTGGACTCATCGGGCGCCGGTGCGGACACGGTGCGCGCGCTCGGCAGGGCGACCGCACGGGAGCTGTCGCTGTCGGCGCTGAACCTCAAGAGCGTGCTCGTGCGGCTGGCCGACGGCGTGCCGGGCCCGGAAGCCAGTGTGCTCAAGGTGTACAGCGCGATCGCGCAGCGAGAGGGGTCCCGCGAACTGCTGAGGCTGCTGGGTCCTTCCGGCGCGCTGGCGAGCGAGCCGGTGCTGGACCACATCGGGCTTCCCGCCGTGCTGCTCGGCGGCGGCACCATCGAGATCCAGCTGACCGTTCTGGCGACCCGAGTGCTCGGACTGCCGAGATGAGCGAGGAGTGTGACGAGACGTGACGACGATGCGGTTCGACCTTTCCCCCGAGGCGAAGACGTTGCGGCGGGAGCTGAGGGACTACTTCGCCGCCGTCATCTCCGAACAGGACCGGCGCGACCTCGTCGACCAGACGGAGGGCGGGCCCACGTTCAGCAGGATCCTGCGCCGGATGGGCAAGGACGGCTGGCTTGGTCTCGGCTGGCCGGAGGAATACGGCGGAAAGGGCGAGAATCCCGAGGCGCTGTACGTCTTCTACGACGAGGTCATCAGAGCGGGCGCGCCACTGTCGCTGGTGACGCTCAATACCGTCGGCCCCGCGCTGATGAAATACGGCACGACCGAGCAGAAGGACTACTTCCTCCCGCGCATCCTGTCCGGAGAGCTGATCTTCGCCATCGGCTACACGGAACCGGACGCGGGAACCGATCTCGCCTCGCTGCGCACCAGCGCGAGAGTCGAGGGCGGCGAACTCGTCATCAACGGCAACAAGATCTTCACCAGTGCCGGGACCCACGCCGACTGGATCTGGCTCGCCGTGCGCACCGATCCCGAGTCGCGAGGACACCACGGCATCTCGGTGGTGCTGGTTCCCACGAGCGATCCCGGATTCTCGGTCACCGAGATCAAGACGGTCGGCGGCATCAGCACCTCGGCCACCTACTACAGCGACGTCCGCGTCCCGCTCGGCAACGTCGTCGGCGAGATCGGCGGCGGCTGGAAGCTCATGACGAGCCAGCTCAACCACGAGCGGGTCGCGCTCGCGGCACGTGGTGGCATCGCCGGCGAACTGTTCGCCGAGGTACTCGCCTGGGCCCGGGAACAACCGCACGGTGAAGGCGTGCTGTTCGACGTCCCGTGGGTGCGGTCCACGCTCGGCGAGGTGTACGCGCTGCTGAGCGCCATGGATGTGGTGAACCTGCGGCTCGTTGCCGACGTCGCGGCGGGAACGCTGGGCGGCGGCGATTCGGCCGCGGCGAAGGTGCTCGGTACCGAGGGCGTGGTCACCGCCTACTCGAAACTGCAGGAAGTGGTTGGCGCACAAGGCTTGTTGCGACCGGGAAGCAAGGGCGCGGCGCTGCGGGGGCGACTGGAGAACCTCGGGCGCAGGGCACAGAACAACACCTTCGGAGGCGGAACCAACGAGGTGATGCGGGAGATCGTGGCCGCGAAGTGCCTCGGCATGACGCTGGCCGCTCGCCGAGCCGACGGGAGGAAGTGACATGCGGTTCGAACCGGACGAGGAACTGAGCGCGGTCGCTGAACTGGCCGAGCGGATCTTCACCGGCCGGTCGCCCGCCGAACGGGTCCGTGAGGTGGCGGACGACACGGGGTACGACGAGGCGCTGTGGCGCACGCTCGGTGAAGCGGGACTGATCGCCGCGGCACTTCCCGAGCGCGACGGCGGTGCGGGGCTCGGGATGCTGGGCCTGGTGACCCTGCTCGAACAGCAGGGTCGCAGGCTCGGCCAGGTACCGCTGCCTGCCGCGCTCGCGGCGGCGGCATTGCCGATCGCGGAATTCGGAACCGCCGAGCAGCGGGCGGCCTGGTTGCCGGGCCTCGTCGCGGGGACCGATCTGCTGACCGGCAGCGTCGAGCCGGGTGTGACCGCGCGCCGCGAGGGACCCGGCTGGCTGCTGGACGGTGAGTTGCCCTCGGTGCCCGCCGCGGGGGCCGCCCGCGCGATCGTCCTCGCCGCGGACACGGGGGAGGGCGGCCGCGGCGTGTTCATCGTGCCCGCGACTCGAAGCGGGGTGGAACTGACCGCGGTGCACACGACCAGCCAGGAGAGTCACGCGGCGGTGACCCTCACCGGGGTCCGCGTCGGTGAGGAAGAGCGCCTGAGTGACCGAAGTGGCCGCGCGGTCGCGGACTGGATCATGGCACGCGCGAGGGTCGCGCTGGCCGCCGTGCAACTCGGCGTGTGTTCGGAGGCATTGCACCTCACCGCCGGTTACACCTCCCAGCGCGAACAGTTCGGCAGGCCGCTTTCCACCAACCAGGCCGTCGCGGTGAGGGCCGCCGACGGGTACCTGGACGTGCAGTGCATCCGGCTCACCACGTACCGGGCGGCGTGGCTGCTCGACACGGCGGATGAGGTGACCGCCGAGGTTTCGGCCGCGGTCCTCGTCGCGAAGTGGTGGGCCTCGGAAGGTGGCCTGCGCGTCGTGCACACGAGCCAGCACCTGCACGGTGGCATCGGTGCCGACATCGACTACCCGGTGCACAGGTACTTCCTGTGGGGCAGGCAGGTCGCGTTCACGCTGGGCGGCGCGAACGCGGTCGCAGCGGAACTCGGCGATCTCCTCGGGGCACTACCGGTTTCACCTGTCGGGAATCCGGTCACGGCGGGATGACCCGCTCACTTAGCGTCGGGGCCGGACGAGCCGAACGAGGAGGATTCGCATGCCGACCCCGGTGATCGTCGATGCCGCGAGAACCCCGTACGGGCGGCGGCGCGGTGCGCTGTCGGGTTGCCATCCGGTGACCCTGCTCGGTGGTGTGCAACGAGATCTGCTCACGCGGGCAGGCATCGAACCGTCGCGGATCGACGAGGTGATCGGCGGCTGTGTCACGCAGGCCGGAGAACAGGCGGGCAACGTCGTGCGCACGGCCTGGCTGCACGCGGGTCTTCCCGAGACGACCGGCGCTACCACGATCGACTCCCAGTGCGGTTCGGCGCAGCAGTCGGTGCACCTCGTAGCGGCTCAGATCGCGGCCGGCACGATCGAGGCCGGTCTGGCCTGCGGGGTCGAGGTCATGTCGCGCATTCCGTTGCAGGCCAACATCGGAGAGGGCATCGGCCGTCCGCGTCCCGAGGACTGGTCGCTGGATCTGCCCACCCAGTACGTCGCGGCCGACCGCATCGCGCGGCGGCGCGGGTTCACCCGCACGGACCTGGACGCGTTCGGACTGCGCTCGCAGCAGCGGGCCGCCGCGGCGTGGGAACAGGGAAGAATCGAACGGCAGATCCTTCCGGTGAGCCTGCCGGACGGCACCGTGGTGACCAGGGACGAGGGGCTGCGCGACACCAGCATGGCGGCTCTGGCGGGGCTGGCTCCGATCCTCGACGGCGGCCTGCACACCGCGGGTACCGCATCACAGATTTCCGACGGGGCGAGCGCGGCCGTTCTCGTGGAGCAGCGCGTCGCGAGGGATCTGGGACTGCGGCCGCGAGCCCGGATCCTGGCCCAATGCCTGATCGGCGCGGAAACCCGTTATCTGCTCGACGGCCCGGTTCAGGCCGCGTACCGCCTGCTGGAGCGGACGGGACTCGGCATCGGCGATATCGACGTGTTCGAGGTCAACGAGGCGTTCGCGGCGGTACCGATGTCCTTCGCGCGCGTTCACGGCCTCGATCGTCTCGACGAGAGCCGGCTCAACGTCAACGGCGGGGCCATCGCACTCGGGCATCCCGTCGGATCGAGCGGTATCAGGTTGATCGCCACGGTGCTCGACGAACTCGAGCGAACAGGGGCAACCATCGGAATGGTCGCCGTCTGCGCAGGAGGGGCCATGGCGACCGGCATGCTCATCGAACGGATGTGACACCGTGGTCTTCGCGTTGACCGGACTGCACGACAAGGTCGCCGTCGTGACGGGAGCGGGGCGGATGCGCTCCATCGGCAGGGCCGTTGCGCTGGCGCTCGCCAGGGCGGGCTGCGACATCGTGCTCACCGGAACCGGCCGCGACCCTTCCCGCTACCCCGAGCAGGAGCGGGCGGCGGGCTGGCGGGACATCGAATCGGTCGCGGCCGAAGTCCGATCGGCGGGCAGGCGCGCCGTTCCGGTGCTGTGCGACGTGGCCGACGAATCCTCCGTCGAGGCCCTGCTCGCCGAGACACTGGCCGCCTTCGGCTCGGTGGACGTCGTGGTGAACAACGCCGCGGCGGCGCGGGAAGCCGACCGCAAGCCGGTGGTCGAGGTCGACGCCGGGGTGTGGGACGCGGTGCTGGCCACCAACCTGCGGGGAACGTTCCTGATGAGCAAGGCGTTCGGGCGGCAGCTCATCGCGCAGGGCAAGGGCGGTTGCGTTGTCAACATGTCCTCGATCGGCGGCAAACTCGGCAGTCCCGGCAGCGCCGCGTACTCGGCGTCGAAGGCCGCCGTGCAGTCGCTGACGGCATCGACGGCACGGGAATGGGGACCCTACGGCATCAGGGTCAACGCCGTATGCCCCGGCGTCACCGGGACCGGGCGCCTCGACGACCTCCCCGAAAGCCACTGGAAGACCTATGTGGACACCCAGGTGCCGTTGCGCCGCGCGGGGGAACCCGGCGAGGTCGCCGACGCCGTCGTGTTCCTCGCCAGTGACCAGGCTTCCTGGGTCACGGGGCAGGCGTGGAACATCGACGGAGGGCAGTTGACCGTACGCTGAGTGGAAGGGACAGGAACCGATGACAACGCGTGAGCAGGCGCTGGCAAAGCTCACCGCGCCGGGAGCGCCCTTCGAAATCCGCACCGAGGATGTGCGCGGCGAACCGCTGCCCGTCTTCGCGCGCAGGCAGCGCTGTCTCGGCGAATTGTTGCGCGCCTCCTCGGCATTCGGCGACGCGGGCTATCTCGTCACGGAGCACGGCACCATCAGCTTCGCCGAACACCACGCCGCCGTGGCCGCACTGGCCGCCGGGTTGCGCGAGGACTACGGCGTCGGCAGGGGCGACCGGGTCGCGCTGTGCGCCGCGAACAGTCCTGAGTGGATCATCGCCTTCTGGGCCACCGTCGCGCTCGGCGCCGTCGCCGTCGGCATGAACTCGATGTGGGCCGAAGGCGAGATCGAGCACGGGCTTGCGCTGACCGGGCCCGTCGTGCTCGTGGCGGACGAGCAGCGCGCGGCGCGCAGCGGCAGTCCCGGCATCCCGGTCCTTTCGGTGGAGCGGGATCTGCCCGCGCTCGTCGAGAAGTACCGCGGCGCCGCGCTGCCCTCGATCACCCCCGGTGAAGACGACCCCGCGGTCATCCTGTTCACCAGCGGCACGACCGGCAGGGCGAAAGGCGCGACGCACTCGCATCGCAACGTCATCGCCGCGTGCTGGTTCCATCTGCTCAACGACGCGATCGCGGCGGAACTCGGCCATCGGCAGACCGGGCGCCGGTTCCTGCTTGCCACGCCGCTGTTCCACATCGCCGCGCTGCACAATCTCGCCGTCGTGCGGCTCGCCGTCGGCGACACCGCCGTCATCCACCTCGGCAAGTTCGACATCGACAGGGTGCTCGCCCTGATCGAGAAGGAGCGGGTGACCAACTGGGGCGCGGTGCCGACGATGGTGTCCCGGCTCGTGGAACGGCTGGAGGAACCGGACGGGGGAGGCAGGGACCTCAGCTCGCTGCGGACGATCTCGGTGGGCAGCGCGCCCTCCTCACCCGCGCTCAAGGAACGACTGCGGGCCGTGCTGCCGGCGGCGGGAAAGACGCTGGGCACGACGTACGGTCTCACCGAGTCCTCCACCGCGGCGACCCTTGCCTCGGCCGCCGAACTGCGAGCCGACCCGGACACCGTGGGCAGGCCCGTCCCGACCATGAACGTCGAGATCAGGGACGCCGGTGGCAGGCCCGTCGCCGAGGGGACGGAGGGCGAAATCTGGTTGCGCGGCCCGCAGCTGATGCTCGGCTACTGGGGCGATCCGGAAGCGACCGAGGCGGCGAGCGCGCCACACGGGTGGTTTCGCACCGGTGACCTCGGCACGATGTCCGGCGGCGCGCTGCGGGTGTCGAGCAGGCGCTCCGATCTCATCCTGCGCGGAGCGGAAAACGTGTACCCGGCTGAGGTGGAAACCCAGCTCGCGGCGCATCCGTCGGTGCGAGAGTGCATCGTGCTCGGCCTCGCCCACCCCGACCTCGGCCAGGAGGTCGCCGCGGTCGTCGTGGTGCGCGCCGGGGCCGAGGTGTCGGAAACCGAGCTGCGGGAACATCTGCTCGAAAGACTGGCTCGTTACAAGGTTCCTTCCCGGTGGCTGCTCACCACCCGCGAACTGCCGCGCAACGCCACCGGCAAGGTCGAAAGGGCAAAGGTGCGGCTGCCGTGACCGGATACCGCGAGGAATGGCGGCCACTGCTGGACGAACTGGCCGACCGGCGACGGCGAGCCAGAGCGATGGGCGGCGAGGCCAAACTCGCCGCCGTGAGGCGACGCGGTGGCCTGCACGCGCGGGCGCGCATCGCGGCGCTGCTCGACGAGGGTAGCTTCGTCGAACTCGGCACTCTCGCCGGTGACGGCACCGTTCCCGCCGACGCCTTCGTCGCCGGTTCGGGCACGGTGGACGGCAGGGGCGTGCTCGTCGGGGCCGAGGACTTCACCGTCGCCGGTGGCTCCATCGGCACCGCGGCCGCGTCCAAACGCGCGAGGCTCGCGGCACTGGCGAAACAGGAACGACTGCCGCTCGTACTGATGCTGGAGGGAGCGGGGCACAGGGCGACCAACGCGCTCACCCCGCACCGGCCCGCGCCGGGCGATCTGCAGGCTCTGGTGGAGCTCTCCGGGCTTGTGCCGACGATCGCCGTGGTCACGGGACCTTCCGCCGGACACGGTGCGCTCACCGCGCCGCTCGCCGACTTCACGATCATGGTGGAGGGCGAGGCCGCGCTGTTCACCGCTGGCCCTCCGCTCGTGCTGGCCTCGGTGGGGGAGCGCGTCACCAAGGAGGAACTGGGCGGCGCTGCTGTGCACGCGGAGGGTTCCGGCCTCGCCCACCACGTCGCGACGAGCGTGCACGAAGCCCTCGGCACCGCACGCCGCTATCTGAGCTATCTGCCTTCCAGCGCATGGCAGCGGCCGCCGGTGAGCGCCGGAGGAGACGTGGAGCCGCGGCCGGTTCCGGCGCTGCTGGACATCGTTCCTCCCGACGCGCGCAGACCCTACGACATGCGGGCGGTCATCAACGAGGTGTTCGACGCCGGTTCGGTGTGCGAACCGCACACCGGGTACGGCACCTCGCTGCTGACCGCCTTCGCCAGGCTCGGCGGAGTTCCGGTCGCGGTGGTGGCCAACCAGCCCGCCGTTCTGGCGGGCGCGATCGACGTGCGAGCCGCGGAGAAGGCGGCCCGGTTCGTCGAGCGGGCCACCGCGTTTCACCTTCCTCTGGTGCTGCTGGCCGACAATCCCGGAGTGCTCGCGGGCAGCGCCTCGGAGAAGGCGGGCATCCTGCGCGCCGGTGCGCGGATGTTCGCGGCCCAGCATCGCGCGCACGTTCCGAAACTGCACGTGACCCTGCGCAAGGTGTTCGGATTCGGCTCGTCGGTGATGGGCATGAACGCATACGACAACCAGACTGTCTCGCTGGCTTTCCCCGGCGCGACACTGGGCGGTATCCCCGCCGCGGTCGGCGGTGCGACGGCCAAGGCGGACCCGGCGACGAGAAAGGCGCTGCTCGATGCCGAAAGCGCGGGCCCGTGGCGGCTGGCCGGATCGGTGACCTACGACGAGGTGATCGAACCCGGTGAACTGCGCACCGCGCTGCTGAGCGGACTGCGGCTCGCGGCGGCCCGGCGAAGCGGGCCGGTCGAACCGGTGTCGCGCACCGGCTACCTTCCCTGACTTCCCGCTCCGGAGGACACCGAGGTCCACAGTGGACCTCCGGTGTCGTGGCGCTGCCGGGCGGCGTCGGTGGCAGTGCGGGCGCGGGCTCTGCCGCCGGAGCCGCGAGTGTTGCCAGGGAACATCGTGCGCGCGGTGCGGCGGCTCGCGAACATGACCATCGGCGCGACGGTCTCGAACCGCAATCCCTTGCCGGCCACCGAGATCGCGCCGACGGCACCGTCGGGTCCGACGACCGGAGCGGCGACCGCGCTGATGCCGAGCGGGCACCGCGAGGCGGGGGCGAAGGCGAGTCCGTGACGCTGCCTGATCGCGCCGAGTTTGCGGTGCAGCTTCGCGAGCACGGCGGCCTCGCGATAACGCGAACCCGGCGAGAGCGCCAGCAGGGTGTCGACCTGTTCGGGAACAAGGCAGGCCAGCATCGCCAGCCCGGTCACCGCCGTGTCGGCGGGAACGCGGGACCCGACGCCGGACGGTACCGAAGCGGCCGCCGCGCCCCCGATCTTGTCGAGATAGTGGACGTTGGCGCCTTCCAGTACGGCGAGGTGCGCGACGGCGCCGGTCGCAAGATGCAGATCGTTGAGTGCCGTCGCCGCGGCCGCCCGTACGTCTCCGTGGTCGTGCCGTCGCGCGCCGAGCCCGTGCATTCTGGTTCCCAGCCGGTATCCGCGGTTGTCGTGCTCCAGCCATTGCAGGCCGACGAGCTGACTGAGGATCCGGAACGCTGTCGATCTCGGAAGGCCGGTGACCCTGGTGATGTCCTCCAGCAGCAACCGTTCCGGCCCCATCATGAACACGTCGAGGATCTGGGTCACGCGTTCGATCACGCTCGGTCGCGCGGTCTTCTCGCCGACCTCGACCACGTCCGGATCACTGTGCATCGCTGTCATGGCGTGCTCCCGTTCGTCGCTCCCTCGGACCAACCTAGCATTTGCTTGCCTTTCGTCACGATGGTTGACACCAAGCAATTGCTAGGTTTGACTCACTATGCCTAATCGGAATACTTCGGGTTTGCGGATCGAGGTGGCTTCGTGGACTTCGAGCTCGACACCGCCCAGCGCGCGTGGCGCGACGAGGTGCGGGATTTCCTGCGGGACAACGTCACTCCCGCGTTGCGTGCCGAACTCGCCGAGCACGACCTCGACGTCGTGGAGGGCGAGGTGGCCGATTTCCGGCGCAAGATCGGGGACAAAGGCTGGTTCGGCCTGAACTGGCCAACCGAGTACGGCGGCCTCGGGCTGGGCCCCGTTCATCAGCACCTGTTGGTCAACGAGTTCGAGTACTGGGGCGTTCCCGGCCCCGACCTCACGGTGACGTCGGTGGCGCCGATGATCATGCGGCACGGAACATCGCGCAACAAAGAGGAATTCCTTCCTCCGATCGCTCGTGGTGAGCTCGTCTGCGCGGTCGGCTATTCCGAACCGGGCGCGGGAACCGACTTGGCGAGCCTGCGCACGAGCGCGGTTCTCGACGGCGATGAGTGGGTCATCAACGGCAGCAAGATCTGGAACAGCGGAGCACACAGGGCGACACATGAATGGCTCTGCGTGCGTACCGATCCCTCCGAGACGAGGCACAAGGGAATCTCGGTCATCATCGTTCCCGTCGACGCACCGGGAGTGACGATCAGGCCACTCGTCGCGTGGTCGGGATACCGCACCAACGAGACGTTCTTCGACGACGTGCGTGTTCCGGCCACCAACCTCATCGGCGAGGCGGGGAAAGGCTGGCGCTACATCACCGGCGCGCTCGACCTCGAACGTGGCGCGCTCACCAACGCGGGCGATCTGCGCAGGGCCGTCGACGACCTGCTCGCTATCGCAAGGGAATCGGCGCCGCCGAACCGACTGTCCGATGTGTACCGGCGCATCGCGGAGCTCGACGCCGACGTCGAGGTCGCGACGCTGATGGGATACGAGGCGGCGTCGCTGCTTGAGGCGGGCACGATCCCGACGGTCGAGGTCAGCGCCGAGAAGATCTTCACGAGCGAGTTGCGGCAGCGTATCGCCACGGTCGCACTCGACCTGCTCGGTCCCTCCGGTCTGCTCACCGGCGCTTCCGGGCCGCTTCACGGGAAGTTCGAGCGGTTGTACCGCTCGGCACCCCTGCTGAGGTTCGGTGCCGGAACCAACGAGGTACTGCGCGACGTGATCGCCCAGCGAGGACACGGCATGCCCCGCTACGGACGCTGAGGAGGAACCGGTGCGACTCGTCGCCAGCGAGCAGGACGACGACCTGACCACGATGATGCGGAAACTGTTCGCCGCCGAATGCCCCGCCGGTCTCGTGCGCGAACTCGGCGCCAACCGGTTTCCCGCACGGTTGTGGCGGGCACTGACCGAGGCGGGACTGTTCGGTCTGGCCTTCGCGGGGGAACACGGTGGCGCGGACGGAACGCTGCCCGAACTCGGCCTGTGCTTCCAGGAGGCGGGAAGGGCGCTGTGCCCGACGATCGTCACCAGCACGGTGCTGTTCGGGCTCGGAGTCGATCGGCTCGGTGACGCCGGTCAGCGCTCCCGCTACCTCACGCCCCTTGCCGAGGGAAAACTGCGGGCGACCACGGCGTTGTGGGACGCGGCCGACGCGTCCGCCGCCCCGCCGCCCGGCGTGCGCGCGGCCCCGGCGAAGTCGCCCGGTACCTGGACGGTGGAAGGAACCCTGGACTGGGTTGCCGACATCGGCCTCGCCGAGGTGCTGCTCGTCGCGGCGACCGTGACCGAACCCGGCGAACCACGCCGCACCGTCGCGCTCGTCGTCGACACCTCGGCCGACGGGGTCGCCATCGAAGCGCGCCCGACAAGGCACGGCGCGTGGCACCGGGTCGTGCTCAGCGGCGTCGAGGTGCCCGCGATCGACGTCATGGCGGGAGAAGAAGGGAACGGGCTTCCGGCGGAGAAGCTGCGAGCACTGGCCAACACCGCCGTCGCGCTGAGCTGTCTCGATCTCGTGGGTGGTGCCGAGGCCGTGCTCGCCGCCACCGTCGAGTACACGACGACCCGGCACCAGTTCGGCAGGCCGATCGCGGGTTTCCAAGCCGCACAGCACATCGTGGCCGACATGCACATCGCGCTGGGCGCCGCGCGACTCGCGGCGAGGAGCGCGGTGTTCTGGCTGGGCAAAGGCCGTTGCGCGACAAGGGAAACCGCGATAGCGAGGATGCACGCGGCTTCGGCATGCAGGCGCATCACGCTCGACGCGCACCAGTTGCACGGCGGCATGGGCTACGTGCTCGACACCGATCTGCACCTGTGGTCGGAGCGGGCGCGGTCGCTCGGCACGTTCGGCGGGAGCGCGGATACCGCGGCCGGCTGGCTTCGTGGGGAGGCCGGCCTTGACTGAGCAGGTCCTTTCCGGCATCAGGGTTCTCGACCTCTCCCGCTGGGTGGCCGGAGAGTTCGCGAGCAAACTCTTCGCCGACTTCGGCGCCGACGTGGTGAAGATCGAGCGACCAGGTGAGGGCAGTCTCACGCGAAAGTGGGGCCCGTTTCCCGGTGACCGCCCCGATCCCGAACGCAGCGCGCTCTTCCTGCACCTGAACACGAACAAACGTTCCCTCGCGATGGACCTGCGCACCGAGCACGCTCTGCTCGCGAGGCTGGTGCGTTCGGCGCACGCCGTCGTCGAGTCGTTCCGGCCGGGAGGACTCGAACGGCTCGGCCTCGGTCCCGAGGTCCTGCGCGGGTGGAATCCGGCGCTCGTCGTCACCAGAATCAGCGCGTTCGGGCAGACGGGGCCGGATCGGGACCGGGAGGCCAGCGGGCTGATCCTGCAGGCGACGGGAGGCCCGATGAACGCCACCGGCCAGGCCGGTGAGGCACCGCTGCGCAAACCCGGCCTGCTTGAGCACTACACGGTCGGCAGGATGGCGGGAGAGGCCACGATGGCCGCCGTGCTGAGGGCCCGGCGGAGCGGACTCGGCGCCACGATCGACGTTTCGGGACAGGAGGTCCTGCTCGCCGGAGCCGACCGCAGGGCGTCGTACCTGTTGTCGGCGGCCTACTCCGGCATGGTCGCGCCCAGAGGGGCACGCAGCCCGCACCGGCATGGCGCGACGTTCACCGGCCCGTTCCGCACCCGCGACGGCTTCGTGATGGTGTACGTGACGAACCAGGCCTTCTGGAACCGCTTCGTCGACCTCGTCGGCGCCGGCGACCCCGGGTTTCGCGACCGCTATCGGGACCGGCAGACCGTGCGCGGCGCCGACCGCGAGGATTTCCTCGACTATGTCGCGCGCTGGTTCGCCGCTCGCGACAAGGTCCCCGCGATGGAGGCCGCCGAGGCGGCACGGATCCCGGTCACCGCCTACCTCTCGGTGTCCGAGGTGCTGGCGCACCCGCACTTCCGGGAGCGGGGCGCTTTCGTCAGCGGAGAGCATCCGCGCGCGGGAACGCTCGACTACCCGGGACCGCCGTGGCGCATGGAGCGCGGCTACGCGCTGCGCTCCACCGCCCCGTTACTCGACCAGCACGGCGCCGGGATCAGAGCCGAATTCGGTGCCCCCGACGACCGGGAAGAGGAGGGAGTGGCATGACACCACGGCCCACCGGCACCGATGTGCTGCCCCTGGCCGGGATCCGGGTCATCGACCTCACCGTGGTGTGGTCGGGCCCTGGGGCCACCGTCCTGCTCGGCGACCTCGGCGCGGAAGTGATCAGGGTCGAGGGAAACGACCGGCTCAGCAGGCAGGTCTCCGCCAAGGTCACGAAGGAAACGATCGCCGCCACCGGCTACCACGGCGGAACCTACCCTGACAAGGATCCCGGGGCCCGGCCCTACGACCGCTCGGCCGTGTTCAACTGGCACGCCCGCAACAAGCTCTCGGCGTGCATGAATCTCGACACCCCGGAAGGGCGCCAGGCGTTGCTGGAACTGGCCGCCGTCAGCGACGTGCTCGTGGAGAACAACAGCAACGGCGTACTCGCCAAGCTCGGCATCGGGCACGAGCGGCTGAGGGAGCACAATCCGAGGCTGATCGTGGCGAGCATGCCGCCGCTCGGGTTCACCGGGCCGATGAGCGACTACCTCGGCTACGGGCCGAACTTCAACTCGCTCGTCGGCATCGCGGCGATGGACGGCTACGAGGAAAGGGAACCCGACTCGGCGGGCGAGAACTACCACATGGACGAGGCGGCACCGGCGGGGCTCGCGTTCGCCGTGCTTGCCGCGTTGTGGGACAGGGAGAACACCGGAAACGGCTGTGTGATCGAATTCCCGCAGGCGGAGAACGTGATGGCCGAGATAGGGGAGTACTTCCTCGACGCGCAGGTCAACGGCAGGGACCCGATCCCGCTCGGCAACACCGATCCGCACGTGCTGCAGGACGTGTTCCCGAGCGCGGTCCCGCAGCGCTGGGTCGCGATCTCCGTGCGCGACGACAGGGACTGGTCCGCGCTCACCGGAGTGCTCGGCATGCCCGGACTGGCCGGGCGCGGCGCGACGGCGGAAGACCGCCGGGCGCGGTCGAAGGAGATCAGGCGGCGCATCGGCGAATGGTGCGCCGGAAGGGAACCGGACGAGATCGTCGGCCTTCTGCGGCGCAGCGGCGTGCCCTCGGCGGAGGTGCTGTCCGAACCGAGGGTGCTGTCCGACCCCCACCTCGCCGAGCGCGGCTGGTTCCGGACCCGGGAGCACCCCGCCGTCGGAACACACGCGTACCCGGGACATCCGTGGCGCAGCGAGGATTTCGCGCTGTGCCACGGCAGGCCGCTGCCGGGATTCGGGCAGGACAACGACTACGTCTACCGCGAGGTGCTCGGCTGGCCGGAAGACCGGTACGCCGACCAGGTCGCCAGAGGACTCATCACCGACCACCAGAAAGCCTGAGAGGTGCCCGGTATGACCACGGAATCGCTGATCCCGGCCGAGGCCGCCGCCACCGTCGGCACGGTGGCGGCCACCGCGACAGGGGAGGTGCACCGCAGGGAATGGCAACGCTGGGCCGCCGCCGTCGGCGACCACAATCCACTGTGGTTCGACTCCGGCTACGCGCGCTCCCGCGGCTACGCCGACATCGTGTGCCCCCCGTTGTTCCTGCAGTGTGTCGCGCTCGGGGTCAGCACGCTGAGCGACCTGCGTGACGACGGCACGTCCGGTGCCACCTCGGGCAACCTGTCCTTCCCGGCCGCGCCGAAACGCATGGCGGGAGGCGAATCGACGACCTTCCACCTGCCCGCTTACCACCGCGACGAGATCACGATGGTGCGCACGACCTCCTCGATCGTCGAGAAGAACGGTCGCTCGGGCCGGTTCGTTCTGGTCACCTGGCACACCACCTACACCAACCAGCGGCTCGATCTCGTGGCCGAAGCCACCTCGTCGATGATCGCCCGCCCCTGAGAGCCGACCCGGCTGGGAAAGGACAATGGCCATGGCCGAGCAGCTCCATTTCGAGGACGTCGCGACGGGTACCGCGCTCCCGCCGCTCGTGGTGACCCCCGACGAGACGCGGTTGTTCTTCTTCAGCGCGGCCACCTACAACGGCCACCGCATCCACTACGACAAGGAGTGGGCCCGCGACGTCGAGGGCTACGACGATGTGCTCGTGCACGGTCCGCTGCAGGCCGCCCTGCTGGCCAGAGCGGTCACCGACTGGATCGGCGGGCACGGACGGCTGATCACCTTCTCGGTACGCAACCGCGCCGTGGCCTTTCCCGGACAGGAACTCACCTTCGGCGGAACGGTCACCGCGCTCAGGGACGGAGAGCACGGTGATCGCGGGCTTGCCGATCTGGACATCGAGGGCAGGCACGGCGACCGGGTCCTGATGCCGGGGACGGCGACCGTCGCGCTGCCGCGTCGTGAGGGATGGTCCTGATGGGACTCAAGGGCGAAGCCGCGATCGTTGGGATCGCCGAACTTCCGGCACGGCGCGCCAAGTCGACGCCGCCCGCGTTCACGCTCGACCAGTACGCGAGGCTGGCGGCACTCGTGACCGCCGACGCCGGTCTCGACCCGCGTGCCGTGACCGGGTTGATCACCCACGGCGTTCGCGAATCGGCGATGTTCGCTCCGGCGACGCTCGCCGAGTACCTGGGCCTGCCGCTGGACTTCGGTGAGCGCGTCGACCTCGGCGGAGCGACCTCGGCGGGCATGGTGTGGCGAGCGGCGGCGGCCATCGAACTCGGAATCTGCGACGCGGTGCTGGCGGTCGTCCCAGGATCGAGCGTGCTCCCGGTGCCGGAGCACGCTCCGGCGCGGACCCCCGGCTGGTACGGCGCGTCGAGCGGCGAATTCGGCTCACCGCAGGCCGAGTTCGAGATCCCGTACGGCAACGTGGGCCAGAACGCGCCGTACGCGCAGATCGCCAACCGTTACGCCGCCGAATTCGGCTACGACCCGCTCGCGACGGCCAAGATCGCCGTCGACCAGCGCACCAACGCCCAAGCCCACCCCGGTGCGATCTTCCACGACACCCCGCTCACCGTCGAGGACGTGCTCGCCAGCCCGGTCATCGCCGACCCGATCCGCAAGCTCGACATCGTGATGCCGGTACAGGGCGGGGCCGCCGTGCTGGTGGCCGGCAAGCGGCTCGCGGCCAAGGCCAGGCACCGTCCGGTGTGGATCACCGGTTTCGGCGAGCACATCGCGTTCAAGACACCCACCTATGCCGAGGATCTCGTGCGCACCCCGATCGCCAGGGCCGCGGGCACCGCGTTCGGCATGGCCGGTGTCTCCCGCGAGGACGTCGACGTCGCCTCGATCTACGACTGCTACACGATCACCGTCCTCATGAGTCTCGAAGACGCGGGTTTCTGCCCGAAGGGCACCGGAATGAACTGGGTCCGCGAACACGACCTGACGTTCCGGGGCGACTTTCCGCTCAATACGGCTGGAGGCCAGCTGTCCTTCGGGCAGGCGGGCATGGCGGGCGGGATGCACCACGTCGCCGACGGGGCGAGGCAGGTCATGGGCAGGGCGGGACAAGCGCAGGTCGCGGACTGCGACACCGCGTTCGTCACCGGGAACGGCGGAATCATGAGCGAGCAGGTCGCACTGCTGTTGCAAGGAGGATGAGATGGGCGAGATGGGCGCAGCCGCCGGATCGACGGTATCGAAACCGCTTCCCGAACCCACTCCCGTGTCGCGGCCGTTCTGGGACGGGCTGTCCGAACACCGCATTCTGGTGCAGTATTCGCCTTCACTCGGCCGCTACGTCTTCTATCCCCGCACACTTGCTCCCGGCACGCTCGCCGACGACCTGGAGTGGAGGGAGATCAGCGGCAGGGGCAGGCTCTACACCTACACGGTCGCCGAACGCCCGACCGCACCGCCGTGGGCCGATGCCGTGCCGCAGTTTCCCGCCGTCGTCGAATGGGACGAGGGACCGCGCGTGAGCACGGAACTGGTCGACGTGCCGAGCTCCGGGATCACCGTCGGCATGCGGGTCGTGCCCGTGTTCGACACCGACGAGGCGTCAGGGATCACGTTGCTGCGCTACCGGCCGGAGCAGGCGCGATGAGCGCGTTCGATCTGGTCGTTCGTGGCGGCACACTCGTCGACGGATCGGGCGGTCCTTCCCGGACCGCGGACGTCGCCGTGCGCGACGGCATCGTCGCCGAGGTGGGAAGGGTGCCCGGAAAGGGCGACCGCGAGATCGACGCCGACGGCGCGCTCGTGACGCCCGGCTTCGTGGACCTGCACACCCATTACGACGGGCAGGCGACCTGGGACAACCGGCTCCAGCCCTCGTCGTGGCACGGGGTGACGACCGTCGTCATGGGCAACTGCGGAGTGGGCTTCGCGCCCGCGCTGCCGAAGGACAGGGCCCGGCTGGTCGAGTTGATGGAGGGCGTCGAGGACATTCCCGGTGTCGCGCTGACCGAGGGGTTGAGCTGGGAGTGGTGTACCTTCGCCGACTACCTCGACGTATTGGCGGCAAGGAACTACGACCTCGACATCGCGGCGCAGGTCCCGCACGCGGCGTTGCGGATGCGCGTCATGGGGGAGCGCGCGGCGGCCCACGCGCGGGCGAGCCGGGACGAGATCGCGGACATGGCCGCACTCGCGGCCGAGGCCGTCGAAGCGGGCGCCCTCGGCTTCAGCACCTCGCGCACGCTCAACCACAAGAGCGTCTCGGGTGAGCTGATTCCCTCCTACGCCGCGGGCAAGGACGAGCTGACCACCATCGCGGCCGCCGTCGGGGCGACGGGCAGGGGAGTGCTGCAACTCGTCACCGACTGGACCGACGAGACCATCGCGACCGACTTCGCGCTCATCGAGGCCATGGCGGCCGCAGCGGGGCGGCCGATGTCGTTCTCGCTCGGCCGGAGCCCGGCCAGCCCCGAGCGGTTCCGTGCCGCGCTCGACTTCCTCACCGAGGCCAACGCGCGTGGGCACCGGCTGCGCGCACAGGTCGCGGCCCGCGGCATCGGCGTCCTGCTCGGACTCGACTGCACGCTCAACCCGTTCACGGCCAACCCGGTGTGGCGGACGATGGCAGGACTGCCCGCCGCCGAACAGGCGGCGAGAATGTCCGATCCGGTCGTGCGCGCGGCGATACTCGCCGAGGGAACGGGACCGGCGCACAACCTCATCGGCGGCGCCTTCCTCGACAGGTACGAGCTGATGTTCGAACTGGGCGATCCTCCCGACTACGAACCCGATCCCGCCTCGGCCATCGCGGCGAGGGCGGCCGCGACGGGCCGTACTCCGCAAGAACTGGCCTACGACATCCTGCTTTCCGGTGAGGGAACGGGAATGCTGTATCTGCCCTTCAGTAACTACGTCGACGGCTCCCTCGACGGTGTCGGCGAGATGCTCGCCCACGACTTCACCGTTCCCGGGCTCTCCGACGGAGGAGCTCACGTCGGCACCATCTGTGACGGCAGCTTCCCCACCACACTGCTGCAGCACTGGGTACGAGACCGGCCCGAAGGCCGGTTACCGCTGGAATTCGTGGTGGCACGGCAGTCGCGAGCAACAGCGGAGGCGGTCGGCCTGACCGACAGGGGCCTGTTGCGGCGGGGATTCAAGGCCGACCTCAACGTCATCGACATGCCGTCGGTGCGGCTGCATCGCCCAGAGGTCAGGCACGATCTGCCCGCCGGTGGCCGCAGGCTCCTGCAGCGGGCCGATGGCTACCTGCACACCGTCGTCAGCGGCGTCCTTACCTACACCGGAGGTGAGCCGACCGGCGAGCTGCCGGGCAGGCTCGTGCGCGGTGGTGACCTGATGGCGAGCTGACTCCCATTGGTCTGGAGTAGACACGACAGCGCGTTCCCGTTGTCGTAGCGTCTGTTCACCGCACAACGGCCATACCGCTACGCGCCATCGGCGCCCCGCCGCGCTCCCGGTGCGAGTACCCACCCTTCTGCCCTGTTCTGGCCTCGACGAGGAGGATCGGATGAAACGAACCCGAACGGCCGCCGTGCGCTCGTTCTTCGGCGCGACGATGGCCGCCGCGCTCGCCGTGACGGCGAGCTGCTCCGCCGCCGCCCCGGATTCCGGCACGGGAGCCGGAAAGCCGTCCGAGATCAGCTATCAGGAGGGAATCGTCGGCGGGGGCGAGGACGGTGACCCCGTCAAGGGAGGAACGCTGAGCCTGGCGCCCTTCGCCGAACCCCGCTCGCTCGACCCCGCGGTGACCATCGCCTCAGGATCCACCGGCGGCATCGAGATGATCAACATCTACGACACGCTGATGCGGTACGACAGTGCGGAAAAGGACTTCGTTCCCCAACTCGCGGAAAAGCTCGAAGCGGGAGAGGACAACACGACCTGGACGCTGACCCTGCGAGAGGGAGTCACTTTCTCCGACGGCAGCCCGCTCGACGCCGAGGCCGTGAAGTTCAGCCAGGAACGCTACGCCGGGATGCCCGCACCGGAAGCCGCGCTGTGGAACGACAACGTCACCGGTATCGAGACCTCCGGCCCGAGGACCGTCGTGTACCGGTTGGACAGCCCGTGGCCTTCGTTCCCGAGCGTGCTCAGCACGGGGCCGGGCATGATCGTCGCCGAGGGAGCCGGCGAGGGCGAGTCCTTCACGCCCGTGGGTGCAGGCCCGTTCGCGCTGGAACGCTGGGCGCCGCAGGAAGAAATGGTGCTCGCGGCCAGAAAGGACTACTGGGCGGGCGCACCGCACCTCGACAAGGTCCGCTTCGCCTACCTCACCGACCAGCAGGCCGGTATCGACTCGCTCAACTCCGGGGGCGTCGACGCGGTGTTCGTCCGCGACCCCGACAAGGTCGACACCGTACTGGGGGAGGACAAGCCCGCCTACGTCAACATGGTCGCGTTGAGCAACATCGCCCTCATCAACGCCTCCGAGGGAAGGCCTGGGGAGGACCCCAGGGTCCGCAAGGCCATGCAACTCGCGACCAACCCGCAGCTCATGATGGAGCGGGCGTTCAACGGAGCGGGATACGGCAGCAGCGCCATGTTCCCCGAGTACTCCCGGTGGCACACCGAGACCGGCGGCCTTCCGCACGACACGGCCGAGGCCAAGCGACTCCTCGAAGAGGCAAAGGCCGACGGATTCGACGGCAAGGTCGAGTTTCTCGACGCCTCCGACCCGGCGTCCCGCTCGACCGCGCTGGCCTTCAAGGCCCAGCTCGAAGCGGTCGGGTTCGAGGTGACGACCAACCTCGCGCGTACGGTCGCCGATCAGATCAGCAAGATCTCGGTCGAGAAGGACTACGACGTCGTCGCGTGGGGACTGAGCTACCGCGAGAGCGACCCGTTCTCGAAGATGTACGCGACGATGCACAGCAACGGGACCCAGGTCTACAGCGGTTACACCAGCGGCAAACTGGACGAGCTGATCGAGCGGTTCCAGGCCGCGGCGAGCGAAAAGGACCAGCTCGCCGTCATGGACGAGATCCAGCGGCAGGTCAACGAGGACGTGCCCTACCTGTCGTGGGGCCCGTTCGCCGAGATCGTCACCTGGAACGACAACGTCCACGGCGTGACAGGTGCGGCGAACTCGATGGTTCTGCTCGGTTCCTCGTGGAAGGGCTGAGCGTTCACCGCCGTCTCCCGCCGCTTCCTTCCTCTCGCTGGATGGGAGCGGCGGGGTACGCAGGACGTGGATTTGGTGTGCTCCTCGCGGGAGCCCGTGACATCTACGGGATCCCTGGGGTCCATTGCGGACACGCGGCCGGAGGCAGGTGAACGACGTGGCGATCGGGAAGCTGGTGCGAAGGCTCGCCGAGCTGATCGCGGTACTGATCGTGGTCAGCTTCGGCACCTTCATGCTGGTGTCGCTGATGGACGCCGATCCGGCGGTGACCATTCTCGGCGAGGGGCACAGTGAGGAGGAGTACGCCGCGGTGCGTGCCGACCTCGGCCTCGACGATTCGCTCGTGGTGCGCTACGGTAGCTGGCTCGGCGCCGCGCTGACCGGTGACCTCGGGAGTTCGGTCGTCCCGCCCTACAGCGACGTCATGGAACGCATCGCGGCGGCGCTTCCGGTCAGCGTCGAGCTGGCCGTACTCGGCATGGGAATGGCGTTGCTGCTGAGCATCCCGCTCGCGATGTGGTCGGCCTACCACGCGGGCGGCAGGGTCGACCGGATCGTCAGCGCCGGTACCTTCGGGGTGCTGTCGGTACCGAGCTTTCTCGCCGGCCTCGTGATCATCATGGTGTTCGCCAACCAGCTCGGCTGGTTTCCGCGCGCGGAATGGGTGCGGTTGAGCGAAAGCGTCGGCGGCAATCTCTATCACGCGTTCCTGCCCGCGCTCACGATCGCGCTCGCCGAAACCGCCATGTTCACCCGGATCCTGCGCAACGACCTCATCACCACCCTCCGGGAAGACTTCATCCTTTCCGCGAGGGCAAAGGGAATGGGCACGGTGCACATCCTGTTCAGCGACGCGCTGCGGCCCTCGTCGTTCTCGCTCATGACGCTGCTCGGGATCGGCCTCGGCAGGCTCATCGGAAGCACGGTCATCGTCGAGTACCTCTTCGCGCTCCCCGGGATGGGATCACTCGTGATCGGAGCCGCCAACACCGGCGATTTCACGATGGTGCAAGGTGCCGTGCTGATCATCGCGGTGATCTACGTGGTGACCAATGCGCTCATCGACGTGTCCTACGGCTATCTCGATCCACGCATTCGGAGGGCGCATGTCTGAACTCGCCGAACTTCCGAAGAACAGCACCGCCACCGCGGCAAGCACGCCTGCTCCGCGCCCAGGGAGGCCTCGCGGCGATGGACCCGCGCTGTGGCAGGGGCTGCTGCCCGTCATCACCGGTGTCGCCGGTTTCGTGCTGGCGATCCTGTTGCTGCGCGGAACCGGCTGGGCGCAGGCCGGCGCGGTGCTGGCCGCGTTCGTACTCGTCTACATCGGACTGGCCAATCTCGGGCGACACCGGTTCGGGCCCTCCTTCGATCTCACGATGTGGTTGTGCCTGATCTGGGTCGTCGTGCTGGTGGGCGCCGCGATCCTGGCGCCACTGCTGCCGCTCGGCGAGCACGAGGACATCGCGGCGACGATCGGCAATCCGGTCATGGCACGGCCCGATCCGCTCAGTGTCTATCCGCTCGGGACCAACAACCTCGGCCTCGACCTGCTGGCGAGACTGATCTACGGTGCTCGCGCCTCGCTGGTGGTCTCCGTCGGCGCGGTACTGATCGGCATGGTGATCGGTGGCGCGATCGGCATCGCGGCCGGCTACTTCCGCAAGGCCACCGACACGGTGGCGGGCATCCTGAGCAACTCGCTGCTCGCCGTCCCTCCGCTCATCCTGCTCATCGCCCTGGCGACCGTACTGGAGCCCAGCCTGCGCAACATCGCGTTCGCGTTGTCGCTGCTGGCGTTGCCGAGCATGATCCGGATGGCGAGAGCGAGCACGCTGAGCTTCAGCCAGCGGGAGTTCGTCACCGCGGGCAGGGCGATGGGCGCGTCGAACCTGCGGCTGATGGCCAGGGAGCTACTACCCAACGTGCTGCTGCCGCTTGCCTCCTACGCCATGGTCATCGTCTCCGTGCTGATCGTCGCCGAAGCGTCGCTGAGCTTTCTCGGGCTCGGAATCCAGGCCCCCGATCCCTCGTGGGGCAACATGATCGCCGAAGGCGAGGGAGGCGCGTTCGAGCAGCACCCGCACATCGTGCTCGTGCCGGGCATCGTGTTGTTCCTGACCGTGTACTCGTTCAACGTCCTCGGCGAGAAGGCCCGCAAACGGTTCGACTCCCGTCAGGCGAAGCTCTGAGGCTCTAGGAGTGCCCATGCCCCCCAGTCCGGCAACGCATGCCGAGCACGCGGACCCGGCCACCGGTTCCGCGCTGCTCGTCGTGGACGGTCTCCGCACCAGGATCAGCACGACCGGCGGCGTGGTCACCGCCGTCGACGGGGTGTCGCTGACGGTCGGCCGCGGCGAGACCCTCGGCATCGTCGGCGAATCCGGTTCCGGCAAATCGGTGCTGGGGCGCACCATCATGGGGCTCTACACGACCCAGGGCCCCGTGACCGTCGACGGGGAGGTGCTCTTCGCGGGCAAGGACATCCACGCGATGGACCAGCGCGAGCGAAGGGCGCTGTGGGGCGCGGAGATCGGCATGGTCTTCCAAGACCCGATGACCGCGCTCAACCCGGTGAAGAAAGTCGGCGCGCACCTGACCGAGACCCTGCGAAGGCACCAGAAGCTCGGCAGAACGGCGGCGGTGGACAGGGCAGCCGAGCTGCTAGACCTGGTCGGCATCCCCGACCCCCGGCGCAGGCTCGCGCAGTACCCGCACGAACTGTCGGGCGGAATGCGCCAGCGTGTCGTCATCGCGATGGCACTAGCGAACGAACCCGCGCTGCTCATCGCGGACGAGCCGACGACGGCACTTGACGTCACCGTGCAACGGCAGATCCTGGACCTGCTCGACACACTGCAATCGGAACTGGGCATGGCGATCATCCTGATCAGCCACAACCTCGGCGTCGTAGCGGGCAGAGCCGACCGCGTCGCCGTCATGTACGCGGGACGGCTCGCCGAGACGGCGCCGACCGACGCGGTGTTCGACGATCCGTGGCATCCCTACACCCACGCGCTGCTCGGTGCCATCCCACGACTCGAACAGGACCCGCACCTGCGGCTTGCCGCCATCGGGGGAGCACCACCCGATATGGTCTCCGCGCCGCCCGGCTGCCGCTTCGCGCCCCGATGCCAGTACGCGAAGGACGATTGCACGACGGTACTGCCGGAACTGGAACCGGTACCGGATTCGGCTGGGCACGAGTTCGCCTGCCACCACCCGGTCGGGCAAGGAGGCAACTGATGGCGGGCAGCGGAACGGCACACCTGCGTCCTGACCGGGAACCGGTGCTCAGCGTCGACGATCTCGTCGTCGAGTTTCCCGCGCGGCGCAAGCAGATCGTGCACGCCGTCTCAGGCGTCAGCTTCGACCTGCTCGACGGCGAAACCCTCGGCATCCTCGGCGAATCGGGCTGCGGGAAGTCGAGCGCGGGCAGAGCGCTGATGCAGCTTCCCCCGCCGACGTCCGGGTCCGTGCGCCTGGGCTCCGACGAGCTGACCGGCATCGCGGGCCAGAGCCTGCGGCAACGCAGATCCGGCATGCAGATGATCTTCCAGGATCCGGTGTCGTCGCTCAATCCCCGGCGCAGGGTCAAGGATCTGGTCGCCGAGGGGCCCAGCATCAGGGGCGAGCGGGTGAGCCGCGAGCGCGTCGAGGCCATGCTGAGGGCCGTGGGTCTCGATCCCGATGTGGTGTGGAACCGTCGTCCCCACGAGCTGTCCGGCGGGCAGTGCCAGCGGGTGTGCATCGCGAGGGCATTGATGCTCGATCCGAGGGTGCTCATTCTCGACGAACCGGTGTCCAGTCTGGACGTTTCCGTGCAGGCACAGATACTGAACCTGCTTGAGGACACCAGGCAGCGTTACCGGCTCAGCATGGTATTCATCGCGCACGACGTCGCCGTGGTGAAGAACATCAGCGACCGGGTGATGGTGATGTATCTGGGAAAGGTGTGCGAGATCGCGCCCTCGGCGGGCTTCGTCGCCGACGCGGCTCACCCCTACACCCGGCTGCTGCTGGATTCCGTTCCACAGCAGCGGAAACCGGAAATCCGGGCGAGCGTGCGAACACATACCGAACTGCCCTCGCCCATGCGCCCGCCGAGCGGCTGCCGCTTCCGCACGCGTTGCCCGCTGGCGACGTCCGTGTGCGAGGACAAGGAACCCGAGTTGCGCGAGGCGGCAGAAGGCCACTACGTGGCGTGCCACCACGTGTGAATCCACACGGTCACGATTTGCGTGACCGGAGCTGGGTGGAGGAGCGGCGTGCCGTGGTGCGGCGTTTCGCGGCGGACCGGCGCCGCTGGGCCGACAGCAGTTCGAGGTCGGCGAGCATCGAATCGGCCCTGTCCCGCTCGTCCTGGTAGTAACGGGCCGCCCACTTGAGGACCATGTGCGGGTAGGCCCAGCCCGGTTCGCTCTCGGCGCCCTCGGCGTCGGCCTCGGCCCTGACCCGCATCTTCTCCGATTGCGCCCTGTGCTCGGTGAGCATGTCCTTGAGGTGCGCGGGATCGGCGACGTGACCGAGCCACATGCGCAACATGACACCGTGTTTGAGGACTGCGGGTTCCAGCGGCGCCTCGTTGGCCCACCTCGTCACGGCCCGCTCGCCCTCGGGAGTGATCGCGTACAGCCGTTTGCCGCGCACATCGTCCTTGGTCACGACCCTCGACGCGGCGTAGCCGATCTGCTCGAGCCTTCGCAATTCTCCGTAGATCTGGCTGTAGGACGGCGCCCAGTAGAAGAACCGCAGGCTCCAGTCCGCCCATTTCTTGAGGTCGTATCCGGACAGTTCCTCGCCGAACGAGAGCAATCCCAGCACCGCCCAGCTCGTGGGGCGTAGCGTCGGGAATTCGGCTGCGGTGTCGTCGTGCGGCATGGCAGGAACCCTACCGCTTCGCGGGCGCCGTGAGCGCGGTCGATCCGGATGATTCGTCTCCGTTGTTCTTGTCAGTGGGACTGGCCTTGCCGGGTCGGACTATTTCTTCTAGACATAGTTTGCTTGAGAAGAAGGGAGCGATCGTGTTCGACGACGAGGTTGACCGGATGCTCGCGGTACTCGACTCGGGTTTCCCTGCGGTACAAGAGATGTCGGGCCGCCAGGCGAGAGAGGCGGTCGCCGCGCGCCGCCCTCCGAAAGACGAGGAGGCGGCGGCCGCGCTCGCGGCGACAGAGGACTACACCATTAACGTCGATGGCGGAACCATTCCCGTACGCGTATACCGGCCACGCGGAGCGGAGGGCATGGTCCTTCCCGGAATCGTGTTCTTCCACGGTGGCGGTTTCGTGCTGTGCGACATCGAAAGCCACGACGACTTCTGCAGGCTCCTCGCCGCCGGGACGACCTCGGCCGTTGTCTCGGTCGGCTACCGGCTCGCGCCGGAGCACCGCGCCCCCACGGCCGCGGAAGACGCCATGGCCGGGCTGCGGTGGACCGAGGCCAATGCCGCGCGGCTCGGCGTCGATCCCGCGAATCTGCTCACCGCGGGCGACAGCGCGGGCGGCAACCTCGCCGCCGTGTGCTGCCTGCTCGCCCGCGACCGAGGGGGACCGGCGATCGCGGGCCAATTGCTCATCTACCCGGTGATCGAACCGGATTTCGGCAACGACAGTCACCGCCGGTTCGGCACGGGACACTTCAACACGACGGCGGCGATGCGGTGGTACTGGCGCCAGTATCTCGGCGGCGACGAGGAAGGCCCCCTGCCGGAACCGGAGGAGTACGTCGCGCCGTCGCGGGCGGCCCGGCACACGGGGTTGCCGCCCGCCGTGGTGGTGACGGCCGGCCGAGATCCACTGTGCTCAGAGGGCCGTCGCTACGCCGAGACTCTGCGTTCGGCGGGAGTTGCCGTGCGGCACCGGCATTTTCCCGAACTGTTCCACGGATTCTTCACCATTGTCGCGCTCGCTGCCGCCGAGGCGGCCCGCGACATGGTGTGGAGCGACGTCCGCGCGCTCACCGGTACCAAGGAGGTGCCCGCATGAGCAGTGCCCGATTGGACGTCCTCGTCGTCGGTGCCGGTTTCTCCGGGCTCTACGCGGTGCACAAGGCACGGGAAGCGGGTTTCCGTGTCGGCGGCGTCGAAGCGGCGCCGACAGTGGGCGGAACCTGGTACTGGAACCGGTACCCCGGGGCGCGCTGCGATGTCGAGAGCCTCGACTATTCCTACTCGTTCGACGAGGCGCTGCAACGCGAATGGCGGTGGAGCGAGCGCTACGCCACCCAGCCGGAAATCCTCGCCTACGCCGAGCACGTCGCGGATCGCTTCGACGTGCGTGGGCACATCGACTTCTCCCGCAAGGTCGTGGCGGCACACTTCCGCGACGACACCGCGACCTGGACGGTGAGCACCGACACCGGGCACCGGTACTCCACGAGGTTCCTGGTGTTCGCCACGGGCAGCCTCTCCGCGCCGCACCAGCCGGGTCTGCCCGGATTCGCCGACTTCACCGGCGAAGTGCTGTTCACAGCGCGCTGGCCGGAGGAGGGTGCCGACCTCACCGGCAAGCGGGTCGGGGTGATCGGAACCGGTTCCTCCGGAATCCAGTCGGTGCCGATCATCGCCGAGCAGGCGGCCTCGGTGACGGTGTTCCAGCGGTCGGCCAACTACAGCGTCCCCGCGGGCAACCGGCCGCTCACCGACGCCGACCAGGTGCGGGCGCAACGTGACTACCCGCAGCGGCGGCGCAAGTCGTGGGCGAGCACGGCCGGTTCCCCGCACGACGCCTACCCCGGCAGCGCGCTGGAAGTCGACGAGGACACCCGCAGGGAAGTCTTCGAGGCCCGCTGGCAGCAGGGTGGGGTTCTGTTCGGCAAGACCTTTCCCCAGCAGACCATCGACGAGCGGGTCAACCGGCTCGCCCGCGACTTCGCCGAGGCGAAGATCAGGGCCATCGTGCGAGACCCGCGCACGGCCGACGACCTCGTGCCCACGGATCACCCCATCGGAACCAAACGGATCTGCACCGACAGCGGCTACTTCGAAACCTTCAACCTGCCGCACGTCACGCTCGTCAACCTGCGCAGGGAACCCATCACGACGCTGACCGCCAATGGCATCCGCACCAGTGAGGCGCACTACGAGCTGGACACGCTCGTGCTGGCGACCGGCTTCGACGCCATGACCGGTGCGCTCACCCGCATCGACATCAGCGGGCCGAGGGAAAACCACATCTCCTCTGTGTGGGGCAACGGGCCGCTGACCTATCTCGGGGTGGGTATTCCCGGGCTGCCGAACCTGTTCAGCCTGACCGGTCCCGGCAGCCCCTCCGTGCTGGCCAACATGATCCTCGCCGCGGAGCAGCAGGTGAACTGGCTCGTCGAGCTGCTGCGGCACTGCGCCGAATCGGGATTCACGCAGGTCGAACCCCGCCGGGACGCCGCACAGGCATGGACCCGGCATGTGGACGAGGTGGCTGGCGCAACCCTGTTCCCGAAGGCGGCTTCCTGGTACATGGGCGCCAACATCGCGGGTAAGCCGCAGGGGTTCATGCCCTACATCGGTGGCTTCGCCGCGTACGGCGAGGTGTGCGACGCCGTCAGGGACGCCGGTTACCGGGGTTTCGTGTTCACGTCATAGTCGTGACGGCGATCGGAAATGGGGCACTCGATGAAGGACACCGAGCTGATGGGGCTCACGGGGAAGGTCGCGCTGATCACCGGAGGGGCCCGAGGGCAGGGAGCCGCGGAGGCGGCGCTGTTCACCGAACTGGGGGCCGACACCGTACTCACCGATGTAGACGTTGCCGAAGGCGAGGCCGTGGCCGCGAAACTGGGCTCGCGCGCCACGTTCCTCGCGCACGACACGGCATCCGCGCCAGGGTGGGCGCGGGTCGTCGAAACGGTCACCGCCCGATACGGGCGCATCGACATTCTGGTGAACAACGCGGGCGTGTACCGGAAGAACGACCTCGCCGACTGGCCGGAGGCCGAATTGCGGGCGCTGCTGGACGTCAACCTCGTCGGGCCGGTGCTGGGGATGAAGGAGGTGGTGCCGGTCATGCCGCGTGGTGGGTCGATCGTGAACGTCGCCTCGATCTCCGGCGTGCGGGGGCACGCGGGTGCGCTACCGTACGCGGCGTCGAAATGGGGCTTGCGAGGCGCGAGTCGCTCGGCGGCCCGCGAGTTCGCGCCGAAGGGGATCAGGGTCAACTGCGTGTGTCCCGGTGCCGTCGACACGCCGATGGTGGATGCCGCGAACCTGGATCTGAGTCACCTGCCGATCCCGCGTCCGGCTGCGCCGGAGGAGGTCGCGGTGACGGTGGCTTTCCTCGCCTCCGGTGCCAGTGCCTACACGACCGGAACCGATGTCGTGGTCGACGGCGGAGCCACCGCCTGACCGCCCGCCCGCCGGGCGGGTGCGTGCGGTGCGTGTGCGGTGGGTGTGCCCGGACGCCGAGATCCGCACTCAGGGCGGCGAGATCCGCGTTCAGGGCGCTGAGATCTGCATTCGGGACGGCGAGATCCGCGTTCAGGGCGCTGAGATCTGCATTCGGGGCGGCGAGATCCGCGTTCGGGACGGCGAGATCGGCGATGTCCGAGCTTGTCCTCCAGAAGTTCGCGTTCCTGGAACGGGCCCGGGGTTGTTCCGCGCGAACCATTGGCCTCCGGTGAGCGGACCCGCCGCGTGGCGTGGTGCGCCGGGGCAGCGGCCGCTCGGCGGAGGGCAGCGGCGACGCGGACCTCGCGCGCCGGAGCGCGGATCTGGCCGCCCCGAGCGCAGAACTCGGCGTCCTGGACGCAGAACTCGGCGTCCTGGACGGGGGACTCGCGGCGGGCTCACGCGGCCGGGGCGGCCGTGGTGCTGTTGGGCGGGAGCCGCGTGCGAGTATCGGGCTCCTCGTGGTTCAATCCGCGCATGCGCCCCGCCGCCGAGCCGCTGACGCTGACGCAGTTGTGCACGGCCCGCGCGGCGACCCACGGCGACCGGCTCGCCGTCGGCGACGAGAACGGCGCGCTGTCCTACGCCGAGCTGGCGACCTCGGCGACATCGGTGGCGGCCCAGCTCGCCGGACTCGGCGTGAGCACCGGCGACCGTGTCGCCCTGATCGGCCCCAACTGCGTTCCCTGGGTCGTCGCCGCACTCGGCATCGGTTACGCGGGCGCGACGGTCGTGCCGATCGGCCACGGCAGCAGCCACGCCGAACGCACTCGCATCCTCGACAGCCTCCGGCCCCGCCTCGTCATCGCCGAATCAGCACCCGCCACGCTGACCTTCGCGGACCTCGACAGCGGCCGCGCGGCCCGGCCACCCCTGGCGACGGCTGCCCCCGACGCGGACGCGGTTGTGCTTCCCTCGTCCGGAACCAGCGGCACCGTCAAGTACGTTGCCATGACGCACCGGCAGCTCCTGCGGCTCTACACCGATGTCTCGGCGACGGTCGGACTCACCGAAGGAGACCGGCTGCTGGGTGTCGTTCCGCTCGCGCATTCGTTCGGCCTCAACGGGGTGCTGCTCATCTCGCTCATCGCGGGCGCCTACGTGCGGCTCGCGCGCCGATATGCGGCGGGGCAGCTCGCGGCCCTGGTTCGTGACGAGCGGCTGACGGTGCTGGCGGGGCCACCGACGATCTATCACGATCTCGCCTCCGGCGGGCGTGCCGACCTCGGCGGCACCTGCAGGCTCGCGATCACCGGCAGCACCGAGATCTCCGCGCCTGCCATGCGGGCGACCTGCGACCTGCTCGGTATCCCGGAGATCGTTGTGGGGTACGGCATGACCGAGACCTGCGGGACGGTCGCGCTCGGCGGGATTCCGCGTGAGGTCAGCGCGGCCGAGCCCGCGCTCGCACCCGTGCCGGGGGTCGAGGTCATGATCGCGGGGGAGGCGGGGGAGAGCCTGCTTCCGCGCGAGGAGGGCCGGATCCTCGTGCGGGGGTTCAACGTCGTCGGCGGGTATGCGACCGAGCGGGACGGTGCGCGGGACACCGGGTGGAGCGATACCGGCGACCTCGGCAGGATCGACGAGCAGGGGCTGCTGACCGTGGTGGGCAGAAGCAAGGACAGCGTGATCGTCAGCGGCTTCAACGTGCGCCCCGCGGAGGTGGAGGACGTGCTCATCCGGCACGGTGCGGTCGCCGACGTAGCGGTCGTCGGCGTGGCCGACGGCAGACAGGGACAGCGGCTCGTGGCTTTCGTCGTCCCCCTGCGGGGCGCGGCGATCGACGACGATGACCTCATCGCGTTCGGAAGGACACACCTCGCCGCCTACAAGGTGCCGCGTGAATTCGTCGTTGTCGAAGAGCTTCCTCGCACCACGACGGGAAAGGTCGAGAGAGCACGGCTGAGAACCGCGGCCGGATCCCGGAAAGCGCTCGGTACGTGACCCGGCGGTCCGCTCAGCCGGTGCCGGTATTGTCCAATGTGGATATCTCGGCGGCCGCGAACGTCTTGCCGGGATTCCTGTCCGCGAAGTAGCCGGAAAGCCGCGCATCGAGTTCGGCGAGCGAGAACGTGCCGTCGCCCGCGGTGAACGTGTGCTCGACCGACGGCGCGGCAAGCAACGCGACAAGGTCGTTGTACACGACGAAAACCTGGCCGCTGATGTCCCCGGCACCGGGAGAGGCGAGGTAGGTCACGAACGTCGCGACGCGTTCCGGGGCAAGTGGGTCGAGAGCCCCGTCCGCGGGGCGGGGACCGTCCGCGAACACGTTCTCGGTCATCGCGGTACGCGCGCGAGGGCAGATGGCGTTGGCCTTGACGCCGTACCGGGCAAGGCCTCGTGCGGTCGCGAGGGTGAGTGCCACGATGCCCGCTTTGGCGGCCGCGTAGTTGGCCTGACCCGCCGAACCGAACAGGAACGCCTCCGACGCGGTGTTGACGACCCTTCCGTAGCACGGTTCTCCCGTGGCCTTCGAGGTCGCTCGCCAGTACCTCGCAGCGGCCCCGGACACCGCCGCGTGCCCTTTGAGGTGGACGCCGAGCACGTCGTCCCACTGTTGCTCGGTGAGGTTGAACAGCATGCCGTCACGGGTGACGCCCGCGTTGTTGACGACGATGTCGAGCCCGCCGAACGCGTCGATGGCCGCCGTGACGAGGGAGTCGCCGAGCCGCCAGTGGCCGACGTCGCCCTGGATCGCGACGGCCGAACCGCCTGCCGCCGTGATTTCCGCCGCCACCGTGTCGGCTGCCTGGCCGAGATCGTTGACGACGACGTCGGCGCCCTCGCGGGCCAGCGCCAGCGCCTCGGCTCTGCCGAGCCCCGCGCCCGCGCCCGTGACGATCGCGGTCCTGCCGGTCAGCCGTCCGCGCACCATGCAACTCCTCCTCGCCGCCGGGGTCCCGCCCGCGATGCCGTGCGACCGAAGGCATCGCGGGCGGGCTCAACCGGCGACGATAGGAGAAACCGGGCGACCGTGAGGACGGGTTCCCGTTGGGCGGACGACGAGTGCCGGCTTCCGGGGAGGGGGCCGGTGCTCAGGTCAGGTGATCGAAATCGCCCCTCACCCAGCCGATATGGCGGTCGGCCGATCGCCGCACGACCTCGCGGGCATCGCTGTCGATGATGTTGCCGAAGTTGGCGTAGAGGCGGTCGAAAGCGAAGTTCTCCACGGCGCTGGTCACCCGCTCGACGACCGCGCCGGACAGCGGGATCCGGTTGGGGAAGCTGCGCATGAAACTCACCGAGGTGCGGTCGGGGTTGGCGAAGATGGTGTCGCTGCTCAGCAGCACACCCTTTCCGTCGGCACCACCGGCCCAGTGCACGACCGAGCTGCCGGGGAAATGGCCGCCGAGCTGGGTCATGGTGACGCCGGGCAGAACCTCGACGGTGTCCTTCCACGGCGTGATGACCGGATCGGGCCTTGCCACCCATTCCAGATCGGGTTCGCTGACGAACACCGGGACGTTGCCGAACGCCTTGCTCCATTCCACCTGGACACCGAACATGTGCGGGTGACTGGCCGCGACGGCGACGACGGGCCCGAGTTCGAGAATCGCGTCGACCGCGGCCTTGTCGAGAAAGCCGATGGGATCCCACAACAGGCTCCCGGCCGGGGTGGTCAGCAGCTTTGCGTACTGCCCGATTCCCACGTGCGGGTTACTGGTGATGGCGGAGAGTCCCGGTTCGAGCTGCGTGATCTCCGTGCGCCTGCCCTCGTCGGCGAGTTCGGCCAGTGTCGTCCACTGTTGACCCGTCGATGGAACCCACTGTCTTTCGTCGGCGCAGATGGCGCAGGTTCCGCTCGCTTCGGCGTGCTCGACCGCGCAGGTGCGGCAAATCCAGAAACTCATGAATGCTCCTTACCCCTCAGTGCCCGTTTCCGGTATCGGTCTGTTCTACCACCGTGCGCTGACATAAACCTCGCGCCGCGATCACAATGTGCGGCTGGGAATCACGGCCGTCGTGGGATGGTGCTCCACGACGTCGGCCGGCGGGTCGAGTGCGCGCCCGAAATATTCGGAAAAGCCCGCGCTTTCCTTTTTTCTCGGTGGGCACTGTGCTGGGTGCGCGGGGCGCGTACCCAGCACGTGACGCCTTGTGCCCATCCCGTGCCGGGTGGGTGAGCGTGCCCGGCGGTACCGTGGATCACGGGTAGCAGGGGAGGAGTCGCTCGTGGCACGCAAGCGAGGTCGCTGGATCGTGGTCGCGGCCGTTGTCGTGCTCGTCGTGTGGTGGGCGGGTACGCGTGACGAACAGCGGCCGGACACGAACGGCCACGGTGGTGCCGCAAGTGAGCTCGGTTCGGCAGAGGGTGGTGCGAACAACCAGGACGACGAGCTCGTACGTTTCGCGCGGCCGGTGGTGGAGCACGCCACCGCGGCCGGCATCAATCCGAGGTTGCTCATGGCCGTTCTGTACAACGAGTCGTACAAACCGCACGATCCGGCCTTGCAGCGGGCGTGGCAGCGGATCGACCCCGACGCGGCTTTCGGCATCGCGAACATGCACGAGGCGGCCTTCAACGACACCAAAGAGGGCAGGGAGTTCGCTGAACGCGACTGGCACGAGCTACCGGACGATCCGGTGCTCGCGATCCAGGCGGCGGCATGGCACCTGCACGATCTGGACGCGCAATTGCCGGCCGAGCTTCCCGGCGATTACAGCAGGGATGATCTGCTCGCGATGGGATACAACGCGGGGGCGGGCAACATGGCGGAGTTCGCCAGGGGAGTGACCCCGGGATCGCAGGCGCAATCCTATGTGGACCGGCTGCACGACAACTGGGACAAGGCGGGTGTCGCGATAGCGGGGCAGGGGAGCGGCTGAGGTAGTCGCGCGGCCTGCGAGGCGGGGGCGTCTGGTTGCCGGCCGGGGTGATCGCGAATTCGATTGTCGAGTGTATAACGCCCTATACCGCCCGGCGATGAGGCGCACAGCCTCCCCGTTTCCTCTCTCGTGAACCGCCAAAACAACCGCATCGACGAGGGATCCACACGCGATTCTGGTCCAATGTGGACTTCAAAGTGCGGGTGACGGTGGTCAGCCGTGCTCGGTCCTGCGGGGCCGGTGCCAGGTTTCGCCTGGGGGCACGCCCTCCAGGTTCCAGCTCCACGACACGGTGGGCGTGATGCGCATGAAGATGCCGGGGCCGACCATGCCGACCCTTTCGAAGGGTTGTTCGGCGTGGCCGTAGATCCGCATGGACCTGGCGATGAAGGGATCGAAGGAGACGAGGTCGTCGACGACGAGCGCGATCTGATGGTTGCCCGCCTCGACGTTGCGGAACTTGCGCGTCGCGACGACGTCGGCGCCGACCCCGCCGACCCACAGATAGGTGCCGTCGTACTCGCAGGCCACGGGCACGACGTCGGGTTGTCCTTCGCTGTCGACCGTGGCGAGGCGGGCGATGGGTTGTGGGCGCAGGTAGGCGACTTCTTCATCGGTGAACGACATGGGATCCCTTCGCTGTCGGGCGTCGGGGTGAGTGTGCCGCACGTGGCTGACCGGCACCAACGGAGTAGTGGCGGACCGCCCACTCATGCGCTATAAATGTAGCGATACAGATGTAGCGAATCGGAGATTTTCATGTATGACGTGATCGTGGTGGGGGCCGGCCCGGCAGGCTTGATGACCGCCGGCGAGCTCGCCATGCGAGGGGTGTCGTGCCTTGTCGTCGAAAAGCGGAATACCGGCGGTGACGTGACGCGAGCATTCGGCTTGCACGCGAGAGCGCTGGAACTGCTCGACGCGCGCGGGCTCGCCGACGGACTGGTGTCGGAGGGAAATCCATTGCGGACGGTGCACCCCGCTTACGCCTCGCGGGTGGATTTCGGTCGGCTCCGCACGCGATACCCGATGATGTTGATCGTCCCGCAGAGCGGAACCGAGCGCGCGCTGCGAGACCGGGTGTCCGAACTCGGAGTACGCACGTTGCGAGGCGCGGAGACCGTTGCCCTCACTCAAGACGCGGACGCGGTGAGGGTAGGGCTGGGCGATGGGACCGAACTACGAGCGAGGTACGTCGTGGGGGCGGACGGGGCGCACAGCACGGTGCGGGGGTTGCTGGCCGTCGGGTTCACTGGCGAGACCTACAACTTGCCCATGTTGCTCGCGGATGTGCGGATTCCCGGGATGGCACCGCCCATTACCCAGATCGGCAAGCCGGGTGCGGTGGTGGCGCTTCCGTTCGGGGACGGCTGGTTCAGGGTCGGCGCGTGGTTGCTCGGCGACGACGAGGGGCGTGAGGCACATTTCGGCCGGATCAGGGACGCGTTCGTGCGAATCGCGGGCACCGATTACGGGATGAGTGAGCCGCGCTGGTTCTCCCGGTTCGTGGCGCAGCGGCGGCAGGCTCGCCGGTATCGTTCGGGGCGGGTGTTTCTGGTGGGGGACGCGGCTCACGTGAACTCGCCGATCGGCGGGCAGGGGATGAACACCGGTATCCAGGACGCGATGAATCTGGGGTGGAAGCTCGCCGCGGCCGTTCGTGGTGAGGCGCCGCCGTGGCTTCTGGACAGTTATCACTCGGAGCGGCATCCGGTTGGTGAGCGGGTGCTGGCGATGACGGATCACCTGACGCGGCTGGTGTTGACGCGGTCGCGGGTCAGGCAGCGGCTCAACCGTGTGGCGATGGCGGCGGCGTTGCGCACGCCTGAGGGACGGCGTCGCGTTCTCGGTGTGCTATCGGGGCTGGGGATCGCCTACGAGCCGCGTGCGGCGGACTCGGGTCCGCTGGCCGGGCGCAGGGCGCCTGATTGGGCACTGGTCGGTGGGGATCGGTTGTACCGGTTGCTGCGGGAGGGCGGGTTCGTGGCGCTGGGCGCGGAGCCGGTGCTGCCGCCCGGGCGGTGGGCGGGCCGGGTGCTGACGGCTGTGCCCGCCGGTGCCGAGGGACCGGGGACGGTACTGGTTCGTCCTGATGGCTATGTGGCGTGGTCGGGACACCGCGATCGGCTGGGTTCGGCTCTGCTGGAATGGTGTCGTCCCGTGGAAGCCGCCGAGCAAGGAGGCCGAGCCGATCGTGCCGCGTCCTAATCCGCAACGCAGGGATCTGCTAGCCGACGCGAGTATCAGAGTGCTCGCCGAGAAGGGGTCGCATGGTTTGACGCACAGGGCGGTCGACGCCGCAGCCGGAGTTCCCGCAGGCACGACATCGCGATACTTCCGGACGAGGGAAGCGCTGATCACCGGGATCGTCGGGCGGCTGCTGACGCGTCTGGACGAGCGGGTCGCGGCTCAGGAGATCCGGCCGCTTGAGCGCACTGATCTCGAAGAGGCACTGGTGTCGGTGCTGACGTCGATGGTGGCCGATCTTTCGCATGAGCCGCTGGCGTTGTTCGAGTTGCATCTTGAGGGCACACGGGATGCGGAGGTGCGGAATGTGCTGGCGGAGGCACTGGCTCGCAGGCGTGCCCTCATCGTCGAGCAGTGTGCGGCGGCGGGGATCGCGATCAGTGACGAGGATGCCGAGGTGCTGGAGATGGGCGTGCTCGGGATCGTGTTCACGGGGTTGACGACGGGGTCGCTGGTGGGCACGGGGCCTGCGACGCGGACTTTGGTGCGCGGGGTGCTCGGCCGGTATCCGGTGGGGTGATCCGGGTGGGCCGGCCCACCCGGATCGGTCTCAGTCGTCGTAGGGGTCGTCGGCGGCCGAGCCGAAGGTCCATTCGGAGGCAAGGGACGGGTCGATGATGGCGAAGCGGGTCCCGAGGGGGTCGGACATGACGGCGACCTTGCCGAGTGAGTTGGTGTAGGGCTGGAAGCGGAGTCTGGCGCCCGCGGCTCTCGCGCGTTGCAGAGTGTGGTCGAATCCGAGGTCCGGGTCGACGGCGAAGTGGGCGATCCAGCGTGGTGGTACGTCGGCGGGGGTGTCGGCCGCCATGCGGACCCTGCCGATGGCGGAGTCGTCGCCGTGTGAGTAGACGACGTAGTCGATGGTCCTGCCGTTGCCGTACTGGCGTTGGTCGTAGCCGAAGAGTCCGCCGAAGAAGCGGTCGGCAAGTGTTGCTCTGCGGGTGACGAATTCGAGCCAGATCAGCGCGCCGGGGACGCCGGCGGTGAAGGCCCAGTCGGTGGCTGGTTGCAGCAGGCCGACGGTGGCACCGCTGGGGTCGTCGATGAGGGTTTTCGTTCCGACTCCGGGGACGACGTGGGGTTGGGGGTGGAGCACTCGCCCGCCGAGTGTGCTGGCGTGGTTGCCCGCGACGGCGAGGTTGGCGGTGGCGAGGTAGACGGTCCAGTCGAGGATGTTGGCGGGGTGGTAGCGCAGGCCTGCCACGGGTTCTCCGAACAGCAGCGCGATGGCGTAGTCTTCGCTGGCCGAGTCGCGTACGCGTTCGAAGTGCCAGCCGTAGAGGTCCTGGCAGAACCGCATCGAGCGGTTGAGGTCGGGGGTGGCCAGTTCGATCCAGCAGGGGGTTCCCGGCGCGACGGGTGCGCTCATGCCTGCGGGCTCCGCTCCGTTGAGGTGAGCCGGAGGGCGGGTCGGCGTGTGAAGTCCCTGTGAAGCAACATGGGAAAACTATAGCCCCGGCCGGTTCTGTTGATCATCTCTCGGTGCCGGGCGGGCTCCATGCTTGTGCGTCAGTCGCGGGGTTCGCCGATTCCAGCCTGGGGCCAGTCGTACCCGCTCTGGTTGACAACCTCGTCGAAGATCGGCGTGCGCTCGCCGTCGGCGGGTGACTTTTCGTCGTGGATGTCGGCCGGTGTCGTCGGTGAGCTCATGGCACTGACTCGACCTCGACGATGCGTCGTTCGCTGACCCAGTTGGGTTCGGTGTCGGCGGCGGCCCCGTCGGGGCGGACCGGGACCCACCAGGTGGTGGTGTAGCGGTCGAAAACAGGTGTCGCGACGACGCTTCCGTGCTCGCGGGGTTTTTGCTGGTTGGTGCGTTGTGCTGGGGTGTAGGTGACCTTGTCGCCCACCAGCAGTTGTATCTCAGTGGCGCGCACAACTCATCCCTTCAGAGCGAGGTGCGGGATCTCAAGGCTGTTCGCTTGTCCGCGGCACCCGGTGTTCCGGGTGACGGGCTTGTGTGCGTGAACCGTTTCCGTCCACTGTGCTCGGTCATTCGGCTGGACTGGTGGTTGCCGGATCAACCTGGAACCAGCCGGGTTTCGTCGGCGACGACTCGGAGTCCTGTGTGGTGGCGTCGGTTCCGGTTCCCGCGAGTAACGCCCGCATGGCCGCCGAGTGCAGGTCCGCGATGACGGCCCTGGCATCGTCGGCTTGACGATCGAGCCATTCCGTCTGCTCCGGCGACATACTCGACACCACCATTCAGGACAACCTCCCCATCGTCCGACTGCAACACACTAAGCGCCGGTGACGGTGGGCTGGGAAGGTCCGTAAACCTTCCAACCCGATCGTGTCACCGTCGAAGGTCGGGAAGGGGGCGGATGTCGCGATCGCGGCCGGTGCGCTGATTTCGCCGTCGGTCAGCAGGCGCTGTCGGAGGGCTTCGGGTTGCCGAGCCGGAACAGGGGGCGGAGCTTGAGTCCGACCCAGGTGCCGCCGAGCGCGAAGATGCCCCACAGCCAGCCGTGGAGGCTGCCGGTGGAGATGCCGCCGAGGTAGGCGCCGATGTTGCAGCCGCCCGCGAGGCGTGCGCCGATGCCCATGAGGATGCCGCCGAGGATGGCGGCAAGTGCTGTGCGCCATGGGATTTCGGCGCGGATCTTCCATGTTCCGGCGAGTGCGGCGGCCACGGCGGCGCCGATCATGATGCCGATGTTGGTCAGGCTGTTCTTGTCGGTCCAGATCGGACTTGCCAGGCTTTCGGCGTTGCCGGAGGTTTGCCAGAACTCCCACGTCTCGGGGTGGAGGCCGAACAGTTGCAGGAGTTTCGCGCCCCACAGCCCGAAGGCGGAGGTGACGCCCCAGATCCCTCCCGAGATCAGCACGATGGCCGCGGCGAGCGCGCCGAGCACGAGGGCGCCTGCCAGCAGGGGCCATGAGCCGCGCACGATTCGGGCCGCGCCGCGCGCGGTCGGGACGGTGCCGGTGGGCGGGGGAGTGCGCCTGGCCTGAACCACTCTGGTCAGTACGACGATGCCGAGCAGGACGGCGATGGTGACCGACCACGAGCCGAACCAGCCGATGTGGTCGGACAGCAGTACGCCTTGGATTTGCGGCCATCCGTCTAACAGGGGGAAAGCCCAGGTGTAGAGGACTGATCCGGCGATGAAGCCGCCCAGGGTCAGCACGATGGCCGACTGGCCGGAGCCGACGGCGAACAGGGTTCCCGACGCGCAGGCGCCTCCGAGTTGCATGCCGATCGCGAACAAGGCGGCGCCGATGAACAGTGCCAGCCCGATGGGACCTGCGGTGAATTCGGGTGTGGAGCCGAAGAGTCCGGCTCCGGTGATGGCGATCAGGGCGATCAGTGTGGTCGCGGTGCCGATCAGCAGGGTGTGTGCTCGTAGTCCGGTGCCGTTTCCGACCGCGATGAGTTGCCGCCATGCCGAGGTGAAGCCGAACCGTGAGTGGAACAACGCGAATCCGAGGAACAGCCCTGCGATCAGCAGTGCGCCGGAGCGCTGGTCGTGTGCGGTCCAGACATACCAGCTCAGTCCGGCGGCGAGCGCGCCCGCGATGAGCAGTGGGGCCAACCGGACCGGTTCCTCCGGTGCGGGGCGTGGTGCCGCGCAGGAGGTCGGGGACGTCAGCAGGAAGTTTCCTGACGGCGGCCGTTCGGTGGTTGCGGACACGGTTTCTCCCAGGACGCGGCGCGGGTGATTCACCGCGCAGGCTAGGGCGTCGCCGAGCGTCGATGCAGCTCATCTCATCAGGTGGTCGTTTGCCTGGTGGCTTGGGTGATTTCGGCGGTGGCGAGGTCGAGGATGTGGCGTTCCTGGTCGTCGAGTGGCCAGGGCAGCAGCCCGGAGGGCTGTTCGGGTGCGGCGGCCTGTAGGCGCATGTCGGCGATCGCGGCGACGATGTCGGGGACGCCGGTGCCGAGCAGTACGTCGATCAGCGGGCACGCGTGGTCGACTCGGGGGAACGTCGCGCCTCGGTAGGCGGTGGCGGCTTCGCGCCAGATCTCGCGTGCGGCGTCGGGTCCTTCGGTATGAGCGGCGTCGTCGAGTAGCCGGCACCATGCGATGTCGATGGGTTCGGTGATGTCGCCGCCTCCGCTGTAGGTGAGCCACATGTCGGTTTCGGCGACTTCGCGGAACAGGGTGAGCGCGGTGGTGCGGTCGCCGGCCGCGTAGCGCTCGTGTGCGTCGCGCAGTTTGGTGTGCAGTTGCTCGCGCGGGGTGGTTCCGTGTTCGGCGATGTAGGCGTCGAGGTCGGCGTTGTCGTCGATGAGTTCGGCGGCGAGGTCTTCCATGCGGTGCGCGAATGACCACAGCGGTGCGGTCTCGTCCTCGCTGATTCCGGTGGCCTCGGCCAGTTCGAGCAACGTGAGGGCTCTGCTGGTGTCTGTTGCCATGCGCGTGGGGTCGGCGACGCCGTCGCCAGCGTCTTCGAGCCGGCCGTAGGCGCAGGCCAGGGTCAGTGCGGCGCGGAGGCTCTCGTCCGGGAGGGTGCCGGCGAGGAGGGTTTCGCCTTCGGAGGCGACGTGTGCCCAGTCCGTGTCCGGTGCCGGCTGTCCTTCGGCCGTGAACAGCGCGGCCAGTTCGGGTGGCAGGTTCGGCGAGGCGATCAAGGCGGTGACGCTGGCTGGGACCGGTGGCAGGTCCATGGTTCTCCCTTGATCCGAACGAAAAATCGGGGGCTCGGTGCGGTTCCGGCGGCACGGGAGGTGCGCGCCGCGAGCCAAGATCAAAACAGATCGGCGATCGCGTGGGGGACCGGGGTCACCGAAGTTGATCTTCAACGGTGCGGCACGGGCGAGCGTGGTGTGTTATTGCTGGTGTTGTTGTGTTGTGGGGCCACGGAGGTGCGGTCATGAGCGACACCGACGGCAGGGCGCCCGAGCCGTCTCTTCCGCTCGGCGCGTTCGAATCCGGCGCACTCGACCGCGATGCCGCCGACCCTGGTTATCGGGACAGGTTCCTGATCCCGCCCGCCAGAGGTGGCCGGTATCCCGATTCCGCCTACCTGGCGGGAAACTCGCTCGGCCTGCAACCCTCGGCGACCCGGGATCGGCTGCTGGAAGACCTCGGCGAATGGGCGAGGCTGGGCGTCGAAGGCCATCACGACGCGCTGCGCCCCTGGCTGCCGTATCACGCGTTGCTGAGCGAACCCGCCGCGCGGCTTGTCGGTGCCCTGCCGCGCGAAACCGTCGTGATGAACTCGCTGACGGTGAACCTGCATCTGCTGATGGTGTCGTTCTACCGTCCCCGGGGCGGGCGCACCCGCATTCTTGTCGAGGACACCGCTTTCCCTTCCGACAGCTACGCCGTGCGCAGCCAAGCCGTCTTCCACGGGCTGGACCCCGACACCACGATCCTGCGCGCCCGCTCGGCGGCCGAGGTATGCGATGTTCTTGCCCGGCGCGGCGAGGACATCGCGCTCGTCCTGCTCGGCGGGGTCGACTATCTGACGGGAGAACTTCTGGACATCCCCGCCATCACCGAGGCGGGGCACGCGGCGGGAGCGCTCGTCGGCTGGGATCTCGCTCACGCGGCGGGCAACGTGCCGCTGCGACTGCACGACTGGGACGCCGACTTCGCCGCGTGGTGCTCGTACAAGTACCTCAACGCGGGCCCCGGTGCGGTCGCGGGAGCGTTCGTCCACGAACGGCATCTCGGTGATGCGGATGTGCTCAGGCTGGAAGGCTGGTGGAGCACGGAGGAACGCACCCGGTTCGAGATGGCTCCGGTTTCTCGTCCACCGGCCACCGCCGAGGCGTGGCAGGTGTCCAATCCGCCGATACTGGCCATGTCGCCCGTGCTGACGTCGCTGCGACTGTTCGACGAGATCGGCATGGACGTGCTGCGGGCACGCGGCCTGCGGCTGACCGGCTACCTGTACGAGTTGCTGGAGCACATCGGCGCTGACGTGCTCACCCCGGCCGATCCCGCGCGCAGGGGAAGCCAGCTTTCCATCAGGGCAGGCACCGATGCCGCCGCGCTCTGTTCCCGGCTGAGCACCGAATTCGGGGTCGTCGCCGACGCCAGGCAGCCGGATGTGCTGCGCATGGCGCCGACCGCCCTGTACTCGACCTATCACGACTGCTGGCGGGCCGCCGCCGCGCTGGCCATGCTTCTCCCGGAGGTGTCATGACCGGCAGTCCATCCGTCGCGATCGTCGGTGCCGGACTCACCGGCTGCCTGCTCGCCTGCTATCTCGCCCGGCGTGGTGAGCGGGTGATCGTCTACGAGCGGAGGGCCGACCCCCGGCTGACCGGACCGGAACAAGGTCGCTCCATCAACCTCGCCCTGTCCGAGCGTGGCATCTCCGCGTTGCGCGGAATCGGGCTTGAGGGCACCGTTCTCGCCGACGCGCTGCCCATGCGGGGACGCATGATCCACCCGGTTGCCGGCGAACTGGACTTCCAGCCCTACAGCGCGGAGGGCACACTCGCCATCAACTCGATCAGCAGGGGAGCGCTCAACAACGCGCTGCTCACCGCCGCGCACTCGCAACCGGATGTCGAGATCAGGTTCGCCCACCGGCTGGATCGCTTCGATCCGGTGAGTGGCGAATTGCGGTTCGCCACCCCGGGCGGTGTCCGTACGTCATCGGCGCCGGTCGTCATCGGCGCCGACGGTGCGGGCTCGGCCGTGCGCGGCGAACTCGTCCGGCACGGCCTCAGCGCCGAGACCGTCGACGTTCTCGACTACGGCTACAAGGAACTCTCCGTTCCCGCGGGCCCTCGCGGTTTCGTGATGGATCCCGGTGCGCTGCACATCTGGCCACGCGGGCGGTCGATGATGATCGCGCTGCCCAACCCGGACCATTCGTTCACGTGCACGCTGTTCTGGCCGGACAGCGGCACGGGAAGCTTCGCCGCGCTCGACACCCCCGCCGCCGTGCGGGCCTACTTCCGGGAGCACTACCCCGACGTCGAGCCGCACCTGTCCGAGCTGGTGACCGACTACCAGCGCAACCCCGTCGGTGTGCTCGGCACCGTCCGGTGCGCGCCGTGGCACGCGACGCTGCCGGGCGGCCGCGTCGCCGGTCTGCTCGGTGATGCCGCGCACGCGATCGTGCCGTTCTACGGACAGGGTGCCAACTGCGCGTTCGAGGATGTCGTCGTACTCACGGAATGCCTGGACACGGCGAACGGGGACTGGCAGGCGGCGCTCGCGCTGTTCGAGCGGCGGCGCGCCGACACCGAGGCCATCGCGAGCATGGCGCTGGCCAACTTCGCGGAGATGCGCGACAAGGTCGCCTCCCCGCTGTTCAAACTGGGCAAGACCATCGAGCACACCCTCGAACGCGCGCTGCCGGGCCGGTACGTCTCGCGCTACGAACTGGTGTCGTTCTCGACCGTGCCGTACGCGGCCGTGCGGCGAAGGGTCCGCAGGCAGCACCAGCTCCTCGGCGGGCTGGGCCTGCTCGGTGCGCTGAGCGTGTTGGGCGCGGCAGGTGCGTTAGCGGTCCGCGCTCGCTGCCGACATCCGCACTCAGGACGCCGAGTTCTGCGTCCGGGACGGCGAGATGCGCACTCAGGGCAGCGAGATGCCCACTCAGGCGCGCGGGGTGCGCATTGAGGATGGCGAGGTGCGTATCGGCGCGCGTGAGGGCCGTGTCCGAGGCACCTGAGCCTGGTCGTCCTAGGGCGTATTCTCACGACGAACCAGCTACAGTGACGAACACTGTTCGTGATCGAACAGGCGCCGCACCGCTGGTGGGACGCTCGGGAGCCGTGCCGCGGCTGGTTCCCAGGGTGCCGAACGGGCAACTCGCGCACCGGAACGCGCAACTCGGGTGCGCGGGCGCGGCTCTCGCGCACCTGAGTGCGGAACTCACGGCCCGGAGTGCGGAACTCGGCGTCCTGGACGGGGGACTCGCGCGGGAGTGGGGGACTCGCCAGGCGGGATCAGCCTCGGCTGGGGCCGTGCGAACCCTGCCCCGGAGCCTGGGAGCCGGGCGGCTGCCCGCCATGGCCACCTGCGGCACCTGGACCACCAGGTGCGCCCGGCCTGCCCGCGCCACCCGGGCCAGCAGTGCTGCCCGGTGCGGGCGACCAGCCGGGTGCGCTCGGTGCGCTCAGGCCGGAGGGCGCGGGATGCGACCCCGGCGGCGCGGACTGCTGCCCGTAGGGAGGTTGCTGCTGGTAAGAAGCCTGCTGCGGCGGATACCCTGCCTGCTGCCGCGGGTACGGCCCCTGTGGGTACTGGGGCGCCTGCGCGTAGGAAGGGTGCCCCAGCCCGGCGGGTGCCTGGGTGCCGGTTGCCGCGGCGGTCTTGAGCTTCGCGACGCCGTACAACATGTAGCCCGCCGCGATCACCGCCGCGAGGAAGCCGAGGATCGTGCCCGCGAACCCGCTGCTGTCAGGATCGAGGAAGCCGCGATAGAGACCCACGTCGGCGGCGAGGTAATAGACCAGATACGCAACGGGGAACACGATCCACGTCAGCGGATGCCACCACTTCACGCCGGCCTGGTTGCGGCCGACGACAGCCCAGTCGATCAGCACCACCAGCGGCGTCAGCAGGTGCTCGAACAGTGACCACGTCTCGTCGAGCGAGCCGCCCATGATGGTCAGGAAAGTCACCGCGACCAGCAGCAACAACACCGTCATCGCGCCACGCAGCCACGGCGAATGCGGCTCGTGTGCCTTGCCGCCGGTGAAAAGCGGATAGCACAGCAGTCCCGTGTACACCACGCCCACGAGCAGGCTCGCCTGCTGGCTCAGGCCCGGCGCCGCGGATTCCCAGCCGTACTCGCCGACCATCGCACCGAAGCCGATGAACGCGAACGCCACGATCAGCAGCCGCCACAGGCTCACCCCGATCAGGACTCCCGGCGACACGGGCGGTCGCGGCTCCGCTTGTTGCGCGGGCGGCTGCCACTGCACTGGATAACCCGGCTGACTCACTGGATCTGCCCCCTGGTGCCCCGCGGTATTCGGCACGGACCGGCCGACCGTGCTCTCGCGTCGCGGAGCGTACCCAACTCCGGGTGACGCGGTGGGCGAAACAGACAACCCGCGACCGCGGCGCCAGTGAGCAAGATCATGGCCAAATCCCTCCGGGTACACAACGGAGCGTGGCTCGGCTGGTACGCGGAGTTCTTGCCAGGTAAGGAAATCGGAATGCGACGAGGTCAAGCGACGTTGCGGCCACGGAAAAAGTTTCCATTGCGGGGCCTCGTATTCTTTCCGGTCCGCGGAAGCGAGGGAGGTCTCGCGCGCCGCGAAGCTTCGCGGCGGAACGGTCGCTACCCCTGTTTTCCCAGGTAAACGAATGTCCATAAAGGGCATGAACGGACCACTGACGGAACCGCGTCGTTCCCCTAGTACAGTCTCAGCGTTTGGTAGGGGTTGATCAACGGCCGCGGAGGAAACTGTCGGATGGTCCTGCTGCGAGCACGTGTGCCCAAAGCCGCGACGACACAGACTGACCGGAAATTTCGCCCGGAGCTGCAAGGATTGCGTGCGCTCGCGGCGGTTCTGGTGGTCGTGTACCACGTGTGGCTTGACCGGATTTCCGGTGGCGTCGACGTGTTCTTTCTGGTGTCGGGTTTTCTGATCACCGGCCAGCTTTACAGAGCGAGCGTGCGCGGTCGCATCGAGTTCCGTCCCATGTGGGGCCGGATGATGAAGCGGCTGTTCCCCGCCGCGCTCACCGTCCTCATGGCGACCATGGTCGCGGCGGTGCTGTGGCTGCCGGAACACCGGTGGTTCCAGACCATTCGCGAGGTCGTTGCCTCGGCGCTCTACCTGGAGAACTGGCAGCTCGCCGCCGACTCGGTGGACTACTTCGCCCAGCAGAGCACGGCCAGCGTCGTTCAGCACTTCTGGTCTTTGTCGATCCAGGGCCAGTTCTACCTGGTCTGGCCACTGCTGATCGCGTTGGTCGCCTTGGTGGCCAAGGGGGCAGGCTGGGGACTTCGCCGTACCATCTTCGCGTCGATGGCGGTCCTGTTCGCGGGCTCGATCGCCTACTCGGTCTACCTGACGAGTGTCGACCAGCCGTTCGCCTACTTCATGTCGCTGACCCGTATCTGGGAATTCGCGCTCGGCGGGCTGCTCGCGCTGGTCATCAACGTGATCTCGTTGCCGCGCGCGCTGCGGATCTGCTTCGGCTGGCTCGGCGTCATCGGGCTGGTCTCCTGCGGGCTGATTCTCCAGGTCGGCACGGTTTTCCCGGGCTACGCCGCGTTGTGGCCGACGATGTCCGCGGCACTGGTGCTGCTCGCGGGCGCGACGGACAGCAAGGCGGGTGCCGACAGGTTCCTCTCCTCGCGCCCGCTGATCTATCTGGGCAACCTGAGCTACTCGCTGTACCTGTGGCACTGGCCCGTGCTGATCTTCTACATGATCGTCAGGGGCAGGGACGAAGTCGGGCTGCGTGGCGGCGCGGTCGTCATCGCGGCTTCGGTGGTGCTGTCGATTCTGACCTACCACATCGTGGAAAAACCGGTCAGGGACTCGAAGATCGGCGTCAAGAACAAGTGGGGCGCCTACCGGTTCGGGGTCGCGGCGCTCGTGGTCGTGCTGGGTGTCGCGGGAGCGTGGCAGGTGGTGAGCAAGCAGCGCGCCTCGTTCGCGCTGGACCTCGACGACCCCGACCACCCCGGTGCGCAGGTGATGTCGGCCAGCGGTCCCATTCTCAACCTGGAAGCCGACATCGTGCCGCCGTTCGCCGCGCTGCCCGAGCAGTTCGACACGTTCGAGGACGAGGAGTGCACGACCTCGGCGCGGCACGAGGAACTGCGGGTATGCACGGTCGATCCCACGGAACCACCACAGCGCAGGCTGGTCGTGGTCGGTGACTCGCACTCCCAGCAGTACATCGCGGCGCTGCGGCCGCTGGTGGAGAAGCGCGGCTGGCAGATCATCTCGATGGGCAGGGGCGGTTGCCCGCTCACGGCGACGCAGGACCTGCCGAACAACGAGGAATGTGTTCCCTGGAACGCGGCGGTGATCGAGGAGATCATCGAGACCAAACCGGACGCCGTGATGACCATGGGCACCAGGGACGTGCGTGTGGGCTTGAAGGAGTGGACCCCCGAGGGGTATGTGGCCCAGTGGCAGCGCCTCAACGAGGCTGGCATCCCCGTTGTCGCGATGCGGGACAACCCGCGTTTCTCCTTCGAGCCTTCCGAATGCGTGCAGATGCACGGCGTCGACGCCGCCCAGTGTTCGACTCCGCGAGCCGAGATGTACCCGCTGAAGGCGCCATACGAGACCGATCCCACCATCCCGCCGAACGTGTCCTTTGTGGACCTCAGTAACTACTACTGCACGGCCGATACGTGTCCTCCGGTCATCGGCAACGTCCTGGTCTACATGGATGACAACCACGTCACCGCGGCATACATGGAAACCCTGTCCTCGGTGGTGGACGAACACCTCGTCGACGCGCTGGGCTGGCACGACACGGTCACCCCGGCAAACTGATCCGGCCCGCAACGACGGCCTGAACGACAGGGCGGCGGCACAGCGCACAGGCGCTGTGCCGCCGCCCTGTTACAGTGAGCGCACGGCATCGCGCGTTGGTCACCGGCCGGGTGAGCGTGGAGGTGCCCGTGACGTGCCCGTGGAGGCATCGCACAGTGTCGGTCCAATTCAACCATCTGATAATTCCGTCGAAAGACAATCGCGAATCCGCTGAATTCCTCGCACACATTCTCGGCGTGGAGCTGGGAAACGAGTGGGGCCCGTTCATTCCACTGGAAACCAGTAACGGTGTCCGGCTGGATTTCGCCACCATTCCGCAGGAGGACCTGCGATTGCAGCATTACGCGTTTCTCGTCGGCGAAGGGGAATTCGACGGGATTCTGCGGCGGATTCGGGAGGCAGGCGTGACCTATCACGCCGATCCGCAAGGAAAACAACTCGGCGAGATCAACCACAACCACGGTGGCCGCGGCGTGTACTTCCGTGATCCCGGAGGCAACGGCATGGAGGTCATCACCCAGCCCTATGGCGCCGACTTGGTCTGATCCCGCCGGGTCACGTCATCGACCGATGACGTGACCGATGCTGGGTGGCAGGCGTCTGCCACCCAGCATTTCGTCACCGGGCGGCGGCTTCGACGACAACGCAGACAACGCACGCCACGTTGTCCGGCGCGCCCGCCTCGCGCACTGCTGCGACGAGCCGCTCCACCGCCTTACCCGGCGATACCTGCTCGCCGAGGATCCTCGCGATGTCCCGTTCGGCGAGCACAGCGTGCAGGCCGTCGGTGCACAGCGGATAGCGGTCACCCGCGCGTGCTTCCCGCACATGCGGGTCGGGCCCGACGGGCGTCTGGCCGTGCAGTGACCAATAGGCGCGGGAATCGCCGACATGCGCCACTCGACACGACGCCCGGTCCTCTTCGGCGGGCAAGCAGGGCGACCGGATCCCTCCGGCATCCACGGGTCCAGGGTGCCCAGTGCGTCGAGCGCGCCCGCGGCACCAGACCGCCGTCGAGTGCGCTCGCCGAGCGCAGCGCCCAATTGGCGATACCCGTCATGGTCCCGTCCTCTCCGGAAAGGTGATCGACGAGAAGGGCCGCGATCTCCCTGCGCGCCGCGGCGTCGGCTTCGACCTGGCGCCAGTAGGAACCGACTTCGACGGCTGCCGCCGTCGGCGGCAGGTGGTTGTACAAGCGGTATCCGGTGTGCGGGCCGACTCGGTCGGGCGGTAGCGGGCCCGGTTCGTCGTAGAGCCGCAGCGCCTTGGCGCTCAGCCCGGATTTGCCGGCGAACTCACCGATACTCAGCCTGGGCCGTTCCGTCACGACTCCGCGTAGCGGCCGGTGAGTTCGGCGCCGATGCGGTGAAGTTCCCGGCGCACCGTGCCGGGTTCGACCACCTCGACCATCGCGCCCCAACCCGCGAGTTGTCTGGCGATGTCCAGTGGCGTCGGCGCGGCGACCGTGACCCGGCTGCGTTCGCCGTCGTGGTCCTCGACGTGGCAATGGGTGCCGAACTGATCGCGCAGCACCGGGACGAACCTGGTCTCGATCAGCACCGTCGCGCTCGTTCGCGACCGCCGCCGCTCGACCTCGGTGACCACGTCGTCCCACGCGGCGCTGAGCGTGAAGTTCTCGGGGCGGTCCGCGGGCTCCTCGGTGACCTCTGCCTCCAGCATCCGGTCGACGCGGAACGTGCGCCGTCCCTTGTCGGTGCCCGCGACGAGATACCAGATGTCGTCCTTGTCGACGAGGCCCCAAGGGGCGATCAGCCTGGTGCTGCGCTGTCCGGCGTTGTCGGTGTAGCCGAGCCGCACCTTGCGGCGGGCCACCACGGCCGACTGCAGCAGTGACACCAGCCCTGGCCGGGGCCGGTCTCGCCCGCCCCAGCGCGCGGGATCGACGATGGTGGCCTCCGCCGCGGCGGAAGCGTCCGCCCTGAACGTGTTCGGCAACGCACCGAGGAGTTTGCGCAGCGCGGCCTTCACTTCACCCGATGCCGCGGCGGCCGGGCCGGCGAGCAGGAACAACGCTTGTGTTTCCGCGGCCGAAAGGCCGCTCAAGTCGGTGCGCGCGCCGCCGACCAGTGACCATCCGCCGCCTCGGCCCTGCTGGGGGTAGACCGGGATGCCCGCGGCCGAGAGCGCTTCGAGGTCACGGCGGGCCGTCGCGACGGACACCTCCAGTTCGTCCGCCAATTCGGCGGCGGTCACCCTGCCCCGCGCCTGCATGAGCAGCAGGGCGGCGACGAGCCGGTCAGCGCGCATGGCTCCAGTGTCGCCGTGAAAACCCGCTCCGCGAAAGTGCTCACGAGATGGACACTTTGCTGTGGAGACTGAGCTCACCGGCGACATCCCGAGCCGGGCTCGGAAGGGGAAGGAACCCGACATGCTACGAGGATTGGCGACCCTGAACTTCTACGCCGACGACGTCGAGGCGGCCAAGGACTGGTACTCCGAACTGCTGGGCGCCGAGCCCTATTTCGAACGGCCCGGCAACGGCCTGCCCGCCGCCTACTACGAGTTCCGGATCGGAGACCACCAGGCGGAGCTGGGGATCATCGACCGCCGCTACGCGCCGGAGGGGGCCGCCACCGAACCCGGCGGTGCGCTCGCGAACTGGCACGTCGACGACCTGGAGAATTCGCTGGAGCGCCTGCTTGCCATGGGCGCGAAGCTCTACCAGCCGATCACCGAACACGGGCCGGGATTCGTCACCGCCTCCGTGATCGATCCTTTCGGCAACGTGCTCGCGATCATGTACAACCAGCACTATCTGGAGATGCTGGACCGATGATGCACTTTCCCGATGCGGCGGCCTGGGAGGCGTGGCTGGCCGAGCACCACGACAGCGCGGCCGAGGCGTGGCTGAGAATCGCCAAGAAGAAGGCGCCGGCGAGTTCGGTGACCATCGAGCAGGCGCTGGATGTCGCGTTGTGCTTCGGCTGGATCGACAGCAACCGCAGGTCCCTCGACGAGCATTACTACCTGCAGCGTTACTCGCGTCGCCGCAGGGGAAGCCCGTGGTCGGCGATCAACGTCGGGCACGCCAGGCGGTTGATCGCCGCAGGGAGGATGCGCGCGTCCGGTCTGGCCGAGTTCACCGCGGCCCGCGAGGAGGGCAGGTGGGAATCGGCCGAGGTTCCGGCACCCGGCGAGCCGCCGCCGGGAAAAAAGCCGGATGAATTCCGGCGGCGATGTCGAGAACGGCGCGCCCGCTCCGTCCCTGGGGCACGATCGGCCACACAGGCCGGGTGAAGCGAGAAGGAGCTCATCATGAAGTACCTGCTGCTCAAGCACTACCGCGGCGGCCCAGTGCCCGCGACCGGCCAGCCGCCGATGGATCAGTGGACGCCGAAAGAGGTGGACGCGCACATCCAGTACATGAGGGACTTCGCCGACCGGCTCGAACAGTCCGGTGAGTTCGTGGACGGCCAGGCGCTGGCACCCGAGGGCACGTTCGTGCGCTATGACGGTGCGGGCAGGCCTCCCGTCACCGACGGGCCGTTCGCGGAAACGAAGGATCTCATCGCGGGCTGGATGGTCATCGATGTGGAGTCCTGGGACCGTGCCGTCGAGCTGGCCGGGGAGTTGTCGGCCGCGCCCGGAGCCGGTGGCGAGCCCATCCACGAATGGCTTGAGGTGCGGCCGTTCCTTACCGAGCCGCCCGTGGTGACCGAGTGACCGAGGCACCGCTGCGGGAACTCGTGCCCGCGGTGATCGGCGTCCTCGTCCGTCGCGGGGCCGACTTCGCCTCGGCCGAGGACGCCGTGCAAGAGGCCCTGATCAGGGCGCTCGGAGCATGGGAACAGGAGCGGCCACGCGACCCGAAGGCGTGGCTGATCTCCGTGGCGTGGCGCAGGTTTCTCGACGGGGCGAGGGCCGAGAAAGCCCGCAGGGAACGGGAAGTGGCCGCCGGGGACGAACCACCCGGCGGCGAGATTCCCGCCGAGGACGACACGCTGCGCCTGTACTTCCTGTGCGCGCATCCCGCGCTGCCGCCCGGCTCGGCGGTCGCGCTGACTTTGCGTGCCGTCGGCGGTTTGACGACGAAGCAGATCGCCACGGCCTACCTGGTTCCGGAAGCGACGATGGCGCAGCGGATCAGCAGGGCGAAACGGCGGATCGCGGGCACCCGGCTCGACAGCCCCGGTGACCTGGCGACCGTGTTGCGGGTGCTGTACCTGGTGTTCAACGAGGGATACAGCGGCGACATCGACCTGGCGGCCGAGGCGATCCGGCTCGCGAGGCAGCTCGCGAAGCTCTCCGGCGAACCCGAGGCCGCCGGTCTGCTCGCGCTCATGCTGCTGCATCACGCGCGCAGGTCGTCGCGCACGGGGCACGGTGGTCGACTGGTGCCGCTGGCGGAGCAGGACCGCTCGTGCTGGGACACCGGGCTGATCGCCGAGGGCGTGACGATCCTGCAGTCCGCGCTGGCCCGCGACCGGCTCGGCGAATATCAGGCACAGGCCGCGATCGCCGCGCTCCACGCCGATGCCCGCACGGCCGCCGAGACCGATTGGGTGCAGATCGTCGAGTGGTACGACGAGCTCCTGCGACTCACCGGCAGCCCGATAGTGCGGCTCAACCGCGCCGTGGCCGTCGGCGAGGCCGACGGCCCACACGCGGGACTGGCCGCGCTCGCCGAGGTCGACCCCGCGCTGCCCCGGTATCCGGCGGTGTCGGCCTACCTGCGCGAACGCACCGGCGACCTCGATCATGCCGCCGAGTTGTATGCCGAGGCGGCACGTTCGGCGACCAGCATCGCCGAACGTGATCACCTCACCAGGCAGGCGGCCCGCGTGCGCCAGGAGCGGAGTGCGCCGCCGCCGTGAGTTCGGTTCACGCGCCGTGGTGGTCTTCGCGATACAACGCGGTGGCCAATGCGACGACGGTGTGGGTGGCCGGGTGAGGATCGTGGGTGCGCCAGATGAGGTGGACGGGCACGGCATCGGCGTCCCGCAGCCTCCGGTAGACGATTCCGTCCCTGCGGTACTGGGCGGCGGTTCCCTGCGGAGTCAGTCCGACACAGCGGCCCGTGGCGATGGCGGCCAGCCAGTCGTCGATGTCGTTGCTGTATTCGACGGCGGGCCGTGCGTCTTCGGGCCACAGGTCGAGAGTGGTGGTCCCGGTGCGGCGGTCGATGACCAGCGTGCGGGAGGCGATCTCGCCGAGGCGGATATGGCGGCGCCGCGCCCAGGGATCGTCGGCGGCGAGCGCGACGACGCGCGGCTCGTGGCCGATCAGTGCGTGTGCCCAGGGGCGCGGATCGAGGGGCGCGCGGATGACGGCCAGGTCGCACAGTCCTTCGGCGAGGCCTCCCGTGGGGCTGTTGTGCCGGGTGAGGCGCAGTTCCGTCTCGGGATGCTGGTCGTGCCAGCGGCGCTGGAACTCGGTGGTGTGGCGGCCGAAGGCCGACCAGGCGTGTCCCAGATAGAGGCGGGTGTCGCCGGTGGTGGCCTCCCTGACGAGTTCGCCCGCTCCCGCGAGCAGGATGCGTGCCCTGGCCAGAACCTGAACGCCCGCCGTGGTGGGGGCGAGGCTGCGGCTGGTCCGATGCAGCAACCGGACCCCGAGCAGTCGTTCGAGCGCGGCGAGCGTGCGGGAGACGGCGGCCTGGGAGGTCCCGAGTTCGATGGCGGCATCGGTGAACGTGCCGGTGTCCACGATGGCGACGAGACAACGCAGATGTTTGAGCTCAAGCCTGTCCTTCTCAGCCATACGCTCAGCGTATAGCTGGCGTCCTGAATGCATTTTGCGTATAGCCGGGCCGGATTCATGGTGGTGGAATGTCCGCCACCTCCACGCGTCCGGTCACATTCCCGCACCATCAGCGCCGCGCCGGGGTGGCGCTGATGGTGGGCAGCGCGTTGTCCAATCAGACCGGAGCGTCGATTGCCGCCATGGCGTTTCCGGCACTGGGACCGGCGGGGATGGTGGCGTTGCGCCAGTGGGTGGCTGCCGTCGTGCTCGTGGTGGCGGGAAGGCCGAAGCCGCTGCGATTCACGGCAGCGCAATGGCGTTCGGTACTCGGTCTGGCGTTCGTGTTCGGCGCGATGAACCTGTCCCTGTACGCGGCGATCGAGCGGATCGGCCTCGGACTGGCCGTCACGCTGGAGTTTCTCGGCCCGCTGACCGTCGCACTGGCCAGTGCCCGCCGCCGTGTCGATGTCGTCACCGCGCTCGCCGTGGCTTGCGCGGTGGCCGTGCTTGCCCGGCCCACACCCACCACCGACTACGTGGGCATCGGTCTCGCCCTGCTGGCCGCGGTGTGCTGGGCCTGCTACATCTTGCTCAACCGGGCTGTCGGGGCCCGCCTGCCCGGCCTGCAGGGAACAGCCGCCGCCGCGTTGGTCTCCGGCACGCTCTACCTACCGGTGGGGGTGTGGGTGCTCTGGCACAGCCCGGTCACGCTCGCGGCACTCGGCTGCGGGCTGGCCGCGGGAGTGCTCTCCTCCGCCATCCCGCTGCTGGCCGACATGCTGGCGCTGCGCAGGGTTCCCGCGCGGTTGTTCGCCGTCTTCACGAGCGTCAATCCCGTTTTCGCCGCGTTGATCGGCGTCGTCGTACTCGGGCAGCACCTGGAAGCTGTGTCCTGGCTGGCCATCGCCGTGATCGTCGCGGCGAACGCCGTCAGTTCCGGTCCGCTGCGGCACACCCGAGTCGTCAGGTGCGGTGGGGAGTGAAGAGCATGACCCAGTGGTCGTTCTCGGGGTCGTGGAGCATTTCGCTGTCGAAGGTGAGCGGGCCCTTTGTCGGGTGATTGACGTGTTTCACCGCGGAACTCCAGGTCCCGACCTCCCCCTTCCGCCAGTAGCGCTCGAACTCGGGGTTGGTTGTCGAGAGTTCCCGGAACAGGGAGCGAAGATACTCGTCATCCGAGTAGTGGCTGAGCGCTTTGCGGAGTTCGGCCGTGGCCACCCTGGCCAGTTGTTCGGCCCCTTCGTCTCCGAGTACTTTCTCGAGTCCCGTTGCGGTGAAGGCCTGGTGGGCGATGTTGCGGCCGTAGGGGCGGTCGTCGAAGAGGGGCCCGAACAGATCCGCGGCGGCGCTGTTGAAGGCGAGCATGTCGAGCCTGCCATCGTGGATGGTGACCGGCATGACGTTGTTCAGGCCGTCGAGCAGCTGCTGGAGGCCGGGGCGGATCTCGGTGGCCGGTGCCCGCGAAGGGGGAGGGCGCTCGCAGGCGAGACGAAAGAGGTGGTCCCGTTCGGCGTTCGAGAGCCGGAACGCCCGGGCCAGCGCGGTGAGGATCTCCCGCGACGGGCGGGCGGCACGGCCCTGTTCGAGGCGGGTGTAGTACTCGACCGAGATGCCCGCGATGTCGGCGAGTTCCTGACGACGCAGACCCGGGACACGCCGGTGGGACAGAGGGGAGGCTCCGGGCCGGTCCCGGGGCGCCATGTGGGAGCGGTGGTGACGCAGGTACTCGCCCAGACCCGCCCGCTCAGCTCCCCGCATGGATTCATTGTCCCTTCCCGCGGGCCGGGACGGCGGGCCGGAGTGTGGCCCTGTGGGTACCAGGCTCGCCGCGATCTCCCCGACCTCCGGAGGCCGCGTCAGGGTCGGTGATGACGCGAAACGCGAACGTCGACGCGAGTCGACGCCACCGCCAGCACCAACCGAGCCGGCCAAGGAGAATCCCCATGACCACAGCCAGCCAGTCCCTGATCATGACCGGCGCCACCCGAGGGATCGGACTGGAGGCCGCGAGGGATGTCCTCAGCCGCCGCCCCGATACCCACCTGGTCATTCTCGGGCGGGCCTCCTCCGCTGCCGGGACACTGCCGGGCCTGCGGGAGATCTCCCCGCACGTCTCACACATCGACATCGATCTGGCGAGCAGGGCCAGCGTCGCCGCCGCCGGGGCGCGCCTGGAAGACCTCCTCGACTCCGGCGCCCTGCCTCCGCCGCGGGGCCTGGTCTTCAACGCGGGCGTGCACTTGTCCAGCGCGTTGGAGGCCACGGTCGACGGCTATGAGCGAACCTTCGCCGTGAACGTCATGTCCACCCACCAGCTTCTGCGGCAACTCCACCCCCACCTGCACCCACCGGCCCGCGTCGTGGTCACGGTCAGCGACGCCCACTTCGGCGACCTCCGGCACACCGGAGGAACCATGCCCTCGCCCCGATGGGCCATCCCTGAGATCTCCCGCCCCGGAGCGTTCAACCGTTCCGGGAAAGTCCGAGCCGGCCGCCGCGCGTACGTCACCAGCAAACTCGGCGGCATATACCTGGTCCACGAGTGGTCTCGCCGCCTGCCCGAAGGCGTCGACATCATCGCCTACAACCCCAGCCTCGTCGTCGGGACCGGACTCGCGCGGGAAACCGGCGGCGCGTTTCCCTTCCTGATGCGGAGGATCGTCCCGATACTGGCGGCCACCCCTCTGGTGGACACCCCCGTCCCCGCGGGCAGGAAACTCGCCGACGCCATCCTCGGCGCCACCCCCGCCCCGACCGGCGCCTACGTTCACCGGACCAAAGCGGTGCCGTCTTCCACCGAATCCTGCAACCCCGATCGCGAACGCGCTCTCTGGAACTGGCTGGAACAGCTTCCGTCGGCGCAGACCTCACAAGCAACCGACTGACACAGTCGATCCGCGCCGTTCGCCGAGTGCCCGTTCGGCGGTGTCCGGCGACCCGGCGAACGCGCGGGCCCGGAGAAACCGGATGCGGCGTGGTCGCCGGTCCTGCCATGATCGCCGTCATGGTGCTCGAAGTTCTGTACCTCTGATCGAGGCGCTCCCAGCCCGCCGCCGCGGCGTGCGGGTTTCGTCTTGCCCTTGAGAACCTGAAGCCGGGAGTTTCGATGAGCCACATCCTCATGTCCGCCTCGGCCGCACACGGGCATGTGCACCCCAACCTTCCGGTGATGGCCGAGCTGGTCGCCCGGGGTCACCGCGTCACCTACCCCGTTCCGGAGCGGTTCGCCGGCGCCGTCGCGGCCACCGGTGCGACCCCGCTGCTGATCCACACTGATCTTCCCGACCCCGCGAAGGGGCAGCAGTGGCCGGAAGGCGGTGTCGAGGCGATGCGGTTGTTCTCGGCCGAAGCCCGCTCGGCGTGTGCGCAGATCACCGCGGCGCTGGCCGGTGATCTGCCGGACATCGTCTGCTACGACGGCAGCGGCTGGGCAGGCCACGCGCTGTCCAGGGTGCACGGGCTGCCGCGCGTCGAACTGGCCCCGCACATGGTCGCCTGGGACACCTTCGAAGAGGACTTCGCCGAGGCCTACGCCTTCTACGACACGCCGGAGGGGCTGGCCTGGCAGTCCGAAATGGACTCGTGGCTCGCCGAGGTCGGAGCCGGGCTCGGGAACCGGGAATTCCTCGGTCAACCGGACCGATCCGTGGTGCTGATTCCCGAGGCGATGCAGCCCCACCGCGACCGGGTCGACGACGACCGCTACACCTTCGTCGGGCCGGTGATCGGCGACCGTTCCCACCAAGGATCGCCCGCCGACCTCGGGATCCGGCCGGACCGGCCGCTGTTGCTGGTCTCGCTCGGGTCGGCCTACAACGACCGGCCCGCGTTCTGGCGGGACTGCGTCACCGCCATGCGCGGCACCGGCTGGACAACGGTGCTCGCTGTCGGCCCCTACATCGACCAAACCGAACTCGGCGACATCCCCGACGATGTCGCCGTCCGGGAATGGGTACCGCAACTCGCGCTCCTCGCACACGCCTCGGCCTTCGTCACCCACGCCGGGATGGGCGGCTGCTCGGAGGCTCTGTGGCACGGTGTCCCGATGGTGGCCGTACCGCAGGCGGCCGATCAGTTCGTCAACGGTCCCAGGCTCGCCGAACTGGGCGTCGGGGAACATCTGCCCGCCGAAGAGGTCACCCCGGAGCGATTGCGCGCGGCGGTGCTGCGCGTCTCCTCCTCACCCGAGATCGCCCAACGGTGTGCCGAACAGAAGAAGATCGCCAGGGCCGCCGGAGGAGCATCCGCGGCCGCCGACCTGATCGAGTCCCTGGCGGGCTGACCCGCTCAACGGCCAATCCGGTTGCTTGGTGTCGGCGGATCGACGGTCATGGAGTTGTAGGGGCGTGCGCTCTTGGTGGTGAGCCGGACGAGAAGCCGGCTGGGCGGAGGGCAGCGCGGAGACCAGGCGGGCAAGGCGCGCTCGTGGTCGCCACCCGTCCTGGCCGGTTCCCCGGCGAGGACGTAGGCCCCGACGACAGCCAGGGAGGTACTGCCGCCGACCGCGAGGCCGGGGCAGTAGCCCGCGTCGCGGCCGAGCGTGGTTCGTCCGGCTCGATGACGGTGACCTCCACGTCGTGGAGGACGGCGATCCGCGCGCTCCCGCGCTCCTGCTCGGGCACGGCCCATCCACAGCGTCGGCTCGGCCGGGTACTGGATCGACTCGGCGTCACGCGCGCCATCGCCGTCGGCCATTCCAGCGGCGGCGTGGTGATCACCGCCCTCGCCGAGCAACGACCCGGCCTGGTGACCGCGCTCGCGCTCATCAACACAGGCCCCCAGCATGGACGCCTTCATCACCCAGGAAGCCTCCGCCATCGAGCCGGCGCAGTGGCCACACCTGACCGACGAGCAGATCCGCCGGTCGATGAGCGCGCCGCGTTCAGCCGCGCGGGCTATGAGATCCCCCGAAGACGATCGGAGATGGCGGTCCACCTCCGCGACCGACTATCTCGCGGTTCCAGGAGCGCGGGTCGAGATGCTGCCCGGCCTCGGGCACTCACCCATCCTCGAAGACCCTCAGCGGACCGCCGCACCCCTGCTTGCCTTCACCCGGCTCCACGCTCTACCGCCGGACTGACGCCGACGACGGGTTCCCGGCGGCGTCGAGCGCGGGCGCGAGTGGTGCGAGCGCGGCGCGAAGCAGGTCGGGTAGCGAGCCGGAGGGCACGACGAATCCACCGGTCACGGGAGACGCCGTCACCGGCTGTATCCATCGCTGAAGTGCGACCCGGGTCGCCGCGGCGACGCTCGCCGCGAGGACGCGGGCGGCGTCGGGGTCGGCGTTGCCGACGCGCTGGGTGATCGCCTCGGCAAGGGAGTGTTCGATCGCGCCGGCCGTGTCGACGAACGCGTCCCGCAACGGGGGATGGGTGGTGAGCAGCAGCAGTGCGTCGCGCTGCTGCTCTCCCGGATCGGTGTACTGCTCCACGATCGCTTCGACCACGGCGTCGGCGAGACCGACGCCTGCGGGCCGGGCGGCTACCGCCGCCGCCACCTCTGCTTCTCGCTGGGCGGTGACGGCGGCGACGATTGCCTGCTCGCGGCTGGAGAAATAATTGTTGTAGGTCCTCGGTGAGACCCCGGCCGCCTCGGCGATGTCGTCGACGCGGACGTTCTCGGCCCCATGTTCCAGCGCCAGCCGCAGAGCCGCCTCACGCAACGCTTTCCTGGTGGCCTGCTTCTTCTGCTCGCGCAGACCCGTCCGTCGTGTGGTCACCCTCCCAGTATCCCTGGTCGCATGCGTGCGCGCAAAGTTGCGCGCACGCACTTTTAATCCTAGTCTCGTGGCCGCGCTCGTTTTGTGGGCGTCCGACCAACTCGCGGCGGCCCGTCCGTCCCGTGAAACACCTCGCTCGCCGAGCTTGCCCTGTCATCGCGGGGCCGATACGTCCTGCCCTTTTCCATGCGAACAAAGGAGAATTCTGGTGATCACCGATGTCGTCATCGTCGGCGGCGGACCGAACGGACTGATGCTGGCCTGCGAGCTGGCCCTGGCAGGGGTCCGGCCGATCGTGCTGGAACGCCTGCCGGAACCGAGCGAGGAACCGAAAGCCAACGGGCTGCTCGGCCAGGTCGTGAGAATGGTCGACCACCGGGGGCTGTACCGGCGGCTCAGCGGCAGCGAGCAGCCGCCACAGCCGAACTCCGGCTACTTCATGTTCGGCGCGATGGGCCTGGATCTGAGCATGCTGGAGGACAGCCCGGTCTATGCCTTGCCGGTCCCGCAGCGGAAGATCGTGCGAATCCTGGAAGAACGTGCCCTCGAACTCGCCGTGGACGTGCGGCGCGGACACGAAGTCGTCCATGTTTCGCAGGACGATGACGCGGTGACTGTCGAGGTCGCGGGCCCGGAAGGGGCCTACGAATTGCGGGCGCGTTACCTCGCCGGGGCGGATGGGGCGCACAGCGTCACGCGCAAGTTGTCCGGTATCGGTTTCCCCGGCGTCACTTACGATCGGATGACCGTCCGATCGGCGCACGCGGCCGTCCCTGCGGAGTGGGTTGATTCCGCGACGGGTGTGCTGAATGTGCCCGGCTACGGTGCCGTCGCACCGTTTCTGCCCCACCGCACCGAGCGCGGCGGATTCTCCTACGCGCCGCTGCCCGGCCACCCGCCGCTGATCAGCACCACGGAGTGGGACCAGCCCGAAAGCGATACTCCGATGAGCCTCGGCGAGTTGCGGGCGAGCGTCCGCCGCGTGCTCGGCTTCGACGTGCCGCTTGGCCGGCCCGACGGCGAAGGGCCGCATGTACTGCGCCGGTTGACCGGAGGCAACACCCGGCTGGCCGAGCGATTCTCCGACGGCCGGGTGTTCCTGATCGGTGACGCCGCCCATGTGTACTCCGCCACGGGAGGGGGGCCCGGGCTCAACCTCGGCCTGCAGGACGCCGTCAACCTGGGCTGGAAACTCGCCGCCGCGATCTCCGGCAGCGCCCCGTCCGGTCTGCTGGACAGTTACGCAAGCGAACGCCGGGCAGCCGCTTCCCGCATGGTGCTGAACGCGCAGGCGCAATCGGTGCTCATCGCGCCCGGTGACGACGTCACCGGGCTACGCGAAGTGTTCGGCGAGCTGCTCCGCGACCGGAACACCGTGCGTCGGCTTGCCGAACTCACCTCGGGCGCCGACGTCCGTTACGACATGGGCGAAGCCGACCGGCATCCGCTGGTCGGCCGGTTCGCGCCGAGCATGCAACTGCGAACCACGACCGGCACCGTCCGGCTGGCGGAGCTGACCAGAACCGCGCGGCCACTGCTGCTGGACCTCACCGAGGACGCCTCGCTGGCGGGGACGCTGCCCGAGTGGCACGACCAAGTCGACATCGTCACCGCCGGCCCCGAACCCGGAGCGCCCACGGCGCTGCTCCTCCGCCCGGACTGCTACGTCGCCTGGGCAACCACACAGCCCCGCCCCGGCGCCGCGGACCAGCAGGCGCTCCGTGCGGCACTGCGGCGCTGGATCCGTCCCGGTTCTTCTCCGGACCCCGTCCGCTTCTCCTGAGCACTCCGCCCGGCCGGCTGCCTGTCACCCGGGCCCGTCGTCGGCGCGATAACCACGAGTACCCGTCATAAGGGGCATTATCACGGGTCCTCTATTCAAGTAGGTTTCGCAGTTTGGCGTGTCGTTGAACCAGTTACGCGATCGCGTGCGCGAAACTAAAACAGTGAAAAACGGGCTGGTGAACGGGACAAACCCGGGCGACGACGGGGACGACATTCACGACGGCGCTGCCGACGCTGTCGATACCGAAGCGGCGAGCGCCGAAGAACCGGGCGGAGCGGAGGAGACCGACGAGGAGAGCCGCTGCGCCCTGGAAGGGTGTGACAACCCGCTACCGCCGCCCGCGACCGACGGACAGGGGCGCCGTAAAGGAGGGCGGCCCTCCTCGTACTGCTGCAAGGGGCATGCCGACGCGGCCTCCCGGCAACGCAGGGCCGCGCAGGCAGCCGCGGTGCTCGATCCGTTGGTGGAGTTACGGAAGGGCGCCGAGGCGTTCGGGGTGACGGCGCGGCCGGTACTGACCGCCGTCGAAGACCTGCTGTCGCGGCTTGCCGCCGCCGACGAGGGGGCACTGGCGCAGGTTCAGCAGGCTCACGAACAGGCCGCGACCGCGAGAGCGGAAGCCGACGCGGCCACGCGCAGGGCCGAGGCCGCAGAGCGCGCCCGGGACAAGGCGCTCGCCTCGGCCCGTGAGGACCGCACGGCACGGGTCGCGGCGGAGAAGTCGGCCGAGCGCGCCGCGGCCGAAGCGGAGCGGGTCCAGCGTGAAGCCTGGGCCACCGTCGCCCAGCACGAACGGGTTCGGGGAACGGCGGAAGCGGCGGCAAGGGCCAGCGAGCAGACGACGCAGGACCTGGCCGCGAAGCTCAGGACGGCCGAGCTGCGACTGACCGAAGCCGGGACGGCCCGTGCCCGGCTCGCCGAGGAACTCGCGGCGGCCCGGACGGAACTGAGTGAACTCGGCACCGCGCACACCCTCGCTCAGGAGCGGCTCAAGGCCGCGTCAGCGGGGCTTGCCGCCACCGAGACCGGACTCACCCACGCACAGCGTGAGCGGGACGAGGCGAGGACCGAGGTGGCCGAGGTCAGGGACGAGCTGACGCGGCTACGGGATTCACTGGCCGAGCAGCGGGCCGCGCGCGCACTGGCCGAACAGCGCGAGACGGCGGCCGAGAACGCGCTCGCCGACACGCGTAGCCAGCTCGATCAGGCCCGCGAGCAGGCCGGTGCCGCGCACGCCAGGGTCGACCTGTTGCTGGCACGCCAGCAACAGGGCTCCGAGGAGGCGGCCGCCGCTGGTGGCGTTCCGGCCGAGTCAGGCGAGTGAGCGCTATTCGATGACGGTGCGGACCGGGGTGCCGAGTTCGACGGTGCGGCTGACGGTGCAGAGCTTGTCGTGGGAGAGGGCGACCGTGCGGGGCAGCATCGCCCGCGCCGCGTCTCCCGCCGCGCCCTCGGGGAAGCGCACGGCGAAGGTGACGGTGAGGTCTTCCATGCGGTTGCCGGTGTCGCGGTCGGAGATCTTGGTGCCCTCGACGGTGATGGTGAACGAGTCGGGTTCGGTGCGCCTGGTGGTGGCGACGTCGGTGTCGACGGCCGTGCAGCCGCCGATCGCGGCGAGCAGTAGTTCGACGGGACTGAATTCGTCGTCGCCGCCGATGGGGATCGTGGCCCCGCCTTCGGTGTGGGCGACGTAGCGGCCCGCGGCGACACGTTCGATGCGGACCGATCGCTGAGATTGGGTCATGCGGCGAACCTACCGACCGGTCTGTCCGGGCGCCGCGAGGCGGGCGAGGTGGCTGTCCAGCAGCGCGATGACCTCCTCGGTGTCGCGGTGGCCCAGCAGCAGTGTGTCGCCGAGCCCCGCGGCCAAGGCCAGCAGGAGATCGGCCTCGTGCCGGGGGGACAGTTCGCTCGCGAGGGTGCCCTGCTGCTGTTCGCCGGCGATTGTGGCGGCCAGCAGCTCGTGGAGCTGGGTGTAGCCGGCGCGGAATCGGGCGGCGATGGTGTCGTCCTTGAGCGCGCGGGACAGGAACGCGTTGGCCACGAGTGCTTCGGCGCGCGCGTCGTCGTCGAGGGGCAGCAGTGCGATGACCGTGTCCCGCAGGCTGGGCGATTCCCCGCCGGGGAGGTGGTGGTGGACGCGCTCGCGCAGGGTCGTGGTGGCGTAGCGCAGCATGTCGTCCTTGGCGGGGAAGTAGTGCTGCACGAGTCCTTTCGAGATTCCGGCTTCCGCCGCGACCTGGCCGAGGCTGACCGCTTCGAGCCCGCGATCGGCGGCGATGCGGCGAACGGCCTCGGCGATGGACTGTCGGCGTTGCTCGTGGTCGACGAGACGGGGCACCCTGACTCCTTGGCGATACGATCGGATTGCGATCATGACTTCCGCATGTTTACGATACGATCGTATCGCCAACGGGGAGAGATGTGATGGCAGTAGGACAATTCGTGTCGCAGGCGGCGCGCGCCGAGTACGACACGATTTACGACAGGGGATTCGCGGCTCTGCCCGAACCCTCGGCGCGAAGGGACATTCCGACGGCCTTCGGCACGGTGCGGGTGTACCGCTTCGGCGACGGGCAGGCGACCCCGATGGTGCTGCTGCCGGGACGGGCCGGTACCGCCGTGATGTGGGAACCCAACCTCGCCGCATTCGCCACGCGCGGCCCGGTGTACGCCGTCGACCTGATCGGCGAACCGGGGCGCAGCGAGCAGACGGCGCCCATCAAGAACGCGGCCGACCAGGCCGCGTGGCTCGTCACCGTACTGGAGCAACTCGGCCACCCCGGAGTGCACGTTGCCGGATACTCCTTCGGCGGCTGGCTCGCGGCCAACCTCGCGATCCGGGCACCCGGGCGAGTCGCGTCGCTGACGCTCATCGATCCGGTGCAGACCTTCGCGCGGTTTCCCGCCCAGCTCCTGTTGCGCACGGCGCTGACACTCGTGCCGGGGATCAAGGAGCGTGCGCGGGCCTCGTTCCTGCGCTGGATCGGCGGCACCGACACCGTCGCGGCCGACGATCCGGTGGCGAGCGTGATCAACGAGGGAATGCGCAGCTACCGGATCGCCCTGCCCACTCCCACGTTGTTCACCGCCGCGCAGTGGGCAAGCGTCACGATGCCGGTGCTGGCGCTCATCGCGGGCCGCAGCGTCATTCACGACGGCCCCAAGGCGGCACGGCGGGCGGAAGCGGCACTTCCCGGCGCACGGGTGGAGCTGTGGTCCTCGGCGTCCCACTCCATCGCGGGGGAGTACCCGGACGCGGTGAGCGACACGGTGCTGGGGTTCATCGGCGAGATCGAACGAGAAGAGGCAGCGGGATGAGCGACACCAACGACACCGGCGGCGACAAGGCGGGGGAGAACACGCAGGGCGGCTCCTCGCTGATCAAAGTTCTGATCGACGCCGGACTGCCACTGGCGGCCTACTACGGATTGCGGCTCGCCGGGCAGGACGAACAGATCGCGCTGCTGGCCGGCGCCGTGCTCGCGGCCCTGCGCCTGACCTGGGTCGCGGTACGGCGCCGGTCGTTCGACGTCGTCTCGGGACTGATGGCCGCGGTGCTCGCCGTCGGGCTGGTGCTGTCGCTGGTGTCCGGCGACGCGCGGTTCGTGCTGCTGAAGGAATCCTTCGGCACGGCGGTGGCCGCACTGGTGCTGCTGGCCAGTTGCGCGAGCCGCACCCCCGTGGTGCTCGTCGCGGTGAGGGCCGGTTCGAACAAGGCCAAACGCGAGGAGATCGACCGGCTGTGTGAGCAGGTGCCCGCGTTCCGCGCCGCGTTCACGCGCATGTCGGCGGTGTGGGGGATCGCGCTGCTGGCCGAGGCGATCCTGCGGGTTCCGCTGGTGTACCTGGTGACCCCCGACATCATGGCCGCGTTGAGCCTGGTGCTGCTGCTCGCCGTGATCGGCGCTCTGTCGGCGTGGACCATGTGGTACGCGGGACGCGTCCAGGCCCGCCACGAACCCGCCGCCATGGCAGAAAAGGTGGGAGATCCGACGTTGTAGTCACCACCGGAGTCGGACAGCATCGAGTTCATGCCCGCCAGCACCGTACTCATCGTCCTGTTCGACGGGGTGCAAAGCCTCGACGTGACCGGGCCGCTGGAGGTGTTCGTCGGCGCCAACCAGTGGCTGGCCGCGCGGGGCGAGGAACCGGCATACGACGTGGCCACCGCCGTGCTCGGCGGTGGCCACGTCCGTACCTCAAGCGGCCTGACCGTCGTCGCCGACACCGACCTTCGCGAACGTGATCACGCCGACGTGCTGCTCGTGCCGGGCGGCCAGGGCAGCCGCACGCCCGAGGGACTCGACCCGGAACTGGTGGCCTGGCTGCGGGAGGCGGGCCCGCGCTCTACCCGGGTCGTGTCGGTGTGCACGGGCGCGTTCCTGCTCGCCGAGGCCGGTCTGCTGTCGGGCAGGAGGGCGACCACCCACTGGGCCTACTGCGCCACGCTCGCCGAGCGATATCCCGACGTCGAGGTGCTTCCCGATCCGATCTTCGTCAGGGACGGCGAGCTGACCACGTCGGCGGGGGTCACCGCGGGTATCGATCTCACCCTGGCGCTCATCGAGGACGAGCTCGGCAGAACCGCCGCGCTGACCATCGCGAGATATCTCGTGGTTTTCCTGCGCAGACCGGGCAACCAAGCCCAGTTCAGCGCGCAGCTGGCCACCCAGACGGCGCGGCGCGATCCGCTTCGTGAGGTCCAGCGCTGGATCTCCGAGCATCCCGGCGCCGATTTGTCCGTGCCGGTGCTGGCGGCCAGGGCGAGCTTGTCGCCGAGGCAGTTCGCCCGCGCGTTCACCGAGCAGGTCGGCATGCCACCCGGCCGCTACGTCGACAGGGTCCGGCTCGAAGCCGCCCGCCGCAGGCTGGAGGACGAGGGCTGCGGCGTCGAGGAGACGGCGAAGTCCTGCGGCTTCGGCACGGCCGAAGCCATGCGGCGGGCGTTCCTCAAGGTGCTCGGCGTCGGCCCGTCGGAATACCGGCGCCGTTTTCGTTCCAGTCCGATTCCGTGAAAACCCACTAGTCCCATCGCTGAACAAGGAGAACCGGTATGCAGATCGCGATCGTGTTGTACGACCGGGTGACCGCGCTGGACGCGGTCGGCCCCTATGAGGTGCTCAGCCGTCTGCCGGGCGCGGAGACGGTGTTCGTCGGCGAGCGCACCGGCTTGGTGCGCAACGACGTCGGCAGCCTCGGACTCGCCGTCGACGCCACCTTCGAGGAGGTTCCCGGTCCCGACATCGTGGTGGTGCCGGGCGGCCCGGGCCAGGTCGCGCACATGGAGGACGGTCCCGTGCACGCGTGGCTGCGCGAGGCCGACCGCGGCAGCACCGCCACGACGTCGGTCTGCACGGGTTCGCTGATCCTCGCCGCCGCGGGGTTGCTCAAGGGGCGCAGGGCGACGACACATTGGCTGGCGCTGGACCAGTTCCCCGCATGGGGCGTGACGCCGACCGGAGAGCGGGTCGTCACCGACGGCAAGTACATCACCGCCGCCGGGGTGTCCTCCGGCATCGACATGGCGTTGACGCTGGCGGGGCGGATCGGGGGAGACGCGCTCGGCCAGTCGATCCAGCTCGGCATCGAGTACGACCCGATCCCTCCCTACGATTCGGGCTCGCCGGAGAAGGCACCCGCCGAGGTCGTTGCCGCGATGCGCGCCAGGAGCCGGTTCATCCTGCTCGGCGAGGACTGACAGCCGGCGCGCGAGTCCCCCGCTCAGGTCGCCGAGATCCGCATTCAGGAGCGCGAGTTCCGCGTTCCGGTCGCCGAGATCCGCGCTCGGCCGCCGTTTCGCTGCGCACTGTGACGATTCGCTTACGACAAGTGCACCCGGACGGAGGTGGGGCCGCTCGTTGCCGCTGTGTCATCGTGCGACTGCGGTGCGTTGTCGGTGAGGCAGGGAGCGGCTGGTCGTGGGCGTATTCGGTGGGCGGCGCAAACATCGGGACGAGATCATCGCGTTGCAGGAGCAGAACGCGAACCTGCGGACCGAACTGGACCGGGTCGGTGCGCTGGACCTGCTGCAGCGGCAACAGGAACTGGCCAATCTGACCAAGCAGATCAGCCAGCAGCGAGCGCGGTTCGAACGCGACCGCGACGAGTTCAACACCCAGTACGCCATCCAGCGGCAGCAGCTCGCGAAGCTGTCGGCCGAGGTGGTGCAGACCAGTGACACGGCGGTTATGCAGGACGCGGGCGTGTACTTCTACCGGCACGTCCTTGCCGACGCGGAAGGGTACAAGCAGCGGCTCGACGCCATCCGGCAGCAGATGCAGACGATGATCAAACGCAAGACCGCCGTGCGCGGGTCGGAAACCTTCCACTACAACAATTCGCCCGCGCACGGACGGCGGTTCGTGGCCGATCTGTCCAAGTTGATGCTGCGTGCCTACAACGCCGAGGCCGACGTGTGCGTGCGCGTACTCAAGGCCGGCAATCTCGATTCGGCGATCAACCGGCTGGAGACCTCGGTACGCGTCACCGCGAAACTGGGTGCGATGGCCGCGATCCGCATCAACCCCGAATACCACGCGCTGCGGGTGCTGGAGCTGGAACTGACGGCCGACTATCTCGCCAAAAAACAGCAGGAGCGGGAAGCCGAGCGGGAGCGCAAGGCCCAGCTGCGAGAGGAACGCCTCGCGATGAAGGAGTACCTGCGGGAGCAGGAGCGCCTGCGCAAGGAACAGCAGCATTACCGCAACGCGATCGCGGCGCTGCGCGGCGGGGCCGACGCGGCCGAACTGGCCGGGCTGGAGGCGAAGCTCGCCGCCATCACCGAGGCCCTGCAGGGCGTGCAGGAGCGGGCCGCGAACATCAGGGCGGGCTACGTGTACGTGATCAGCAACATCGGGGCCTTCGGCGACAACGTGGTCAAGATCGGCATGACGCGGAGGCTGGACCCCATGGACCGGGTCAGGGAACTGGGCGACGCGTCGGTGCCCTTCCGCTTCGACGTGCACGCGTTGTTCTTCGCCTGCGACGCGGTCGGCATCGAAAGCGAACTGCACCGCAGGCTCGGTGACCGCAGGGTCAACAAGGTCAACCTGCGCCGTGAGTTCTTTCGCGCGTCACCGGCCGAGGTCAAGGCTTTGCTGCACGAACTGGCGGGGAATCTGCTCGACTACACCGACGCCGCCGAGGCCCCCGAGTACCGGCAGAGCACGCCGCGTATCCGGGTGGCCTGACCCGGCCCGGGATCAGCCGCGGTGATCCCGGGTGCGCTCGCCGGGCCCGCCGGGATTCCAGGAGACATTGGAGCCTCCGGGGCCGTAGCCGAGTGTCATGTCCTGTTCGAGCCGCGTGCCGGGACCGAGACGCACGGTGCTGGTCGCGGGGGAGTAGCCGCTGGCCACGACCGTGTAGTCGCCGCCGTCGAGATCGTCGAAGCGGTAGTGACCGTGCGGATCGGTCAGGGTGACACCGACGACGTGCCCGGTGCTGTCGAGCAGTGTCACCTGCGCTTCGGGCACGGCCGTGTCGCTGAGTTCGGATCTGATCGCGCCGCTGAGCTGCCCCGCGAGTTCCAGATCGACGTCCCTGGTGAGGTGTTCCCCTTCGACGAGCGCGACAGGGACGGCGCAGGGACGGTGGCCTCGCGCGGTGACCGCGAGGGTGTAGCCGCCGCCCGCGACGTCGGGGAAGCGAAACCAGCCGTCGCCGCCGCTGAGCACCGAGGCGAGCACGTCGCCGCGCGCGTCGGCCAGCACGACCGTCGCTCCGCCGATCGCGTGCCCGCCCTCGGCGCGGATCCGGCCGCTGACCGTGCCCGCTCCCGACAGGATCAGGTCCTTGCGCACCGGCCCGGCGCCGAGTTCGACGCTGAGCGCGACGGGCCGGAAGTGCTCGCCCGCCGCGATGAGCACATATCTGCCCGGCGCGGGCGCGGTCACGAGGTAGGCGCCGTCGGTGTCGGTGTGCCGGAGATCGGCCTGCCTTCCCTCCGCGTCGGTGAGGGTGATCGACACGTTGGCGCCGGGTTCGCCGCCCGCAGTCACCGTTCCGTAGAGCGCGCGGGGTGTGCGGGCCACCGGTTGTGCGCGCGCCTGGGAAACCTCGGCAACGGCGTGCTCGCCGGGTTCGCCGCCCGGCGCGGGTTTCTCGATGTCCAAAGTGCTGCGCAGCGGGGTTTCCCTGATGAACGCGACGGCCACGACGGTGACGATGGCGATGCAGGCCGCGATGAGGAACAGGGTTCCGGTCGCGTCGCCGTAGGCGGCACGCACCACCTGTCTGACCGGTTCGGGTAGTGCGGCGAGGTTGAGCGTGCCGCCACCGCCGTTGAGCGCACCGGCGGCAGGGATGCCTCGCGCGGCGAGGTCGCGGGTGATGTGGTCGGCGACCTGGGTGGCCAGTACCGCGCCGAGCGCGGAGACACCGGCCGAGCCGCCGAGGGTGCGGAAGAAGGTCACCACGGCGGTGGCGGAGCCGATGTCGCGCATGCCGACGGTGTTCTGCGCGACCAGCACGAGGTTTTGCATGAGCGAGCCGACGCCGATACCCATCATCGCGAGGAACACGCCCATCCACACCAGGTTGGTGGTGTGGTCGATGGTGCTGAGCAAGCCGAGCGCGGCCAGCAGCAGCACGGAGCCGAACAGCAGGAACGGTTTGGTTCGGCCGATGCGGGACACGACCTGCCCGCTGATGGTCGAGGAGACGAACAGCCCGAGCACCATGGGCAGGGTCATCAGCCCGGCGTGCGTCGGCGAGTAGCCGCGCGCGATCTGGTAGTACTGCGCCAGAAACACGGCGCCGCCGAACATGGCCGTGCCCACGGCGAGCGTGCCGATCACGGTGAGGCTGAATGCCCTGTTGCGGAACAACCGCAGTGGCACAACGGGTTCGGCGACGCGGGTCTCCACGAACATCGCCAGCGCCAGCAGCAGCACGGCGCCGCCGACGAACAGCGATGTCTCGGCCGACAACCAGGAGAAGTTCTTGCCTGCCAGGGAAATCCAGATGAGCAGCAGTGCCACGCCACCCACGAGCAGGGTGGCCCCGAGCCAGTCGATCTTCACGGGCCGCTTGATCACCGGCAGGTGCAACGTCTTGCCGAGCACGATGAACGCGATGACGGCGATGGGCACGCACACCCAGAAACACCAGCGCCAGCCAAGCGGCGAGTCGACGATCACCCCGCCGAGCAGCGGGCCCGACACGGTGGCGACGGCGAAGGTCGCGCCGATGTAGCCGGAGTACTTACCGCGTTCCCTCGGCGAGATCATCGCGGCCATCACCGCTTGGATGAGTGCCTGCAGCCCGCCCATGCCGATGCCCTGCAGCGCCCGGTAGGTGATGAGCTCTGGCATGGACTGCGCGATACCGCCCAGCGCGGAACCCGCGGTGAAGACGACGATGGCGATCTGGTACAGCAGCTTTTTGCTGAACAGGTCCGAGAGTTTGCCCCAGATCGGCGTCGTCGCGGTCGAGGTCAGCAGCATCGCGGTGACGACCCAGGTGTATTGGCTCTGGGTGCCGTCGAGGTCGGCGAGGATGGTCGGCAGCGCGTTGGAGACGATCGTGGAGGACAGGATCGCGACCAGAAGCGCGAGCAGGAGGCCGGTGAAGGCTTCCAGGATCTGCCGATGGGTCATCGGCCGACCGCCGGTGGTTTCGGGCGCGGACGTAGCAGGCTCCTTTCCGGGAAGGGGGCAACCGACAACATACGGAAAACAGTTGTGTGCTGCAACTACATAATATCGGGCGACGGTGTGTTCTTGACCTCCAGCGTGCTGGAGGTGTGACGGTAGGGAGCATGACGACAGCGACACCGCGCACCGAGCCGGCGGCAACGGAAAACACCAGGGGAGAACAGCGCGACCGGGAACTCGACGAGGACCTGTGGGGCACAAGGGATTTCGACCTCGCGGCCTACCTCGGCAGAGTGGGGCGGCCGCACGCGCCACCGTCACTGGAAGCGCTGCGGGCCCTGCACGAGGCCCACATCCGCGCCATCCCGTTCGAAAACCTCGACGGCCTGCGCGGAGTGCGCCCGTTGCTCGACCTAGAATCGCTGACCCGCAAACTCGTCCACGACGAAAGAGGCGGCTACTGCTACGAGCAGAACGGCCTGTTCGCCGCCGCGCTGGAAACCCTCGGCTACACCGTGACCCGGATCGTGGCGCGGGTGCAGCCACAGCGCAACGGACCGCGCACGCACATGAATCTCCTCGTGCGCCTCGAAGGGCAGGACTACCTCGCCGACGTCGGATTCGGCGCGAGCATGTTCCAGCCCATGCCCCTGCGTGAGGGCGTCGTCGTCGATCAGGCTGGCTGGCCGCACCGGCTGCGCCGCGAGGAAGGGCTCTGGGTGCTCGACAAGCGCTCCGGCGAGACCTGGGAGACGCAGTACTCCTTCGACACGAGCCCGCAGGCGCCCATCGACTACGAGGTCTTCAACCACTACACCGCCACCCACCCCCGCTCGCCGTTCACCCGGCGGATCGTGGTGATGCGGCTCTCGCACGGAGTCAGTCATCAGCTGATCGGCGACGAACTGATCACCGAACGCCCCGACGGCGGCAAGGAGACCACGCCGGTGCCGCCCGGGGAACTCGCCCCGACACTGCGCCGCCTCGGCCTCGACCTGCCGGAGGAACTGCTGGAGCAGGTGCGCCAGCGCTACGCGGGGACCTCCTGAGCGATATCGGTACTGGTCGCGCCGCCCAGGTGGTGCTGGGCGGCGAAGGCGGCGGCGCCGATCGCGGCCGTGATCGTGGCGGTGATGCGCTCCACGTCGCCGCGTTCGGCGGGAGGCAGGGGAGCACCCACCGAGGTCCGCTCGCGGTGAGCTGCCCCCAGCAGCCGCGCGGCCTTCTCGTATTCGCCGGTCAGCGTGTGCGCGCCCGCCAGTCCCTCCATGGCCAGCGCACACGCCCTGGGATCACCGACTTTCCGTGCCAGCGCGAGACTTTCGCCATGCAACGCCGCCGCCGTCGCCGCGTCCCCGCGCTGTTCGGCGACGAACCCCAGTTCGGCGAGGATGAGCGTATTGCCTGATTCAAGATCGACCGTCCGGTGCCATTCCCGCAGTGCCAGCAGGTGCTCCTGGGCGGTGTCCAGGTCGCCTTCCTTGCGGGCGCCCAGCGCCAGCCCCGTCCGCGCGTACATCTCACCCGGCCGGAAGCCGTGCTCGACCGCGACCCGCCTGGCCCGCTCGTGCAACTCTCTCGCCTCGCCGGGGTCGCCGATCAGCAGCTCGACCCTGCCCAGCCAGGACAACTGGTAGGACACCTCGGGCCACAATCCCAGTCGCCGCGCGATATCCAGACTCCGCTGGTGGCAGGCCCGGGCCCGCGCGTAGTCGCCGACGATCCCGGCGAGCGCGCCCAGCGGGAACAAGGCCTGCACCTGCCCCAGCCGTCGCCGAGTTCGGCGAACACCGCCGCGCTCTCTTCCGCGGCTTCACGCGCCGCGTCGAGTTGCCCGCTTGCCATGATGTAGGTGGTGAGATCACACAGCGCCGCGGCGGCTCCCCATCGGTCGCCGGAAGCGCGGAAGAGTTCCAGCGCCTCGCGGGTGAGCCGTTCCCCGCGTTCCGGGTCGCCGACCGTGGCCAGTGCGTAGCCAAGAAACCACAGCGCCCTGCCGCGCGCGGCGGGGTCGGTGATGGCCATGGCCGCGGCGGCGCCGTCGTCGGCCCCCCGATCTGCGGAGCCTGCGTGCTCTCCGGACAGCAGATCGAATCCGGTGAGCCACGCCAGCACCGCCGCGCGGGCGTCGGCGTGCTCCGCCGCGCCATCAAGCGCCAGCGTCGAGCGCAGCCTGCGCCGCGCTTCGCCGAGGCGTCCGCGCAGGAGCCAGTACCAGGCAAGGTCACCGGCCAGCTCCAGAGCCAGCCCAGCCAGCCCGGCCTGCCCTCGGGAAGCCAGCGTGTCCATCGCCGTGCGCAGATTGCCCTCGTCCCGCGACAAGCGGCTCAGCCACTGCTCCTGGTGTGCTCCCCGCAGTCCGGTGACCGATTCGGCGGCCACCGCCGCGAAATGCCGCGCGTGCGCGATTCGGGCCTTGCTCAGCTCACCGCCGGCGTCGAGCCGGTCAAGGCAGTACTCGGCGATCGACTCCAGCAAGCGGTATCGCGGTCCGTCCCCGGTGTGCTCGCTGACTACCAGCGACCGGTCGACCAGGCGGGCCAGCACCCCGGTCACGTCGGCCGAGGCGAGACCGTTCGCGGCGCAGACCGCTTCGGCTGCCTCGATGTCGCAGCTCTCGGCGTGCACGGCGAGTCTGCCGAGCACGGTGCGCTCGGCCTCATCGAGCAGTTCCCAGCTCCAGTCGATCAGTGCCCGTAGCGTGCGCTGGCGGGCCGGTGCGTCACGATGACCGGAGTCCAGCAGCCGGAATCGGTCGTCCAGCCTGACGAGCACCTCGTCGATACCCAGCGCGCGCAGCTTGGTCGCCGCCAGTTCGAGCGCGAGCGGAAGCCCGTCGAGCCTGCGGCAGATCGCCGCGACCGCGGCGGCGTTGGCCGGTGCGAGCGCGAATCCCGGCGCGGCTTCCGCCGCGCGGGCGGTGAAGAGCCGGACGGCGCTGAACTCGCGGATCGCGGCGACCGTTGTCTCGGTGGCATCGCCCTCGGCGTGAACACCCGAGGGAATGCCCAGCGGAGGAACCGGCCACACGAGCTCGCCCGCGATCCCCAGCGGCTGCCTGCTGGTGGCCAGTATGCGCAGCGAAGGTGCCGTGCGCAGCAGCGCGGCCGTCACCTCCGCCACCGATTCGACCACGAGCTCGCAGTTGTCCAGCACGAGCAGCATGTCCCTGCCGCGCACCGCTTCGGCGAGCCGCGCGGCCCGCTCGGCCACCTCGCCCGAGGAGGGCAGGTCCCGCACGCCGAGCACCCCGGCGATGGTGTCGAGCACCCAGGCGCCCTGATCGGTACACGACACCTCGGCGCAGGTGTGCCGGTCGATACCGGCCAGCTCCACCAGCCACACGCCGTCGGAGGCCTCGGAAGCCTCCGGCGTTGTCCCCGCGCCGTCCATGACGGTGGCAGCGGCTGTGGCCAGCCGGGTCTTGCCGACCCCACCCGGCCCGGTGAGCGTCACCAGCCGGTGCGTAGCCAGCAGCCCGGTGACCGTTCGTACCGCGTCGTCCCTGCCGACCAGCTCGGTGAGCGGTACCGGCAGTGGCGGCCTGCGCGCCGGGGCCCGCCGGGCCAGCAGCGCGGGGTCCTGGCGCAGCATCGCGGCGTGCAGTTCGCGCAGTTCCGGGCCGGGTTCAAGGCCGAGCTCGCCCGCCAGCAGCGAGCGGACATCGCGGTAGCCGCGCAGCGCCTCGGCCTGGCGGCCCGCCTGGTACAGCGCCCGCAGGTGCAGGGCCCTCACTCGTTCCCGCAGCGGATACCGCTCGGCAAGCACACCGAGTTCGTCGACGATCGCCGTTGCCTCGCCGAGTTCCAGTCGCGCGGCGGCCAGTTCTTCCCTCGCGCCGAGTCTGTCCTCGCCGAGCTTCGCGGCGAACGGGACCGCGAACGGTTCACCGGCGAAGTCGGCCAGGGCCTCGCCTCGCCACAGCGACAGCGCCTCGCTCAGCACCCTGACCTTCTCCACGGGGTCGATACCCGGCCTGGCTTGTCGCACCAGCGCGCGGAACCGGGTGACGTCGAACGCCTCGGCGGGCACCGTCAGCACGTAGCCGGAGGGCCCGTGCACCAGCGACGGCGCCGTCCCCGTGCCGCCCAGTGTTCTGCGCAGCTGGGACACCTTGGTTTGCAGGGTGTTCACCGGATTGCCCGGCAGATCCTGGCCCCACAGGTCGTCGGCGAGCCGATCCGCGCTCACCGCGTGTCCCTCGGCCAGCAGCAAGCTCGCCAGCAGTGCCCTGAGTTTTCCCTCGGGAACCCGTATCGGCTCGCCGTCGTCGTCCCACACGGCCAGGGGCCCGAGCAACCCGAATCTCACGGATCCGACAGTAATACCGCCTGGTGCCGTGCGGGCCTTCCGGTGACGTGTGCGTGAGCAAGCAGGGTTTCGTGCGCGCCCGCGGTCATGGTCGGGACATGACCAACACACACCCCACTCCAGTCAGCGTGCTCGGGCTGGGCGAGATGGGCACGGCGCTGGCGAAGGCACTGATCACCGGGGGCCACCCGGTGACCGTGTGGAACCGCACCGAGTCCAGGGCCGAACAGCTCGTCGAACTGGGCGCGGCGAGGGCGGCAAGCCCCGCCGAGGCGATCGGGGCCAGCCCGGTCGTCATCGCCTGCCTTCTCGATCACCGGTCGGTCCGCGACACGTTCGACGGCCACACCGAGCAGTTACGAGGGAAGACACTCGTCAACCTGACCACCACCGTCCCCGGCGAGGCGCGGGAGCTGGCCGCGTGGGGCGCCTGCCACGCCTTCGACGTACTCGACGGCGGCATCATGGCCGTTCCGCCGATGATCGGCGGCCCTGAGGCCTTCCTGCTCTACAGCGGTTCGCGGGACGCGTTCGAGCGAACCGAGCCCGTACTCGCGGCCTTCGGCGAAGCCCACTATCTCGACGCCGACCCCGGCAGGGCCGCGCTCTACGACATCGCGCTGCTGACCGGCATGTACGGCGCGGTGGCGGGCATCATCCAGGCGCTGGCACTCGTCCGCGCCGAAGGGCAAGCCACCGCCGAGGTCGCGCCGCTGCTGTCCAGATTGCTCGGCGGGGTGGCCGCATCGGTCGGCGGCTACGCCGAGCAGATCGACAGCGGCGACTACGGCAAGAACGCCGTGGCCAATCTCGCGATGCAGACCACCGCTTTCGGTCACCTGCTCGACTTCGCGGCCACCCAAGGTGTCAGCGGCGAACTGCTGGCACCACTGGGAGAGCTCATGCGGCGCAGGGTCGCCGAAGGACACGGACACGAAGAAGTCACCGGAATCATCGAATACCTCACGAAAGGACCCACCTCATGAGCACCACCCCGACCCCGGTCACCGTCATCGGCCTCGGCCCGATGGGCACCGCGATGGCCCGCGTCCTGCTGGCGGCCGGGCACCCGGTCACCGTGTGGAACCGCACCCGCGGTAAGGCCGAGGCACTGGTCGACGAGGGCGCGGTACTCGCGGAAACCCCGGCCGAAGCGCTCGCCGCGAACCGGCTCGTGGTGCTGAGCCTCACCGACTACCAAGCCATGTACGACATCCTGACCCCGGCTGCCGGGTCGCTGCGCGACACCGTTGTGGTCAACCTCAGCTCCGACAGCCCGCAAGGCAGCAGGGACGCGACGGAGTGGCTGAACGGGCATGGCGCGCGGCACGTCGTCGGCGGCGTCATGGTGCCCCCGCCGCTGGTGGGCACCGACGCCGCGTACGTCTTCTACAGCGGGCCGAAAGCGGTGTTCGACCAGTACGAACCGGTGCTGCGGCTGATCGGGAGGCCCGAGTACCGAGGCGAGGACCCGGCCCTTGCGCAGCTCTTCTACCAGGCACAGCTGGGAATCTTCCTGACCACGATGGCCGCGCACGCGCATTCGACCGCGATACTCGCCGCGGCCGACGTCGCACCGACCGACTACACCCGCTTCGCGGTGGAGGTCGTCGACCTGGTGCGGGCGATCATCCCGGACACCGCGCACAACCTCGAAACCGGCGACCATCCCGGCGGTTCCTCCTCGGCGGCCATGATGCGCGAGTCCGCGGCGCACGTGGTCGCGGCCGGAAGGGAAGCGGGCTTGGACAACGCGCTGCCCAAAGCCGTGCTCAGCTACTACGACAAGGCGCTCGCGGGCGGATACAACACCAGTGACGGTTCGGCGATTTACGAAGTGATCAAGAAGGCGTGACGAACGGCCTTGTCCCGCGATGAGTGTCGCGGGACAAGGCAGTCTCTGCATCATGACCATGGAGATCGTGCGCACGTCGCCCTGCTGGCCCCACTGTCCACATTGCTGTTGCTGGTCTACCGGAGGCTGACGGTCGGCACCACCGATGCGGAGGTGCCGGGGACAGGGCATTGCTTGATCTCTGGCTCGACCGCGTCGCGTTCGGCTACCCGGCCGGTGCGCCGCCCTCGGTGAGGCAGTCGAGGATCGCGCGATGCCGCGCCACGGCTTGCAAAGTGTGATCCACGAAGGCCGTGAGCCCCGCCCACGCGTCATCGTCTGCCGCGGCCTCGGCCGTGATGGCCTTCCACTGTGCGATGTCGTCGGTGAGCACGGCGGTGACGAGGTCGTTCTTGGTGGGGAAGTGGCGGTACAACGTGGCGACCCCGACCCCGGAGGACCCGGCGATCTCGCGGACGTCGACGGCGAGGCCGCGTGCGCGGAAGGCGGCAGGGAAAAACCGCTGCACCTCACCGAAGCCGACCACGCCGACGCGCACCGGCTGCACACCGAAACCCGGCGCCTGCTCGCCCGAATCGGCACACCCCGGCCGCCAGATCAGCCGGGAAGCAACTCACTGACCACATAGGACAGCTGGCGCACGTTGCGGCACTCGAACATCGGCACCACCTTCCCGTACCGAGGGGCAGCCGAATCACCGGTGCCCCACAGCGATTCCTGCTCGGGATTGAGCCAGAACACGTGCTTCGCCCTCTCCGCGATCCGGCGCAGCGCGGCCACGTTCTCGTCACCACCGTTCGTGCGGGCGTCACCGAGGATCAGCACGCTGGTCCTCGGCCCCACGGCGTCACCCCACCCCTCGACAAAGGTGCCGAGCGAATTGCCGTAGTCACTGCTCATGCCCCACACGGTCACGTTCGCTTCGGCCAGGATCCTCGCGGCCAGCCCCTCGGGATCGCCACCATCACCGGCGAGAATGTGCGTGATCTCGTCGGTCCTGCCGACAAAGGCGAAGCTGCGGATCCTGCTGAACTGATCACTCAGCGCCCGCGTCAGCAACAGGGTGAACTGCGCGAACCCGGCGACCGAGCCCGACATGTCGCACAACAGCAGCAGATCCGGCCTGCCAGGTGCCCGGTCCCGCATCGCGGGCCGCATCGGAACACCGCCGGTGGCCAGCGAACGCCGCAACGTCCTCCGCACGTCGATCTCACCGCGCCGCGCCTTCCTGCGCCGCGCGGCCAGCCTGGTCGCCAGCTTCCGTGACAACGGCTGGATCGTGCGCCGCAACTGCGCCAGCTGCTCCCGTGTCGCGCTCGTGAAACTCACCAGCTCATCCTGTGGAGCCACCGCGTACCGCGCGATCCGCTCCCTTCCCCGAAGTTCCGCCGTCCGCCGCCTGGCCTCGGCGTTGACGTACTCGGTGAACATCCCGACGCGCGCTCTGGCCTCCCGCTCACTCAGCACCGTCCCGAGCGGGTCACCCTCCTCGGCGCCCGCGTTCATCGCGGCAAGGACCTTGTGCAGCAACGCGTCCGGCCGGATCTGGCCCAGCGCCTGATACGCCGACCAGCCACTCATCGAACGCCCGGCACCCTCACCCGCGCCGCCCGCGCCGCCCGCGCCGAAGGAACCGTACGCTCCGAGCGTCTCCACCCCGGCCGAGGCCAGCGCCCGCAACCGTGCCTCGTCGCCGAGGGCCAGCGCCGACACCAGCTCCTCCCGCAACTCCGTCACATCGGCCGGGGAAGCCGCCCCTTCCGCCGCACCCACCGCGGCGGGGAAGTACACATCGAACACCGCGTCGAACACCGGCCGCTGGCCCGAGCCACGCAACATCGTCGCGGCCAGCGCCTCCCGGAGCCGCTCGCGTTCGGCAAGCCCCAGCACCTCCACTGCCGCCGCCGCGTCCACGGTCTCCCCGGTACCCACGCCGATACCGCGTCCCCGTAGCGCGCGAGCGAATTCCACCAGCCGCGCCCGCACGGCGGCCGCGCTCATGGTGAAGCCGCATCCAGCACGGCGGGCAACCGCAGCTCGGAAACCGCCTTCCGGTGATCGGCCTGATACTTCAGGATCACCCCCAGCGTCGCCCGCACCGTGTCCTCGTCAAGACTGTCCGCCCCCAGTGCCAGCAACGTCCGCGCCCAGTCGATCGACTCGGCGATCGAAGGCGCCTTGCGCAGATCGAGTTCCCTGAGCGCGCCGACGACCCGCACCAGCGACTCGGCCAGCGTCGAGTCCAGGCCGGGCACCTGCAACGCCACGATGTCCCTTTCCAGCTCGGCGGAAGGGAAGTCGAGGTGCAGGAACAGGCAGCGCCGCTTGAGCGCCTCCGACAGTTCCCTCGTCGCGTTCGACGTCAGCACCACGAACGGCCGCCTCGCCGCCGTGATCGTGCCCAGCTCGGGAACCGTGACCTGGAAGTCGCCGAGCACCTCCAGCAGCAGACCTTCCATCTCGACGTCGGCCTTGTCGGTCTCGTCGATCAGCAGGACGGTGGGATCGGGATTGCGGATCGCCGTGAGCAGCGGCCTCGGCAACAGAAACTCCTCGGCGAACACGTCATCGCGCGTGTCCTCCCACGCCTCGCCCTTCGCCGCCGTGATGCGCAGCAACTGCTTGGCGTGATTCCACTCGTACAAGGCGCGCGACTCGTCGATGCCCTCGTAACACTGCAACCGCACCAGCCCGCTGCCGGTCGCCGCCGCCAGCGCGCGGGCCAGCTCGGTCTTGCCCACCCCCGCAGGCCCCTCGACCAGCAGCGGCTTGCCCAGCCGGTCGGCGAGGAAAACGGTGGTCGCCACCGCCGTCGAGGCAAGATAGCCGGCCTCCGCGAGCCGCCGCGCGACATCGTCGACCGAGGTGAACAACGGATCCGCCACAGGGCCTCCCCAACGTCGGTGAGCGTGCGCTTATTGTCGGCCGCCGCGGCCCTGTCCGGGACACCGGGTGGCCCACCTCACCCCGCCGGGCCCACGACGCCGGAAAAAGTACGCACAAGATGAGCACTTTCGAACCGCATCCTGATTCCACTCCCACACCGGACCAGGAAAGGACTCCACATGTTGCGCGGACTCTCCACCATCAGCCTCTTCGCCGACGACCTCCCCGCGGCCGCACGCTGGTACACCGACCTGCTCGGCACCCAGCCCTACTTCGTGCGCCCACTCGAAGGACCACCCGCGTACGTGGAGTTTCGCATCGGCGACTACCAGCACGAACTCGGCATCATCGACCGCCGGTTCGCCCCGCACGCGGCGAGCGCCGAACCAGGGGGAGTGGTCGCCTTCTGGCACGTCGACGACATCGAGACGACCTGGGCACGGCTGCTGTCACTCGGCGCGAGCCCGCACGAGGAACCGGTCAACCGCGAAGCCGGGTTCATCACCGCCTCCGTCACCGACCCCTTCGGCAACATCCTCGGCATCATGCACAGCCCGCACTACCTCGACGTGCTGGGGATGCGGGGGACCGGCACCTGCGACACCCTGAGCTGATGAGCGCACACCCCGTCAAGGTTCGCCGCGTCTACGACGACGCCGAACGCGGCGACGGCACCCGGGTACTCGTCGACAGGATCTGGCCCCGCGGCATCCGCAAGGCGGACCTGCCGATGGAGGAATGGCTCAAGGACATCGCCCCCTCCACCGAACTACGCACCTGGTACGGCCACGACCCGGCCAAGTTCGAGACGTTTCGCGAGCGCTACCGCGACGAACTCGACACCCCGGATCGCCGTCAGGCGCTCGCGCGGCTGCGCACACTGCTCGCCGACAACCCGCTCACCCTGCTGACCGCCACCAAGGACGTCGACCACAGCCACGCCACCGTGCTCGCCGACCTGCTCCGGCACTGAGCAAGCCATGCCCGGCTATTTCCGACGTTCCGGGCCACCCTCACGCACCGACATACGCGGCAAGGTGCTCACCCGTGATCGTCGACCGGTCGGCCACCAGATCGGCGGGCGTGCCCTCGAACACGACCTGCCCGCCGTCATGCCCCGCACCAGGACCAAGATCGATGATCCAGTCGGCATGCGCCATCACCGCCTGGTGATGCTCGATCACGATCACCGACTTCCCCGAGTCCACCAGCCGGTCGAGCAAACCCAGCAACTGCTCGACATCGGCAAGGTGCAACCCCGTCGTCGGCTCGTCCAGCACATACACGCCGCCCTTGTCGCCCATATGCGTCGCCAGCTTCAGCCGCTGCCGCTCACCACCGGACAACGTCGTCAACGGCTGCCCCAAACCGAGATACCCGAGACCGACATCGACCAGCCGCTCCAGAATGCGATGCGCCGCGGGCGTCCGCGCCTGGCCGGAACCGAAGAACTCCACCGCGTCGGCCACCGACATCGCCAGCACCTCGCTGATGTCCCGGCCGCCAAGGTGATACTCCAGCACCGAGGCCATGAATCGCTTGCCCTCACACACCTCGCAGGTCGTCTCCATGCTCGCCATCACCGAAAGATCGGTGTAGACGACCCCGGCACCATTGCAGTTCGGGCACGCACCCTCGGAGTTCGCGCTGAACAACGCCGGCTTCACCCCGTTGACCTTCGCGAACGCCTTCCGGATCGGCTCAAGCAAGCCCGTGTACGTCGCGGGATTGCTCCGCCGCGAACCACGGATCGGCGCCTGATCCACCGCCACAACCCCAGCGTCCGCGGGAATCGAACCGTGCACGAGCGAACTCTTGCCCGAACCCGCCACCCCGGTGATGACACACAGCACGCCCAGTGGAATATCGACGTCGACGTCGCGCAGATTGTGCGCGTCGGCGCCCCTGATCTCCACCGCGCCCTCCGGCCGCCGCACCGCCTCCTTGAGCGCGGCCCTGTCGTCCAGATGACGGCCGGTGATCGTGTCACTGGCCCGCAACCCCTCCACGGTGCCCTCGAAACACACCGCGCCACCGGCCGAACCCGCACCGGGCCCCAGATCGACGACGTGATCGGCGATCGCGATCGTCTCCGGCTTGTGTTCGACGACAAGCACCGTGTTTCCCTTGTCCCGCAACCGCAACAGCAGATTGTTCATCCGCGCGATGTCATGCGGGTGCAACCCGATCGTCGGCTCGTCGAACACATACGTGGTGTCGGTCAGCGACGACCCCAGGTGCCGGATCATCTTCACCCGCTGCGCCTCACCACCGGACAACGTGCCGGCGGGGCGATCCAGCGACAGGTACCCCAGCCCGATCTCCACGAACGAATCGAGCGTCCGCAACAACGCGGTCAGCAGCGGAGCGACCGAACGCTCCTTGAGGCCCCGCGCCCATTCGGCCAGATCACTGACCTGCATCGCGCACAACTCCGCGATGTTCTTCCCGTTGATCCGCGACGAACGGGCCGCCTCGCTCAACCTCGTGCCCCCGCACTCGGGACACGTCGTGAACGTGACCGCCCTGTCCACAAACGCCCTGATGTGCGGCTGCATCGCCTCACGATCCTTGGCAAGGAACGACTTCTGCACCTTCGGGATCAGCCCCTCATAGGTGAGATTCACGCCGTCGACCTTCACCTTGAACGGCTCCTTGTACAGGAAGTCGTTCAGCTCCTTCTTCGTGTACTTGCGAATGGGTTTGTCCGGGTCGACCAAACCCGACTCCGCGTACACCCGCACCGTCCAGAAGCTGTCGGACTTCCAGCCCGGGATCGTGAAAGCACCCTCCGACAACGACTTCGAATCGTCGTAAAGCTGAGTGAGGTCGATGTCGGACACCGAGCCCCTGCCCTCACAACGCGGGCACATACCCCCGGTGATGCTGAACTCGCGCCGTTCCTTCACCTTCCTGCCCGCGCGCTCCATCGTGACCGCACCCGCCCCGCTGATCGAGGCGACATTGAACGAAAACGCCTGTGGCGAACCGATATGCGGCTTGCCGAGCCTGCTGAACAGAATGCGCAACATCGCGTTGGCATCGGTCGCGGTACCGACCGTCGACCGGGGATCGGCGCCCATCCGCTGCTGGTCGACGATGATCGCCGTCGTCAGTCCATCGAGGACGTCGACCTCCGGCCGCGCCATCGTCGGCATGAAACCCTGCACGAACGCGCTGTAGGTTTCGTTGATCAACCGCTGCGACTCGGCGGCGATCGTGCCGAACACCAGCGAGCTCTTACCCGAACCGGAGATCCCGGTGAACACCGTCAGCCTCCGCTTGGGAATCTCGATGCTGACGTCCTTGAGGTTGTTCACGCGTGCGCCGTGCACCCTGATCAGATCGTGAGTGTCGGCAACGTGCGGCTCCGGCGACGGCGCACTTTTCCTCGTGGTCTTGCTCATCGTTTCTCCAGGTTTCTCCATGGGCGCGACCGCACGTCACGCCTTTCGTCAGCATCGCCCCGCCTGACACAGGGGAGGGGCGCGGGGAAGGGCGGCGCGATCCCCGACCGGATCAGCGCAGCTCCTGGATCCGGATGAGATTGCCGGACGGGTCGCGTACGGCACAGTCACGAATACCGTAAGGCTGTTCCGTCGGTTCCTGCACGATCTCGGTGTCACCGGCCTGCAACCTGGTGAACGTGCCGTCCAGGTCCTTCGTCGCGAGATTCACCCCGACATACGTGCCCTTTGCCATCATCTCCGTGATGACACGCTGCTCGTCCTCGGTGATACCAGGATCGGCGAACGGCGGCTGCAGCACGATGGACGTACTCGGCTGCCCTTCCGGGCCGACCGTGATCCAGCGCATCCCGTCGTAACCGACGTCGTTACGGACCTCGAAACCGAGCAGGTCCCGGTAGAAAGCCAGCGACGCCTCGGCGTCGGTGTGCGGAAGGAAACTCTGATGAATGGTGATGTCCATGGCGATCACGCTAAGTGCGATCGAGGGGTGGGCGCTTCTCGATTCCTGATCGGTCTGGTCACCTGTTTCGCTACACATGCGGGCATCCCCGCTGTCGCGTTCCCGACCTCCTTGCGATAAACGCTCGGCGGTACCCCGACCAGTTCGGTGAAACGGCTGCTGAACGTCCCCAGTGAGGAGCAGCCCACCGTGAAGCACACCTCGGTGACGCTCAGATCGCCTCGCCGCAGCAGCGCCATGGCGCGCTCGATCCGCCGCGTCATCAGATAGGAATACGGTGACTCACCGTACGCGGCCCGAAACTGCCGGCTCAGGTGTCCCGCCGACATGTTCACCCCGCGGGCAAGTGCTTCGACGTCGAGCGGCTGGGCGTAATCCCGGTCGATCCGGTCCCGAACCCGGCGCAACAACGCCAGGTCACGCAGGTACTGATCCGTCGCCGGTCTGATCGTCACGTGGCGATCGTGCCACACAACAGTCGCCGAACGCCTCCGCAAGGGAGTGGGCCAGGGGAGCGGTTGGGACCCAATCACGGCTGGACCGTGGAAACCTCACCCGAGGGCAATCGCAGCCGGTGGAGAGTCGATCCGGAGAAGGTCACCTGGTTCGAAAACCGCGAAGGTGAGTTCTTCCCGGGGGAGCAACTCGCCGCGCTCGCCGAGGACGCCCGTTCCAGGAGGATGGCCAGGCATGAGTACTACCTCTGGATCTGCAGGATGTCCGACCGGGAACTGCACGCGTATCGCGACCGTGTCATGGCCGGCGAAGGGGGCCGGAGTTTTGCCCTCGTCTACAACGCGTGGCTGACCGTGCGGAGCGTGGTGCGCGATGTCCAGATCCTTTTCCGGGGCCTGCCGGGCGAACCGGATCAATGGGCCTGAATCGGCGCAGGGGATACCTCCCGCGAGGGCCCTCCGGACATCTACTTGACATAATGTACATTATCGGCACTCGGATAACCTGCGGGAAGGGGTTTCGATCAAGGCTTCATCAGCGCCACGACCAACCCTGTGACCAGCGCTGACGCTCGTTCCGTGACCAGACCTGACGGGCTCGGCCAAGCCGATGTCACGCGAGCGGGTAACGACGTGCCGCCGCCTCCCGTCCGCCTGCTTCCCGGATTGCGCCGGCCTGAGCGAGCCCGGATACCTGACCCTCTGCCCGGTATCCGTACGCGACCACTCCGGTACAAAACGTCACCGTGACGTTTTGTACCGGAGTGGCTGGACCTCGGGTCAGCGGAGTTGTTCGAGCTGACTGGCGGACCGAGCGAGCTCGGCCGCCATCCTGCGCAGTTCGTCCGCGGTCGCGCCGTCCTCCGTGGCCGTGACGACGTCTTCCGCCGCACAGCGAAGCTGGAAAAGCCGGTCCTGGAGGGTGGCGATCTCGGCGTTGGACAACACGACGGCATCCTCGGGAACGCCCGTCCGCTGCACGGCGGTCCTGCGCTCGTACGCGCGCTGACGACAGGACTGCCCGCAGTAGCGCCGCCTCCGCCCCACCGTGCCGTTGTGCTCGAGCCGCCGGCCACACCAGCCGCAGTGCTGGGGCACCTTTTTGCGCAGGTTCGCCAATTCGTCACGTGACGCAATAGGTGACTCTGCCGCTTCGCTCACCCGGCCGACCCTAGCTGGCCATCAACTGCTCGTGCTTCGGCCACGCCGGGGCGGCACACTGAAGCGGTGCTGATGTCCTATCCCTATCTCGCGGAGCCACTTCCCCGCGCCTTCGCCCACCGCGGATGGCACGTCGGCGAGCTGGCCGGCATGGAGAACTCGCTGCCCGCCTTCCAGCGCGCGGCCGCCGAGGGCTACCGGTACCTGGAGACCGACGTGCATGCCACCTCGGACGGCGTCGTGGTGGTGCACCACGACGCCGCGCTGAACCGCACGACCGACGGCACCGGGCCGATCGTTCGGCAACCGTGGTCGGTGGTGCGCCGCGCGAAGGTCGGCGGCAAAGCACCGGTGTCGCGCCTTGAGGAGCTGCTTGAGGAGTTGCCGGAGGCGTACTTCAACATCGACGTCAAATCCGACGCGGCGGTGGAGCCCTTCGTCGAGATCATCCGGCGGGCGAACGCGTTCGACAGGGTGGGCGTCGCGGCCTTTTCCGACGCGCGCCTGGCGCGACTGCGGAAGCTCGGCGGGCCGGGCCTGGCGACGTCACTCGGACCGCGCTCGGTGGCGATGTTGTGGGCCGGCGGGTGGTTGCCGTTCCTGCGGCTCGGTGCGTTCAGCAGGGGTGTCATGGCGCAGGTGCCGGTGTTGCACGGGCGGATGAAGGTGGTCGACAGGAGTTTCCTGCGCGCGGCGGGAAGAGCGGGAATCGAAGTGCACGCGTGGACGATCAACGACAAGGGGAACATGCGTACGCTGCTGGACCTTGGCGTGCAGGGCATCGTGACCGACCGTCCCGATTTGCTCAGGGAGCTGTTGATCGAACGGGGGACGTGGGCTGGCCAGACCGGTAACGGAGGACCGCCGTAGCGCTGTGAGAAGAGCCATGGCGCAGGGCGGCGGGTGCGGCGCCTGCCACGCGGTACCCGCGCGGACGGATAGGGTCCTTCGACGTGACCGCCGTTGATGACGAGGAACTCGACCCGACCGACGCGCTCTCCCCCGTTCCGGCGTGGGGCAGACGGCGTGACATGCCCGTCGTCGGAAGAATCAAGTTCTGCTATGGCCCGATGGACTGCGGGAAGTCGACGCTGGCCTTGCAGATTGATCACAACCTCGCTCGGCAGGGTCGCAACGGGCTATTACTGGTGCGACACGACCGCTCGGGTGCAGCGCAGATCAGCAGCCGTATCGGAATCGCGCGGCAAGCCAAGGAGGTGGAGGCCGATACGGATGTGCGTCTGATCGTGCGGGAGGCGTGGGCGGCCGGACAGCACGTGGATTACCTGATCGTCGACGAAGCGCAGTTCCTCTCCCCCGCACAGGTGGAGCAACTGGCCGAGCTGGCCGACGAACTGGGGATCGACGTCTACTGCTTCGGTATCGCCATCGATTTCCGCAGTGAGCTGTTCCCGGGCGCTCGCCGGTTGTTCGAACTGGCCGACGAGTTGCAGCCGGTCCAGGTGGAGGTGCTGTGCTGGTGCGGCCTGCCCGGCAGGTTCAACGCGCGGGTCCAGGATGGTGCCGTGCTGCGTACCGGGGACACGGTGTTCGTCGCTGACACGGGCTCAGCCTCTGAGGTGAATTTGACACCGACACGCTTGCAGACCGAAACAGCTACGGTGCGTTACCAGGTACTTTGTCGACGCCACTTCCGCCTCGGTGATGTCGGTCCTTCGGCGTCGCGACAGGGTCAGCTCCGGCTGACATGAGTGGTGAAACACCATAGCCCGAGTGGGGGATATCCCCAAGAAGAGAGGCATTTACGCGTCATGTGGAGACGTTGAAGGTCTCACTCTAGAGAAAGCTGCCCCCGCGGGTGATGCACACCATCGTGAGTAACGACATTGTTTGTTGGGAATTCAACTGACGGTCTCTGTCGTTGCACAGTGTGAGCATCGCCCTGGCTTCCCTCATCGGGAGCCGACTGAAAGGACCCCATCATGGCCGACCGTGTTCTTCGTGGAAGCCGGTTGGGAGCGGTCAGTTACGAGACCGACCGCAATCACGACCTCGCCCCTCGACGCACCGTTCGTTACTCGTGTCCGAAGAACCACGAGTTCGAGGTGCCGTTCTCGGACGACGCCGAGATCCCATCCGTGTGGGAGTGCCGTTTGCACGGCAGTGAGTCGGAGATCGTGGACGGCGGGCAACCCGAGCCCAAGGAGGTCAAGCCTCCGCGGACGCACTGGGACATGCTGCTCGAACGGCGCTCCATCCCGGAATTGGAGGAGCTGCTCAACGAGCGGCTCGCGGAGCTGAAGGGGCGCAGGGGCCCCCGCAGCGTGTAGGTCGTTCCCACCACAGCACGGGCAGCGGCCCCGTGACCTCCCGCCACGGGGCCGCTGTGGATTCTCCTCATCGCGACGGCGAACGAGCCCGCTGAGGCTGGATGTTCCATCCGCCCGGCGGGCTTTGTGCTGTCCGGGTTACCAGGGCAGCAATGAGCGGAGCTGACGCACGCGGCGGTGGTCGCGGAGTTGGCGAAGCTGGGTGAGGCGGCGGCGCAGTCCCCATTCGGCGACGCGTAGTGCCGCCTCCCCCACGATCGAGCCGCTCATCTTGGACTCGCCGATCTCGCGCTCGGTGAAGGTGATGGGTACTTCGACGACGTCGAAGCCCGCTTCGACGGTGCGCCAGGACAGGTCGATCTGGAAGCAGTAGCCCTCGGAGACGACCTCGTCGAGTGAGAGTGCTTCGAGTACTTCCCTGCGGTAGGCGCGGAAGCCTGCGGTGATGTCGCTGATGTTCACGCCCAGCGCGACGCGGGAGTAGAGGTTGGCGCCGCGGGAGAGGATTTCCCTGCGCAGTGGCCAGTTGACCAGTGCACCGCCCGCGACGTAGCGGGAGCCGATGACGAGGTCGGAGTCGCGGAGGGCTTCGAGCAGCCGGGGCAGGTCCTCCGGGGCGTGTGAGCCGTCGGCGTCCATTTCGACGAGGGTCCGGTACCCGTGTTCGAGGCCCCAGGTGAAGCCGGCGAGGTAGGCGGCGCCGAGACCGTTCTTGCTCGTGCGGTGCAGGACGTGGACGCGGTCGTCGAAGGCGGCGAGTTTGTCGGCGAGTTCGCCGGTTCCGTCGGGGCTTCCGTCGTCGACGACGAGTGCGTGTGCGCGTGGCAGGGTGGCGTGCAGGCGACTGAGCAGGGGTTTGAGGTTGTCCTTTTCGTTGTAGGTCGGGATGACCACCAGCACCGGGTCGACGTCGTCCCTGTGCCGCGTGCCCTCCGCCATGCTGTTCCCCTTCTAGTGCCGTGCTCCGGCACTGGCGCGCCGTCGGAGAACCCAGCCGATGACGATCGCACCGGCGGCCACCCCGACTGGTGTGTACTCGGTCCATGCGCCGAGTCGATCCGACAGCGTAACTTGTTCCCGCAACGGCACGTCGGCGACCAGTGACGCTGCGGTGAACATGCCGGTGTCCTTGGTGACGGTGCCGTCGGGCTGGACGATGGCGCTGACGCCGCTGGTGGCCGCGACGACGACGGCTCTGCCGTGTTCGACGGCGCGGACCCTGGCCATCGCGAGTTGCTGGTAGGTCATCTCCCCTTCGCCGTACCAGGCGTTGTTGGTGGGCAGCACGAGTAGTTGCGCGCCGGCGTCGATGGCGTCGCGGGCTGGGTAGTCGTAGGCGACCTCGTAGCAGATGGGGGTGCCGACGGTGGTTCCCGCGATGTCGAGCACGGCTGGTTCGGTGCCCCCGCGCATGTCCTTGGTGTTGCCGACGAAGGGGCTGAACCAGCTTGCGATGGCGCGCATGGGCACGTATTCGGCGAAGGGTACGAGTTCCTGTTTGGCGTAGTGGGCGCCTTTGCCTTCGCCTGGTTGCCAGGCGATGACGGCGTTGTCGGCCAGTGTGCTGCCCTCGGGTTGGTAGAGCGCGCCGATGAGGGTGGGGACGCCGAGTGCGTCGACCGCGGCGTCGATGACGGGGTCGTCGCCTCGGATGTCGGTCGCGGTTTCCGGCCACACGACGAGGTCGGGGGTTGGCACGGTGCCGTCGTGGATGGCCTCGGCGAGTCGTTCGCTTTCGGCGAGGTGGTTGGCGCGGATGGTGCCGCGCTGGCCGAGCAGGCCGAGGCCGGAGTTGGGTGCGTTGCCCTGTACGACGGCGACGGTCCGGGTGCCGGTCTGGGGTTCGGTGCCGATGGCGGGCCATAGCGCGAGCCCGGCCAGTGGGGGCAGCAGGGTCGCGGCGATGGGGGTGATCATGGCGCGGCTGGGGGTGATGCCGTGTTCGCGGAGGTGGATGAGGAGTGCGGCGAGGCCGAGTCCGGTGACGATGACGGCGAAGCCGACGAGCGGGGCGCCGCCGATGGAGGCGAGTGGAAGGTAGGCGCCTTCGGGTTGGCTGAAGCCGATCCTTCCCCATGGGAAGCCGTTGGCGGGCCAGTGGGAGCGGGCGAATTCCTGGAGCAGGAAGACGGTGGCCATCCAGACCGGGGCGGCGGGCAGGCGCGCGACGAGGGTCATGAGCCCGCAGGCGAGTGCGAGGTAGGCGGCCAGTACGGCGGAGAGGCCGAGCCACGGTGCTGAGCCGAAGTCCTCGCCGAGGAAGTCCTGGATCCAGCGGATGTGCAGGAGGAAGAAGGTGAGGCCGAAGGCGGCGCCGTATCCGGCGGCGGCGAGGAACTTGCGGCCGTGCAGTGCGAGGCCGAGGCCGGTGAAGGCCAGCGGGGCGAGCCACCACAGTGGGCGGGGTGCGAAGCTGAGGAACAGGATGCCGCCGGAGGCCGAGGCCAGCAGGAGCCTGGCGATTACTGGCAGCAGGCGGTCGCGGGTGCGGGCTGGGGCGGCGAGCCCGTCGGTGGGGGGCGCATCGGCCGCGGCGGTCACCTGTTCAGCCTAGGACCCGGGGTGTGTTGGGCCCGTTGGTGGTGTGTTCAGCGGAGTTGGTCGTGGATGACGTTTCCAGCCCGGACGGTGCGCAGGCAGCGCGGGAGCGGCGCTTCGGGGTCGAGTGGTGGCAGGCCGGGGACGCCGGCGCGGGGGTCGGTGGACCAGCGCTGGACGCGGCTGTCGGGCGTGGCCACGACCAGGTCGGCCGAGTCCCAGATCGCGTAGTGGGCTGGGGCGCCGGGGACGAGGCTGCCGGTGATGCCGTCCTTGATGCCCGCCGCGCGGTGTCCTCCCCTGGTGTGTGCGTTGAACGCGGCGCGTGCGGAGATGCCGGAGCCGGGGGTGTTGTGGTGGACGGCGGCGCGGACAGCTGCCCATGGGGTGAGTCCGGTGACGGGTGAGTCGGAGCCGAAGGCGAGTACGACGCCCGCGGCGGCGAGCATGGCGAAGGGGTTGAGGGCGGTGGCACGGGTGGTGCCGAGGCGGGTGGCGTACATGCCGGTTTCGCCGCCCCATGCCGCGTCGAACTGGGGTTGGACGGAGCCGGTGATGCCCCAGCTCGCGAGTGCTTCGGCTTGGTCGGTGGTGACCATTTCCAGGTGTTCGAGGCGGTGGCCTGCCGAGGCGAGTGCGCGGGTGCCGAGGGTTTTCTCGGCGAGTCGTAGTCCGTTGACGGTTTCGGTGACGGCGGCGTCGCCGATGACGTGGAAGCCGGCTTGCAGGCCGGTTTCGGTGCAGGCGATGAGATGTTCGGCGATGGCTTCGGCGTCGAGGTAGGTGGCGCCGGTGGTGTCGGGCTGGTCGGTGTAGGGCTCGTGGAGTGCTGCGGTGTGGGAGCCCAGTGCTCCGTCGGCGAACAGGTCGCCCGCGACGCCGGTGGCGCCGAGTCGCAAGGCGGTGTCGATGCCGCCGTGGTTGGCGTGTTCGCCCCAGTAGCCCACGACGGCGGGGCTGTTGTCTCCGTCGGCGAGGGTGAGCAGGTCGTGGAGGTCGTCCTCGCCGGAGATGGTGGGGCCCGCGCATTCGTGGACGGTCGCGATGCCCGCCGCCGCGGCGGCGGTGAGGAAGGCGCGCTGGGCGCGGCGGCGCTGGGCTGGGGTGATGGCCGCGCGGACGGCGGTGCGGATGTGGTGGTGGGCCTCGCGGGTCAGGGGGCCTTGGTCGGACCAGCCTTCGCTGTGTGCCGCCTGCGGGATGAGTGTGGTGAGCGCGGTGGAGACGAGCGCGGAGTGGACGTCGACCCTGCTGAGGTAGACGGGCACGGTGCCGGTGGCCTCGTCGAGTTCGGTGCGGCTGGGCAGCCGGGGGCTTGTCCAGGTGGATTCGTCCCAGCCGTGGGCGAGCAGGACTTCGCCTGGCGGGGTTTCGGCGGCGGCTTGGGCGACGGCGGCGAGCAGGCTCGCGGCGTCGGTGACGGTGCTGAGGTCGAGACCGGTGAGGTGGAGTCCGGTGGCGGTGGCGTGTACGTGGGCGTCGACGAAGGCCGGTGCGGCGAAGGCGCCGTCGAGGGGCACGACTTCGGCGCCGGGGTGTAGTGCTCGTCCTGGTTTGTCCTGGCCGATCCAGGTGATGGTGCCGTCGGTGATGGCCATGGCTGTCGCGTCGGTGGATGCGGGTGTGTGGATGCGGCCACCGACGAGCAGTGTCGTCTTGCTCGTGCTCACTCCCAGAGTCTGCCAGGCCACCTCTCGCGAGATATTTTGCGTCTCGACGGCGATATGACAGGATATTTTCACGTCGTTTTCGATTTGAGGAGCAGAAGTGACTGCGATCCAGGAATCTGCTGCTGAGGTGACCACCCGGGCCGACCAGCCCTACGAGTATCGCCGCGCGGAGTTGGCCGAACCCGACTGGCGCCGCTTCCCCGGCTGGCGGGACGTCACCGAAGCCCAGTGGCGGGACGCGCAATGGCAACGCGTCCACTGTGTCCGCAACATCAAGCAGCTGCGGGCCGTCATGGGCGACGTGCTCCAGGAGTCCTTTTACGACGATCTGCTCGCCGATCAGCAGCAGCTCGCGACCATGTCGATGCTGTTGCCGCCGCAGATGCTCAACACGATGATTCCGCGGTCTCCCGGTGAAGGGGACGGCGCCGCCGCCACGACGGAGGCGTTCTACGCCGACCCGATCCGCCGATACATGCTGCCGGTGCGCTCGGACCGGGATCCGCACTGGCCCAGTCACCCGCATTCCGAACGCGATTCCCTGCACGAGGCGGAGATGTGGGTCGCGGAGGGACTGACCCACCGCTACCCCACCAAGGTGCTGGCCGAGCTGCTCTCCACCTGCCCGCAGTACTGCGGGCACTGCACGCGGATGGATCTGGTCGGCAACTCCACCGAGCAGGTCAGCAAGCACAAGCTCGCGCTCAAGCCGGTCGACAGGCAGGACGCGATCATCGGCTATCTGCAGCGCACTCCCGGGGTTCGCGACGTGGTGGTCTCCGGTGGCGACGTGGCCAACGTGCCGTGGCACCAGCTGGAGACGTTCCTGATGCGGTTGCTCGACATCGAGACGGTGCGCGACATCCGGCTCGCCACCAAGGCGCTGGCCGGGCTTCCGCAGCACTGGTTGCAGCCCAAGGTCGTCGAGGGGCTGGCGAGGGTCGCCGGAACGGCGCGGCGGCGGGGTGTGAACCTCGCGATCCACACGCACGTCAACCACGCGCAGTCGGTGACGCCGCTCGTCGCGGAGGCGGCGCGCACCGCGCTGGAGGTGGGCGTGCGCGACGTCCGCAATCAGGGAGTGCTGCTGCGCGGGGTGAACGCGACGACGGCCGAATTGCTCGACCTGTGTTTCGCGCTGCAGGGTGAGGCGAACATCCTGCCGTACTACTTCTACCTGTGCGACATGATTCCCAACGCCGAGCACTGGCGGCTGGCGGTGTGGGAGGCGCAGGAACTCCAGCACGGGATCATGGGGTACCTGCCCGGTTACGCGACGCCGCGGATCGTGTGCGACGTGCCCTATGTCGGCAAGCGCTGGGTGCATCAGCTCGCCGAGTACGACAGGGAACGCGGGATCTCGTACTGGACGAAGAACTACCGCACGGGCATCGAACATGCCGACCCCGATGCGCTGCGGCGCCGCTATCCGTATTACGACCCGATCTCGACTTTGCCTCCTTCGGGGCAGAAGTGGTGGACGGAGAGCGATAGCTGACGGATTTTCGGCTTGTCATGACACGTTTGGGGTACGTTCTGCCGCATGCCTAAGCGACGGGGGTCTTCGAGGTCTTCCACGACACTCACCACGTTGCCGTGGCGCACAGCGCCGAGGGCCGGGCTTTCCAGCCCGCTCACGATCGTCGTCGCCGCAGTCACCGCACTGCTGACGTGTTTCCTCGCCATGGCGGCGGTTCTGCATTCGTCCTCGGCTGCCGGGGCGACAGTGCGGCACCAGGCCGACAAGGTCTGTCCCGACGGATACGGGCCCTCGTTCACCAAGCCCCGCGTGGAACCGGCCATGGTTCCCGTGCTCACGGAGACCGTGCAACGGCATGCGGCCGAGCACGGGTTCGGCAAGCCGATCGTGTCGCTGTTCACCGGTGTCACCACGCTGGAGTTCGACGGCGACACATACCGGACGCGGATCGCCTACCGCGACGGCGGCACCGAGCAACTGCGGCTCATGGACGGCAGCGCGAAGCCGGGGCTGTGGATGGGGCGGGATCTGGCCCACGCCAAGGACATCGGCGTCGGCACGCGCGGCCAGCAGGGCACACTGCCTCCGGTCACCGGGATCTACGAGGACCTGTACAACCCGGCGCCGCGAGAGTGGTGTTCGGTACAGGATCTCGCCGTGCAGAACCGGCTTGTGGACACCCTGACGGGGTCGGTGCTCTTCGCCACCGACCGATCCACTTTCGACTCGGTCACCGGGGACGTCGAGTCGCTTGAGCGGCTGAGCATCACCTTCCCCGAAAGCCCGCCGGGCACCCTGGGCGAAGCCAAGGGGCGAGTCGAGCGTTCCGAAGCGCTCATCGCCGCCGTGCGCGCCGACCTCGAAGCGCAGGGCGTCGGTGATGTGCTTCCCGGCGCGATTCCCTTCGAACGGTCCATGGAGATCGCCACACAGGCGCAGGGCAACGTGCTGTTCTCCATCCTGCCGCTCGCCGTGCTGAGTGTGCTGGTGGGCTGCGGGGGCATCGCCACCGTGGGCTTGCAGTGGTACCAGCGAAGGCACAGCCAAGTCCGGCTTGTGTCCTCGCGAGGAGCGGGACCGGCGGCCATCGGCACGCTCGCCGCATTCGAACTCGGACTGCCGATCGTGTTCGGCGGCGCCGCGGGCATGGTGGCCGCGCGGACGCTGCTTCCCGCCTACGGGCCCGCCGGCGCCATCGATCCCGGCGCGGTGTGGCTCGGCGCCGGGATCAGCGCCGGGGTGCTCGTCGCCTCGGTCGTGCTGCTGATCGTGGTCGTCGGCGTTCGCGCGCACCGCGAGTTCCAGCTCGGCAGGATCGCGCCGAAACGGCGCGGCTGGCGGATCGTCGCGTTCTTCCCGTGGGAAATCCTCACCGCCGGATTCGCCGTACTGGGCTGGACCAGGCTCGCCGCCTACGGCGGTTCCTCCACCAGCGCCGACCCGCTCCCCCAGGTCGATCCGCTCGCCCTGACCTACCCGGTTTCGGTGGTGCTCACTGTCGGTTTGCTCGCATCGAGAATCGCCTGGCTGGCGCTGCACGCCTCGCACAGGGCCCGCTTCTGGTCCAAACCCGCTCTCCAGCTGGCCATCCGCAGGCTCGCCAGCGCGCGAGCGCCGGTGACCGGGGTGCTGGTGATCGGGGTGCTCGCTGTCGGCACCCTCGCCGTCGGTACCTCGATCGCGGCGGGGCAACGTCAGTCGCTTGAGGTGAAGTCGGCGACGCTGGTCGGGGCGAACGCCAGGATGAACACCGAGAGCCCGGTCGGGCTCGGCACCGAGGCGCTGCCGTCCGAGGTGCGCGACACCAGCACGATCGCGGGCAAACTCACCGGTACGGGAAGCGTCGTGCTCGTCGTGGATCCCGCGACGTTCGAGAACGCGGCGAGCGAAGCCACAGCGTCCGCCATCGACCGCGAGGAGCTGCGTGGTCTGCTCAGCAGGCTCGACGGCGCCTCGGCCGGCACGATCCCGGCGCTCAGGGTCGGGCACACCGAGACGCAAAGCGCCGCGCTGCCGGGACTTCCCGACGCCATGGCGGTCACCGATCTCGACGTGTTCCCGCTCATCGGCGCCCAGCCCGGCTACGTCATTTCCCGGCAGGCACTCACGCCGGAACAGCTCAATGCCATCCCGGAATGGCTGGTGCTGTCGGCCTCGCCGCTGCCGGCACTGACGGAGGCGTTCAATCACGCCGGTCTCAGCCACGCCAACGGGATCGGCGTCGACACCGCGCTCGACGCGCTGCCCTTCTATGTCGTGGGCTGGACGTTCTCGTTCGTCACCGTGCTCGGTGCCGTGCTCGGCGTCGTGGCTGTGCTGGCGTTGCTGGTGGCCGTCGAGACGCGGCGAAGGCAGAACGCGCTCGCCGGCGCGCTGGTGGTGCGGATGGGTATGCGGCCCCGCGCGCTGCTGGGCAGTCACCTCATCGAACTGGGCGCGCTCGCCGGGCTCGCCGTGGTCACCGGAGTCATCTGCGGCGTGACCGTCGCCGGAGTCTCCGTGCGCAGATTCGATCCCGCGCGCTGGCTCGCGCCCCGCTCCGAACTTCCCAACCTGACGCCATTCGTGGCCTCGGTGATCGTGGCCGGTGCGCTGATCGTCGCGCTGGCGGGCTGGATCGCGGTGCGCTCGGTGCGCACCGCCAGAACCGCGGAGCTGCTTCGTGCTTGAACCACCACCGATCTATCGGCTCGACGGCGTCGGCGTCGACTACAGCACCCCGGCGGGAACCGTGACCGGCGTGCACGACATCACGCTCGACATCCCGCGCACGGGGCTGACCGTGCTGGCGGGCCCCTCCGGTTCGGGGAAGTCGACCCTGCTGCGGGTGCTCGGGCTCTTCGAACGGCCTGCCCGCGGCGGTATCACCTTCGCCAGTACCGATGTGGGGACGCTCAACCATCGGCAGCGCAGAGCGCTGCGCCGCGACCAGCTCGGCCTGGTCTTCCAGAATCCGGCCGACAACCTGTTCGAGCACCTCGACGTGGCCGACAACCTGCGGGCCGCCGCCCAATCGGCCGGTCACCGCTGCGAACCCGGGGACATCCTCGGCAGGCTCGGTCTCGACGGCACCGGGTCGTGGCGGGTATCGGCATTGTCGGGAGGCCAGCAACAACGGCTCGCGTTCGGCTGCGCACTTGCCCGCCAGTGCGCGGTGATCCTGGCCGACGAACCGACCTCGCAACTCGACGAAGCCTCGGCGGATCTCGTGCTGGACACCGTGCGCTACCTGGTCGGCCAGGACTTCGCCGTGCTGGCGACCTCACACGACGAGCGGCTCATCGAACTGGCCTCCAGGGTGGCGCTGCTTCGGGACGGGCGGCTGGAAGGAGTGCGGGAACATGACCGCGACCGGTACTGAGACCGGCGGGCCCGCCGCCGCGTTGCGGGTGACCGGGCTGCATCGCAGCTTCCCGCACCCCGGCGGGGACGTCGATGTGCTGCGCGGGCTCGAACTCAGCGTCAGCGGCGGCGAACTGGTGACGGTGTCCGGCCGGTCGGGATCGGGCAAGAGTTCGCTGCTGGCTCTGTTGTGTGGCTTCGACGCGCCCGATTCGGGGACCGTGCTGTTCGACGGTGTGCCGATCGGCGCGGACACCCCATGGACGACGTGCGCGGTCCTGCCGCAGGCACTGGGATTGGCCACCGAGCTGACCATCGCCGAGAACGTGGCGCTGCCGCTGCGGCTGCGCAGTGGCGCGCGGTCCGTCGACGTGACAGCCGTGACCGCCAGGGTCAACGCGCTGCTCGCGGAACTGCGCATCGATCAGCTCGGTGACCGCTACCCGCTTGAGGTCTCTTTCGGACAGCAGCAGCGGGCCGCGCTGGCCAGGGCGGTCGCCGCGCGGCCGACGGTGCTGCTCACCGACGAGCCGACCGCGCACCTGGACGCCGGGACCACGCCCGCCGTGCTCGCGTTGCTGCGCCGCTGCGCGGACGAGGGGGCCGCGGTGATCGTGGCGACCCACGACGCCCAGGTGCACCGCATCGCCGACCGCAGGGTCGCGCTCAAGGAGGGTGTGCTCACCGAGACCGGCCCCGCCGTCAACTGAGCCGTGGCGGCTCCGCTGCCGAATCGGGGCCGCCGGTGGGCTGGTAGCGCAGCTCAAGGACGCCGTGATCGTGCCTGCGGAGATCGGTGAGGGTGAGTTCGATGCCCGCCCCGCCCTCCTTGCCTGCGGCGAACAACGGACGTCCGGCACCGAGCACGTGGGGAAAGAGCAGGATGCGGTACTCGTCGATCAGGCGACGCGCCGTCAACTCCCGCACCACCGAGGCCGAGCCGATGATCATCAGGTCGGCGGTGTCCGTCTTCTTGCGTTCGGCCAGCGCGGACATCCAGTCCGGGCCGAGATGTTCGGAATTGGGCCACGCGGACACGTCCGTCGTGTTCGACACGACCAGTTTCGGCATCGCGTTCATGTAGTCGACCAAGTACTCTTCCGCCGCGGCGGCGGTAGGCCAGTACCCGGCGAGCGAATCGAATGTCGTGCGGCCCATGACGAAAGCGCTGACCTCGCCGTACTGTGCGGCGAGGTCTTCTTCGATCCCCCTGCTGAACCGCTGGGTGACGAAATCCATCTCGTGTCCCTCAGGACCCTCGAAGTGGCCGTCCAGTGACAGGAATTCGTAGGCGAGCAGTCGAGACATTCGGTGACCTCCTGGTGATCGATGTGAACACCGGGATATACGGCGCCCGGCGCCGCGACTCATCGCTTCATCGCCGGTGTCCCATCTCACTCGGGGTAGGTCCTCCGAGACCGGGCAGCGCGAGGGCTGATCGGCTTCCCCGATCGTCGGCGTGAGCCGATCACCCTATGCTGCACGGATGGCGAAGTACTTCGACGTGCACCCCGACAACCCGCAACCAAGGGCGATCAAGCAGGTTGCCGAGATCATCCGCGACAATGGACTCATCGCCTATCCCACCGACTCGTGCTTCGCGCTCGGTTGCCGGGCCGGCAACCAGGACGGCGTCGAACGGATCACCACCATCAGGCATCTCGACGCGCGGCACCACTTCACCCTTGTCTGCCGCGATTTCGCCCAGCTCGGTCAGCTCGTCCACATCGACAACAACGTGTTCAGGGCCATCAAGGCGGCCACCCCCGGCAGCTACACCTTCATCCTGCCCGCCACCAAGGAAGTGCCGCGAAGGTTGCTGCACCCCAAGAAGAAAACGGTCGGCGTGCGCATCCCCGCCCACGTCACCACCCAGGCGCTGCTGGCCGAACTCGGCGAACCGCTGCTGTCCAGCACGCTGCTGCTGCCCGGCGAGGCCGAACCGCTGACCCAGGGCTGGGAGATCAAGGAAGAACTCGACCACGTACTCGACGCGGTGATCGACTCCGGTGACTGCGGTACCGAACCCACCACCGTCGTCGACTTCTCCTCAGGAGAACCGGAAATCGTGCGCAGGGGCGCCGGAGACCCCGCCCGCTTCGAGTGATCGGAGTGTGCCGGGAGCGGTCAGCGCCCCCGGCACACTCCCGGTCCTAGTTGCCTCGCGCGGGGCGCGGCACCCACAGTGCGCGGTCACCGAGCCTGCGTGCCCTGCGGCGGGGAACACCGGCCTTGGCCGTTTCCGGTCCCTTGGGCGGCGTTGAGGGCGTCGGCTTGTCCTGGGGCCCCGCGAGATAGCTCGCCCAGTCGGGTTTCGCGCCGACCTGCAGCTCGGACAGCTTGGCCAGCACAGCGGGATCCTGCGCGTCGAGCCAGTCGACCAGGTCGCGGAAGCTCACGCAGCGGACTTCGGGTTTGGTGCACACCGAGCGCATCGTGCGCTCGACAGCCTTCATGTAGATGCCGCCGTTCCACGACTCGAAGTGATTGCCGATGAACAACGGCGCCCTGTTGCCCTGGTAAGCCCTGCTGAAGCCGCCCATGAACGTCTCGTAGGCCTGGTCTTCCCAGGTGGCGTGCTTGGCCTTGCTGCCGGTCGTCGTCTGCGACTGGTTGTACATGATGTTGTAGTCCATCGAAAGGACCTCGAAGGAGTTGCCGGGAAAGGGAAGCTGCTGCAGCGGAAGATCCCAGATCCCGTTGACCTTCTGCGGCCACATCTGGTGCCCGCCCGGGGAGCTGGCGTCGTAACGGAAGCCGAGCTTCGGTGCCGCCCTCAGCAGTGCCTGCTGTCCCTCCAAACAGGGCGCCCTCCCACCGATGAGTTCCTTCGAATAGTCGAAGGGAAGCGGCGGGATGTCGGTGAATCCGGTCGTGGTCCGCCAGGTCTGTACCAGTTCGCGGGCCTGCTCGGTTTCGCTGATCCAGTCCTGTTCCGACCATGAGGAACCACCGCTGGGGCCACAGAAGTGCCCGTTGAAATGGGTTCCGATCTCGTGCCCTTCCAGCCACGCGCCCCGAAGCTGTTCGAGCGTCGCGCGGATCTCGGCTTCACCGAGGTAGCCGATGTCGGAGGCACCGACAGGTTTGCCGGGAGGGCGATAACGGTCGCGTTCGGACTCCGGAAGCAGGTAGATCCCGCTCAGGAAAAACGTCATGTTCGCGTCGGTTTCCTTGGCGACCTCGCGGAAATGCGAGAACAGCGCCTGATCGTCCTCCCCCGCGCCGTCCCACGAAAACACGACGAACTGCGGTGGCCGCTGGCCGGGAGCCAGTTTGCTCACCTCCATGCGGCCGGGCTGAGCACCGGTGTCCGAGGTGGATCCATCACCGATCGGACGCCCGGGGCGCTGTGCGGGCTCGGGGGTTTCCTTCTGCGCGCCCTGCTCCCCCGCCCGCCCTTCCGACACGCGCGTGTCCTGACCTTCGTCTTCCCTGCCGGACAGGATCAGCCACAGCAGCGCCAGCGCCACCACAGCCAGCAGGGGCAATTTCCGGGAAGTCCGCACTCTTACCTCGCACCCCGATGAACGTTTCCGTGCCGATACATGAATGTGCTCGCAGGCTAGGCGCGTGACCCCTCGCGCGCCGGGTCACGACGTGCCATTACCGCAGGTGTGAGCCTTTCGTGGGTCATCCTGCCGAAGCACGGAGACAGAAAACGTTCGCGGCTACGCACGCCGACGTAGCGGCACGACACGCTCACGGGCCGACGACGCGCCCTTCCGGAAGGCCAACCATGGAACCACCTTCACCAGCGAACGAAAGCCGCGACCATGACCAGTCCCGTCGAAACCACCGCACTGACCAAACGCTACGGTCACCTCGCCGCGGTGACCGGCCTCGATCTCACCGTCCGCACCGGTGAGGTGTACGGCTTTCTCGGCCCCAACGGAGCGGGCAAGACGACCACACTGCGGATGCTGCTCGGCCTCATCAGGCCGACGTCGGGCACCATCCGGCTGTTCGGCGCCTCGCCAGGTCCCCACTACCTCGATCGCGTCGGCGCGCTCATCGAAGGCCCCGCCTTCTACCCCTACCTTTCCGGGCACGACAACCTGCGGGTCCTCGCGGCGCACGCCGGTGCGGGCCCGCGCAGGGTCGCCACCGTGTTGCGCATCGTGGATCTCGCCGACAGGGCGGGCGACCGCTACGGCACCTACTCGCTCGGCATGAAGCAACGGCTGGGGCTCGCCGCCGCGTTGCTCAAGGACCCGGCGCTGCTCATCCTCGACGAACCGACCAACGGCCTCGATCCGGCCGGGATGGCCGACATCCGCGCCACGATCAGGCGGCTCGCCGACGACGGCCGCACCGTGCTGCTGTCCAGTCACCTGCTCGGTGAGGTCCAGCAGATCTGCGACCGCGTCGGCATGATCTCGGAAGGCAGGCTCGTCGCCCAGCTCTCCGTGGCCGACCTGTCCTCGGCGGGACTGCGCGTGATCGCCGATCCGCTTCCCGCGGCGCGCGAACGCGTCTCGGCCATGATCGGCGCCGACCGGGTCACCGAGCACGGCGACGCGCTCTACCTCGACACCACCGACGACATGGTGCCGCGCATCAACGCCGAACTGGTCCACGCCGGACTCGCGGTGCGGGAGCTGCACCGTTGCGAACCGGACCTCGAACGCACGTTCCTCGAACTCACCGGAGGCAGGGGTGACTCCCATGCGCACTGACCTCGTCACCAACATCAGGGCCGAGCTGACCAAGCAGCGAAAGCGGCCCGCTCACTGGCTTCTGCTCGCCGTCGCGGTGTTGCTCACGCTCACGTTCGCCTACCTCATCCCCTACCTCGGGCTTGCCGACACCCCGGAGGGAGTCACCAACGGAAGGGGTATCGGGGCCCTGCTGCCACCCGCGTTCGTCGGCAACGTCATCGCGGGCACCCCGCTGTTCGTCGGCGCGCTGGCGGTGATCTTCGGTGTTCTCGTCGCCGGAAGCGAATACAACTGGGAAAGCTGGAAAACGGTTCTCGCGCAGGGACCGAGCAGGCTCACGGTACTCGGGGCCAAGATGGCCGTGCTGGTGCTCGGGACGCTCGTGCTGCTCGGGACGCTGCTCGCTGCGGGCGCCGCTGCCAGTGCGCTCGTCGGCGTGCTCAAGGATCAGCCGCTGGACTGGCCGTCGGTGTCGGCGATCCTGCTCGGTGCGGGTGGTGGCTGGCTGATCACCACCATGTGGGCCATGCTCGGCGTCGTACTGGCCATCGGGTTCCGAGGGGTCGCGCTGCCGATCGGTCTCGGTCTGGTGTGGCTGCTGGCGGTGCAGAATCTGCTCGCCGTCGTGGCGGCTCCCCTGCTGGATTGGGTCGCCGACCTGCAACTCGGCCTGCCGGGCCCGAACGCGGGCTCGCTGGTCGCCGCACTGGGCGCACCGCCGGGCACCCCGGGCGTCGATGCGCTCACCGCCGCACCACAGGCCACCCTCGTGATCGCGGCCTACCTCATCGGGTTCGCCGTGCTCGGTGCCTGGCTCTTCCGCAGAAGGGACATCGCCTGAGCCGCGTGGGTTCAGCGCTGAGCCGCCCGCGCCGGGCGGTTCAGCGAGGCTCACGCGCGCTCGGCACGCCTGCCTTGCCGAGCGCGTCGAGTTTCCGCTCGATCGAGGCAAGGCGGCGCACCAGCTCTTCCTCCTGCACGGCGGCGACAGCGGCCTCGGGCGATGGCACGGTGTCGGCGGTGCCGGTCTCGGAGGTGCTGGCGTACAGGCTGTAGAAGGCGAGGCTGAACGCGATGATCGCGATGGCGATCGTGATCACGTTGAACAGTTCGGCCGCCTGGTCGAAACCGAAATCGGCGATCCCGAAAAGGGAAAGGAAATACACGGCGAAGTAGCCGCCGACGAACCCGAGAATGACCCAGAACAGCCATTTGAAGACCCCGAGCCGCCTCCTTCGCTCGTGCTCGCCGTCCACGGCCCGCCCGCGCGCGCCGAGCGCGACCCGGGTCCCGTTGAGCAGAGCGGATGCCTCTTCCTCTGTGGACATGGAAAAAGAATAAAAGCGTTCGCGCCGGTGTGCGCGTTGCCGCGTCACCTGAACTGCCGAACTATTCGCCGCCGCGAGGCCCCGGAACGGTCTTTCGGCCCACGCCGCGTCAGGCCGCCACGGGCATACTCGACGCCGTGACCGAAACACTCGCCAGGACGAGACCCGTGATCCTCACGGTCGACGACGATCCCGGCATCTCCAGGGCCGTGGCCCGCGACCTGCGCCGCCGCTACGGGCAGGACAACCGCATCGTCCGTGCCGAATCCGCGGCGCAGGCCCTCGACGCACTCCGCGAACTGACCCTGCGTGGCGAGCAGGTCGCGGTGCTGCTGGCCGACTACCGGATGCCGGACATGACCGGCGTGGAATTCCTCGAACAGGCCATGGACGTCTTTCCCTCGGCACGGCGGGTGCTGCTCACCGCCTACGCCGACACCGGCGCCGCCATCGACGCCATCAACCTCGTGGACCTCGACCATTACCTGCTCAAACCGTGGGACCCACCCGAGGAGAAGCTCTACCCCGTCGTGGACGGCCTGCTTGAGGCCTGGCGCGGGTCCGATCGCAGCCCCATCACCGAGACTCGCATCGTCGGGCACCGCTGGTCGGCCCGCTCCCACGAGGTACGCGACTTCCTCGCCCGCAACCAGGTGTCCTACCGCTGGTGTCTGGCCGACGAGCCGGAGGGACGGCGCCTGCTCGACGCGGCGGGAACCGACGGCCTCACCCTGCCGGTGATCGTCACTCCCGGCGGGGAAACACTCGTCGCGCCCACCGATGCCGAACTCGCCGCAAGGGTCGGCCTGCCGACAACGCCGTCCACCGACTTCTACGACCTCATCGTCATCGGCGGCGGACCGGCGGGGCTCGGGGCCGCTGTGTACGCGGCGTCGGAAGGACTGCGGACCGTACTCGTCGAACGCACCGCGACGGGCGGGCAGGCCGGGCAGAGCTCCCGCATCGAGAACTACCTCGGCTTCCCCGACGGCGTTTCCGGATCCCAGCTCACCGACCGCGCCCGCAGGCAGGCGAGCAGGTTCGGCGCCGAACTGCTCACCACCCGCGAAGCCGTCGGCCTGAGCGCGAAGGGCTCGGCACGGGCCGTGCGATTCAGCGACGGCAGCGAACTGCACGCCCACGCGATCATCCTCGCCACCGGGGTGTCCTACCGGCAGCTCGGTGCTCCCGGGCTCGGTGAACTCACCAGCAGGGGCGTGTTCTACGGTTCGGCGCTGACCGAGGCCGCCGACTGCGCCGACCAGGACGTCTACGTCGTCGGCGGAGCCAACTCCGCGGGACAGGCCGCCGTGTACTTCGCGCGCACGGCCCGTTCGGTGACGATGCTGCTGCGCGGACCCTCGCTGACCGATTCGATGTCGCACTACCTCAGCGAGCAAATCTCCCGCACAGCCAACATCGAGGTGCTGCCGTGCACCGAGGTCGCCGCCGCCCACGGCAACGGGCACCTGGAACAACTGGAACTCAGGCACACCCCGAGCGGCACCGTGCGCGCCGTCGACTCGTCATGGCTGTTCGTCTTCATCGGCGCCACCCCGCGCACCGACTGGCTCGACGGGGTCGTGGCCCGCGACGCGGCCGGATTCGTGCTCGCGGGACCTGATCTCGCCGCCGACGGCAGCCGACCGGCGGGCTGGGACCTCGACCGCGATCCCTACCACCTGGAAACGAGCCTCCCCGGCGTGTTCGTCGCCGGTGACGCGAGAGCCGACTCCATGAAACGGGTCGCCTCGGCCGTCGGCGACGGCGCCATGGCCGTCGCGCTCGTCCACCGCTACCTGGAAAGGCGGTAACCGTGGCTGTCTGCGACCCGGCGGAACTCCGCACCCTGTTCCTGTTCGAGAAACTCAGCGACGAGCAGCTCGGCCGGCTGTGCACCGACGGCGAGGTCATCGCCGTCGAACCCGGCGTCCTCTACACCGAAGGTGAACCCGCCCGCTGCTTCTACGTGCTCGTCGAGGGAGCGGTGACCCTGTCAAGGCGCGTCGGTGACACCGACGTCGAGACCCAGCGCGCCGACCGGCCCGGCGTCTACGCCGGCGCCTTCCAGGCCCACCTCGGCGACCGCGTTCCCCAGGTCTACAACAGCACCCTCACCGTCACCGCGCCCTCACGGTTCTACGTGCTGGAGGCAGGCAAGCTCGCCACGTTCATGTGGGAATGGTTCCCCATGGCAACGCACATGCTCGAAGGATTGTTCTTCGGCATGCGCAACATGCACACCGCCGTCGCGCAACGCGAACGGCTGCTGGCACTCGGATCGCTGTCGGCCGGACTGACCCACGAACTGAACAACCCCGCCGCGGCCGCGGTACGGGCGACGGGAGCACTGCGCGAACGCATCACCGCCATGCGGCAGAAGCTGCGGCTCATCGCGCAGGGCCCCTACGACAGGGCCACCCTCGAAGCGCTCATCCGGCTGCAGGAGGACGCCGTCGAACACGCCGCGAAAGCTCCCGTGCTCAGCCCCATCGAGGCCGGTGACAAGGAAGACGCCGTCGCCGACTGGCTCGAAGAACGAGGCATCGGGTCGAGCTGGGACATCGCGCCGACCTTCGTGGCCGCGGGACTGGACCCGCACTGGCTGGACAGGGTCGCCACCACCATCGAAGCGGCCGGCGCCCCCGCGAGCGGCTCGACGCTGGAAGGCGCGATTCGCTGGCTCAACTACGCGATCGAGACCGAACAGCTCATGACCGAGATCGAGGATTCGACCACCCGCGTCTCGACTCTCGTCGGCGCCGCCAAGCAGTACTCCCAGCTCGACCGCGCCCCCAACCGCGTCGTCGACGTGCACGAACTGCTCGACAGCACGCTCACGATGCTGGCAGGCAAAATCGGCACCGGCATCACCGTCGTCAAGGACTACGACCGGACGCTGCCGCCGGTGCCCGTCTACGCCGCCGAACTCAACCAGGTGTGGACCAACCTCATCGACAACGCGGTCGGCGCCATGGGCGGCGAGGGAACCCTGACCGTGCGTACCGCCGCCGACGGCGACCGGCTGCTCGTCGAGATCGGCGACACCGGTCCTGGCATCGCCGAGGAGATCCGCACCCGCATCTTCGATCCGTTCTTCACCACCAAACCCGTCGGCGAGGGCACCGGCCTCGGGCTGGACATCTCGTGGCGGATCGTGGTCAGCAAACACCACGGCGACCTGCGGATGACCTCCGAGCCCGGCGACACCCGGTTCCAGGTCCGGCTGCCGTGGAACACCGAAGCCTGAGCCCCGTTCACCTGCCGCGCGGCCCGGTTTCGTACGCGTGCGACAGGATCGTGCCTCCTGGCAGGTCGAGGCGGATACGCCACGACCTGCCGTGCACGAACCGGCCACCGAGCAACGCCAGCGTGCCGCAGAACAGCACCAGGTCGCCGGTCACCTCGCCGAGCGTCGCGGTCATGCGCTCCAGCAACTCCGAGGGATGTCGCAGCGTGGAAACACCGCCCTTCTGATACTCCGCCCCGTCAACGCCGGATTCGGCGAGGACCACATCCCAGTCCAGTGTGGACAAACCGGATCGTTCCGATCCGATCTCGGCTACCGTGGCGCCGATGGGTTTCGGGCAGGCCGCTTTGGACTCGGCGACACCGGTTCTCTCCAGCTCCCTGTCGGTGTGGTCGGAACCCACGGCCAGAAAGAACCTGCCGTGGTGCCGGATGACGACCGGCTCGACCTCACCCGAGGTCTTGGCGCCGCTGACCTCCACGACCGCTTCGGTGGTCAGCAACGCCGGATCGAGGTCGTAGAAGGCGGGAACACTCGGCGGCGCGGGAACACCGATCTCGGCCAGTTCCGCGATGTGCGCGGCCACCGCCGCCTCGTCCCTCGCGGTGTATCCGGCGACGACGAGCCGATCAGGTTTCACCGTCAGCCGCTCACCGGTTCCCGCGACGTGCAAGATCAAGGCCATCCGCTGGGTCACTCTCTTCCTGATCGGCTGCGCTGAGCGCACGATACCCGTTCGATACCCGCGGAAACCGCGGCGGCGAATGGCCAACGGTTGTCAGCACCCGGCGGGCGGGGGACGATCAACCCAACCGGCCACGGTGAGGAGACACGGATGGACGTCATCGAGTTCGCGCCGACGAAAGAGCAGTACACCTGGACTTTCGGTGGCGCAGACCCGATCCTCAGGATCAAACCGGGAACCCTGATGCGCTTGTGGACCGAGGACGCGTTCAGCGGGCGACTGCGCAGCCCCGACGACCGGCCAGGCGAAACACTGGACATGCGCGAGGTCAACCCGCAAACCGGACCGTTCTACGTCGAAGGCGCCGAACCCGGCGACACGCTCGCGATCCACTTCGTCGATCTGGAACCCGCCAGGGACTGGGGCGCCTCGGCGACCATCCCCTTCTTCGGCGGACTCAGCACCACCGAGCGCACCGCGCTGCTGCACGACCCGCTACCCGACCTCACCTGGATCTACCAGGTCGACAGGGAAAAGGACGTCGTCGTGTTCGAGGCGCTCCGTGGCGAACTGCGGCTGGACCTTCCCCTCGAACCGATGCTGGGCACCGTCGGGGTCGCGCCCGCGGGAAGAGAAGTACGCACCTCGCTCGTGCCCGACATGTTCGGCGGCAACATGGACACACCGGAGATGCGTGCGGGCGCCACCTGCTACCTCGGTGTGAACGTCGAGGGCGCGTTGTTCTCCGTCGGCGACGGTCATTACCGCCAGGGTGAGGGCGAGGCGTGCGGCACCGCCGTCGAAGGTGCGATGAACGTGACCCTCATCGTCGAACTGATCAAGGGAAAGGCCCCGCTGTGGCCCCGGATCGAGCAGGACGAGCACTACGTCGTCGTCGCGTCCGCCCGGCCACTCGAAGACGCCTGGCGAGCCAGCCAGGTCGGCATGATCGAGTGGCTGCGGGAGCTCTACGGCCTGGACCGGCTCGACGCCTACCAACTGCTCACCCAGATCAGCGAAGCCCCACTGGCCAATGTGGTCGACGCGAACTACAGCGCCGTCACCAAGGTCGCCAAACGCCTCTTGCCCAAGGGCAGAGCCTACGGAGGCATGCACCGTTACCTTCGCGAGCAAGCGAGAATTTGAGGAGCCACGATCATGGATCTCCAGCTTGAGGGACTTCGCGCCCTTGTCACGGGCGGCACGAAGGGAATCGGCAAGGCCACCGTCGACATGCTCGCCGAAGAGGGAGTCTCGGTCGCGTTCTGCGCGAGGACCGATTCGGACGTGCGCGACACCGTCGACGAACTGGCCCGGCACAAGGGACGAGTACTGGGAGCGGCGGTGGACGTCGCCGACCGTGACGACCTGACCGGCTGGGTCGAACGCTCCGCCGACGAACTCGGCGGCATCGACATCGTCGTCGCCAACGTCAGCGCACTGGCCATCGGCCCGGCCGAACAGCATTGGCAGACGAGCTTCCAGGTCGACCTGATGCACACGGTGCGGCTGGTCGAAGCCGCGATGCCGCACCTGGAACGCAGCGAATCCCCCTCGGTCATCGCCGTGTCGAGCGTGTCGGGAAGGGAAACCGACTTCGCCGCGCCCGCGTATGGGCCAATGAAGGCCGCGATCGTGCACTACACGCACAGCCTGGCCCACCAGCTCGCGGGAAAGGGCATCCGCGCCAACAGCGTTTCACCGGGCAACACGTTCTTCCCCGGCGGCGTGTGGAACCGGATCGAGCACGACAATCCCGAGCTGTACCGGGAAGCGCTCGCGCTCAACCCGACGGGACGCATGGCGCGGCCGAGGGAAATCGCCTACGCCATCACGATGCTCGCCAGCCCACTAGCCTCGTTCATCACCGGCACCAACCTGCTCGCCGACGGCGCGCTGAGCCGGGGTATCCAACTCTGAGCCGTCAGGTCTCGGTGCTGCGCCATTGCGGCACGCCGAGTCCGATCAGCCGTAGCCGCTTCTCGGCGGTCGCGGCCACGCGTGCCTCCGCTTCGCCGTCGCCCCGCACGTCGAGCAGGTCGAGCACGGTGCCGAGCATGACCGTCACGACGAGCTCGGCCAGCATGTGCAGATCGTCGTTGCTCCAGTCCCTGAGGTAGTCGTACCTGGCGAGATCGACGGCGAGCCCGCTGGCGAACAACCGCAGTTCGACGCTGATCGCCCGCGTCACCTCATCCGTACCGCCATAGCGTTGCCGCGCCAGGAAACGAAAATGCGCCTCGTGCGCGCGGACGTGCTCGGTCAGCGTGCGCACGGCCACCGGAATCACATCGCCATCGGAGGCCGCGTGCGCGCGGCGGGCGGCCCGCAGGGTCTCGTGCAACGTACGCGCCGACTCCTCGACCAGCGCGATACCGAGGTCGTCCATCGACGCGAAGTGGCGATAGAACGCCGTCGGCACGATGCCCGCGCCTTTCGTCACCTCGCGCAGGCTCAGCCCGGCGAAACCCCGGTCGGTGAGCAATTCCAGTGCGGTGTCGAGCAGCGCGCGCCGGGTTCGTTCCTTGCGCTCGTTGCGCGTCGCGGGTTCGGTCACCAGCTCAGCGTACGCACGTCCACGATGTAGTCCACTTCACCTTGCGCACCGCGTCGACGACTCCCATTATTGAGTGCACAGTCGTTCACTGACGGAAGGTTTCCGATGGGCAAGCTCACGGCGCTCGCCGGCGCCCTGCTCACCCCGCACGGCGCCGACCGCTACCTCGAACTGCTCAATCCCATGCTGGTGCGCGACGAGATCAGGGGCATCGTCACCAGGGCGCGCAGGCAGACCGCCGACACCGTCACCATCGAACTGAGACCCAGCGCCGCATGGCAAGGATTCACCGCGGGCCAGTACGTGCGGCTCTCCGTCGACATCGACGGGGTCCGGCGAACCCGGTGCTACTCCCCCTGCACGTCGCAGCACCGTGATGGCACGTTCGAACTCACCGTCAAAGCACACCGGGACGGGCTCGTCTCCGGCCACCTCTTCCGCACCGCGAAACCCGGTGTCGTCGTGGGCCTTTCCCCGGCGGAAGGGAATTTCACACTGCCGAGCAACCGGCCACGAAAGCTGCTGCTCGTCAGCGGGGGCAGCGGGATCACGCCGGTGCTCGCGATGCTGCGCACACTCGCCGACGAGGAACACGAAGGCGAGATCGCCTTTGTGCACTACGCGAACGGCCCAGGGGACATCCCCGGCCTCGCCGAACTGACTGCGCTCGCTCGGCGCCGCGGCGTCCGCTTCCTGCGCGGGTATCCCAGGACAACGGGCGGTGACCTGCGAGGGCACTGCACGAGGGAACATCTCGCTTTCGCCGCGCCGTGGTACCGGGAGGCGGCCGCCTACGTCTGCGGCCCGCCGCCGCTCATGGCAGCGGTCGGTGAGATCTACGCCGCCGATGGCTTGAGTGAACAGCTGCACACCGAACAGTTCACCGCCGCGACTCCGGTCCTCCCCGCCGAAGAGACCACTGTGGACGGCCGGGTGCGGTTCGCCAGAACGGGCACCGAGGTCGGCAACTCCGGTCTCCCATTGCTCGACCAGGCTGAGGCGGCCGGGCTCTCGCTCGACCACGGCTGCCGCATGGGCATCTGTTATTCCTGCACACAAAGGAAAACCCGGGGAACGGTGCGCAATGTGAAAACGGGCGGCACCTGTTCCGAAACCGACGAGGACATCCAGCTCTGCGTCTCCGTTCCACTCGGCGACGTCGAAATCGACTGCTAGAACCGACTTCCAGGAGTTGCCATGACCGGACTACAGGACCGGCTCACCCCCGGCCAGGTCGAGGAATTCGGCAAGGAACTGGACGCGCTGCGCCTGCGCGTCCTCGCCGACCTCGGCAAGGAAGACGTCGACTACATCACCAGGGTCATCAAGGCCCAGCGCGGCCTCGAAGTCGCCGGAAGAGCGCTACTGTTCGCCGGATTCCTCCCTCCGGCCTGGCTGGCCGGTGTCACCGCGCTGTCGCTGTCGAAAATCCTCGACAACATGGAGATCGGCCACAACGTCATGCACGGCCAGTACGACTGGACCAAGGACCCCGCGCTGAGTTCCCAGCGCTTCGAGTGGGACACCGTCGCGCCATCGGAGAACTGGCGGCACTCCCACAACTACATCCACCACACCTACACCAACATCGTCGACAAGGACCGCGACGTCGGCTACGGCATCCTGCGTATCGACCCCGCGCAACCGTGGCATCCGTACTACCTGGGCAATCCGCTCTACGCCGCCGTGCTCGCGTTCGTCTTCCAGTGGGGCGTCATGCTGCACGACCTGGAGTTCGACCGGATCGTCAAGGGCGAGCGCAAGTGGTCGGAGTTCACCGAGGTCCGGGCGAGGATGCTGCGCAAAGCCGCACGCCAGGTCGGCAAGGACTACGTGGTGTTCCCGCTGCTGACCGGCCCGCTGGCCCCACTGACGCTGCTCGGCAACGCCTCGGCGAACGTCGCGCGTAACCTGTGGGCCTTCGCCATTATCTTCTGCGGCCACTTTCCCGCGGACGTGGAGAGCTTCTCCGAAGCCGAAACGGAAAACGAGACCAGAGGTCAGTGGTACCTGCGGCAGATTCTCGGCTCGGCCAACATCACCGGCGGCCCGCTCTTCCACATCCTGTCCGGCAATCTGTCCCATCAGATCGAGCACCACCTCTTCCCCGACATCCCCGCCCGCCGGTACCCGAAGATCGCGGGCGAGGTCAAGGCGATCTGCGCGAAGTACGGACTCCCCTACAACACCGGACCCCTGCACAAGCAACTGTTCTCCGTCGCCAAGAAGATCATCACGCTGGCACTGCCCGGCGGGGGCAGCGCGGCGACACGACGGCCGACTACGCTCGACGGCGACCGGAACCTCGAAGCGGCGTAGGGCGGGCGACATGGTGGGTCAGTTCGAAAGCGGCAAGGACACGGTGCAGGTGCTGACCGAATCGGCGGCGACACACGTGGGCAACATCGCGACCATCGTGACCGGTGCCGTGCGCGACATCGCCCGCGAAACGGGCGACTGGCTGACCGACCTCATCGAAATGAGGGAAGCCGCGCACAGGGCCAAGGCCGATCACGACCAGGCGGGCACGGACGCCGGGTAACCGTCGCTCACGGCGCGAGCAGCCCGCCGATTCCCTCCACCGGCCGCGCGGGCTTGCCCGCGGAAAGGACACGAGGGCCGTCCTCGCCGACGAGGATCGTGTCCTCGACCCTCGCGCCGCCGACACCGGGGACGTAGACACCGGGTTCGACGGTCACCACGTAGCCGGTGCCCACCGGTTCCCCGGCGTCCTCGCTGAGATAAGGCCGCTCGTGAATGGCGAGACCGACGCTGTGCCCGGAAGGATGCAGCGGCGGGTCCGTGAACCCGTGCCGGATCATGGCATCCCTGCACGCCCTGTCGATCGACGCGTGCGTCACCCCGTCGCGGATGGCGCCGACCCCGCTCGTATAGGCATCGTGGGCCGCGGCGATGATCGGCCGGAACCTCGGTGCGGGCTCGCCGACCCACACGGTGCGCGTGATGTCGGAGTGGTAGCCGTCCACGAGCGCCCCGAAGTCGACGATCACCGGCTCCCCTTCGCCGATCACCCGTGCCCCGGGATGGGCGTGCGGCTTGGAACTGTTCTCCCCCGAAGCGACGATGCTGGGGAACGCGATGCCCTCGGCTCCCAGCTTTTTCATCCGCGTTTCCAGCTCCGAGGCGAACTCCAGCTCGGTCGGCCGCTCTGCCAGCAGCGGCGCGGTGGCGAAGAACGCCTCCTGCGCGATCCTCGCCGCCGCGCCGATTCTCGCGATCTCGGCATCGTCCTTGACCAGCCGCAGCCGCTCCGGCAGGCCGCGCGCCTTCCCGAGTTCCACCCCGGGCAACGCTTTGGCCAGCTCGTCGTGGCGGTCGAGGGTGAGCTGCCGGGGGTCGATCAGCAGCCGCGTGATACCCCGCAACGCGCCCGCGATGGCCTCGTCGCTTCGCCGAGCCACTATCGGCACCACCTCGACACTGGCCTCGGCCGTCGTCTCCCTCGCCAGCTCCTCGTACCTGCCGTCGGCCACGAGCGCGGCCGACTCCGCGCGTACCAGCAGCACTCCGGCGCTTCCCGCGAAGCCGCAGAGGTACCGGATGTTGGTCAGATCGGCCACGTACAGCGCGGTGCCGGAGTCCAGCTCGGCCAGCTCGCGCAACCGGTGCAACCGCGAGCGGTAGTCGATGGCGGGAAAAGCCGGCTCGCTCACCTGCCAAGCAGGCCGGTCCGGGTGTTCGGGTGTGGCTGGCGCAGTAGGCAAGGTGAACGGCCTTTCGCGGGTCGGTGCTCCACCGCGCAGCCTAGCCGGAGCCCGCTTCCGGTGACCGATGGTTTCGGAGGCAGGTGGTTTCGGCCGCGTCGCGGTGTGGTGGTGACAACGGCCCGCCGCCGTGAATGCGGATCTCGCCGTCCCGAGTGCCGAACTCGGTGTCCTGAATGCAGATCTCGGCGTCCTGGGCGGGGGACTCGCGCGGGGGCGCCTGGTGTCTCAATGGCTGTCGGCGACCTCCTTCGCGTACTTGTCCGTCATGTGGCCGACGGCCGCGACCTGGGCTTGCGCGTGCCCTTCCCTGGTATCCGACGCGTCGCGTTTCGCGCGAAGCGTCGATTCCGCGTGCGTCGTGGGCCCACCCTGGAAATGCGGCATCACGTGCTGGGCGATGAGTTCGTACGACCGGCGGGTCGCCTCGGGGTTGGCCCACTCGTGGCTGAGCATCAGCATGGCGCCGAACCCGCCCGACTGCTCCCGCAGCCGCTGCACCTGCGCTCTGGCATCCTCGGGTGTCCCGATCGCGCCGATGCCGGCTTCGTTGACATAGTCGATCATCTCCCTGAGGTTGCCGCCTTCGACGGCCATCTGCGGGAAGGCCGCGACTTTCTGGAAGTAGCGGAACCACTGCTCGATGCCGTGCTCGACATCGCGATAAGCCTGTTCGCGCGTCTCGGCGACGTGCATGAGCCCGACGAGGCGCCAGCCCGAGCGATCGGGTTCCTCCCTGCCGAAGTGCGCCGCCCGTTCTGTGACGACGTTCCAGTGATGGGCCAGCGCGTCGAAGCCCTCCTTGGTCAGCGTCGCGCCGATCGAGAGCAATCCGATGCCGTGGCGGCCAGCCAGGCGTGGCCCGGTCGGCGAGGCGACGGCGGCGACCGCGATGTCGAAACACGGCTCGGTGTAGGGCCGCAGCTGGAGCCGGGCTTCCACCAGGTTGTGCGTCTTGGTCCGCTCGGTGACCGTTTCACCGGAGAGCAACCGCATGATGAGGTCGAGGTTGACGTCCAGCAGTTCTCGTGTGTCGGTCGGATCGAGCCCGATCATGGCCGAGTCGGTCGGCAGCGAACCCGGCCCGAGACCCAGCATGGTGCGGCCCCTGGTCAGGTGATCGAGCAGCACCATCCGGTCCGCGACCCACAGCGGGTTGTGATAGCTGACCGAGGTGACTCCCGTTCCCAGTTTGATCCGCTTCGTGCGCTCGGCCGCCGCGGCGATGAAGATCTCCGGTGAGGCGATGATCTCGCTGCCCGCCGAGTGGTGCTCACCGATCCACGCCTCGTCGTATCCCAGGTCGTCGAGGTGGCTGACGAGCCGGAGATCCCGTTGCAAAGCGAGCGTCGGGTTCTCGCCCGCCGGGTGGAAGGGAGCCAGGAACACCCCGAACCGCAGCCTGGACATGTCGAGCCTCCTTGGTCGCCGGTCACCTGCTCTCGAAGGTAGGTGCCAGCCCGGGCAGCCGGGTGTTCAGAATCCGGACAGCCGACGCCTGCGTTATCGGGTGGACGGGTTTCTCGCCGGGCCGTTAGGCTCCGGCACATGTCCAGCCCCGAGGCGTCCAGACGCCAGCCACCGGTGTGCACCGGTGGCGCCCGCGACAACGACGCGAACCTGACCGCGTGCCCGTGAGGGCGATCGCGGCGGGTCCCGCCATCGGCACATCGAAGCAAGGGCTCTCCCCCATCGCCGCGTGATCCATCCCGCCGCGATGCCGTTTTCTCCCGGCGGTAAGCCGCGCCGAACCGCCCTTTGTGGCCGGTCGAGCGCGGCCGATGCCGCCCGCCTATTCGATGATTGCGGAGTCTTGTCATGCCGTTCGCGCTGTACCTGCTGGGACTCGCGGTGTTCGCACAGGGCACCTCGGAGTTCATGCTGTCGGGGCTGGTCCCCGGCATCGCCCGCGATCTCGCGGTGTCCATCCCCGCCGCCGGATCACTGACGTCGGCCTTCGCCGTGGGAATGATCGTCGGCGCGCCGCTGATGGCCATCCTGAGCCTGCGCTGGCCGCGCCGCCGCGCGCTGCTGATCTTCCTCGGGGTGTTCATTGCCGTGCACGTCATCGGCGCGCTGACCACCGACTTCGCGGTACTGCTCATGACCAGGGTCGCGGGCGCGCTCGCCAATGCCGGTTTCCTCGCCGTGGCTCTGGCGACCGCGGCGAGCATCGTCGCGCCGGCCCGGAAGGGCAAAGCCACCGCCGTTCTGCTGGGCGGGGTCACGCTGGCCTGCGTCGTGGGTGTGCCCGCTGGTGCCGTTCTCGGTCAGCTGTGGGGCTGGCGTTCGGCGTTCTGGGCTGTCGTGCTGATCTCGCTGCCCGCGCTGGTCGCGGTCCTGCGCTCGGTGACGGTGACAGATGAACCGGAACCGTCCGAGGGCGCGCGCGCCGAGCTGCGGGCGCTGCGCAGGCCGAGGCTGCTTGTCGTACTGACGCTGGGGGCGCTGGTCAACGGCGCGACCTTCTGCACGTTCACCTATCTCGCGCCACTCGTCACCGACGTCACGGGACTGGGTCATGGCTGGATTCCCGTGCTGCTCGCGTTGTTCGGGATCGGTTCGTTCGCGGGCGTCACCATCGGTGGCAGGATCGCCGACGGGCATCCGGCCCGGCTGCTCGTGATCGGCGCGGTGGCACTCGTCGCGGGCTGGGCGCTGTTCGCGTTGCTGGCAGGGCAGCTCGTTGCCGTTGTGGTGCTGACCCTGGCACAGGGAACGCTGTCGTTCGCCGTCGGCTCGACGCTCATCGCGAGGGTGCTGTACACGGCGGCCGAGGCACCCCGGCTCGGCGGCGCGTTCGCCACGGCGGCGTTCAACGTCGGTGCCGCCATCGGCCCGTGGGCGGGTGGCTGGGCGATCGCGAGCGGATTCGGCTACCGGTCGCCGCTGTGGGTCAGCGCTGCGCTCGTCGGTGTCGCGCTGCTGGTCGCCGCGAGCGCGGTGACCGCACGACGACCGCTCTCGGCACGCGTGAAGACAGCGGGCGGCTGAACCGTCATGCGACGGGTGGGGCGTGGCGCCAGAATTCGGTCTCCGCCTCAAAGGCCCGCCCCACCCTCAGTACCGTGAGCTCGCCGCGATGCGGGCCGACGATCTGCAATCCCACAGGCAGCCCGCTCGCCGAGAAACCGGAGGGAACCGAAAGCGCCGGATTGCCCACAGTGGACACGAAATAGCAGGATCTCATCCAGGACAGGTAATCCGGCTGACCGGCACCGGCGACCTTATCCGGGTACTCCCATTCGACCGGGAACGGCAACACCTGGGTCACCGGCAGCAGCAACGCGTCGTAGCGCGTGAAGAACTCCCGCATCCGGTGGAACAATCCGGTTCTGCGCTCCTCCGCCCGCGCGAGGTCCGAACCGGACAGTGTGCCGCCGTAGGCCGCGTTGTCCCGCAGGGTTTCCTTCACCAGCTCGGGGTGCTCGGCGACCAGTTTCCCGTGTACGTGGTGAAAACGCCATGCGCGAAGGACCCGGAACACCTCATCCGCTCCGGTGAAGTCAGGGCAGTCGCGACTGAGGGTGCAACCGAGCCGCTCGAAGAGGCGGATGCGTGGTTCGAGCACGTCGAGTATCTCGTCCTCGACGTCGACGAGGCCACCGAGATCAGGCGACCAGGCGAGCCTCAGGCCGCTCACCTCCGGCTCCGGCGGCGGTGCGAACACCGCGCCCGCTTCGCTCAGCGACACCGGATCGCGTGCGTCCGGCCCCGCCAGAACTGACAGGGTCAGCGCGACGTCGGTGACGGTTCTCGCCATCGGTCCCTGCACGCTCAGCGACGACCACGGCAGCGCCGAGGGCCAGCTCGGTACCCTGCCCGGCGAAGGGCGCAGTCCCACGACGTTGCAGAAGGCGGCGGGATTGCGCAACGACCCACCCATGTCGCTTCCGTCGGCGACCGGCTGGAGTCCACAGGCGAGTGCCGCGGCCGCGCCACCGCTGCTGCCTCCCGCAGTGCGGGTCAGGTCGTAGGGGTTGCGGGTGATGCCGAATACCGGGTTGAACGTGTGCGATCCCGCGCCGAACTCCGGCGTGTTGGTCTTGCCGATGGTGATCGCACCGGCTTGCCGCAGCCGCGTCACCACGAGGTCGTCGGTGTCGGGTACGTGACCGGCCATCGCGGGTGAGCCGAACGTCGTGCGGATTCCAGCAGTGAGGTGCAGATCCTTGTGGGCCACCGGAAGCCCGTGCAGCGGCCCGGTGTGCTCGCCGCGTGCCGTCCGCTCGTCGGCGGCCTTCGCCGCGCCCATCGCCTGCTCGGCCACCACGGTGACGATCGCGTTGACCGAGGGGTTGATCCGCTCGATGCGATCAAGGTGGGCGCGCACGAGCTCGCGCGCGCTGATGGTCCGCTCGCGGATCGCCGCCGCCTGCTCGGCCGCCGTCCACAGGCACACCTCGTCGGTCATGTTCGCGCTCCGTTCACCTGTTCCGTTGCCGAGCCGCCAGTGGCCCCGATCGCCGAGGCAACCGGTACCGCGAGCGCGGCGACCACGGCGAGCCCCGCGAAGACCACCCCTGGCCGTTCGTGCAGCGCTCCGGCGGCGAAAGCCAGTACGACCCCGCCCGCGTTGCCGGAAAGCCAGATGAGCCCAGCGGCGGACGCGGTCACCCGGTAATCGGCGTGCTCGGCCAGTTCGAGCACCACCGGCAAGGCAGGCAGCAACACCAGGCCGAGCGGGACGAGAGCGAGGAAGCCCGTCGCGAGCCCAGGCACGAGAGCGAGCAGCACACAGCAGAGCGAGGTGACGACGCCCGCCGTGCGTACGAGTCGTCTGTGCGTCGCGGTCCTCGCGACCACGGGCGGCAGGATCACGGACGCGACGAGGCCGGTGATCAGCATCGTCACCAGCATCGTTCCGGTGGCCTCGCCGTCGGCTCCCGCGGGTTCCAGCAGCACCTGCAACCACGTCGTCAATGCGATGAACACCCCGAAGCCGAGGAAGACCACCCCGCACAGTGCCCGCATCCGCCGCCCGGCCGCGGCCCGGCGCAGCGCCACCCGCCACGGCAGCGGTTCGCGCTCGGCGGCGAACGGCGGTGTGGCGAACAGCCCCGCGAGTACCCCGGCCGCGGCGATCGCCGACCACACCGCGCCGATGGCCACCAGTGCGGGAATTCCTTCCTCTGTCGAGAAGACGGCGCCGAGTCCGAGCGCCGCGATCATGCCGAGGAAGGTGCCCGCCGTGCCGATCGCGATGCCCAGCGGCCGTTGTCCCGGAGCGAGGTAGCCCGAAGCGACCTTGTTCACCGCGCAGAGCACGACCGGCTGGGCCAGCGCGGCGAGCACGCCGCCGGTGAGCAACATTCCGTAGTCGTCGCCGACGAGTCGCACCAGACCGCCCGCGGCCGTCAGCAGTGCGCCCGCCGCGAGCGCGGCCCTCGGCAGCCGGTCCAGCAGCGCACCCACGGGCAGCGCGAGCAGTACGAACGCCAGGGGAAACAACTCGGCCAGCCTGCCGATGGCCTCCTCCGAGACCTCGTAGCGCCGCGCCGCGGTGGTCGTCACCGAGGCGAAGCTCAGCCACAGCAGTTGATTCGCCGCGCCGAGCAGGGCATACCAGCCGACAAGGCCCCATCGGTTCCGCGGTTGCCTCACGGCAACATCATGGCCCTGGCCGCCCCGGCGGGCCAGAGCGCGACGTCAACCGTAGATCGAGCCGGCCCATTCGGGGTGGTCGATGAACGGGTTGCGGTTGTTCTGGAATTGCTCGTGGATCACGTCGTTGCGGCGCTGTTCGGCCGCGTCCGGCGGGTCCTGTTCGTGCCATTCCAGCAGTACGGACACCTTGCCGTGGTAGGGAGCCGAACCGTTGCCGACCTCGTCGTTGGGTTCCAGGTCGGCGAAGCTGTCCTCGCCCTCGTAGCGAACGGCCATGTACAGCACCATCCTTGCCACGTCGCCCTTGATCTCGTCGCGTGGCTCGAACGAGTCGTCGTCGGTGAAGTTGCCCGGCGCGTCGGGCAGTTCGCTGCCCCCGGTGTCGAAGTCCTTGTTGCCACGCGTGCTGTTGACCTGGACATCGGTGGGCCGCAGGTGATGCAGATCGGTGCCGGGGCCGGGTGCGGTGCCGAAATCACCGTGGGACTTGGCCCAGACGTGTTCCCTGTTCCAGTTTCCGGCATCGCCGCCGTTGCCGTCCTTGCTCTGCGAGCGGCCGGTGTAGAGCAGCAGCACGTTCTGCGCGTTCGCCGGGTCCTCGTCGGTGACCTTGAGCGCCTCCCACACCTCGGAGTAGCTCAGTACGTCCTGGGTGCTGATGATGTCGTTGAGGGCGTCCTTCAGTTCCTGTCCCGTCTTGCCGAGCGCGTCCCGGTAATAGTCGTCGAGTTCGTCGGCCGCCGCCGTCGCGGTGACGGCGGCTGGAGCGCCCGCGACAACGAGCAGCGCGCTGATCGCGGAGGCGAGCAGGGTCCGAAAAGCCTTGCGCATGAACGTTTTCCTCCCCGGTTCGACACGGCGAGCCTGCGGTCGGAAAAAGACTTTCATGATTGATTCCTCGTCGGATACCGACGAAGGATGGGAGTGGTGGCCCGTCACTCGGTTAGGCTCGCCCACGGTTTCACCGCCCTCGACAGCGTCGATCTCGGGGAGGAACACCGATGACCATGGCGAGGGGCCTTACCATCACCGCGCTCGGTGGGGCGCTCGGCCCGATCGGCGCGGAGGTCCGCGACATCGACCTCGCCGAGCCGCAACCGGATGCCGTGCACGAGCAACTCAGGGCGGCACTGTGCGCTTTCGGTGTCCTCGTCGCCAGACGCCAGCGGCTCACGCACGCCCAGCACGAAGCGCTCGCGGACCGGCTCGGTCAGGTCACCTCCGTGAGGCGAGGCCGCGAGCAATCCGGCTCGGGCGGCTGGCGGGTGGAGGCGACGTTCACCCGGACGCCGCCCTCGGCGACCATGCTCAGTGTCCACACCAGGCCTGCGAACGCGGGCGACCTGCGGTGGCAGAGCATGACCGCCGCCTGCGACGCGTTGTCGTCCGGCCTGCGGCGGACACTGACCGGGCTGCGCGCTGTGCACCGAGACGCAGCCCGAGGCGGCGAGGCGGTCCATCCCGTCATCACGCGCCATCCGGTCACCGGCCGCGACGTCCTGTTCGTCAATCCCGCCTACACCGTCGGGTTCGAGGACTGGACGCGGGCCGAGAGCGCGGCGCTGTTGCGGTTTCTCTTCGCGCACGCGGCACACCCGGGCTTCGGCGTCCGGCTCCGGGGCGAGCCGGGAACGATGGTGTGGTGGGACAACCGGCAGGTCTGGCACAGGGTCGCCGATGCGCGCCCGGAGTCCCGTGCGGTGGTGAGCAGGTCGACCTTCGCGGGGACGGTACCGGCGGCCGCCGCCGGCCAGTAACCACGGCGACCACGAGGGTCACCGGCCCGCCGCGTACCCCTGCATGCCGCGAGGGTTGGCCGCCGCCGAGAGCACCCCGGTTTCGGGATCCCTCGCGACCGCGCACAAACGTCCTTCCGACCACGGCTCCCCTACCGTGACGTCGTGGCCCCTTCGCCGCAGCTCGTCGATGACCCGCTCGCCGATCCGCGACTCGATCGTCACGCTGCCCGGCCGCATCGCCCTGGGATAGAACGAACCGGTGAAGCTCTCGTTGTGCCAGTTGGGGGCATCGATCGCACCCTGGAGATCGAGCCCCGAACGCACCGATTCGCGCAACGCCACGGCGAGGAAGAAGTTCAGGCTCCACTGGTCCTGCTGGTCACCGCCCGGAGTGCCGAAGGCCATGACCGGCCGCCCATCCCGCAACGCCAGTGACGGGGTGAGCGTTGTCCTCGGCCTGCGCCCCGGGGCCAGCGCGTTGGGCAGGCCGGGTTCGAGCCACGTCATCTGCAACCGGGTGCCGAGCGGGAATCCGAGTGCGGACACCACCGGGTTGGAGTGCAGCCAGCCCCCGCTCGGGGTCGCCGCCACCATGTTGCCGTGCCGGTCGACGACGTCGACGTGGCAGGTGTCGCCCCGGGTGGCCCCGTCCCTGGCGACCGTCGGCTCGCCGGAACCGGCCGCGAGCGGCACGTCGGCCGTGCCCAGCGCGTACCTGCTCAGCACCGGCTCGCGGCCGCCGGGGCTGCCCGGCCGCAGTTCCCACGACGCGCGCTCGCCGATGAGTTTCCTGCGCTCCGCGTTGTACTCCGGCGAGAGCAGGTCGGAAAGCGGCACGTCAGGGGTATCGCCGTACCACGCCTCCCGGTCGGCCATGGCGAGTTTGGCGCCTTCGATCAGGGTGTGCACATAGCCAGGGCTGCCGTAGTCGAGTTCGTCCGGCAGCAGTGCGAGTTGTTGCAGGAACGCCGGTCCCTGGCTCCACGCTCCCACCTTGCACACGGTCCAGCCGTTCCATTCGAAGCCCACCGGGTCTTCGTAGCTCGCGGAGAACGCCGCGATGTCCTGCGCGGTGAGCGTGCCCGCGTGCCGCCGTCCCGAGGTGTCCATCGTGGGCTTCGCCGCCGCGGCGGCGAGTTCCTCGGCGATGAAGCCTTCGCGCCAGACGCGCCTTGCCGCGTCGATCTGGCTTTCCCTTCCGGGACCGGCGGCCTCGGCTTCCCTGATGACCCGCCGCCAGGTTTCGGCGAGCGCGGGGTTGCGCAGCAGTGCGCCCGGTTTCGGTGCACCACCGTCCCGCAGGTACACCTCAGCCGAGGTAGGCCATTCCGTTTCGAACAACTCCCGCACCGTTTCGACGGTGGCGCCGACGCGGTCGACGGCGGGGTGGCCGCGCTCCGCGTAACCGATGGCGTAGGACAGCACCTGGGCGAGACGTTTGGTGCCGTGGTCACGCAACAGCAGCAGCCACGCGTCGAACGCGCCGGGCACCGCCGCGGCCAGCGGCCCGGTACCGGGCACGATGTCGAGCCCCAGCGACGTGTAGTGCTCGATGGTCGCCCCGGCGGGGGCAGGGCCCTGACCGCACAACACGGTGGGTTTCCCGTCCTTGGGCGCGAAGATGATCGGAACCTCGCCCGCGGGTCCGTTGAGGTGCGGTTCGACGACCTGGAGTACGAATCCGGCCGCGACGGCGGCGTCGAAGGCGTTGCCGTCGTCCTCAAGCACGGCCATCGCGGTGGCGGATGCGAGCCAGTGCGTGCTGGCGGCCATACCGTGGGTGCCCTGCAGGGTCGGTCTGGTCGTGAACAAGAACGCGTGCTCCTCACTCGGCCTTCCGCGCCTGCCGCCCGGATGTCGTCTGCTGCCCCGGACCGGCTGGCCCGACCAAGCAAGGTATCGGACATGGCTCCGCGGGCGTTGCGACGACGATCACTGTGGCGGCGGGCGGGTCAGCGCGAAGGACCGCCGTGCTCGATCTCGTACTGCGTGACCACCTCGGGAAACAGTTCGGGGTCGCCGTCGGACAGTGCGGCGGGGTGCTCCGGTCCGGCGAGCGCGCGCACTCGCGCGAGGATCTCGGCCGCCGTGTTCCCGGCCGTGTAGATCCCGACGACGAGTTCGCTGAGTTCGCTGAGTTCGCCGCCCTCGGCGAGAGTGAAACCCCAGGGCACCTCGCAGGGTCCCTCGTGCCATTCGTCAGGGCACAGCAGCCTCGCGATGGGGCCGGTCAAGGCGAGTGCGTCCTCGTCGCCGCCGAATCCGCCGATTCTCACCTCGTACAAGCGTGGCTCGGTGTCGATGGTCATGTTCTCCCCTCCGGCTCCGACGCTAGTGCCGAGGCGGTGTGAGCGCGCGGTTCAGCGGTCACTTCCAGTGCGAAGGCCGTTCCAGCCACGGCGGCAACGTCGTCGTGGCGTCCCCGCGCGCGGCCGTGAGCTGTGGCCGCGTCAGGAAGAGCGCGTGTTCGAGCCGAGCACCGCCGAGGTCGGCGCCGCGCGTGTCCGCGCCGGTCAGATCCGCGAGCCGGAGCGTGGCTCCACGCAGGTCGGCACCGACGAGCCGGGCACCGCGCAGGCTCGCTCCGGAAAGATCGGCTCCGGCAAGGTTCGCGCCGATGAGCACGGCGCCGCGATGGTCCGCCCTGCCGGGTATGCCCGACCGCGCGAGATCGCTCGCCTTCACCAGCAACGCGTTGCCGCTCGCCCGATGTGCCTCGACGTCCAGTGCCAGCAACTCGGCGGCGCCGAGCCGGGTGAGGCGTTCGGTCTCGGCGACGGCATCGGCGAGCCGGGCCCGCATCGACCGCGCGGCGGGCAGCGCCGCGGCCTCGGTCAGATACCACAGCAGTTCGTGCAATACGCGCACGACGGGGAACACGTCAAACATCTCCCGCGCCGTTTCCGGTGCCCGCCGCCAGTCCGTCCCGCCGTAGGTGTGCTGGGCGACGTGTTGCCCCGCACCGAAACAGTCGAAGACCACGCATCCGGGGAAGCCCCGCTCACGCAGCGAAGCGTGGATCGTGCAGTCGAAGTTCTCACCGAGGTGGGTGCAGGCCACGCCGGCGGCTTTGTCGAAAGCGAAGTCGCTTGAGGCCGTGAACGGCAGCGCGGCGCAGCACAGCGCGGAACAGCGCGCGCAGTCGGCCCGGAGTTCTCGCCGTGCTTCGGCCAGCGGCAATACGAAGACGTCGTCGTCGCGCGTGACCACCGGCTCTCCCCTTCTGGTATTCCTCTCAGCGGGAAAGCCTACGCGGGGTGAACACGGTGCGGCGCACGAGCAACCACGCCATGGCGAGCACGGCGACGACACCGGCGGCGCCGAATCCGAAAAGCCGGGTCAGCGAGTCGTAGGCACCGGCCGCGAGGTAGCCCAGCATCGTGAGCACCGCGCCCCACATCAGGCCGGAGGGCACGCTGGCAACCGCGAAGCGCCGGTAATCCAGCCCCGCGACTCCGGCCAGTCTCGGGGTGAGTGTCCTGACCGCGACCAGCCACTGCGCGAGACACAGGGCGAGCGGGCCCGAGCGGCGCAGCAAGCGCACCGCGTGTTCTCGCGGCCCGGCCAGGCGCCGTGGTGTCGGCAGCGCTCCCGCCCTTCCCCGCAGGTAGGCCAGGTGGCTTCCGGCGACGGCGGCGAGCGCGACCGTGCTTGCCGCCAGCACCGGATTCACCGCGCCCGCCCGCGCGATGACGCCGAGTGCGATGGCCGCGCTGGCGCCGGGCAGAAAGACACCGATCAACAGCCCCGCCTCGGCCACGATCGTCGCCGCGACGGCGAGCAGCAGCAACGGCTGGGGAAGAGCCCGCAACCAGCCGAGCACGTCAACCATGACACGCGGCGGCGAAAGCCCTCGGCCTGCGGCACACGAACACCCTCGCCGGCGGGAGGTTGCGCCACACGGTCCTGGTGACCACGACCTCGTCGAAGTACTCGTCGAGCAGGGCCCTGAACCGGCGTGCTCCCTCCAGCCGCGCCGCGTGCCGGTAGGCGAAGGTGCTGAACCCGCCTGCCGGGGTCAGTGCCGAGCACACCTGCCTCAGCACCGCACGTTGCACCTGCGCGGGAAACAGCGACCAGGGCAGCCCACTGACGACCGCGTCGACCGCGCCGACCGTGTCCTGTCCCTCGCGTGCCAGCAGCGGGCCGAGTTCGGCGGCGTCGCCCCTGAGCACGGTGACCCCCGGACAGGAGTTCGCGAGATGTGCCGCCATCACCGGGTCGATCTCGACGGCGAGCTGTTTGCCGCCTTGTGGCAACCTGCGCGCGATGACCGAGGTCGTCGCGCCGGTACCCGGCCCGAGCTCGACGACGGCGGGCGTCCCGCTGCTGGGTACGACGGAGGCGAGGACCTCGGCCAGTTCGCGCGAGCTGGGAGCCACCCCTCCGACGATCCGCGGTCGCCGCACGGCCGCGGCGAGGAAAACCGAAAACGAACTGTCAGTGACCGTGGCCGGCGCGCGGGTGCCCGGCGAGGTGATCGGGTTCATGCCTCGACCGTCGCAGCGCGCCCGCTCCGTCACCTCCGCTTACGGGGCGCACTCCCGGCCTGCCGGACGAGACCGCCTCCTCCCCCGGCAGGAGGCGGGTCGCGGGGTTGTTCCCTAAGGTCTAACGGTGCTCTCCCGGATCCTTCAGCGGTTCCCGATGCTCGTGTGGGCGCCCGTCCGGTTCACGCCGATGGTCGCGGCGATCGGCTATGTGGCGTTGTCGCACGGCCCGATTCCCGCTCACAAGTGGGACTGGGTACTCGCGCTGATCTCCGCGGCCTGCACGATCTTCGGCGGCAGGTTCCCGCTCGCGGTGACGCTTGCCCAGTCGGTACTGACAGTGCTCGCCATCGTGGTTCTCGACGCGGTCGTCGCCAACGCGGTGATCTTCGCTCTCGCCGCCATCGCACTCGGCGAGCTGGCGATGCGCCGGACCGGATGGCAGTGCTGGGTCGGCATCGCGGGCTACGTCGCAGCGCAGGTGGTCGTCTTCCTGCCGGGGTTTCATCCCCTGCTCACTCCGTTCACGATCGCGCTGGCAACCGTGCCTGCGGTCGTGCTCGGCGGCTACATCCGGTCCGTGCTGCGCCGCGCCGTCGAGGTCCGCAGGCAGCGGGAGATCGCGGTCAGGGAGGCCAGAGCGGCCGAACGCACGGCGATCGCGCGGGAACTGCACGATCTCGTCGCGCACTACCTGGCTTCGGTGGCGATGGGGGTAGGGGCAGCGAGGATCGCGCTCGGCGAACGGGAACCCGCCGTCGCGATCGCACTGTCCGATGTGCACACCACGACGAGCACGGCGCTGACGGATCTGCGCAAACTCGTGGCCACGCTGCGCGATCCGGCCAGCATCAACGAGGAAGCGGGCACGGCGCTCATCGGCGACGACGGTTTCACCGGCGCGCTGGCCGGCACGGTGGAGCGGGCGAGGAACTCCGGCCTCGTCATCGACGCCGAGATCGACAAGGCAATCACCACGCTCGACTCGATGCGGCGCCTGGCGGTGCTGCGCGTGGTACAGGAAGGGCTCACCAACGTGATCAAGCACGCCGGACGGTCCGCGACGGCCCGGTTGCGGGTGTCGGCCAGCCCGGAGGAGGTCCGCATCGAGATCGTCGACGACGGCGCCCACTCGACGATCACCTCCGCCGACAACGCCGGATTCGGCCTGGTCGGCCTGAGGGAACGCGTCGAGGTGCTCGGCGGCGGACTGCTCAGCGAGCCGGCACAGGGCGGCTGGCGGCTCGCCGCGTGGATGCCGAACAACGCCGGGGAGAACATCCGATGATCAGGGTGCTGCTTGTGGACGATCAGCACCTCGTGCGCGCGGGCCTGCGCATGCTGTGCGGGGCGACCGACGACATCGAGGTCGTCGGCGAGGCCGACAACGGCCATCAGGCCACCACTCTCGTCACCCAGACACTGCCCGACGTGGTCCTCATGGACCTCAGGATGCCCGGTGTCGACGGCATCACCGCGACCGCGCGGATCCTGGCCTCGCGTCCCTCCACCAGGGTGCTGGTGCTGACGACGTTCGACGACGACGAACATCTCTACCCCGCGCTGGCCGCGGGCGCGCACGGTTTCCTCGCCAAGGACGCCGCCCCCGAGGAGGTGCTCGACGCCGTGCGCAGGGTCGCCGAGGGTGAAGCGCCGTTCAGCAGGGCCGTGTTGCGCAGGCTGGTCAGCACGGCCGTCACCGCGAAGAAGAGCGCGGCGGCATCGGGTTCCGTGCCGCTTCCCGAGCTGACCGGCAGGGAGCGGGACGTGCTGGCCCTCGTCGGCGAGGGACTGTCCAATGCCGACATCGCGCAGCGCCTGCACATCGGCGTGACGACGGTGAAGACGCACGTCGCGAGTCTGATGACCAAGACGGGTTCGCCGAACAGGGTGCGGCTGGCCGTGCTTGCGGCCGGCGCGGGCCTCGCCGGTAAGGAGTGACGGTCAGCCGGTAGCGCCTTCCGCCTCGCACGTGGCCGCGCGGTCGAGCAGGATGGCGCGCTCCCTCGCGTTGCGGGTCAGCTCCGCCGCCTTCTCGAACTCGGCGCGGGCCTCGGCGTGCCTGCCGAGTTTGCTCAGCAGGTCGCCGCGGACGCTCGGCAGCAGGTGGTAGCGGGCCAGGCTGGGTTCCTCGGTGAGCTGGTCGACGAGTTCGAGACCGGCTCCGGGACCGGAGGCCATCGCCACCGCGACGGCCCTGTTGAGTTCCACGACGGGTGAACCGGTGAGGACGGCCAGCTCGCGGTAGAGCCGCGCGATCTCGGCCCAGTCGGTTTCCTCGGCGGTCGCGGCACGGGCGTGACAGGCAGCGATGGCGGCCTGCACCGTGTAGGGGCCTGGGCTCTCACTCCGCTCCAGTGCCTTGGCCAGCGCCGCGAGGCCACGCCGGATCAGCAAGCGGTCCCATCTCGACCGGTCCTGGTCGAGCAGCAGGATGGGTTCGCCGTTGGTGTCCACCCTCGCGTTGGCCCGGGACGCCTGGATTTCCATCAGCGCGACGAGGCCGTGGACCTCCGGTTCTCCTGGGCTCAGCGCGGCGACGATCCGCCCGAGCCGCTGCGCCTCTGCGCACAGTTCGGGCCGCATCAGGTCGTCGCCCGCGGTGGCCGCGTAGCCCTCGTTGAAGATCAGGTAGAGCACTTCGAGCACCGCGGAGAGCCGCTGCGCGAGCTCGGGACCCCGCGGCACCTCGAACGGCACCTTCTTCTTCGCCAGCGTCCGCTTCGCGCGCACGATCCGCTGGGCCATCGTGGATTCCGGCACGAGGAACGCGCGGGCGATCTCGTCGGTGGTCAGCCCGCCGAGCAGGCGCAGCGTCAACGCGACCTTGGCTTCCGTCGACAGCACCGGATGGCACGCGGTGAACACGAGGCGAAGCAGGTCGTCACCGATGTCGTCGTCGACGTCGACGAGGTCGGGCTGATCGCCCGCCGAGCTGGTTTCGAGGTCGCGGCCCAGTTCAGTGACCTTGCGTTCCAGCCGTTCCTGTCGCCGGAACTGGTCGATGGCCCTGCGTTTGGCCACTGCCATGAGCCAGGCCCCCGGGTTGTCCGGAACGCCTGACTCCGGCCACTGCTCCAGCGCCGCGACGAGCGCGTCCTGGGCCAGTTCCTCGGCGACTCCCACATCGCGCACCATGCGGGCCAGGCCCGCGATCAACCGTGCCGATTCGATGCGCCACACCGCGTCGATGGCTTGCCGGGTGTCGGTGACCGTCACCAGCGCATCTCAGCAAAGACGCGCCCACCCGGCAAGCGCGGGCGTCGGTTCAGCCTTGTTCAGCCCTGGCGCCGTTTGGCGACCTCCTCGTTCAGCGCCTCCTCGGTCTCGCGCAGCTCAGGGGTGAAGTTGTCACCGAAATCCTCGGCTTCGGCGACCTTCCTGATCTCCAGCACGCCACCGCTGCCGAACGGCACCCGCCGTGCCCACTCGATGGCTTCCTCCCTCGACTTCACGTCGAGGATCCAGTAACCGGCGATCAGCTCCTTCGACTCGGCGAACGGGCCGTCGGTGACGGTGGTCTTGCCCTCCGAGGCGAAGGTGACCCTCGCTCCCTGCGAGCTCGGGGCAAGGCCGTTGCCGTCGAGCATCACACCTGCCTTGACCAGCTCCTCGTTGTACTTGCCCATCGCGGTGAGCTCTTCGGTGGTCGGCAGCGCGCCCTTCTCGGAATCGGGCGTGCTCTTGACGATCATCATGTAACGCATGGCGCACTCTCCTCGTGTGCTCCGCGGCCGGACCCCCTCGGTCCCGCCGTGTTCATCAACGCATCGAACAACGATCGCGGAATTCGACACGACGCGGCGGATTTTCCCCCGGCTTCCCTCCGGAAGCGGGCACAATCATCGGCACCATGATCGACATTCCGCGTTCCACCGATCTCACCAGCGCCCGGACCACGGCCGGTGACCTCACCGGTGATCTCACCGCCGCGGTCGCCTTACTGCCCGCTCTGGGCGTGCCCGATCCTGGCGACCGGTACTCGGTCAGGGCGGTCACCGTGCTGTGGCTGGGCGCCGACAAGAGCGACCACACCCGGCGCGCCTACTTCGCCGACCTCGCGGCCTGGCTGACCTGGTGCGACCGGTCGGGGCTCGACCCGTTGCGCGCACGCAGGGCGGATGTCGACGCGTGGAAGTCCACGCTGACGGTCAAGGGCCGCGACGGTGTCGCGAGACCCGCCGCCCCTTCGACAATCGCCCGCACGCTGGCCGGGGTGTCGAGCTGGTACCGGTACCTGCAGTCCAACGACGTCACCGACACCAACCCGATCGGAGCGGTGACCCGGCCCAAACGCGCGAAGGCTTCGCCGTTGCCCGCGCTGGACGAGCGCTCCACCGCCACCCTGCTCGACTACGTCGAAACGAGGGCACAGCGCAACGACACGGAGGCCTCCTGGCGGGACGCCGCGCTGGTGGCGCTGCTGTTCTACACCGGGCTGCGGGTCTCGGGCATCACCTCGGCGTCGGTGCCCGATCTCGGCACCGACGCCGGGCACACGATCCTGCGCTACACCAGCAAGGGCGGCCAGCGGGACTTCGTCCCCGTCGTGGCGCCCGCGCTGCGCCCGCTCGGGCGCTACCTCGCCATCCGCGCCGACCGGACGGGGGTGGCGGCAACCCAGCTCGAAGGCCCGTTGCTGGCGACGACACCGCATCCGCACGACCCCCGCAAGCCCGGCGGAAAGGCACTCACCCAGCGCGACGTGTGGCAGACGCTTCGCAGATTCGCCAAGGCCGCGGGGCTCGCCTCGGCCGACAGCATCTCGCCGCACACCGCGCGACGGACGACGGGCACCTTGCTGCTGTCGCACAACGTGCCCGTACAGAAGGTGCAGGACCTGCTCGGGCACGCCGACATCCGCACCACCCGCGACCGGTACGACGCGCACCGGCACAAGCTCGACAGCTCGCCCACCCACACGCTCGCGCAGATCCTCGCCGAGCACAGGGAAGGCTCATGACCGGGTTTTTCTGGTACCGGTCGCACCGACGACGACGCCGTTGACCTGGAGCAGCCAGCTTCCGCACAGACAGCGCAGATAGCTGGCGTAGCCGTCGGACATGGGATGGACGGACCCCGCCGAAGGGGGTAGTTCGCGCACGAGCCACCCGCAGCGGGGGCAGCGTTGGTCATTCATGCCCTCAGCGTGATGTAATGGCTCAGTGGAGTTCAACCCTTACGGCGGCAGGGCGGCCAGGGTCGCGGTCGCACTGGTCAACACGAGCGAGACCACGGCGGAGGCACTCACCGCCGTCGTCCGGTCGGAGAACATGATCGTCGGCGACCTCGACGCGATGCAGGCAGCCGGTGTTCGCGAATGGATTGCACGCCTGCGCGACGTGTTCGCCGAGCCGGACAGGGACATCCGCGTCGATCTCGTCAACGCCCTGCTCGCCGACTCGGCATGCAGACCGCACATCGCCAGGCACGACGGCAAGCCACCACACCTGCACTACTCCGCCGAGAACGACTCGGACCCGCTGCGCAGGATCAGGGCCTACACCGCGGGCGGGCTCGCCCACCTCCTCTGCGAAGAGCCGGAGCGGATGGGACGGTGCGAGCGCGAAGGCTGCTCCGTCGTGTTCGTCGACACCTCACGCAACGGACGGCGCCGCTACTGCTCGACCCGCTGCGCCACCAGGGTCCACGTCGCCCAGCATCGCGAACGCGTCCAGGCGTGAACCGGACCGGGAGACCGGTCACAGCGCGGCCGTCGTTAGAGTGCGAGACATGATCGACCGCGCGGGAGCCGGAATACCGGCGGAATGGGTAACCCGGTTCGTCGCCATCGGTGATTCCTTCACCGAAGGCGTCGGCGACGACGATCCCGCCGCCCCCAACGGCGTCCGCGGCTGGGCCGACCGCGTCGCGGGGCAGCTCGCCGCGCACTCGCCCGCCCTCGGCTACGCCAACCTCGCCGTGCGCGGCAGGCTGCTGCGGCAGGTACTCGACGAGCAACTCGAACCCGCCGTGGCGATGCGGCCCGAACTGGTCACCCTCTACGCGGGCGGCAACGACCTGATGCGCCCGAAGATCGACATCGACAGCCTCGCCGCGACCTACGACGACGCGGTCGGCACCCTCACCGCGACCGGGGCGACGGTGGTGCTGTTCACCGGAGTCGACGGCGTCGCCGACCCACTGTTTCGCAGGATGCGCGGCCGCACCGCGATCTACAACGAGCACGTCCGGCTCATCGCGGCCAAGCACGAAACGCTGCTCGTGGACATGTGGGCCATGACGGCGCTGCGGGATCGGCGGCTGTGGTCACCCGACCGCATCCATCTCAACACGCTCGGCCACACCCTCATCGCCACGGCGGTACTCGACACGCTCGGCGTCAGGCACGCCGTCGTTGCTCCGGCCCTGCCGATCGCGACCCCCGCGGCGCCCCGCGACGCACGCGCCGAAAACCTCCGCTGGGCACGTGAGCACGCCCTGCCATGGATCGGCAGGCGGCTTCGCGGTGAATCCTCCGGCGACGCGGTCACCGCCAAGCGGCCCGCACTCGCCCCCGTGACACCCGAACGCAACCCCGTTCGCTGAGCACCAGCCCGCCACCTGCCCCCGCCGCGCGGCCGGGGTAAGAAAGTCACGCACTCCCCGGCGAGAACCTCCATTCGGCCGATTGAACCTCTACCGGATCAGTCGCCTGATGTATACGGTATTCCGCCGAGGCAGGGAGTGTCGCCATGATTCTCGGGCGCGACGAAGCGAACAAGGCACTGCGGGCGCAACACGGTCAGCGGGGAACCCAGGCGCGCAGAGCCGCCGCGGCCAGCGTCATCGGAACGACCATCGAGTGGTACGACTTCTTTCTCTACAACACGGCCGCCGCGTTGATCTTCCCCGCCGTGTTCTTCCCCGAATCCAGCAGCTACGCCGGCGCGATGCAGTCCTTCGCCACCTACGCCGTCGGATTCGCGGCGCGCCCGATCGGTGCGGCCATCTTCGGTTACTGGGGCGACCGGATCGGCCGCAAGACCACCCTCATCATCACGCTGCTGCTGATGGGCATCGCCTCCGGTGTCATCGGCGTCCTTCCGGGAACCGACTCCATCGGCATCGTCGCTCCGATCATGCTGGTCGTGCTGCGGCTCATCCAGGGTATCGCCGTCGGCGGCGAGTGGAGCGGCTCGGTGCTGCTGGCCATGGAATGGGGCGACCAGCGCAAACGCGGGCTGCTCGCGAGTTTCGCCCAGATGGGCGTTCCGATGGGCCTCGTACTGGGCACCGGCGGCATGACCCTGCTCTCGGCGCTGCTACCCGCCGAATCCTTCAACTCGTGGGGCTGGCGCATTCCGTTCCTCGCGAGCCTCGTGCTCGTCGCCGTCGGGCTCGTCATCCGGCTGCGCATACTCGAAACGCCGATGTTCGCCGCCGTCGTGACCCAGCAGCGCACCTCACGCAAGCCCATCACCGACGCGATCAAGCACCACTGGCGGGAAATCCTGCTCTCGGCGGGACTGCGGTTCAGCGAGCAGATGCCGTTCTACCTGTTCACCAGCTTCGTGCTCGTGTACGCGGTGGAGGAACGCGACCTGAGCGAGACGTTCGTGCTCAACGCCGTTCTCGTCGCGGCCGCCATCGAACTCGCCACCATCCCGCTGTTCTCCCGGCTTTCCGACAGCATCGGGCGCAAGCGCGTCTATCTCAGCGGCGCGATCCTCGTCGGGGCACTCGCCTTCCCCTATTTCGCGGTGCTCAAGGACGGGAGCGCGCTGGCGATCTTTCTGATCGTGATCGCCTCGATGATCCCGCATGCCATGCAGTACGGACCGCAGGCCGCGCTCATCGGCGAGAGTTTCCCGACGCATCTTCGTTACGGCGGCGCGGGGCTCGGCTACCAACTCGCCTCGGTGTTCGCCGGAGGGCCCGCGCCGCTGCTGGCGACCTGGCTGCTGCATTCCACCGGCACCCCGTTCTCCATTTCCGCCTACATCGTGTTCTCGGCCGTGGTCACCGTGGTCTGCGTGATCGTGTTGCCCGACCGGTCACGAGCCGACATCTCCGACGACAGCGTCTACACGCGTACGCCGGGAAAGCACAGGACGTCCACATGAGAAAAGGCCGCCCGCACGAAACCGTGCGGGCGGCCTTTTCCTCAGTTCACTACTGCTGGCGCGGAGGACCACCGAACGGCGGCCCCTGCGGCGGATACTGGCCACCCTGCTGCGGCGGCGGGGTGAACGGTCCCGGCTGCTGCGGACGCGGCGCACCACCGTAGGGAGGTTGCTGCGCCTGCGGCGGCGCTGGCGGAGGCGGCGGAGGTGTCGACTGCGGTGCCTCCGTCGACGACGGCGGAAGCTGCGGAGCCTGCTCCTCCTTCGGCTCCGGTGCGGCCTCGGGCGGGTTGCTGCCCTTCAGCGCCGACACCGCTGGCGGCGGCGTCGCCGGCCGCGACGGCGTGGACAACGGACCGGGAACCTCCTGCCGTGCGACGGCTTCCGCCTCACGCACGGCCTGCGCGACGTGAGGGTCGGACGCCGTGTCGAACCAGCTCGCGACCTCCTCGTCGTCCAGGGGCGGCATCTCGACGTTGTCGTCCTTCGGCGGCTCGTAACGGAACACACCGTCGTCGCCCTTCGCGCCGAGACTGCGGGCGAAGCCTTCCAGCGCCTTGCCGTAGTCGCTCGGCACCAGCCACACCTTGTTGGCGTCGCCCTGCGCCATCTGCGGCAACGTCTGCAGGTACTGGTAGGCGAGCACCTCCGGAGTCGGCTTGCTGGCCTTGATCGAGGCGAACACCTTCTCGATGGCCTTCGCCTGCCCCTGCGCCTGCAGGTACCTCGCGGCACGTTCACCCTGCGCCCGCAGGATGCGCGACTGCCGCTCGGCTTCCGCCGCCAGAATCGCGGCCTGCTTGGAGCCCTCCGCCGCGAGGATCTGGCTCTGCTTCTGACCTTCCGCCGTCTTGATGGCCGATTCCCGCTGACCCTCGGCGGTCAGGATCATCGCGCGCTTCTCCCTGTCCGCGCGCATCTGCTTCTCCATCGAGTCCTGAATGGACGGTGGAGGATCGATGGCCTTCAGCTCGACCCTGGCGACCCTGATCCCCCAGCGGCCGGTGGCCTCGTCGAGCACGCCACGCAACTGCTGGTTGATCTGGTCACGAGAGGTCAATGTGTCCTCAAGGGACATACCACCGACGACGTTCCTCAGTGTCGTGGTGGTCAACTGCTCGACGCCGACGATGTAGTTCGAGATCTCGTACACCGCGGCACGCGAGTCGGTGACCTGGAAGTACACGACGGTGTCGATGGACACCGTGAGGTTGTCCTGGGTGATCACGGGTTGCGGCGGAAACGAAACGACCTGTTCCCTGAGGTCGACCCTCGCCCTGACCTTGTCAAGGAAGGGAACCAGGAAATTGAGGCCGGGAGACGCGACCGTCTTGAACCGGCCGAGACGTTCGATCACCGCCGATTGGGCTTGTGGCACCACCATGAGCGCTTTCGCGACCGTGACGATCACGAAGAGCGCGAGGATAGCGACAACAATCCATCCTGCTGCCGACAAAACTTGCTCCTCTTCTCCAGCTCAGCCGGGGTTTCCCGGCATTGGCGTCCCGGCCATCATGGTTCCGCGGAGACGACGGCTGTCGCCCCGGCGATCTCGACGACGGTCACCGTAGTACCCGGCTCGATGACGTGTCCTTCCGCGATGCTGCGGGCGGACCAGACGTCACCGGCCAGCTTCACCTGACCACTGTGGGCATCCACAATAGACAACGTGACAGCGGCTGCACCGACCAGTGCGTCGGCGTTGGTCTTCACTCCCGGACCCGAGAGGAACTTGCGCTTCAGCGCGGGTCTCGCGAGCACGAGCAAGCCGGCCGAAGCCACCGCGAAAACGATCACGTCGATGATCGGGTTGCCCGTGAGCGCGGCGGAGCCCGCTCCGAACAAGGCGCCGAGTCCGAGCATGAGGAGAACGAAGTCCCCGGAAAGGACTTCCGCAACCACCAGGCCGACCCCGACGATGAGCCAGATGAGCGCCGCTGTCATGCCGCCATGCTCTCAGATAGTGTCGGCTTCCACCGAGAAGATCACAGGAAGTGATCTACGCGTGACCTTGCCAGTGGATGATTCGCTCCCGCGCGCCGCCGCTCAATCGTCCACCGTGGTGACAAAGTCGATCAGCCGTTCGACCGCGCCGAGCAACGGCGTTTCCAGATCGCGGAAACCCGCGACTCCGCTCAGCACCCGCTGCCAACCTTCGTAGGGCTCTCCCCAGCCGAGCGCGGCACAGATGCCCTGCTTCCACTCGGTTCCCTTCGGGACGCTCGGCCACGCGTCGATGCCGACGGCGCCCGGCTTCACCGCCTGCCAGACATCCACGTAGGGGTGGCCGGTCACCAGCACGTTCTCGTCACGAATGCCCTCGACGATCCGCGCCTCCTTGCTGCCTGGCACAAGGTGGTCGACGAGCACGCCGAGCCTGCGACCAGGCCCGGTGCCGAACTCGGCGATCCGGTCGGCGAGGAAGTCGACACCGTCGAGCGGTTCCACCACGACACCCTCGACCCGCAGGTCGTGGCCCCACACCCGCTCGACGAGTTCGGCGTCGTGCTTGCCTTCCACCCAGATCCTGGAGTCACGGGCGACTCTCGCCTTGAGCCCGGTGACCTTCACCGAACCCGACGCCGACATGGTCTTCGCCCGCGCGGGCTTCTCGCGCACCGGCACGAGCGTCACCGGCTTGCCCTCAAGCAGGAAGGCCGCGGGGCCCAGCGGGAAGACGCGGTGTCTTCCCTTGCGGTCCTCCAGCACGGCATTGCCGTATTCGAGCTTCACCAGCGCGCCGCAGAACCCGCTCGCGGGGTCCTCGACGACAAGGCCCGGTTCGGCGGGCACCTCCGGCACCTTGCGTTTGCGAGGTCCACCCAGCACATCGTCATAGGAATGGGAGCGCACGGGAGCAGAACCTAGCGGCAGGCACCTCGCGGCCGCCCCGCGCCACGCCGGTCAGTCTTCACCGGTGACGCGGCCCTCGATGCCGTCGAGGATGCGCTGGAGTCCGTACTCGAAGCTGTCGATGTCGTTGTCACTGTCGAAGGCGCCCGACTGCCATGCCAGATAGACGGCGGGATAGGTCGCCTCGCTGATGCGGGCGCCGAGTTGAGGGCCGTGCTCGTCCCACCAGGCCTGCTCGCTGGTGCCGGTGCGTCGTTCCAGTTGCCTGCTCTCGGCGGCGCGGACGGCCATCCCCCTGGTGTAGCTGTCGATCACGTCGGCGGCGGCCACCAGTTCGTGCTGCGGCAATCCCGTTTCCCGCAACGCGCGAAGGGCCGAGTCGAAACGGCGCATCGTGTTCGGGCCGAGTGGTTGCCTTCCCGAGGCCTGCAGCATCCACTCGTGCCGCTGGTACAGCAGCCAGTCCTCCCTCGCCCACGCGGCGGTCTGCTCGCGCCACCCGCCTTCGACGGTGTGCGGCAGCGAGCCCCGCGCGTCCACCGCGTCCAGCATCAGGCTCACCAGCTCGGCTTTCGCGGGCACATAGGTGTAGAGCGACATCGTGCCCACCCCGAGCCGCTCCGCGACCTTGCGCATCGACAGCCCTCCGAGGCCCTCGGCATCGGCGATCTCGATGGCGGCGAGCACGATCTGTTCGACGCTGAGTGCCGGTTTCGGCCCCCTCCGCCGCACGGCGGCGCCGGATTCGGTGGCTTCGGCCGGATCGGGTTCGCCGTGCGCGCGCCAGAGCAGCCGCATGCTGCGTTCGAGGTCGCGTGGCCCTTCTTCGTCTCTCATCACGATCATCATATGACTCCGTGCGGCGTACGGAGTATGCTGACCCGGTAACTACGTACGATGTACTGAATTGGGGATCTCGATGACGATTCTGGTGACCGGCGCGACGGGCAACATCGGCCGCATGGTCGTCGACGAACTCGCCGGAAGCGGTGAGCGGGTCAGGGCGCTCACCACCAACCCCGCCAAGGCCGCGCTGCCCGGCGACGTGGAGATCGCGCGGGGCTATCTCGGCAAACCGGAGACACTGCCCCCGGCATTCGAGGGCATCGACACCGTGTACCTCGCGCCGATGCCCGACACGATCGACACCGTCGCCCGGATGGCGAAGGACGCGGGCGTGCGCCGCGTCGTGGCGCTGACCTCGATACTGGCCAATGACGACGCCGAAGACGAGTACGCGCTGTCGTTCGTGGCCATCGAACGCGCGATCATCAAGGCCGGTCTCGACTGGACCTTCCTGTGCCCCGGCGCGTTCATGGAGAACACCGAAAACTGGGCGATCTCGATCCGCGCCGAAAACGTGGTGCGGGCACCATTCCCGCTCGCCACCGACACGCCGATGGCCATGCGGGACATCGCCGTCGCCGCTGCCGCCGCGATGGTCGACGACAAACATGCCAACCGGAAGTACCCGCTGAGCGGCCCCGAGGCGATCACAATCCCCCAGCAGGTCGCCGCGATCGCCGACGCACTCGGCCGCGATATCCGCTACATCGAGCAGACAAAGGCGGAAGCCAAGCAGGAGTGGCTCGACCAGGGCGTCGATTCGGACACCGCGGAATGGCTGCTGGCAGGGGGTAACGAGATGAGGATGGAGCCGGAGCCCGGATTCGAGCAGCTCACCGGTCGCGGCGCCACGACCTACGCGGAGTGGGCGAGGCGCAACGCGGACCGATTTCGCTGATCGCCCGCGCTAGAACAGCGGCCAGGGAATAGCGCGCCAGTCATCACCGGGTGCCGGAAAGACGCCCTCGTCGAGGAGGGTGTCGGTGCGCTCCCCCAGCGCCGCGATCTCGGCTGTGGTGAGGTGCTCGCCGAGCACCTCACCCAGTTCGTGGTCGAGCGCCCAGCGAAGCTTGCGCAGCTTGTCGGCCGAGGAGCCGGGCAGCGGCTCACCGACCCAGCCCCACAACACCGTGCGCAGCTTGGGATCGGTGTGCAGGCAGATTCCGTGATCCACGCCGTAGACCCGGTCGCGGGGACCGCTGAGCAGGTGCCCGCCCTTGCGGTCGGTGTTGTTGACCACCACGTCGAGCACGGCAATGTCACGCAGGCCCTCGTGGGAGGAGTGCGCGAGCACGACCGGCTCACCCGACCTGTCGTGTGCGTGCAGCACGATCCGCCAGCCGTCCGGAACATCATCGGGGGCGCGTACATCGACCAGTTCGTCATCGGTCGTCTCGACCCACATCTGCACCATGCCCGCGCCGAGAGGCCCTTCGCGGAGCACCGTCGGCGGGACACCACCGAGTCCGGCCGCTTCGGCGACGAGGTAGGTCGCGACCTCCCTGCCCGCGAGCGTGCCGTCAGGGAAGTCCCACAGCGGGCGCTCACCGGAGATCGGCTTGTACACCGCGTTCGCGCTGACGCCCTCCAATTCGATGGTGCAGAACAGGGTCACGTTCGACGCGTCGACGAGACGGCCTTCGACATCGAGCCTGCCGTGTTCGACGAGTTCCTTCGCGGCGGGATCGGCAGGGTCGAGGTGGTCGGTTGCCACCGTGGCCGTCAGCTTTCCTCGGTGAGGTCGGAATTGCGGCGGTAGCCGTTCTGCCGTGGGCAGATGTGCCCTTCGGGATCGAGCGGTTCACCGCACAGCGGGCACGGTTTCCTCCCCGCGTTGACGACGCGGTCGGCGCGGGTGGCGAACGCGCGAGCCGCCGAAGGGTCGAGGAACACCCGGACCGCGTCGGGTCCCTCGTCGGTGTCGTCGAGCACCACCGTCTCGTCGACCTCGCCCTCGGTGATGGCGAGCAACTCGACGACGACGGCCTTGCTTTCCGCGTCCCAGCCGAGCCCCATGGTGCCGACCTTGAACTCCTCCTCGACCGGAACCTGGAGCGGCTCCATGTCGAGCAGGTCGTCGGACACCTCGTCGGGAACATCGGCGCCGAACCGGCTGGCGACTTCCTCAAGCAGCGAACCGAGGCGCTCCGCCAGCACGGCGACCTGCTGCTTCTCGATGGTCACGCTGATGACGCGGGTGTTCTCGGCCGCCTGCAGATAGAAAGTGCGGTCGCCGGGTTCCCCGACGGTCCCGGCTACGAAGCGGTCGGGTTGACGGAATACGTGAATGACACGAGCCATGGCACATACGACCCTAGGCCAACTTCCACGATCAGGCTCGCCCGGGGCGCGGTCTTCCGGCCGATGTCACGGCAAAGCACGGCTGTCACAACGCTGCCATGTGATCCACACGACCTCTAAGGTGGCGGAATGCCTGAGATCGCACCGTTCGGTTCCTGGACATCACCCATCGCCGCGGGCGACGTCGCCTCGGCTGGCGTGACTCCGCAGTGGCTCGACGTCGTCGGCGGCGAGGTCTGGTGGGCGGAGGCCCGACCGGCCGAGGCAGGCAGGGTCGCCGTGGTGCGCTCGACCGGCACCGGGATCGAGGAACTGCTGCCTGCACCGTGGAGCGCCCGCAACAGGGTGCACGAATACGGCGGGCGGCCCTGGCTGGCGACGGCGACCTCGCTCGTGTTCACCAACTGGGACGACCAGCGCGTGTACATCCGCGACCTCGCCACCGGGACGACTGTGCCGTGCACCCCGGAACCGCCGTCGCCGCAGAGCATCAGGTACGGCGACCTGCGACGGGGCAAGGGATCGCAGGTGCTGGCCGTGCGCGAGCGCGGCACGGGGCCGCAACGCACCGATGTCGCGAGGGATCTTGTCGCCATTTCCCCCGAAGGCGGCGAGCCGCGGGTGCTGTCGGCAAGCCACCACTTTCTCACCGCCCCTCAGCTCTCCCCTGGAGGGACCCACGCCGCGTGGCTCGGCTGGAACCACCCCGCGATGCCGTGGGACGGAACCGAATTGTGTGTCGCCGAGGTGCGCGACGACGGCGGTTTCGGGCCGCACAGGGTCCTCGCCGGGGGGCCCGACGTCGCGGTGTGCCAGCTCGACTGGGAGGACGAGGAGCACTTGCTCGCGTTGCTCGATCCGGCCGGCTGGTGGAATCCGTACCGGATAAGCCTTTCCGGTGAGCTGACCAACCTCGCCGAAACGCGCGCCGAACTCGGCGGCGCGCTGTGGAAGATCGGCTCGCGCTGGATGGTTCCGCTGGGCCAGGCCAGGCACGCGGTCATCGACGCGGGAAGGCTGGCCGTCCTCGACGAAGCCACCGGCTCACTGGAACACATCGCGGGCGAGCTGACCGCGTGGTCACCATCCATCGCCGTCGCGAGCGACGGCGGGATCGTCGGTATCGCGGCGGGACCACGAAGGGAGACCGCCGTCGTCCACGTCGATCCCGCGGGCGGCACCATCACCGAGCTGACCGCCCAGCCCGGCCTTCCCGACCCTCGATACCTTTCCGTTCCTGAACAGCGGGTGTTCCACGACGCCGAAGGGGAACCGATCCCCGCCTACGTCTACCCTCCTGCCAATCCGGATTTCCGCGCACCGGAAGGCGAGCTGCCGCCCTATGTCGTGCACGCCCACGGAGGCCCTACCGGACGCAACTACCCGGTACTCGACCTGGACTTCTCCTACCTCACCAGCAGGGGAATCGGGGTCGTCGCCGTCGACTACGGCGGCTCGACCGGATACGGGCGGCGGTTCAGGCAGCGCCTGCGGGAGCAGTGGGGCGTCGTGGATGTCGGTGACTGTGCCGCCGTCGCGGAAGCGCTCGTCGCCGAAGGCATCGCCGATCCGGAGCGCCTTGCCATCAGGGGCGGCAGCGCGGGCGGGTTCACCTCCGCGGCCTCGATGACCACCGTGCGCACCTACCGCGCCGCGACCATCAAGTTCCCGATTCTCGACCTCGAACCGTGGACGGGAGCGGGCGGCGAAACCCACGACTTCGAATCGCGCTACCTGGAAGGACTCATCGGTCCGCTCCCCGGCACCGCGAAGCGGTGGGTCGAGCGCTCTCCCATCAACAACATCGCCGACCTCGCGGGCCCGGTGTTGCTGCTGCAGGGCTTGGAGGACGAGATCTGCCCACCCGAACAAGCACAGCGATTCGTGGACTCGCTCGCCGGAAGCGGCATTCCGCACGCGCACCTGACCTTCGAGGGTGAGCAGCACGGCTTCCGCAAGGCGAGCACGATCGTCACCGCACTGGAGGCCGAACTGGCCTTCTACGGCGCGGTGTTCGGTTTCGCGACTCCCGGGGTCCCGGATCTGGACCTCTCCAGGTGACCGGGTTGCCGCTCGCGTCAGGGGACACCGTCGCGCTCGTCGCGCCGGCGGGGCCGGTGACCGAGGACCTGCTCGCCTCGGCCGTCGACACGCTGAGGTCGTGGGAACTCCAGGTCAGGGTCATGCCGGGAGTGCTGGCCCGGCATCCGGAATTTCGCTACCTCGCGGGTGACGACGCGGCGAGGGCGAAGGAGTTCGAGCAAGCGTGGCTTGCCGACGACGTTGCCGCGGTGTTCGCGGCCAGGGGTGGATACGGTTGTCAGCGCATGCTGGATCTCGTGGACTGGCGCGCGTTGCGGGCAGCGGCGCCGAAGGTCTTCGCGGGGTCGAGCGACGCGACCGCGCTGCACGAGGCCATCGGTGTCCATCTTGGACTGCCAACGGTGTTCTGCCCGATGCCTGCCTCGACCCATTTCGATCCCGTGGCGGCCGAGGGCCTGCGGGCCGCACTGTTCGGGACCGCGGGCGAGTTGCGTGGTGACCACGGCTCGGCGCTCGTGCCGGGCACGGCACGCGGGCGCACCGTAGGCGGGAGCCTCAGCCTGCTGGCTTCCGGTGTCGGTACCGGGGAACACCGGGGCGCCCGTGACGGGATCGCACTGCTGGAGGACGTCGGCGAGGAACCGTACCGGCTGGACCGGATGCTGACGCAGTTGCTGCGCTGCGGCTGGTTCGCCGGAGTCGAGGGCATCGCGCTCGGCTCGTGGGCCCAGTGTGGCGACCTGGACGAGATCCGCGCGGTGATGCTCGACCGGCTCGCGCCGCTCGGCGTCCCCGTGGTGTGGGAGCTGGGTTTCGGGCACATTCCCGGTTCGCTGACGGTGCCGCTGGGTGTCATGGCCGAGCTCGATGCCGACGCCGCGACGTTGAGGCCGCTCTGATGCGACTGTCCGAACAGGAAGCTCGCGGCAGATTCGCCGCCGCTCGGGTCGCGAGACTGGCGACCGTGGACGAGACCGGCTCGCCCCATCTCGTTCCGGTGACCTTCGCGGTGCTCGGCGACCGGGTCGTGTTCGCGATCGACGCGAAACCGAAGTCGACGACGAACCTGCGCAGACTCCGCAACATCGCGCGGAATCCGGCGGTCGCGGTGCTCGCCGACCACTACGACGAGGACTGGTCCCTGCTGTGGTGGGTGCGAGCCGACGGTACGGCGACGGTGTTCACCGGTTCCGGTCGTGACGAACCGATCGCGGCGCTGATCGCCAAGTACGCGCAGTACGCCGGGCAGCCGCCGCGAGGACCCGTCGTGAGCATCGCCGTGACCACCTGGCGCGGCTGGGCCGCCCGCGCGTGAACGGGACGGCTCAGCCCACCCCGCTGTCGGCCCGCAGGGCGGTGAGCATCCGGGTGAGCGCCGTCTTGGTGTCGTCGAGGTCGCTGTCTCCCGCCGAGCCCGCGAGCCACAGCGCGGCTTCGTTCATCGCACCGGACAGCAGGTGGGTCAGCGGCGCGACCGGCTGACGCGCGAGCACACCGGATTCGATCAGCACTTCCAGCGCCTCCGCGAGGTGGCGCGCCGACGACGCCTCATCCAGTGCGCGCCATTCCGCCCAGCCGAGTACGGCGGGGCCGTCGACAAGCATGACGCGCTGCACGTCGGGTGCCGCCGTGGCGGTGAGGAAGGTGAGGCAACCGGTGACGAGCTGCTGCCACGGGTCCTTCTCGGCGTCGGCCGCCGCGGCAACCTCGGCGCCGACCTGCTCCTGCACGGCGGTCAGCACTCCGCGAAAGAGCGCGAGCTTGCTGTCGAAGTGGTGGTAGAACGCGCCCTTGGTGACCCCGGCGGCGGCAACGATCTCGGCGAGCCCCACGCCGGCGTATCCCTTCGCCGCGAACAACCGCCTTCCCTCCGCCAGCAGGGTGCGACGGGTCTGTTCACGCTGCTCGGCTCGCACGCCGTGCTTCATGGAACCTCCATTTGACATACCACTGGTACGCGAACTAGCCTCAGTTTCGCATACCAATGGTACGCGAAAGGAGATCCCTGATGACGTTGACCAGCTTCTACCCGGTCGTGTGCACGCCGAAGCTCGCCGAGAGCACCGCCTTCTACACCGACCACCTCGGGTTCGAGATCGTGTTCGAAGCCGACTGGTACGTGAGCCTGCGCAGACCCGGGCCACCGGCCTACGAACTCGCGCTCCTCGACCACACCCACCCGACGCTGCCCGAGGCATACCGGCACCCCGTACGCGGGCTGCTGCTCAACCTTGAGGTGACCGACGTGGACGCCGAATGGCGGCGACTCGTCGGCGAGCACGGCCTGTCCCCCGAGCTCGAACTACGGGACGAGGACTTCGGGCAGCGGCACTTCATCGTCGCCGACCCGAGCGGAGTACTGATCGACGTGATCACCCCGATCGCGCCGACGGCGGAGTTCGCCCAGCAGTACGTCGCGGGCTGAGCCGGCAACGAAAAAGGTGGAGGGCCCCTTACGGGTCCCTCCACCTTTCGTCATCCACTGTGGACGTCGGCTTTCTCGTCCTCGGATTCACCGCGCTGGGGTTTCTCGTCCTTGGGCGGCCTGCGCCACGCGGCGATGAGCCCGAGCGGGTCCGGCTTGAGCAGTGAGGCCGCACCGTAGAGGCTGGCCGCGATGACACCGGCGATGAACCACCAGTCGTAGAGGCTTTGCTCACCGGTCGGGTAGTACACGAGCACGAGCACCATCGAGATCGCCACGACACCCGCGAGGTGGATGCGCCGCCACGGGAACGCGGAGGCGATCACGAAGCCCCAGGTCAGGTACCAGGGCAGTGTGGGGGGCGCCAGGATCGCCACGGCGAGCAACGCCATGGCCATGCGCAGAATCGCCTCGTTGCCACCACGCCGGGCAAGCCACCACTGGCGAACGACGAACGCGGCGAGCAGCGCCCAGCCGATGGCTCTCGCGACCGTGATGAACGGTGACGGCTGTACGTCGACGATGGCGTTGACCAGGGTGTAGAAGATCTCGCCCACACCGCTCGGCGCGTTCAGCCAGTTGACGATCAGCCCCGGTGCCTGCAGGCCGCCCACCCAGCCGAGGTTGAACGAGCCGAGTGACACCCAGGTGCCGATCACGAACACGAACCCGAAGAGCCCCAGTGATGGGATCACCGCCTTGAAGAACCTGCGGCGCAGGCTTTCCTCTCCCGGCAGATGGTTGGCCCATACCCAGACCAGGAATGGCAGTGCCACGGCGGCGGTGGGTTTGATCAGCATCCCGATCGTGACGAGCACGATCGCGACCACGTGATGTCGTTCCAGCGCGGCGAGCACGCCGATGGTCAGCAATCCCAGCATCAGCAGGTCGTTGTGCGGACCACCGACGAGGTGGATCACCATCATCGGGCTCGCGACGGCGAGCCACATCGTGACGGGCAGCCTGCCGCCGAGGTGCTTCACCAGCCGGGGCAGCGCCCAGAGCATCCCGGCGAGGCCCAGCAGCAGCACGACCCTGGTGACGATGACACCGGCGATCATGTTGTTGCCGGTCACCGCGACGGTGCCCTTGGCGATCAGCAGGAAGAGCGGGCCGTAGGGCGCCGGGGTGGTCTGCCACAGCGGGTGCACGTTCTGCACCACGTCGGGCAGCACGTCCAGCGCGGCCGGCCCGTAGGAATAGGGGTCCAGCCCGTGCAGCAGCTGGGCACCCTGCCCGAGGTAGGAAAAGACGTCCCTGGTGAACAGCGGCGGCGCGATCAGCAGCGGCGCCATCCACGTCAGCGCGGCGATGACGATGGGTTTGGTGCCGATCCGGCCGGCGAGGGCATAGCGGCCCAGCCGCACCCACGCCCACACCAGCAGTCCGAAACCGACGTACAGCACGGCGGTGCTGAGCGCCTTCCCGTGGCCGTAGCGCATCCACGACAGCGGCCCCGTTCCGATGACGGGGTCACGGATGAGGATGCCGCCCGCGCCGAGCGAGGCGAGCAGCACCACGATGCTGCCGATGAGGCCCATCGTGATCGTGCGGTACGGAAAGCGCGCTTGATCGCCGACACAGACGTCGGTCTGTGCCGCGGAAGGCCGTTCCGCCGCGAAATCGGCGTTCGGCGCGGGATCGGTGGTGGTCGCCATACTGGGCTTCGAGGTTACACACCGGGTTCAGCCGCTCGCGCTGTACCCATGGGCAGCGCGGCGAGCAGGGACTTCGTGTACTCGTGGCGAGGTTCGAGCAACACCTGTTCGACAGTGCCGACCTCGACAAGCTTTCCGCGGTACATGACGGCGACCCTGTCGGCGATGTTCCACGCTAGCCCAAGATCGTGGGTGATGACCAGACCCGCGAGGCCGAGTTCCCTGCGCAACCGCAACAGCAGGCCGAGGATCTCGCCACGCACCGACGCGTCGAGCGAAGCCACCGGTTCGTCGGCGACCAGCACGCTCGGGTTGAGCGCGAGCGCGCCGGCGATCACCACTCGCTGGCGCTGCCCGCCGGACAGCTCGTGCGGCAGCCGCGAAAGGTAGGTCTCGGCCGGGCGCAGTTCGGCGGCTTCGAGCGCGGCCACCACGATCGAGTGCTCGTCGCCCTGAACACCGCCGAGGCGGTGGATGCGGGGCCCCTCGGCGACGGCCTCGTACACGGTGTGCCTCGGATTGAGGGCGCTCGTCGGATCCTGCAGCACGAGTTGCACCCTGCGCCGGTAGGCGCGCAGCCCGGCACCTCCGGTGGGCATGGCCTCACCCTGGTAACTCACCGTGCCCGACGTGGGCCGCTGGAGCCCGAGCAGGGTGCGCGCCAGCGTCGTCTTCCCCGAACCGGATTGCCCCACGAGTGCCACGATCTCGTTCTCGAACACGTCGAGTCCGACCCCGTCGACGGCGGGCACCTTCGCGCCGCCGCGGTCGCGGAAGACCACCCGCAGGTCGCGGGCCGACAGCAGCGCCGACGGTTCGGCGGGCGGGTCCGGCTCGGGCGGAAGGGGCGCCGCCGTGGCAGGCGCGAATCGTGACCGGGGATCTCCGACGGTCGGAAACGCCGCGGCCAGCGCCTTGGTGTGTGCGTGCCGGGGCGTTCCCATCACCGTCGCGCTCGGCCCCTCCTCGACGATCTCGCCCTGGTACATCACCGCGATGCGGCGGCAGGCCGAGGCGAGCACCGACAGGTCGTGCGTGATCAGCATGAGCCCGATGTCGCGTTCGGCCACCAGGTCGCCGAGCAGATCCAGCACCTGGGCCTGCACGATCACGTCGAGTGCCGTGGTCGGTTCGTCGGCGATGATCAGGTCAGGGCGGCAGGCCAGCGCCATCGCGATCATGACGCGCTGCTTCTGCCCTCCCGAGAGTTCGTGCGGATAGGCGCTCGCCTTGCCCACCGGGAGGTCGACCTGCTTCAGCAGGTCCTCCACCCTGGCCCGCACGTCCGGGGCGCCGGTCCCGGCGGTCCCGGTTTCGCCGTGCAGCCGGATCGGCTCGGCGATCTGCTCGCCCACCTTGCGCACCGGGTTGAGCGCGTGCATGGCACCCTGGAACACGATCGAGGCCGCCGACCAGCGCACGGCCCGCAGTCTGCCCCAGCGCATGCCGCCGACGTCCTCGCCGGCCAGCAGGATCTCGCCGGTGATCTTCGCCGAGCGCGGCAGCAGTCGCAGCACGCTCATCGCGACCGTCGACTTGCCGGAACCGGATTCGCCCGCGATGCCGAGGGTCTCCCCCGCCCCGAGGGTCAGCGAGACACCTTTCACCGCGGCGACGTCCTGGCCCCCCGTCCGGTAGCTGACACCGAGGTCCCGCAGTTCGAGCAGTGGTGATGTCACGGTCACCGGTCCCCCTTGAGCCGCGGGTTCAGCACGGTCTCCAGCGCGCGGCCGACGAGCGTGAACGACAACACGATGACCACGATCGCGAGGCCGGGCGGTAGCAGGTACCACCAGGCGCCCGCGGTGACCGACCCCGAGCCGAGCGCGGTCTGCAGCATCGAGCCCCACGACACCGCGGTGGGGTCGCCGAGGCCGAGGAAGGACAGCGTCGACTCCGCGATGATCGAGCTGCCGACCACGAGCGTCGTGTTGGCGAGCACGAGCGGGAGCACGGCGGGCAGCACGTGCTTGCCGACGATGTGGGCATGCCCTCCGCCGAGTGCCTTCGCCCGTTCGATGTAGGGCCTGCTCTCGATGGTCAGTGTCTGTGCGCGCACCAGCCTCGCCGTCGCTGGCCACGAGGTGACCCCGACCGCGAGGATGATCGTCGCGATGCCTTTCGGCAGCACGCTCGACAGCGCGATCGCCAGCACCAGCGAGGGCAGCACCAGGAAGAAGTCGGTGAACCGCAGCAACACCGCCGACAACCAGCCGCCGAAATGGGCCGCCGTGATACCGACGAGCGTGCCGATGAACACCGAAAGCACGGTCGCCGCGAACCCGACCAGCAACGACACTCTCGCGCCCCAGAAGGTCAGCAGTAGCACCGACCTGCCGTCCACGTCGGTACCGAGCAGATACTCCCAGCTCGGCGGTTGCAAGGGCGTCCCGGTGGCCGTGATGACGTCGAGCCCGCTCTCGTCGGTGATCACCGGCGCGAGCGCGGCGAGCACCACCACGACGACAAGGAACCCGAGCCCGATCAGCCCGCCCTTGTTGCGGCTGAACTCCTGCCACAGCGTCGCGGCGGCCGCGCGCCGCCGCTGCCACACGGGTGAGGTCATGTCGCACGCACCCTCGGATCGAGCACCCGGTACAGCACCTCGGCGAGCAGGTTCATCAGGATCACCGAGCCGGCCAGCACGATGAACACTCCTTGCAGCAGTGGCAAATCCGGCCCTCTCAGCGCCTGGTAGGTCAGCTGGCCAAGCCCGGGCCAGGAGAAGACGGCCTCGACGGTGACCGTTCCCGACACGACCATCCCGAACTGGAGGAACACCAGCGTCACGGTGGGCAGCAATGCGTTGGGCACCGCGTGTCTCCTGCGGACCAGGTCGTCACGCAGTCCCTTCGCTCTGGCCGTCGTCAGGTACTCCGCGCCCATTTCCTCCAGCAGCGAGGAGCGCATCACCAGCATGTACTGCGCGTAGATCACCGCGAGCAGGGTCAGGCACGGCAGAGTGAGGTGCCAGGCGATGTCGAGTGCCTGTCCGAAGAAGTGCTCCGGCGCGTCCGGCGATCGCATGCCCCTGCTGGGAAAGAGCCCCTGCGTGGCGATGAGCAGGATCAGGCCGAGCCAGAACTGCGGCACCGACCACAGGGTCAGCGCGATTCCGGTCTGCACTCTGTCGAACGTGCTGTTGCGCCGCCATGCGGCGCGGACACCGAGCCACAGACCGAGGATCACCGCCAGCACGGTCGCGGTGCCGACCAGCAGGATCGTCGGCCACAACCGTTCGCCGATCATCGTGGCGACCGGCCGCGAGAAGCTGTAGGACTCGCCGAGGTCGCCGCGGAGCAGGCCACCGAAGTAGTCGACGAACTGCTGCCACAACGGCTTGTCGATGCCCAGCCGTTCCCTGAGGTCGGCCAGCTGCTGGGGGCTGGTCGGCCGGTCCCGCGTCATCGTGGCGACCGGGTCGCCGGGAATCATGCGGAACAACAGGAATCCGAGCACCACGACCAGCACGAGGCTGGCCAGCGCGCCGCCGATCTTGCCGAGCAGGAACCGGGGTGTGGAGGTCCCGCTCCGCCGCTCGTCGAGATCGGCGACGGTGTTCGTGCCAGTCGTACTGGTCGTGCTGGTCGTCAACGTTTCCTACTCACGGTCCTCGGTGGACGCCCTCCGGCGCAGCAACACGGTCGCGGCTCCGGCGACGATGACGAGGGCGCCGGCACCGATCCCGACCCAGGCTCCCGCGGAGAGCCCACCGCCCGAATCTCCGCCGCCCGCGACGGGTTCGGCGTTGTAGAAGCCCCAGTAGCCGGTCTGCTCCATGATCTGGCCGTCCTCGACCGGCTGGCGCTGGAAGTTGGTGAAGCGGTCCGAGCGGTACGCCTCCAGCGCGTTGTCGTAGTCGAGCACGAGGCTCGGAACCTGGTCGTAGTACCGTGCCTGCGCCTCTCTGGCGAATTCGCCGCGCTTGGCCTCGTCGGTTTCGGCTGCCTGCTGGGCGTAGAGGCGGTCGTACTCCTCGTCGCAGAAGAACGCGTTGCTACTGCTGCTCCCCGAACTCGCGGGCAGGCTCGCGCAGGTTTGCTTGGCGAGAATGTAGTCGGGGTCGGGGTTGGTGCCCCAGCCCGACAGCGCGAGGTCGTAGTGTCCCGACGACGTCGTCTCGTCGACCTCGTTGTCGGAGACCAGGTTCTTCTTCACCCCGATGCCGACGTCCTTGAGCCAGCCCGCGATGTAGTCGGTGGCCCGCTGCCCGTAATCCTCGCTCGACCGGGCGGTGAGCCGGAATTCGAGCTTCCTGCCGTCGGGGCCGACCCTGATGCCGCCGGGGCCCTCGCGGTAGCCTGCCGCGTCCAGTTCGCGCTTCGCCGCGTCGGGATCGAAGGTGTACTTGACGTCGTCGGCAGGCGTGTAGTGGAAGTTGTCGTAGATCGGGGGAACGAGGCCGCCCGGCAATTCCCCGTAACCGCCGAGAACCCTGTCGACAAGCACCTGCGGATCGATGGCCTTCGCGATGGCCTTGCGCACCCGGACGTCCCGCAACGCGGGGTGCCCGTCGCCGATGGGCTGGCGCTCGATGTTCTGCGCGCCGGGATTCATGAGCAGTTCCCGGTAACGACGCCCGTTGGCCTGGTTGGTTTCGATGTCGTCCGCGTTCTTGAGCGTGTCGAACTGCGCCTGGGTCAACCGGTTGACGAAATCGACCTCACCGTTCTGCAGCGCGTTGACCGCAGCCTCGGAGTTGTCGAACTTGAGGAACTGCAGTTCCTCGACCTTCGATTTGCCTCGCCAATAGCCGGGGTTCGCCTTGAGCCTGACGAGTTCGTTGGGGCGGTACTCGGTGATGAGGAAAGGACCGCTGCCGACGCCGACGACCTCGACGGAGTCGGTCCGCGGGTCGGCCATGTCCTCGATGTCCGACCAGATGTGCTCGGGCACGATCGGCACGTCGAGTGCCGTCATGCTGGCCTGGCGCTCCTTGATCTTGATGACGAGCGTGCTCTCGTCGGGCGCCGTGACGCTCTCGAAGTTCTCGACGTAGCTGCCGTTGGCTTCCGCGGCCTTCTCGTCGTCCATGATGCGGTTGAACGTGAATGCCGCGTCGTCCGCCGTGATCGGCTGGTCGTCGGACCACTTCATTCCGGGCCGGATCTTGAAAGTCCAGGTGAGGCCGTCCGGCGACGGTTCCCAGCTCTCGGCGATGCCACCGGTCGGCGTCGCGTCCTCGGCGGAGGGCAGGGTCAGGAACTCCCAGGCGAATCTGCCGACCATCGTGCTGGAGGCGAAACTCGCCGTGAACGGGTTCAGGTGGTCGATCTCCTGCACCAGCGCGACCCTGAGGACGCCGCTGTTGTCGGATTGCGCCTGCGCGGGCTGAGCGAACGCGACCGGCATGAGCAAGGGCACGGCGAGTGCCGCGAACGCGGCTCTGACCCGCCGCAGACGACTGAAAAGCACTGTTACACCTCGTTGCTGTCTGGGAGATCCCGGAGCCGAAAAGTAACCACCAGACGGATCGTGGTGTCAACGATTCGACTGGACCAATGCCAAGCCGTGACCAACCTACTAGGTTGGCGCTATGCGGATCATGATCTCGGCGGACATGGAGGGCGCCACGGGCGTCACCTGGACCGACGACGTCGTTCCTGGAACGGAACAGTGGCAGCGCTTTCGCCGGTTGTTCACCGGCGATGTCAACGCGACCATCAGCGGCCTGGCCGAAGCAGGCATCGACGACGTTCTCGTCAACGAGGCACATTCCTCCCAGCGCAATCTCCTGCTTGAGGATCTCGATCCACGAGCGAGAATGCTGACGGGGCGGCACAAGCCGCTGTCCATGATGGAGGGTATCGACTCCGGAGTGGACGGCGTGGTTTTTCTCGGCTATCACGCGGGTGCCGGGTGCGACGGCGTGCTGTCGCACACCTACTTGCCCAACCAGATCACCGGGGTGTGGCTCGACGGGGTTCTCGCGAGCGAGGGCAGGCTCAACGCGGCGCTGGCCGCGGAGTACGGCGTGCCGGTGCTCATGGTCAGCGGCGACGACAAGACCTGCGAGGACGCGCAGGACTACGCGCCCGGCGCGGCACTCGTCGCTGTCAAGGAATGCGTCAGCAGGTACGCCGCCGTGTGCCTGCCGCCTTCCGTGGCCTACGCGAGGCTGAGCGAAGCGGCGACCACCGGGATGCGCCAGGCGGGACGGCGCTCTCCGGTCACGAGGAAACACCGGATCGAGGTGGAGTTCGATGCGAGCCATCTCGCTCAGGCCGCCGCGGTGATCCCGACCGTCGGGCAAACCGGTGTTCGCAGCGTCGGTTTCGACGCCCCGGACATGACTGAGGCCATGAAGGCGTTCAAAATCGTCACCGCGATCGCGGACGGCGCCGTCCAAGGAAAATATGGCTGACGCCGCCGAATTCCCTGTTACCACAGGAAATGGATCTTCCGATACACCCGATGTGGTGGACTTGTGCGCACGGTTGATCCGCTTTGACACCACCAATCTCGGTGGAGGGCAGTCGGAAGGCGAGCGCGACGCCGCCGAATTCACAGGCGAGGTACTCGCTGCGGCGGGCGTCGAATCGCGGATTTACGAGTCCGCTCCCGGCAGGGCCAATCTTGTCGCGCGAATCCCGGGTTCCGATCCCACCCTGCCGGCACTGCTCGTTCAGGGCCACCTCGACGTCGTGCCCGCCGATCCGGCCGAGTGGCGGCTGCCGCCGTTCTCCGGCGAGGTACGCGACGGCTTCCTCTGGGGGCGAGGCGCCGTCGACATGAAGGACTTCTGTGCCATGGTCCTCGCGGCCGTGCACGCCATGGCCGCCGCGGGCAAGACGCCACGCAGGGACATCGTGCTCGCCTTCGTTGCCGACGAGGAGGACAAGGGCGAGTTCGGCGCGCATTGGCTCGTCGCCGCGCATCCAGGGCTTTTCGAGGGCTGCGCGGTCGCGATCAGCGAATCCGGCGGGTACACGTATCACGTCAAGGACGCCGGGGACCGCCCCGTGCGGTTGTATCCGGTCGGTACCGCCGAGCGGGGGACCGCGCACCTCCGGCTCACCGCGAAAGGAAGGGCGGGGCACGGATCCCGCCGCAATCCGGACAACGCTGTGGTGAAGCTGATCGCCGCGCTGCACGCGCTCGCCGTCCACGAATGGCCGATCACCCTCACCCCGTCGGTCCGCGCTTTTCTGCTGCGCACGGGCGAAGCGCTGGGCGTAAAGGTCGATCTCGGCGACGTCGACGCCACGCTCGCCAGGCTCGGGCCCGCCGCGGCGCTCGCCGAATCGACGGTGCGCAACAGCACCACGCCGACCATGCTGCAGGCCGGTTACAAAGTCAACGTCATCCCCGGCACGGCGACCGCGCTGGTGGACACCAGGGTGCTGCCCGGAACGGAAGAGGCGCTGCTGACCGACATCGACGGTCTGCTGGGGCCGGGGGTGGAGCGGGAGTTCGCCGCACACCAGGCAGCGGTCGAGGCGCCGGTGGACTCGCCGTGGTTCGACGCCATGGCGTCGGCGCTGCGAGCCGAGGACCCCGGCGCGGTCGTGGTGCCCTACTGCCTGGGTGGCGGGACCGATGCCAAGGCGTTCGCGTCGCTGGGTATCGACTGCTACGGCTTCGCGCCGTTGTGGTTGCCGGAGGGGTTCCGGTACCGGGAGATGGCGCACGGCGTCGACGAGCGCGTCCCGGTGGCGGGGCTGCGGTTCGGCGCCCGCGTGCTGGAACGGCTGCTGACCACGATCTGACCGCCGTGCCCGCCGTGACCGCCGCAGTCGCCGAAGCGGGCCGGGCGTCGCCCCCGCGAGTCCCCCGCCCAGGATGCCGAGTTCCGCACTCAGGGCGTCGAGTTCTGCGCTCGGGGCGTTGAGTTCTGCACTCCGGTTGCCGAGTTCTGCACTCAGGGCGTTGAGATCCGCAGTCCGGCTGCCCAGATCCGCGCCCAGGGCGGTGACTGCTGCGCTTGGAGCGGCGAGTTCTGCGTCCAGCGCCTGAGCTTCCAGTGCGTGGGTGCCCGCGAACACCCGACCCACCGGGCCTGGCCGGCCGGAGCCAACGGCGCGGTCACTCCGGCCGAGGCCGCCCGCCTGAGACCTGGTTCCGTGAATGCGCATCTCGCGCGCCTGAGTGCGGAACTCGCCGACTCGAACGCGGAACTCACCGACCTGGGTGCGGAACTCGGCGACCTGGGTGCGGAACTCGGCGACCTGGGTGCGGATCTCGATGGGCTGGACGGGGGGACTCGCGCATGGGCGGCTTGGTTCGGCGAGCGAGATCCGGCCACTGCGCTTATGGTCCAACACGGTGAGCTACTACGGTTACGAAGAAGAGCAGGCGAGGCCCTCGGTGGACAGCCGCACCCTGTGGGCCGGTGGGCTGGCGACCGCTCTCGTCGCCGCCCTTGTCGGTGTTGTGGCCGTGCTGGTACTGCGCGGTGTGTTCGGGTTGCCGGTGATCGCGCCCAGCAACGCGAACGGCGCTCTCGACTACATCGGCGCGGTGTGGCTGGCCCTCTTCGGCGTGGTCGGCGCGCTGCTGGCCACCGCACTCGCCCACCTGCTCCTGCTGGTCGCGCCCCGGCCGATGGCATTCTTCGGCTGGATCATCGCGCTGGTCACGGTCGTGTTCGTGGTATGGCCCTTCACGGTCAGCGAAACCCTGACCGTGCAGTTGACGAGCGCCGCTGTGTACCTCGCGATGGGAATCGCCATCGGTTCGCTGGTCAGCGGCATGGCGACGAGGGCACTACGGCCCCGGAAGGCGACCCCGCAACAGCAGCACCCGCCGTATCCGCCCGGTGGAACCGGCTACTCCGGTTACTACGACCAGTAGGCGTTCGCAGGCTACAGTGGCCGCGTGGTGAGCAGCGATTTCTTTACGTCGTTCGAGGAAGGCGATCCACAACCCGGTACCGGCCAGCGGTTGCGGGTGCACGTCGGCGCCGGTCCCACGAGGCCACTCGCCGCGAGGGCGGGCCGTGGCTGCACCGGAGCGGGCGCCTTGTACTACACGACCACGGTCGAGGGCCCCGCACGCGCTGGACTGTTCACTGTGGACATACCGGTGAGCGAGGACACCGAGCTGTCCTATGTGGTGCTTCCCGAGTCGGACGCCGAACCCACGTATTTCAGCACCTTCGTCGCCGTGGATCTCGAATTCGCCGACGGCGCCACGCTCAGCGGCCTCTCCCCCGCCGCGACGGCGAAGGCCAACGGCGAGAGCAAGAAGCTCTACCTCGATCAGTGGAACCCAGTGCGGCTGCCGGTCGGTGAGTTCGCCCAGGGCCGGACGATCACCGCGATCGTGCTCACGACGGCGAATCCCGCCGAGGGGCACGAGATCAGCGGCTGGATCGACGACCTTCGGGTCGGCGCTCGCAAGCCGGTGCCGACTGATCCCGTCGACCTGGTTCGCACGACGAGGGGAACCCATTCCGGAAAGGACTTCTCGCGGGGCAACTGCTTTCCGGCCACCGCGGTCCCCAACGGTTTCAACTTCTGGACGCCGGTGACCGACGCGGGCGCACTCGACTGGCCTTACCACTACCAGGATCACGCGTTGCAGGCATTCTCACTGAGCCATCTGCCGAGTCCGTGGGTCGGCGACCGGCACACCTTCCAGGTGATGCCCGGGACGGGAGAGGTGGTCACCGACAGGGTCGCGAGAGCGTTGTCGTTCTCGCACGAGCGCGAAACCGATCTGCCCTTCCACTACGGAGTCAGGTTCGACGGCGGGATCAGCACCGACATCGCGCCCGCCGATCACGGCGCGATTTTCCGGTTCGGCTTCCCCGGCGAGGGCGGCTGGCTGCTGTTCGACAACGCGCGCAACAGGGGCGGGCTGCGCATCGACACCGCCGCCCGCACGGTCACGGGACACACGTGGGTGCGCAGCCGGTCGGCTTCGGGTGCGCGGCGCATGTTCGTGTACGCGACGTTCGACGAGCGACCGGTGGAGGGACGCAGGCTCACCTCCGCGCGCAGGCGTGCCGTCACCGGCTACCTCCGGTTCTCCTCCTCCGTCGTCACGATGCGGATCGCGACCTCGCTGCTGAGCGTGGATCAGGCCAAGCGCAATCTGGACGACGAGGTGGCCGCGCCGCTGACGTTCGAGCAGGTGCGTGACGCCGCGCGGCAGCGGTGGCGGGACCTGCTCGGCAGGGTCGAGGTGAGTGGCGCGACGACAGACGAGCTGGTGACTCTGTACTCGTGTCTCTACCGACTGTTCCTGTACCCCAACTCGGCGCACGAGAACACACCCGAGGGCACCCGGCACGCCAGCCCGGTGCTGTGCAGGCGGTGGCCGAGCACCCGGAGAAGGACCGGCGCCGCCGTCAGGCCCGGAACCATGAGCGTCAACAACGGGTTCTGGGACACCTACCGCACCGCGTGGCCCGCCTACGCGCTGCTCGCTCCGGAGCTCGCGGGCGCGTTGCTCGACGGATTCGTCCGCCAGTACCAGGAAGGCGGCTGGATTTCCCGCTGGTCGTGTCCCGGTTACGCCGACGCGATGGTGGGGACCGGTTCGGATGTGGTGTTCGCCGACGCCTACCTCAAAGGGGTTCGCGGTTTCGATGTCGAGGCGGCCTACGCCGCCGCGGTCAAGAACGCCACGGTCTCCCCCGCCAGAGCCGATGTGGGCAGAAAGGGGCTCGGCGAGTCGATCTTCCTCGGCTACACGCCGACCTCGACGAGGGAGGGACTCTCCTGGGCGCTGGAGAACTGCGTCAACGATTTCGGGCTCGCCAATTGGGCGCATGCGCTGGGCAACACCGACGACGCGGCCTACTTCCGGAGCAGAGCCGCCCAGTACGTGCATCACTTCGACCGGAGTACCGGTTTCTTCCAGGGCAGGACGGTGCTCGGCGGCCCGCGCTGGGACAGCCGCTCCTACGATCCCGCGGTGTGGGGCTACGACTACGCCGAGACAAACGGCTGGAACACCGCGTTCAGCGCCCCGCACGATGTCGCGGGCTTATCCGCCCTGCACGGCGGTAATTCCGCTCTTGAGTCCGTTGTGGACACATTCTTTGGCACGCCGGAAACGGGCAGGCGTACGGGTTCCTACCGCAAGGTGATCCACGAGATGACCGAGGCCGCCGCCGTGCGGCTCGGCCAGTACGGCCACTCCAACCAGCCCTCACACCACATTCCCTATGTCTACGCGCTGATCGGCGCACCGGCGAAGACCCAGCGCATCGTGCGCGAGGTGCTCGGCCGGTGCTACCTCGGCAGCGATCTCGGGCAGGGCTACCCCGGCGACGAGGACAACGGGGAAATGTCCGCGTGGTACGTGCTGAGCGCACTGGGGCTCTACCCGCTGGCGGTCGGCAGTCCCTGGTACGTGATCGGCTCCCCGTTGTTCCGGCACGCGGTCGTCCACCTCGGTGGCGGAGCCGACCTGGTGGTGAACGCGCCGGACAACACTGACGACAACGTGTTCGTACAGGGCCTCCGAGTCGACGGGATACCGCACGAGCAGCCGTGGATAGCTCATTCGGTCATCGCCGCCGGAGCGGTACTCGACTTCGACATGGGACCGGAGCCTTCCTCGTGGGGAACCACCGCCGCCGTCGAACCGGTGGAGCCGTCGCCGCTGCGAGATCTGGCAGGCACGGCGTCCTCCTCGGACGGTACCGACGTGAGGAAGCTGTTCGATGACACGACAGCGACCGAGGTCGCGTTCCGGTCGGCGACACCTACCGTCGAGCACACCGCGAACTACGAGGCGGGCACCGTCAAGCTGTACACGCTGACGTCGGCTTCGCGGGACGACGATCCGAAAGCGTGGGTACTGGAAGGTTCCGACGACGGTCTGTCGTGGACGGTGCTGGACAGCCGAGCGGGCGAGAGTTTCGCGTGGCGAAGGCAGACCCGCGCGTTCGCGGTGCCGGAGCCCCGCCCGTTCCGGCGGCACCGGTTGCGGATCACCGACAGCAGGCGGCAGCGCCTCCGGCTCGCCCAGTGGGAACTGCTGGCATGATCATCGCGGCGGTCGACCGGATTCGCGCCGCCGATCCCGGTTTGGTCAGGATGCGGCTTGCGGCCACCGCCGTGCTGGGCATCGTCATCGCGGCAGGGGCGTTGCTGCTGGCCCGCCAGCCGCTTCCGGTGGTGCTCTTCGCGGCGATCGGCGCCATGATCTCGTCATTTTCGGTCAATGATCCGGAGAAACCCCAGCAGGCGCTCACCCTTGTGCTGGCTTTCGCCGCGGGGGCGGCCTCGCTGACGGCCGCGACCGCAGGTCAGTCCGCGGCGCCGCTGGACGGCGTCGTGTTCGTGTTGCTCATCTTCGTAGCCGTCTACGCCCAGCGATTCGGGCCACGGGGTACCGCGCTGGGGTCGATCACGTTCTTCGTGTTCTTCTTCGCGATGTTCCTGCGCACCCAGCCCGCCCAGTTGCCGATGCTGTTCGTGGCGCTCGCGACGGGGCTGGCCGCCAACGCGCTGGTGCGATTCGTAATCCTTCCCCGCCGCCCCGGCAGAGAGCTGGTGAGCATCCGCAGGGCTTTTCGGGCATGGCTGGGAGACCTGGTGAGGGCCGCCGCGGTCCACCTCGCGGCGTCGGGCACCGAACGCACCTCCAAGCAGCTCCAGCGGGCAGGCGACCGGCTGCACCAGACGGTGCTGCTCATCGAGGACGTCGCCGCGGATGTACTCGAAGGAAAGGCAGCCGCACTGCTGCGGCGAAGGGCCATCGAGGTCGAACTGGCCGCCCAGTGGCTGAGTATCACCGTCAGGCGTACCGCGCGAGAGCCGCTAGATCCGGCGACACGAGCGGAGCTGGTGGCCAGGTTGCGCCGGTTCCGCTCGCTGATCGAACGTGACCCGCGCGAGCTTCCCGTGATCAGCGAGACCGAGGAGTACACGAAGCTGCTGGTTGAGGGCAGCAGGCTCAGCGAGCGGGCCACCGAGGGGGATCCGGTTCGCAGGGCCGTCGCCGAGCTGGCGCTGGCCGACGTCAACGCCGCGCGGATCGCCGAACGCGATTTCTCGGCCGAGCAGGATCCACCGCCTGCCGACACCACCGAGCGGACACCGCTGTTCGGCTACGACAACCGCACGAGGGCCGCGATCCAGGCCGTACTGGGCGGCGGGCTGGCCGTGCTCGGCGGTGAACTGGTGTCCCACCAGCGGTGGTATTGGGCGGTACTGACGGTATTCGTCGTGTTCGTCGGTACGTCGAGCGCGGGAGCCACGCTCGTCAAGGGCGCCCGGCGCATGGGCGGCACCCTCGCCGGGATTTTCGCGGGTGCGTTGTGCGCGTTGCTGGTTTCCGGCAACACCCCGTTGACGGTCGTGCTGGTGCTGATGTGCGTGTTCGGCATGGCGTTCTTCGCGACGGTCTCCCAGACGATCATGGCGTTTTTCATCACGACGCTGCTGGGCTTGTTGTACAGCCTGCTCGGCACGTTCAGCGTCGAGGTGCTCGGCGTGCGGGTCGCCGAGACCGCGGTGGGCGCGCTCGCCGGGATCATCGCCGCGCTGGTCGTTGTTCCGGTGCGCACCAGGTCGGTACTGCTCGACGATGTGGCCACGGTGCTTGAGGATCTGCGGGAGTTCGCCCGCAGGTCCACGGAACTGCTGACCGGACGCGACAACGTCAACGTGATCGAACTGTCGCGGCAACTCGACAGGGATGTCGAGCAGGTGCGCACGACGGTGGAACCGCTGACCCACCCCATCAACCCGCGTGGATCGCGGCGGAACTACGGCTGGTACGTGGTCGACACACTGGCGGCCATCGCGTTCCGGACGCGGCACGTCGCCGCGAGGGCACAGCCGGGGCTGCTGGCCTCGCCGGAGACCGCGCGGCGATTCGAGCCGTTCATGGCGCGCCTCGATCACAACATCGGTGTCCTGCTCGACACGGTGCGCGGCGGCGCGGCACGCGCGGCACTGCTGGCGGGCGGCACCGACGATCCGCTCGCGGGGAGCACCGCCGGGGAGCGGGTCGTGCTGGCCGGTCTGGGCAAATTGGACGAGGCCGTGCTTGCCCTCGGCAAGGCTTTCGACCTGGACCAGCCCTCGCCGGAGCGGGCCGACGGGGCTCAATCGGTTCAGGTGAGGCGACGCACCCGTACAGAGCAAGCGGCGCCGGATAACATCCCGGAGAGAGGCTGACCGAAGAACGACATAACCCATCAGCAGGAGAACGTGATGACCCAAGCCCCCGTCAATGTCACCGTCACCGGCGCCGCCGGCCAGATCGGCTATGCGTTGCTGTTCCGCATCGCCTCCGGTCAGCTCCTGGGGCAGGACACTCCGGTGAAGCTGCGGCTGCTGGAGATTCCGCAGGCGGTGAAGGCGGCAGAGGGCACCGCACTCGAACTGGAGGACGGTGCGTTCCCGCTGCTGTCCGGCATCGACATCTTCGACGACGCCAAGCAGGCCTTCGCGGGCGTCAACGTCGCGCTGCTGGTCGGTGCCCGCCCCCGCACGAAGGGCATGGAGCGCGGCGACCTGCTTGAGGCCAACGGTGGCATCTTCAAGCCGCAGGGCGAGGCGATCAACGCCGGTGCGGCCGACGACGTGAAGGTGCTCGTCGTGGGCAACCCCGCCAACACCAACGCGCTGATCGCGCAGTCGCACGCGCCGGACGTTCCCTCGGAGCGATTCACCGCCATGACGCGGCTCGACCACAACAGGGCCATCGCGCAACTGGCGAAGAAGCTGGGTGTCGCGGTCGCCGACGTCAAGAAGCTCACCATCTGGGGCAACCACTCGGCGACCCAGTACCCGGACATCTTCCACGCCGAGGTCGGCGGAAAGAACGCGGCGGAAGCGGTCGGCGACCAGTCCTGGATCGCCGACGAGTTCATCCCCAGGGTCGCCAAGCGTGGCGCTGAGATCATCGAGGCGAGGGGCGCATCCTCGGCCGCCTCGGCCGCCAACGCGGCCATCGACCACGTCTACGACTGGGTCAACGGCACGGCCGAGGGCGACTGGGTGTCGATGGGTATTCCCTCCGACGGCTCCTACGGCGTTCCGGAGGGCTTGATCTCCTCGTTCCCCGTCACCACCAAGGACGGCAAGTACGAGATCGTGCAGGGTCTCGACATCGACGCCTTCTCGCGCGAGCGCATCGATGCCTCGGTGCGCGAGCTGAGCGAGGAGCGCGACGCCGTCAAGCAGCTCGGCCTCGTCTGAGTCACCCCGTTCACGCGAGAGGCCGCCGGCACCAGGTGCCGGCGGCCTCTCGTTGTTCGCTGGTCACTTGACCCAGGTCACGGCCTCGTCCTCGTAGCCGTCACCGTCGTTGAACTCGGCACCGACGACGTCGACGCCTTCCTGAGCCGCCTGCAGAACACAGGTCTCATAGGTGGCGCCCGTGGTCGTGAACTCCCTCGGCGCGCTCTCGCTCTCGCACTTGCCCTCGATGTCTCCGCTGATGACGACGCCCGTGCTGCGGCCATCACCGGTCACCGCACGCAGCCTCACCGTCGAGTAGGAGAGGTCGGTTCCTTCGAGGTTCTCGACCGAAACCTTGATGTAGTAGGGCACGAGTCCCTTGGCCCTGTCGCCGAACTCGGCGAGGTCGGCGGACTCACCCTGCTCGATGCCGGTGACGGTCAGCCCGATGGTGCCGCTCTTGTCGGTGCCGTAGGTGAAGGGAAGGACGGCGGCCTCACCGGTCTTCAGTTCGGTGCCGGGCGCGGTGACGTCCTCGGCCGAGGGGCTGCCCTCGCTGTCGGCGGGCACGTCGGCCTCGGAGGATTCGGGCGCCTCGGTTTCCTCGGCGGAGCTCGCGGCGGTGGTGTTCTCGCCCGCGGCCGGCGTTCCCTCTTCCTCGCTACCGCAAGCGGAAAGCCCCAGCGCGACGGCGGCGATGGCGGCCGCGAACGTAATGCGTCCCTTGTGCACAGTCTTCTTCTTTCCGTGGTGTCCGTGATATCGGAGATATCCGTCGGTGTCCGTGGTGTACGCCGGACAATCGGTCAGACGTACATCCTCGGGTTTTGGCACGCATTCCTGGGAAAAGGTGACGAAGACTGCAAAGCGGACAGTGACGACACCGCCACCGTCGAAGATCGTTCCTGGTCAGGCCCCGGTAAGCCGGCGGCGGGTCAGTAACGGTTCGATCTCGGGGTCGCGTCCCCTGAACGCACGGAAGGCGTCCATCGAGTCGATGCTTCCTCCCCGCGCGAGCAGTTCCCTGCGGTAGTGGTCTCCGTTGGCCCTGCTGAGCCCGCCGTTGTCGCGGAACCATTCCACCGAGTCGGCGTCGAGCACCTCACTCCAGATGTAGGAGTAGTAGCCGGCCGCGTAGCCGTTCGTGAAGATGTGCGCGAAGTAGGTCGACCGGTAGCGCGGCGGCACCGTCGGCACGGCCACTCCGGCCTTTTCCAGTGCCTGAGTCTCGAAGTTCGCGGCATCCCCAATGGACTCGTCGACGCCGATGGTGTGCCAGGCGAGATCGAGCAGCGAAGCCGCGAGGTACTCGGTGGTCGCGAAGCCCTCGCCGTAGGCCCTGGATTCCTCCAATTTGGTCACCAGCCGCTCCGGCAATGGCTCGCCGGTGCGGTGATGCCGCGCGTAGTTGGCGAGCACTTCCGGCCACAACGCCCACATTTCGTTGACCTGTGAGGGAAACTCGACGAAGTCGGAGGCGACCCTCGGCCCGGAGAACGTCGGGTACCGCACGTCGGAAAGCAGCCCGTGCAACGCGTGCCCGAATTCGTGGAAGGCCGTGACGACCTCGTCGTAGGTCAGCAGGGCCGGCTCCCCCGCCGGCGGTTTGGCGATGTTGAGATTGTTGACGACGACCGGCCGTTCGCCGAGCAGCCGGGACTGCTCCACGAAGCTGTTCATCCACGCGCCGCCGCGTTTGGCGTCGCGCGTGTAGTAGTCGCCGATGAACAATCCAAGCTCGCCGCCGTCGGCGTCGGTGACCTCGAAGATCCGGACGTCGGGGTGATAGCGCGGCAGATCGGTGCGCTCGGTGAACGTGATGCCGTACAACCTGCTCGCCGCGAAGAACACGCCGTCCTTGAGGACGCGCTCCAGCTCGAAGTACGGCCGCAGCTCGGCGTCGTCGATGTCGTAGCGGCGCTTGCGGACCCGCTCCGCGTAGTAGGCCCAGTCCCACGGCCGAAGCTCGAATCCCGTTCCGGCTTCACCGGCGTCGGCGTCGATCTCGGCCTGGAGTTCGGCCGCTTCGGCCTTGGCGTTGGCGACCGCGGCGGGCACGAGCCGGTGCAGCAGTCCCAGCGCGGCTTCCGGGGTTCGTGCCGTGTTGTCCTCGATGACGTAGGAGGCGTGGTGCGGGTGGCCGAGCAGCGCGGCACGGCGCGCCCTCAGCTTGGCGATCTTGGCGATGATCGCCTTGGTGTCGTTGTCGTTGTCGTTGTTGCCGCGCGAGGCGGAGGCGCGGAAGACCCGTTCCCTGACGTCTCGCCTCGACAGCGAGGCGAGCACCGGCTGCGCCGTCGGCAAGCTGAGTTTGAGCAGGTACTTGCCTTCCTGGCCACGCTCGGCCGCGGCTTGGGCCGCGGAGGCGATCGCGTCGGCCGGCAGGCCCGCCAGTTCCTCCTCGGTGTCGAGGATGATCGCGAGCTCGTTGGTGTCGGCGAGCAACCGGTCCTGGAACGTGGTGGACAACGAGGACAGTTCCTCGTTGAGCGCGCGCAGCCGCCGCTGGCCGTCCTCGTCGAGGTTGGTCCCGGCCCGCTGGAAGTCCAGGTGGTAGCGGCGCAACAGCCACGCCGATTCGGCGTCAAGGCCCAGCTCGTCCCTGCGCCCGTAGAGGTCCTCGACCCGCGCCGCGAGTTCGGGGTTGAGGTGAATCGCGTCGGCGTGGGCGGCCAGTTTCGGCGCGACCTCGGCCTGTACCTCGCGGAGCGTGTCGTTGGTGTTGGAAGCCGCGAGGTTGAAGAACACCGAGGACACCCTGCCCAGCAGCGCGCCCGCCCTTTCCATGGCCTCGACCGTGTTCTCGAACGTCGGCGGCTCGGGGTTGCCCGCGATGGCGGTGATCTCCGCGGTGTGCTCGACCATGCCGACCTCGAAAGCGGGCAGGAAGTGCTCGTCACCGATGCGGTCGAAGGGCGGCAGCTGGTACGGCAGGTCGCTCGGCACCAGTAGCGGGTTGATGTCCTTGCGCGTCACGACCGGTCCTTTCGTCCCGTTGAGCCTCCGATGTCGGCGTCGGAGGAGAGTTTCTTCTTCCGCTTCCGCCTGGCAGGCGGTGCGGGCACGATGCCGGTGAGGTCGTCACTGTGGTCGTTGACCCGCAACACGAACGGCCGCGTCTCGGTGTAGCGGACGACCGACAGCGCGCCCGGATCGACCACGATGCGCTGGAAGCTGTCGAGGTGCTGGCCGAGCGCGTCGGCCAGGATCGACTTGATCACGTCGCCGTGGCTGCACACGAGCCACACCGCGTGGTCACCGTGCTCCGCGGTGACCACGCGGTCGTGTTCGCGGATGGCGGCGACCGCCCTCGTCTGCACGGCGGCCAGTCCCTCTCCTCCCGGGAACACGGCCGCGGAAGGGTGAGTCTGCACGACCCGCCACAGCGGTTCTCCGGCGAGCGCCTTGATCTCCTTGCCCGTCCACTCCCCGTAATCCACTTCGGACAAGCGGCGGTCGGTGCCGACGCCGAGGCCCGTGCTCGCGGCCAGCGGCGCCACCGTCTGTTTGCAGCGCAGCAGCGGCGAGCTGACGAGCGCCGCGAGCGGGACGCCTGACAGCCTCCGCACGAGGTTTTGTGCCTGCGACCGGCCCGTGTCGTCGAGGCCGACGCCGGAAGCCCGGCCGGCGAGTACTCCCGAGCCGTTGGCGGTCGAGCGACCGTGTCTGAGCAGAATGACCGTTGCCACACCGCCACCCTACGGGGCTAGGAGCCGACGGGGCCCGCGTTGGGGTCGAGCACGCCGGTGAACACCAGCACGAACAGCAGGATGCCCAGCGCGACCCGGTAGATCACGAACGGCAGGAAGCTGTTCTTCTTGATGTAGGACATCAACCAGGCGATGACGAGGTAGCCCACGCCGAAGGCCACCACGGTCGCCAGGATCGTCGGTCCCCAGGCAGGTCCCTCACCGTCACCGATCTTCACGAGCTGATAGAGCCCCGAGGCCAGCACCGCGGGAACGGCCAGCAGAAACGCGTACTCGGCCGCGTCGGCTCGCTTGTAGCCCAGCAGCAGACCACCGGTGATGGTGCCGCCCGAGCGGGAGACACCGGGGATCAGCGCCATAGCCTGCGCGAACCCGAACCCGAGGCCGTGGCGCACGGTCAGGTGGTCGAGGTCGCGGTCCTGCTTGCCGATCCGGTCGGCCAGCAACAGCAGCAAGCCGAACACGATGAGTGTGGTCGCGGTGATCCGCAGGTCGCGGAACACGTGCTCGATCTGGTCCTGGAACAGCAGGCCCAGTACCGCGATGGGCAGCGAGCCGATGATGATCAGCCAGCCGAGCCGCGAGTCCGGATCGTGCCGGTATTCCTTCTTGTACAGCGAGAAGAACCAGTGCTTGATGATCCGCACGATCTTCCTGCCGAAGTACAGCAGCACGGCCAGCTCGGTGCCGATCTGGGTGACCGCGGTGAACGCGGCGCCGGGGTCGCCCCAGCCGGCGAACGCGGCGGTCACCCGCAGGTGGGCGCTTGAGGAGATCGGCAGGAACTCGGTGAGCCCCTGCACGACACCGAGTACGAGCGCTTCGAACCAGCCCATCACTCCACCCCCGCCAGCTCGGCCGCTTCGACCGCGGTGTGCAGCGCCTCGGCCGCCGAGTCCTGGTCGGGAAGCGCGGGCGCCAGGGTGAGTGTCGTGACACCGGCCTCGGCGTAGGCCTTCATGCGTTCGGCGATGCGTTCCTTCGGGCCGAGCAGCGCCGTGGCGTCGAGGAAACCCAGCGGGACAGCGGCCATGGCGGCCTCGTAGTCCTTGGCCAGGTACTTCTGCTGGATGAGCGCGGCCTCGGCCTCGAAGCCCATGCGGCAGGCGAGCTGGTTGTAGAAGTTCTGTTCCTTGCTGCCCATGCCTCCGATGTAGAGCGCGGCGTGGGCGCGGACCGCGTCGGCGCAGGCCTTCCAATCCTCACCGGGCACGAACGGCACCGTCGGCGCGATATCGAAGCCCGAAACGCCGAGAGCACGGCCCGCTTTTCGCGCTCCAGCCTCGATACTCGCGAGGTGATCACCCGCGTGCTCCGGCGAGAAGAACACCGGAAGCCAGCCGTCTGCGATCTCACCCGTGAGCTCGAGATTGCGGGGACCGATCGCGGCGAGGTAGACGGGGATTCGCTCGCGCTCGGGATGCACGGTCAGTCGCAGCGCCTTGCCGGGGCCGTCGGGCAGCGGCAGGCGGAAGTGCGTGCCCTCGTAGCGCACCCGTTCCCTGCGCAGAGCCATGCGCACGATGTCGACGTACTCGCGGGTGCGCGCCAGCGGGGCGCCGAACCGGACCCCGTGCCAGCCTTCGGACACCTGCGGGCCGGAAACGCCGAGCCCGAGCCGGAACCTGCCGCCGGAGAGAGTGTCCAGTGTGGCCGCGGTCATCGCGGTCGTCGCGGGAGTTCGCGCGGGAATCTGCAGCACCGCGCTTCCGACGTCGATGTTGCTGGTCTGTGCCGCGATCCAGGCCAATACGGTCGGCGCGTCCGAACCGTATGCCTCCGCCGCCCACACCACCGCGTAACCGAGTTCGTCGGCGCGCTTCGCCAACGCCAGATTGGCCGCGTCGTTACCGGCGCCCCAATACCCGAGATTCAATCCCAATCGCACGGGCGCCGACACTATCGGGCGGATGATCGCGGCCTTACTCGCCTTGCGGCTAAGCGCCCTCACGTCGCCGGTTAGGGTGGCTACCCATGGAAAGCCGCCAGCTCGGCACCTCCGGCCTGAAGGTGTCAAGAATGGCCCTGGGGACCATGTCCTGGGCGACCGCGACCGATGCCGAGGAGGCAGCCAACCAGCTCGTCGCGTTCGTCGACGCGGGGGGAACACTCGTCGACACCGCCGACATCTACGCCGAGGGTGAATGCGAGCGGCTGCTGGGCTCGCTGCTGGGTGATCTCGTGCCCCGTGAGGACATCGTGCTGGCGACCAAGGCCGTCGCGCGACGCACGGAAGGGCCCTTCGGCGGTGGGGCCTCGCGGGGCGCGTTGCTTTCGGCACTGGACGGCTCACTGCGCAGGCTCGGCGTCGACCACATCGACCTGTGGCAGCTGCACGCGTGGGACGGCGCGGTTCCGGTCGAGGAAACCCTGAGCGCCATCGACTTCGCCATCAACACGGGCAAGGTCCGCTACGCGGGAGTGTCCAACTACGCGGGCTGGCAGCTGGCCACGGCCGCGATGGGCTTGCGCGACCACAGGCTGGTATCGACACAGGTCGAGTACTCGCTGCTTGAGCGGGGTGTGGAAAGGGAGGTCGTGCCATCGGCCGCCCACCACGGCATCGGCCTGCTGCCGTGGGCCCCGCTCGGCAGGGGCGTGCTCACCGGCAAGTACCGCACGGGTACACCGGCCGATTCCCGGGGCGCGTCGAGCACCTACGCGGGTTACGTCGAGCAGCACCGCACCGAGCGCGCGGCGCGCATCGTCGAGGCGGTCGCGACCGCGGCCGAGGGACTGGGCACGTCCCCGCTGGCGGTGGCACTGGCGTGGGTGCGGGACCGGCCGGGAGTCGTGGCACCCGTGGTCGGCGCCAGGGACACCGGGCAGCTGTCCGGGTCGCTGGTGGCGGAGGAACTGAGGCTGCCGGTGGCGATCAAGGCGGCGCTCGACGACGTGAGCGCCGTCGAGTTCGGCTACCCGGAACGCTGGCCGAAATAGATGGCCCTGGTAACAGCGGCGTGACGCCGTCTTCCATCCTGGTAGAAGCTGGGATGTAACCACTCATTCACTTCCGGAGGACCTGTGCGCCGGGTTGTCGCCGTTGCGGCTGTCTCTATCGTCCTGCTCAGCGGCTGCTCGTCGGAGGAGGGCGGTGGGGGCGACGCGCTCCAGGTAGTTGCCGATCCGACGGCGGCCGTGGCCGCCCGCTCCCCTGAACTGACGGCGACCCCGGCGGGCACCGTGCTGCCGCTGGACGAGGACGTGACGGCGACGGTGGCCGACAAGGCGAGCCGCACGCTCGTGGTCGCCACGGCCGAGCCGGCGCAGGTGCTGCTCTACGACCTTGACGCGCTCACGGAGGCACCGAAGGCCGTCGCGCTGCCCTCGGCCGCCGACGACCTGTCGCTGACCGATGCAGCCGTGCTGGTCAGCATGCGGGAGTCGGGCGAGGTCGCCAGGGTGAGCCTGCCTTCCGGTGAGGTCGAAACGGTCGCCGTCGAGGGCGGCCCTGTCGCCGCGACCGAGCGGGGCGGGCAGACGCTGGTCGCGTTGCGCGACGGCAAGGGTATCGGCGTGCTGGAGGGCGACCGCACGGTCAAGACGATCACCGATGATCTCTACAGCGCCGACGACGTACTGGTCAGCGGAGACAAGACGGTGGTGCTGGACCGGCTGCGTACCGCGGTGTTCGATGTGGACCTCGAAGCGGGGACGGTCAACGAGGGGCTGCGGGCGGGGATGGGCGCCACCAACGCGGTGACCGACTCCTACGGCAGGGTGCTCGTCGCCGACACGCGCGGTGGCGCACTGCTCGCGTTCTCGACGGATCCGCTGCTGATGCGCCAGCGTTACCCGGTGCCCGGCGGTATTTACGACATTGCCTACGACGAGCGGCGGCACCTTGCCTGGGTGACGCTGACCAGTGACAACGAGGTGGTCGGTTTCGACGTCCGGGGAGGTGAACCGACAGAAAAGTTCCGTCTGCCGACCGTTCGGCAGCCGAATTCGGTTACCGTCGACCCACAGACGTCACAGGTCGTCGTTGGCTCGGCGGCCGGAGAAGGGATCCAGGTGGTCACTCCATGACGAATGTGGAAGCGGTGGTCGACGAGGACTGGGAGTACCGCCGGGTGCAATTGCCACCCGGGGTGTCCCGCGTTTCCGCCACCGTCCAGCTCTCCATCCAGGCCGAGTACTCGGGATGGGAGTTGTCGAACGTCCGCCTCTATTCCGACGGAACCCGCAAGGTGTGGCTGCGCAGGCGCAGGACGCTGGCCGCGGCCGGTGTTCCCGGCATGATCATTTGACGCAGCCGAGAAACCGCTCGCCCGTCGCGCGAAGGTAGTCCCGCAGCTCGGGCGGCTCGATCACGGTGAACTCGGTACCGACCGTGGCGAGAACGAAGGCAGGCCATTCGAACGTGTCGACGTTCATCACGAGCGTGCACGAGTTGTCGGCGGCGGGTTCGACGGTTCCCCAGTCCCACACCGCCCGCTTCACCACCTCCGGCGGCGCTTGCACCTTCACCCGCACCTGGTACTGGGTGGGAACCGACGCGATCCGTTCCTGCACGTAGGTGGCCGCGTCGGCGGCGGGCAGTTCCCGCTGACGGAATCTTGCGCCGGTGAGCGTGGGGTTTGCCAGGCGGTCGACGCGGAAGCTGCGCCAGCCGTGCCGTTCGGCGTCCCACGCCACCAGATACCAGCGGCGGCCCAATGACACGAGCCGGTGCGGCTCGACCAGCCGCGTGGTCCGTTCACCCTCGCGTGCGGTGTAGTCGAAGCGCAGTCGTTCGTCGTCCCTGCAGGCCTGGGCGAGCACGGTCAGCACACCCGCTTCCACAGTGGGCCCCGTGCCCGCCGCGGCGGGCACGGTGTAGGTCTGGAGCGCGTCGACCCTGCGCCGCAGCCGGGGTGGCATCACCTGGATGACCTTGGTGAGCGCTCGCACCGAGATCTCCTCGATACCCGCGATGGCCCCGCCCGCCGCCGTGCGCAGTCCGACGGCGATCGCGACGGCTTCCTCGTCGTCGACCAGCAGTGGTGGCATGGCCGCCCCCGAGCGCAGCTGGTAGCCGCCGGCGACACCGCGATTGGCGTCGACGGGATACCCGAGTTCGCGCAGCCGGTCGATGTCGCGGCGCAGCGTGCGCTCGCTGACGTCGAGCCGTTCGGCGAGTTCTCCGCCCGGCCAGAACCGGTGGGTTTGCAGCAGGGAAAGTAATCGCAGCATGCGTGCGCTCGTGTTCGCCATGAATCCAGACTGCTTTCTATTGCGGTCAGAAAGTGGCCTTTGCCGACTTTAGCGTATGCCCCATGACCTCGACGATGATCCGCGCCAGCGGACTGACCAGGCATTTCAACGTCAAGAAAGAGAAAGTGGAGGCGGTGAGCGGGCTCGACCTCCACGTGGAGCACGGCGAGCTGGTCGCGTTGCTCGGACCCAACGGCGCGGGCAAGTCGACCACGCTGCGCATGCTGACCACCCTGCTACGCCCCACCTCGGGGACCGCGCTCGTGGCTGGACACGACGTCAGCACGGAGCCGAAGGCCGTGCGACGCAGGATCGGCTACATCGGGCAGGGCAACGGTGCCGGGCACAGTCAGCGCGCGAGCGACGAGCTGATCAGTCAGGGCAGGGCCTACGGGCTGACCGCGGCCGCGGCGAAAGAAAGGGCGACCGAACTGATCGGCACGCTCGGGCTCGACGCCGTTGCCGGAAGGGTCGTGTCCTCGCTGTCGGGAGGCCAGCGCAGAAGGCTCGACATCGCGATGGGCCTCATTCACACACCGCCGCTGCTGTTCCTCGACGAGCCATCCACCGGCCTCGATCCGCAGAACCGCGCGAATCTCGCCGAGCATGTGCGTGGGCTTCGGGAAGCGAGCGGGACGACGATGGTACTGACCACCCACTACCTTGAGGAGGCCGATCAGCTCGCCGAGCGCGTGGTGATCATCGACCACGGAACCGTCATCGCCGACGACACCCCCGCCGCGCTCAAGTCCGCGCATGCGGGCGATCGCGTGAGTCTGCTGTTCGACCACGAACACGACGCGCGCAAGGCGACGGCCACGATCGGCACGTTTGCGGGAACGGCACCAATCCGGCACCAGGGCTCCGGCATCCAGGTCGAGCTGCGCGATGGGGCCCAGCTCACCCCGAAGCTACTGAGGGCCCTCGACGACGCGCTCGTTCCCGTCGCGGGGGTGGAGGTCGCCAGGCCGACGCTCGACGACGTGTTCCTTTCGCTCACCGGCCGCAGCCTGCGCGAAGGCGAGCCCGGCTCCGAGGGGACCGTGGCATGAGCGGATCGACGTTCGTCTCCGACACCGGCGCGGTGTTCAGCCGCGAGCTGCGTCCCGTCCTGAGGGACCCGTTCTCGGTGATCTTCTCCATGGTGCAGCCGTTGATTTTCCTCGCGCTGTTCGCCCCGCTGCTGCCCGATTCGGTGGTGGGCGGGTCGGCTCTGCAGTGGTTCGTTCCGAGCATCCTGGTGATGTCGTGCCTGTTCGGCGCGTCGGCGACCGGCTCGAATCTGCTGTTCGAGATTCAGACCGGTTCGCACGAGCGGATGCTCGTCTCACCGTTGAGCAGACCCGCGCTGATCGTGGGAAGAGCGCTCAAGGAGATCGTGCCGATGTTCGCTCAGGCGCTGATCATCGTGCTGGTCGCGGTGCCCTTCGGGTTCCGGCTCAACGTGGCGGGCGCGCTGCTTGGCCTGGTGATACTCGGGGTGTTCTCGGTGGGGATCGGTGCGCTGTCCTACACGCTGGCGCTGGCTTCGAAGAACAAGGAATGGTTGTTCTGGACGGTCCAGCAGACGGTGCTGTTCCCGGTGTTGCTGCTCGCCGGCATGATGCTGCCCGTCGAGGGCGGGCCGGCGTGGTTGCGGACCGCCTCGCTGTTCAACCCGCTGACCTACGTGGTGGACGCGCAGCGCGCGTTGTTCGGTGGTGAGCTGATGTCCGCGACGGTGGCGGGCGGGCTTGCCGCCGCTCTCCTGGTCGCGGTGGCAGGCCTCGCCATCGGTACTCGCGCCATCCGCAGGGCGGGTGCCTGACCCGCCCTGCGTGCGCGCCGCGATCATGGTCGGTTCTGGTCAGTTCTTACGGAAGACCATGATCGCGGCGCCCGCGGCGAGTACCGCGATGCCACCGCTCGTGACCAGCGGGAGCACATTGGGTGCCGCGCCCATCCAGGCCGCGCTGAGCCCGTCGATGCCAGCACCGTAGGGCAGGTAGGCGCCGATGGTGGCCAGCCATTCCGGCAGCGCGTCCCTGCCGCCGAATCCGCCACCGCCCGCCATCATCGCGAAGAACGCGACGAGTCCGATCGCGACCGAGGAGTTCGGCGTCGGCGACACCGCGGCCACGAGCATGCCGACCGCGTACATGGTCGCGGCGAGCAGCAGGAACACGCCGATCGCGAGCAGCGGCGACCTCGGCGCGGAGACGTCGAAGGCCAGTACGGCGAGCATCAGCGCCAGGCCCACCCCGATGAGCGACTGCACGAAACTGACCACCGTCTGCGCCACGAGCACCAGCATGGGTGGCATCGGGGTGACCGAAAGCCGTTTCAGCACACCGGTTTTGCGGTAGGTGGCCAAAAAGGACGGCAGGTTGACGACACCGACGAGCGCGACCACCATGACGATGGTCATCGGAACGATGAGGGCGTCCAGCACCGGAAGTCCGCCGAACTCCGGTATGCCCTCGCCGTCGGAACCCATCCCGTTCATCAGCATGATGAGCATCGGCAGGCCGATCGGAATGACCACGCCCGCGGTGTCCCTGAGGACGAGTTTTGCCTCGCTGACAACGAGTTTGCCGAATCCGGCCAGCGGAACACCGGTCTTGGCCACCGTTGCCGCCTTTTCCGTTGTGGTCGTCATGCGGAAAGCTCCTTGGCGTCGTGACCGATGAGGGCAAAGTAGGCGTCGTCGAGCGAGGCGGACCGCACCTGAGTCTCCAGCGGGGCGATGCCCTGGGCCGCGAGCACGGTCGTGACGGTCAGCAGCAGGTTGCCGCTTCCGGTGACGACCGTTTCCGGGTTCTGCGTGCCGTGTGTCGTCACCGAGGTCACGCCGTCGGCCGAGCGCAAAGCCGTGGTGTCGAAAGGCCGTTCGGTGCGGAAGGTCACCCGCGGCTCTCCGCCTGCCTTCTTGATGAGGTCGAGTGGCGAGTCGAGCGCGGCGATCCTGCCTTTGTCGATGACCGCGATCCGATCGCACAGTCGCTGCGCTTCCTCCAGGAAGTGGGTCACGAGGATCACCGTCACACCCGAGTCGCGCATGTTCTCGATGAACCGCCACGTGTCCCTGCGTGCCTGCGGGTCGAGCCCGGTTGTCAGCTCGTCGAGGATCGCGATTCTGGGCCTGCCGACAAGCGCGAGCGCGATGGCAAGACGCTGGAACTGCCCTCCGGACAGCGCCGAGACCCTGGTTTTACGTTTCTCGGCGAGCCCGAGCCCGGCGATCAGCTCATCGGGGTCGGCTCCGGAACGGTAGAACGACCGGTACAACTCGACAGCTTCGACGACCTGCAACGCGTCGGGAAGCATCCCGTTCTGCAACTGCACCCCGAGTACCTGCCGCAGCCGCGCCCGGTCCTTGCGCGGGTCGAGCCCGAGGACGCTGACCGAGCCGCTGTCGGGCACGCGCAGCCCGGAGAGGCATTCGACGGTCGTGGTTTTTCCCGCCCCGTTGGGGCCGAGGATGCCGAAGATCTCGCCCCGCTCGACATCGAAACTGATGTCCTTGAGCACCTCGGTGTCGCGGTAGCTCTTGCGTAGCGCGTCGACCGCGATCACGGTCATGGTCACCTCCACTTGTCGTTTCCGATACCAAGGACGCTATTGATCAACGCGGCCGAAATCGCGTGCCTGAGGTCATGAATGCCGCCCATGACTTCCGGCACGGGTGGGCCCGGAGGCGGCCACGTAACCTTCGGGGTATGACCGAATCGACCGAATCCCGCATGGAGCTGATCGGGCTGGCCAGCCTGGCGCTGGTGTGCCTGCTCGTCGGCTCTCCCGTGCTGATCGGCGAGATTCGGGGCGAGGACATCACCACCGGCCCGTTCTGGGTGTGGCTGCTGGCCTACCTCGGATGGCTCGGCTCGTTTCTGCTGGTGTTGTCGGAGAAGATGCAGAAGAAGGTCGGCATCCCCGCGCTGTTCGTACTGGTGACCGTCGGCGGAGCGGGGACCGTGCTGCTCGCGCCCGAAGCCGGCTGGACACCGATCCTGCTGGTGTTCAGCACCGCCATCGCGGCACACATGGCGAGCAGGCGGATCACCATGACACTGCTCGGCGTCAACACCGGCATCGTCGCGCTCGCCGGGACGTTGTCCGGCGGCGGTCTCGGTTCGGTGATCGTGGGAGCGCTCATCTACTGCTTGCTGCAGTCCACCGCGGTGTGGGCGGTGTTCAGTCAGGTGCGGACCGAGAAGATCAGCGAGCGGCTGGCCGTGGCCAACACCGAACTGCGCACGGCGACCGCTCTGCTCGCCGAGTCGAGCCGGTCGGCCGAACGCCTGCGCATCGCCAGGGAATTGCACGATCTTCTCGGCCACCAGTTGACCGCGCTCGTACTAGAACTCGAAGTGGCTTCCCGAACCGAGGGGCAACGCGCGGCCGATCACGTGTCGCGGGCGAGGGGGCTGGCCAAGGACTTGCTCGGCGACGTGCGGGTCGCGGTGGGCGAACTGCGGGCCAAACCGGCCCGGCTGCGGGAAGCACTGGTGGAGATGACGGCCGACCTGCCGCATCCGAGAGTGAAGGTCACCGTCGAGGACACGGTGGAGCCCGACGAAACCCGGGCGGCCACGCTCATTCGTTGCGTGCAGGAAGTGGTCACCAATGCGATCAAGCACTCGGAAGCCGAGAACCTGTGGATCCATATCGGACAGAACGAGGACGGTGAGATCACCCTGAGCGCACACGACGACGGCAAGGGAGCGGAATTGCTGCGGCTCGGCAATGGACTGACGGGAGTCAGGGAACGCGTCGAGCAACTCGGTGGTGCCGTGAACTTCCGGCCGCACGCCGGATTCCGGATCGAGGCAAAGGTGCCGACCGCATGATCAGGGTGGGAATCGTCGACGACCAGACCCTGGTGCGGCACGGGATCCGGAGCCTGCTGGAACTCTCGCCGGAGGTGAGTGTCATCGGCGAGGCCTCGGACGGGGACGAAGCGCTCGCGATGCTGACCTCGGACGGGGACGAGGCCCCTGACGTGCTGCTGCTCGACCTGCGCATGCCCGGCAAGGACGGCATCGACACGCTCACCGCGATGCGCGCCGCCGGCCTCACGACGCCGACACTCGTGCTGACCACGTTCGACGACGACGAACTCGTGCTGCGGGCGTTGCGCGCGGGCGCGAAGGGTTACCTGCTCAAGGACGTGACCCTTGAGCAGTTGATCGACGCGATCCGGGTGCTGGCCTCCGGTGGAAGCCTGGTGCAGCCCGCGTTGACCGACCGGCTGCTCAAAGCCACCGACCAGCTGCCGACGCCGGACGACTTCGACGACCTGCCACCCCCGTTGCCGCTCACCGACAGGGAGCAGGAGATCCTGCGGCTGCTGGCGGGAGGGTTCGCCAACCGGGAGATCGCCACCGCGCTCCACCTCGCCGAAGGCACCGTGAAGAACCACGTGTCGAGCTTGCTGACGAAGCTCGGAGTACGGGATCGCACGCGCGCGGTGCTGCGCGCACTCCAGCATGGTTTGCTCACCGAAAGTACCGACCACCCTCGCTGATGCCGCCCCGCCGCCGCTGCCGACCCGGTCGTGTGATGGTCTTGACCGGATGTCGCGACGGATCGTCGGGGCAGGTCAGGACAGAACGGGTGGAAGCGGACGAGCACAGTGCACAGACGTGGATGGTCGCGAGCCGGTCTCGCGCTGTTACTCATCGTGATGGTGGCCGGTTGCGCCAGTGTCACCCCGGGCACCGCGCTACCGGGGCCCGCACCGGATCCGTCGCTCACCGGTGAGCCGTGCGACCTGCTCACCGCTGAGGAGGCCACGGCCACCGGGCTCGTCACCGAAGGTGACTTCACTCCCGGTGAACCCTCGAATCTGCTGCCGCCGACCTGTTACTGGGCGCTGACCGACGAGCTGGCGACCGGCCTGCTGTCGGTGTCGCTGGGGACGGAATTCTCGCTCGAGGAGTACATGAACTGGCGGGAGCCGATGGACTCCTTCGAGGTCGGCGGGCTGACCTGGCACCGCTACCCCAGTCTGCTCACCGAGGACCTCAGCGATTGCATCATCGGGACCGAGTTCGGCCCCGACAAGTTCGTCGCGATGATGAACACCGACTACGAGAATCCCTCGGCTTCCTGTGACCTGCCGAAGGAAGCGGCCCGCTACGTGGCGGGTCACCTGCCCGGCGGGGAGCCGGCGACCATTCCGCCTTCGACTCCCCCGCCGCCGACGCCGCTCGACGAGGTCGACGCGTGTTCGCTGCTGACTCCGGAACAGACCGAGGAACTGACGCTGGCGGCGAACGGAAAAGTGACCAGCGAGCGGACCGGCTGCGAATGGCGCTCCACCGACGGGGACGGCGGGGTGAAGGCGATGGTGGTCTACGTCGAACCCGAACAGGCAGCCGAACGGTGGCCCTACGCGGAGGAACCCGGCCAGCGCACCATCACAGCCCGGGGGCACACCTGGAACATCTACTCCCCCTACGCCGAGTCGGACACCGACTGCCTGGCCACCCTTTCCGTCACCAGCACCTCGTCAGTGGTCATTTCGGGTGGGGACTACGACCCCGCGAAGTCCTGCGCAGGCGTCGAGGCGGCGGTGCGCATGGTCGCGGAGAAGCTGCCCGACTTCTGAGCCGCCGGTTTTCGGCCATGGATCTCAGGGCCTCAACCGGGGTTCACCTCACCGAAGTCGACCTCCACGGTCGCGGGGTCGGTGAAGTTGGCGAGGTCGGCGGTGGTGGCCTTGCCCTGTGGCGAACCGAGTGCGGCGAGCGCGTCGGCCTTGCTGTTCCAGGTGAGTGTCGCGATGAGGAAGTGGGGCGCGGGAGAGCCGTCAAGGGTTTCGCAGGCCACCCAGTCGAGCGAGACGAGGCCCGGTAGCCCGGCCGCGAGCGGGGCGTGAACGTCGCGATAGTAGGCGAGGAACTTGTCGGGGTCGGCGGGGTGGGTGTACTGAACGATCATGCGGTACACGGCTGATCCCTTCTGGCCTCGCTTGGCAGCGAACCGGGCGGCGAGTTGTCGAGACCGGTTCACCGTAGCCGCCGAGCGCCCGCGGAGGAACGCCCGAGCCCGTGCCGCCGAGTTCTGCACTCACGACGGCGAGATCCGCGCTCGGGACGGCGAGATCCGCGTCGGGGACCGCGAGATGCGCGCTCAGGCATTCCCCCGGGCCGCTCGCGTGACCGACGATGATCGAGTCGGACCCGGCAGTGAGGAGCAGATCGTGACCGATTCCCCCGTCCTGACCGAACGTATCGACGGCGTCCTTGTCGTGACCATCAACCGGCCCGAGGCGCGCAACGCGATCAACACGGCGGCGGCCGAAGGTATCGCCGCGGCGATGAACGAACTCGACGCCGACGGTGAGCTTGTCGCGGGAGTCATCACCGGCGCGGGGCCGACGTTCTGCGCCGGGATGGATCTCAAGGCGTTCCTCGCCGGTGAGCGCCCCTCCGTGCCGGGGCGCGGGTTCGCCGGGATCGTCCGGCAACCACCGGTGAAGCCGTTGATCGCCGCCGTCGAGGGGCACGCGATCGCGGGCGGCTTCGAAGTCGTGCTCGCCTGTGACCTGATCGTCGCGGCCGACAATGCCGTCTTCGGGCTGCCCGAGGTCAAGCGCGGGCTGGTCGCCGCGGGCGGTGGCTTGCTGAGGCTGCGGGAACGAGTTCCGTACCACTTGGCCGTCGAGTGGGTGCTGACCGGTGAGTTCGTACCCGCGGCGGTCGCCGCCGACGTTCATCTCGTCAATCGGCTGACCAAACCCGGCGAGGCGAAGGACACCGCGGTCGAACTGGCACGCGCGATCGCGCGAAACGGGCCACTCGCGGTTCGTGCCAGTAAGGCGATCATGACGGCGTCGAGAGACTGGGCTTCCGACGAGGCGTTCGCCAAGCAGGAGCAACTCGCCGAGCCGGTGCGCTCGTCCGCCGACGCGAGGGAAGGGGCACTGGCCTTCAAGGAAAAACGCGCGCCCGTGTGGCGAGGTGAGTGACGAAGACCTTTCCGGACAGTCGATCCGGCGGCGGCCTGGCCTGGCGGGTAGGTGGCGTCGAGGACGATGGAGGTTCGGGCCCGTGCGCGTCGGATGTTTGAGGTTGAGCGGGAAACTCGGCCCTCGGCGCCGAACTCGCTGTCGTACGTGCGCATCTCGGCGCCCTGGGTGCGGAACTCGGCGGCCTGGGTGCGGGACTCGCGGAAGGCGGTGACCACGGCGACAGGCCCCTTGACGGTGATTCGAACTTTTGTTCGAATCACCTGTGAGTCAGGGAGTACATGTGAATCAACCACCGCAGGCCACCCTCCGCTGGTGGCGGAGGGACGTCAGTTCGACGCCCGCTCGCCCCGTGTGGGCGTCCTCGGATCGGCCGCCGGAGTCGTTCCGGCCGGTGGATCCACCCCGCTGGGTCTGGGTCGATCTGCGCGGTTCGCTGCGCCGTGATCCGTTCGCGTTCCACGACGACGCGCCAGGCGGCCTGCAGTACCGGTACGAAGCAAAGGGCTTACTGCGCGGCTGGATACCCGCCGTGGACGGCGGGCCGCTCGGCGTTGTCAGCTACCAGCTGCTGACCGGCGACCTGCAGTGGCGCACCGTCGTCACGGCTTTCGTGCCCAGGCATCTGATCCGCCACGACTCCCGTCCCTCACGCGTACCGGGCTGAGCGCCGTCCGGTCACCGCGCACTCGTCTCATCGGGCCCCTTCACTTCTAGTCGGGAAGCAGCGGTACGGATGGGCCCTGTTCCCTGCCGAGCAGGGCCGCCCTGGTGATCGCGGCCGAGCCGAATCGGTCGCGCACGGTGTCGAGGGCGGCGTCGAGCGCGGGGCCATCCTGTTCGCCGAAGGGCAAAACGAGTTGCACCGCATCGTCGTTGTCCAGATTGGACAGTGAGACGCCGATGAGGGTGATGCCGTCGCGGGCGATGGCCGGTGCCGCCGCGGCGAGCAACACGCGTGCGGCGGCGAGGATGGTCTCGGTGTGCGCCGTGGCCTCGGGGAGGGTGTGCGACCTGGTCGCCCTGCTGAAGTCGGCGAACCGAAGGCGAAGCACCACGGTCGCGCACACTCTGCCCGCCGCGCGCAGCCTGCGGCCAAGCCGGTCGACGAGCCCGGCCAGTATGGCGTCGAGTTCCTCCGGTGTGCGCCGCCTCCGGCTGCCGAGCGCCCGCTGGGAGCCCATGGACCTGCGCCTGTGCCCTGTCCGCACGGGACGCGGGTCGCGGTTGTGCGCGAGTGCGTGCAGATGCCGCCCGGAGGCGACACCGAGCAGACTAACCAGATCCGGCTCGGGAAGCGCCGCGACATGACCGACGGTCAGCAGCCCCTTCGCGTGCAGTTTGGCCGCGGTGACCTTGCCGACGCCCCACAGCCGCTCGACGGGCAGTGGATGCAGGAACGCCAATTCGCCATCGGAAGGCACGACGAGCAGCCCGTCCGGTTTCGCGACACCACTGGCGACCTTGGCGAGGAACTTGGTGCGCGCGACTCCCACCGTGATGGGAAGCCCGACGTCCTCGGCGACGGTGCGGCGCAGCCGCTCGGCGATCCCTCGGGCGGGACCCGCTATGCGCCACAACCCTCCGACATCGAGAAACGCTTCGTCGATCGAGATGCCTTCGACGATAGGCGAGGTTTGGCGGAAGATCTCGAACACCGCCTTGCTCGCCTGGGCGTAGGCGGCCATCCGGGGAGGCACGACGACGGCGTCGGGGCACAGTCGCCGCGCCTGCGCGCCGCCCATCGCCGTGCGAACCCCGCGAGCCTTGGCTTCGTAGCTTGCCGCGAGTACCACTCCCCCGCCGACGATGACGGGCCGCGACCGCAACCTGGGGTTGTCACGCTGCTCCACCGACGCATAGAACGCGTCGAGGTCAGCGTGCAGGATGGGCCCTTCGATCGACACGAACATATGTTCGCATCGGTCACCGACATTTTCCGGCGGTTCCCGCGTTCGCCCTGTTCACGGCATGGAGCGCAGCCACCGCAGCGCGGCGGGAAGGCATTCGGTGAGCCCCTTGTATTCGGCGACGTCGGGAGGGAGATCGGCAAGGACGGCGGCCAGTCGCCGCCGCCACGCCGGTATTTCGCCGATGTCGGCGAGCGAGGCGAGATGGGTACGGATCGTGAACAGGATGGCGCCCGAGGTGCTGAGCCGGATCAGGTGCTGGACCTCGACGCGCAGATGCAGCCGCCGTGGCAGCAGTTCGTCGGTGGCGATGCCGAGCCAGTCCGGTTTCCAGTGCGGAAGGTTCTCGGTGGAGGTGTCCAGCCGCCGTCCCACGGTCATGGACCAGTTGGTGCGCCGGAAGTCCTCACCTGCCCGCAGCCGCAGCAGGAATCGCTCCGACCTGTCGACGACGCCTTCCTCGTGCAGTCTCGGCACGGGTCCGTGGACTTCCCCGAACCGCATTCCCGCGTCGAAGCCGAGCGACCAGCCCGCGGCGAAGGTGACCACTCCCGCGTCCACCCACAGTGTGTCCTCCCGCTGGTCGAGCAGTACGAGGTCGTCCTGCACCTGGCTCGCGGCGAACCGCAGTGGATCACACGGCAGCGACGTCTCGTCGCCGAGTTCGAATTCCTGGGTCACTCGGAGCAGCGCGTTGTGCCAGCGGTAGGCGGTGCCGTCACGATCGAGCCGCATGTGCCGGGGGAATTCCACCGCGAGCTGCCCGAGAACGGTGAGCAGCGTGTCCCACGCGGCCGCGCGCATGTGGGGTGGCCGCACGCAGCGACTCGGGTCGGCGCTCAGAATGCGCTCGCGTTCGGCGAGCGCCGCCGCGTACCCGCCGTCCGTGTCGCCGATGTCGAAGACGGTGGCGCCCCAGCCGCCTGTTTCGGTAACGACGAACGTGCGGGCCGGTTCGACGTTGGTGCGGTACCGGAAGCGGTCGGAGGTGAGCGGGAAGGGAAAACGGGACAGCGTCATAGATCGAGTACCAGCCCTTCGTCACCGGCTCTGGACACGCAGGACATCACGGCCTCACCCGAGGCGCGTTCGGCGGGTGAGAGGTAATGGTCCCGGTGCTGTGGTCTTCCGGCCAGCACGCCGATCCTGCACTCACCGCACACGCCCTGCTCACACCCGCTGGGCACGGAATGACCGGCGCGGCGAAGCGCGCCGAGCAGGCTCTCGTCCCCGCCGACCGCGACAGTCTCGCCCGAACCGGCGATGGTGGCGGTGAACGGCTTTCCAGGAGCGTGATCGGCGGCGGAGAACCGCTCGGTGTGCACCCGCTGCGGCGGCCAGCCCGCCGCAGCGGCAGCCGCGGTGACCGAGTCGACGAGTGAGGCGGGACCGCACAGGTAGAGGTGGGTGCCGAGCGGCTGCGACGAGAGGGCGTCGCCGAGCAAGGCCGTGGTTTCGGCACGGCCACGCGGCTCGGACAGCCGGTCGCCGCACAACGCGCGGAGCTCGGCGAGATGGGCGCCTCGGCCACGCCGGTAGGCGTAGACGAGGGTGAACGAACGGTCCCAGCGCCGCGCTTCCCGCACGTGCGCCAGCATCGGGGTGATCCCGATACCGCCGGCGACGAACAGATGGTGACGCGCCACCGCCACCGGAGGAAAGGCGCCGCGGGGCGGCGAGGATCGGATCACGGAGCCGACGTCGAGACCGTGCAGATGCGCCGATCCACCGTTGCCCGAGCGACGCAGCAGCACCGACACGTGATATTCCTCCGGCGCAACGGCGGGCCCGGTGAGCGAGTAGGCGTTGCGCCGTCCCGCGCAGTCGAGCACGAGGTGACTGCCAGGGGTGTAGCCGGGTAGCAGGCCGCCGCCGTCGGCGCGAAGCCGCAGCGAGCGGATGTCGTCGGCCTGCCGCTCGGCGCCGGTGATCCGCAACCGCAGTTCGAACCCCGTCATGGGCACCTCCCGGTTCATCGGGTTCATGATGCTGCACCCTGCCGGGTATTGGGGGCTCCGATACCCTGTGCCGGTGCGGCTCCGCGGTCTCGACCTCAATCTGATGGTCCTGCTCGACGCGTTGCTCGCCGAGAAGAGTGTCACCAAGGCCGCCCGCCGGATCGGCCTGAGCCAGCCGACGATGTCGACCGCGCTGGGAAGGCTTCGCAGGCATTTCTCCGACGATCTGCTCGTGCGCAGCGGTAACCAGTACGAACTCACCCCGCTCGCCGAACACCTGCGGCCGCTGCTTTCCTCCGCGCTCGCGGGAGCGGAGCGAGTGTTCACCAGTGTGCCCGACTTCGACCCGGCAACGGCCGAGCGCGAATTCACGGTGCTCGCCTCCGACTACGGCATGGCGACCGTGGGCTCCAGCCTGCACCGGATCGTCGCGCAGCGGGCCCCGAAGGTCCGCCTGCGGCTGAGGTCGTGCCCTCCCGGCACGATCGACAGGGTCGACGAGCACCTGCGCACCGTTGACGCCCTTGTGCTGCGCAAGGACGTTGTCCAGGGGCTGCCCTCACAGGACCTGCTCGTGGACGAATGGGTCGCCGTCGTGGACGCGGACCGGCATCTCGTCGGCGGCAGCGCGACGGTCGCCGAACTGTCGGCGCTGCCGTGGGTGGTGACGGGAAGCGCCGACGAGATGCCCGCGCTGGGGCCTCGCGCGGCCGACGCGGTTCCGTCGGTCGCGGCGACGGTCGAGTCGTTTCTGGCCGTCCCGTTGCTGGTCCGCGGTACGGACAGGGCAGGGCTGGTTCCGCGAGGGATCGCCGACCGGCTGACCGGATCGGGCGAGGTCAGGATCGTCGAATTGCGGGGCGAGCCGACCCGGTTCGTCGAGTCGGCGGTGTGGCATCCCGTGCACGAAAGGGACGCGGGCCACCAGTGGTTGCGCCACTGCATGAGCTCGGTGGCCGAACTCGCCGGGGCAACACCCGCCGCGACGGGTTCATGATTTGCGGAACCGGGCGACCGCCTGCTGGATGGCAGGCCCGCCTGCCGTGCTCGCCTGTGCCCACGACTCGAATTCCAGGCTCGCCGCGAAGTCTCCGCGCCCCGCGATGCCCACGGCGGTCTTGATGTCGGCGACCAGCGCGGGGTCGAGTGCCGCCCACGCCGCCGCCCGCTCGTGTGCCGCGGCGACCGGATCGTCGGCCAGTTCGAGCGCGAGTCCCGCCTCGACGGCGGCGGCGCCTTCGAGCGCGCCACCGTCGAGAAGCATCGCCAGTGCTCGCTCCTTGCCGAGGGCTTCGACGAGGAAGTAGGTGCAGCCCCCGCCGGGGTGCAGGCCGATCTTGGTGAACGTCGCCGCGAAGGAGGCTTTCGGTCCGGCGATGCGCACGTCGCACACCATCGCCAGGTTCAGGCCCGCACCCACGGCGGGACCGTGCACGGCGGCGATGGTCGGGATCCGCAGCGAACGCAGCCGCAGGAAACTGTCGTAGACGGCGTGCAGGTGCCCGCGGATCTCGCCGGTTCCCTTGCCTTCGCTGGAGCCGAACAGGGCGGGCAGGTCGGCTCCGGCGCAGAACGCGCTGCCTTCACCCGTGACGACCAATGTCCTGGCCCGCTCGTCGGCCGCGACGGTGTTCGCGGCGTCGACGAGGTCGGCGCACATGCGCTCGTCCAGGCAGTTACGCCTGGCGGGATCGGCAAGCGTCAGTGTCCAACGACCGGAATTCCCGTGCAGGTCGACCTTGCTCATACGTGCCGTTCTCCTCTGTTTCGTACCGGTTCGCCGCCGATAACTTCGCGATCGTCTCCGCTCCATTGTCACCAGGGCTCACCCGTTCGGAATCACTCCGGTGGCAGGTGGGCAGGTACGGACCGATGATGGCCCGGCAGGGGACACGACACCGAGGGGACGGCGATGAACAAGCATCGGCCGGCGCGGGACACCGCTGATCAGCAGATGTCTTCTGGTCATCCCGTGCTGATGCTGGTGCTGGCCACCGTCGGTTTCGCGCTGAATTTCTGGGCGTGGGCACTGTTGAGCCCGCTCGCGGCGCACTTCACGCAGAAGCTGGATCTCAGCTCGTTCGAACAGTCCGCGGTCGTGGCGGTTCCCGTGCTGGTCGGATCGGTCGGACGTATTCCCGTCGGCGCGCTGACCGACAGGTACGGCGGCCGGATACTGTTCCCGCTGATCTCCGTCATCACCGTGATTCCGGTGCTGTTCCTCGGTTTTCTCGGCCACTCGTCGCTTGCCGCACTGCTGATCGGTGGTTTCTTCCTCGGCATCGGCGGAACGGCGTTCGCCATCGGCGTTCCCTTTGTCAACGCGTGGTTTCCGCCGGGAAGGCGCGGGTTCGCGATCGGCGTTTTCGGGATGGGTATGGGCGGAACGGCGATCGCGGCGCTCACCACTGTCAATCTGATGAATACGTTCAGTCTGGAAACGCCGTTCGTCGTCACGGCCGTGGCACTCGTGATCTACGCGATCATGGCGGCATTGTTGTTGCGCGACGCGCCGGCAAGGCCTCAGCAGAACGAACCGCTCGGCCGCAGGCTCGCCGAAACGATGCGGCTCCCCGCCACCTGGCAGGCCTCCGCGCTCTACGCGCTGGCTTTCGGTGGCTACGTCGCGTTTTCGGTGTACCTGCCGTCCTATCTCAAGAACGCCTACGAGCTGTCCCCCTCCGACGCGTCCAACCGGATGGCGGGGTTCGTGTTGCTCGCGGTCGTGATGCGCCCCGTGGGCGGCTGGCTCTCCGACAAGTTCGGCGCGGTCGGGGTGACGGCGGTGGCGCTGGCCGTGGTGACGGCGGGCGCTGCCGTGCAGTCGTTCACTCCGGACCTGATGCCGGTCGGCACCATCGCGTTCCTCGCCATGGCCGGAGCGCTCGGTGCGGGTAGTGGCGCGGTGTTCGCGCTCGTCGCGCTGCTGACGCCCCCGGGGAAGGTCGGTTCCGTCACCGGCTTCGTCGGCGCGGCCGGCGGGCTCGGCGGTTTCGTGCCGCCGCTGGTGATGGGCGGTATCTATGGGGCGCTGGGTTCCTACGCGCTGGGGCTCGCCGCGCTGGCGCTGGTGTCGTTGCTGCTGTTCGTGTTCGCCACCACCACCGTTCGCAAGGCCGTCGACAGGCACGCACGACAGGAAAGCACCGCCGGCGCGAACACATGAGCGGTGACGAGAAGGCGGAAGGGGCAGCCAGGTGGGCAATCGCAAAACCTCATCCGGGGCGGGCTCGCGCGGCGAAGGTCTGGACAACGGCCTCATCGACGCGCTCGTCAAGACCAGGCGGTTCTTCACCAGAACGGAGATCTCGGCCGACCTGCGCACGATGACCAAGCACGGCGGCAGGCAGGCCGACGCGTTCTACCGCGACCGATGGAGCCACGACAAGGTCGTTCGTTCGACACACGGCGTCAACTGCACCGGGTCGTGCTCGTGGAAGGTCTACGTCAAGGACGGGATCATCACCTGGGAAACCCAGGAAACCGACTATCCCTCCACCGGCGCGGACCGGCCGGAGTACGAGCCGCGCGGCTGCCCGAGGGGAGCCGCGTTCTCGTGGTACACCTACTCGCCCACTCGCGTGCGCTACCCCTACATCAGGGGTGTGCTGCTGGAGATGTACCGGGAAGCCAAGGCACGCACGGGAAATCCGGTGGACGCGTGGGCCGAGCTGACCGGTGACCCCGAAAGCGCGCGGCGCTACAAGTCCGCGCGCGGAAAAGGCGGGCTGGTACGGGCTTCGTGGGCCGAGGCATGTGAACTCATCGCCGCGGCCCACGTGCACACCATCGAGAAACACGGTCCCGACCGGATCGCCGGGTTCTCCCCCATCCCCGCGATGTCGATGATCTCGCACGCCTCAGGCGCCCGGTTCGTGTCGCTTCTCGGCGGGTCGATGCTGTCCTTCTACGACTGGTACGCCGACCTTCCCGTCGCCTCGCCGCAGGTCTTCGGCGACCAGACCGACGTACCGGAATCCGGCGACTGGTGGGACGCCGGTTACCTCATCATGTGGGGCTCCAACGTTCCCGTCACGCGCACCCCTGACGCGCACTGGATGGCCGAGGCCCGCTACCGGGGGCAGAAGGTCATCGCCGTATCCCCCGACTATGCCGACAACGTGAAGTTCGCCGACGAATGGCTTGCCGCGCAACCCGGTACCGACGGCGCGCTCGCGATGGCGATGGGCCACGTGGTGCTGCGCGAGTTCTTCGTCGAGCGGCAGACGCCGTACTTCAGCGACTACGTCAAGCGCTACACCGACCTTCCCTTCCTCGTCCGGCTCGATCAACGCGGCGAGGCGTACGTGCCGGGCAAGTTCCTCACCGCGGCCGATCTCGACGGCGAGGCGGACAGCGAACACGCCGCGTTCAAGACCGTCCTGCTGGATTCGGCGACCGGGAAACCGGTGGTACCCGGCGGATCCCTCGGTCACAGGTTCGGCGAGCAGGGCGCGGGCAAGTGGAATCTCGACCTGGGCGATGTCGATCCGCTGTTGTCCGCGGGTGGCGACGGCTCGGTGTTACTGGAGCTGCCGAGGTTCGACGCCCCGGACGGGACGGCGGGCGTGCTGCGCAGAGGGGTTCCCGTCAAGCGGATCGGAGGGCACCTCGTCACGACCGTGTACGACCTGCTGCTCGCGCAGTACGGCGTGCACAGGCAGGGGCTTCCCGGCAACTGGCCTGCCGGGTACGACGACGCGAGCCAGCCCTGCACGCCCGCGTGGCAGGAGACCATCACCGGGGTTCCCGCCGAGGCCGCGGCACGCATCGGCAGGGAATTCGCGGTCAACGCCGAGGAGTCCCGGGGCCGCTCCATGATCATCATGGGGGCGGGGACCAACCACTGGTTCCATTCCGACACGATCTACCGCGCCTTCCTCGCGCTGACCACGCTCACCGGCTGCCAGGGCGTCAACGGCGGCGGCTGGGCCCACTATGTCGGGCAGGAGAAATGCAGGCCGGTGACCGGGTGGACCCAGCTGGCGATGGGACTCGACTGGTCACGTCCCGCCCGCCAGATGATCCAGACCGGCTACTGGTATCTGCACACCGACCAGTTCCGCTACGACGCCTTCACCACCGACAGTATGGTTTCGGCGACCGCGGAGGGCAGGCTGGCCGGCCAGACCGCGGCCGACGTGCTCGCGAAATCGGCGAGGCTGGGCTGGATGCCCTCCTATCCCACGTTCGACCGCAACCCGCTCGAACTGGCCGACGACGCCGAGCAGGCGGGGATGGAACCCGGCGATTACGTGGTGTCGCAACTGAAGTCGGGTGCGTTGCGCTTCGCGTGCGAGGATCCCGACTCGCCGGAGAACTTCCCCCGGATCCTCAGTGTGTGGCGAGCGAACCTGCTCGGCTCCTCGGCGAAGGGCGACGAGTATTTCCTGCGGCACCTGCTCGGTGCCGATTCGTCATTGCGAGCGGCGGAAGCCGGGCCCGGCGACCGGCCCCGCGACGTGGTGTGGCACGACGAGGCACCGACCGGGAAACTGGATTTGCTGCTGACGCTGGACTTCCGGATGACGAGCACCACCCTGTACTCGGACGTGGTGCTCCCCGCGGCGACCTGGTACGAGAAGCACGACCTCAACACCACCGACATGCATCCGTTCATCCATTCCTTCAACCCGGCGATCGCGCCGCCGTGGCAAACGCGCACCGACTGGCAGGCGTTCCAGGAGATCGCGCACGCGTTCAGCGAACTGGCCGCCGACCGGCTCGGTGTGCGCAGGGACCTGGTGGCCTCGCCACTGCTGCACGACACACCTGACGAGCTGGCCACCCCGCACGGCAAGGTGCTGGACTGGAAGTACGGCGAGTGTGAACCGGTGCCCGGGGTCACGATGCCGAAGATCACCGTGGTGTCGCGCGATTACGGTGCCATCGCGGCGAAGATGGGTGCGCTCGGGCCGCTCGCCGAGTCGCTCGGTGCCGTCACGAAGGGAGTGCCCTACAAGCTGGGCCGCTCGGTGGAGTACCTCAAACACCAGAACGGCACGATCAGGGGCGGTCCTGCAGACGGCCGCCCTTCGCTGGTGCGGGATCTGCACGCATGTGAGGCCGTCCTGGCGATGTCGGGCACCACCAACGGGCATCTGGCCACGGAGGGCTTCCGGATGCTGGAGCACAGGACCGGTATGCGACTGGCCGACCTCGCCGCCGAACACGAGGGCAAGCAGATCACCTTCGCCGACACCAGGGCCGCACCCGTTCCGGTCATCACCTCGCCGGAGTGGTCGGGTTCGGAAACAGGGGGCCGCCGGTATTCGCCGTTCACGGTCAACGTGGAGCGGCTCAAGCCTTGGCACACGCTGACGGGAAGGCAGCACTTCTTCCTCGACCACGACTGGATGGCCGAACTGGGCGAATGCCTTCCGGTGTACCGGCCGCCGCTGAACATGGCCGCCATGTTCGGCGAACCGCACCTCGGTGAGCAGGGCGAGCTGGGCCTCACCGTGCGCTACCTGACCCCGCACAGCAAGTGGTCGATCCACTCGGAGTATCAGGACAACCTGTTCATGCTCAGCCTTTCCCGCGGCGGGCCGACGATCTGGATGTCCACACCGGACGCCGAGAAGATCGGCGTCCACGACAACGACTGGGTCGAGGCCGTCAACCGCAACGGCGTCGTCGTCGCAAGAGCCGTGGTGTCACACCGGATGCCGGAGGGAACCGTCTACATGCACCACGCGCAGGACCGGTTGATCGACGTGCCACTGGCCGAAACCTCGGGAAAACGTGGCGGAATCCACAACTCGCTGACCCGGCTCATGATCAAACCGAGCCATCTGATCGGCGCGTACGCCCAGTTGTCCTTCGCGTTCAACTATCTCGGTCCCACCGGGAATCAACGGGACGAGGTGACCGTGATCCGCCGCCGAAGCCAGGAGGTGCGGTACTGATGAAACCCATGGCCCAGATGGCGATGGTGATGAACCTCGACAAGTGCATCGGCTGCCACACCTGCTCGGTCACGTGCAAACAGGCATGGACAAACCGCTCCGGTGTCGAGTACGTGTGGTTCAACAACGTGGAAACCCGCCCGGGTCAAGGATATCCACGCACCTACGAGGACCAGCGGAAGTGGCGCGGCGGCTGGACGCTCGGCAAGCGGGGCAAGCTCACACTCAAGGGCGGCGGCCGGTTCCGGAAGCTGCTGACGATCTTCTCCAACCCCAAACTGCCCAGCCTCGACGACTACTACGAGCCGTGGACCTACGACTACGACAACCTCACCTCGGCGCCGCTGCAGGAACACACACCCGTGGCGAGGCCACGATCACTGATCAGCGGCAAGAACACGGCGATCACCTGGTCGGCCAACTGGGACGACGATCTCGGCGGCGCGCCGGACCACGGCGACAAGGACCCGCTGCTCAAGGACATCGCAGACAAGGTGCGGTTCGAGTTCGAGCAGACGTTCATGTTCTATCTTCCCCGGATCTGCGAGCACTGCCTCAATCCCTCCTGCGCGGCCTCGTGCCCTTCCGGCGCGATCTACAAACGCACCGAGGACGGCATCGTGCTTGTCGATCAGGACCGGTGCAGGGGCTGGCGGATGTGCGTGTCCGGCTGTCCCTACAAGAAGGTGTACTTCAACCACCGCACGGGAAAAGCCGAGAAGTGCACGTTCTGCTTTCCCAGGGTCGAGGTGGGGATGCCCACGGTGTGCGCCGAGACCTGCGTCGGCAGGCTGCGCTACATCGGGCTCGTTCTCTACGACGCCGACAGGGTTCTCGAAGCGGCCACGACCCCCGACGACAAGGACCTCTACCGCGCCCAACGCGAGATCCTGCTCGACCCCCACGATCCCGAGGTGGTGCGGGAGGCCGAAGCCGCGGGCATTCCCGCCGACTGGATCGAGGCCGCGCAGCGCTCCCCCATCCACTCCCTGATCAACAAGTATCAGGTCGCGCTTCCGCTGCATCCGGAATACCGCACGATGCCCATGGTCTGGTACATCCCTCCGCTGTCACCCGTCGTGGACGTCGTGCGCGACACCGGACACGACGCCGAGGACCACGGCAACCTCTTCGGCGCCATCGACGCGCTGCGCATTCCCGTCGAGTACCTCGCCCAGCTGTTCACGGCCGGTGATCCGGAACCGGTCAACCGCATCCTGCGCAAGCTCGCCGCCATGCGCGCCTACATGCGCGACATCAACCTGGGCAGGCCACCGCGAGCCGAGATACCGGCGAAAGCCGGAATGTCCGAAGAGGACATGTACGACATGTACCGGCTGCTCGCACTGGCCAAGTACGACGAGCGCTACGTCATCCCGCCCGCACATGCCGAGCAGGCGCACGGCCTCGAAGAACTGGCTACCGAGTGCAGCCTCGACTACGAGGGCGGGCCGGGCATGAACGAATCGGGCCCCTTCGGGGAGAGCTCCGGCGGGAACTCACCGATCGCGGTGGAGAACTTCCACATGCTCAAGGACAGGCAGACCAGCGACACCCTCGCCGCTCCTGTCGACAAGGGCAACAGGGTGAACCTGTTGAACTGGGACGGAAAGGGAAACCCGGAAGGGCTTTTCCCGCCGAGGAACCAATCCGGATCGGGGGCGCGGTGATGACCGAACAAGACCACGACCGGCCCGTCGCCTGGCAGGCACAGTCGCTGTTGCTGAGTTACCCGGACGAGCGAGTGATCGACAACGCCGCGCTGGTGCGCTCGATCGCCGAACACCTCCCGGAGGCCTACGGCGAGGGACTCATCGCGTTTGTCACCTACCTCTCGACGACCCCGCCCGCCGCGGTGGCCGCCGATTACGTGGCGACCTTCGACCATCGCAAGCGGTTCAGCCCGTACCTGACCTACTTCGCCTACGGTGACACCCGCAAGCGCGGCATGGCGTTGCTGCGTTTCAAGCACGCCTACCAGTCGGCGGGAATGCGGCTCGACGACAGCGAACTACCCGACCACATCGCGGTGGTGCTGGAGTTCGCGGCGAGCGGCAACAGCGAAACCGGCATGCGGCTGCTGTGCGAGCACAGGGCTGGGCTCGAACTGATGCGGAATGGCCTGCGGGAGCATTCCTCTCCATGGGCGCGCGTGCTCGACTCGGTGTCGGCGACGCTGCCACCACCGGGAAGGCGGGACCGCAAGGCGATGCTCGCGCTCGCCGAAGCGGGTCCCCCCGAGGAGGAGGTCGGTCTGGCCCCGTTCGCGCCCCCCGAATACATGCCTGCCGAGGGAGCCCGCCGATGAGCGCCACCGACCTCGTGCTGTGGGGCGTGCTGCCCTATGTGGCGATCGCGGTGTTCGTCGTCGGCCACATCTGGCGTTACCGCTACGACAAGTTCGGCTGGACGACGCGCTCGTCGCAACTGTACGAACGCAGGCTGCTGCGGTGGGGCAGCCCGATGTTCCACTTCGGAATCCTGTTCGTCATCCTCGGCCACGTCATGGGCCTGCTGATCCCCAAAACGTGGACGGAGGCGATCGGGCTTTCCGACACCGCATACCATGTCATCGCCGTCGTGCTGGGCACGGTCGCGGGTGTGCTCACCCTGGGTGGCGCCGCCATCCTCATCTACCGCAGACGCAGCGTCGGCCCCGTGTTCTCGGCGACCACCCGCAACGACAAACTCATGTACGTGCTGCTCGTCGGCACGCTGCTGCTCGGCCTGGGAACGACCGTGCTGGGCAACCTCACCGGAGATCCGCACGACTATCGCGAGACGGTATCGCCGTGGTTCAGGTCGATCTTCTACCTCCAGCCACAGCCGGAACTCATGGCCAGTGCCTCGCTGGGCTTCCAGCTCCACGCGCTGTCGGCGTTCCTGCTGTTCGGTTTCTGGCCGTTCAGCAGGCTCGTACACGTGTTCTCGATGCCTGTCGGATATCTGACGAGGCCCTACATCGTCTACCGTAGTCGCGACGAGACGCTGGGCAGCCGTAGTCCGCGCAGAGGCTGGGAGGCAGTCCGATGAGCAAACGCAACGACGTGATCTCCATCAACGCGCTGGCCGCCGAATTGCTGGAGGAGGCCCGCGAGCACCACTCCTCCCGCGCGGCGCGCACCATCGTGTCGGGAACCTCGCAACGGGCGACCGTCATCGCCATGGCCGAGGGTGCCGAACTCTCCGAGCACGAGGCACCGCCCGCGGCGACCCTGCACGTCATCGTCGGCAGGGTCAAGCTGCACACGGCGCAGCGGGAATGGCGGCTCACCGCCGACGACCTCGTGCCGATTCCCCCTGAACGGCACGGTCTTCGCGCGACGACCGACTCGGCAGTGCTGCTGACGGTGGCGTTGCGCTGAACGGCGGCCTCCCCGCGATGGCAATCCGGCGTGGCGGAACAGGCCTCGCCGGTCCATTGAGGACTTTCAGGGTGGGGTCATCAGGAACGTGTGGTAGCCGACCGTGACCTCGTCCCTTGTCGCGGTCGCCGTCGCGACGGTCTCCACCGTGAAACCATGCTCGTCGGCGAGCGCCCGAAGGTAGCCGATGTCGCCCGAGGTACCGAAGAAGATCAGCAGCCTTCCCCTCGCGGTCAGCCGCGCACGGGCGCCGGCGAAAAACTCCGTCATCGCCCGGTAGTTCTCGTCGGTCGTCGCGGTTTCCACCAGGTCCCGTGGCGCGAACCAGCGAAACGGCGGATCGAAGATCATCAGATCGAAGGTGCCCTCGACCGCGCTGAACACATCGCCTCGGCGTACGTCGACCCGCTCGGCGACCCCGTTGCGCTCCGCGTTGGCCGCGGCCGCCCGCACCGCGTGCGGGTTGGTGTCGACGGCGACCACCTCCGCGCCCGCCCGCGCGGCCAGTATCGCGTTGACCCCGCAGCCCGTTCCCATGTCCAGTACCCGCTCGCCCGCACCGGCCCGCTCGGCGACGCGCTCACCGAGCAGATGCGACACCGGGGTGATCGGCATGACCTCGGGTGGCACGACCAGGGTGAGCCCTAGGTAGTGGTAGGTCCGCGGCGTGGCGGGCGTGTTCTTGCGGGCCCGGTAGGCCTCCTCGTGCCACCGGCGGATGCGGGCGACGTCGCCGGGTCCCATCATGGGCTGGACCCCGGAGTCGGTCATGCCGGTCAGGCTACCGTTCCTGGCTCGCCGGTGCCGGTCAGCTCGCTCGCCTGCGGCGGACCGCCCGCCAGGTGAACCCGCTCGATGTCCACAGCAGTGCTCCGGTGACCACGAACACCGAGCCCACCCCGGTGATGCCCGCGATGGCTCCCGCGCCGAGGGGGACGAGGACCTGACCGAGCCGGTTTCCGGTCAGCCGCAACGACAACGCCGAGGCTCTGCTGCGCACCGACACGAGGTTCACCACCCAGGTCATGGTGAGCGGCTGGCCGATGCCCCAGAAGAAACCCACGACGGCCAGCAGCACACCCATGAAAACGGGGTTGCTCGCGAGCGGGATCGCGGCCATCGGCAGCGCCGAGCACAACGTGGCCGACAGCAGCAGCCAGCGTCGCGGAACCACCCGCAGCAGCATGGGCAGAAATGCCCTCGACACGATCGACGATCCGGTGCGCAGGGTCAGTAGTGCGGTCACCAGCAGCACACCGAACCCGAACTCCTCACCGAGAACGGGCAGGAAGGCGGACAACACGTCCATCGAGGTCAGCACGACGAGGCTGCTGAAGACGGCGGGCCGCATCCCGGGGATGCCCAGCATCGTCACCACCGACTGCCCCTTGCCCTCGGCGGGCACGGCACCCGGCAGCCGCCGCGTCACGGGAAGCAGCATGGCCGAGGGCATCGCGAGCACGACGAGTCCGGCGAGCGCGAGCAGCGCGGGAGTGGTGACCACCCCGGCATCGCCGCTGCTGGCCGACGAGACAACGCCCGCGATGGGCAGTCCGGCCGTCTGCCCGATCGACACGGCCAGCGTCCAGCCCGCGAACCTGCGGTCAAGCTGGTCCGGTGTGGACAGTAGAGGGACGAATCCCTGTGAGGACACGGTGACAAGGATCTGCCCGAAACCCAGCAGCACGTTGCCGATGCCGAGTACGAGCAGGTTGTCGCTCGCGGTGATGACCAGCAGCGCCAGTACTGTCAGCAGGATGCCGGAGCGCAGGACGCCCGCCGGCCGTCCATTGTCGACGGCCCTTCCGACATGGACCGCGATGACGAGCGGGAGCAGCGCGAACAACGCGGTGATCACGCCGAGCGCGATACCGTCCCCGCCGAGCGCGAGCGCCCGGTAGGAGACCAGCATCCTCGCGGCGTTGTAGGCCGCCTGGGACAGTGCCGTGACGAGGCAGAGGTGCGGGTACCACGACCTCATGCCAGTTCGAACAAGGCGGCCAGCCCTTGACCTCCTCCTATGCACATCGTTTCGAGCCCGTAGCGAACGTCCCGCCTGCGCATTTCGCTGAGCAGAGTGCACAGGATGCGCACCCCGGTCGCGCCGACGGGGTGGCCGAGCGAGATTCCGGAGCCGTTGACGTTGACCCTCGCCGCGATGTCCTCCTCGGTGAGGCCCCATTCGTCGTAGCAGGCCAGTACTTGAGCGGCGAAGGCCTCGTTGAGTTCGATGAGCCCGAGGTCGGTCATGGTGAGCCCGGCCTTGCCGAGCACCTTGGCGGTGGCACCGACGGGCCCGATGCCCATGGTCGCGGCGGGAACTCCGGCCACGGCCCATTCGACGATCCGCGCCATGGGTTCCAGTCCCAGTTCGGCCGCCCGCTCCGGTGTGGTGACCACGCACGCGGCGGCACCGTCGTTCTGCCCGCTGGCGTTGCCCGCGGTGACGGTGGCCCCGGGATCGTTCTTGCCCATGACGGGACGCAGCGCGGCGAGCTGCTCCAGTGTCGTATCGGGCCGCGGGTGTTCATCGGCGTCGACGAGTACTTCCTTACGCCGCACGGTGGTGGTGACGGGAACGATCTCGTCGGCGAAGCGCCCTTCCGCGATCGCCGCGGCCGCGCGCCGCTGGGACAGCAGCGCGTACTCGTCCTGCCTGCTCCTGGTGATGCCGTATTGCTTACGCAGGTTCTCGGCCGTCTCGATCATCCCGCCGGGAACCGGCTGGGTGCGGCCTCCCGCGGTGACCCTTCCTCTGGCAAGCGAGTCGTGCAGCGTCACGCCAGGCGAGGAGGCGCCCCACCGCATCGCCGTGCTGTAGAAGGGCGCCTGGCTCATGTTCTCCGCGCCACCCGCGAGCACCACGGAGCTCACCCCGGTGGCGACCTGCGCCGCGGCTTGGAGGACGGCTTGCAGTCCCGAACCGCAACGACGGTCCACCTGCATGCCTCCGACGGTGGAGGGCAGACCGGCGTCGAGTGCGGCGACCCGGCCCAGCGCGGGTGCCTCCGAGGTGGGATAGGCGTGGCCGAGAATGACATCGTCGACCGCGCCGGGGTCGAGCGCGGTACGTTCCATGACGGCCCTCAGCACGGTCGAGGCGAGATCGACAACCGGCGTGGAAGCCAGGCCCCCGCCGAACCGGCCGACCGGAGTGCGCAATGGAGAACACACGACGATGTCTTGTCCCAGCATGAACTCACCTCTATAGACTATTGAATATGGAGGAATGTAGCAGCAACAACGTGGTTGTCCAGTCCCCGCCCGAACCATGGACACCCGCCCGGCTCGATGTGCCCGATGAGGCACCGGCCGAACTGGTGGACATGGTCGCCGGTTTCGCACCACCGGTATTCAGCACCACCACGGTCATCGACCCGTGGCGGGCACAGGCGCTTGCCGGGGTTCTCGGCGTCGAGCCACCCGCCGAGCGAGCGGGTGATCCGCTGCCCCTGGGCTGGCAGGAGGTCTACTTCCGCGACCCGATCGCCCGCGGTGAACTCGCCGAGGACGGCCACGCCGCCGGCCACGCGCTGATGCCCGCCAACCGGCCGCGGCGCAGGGTCTTCGGAGGCGCGACCATGGACCTGGCCACTCCCCTGCGCCTCGGGGAGGAGGTAACCCGGGTCAGTCTGCTTGAGGACTGCCGCATCCGGGCGGGCAGCACCGGCTGGTTGCTCGTACTCACCGAACTGCACGCCTACACCACCTCCGAGAACTCCGGCTCGCCCGGGAAGACCGCGCTGACCGAGCGGCGCAGGGTCGTGCTGCGTTACGACGGGCAGGCCCCCGCCCGGTCCGGCGCGACGGCCGGACGCACCCCTGCTCCGATGCCGGAGCCGGAGGTCACCACGACACTCACCCCCGACCCGGTCACGCTCTTCCGGTTCAGCGCGCTGACCTACAACCCGCACCGCATCCACTACGACCACCGCTACGCGACGGGCGTCGAGGGGCACGCCGACCTTGTCGTGCACGGCCCGCTCAGCGCGCTGTTGCTGCTCGACGTCGCGCGCGGCGCGAACGGCGCGAAACCGTTGACCCACTACGACTTCAGTCTGCTCACTCCAGCCTATGTGGACAGAGCGATGACGTTCAACGGCAGCAGGGACGCGGACGGGTGGACGCTGACCGGCACCCAGGAGGGACGCCGGATCATCAGCGCCACAGCCCGCTGACCCCGGGTGTCCCGGTTCAGGTTTCCATGTCGGTGTGGGTGCCCTCGGCGCGGACCGAGGGATCCTGCGCCCTGATCCGGGACGCCCGCAGGATGTGCTCCGACATCAGGGCGCCTGCACGTTTGGCGTCGCCGTCCCTGATCGCGTCCATGATCGCCTCGTGGTCGTCGTTGAGGTCGCCGGAATGCTCGCCGGTCCAGATCGTCGTCGACGGGGTGAAGCGCGTCCACAACAGTTCGAGGTACTCCACCACCAGCGGCGAACTCTGCGCGTAGATGGTGAAGTGCAGTGCCCTGTTCAGTTGTGACAGCTTCGCCGAACTGGCTCCCTTTTCCCTCGCCTTGTTCAACGCGACGTGTTGTTCCTCGATGAGCGCCAGTCCCGCTGGCGTCATCCGCTCGACCGCCATCTCGGTCGCGGTGCCTTCGGCACTGGCCCGCATCCGGTACAGGTCCACCGCCGCGTCGGGAGCCATCTCCCTCACCGAGGCCCCTCGGTGAGGGAGATAGGTGATGGCGCCGTCCGATTCCAGCATGCGCAGCGCTTCACGAACCGGGGTCGGGCTCACCCCGTATCGTTTGGCCAGCACGGTCTGCTTGATCGTCTCCCCAGGCTGGATCAGCCCGTTGGCCAGGTCTTCCTTGAGCCGCTCGACCACGTAGGCCGTTCTGCTTTGCGGTGGCCGCAACGGCTCGGTCTCCGACGCCATCGCAATCCTCTCGTCCGGCGACCGCCCAGGAAAGGCGCTCGGCACCAGTATGTCGTCAACTCGGTCCCGCTGTGGTCAGGACGTGCCCTTCGAGCGGGCGAGGAAGGCGCCGAGGCGTTGCCGGGCGTCCTCGGACTCGAAGCACAGTGCCTGCAACGCCGCGTCACCGACCCGGTTGCGATCCTGTGGTGCCCTCATGGCCTCCTTCGCGTACCGGACGGCGGTCAGTGACGCCTTGCGCAGCTCGCCGAGCAGACCGTCCATTGTGCCCTCCAGCTCCCCCGGCTCACACAACCGGTGCAGCAGTCCCAGTTGCCGTGCCTCCTCGGCGCCGACCCTGCGGCCGGTGTGGATCAGCTCGGTCGCGGCGGCCCAGCCGATGAGCCTCGGCAGCCGCCACAACCCGCCCGCCGAAGGGATGATGCCGAGGCGTACTTCGGGCAGCCCCCACACCGAGCGGGTGGAGCCGACTCGGAAGTCGCAGGCCAGTGCCAGTTCGCAGCCGCCGCCGAGCGCGGGCCCGTCGACGACGGCGACGCTCGGCCACGGGAACTCCTCCAGTTTCAGGAACAGGTCCTGGTTGAGCCTGCTGAGCGCCTCGACCCTGGTGCGCTGGGCAAGGTCGGCGATGTCGGCCCCGGCCACGAAGGTGCCCGGTGTGCTGCTGCGGACGACGAGGATGCCGGGTTGCTCGCGGGCCTCGTCGAGCGCGCGCCAGATCGCCTGGGACATCTCGACGTTGAGGGCGTTGCGTTTGGCGGGCCGATCGAGGGTGAGGGTGCTGACGCCGTTGTCGTGGTCGAGCCTGGCGATCATGGCCTGCCTCCCTGCTTGAGCCCGCTGCCGGGAATCCGGGTCCCGTCCTCGTCGTAGCGGTACACGCCGTGTCCGGTTTTGCGGCCGAGCCTGCCCGCCTGGACGAGGCTGACGAGCGTGGGGTCGGGCCGGAACCGGTCGCCGAGTGATTCGTGCAGTGTCCGCAGTACCGAGAGCCGGGTGTCCAGCCCGACGAGGTCGATCAGCTCGAAGGGGCCCATCGGGTGGTTCAGGCCATGGGTGAGCGCGATGTCGATTTCCTCGGCGTCGGCGACGCCTTCGGTGAGCATGTGGAACGCCTCGTTGCCGATGAGGACGTTGACCCTGCTGGTCACGAATCCCGCGCGGTCGGTGACGCGCACCGTCGTCTTGCCAGCCCGTTCGCACAGTGCGCGCGCTTCGGTCACGATCGCCTCATCCGTGGCCAGCCCGGCGATCACCTCGACGAGTTTCATCCTGTGCACGGGGTTGAAGAAGTGCAGTCCGACCACGCGGTGCGGTTCGGCGATGGCCGAGGCGATCGAGGTGATGGGCAGCGCGGAGGTGTTGGTTCCCAGCAGCGCGTTCCCGGGCGCGAGTTCGGCGAGGCGCTGGAAGATGCCGCGCTTGAGGTCGAGGTCCTCCGGCACGCACTCGATGACGGCCGTTGCCTCGGCGACCGCTTCCAGGGTCCCTTCGGGCCGGATGCGCCCGAGTATCCCGTCGATGTCGAGCGTGGGATCGCGCCGGGCGCTTCGGGCAAGATCCGTGCTCAGCACGTCGATCGCGGCGCGGGCGGCGGGTTCGTCGGCGTCGACCAGTGTCACCGCCGCGCCCGCGGTGGCGAAGGCTCTCGCGATACCTCGCCCCATGATGCCGGCGCCGATCACCGCCACCGTGTCGGCTGAGCAGGGCAGGGCTTCCCGGGCTGCCGGGGTGGGTGCTGTCGTCGCTGACGCACTCATCAAATCAACTCCTCAATTTCTTGTAGACAACACTCTATAGAGTATGTACCTTCCCCGTAGTCGATTAGTGACATCGACCATCAAAACCTGGGAGCCCCATGGAAACCACGACGAAGTGGCCTGCCGAACTGGCGGGCATGAGCTGGGCAGGTCTCTCCCCCACCGAACGGGAAACCGGCATCCTGCTGCTGCGTGACGCGCTCGGGATCGCCTCGGCGGGCACCGCCGCCACCGGCATCCGGCAGAGCCTCCACGCGATGCGCGACCAAGGTTCCGGCTCCGTTCCCGTCCCCTGGACCGGATTGCGCCTTCCCCCTGCCCAAGCGGCACTCGCCTGCTCGGCGCTCATCCACGCCTGGGACTTCGACGACACCCACGACGACGCCGTCGTCCACACCATGGCCGTGGCCCTTCCCGCCGCTCTGGCTGCCGGAATTCACACCCGGCGCGCCGGAAGCGACATTCTCGACGGCCTCATCGCGGGCATCCAGGTACTCGCACGGCTGTCGCTGGCGATCGGCCCGCAACCGGGCATGGTGCGTACAGCGGGGCTCGGCTCCGTCGCGGCCGCGGCGGCCGCGGCCCGCACGATGGGCCTCGGCGCCGAAGGCATCGGCAACGCCATGGCACTCGCGCTTCCCGCCGCGGGCTCCCCGCACAGCAGGCAGGTCGTCGCCGACAGTGCCGTCAACAAACGCCTTCAGCCCGGCCTCGCCGTCCAGAGTGGACTCACCGCCGCGTTCCTCGCGCACTCGGGAATCGAAGGCCCCGCAGGCTGGGCCGACGGCGAATACGGCCTGCTCGCAGCAGTCGGCCCCGGCGCGGCGACGACGCTGCGCGAACCGGGCTGGGAGGGTGCACGGCTGTCCCTCAAGCCCTACCCCGCCTGCCGCTACACCCACGCCGCCATCACCGCCGCCGCGCGTGCGCTGGCCGGCCTCTCCCCCGGCACGGTCTCCTCGATCACCGTGCACGTACCCGAAGGCGCCGCCTACGCGCTCGTGTCCCGGCCCTTCGAACGCAGGGGCCGCCCCGTCATCGACGCCCAGTTCTCCATCCCGTGGCTTGTCGCGGCACAACTGGTCACCGGAAAGGTCGACCTCACCACGATCGCGGGCCCCGACCTGCTCGACGAACGAATCGAGCAAGCCGTCGCACTGGTCACCGTGCACCAGGACCAGCGGTCGACGGCCACGATGGCACCGGCGACCGTGCACGTGCACACCACCGGCGGCGCCGTGTCCTCGGCGACCGCCCCCATGACCGGATCACCGCTTCACCCCCTTGGTGACGACGCACTCGCCGCGAAAACCGCCGCCTGCGCCACCGTCGGCGGCCACGACCCCGCCGTGGTCGTCTCGGCTATCGACACCCTCACCAGCCGGTTCGCCGAACTCACCTCGGCCGAGGTCGCCACCTCGATCGCCGCGCTCGGCCGCTGACCAGCCCGAACATTCCTACCCCGCAAGGAGAAGTGGAGATATGGACTTCCAGCTCACCGACGAACAAAAGGCCCTCGTCGACTCCGTCGGCACACTCGCCCGGCGCGAGTTCGCCGCCCGCGCCTTCACGAGGGACGGCTTCGCCTGGGACAGCTTGAAGACCCTCGCCACCAACGAACTCACCGGACTGACCCTGCCCGTCGAAGCAGGCGGCCAAGGCGCGGGACTGCTCGACGCCGTGCTCGTCATGATGACCATCAGCAAGGTCTGCCCGCACAGTGCCGACGCCTTCCAGGCCGCCAACTTCGGCGCCATCCGGCAGATCGCCCACTTCGGCTCACAACGCGTCCGCGACGAGGTCCTCACCCCGCTGTTGCGCGGCGAAGGTCTGGTCAGCGCGGGCATGAGCGAACCGGAAGCCGGTACCGCGCTCACCGACCTCACCACCACCGCCGCCTACGACGGCGACGAGGTCGTACTCAACGGGCAGAAATGCTGGAACTCCCACGGCCCCGACATCACCCATTCCGTTGTTTGGTGCCGATTCGGGCCCCGCAGCCGTGACATCGGCGCCGTCGTCGTCCCCGTCGACGCACCCGGCTTCTCCAGAGGCAAAACCGAAACCTACATGTCCGGCGAGCGGCACTGCCAGCTCTACTTCGACAACGCCCGCGTGCCCAAGGACTACGTACTCGCCGACTCCGGAGCCATCAAGAAGATGCTGTCGGTGTTCGGCGTCGAACGCATGGGCAACGCCTCCCGGGCATTGGCGCTGGCCGAATCGGCGTACGAACGAGCCGTGGAACACGTCAAGACCCGCAAGGCGTTCGGCCGGACCCTCTCCGAATTCCAGGGCCTGCAATGGAAATTCGCCGACATGCGCGTCCAGCTCGACGCGGCCAAGATGTTGCTCATGCGCGCGGTGTCCAATGCGGACACCGGAGTCCCCGACCCCACCGAGGCGGCCATCGCCAAGCTGCACGCCAACGAAACCGCGTTCAAGGTCGCCAACGACGCACTGCAGATGTTCGGAGCCAGCGGTTACTCCACCGAGTTCCCGCTCGAATACATCGTGCGCAGGACGCGTGGCTGGATGATCGCGGGCGGCTCGGTCGAGGTTCTGCGCAACACCATCGCGCAGAACGTCCTCGGCCAGAAGTTCAGCCAGCGCCCCGCCACGGAGGTTACGGGGGCCGCCCGATGAGCGACACGACCGGACTCACCGGCACCGTCGCCGCCTGGGTCGCCAGGCAGAGCACCCTGGCACTGCCGCCCGAGGTGGAACACCACGTCAAACGACTCGTACTCGACCACCTCGCCGGAGTCGTCGCCGGAGCGACCACCCCCGTCTCCCGCGCCGTCGCCGCCCACGCCGCCGCGTCCTACGGCACGACCGGAACCGGCGCCACCGGCATCGGCGCGGGCAGGCTCTCGGCGCTCGGCGCCGCGCTCGTCAACGGCACCAGCGCACACGGACTCGAAGTCGACGACGGCTACACCCCGGGAAGCGTGCACCCCAGCGCCGTGGCCCTGCCCGCCGTACTCGCCGCCGCACAAGAACACGGCAGCGATCCACAACGGACACTCACCGCCTCGGCCATCGCGCTGGAGCTGACGTGCAGGATCGCCGCCGCGGGCCACCCTTCGACCTGGCGCAACCACTTCCACAACACTCCGCTCGCCGGAGTCATGGCAGCCGCGGCCGGAGTCAGCGCACTACTGGGCAACGACACCGGCCGGACCAGCGACGCGCTCGGCATCGCGGGCTCACACGCGGGCGGGCTCTTCGAATTCCTCGGCCAGTCCGCCGAAGTCAAGCGGGTGCATCCCGGCAAGGCCGCCCGCGACGGCATCGCCAGCGCACAACTGGCCGCGGGCGGCGTCACCGGACCGCGCACCGTGCTCGAAGGCGGACACGGCTACTTCGCCGCGTTCGCCCGCGACGAATGGGACCCCGCCACCGTCACCTCCGGCCTCGGGCAGCGGTGGATCCTGCTCGACACCTACGTCAAGCCCTACCCGAGCTGCCGCCACCTGCACGGCCCCATCGATGCGGCACTCGCCCTCCGCGAGCGGCACGGGCTCACCACCCACGACGTCGCCTCCGCGGCCGTCGGCACCTACACCGTCGCCACCCACCACGCCCACACCGAGGCCGACAGCTTCCTGGACGCACAGATGAGCATCCCCTACGCCGTCGCCGTCGCCCTGTCGCGGGGCAAGGTCACCCTCACCGAGTTCGGCGACGACACCCGCGCCGAGGCCGACATCCGCAGGCTGACCAGCGCCGTGACCGTCCACACCGACGACATCGCTCAGGCCGCCTACCCCAAAGCCCGGCCCGCGACCCTCACCCTGACCCTGCGCGACGGCCGCACGGTGAGCTCCACCGTCGAACAGCCCTACGGCGAACCGGCCAACCCCATGACCGACGAATCGCTCACCACCAAGTTCCACGGCCTCATCGACCCGATCCTCGGAGCCGCCGCGGCAGGTGAACTCGCCTCGGCGGTATGGGCCTTCCGCGACCTCCACTTCCTCGACACCGCCGACACCCTCCTGCGCACGGGAACAACACCGTGACCGCACCGCTCCCACTCGACGGAGTCCGCGTCGTCGAATGCGCCAGCTACGTCGCAGGCCCCTCCGGCGGCATGGGACTGGCCAGGCTCGGCGCCGACGTCATCCGCGTCGACCCCATCGGCGGCGCGCCCGATGTCACCCGCTGGCCACTCGCACCGTCGGGCACCAGCCTCTACTGGACCGGACTCAACAAAGGCAAACGTTCCGTCGAACTCAACCTCGCCACCGCCGAAGGCAAAGAACTGCTCGCGGAACTGGTCGCCGCACCCGGACCGGAATCCGGACTGCTGCTGCACAACAAAGCAGGACGAAGCTGGCTGTCCGACGACACCCTGCGCGCCCGACGCCCCGACCTCATCCACCTCGCCGTCCAAGGCCGCCGCGACGGCAGCCCCGCCCTCGACTACACCGTCAACGCCACAACCGGAATCCCCTACCTCACCGGCCCCGGCTCCAGCACCACAGCCGTCAACCACACCCTCCCCGCGTGGGACCTCGTCACCGGAAGCCACGCCGCCACCGCACTACTCGCCGCGCTCTGGCGGCGGCAGCGCACCGGCCAAGGCGCCCACCTGCGCATCGCGCTCGAAGACGTCGCCATCTCCTCCGTCGCCGACCTCGGCTGGCTCGCCGAAGCCCAGCTCGGCGCACCCCGCGAACGCGACGGCAACTTCGTCTTCGGCACCTACGGCGACGTGCTCACCACCCGCGACGGCCGCCACGTGATGGTCATGGCCATGACCCCGCGCCAATGGCAGGCACTGCAAACGGCAACCGGAACCCAGGCCGTCTTCGACGCGCTCACCACGAGCATGCGCATCGACCTGTCCACAGAGGACGGACGATACGCCAACCGGCAACTCATCTCCTCCGTCCTCGGACGCTGGTTCGCCGACCACGATCTGTCCCAGGCAACAGCGGCACTCGACAACGCGGGCGCGCTCCACGCCCCCTACAACACCATCGGCGAACTCGCCGCCGGCCTCGACATCGAGCACACCGCAGAATCCATCGTCACCAACACCCACCAGCCCGGCATCGGTCCCGTCCTCACCGCCCGCTCACCCATCCGCTGGGACGACACCCCAGGACAACCCGCGCCCGCCGCACCCGTCCTCGGCGCCGACACAGCCACCGTCCTCTCCGGCGTACTCGGCCTCAGCGACACCGACATCACCGCGCTCATCGCCAAGGGCATCGCCGGCGGCACCCCACCCTGAGCCACCACCCCCGAAGGCACCGAGCCCACCGAACGAACGGAAACAGGGAACCACCATGGTTGACACCAACCACACCTTCGCCGACAGCCTCCTGCACCCACGCAGCGTCGCCATCGTCGGCGCGTCCGGCGACCCCGCGAAAACCACCTCCCGGCCCCAGCGCTTCCTCCGCAAAGCCGGCTACGCGGGAAACGTCCACCTGGTGAACCCCGCCCGCGACGAAGTACTCGGCGAACGCTGCCACCCCAGCCTCACCGCCCTGCCCGAAGTACCCGACCACGTCTACATCCTCACCAACGCCGAACCCGCCATCGAAGCCGTCCACGAATGCGCCCGGCTCGGCGTCCCCGTCGCCACCATCCTCGCCAGCGGCTTCGGCGAAGAAGGCCCGGAAGGCCTCCGCCGCCAGCAGCGCCTCCGCGACACCGCACGCGCGGGCGGCGTCCGCCTCATCGGCCCCAGCAGCCTCGGCGTCGTCAACCCCCGCAACAACCTGCTGCTCACCGCCAACGCCGCCTTCGACGAAGAACTCCTCCAAGGCGACCTGTTCGTCGCATCCCAATCCGGAAGCATCATCGGCGCACTCGTCAGCAGAGGCAAAGCCCTCGGCATCGGCTTCGCCGGACTCGTCTCCGTCGGCGGCGAAGCCGACATCTCCATCGGCGCACTCTGCGCCGCCACCGTCGACGACCCGGGCATCAGCGCATACGCCCTGTTCATGGAATCACTGCAACACACCGGCGACCTCGCCGACTTCGCCCACAAAGCCCACCAGGCAGGCAAACCCGTCGTCGTCTACAAACTCGGCCGCTCCGAAGAAGCAGCGGCACTGTCCGTATCACACACCGGCGCACTTGCCGGAGCCGACAGCGAATCCGACGCCTTCTTCCGCGCCTGCGGCTTCGCCCGCGTCGACCAGCTCGAAGCACTCATCGAAGCACCCGCGCTCCTACGGAAACTTCCCGCGACACACCGCAAGGAACCCGCCCGCGTCGGCGTCATCACCACCACCGGAGGCGGCGCGGCCATCATGGTCGACCAGCTCGCCACCCGCGACGTCAAGGTCGTCGCCCCCAGCGCCACCGTCCTCGACCGCTTTGCCGAAGCAGGCGTCCCCGTCGCCCCCAGCCTCATCGCCGACCTCACCCTCGCGGGCGCCAAACACGAACTCGTCCGCTCCGCCATCGAAATCATGCAGGACAGCGGCGAATTCGACCTCGTGTGCTTCGTCATCGGCTCCTCGGCCCGCTCCAACCCAGAACTCGCCGTCAAAGCCATCGCCGAATGCGCCGAAGGACAAGTCCCCCTCGCCGCCTTCGCGCTCCCCGACGCACTACCCACCCTCCGCCTGCTCGACAACGCGGGCGTCGCGGCGTTCCGCACCCCAGAAGCCTGCGCCGACGCCGTCGCCGGAGCACTCGGCCGCACCCCACCCACCGTGCGCGCCGACACCCTCCACGGCACACCCACACCCGCAACCAGCCGAATCCTCGACGAAGCCGAATCCGCACGGCTACTCGCCGACCAGGGCATCACCACCGTCGACTCCGTCGTACTCGACATCACCAGCACAGGCGAAATCACCAGAGAGCCCGACCTGCCCTTCGACTACCCCGTCGCCGTCAAAGCCCTCTCCGAAGCCCTGCCCCACAAAACCGAAGCAGGCGCCGTCGCACTCGACATCCCCGACGCGGCAAGCCTCCGCACCGCCATCACCCGCATCAGCACCAACGTCGCCGCCTACGACCCCACCATCACCCTCGGCAAAGTACTCGTCCAGCCCATGGCCAAACCCGGCATCGCCGAAGCCCTCGTCGGCTACCGCGTCAGCCCCGCGGCGGGCCCCATCGTGCTACTGGCGGCAGGCGGCATCTACGCCGAGCTGTACTCCGACTCCACCGTGCGCCTGGCCCCCGTCGACATCGGCACCGCACACGACATGATCGCCGACGTCCGCGGCCTCGGCACCCTCACCGGCTTCCGCGGCGCCGACACGGGCGACATCGACGCACTCGCCGACACCATCGTCGCCATATCCAACCTCGCCACCGACCGCCCCGACGTCATCGAAGCCGAAATCAACCCACTCACCGTAGGCACCCCCGGCAACGGCGCCGTCGCACTCGACGCCCTCGTGCGGGTCACCGGCCGCTAGAAGAAAACCCAGGAAGGAGACCGTCATGCAGGTGACCATCACCAACCTCAGCCTCGCCTACGGCGGTGTCGCCGCTGTCGAAGGACTCGACCTGACCATCAACGACGGCGAGTCCATCGTCCTGCTCGGCCAGTCCGGCTGCGGCAAGACAAGCACCATGCGCTGCATCGCCGGACTTGAGGAACCCACGGGCGGCAGCATCGCCATCGGCGACACCACGGTCTTCGACCACGACACCGGCCGCTCCGTGCCCTCGTTCAAACGCAACGTCGGCATGGTCTTCCAGTCCTACGCCGTGTGGCCACACAAAACGGTGCTCGAAAACGTCACCTTCCCGCTACGCATGAAAAAGGTCAAACGCGGCCCCGCCCGCGACAAAGCCATGGAGGTACTCGGCCTCGTCGGCCTCGGCCACCTCGCCGAACGCGGAGCAAGCCAGCTCAGCGGCGGCCAGATGCAACGCGTCGCGCTCGCCCGCAGCATGGCCATGGAACCCAGCGTGCTACTACTGGACGAACCACTGTCCAACCTGGACGCACGACTGCGCGACGACCTCCGCGTCGAACTCAGGCACATCCAGCAGGAACGCGGACTCACCAGCCTCTACGTCACCCACGACCAGCAAGAGGCACTCGCGCTCGCCGACCGCATCGCCATCATGCAAGCGGGCCACATCACCCAGCTCGGCACCCCCGAAGACGTCTACGCCGCCCCCGCGAGCGCCTCCATCGCCCGCTTCATGGGCGTCACCAACGTCTTCACCATCGCGAGCACCGCAAGCGCGACAGGCAACAAGATCGAACTCGCCGACCACCCCGTCACCCTCCACTCCGCCGCCACCGGCCCACCCGGCGCCGCCAGCATCGCCATCCGCCCCGAGGACATCCGCGTCCGCGCCGAAAACGACCCACCCCGCACGACCCACCCCGACGGCACCAACACCCTCACCGGCACCGTCGAGGTCCGCGTCTACCAAGGCTCATCCGTGCGCTACCAGATCGCCATCGACAACGGACCCCAACTCGACGCCGTCTGCCCGGCCGGCACCGGAACCCTCGCCCGAGGCACCCGCGCCCACGTCGACATCGACCCCGCCGCCGTGCTCGTACTCCCCGACGAGGTCACCGAGGTCACCGACGGCACCGCCACCCCGGCGCAGGACGAGGTCGCGGCATGACCATCACCGACACGGCTCCACCGCCCGCACCGCCCGAACCACCAGCCGCCCAACCGGCACCACGACGCTTCCGCAGACCACGCGGCTGGGGCAGCCTCCCGCTGCTCATCCTCATCGCGTTCCTCATCCTCGTACCGGCAGGCTTCGTCCTGCTCGCCGCCTTCAGCGTCGACATCCCGCGACCAGGCAACATCAACTTCGACCTCACCCTCGACCACATCGCCGTGTTCACCGAACCCGGCGTACTCAAGGCCACCCTCAACTCCCTCATCATCGGCGTATCCGGAACCCTGCTGGCACTGCTCATCGGCGGCTTCCTCGCCTTCGTCACCGCCCGCACCAACATCCCCATGCGCGGCTTCGTCTTCTTCATCGGCCTCATGCCGCTGTTCCTGCCCTCCTATGTGGGCGCGCTCGCCTGGTCCATCCTCGGCAGCCCCGTCGCCGGCCTGCTCAACATCGGCTTCCAAGACCTCGGCATCGACTTCACCGTCAACATCTACAGCCTCGGCGGCGTCGTGCTGGTCATGGGCATGTTCTACGCGCCGTATGCGTTCCTGCTCATGCACAGCTCGATGTCACTCATGAACCCCGACCTCGAAGACGCCGCGGGCGTACACGGCGGCTCCACCTGGCGCATGCTCCGCAACGTCACCTTCCCGCTCGCGATGCCGGCCATCCTCGGCTCGGCGCTGCTCGTGTTCACCCACATCTTCGAAAACTTCCCGGTATCACAGGTACTCGCGACCCCAGGCCAGATCGACACGCTCCCGACCTTCATCTACCGGTTGATGAACGCCTCACCTTCACGAGGCAACGAAGCAGCCGTCATGGCCGTCGTCCTCGTCATCGTCGTACTCCTCGTGACACTGGGACAACGCCGGATACTCGCCCGCCGCTCCTACACCACCGTCTCCGGCAAAGGACTCAAAGCCCGCCGCATCACGCTCGGCAAATGGAAATGGCCGCTGTTCGCCATCGCACTCGTCTACCTACTGCTCTCCATCATCCTGCCGCTCGCCGCACTCGTCCTCACCGCCGTACGGACCTCGCCGTACATGCAGTCCTTCGGCGACCTTTCCCAGCCCGGCGCCATCGACTTCGGCATCTTCGGCAACGTGCTCGGCTCGGGTCTCTTCCTCGACTCCGCCGGCAACAGCGTCATCGTCGCGCTCAGCTCCGCCGCGGCGGGCACCGTACTCGCCTTCCTCGTCGGCTACACCGTCTACCGCACAAAGGCACGAGGAAGAGGACTACTCGAAAGCATCTCCATGGTGCCGCTGGCCATCCCCGCCATCGTCCTCGGCATGGGTCTACTGTGGACCTGGCTGGTCATGCCCTTCCCGCTCTACGGAACCCTCTGGGTCATGGTCATCGCGTTCATCGCGGTACAAATGCCACAGGGACTGCGCGGCATCGCCTCCTCCATCCAGTCCACCGAGCGCGACCTCGAAGACAACGCCGTACTCCACGGAGCACGCCGATCCCGCGCCATCATGTCCATCACCGTCCCACTGATGCGCGTCGGCCTCGCCTCGACCTTCCTCATGCTGCTCATGCTCAGCATGCGCGAACTCACCGTCCCGCTCTTCCTGTACACATCGGACACCCACATCCTGTCCATCACCATCTTCGACCAGTTCGAAAACGGCGGCGCACTACAACAAGCGGCCGCGATGAGCGTCATCTACTGCGCCATCATGTTCGTACTCTCCTACCTGCCCCGCCGCATCGGATCCGGCGGAGGCCTCACCCCATAGCAGCACTTCGGACGACGACAGAGGAAACGACAAAGGAGTTGCATCCTATGCGGAAGAAACTGCTGATCCCGCTCGCCACAACGGTCTTACTGACCGTCGCCGCCTGCGGCGGCGGCTCAGGCGGCTCCTCGGCCGGCGACGCCGCCCGGAACGAAGTGCTACCCATGCCCGAAGTGGACACCAGCAACGGGCTCGTCATCGACGGCGAGCAAATCGCCGACAAGGAACTGTTCGAAGCCGCCAAGAACGACACCGTCGTCCTGTACTCCGGATCGGGCAAGGAAAGCGAAGACCTCACCACGGCGAGGTTCAAAGCCGAAACCGGCATCGACATCGAGCTCACCAGGATGCCGACCAACAAACTCTCCGAACGCGTCCTCAGTGAACACGGAGCCAACCAGCTCGGAGCGGGCGTCGTCCGGGTCACCGACCCGCTCGTGGCCGAGCAGTTCGCCGAACGCGGCGTCTTCACGCCCTACAAACCGCCCTCCTACGACGAGCTGGCCGAAGCCGACAACGTCGTGTTCAACGAAGGCCAGTACCTCACCGCCTACTACTCCGCCTACACCTTCGGCTACAACTCCTCGGCCATCACCGGCGACGACGTCCCAACGAAATGGTCCGACCTCACCGACCCCAAGTGGAAAGGCAAACTCGGCGTCGTCCACGCGGGAGCGGGCGGCACGGTGACCGCACTGGCGCACTTCCAGCTCGACGCCTTCGGTGAGGACTACCTCAACGATCTCGGCAAACAACAGCCACGCATCTTCGACACCACCTCGGTACAGCTCGAAGCACTGGCAAGGGGCGAGATCGCCGTCGCGACACTGGGATTCAACAGCACCTACGGCGCAGAGGTCGCCGGAGCGCCCATCAAGCTCGTCGTTCCCGAGGACGGCATGTCCGGCTCCTTCAACCTCATGGGCCTGACCCCGGCCGGTGAGCAGAGCCCCGCCGCCCAGCTCTTCATCAACTGGACCATGTCCAAGGCAGGGCAGAAGTTCGCCGCCGCGCAAGGATTCGTACCGGCCAGGCCCGGCCTCGAACCCCAGCCCACCGGCGAGTACCAGCTGCCCGCCGCCGACTCGGACCAGTTCCACCTCTTCACCCCTGAGGACGCGGCCCGCTTCTCGGAAAGCACCATCCGCACCTGGAACCAGGCATTCCACTTCACCGGATGACCCGGCCGGTGCGGCGCGGGTCCGTTCCGATTCGCGCCGCACCGCCTCCGCACCACGCACGGCGACCCCCGACACTCACAACGGAGACCTCGACACCATGAGCAGGCTGCGGCACACCGAAGGACTCACCGAAACACAGCGAGACCTGCTCGCGCTCGTGAAGGAATTCGTCGACGAGCAGATCATCCCCACCGCGACCGCACTCGAACACGCCGACGAGTACCCTGCCGACATCGTCGAGGGACTCAAGGACATGGGCATGTTCGGCCTCGTCGTCCCCGAGGAATACGGAGGACTCGGCGAATCACTGCTCACCTACGCACTCGCCGTCGAGGAACTCTCCCGAGGGTGGATGTCGGTCAGCGGCATCATCAACACCCACTTCATCGTCGTGCACATGCTGCTGCGGCACGGAACCGAAGAACAGAAACGCCGCTACCTACCCCGGCTGGCCACCGGTGAGCTGCGTGGAGCCTTCTCCATGAGCGAACCGGGCTGCGGTTCCGACGTCTCGGCCATCACCACCAAAGCCGTGCGCACCGGTGACGGAGGGTGGGCCATCACGGGGCAGAAGATGTGGCTGACCAACGGCGGATCGGCCAACCTCGTCGCGACACTCGTCAAGACCGACACCGGCGGCGACTCGGTGTACCGGAACATGTCCACGTTCCTCATCGAGAAGAAACCCGGCTTCGGCGAGACGGCGCAGGGCATCACCGTCCCCGGCAAGATCGACAAAATGGGCTACAAGGGCGTGGACACCACGGAGTTGATCCTGGACAACCACCACGTCGGCGACGACCACCTGCTCGGCGGCACGCCGGGACACGGCTTCTACCAGATGATGGACGGTGTCGAGGTCGGAAGGGTCAACGTCGCGGCACGGGCCTGCGGGGTGGCGACGCGAGCGTTCGAACTCGGCCGCGAGTACGCCCTCCAGCGCGAGACGTTCGGCAAGAAGATCGCCGAGCATCAGGCCGTGCTGTTCCGGCTCGCCGAGATGGCCACCAAGGTCACCGCGGCACATCAGATGATGGTCATGGCCGCGCGCCGCAAGGATGCGGGCGAACGCAACGACCTCGAAGCCGGGATGGCCAAATACCTCGCGAGCGAGTACTGCGCCGAGGTCGTCGAGGCGGCCTTCCGCATTCACGGCGGTTACGGCTACTCCAAGGAATACGAGATCGAGCGGCTCTACCGCGAGGCGCCCATGCTGCTCATCGGCGAAGGGACAGCCGACATCCAGCGCATGATCATCGGCAGGCGCCTGCTCAGCGAAGCGGGCTAGCGATCTGATCGGCGCCCCTCATTGCTGTTTGTGAGAGTGTGCACTGTCCTGAAAGTGAGTGAAGGTCGGCTTGGCCGACCAAGCCCGAGCCGTATAGGTCGTTATACACCTGTCGATGCCAGACGACTCGCGCTCCACCTCTTCACACTCTTCCCGCCGTCGACCCCACCTACCGGAAAGCAGAAAGAGCCGTGTGGCCGAGATGTCACATCCCGGCCACACGGCCGCTCCCCTCCCCCGGGTCAGGCCGACCCTGACGACGCCTCCCCGACGGAGCGCCGGCCCGCGGGCCCGGCCTCGCCCCGACCGGGTCCACGTTCCTTCGCTGCCGCCGGGCCTCGCGCCTCCCGCACGAACGGCGCCGACCGGCACGGCCTGCCACTCACTCGGCCCGCCCCACGGGCCTACTCGGCCGGTTGTTCCTGGTCAGCCTCAGACCAGGAACAACCGATGTGCTCCCCCGGTCACGCAGCCATACGCACGGCCGACAACGCCGACGTATGGTCGTCACGAATGGCAAAGAGCCTGCTGACGTCGAGAACCTCGAACGCACGCCGTACCGCGTGAGTACCGATCACCAGCGCCAGCGGAACACCGTCGTGACGCGTGCGGCTCAGAAGTTCTACGAACATGCCGACACCGCTGCACGAGCAGTACGGCACCCTGGAAAGATCGACCACGACAGCGGTCGAAACCCCATCCGGCAACCGTTCCAATTCCGGTCCCAGCTCGATCATGGAACCCGCGTCGATTTCACCGACGACGGTCACCAGCGCGCAGCCCGTCGAGGTGTGGGCCACTGTAATTGAGAACATTCCCCGTCCCCTAACCAAAGTCTCCATTGGAGTCGGGCCTCCAATGTCTACAAAGGATTGTTAAAACCATCGCAATCTTCCGACAGTCGCGCCTCCCCCTGCCGGGAATGTCAAGCTAACACGCCGATCTTCGGCACTGCCCAGACCAATCCCTTGCCCGGGGGATATCCGCGATCCAGGACACAGGAATCACACGCATTCCGCGATCTTGAACGAGACAGTGAAAACGAGGAAAACCCCAGCACAGCAACGACAACGATCACCCTAAACACGGTTTGACTGTCATTCCCGCAAAGATTCGAGGAATAATCGTGAACCGGCCGAAGAGAACGCTCTCATCCTTTTTCATAACACTTTCAGTACGGAAATCCACATCGGACCCGATGAGCTTCGCGTACTGTCCGTGCCCGATTCGCGAACCTGAATGTCACCCGTCAGGGACATCGAGCCGCAACTCTGTGACTTCATGCAGAAATCAATACACACCGTCACGCGAACGGCCCGCTCGCCGCCCGGTCTGGTTACCTGTAGGACGACCGCGGCACACACCACCGGCGGATGGGGCACCAGATGAAGATTCGGATCGGCGTCGGAATCGGCCCCCAGGCCGAACTCTCCGAGTTCGCGACCATCGTCGACGACCTGGAACGCGAGAACATCGACTCGCTGTGGCTTTCGGAGACGCTGTCCTCCACCCAGCCGGATCCCTTCACCGGCATGACCTACGCGCTGGCGCGCACCCAACGGCTCAAGGTCGGCACCGGGGTCGCCGTACTTCCCGGCAGGCACCCCGCGCACGTCGCCAAGCAGCTCACGACACTGGCGGCCTTGGCCCCGGCGCGGGTACTTCCCGTGTTCGGGCTCCGACCGGCCCGCCGTCACGAGCTCGCCGCGTTCCCGGCTCCCCTTGGCCGCAGAGCGGAACTGTTCGACGAGACCCTGCGCGCGCTGCGCCTGCTGCTGACCGAGGACGACGTCACGTTCTCGGGAGAGTTCTTCCGCTTCGAACACCTGAGTACCGGGCCGAAACCGGCGAAACCGCTCGATCTGTGGCTCGGCGGGGCCGCACCGGAAGGGCTGCGGCGCGTCGGCCGCTACGCCGACGGCTGGCTCGCCAGCTTCATCACCCCGACGGCGGCGGAACTCGGCAGGCGCACCATCGAAACCGCCGCCGAGGAGGCGGGCAGGGAGATCGAGGACGACCATTACGGGCTCACGTTCGCCATCGCCTTCGGTGAAATCCCCGAACGGTTACTGGCCTTCGCCGCAGCCAGGTCCGGAAAGGCCGATCCCAGGGAGCTCATCGCCGTTGGCTGGCAGGGCGCGCGCGAGCTGATCGAGCGTCACATCGACGCGGGCCTCAGCAAGTTCGTCCTCCGCCCGGCCTCGTCCTCGATCCCGTTCGGCCGGTTCGTCGAGGAATTCACCCACGAGCTGCTTCCGCTCCAGAACTGAACACATCATCCGGTCAGCCAGGTAGCTGCCCGTCTCGATTCCTGTCAAGTGTCTACCCATGTAGACGACACCTGGTTAGACTCCGGCTCGTCCGACCTGCCGACCGCCGGAGGCCAACGGTGACCGAGCACGAACCCGGGGAACCCCACAAGATCAAGGAAGTCCGCATCACCCCGGTCGCCTTCCACGATCCGCCGCTGCTCAACACGGTGGGAGCGCACGAGCCCTTCGCACTGCGGTCCGTCGTCGAGGTCGTCACCGACTCCGGGATCAGCGGGCTCGGCGAGAGTTACGGCGACGCGGCCCACCTGGCCAGACTGCGTGACGCGGCCGCGCGACTCACCGGCCTCGACGTGTGGAACACCAACGAACTGGAGCGAAGGGTCGACCGGTCACTTGGCGGCCGGAGCGGCATCGGCGGTCACGGCATGAGCGGCATGGTCACCGGCAGCAGCACGGTGCACAGGGTCGCCTCCCCCTTCGAGGTCGCCTGCCTCGACATCCAGGGCAAGGTTCTCGGGCGCCCGGTGAGTGACCTGCTCGGCGGAGCCGTCAGGGACCGCGTCGACTACAGCGCCTACCTCTTCTACAAGTGGCGGGGCCGCCCCGGGGCGGAGCCGGACCGCTGGGGCGCCGCCCTCGATCCGGAACAGCTCGTGCGGCAGGCGAAGACCATGATCGGTGAGTACGGCTTCTCCGCGATCAAACTCAAAGGTGGTGTCCTTCGTCCCGAGGAGGAAGTCGAGGCGATCCTCGCGCTGCGCGAGGCGTTCCCCGGCCTGCCGCTGCGGCTGGACCCCAACGGCGCGTGGAGCGTGCCGACCTCCATCGACGTCGGCAGGCGGCTTGAGGGCGTGCTCGAATACCTGGAAGACCCCACCACCGGTATGGAGGGCATGGCCGAGGTCGCCCGCCGGGTTCCGATGCCGCTGGCCACCAACATGTGCGTGGTCGCCTTCGAGCACCTTCCGGACGCCGTTGCGAGCGACGCGGTGCGGATCGTGCTCTCCGACCACCACTTCTGGGGTGGACTCGGCCGATCCCGCCTGCTAGCCGGCCTGTGTGACACGTTCGGTCTCGGGCTGTCCATGCACTCCAACTCCCACCTCGGCGTCAGCCTCGCCGCGATGACCCACCTCGCCGCCGCGACGCCCGCTCTCGGCTTCGCCTGTGACACGCACTGGCCGTGGAAGGACCCGGGCGAGGACGTGATCGTGCCGGGAGCACTGTCCTTCTCGGAGGGAGCCGTCACCGTGCCGACCGGTCCGGGGCTCGGCGTCGAACTCGACACCGACGCGCTGGCCAAGCTCCACGAGCAATACCTGAGCTGCGGCATCACCCAGCGCGACGACACCGCCTACATTCGCCGCTTCCAGCCGGGCTTCGATCCGACCCCACCGAGGTGGTGATTCCTTGCCGACAACTCCGAAAACACCCGTCGTCACCGGCTATCGCGTGGTTCCGGTAGCGGGCCGTGACAGCATGCTGCTCAACCTCAGCGGCGCGCACGGCCCGTTCTTCACCCGTAACCTGCTGATCCTCACCGACTCCGACGGCAGAACCGGCGTCGGCGAAGTTCCAGGAGGGCCCGCGATCACGGACGTTCTGCGTCGGGCCGAGCCGCTCGTCATCGGCACCGGACTCGGTGACCATCACGCGGTGCTGCGCGCGGTCGGCGACACGTTCGCGAGCGCGGACTCGGCCGGACGGGGACAACAGACCTTCGACCTTCGCGTCACCATCCACGTGCGCACCGCCATCGAGGCCGCGCTGCTCGATCTGCTCGGCCAGTACCTCGAACTGCCGGTGGCGGCGCTGCTCGGCGACGGAAAGTACCGCGACGAGGTGCCCGCCCTCGGCTACCTCTTCTTCGTCGGCGACCGCCGCGAAACCGACCTGGACTACCGCGCGGGGCCGGAAGAGACCGGCGAAACCTCCGCCTGGCTGCGGCTGCGGGACGAGCCCGCGCTCGACGCCGCCTCGGTCATCGCGCTGGCCGAGGCGGCGAAGGCCAGGTACGGGTTCACGGACTTCAAACTCAAGGGCGGCGTGCTACCCGGCGACGAGGAGGTCGCCGTCATCACCGCGCTCGCCGAGCGGTTTCCCTCGGCCAGCGTGACGCTCGATCCCAACGGCGGCTGGCCGCTCGCCGAGGCCATCCCGCGAGGCAGGAAGCTCGCCGGTGTCCTCGCCTACGCCGAGGACCCGTGCGGAGCCGAGGGCGGCTATTCGGGAAGGGAGGTGCTCGCCGAATTCCGCAGGGCCACCGGTCTGCCGGTCGCCACCAACATGGTCGCGACGGACTGGAGGCAACTAGGGCACGCCGTGCGGGAACATGCCGTGGACATCCCGCTGGCCGACCCGCACTTCTGGACCATGCATGGCTCGGTCAGGGTCGCCCAGCTCTGCCAGGCGTGGGGCTTGACCTGGGGATCGCACTCCAACAACCACTTCGATGTCTCGCTGGCGATGTTCACGCACGTGGCCGCCGCCGCTCCCGGTGACATCACCGCGATCGACACGCACTGGATCTGGCAGGACGGGCAACGGCTCACCACCGAGCCGATCCCGCTGCGCGGCGGCAAGCTCACGGTGCCAAGCGCGCCGGGCCTCGGCATCGAACTCGATCTCGACCGCGTCGAACAGGCCCACGAGTGCTATCACTCCCGGAATCTCGGCGCGAGAGACGACGCCGCCGCGATGCGCTATCTGGTACCCGGCTGGGAATTCGACCCGAAACGGCCCGCGCTGGACCGGACCGGAGCACCGCAGGGCTGACCCGGCCGTGGGAGCATGACCGGATGTCCACCACCAGCTCGGCGGAATCGGTGCTCGGCGGCGCCGTGCCGGTACTGCGGATCACCGACGAGCGGCTCGCCCGCGACTTCTACCTCGGCTATCTCGGTTTCACCGTGCTGTGGGAGCACAGGTTCGAGGCAGGGCTTCCGCTCTACCTCCGCCTCGTCCGCGACAAGCTGACCCTCGACCTCTCGGAGCACCACGGCGACGGAACGCCCGGCGGCGTGGTGTGGATCCCGGTCGGTGACGTCACCGCGCTGCACTCGGAACTGGCCGCCAAGCCGGACGCCCGCATCCGGCCCGGCATCGACACCGGCGCACCGGGCGGGCCCACCATGGAGGTCATCGATCCTTTCGCCAACACACTCAGGTTCTGCCAGCCCGACGAGGCGTGAACGACCAGCTCAGCGGTCGAGCAGCGTCGCCGCGTGGTCCGGAACATAGGTCTGCAACGCGCGATCGGGCCTCGGATAGCCGGTCGTCTCGGGGCGCTCGGGAAAGACGATCTCCGGCCGCGCCACCTCGCGATACGGAATCGTGGAGAGCAGGTGCGCGATCATGTTGATGCGGCCGTTGCGTTTGCGCTCGCTCTCCACCACGAACCACGGCGATTCAGCGGTGTCGGTGTGCACGAGCATGTCGTCCTTCGCGCGCGAGTAGTCGTCCCAGTGCGCCATGGATTCGAGATCGGTCGGCGACAGCTTCCACTGCCGCATCGGGTCGTTCTTCCTTGCCCTGAACCGGCGCTCCTGTTCCTCCATGCTCACGGAGAACCAGTACTTGCGCAGCAGGATGCCGTCGTCGACGAGTAACCGCTCGAAGACCGGGCACTGCTGCAGAAACCGGGTGTACTCCTCCGGCGTGCAATAGCCCATGACCTTCTCCACACCGGCCCGGTTGTACCAGCTCCTGTCGAACAGCACGATTTCCCCGCCCGCGGGCAGATGCGCGATATAGCGCTGGAAGTACCATTCCGTGCGTTCGCGCTCATCGGGTTTGGGCAGCGCCGCGATGCGCACGACCCTGGGGTTGAGCCGCTCGGAGAACCGCCTGATCGTGCTGCCCTTTCCCGCGGCGTCCCTTCCCTCGAAGACGATGACGACCCTGACGCCCTCCGTGCGCACCCACTCCTGGAGCTTCACCAGTTCGGCCTGCAACCTCGCCAGCTCCCGCTCGTAGAGCGCTCTTGGCAGCTTCACGGGCCGTGCTGCGCCATCCGTTGAAACACCTGTCGCACCGGTCATCTCCGCGCCCCTTCCTCCGATTGCGTCGATGCTGCCCAGGCAGCGCCTCCTCCGCAACAACAGCGGAGGACACGCGACGTTTTCCCCGTTGCCCCCTCCGTGCGCAGCGCCTGCGGTTCGCCGCGACCGCGCTTACGCTGCCCTGCGTGGCCTCCCCCGCCTCAGTGCTGAAGCGCCTGCTGCTCGGCCGACCCTTCCGCAGCGACCGGCTCGGCCACGAACTGCTTCCGAAGCGACTCGCACTGCCGATCTTCGCGAGCGACCCGCTGTCGTCGGTCACCTACGCGACGCAGGAGATCCTGCTCATCCTTTCGCTGGGCGGGATCGCGTTCCTGCATCTGGCTCCGTGGGTGGCCATGGCCGTCGTCGTACTGCTCGCGGTCGTCGTACTGTCCTACCGGCAGGTCGTGCGGGCCTATCCAAGCGGCGGCGGCTCCTACGAGGTCGCGTCCCGCAATCTCGGTCGTTCGGCGGGGCTCGTGGTCGCGGGGGCCCTGCTCGTGGACTACATCATGACCGTGGCGGTCTCGGTGGCCGCGGGGGTGGACAACGTCATCTCGGCGATCCCCGAGCTCAACGCCTACCGCGTTCCCCTCAACATCGTCCTCATCCTCGTGCTCACCGCCATCAACCTGCGCGGGGTCAGGGAATCGGGGCGCGCCTTCGCCCTGCCCACCTACCTGTTCGTCGGGTGCGTCTTCCTCATGATCGTCGTCGGGCTCACCCGTACCGTGGCGGGCTCGCCTCCCGTCGCCGAGAGCGCGGACTGGGATATCAAGGCCGAGCAGGTGGGGCTCACCTGGTTCGCCGTGGCCTTCCTCGTGCTCCGCGCGTTCTCCTCCGGTTGCACCGCGCTGACGGGCGCCGAAGCCATTTCCAACGGCGTACCCGCCTTCCGCAAACCCAAGGGGCACAACGCGGCCACCACGATGGCGGCGATGGGCCTGCTGTCCATCGTGATGTTCGCGGGCATCACCGTGCTGGCACTCGTGGCGCAGGTGAAGGTCGCCGAAAACCCTTGCGACCTCATCGGTTTTCCCGGCGACTGCACGACCGAGGCCCAGCGAACCGTCATCGCGCAGATCGCGGCCGCGGTCTTCGGCGGCAACACCAGCGTGATGTTCTACCTGCTGCAGGCCACAGCCGCACTCATTCTCGTGCTGGCCGCCAACACCGCCTTCAACGGTTTCCCGTTGCTCGGCTCGATACTGGCACGGGACCGGTTCCTCCCCCGCCAGCTGCTCACCCGCGGCGACCGGCTCACCTTCTCCAACGGCATCATCGCCCTCGCCGCGATCGCGGCCGTGCTGATCTACGCCTTCGACGGTTCGACGACCCGGCTCATCCAGCTCTACATCGTCGGGGTGTTCACGTCGTTCACGCTCTGCCAGGCCGGTATGGTCAGGCACTGGAACCGCGAGCTCGCGGGCACCGAGGACCCCGCGGCCCGCCGCCGCATGCGCAAGGCAAGGATCATCAACGCCTTCGGCGCCTGCTTCACCGGTGTCGTTCTCGTCGTCGTACTGCTCACCAAATTCACTCATGGCGCCTACCTCGTCGTGATCGCGATCCCACTGCTTTTCCTGCTGATGCGCGGTATTCACCGGCACTACGGGCGAATCACCGACGAACTGCGCCCCGAATCGGAGGCCGCGCTGCTTCCCAGCAGGCTGCACGCGCTCGTTCTGGTGTCCACAGTGAACAAACCGGCGCTGAGGGCGCTGGCGTTCGCGAGAGCGACGAAACCCGACACGCTCACCGCGATCACCATCAACGTCAACAACGACGACACCAGGCAATTGCGGCGGCAGTGGGAGGAACTCGGTATCGAGGTGCCGCTGAAGGTGCTCGAATCGCCGTACCGGGAAGTGACCCGGCCGGTTCTCGGCTACATCAAACACTTGCGGGGCAAGCAATCCCGCACGCTCGTCAGTGTGTACGTCCCCGAGTACGTCGTCGGGCACTGGTGGGAGAACCTGCTGCACAACCAGAGCGCGCTTCGGCTCAAGAGCCGGCTGCTGTTCGAACCGGACGTGATGGTGACGAGTGTGCCGTGGCAGCTCGACTCCAGCGGGCGGCGCGACCCGCACAAGGTGCGGCGCCATCCGGGCGACGTCCGCCGCGGAATCCCGCCGGACACCGGAAACTGAGGCACCTTCCCGACGACCGGGAACGATCTTGAGTGTGCCGCAGGCAACACGATTACCCACTCGCACCGGCGGCCACGGCTGGGGTATCGTCCTCGGCAAGGTCATGAGTGCCAGCGTTCAAGCCCCGGCTTGCTGGCCGGCAACCCTCCTACCGTGGTGGGGTGCCCCGGGTGACGACCTGGCTCGCCGGAAAGCGGCGGGCAAGCGCGGGCCCCTCGCAGGGTCCCCAGGACCGCCGAGGAGGCACGATGACCAGCACACTGAACCCCATCGCCGAAGACACCGCCGCCAACCCGATCGCGGCGGTACCGGCAACCGAGGGAGCGGCGCTCACCGTCCCGCTGGTCACCGGGGAATCCGTGGGATACGCCAATTTCGACCACGCGGCGAGCGCTCCCTGTCTGAGTTCCGTGCGCCGCGCCGTCGACGAGTTCCTGCCGTGGTACGCCAGCGTGCACAGGGGCGCCGGCTTCGCGTCCAAGGTGTCGACCACCGTCTACGAGCGCGCGAGGGAAGCGGTACACACGTTCGCCGGTGGCCGCGCCTGCGACACGGTCGTCTTCACGCGCAACACGACGGACTCGCTCAACCTGCTCGCGCGTGCGGTGCCGAAGGGCACCGCGGTCGTGCTGTTCGACACCGAGCACCACGCGGCGCTGCTGCCCTGGCGCGGTCACCACGTGCGACGGCTTCCCGCCCCGCGCACGAGGAGCGAAGCCGTCACCGCCGTCGCGGAGGCGCTCGCCGAATGCCCCGAGGGCCCCCGGCTCGTGGTGGCGGCCGGTGCCTCGAACGTCACCGGCGAGTTGCTACCCGTCGCCGAACTGACCGCGGTCGCCCACGAAGCCGGCGCGCGGATCGTCGTCGACGCCGCGCAACTGGCTCCGCATCGCAGGGTCTCGTTGCGGGAACTCGGCGCGGACTACGTGGCGTTGTCCGGGCACAAGCTCTACGCGCCGTTCGGCGCGGGCGCGCTCGTCGGCAGGTCCGACTGGCTCCGGGCGGCCGAGCCCTACCTCGCGGGCGGCGGCGCCAGCAAACTCGTGCAGGGCAAGGAAACCGGTGTCGAGGTCGTCTGGAACACCGGCGCCGAGCGGCACGAAGCGGGCTCCCCCAACACCGTCGGCGTGTACGCGCTGGGGGTGGCCTGCACGGAACTGGCCACGCAGTGGCAGCAGATCGAGGAGCACGAGACGGCGCTGCTGGACCGGCTCACCTCCGGTCTCGCCGAAGTTCCCGGCCTGCGGGTGCTGAGGTTGTTCGACCATGACCACCAGGACCACGGCGAACACCAGGACCAGGTCGGCACGATCAGCTTCGTCATCGACGGGTTCCAGCCGAACTGGGTGGCCGCGGTCCTGTCGGCCGAGTACGGCATCGGCGTCCGCGACGGCGCGTTCTGCGCGCACATCGCCACGAGGAGGCTCATCGGGGAAGCGGGCGGTTCAGGACAGCAAGCGCTGCGGGTGAGCCTCGGCCTCGGATCCACGGAGGAGCACGTCGAGCGGCTGCTCGGCGCACTGCAGGACATCACTCAGGGCCGCACTCGCTGGGACTACACCATTCGCGACGGTCGCTGGGCCCCGACCCCGGACCCGCGTCCACTGCCCGCTTTCCTGTCCTGATCGGACGGTCGCTCCCTCAGACCGCGCCGAGTCCCGTCGCATTGCGCAGCGTCCGCAGGCACAGCCGCAACGCCTGATGCTTCGGGACGCCGTTCTCCTTCGTGTGCGCCCACGCCGCGTAGAGCACGGCCCACAGCACCTGGACGAGCCAGTCCGCGTCGAGTTCCGGATCGCCGCCCTCGACGCGGATCCGGCCGAGTAACCGCGCGGTCGCCCTGTCGGCCTCGGTCTCGGTCTCCCAGTCGGGGCCGCTGGTCAGCCCGGGGTCGTTGAACGCAAGCATCAGCAGGTCGCCGAGGTCGAACAGCTCCAGAGCCAGCCGCTCCAGCGCGTCCGCCGCGGCGCCTTCGTCGACCCTGGCCTTCTCGGTCGCCACGGCGACCTTGTCGAGCGCCTCGGCGCCGATGGCGGTGAGCAGATCGGAGCGCTCCGGGAAGTACCGGTGCATCGTCGTTCTCCCGACGCCCGCCTCCGAAGCGATCTCGCCGAGGCTCGCGGTGAAGTCCTTCGACAGGACGGTGACCGCCGCTTCGAGGATCGCCTTCCTCGTCCTGGCCCGGACACCTGTTTCCGCGACGACGTTGCGTTGCTCGATCACCGGACGACAGTAGCACGTGTCCCGTTTTAAAACTCGTTGTACACAAATGGAACAGTAGTGTTCCATCTCGGTCATGAGTGTTCCAAGCTATCGTTCCCGCGCCGCCGTGCTCTGGTCGTTCGCGAGACCGCACCGCCGAACCCTGGCGCTGGGGTTGTTGCTCGCGTTGCTCGGCTCCGCCATGGGACTGGCGACCCCGATGGTGACCAAGTGGGTGCTCGACGCGCTCGGCGCGGACGGCTCGCTGAGCGGCCCGGTCTTCGCCCTGCTCTTCCTGCTGGTCGTCGGCGCCGCGGTCGGGTTGTGGCAATGGATCCTGCTCGGCTCACTCGGCGAGCGCATGGTGCTCGAAGCACGCGAGTCCATGGTCCGCCGCACCTTCAGGGCCACGGTGCAGGCGGTCACGGGAAGGCCGACCGGGGAGTTCGTCACCCGGGTCACCTCCGACACGCTGCTGCTGCGGGAAGCGGCCTCCTCCAGCATCGTCAGCCTGATCAACGGGTCCATCATGCTCGTCGGCAGTTTGATCTTGATGGGCGTGCTCGACCTCGTGCTGCTGGCGACGACGGTCGGCGCGCTTGTCGTCGTCGCCGTGCTGTTCGGGGTGCTCATGCCCGGAATCGCCAAGGCACAGGAACGCTCACAGGAACACCTCGGCAGGCTCGGCGGCACACTGGAGGTCGCGCTCAGGGCCATCCGCACGGTCAAGGTCAGCAGGGCCGAGCGCAGGCAGTCCGACCACATCCTCGCCGACGCCCGCGACGCCACCCGGTACAGCATCCGTGCCGTGCGCAGGGAAGCCGTGAGCTGGACCATCGCCTGGTCGGGGATCCAGCTCGCGATCATCCTCATCCTCGGAGTCGGCGCGTGGCGGGTCAGCCAGGGACAACTGGAGGTATCGGCGCTCATCGCGTTCCTGCTCTACGCGTTCGGCCTCATGGACCCCATTACCGAACTGAGCACCAACGTCACCGCTCTGCAGTCGGGGTTCGCCGCCGCGGGCCGCATCAAGGATGTGCAGTCACTCGACGTCGAGCACGATCCCTCGCCGGATGCGACGCCGGGGCGACCGGTATCCGTTCCCGGCACTCCGGTGCTGGAGCTGGCCGGGGTCAGCGCCGTGTACGCGCCGGGAGCCGAACCCGCGGTGAAGGGCATCGACCTCGCGATCCCGCGGGTAGGGCACACGGCGATCGTCGGCCCCTCCGGCGCGGGGAAGACCACGTTGTTCTCCCTCGTCCTGCGCTTTCTCGAACCACAGAGCGGGGAGCTGCGCCTCGCGGGACGGCCCTACCGGGAGTACAGCCACGCCGAGGTGAGGAGCAGGCTGGCCTACGTCGAGCAGGAAACGCCCACCGTCGGTGGCACGATCAGGGACAACCTGCTCCTCACCCACCCCGATGCCACGGAGCGGGAACTGTTCGCCGCACTCGCCGAAGTCCGGCTCGCCGAGAAGATCGCCTCACTGGAACACGGGCTCGACACCCCGCTGACCAACACGTCGCTGTCCGGTGGGCAGCGGCAGCGCATCGCGCTGGCGAGGGCGATCCTGCGGACTCCGGACGTGCTCCTGCTCGACGAGGCCACCGCACAGGTCGACGGGCTGACCGAGGCCGCGATCCACGAGTGCATCGCCCGCAGGGCGGCGACCGGAGCCGTGGTGACGATCGCGCACCGGTTGTCCACGGTGATCGACGCCGACACGATCATCGTGCTCGACGAGGGCGAGATCCGGGCGAGCGGTACCCACGAGCAACTGCTCGCGAGTGACGAGTTGTACGCGAAGCTCGTCGAGGCGTTGCGACTCGGCAACGCCGTGGCGGCCCAGCCTGGATGAGACCACCCGATCCCGATCATCCACAGTAGAGCGCGACCACCCCGGCGAGCCGGAATGTCGTGTTCATCCCGGCCGCCCGCCACGTTTTCCCGGCAAACCACTCACCTGAGGAGACAACGGCGGCCGGCACAATTTAGCCTGATCCCATGACCTCAACGGGGCCGGTGAGCACCTGGGCACGGCAGCTCGCCGATCGTTATCTCGCAGAGGAACTCCCCCGCCGATTCGCGCATGTGCGCGGCGTGGGGCAACGCGCGGACCAGATCGCGGGCATACTCCCCGCCGAGGAACAGGATCTGCTCGTCGGCGCGGCGTGGCTGCACGACATCGGCTACGCCGCGCCGCTGGCCGACACCGGGTTCCACCAGCTCGACGGTGCCAGATTCCTGGCAGCCGAAGGACTTCCCGGCAGGGTGTGCGCTCTGGTCGCCCACCACGCGGGCGCGGCGGCGGTCGCGCGGCTGTGCGGGTTCGCCGATCAGTTGTCGGAGTTCGAGGACGAGCACACGCCGCTGCGGGACGCGCTGTGGTACTGCGACATGACCACCAGCCCCGACGGCGAGCCGGTGTCGTTTCCGGACCGGATGGCCGAGATCAGGCGGCGGCGCGGGCCCGACGACCCGGTCGTACTGGCGCTGGCCGCGAACGGCGACGAGCGGGCTGCGGCCGTGCACCGCACCGAAGTGCTGCTTCGGCAGGGCCGCCAGACCGCTAGCTGATCACGCGCCCGTGTCCAGGACACACCCAGTAAGGTCGGTACCGACACCGGCCGAGAGGAACGCATGAGCACGTTGCAGACGCTCGACAGGGGCTTGCGCGCGCTCGACGTGATTTCCAAGGCACAGGGCGGTATCACGGTGGCCGAACTCGCCGGGGAACTGAGCGTCCACAGGGCGATCTGCTACCGGATCGTCGCGACGCTGGAGGAACATCTCCTCATCACCCGCGCCGACGACGGCAGGCTGCGGCTCGCCGTGGGTATCGCGGTGCTGGCTTCCCGGTTCGAACCGGAGTTCGCCGCGGACGCGAAGCCGCTTCTGCACAACCTGGCCAACGACACCCACGCGACCGCCTTCGTCTCCGCCGCCGACGGCGGGGACTGCGTCGCGATACTGGTGGCCGAGCCGGAGGGCACGGTTCTGACCGTCGGCTACAAGGTGGGCAGCAGGCATCCGCTGACCCAGGGCGCGGCAGGCATCGCGATACTGGCGACCAGGCCGGAGGACCCCCGGGATTCCGACGCGGTCAGGCAGGCTCGCGAGGCCGGCTACAGCCTGACGCGAGGCGAGCTCGAACGCGGCGCCGTGGGCATCGCGGCCGGAATCCGGCTGCCCGAGGCGGTTCGCGCGTCCGGGCTCGTCGAGCGCTGCGTTGGCGTCGTCGCCATCGAGGGCCTCGACACCGGCTCGGCCGCCGAGGCCGTCATGCGCACGGCCCGTCAGTTCGAAAGCCTGCTCTCGGCCTGATCCCCCGGCTCACCGGCCGCTCTCACTCGTCGGGGCGCACTGTTCTTGCGGCCTCTCCCGAAAAACACCTCTTGACGGCATCCTGGCCGCCACTTAACCTCTGCATGTTCGATTACCGAGACATCATGTGCGTTATCAGTAACGCTGCAGGTCAAAGTTGATCACCGGAGGCTGCGGAAGTATGAGCACAGGGTCGTGCCCCATCGACCACTCGGCCATGGCGGCGAGCGGCGGCTGCCCGGTATCCCCTCGGGCCGCCGCGTTCGACCCGTTCGGCGAGGCGTATCAGGCCGATCCGCCGGCGTCGGTGCGCTGGGCGCGGGACGAGGAACCGGTCTTCTACAGTCCGGAGATCGGCTACTGGGTGGTGACTCGCTACGCCGACGTCAAAGCCGTATTCAGGGACAACATCCTGTTCTCCCCCTCCATCGCGCTGGAGAAGATCACCCCGGTCTCCGAAGAGGCCATCGCGACGCTCGCCAAGTACGACTACGCCATGAACCGCACGCTCGTGAACGAGGACGAGCCGGCGCACATGCCGCGAAGGCGGGCGCTCATGGACCCGTTCACGCCGGAGCGGCTGGCCGTGCACGAACCCATGGTGCGCAGGCTCGCGCGTGAGTACGTCGACAGATTCGTCGACGCGGGCAAGGCCGACCTCGTCGACGACATGCTGTGGGAGGTTCCGCTCACCGTCGCGCTGCACTTCCTCGGCGTCCCCGAGGAGGACATGGCGACCCTGCGCGAATACTCCATCGCGCACACCGTCAACACCTGGGGGCGGCCCTCACCCGAGGAACAGGTCGCCGTCGCCGAGGCGGTCGGCAAGTTCTGGCGGTTCGCGGGAACGGTCGTGGAGAAGCTCCGCAAGGATCCCTCAGGCCCCGGCTGGATGCCGTTCAGCATCAGGGCCCAGCAGGAGATGCCGGACGTCATCACCGACTCCTACCTGCATTCGATCATGATGGCCGGCATCGTCGCCGCCCACGAGACCACAGCCAACGCCGCGGCCAACGCGATCAAACTGCTGCTGGAGAACAGAAGCGTCTGGGAAGAGATCTGCGCCGATCCCAGCCTCATTCCGAACACCGTCGAGGAATGCCTGCGCCACTCCGGTTCCGTCGCCGCGTGGCGGCGGCTGGTCACCGCCGACACCACCATCGGCGGCGTGCCCATCCCCCGCGGCGCGAAGCTGCTCATCGTCAACTCCTCCGCCAACCACGACGAACGGCACTTCGACAACCCCGACGAGTTCGACATCCGCCGCGAGAACGCGGCCGAGCACCTGACCTTCGGCTACGGCAGCCACCAGTGCATGGGCAAGAACCTGGCCAGAATGGAACTCCAGGTGTTCCTTGAGGAGCTGACCACACGGCTCCCCCACCTCGAACTGGTGCCGGGCCAGGAATTCACCTACCTGCCCAACACCTCGTTCCGTGGTCCGGACCACCTGTGGGTCCGGTGGGACCCCGAGTCCAATCCCGAGCGCACCGATCCCGCAATCCTGACCACGGCGCGGCCACTGCGGATCGGCGAGCCGTCCACCCGCGCCATCAGCAGGACCGTCACCGTCGAGTCGATCAGGGCCGCCGCGTCCGGCGTGCTCACACTGACACTCGCCGACGTGCGAGACAGGCCCCTGCCGTCGTGGTCTCCCGGCTCCCACATCGACATCGAGGTCGGCGGGCTGTCAAGGCAGTACTCGCTGTGCGGAGACCCGGCGGACACGGCCAGGTACCGCATCGCCGTGCTCGATGAACCGGAGGGCAGGGGCGGATCCCGCCACATCCACGAACACCTGCGCGAAGGCGACACGCTCACCATGCGGGGCCCGCGCAACCACTTCCGGCTCGACCCGACCGCTTCCCGCTATGTGCTCGTCGCCGGCGGCATCGGGATCACCCCCATCATCGCGATGGCCGACGCGCTCAAGGCCGAGGGAGCCGACTACGAGCTTCACTACTGCGGAAGGGATGCCGCCGCGACCGCGTTTCTCGACCGGCTTCGCGGCGATCACGGCGAGCGACTGCGCGTCTACCTCGGGTCCGAGGGCGACCGGCTCGATGTCGAGGCTCTGCTCGCCGAGCCCGCCGCCGGTACGCAGATCTACGGTTGTGGTCCCGAGCGACTGCTGTCCGCGCTGGCCGAGGCCACCAGGCACTGGCCGGAGGACGCCCTGCGCGTCGAGCACTTCAGCGGGACTCGCGCGGCACTGGATCCGGCCGTGGAACACGGTTTCTCCGTCGAACTCGCCGACTCGGGCCTGACCGTCGGGGTCGCCGCCGACCAGACGGTGCTCTCGGCGCTGCGCGCCGCGGGCATCGACATCCAGAGCGACTGCGAGGAAGGGCTCTGCGGTTCCTGCGAGGCGACCGTGATCTCCGGCGAGGTCGATCACCGCGACCTGGTGCTGACCAAGGCGGAACGAACGGCGAACACCCTGATGATGACCTGCTGCTCCCGCGCGAAGGGCGGCACACTCACCCTCGGTCTCTGATTTACCGGCCATCTTTATTTCTGGAAAGGCACCGACAATGACGTCACCGGTGGATCGGGCTGTGTCGGCCGACGACAGCTCGACCAACAAGACCAGCTTCCGGCGCGTACTCGCCGGAAGCATGGCTGGAGCCGTGCTCGAGTGGTACGACTTCGCGATCTACGGCATCCTCGCCGCGACGGTACTCGGCCCGCTGTTCTTCCCCGGTGACAGCGGAATCGTCAAGCTGCTGCTGGCGCTGGCGACTCAGGGCCTCGGCTTCATCGCCCGGCCACTCGGCGGCATCGTGTTCGGGCACCTCGGCGACAAGCTGGGCCGCAAACCGATGCTGGTCATCACCTTCCTGCTGCTCGGTGTCTCCACCGCCATGATCGGCCTGTTGCCGACCTACGAGCAGATCGGCATCTGGGCCACGATCATGCTCGTCGTGCTCCGCATGGTGCAGGGCTTCGCTCTGGGCGGGGAGTTCGGCGCCGCGGTGCTCATGGTCAGCGAGTACGGCGAGCCGAAGCGACGGGGCTTCTGGGCGGCGTGGCCGCAGGCAGGCGCGCCGCTGGGGACCGTGCTGGCCACCGCCGTGGTCAGCGCGATCGCGTTCGTCTTCCCCGGCGACGCCTTCGACGAATGGGGCTGGCGCATCGCGTTCCTCGTCGCCATCCCGCTGCTCGTCGTCGGCTTCTGGATCCGGCGCAGCGTCGAGGAATCGCCGGTGTTCAAGGCGGCACAGGCAGGCGCCGAGGAGCGCTCGGCGACCACCGAACGCTCCAGCGTGCTGCAGGCACTGTCCCGGCCGCGCGCGGTGTTGCACGGCCTCGGGATGCGGCTCGGCGAGAACATCGCGTTCTACATCTACACGGTGTTCGTCATCGCCTACGCGGCAACGTATTTCGACTACGACCGTGGCGACGTGATCATGGCCGTGACATTCGGTTCGCTTGCCCAGTTCATCGGGATGATCGGCGGAGGGCACTGGTCCGACCGCGTCGGGCGCAAGATCGCCATGCTCGTGCCTTCGGCGGTGCTCGTGGTGTGGGCACCCGCGTTCTTCTGGCTCGTGCAGTCGGAAAGCCTGCCGATGTTGTGGATCGGCGTGTGTGTCGGCGCCTTCTTCCACGGCATGCTCGCCGGTTCCGAGGCCGCCTGGATCACCGAGCTGTTCCCGACCCGCTACCGCTACGCGGGCGCCTCGCTCGTGTTCCAGGGTTCGTCGATCATCGCCGGTGCCCCCGCTCCGCTCATCGCGGTGTGGCTCATCGACTCGTTCGGTGTCGCCACGGTCGTGGGCTACCTGGTGATCACCATGGCGGTGACGGTCATCGCGGTGGCGACGAGCAAGGAGACCAAGGGCGTCGATCTCGACGCCGTCGAGTAGCCGGGCCCCGGACCCCGGCCCGGCGACCCGGCCCGCTCACCCGCCCGCACGGGCACCGTGAGCGGGCCGGGTTCGTCCGGTCACCGTCTGCTGACAAAGAGCTTGCGGGTGAGTCTCAGGTCTCGCGCGAGCCGTCGGCCTCCAGCGCCGCCTCCCGCGCCGCACCTGTCGCCTTCCACATACCGCCGACGAGTACACCCGCCCAGCACGCCATCACCATGAGGTAAAGCACCGGGATACCTGCCACCGGCACCGTGCAGGCCCCGGTGACAGCGGTCGCGATCGCCGTCCGCCGCACAAGACTCGCCGCCGCCCGGTTACCCGCGATCCACGCCGCGTCCGAGCGCATCGTCGCCTTGATCCGCAGTCCGACCGTGTGGTTTCTGGGCAGGTTTCCCGACGCCATGGCCCTGGCGAGGGGAACACAACACAACGAAACCGCCACGAGCATCGCCGCGACGCCCCACGCCACGCCCCAGCCCGGCCCCTCCTCAGGCATGTCCCGTCCCGACCTCCCGCGATACCGTCAGTTCCGCCGCCGGGCAGGCGGCACAGTCCACCGTTCCCGCACCGTATCAATACGCCGATAACGAACAGAGCGGCTCAATACGCCGATAACGGACAGAGCGGCGTTTACCTCCGGCTAACCGTTCGCCGACCGGCAGGCAACTCTCGCGCGCGACCCGAACGTGCCGGAGCCGGTCGCGCCACACGCACCCGGCATCCGGCTCGACGAGCCGACCTCGCCCACCCCAGCACGACTCCCGGCGCGCCCAGCGCGCGGAACCCGCCCGCATGAACGCCGACCTCGCCGACCGGAACGCCGATCTCGCGTGCCTGAATGAGGATCTCGGCGACCTGAGTGCGGATCTCGCCGCCGCGAACGCAGAACTCGGCGGCCTGAGTGCGGGACTCGCGCACCGGCGGCGCGCTGTTACTGGGTGATGTTGACCATCCACCCGATACCGAACCGGTCGGTGCAGGCACCGAATTCGTCGCCCCACATTTGTTTCTCAAGCGGAACGGTCACGGTGCCGTCTTTGGACAGTTTGTCCCAATAGGACCGCAATTCCGCGGCGTCATCCCCCGACAGACTCACCGAAATGTTCGTTCCCGGTTTGTATTCCATTCCCGGCGGCGTATCCGAAGCCATGAGAGTGAATCCGCTGCCGGTTTCAAGCGTTGCGTGCATGACTTTGTCGGCACCCTCGGAGCCGGCCATACCGGACTCACCGAACGTATTCACGGCAAGATCACCACCGAAAACATCCCGGTAGAATTCCATCGCGGGCCGTGCCGTGCCGTCAAAGCTGATGTAGGGATTGAGACGAGAAGCCATCAGGTACTCCTTCGGACGTGAGGAACAAAATCCTCGCAGACGCCCCATGACGCGGCAACGGGAACACTCACCCGGGAATCATCGCGCTTTTCAACGCGGTGTCACCGATTTCCGTGACCCGGCAACGATGTCCCGTTCGGCTCCCCCGGCGCGGCCCGCCGTCAGACGGTGTCGAGCGCCCTGAGAACGACGACCAGCGCGTCCCTGTCGAAGGCGTCCTTCACTCCACGCACGACCAGCGTGGGGTAGTCCTCGTCGACGGGGTCGTCGAGCGTCACGATCGCCACCGGCTCCTGCCAGTCCGAACAGGAATTGGTGCATTCGAAGTACTCCTGGGTGAACACCTCGGCCTCACCGAGCCCGGTCGTCACCCGCCGCACATCGACGGGTTGCGGGACATCCGCCAGAGAACGGTAGTACCCGTGGTTGCCGTTTCCGACCCGATCCGTCTTCCCCTCGCATTCCGGAGGGAACGCCTCCACCACGAGGTCGCCGCCCGCGAACTCGTAGCCGACTCCCGAGCACTCCGGCGCGGGCCATCCCGATTCGTGGACCCCGGTCAGCGGCACGGACCCATCGACGGCGAAGGCGACGTGATCACCCTCGATCCGCACGGAATGCCGTTCGGGGGCCGTGCCGTGCTCCACCGGCACCGCCTCGCCCCCTCCTTCCGGCGCGCACGCGGACAGCACGAACGCGGCGCTCACCCCCAGCGCGGCGCACGGCAACCCGCGCCGCCGAGCCCGTCGAGTCCACCGCGGCCGCTGCGTCGTTGTCGTCCTGTTCACGCCGCTACGACGAGCCCGCGCGCTTCGTCGTTCCGCACGCACCCAGTGCGTTATGTGTTCTCGACCAGCCCGATTCTGCGGAACAAGGCCTCCGGATCGCGCAGCAGCGGGGCCGCCCGCTCGCCCATGGTCGCCCGCAGGTACAGGCCGTCACCGAGCAGGGCCAGTATCTCCGCCGTCAGCGGATCGTCCACCTCGTCCCGCAACGCTTCTTCCCACTTGCGGGTGACGTCGGCCACGGCTTTCGCCACTCTTGGCTCGCTGCCCAGCATCCGCAGGGCCGCGACGGACGCCTTGTGTGCGGGGTTGTCCATATTGGCGTCGGTCACCGACGTGGCGAGGTAGTAACGTACGAGCCCCTCCGGCGCCGCTCTCGCCGCCTCGATATCGGCCACACTCAGCCGGTCCATCCGGTCGAGCAGGCCGTCGAGCAGGGCGTCCTTGGAACCGAAGTGGTAAAGCAGACCGCCTTTGGACACCTCGGCTCTGGCCGCCACGGCGTCGAGGGTCACCGCGCCGGGACCGCTGTCGAGCAATACGTCCTGGTAGGCATCCAGGATCTGTTCGCGTGCTGAAGGACGAGCCATTCGTTTGACTATACCGTCTGGACGGTTTAGTTTCGAGAGCGGTGCTTACTGCACCGTCCGGACTGTTCAGTAATTAGGAGAGTGTGTCGTGGTCAAGGCGGGTCGCCGGGAATGGCTCGCGCTGGCAGTACTGGTCCTGCCGGTACTGCTCATCAGCGTCGACATGACCGTGCTCGGTTTCGCGCTGCCCTACCTCAGCGAGGACCTCGGCCCCACGGGGGCGGAGCAGCTGTGGATCGTCGACATCTATTCGTTCGTCCTCGCCGGACTGCTCGTGCTGATGGGCACGCTCGGCGACCGCATCGGCCGCAGGAAACTACTCCTCGCCGGTGCCGCGGCGTTCGGCGTGGCGTCCGTATTCGCCGCTTTCGCACCCAATGCGGCCCTGCTCATCGTGGCGAGGGCACTGCTGGGCGTCGGAGGTGCGACGCTCATGCCTTCGACCCTTTCGCTCATCAGGGGCATGTTCCTCGACCCGGCACAGCGCAGGATCGCGATCGCCGTGTGGGGCTCCGGATTCTCCGGCGGCATGGCGCTCGGCCCGGTGCTCGGCGGCTGGCTGCTCGAACACTTCTGGTGGGGTTCGGTGTTCCTCATCAACGTTCCGGTGATGCTGCTGCTACTCGTCGTCGGCCCCTTCCTGCTGCCGGAGGCGCGCGATCCCAACCCGGGTCGCTTCGATCCGCTGTCGGCCGTGCTCTCGCTGGCCGCCGTCCTGCCCGTCGTCTACGGAATCAAGCGCTTCGCCGAGTACGGCGCGGAACCGCTCGCCGCGGCGAGCGCGCTGGCCGGTCTCGCGATCGGTGCCGTCTTCGTGCGCAGGCAGCGGCGGCTCAAGGACCCGATGCTCGACCTCGAACTGTTCAAGCACCGGGCGTTCAGCGCGTCGGTACTCACCAACATGCTCGGCGTCTTCGCGCTGGTGGGCTTGCTCTTCCTGGTACCCCAGTACCTCCAGCTCGTTCTCGGGCTGCGGCCGATGACGGCGGCGATGTGGCTGCTGCCGACCACCGTGGCCGGTGTCGCCGGTTCGCTCGCGGCGGCGAGGCTGGCCCGCCGGTTCCCGGTGCGATGGCTGATCGGAATCGGCCTGCTCGTCGCGGCCGCCGGCTTCGCGACGCTGATCGCGATCGGTGTCGACGGCGGACTCGCGGTGCTCGTCACCGGCATGGCGCTGGTCGGGTTCGGTGTCCCGCTCTCGGAAACGCTGACCAACGACCTGATCATCACCACCGCTCCCCCCGAGCGCGCCGGCGCGGCGTCGGCGATCTCCGAGACGGGCTTCGAACTCGGTGGCGCTCTGGGTACCGCGGTGCTCGGCAGTATCGCGACCGCCGTGTACCGATCAGGAATCCCCGCGGACGCGGCGGCACCCGCTCACGAAACCCTCGGTGGCGCCGTCGCGGTGTCGTCGGCACTGCCTGCCCAGGAAGGCGAGGCGCTGCTGGCCGCGGCACGCGAGTCATTCGTCAACGGTGTACAGGTCAGCGCCATCGTCGGCGCGATTCTGCTCGCCTACACCGGAGTTCAGGCGTTTCTGCTGCTACGGCAGCGGCAGCCCGCGCAGCCCGTGCCCTCGGCGTGACCACGTCGTCAGCACAGGCCCGCGTCGTGCATGAGCAACGCGATCTGCGTGCGATTACCGAAGCCGAGCTTGGCCATGATCCTGGTCATGTGCGCCTTCACCGTGGCCACGCTGACGCTGAGGCTCGCCGCGATCTCCGCGTTGGTCCTGCCCTGGCCGACCGCGAGCGCGACCTCGTGCTCGCGGTCGCTCAGTGCGGCCAGCGCCGACCGCGCCCGCTCGTAGGCACCGGCTTCGGTCGCCGCCCTTTCCATCAGGCGCCGGGTGATGCGCGGCGACAGGATCGGGTCCCCCGCGGCGACCTTGACGACGGCGTCGGCCAGGTCGGCGGGCGGTGAGTCCTTCAGCAGGAAGCCGCCTGCCCCCGCCCTGAGCGCCCGCAACACGTTCTCGTCGGCGTCGAACGTGGTCAGGATGATGACTTCGGGCGGGTCGGCTCGCGCGCGCACCTGCCGGGTCGCGCTGATGCCGTCCGTCCCCGGCATCCGGATGTCCATGAGCACGACGTCGACGGTGTGGGCGTTGAGCACGCCGGGCACCTCGGCGCCGTCGCTTGCCTGGGCGACGACCACGATGCCTTCGACGCCGTCGAGCATCATCGTCAGCCCCGCTCGCACCAGCGCGTCGTCGTCGACGAGGAGCACCCTGACCGGCGCGGTCATGCTGGCCACGGCAGCGAGGCGTGCACGCGGAACTCGCGGGCGCTCCGGTGGTGATCGAGGGTGCCGCCCGCGAGGCGTACCCGCTCGGTGAGCCCGACCAGCCCCATCCCCTGCCCGTTGCCACCAGGCGTGGCGCCCAGCGGGTTGCGCACCTCGACGTCGAGACCCGCGCCTGCCGAACCACGCAGCGACACCCGCACCGGCTCGCCGTGCGCGTGCTTGCGGGCGTTGGTCAGCGCCTCCTGCACGACGCGATACACCGTGCGCCCTGCCGGCGCGGGCAGCGCGTCCGCGCCCCGCAGTGTGTCGTGCAGGTCCACGGGCGTCCCCACGGCCTCGCTCTCCGCGATCAGCGCGGGAAGGTCGGCGAGGCCGGGAAGCGGCGCGCGGGAGGCGATCCCCTCGTCGTCATCCTCTTTCAGCACGGCGATCACCTCCCTGAGTTCGTCGAGTGCCTGGTGCACGCCCGCCCTGACGACCCCCGCCGCCTCCGCGAGCCGTTCCGGGGGGTGGTCCGTACGGTATTCCAGCGCACCCGCATAGGTCGCCACCAGCGAGAGCCGGTGGGCGAGCACGTCGTGCATCTCCCGCGCGATGGCGGCCCGCTCGGCCGCCCGTGCCTCAGCGACCCTCCTGCCCTGTTCCGCCTCGGCACGCCGCGCCCGCTCGCGAAGCGACGCGATGAGCGCACCGTGGGCCTTCACCAGCGCGCCCCACGCGACGAGCGCGGCCTGACTCACCGCGACGAGCACCACCCACCAGCCGAACGGCAGGCCGGAAACCGGCAGCCACAATCCCCGCAACGTGTGTGTGCCGAGCCCGGCGAGAGCGACACCGATCGCGACCGGCAGCGATCTGGTCCTCGCGACCTGGAGGGTCCCGATACTGGCAGATGGAGTGACGGTGGGCGCGAGCATCGCCAGCGCGGCAAGGACGAGCGCACCGGTCACCGGCCGCGCGAACACCAGAAACAGCCCGGCACAGGCAAGCACGCCCAGCCCGAGGTCCGCCGCGAAAGCCAGGCCTCTGACGCCGGAAGCCCACTGGCCATAGGCCGTCGCGGCGGTGAGCAGCCCGACGGCGGCGACCAGCGGCACGCGATACCTGCCGCAGACGAACGCGTTGTGCACATCGGTGACCATACGGCCGAGGTGGCCTTCACCGGTATCGACCAAGGTCTACCTGCCATCCGGCCGTGGTCGGCACGGGTATCCTCCTCCGGCCGATGCGGGAACCCATCGGTGCCGCCGAAGCTGGGAACCTGTCAACGGAACCCACGAGAAAGGGACGTCGTTATGGGACCCGTGAGCACACCTGACATCGTGATCCCCGCGCCCGGCGATTACCGGATCGACCACGGCAACTCCTCGATCACCTTCACCACGAGACATCTCTTCGGCCTCGCTCCTGTCCGCGGCACCTTCGCGCTCAGGGAAGGACACATCGAGGTCACCGACCCGGTGCACGAATCCTCGGCGACCGCGACCATCGCGGCGAGCAGTTTCCACACCGGACTGTCCACACGAGATGGCACCGTGCTGTCGGCCCAGTACCTCGACGCGGAACGGCACCCCGACATCACGTTCACCTCGACCGCGCTCGAACGCGGAGACGACGCGTGGGTTCTGCGCGGTTCGCTCACCGTGCGCGAGACGACCTCCGCGTTCGACCTGACCATCACCGGGGTGAGCGAGTCCGAAGGACGGTTGCGCATCACGGCGACGGGCACCGCCGACCGCTACGCGTTCGGGATCACCGCGATGAAGGGCATGACGGGAAGGTATCTCGTACTGACCGCCGATCTGGTTGCCACTTCTCGCTGACACCGTCACGGCGTGGAAAATCCGTACGGTGAAAGGGCATCGGCGGCCACACCCGCGTGCCACGATGACCGGATGAGGTTCCGGAGCAGGCGCAGGGCGGCGAAGCGATTCTGGGCTCACCACGCACGCACCGAGGCGCGCATCCGGCACAGCGCCGCCGAACTGCCGCTGTTCGGCCGAACCGGTTGGTCGGGAAGGCGGATGACGGGCTACTGGGCGTTCGCCGAGGACGGCACCCTCGTCACGGCCGGTCTCGCACACGGCGACCCGGGCAGCCCGGCCTCCGCCGAACTGTTCGTGTTCACCACTCGCAGGGAACCGGCCCAGCTCGTCAACGACCTGCGGCTGGGCCATTCCCTCCCGTTCGGCCGGTTCGAATCGACCACGGCGGCGGGGACGATCAAAGCGGCCCAGCGGCTGAACCTGCCCGGCTCCGAAGCCACGGGCGAGATCACGATCGTCGTCGACACGACACCGAGGGTGTTCCGGCTGTGGGACGACGAGGAATGGTGGCAGGCCGCGCACCAGCTCACGCGCGCGCACGCCATCGTGCTCGACGGCAGGCTGCTCGCACCGGCCGATGTCGTACTCGGCACGGTGCACGACATCGAGCCCTACCTCGACGGCCACCGCGCGTGGATCAGGGCACGGCATCGCGCGTAGGCGCGCGGGCCCGCTCGTCCGGCGGGCCCGCGCATCGCTCAGCCCTCGCGGACGGCGGCCGCGGCCGCCACCATCGCCCTCAGCGCCGCCTCGGTTTCCTCGTAGCCGCGGGTTTTGAGACCGCAGTCCGGGTTGGCCCACAACCGGTCGATCGGAACCGCGTTCGCGGCCGTCCGCAACAGCTCGGTGAGCCGCGCCGCGCTGGGCACCTCCGGTGAGTGGATGTCGTAGACGCCGGGCCCGACGCCTCGCGCGAACCCGATGTCGCGCAGGTCCGCCAGCACCTCCATCCTGGAGCGGGCTGCCTCGACGGTCGTCACGTCGGCATCGAGCCCGTCGATCGCCTCGATCACGTCGGCGAACTCCGAATAGCACAGGTGCGTGTGAATCTGCGTCGTCGCGGCGGCGCCGCCCGTCGCGAGTTTGAACGAGGCCACCGCCCAGTCCAGATAGGACTTCCGATCGCGCTGCCTGAGCGGAAGCAACTCCCGCAAAGCGGGCTCGTCGACCTGGATGACGCCGATCCCCGCCTGCTCGAGATCGCGAACCTCGTCCCGCAGCGCGAGCGCGACCTGGTCGGCCGTCTCGGCCAGCGGCTGGTCGTCCCGCACGAACGACCAGGCGAGGATCGTGACCGGGCCGGTCAGCATTCCCTTGACCGGCTTGGTGGTCAGCGACTGCGCGTACGTCGCCCACTCGCGGGTCATCGGCTCGGGCCTGGACACGTCACCGTGCAGGATGGGAGGACGCACACACCGTGAACCGTAGGACTGGACCCAGCCGCCCTCCGTCGCGGCGAACCCTTCGAGTCGTTCGGCGAAGTACTGCACCATGTCGTTGCGCTCCGGCTCGCCGTGCACGAGCACGTCCAGCCCGATGTCCTCCTGCAACGCGATCACCCGGCGGATCTCCTCGCGCATCCGCTCGGTGTACCCGGACTCGGTGAGCGTGCCGGCGCGCAGTTCGGCCCTCGCCCTGCGCACGTCCGTGGTCTGCGGGAACGAGCCGATCGTGGTGGTCGGCAGCGGGGGAAGCGCGAGCCGTTTCCGTTGCGCGGCGGCACGTTCGGCGTACCCGGCCCTGCCGCGATGTTCCGGCCGGAGCGCGGCAAGCCGGCCCCGCACGGTGTCGTCGCGCCTACCGGCCGCACGCGCCGCTCGGGCTCGCTCACCGGCACCGGCGAGTTTCGCCGACAGGTTGCCCGATCCCGGCGTGAGCGCGTTGCCCAGCAGTACGACCTCGGCGACCTTCTGCCTCGCAAAAGCCAGCCTTTCCACGACAGAAGTGTCGAGATTCCGCTCGACCGCCAGGTCGTAGGGCACGTGCATCAGCGAGCACGAGGTCGACACCGCGAGCGAGCCCACAGACCCGAGCAGGCTCGCGCAGGTCGCGGCGGCACTTTCCAGATCGGCACGCCAGACGTTGCGGCCGTCGACGACACCCGCGACAACCACCTTGTCGCGCAGTCCCGCGATGGCGGGAACGCGGTCGGCCGCCGCCGGGCCTGCGACGAGGTCGAGCGCGACACCGTCGATTTCGGTGCCCGCCAGCACTCCAAGCGCGTCACCGAAATCGCCGAAGTACCCTGCCACCAGCAGTTTCGGCCTGCGCTCAACGGCACTGAGCCGCTCGTAGGCGCTGCGCAACGCGGCCAGTTCGGCATCCGTGCGGTCGGCGACGAACGCGGGCTCGTCGAGTTGCACCCATTCGGCGCCCGCCTCGGCCAGCCGCGTCAACAGCACCGCGTAGGACTCCACGAGGTCGTCGAGCAGGTCGAGCGGCGTGAACCCCTCCGGCGCGGTCGCGTCCGGTTTCGCAAGCAACAGGAACGTGGCGGGCCCCACCAGAACCGGCCTCGTGGCGATCCCGAGAGCCGCGGCCTCACCGTACTCCGCGACGGGCTTGTCCCCGGCGACCGAGAACCGGGTTTCCGGCCCAAGCTCGGGGACGAGGTAGTGGTAGTTGGTGTCGAACCACTTCGTCAGCTCCAGCGGCGCGGCTCCCCCGGCACCGCGGGCCATCGCGAAGTAGGTGTCCACATCGGATAGTCCGAGATCGCGGAATCGCCGTGGCACGGCGCCGAACAGCACCGCCGTGTCCAGGACCTGATCGTAGAAGGAGAAGGTGTTCGAAGGGATCGAATCCAGGCCGGCCCCGGCCAGTTCCCGCCAGGTCGCCGCGCGCAGTTCGCGGGCCGTTGCCGACAACTCGCTCTCATCGACGCTGCCTGCCCAGAACCGCTCCAGTGCGCGTTTGAGTTCCCTGCGTGGCCCGATTCGCGGGTACCCCAGCACGGTCGACCCGATCGCGGGCTGCGGTGCGTTCATTCGGCTCTCTCCCCGCGAGCTCGCTGATGACGGCTCCTGGAGCCACGAGGACGAGCACGACGACGGCAGCACGAAACACCGTGTCCGCCGGCCCGCCCACGAGGCTCCGGACCCACGTGCACCGGCGGTGCACGTACCGGTGGCAGGTATTCGGACTCGCGGGCACCCACCGGTGCTTCCGGTGGACCTACTGGCCGTCGCTTCCCAGGCGGTGTCGCCCAGTGCTCGATGACGGCGGTCGTTCCCGCTTACCGCTGCGGGGCAGTCCCGGATTTCCACCGGGTTCCCTGTTTTCCTCACCCTCTCCACACGAGATCGGGTGAACCATCGGCAGCGCCGAGGGTAGCCGAAGACACAGCCCGCGAGATACGGCCACGAGTGCCGGGGTGAGCAATGCCATGAGCGGTCCGTCCCCCGATCAGGGCAAGGCGGACGTGCGGCGTACCGTGACGGCCACGGAATTCACCGGGACGGCCCAGTGACGGCAAGCCTCGGCCCCTTGCCGGTGTGCCAGAACGAGAGGATCACCGAACATGGCCCCGACCGCAGAGGACGACGCGGTTGCCGAGGACACCGGACTACGCGTCAGGCTGATCACGGCGTGGGTGCTGGCCGCCGGTGGCCTCATCGGCTTCGCCGCGTCGTTCATACTGCTCATCGAACGTATCGCGCTGCTGGAGAACCCATTCTATCAGCCGTCGTGCTCGATCGACGCCACACTCTCGTGCGGATCGGTCATGGAAAGCGCGCAGGCGGCCGCGTTCGGGTTCCCCAACCCGATCATCGGGGTCGCCGCGTTCCCCGTCGTCGCGACCGTCGGCATCGCGCTGCTCGCGGGGGCCAGGCTGCCGCGCTGGTTCTGGCTGGGACTTCAGCTCGGCACGCTGTTCGGGGTCGGGTTCATCCACTGGCTGATCGCGCAGAGCCTCTACGACATCGGGGCGCTGTGCCCGTACTGCATGATCGTCTGGGCGGTCATGATTCCGATCTTCTGGTACACCACCGTTCACAACGTGGTGTCGGGCAACCTTCCCTTCGGCGGCGGCGCGGCCACCACGCTCGGGCGGCACCACCTCGCGCCGCTGCTGTTCTGGATGCTCCTCGTCGTCGTCCTCATCGGCCAGCGATTCTGGACCTACTGGGCGAGCCTGGTCGGCTGAGGCCGCCGCCCGCGCGAGTCCCCCGTCCAGGACACCGAGATCCGCACCGAGGACGCCGAGATCCGCGTTCAGGCCGGGATACTCGGTCAGCCGATCGCCATGGGTAACCGCGCCGCGAGGCAGCCGAGCGCGGCCTTCTCCTCATCGGTCGGCGACCGGCGTCCCGTCACGACCAGCAGCGCGTCCTTGTCGGACAGCGACGCGGGAAGCGGCGAACCGATGATCCTCTCCAGCATGCCGCGAGCCTGGGCGAGGGTCTCCTCCGGTGGCTCCTCCGCCGAGGGCAGGCAGGCGATCAGGTCGAGGTGATGCAGCGCCCACTCCAGGACGTAGGCGGTCAGGTAATCCCCCGCCGTCAGCACCATGTCTTGGGTACCGATCGTGGCGGCGCGATCGGCGAGCGCGGCGGCGCGGCCCGCGGCGGACCCGACATCGCCGAGATGGAACCTGAGCAATTCCGGATCACCGTAGGCTGCGGCGAGCCTCGGGATCAGGGCGTCGAGCGGGTCGTCGCCGCGGGGAGGGTCGACGAGCTTCCAGTAGCCCACCGCGTCCGTGGTCGGCTCGGCATCGACGGGAGTGACCAGCGTGATCAGTACGTCCTGGGCGTCGATGACCAGGTGACACACCAGGTCCCTGACAAGCCAGCCCGCACAGCCGGACGGTCGTTCCCAGTCCTGGCCGGACAGTTCGTCCACCGCGGCGCGCAACGCGTCCCACGAACGTGAGAAGAGATCCACGCGGGAACGGTAGACCTGGCCCAAGGTCAAGGGCAACGCGAATTCGGGAGCGGGTGAACGCGGATCTCGCCGTCCTGAGCGCGGATCTCGCGCTCCCGGGTGCGGATCTCGGCGACCTGAGTGCGGATCTCGGCGTCCTGGACGCAGAACTCGGCGTCGTGGGCGGGGGACTCGCGGGCTGACGGCCTCAGGCGTGCTCACGCTCCAGACGTTCGCGCTGGGGGCGCACCGTGTACTTCGGATCCTCGGCGGAGGTCACACCGGCGTGGAAGAAGCCGAACCTCGTGCACGCGGAACCGGCGAGCGACGCGAGCCCACCGGCCGCCGCGGCGGCCCTCGACTTCCTCCCGAGAACGCCGCCGACCACCGCACCCGCGACGGTCAGCGCCGTGGCCGCGCGCATCAGCTTCCCCGCTTTGCCTTGCCGCAGCGGCTCCGCCGACAATCCCATGCGCCGCTCCATCAGGGTCTTCGCACCGAGTTCCAGCGCTCCACCCACGATGGTCGCCCTGCGAGCCGGTGCCGCCTCACCGGGCGGTGCGATCAGCATCCCCCAGCCACCCGCCGCACTCGCGGCCGAACCGGCGAACACGAACGGCAGCTCCCGGTATCCGTCGTGCCACGTCGGGACCGCGGTGTCGGCCATGAGCGGAGCCGTGTACGCCGCGACCGCGGGCCCGAACATCCCGGCGCCGATCGTCGCGGCTCTGCCGATTCCGGGCAGCAGACCGGTGGCGTCCGTGAGTGCCGCGATTCCCGCCTGCGGGCCGTACCCGGCGAGGAGCCACGAGCCCACACTCATCGGCGAACTGGGCTTCACGGTCCGCAGCATGTTGACGAACCGCATGGGCCTGCCGAGGTCGTGGATCAACGCGTACAGCGAACCGGAGACGGCGACGAGCGCGCCGGCCTTGCAGCCTCGCGCCAGCGTCCGCCTTCCGGTGAGGTCGGCACCGGCCGCCATGACCGACGACGCACCCGCGAGCCCGCCGAGAAACAGGTAGCTCGCGATGTCGGCCGCGGCCCACGTCGGCTTGTTCAGCACGGGTTTTCCGTAGTACGAACCGAACTTCGCGTCCGGGACCATCGCCTGCTCGGCCCTGCGCCGCCTCCGGCCGCGCCCGCGTGCACCCGTCACCGCTTCGCGCTCGGGCGGCGCGGTCGCGTCGGCGGTGTGCGGATCGGTGCCGGTCATCGTTTCCTCCCGAAAGACGGTTTCCTGGCGAATGCCGCCGCGAGGCCGGTCAGCAAGGTCACGGCCGCGAGGCCGGCGCGCTTCCACATGTCGGGCAGATCGCGCGTGGTGACAACCGGATCCGGCGGAAGTCCGTAGGCTTCGGGCTCGTCCAGCAACAGGAAGAACGCACCGGCCCCGCCGACCCCGTCATCGGGATCGTGGCCGTACAGCCGTGCGTCGGTGACGCCCGCCTCGTGCAACTGCCGCACGCGGGCGTCCGCGCGCGTGCGGAGTTCGTCGAGTTCACCGAACTGGATGGAGTCGGTGGGACAGGATTTGGCGCACGCCGGTTCCTGTCCCGCACCGAGCCGGTCGTAGCACAGCGTGCATTTCCACACTCGCCCGTCGTCGGCGCGCTGGTCGATGACCCCGTAGGGACAGGCGGGAACGCAGTACCCGCAACCGTTGCAGATGTCCTCCTGCACCACGACCGTCCCGAATTCGGTGCGGAACAACGCACCCGTCGGGCACACGTCGAGGCACGCGGCGTGGGTGCAGTGCTTGCACACGTCCGAGGACATGAGCCAGCGGAATTCGGAGCGTTGCTCCTGTCCCGTCTCCTCTCCCGGTTTCGTCATCGAGGGGAGTCCAAGATCGACGGTTCCGGCGGAAGCGGCCGTGTTCACCTGCGAGCCGAGCGGTTTGCGTTGCTCAATGAACGCGACGTGCCGCCAGGTGTCGGCACCGAGGCCCCCGGTGTTGTCGTAGGACATGCCGGTGAAGGTCAGCCCGTCGTCGGGGATGCCGTTCCATTCCTTGCAGGCGACCTCACACGCCTTGCAGCCGATGCACACGCTGGTGTCGGTGAAGAAACCGTAGCGTGGCGGCGGGTCGTCGTAGCCCCCGTCATGCGGTGGATCGTCGCTGGTGAGCATGTCGCGCAGATCGGATGTCATGGCGGTCAGACCTCCGTTCCGGTCTCGCTCGTGATCCCGGCGAGAAGCTGATAGGAGCGCACGAGTTCGGGCAGTGCGGGACCACGAGGCCTTCGCCCGGGGCGGATGTCCGCGCCGAACGCCTTGACCTCCTGGATGTGGGCGCTGGGGTCGAGGGAGATCGACGACAGCTCGTTGGCCGCGTCACCGGTGCTCAACCCGTTGGGGCCCCAGTGATACGGCAATCCGATCTGCTCGACGATCCTGCCGTGCACCCGAAGCGGTGTCATGCGGTCGGTCACCAGCACTCGCGCCTCGATGGCGTTGCGGGGCGTGATGATGGTCGCCCACTCGCCGTTGCGCAGTCCCTGGGTCACCGCGAGTTCGGGCGACACCTCGCAGAACGCCTCCGGTTGCAGTTCGGCGAGGTAGGGCGTCCAGCGCGACATACCGCCCGCCGTAAAGTGCTCGGTGAGCCGATACGTGGTGACGACGAACGGGTATACCTGGCTGCCGTTGGTCGTTCCCGCCGGCTGGTATCGGTTGTGCTCGTGCGGATAGAGGAGCCTCGCCGGGTTGCGCTGCTGCCGGTAGAGAATGTTGGGGAACGGCGAATCCTGCGGCTCGTAGTGCGCGGGCAGTGGACCGTCGGAGATACCGGCGGGCACGAACAGCCAGCCCTTGCCGTCGGCTTGCATGATGAACGGGTCCACTCCGGACAGTGCGGCCACGCCGGTCGCTTCCGGATCCGGCCGGTAGTCCGGTGACTTGTCCGCCTCGAAATCCGGGGTGTCGTATCCGGTCCAGCACCCTGCCTCCGCGTCCCACCACACGAGCTTCTTGCGCTCGCTCCACGGTGTTCCGTCGGGTCTCGCGGACGCTCTGTTGTAGAGGATGCGCCGGTTCGCGGGCCATGCCCACGCCCATTCGGACGCGATCCAGTCCTGTTCCGTCGCCGGTTTCCGGCGGGCCGCCTGGTTGACCCCTTCGGCGTACACGCCGCAGTAGATCCAGCAGCCACAGGCCGTCGAGCCGTCCGGCCGCAGCTGGGTATAGCTCGACAGCGGATCGCCGTCGTGGTTCCAGCCGTTGATCTCGGCGAGCACCGCCTCGGCTACCGGTTCCCTGTTCTCGCCCTGCGTCGGGTAGTCCCAGGTGAGTTCCCGGACCGGCCGGTCGATCTCGTCGGTGGAATCCGCGAGCTGCTCCCGGATCCGCACGCCGAGGTGGTACATGAACCACAGGTCGCTGCGGCAGTCCCCGCTGGGCTCGACCGCCTCGTGATGCCATTGCAGCATGCGGTTGGTGTTGGTGAAACTTCCCGCCTTCTCCGTGTGCGCGGCGGCGGGGAAGAAGAACACCTCGGTGTCGATGTCCTCGGTGCGCAGTTCTCCCGTTTCGATCTCGGGACCGTCGCGCCACCAGGTCGCGCTCTCGGTGAGGTTGAAGTCGCGCACGACGAGCCATTCGAGGTTGGCCATGCCGAGCCGCTGCATCTTCGCGTTGGCTGAGCCGACGGCGGGATTCTCGCCCATCAGGAAATATCCCTTGCAGCGTCCGGCGATCTGCTCGAGCACGGTGTCGTAGTGCGCGTGACTACCGGTCAGCCGGGGAAGGTAGTCGAAGCAGAACTGGTTTTCCGGTGTGGCCGCGGGCCCCCACCACGCTTTCAGCAGACTGACCACATAGGACTCCATCTCGGCCCAGAACCCTTTCTTCGCGGCGTCGGCCTCGACGAACTCACGCAGGTCCTGGCCGTGATGGGCATACGGCATGGGGATGTAACCGGGAAGCAGATTGAACAGGGTCGGGATGTCGCTGGAGCCTTGGATGCTGGCGTGCCCTCGCAGCGCCTGGATGCCGCCTCCCGGCCTGCCGATGTTGCCGAGCAGTAACTGCAGCACCGAGGCGGCGCGGATGAACTGGGACCCCGTCGTGTGCTGGGTCCACCCGACGGCGTAGACGAATTCGCTCGTGCGCTCGGGTCCCGAGTTCGCGACGAGGTCGGCGCACACTTCCTCGAAGGTCTCGCGCGGTATCCCGCACACGTCCCGAACCATCTCCGGGGTGTAACGGGAGAAGTGCCGTTTGAGGATCTGCAGGACACAGCGAGGATGACGCAGGGTTTCGTCGCGGTGCGGGCGGTCACCGCCCAGCGCGACACCTCCCGAGCCCTGTCCCTCGCCGACACCGGTCTCCGCGAAATCCGAGTCGATGCGCCGCCCTGGGGTCCGGTCTCGCTGTCCCGAAGCGGGAGCGACCGTGGTTCCCTCGTAGGACCAGGAGTCGAACGCGTAATGCCTGGTGTCCTGGTCGAAACCGGAGAACAGGCCGTCGAGGTCCTCGGTGTCCTGGAATTCCTCGCCGACGATCGTGGCCGCGTTGGTGTAGTCGAGGACGTAGTCGCGGAAATAGGACTCGGTCTGGAGTACGTGATTGATGATGCCGCCGAGAAAGGCGATGTCGGTACCCGCCCGCAACGGCACGTGCAGGTCGGCCATGGCACTCGTCCTGGTGAAGCGGGGATCGACGTGGATCACCTTCGCTCCCCTCGCCTTGGCCTCCATGACCCACTGGAAGCCGACGGGATGGCATTCGGCGAAGTTGGAGCCCTCGATGACGATGCAGTCGGAGTGCTGGAGGTCCTGCATGAACGTCGTCGCGCCGCCCCTGCCGAACGAGGTGCCGAGCCCGATGACCGTCGAACTGTGGCAGACCCTGGCCTGGTTCTCCACCTGCACGACGCCCAGCGCCGTGAGCAGCTTCTTGATCAGGTAGTTCTCCTCGTTGTCGAGGGTCGCCCCACCGAGGCTCGCGATCCCCATGGTCCGGTTCGTACGGCTGCCGTCGAGTTCGGCTTCCCAGGTCCGCCGCCTGGTCTCGATGACCCGCTCGGTGACCATCGCCATCGCCGTGTCGAGGTCGATCTCCTGCCATTCGGTGGCTTTCGGCGCCCGGTACAGGACTCCGGTCCGGCGCCCCGATCCCGTGGTGAGCTGCAGCGTCGCCGCGCCCTTCGGGCACAGGCGCCCCCTGCTGACCGGCGAATCGGGATCGCCTTCGACGTGCACCACCTTGTCGTCCTTGACGAACACGTTCTGCGCACAGCCCACCGCGCAGTAGGGGCAGATCGATTTCACCACCTTGTCGGCGGTGCGGGTGCGTGCCGAGAGCGCACGGCTGGCCGCCGATCGCGCGGCCGCGGCCTTGCCGGCCCTGTCCGTTCCCGTCAGCTGCCGGTACACCGGCCACGAGCCGATCCACTCGCGAAACCCCACGGCCAACCTCCTCACACGTCGCGGCGTCGCCACGAGGGCCCGACGGGCTCAGCGGGTCTCCCACGCGGCGGCCTGCATCTGCGGATCGCCCAGCGCCCTGTCCCGCAGCCACGCCATCACCTCGGCGTGCTCGGTCGGGTTGTGCGAGTTCGGCTGCACCAGCAACTGACTGTGTGAAAGCAGCAACTCGCGGCGCGCGCCCGCGACGGTGTCCCCGCCGTCGGCCGGTACGCCGGTCCGGATGAGATACGCCGTGCCGGGCGAAATGCCGAGGCGTTTCGCGGCGGCTACGTAGTCGAGCCCCTGGCCGAGCAGACGCGTGACGGTCGCTGCGCTTGGCAACCCGCACCTCCCTCGACCGACATGGACGTCAATCGCGTTACCCGTTGCCACCGACCGGCAAACCCTTGCCCCACCACAGCCGTCTCACCAGCAACGACAGGCTCGGGCGAACCACGACCCGCGCCGGTAACCTCGGCATCGGCGTTGCGAGTGGCGGCAAGGGAGTCAGGGCATGGAGTCTTCGGTACCGCGTTCCCCATTCGACCAGGCCTACGAAGGGGCGGGCGCGCCTTGGATCATCGGCGAACCGCAGCCGGCCGTCGTGGAGCTCGAGAGGCGGGGCGAGTTCCGCGGCGCCGTGCTCGACGCCGGGTGCGGTATGGGCGAGCACACGATCTATCTGGCCGAACTCGGCTACGACGTGGTTGGCGTGGATTTCTCGGTGCCCGCCATCGAGAAGGCGCGCGCCAACGCCGCGCGGCACGGAGTCACCGCGCGGTTCGAGGTCGCCGACGCGACGAGGCTGACCGGCGAGCCAAGGTACGACACGGTTGTCGACAGCGCGCTGTTCCACGTTTTCGGCTCCGAGGACCGCGTCGCCTACGTCAGCGGCCTTCACGGAGTGTGCGTTCCGGGAGCACGTGTGCACGTGCTCGCGCTCGCCGACACCGAGCCAGGGCTGGGACCACAGATCAGCGACAGCGTCATCCGCGAGGCGTTCACTCAAGGCTGGGAACTGGAGGAGCTGCGGCCCAGCACCTATCGCGTCATCGTCGGCGAGCAGGACGCGCGGCGGCTCGGGCTCGCCGAAGGCGAACCCGCCGACATGGCCGCGTGGCTGGCCAGGGCCCGCAGGCTCTGACCAGCCACGCCATTCTCACTGGGACGGCTGGATGTTCTGGTTGAGGCTGAACAGGTTCGCGGGGTCGTAGCGATCCTTGATCTCGACGAGCCTGCGGTAGGTACCGCCGGGATAGGCCGCACGCGCCCTGTCCGCACTGCCCTCACCCGTGAAGTTGACGTAGGTGGCGGCATCCGGACCGAGCATCGAGGTCAGGCCTTTCGCCCAGTCGACAGCCTCGCGGTAGCCGCTCGCGGTAGCCGTGCGGGCGATGACGTTGACGATGTAGTCGTGATCGCGCACCGCGAAAGCGGTGGCCTCGGGCGGAGTTTTCGCCATCGCCCCGCCGAGGTGGTGCAGATGCACCTCGCACAAACCATTGGGGGCCTCGGCGAAACCGGTGAACAAAGTGTCCAATGCGGACTTGTCCGCGGTGCGAAGGAACGACGACCGGAAATAGTTGTGCAGTCCCCTCGGGTACAACGGGTCGAGCGCCTGCTGCCACGCCGTGTACGGGTGCGGCGCGAAGACGTCCGCGATCGCCGTTCCCAGTGAGCGGAACGGCTGCGTCGCCTCGTCGCCGTGGCTTTCCTCGCCGACCCAGCAGCCCGCGATGACGACGACGGGTTTGCCGTGCATCGACTCCGGCAGGAACGGCAACGGCGGTGCCGTCGTCATGTTGACGAGCGTCGTCAGGTTGTCCGGTGCCTGCGCGCAGGCGAGTGGATAGCCGCGCAGTACCGAAGCGGCCTCCTCGGCCGGATAGAACACCAGTCCTGAATAGACGGTCCGCCCGATGTCGTGCAACCGGTAGTCGAACGAGGTGACGACCCCGAAGTTTCCCCCGCCGCCCCGCAACGCCCAGAACAGATCGGGATGGTGGTCGTCGTCGACGCGCAGGTAGCCGCCGTCGGCCGTCACGACATCGGCTCCGATGAGGTTGTCGAGGGTCAGCCCGTACCGCCGCACCAGCCAGCCGATGCCACCGCCGAGCGTGAATCCCGCGATCCCGGTCGTGGAAACGAGACCGCCGGTGACGGCGAGGCCGAAGTTCTGAGTCTCGGCGTCGACGTCCCGCCACAGGCACCCCGCCTCGGCGGTCGCCGTGCGCGAGCCGACGTCGACCCGGACGCCCCTCATCGGGGAAAGATCGAGTACGACGCCGTCGTCGCAGGTGGAGAACCCGGGAATGGAGTGCCCTCCCCCTCGCACCGCGAGCGGCAGGCCCTCGCTGCGGGCGAGTTCGACGGTGCGCATCACGTCGGCGACGCCCGCGCACCGCGCGATCAACGCGGGCCTCCGGTCGTGCGCCGCGTTCCACACGGCGCGTTCCTGCTCGTAGGTCTCGTCGCCGTCCCGGACGACGGTGCCGCGCAGTGCCGAGGCGAACTCGCCGAGTGTCGCCTCGCCGACGTGCCTCGCGCTGTGGTCGATGGTCATGATCACCCGCTCCTTTTCGGTCTTTCCGGCAACCGTAGGAATCAGGGCTCAACAACCACTCATCACGCGATCCCCTCGGCTCAACTCCCCTCAAGCGCCTCACGCAGCGCGCCCACCCGCCGCTCGGCCAGCGCGCACCGTTGCCTGCCGAAGCGCGCCTCCGCGTCCCGCAACTGTCCGGCGGCCTCGGCTTTTTCACCGCACTCCGCGGCCAGTTCGGCAACCAGCAACCGGTACCAGCCCTCGATCCTCGGCCAAGACTGGTCACCGAACCGACGTACCGCCTCGGCGTAGAGTTCCTTCGCCGCAAGGAATTTCCCCTCGGAAAGTTCGATGTTGGCCAGCAGTCCCAACGCTCCCGCGATCCCCGGCACGTCCTCGGCCACCTCGAACGCGGCAAGACAATCCCTTGCCGCGGCTCGTCCCCGTGCGGCATCACCGGCCGCCGCCCAGGAGAAAGCCACGTTCGCGCGGGTAAGCAGTTCTCCTCTGCGATCGCCGAGCCAGTGCCGGATCGCCAGCGCCTCGGCGAACCGGTCCTCCGCCTCGGCGAAGATTCCGGCGTCGCGCAGCACGCACCCGAGGTGGTGCAGGCCGTGAGCCCTGCCGAGATCGTCACCGAGCGCGCCGAATCGCTCGACCGATCGCCGGACCGTCGCCGTGGCGAGGGCCAGCCGGTGTTCGAGCCTGGCCGCGTAGCCGAGCGCACCGAGCACGTACGCCTCGGCCTGCTCGGCACCCACCCTCCTACCGACCAGCAGCGATTCCTCGAACGAAGGCACCCATCTGTTCCCGACGGGAACGAGCTGGATACACGGGGTGATGACCGGCAGGAAAGCGGGACCGCCGGGATCGAGGGTCTCCACGAGGGCAAGGCATTCTTCGAACAGCGGGCGGGCCGCGGTCGCGTCCTCCTTGGACAACGCGCACATGCCGGCAAGCCACACCGCCCCCGCACGCAGGGCCGGTTCGGCGGCGCGTTCCCTGACGCCCTCGGCGATCCGCTCGGCCTCGGTCACGTCGAACGTGCCCCACACCAACGTCGCGTACACCAGCCGGTACCGCTCGATCACGTCCGCCCCCGCGAGCCGCTCGACGAGCGTGACGGCCTCCTTTCCCTCACGCAGCAGCCGATCCGCGCGGCCACGCCTCGCGTCGAGGCCGGTCAGCCCGATGAGCGCCCGCGCACGTGTCGTACTCGGCGCGGGTGCGGCGGTAAGTGCCTTCTCCAGCCAGCCCGCGCCCTCGACGGCGTGTCCCCTGAGGAACCAGTACCGCCACAGCCGCGCCGCCATCGTCAGCGCCGAGGCCGGATCGGCCGCGAGCGACCAGCGCAGCGCGGCCCGGAAATTGTCGTGATCGTGGTCGAGCAATCGAGGGTTCTCCCTGATGACACCGGCCACGTGTTCCGGATCGTTTCGCCCGGCGACATCGAGGAAATAGGCACAGTGCGCCGCGGCCGTCGCGTGTCGCTCCCCCGCCTCCCGCAGAACCTCGGCCGCGAACTGCCGCACGGTGTCCAGCAACCGGTACCGCGTGCCTTGCTCCGAAGGCTCCCTGTGCGCCAGCGATTTGTCCACGAGCCTGCCGAGAACGGCGAGCACCCTGTTCTTCCCCAGCGGCGCCGCGCCGCCGATCACCTCGGCCGCGTCGAGGGAAAACAGGCCCGCGAAAACGGAAAGCCTGCGCAGCAGCACCCGTTCGTCGGCGTCGAGCAGGTCATAGCTCCACTGCAACGCCGCACGCAACGTCTGATGTCTCGTCGCGCCGAACGTGCCGGTCCCCAGTACCGTCAGCGCGTCGCCGAGCCGCGCCAGTATTTCGCCCGGTTCGAGCAGCGCGATCCGCGCGGCCGCGAGTTCCAGTGCGAGCGGCATCCCGTCGAGGCGCCTGCACAGACCGGCGATCGCCTCCGCGTTGCCGGTGCCGAGCCCGAAGCCGGGCCGGACGCTCGCCGCCCGTTCGACGAACAGCCGTACCGATTCGAAATCGGCCAGCCGCTCCGGATCGCCGGTGGACTCCGGTATCCGCAGCGAGGGAACCCGGAACGTGACCTCGCCCTCGACGCGCAGCGGCTCCCTGCTGGTGGCCAGAATCCGGGCTCCGGGACAGCAGGCGAGCACCGTGGTGCACACGCGCGCGCAACCGTGCACGACCTGCTCACAGTTGTCGAGCACGATGAGGCAGCTCCGGTCTCCGAGCTGCTCGACGAGTGACCTCACCTGATCCGGCCCCGCCCCCGGCGTCAGGTCGAGCGCCGCCGCGATCGCGTCGGCTACGAGCGCGGGTTCGCGCAACGCGGCCAGGTCGGCGAACCACACGCCGCCGGGGTAGTTTCCCGAGACTGCGCGAGCGGCCTCGACGGCAAGCCGGGTCTTTCCGCAGCCGCCGGCGCCGGTGAGCGTGAGCAACCGGGTCCGCCCCAGCAGAGTCCCGACCTCGGTCAGCTCGCGGTTCCTGCCGACGAAGCTGCTCAGCTCCGGAGGCAGGTGAGCGGGCACGGGTTGCCGCTCGCCTGCCGCCGCGCCGTGCAGCAGGCGCCGGAACAGGCCTTTCGTGGTGGCATCGGGATCGGCTCCCGACAATTCACGCAGGTCGTCCCTGAGCCGCTCGTACCTCGCGAGTGCCTCGGGTACCCGGCCGGTCGCGGCGAGCACGGACATCGTGCCCCGCACGGCGGCCTCGTTGTAAGGATCGGCGGAGAGCACCCTCGTGAAGTACAGATTGGCCTCGTCGAAGGCGGCGCCGGCGAGCTTCAGCCCCGCCATGCGCAGCAGTACCGCGTGCCACGTCTCGCGCGCCGAGGCCCTTCGCCCCTCCAGCCAGTCGGTGTAGGCGAGGTCGGGGGCGAGGTCACCCCGGTAGGCCGCGAGCGCGGCCCGCAGATCGCGCTCGTCGCCGGTGACGAGCGCCGCCTCGGCGGCCCTTTCGAACTCGACGACGTCCACCGCGACCTCGCCACCCGCGTTGAGCAGCACGTTCTCGTCACGTACCGTCAGGATGCCCGATTCGCCGATGGCTTTCCGTGCGACATAGAGGGCCTGGTGCAGATTGTGGTTCGCCGAAGAGGGGTCGACGCCGGGCCACAGCCGCTCGAGCACCTTGTCCCTGTGCAGCCGCTGCGCGGGCTCAAGGGCCAGAGCGATCACGAGCAGGCGGGCCTTGCGCAACCGCCAGCGGCGCGCGTCGATCCGGTCCCCGTTGCTCTCGACGGCGAACTCGCCGAGAAGCTCGATACGCATGTCGTGGCCAATCTACCTCCACTTCCGGCGATCCGGGATCCTGTTCCGGGGCAACGATTTCACCGGCCGGGAGGAAAATTCCCTCCCGGCGTGTCAACTCGCGTTGAATCCAATGTGGACCGCCTCGGACCTGTTTCCTCGGCCCTGTCGCCTCGGCCCGGTTGACTCTGCCCGGGTGGCTGTGCCCGGCTTCGGAGGGCGGGGTTCGCCCGGTTCGGAGTCAGCGGCTTCCGGGGCCGTAGGGTGGGGCCATGGGTATCGTCAGCTGGATCCTCCTCGGCCTCATCGCGGGCGGCATCGCCAAGATGCTCATGCCCGGCAGGGACCCCGGCGGGTGCATCATCACCATCCTGCTGGGCATCGGTGGCGCGATGCTGGGTGGCTGGGTTGGCCGCTCGTTGTTCGATGTCGACCTCGGCCGCTTCTTCGAGGCTCGCACCTGGGGACTCGCCATTCTGGGCGCCTTGATCATTCTCGCCATCTACCGGCTGGTCATCGGTTCACCTGGCAGGCGCCGCAACTGAGTAACCACCGCGCCCGGGAACCGGGGTTGCCGTGACGCGCGAGTCCCCCGCCCAGGACGCCGAGATCCGCACTCAAGACCGCGAGATCCGCACTCAGGCGGGCGAGATCCGCGTTCGGGACGCCGAGATCCGCGCCCGGGACCGGAAGTCCCACGTTCGGATGCCATGTCCGCAAGGCCGGGGAGCTCCGCGAGCGGAACAGCCGCGGAGCTCCCCGGCCTTTCGCGGTCACCGCGACGGCGCCCGCGGCGGTCACCCTCGTTCAGTCCGCCCTCACACGACCTGAGTGCGGATCTCGGCGACCTGAATGCCGAACTCGGCGACCTCAGTGCCGAACTCGGCAACCTGAATGCCGAACTCAGCGACCTGAGTGCGGGACTCGCGGGGTCGTGGGCATATCCGGGGTCAGGTCGCGGCGGTGGCCCGCTCCAAGGCGAGCAGGTGGCGCTTCCGTTCGACACCACCGCCGTAGCCGGTGAGCTGCCCGCTCGCACCGACCACCCGGTGACACGGCACGATGATGCTCACCGGGTTCTTGCCGTTCGCCAGCCCGACCGCACGCGCGGCGCCCGGCTTACCCATCCGGTGAGCCAGCCTGCCGTAGGACACGGTGCCGCCGTAGGGAATCTCCCGCAGCATCGCCCACACCCGCCGCTGAAACGGGGTGCCCCGCAACGCCAGCCGCACATCGAACTCGGTGAGCTCCCCCGCGAAATACGCCGCGAGTTGCTCGATGACACCCCCGAACGGCTCCGTGGCCCGCTCACCGAAGGAATCGTCGCCCGGCCGGTACAGCTGCCGCTCCAGATACAACCCGGTCAGGGTCACACCACCGGCGCGATCGTCGTCGCCGACGAGCGTCAACGGTCCCAGCGGGCTGCCGACGACGGTGTACACGGCTCCCCTCTCTGCAGGTGACGCTCCGGGCGACCAGAACGCCCACGAACATTCTCCATCCACCTCCGCGAGTCCGGGACGGAGCCACCGCGCGTGCGAAGCTGGTTCCATGGCCAGCGACGAACCGGCACCCGCACTCGTGCGCGTTCCCTCGGAGGGCGACTACGCGATCGATCCGCGACGCTCGTCTGTCTCGTTCTCCACCCGCCAGTTCTTCGGCCTGCTGCCGGTGCGAGGCACATTCGCGCTCGTCGAGGGTTCGATCCACGTGGCCCGGCCGGTGCGTGCCTCCTCCGCGGCCGCGACGGTCTCCTCGGCCAGCCTCGACACGCGCAACCCTCCGAGGGACTGGGCGATTCGCTCACCGGCCTACCTGGACACGTCGGCGTTTCCCGTCATCTCGTTCACCTCCACGGCGCTCGAGGAAGTGGCCGGGACCTGGGTGCTGCGTGGCGGACTTACTGCCCGTGGGGTGACCCGCCCGCTCGACGTCCGCATCGAAAGGGCGGGACCGGCCGGATCGAGGTGGGATCTGCTGGCCACGGGCACGGTCGACCGCTTCGAGTTCGGCATCACCGCGATGAGAGGCATGGCGGGCCGGTCCCTGGATCTGCGCCTGCATCTGGTGACCGCCGCCCGGTGATCGACTTCGCGATCACGAACGGGAACGGACCTGACGGGAGCGACGTCCATTCGATCACCGGTCCCCGACTCCAGGAGCATGCCGTGACCGAACCGGGTAACCACCCGTACCCAGCCCAGCCCTACCCGCCCGCGCCGGTCCGCCCCGGCCTGAGCGCGCCGCAATGGCTACATCTCGCCACTTTCGCGCTCGGACTGGTGGCGATCTCCATCGGCTTCGCCCCTTCGGTCACCTACGACTACGGTGACGGCACCTCGGAGTCGGCGTCGTTCTACGAGGGCGGCGCCGGACTCACCCCGGCCTTGTACCTCGTGGCCGGTCTGGTCGCGCTGCTCACCGTACTGCGAGGCGGCGACGCCAAACCCGGGCCGCTCGTTCCGGCACTCGCGGCAGGGGTGACGATCGAGATGATGTTCAGTCTCCTGTCCGTTTCCGATGGCTACGAGGCAGGTGCCGGACTGATCATCATGCTCGTCGTCGGCGTTGCGCAGGTGGTCTTCGCGTTCATCGGCTACGCACTGGATTCGCGTGAGCTCAAATATCACCGGCCTGTCGGCTGAGCCTCAGGTGTTGGCGCCCGGCGCCACGATCCCGTTCTCGTAGGCGAAGACCACCGCATGAGTGCGGTCGCGCAGCCCGAGCTTCGCCAGCACCCGTGACACGTGGGTCTTCACCGTCGTCTCGCCGAGGAAGAGCGAACCGGCGATCTCGGCGTTGCTCGCCCCCTTGGCGAGTTGCTCAAGCACCTCGAACTCGCGATCGGTGAGTTCGGCGGGCCGGTTGACCGGTACCGCCGCCGGGGCGGGCGCCGAGAACCTGGCGATGACCCTGCGCGTGACTTCCGGCGAGAGCAACGCGTCGCCTCGCGCGACGATCCGGATCGACTCGACGAGGTCCTCCGGTGACGCGTTCTTGAGCAGGAAGCCGCTCGCACCCGCCTGCAGCGCCTCGAAGAGATAGTCCTCCCTGTCGAATGTGGTCAGGATGACCACCTTGACCGGATGGTTCTCCCCTGTCCTTCCCAGGATTCTCCTCGTCGCGGCCAGTCCGTCCAATGTGGGCATTTGAACGTCCATCAGCACCACGTCGGGACGCACCCGCTCCACAAGTTCGACCGCCGCGGCCCCGTCACCGGCCTCGCCGACGACCTCGATGCCGGGCTCCGCGCCGAGGATGACCTTGAATCCCGCCCTCACCAGATCCTGGTCGTCGGCGAGGACAACCCGCAACGGCTCAGCCATAGGGCCGGTGGATTGTTCATTCACGTTGCCGGGATCTCCCTGCTGTCCGGTGTGGAGTGATCGTCGAGGGGAACGGGAAAGCTCGCTCTGACGCGGTAACCACCATCGGGGCGTGGGCCGGCCTCCAGCTCACCGTTGTGCACGGCGACTCTCTCCCGCATTCCGAGCAGACCGAAACCGCTGCTGGGAAGCCTGGGAGCCGCTGCTGCGCGGCCTCGTCCGTCGTCGGTGATCTCGACTTCCACGGCACTGTCGAGATAACGGACTCTGAGGTCCACTTTGCGCGCTGTGGCGTGCTTCACGACGTTGGTCAGCGCCTCCTGCACGATCCGGTATGCCGACAACGCGATCCCTTCCGGGACCGGCCGGGGATCACCGAAGACACCGAGCCGTACGTCAAGCCCCGCCGACTCGGCAACGGATACGAGATCGGGCACTTGCGCGAGCCCCGGTGAGGCCGGATGCGAATCGCCGGACCGCTCGGCCCCGCCGGCGTCGTCCCGGTCGCCGTGCTCCGCGCGCAGCACACCGAGCAGTCCGCGCAACTCGCCGATCGCGGTGCGAGCCGTCGACTCCACCGTGCGCAGTGCCGACAATGCCAGCTCGCGGTCGCGATCGAACACACTTCTCGCCGCTCCGGCCTGTACGCCCATCACCGACACGTGGTGAGCGACGACGTCGTGCAGGTCCCTCGCGATCCGCACCCGCTCCGCCACCACCGCGCCGTGCATGTTCTGTTCCTGGGAAAGGCGCAACTGCTCGGCTCGCTGTTCGAGTTCGGCCTGCCTGCGCGCCGAAAGCCACGCGATATTGCCGAAGAAGTAGGCCGAGAGGAAGAACAACAGGTTGAAGCCGATGTTGTAGAGAACGGAGGCGAGTATGGGATCAAGTGGTCCGGCCGCGCCTTCGAACCCGGGGCCCGGATCGACCAGAAAATCCAGTAGCCCGTATCCCAGCCAGCAGAACATGCCCACGATGACAACGACCCGGGACCAGCGCGCGACCGTCCTGTTGCGTTCCCAGGCCCCCGAGGTGTAGATCGCGAGGAACAGCGCGATCGACGGCACGAGCGTGTCGCCGATCTGGCGCACCTGGGTCATCACGAAGAGCACGCCGACGGCGATCAGGACGGGAAGCGGGAAGCGGCGGCGCACGACGAGCGGCAGGGTGACCGCCGCCGCCCACACGAACTGCTCCGCCAGCGACGGAGTGTTGTCGAATACGAAGGCACCCATGCTGTTGATGAGCACCGTCGCCGCGACCGCGCCCGCGAGCACCGCGAGCATGATCCACACGTCGCTGCGCTGCTGAGCCGCGGTCGGTTTCGGACGCTGCCACCGGGTCCAGGACGGATCCTGGCCGCCAACCTCGCTCATGCCGGTCAAGGTAGCGCACCGCTCGCGAGCCCCGTACGGACCTGCGCCGATGCGGCACCGGCTGTTCACCGAAGGTACGGGGACAACCGCGCACCGTGGCCGATCACGTTTGCTGCCGCCTGCCGCGACGGCGCTGCTCCCGGTAACCGTAGGCGGCGCTGCGCACCGAACTGTCGCTGGCCACGCTCGCGCCGAGCGCGCCCGCGATGGCTCCCATCGTGGTGAAAGCCCACGCCAGCGACAGGTACGTGGTCGCAACGACAGGTTCGCCGACCGTGCTCGCCAGCAGGCCGGAGGGAAGCATCAGCAGGACGACACCCACGTTGACGGCGAACAACAGCGCGTACATCACCGCGACGCCGATGACCAGCGACAGCACCGTCGACACGTTGTACAGCGCGGCTTGTTCGCGATCGGCGGCGCTACGCCGGTTCTCCCACAATCCGTGTCCCGCGATGAGCCAGAACACGAGCACGCCCACCGCGACGAGTGCTGCCAGCACCTTCCGGTATGTCTCAAGCTGATGGCCGAGCTGCCAGATGGTGCTGGACGTGAGCCCGAAGGCGCTGGCGGCGCCCGCGGCGGCGAGCGCGCCGGAAAGCCCGAAAATCAGCTTCCACGGGCGGTTGGCGCGCACCATGCCACCGACCAGCCGCAGTCTGCCCGCCTTCCCCTCGGCGAGGTACCTGACGTCGCCGGTGTCGCCGGTGCTGGTCTCGTCGGCGGGAACCCGGTCGTCGCGGCGCGTGCGCACGGAGGAAAGGCCCCGCTCCGGGGCACGCTCGTCGGCGAGGTCGTCCAGCAGTTCGAGTACGACCCGGCGGGCGCGAGCGCCGGGCCGGATGGTGCCGAGCGCTGGCAGCGACACGAGAGCGACCCCCGTGGCCGGGCGCACATCGGCCACGACCGTACGCCCTCCCTGCCGCACCGGGAGATCGCTGAGGCAGACGGCGAAGGTCCATCCGCGTTCGCGCCTGAGTTCGGCGATGGCGTCCAGCATGTCGGACGGCCGCTGCTTGCCCGCCACCACCACGCTGATCTCGGACTCGAACCGGTATCCGTCCTCACCGTGCTCGGACAAGGTCTCGACGAGCCGATCCGCGGTACGGCCCGGCGAATCCGGTTCGGCGATGAGTCCGATGCGGACGTGCTGGTCCCCGCCGCTCACTCCGGCTTCACCAGTACGTAGTCCCGCGGCGGTTCGTCCCCGTCGAGGTGACGTCGCAGCAGTTCGGCGATACCTGAGGCGATACGTCGTTGCGCCTCGACCGTCATACCCGAGTAGTGGATCGTCATCGCGTGCGCGGGCATGGTGCGCCACGGGTGGTCCGCAGGCGCCGGCTGCGGGTGCCACGTGTCCCCCGCATAGCCCCCCAAATGGCCGTTCGCCAGCGACTCCACCAGCGCGTCCCTGTCGACGATCGCTCCTCGCGCGGTGTTGACCAGCCAGGCTCCTTCTTTCATCGCCGCGAGCCTTTCCGGGCCGATCAACGCCTGACTGCCTGCCATCAGGGGCAGCGCGAGACACACCACATCGGACTCCGCGATCAGGTCGTCCAGCCTCGAGTACTTCGCGCCGAGCACGGCCTCGTCTGCGGGCGAACGGCGATGATTGGCGTAGTACAGCAACCGGACGTCGAAGTTCTTGAGCCGCAAGGCCGTTCGCGCGCCGATCGCACCGAGCCCCACCATGCCGACGGTCTTGCCTTCGAGGTCATGGGCATGCCTTGACACGCCGGCGACATCCCAGCCGCCGTCGGTGGCCTGCCGGTAGGCCGGTACGAAGTTCCTGACAAGAGCCAGAATCTGGAGCACGTTGTGCTCGGCGACGCTGACCACGTTCGATCCGGTGACCTCGGCGACGGTGATGCCGTTGTCTCGCGCGACATCCCAGTCGATGTGATCGGAACCGATGCCGGCCGTCAGCACGAGGCGCAGGTTCTTCGCGTTCCTCACCTGCTGTTCGGACAGGTAGACCGGCCAGAACGGCGTCGTGATGAGGACTTCCGCTTCGGCGAGTTCCTCATCGAGCGCGGTTCCGGTGTCGCTTGTCGTCACCAGCTCGTGCCCGTTGTCCTCAAGCAGCGGGCGCAGCCCCAGCGCACCGGGCGCGGACGCCAGTACCGGCGGCGTGGCCTCGTCCGGGTAGGACACGTAGACAACCTTCACCTTGCTCCTTTCCCTTCAGGTCCCTTCAGGTCGTCACCACGTGTTCCCCGGATCGGCGGCCGGTAATCGGGCGAGCGCTTCCCGCGCGCTCGGGTTCCGCGTTGGATTCGGCACGCCTAAACTCTGATTCGGGCATGGCGAACTCGACGGGCGGGAAGGAGGCGGCATGGCTCTGCTGAACGGGATGCGGCCGCGGCTCGCCCGCGCCAAGACAAGCCTGCTCCTGCTCGGGCCCGCGTTCGTCGCCGCCGTGGCCTATGTCGATCCCGGCAACGTCGCCGCCAACGTCAGCGCCGGCGCACAGTTCGGCTACCTGCTGGTATGGGTCCTGGTCGCGGCCAACCTGATGGCGGGTCTCGTCCAGTACCTGTCCGCGAAACTCGGGCTCGTCACCGGCCTCTCGCTGCCGGAGGCACTGCGCGACCGGCTGGGCAAACCCGCGAGGCTCGGCTATTGGGCACAGGCCGAACTCGTCGCCATCGCCACCGACATCGCCGAGGTCGTCGGCGGCGCCATCGCCCTCCATCTGCTGTTCGGCCTGCCGCTTCTGACCGGTGGAATCATCACCGGTCTCGTCAGCCTTTTCCTGCTCGCGGTCTACGACAAAGGCGGGCCGAGACGCTTCGAGCGGGTGATCACCGGTTTCCTGCTGATCATCGCGGCAGGCTTCCTGGTGGGTGTCGTCGTCGAGCCACCGTCCGCGTCAGGGGCACTGGACGGACTGATCCCCCGCTTCAGCGGGACGGAAAGCGTCCTGCTCGCGGCGGCGATGCTCGGCGCGACGATCATGCCGCACGCCGTCTACCTGCATTCCGGGCTGGCCCGCGACCGGCACGGCCACACCGAAGGCCCCCGGCTCCGGAAACTGCTCAAGGCCACCAAACTCGACGTCGGGCTGGCCATGGTGCTTGCCGGCGCGGTGAACATCGGAATGCTGCTGCTCGCGGCGACCAACCTCCAGGGCCAGGACAACGTCGATTCCATCGAGGGGGCCCACTCCGCGGTGCAGACCGCCCTCGGCCCCGTCGTCGGCCTGTTGTTCGCGGTCGGCCTGCTCGCATCGGGACTCGCGTCGACCTCGGTCGGCGCCTACGCGGGCGCGATGATCATGCAGGGGTTGTTGCGGAAGCGCTACCCGCTGCTGCTGCGCAGGCTCGTCACGCTGCTGCCCGCACTGCTCGTACTCGCGATCGGCGTCGACCCGAGCAGGGCGCTCGTCCTGTCCCAGGTGGTGCTGTCGTTCGGCATCCCGTTCGCGCTGGCGCCGCTGGTGCGCCTCACGAGCGACCGAGGGCTGATGGGCGCAAGCACCAACCACGTCGTCACCACTACCGTCGCCTGGCTGGTCGCCGGCGTGATCATCGTGCTGAACGTGGCTCTGCTCTACCTGACCTTCGCCTGAGCGACCTCATCGTCTCGCGCGGTGAGCCGTCCGGTGCGGCGGGCCCAGAACTCGAAGACGACGGTCGTGAACGGGGGTATGGCGGCCACGAGTGCGACGAGCGTCAGCCAGCGCACCGGCCACCTCAGCTTCATCGAGAGCAGGATCGTCACGATCCCGTAGCAGACGAAAGCGGCGCCGTGGAGCGGGCCGAAGATCTTCACGCCCAGTTCCGTCGTCGTCTCGGGGATGTACTTGAAGTACATCCCCGCCAGCAGACCCGCCCAGGTGCACGCCTCCACGATCGCGATGATCGAGAACAGCTTCACGAGCCGCCGGGTGCGCGTGGGGTCCTGCTCGGTCGTCGTGGTCATCGGACTCACCTCGTTGCTCTGGTCGCCAGCCGTGGACGGCGCGCACCGCGGGCCGGGGTGTGCGGGGCGGTGTTAGCGTACCGAGCGTGGATCATGGGCGACGCACGCCCGCTGCCGTGCGGGCAACCCGGCACTTCGCGGACCTGCCGGTGACGCGCGCCGACATCGAGGCGATCGTCGACGCGGCACGGTGGACGGGTTCGGCGAGAAACCGGCAACCGTGGCGTTTCGTGTCGGTCACCGGCCATGCCCTGCGGCAGCGGCTTGCCACGCTGGGTCAGTACGCGTTGCCGATCGCGACGGCACCGGCCGCGCTCGTCCTGCTCTCCGACTCCTCGGCGGGACGCGACACGGAATTCGACCTCGGCAGGGTGTGCCAGTCACTGGTACTCGCCGCGCACGCCGCGGGCCTGGGAAGCTGTCCCGTCTCGCTCTATCCGGAAGCCAACGCCGTCGCGGCGGCGAGGATGGCCGGCTACGACCTTCCGTGGCTGGCCAACCACGCGATCGCGCTCGGCCACCCGGCCCCCGCCCCGGCAGGGCGTTCGGCGATCCTCTCCGGCCGCAAGCCGGTATCGGAACTGCTCACCCACATCGGCGAGCACGGCCCCCGATAACTCTTCAGTCCTCAGTGGACAGCCGAGACCACCCGTGCGAGCGGGTTCGTCCTCGCCAATACTGAACGGGTCGGTCTCCCGCGAAGGAGTCACCCATGGCTTTGCACAGAATCGGCGACGAGGACGGCGCCCGCTTCGACGACGTGTACGCGAGCGCGCTCAGCGGGCGGGAACTCGCGAAGAGGCGCATCGGCGAGCAACCCCACGACCCCGCCGTCGTGTACCAGCTCATCCACGACGAACTCGACCTCGACGGAAACGCGGCACAGAACCTCGCGACCTTCTGCACAACCTGGAACGACCCCCTCGTTCACACGCTGATGAACGAGAACATGAACAAGAACATGATCGACAAGGACGAGTACCCGCAGACGGCCGAAATCGAGTCGCGCTGCGTGAACATCCTCGCCGACCTGTGGCACGCGAGCGGCGACGGAGCGGCGGTCGGCTGCTCGACCACCGGTTCGAGCGAGGCGTGCATGCTGGGCGGGCTCGCGCTGAAATGGCGGTGGCGGGCCCGCCGGAAGGCCGCTGACAAGCCCGCCGATCGCCCCAACCTGGTCTGCGGGCCGGTGCAGGTGTGCTGGGAGAAGTTCGCGCGCTACCTCGACGTCGAACTGCGCCAGGTTCCGCTGCTCGGCGACGCGACCGGATTGCGGCCTGAACAACTGCGCGACTACGTCGACGAGAACACGATCGGTGTCGTTGCCATTCTCGGCGTGACGTTCACGTGCGATTACGAACCGGTGAAGGCGATCGCGGCCGAACTCGACGCGATCCAGCGGGACACCGGCCTCGACGTACCCATCCACGTCGACGGCGCGAGCGGCGGGTTCATCGCGCCCTTCGTCCAGCCGGAGCTGGAATGGGACTTCCGGATACCGAGGGTCTGCTCCATCAACACCTCGGGGCACAAGTACGGGCTCGCCCCGCTCGGGGTCGGCTGGGTCGTCTGGCGGTCGGCGGAGGACCTGCCGGAGGACCTGGTGTTCCGGGTCGATTACCTCGGCGGGAACATGCCGACGTTCGCACTGAACTTCTCGCGTCCCGGCAGCGAGGTCATCGCTCAGTACTACCTGCTGCTGCGACTGGGAAGGGAAGGCTATCGGAGGGTGCAACAGGCGTGCGCCGACACCGCGGCCTGGCTCGCCGACGAAGTCGCGGGCATGGGGCCGTTCACCATGCTGTACTCGGGAAGGGGCGCGCTTCCCGCGCTGTCCTACACGCTGAACGACCCGGCCGAGGCGGGGTTCACCCTGTACGAACTGTCGGACGAACTACGCATGCGCGGCTGGCAGGTCGCCGCCTACCCGCTTCCGCCCCAGCGGCAGGAAACGGTCATCCACCGAGTGCTGATCCGGCACGGAATCAGCACCGACAAGGCAGCCCTGTTCGCCCGCGACCTCCGCGACGCGGTCGCGCACCTGCGGCATCCCGCTCCCCGCAGGCCCATCGCCTTCCACCACTGATCCGTACCGAAGCCTCGGCCGGCCGGTGTCCCCGCGGGTTCTTCGGAGATTTCGCGGGTGAGTGGCGGCGGAATCGCCCGTCAGAGCCGAGCCGTATAGGACGTTATACACCTGCCTCGCCGTTGAGCTCGCTCAGATGTCCACGCCGTTGCTGCGCAGCCACACCAGCGGATCGATCTTCTGACCGTTGTCGTGGACCTCGAAGTGCAGGTGAGGCCCTGTCGACTCTCCCCTGTTGCCGAGGGTCGCGATCTGCTGACCGGCGGTGACCCGCTGCCCCACCGACACCAGGGCCTGATCGATGTGCCCGTACACGGTGATGAGCCCGTTGGCGTGCTGGACCCGCACCCACAGGCCGAATCCGCTCGCCGGGCCCGCCGAGATCACCTCACCGTCCAATACGGACACGATCGGGGTTCCGATGCTGTTGGCGATGTCGATTCCATAGTGGATGGTCCCGCCACGCGGCCCGTAGGTCGAGGTCAGCGTGCCGGTCGTCGGCTTGACGACCCCACTGGCCGATGGCGCGGGGGCGCCTTCGGCGGCCGCCGCGGCGGCTCCGGTGCCGGCGAGCTGACTCTCCAGCGACGCCTTCTGCGCGAGCAGCCGGTCGGTGTTCGCCTTGGCCTCCTCCTGCTGGCCGGTCGCCACGGAGTAGGCCTTCTCCGCCTCGGTCTTCGCGACGGCCGCCTCGGCCTCGTTGTCCCTGGCCTCTCGCAACGACGTCTTGGCCGTCGCCTCGAACGAACGTTGCTCGTCGACGGCCCGCTGCAGGGTGCCGAGTGAATCGAGGTGCTCACCACCGAGCGCATTGAGCAGGGAGGACCGTTCCATCATCTCGGCGGGCGTCCGCGAACCGAGATATGTCGTCAGCGAGGAACCGACGACGCTGCCCTGCCGGAAACTCGCCGAGGCGAGTTCGTCGACGTTGCCCTGCGCCTCGGTGGCCTGCTTCGCCGCTTCCCGCGCCGCCACGGTGGCCTCGTCGGCCTTGCGCTGGGCCTCCTGCGCTTTCCTCGTCGCGGCGTCGAACCGGTGCTGCGCCGAGGTGAACGTGTCGTAGGTCGTGGCGAGGGCGGCTTGCGCCTCGTCGAGTTCGGCCTCCGCCGCGGCGATCCGGTCGGAGAGCGAATCCGGATCCGACTGAGCGGACGCGGAGGCGGGGGCCAGCGTGGCGGCACACACCATCGCCGCGAACAGCGACGCGGGCACCGCCTTTCTGAGCGGATGGCGCGCGGCCATGTATTGCTCCATCGGGGTTGTCGCGCACGTCAGCGGCGGGGGAACCAGTGACCTGCGCTGGGGTCGGGGCATCGGAACTATGCGTGGGCGGGTTGCTTCGATTCCACAGACTTTGACATACAACACAACGATACGGTGACATTTACGCGTCTTTTTGCACAGTGTCATTGACGTATCACCCAGGGCGATGACGCGCCGGTCGCGACTTTCCCGTCGGAGCCGCTTGAAGTGGCGGGTTTTTCCCGTCTGCCCTTACGGTGACCCGGGCGAACACGGTGGCCGGATTCGCCCGAAGGACTCCGGAGGCAGTGTGCTCGACATCGACGGACTCACCTGGGCGATCACCATTCTGGTCATCGTCGCGTTGCTCGCGATGGACCTCGCCATCGCCGCCGCGAGACCCCATCGCGTCGGATTCCGCGAGGCCACCGCGTGGTCGGTGTTCTACATCCTCGTCGCGGTCGCCTTCGGCGTGTGGTTCATGCTCCAGCACGGCGGGCAGTTCGGCACCGAGTACTTCGCCGGCTACATCGTGGAGAAGAGCCTCTCCGTCGACAATCTCTTCGTCTTCGTGATCATCATGAGCACCTTCGCGGTGCCCGAGGAACACCAGCACAAGGTCCTGACCTTCGGCATCGTGCTCGCGCTCATCATGCGCGGCATCTTCATCGCCGTCGGCGCGACACTGCTTTCCCTCTTCTCGTTCATGTTCCTGCTGTTCGGCCTCCTGCTCATCTACACGGCCGTGCAACTGTTCCGGCATCGCGACGAGGATCCGGACGTCGAGGACAACGTCATGGTGCGCACCGCCCGCAAGGTGCTTCCCGTGACCACCGAATACGTCGGCGGAAAGCTCGTCACCAGGATCGACGGCAGGCGCATGGTGACGCCGCTTTTCATCGTGCTGCTCGCCATCGGCAGCATCGACCTGCTGTTCGCGCTCGACTCCATCCCCGCGGTCTTCGGGGTCACCAAGGAGCCCTACATCGTCTTCGTGGCCAACGCGTTCGCGCTGCTCGGTCTCAGGGCACTGTTCTTCCTGGTGAAAGGCCTGCTGGATCGGCTGGTCTACCTGTCGACCGGACTGTCTCTGATCCTGGCCTTCATCGGGGTCAAGCTGATCCTGCACTGGCTGCACGTGGACATCGACGACCGCATCCCCGAGATCGACACGGTGGTGAGCCTCGGCGTGATCGTCGTGGTGCTGACCGTGGTCACCGTGGCGAGCCTGATCAAGACCCGGCGGGATCCCTCGGCGAAGGCGCATCCCGGCTCACTGCGCGCACGTCCCCCGGCGAAACCCGAGGACGAGCCGCGCTGATGCTTCGGCACCCGCGAACGGGAAAAGCGAGGTAGTTTCCGGACATGGCTTCGCGGAAGGGCCAGAGCCCCTCGGAGACACTGGAGGTCGGCGGCTATCCGGTGCGGTTGTCCAATCCGCAGCGGGTCTACTTCCCCGCCCGAGGGGAGACCAAGCTGGACCTCGCCAACTACTACCTCGCCGTCGGCGACGGCATCGTCAGGGCCCTGCGCGAGCGGCCCTGCATGCTGCACCGCTTCCCCAAAGGGGTCAGCGGGGAGAAGGTGCACCAGAAACGCGTACCGCACGGCGCGCCACCGTGGCTCGGCACGGTGCGCGTGCACTTCCCGCGCTACGGGCGGCACGCCGACGAACTGTGCGTCACCAAGCTCGCCGACGTCATCTGGGCCGTTCAGATGTCCACAGTGGAGTTTCATCCGTGGAACTCGCGGCGAGCCGACACCGAGGTCCCTGACGAGTGGCGCATCGATCTCGACCCGATGCCCGAGTGCGGGTTCGACCGGGTACGGCGGGTCGCCCGCGTCGCACATGAGGTACTCGACGAACTCGGCGCCACCGGCTGGCCGAAGACCTCGGGAGGACGCGGCCTGCACATCTACGTCAGGATCCACCCCGAGTACGGCTTCGCCGACGTCAGGAGGGCGGCGCTGGCCTTCGCCAGGGAGGTCGAGCGCAGAGCGCCGCACGACGTGACGACAGCGTGGTGGCGCAAGGACCGGGATCCGGCGATGCTGTTCGTCGACTACAACCAGAACGCGCGCGACCACACCATCGCCAGCGCCTATTCGGTGCGAGGCAACGCGGAGGGCACCGTGTCGGCCCCTGTCACCTGGGCCGAGGTCGACGACATCGAGCCGGGCGACTTCACCATCGCGACGGTCCCCTCCCGCTTCGCCGGGATCGGCGATCCGCACGCGGGCATCGACGACGCCGTGTTCTCACTGACGGGCCTGCTGGAGTGGGCCGACCGCGACGAACGCGAGGGCGCCCGCGACCCCGGCGGCGATCCGGCCGGCGCCGCTGGTTCCGGGAGCCCGGTGAAGCCGATCGAGCTGGACTGAGAATCAGTTCCCGCCGAGGGTCGCCGCGAGTTCCCGCACCTGTTCCGTCGCCGCGTCGAGGCTCGCCTTCGCCTTACCGGCCAGCGGCGCCATGGCTGGGATCCGTTCGGCAAGCGTCAACTCGGCGGTGACCACCCTGACGTCCATGCCCATCGAGGTTCCCAGCACGCGCACGAGTGGCGGGACGGCATTGTCGTCGCCCGCGTTCTCGGTCCCCTCACCGTATGCCTGACCCCTGCTGGACACCACGACCACCGGCATGCCCGCGTAGGGCTGGTCGTCGGTGTCGAAAGGCACGCTCGTGCCGAGTACGTGCACGTAGTCCAGCCACGCCCTCAGCGTGGAAGGCAGCGACCAGTTGTACATCGGGGCGCCGATCACCACCACGTCCACGGCGGACAGTTCGGCGAGCAACTCCTCCTGCAGCCGCTCGCCGTCGGCACCGGGGTTCTCGCCTTCGGCCCGCAGGCGCGGCGCGTAATGCAGCGCCGCGTCGGGCAGATGCGGCAGCGGCGAGCGGTGCAGGTCCCGCTCGACGACGGGGTGGCCAGGCCCTCTCGCCTGCCACGCCTCGGCGAACACGCCGGTGAGCGTGCGCGAGGTCGACGAGCGGAGGTCGGCGGAAGAGTCCAGGCGCAGCAACGTCGGCACGAACGGGCTCCCTTTCGGCGATGGTGGTCGGCTGAGCGAACGTGGCCGCCAGCGTACGAGCCTCGCGGCCTCCTTGACCGCGAGGCACGCCGGATCAGCCCTTCACGCACACCACCTGCTTGAGCGAGGCAACGACCTCGACCAGGTCGGCCTGGGCCGCGATCACCGAATCGATGTCCTTGTAGGCGGCGGGAATCTCGTCGACGACTCCGGTGTCCTTCCTGCACTCGACACCCGAGGTCTGCTCGACGAGGTCGTGCGCGGTGAAGGTCTTGCGCGCCCTGGTCCGCGACATCCGGCGCCCCGCACCGTGCGAAGCGGACAGGAACGAACTCTCGTTGCCGAGCCCGCGCACGATGTAGGAGCCCGTTCCCATGCTGCCCGGGATGATCCCGAGTTCGCCGCGCCCGGCCCTGATCGCGCCCTTGCGGGTCACCAGCACATCGACGCCCTCGTGCCGCTCCTCGGCGACGTAGTTGTGGTGACACCCGATCGGCGCGTCGAACCGCGTTCCCGCGACAGTCTCGGCCAGTGCGCGCTGGACGAGCGCGAGCATCGTGGCCCTGTTGCGCGCCGCGTACTCCTGTGCCCAGAACAGGTCCCTGCGGTAGGCAGCCATCTCCGGAGTGTCCGCGACGAAGACGGCGAGGTCGCGGTCGACGAGGTTCGCGTTGTGCGGCAGCTTCCTCGCGATGTCGATGTGCCGTTTGGCCAGTTCGTTGCCGATCCCCCGCGAACCGGAATGCAGCATCAGCCACACCCTGCCCTCGTCGTCGCCGCCCTGTTCGAGGCACACCTCGATGAAATGGTTGCCGCCGCCGAGGCTGCCGATCTGCTTCCTCGCCCGCTCGTACATCGGCTGAACGCCGGTGTGAAGGCCGGCGAATCGGTCCCAGAACGGTGCCCAGCCGCCGGTTCCCGGCACCCTTGCCGGGTCGACGGGATTCCGGTGCGCCGCGAAGCCGACCGGAACCGCGGCCTCGATGCGCCCGCGCAGGCGGCCCAGGTCATCGGGAAGGTCGCTCGCCGTCAACGACGTCCGCACGGCGCTCATGCCACAGCCGATGTCGACGCCGACCGCCGCGGGCGACACGGCTTTGCTCATCGCGATGACACTGCCGACGGTCGCGCCCTTTCCATAGTGGACATCCGGCATCACGGCCAGCCCGTGCACCCATGGCAGGTTCGCGACGTTGTGCAGCTGGCGCATCGCCTCGTCCTCGACGGAGGCAGGGTCGGCCCACATCCGGATCGGCACCCTCGCGCCTTCCACAGCCGTATGCATGTCATCGTCCTTCCCACGTTGCGGCGAAGCCAAGGATGCCGCTCGGACCGCCTTGCCCGCCAACGGTTTTCGCGGGACCGCCCATACCGTTAGCTCTGTCCGGGCTCCTCGCCGCGGTTGCGGTCGCGCCGCGCGCGGTAGCGTTGCCAGGACGCGGGGCCGCGCCGCGCGGTGCGCGCTCCCCCGCGCATAATCGCGGCAAGCCGCGAATGCGGCTGCCAGTCCCTCCCGTTGGGCAGGCTCCATCCTCGCCGCACCGCGACGAGCCGGAACACGAGCGCGAACAGGATTCCCCCGACGATTCCGGCGACGGGGAGCCCGAGGTAGGAACAGACCACCATCACGGTCGCCGTCGCGGCGGCGACCGTGGCGTAGAGGGCATTGCCGCCGAAAACCGCGGGAATCCTGCCGAGCAGCACATCCCTCGTCGCCCCGCCGCCGACGGCGGTGACGGTGCCGAGCAGGATCGCCGGGAGCCAGCTCAACCCGGCTGCCAGCGTTTTCTGTGCTCCCGTCACCGACCAGAATCCGATGACGGCGGCGTCCAGCACGGTGAACAGCCGGTCCCAGGTCTCCTGGCTCGTACTGATCACGAACGCGATGAGCGCACCGGCGAGCGCGGTCGGCAGGTAGGCGTAGTCGGTGAGCGCGACGGGCGGTCCGTGCTGCAGCAGCACGTCCCTGATCACACCGCCACCCAGCCCCGAGACGATGCCGACGACGATGAAGCCGAACAGGTCCAGTCGCTCCGCGCGGGCGACGGCGCCGCCGAGCAGCGCGCACGCGAGGACTCCCGCGAGATCGAGATAGCGGGTGGCCACGTCGATGCCGGTCGATGCGGCATCCTGCATCGCGACGACCGTGGACATGCCACGAACCTAGGCACACCCGCCGGGCCGCACCGAGATTGTCCTCCGAACGTGCGACCGGAATGTCGGCGACGGGGGCTTCCGGTCCACAACGGACCTGTGGCGGTCAGCTCCGCACGCCCGCCCTGTCCGTGGCCGCGATGACCTTGCCGAGCACGGCGTGCAATTGCTCCAGTTCGGACACTTCCATGCCGAGTGTCTCCACGACGCGGTAGGGGATCTTCTCCGCCTCCACTCGCAGCGCCCTGCCCTTCTCGGTCAGGTCGACGGTGAGGGTGCGTTCGTCGGTCCTGCCCCTCCCCCTGCTCACGTAGCCGAGTGTCTCCAGCCGTTTGAGCAGCGGCGAAAGCGTGGCCGGCTCGGCGCGCAGGACGTCGGAAAGGTCCCTCACCGTGCGCGGCGCGGAGTCCCACAGCGCGAGCAGGACGAGATACTGCGGATGCGTGAGCCCATAGGGTTTGAGCAGTGGCCGGTAGATCGCGATCACGCTGCGCGAGGCGACGGACAGCGCGAAGCACACCTGCCGGTCGAGCGCCAGCGGGTCCTCACCCAGGTCGATCCGCATCACACCATCCTAGATTACTTAGTACATTAACTGTTAGTGTACTAAACATGGCGAGCGAACGAGTACGACCCGGCCCCGCACGCTGGGTCTGGTACGCACTCGGTGGGCGACTGCCCGCCGCCCACCGCGCCTGGGTGCTGCACGATCTCACCACCCGCGCCTGGATGTGGCGGCACGCGTGCCGTTCCACCGTGATGCTTGCCCCGCTGTGCTCGGTGTGGCTGCTGCTGCCCGGTCCGCTGGGCCTGCGGCTTCCCCTGGTGCTGATGGCGGCGCTCGTCGGCTACTTCTACTCGTTCGCCTACGCGGAGGAAGGCGCGGAGAACCGGCTCACCAAACACGGCTACCCCTACGGCACCGGGCGCCGGACCCGCGCGGCGGCAAGGGCCGAGGGGCGGCAATCCGCTCACGAACGCTATCTCGCCCGCTATCGGTCCGGCTGAGGCGCCCCGGTCCGGCACCGTCGAGCCGATCCCTGCTCCGAGGCCGTGGCAATGGCGCCGGCGGCGATCCGCTTGCGCAGCACGGCATGGTCGCGTTCGTTCTGATCGGCGTAGCCGCGCGCGAACTCCCCGACCGCGTTGTCGAACCGGGTCCCGGAACCGAGGTAGGCGGCCAGCGCGACCGGATCGCCAGTCCTCGCGTGCGCCCGCGCCAGCGTCCAGCCGCACAGTCTCCCGTAGGCCAGCATGCCCTTCGGTGTCATCGACTCGACATCGGCGCTGCCCTTGCCATCCCTGAGCTGCCGGAAGTAGAAGTCCCTCCGGCCGCCGTCGAAAGAGTCGGCGCGCACCCAGCCGAGGAAAACGTCGCTCACCGTCTGCATCAGCCGCTGCCCCACGACGACCCGCTTGCCCGCATTGCGGTAGCGGCTGCGGCCCACGAACCGCTCCAGCACGGAAGGGCCGGCCTCCTTCGCCTGCAGGAACAGCGGATCGCGCTCGTCGTTACCGAGCAGCAACGCCATCCAGCACCGGGTCCCCACGCTTCCGACACCGACGACCTTGCGGGCCAGATCGACGTACCGGTAACGGTCGAGCACCGCCCTGCGCTCCGGCTCCAGCGTGTCCCGGTAGGAGGCGAGGATCTCGCCGAGCATCGCGGTCAGCTCCGCGGGCTGCTCACCGGCCCCGGGCCCGGTGAGCTGGTCGACGGGCACGATCAGCGGTGGCTCCGCCGCGATGCGCAACCGGCCCTCCCGCACGTGCGCGAACCTCCGCAACGCGCCGAGGTTGCTCCTCGCGCCCGCCTTGCGAACATCCCTGGCAAGGCTCTCGCGCCGGGACGCGCCGAGCTTGTCCGCGTACATCGCCTTGATCTCCCGGACGTCGGCGTGCGCGTACCACACGCGCAACGCCGTCCAGCCCGAGAATTCCCTCATCGCACGGCGGTACTCGGCGACGGCCGAGACCACGATGCCCGCGCGCCGCTTCGCGGGGAAACCGTTGTCCCTCGCCGCGATCTCCAGGCTCGCCGCGAGGCGCTTGACGTCCCACTCCCACGGTCCCCGCAGGGTCTCGTCGAAATCGTTGATGTCGAACACCATGCGCCGTTCAGGCGAGGCGAAGAGGCCGAAGTTCATCAGGTGCGCGTCACCACACACCTGCACCTCAAGTCCCGTGCGCGGGGTGCGGGCGAGATCGGCTGCCATCGGCAGCGCGGCGCCCCGGAAGTAGGTGAACGCGGACACGGCCATCCTGTCGTACCTGATCGGCAGCAGCTCGGGGACGCGTGTCTCGTCCTGTTCCGCCAGCAGCGTCAGTGGCGAAGGATCCCCCGCGCCGCGAGCGAACTCGGCATGGCTCGATCGCGGGGCGGCAGCGCGAGCGGCCTTGCCCCGCGCGGCGCGTTCGGCTCGGGTCAGCCCTGAGGTCTCCATCCCCGTATCGTGCGCCGGGACGCGCCGCCGCGCACGGCCGAGACACCCCGGTCGGGCGTGACCGGGGCTCCGCTGCCGCGATCAGTGCGCGAGTCGTGCCGTGGCGTCACCGGCCCGACACCACATCAGTCCATTGTGGATATTCCGATCGGCCCGGCAACAGAGCCTCGTTTCACTCGTGGTAACGGGTTGCGTAGCCTCGGGGCATGCTCGCCACCTCGATCAGCCAGCTCAGCACGCCACAGGGGCGGCGAGGCGAATAGTGGCACCCCCCCCCCGTCCTGATTTCACCAAGGTCACCGTCGAGGAAAGCTTCCGCACCTGGCGCACGACCGGGCACGACCGCACCGTCCTGGTGGTCGTGCGCACCGCGACCACCGTCGCGCACCTGCGGGACGTACTCGCCGTGTTCGACGACGACCGGAGGATCCAGGTCGTTTTTACTCACGATCCCGGCCGTTCCGCGGTCTTCGCCGCCGGCCTCGCCGGCGCGATCGAGAACCTCGAAGCACCCGTGATCCCGTGGGAGCTGGCCTGCTCACGCGAGTTCGATCTGGCGCTGGCCGCCAGTGAGAACGACGACCTGCACCGGCTCAATGCCCCGGTTGTCCTGCTGCCGCACGGTCTCGGCTATCAGAAGTACTACCCCGGCACCTCGACGATCGCCGGCATGAACCCGGAGCGCCTCGTGCGGGGTGAGCGCGTGATCCCGTCGGCTATCGTGCTTTCGCACTCCCAGCAACGAGATCTGCTGGCGCGCGCGTGTCCACCGGCCGCCGGCCGCGGGGTCGTGGCAGGCGATGTCACGCTCGACCGGCTGCTCGCCAACCGGCACCGTGCGGGCCACTATCGCCGCGCGTTCGGCACCGGGAACCGCACGCTGGTGCTGCTGGCCTCGACCTGGGGGCCCAGGTCACTGTTCGGAACGGACCCGGCACTGCCGGAACGGCTGCTCGCCTGCCTTCCGGCCGACGAGTACCAGGTGGCACTGTCCCTGCACGCGGGTGTGTGGGCGCACGGACCGTGGCAGGTGCGGTCCTGGTTGTCCCGGGCGAGGGAACACGGCCTGTGCCTGCTGCCCGAGGGCGCGGGGTGGCATGCCGCACTGCTCGCCGCCGACCTCGTGGTGTCGGACAGGGGGAGCCTCTCGGTGTACGCGGCGGCGACCGGCACGCCACTGCTGCTGGCCGGCGGCGGCGAGGACACCACGGTCGCGGGCTCCGCCATGGCCGCGCTCGCCGGTGTCGCTCCCGCACTCGACTCGCGACGGGACCTGGCATCCCAGCTCGACGCGGCCGTCCACGGCTACACGCCAACCGGTTTCGCGCCGGTCGTGAAACAGGCGGTGGACAATCCTGGCGGTGCGAGCGTCGTGTTGCGCCGTGTCCTGTACGAGCTGCTGCGGCTCCCCGAGCCACAGGCGCCCGCGCGTACCTCGCCGATACCGGCCGTGACACCGGAGACGACGCCGGTCACCGCGTACCTGGTGGCGGGCACGCCCGGCGGCCACGGGGTCGCGTTGCGCCGGTTTCCGGCAGGGCCCGCGGACGAAACCCTCGACTATCAGCACAGAACGGCACACATCGAAACGGCCCGGCTGTCCGAGGTGGAGGCAGCGGATGTGCTGTACCTGCGGGAGGACGACTTTCCCCGTGCCGCGGCGGAGGCGCTGCGCCGGTGGCCGCACGCACGGATCGTGGCCGCCGTCTCCGGCCCTGACCGATGTGTACTCATGACGAGGGACACCCCTGCCACCGAGTACACCGTGCACGCGGCTCCCGGCACGACTCGTACCGATCCGCTGCTCGTAGCCTCGCTCGCCTACGTGCGGCTGAGCCAGGGCGGGCGGCTGCCCCGCGACGACCGGTTCCGGCTCGGCGACCGGTGCTTCACGGTCACCGCAACCGCTCCAGCCAGTCCAGATACCGGTTCGTCCTCGGGTGACTGACCCGCCATGCCTGGTGAGCGAGCGTGCCCCACAACAGCCGCGCGTGCTCGACGGGCCCGGTCACCGACGCCAGCTCCGCCTCCAGTTCGGCGAGCTCCCATCCGTAGTGAGTGGAGCGGTCGGCGTCGAGCAGCGCGCGTGCCTCCCGCAACCAGCTCGCCGCCCACTCGGCGGCGCCACCGCGCAGGGCCGCCTTCGCGCGCACCATGTGCACCCTCGCGAGGTTTCTCGCGTCGGTGACCGGGCAGGCCGCCGCTTCGTCGAGCAACGGCACCGCCTGCTCGGGCTTTCCCGCCGCGACGAACACGTTGGCCAGCATCCGCGCGTGAATGAGCACGGCGCGAGAGTCGCCGGTCTCCCTGTCGATGGCCAGTGCGTGGCTGAACCAGCCGACGGCCGCGTCGAACCCGCCGGAATCGCCACCGCGCAGCTCGGCGCTGATCTCGTGGAACCGTCCGGTGAACTCGGCCAGCGATGAGGAAAGCCCCGGCCATGGTGTGCGCAGCGCGGCCAGGTGATCGGCGGCAGCCGTCAGCTCCGCCGCCGCCCTTTCCGGAACTCCCAGCAGCGAATACATCCTGCCCTGCATGGCGTGCGCTCTGACGACCATCGCCCTGCGCGCGTCAGCCTCGGTATCGCCCGCACTACCGGTGGTACCCGTCTCGCGCAGCCGTTCCTTGGCCGAGGACAGGACGACGTCGTTCAGCGCGACGAACCATTCGGCGCCGCCGCGCTTGTTCACCAGTACCTCAAGTGCCCCGCCGAGCTGGCAGACCTGCTCGTGCAGGCCGTTCTTCCACGCGACCCGTGCGGCGTCCAGCAGCACGTGCCGCTGGCCGTCGAGATAGTCGACCAGGCCCATTCCCACGTCGGGCCGCTCCCCACTGCCGGGCGGGTAGGCGCGGAGCCGGTCGGCACTGTCCTCGTGGTCGGCGTGCACGGCACAGTCGCGCAAGAAGTTCACGAGCGAGACGATCGCCGCGCCGGGGGCGGCCGCACGGGGCCGGAGGTAGTCCCGCACCGCGTGGTGCAGCCGCCTCCTGCCCGGCGTTGTCGTCACCAGCAGACCGGCGTCATCGAGGGCGTCGAGCAGCTTCCGGGTTGCCGCAGTGTCATCGCCGAGCAGTGCAACCGCGCTCGCCGGGTCGAAGTCGAACCCGGGGTGGTGAGCCAGCAGAGCCCCCGCCTCGGCCGAGGCGGGGGTCAGCGAGCCGATCGTGTCGGCGAGCGAGCACTCCACGGCGTCGAACTCCGTCGCGAGCCCGGCGGAGGTGAGTCGCCCCACCAGAGCCTCGACGGCGCCCGGGGTATCCGTTCGCCTGGTCAGGGCACCTCCCGCGAACAGGATCGGTTCCGGAAGGTCGTCGCACAGATCGAGCAACCTGCTCGCCCATTCCGGTTCGGCGGCGAGCATGTCCTCGCCGCACCTGTCGGCGAGCAATCGCCACGCGCCCGGCCTGTCGAGGCCGCCGAGCAGGAGGAACCCGTACCCTGCCCTGAGGTCCTCGCCGAGGTTTCCGGTGATCGCCAGCACGAGGTTCATCGGCGTGCCCGGTTCGAACGGCCGGATCTCGCCCGCGGTCCTGACTCCGCGCAGAATCAGCAGGATCCGCCGGATCGCCATCGCCGAGGAGAACTGCGCGGCAAGATCCGCTGGTTGTTCTGCCTGGTCGCCGGCTCCGATCCCGCAGTAGGTCAGAATGTGCCGCTGCACCCTGCTGATCGCCAGCTCGCCATTGTCGCCACGGAACGGCCCGGTGTCGACAAGCAGCGCTCCTCCCGGATACCGGGCGCGTCGTTCCCAGGCGATCTGCTGCGCGAGCGCGGTCCTCCCACTGCCACGCCTTCCCGCGATGACGAAGACGCCGCTCTCCGGTACCTTGTCGAGCACTCCGTCCCGGTCACGAAACGGCGAGGGCGGCATCGGCCACGACACCGGTCCCGCGGCCACGTTCTCACCGAGCACCCCGGCGATCTCAGCCGCCCACGCCGGATCCCGTTCGGCCATAACGAAAAGCTGCCGTTCCACCTCGGCGGCATCGAGCCCGGCCTCGCCGTGCTTGCGCCGGAACAACGTCATCAACCGGCCGGTCACGGCTCCGCTGGTCTGGATGACGATCTGTTTCGCGGCCTCCGACAGCACCGTGTTCGCGACGTCGTCTACGTTCATCCGCCTCCCCCTCGACCGGACACCACGGGAACGCTTCACGCTAGCAGCACGCACCGAGCGGGTCACCGCCCGTGATGGCGGCCGTCCCGGGGCCGGCGCGTTCCCGGCTCCCGGGCCAGTGCTCACCACACCGAATGCGGATCTCGATGTCCCGAGTGCGGATCTCGGCGGCCTGAACGCGGATCTCGGCGGGCTGAGTGCGGGACTCGCGGGCGGGGCCGCTCAGGTTCTCGAATGGGGCCGGAAGGCCGGCACCGCCTTGGCGAGCAGCCATGCGACGAGGCCGGTCGCGGCACCTACGGCGGCCCCGGTCCCCAGGCTGCTGAGGAACGCGAATCCTCGCAACACCAACGCTTCCATCGGCCCGGACAGCGCACCGGCGAGGTTGCCGCCCAGCGCGGGCGGATCACCTTCGAACGCCTCCGTCCACAGTATCTGATGGACGACGGCGAGCAGGACGCCGTAGTACACGCCGATGACCGTCAAGGTGAGAAACGGGTTGGGCACCCGCCGCCACAGCACGACCGCGAGCCACACGGCGAGCGGGACGAACACGAGCACCGAGTTCACCGCCGAGCCCACGAGTGCGAGGTCGTGGGCGACTACCCTGGGTACTCCGACGAGCGCGAGTCCTGCCATCGCACCGAAGGACAGTCCCAGCGTTTCCTTGCCGAGCAGCCTCTTCTTCGCACTCATGTCGTCACCAGCTTCTGTTCGGTCGCGGCGATGACACGGTCGCGGTGGTAGCGCAGGAAACCGATGAGCACGAGTGTCGCCGTCACACCGCTCATCGCGAGCCGTACCCAATGTCCCGCCTGGAACTGGGCCGCGGTTTCGCGCAGGAACTCCACGGAGTGGACCGCGAGCCCCTCCTCGAACATGATGTCGTTGCGTGGCCAGAAAAAGAGCATCGAGAACAGGAACTCGCCGAGCACCAGAGTCAGCATGCTGCCCCCGATCCACAGCCTTGCCGCGGTGCGCCACACCAGGACCAGGGTCACCGCGCCCGCGATGACGGTCGCGGCGCCGAGCGGCGGGAAGAGATCGGCGGGGCCGGTGACGCGGAAGAAGTCCATCGAACCTTCCAGCGAGCCCGGCGGGTCGTGGAACACGTTGGGATAGATGACGATGCTGTCGACGAGGATCCCTCCGAAGGCGACCATCGCCACCCACACGTAACCCAGCGACCACACGAACGTGAATCTGTCTCGCACAGATACCCCTGTCAGAACACGGAAACGGATGCACCGGAGGCCGGTGACCTCCGAACGGTTCCGACATTAGGCAGCGGAACGGACGTTGTCGTCCGTGCGAAAGCGACGGTCGGATACGTACGTCGACGTACCCGCCCCTAGGGGATCACGGACGGGTCACCGGCGCGGGCCCGCGGGGCGCAGCCGCTTCGCGACGTACGCCGCGTCGGCACCGGCCCCGTGCAGCGTCGCGGACAGAATGGTGCGCTGGTAGTCGAGCCCGACGAAGGCCAGCCCCCTGTGCGTCCGGGACAGCCCGCCGCGATGCGGGGGGATGCCGGTGGCGCCGAACGTGCCGAGCGGGCGAAGGTAGTCGAGCGCCGGCCGGTACCCGGTGGCCAGGAGCACGACGTCGACGTCCTCGGGTTCCCTTCCCTTCCACTCCAGTTTGCTGCCGCTCGCGCCGGTGAACATCTCCCTGCGGTCTGGCTTGCCCGCGTCGATCGCCGCGCGGTAGCCGTCGGTGTCGATGACCGGGATGCTTCCCGGCTTGAGGAACCTGCCCAGCGGCAGCTTCGCCGCCGCGGCGAGCACCGGCCAGAACCGGGAATCGCCCGGAACCGGCTCGTTCGTCGCGTAGTGGACGGGGCCTCGGCTGGCCAGCGTCACCTCGGCTCCCCTGGCCCGCTGGGCGAGTTCGACGGCGATCTGCACGGCGGAGTTGCCGGCGCCGACCACCACGATCCGCTTGCCCGCGAAGGGTTCCGGCCCCCGGTAGTCGGCGGAGTGCAGAACGCTGCCCGTGTATCCGGCGAGCGCGGGAAGACTCGGCCGGTGCGGGTTGGTGAACTGACCGGTCGCCGCGACGACGGCCAGCGCACGCAGTTCGGCGCCCCCTGCCGTCAGCACGCGGTAGCCGGTCTCCTGCCTGGTGACCTCGGTGACCAGTTGCCCGGTTCTGATCTCGCAGTCGAGCCGCGCCGCGCAGGAACGCAGGTAGCCCGCGACCTCGTCCCTGTGCGGATAGCGGAGCGGGTCACCCGGAAACGGGTGCCCTGGCAGTGCGTTGAACCAGGCCGGGGTGAACACCTTGAGGGAGTCGTAGTAATCCGGCCACGCGCCCGCCGGCTCGTCACCTGCCGTCAGCACCAGCGGGTGCAGCCCTCTTTCGCGCAACGCACCCGCCGCGGCGATGCCCGACTGGCCCGCTCCGATGACGATCACCTGCTCCATCACGCCCATACTGCCCACGAGTACCGGAACCGGACAAGTCGTTTTCCGGTCCGGCCCGGTCGCGGCGAATCCGAGAACGCACGCCGAATGAGCAGGGAACGCATTTCCCGCCGGGCGGGAAATCACGCCTTCACCGACATTCGGCAATATCGGCAACCGGGTGGCACCACTGGATTGCCACCGAACTGCCACCCAAGTGCCACGGTACTGCCACCTCGGAAAACAGCCCCGGTGACTCGATCCGGAAATCCCGGACCCGTTTCCGAGGACATATTTCCGATTGTTAAGGTCCCCCACAGTTCTCCTGGGGAGGAAAAAGACCATGCGGCAGAGAATCCTGACCGCGGCCGTCTCCGTGTTCGCATCCGCGCTCATGGTGGCAGGCTGCTCGACGACCACCAGCGGTACCGCGTTCAAGGCGGGTGAAGCCCCGCAGGACGGTGGACCCGCCGCCGAGGAATCGGGACCGGGACCCGCTCCCGACCCTCGTGACGCCCAGGCCGTCGACGAGGCACTGCGCCAGCTCGACCCGTGCCTGCTGTTCGACATGGACGTCGCGGAAAAACGCATCGGGGAGCCGGGCACGACGGCGACGCCGCGCGGCCCGCACGCCTGCATGCTCACCCCGGCGGGCGAGTACGAGCCCGGCGGCGAGCCGCTCAACGTCCAGGTAGGAGCCCCTGTCGACCACATGACCCGCTACACGGGGAAACCGGTCGACATCGGCGGCGTCACCGGCTACGAGCTGCGGGACTACGGCGAGAGCCGGAACCACTGCATACTCACGATTCCGGTGAGCTTCAGCAGGGGCATCGAGTTCGACTACTCCTTCGCCGACTCCGACACGTGCCCCATCGTCGCCGAATACGCGACGGCCGCCGTCAAGAAGTTGCAGGACCCCGACACGCTGAAACTCGACCAGCAGAGCAGGCCGTTCTCGCAGTGGGACGGCTGTACCTTCCTGCGCACCCTGCTCGGCGACGAGAGCGAGCAGTACCGGTTCGCCCCGAACCGGGGCTACGACCCGTTCGCGAGCTGCGAGACGTTCCCCTCGGATCCGAGCGACTACTCGCAGACGCCGGTGCTGTCGGTGCGCTACAACACGGTGGGCGACTCGCCGCTCGGCGATCCCACCGACATCGCGGGCAAGACGGTGTTCGTCTACCAGCAGTCCTCCGGCTGCAAGGCCACCTGGGCACAGACGGACTCGCAGACAGGCAACGAACATCTCAAGGATCTGGAGTTCGAACTGGAAGCCGGTGACTGCGACGCGGCCTCCAGCCTGGCCGAGAAGGCCATCGGGCTCGTCGACCAGGCCCCTCCGCCGAATGACAACGTGCAGCGTCCGCTGCTGTACGGACCGGACGAGCGGGACACCGGCGAAAAGGGCGCCTGCGAGCACTTCGGCGCGCCCAACAACAGGGAGGAATGCGCGCCCTACGAGGACGACGTGACCGTGCCGCAGGGCAAGCAAGCCATCATCGACGCCTCCGGCGAGGACAATCGCGTCCAGTGCGCCGTGTTCCGCGACGCCATCCGCGAAATCTACGGTGAGGAGTTCGAACCGCTGACCTTCGGCGCGCACTGCATCTTCGTCGAGGAGACCCACAGCGTCGCGGTGACCGTCAACGTCAGCCCGGCCTATCCGGCGGGTGACTACGGCACCGACGAGTCGCTCTACACCGGACGACAGGAAACCGAGTTCGGTGGCAAGCAGGCGGTGAGCTTCTACGACAGCGGCAAGACCTCCTACGACATCTACCTTTCCCCCGACAACGACGTCTCGGCGCACGGCCACGTGCACATCGGCGTCGAGTTGCTCCCGGAACGAGGAGTGCTGGCGGGGGAACGCAAATCCGATCCCGAAATGCTCGCCAAGGCCGACGAGGTCATGACCAAGGTCGTCGAGCAGTACTTCGCGAGCTGACGGCACATCCGGGCAGCCGGTCACCGGCAACGGTGACCGGCTGCCCGCGCGTTCACACCGTGACGATGCCCGCCTCGTAGGCGAAGATCGTCAGCTGGACCCTGTTGGCCGCGTCGATCTTGGCGAAGATCCGCGTGAGGTGGGTCTTCACGGTGGCCTCGCTGAGATACAGCTCCGAGGCGATCTCCGCGTTGGACCTGCCCGAGGCGACCGCCGTGACGATCTCCCTTTCCCTTTCGGTGAGCACATCGAGCGCGGCCCTCGCGCGCTGCCTGCGCGGGCTGGTCCTGCCCGCCACGAAGTGACCGATGAGCGTGCGTGTCGTGCGGGGAGACAGCATCGCCTCACCCGCGGCGACCACCCGCACCGCGTCGACGATCTCCTGTGGGGACCCCTCTTTCAGCAGGAAACCGCTCGCGCCTGCGGCGAGCGCGTCGAACACGTACTCGTCGAGGTCGTACGTGGTGAGCACCAGTACTTTCGGCGGCCTCGGCAACGCGGTCACCGCCGCGGTTGCCGCGAGCCCGTCCATCCTGGGCATCCGGATGTCCATCAGCACCACGTCCGGCGCGTGCAGCGCCACCTTGGGCACGACCTCGTCCCCGTCACCGGCCTCCGCGACGACGACGATGTCGCTCGTGCTGCCGAGAATCATCGACAATCCGGTTCTGACGAGAGGGTCGTCATCGACGAGCAGCACGTGCAGGGGGCGCTGATCCACCCGCACAGCCTAGTGGTGCGCCCACGGCAGCCATGCTCTGAGTGCGAACACGCCTTCGCCGGTGGGACCCGCGCTGACGTTCCCGCCGAGCAGCGCGACCCGTTCGGCGATCCCGGTGAGCCCCGTCCCGGAACCGGGTGAAGGCCGGGCCGCCTCCGGCAGCGGGTTCACGACCTCAAGCGCGAGGCCGACGCCGGGGCCGCCCCTCACGGTCAGTTCGGTTGTCGCGCGAGGCGCGTGCCGAAGCACGTTGGTGAGCGACTCCTGGAGGATCCGGTAGGCGGCGGTGCCGAGCGGTTCCGGCGCGCCGCTCGCCTCGTCGATCAGGACGGTCACGTTGATCGTGAGCCCCGAACGCCGGGAATTGGCCACCAGTTCCGGGATGTCGGCGAGGCCGGGCAACGCCCGCCCCGCCGGTTCCGGATCGCCTTCGTGCTCGGCGAATCCCTTTCCGTCCCTGAGAACACCGATGACCTGACGAAGGTCCTCAAGCGACTGCCGCGCGGTACCGCGCACCGTGCGCGCGGCCTCGGCCGCCTTCTCCGGATCGGCGTGCCCGCCGACCTCCAGCGCACCGGCCTGCAGTGACAGCAGCGACAACCGGTGGCCGAGCACGTCGTGCATCTCCCTCGCGATCCGGGTGCGCTCCGCCCTGCGGGTCATCTCCGCGCGCAACCGCTGCTCGTCGGCTTCCTTCCGCCGCAGGTCCCCTCGCACGCCTTTGGTGGCTCCGGCGAGCAGGGCCGCGCCGGTGAGCGCCGCCGCGAGCACGAGCGCCCACACCAGTTTGCCGGTCGTGCCGCCGGGGCCGGCCAGTTCGCCCGCGATGGTGACGTCCGGATGCCTGCCGATGTCCCTGCCCACGGCGAGCGCGGTGGCCGTGAACACGAGCACCCCGCCCACCCAGAGCACCCAGTCCCTCCTGCTCGCCGCGAGCGCGGCCAGCGCGATGAGCGCGGCGAGCGAGTCGGCGCCGAGCAGCAAGGGCGGCGCGACGGCGACGGCGGTGACGATCACCGGCAGGGTGTGCCGCCAGCACAACATCACGGCCGCGCCCGCCGCGGCGAGCAAGCTCAGTCCCGACCACCAGGTGAACGCGATGGTCTCGGCGCCGGGCACGTAGTCCTCCGCACCCGAGACGTACATGCTGCTGACCAGACTCGCCCCGACCGCGATCACGGTGCTCAGCACGTCCCGTACCCGGCGTTTCATGTGCTGGAGCTTACGGACGGCGGCCACCGGCCCGGCATCAGCGGATCGGCTCGGCCAGCGCGGCCGAGGTGACGACTTTCGTCGTAATCGCCAGGGCCTCACGAACGACGCGGGCGACCACCGGACGCTGCTTACATCCGTCCCGTCGTTTTCTTCTCCCGTACTCCCGAAAGGACACACCCGTGACCCAGCACGCACCGCACCCGCCGTCACACACTCCGGCGGCGCAACAGCCGAGTAACGGTCTCGGTACGACCGGGTTCGTACTCGGCCTCGTCGGTCTCGTGTTCTCGCCGATTCCCTTCATCGGCGTCGTTGCCTGGCCGCTGGTGATCCTTGGTGCCGTGTTCTCCGCGATCGGCCTGTTCAGGGCGCTCAACGGAAAGGCGACCAACAAGGCGCTCTCCATCGCCGGGCTCGTGCTGTCGGTGGTCGGGCTCGCGATCTGCGTGATCTGGGCCGTCGCGGTCAAGCAGGCCGTCGACGAGATCGACGCCGAAATCAACAGGGTCGCCACGGTGCATTACGAGGTCACCGGCGACGCCGCGGACGTCGACATCCTCTATGGCGAGATTCTCGACCCGGTGAGCGAGACGGCACAGGAACTGCCGTGGGAGAAGGAGGTCGAGAACAAGGGTGTCTTCAAAGGAGGGACGCTGAGCGTGACCACCGGAGAGGCGGGCGGCTCGGTCACCTGCACGATCACCGTCGACGGCACCGAGGTGGACACCAAGACGGCGTCCGGTCCCTTCGCGACGGCCGACTGCCTCGGCGAATGAAGGGGTTCGCCCACCCGAACCACCGTCTACAGTAGACAGAGCAGCGAGCGGGGCGGCTCAGGTTGACCTCGACCGTGATCGAGGTTCTACGGTGGCAGGACGGCGCGCCCGCCGCCGCGGAAAGGACCGTCATGTCAGTGAACTCCACCGCCGTGCGCGACTGGATCGGCGCGCATGCTGTGCCACTCCCCCTCGATCCGGCGGCGCCTCCGCTCGCGCTCCCTTCCGCACTGGCGACGGCCGACGTGGCGGGACTCGCCACGTCGATCCGGCACGCCCGTGAACTGGTGCTCGCGACCCACGTGCTACTGGCTTCCCTCGTCGAAACGGCGGGCTTCCGCGCGGTCGGCATCGAGGGCACCGACTCCGGATACGACACGGCGGCGGCACTCGACGGATACGTGCGCACCGGAGACGGCGATCCGTCGGCACTGCTGGCCGCGAGCCAGGGCTTCCTGCGCACCTGTGAGGCGCTCGAGGTGATCCGCTGGCTCAGGGACCGGAACGTCCGCAACCCCGGCGATCCGGTGTCGGTCGTTCACGACGATTCGCCCGGCGAGGTGTCGAGCCTCGACGACGTCGAGCGCGACCTGGCGCGCCGCAACCTCGCGTGGCTGGAGAGGACCGGGCAGCGGATCGTCCACTGGGGAGGGACGGCGCACACGCTTCCCGCCGACCCCAGGGTGATCCCGCCCGCGACGTCCGGCCGCAACGCGGGCGGGATACTCAGGTCCGAGCTGGGCGGTGGGTACGCCGCCGCCGCGCTCACGGTGGGCGGCGGGAACGCGCCCTTCTCCGTTCCCGCCCCGCCTGCCGGTTTCCTGGAATCGGCATTTGCCGGGATCGGCGGACCGGTCCTGCTGGAACTTCCTGATCCGGGCACGGCCGATCCCGCCGTCGCCGCGTGGCTTCGCACCCCGGTGCGAACGAGGATGATCGGCCCGTCCTACGATCCCGCCGACGACGAGAACTTCCGGATCGAGGCGGGCCCGCTCACCGAGACCGCGGCCGCGATCGTTCACGTGCCCCGGTTCGGGCCGGTCACCCCGCTCGGCTGATCACGCCCGGACCGGCTGCTTCAGTCCCAGCACGTTGCCCTCGCTGTCCTTGATGTAGGCGACCATGCCCTCGCCGGGGATGGTGTGAGTCTCGCCGAGCGTGCTGCCTCCCGCGGCGGGGACGGCCGCGAGCACTCCGGCGAGGTCGGCGACCTCGACCCAGGCGATCACCGGCTGGGGCTGGTATTCCCGCCGCATGATCGCGGCGTCGATCCCGCCGCCTTCGCCGGAGTCGGCGAGCAGGTAGCCGTCGATCACGGGCGAGGGGCTGCTCCGCCAGCCGAGCACGGTGGCGTAGAAGTCCGCGGCACGGGCGGTGTCGTCGGCGGTGATCTCGACGTGGATGACTGTTCCCATTGGTTCGATTGCCTTTCGTGGGCCGTTCTCTCGTACCAGCGGAGCCTTCCACGGCGCCCGTGCCCATGGCTTGTACGAATCTGTCAGCTCAGGCCTTTTCCTCACCGGAATGCATGAGCAGCGCGATCCCGTTGTGCACGCGGGCGAACGCACTCGCGCTGATTCCCGTGTAGCGCTTGAAGGTTCGCGCGGCGTGCGCCTGGTCGTAGTAGCCGTGCAACGTGGCGAGCAGCGCCGCGGAGTTGCCTTCCGCCTCGTGCAGCAACCCGCCTGCGAAGTGGTAGTAGCGCAGGATGTCGCAATACCTCTTGGGACTGACGCCGATGTGCCGGGTGAACAACCGGTACAGCGACTGGTAGCCGATTCCCGCCCGCTCGGCCAGTTCGCTCACCGCGCACTGCCCCCGCGCCTCGTCGACGGCACCGACCGCCGCGCGTAGCGCACCGACCGCCGGCGCGGCCAGCGGGGTGATCCGCTCCCGCAGGTATTCGCAGAGCAGGTCGGTTCTGCTCCGGTCGCCGGTCTCCTCCCGCAAGCGCGACAGCAGGCGGGCCACCTGCCGCTCGCCCCACCATTCGGCCAGCGGCAGGAACTCGTCGACCAGCCGCGTGCCCGGCACCATCGCGGCCAGCCCCCACGGGGTGAGCTGTGCTCCGACATGCAGGGAATCGCCTTCCTGCTCAAGCACGAACGGCCGGGTGGTGACCCCGAACACGACGTTGTCGTTGGGGTGACTCGCTCCGGTCAGCGGATCGTGCCTGCGTCCCGGCCCCGCGAGGCTCAGCACCACCGTGGGTCTCCCGTTGGGGATCAGGATCTCGCGCTTGACCTCGCCGGTACCGCTCGCCTCGACGAACCAGCCGTGTTCGATGTAGTCGCCCGTCCCTCGCGGCGCCGGGAATCGCACGTATCGCACGGTCCGAGCCTAGCCGGACCCCACCTGAGTCCACAGTAGACCCGGGGCGCACCCCGCGCGCACGAGGGCGGCACCGGGGACAATGGGCACATGCGCTATCTCGAATTGGGCGGGCACGATCGGCTCCCGGTGCTGGGGCAGGGGACCTGGCACATGGGCGAGCGCGAACGGGAAAGGGCCACCGAGGTCGCCGCGCTGCGGCACGGGCTCGACCTGGGGCTCGGCCTCATCGACACCGCCGAGATGTACGGCGACGGCGGCGCCGAAGCCGTGGTCGGCGAGGCCATCGCGGGCCGCCGCGACGAGGTGTTCCTGGTCAGCAAGGTATTGCCGCACAACGCGAGCCGCGAGGGCACGATCGCCGCGTGCGAGCGCGGTCTTTCCCTGCTCGGCACCGATCACATCGATCTGTACCTGCTGCATTGGCCTGGCGACGTCCCGCTGGAGGAGACACTGTCGGCATTCGCCCGGCTACGCGAGGACGGCAAGATCCGGCACTTCGGGGTGAGCAACTTCGACACCGCGGACATGAACACGCTGTGGTCCACCCCGCACGGACCGGAGTCGGCGGTCAACCAGGTGCTGTACAACCTCACCCGGCGGGGACCCGAGTTCGACCTGCTGCCGTGGTGCGGGCGCCAGGGCGTTCCGGTGATGGCGTATTCACCGATCGAACAGGGGCGGCTGCTACGGGATCCGGTTCTTCGTGAAGTCGCGCGGCGGCACGAGGCGAGCCCCGCGCAGATCGCCATCGCGTGGGTGCTCTCCCGGCAAGGGATCTGCGCGATTCCCAAGGCAGCGACCATCGCGCACGTCGAGCAGAACGCCGCCGCGCTCGACATCGAACTGAGCGAACAGGACCTCACCGAGCTCGACGAGCGCTTCCCGGCGCCGCGCAGGGCGACTCCGCTGGAGATCCTCTGAGCGCCGCTCAGTCTTCCATGCGCTCGACAGCGGTTTTCGCCTCGGCGAGGCCCGCTCCGGTCGCCTCCCGGTACGCCTTGATGGCGGCGATCTTCTTTCCCCGCCGCAGGAGTTCCCGCACCCGCGGGAACTCGGTGTCCTGCTCCACGCGGACGCCGAGCTGGGCGAGCACGGTGTCGAGCTTGCGCTCGACCCGATCCAGTTTCCGCTCCAGCCTGCCGGCCCTGCGCTCCGTTCCGGTCGCGCTTGCGATCACGATCAGGAGCAGCCCCGCGGCCAGCGCGACGATTGCGTAATCCACGCGGGCACATGGTAGTGCCACCGAGGCGATTCATCGGTTTCGCTGCCGGATGTCATGCAGAAACCCTCACTGGACCCCGGCCGGTTCCCCGCAGACAGTGAAGGGGTGTCCCCGGTACCTCCCTCACCCTCCGCTCCCGCCCCTCGCGTGTGGTTCGCCCCGTGGAAGGCGCGAGCCTGGCGGTGCGCCGCCTCCTCTTCCGAGGCCGAGGCGCGCGCGTTCCACACGGCGCTGCCCGGCTATGCGCCGACCCCGCTCACCGAGCTGCCCGGACTCGCCGCGGAACTCGGCGCGGGCAGGGTCTTCGTCAAGGACGAGTCGATGCGGCTCGGGCTTCCCGCTTTCAAAGCGCTCGGCGCGTACTGGGCGATCGAGAAGGTCCTGCGGCAACGCGGCGACGACGTGTCGTGCTTCGTCACCGCCACCGACGGCAACCACGGCAGGGCCGTGGCGCGCAGGGCGAAACAGCTCGGCAAGCGGGCGAGCGTGTTCGTCCCCGAGGTGCTGTCGCCGGAGGCCATCGCCGCGATCTCCGCCGAAGGCGCCGAGGTCACGAAGGTGAACGGCGACTACGACGAGGCGGTCAAGGCCGCGGCGGACGCGGTTGAGGCCATCGAGGCTTCCGGCGGCAGCGTCCTCATCCAGGACACCGCGTGGCCGGGCTACGAAGAGGTCCCCGGCTGGATCGTCGAGGGCTATTCGACCCTCTTCGCCGAGATCGACACCCAGCTCGCTGCGGCCGGCGCCGAGGCGGACCTGGTCACGGTTCCCGTCGGCGTCGGCTCGCTGGCTCAGGCGGCGCTCGCCCACTACCGGGGCGGCGCCCACTCCCCCGCGCTGCTCGCGGTGGAACCGGACAGCGCGGCCTGCGTTCTGGAGAGCCTCCTCGCCGGAGAGCCCGTCACCGTTCCCACCGGCACGACCACGATGGCGGGACTCAACTGCGGCACCCCGTCGAGTCTCGCCTGGCCGCTGCTCGGCTCGGGGCTCGACGCCGTCGTGACCGTCACCGACGACATGGCGAGCGAGGCCGAGGACGACCTCGGGGCGCTCGGTGTGCCGGCGGGCCCCTGCGGCGCGGCCACCCTCGCCGGGACCCGCCACGTGCTGAGCCGCCGTCCAGCCGGTGAGTGGAACGGCCTCGGCGACGGCTCGACGATCGTGCTGGTGAGCACGGACGGCTCCCCCGGAATGACCTAATGTTTGCGCATGCTGGATGTGCGCCGCCTGCGGCTGCTGGACGAACTCGACCGCAGAGGCACGATCAACGCGGTCGCCGTCGCGCTGCATCTCGCCCCGTCCGGGGTGTCCCAGCAACTCTCACTGCTGGAAGCGGAGGCGGGCGTCGCCTTGCTCGAACGGGTGGGCCGCAATGTGCGGCTCACCGAGGCCGCTCGTGTACTCGTCGGGCACACGAGGACCGTGCTCGCCCAGCTGGAGGAAGCGGAGGCCGACCTGGCCGGTTTCGCCGACCGGCCGAGGGGCACGGTCACGATCGCCTGCTTCCAGACCGCAGCGGTCACCTTGCTGCCCCGTGCCCTGCGCGCGCTGGAGGCACACGAACTGGTGCGGGTCGAACTGCGGCAGGCCGAACCGGAGGTTGCGCTGCCCTCGCTGCTGGCCCACGACGTCGATCTCGTGGTCACCGAGGACTACCAGGACCGGCCGCCCCCGGCAGGGGCCGGATCGCACGCCGAGCCGTTGTGCGCCGACCCGATGCTGCTGGCCCGCGGCGGCCGCGAAGCACCGGAGGCCGGTTCGCCCGGATCTTCGGCCGCGCTCGCGGCCCTGGCTGCGGCCCGCGACGACGCCTGGGTACTCGAACCGGAGGGCACGGCGGCGAGAAGGTGGGCGGAAGCGCTGTGCGCCGCCGCCGGGTTCGAACCGGACGTGCGCTACGAGGCCAGCGACATGTCGGTGCACCTCGCGCTCGCCCGAGCCGGCGCGGCCACCGCGCTGCTGCCGTCGCTGATCTGCACGGACCACGGCGGCGCGAACCGGATCGGCGCGGTGTGGCCCATCGTGCTGCCGGGGCACGAACGGCTCATCTCCACCGTCGTCCGCGAGGGAAGCCAGACGCATCCCGCGATCGCCGTGGTGCGCGAGGCGCTGCGCGAGGCCGCCGCACAGGTGAGCTGACGTGGCCGCGCGTGCCGCGCCCCTGGGTTTCGCGTCCAGCCAAGGGGTTTACCCACCGGCCTAGGCTCACTGGATGACCTCGACCAGTGCCGTTTCCGTCCGAACGCTGCTCGACAACGAGGTGATCCGCGACGCAACGGTCGTGGCTGGAGACCGGGGGCTTGAGCGGATGGTGTCCAGGTTCAACGTCATGAGCGTGCCGCACGTGGTGAAGCTCGTGAAGCCGGCCGACTTCCTGCTCGTGACCGGCTATCCGATGCCCCGCGACGGTGACGGGATCGCGGCGCTGCTCCGCGAGCTGGACGGCGCCGGGATCGCCGCCGTCGGGGTCAAGTTCGACCAGTGGCTGCCTTCGCTGCCCACTCAGGCGGCGGAGACCGCGGACGAGCTCGGCATGCCGCTGCTCGTCGTTCCCGAGACGACCGCGTTCGGCGACGTGCTGAGCAAGGGCATCGCCCTGGTCAGCGGACACGCTGAGGGCACGGAAGGCCTGCACGTGCGGCACACGCGCATGCTCGACGTCGTCCTTCGGGGACAGGGCCTCGCCGACGTGGTCACCGAACTCGCCGACGTACTCGGCGGGGCGGTGGCGCTGTGCGACGAGACGGGCCTGCTGCTTGCCGGATCACCCGGCGCCGCGACCGAACTGGCCGCGCTCTCCCTGCTCGACGACACCGCGAGGCTGCGTGGTTCCCCCTCGGCGCGTGCGGGCGATGGCTGGCTCAGCCACCCCGTCGAGGACGGCGGCGGGGTGCTGGGACGCCTGCTGTTCGCGGGCGACACCGGCGCACCGCACCTTCCCTTTCTCCTCGCCCACGCCGCGCAGGTCGCCGCGTTGCAGTTGACGAGGGAACGCGACATCGTCGCGGTACAACGGCGATTCGCGACCACGGTGCTGCACGCACTGCTGCGCGGCGGCGCGAACGAGGTCGAGGAAGCCGCGGGCTGGGCGCGGCGCTTCTCCTGGGACGTGGCCCGCCCCGTCGCGGTCGTGCTGGCAAGGCCGCCGTCCGGAGGGCAGCACCTGGTCCGACGAGCCGAACGAGCGTGGACGGCCTCGGCCGGAAGGGTCGACGGCACCGCGGCGTGCGGCGCGTTCGACGGCGAACTCGTCGCGGTACTCGGCGAGGCCGAGGACCGGGTGCTTGAAGCGGCCGACGAGCTACGGACGGCGATCACGCACGCGACGCACGCGAGCTTCGCCGTCGGCGTGAGCAGAAAAGGCGAAGGCCCTGCCGCGCTGCCCCAGCTCTACCGGCAGGCACGGGTCGCGCTCGACAGGGCCGCTTCGCTCGGGGACGGCGGCGGAATCGCCGCGATCGACAACCTCGGAGTATTCCGCCTGTTCGGGCAGCTCCCCCGCCCCGAACTCGACACGTTCGTGACCGATCTGCTCTCGCCCGTGCTCTCCCTTCCCGAAGCCGAGCGCGCGGACATGGTGCACACCCTGCGAGTCTTCCTGCGCAGTCACGGTAATGTCGCGGAATCGGCCAGGGCGCTGCATCTGCACTACAACACGCTGCGCTACCGGATCGGCAAGCTGGAAAAGCTGCTCGGCCCGTTCGGCAGCGATCCCGATCTCGCGCTTGACCTCGCTGTCGCGCTGCAGATCCACTCCGTCATGTCGAGGAGGGGGTGATCTCGTTGGCAGGTGTCCACAACCAGGATTGGCGGTTGTCGACGAAGGCACCCGCGACGGCGGAGGCTAGGTTGGAACAAGGCGAAAATCCCGCTGACGAAAGGAAACCATGACGACGACCACGCCGGAACGGACCCCGCACACCGTCGCGCTCACGACCGACGTCGGTGAGGGATTCGGCCAGTGGGTGATCGCCGACGACGCCACGCTGCTCGACACGGTGTCGGGCGCCAACGTCGCGTGCGGCTTCCACGCGGGCGACCCGGACATCATGCGGCGCACGTGTGAACACGCCGCCCGCAACGGCGTCTCCATCGGCGCGCAGGTCAGCTACCGCGACCTCGCCGGGTTCGGCCGCCGCTACCTCGCGGTGCCCGGCGACACCCTCACCAACGACCTGCTCTACCAGATCGGCGCGCTGGAGGCCTTCGCCAAGGCGGCGGGGACGACGGTCTCCTACGTCAGGGCGCACGGCGCGCTCTACAACGTGGCCGCGACCAACGCCGAGCACGCCGCCGCCATCGTCGAGGCGACCCGGCTGTGGGACCCCAGCCTGCCGGTACTCGCCCAGGTGGGCACGCAGACATGGAAACTGGCCGAGGAAGCGGGAATCCGTGCCATCGCGGAGGCTTTCGTCGACCGCGCCTACACCAGCGACGGCCTGCTGCTCTCCCGTGGCGAGCCGGGTGCGCTGCTCGACGACGGCGACGAGGCGGCGCAAAGGGCCGTGCGCATGGTCACCGAGGGAACGCTGCCCGCCGTCGACGGTTCGACGATCCCCGTGACCGCACAAGCGCTGCTCGTGCATTCCGACACCCCCGGAGCGGTGGCGATCGCGCACAAGACAAGGGACGCGCTCCTCGCGGCCGGAATCTCAATCGTCCCCGTTTCCGAACTGCGGGGATAACCACACCCAACACACCGACGAGCGCCCGCGAACCGGTTCGCGGGCGGATTTCGGCACGGCTGCTCAACCGCACTACTGATCTCCCGCACGACGAGAGGCAGCATTCGCATGACAGTCACGTACGGCCTCGCGATCGAGAACTTCACCTCGGCCGAGGGCAATCCCGACTTCGCCGGACTCATCGACTACGCGCGCACGGCCGAACGGCTCGGCTTCCGGTCGCTGTGGGCCTGGGACCACCTCTTCCTCGGCTCGAAACAACCTTTCCCTTGTTTCGAGGCACTGTCGGTGCTCACGACGCTCGCCGCGCACACCTCGGACATCGAACTGGGAACCGGGGTGCTCGTCCTTCCCATCAGGGATCCGGCCCTGCTGGCCAAAACCGCGGCTACTCTCCAGGCCGCCTCGGGCGGCAGGCTCACCCTCGGCGTCGCGGCGGGCTGGTACGAAAGGGAATTCGCCGCGACCGGTTCCCCGTTCCGGTCGAGGGGAAAACGTTTCGAGCGCAATCTCGACCTGTGCTACCGACTGTGGAACGACGACGAGGTCACCGGGGAATGGGACGAGCTGAGCTTCCGCAGGGTGCGCATGCTGCCCCGGCCCTACGCCCGCCCGAAGGTGCTCATCGGCGGCTACGTCGACAGAGTGCTGCGCAGGGTGGCGACGATGGGGGACGGCTGGCTCACCTACTTCTACCGGGCCGACGCGTTCGCCCGCTCGTGGAAGCGGATCGCCGAGCACGCCGCCGACGCGGGCCGGGATCCCGCGGAGCTGACCAACGTCGCCCAGTTGCCGATCTGCGTCGATTCCTCCTTCGAGGAGGCCGATCGCAAGGTCGGCCCCTTCCTCGCCGAGTACTTCGACAATCCGGAATGGAGTGACGCCACCCCGGAGAGCGCCATCAGGGGAACGCCCGCGCAGTGCGCCGAGCAACTCGCCGAGCACATCGAGGCCGGGGTCCAGCACATCGCGCTCGTGCCGCACCGCTACCTGCCCGAGCAGGTCGAGCGCGTCGCGGCCGAGGTCCTTCCGCTGCTGCCCGGCGGCATCGGCTCGTCGGTGACCGAGGGAGCGGCAAGGTGAACGCGGCACGCGCGGATCTCGAAGCCCACCGGAGACCGTTGCGGGACAAGGTGGTCAGCGCCGCGACCGCGGTCGAACTGGTCTCCGACGGCGATCACGTGGCGATCGGGGGCACCAACTACTCCCGCACTCCGATGGCGCTCGTGTTCGCGCTGCTGCGCGGCAAGGCGACGGGGCTCACGGTGTCCCGCCCGCTGTCCTGTTTCGAGGCGGAGCTGCTGCTGGTGACGGGAACGGCGAGCACGCTCATGACGAGCTGGGTCGGGATCGGCCACGGCTGGGGACTGGCAAGGGTCGTGCGCCACCACGTCGAACAGGGGCTCGCCGAGTATCAGGAGTGGAGCCACCTCGCGATGGCGATGCGCTACCGCGCCGGTGCGATGGGCGTGCCTTTCCTGCCCACCCACACGATGCTCGGCTCCGACCTCGCCGCCGACACCGGCGCGCGCACCGTCGAATGCCCCTACACCGGGACCACGCTGCTGGCGGTTCCCGCGCTGCATCCCGACGTCACGCTGGTGCACGTCCACAGAGCCGACCGGTACGGCAACGCGCAGATCGACGGCTATCCCTTCCTCGACGTCGACATGGTTCACGCCGCCCGCAGGGTCGTGCTCAGCGCGGAGCGGATCGTGGAACCCGAGGAGCTGCGACGGTCCCCGAGGGAGACACTCATCCCGCATTTCGCGGTCGACGCCGTGGTTCACGAACCGTTCGGCTGCTACCCGCACGAATGCTACGGCGAGTACGAGGCCGACTCGGATCACGTCGCCGAGTACATGCGAGCCGTGCGCGGCGAGGGCGGTGCGAGCGCGGGAGAGCTCGCCTGCGAGGGGGCGAGGCACTACGTCGCCGAACACGTGCTCGCGCACGACGAATTCGGTGGTTTCGTCGCGAGCGTCGACGAGCAACGGCGCACCTCGCTGCGCGCGAGGGCAAGGGAGCTGATGCCGCGATGATCACTCCCGACGAGCTCATGACCATCACGGCGAGCAGGTTGCTCGCCGACAACAGGGTCGTCTTCGCCGGCATCGGCGTCCCGACGGTGGCCTGCGCGCTGGCGAAACGCAGGCAGGCACCGGATCTCACGATCGTGCTCGAAGGTGGCATCGTCGGGTTGCGGCTGCGAGCGGGGCAGCTTCCCGATTCCACCAACGAGATGCGCGCCGCCGTCGACGTCGACCAGCTCACCGGTATCACCGACGTGTTCCTTGCCGCGCAGCGTGGATTCTTCGACTACGGATTCCTCGGCTGCGCACAGATCGACCAGTACGGCAATGTCAACAGCAGTGTCATCGGCGACCGGGCCGCCCCCTCCGTGCGCCTGCCCGGCACCGGCGGGGCCAACGACATCGCGTCGCTGTGCACGGAGACTTTTGTGGTGACGCGGCACGAACGGCGCAGGTTCGTCGAGAAGGTCGACTACGTGACCACGCCGGGTTTCCTCGGCGGAGGCTGCGCAAGGGCCGCCGCCGGTCTCGGGTTCGGCGGAATCAGCACCGTGATCACCGATCTCGCGGTACTCGACTTCCACGAACGGACGAAACAGATGCGGGTGCGCGCCCTCCAGCCAGGTGTCAGTCTCGCCGAGGTCGAGAAGGCCACCGGTTTCGGCCTGCTGGTCGCCGACGACCTCGGCGCGCTCCCGGAACCGGAACCCGCCGAAATCGCCCTGCTGCGGGAACTGCAGGGCACCGGCTGAGCGGAATCCCACCCGCGATGCCCTCGCGATTGGACGGTCTACAGTGGACCACAAGATCGCGAGGGCGTCGTCACACATCCGCGTGAACCCCGAACTCGCCCGGCAAGCGGAATTCCGGCTTGTGGTTACGCTGCGAGGTGGCGCGGTGCGACGTCGCCGATTCATGTGCCCGCGCCGGCTTTCTCAAACGGTCCCCGGCCACGAGTACCGACGAAACACCGACGAGTACCGGAGGGTCACATGGCTGAGCGCACCACCGCGACGCGGCTGCTGACCGTGGAGGACGCGCACGCGATGCGGGCGGGCACCGTCGCGACGCTGTCGCGGCGGCACCTCAACGCGGGAGCGCTCAAGCTGATGCGGCGGCTCGGCTTCGACCGGACCCTCGTCAGCGGAGCCGAAGGCCCCTACCTACTCGACCAGCACGGGCACCGCATCCTCGACTTCCATGGCGGATTCGGCGCGATGTCGCTCGGGCACAACCATCCACGTGTCGTCGCGGCCCGCAGGCGGTTCGCCGAGGAGTCGAGGCACGAGCAGGCGATGCTGTTTCCCTCCCAGTACGCGGCCGCGCTGGCTGGCAACCTGGCCACCATCGCGCCGGGCGAGCTGAGCGTCGTGCAGCACGGGCAGCGAGGCGGTGGAGAACGCGCTGCGGCTCGCGCAGCACGCACAGGGGCGAAGGCGCAGGAGTGTCGCCTACGCGACGAACTCGTTCCACGGCAAGACCCGTGGCGCGTTGTCGGTCACGGACTCGCCGCTGTGCAGGGCGACGGTGCGATTGCCGCCGGGCGGCGTCAGGGTGCCCTTCGGAGATGTCGCCGCGCTCGCCGATCTGCTCCGCAGGGACCGGAGCATCGGAACGCTGATACTCGAACCCATCCAGGGCGGAGCGGGAATCGTGGTCCCGCCTCCCGGATATCTCGCCGCCGTCAGGCAGTTGTGCGACAAACACGACGTCCTCTGGATCGCCGACGAGGTTCAGTCGGGCTGCGGGCGGACCGGCAGGTTCTTCGCCTTCGAACACGAGGACGTCGCTCCCGACATCGTCACCCTCGCGAAGGCGCTCGGCGGGGGCAAAGCGGCGATCGCGGCGACCATCTGCACGAGGGCGGTGGCGAGGCGAGCGCACAGGGGAAGCGCCGCGCTGCAGCACACTCCCGGCACCTTCGCCGGCACCGGCGAGGCCTGCGCCACCGCGATCACCGCCCTCAACGTGCTCTACGACGAGGGACTGATCGACAACGCCCGGATCATCGGCGGCTATCTGACCGGCGAACTGGAGTCGCTCGCGCGGCGCCATCCCGGTCTCATCGCCGGCGTCAGGGGAAGGGGCCTGATGATCGGACTGGAGTTCACCGGGGCGGCCAGGGCCGGTCTGCGCGGGCTGGGACCGCTCGCGGGGGCGATGGACAGGGCGCTTCCCGGCGGTCTCGCCGTCGCCGTCGGCAGCCTGCTCAAGTCGGAGCACTCGGTGCTGGTCGGATTCACCGACTACAACCGCAACGTCCTTCGCCTGCAACCACCGCTCGGCATCGAGCACAAGCACGTCGATCAGCTCGTCACCGCGCTGGAGGACCTGCTCGGCCGCGGCCCGCTGCGACTGGGCGCCGACTTTCTCCGCACCGGCAGGGCCTCGGAGGAACCGGGCACCCGGGGCGACCACCGTCGCGAGCCCCGCGAGCGGGCGGTCTCCCCGACAGCACGTTGTTATTGATTATCGTTTTCAATTAAGATGCCGGGGGTGACCGTCAAGCCCCGCGTACCCCTCGTTCTCATCAGCGGACTCGCCTCGGAAGCGGCCCTGCTCCTGGCCGACCGGTTCCATGCCGCCGATCGGCACACCGCCGTCGTACACCACGACCTGCGCAACATCGCCGCCGGATTCGTGTTACGGCGCCTGCGATGCGGCCCGAGAGAGGCACTCACCACGGTGGCGGTCACCCACGGGTGCGCATCGCGGGCACTTCGCGAAGACCTGCTGCCACTTGTGCGCGAGCTCGCGGGGAGGCCGGACATCGCCAGGATCGTCGTCCGGCTCGACGAGGCGATGGAGCCGGAGCCGGTGTGCGAGGCACTCGGCGAGGTTCCGGGCGAGCATCCGATGAGCACCGGCGTCGAGGTGGAGGCCGTCGTCACGGTCATCGACATCGCGACCTGGCTGACCGACGTCACCGGCGAGGACACCATGGCCGACCGAGGGCTGGGCGCCTCCGAAGACGACGACCGCACCGTCGCCGGGGTCGCGCTGGCTCAAGCCGAGTTCGCCGATGTGCTCGCCGTCACCGGCGACGCGGCGGACGCGCGGTCGGCGGCCAAGACCGGCGCCGTGCTGGAGAGGGTCGCCCCGCTCGCCGCGATCCTCGGCCTTCCGGCCGCCGACCCCGCGTCACTCGCGGGCTTCGTCTCCGGCGAGGCGCACAGGGGCAGACCCCGCGACCCGCACGCGGCGTTGCTCCGGGGAGCTCCGCCCCTGCACACCGATTGCGGCGTCACGATCGTCCCGTTCGCCTCCGCCCGCCCCTTTCATCCGCATCGGCTCCACGACGCGCTCGAGTCGCTGCTCGACGGCGTCGTGCGCGCAAGGGGCAGGGCGTGGGTCGCGGGACGACCGGACGTCGCGCTGTGGATCGAGTCGGCGGGAGGCACGCTCGGGGTGGGACACGCGGGTGCCTGGCTCGACTCACCGGAAGGACCGGCGTGGACGGAGGTTTCCGCTGAGCGCAGGACGCTCGCTTCGCTGCGCTGGCACCCGGTTTTCGGGGACAGGGCGCAGGAATTGGTGATCGTCGCCGACGGCGCGGATCCGGTTGCCGTCACCGAGGCGCTTGAGCGGGCACTGCTGACCGACGAGGAGATCGCCGAGGACGGCACGATGATCATCGGGCGGCACAACACCGCGTAGGACCTGGCAAGCGAAGGCGTTCACCGAGGTCACGGGCCACCGGGCCGGGTAGCCGGACCGGCACGGCACGGGGTTGCCAGTACCCCCATCGGGCTCTCATCACGATCGGGTAACCTCGCTGCGGCCCCGCACTTCCAGGCAGCCACGGCCCGCGAACGCGGCACCGGGAAACGCCTGCCCCGCCCATTGGCCGTGCCGCCCTCGCCGCATCTCGTTGCCGCGAACGGGGATTCGGTGCGGAGGCCACCGACCGCCGCGCCGTGAATGGAGGACAGCCGTGACAACCGCAGTTGCGGCGCCCCGGCGCGGTGACATCCGCTCGACCGAGCACAGTCTCAACAGGGCGTTCCAGCGTTACGCGGTGTGGGTCAGGGTGCTGGTCGTCGTGCCGTGCGCCGGAATCGGGATCATGGTCACCCCCGAGCCGTACCTCCCCGCCGCGGCCGCGGTCGGCGCGCTGGCGCTGGTCTGGTGCGGGCTCAGCCTGCTCTGGCTCCGCAGGCGCCCGCCCGCGCCGGTCATCGCCGCCGCGGCCACGCTCGTCGTGCTGGTTGCCGGGCTCACCCAGGACTGGACAGGGCCCGATTCCTTCAACGGCTGGGCGTTCGCGATCGCCTCCATCACCGCCATCGGCATCCAGTACGAACTGCCGAGCAGGCCATGGCTCGCGCTGCTGGTCTCGGTCACCGCCGCCGTCGCCTACACCGCCGGAACGGTGCTGTCCTCCGAGAAGCCGGACCTGCTGCTCGGCGTCCGGCTGCTCGCCGAGACAGGACTGTCGCGCCTGGCCTACGTCCTCATCAGGGCACGCGCGCGGGCGGCGGACCGCAGCATCGCACGCGCGGCCGAGCAGCGCAGAGCCGCCAGTGTCGCCGCCGCGCGCAGGGCGGCCGAACGGGAGTACCTGGCGACGCTGCACGACACCGCGAGCGCGACCCTGCTCATGGTGTCGCTCGGGGTCGCCGGTACGAACGAGCGAACCCGCGCGTGGCTGCCCGAACGCGCGGGCAAGGACGTCGCCATCCTCACCGCGCTGACCTCGGCACCGGCGGAGCGGGGACCGGCGGCGCTCGGCAGCCCCGGCGCGGAGGTCGATCTGGTCGCGCTGCTGGCCGACGCGGTCGAGCATCCCGCGCTTTCGGTCGAGCGCGACCTGCCCGCCGCGCTTCCGGTACCCGCGACCCCCGGTCTCGCCATCGCGCACGGGGTCGCCGAGGCGATCAGCAACGTCGCCAGACATGCCTCCGTCGGCACGGCGACCCTGGCCCTCACGAGAGGCGACGGCGGTGGGGTCGTGATCGAACTTTCAGACAAGGGCCGGGGTTTCGATCCGGCACGCGTTCCCGAGCACCGGCGAGGCCTAGCCGGTTCCATCGTCGACAGGATGGCGGCGGCGGGCGGGACCGCCGAGATCGAATCCGCGCCCGGCGAGGGCACGACCGTCCGATGGAGCTGGCATGGCTGAGCCGGCCACCCTGCCTGCCCCCGGCACCAACGACACTGACGGCACCACCGGCACCGGGTGGAAGGTCCCGCACTCCGAGCCGGGAGTCGCCGAGCGCACCCGCGACCGGCTGCTGAGGGGAACCCGGATCGCGATCCTGTTCGTCGCGCTCACCGTTCAGTTCGTCATGTGCCTGCCGAGGCTCATCGCCAACAGCGAGACGCACCGGCCGTGGTGGCCGGAGCTCGTGGCCTTCGGGATGCTGACCGGGGTCGCGCTGGCCGCGATCTACGTGATCGCGGCCGACAAGAAGGTGTGCGGGAAGCGCAATATCTCGCTGGCCGTGACCTGCCTGCTCGCCGGTGTCCTCGCCTCGGTCGCGATTCCCTCGGACTGGCTGATCTCCGCGCCGGACTGGTCGTTCGGGCTCATCGGCTGGTACGGGCTCGCGTTGCTGTTCGACCTTCCGCTGAGGGCGATGGGCGCCTTCCTCGTACTGCACGTGCTGATCAGCGCGGGCGAGGTGGTGCTGAAAGGCGTCCCGCACAGCGCGGCGCTGGCCGCCATGGCGATGGCCGCCGTGTCGGTGTGCGGGTTCCAGTTCGCCGTCGGCCTCACTACCCATCTGCTGCGCAAGACGGCCGTTGTCGCGGCCGACGCCGCCGCGCAGGAGGAGCGGCTGCGCACGGAGGAAGCCGTCGCCGACTACACGCACAGGGACTACCAGGCTCGCTACGCGACGCTCGCGAGCACGACGGTTCCGCTGCTGCGCGGCCTCGCGGACGGAACGCGCCATCCCGATGATCCCGGCACCCGGCGCGCGTGCGCCATCGAGGCCGCGCGGATGCGGCAGCTCTTCGCGGAAAGCGACGACGTGGCCGACCGGCTCGTGCACGAACTGAGGGCGGGCATCGACGTGGCCGAACGGCACGGCGTCTCGGTGCACCTCGCGGTGCGGGGCGCGGTGAGGGAGGTACCGAAACCGGCACGGCACGAACTGGTCGGCGTCGCCTCCGCGGTGCTGACCGCCGCGGGGTCGGCCGCACGTGCCACAGTGGTCCGGACCAGTAGCACGGTGAGGGTGAGTGTCGTCGCCGACGCGCCGGGCGACGCGGCCGAGACACTCGCACCCGCCGAGCACGTCGAGGTCAAAGCCACGAACAAGGACGGGAAGTTGTGGGTGGAGGCGCGATGGCCGCGGACGAGATAACGGTGACGGTGGTCGACGACCATCCCGCCATCGTCGTCGGCGTCGAGCACTGGTATGCCTCGGCGCCACGGCCGATCAGGGTGGTCGCCGCCGGAGCGACCGCGAAGGCGGCCTGGCTGCCGCCGGGTGACACGGCCGACGTCGTGGTGTTCGACCTGCAGTTGTCCAGCAGAGGCGTCCCGGCATACGGCGACCTGCGCAGGCTTGTCGACGCTGGCCGCAGAGTCATCGTGTACACGATGCGCGACGACGAGCAGGCCGCGCTCACCTGCCTCGACATCGGCGCCTTCACCTACCTCACCAAGACCGAAGGCGCCGACCACCTCGTCGCGGCCACCATCGCCGCGGGCGAGGACCGGCCGTACACGCCGCCAGCGCTGGCCGGGGCGCTCAGCGCCAACACCCGCTCGGACCGCCCGCAGCTCTCGGCAAGGGAGGAGGAGGTGCTCGTCGAGTGGTTCCAGTGCGAATCACGGGACCTCGTCGCGCAGCGTCTCAACATCTCCGCCAAGACCGTCACCACCTACCTCGACCGGGTCCGGCTCAAGTACGCCAACGCCGGCAGGCCCGCCAGGAGCAAAGCGGCGCTCGTCGCGCGCGCCATCCAGGACGGTCTCGTCCAGGTCGACGACCTGTAGCACCGGGCTTCCGGCTCATCGCACGGCGTTGAGCGCCCTCGGCCTCGGCAGCAGTTCGGTGGCGACGGCGCGTTGCAGGCAGGGCAACCGGTAGCGGCGCAGGCTCAGCTGCTCGACGAGGTTGAGCGAGACGAGGCCGTTCAGCAACGTGTGTGCCTTGCCCTGCCCCACCGCGAGCATGGTCGCCGCGTCGTCGACGCCGAACTCGGTGTCCGCGTGCTGGGCGAGTTTGCCCAGCAACGTCGCCTCCCCCGGACCGAGATGCTGGTGGGCCCTGCCGAGCGTCCTGCGCACACTCGCCGAGTCGTCGTCGCCGGTCTCCAGCAGCACCAGCCTGCTCCGCTCGTCCCGCAGTTCCCCTGCCAGCCCCGCCGGCGTCAGTGCCGGAACCCTGGAAAGCTGCTCGACCGCGATCCGCAGCGCCAGCGGCAGACCTCCGCACAATTCGACGAGTTCCTCGATGTCCTCGCCGCGCGCACCGGCGACCCCCGCACCGCCGAGCTCGGTGACGAGGCGGACTCCTTCCGCCTGGTCGAGCCTGCCGAGGGTCAGCCTGCTCGCACCATCCCTTGCCACCAGTCCCCTGAGCTGGCGCTGGCTCGTGATCACCGCGAGGCTGCCCTTCGCTGGCAGCAGGTGCCTGACCTGCTCGGCGTCGTGGGCGTTGTCGAGGAGCACCAGCGCAGGCCGCGCCGCCGTGAGTTCGGCGAAAAGGGCCGAGCGCCCGGAAAGGCTCCTCGGCAGCTCCGCTTCGCCGACCCCGGCGCCCTGCAGGAGCTTCGCCAGTGCCTCCCGCGCCCCGAGCGGTGGCCTCGAATGAAATCCCCGCAGATTGACGCGCAGCAGCCCGCCGGGAAATCTCCCGGCCGCCGCGGCGGCCCAATGCGTGGCGAGCGCGGTTTTCCCGACGCCGGCGGGCCCATCGACCACGACGATCCCCGGCCGGTGCCGCGAGTCGAGCAACGCGTCCAGTGCGGCCAGAGCGCGCCGCCTGCCCACGAGCCCGGGAGGGGCCGCGCCGTCGTCACTCCCGGTCTTGTTTGCTTGCTCGGGCTGTTGCTCGGGCCGAGAGGTGGCGGACTCGCCGCCGTCGCCGCCGTCTTCGCCGTCGTCCGCGGCGAGAATGCGGTGGTACAGCGCGCGCAACGGGGCCGAGGGTTCGACGCCGAGCTGGTCGGCCAGCATCCTGCGCACCTCGTCGTACCTGAGCAGCGCCTCCGCGCTCCGGCCACCGAGGTGCAGGGCCAGGATGTGCCGCCGCCACAGGCTTTCCCTGAACGGATACTCCGGCAGCAGTGCCCTCAGCTCGACGGCCACCGCGTCGAAGGCGGCCTTGCCGCCGCGCTCGATGAGCAGGTCGGCACGGCGTTCGACGACCCGCAGCCACTCCTCGGTCAGGCCGGACGCCGTCTCGGTCACCCAGGGCAGGGGCTGCAGTCCCGCGAGGGGCTTTCCCCGCCACAGCGCCAACGCCTCGTCGAGCGCGGCCAGCTCGTCTGCCCCTCCCCCGGCCGCACGCGACCACAGCGCCCGGAAGCGGTGCAGGTCGGTGCCTGGCTCACCGACGGCGAGCAGGTATCCGCCGGGCCGGGCCTCGATGAGCCGTGCCGCGCCGTCCTCGTCACCCGCTGCCGCGCATGCCTCACGCAGCCGGGCGCGCAGCCGCTTGATGTAGGCACGCAGCGTCGTCCTCGCGCCCGCCGGGACGTCCTCACCCCACACATGGTCGATCAGTTCCTCGGTGCTGACGAACTGACCGGCACGCAAGGCGAGCGCGGCGAGCAGCAGGTGGAGTCTCCCTCTGGGAATCGGCACCTGTTCGTCCCCGACCCGCACATCGAGATCACCAAGAATGCCAACGGAAACCCGGTCCACCTTCGTCCTCTCACGTCTCGCCTCACCGTCACCGGAGACGCCACTCCCCTTTACTGACAGCGACGCTATCCAGGGCACAAGGAGGACCGTGTCGGTCATTCGGCCGACAAAACGAGCGGACTTAACAGAGATTCCGGACAGAAGAACCACTCAGAGTGGCCTGGCGTGGGTTCAGAGGCGGCCCGCCCACCCGGCGACAACGGAGAAGTACTCCCTCGCATGAGGCGCGTAGTTGATGGCGTGCCCGTAGCCGTCGAGCAGATAGGTCTCCAGCCTCGCCTCCGGCGAGAAGAACGGCGCCTCCGACGCCCGAAGCGCCTCGGCGGAGGAACAGTCGCTGCCGAGCGGCTCACCACAGAAGTGCTCGTCACCCGCGCCGACGACGAGCAGCACCGGCACGTCGATCCGCTTCGTCGCCGGAATGACCACATTGGTCATCAGGATCGTGTCGACGGCCTCGGTCGCGGTGAAAACGTCCTTCGTGGACTCGTCGTAGGCGATCGCACCGTCGTCACGAGGCCCCGGCGTGTGGAACGCGTCGTACCGGGTGCCCGGTGCCGTCGTCAGGTAGCCGAGATCGAGACCCCTGCTCCGGAGAACCGGATCGAGGGGAGCGGGAATCATGTTGGCCAGCACGGGGATCACCGTCAGATAGTTCATCCGGTGAGTCATGTCGGTGACGACGACGCCGTCGACGTCGTGATAGTTGCCCGCCTCGATCATCGCCATCGCCGCGCCGATCGAATGACCGCCGACGACGACCTCGGCGAATCGCGGCCGCAGCGTCTGTATCACCTGGTGAACGGCGCCGGCCTGGGCCGAAGCGGTCACCAGCGCGCCGAGCGGCTTGGAACTGCGTCCCGTTCCCAGCCGGTCGATCGCGAGCGTCGCGAATCCGGCCTCGTTCATCGCGAGCCGGTAGGACCGAAGCGACGGTTCGTATCCGATGTCCCAGTACGAACTGTTGTAGGTGCCGCCGGGGATGAGCACCTGGACCTGCGTGGCGCCCTCGGGAACACACAACCTGCCGTACATGGACTGCGCCGTGCCGGCCAGCGTCACGGGGACCCGCAGGTCCTCACACGTCACCCCGGACGCGTCCGCCGCCCCCGAAGGGGCGGGCGCGACGACCAGCGTCAGGCCGAGCGCGGCACCGATAACGGCGCAAAGCCGGCGAAAACGGCTACGCACGAAACTACCTCCACATTTTCTCAATGATCGCGGGGCGTTCGCGGCGTCACCGTCATCAGCAGCCCGTCCGGGTAGGCGGCGGACGTGAATTTCACTTTCACCGGTTTGCCCGCGACGGGTACCAGCCGCAATTTCGCGGCAACGGTTGCCAGCGTGATGATGATTTCGGTTCTCGCGAAAACGTTGCCCATGCATTGCCGGGTTCCAGCCCCGAACGGAATGAACGCTCCTCTGGGAATGTCCTTCGCGCGAGCGGGCGACCATCGGTCGGGGTCGAAACGATCCGGGTCCTCGTAGGAATCCGGATCGAAATGCAGCGCGTGGGGACTCACGATAACCTCAGCGCCTTCCGGAATGCGCACGCCCCCGAGTTCGACGTCGGTCAGGGCGCGGCGCATGAGAATCCAGACCGGGTACATGCGCAGCACCTCGTCCACGATCCGCGCGGTGTAGGTCAGCCTCGGAATGTCGGCGAACGTCACCGGCTCACCGGCAAGCACCTCGTCCAATTCCTCGTGCAGTTTCCTCTCCACGTCGGGATGCGCGGCGATCTCGTGAAAAACCCAGGCCAGCGCGAGCGCCGTCGTCTCGATTCCCGCGGTGAGCAGGGTGAGCACCTCGTCGTAGACCTGCTGATCGGTCATCCCGGCGCCGGTGTCCTCGTGCTGCGCGAGCAACAGCATCGACAGCACGTCACCGTGATCCGCCCCGCCTTCCCGCGAGGCCGCGATGACCTCCATGCCGATCGCGTGCATGCGCGCGATCGCTTGATCGAATTCCCTGTTGGCACGCAACGGAAGCCGCTCCACGATTCGCGGCGAAAGCGCCCTCACCATCCCCTGCTGGATCACCAGGAAGATCGACCTGCGTGCCTCGGCAACGGCCCGCTTTCCGATCTCGGTGGAGAACAGTGCCTCACCGACGATCGTGACCGCGAGGGCCTGCATGTCCTCCTCGACGACGCGAACCTCGCCCCCGCACCACGAATCCCTCAGCCCGGTCGCCGCCGCCACCATCGTCTCCGCGTAGCGCGCGATCCGGTCGCGATGGAACGCCGGCTGGATCAGCCTGCGCTGGCGCCGATGGAATTCCCCGTTCGACAGCAGCAGGCCGTTTCCCAGATAGGGCGTGAACTTGTCGAACATGGCCCCCTTGCGGAAACTGCCGCCTTTTCCGACGAGTACCTCGTGCGTCAGCGAAGGACTGGTGACGACGTGCACTCGCATGGGCCCGAGCAAGATCGTCACGATGTCGCCGTGGCGGCGCAAAGCCGAGGTGAACGCGAACCGGCGGCGCAGCATCGCCGGAGTGTGTCCCAGCAAAGGCCAGCGGCCAGGCGCCACCGGAGCGGGCATTCTCTACTCCGTTCGACGCCGAATGGGACGACAAGAATAGGCCCGTACGGCGGAAGTACACAGTAGGCCGTTCGGGTGGGATCCAAGGCGTTCCACCGCCCGCCCCATCGCGGGAGGCGGCACCGCTAAGCTCGTCCCCTTCGCCGACGAAGAGGTGTTTCCCGTGACCGAAGATCGCGCCTGGATTCCCGACGGAGTCGACATCTCCGTGCCCAGCATGGCCCGCACCTACGACTACCTTCTCGGTGGTGGTCACAATTTCGCCGTCGACAGGGAGATCGGCGACAAGATCGAGACGGTCATGCCGGGATTGCGGCACGCCGCCCGCATCAACAGGGCATTTCTCGCCAGGTCCGTGCGATTCATGATGGACAGCGGAATCCGGCAATTCCTCGATATCGGCTCGGGAATCCCGACCGTCGCCAACGTGCACGAGGTCGCGCAGGAACGCGACCCGGGTTGCAGGGTGCTCTACGTCGACCGCGACCCGGTCGCCGTCGCGCACAGCGAACTGATCCTCACCGGAAACGAAGGGGCCGCCGTCCTCCAGGCCGACATGCGCGACCCCGAGGCCATTTTCGCCAGCCCTGAGGCGCGGAACCTGCTCGATCTCGGCGAACCGGTCGGCCTGCTGATGTTGCTGATGCTGCACTGGATTCCCGACGAGTCGGATCCATCAGGCCTCATGAAACGCTATCTCGAACCGCTCGCCCCCGGTTCCCACCTCGCGATGACGCACGTGTCGGCCGACCATCAGGGCGACAATCTCGCCGAGGCGGCCGAGGTCATCAAAAAGAGCAAAAGCTTCGATCAGGTCAACGCTCGCAGTCATGCCGAAATCGCCGCATTGTTCGCGGGATTCGAACTCGTCGAACCGGGACTCGTGGGCTGCGGGGAATGGCGGCCACGCGGCCCTGCCGACATATCCGAGAAACCCGGCATGAACATGCTGGTCTACGGCGGCGTCGGCCGAAAACCCTGACGAAACCACACCGGCCACATGATTCTGACGCACTCGCACAAACGTGTCGCTCGTTGGCCGAACGATTGGGAAATCCCGGAACTCTTTTTTCACCCCGTCAGGTGAGCGGCGACGAACACCGTGTGGGTAAGATTCCGCCGATCGATTCCTACTCACCAGGGTCATGTGAATGCCGAACCCAGACGACGATCGGGCAGGCGAAGCCGAATATCCGGATCACTCCCGCGACGAGACGAAGCTGGCCCGGAAATGGGCCTACTTCCTCAGCGGGATCGTCGTCGTGTCCTTGGACGGCGAGGTTTTCGGCGACCAGCTCCGCACGCTGCTCACCGAATTGTGCGCCGCAATCGAAAAGGAACCGGCGAATACGCGGGCCGCGACCTCGGTCGGCGAGCGCATCGTCGATCTCGGCTACGTCGGCGAACCGGGATTGCGCTGCACGATGGACGTGCTCGGCAAAGGATTGCCCGAACTGTCCCGATTCCAGCCCGCCGACCGGTTCGCGCAACGGATCACGCTCGCGCTCGGAGAGCTGGCTTGTGGTTTCGTCGCCGCGAGCCTGCGCACGATGCTCGCGCAGCAGGACCACATGCAGCGCACGCTGCTCAAAGCGGTACGCGACGCGAAAGGCAATCTCGAACGGAGCGAAGCCCGCTTCCACGAGATCGCGAGCTCGTCGTCGAGCGGAATACTGAGCATCGGGCTCGACGAGCGGATCGTGGACGGCAACGACGCCGCGTGCGCGATACTGGAGTACTCCCCCGCTCAGCTTTCCCGGCTCCGCCTCGCCGACATCACGCATCCTGACTCACTCAAGGAGTTGCGCGAGGACCTCGAAGAACTGATGCTCGGCCCTCGTCGGCGCATCACCAAGCCGCACCGCCTGCTGCGCGGGGAAGGCGACACCGCGAGCATCTCGCTGACGGTCTCCGTGCTGCGCGACGCGGACAACCGGGCACTGACGTTCGACGCGGTCATCGAGGACGGAACCGAACTCACCCTGCTACGCAACGAACTGCACCGGCAGGCCCTGCACGATCCACTGACCGGGCTGCCCAACCGGCAGTACTTCACCACCCACCTCGAAGGCCTGCTGCGCGGTGCCGATCACGGGGTCACGGTGTTCCTGCTCGACATCGACGGGTTCGGTCTTGTCCGCACCGGGCTCGGCGGCACGGCCGCCGAACGGATCCTCACGCACGTCGCCGGGCGGCTGGAGAACGTGTTCGCGGGCGAGAGAACCATGGTCGCCCGGCTTGAGGCCGACGAATTCGCCGTCGTGATCGAGAACGCCGCTACGCCACCTGATCCCGGCGCGGCGCTGGCGCAGGTGCGCGGAGAACTGGCCGAACCGCTCTTCGTCGGTGACCACGGCGTCGCCGTCTCGGTCAGCGCGGGCGTGGCCGGTACCCGCGCACCATCGGCCGGTCCCGATGTCGTGCTCCGCGACGCGGGGCTGGCCCTGCGCAGGGCCAAATCCCGGGGCAGGGGCCAGTGGGCGGTCGCCGACCGGGACAGGGACACACCGGTCAAGGAGAAACACGCACTCGCGGCGGGACTCCCGGGAGCATGGGAAAACGGCCAGCTGTCCGTGCTGTACCAGCCGTCGGTGCGATTGACCGACTTCCGGACCGTCGCGGTCGAGGTACGGCTGTCGTGGGCGCATCCACGGCTCGGCGTGATCGGGCACGATCGGTGCGCGGAGTTCGCCGAGCGGACCGGCTTCATCCTCCCGCTCGGCGAGGCGGTGTGGCGCATCGCGATGCGGCAGGTCGTGTGGTGGCAGCAGAGCGACGAGAAGGAACTCGCGCTGACGATCGGGCTCACCACGCACCAGGCACTCGACTCCGGCCTCGTCGCCAGTATGCGGCGGCTCATCGCGGAATCGGAGCTCGCCGCCCGCCTGCTCACCGTTGGCTTCCCCGCCGGCTCGCTACAACTGCACGATGCGGTCGCGAACCTGACGGCACTGGCAGGCGCCGGGATCCGCACCGGAATCGACAGCGGCGACCTCGGGCCCGCCGACATCGCCGCGGCGCAGGACCTTCCGGTGCGGAGCCTGCGCGTCGGAAAGCCGTTCGTCGAACGCGTCACCGGCGACGACTCGACAGGTGTGCGCGCTCTCGTTCCGCTGGCCCAGAAGGCGGGCGCGAGTGTCGCCGTCGACGGCGTCAGTACCGCCCGGCAGGCGACCTGGTGGCGGGACGCCGGAGCCGACACGGCGACGGGTGACCTGTTCGGTGCGCCCTGCGCTCCCGGGGACATCTCGGGGCGCCTGCGTTCCTGACCCGGCGATCCCCATCCGGGCCCGCATCGCGAGCGAGGTGCCCGTTCGCCGCTTACGCTTGGGCTCCCGGGAGAAGGGAGCCGAGGTGATTCGCGTAATGCTTGCCGAGGACATCCTGGTGCGGGGAGACAGCCTCGCGGGCTCGCTGGAGCCGGAGACCGACATCGACGTGGTGGCCTCGGTGATCGACGGCGCCGCCACCGAGGTGCTGGCCTCCGCGAGGACCCACCGCCCCGACGTCGCCGTCATCGACATCACCATGCCCGGTCTCGCCGGGTTGCCATTGGCGGTGAGGCTGCACCGCGCGCTTCCCCAGTGCCGCACGCTGATTCTCACCACGGACGGAAGGCCCGCGAATCTGGGGCGCGAGGCCTGCGATCACGTCAGCGGTTTCCTGCCGCGTGACGCGCGGGGAAGGGAACTCGCCGAGGCGATCCGCGCGGCCGCGGCCGGTCGCAAGGTGGTGGGTCACCGGGTGGCCTATTCGACGGTGAGCGTCGACCCCAATCCGCTGACCCGCCACGAGATCGAGGTGCTCAGGCACGTCGCGGAGGGAACGTCGCCCCGAGCCATGGCCAAGCGGCTGCGGCTCTCCCGAGGGGTTGTCCGCGATCTGCTGGCCTCGTCGGTCGAGAAGCTGGAGGCCCACGATCCGGCAGGCGCGAAAAGGATCGCGGCCGCCGAGGGCTGGTTGTAAGCCCGCGCGTCTCCTACAGCGTGCCGGTCAGTGCCTGCAATCCGAGGCTGGTCGCGGTGACCGCGATCCACAACACGCCACCGAGCAGCAGCGGCCTCGGCCCCGCGCCACGCACGTCGGAAGGCCGCATCGCGAGCCCGATCCCGGCCAGCGCCGTGGTGATGAGGAAAGTACCGAGCCAGGCCAGCGCAGGCTGCCACCCGTGCGGGATCACTCCGAGACTGCCGAGCGCGGCGGCGGCGACGAAGCCGACGAGAAACAGCGGTACGACCTTGTGCCAGGGGATCCGCGCCGCGGGCGAGGCCGGGCCACCCGATGCGCGCCGCTGCCTCCTGGCGACCAGCAACGCGATACCGATGACGATCGGCACGAGCATCAGTGCCCTCGTCAGCTTGACCACGATCGCGTACTCCCCCGCGTCGGCACCGTAGGCGTAGGCGGCCGCGACGACGGAGGAGGTGTCGTTGATGGCCGTTCCGCTCAGCAGCCCGAACGCGTGCGGGTCCATGCCGAGCAACCGCCCGATGGGCGGGAACGCGAGCACGGCGACGATGTTGAACGTGAAGATGGTGCCGAGTGCGTATGCGACCTCGCTGTCCTTCGGCTTGAGCACCGCGGTGGTCGCGGCGATGGCCGAGGCACCACAGATTCCGGTACCGACGCCGATGAGGGTGCTGGTGTCGCCACCGACCTTGAGCAGCCGCCCGAACACCACCGCGCCGGCCAGCGCGACGGCGAGGGTGCCGAGCATGACGGGCAGCGACTCACCGCCCGCCTGCCACACCTGCCGCAGCGACAGCCCCGTTCCGAGTACGACGATGGACAACTGGAGGACCGGCTTGCCCGCGACGTCGTAGCCGGGACGCAACCGGGAGCCACGTGCGGCGGGGACGGCCGCCGCCAGCGCCGCGCCGAGCACGATGCCGAAAACGGGACCGCCGACGACGGGAACGAGCTGGCCGAGCGCCGTCGCCACGCCGGCGACGGCGAGGGCGATCAGCAGTCCCGGCGCCGGTTTCGCCACGCGCCGGAAGCCGGCGAGCACCCTGGGCAGTGAAGCGCCCGCGGCGGCCGGGATCTCGATCCCCATTCCGGCCATGTCTCACCCTTCGCTCAAATGTCCGTACATTTAACCTAGGGAATGTACGGACATTTGACAATATTTGCCGATGGGTAACGTGGCTCACCACTGAGGAGGTGCGATGGCGGCACGGACACTGGAGCGGGACGGCACCGCGCCACTGTGGCGGCAACTGCTCGACGACCTGGTACGCAGGCTCGATTCCGGCGAGTTCGGCGACCAGTTCCCCGGCGAACTCGCGCTCGTGGCCGAGTACGAGATCAGCCGCTCGACCGTCCGGCAGGCATTGCGGCAACTCAGGGCCGACGGCATCGTCGTCGCCGCGAGGGGCCGTCAGCCCCGGGTCGCACCGGCCCCCGAAATCCAGCAGCCGCTCGGCGCGCTCTACAGCCTGTTCGCCTCGGTCGAGGCGGCGGGGCTGTCCCAGCACAGCGTCGTGCACGCGCTGGACGTGCGCGCCGACGGCGTCGTCGCCGAGCGACTCGGACTCGACGGCTCCACGCCACTGGTGTACCTGGAGCGGCTGCGGCTCGCCGGAGGAGAACCGCTGGCACTCGACAGGGTGTGGCTGCCCGCGTCACTGGCAGCACCATTGCTCGACGTCGACTTCACGCACACCGGCCTCTACACCGAACTCGCGGCGAGGGCGGACCTCCGCCTCGATACGGGACACGAAGAGGTGCACGCCGTCATCCCGACCGAATCCGAACAGGCCCACCTCGGCGCGACGACCGCCGCCTTCTCGATCAACCGGCTCGGCCGCGCGCAGGGCAAGCCGGTCGAATGGCGGCACACCCTGGTCAGGGGTGACCGCTTCGCCCTCACCGCCGAATTCACCGCGAGCACGGGTTACCGGCTGACGACGGTCACGGCCGGTATCGCGCCCTGACATGGAACCGCTCGCCCTGCGGCCCGAGGATGCTGAGGTACTCGACGGGCCGCTGGTCGGCCGCTCCGAACCAGTGCGGCAGATGAGTGTCGAACTCGGCGACCTCACCTGGCTCCAGCACCATGTCCGTTTCACCGAGAATCAGCCTCAATCGTCCATTCAGGACATACAGCCAGTGATAGCCCTCGTGTGAACGGGGATCCGGCTCGTGGTTGCCGGAACCGGGAGACAGGATGTGCTTGAACGCCTGCAGCCCGCCCGGCCGCCTCGTCAGCGGGATGACGGTCATCCCGTACCGCGTGAACGGACGGGGAAACACCCTCGGGTCTCCCGTCTCGGGCGCGCCGACCAGCTCGTCGAGCGGCACCTGATACGCCTTGGCGAGCGGGAGCAGCAGTTCGAGACTCGGCTTGCGTTGTCCCGATTCGAGGCGGGACAACGTGCTGACCGGGATACCGGTCGTCTCGGACAGCGCCGTCAATGTCGCGCCTGTCCGCTTGCGCATGTCCCGCAACCTGGGGCCCACCGCGGTCAGTACGGCATCGAAGTCAGCGGAGGCGGAGCCGGGGTCCTCGAAATCAGCCACCCCGATATTGCAGGTTCGGCAAACCGGTTTGTCAACTCTCCGGGGCAGCGTCGCGCGGCACGGCGGCCACCAGGTAACCAATGCTCCGGTATCGCGGCGCGGCAAGGCCACCGGGCAACCGGAGTCGGCGACGTACCCGCGCCGGGTGCGCTACAGTCGTCATCCCGGCGCACCGAGCGGGCCGCCGGTGCGAACACGGCGAACTTGCGGACACAGGGGGCGTTCCGTGCTCGACTTTCGTATGCGGCGCGTTGCCGAGGAACTTGCCGCCGATCCACGCGCCATCCTTCCCGAAGCGGCCGGCGACCGGCTGTCGGGCGACAGTGAGGTGGCGAGCGCTCTCCGAGACCTGCGCGAGCATCCCGGCGACGACACCATTCGGCGACTGACCACGATACTTGAGCAGGCCGGTGAACGGGATCCGGCCGTCGCCGCGGCGCTGCGTGCCTGGCTCACCGGCCGCGAGGCGGGCACGCGCGCTCCCGCCGGATTGGCCGTGTCCTGTCATCTCCCGGGAGCGGGCGATCCCGGAGCGGTCCTCACCGAGGTCGAGCACCTCGTCGCGCTCGCGGGCCGCGAGACGGTGGCGCGCGAGGACACCGAAGGCGGTTTCTGGTTTCGCACCGCGCTTTCCGGCGGCACCGCCGAAAAGGCGCCGCTGGCCGACGCGCTGGAATCCCGGCCACCCGGACACACCGAACCCGACGACGCGGTGGTGACCGCCGCGCTCATGCGGCATCTCGGGCCACTGCTGGAATCCTTGCAGGGCACCGAAAACGCCGCCGTGCGACTCGGCGCGCTCGTCGTCGTCAAGGCCGGTGAGGCCATGGCCGTGCATCAGCTCACCGACGACCAGCAGCGAGTGCTCGACTCTCGTCCCGCCCTACTGGCCACGCCGGATGAGGTGCTGCCCACTCTCGGACTTGCCGGAACCGAACCCGCCTACCAGCAGACGGCGGCCGAACTCAGTATCGAGATGGCCAGGGCGACCGCGCTCATCGCCGAGGTACGCGAGGAACTGACGCGCTTCGCCGACATCGTGGGCAGCGCGGGCGCCAGCGGCGAAGGCGAGGACGGCGAACAGACGGCGAACCACCCGTGACGCCGCCGGCTCGCGCGGTCAGGCGAGGATGCGCAGCGGTGCCTCCAGCAATCCGGTGAGGGTGCTCAGAAAACGGGCTCCGGTCGCGCCGTCGACGGCGCGGTGGTCCGCCGAGAGCGTCACGCGCAGGATCTTGCGAGCCACGAACTCACCCTCGACGACCCTGACCTCGTCGGCGGCCGCACCGACGGCGAGAATCGCCGCCTCCGGCGGGTTGATCACGGCGGCGAACTGCTCGATGCCGAACATGCCGAGGTTGGAGATCGTGAAGGTGCCGCCCGACATCTCGGCGGCCTTGAGCTTGCCCTCCCTGGCCCGCTCTCCCTTTTCCCTTGCCTCGGCGGCGATCTCGGAGACGCTCTTGCGGTCGGCGTCGCGCACGACCGGCACGACGAGCCCTTCGGGAACCGCGACCGCGATCCCGAGGTTGATCCGCTTGTGCCTGGCCAGATCGTCACCCGCGAACGACACATTGACGTCGGGGTTCTCCCGCAGTGCGACGGCGACCGCCTTCACGATCAGATCGTTGACACTCACCTTGGGGCCGCCTGCTCCGGCGAGGGTCGCGTTGACCGTGCCACGGAAGGCGAGCAGTTCGGTGACGTCGATCGCGCTCGTGAGATAGAAGTGCGGCGCCTGCTGCTTGCTCTCGGTGAGCCGCTTCGCCGCCACCCGCCGCATGCTGCTCAGCGGAACGAGTTCGGTGTCGCCACTGGTATCCACAGTGGACTCGCGGGGAGCGGGCTCCGCGGCCTCGGGGGCGGGGGCACTCGCCGCCGCGCCCGCCGCGGATTCGACGTCACGCCGGATGATCCGGCCGCCCGGCCCGGTTCCGTCGATGTCGCCGAGTTCGACGCCCAGTTCCCTGGCGACCTTGCGAGCCAGCGGGGAGGACCTCGGCCCGCGCTCACCGTTCGGGGCGGGCCCGGAGGCAATCAGTGCGGGCGGCGCGGCAGCGGCCGGAGCAGTGACACCCGGGGCCGGTTGCGGCGAGGGCGAGGACGAAGCCGAGCCGGTCCCGTCGCCGATGATCCCGATGGGGGTACCGATCGCGACCCGCTCCCCCTCGGCGACGAGTACCCGCTCCAGTACCCCGTCGTCGTAGGCCTCCAGCTCCATGATGGCCTTGTCGGTCTCGATCTCGGCCAGCACCTCTCCCTTGCCGACCTTGTCGCCTACCTGTTTGTGCCAGGCCACGATGACGCCGTCCTCCATGGTGTCGGACAGTCGCGGCATGCTGATGTCGGGCATTTCTCGTCCTCGGTTCGGGTGTGGTTGACGCGGTCAGCGGCGCCGGCCGACCGCGTCCAGCGTTTCGGAAACAGCGGTGAGCAGCGATTCGGCCGAAGGCAGCGCGGCCTGCTCCAGTGGTTTGGCGTAGGGAAGCGGAACCTCGGCGGCGGCGACCCTGCGCACCGGCGCGTCGAGATAGTCGAACGCGCCGTCCGAAATGGACGCGGCGATCTCGGCGCCGATCCCGTAGGTGAGCCAGTCGTCCTCGGCGACGACCGCGCATCCGGTCTTGCGCACCGATTCGACGATCGTCTCCCGGTCGAGCGGCCGGAGACTGCGCAGGTCGATCACCTCGGCCGAGATCCCCGACTCCTCGCGCAGCCGGTCGGCGACCGTGGTGGCGACCGCGGCCATCCGCGAATAGCCGATGATCGTGATGTCGCTGCCTTCCCTCGTCACGGCGGCTTTGCCGATCGGGGCGGGCACGAGATCGTCGGGCACCTCGCCCTTCGTGTTGTACAACGCGAGATTTTCCAGGAACAGCACGGGATCGTCGTCCCGTAGCGCGGACAGCAGCAGCGCCCGCGCGTCAGCGGGAGTACTGGGCGCCACGACCTTCAGGCCCGGGACGAACGCGTAGTACAGCTCGATGTTCTGCGAGTGTGTCGCGCCGAGCTGCTGCCCTCCCCCGCCCGGGGTCCTGATGACCATCGGCACGCTGGTCTGGCCACCGAACATGCCGTAGATCTTGGCGGCGTGGTTGACGATCTGGTCGAGCGCCAGCAGCGAGAAGTTGATCGTCATGAGCTCGACGACGGGCCGGAGGCCGAGCATCGCGGCGCCGACGGCCGCGCCGACAAAGCCCTCCTCGGCGATCGGGGTGTCCCTGACCCGCTTCTCACCGAATTCGGCGAGCAGACCGGCCGTGATCTTGTAGGAGCCCTCGAAGACGCCGATCTCCTCGCCGATGAGCATGACGTTCTCGTCACGCCTCATCTCCTCGCGCAGGGTGTTGCGCAGCGCTTCGCGGTATGTGATGACGGGCACGATAGTCCTTTGTGGTCAGAAGAGCGGGTCGGCCGGGAGCCTCCTGGACTCACCGGCCACAGGTGTGGCGTAGGTGTAGTCGAAGAGGGTTTCCGGGTCGGGCTGCGGGCTCGCGTCGGCGAATTCGACGGCGGCGTCCGCGTCGGCCTGCGCGGCGGCCTCGATCTCGGTGGCCGCCGCCTCGTCGAGCAATCCGGCATCCAGCAGTTCGGCGCGGAACCGCGTGATCGGGTCGGCGCGCCGCGCCTTTTCGATCGCCTCGGCGTCGCGGTACTTTCCGGGGTCGACGACGGAGTGCCCCTTGAGCCGTTCGCTGACGGCCTCGAGCAGTGCCGGTTTTCCTTCCTCCCTCGCCCCCGCGACCAGTCGCGTCGCGGCGTCCCTCACCGCGAGGACGTCGGTGCCGTCGACTCGTTCGGAGTTCATCCGGTAGGCCGAGGCGCGGCGGAACAACTCCGGCTCCGCCGATGACTGCTCGACCGTGGTACCCATGCCGAGGTTGTTGTTGATCACGACGAACACCACGGGCAGGTTCCACAGCGCCGCGATGTTGAGCGATTCGTGGAACGCGCCGATGTTGGTGGTGCCGTCGCCCATCTGGCACACCACCACGTCGTCGCCACCCCGATAGTCGATGGCGAGCGCGGCGCCGACCGCGAGCGGAAGCTGTCCTCCGACGATGCCGTAGCCGCCGAGCAGCCGCGACTCCGTGTCGAACATGTGCATCGACCCGCCCCAGCCCTTCGAGGTGCCGGTCGTGCGGCCGTACAGTTCGGCCATCACCCTGCCCGGCTCGATGCCCTTGGCGATGGCGTAACCGTGCTCACGGTAGTTGGTGAACAGGTAGTCGCTGGGCCGCAGCGCCGCCATCAGCCCGACGACGGTCGCCTCCTCACCGAGGTTCAGGTGACAGTAGCCGCCGATCTTGGCCTGGGTGTAGCCCTGTGCGGCGCGCTCCTCGAACCGGCGGATCAGCACCATCTCGCGGTAGTAACCACGCACGAGGGCCGGGTCCTCCGCGGAGAGCGCGGTGACGACCCTGTCCAGTGTCTCCGTCATCGATACTCCTCAGCGCTTCTTCGGTGCGACGTGAACGGGAAGGCCGAGCGCGGTCAGCGCCGCCTCCATGCCGATCTCGCCGAGAGTGGGGTGGGCGTGGATGGTGCCGGCGAGTTCGTCGAGCGTCGCCTCCGTGGTCATCGCGAGCGCGCCCTCCGTGATCAGGTCACTCGCCGAGGGGCCGATGATGTGCACGCCGAGCACCTCGCCGTGCACCTTGCCCGCGACGACCTTCGCGAACCCCTCCGTGTCGCCGACGCTCATCGCCCTTCCCAATGCCGAGAAGGGGAACTTCGCCGTGACGACATCGTGTCCCGCCGCGACGGCGGCGGCCTCGGTGAGGCCGACACTGGCGATCTCGGGATGGGTGAAGGTCGCCGCCGGGATGACCGTGTAGTCGAGGTGTGCCTCGTGTCCCGCGATGACATCGGCGGCCGTGGTTCCCTGATGCGAGGCGACGTGGGCCAGTAGCGCCCTGCCCGTCACGTCACCGATCGCGTACACGTGCTCCGTGCTGGTGCGAAGCCGCTCGTCCACGGTGATGAAGCCACGCTCGTCGGTGGCGGCGCCGGTGGCCGCGAGGCCGAGGTTCGCGGTGTTGGGCGTGCGGCCGACCCCGATCAGTACCACGTCGGCTTCGAGTTCCCTCGTGTGCTGCCCCTCGACGGTGACCAGCAGGCCGGAGGGCTGATTCTTCCTGGTCCTGCGCACCGCCCGCTGCCGGATGCCGGCGACGGTGCACCCGGTGAGCACCTCGATGCCGCGGCGGGTGAACGACCTGCCGAGCGCCGTCCCGATGTCGGTGTCCTCGGCGGGAACCAGCCGGTCCCGCGTCTCCACGATCGTCACGTCACTGCCGAAGGTCGCGAACAGGTTCGCCCATTCGGCGCCGACCGCGCTGCCCCCGACGACCACGACCCTGCCGGGGATCTCGGTGAGCCCGAACGCGCCGTCCGAGGTCACCACGCCGGGCAGATCCACTCCCTCGACGGGGAGCCGCGCCGGGACCGAGCCCGTCGCGATGATCACGTCCCGCGCGGTCACCGTCTCCGTCGCCGCGCCCTCGGGCTCGGCCGCGTAGCGCGGACCACCGGGGCCCTGCGGCGGGGAACCGGTCCCGTGAATGTCCACTGTGGTCGGCCCGGTGAACCTGGCGTGGCCCGTGACGACGGTGACGCCATTGGCTTTCAGCAGGCCCGCGACACCGTCGGTGAGTCCCTTGACGATGCCGTCCTTGCGACCGCGCACGGTGGCGTAGTCGAAGCGGACGTTGTCGGCGAGGACACCGAACTCCGCGGCATCCCGCACGGTCTGCAGCACCTCCGCCGAGCGCAGCATGGCTTTCGTGGGGATGCAGCCCCAGTTCAGGCACACGCCCCCTGGGCGCTCCTTCTCCACGAGGGCCACCGAAAGCCCGCGCTGGGCTGCCCGGATAGCGGCCACGTAGCCACCAGGCCCGCCACCGACCACCAGCACATCGAATTCGCGCACGGCGTCGTGCTCCTTCTCGCGTCACGCAACTCGGTCAGGGACGAGTGTCGTGACCTCGGAGCACCGGCACCATGCGCGACAGCCCAGAACTGATCACGCCTGATTGGGCACAGTGCCCAATCACCGGTGATCACCCGGCGCGCGCCGGTCCCTCCTCGTCGCGGGGCAGCTCGAGCGCGGACAGCGCGAGGGACAACTCGACGTAGGCCCTGCGCCCCTCGAGCGGTCTTCCGATCAGCTCGGCCACCCGCTGCAACCGGTTCAACACGGTATTGCGGTGGCAGTGCAGGCGCACCGCGGCGTTGGCCGCGGAGCGATTCTCCTCAAGCCAGGCCGTGATGGTCCGCAACAGCACGTCGCGTTCCTTCTCCGGCCTGGCGAGCACGCCACCGAGGACCTGATCGGCCATGCGCGCGGCCAGTTCGGGCGAACGCGCGAGCAGCCCCTCGGGATAGCGCTGTTCGAGCGACACCACCTCGATCGCCCCCTTGGGCGAGGTGCCCAAGGCGATCTGAGCCAGCGCGTGCGCCGTGCCGATCTCGGTGAGTGAGGCGACGGGCGGCGACACCCCTACCCTGCCCCTGGCGAGCGGCCGCAGCCGGTCGAGCACAGCGGAAGGCTGCCGGTGTTCGAGCGCGACGATGCCGACCTCGGTGTCGACTCGGGACTGCCAGACCGACCTGATTCGTAACGCGCTGAGCGTCGCTCTCGGGCTCGACAGCGCCGGGGTTCCTTCGCCGGACTGGTCGGCGACCACGACGACGTAGCCACCTCCCGCGGGCAGGTTCAGCTCGCTGGCCGCTCGTGCCGCGAACGTCGCGTCGCCCGCCCTTCCGCCGAGCAGGTCCTCGATCAGCGCGTGCCGCCGCTGCTCGTCGAGCCGGACGCGCTCAAGTTCGGTGTTGCGGTAGTACGTCGACAGCGTCGAGGACAGCCCGTCGATCACCGACCACATCGCGGTACCGGCCTCCAGCACCTCGTGCGGGGCCACCCCGGTCAGCTCCGCCTGTTCGAGCAGCGCCTCCCACACGATGCGGCCGCCGAGCCGGAAGGTCCGCAGCATCACCTCAAGGCGAACGCCCTGCTCCGCTCTGTGCCTCCCGATCGAGGCGGCGACGTCGTCGCCGTCCGGCCCCTCGACAGCGCCGCTGAGGATCTCCAATATCCGCGTCAGGTACTGCCTGCAACCTTCGCGCAGATCGGCACGAGGTACCGGTTCGTAGTCGGTCCACTCCGGATTGTCGGTGAAGATCGCCGTCAGCAGCCTGCCGGTCAGCACGTCGACATCGGTCAGCCACGCCCCGGCAAGCGTCCGGGTACTGGCCGACGCGGTATCGCCTCGCGCGTCTCGCACAACGTCTCGCACAACACAGCAGACTAACCCTCGCCCGCGCCGCCCGGCCCAGGGAATCGGCGGTTGCCTTTCACTACCCCCTAGGGGTATAAACGAGATATACCCCAGCCGGGTATGAACGAGAACCACGAGGAGGAACCGTGCCCCGCATCGAAGCCGTCGATCAGGACACCGCACCCGAGCGTTCGCGGGCGATTCTCGCCGAACTCACCCAGCGTTCGGGACAGGTCGGCCCGATGGTCGCGACCATGGCTCACTCCCCCGCACTGCTCAAGGGATACCTCGAACTGACGAGGGCGATGAAGCGAGCCACGCTGCCACGGGCGCTGAGCGAGAAGATCTCGCTGGCACTCCAGCAGTGGATCGGCTGCGAACTGTGCCTCGAAGCCCACACGCGGGCCGCGCGCAAGGCAGGGGTCACCGAGACCGACATCGCCCTCGCCAAGCAAGGCGTCGCGGCCGACGAGCGCGAAACCGCGCTGGTGACCTTCGCCGTGCGGGTGCTCGCCGACCCGGCGGGCCTCACCGACACCGACATCACGGACCTGCGAGAGCACGGCTGGACCGAGCGGGTCATCGCCGACGTCGTCGGCCTCGTCGCGCTCAACCAGCTCACCGGCTCGTTCAACCTGGTGGCGGGCCTGCATCCGGTGCAGGCGGCGTGACCGGCGTGGCGGCCCGGCTCAAATCTCCCTGAGCCGGGCCGCGGTGTCCTCGGGAAGCATGTCGGTGATGAACGCGCCCATCCCCGACTCCGAGCCGGCGAGATGCTTGAGCTTGTCCGCGGCCCTGCGCACCGAGAAGAGTTGCAGATGCAGGTGGCCGAGATCGTCCGGATCGGCGACCGGCCCCTGATGCCAGGCCGAGATGTAGGGCAGCGGCGCGTCGTAGAGCCGGTCGAACCTGCGAAGCACGTCGAGGTAGAGCGCCGCGAACGCGGAGCGCTCCTCGGGCGTCAGCTCGGGGATGGACCTGACCCTGCGCAGCGGGTAGACGTGCACCTCGACGGGCCACCGTGCCGCCGCGGGAACGAAGGCCACCCAGTGGGCGTTCTCGGCGACGACTCGCAGTCGCGCCCCCCGCTCCGCGGCGACGATGTCGGTGTGCAGATCGCGGCCGGTCCGTTCCCGGTATCGGCGCGCCGACTCCTGCATCCTGCGGGTGCGCGGGGTGACAAAGGGGTAGGCGTAGATCTGGCCGTGCGGGTGGGCCAGCGTGACACCGATCTCCGATCCCCTGCTCTCGAAGCAAAAGACCTGCTCCACGCTGTCCAATGCGGACAGTTCGCTGGTCCGGTCGGCCAGCGCGTCCACGACGAGCACGGCCTGTTCGGCACTCAGGTCGGCGAAGCGCGCGTTGTGATCACTCGTGAAGCACACGACCTCGCAGCGCCCCGTGCCGGGCCGCACGGAAACCAGCGGATGCCGGATGTCGGCCCGATCGGGATCGGCGCCTGTCGACAGGCTCGGGAACCGGTTCTCGAAGATCGCGACGGTGTAGCTCGCGGCCGGGATCTCCGTTTGCCTGCCCCGCCCCGACGGGCACAGCGGGCAATTCTCCTCGGCGGGCCGGAACGTGCGGTGCTGCCGGTGTGCCGCCATCATGACCCACTCGTCGAGCAACGGATCGAGCCGCAACTGCGATGCCGTACTCACGGCGGGCAGCACGCGAGGGTCACGCCGGGGACGCGGCGAGCACAGCCGCGCGTCGTCGGTGTCGAAGTACAGCAACTCGCGGCCGTCGGCCAGCGTGGTGGTCGTCCTTTTCACGGGGTCACTGCTCCTCGGGCCTCGGCACGGTGACGAGAAGGCGTCGGGCCGCGTCATCACGACACAACAAAACCGAACAGCCAGAATGACAGAGCAGATCCATCCGCAACGAGCAGGCAAATGGCGGATGATCGGCACCGTGGACGTCCCGCCGTTGACGGAGAGTGTCCAGCCTTGTCGCTTCTCTGGGCAATAAGTGTTGAAGTGTGCGCGACTTTGGGTGCACATGTTGACACCGTCAGGCATCGTGTGTGAAATGCTTCACACCGGCGTGAGATCCGCGTGAACCGCGACCGCTCCGGTGCTCAGGTGCCAGCGAACGCTGGCGCGGTCCCCCCGAGAAGGGTGTTCGACTGTGCTGTCACTCGCACCACTGACTCGACGACGCCGAAGCCGTGCCCGCGCCGGACTGTTCGTCACACTGATGTCCACGCTCCTGGTCGCCTCCACCATCTCCCCGTCGGCCGCGGCCCAGGACGACGGCTGGAAGCCGGGTACTCCCCGGCTGACGACGCCGTGGACACACGAGGTCTCTCCGCGCAACGCGTTGCCGGAGTATCCCCGCCCGCAACTGGCCCGCAAGGAATGGCGCAACCTCAACGGTGTCTGGGAATTCGCCGGTGCGGCGAACGGCGAGGCACCGCCCTTCGGCACGTCACTCGCCGAACGTGTTCTGGTGCCCTACCCCACCGAATCGGCGTTGTCGGGAATCCAGCGGCACGAGGACTACATGTGGTACCGCCGCACGTTCACCGTGCCGCGCCACTGGCAGATCGGCAAGAACAAGGCGTTGCGCATCAACTTCGGCGCCGTCGACTACAAGGCCGTCGTCTACGTCAACGGCGTCGAGGTGGCCGCCCACGAGGGCGGGTACGGAGCCTTCAGCGCCGACGTCACCGATGCGTTGCGCGGCAACGGAAAACAGGAGATCATCGTCGGCGTCGAGGATCGCGCCGACGCCACCTGGCAACCGGTCGGCAAGCAGCGCCTCACCCCCGACCGCGGCATCTTCTACGAGGGCGCTTCCGGCATCTGGCAGACGGTCTGGATGGAACCGGTCGCCTCGTCCTTCGTCGACACCCTGGACATGACTCCGGACATCGGTGCCTCGGAACTGGGACTCACCGTGCGCTCAGCAGGCGAGAACGGGAAACTGACCGCCGACATCACGGTCCGCGACGGCAGGAAGGTCGTCGCCAGGACCAGCGGCCCCGCGAACGAGCAACTCGCGGTCGGTGTTCCGAAGGCGAAGCTGTGGTCTCCCGACTCCCCGTTCCTCTACGACCTGGAGGTCGTGCTGAAAGCGGGAAACCGGCCGGTCGACCGGGTCTCCTCGTACTTCGGAATGCGCGAGATCGGCACGACGGAGGGCGCCGACGGGAGGAAGCGCATCACCCTCAACGGCGAAGTGCTGTTCCTGATGTCCACATTGGATCAGGGCTACTGGCCGGACGGCATCTACACCGCGCCGACCGACGAAGCGCTGGCCTTCGACCTGGAACAGCACAAGGAACTGGGCTTCAACACCGTGCGCAAACACATCAAGACCGAACCCGACCGCTGGTACTACCACGCCGACCGCCTCGGGCTGCTGGTCTGGCAGGACATGCCGTCCATGCGCACGGGAGGCAGGCCGCCCGCGGACGCGCAACGTCAATTCGAGACCGAGCTGCGAGAACTCGTCGAGCAGAAGAAGAACTGGACGTCGATCATCGGCTGGGTTCCCTTCAACGAGGGCTGGGGCGAGTGGTCCCGCGAGGCGACGGGACGCATCGCCGACGAGGTCAAGGCCGCCGATCCCAGCAGGCTCGTCAACGCGCACAGCGGGGTCAACTGCTGTGATTCGCTCGGCGATTCCGGGAAGGGCGACGTCATCGACTGGCATGCCTACCCCGGTCCCGCCCGGCCGGTACCGGACGCGACGAGGGTCGCCATCGACGGCGAGCACGGCGGCTACGGGCTTGAGGTCGAGGACCACATGTGGTTCGGCGAGGGGCACGCCTACGAGATGCGGCCCGACAAGGAAAGCCTCACCGAGGCCTACGTCACCAACCAGCGCCAGGTGCTCGACGCCGCACGAAGCTGCGCCGTCAGCGGCGCCATCTACACCCAGATCACCGATGTGGAACACGAGGTGAACGGTTTCTTCACCTACGACAGGCAAGTCGAGAAGATGGACTTCGATCAGGTGCGGGCCATCAACGAGGCGATCATCAGGGAAGCCGACGGCACCGGTCCCGGCGATCCCGGCCCCGGCGACGGCACTCCGGGACTGTCCGGCGTGCACGCGTACCCGTTCGACGAAGGCGAGGGAACGACCGCGTTCGACGCGGTCGGCGACGCGCACGCCACGTTGCGCGGCACCGAATGGACGAGCGGTGTCGACGGTGGCGCGCTGTCGTTCGCGGGCGCGGGCGAGGCCGACACCGGCGCCGAACTGATCGACACGTCCGGCAGCTACAGCGTGTCGGCGTGGGCGCGGCTCGACGAAGCCGGGACCGGCTTCCAGACCGTCGTCAGCCAGGACACCGGTGGAGCGAGTGCCTTCTTTCTCCAGTACTCCGGCCAGGACCAGCGATGGGCGATGAGCTTCATCGGCTTGCGGGCGCTCTCGCCGGACAAGCCGGAACCGGGCCGGTGGTACCACCTCACCGGGGTTCGCGACGCGCGAGAAGGCACCGTGTCGCTGTTCGTCGACGGTGAGCGCGCCGACCAGCGGCCTGCCTGCACCACGGCGGGCGAACCCGGCAACACCGTGATCGGCAGGGCCGAATACGGCGGCGACAAGGTCGACCACCTGCGCGGCGATGTCGACGACGTCCGAGTCTTCGACCGAGCGCTCTCCCGCGCCGAGGTCGAGCAACTCGCCGCGGCCGTGCCCGGGCGGTGACGGCCCGCCATGGCGGGGAGCCGGATCCCCGCCATGGCGCCCTCCTCTCGCGAAGGGCACCTCGCTGGACCAGAAAACCGAAGCCGGCAGGGCCGGGTGAACAAAGGAGTTCTCCGCATGGCACGCGCAACCGTTTCCCGCCCCCGGCTGATCGCGGTGCTCTCCGCGCTCGGCGTCGTGGTGATCGCGGGGTGCACCAATCCCGGAACCGACCAGGCAGCGACCCAGCCCTCACCGGGCGGTGGCGGGCAGGAGGTGAAGGAGAGTTCGGGGGAAGGCTGCACGCTCGCCGACTACGGCGCGGACAAACTCGATCTGAGCGGCGCCGTCGTCGGTTTCTCCCAGTCCGAACCGGACACCGCGGCGTTCCGAGCCGCCGAGACCGCCTCCATCAAGGAGGCCGCGGACGAGGCGGGAGTCAAGCGCCTGCTCGTCACCAACGCCAACAACGAACTTCCCAAGCAGATCGCCGACATCCAGAACATGCTCAGCCAGGGCGTGCGGTTCCTCATCGTCGCACCGGTCAACTCCGACGGCCTCGATCCAGCGCTCACCGCGGCGAGCAACGCGGGCGTTCCGGTACTCACCATCGACCGCAAGGTGACCAACACCCACTGCGAGGACTACGTGGCGTTTCTCGGCTCCGACTTCCGCGATCAGGGAAGCAGAGCCGCCGATGCCATGAACGAAGCGACCGGCGGCGAGGCAAAGGTGGCGATCCTGCTCGGCGCTTCGGGAAACAATGTCACCGACGAACGCAACGCCGGATTCAAGCAGCGGCTCGCGGAGTATCCGGGACTGGAGATCGTCGCCGAGCAGACCGCGAACTTCGCCCGTGACGAGGGACAGGCGGTCGCCGAGCAGCTTCTTCAGTCCAATCCGGACATCACGGCGATATACGCGCACAACGACGAGATGGGACTCGGCGCGGTCACCGCTGTGCAGGCGGCGGGAAGGCAACCGGGGCAGGACGTCAAGATCGTGTCGATCGACGGAACCCGCAACGCCGTACAAGCCATTGTGGATGGACAGATCAACGCCGTCATCGAGTCGAACCCCCGATTCGGGCCGCTGGCCTTCGACACCATCGAGAAGTTCTACGCCGGTGAGCCGATCCCCGAGGACGTGATCATCTCCGACGACGAGTACAACAGGGACAACGCCGAGGCCAATCTCGGCGAGGCGTTCTAGGGGACGCGCCGTGACTCCCGCCGCCGGTCCACCGGCGACCGGTACTTCGCCGTTGCTGGCCACCGAAGGAGTGTCGAAGACCTTCGGTGGCGTGCGAGCCCTCTCCGGCGTCGGCTTCGCGCTGCAACGGGGCGAGATCCACGCGCTGGTCGGCGAGAACGGGGCAGGCAAGTCGACCCTGATCAAGGTGCTGACCGGAGTCCACCGGCCCGACGAGGGAACCATCCGGTTCGCCGGCGAGGATGTCGTATTCGCCAGGCCCTCCGACGCGCAACGAGCCGGTATCTCGACCATCTACCAGGAGGTCAACCTCGTACCGATGCTTTCGGTGGCCCGCAACGTCTTCCTCGGAAGGGAACCGAGAAACCGCGTCGGGCTCGTCGACACGGCGGCCATGAACCGCAGGGCGGCCGAGCTGGTCGCGGCGCTGGGTGTCGATGTCGACGTCAAGGCCGAGCTCGGCAGGCTCGGCCTCGGGGTGCGGCAGATGGTCGCGCTGGCCAGAGCGGTCTCCGTCGAGTCATCGGTGGTGATCATGGACGAACCGACGTCGTCGCTTGAGGCGAGGGAGGTCGCGACCCTCTTCGACGTGACGAGAAAGCTCGCCGGGCGCGGCACCGGTGTCGTGTTCGTGTCACACCGGCTCGACGAACTGTGGGAACTGTGCGACACGGTCACCGTGCTGCGGGACGGCAGGCGCGTGCACACCGGGCCGATGTCCGAAGTGGACCGGATCGGCCTCGTCGCCCACATGCTCGGCAGGCCCGCCGCGAAAGTCGAACGCGATGGCGCAACCGAGTTCGGCGCCACCCACCGCAGGTCACGGGAACCGGTGCTGTCCGTCAGCGGGATCGAGGTCCGCAACCGGCTGAGCGACGTCGGGCTCACCGTGGCTCCGGGCGAGGTCGTCGGTCTCGGCGGTCTGCTCGGGTCGGGCCGCAGCGAGACGGTCAAGGCCGTGTACGGCGCACTGCCGGTCCGCGCGGGATCGGTCGAGGTCGGGGGCACGACCGTGCGGGCGGGGTCGGTGCGGCACGCGTTGCGCGCGGGGCTGGCCCTGTTGTCGGAGGACCGGAAAGCCGAGGGGATCGTGCCGGATCTCTCGGTGAGGGACAACATCGCGCTCGCGGTACTCCCCCGCTTCTCCCGCGCCGGTCTCGTCACCGAGCACCGGATCGACGCGCTGGTGCGAACCTTCATCGACCGGCTGCGGATCAAAACCGCGGGTCCGGGTCAGAAGGTGCGCGAGTTGTCGGGTGGCAATCAGCAGAAGGTGCTCATGGCTCGCTGGTTGTGCACGGAACCGAAGGTGTTCCTGCTGGACGAGCCGACCCGGGGCATCGACGTCGGGGCGAAAGCCGAGGTGCAGGCACTCATCGACGAGCTGGCCGGTCACGGGCTGGCCGTGGTGCTCATCTCCAGCGAACTCGACGAACTCGTCGAGGGCGCCGACCGCATCCTCGTGCTGCGCGAGGGTTCGGTCGCCGATGAACTCGCCGGGGCACGCAAGACCACCGCGGCACTGCTCACCGCGCTGGCCGGCGGGGAGAACGCCGATGTCCGATAACACCACCGAAACCGCCGAACGGCACCGCTTCCCGCTCGGTGACCCGGACTGGATTCGCCGTAACGGCGTCTACGTGGCGCTGGTCCTGCTGCTCGCCGTCAACGTCGCCATCACCGACAACTTCGTCAGCGCGAGCACCCTGCGGCTCCAGCTCATCCAGGTCGTCCCCGTACTCATCGTCGCGCTGGGCATGGCACTCGTCATCGGCACGGAGGGCATCGACCTCTCCGTCGGCGCCGTGATGGCGCTGGCCACCGCGCTCATCCCGCTCTACATCGGTTACGGCACAGCGGTGGCGGTCGCGATCGCCGTGCTGGCCGGAGGGCTCAGCGGCGCGCTGGCCGGTGTCCTCGTCGGCAGAATCGGGGTGCAGCCGATCATCGCGACACTCGGCATCATGGTCGCGGGCAGAGGTCTCGCCAACCTGTTCGGCGGCGAGATCAAAAGCATCAGGGAGCCCGGTATCGTCACGCTCGGATCGGGCGGCCTGTGGGGCATTCCCTACGTCGTGCTGATCGCCGCGGCCGTGGCCACCGTGGTCTGGTTCCTCGTGCGCAGGTCTACCTACGGCAGGCAGCTCGTCGCCATCGGCGGTAACAAGCGCGCCGCCGAGCTGGCCGGGCTCCCCGTCCGCAGGGTGCTCACCACCACGTATGTCCTGTGCGGACTGCTCGCCGCGCTGGCCGGAGTTCTGCTCGCGGCACGCTCACAAGCCAGCGACCCGACAAAGGTCGGGCTGCTCGTGGAGTTGTCCGCGATCACCGCCGTCGTCATCGGAGGCACACCACTGTCGGGCGGTCAGGTCCGCATCGCGGGAACCATCGCGGGAGCGCTGCTCATGCAGCTCATCACGGCAACACTCATCTTCCACGACATCCCCGATTCCACGGCGCAGATCGCGCAGGCCGTGATCGTCGTCGCCGCGGTGTACGTGCAGCTCGGCAAGCGAAGGGCTCGATCATGACGGCGATGGCGGGAGCACGGTCCGTTCCGGCGGGACGGCGTGCCCGCGTGGCCAGAATCGCGCAACGGCAAGGAGCGCTGGTGATTCTGGTCGCCTCGGTGCTCGCGGCGACCTTCGCGTTCGAGTCGTTCGGCACCGCGGGCAACCTGTCGGCGATGGCACTGCAGGCGTCGTTTCTCGCCGTCGTCGCGCTCGGCATGACCTTCGTGATCATGTCGGGCGGGATCGACCTTTCCGTGGGTTCGGTGTTCGCGCTGGGTGGTGTGCTTGCCGCGTGGGGAGCCGGCCACGGCCTCCTGGTCGCGCTGCTGCTGCCGTTGTCCGTATGCGGGGCGATCGGCCTGCTCCAGGGACTGGTGATCGCGCGGGCCGGGCTGCCGCCGTTCATCGTCACCCTCGCCGGGCTGCTGTTCGCGCGAGGATTGCTGCTGCTGATCAGCGACGAGGGCGCCACGACGTACAAGGTGCCACAGGGCTCCGTCTTCCGTGAGCTGGCACAGGGTGAACTGCTCGGCATCGGCTACCCGGTGTGGTTCGTGGCCCTCGCCTTCGCCGCGGGAGGGCTCGTGCTGCACCGCACCTCCTACGGGTCGACGGTGCTCGCCGCCGGTGGCCAGCGCGACGCCGCCGAACTGATGGGCCTGCCCGTCACGCGGGTGACGGTGCTGACCTACGCCGCTTCCGGGCTGCTGGCCGGACTCGGCGGCCTGCTCATGGCCTCCTACACCTCGTCGGGGGTCACGGTGCTGGGCGTCGGCATGGAACTTGAGGTCATCTCCGCCGTAGTACTGGGCGGCACACTGCTCACCGGTGGCGCGGGAACCGTACTCGGCTCGCTCGTCGGTGTGCTCCTGCTTCAGGTGATCAAGAACGTCATCAACCAGATCGGTACGCTGAACTCGAACTGGCAGGCTCTGGTGAGCGGCACCATCCTGCTCGTCGTCGTCACCGTGCAACGATGGCTGGCACTCGTGCAGCGACGCTGATTCCAGTTCTGTCCACTGTGGATGATCCGCCGAAGTGAGCGGCATCGTTCACGCCGAGGTCAGCTCCAGCATTTCCTCGATCGTCCGCAATGCCATGCCGGGGATCTCGGCTTCGGTGTAAGGGATGCCGGTGCCACCGACCTGGACACTCGCGGTGACGTTCTCAAGCAGGACAAACGAGTTGACGGTGGTTTCGGGAATGCCACCCCCGGTACGCACGACCGACTGATCCCAGTCGCCGGGAAGAACCGTTTCGGCCGGGTCGTCCTGGAAAGCGAGGCCGATATACTCCTCGTAGGTCGCCTTCGCACTTTCGGGTGCGGACTCCACCACGACGGTGATACCCAACACCACCGAACGTTGATCGCCTCGGTAATTGAACACACATCCCATCGTCCCCTTACCACCCCCGAAGTCACGGTTGAAATCCGACCTCGGCATGGCCTCCGACATGCCTGAGACATAGGCATCGATGGTCACTCTGTCGCACAGGTCGTCGATGTATCGCCAGTTCCCGCCTCGGTGTGACTTGGGCGAACCGTCACCGGGTTGCCCGGTCGGATCCGCCCTCGGCTCCGATGGGACGGCGCTGATCTCGAATCCGCCGAACGTCTTGGCGGCGAGCCCACCGTCGCCGGTCCCCTCGCCCCTCGTGAGATAGAAGATCGTGCCGGTGGCCACGATCAGAACGAGAGCTCCGCTGATGATCCCGATCAGCGTTCGCCTGCCACCGGCTGGAGCCCCTCGCCGGCCAGGACCGGACATGTCGCGCTGCGGCGGGTACGTCATGCTGGCTCGTCCTTCGCTGGTGTCCGGCTTGACCTCTGTGCGGTCGGCCGACTTCCGGTGCCGACCCTGGCCAGAAGGAGACATTCCAGACTCCCCTGCCGAAACGTAGCAGCCCACCCGGCGGAGACACCCTTGATTCATTCCGATCCCGTAACGGCACCGGGGATCGGAGGGGGCAGCCGGCTGGACCCGCTGTTACTCCGCCGATCCGGCCGGTTTCACCGAGGACTCGGGTACCGGCCGGTCCGGGATCGCCGCATGGGCGACGATGAGGTCGCCGACGCGTTCCCGCAACGCGCTCCGATGTTCCTCGGCGAGGCCGGAGTCGGTGATCAGCACGTCGGCCGCCTCGATGCCCGCGATGGTGCTGATCCCGAGAACACCGTATTTCGTGTGGTCGGCGAGTACCACGAACCGCCTTGACGCCTCGACGAAAGCCCGGTCGGTCTCCGCCTCGACGAGATTCGGCGTGGTGAACCCGCTGCGCAGATCCATCCCATGCACGCCGAGAAACATCAGATCCAGGTTGACCGAACGGATCGCGGCGACGGCGAACGGACCGACGAGCGCCTCGGACGGCGTCCGGATACCACCGGTGAGCACAACCGTCTGATCAGGACGCGGTTGGCCCGAGAACAGATCGGCCACCTGTACCGAGTTGGTCACCACGGTGATGTCGGGGACGTCTCTCAACAGCCGGGCGAACGTCCAGGTCGTCGTTCCACCCGAGAGACCGAGCGCCATGCCCGGCTCAACGAGGCTCAACGCCTCGGCCGCGATCGCCTCCTTCTCGGCGTTCTGCCGGTTGGATTTCGCGGCGAAGCCCGGTTCCTCGGTACTGCGCCCTCCAGGGAGCACCGCACCGCCGTGCACTTTCTGGAGTTGCCCCTCACGCGCGAGGACGCCGAGGTCCCTGCGGATCGTCATGTCCGAGACCCCCAGCCGGGCCACGAGGTCGCTGACCTGCACGGCGCCGCTGCGACGGATCTCGTCGAGTATCCGTGCCCGCCGTTGACTCGCCAGCATCGCCGCCCCTCCGCTCGCTGTGGTGTCCGGCCACAACCTCGTCAAGGGTCGCACATTATCGCACGCACATCGAGGATTCCCGGCAACAGTCAACACCGGTGGAGCAGGCGGCCTACCCGCCCGCGGAGCCCGAGGATTCGCCTGATTCCGAGCTCCCGCCGGGCGAAACGCTTCACGCTCGCCCGGTTCGCACGGTTTGCTGGATTTGCCTGCTCGGACACATTCGCACAAACTCCGACGGCGATGAAATGTCGTCCACAGTGGATCCCGAAGAAACCGCGTTCCCCCTGATCACCGGGCGTTAAAACCGGCGTTAGGAAAACGTCAAGAAGGCGGCCCTGATCTTGAAAGCGGGGGCCGGTGCTGCGATGACAGTAATCGTGGCTGTCCGGATGGAGAGAAGAAGCGATCGCGACGCGGGCGTACCGCAGGCCTTCGCCCTCGCGCGAGCCGGTGTGTTCTTCGTGCTGACGGCGTTTCTGCTGCACCTGGTCGGCGCAGCGGCGCCCGTGGTCTTCGTGCTGCTTGCCGCCGGGGCCGTGCTCGCCGCCTCACGCCTGTCCCGCCCGCACGGCACAATCGCGGGCGCGCTCGCCGCGGTGAGCTTCCTGGTGTTCGTGCTGCTCGGTGACATCGGAGCCGGTACCGTGCTCCTCGCCGTCGCGGGCATCCCCCTCATGACGGCACTGGGCAGGCTGGTGGCCGCCCACCACACCGGCTCCTGAATCGTCCACAGTAGCCAGTCGGGCCCGCGCCGTTGCGTGTCCTGCGGCGCCCTTGTCCTGCCCGTGGTTCCCCTCCTGCTAGGCTGCGGCCCGGTCAGCGAATCTTCTTGGCAGGTAAGGAAAATACGATGTTCCTGGGTGATCGCCGCGGCCGATACGGCCACCGATCCACCCGGACGACTGACCGGGACACCGACAGAGCGAGACCCAGAGTAGCTGTCGGCGCGTAAAGGTTCATACCTTCGTGCAGCCGATGCTCGGCGTGCCCGCTCTCCCCATTCCCCGAACCGTTGGGACGTCAATGCTGCAGATCCCCATCCGCCAATTGGACATCGAGCCGGGCCACGTGTCGGAATGGCGGCTCGGCTCGGCCGCGGTCGCCCCCGAAGGAGCCGAAACGCGGCGGCGCGGCGCCTCGTTCAACCAGGACAAGCATTTCACGGCCGCTGTCGAAGCCAGAAAAGACGCCGACCCGCTCGCCTCGTGGGTGGCGACGACCTTCGAACTTCCCGGCGCACTCGACCACGCGGCACTGGAATCCGCATTGCTGTACTTCGTGCGCAGGCACGAGGTACTGCGCTGTGAGTTCGCGGGACTCACCGGCGACGTGAGCTGCGCCGCGATGCCGGCCGACGAGCTCACGATCACCCGCGACGACATCGGATACGTGGCGACGACGGCCGGACTCAGGAACTTCATCCACGAGTTCTTCGTGACCGGTATCGACACCCTGCGCTGGCCGCTCATCGTGATGGGCTCGGTCGAACGCCCTGAGTACACCACGATGTTCGTGGCATACGACCACCTCGTTTGCGACGGCATGTCGAGCCCCATCGCGGTCAACGACATCACCGCCGCCTACACGGCTTACGCCGAGGGCCGCGAACCCGATCTCCCCGAGGCGGGCAGCTACGTCGACTTCGGCCATGTCCAGCGTCACCGCTACACCTCCATCGAGGCCGACGATCCCCGGCTCGGATACTGGCGGGACTTCACCGAACGCAACGACGGCTTCTTCCCCCGCTACCCGCTCGACCTCGGGCTCGAGCCCGGCGAGATGTACGAGACGGTCAACGACACCGACGCGTTGCTCACCGCCGAGGAGACCGCCGCACTCAGCGACCGCAGCGTCAGTGCGGGCGGGCGGTTGTCGATGGCCGTACTCGCCGCGACCGGCGTCGCGCTGCGCGAAGCGGGCGGCCCCGACGTGTACCGGGGGCTGATGCCGGTCAGCGAGCGAGGGCAAGGCGACTGGCGGCACTCGATGGGCTGGTTCGTGAACACGATGCCCATCGAGTTCTCCGTCCCGGCGGGCAAGGAGTTCGCCGAACTCGTCAAGGGCGTCGATGTCGCCCTACAGGACATGCTCGCGGGAGCGGAGGTCCCCTTCGTCAAGGCGTGGCAGGTGCTGGCCCCCGAACTCGCCAGCCTCAGGTCGTGGCCCTACGCGGTGAACTTCTTCTCCTATCTCGACTTCCGCAAGGCGCTCGGTGGTGAGCAGCTCCCCAGGTGGAACGCGAAGAAGCACATCTGGGCCTCGCGCAGCAACGGGATCTGCCACTGGTTCCACCGCAACTCCGATGGCCTTTTCGTCAATTCCATCTACGCCGACACCCCGCGAGCACACGAAACCAAGGCGACATTCAAGGACCTGGTCGTCGAAACGCTTCACGACATGGCGAAGGGCCGCATGAGCTGACGCGAGCTCAGCCGAGCAGCTTCCCGAGTTCGGCGAGCAATTCCCTTGCCCTCGCCAGTTCGGCCGTCCCCGGCCCGGTTTCGCCGGCGAGACCGGCGGACTCCCCGCCGAGCGGGCCGATCCGCACGGTCTCCGCCGTTTCCGACACGTCGATGTCGAAAACTACCCGATCTGCCCTGTGCCACGCGGAAAACCATTCGAGCGGCCGGTCGTACTGGTCGGTGGTCTCACCTTCCAGCAACAGCAGCGGGCCGCCCTGCTCGGTGTGCAGGGCCTCGGCGAGCATGTCGTCGGCCGCGACCGCGCGCACCTGCCTCCGCCCGCTCACCGGCCGCAGCTCGTAGCGGCTCGCGAGCAACCGATGCAACGAGGCGTCGGTGAGTTCCTCCGCCGTCAAACCGGGAACCCGCTCCGATGGCAGCCACGTGCGCACATAGGACAGTGGGTTGCCGCCGACGAGCCGGACCCTCTCCAGGCGCACCGTCTCCGCCGTGCGCAGAAATGCCCTCGCCGGCGGCGGCGGTTCGTCGGCACACAGCTCACGCACGGTGGTACGCAGCTCCTGGCCGCTTCCGGCGAACTGGTCGAACATGCCGGTCGCCCGCTGGACCAGCCTCCGGTACTCGGAAGGTGAGGCGACCACCGTCGGCCTGCCCTGGCTGCGGATGAGCAGCCCTTCGGCGGCGAGACCGGCCACGGCCTGGCGGACCACACTGCGGCCGACCCCGAAAGCCGAGCACAGTTCGGCCTCACTCGGCAGCGCCGCGCCCGGCGGCAGGTCGTGCCCGAGGATCCGCTGCCGAAGCGACTGCGCGACCTGCTGGTGCAGTGGCCGCGAGTCGTTCCTGTCGACGCCCATGATCGGCAGTCTATGCCGGGGAACCCGCGCGGGCGGTCTCCCACACCTGGTGCCAGCCGGGAGCGAGTTCGGCGGCCCTTCGTGTCGCGAGCACCATGCTGGCTTCCCTCGCGATGCCCTTGCCCGCGATGTCGAACGCGGTGCCGTGGTCGACCGACACCCGCACGACCGGAAGACCGACGGTGATGTTCACGCCGTCGTCGCCGTAGACCGCCTTGAACGGCGCGTGGCCCTGGTCGTGGTAGCACACGACGACGAAGCGCCAGTTTCCCCTGACGGCGGAAGGGATGAGCGCGTCGGCCGGTAGCGGGCCCGCCGCGTTGATTCCCTGTGCCTTCGCCCTTTCCACCGCGGGAGCGAGGATGTCGGCGTCCTCGTCACCGAAGAGCCGGTTCTCCCCCGCGTGCGGGTTGAGCCCGGCCACGCCGATCCGCTCCGTTCCCTTGCCGAGCGCCGTCGCGAAGGAACCGGCGAGGCGCAGCACGTTGTCCGTGCGCTCCGCGGTGACTCCCTCGATCGCGTCGCGCAGGGAAACGTGGGTGGTGAGGTGGAAGAAGTACAGCTCACCCGCGGAGAGGACGAGGCTGAAATTGGTCACGCCGAACTCGTGGGCGAGCAGTTCGGTGTGCCCCGGCCAGTCGTGTCCTCCCGCGTGCATGGCGGCCTTGTTGAGCGGGGCCGTCACGATGCCGTCGACGAGCCCTTCCCTTGCCAGCGCGCAGGCCCGCATGACAAACCTCGCCGCGGCGTCGCCCGCGATCCCGCTCAGTTCACCTGCCGGAAGCTCCTGGAGCGGCTCACCTTCCTGCACGACCTCGATCGTGCCCTCGATGTTCTCGGCCTCCCTCGGCGAGGTCAGCACCCGGACCACCGCGGGGTCCTCGCCGAGGACGGCGACGGCCCTCCTGACCGCGCCGGCGTCGCCGACGACGACCGGCTTGCAGATCTCCCTGAGATCGTTGTGGTGCAACAGGGTCCGCACCGTGATTTCCGGGCCGATCCCCGCGACGTCGCCAAGGGTGAGGGCGAGTGTGGGCGGCTGCTGCTCGGTCAACGATCGCTCCTGTTCTCTCGTACCGCGTCCGCGGCCTTGATCAATACCTCGGGGCCACCGAAGCCACCCGCTTTCGTCGCGACCGGCAGCCCCGCCGCCCAGCCACCGACGACCGCGCCGAGCGCGACGCCGGGCGCGACGTGGCCGCGCAACCGGATCCCGGTGCTGCCGAGCCCGTCCAGCAGTGCCCTCGCCCCGTCGCCACCCGTGACGACGACCCCGGCCACCTCTCCCGAGCGCACCACCCGTGCGGCGGCGTCGGCGAGGCGGCGCGGTACCAGGCCCGCGCCCACGGTCGCGGTTTCCCGTTCGGGGGCGATCAGGAGCAGGGTGCGTGGCCGGGCACCCGCCGAGGCGAGCACGGCGCCGACGAACCCTTCCCACGCGGCGTCGTCGGACAGCTCGTGCCCGGTCGGTTCGTGACGCACCGCGGCGGCCCCGGTGAGCGCTGCGGCCTGCTCGCGGGCGGCCGCGTTGAGGCTCGTGACCACGACAAGCGCGGTCGAGGCGCGTTGTTCCCGTGGCCGCCACCGGCGCGCGAGCGCGGCGGCGAGGCCGGCGGAACCCACGGGCAGTGCGCGGTCGCCGAGTTCGGCGACCGCCGCGGCGATCCGATCGAGGCCCGCGTTGTCGGTCGCGTCCAGTACGACGACCGTGCTGCCTGCCTCACGGATCCGTTCGGCCCATCGCTCGGGCGCCTCGGCCGGATCGAGCCGCACCAGCGGCGCCCCGAGCAGTTCGGGTACCTCGCTCACGGTCACCGGGGTGACCGGATCCGAACCGATCACCGTCTCGGCGACAGGGACTCCGTCGACGAGCAGCGTCCCACCGGAGACCGTCCTGCCCACATCGGGAAAAGCGGGACAGACCACGGCGATCGTGTCCGGTGCCAGCACGCCGAGCGCGGCGTCGATCTCGGCCCGGATGGGACCGCGCAGCGTCGAGTCGACCTTCTTGAAGAACCTGGTCACACCCTGGCCACGCAATTCCGCGGCCGCGTCGCGAACCCTGACGGCGGCCTCGTCTTCGCCGAGCGCTCGCGAATCCGTCGTCACGGCTACGACCGTCGCCGTGGCACCCTCGCTGGTCTCACCGCCGCGCAGTCTGAGCTCTGCGGTCCAGCCCTCCTCGGTGAACTGCACCGCGGTGTCACCGGCGCCGGTCAGGTCGTCGGCGATGATCGCGACGTCGTAGCTCATGACGGTTGCGTCTCCACGATCCCGGCCGGACGCAGCGCGCCGGCTCGTTTGAGTGCATACGTTGCCAGCAGCGGCGCGACGATGGCCGTCACCAGCACCGATGCCGCCACTTGAGCTGTCGCGGTGCCGACGAACTCCTGGAAGCGCGGGTCGGCCGCCGCGACGACCGCCGGGGTGGCGATGGCGTTGCCCGCGGTCGTACCCTGCGCGAAACCGATCCCGGACATCGCGCCACGGCGCAGGATGAAACGGTATCCGAGGTAGCAGAGGAAGCCGGTGAACGGTGCCACGATCAGGCCGACGACAACACCGGTAAGCCCGCCGGTGACCACGTCACCGAGGTCGATCCCGGTACCGAGCGCGAAAGCGAAGAACGGGATGACGATGTTGGGTACCGGCTCGACGACCTTGCTCCACTGCCGGTCGAGGTTGCCGACGAGCACACCGAGCAGGAACGGCACGATGGCGGCGACCAGCGCGAGCACCGGGATGTCGCCGAATCCCGACGCGCCGAGGAACAGCAGGCTCAAGAACGGCCCGTCGTTGACGGCGCTGGCGATGTAGGCGCCGCGATCGCGCTCGTCGCCGTACTGGCCCGCGAACGCGAGCCAAAGCCCGCCATTGCTGTTGTCGATCGCGGCGAGCAGGCCGAGCAGCGAGACGCCGAGCAGGCCGTCGATGCCGACGAAGACTCCGAGCAGCACGACCAGACCCGCCGGGATCAGGCTCTTCATCAGCAGCATCGTGCCCGCGGTCGCGAGAATCGGACCGCCGGTGCGCATCGAGACCTGGGTGCCGGTCGCGAAGATCAGCAGCGCGATGAGCGGCATCGCGCTGTCCTGGAACAGCGCGGTCGTGAAGCTGCCGATTCCCAGCGCGCCGGGGGCGAAGGTGCCGAAAAGCGTGCCGAGAACCAGCGGAATCAGCATCAGCCCGCCCGGGATGCGTTGCATCGTGGCGAACAGGGGAACTCGCGACGTTTCCGAACCACTCACGCCGGCCTCCTTGCAGGCACCCGACCCGTAGGTCGCTTATACGTACATGTTGTACGTATAAGAACATACCCGAGTGGGATCGAGCCAGCCCCCTCGGCGATCCCGGATCTCGCGGCCGCCCCGCGCCGCCGCACAGGTCGCCGAGATCCGCACTCAGGTCGCCGAGTTCCGCACTCAGGACGGCGAGTTCCGCACTCAGGTCGCCGAGTTCCGCACTCAGGTCGCCGAGTTCCGCACTCAGGACGGTGAGTTCGACACTGGGGCTGCCGAGTTCCGCGCTCAGGACGGTCAGCTCTGCCCTCAGGGCCGCGAGATGCGCGTCGGGGACGGCGAGATGCGCATCCAGGCGGCCGAGATCGACATTCGGCACCGGCGCCACCGCCGAAGTCGCGTACTGTTATCGACTACTATCGGAGTGCGATGGCGTCGCCCCTGCGGACCGGGTTGTTCCGGCGTTGGCCGTCTCACGTGTCCGGCATCGCGGCTCGACGCTCCAGTGCGCATCTCACCCGCCTGAACGCAGAACTCGCCGTCCCGAGCGCGCATCTCGGCGACCTGAACGCGGAACTCGCGCTCCCGAACGCAGAACTCGCCGTCCTGAATGCGGATCTCGCGCTCCCGAGTGCGGATCTCGGCGGCCTGGGCGGGGAACTCGCGACGCGGCGCCGGGCCGCTAACGGCGAGTCCGCTTCCGCTTGCCGAGCCAGCCCGCGAGCACACCGGCGAGGAAGGTGAACAGCAAGGTCAGCCACAACGGCGCCGTCAGCGACGCCCCGAAAAGGTGAACACTCGTCTCGTTGCGGTTCTGCAACACGAACACCAGCGCCACCACGACGATGGCCAGCGCGACCCACGTGGTGACCGGCACCGCCCGCAGCTTCGTCCCGATGGTCCTGCCCCAGCCTGCGCGTACGGTGCTCATGGCTCACTCCGATCCTGAAGACGCGGCTCCCTCAGTATGCGACCGGAACAGCGGGACGCGAGGCACGGGCATTTCACACTTTACGGGCACGACAACCGGCACGACCGTCCTCAGCGGACGGATCGCCGGAGTCACCGAACAACCGAGGAAGCGCGCGCACCATGAGCACCGACCACACGAGGTGGGTCAGCACCGGTGCCGTGATTCCCCCGCTCGCCTTCCGTTGCAGCCCGCAGAGTGTTCCCATCGCGGCGGAGGCCGCCACCAGAGCCGGATTGCGGGTCGCCATCGTGACGAGCACGTACGCCGCCGTCGACGTCACCACCGGCCGCCCGCCGCCCGCCGCGTACACCGCACCGCGGAAGAACACCTCCTCCGCCGCGCCGTTGATCACGGTGGTCAGCAGGATCGCCTTCGGGTCTCCCGCCTTCGCGTGTCGCAGCACCCCGGTGATCGCCTTGCGCAGCAACGGGATCCGCCGCGCGAGCACGGCGCACACCCGGAAGAACCCGAACGCCGCAACCCCGGTCGCGATCCCCGCGGGCCACGCCCCCCGAGCAGCGGGCCGCCGCGACGAGCGCTCCGGGCCCGCGAGCAACCCGCCCGCGACCCACACGGCGGCGGTCACCGAGCCGAAGACGTAGAACGTCCTCGACGCGGGCGGGGCCGACAGCGAGCGGCCCAGCGTCGCGGCGCCCAGCACTCCGGTGAAGGCCAGCACCCGCGTCCGCCTCGCCGGATCGCGAGACCGCATCACCGGCGTTCCTTCCGCTCCCGATGGGACATCGCTCGCTCCCGCAACGCGGCCAGCGCGGCGTCGTCGTACCCCATGGGCGTGAAGTCCGCGATCTCGCGAATACCACCGTTGCGCTCGCCGGAGACGACGACCTCGTTGCCCATCGAATCGATGAGCGCCCTTCCCGTCGGCACGTCGACGTCGGTGACCAGCGACAGCCACTGTGACGACAACCGGGGCGACAGGAAGGGAACAGCGATCACGAGCAGCCGCCGCCCTTCCAGTACCGCGAGCCTTTTCAGCATGTCCACATAGGTCAGTACCTCGCTCCCGCCGATTTCGAAGGTCCTCCCGCTCGCGGCAGGTTCCCCGAGCACGGCCACGAGATACCGCACGACGTCGGCGACCGCGATGGGCTGGGCCCGGGTACCGACCCATCGCGGCGTGACCATCACGGGAAGGTTCTCCACGAGCTGGCGGGTGATCTCCCAGGAGATCCCACCGTGCCCGATGATGATGCCGGCGCGCAGGACGGTGACAGGAACACCTTCGGCGGCGAGTACGTACTCGACCTGTCTTCTGCTGCGCAGATGCGCGGAAAGCTCGTCGGAATCCTCACCGAGACCGCCGAGATACACCATGCCGCGTACACCGGCATCCCTTGCGGCGACGGCGAACGCCCTCGCCGCCGCGGCGTCCTGACGTTCGAAGTCCCGTTCCCCCAGCGAATGCACGAGATAGTACGCCGCGTCGGCACCGGCCAGCGCCGAGCGCAGTGAATCCTCGTCGTGGACGTCGCCGTACACCGCGGTGCCCGCGCCGGTGTAGTGCTCCGGCTGCCTCGTCATCGCCAGCACGGTGTGCCCCGCTTCTTCCAGCGCGGGGCAGAGCTTGCGGCCGACGAAGCCGGAGGATCCCGCCACCACAACTCTCATCAGCCACACCCGATCATGCTCGTCCGCGACGTGGTGTCGCGTTCGGACGGCGTTCGATACTCGCCGTGCGGCACCGAAGCGACGGTAATCCACGGCACGACGGGCCGCAGCACGAGACTCTCAGCCCGCGCTGCCGCGTTCCCTTCCGTGCGCGTCGTGCGGGAGGTCCGCGTAGTGCCACTGGTGATCCCTCGCGTGCCTGCACGCCTGTTCGAGGTCACCCGCTTCGAGGGAGGCGAGCAGTTCCGCGTGATCGCGCGCGACCTGGCGCGGAGTCACGTCGGCGGCGACCATCGTCACCGCCGTGCGGGCCTCGATCTGCAGCGCCTCCCACGACAGCGTGAGCAGTTCGTTGTGCGCGGCACGCACGATGTGCCGGTGGAAGGCGACACTCGCCCAGCACGCCGCCTCCGCGTCGCCCGCCTTCGCCGCCGCGCGCATCGCCTTGACCTCGGCGCGCAATTCGGCCAGCGGCAATCGCCCGCCGAGCATGGCCAGCCTGGTCGCCGTCTCCTCAAGAGCGGCCCTGACGACGTAGCTCTCCTTGAGCGTCTGCTGGACGAAGTGCCTGACGAACGTGCCGCGCCGGGGGCGGGTTTCGACCATCCGCATGGACTCCAGCTCGCGCAGCGCCTCGCGCACCGGAGCCTGGCTCGTGCCGTAGGTCGCCGCGAGTTGTGTCTCCACCAGCCGCTGCCCCGGCTTGATCTCACCGGAGACGATCCTGCTGACAAGCGCGTCCCTGATCTGCTGCGCGAGCGTGAGACGGGCCAGCGGTTGTTCGGCGTTGCCGGTCATCGGGCAACGATAACAACGCTCGGTTATCGATTCTCGATGACGCCACGCCCTTGACCGAACCGCCAGGTCGCCCTAGTTTTACCGATTATCAATTATCGATAGTCACCCGCTCGAACCGCTCCACCACTCCCGGCGAACCGACGACGCTGTCGCGAGAAGAGGGAAAGAGCATGATGGTCTCCGCGGTGCACGCCCCCGAATCGCTCCCGGCGGCGACGAGGCTTCTCGATCACGGAGGCCGCGTGCTCGGCGGCGGAACACTCGTCATGGCCGCGGTGAACGCTGGCGAAGCGCCCTCCTCCGAACTGATCAGCCTGCACCGGCTCGGCCTCTCCGGCATCACCATCACCGAGGACGGCGTCCGCGTCGGCGCGGCGACCCCGCTTCGCGACCTGCTCGGCGAGCCCGGCCTGGCGTTTCTCCACCCCGCCTTGCGCGGCATCGGGTCACCGACGCTGCGCAACACGGCCACTGTGGGCGGCAATCTGTTCGCGGGCGGCCCCTACGGCGATCTCGCCGTCTGCCTGCTCGCGCTCGACGCGACCGTGACCGTTGCCGGGCGGTCCGGCACGCACGCCACCACCGTCACCGGCGTTACCGGAACCGGAGGGATCGTCACGTCGGTGCGCTTCGGCATCCCCGAACCGGGTACCTGGCGCTACCTCAAGGCCCAGCGCCGCAGGCTCAACTCCGCGTCGATCGTCTCCGTCGCCGCCGTGATCGGCCCGCGAGCCGATGACGCCGCCGGCTCCACGCGAATCGCGCTCGGCGGTGTCGCCCCCTCCCCCGTGCGCGCCACCTCGGCGGAAGCGGTGCTGGCGGGGCGTCCGCTCACCGCCACCACCGCGGAAGCCGCCGGCAGGGCCGCACTGGCCGACATCGCGCCTGCCGACGACGCGTACGCCAGCGCCTGGTACCGGCGAAGGGTGCTACCCGTGCACCTGCGCCGAGCACTACTCGGCTGAATCCCGTCCCGTTCCCCTTTTCCCGGAAGGGAATCCACCATGCCCTCTCCCCCTTCATCGCGGGTCGTCACGCTCGTCGTCAACGGAACGCCCCGCGAATTCCTCACCGCCCCCGGCGGCTCGCTGCTGAGCGCGCTGCGCGAGAAGCTCGGCCTCACCGCGGCGAAACGCGGCTGCGGCCAGGGCAGCTGCGGCAGTTGCACGGTGCTCGTCGACGGAAACGCGGTGCTGTCCTGCCTGCTGGCCGTGGAGACCATCGACGCGAGCAGCGTCGAAACGCTGGAAGGCGTCGCGAACGGAACCGAGCTCGACGAGGTACAGCAGGCCTTCCTCGACGGTTTCGCCACACAGTGCGGGTTCTGCACGCCAGGCATGATCATGGCGGCCGAGGCGTTGCTCTCGGCCGAACCGGACCCCGGCAGAGCCGACGTCGTGGAGGCGATCTGCGGCAACGTGTGCCGGTGCACCGGCTACCAGCCCATCGTCGACGCGATCCTGACGGCGGCCCGGCAGCGCGCGGCGGGAGGGCAACCATGACCCGCACGACCCCCATCGACACCACGTTCTTCCCTCGGCAACCGGACGGCGATCTGCAGGTCATCGGCTCCGCCGTCCGGCGCTCCGACGCGCTCGGGCACGTCACGGGGCGCACCGAGTTCTTCGAGGACCAGTGGCCGACCGGCCTGCTGCACCTTGCGATGCACCGCTCGGCCCGCCACCACGCGAGGCTCGCCGCGGTGGACGTGTCCGGCGCGTACGCGGTGCCCGGCGTGGTGCGCGTACTCACCCACACCGACATTCCCAACAACCTCTACACGCCGCTGAAACTCATCGGCGTCGAACCCGACGACGAGCCGGTGCTCGCCGAGGGCGTCGTCAGGTATCTCGGCGAACCGATCTGCGCCGTCGTCGCCGAGACCGAGGCTTCCGCCCGCGCGGGTGCCGCCGCGATCACCATCGACTACGAGGATCTTCCCGCCGTCTTCGACGTCGAGGAGGCACTCGCCGACGGCGCGCCGCTGGTCAACGAGCACCACGGGCACAACTACTTCGAATACGAGGGGCATCACTGCAGGCGCGTGCGCCTCGGCGACATCGCCACCGCCTTCGCGGGCGCCGATCACATCATCGCCTCCCGCTACGACTCCGCTCCGATCGAACAGGCGCCCGTGGAAACCACCGGTTGTATCGTCGTGCCGCAACCGGACGGCAGGCTGCGCATCCACTCCGACACGCAGGCCTGTTTCTTCACACTCGACAACACCGCGCTCATCCTCAACGCCCCGTTCAACACCCTTCGCCTCGTCGGCGGCACCGTCGGCGGCGGGTTCGGCGGCAAGGTCGATGTCGTGGTCGAGCCGGTCGCGTGTGTCGCGGCGATGCTGACGGCGAGGCCGGTGAAGTTCGTCTACACGCGACACGAGGAAATGAGGGTGTCCTCGCCGCGCGCTGCCGAGCGCATCTACATCACCGACGCCGTACTCGGTAACGGCGACATCATCGGCCGGCAGGTCACGCTGTTCGTCGACTCGGGCGCCTACTCCAGGCACTCCCCCTACGGCACGACGAAAGCCGCCGCTCACCTTCCGGGCCCCTACAGCATTCCGCACGTCCGGATCGATTGCCACTGCGTGTTCACCAACCGCACGCCCTCCAGTGCCATGCGCGGCTTCGGGGTCACGATCGCCGACTTCGCGCTGGAGTCCCACATGGACACGGTCGCCCGGACACTCGGCATGGATCCGCTGGCGCTGCGGCTGCGCAACGCCTACCGCGACGGCGACCTCAAGGCACATCGCAAGATCGCCGACGGCACCGCGCTCATCGAGGTGATCCAGAAAGCCGCCGAGCTCGTGGACCATCCGCTTCCGGAGGAATACCTGCGCATGTCCTCGGCGCGACAGCGAGAGGGGTACTGACGATGGCGATCCTCACCGGCCGCGGCTATGCCGCCGTCAACTACCCGACGGGCATGAACCTCGGCGGCGATCCCTCACAGGCACTCATTCACTCCACCACCACCGGAACCTTCGTGATCTCACTGTCCTCCGTGGACCTCGGCCAGGGACTCAAGACCGTCGTCGCCCAGTGCGCCGCGGAGACACTGGGGCTGCCTTACGAGAACGTGCTCGTCGACACGGCCGACACCGACACGGGACCGCACTGCATGGGAACCTTCGCCAGCAGGGGCACCCACCGGGTCGGCAACGCGGTGATCATGGCCGCCACCGAGGCGAGGGAGGCGATGCTCGCCGTGGCCGCCGAGGAACTTGAGGTCGACGCGGCCGATCTCGACACGGACGGAACCGGCTATATCGCGGTGAAGGGCGCGGACGAGAAACGCATCCACATCACCGATCTGGCGATGGCGGCGCACTTCACGCACGGCCGCACCCTGTCGGGACGAGGGATCTACCTCAAGGAGAAGAACGACCCCGTTCCGGAGACGGGCGAAATGGATCCGGATTCCTGTCAGGCGCACGCGTGCACGGTCGCCTTCGTCGGGGTCGACGACGAGACCGGTGTCGTCGAGGTACTGGAGATGTACAACACCTATGAGGTCGGCCGCGCGCTCAACCCGGCGCTCGCCACGCAACAGGTGGAGGGAGGCGCGTGGATGGGGATCTCGCACGCGCTGTTCGAGACCACCGAACCCTACTATCCCTCGCGCGAGCACGGTCCACGCGACTTCTCCGAATACCTCATGCCGGGCGCCGCGGACATTCCGGCTCAGCACAGCGTGTTTCTCGAACGTCCTTCGGACAACGGCCCTTTCGGCGCGAAGGGCATCGGCGAGATGACGGCCAACGCGCCGATCCCCGCCATCGCCAACGCCATTTTCGACGCGTGCGGCGTGCGCCTCACGACAATGCCCTTCACGCCGGAACGCGTGCTCCGCGGCATCGACGCGCTCCGGAACCGAAGCGAAGAAACCGGCTAAAGGAAGGAACAGCCATGCTGAAGGTCATGTCGTTGCTCAAGCGCGCGGATGGACTGTCCAAGGAGGACTTCGCGCGATGGGTGGTCGAGGAGCACATCGAGTTCGCCAAGAACCTGCCCGGCCTCCGCAAGTACACGGTGAGCGTCACCGAGGGCGAGGACGCCGCGTTCGACTCGGTCAACGCGCTCTACTTCGACGACGAGGAAGCACGAGCCGCCGCGTTCGGCTCCGAACACGGCAAGGCCGCCGCGGCCGACGCCGCGGCCCACACCTCGCAGCGTGTTCACCTGCTCACCACCGAGTACGAGCAGTTGTGACGGCGGCCGGACCGCTCGACGAGTATCGGCTGGCCGGGCTGCTGGCGGGCCAGGGTTACTTCGCCGACGAGGGACTGCTGACGGCCGTCCATCTCGCGCTGCGGCTCGGCAAACCGTTACTGCTGGAGGGCGAGCCCGGCGTCGGCAAGACCGAACTGGCCACCGTCATGGCCTCAGTGCTCAGCAGGCCGCTGATCAGGCTGCAGTGCTTCGAAGGCCTCGATTCCGCGCAGGCGCTCTACGAATGGGACCATCCGCGCCAGTTGCTGCGCATCCGCGAGGCCGAGGCGGGAACGGCGGGCGGCACCGACGACCTCTACTCGGAACGGTTCCTGCTGGCAAGACCGCTGCTGCGGGCGGTGACCTCCGAGCACGGCGCGGTGTTGCTGATCGACGAGATCGATCGCGCGGACAGCGAGTTCGAGGCGTTCCTGCTCGAATTTCTCGGCGACTTCCAGATCACGATCCCGGAGCTGGGAACGCTCACCGCGCGGCGCAAGCCGTTCGTGGTGCTTTCCTCCAACCGCACCAGGGAACTGCACGGCGCGCTGAAACGCCGCTGTCTCTACCACTGGATCGACTTTCCCGGCAGCGAAAGGGAAAAGGCGATACTGGAAGCACACGTTCCCGGGCTCGACGTCGAAGCCGCCGAACGCCTCGTCCGCGCCGTGACCTCGGTCAGGAGGCTCCCACTGCTCAAACGTCCCGGAATCGCCGAATCCGTGGAGTGGGCGCGGGGCGCGGCGGCACTCGCCGAGGACGGCGCCGCCTGGCCACAGGCCATGCGCGCCGCACTCGGCCTGCTCGTCAAGGACGAGGAGGACACCAGACTGCTCGCCACGAAGGCAGCGGAGTTGTTCGGCGATGCGTGACCCGGCCGGGAACGGCGGCACGGAGCAGGTGCTGGAACGACTGTGGGGGTTCCTCGGCGCGCTGCGCGCCGAGGGTATCGCCGGGTCACCGGCCCGGCGGGAGGACTTCTTCCGCGCGCTCGCCGTCTCGGCTCCTCGCGACGCTGCGGCCTTCTACTGGCGGGCGCGGGTGACGCTCGTCGACGACGTCCGGCTGGTTCCCGCTTTCGACGCCGTGTTCGGCTCCTGGTTCCTGCTGCGCGAGCACCCCGCTCCGGTTTCCCCCGCCGGGGAGGAAAGTTCGGGCGTTCCCGCCCCGCGTGGCACGGACACCGGAGTGCTTCCTCCGGCCGAGGCCGTACTCGGCAGCGGAGCACACGCCGGTGCGGACACGGTCACCAGCACGCGCGAGTTCGGCGCAACCGGCGATTCCCGCGCGAGACTGCTGCGTGCGCTCGAAGCGGAGTGGCGGCGCGTCCTTCCCTCCGTGCGCTCCCGGCGGCATCGCCCCTCCCGCTCGCGCGGAACGCTCGCGTTGCGCGCCACCGCGCGGCTGGCCTGCCGCACCGGCGGTGAGGTCGTGTACCTGCGCCACCTGACGAGACCGCCACGCCTGCGGCCCGTGCTGTTGCTGGTCGACGTGTCCGGCTCGGTCAAACAGCACACCCCCGATCTGCTGCGCCTCGCGCACGCCGCGACCCGCGCCGCCACGGGCGGGGCCGAGGTGTTCACGTTCGGCACCCGGCTCACCAGGGTCACCGCGGCATTGGCCCACCCCGATACCGGCCGGGCGCTGACCGCGGTCGCACACGCGGTGTCCGATGTGGACGGCGGCACCGCGATCGGCGCGTCGCTCGCCGAGTTCATCGCCACTCCCCGGTTCTTCTCGCTGGCACGGGGCGCGGTGGTGATCGTCGTGTCCGACGGGCTCGAACGCGGTGACTGCGACCTGATGCTGCGCTGTACCCGGCGGGTGGCGCTCGCCGGGTACCGGTTGCTGTGGTGGTCGCCGCTGGCGTGCGCGCCGGGGTACCGGCCCGTCACACGCGGGATCGCCGGGGTACTGCCGTGGCTCGACCGCCTCGGCGGCGTGCGCGACCTGCCGAGCGGCCTCGCCGAATTGCGCCACGTCCCCGATGTCTGCGCGCGGCCCCGGCGTGAGGCGTTCCGTGAATGGCCGGACACGAATCCGAGGAGGCAGTCGTGGCAGTCGTGAAGGAAGAACGGCAAGACCACATCGAGAAGGTCGACGCCCACCATCACCTGTGGCGCAAGGCAGATCTGCCGTGGCTTTCCGGGCCGATGGTTCCCCGCATCTTCGGGCCCTACGAACCGATCCGCCGCGACTACCTCGCGGGTGAGTACATCGCCGAGGCGCGCGAGTGCGGAATCGGCCGCTCGGTCTACGTCCAGGCCAATTGGCCGCTGGAGCGCTCGGTCGAGGAGGTGAAATGGCTGCGCGACGTACACGCCGAGTGGGGCTGGCCTTCGGCGGTGATCGGCTCGGCCGACCTCTTCGACGACCGAGCGGGTGAGGTGCTGCGCGAGCAGGCCGCGACGACTCCGCTCATGAGGGGAACGCGGTTGCAGTTGCATTGGCACGAGCGGCCGGAGTTCCGGTTCGCCTCCGGCCCCGACCGCATGACGGATCCGGTCTTCCTGCGCAACATCGGGTTGCTTTCCGATTTGGGCTGGGTGTTCGAACTCCAGGTCTTCGCGCCACAAATGCGGGAGGCGGCCAGGTTCGCGGCCAGGTTCCCCTGCACGACCTTCGTACTCGTGCACGCTGGGATGCCGACCGGTACCGGCGAGGCGACGATCGCCGAATGGCAACAAGGTCTGTCCTTGCTGGCCGAACTGCCCAACGTCGTCGTCAAACTCACCGGCCAGGGAACCTTCGTGCACAAAGTCGACCAGGACCTGATCGACGTCGTCACCGACACGTGCCTGCGGCTTTTCGGCGCCGCCCGCTGCCTGTGGGGCACCAACTTTCCCGTCGAGAAGATCTGGACCTCGCTGCCGCCGCTCGTCGCGGCGTGGGAACGGTCGCTGTCGCGCTATCCCGGACAGACCCGGCGCGCGGTGTTCTCGGAGACGGCGCGGCGGGTCTACCGGCTGTGAGCCGAGGGTGCTTTCGTTCGGCGCAGCGCGATCGCGGCCACGACCGCGACGGCGGTCAGTACTCCGGCCGCGGTGAACGCCGCGACGCCGACCCCTTCGGTGAAGGCGTCGAAGGCGACTGAACGTACGTGGTCCGCTTCCGGTTCGGCGAGTCTCCCTGCCGCGTGCACGGTGGCCGTGACGGTCTCCTTCGCTTCCGGCGGCAGGAACGACAGTTCCTGCCCTACGCCGTTCTTGTAGACCGCGGCGGACACGGTACCCAGCGTCGCGATCCCCAGTGCGGCACCGAATTCGTTGCTGGTTTCCGAGATCCCGGCCGCCGCGCCCGCCCTGTGTGACGGCGCGGTGGTCAGCACGAGCGAGTTGGCGAGGGTGCCCACGATGCCGACACCGAGCGTCAGCACGGTGTATCCGGCGATGAATATCGCCACCGGTGTCCCGGCGGAGACGGACGCGATGACACCGAAGCCCGCGGCGCCGATCAGCAGCCCCGCGCACAGCAGCGCGCCAGGGCGGATCCTGCCCGCCAGGCTCGCACCGAGGGCGGCGCCCGCGAAGGTTCCGGCGAAGGTGGGCAGCGCGTGCAGGGCCGCCGCGAGCGGGCCGAGGCCGTGAACGGTCTGCAGGAAGGTGAAGGTGAGCAGTCCGAGTCCGGCCGCGGCGAAGGAGACGACGAGTCCTGAGCCGACCGCGGCGCTGAAAGCGGCGTCGCGGAAGAGCGAAACGTCGATGAGCGGCGCCCCGGCCGATCGCTGCCTGCGCACGAACAAGACGAGGAACACCGTGCCGATCGCCGCCGACGAGACGGTCGCGGCGTCGAGCCCGTGCTCGGTCAGGTTCTTCGCGGCGAAGACGAGCGCGAGAATCGCCACGAGCGACGCCCCCGCCCCGGGAAGGTCGAACCTGGCGTGCGACGAGCGTGCCGACTCGGGTACCAGGAACGGAACGACGAGCAGCAACAGCAGCATCACCGGGATATTGATGAGGAAGACCGAACCCCACCAGAAGTTCTCCAGCAGAATGCCGCCGATGATCGGCCCCGCGACGGCGCCTCCGGTGAACGCCGTCGTCCAGGCGCCCACGGCGACGCGACGCTGCCGTTCGTCGGGGAACAGGTCGCGGATCAGCGACAGCGTCGACGGCGCGAGAGTCGCGGCGCCGATCCCCAGCAGCACTCTTCCCGCGATGAGCAGTTCCGCGCTGGAGGCGAACACGATCAGCGCGGACGCGATCCCGAACAGCACCGATCCGGCGAGCAGGACCCTCCTGCGGCCGACGCGATCACCGAGGCTGCCCATCGTGATCAGCAAGCCCGCCATGACGAAGCCGTAGCTGTCCATCATCCACAGCCACTGCGTCGCGGTGGGCTCCAGCGCCTCGGTGATCGCCGGAGCGGCGACAAAGAGCACCGAGATGTCCATGGAGGTCAGCAAGGCGGGCAGCAACAGCACCGCGAGCGCCGACCACTGCCTGGCCGACGCCCGCGAAAGCGGCACGGAGTTCATGAGCTGGATCGTACGTACGTACAAATCACTCGTCAAACGTACGTACGTCAAAGACGTTAGGGTGGACCTCATGAGCCAACGTGACGACCTGCTGGCCGGCGCCAAACGCTGCCTCGCCGAAAAGGGCTACGGCAACACCACCGCGCGGGACATCGCCGCGGCCTCCGGCGCCCACCTCGCCTCCATCGGCTATCACTTCGGGTCGAAGGACAATCTGATGAACACCGCACTCATCGAGGCGACCAGCGAATGGGGCGACAAGGTGGAGGCGGCGGCCCGGGCCGCCGAGCCGGAAAATCCGGCGGCGAGGCTGGAGACCGTACTCGGCCGGCTCCTCGCGGCCGTTCCCGGCGATCGCGATCTGCTCGTCGCCAACGTGCAGGCCCTCGCCCAGTCCGAATTCGACGGTCACCTGCACGACATGCTCGGTGAAGGGTTCGGCGACGCGTGGGCCTCGTTCGCCTCGATCCTGCTCGACATTCCCCGCGACGAGCTGACCGAGGAGCAGCGGAACACCACGGGAGCGGCCGTGCACGCGCTCGTCATGGGCTACACGATCCAGGCACTCATCACGCGGCGAGCAACGCCGGAAGGAACGGACATCGTCGCGGGACTACGAGCTTTGCTCACCGCACAATAAGGATACTTACCGCACTGGCGGGATTGCGCATTTCATCCCTTTTGCTCGGCCCCCGGCGAAAGAGGACGACGAAGTGCCGATTACCGTGTGCCGGTACGACGGCACCCTCGGTGCGGTGCGGGATCGTTGTGACGCAAGCGATCCGCCCGATCCCGGCAGTCCGGCGCCACCGCGTGGGCGCGGCGGCTAGGGTGTCCCGTCTGACACACACTGGAGGGACATTCGTGAACGTTTCGAAGGCGCATACGCGCACCGCGCGTGCCGTCAACGGCAAATTGATGAAAGAGCGCCTGCAGTCGATTCTCGGGGTACTCGTCGGAATCGGCCTTGTCATCGGCGGAATCGTGATGCTGAACGACGACCGCGTCATGTGCGGCAGCCAGGAGATGTCGGCGGGCGACATCTGCGAGGAGACCAAGAACGGCGCGACGAGGGCCGAACGCACGATGGAGGAACAGCAGAGCGACAACACCTCGACGGGCTGGTGGATGGTCGCGGGCGGTTCCGCGCTCGCCGTCGGTTCCGGCGTGTGGGCCTTCTTCAACTTCCGCAAGAAGAAGGTGAGCGCCGAGCAACTCGCCGCGCAGGAGTACGCCGCGGCCGCGCCGCCGCCCTTCGGCCAGCAGCAGCCGCAGCCCATGGGTGCCCCGCAGCCGATGGGCGCCCCCGGCGGGCAGGCATGGTCACCGAACCCGGCACCGCAGGCGCCCGCACCACAGGGATTCGGCCCGCCTCCCGGTGCCCAGCAGCCGTACCCGCAGCCCATGCCGCAGGGCGGCCCCGGTCAGCAGGCCTACCCCCAGCCCGGACAGTACGGGCAGCCCGGCCAGCCGGGCCCGTACGGTCAGCCGGGCCCATATGGCCAGCAGGGCCAGCCGGGCCAGTATCCGTACCAGGGGCAGCCGCCGCGCTGAACCGGACCGTCATGGCATTCGCACGGCGCGCACCGGAGCGCGCCGTGCTCGCCACGAATCGTCACCGTCCACCATGGACGTTCAGAACGGATCAGGGATTCCAGACCATGGTCTGCTGATGGAGCCGCGCGCCCTGGTAACGAATGCCGGGAACCAGCGGCGTCGGACCGTGCTTGACGAAACCCATGCGCTCGAAGAACCGGACGGCCCTGGTGTTCTCGCACAGCGTCTGCAGGTGGCAGCCCGCCGATCCGGTCTCCCTCAGCCGATCGAGCCACCTGTTCATCAGCCCTGCCGCGGCGCCCGTCCCCCGCGCGTCCGGCTGGACGTTGATGTGCAGGTGTGCCGGCCACCTCGGGTCGGAAAGCTCGCCCGCGCTCTGCTGCCTGCGGATGAGGCCCGTGACGCCGTCGAAAGCCGCCGTCGCGAAGAACTTCGCCGTCGAGCGCTTGAACACGAGGCGGTACTCCTTGATGGCCCGTTCCATGCGCTTGGATTCGCTGGGAAACCGGGCTGTGTCGAGACATCCGGTGAGGTACCCGGTCAGCTCACCGTCGTCGCCGACGGCCAGTAGCACCGAATCGGGTTCGAGATCCAGGTAGGGATAGAGATAGATCGCGGCCTCCGACTCGGCGTGCCCCCACAGCGATTCGGTCGGCGAGCCCTGGCCCGCGCGGGCGAACAGCTCCCGCATCCGCGATCGATCGGCTTCGGTGTACGTGCGGATCTCCACCACGTCGATGCCCCCTTTTCCGGCGCGCTTCGCACCGCGGACATTCTCACAACCACGCGGAAAGAATGATCCACTGACCCGCGAGAAATAATGGAGCAGCTGCTCTGTTATTGTGCGGATCGTGCCCCGCCCCCGCGTTCACGACCTGTCCGGGCTGCTCGACACCACGGAGCGGCTCGTCGCCGATGTCGGCGCGGAACGCGTGACCGTCAGGGAACTGGCGGCGGCGGCCGGTGTTCCGAACGGGACGATCTACCACGCTTTCGGTTCGCTGGGCGCCGTCCTGGCCCGCACCTGGCTCCGCGCCGCGAACGACTTCCTCGATCTTCAGCGCGAACTGGCCGATCGTGCGGCGGCCGGAGGCTGCGGTGCCCACGCCGCGGTGGTCGCGGCGGCGCTGACGCCCGCCGAGTTCGCCGAGCGCAGGAACGCCGCGGCTCGAATGCTGCTCACCGTCGAGCGGGACCGGCTGCTGGGTCCCCGATTGCCCGAGGAACTCGCCGATGAACTCATCGGCATCGACGCCAGAGTCGTCTCGCTGCTGGTCGGCCTTTCCGAGGCCGTGTGGAACCGTCGCGACGGTGCCGCGGTCGAGGTCATGACCACGTGCGTCGTCGATCTGCCCTCCGCGCTCCTGCGGAGGGCGCTCACCGGCGCGGAAACCCGGCCGGTGCCGGAACATCTCCGCGACCGGCTGGCCTCGGCCGTCCGCGCGGTTCTCGCCGTTCCGCCACCGGCCGCACCCAGGCGCCCTGATCCGTCGACCACCCATTCACCCACCACAAAGGACTGATCGTGCCCACGTTGCAACACAGGGAACCCGTGTACGTACTGGACTTCGGCGACGACGAGAACCGGTTCACCCCTGCCTGGCTGAGCGAGACCCACTCCCTGCTCGACACGGTCGTCTCCGGAACGGACGCCGCCGCGCTCGTCACGCACGGAACGGGAAAGTTCTACTCGAACGGCCTCGATCTCGAATGGCTCGCCGCGCACGGCGACAAGGCCGAGGAGTACGTCACCGCGGTACACGAACTGCTCGCCAGGATGCTGACCCTGCCGGTTCCGACGATCGCCGCGGTCAACGGGCACGCCTTCGGTGCGGGCGCGATGCTGGCGATGGCACACGATCATCGCGTCATGCGCGCCGATCGGGGTTTCTTCTGTTTCCCGGAGGCGGACATCAACATCCCGTTCACTCCCGGCATGGCGGCACTCATCCAGTGCAAACTCACCCCGGCCGCCGCGGTGGCCTCGATGACGACGGCACGCCGGTTCGGCGGCGAGGACGCACGTGAACTGGGACTCGTCGACGAGACCGCGAGCGAGGCGGACCTGCTGGAGCGGGCCGTCGCGCGCGCGGGCGAACGAGCGGGCAAGGACCGGGGGACACTCGGCGCCATCAAAACCACGATGTTCGCCGGAGCGGCAACTGCCCTGCGGTCATGACCAACCGGTTGGCGTTTGGTCCACGCGGGCGGTGAGAACTTGGCCCTTCGGCTCGCGGCCGCGCGCACGAAGAGTGAAGGGGTGGGACTGGATTTCTGGATCGCTTCGTTCGTCGTGACGGCGACACCGGGTTCCGGCGCGTTGTTCACCATCGCGGCCGGACTTTCTCGTGGTGCCCGGATGGCACAGCTGGCCGCCGCGGGGTGTGCGCTGGGGGCATTGCCACACCTGCTGCTCGCGCTCTCCGGAGCGGCGGCGGTGCTGGCCGCGACGCCGGTGGCGTTCGAGGTGCTGAAATGGGCAGGGGCCGGCTACCTGCTGTACATGGCGTGGGGCACCTGGCATCGGCGCGGCATGCTGGCGCCGGGACAGGGCGGCGAAGGGCGGACCGCCTCGGCAGGCAGGACGATCGGCGGGGCGGTGCTGGTGAACCTGCTCAACCCGAAGCTGACGCTGTTCTTCTTCGTGTTCCTGCCGATGTTCGCCGATCCGGCGGCTCCGGGCTCGACGGTCAGGATGGCGCTGCTGGGCGCGGCGTTCCTGGCGGTGACTCTGGTGGTCTTCGGCGCCTACGGTGCCTGTGCGGCCTCGCTTCGCCGGTATGTGATCGGCAAGCCCGTGGTGATGGAGCGGATCGGCCAGTTCTTCGGGCTCTCGTTCGTGGCGCTGGCGGTCATGCTGGCCTTCACGCCGCGCTGACGATCGCCCCGAGCGTCGCGATGGCCCGGTCCAGGCGCGGCGCGGGGTGCGGGCCGTACCCGATGACCAGACCGGGCGGGCCCGGCGCGAACCGGTGCAGGGAGAGCGGATGCACGGCGATACCCGCTTCCATGGCACGCGCGGCGATCGCGGTGTCATCGAGGCGAGCGGGGAGCCTGACGACGAGGTGGAGACCTGCGGCGACCCCCTCGACAGCGCAGCCCGGCAGATACCGGCGGATCGCCGCGACGGCGGCGTCCCTGCGGGCCTGATGCCGCCGCCGCAGCGTACGCAGATGCCGTTCGAGGGAACCGGTCTCGATCAGCTGAGCAAGGGTGAGCTGCGGCAGAGCGGGTGAGCCGAGATCGGTCGCCCACCGCAGCCGGACCAGGTCGGCGTGCAGCGATGGCGGAGCGATGAGCCAGCCGAGCCGCAGAGCGGGCGCGAGGACCTTGGACAGGCTGGAGACGTGGGCGATCCGGTCGGGTGCCTCGGCTTGCATCGCCCTGACCGGAGCGCGGTCGTAGCGGTACTCCGCGTCGTAGTCGTCCTCGATCACGACGCCGCCGGTTCGCTCCGCCCAGGCCAGCAATTCGCGGCGGCGGGCGGGCGACAGCACGACGCCGGTCGGAAACTGATGGGCCGGGGTGACCAGCACGGCACGCTCACCGGTTCCGGCGAGGGCGGACACGTCGAGTCCGTACTCGTCGACCGGCGTCGGGACGACGTCGTCCAGCCAGTAGCCGAGGACGCGCCGGTTGCCGTCGGCTCCGGGATCCTCGACCGCCCACCTGGTGACGCCGTGCCGCCGCAGCACCTGCGCCAGCAGGCTGAGGGCACCCGCGACTCCGGCGGTGACGATGATCCGGTCCGGGGGCGCGGAGACACCGCGACTGCGGCCCAGCCAGCCCGCCAGTGCCGCGCGCAGCCGTGCGGCGCCTTGCGGATCGGTGTACCCCAGCTCGCGATGGGTCGCCGAGGACAACACGCTCCGCTCGGCCTTCAGCCACGCCGCGCGCGGGAACGCCGTCAGGTCGGGCATCCCCGATGAGATGTCGACGGCCTCGCTCGGCGAAACCGGCGGTTCCAGCCGCACCCGCACACCGGCGACCGCCTCGGCGACGATCGTTCCCCCACCGCGGTTGGTGACCAGCAATCCCTCCTCGCCGAGCCTCCGGTAGGCCTCGACGACGGTCCCGCGCGCCATGGACAACTCATCGGCCAGCACCCTCGTCGCCGGCAACCGGGTTCCCGGGGCCAGCGTGCCGTCGGCGACCGCGGTACGCAGCCGGTCGGCCAGCCACGTCGTGCGGCCGTTGCGCGGGGACTGGCTGGGGTCGAGCTGGAGAAAATCCGCACCCGCCATGCGGTACACGATTCCATCACCGGCCCGTGACCGCGCGAAGAACCCTCCCGGCATGGTATGTACCACTACCGACCGGGACGTCACACGCCGAGGACAAGGGAGTCCATTCCATGCGAAACCAGCGCCCCAGAACCGGCGGGCCACGGAGGGCCGCGGCCCTCCTCGCCTCCGTGGTCACGGCCCTCACCGCGCTGACGGCACTGTCCGTGCCCGCCGGCGCGGACGAGCGAGAGCCGTCCCCGCGAACCGGTTACGCGCACTGCCCGCAACTGGACCGGAAACTCGACTGGTACGGCCAGAACCGGCAGAAACTACAACGTGTGATCAACAGGCTCGGCGACTGCTCGCCGCGCCCGCACGAGGGAAAGCGGCCCGTCGCCGTGTTCGACTGGGACAACACGGTCACCAAGAACGACATCACCGACCTCGCGATCGCGTGGGCGATCAACCACGACGAAATCCTGCGGCCCGCGGACTGGGCCGATACGAGCCCATGGCTGACCGCGAACGCGGTGCGCACACTCACCGACGCGTGCGGCACCGACGTTCCCGTCGGGGCACCGCTGCCGACGTCGAGCACGCCCGCCTGCGCCGACGAGATCTTCTCCATCAGGAAAGACGCCGCGCTGATGAGCGGGGAGGACGCGTTCGCGGGCGACTGGAACAGCCGCAGAACCCTTCCGCAATACGCCTGGGTTCCGCAGTTGTTCGCGGGGCACACCGAAGCCGAGGTCAATGCCATCGCGCGGGCCTCGCAGCGCGCGGCGCTCGCGGCGCCGGAGGGAGCGACCCAGCTGGTCGGCAGCCACGAGGTCCACGCGTGGGCGCGCTACTACCCGCAGATCACCGATCTGATCTCGACCCTGCGCGAGGCGGGCTTCGACGTGTGGATCGACTCGGCGGGAGCGACCCCGGTCACGGTTCCCTGGGCTGCGGGGATCGGGATCGACGCCGATCACGTCATCGCCATCCGCAACGTTCTCGACGACGAGGGCAGGATCAGCACGACCATCAAGGGCTGTGGCGGCGAACCCGACGGCAAGGGCGAGAGCATCCCCTACATCGAGGGCAAGCGTTGCTGGCTCAACCAGGAGGTCTTCGGCATCACCGGGCCCGAGGCATGGGAGCGGCAGGCACCGGCCGACCGGCCCGCCATCGCCGCGGGTGACGCCAACACCGACGTCTCCATCGTCGAGGACGCGACGGCGGCACACCTGGTGATCAACCGCAACCAGAACGAGGTCATGTGCAAGGCATACGACAACGCCGACGGGCGCTGGCTGATCAACCCGATGTTCATCGAGCCGCTGCCGGAGAAGACAACGCCCTACCCTTGCTCGACAACGGGTTTCGTCAACCCCGACGGCTCACTCGGTCCCGTGTCGCGTGAGGACGGAACCATCATCCCGGACCAGGCCGATACCGTCCACGGAGCCTGACGGCGAGCCTCGGGTGGAGTCCATTGCGGACTCCACCCGAGGCGGCCGGGTCACTCGCCCGCTTCGGAAGCCGCCTGCCGCGCGGCCGTGCTGGCGTACTTGCGCTCGGCGAAGCGATAGGCCTCACCAAGCAGTTCCCGCACGTCAGCCCAGGTTTCGGGTCCCGGGTTGACGACACACACCCAATGCCGGCTCGCGTAGTGCGGGTGCGGCATCACGGTGTTACGTACCGCGTAGTCGTATCCGGTGCCGAGGACACCGGCGGCGTCCCGTTCGGTCGGCGGCGTGCCGAACCGGGCGGCGTAGACCGCTTTGGGCAGCCCGATGTTGAGCCGGTAGGCACCCGCTTCCGACAAGCCGGACACCGAATCGTAGGTGTCACCCGTGACGATCGTGGCAAACGGCGTCCAGCGATCCTGCCGCGGGACGCCGTCGGGACAGAAGCTGAAGAACGTGTCTCCCGCGCCCTCTCCCACACCGTTCTCGGCAACGATCCCCCGCAGCGTTTCGGTGATGTACCGCCGCACCGTGTCCGCGCTCGGTCCTTCCAGTCTCTCGTTCATCGGCTGAGAAACCCTCTCGTAGGCCACATTCCTGCCCTTCAAGTTTCTCATTGAAGTGCGCAGTTGAGCCTTTCTCCGGGTTCTCCTGGAACAACCAGCGTGATCACGCGATAACCCTCAAATCGCGCTCGAATCACCGGACGCCCAGATCGGCGCCTTTCGGTTCCTTCACGCACGACACGGCCGTGAACGAGATCACGCACAGCACCATGATGTAGAGCGCGATCGACACCGACCAGTCCGTCGCCTGCATCAGGACCTCCGCGATCGTGGGCGCGAACGCGCCGCCGAGGATCGCGCCGAGCGCGTAGCCGATCGACACACCCGAGTACCGCACCGCGACGGGGAACATCTCGGCGTACATCGCCGACATCGGCCCATAGGAAAGTCCGAGGCCGATCGAGAGCAGGAAGATCGCGACTCCGAACAGCAGGATGTTCCTGGTCTCGATGAGCAGGAACAGCGGAATCATCCACACGAAGATCAGCGCGTAGCCGATCTGGAAAGTGCGCACCCTGCCGATCCGGTCCGACAACAACCCGCCGTAGAGGGAAAACACCAGCCAGCCGGAGGAGGCGACCACAATGGACAGCAGTACCCACGGCCTCGGCAAGTCCAGCGTCTCGGTGCCGTAGGCGATGAAGTAGGCGATCACGAGATAGCCGGCCGCGTTGTTGGCGACGAAGATCAGCGCCGTCAGCACCACCTGCTTCCAGTCGCGCGCGAACAGGTCGCGAAGCGGCGCCGAGGATTCCTTCCTGCGCGCCAGCATCTCCTTGAAGATGGGGCTTTCCTCGACGGAACGGCGGATCAGGTAGCCGACCAGGATCAACACGACGGAGAACAGGAACGGCACCCGCCAGCCCCACTGGCGGAACTGTTCCTGGCTGGTCACACTCGTCACGAGCCACAGCATTCCGGTCGCCATGATGAGCCCGATCGGAACACCGATCTGCGGGTAGGCCCCGAAAAGCCCCCTTCGCGACCTCGGCGCGTGCTCGACCGCCATGAGCGCGGCACCACCCCATTCGCCTCCCGCGGAGAATCCCTGCACGATCCGCAGCAGGATCAGCGCGATCGGCGCGAGGACACCGATGTCGGCGTAGGTGGGCAGTGCGCCGATCAACGCCGTCGCCGCGCCCATCAGCACGAGGGTGAAGACCAGCATCCGCTTGCGTCCCAGCCGATCGCCGAAGCGCCCCGCGATGATGGCGCCGAGCGGGCGGAACAGGAAGCTGATCCCGATGGTCGCCAGCGAAATCACGGTTGCGAGGCCGGGAGACGCGTCGCTGACCGGGGCGAGGAACAAAGGGCCCAGCACGAGGCTGGCCGCCTGCGCGTAGATGAAGAAGTCGTACCACTCGATGGTCGTTCCCGCGAGCGTGCTCGCCAGCACTTTGCGCTCGTCGCGCGTCAGTTTCCGTTTCTCGTCCCCTGCCCCTGAGGAGCCGGTTTCCCGCCGTGCCGACTCCGCTGACCCTGCTGGCGTGCTCATGGCGAACTCCGTTGTTCGAGTGGACACCTGCCGTTTCCGGGACCGCGCCCGGACCCCGGCAAGTCGATCACGCCGGGGCCGTTCGCGGAAGCCCCTTTACGAGGGCGCCGGTACCGGGCTAATACCGCGGCGCCGCACGGTCGAGTGCCGGGATCAGCGCCCGCACGGGCCACAGCGCGAGCGCCTTGTCGGCGTAGCTGCCCCCGCCCTCGCGGCAGCCCTCGACGATGAGCGCCTCCGGTTCGCCGAATCCGAACGGAGGCAGCCGCAGATTGAGCGGGCGCCAGTCCCCCGTCTCGGCGTCGACGTTGACCTCCAGGCCGGGGAACGTCGTGGTCAGCAGATATCGCGCCCCGCTGCGGGCGATCGTGCGCAGCGCGGCCATCGCCTGCGCGAAAGTCAGGTGCACGAGGCAATCCCTGCACAACACGAGGTCCACTGTGGGCAGTGGCCCGACGGTCAGGTCGAGCACCTCGAACCGGTAGCCCGGCCGCGCGAACCGGCGCCGGTTGCGCTCGATGAGCCCGGGCACGATGTCGGCACCGAAGTAGCGCTCGACGCCGAGGCCGGTATCTCCGAGCCAGCCGAAGTCACCACACGGTACGTCGGCGATCGAGCTGATCCCTTTCTCGCGCAGCAAGGCGGGGATCGCGGTGCGCAGCAGCCGCGTCGCGGCTTCCTCGGAACCCTGACCCGACACCGACTCCGCGCTCGCCCACAGGTTGTGCCGGTAGATGTAGCCGAACACCTCGTCGGTGCCGAGCGAGCGCAACCGGTCCCTGTGCTCGCGATAGTTGACATTGGGCGGCAGTTCCGGTCGTCCCCACGCCGTCTCGGCAGTACCCATCGTGGTGCCCCTTCCGCTCGCCGGCGGGATTACGGGTGGCCCGAGCCGAGTTCCGCGCTCAGGCCGCCGAGATCCGCGCCCAGGCTACCGAGTTCCGCGTTCAGGTGGGCGAGATCCGCACTCGGGGCGCCGAGATCCGCACTCGTAGCGGGCGGGTCGCGTTCGCACGGCAAGTGCGGCGAGTGCGGTGACTCAGCCGACGCCGGCACCACGGGCGGCACCCTCATCACCGGCGGACATGCTCCACGCGAGCACCGTTTCGACCGGCCCGATGCACTGCCTGACGCGACTCGCGCACCAGTGGTTCCCCGTGACCGGGCCCATCGGGCAGAACTCGATGACCCGAACGCAGAACTCGCCGACCCGAACGCGGATCTCGCTCGCCCGAACGCAGAACTCGGCGGCCTGGGCGGGGGACTCGCGGGGTCAGTCCGGGATGTCCGCCGCGCCGAGCGCGCCCCTGACGTCCCGGCAGGCCGCGAGCAGCACGGCGGCGATGTGCTCGGTGTCGGATGCGGCGAAGCGTGTCGAGGGCAAGGCGACGGTCAGCGCGGCGTGCTCGCCCGCGATGATCCCGATGGACGCCCCGATCGCGGTGACGTCGGGTTCGCTCTCGTCGTGGTTGAGGCCGAACCGCTTGCCGCGTACGCCGGCCAGCTCGGCGTGCAGCGCGGCAAGGTCGTGGATGCGCTCGCCAGGCCATGGCGTGAGGCCCTCCGGGTGCAAGGCCTCGACCTGTTCCGGGGTCAGGTCGGCGAGCATCGCCTTGCCACCCGAGGTGCAGTAGGCGGGCATCCTCGCACCCGTCCGCAGTCCGACCCTGAGCGGCCTCGCGCTCTCGATGCCGTCGGCGAAGCGGACGTCCGAGCCGGTCAGCACCATGAGGTGCACGGTTTCGGACACCTGCGCGAACAAGTACTCCAGGTGGGGGCGGACCCGGTCGGGCAACGGCGGCGAGCGCCAGGCCACCGTCAGTGCCGCCGCGGCGGGTCCGAGCCGGTAGCGCCTGCGGTCGTCGTGGACGGCGAAGCCGCGGTGGCACAGCGTGGACAGCAGCCGGTGCGCCGTCGAGGGCGCCACGCCCAGCGCCTTCCCCGCCTCGGTGACGCTGAGGTCGCCACGCTCCGCGAGCAGCGACAGCAGGATCAGCGCGCGATCGACGGCCTCCACCCGGTACGGGTCAGTTTTCTGCTCCACAGAATGATCCTAACAATCTTTGCGTTGTGCGGAACCAGCTGGCTAGGGTCAAGGCACGTCACCCGGCGGCGCCGATCGCGCCACGGGTGATGCCAGAACGAGCAGCGCTCCGGCGAGGTGTGCCGATGGCCGGGACTACCCGCACCGCCGGTCAGGACACGTCCGCTCAGTGCTCCTCAAAGCTTCTAGTGCTTCGCGGCGCTTCGGGAAGGAGGCCAAGGTGGCAACGGATCAGGTGATCATCGCCGGTGGTGGCATCGGCGGGCTCGGCGCGGCAGTGCACCTGGCCAGGAGCGGCGTCAGGGTCAGGGTGCTCGAACGCTCGCCCGAATTCGCGGAGGTCGGCGCCGGACTGCAGCTCGCGCCCAACATCACCCGGATGCTCGGCGAGATCGGGGTGCTCGACAAGATCCTCCCGCATTCGGTGCGGCCCAAACGGCTGGTCTTCCGCAACGCCGCCACCGGCGAGGAGCTGACCCACCTCGACCTCGCCGACGCGCACGCCCGCTACGGCGGTCCCTATCTCGTGCTGCATCGCAGCGACCTGCTCCAGGCACTGCTGGAGGCCGCGCGGGCGGAAGACCTGATCAGCCTGCACACCGATCATCACGTCACCGAATTCGCCGACAACCCTGACTCGATCACGGTGACCTGCGCGAACGGCGCCGAGTTCACCGGCCGATTGCTGCTCGGCGCTGACGGGCTGCACTCGACGGTGCGCAAGGAGATCGTCACCGACGAACCGCTGTGCTCCGGTTACGTCGCCTACCGTGGCGCCGTTCCCATCGAGCAGGTCGACCGCCGTGCGGCACTGGACGACGTGTGCGTGTGGATGGGGCCCGGCATGCACCTCGTGCAGTACCCCGTCCGCGCGGGCGAGCTGTACAACCAGGTCGCCGTCTTCCGCAGCCAGGAATACCTCGAAGGCAAGCAGGACTGGGGCACGCCGGAGGAATTGGACCGGATGTACTCCGGGATGTGCGAGGCGGTCAGGGTCGCCATCCCCTCGCTGCAGCGAAACAATCGCTGGCCCATGTACGACAGGGAACCGGCCACGACGTGGACCAAGGGCAGGATCAGCCTGCTCGGCGACGCCGCGCATCCGATGCTGCAGTACCTCGCGCAAGGCGCGGGCCAGGCGCTGCTCGACGGCGCCGCGCTGGCGAGGGCGCTTCCCGCCCTCACGGGCGGCTCCTGGTCCCGGCCCGCCCTCGGCGAGGCACTCGGCGCCTACGAGGGCGAGCGGCTGGCCTTCGCCGGCAGGGTGCAGTCGACGGCCCGGGTGTGGGGCGACATCTGGCACGTCGACCAGCCGATTCCGACGCTGTTGCGCGACGAGGTGTTCCGGTCGAGGGACATCCACGACTATCACCTCGTCGACTGGTTGTACGGCCCCGTGCGCGAGGGACAAGCCCCCACGCGCGACACGGCCGTTTCCACCGGATCCGACGTTCCCGCCCCCGCCTGAGCCCGTCCCGAAGCGAAGGAGCTTCCATGACCGACACCGAGCGACCGGCCGACCACGGCTCGGTCGGCAACGCCATGACCTCCGGCGACAGCCCGGAACTGCGAGAGCTGTACCAGGACTTCGAATCGGCCAATCTGACTCCACTGTGGACCCAGCTCGGCAACCTGATGCCGATGCACCCGCAACCGAAGGCGGTCGCGCATCTGTGGCGCTGGTCCGACCTGTACCCGCTGGCGAAGCGGGCAGGGGATCTCGTGCCGGTGGGCAGGGGCGGCGAGCGAAGGGCGCTCGCGCTGGCCAATCCCGGTCTCGGCGGGCACGCCTACGTCAGCCCCACCCTGTGGGCGGCGATCCAGTACCTCGGGCCGCGCGAGACGGCGCCGGAACACCGGCACGCGCAGAACGCGTTCCGGTTCGTCGTCGAGGGCGAGGGTGTGTGGACGGTCGTCGACGGCGATCCGGTCCGCATGTCCCGGGGTGACTTCCTGCTCACGCCCGGCTGGCATTTCCACGGTCACCACAACGAAACCGACCAGCCGATGGCGTGGCTCGACGGGCTCGACATCCCGTTCTCGCACTACACCGACGTCGGCTTCTTCGAGTTCGGTTCCGATCGCGTCACCGACTACGCGACCCCGAACTTCTCGCGCGGCGAACGCCTGTGGTGTCATCCGGGACTCCGGCCGCTGAGCGGACTGCGCGACACGGTGTCCTCCCCCATCGGCGCCTACCGCTGGGAACACACCGATTCCGCGCTGACCCAGCAGCTCCTGCTGGAGGACGAAGGACAACCCGCGACCGTCGGCCAGGGCCACGCCGCGATCCGCTACGTCAATCCCACGACCGGTGGCGACGTGATGCCGACCATCCGCGCGGAATTCCACCGGCTGCGGGCCGGTGCGGCGACCCCCGCGACGCGCGAGGTCGGATCCAGCGTCTTCCAGGTCTTCGAGGGCAGGGGCCAGGTGGTCCTCGACGGGATCGAGCACACTCTCGACAAGGGCGACCTCTTCGTCGCACCGTCCTGGGTGCCGTGGTCGCTGCGCGCGGAGACCCCGCTCGACCTGTTCCGATTCTCGGATGCTCCCATCATGGAGCGGCTGCACTTCAACCGCACACACGTCGAAGGAGAACAACGATGAAGCTCGCCACCATCCGGCTCGGAGACCGGAGCGCCGCCGTCCGGATCACCGGCGACACCGCGGTCGAGACCGGGTTCGGGGACGTCGGCGAGCTGCTGCGCGCCGGTGCTCTCGCGGACGCCGCCTCGGCCGAGGGGGCGGTACACGACGCCGCCAACGCCGATTTCGCTCCGGTGGTGCCGCGGCCGGGCAAGATCGTCTGCGTCGGGCTCAACTACCGCAACCACATCCTGGAGATGGGCAGGGAACTGCCCGAATACCCGACCCTGTTCACCAAGTTCCCCGAAGCCCTCATCGGAGCCCGCGACGAGATCCAGTTGCCGCCCGAGTCGGATCAGACCGACTGGGAGGGTGAGCTGGCCGTCGTGATCGGCAAGACGGTGAGGCGGGCCTCGGCCACCGAGGCCGAGGCCGCGATCGCGGGCTATTCCGTGCTCAACGACGTCACGATGCGCGATTACCAGTACCGCACGACGCAGTGGTTCCAGGGCAAGACGTGGGAGAACAGCACACCGTTCGGCCCGGTCATGGTCACACCCGGCGAGCTGCCGTCGGACGCGCGGCTGGTCACGGCGGTGGACGGCGCCGAGGTGCAACGCACGCCCATCGACGACCTCGTGTTCGGCCCGGTGAGGCTCGTCGAGTACATCTCGACGATCTTCACGCTGCGGCCGGGCGACGTGATCGCGACCGGAACTCCTGGCGGGGTCGGGCACGCGAGGACACCCCGGCAGTACCTCGGCAAGGGCCAGACGCTGACGACGACCATCGACGGCATCGGTTCGCTCGTCAACGTCGCGACGCCCGAGCGCACATGAGCGCGCATGACGCCGAGGCGGCGGCGAGGGCGGAATTGCGGGAACGCCAGGGCTCCGGCGCGCGCTACGACGCGCCGGAGGCCCCCGCGGAGCGGCTCACGCTGGCAAGGCGGGGAACGGCCTACTTCGCGCGCAAGCTCAACGAACTCGGCGATGCCGCACTGGACGAGGACAGTTTGTTGCCCGGCTGGTCGAGGCGGCACGTGATCGCCCACGTCGGGTACAACGCGAGAGCGCTGACCAGGCTCGTCGACTGGGCGCGAACCGGGGTCGAGAATCCGATGTACGCCTCGGCCGAGCAGCGCGCCGCCGAGATCGAACTGGGCGCGACGACACCGGCGAGGGCGCTGCGGAACCTGTTCGCGCACACCGAGGTCGCGCTCAACGTCGCGTGGCGGGATCTTCCCGGCGAGTGCTGGGACGCCGAGGTGCGCACCGCGCAGGGCCGGCTGGTCCCCGTCAGGGAGACCGCGTGGATGCGTACCCGTGAGGTGTGGCTGCACGCCGTCGACCTCGGCAATGGCGGCGACACCCGCGACTTTCCCTCCGAACTGCTCACGGCGTTGTGTGCCGACGTGGTGGGTTCGTGGGAACGCAGGGGCGAAAAGGTGGATCTGGTGCTGGCTCCGGAGGGCGGTGAGCCGACCGTCCTCGGCGCGGGCGGCCCGGCGGTACGCGGCCCGCTGCCGGACCTGGTGCGGTGGCTCACCGGCCGCGGCGCGTCCGGTGTCACGAGCGATACCGGTGAGCTGCCGGTGCCGCCCCGCTGGCTGTAGCGGCGCGACGACACGGCGTCGCTCACGGTGCCGTCGCGGGCTCCGCGAGCCCGGAGATCACCTCGGCGACCCTGGTGACAACGGCGCGCGTGGCGGACTGCCAGATCAGCCACGTGGTGAGGTCGACCGGATCCTCGGCCAATCTCAGCCAAGGCCATTGGGGCAGCAACCGCCGGGCGGAGTTCTCGGTGAGCACGACCGCGTCCGATTCGGTCGCCTCCGCGCACGAGCGCGCGTGCTCGGAGAACTGGGCGAACCTCCACAATGGAGTCACGCCTCGTTCGTGCGCGGCGGCGATCAGCGCGTCGTGCGCAGCCTGTACCTGTTCGCGGCCGTGCGCCAGTATCCGCAGCCCGTGCAGTTCCCGCAGGGTGCATTCGGTGCGCTCGGCGAGCGGATGATCCGGGCGCACCGCGACTCCGAAGGGCTGGCCGAACAACCGGGTCCCGTTCAGCGCCCGCACGGGGCGCTCGTGCACGAGGCCCAGATCCAGCCTGCCCTCACGCACCATCCGCAACTGCTCCGCGCTGTTGGCCTCGGTAATCAGCACCGAGGCATCGCCGACCTGCTCCCGCAGCAGGCCGAGCAACCACACCACCCATTCCGGCGACAGCCCGGGAGGGATTCCCAGATCGACCACCTCGCGGGTGGTCTCACCTGCCGAATGCGCGGCTTCCCTGCTCGCGTCGGCGAGCCGCAACAGCAGCCGGGCGTGGTGATAGAACGCGGCGCCGCCGGGGGTCAGCGCGGTTCCGGTGGTGGTGCGTTCGAACAGCACCACGCCCAGTTCGTGTTCGAGCTGCCGGATCTGCCTGCTCAGCGACGGCTGCGTGAGGTGCAGTTGCTCGGCGGCCCTCGACATCGACCGCTCTGCCGCGATCGCGACGAAGTACCGAAGATGCCGCAGCTCCATTAACTCTCCCTTGCCCAGCTGCTCATCGTCATGCCTGAAAAGCATAGCGAGCGTGATTAATGAGCATTGGACGCGGACTGCAGAGCGGGTTCTACTGACGGGGCGTTCCGACTCTGCTCGTCAGGCAGGGCCGCCGTCGCAGAAAGGCCGCTCAACGATGAGTCACACGACCACTGACACCTCGCGAGGACAACGCAGCCCCTACCGCTGGGTTGTCCTGGCGCTGTGTTGGGCCGCGTTCACCATGACCGCGGTCGACCGCTCCACCTGGGGCCCCGCCTCGGTGTCGGTCGGAGAGAACCTCGGCGTCTCGCTCGCCGGTCTCGGTGTCTTCGCCACCGGGTACTACATCGGCTACGTCATCTCCAACGCCTTCGGTGGTTTCCTCACCGACTGGCTCGGCGGACGGCTGATCCTGTCCTGCTCGCTGTTCATCGCGGGCGGATTCATGATCCTGTTCGGCGAGACCGAATCGGCGACGGTCGGCATCGCCTTCCAGGCCGGTATCGGCATCTTCGCCGGCTGCGACTACGCGGCGGGCGTCAAGCTCATCTCGCAGTGGTTCGTCCCGAAGGACCGGGGGCTGGCGATGGGCGTGTTCATGACGGCGACCTCGCTGGGAACGGTGATCGCCAACGCGATCGTGCCCAGCCTGATCGCCTCGTCCGGCTGGCGGACCTCCTACCACGTCTTCGGCATCGCCTCGATGGTCGTCGCACTGCTGTGCTTCTTCCTGCTGCGCAACTCCGGAGACGGAAACCGCGAGGCAGAGGGCGAACGCAGCCTGCCGAGCCTGCGCCCGCTGCTGCACAACAGGGACCTGCTGCTGCTCGGGCTCGCCGGATTCGGCGCCATGTGGGGCACCTACGGCTTCATCACCTGGTCCAACGCGCTGATGGTCAAGGGAAGTGGCATCTCCCCCATCGAGGCGGGCGGCGTGACCGCGATCTTCGGCTTCACCGCCGTTCTGGCCAAACCGGTGATCGGCATCGTCTCCGACTTCTTCGGCGGGCGGCGCAAAGCGCTCACCATCATCGTGCTCGCCGCGTTCGTGTGCACCCTGCTGGTGTTCGGTTCGGGCCGCAGCCTCACCGCGTTCCTGTGGACGGCACCGTTCCTCGGTATCGCCGCCTACGTCTACAGCCCGCTGATGGTCGCGATGATTCCGCAGCTGTCCGGGCTGCGGCTCGCCGGATCGGCGGCGGGCGCCACCAACGCCTTCTGGCAACTCGGCAGCACCGTCGTGCCCGTCGTGCTCGGCGCCGTGTTCCAGGCGAGCAACTCGTTCTTCGTCGCCTTCGCCACGCTCGCGGCCGGTCCGCTCGTGGCCATTCTCTTCCTGCTGGGGGTCAGGGAGAGCAGGGCAAGCGGTACCGGCCCCGCCGAGGCGGGCGCGGAAGGCACCGGAGGCGACGCGACCCAGCCGGTGTCCCGATGAAACGAAATGGAGCAGCAGTGAAAGACCAGTACGACGTGATCGTCGCGGGTGGCGGCTCGGCGGGCATCGCGGCCGCGATCGGCGCGAGCCGATCGGGAGCATCGACCCTGCTTGTCGAGCGCGGCCCGTGCCTCGGCGGAGCGGCGACACTGCGCAACGTGGTGACCTACTGCGGCCTGTACACCAGGGAGGAAAAGCGGCAGGTCGTCCACGGTGTCGCCGGTGAGATGCTGACCGGGCTCAGGGCGATGGACGCCGTCAGCGAGCCGACCAGGTTCACCGCCGTCGCCGTCGTTTTCGATCCGGAGAGCGTCAAGCGGGTCGCCGACGAACTGGTCACGGCCTCCGGCGCAAAGGTGCTGCTGCACACCCAGTTGCTCGGCGCGCACCGCGAAGACGACCGGATCACGACCGTGCGGGTCGCCGACCACACCGGCATCCGCGAGTTGAGGGCGGCCACGTTCGTCGACGCGACGGGCGAGGCGGATCTGGCCGCGCACGGGGGCGCCGAGGTGCGCTACGGCAACGAAGGCTGGGTGCAGAACGGAACCCTCGGAGTGCGATTCGGCGGGATCGCGGCCGATGCGCGCGTCACGAGGGACACCGTCGGGGAAGCGGTCAGGGCCGCCAAACGCGCGGGCGCGGCGAATCTGTCGGCCGAGTCGGGGCTGATCGCGCGCATGCCGGTGTCCGGCGACCTCATCACCTACCTCGCCGACGAGGGATACGACGCCCGCAGCGCCGCCGACACCACCCGCGCCGAGATCTCCGCCCGCCGCCAGGCACAGGCCTACCTCTCCGTCATCCGCACGCTGCCGGGCTGTTCGTCGGCCTACATCGTCAGCACCGGGCCGGAACTGGGTACCCGCGAATCCCGGCACATCAGGGCCCGCTACCAGCTCACCGAAAAGGAGGTCCTGCATCCCGGTCCCGCCGGTGACGCCGTCGCCATCGGAGCGTGGCCCATCGAATACCACCCCGGCCCCTCGATCCCTTCGGAGTGGAGCTTCATCGGCGGCCCCGGCTACTACGGAATTCCGCTGGATGTGTTGCGCAGCAACGACACCGTCAACCTCTTCGCCGCGGGAAGGACCGTCGACGGTGACCGGGGTGCCGGTGGATCGCTGCGGGCCATGGGGACCGCGTTCGCGACCGGTCACGCAGCCGGTGTCGCCGCCGCGCTCACCGCGGCCAAGGGGGACGCGGAGACCGACGAGGTCAGGGCGGAACTCGACCGGCAGGACGCCAGACTGCCCGGCTGACCGGGAGTGACCGTCACGGTGGCGGGAGCCTCGGCCACGCCGTTCCCGCCACCTGACGCGCGGTGTCACACGGGTCCTTGCCTGTCTCGGTCAGGTGCAGCACGCGCACGAGCGCGATCTCGCGCTCACCCTCGACGGCGTCGGGAAACTCGATGTGCTCGGTGGAGATGTTGCACACCCTGAGGTTTTCCGTGTCCGTCGGTATCACCAGCGACGACCGGCCGCCGATGTCCTCCATCGTGCCGTCGCGCGGATCCAGTTCGGGACCGAGGATGAAATCGAGCTGCACGTTGGATGTTTCGCCTTCGCCGACTCCCCACGTGCACTGGTGCTCGGCAGGGTAGAGCGTGACATCGGACGGCGAGGCGTCGACCATTTTCGCCACCTCGGCCGCGGGCAGCGGCCCGCAGGCCGACACCCGCGCCAGCGAGTTGTGCGCGGGCTTCCAATGCCTGATCTCGCCCGAGGACAGCGTCGTGACCATGCCCCGCGCCCCTGCCTCCGCGATGGCGCACACCTTGTCGTCCTCCAGCACGGAGTCGTATTGCTGTGGCCGTGCCGAGACCTCGATGCCGATGCCGTCGGTGAGGACGACGTGCAACTCGCACGTGGCACCACCGGAGGGAACGCGCACGATGCGCGCATCCCCCGGCTGCGCGCTCACCAGCTCCTGACTCTCGGGAATCGCGGCGGCGGGCCTGAGCATTCCCGAGGAGACCTCGACGTTCTCGGAGCCGACCGTGACGGCGGTCCGGCAGTTGTCCAGCCACTTCCTCGGCATCGGATGGGTCGGCCCGTGCTCCTCGAAGGCCTTCGGCGCGATCAGCGAGCACGGATCGATCGTCCTCGGATCGCCCAGCGCGGCCGAGGTCAGCGGCTCACGTTCATCGTCGGCGGGGGCTCCGTCCACCGAGCGGCCGCATCCGGCGAGCGTCAGCACCGCGATCAGCGACAGCCCGCAGACCGTTCGCCCCTTGCCCCGTGAGCGCACAGTCGTCCCCCTTGGTCTTCCCGGCATACCGCGTGTCCAGACAGCACCTTATACACTCCGCGCGGACACCGGGCGGGAAGCACTCAACTCCTCCCGATGTCCACAGTAGACATACGAGGTGAGTACCCGCTGCCCGCGCCGCGCCGGTAACGTCGGCACCGTACGCGCGTCCCGCGCGCGCCGACGACGGAGAGCACCGATGATCGAGACCGAGTTCAACAGTGACCACGTCGCCGAGGCGGACCGGTTCGATCACTGGCGCGCGCTGGCCGGGAGCGCTCCGTCACCGATGGAAGGCGTCGCGGCGGCCGGCTTCCGCATGCACCAGCGAGACCTGATGCTGGACAGCGTCCGGGTGTGGACAATGTCGTTCCGGCCCATGACCTTCCGGCGGCCCGCCACGCTCGTGGAGAAGGCCGACCCGGGCACCTTCAACATCATGCTGGTCCGCGAAGGCACGTTCGGCAGGGTCGACGGCAAGGACGAACGCACGTACCTCCCCCAGCACCTGCACGCCCTCGACTCGTCCCGGCCCTTCGAGCTCGCCACGCGCAGCGGCACGGGCATGGTGACCTGCGCGGGGCTGGAGATCCCCAAGGAACTGCTCCCGCTTCCGCGCGCCGCCGCGGACCGGATCTGCGGCGTCCCGCTTCCCGCGGGCACCGGCATCGGCGGACTGCTCGCCGGCACGCTGACGACACTCACGGCGATGGCGGCTCAGGGCGGCGGCGCGGCCTCCTACTCCCCCGGCGAGACCTCGCGGATCGAAGCCGCGCTGGTCGAACTCGTGTCGGGACTGTTCACAAGTGCGTCCGAGGCACACTCCACAGGGGAGCGCGAGCCGCGCAGGCACGCGCTCGGCGCCAGCGTCAGAGCCTTCATCCTGCGCAACCTGCACGATCCCGCGCTCACCCCGACCGCGATCGCCTCCGCCCACCACATCTCGGTGAGCTACCTGCACCGGCTGTTCGACGAGACCGGGGTCGCGGGCTGGATCAGGCGACAGCGACTGGAACGCGCGCGCCGGGACCTCGCGGATCCCGCGTTGACCGCGACGGCCATCCAGGAGATCGCGGCCGGCCGCGGTTTCGCGCATCCCGCGGCCTTCAGCAGGGCCTTCCGTACCGCGTACGGCTTGTCACCACGCGACTACCGGGAAACCCGCCTGCTGCCGCTGGATTCGGTGACCGGGACGGCGAACGCTTTCGATGAACGAGGCACGGATCTTCCTCACGGTAGTTCTGCGGGGGTTCCTCCAGGCTAGGCAGGCCAGGGGTTTCCGTCCTTGGCCCGCGGTGCACACCTGCTGATCATCCGTGCACAACCGGCCCGCTCACCGCGCGCGAAGCTCGCCACCAATCCCGTCGATGTCGTCGATCCCGTCGAGTCCGTCCGGGACGACCTCTCTCGCGAGGGCCTTCAGCTCGTGCAGCCCCTTCATCCTGGCGTCGAGGTCGGCGGCGGCGTCGGCCGCGGCCTTCAGCTCACCGGAGAACTCGGGGCGGGGCGCGCCGCCCGACTTGTCGAAGATCTTGCGCTCGACGGCGGCCCAGAAGTCCATCGCGATCGTCCTGAGCTGGATCTCGGCCGTGACCTTCTCGACCCGGTCGGAAAGGTGCACGGGCACCCTGATGAGCAGGTGCAGGCTGCGGTACCCGTTGGGTTTCGGCTCCGCGATGTAGTCCTTGGTCTGCACGATCTCCATGCCGTTGCGCCGGATCAGGTCGCGGATGAGGTACACGTCGGACACGAAGGGGCACACCACGCGCACACCCGCGATGTCGGTGAGGTGATCCCTGGCCGAGTCGAACGTGACGGGCAGCCCCTTCCGGCGCAGCTTCTGCATGATCGACTCAGGGCGCTTGATCCGTGACGCGATGTGCTCGATGGGGTCGTGCTCGTGGGCGTAGTCGAATTCCTCGCTCCAGATCCGCAGCTTGGTCAGCAGTTCGTCGACGGCGAACTTGTGCATGAGCAGGAGGCTGCCGAGTTCGCGGACGAACTCAAGCTCCGTCGCCGTCCGTTCCCCCGCGATCTCGCCGGTGACCGGGTCTTTCCGCGACAATCGCGCGACGCCATCGTTGAACGACCAATTCTGCACGGGTCTCTCATCCGTTCTCGGTTGCCTGTCACGTCCAGCCTATGCAAGCCCGTGATCGGCACGCCGCGATATGCCGCCGTGACGCGGCACACCCAGGTGGCGCGCACGGAGAGTGACCGACCGGTGACGGCAATCCCTCGCCCGCGCGCTTAAGATCGGATCCGGCGAGCACAACCGAGACCTCGAAGCGGCGGGAGCGCCCATGTCCGAGTTGCCCATGCCCTCCCACTCCCTACCGGCGATCCTGGGAACCGAGGACCAGGACGCACGCAGAGCCCACATCGTGACGACACTGGTGGACGCGTTCTCCGGGTTGATGGCGGCCGACCCCTCGGCGTTTCGCACCAAGTTCCGCAAGATGGCCTCGGACCCGTTCGCGTTCTACCGCGGCAGCGCGTGCCTGTTCTACGCCGACATCGTCCGGCTCGACGATCCATGGGCCGACGAACGGACGAGCAGAGTGTGGATCCAGGGCGACCTCCACGCCGCCAACTTCGGCACATACATGAACAGCGAGGGCACCCTCGTCTTCGACGTCAACGACTTCGACGAGGCGTATCTCGGTCACTTCACCTGGGACCTGCGGCGGTTCGTGGCCAGTATCGCGCTGCTCGGCTGGAGCAAGGCGCTTCCCGACACCGAGATCGACAACCTGGTGCGGATCGCGGCGACCGGCTACCTCGATCAGGTCCGCGAATTCGCGGGCGGTACCGGCGACAGTGCCTTCGGCCTTCACCTCGGCAACACCAGGGGCGTCGTCAGGAACGTCCTGCGCAAGGCGAGACTGAGCAGCAGAAACGAGTTGCTGAACTCGCTGACCGAACTGGAGGGCTACGACCGCCGGTTCCGGATCGGGCCGGGAGTCCGTGTGCTCGGCGAGGCCGAGCACACGAGCGTCGCCGAGGCGTTCTCCGGCTACCTCGCCACCATTCCCGCCGACAAGCGGATGCGCGGCGTCGCCTACACCATCAAGGACATCGTCGGCCGTGGCGGTTTCGGCATCGGAAGCGCGGGCCTGCCCGCCTACAACATCCTCATCGAGGGACACAACCAGGCGCTCGACAACGACATCGTGCTCTCGATGAAACAGGGCAACGTCTCGGCCGTGTCGAGAGTCGTCAGCGACGAGCGGGTCGAACGCTACTTCCGGCATCACGGCCACCGGACGGCCGTGTCGCAGCGAGCGCTGCAGGCGCATGCCGATCCCCTGCTCGGGTACACCGAGGTCGGTGGCATCGGATTCGTGGTAAGCGAACTGTCCCCCTATGAATCCGATGTGGACTGGGGAGACATCAACGAACTCGACGAACTCCGCCCCGTCATGGACTACCTCGGCAGAGCGGTCGCGAAGGTCCATTGTGTCTCCGATTCCGACTCCGATCACACCCTGGTGCCGTTCCAGACCGAGACAGCGATCGAAAACGCCGTCGGGGGCAGGGAAACCGAACTGGTCGGCTGGCTGAGTTCCTTCGCGCTCGGCTACTCCGCCGTTGTCAGAGACGACTACCGGCTGTTCATCGAGGCGTTCCGCAACAGCGAGATCGCCGGTCTCGACTCCACGGCGGCGGGCGGGCGGCCCGCTTCGATCGCCGGATAGACGATCACACGCCGGTGGTGGAACCCGGCCGCACGATCATCAGCACCACAACGACGGCCCACAGCAGATTGAAGGCACCGGTCATCCCACTGAGCCTGGCCGAAAGCGACGACGTGGTCGCTTTCGCGGCGAGCGCGTCGCGCTGCCACGGCAGGATCACCAGCACCAGCAGCGCGGCCGCTACCGCCGTCAGCACGACCGACGCGATGAGCCACACGTCGGTGAGCACACCGAGCGCGGCCCCGGTGACGAACCCGAACACCGGTACGGCGATCCCGAACACCGCATAGCCACGGCAGATCCGGTGCAGCACGGCTGCGACCCCCGCAGCCTTCGGTTCCGCCCCCGCCGCCTCGCGCGCGTAGCGCGGGAAGAGCGACGCCGCGACGGCGATCGGGCCGATCGCCAGTATCGCGGCGAGCACGTGAACGGACAGCAGGAACTTGGTCACCGGAGCACTCCTTGATCGCGGCAGGCGCGGTCGCCGATCGAGCCGCACATATGTTGGCTGCCAATAGGTAGGTGTTCTACTCTATTGATGTGTAGGCTGTCTACCCATGAGGGCGGACGCGGTGCGAGGGCACCTTGACGGACTGCTGCTGGCCGTACTGGAACCAGGGCCACTGCACGGATACGCGATCATCACGGCGGTGCAGCGCCGCAGCGGCGGCGCGCTCGAACTGCGCACCGGCACCATCTATCCGGCGCTGAACCGGCTGGAACGGCTCGGCCTGCTGCGCAGCAGCTGGCAGAACGAGGGCGAGCGCAGGAAACGGTGCTACGAACTCACCGAGGCGGGCAAGGCGAGTCTCGCCGACGAGCGCGGCGCGTGGCGGGAGTTCACGGCTGCCATCGGTGCCGTCCTCGACCCCCGCGCCGCACGGGGAGAGGTCACGTGAACCGCACCGATCCCGTCGCCGACTACGGTGCCGAACTGTCCTCCGCGCTGCGCGGGCCCCGCAGGCTCAAGGCCAGAATGGCAACCGACATCACCGATGGCTTCGCCGACACGCTCGCCGCCCACTTCGCGAAGGGAACATCCCGGGCCGACGCGGTGCGCGCGGCGCTGAGGGAATTCGGTACCCCGGCGGAAATCGCGCGGAGCTGCCAGCGGGAACTCACCATCGCGCAGGCGAGGCACACCGCCGGGACCCTCGTGGTGACCGTGCCGCTCATGATCGCGGGCTGGCGGCTCGTTCACTCCTCGGCGAACGCACACCCGTGGACACTTCCGTTCGCGGTCTATCCACTCATCGTCGCGGGCGGACTCGCCACCCTGCTGGCCCTGCTGACACTCGCGGCGACGAGCCGCCCCTCCGGCGAGCACCCGCTGACTCCCCTGCTGCCATCGGTGATGGCCTGGACGGGAACGATCGCGAGCGTCGCCATGATTCTCGCGGCAACCCTGCTGTTCCTCGCGGCTCCGCTCGCGGCGAACTGGCCCGTCATCGTGGTGGCCACGGTGGCCGCGGTCGCGTTCCACGGCCTGGTCGCCGCTTCAGCGCGAGGCTGCCGCGACTGCGCGAAGCTGGCAGCGCTCACCGCTTGACCCCGGCGCTCGCCGCCCAGCGTCAGGACAACATTCCCGTCGCCCACATCAGCGCGATCAGCACCATCCAGATGGACAGTCCGACAAGAACCCTCAGCCACAGTCTTTTCAGCATCGGTCACAACCCGAGACTGTCGATTACCAGCAACACCGAAAGGAAGCCGAAGAACACGAACGACACGATCAGCACGGCGAGGCGCACTCCCCTGACCTTGAGCTCCTTCGGCAGCGCCTTCCTGTTGAGCAGGATCAAGAGTCCGGAGTAGATGAACATCTGCACGCCCGCGATGGACGACGAGATCACCACGAGCAGGAACGGCTGATCGACACCGGCGAGCAGGATCACCGATCCCACCACGATCATGACCCACACGAAGGCGGCGTAGATCTTGCTCTCCGACCAGAACCTGCTCTCCTTGAGCGCGTTGATCTTCAGCTGGTCGGCGATCAACCGGCACGTGTAGTCGATGATGCCCAGGTTCGTCGAGAACAGCGCGAACGTCGCCGCCGCCCAGAACGCCGTGCCGAACCACGGTGCGACGACGTCCTGCAGCACCTGGCCTTCGAGCAACAGGAACGCCAGGTCCTCCTGCTGCACGGTCCCTTGCGGCAGGGTCGAGTACGCCAGCACGGACATGGTGATGAGCGTCAGGACACCCAGCCCCCAGAACGTGATGAGCTGCTCCCAGTTGGCTATCCGCCACCAGCCGCGCCAGCGGCGCATGTTCTCCTCGTCCGTGGGGAACATGTAGCCGAGCGAGGGGGCGGCCTCCTCGTGCCCGGTTATCGGCGACACGATTCTCGGCATGCGGGCACCCATGCCCATGCCTTTGTCCCTGATGTAGTTGCTCTGCACCAGGTTGTTCGCCCCACCGGCGCCCGCGAAGGCGAGCGCGCCGAGCAGCAAGGCCACACTCAGGTTCTCGTGCCCGATGGGAAAGTCGGCGCCGCCGATGCCCTCGCTGAGCAACGCGCCCCAGGCATCTCCCGTCGTGGCAACGGGAATCGCGATGATGACGAAGAGCAGGATGAGCCCCACGAGGACACCCTGGATCTTCTCCACCCATTGGTACACCACGGGCGACAACGTGAGCGTGATCCCGATGGCGACGAGCGCGGCGATCGTGATGGGCACGATCGGCGCGTCCGCGCCGAGCGACAACGCGAACGACACCGACGACGCGGCGCCGGTCGCCCAGCCCGGCCAGAAGTTCTGCAGCAGCGCGAAAACGATGAACAGCCACCACCACGGCTTCCAGAATCTCGCGAAACCGGTGATGGCCGATTCGCCCGTGGCGAGCGTGTACCGCTCGATTTCCATGTTCAGGAAGAATTGGATGCCGAATCCCACCACCGCGGCCCAGATGAAAGTGAAACCGATCTGGGAGGTGATGTAGGGCCAGAGAATCATCTCGCCCGACCCGATGGCCGTCGCCAGAATGATCACGCTCGCGCCGGTGATCTTGCGCAGCCGCACCGGTTCCGGCAGATCCCTGAATTCGACGGCGGGCAGGTGCTTACTGGGAAGTGTGGGCCGGTCTCGCTCAGGGCTGCCAGTTTCCGTCATGCGGGTCGCCTCATCTCACCGCGTGCGAACCAAACCTACGAGCCTTAGCGCAGCGCCCAGCTAGAGTGACGCCCATCACCTTTTGTGTCAATAGAGGGTTTCTTTCCGTCTGCCCTTTTCGGCGTTCAGGACGACGTTTCCCTCACAACAACGCGATGGCGCCGAGCACGGAGAGAACCACGAGCACACCACCGCCCGCGACACAGGCCCAGCCGACGAGACTGCCCTTGCCCACTGCGGAGTCGATGCGGGCCGTGTGCGGTTCGAAGGGGTCGTAGACGACCGTGACCTGGTCTCCTTCGTGGGCCATGGGCGGATCGGTGCCGATGTCGGAGGCGGTCTCCAGGTCCCTGCCGTCGAGGGTGCGAAAGCTCAGCACCGGGTAGTAGCTGCCGCGCCCGATCTCGCTGGTGGTGTTGTATCGCATGCCCGTCACCTCGCCGGGAACCCGGAGTCCGGTGCGCGCGAGGCGCGTGGCGCCGCGCAGCAGGTGCGATCCCATCGCGGCGAAACCGAGGCCGACGGCGAAGAATACTCCCGGAACGATCAGGCGCAGCAATATCTCCACTGTCCACCTCCAGCGCTGACCCCGGCGTAGCGGGTCACACCGTAGCCCCGCCGAACCGCCGGAGGGGAGGAAACGGCGAAAGTCGCCCCGCGAGTCCCCCGCCCAGACCGCCGAGTTCCGCACTCAGGTCACCGAGTTCTGCACCCAGGTTGCCGAGTTCTGCATTCGGGTCACCGAGATCTGCACCCAGGTCACCGAGATGCGCACTCGGGTCACCGAGATCCGCGCCCGGGCCGATGAGGTCGGCATTCCGGCTTTGCCAGGTCCGCGCCGCGGGCCGCTGCCGCCGCCGGTGTTCTCGTGGCGGCAGGTGGCCGGAGTTCCGGCTGGCTCCGCCCGCACACTTCGTACCCACTGGCCGTGCCATGGCCGCACCGCCGCATGCCACCGAACGGTGTCATGCGGCCCTCGACGGCCCCGGCGCGGATCTCGCGAGCCCGAATGCAGAACTCGATGACACGAGCGGGGATCTCGGCGGCCTGAGTGGGGATCTCGGCAACCTGAGCGCGGAACTCGGCGGCCCGGGGCAGGACTCGCGGGGCGAGGGTCACCCGAACTGCCCGGGCTGGTAGTCCCCGGCCGGCTGCTCGACGATGACGTTGATGCGGTTGTAGGTGTTGATGAGCGCGATGACGGACACGAGCGCGCCCAGCTGCTCCTCGTTGTAGTACTTGGCCGCGTTGGCCCACACCTCGTCGCTCACACCGCCACTCGCGTCGGCGATGCGGGTGCCCTGCTCGGCCAGTTCGAGTGCCGCACGCTCGGCATCGGTGAACACCGTGGCCTCCCGCCATGCGGCGACCAGGTTGAGCCGCGTCTGGCTCTCCCCCGCGTGCAGCGCGTCCTTGGTGTGCATGTCGGTGCAGAAACCACAGCCGTTGATCTGGCTTGCGCGAAGCTTCACCAGCTCGGCCGTCGCCGCGGGCAGCTCCGAGTTCGCGATCGCCGTTCCCGAGGCGATGATGTGCTTCAAGAACTTCGCCGTCACCTTGTTGCCGAAGAGGTCGATCCGCGCGTTCATCCGTTGCTCCCTGTCGTCAGGTCGTCGGTTACCTCTCCTTGACACCGTGGCGCGGCGAAATGTGACAGCGGCTTGCCCCGCGACCGCGCCTCGGCGCGATCGTGTCCACAGTGGATCGCACGGAAAAGCGAGCGTACCACGGTCATGGGGAGCGTCGGCCCTGGTCACAAGGCCGGCTGGTAGTTTCCGGAACGCCGGCCGCGCTCGGCGGACATCGAGGAGGAGGCAGGGCCCCGTGATCATCAAGGTCGACAGGCTGGGCAGATTGTGGGGTTTCGGCAGCACCGTCCTGTTCGGAGCGGGAGGCGTCGCGTTGATCGCGGTCGCCGCGCTGGGGGTAGCCGACCAGACGGGATCCGAACGCATGTACACCGTTCTCGGCGGACTGGCCTGCCTGGCGATCGCCATGCTCGCCGGAATCACGCTGCGCAAGCCCACGCCGACCCTGACGGTCGATCAGGCGGGCCTCACCGTGCGCCAGCCGCCCGAGCTGGAGTTCTCGGTGCGCTGGAGCGCACTTCACCTGCTGCGGCTGTCGAGATACAAACGACAGGTCGGGCGGTCACGATCCTGGTTCTACCAGCTCGAATTCTGGACGACCGGCGACGCTACGACCATCGCGCAACCGGATCTGGAGGTGCTGCGCGAGGGTGACGGATACCGGTTCGGGCTGGGGCATCTCGGCCGCCGCCACGGCAGGAAGCTCTACCGGGCATGTGAGCAACACGCACCGGGCAGGGTCGAACGCGCGTGGTGACGGCCTATTCGGCCAGGTTGAGCTGCCAGGTGATCCCGAAGCGGTCGGCGACCCAGGCGAACCTCGCGCTGAACCCGTAGTTGTCCAGCGGCATGAGCTCGGCGCCCTGATCGACGAGGCTCGCGTGCAAGCGCTTCTGCTCGTCCTCGTCGTCGCATTCGACCCACAGCGAGATCGACGGGGTGAAGCCGAACTCGTGCTTGACCGGGCTGTCGATGCACTTGAGTTGCTGCCCCGCGAGCGCGAACGTCGCGTACTCCACCGAACCCTCCGCGCCGGCGCCATCGGGGCCGTATCGCTTGACGGCGACGATCTCACCGTCGGAGAACAGCGACGTGTAGAAGTTCATCGCCTCCTCCGCCCTGCCGTCCTGGAACATGAGAAAGGTCGTGACCTTCTGCGCGGTTGCCATGAGGGTGCCCTTTCGTTGGTCGCCGGAGCCGCACACAAGGGCGGTTCCCGTACCCGGCGAACAATAGGCAAGTAAATACTTGCCTGTCAAACCGGAGCCGCCTCCGCATCCCCTGCCAGGGTCAGGCGGTCACGTCCGGCGCGAACTGCGCAAGCGAAACCTCGCGCGCGGCACCGATTTCCTCCGCCGTCGCGGTGCCGGAGTTCTCGATCGCGCTCGCCCACGCGCTGACTGTGTGCTGGGAGAACTTCTGCACGTCCTCGGAGCTCTCCCAGGTGCCGGGGTCACCGACCTCGACACCCCGCACATACTGGTCGAGACCCAGCAGGGTCACATCCCAGCCGGGGCCGACATAGAGCGCGCCCGCGCCACTTCCCGAGATCGAGAGCGGCACGGTGTGCTCCAGTTCCAGCACCGTGTCGTCGCCGTCCTCGGAACCGAGCCGCAACTCGACGACACCGGCCTCACCCCAGGTCAGCCGCAGCAGGTAAGGCTGCTCGCATTGCAGGACGGTGCCGTCGGCATTGCCCTCGGCGGCAAACGTGCCACCCTCCCTCAGGTCACCGCTCACCGGAAGGAACCAGCGTTCGAGCCTGGCCGGTTCCGTCAGCGCGTTCCACACATCACCGACCGGTACCGGATAACGCCGCCGCAGCAGGACACAGACAAGGCCGGGCTCACCGGCATCCTGTCTCTCCCGCACCTCGCGGTAGACGACCTTCAGCTCGTTCGCGATGTCGATCATCGAATGTCCTCGTCCCTGCCCGTTCCTGGAGTTGCCTCCGTGACACCCGCGCCGTTCCCGCGCGAGCGGTGCCGGTGATCTCCGCGGCGAAACCTCGCCAGCCAATGGTCGACCTCGCGCAGACCCGCCGCGTCGACCGCGTACAGGCGACGGGTGCCGTCGGCGCGCACGGTCGCGAATCCGTTGTCCCTGAGCACCCTGAGATGCTGCGACACGGCGGGCTGGGTGATCCCGAACTCGTCCTGGATGATCTCGGTTACCGCACCCGAGGACCATTCGGCCTGCCCCGCTTCGGCGAGCAACTCCAGTATCCTGCGGCGAACCGGGTCACCCAGTACGTCGAACGCGTGCACAGCCGTCATCCTGAAGCGGACCGCTTATATAAGTCAAGGTTTATCAATCGAGATCATGCATTCGTGGCGTACGCGATACCGGGCACCCATCCGACCCGCCTCACATACCCGCCATCGACGCACCTGCTAGCCCTTTCGGCCCAGTATGCCTCCCGCTCGCAAACCGGCCGGAATAACCGGCGGCGAAAGCGAACGGCCGCCACGCGCGACTATCCCGGAAACAGCAATGACGGCAGGATGTCCGACCATCCTGCCGTCATTGAAATATCGGTTTCAGTTACCCTTGTGGTATGCGTCGGTAACCTCCGACGGAATACGCCCGCGTTCGGAAATCTCGAAACCATTCTTACGGGCCCACGCGCGAATCGCCTGATTCTGCTCGCGATCCGCCGCGGACGAACGCGTCACCACCTGGCCGTTCGTGCGCTTGCCCGAAGCGCGCTTGCGACCACCCGAGCGCCGTGCGTGCTCGACATACTGCGCGAGCGCGTCCCGCAGTTCTTCGGCATTGTCCGCCGAAAGGTCGATCTCGTAGCTGACGCCGTCGAGACCGAACTCGATGGTCTCGTCGGCCTCGGAACCGTCCAGATCGTCCACGAGGGAGACAAGAACCTGTTGCGCCACCAGTTCCTCCTGCTATTGAGCCAATGCTGAAAATACCAATTTCCACTCGTCCGGGGAAGTGTACCGGATACGTATGCCGGAACGACAAGCCACCGTTTACAACTCGCTATCCAGCGATAACGGAAAGCGCTGCCTTCTTTCCCGCTCCGGAGTGCGGAGTGCCATTTTCTCAGCGTCCGCGCGGCCCGACGACGATCGTCTCGGAAGCCGCCCTCGACACACACGGCATGAGGTGGTTTCGCCTTTCCCGCTCACTCAGAACGAGATCGCGGTGCTCGGCGAAACCCTCGTGAACACGCAGCTTGCAGGTACCGCAGGTGCCCGCGGAACACGAACTCGCAACCTCGATACCCGCGGCCCGCAACGCGCCGAGCAGCGTCTCGGTCGCGGGAACCGGAATCCGCTCGCCCGTCGGATGCCACACGGCGGTGAAATCGGTGCTGGTGCCGTCGGTACCGGCGACGCCCGCGAAATTCTCGAACCGGATCAGGCTCGGCCGCCAGTGCATGGTGAGCGCGCGGACGTCCGCGATCAGCGAAGGCGGCCCGCAGCAGTAGATCCGCGTGTCCTCGTCCGGTTCGGCGAGATAGGGCCACAGGTCCAGCCTGCCCCTGCCCTGCCCGCTGTGGTGCAGCACCACGCCTTCGGCACCGGCCAGTTCGGAAAGGTACGCGGCGTCGGCCTCGCTCCTGGACAGGTAGAGCAGGCGCACCCCCGCAGGCTCTCGCTCCCCCGCCTGCGCGGTGAGCTGGTGGTACATCGCCTTGAGCGGCGTGATACCGACACCGCCCGCGATGAGCAGGTAGCGCAGGGCAGGGCGAAGCTCGAAGTCGTTGCGTGGCGGGGAGATCCACAGCGAATCACCGCACTCCGTCTCGTCGGTCAGGCCCTTCGAACCGCCCCTGCCCTCCTCCTCGCGCGCGACCGCGATGACATAGCGGTGCCGCTCGGAGGGCGCGTTGCAGAGCGAGTAGCTGCGCACCTCACCCGCCGGGTTACGCACATTGATGTGCGCCCCGGCGGTGAATCGCGGCAGCGGTTCTTCGGTCGCGCGCAGGTCGAACTCGGTGATCCGGGAGGTCAGCCTCCGTTTTCCGGCGATGCGCACGGCCAGCGAGGTACCGGCACCACCGCCGTTCCCGCTCATGATCGGTCGCCCTCGGCGCCGAAGACCACCCGGTCGCCGGGGAATACCGGGCCGTGCCCGCCCGTCGCCTCGGCGTACCAGCCCATCTCGATGTGCCCGTACTCCGCGTGCAACAGCCGGGGAAGGGGCAGATCCCGCTCGGCCGTTTCCGGGTTGACCTCGGTCGCCGCACATCGTTTCGTCGCCAGCACGCCGCGCAGCCGCAGCCCTCCGATGGCGAGATCCTCACCGGCGAGTTCCCTCTCGCACCACGCGGGGAGTCCATCGACGTAGATGTTGGCGCGGAAGCGCAAGGGGTCGACGTACGCTCCCGTTCGCCGCTCCAGATCGCGCACCGAGGCCATGTTGATGATCGACACCGCGTTCATCATGCCGTCGGACACCACGGAGACGTCGGTGAACCGGCGGTCCCGCTCGCGGGCGAGTACCGGTGGCCGTTCCGGATCGCAATCGAGCACCCTGCCGAAGAACGCGGTCACCGCCCGCTCACCCTCCTCGGTGGACACGTCGGCGGAGAGCACCTCGTGTTCCCGCACCGCGACCGTCAGCCGGTTCGTCGGCGCGTCGAAGTGCGTGCCGAGGCCGGCGAGCCGCGCGTCGCGGGCGAGCATGAAGAACTGGTCCTTCGGCAAGGGCTGGCGCTGCCCCTTGACGTACCGGCCTTCGGGCCGCGCCAGCGCGAACACCCTGTCCCCTTCGACACCGGCACCCGGCTCGACCGGCAAGGTCTTCACGCGCTGCGGGCTCAATCCCTTGACCGGGTAGACGAAAAGGGCCGCCACCCGCCCAGCCGGTGTCTCCGCATTCCCCGCCGTTCCGGCTTCCCGCGTCACCTTCCGCCCTTCCGCGCCGACCGGCTCGCTCGCGTCTCGCGGCGGGCCACCACGCAGACGGTATCCGCTAGATCGGATCTAGCGGATACCTGGCCGCCGTCTCGCGCCTCCGGGGTGAGCCGACGGCGCCGAAGACACGGGAAGGAGGCCGGATGTCACGGAGCGAGCCCGCTGGGGCACTGCGCGTCGCCACCATCATCGGCAGCACGAGGGAAGGCAGGGCAGGTGCCGCGATCGGCGAGTGGTTCGCCGAGGTCGCGGGACAGCGCACCGACATCGAGATCTCGGTGCTGGACTTGGCCACGTTCTCGTTTCCGGCTCACCTTCCCGACACCCCGACGGCCGACATGCGCCGGTTCGCGGGGCTCATCGAGGAGGCGGACGCGTTCGTCGTGGTGACGCCCGAATACAACCGCAGCTTCCCCGCTTCGCTGAAACAGGCCATCGACTACGCCTACGACGAGTGGCACGGGAAGCCGGTGGGGTTCGTCTCCTACGGATGCCGCTCCGCCGGTTTCTTCGCGGTCGAGCAACTCAGGGCGGTGTTCACCGAACTGCACGTCGTGACAATGCGCGACACGGTGAGCTTCAGCCTGTTCGGCCCTGACATCGACGAGGCGGGACGGCCACCCGTGAACGGGGAACTGGCCGTGGTCGCCGGCGCCATGCTCGACCAGCTCACCTGGTGGGGCAACGCACTGCGCAACGCCCGCGCGGCGGAGCCCTACACCTGCTGACGGCAACGAAAGGATGGAACATGAGCAAGCACACGGCCGACCTCGCGATCGAAACGTCGGGGCTGGTCAAGGTCTTCGGCCAGAACAGGGCGGTCGACGGCATCGATCTGGAGGTGCCCGCAGGCACCGTGTACGGCGTGCTCGGCCCCAACGGCGCGGGCAAGACGACGGCGGTCCGCATGCTGGCGACGCTCCTGCGGCCGGACGGGGGCCAGGCGAGAGTGTTCGGCAGGGACGTCGTGAGGGAGGCCGATGCCGTCCGCAGCCGGGTCAGCCTCACCGGTCAGTACGCCTCGATCGACGAGGACCTGACGGGGACGGAAAACCTGATCCTGCTGGGAAGGCTTTACGGTCACCGCAAGCCCGCCGCCCGTGAGCGGGCGGGACAGTTGCTCGACGCGTTCGGGCTCACCTCGGCAGGCGACAGGCCGGTGAAGAACTACTCGGGCGGGATGCGCCGCCGCATCGACATCGCCGCGAGCATCATCAAGACCCCGGACCTGCTGTTCCTCGACGAGCCGACGACGGGCCTCGATCCGCGCAGCCGCAACCAGGTGTGGGACATCGTGCGGATCATCGTGGCAAGGGGCACCACCGTGCTGCTCACCACGCAGTACCTCGACGAGGCCGATCAGCTCGCCTCCCGCATCGCCGTCATCGACACTGGCAAGGTCATCGCCGAGGGCACGCCGGGACAGCTCAAGTCGTCCGTCGGCAACGGCACCGTCCACGTGCGACTGCGCAACCCCGCCGACCGCGGTGAGGCCGAGAAGATTCTGCGCAGGACGCTGGCCACCAGCGTCGAGCTCGACGCCGACCCGCTCGCGCTCACCGCGCGGATCGCGGCGGGCGAATCGGGTTCCGGCGCGGCCGAGCACGCGGCGAGGGGGCTGGCCGAGCTCGCGGAGGCGGGTATCACCGTCGACGACTTCTCCCTGGGGCAGCCCAGCCTCGACGAGGTCTTCCTGGCACTCACCGACCGCACGAGCACGAAGGAGGCAGCGGCATGACCACCGCCGCGACCAAGGAAACCGATCCCGCCACGGAGTACACACCGGCCGCCGACAGGCTCAACGCCGTCCTGGCCTCGGGGGAACCTCCTCCCCGGCCGAGCGCGCTGGCCGCGTCGACCACCTTCGGCTGGCGGGCGATGCTCAAGATCAAGCATCTTCCCGAGCAGATGGTCGACGTGACGATCTTCCCGGTCATCATGACGCTGATGTTCACCTACCTCTTCGGAGGGGCGCTCGCCGGATCGACAGGGGACTATCTGCAATACCTGCTTCCCGGGATCCTGGTGATGAACGTCGTGATGATCACGATGTACACCGGCATCGGGGTCAACAGCGACATCGAGAAGGGGGTGTTCGACCGGTTCAGGACGCTGCCGATCTGGCGGCCTTCGGCACTGGTCGGCGCACTGCTCGGGGACATGGTGCGCTACCTGATGGCCTCGACGGTGATCCTGGTTCTCGGTCTGGTGCTGGGTTTCCGTCCCGGTGGCGGAGTCGGGGGCGTGCTCGCGGGTGTCGCACTGCTGATCGTGTTCTCGTTCGCGTTCTCCTGGATCTGGACGATGTTCGGGCTGCTGCTGCGCACCGAACGCGCGGTCACGGGTGTCAGCATGCTCGTGCTGTTCCCGATGACCTTCCTCAGCAACGTCTTCGTCGACCCGAGGACCATGCCGGGCTGGTTGCAGTCCTTCGTGGACGTCAACCCGATCACCCACCTCGTCGGTGCCGTGCGCGGGCTGATGGAGGGCAGGTGGGAGACCGGCCACATCACCTGGACGCTGGTGGCCTCCGCGGCACTGCTGGCGATCTTCGGGACGCTCACGATGCGGCTCTACAACCGCAAATGACCTGCCTCCGGGGTGCGTTCGCGGTTCACAACCGCCAGCGCACCCCGGATTCGGGCGTGTAGCGGCAATTCGCTCCGGTCGAGACGGACGATCGCAGATGCGCGGCGAGCGCGGGATGACGATCGTCCAGTTTGCGCAGCGTGTCCCTGATGCGGGCGGACACCGTCTTGCGGGCCCTTTCGGCTTCGTCGCCGAGCCTGCGCGTCCTGCCACCGAGACCGGCCGCCGCGCGCAACTCTCGCAACAACGCGTCCCGTTCGCGGTCGAGGCCCGCGGCCTTGTCGTCGGCGCCGCTCGCGATCGCGGCCTCGATCTCCTCGTCGAGCGCGGTGAGCCTGCGCTGGTACCGCGCTTTGGCCTCGTCGTCGAGCACCGGATCACCACCGAGGCGTTTCGCCGCGACGACGACGTCACCGCCGGCCGGATCCAGCAGCACCACGGCCGGGATGTCGGTTCCCGGCTGCCGCAACAGGGTGTGCACATCGCGCAGCCCCTTGGAATCGGGCATCAGAACCGTGTCACCTGCCATCGACAGCGACCACACGTCGCCGGTGAACCGGAACTCGTTGGTGGTGTCCGTGGGAGTTTCCGCGGCGGCGCGGCCGGCCTCCCCCTGGGGGTCCCCGGCAGGGGCGAGGTGCCGCATCCCCAGGTCCACCGCCTCCGCCGCGACCTCGGCCCGCAGCTTGTCCGCCCTGGCGTCGTCGCCGTCGTTTCCCCGTGCCGCCAGCGCCTTCGCGAGCCCCGCTCCCGCCTCGGCGGCCCACGGCCGCGATCCCATCCGCTCCGCCGAGCGTTTCGCGGCAGCGAATCGGCCGACGGCCTCGTCCCAGCGTTGCTGCGCGGCGTCGAGCCGCCCCAGCCAGTAGGTCACCGGACCGCTGATGTCGAACCCGAACATCGACACCAGATACGTGCCGTCGTGTGGCAGCAACGCCTTCCTTGCCCGTTCGCACAACTCAGGGTCGCCGACCGCGGCCGCGAGTTGTGCCTGGAACCGCAGCCACAACCCCATGTCCATGATGGACTGGCCTTCGCCGCGTTCGCACACGTCCCTCAGGTAACGCAGCGCGAACGCGGTCTCCCCCTTCGCCAGTTCGTTCATCGCCCTCAGCAGCCGCGGCCGGTGTATCGCGCCCTCGATCAGCGTGCCCGCCATGGCGTCCAGCTCGTCGAGCCTGCCCCGCTGGTAGGCAAGCAGCCAGCGCAGGTGCCGCGCCGCGGTGTCGATGTGTGTCCGGTCCTGTCGCTCGACGAACCGCTCCGCCTCCAGCAGCAATGTCTCCGCTTCGGCGAACCGTCCCGTGAACGCCGCCACGATGCACCGGTCGACCACGGCGGCGAGCCACATCCGGGTGTCGCCGCTACGCTCGATCATCTCGGCGAACCGCGCCATCTGTCCTTGGTAGGCCGGATCGCCTCGCTCAAGCAGCGCGACCCAGCGCAGTGATATCGCGTACTGCTCGGATTCGGTGTCACCGGTGCGGCGGGCGACGGCGGCCAGCTCGTCGACCATCGCCAGCCGGTCCTCGGCGTTGCCGGTTCCCCAGCTCATGTTGTGCTGGGCGAACAGGCTGAGCGCGAGGCCCTCGTCGTCGCCGGTTTCCCTCGCGAGGCTCTGCAGCCGGACGGCGACCTCGATGGCGAGCTGGTTGAGCGTGCGGTCCGCGACCTCGTCCTCGTCGCTTCCCGTCAACAGCGGGTGTGCCTCGGACAGCAAGGTCCGCGACAGCTCGCGCTGCCGCCCGTGATCGGCGATGTGGGTGCTCAGCGCGATCGACCCGAGCAGCACGGGATCGTCGTGAGCGCGCGCGTACGCGGCGGCCTCGCCGACGACGGCGATGCCCTCCTCGGTCCGCTCGATGGTCAGCAGTTCCTGCGCCAGCTCGCCCATGATGAGGATGTAGCGCCGGGGAAAGTGCCGCTTCGCGAGTGCGGCGCCGCTGCGGAAGTGACCGATCGCCTCGTCGAAAGCCATCCTGATCGCGGCGTCCCTTCCCGCGGCCAGCAGCAACTCCGTGGTCTTCTCGGCCGCGATCTCGTCACCGGCCCGCACCGCGTGCCTGGCGAGGTCGCCCTTGAACACCCGCTCGGCCAGCGACGGCGCCGAGCCGACCGCCGTGACGACGGCCGCGTGCCGTGAGCGCAGTTCCCTTTCGCCGAGCTCGTCCCGCAGCGTTTCCCTGACCAGGTCGTGGGCGAAGGCGAAGGCGCCGTTACCCTTGGCGGTGACAAGCCGGGCGGCCATCGCCCGCTCCAGCAGCCGGTCGACCTTGGCGACCGGGTCGGCACCCATCGCGGCAAGCACCTGGCGGTGGAAGACACCGCCCAGTACGGCGGCGTCGGTGAGCATGCGGGACACCGGCGCGGGCAACAGTGAGATCCTCCTGCGCACCGCGTCGCGAACGCCGGGCGGAACCGCGGTGACGGATCCGTCGCTGTGCCACAGCCGGGCCGTCTGCTCGACGAAGAACGGATTGCCGCCGGTGCGATGGTGCACCTCGGCGGCGAGTTCGGCGTCAGGGATCGCCCCCGCCGTGCGTTCCATCAGCGCGGCGACGCCCTCGACGTCGAGACCGGTGAGCGTGATGCTGGTCGCCGCCGCGACCAGGGCACTGATCCGGGGCCGCAGCGCGTGTTCGGCCGCCTCGACCTCCACGTCCCGGTAGGTTCCCACCAGCAGCAGCCGTTCGAACCAGGTGTGCCTCGCGACGAATTCGAGCAGGGTCAGCGACGCGGTGTCCGCCCAGTGGACGTCGTCGAGCAGGACGAGCACCGGCCGGTACGCCGAAACCGCGACCAGAGCGCTGGTCACCGAGTCGTAGAGCGCGAACGTGTCCGCTACTTCGGCGCCGGCCTCGCCGAGCAGCACGCCGAGCCCTTCACCGCCCGCGTGGCGTGCGGCTTCCCATTCCTCTTCCGTCGCCGCCCTGCGCAGGCCGCGGAATACCTGCACCCACGGCCAGTACCCCGGTGCGGCCTCGGAGTCCCAGCAGGCGCCGCCGACGACCAGCGCGCCGAGTGCCCTCGCCTCCTCCGCCGCCCCGGTGACCAGCGTGGTCTTGCCGATACCGGCCTCGCCGGTGACCAGCACCAGCCCGCCGTGACTCTCAGTCGCTCTCGTGATCTCGGCGCGCAGCAGGGCAGCGGGATGAGCCCTGCCGATGAGCGCGCCACCAGTGTCTTGGGTACGCATGACGACATCGACAGTAGTCATCGCGCGCCGCGAATGCCTATTTTTTCGCCCTGCCGCGACGGTCGTGGCGGCCGGGTGTCACCATGCCACCGCGACGGCACAGGTGTTCGGATGGTTTTCATGGGGGCATGGATGCGGGAGGAACCCGGAGCACCGGGTGGCACGGCGGTGCTCGCGAAGCTACTGGGCGAGGTCTTCGCACCGTGGGTGATCGTGTTGCTGCTGCCGCTGGCCGTCGCGTGGGAGGCGACCGGGGCGCTCGGCCCCACCTTGCTGTGGGGGCTGCTCGTGGCGCTCACCAGCAGCATCCTGCCGATGGCCGTCATCGTCTGGGGAGCACGGACCCGGCGATGGGACAGTCACCACGTGCGTAATCGCGAGGGACGGCTGGTTCCGTTCCTCGTGCTGATCGCCCTGAGCGCGCTCGGGCTCGTGCTGCTTCTCGTGCTGGGCGCGCCGTGGCCGCTCGTGGCCCTCGACGTGTGCATGATCGCGAGCCTGCTGGTGACGGGAGCGATCACGATCCGCTGGAAGATCAGCATGCACGCCGCCGTCGCCTCGGGCGCGACGGTGATACTCGTGGTCATTCACGGCGCTTGGCTGTGGGCACTGTCACTCGTCGTCGCCGCGGTGTGCTGGTCCCGCGTCGTGTCCCGCGACCACACCGGTGCGCAGGTGCTCGCGGGCACCGTCGCAGGCGTGCTCGTCGGCGGCGGGCTCTACGCGCTCATCGCCTGATAATCCACTGTGGACGTTCCGGTGCGGGGCCGCGAAGTCCCCGCACCGGAACGGCTCAGGCCAGCGCGGAGGGATGCTTCGCCAGCGGAGTGATCTCGAACTCCAGATACGGAAACAGCGGCAGGTTCCACAGGATCTCGTGCAGCCGCTCGTTACCCGCGACGTCGAAGACGCTGAGGTTGGCGTACTTGCCCGCCTGCCGCCACAGGTGCAGCCACTCCCCCTCACGCTGGAGCCGCCGCGCGTACTCCTTCTCCCTCGCGACGAGATCGGCCCTGACACCGGGATCCAGGTCGGAGGGGATTCGCACCGTCATGCGCACCGCGAACAGCATGCGTCACTCCCTGTCCAGCGCGAAGTCGTAGCCGACCTCGCGGCCACCGCCCGCCGAGGCAGCGCGGTTCTCGGGGTCGAGGATCAGTTCCGGCTTCACCGCCGAGGCGATGTCGTCGCCGATGTGCGTGTCGCCGCGGAAGTAGAGTTGCGTCGTGAGGGTGCGATGCCCCGGAGCCGACACCATGAGGTGCAGGTGCGCCGGGCGCCAGGCATGCCAGCCCGCCGCGGCGATCAGTTCGCCGCACGCGCCGTCGGTGGGGATCTGGTAGGGCGCCGGTTCGATCGTGGTGATCGCGAACTCGCCGGACTCGCCCGCGACGACGGTGCCCCGCAGGTTCCATTCGGGAATGCCCGGTGCGAACTGCGAGTAGTAACCCGCGTCGTCGGCCTGCCAGATCTCCAGCGTCGCCGACGGCAGCGGCGTTCCGTCAGCGTCCGTCACGGTCCCCCGGAACAGCAGCGGCACCCCGGCTTCACCATCGCGCATCGGCAGCGTCGCCTCGGCGGGAAGCCGTGGCGCGTCCGGCACGTAGTAGGGCCCCTCGATGGTTCCCTTGCTGCCACTCCGGTTTTCGTTGGCTACCTCCTCGACCGCGTGCTCGATCCAGACGTCGAGGAACAGCGGCCATTCGCCGTCCGCGCCGACCTTGATCAGCCACGCCTTCAGCGCGTTGTACTCGGCGTAGGTCACCTTGTGCTTGCGGATGGCGGCGTGCACCGCCTCGATGACCTCGCGAGCCAGCAGATCGACCCGCTCCCTGTCGGCCGCTCCGGAGGGTGCGGCGGACTTGTCGGTGACGAACCGCTGGGTCGCGGCGGCTCCCGAGGCGGCGGCGGTCGCCGCGGCTGCCTGCGATGCGCTCATGGTGTTCTCCATTCCCTTGTCTTTCTCGTCGGCTTCGTCGGTGGTGGGTCAGCCGGGTGCCTCAGTCGAGGCGGTAACGGGCGAGTTTGTCCTCGTCGATCGCGACCCCGAGGCCGGGCTCCGACGGCGCGGCGAGCGTGCCGCCCTCGATGCGCAGCGGCTCGGTGAGCAGGTCGTCGCTCAGGTCGAGGAAGTTGGACAGTTCGGCCGCCCTGCGCGAGGTACCGGCGAACGCCGCGCCGAAGGCGGCACTCGCGGCGGTGCCGAGCTGACCGTCGATCTGGTTGCCGAGCACCACTTCGGCGCCGAGTCCTTCGCACAGGTGCAGTACGCGCTGGGAGTCGGTGAATCCGGTCCGGGCGGTCTTGATGCTGATCGCCGTCGCGGATCCGCCGAGCAGTTCGCGGGTGACCTCGGCGGGCCTGCTCACGCTTTCGTCGGCCACGAACGGAATCGGGCACCGCGACACCAGCCAGCGGCGGCCGATCACGTCGTCGGCGGGATTGAGTTCCTCCGCGAACGCGAGATCGAGATCGGCCATCATCCGCAGCGCGCGCGCCGATTCCGAGGCCGACCAGCCCCGGTTGCCGTCGATGTACAACTCGGTCTCCTCGCCGAGGGCCTCCCGCAGCGCCCGGCAGGCGGCGATGTCGAGTTCGGCAGGCCTGCGCCCGACCTTCACCTTGAACGTGGTGATGCCGTACTCGTCGCGAAACCGTTGTGCCTCGGCGACCATCGCCGCCGGTTCGGCGAAGCCGACCATGTGGGCGACCCTGAGCCGGTCGGTGTAGCCGCCGAGCAGCGCGGTGACGGATAGTCCCGCCGACTGGCCGATCACGTCCCATACCGCGATGTCGAGCGCGGCCTTGGCCACCGGATTGCCGACGGTGCGGTGCAGCCTCTCGTGCCAGCGCTGCCTTGCCAGCGGTGACTCGCCGAGCAGCGCGGGTGCGAACAGCTCGTCGATCACCGCGCGGATCGATGCCTGTGTCTCGCCGTAGGTGAACGGGCGGGGCGGGGCGTCGGCGACGCCGATCAGCCCCTCATCGGTGTGCACCCTGACGAGCACGTGCTCTGCGGTGTGCACCTCGCCGCTGGCGAAGCGCAGCGGCTTGCGGTACGGGATGGCGTAGGGAATGGCCTCGACCCTGCTGATCCTCACCGCTCGCCCCGTCCGGCGGGCACCGCGCGAGTCAGCTCCTCGACCCACTCGGCCGCGGCGAGCAGTTCCGGTACCCGGTCCGGATGCCCGATGAGCTGGACACCGAGTGGGAGGCCACCTTCGGTGCGGCAGCCGGGGACCGTCACCACGGGCAGCCTGAGCAGCTGCCACGGCCTGCTCAGCACCGGTGATCCGGTCGCGGCGAGCCCGGGTGGCGCGGCACCCGGCGCCGCGGGCGCGAGCAGGAAGGTGCCGTCCGCGAGCAGGTCGAGCACGGCGGGCCGGTGCCGCCGCGCGACCGCGAGCGCGGCTGCGTACTCCTCGCCGGAGATCCGGCTTCCGGTGGCGAGCAGCTCGCCGAGCTGGGGGCTCAGCCGCTGTGGGTGCCGGGCTTCCTCGGCGAGCGCGCGCACGGCCTCGTACGCCATCACCTTCTCGTGTGCGGCTACGAGCGTCGCGGGCAGCTCCGGCAGGTCCAGCTTCGCGACCCGCGCGCCGCTTTCCCCTGCCAGCCGCGCCGTTTGCGTCAGCGCCTCCGCCATCTCCGGCTCGATGTCGGCGACGTCGGTGCCGTTCCACACGGCGAGCGAGGGCGGGTTCGCCGTCACCGGCGCGGTCCCGGTGAGCACGGTGAAGGTCAGCGTCAGGTCGGCGACGGTCGCCGCGAGCAGGCCGACGGAGTCCAGCGACGGCGCCAGCGCCGCGAAACCCGCCGTCGGCAACCCCGGTGCGACCAGACCGGCCGCGCCGCAGAACGCGGCGGGCCTGGTGAGTGAGCCCGCCGTCTGGCTGCCGATCGCCAGCGGAACCGTGCCCGCGCCGACAGCCGCCGCCGAACCGCTGGACGAGCCTCCCGGAGTGCGGGCAGGGTCGTGCGGATTGCGAGTCGGGCCAGGGGCGAAGTAGGCGAACTCCGTGGTGACGGTCTTGCCGACCGGAACGGCGCCCGCGCGGCGGAGCATCGCGACCACCTCGGCGTCGACGCGGGCGATCCGGCCCTCGCGCAGCGGCGACCCGCATTCCGTCGGCAAGCCCGCGACATCGACGATGTCCTTGACCCCGAAGGGGATTCCGCGCAACGGACCGGCGCGAGTGACGTCGTCGAGTTCCCGCGCGGCGGCCAGCGCGCCCTTCTCATCGAGGCGTACCCACGCCGCGATGGCGGATTCCCTGGCTTCGATGTCGCGCAGTGTCCCGGCGACGAGCGCGCTCGGCGATACTTCACCATCGGCGACCCTGCGTACCATTGTGGACAGTCGAGAGGTCATTTCCGGTCTCCTCCGGCTCCTGCTGGATCAGCTTCGATGCGGTGGAACCTGCGGTTGAAATAGACCAGGCTGTCACGATCGGTGCGCACGCGCACCTGTTCGATCGTCACGAACAGAACACTGTGCGAACCCATCGTTTTGCGGTCGGCGATGACGCCCACGATGTTCACCGATGCGTCGCGCAGCAAGGGAACGGTCGCGGACCGATCCCAGATGTCCCAGGTGAATCGCTCGGCCATGGACACGTCGGTCATTCCGGAGAAGTGCCGTGCCAGCCATTCGTCCTCGGCCGCGAGCACGTTGAGGCATACTCTGCCGTTGCCGTTGAACACGTCGTGGGTCGCGCTGCGCTGGTTCACGCACACCAGCACGGTCGGTGGCGAGTCGGTGACGGAGCAGGCCGCGCTCACCGTGATCCCGCAGCGCCCGCTCGGCCCGTCGGTGGTGAGGATGTTCACCGCGGCGGGAAGGTGGGCCATCGCCTCGCGGAAGTCGGCCGTGCTCGGCGGCGGCGGAGCGACCGGCGAAGCGGGTGCCGCCGGCTGGGTGAGGGATCGGGTGGTCAACACGTGCTCCATCTCGTTCACGCCGTTCACAGCTCGACGACCAGGCGGGGTGTCCTCGATCTCGACACGCATGCCGCGATCCGGTCGCCCGCTTCCTTTTCCTTGCGGCTCAAGCAGTTGTCCCTGTGCTCGGGACTGCCTTCGAGTACGTCGAGCACACAGGTTCCGCAAATGCCTTCCCTGCACGAGGTCTCGATGTCGTACCCGTTTTCCTCCAGCACGTCGACGATCGACTGCCCGGCGGCGACGGGGAACACCTCCCCCGTGTCGAGTTCCAGTTCGAACTCGTCACCACCGCTCTCGGCCGGTTCGAGCGGCTGGAAGTACTCGATGTGCAGCCGGTCGGCCATCGCGCGCTGGACCGCCAGTTCCTCGACCCTGGCCAGGAACCCCTTCGGGCCGCAGGCGTAGACATGTTTTCCGGCCACGGTGGACTCTTCGCGGGGCAGCACCTCGCCGAGAATCCGGAGCTGCGTATCCCTGTCAACACCGAAGTGGAGGTGCACCTTACCCTCGAACGCCGGTGCGCCAAGGGTTTCGGTGAACGCCGCTCGCTCGGCCGAGGACGCGAAGTAGTGCAGCGTGAAATCGGCACCGTCCGCCAGCAGCCGGTGTGCCATCGCCAGCAACGGGGTGATCCCGATTCCGGCGGCCAGCAGCACATGCCCGCTTGCCTCCCCGGCGAGCGCGAACAGATTGCGCGGCGCGCTCACCACCAGCTCGTCGCCGACGCCGATCCGCTCGTGCAGGCTCTCCGACCCGCCCCTCGACGGCCGCTCCCGCTTCACCGCGATGAGGTAGGAATCCTCGTCCGGCGCGCCGCACAACGAGTACTGCCTCGTGCTACCGCACGGGGTGACGACGTCGATGTGCGCTCCCGGCTCGTAGGGTTGCATGGGCTCCATGGGTTCCCCGGCCGTGCCGCCGGCGGGCGCGAGCCGGTAGGTGCGCACATCCTCGGCCTCGACGCCGATCTCGGTGACCTTCACTGTCCTCATCGCACTCACCTCAGGTAGAGGCCACCGTTGGCATCCCAGCAGGCACCGGTGACCGACGACGCGTGGTCGGCCGCGAGCAGCGCGACCATGTCGGCGATGAACGCGGGGGAACCGAGCCTGCCGACCGGGATGCTCCTGGTGATCTCCTCCAGCCGCTCGGCTGGCAACATCTCGCGTACGACCGGGAGATCCTGCGGTCCGGGAGACACCGCGTTCACGGTGACCCCGCTCGCGGCGAGTTCTCTCGCGAACACCTTGGTCAGCGTCGCGACGCCGCCTTTGGCCGCCGCGTAGTGGCCTCCGGTCGCCGTTCCACCGTTCTGGCCCGCGAGTGAGGCCATGTTGATGATCCTGCCGAAGCCGTTGGCGGCGAAGTGGGCGCCGAACACCTGGCTGCCGAGGAACGTGCCGTCCAGGTTGGTCGACACCACGGAGTTGAAACTCTCCTGGCTGATCTCCAGCAACGGCTCCGCGATCGACCTTCCCGCGTTGTTCACCAGTACGTGCACCGCTCCCCAGCGGCCGACCAGCTCGTCCCGCGCGTTCTCGAACGAGGCCTTGTCCCGCACATCGAGCTCCAGCCCGACGGCGGTGTCACCACCGGCGTCGAGCGCGGTGGCCTCCGCGACGGCCGCACCGGCGTCGAGGTCGGTGAGCGCGACAAGGTAGCCCAGTTCGTGCAACCGGCCCGCGATCGCCCTTCCCAGTCCCCTCGCCGCGCCGGTCACGACCGCGACCCTCGCGCTCACAGCAGGTATCCCGGCGCCGTCACGGCCTCCCGTGCGTTGACAAGCCGCACGACCTTGAGCGCCAGCGCGGGCCCTGCCGGCGAGAACTCCACCTCGTGGGTCAGCTCGGCGGCGAGCACCGTGGTTGCCGATCGCTTGTGCGCGACGAGAACCTGCGCCGAGGTCAGCCGCACGCGGTCCGCCGCCGAGGACTCGACGACGAACCCGGACACGGTACGCACCGTGGTAGCGGCGGCCGAAGCGGAAATCGAATGGCCGCCGGTGAGCCGTTCGACGCGCATCCTGCGCATCCGGTCGTCGTCGTACACGAGGTTCAATGTGGACTCGAAGTCCGTCGTATCGGGATCGATCGGGATCACGTAGTGGCCGCCGGGCGCCCACAGTTTCTCCCATTCCTCGTATGCCCTCTTGTCCAGCAACCTGGCTTCGCGCCAGATCAATTCGACGGCACCGGCCACCCTGGGATCGGTGAACATGCTGTTGTCAGCGCTGTGCTCAGCCGGCATCGGACATCATCCTCTTCCACATCGCATAGCTCTCGCGCATACCGTTCTCGTCGGTGACGTGCGCGAGCGTTCCACCACCTTCGGTGGGCTGCTCCTGGCCGTAGCCCCTGTTGACGAGGATCGGCAGCTCCGGGCCACCGGCGGCGCCCAGCTGGACCCGTTCCCACGCCTCGGCGTCGTCGGGACTTCCGAAGCCGAACGGGCCCTGGAAGTGCTCATGGATCCGCAGCCGCTCCCTGTTCACGATCTCCGGCCCGCCGTCGAGGCCGAGTGCGACGTGCCTGATCTCGGTCTCGTTCACCGAAACCGGTTGCAGCACGCGGAAGAACGACATCGACATCGCGACGTTCGGGAACAGGTTGAGGTTGAATCCGGCGCCGTGCATCGACCGCACGATCCTGCGCACCTTCTCCGGTTCCATCTCCTTGGACAGTTCCTCCACGACGTGGCCGAACCGCTCCTGCAACTGCTCGGTGCCGTCGTCCTCGTCGAGGTCGACGTGCTCTGGCACCGAGACCGCGACGCTGTGCCCGTTGCCGAGCGAGCGGACATAGTTGCCCTCGTTGGTCATGACCGACAACATGCTCGCCGTCTCGGCGTCGACAGAGGCCATCCACGAGCGGTGCACGATCGGGAAGTGGTACCAGTCGGTGGTGTTCTCCAGCTGGATCTTCCAGTTTCCGTTGAACCGGAACCGGTACTCGCCCTGCACCTTGATCGGATATCCGGCGCCCTGCTTCATGAACCGGTCGATCCAGATCGTCGCCTCGCCGAGAAAGTCCCGCAGTGGCTCGACGTCCTCGTTGAAGCTCGCGAAGACCATGCCGGCATAGGAATCGACCTTGAGCCGCCGCAGCGGGAGGTCCTTCTTCTCGATGATGTCCTCGTAGCGGTCGGGATAGGGAATCCCGCGCAGCGTGCCGTCGAGCGCGTAGGACCAGGCGTGGTAGGGGCAGGTGAAGCCGTTGGCGTTGCCTTTCGGTTTGTCGCACACGCTGGCGCCCCGGTGCCTGCACCTGTTGACGACCACGTTGATCCCGCCCTTGCGGTCGCGGGTGACCAGTACCGGCTGGCGGCCCACCATCGCGGACTTGAAGTCCCCGCGCGAGGGGATCTCGCTCTCGTGCGCGACCCACACCCAGGTCCGCTCGAAGATGCGGTCCAGTTCGCGTTCGAACAGCGCGGGATCGGTGTAGAGCGCGACATCGACCTGGTCGGGGCGGACGAGACCGGCGGGGTCGGCGGAGCTTCCCTGGTGCGCCGCGCTCATGAGAGCTCCGCCCGCTCGGCCGCGGCGCCGACCTCGTCGGGGAAGCCGAGCGGCCTGCCGATCCTGGCCTCGATCTTCGCGTAGCGCCACAACGCGTGCTCGCCGACCGGCGTGCTCCGGAAGAGCCCGCAGGCCGCGGCGACGGTCGGCTGGTCGGCGACCTCCGCGAGGATGTAGCAGGTCCACGGCCACTGCGCGGAGGGACCGACCATGTGCTGGTCGTCGTCCATCGTGCCGAGCACCCGCACCCCGGGCAGCCCTGCCAGCGCGTTGGTCATCTCGGTGAACGCGGTGAGCACGTCCCCGATACGTTTGGAGGGCAGGTCGAAGAAGTTCTGGTTGATGCCGATGCAGAACAACACGCGCAGCGGCTTCGCTGACTCACTCATGGATACCTTCACTTTCGGGTGGGGCCAGGTCTGGACGGGAGCTACAGGAAGCCGGGGAAGGGCGTGAGCCCCATGAGCACGGCACCCGCGCCGTCGTACATGCCTTCGGAGAGAAACGCGTGCTGCACGACCACCGAGGCGTCCCTGAGGTGGCGCTGCATCTCGTTGGCCGAGTAGATCGCCGAGGTGCCACAGACCTCGTAGGCGGCGCGCACGACGGCGAAGCCCGTCTTCGCCACGTGCGCGGCGGCAAGCCGCAGCATCGCGATCTGTTCGTCGGTGGCCGGGTCGCCCGCGACGATCGAGGCGTACACCTCGCCGGTGGTCTCGTAGAAGAACGCCCTCGCCGAGCGCAGCCGGGCCTCCGCGGTGGCGACGGCGCTGCGGTAGTAGGGCCGGTCGGCCGGTTTGGGGGCACCGGTGATGCCCTTCCTGCCCGCGCCGACCCTGATGGCGTAGTCCAGCGCCGCCCTCGCGACGCCGAGGTTGACCACGGCGAGCACCTGCGCCGCGTAGGCAACCGTCGGGTAGCGGTAGAGCGGTTCGTCCACGGTGGCCTCACCGCCGCGGATGAACGTCCAGTCCTGATCGACGACGACGTTCTCGACCCTCAGGTCGTGGCTTCCCGTCCCCTCAAGGCCCACCACGTCCCAGTTCTCGACGATCGTGACGTCCTCCTGCCGCAGGATCGCGGTTCTCGGCTTGTTCGATCCGTCACCGGCCGGTCCGATACCGACGCCGAGTACGTCGGCTCCCTTGCAGCCGCTCGCGAACCGCCACGTGCCGTTCACCAGGAAACCGCCGTCCACTCGCTCGGCGGGCTGCAACGGGAAAAGCCCTCCCGCGAAGGCGAGATCGGGCCCGTCGGCGAACAGCCGTTCCTGGGTCGCGAGCGGGAGCGCGGCGAGATAAGTGGTCGCCGAGCCGAAGCTCGCGACCCAGCCCGCCGAGGCGTCCACTTCGGATATCCGCTCGATCATCCCGAGGAAGTCGGCCGGCGGGAGCGCGTCTCCGCCGAACCGCTTCGGCGTCGCGGCGCGATAGATGCCCGCGCGCTTGAACTCGTCGATCATGTCGCGCGGAACGTGGCGCCGCACGGTGAACTCCTCGCGCCGGAGCGCGACATTCGCGAGGACTTCCTCGAAGGCCGGTTCGGAAACCGAGACGGGCTCCGGGGAACTCGCGGTGTGTTGCGTTCGCGTCATCGGCACTCTCCTTGGCTTGCTCCTCGTGCCCATGCCAGGACGGTAAGCAGCCTCGGGATGCCGTCACAATGAGAACACTTTCCCCCGCGCCCCGGCGGTTTCCTGCGCCGGGTAAGGGAATTATCTATGGCGGATCGCCGTGCACTTTAGATTCGCTGTGAACCTTGACAGGCAAATGCCCGAACTGCAATAACTTCCCTGTTCCCCCAATGCGCGGGCCCGCCCGTTCCGTCGATGCTCGCTGTCCGCATCCGGCCGGTCGCAGGCCCCTCCTGCAAGGAGTTCCCGTGAGAACCACCGCAGCCACCACCTCGCCACGCCGCGTCGCGATGGCGAGCCTGATCGGCACCACCATCGAGTGGTACGACTACTTTATCTACGGCCTCGCCGCCGCGATGGTGTTCGGGCCGTTGTTCTTCCCCGAGTTCTCCTCGGTCGCCGGAACACTCGCCGCCTTCGCGACGTTCTCCGTCGGCTTCCTCAGCCGTCCGCTCGGCGGCATCGTGATGGGCCACTTCGGCGACAAGGTCGGCAGGAAGTCGATGCTCGTCATCTCACTCATGATGATGGGTATCGCCACCGTCGGTATCGGTTTGCTGCCCACCTACTCCGCGATCGGTGTGTGGGCTCCCATCCTGCTGGTGACGTTCCGGCTCATCCAGGGTGTCGGTGTCGGCGGTGAATGGGGCGGCGCGGTGCTGATGGCCGTCGAACACGCGCCCGCACGCAAGCGCAGCTTCTACGGGAGTTTCCCGCAAATGGGGGTGCCCGCCGGTCTCATTCTCGCCAACCTCGCTTTCCTCGGCATCACCGCGGCGGTCAGCGAGGAGGCTTTCCTCGCCTGGGGCTGGCGGATCCCGTTCCTGCTCAGTGCGGCGCTCGTGGTCGTCGGTATCGTCATCCGCTTCTCCATCACGGAAAGCCCCGACTTCGAGAAGATGAAGCGGGACAAGACCGAGGAGAAGATGCCGGTCGTCACGGTGCTCAGGCGCAACCCGAAGGAGGTCGCGCTGGCCGCGGGAACCCTGATCGGCATCAACGCCGTCAGCTACATCTTCATGACCTACCTGCTGTCCTATTCGACCTCGGTGCTGGACCTTCCCCGCACGCAGATCCTGATCTTCGTGCTCGTCGCCTCCGTTGCCTGGCTGGTGGTCATCCCCACCGCCTCCGTCGTCGCCGACCGGCGCGGCAACCGGACGGTCATGCTGGTGGGCTCCGTCGGCATGGTCATCGCCTCGCTCGCCCTGTTCCCGCTTGTCGACACCGCGATTCCCGCGCTGATCCTCGTCGCGCTCTTCTGCGTCGCCGTCGTCAAGGGCATGGTGCACGGACCGCTGGCCGCGCTGTACGCCGACCTGTTCCCCGCCGAGATCCGGTACAGCGGGGTGTCGCTCGCCTACCAGATCGGGGCCATCCTCGGCGGCGGCTTCGCCCCGACGATCGCGACCGGCCTCTACGCGAGCTTCGGCTCCTCGGTGCCGATCACGATGTACCTCGGGCTGACCACGATCGTCGGCCTGACCTGCGTCTACCTGATCGGGCGCAGGCGCACCCCCGGCGCGGCACCGGCCAAGCCGGAGCCCGCGACCTCCCGCGCGTGATGGAGGAAGCGGGTCACCCGTGCCCCGGGTGACCCGCTTCGTCACCGGCCAGCGGAAGCACAAAGGAGAACACCGCCCCTCGCGGGCGGTTTTCCGTCACGTCGAGGCTGCCGTTGTGCCTGCTGATGATGCGATGGCTCAGCGCGAGCCCGATACCGTTTCCGTGTTCCTTCGAGGTGAACACTCCCTCGAACACCCTTCGCCTTGCCGAGGCGGAGAGCCCGTTGCCGTAGTCGATGACGGCCAGTTCCGCCTCGTCACCCTTGCGGCGGGTGACGATGTCGACCCTGCGCTCGGCGCTCGGTCTCGCCGCCATCTCGTCGATGGCGTTGAAGGCGAGATTCATGACGACCTGCCCGATGAGGACCTTTTCGCAGCGAACGGGTAGGGGCCGCTCCGCGAGGCCGGTCGACAGCGCGACGCGCTGCTCCCCCGCCCTCAGCTCGATGAAGTAGAGACAGTCCTCGACGATGGCGTTGAGGTCGGTCAGCTGCATCGACTGTTCGAGGCGCACCACGTACTGCCGCAGACTCGTGATGATCTGGCTCGCCCGCTCGATCTGGAGCGTGGCGTTGTCGAGGCCCCAGAGCAGTTTGTCCGCCCGAGTCTCCCCTCCGCCCAGCCGTCCCCGCACGCCCTCGACGAAGTTGAACGCTGCCGCAAGCGGCTGGCTCAGCTCGTGCGCGATCGCCATCGCCATGTCCCCCATGGCGTTGTACCTCGCCAGGTGGTCGAGATGCTGGCGGTCCCTGCGGTGTTCCTCCTCCTCGGCGACCCGGTCGGAGATGTCGTGGAAGAGCACCAGGTAGCCACGCAGGTCGCTCTCGATGTCGAGGTACTGGCAGCTGCCCGCGTACCAGCGCACGCTGCCGTCTCGCGCGACGAGCCGGTATCTCGCGTCCTCCGAGCCGGTCCCCCGGTAGGTACGCGCGATGATGCCGCGCAGCACCGGAACGGACTCCGGATGACAGAACGTGGTGAAGTCCGTACCGGTCAGGTCGCCGACACTGGTGTGCAGCAGTTTCGCCGCCGATTCGGAGGCGAAGGTGATCACGCCGTCGTCGTCGAGCACCACGATGCCCTCGACGAGATTGCTCAGGAACGCGCGCAACCTGCCCTCGGTGCGGAACAGGTCGTGCTGCACGGCCTTCTCCTCCGCGATGTCGCGGAACTGCACCATGACGATCGGGCGTGAAGGCAGGTCGACCCTGATGGCGATGGCCTCGGTGATGATCTCCTCACCGTTTTTCGCGCGATAGCACCATTCCGTCGCGCTCATCCCGTGGTCGACGGCGCGCTGCAGCCACGCCCTGCCGATGTCGCGCCGGTACTGCCGCGCGTTGGCGCTCATGTCGGGGGCCTTGAGCGGTTTCAGCTCGTCGACGGTGAACCCGAGCAGGTCACACGCGGCGGTGTTGGCCCAGATGATGTCCTTGGTATGTGCGTCGTGCAGCAGCACGCAGTACTTCAGCGACTGGATCAGCCGCCGGTAGTCGGCGAGTTCGAGTTCCTCCACTGCGCCCCCGCTCAGCTCGCCGGGGGTGTGACACCGGCCTGCAGCAGGTCGCGGACGAGCGTGGTGATGCTCTTCGCCCCGGTCTTCTCCCTGATCCTGGTGCGATGCACATCCACCGTCTTGACGCTGATTCCGAGCTTCACGGCGATGCTCTTGCTCGGCAGCCCCTCGATGAGGTGGCCGAGTATCTCGCGTTCACGCTGGGTCAGGCAGTCGATCCGCGCGGTGAGATCCCGTGCCGTCGCCGCGAGCGAGAACCGGGATCGCGCCGTGCGCAACGCTTCCTGGACGACGTCGAGCATGTGCTGCGGATCGTAGGGTTTCTCCAGGAAATCCACGGCGCCGCGCTGCAGGGCGCGCACCGACATCCTGATGTCGCCGTGTGCCGAGACGAACACGATCGGCAGCACCGCGCCCGCCGCGTTGAGCGTCTCCTGCAACTGGAACCCGCTGACGTCCGGCATCCGCACGTCGAGCACGAGACACGCCGGCTGCAACGGATCGTAGGCGGCGAGAAACGCGGCGACGTCGGTGAAGCACCGCGCCTCGATGTGCACCGACTCCAGCAACCACGCCAGTGACGCGCACAGTTGCTCGTCGTCGTCGACGACGTAGACGACGGGGTTCCCGGCGCCGCTCGCGGTCTCGCCGGTCAGACCCGCGCGTACCGTGCCCGGCTGGTCGCCCATGACCATCACCGGCCTCACCTCACGTTCAGTCGGCCCACTCCGCGCGCGCGGTCCAGTACTCGCTGCCATCGGCGCTCACTCCGTGGCTCCACGTACTGACCCTGCGAAGCCGGGGCTCGGCTTTCGCGGTGGCGGCGTCGGCGCCACCCGGTCCGTTCTCCGTTGCCTGCCAATGTACCCAGTTCAGCTCCCTGCCGTCGGCAGCGTGCACGAACAGGTCCACATGCGACCATCCGTAACCGTGGGTATCGGCGTAACACGTCAGCAACATGCTGCGGTCATCCGAACCATGCCGGTGTGCCTCACGGTGCCCGGAATCGCTGTCCATCGTGGTGGGATCTCCTTCTCTGCCTTCGGGCGCGCTACCCGGGAAGCGCCGTCCCGGTCAGCCGCTGGGTACGGAAACGGGAGATCAGCGCGCGTCGCGGCGTCAGCCGGAAGTCGACCTCCAGCCTCGCCACCATGAGTTCACGCTCTCCCGTCCGGTAGTGGGAAATCTGCTGCATCAGCCAGCATCCGCTCGCGCTCGTCCCGGTCAGCTCGACCGTGCCCTGGCCGAGGATGTGCACGTTCGACTCGAAGTGGGGATTCGGTGGCAGGTAGGAGCCGACCATGTCCGCGACGGCCTGCTTTCCCCTGGTCCGCCCGAACTTTCCGGCGTAGGCGCTGCCGATTCCTTCCCACACCACGTCGTCGGTGAACAACTCCGCCAGTTCGCCGCGCTCACCATCGGCTTTCGGCACGTCACACAACCTCAGGTAGCGGGTGATCGTGTCATGAACGCGCTCTCGCTGGTCCACCGTCGGCCTGCCTCGCTGTCTGTTCGTCTCGGCTGTCGTGACCGTAGGCAGCGGGCGGCGCCGCGGGCAATCGGAGCTTTCCGGCCCCACGGTGGCGAAATGCCCCACCGGCGTACGGAAAACCCTCAGCCGGTCCGGCTCTCGCCGTCGTCTCCGTCGCGATAGACCGACGGCGAGACACCCCTGAGCCTGCTGAAAGCCACGCTCAGCGCGAAGGCGTCGGCATACCCGGCCTTCGCCGCGATCGAGGCGACCGTATCGCCGGTCGAGCGCAACAGATCGGCGGCCATGCCGATCCGCAACTCGGCGAGGTAGGTCATCGGAGGGGTACCGGCGTAGGCGGTGAATCTGCGGGCGAACGCGGCCCGGGACAGCCCTGTTTCGGCCGCGAGACCGCCCACCGTCCACGGATGCGCCGGATCGGCGTGCAGCAACCGCAGCGCGCCGCCGACCACCGGATCGGCCATCGCGCGATACCACAAGGGAGGCTCGGCCCCCGGCCGCTCGAACCACTCCCTCAGCACGGAAACCAGCAGCAGATCCAGTACGCGGTCCAGCACGATCCGCCGTCCCGCCTTTTCCGAGGCCAGCTCGGCGCGCACCAATTCCAGCAGCCCGCCGTGGTTGCCCGCCCCAGGAACGACGAGCACCGGCGGCAGTGCCCTCAGCAGCTTCTCACCGAGTTCGCCTCGCCGCTCGTAGGCTCCGCTGAGCAGGACCGGCGAGCCGGTGTCCGGCTCACCGCAGGTCGCACCGGGCTCGCCGGTGCCACGGCAGTAGTCGTCGCGGCCGACGACCTTCCGGGGCACCGTGGTGGGATCGCCGCCGATCGTGTAAGGCTCGTCGCCGGCGACGACGGCGATGTCACCTTCACCGACCCGCACCGGTTCGCCCTGGTCGCGCACGATCCACGCCGTTCCGCGCAGCATGGTCGCGAGCGACAGCGGAGCACTCGCCGCCACGCGCAACGACCACGGCGGCGTCATGATCGCCCTGCTGAACACGGCGCCCCGCGCCCTCACCCCTGCCAGCAAGTCGGCCAGCGGATCGAAGCCTGCCACGCGGCAAGCGTAGACGAAGACACATCACCGGAAGCGTCGTGACCATGTTCCCCGGGCGCCGGCGGCCGGTTGACTGCCATTCATGACGACAGCTCCGATAGTGGTGACCGGCGCGACCGGCAAGACAGGCAAGAGGGTGCTCTCCCGGCTCGCCGAGGGCGGGCATCCGGTGAGACCGGTGTCCAGGCAAGGCGTGGTGCGCTTCGACTGGAGCGAGCGCGACACCTGGGATCCGGTGCTTTCCGGCGCGAGGGCGGTGTACCTCGTGCCACTCGACGGCTCCGCGCTCACCCGGCCTTTCGTCGAGCGCGCGAGGGAGCTCGGGGTCGAGCGGATCGTGCTTGCCTCGGGGAGGGGAATCGACGTACCCGGCTACGTTCCCGATCCCCATGGTGTCGGGGAAGGACTGCGGGATGGCGAGGCGGCGGTACGGGCGAGCGGGCTGGAGTGGACGATCGTGCGGCCGGGCTGGTTCGCCCAGAACTTCAGCGAGGGATTCTTCGCGGAAAGCGTCGCGGGAGGCGAGCTGCGACTCGCTGGCGGCGACGGCGCGGCAAGCTTCGTCGACGCCCGCGACATCGCCGACGTCGCGGTGGCGGCCCTGACCGGCGAAGGACACCACGAGCAGTGCTACGAACTGTCCGGTCCCGCGGCACTCACGCTCGCCGAGGTCGCGGCGGTGATCTCCGGCGCGACCGGCCGCGACATCCGCTACGTGCCGCTCGGGCAGCGGGCCGCCATCGCGGAACTGACGGAAACCGGCTGGAGCGCCGAGGACGCGCGAACCTTCATCGACGTGCTGGAACCCTTGCGGGAAGGCAGGGACAGCCACCGCTCCGACGGGGTTCGCAGGGCACTCGGCCGCGAACCGAGGTCTTTCGCGGAGTTCGCGCACGCAACGGAACGCGAGGGCGGCTGGCCACACTGAGGAACGGTACCCGGCGGTGCCTGCGGCACCGCCGGGTACCGTGGTCCACTTCGGACGATTCACCGAGCGGGCACACCGGCTTATCCGCCCGGTGCCGTGCTCATCCTCTCTCGCGCGTCGTATTCCCGGCGGGCCTGTTCGACCTTGCCGAGGTTGACCGACCATTCGGCGAGGGAAGCGAACAACGGCGCGAGGCTGCGGCCGAGCTCGGTGATCTCGTACTCGACCCTCGGCGGAACCGCGGTGTGCCGGATGCGCAGCAGCAGGCCGTCGCGCTCCAGTCTGCGCAGCCGCTGGGTGAGCACCTTCGGCGAGATCGTCGCGACGCGGCGTTCCAGCTCGACGAATCGCTGGCGGCCGTATTCGTGGAGAGTCCACAGGATCAGCGCCGTCCACCTGCTGAAGACCACGTCGACGACGGGAGTCAGCGGGCACGGCGGTTCGGGGGCCAGCGCGACCGCGGAACCAGAGCCGGCGGATTCCGCCACCCAGCCTGTGTTGTCGTTCACGACGACGCCTCCCACGCTTCGGGTACCTCTCGGTCTCCACTGTAACGGCAACCGCCGGCTCGTCGCCGAGCAGCACGGGGTCGCCCATCCAGCCCAGGCAATTCCACTGTGGATCGATTTCAGTCCACAGTGGATACACGAAACAGGACGCACCCCGGACCAAGACGGGCACCGACTCTCCCTCGCCGTTCCCGGACACCCGCTCGACGGCAACCTTTCTATATAGCACCGAATACATGCGAAGTCCACAGCGGCAGGCAACCGCCACGGCGGACCCCGGATAACCCAGCGTCACGCAATGTGAGAAAGATCAACACTGGGTGAGCGTGCCGAATCCCGTGCCCTGGCGTCGTTTTCAGAAGCAACCGCTCACTCTCGCCCGATGCCACCCATCAAGGACACCGTTCCATCGTGCGGAAAACCAGGCCAAACCCGGCACGGGACAGCGGCGAAGGCCGCCCCCAAGGCTCGTTCACGGTCCACACGGGCTGTTTCGGCTTCGTGGGCCGACTCCGGAGAGTTGCCATCGGCGCCGCGATCAACCGAGCACACGCTTGGCGGCGTCCTAACTGGTCACGGACCTGCGGGCGGCGGGAATCCACGTCGGCGGAAGCGAATCGGAAGCCGTACTGGCCGGTTCACGCGCCAATCGGTGATCAACTACTGTCTCCGCAATCACCATAGAGGAGGTACCTCGGCGGTGCCCGTTGTGCGAAGATCCCTCAGGTTCATTGGGGCTGTCGGCAACCGCGAGCAAGCGGCGACGGAAGGACAAGGAGCGCGATTTGGACGGCGCCGGCGAGGTGGACGGGTACTTCACGAGCATGGCTCACGAGCAGCTTCGCGCAGAGGTCAGGAGCTTCGCCGAGACCGAGGTGTCGCCGCTGGTCGCCGACATGGAATCGGCGAAGGCGATCCACTATGTACTGTCGAGGCGGATCGCGGAGCAGGGCTGGATCGGGGTGACGATCGGGCCGGAGTACGACGGGATGGGGCTGGGGCATCTCGCCAAGACGATCATCATCGAGGAGCTGTCCAGGATCAGCGGCGCCATGGGCGCGATGGTGCAGGCATCACAGCTCGGTGTGGCGAAGATCCTGCACTTCGGCAACGAGCAACAGAAGCAGCGATGGCTCCCGGCCGTCGCCTCGGGAGCCTGCCTGCCCACCATCGCCGTGACGGAACCGGAATCCGGCGGTCACGTACTCGGGATGACCGCCACCGCCCGGAGAGACGGCGACGACTACCTCCTCAACGGCAGGAAGGTCTTCGTCGGCAACAGCCACATCGGTGACCTGCACGGTGTCGTCGTCCGCACGGGAAGCGGCTCGAAAGGACTCTCGGCCTTCCTCGTCGAATCAGACCGGCCCGGTTTCCGGCTCGGTGAATACCAGCCTTCCATGGGGCTACACGGATTCAGCTTCGGTGAACTGATCTTCGAGGATTGCCGAGTGCCCGCGCACTGCCTGCTCGGCGCCGAGGGTGACGGCCTGGCCGTCGCCTACTCCTCCAGCATTCTCTACGGCAGACCGAATCTGACCGCCGTCTCGCTCGGCATCCATCAGGCCATCGTGGAACGCACCGTGCGGTTCGCGGTCGAGCACCAGCGCTACGGGCAGTCGCTGGCGGAACTTCCCACCGTCAAACAGAAACTGGGCCAGATGCAATCCCAGCTCATGACGGCCAGGCTGGTCGCTTATCACGCGGCGAGGCTGCTCGACACGGGGATTCCGTGCGACGCGGAGCTGATGAACGCCAAGCTGGTCAACGTAGAGTCCTCATTGGACTCCGCGAGGACGGCCATGGAGGTGTTCGCCGCGTACGGGCTTTCGCCTGATCAGCAGATCGAACGCTACGTGCGCGACGCCCACCACATCTACGCTCCCGCAGGCACCTCTGACGTGCAGCGGCTACGGCTGGCCGAAACGGCACTGGGGACCAGCAAGGGCCAGTGGTCCCAGCGCCTTTCCGATCAGCTCACGCATAGTAGTGTCGGCTTGCGGCTTCCTGTTGCTGTTCCCGCTGGTGGATGAGGTCGGTCAGTTCCGAGGCCAGCGACTTGATGGTCTCAAGGCCGGGCCGCCCCCACGGGCGCGGCTCGGTCGCCACCACACAGATCGTGCCCAGCGCCGTCCCCGTGCGGTCGATCAGCGGAGCGCCGAGGTAGGACCGGATACCGATCTTGTCGACGACCGGATTGCCCGCGAACCGGGGATAGTCGCACACGTCGTCGAGCACGAGCGCCTTGCGGCGCACCACGACGTGCGGGCAGAACCCGTGATCGAGACCCATTTCCCTGCCTGGATCGGCGTGCACGGATCCCTGCACCGCCTCCAGTGCGCCGGCGGTCCTCGACGCGGACGGCGTGTAGAGACCGGCGAAGTACTGCTGCCGGTCGTTGATGAAGTTGACCATGGCGAACGGCGCACCGGTGATGGTGGCCAGCCGCGCCGCGAACTCGTCGAACACCTTGTCCGGCTGGTCCCCCAATCCCAGCGCCCTGAGCCTCGCCATCCGCTGGGAGACCTCGGGGTCGTCGGGCGCGGTCAGGATGCGGTCATCGGTCACCTCGAAGTTCATTACTAGCTCCGAATCTCGTGTGCGGCGTTCTGCTCGACGGTGGTGGGAAGGGTCTCGACGATGTGCTCGACGAGCGTGATCAGCACACCGTTGGCCGACTGGCTGTTGCGGGCGTCGCAGCGCAGCAGCGGAACCCGCGGATTGAGATCGAGCGCGGTCCTCACGTCGGCGGCGTGGTAGCGGTAGGCGTTGTCGAATTCGTTGATCGCGACGAGGAACTTGATGCCCCGCCGCTCGAAGAACTCCACGGCGGCGAAGCAGTCCTGCAACCGGCGCGTGTCGGCGAGCACGACCGCGCCGAGCGCTCCCCTGGACAACTCGTCCCACATGAACCAGAACCGGTCCTGTCCGGGTGTGCCGAACAGGTACAGGACCATGTTCTCGGCGAGGAACGTGATCCGGCCGAAGTCCATGGCCACCGTCGTGGTGGTTTTGGACTCGACACCGGTGACGTTGTCGATGCCGACGCCTGCCGTCGTCAGCCGCTCCTCGGTCGTCAACGGCTCGATCTCGCTGGCCGCGCCGACGAACGTGGTCTTGCCGACGCCGAACCCTCCGGCGACGAGGATCTTGAACTGGGTCGGGAAGAAATCAGAGGCGTCGGAGACCATTGAGGAGCGCTTCCAGTAGGTTCGGGTCGGCTGCTTCGAAATCGGTGATCGGCATGCGAGCAGTGACCGCGCCCGACTCGATCAGGTCGGAAAGCAACACCTTGACCACCATGACCGGCTGCCGCAGATGTGCGGCGACCTCCGCCACGGACGTCGGCGAGTTGCACAGTCGCAATGCCTGGGCGTGTTCGAAACCCAGGCTCCCGGGGGCGATCCTGCCCCGTCCCGTCGCCCGTACCTGTGACATCAGGTCCAGTGCCGCGCTGGGATGCGTCCGCCCGTTGGTCACCGTGTAGGGGCGGACCCACAATTCGTCGCCGAACTCGGCGACCGGAGGTTCGTCGGAATCAGGCATCGGCGTCAGTCCGCGTATCCCGGAGCGCCGCGATACCGCGTCGGCGTCGCCAGATAGGCCGGGACCTGAGTGCACAGCCTGCCCATCTCGTAGCTCAGGATGCCGGTGTCGACGTCCCTGCCCGCGAGCACCGTCAGCACCGTTCCCTCACTGGCCGCGGTGACCAGCAGGATCACCTCACCCAGTTCCGAGACGACCTGTCTGACTCCATCGCCCCCGCTGAACCGCGTGCCGACCTGCTGGGCGAGCGAACACAAACCGCTGGCCAGCGCCGCGAGCGTGTCGGCGCCGTCGTTGTCGAGCCCGTGCCAGAACTTCGGGATCCCGTCCGAGGACAGCAGCAACGCACTACGGGTGTGCGGAACCGTGTCGACGAGACGGCGAAGAAGCCAGGTCAGGTCATCGGCCATGAAATGGATGCTCCTTGTGTGCTGCCATGTTGCGAGTGATCGGTTTCCGCGCCGTTGTCGTGCTCGTCCTGCGCCCTGTTGATTCCCTGCTGCACTGATGCCATCAGGTTGGTGTCATGGCCGGGGATGGGCCGCGTCGGCGTGGGTGGGTCATGCAACTCCTGGCGGAGGTGCGAATGTCCGCGACGTTGCGGCAGCGGCGGCGGGGTCTGCTGTCCCTGTGCCGCTTCTGGTTCGGGAGGGCCGGTTTCCTCTGCCGGGTCATCCGATGCCGCCGCGGCCCGCACGGCCGCGTTGAACGTGGTACCGGGGTCCCGGGTCGGCAGCGGCGGCAACTCGTGCCGCGCCGGAGCCGCCGAAGGGGGCGCGAGCTCCTCCCAGCCCGTACCGGGGTCGGCGATGTCGCCGGCCGCGGCGTACACGGCACCCTTGCGCGAGGGCAGGGGCGCCGAAAGCGGCTGGACCGGCTGAACCGGCTGGGCGGGTGCGGGAGGCTCGGGAGACAACGATGGCACCGGCGGTACCGGAGGCAGCGTCGCGGTTACCGCTGACGGAGGTGCGGATTGCGCGGCCGGTACCGCGGGCGCCTGCGGTTCCGCCGCACGGCGGGCCTTCGGCGCGGCTGCCGGTTCGGCCTCGTCGGCGATCAGGTTGTGCGGCAGTACGACGGCCGCGTCGATACCGCCGAAGATGTTCGTCTGCAGCCGCACCCTGACGTTGTGCCTGCGGGACAGCTCCTTCACGACGGCGAGACCGATCCGGCCGTCCTGGAGCAGCTCCGCGATGTCGATCTGGGTGCTGCCGTCGAGCAGCCGGTTGATCCGAACCAAGTCCTCCGTGGTCATCCCGAGGCCCCGGTCCTGGACCTCGATCGCGAGTCCCGCGGTGACCTTCTGCGCGCGCAGAACGACCTTCGGCGAGTCGGGAGCGGTGAAGGTCGTCGCGTTCTCCAGCAGCTCGGCGAGCAGGTGGATGATCTCGGCGACGGCGTGCCCGTTCAGCTCGATCCCCTCGACGGGCACGATGCTGATCTGTTTGTAGTGCTCGACTTCCGCGACCGCCGAGCGCAGCACCGCGTTGGCGCTGACCGGTTTGCTCGACCGCCGCTGGGGTGCTTCACCGCCGAGCACGGCGAGGTTCTCGGCCTGCCGACGTACGCGCGTGGCGAGATGGTCGATCTCGTAGACACCGCGCAGAAGGTCGGGATCCTCCATCTCGCGTTCGAGTTCGTCCACCCGCTTGATCGCCCTGTTGATCAGCGACTGCAGCCGCCTCGCCAGTTTGACGAAGACCTCACGACCCTGGTCGGAATCGTGTTCGAGCATGGAACGCACGGCCTGCGTTCCCGAGGGGCGAGGGGCCTGCGGCAGCTGGTGGGCCCCGGTGTCGGCCCTTGGCGCGGGGGACGGCTGATATGCCTGCCGTACTTGCTGTTCCCGTTCCGCGGCGGAGGCCGCGGTGACGCGAAGGAAATGGCGCAGTTCCCTGGCCGCGGCGTCCCCCTTGGCCACGGCAAGCAAAACGACCACAAGGGACATCACCACGACGGCGACCGCGACGACCAGCGCCCACGAGTCGTCGGCGATGATCAGCGCGACACCCGCGATACCAAGCACCGTAACGATGGCGACGGCGAGGGTGGTGATTTTCCTGAGCTGGGACCGCAGCTCGTCCACCGCGGTGGACCCGTCGGCCTGTCCGCCCCGTTGCCGGGCGGCCCTTGTTGGCGGAGCGGCTTCCCGTAGCTGCTTGGACATCGGGTCCTTTCTGTCCCAGGCGAAACTGCGGAGAGCAGATCGTATTGAGCCGACCGGTCCCCGTCTACAACGGGCCGACAACCGACAGTCGATCTTGGTGCGCAGCGATGCTACCGCATGGCTGACAGGGCAGGAGAAACGTTGGTGGCAAGCACCCCGGCACCACCTGTGAAGTGCCGAAACTCCCTGACCGCTTTCCCTCCGCCGATGCAGGGCAACGGGCCGGTGTCCCATGAACAGGCCAGGTCCGGCGAAAGAGCAGTGTCCGGCAAAAGAGCCACCTCCGCGAGTCCCCCGCCCAGGACGCCGAGATCCGCGTTCAGGACGCCGAGATCCGCGTTCAGGACGCCGAGATGCGCGCCGGCGGCATCGCGCCCGACCCGCCCGTCCGCGAACCCGGCAATCAGTCCATTGTGGTCACCCGGTGATCGCGAGGACGGCATCGGGCGAGACCGGCCGACACGGACAAGGTGCCCACCGGAAATGTCCGGCTATACAAGGAAAGTGCCTCCGTGTCACACCTGACCACCCGTTCGGATATCGGCACCGCCAGATTTAAGTCAATCACTTGACTTAGCTCAATCGGGATCGGTTAACTGGTCACGAACCGCACCCGACCCCGAGGAGGGACACCCGTGAGCCGAGGCGGGACCACCGAGTCGCCGAGCTATCCCTTCACCAACCCGGCCGCGCTGGAGCCGCCCGGCGAATGGGAAGAACTGCGACGACGCTGTCCCGTATCGCGGGTGACGCTGCCCAGCGGCGACGAGGCGACCCTCGTGACCCGCTACGACGACGTGAGGCAGGTACTTTCGGATGCCAGGTTCGGCAGGTCGCTCAGCGCTCCGGACGCCGCACGGATCTCCGACACCGAATCGGGCGGCCTGTTCAACAGTGAGATGTCGGCGACGCTGCCCCAGAGCGGCGAGGGCCACCAGCGCTGGCGGCGCCTGGTGAACAGGTGGTTCACGGCGAAACGCATGGCAGCGCTACGGCCGGGCATCGAGGCGATGGCGGAACGCCTCGTCGACGAGATGGTCGAGCACGGGCAGCCCGCCGATCTCAAGGCGTCCGTCGGTTTCCCGCTTCCCGTGTGGGTCATCTGCGACATGCTCGGAGTTCCCGGCGAGGACCGCGACCGCTTCGCGCACTGGTCCGATTCGCTGCTCAACCTCACCCGCTACACCCAGGACGAGGTCGAGACGGCACAGGCGGAGTTCTTCGCCTATATGGGAGGCCACATCGCCGAGAAACGCGCGCGGCAGGGCGACGACCTGTTGAGCGAGCTCATCACCAGCACCGACAGCGCGGGCGAGCTGATGAGCGACCGCATGCTCGTCGCGACCGGCCTCGGCCTGCTCATCGCGGGACACGAGACGACGGCCAACATGATCGGCAAGATGGTCGCCATGCTGCTGGCCGACCGGCGGCGCTGGGAACGGCTCGTCGCCGACCCTTCCCTCGTCCGGACCGCCGTCGAGGAGTCGCTGCGCTTCGACCCCAACCCCGGGCTCGGCATGGTGCGTTACCTGGACGAGGAGGTCGAGGTCGGAGGTCGAACCCTGCCGGAGGGCACCACCGTCATGTGCAGCATGGCCTCGGCCAACAGGGACGACGGCGCCTTCACCGAAGCCGCGACGATGGACATCGGCCGCAGCCCCAATCCCCATCTGGCGTTCGGCAGCGGTTCGCACTCCTGCCTCGGCCAGGCCCTCGCGCGCACCGAGTTGCAGGTCGTGCTGGAGGTGCTGTTGCGCAAGCTGCCCTCACTCGACCTCGCCGTTGCCCCGGGGGAACTGCGCAGACTGGAAGGTCTCGTCGTCGGCGGGCTGCGTGAAGTCCCGGTGCGGTGGTGACGATGCCCGGCCACACCGCGCGGGCCGAACGCGGCAACGCGACGCGTGAGGCGATCCTGCGGGCCGCGGAGCGGCTGTTCGCCGAACACGGGGTGTTCGCCGTGTCCAACCGGCAGATCAGCGAGGCCGCGGGGCAGGGCAACAACGCCGCCGTCAACTACCACTTCGGCACCAAAGCCGATCTGGTGCGAGCGATCGTGCGTCACCACGCAGCGCCGATCGAACGGGTCAGAACCCGCATGGCGGGGGAAGCCGGCGAGAGCACCGATACCAGGGTCTGGGTCGCCTGCCTTGTCCGGCCGTCCACCGAACATCTCGCCGAACTCGGGCACCCCACGTGGTTCGCCAGATTCGGCGCCCAGGTCATGACCGATCCCGTGCTGCGCGACATCATGGTGGAGGAGTCGCTGACCTCCCCCGCGCTCGTGAAGACCGTCGAAGGACTCAACCGCTGTCTGCCCGATCTGCCCGTCGAGGTGCGCGTGGAACGCGGCGACATGGCTCGCCAGCTCATGGTGCACGTGATCGCGGAACGCGAACGCGCCATCGCCGAAGGGACACCGACGCCCCGGCCCGACTGGCACGGGACGGCGACCGGCCTGATCGACGCCATCACCGGACTGTGGCACGCGCCCATCACCCCCTCCCGCTGAACGCACCCGGCACCACCACCACGAACGAAAAGGAGAATCGGCCATGAACGTCGCCGTCGACGAGGACAAGTGCTGCGGAGCCGGCTCGTGTGTCCTGGTCGCGCCCGAGGTGTTCGACCAGCGGGACGAGGACGGAATCGTGCTGCTGCTCGAATCCTCGCCGCCCGAGCCGCAGCACGCCGCGGTACGGGAGGCGGCCGATATCTGTCCCGCCTCGGCGATCACGCTTCGCGAGGACACGTGACCCCGGTAGCCGTACCGGAGGATGTGCTCGTCGTCGGCGCTTCGGCCGCCGGTCTGTCCACAGTGGAAGCCTTGCGCCGCAAGGGTTACGAGGGAACGGTGACGGTGCTCGGCGACGAGCCGCACGCGCCCTACGACCGGCCGCCGCTGTCGAAACAGGTCCTTTCCGGCGCATGGGAACCGGAACGGGCGAGGCTCAGGAGACAAGAGGGGCTTGCGGCGCTCGACGCCGACTTCGTGCTCGGCGACGCGGCGGAGGCGCTCGACATCGGCACCGATCCGGATGCCGCGATCGTGCGCACCGCGTCCGGCCGGACGTGGCGTGCCGGTGCCGTCGTCATCGCGACAGGCGCGCGGCCGAGACAGCTGCCCCGCACGCGCGGCGAGCCCGGCCTTGCCGGCGTCCACCTGCTGCGCACGCTCGGCGACGCGATCGCCCTGCGCGCGAGCCTGTCGTCCGCCTCCCGGCTCGTCGTGATCGGGGACGGTGTCCTCGGTACCGAGATCGCCGCCACCGCCACCGGGATGGGCCTCGCGGTCACCCTCGCTGGCCCTCAGCACAGTCCGATGGCCGATCAGCTCGGGCCGCTCGTCGCGGCGCGGCTCGCGCAGCTGCACACTGCCCGTGGAGTGAACCTGCTGCTCGGCGACACCGTCAGCGGGCTCACCGGCGAGCAAGGCAGGGTGACCGGCGTGCGGATGAGCGGGGGCGAGGTGATCCCCGCCGATGTCGTTGTCGTCGCGATCGGCGCGGTCCCGAACACGAGCTGGCTCGAAGGCAGCGGACTGCGGCTCGACGACGGCGTCGTGTGCGACGAGTACTGCCGCGCGGCCCGCCGCGTGTACGCCGCGGGCGACGTCGCCCGCTGGCGGCACGAATCGCTCGGCTCGTCGCGCCTGGAGAACCGGACCAACGCGACGGAGCAGGCGCGGACCGTCGCGGCGGGCATCATGGGCGAGAAGGTCCGCTACGCGCCGGTCCCCTACTTCTGGACCGACCAGTTCGACGTCAAGATCCAGGTGCACGGCCGAATCCCCGCCGGAGCCGAGGCGACCATTGTGGACGGTGAGCTCGGGGCGGGACGATTCGTCGCCCGCTACGAGCTCGGCGGTGCCGTAACCGGCGTGCTCGGCTGGAACATGCCGAAGCAGGCACGGCTCAGACGGCGGGAAATCGTCGGCTCACTCGCACCGGCACCGTGAATCTCGTACAGGGAGAAGAAATGACCTCCACTCTCGACGACCGAGCCGAACCGCCGCTGTTTCCGATGGAAAGGGCGAAGGGCTGCCCCTTCGACCCGCCTCCCGCCGCGCGCGCGGAGCGGGAACGCGGCCCGCTCGGCAGAGTCCGGCTGTGGGACGGCAGCACCCCATGGCTGGTGACCGGATACGCCGAACAGCGGGCGTTGCTCGCCGATCCCAGGGTCAGCGCCGACCTGACCAGTCCCGGCTACCCCAGTCCCGCCGCGACCGGCGGCAAGGGCTCGAAGATCAGCTTCATCCTGATGGACGACCCCGAGCACGCCAGGCTGCGCAGGATGGTCACGGCGCCCTTCGCCGTCAAACGGGTCAACGCGATGCGGCCCGCCGTGCAGCACATCGTCGACACTCTGATCGACGAGCTGCTCGCCGGGCCCAATCCCGCCGATCTCGTGGAGTCCTTCGCGCTGCCGGTGCCCTCACTGGTGATCTGCGAACTGCTCGGGGTCCCGTACGCCGATCACGACTTCTTCCAGCGCAACAGCAAGATCATGATCAAGAGGGATGCCGCCGCGGAGGACCGCGATCGGGCGCTGGGCTCCCTCGCGGCGTATCTCGACGAGCTGATGGGAAGCAAACTCGCCGCACCGGCCGACGACCTGCTCTCCGGCCTCGCCGGACGCGTGGAATCGGGCGAGCTGACCCGCTCCGAGGCCGCGCAGATGGGAGTGCTGCTGCTGATCGCGGGCCACGAGACCACGGCCAACATGATCGCGCTCGGCACGCTGGCCCTGCTGGAGCATCCGGACCAGTTCGCGCTGCTGCGAGACGGCGACGATCCCGCGCTGGTGTCCTCCGCGGTCGAGGAATTGCTGCGGTACCTGAACATCACCCACAACGGCAGGCGAAGGGCGGCGCTGGAGGACATCGAGATCGCGGGTACGACGATCCGCGCGGGCGAGGGCATCGTGCTCGCCAACGACGTCGCCAATCGCGATTCCGGCGTGTTTCCCGAGCCCGACCGGCTCGATCTGCGCAGGGACGCGAGAAGGCACGTCGCCTTCGGCTACGGGGTGCATCAGTGCCTCGGCCAATCGCTGGCCCGGATGGAGCTGCAGGTCGTCTACGGCACGCTCTACCGGCGCGTCCCGACCTTGCGGGCTGCCGTGGAACTCGACCGGATCCCGTTCAAACACGACGGTTCCGTGTACGGCGTGCACGAGCTTCCCGTCACCTGGTAGCCGCCCTCCCGCGAGTCCCCCGCTCAGGACACCGAGATCCGCACTCAGGACGGTGAGATGCGCGTTCGGGAGCGCGCGCGGCTCAGCCGAGCACCTGGCCGACCAGCTTCACGTCGAGGTACTCGTCGATTCCCTGCGCACCGCCCTCGCGGCCGAGCCCGCTGTCACCGACGCCGCCGAAGGGTGCCGCCGCCGAGGTCGGATTGATGTCGTTGATCCCGACGATGCCGAAGCGCAGCGCCTCCGACACGCGAGTCGCCCTCGCGAGATCGGTGGTGTAGAGGTAGGAGGCCAGTCCGTAGTCGGTGTCGTTGGCCATCGCGATCGCCTCGTCCTCGTCGTCGAACGGGATCAGCGCGGCGATGGGGCCGAACGTCTCCTCCCGGTAGACGCGCATGTCCGGGGTGACGTCCGCGAGCACGGTCGGCTGGAAGAACAGGCCGCCCGCCGCGTCACCGACGCGCTCACCACCGGCGAGCACCGAGGCACCCTTGGCCCGGGCGTCGGCGACCTGATCCCGCATCTTGGTCATGGCGTCGGCATCGATGAGCGGGCCCACGGTGGAGGAGGGATCGAGTCCGGGGCCCGGCTTGAGCTTGGCGACCCGCTCGGTGAACGCCTTCATGAACCGGTCGTAGCCGGAGCGCTGGACGTAGATGCGGTTCGGGCAGATGCAGGCCTGCCCGGTGTTGAGGAACTTGACGAGCGCCGCGCCCTTTGCCGCGTGGACGGGATCGGCGTCGTCGAAGACGAGGAAAGGCGCGTGGCCTCCCAGTTCCATCGACACGCGCTTCATCGTCGCGGCCGCCCTCGCCGCGAGCGCCTTGCCCACCTCGGTCGATCCGGTGAAGGTCAGCTTGCGCACCGCCCGCGAATCCAGCAGCACGTCGCCGACCTCGGCGGGCCTGCTCGTGGTCACCAGGTTGGCCACTCCACCGGGGAGGCCCGCCTCGTGCAGCACCTCGAAGACGGCGGCGGCACACAGCGGCGTCTGCTCGGCGGGTTTGAGTACCACGGTGCAGCCCGCCGCGATCGCGGGCGCGACCTTGCGGGTGATCATCGAGACGGGGTAGTTCCACGGCGTGATACCGGCGACGACGCCGACCGGCTGCCGCAGCACGGTGAAGCGCTGCTCACGCCGCCGGGACGGGATGGTGGTGCCGTAGACGCGCGTGGCCTCACCCGCGAACCAGCTCAGGAAGTCCGCCGCGTAACCGACCTCCGCGCGGGCGGCCTTGAGCGGCTTTCCCTGCTCGGTGGTCATCAGCCGGGCCAGCTCGTCGGCCCGTTCCAGCATGAGCGCGTGCGCCCTCGTCAGTACGTCGGCACGGGTGTAGGCCGATTCGGCGCTCCACAACGGAAAGGCCGCCGAAGCGGCCGCCAGCGCCTCACGTGTCTCGGCGGCTCCCCCTTCGGCCGCCTTGCCGATCACGGTGCCGGTCGCCGGGTCGGTCACGGGGAACGTCGCACCGTCCCCCGCCGACGCCCACGCGCCGTCGATGTACAGCGTCGCGCCGTCCTGTGCACTCATGTTCCGTCATCACTCCTGACGCGGCAATCGCCCGTTCAGTCCACTGTGGACAACCGGGGAAAATGGGTCCGGCACCCAGCCTACCGGCGGTCACGACGCAGCTGTGAGGTCCTTGACGTAGCGGTGACAGGGCACCTCGACGATCTCCTCCTCCGTCGCGGCGCCGTAACCGAACGCGCCCTCGTCGCGCCAGCCTTCGCGCTCGTAGAAGCGCCGTGCGCGCGCGTTGCCCGCCACCACCGCGAGCCACGCCTCGGGGTGGCCGTTACGGGCGACAAGCCGTTCCGCCTCCCGGAGCAGCTGGGCGGCAACCCCGGTTCCCCGATGATCCGCACCGACGTAGACCTGCTCGACCTCGTCCTCGACGACCATCACGAAACCCGCGATCTCACCGGCGGTCACGGCCACCGTCGTATCGGCCACCCGGTCGGCGGCGCGCAACTGGAACGAGGCGGGCGTTCTCGCGGCGACCAGTTGCCTCGGCACCCTGCCCGCGTGCCCGTCGTGCCAGCCCCTGCGCCAGATCTCGGCGACCTGGCCAGCGTCGGCGGGCGTCGCCGCCCGCAACCGGTAACGTCGCTCGGTCAATCCTCGGCCTCCGCCCCCGGCGACCGTCGTGCGCCGCTGCTCGTGGAGATCGGAGCGTACCGCCGGCGGGCAAGCGTGCCGACGGTAAGGGAACCAGTGTGCCGGATGTCCCGTCTGACCCGACATGTACGATTTGCATATGGGTAGCAGGCGTTTGCATTCAGTGTTGACCGGTTCCGTGGTCGCGGTGCTCTCCGGCGCGTTGGTGGCGTGCTCCTCCGCCGAACCCGAAACCTGGCAGCACGGCCCGCCCACGGTCCCCGGCGCCTGGCTGGAGCGGCTCGACGAGGCCATCGGCAATGCCGACCGGGTCGGCCCGACAACGGTCATCCAGCGGGACGACGAGTGCACGCTGCTGGAGCCCCCGGTCGTGGGCGAGGCGCAATCGCGCTCGTTCGGAGCCGGTGTGAGCACCTTCGCCGACACCGGCGAGCGCTACGTCTGCCGGTTCACCGAGCCGTCGATGACGCTGATCGTCGGGAAGACCGCGAACGAGGACGATCTCCTGGACAGCTCACTCGACCGGACCGACGACGACGTCAGCACGCACGACGTCGACGGAGCGGAGATCGCCGTGCGTGATCACGTCTATCCCAACGGCCGCGCCGAGCACACCGCCGAACTGCTCGCGCCCGAGCGCTCCGCGTTCGTCGCGATCACGCTGTCGCTGGACGGCGACGCGATCCCGGACGACTGGTCGCCCGACGACACCGCCTCGACGCTGGCCGACCTCGTCCGCTCCTGACCGCTTCACTGGCGGTCCCGGGCGCGCGAACGCGGATCTCGCCGTCCCGAACGCGGATCTCGCCGTCCTGGGCGGGGGACTCGCGGGTGGGACCGACCGGCGCAGCTCAGCCGACCGGCCGCATGTCCGGTATCCCGTTCGGCGGCGGCGGGGCGTGCTCCGCGGTGTGCTCGGTGATCTCGGTATCCCCGTTTCCGGTCACGAACACCGGGCTCAGGTCCTCGGTCGCCGCGCCCTTGATCCGGACGACCTTCACCCCGGAAAGACCGGCGTGGGAGTCGGCCGAGTACCGGTAGGGCACCAGCGCGGGCCCGGTGAGTTCGGGGCCGATCTTCTCCAGCGCCTCCACGAGTCCCGCCCTGGTGGGCTCGGGGCCCGCCGCCTGCAGCGCCTGGACGAAGGTGTAGGCCTCGGACATGCCGTAGATCCGGTAGTTGGTCAGCTCGCCCTGCCCGCCGTGCTCGTCCCACACCCGTTGCCACAACCGGGTCCACGGGTTGTCCTTCTCCTCGACGCCGGGAAGGTATTCCGTGGTGATGACGCCGTCGAGCACGCTCGCGTCGGTCACCTTGCCCTCGGAGAAGCGGTTCAGCAACGAGCCGACGAGTGCGGGATCGGACCCGACGTTCGAATAGATCCACTGTGGACCGAAATTGAGCCGCATCGACGTGAGCTGGCTCAACGCGGTGTAGGAGGGGACGTTGAACCCGACGACCACGTCGGCGCCCGAGGCCTGCAGTGCGGCGATCTGCGGTCCGACGTCGGTGTTTCCCGGCGCGTACCGTTCGGCCGCGACGATCCGGTCGCCGACGAAGGCCCGCACGCCCTTCTCTCCGTCGTCACCGAAGTCGTCGTCCTGCAGGAAAAGCCCGATCCTGGCCTCGGGAAGATGATCTCGCAGGTACTGGCCGATGATCTTGCCCTCGACCTCGTAGTCCGGCTGCCAGCCGAAGGTCTGCGGATTCTTCTCCGGCTGGTTCCACAGCAGCGAACCCGACGACACGAACAGGTCGGGTACCCCGGAGCTGTTGAGGAAGTCCAGGACCGCGCTGTGCGTCGGCGTACCCAGTCCGCCGACCATCGCGAAGATCTCGTCCTGCAACACCAGTTCATTGACGACCTGGCTGGTGTTGGTCGGGTTGTAGGCGTCGTCCTTGTAGACGTACTCGATCTTCCTGCCGTGCACGCCACCATTCGCGTTCACATAGTCGAAATACGCCTTCGCCCCGGTCGGAATCTCGCTGTAGCCGGGAGCGGCGACGCCGGTGAGCGGGAAATGGGCGCCGATCTTGACGGTATCGGCGGTCACGCCGACATCGGAAGCGCCGCCGCCCTCACCGTCGCCGTCGGGCCTCCCGCCCGCGCCGCAGGCGCCGGCGACCAGCGCGGCGATCGCCGTCATGGCGACGAGCGCGGCGCCACGCCTTGATCTTGTGCTCATCTCGTTCCTCCTTTGTTGGAGCTTGTGGTCGATCCCGCGCGCCGGAAGGCGAACAGCCGCCGGAGCAGGCCCATCACGCCTCCCGGCGCGACCAGGATCACGACGATCAGCACGACGCCGTATACGAAGGGCGCCAGTTGCGCCGCCTGGACCCCGGTGAGCCCGGCGCTCGTTCCGAGGTTGGTCACCGCCGGTGGCAGGAACACCAGCAGCGCGCTGCCCAGCAGCGCGCCACCGAGACTTCCGAGCCCGCCGACGACGACGGCCGTGAGGAGGGAAAGCGAGAGTACGATCGTGAAGCCGCTCGGCGCGGCAAGGCGCACGACCATCGCCAGCACCGATCCGGCCAGCCCCGCGCACGCCGCGCTGACCACGAATGCCAGCACCCGCAACCTGCCGAGCCGCAGCCCCGCCAGTTCCGCGGCGACCTCGTCGTCGCGGACCGCGCGCCACACCCTGCCGAACCTGCTCGCCATGAGGTTGGCCAGCAGCAGCATCACGAGCAGCAACGTCCCCCAGCCGAGGTAGGCGAGGTACTTGGCGCTGCTCATGTCGTTGGCGCTCAGGAAGTACAGTGCGTCGGCGAACCAGTCCGGTGCGCGCGGTGACGACACCGGCAGCCCTTGTTCCCCGCCGAGCAGACCGTCGAAGTAGATCGCGAGCCCCGGCACGCCGACCGCGAGTGCGAGGGTCGCGCCCGCGAGGTAGGGCCCGTGCAACCGGGCCGCCGCGGCACCCACCACCACTCCGGCGAGCGCGGTGACGGCGGCCGCGGCGAGCATCGCTACGGGAAACGGCACCGCGTCCTCGCCGAGCAGCAGCGCCGTCGTGTACGCGCCGACGGCCATGAGTGCACCGTGTCCCAGTGAAATCTGGCCGTTCAGTCCGGTGAGGACGGTCAGCCCGACGGCCGCGATCGCGTAGTAGGACATCGTGGCCAGCTGGGCATTGCGAAACGGCGTCGTCAGTTCCAGCACGAGAACGACGGCGACCAGCGCGGCGAGTACGGCGAGCAGGTTGCGGCCGAGCACCGACGACGGCAGGAACCGGCGCGCCGCGCCCAGCGGTTTCGTGATGATCCTCGTTCCCATCACACCCTCCGCTCCGCGACCCTGCTGAACAGCCCCTTCGGCCGGATCAGCAGTACCGCGACGAGAATCGCCAGCGCGGCGAGCGTCACCAGCTCGCTGCCGAGATAACCGCTCACATAGGACAGTGCGAGTCCGATGATCAGTCCACCCGCGACCGCGCCGGCCGGGCTGTCGAGCCCGCCGAGTACGGCCGCGACGAACCCGTAGACGATGACCGCGTCCATATAGGCCGGATGCACGAGGTTGCCGCCCGCGATGAGCAGCCCCGCCAGCGAACCGACGACGGCGGCGAGCGCCCAGCCGATGGTCAGCATCCTGCCGACCCTGACCCCGAGCAGCCGGGACACCTCCTGGCTGAACGCCGAGGCACGCATCCGCAGTCCCAGATCGGTGAACCGGAACAGCGCCACCAGCGCCAGCATCACCACCAGCACGGAACCGACGATGAACACACTGAACGGCGTGAAGGCGACGGTCAGCTCGCCGAAGGTGAAACCCCTGAGCCCGAACGGGGCAGGGAAGGACTGGAAGGCGGCGCCGAAAATGATCGCGGCGAGTGCCTGCAACCCCACGAACAGGCCGAGTGTCACGATGACCGCGTTGAGTTCGGGGCCTCCCTCGACCCTGCGCATGATGACCCTTTCCACGATCGCGCCGAGCACCAGTCCCCCAGCCAGCGCGACCGCGAAACCCGCCCAGTACGACTGGCCGCTCTCGATGACGGCGAGCGCGAGATACGTGGTGAACATGGCCATCGCGCCCTGCGCGAAGTTGATGATCCGCGTCGCTCTCCAGATGAGCACGAGCGCGAGCGCGAACGCCGCGTAGATCGCACCCTGACTCAGCCCGCCGAGTGTGATGTTCAGGAACTGTTGCATCGGTCCCCTTTGCCTCCGTTCACGGGAAAGGCCCGCGAGCCACGCCGGTCAGAACCCGAGGTAGGCGTGCCGCAGCTCGGCGTCGGCCGCCAGCGCGTCCGCGTCGTCACTCGCGACGACCCTGCCGAGGTTCAGCACGAATCCCTTGTCCGCTATGGACAGTGCGCTTCGCGCGTTCTGCTCGACGAGCAGTACCGTGATTCGCTTACGGTCGACCAGATCTCTGATCAGTCCGAAGATCCGTGCGACGACTCTCGGCGCCAGCCCCAGCGACGGCTCGTCCAGTAGCAGCACTTCCGGCTCCGACAGCAGCGCCCTGCCGATGACGAGCATCTGCCGCTCCCCTCCTGACAACGAGTTGGCGACCTGGCGCCTTCGCTGTGCCAATGGGGGAAACATGTCGTACACGGAGGCGACGCGCTCTTCCCTGCCGTCCTTACCTCTTCGCGCGCTGCCGAGCAGTTCGCCGAGCCTCAGGTTCTCCTCGACGGTCAGTTCGGTGATCACACCCCGGCCTTCCGGAACGTGTGCCACGCCCGCTCTCGCGATCGTCTCGGCGGGCGCCCCGGCCAGGTTCCTCCCGCCGAGCAACACCGCGCCGTCGCTGCCACGGACCAGGCCCGAGACGGTGCGCAGAAGTGTGGTCTTGCCCGCGCCATTGGCTCCGAGCACCGCGGTGACCTCGCCGGGCCTCGCGAGGACGCTCACGCCGTCGAGTGCCGTCACCGGACCGTATCTCGTGGTGAGTCCCCTGATGTCGAGTTCCCGGTCGCGCTCGCCGTCAGTCATGGTCTCCACTCCGGTCGGCCTCCTCTCCGAGGTAGGCGTCGATGACGGCGGGATCGTCCTTGACCATGGCGGGGGTGCCACGCGCGACGATCCTGCCGAAGTCGAGCACGGTGATCTGGTCGCACACGGCCATCACGAGGTCCATGTGGTGGTCGACCAGCACCACCGACATGCGGGAGGCGAGGCCACGAACCAGTTCGCCGAGCTCGCCGATGTCGTCGGCGCCGAGCCCGCTCGCCGGTTCGTCGAGCAGCAGCAGTTCGGGGTCGGCGGCGAGCGCTCTCGCGAACGCGACCCGTTTGCGCACGGGATAGGGCAGGCTCGCGGGCATCGCGCTCGCGGCGTCGGCGAGACCGAGCTCGGCCATCGCCGTCATCGCCCGTTCCCGCAGCTTCCGCTCGTCCCCGGCGGAACGGGGAAGCGCCAGCAGCGCCGAGCCGAAACCGGTGCGGCGGAAGCGATCCGCGCCCACCATGACGTTCTCCAGCACGGAAAGCCCGGCGAACAAACCCAGTCCCTGCAGGGTTCTCGCGATCCCCATGCCGGCGAGCTGATGTGGCCTGAGCCCGCCGACCGGCTCGCCCCGCCATCGCAGAACTCCTTCGTCCGGCTCGACGAAACCGCAGCAGACGTTGAACAACGTGGTCTTACCCGCTCCGTTGGGGCCGATGACACCGTGCACCTCGTTCGGCCGCGCGGCCAGTGAGACCGTGTCGAGCGCGGTGAGCCCGCCGAACCGCACGGTGACGTCGGTGGCGGTGAACAACGGTGGCGGAGCGGATCCGGCGTCGGCGAACCGGGTTTCGGATGTGTCCGGCAACGTCACAGCCACGCCTCCCGCCATTGGGGTCGAGTGCCGCGAAATGCGCTGCACGCGCTTCGCGAAGGTCCTAAGAGTGATGCGCGGCGCCCAATCCCGGCCATAGGCGCGGCGCCCAAAGATGTGTGCGATTTATGGGCTCACCGCCCGGATCCGGTGGACGGCGTGTTGTAGTCCGTGCCATCGTCGCCTGATGACATCGTCGGCAGGGCGAAGCGGTGCGCTCGACTGCTCGGAGCCCGCACGGGACGCGCTGCACAAACTCAGCCGCGTTCTGCTGGACAACCTGGAGAGTCTCGCCGACCGGCTGACGATCATGGTGCTGCAGAGGGAACCCGCCTACGCGCAGCTCGGTGTCACGGCCCCCGACGAGCTGAGGGAGAACCTGCGCTGCAACATCGAGCGCGGCATCCAGTCACTCGGCGGGAACGTGCCCGACGGTGAGGACCCGCAGGACACGTCGATGGAGACCGGGCGCCTCAGGGCACGTCAGGGTGTCCCGCTGGAAGCCGTGCTCCGCGCCTACCGGCTCGGCGGCAGGGTCATCTGGGAGGGTCTGCTCGGGACCTCGCGCGAGCGATTCGCCGGGTACTACGACCACGCGCTGCTCGACGCGGCCGGTTACGTGTGGCGCGTGATCGACTCCAGCTCATCCGCGCTCGTCGACGCCTACCGGCTTGAGGAATCCCGGCTGCGGAGCCAGGAATTGAGCAGGCGGCACGCGTTTCTCAACGCGCTGCTTGAGGGAAGGGGAAGGGACGCCGCGCTCGCGGAGGAGGCCGCGAGCGCGCTCGGCCTGCCCGTCACCGGGCCGCTGCTGTGTGTCGTCGCGCCCATCGACATTCCCGGAGAGGATCCGCTGCGCTCACCACGCGATGTGCTGGCCGCCCACGGAATCCTCTCGTCGTGGCATGTCAGGCCCTCCGACATCGTCGGTCTCGTCGTGCTCGGCGACCGAGCCCCCTCCACCGTGCTGGACGTGCTCGGTTCCGCCGTGCACGGAAGGGCGGGGTGCTCACCCGTCGTGCACCGGCTCGCCGACATCGCCGACGCGTACACGCTCGCACAGATCGCCGCCCGTACCCTGTCCGCCCACGGGGTCGCCTACCTCGACGACCGGCTGCCGGAGGCACTGCTCGTCGGCAGCCCCCAGCTCGCTCCCCGGCTGCAGCGGGTGGCTTTCGGCGAGCTGCTGGCCTTGCCCGAGCCGGAAAGGGAGACGATGTTCAAGACATTGGAGGCGACGATCGAGTGCGGTGGCTCCCCCACCCACGCGGCGCAGCGGTTGTACTGCCACCGCAACACGGTCATCTACCGGCTGCAGCGCATCGAAGCGGCCACCGGCCGCAAGGTGTCGCGGCCACGCGACCGCCTGCTGTTCACACTCGCCCTGCTGGCCCGCAAGCAGAACGGCTGACACCGAGCGTCCGAAATGGACACGCTACCGGGGTCCCACCATCCGGTGAAACACCGAGGGCTTCCGTCACTCCGTGAAGGATTCACCGGCAGGTCCACCGTGTCCGAACTCCCGTGGGGGCGCCGGACGTGGCAGGCTTGGGCGAGACGGGGTGATCGCCGACCAGCGGGTGGTGGTAACGACGACTGGGAGCACTGAGCCGCGAAGACCGGAGCGGCTGCTGATCGTGTCCGCCGACATGGGCGAGGGACACAACGCGACGGGCAGGGCACTGCGGGAGGCCGCCGAAAATTTGTGGCCCGGTATCGAGGTGCACTGGGTCGACGTGCTGGAGACGATGGGTTCGGCGACCGGCCCCGCCTTCCGGCGGATCTACGCGACCTGCGTGGAAAAGCTGCCGTGGCTCTACGATTTCTTCTATTCCTCCATGTGGCATCACCGCTGGTTCGCCACGGCCGCGAAGCGGGTCATCGGCGCGTGGAGCGGGCGCGGGCTCGCACCGCTGCTCGACCGTATCCGGCCCGATCTGGTGCTCTCGACCTATCCGATGGGCAGCACCGGCCTGCAGTGGCTGCGGCGGCGACGCGGCTTCTCGGTGCCCACCGCGGCGTGGATCTCCGATTTCGCACCGCATCCCTCCTGGGTGCACGAAGGGGTCGATTTCAATTTCGTGATGCACGAGGTGGCGCTCGCCCCCGCGCGCGACAGCGTGCCCGGCGCCGAGGTCAGGGTATCGGCGCCCCCGGTGCCCAGCGCCTTCCGGCCGTCCGATCGCGCCGCCGCCCGCGCGAGTACCGGGCTGGGTGCCGCGAAGCGGGTCGCGGTCATTTCCTGTGGCTCGCTCGGTTTCGGCAGGGGCGACGACACCGTACGCGAGCTGCTGGCAGGAGATCCCGGCCTGACGGTCGTCGTCGCGGCGGGCCGCAACGAGCGGCTGCACGCCGTACTGACCGGCGCCTTCGCCGGCGACGCGAGGGTCAAGGTGCTCGGCTGGGTCGGCGACATGCCCGGGCTGATGGCCGCGGCCGACGTCGTCGTCACCAACGCGGGTGGTGCCACCGCGCTGGAAGCGCTCGCCTGTGGCAGGGCCGTGGTACTGCACAACCCCATCGCGGGACACGGGCGCACGAACGCGAATCTGATGGCCGAGGCGGGATTGGCGATCGTCTGTGCGGGCCCCGGAGAACTGGCCGCCGTGATGCGCCCCGGGCGGGCGGGTGAGCTGCGCGCGCTCGAAGCCGCGGCCGGACGGCACGCGGGCAGGCTCCGGCTCGCCGAGGGACTGTCCACGCTCGCGGGAGTGCCGACGAAGGCCCGGGATCGGCCCCTCCCCTCCGCCGACGCGCTGTTCCTGCACGCCGAAACGCCGGAGGCCCCGCAGTACGTCGGCACGGTACTGATGTTCTCCGCGGGACCGAGGATCACCACACGGCACGTCGCGGGCATGATCTCCGCGGTACCCGGTATCGGGGGAAGGCTGACCGGAGCCGGTGTACTGCACGGGGCCAGGTGGAGCGGGCGGGAACTCACCGATGCGGCCGCGCTCGTCGACGAGGTCAGTACGGAGAATCTCACCGAGGCGGTCGACGAGTTCTTCTCCTCCCCGCTCGGCTGCGGCAGACTCGGGGCCGCCCGCCTCGTCGCCGGCCTCCCCGGGGGCCGGCGCGCCGTGCTCGTCGCGTTGCACCACGCCCTCGGCGACGGCATGACGGTGCTCCAGGCGCTGCTTTCCGACACGGACACGAGCGCAGGGGTCACGTGGGCGACCAGACCGGTGACGGCGGTCGGCGGCTCCGGCTTCCGTCCCGAGCCCCGCAAACTGGCAAGCGGCCTGTGGCGGCTCGCGACGGCAGGTGGTGCCCCCGAGTCTCCGTTGGACGGTGCCCTCGCCGATGCCGAACGACGGCACACCCTGCTGCGGCTGCGGGGAAGGCGGGTGCGTGCCAAAGCACGGGCGCTGGAGGTGAGCGTAGCCGAACTGCTCACCGCCGTGTTCGCGGAATCGCTGCACGAGGTGTTCGGCTTCCCCGGGCACACGCGGTTCCGGCTCATGGTGCCGTGGTCGCTGCGCGGTACCGGCAGCCTGCGCACCGCGGGCAACCACACCGGAGCCGTATCGATGGACCTGCCCACCGGCCCCATGGAACTGGCCGAACGGGCCGCACGCGTCGCCGCGACCATGCGCGGCAGGATCGAGGCGGGAGTGCCCGAGGCAGCGCACGGCGTGGTGCGGCTGCTCGGCGCGTTGCCGCCCCCGCTTCGGCCGATGGCGGCAAGGGGCGTCTACCGGGGAACGTGGTTCAACGCGATCGGCACCGTCATGCCAGGACCACGCCGGAAAGTGACCTGGCACGGCGCCGTGCTGACCGAGGCGTATCCCGTGCTCGCCGTCGCGCCCGGGACCGGACTTGCCTGGGGCGCCATGACCTGGGGCGAGGGCATCACGCTGTGCTTCACCGGCCCTCCGGCCCTCGGCCCCGTCATCGAGCGCATCGCCAAGCACACCGACGCCGTGTTCGCCGAACCGGCCGACGGGCAATGAGCGAGGCCGGCACCGTCCTGTGGATCGCGGTGCCGTCCGCGGTACTGGCCGCGGCGGCCTTCGGACTCACCGGGGCGCTGCAGCACAAGGCGGCGAGAAGGGTGGTCGGCGGCGGCACCGTGCAAATCGGACTCGTGTTCACACTGCTTCGCCAGCCGCTGTGGCTCGCGTCGTTGCTGACCAACGGTCTCGGCATCGCCCTGCAGTGGCTCGCACTCGCGACCGGGCCGCTCGTACTGGTGCAGCCGCTGCTGGTCACCGCGCTGGTTTTCGCGGTGTTCTCCAGCAGCGCGCTGCGCAAGGAACGGCCCGACCGGATCGTGCTGCTCGGGGCGGGCTTGTGCGTCGCGGGGCTCGCGGCGTTCTTCCTCGTGGCGAAACCGGTGGCCGGGCACGGCACGCTGGAACTGCGCGAGGTGCTTCCGCTGGCGGCGGGGCTGGCCTTTCTCATCGCGGTGTGCGTCGCCGTCGCCGTCAAATACGCGGGCAGGGCCAGGGTGCTGGCGCTGGCGACGGCTACCGGCGTGCTGTACGGCGTGACGGCCGGACTGTCCAAACTGGCCGCCGACGATCTGCGGCGCGGCGTGCTCGCGTTGCTCACGCACTGGCACTTCTACGTTGTCGTCGTCTGCGGGGTCACCGGGTTCGTGCTGAGCCAGAACGCGTTCCGCGTCGGTGTGGCACTCGCCCCGGCGCTTGCCGTTATCGTGGCGCTGGATCCGCTGGTCAGCATCGGGGTCGGTGCGCTGTGGCTCGGCGAGCGGTTGCCCGGCGGAGCGGGCAGCATCGCCGGGCAGGTGATCGGGCTGGCCGTCAGCATCGCGGGGATCGCGGTGCTCAGCGGGCACGCACCACAGACCGTGCGGGCCGAGACCGATCCAGCTCGTCCGGAACCGACGGAGAAGGAGAATCAGTGATCGGCAGGGGTACGCGGTGTGTGGTCACGGGTGGTTCCTCGGGGATCGGCGCGGAAACGGCCGCCGTACTTGCCGCCCGTGGTTGCGAGGTGCTCATCACGGGCAGGGATCGGAACGCGCTGGCGGACGTCGCGCATGCCACGGGGGCTCGGATGTGCGTCGCCGACCTGACCGAACGGGACGGCATCGCCACCGTGCTCGCCGAGGCGGGTGACGCCGACGTGCTGGTCTGCAACGCGGGTGTGGGCTGGGCGGGAACGTTCGCGGACATGCCCGCCGCCGACATCGACCGGCTCGTCGCGACCAATCTGCTCGCGCCGGCAAAGCTGATCCGTGGCGTGCTGCCGGGAATGCTCGCCCGCGGGCACGGTGCGCTGGCTCTCGTGTCGTCGATCGCGGGGAGTATGAACGTCGCCGACGAGGCCGTGTACTCGGCGACGAAGGCGGGGGTGGCCGCGCTCGGGGCCAGTGTGCGCGGCGAGGTCGCCGGAAAGGGCGTCACGGTGTCGGTGGTGGTCCCCGGTGTGGTGTCGACGCCGTTCTTCGAGCGAAGGGGGACGCCGTATCGCCGGTCCCGCCCTCGGCCCGTGCGGGCGAGGGCGGTCGCCGAGGCGCTGGTCGCCGCGCTGGAGCACGGCAAACCGGAGGTGTTCGTACCGCGATGGCTGCGGTTTCCCGCCAGGTTGCGCGGTGTGGCGCCGGTGCTGACGGACGCCTTGCAGCGCCGGTTCGGCTGACGCCGAGATCCGCGTCCCGGGCGCCGAGTTCTGCGTTCAGGGCGGTGAGTTCCGCACTCCCGACGCCGAGATCCGCACTCGGGACGGCGAGATCTGCGTTCAGGGCAGCGAGATCCGCATCCGGGACGGCGAGACCCGCACTCGGGCGGGCTCGACAATGAGCCGCGCGGACGCCAGCGAGTGCGGAACTCGCCGACACGAAGGCAGAACTCGGGCGCACGAACGCAGGACTCGCCGACGAACGCGCGACTCGCCCGCGTCTATGCAGCACTCGCGGCCCCGAGTGAAGAACTCGCCGTCCCGAATGCAGAACTCGCGGCCCCGAGCGCGGATGTCGGCAACCCGAATGCAGAACTCGCCGTCCCGAGTGCGGAACTCGGGGTCCTGGGCGGGGGACTCGCCGACGGGCGGGTCAGCGGCGGGCGGCTCGCAGGGTCTCCTTGAGCGAACTCATCGTCGCCAGCACAGATGTCGGCTCGTACCCGCAGTGGGCCATGCAGTTGGCGCACCTGGGGTCCCTGCCTCTCCCGTACTTCTCCCACTCCGTGGTCTCGATCAGTTCCCGGTACGTCTTCGCGTACCCGTCACTCATCAGATAACACGGCCGCTGCCAGCCGAACAACGTGTACAACGGCACTCCCCACGCCGTGCACTCGAAGTCGACCTTGCCTTCGAGGAAGTCGAGGAACAGCGGCGAGTGGTTGAGCCGCCACCGCTTCCGGTTGCCTCCCGCGAACGCCTTCTTGAACAGTTCACGGGTTTCCCGGACACCGAGGAAGTGTTCCTGGTCCGGCGCCTTCTCGTAGGCATACGCCGGGGAGATCATCATCTCGTCGACCTTGAGGTCGTCGTTGAGGTAGTCGAGCACCTCGATGACGCTTTGCGGGGTGTCGGTGTTGAACACCGTCGTGTTCGTGGTGACTCGGAAACCCCGTCGCTGCAGTTCCTTGACCGCGGCGACGGCCTCGTCGAAGACGCCCTCCTTGGCCACGGCGATGTCGTGCCGCTCGCGCAGCCCGTCGATGTGCACCGCGAACGCGAAGTACTTCGACGGTTTCAGATCCAGTTTGTCGATCTTCTTCCGCAACAGCACCGCGTTGGTGCAGAGGAACACGTACTTCTTGCGCTTGGTCAGCTCGTTGACCATCGTGTCGATTCGCGGATGCATCAACGGCTCGCCGCCCGCGATCGACACCATCGGTGCGCCGGATTCCTCGACGGCCGCGACGGCTTGCTCGACGGGCATTCGCTGTTTCAGGATGTTCGCCGGATGCTGGATCTTGCCGCAGCCCCCGCACTTGAGGTTGCACGCCAGGATCGGCTCCAGCTCCATGATCAGCGGATACTTGTCGTTCCTTCGGATCTTCTGGGTGACGATGTGCCGCGCGACACGCAACGCCTGGTGCAGGGGCATGTTCATCGGTGACGCACCTCCTTGGGAAGGCTGAAGTTCACGGTCTCGGTCGCGGTGGTGCGTTCCCGCACCTGTACCGCACCCAATCCGGCCAGCGCGTCCACGATCTCGTCGACCAGCACGGTCGGCGCCGACGCACCGGCGGACAACCCGACGGTGCCCGCCGAGGCGAGCCAGTCGAGGTCGATCTCGCCGACGTCGTCCACCAGGTAGGCGGGCGTTCCCTCCCGCTGGGCCACTTCGACGAGCCGCAGCGAGTTGGACGAGTTGCGGGAGCCGGCGACGAGCACGACGTCGGAGTCGCGGGCGACGACCCGCACGGCGTCCTGCCGGTTGGTCGTGGCGTAGCAGATGTCATCGGATCCGGGGCCACGCAACGCGGGAAATCGCTGCCGCAGCGCCGTCACGACGCCTTCGGCCTCGTCCATGGCCAGTGTCGTCTGCATCAGGTAGGACACTCTCGCCGGATCCTCAACCTCGATGTCGGCGACATCCTCGGGTCTCTCGACGAGCACCGTACGGTCGGGCGCCTCGCCGAGGGTCCCTTCCACTTCCTCGTGACCGGCGTGGCCGATGAGGAACACCGTGTCTCCGTCCCTGGCGAATCGCCTGGCCTCGCCGTGCACTTTGGACACAAGAGGGCAGGTGGCGTCGACGACGTCCAGCCGCCGCCTGCTCGCCGCCTCCCGCACCGCAGGCGAGACACCGTGCGCGGAGAACACGACGGTGGCGTTGTCCGGCACCTCGTCGAGTTCCTCGACGAATACCGCGCCACGCCGTTCGAGGTCACCGACGACCCGCGAGTTGTGCACGATCTGCTTGCGCACGTAGACCGGCGGGGCATGCCGATCGAGCAACCGCTCCACGATCTCCACGGCGCGTTCGACACCGGCGCAGAACGACCTCGGACCCGCGAGCAGCACCGTGCGATCGCGCGTCGCGGCGGCCCACTTCCGCAGTGAGGGCCCCACTTCCCGCAGCGTCGACAGCGCGGCGATGCCACCGGGTACCGTCGCGGGATGCAGCAGTGACCTGCTCGGCGTGTCGACGACGGCGCGGACGACCGCCGAGGGCCGCGAGCCGATGAGGTCCAGCAACCTCGCCGATTCCATGTCGACCGCGATGGCACCGTCGAGCGCGAGGCGCGCCCCTTCCGGTTGCCACACCACGTGATCCGATTCCACCATCGGTCCCACGTGGACGGTCAGCCCGGCAGCGCGAAGCGCGGTGGCCAGCAGCGGAGCCGAACGGCAATGATGCGTCCCCTGCGCGGAGCGCACCTCGCTCGCGACGACCAGATCGCCGGGCCGCAGGTCGTGCACGAGCGCTCCGGCGACCCCTGCGACGGCGACGGCCGCTCCGGGGTGGTCCGCGAGCGCGGCCTCCACCCTGCGAGACCTGCGCGCGTGCGGGCCCGCGCGCACCACGCATCCTCCGCCCAGCCCCCGGCGTACGCTGCTCGCCTCCAGCGTCAGCGGAGAGACGACGACGAGGTTCTCAACCGGTGTGTTCATGCTTGGTCACCTCCACGTAGCGCCCGAGGGCGGTCAGCGGGAAGACGAGCCGGTACAGGTGGTAGTTGATGTAGAAGTCGCCGGGGAAGCCGGTTCCGGTGAACTGGGGTTCGTCCCAGCCCCCGCTGGGCAGCTGGGTGCGCACCAGGAAGTCGACACCGCGCTCGACGCGGGACCCACGCTCACCCGCCGCGAGCAACCCCAGCAGTGCCCACGCCGTCTGCGACGCCGTCGAAACGCCTTTGCCGATCCATGCCGGGTCTGCATAGGACCGTAGGTCCTCACCCCAGCCGCCGTCGGGATTCTGGTGCGCGCACAGCCAGTCCACCGCTGCCCTCACCGACCTGTGCTCGACGGGAATCCCGTACGCGACAAGGGCGGGAACGACCGCGCCGGTCCCGTAGACGTGGTTGGCTCCCCACCTCCCGAACCAGGATCCGTCCTTCTCCTGGTGGGCCAGCAACCAGCGCACGCCGCGCCGCGCCGGTTCGGTGCCGCCCTCGCCTCGCGCGGCGAGCATCTCCACGACGTGCGCGGTCACGTCGGCCGAAGGCGGATCGATGACGGCCCCGAAGTCGCAGAACGGCAGTTTCTCGCACAGGGTCTGGGTGTTGTCGGCGTCGAAGGCGCCCCAGCCGCCGTCCTTTGACTGCATGCCCGCCGTCCACGCGGCCGCCCTGTCGAGTACCTCACCCAGCCGCCGCGGCTCGGGGTGATCGATCCTGCGCATACCGAGGATGACCTCGGCGGTGTCGTCGGTGTCGGGATAGTGGTCGTTGGCGAACTCGAAAGCCCAGCCCGACGGTGTCAGGTCGCCGCGCCGCACCTGCCAGTCGCCTTCGGAGCGGATTTCCTCCCTGAGCACCCAATCCGCGGCTTTCACCAGAGCCGGATCGTCGGGCTCCAATCCGGAGTCGAGCAGCGCGGTCAGCGCCAGCGCGGTGTCCCACACGGGTGACTGGCAGGCCTCCAGCCTGCGCACCCAGCCGTCCTCCGTGCGTTCCCTGATAGTGAAGCCCTCAAGCCCCTCGATCGCCTTGCGCAGCACCGGATGACTCGTCGAGTAGCCACGCAGGTTCAGTGCCAGAATCGAGTACACCCACGGCGGCTGAATACCGCCCCAGCCACCGTCGGCCTCCTGCCGGTCGACGATCCACTTTTCCGCCGCGGACAGCGCGATTCCCCGCAGCGGCTTGACCGGGAACTTCTCGGCGACGTGCAGAACCGAGTCGAGCCGCTGGAAGGCTCCAGCCCAGGTGAGCAGCGAATCCGGTTCCGGTGAAGGCGTTCCCGTTCGAAGTTCCTGCACACTGACCCCGAGTGGCCTGCGCGGCCTGCTCGATGCGACGATCGTGAGCGGTACGACGGTCTGCCGGGCCCAGCACGCCCAGTCGTAGACGTTGAGCGGAAACCAATGGGGAAGCAGCACCAGTTCGGGCGGCAGCACGGGAAGCCGGTCCCACGACCATTCCCCGAACAGGGCCAGCCAGATGCGGGTGAAGACCCTTGTCGCCTCGATCCCGCCACTGTCCAGAATGTACTCCCTGGCCCTTCGCAGATGCGGCGAGCCAGCAGGGTCGCCCGCCATGCGAAGCGCGGTGTAGGCCTCGACCGTCGTGGACAGATCGGCGGGGCCGCCGTAGAAGTTGGCCCACGTACCGTCTTCCCTTTGACAGGACCGGATCCAGCGTGCCGACTCGGCGAGGAGGCGGTCGTCGGCGATGCCGATGAATTGGCGAAGCATCAGGTCTTCCGCGTCCATCGTCACGTTGGTTTCCAGCTCGCCCTTCCACCACCCTTCCTCGTGCTGCAGGGAAAGCAGGTGGTGGCGGGCGCGCTCGGTGGCCTCGGCCGCCCTGTCCGAGATCGTCGCCACCGGCCGGTCGAGTACGTCGCTCATCGGTCACGCTCCACAACGAACAGGGTCAGGTCTCGCAGCGCCGCGTGGATCGGTTCGGGAGGGGCCAGCCGGTCGAGACAGGTCCTCGCCTCACCGACATACCGGTGTGCTCGCTCTCGCGTCCACGCCAGCGCACCGGAACGCTCGATCAGCTCTGCCATCGTGTGCACTTCCTCCTCTGTGGGCGGATCGGGATTCCGGTACAGCTCGCGCAAGGCGGCCCCGTACTCGGTTCCCGAGTCGAGCGCCGCCACGACGGGCACGGATTTCTTGCGCACGCGCAGGTCTGCCAGGACCGGCTTGCCGGTGACCTCGGGACTGCCCCGGATACCCAGCAGGTCGTCGACGAGCTGGAAGGCCATCCCGAGGTTGCCGCCGAACTCGGCGAGCAGGCTTGCCGCTACGGGACTTCCTCTACCGAGCAGCGCCCCGACCTCGGCTGCGCACCGCATGAGCGCCCCGGTCTTTCCCTCCGCCATGTCGAGACATTCGCCGACGGTGACGTCGAGCCGGTTCTCGAAGTCGACGTCCGCGCTCTGCCCGGTGATGAGGTGCTGAACGGAGGCGGTGAGGCAGCGCGTCGCCATCGGGTCGGCCGCGCGCTCCAGTACGTCGACGGCGAGCGTCAGCAACGCGTCGCCTGCCAGTATCGCCGCGGGAGTCCCGAAAAGCCGCCACACGGTCGGCCGGTGCCTGCGTTCGACGTCGCCGTCCATGACGTCGTCGTGCAGCAGCGAGAAATTGTGCACCAGTTCGACGGCGACGGCCCCGGGAAGCGCCGCCTCGGGAGCTGCCTTGACGGCTTGCGCCGCGAGCAACGCGAGCGCGGGCCGCAATGCCTTGCCACCACCGGTGTCCGCGGGTTCGCCGTGCTCGTCGGTCCAGCCGAGGTGGTAGCTGACGACCCGGCGGATGGGCGGCCGCAACGAGTACACCGCCTCGCGCAGCGCGGGCTGCACGAGTGTTCTCGTCGCCGTCACCTCGGCAGGTAGCGTGCTGGTCATCCCGCGCCTCCCCCGACATGCCCCGCGACCAGACCGGCCGCTCGATGACCGCTGCGCACGGCTCCCTCCATCGTGTCCGGCCAGCCGGTCGCCGTCCACGAACCGGCGAGCGCCAGTCCCGGAAGCCGGGTGGCCGCCTGAGGGCGAAGCCCCGCGGTTCCAGGACCCTGCCGGAAGGTGGCTCGTCGTTCCCTTGTCACGAAGAACTGCCGGTGCGGGGTGTTCTCGGCGGCGGGAAGCAACCTGGCCAATTCGGGAAGGAAGATCTCCCGCATCTCGGGCACGGGAGTGTCGAGCCAGCGGTGTGCCGCCGACAGCGAGACGGTCAGGTATTGCCCGCTTTCCAGCCCGGCCACGGCAGTGCGGTCGAAGATCCACTGCACGGGCGATGGCGACACCGTCGCGGCGAACGGCAGCTCGGTGACCGGCCGCTCGTAGACGACGTGCACGTTGACGATGGGCGCGGAGCCCAGCTTCCCGAGCCGATCCGGATCGAGTCCCGCCTCGCGGGGACAGACGCGCGCGGCGGCATCCGGTGGTGCCGCCATGACGACCCCGTCGACGTCGAGTACCTCGCCGTCGAGTTCGACGGCGAACCCGCTGCCCTGCCGCCGGATCGCTCGCACGGGACTGCGCGTGCGGATATGGCCACCCCTTTCGAGTAGATACTTCTCGGCCGGATCGACATGCAGCTCGCTGAGCGGCAGCGCGGGAACACCGATGTCGGCGGCGTCGGCACGATCGAGCAACGCGGTACGGAAAACCATCACCGCCAGCGCCAGGGAGGCTTCGCTCGCGTCACAGTTGAGCGCGGCGACCGCGATGAGGTTCCACAGGGCGCGCAGCGTCGCGTCGTTCTGCCCGTGCCGCTCCAGCCAGTCGCCGAAACTGAGCCGATCGAGCGCAGGGTCTTCGGGGTCGAGAAACCGCAACGCCGCGGCCGCGCGGAAAACCCTGAGCCGGTCGGCGACGGGCAGCGCGGCATAGCGGGCGATACCGGCGGCCAGATGCAACGGCACGGGCCCGCCGGTGCGGGCGAGTTCGGCTCCGGCCCCGCCGCCGGTGAGCACCGGCATGCGGAATCGCCGCTGCATGCCGATCCCGTCCGCCGTACCCAGTTTCCGGAGCAGTGCCCGGTATTCCGTGCAGCAACGCAGCAGTACGTGCTGGCCGTTGTCGACGGTGAGTCCTTCGCGCTGGAACGAGAACGTCGCGCCGCCGAGCCGGTTTCGGGCTTCCAGCAGCGTGACGCGCACGTCGCCGTCGGAAAGATCGCAGGCCGCGGTCAGGCCCGCGAGTCCTCCGCCGACGACGGCCACGTGTGCGCTCATGGCAGAGTCCCCGCGAGTGCCCGTCCCGCGACGGCCAGTTTTTCCCAGTCGGGCAACGATGTTCTGCCACGCAGCACGAGCCGGGGCCTCAGTGCCATCCTGCGCAGCAGGCGGTGATAGATGCCGGCCATGGCCGAGCAACAGGCTCTGCTGCGGGAATCCAGCAGCGGCAGCAACCGCAGCCCTCGCTCGTACCACTCCTCGGCGCGCGCCGCCTGATACTCAAGCAGTGGAAGCAGCGCGTCCTCCGGGTCGGCCGGTTCGCCCCGTTCCGTCAGGTCGAGTGTGCAGCCGAAGGCACGCAGATCTTCGGCGGGAAGGTAGATTCGCCCCGCGATCCTGTCCTCGACCACGTCGCGCAGGATGTTGGTCAGTTGCAACGCGATCCCGAGATCGTCGGCGATCCGTTCGTCACGCGCGCGATCGGGAGAACCGAAAACCGCGAGGGAGAGCCTGCCGATGGATCCCGCGACGCACCGGCAATAGTGGTGCAGTTCGTCGAACGTCTCGAAGCTGGTTCCCAGCACGTCGGCCGTGCAGCCCTCGATGAGTTCGTCGAACGCGCCGAGCGGCAACTCATATCGCCACGCCGCGTGCCAAAGGCCGGTGAGGACCGGGTCGTCGCCCGAACCGCCGAGATCGTGGAGTTGTTTCCTCGCGTTCTCCAGTTCCTCCAGTTTTTCTTCTCTGGGAAGGTCGCCGTCGCCGATGTCGTCGATCCTCCTCGCGAACGCGTACACGGCCGACAGTGCTTTGCGCTTCGGTGCGGGCAGCAGCCGGATGCCGTAGGAGAAGTTGCGGGCCTGTCCGCGAGTGATGCGTTCGCATTCGGCGTAGGCTTCGGCGGGATTCACCCTTCACCACCTTTGCCGCGCGGCCGGAGCAGTCGCAACCATTCGGCGGCCGTGCGGGTCTTCGCCGGTTTCGGCGGCCCGGCGAGCACGTCGAAGCGGGCCGAGGCGAGCGCCACCGCGGTCGCCCTGCCTCCCGCGACGTACCCGGCGACGGCGACGCGTGCCGTACCGCGCAGCGTCGGCACCAGCGGCGCTCCTTCGTCGAGCATCGCGACCGCTCGCTGCACCTCGTAGCCGATCAGTGCCCGCAACGGCCTTCCCGCCCGCTCGGCGAGCAGGTCACTTTCGGTGACACCGAACAGGTCGAGATCGGCGAGCGGGAGATAGATCCGGCCTTGCCTCGCATCTTCCGCGACGTCCTGGCAATGTTCGAGTACCTGCAGCGCCGAGCAGATCCGGTCCGACAGCACACGCCGGTGCGGGGTGTCCGCGCCGAAGACCCCGAGCACGAGCCTGCCGACGGGATCGGCTGACAACGCGCAGTAGCCGAGCAGGTCGTCGAAGGTGCGATAGCGACGCACCGACTGGTCCTGCCGGTTGGCCTCGATGAGCCGGTCGAACGGTTCCTTCGGCAATCCCCGTTCGTGAACGGTGGCCTCCAGTTCCGCGTAGAGCTTGTTCGCGGGCGCCGCCCCCGCGAACAGCCTCGCGACGTCGGCGGAGACCGCGTCGAGCAACCGCAGCCGGTCGCCCGCCGCCTCGTCGCCGATGTCATCGACCATCCGGGCGAAGCCGTACAACGCGAGCAGGTGCCTGCGATGGGCCGGAGGCAGCAGCCGGGAGGCGACGGGAAAGTTCTCGCTACGGGCCTTGGCGAGTACCCCGTGCAGGACCGGCACGGAATCCGCGCTCTCGAAGGGTTCTGCCGAAGGAGCACCGGCGGGAATGACCGGTCTTTCTCCCAGGGTGGATCGGTCCGCGGGTCTCAATCACGCCTCCAACACGAAGCAGGGAATCCGGTGAGGGCGAATACGCCCGGCGGGTTCGCGGTGTGGTCGGGTGGTGCGATGCCCTGGTGTGACAGGCGGAAGCGGGCGAGGGCGCCCCCGCTTCGCTGGTCCAGGCCTGCGCGTGGCCTTTCGCCGTGCGCATTCCCTCCAGCGGTGACAACTCGCCGAGCGACTGCATGCGACCCGCCTCGTCCCGTTCGGCCACGGCACCAACCGCCGGAGCATGGGAACCTCCATTGTCTGCCAGCGTCGCGACCTCGGGCAACTCCCGGCGGAGGAGGGTCCGCCTCGCGCCGCGTTTCCGGTCCGCGAGATCACCGGGCGGCTTTTCGCACCACCTGCCCGGCGCACGCCACGACCGGGGCCGGGAAGGCCCGCCATTACGGCTACCGCGTTCACCGGGAACGATCTTATTTCCTCGCCGCGCACGCGCAACAGTTTTGCCGGGCTCGCTTCCCGCGCACATTCGAGTGGCGCACTACCGGGTTCTTCCTCGTGAAACGTGTTAACACAAATACCGGCCCGCAAAATCGTCTCAACGTGTGACAAGCCGCCCGGCACGGGCACTTTCCCCCGGAGAAGCGTATAATGATCACGGTTTCAATCCGTGACATGCGCGTCTCCGAAACCGCCTGCCAAGGTCGCTAAGTCCACTGTGTACAGTTATTTCCGGTACCCGGTGTCCACTCTGCCCAATCGGCTCACTCGGCCCCCCACCGCCGAATTGTTTCGCGCTGACGGCGTTCCGCCGAGTCAGGTGAGTTCCTCACCGGCCACCCGGACCGGCCCCCTTACTGGCCCCTTCTCCCGGGAAAGTGACAAACGGCCCTAGAAACGCACACTGCCCCGCTGCGACGGTGGATGCGCAATTCGGAGGCGAGACAATGGCATACCCCGCTCAATGGACGATGTCCATCGTCCTCGACGAGAACGACGGCACCACCAGGGCGCGAGTCCGGCTCGGTGACGACCTCGGCAACCACTTCGACGGCATCGGCCTTGCCTATCGGGGACTCGACGTGGCAAGGGTTCCGCAGATCGCGGGAGAACTGGCGCTTGCCCGCGCGCTCAACGACCTCACCGAGGAGCTGCTGGCCGCCGTCGCCGCCGACATCGAAACCGAACTGGGTGGGGCCCGGCTCGCCGCCCACTTCGAACGCGTCCCCTGACCCCAGGGGCCCTCCAGTCCACAATGCTCAGCCGGACGCTCGCGCGTGGTCCGGTATCCGGATCAGGATTCGTGGCGCTCTCTGTCGAACGCGGACCATTCACTTTGCCACCTGTGGTACCTGCCGTGATCGAGCACGTGCCGCAGCGCCACGAACAACAGTCCCGACAACAGCACGACCCCGATCCACACCGTCAGTGACACCGCGAAGGCGTTCCAGGCGATCACACCCCGCGACATCGGCGGAGGAACCGGCCTGCCGGTGTCGTCCAGCCAGATGTTCACCGCCGTGCCCGCCGGTGCCGCCGCCCTCGCGGGCACGACGCCGGTACGCCTGCTCCCATCGGGCAGCGACCACTCCGCCCTGGCCGACACCGTCGGTCCGGTACCCGCCGTTCCCGTGTTCCTCTGCGTGGCGGGCGCATCGGTCAGCAGCACCGCCTTCGCCTCGTGGCGCGTGCGTTGCTGATGCTGTGCCACAACGATCTCGCGGGCGTAATTGTCCGATCCCACCGCCGCGACGAACGGCAAGGCCAGCAGGGGAACCACGACCGCGACGACGAGCGCCGCGCTCTCCACCCTGTCGGACAGCCTGACCAACGGGTTGCGTCCGGGGTGAACGCGCCGCCACAACCTGGCCAGCAATGTCGCCGACTGCCACATCGGACCGGTCTCCTCCGGATCGTTCGGTCACGGATCGTTTCCTGCCTCGCCGTGCTACTCGCCCTTCACCGGCCTCGCGATGAGGACGGGGCACTCGGCGTGGTGCAGCAGCGCCTGGCTTGTCGAGCCGAGCAGCATGCCGGTGAAGCCGCCCCTCCCCCTGCTTCCGACCACGACGAGCTGTGCCTCGCGCGAGCGGTCCAGCAGCTGATTGCGCGGCTTGTCCCTCACCACGACCCGCTCGACCGGCACGTCGGGGTACTTCTCCTGCCAGCCGGCGAGCCGCTCGGCGAGCACCCTGTGCTCCTCCTGCTCAACCGGACCCGTTTCGAAGTACTCCCTCGCCTTGTTGAAACCGATCGGATATTCGACATCCATCCACGCGTGCACGGCGACGAGCGGCACCGACCGGAACGAGGCCTCCTCGAACGCGACGGCGACCGCGTGCTCACTGACCCGGCTGCCGTCGACCCCGACGACGACCGGCCCTTCCGCGGGCGGCTCGCCGTTCTCCCGCCTGCGCACGATCGCGACAGGGGCGCTCGCGTGACTGGCGACTCCCAGCGCCGTCGAACCGGCGAGCATTCCGGCGAAACCGCCGAGACCGGACTGGCCGAGCACCACCATCTTGGCCTCGGCGGAGAGCTTGTTGAGCAACGGGATGGGCGGCTCGTCGAACACCTCGGAGGTCACCTCTGCCCTTGGCGCCAGTCCACGCGCCTGCTCGGCGGCCTCCGTGACGAGCCTGCGAGCGTCCTCGTCGACGGCTTCGAGCACATTCATCGGAACGGCCAGCTCGGCACCGTAGTACCTGCCGATGAGCCCGTAGGCGTGCACGATCCGCACCGGAAGGTCGCGCTGTGCCGCGAGTGCCGCGGCCCACTCCACCGCCCATGCCGACGACTCGGAACCGTCGACCCCGACGACGACCGCTCCGCTCGCCGCGTCCTCAGCACTCATGTTTCCCACTCCCCGCACCGTTTCCGGATCCGGCCCTTTCCGTCCACCTTGAAGGACACCCGCCCGCACCGCCACGCAAAGACAGGACGCGGGACCTTCGACTCTTCACCCCTGCCGGTGACTACCCGAATATCGGCACCAGGGACACGCGCGCGATGACAGGCGGGCACCATGCAATTCGAGAACCGTGCCGACGCGGGCAGGGAACTGGCCGACAGACTCGGTTACCTGTCCGGGCGCCACCCGATCGTGCTCGGGTTGCCCCGGGGAGGTGCCGTCGTGGCGAGGCAGGTCGCCGACGGCCTCGGCGCCGCGATGGACGTGCTGCTGGTACACAGGGTCAGCGCGCCGGAGAGACCGGAACTGGTGGTCGGCGCCGTCGGTGAGGGCGGCGTACTCGTCACCAACGCCGATCTGCTCAGCCAGTACCGCCTCAGCAGGCAGGACATGGACATCGCCGTGCGCACCGCGCTCACCGAACTCGACCGCAGGACAACGCTCTACCGCCGTGGCCTCCCACCGCTGGAGGTAGCGGGCAGAACCGTGGTGCTCGTCGACGACGCGATCGCAACGGGGGCGACGGTGAGAGCCGCACTGCGGGTCCTGCATGGCAGGGAGGCAGGCAGGGTCGTACTCGCCGTCCCCGTCGCCCCGGCCGACGTGCTGGAGGAACTGGCCCACAACGCCGATCACACCGTGTGCCCCAACCCGAGGGTGTGGATGCGCGCGGTCGGCCACTGGTACCGCGACTTTCCCCCGGTCAGCGACGAGGACGTGCTCCCACTGCTCGACCGGAGGACGAGAACGCCGAAGCAGGCGGCGAGCCCCGCGCCCGACCTGTGACCGGCACGGCTGGGGGCCTTGTGCCCTATTCGTCATCTTCACCGGCCATGATGATCACGGTGAAACGTGAGGAAAGGCTGGTGGTGACCCGGTGAGCAGGCAAGGTGACGCGAGCGGGATCGTGGTGCACACGCGCGGGGAGGTGCTCGACGGAGCCAAGGAGTACGTGCGGAAACAGCTCACGACCTTCGCGAAGCGGCTACCCGCCCGGCTCGACGCCGCGCGCGTCAAACTCACCGCCTTCACGAAACCGAGCGCGCCCGTTCCGGCGCTGGCGCAGGCGAACCTCCAGGTGGACGGGCGCCCGGTGCGCGCACAGGTCGCGGCGCCGTTCTTCACCGAGGCGGCCGGGCTGCTGCGGGCCAGGCTGCGAGACCAGATCGCCATGCTGACCGCGCCCAGGGCGGGCAGGCCGTGGGAAGGAGCCGCCCCGACGAGGCCCGACTCCGCGAAGGTCACGGGGCGCAAGGAGATCGTGCGGCACAAGGCCTGCGAGCTGACCCGGTGCGCACCCGACGAGGCCACGTTCACGATGGACCTGATGGACTACGACTTCTATCTCTTCAGCGACATCGAGACCGGAGAGGACAGCGTCGTCTACCGCGCCGGGCCCACCGGCTACAAGCTGGCCAGACTCGCGTCGCTCGCGCCGCCGGCCGGTCCGGCGGCCGTACCACTCACCGTGAACGTGCATCCCGTCCCTGCCGGGACACCGGCCGAGGCCGCGGGCAGGCTCGGGGAGACAGCACTGCCGTTCACCTTCTTCCTCGACGACACCACCGGCAGGGGCGCGGTCGTCTACCGGCGCTACGACGGCCATTACGGGCACCTCGCGCCACGGTGACCGCACGTGCCCGCCCGGCACGACAGGTCCGGAACCGGCGTAACCGGCCGGTCCCGTTCGGTAGGGTTGCTTCCCGTGCCTCGCCACCCGACAAGGCCGAACACGACGACGCTCGCTCCCGGTCTGTCCGCCACACGGGAGGCAAGCACGGAGGAACTCGGCGGCGACCTGCTCGGGTTCCCCCGGTTACCCCGCTACGACACCTCGGGGGTGCGGCTGCCCTTCGTCGACGTCCCCTCGCCGAGCGGGCTCGTCGAAGGGGCGGCCGAACCAGGGCCCGCGCTCACCCCCGGCACCGTGCTCGCCGGCAAATACGAGGTGATCGGCGGTCTCGCCCACGGCGGCCTCGGCTGGGTCTATCTCGCCAAGGACATCGAGCTCGACGAACTGTACGTCGCGCTGAAAGGCATGATCGACCCCTCGGACACGAAACTCGCCGAGGCCGAGCGCAAGACACTGACCGCGCTCAACCACCCCAACATCGTGCGCATCTTCGGGTTCGTGCTGCACGCCGCCTCGGCGGAGCGGGAACCGGACGGCTACATCGTCATGGAGTTCGTCAACGGCCACTCGCTCAGGGAATTGCTCGACCGCCTCGGCTCCGGCGAGGACGTGTTCGGGGAACCGCTGCTCGCCGAACACGTCATCGGCTACGCCCAGGAACTCCTCGACGCCTTGCACTACCTGCACGGACAGGGGCTGCTGTACTGCGACCTGAAGCCGGACAACATCATGCACGGCGGGCACAGGGTCAAGCTCATCGACCTCGGGGCCACCAGGAAGGTCGGCGACGACACCACACCGCTCGCGATGACGCGGCGTTACCAGGTCGGCGAATCGGAACTCGCGCAGCACGGCGTGACGGTGCGCGCCGACCTGCACACCCTCGGGGTGACGCTCGGTGAGCTGCTCGCCGCCAGCGTCGACGATCCGGACCGCGGCGGGGGTGGCGACGCGGCGTTCGGGGTCAGATCGCTGCGGCACGTGATCGACAGGGCGACGGCGCCCTTCGCCCAGCGGTTCGTCTCGGCGGCCGACATGTCGGGGGCGCTCGACGGGGTCCTGCGCGAGATCCAGTCGCTGCGCGACGGCGAGCCGAGACCCGTCCCCTCGGCGCTGTTCGCCGAAACCCCGGCCCTCTTCGATGTCGGCTTGGGGGCGGCGCCGCCGCTGGAACGCTGGACCGCGGCCCCCGCCGAGGACTACTCGTCACCACCGCTGGACGACGGCCGCCCCTCCCCCTCCGACATCGCGCTCATGCTGCCGCCCCCGCTGCCGGATCCCGCCGACGCCGGCGCCGGATTCCTCACCGAGATGCGGGCGCCGGATGCCCGCAGGAGGCTGGGCCAGCTCTCCGGCTGGGTCGAGAACAACGGCCACACCGTCGAGTTGTCACTCGCTCACTGCAGGGCGCACCTCGAAGTCGGCGCGCCGGAACGGGCGAGGTCATGGCTCGACTACGCCACGACGACGCTCGGTGAGGACGGCGAACACGACTGGCGCCTCGGCTGGCATCGCGGGCTGCTCTCGCTCACCCGCTCCGACATCCTCGATGCCGAGGCCGAGTTCTTTTCGGTCCACCGCGCTCTCGCCGGTGAGGCAGCACCCAAGCTCGCACTCGGCTACTGCGCCGAATACCAGGGCAAACCCGGCGTCGCCGCCGACTACTACCGCGCGGTATGGCAACGAGACCGCACTCAGGTCAGCGCCGCCTTCTCGCTGGCCAGGCTGCATCTGGCCGAACACGACAGGGACGGCGCCGTTGCCGTGCTCGACCAGGTTCCCGCCGTCTCACTGCACTACTACGCCGCCCGCATCGCGACGGTGCGCATATTCGTCGGCGACCTCGGCGCAGGCCCACCCACCTCGACCGACCTGGTCAACGCCTTTCTGCGCCGTCCCGACCTGAACCTGGAGGGTGACGAGGAGAACGGTGGCGCGGGCCCCGCGCGCGACCGCCTCGACACCGAGGTCTACGAGGCCGCGCTGCATCGGGCCGTCAAGAGCGGCGACTGGGAACGGCGCAACGCCGTACGGGCACAACTCGAACAGTGCCTGCGCGGGCTGGCCAGGCAGGCAAGAGACACCGAAAGCCAGGGCGTGCTGATCGACCTCGCCAACACCGTCCGGCCGAAAACCTGGTTCTGATGGGGATTCCGGCGCAGCTCGGTGCCGCGGTCGTCGCGACGGTGCGGCCAGGCGGAGGCAAGAGCACGACGGCGCGCAAGCTGCGCTTGCTGCGCGGCTGGTCACTGGTGCTGACGGTGGCCGTACTCGCCGGCTCGGTCGCCGCTTTCGCCGGGGTGCGCTCCGCGATCGACACGATGCGCGGCAGGACCACTCCCGCGATCATCAGCTCGGCCTCGGTGTACGAGGCGCTCGTGCACGCGAACACCTCCGCGGTCACCGCGTTCGCGCTGGGACCAGGCCAGCTCAGCGGCGCAGGAGACTTCTACCAGGCACAGATCGGCGTCGCGAGCCAGAACCTCGCGCAGGTCGCCGAGCACAACGTCGCGGGTTCGGCCAGCCGCAGGGAACTGCAACTCGTACAGGGCCTGCTCGTGTCGTACACGAGCTGGATGTCGCAGGCCGAACTGCGGTTCCGCACCGGGGACGACTCGATGGCAGGTGCCACCGACGTCTGGTACGCGGCACAGCTTCTACACGACGCGGACGGGATCCTTCCGCACCTTTCCCAGTTGCGCGCAGCCCAGCTCGGCGAATTGGACGACCAGCTCTCCCGCGATTGGATGCACCCCGGTGCGACCGCGATCTGGCTGATCCCGGTCGCCGCGCTCGCCGCGCTGCTCTGCGCGGCGCAGGTCTATCACCGCCGGAGATTCCGGCGAAGGCTCAATCCGCACCTGCTCGCCGCGACCATCCTGCTGATCGCGGTCGCCGCGTTGCCCGCGCTGACGATCCCCGCACAGGTGCGGGCACATGACGGCGCGGCAGAGTTGCACGAGGACATCTCCGTCTGGCAGCAACGCGCGCACACGGCGGCCGCCGCCGACCGGCGCGCGGTAGCCGTCCTCGTGACCGGTCACTGCCAGCCGGCGGGCTGCGGCGACGCGGTCGCCGAGTTCGCCGCCTCCCCCACGGGGTCCGCCGTGCCGAGAGGTACCGCCGACGACCAGCTCGCCGGAACCGGCGCCGACGTGACAGCCGGATTCGACCGCGCGGTCCTGCCGCAGGCATTGCTGTGGCTCATCGTCGCGGGATCCACCGGCATCGCGTTGCTGATCGTCACCGGCTTCCAGCGCAGGATCAACGAGTACCAGGGGCATCCTTCATGAGAACGGGCAAGGCGCTGCTGCTGGTCCTGCTGGCACTGCTCACCCAGGTCAGCGCGTGCACCAGCACGCAGCGGGTCACCATCATCGGACCGTGGACCGGCACCGAGGAAGCCGCGTTCCGCGCGGTACTCGACGAGTTCGAGCGCCAGACCGGCATCGGCTACGACTACCTCGGCACCCGCTCGCTGAGCCCGGTGCTCGCCGCCGACGTCCAGCAGGGAACACCGCCGGACATCGCCGTGCTGTCGAGCCCCAACGAACTCGTGAACTACCAGCGGCAGGGAGTATTGCACCAATTGCCCGAGCTGGACGGCGAACTGCGCTCCGCCTACAGTCCACAATGGCTGCAACTCGCGCAGGCGGGAACGGAACGCCCGTACGCGGTCGTGGTCAAGGCCGCGCTCAAGGGGCTGGTCTGGTTCAACCCGAGCGTGCTCACCGGCCCCGTCCCCACCACCTGGAACCAGCTCGTTTCGCTCACCGAAGACGCGGCGGCCGAGGGCAGGACACCGTGGTGCATGGGCATGGGCGCCATGTCGGCAACCGGGTTTCCCGGCTCCGACTGGATCGAGGACATCCTGCTTCGCAAGTACGGCGCGGAAACCTACCAGCGCTGGGTCACCGGCGATCTGCCGTGGACCGCGCCAGAGGTACGAAATTCCTGGAAAGCCTGGGGCGAACTGATTCTCGGCGAGGGAACCATCCACGGTGGACGCGGCGGGGCGCTGCTCACCAACTACACCTCCGCCAACGACACGATGTTCGCCGCGAACCCGGATTGCTTTCTCGAGCACCAGGGGTCGCTCGTCGTCAACGACTATCGTTCGCAGGGCGCCCGGTTCGACTTCTTCCCCACCCCCGGCCCGTCAGGACCGGGCGATGCCTGGCTCGTCTCCGCCGACCTGGCGACCATGTTCCGCGACACCCCGGCGGCACGGGAACTCATGCGGTTCCTCGCCTCCGCCGAGGGACAGCGCATCTGGCCGAGTGACGACAGGGGCGCCGTGTTCACGGTGCGCCAGGATGTCGCGGCCACGACCGGCTCCGACGCGGTGACCAGAGACGTCGCGCGAATCATCAGCACGGCGGACGTGCTCTGCTACGACGCCTCCGATCTCATGCCGACGGCGGTGACGAATGCCTTCCATCGCGCGGCTCTCGGCTATCTCGCCGATCCGGCGCGGCTCGACGAACTACTGGCCGAACTGGAACGGATCCGCCTCGGCGTGTCGGCCCAGGACTGGGCCAACCTGGTGTGCGGCCGATGACGGATCCGTTCCCGCGGAAACCGGGTCAGCTCGCGTGGCCCTTCACCGAAAGGTCACGCAGCCTGCCGACGTTGTCGAAGGAGCCGAAACCGGCCCTTCCCGACGTGAACGTCGGATCGACGGCTGTCATCAGCGGATCCCGCTGACCGTCGACGTACACGGCGATCTCTCCCGTCCCGGCACAATGGGTCAGGCTGACCTTGTGCCAGTCGGCGTCGGTGATCGCGGGCGCGGCTCCCTGTGAGCGCACCGGATCCCATTGGTGATCGATGCGTTCCCTGTCGGCGTCGTCGACCACGAATATCCCGTTGTGCGGGTAAATCGTGTTGTCGGTCGAGAGATGCGCGTAGTAGAACCGCGTGTCGGACTGATAGCCGAACACGAGCACGACGTCCCTGTTGGTCACCTCGACCGGTGTATCGAGCCGCACCTGGGCCTCCAGGCGCATCGAAGCGAACTCGGGCCCCTTGGTGAGCACCGCGTACTCGTAGGGCCTTCGCGGGCCGGGCCGCTCCGCCCCCTCCTCGGCGAGCACCACCTCACGGCGGGGGAACTGCCATTTCCCCGGCGTCACCGGGGCCCAGTTCTTCTCTCCCATCGCGTTCCCGACCACCGTCGATCCGGTCGGGCAATCGGCGAACCGCTTGGTTCCGGTGATCTTCCAGATCTTGCCGTTCGCCTTGGACAGCAGGTAAAGCTCGCCGTCGGCGTCCCTTCCGAACCTGAGATCGACCCTGGAGTCACCGGCCAGTTCCGGCGTCGTGACCCAGTTGCCGTTCTCGTCGTACAGCCTCATCGTGTGGATCGTCGCGGGCTCGGCGCCCCTGCGCATCTCACCGGACTCGGTGTAGAACACCCTGCCGTCGACGAGGTCCGCGAACAGGTACTTGCCACGCAATTCCGGCGCGTCGTCGCCGCGATAGACAAAGCCACCGCTGATGGCCCTTCCCACGTCCGTGCCACATTCCCAGTCGGGCGGCGGATTGTGGTCGTACTGCGCGACCGGGTACACGTAGTCGTACTTGTCGTCATCGTCGGGCAGCGGGTACAGGTAGCAGTCGTCGGCACGGTCGTAGCGGAACGTTCCCTCACGCTCGCTCCAGCCGAGATTGTCGCCCTTGCGCACCTCGTACACCGATTCGATGGCGTGCTGTCCTATGTGTCCGAGGAACATCCTGTTGCCGCCGGGGCCCCGCTTCGGGTCCCAGCTGAACCGGTGCGGGTCGCGCATCCCGTAGGCGAAGATCTCGCCGACCGCATCCTGCTGCCCGGCGAACGGGTTCGACTCCGGAACTCCGTACTGCCCGTTCCCGCTGTCGTTTCCGCGCGGATCGATGCGCAGGATCTTGCCGTGCGGCGTCGAGAGGTCCTGCGGTTCCGTACTGGAAACGCCGAGACCACCGTCGCCGACCGCGATGTAGAGCAGGCCGTGGTCCTCGGAACCGCGCTTCGCCGTGGGGTTGAAGTCGATCTGCTGGATTCCGTGGATCTGCTGCGCGAAACCGAGTCGCAGGATTTCCCTGCTCGAGCCACGGAAGGCGGGCGCCGACGGGTCGTCGGCACGCCATTCGGTGACGATACCGTGGTACTGCGTTCCCGGCTGCCGGGGGAAAGTGGTTTCCTTGTCCAGAGCCGCACCCGCTTCGGTGTGCACGGTGTAGAAGACACCGTTGCGCCGGAAGTCGGGATCGAAGGTCACGAACCCGAATCCCTGACCCATTCCCCTGCCGGAGAAGAAATCGGGGAATTCGGCCTTCACGTCGAGATATACCTCGGGTTCGCCGCCCTCCGGCACGAAGTACAGGTTTCCGTTGAGATCGGGTACGTACTTCCGGCCCGAACCGTCGGGAACCTCGCCGAGGTGGTTGATCCGAGCGTGCCGCATCAATCGCGGATCGGTCGGTTCCGGGGCCGGCTCGGATTTCGGGAACTGGGCGAACTCTTGCACGGTCAGGCCCAGTTCAGAGGTGACCGGATCTTCGGGGATGGGGTCAGTGATCGGCCCTTCGTCCCGCGCGGCCGCCGGCGCACCGGCCAGCAACGTCGTGACGAGGGTGACGGTCGCCAGTAACGACCATCTCGGCTTCGACATCATGCTCACCTTTGAGTCCTCCGCCTTGAAAGCGCTTTCAAGAAAGCGCTTGCAGACTTTACAGTGCAAGATCGGCTTCGCGCAAGGCTTCCGGCCGCGGCGCCCCGCCGGTACCGTCAGCGGCGTTCCCGGACGGCCGTCACGAGGTGCCGCTCCGCGTCGACGCCGGGCCTGACCCTCGGCAACCGGAACACCAGCACGATCCCGGCGAGCCACCAGAACCCGACGATGGCCCACTCGTACGGCCAGACGAGCTCGGCGGGCATCCCCGGCAGGAACAGCACGCCCACTCCCAGTGCGAGCACGATCGCCACGGTTCCGACGGCTCCCCCAGCAGGAACCCGGAACGGCCGCGGCATCGCCGGCTCACGCCTGCGCAGCACGAGGAAGCACAGCGCGACCATCAGGTAGGCGACGATGATGCTCAGACTGCCCGCGTCCGACAACCACACCAGCATCTGCCTGCCGAACAGCGGCGCGATCGCCGAAAGCACACCGATGAACAACACGGCATTGCACGGCGTCCCGAATCGTGGATGAACCTTGCCGAACCACTTCGGCAGCATGCCGGAATTGGCCATGGCGAGCAGTAGCCTGCTCGCTCCGATCAGGAAACCGTTCCAGCTCGTGATGATCCCGGCGATGCCGCCGAGCACGAGCACGGTGCCCATCGCCGACGAACTCCACAACCACGCCATGGCGTCGGCGGTGGGCAACTCCGAACCCGCACGCTGTCCCGAGCCGAGCCCCGAACCGACGGTGAGCATGATCATGACGTACCAGGTGACGGCGAGCAGCACCGACCACAACAACAGCCTGCCGATACGCCGAGGCGGAAGATTGATCTCCGCCGCGGATTGCGGGATCACGTCGAAACCGACGAACAGGAACGGTGTCGCGACCAGAACCACGAGAACACCGGACATCCCGCCCGTGAACAACGGTTCCATGTTCGCGGCGGAACCACCCGTGACCGCTCCGATGGTCAGCAACACCCCCACCGCGGCCAGGAACAGAACGGCGACGTTCTGGAACACGGCGGCCGGGCGCACGCCCACGTAATTGAGCACGGTCAGCAGGATCGCGCCGAGCACGCCGACCCCGACCCACGTGGCATAAACGTCGTAGCCGGCGACCGACCACAACAATCCGGCGGGAAGGTCGGGAATGAGATAGAGCAAGGTCTGCGGCAGTGCCACCGCCTCGAACGCGACAACCGAGATGTAGCCGAGCACGAGCGACCACGACGTGACGAACGCGGGCCGGGAACCGAGCGCGCGCAGCGCGTAGTTGTGCTCACCGCCGACCGCGGGCATGGCCGACACCAGTTCGGCGTAGGTAAGGCCGACCAGTCCCACGACGACACCGCCGATGACGAAAGCCAGCGCGGCACCACCACTACCGGCTCCGTCGAGGAAATCCCCGGTCAGCACGATCCAGCCGAAACCGATCATCGACCCGAACGCGATGGCGATGACGTCCATTCTGCCGAGAACGCGGGCAAGGCTTCCGTTCTGGCCGCCGGGGTTCGACATTCCCCCACATCCCTTCCGCGCTCGCCGGAGATCACAGATCTTGGTGATCCGCGGCGGTGCCGTCAAGGGTGAGCGAGGGGTCAGCGCAAGGTCAGTTCGAAGTGGACGGTGCGACCGGTCTTGGACCTCCCCAGCCGGTGAACCAGCGGGACGATCACTCCGTGCAGTATCGGATATTTCCGGCGCAGCTGCCGGGCGGCATACCGGTATTCGGCTCCTGTGAGCCTGCGCAGATTGCCTTGCAGCGGCGGCCCGGTGAGTGCGCGGCCCGAGCCGTTGCTGCGGGTCACCTCGACCCGTGAGTCCCTGGCAACCCGGCGAGTTTTGAGCGATTTCTCGAAACTGCGCAGGTACGCCTTGTCTCCGTCGACGGCGATGCTTACCGGGCTACTCCCCTGCCGGCCATCCTTGCGGTAGGTGGTCAGGCTGATCGTCTTCTGCCGCACGAGAGGCGCCAATTCCGGTGTCGCGGCGATCGTGACCACACCGGTCACGAAACCCAGTGCCCGCAAGCGGAGCGCGAGGCCGGCCATGGTCGCGGCCGACAGCAATGCCAGCAGCACGAGCTGCCACACCGAACCGCCCTCGTCCAGATCCACGATGTGGTTGATCAGGTGCACGGTCCCGCCAACGGCGAAGCCCGCGAGCGCGACGGCGAGCGCGTCTCCCCAGATCGTGGCCAGCATCAGGGTGATCCCGATGCCGAGCTGGAACGCCCCGAGATCGTGCGAGAAGTGCGTGTGCGCGGGAAACCCGACGAAGTCGGCGAACGAGGCGGGGGCGAACAATGCCCAGAATCCGCCTGCCAGCAGCACAAGTCCGGCGACGACGGCCACCAGCCGGGGCGCCGCGCCACCCGCCCATGCCTGGGTTTCCGGTGTCGGGGTTTCCGGCGCCCGGGTTTCCGGCGCCCGGGTAGCCCGGGTAGCCGATGTCAGCGATGTCGGCGCCGGTACCGGCGGTGCCGGTGATGTCGGCGTCGAGGTATCCGGTGTGGGTGTCGCTGGATTAGTCGGCCCAGTCATCGTGCCCGCCTTTCCCACTGCCCCGCCGGGGTTGCCTCGCCCCGGCCGTCTGCCGAGTGGACGGCACGCACCGAGTAATCGTGACAGGCCGCCGCATCCCGACCCGCGAGTCCCCCACTCGGACCGCCGAGTTCTGCACTCAGGACAGCGAATTCTGCGCTCAAGTCGCCGAGTTCTGCGTTCGGGGCGCCGAGATCCGCACCCCGGCCGCCGAGATCCGCGTTCAGGTCGGCGAGATGCGCATTCACGTCACGCCGGGCCACTCGGCCTGCCGACGCCGCGAGCACGAGAACATCCGGGCGAGGAAACCAACCCGTCGGCGCCGAGCGGTCCCGATGCGCGAGTCCGGCATCCGACTGTGCATCTCACCGTCCTCAACGCAGAACTCGGCGGCCTGAACGCAGAACTCGGCGACCTGGGCGGGGGACTCGCGCGGGCCGAGCGAGTTCCGGATAGGGCACAATCGACAACGGTCACTCGCGTGAAAGGACCACGACGTGTCCGCTGCCAAGCCCGGCCCAGGCGACCCCCGCGATCCCGGCAACCCTGTCCCCGGCGACCCCCGCGACTACGGCAACCGCGACCCCGGCCTCACCGACCCCCAGCCCGGCAGCCCAGGCGACCCCCGCAACCCAGGCGACCCCCGCGATCCCGGCAGCCCCGGCACCGCCAGGCCCGGCGACGCCCGCGACTACGGCGACCCTGGCCCCACGGGCCCCGGCCACACCGCGATGCACCACGCCGCGTTCCCCGACGCCGCCACGCGGGACGCCACGGACCGGTCCCCCGCCGACCGCATCCCCGCAAGGCCGAAAACGGGCCTCGTCGTCGCCTCATTGGTCACCGGCTCGATCGGCCTCGTTCTCGCGGTGTCGACCTGGGCCGCCTGGCTCCTCGTGCTCCCCGGATTCCGGGATGCACAACCCTACAACTGGATCGCGGTCGTCTTCGGGCTCGTGCTCGGCGCACTGTGGTTCCTGGTGCTGCCGCTGGGAACGGTGTCCATCATCGTCGGCCTGCTGGCGATCCGCCGCGCACCGGCACTCGCCCCACTCGCCCGGCTCGGCCTGGTCATCGCGGCGCTGGCCCTGGCCGCCGCACTCGGCGGCGCCGCCGTGTTCGTCATCGACGCCAGCACCGGGCCACCGGTCTACCCGCTCGTCCCCTCGGGCGAGTAGACCGGACCGGTCTCAGCCCATGCTCTTCGCCCCGTCGAGCGCTTCCCTGATGATGTCGGCATGCCCGGCGTGCTGCGCGGTCTCCGCCGCGATATGCAGCAGAACCCGCCTCGTCGACCAAGCTTTGCCCTTCTCGAACCACGGTGCCTCTGGCAGCGGGTGAGCCTCGTCGAGATCGGGGCGGGAGGCCAGCAGCTCGTCGGTGTCCGCCGCCACCGCCTCGTACGCCCCAATCACCTCGGCCAGCGTTTCCCCCGGCAGCATGCGGAACTCGGCGTCGCGCTCCGCCATCGCCGTCGTGTCCTCCGGGTCCCACTCCATGGCCCCGTGGTCACCACGCGCGAAGGCGACCCACACCCGTTCGACCGCCGTCACATGCTTGATCAGGCCGCCGAGACACAGTTCGCTCGCGGTCGTCCGCAGACCGGCTTGCTCGTCCGTGAGGTCGCGGGTGGTGAACCGGAGAAAGTGCCGCTGGTGCGCCAGTTGCTCGTGCAGGTCGGCGTACTCGCCGGTCAACCCGGTCTGCTGGCTGGCCTCGGTCGTCGTCATCGTGATGTCCTCTCCGTCGTCACTGGAACCCGTGCTGGTGAGGACCAGCGTATGAAGCCATCCGGCCAGTTTCCGACCTGAATACACAACTGACTTTTCGTGTCAGGTCATGCCGCGGGGCTCGCCGACCTGGCCCGGAAGACCCTGCCCGCGACCGGGACGACGACCGCGAGAATGGCGACCCACCACACCACCGCGAGCCACGCCGTGTTGCCCAGCGGCAGGTCCATCAGCAATGCGCGCACCGAATCGACGACGAGGCTCACCGGCTGGTTCTCGGCGAACTGCCGCAACCCGTCCGGCATGGTACTCGGCGGCACGAAAGCGCTGCCGACGTAGGGGATGAACACGAGCGGCATCGACAGACCGCTTGCCCCCTCCGGCGTTTTGGCGAGCACTCCCAGCAATACCGCGATCCACGAGATCGCGACGGCGAAGAGCACCAGCAGTCCGATCGCCGCGAGCCAGGCACCGACTCCCGCGACCGGACGGAAACCGACGAGGAAACCGACGCCGATCATCACCGCGATCGAGACCATGTTGCGCACCACCGAAGCCGCGACGTGTCCGATGAGGACGGTGGAGCTGAGCATCGGCATGGAACGGAACCGTTCCACGATGCCTTCGGACATGTCCGTGGCCGCCGCGACGCTGGCGACGGTCGAGTTGAACGTGACACTCACGGCGATGATCCCGGCCACCACGTAGTTGACGTAGGTGACATCACCGGTGTTGATCGCGCCGCCGAAGAGGTAGCGGAACATCAGCAGCATCATGATCGGCAGGAACAGCATCAGCATCAGCTGTTCCGGGCTACGCAGGATGTGCCGCAGACTGCGGGCGATCAGCACCCTCGCGTTGCCCGCCGCGCCTGCCCACTCGGAGGAACCCCGCTTCGCGGACAGTTCGATCGTGCTCATCACTTGCCTCCCAGGTGGGTTCCGGTGAGCGTCAGGAAGACATCGTCCAAAGTGGGCTTGTCGACGGTGAGGTCGTCCGGCTCGATGCCGACATCGGCGAGCCTGCCCAGAATCCTGCGCACATCCTTTGCGTGTGCGACGGGAACACTGACCGTCCTGTCCTCGCGGTTCGGGCTGTCCTCCGCGAGAACGTCAGCCGCGACCGCCACCACGTCGGATCCACCGAAAGTCAGTACCAGCCGCTCGGCACCGACCTGGTGCTTGAGCTCGGCGGGAGTACCTTCGGCCACGACATGCCCGCCATCGACGACGGCCACCCGGTCGGCGAGCTGGTCGGCCTCCTCCAGGTACTGGGTGGTCAGCAACACGGTCACTCCTCCGGAAAGGAGTTCGCGCACCGTCGCCCATACCTGGGTGCGACTCCGCGGATCGAGACCGGTCGTCGGTTCGTCGAGAAACAGCACCGACGGCGACGTGAGCAGGCTGATGGCGAGGTCGAGCCGTCGCCGCATGCCGCCCGAATAGGTCTTGACCTGACGATCGGCCGCGTCCCTGAGGTCGAACTGATCGAGCAGCTCGGCCGCCCTGCGGGGCGCGTTTCCGCGTAGCCGCTGCAGCTTGCCCATCATGACCAGGTTCTCCCTGCCGGTCAGCAGACCGTCAACCGCGGTCTGCTGACCGGTCAGCCCGATCGCGCGGCGGACCGCCCTCCCCTCGGCGGCGACGTCGTACCCGGCGACCTTCGCGACGCCTGAATCAAAGTCGAGCAGGGTGCTGAGTATGCGCACCGCCGTGGTCTTCCCCGCGCCGTTCGGTCCCAGCAGGGCCAGCATGGTCCCCCGCCGAACCTCCAGGTCGAGCCCCTTGAGCACATCGTGATCGCCATAGGACTTGCGCAGATCACGTACCTCGATGGCAGGCCCGTCTCTCATCTCGCCCCCTCCATTAACTGTATATGTCGTACACTTCGGTGTAAGTGATACACAGTTTTAGGATGGTCGTCAAGCACGCACGACAAACGATGGGCGGCAGATGCCGGAAGACAACGACGCACGGGCCCGACTCGACCTGCTCTGGAGCGGCACTCAGCGCTCAGGACGCGGGCCGAAACCGAAGCTGAGCCTCGACCACATCACCAGGACCGCCATCGAAATAGCGGACGCGGAAGGGATCGAGGCGGTGTCCATGCAGCGACTCGCCTCCACGCTCGGGTACACGACCATGTCGCTGTACCGGTACGTGCCGAGCAAGGACGCGCTCATCGAAGTCATGACCGACACTGCCGTGGGCAAGCCCGCGCCCTACGCGGGGTCACCCGACGACTGGCGAGGCGAACTCGAAGCGTGGACCCAAGGCATCTGGCAGACCTACATGGACCACCCCTGGCTGACCAAGGCAAACATCACCGCGCCTCCGGCAGGGCCGAACAACCTCGCCTGGTTGGAGGCCGCGATCGGCCCGCTGTCCAGGGCGGGTGTCACCGGAAGCGACCTGATCTCCGCGACGCTGTTCCTGCTCGGCGCCGTTCGTGGCCTCGCGGAGATCGCGGTCGGTGTCGCGAGTTCCCGCGCCAGCCGGGGCGTCAGTGTGGCCGAGGCCGCGAACAGCTACGAGGCCACGCTGCGCGAATTCGTCGACCCGCAACGGTTTCCCCAGCTGTCGGCGCTGATCAGCGAAGGCATCTTCACCCCGGCTGATGAAGCGGACGAGGAGCTGGATGCCGACCTGCGATACGGCCTGCGGCGCGTCCTCGACGGTATCGAGAGCTTCAGTTCCCGCGACTCGACGTGACGGCACGGGAACTGCGACGCGATGCGGCGAGTCCCACCCCGGGTGTCGACAACACGGCAGTGAGTTCGACATAGGGGTAGGACACACACGTCAGGGGACAACGATGAACGGGAACAAGACCGCGTCGAGCACACCGGCGGCCACGAGCGGACAGCCGAGGCCACTGACCCATCGCTCGCTCGCGATGCTGCGAGCCGTGGCCGATGGAAGGGGCCAGCTTTCCCAGAGCGCGGAGCCCGACCTGTTCATCGACGGGATGCCGTGCTGCGATCAGTTCGCCGCGCACGCGCTCGCGCATGACGGTCTGCTGCGTCCCGGCCGGCCCGGGTTGGCAGGGCAGCGGGTTCCCGCCGTCCTGACAGCCGCCGGTGCCGCGCTGGTTTCCGCTGCCGCCACCAAGACCGCCGCCTAACGCTCATCGGCGTGGCGGCAGCCTCCGCGAGTCCCCCGCCCAGGCACGCGAGATCCGCGCCGGGGACCGCGAGTTCCGCATTCGGGTGCGCGAGTTCCGCGGTGGGGTGAGCGAGATCCGCGTTCGCGAGACCGGCCGCTCTCGGGCGAGGTACGGCCCGCCGGGAGCCACGGTCACTCCAACTGTCGGCGCGTACGGCACCGTTCACTCCGCCAACGCGAACCGTCACCGTCACCGCGGATCTCGCCGTCCTGGGTGCGGATCTCGCCTGCACCAGCGCAGATCTCGCTGTCCTCGGTGCGGATCTCGTGCTCCTGAACGCGGATCTCGCCGTCCTGGGTGCAGAACTCGGCAATTCAGGCGGGAGCGGGGCTTCCGGTGCCCAATCCCAGCGTGCTGGCCGACGGCAGCATCCCCGACCCGACGACGGCCATCGTGATCGGCATGACGAGTTCCGCCAGCCTTCCGGCGCCCTCGGTCCCGAGCGCCCGCCACGGCTGCCCGGCGAGCACGTCGGTGTCGTGCTCGACCTCCGCCCTGCCCTCTCTGCCTCGCTCGGTCGCCTCGCCCGCTTCGCCGACCCACCCCCGCTCGGCCAGCCTTTTCCTGGCGGCCAGCCATTCCTCGCACGTCCATCCCCTGCTGCCGAACACTTCCTCCGGCGCGGCTCCCACCGCCGCGAACGACACCAGCGCCTCCGCGGGATCGAGTCCGTGCGCGCGCAATGCCGTGATATGCCCGTCGCCGCGGTGTTCCCGCAGCACGGTCGCCGCTTGCCAGAGCACCAGGTGTGGCGCCTCCGGCCACGGCAGATCCGCATTGGCGGCGGCGAGCGGGCAGCCGGAGACGTCGGCCGCCTCCGCCGCGGCACGGGCGAGCCGGGCGGCCTCGACGAGATCCGGACCGTCGATCCGGTCACCGAGCAGCATCCGCAACGCCGCGTCGACCCCCCGTTCCCGGGCTCGCAGTACGTCCCGCGCGGAGGCCTCCCGCCACGCTCGGGGTATGTGCTCGCGGATCATCGCCGGACTGAAGCTGTACATCACGGCGCTCGTGAGCGCGGGCCCCGCCTCACCGAGCGGCGCGACCCGCAGCGGAAAGTAGCTCGGCCATCGCTGATCGATGGCGAAGCCCAGCTTCCCGGCCTGCTCCGTCACTTCCGGCGCGTAGTAGAGCACCGCGTGCACCGGTTCGAGCAGTCGCCACATGTTCCTGACGAGTTCGCTGTTCATCCGCCTGACCATCCAATCTTGTCACCGACAAGATTGGACCAGCAACCCAAACTTGTCAACGACAAGATCGGCCGTAGGATCGTCGGCATGTCCGCTCGCTACCACCACGGCGACCTGCGCAGGGTCATACTGGACGCCGCGGCCGACGTGATCACGACAACCGGACCGGCCTCGCTCAGCCTCCGCGAACTCGCGCGCGTCGCGGGTGTGTCGCACGCGGCCCCCGCCCATCACTTCGGCGACAAGACGGGCCTGCTGACCGCGCTCGCCATCGAGGGCAACGAGCTGCTGGCGGCGTCGCTCGCGGAGGCACTGAACGAGACAGCGGAATCAGGCGAACCGGACTTCGCGGAACTGGGAGTGCGCTACGTGCGCTTCGCGAGGCGATACCCCGCGCATTTCGCCGTCATGTTCCGCGCCGACCTCCATCGGGAGGACGACCCCGGCCTCATCGCCGCGAAGGCCCGTACGGCGGGACTACTGCGCGAGGGCCTCACGACACTTCCCGAACACCGCAGGGGTCCCGATCCGGCACTGTCCACTGTGGCCGCCTGGTCGATCGCGCACGGATTCGCCACCCTCTGGAACGCTCGCAATCTCGACGCGCTCTCGGCCGCCGTTCTCGGCAGGTCGGCCGCCACGGAGCCGGACGAGTTGTTCCGCGCCGTCGCCGCCCTGCTGTTCCAGGGCGGCAACGGCGGGTGAGGTGTCAAGGCCGGGGCACGTTGCGCAGGTTCGAGCGAGCAAGATCGACCATCTTGCCGACCCCGCCGGTGAGCACGACCTTGCTTGCGGCCAGCGCGAATCCCCGCACCTGTGCGGCCGTGATCCTCGGCGGCATCGACAGCGCGTTCGGGTCGGTCACCACGTCGACGAGGGCGGGTCCTGGATGGGCCAGTGCCTCGGCGAGCACGTCCCGCACGGCGGCGGGGTCGGTGACCCGGACACTGTGGATCCCCGCACCCGCGGCGACGGCGGCGAAATCGACGGCGGCGTGGTCGGTCTGGTAGTCAGGCAAGCCGTCCACCAGCATTTCCAGCTTCACCATGCCGAGTGACGAATTGTTGAAGGTCACGATCTTGACCGGCAGGTCGTGCAGCTTCACGGTGAGCAGTTCGCCGAGCAGCATGCCAAGCCCGCCGTCGCCGGACATCGAGATCACCTGCCTGCCCGGGTAGGCGAACTGGGCTCCGATCGCGTGCGGCAACGCATTGGCCATGGAGCCGTGCAGGAAGGAACCGATAACTCTCCTGCGCCCGTTGGGTGTCACGTAACGCGCAGCCCACACATTGCACATCCCGGTGTCCACAGTGAACACCGCGTCGTCGGCGGCGAGGTCGTCGAGGACGTCGGCGACGTATTCGGGATGAATGGGCACATGCCGCTCGACGTCGCGCGTGTACGCGTCGACGACGTTTTCCAGTGAGCGGCAGTGATCCCGCAGCATCTCGTCGAGAAACCGGCGATCGGTCTTCTCCCGCAACGAGCCGAGCACCGCCCTGATGGTCTCGCGAACGTCACCGTGGACCCCGAGCCGCAATGGGGTGCGCCTGCCCAGTTTCGTCGCGTCGTGGTCGACCTGCACCGTGCGCGCGCCGGGGAGGAAGCTGTCGTAGGGAAAGTCGGTACCGAGCAACAGCAGCAGATCGGCCTTGCGCATGGCGTCATAGCACGCGCCGTAGCCGAGCAGGCCGCTCATTCCGACGTCGTAGGGATTGTCGAACTGGATCCATTCCTTGCCTCGCAGGGAATGGCCAACGGGCGCTTTGAGGATCCCGGCCAGCTCCATGACCTCGGCATGCGCGTCGGCAACACCCGCGCCGCAGAACAGGGTCACCGTCTCCGCCTCGTTGAGCATCGAGGCCAGCCGGTCCACCTGCGCCGCCGCCGGTGTCAGTGTCGCCGATTCGGTGACGAACAGGCTCGTGCCCGTCGGCTCCTCGGCATCCATGTGGGCGACATCGCCGGGCAGCACGAGCACCGACACCTCGCCTCTGGACAGCGCGTGCTGGATCGCGATGCGCTGAATCCTGGGCAGCTGCCCGGGCCGGCCGATCACCTCGCAGTACCCACTGCAGTCGAGGAACAGGCGCTCGGGGTGGGTCTCCTGGAAGAACCCGGTGCCGATCTGGTTCGAGGGAATGTGGGAAGCCAGCGCGAGCACGGGGGCACCCGTGCGATGCGCGTCGTAGAGTCCCTGCACGAGATGGGTATTGCCAGGTCCGCACGAGCCCGCGCAGACGGCCAGCCTTCCGGTGAGCTGTGCTTCCGCGGCGGCCGCGAACGCGCCCGCCTCCTCGTTGCGCACGTGTACCCAATCGATGCCCGGTGTCCGCCTGATCGCGTCGACGACCGGATTGAGGCTGTCGCCGACGACGCCGTAGATCCGCGACACTCCCGCCTGTACCAGCACCTCGACGAACTGGTCGGCGACCGACCCCTTTGCCATCGGGTTCCTCCCATCGCGCGCGGTCCCTCCGGCGCTGCCTCGATTGTCGAGGCCGGACCGCGAATCCGCAGCGCGCTCAGCTCGTCAGCACGGTGAACACGATCTGCCTGAGCTGCCGTGCCGCGAGTCCCCCGTCCAGGACATCGAGATCCGCATTCCGGACGCTCACTTCTGCCGTGGCCCGGTTCGTCGGGAGCTCAGAGCCGAGTGAGCCAGCCGCCCCAGGTGAAATACGACTCGACCGGTGGCAAACGGTGTTTTCGGCGACTCGCCGAGAGAATCGTCGCGGCACGGGCCTGACCGATCAGTCGCAACGCCATTCGCCGACCCGGCGGAAACAGAGCCACATCCCCGATTCGGGTTTTCTCCCAGGCGGTGCCGTCCATCTGGGTGCCCGGATCAGGCTCCGCGGTCACCTGTCGTCGTGAGCTGATCAGGTCTTGGCATAGTCCGCCACAAAGAAAGAGCACTTCTGTCCATCCAGCTCAAAGTCTCTCGCCACACCCCGATGGAATCTCTCCAAAACAACCGCGGCCTGCCGGGCCGACAATTCATAACTACCAGGGCCCGACATATCAATCCCAACCGCTTCACCAAGCGAAACCCGCGACGCGTCCTCCAGGGAAACCCTCCAGTCGAGAAGTTCGTCCGACTCACGAAAAACCTCCAGAAACCAAACCACTCCATCTTCCGAACCGACGTCTTTCACGGCTCCACCGATCCTTTTCCATCTTGGACGCTTGCTACCACGGTCCGCTTCCCGGCGGCACCGGTCCTCCATAACCCTCGATCTTCAACCGCGACGTGTCACCAACATGAAACCCGAGCTGCAACACCCCGCCCGGACGCAACACCCGGCGAAAGTGATCGAAGACGGCCTGCACCTCGTCATCGGGTATATGTATCAACCACCACCAGGCAAGCAGCCCGGCGACCGAAGCGTCATCCAAGCGCAGGTCGGTCATCGACCCCACCTCGAACCGCAAACCGGGGTAGTCACGCCGGGCCACGTCGATCATCCCTGGAGAAAGATCGATACCGAAGGCGCCGATACCCAGCTCATGCGGGCGGTGACATGGCCGGGGCCGCAGCCGACATCCGCCACAGGACCGTCACCGGCGGCCCGCACACGAGCGGCGAACACCGCCAGAGCAGCGACAAGATACTGGTCGCCCGCGACGGCGCCGCGCATTCGATCGGTACGGCTGGCCGCACCAGTCTCCGGGGTCACGACCGACACGGTATTCACCATCGCGACCTCATGGGGCCCGGTGCGCGGCCGGCTCGCGACAACGGCGGGGTGTCGGCGATGCTGTGGGTGTGGATTACGTGTCCAGAGTGCCGCGACCGCCGCTGGATGGGCTGATCGACGACCTTTACTACCTTGAGGGTGCGCCGCCGTACGCCCGGCTGATGCTGCCGCCGATGCCGTCGGCATTCCTCATCGTCAACCTCGGGGCGCCGTTTCGCATCCGCGCGGGGACCGAGATCGAGACGGCCGAGTACGCCGACGGCTGCGTGGTCTCCACGCCCACCCGCGCGCTGGAATTCGGTTACCCACCCCGGACCCGGTCCGTCGGCGTGCACTTCAAGCCGTGGGGGCCGGCCGCGTTCCTGCCGATGCCCGCGGCCGAACTGCGGGACCGGCCGGTGACGATCGAGCAGGTGTGGGGCCGTCCGGCCGCCGCCGAGCTGCGAGACCGGCTGGCCACGGCCGATGAACCGCACGAGATGCTGACGCTGCTCGAAGAACAGCTGATGCGGCGGCTGCGCGAGACGGCAGGCCTGGAGCTGGTCCGCCATACGAGCAGCCTCCTCGCGGCGGCAAGCGGGGCGGTCGCGATCGGCGACCTGAGCGTGGCGGCCGGTGTCAGCAGCACTCATCTGGCACAGCGGTTCAAGGAGCTCATCGGCGTCACGCCGAAGCGACTGGCCCGCACCTACCGCTTCGCCGCGACCGTGTTCGCGATCGACCCCGCCGGACCGATCGACTGGGGCGACCTCGCCGGTGGCGCGGGCTACTTCGACCAAGCCCACTTCGGCCACGAGTTCCGGGCGTTCACCGGGCTCACGCCGACGCGGTACCTCGAGATCCGGCGGCGGTTCCTGCGCGAACATCCCGGCCACGCACTCGACAGCTGGCCGCTGCCCGCCGATTGATTTCTTACAAGAGCGACAGCTCACGACACGCTAATTTCGGGGGCACCCACAGCAAAGGAGAACCCCATGGGCAAGGTGGTCATGTACAACGTCGTGTCGGTGGACGGCTTCGTCGCGGACGACAACGACCAGCCCGGACCACTGTTCGACTGGTTGTCCAACGGTGACGTCCCGCTGGACGAGAGCGGCGAGCTGAAGGTGTCGCGGACCTCCTACGACCACACCCGGCCGTACTGGGACCGGATCGGGGCGACAGTCGTCGGCCGCCACGTCTTCGACCTGACGAACGGCTGGAACGCGAAGCCTCCCGGCGGGGTCGACCACGTGGTCGTCGTGACGCACCGGCCGCAACCCGAGGGCTGGGACCCCGAGGCGCCGTTTCACTTCGTCGACGGCGTCAAGGCGGCCATGGCCAAGGCGCAGGAGCTCGCGGGAGACCGCATCGTCGAGGTCGCCGCGGGCGACGTCGGTGGCCAGGTGCTTGCCGCGGGCCTGATCGACGAGGTGCGCATGGACGTCGTACCCGTCGTGTTCGGGTCCGGCAAGCGCTACTTCGGATCGGTCGACGCTCAGCACCTGCTTGAGGACCCCGACGTGGTGATACAAGGCAACCGGGTACTTCACCTGAGCTATCGGGTGCGCCGTTGACCCGACCCTCCCGCCGGAGATGACATCGAGGCCCGCGCGGACAACCGCACCAGCCGACCGGTCACGTTCGACTATGCTCGCCCGTATTTTCCCGCAACTGCAAAGCGATGGCGGACATGTCGCACTGGACGAACTGGCTGGAACTGGCTTCTTGGCTGGCGGCGATAGCAGGCACGCTGTTCGGTGTCTTCATGACCGTGCAAGCGTCGAACGCTTCCCGGATGAAGGCGACGCTGGATATGGCGTTGCCCTTTGTGCGGGCGTTGGCGATCTCCCTGGACAGACCGGACATTCTGGCGGCATACGAATCCGAGTCGGCGACCACCAGGGAAGCCCTTCGCAAGAAAGCACGCCACAAGCTCGTCGTGGCCGGATTGATATTCGCCATTCCGGCGGCTGGAGTGGCGACAGGCCTGCTTCTACCGCGGATTACTTCCTTCCCCAAGGACATGCGATTCACCGTCGGTGACGCGGCGCGGCAGGAATGCGAATACGCGGGTTCCGGCGGAGCACCGGTCGCGGGTTCCAGCAGATGTTCGAACCATTGGTCCCTCGGCGCGCCGGGACAGAAGATCCAGGCACAGGACAACCTCCCGAACCGCGCGGCCGATGAGGCGGGCACGGCGGATCTGGACATCGTGGTTACCGGCTGTTCGGGCAGGCCACAGGTGCGATGGCAGCTTCTCGCCGACAGCGAGGCCCTTGGCGAGGGCGTGGCTGGTTCCGAGCAGCAGGAGCAACAACTGGACGTGCCCCCTGGCAAATCGTCGCTCACCTTCCGAGCCGAACGAATCGATGACGATTCGTGCTCCGCGGAGCTCGTCGTGAAAGCCGTCGTGCGGTACTGAAACCCGCGATCCCTTGCCGAGGAATCGGCGGACCGGTCAGCCGTCGATGTCGGGGAGCCGGTCGAGGACCCGTTCGAACGCGGTTCCGACGAGATCGAGTTCGGCGGCGGTGAGCACGCCGACGAAGTGCCGCCGGACGGCGGCGACGTGCGCGGGAGCGGCGGCGACAATGGACGTCCGCCCGGCATCGGTGAGCCGCACCATCGACCCGCGCGCGTCCTCGCCGCACTCCTCGCGGGCGACCAGTCCGCGCTTCTCCATCCTGGTCACCTGATGGGAAACCCGGCTACGCTCCCAGCCGACGAGCCGGCCGAGATCCCGCGCGCGCAACACCCCGCCCGGCGCCTCCGACAGCGGCACCAACAGGGTGTACTCCGCGCCCGACAGCCCCACATCCTGGACCAGCTCCCGCTCCAGCACCGCGGTCAGCCGCTGCTGCACTCCGATCAGCCCGCGCCACGCACGTGCCTCCCGCTCGTCGAGCCAGCGCGTCTCACCCATTCACCGAGCGTATCAGAGATGTTGACACGTCATCTAAATACGGGTAACTGTGGACGCGTCAACAAAAATGCGGCAACTCAGTGCCCACTGGAGCAACCCGATGAACGACCTCGTGCTCGGCCTCGGCACCTTCGGCGACATACCCGAAGACGATTCCGGTACCCCGGTGTCCCACGCCGAGGCGATCCGCCAGGTCGTCACCGAGGCCGCCCGCGGCTCGTTCACCGAGTCGTTCCCCCTGTTCGGCTACGACCTCGCCGACTACGACGCGCTCTTCGAGGAAAAGCTCGACCTGTTCGTCCGGCTCCTCGACGAGAAGCCGGTCACCTGGACCGGCACCGTGCGCGCCCCGCCCGAACACGCCGACGTGTACCCCAAGACCGATTCCGGGCGCCCGACCCGGCCCGCCCGCACGATTCGCCCCGCTCGTCGAGCTTTATCACCGTGTCACCGGCCAATTCTCCACCACCACATGGCCGATCGGCGTGCACTCACCCGGCTTCATCGCCGACACCGACGACGAAGCCAGGCGACACCACTACCCGCGCTACAAGGTCATCCGCGACCGCATCGGCGCCCAGCGCGGCTGGCCACCGTTACGCCAGGAGGAATACGCCGCCGATCTCGAACACGGCTCGCTGTACGTCGGCTCCCCTGACACCGTTGCCCGCAAGATCGCCCGCACCGTGCGCACACTCGGTGCCGGCCGGTTCGATCTGGTCTACACCAGCGGCTCGCAATCGAGCAGCGCCCGCCTGCGGGCCGTCGAGCTCTACGGCACCATGGTCATTCCGATGGTCCGCGACCTGCTCTCCGAGCCGGCCTGAACTCCATGTCACCGACCACGATCACCCTCCCCGCACAGCCAAGGATGTGAGAACCGATGACGACAAGCTGGCCGAGCCTGCGAGTCTCGGACTGGACCCCCACCCGCGACACGCTGCACATGTGGACCCAGATCGTGGGCAAGATCCGCATGGCCCGCGCTCCCCTGCTCAACCACTGGTGGCAGGTGACCCTCTACGTCAGCCCGCGCGGGTTGACGACGTCGGCCATCCCGCACCGTTCCGGCGCCTTCGAGATCGAGTTCGACTTCATCAGCCACCAGCTGGAGATCCGCGACAGCGGCGGCGGTGTCCGGAACCTCCCGCTACGGCCGATGCCGGTCGCCGAGTTCTACGCCCGAACCCTCGACCTGCTCGGCCAGCTCGGGATCGAAGCGACCATCCGGCCGTACCCCAACGAAGTCGAACCGGCGATCCCCTTCGCCGACGACCACACCCACGCCTCCTACGACGGCGAGGCGGCCACCCTGTTCTGGAAGCAGCTGCTGCAGGCGAACCGGGTGATCGGCGAGTTCCGCTCGCACTTCGTCGGCAAGGTCAGTCCGGTGCACTTCTTCTGGGGAGGGATGGACCTCGCCTGCACCCGCTTCTCGGGGCGGGCCGCTCCGCCGCACCCGGGCGGAGTGCCCAACTGCGGCGACTGGGTCATGGTGGAGGGCTACTCCAGGGAACTGTCCAGCTGTGGATTCTGGCCGGGCGGTGGCGAAGAAGGCGCCTTCTACTCCTACACCTATCCCGAACCCGAAGGGTTCGCCGATCAGCCGATCGGCCCCGACGGCGCGTACTTCAGCACCGAATTCCAGCAGTTCCTGTTGCCCTACGAAACCGCCCGCGCCGCCGCCGACCCCGACCGCGCGGTCGCCGAGTTCCTCCACACGACCTACGAAGCCGCCGCGAACCGCGGACACTGGGACCGCGCCGCACTGGAAGACGACCCCTTCCGGTGGAACGGAACGGCCGCGCCTCGACGAAACGACGGCTCCTGACCGCACGGACCACCCGGCTCAGGGCAGTGATGAATAGTGCGACGCGTCGCCGATACGGGCGATGCTGCGTACTCCCTCGACGCTCTCGGGAATCGTGCCCGCGACCGTGATCCGGTGCAACCGGCGTGGCTGGTCGTCGTAGTCGGCCACCCCGTAATGCTGGGTCGCGCGGTTGTCCCAGATCGCCAGATCTCCCGGACGCCATTGCCAGCGCACGGTGTTCTCCAGCCGGGTGACGCGAGCCTGCAGCAGCGAGAAGAGCGCGTGGGACTCGGCGGTGGACAACCCGACGAGTTGCCTGACGAAGTGGCCGAGCAGCAGGACCCGCTCGCCCGTCTCCGGATGGACACGGACGACGGGGTGCTCCGTTTCGTACACATCGGAGCGGAACTCGTCGCGGTAGGACTTCTCCTTCACGTCGACGCCGCCGACCCCGCGTTGGCCGTCGTGCCGCGAGTAGTCGTAGAGATTCGTGTGCACGGCCCACAGTTTCTCGGCGAGTGCCTTGAGAGCCCCGGGCAGACCGGCATAGGCCGCGGCGGTGTTGGCCCAGACCGTGGAACCGCCGTACTCCGGAATCGTGACGGCACGCAACAGGCTGAACGCGGGGACGCGATCGACGAAGGTGACGTCGGAGTGCCAGCTGTTGGCCCTTCCGTACTCGGCGTCAATCGGAAGAATGTTCTCCTGTCCCACGCTCCGCACGGTCGGATGTGGCAGGGTCAATTCCCCCAGCAACCGCCCGAAGGCCTGCTGGCCGGCGTCGTCGAGGTGGTGCTGATCGCGGAAGAAAACCACCTTGTTCGCCAGCAGCGCGGCGCGGATCGCCGAGATCGTCGTCGCGGCGAGGTCGCCGCTGAGCCGGACCCCTTCGATTCGCGCACCGATACCACCGCCGATCCTGGTCACGGAAATGCCGGTTCGTGTTCCGGCGCGCACGTCAACACTCATGGGTTCTCCCTGTCTTTTTCGCCTTTGACCGACCTCTCCCCCAGATTGCGGCCACGTCTGCGAAAAAGGCAATAATTCACGCGGGACGAAACTAATCCGTCTCAGAAACCGGGAACCTCGGCACGGAAGTCCCTTTCATATCATGGGACTCCGTTGCTTCTTCTCCGGCGTGCGTGCAACTCTGGCCGCACCGGAGCTGGTTCCGGAAATTTCGCGCCCCGCTTTCCAAGAAATCAACCTTCTCGGTCTCCACCCCTGTGCGCAAAGGATGTTTATTCGTGACTGTCACCAATCGACGACGATTCCTGGGGCTCGCCTCACTCGCGCTCACCGCCACGGCGGGGGTGCTCACGGGATGTGGTGCGGCGAGCGGCAGAACCACCCGGACGATCCGGTACCAAGGCTGGGCCGGTCAGGTCACGCCGCCCGAACTCGCCGCGGATCTGGGCTATCTCGGCGAGGTCACTTTGGACTGGGTAGGAAACACCATCAGCGGACCGCAGGACATCCAGTCCGCGGCAACAGGACAGGTGGATGTCGGGGGCGCGTTCAACGGCGCGGTGATCAAACTGGCCGCGCAAGAAGCGCCGGTCACGGCGGTCATGGGCTACTACGGCGTCGACAAGGACGAAGCGGGCGGCTACTACGTACTGGAGGACAGCCCCATCCGCGGCCCGCGTGACCTGCCGGGCACGAAGGTCGGCATGAACACCCTCGGCGCGCACAGCGAGGCAATGCTGGACATCTATCTGGAACGCAACGGACTGTCGCCGGTCGAACGCGATCAGGTCGAGCCGACCGTGGTGCCACCGGTGAATACCGAGCAATCGTTGCGGCAGGGCCAGATCGACGTCGCCGTGCTCGGCGGGGTGTTGCGGGAGAAAGCACTCGAACGCGGCGGAATCCGCAAGCTGTTCAGCGACTTCGAGCTGCTCGGCGACTTCACGGCGGGAACTTATGTGCTGCGCAAGGACTTCCTTGCCGCGAACACCGAGACCGTGACGGCGTTCGTGTCCGGCGTGGCCAGGGCCATCGAATGGAGCAAGAGCACACCTCACGAGGAGGTCGTCGAACGGTTCACGAGGATCGTGACCGATCGACGGCGCAACGAGGACACCGAACCGCTCAAGTACTGGCGCTCCTACGGCGTGGCGGGCACCGGAGGCCTGATCAGAGACGAGGAACTTCAACTCTGGGTCGACTGGCTCGGCAAGCGCGGCGACATCGACAGCGGCGCGATCGACATCAGAGACCTCTACACCAACGAATACAACTTCTACGCGAAGGACTCCACGGCATGAGCGCGAAGATCAGTATCAGCGGCGTCGGGCACACCTTCGGCGTCACCGGGCACCGCGAAGGACTGACAGCGCTGGAGACCGTCGACCTGGACATCGCCGACGGCGAGTTCGCCGTCATCGTCGGGCCGAGCGGGTGCGGCAAGTCGACCCTTCTCGACCTGCTGGCCGGGCTGTCCACGCCGACAACGGGCCGGGTCCTGCTCGACGGCGAACCGATCACCGGACCAGGCGTGGACCGCGGAATCGTCTTCCAGCAATACGCGTTGCTGCCATGGCGCACCGCGCAGGCCAACGTCGAGTTCGGCCTCGAAGCCATCGGCATCCCGAGGCGCGAGCGCGCCCGGCGAGCCCGCGAATACCTCGACCTGGTGGGTCTTCTCGCCTTCGCCGACCGGCACCCGCACGAACTTTCCGGCGGGATGAAACAACGCGTCGCGATCGCCCGGAGCCTGGCCTACGAGCCGGCCGTGCTGCTGATGGACGAGCCATTCGCCGCGCTGGACGCGCAAACCCGGGAATCGCTTCAGGACGAACTGCACCGGATCTGGCAGCGCACCGGAAAGACCATCGTGTTCATCACCCACGGCATCGAGGAAGCGGTCTATCTAGGGCAACGAGTGGCCGTCCTGACCTCCCGGCCGGGCCGGATCAAGTCCATCGTGGACATCGATCTGGACCGAGGAGCCGCCGAAGACATCCGGTCGGCACCGCAGTTCGCCGGATACCGGCACGAGGTGTGGTCGCTGCTTCACGACGAGGTCGCCCGCGCCCGGGAACTGGAGAAGGAAGTGGTTCCGGTATGACCTCGTCCGCACTCACCGGAGACAACACGGAACGCAAGACCGGCGCCGGAACCCGCGGGGAACCCGCGAGTCCGCGCCGTCGTTCCGTCCTGTTCGGACTCCTGACGAAGTCGGCGGCGGTGTTCCTGCTGCTCGCACTGTGGGAGTTCGCGCCGAGGGCAGGGCTGATCGACCCCACGTTCCTCACACCGTTTTCCGAGGTCCTGTCCGCGATCGGCGAACTGGCGGCGAGCGGCCGGCTCACCGAACACATCCAGGCGAGCCTGACCCGTTCGCTGTCCGGCTTCGGGATCGCGGTGCTCATCGCGATCCCGCTCGGAGTGCTGATCGGCTGGTACAAGATCGTCTCCGATCTGCTCACGCCGCTGGTGCAACTGTTCCTCAACACCGCCGCGCTGGCGCTGCTGCCTGTGTTCGTGCTGATCCTCGGGATCGGCGAGGCGTCCAAGATCGCGATCGTGATCTACGCCTGCACCTGGCCGATCCTGCTCAACACCATCAGCGCGGTCCGCAACGTGGACCCGACGCTGCTCAAGCTCGCCAGATCGCTGAACCTGTCCCCGTTGCGTTTGTTCGGCAAAGTCGTCCTGCCCGCGTCCATTCCGACGATCTTCACCGGTCTCCGCCTCGCGGGAGCCGCGGCGATCGTCGTGGTGATCGCCGCGGAGATGGTCGGAGCCAAGGCAGGGCTCGGCTTCCTGATCAACGACTCCCAGTACAACTTCGCCATCCCCTCCATGTACGCGGGAATCGTGACGATCTCCGTCATCGGAGTCGGATTCAACCAGCTTCTGGTTTTCATCGAACGCCGGCTGACGAGCTGGAAATAACCCGAGGAGAATTCCGTTGTCCCGCAAGCAGTTACACCTCAACGCGTTCCTGATGGGCGTCGGCCACCACGAGGCGGCGTGGCGGCATCCCCGCACCGATCCGGGCAGGCTGCACGACGTGGCGCACTACCAGGAACTCGCGCGGATCGCGGAGCGCGGCACGTTCGATTCGGTGTTTCTCGCCGACGGCGTCCAGGTCTCCGGCGACATCGCTCACACGGCCGCGCCCTGTTTCGAGCCGATCACCCTGCTGACCGCGATCGCCACGACCACCGACCGGATAGGGCTCATCGCGACCGCGTCGACCGGGTTCTCCGAGCCCTACAACCTGGCCCGCTGGTTCTCCTCACTTGACCACATCAGCGGCGGCAGGGCGGGCTGGAACATCGTGACCACCGCGGGCGACCGCTCGGCACAGAACTTCGGCCGCGACCGCAACACCGAGCACGCCGAGCGCTATCAGCGGGCCGCCGAGTTCGTCGACGTCACCACCGCGCTCTGGGACTCGTGGGAGAACGACGCGGTGCTCGCGGACAAAGCCTCCGGCCGGTTCGCCGACCCCGGCAAAGTACACGAGATCGGCCACAAAGGACGATTCTTCGGCGTACGCGGCCCTCTCAACCACATCCGGAGTCCACAGGGTCAGCCGTTACGCGTACAGGCGGGTTCGTCGGAGGACGGCAGAAACTTCGCCGCGAGCTACGCCGAGGCGGTATTCACCGCACAACAACGACTGACCGAGGCGCAAGCCTTCTATCGTGATCTCAAGGCCAGAACGGCACGCGCCGGCCGGCGGCCGGACAGCGTGAAGGTACTACCGGGCATCGTCCCCGTACTGGGATCGACGACCGAGGAAGCGACGCGGCTGTCCGGTGAGCTCGACGCACTCATCGTGCCCGAGCGAGCCGTCGCCGCGTTGTCCGAACTCATCGGCGTCGACCTCACCGGGCTGGCACTGGACGAACCACTGCCACCGCTACCACCGGCTAGCCGGATCAACGGTGCCAAGAGCCGCTTCGAGCTGGTTCGCGACCTCGCCGAACGGGACCGGCTGACGCTGCGCGAGCTACTGCGCAGACTCGGCGGCGGACGCGGGCACCAGGTCGTGGCCGGAACACCGGAACACATCGCGGATCACATCGAGCGCTGGTTCCGTCACGACGCAGCCGACGGATTCAACGTGATGCCACCGCTGCTTCCCTCAGGGCTGACGGAGTTCGTCGACCAGGTCGTTCCCGAACTCCGGCGGCGAGGACTGTTCCGCGACCACTACACCGGTCGCACACTCCGCGAACACTACGGCCTGGCACACTCCTCCGGGCACGCCACCACGACCGCCGGGCAGGTGTTCGCCTGAGGCGGTCACCTCACCCGCCGCCGTGCCGGTGAGGGTTTCGCGGTCCGCAGGTGGCCACGGACGGCCGCTGCCCCCTGCGGAACGCGGCCGGGGAAACTCCCATCAGCCTGCGGAACTCGCCCGTCAGGTGTGCCTGGTCGTAGTAGCCAGCCTCGGCCGCGAGCTCGGCCAGCGGCCGGGCCGGTGCGTGCGACAGCACCTTGCGGACCCTGGCGATGCGGGTGAACTGTTTCGGTGCGAGGCCCACATCGTCCAGGAACACATTGCGCAGCTGACGCTCGCTGATGTGCAGGTGCCGTGCGGCCTCGGCCACCCCGCGCACACCGGTGCCGTCGCTCGCGGTCAGCATCGCCACGGCGGCGGGCACAAGACGACCGCGGTTCGGATCGGCCCGCACGATCGAGGGCAGCTCGCCACCCAGTCGATCGGCAAGCTGTTTCCCTGCCACACCGGGACGCAGACCCGCGAACTCACCGGCCAGCCGGTCGGCCGCGTCGCCCCAGAACGCGGTGAGAGGAACGACCTGGTCGACCAGTTCGCGCGCCGGGCGTCCCAGGACCTGGCGGACCTTCCCGGTGGTGATCCTGGCACGCACGCATGCGGGCCCCGGCAGCCCATCGTGGTAACCGGCCCGCGTGCGCGGCCCCATCACGACGAGTTCGCCACGAAGGCCGGGCACCATGCGCAGCACCAGCGTCGTCGCGTGGTCCGGCTCGTCCACCACCGTGAGTTCGCCGTGATCGACGGTGGCGATCCGGATCGCGTCGAACCAGGACCGCAGCTCCGGAGGAACCTCGACGTCACGCTCGACAACGGTCATGCAGCCACAGTAGCCGTCATTTGTCACGACAGGTGTGCCGAAACGTCCAAGCCGCCGCACACCGGCCGGTGGCACCGTCGTGGCCATGATTCTCGTTACCGGCGCGACCGGCACCGTCGGCGGCATCCTGCTGCGGCACCTGATCTCCCACGGCGAAGCCGTCAGGGCCATGACCCGCACGCCCTCGGTGCTCGCCGCGCACTCAGGCCTCGACGTCGTGGGTGCGGATTTCGACGATCCCGAATCACTGGCGGCGGCCGTCGCGGGAGTACGCGCGGTGTTCCTGCTGACCGCACCGGCGTCGGCCACGCCGAAACACGACCTGAATCTGCTCGACGCCGCATGCTCCGCGGGCGTCACCACGATCGTCAAGCTCTCCGCGATCGGCTCAGGGGAGCGGATCGGCGGCAAGATCGTCGGCGCCTGGCACCTTGAGGCCGAAGCGGCCGTCCGGGAAAGCGGTATGGCATGGACAGTGCTGCGGCCGTCCAGTTTCGCGTCCAACACCCTCGCGTTCGCCGAGGCGATCAAAGCGGGCGACCCGATCCCCAACACGACCGCGACGGCACGGCAGGGGGTCATCGACCCCCGGGACATCGCCGCCGTCGCGGCGGCCGCGCTGACCGGTCCCGGTCACGGAGGAAGAGTTCACACGCTGACCGGGCCGGAACTGCTCAGTGTTCCCGATCAGGCGGCGATTCTGGGCTCGGTGCTCGGCCGACCGGTGTCCACAGTGGATGTATCACTCGACTCGGTGGGACAGCGGATGTCGAGCCAGGGAATCAGTCCGGCGGCGGTCGAGACCGCCGTGACCGGTATGACCTGGGCTCGCGCGGGCCACAACGCCATACTCACCGACGACGTGGCCCGCATCCTCGGCAGGCCCGCCACCACCTTCCGCACATGGGTGGAGGACCACAGGGAAGCCTTCGGGACGGAATGAGCGGGTCAGCAGGCGATGCACGCCACCCGGTCGGCAACACCCGGCGTCGCGCACGGCGCCGACAGCACCGCGCCGTCGAGGTCGCCTGGTTCCGCCAGTCCGACGGCCGCCGACGTGACGACCAGCCGCTCACCGGTGAGGCACACGCTCGTCGGCTGTGTGACGGGAACCGGCAGCCGCCCGGCCGGTTTCCCGTCCGGCGCGTACCGGCGCACCTCGCCACCACCCCAGATCGCCGACCACAGGAACCCCTCGGCATCGACGGTCATCCCGTCCGGGCTGCCACCCTCGACCGTCGCGAAAACCTCGCGCTCCCCCGGCTCGCCGTTTTCCGGGTCCACCGCGAACCGGTAGATGACGCCCTTGGCGCTGTCGGCCAGGTACATCGTCGCCCCGTCGGCGGTGAACGCCGGCCCGTTGGGCACGGTGAACCCGTCCAGCACCCGGCGGACCGTCCCGTCGGTGCCGACCCGGTACACCGAGCCCGCGCCAGGGGTCCCGTCGTAGGCCATGCTGCCCGCCCAGAACCCGCCGCCGGGATCGGCGACCCCGTCGTTCATCCGCATCGGAGTCGGGGCACCGTCCTCGGGCCGCGCCAGCCAGCGCACGGTACCGTCCGCACCGAGCACGGCGATCCCGGTGCCCGCGGCGGCGATCCACCCGCCACCGGCAAGCTTCGCGACGGCCCCGAGTGGTTCCTCCAGCGACAGCAGCAATCGTGGTTCGGCGGCGTGATCACCTGGCAGCTCGAACAATCGCCCACTCAGAATGTCCACAACGGACATCCGGCCGTCGAACACCCGTGCGCCTTCGCCGAGTTCGAACCGCTCCCCCTGCCACGCCGTCCACGTCATACGCTCCATCATCGCAACGCCACCCCTTCGGTCATCGTCAGCAGCCCGAGTTCGGCACGGGTGGGCAGGCCCTCCCAGTCACCGGAGGTGGCGACCGCGAACGCACCGCAGGCGTTGCCCCGGGCCAGCCGCTCGGGAACGGCGAGCCCTTCGAGCAGAGCCGAAAGATAGCCGCTGGTGAAGGCGTCGCCCGCACCGACCGAGTCCACCACGGCGACGCGATGCCCCGGCGCGCTCCACGAGCCGCCCGCCGTGCGGGCCGAGGCCCCCTCGGCGCCCTGCTTGATCACCACCTCGCCGACTCCCGATGCCAGCAGCCCTTCGACGCCGCCGACCAGGTCGAGCTCTTCCTCGGAGCCGATCACGACGCCCGCCTCGCGAGCCAGCGGGGTGAGCACCTCGGCCGCCCGTCCGGCGCTCCACAGCCGCGACCGGAAGTTGACGTCGAGGCTCACCGTCGCACCCAGGTTCCCGGCCCGATCGATCGCGGCCTCGACGGCGGCCCGAGGTCCTTCCCCCAGCGCCGGAGTGATCCCGGTGACGTGCACCAGCCTCGGCTCACCGGTCAACGCCGCGTCCACGTCGGCCGCGGTCAGCCGGGAACCCGCCGAATTCGCGCGGTAGTACTGCACCCTGGTGACATCGGGAAGCCGCTGCTCGAACAGGATCAGCCCGGTCGGCACTTCTTCGTATTCCACAGTGGACACATCGACGCCTTCGGCGCGCAGGGTACGCAGCACCAGCTCGCCTGGCTCGTCCCGCCCGACCCGGCTCGCCCATCGCGTGGAGTGGCCGAGCCTGCTCAGCCCGATGGCCACCGTCGATTCCGCGCCCGCGATGGAGGCCCGCAGCGTGGTTCCCAGCCGCAGCAGGCCTTCCGCCCGCATGGCGACCATGGTCTCGCCGATAGTGACGACCTCAGCCACGGGCCACCGCCACGAACTCGGCCGCCCTGCGCCGCAATTCGCCGAGGTCGCCGCCGTTCGGGGCGTCGCCCGCCAGCGGGCTGCCCACACCGACGGCGAGCGCCCCCGCCGCCAGATAGGCACGCATGTCGTCCAGACCGACGCCGCCGACCGGCACCATCGGCACGCGGGGGAACGGATCGCGCAGCGCCTTGAGATAGCCGGGACCGAGTTCGCCCGCGGGAAACAGCTTCACCGCAGTGGCACCCGCGCGGTGCGCGGCGAGCACCTCGGTGGGCGTCATCGCGCCCGCAAGCACCGGCAGGTTCAGCTCCAGCGCCGTGCCGACTCCTTCGCCGAGCGCCGGGGTGACCGCGAAGGTCGCGCCCGCCTCACGCGCGTCCCGCGCGTCGCGTGCGGTGAGCACGGTGCCAGCGCCGATGTGCGCGCCGGAACCGATGCTCGCGGTGATCCGCTCCAGTACGCCCAGCGCGTCACTGGAGGTGAGCGATACCTCCAGCAGCCGGACACCGGACTCCACGAGCACCTCGGCGGTGCGCTCACACGCCGAAGGGTCGTCGCCCCGGATGATCGCCATCAGCCGGTGTTCAGCCAGCAGTCCGCCCAAATCCATGTCGCCTCCGGTCACCATTCCGCGAACGATCCGTCGTCGTGCCGCCATACCGGCGGCCGCCACCTGTGCCCGGCGCGGTCCGCCTCGCGCACGGCGTTCTCGTCGATGTCCACCCCGAGTCCCGGAGCGTCCCAGCGGCGGATCGCGCCGTCGGGGAAGGCGAACGGTGCGCGATCGAGCACGTAGTCGAGCAGTTCGGCGCCGGTGTTGTAGTGGATGCCGATGCTCTGTTCCTGGATCAGGAAGTTGGGTGTCGCGAACGCCACCTGCAGGCTCGCCGCGAGCGCGAGCGGGCCGAGCGGGCAATGCGGGGCGAGCAGCGCGTCGAAGGTCTCCGCGAGCGCGCCGATGCGGCGCACCTCGGAAATGCCGCCCGCGTGCGAGAGATCCGGTTGCGCGACCGCGATCCCCGCCTGCAGCGCGGGCAGGAAATCGGTGCGCGAGTAGAGCCGTTCACCACAGGCCACCGGAACGGGACTCACCGAAACCACGTCGCCGAGCCGGTGCGCGTACTCGGGCAGCACCGGTTCCTCGACGAACAGCGGATGCAGCGGTGCGAGTTCGGGAATCACCCTTCGCGCGGCGGCCACCCCGAACCTGCCGTGGAAGTCGACGGCGACATCCCGCTCGTCCCCGAGGACGTCGCGCACGGCGGCGAGTCTGGCGACGACACCGTCGACCTCGTGCTTGCCGGGTAGCCTGCCGACTTTGCCCGCCGCGTTCATCTTCACGGCCGTGAGCCCCTCCGCCAGCTGCGCCGCGGCGGCGTCGGCGACGGCGGCCGGTTCGTCACCACCGATCCAGCCGTATACGCGGACCTCGTCCCGCACCGCACCACCGAGCAGCTGGTGCACGGGCGCCCCGAGCGACTTGCCGAGGATGTCCCACAGCGCCTGGTCCAGCCCGGCGACGGCGCTGGAGAGCACGGGCCCACCCCGGTAGAAGGCGGCCTTGGTCATCAGCTGCCACAGGTCCTCCACGCGCCGTGGATCCTTGCCCAGCAACAGGTCGGACAGTTCGCCGACGGCGGCACGGACGGTCTCCGCCCTGCCCTCGACGACGGGTTCGCCCCAGCCGACGATGCCCTCGTCGGTCGCGACCCTGCAGAACAGCCACCTCGGCGGCACCAGGAACGTCTCTACGGAGGTGATCTTCACTCGCTGTGTGTCTTTCTCTTGTCGGGCTCGCTGATGACACCGGCGACGTCATGGGCCGCCTTGTCCAGCAGTGCGGTGACGGCGGCCGAGGCGGCGTCGGGGGCGCGACGGCGTACCGCGTCGACCACCTCGGCGTGGCTGGGCACGGGATCGTCGGCGCTGTGCGTGTGCACGAGGACGTCGCGCAACCGCAGCGCGGGTTCGATGAACACGTCCATCCTGGCGAGCATCTCGTTGTGAGTGGCCCGCAGCAGCGCGCGGTGCCAGCGCAGGTCGGCGGCGACCTCGGCCGCGGTGCCCGCGCCGACTGCCGCGACCATCTCGGCCAGTGCCGCGTCCAGCTCGGCGAGGTCACGGTCGTCGCGGCGCAGCGCGGCCATCGCCGCCGCGGCGGGCTCCACGACGGCCCGCACCTCGGCGAGGTCGTGCAGCACGGCGGCGGTGTCGCCGGCGTCGCTGCGCCAGCGGATCACGTCGGCGTCAAGAAGGTTCCAGTGTTCACGGGCACGCACGTAGGTGCCGCGTTTCTGCCGTGCCTCCACCAATCCCTTGGCTGCCAGCACCTTGATGGCCTCACGCAACGCGGTCATGCTGACGTCCAGGTCCTGCCCGAGCGCGCCGAGGTCGATCACGTCTCCCTCCGCGATCTCCCCGGAAACGACGCGCGCGCCGAGCGTCGACACCGTCTGCCCGTGCACGCCCCGGCCGCTGTAGGCACCCATGAACCGCTCCTCCCGACTGCCCGTCGTCACGACGACGACTTGTGGACGCTCCAGCCGCCGTCCACGGTCAGTGCCGCGCCCGTTACGAACGACGCGTCGGCACCGGCCAGGAACGCGATGGCCGCGGCGACCTCTTCCGGTCGTCCCAACCTTTTCACGGCCGTCTCCTCCGCACTGCGCCGCCGGTCCTCGGTGCCGATGCCGTCCCAGGCCGAGGTGAGCACAGGCCCGGGAAGCACCGAGTTCACCCGCAGCACGGTGCCGTACTCGACGGCGAGCTGGCGGGCGAGACCGGTGAGCGCGGCCTTCGTCGCGGCGTAGGCAGGCCTGCCCGGCAGTCCGAACAGCGCGTGCACCGACGAGGTCAGCACCACGGATCCGTTGCCTTCGCGGGAAAGATCCGGCAGGCACGCGCGGAAGCCGAGGAACGTACCGGTGAGGTTCACCGAAAGCTGCCGCTCCCACGAGGCGAGGCTCGTCTCGTGCGCGGGAAGCACATCGACGGTGTAGGCATTGCTGACCAGGACATCGACCCTGCCCAGTTCGGCGTGGCAGCGGCGAAGCGCCTCGGCCCAGTCCGCTTCCGCGCCGACGTCGCAGCGCACCGCGATCGCCCTGCCGCCTTCCTCGGTGATCTCTCCGGCCACCGTGTGCGCGTCGTCGCTGATGTCGAGCAGCGCGACGGCGGCACCGTCGTCGGCGAACCGGCGAGCGGTCGCGGCACCGATCCCCCGCGCCGCACCCGTGATGACGGCGACCTTCCCTGCCAGTCCGGTCATCGGCCATCCTCCCGTATCGCCCCGGCGGGGACCCGTTCCCCCGTACCGTCGATCAGCTCCAGCACCGGCTCCCCGGACACCGGCACGCGCAGCGGCACCGGCTCTCCCGCGCGCACGCCGATCTCGCGGGGGCCCGCCGTGAGAACACCGTCCCGGTAGGCGACGAACTCCCCGGTCAGCGTTCCGTCCCGGATCGTGGCCGGCCGCGTCCAGTGCCCTGCCCTCGTCACCTCGTACACCATCGCGGTGCCCGGTACGACGGCGCAGTCCAGCGTCAGCGTGGCCGACTCGCCGGGCCGGAGTGTGGTCAGCGGCCCGAGCACCTCGCACTCCACGATCCGCGCGGGCGGATCGAGGTCGCCCAGTTCGGCGAGCGGCTCGGGAAGCGGGCATTCCAGCCACACCTCGGCCCGGGACCCCGCGTCCGGATACTCCGCCCCGGCGTCGACGGTGAAGGACTGGGTGAGGGTCGCGCCCGCGCCCAGGTGAGCAAGCCATCCGGTGGCGGAGGGGAACCCGAGTTTGCCGACGACGTCCTGGTGCGGGATGAACACCCGGTCGCCGGAAAGCTCCGTCCAGCCGGGGAATCCGGTCCCGGACAGCAACCTGGTCACCCGCGGCGGACCCGCCACCACCGTCCCGCCCGTACCGGCACCGCCTTCGGCCGAGAGCTGGGTGACGTTCCACAGTGCCCAGCGCACGGGTCGCGCGCTCGTGTTGTGCGCGGTGAGCTCCAGCCGGTACCCGCAGTGGTGCGCGCGAAGGACGAACCGGCGGATGAGCCGCAGCCCGGTACGCGGGTCGTCGCCGCTTCGGAGGGTGACCGCGACCGTGTCGATGCCGGTGTCCTGTTCGACCGTGGCGGTGTAGTGCCCGGAATCGAGCACCGGGTCGGGCGGCCCCGCCCACTCACCAGGGCCGTCCCAGCCCTGCGGCGCGGGCCAGGTCTTGTCGCCACCGTAATTGACCCAGTCGCCGAGGTTACCCTCGTGCGGTTTCGGTTCGTGTCCCTTCCGGGGTCTCAGATCGTCGGTGAGCAGTTCGTCGTTACGCCACAACAGTTCCCCTCCGTCCGGATCGGACAGCAGCCGCAGCGACAGCAGCCTGCCGCCGAGCGAGGGAACGAGGCCGAGCCGCAGGATGCCGTTGTCCAGCCACAGCACCTCCGGCCCTTCCTGGCGTTCGACGTACGGTGCGCCGGTCACGACAGCGACTCCGAGGGAAGCAGGACCACCTTTCCCTTGCTGGCACCGGCCGCGAGCCGGTAGGCGGCGTCCGCCTCGGCGAGCGGGAACCGGTCGCTGACCACGTCCTCGGGGCGCAGTCCCCAGCGCGCCAGGTTGCCTGCCAGCGCGGTCATCGCGGTCAGCGACGTCACCCACGACGCGTAGAGAGTCAGTTGCTTGTGCAGCAAGGCATCCGACACCTCGGTCTCCAGGGTTCCGCCCTCGCCGACAAGCGAGACCCTGCCCCATTCGGCGGCACCCGCGATGGCGGTGGACCTTCCGGCCCGCGAACCGGAGCAGTCGATGGTGGTGGCCGCGCCCTGTGCGCCGAGCGCGCCGGCGACGAGCCCCGCCGTGGCCTCGGCGTCGCCCTCCGGCGCCACCGTCGCGTCGAAAACGCCGAGTGAGTCCGCCCATTCCCTGCGCTGTGGCGATACCTCGACGCCGATGACCTTGCGGGCTCCCATGCCCTTGCCGATCATGCCAGCGGCGAGCCCAACCGGGCCGAGCCCGACGACCAGCAGGTCACCGTCCCCGTTCACGCCGATCCGCCGTAATCCCTCGTAGGCGGTGCCGAATCCGCACGCGATGAGCGCTCCATCCACATAGGACAATGCGTCGGGGAGCGGAACACACGTGGACTCCTCGGCCAGCAGATACCTGGCGTGCCCGCCGTCGCGCTGCCAGCCGTAAGACTGCCGCCCCGGCGATGTGCAGCTGATGAAGTACCCGCCACGGCAGTTGTCACACAGCCCGCAGCCCGCGATGTGGTAGACGATCACCCGGTCGTCCACCCCGAAGCGGGTACAGCCCTTGCCCGCGGCGACGATCCGGCCGGACGGTTCGTGCCCGGCGACCACACCCTGGTACGCGGGGCCTTCGACGCCACGGTGTCCCTTGTGCTCGTGGTAGATGTAGCCGATATCGGAACCGCAGATCCCCGATGCGCCGACCTCGACGAGCACCTGTCCCGGCCCTGGCTCCGGCACCGGTAGCTCCCGCAGCACGGCGGTCGAGTCACCCGGCAGGTACACCCCCTGCATGACCCTCTCCTCTCGCATCAGGTTTCCCTCGTGGCGCGCGCCCGCTTGGTGATCACGACGTTCACCAGCACCGCCACCACGATGATCACGCCGCGCACGACGTTCTGCAGGAACGAGTTCACGCCGAGCAGCACGAGCCCGTTGCTGATCACGGTGATGAACGCGACGCCGAGCAGCGTGCCGAGCATCGTCCCGCGACCGCCCGCGAGCGCGGTGCCCCCGATGACCACCGCGGCGATGACGTCGAACTCCAGGCCGGAGGCCGCGCCGCCGTTGCCCGAGCCCAGCCGTGCGGCCAGCAGCACACCCGTGATCGCCGACAGCAGGCCCGTGGTGGCGAACAGCATCACCCGCACCCTGGACAGGTTGATCCCGGCCATCCGCGCGGCGGGCGCGTTGCCACCGACGGCGTAAACCGAGCGGCCGTACCCGGTGTAGCGGGCAACGTAGGCGAAGACGAAGAACAGCACCACCATGACGATCGCCGGGGTGGGGATGCCGAGGATGCTGCCGCCGAGCACGTCGAACAGCCCGCTTTCCGGCAGTACCACGGGAAGCGCGTCGGTCAGGTAGAGCCCGAGCCCGCCGAGAGCGCTCCAGATGCCCAGCGTGGCGATGAACGACGGTACCTCGAAGCGCGCCCTCAGCCATCCCGCGAGCGCGCCCCACGCCGCCCCGGCGGCCAGGGTGATCAGCACCGCGAGGCCGATCCCGAGGCCCCATTCCGCCGCGCCCTTGGCGACCAGCACGGAGGCGAACGCGACGGCGGGACCGATGCTGATGTCGATCTCGCCCGCGATGATCACCAGCGTGACGCCCCACGCGGCGATACCAACGGTCGCGGCGTCGCGCAGCATGCCGAGCTGGTTGTCGAGGCTGAGGAAACCCGCCGCCGTGCTGCCGAGCACCACGTAGAGCACCACGATCGCCGCGATCAGGCCGATCTCGTTGAGCGAGCGCCCCGCGAGGAACCTGCCTCCGCCGCGGCCGCGCCGCTCCGGCTTCGTCTGGGTAACGGTCATTGTCGTTCCTGTCGTCTCTTGCGTTTGTCAGGCCGCCATCGCGGCGGAGAGCACGGAATCGGTGGTCACCTCTGGCCCGGTTAGCTCGTCGGCGACGCGGCCGTCCCGCAGGGCCAGCACCCGGTCGCACACCAGCGGCAGTTCCTCCAGCTCGCCGGAGACGAACACGATCCCCGCTCCGGTGTCGGCGAGCTCCCGCACCAGCCGGTAGATCTCCGCCTTGGCCTGTACGTCGACACCACGGGTCGGTTCGTCGAGCAGCAGGATCCTGCTGCCCGCGTGCAGCCAGCGGCCGATCACGGCCTTCTGCTGGTTGCCGCCGCTCAGGTTCACGATGGGGGTACGCGCGGACGCGGTGGCGATGGAGAGCCGGGAGATCAGTTTCTCCGCGGCGCGCCGCACCTTGCCCGGCAGCACCGTCGGCCCCGAGCTCACACTGTCGAATTTGGACAGTACGAGGTTCTCGTCGACGCCGAGCAGCGGCACGACACCCTCGTCCTTGCGGTCCTCCGGCGTCATACCCACGCCGAGCCGTTTCATCGTGGCGGCGCTCGGGTGCGCGATGCGTTCCCCCGCGACGCTGATCTCGCCCCGCGCCACGGGTGTGAACCCCGCGAGCGCCCTCAGCACCTCGGTGCGGCCGGAACCCATCAGCCCGCCGAGGCCGAGTACCTCGCCGGGATAGAGGTCGAAGGACACGTCGAGCGCCTTGGGCGGAACGGCCAGCCCGCGCACGGACAGCAGCGGGGTCGCGGTGCGGTCGACGGTGCGCTCCGGCGGGCGTTCGGCCGCCCTCCTGGTATCGCCCAGCATCAGCGACACGATGCTCGCCGTGTCGGCCTCGGCGACATCCACGGTGTCGACGACCCGCCCGTCACGCATGACGGTGGCGCTGTGCGCGATCCGGCGGATCTCCTCAAGCCGGTGGCTGACGTAGAGCACGGCGACACCGGCCGAAGCGATACGCGTGACGGTGCCGAGCACGACGTCGACCTCGGCCGCGGCCAGCGCGCTCGTGGGTTCGTCGAGGATCAGCAGGGTCGGCTGTTCGCGCACCGCGCGGCAGATCTCCACGAGCTGCCGGGTGGCAAGCGACAGCGAGCCGATCGTGGCATCCGGGTCGATGTCGAGGCCGAGCCGGTCGAACACCTCGGCGGCGCCCGACCGCATGGCCGCGTAGTCGATGAAACCGCCGCGCCGGGGCCAGCGGCCGAGGTAGAGGTTCTCCGCGACGCTCAACTCCGCGACGAGGCTCAGTTCCTGGTGCACCGTGTTGATGCCGAGCTCGGCCGCTCTGCGGACTCCGCCGCCGGCGAGCTTCTCCCCCGCCACCGCGACACTTCCCGCGTCGGGACGCTCCACTCCGGACAGTACCCGGATCAGGGTCGACTTCCCCGCGCCGTTGCGGCCAAGCAGCGCGCGGACCTCGCCTCGCCGGATGGTCAGGTTCGCGTCGGTGAGCGCCCGCACGCCGGGATAGTGCTTGGTGACGCCGTCGACCACGATGACGGCCGGTTCGCCCGACACGGCTTCTCCTTCTCTGGCTGGCGTTCGGTCCTGGCTGTGCGCGGTGCTCACGGCACACCATCCGGATGCGCGCGCAGCCAGTCCTTGCCCTGCGAGGGCGTCGCGTAAAGGTCGACGGGCGCGGGGACGACCGTGTACTCGGTCAGCTCGCCGGTGCGCACCTGGTCCGCGGCCCTCGCCGCGAGCTTGCCCACCTCGATGCCGGAGATGTCGACGACACCCTTGAGCACGTCGTCGGCGGCCAGCGCCTGCGCGGCCTCGGTGGACATGTCGCTGCCGAAGACCACGGTCTGGCCGACCTTGTTCCTGGCCTGCACGGCGCGGACGGCACCCATCGTGGCTCCACCGGCCTCGCCGTAGAAGGCGTCGATGTCGGGGTGGGCGGTCAGGATGCGCTCGGCGACGTCCACCGCCTCGTCGATGGTCGCGCCCTCCTGGTTGGCGACGATCTTCGCGCCGGGCAGCTTCTCGTTGAGCGCCTGCTCGAAGCCTTTCCTGCGGTCGACGCAGACCTCGACGAACTCGCAGTTGACGACGGCGATCTTCGGGTTCTGGTTGCCGACGGACCGGAAGTACTCCGCTGCCCGCTCCCCGAGCAGGGCGCCGAACCGGTGTGGATCGCCGAGTACGTAGGCCGAGACATACTGCCGTGCCTCGTTCTCGGCGATGCAGGTGTTGTAGCAGATGACCGGGATTCCGGAGGAGTGCGCGAGTTCGATCGCGGGCACCGACGCGGTCGCCGACGCCGGCGAAAGGATCAGGGCGTCCACCTTGGCCGCACTGACCTGGTCGATGAAGGTGCTCTCCTTCGAGGCGTCGCCCTGCGCGTTGAGCTGGAGCAGTTGCGGTGACCGGCCGAGCGATTCGGCTTCCTGCTGCATGCCGACGCGAACGCCGGCGTAGAAGCCCTGCGCGTCCATGTAGACGACGCCGAACCGGCCGTTCTCGCCGACCTTGCCGCTGCATCCCGCGACCAGTCCGAGCAGTGCGACCGCCAGCAGCGCCAGGCCCGCGCGGCCACGACGCCCCGTTGCGCCCATCAGTTCTCTCCTCGTCGATCCGCTGAGTCCCCGGTGCGCACACCGGGTCCGTGGTGGCTGCCAGTCTCGCCCGCACGTCTCACTACGTCAATATTAATTATTAATTAATGCACACTGGATCGATCGAGGCACGCGCGGAGAGCCTGCGTCGCGGTCCGGCTCCGTACTACTTACCGTGACGGCGCGAACTCCGCAGGCCGGCCGCGATCCCCCGGAACCGACACGGGCAGGGGTCCGGCAGCCATTCCTACCCGGAAAGCCCTTCGCCATGGGATCGCGAAGGGGACGCCGACGCCGCGCCGAACGACGGCGCAGGTCGACGCGCCGGGGACGCCGGCTCCAGACGCGGAAGCGCTCGGTCGAGCCAGGCAGGCAACCACCAGCAGCGGTTGCCGAGCAGGAACATCGCGGACGGCACGATCACGAGCCGGATCAGGGTCGCGTCGATGAGCACACTCACGCCGAGCCCCAGTGCCAGCATCTTGATCACGACACTGTCGGCGAGCAGGAACGCGAAGAACACCGACATCATGATCAGCGCCGCCGAACTGATCACCCGGGCCGTGACGGCGAGCCCGCTGACCACGCTCGCGTGACTGTCGCCGCTACGCCGCCACGCCTCGTGTACCGGTATCGATCGTGGCCGGGTCGGCGGCGAACCGCACCGCAGAGAACGCGACCCGGCCGTTGGGCGACACGGCCGCCCGCCCGAACGGGTCGGACGCAGCGAGTACGCTACCGGCCTCGCGGACATCCGCGATCGCCTGTTCGACCGGAGTAAGCACTGCGCGTCACGCCGTGCCCGACTGCAGATCGCTGCCCTGTCCCGATTCCGTAGCGGAGAGCGTGAAGCCGTCGCTGTAGGCGGCACGGCCACGATGTTGCCTGCCGTGGCCCTCGCCAGCACGGCGAGCCAGATCAGCAGCACGGGCCACGGGCGGCGCGCGCGGGCGCTGCCGAGACGTTCGAGTGCCCAGCCGGTGCGGCCATCGGCGTCCTCCAGCCTCCGGCCCCCAGGCTGTCTCGCAGGGTCGCACGCCCTTGCCTTGGGCCCCAGAGCCGAACAACCCGGATTCCGTGGCCGCGCAACCGAACCGGTCCGGACGTGGCTACGGCGTTTTCGCTACGGCATTTCAGACCGTTCCGGTGATGACCAAAGGCCCTTCGCTGACCCCGGAGAGCGCGAAACACTCGACCCAAGGCCTGCCCGGGAACGAGTGGAACGAGGAGGACACGCCGTGAAGGTCGACGAATGGCTCTCCGGGGTACGCGACGCGGTGTCAGTGCGCAGGGTCTACGCCGACCCGGTGACCCAGGACGGCGTCACCGTGGTTCTCGCCGCGACGGTCGGCGGTGGTAGCGGAGCGGGACACGGTTTCGACGAAAAAGGACAGGAAGGCGAAGGAGGCGGCTTCGGACTCGGTGCCAAACCGGCAGGGGCTTACCTCATCAAGGAATCAACGGTGAAATGGGTACCGGCCGTCGACGTGAACCGCCTCGTCACGGCCGCGGCGGTGGTCGCGATCGTCTACCTGATCAGCAGGGCACGGCAGGTGAAGGCCAGAGCACTCGTCGCCGCGGCCTCGGCTCAGCACGACCACGGCAACCACGGCAGCTGAGCCGTCCCGCCCTGAGCGAGGCGAGTGGACCGGACCTGGAGAACCCGATGACCGTGATCTGGCTGATCGTATGGTTGATCAACGGAACGCCCGAGGTGGCGTCATGGGGACCGTGGAATGCCTGGGGCGTCGCGTTGTTCGTGTGCCTTGCCATCGACCTCATCGGGGCGCTCGGCGCGAGCGGCCGCAGAAGGGCCCGCCCACGGTGAAAATCATCGTCCGGTCCACAATGGAGCGAGCGCGCGCCGAAGTCCTCGGTGTCCACCTCGGTGAGCACATCCCGGCTTCCGGGCGGGCCCGGTACGAGATTCGAAGACGTCGAGCATTCGCTCAGCGGGGTGCCCGACGCGGGACCGATGGCGGTGGCACAGGCCACCAGTTGTACCGCGGTCAGGTCCGCGGGTTCGGTTTTCAGCGGTGTCCCTGCCGGAAACGACGCTTCGGCGCGAAAGAGGAAACCGCCGCCGTAGTCCAGAAACGCGGCGATCGGATGCGAGTTCCCGGTGTAGGGAACGGCGCGCCGATGCCCGCCCCCGCCTCATCGTAACGGCCAGAAACAACGGCACCGGCCCGAGCCGCCCCACCCGAAGCGGCGATGATCGCCGCGGCGAACGCTGCCGCTCCCGCCACGGCCGCCGCGACGAAAGCCGGTGTGTGCTCCCGATGCACCCGGACGACCCGGCCGAGATCGTACTCGGCCGCCATCGTCGCGATCTCCGAACGCCACACCCGGACATCATGCCGCATCGCCCCGATCCGAAGCCGCGAGCAGCGTCCGCAGATGTGCCCGCAGGACAGCGCGGAGCGCCTCGACACTGAGGCCGCCGTGCGGGGTGACCGTGTCGATGGTGAGGCCGCCGATGACCGCGGCGACCTGGGCCGCCGCGCACTCGGGGTCGGGCACATCGAGCGCGCCGAACGCCTCGCGCAACACCGCGGCGAGGTCCGCTGCCATCCGCGCGGACATGGCCCGGAACACCGGCATCGTCCGTGAGGCCATGATGAGTTCGACGACAACGATGGCCTCGTCACGGCGGGCGTCATCGACAGGCAGCACCGATTCGACCAGTGCCTGGAGCGCATCGAGCGCCGCCTCACCACGCAGGCCCCGCAGGTTCCCGGCCGGATGCCCGGCAAGACGGCCGCCCATGCGGTTGCCCGCTTCCTCGGCCGCGGCGGAAAGCAGGTCGAGGTGCCCGTCGAAGTAGTGCCGCACCGACCCGATGTTCAGGCCCGATTCCTCGGCGACTTTCCGCAGCGATACACCTTCGAGCCCTTCGGCGACGACAAGACGAAACGCCGCCTCGATGACGTCCCGGCGCCGCTTCTCCGGATCGATCCGTGCGGGCACCTATCGGTTCCTTTTCCCGCTGGCGCGCTTCTCGTCCCACACCTGCTCAGGGGACTCGTAGACGTCGCCTTCGGCACCGAAGACGAGGAACCGCTCGAAGTCGCGGGCAAACCAGCGGTCATGGGTCACCGCGAGCACCGTGCCCTCGTAAGCCCTCAGCGCCTGCTGGAGAGCTTCGGCCGAAACGAGATCGAGGTTGTCGGTCGGCTCGTCCAGCAGCAGTATCGTCGCCTGGCCGAGTTCAAGCAGCAGCACCTGGAACCGGGCCTGCTGACCGCCCGACAGCGATTCGAAACGCTGGTCGGCGGACTTCGCCAGTTCGTAGCGGGCGAGCACCCTGGACGCCTCTTCCCGAGGCAGTCCCTGCCGATGCTCGTCGCCTCGATGCAGAATCTCCAGCAGTGTCCGCCCCGCGAGCTCGGGACGGCCGCGATTCTGAGCGAACCATCCCGGCCGCACCCGTGCCCCCAGCCGCGCCGAACCCTTGTGCGCCACCGGTTCGATCACCGCATCGGTGACCGGTTCCTGCCCCGGCTCCGGATCGGTTCCACCGGCGGCGAGCAGACGCAGGAAGTGCGATTTTCCCGAACCGTTCGAACCGAGCACCGCGATCCGGTCGCCGTACCACGCTTCGAAATCGAACGGGCGAAGCACATCGGTCAGTTCCAACGAGCTACAGCTCAGCACCCGCTTGCCGGTGCGACCGCCGCGCAGGCGCATGTCGAGTTGTTGTTCACGCGGTTGTTCCGCAGGAGGTCCCGCCTCCTCGAACCGGGCGAGCCGAGTCCGCGCCGCCCGGTAACGAGAGGCCATATCGGAGTTGTAGGCGGCTTTCTGCTTGTACATCAACATGAGGGAGCGCAGCTTCGCGTGTTCCTCGTCCCAGCGGCGGCGCAACTCGTCCAGCCGCTCGAATCGACGCTCCCGTGCCCGGTGGTAGGTCTCGAAACTGCCCGCGTGTATCCAGCTCGTGTTGCCGGCCGCGCCGAGTTCGAGAGTCACGATCGACGTCGCGGCACGCGCGAGAAGTTCGCGGTCGTGGCTGACGTAGAGCACCCCCTTGCCCGTCGCCAGGAGCTGTCTCTCAAGCCAGCGTTTCCCCGGGACGTCGAGCGAGTTGTCCGGCTCGTCCAGCAACAGCAGGTCATCAGGGCCGCGCAGCAACGCCTCCAGTACAAGCCGTTTCTGTTCACCGCCCGACAGCGTCGACAGCGCGCGGTCGCGGCACTGATCGAACGGAACACCGAGAGCGGCGACGGTGCACGTATCCCACAGCACCTCGATGTCGTAACCGCCGGCGTCGCCCCACGACGCCACGGCCGACGCGAACGCCAGCTGCGAATCCGTGGTACCGCGCTCCTCCATCACGGCTTCGGCCTTGGCGAGTTTCGCGGCGGCCTCCCTGATCACGGGAGGGGCGACCGACAACAGCGATTCGCGCACCGTGCCACCGGGGATGAATTGGCGCATCACGCCGAGGCTTCCCTCGCGGGTCACCGCCCCGGACTCCGGCGAGAGCGCTCCGGTGACAATCCGCAGCAACGTACTTTTCCCTGCCCCGTTCGCGCCGATCAACGCGACCCGCTCGCCCTCGCCCACGCCGAACGAGACATCGCGCAACAGCGGACGGCCATCCGCGAGCGTGTACGCCACCGAAGCAATATCAAGATGAGCCACGCCCGGAAACTATCACGGCCGTGATAAATGCTCGCGGCATTTTTCGGGCCGCCGTCGCCCCGAATGGGCAACTCGATGCCCCGGGTGCGGATCTCGCCGTCCCGGGTGCGGATCTCGCCGTCCTGAGTGCGGCTCTCGCCGTCCTGAGCGGGGGGCTCGCGGCGGGCGCGACGCCCGCGACAACCCGAACCCGTGTGACTCGGAGCACTTTCGCCGACAGAAGGGGCGCGCGGACCGGAGACGAACCGGGGGCGATTTGTGCGAAATATTCGCAATTCACCCGCCCCCGGTCATTTATTCCAACCCCTTTTTCCTCGGCCACCCCATTGACGCACGCCGACCAGGGCGCCTTATTACCTGCCCTTTTCTTTTTTCTTTCAGAACGAAACTAAAAGCGCGTCGCCGACCCGCCCACGGCACCGGAAACACGGTCCCCACCAGGGATTCAAAATGTGGGAGCCGGTGGACCAGCCAGTGGACTTCTGCCACGATCGGGCCCCGGGCGAGCACTACGAGAACTATTGCCGCCGCAGGAAATTGTTCCCGCGCGAAGCAGAGGTCCGCATGCAAACATTGCTGCTGTTCGGTCTGGCCGGTTTTCTGGCCCAGCTCGTGGACGGCTCGCTCGGCATGGCATTCGGGGTCACCGCGACCACGACGCTCGTCACGGTGGGCACGGCCCCCGCCGTCGCCTCCGCGGCCGTGCACCTTGCCGAGGTGGGCACGTCGCTGGCTTCCGGGGTCTCGCACTGGCGGTTCCGCAACATCGACTGGCGCACCGTGGGCATCCTCGCGCTCCCCGGCGCCATCGGCGCCGTGCTCGGCGCCTACGTCCTCACGTCGCTGCCGACGGAGTCCGCCTCGGTGTGGATCACCACGATCCTCCTGGTTCTGGGTCTGTACGTGCTGATCCGCTTCGCGTTTCTCAAGCTGGGCAAACTCATCACCCACAAGCGGCCCGGCGCCAAGTTCCTCGGCCCGCTCGGTCTCGTCGCCGGTTTCGTCGACGCCAGCGGCGGTGGCGGCTGGGGACCGGTCGCCACCACGACGCTGCTCTCCTCCGGCAGGCTGGAACCGAGGAAGGTCGTCGGCTCCGTCGACACGTCCGAGTTCATCGTCGCGCTCGCCGCGAGCGGCGGCTTCTTCTTCGCGCTCTCCAGCGAGCACGACCTGAACTACACGGTGGTCGCGGGGCTGATGATCGGCGGTGTGCTGGCCGCACCGGTCGCCGCGTGGCTGGTGCGCAGGATGCCGCCCCGGATTCTGGGCGCCGCCGCCGGAGGGCTCATCGTGTTCACCAACGCGAAGACGCTGCTCAGCAGCGCGGGGGCGGGCACAGCCCTGACGGTCGCGGTGCTCGTCGCGATCGTCGCGCTATGGGCGGCGGGCCTGACCGCGGCGGTCCGCTCGGTGCGCGCGGAGAAGCGACTCAACGCACTCGTCGGCGAGGACGGTCCCACGGGCGAGGAGGCCGAGACCGCCGAGCTGCGCTCGTGAATCTCAGCGGCGCTCGGGATCGGTGTAGACGGCGAATTCCTCGAACAACTGCTCGTCGTGGAGCAGGGTATCCCTGACCTCCTTGCCCAGCGTCGCCGCCACCTCGGCGACCAGGGCCTGCACGAGCGAGGTGAACGCGGTGACCGACCGCAGCACAGCGGGCCCCGCCGCGTCGACGAAGAACACCTGGTCGGCCAGCGGCACGAGCGGTGAGGACGCGTTGTCGGTCAACGCGATACAGCGGGCTCCCCTTGCGCGAGCCCATTCGGCGGCACGCACCGTGTCGGCGCTGTAGCGATGGATGGAGATCGCGACGAACGCGTCGCCTTCCTTGACCTTGCGCAGGCTGTCGGTGAGCGTCCCCGCACCCGAGGTGATGGTCTCGGCGTCCTCCCTGACCATGCGCAGCAGATAGCCCAGCAGATAGGCCACCGCGTGGCACTTGCGAAGGCCGAGCACGTGCACCCTCGGCGCCTCGGCCAGCACCGCGACCGCCTGCCGCCACTGCTCGGCATCGATCCTCGCGAACGTACGCGCGATGTTGGCCGAGTCGAGTTCGGCTGCCCGCCTCGGCAGACCGCCGTCCTCGGCGCCACGTTGTTCGAGCACGTCGAACCGCCGGAGGAGCTGCGCCTGCTCCCTGAGCTTCTCCCTGCACAGTTTCTTCAGCTCGGGAAAACCCTTGAACCCGATGGCGCTCGCGAACCGGACGACCGTGGCCTCGTTGACGCCGACGGCGGAGGCCAGGTCGTACACGGTCATGAAGGCGACGCCTTCGGGGTCGGCCATGACCCGTTCGGCGAGCAGGCGGTGTGACCGCGACAGCTCGGGCAGCGTGTCCCGCAGCCGGGCCGCCAGCTCGTCGAAGGTGGAGGGAGCGGTGCTCGTCATGCGCCTATCATGCCGTCAGTCCTCTTTCGATCGCCGCGATGATCTCCGGCCGGAGGTCGGCGGCCTGGATCACCGCGTCCACGGAGCCGACCTCGACGGCCCTGCGGATGCTGTGCACACCGTCGAACTCGGCTGCCACCTCCCCCAGTTTCTCGGCCCGCACCGCCGTGCGCACCTCGCCGAGCTGGGTGCCGAGCGCGGCGCGTTCGGCACCTTCGGCCTCGGCGAGCCGGGCCTCCAGCTCCCTCACCCGCTCGTCGCCCGCCGTGCGCGCGTTGACATCACCGGCGAAGACGACCGCCGCGGCGGGCGCGCCGCCGAGCACCGACGCGAAGGAACCGTCGACGGCGAGCACCGTCATGTTCTCGTTGAGCGCCTTGGAGAACACGACGAACGCGCCTCCGTGGTAGCGGGAGATCACGCAAAACACGATGGGGCCGACGAAGTTGACGATGGCCCTGCCGATCTCGGCGCCGTATTCGAGCTGCAGCTTCCGCATCGACTCGGGCGAACCGTCGAAACCGGACAGATTGGCCAGCACGACGAGCGGCCGGTTGCCGCTTGCCGCGTTGATCGCCCTGGCCGCCTTCTTCGATGAGCGCGGGAACAGGGTTCCCCCGGTGTAGGTGTCCGGCCCGTCGGTCGGAGGGAAGCCACGCCGGGGCACGGCCCTCGACTCGATCCCGAGCAGGCACACCGGCCAGCCGCCGAGGTGCACGTCCTGCACGACGGCCGTCTCGGCGTCGGCCATGCCCGCCCACCGTTCCAGCACGGGATGGTCCTGGTCGGCGACGGCCCGCATGACGGTGCGGATGTCGAAGGCCTTCTTCCGGTCGGGGTTGGCCTCGCGGGAGAAGATCTCGCCGACGGTGGTGAAGTCACTGCCGACGACGTTGTGCGGGAAGGAGGAAATGTCCCTGCCCGCGGGATCGCCGGTCTCCGCCCTGCGCGGCATGGACTCGCCCGGCGCGACGTAGGCGTGATCGTAGTGGGCCATCAGCACGTTCCTGGCTCCGGCGAGATCAGGCGCCCAGTACTGCGCCTGTCCGTTCGGCCCCATGACCCGGTCGTAACCGCCGATACCGAAGTTGTCCTCGGCTGAAACGCCGCCGGAGAAGTCGAGTGACTGCTTCCCGGTGAGCACCATCGCCGAGTCGGGCGTCATCACGAGAATGCCCTTGGTGTGCATGAGCATCGTGGCCTCGGCGTTCCAGTAGGGCTGGGCGCCGACGTTGATCCCGGCGACGACGACATTGATCTCGCCACCGTCCTGAGTGAACCGAACGATCCGCTTGAGCGCGGCGGCGACCCAGTCCATGTTCTCCGTCCCGGAGTCCATGGCGATGCGCGCACCGGCCGACAGCGCGAACCACTCGACAGGAACCCGCAGCCGTTCCGCGAGGTCGAGCGCCGCGATGACCCTCGCGCACTCCGGTTCCGACAGGGCGCCGAGCGCCTTCGTCGGGTCGCCGAGCAGCACGACCCTGGTCATGCCCTCGGGGTAGCGCTCGGTCACCGACGTCACGACACCGGCCACGATCCCCGCCGTGTTCCTGCCCTTCGGCCGGTCGACGGGAACCAGCGAGGCCGGTTGCCCGTCGTCGAGGTCGTACTCCTGGAACGTGCCGCCCTCTCCGGCGAGCATCCCGGTCAGCTCGTAGGGGTAGACCGTGTCGCGCCTGCGGGCCCGCAGCACCTTCTGGCCGTAGTCGTCGAGCGGCTCGATCGGCTCCGTCGGCGGGTCGACAATGGACAGCCGCACCCCCGAACCGTGGGTGTAGGAGATGCGCACGGCGATGTCGGTCAGCTCACCGGTGTCGGCGTCGCGTTGCCTGCCGAGGAAAAGCACCTCCTCAAGCCCGGCGCCCGCCGTGGTGGGCAGCACGCGGTGCGCGATGGCCTTCAGCTCGTCGACCGTCAGCTCGCTCGGCGGCCACACGTAGAGCAGCACCCTGTTGGTGTCGAACCGTTTCTTCGCGGGACGCTTCGCCTGCACCTTGCGGATCGCGTCGAGGCAGGCGTCCAATGTGCCCTCGACGGCGGGCAGGGCGAGGATCCGGCCCTCGTCGTCCCGCAGCGGCGTCAGGTCCCTCACCTGTGCCATCGCGACCAGGCGTTCGTCGGCCCGGTTTTCCGGTGCCACGCAACGGAAAAGGTAGACCTCCTCGTCGGCGGAGGGCAGCCTGGTGAGGTCGAAGTCCCGCCAGCGGCGCAATTCGAACCGCTGAGCGATCAGCGGGTGCAGGCCGCGGATGAGCCGGTCCTCCGCGAAGCCCCCCCTGCCTCCGTCCTCATTGGAGGGCCGGAAGGTGAAGTGGTGGTGCATGGCCGCGCCGCTGTTGCCCGCGACCGTGGCGGTCACCCTGCGCACCGTCGCCGGAAGTGACACCCGCGCGAGCGTCTCGCCGAGGACGGTCGCCATGGCCTCGGCTTCCTTCGGCTGCTCGGCCCAGGTCAGGTAGATGTCGACGACGAGTGAAGCGGCCGAGCCCGCTTCGGCCGTCGAGGCCACCGCGTTCAGCGCGTCGGCGACGTCGGCGAAATCGGCTGCCGTCGCGATCAGCCGCCGCCTGCCGTCGTGCTCGTAGTCGCCCACGTAACACACCGTGCCGCCGTGCCGGAGGAAACGCGCGTTGTCCAGACCACTGCTGCGGTAATAGCGGCGGCTGAGCACCTCCAGCAATGAACCGGGATCAGCTCCCCGCAGGCCGATCCGCTGCCCGGCGACCCTGACCAGTGGTTCGGGACTCGCGACCATCTCGGCGATGCGGTCCTCGCGGTCGGCCGCCTCGGGGAATTCGTCCAGGTACCGCAGCGACTTCCGTACCCTGGCGTAGATCTCCGCGCGGTTGCGGCGAAGCATGGGCTGGGCGAACCAGCGGAACACGACGCTGCGGGCGAGGTCACCGACGACCGGGAACCGCAACTGGGTCGCGACGATCAGGTGTTCCAGCGTCTGCCCCACCGTCTGCCTCACGTCGGCGGCAGGGGCGGGTTCGGTCAGCCACCGCTGCAGCAGCGTCGTGATGACGGTGACGTCGGAAGCGGCCCGCTGCTGGGCGAGGAAGATCCGGAACACCGCCTCCTCCAGCTCGGGACCGCGTTCGAGATCGGTGACCCCGTAGTGGCCGAGCACGCGGCCGAGCCGCTGCTGGAACGTCTCGGACAGCCCCGCCCGCTCCACGTCGAGGCTTTGCAGGTAGGTGTGGAAGAACTCGCGCGAGCTGTGCACCCTCGTGTCGGCCTTGGTTTCCTCACCGGCGGGCCGGTTGCGGCTCAGCTCGGAAAGATCGGCGAACACCCGCAGCAGCTCGACCTCGCCGCCGGTCGGCCGCTCCCCCGAGGCAAGCAGCTCGGCGCGGGCCTCGAGATAACCGGAAAGGGCGCCGCTGTCGTCGTGCGGGTCGATGTCGAAACCGAGCAGCCTGCTGCGCAGATCCGCGAGCCCCGCCGCGGCCCTGCGGGAGGCGGCGACACCCCCGGGTTCCGGTGGCAGTTCCAGATCGACACCCTTCGCCTCGGCCCCTTCGGTGTCGTCGGCGTCATCACCGAGCGGCTCAAGCCGCAGCAGCGGCGCCCCCGTCTCCACCTGGCTGCCGACGGCGACGGGCCGCTCCCGCAGCGTCGCGCGGAACGGCGCGCGCAGCACCGTCTCCATCTTCATGCTCTCCAGCACCAGCACGGGTGCCCCGGCCTCGACCTCGTCGCCGACCTCGACGGGGGTCGCGACCACCAGCGCGGGAGCGGGCGAGCGCACCACGCCGCCCTCGTCCCTGCTGACCCGGTGGCTCGCGCCGTCGACCTCGACGAGGTGGACGGGACCGAAGGTTCCGGTGACGAACCGGAATCGCTGCCCGTTGGCGATGAGCTGGCCCGCGCGCTCGTCGAACCGGTCGATCTCGACGTCGACGTGATGCACATCGGCGCCTTCGGCCGCGATGCCGACCCGGAAGCGTTTCGGGCCTGTGCGCGCCACCGTGACCCGGTAGCCGACACCACGCAGTTTGAGGTCGATCGGCCGCCCGCTCTCGTGCTGAACCTGGGGCCTGCCCCCGAACGCCGTCGAGAAGAGCCGCTGGCGCTCGGTGCGTTCCTCGTCCTCGTAGGCCTCGATCGCGGCGGTGGCCAGCGCGATTCCCGAATGCGCGCAGGACACGAGCCGGCCCTGCGCGCGGACCCTGTCGATCCAGCCGGTGTCGGCGCTGGCGTCGATGACCTCCGGCGCGTCGAGCAGGTCGAGCAGGAAGCTCTTGTTGGTACTTCCCCCCTCGATGAGCACGGTCGTCTCGGCGACGGCCCTGCGCAGCCTCGCGAGCGCCTCGTCGCGGTCACGGCCGTAGGCGATGATCTTGGCGATCATGGAGTCGAAGTCGGCGGGGATGGTGTCGCCCTCGCTGACGCCGGTGTCGACGCGAATACCGGGGCCCGCGGGCAGGCCGAGCAGCGCGATGCGGCCGGGCGCCGGCGCGAAGTCGCGGTCGGGGTCCTCCGCGTTGAGCCGGGCCTCGACGGCGTGTCCCAGTTCGGCCGGAACGGAACCCGTCAGCTGTTCGCCCGCGGCGACGGCGAGCTGTGCCTTGACCAGATCCATCCCCGTCGTGGCCTCGGTGATGGGGTGCTCCACCTGGAGCCGCGTGTTGACCTCAAGGAAGGCGAACAGCTTCTCGCCGGGGTGATAGAGGAACTCGACGGTGGCGGCACCCCGGTAGCCGACGGCGACGGCGAGCCGCTCGGCGGACGCCTTGAGCTCCCGGGTCTGCGACTCGTCCAGCAGCGGGGACGCGGACTCCTCGATGACCTTCTGGTTGCGGCGCTGCACGGAACAGTCGCGAACGCCCAGCGCCCACGCCGTTCCCTGCCCGTCGGCGATCACCTGGACCTCGACGTGCCGGGCCCCCGTGACGAGCCGTTCGAGGAACACGACCCCGCTGCCGAATGCCCTCGCCGCCTCGGCGCTGGTGCGCTCGTAGGCATCCCTGAGTTCGTCGTCGCTCGTGACGACCCTGATTCCCCTGCCGCCTCCGCCGGCGGTGGCCTTGAGCATGAGCGGGTAGCCGATCTCTTTGGCCGCCAGTAGCGCGGCGTCGATGTCGGCGACCTCTCCCCTGCTCCACGGCGCGACGGGGACCCCGACCTCCTCGGCGATGAGCTTGGCACCGATCTTGTCGCCGAGCTTGCGCATGGCCTCGGCGTCCGGGCCGATGAAGGTCACCCCGAGCCGGGCGCACAGTTCGGCGAAAGCGGGGTCCTCCGCGACGAAGCCCCAGCCGACCCACGCGGCGTCGGCGCGGGTGTCGACCAGCGCGCGCTCCAGCACGGCGAGGTCGAGGTAGGGCCGCGCGGACGCGGCGCCGAGGCAGTAGGCGTGGTCGGCCTCACGCACAAAAGTCGCCGTGCGGTCGGCGTCGGTGTAGAGGGCAATCGTTTCGAGCTGGTGTCCGCCTCCGGCGTTGACCTCCCGGACTGCGTGGATCAGCCGCATCGCGGCCTCTCCCCGGTTCACGATGGCGACACGAGTGAACAACCGAAAAACCTCACATATCCCGACGACGTCCAAGGCGACCGCCTCGGCCGGGAGCACAAGGCACGCCGGGGCCGGGCAGGGTCACCACACCTGGGTCCACCCTTCCCGTTACCGGCCGGCCGGGTAATGCCGACAAGCACCACTCGACCCGACCCAGGTTTGTAGGGTGTCGCCAAAAGTGCCGGGCCGGCCCCCTGCCGAGTCCGGTGATCATGGTGTCGCAGCTCACCGCGCGGGCCCGCCGCCGAAAGCTACACTCCGCCGCGAGTGAGGCTGACGGACAAGGCGGTCTGGATGGCGAACGAGCGGCGTTCCGTGCTTCGCAGGGCCCTGCGGATCCTCGACACCTTCTCCGATTCCGCCAACGACCTGAACCTTTCCGAGATCAGCCGCCGCTCCGGCGTTCCGCTCACCACGGCCCACCGCATTGTCGGGGAGCTACACGAGTGGGGCGCGCTTGAGCGCAACGAGGCGGGCGAATACCGCATCGGGCTGCGGCTGTGGGAGGTCGCCGCGCTCGCGCCACGCTCGGTGGGGCTGCAACGCATCGCGCTGCCGTTCATGCAGGACCTCTACGAGACAACCCACCGGGGGGTCCACCTCGCGGTCCGCACCCACGACGAGGTCGTGTTCGTCGAGCGTTTCGTCAGCCCCGAACGCGCGAGCGCCAGGCCGAGGGTGGGCGGGCGCTACGCACTGCACGCCACCGCGGTCGGGCTGGTGCTGCTCGCCCACGCCCCCTTCGAACTCCAGGAGGACGTGCTCGGCAAACCGCTGGAGTCGTTCACCCCTCAGACCTATTCCAGCGAGCGGGAGTTGCGCCAGGTGCTCGCCGACGTGCGGCGCAGTGGGTACGCCGTCAGCGACCGGCAGATCGACCCCGACTTCGTGTCGGTCGCCGCGCCGATCCGCGGCGCCGACGACACCGTCGTGGCGGCCCTTTCGCTGATCGTGCCCTACACCGAGTCGCACGGGCCCGGCCTCGGCCATCTCGTGCAAGCCACCGCGCGCGGCATCTCCCGCGCATTGGGCGCGCACCGTCCTTCCACATATCGGAAAGGTGGCTAGCCCCTGACGCGGTGGCCGGGTGAATCTCGTCCGAGCCGGTCACAGGGTGGTGGCCGGTGATGAGGGAACTAGGAGACCATCGTGCCTGCTCACTCGCTGACCACACCGTCCCCTTCGGCCTTTTCCAGGAGGTCGTTCCTCCGCCGGTCCGCGCTCGCCACGGCACTGGCCGCCGCGGGGCCCGCCGTGCTGAGCGCGTGCGACGCCAGCCCCGCCGCGGGTGGTGGCGGCGACGGGCCGACGTTCCTGAGCTACCTGCCGCTGGAAACCCTGTCCATGGCGCCCGAACTGCTCGCCGTCGCTGGCGGCCATTTCGCCAAGCACGGACTCGACGTGACTCTCCAGCCGGTGAAGGGCTCGCCGCAGGCCATGCAGACTCTGCTCGCCGGAGTCGGGCCGGTCACCAGGATCGGCCAGATCGACGTGATGACGGCCGTCGCCGAATCGGACCAGCCACTCGTCAACATCGGCACGCTCACCAGGGGCTCGTCGTTGCGCTTCGTCTACAGCAAGGAGAATCCGCTGACCAAACCGGAGGACTTCGTCGGCAAGACGATGGGTGTGCCCTCCGAGGGCGGCACCAGCAGCAAGGTCGTCTCGCTCGTGCTCGCCAACGCCGGGCTCGACCCTTCGACGACCCCGCGCCAGGTCGTCGGCCTCACCCCCGGCACGTTCAACCTCGTGCAGCAGGGCAGGCTCGCCGGTTACGTGGTCAGCATCGACACCGCCAACATCGTGCTCTCGCAGCACGAGGACGCGGCGGCGTTCGATCCGGGAACGATCGTGCGCTCCGACTCCCAGTGCTACGTGGCCGACAGGAATGTCGTGCGGGACGACCCTGGCACCCTCAAGGCGTTTCTCGCCGGGATCCAGGACGCGCTCGCCGCGTTCGTCGCCGACGAGAACTTCGAGGAAACCCTTGGCGTGCTGAGGGAGAAGTACTCCTTCGCGACGCTGGACGACGACGCGATCGCCGTCCAGAGCCTCACGGCGATGCGCGAACTGTGGACCGGCGGTGATCCGGCCGCGCCGCTGCTCGTCACCGACGAGGCCGAATGGAAAGCGGGCTACGAGGAACTGACCGCCGCCGACGAGGCCAAGCCCGGCGGCGATCCCTCGACCTGGTTCGACAACAGCCTGCTCCGGGCCTCCGCAGCCTGACCAGCTCCAGACAAGCACAGCACAGCCGGACCCGCCGGAGGAGTCGCATGTCCGCGCATCACACCGACACACTCGCCCCCGCGACGCAGGGCGAAGACGATCGCACCACCGAGGTGCCGAAGCTGGAACTCATCGGCGTCGGCAAGGAATTCCGCACCAAGCGCACCACCACGCAGGCACTGTCCGGTATCACGCTGAGCATCAGCGACGGCGAGTTCGTCGCCGTGATCGGCAGATCCGGCTGCGGGAAGACGACCCTGCTGCGCACGCTGGCCGGGTTGCTGAGCCCTTCGGAGGGCCGCATTCTCGTCGAGGGAAAGCCACTGTGGAGCGGATCCACAGTGGACTCATCCGTCGTTTCCCAGCTCGGAGTCGTCTTCCAGGAGGCCAACCTCTTCCCGTGGTACTCCGTCGCCGACAACATCGCGCTGCCGCTGAAACTACGGGGCGACGACAAGCGGTACCGTCACGAGCGCGCCTGCGAACTCGCCGAACTCGTCGGACTGCAGGGATTCGAGAAGTCCTATCCGCGCGAACTCTCCGGTGGGATGCGGCAGCGGGTCGCGATCGCGCGAGCGCTGAGCACACATCCGAAGCTACTGCTCATGGACGAGCCCTTCGGCGCGCTCGACGCGCTCACCAGGGAACGCATGAACCTCGAACTGCAAAGGATCGCGCTCGCCGCACGCGCGACCGTCGTGTTCGTCACGCACGACATCACCGAAGCGGTGTTCCTCGGTGACAGGGTCGTGCAACTCTCGCCGAGGCCGGGGCGAATCAGCGAAATCCGGCCCATCACCTTCGCGCGGCCGAGGGACATGGACGTACAGACCGAACCGCGATTCGGTGCGATCGTGCGCGAACTCCGGCACGCACTGGACGGGGAGGGCTGAGCATGTCGAAGGAACGCTTCAGCAAACTGCTGCCGTGGATCAGCACTCCGTTGATCCTCATCGTGTTCTTCCTGCTGTGGGACCTGTTCGTCCGCGTGAACGACATGTCCGAACTGGTGCTCCCCCGCCCTGGCACGGTGTTCACCGCGCTCGGCGAGGTGGTGAGCAACCCGGAGACGTGGGCGCACGCCAGGGTCACCGCAATGGAAACCATCGGCGGCTTCGCCATCGCACTCGTCTGCGGCATCGCGGTCGGCGCGGTTCTCGGCAAGGTCCGCTGGATCGAACGCAGCCTCCGGCCACTGATCGTGGCCTCGCAGGTCGTGCCGAAGGTCGCGCTGATCCCGTTGTTCGTCATCTGGTTCGGGTTCGGCATGACCTCGAAGGTGATCATGTCGGCAATGCTGGCGTTCTTCCCCATCATGCTCAACGTGCAACTCGGGGTGCGCTCCGTCGAATCGGGCCAGCGCGACGTCATGAAGGCGCTCAACGCCAGCCGCTGGCAGACGTTCAAACACCTGGAACTCAAGAGCACGATGCCCTACGTGTTCGCGGGGATGGAGGTGGGCATCGTCTTCGCCATCATCGGCACCATCGTCGGTGAATACCTCGGCGGCAGCGAGGGGCTCGGCTACCTCGTGGTGCGCACCCTCAACGAACTCGACGCGCCCGCGCTGTTCGCGGTGATCATCCTGCTGTCCGTACTCGGCCTGCTGCTGTATTTCCTCGTCAACGGGCTCAAACGATTCTTCATCCCTTGGCACGAATCGGTGTACAGCCAGCACGACGTCAACGGGTGAGCACCGGCCGCTTTCCGGTTCTCCCACAGGATCTCGCACAGGAGAAGCAATGCCTCACGAGCTCACCGAGCTGAAGATCAAGACAGTGACCCGGCCTGCCGAGCGGCCTTCCGAGCGGATCAGCGCGGGCATCTGCGTCGTCGGCGCGGGGATCGCCGGATTGTCCGCCGCCGTGGAGGCGCGCAAACTCGGCCACTCGGTCGTCCTCGTCGACGCACTTCCCGTACTGGGTGGCCAATGCGTCAACTCGCTCATCGGATTGTTCTGCGGCGTCTACGGCAACGGGCCCGAGTACCGGCAGCTGACCCACGGCATCTTCGATCCCATGTTCGCCGACCTCGGCGCCACCGGCGACATCCACTTCAACCGCAGCCACACCATGACCGTCAACTACGACGAAGTCGTGCTGTCGAGGTGGATCGAGAATCTGGTGCACTCGCTGGACATCCAGGTCGTGCTCGGCGCTTCCGTGCTGGAGGTGAACCGTGAGGGCGGCAGACTGGGGCACGTCACCTTCGCAACCAGGCACGGCGTCGTCGAGGTCACCGCGGACGGTTTCGTCGACGCCAGCGGAGACGCCGCGCTCACCTGGGAAGCGGGTTTTCCCTGCCGGGTTCCCGAACGCACCATCTGGGGTTCGCAGCAGATCAGGCTGGAGAACCTGCGCGAGGAGTTCCGGCCGGAACACGCCGAACTGTCGGCGAGAGTCCGGGAGAAGGCCGACAAGTACGGATTGCTGCGCAAGGACGGGCTCGCTTTCTTCTTCCCCGGCCGCAACACGGCGGTGATGAACATGACCCACGTCGAGGCGCCTCTTGGCGCGGTGAGGGCGGCGAAAGCGCAACTGGAAGGCAGGGCTCAGGCCGACCGGGTGGTCGAGTTCCTCCGCAAGGAGTTCCCCGGCGCGTTCGGCGAGGCCACCGTGCGCATCTACGGATTTCCGGGAAGGAGGCAAACCCGCTGGATCGCGGCCACGCACCAGCTGAGCATCGACGAGGTACGCCACGGCACGCGATTCGCCGACGCCGTCGCACGCACGGCCTGGCCCATCGAGCTGCACGACCAGCCGGAAGGCTACGTATGGGAAACCTACGACGCCGACCACGTGCACTATGTGCCGCTGCGCAGCCTGCTGCCGGAAGGAGCGCACAACCTCGTTGCGGCCGGCAGATGCGTCGACGGGGACGCCGCGGCGCTGTCGAGCGTGCGCGTCATGGGACCGTGCGCGGCCATGGGGCACGGCGCGGCACACGCACTCGACCTCGCGGCCGGCGGCAACCTCCACGATATCGATCACACGGAGCTCAGGAAACGGCTCTACGACAACGTGGACCGCTGAGTGATGCCGGGTTTCCCAGGGTGCCACCCGGTAGAATCGACTGTCGCTTGTGGACTTCCACCTTGGATCCTGCCCTAGCTCCGCGACACACCGCACAGGTTCGCAAATCCTGGTCCGCGAGATCCCTCAGCGGCCGACGGAAATGTGGCCTAAACTGAAACCGCAACGGAATCGGTGCGGGAGCGCGCGCTCCCGCACCACACTCCGCTTCCGCTGGAGGACGGCCACATGCCCGGCGACACACCGGAGAAAAGCACGCATCAGCTAGCCGTGTGGAGGGACCTTCTGGCTGCCCTCGACCAGCTTGACGTGGCCTGGCGCGCCACGCAGCTGGCCACCCCGGAAACTCAGGCGTCGGCCCAACTACCCGGCAACGTCGCCGTGGCCCTCGTCAAGGCATCCGAACGAGGAACGCGAGCACTGGCCGGAATCGCGGAAACTCTCGTCGAGCAATACGACAGCGGTGAGCCGTTCCGGCAAGTGTCCTTCGCGCTGCGGCAGGCCATCGACGCCTGGCCCGACAGGTAAGGAGGTCCCGGCCGCGCGAGGCGTACCATTGACGGTGTCGGGAGCATCTCGTACGTGAGTGTCCATACCGCGTCGTCCTCGACGAACACCAACGTCGGCCGCTGTCGCGGCCGAGCCGGGAGCGCCAGCATGATGTCGAGCTCGTACACACATTTCACCACATCGACGAAGCCCGCCGATGTCGCGCCGACTCGCCGCTCATTGCGGCTGCGTACGAAGCCGGACGGGGCGGCCTCGGGCTACGTCGATGGCGCGTGGTGGCCACGATCCCGCGACTTGGCCGCCGAACTGCCGGAACTACTCGCGGTACTGGAGGCTCGGCAAGGCCGGATCGAGCGAGTGACGTACAACCTGACCGCGTGGGAGCCGACTCCGCGCCGACTGACACCGGACGGCCACCCGGTTCGACTGGAGGGCTTCCGTTCACAGCACCCCGATACCATCACCGTCGCGGGCCAGGATCGGCAGCGTCTCACCCTGCTCGTGGTACCGCCCAAAGCCACCTCATCCGCCGGGCACCGCGCCCTCATGACGGCATCGCGGCGAGACAACGTTGACAGCTCCGACGTGCTTCTTGGCCTCGGCACGAACTTCGCCGCGCCCGAGCTGATGCCCGCGGCCACCGACCGCTGGGAGAACGACGGCGGCAGCCGCCTTCCTTGACTGTCCGGCCACGTCATGAACCTCGGGCAATCAGCACCACCGGAAGAGGTCTACTAATGACCGCCACCAGCGATTCCCTCACGACAGCACTTCACCCTCCCCTGATCACTGGGCGCCTGATCCTGCGGTGCTGGCGAATCGAGGACGCGCCCGCGGCCCTTGCCATCTACGGGCACGCGGCCATGGCCCGCTGGCTCAGCCCGGCCATGGACACTGTTCCCGATCTGGCGGCCATGCGGCTGCTGCTGCAGCAATGGATCGCCGAAACCGACCGATCGGCATTACCGGCGGGCCGCTGGGCGATACAGCGACGCAGCGAAGGCCAGGTCATCGGCGGAGCGCATCTGCTGCCACTACCGCCTGGCCGGGAGGACCTTGAGATCGGCTGGCAGCTCCACCCTGACACCTGGGGACACGGGTACGCGTGCGAGACCACCTTCGCCTTGGCCGACTGGGCCTTCCGCCACGACGTTGACGAGATCTTCGCGGTGGTCCGGCCGGGAAACACACGCGCCGCCGCCACCGTCCGCCGCAACGGTATGTCTTGGGTCGGCGAAACCGGCAAATACTTCGGCCTCACGCTACAGGTCTTCCGTCTCCGACCGGCCGATCTCGACCAGGCGGCCGCCTCCGGCCACCTGCCCCCCACCTTCCTTCCGGCCGGACTGACCGGAAAACCTCCAGAGCCGACGGCCGCCGTCGTAGCGGGCGGCAGGCCGGAGCCGATCACGAGTGACCGTGACTTCGAAGCCCGGTCTGCGCACAAGTGACGCTGCCCGGGCTGGGGATGGCGGACGGGGCTAGGCTGGCGAGACGAGATGGCTGTGGTGATGTGTCGTGGTTCCGGGTCTCATTCCCGCCGCTGTGAAGCTCGACGGGCCTCCGAAACGGAAGGCGGTGGCACCGGTGACCGAACCGGAGAGTGGCGCCGAGTCGCTACCGGGTTTGGTGTCGGCGGTACTGGCGGCGTTGCGCGACAGCAATGACACGTTATTGCAGCCCATGGTGCGGGTATGCCGGGCCTGTGTGGCGTTGTTACCGGTGGACGGTGCGTCGATCTCGATCATCATGGACACGGGGCACCAGCAGAGTCTCTATGCCAGTGACGCGGTGGCGGAGCGACTCGAGACCGTACAGTTCAGTCTGGGTGAGGGGCCGTGTTTCGAGGCCTTCGACACCGGTCAACCCGTACTCGTACCCGACCTGGCACACGACGCCGCCCTGGCGTGGCCCGTGTTCGCCTCGGAGATCGACAAGGCCGAAGTCGGAGCGATCTTCGCGCTGCCACTGCGACGGGGAGCCGCCAGGGTGGGGGCCATCGACATGTACCGGCGGGAACCGGGATGGCTGTCGGAGACGGAACTGGCCACCGCACTCCAGATCGCCGACATCGCCACCAGCGCGTTGCTGGCCGCCGCGGTCACCAGCACCGACGATGAGATCGACGAGGCATGGCTGACCATGCTGCCGGGCAACCGGGCCGTGGTGCACCAGGCAACTGGCATCGTGATCGCCGAGTTCGGGATTCCTGCCGAGCAGGCACTGGCCCGCCTGCGTGGCTACGCGTTCGCGACGAACCGCCTGCTGGACGAAGTCGCCGACGACCTGGTGTCAACACGGCTGCACCCGGGCGTGATCGACACATGAGCACGATACCTGATCGTTCCGCGTGGCCGGTTCAGGCCGAAACCACGCCACTATCCTGGAAGAAGGAAACGAGGCTGCCGTGAGTGAGCAATCGGAATCGGGTGGCGCCACCCGGGAACGGGAATTACTGCTGGCGTTCGTGGACATTGCCGACACATTGGTCGACGACTACGACGTGATCGAGGTACTGCACCGCCTCGCCGACTATTGCGTGTCGCTACTCGGAGCCTCCGGGGCCAGCCTGCTCCTGTCCAACCAGCAAGGCGGCCTTCATGTGATGGCCTCCTCACCCGACCACGCCAGCCCGCTGGAAGTGCAGACCGATCAGGGCCCGTCCCTGGATGCCTACCGCACCGGCCAACTCGTCCAGATCGACGATCTCACCGCCGCGGCCACCCGCTGGCCGGAGTTCGCGACGGCAGCGCTGGCGGAGGGTTTCCACACGGTGCAAGCCGTTCCGCTGCAGCTGCGCGGGCAGATCATCGGCGCGCTGAACTTGTTCGGCCGCGAAACCGGGCTCGGGCAGCGCAACCTTAGGGTCGCGCGTGCGTTGGCCGACACCGCGACGATCGGCATCCTCCAGGAACGCGCCATTCGCCGCGGCGAAGTCCTCACCGAACAACTCCAGCGGGCCCTCAACAGCCGCGTGATCATCGAACAGGCGAAAGGCGTGCTCTCCCATGCCGCCGGCATCCCGATGGACCAGGCATTCCAGCACCTGCGCACCTACTGCCGGAGTCACAACCGGCGCATCAGCGACGTCGCCGACGCGATCGTGCGCGGGCAACTGGCACCCGGTGTCATCACCGATGCCCACGCGCCCCGTGAAGACCGACCTCGCTCCACGTTCTGACCCACCACGCCCCAGCATTGCCAGCCCGGCGAAAGACACCCCCTGCCACAACAGCGGTACGCGCGTTGTTCATCCACGGCAGCCACGGCTTTCCGGGTACCATTTGAACAACCGAGCCGTGCTCGTCGCTCGTGCCCCCGGCGGCAATTCCGGTACAGCAGCCAACGCTGACAGGAGCCACCGCCGTGACCGACTCAAAAACCGCCCTGCCCGATGCCCAGGAACTGGTCGAAGCTCTCTACGCCGCGGGCCTGCACCTGCACCGCGCCCACGAGCTGGTCGAGCTTCCACCCGCGCGCAGGCACATCCACGACGCGGTCGCCAGCATCGACGAGACGATCAAGTACATCCACAACGAGTTCTACTCACACTTGCGGGCCGCCCCGCCGACGGGCGACTCGCTGCACATCGACGGCACGAACCGCCAGGGGACGTAGAGTTCGAACAGATCCCCCGGGCGCCCCGAGCACAGCGGCCCTCAGCTATGTCATCCCGTGGGACACCCAACCTCACCCGCGACCGCGGGCAATACCGACCTCGGAAAGCCTCGGCCGCCGACGGCGCCGCCGGATTGCCCCGGACAACCGCCGGTATGTCGCACCGGCACCTCGTCGAACGCCGGCCGGACTGGTGGTATCAGACCCGGCGTCATCGAGCCCAGCGAGTCAACGCCGGTAATAGGTAATACGAGCCACGCTCGTCATCGGCGCGTCTCGCATTCGGCGGCTCTCGTCACGAACGGGCCGCTGTCCGCTGCCGCTCACGTCGCGCCCTGAGCTTCGCCCTCTTGGTTCCGCCGACGGCCGACAACGCGATGTCCACGTACCGGTCGGCCAATTCCTCCGGCGACAGCGCATCGCCCGGCTGGTACCACTTCGCGATCGACTGGCACATACCGAGCACCGCTCTCGCCGATTCGGCGGGACGGGAGGCGCCGAAAAGCCCTTCCTCCGCCCCCGTCTCCACGATGCCGGCGAGCAGCGTCTCCACTTCCCTGCGCCGGGCTCCGTACTTTCGCCGGTTGGCAGGCGAGAGGTGCCGCATCTCCTGATCGAGCGAGGCCAGCCGGACGCGATGCGTCATGTGCAGCACGATTGCCTCGACCACCAGCGCGAACCGGACATCGGCCCGGTCACCGCCCTCGACGGCGGCGGCCTTGGTTCGCCAGCCGACATCGGAAGCCGCGAGGTCGAGCAAGGCCGCGAAGACGCCTTCCTTGCTGTCGTGGTGATAGTAGAGCGACGGAACGGTCTGACCGACTCTGCGGGCGATATCCCTGACGGTCGTGCCGTGAAAGCCCTGCTCATAGAAAGCGTCGAGAGCCGCTGCCAGGATGGGAGTCAAGTCGAGCGGAGTGAAACACCGCCAGTCGACATCGTCCGTCGGCCTGGCCGCGGTGCCGTTCCGTCGTGCCATGTCCCACCTATCGAATGCCTGCCGGACATGAGCACCCTACACACGTGCACGTGCATGTGCACGTGTATTTGGCGTGAATTCAGGGCATCGTCAGAACGATCTTGCCGAGGGCGGTGCGATTCTCCAGCGACCGGAGCGCGGAAGCCGCGTCCGCGAAAGGGTGTTCGACCGGCGGCAACGGTTCGAGTGTCCCCTCGGCGAGCAGCGGGGCGAGCTCGTCCCATTGCTCGCGCGCGTAGCCGGGATGGGCGCGCAGGAACTCGCCCCAGGCAACCCCCGCGACCGCCGTATTGCCCAGCAACAGCCGGTTGACCTTCACCGTCGGGATGTCACCCGCCGCGAACCCGATCACGAGCACCCTCCCCTCCGGGGACAGGCTCCTGAGGCTGTCGGTGAACCGGTCACCTCCCACCGGGTCCACGACGATGTCCACTCCCCTGCCTCCGGTCAACTCGGCCACGGCCGAACGCCACCCCTCGGTGAGCACGACATCGGCCGCGCCCGCGGAACGGGCGACGGCGGCCTTGCGATCGTCGCTGACCACGGCGATCGACGGCAGTCCGAGCGCCCTGCACACATCCAGCGCCGCGACGCCCACACCGCCGGCGGCACCGTGCACCAGCACCGTTTCGCCCTGCCGCGCCCTTGCCCTCCTGCGCAGCGCGAACCAGCACGTCAGGTAGTTGATCGGCAGCGAGGCGGCGGCCCCGGAACCGATGTTGCCCGGCAACGGCAGCGCGAGATCCGGATCGACGGCGACCACCTGCTGCCAGGTCCCGCCGAGATCGATCACCGCCACCCGCTGCCCCTGACGCAGGCCGCTGCCCTCCGGCGCGCGCCTGACCGTGCCAGCGGCCTCCCCGCCGAGCACGAACGGCGGGTCACTCTTGATCTGGTACAGCCCCTTCGCCCTCAGCAGGTCGGGGAAAGCCACCCCGGCGGCTTCGACATCGACCACGATCTTGCCGTCGCCGTCAGGCTCGGCGGTCTCCGCCATCCGCAGTCCCGAAGGTCCTGCCAATTCCTCGACTTGCTGCACCAGCATGCGCTGCCCTTTCACTCGGCTTCCTCAGATCCCCCGTCAGGTCCCCGCCACGTCCCTGCCGTTTCCCGGCCGTGCCGCCGTGTCCCCGCACGTCGCCGCCGGGCCCGCCGTGTCCGCTGTGTCATTGCTGCCATCACCATGTGGCCCGGTCAACGGTAGGTCCCGATCAGCCTGGCACCCGGCATCCCGCCTCGGGGCCATGGTGACCACGCGCCCCCGGCACGCTCCGCCGCCCGGCACGCACCCTTCGCGCAATCCCGGGCGAAACACGCCCCGGGTGCCGGGCGCCGAGGACGGTTCCACGCCGTGGTCAGCATGGTCAGCACCGGTACGGCGTGCGCGAGGCGGAGCGGCGGTGCCGCCGGAGGCGGTCGTTCGCGCGAGGGCCGTGCGGTTACGGTGATCGGGCAGCAGCAGACCGAACCGAGGTGGAGGACATCGTGACAGGACCGCTGACCGGGCTGAAGGTCGTGGAACTCGCCGGTATCGGTCCCGGACCGCACGCGGCCATGGTTCTGGCCGACCTCGGCGCCGACGTGGTGCGTGTCGAACGTCCCTCCGGTTCGCTCGACCTCGCCAAGGGCAAAGCCGATCACCTGCTCCGGGGCAGGCGCTCCGTCGCCGCCGACCTCAAGACCGGCGAGGGGCGCGAGCTTGTGCTGAGGCTGGTGGCCAAAGCCGACGTCCTACTCGAAGGACTGCGGCCCGGGGTCGCCGAACGGCTCGGCGTCGGCCCCGGCCACTGTCACGCCGTCAACGCGCGACTGGTGTACGGCCGAATGACCGGGTGGGGCCAAGACGGGCCGCTCGCCGCGAGGGCGGGGCACGACATCAACTACATCGGGCTGACCGGTGCCCTGCACTCCATCGGCCGAGCGAGCGAGAACCCGGTGCCTCCGCTCAATCTGGTGGGGGATTTCGGTGGTGGCTCCATGTTCCTCGTCGCCGGTGTCCTCGCGGCCCTGTGGGAACGGGAACGTTCGGGTGAAGGGCAGGTCGTGGACGCGGCGATGGTCGACGGCACGAGCGTCCTCATGCAAATGGTGTGGGCGATGCGTGGCTATGGCGGCTGGAGCGCCACACGCTCCGCCAATCTGCTCGACGGCGCGGCTCCTTTCTACGACACCTACGTGTGCGGGGACGGCCGCTGGGTCGCGGTCGGCGCACTGGAGAGCCAGTTCTACGCCGCGCTGCTGGCCGGTCTCGGGCTCGACCTCGCCGATCTGCCCGCGCAAAACGATCGCGACGGATGGCCTGCGTTGAGGGCGACGTTCACCGCGGCGTTTCTCACCCGCACCCGTGACGAATGGGCGAAGGTGTTCGCCGACGTGGACGCCTGCGTCACTCCCGTGCTGTCGCTCGACGAGGTCGCCACGCACCCGCATCTGGCGGAGCGAGCGACCTTCATCGAGATCGACGGCGTCGTGCAGCCCGCTCCCGCGCCACGGTTTTCCCGCAGCGCCCCCGCGACCCCTTCCGCGCCGCCTGCCGTCCCCGGCGCCGACACCGAGGACGTCCTGAGCGACTGGCGAGCCTGACGATGCGGGTAACCGGGTGCCGGCGACGGCGTGGCAAGGTCACCGGATGCGTGCACTGGTGATCGAAACCGGCCGCGGGCTCCGGATGACCGACCTTCCGCGCCCCGGCGTGAAGCCTCACGAGGCACTGATCGCCGTGCGCGCCGTCAGTCTCAACCGCGCCGATGCCGACGAGATCGGCGGCAGCTACCGGGCCAGGGACCGGGGCATCGGCAACGGCGTCGCCGGTTCCGACCTCGCCGGCGAGGTCGTCGCGATCGGGGAAGCCGTCGACCAGGTCGCGGTCGGCGATCGGGTCATGGCCATGGTCGAGGGAGCGTTCGCCGAACTCGCCGCGGTTGACCAGCGGCTCCTCCTTCCTGTGCCGCGCTCCATGTCGTACACCTCCGCCGCCGCACTCCCCTCCGCTCTCATGACCGAGTACGACGCTCTCGTGCTCCAAGGCAAGCTCACGCCGGGACAGTCGGTTCTGGTCACGGCGGCAACATCCGGCGTCGGCCTGTTCGGCGCCGATCTCGCCCGCTGGTGTGGTGCGACGCCCGTGTTCGGCACGACAACCAGCACACACAAGGCCCGCATCCTCCGCGACCGGGGCCTGCGTCCGATCGTCACCGGAACCACCGGCCTTGGCACCGCCATATCGGAAGGCACCAACGGCACCGGCGTCGACCTGACCATCGATCACACCGGTGGCGACCTCCTCGACGACCTCGTGGCCGCGACCCGCATCGGTGGGACCGTCATCCAGGTAGGCAGGCTGGCGGGCTCCTGTCCCCGAATCGATCTCGACCAACTCGCCTACCGGCGAATCAGCCTTGTCGGCACCAGTTTCCGCACCCGCGACGACCACCACCGCGCCACCATCGTCCGTTCCCTTCGCGAACACATTGCCCCTGCCCTTGCCGCCGGCGAACTGAACGCGGAAGTCGCGGCGGTGCTGCCGTTTAGCGCGGCACAGCGAGCACTGAACGCCCTCGCCCACGGCGGCCTGGTCGGCAAATCAGTGTTGCTTCTCGATTGACACGCACGCGAATCATCACCGCTTCTCGTTCGCACTCACCTCCTCTCGCCACGCCGGTCACGCCCACCGTGACCCGGTCGGACAATCCTCTGTAGACGGACCTTCAGGGGTGGCGGCCGGCAAGAACACAGAACTCGTTTCCCTCCGGGTCGGCAAGCACGACCCAGCTCTCGTCACCTTGACCGACATCAGCGGGACGGGCGCCGAGGTCCAGCAGGCGGCGAACCTCGTCGTGCTGCTCCCTGTCGGTCGGGTTGAGATCGATGTGGAGCCTGTTCTTGACGGTTTTGCCCTCAGGCACGAGCGCGAAGGTCAGCATCGGCGGGACCGGACCAGGGCGGCCCTTGCCTTCGGGCACCTCTGGAGTACCGATGGTGACAATTCCCTCGTCCTCCTCCCACACCACGTAATCAAGGACCGCGCACCAGAATCGAGCGAGACGGCGGGGATCGGAACAGTCGATCGCAAGCTCGGTGAACTTGCTGGCCATTGAGGACCTCCCAGTCCGGTAGGCGGATCAGCCGAAGAATCACACGGTAATCGCCCCGTCCCGCGGGCAAGCCGGATTCCTCCATGGCACGCCTCATCGGCAGCCCAACATGGCCCCAGGCACTCCCGCTGCATTGAAAGACCGGCAGAGCAACACTGTCGGCAACAAGCTCAACCGTCATTTTTCCACCTCTCGTCGGCACGCTGACTCACTTCGATCATGTTATCGAACATCTGTTCGATACACCATCGCTCGATCGAGTTCACGGCAGACGCCAACCGAGCTCACGACAAGGCCTCGGCGCGCTTCGTTAGCCTGGGAACATGGCCGACACTCCCCTGCGCATCGTCGCCGCGATCCCGTTCACACCGGAATTCCCGAAGCTGGTGGAAGCCGTCGACCCCGGCATCGAGCTCATCACCGAGCCGAGCCTGCTGCGCCCCAACCGGCACGTCTCCCACGACCCCGACAGCCCACGCTTTGCCAGGACCGAGGAAGAGCAGCGTGCGTACGAGAAGATGGCCGAGCAGGGCGACATCCTCTACGGCATACCCGACCAGAATCCGGAACTGCTGGCCAAAACCGTGCGCGCCAACCCTGACCTGCGCTGGGTGCACACCAAAGCAGCCGGTGGCGGCGCGACGGTACGGGCCGCGGGACTGACCGAAACCGAACTAGATCGCGTCGCGTTCACCACGTCCGCCGGCGTCCACGCGGGCCCGCTGGCCGAGTTCGCGATCTTCGGCTTGCTCGCGGGAGCCAAGAACCTCCGGCGGCTGCAGGACCTGCAGCGACAACACATTTGGGCTCCCCACTGGGCAATGGGGCAACTCCGCGACCAGACCGTCCTGATACTGGGACTCGGCGGCATCGGCAAGGAAACGGCAAGACTGGCGCACGCGTTCGGAGCGAAGGTCCTCGGTGTCAAGCGGCGTCCCGAACCCGTCCCGTATGTCGACTCGGTGCACGGAGTCGACGAACTGGGCGACATCGCCGGTCAGGCCGACGCCGTTGTCGTCACGCTGCCGGGCACGCGGTACACCACCAACCTCGTAGACGGGCCGTTGCTCGCCGCGATGAAGCCCGGGGTGGTCATCGTCAACGTCGGACGCGGAACCGTCATCGACGAGCCGGCGCTGATCGACGCGTTGCGGAGTGAGCGGGTGGGATTCGCGTGCCTCGACGTCACGGCGACCGAGCCGCTGCCCGAGGACAGTCCTTTGTGGAACATGTCGCGGGTGTTGATCAGCTCTCACACCGCCGCGGAGGATCCGGCCGAGGACAGCAGGATCGCGGAGCTGTTCGCCGACAATCTCGGGCGTTTCCTCCGCGGGGAACCCATGCGCAACGTAGTGGACCGCAAGCACTTCTACTGATCGGGGACTCTCGGGTTTCGACCCGGGCACCGCACGCGCTGAGCGCAGAACTCAGCGTCCCGAATGCAGAACTCGGCGGCCTCAACGCAGCACTCGACGTCCCGAACGCAGAACTCGGCGGCCTGAGCGGGGGACTCGCGCGCACGAACGCGGGACTCGCCGGGGCTCCGGCGACCTTCAGCGCTGGGCTATCAGCCAGCGGTGCAAGGCGGTCGCCAGTTCGACCGGGGCGTCGTACTGCACGAGATGCCCGGCTTCCTCGATCAGCTCCAGCGTGGCACCGGGGATGGCGTCGGCGAGCCGGTGGGCCCTGTCGACCGGGATCCACGTGTCGTCGGTCCCCCAGATGACGGTCACCGGCAGAGCCAGCTCACTATAGCGGCCCTCGATTTCGGCGGTGTAGCGCTCATCGGCCTCCGCGATCTGCTGGTAGAACGCCCGCTGCCCCTCTTCGGTCAGCCACGGTGCCGTCAGCGTCTCCAACTGGCCCGCCGTCAGCCCGCGATGGCTCGCGGTGCCGATGTACGCCTCAAGCGCGCCGCGGTGCACCACGGGCGGCTGCGCGCGGAACACCTCCGCGTTGGCCGCGACGAGCCGGAAGAACTCCGATCCCCATGGCCTGAGCGCGACGACATCGACAAGGGCCAGTGACGCATAACCCGCGCCGTGCAGCAGATGGGCCCTCAACGAGACGGCGCCGCCGTAGTCGTGCGCGATCACATGCGGATCCGTGAGTCCCCAATGCCCGATGAGATCGGCGAGCAACTCCCCCTGTACACCGAGGTCGACGCCGTGGCGCACCTCCTTCGACGACTGCCCGTAGCCCGGCATGTCCCACAGATAAACGGTGAACTCACGGCTCAGCGCACGGGCGAACGGTGCCCACAGCCGCGCGGACCACGGGGTGCCATGACACAGCACCACCGCGGGGCCCTCGCCCAGCCGGTCCCAGGCAACCCTGCGCCCACGCCATTCGAATGTTCGCGACAACTCCACGCCTGATCCTTTCACCGGTCTCCCGCACGCGGACGTTACCCTCCGGGGCCGACGATTCCGGCGCGCGGCGATGACCGAGGCCGCCTCATCGCCGGAATCGGTCACCCATGGGGCTCGACATTGGCATGATGGCCGCATGGAGCAGAAAGCCGGGCGAAGGGGCGGCATAGAACCCAGGCAGGTCAGGGCCATGGCGGTGCTGACGCTCACCGCCGTCGTGATGACCGTCGTGCTGTTCGTGGCATTCGAGCCGGACTGGCTACTGTGGCTGTGCGCGGGACTCGTCGTGCTCGCCACCAGTGGCTATTGGGTCGCTTACGCCCGCTACCGGCGCGAAGCGCGGTAGGCACCCCGGCCCGTCCATCGCGGGGAACCGCTCAGGAAGCCGCCACGAGCCGGTCCCCGCGCGAAAGGACGGCCGAGAAGAAATCCACAATGGACAACAAGCCCGATTCGGCATCCGGCGCGACTACCACGCCGTCTTCCGTGACCTCGATAAGCCGATCCAGCAGGAAGTAACCCTGGATGACGTGTTCGGCACCCATCGAGTGCAGAACGGGCCGGAAGGCGTAGTCGATGGCGAGCACATGCGCGAGGCTTCCCCCGGTGGCCAGCGGTAGTACCGTTTTGCCCTCCAGCGCGAACTGCGGCAGGAGATCGAGCAGGGACTTCAGGAGTCCACTGTAGGCGGCCTTGTACACCGGTGAGGCGACGATGAGGCCGTCCGCACCGGCGATGGCACCGGCGAGCGCCGCGATGTCCGGATGCCTCGCGTCGCCCGCGAGCAGCGCATCGGCGGGCAGTTCCCTGATCGGGGCCAGTGCCATCGTGTGCCCGTGGCCGCGAAGCCGGTCGGAGAGATGTTCGAGTACCGCTTCGGTCTTCGAGGTCGGCGAGGGACTTCCTGACAGTGCGAGAATCCTGGACACGTCGAATCTCCCGGGTCAGAGCGGTGGAACGGAACATACGTTGGTCACGTGATCGCCTTCGTCGCCCCCTCCCGCACGGGTAGCCCTTCTCGCGCCCACGCCCTGAACCCGCCGATCAGGTCGGTGGCCCGGCTCAGGCCGAGGCGCCGGAGATCCCTCGCGGCGAGACTGGAGGCGTAGCCTTCGTTGCACAACACCACGATCGGCGTGTCCTCGGTGACCCCTTCGATACGATGTTCCCCTCGGGGATCGAGGCGCCATTCCAGTACGATGCGTTCGATGGCAACCGAACCCGGGATCTCGCCTTCGACGAGACGGTTGTGCCGGGGCCGGATGTCGACGAGCAGTGCCCCGGACCCGCGAAGCTCATCGGCCTGGTGCGGCGTGACTCGCGTGAGGACGGAACGCGCCTCGGTGAGCAGGTCGTCGACGGTCACGGGCCCTCCAGGTCAGCTCGTGCCTTGAGCTGGTCGAAGGTCAGGTCCAGCGCGGGCAAAGGCGGGATCTCGGCGGGAATGTCGGCGAGACTCGGGTATTGCCGGGTCGGGACGAGTGGCGGCGAGTAGGCATGCACGCTCGCCGAGGGCACCTCACCGGTGTTGGTCACCTGGTGCGCGTGGCCCGCACCGAAGCCCACCGCCGTTGCCGCGCGGCGGCTGGCCAGCCGGATCGGTCCTCCGGGGTAGCGATAGCTCTCGGTGAGGCTCCCCGTCAATACCGTGAAGGATCCGGCGGCTCCGCCGTGGTCATGTGGTGGAGTGCCCTGTCCTGGCAGCCAGGTCAGCAGCCACAACTCGACTCCCCTTGTCAGGCCGAGCCGCAGCCACCAGCGCTTTTCGGGTACGTACCGCAACAGGCCGGTCAGCGGGTCCGCGAGTCGGGTCGCGGTGAAGGAGGTCAGTTCACGCAATTGCTGCGGGGTCCACAGTGGACGTTGGTGGTCCAGCAGCGCGCGCAGGGAGGCGGTGTCCAGGCCGGGGTGGATGTCGAGTTCGGCTGTCAAGGCGGTCATGGGCGGATTCACTCCGATTACGGCTGGTATGTGTGGTTCACGCGGCGGCTGAGTCACGCCTCGCGACATCCGCAAGAGGCAACCAGCAGCAAGTCCACGGTTCGGTCACGCCAGCCATGAAAAACACGGAAAACCTGGAAAACTCGGAACACCGCGCGATCATCGCACGATGACACCGCCGAGGGGGTGCCGTCTCGCCCGACGGAACGACATTCCCCTATCGGCAGAGACTTTCGTTCCGAACGAAATCGATGCCCGTCTCGCCCCGGCGTAGTCACGTGCTCGACGCCCCGGGCGTGCGCTCTCCGGCCAGCACCGCGAACGGCAGGGCGTTGCCGGGCGGAGGGCAGGGGCACGTACCGTATGCGGTGAACGCCGAAGGCGGATTGACCGCCCTGTTGAAATCGAGCAGCGCCCTTCCCGAACGCGGCCGTGGCACCGACAACGTCCGCCACGATCCGGTGGTCCCGCCGTTGGTGGCATCCCCGAAGTACACGGTGAGGTCGCTGCCTTTGCCCGCCGTCGCCGCGAGTGAGTACTCGCCGCCGGAGTAGCCGAATCGCAGTTCCCCCACCACGTCCAGCCTGTGCCGCAGGCCCGGCTGAGCCGTGGTTCCCATGATGACGTGCGGCGGTGAGTACAACTGGAAGGTCGCCGGAATGACCCACGCCCGATCGAAAGCGAACGACGGAACTCCGGAAAAATTCGCCCTCACCTTCGTACGAGGATCGCGCACCCTGATGCCGAACCTGCCGTCCCTGCGCAGCAATTCCAGCCGCACATCCCCGAATGTCGCGAACAGGGCGGAACCCGATTCGTGAATGCCGAGCCGGGTGGTTCCGTCCAGGACGCGTTCGTCGACGACGAGCTCCTCGTCCTCCGTCGCCGTCACCCTCGCCGCGCCGTTGCCCGCACTCCACGCACCCGGGATTCCCGGGAACGTTCTCGCCTGATCGTCGAGCCAGTGCAGTCCGGCAAGGCTGAGCCAGCCATAGGGCTGTGCGAGTTCGCGCTCGCGTTCGGCGTGCCACGACCTCCATTCCGCGAGCGACGTCTCGCCTGCCGTTTCCGGTTTTCTCGTGTCATGCGCGGTGGTGGTCATCGGTTCGCTTTCACTCGTGCCGCGATCGGTTTCCTTCAGCGGGTTTCTTATCCCGTGAATCTATTTCCCCGAGGCATGGCTTGCCCGGGGAAAACACAGCCCGACAATGGCCACCGGCGACATTTACCGCAACGACGTCCACACTCCGGACACCATTGCCGGAATGAGCGGCGATCACACAACGTGGAAGCGTGTCGGCATTTCAGCTCGCGATCGTGGGTGCCGGTCCGCGTGGAGTCGGTGTGCTGGAACGGATCTCGGCCAATGCCGCCGAGTTCGCACGCGGGCGCCGGATCGTCGTCCACCTCATCGACCCCTATCCTCCCGGTCCCGGCCGGATCTGGCGCTACACGCAATCACCGTTGCTGCGCATGAACTCGATGCCGGACGACGTCACCATGTTCACCGATGACACGGTGCTCATGGACGGCCCGGTCAGAAACGGTCCTTCGCTCGCCGAGTGGGCGGAGGCGGTGCGGCAAGGACGAATCCCGGCGCGCCTGCCCGCCGACGTCGAGGCGGAACTGGGCACGCTCACCGGGCGGTCGTTCCCGACCCGGCGATTGCAAAGTGCCTATCTTTCCTGGGTGTACGACCGGGTTCGTTCCGAATTGCCGGACACGATCGAGATTCGCGAACACCGGGTCAGGGCAACGGCGATCACCGGAGGCGAACCGGGCTGCGTGTGGCTGGAGGGGGCCTCCCGGCCGCTTCGCGCCGACGCGGCGGTGCTGACCGTGGGACACGTCGACGCCGAACCGGACGGCGCGGCAACGGAACTCGCCTCGTTCGCCGAACGAACCGGACTGTCCTACTACCCGCCGGGCTACACCGCCGATGTCGACTACTCGGCGGTACCGCCACGCGAGCCGGTGATCGTGCGCGGGTTCGGGCTCGCCTTCGTCGACCTGATGCTCTTGCTCACCGAGGGCAGAGGAGGCAGATTCGACCGGCTCGGCACGGGCGCGCTGCGTTATGTGCCGAGCGGCGCGGAGCCGGTCCTGCACGTGGGATCGCGGCGAGGGGTTCCCTATCACGCGAAGCCGGGTTACGCGCTGAGCGGGCCACGGCCACCGCTCCCCCGGTTCTTCGGCGAGGACACTGTGCGCGAACTCGCCGAGCAAGCCGAAAACATGGGCGGCACGGAAGGCCTCGACTTCCACCGCGACATCTGGCCCCATGTAGCGAAGGAGATCGCCTGGGGCTACTACAGCGAACTGCTCACCACCCATCCGCACCGGGTTCACCTGGACAAAGCCGATTTCGAGGCGAGGTTCGCCGAGGCGGACTGGGACAGTCCCGCGATGCGCTCGCTCATCAAAACCGCAGTGCCCGCCTACGACGATCGGCTCGATCTCGCCGCGCTAGACCGCCCGCTGGAAGGCAGGACGTTCGACACCGCCGAGGACTTCGGCAAGCATCTGCGTTCCCACATCGAGGCCGATCTGGGCAGGCGCGCCAATCCCGCGTTCAGCGCCGACCTCGGCGCCTTCACGGCGCTGCTGTCGGTCTACGGTCACCTCGCGGCGCTCGTCGCGACGGGGAAGATCGGCGCGCGCTCCCAGCTTTCCGGCATCGACGGCTGGTGGCACGGTTTCTTCAGCTTTTTCGCGAGCGGCCCTCCACCACAACGCCTCGCCGAACTGCTCGCGCTTCAGGACGCCGGGATCGTGCACTTCCTCGGTTCCGGCCTGCGGATCCGCACCGACGGCGAGCGTGGCCTGTTCCTGGCCGACGGGGCGAGCTTTCCCGGAACCGTCTCAGCCCGCGCACTCATCGACGCCCGGCTGCCCTCGCCCAGCGTCACCACCGCCGCCGATCCACTGCTGCGCTCACTGTACGAATCGGGCACGCTCGCCGAGGAAATGATCCCGGAACAACGGGGTTCGACCGTCGGTTCCGGCAGAATTCACACCCACGACGGCAGAATGATCGACGTCAACGGACAGGCTCACCGGCATCTTTTCGCGCTCGGTCCGCACACCAGCACGCGGTCGGCCGGCGCCTTCACCCGCCCCCGCACCAACGCCTTGTCGTTGCGACAGAACGATGCCGTCGCGAGGCGGATACTGGCGTTGGCGGCGGAACGCTAGACCAGCGTGTCCACAGTGGACACAGTCCTTGGACTATTTATTTCGTTACGTACGAAATAAATTGCGATCCTTGTTGTTCGATTAACCTGGTCCAACATAATTGTCAAGACTTATCCCACCAATCGGATGGCGTGGAAACCGGTGAAAGTAAATGCGAGGCTCTGGCCGACACCGTCCCGAAAGGCAACCGCCGTGAGCTTCTCCCGCAGATCCCGATTCGTCACAGCCACCGCCGTGGCCCTCGCCGCCGCGACCGTACTCGCAAGCTGTTCCCGAGCCGGGGACGACCAAGGCGGTGGCCAGGCACCCCGCGAAGCCGACCAGGGCGCCGCCGCCGAGGTCCGGCTCGGCTATTTCCCGAATGTCACCCACGCTCCCGCGATCATCGGTGTGGAGAACGGTTTGTTCGCGGAGGAACTGGGATCGACGAAGCTCACCACCCAGACGTTCAACGCGGGCCCCGACGAGGTCAACGCGCTGCTCGGCGGTTCGCTGGATGTCGCGTTCATCGGTTCCGGCCCGGCTATCAACGCCTTCACCAAATCCGAGGGCACCATCCAGCTCATCTCCGGCGCGGTCTCCGGCGGCGCGCAACTCGTCGTCAAACCCGGGATCACGTCGCCGGAGCAGCTCAAGGGTGCCACGATCGCTACCCCGCAACTGGGCAACACCCAGGACGTCGCGCTCAAGAAATGGCTGAGCGAACAGAATCTCTCCGGCGAGGTCACGGTCGCCAACATGAAGAACCCGCAGATCTACGACGCGTTTCGCAGCGGCGAGGTCGACGGTGGCTGGCTGCCCGAACCGTGGCCTTCGCAGCTCGTCGAGCAGGCGGGAGCACACGTACTGCTCGACGAGAAGGACCTGTGGCCCGGCGGCAAGTTCCCGACCACGGTGATGATCGCCCGCAGCGAGTTCGTGCAACAACATCCGGAAACCGTCAAGGCACTGCTGCGAGCAGCGATCGCCGCGACCGAATGGGCGGGAAACAACGCGGGCGAAGCGAAGGCCGTCGTCAACTCGGCCATCGAGAAACTGACCGGTGACACACTGAGCGGTCCCGTTCTCGACCGCGCGTTCGACGGCATCGAGCTCTCGCCCGACCCCGCGAGCTCCACGTATCCGCAACTGGCCGAAGACTCGGTCACCGCAGGTGTCGTGGACTCCGCGGCCGAGCTCTCCGGGTTCCTCGATCTCAGCCTGCTCAACGAGGTACTCGCGGAGCAGGGCAAACCGGAGGTCGACGCCGCGGGACTGCAAGCCAACTGACGAAAGCCGGAAAACCCATGAGTGTGTCCCAGTCCCTGCACGAGAGCACCCCGCGCCAATCCACCGAGGCCGCCGTCCGGCTCGACGGCGTCGTCAAGGTCTTCGGGACCGGAGGAAACGCGGTCACCGCGCTGGACGGCCTCGACCTCACCGTCGCGCCGGGAGAGTTCGTCTGCCTGCTCGGCGCGTCGGGGTGCGGCAAGAGCACCGTGCTCAACCTGGTCGCGGAACTGGACAAACCGACGTCGGGCCGTATCATCCGCAACACCTCACGACCGGCGGTCATGTTCCAGGACGCCGCGCTCATGCCGTGGCTGACGACCATTCGCAACGTGGAACTTCCCTTGCGGCTTGCCGGTTTCCCACGCGCGGAGCGTCGTGAGAAGGCCATGGAACTGCTGGAGCTGGTCCGGTTGAGCGGGCAGGAAGACAAACGCCCTCACGAACTCTCCGGCGGGATGCGGCAACGCGTCGCGCTCGCGAGGGCGCTGGCCGCGACACAACGCAAGGACGACGAACAACGGCACGCGCTGCTTCTCATGGACGAACCGTTCGCCGCGCTCGACGCGATCACGAGAGACGTACTGCAGAACGAATTGCTGAGGGTGTACCGGCGCCTCGGCTCGGCCGTCCTGTTCGTCACGCACGACGTACGCGAGGCCGTGCGGCTCGGCGGGCGCATCGTCCTGCTGTCCTCGCGTCCCGGCAAGGTGGTGCGCGAATGGTTCACCGGCAACGAGTCCGGCGGAGACAACGCCGGGCTTACCGACGAGATCACCGCACGGCTGCGGGAGGTGATCAGCACCCATGCGGCCCGCTGACGGGAGCACTGACCTCGCCGCCGTCGAGGCGGGGCTCGACGCGCTCGACACTCCGGTCGAAGAAGGCAAACCACCGTTGTGGCGGAGGCTGACCAGAACGGTGCTGCCTCCCGTTACGGCCCTCGTGCTGGTTGTCGTGGTGTGGCAGGTGCTGTGGTCGACGGCGTGGTGGCCCGAGTTCAAACTGCCCGCTCCGCTCGCCGTGTGGGACGAGTTCTGGAGCAGTGCCCGCGACGGCGGCGTGTTCGAGATCGTGTGGACGTCCCTGCACCGCGCCGTGCTCGGCTTTCTCGCCGGAGTGGCGATCGGGACCCCGCTCGGCCTTCTCGTTGCCAGGGTGCGCGTGGTCCGCGCGGCGATCGGGCCACTGCTGACGGGACTGCAGAGCCTGCCTTCGGTCGCCTGGGTTCCCGCTGCCGTGTTGTGGTTCGGCATCAACGACGCGGCGATCTACTTCGTGGTGCTGCTCGGCTCCGTACCCTCCATCGCCAACGGGCTCGTGTCGGGCGTCGACCAGGTGCCGCCGATCCTGCCGAGGGTGGGCGCGGTGATGGGTGCCGGCAGAATGGCCGCGGCCAGGCTGATCCTGTTGCCCGCCGCGCTTCCCGGCTACCTCGCCGGACTGAAGCAGGGCTGGGCGTTTTCCTGGCGATCCCTCATGGCCGCCGAACTGATCGCCATCTCTCCGCAACTCGGCATCGGGCTCGGCGCCTACTTGAGCCAGGGCCAGGACTTCAACGACATGCCCAAGGTGCTCGCCGCGATCTTCCTGATCCTCATCGTCGGCGTCGGTATCGATTTGCTCGTGTTCCGGCCACTGGAGAGAGCCGTACTGCGGGCACGCGGGCTCACCTCGTCGCTGTGACGGCGCTCAGCACGAACAAGATCGACAGCACCAGAGTGCCGAGGAACAGGGCCGCGGTCAGCGCCGGTCGCCGTTCCCTGAACGGCAGGATTCCCGGGTACCGTGACGCGAACTGTCGTGGCCCCAACGGCTCCGGCGTCGCGTCTTTCACCGGCACGCCCAGCATCCGCACGAGTTCGTCGAGTTCGCCGGTACGGAACTGCGTGTCCCGCAAGCGCAGCAACGGCTTTCCGCGCTCGTCGAGCAAGAAAAAGTTGGTGACCGGCCGCGATCCGCCCCGGGGAGGTGGGGGCAGCACGCCGCGAAGTACGGAGGTGACAGCGGCGCGGGACACCGGCCGCAGCGGCGTGTTCGACAACGCCCTGCCCACACCGTCGCTGGTCAGCACGACCCGCACCCGGTACACGTAACACAATCCGGCCACCGTGACGGAGCCCAGGAGGATCACCATCCCAAGCACGACTGCCGGTTCGGGTTTCCCCGCGGCAGCGGAGATCAGGATGATCAACGCGAACAGAAAGGGCGCCACGTTGGCCTTGCGGCGCGCCCGCCCCGATGTCCACCCCACAAGCAAGGGAGCCTCTCGCCGCACAGACACCCCGGCACGCTAGCAAGCTGTGGGCGCGGTACCTACGCCGACCAGCCCAGCGTCGCCTCGAGCTGCTCGTCGAGCACGGCCGACATGGTTTCGAGATAAGCCGCGGTCACGTGGTTGTCGTCGAGATAGACGAGCACGTTGCCGATCACCGGTCGGCACATCCCGTCCGGGCAGAAATAGTCGCTGAAGTCGAGGAAGTGCACCCCCGGCGGCACGTCGGGCAACGTCTCGTAGGGAGCCTGCTCGGGCAGCATCTCCGCGCGCGGAATACCGCACTCCTCCAGTGCGCCGGTGCTGCTGTTGCGCACGCAATCCGACGGTTCGAAGTCGAAGCGCGGATTGTCCCTGACCGCCACCACCGGGATTCCGGCGTCGGACAGCGCGCGCCACTGGGCGACGTATCCCGGCGGGGTCCACTCGGTGAGGCCGACCCGCACGTCCCTCGTGCCGATCGTGAGTACCGCGTCGGGCCGCATCTCCAAGATCTCCTCGGTGACCGAGGTGTTCCAGTCCATGCAGGCCTGGTCGCCGGGAAGACTGTCGGAGTCGGTCGAGAGCGGGCAGGCGCCCCTTCCCATCGAGATGACCTGCCAGCCGCGCTGCTCCACCAGCGGCCGCAGCGCGGCGTTGTACTGCTGGGAATGGGAGTCACCGGCGACGACGATCCGTTTGGTCGGCTCGGCGGAGGCGGGCGGATCGATCGTGCAGACCACGAGCTCCTCGTTGCGCTCGGCCAGCCAGCAGTCCTCTTCCTCGAACTTGTCGAACTGATCGGGCAACGCCGCGAACGGCGGGATCAGCGGAACATCCCCGTGCGCCGCGGGCTGTGAGCCTTCGATGGGCGCGCCCACGGCACGTGCTCCCTGGTACACCGGGTCGTCGGGGTTCAGCGTGAACGAAGCCCGCTGCTGGCCGATGAGCTGCCAGGCACCCGCCGCGAGCAACACCGGCACGAGCGCGAGAACACCGAACCGGTAGGCACCCCACCGTGTCGTGACACCGATCTGCGACCGGCGAACAGGCTCCTCCACGAGGTGGAAGGTCGCCGCGGCCAGCACGAGCGAAATCGCGATGATCAGCGCTCCGCCGCGAAGGCCGACCTCGGGCTGATCCCTGGCGATCGAGTAGAACAGCAGCACCGGCCAGTGCCACAGGTACAGCGAGAAACTGAGCTTGCCGAGATAGCCGAGCGGCCTCGACGACAGCAACCGGTCGGCGCCGAGGACACTGCCCGTGGAACCGGCGACCAGCACCATGACGGCGGCCATCGTCGGCCACAGCGCCGCATATCCGGGGAAGACGGTGCCCACCTGCAGAATGAGCCCCGCGGAGACCAGTCCGGCGACACCGAGCCAGCCCAGCGCGATCCTCGGTGCCTTCGGCAGGCTGATCTTGTCGATCGACAGCGCGAGCAGGCCGCCGAGCGCGAACTCCCACACCCTCGTCAGCGACGAGAAGTAGGCGAGCGGCTGGTCGGCGGTGGTGAGCCACACCGAGTAGGCCAGCGAAATCCCGAACACCACGGCGAGGCCGCCGAACATCGACTTGCGCACGCTCCAGCCCGCGCGCCGCGCCACGAAGACGACCAAGACCACCAGCAGCGGCCACACGAGATAGAACTGGCCCTGGATGGAAAGCGACCAGAAGTGCTGGACCAGACTCGCCTGGTCGTGCTGCGCGAAGTAGTCGGCCGAATCGGCGGCCAGCCGCCAGTTCTCCACGAACAGCGCCGAGGCGACGACTTCCTTGATGGTCTGGAACCAGCGCACTTCCGGCAGCAGCACGAAGGCGATGGCGACTGTTGCCAGCAACACGGTGACCACTGCCGGCAACAGCCGCTTGATGATCCTGCCCCACATCGGACGCAACTCGATGCGGCCGCGCATCGTTGCCCTGTAGAGCTGGCCCGTGATGAGAAAACCGGTGACGAGGAAGAAAACGTCCACGCCGCCCGAGATCCGGCCGAGCCACACGTGGTAGATCACCACGAGCGCAGCGGCGAGGGCGCGCAGGCCTTGGAGTTCCGGGCGGTACTGGGATTTCACAGGATCGTCACTCGGGCGTCGTCACGGGCGGGGAACATCGCCTATGTTCAGGCGCTCCGATCGAGGTTACCCGGTAACGAACTACCGATCCCGAGATGGTCGCGCAGTGTCACTCCCTCGTAATCCGATCGGAAGACGCCCCGCTCCTGCAAGAGCGGCACAACGGCGTCCGCGAATTCGTCCAAACCTCCCGGTGTGACATGTGGCACCAGGATGAACCCGTCGCTGGCGTCCTGCTGGACCAAATGGTTGATTTCCCGCGCGATCGTGCCCGGTGCGCCGATGAACGTCTGCCGCCCGGTGACCTCGATGATCAGCTCGCGCAGCGAGAGATTGCGCGCGGAGGCCAACTTCCTCCACTCACGCGCGGTGGCGATGGGGTCACGGTACATCCGGACACTCGCCCTTCCGCGCGAGATCGTGTTCTCACCGGGTAGCGGATCCACTTCGGGCAGTGGCCCTTCCGGGTCGTAACCGGAAAGATCCCTGTTCCAGAGTTGCTCCGCGAACTTGATGGCGGTCTGCCCGCTGACCTGCTTACGACGGATCACCGCCGCCTTCTCGTGCGCGTCCGCGTCCGTGTCGCCGACCACGAACGTGGCGGCGGGGAGTACCACGAGCTGATCGCGAGCGCGCCCGTACCGCGCGAGCCGCCCCTTGACGTCGGCGTAGAAGGCCTGTCCGGCTTCGAATGTCCCGTGCCTGGTGAAGATGGCGTCAGCGGTCGCGGCCGCGAACTCCCTGCCCTCCTCCGAATCGCCGGCCTGCAGGATCACCGGCCTGCCCTGCGGACCCCGGGGCACGTCGAACCGGCCCTCGATGCCGAAGTGGGCGTCTCGGTAGGCGAAGGCACCCGCGCGTGGATCGGCCGCGAACACACCGCGGTCGGGGTCGGCCACGATCTCGTCACCACGCCACGAATCGAACAGCGTCGACGCGGCGGAGAGAAACGCCTGTGCCCGCTCGTAACGCTGCTCCCTCGGCAGGTATCCGCCCCTGCGGAAGTTCTCGCCCGTGAACGCGTCCCACGAGGTCACGACGTTCCATCCCGCCCTGCCGCCGGAAAGGTGATCCAGGCTGGCGAACTGCCGCGCGACCTCGTAGGGCTCGTTGAACGTCGAGTTGATCGTGCCGGTCAACCCGAGCCGTTCGGTCACGGCGGCCAGCGCGGCGAGCACGGTGAAGGTGTCGGGCCTGCCGACGACGTCGAGGTCGTAGATCTTCCCGCCCTGCTCACGCAGCCGCAGCCCCTCCGCGAGGAAGAAGAAGTCGAACTTCGCGCGCTCGGCGGTACGGGCCAGGTGGGCGAACGAATCGAACTCGATGTGACTGCCCGCCTCCGGGTCGCTCCACACCGTGGTGTTGTTGACCCCGGGAAAGTGCGCGGCGAGATGAATCTGCTTGACCGGCTTGCTCATGCGCGCACCTCCGCGTAGCGACTGGCGGGACGGCCGAGACCGAGCGTTCCGCGCAGTGTCGTTGGTCCTGTCGTTGCTGATGGGCCCCGGTACCGGCCCGTTTTGCGCAGTGCCGCCGTGACGTCGGCAGTGATGGCGAGCAGGTCGTGCGGTATCGCCCCCGGCCGGAGCCGGAACCCGGTGACTCCTTGCTCCGCGAGTGCGATCAGCAGCTCGGCGAGTTGCTCAGCGGTTCCCGCGAACACCGCCGCGTCGCTCACATAGGCCTCACCGGCCAGCTCGTCGAGCCGAGCCTTGCGGCCGATCGCGGCGCGCTCCGTTTCGTCGAGGAACACCACGAGATCCGCGAGGATCCCCGGCGGTTTCTCCCTTCCAGCGACGTCACTCTCGGCGCCGATCTCCGCGACGATCCTCGCAGCGTCCGGTTCGTCGCGCGGGGTGACGAAAACGAGGTCGGCGGACCTCGCGGCGAGCCGGTACGCAGCTGTTGCGTGCGCGAGAACGGCGACGGGAATCTGCCCCTGCGGAGGGCGCGGCGTGATCGAAGGGCCCCTGACGCTGAACCACGGCCCTTCGAAGTCGATGTAGTGCAGTTTGTCCCCGTCGATGAACCGCCCGGTGGCGACATCGCGGATCTCCGCTTCGTCCTCCCAGCTGTCCTGCAACCTGCGGATCACCTCGACGTAGTCGGCCGCTTCGGCGAACAACGCCTCCCGCGTGAGCGTTTCCGGATCGCGCCTGCCGAAATGCGCGGCGCCCTCGGCGCTGCCGTCCACCCTGACCCTGACACCCGCCCTGCCCCGGCTCACGTAGTCGAGCGTCGCCAGCGCCTTCGAGAGGTGGAACGGCTCGGTGTGGGTGGTCACCACCGTCGGCACGAGCCCGATGGCGGTCGTCAGCGGCGCGACCCTCGACGCGATGAGCACCGAATCCAGCCGTCCGCGCACCCGGCCGGTGTGGTCGCTCCGGCCTTCCCCGCCCAGCGAATCCTCGATCGTGACGAAGTCGAGCAGCCCCCTTTCCGCCTCCCGCACCAGATCCGTCCAGTACGCGGCGGTGAAGATCTCCCCAGGACGCGCTCGTGGCTCCCGCCACGAAGCCGGATGCCAGCCCGTTGCCTCAAGTGCCGTCGCGAGATGTAATTCCGGTTTGCCAGCCATGCTCGCGCAACGACCACGCCGGCTTCCGGCATTCCGCCTTCCAGTCACTGGGATTCACACCGTCCACAAAGGAACATCGTGAAAGTAACGAGTTCAGGCGCCCAGTACGGAAAGCGGGTGATCGTAGAGCTGAGTGAGTAGACCGGTGCACGCCGCCATGGCTTGCACGTCCGGCCCGAACCTGGTGACCTCGACCAGATCCGTGCCGGGCAGCACCGTCGTGTCCGCGAACGTGCGCAGCAGCTCCCCCAGGTACCCGGGGGCGTCGGTGATCGCCTGGCCACCGAGGACGACCAGCTCCGGATTCACCACGTCCCGCAGGATTCCCGCTGCCGTACCCAGCGCCCTCGCCCTTTCGGCGAGGATTTCGTCGGCGGTGGGATCACCGGCTTCGGCCGCCGCACGCAACAGGCCGATGTCGGGTTCGGCGATGACCCCTGCCTTCACCGCGCGTTCCACGACGGCGAGTTCGGCGACGGTCGCCTCAAGACAACCCGTTCGCCCGCACGAGCAGGGCACGTCGCCGCCGACGGGCAGATGCGCGATGCTGCCCGACTGCCCCGGTCCCCTGTGCAGTCTGCCGTGCACCGCGATGGCGACGCCGACCATCTCCCTCGCGTAGAAGTACAGCGAACTCTCGGCGCGTCCGGCGGCGCCGAAGAGCAGTTCGGCGGCCGCCATCGCGGGAACATGCCCGTCGAGGTAGACCGGAAGTCCGGTGACACCCTCCAGTACCGCGCGCGCCGGAACCTTCCGCCAGCCGAGGCGTTCGTGATCGAGCAGGCCGCGCTCCGCGTCGATCTGCCCGCCGATCGCGAAGCCCACCCCGATGATCCTGCGCTCCGGCCAGTGCCGCAGGAAGCCGCGTACCTCGGCGGCGATCCTGCTCAGCACCTCCTCCGGCCCGCCGGCCGGGGTGGCCATCCGCTCGCTGCCGAGCAGCCTGCCCCTCAGGTTGGTCAGCCCGTACGTGGTGGTCGAGACACCGAGGTGCACGCCGCAGGCCGCGATCACGTCGTCGTTGAGGTCGACGGGAACCGTCGGCCTGCCCACCGCGCGCACGCCGGAGTGGTCGGCGACCTCGCGCAGCAGGCCGAGTTCGATGAGCGCGGCGACCTGCCTGCTGACCGTCGGCATGCTCAACCCGGTGTGCCTGGCGATCGCCGCTCTCGACAACGGACCGTCGACTCTGATCGCTCCCAGCACCGACGCGGCGTTGGACTCCCTGACTCCACCCGCCCCCGGCACGTCTCGCACCGCGGCCGGCAGCCTCTTCACCACAGCGGACCCCACTTTCTGTTCAAGAGAAACCAATAATGCCAACCGGCTCGTGTCAACGACGTCCGGTATGCGGGACGTCGGTGACGCTTTGGTTTCACCGCTTTAGAAAATGGCCCGGTACTGCCGCCGCCTCCTCAGCTCTCGGGCGAGGATCCCTTGCGCCGCAACCTGATCCGGCCCAGTGCGGGGCCCGCGAGCAACAGCGCGCCCGCGACGAGCAAGGCCAGACCCGCGATCAGCCATGGCATGGTGGGACCGCCTGTGGACGCCAGTCCCCCGTGGTGCTCCGGCGGCGTTCCGTCGCCGCTCGCGTGCGGGACGGTGGTGCCCTCCGGGGTGGTGCTGGTAGTCGTTTCTCCCGGCGTCGTCGGCGGGGTCGTGGTGCCCGGCGTACTCGGTTCACTGGTCGGGCCGCCGGTCGTCGTGGTCGGGGTCGAGATCTTGCTCGTCGTCGGCGGCACGCCGGCACACTGGATCAGGTCGGAAAAAGGCGCGTAGTGCACTTCCCCGCCGTCGGCGACCACGGCGCCCGTCTCGTCGAGACCGCCGTGCTGGAACGAGCGCACGACGACGTTGCCCTCGATATTGGCCGAGCTGTGATCGACAAGGCGGGCGTTCGGCGCGTAGACCGTTCCCCACACCGTCGGCGAGCCCCCCGGCAAGGTCAGGGTTCCGTCCGTGGTGAAGTTCCACAGCACGTGCCGGGACGGCTCGTTGCCCTGCCAGCTCACATTGGGAACCTGCCACGTGTAGTCGCCGGCCACCTCCACGTTGACGACGAGCCACGCCGCCTCGCCCGGCTGCAACCCCGAATTGTCCGGGTTGATCGTGCTCAGGTTCGCCAGTTGCTCCGGCGTCAGAGTGAGAACGTTCTGCCCCGGCCGCAACCCCAGCGTCGCCACCGGATCCGTACCGTTCCATTCGTTCTGGCCGCTCTGGTCCTTCAGCCGCACCGTCTGCGGGCACCGCGCGATGGTGGCGTTGATGTCCCGGTAGGTCGAGAACAGCGAGGCGAAGTCGAATCCACTCTCACCGGCGACGGAATCCGCGGGCTGCGCCGTCTGGATGCTGATGTCGGGGTGTGTGGCCTCGTCGCCACCTTCGGGAACGACATGGGTGACCCCGCCGGAAGGAATCACGTCCGACCCGCTGAGGTCGCCGATCTTCGCGTAGGTATTGGAAAGAACGTTCAACTGCCCGCCCGAGGGGCTACCGGGATAGTCGGGCCGGCCACCGATCACGAGACCCGTCACCGTGTCATCGCCGGGGGCCACGTAGGTGCCCGGATTGTTCAGCGCGACCTGGTACGCGGCGAATCCGGCGTCGCCGCCGACCGCCACCGGCCCCTCGACCTCGTTCTGGTACAACTCGGCGTCCCCTTCGACCAGCACGAGGAACCCGTGGCTCGGATCCGCCTGCGCGTCATCGGGCGCCACGGGGCGAACCGGGTTGACCGGCACGGTGGTCTGCGCCGTCGCGCTCGTGTCGGGTACGACCCCGGCCAGGATCACCACGTAGGCCAGCGCGCAGCAGGCTCCACCGAGGGTGAGTCTCCTCGCGAGGGACAGGGTCCGCATGACTTTCTCCTTCTCGGCCGCGGGAACGCCGATCATCCGGCATCGCGGACGTGTTTCCTCGCGACAAGGCTCAAGACGAGTCCCGCCACGAGCAGGAATGCGGCGCCGGCCAGCACGGCGATCATCGGCCCGCCCGTCGAGGCGAGCGGTCCGGCCGCCTGCGCGTCACCGGGGCCGTTGCCGGGACGTGGTGGCGTCACGGCCTCCTCGTCGGAGTTGACGATCGTGCAGGTCACAACATCACCGCGGGCGAGCGAGACCGAATCCCTTTCGACGTCGACCCGCGCGCCGTCGCGCTCACACGTCCAACCCTGCGTGGTGTACCCGGCGGGGCCGTCACGTTCGGCCAATGTGTAGGTCCCGGGCTCCACCACCGCCCCGGTGACCTCGGTATCACCGCTCACCCCGGACACCGGTGTCGGGCCGTCGGCGACAAGGGTCCAGTCCCGGGGGTTCGCGGTACCGCCGTGCCGGTTGACGACCTTCTTCTCCAAAGTGAGCTGCGCGTCGCCGCAGATCACGGTGTTGGTGACGAGGAAGGTGTTCCGCGAACCGTCCACCGTGGCCTGGTGAGGCAGGGCGGCGTCGGCGGGCTCGCCGTCGGTCTCGGTGATTCGCGCCGAGGCGATCCTGCAGGCGGGGTCGGTTACCGACGCCGTCTCCGCGATCGTGACCGGTTCTCCGGCAACGTAGCCCTCCCTCGGCTCACCCCACGGCTGCACCGTCGAACCCGCTTCGCCGGGTCCGGTCAGGGTCAGGTCCGCCGCGAATCCCCCGGGTTGCTCACCTTCGGCGTAACGCTCACCGTCGATCACCCACTCCTTGTCCACGACGACCTCGGCACGTTGCGCGGGTCTGTTGTAGACGGTACAGCTCACGACCGCGTTGACGTCGGCGTCGACGGTGAATCCGCTGTCACCGCTGTTGGTGACCGGAACCGGACTGTCGTCGGCAAGGTTGGTACAGACCGCATTTTTGGCGTCCTGGGTCACCAGTGTGTGGCCTGGCCGCTGGTTTTCGGAGATCGTCAGATCGACGGAATTCTGCCCGGCTTGGTAACCGAGTTCGAACGTCACCGAACCGGTTCCGTCGTCCGTCGGGGTCTGACTCGCCGGAAGCCCGCCCACTCCTGGAGTCGACGAAGAGGCATCGAACTGCCAGCCCGCCTCCGCTGGTGACGAACCAGTGACGTCCTCGCCGGTATTGCCTTCGGGAACGATCTCCTTGACCACTGAAACAGCGTGCTCGCACTGGGCCAGAACCAGCTCGTGAAGTACCTGTCCCGCGCTGTCGTAGTTCTGGGTCTGGAAGTAGTCGGCCTCGGCCAAGTTGGACCCGTCGTAACCGGTGGGACCGGAGATCGCGGCCAGGTTGAGACTGCTCACCCCCTCGACACCGGAACCGACGCCGACGCCGAGCACCCTGCTTCCCTTCGCCTTCACCGCATTGGCGGAGAAGATGCCGTTCTCCACGTCGATGAAATGGGTGTTGGAGCCGTCGCCGTGTCGTTCTCCGTATCGCGTCGGGTTGCCGTCGGTCAGGACCACGACGACCTCGTACTTCTCGGCAGCCGCCGCGACCTGGTACAACCCCTGATCCCAGTTGGTCCCGGCTCCCAGTGGCCAATCGCGGTACAGGGATTTGAACTCGTTCGCACCGGCCTGTGTGGACACCGACGTCAACTCGGGGTGATTCTGCGTACCCGTACTCGGAGAAGTCCCGGAAAAGGAGAACAACGACATCCGCGACGGGGTCCCGACGAGCGAATCCGCGAACGTGTCCGCCGAAGCCTTGAGCCGGGGAAGACTGCTTCCGACCGAAGCGGAGAGGTCCAGCACCAGGGCCACGTCGAGACCGCACTTGCCTGGCAGTGGCGGGTTGTCTCGTGAACTCTGCCAGATTCCGTCCGAAGCGGTCCGCGTCGAGTAGTCGTGGCTGTACATGAAATCGCCGGTGGAGGAATAGGTCTGACCACCATCCAGTGGCGGGGTCTGGAATTGATAAGGGGTCGCCTCCGATTGCGATCCACTGCCGCGTCCCGTCCGCAACTCGGAGTTCATGTACCAGCCGGGCGGCGCACTCAACTGTTTGACGTAGAATCTCGCGCCGTTGTTGGCGCCACCCGCCGCCGTGTCCGGTACGACGAAGGCGCAGTCCCCGTCGGCGTCGGAGGTACACACTCCCCACCCAGGATCGACGGGTGAGTCCGAAGTGTCCGTCGTGAACAGTCCCAGTTGGACACCGGGGAGTCCGCCGACGGTGTCCCCACCGGTGCGGTCGCCTCCCGTCCTCACCGCGATCACGGAAGTGGACTGCGTGGCACCGGGTACCGCCGCGTCGGCGGGGATGCCTTGGACATTGTGGACGCCGAGCCCGGCCAGCAGCGCCCCGAGCAATGGCAACGCCGCAATCCGCCGGCGCTTCGGTGTTCGGAAGGTGGCCCGGCAACCTCGCGCCATCACGGCATCCTTTCGGACTCGAATCCAGCGCTCGGCAGGCTATCAGTGGATTTCCGGGGTTCCGGCGCGATGAGCACGCGAGAGCGCGACCGGCGTACGGCCCAGGTGTCGCGACGGGAATCGGGCCGCAGAACGAGCGCCCCTTCGCGGTTCCCACAATGCCGGGCGATTCACCCTGACGCGCGACCGCCGCCCACGACGGGCCGACGAGATCCGCACTCAGAACGACGAGTTCTGCACTCAGAACGGCGAGATCCGCACTCAGAACGGCGAGATCCGCACTCAGGCTGGCGAGATCCGCACTCGGGCGCCCGCGGTCATACGCCGGGCGCTGGGTGTGGGGGTGTGGGGGTGTGGGGGTGTCAGGGCGCGAGGACGTGCGCCACGATCCGTCGACGGGCCGATGACGAGCGATGGCGGACACGACCCATTGCCGAACGAACGCCGACCTTGCCTCGCCCGAAAACCAGCACCCGGCCACGCACCCGGACCAGCGAACCCACAGCCGCCCGAAGTCCGAATGCGCAACTCGCGAACCCGAGCGCGGACCTCACGGTGCCGAACGCGGATCTCGACGCCCCGAACGCGGATCTCGACGTCCTGAGGGCAGATCTCGACGTCCCGAGTGCGGATCTCGACGTCCTGAACGGGGGACTCGCGAGGCCGGGTACGGACTCCCCCGCTACCCGGCTACCCCCGCTACCGGCGTCTACCCCGGCTACCCGGCTGCGCCGTCGGCGGGCAGGACCCGGCCACGAACCTCGCCGAAGGAGATCCGGCCACCACCGGCACCCGGCGCGGTCGCGGTGATCGCCACCTCGTCGCCGTCCAGCAGGAAGGTGCGCCGCTCGCCGTTGACCGTCACCGGCTCCTTGCCGCCCCAGGTGAGTTCGATGAACGCGCCGCGCTGCTCTTTGCCCGGCCCGGAAATGGTTCCGGACGCGTAGAGGTCACCGGTCCGGCTCGACGCGCCACCGACCGTCATGTGCGCGAGCATCTGCGCGGGTGACCAGTACATGTCCCGGTAGGGCGGGCGGCTCACCTCCTGGCCGTTCCACGCGACGGAGAACTCGATGTCCAGTCCCCACGGCTCGTCCTCCACCAGGTAGGGCAACGGAGCCGGATCCTGCGGCGGGGTCGGCACCCTGGCCGCATTGAGCGCCTCCAGCGGAACCACCCAGGCCGAAATGGACGTGGCGAAGCTCTTGCCGAGGAAGGGACCGAGCGGCACGTACTCCCACGCCTGGATGTCCCTTGCCGACCAGTCGTTGACGAGCACGGCGCCGAAGACCCGCTCCGTGAAGTCCGAGGTGGACACCGGCTCGCCGAGCCGGGAACCGGTTCCGACGACGAAGCCGAGTTCGGCCTCGATGTCGAGCCGCTCGCACTCGCCGAAGCTGGGCTTGTCCTCGTCCGGCGCCTTCCGCTGGCCGCTGGGGCGCCGGATATCGGTACCGGAAAGCACGACGGTTCCCGCCCTGCCGTGATATCCGACGGGGAGGTGCTTCCAGTTCGGCATCAGCGGTTCCGCGCCGGGCCGGAAGAGCTTGCCGAGGTTGGTCGCGTGGTGCTCGGAGGCGTAGAAGTCGACGTAGTCGGCGACCTCGATCGGCAGGTGCATGGTGACCGCGCCGATGTCGTGGACGGCTCCTTCCGGCACTTCGCCGGTGACCAGCTCACGCACCCTGCCGCGTACCTCGGACCAGCGCGCCCTGCCCTGCGCCATGAACGCGTTCAGGCTCGGCTTCGCGAACACGTCGTCGCCGAGGGTCGCGGCGAGATCGACCACCGATTCGCCGACCCTGACGCCGATCCTCGGCGCGGTCGCATCGGTCGAGAAGACACCGTAGGGCAGGTTGGCGAGCCCGAAGAGCGAGTCGTCCGGGATGTCTATTGTGGTCACTCAAGGTCTCCTTCTTCGCTTACCAGAGCCCGGGAAACCAGGCCGAGATCCGCGAGTTCGCAGAGCGGTTCGGTGATACTGCAGGTACCGAAGGACACGAATGCCGCGCGGACGGCTTCGGCTCGCACCGGGCCGAGATCCCCGATCGCGGCCGCCACGGAGTCGGCATCGCGTTCGGCGAGTACGGCGGCGACCGCCTTGTCCTCGGCACCGCCGAGCGCGGCGTGCGTAGCCAGCAGGAGATTGAGGAACCCGTGCTGCTCGAAACCGGTGCCGGGATCGGTGTTGCGCAGCGCGTGGTGCAAACCGGCCGTCGCCTTGAACGCGACGCCGGCGCCGACGACGGCGGTGATCGCGGCCGCGAGTTCGGCCTCGCCGGGGTAGAGCACCGCCTTGACGCCACCGGTGCGGAATTTCGCCCGGTGCCCCGTGTCCGCGAGCGCGGCGATGACCTCGGGCCCGCGCGCGTCCCTCGGCACTTCGACGTAGACGGTCACCGCTTCGGCTTCCCGGCGGGCTTGCTCCAGTTCGGTGAAGAACCGCGCGACGCCCGCGTCCGCGGGGACGGCGATCTCGACGGCTTGCACGTCGACGGCCATGGTGCGCGCCAGCGCCAGCGCGGCCCCTGCCTGGGCCGGTCCCGCCGGTGCGGTGAGGGCCAGATCGAGCCGTTCACCCGGAGCGAGCAGCGCGCCCAGCTCCGCCAGCGACGGTGCGGCGAGCACGAGCGGGCCGACGAAACCGGCGTAGTCCGCTTTGCGGTGCCTGGCATGCGCGAGGACGGCGTCCGGCAACGGCGTGAGCCCCGGCGGGAACACGGCGGCGTCGTCGCACAGACGTTCGGCGAAAGCCGGGACCGAGGGGGCCGTCACCGTGCGGGCCCCCTGCCCGCCCACGTCCATGCGTAGCCGGGGTCCTCGCAGGCCAGCGCGCCCTCACCGAGTTCAAGCGGCCGGAAGGTGTCGACCATGACCGCGAGCTCGTCGAAGAACTCGGCTCCGATGCTCCGCTCGTACGCGCCCGGCTGCGGTCCGTGCGCATAGCCGCCGGGGTGCACCGAGATCGAGCCCTGCCCGATCCCCGAACCCTTGCGGGCCTCGTAATCACCACCGCAGTAGAACATGATCTCGTCGGAGTCCACATTGGAGTGGTAATACGGCACAGGGATCGAAAGCGGGTGATAGTCGACCTTGCGTGGCACGAAGTTGCACACGACGAAGTTGTTGCCCTCGAAGACCTGATGCGCGGGTGGCGGCTGGTGCACTCTTCCCGTGATCGGCTCGTAGTCGTGGATGCTGAACGTGTAGGGGTAGAGACATCCGTCCCAGCCGACGACGTCGAAGGGATGCGCCGGATACACCATGCGGGTGCCCGCGATCGCGCCTGCCGCCCTGTGCTTGACGAATACCTCGACGTCGGTGCCTTCGTGGCTCACCGGCGAGGAGGGCCCGTGCAGGTCGCGCTCGCAGTAGGGCGAGTGCTCCAGCAGCTGCCCGTAGCGGGACAGGTAACGCTTCGGCGGCGCGACGTGGCTGTTGGCCTCGATGGCGTAGGCCCGGAGCGGTCCCTCGCCGTGAGGCAGCCATCGATGGGTGGTCGACGTCGGGATGATCACGTAGTCGCCCGGCCCCGCCTCAAGCGCGCCGAATACCGTCTCGACCGTCGCCTGCCCCGACTCGACGTAGACGATCTCGTCGCCGACCGCGTTGCGGTAGAGCGGCGAGTCCTGTGTGGACACCACGTAGGAGATGCGCACGTCACCGTTGCCGAGGATCAGCCGCCTTCCCGTGACGACATCGGTACTCGCCCACGTCTCCTTCGGAAACAACTCGTGCAGCTTGAGGTGGCGCGGCTTGAGCGGATGGTTCGGCGTAGTCGTCTGATCGGGAAGCTCCCACACCTCGGCGTCGACGATGGCGGAGGGCAGACCCCGGTGATAGAGCAACGACGAGTCCGACGAGAAGCCCTCCTCGCCCATCAGCTCCTCGTAGTACAGGCCACCCTCGTCGTTGCGGTGCTGGGTGTGACGCTTGGGGGGCACGGTGCCGACCTGGCGGTAGTACGCCATGACTGCCTCCTTGCTGTCGGTCGGGGGCACGGGTGAGCCCGACCTATATAGTTAATACATTTACTATGCCAGGTCAAGGGGCCGGACACGGAAACCGCCGCCGCTAGTTTCGGCCCCGCACGTCGAACTGGTCGCGGTTGGTCACCAGCTTGTCGAGCAACATCACCAGAATGCGCTGCTCGGCCTCCGTCAGCACGCTGGCCCACTCGTACTCGCGTTCGTTCTGCGCCCTGAACAACTCGACCATCTCCCGCTCCCCCTGTTCCGTCAGCGAGAGCAGCACCGAACGGCCGTCGTGTTCACCCTGCGTGCGCGCGAGCAGGCCGTCGGCGATCAGCGTTTTGCTCAGGTTCGACACGGCCGCCCTGCTCATCCCGGTCAGCTCGGCAGTCTTCCTCGGTTCGAGCGGCCCCGCGAGCCAGACGACGAACAACAGCCGGAAGCCGGACCACGACCGTCCCCTCGGCCGGTGGACGGAGGCTTCGAGATCGTAGGTCACGATGTTGGATGTCCGGTTGAGCGTCAGCAGCAGTTCGGTGGCCAGCTGATGGCGGAACCCGTACTCCGCGGAAAGCCTGCGGTTGGCGAGCTCGATGAAGGACCAGAAATCGAGTTCGTCGCCTGCGCTCGCACTCATGCGCTCACCCTAACGCAAACTGATTAATATGAAAACTAGTTTGCCACACGTGGTCCGGCAGCACTCGCCTGTGCCTCGTTGCTAACCTCCTCGCGTGGGTCGGCGCGAATCAGCCTCGAACACCGAGCGGACGGGCGATCGGGGATTCCGGATCGGCATGCGGCTGTTCGGCTTCGGCGTGCCGTTGCTCGCTGTTCCCGCCGTGATCGAGGGCTTTTCCGGAAGCCGGCCGATCTACCCGGTGTTCGGCATCCTCGTTTTGCTCCCGTTGTTCTTCGTCGGCATCGCCAGCTTTCCGCGAATCGAAGCGGCCTGGCCCCGTTATGCCTGGTACCCGGGCGCGTGCTGGGTGGCCGCCGGTGTCCTCGCGATGCTGTTCCCACGCGAGCTGTACCTCGGGCACCTCGCGAGCGACAGTATCGGCGGCAGGGCGATCAGCCCGCAGACCGGATATCTCGTCGGCGCGGGCGTGCTACTGCTCGGCGTGCTCGCCCTCGGGGTGTACCGCCACGGCCTGCTGCGCCGAAGGCGAGCCCACTGAATCCCCGGAGGTCCGCCATTCCGCGTGATAGTCACCGAGGATCGCGTGGAGATGGTGCCCGATCTTGAGATAGTCGAGGTCGTCGAGGTTGGCGAGTGACACGCGAACCGACCACTCCGGGCCGTCGAAGCCGCCGCCGTTGAGCAGTACCACCGAGCTTCGCTCCGCCAGCCGGAACAGCGCGTCCACCGGATCATAGGTCGCCTGGAGGTAGGCACAGAACTCCGTGCCGTACACGCGTTCCGCCTCGGCGAGCAGGTCGAGTTCGATGTAGTAACCCGCGCGGCCCGGGTCGTCGGCGATCTCCATCCGCGCGCCCTCCATCAGCAGGTCGAGCCGCTGCCTGACGATCGCTCGTACTCGCCGCTTGTACGCCTTGCCCTCCTCCAGCAGCGCGAACAACGAGAACAACACGAGCTGGGCCTGTTGCGGCAGCCCGAGTCCGGCGGTGTGGTTGAGCGCGACCTGCCGGGAATCGGCGACGAGCCGGTCGATGAACGTGATCTTCTCCGGTTCGAGACTGAGCGAGCCGTACCTCGCGGCCAGCCGGTCTTTCTCCGCCTCCGGCAACGCGGCGATCGCGTCGTCGATGACGTTGTCCTCGCACAGACCGATCACCCCGAGCCGCCAGCCCGTCGCGCCGTAGTGCTTGGAATAGGAGTAGACCAGCAGGGTGTTGCGGGGCAGATCGGCCGCGAGACTGCGAAACCCCTCGACGAACGTGCCGTATACGTCGTCCGTGACGATGATCAGATCCGGGTTGTCCCCGGCGACGATGTCCTTGATGCGCGTGGTGACCCGTTCCGAGAGTGCCAGCGAGGGCGGGTTGCTCGGATTGACGAGGCACACCAGTTTGATCGAGGGATCAGCCAGCTTGGCCACTTCCTCGTCCGGGTATCGCCAGCCGCGCACACCCTTGTCCACGAAGCTGCTCGCCCGCACGAGTACGACGTCGAAATCGTAGGTGTCCAGTTCGGGGATCTCGATGTAGGGCGTGAACACCGGAACCATCAACGCGATCCGGTCGCCCTTGTGCAGCAGGCCGTTGACCATCAGCGAGTCGAAGATGTAGCACATGGCGGCCGTGCCGCCCTCCGTCGCGAACAGATTCAGCGTTGCCGCCTCCGGTCCCGCTCCGTCGAAGATCTCCTCCTTGAGGTATTCCCTGGCCACCTTCTCCGCGTGGGTCAGCATCCGGCCGGGAACGGGATAGTTGTCGGCGATGACCGCGTCGGTCAGTTCGTGCACCCAGTCGTCGGCGGTGAAACCGAACCTGGCGACGCCGAGTTCGATACACCTGCCGAGTTGCTCGATCCCCGGCAGACCGGGATGAGTGCGCGCGAAGGTTGCCCACCGTTCGGCGATGCCGTTCTTCTCCGGCATCCCGCCGAGGTCGTCGGCCGTCCACACGCGACGGCTCTCGGACAGGGCGAAGTGACCGAGCGCGAGAAACGCCTCCCTCGGCCCCGTCGCCACCCAGTTGGGGTTGCCTCGTCCGGCGTTGAGCATGGCCTTCGTACTGCGGTCCTTCTGTGGCGCCTCCTCGCCGTTGTGCTTCTCGGCGAGCGCGATGAACTCGCCCTTGAGCTCGAAAGGACTGAGCTGGGCGAGTCGGTGCATTTCCTCGCGGCTGACGGAGGAGCGGGTCATCGGCTTTCCCTTCTGCGTGCGTTGCGGCTCAGCTTCCGAGAATCCCGACCAGCAATGGACCGGTGAGCGGCAACAGAAAGTTCGAGATCGTGTAGGTGATGGTGTAACCGAGCAACGGCACGGTGCTCTTCGCGACCGCCGTGATCGCGGTGATACCCGGCGTGCTGCATTGCTGGCCCGCGATCGCACCGATCAGCAGGGGCGGCTCGATCTTGAGCAGCTTGCGGCCGACCCAGATGGACAGCAACGCGGGGATCAGCACCATGCCGATACCGGCGAGCGGTAGCAGCGCGCCGTACTGCTTGAGCAGGTCCCACGCATGTGGCCCAGCGGCGAGCCCGGTCACCGCGATGAACACGGCGAGCCCGAGGTCCTTCATCGTCTGTGCCGCCGCGGGAGGGAAGGCACCGAAAGTCGGGTGCAGTGACCGGATCCAGCCGAACACCAGCCCGGAGATCAGGCAGCCGCCACCGGTCCCGAGCGACATCGGCACGTCACCGATCCGTACCGTGATCGCGCCGAGCAGCACACCGACGGCAAGGCCAAGTCCGATGTAGACATAGTCGGCGGTGTCGTTGCGGATCTTGGCGCCGAAGTCCTTGACGATCCTGTCCACTTTGGCCCTGGTACCGACGAGGGTGACCACGTCACCCCGATGCAGTTCCGTCTCCTGCGCGACGGGCAGGTCGTTGTCGCCCCGCTGGATCCCGGTCAGGTACACGCCGCCCTCGGCGAGTTCGGGGTTGTCCCTCCTGACGTTCGCGACGGTCGACCTGTGCAGTTTCCTGCTCGTCAGCACCACATCGCGTACCACGAGCGGGGTGTCGAGGCCGGGGACGCTGGATGTCTCGATCCCGATCTCCACCCCGGCCTCGACCGCGCTCGCCCGCCGCCCGACGACGAGCACGATGTCGCCTTCGTTCAGCGTCAGATCCGGAGCGGCGTGCAGAATGTCCTTTCCCCGCTTGACCGACTCGATCGAGGCGCCGCCGTTCAGGTCACTCTCCACGCCGGAGATCGTCCTTCCCGCCGCCGCATGCACCAGGTAGGTGCGGCCGACCAGCGAGGGCAGCGCGGGCTGCTCGTCGTCGGCGAGGCTCGCGTCGCCGCTCCTGGTCTTGCTCCACAGTTCCCGGGAGGCGACCGCGAGGTTGATGCGCAGCAACAGCGGAGCGAGCTGGCTGGTGAACAGCACGATCGTGACGAGGCCGAACAGATAGCAGACGGTGTAGGCGGTCGCGACGTTGCCCTGCAACGCGGAAACCTGGTCGGCGGGAAGCCCGAGCTTGCCGATGGCCTCGGTTGCGGTACCCACAACGGCCGATTCCGTCGCCGCGCCGGCCAATATGCCGCTCGCGGTGCCGACGTCGAGGTCGAACGAGCCCGCGAGCACCAGCGCGATCCCCACGACACACACCACTTCGATGACGGAGAGCACTCCGAATCTGAGGCCCGATCTGTTGAGGTGCGCGAAGAACTGCGGCCCGCCGACGTAGCCGAGGGCGAAGATGAACAGTGCGAACGCCACTGTCTTCACGCCACTGTCCACAGTGACGTTCTGGGTTCCGATCAGGAGCGCGACGATCAGGACGCCGCAGATGCCACCGAGCTGGATCGGCCCGACCCTGATCTTGCCGAGCAGGTAGCCGAGGGCAAGGCACAAGAAGAGGGCGAGTTCGGGTCTTTCCCGCAGAATGCTCACCGGCGTGACCGGTTCAGCGCGCGAACGGTGATGTCACGGGCCGGGAAGATCGCAGAGATCACCCACCGAACATAAGGAGCCGGTCGCGAAACCGCATGCGTAGCCGTCACCCGACCGTTCGCGGTTCACCCGTTCAGGAAGCCCGGTGCGCGAGTCCCCCGCCCAGGACACCGAGATCCGCACTCAGGACAACGAGATCCGCGTTCGGCGCCGGACATGGCCGCCCCCTCCGGCCGGCCGGATGCCTCGGCGCCCACCGCTCCTCGGCCATGGCAGACGCCCGACCTGGCAGGCCGCCGGACTCAGCGCCGCCTGCGTGGGGTCAGCCGCACACCGGGCAGCTCCGGTGCCGGGATGCGCTCGTCGCCATGACCGGCGACGTGCCCGAACCGCGCGGGATCGCGACCCTCCCAGTCGGCTCTCGCCGCCGCGATCTCGTCGTGATCGCGGCCGACGAAGTTCCACCACATCACGAGGTCGTCGGGAAACGGCTCGCCGCCGAGCAGCATGAGTCTCGCCGGTTCGCTCGCCGCGAAGGTCAGTTCCGTCCTGCCGGTGCCGAGATACAGCAGTGGGCCTGGAGGCAGTTCGTTGCCGTCGACCGTGACCGCGCCGTCGACGACCAGCACGGCGTGCTCGAAATCGGGGCGCAGCGGCAACGTCGTGACGGTACCGATCGACAGCGTGACGTCGGCGGCGAGCAGCGGGCTGTGGGTGGTGGCCCGCGAGGCGGCACCGGCGAGCTCGCCCATGAGCACGACGGCGACCAGGCCCGCCTCGACATACCTGGGGAGGTCGGTGTGCTGCTCGAAGGCGGGATCGATGCTCGCGTGCGCGGAGGGCAGGGCGGCCCAGAGCTGGAGTCCGTGCAGCACCGGTGTCTCACCGGCGGAGAACTCCGAGTGCGCGACGCCCCGGCCCGCAGTCATCAGGTTGAGCTGGCCGGGCCGCACCAGCACGTCGCTGCCCACGCTGTCGCGGTGCCTGATGTCACCGGACAGTGGCCAGGTGACCGTCTGGAGACCGATGTGCGGGTGTGGCAGCACCTTCATCCGCGCGGACTCCGGGCCGAACCGGTCGAGGAAACACCACGCGCCCACGGTGGGAAGAGCCCGCTGGGGCAGCACCCTGTCCACCTGGAGACCCCGCACCCCGCCGAGCGGGACCCTGCGGGCCGGCAATACCTCGGCCACCGCGTCGGCCTCGGCAGCCGAGCCGAACGGGGTGAGGGCGGGACGGTTCTCAAGATTGCTCATCGTCGCGCGCCGCCTGGCATCATTTCCCGCCGTCGCGGTTCACGACGTGGTCGGCGTAGCCGGGGTGCTTGCGCAGGTAGGCCGCGATGAACGGGCACACCGCGACGATGAACTGCTCGCGCCGCACCACGTCGTCGAGCGCGCCCTTCGCCAGCGCGCTGCCGAGCCCCTTGCCTCCGAAATCGTCGCCGATCTCGGTGTGCACGAAGACGGTGCGCTCGCCCCGCTGCCGGAAGCTGGCGAACCCGGCAAGCTCGTCGCCCCACCAGATCTCGTAGCGTGCCTTGTCGTCGTTGCGGACGACCTTCGAGGTCGCCGGGTCAGTGCTGTCGGTCATGTTCTGCCCTCCCGCACCGCAGCGTAGTCGGCCCGGCCCTCCCCGGCACAGCTGCTCAGAGCGGACCGAGCAGGCGCTGCTGTTCGGTGGCCGGCAGGAAGGACGCACGGATGGACGTCTCGCCGAACGCCCGCATCGTGGCGATGTCGTAGCCGAACGTCCTCGCGACGTGCTGGTAGACGTCGGCGAGGTAGCCGCCGAAGTAAGCGGGATCGTCGGAGTTGAGCGTCACCGTCAGCCCGGCGGCCAGCAGCCGGGGCAACGCGTGTTCCTCGATGCGCGCGACCCCGCCGAGCATCACGTTCGACAGCGGGCAGACCGTGAGCGGAATCTGCTCGGCCGCGAGGCGAAGGACGAGTTCGGGATCGTCGAGACACCGGACGCCGTGGTCGATCCGGCGGGCGTGCAGGGAAACGAGCGCCTGCCGGACGTAATCCGACGGTCCCTCCTCCCCCGCGTGTGCCACGGCGGGCAGGCCGGCCGCCCTCGCGCGGGCGAACACGTCGGCGAACGGTTCGGGCGGATACCCCGCCTCAGCCGAGTCGAGTCCCACCGCGGCGAACCGGTCGGCGTAGGGCAGCAACTCGCCGAGGGTGTCCATCGCGGCGTCCGGTCCCAGATCCCTGAGGAAACACGGGATGAGATAGGCGCTCGGCCCCTCACTCGCCGCGATGGCCGCGCCGAAGCCTTCCAGCATGGCCTCAAGGGGGACGCCCCTGCGAAGGTGCGCCTGCGGATCGAAGAAGATCTCGGCGTGCCTGATCCCGTCCTGGCGCGCTCTGTCGAGGTAGGCCGTGGTGAGATCGCGGAAATCCTCGGCGGTACGCAGGACGTCCATCAGTCCGTAGTAGAGATCCAAAAAGGACTGAAGGCTGGTGAAGGCATACCTGGCCCGCAATTCCGTGCTGTCGGTGTACGGAAGCGTGAGGCCGTTTCTCCTCGCGAGCAGGAAGGCAAGCTCCGGTTCGAGTGTTCCCTCGATGTGCACATGGAGTTCGGCCTTGGGAATGTCGACGATCTCGGCACGGTCCATGGGCTCCCCCTGTGCTCGCTGCGGGCCTGCGGCTCAACGCAGCGTAGGCGAGCCCGCACGCGCCGGCACAACCGGCACCCTTCACACCAGCGGCTGCCCCCTGCGCAGCCGTCGGCGCAAATCCCACAGGCACGCGTTGTAAGGGAACTCCCTGACCGGCTTCGGCACCCGCGTCACCACCGCGGAGATGGCCCCCATCAGCCGATCGAAGCGGCGCTGCTGCCGCGGCGTCCACTCCAGACGCATCTCCTCACGGAACCGGGGCGGCAGAAAACCAGTCGTGACAAAGCGGTTGAACGGTCCCAGCAATGTGCTCACCGGTTTGGGAAGGAATCCGAGGGTCGCGATGCGGTAGAGATACTCGCGGACCGTGTCGTCGATGGCGACCTCGTCGAGCGCGGTGTTCCAGTATCGCTCGAACGCGTCGCGATCGGCAGGCCACATGCTCTCGCGCACCTGCAGCGTGGTCCCGAGTGGCGAGGCGGAGCCATAGAACTGTTCGGTCATCTCGGCACTCACCGGTCCCGCGAAGATCCGGTAGGTGTCCTCGAACCCCTTGTAAAGACAGGCGGCCACCCACAACTGCAGCCCCGGATCCATCGCGTTGTAGCTCACCGGGCTCGATTCCGTCGACCGAACCTGGACGTGCTGCTTGGTGACGGCACGGCGATAGGCGGCGCGCTCCTCGTCCGTTCCGAGCATCGCCACCGCGAGGTAGGTGAGGGTGGTGCGAGTGCGTTTGACCGGATGCCGGAAGACGTTGCCGTCCTCGACCTTGCTTTCGACGACGCCGTAACCGACTGCCGGTCTCGCGAGCTGCATGATGATGTTCGCGCCACCCGCGAGCAATCCCGCGCCGATCACCGCGTCGTCGCGCGTGACCGCTGGCTTGCCCGTTGTCTCGGCGCTACTCATGGCGGCCCTCCCAGGACTAATCTGCACACACACGTTAGCAAATATGAGACCGGTTACCGGACGGTGATGTCAAGATGTACCCATGGACGACGCACAGCCGCGCACCTACGGGGGTGTCACCGGCGACGTCAGAATCGCCGAGCGGAGAGCGAAATTCATCGAGGCCGGTCTCGACCTGCTCGGCACACCCGACGGCCGTCGGCTCAGCGTCAGGGGTGCCTGCAGGGAAGCGGGGCTCGCCGCGCGGTACTTCTACGAGAGCTTCGCCGACACCGAGGCACTGGCCGTCGCCGTGTACGACCACGTCGTGGACGACATCGCGGCGACAACGCTCGCCGCGATCGAGTCCGCGAGCGACAACGCGAACGCCAAGGTCCGCGCGGGGCTCGGCACGCTCGTGCGCACCGTAGCCAAGGATCCCCGCCGCGGGCACCTGTTGTTCTCGCCGGCGCTGGGGCATACCGTTCTCGCCGGAAGAAGAACGGCCTCGACCCGGCTGTTCGTCCGCCTGCTCGGGTTGCAGGCGAGGGAGTTCTACGGCGTCGGCGACAGCGGCCGGCTCGACGTCACGACGGAGGTCCTGGTCGGCGGTCTCGCCCAGGCATTGACGTCGTGGCTCGACGGCACGCTCGCGGTGAGCGAGGACGAACTCGTCGACCACTGCCGCAGGCTCTTCCTCGCCGTCGCCGCATCGGATCCGGCGTAGCTCCATCCCGTGTGGACCGTACGCCGATCGGCCCTGACGCGGATCTCGGCGCCCTGAGCGCGGAACTCGCTGTCCTGAGTGCGGATCTCGGCGTCCTGGACGGGGGACTCGCGCGTCAGTGGCGGTGTTCCCTGTCCGCGCGCCAGGCGCGCACCACCTCGTCGACGTCGACGGGAACCACCGTGACCGGCCCAGTCCCGGTACGCAGCCAGTCGGCGATGGCGCGATTCAGCCTTCCCGCCACCTCGCGTACCTCGTCCTCCGACCGCAACCCGGCGACCGTGTCGCGCAACGCCTCGGCTTCCTTGCGCAGCCGCAGCGGCACCGGCAGCAACGCCTCACCGGAGAGCCCTTCGCGCTCAAGGTAGTCGTGCAGCCACCAGTTCTCCCGTACCGGTCGATCGAGGCCGCGCAGCGGTTTTCCCGCCCCTGGCAGGTTGTCGAATTCGCCGCGCTCCTGCGCCTGCCTGATCTGCTTTTCGACCCAGGACTCGAAATCGACACCGGGCGGCTTGCGTTCCGTCATGATCGAACCTCCCGCCGGTTATGATACATATGTATCATCAAGAGGGAAACGACAGGAGAACCGATGCCGCGCACGGTCGACCACGCCGAACGCAGGGCCACGATCGTCGAGGCCCTGCTCAGGATCGCCGGAAGGGACGGCCTCCACACGGTCACCCTGCGCGGGGTCGCCGCCGAGGCCGGAGTCTCGCTGCGGCTCGTGCAGTACTACTTCCACACCAAGCAACAGCTGCTCAAGGCCACCCTCGATCAGCTCGAACACGACAGCAGGAGCCGCTGGGCCACGCGACTTGCCGCCATACCCGAGCCCCGCACCGCACGCGCCACGATCGAGACGCTGCTCGCCGAAGCGCTGCCGACCGACGAGCCGAGCCGCACCTTTCATGTCGTGTGGACCTCCTACGCGGTACTGGCGATGACGGACGGAACTCTCGCCGCGCAACCTTTCGTCGCGGGCCCCAACCTGCTGCGCGAGCAACTCACCGCACTCTTCGAATCGGCGCGCTCCTCGGGAGAGCTGCCAGGTCACGGCGACAGCGCGAAGGAGGCCTCCGGACTGCTCGCGCTGGCGCACGGCCTCGGCACGAGCGTTCTTGTCGGGCAGCACTCCCCCGCCGAGGCGGAAGGCGTGCTGCGCTATCACCTCGACGGACTGTTCGGCCGGGCCGCGCTCACCCCGGGAAAAACTCCGTGACCTTCGACCCTGGTGACAGATCCGCCCGGACCCGACATTCGATGCATGACTCACACAGTCCGCGCGGGTGCCGGCTACGTCGACACCGTGTGCTGCGCGGCCGAACACGTACTGACCCGGGTCAGTCCGCGGCTTCGCGGTGAATACCGGTACCTCGTCGAGAACGCGATGCGCGAGGTGCGCACGGCGCTGGGCAGGCACGACTTCGAACTGGCGTGGCAGCGCACGGAGGTACTGGAAGGAGTGCTGGCGGACGTGGGTTTCCTGCCTTCGCGGTGATCGGCCTCTTTGACAAGTGGGTAAACGCTCACCCACACTTGCCTGGTAAGTGTTCACTCACTCCAGCAGGGGCCCACATGAGACTCGTCATCCTCGGTGCGACAGGAGGCATCGGGAAACACCTCGTCAGCACGGCGCTCGCCAGAGGTCACGCGGTCACCGCCGCGGTACGCAGCCCCGCCAAGATCACCGTGCGGCACCCCGAACTGACCGTCCTGCACGCCAACCCGCTCGAAGCGGGGTCGCTCAAGGAAGCCGTCCGCGACGCCCACGCGGTGCTGTCCGGCATCGGCGCGGGAGGCAGGCGTGATTCCCTGAAGCCCGCTTCCACGTCGGCGACCGCCGTAGCCGAGGCCATGGCCACATCCGAGACCCGCAGGCTCATCGTGGTGAGCGCGGGACCACTCAACCGCACGGGAGAGGGCCTCTCCTGGATCTCGCGCCGGGTGTTCTCCCCCGTGCTGTGGGCGATTCTGCGCGAGGTCTACACCGACCTGGAACGGATGGAGACCTTCCTCGCCTCCAGTGACCTCGACTGGACCGCCGTCCGGCCACCACGCCTCACCGACGCCGAGGGCAAAGGCACGTACCGGCACCTCGTCGAGGGCGGCCCCGCGGGGTCGAGCATCGCGAGGGCCGACGTCGCGCACGCGATGCTCGACTTCCTCGACATGCCCGAAACAATCGGCCACGCCGTGGGGGTCAGCGACTAGGCGCGGGAGGCCTGGGCGTGCTGGCGAACCGCACGAACGCACGCGCGACCTTGCTCGGCATGGAGTCCTGGTGCCAGGCCGCGACGACTCCGATCGGCACGGGCGGTTCGGCGAGCGGCTTGACGACGACGGGAAGCCCCTCGTAGGTGACGTCGAGCCTCGGGCGCGGCACGAGCAGCGCCCAGCCGAGTCCTCTGCCGACAAAAGCCCGCGCGGTCTCATAGTTCTGGATCCGGTAGGCGATCTTCGGGGCGAAACCCGCCCGTGCGCACACATCCAGCGCATGTTCGGCGCTGGGTGACGCGTCGAGCAGCACCATCGGATCGGCGGCGAGGTCAGCGAGCCGGATGGGTCCGCTCACCTTGGCGAGCCGGTGATCCGGCGCCAGCAACACGCTGGGCTCGCGGGTGGTGAGCACGACCGTGCGCCACTCGGGGGAGAGATCGAGGTCGTAGACGATCACCACGTCCAGTTCACCGTCGTCGAGCCGCCTCCGCAGCCGATCCTGGGTGTCCTCGCGGACAGCGATCTTCGCCCGCGGATACCGCTGGGTGAAGTCGTGCAGCAGTGAGGGAAGCAGGGTCGGCCCCAGCGAGGGATAACAGCCGATCGCGAGCGGTCCCGCGACGCCGCCCTCCTCACCCGCCGCGTCGGCCTGCAGCTCACCCGCCTGGTACAGCAGGGCTTTCGCCCTCGTCAGCACCGTCTCACCGGTGGGGGTCAGCGCCACTCCCCTCGCGCGCTTGCGCACGGTGAGCTGGACCTTGAGCGCCCTCTCCAGGTCGGTGACGGCTGCGGCGAGCGCGGACTGGGACAGGTGCATGCGCTCGGCCGCCGCGCTGATCGTGCCCGTCTCGGCGACGGCGACGAACGCGGCGAGCTGCCGCATCGTGTACGCCGGCACGTTGTCTGCCCTGGACATGAACAGACGGTAGCCGCGCCACGCCGTCCCGGCCCGCCGAGTTCCGCGAGTCCCCCGCCCAGGTCACCGAGATCCGCACCCGGAACGGCGAGATGCCCGTTCAGGGCGCAGGCAAGCCGGACCGGGACGCCCCCTGATTCCCCTGACTCAGTGGGATTCGGCGAGTCGCACGAGCAGATCGCGGCTGGCTCGCGTCACGGCGGGGTCGACGCCGAGTTCGCCGAGCATGTCGGTCGCCGCGCTCATCTCGGCCGCCCTGCGCACCGCGTGCAGCCGCGTACCGCTCACCAGTCGATCCACAGTGGACTCGTCGGCGGCGTCGAGTTCGGCGATGATGTTGTCGCGCAACCATTCCTCGCAACCGGCCGCTTTACCCGCCTCAAGCGCTTCCACCACGGCGGCGGCGAGCCCCTTGAAGAACACGCTGCGCAAGAGTTTCCTGCTCGCCGCGAGTCCCGGCGGCCCTTCGAGTACGCCGACGGACGCACCGAGCGATCCGAGCAACGCCGACACCTCGGCGGCGCCGTCACCACTGGCGAGCATCGGGACACGCAGTCCCTTGCCGGGGACCGGAGCCATGATCGCGACATCGACACAGCGGGCACCATGTTCGGCGGCCAGCCGGTCGAGTTGCTCCTTCGTGCCGGGCGACGCGGTGTTGAGGTCGGCCCACAGCGCGCCTTCGGGCAGCGCCGCGATGCCCGCACCGAGCGCGGTCAGCGCGGCGGAAGCACTGTTGACGCTGAGAACCAGCACGGCGCCGGTCACGGCCTCGGCTTCACTCCGCGTCTCCACGACCCCGGGAGGCGCCGCGACGGCGGGATCGTAGCCGCGCACGATCGCGCCCCCGGCGACCAGATCCGCGGCGATCGCGCCGCCGGCCTCGCCGAGTCCCAGTACCGCGATGACAGGTGCCTCGTTGCTCATTCGTCGTTCCTCTCGGTCGCGCCGCTACACTACCTCACAAAATTGGCGACAATATCTGTAACTGATTGGGGAGGATGCGACGTGACCGAGGGTGAGTCCGCACAGGAGGGCACCGGCGGCCGGGCAGCGCCCATCGACCAGGCGAGCGCACCCACTCCGGTGGTGGCGATCCGCGCGGCCATCGTGCGGGGCGAGTTCGTCCCCAATCAACGGCTCGTCGAGGCGGACCTCTCCGCCCAGTTCGGCGCGAGCAGGGCAGGGATACGCGCCGCCCTGCTCGAACTGGCCAACGAGGGACTGGTCGAGCGCATGCAGAATCGCGGCGCACGGGTGCGGGCCGTTTCACTGGCCGAGGCGGTGGAGATCTGCGAGGTCCGCATGGTGCTCGAGGGCCTGTGCGCGGCGAAGGCGGCCGAGCGGGTCAGCGCGGCCGAGATCGGCGAGCTGACCTCGATCGGAACCGCCATGCGCTCGGCCGTCGCCAGCGGTGACGTACTCGGCTATTCGGAACTCAACCAGCGACTGCACCGGCGCGTGCGCGAGATCGCGGGGCAGGAAACCGCGACCGCCGTGCTGGAACGACTGAGGGCGCAGAGCGTCCGCCACCAGTTCAAGCTCGCGATGCATCCGGGCAGGCCCGCCGTGTCCCTTCCGGAACACCTCGCCATCATCGAGGCCGTCTGCGCGCACGATGCCGAGGCGGCCGAGCAAGCGGCGCGGGCACATCTTCGCAGCGTCATCGGCGCGCTCCGGGAGGCCGATGACGCGGGCGCCGGGGTTCGACACCTGCCGTGAACAGATTCGCCAGCCCACAAGGGTTGACGCTCACGACGAAATTGTTAACAATCTGGGCTCAGATAATGGCCGCAAAGGAGCGACATGACTGAGAATCCCCAGCATCCTCAGCCTTCAACTCATGGCAGGGAGCTGGTACACGGCGCCTACGACGTCCACGTCCACATCGCACCGGACGTGATGCGCCGCCGCATCGACGACCTGACGCTCGCCGAGCGATTCGCCGAGGCGGGGCTGGCGGGCTTCGTACTGAAATCGCATTACACCTCGACGGCCGAACGCGCCGAGGTGGTGCGCAACGCGGGAAGGGGCGCCGAGGCGATCGGCGCGATCACCCTCAACGCCTCCGTCGGCGGCCTCAACCCCATCGCGGTGGAGATCGCGGGCAGGGGCGGCGCCAAGTTCGCCTGGCTGCCCACTGTGGACAGTTCGAACCAGCGGCTGTGCCAGGCGAGCGAGCCCGAGGGCGCGACGCCGCCCATGTGGGCGAAGCTCCAGGAGGAGCTCAGGGAAGCCGGAATGGCGGCCGACCCCGTCGAGGTACTCGACGACGACGGCTCGGTACGCGAGCTGACCAGGCAGATTCTCCGCCTGCTCGCCAAGCACGACATGACACTGGCGACCGGGCACCTGCACTCGGACGAGATCGCGAAGGTCGTCGTCGCCGCACGCGAGGAAGGTGTCCGCCGGGTCGTGGTCACCCACCCCGAGTTCACCTCCCAGCGCGTCGGCATCGAGAGACAGCGGGAACTGGCCAGGAACGGCGCGCTGCTCGAACGCTGCTTCACCACTCCCTTCACCGGAAAGGTGGACTGGGAGCTGTGGCTCAGCAACATCCGCGAGGCCGGTCCTGAGAACTCGGTGGTTTCCAGCGACCTCGGTCAGCCGTTCAACCCGCCCGTCGAGGACGGGCTCGCGCTCGCGGCCGACCGGCTGCTCGCCGGTGGATTCAGCGACGACGAGGTCCGCACCATGATCGTCCACAACAGCAGGTGGCTCGTCGGCGCCGAAGCGCTTCCCGGCGCACCGAAGAGGGAGCGGGCATGAGCACGCGCAGGTTGCTGGTCGTCGGCGCGCACAGTGCCGATTTCGTGTGGCGCGCGGCGGGCGCCGTCGCCACGCACACCGCGGCGGGCGGCGAGGCACTCGTCGTCGCACTGTCCTACGGCGAGCGCGGCGAATCGGGCGAGTTGTGGAAGCAGGAAGGCCAGACCGAGGACAACGTCAAGCGGATCCGGCACGAGGAGGCAACCAAGGCCGCCGCGGCCGTCGGGGCGGAATTCCAGGGATTCGATCTCGGCGACTATCCGCTGCGGGTCGACGACGCCGCCGTCGAACGGCTCGCCGAGCTCATGCGGGACTTCGCGCCCGACGTCGTGCTGACCCATCCCGACAAGGACCCGTTCAACCCCGACCATCCGGTGGCGCACGCCGCCGTCGCCCGTGCGCGGCTGCTGACCTCCGGTGCCGGTGTCGCGAGCGGATTCCGCACCGCGCCGCCTTCCGAGTTCCTCGTCTTCGAGCCTCACCAGCCGGAGCTGTGCGGGTTCCTGCCCACCGTGTACGTCGACATCACCTCGGTCTTCGACCGCAAGGTCGAGGCCATGTCGCACATGGCGGCTCAGCGCTACCTCCAGGAGTACTACGCGCAGCGCGCGGGCCACAGGGGCAACCACGCCCGTAAGGTCACCGGAAACGCCGAGATCCGCCAGGCGGAGGCCTTCCAGCGCCTGCTGCCCAACGTTGTGGGTGCGCTGTGAACCCGGCGGTCGCCGAACTGGCCGAAGCCGGGGTTGCCACGGTCTACGAGGCGTACGGAAGGCGAGGACTGCTCGATGTCGAATGGCAGCCCCTGCTTCCCGGAACGCGGATCGCGGGACCGGCAAGGATCGCGTTGTGCGGACAGGACGACAACAGGGCCGTGCACGAGGTCATGACGCACCTGCTTCCCGGTGAGGTACTCGTGCTGACGATGCCGGAGCCCCGACCGGTCGCGCTGGTCGGAGACCTGCTCGCGACCCAGGCGAAGAACCGCGGCGCGGCGGGCATCCTCGTCGACGCCGCCGTGCGCGACAGCGCCGACCTCGCGGCAATGGGGATTCCGGTGTGGACACGCTGGCGGAGGGCCTTCGGCGCGACCAAGAACACGAGAGGAAGCATCGACGTACCGGTCGAGATCGGCGGCACGACGATCTCACCGGGCGACATCGTCGTACTCGACGACGACGGCGCCACCTCGGTGGTTTCCGCCGATGCGGACGACGCGCTGGCGGCCGTCCGGCAACGGCTGTCCAAGGAGGACGGTCTGAGAAAACGCTGGGAGAGCGGCGAACTGAGCTACGACGCGTACGGGATGCGCGCGGAGGACGAGCGGACACTGTGATGGGTACCCTGCTGCAGACGAAGGACCTTGGCATGCGATTCGCCAAGGACGACATGGCCACCGTGGCGTTACGCGACTTCAGCCTCTCCATCGAGGAGGGCAGCTTCGTGACGCTGCTGGGCAGGAGCGGTTGCGGTAAGTCCACTTTGCTCAACCTGCTCGCCGGTCTCACCACGCCGAGCGAAGGCGAGGTCCGTTACCGGGACCGCAAACTGACCGGACCGGACACCGAGATCGGGTACCTGACACAATCCGACACGCTGATGCCGTGGCGTGGCGTATTGCGCAATGTGGAGATGCCGCTGGAGATCCGAGGAGTTCCCTCCGCGAAACGACGCGAGATCGCCGCCGAACTGGTGAACAGGGTCGGGCTCAGCGGCTTCGAGAACCACTACCCTCGCGAGCTTTCCGGCGGCATGCGCAGAAGGGCCAGCCTCGCCCGCATGCTGGCGGGCAATCCCGGAACACTCCTGATGGACGAGCCGTTCGGCGCGCTCGATGCCCAGCTTCGCATGGAACTGCAGCAGGAATTGCTGCGGCTGTGGCAGGACGGCGGGCAGACCGTGGTGTTCGTGACACACGACATCGAGGAGGCACTGCTGCTCGGCGATCGGGTCGTCGTACTCGGCAAGGTCGGCGCGGTCCTGCTCGATCGCACCATCGACCTGCCGAGGCCGCGTTCCGCCGACACACTGCGAGTCGATCCCACTTTCGTCTCGCTCCACACGGAACTGGCGCGAGCACTACAGGAGGGCGCCCGATGAGCAGCACCGACGAACTGGCCTCCGCCACGCACAACAACGGACCGGTCAGGGTCGCCATCTCCAGGACGTGGTGGCAGAAACACGGAACATCCACAACGGTCTGGTCGACGCGGGTCGCGCTCATCGCGCTCGTGCTGGTGTTGTGGGAACTCGCCGCCGACAGGTGGATCGACATCACGTTCATCAGCAAACCCAGCGACATCGGTACCCGTCTCGGCGAGTGGATCGCCGACGGCACACTGTGGCTGCACAGCTGGATCACCATCCAGGAGATCGTGTACGGCTTCCTGCTCGGCGCGGTGACCGGCGCGCTCGCCGGATTCGTGCTGGCCTCGATGACGCTCGTCTATCGCGTGCTCGATCCGTTCGTGATGGCGCTCTACTCGATCCCGAAGGTCGCGCTGGCTCCGCTGTTCATCGTGTGGTTCGGCATCGACATGCACATGAAGGTGCTGCTCGCCGCCGCGACCGTGTTCTTCCTGGTGTTCCTCAACACCGCGGCCGGAGTGCGCGATGTGGACAAAGGCCTCGTCGACGCGGTGCGGCTCATGGGCGGCAACCGCTGGCACATCGCACGCAAGGTGGTCCTGCCCTCCTCGATGACGGGACTGCTCACCGGGCTCAAGGTCGCCATCCCCTACGCGCTCATCGGTGCCGTGATCGGTGAACTGGTGGCCTCCAACAGGGGCCTCGGCTATCTGATCAACGACGCGGCCGCCCAGTTCGACACGGCCGGAGTCTTCGCGACACTCGTCGTACTGAGCATCGTCGCGGCGCTGCTGAACCTGCTCGTCGGCTTGCTCGGCAAGCGCGTCAACCGATGGAAGCCGATCGATGAGTGACCGCATCGGCCGCAGGACCGTCCTCAAGGGACTTGTCGCGGCACCATTGCTCGGCACCGCGCTCGCCGGATGCGCGACAAGGCATTCGACGACGCCCGCCGGAACACTCAACATCGGGCAGATCAGCGACTCGGTGGCGTTCCTCCCGTTGTACATCGCCGAAACCAAGGGCTTCTTCACCGAGGAGGGCCTCACCCTCGGCGAGCGGCCCCGGCTGGGAACCGGCGCGAAGGTCGCCGCCGCGCTGAAGTCGGGCAGTATCGACCTGGGCGCCGGCGTCATCACCGACGCGTTCAACCTCGCGAGGATCGACGACGGAACGAAGGTCGTGTCGAGTCTCGTGACCGAGTACTACGTCGACGTGATCGTCGCGCCGGGCTTCGAAGGCCCCGGCGAGGACGCCACGATGGAGGACAAGGTCGCCGCACTCGTCGGAAAACGGATCGGCATCACCGGCCCGGGTTCCGGCACGGAAGGACTGGTGAACTACCTCTTCAACGCGATCGGCCGCAACGCGGCCATCGACTCGACACTGGTGAACCTCGGCAGCGCGGCGACGGCGGCGATCGGCGCGCTCAAGTCGGACCGGGTCGACGCGCTGGCCTTCTTCCAGCCCATCGGGCAGCAGGCCGAGGCCACCGGGACGGGCCGGATCTACCTCTCCCCCGCCAGGGGCGACGTTCCGAGCATGCGGGGTGCGCTGCACGGCGTCATGTTCAGCACGTCGAAACTGCTGGAACGCAAGCAGGACGAGGTGGCGGGGTTCAACAGGGCCATCGCGAAGGCGCTCGACGTCATCCACGGCGACCCCGGGCACGCGAGGGAACTGCTCGGCAAGTACCTGGACAAGTCGAACCCGGAGGCGCTCGACGCACTGCTGCCGATCCTGCGCACCGAGGTACCCGCGAGTCCCGAGGTCGGGCGGCAAGCCTACGAGACGGCGGCGGCATTCCATCTCGACAGCGGGCTGATCGACAAGGCTCCCGGCTACGGCTCGGTCATCCTGGCCTGACCGGCCCGGTCCTCCGGCGGCACGGCCGGAGGACCGGGCTCGTCGGAGAGGTTGGACCGGTACCGGTCCTTCGTCGCCAGTACGCACACCACGGTCAGCAGGCAGCAGGCGGCGATCACGGCCGAGATCGCCGGAGTCCCCGCACCGGCCATGCTCGCGAACACCACGGGCCCGATTCCCGCTCCGATGCCCGCGATCTGGTAACCCAGTGACGCTCCGGTGTAGCGCGTCCTCGTTCCGAACATCTCGGTGTAGAGAGCGGCCAGCGGACCGTACATCGCGGGGTGGGCCACCGACTGACCCAGTATCACCGCGACGGTGAGCAGCACGGCGGAACCGGTGTCGATCAAGGGGAACAGCAGGAACGCGACTGCGGCGGTGGCGATCGCGCCGCCGAGCACGACGGGTTTCCTGCCGACCCTGTCCGACAACGCGGAATAGCCGATGATGCCGAGCACGGCCCCCACCGAGGACACGGTGAGCGCGTTGAGCACGGTCTGTCTCTCGAAGCCCGCCTCGACGGCGTAGGCGATCACGTACGTGGTCAGCGTTCCCTGAGCGACGAACGCCCCGAAGCCGACACCCACGGCCAGCAACAGGTTTCTCGGGTACTTCCGCAGCACCTCCAGCAGCGGCGCCGATCCTCGGGCGGGTTTCGCGGCCGCGAACACCGGCGTTTCCTCGACCTTGAGCCGGACGAAAAGGCCGATCGCGAGCAACACGACGCTGAGCAGGAACGGCACCCGCCAGCCCCACGCGAGAAACTGTTCCTCCGTGGTCACCGCTGCCGCCAGCGTCAGTACCAATGTGGACACCACCATGCCGCTCGGCGCCCCCGCGTTGGTGAAGCTCGCCCAGAGCCCGCGCCGGGTTGTGGCGTGTTCGGCCGACATCAGCACGGCGCCGCCCCATTCGCCACCCACCGCGATCCCCTGCATGACCCTCAGCAGCACGAGCAGGATCGGCGCGAGCGCGCCGATCTGAGCGTAAGTGGGCAACAATCCGATGATCGTACTCGCCACGCCCATCATGGTCATCGTGATCACGAGCATCCGCTTCCGGCCGAGCAGGTCGCCGAAATGCCCGAAGATCACGCCGCCGAGCGGGCGCGCCAGGTAGCCGGTCGTGAAGGTGCCGAGGCTCGCGATCGTCCCGACAGCCGGATCGAGGTCGGAGAAGAAGACCTTGTTGAACACGAGGGCCGACGCGGTCGCATACAGCAAGAAGTCGTAGTACTCGATCACGCTGCCGAGATAGCTCGACAGCACGGCACGCCTGAGCTGGGTCTTCGAGTGGCTGGGTGGGGAGCTCGCGGGGTTCGTCGACATCGCGGTGTCCTGCCTCTTCGCTGGCCGCTGCACTGGGGTCGGGAAGGTGGCGCACTCGACCCAGAAAGTTAAACACTGTCGTTACGGCAGTCAAGATGTTGCCCAATATTCTTCGGCCGCCTAGCGTGCTCGGCGTGCCGAAGGACCCCCAGGAAGGCCCGCCGAGGCCTCAGGCGCTGCTACTGACCTTTCTCGGTAGCCACCTACTCGGCAGCGGCCTGCGGATCGCGACGGCGAGCATCGTCGACGTTCTGCGTGGTACCGGTGTTTCGGAACACGCGACCCGCTCGACGCTGAGCAGAATGGCCCGTCGCGATCTGCTCACCAGGACGCGGAGGGGCCGCAACGTCTACGTCGGCCTCACCGAGCGGTCGACGGCGATCCTGCGCGACGGCGAGACCCGCCTACGCGGCTCGGAGGCGGGAGCCGACGACGGCACGTGGACCCTGCTCGGATTCTCGATGCCCGAGTCATGGCAGCGGCAACGTCACGCGCTGCGCTCCCGTTTGCTGTGGGCCGGATTCGGTAACATCCACAATGGACTCTGGATCGCGCCGGGGACGGTGGACGTCACCACACTGCTTTCCGGAATCGGCGTTCTCCAGCATGTCAAGGCATTCTCGGCGGCGGCATTGCCCCCGACCGACCTCGACGCGCTTGTCCGCGCGACATGGGACCTGCCCCGTCAGGCGGCGCGCTACCGCGGTTTTCTCGCGCGCTGGAGTGCCGCCGTGCCACCGGCCGACGACGTGCTCGCCAGACATGTGCTGCTGCAGAACGACTGGCTCGGCACCATCCGCGGCGACCCCCGGCTGCCGGAGCGGCACCTCCCCCGCGATTGGCCCGCGTCGGCGGCAAGGCGGATGTTCCTCCGGCGGGACGCGGAGTGGGGCCCGGCGGCGACCGCCGACGCGGCGCGCCGGTTGGACACGCTTCCCGCCCCGGATCCCTGACCGGCCGCGAGTCCCCCGCCCAGGACGCCGAGTTCTGCATTCAGGACGGCGAGATCCGCGTTCGGAACGCCGAGGTGCGCGTTCGCGCTCGCGTGCCCGGACAGCGGCAAGCAGCGGGCGGAGCGAACGGGCGCCGAAGGGCAGCAATGGGGACTCGCAACACCCCGTGCACCCGGATCACGACTACGAGTGTCCGATGTGGAAACAAAGCGCATACGGCGCGGCACAGTGCGTCATCGCGCGAACCTCCCTCGACTCCCCGCGCGGCACACGATGGACTCCTCGGGCATCGATCGCATCACAACACCGGACGTATCGATCCCGTCACCGGCCCGCTGCGACCGCCAAGCGTGGTGACACGGTCACGAAGAGCCAATGCAGCCAAGCCGCGCATGCGACGGTGACGGAAATCGGCCGGAGCAGTCGAATCCCCTGGTCGAGCGCGTTTTCACCGGCGATCCGTCACTCGAACCGGCCCCGACGACCGGCGGAAAATCCGCCCACACAAGACGTCGTGGCCTCCAGTCGTCATCATCGCCGCGTGTCCGGCCGCAACCGGGCACCGGCCGCTTCCACACTCCCCCGATACGGCCTCGTGCAGACTGGCGGCAGCCGACACGAACACGGCGGCACAACCGAATATCCGGGCAGGCGGCAACGTCGCCCGTCAGGTAAGCCCGGTGCGGCGCCAGGCAACTCACCACTCCGTGGTCCTGAACGCGGATCTCGCCGTCCTGAACGCGGATCTCGCCGTCCTGAACGCGGAACTCGGCGTCCTGAACGCGGAACTCGGCGGGCTGGGCGCGGGACTCGCACATGGGAACCCGGATTCCGCAGGAAAGCACCCTCGGCCGGTTTCCCGCATCTATCTATACATCGGCGCCGTTCTCACGTAGGTTCGCCGAAACTCAAGCCTGATTCACTCACCGAGGCTCGCTCGGGCCAGGCCACGGCAGGCAACCGGGACGCGCCCGGCCTGCCGGACACGCACAGACGCCACACCGGCACGCGGAACACCGACGCACCGACCCCACGCCCGGCACCGGGCAGGAAGGCAACCGTGGAACAGCTCAGCGACCTCGACCGGCGCATCCTCGCCGCACTGCAGCTTGACGGCCGCAGTTCGTGGGCCGAGGTCGCCCGTCTTTCCGGCACAACGGAAAGCACGGCCGCCCGTCGCGGAGGGCGCATGCTCGACGACGGAACGGTCAGGGTCATGGGCGTGGCAGACCCGCTCGTGTGTGGTCTCGGCCAGCCGGTACTGGTCAAACTCGGTTGCGCACCCGGTTCGGTACGCACGGTGATCGATGTGCTCGCCGCCCGCTCCGACACCAGGTTCCTCGCGTTGAGCACTGGCAACTGGGACGTCATCACCGAACTCGTCGTCCCTTCCCAGCAAGCACTCGCGACCGCGCTGATCGACGACCTCGGTGCCATTCCCGGCGTGCACAGGTCGTCGTCGGCACTCATCACCAAGACCTTCACGATGCGGCACGACTGGAGCAAACGGCTGCTCGGTGAGCCGCTCACCCAGCAACGCTCGGTGCGAAAGGCCGCGCCCGCGACCCGGATCGTGCTCGACGACATCGACAGGGACCTGCTCGCGGCCATCGCCGACGACGGGCGGCGGCCCTACCGGGACATCGCCAAAGACCTCACACTGGGCGAGACGGGTGTGCGGCGCAGGGTGGAACGCCTGCTGGCGACGAGGGCACTGGTGTTCAGCACGCTCGTCAATCCGGTGGTGCTCGGCTTCCACGTCGAACTGCTGGCCTGGCTCAAAGTGGACCTGGCGAGACTCGACGAGATCGCTCACCTGCTCGCGAGCAGACCCGAGGTGCGCTACGTGTCGGCGACGGCGGGCTCGGCCGATCTCGTGTGCGAGGTGGTCCTGCCGGAAGCGGCCGACATCCACGCGTTCACCAGCAGGGTACTCGGCGCGCTGCCCGGGGTCGGCTCCGTCGAGATAGGACTGGAGCTGGAGAACCACAAACGCGCCTACCGTCCTTTCCATCTCGCCGAGCCCCCATCGTGAGCATCGCGAAGCCAAGATCGTCCCACGTCGAAACCGGAGTTGTGTCATGCACCTGACGTATCTCTTGCCCGCCCCCATGCATGTGACGGCGCTGGGCGAGACCGAGATGCGCCGCAGGGCCACCCTGCTCGGCGAATGGTCGCCCGCCGGAACCACCGTCACGGTCGCCGCCGTCGATCGTGGACCGTCCTCTGTGGAATCAGCTTACGAGGAGTACCTCGCCATCCCCGCGATGGGCGGTGCGCTGCGCCGCGCCGAGGACGGCGGAACGGACGCCACGATCCTCGGCTGCTTCGGCGATCCGGGGCTCGACGGCCTGCGTGAGATCGCGCGCAAGCCCGTGGTCGGGCCCGCGGCCTCGGCCATGGCGCTGGCCGCCACACTCGGTCACCGGTTCTCGATCGTCACGGTCGCCGAGGGGGTACGCCCCTTGCTGCGCCGCATCGCCTGGGAAACCGGCCTGCTCGATGCGCTCGACGAGGTTCGCTCCGTCGATCTCTCCGTACTCGCGATCAACACCGACAAGGAAGCCGCGTTCGCGTCCCTGCGTGACGAGTGCGCGAAGCTGATCGCCGAGACGGACACCGACACGCTCGTACTCGGTTGCATGAGCATGGGCTTCCTCGGCGCGGCGGAGCGGCTCACCGCCGAACTCGGTGTGCCGGTCGTGAACCCGATCAGAGCGGCACTGCACCAGGCACACACGTTGCACGGCATGGGGCTCTCGCACAGCACCCGCGCCTACCGCACTCCCCCCGCGCTCGCCGACGGCGCGGAAGACGTCGACGCACTCCTTCGCGTCGCCGAAGGTCCGAAAGAGGTCACCGCATGAGCCGCCGCACGACAGCACGCACCTGGACGGCGAGGCTGCTGGTCATCCCCGCGGCTCTGGCCGCGATGGGCATCTTGGCCCCGCAGGCCGCCGGGCAGGAGGAAGCCGCCGAGCCCGTGCTCGCCGGGGCGGACATCGCGGTGACGATGAACGAGGACGGCAACGACGTCGTGCGCTCGACATTCACCCTCGCCGCGCCCATCACCGAGGACACACCGGTCAGGCTGCTGTTCACCCCGCACAACGGAACCGCGCTCGGCGAGCTGACCGGGGTGTCGGGGATCGGTGACATCGGAGCCCTCGACGGTGTCCGTGCCGAGGCGGTGCTACCGGCCGGAACGACCGAGTACACGGTGGAGCAACGCAACGAGCGGGATCCGGCTGCCCACGGTGTTCCGCTCGCGATTCCCGAGATCCCCACGGACAGGGCGGCCAGAATCAGCATCTCGGTGAGCCTGCCCGAGGGGCAGCGGCTCGTCGGTGACTCGATGCCGACCTTCCACAACCAGTCAGAAGAGGGCGACCGGATCGTGCTGCGGCACACCAGCAAATCGCTGCCCTCGGTCACGGTCGCCGAATACGGCACGACCTCGACCGCGTCACTCGGCACCATCTCGTCCTGGGTAGGCGTGGTGTTCCTCGTCGTTGTCGTCGTGCTCTGGCTGATCCACACCTCACGACAGGAGCGTGCCCGCTCATGACGACCTCGCTCACGACAACACTGGCTTCCGACATCTGGCTCACCCCCTTCGGGATTCCCTTCGACACCGCCGTACTGGCGGGCCTCGTGCTCACCGCGCTCGCGATCCTGCTGGCAGGTCGACGTCACAAAGGAAACTCCGACTCGGAAAACGGTGACCGCTCATGACATTCGAGATGGCATTCCTGCTACTGCTCGGCGGTTTCCTCATCGTGCTCGTCTTCGAAGGCTGGCGTTCCTTCAAGACCAACGAGGGCGAGGCGGACTACTTCGTCGCCGGCAGGAAGGTCGGTGCCTGGGCAGGCGGCGCGAGTATCGCCGCGACGCAGATGAGCGCGGGCACCTTCGTCGGCACCGTCGGCATCCACTACCTCACCGGCGCCTCGTTCATGTGGGGCTGGGCCGGAATCTGGGTGGCGTTCCTCATCGCCGCCTACGTCATCGCGCCCCGGCTGCGCCGCTACTCGCGGGAACGCAACGCGCTGACCTTCCCCGACTTCATCGCCGACCGGTTCGGCGGGAAGGTCCCGAGGGCGGTCATCTCGGTCCTGCTCGTGCTGTCGTATCTGGTGTTCATGTCGGCGCAGTATCAGGCTGGCGGCGTCATCCTGGAGGCGGCGTTCGGCATCCCGTTCTTCTGGGGCGCGGTGATCCTGATGGGACTCGTCGTCGTCTACACCGTCGTCGGCGGTATGACAGCGGTCATCCGCACCGACTTCCTGCAGCAGATCGCGATGGCCCTCGGGGTCGTGATCGGACTGCCGCTGCTGATCAGCCACGCGGGCGGCATGTCCTCCCTGGCGCTTTCGCTTCCGGAGGTCGCGCCCGAGTTCATCGGCTGGGGCTTCGGCTGGGCGGAAATCAGCAGCTTCTGGCTCGGCTTCGGTTTCGCGGCACTGTGCGCTCCCTATCTGCTGTTGCGCTTCTACGCCATGCCCGATGACCGCACCTGCCGCAGAGCTTCCGGAATCGCACTGTTCTTCGTACTGCTGACCGGAATCTGCATCGGCATCGCCGGAATGGTGATGCGGGTGCTCTATCCGAACCTGTCCATATCGGACGCGGCGTCGACGATCCTCGCCTCCGAAGTGCTACCGCCGTTCGTCGGCGCACTGCTACTCACCTCGGTGGTCATGGCCGTACTGAGCACCGTTGACTCGGTGCTCCTGGTCGCGGGTCCCGCGATCTCCTACGACCTCTACACCGCGCTGATCCGCCCGGGCACCTCGGAGCGGCGAAGGACCATCATCAACCGGTGGGTCACACTGGTGATCGGCATGCTCCCCGTCCTGCTTACCCTGCAGGAACTGGACATCGTGCAGTTCGTGGTGCTCAGCTACGCCGCGCTGCTCGGCAGTACCGTCACCGCGCCGGTCCTGCTCGGCCTCTACTGGCGCAGGGCGACGAAGGTCGGCGCCGTGTGGTCCATGGTCTCCGGATTCGGTGTCTGTCTACTGTGGTACGTGATCGACGGCCCGTTCTTCGAACCTGTCGTTCCCGGCGTCATCGCCGGATTCGCCGGCATGATCATCGGTTCGCTGCTCAGCAAGCCCATGAAACCCGAGGAACTGACCTCGTTCTTCCCGCTCGATTCCTGGAAACCGGCCAAGGCCAGGAAAACAACCGTTGTCAGTGGCTGAACAAGAAAGGAAGGCATAGCGGCATGGTGGAGAAAACCGGTGCGCAGCCGTTGCGCTACCAGGGATACCGCTCGTTCGACGCGCTGCAGCCGGGCGAGGACTACATCGAGTTCACCCTGGCCAAAGAGATCGGCAGAGTGAACTCGCGAGGCCCGGAGCTGACCGAAACCCAGCGGGAGAGGGTCGCCCGGCTGCTCGCCGACAACACCGTCATCTCGTTGCACGACCACACGAGCGTCTTCCCCGAGGACATCACGGAGACGTTCTCCTACAACAGGACGGGCCGCCACCACACCGGATACGAGGGACTGTCCCTTTCCGGAATCGACGCGGTCTTCGAGAACTTCATGGACGGCACCTGCTGCATCACCTCGACCATGGGGTGGAAGTGGGAGGACGTGCTCGTCGACCTCGGCATGCGCTACTCCGATATCGCCAAGCAGGACTTCGTGGTCAAGGCCGAGCGCGTCTCGGACATCGCCGATGCCCGTAACAACGGGCAGATCGCGCTCGTGCCCTCACTTGAGGCCGCGACGCCGATCCAGAACGAGGTCGACAGGGTCGACGTGCTGTACGGCTTCGGGGTGCGGCAGATGGGCATCGCCTACAGCGAGTCGAACACCCTCGGCTCCGGGCTGCGCGAGCGGCACGACGGCGGGCTCACCTACTTCGGCGAGAAGGCCGTGCGGCGGATGAACAAGCTGGGCATCGCCATCGACGTGTCGCACTCCGGCGACCGCACCAGCATGGACACGATCAAGGCCTCCACCCAGCCGATCTTCATCACGCATGCCGGTGCGCGCTCGGTGTGGCCGACGCGCAGGATGAAGCCGGACGACGTGATCATCGCCTGCGCGGAACGCGGTGGGGTGATCGGCATCGAGGCCGCACCGCACACCACCATGAGCCCGAACCACCCCGCGCACAACCTCGACGCGTTCATGGAGCACTTCACCTACTGCGTCGAACTGGTGGGAATCGACCACGTGGCCTTCGGGCCCGACACGTTGTTCGGTGACCACGTCGGCCTGCACGACACGTTCGCGAAGCACCTCTCGATCTCGGCCGCCCATGACGGCCCCGAGTTCGACAAGGTCGACTTCGTCGACGGCATCGAGAACCCGGCCGAGGAGTTCCACCACATCACCGGCTGGCTCGTCGCGCACGACTACTCCGACGACGAGATCGGCAAGGTGCTCGGCGGCAACATCCTGCGCGTGCTCGACCAGGTCTGGTGAGACCCGGCGGCGGGGCGGTTCACCGGAGAGCCGCCCCGCTGCCATCCATCCCTGGTGCGGAGGCCGTAACCGAGGGCGCGGTCGAGCATGATGTGCGCGAGCCAGGCCAGCGCGGCGGGGAAGAACAGCAACAACGTGGCATGACTGATCGGCAGGGTCGCCGACAGCACGAGCACGACCGCCGGCAGCGACCAGTGGTGCAGCAGGTTGTAGAGCGGCACGGCCCTGCGAGGCAATCGCCCCTTTTCCGAGGGAGTGCCGATCGCGGCGAAGAAGGCGAAGTCGGGCAGAACGAATCCGAGCACGACGAGCGGGATGACGACGCCGCCGTACTTGACGGCCTCGAATACGGCGAAAGCCAGCAGGAAGAGCCCGAACAACGCGGCGGCGAGACGTTTCATTTCAATTCTCCTTTGTGGACAATGAACGTAATCCGGCTTCGATGATGTCGACGGCCTTGTCGAAACTGGTGTCGAGTTCGGTCGGCAGGCCGAATCCGCCCAGCTCCTCCAGTACGACGAATCCGTGAACCCCACTGCGGATGAGCCTCGCGGCGTGGATGGCGTCCTCGCCGTCGAGTGCGTAGCCACGCAGCACGGCGAGGACGAGGTCGAGCAGTTCGCCGGAGCGCGCCGCGAACTCGGCGCCCAGCGGCGATGTCGCGGGGAACCGGTACTGGGTCGCCGCGTAGCGTCCAGGATGTGCGCGTGCGTAGTCGCGATAGCAACGGCAGCAGGCGCGCAGCGCGTCCCTGCCCGCGAGGCCGACCGCCGCGTCCCTGATCGCTTCGCCGAGTTCGGTCGCCCCGAGCACACCGAGCCTGCACCGCAACTCGTCGAGGCTCCCGACATGTTTGTACAGCGAGGGCACCCGCACTCCGACACGGGCCGCGACCTTCGCGAGCGACAACGCGCCGAAACCATCGGTATCCGCGATGTCCGCGGCCGCCGACACCACCTGCTGGGTGCTCAGTCCCATCCTCGGCATCAGCCCATCACCTTCCGCAGAAACGGCAGCACGACGGCGGCGGTCTCGCCGGGAGCCTCGGCCGCGGGGTAGTGACCACAGCCTTCGATCACGGCCACCGTGCCGTCGGGAACGAGGTTCGCGACCGCGTCTGCCTCGACCGCCGGATCCGGAAAGTCGGGGTCGGCGTCGCCCATGACGACCAGCACCGGACACCGCACCTGAGGCGCCGCCGCCTCGCCAGGCGCCTGACCGGCCGCGAGCATCGACCGCAGCGCCGCCATGTGTCCCGGCTCGCGCAGGCTCGCGCGCAACGCCTTCTTCGCCGCTGCGAAGTCGGCGGGCTTCCCGCCGGTGAACAGTGACGACCAGTAGGCGACCCACGCGAAGGGGGACCTGCCGACCACGGTGAGCGCCAGCCTCACGAGGAGCCGCTCCCTGGGCCTGCGACGCGCGAACGGCGCGGTCAGCACGAGCCCCGCGAAGTCCTCCCCCGCCTCGGCCGCCGCGACCAGCGAGGCGCCTCCCGTGTAGGAGTTGCCGAGCAGCACGACCGGTCCCGCATCGAGGTGCCGCACGAGCGCCAGCACATCCGAGGCCACGGCGGTCGTCGAGTAGTCAGGCCAGGGGGCGCTCGACTCCCCCGCCCCGCGCAGGTCCATGGTCACCACGCGGTAGCCGGCACCGGTGAGCAGCGGCCGCAAGTGCCGATACACCCCGCGGATGTCGCCGAGTCCCGGTACGCACACGACCACCCGCGCCCCGGTTCCGGTACCGGTGTCGGCGGTGTCGGCGGTGTCGTCGTAGGCGATGCGGCCGTGGGCGAGGTCGAGGTAGCGGGTCGGCGGCGCGGCGGTGGTCATCCGGAGTCTCCTCGGGCTAGTTTTGATAGCTCAAAAGCTAATATCATTAGCTTTTGAGCTCAAGCCCGGTCCCCGGAATTGCTCCGTTCAGTCCAGCGAGAGGTGGTTCAGCCCGGTGCCTGCTCCAGTGCCCTCGCGGTCAGCACCCTCGCGAGATGCGCGCGGTACTCGGCGCTCGCGTGCGGCTCCTCGACCGGGCTGGTGCCCTCGGCCGCGAGGGCGGCCGCGTCGGCGAGGCTCGCGCCCTCGGCGAGTGCCCGCTCCGTCGCCGCCGCCCTCACCGGCACACCCGCCATGTTGATCAGTGCGACCGCCGTCCCCGACACCGCGACTCCGACGATCGCCCAGTCGATGGCCCTCCTGCGGAACTTCTCGAAACCCCAGCCGGTTCCGGCCGCGGCGGGAACCCTGATCTCGGTCAGCAGTTCGTCCGGAAGCAGCGGAGTCGTGAAGGGGCCGAGGAAGAACTCCGCCGCGGGGATCTCGCGCCGCCCTCCCGGTCCCGACACGACGAGCACCCCGTCGCTGGCCAGCACCGCCGCGGAGAGATCGGCCGCGGGATCGGCGTGCACCAGCGAACCGCCGATCGTTCCGCGATGCCGTACCTGCTGATCGCCCACCTCCCCCGCGACGTGCGCGAGCAGCGGAGCGTGTTCGGCAAGCACCGGATCGCCGTGCAGGTCGTGGTAGCGAGTGAGGGCGCCGATCGCGATGTCCCCACCCTCATGACGCACATAGCGCAGGCCCTCGACCGAGGTGATGTCGACAAGCACCTCGGGCGCGGCAAGGCGCAGCTTCATCAGCGGCAGCAGCGAATGCCCGCCCGCGAGCACCTTCGCCTCGTCGCCGTACTGCCCGAGCATCGCGATCGCCTCGTCCACGCTCGAGGCTCGGAGGTAGGTGAACCGAGCGGGAATCACCTGCCGGCCTCCTGCCCCGACGCGTCGGCGACGGCGTTGACGATGTTGTGGTAACCGGTGCACCGGCACAGGTTTCCTTCGAGCCCGCGGCGGATCTCCTCACGAGCAGGCTTCGGATTGTGCGCGAGCAGCGACACCGATGCCATGATCATCCCCGGAGTGCAGAACCCGCACTGCAGGCCGTGCTGATCCCGGAAGGCGCGCTGAACGGGATGCAGTTCGCCCTCGTGCTCGCCGGAAAGCCCTTCCAGTGTCGTCACCGTGTGCCCTTCCGCCTGCGCGGCGAGCACCGTGCAGGATTTCACCGACTCGCCGTCGAGCAGTACCGTGCACGCGCCGCAGGAGGTGGTGTCACAACCGACGTTGGTCGCCGTCAGCCCGGCGTTGTCCCTGATGAAGTGCACGAGCAGGGTGCGGTCCTCGACCTCGTCGGACACGCCGCGGCCGTTGACCTCGATGGTGACCTTCACTCAGCTCTCCTTCCTCGCGCCGGCAAGTGCCTGCCACACGCGCAACGGCGTCGCCGGCATGTCCAGGTGGCGAACTCCCAGGTGCGACAGCGCGTCCACCACCGCGTTGTGCACCGCCGGGGTGGAGCCGATCGTGGCCGCCTCCCCGATTCCCTTGACTCCCAGTGGATTGCGAGTCGTTGGCGTCTCCATGTCCACCAGCTCGAAGTCGGGCAGTTCGGTGGCGCTGATGAACGAATAGTCGGCGAGTGTCGCCGTGGTCGGGTTGCCGTCCTCGTCGTAGTTCATGACCTCCAGCAGCGCTTGCGCCGAACCCTGACCGAGGCCGCCGTGCCGCTGGCCCTCGAAGGCGAGCGGGTTGACGACGGGACCGGCGTCGTCGAGCGCCACGAGCCGCCGCAGCCGGACGTTGCCCGTCTGAGTGTCGACCTCGACGACCGCGAGATGCGCCCCGAAGGGGAACGTGGGTGTCCCCTCGGCGAACCAGACGTCGGCCGACAGCGCGTCGTCGCCGGCGTGCTCGGCGAGCCGGGCCCAGGTGATCGCGGGCCCGGCCGGCGCACCGCGTACCCGCCATTCGCCACTGTCCCTGTCCAGCTCGATGTCGCCGGGCGCGGCCTCCATCAGCTCGGCCGCCAGCTCCGTGGCGCGGGCGAGCACCTCGTCGGCGGCCTGCCTGACCGCGGAACCGCCGAGCTGCAACGAACGCGAGCCGAACGTGCCGATGCCCTTCGGCACCTCGTCGGTGTCGCCGTGCCGCACGGTGATGCGGTCCATGGCAACACCGAGCTGGTCCGACAGCAACATCGCGAGCGACGTCGCCAGCCCTTGCCCGTGCGGCGAGCTTCCGGTGTAGGCGGTGACGCTGCCGTCTCGATGGATGTCGATCCTGCCGCTCTCCCCTCCCGCGTCGCCACCGGTGATCTCCACGTAGGCCGCGATGCCGAGCCCGAGCGCCACCACATCGCCAGCCGAACGTCTCGCCGCCTGCTCGGCTCTCAGCTCGTCGTAGCCCGCGGCGGCGAGCACCTTGTCGAGCGCCGCGGCGTACTCACCGCTGTCGTAGGTGGCTCCGGTCGGCGTGCGGTAAGGAAACTCGTCCGGCCGGATGAAGTTGACCCTGCGCACCTCGGCGGGATCCATGCCGATCTCCGCGGCGAACAGGTCCATGCCGCGTTCGACGGCCGCCGTGGCCTCCGGTCTTCCCGCGCCCCGGTAGGCGGCGACCGGCGTCGTCGTCGTGACCACTGCCCTGCTTCCCGTCTCGACGCGCGGAAAGCGGTAGACGCCGGGAGCCATCAGTTCGGTCAGTGTCGGCAGGAACAGCGCGCGAGGGTAGGCGCCGGCGTCCTGCACGACGTCGAGCCGCACGACCTCGACGGTCCCGTCCCGCCGTCCCCCGATGGTCACGGTGTTGCGCTGCGCCCTGCCATGGGTCATCGCCGTGAGGTTCTCGCTGCGCGTCTCGGTCCAGCGCACGGGTCTGCCCGCCGTCCTCGCCGCCCACGCGAGCAGCACCGCCTCGGGGTCGGCGCCGATCTTGGCGCCGAAGCCTCCTCCGACGTCGGGTGCCACGATCCGCACCTCGTCCTCACCGACGCCGAGCGCCGCGGCGACCGTCATCCTCGCGATCTGCGGGTTCTGCGTCGACAACCAGCAGGTGAGCCGCCCTCCTGGTCCCCACGAGCAAGCGGCGCCACGCACCTCCAGCGGCGCGGGCGCGACCCGCTGATTGACGATGGTCCGCTCGACGACGACTTCGCAGCCGTCGAAGGCGTTCTCGTCGAAGCCGTCCGGAGCGAGGCCGTTGGACTGGGCGACGTTGCCGTCCAGCTCCGCGTGGATCACCGTTTCACCGGTAAGCGCCGCCTCGATACTCGCCACCGCCGGAAGCGGGTCGTAGTCGACGTCGACCAGTTCCGCGGCGTCGGCCAGCTGGTAGCGCCGCTCGGTCAGCACCAGCGCCACGGGTTCGCCGACATATCGCACGACCCCTTCCGCGAGCCACGGCTGCGGAACGGGTCCCGCGGGCTGGGGCGGCAGATCGACGTCGGCCGCCGTGAAAACGGCGAGCACTCCCGGCTCCGCAAGTGCCGCGGAGACATCGATTCCGGTGATGCGCGCGTGGGCCAGCGGGCTGCGCACGAACACCGCGTGCGCGGCGCCTGCGAGCGCCTCCTCCCGCAGGTCCTCGACATAGGTTCCACCGGCGGTGATCAACGTGCCGTCCTCGACCCTGACCACCCTGGTGCCGACTATGCTCATCCGGCCTCCCTTCGGCTTCGCTGCGATCATGCCCGTCCACGCCCGCGTGCGTCGCGTATCGGAGCCCGGGTTTCCGTTGAGCGGAAGGCGAATCACCGAGTGGAACCACGGTCGAGCACCTGGGCAGCGGCACAGGGGACACTGGCGGCGACAACGATCACCGCCGTTCAGGAGGTACCCCGCGCATGACCGCAAGCCGCTCTTTCCACCGGGCCCGGATCGGCAGCCAGGAAGTCGATCTTCCACTGGTCGACGTCAGCGACACGCTGACGATCGCACTGCTGATGACGATCGACCACGGTGTCCGCTTCGGTGAGACGGCGGGCAGGGACCTCGCCTGCGCGGTGCGCGATGCCGAACCCCAGCTCGTCGTATCCGCGGCGACACTGGGGATTCCGATCGCCGTCGAGGTGTCGAGGGCACTGGGTATCGACGACTATCTGATCCTGCAGAAGTCGAAGAAGGTGCATTTGCGCGACGCGCTGCGGGAAACCGTCGAATCGATCACCAGCGACGGCGAGCAGGCATTGCTGCTCGATCGCGCGCGGATCCCCGATGTCGAAGGCAAGCGGGTGGTTTTCGTCGACGACGTGATCTCGACCGGCGCTTCGGTACTGGCCGCGCTCCGGCTGCTCGACCGCGCGGGCGCCGAGGTCGTGGCCATCGGCGCGTTGCTCACCGAAGGCGAGGACTGGCGCGGCGCGCTCGGTGAGCGGGCAAATCTGGTGCGGACGCTTGGTTCCATCCCACTGTTCCCGCGCTGACTAGTCCACTGTGGACTCGGTGGATCGGGTGCGGTAACGGACCCAGAAGTCCGAGATGACGGCCGGGTAGACCACATCGGGCCGCTCGACGATGGTCGCGACCGCGTCCCGTGCCTGATCGAGCCCGACCCGGTCGGCGAGTCCGGCGAAGGCACGGTACGCACGCTGCTCGTGCCGCAGCAGCGGCGCGGCCTCCTCGTGCAGGCGCGCACGGTCCCAGCCGGTGATCCTGCGCGTGAACGCGGTGAACGCGGCGCTGTCGACCAACCCGGCCGACCAGGCCGAATTCGGCAGCGACGGCACGAGTACCGCGAGCGCGTCAAGGCACTCGCCACAGCGGTAGCGATCCTGCCCCGCACCGTCATCCCACGCGGAGACACCGGTGGCCTCGGTGTTGACGCAGCCTCGGGTGTAGCACTCGCTGTTGAAGGTTCCCTTGCCGGGAACGGGTCTTTCCGACATTCGCCGCTGGTGTCTTTCCGTGCTCGGGGACGGGGTTCGGATCAGCCAGCCGATGCTATCCGGGTCCACCAGGATGTCGCGCGAAATGTCGGCCCGCACACGTTCTCGCGGAGCGGGTGCGGGCCCGTTCAGCCTTTCGGGGCCGGCCGGGCCGCCTCGAAAGCCTGAGCGCAGCGTTCGTGGAGCACGCACGCCGCCTTCTGCATGCGCGCGAGCTGATCCGCCAGCGCCCTGCCCTCCGTCGCCGCGTCAGTGACGGGGTGGAACATCGGCAGGTCACCCCGTTGCCGCCACACCGCGAACGCCCTGTCCTCCGTGGCGGCGAGCACCAGCCGGATCTCGACGCTGTCGGGCACGTCGGCCAGCGTGCGGCCGGTCGCGTGCAGCTTCGCCAGTTCCTCCGGCGGAAAGTCGACGTTGTGATAGGCCTCGACGACGGCAAGATGTGCGAGCGGTTTGCTCGGGTAGGCACGTCGCCACACTTTGTCGTTGAGCTGCAGCCTTTCCGCCGCCCGCTCCATCAGACAGGCGAAAGCGGCAACCCTTCCCCTTTCCGACTCCGCTGGAGGCAATCGGATCGGCCAGACGCCAATGGGCGCGGGCCTGCCCGGCCGCAGCGACAGCACCGGCTCGGTCAGGCACACCCGGTGCAGCGCCGGAGCCGTCAGATGCCAGCCCTCAGCCTGTTGCTGCCTTTCGACGGCGGCCATGATGTCGACCAGCAGCCCATCAGTTCCGTGCTGGCCGTGCTCGTTCACCGGAACCCCGGGAGGAGCGGCTCGCTCCGCCCGCATCGTGCCTTTCGGCCCCCGCCGTGCCCGATATCTCATATCGCGCATTCCTCCCTCACTGTCCGTTGTGGACATGGGTGTCGGCGGCGCGCGCTCCGCCGGCCGCCTCGCCCGCATCCGGCTCACGCGCGCCCGCCCTGTTCCCGCCGTAGCCGGTGCGAGCCGGGATCCGGCGCGCACGAGGCGATACATCCGTATCCCGGCGATTGCCGTGGCGACGTCGAATACCCCGGGGTCTTGACGGGGGCGGCCCGCACTCCGCCGCGTCGCCACCAGGCAGCCCGAACCACCCTGCCACGGAAAGTGAGTCCTGTCCGCCTTCCCGGCCATGCTTCGCCTGGATGAGGGAACCCGGAAGCCGGTTCACCCTGATGCCGACTGAGCGGGCGCTAAGTTTGCTCCGTTCGGCCGATCAAGCCGTTCAGATAATGGAAAACACCGACTGGAGCGCGTCGGCACCGGCCCCTATTCTTCCCGTGCCGTGGTGACACTGCTCCTCCACCAGTGTGGCCATCGTGTTCCGGCCGACCGGTTCCGAGCTGGCACCGGTCGGCCTCACACTCGCGCGCACGGTGAAAAACCGCAGTCGCACACGGGTCATCGAAGCAGCCGAAACGCCCTTATAGTGCACTATCGAGCACCTGTCGGCATCCGCCAGCCGGACTCCGGGAAGGTACCTGTGCAGAAGCGGCCATGGCACGACCCCGAGCACGTGGTGACCGTCGCGCTGCCCGTGCTGACGTTGCGGGTGGCTAGCGAGAGCACCTGGCCGAAGGACGACCCCGGGCAGTGGGAAAGGGTTCGTGCCAACAGTTACCGGCGCAGGGCAGGCCCGCAATGGGTGCTGCGGGTGTCCCGGCGGGATCTGTCCGCACTCGAACAGTACCTCCGCAAGGAAGTCGCCGAACTGGAGTCGGTCGCCTTCCCCCGGCTCGGCTGGGATCGATACGCGATATTGCGCGCCTGCCGGACCGCCATTGACCGGATCCACGAGTTCGCCTGGCAGGACGACTGACCCGCCCGCCCCGCGAGTCCCCCGCTCAGGACATCGAGATCCGCACTCGTGCGGACGAGATCCGCATCCGTGCGGCCGAGCCCCCGAAACACGTCGAACCATGCCGCGAACTCCCCCCGCGTGAGGTACCCTGCTCGCCGGAGCACGACTCCCGATGTCACCGTCGATGGCCAGGGTGCGCCGCGAAGCACCCGTATCCATGATCACCGTGCCCCCCGTTGCCGGGAACTCCGCACGACCGAACCGATTGCCGCCCGCGGCGCCGACCAGCACGCGAGCGATCAGGGAGGCGGCCTCCCCCGCCCGATGAGCGGCCCGCGCCGCAACGCCATCCGGCCCCGCACCCGTTCCGAGATCGCGGCGGGCCGCCGCAGGCGAACCCACCGGTGCTGGGGACATCTCATCGCGGCACCGTTGTGGCCGCTGCACGGCGCCAACCTCGGAACCCTGCTGCGCACCTGTGACGCGGTCGGTGCGTGCCTCGCCGTCCCTCGATTCCCCTGGATCCCGGAGGCGCTCGCGCGCGGCAACACTCTGCGCAAACCCACCTGCGTGCACCCGACCGGTAATCCGGAGCGATGGCTGGCGAGAAAACGTGAGGCGGGGTGGCGGCTCATCGGTGTCGAGCTTGCCGACGAAGCCATCCGGCTCGGCGACCTTCCCGCCGCTCACACCCCGACGATCGCGGTGCTGGGACACGAGCAACACGGGATTCCTCCCGGCGCGCTCGACCTGCTCGACGGGGCCGTCGAAATCCCGATGGTCGGCCACGGCCAATCGCTCAACGTCGCGGTCGCCGGGTCGCTCGTGCTCTACAAACTCGCCGGACTCATGTAGCCGATCCCGCGCCCGCCGCCTCAAGGCCGTCCAGCACCAGTACGAGGCCGGCCTCGAAAGCCTGCCTTCCCTCGCGCTCCAGGTAGGAACCCCCGGCCTCGTGGTCGACGTCGAAGGCACCCTTGGCGGCCAGTTCCGTGACGACGGGAAACCGCGTATCGAAATCGGGCGCGACCTCCTCCAGCATCGCCGAGCGGGGAAACCACCAGTCCTCATCGGATACTCCGGTGAGCTGCCCAGCCTGACGCGCTTCGGCGACATTGCGGGCGGCTCCCCTGACGAAGCTGAACAGCACACCGATGGCCGGTGGTACCCGCCTTGCCTCCATTCCGATCTCGGTGACGATGCCGAGCACAGCGTCGAGACCCGCGTACTCGTGCGGCCCGAGTACCGGCCTCGCCTGGGAGACCTGCAGCACCCAGGGATGGCGAAGGTAGAAGCGCCACAGATCCTCGGCCCACTCGACGAGCGCCACACGCCAGCCCGCGCCGGTGTCGTAGCGAACGGGCAGTTCGGCGTGCACGGAGTCGTACATGAGGTCGAGCAGTTCGGTCTTGCTCGGCACATAGGTGTAGAGCGCCATGGCCGTCCGGCCGAGCGACTCTCCCACGGCCCGCATGGACAACGCGGGAAGACCGCGCTCGTCGGCAAGTGAAATGGCGGTCTCGACGATCAGGTCGACGCTGAGTCCCGGCTTCGGCCCCGGCCCTTTACTGGGTTGCCCGGCGGGTTTTTCCCGCCACAGCAACGACATCGACCGCCGAGGATCGCCCTGCGCCGCGAAGACGACCACCTGAGACTCCATCCCTTTATGCTGTAAAGTATCCTTCTCTCCATCATCTTTTTACACCATAAACCACCGGGGGTAACGCATGGGCTCTTCACCGCAGCCGGCCGCGGACAGCCACGACCTCATCGAGGTCAGAGGGGCGAGGGAGAACAACCTGGCCGACGTCTCCCTCGACATCCCCAAACGACGCCTCACCGTGTTCACCGGCGTCTCCGGGTCCGGGAAATCGTCGCTCGTGTTCGGCACCATCGCCGCCGAATCCCAGCGGCTGATCAACGAGACTTACACCGCGTTCATCCAATCGTTCATGCCGAGCCTCGGGCGGCCCGATGTCGACGCGCTCCGCAACCTCAGCGCGGCCATCGTCGTCGACCAGGAACGGATGGGGGCCAACTCCCGGTCGACCGTCGGCACCGCCACCGACGCGCACACCATGCTGCGCATCATCTTCAGCCGTGTCGGCGAACCGCACGTCGGCACCTCGACCGCCTTCAGTTTCAACAGCACCGAAGGCATGTGCACCGAATGCGAAGGACTCGGGCAGGCGACCGATATCGACCTCACGCACGTCGTCGACGTCGAACGCTCGCTCAACGAAGGCGCCGTCCTGGCCCCCAACTTCGCGGTCGGCTCGTGGTACCTGCAGGTCCTCGCCGGATCCGGGCTCGTCGATCCCGACCTTCCGCTCAAGGACTACACCGAAACGCAGTGGGACGACCTCCTGTACAAGCCGACGACGAAAATCAAACAGGGCGGCAGCACCATCACCTACGAGGGACTCATGGTGAAGGTGCGGCGGCTCTATCTCGGCAAGGACCGCGAATCCATGCAGAGCCACATTCGCGCCTTCGTCGACAAAGCGGTCACGTTCACCACCTGCAAGATGTGCGGAGGCAGCAGGCTCAACGAGGCGGCGTTGTCGGCGAAGATCGAAGGCCGCAACATCGCGGACTGCGCCGCCATGCAGATCAGCGACCTCGCGGTGTTCGTGAAGAGCATTTCCGAACCGTCGGTGGCGCCGCTCGTGGCGACGTTGAGCGAGACCCTCGACTCGCTGGTGGAGATCGGCCTCGGTTATCTCAGCCTCGACCGCGAGTCGGGAACCCTTTCCGGCGGGGAGGCACAGCGGGTCAAAATGGTGCGGCATCTCGGTTCCAGCCTCACCGACGTCACCTACGTCTTCGACGAACCGACCGTCGGATTGCATCCGCACGACATCCAGCGCATGAACAATCTACTGCTTCGGCTGCGGGACAAGGGAAACACCGTCCTCGTCGTCGAGCACAAGCCGGAGACCGTGGCCATCGCCGACCACGTCGTCGACCTCGGCCCCGGAGCCGGCGCGGCGGGCGGAACGCTCTGCTACACCGGCGATGTGGCTGGGCTGCGCGCGTCGGACACGCTCACCGGAAGGCACCTGGGGCACAGGGCCAAGCTGCGCGAACAGCCGAGGACGCCCGCCTCGTGGCTGCCCATCACGGGAGCCACGCTGCACAATCTCAAGAACGTGAACGTCGATGTGCCGCTGGGCGTGCTCACGGTCGTCACCGGCGTCGCGGGTTCGGGCAAGAGCTCACTCATCCACGGTTCGCTGTCCCGGCGCGACGGGGTCGTCGTGGTCGATCAGTCGCCGATCAGGGGCTCGCGGCGCAGCAATCCGGCGACCTACACCGGGCTGCTCGATCCCATCCGGTCGGCGTTCGCGAAGGCCAACGGTGTCAAGCCGGGGCTGTTCAGCGCCAACTCCGAAGGCGCGTGCCCCAACTGCAAGGGCATCGGCCTCGTCTACACCGATCTGGCGATGATGGCGGGCGTGGCGACGGTGTGCGAGGAATGCGCGGGCAAGCGGTTCATCCCCGAAGTGCTGACGTATACGTTACGGGGCAAGAACATCAGCGAGATTCTCGGTATGTCCATCGCGCGGGCCCGCGAGTTCTTCCCTGACGGGCAGGCAGGCGTGATCCTGGGCAGGCTCGTCGACGTGGGGCTCGGCTACCTCGGCCTCGGGCAGCCGCTGACCACGCTGTCCGGCGGCGAGCGGCAACGGCTGAAGCTCGCGATCCGGATGGCGGAGAAGGCGGCGACCTATGTGCTGGACGAGCCGACCACCGGCCTGCACCTCGCCGACGTGGACCAGTTGCTCGGCCTGCTCGACCGGCTCGTCGACGACGGCAACACCGTCGTGGTCATCGAGCACCACCAAGCCGTGATGGCGCACGCGGACTGGATCATCGACCTCGGTCCCGGTGCCGGGCATGACGGTGGCCGGGTGGTGTTCACGGGGACGCCGGGAGACCTGGTCGCCAAAGCGGACACGCTCACCGCCCGGCACCTCAGGGAGTACACGCGGACCGACTAGCGCGAGTTCCGCGCCCGGGAGCGCGAGATCCGCACTCAGGACGTCGAGATCAGCATCCGGGAGCGCGAGTTCTGCGCTCGGGACGTCGAGATCGGCATTCAGGCAGGCCGTTGTCAGGCAGGGGCCGAGTGCGGCCCATCAGGCGCGACCGGCCAGGCGTCACCGATTTGGTGCGGCCGACCTGGCGTGGCCTGCCTTCGCAGTTGGCGCCGGTTTCCCGGTCAGGAAGCCGACCGCAGGTGATGTAAGCGGGTCATTTGGCGGGGACTCACGGACCGAATGCGGATCTCGCCGACCTGAGTGCGGATCTCGCCGACCTGAACGCAGATCTCGCCAGCCTGAGTGCGGATCTCGCCGACCCGAGCGCAGATCTCGACGTCCTGAGTGCGGGACTCGCGGAGCGCAGGGGCACCGGTACCGGGGCGCCGGCGCCGGGCTTCGGTCACACGGCCGCGACAGGCAGTCCGGCTACCGCGCCGAACAGGTAGCCCTCGGTGTTGAACGGCTCGGTCACCGGCTGCACATTGCCCTCGATGTCAAGCGCTCGCGCCCTCAAGGTGTACGAGCCGGGACGCCTCGGCAGCCACCGGTAGCTCCAGCGGTGCCAGCCATCGTCGCGCACCGCCCTGGGAATGGCCCTCGACCAGCTACGGCCACCGTCGGCACTGACCTCGACCCTCACCACTCCCCCGGTACCCGACCACGACCTGCCATGCAGAACGTGGGCCCTTCCCGCGCTGAACTCGGCGTCCGGATCGAGTTCGAACGCGCTCTTGGTGTTCTGCCGCGTCAGCAGCGTCCCCTCCTCCGGATAACCGGGGCCGAAAAGACGGTAGTAGCGGGTGTTCCACGCCGAGCTCAGCGGGGTCGCCGATACTTCGATCGCGCCGACCCACTTGACGGAGGCGATACCGATCCAGTCGGGAACGACGACGCGCACCGGAAATCCGTGATCGGGTGGCAGCGGTTCGCCGTTCATCTCGTAGGCGAGCAGGACGTCGTCCATTGCCTTCCGCACCGGCAGCGGGCGCCGGACCCTCCCGAGATTCTCACCATCCACAATGTACTCGTCGTCGAGACCGGACGGCATGACGTCGACGGCCTCACGCGTCAGTCCGGCCGCGCGCAGCGCCGTCGCCATGCGCACGCCACGCCACCTGGCGACGCCCACCGCACCGAGCCGCCACGGAGTTCCGGGAACGGGCTGGTTCTGCTGGCTTTCGAAGAACCCGCGCCCGTTGCCGGCGCACTCGATGCGCGCGGTGATCGTCTCCGAGGGCAGCGCTTTGAGCTGGGCGAGACTCAACGCGACGGGTCCTCCGGCGAGCCCGGTGCCGAAGAGTCGCAGCCGCCACGCCACGGGATCGATGCGGGGCGTCCTCGTGTGGTTGCGGACGAAGAACCGGTCGGCAGGCACGATGTTCCCGATGTCGCGCAGCGCGGACCACCGGGTCTCGGCGTTGCTCCCGTGTACGACGAAGAGTTCCGGCGGCAAGGGTTTCACGATCGCGCCCTGCCCTGCCGTCGCCGCCCTCGCCACGGCCGGTGCCGCCAGCGCGGCGACACCGGTGCCAGCCGCGATACGCAACGCCGCCCGCCGCGAATGCACGCCCCAGCCCGATCGGCCCCAGCGACCCCAGCGACTCAGCCCTGGTTCCTCGACGTCGTGCGCCATCCCGCTTCCCCTCTCGCCGGTATCACCGCGGCCGATGCGGTGCCGGTGAGCTTGGCAAGAATCGACGCCGACCAACAAGTGCGGCCTCACTTTCTCACTTCGTGGGAACCACTGGTGAGCAGCGAACCGCACCTCTTGTCACGCGGGACAGCGGGTGATTTCAGCCTGCCTCGACGATCAGGCCACGTAGTTCGTAGCCGCCGATCGCCTCGGCGATGGATACCCGGGGCGGTGCGACCATCCGCACCCCCGGTATGGCCAGCAACCTGCTGAGGAAGACATCGGTTTCGAGAATGGCGATGGAGGAACCCGGACACTTGTGCGCGCCGTCGCCGAACGAGAGCCCCATCGAGGGGGCACCTGATGCGAGTGGCCTTCCCGGGCAGATCGCGAGCGGATCGGCACCCACGGCCGTCTCGTCGAGATTGGCGAGGCTCACCTCGACGTCGATCAGTTCCCCCTCCGGCACGGTGACGACATCACCATCGGCGCCGACGGGTACCGGCAGCGGGGCCGTCGTGCGCCTGCGCAGGCTCGCGACGACCGGCTCCAGCCGCAGGATCTCGTGCAGGATCTCGATCCGCCGCGCTTCCTCCGCCTCCCGGTAGCGTGCCGCGAGCGCGTCGTCGGTGAAAAGGTGCCATGCCGCGACGTTGACGAACTCCCGGGTGGTGATCATCCCCGCCGCGGCGAAGGTGAGGCATTCACCGAGCAACTCGCCCGCGTTGCAGCCCTCGTCGATCAGGTGGGAGAGCAGATCGTCGCGGCGCCGCTTTCGCCGTTGCCTCACGGCTGGGCGGACGTCGCGCACGTAGAAGCGCAGCCAGTTCGCGTTGTGCCGCACCAGCCAGTAGAGCCCGTGGAAGCTGGTGAGGCCCGGCTTGCCGATCTTCTCGGGAAAGAAGCTTTCGAGCCGATCCTTGATGCCCGGTTTGCTGTCGGTGAGCCCGATGACCGCGCAGGCGACCTCGATGGCGAGGTGGAAGCTCAGCTCGGCCAGTTCGGCCCTTCCCCGTGCTCGCAGCGTCGCGAGCTGTCTCTCGGCGACGTCGATCATCACCGAGCGGTAGTGCTCGTCGACCCTGCGCGGGGTGAAGTACCGCGCGGTCTGCCGCCGATGCTCGCGATGTTCTTTGCCGTCCCGGTACAGCACGGGCCTGCGGATCCGGGAGGGAAGTTTCTCCACGCTCTCGATGCCGAGCCCTGCCTGCACGGTGTCGGTGCTGCGCAGTACCGCGCGGCCGGCGGCATAGCCGGAGACCCGCCAGACCCCGTCCTCCCCCTTGCCGACGGGGCAGCCGGCGCGCCCGGGGTCACCGCGATGGATCTTGCGTGCGCTCGTCACGCCGTAGACGATAGCGCCACCGGCGCCCCCGGTCAGCCCTCGTCGCGGCGGTCACGCAACGCCGAGGACAACACGTCGGCGTTGAATCGCGCGATGGTCTCCAGCGGAATGCCCTTCGGGCACACCTGGGTGCACTCGCCCGTGTTCGTGCACCCGCCGAAGCCGAGGTCGTCGTGCGCGGCAATCATGTTCTCGGCACGCTCGTAGCGCTGCGGCTGCCCTTGCGGCAGCAGCCCCAGGTGCGTGGCTTTCGCCGAGGTGAACAACATCGCGGAGCCGTTGGGGCAGGCTGCGACGCATGCGCCGCAGCCGATGCAGGCCGCCGCCTCGAACGCGCGGTCGGCGTCGCGTTTGGGCACGGGCATCGCGTGCGCGTCGGGTGCGGCGCCTGCCTGCGCGCTGATGTAGCCACCCGCCTCGATGATGTGATCGAGCGCGGCCCGATCGACGACGAGGTCCTTGAGCACGGGGAACGCACTGGAGCGCCACGGTTCGATGGTGATGGTCTGGCCGTCGGTGAAGTGCCGCATGTGGAGCTGGCAGGCCGTCGTGGCGCGTTGCGGCCCGTGCGCGACTCCGTTGATCATCATGCCGCACATGCCGCAGATGCCTTCCCTGCAGTCATGGTCGAAGGCGACCGGCTCCTCGCCTTTCTCGGTGAGCCGTTCGTTGAGCTGGTCGAGCACTTCCAGCAACGACATGTCGGGTGAGACGTCCTCGACGGCGTAGTCGACGAGCGCGCCTCGCGAGTTCTCCTCCCGCTGCCGCCACACCCGGACCGTGAATCGCACCGTTGACTCCTCTATTTGTAGTTGCGCTGGGACGGCCGCACGTTGTCGAACACGAGCGTTTCCTTGTGCAGCACGGGCGGTTGGCCCGCGCCGGTGAACTCCCACGCCGCGACGTAGCCGAAGCGGTCGTCGTCGCGGAGTGCCTCGCCTTCGGCGGTCTGGCTCTCCGCGCGGAAATGTCCTCCACAGGATTCCTCGCGGTGCAGCGCGTCGACGCACATCAGCTCGGCGAGTTCGAGGAAATCGGCGACTCTGCCCGCTTTCTCCAGCGAGGGATTGAGGCCGTCGCCGGTTCCGGGGACCATGACCGAGCGCCAGAATTCCTCGCGCAGTTGCGGAATGCGTTCCAGTGCCTTCCGCAGGCCGGATTCCGTGCGTTCCATACCGCAGTGATCCCACAGCAGGTGGCCGAGTTCGCGATGGAACGAATCGACACCGCGGTTGCCCTTGACGTCCAGTAGCGCGGTGATGCGCTGCTCGACGACCGACGTGGTGGCCGCGACGTCGGGGTGGTCGCGGTCGACCTCGGGAAAGGGACCCCGCGCGAGGTAGTCGCCGATGGTCGTCGGCAGCACGAAGTACCCGTCGGCAAGTCCCTGCATGAGCGCGCTGGCGCCGAGCCGGTTGGCACCGTGGTCGGAGAAGTTGGCCTCACCGATGACGAAAAGCCCCGGGATCGTGCTCTGCAGGTCGTAGTCGACCCACAGCCCGCCCATCGTGTAGTGCACGGCGGGGAAGATGCGCATCGGCCGCTCATACGGATCCTCGCCGGTGATGCGCTCGTACATCTCGAAGAGATTGCCGTATTTGGCCTCGATCGCGGGCTTTCCCAGTCGCCGCAACGCATCGGCGAAGTCGAGGTAGACGCCGAGGCCGCCGGGCCCGACACCGCGGCCCGCGTCGCACACGTTCTTCGCCGCCCTGGACGCGATGTCGCGGGGAACGAGGTTCCCGAACGCCGGATAGGCTCGTTCGAGGTAGTAGTCGCGTTCGTCCTCGGGGATGTTTCCCGGCTCGCGGGAATCGCCTGCCTCGCGCGGCACCCACACCCTGCCGTCGTTGCGCAGCGACTCGCTCATCAGCGTCAGCTTCGCCTGGTGGTCGCCGCTCACCGGGATGCACGTGGGGTGAATCTGCGTGTAGCAGGGATTCGCCAGCAGCGCTCCCCTGCGGTGTGCTCGCCACAGCGCCGTGGCGTTGCAGCCTTTCGCGTTGGTGGACAGGAAGAAGGCGTTGCCATAGCCGCCGGTAGCGAGCACCACCGCGTCCGCGAGCAGCACCGAGATTTCCCCGCTGACGAGGTCCCTCACGACGACGCCTCTCGCCCTGCCCTCCACGACGACGAGGTCGAGCATCTCGGTGCGTGGCAGCATCGTGATCCGGCCGGCGTCGATCTGCCGCGCCATGGCCTGGTAGGCACCGAGCAGCAGCTGCTGCCCGGTCTGTCCTCGCGCGTAGAACGTGCGCGACACCTGCGCGCCGCCGAACGACCTCGTGTCGAGCAGGCCACCGTACTCCCTGGCGAACGGGACGCCCTGTGCCACACAGTGGTCGATGATCCGGGTGCTCAACTCCGCCAGCCGGTACACATTGGACTCCCTTGAGCGGAAGTCACCGCCCTTGACCGTGTCGTAGAAGAGCCGCCACGCGCTGTCGCCGTCGCCCGCGTAGTTCTTCGCGGCGTTGATGCCGCCCTGCGCGGCGATACTGTGCGCCCGGCGCGGACTGTCCTGATAGCACAGTGAGGTCACCTGGTAGCCGAGTTCGGCGAGGGTGGCGGCCGCCGATCCGCCCGCGAGCCCGGTGCCGACGACGATCACCGATCGTGCCCTGCGATTGGCGGGGTTGACGAGGCGCGCGGAGAACCTCCGCCGTTCCCACCTTTCCGCGATGGGCCCTTCGGGGACGGCACCGTCGGCGAGTGGTGCTCCGACCGTGAACATGGTGCTCACCTCAGCAATCCGGTTTGGACGGCGAACGGGACGGACAGGTAGCCCACCGTGATCGCGGTGGCCACGGCGATGGCGGTCACCCTGATCGCCCGCTGCCTGGACGCGGTGGCAACGCCGAGGCTGTGCAGCGCGCTCCAAACGCCGTGCCTGATGTGCAGGCCCAGCGCCAGCACGGCAACCGTGTAGAGCGCCGTCACCGGCCAGAGCTGGAAGTCGGCGACCACGTTGCGGTAGACCTCACCGCTGACGCCGTGCGGATTGAGATGCCCCGTCGTCAGATCGAGAATGTGGTACCCGATGAACAGGGCGAGAATCACGCCGCCCCAGCGCATCGTCCTCGCCGCGTAGGAACCCTGGACCTTCGGCCGCATCCGGTAACGCGAGCCCCTCGCACCCCTTGCCCTGCGGGCGAGCTGGACCGCGGCCGTACCGTGCAGCACGACGCACACGACGAGTCCGGTACGGGCGATCCACAGAAAACCCTCGTGCCCCAGCGCTCCGCTGAGCAGCGTGCGCAACCAGACCGCGTAGCCGTCGAGACTTTCCGGCGATACGAACGCCTTCAGGTTGGACAGCATGTGCGCCACGATGAAAAGCAGCATCGCGCCGCCGGTCACGGCGAGCACCGCCTTCTTGCCGACGGTCGAGGACCACAGGCGGCCCAGCGTGGTGCGCGGAACGCGGCGTTGTCGCGGAGGCCGCCGCGGAGGCGCGAGTTCGGTCGAGGTCACGAGGCGACGGTAGGCAGCACCGAAAAGCGGCGTCCAATACATGATCAAACTCGACCCGATAGCTTCCGGCTATGCTCCCGGGGAACCACGGAGGCACGCCATGACCTTGCAGCAGCTCAGATATTTCCTGGCCGTCGCCGAAACCCGGCATTTCACCAGGGCCGCCGAACGGGTTTATGTGGCGCAGCCCTCATTGAGCAAACAGATCCACGCGCTCGAAGAGGAACTCGGCGCACCGTTGTTCAGCCGTACGAGAGGCAACGTGTCGCTCACCCCGGCGGGCGAGGCGCTGCTGCCCATCGCGACCCGTATCGTCGCCGACGTCGACACGGCGGCCGTCGCGGTCGGCGAACTGACGGGGCTGCGCAAGGGAAGGGTCAGGGTCGGCGCGACTCCGAGCCTGTGCGCGACGGTGCTCGCCGAGGTGCTGCGGCGGTTTCACACGCGTTACCCCGGTGTCGAACTCCTCGTCGAGGAAAACGGATCCCGTGATCTCGTCGATCTCGTCGGCAGTGGCGAACTGGATCTCGCGCTGGTGACCGTGCCGACGAAAGGCGATCAGCCCGCGCTCACGACCGTGCCGATTCTGCGGGAAAGCCTGATGGTGGCCGCGCCGGCCGGAAGCCGGCTCGCGCGCGGCGAGAGCATCCGCCTCCGCGATCTGCGTGACCATCCGCTCGTCATGTTCCGGCGTGGATATGATCTACGGGAGACGACCTTGCACGCGTGTCGCGAAGCCGGTTTCGAACCGAGGTTCGCGGTGCAGGGTGGCGAGATGGATGCCGTACTGCGCTTTGTCGAGGCAGGGCTGGGGGTGGCGATCGTGCCGAGCATGGTGCTCAGTGGACGAAGCGGGCTCACCGGTACCCGGCTCACCGAGCCGGACATCACCAGGACCATCGCACTGGTGCACCGCACGGACGCGGCACCGACCCACGCCGCGTTGCGGTTCAGGGCCACCCTGCTTGAGTTCGTCGCCGAGTCGGCCGCCCGAGGCGGCCTTCCTCCCGGAGTACGGCCGACAACGGAAACCGGACAGGAACAACGAAGGGACATCGAGTCATGACGATCACGCTCCGCCCGGCAGTGACCAGCGACCACCCCGTCATGGTGGGCAGCGTCCAGCGGTGGTGGGGCGATTCGCGAACTCCCGAGCAGGCAAGGGAATTGTCCTTGCTGCTGCCCAAGCTGTTCCTGCAGCACTTCGCGGGCACAAGCCTCGTCGCCCTCGCACACGACACGGAAAACAAGGAAAACACCGAAACCGTCGCCGGTTTTCTCGTCGGTTTCCACTCCGCCGACCAGCCGGATGTCGCCTATATCCATTTCGTCGGTGTCGACCCGCAGCGGCGCGGCCTCGGCGTGGCTCGCACGCTGTACCGGGAATTCTTCGCCGCGGCCGAACGGGCGGGCAGGCGGGTCGTGCACGCCGTGACCTCACCGGGCAACACCGGTTCCATCTCCTTCCATCGCGCGCTCGGATTTCGGTTGCTGCCCGGCGACCGGACCGCCGATAATGCCGACGACATCACCGTGCACAGCGACTACGACGGCGAGGGACAGGACAGGGTGTGCTTCGAACTCACGTTGGGCGCGCAGAGCGGCCGATGACCGGAAGCGCGGATCCCAGCGGGCACACCTCGCTCACCGGCCCCACCGGTAGCACGCGTCGCATGGGGCGCATCGACATCCGGCCCGCGGAGCCGGGTTCGGTTGCCGCGCAACGGATCCTGCGGTCCTATTTCGACGACATCGGCAGCAGGTACAACGGCCGTCCGGTGAGCGAGGCCGAGACCGAAGCCGCCATGCTGGAGGAACCCAGCGACGATCTCGTGCCTCCGCACGGTCTGTTGCTGCTGGCCTTCGACGGTGACGAGGTACTCGGCTGCGCGGGATTGCGCCTGCTCGGCGACGGCATCGGCGAACTCACCCGCGTGTACGTCGGCGGGAAAGCGCGGGGCCGAGGCCTCGGCGGGTACCTGCTGCGCGAGGCGGAACACCAGGCCCGGCTTCGCGGAGTGACCCTGCTGCGCCTCGACACCCGTTCCGACCTCGTCGAGGCACGGGGTCTCTACGCGAAGCACGGGTACGCGGAGGTCGAGCCGTTCAGCGAGGGTCCCTACGCGCAACACTGGTTCGCGAAGGAACTCGGCCACGGCGAACCCTGAGCCCGCCGGCGGTTACCGGCCGAATTTCGGCGGCCGCGTTTGACCGCGATCGCGTCGGGCATTGCTGACGTATGTCAGCCCGCTGGCTCGCCGACGTGTGCGCGAACCACGGGACCGCTACACGATCGGGGGAGACATGCGCGTCGCGTCACGCGTGGTGGCCGCCGGCTTCGCCTGCGCCACGCTCGCCGCTGCATCGTTCACGGCACTGCCACCCGCTCAAGGGCAGGGCGGGGAGACCCGCACCACCCAGGCCGATGTCGACGGGGACGGGCAACTCGACGACGTCGTACTGAAAGAGGCCTCCGCGAACAACCAGACCCTGACCTTCCGGCTCGCGAGCGGCGGCTCGGCGGAGGTGACCTTCGAGGGCGACACGTCGATGCCGCTGCAACCACCGCGGCCCGTCGACGTCAACGGTGACGGGCAGGACGAGGTGGTCGTCGCCGAAATGGTCGGCGCGAACACACTGACGCTCAACGTGTGGTCCTACGACGTGGCGAGGACGAAGGTCTTCCCTGTCACGACGCCGAACGGGGGACGACTGCAACTCTTCGAGGGGGGCGGAATCGCCGCGGTCACCGGTTACGGCTGTGCCCGGCTCAACCCCGGCAGCAGCGGGCGCGATCTGATCGGCGTCAAGGCGCTCATCGACGATCCGGCGAGCGATGCCGCGACGTACACGGGCACGAGGACGACCTATCACGTGACGCCGGATGGCAAGGCGCGCACGGTGAACCGGCTCAACGTCACCTCGGTGCCCCGCGACGATCCCGCGCTCACGACCGACCCGCAAGCCTGCACCCCCGCCCAGGGACAGTCATGACCAGGGTGCGGCCGTGACCGGTGTGTTTCGTGTGGCCACTGTCACCAGGGTGATTTTCCCGGGAGGAAGTCAGGGTTGTCACCGATGCCACGCGGCCGCCGAGGGCGCACTGTGGTGACATGACAGCGTTGACCCGTTCACGAAGCAACCGCATGATCGCCGGTGTCTGCGGCGGGATCGCCGAACGTTACGGCTGGGAGGCACGCACCGTACGGCTGGTGTTCGTGGCCTCCTGCCTGCTCCCCGGCCCGCAGTTCCTGCTGTACCTGGTGTTGTGGCTCATCATCCCGAAGGCCGGATCGTGAACCGGGGTCAGTAGAAGTGCCGCAGCGAGGGCCACACGCTCGACCACGGCAGGGTGGTTCCCTCGCACAGCATGACGGCGGTACCGTCCTCGTTGTTGCCGACCCCGCCCGGCGTGCGATGGACGGCGGCGAGTTCGCAGCCGGTGAAGGCGCTCACCATGCGCCCGCCCGGCGCGGCTCCGACAAGGACGACAGGCCCGGCCAGCCGGTCGGCGGGAGGCCCCCAGTCCGCATAGGACATGTGACCGGAGTGAGGCACCGGCAATCCGCGTGCCGGGCCGTAGTGCTCGATCGCACCGGCCTGACCGTAGCTGGCGGTGAATATCGTCGCCGTTTCCCTGCGCCCGGCCGGGATCTCGTCCCACACCCGCGCCACCGTCGTGACGAATTCCGGCCAGCCCACCTGCTCGCCCTGTTCCTTGTTCATCGCGAGCACGGGACCGTCGAGTGCCGTGGCAGGCAGCACCGGCAATGCCACGACGACCGACCCCGCGCTCGCGAGAACCGCCAGCGCGGACGCGGCGGCCACGCGCACCCGCCCGCGAGCCAGCCAGTTCAGCGTGGGCTCGGCTCCCGCGGCGAGCAGCACCAGCAACAGCGGGATCGAGTAGTACGGTTTTCCTCCCACCACGAGCAGGACGGCCACCAGCAGCGGATACGCCAATGCCATCGCGCGTGGTGAGCCCGGTCCCCGCTCCCGCCACAACCGCACCATGCCCGCGATCCACACCGGGACGAGCGCGGGCGAGAGGTAAGCGATCTGCAGTGGCAGGAACATGATCCGGTTCTCGGCGCCGTCGTCCGCGCTGATCCCGCCCGCGACGGTGAGCAGCGGAAACCCGTTCCGCAACTGCCACACCAGTGTTGGCGCCGCGATCACCAGCGCGATACCCGCCCCGGCGACCAGCAGCCGGCTGCGCAGCGCCGGCCGCGGGCCGACGAGCAGCAGCGCGATTCCCACCGCGAGTACCAGCAGCACCACAAGCCACTTGTTCAGCAGCGCCACCCCTGCGGCCGCTCCCACGGCAAGCCACCATCGGTGGTCGCCTGTGCGCAGCAACCGGATCAGCAGCAGAGCGACCACCAGCCACAGCAGCACGTCGAGGGTCGTCGTGGAGACCATGTGGCCGACGACGAGCACGAGCGACGAGATCGCCGCCGTGAACGCGGCGAACGTCTGCGCCGTCCCTCCCCCGCCGAGTTCTCTCGCCACGAGCGCTACCAGCGCGACGGTGGCCGCCGCCACCACCGTCGACACCACCCTGATCCCCGGTTCGCTCGCGCCCGCCAGCTCGGTGGCGAGCCTCACCAGCATCGGGGTCAGCGGGGGCTGGTCGACGTATCCCCAAGCAGGCCGGTCACCCGCGGCCAGGAAGTACAGCTCGTCCCTGTGGAATCCGTAACGGCCGGACAGCGCCGTCAGCAGCGTGGCTTGCGCCATCACCACGACGCCGACACCGCGTACCGCGAACCGCGGTAGTGGATCTCGCACCCTGCTCGCACTGACCGTCATGGGTTTCACCCCACGATGCTCGCCGGTTCGCGACGCGGCGGGGACGACCGCGCGGAGGAACGCGCTGTCCATCGAACGACCGACAGCGCCGGAACCCACGAGACGCTCAAGGTCCGGAGTGGACGGTCGCAGAGCGGCACATGGTCAGATGAATCACCAGCTCAGTGGATCGCGAGCGTGCTAACCTGAATCACGACACAGACCCCGGACGAGCGCGTCGTACCCGGTCAAGCCAAGACGACGCAGTGATGTAGCAACGAACGCATTACTGTGGAGGATAACGATGGCTTGGCTGGCGTTGATTCTGTCCGGTCTCTTCGAAACCGTCTGGGCCGCCGCGTTGAGTGTCTCGCGCGGGTTCACCAGACTCGGACCGACCATTGTGTTCGGTGTGGCCCTTGTCATCAGCATGGGCGGGCTCGCCTACGCGCTGCGCACCATTCCGGTGGGTACGGGCTACGCCGTGTGGGTCGGCATCGGCGCGATCGGCACCGCCATTTACGGCATGGTCGCGATGAACGATCCCGTTTCGGCGGCACGCATCACCTGTCTGGTGCTCATCGTCGGCGGTGTCGTCGGCCTCAAGTTCCTGCACTAAGCGGTGTCGGCCGTGTAGTCAGGGTCGGCAGGGTCGCCGCCGGTGTCCGCTGTCTCGCGCGCGAGCAGCCGCTCCAGCAACGGGTTGCGGCGGATACCGGGGCTGGCGAACAAGCTCCGGGCGTAGCTCGCGTGCTCGACGGCGACGAGCTCGTCACCCTTGAGCTGAAAGGCGCGGGCGAACTGGCGATGCGCGGCGCCCTCGGCGTAGTAGTCACCATGGTTGCTGAGCAGCGTCAGCACCCGCTCGGCGTCGGCGATCGCCGCGTCCGGCTCGCCGGCCCGCACGTGCACCTCCGACCTGCACAGCAACGCCTCCCACTCGTCGTGCGGCAGGTGCAGGGTCCGGCACAGGGTGATGCTCTCGCTCAGCGCGGTCAAGGCCGGGTCGAGATCGCCGAGCTGGCAGTGCGCCTGACCGATCGACACCAGCGCGTACACCGCGCACGTCGGGTCCGTCTCGGCGCAGAGCGCGAGGCTTCGTTGCGCGTGGCGCAATCCCTCCCCCGGGCGGCCGGCCTGAAGGTGAACGTCGGCGAGGCACGCCAGCACAAGGGGTTTGGCCTCGGCGGGACCATGTTCGTCAAGCAGTTCCCCTGCCTCGCCGAGCCGGTGCAGGGCCTCGTCGAGCCGCCCCATGTGCCGCAACAGGATGCCGAGGTTGCCGAGTGTCCTGCCCTGCCCCGAGATGTCGCCGAGGCGGCGGCGCACGCCGAGCAGTCTCGTGTAGAGCGCGTGTGCCTCGCCGAGCCTGCCGAGGTGCTGGTTGATGAGTGCCTGTACGTCCAGCGCCAGATCGAGCGCCGCGTCGGTGCCCACCCGTTCGGCCGCCGTTCCAGCGAGGTCGGCGATCTCGACGGCGTCGGCACGCATTTCCTGCGCCCACAGGTACAACCGCAGCTGGTGGGCGATCGAGAGTGCCTTGGGGGCCAGTCCGGTCACGTCCGCTGCCATGCGTGCCGCCGCGACCAGATTGTCGATCTCGTCGCTGATCCACCGCACGCACTCGGCGATCTCGGGTGCGCCCTCGCCCTCCGGCATGGCTTCACCGCCCCCCGCCGATCTGTTGTGCGGCCGCAACCGCGTGTGGGCCTCGTTGAGCCGGACCTGATAGTGGTCGAGCACACGGCTCACCGCGGTGTCCCGTTCGGCCTTCGATTCGTGCCGTTCGGCTCGCTCCAGCGCGAACAACCGCACGAGATCGTGCAAGCGGTACCTGCCCGGCGCGGCCACCTCGATGAGTCGTGCCCTGACCAGCGGTTCGAGCAGCGTGTCGGCCGTGTCGGGCTCGTGACCGAGCAGCGCGGCCGCGACGGGAAGGCTCACGTACGGCAGCGGCAGCAACCCCAGCAGCCGGAACGCGCGGGCGGCACCTTCGTCGAGATCCCGGTAGCTCAGCTCCATACTCGATCGCACCGCGAGGTTGTCGAAATCGAGTTCGTCGAGCCGTCTTCGCTGATCGGCGAGCCGGTCGAGCAGATGTGTCACGGTCCAATCCGGCCTGCCGCGCAGCCGGGCCGCGGCGATGCGCACGGCCAGCGGCAGGTGCCCGCACACCTCGGCGACCCGCTTGGCGGCCTCGCGCTCATCGGAGCTGAGGGGCCGGTCGAGGTGGCTGGCGAACAACGCGACGGCGTCGTCGGTGGCGAGCGGTTCCAGCGCGACGGAAACCGAGTCGAGGGTGGCGAGAATCCTCCTGCTGGTGACCAGCACCGCCGTGCCGGGGCCAGCGGGAAGCAGCGGAACGACCTGCGCGCTGTCGACCGCGTTGTCGAGCACCACCAGAACCCGCTTGCCCGCGATCGCGGACCGGAACATCGCCGAAGATTCCGTGGGGTCCTGGGGAACGGCGTGAGCAGGCACCCCGAAGGCACGGAGGAACCTGCGCAGGACGTCCTCCGCGGCGAGCGGGCTGGCGCCCGGCGTCGAACCGAGCAGATCGACGTAGAGCTGACCGCCGGGGAAGGATTCGGCGAGCTGCTGGGCGACGTGCAGCACGAGCGCCGACTTACCCTGCCCTCCCTGGCCGTGCACGGCGACGAGGGCCGGTCCGTCGTCCGTGTCGGCCGCGGCGGCGATCAGCGCGGCGGACTCGGCCTGCCTGCCGACGAAGTGGGCGGGAGCACCGGGTAGCTGCCTCGGAACGGAGGGCACCGCGCCGGCCGGCGCGGGCCGCGCCACCTCGGGGTGGACGAGCGCGCTGTCCCCTCCGAGGATCTCGGCGTGTGCCCCGCGCAGTTCCTTGCCGGGGTCCAGCCCGAGTTCCTCGGCGAGCAGCACCCGCCCTTCCTCGAACACGGCCAGCGCTTCGGCCTGCCTTCCCGCCCTGTGCAGCGCCCGCATGAGCTGAGCTCGGAGCCGCTCCCGCAAGGGGTATTCGGCGACGATCGAAGCCAGTTCGGTCACCAGTTCAGGACAGCGCCCCGACGCGAGCGCGGCCTCGGCGTGCGCGCTGACGGCGGCGAGCCGTTCCTCTTCGAGCGCCGCCACGATCCGCGCGCCCCTCATGGTGCCGCTCAGCTCGTCCAGCGCCGTGCCCCGCCAGAGCCGCAACGCGCTGTGCAGCAACGGTTCCGCCACATCCGGCCGCGACACTTCCGCCTCGGTGACGAGCCTGCGGAACTCGTCGAGGTCCACCTGGGCCGAGGGGATCTCCAGCCGGTACCCCTGCCTCCCTCCGACGAGTTCGGCACCCTGACCGAGCAGCCTGCGCAACTGGGAGAGCCTGACCTGGATGAGCTTGCGGGCGCTGGCGGGCGGGTCCTCGTCCCACAGAACCTCGCTGAGCAGTTCGTGGCTGACGAGGCCACCCTGGTTCAGCACCAGAACGGCGAGCAGCTGAGGGGTCTGCCCGCTCGGCAGGGCCACCCGCTTGCCGGCGCGCCGCACCGTGAGCGGGCCCAGTACACCGAACGTGAGCGGTTCCGCCACGGCATGAGCATCGCCGGTGCGCTCGCCCATGTCATTCCTCTCAAGCCTGGACTCCCCGGCCCGCACACGGGTCTCCCCGCGGGCCGGTGACCGTACTGTCCGATTGGCGTCAAGTGTATTGATCACGGCCCGGCCACCACGTCACCCCGGTGCCGACGTCGGCGAGGCACCCGTGCTGTCAAGGTCCGATCAGCGGGTTTTCTTTTCAGTTGCCGTTGATTATCCGGTGTGCGTCAGCCTTTCGTGGTGGCCAGCGACGCACGACGAGCACAACAGACACGACTCACCCGAGGCGGCGGGTGCCGGTGACCGGCCCAGCACCGGGTGTGGGTGGCACCCTGCGGGAGTTCCGCCGCCGCGCGGGGGTGACACAGCGGGAATTGGCCATGCTGACGGATCTCAGTCTCGCCGGGCTTCGCGATCTCGAACAGGGAAGGGTCAAGGCGCCGAGGCCTGGCACGGTCCGCAGGCTGGCCGCCGCGCTGCGGCTGTCTCCCGCCGAGGCGGAATTGCTGGCGAACGGCGAGCCGGAACCACGGCAACGGCGAAGCGGCGAAGGGCTCGCCGTGCTCGGGCCGCTGCGAGGCACGGTCGCGGGTAAGCCGCTCGACCTCGGTCCGCCCGCTCAGCAGGCGCTGCTCGCGGTACTCGCCCTTTCGGCCAACCGCGCAGTGAGCAGGAGCGCGCTCGTGGCCGCGGTCTGGGGTCCGCTGGCTCCGCCCTCGGCGGAGGACTCGCTGCCATCACGCATGTCACGGTTGCGGCGCGGGCTCAAGGGCGAATCCGACGGCACGGCCGGTCCGGTGCTGGTCGCCTCGCGTGGTGGTTATCGGCTCTCCATCGCCGAGGAGCAACTGGACCTTCTGCGGTTCCGGAAACTGTGCGCGGAAGCCGAGCTCGCGGGACGGCGTGGTGCCCCCTCCTCCGCGTGCGCGTTGTACGCCGAGGCCTCGGCGTTGTGGCGCGGCGAACCACTCGCCGACCTGCCGATGCTCAGCAATCATCCCGCCGTCACCGCGCTCGCGAAGGAACGGCGTGCCATGGTGCTGCGGTTCGCGGCGGCGGCCGCGGCCGCCGGAACACCCGAGGTGGCGCTTCCCGCGCTGTGGGTCGCCGTCACGGCCGATTCCCTGCACGAGAAGTTGCACGCGGCACTGATGATCGCGCTGCTCTCCAGCGGCCAGCAGAGCGAGGCGCTCACCGTATTCACCGGCCTGCGGGACCGGCTCGCGAAAGAACTGGGGACTTCGCCGGGGCCTGAACTCATGGCAGCACACCGCAGGGTGCTGCATCACGACCTGCCCGCGGTCATCAGGACACCCCTGACCGCTGTCCGCCAGCTCCCTGCCGACAGCTCCGATTTCGCGGGAAGGACCGTCGAACTCGCCGCGCTGCGCCGCGGGTTGTCCGGCACGGACGGCGGGCCCGTCGTCCGCGTGATCAGCGGGATGGGCGGGACGGGCAAAACCCGGCTCGCGCTGAAACTGGCGCACGAGCTCGTCGCGGAGGGACGCTACGCGGAACAGCAACTCCACGCGGACCTCAGGGGCAGGGCGGCGAAGCCCCCCGAGGACCCACGCGCGGTGCTGGGCACGTTCCTGCGCTCACTCGGGCTGAGCGACGACGAGATACCGCACGAGCTCGCCGCCCGCGCGGCGAAGTACCGCAACCTGCTGCATGACCGTTCCGCGGTCGTCGTGCTCGACGACGCCGCCGACGCCCGCCAGGTCGCGCCGCTGCTTCCCTCGGGCGGCGAGAACCTCGTCCTCGTCACCAGCAGGACGGAACTCACGCTGCCCCGCGCCCACCATCTCGCCCTCGGCGCGCTCACCGGCGCGGAGTCGAGGCAGCTGCTCACCACGATGCTGTCCGAGGCCATTGTGGAGCGCGAACCCGCCGCGACCGCCCGGCTCGTGGAGTTGTGCGGCGGATCGCCGCTCGCGCTGGCACTTGTCGGCCGCAGGCTCCGGGTCAGACCCGCGTGGGGGCTCGCCGACCTTCTGACCAGGCTGGACACCCCCGAACAACGGATGGCCGAACTCGCGCTCGGCGGCCGCTCGGTGAAGGCGGCACTCGACCTTTCGTACGAATCGCTGCCGGAGCGGGAACAACACGTGCTCCGGCTGCTGGCCCGCAGAAGCGGGGCACAGTTCACGGCGGGAACGGCCGCGGTGTTCGCTGGGGTGTCCGTGCCGACAGCCGAATCGGCGCTGAACCGGCTCGCCGCCGAGCATCTGCTCATCCGGTTGCCACCGGCGCGGTTCGGCGTTCCGAAGCTCGTCAGCGACTATGTGCGCGTCCTGCCGACCCCGTTGCCGCTCGGCTCCCTCCTCGGCGGCGCGGGTGAGAAGGTCGTGCCGGAGGCGGCGCTGCGTACGCTCGCCGGTGCCTGACGGGCACGCCCGTAGGATCACCGGAATGCCCGCTGATTCCGCCCCGCGAGTGATCGACAAAGTCGCCTGGATTCACGTCGAGGACGGCAGGGTTCTGGCCGTCCGCTCTCGGGGGAAGGACCTGTTCTACCTCCCCGGCGGCAAACGCGAACACGGAGAAAGCGACTCCGGCACCCTTGCCAGGGAGATCGAGGAGGAGCTCTCCGTCAGGATCGCGCGGGACAGCGCGGCTCCGGCGGGTGTCGTCGAGGCACCCGCCGACGGCAAGGAAGCCGAGGTGCTGGTGCGCATGTCCTGCTACACGGCCCGCTATCACGGAACACTCGCGGCGAGTGGGGAGATCGAGGAGCTGGCCTGGCTCGGATTCGCCGACCGCGACCGGACCTCCGCCGCCACCAGAATCATCCTCGACCGGCTGCACGCGGGAGGCGTGCTCGGCTGACGCCCCCGGCGAGTCCCCGTTCAGGACACCGAGTTCTGCCTCCACGACACCCGGTCACGGTAACGCCGACGACGCACCGAGCCCCTTCGCGGCGGCCGCGGCACGCACCGCCTCGATGACGAACTGCAGCGACGGCCGCCGTGCCGCCGCCGCCCTGTGAGCGATGGACACGGTACGCATCACCGGTTCGGTGACGCTCAGTATGTCCACTCCCGACGGCCGTAACGTCAGCCCGAGATCGGAGACGAGCGTGACCCCGAGACCGGCGGCGACCATCGCCAGGGCGGTGGCCTGCTCGCCGACCTCGTGGTTGATTTTCGGCTCGAATCCATTGCGCTGGCAGGCGATCCGTACCGCGCGGCCGAAATGCGACCTCGGTCCCGCCAGGATCCACGGGTGCTCGGCGAGCGCGGTCAGCGGGATGGCCTCACCCGACACGGTTCCCTCCGGCACGGCGGCGTGCAGGCGCTCCACCGCGATCACGACCCTCGTCAGCGCCGGATCCCACGGCATGGGGTAATCCGAGTAGTCGATGACGAAGGAGAAGTCGAGACTGCCGTCCCTCACCGCGCCCGCCGTGTCCTCGGGAGCGAGTTCCTTCGTCCTGACCTGAATGCCGGGATGCTCGGCCGCCAGCGACGTCAGCGCCGAAGGCAGTAAACCCGATGCCACGGAAGCCCACACGCCCGCCGTCAGCCGCGCGGCCACCGCGTCCTGCGCCTCCTCCAGCGCTAGCGTCGCCCGCTCGACCGAGCCGAGGATGTCCTCGGCGTGCTCGGTGAGCAGCATCCCCAGGTCGGTGAGCTGGACCCTGCGGCCAAGTCGTTCGAACAGTTTCGCCCCTACATCCCGCTCGAGTTGAGCGAGCTGCTGGGACACGGCCGAAACGGTGTAGTGCAACGCGGTGGCGGCGGCGGTGACCGTGCCCCTGCGATGCAACTCCCGAAGCATCCGCAAGCGCTGCAACGAAAGCTCCATGTGGCCAAGACTATGCGCAGCGTGCCACCCCGCGCTGTAGGCGAACCGAGGGGCTTCCACCGTCCCACGACCGGGTTGTGCAGGAAGCGTGAACATCACCTTCCATGATCCTTAACTGGACGGCGCGACCGGCTGGGGCGCACGCTGTGAGTATCGGCCCCAACACGGCGGTCACACAGGATTCTCGCAGCTCACACACTTTCCACACACCGGTCCCACACCGTGGGCCCGGTGGGCACAGGCGTGCCGTCGGACGGTGGTGGCGGCGAGTACGACGGCAGAAACACTGATGCGGAGGTGAGTGCGGTGACCACGATGCACGACCCGGTCGGGCTTCCGGACGGCGTGGGCGAACGCCCGGTCGTCGGGCACGATCAGGCCGACCCCAACGGCCGCGAGCCATTGCTGCGGTTGACCTGGACCGACCCGGTCACCGGCGCCCACGGGTATCTCGTCGTGCACACGCTGGTGTCAGGGCTGGCCACCGGAGGCACCCGTATGCGAGCAGGGTGCACGATCACCGAGGTCGAGGACCTCGCAAGGGGCATGGCCGCCAAGACCGCGACGTTCAATCTTCCCGTCGGTGGCGCGAAGGGCGGGATCGACTTCGACCCCAAGGACCCCAGGGCCGTCGGCGTGCTCGAACGGTTCTGCCAGGCGATGCGGCCATGGCTGGACGACCATTGGGTGACCGCCGAGGATCTCGGAGTTCCGCAGCACCTCATCGACGACGTGTTCGCCAGGCTGGGCCTTCAGCAGTCGTATCACGCGGCGATCAGCCGCTCGACGAACCCGGAGCGCACGCTGCGGAGGGTGCGGGCGGGCCTCAACGCTCCGGTGCCCGGCGGGCTGTTGCTCGGCGACGTCGTCGGTGGTTACGGGGTGGCGCAGGCGTGCCTGGGCGCGGCAAGCGCGTGGGGCTGGGAGACGTCCGGCACCACGGTCGCCATCCAGGGCATCGGGACGATGGGCGGCGGCGCGGCCTGGTACCTGCACGAGGCAGGCATGCGCGTGGTCGCCGTCGCCGACGCGGCGGGAACGCTGTACCACCCGGACGGGCTCGACATTCCCGCGCTGCTCGAACTCAGGGATGCCTACGGTGAGATCGATCGGACGCGGGTTCCGGCCGAGGTGCGGCGGCTGCCGAGGTCGGCCGTCGTGGCGACGGAAGCCGACATCCTGGTGCCTGCGGCCATCTCGTACGCGCTGACCGAGGACAACGTCGGTGACGTCGCGGCGAAGGTCGTCGTCGAGGCGGCCAACGCGGCCACGACGCCGGAAGCCGAGGACACACTCACGCGTCGGGGAATCCCGGTGATTCCGGACTTCGTCGCCAACGCGGGCGCCGCGGCGTGGGCATGGTGGTTGCTGCTGGGGCAGGTCGGTGGCGATCCGGCCGATTCGTTCCTCCGGCTGCGTACCGAGATGCAGTCGAAGGTCGCGTTGCTGCTCGCCGAGTGGAACGCGTCCGGGATCGCGCCGAGGCAGACCGGATGGAATCTGGTCGCGGCCAACCAGCAGGCCGCCGATCTGGTCGCGGGCACCGAGGCGGCCGCGGTCTACATCCCCTGACCGGGGTGGGTGTGAGCGCTTGATGGGCGCTTGACCGGGGTGTGACTGACCGGGTTGCCGTGGGCGATGCGCGGGACTCGCCGAATGACTGGGCGAGTCCCGCGTTCGTGCGCGAGTCCCCCGCTCGTGGCCGCGAGTTCCGCGTTCAGGGCGGCGAGATCCGCGCTCGGGTCGCCGAGATCCGCGTTCAGGGCGGCGAGTTCTGCGTTCGGGCGCGCTACTCGGTGTCCGGCTCCGATCTTCCGGACACGTACGCGGATCTCGCGGCCCCCAGTGCAGAACTCACCGACCTGAGTGCAGAACTCACCGACCTGGGTGCGGATCTCGGCGACCTGAGTGCGGGATTCGCGCCGCTGGGTGCGGGACTCGGCGCGGCGGCGCTCCCCTGGTCGGCGGTCAGGCTACCGACGGGCCCATCCCCAGCGACTGGGGCGTGCTGGCGTCGGGCGAGGGCTGATGCAAGCCCTCGTCGAGCGGTCCGAACTCCGTCATGAGCGCCGGGCTTCCTCCCCACGGCGTCTGTTCCTCCGCGATCAGCGAATCCGTCGTCAGCAACAGTCCCGCGACCGAGGCCCCGTTCCGCAACGCCGACCGGCACACCCTCAGCGGATCGATGATCCCCATTTCCACGAGGTTGCCGTACCGGCCGCCCAGCGCGTCGAACCCTTCGTCGTCGCCCAGTTTCGCCGTACGCTCGACCACTTCGCGCGCCGGATACCCCGCGTTGGCCGCGATGAGCATCGCCGGCTCCCTCAGCGCGCGCCGCACGATGTCGGCACCGGCCGCATAGTCGTCAGCCGCCGCCTCCCCCTCGGCCACGCCACCCGGCCGCCTGCCCCCGGTAACGCCACCGGCCAGCACCTTCTCGGCGTGCAGCAGCGCGGCTCCTCCGCCCGCGACGATGCCCTCGGCCATCGCGGCCCTGGTCGCGGACAACGCGTCCTCGACCCTGTGCTGGAGTTCGGCGAGCTCGGCTGGGGTCGCCGCGCCGACCTTGATCACGCCGACCTTTCCGGTCAGCGCCCCGATCCGTTCGGTGAGCACGTCCTCGTCGACACCGAACCGCGCCCTTTCCAGCTCGGCGCGCAACTGCGCCACCCTGAACTCGACAGCCGCGGCCGAGCCGCCTCCTCCGACGATGGTCGTGGTGTTCTCCGTGACCCTGACCTGTTTCGCCCTGCCGAGCTGATCGAGCGTCATGGTCGCCATCGTGAATCCGGACTGTCGCGACAGCACCGATCCGCCGACCACCGCGGCGAGGTCCTCCAGCTTGTGCAACCTGCGATCCCCGAAGCCCGGCGCCCGCACCGCAACGGAGGCGAACGTGCGGTTGACGTGGTTGTGCACGAGCATGCTCAGCGCGGGCCCCTCGACGTTCTCGGCGATGAGCACCAGCGGCCGGGGCGAGCGCATGATCCTGTCGAGCACAGGCATCAGTTCCTGGACCTTCGTGACCTTCTCGCCGCACATCAGGATGTACGGGTCGTCGAGAACGGCTTCGAGCCGCCCGGGGTCGGTGACGAGGTAGGGCGAGAGGTATCCGTTGTCGAACTCGAACCCCTCGACGAAGTCCACCGACATGCCCAGTTTCGGTGACTCCTCGACGGTCACCACCCCGCCCGCTCCGACGGTGTGCAACGCGCGGGCGATCACGGCGCCGACCTCGTCGTCATCGTTCGCCGAGATCGCGGCGACCCTCGCGAAGTCGCGTTCGCTCTCGACGGGGTGCGCGACTTTCTCCAGGTGCGCGTCGAGAGCGGCGACGGCCCTGTCGATGCCGCGCTTGACGAGTACCGGGTTCCGGCCTGCCGCGATCGCCCGCATGCCCTCGCGGATGATGGCTTGTGCCAGCACGGTCGCCGTTGTCGTGCCGTCACCGACGAGATCGTTGGTCTTGATCGCGGCTTCCTTGACCAGCTGGGCGCCCATGTTCTCGAACTGGTTCTTCAGGTGGATTTCCCTGGCGATGGTGACCCCGTCATTGGTGACGACGGGCGAACCGGTGATTTTCTCGATGATGACGTTGCGCCCCTTGGGGCCGAGCGTCGACTTCACCGCGTCGGCCAGCTTGTCGACACCGGCGAGGAGCAGGTCACGCGCCGGCGCTCCGAAGCGCAGTTCCTTGGCCATGTCTGAAACCCTCCATAGTGGACTTTCCGGGCCGCTCAAGGCACCAGGATCGCGCGGCCTCTCACCCTTCCCGACTCCAGGGTCGGCCAGCGCGTCGAGCGCCGCGTCGAGCGGATATTTCCTGGTGTGCAAGGTGATCCTTCCCGTCTGTGCCAGCACCATCAGTTCGGCGAGGTCGTTGTAGGTCCCGACGAGATTCCCGATCACATTGCGTTCGGTGGAGATGAGGTCGATGGCCGGAATGACGATGTCGCCGCCGTAGCCGATGACGAAGTGCGAACCGGCTCTCCTGGTCATGGCGAAGCAATCCCGCTGCGCTCCACCTTCCGCGACGAAGTCGAGCACCGCTTCGGCCCCTTCGCCCCCGGTCAGGTCCGCGACCGCCTCGACCTGCTTGCCGTCGGCGACCACTGTGTGGTCGGCGCCGATGCGGCCTGCCAGTTCCAGCGCCTCGGGACTGCGGTCGACGACGACGATGGTGGTCGCGGTCAGCGCGCGCAACGCCTGTATCCCGATGTGACCGAGCCCGCCCGCACCGTTGACGACACACACCGTCCCCGGATGCAGCGACGGCGCGGCCTTGCGCACCGCGTGGTAGGCGGTGATGCCCGCGTCGGCAAGCGCGGCGACATCCGAGGGCAGGGTCGCCGGATCGAGTTTGACGCACGCCCTCACCGAGGTACGCAGGTACTCCGCCATGCCGCCGTCGGCGTTGATCCCGGGGAAGGATCCGGCCTCGCAGTGCATGTCGTTTCCGGCCCTGCAAGCGCGGCACAGCCCACACGTCGGAGTAGGGTGCAGGATCACCGGATCGCCAACGTCCACAGTGGTCACCGCGGAGCCGATCTCGTGTACCCAGCCCGCGTTCTCATGACCGATCGTGTAAGGCAAAGTGACGCCGCTCTTGGCCGCCCATTGCTCTTCGATGATGTGCAGATCGGTGCGGCACACTCCCGCGCCGCCGATCCTGACGACGACATCCAGTGGCCCCTCGATCGCGGGTTGCGGCACCTCCTCGATGACCGGTGGCTGATGGTAGGCGTGCAGCCGCACCGCTTTCATGACCCGTCCTCCTGAACGCCGCCGTAGCGGGTGCGCAGCAATCCGGTGCACAGCCCGGCGTTTCCCTCGATACTCACCCGCACGGCTCGCGCGAATCGCAGTGTTGTCGTCACCTGTCCCGAGGGAATCGGGACTCCGTCCTCGTCGACGAGCACTACCGAATCCGGATCGCACGGAAGCCCCAGCGCCGCCCTGCGCCGAACAAGGCGCCGCCGCTCCGGCGAGTCGGGGACATCCGCGAGCGTGCGGGTGGTCAGCTCGTCCGGGCGCCACCCCCGCGCGAGCAGCATCCCGCACACCCGGTCGAGCGACGCGAGATAGGCCTTGCGCTGGAACGTACGCCGCAACACCGCCGGCTCTCCCGTCGCTTCACCGGGAAACGCCGCCGCGAAGCCATGCTCCTCCGCGACCCCCGCGTTGATCTCGGCCGCGGCGAAGTGGTCGCACAGGACGATCTCGGCGTGGGTGACACCGGGAACCGCGCGCACCGCGTCGGCGGCGTCGGCAACCATCAAGTAGGCGAAATTCGGGGCACAGAAGTAGGTCGGCAGCCTCAGGACAACTCTGACCACGGCTCCACCCGCCTCACATTCGCCGACCTCGACCTCGTGCACGAAACCGAGCCGGGTGACCGGCTCGTCCAGCTCGGGATCGAGGACGGCACCGAGTGCCGACCACACCGCCGTCGTGGTGTGGCCGGCGACGGTTCCGGTGTTCATGCCGGCACCACGGGCGCCGAGCCGATCGCCTCACCGGAATCGACCGGCTCCTCAGGCAACGCCGCCTCCCCGGGAACCTCGATGCCGTAGAGCCGTGCCGCGTTGAGCCCGAGGATCTTCTTCTTGATCTCCGGTGTCAGCACGCCGTACTCCGCCCGCATGTCCTCGGGAATCTGGAAGTCGACGAATCGCTCGACGAGCCACCGCGGACTCCAGATCGCGTAGTCGCTGGCGAAGGTGAGCCGGTTCTCGTCCAGCCAGTACAGCAGCTCGCCGAGAACCTGCGCGAAGTAACGAGGCCGGGTGTGAATGAACGGCATCGCGACCGCGAGTCCACCGTAGACATTGGGCTCCTGCGTCGCGATCCAGCAGAAGTCCTCCAGCCTGGGCAGACCGCAGTGCTCGACGATGAATCGCAGGTTCGGGAAAGCGCTGGCCGCTTCGTCGACATCGGCCACGTCGAAGGCATCGCGGTTGAGCGGGTAGATCGTCGGTCCCTTGTGGACATGGATGTTGACGATCCCCAGCTCCTCACATTTCTCAAGGTACCGGTATGCCCACGGGTCGGACAGTTTCCAGCCTTTGGAATCCCCTCGCCATTCCGCCGTGTAGAGCTTGACACCGGTCAGGTTCCACCTGTGTGCGAGTACTTCGAGCCTGTCGAGTCCGGACTCACCCTCTCTCGGGTCCCACGAACCGTTGACGATGAACCTTCCCGGGTGGCGTTCCGCGATCGCGCCGTCCTGTTCGGTCGTGTTGAACCCGTTGACGTAGAAGTCGCCGAGGTAGGTCGGCTGGAAGATCGCCTTGTCGACGTAGCCATTCACGAACAGGTCGTCCATCAGGTCCTTTTCGGAGTAGCGTTCGAACTTGTCCAGCGGCCACACCCATTCATCGGGACTCAGGTTCCGGTGGTAGTCGTAGAAACACTCGACGAAGCCCTTGCCGTACCTGTTGGCCTGGTTGGCGGGACTGCCGTCCCAGAAGTGGACGTGACTGTCGACGATGAAGTAGTGCTCGCCGTCCTTTGTGTACATGAGTCACCTGTTCCCGTCGATCGGGGTGAGGTCGAAATCGAGGTACTCCGCGGCGTCCTCGGGGTTGGCGAACATGATGGTGCGATCGTCGAGGTGCACCATCCTGCCGTAGTGCGTGGACATGCTCTCCTCGAACTCCGCCGCGTTGAACCAGCCTTCCTCCTCTCCCGCCGCCTCGTCGATTCCGCCGTAGACGACGTCCATCCTTCCGGTCGCGTCGACTCTGATCATGGAAGGCAGCGGGGTGATGGTGACGTTGTCCTTGTGCCCCATCACATCGGCGACGATGGCGCCGACCTGATTGTTCATCAGTGTGAAGCCGCATCGATTCGACGCGGTGGAGTCTGCTGTGTACGGGCTTTCCGCCGTGCTGAACGTGGTCACCTGCCCAGCTCCTTCGGTAACGGAAGATCCAGATCGGACAGTATTCCGCCGAACCGCGACCTGGCCCTGTCCAGTCCGTCCTCGAACCGGGGCGGCTTGGCGTCCGGCTGCGACCACAGCGGTTGCAGTGTCCTGGCCGCGGTGAGGCAGCGCGGCACCCATTCCCCGAGCCAGGCGCGCAGCGTGGCCGTGTTGTGTGCGGCGAATTCCTTGTCGTTGACGAGCAGTTCGAACATCGCCCTCGTATAGCGCAGGTCGCGTTCCGAATAGTCGTACTCCTCCGCACCGATGAGGGTGGGCGTGACGAAGTCCCCGTTCGCAGGCGCCGCCTGTTGCACAAGACTGCTGCGGAACAGCTCGCCCACCAGCGGTTCGAAGACGACGTTGGCGGCGAACACGGCCTCACACCAGTCGTCGATCGCGGTGAGCCGTTCCGCGACGTCGCGCACTCCCTGCCATGCGGGGTCCTCGTCCCAGGTCGTACTGTGTGCCGTTCCGTCGAAATCGCCGATCTCCTCGCTCAGGGTCAGGTTGTAGAGCGCGAGGTCCTGCGCTGCCCTGATCCGGTGCATGCCGTTGACCGCGATCGCGTTGTTGTGCATGTTGGTCGGCGCCCTCCTGTTGGCGTTGGAGAACAGGTAGAGCCCGAGTCCGTGGTCGACATGCATCCACGCCCCGATGTGCTGGGCGACGAACCGTACCCAGTTGCGATTCCATTGTTCGAAGGCCTTCGACTGGCGTGCCGCGTCGACGTTCTGATTGAGTTGCCTGACGACGTTGGCGTTGTACCGGTAGAGGGTCAGCTCCCATTCCTCATTGGGATCGCGGAATTCGTGCCAGCCGTGCGCCGGCCACGGGTAGCCCTTTCCTCCGGAGCCAGGTCCTCTGACCGGCTCCGGCAAATCCGAGCCCCACGCCTTGAGTGCCGTCCACTCCAGCGGGTAGCCGCCTCTGCCGTCGGCGAAGGCATACAGCCAGCCTTGCGAAAGATAGTGTCTCGGATCGGGCTGAACCTCGACGGTGACGTCCTCGTAGTGACTCTGCTTGCGCTTTGCCGGGGTGAAGTAGGTGAACCTGCGCAGGCCGGAATCGGGAAAGGTCTTCGCTCCGGCCTCGGCGTCGGTGAAGGCCGGTTTCGGCACGCTTCGCTCCGCGACGACCGGATCGGCGTTCTGGGTGGTGTTGGCAGGCTGCCGGGTGCTTGTCACTGGCCGTGTCCTTACTCTCCTGATGTCGTGGCTTCTCGGCTGTCCTCGTCCTGTCCTGTTGTCGTGAACTTGTCGTAGAAGATGCGTTTTTCCGCGATGCCCAGCGACGGCAGCAGGTCGAGTGCCGCCTCCACCATGGGAGGCGGCCCGCACACGTAGGCATCGGCTCCGGTGAGATCGGGTTCCCTCCTGGCGAGCACGTCGGTGACGAGACCGACCTCGCCTTCCCACTCTTCCGATCCGGGACCGTCTGGTTGGGACAGTGCTGGGACGTATCGGAATCCGGGGAGCACATCGGCGAGCGCGTTCAGTTCGTCCTCGAAGCACAGATCTCGCCGTTCGCGCACGCCGTAGTAGAAGGTGGCCTCCCTGGTGATCCCCCGCTCCGCCATGGATCTCAGCAAGGACAGGATCGGTGCCATGCCCGCTCCTCCGCCGACGAAGACGAGCCTCGCCTCCGGAGCTTCCCTGAGCGTGAACACTCCGAACGGCCCGGTGAGGTCGAGCCGGTCACCCGCGCGGACCTCGCTTTCGAGGAAGGCGGAGAACAAGCCACCGGGATAGATCTTGATCAGGAACTCCAGCTGCCCGCCATCCGCCGATGAGGTGCCCGCCATCGAGAACGATCTGGTCTGCCCCGTTCCGGGGACCGCGATGTCGACGTACTGGCCGGGGAAGTACCGGAGTGATTCCGGGCTGACGAGCCGCACGATCAGTCTGCGCAGGTCATGGGTGACCGGCTCGTTGAGCACGACTTCCACGAGTGCCTGCTGGATCGGAAGTCCCGACCTGATCATCTCCTCGTCGTAGTTGAGCAGTTCGATGGTCAGGTCCTCGTAGGCGTGTGCCCTGCACAGCAACGTGTATCCCTCGTCCTTCTCGAACTCGGGAAGGGCGAAGGTCGAGTAGCGGTCGTACTCGATGTCCTCCCCTTCGAGCACGAAGGACTTGCAGGAAGCGCACTGCCCTTCCTTGCATCCGTGCATGAGCATGACGCCCTGCTCCGCGGCGGCACGCAGAATCGTCCGGTCGGAGTCGGCGACGATCTCGATGCCGACCGGTTCGAATCGCACGAGGTGCTTTTCTCCCATGGCTGCCTTCCGGCACGAGCGGCGTCATCCCGCGGTTGTCACCCACCGCGGGACGAACCGCCTGCTCAGCGTGCGCGTGGTGCGGGACGGCCCGCGGGTCCCTGCAGGTTGTAGTCGGTCTTGAACGCCGCGCGCTGCTCGTCGGTCATCTCGTTGAGCAGAACGTTGGGGCTCTGCAACGGCGGGCACCTGCGGAGGTGGTCGAGTGTCCACATCTTCGCCGGGTCGAGGTCGAGGTGCGGCTGCGCGACAAGCGTCTTACCGTCGTCGCGCACGAACCCCATGTCCGAGACCACGTCGGCCCAGTTCCAGCCGTGATACAGGGTTTCCCACTCACGGGAGCCGACGAGCTGCCCCATGTTCGGCGTCTGCCTTCCCTGGTAGACGGGCCGGAACGCCTCCGCGTCGGTCCATCTGCACGGCTCGGAGCAGTACGTCCGCCACTGACCGTCCACTTTGTCCATGACCATGTCTTCCCTGATGAGACACGGAACCATGCACGTCCAGCACCGGTGCGGGTAGACGTAGTCGACGTCTTCGAGCGCGATCGGGTTGTGACCGTTCGGGTAGGAGAGGCGGTTGTAGTTCTCCCACCACTTCCCGTACTTGTCGTACCATCCGGGATACTTGTGCTCGAACCACTCGAAGTCGGTGTCGGTCATGGGGTCGATCCGCCAGTAGTTGGCAAGCCAGCCGGTGGCGAAGAACTGGGCGACCTCGTGGACGTAGCCTTTGTTCCAGATCCGGTTCCACGACTCCTCGATGAGGTCGTGCGGGATGACCAGCCCGTACTTCTCCAGTGGGACAAGGTAGCTGCGGTAGTAGTCGTCGTAGATCCAGCGCCGCCACATCTCGGCGTAGCTTTCCCTGTCCTTGCGCCGGTCCTTCGTTCCGTATTCGATGAACGTGCCGATCGCGGCGTCGACGACGGCGTGATTGTTCCACCACGCGTAGCGCAGATCGCGTTCCAGAAGCTGATGATTCCCCTCGTCCGACAACGCCATCAGCAATGTCGCGTATCCGTTGCTGATGTGCCGCGACTCGTCCGATTGCACCGAGTGGAAGACGGTGGGCAGCAGATAGTCGCCGTTGGCGGCCGCCTCGGCGGGCATCGCGACGAACAGCGTGTTGGTGAATGCCGTTTCGGCGACGATGGTCAGGTAGATACTCGCCGCCGTGATGGCGTCACCGGTGATGAATCCTTCCGCGAACTGCCTGCCGATGGTTCCGCAGTAATCGTTCTGAAAATTACGGAGACTGGAATTGAATCCGGCGGGGTCGATGTAGTTGTTCATGTACAGACGCTTGAGGTTCTGCTGGATCGTCGAGTGCCGCACCTCGTCGATCATCTGGATGGCCTGCCCGTTGTGCAGTTCGGGATTCGGGACAGTGCGGAAGAGCAGCGGCATCGCACGGGCCGCCGAGATCTCCGGCAGCGGGATGATACTCAAGAACAATTTCTGCCATTCCAGCCAGCGTTCCTGCACCTGCCGGAACATGTTCCCGCGAATGGCCCCGTCCTCGGCTCCGTAGACGCGGTGGTCCTTTTCCTCCTGCATCGGGAAGTAGGACCGCAGTACCTGCTTGAGCGGGTCCTTCTTCTTCGCCTTGCGGAAGGTGTAATCGGTGCCGTATTGAGAAACCGGCTGATGGTAGGCGGGCTCCCAGGACAATTCCTGGATCTTCTGATGGGCTTTCGCCACGCTTTGGCGGCTCATTGATCACTCCTTGCGTGGGCACGCGTCCTCCATGGGCGATTACACGCCCACCGGAGAAAGTCGCGGGTCTCATCTTGAGACAGGCCACCTGGCGGCGAGCGCCTATGCTGTCCCTCACGGCACGGAGCCGAAGGAGAGGCAGGAGGGCCACGTGGTGGACGTCGCGCCGGTGAGCGGGCGCACCGTTCGACCCGACGAGGACGGACTGGCGCGCACCCGGATCCAGTTCCTGAACTCGCACACCGTCGAGCCGGAGCTGGTACGCGAGGCGATACTCGCCTCGTGGTGGCGTTCGGCCGAGTTCGAGGTGCCCGCCGACCGGATCGATCTGCCCTACACCGGCGAGCAGGATCTCGACACCCCGCTGATCCGGGGCGCGGAACCGGTGTTGCGGCGACTGGGCGACCAGCTCAAGGGCCAGCCCATCAGCCTCATCCTGACCGATCAGAGCGGTGTCGTGCTCACCCAGCGCACCGGCGACGGCGACCTGCGCTCGCACCTTGAGTCGGTCGAACTGGTTCCCGGTTTCAGTTACGGCGAACGGTTCGTGGGGACCAACGGCATCGGCACCGCGCTTGAGGACGGCCAGCCGACCCACGTCTTCGGGCACGAGCACTACGCGGAGAACCTGGAAAACCTCGCCTGCGCGGGTGTTCCGATCCAGCATCCCATTTCGGGAAAGACCATCGGCGCCGTGGACCTCACCTGCTGGCGCAGGGACGCGGGCGGCCTGCTCGTCGCGCTCGCGAGAACGACGGCCGAACAGGTAAGGCAGGCGTTGCTCGCCCACAGCAACGTGCGTGAGCTGATGTTGTTCCAGTCCTATCTGCAGGCCTGCCGCCGCACGACCGGAATCGTGATGGCGTTCAACGACGACATCGTGATGATGAACGACTGCGCCCGCCAGCTTCTGCATCCGGCCGACCAGACACTGCTGCTGGCAAGAGCGAGCCAGGAACTGGCGGAGGGGAAGCGGTCGACGGTGACCGTGACGCTGTCGACCGGCACGAGGGTGCGCATGTACAGCAGGAGGGTGCCGGGCGCGAGAGAGGGACACGTCGCGGGCGGAGTACTCGCCGTGCACCTCATCGACACCCGGCACGTCGACACGGGGCAGGACGACACCGCGCCTTCCGTCCCGCTGCTGCCCATGTTCCTGCCCGGCGTCGTCGGCTCCGCCCCTTCCTGGTCACGATGTGCGCACGAGGTCGACGCGACCTGCGCCAGAGGCGAATGGCTCGCGCTCACCGGTGAGAACGGCTCCGGCAGGGCGACGCTCGCGACGGGTGTGCACCAGCGGCGTAATCCCTCGGGACGGTTGCGCGCGCTGGACGGCACACACGCCGGCGCGGACTGGGCGGCGCTGTTGCGCCGCGAACTCGCCGACGATGCGGCCGGGACTCCCCGCGCGCTGCTGGTTCGCCAGGTCGACCGGCTCGACCCGGCCGCCTTGCGCGTGCTGACCGGCGCGCTGCGCGAGGCTAAGGCGGGCTCCGGCGAGGGCAAGGCCGCCCCGTGGATCGCGGTGACGCTCACACCCGACGCGGAGACCGAACCCGCGCTGGCCGAGCTGATGGCGTTCTTCCCGCACAGCGTCGCGGTGCCCCCGCTGCGCAGGCACGTCGAGGATCTCGGCGAACTGGTTCCGCTGCTGCTGGGCAAGCTCTCGGCAGGCGGAAGGCTGCGCTGCTCCCCCGCCGCACTGCATCTGCTGATCAGGGCGAGCTGGCCCGGCAACGTCACGCAGCTGCACGAGGTGCTGCGCCAGGTCTCGAAACGCCGGCGCACCGGGACCATCCAGCCTGGCGACCTTCCCGCCGAGTACCGGACGATCACCCGGCGCCCGCTGAACCGCTTCGAGGCCCTCGAAAGGGACGCGATCGTGCGCGGTCTCGACGAAGCCGACGGCAACAAGGCCCGCGCGGCGAAACTGCTCGGCATTTCCAGGGCGACGATCTACCGCAAGATCCACGAGTACGGCATCGTGGTCGCCTCGCGGTGAGCGAAGCGCTCAGTTCCTGGCCGCGCTCACCGAGTCGCGATGCCGCGGCTGCGGGGTCACCAGTGTCCGCTTGCTGCGGCGGTTGGTGTCCAGGGCTTTGCCCACCCGCTCGACGACGGCCTCGGCCACGATGTCGACGTCCCACCGGTAGGTCGACAGCGAAGGGGTGAGCAGCCGGGACACCGGATGATCGTCGAACCCCATGACGGAGAGATCCTCCGGAATACCGATGCCGAGATCGCGGGCGGCGTCGTAGACCCCGTAGGCGATGGAGTCGGCGAGACAGAACGCGGCCGTCGGCCGGGGTTGCTCGGCCAGCGCGCTACGCGCGACCTCCGCCGCGCCCGCCAGTGCGTTGGGGCAGGTGCGCACCCGCAGGGTCACGTCGAGTTCCCGTGCCAGCTCTCTCACGATCTTCTCCGCCGGCCGGTGCCTGCGCAGTTTCGGGCCCGGCGTCAGCACGAGCACCTCGGTGTGCCCTTCCCCTCGCAGCGTCTTCAGCGCGTCGGCGACGGCGAGCCCGTTGTCGAACACCACCTCGGCCGCGGTCGCGGCTCCCGGCAGCGGGTCGCCGACCGCGACAAGTACGGTTCTGCGCGCCGCGTCGGCCCAGTGCGGCGACGCGGGGTCGACGGGGATCGTGACCAGCGCGTCGACCCGCTGATCGAGCAGGTACTTGCTGAGCGAGACCTCGCGTTCGGGGTCGGCCGCCGCGTCGACGATCAGCGCGTTGCGCGTGCCCGCGAGAAACCGCCTGCCGAGAGTGCTGGCGAACCCCTGCTGCCACAGGTCCTCCAGTGAACTGCACAACACCCCGATGGTCCCGGTCCTGCCGCTGGCCAGCGCTCTGGCGATCGGGTCGGCCTCGTAGCCGAGCCGGTCGGCCGCCTCCCTGACCCGCCGCTGGGTCTCCGGCGGCACCTGCAGGCCGCGCAGGGCGTACGACACGGCGGCGGACGACAGTCCCGTCTCCTCCGCGATGTCCTTGATCGTGGGGCGTTTGCGGCGCTGCGGCACCCGGGCAGCGTAACCCGCCGAGGGCGACCCCGTCGGAGAGACCGTTGACATCCACACCGCTTACCCGCTTCACTGAAGCGGTTCACTGAACCGCTTCACAACGACATGCCAAGGAGTTTGTTTGCTCGACCCCGCGATCGACGTACACCAGCATCTCTGGCCACCCGAGTTCATCTCCGCGTTGCGGCGGCGCCGCGAGCCGCCGATGCTGGCCGACTGGACCCTCCACCTCACCGGAGAACCGCCCTACTCGGTCGACCCCGCCGAGCACGATCCCGTCCCACGCGCGAAACGCGAGCTGGAGGCCGCCGACAAGGCGCTCGTGTCGCTGTCGAGCCCGCTCGGCATCGAATGGCTCGACGCCGATCAAGCCGCTCCCCTGCTCGACGCGTGGCACGACGGCGCGCTCGCGCTTCCCGAACCGTTCGGGGTGTGGGCGGCCACCTCGCTGGCCGAACCCGACCCCCGGCACGTGGCCTCCGCCCTCGACCGGGGCTGCGCCGGTCTCCAGCTGCCCGCCGACGCCATGGCGACCCCCTCGGCGCTGGAGCGCGCCGGAGCGCTGCTCGCGGAGTGCGAACGGCGCGGCCGTCCCGTACTCGTCCACCCGGGAAGCGCGGCGCCGCCCTCCGGCAAGGTGCCCGGCTGGTGGGCTCCCGTCGTCGACTACGTGGCCCAGATGCAGGCGGCATGGTGGTCGTGGCACGCGGAGGGACGAGCGTCGTTCCCCCGGTTGCGGATCTGCTTCGCGGCGGGAGCCGGGCTCGCGCCGGTGCACCACGAGCGCCTCACCGCGCGCGGTGGTGATTTCGCGCGGATCGACCAGGACACGTTCGTCGACACCTCCTCCTACGGTCCCCGCGCGATCGACGCGCTCGTGCGCGTGCTCGGCATCGACCCCGTCGTACTCGGCAGCGATCGCCCCTACGCCGAGGCTCGCGATCCCGAACTCGGCGAGGCCGCGTGGCAGGCGATCCGCCGCGCCAACCCTCGCCGCCTACTCGAAGGAGGAACACCATGACCGTGACCCAGCCACAGCAGGACGGCGCCTCGCAAGCCGTCGTGCCCGCGAGGCTGGCGAGCCCGCTCGCCGCGTGCCCTGAGGGGCTGACGCTCTCGACGCTGCCGGGAAGAGACCTCGACGAGGCCGAGCTGCGCAGCCTCGCCGCGACGCTGGCGAGCACGCCGGAGGTGTGGCGGCCGCACGTTGCCTTCAGCGACGACCAGCGGCACTACGTGTCGCTGCACAGGGACGCGCACGTCGACGTGTGGGTGCTGTGCTGGACGCCCGACAACGACACCGGCTGGCACGACCACGAGATCTCCTCCGGCGCGGTCGCGGTCACCGAGGGCGAACTCGTCGAGCACAACCTCACGGTGTTCCTTCCCAACATGGAAACCCGGATCCCGGCCGGCAACGTGTTCAGCTTCGGTCCTGACCACATCCACCGGCTTACCGGGCACGCCCACCGCAGTGTTTCCGTGCACGCGTACTCACCGCCGCTGTGGCGCATGGGCCAGTACGCGATCGGCGAAGGGGGCGTGCTGCGCAGGGTATCGCTGTCCTACGCGGACGAACTGCGACCGCTCGACAAGGACTGACCCGCACGGCCCGAAAAGTCCACAGTGGATCAGTGAACGAGCGTTGCCGCGATGGGGTCGAGCAACGCGTCCGCCCGCTCGACGTCGGCGGAAAGCGGCCGGTCCTCGACATCGGTGTCGAGGACTCCGTCGGCCAGTTCGAACGCCTCGCGCACCGGCTGAGCGGGATCGGGCCCGCCGCCCCTCAGCCGGTGTGCCCTCACCGCGGCGACCAGTTCGCACGCGAGCACCAGCCGGTAGGACGTCGCCGCCCGCAGCGACTGCCGGGCCGCCTGCGAGGCGAAGCTCGCGTGCTCCTCGATTCCGCGGGAGAGCACGATGTGCCCGAGGGTCGCCGGAAACGCCGCGGCCCGGAGCTCCGCGAGCGCGGAACCGGCCCCATACTCCAGCAGCATCATCCCCGAACTCGCGGGCGGCCCCGCGGCGAGGAACGGCCGTAGTCCGGTCATCTCGGGATCGGTGAGCATCGACAGCCGGGCCGCGCACAACTGGGCGGTGCCCAGCAGGGCGAGCCGCAGCCGGTCCAGCGCCAGCGCGAGCTGCGCCGTGTGGAAGCCGCCGTGGTGGCGGACTTTGGCTGGTCCCCCCGGGGCGGGAACGATCAGCGGATTCTCGTTGGCGGCGTTGAGTTCTGCGGCCAGTACCGATTCGACGTCGGTCAGCGCGTCGAGCGCGGGGCCGTGTACCTGGGGCAGGCAGCGCAGCCCGAACGGATCCTGCAATCTGCGGCCCTGCGCGGGCTCCGCGCCGAGCAGGCGCAACATCTCGACGGCGACGAGCGCGGCGCCCGCCTGTGGCACGTGATGGGTTTCCGGCGCGTAGGCCTCCGTCGAGCCGTCCACCGCGCCGAGGGTGAGTGCCGCGACCGGGATCGTGGCGCGAAGGGCGCCCCTCACGGCACCGACGGCCAGCGCCGCCTGCGCGATCGTCAGCGCGTTGCTGCTCATGAGGGCGAGCGCGTCACCGTCCTCGATGAGGATCGGCGGAGGCGGGGCGCCCTCGCCCTGCCAGGCTCCCTCGCCCGCGAAGGCCAGTCCCGCTTCGGCGAGCGGACCGAGGTCGCCCGTGCCCACGGCACCGTGTTCGTGAACGGCAGGGTAGATCCCGCCGTTGAGGACGGCCACCATGGTTTCCGCGATGACGGGAGCGAGACCCGCCCCGCCGCGCAGCAACTGGTTGGCCCTGACGGCGAGCATCGCGCGCACCTGACGGCGGGGCAGCAGCTCGCCGATGCCGCTGCCGTGACTGCGCAGCAACCGCAGTCCGTGTGCTCCGGCGGACTCCGATCCGGCCACGACTTCGTAACGGTTCGCGCCGACGCCGGTGGTCCTGCCGTACACCGGCCGCAGGGTCACGACCTCACGCGCGGCCAGCCACGACCGGTGCAACCGGTCGCGTCCTTCCTCCGACATCCCGACGGTGACCTCGCCGTCGGCGACGCGGACGACGTCGTCGACCGTCAGCGCCGTTCCGTCCAGCAACACCGTCGGCCGTCCGTCACCGCCGTCTCCCCTGCCACCGCCGACCGCGGGGGCCATGCCGTGCACCGTCGTCATCCGGCCCTCCCATTCAGCACGATCCGCCCGTAACACCACGAAGACCTGCCCTCGCGCGGGCGGCTTACTTGACTTCCATTCACTACTCCATGACTCTGCATGGCGATATTCGACTTTGGCAAGAGGATGTGCGGCCCCGTGGTGAACCGTCGTGACTAGCGCATCGGAAAGACTGCTCGGTCTGTTCGAGGGGCGAAGGCTGTCACCGGCACAGCGGCGAATAGCGCAGTTCCTTGTGGATCATGTGGCCGAAGCCGCGTTCCTCTCCTCGGTCGCACTCGCCGAGCGCGCCGGGGTCAGCCAGCCCTCCGTGACCCGCTTCGCCACCGCACTCGGATTCACCGGGTATCCCGAACTCCGGGACGCCTTGCGTCCCATCGCCCTCGGTGCCATTCAGGAAACCGAGGAAGACGTACGCCGCAACGAATTCCAGGCCGCCGTCGACGCCGAATTGGGGAACCTGCAAGCCTTGCGCACCATGCTCGCCGATCCGTTGCCGCTCGTGCGGCTGGGCAAGGACCTCGCCTCGTCGATGCCGCTTGCCGTCATGGGTCTGCGGGTGTCGGCGGCGGTGGCGCGCTACTTCGCCTTCGCGGCGCACCGTATTCATCCCGGCATCCGGCTGATCACCGAAGGCGGAAGCGCGGCACACGAGGGCGTGCTGCACACGAAGCAGGCTGGAGGCCGGTGGCTGCTCGCCTTCGTACTGCCCCGCTATGCCGGTGAAGCCCTCGATACGTTGCGTACGGCAAAGGAACTCGGGCTGCGCACCGCGGTGATCACGGATGTGCCGCTTGTCATGTTCGGCGAGCTCGCCGACGTTTTGCTCGCCGCGGGCGTTAGTGTTCGTCCGGTGTTCGATTCGCACGCGGCGCCCATGACGCTGGCCGCGGTCATCCTGCAAGCCATGGCCGATGCCGAGCCGGGGCGAACCCAGCGCAGGCTGGAGGAACACGACTCCATTTCCCAGCGGCGGGGGTTCTTCGCCACGGGTTGACCGCCTTGACTTTCATAGCCGAGGGAACAAGTATGCAACTTCTTATTCATCGCCGGCCACGGTCGCATGGTGAGCAATCGCGGAGAGAAGGAGCGCCGTGATCACATACGATCGCGTCACGAAGCGCTATCCGGACGGCACCGTCGCGTTGGATGAACTCTCGGTGGAATGCCCTGCCGGCGAGATCACCGTCTTCGTCGGCACTTCGGGCGGCGGGAAGACCACCGCGCTGCGCATGGTCAACAACATGGTCGAGCCGACGAGCGGGACGGTGAGCATCGACGGCGAGGATGTCCGCTCCCGCAAACCGGCCCAGTTGCGCAGAGGGATCGGGTACGTCATCCAGCAGGTGGGTCTTTTCCCCCACCGCACCATCGTCGACAACATCGCCACCGTTCCTTATTTGCTTGGCTGGAACAAAAAGCGGGCCCGTGCCCGCGCGATGGAGCTGATGGAGCGCGTCGGCCTACCGTCGACAATGGCCTCCCGCTACGCGTTCCAGCTTTCCGGAGGACAGCAGCAGCGCGTCGGCGTCGCACGCGCGCTCGCCGCCGATCCGCCCGTCCTGCTGATGGACGAACCGTTCAGCGCCGTCGACCCCGTCGTGCGCGCCGAACTTCAGGAAGAGTTGCTGCGCCTGCAATCCGAACTCCGTAAAACTATTGTCTTCGTCACGCACGACATCGACGAGGCGATCAAACTCGGCGATCGCATCGGGGTCTTCCGCACCGGAGGGAAACTCGTGCAGTTCGGTTCGCCGGAGACCCTGCTGACCGATCCCGCGGACGAGTTCGTCGCGGCTTTCCTCGGCAGGGACAGGGGAATCAAACGGCTCTCCTTCCTCGCGGCCAAGGGATTGCCGCTGCGGGACCGGCCGGTACTGCCCGCCGATTCGCCCTCCTCCGGCGCGGCGAGCGCGGCCGGAGACGAGACGTGGCTGCTTGCCGTCGACGCCGGACGCAAGCCTCTCGGCTGGGTGTCCACGGAGGACCTCGCGGGAACGGCGACGATCGGGGACGCTCCGCTTCATCCCATCGGCCATCCCTTCGACGTCGAGACCGACTCCCTGCGGGCCGCGCTCGACGCCGCCGTGCTTTCCCCCGCGGGAAGCGCCGTCGGGGTCGACTCCGGCGGGGCGGTCGTCGGCGTGGTGAGCCAGGAGGAACTGGGAGCCGCGATCCGCGGCGGGTTCGGGGGCGGCGTCACGTGAAATGGGACTGGGTCGCCGACCACGTGCCCGACCTGGTGGAGCTGACCGGTCAGCACGCCTACCTCGCCCTGCTTCCCGTCCTTTTCGGACTGCTGATCTCGGTACCGCTCGGTGTGCTGTGCGTGCGGTGGCCGAAACTGTATCCGCCGGTGTTCGGCGGCGCGAACCTGTTGTACGCGTTGCCTTCCATCGCGTTGTTCATCGTCCTCATCGACTACACCGGCCTCACCTCGTGGACCGCGATCATCCCGCTCACCCTGTACACGTTCTCGGTGCTGATCCCCAACGTCGTCGACGGGCTGCGTTCCGTTCCCGACGCCAGCAGGCAGGCGGCGACCGCGATGGGATTCGGCACCACCCGCCGGCTGGTGCAGATCGAGCTGCCCATCGCGGTACCGGTCATCATGGCCGGGCTGAGGGTGGCGACCGTGTCGAGCATCAGCATGGTCAGTGTCGCCGCGCTCGTCGGCCTCGGCGGTCTCGGTCAGTTGTTCACCGACGGGTTCCAGCGCGACTTTCCCACGGAGATCATCGTCGGGATCATGCTGACCGTGTTGCTGGCCTTCGTCTGTGACGCGCTGCTGGTACTGGCCCAGCGACTGCTCACCCCGTGGGCACGAGCGAGGGTGGCGAGCCGATGAACATACTCACGCTGTTCTGGGACTGGCTGACCCAGCCCGCCCAGTGGTCGGGACCCGACGGCATTCCGGCCAGATTCGGCGAGCACGCCTACTATTCGGCGCTTTCGCTGCTCATCGCCGCCGCCATCGGCGTTCCGTTCGGTTTGCTCACCGGCCACACCGGACGCGGCGGATTCATCGCGGCCACGCTGGCGAACTTCGCGAGGGCACTGCCGACCGTGGGCGTCGTGATGCTGGCGGTGCTCGCCGTCGGCATCGGGCTGCAACCGGTGGTCGCGGCCATGGTTGCGCTCGCGATTCCCCCGATTCTCGTCAACACCTACGAGGGCATCAGATCCGTCGACGCACAGCTCAAGGACGCAGCGCAGGGCATGGGCATGACGGGGCCGGAAGTACTGCTCAAAGTGGAGATTCCCGTCGCGCTGCCGCTCATCCTGCTCGGACTGCGCACCGCGGCGATCCAGATCGTGTCCACCGTGACCATCGCGGCCTACGTCGGCATGGGAGGTCTGGGCAGGTTCATCTTCGACGGGCTCGCTCGGCAGGACTACGAGCTCGTCGTCGGCGGCGCCGGATGCGTGGTGCTGCTGGCCGTCATCGTCACCCTCATCTTCCTGGTACTGCGCAAGACCGTGGTCGCGAAGGGCGTCCTGCACAGGGAGAGCACCTCATGAATGGAGAGATCATGAAAAGACCCAACCGCGGGGGAAGGTTCCGGACGGCGGCGGCGCTGGGCATGGTCGCCACCTTCGCACTCGGCGCGTGCTCCGGTGGCGGCGGGGACAACCCCTTGCAGGACACCGAAGGCGCCGGAACGCCTGCCCCCCAGGGCACCGTGGTCGTGGGCTCCGCCAACTTCCCCGAGAACGTCCTGCTCGGCGAGATCTACGCGCAGGCGCTCGAAGCGAAGGGTGTCAACGTCGAGAAGAAGCTCAACATCGGCAGCAGGGAGGTCATCTACAAGTCCATCAGCGGCGGTGAGCTGACCGTGCTTCCCGAGTACAACGGGGCGCTGCTTGCCTACCTCGACGACACGTCGACGGCCGACACCACGGAGACGGTCAACGCCGAACTGAACGAGAAACTGCCCGAGGAGCTGACGCTGCTCGACTCCGCGGCGGCCGAGGACAAGGACTCGCTCGTCGTGCACAAGGAGACGGCCGACCGGTACAACCTCAGGACCATCGCCGACCTCGAACCCGTCGCGGGCGAGCTGATCCTCGGCGGGCCGCCGGAGTTCAAGACCCGCAGGCAGGGTTCGGTCGGGCTCAAGGAGGTCTACGGCATCGAGTTCAGGGAATTCCGTTCGCTCGACACCGCGGGCCCCGTCACCATCAACGCCCTCAAGGCCGGTGACATCGACGTGGCGAACCTGTTCACCACCGACCCCGCCGTCGCGACGGACGAGTTCGTCGTGCTTGACGACCCCGAGAACCTGTTCAGCGCGCAGAACGTCACGCCGCTGGTGTACGAACCCGCGCTCGACGACACGATCCGGGACACTCTCAACGCCGTCTCGGCCGAATTGGACACTCCGATGCTGCTCGACATGATGCAGCAGGTCGTCACCGCGAAGGAGGATCCAGACAAGGTCGCCGCCGAATGGCTGAGGACGGCGGGCCTGTGACATCCGGTTCGCGGTCAGGGTTCCCGATCGGCGCCTCGGCGTCGATCGCGGAGCTGGAGGCCGATCCGCACGCGCTGCTCGCCGCCCTGCGGGGCGGCGAGCCCGTGTCGTGGCTTCCCTCGCTGTCCGGCTGGCTGGTGACCAGCCACGAACTCGCCGAACGCGTACTGCGCGATCCGGCGCTGTTCACAGTGGACGATCCCCGGTTCTCGACGGCGCGGGTCGTTGGGCCCAGCATGCTCTCGCTCGACGGTGAGCAACACGCGAGGCACAGGGAACCGTTCACCCATCCCTTCCGGCCGGCCGAGGTCAGGGGCCGGTTCACCGCCGTCATCGAGGACCACGTCGAGCGGCTGCTCACCGCGATGCGCCCGAAAGGCGCCGCCGACCTGCGCGCCGAGTTCGCCGGACCGCTCGCCGTCGCCGTCGTGGCGGAGGCACTCGGCCTCACCGACGTGGACGCGGCGACCGTGCTGTCCTGGTATGCCGCGATCGTCGAGGCAGTTTCGGAGGTGACGGCGGGACGGCAACCCGGCGGCGCGGGCGCCGCGGCGATGGACGAACTCAAGGCGAGTGTTCTGCGCACCCTCGCCGAACGGGACCCCGCTTCGATCCTCGTCGCCGCGGGCGAACGGCTCAGCCCCGCCGAGGTTATCGCCAACGCCGCCGTGCTCATGTTCGGTGGTATCGACACCACCGAAGGCATGATCACCAACGCGGTGCTGCACCTGCTCGACCGGCCGGACCTGCTCGCCGCCGCCCGGTCCGACGAAGACCTGCTGCCCGCCGTCGTCGAGGAGTCGGTGCGGCTCGAACCGGCAGCGGCGATCGTCGATCGCTACGCGACCGCCGACGTGGAGCTCGGTGGCGCCCCGGTCGGCCGCGGTGATCTGGTGACCGTGTCGATCAGCGCGGCCAACCGGGATCCCGCCGTGTTCCCCGCGCCGGACACGTTCGATCCGCACCGGCCCAACGCGAGGCGCAATCTCGCCTTCGCCAAGGGCCCGCACTTCTGCATCGGGGCACAGCTGGCCCGCACCGAGACGCTGATCGCGCTGCGCGAGGTGCTGAGGCTGCCGGATCTGGCAGCCGATTCCGCGCGACCTTCGGCCCCGCGCGGCCTCGTGTTCCGCAAGCCCGCGGCCCTGCACGTCACCTGGAGCACCCGCTAGCGAGATCCGCACTCAGGACGCCGAGATCCGCGTCCCGAACAACGAGATCCGCACTGGGGACAGCGAGATGCGCGTCCAGGACGGTGAGATGCGCGTCCGAGCCGCTGATCACGCCATCTCGGGACACCATGCCCCCGGTTACGTTCGCGTGTTGCATCGTATGCCCATATGGGCATACGATGCACGCATGGCCCGCGCAGCGACGACGACCGACGCCTTCAATGCCGTGGCCGAACCACGCCGAAGGCAGATCCTCGATCGCCTGCTCACCGGCGAGTGCTCGGTGTCCGACCTGGTATCCCAGCTCGGCCAAGCCCAGCCACAGGTGTCGAAGCATTTGCGGGTACTCAGAGAGGTGGGGCTCGTGGACGTGCGCGACGAAGGCAGACAGCGCCTCTACCGGGCCAACGGCGAGCCCCTGCGCGAGATCCACGACTGGGTCTCCCGATACGAGCGACTGTGGACCGAGCGTTTCGACGCCATGGACACCGTGCTGACGGACTTGCTCAACGCCGAACACAACGACAGCGAACACGAGGCACAGGAAGGAAAGACCGATGACCACCACCAAGGACAGCGCCGTCATGACGTTACCGAGTGACACGCGGATCCTCATCACCCGCCGGTTCGCCGCCCCTCCGCGGCTGGTCTACCGGGTCCTCACCGAACCGGACCTGATCGCCCGCTGGTGGGCGGGCAAGCGGGGCACCGTCACGTCCGTCGACGTCGACCTCAGGGCAGGCGGCAACTGGCGGTACGCGATGGAATCCGACGGCATGGTTATCGCTTTCCGAGGCACCTATCGCGAGATCGTGCCGGACGAGCGCATCGTCTTCACCGAGATCTACCAGTCCGGATCGGGGGCGACCGACGAGGAACCCGGTGTGCTGTGCACCTACACCCTGACCGCGAACGCCGACGGCACGACACTCGATCTGCTCACCGAGACCCCCGACAAGGCAACGAGGGACATCATCGCCGGTTCCGGCATGGAAACGGGCGTTCAGGAGGGCATGAACATCATCGACGAGCTGGTCGCCGAACTCGCGGCGTGACGACGGGGTCAGCCGACGAGGACGACCTCCGGGAACTCCGGCACGGGCGCGGAAAGCAGCGGCTGGGGCGTTCCGCGCAAGTGCAAGTCGAGGAACGCCCTGACACAGGCCCTGGTGATCGCCGCGCCCCGCAAGGCGGGAGCGGCGGCCGCGAAGTCGAGACCGAGCCGCTCGCCGATGATCCCGAGGTCGGTGAACGAGGGATGTGCCATACCCGCCACGACGAGCCAGCGCTTCCAGCCGGTGAGCAACGGCCAGTCGTGTTCCCAGGTCTCGGCGGCACCGCCTGGCGTTCCCGGCGCGTAGGTGTTCTGCCGCCCCAGGAACAGGAACGGCCGGGAAAGCTCCTGTCCCGGCCGCAGATCGCCCGTCGTTCCGTCGATGTCGACACCCGCCGTGATCCGCGAGTCGCCGAGCATGGCGGGGATGACGCTCGCCCCACCCGCGGAATGCCCCGCCATGGCGATGCGGGAAGGATCGATCAGCCCGGCTCCGCTCCAGGCTGTGCTCCCGCTCGTCAGCTCGTCCAGGACGAACGACACATCGGCCGCCCTTCCCCGCCGGAGTTTCCTCCAGAACCCCGGGTCGTATTTGCCGCACGCGGCACACCCGGCGACCCTGCCGTCGGGGAAGGTGGTGGCCACGTTCTCGTAGGTGTGGTCGACGACCGCGACGACATACTCATGACTCGCGAGGTCCTCGGCCAGCGAGGTGAGTGTCGCGCGTGGACGCTTGAAGCCGGGCGACAGCACGACGAGCGGGAGCGTTTCCCGCTCACCCCATGGCTCCGCGCCGGGAATCGCGTGCCCGCGAACGGTGCTCAGCACGTCGCCGGGAATGCCGTCGATCCCAGCTTCCGCCAGCACGGCGCGTGACTCGGCCGCCGTCAGATACATCCCCGGCTCGCCGCTCGCGGAGGAGGCGGCGGGGTGGAACACCGACACCATCAGCTCCCTGCTCCCGGCCGAGGGCTCCCACGGGTCGGGGCGCGAGGTGTCCACGAGGTGCGTTGTGATCACACCGACCGGTCGCGGACCCGATGGCGGAGGCAGCCGGATCCCGGGTTCGAGGTGCCGGTCCAGCACGTCGGCCTCGGCGCGGAGCCGCTCGGCGGCATCGGCGCGGCCGAGGCGTTCGTACTCCAGCGCCGCCGCCCTGCGTTCCCGCACCTCGTTCTCGACGACAGCCCTGACATCAGCGCCGGTGAGCTCCCTTCGCCGCGCTTCCGTGGCGCCGAGCCCCGCCGCCGCTCCCGCGACGTGCTCGCCTCCCGTGTCGCCGCCCAGTGGTTCTCCGGCAGGGACCGCCTCGGCGTTGTCGACCGCGGCGAGCGCCGAGCGCAGCGCGCCCGCCGCCCGCCTGTCCTTTGCCTTGAGCGCGGCTTTCAAGCTTTCACGCAGGCCGGCTCGTAGCTCGTGCCGGAGGTTGTCGTGCGGGCTTGCGTCCATGTCGGTGTCCGATCGGAGAGTTGGCGGGCGGGAGCCGGGGCGAAAGGCGGAAGCAATATGGTCATATGATATCGGGATGCCCCGGGTTGCCGACCATGATCAGCGCCGTCACCAGATCGCGCTGGCCTTCCAGCGTCTGCTCGCGACCGTCGGGTTCACCGGCGTGACCTTCGCCAAGGTCGCCGCCGAGGCCGGAATCTCGGTGGGACTCATCCAGCATTACTTCAGCGGCAAGGACGCGCTGCTGCGCTTCGCCTACGACGACGCGCTGAGCGGCCTGAGCGAACGGGTGCGAGCCAAGCTCACGACCGGAGACGACACGCAGGGCGGCGTGCCGACCGCGCGCGTGTTGTTCGACAGCCTCGCCGAATTGCTGCCCCTGGACGCGGAACGCGAGGTCGAGTACCGCGTCCGGCAGTGCCTGCAAACCCAGGCGCTGCACGACACATCGCTCGCCGAGGTCGCGTGGCGAGCCGGCAGGGACATCCTCGGCTACGTCTGCGGCATGGTCGAGCACGGCATCGAACGCGGCGAGGTCGAACCGGACGTCGATCCGGTACTTGCGGCGCGCGGAATTCTCGCGACCGTACAGGGCCTCGCCGACCAGGTCGCTCTGTCCGGAAAGGACAATTTTCCGGCCGAGGAGGTCCTGCGCACCGCCATCGCCACGGTGTTCACCGCGCTCGGTGACCCGAGCGGTCACTGACCCCACCTCCCTTGGAAAACTCGCGCGACAACCGGGGGCTCGTCTGCCTATCGTAGCAATATGGATATATTGTTATTCGGCCGCCCCGCGACGGTGCGGCCCACACCGGCCGGAGAGGACCCGCGATGACCCAGCACGTATCCGTGTCACTGAGCGGCGGCACCGTCCGTGGCCTTCGCCACGACGAGCACCTTTCCTTCATCGCGATCCCTTACGCGGCACCACCTTCCGGCGACCGGCGCTGGCGCGCGCCCCAACCCGCGGGGCCGTGGCGGGGAGTCAGGGACGCGAAGGGGCCGGGAACTCCAGCGCCTCAGCTCGCCCAGTCCTTCGCCGACGGCACCAGCCTTGACGAGGACTGCCTGACCATCGACGTCACCGTTCCGGCGGGCGCCCGCAATTCGCCGCGCCCGGTGGTGGTATGGCTGCACGGCGGCGGAGGAACCAACGGTTCACCGTCCGAATGCGACCCGCACCGGCTCGCGATCACCGGCGACGTCATCGTCGTCGCACCCCGGTTCCGGCTCGGCGTGTTCGGCTGCTTCGGCTACCCGGGGCTGCCCGGAAGCGGGACCTTCGGCCTTCAGGACCAGCAGGCGGCATTGCGGTGGGTGCGTGACGAGATCGCGCACTTCGGCGGCGATCCCGGCAACGTGACCCTCATGGGCGAGTCCTACGGCGCGCAGACGGTCGCCGCGCATCTGGTGTCGCCCGCCTCCGAAGGCCTTTTCCACAGGGCGATCCTGCAAAGCCCGTTCGCGATACTGGGACCCACGCCGGCGAACACCCTCATTCCCGGCATTCCCGCACTCCCCCCACGCTGGATTCCGGTCGCCGAACTGGAGCGGCTCGGCGAGGCCACCGCGGTGGACAAGGGCTGGGTCTCCCCGGGCACCGACCCGGCGCGGGCACTGGACGCGCTGCGGAAGGTTCCCGCCAAGGAACTGCTCGCCGTGTCGGGGGACTTCATCAGGCCCGGCTTCGGCGGCGGAGCCTTGCCGCGCGATCCCGCCGCGGTCCTGCGGGAAGGTGGTTTCCACCCGGTGCCCGTTCTGCTGGGCACCACCCGCGACGAGGCTCGGTTCTTCGTCGGGCTCGCGGGAAACCCGGTGACCGCCGAGGACTATCCCCGTTTACTCGCCGAGGCGTTCGGCGAGCACACGACCGAGGTCACCGCGCGGTACCCGCTCGCCGACCATGCCTCCCCCGGCCTTGCCATGGCACGGGTCAGCACCGACAGGGCGTGGGCATGGCCGGCGTGGGAACTGGCGAACGCCCTCTCGGCCCGCACCAGGACCTGGTTCTACGAGTTCGCCGATACCGGTGCCCCCGCACTCCTGCCGCTGCCCGGCTTTCCGTCGGGAGCCCAGCACGGAAGCGAACTGATGTACCAATTCGATCTCGCGGGCGGCCCCGTGTTGTCAGCGGAGCAACGCGAGCTCGGTGAGGCCATGAACCGGTACTGGACGGCTTTCGCCACCCACGGTGACCCCGCCTGCCCCGGGCTTCCGGGGTGGCCCGACGCGAGTACCGGTCATGTGCAGTCGCTGGCTCCCGGCACGATCGGCGGCACCGACTACGCGGTGCGGCACCAGCTCGGCTTCTGGCGACGCATGCCGTGACCGGTGCCGCTCAGTAGGCCAGTTTCTTGCTGATCTGCGCCGCGTAGCCGAGCAGCATCGTGAGCAGTTCGTGCTCACGATCGGCGATTCCCGCCGAGGGATCGGAATTGAACCGGAACAGCGGCCCGGTAAGAGTCAGCGAACAGACGCTGCGCGCGTGCGGGCGCGCGATGGGCACGGCGAGCGCGGCGAGTCCCTCCTCGGATTCCCCGATGTTGCGTCCGTACCCGTCGGCGCGCACCCGTTCCAGTTCACGCAGCAACGCGGTTCGCGTGTGGATGCCTGCCTCGGTCTCCCCGGACAACTGTTCCCTCGGATACAACTCGGCGAGTTCCTCATCGGCGAGCTGCGCGAGCAACACCTTTCCCGCCGCGGAGGAATGGGCCGGAATGCTCAGCCCCACCCTGCTGGCGACGCGCATCATCAACGGCGACTCGATCGCGGCCACGAACTTCGCCTTCGCGCCGTTGAGCACGGAAATGTGCACGGTCTCCTGCGAGTCGTCCCGCAGCTGCTGCATGAACGGGTAGGCGACCTCGACGCAGTGGTCGATCGCCTGGGTGTCACTGGAGGTCGTCATCGAGGGACCCAGCCGGTACCTGCGGCCACTGTGGGTCTGCTCGACGAAGCCGTGCTGCTGGAGGGTGGCCAGCAGCCGGTGGGCCGTCGAGGCGCCGACGCCGAGATGGCCCGCGGCATCGGTCACGCCGATGTCCGAGTGCGTGCGCAACAGCATGATCAGCCGCAGCGCGTTCGAAACGGACTGCAGCGTCTGCACACCCTCAGCTTCTTTCCGCATACAGGAAAGCTAACATACGTATTCCTTACCATGGAAGTCACTGCTAGCGTCTCCGCTACGCACCGACCGGTCGCGCCCCGCCCGCGCGGCGAACGGAGGACCAGCACATGCTTGTCGAACAGCGGACCTACGTCCTGCACACCGGCGTGAAACTTGCCGACTACCTCGACGCCTACGAGAACATCGGGCTACCGGCCCAGCGTCCGATCCTCGGCGGGTTTCTCGGCTACTTCGTCACCGAATTCGGAGTACAGAACGAACTCACCCACCTGTGGGCCTACCCCGACCTCGAAGACCGCAGGCGGCGAAGGGCCCTGCTCGCGCGCGACGAGCGATGGCAGTCCTGCCTCGACATCATCCGGCCGATGATCATGACGATGCAGAACAAGATCATGTATCCCACGTCGTTCTCGCCCATTCGCTGCCTGCCGGTCAGCAGCGAGGACGCGCACACCGCCTTCACGACTCCCTACCCGGCACCGCCCGGGCACGCCGAGCCGTGACGCCGGGCAAGCACGTCGTCGTCACCGGCGCGGCGGGAGGACTCGGCACCCAGCTCGTCGGCGACCTCGTCGAGCACGGCTTCACGGTGAGCGCGCTCGACCGGCACGCCGAAGGCCTCGACCGGCTCACCTCGGCGACCTCCGGCGTCACCGGCCACGTCATCGACGTGACCGACAGCGAATCCGTCGCGGCCACGATCGAGTCGGTCACCGCTCTGCACGGCCCCCCGTTCGGGCTGGTGAACCTCGCGGGCGACAACCGGCTGAAACCGCTCGCCGAACTCACCGACGCCGACTGGCGCTACCTCATCGACGCCAACCTCACGTCGGCCTTCTACCTGTGCCGCGCGGTCATGCCGCTGATGAGGGCATCGGGTGGCCGCGTCGTCAACACCAGCTCGATCTTCGGACTGCGGGGCGCCGACAACGACGCCGCCTACGCGGCCGCCAAGGCGGGCATCATCGGCCTGACCCGGGCGCTGGCAACCGAATTCGCCGCCGACGACATCACCGTCAACGCGGTCGCGCCGGTGGTGGTCCTCACCGAGCGAGTGCGGCGGATGCCCTCCGAACACCTCGAAGGGCAACGCGCCCGCATTCCGCTCGGCCGGTTCAGTGAGCCCGCCGACGTCACGCGCACGATCTGTTTCCTGCTCGGCGACGGCGGCGCGTTCTACACCGGGCAGACCTTCTCCCCCAACGGCGGCGACACCATGCCGTGAAGGCGCCCGCGCGGCACCTCTCACACCACACCCGGCGTCACGGCGTGCCTTCGCGCGCGGATTATCACCGTATACTCCCGTTTTCCACCTGCCACACAGGACAGTCGCGACCGCGAGCAACGCCGTCGCCACGACCTGCCCACAATTGTTGTCCATCCACTTTTCCACATAAAAGAATTTCTTGCACGTCATTCCATATGACGGTTAGCCTCAGGTCAGACTCAACGACGAGAACGTCTTCGCGACAACGTCGTACTCCGTGAAGATCAGCAGAATGCGGGAACATCATGACTCGGTTTCCACCTTCCGCCTCCGCGGTCGCCGCGGAGGACGACCGGCGGGAACATCGCCCCATGCAGACACGGGCGGTGGTCAGCGGAACGCTCGGCTCCACTCTCGAATGGTTCGACTTCGCCATTTATGGCGCGTTGTCGGCAACCCTGTTTCCCGCCCTGTTCTTCAGCGGCCTCGGGGAGACCGGCTCACTGCTCGCCTCGTTCGCCTCGTTCGGTGTCGGATTCGTCGCCCGCCCGCTCGGCGGGCTCATCTTCGGCCACCTCGGCGACCGATACGGCCGAAGGCCCATCCTGCTCGGCACCTTCATCGCGATGGGCGCATCGTCCATTGTGATCGGTCTGCTACCGACGGGGCAGGGCGTCGCCATCGCCGTACTTCTCGTTGCCATGCGGTTCATTCAAGGATTCGCCCTCGGCGGCGAAGCGACCGGCGCGCAGCTCATGACCATGGAACACGCGGCGGGAAACCGCAGGGGCGTACTCGGCTCGCTCATGAACGTCGGCTCACCGCTGAGCCAGGTCGTCGCCAACCTGACGCTGGTTCTGCTGACCTCCGTTCTCTCCACGGAGAACTGGGAGTCCTGGGGCTGGCGCATTCCGTTCCTCGCCAGCATCCTGCTCGTCGCCGTCGGCGTCTACATCAGAATGAAGCTGGAAGAGACGCCCGCCTTCGTCATGCACAAGCAGGAAGGCGAAGCGGAAAAACCCAATGGCCTCAAGGTACTCGCGCAACAGCCGCTCAAGATCGCCCAGCTCACCATCGGCTGGGGCGGCCCCGCGCTCACCTTCTACCTCATCGCGGTCTACGGGCTGAGCTACCTTTCCGACCAAGGTGTCTCCAGCAATGACGGCTTCCTGATCCTCATGGTCGCCAACGGCGTCTCGGTAGTGTTCTGCGTGCTCGGTGGCTGGGTCAGCGACCGGATCGGCCGCAAGAACGTACTGATGATCGGCATCGCGGGCTGCCTCGCGGGTGTCCTGCTGTTCTTCCCCGTCGCCGACACCGGCGCCGTCGGACCCGCGATGGCCGTGGTCATCCTCGCGCTGGGCTCCGTGCAATTCGGTTTCGGCGCGCAGCCCGCGCTCTTCGCCGAACAGTTCCCCACCTCGACGAGGTTCTCCGGCTCGGCGCTGTCGCTCACCTTCGCGAACCTCATTTTCGCCGCCCCCGCCCCGATGGCGGCCACCGCGCTCACCGAAGCGGGTGGCAGCAGGACGGTCATGTGGGTCACGGCAGGCATCCTCGTCGCCTCGGCGCTCGCGCTGCTGCCGCTCACCGACAAGCGGGGCGTCAACCTCGCCTCGTTCACCACTCTCACCCCAACCGGAAGGGACGACGCATGACAACCGGCAACCTCAAACGGCTCGTCGTGAACAGGAAGGACGAACTCACCGAGGCCCCGGGGCAAACCCCGTACGCGCGCCGGATCTCCGGTGTGAGCGCCGAGAACAGCGAGGTGGCAGGCCTGTGGTTCGGCAAGGTCCACACCGGACCCGGCGAGATCTCCGCACCACATCACCACGGCGAGGCCGAGACCGGCGGCTATGTCTTCAAAGGCAGGGGCTTCATCCGGTACGGCGAAAGGTACGAGACCGTGGTCTACCTCGAAGAGGGTGACTTCGTCTACGTTCCCCCCTTCGTTCCGCACATCGAGGGCAACGCGAGCAGGACGGAGGAGCTGGTGTGGCTGACCACCCGGACCCCGGACAACATCGTGGTCAACCTCGACGACCAGGACGTCGCCGAACTCGACATCGACTACCGCTCATGAACGGGCCCGATGCGGCCCGGCCGGGCTCACCTCCCGTCGCGCTCATCGCGGGAGGCACGTCGGGAATCGGACTCGCGACCGCACGTCGCCTCGCCGCGTCGGGGCACGCCGTCACGATCGGCGGCAGGGACGAACGGCGGCGGGCGGGCGCCGTGGCCGAGCTGGGTCCCGCCGCCGAGGGGGTCGCGCTCGACGTACTCGACGCCGATTCGTGTGCCGCGGCCGTCAGCCGGGTGCTTACGCGGCACGGGCGCGTCGACGTTCTGGTCAACGCCGTGGGCAGCGCGCCGGCGGGCACCGTCGACACGGTCGAGGACACGGCCTGGCTCGCCGCTCTGGACGCGAAGGTGGTCGGCGCCGTCCGGCTCATGCGGGCTGTCATCCCCTCGATGACGGCTCAGCGGTACGGCCGCATCGTCAACATCGCGGGAACCGCCGGGGCGGAGCCCGATCCGTGGATGGTCGTGTCGGGAGCCGCCAACGCGGCACTCGTCTCGGTGACCAACGGCGCGGCGCGAGGTCTCGCACGCGAGGGCATCACCGTCAATGCCGTGTGCCCCGGCCCCGTCCGAACGGGACGCTGGAGCGGTCTCGTCAAGACCTACGCCACGCTCTCGGGAACGGGGCAGGAAGCGGCGGCCCGCGAGCTGGAAGCGGCAATCCCCTCAGGCCGCCCCGCCGACCCCGGTGAAGTCGCCGCCGTGATCGCCTTCCTCGCCTCACCCGAAGCCGCGCACGTGACCGGAACCGCGGTCACCGTCGACGGCGGGCAATCACGCGGCGCCTGAATCCGATCCGGAAAGGACGGTCGAATCATGTACCTCGTCATCGGGCTCGGGCCCATCGGCGGTGGAGCGGGCGCGCGGCTGGCCGAACTCGGCAGGCCGGTGTGCGGTCTCGACCTCGACGAGCGGCGAGCACGGGAGTGGAGCGAGAAAACCGGCGCTCCCGCCGTTACCGACATGGGCGGCATCGAGTGGCCCGCCATCGACACCGTCATCATCGCGGTCAGGATGGCGGATCAGGTTCGATCCACAATGGAATCACTGGTGGCCGGTTCCGGCGGGAAACCACTGACGGTGTACGTCCTGACGACGCTGAGCATCGCCGACGCCACCGCGATCTGCTCCGGCGCGCCGGAGAACTGGCGGCTCTTCGAGGCGCCGGTGTCGGGCGGCGCCGGCGGCGCGCGAGAGGGAACGATGACCGTCTTCCTCGCCGGTCCCCCACGCGAGGAAGCCGACGAGGCGCTACTGTCCGATATCGCGGGAAAGGTGTTCGGCACGGACGAATACGGCGCACCGGCGGTACTCAAACTGACCAACAACGCACTCGGCGCACTCAACGCCGTCTCGACAGCGCACATGCTGCGGATCGCGGCACGTAACGGGGTCGCCCCCGCCACGTTCCTCGATGTGGTCGGTGCCTCGTCGGGGCAGAGCTGGATGAGCGATCACTTCACCGTTTTTCCCGACGACCTGCTTTTCAAGGACGCGGGGTTGCTCCGGGACGATCTCGGCTCGCTGCCGGTGATCGATCTCGATCTCGATCCGGCAGCCGAGATCGCGGCGGCTCGCGAACTCCTCGGCCCCTGACCGGATGAGCTCTGTCACCGGGGAAACAATTCCGGAAAAGCACGGGTCCGATTCGCCGCGATCCGTTGCGACGAACGGCGCATATTCCGCGAGTTCGCGCCGATACCGGAGACGGCCCGGCCCGCACGCCTTACGCTCGCATCCATGCTGATTCGCCGGATATCGCGGACGAGCACCATACTGGCCGCCGTCCTTGCCTTCCTGCTCGCCGGCACACTGACCGGGACCGCGGCGCCGCCGGCGGCTTCCTCTTCGCCGGGCGATCACCCCGCGGCCCGGCAGCTTCTGTTCTTCAACCATGCCTATGGCGTGTTCGACAGGGAAACCGCGGACGCCATCGAGCATTCCGGCTACCTCCGCCACTTCGCCAATTTCCAGGTTCGCACGGTGACCGGTTCGGACGGACAGGTCTGGACCGGGCGCTATCTGCTGGGCAGGACGACCTACGTGGAACTGTTCGGGGTCGGTGATCTTCCCGGCAAGGACGGCGAACCCGGCTCCGCGGGAATGGCCGTTTCCGTCGAACGCTCCGGTGACCTGGCCACCGTGATCGACCGGCTGCCTGGCCTCGGTGTCACCGATCCCCTGCTGTTTCAGCAAACCCGCGACTTCGGCGACGGCGTTCCCGTTCCGTGGTTCGACGGCGTGTTCACCACCGGCGAATACGACACGTTCGGCACCTGGGGCATGGAGTACCGGCCGGAGTACTTCGCCGACCCGCGCGGCAACACCGAGCCACCGGCCTATCCCGGTGATGTCGGCCGTGAGCGCTATCTTCCCGATGACTACCAGGACCGGCTCATGCGGGATGTGACGAAGATCCGGCTCGCGGTCACCGCGCGCGACCTCGGAAACACGGTGCCGCTGCTCAGCGCAGGCGGGTTCACGGTGAAGTCCGTTCCTGGCGGGGCGCTCGCGCTGCGGGGTGACACGACGCTCGCGTTCGAGGTCGTCCCGGTGGGCGAGACAGGGCTGCGCGGCATCGACATGTCGCTCAACCGCCCGGTTTCCCACCGGCACGTGGAGCAGCTCGGCACCTCGACCCTCGTGGTCGGGCCGGGAAGCCGAGCGGTCTGGACCTTCGCGGCAAGCTGACCTCCCTGTCGGCCCGTCCGGTGCCGCAGCGAGGAAGCGTCACGACCGGAACTGCCACGATAGAGCGATTTCTCGCCCCTGCTTCCCGCTCCCGAGACGGCGCGTATCCGAGGCTGGGCCATACGGATCACCGTGGATCACGTCCGGGTGCCGCCGCTGCGCCTTCTCGCGTCGCCGTGCGGCCCGCTCGCCATGTCCTACGCTGAACCCGGTTCACCCCTGCCTTGAGGAAGGACTGCCGGATGTCGTCTCACACTGCATTCAGAGCCGGTGCGCTGGCGCTGATCGCGGCCGGTTGCGTCGCCGCGGGTGCCGCCACGGCGGTCGCCGACACCGGGACACAGAACTCCGGCGTACCACTTCCCGAACCGGAATGGACGGTAACCGACGACCCCGACGCCGCGCTCGCGTCGCAGGGTCCCGCGACCGATGCCGACGGTGCCGCGGCGGCGATCGAGGCGCTGTTCGACAGCTGGCTGGCGGGAAGCCGCTAGGCGCTCCGGAACGCACCGGTCCACTTCGGACCACCGACCGACGAATCGTGCTTCGTAACGGTGGCAACGCCCAGGCGTGCACCACGGCGCTCGCCGGGCGCCTTCCTGAACCGGTCGCGCAAATACCGACATAAGAGACAAATCCGGACGATCCGGCGCGAACATCGTGCTTACGGGACCGGCCGTAGACTGCGGTGATGTCGTCCGCCCCTCTCGCTCTGGTCCGCGCGTCGGAGGCATTTCGTGCCCTCGTCGCGCGCCACCGGGAGTTTCTGAGGTTCGCCGTAGTCGGCGGGACGACCTGGATCATCGACACGGGCGTCGTCTACGCACTGAAGCTGACCGTACTCGGGGAGAAGCCGCTCACAGCGAGGGTCATCGGGGTCGTCGTGGCCACCGTGGTGTCCTATCTGCTCAACCGCGAGTGGTCCTTCCGCACCCGGGGTGGCAGGAAGCGGCCCGCCGAGATCGCGCTGTTCCTGTTGTGCAGCGCGATCGGCGTCGGGCTCACGGTGCTGCCGCAGGCGGTTTCGCTGTACGTGCTCGACCTCCGGGTCCCCTCGGTCAGCCCACTGGTGCAGGCCGTCGCCAATTTCGTGAGCGGGCAGATACTCGGCGTGCTGCTGGCGATGTTCTTCCGGTTCTGGGCCTTCCGGAGGATCGTGTTCCCCGACGCCGGCGCGCGCGGCTGAGCCGCGGCGGACGAAAAGTTCCCGGAAATTTCTCGCCGCGAGGTGTCCTTCTGGACGGAGCCCGTCCGTCGTGATGTCGTGTGGCAAGCCCGCCGCACGACGTCACGACTGTCCGCTGGCGACAGAACACAGAGGGAGACCTGCGATGAAGTACCTGATGCTGATCAACACCGACGCGGTGGACGAGAACGGCGGTGCGGCCGAATGCACCGTCGAGGACTGGATGGCCTACGACAAAGAGGTCAAGGAAGCGGGAATCTGGGTCAGCGGTGAATCGCTGGCCGACCTCGTCACGGCCACCACGGTGCGGGTCGACGAAAACGGGACGCCGACCGTCACGGACGGGCCGTTCGCGGAGAGCCGCGAGCTGCTCGGCGGCTTCTACGTGATCGACGTCCCCGACCTCGACGTCGCACTGGACTGGGCGGCACGCTGCCCCGGCGCGCGCGGCAGCGGGGCGGTTGTGGTGCGCCCCGTCGCGGATTTCGGAGCGTAGGGCCGTGCCGGAGCCGGCCGCGCCCTTGACCTCCATCGAGGCGGTGTTCCGCGAGGAGCGCGGCCGGCTGCTCGCCTCGCTCGCCGGGACGTTCGGCGACCTCGACCTCGCCGAGGACGTCACCGCGGACGCGATCGAGGCCGCCCTCGTGCGCTGGCCCGCCGACGGCGTCCCGGCGAAGCCGGGCGCGTGGTTGCTGACCACCGCCCGGCGAAAAGCGGTCGACCGGCTCCGCCGCGACCGGACCTACGCGGCGAGGCTGGCCGTCATGCGGGTCGACGCCCGGCGGGCCGGACTCGACGGCCCTGCCCCCGCCGAGACACCGGAAACGGAACTGCCTGACGAACGGTTGCAGTTGTTCTTCACGTGTGCCCATCCCGCCTTGCTGGACGAGGACCGGATCGCGCTGACACTGCGTTGTCTCGGGGGACTGACCACGGCGGAGGTCGCGCGGGCCTTCCTCGTTCCGCCCGCGACCATGGCCAAGCGCATCGTGAGGGCCAAGCGCAAGATCAAGGAGAACAGGATCCCGTTCCGCGTCCCGCGCGGTGACGAGTGGGCACGGCGGCTTCCCGGCGTCCTCCAGGTCGTGTACTCGATCTTCACCGAGGGCTACGCGGCCAGTTCGGGACAGCACCTGCAGCGCGCGGACCTCGCCGAGGAGGCCATCAGGCTCACCCGCATCCTGCACCGTCTGCTGCCGGGGGAACGCGAGGTCGCGGGACTGCTGGCGTTGCTGCTGCTCATCCACGCCAGGCGCGAGGCGCGCTGCGGCGAGTCCGGCGAACCGGTGCTGCTCGAGGAGCAGGACCGGGGCCGCTGGGATCGCGCCATGATCGAGGAGGGCAGGGCGCTCATCCGCCGCGCGCTGGCCGGCGGGCCTCCCGGCGTCTACGGGGTACAGGCCGCGATCGCCGCGCTGCACGACGAGGCCGCCGACGTCGCGACCACCGACTGGCCACAGATCGTGGCGCTCTACGACGTGCTGCTGACCATCACCTCGTCCCCCGTCGTCGCGATGAACCGCGCCGTGGCGGTGGCGATGCGGGACGGTCCCGAGGCGGGGCTTGTCCTGCTCGACGAACTCGCCTCGGAACCGAGGCTGCGGGACTACCACCCGTTCGCGATGGCCAGGGCTGATCTGCTGCACCGCCTCGGCAGGCTGCCCGAGGCGGCGCAGGCCTACCGCAGGGCGCTCGAACTCGCGGGCACCGAACCGGAGCGGGCCCACCTGCGACGCAGGCTGGAGGCAGTGGACCGAGAAGACAACTGACGGGTACCGGCCTCAGGTCGCGAGCGCCGCGTGGCGGTGCCGCTGCCGCTCCGCGTCGAGCAGCAGCTCGTTCGCGATGTTGCGTACCGCCTGCCGCAGCCGGGCCCGGTCGGCCTCGTCGTCGCAGCTCCAGTCGTCGAGCCGCGCGTCGAGCCAGCGGCGCCACGCGGCCAGCACGAGGTCGAGTTCGGCGCGTGCGGCGGGGGTGAGCGTGAGCCGTTCTCCCTCCTCGATGACGAGGTAACCCGCCTCGGCCACGGCGACGAGGCCCGGCGCGAGCACCTCGGCCGGAACGTGATGTGCCCGCGCGATGGCGGTCAGGGTCGCCTCGTCCCTGATCGCCAGCCGCGCGTAGACCTGGCCCAGTACCCATGCCTGTCCCGGACTCAGCGTGCTTCCCGACTCGGCGAGCACGCGTTCGCCGAGCCCAGGGCCTTCCGCCCTCACCAGCCCCGAGATCGAGCGTTCGAGATGCTTGACGTCGTCTCCGGAATCGGGTGCGGAGAACCCCTCGCCGACGTCACTCGCCGCGGCCCTCGCCGTGTCGCGCAACGGCACCTGCCTGAGGAACAGGGACGTGACGAACCCGACGAGCATCACGACGACGCCCCAGGCGAACACGTGCCCGAGTGTCGTCGCGTAGGCCTCCACTATGGGCGCTCGCACCGCATCGGGAAGGTCCTTGAGCGCCTGCGGTGACTGCGCGACCGCGGGCGGTACCCCAGGAGCCTCGGCGAGTGCGGCACCGAGTCTGGGGCCGAGCTGGTCGGAGTACAGCGCGCCGAACACCGCGCTGCCGAACGCCCCTCCGAGCGTGCGGAAGAACGTGACTCCCGAGGTCGCCGCGCCGAGTTGCGCGTAGGCCACGGTGCTCTGCACGACGATGGTCAGCACCTGCATGCTCAGCCCGATGCCGAGCCCGAACACGAAGATGTACAGCGACTGGAGCCAGAACCCGGTACTCGCGTCCATAGTGGACATGAGGTAGAGGCCTCCGGCCATGACGGCGGTACCCGCCACGGGAAAGTACCGGTACCGCCCCGTTTTGCCGACCACGTTGCCCGAAAGGATCGACGTGGTGAACAAGCCGATCACCATGGGAAGCGTGCGCAGGCCCGACATGGTCGCCGAAACGCCGTCGACGTACTGGATGTAGGTGGGCAGGAACGTCATCGCGCCGAGAAACCCGAATCCGACCACGAAGCTCAGTACCGAGCACACGGTGAAAACGGGGCTGCGGAACAGGGTCATGGGCAGGGTCGGTTCTTTCGCGCGCCGTTCGACGAGTACGAAGAGGGCGAGCAGCACCACCGATCCCGCGAACATGCCGATGATGACGGGCGAACCCCACGGATATTCGTCGCCTCCCCATTCGAGGCCGAGTACGAGCCCCACGACGCCGAGCGCGACGAGCCCGATCCCCGCGTAGTCGATCGCGGGCCGTCTCGTGGCCTTCATGGCGGGGATGGTCCTCGCCGCCATCGCGATCATGACGACGGCGATGGGGACGTTGACATAGAAACACCAGCGCCACGACGCGTGGTCGGTGAACAGTCCGCCGATCAGCGGCCCCACCACGGTGGTGATGCCGAAGACCGCACCGAGCGCACCCTGGTACTTTCCGCGCTCGCGCAAGGGAATGACGTCGGCGATGAGCGCCATCGCGGTCACCATCAGCCCGCCGCCGCCGATACCCTGCACCGCCCTCGCGATGATGAGCACGAGCATGCTGCTTGCCAGGCCCGACACCATCGAGCCCACGATGAACACGATCGCGGCAAGCTGGAAGACGATCTTGCGTCCGAAGAGGTCGCCGAACTTGCCGACCAGCACCGTCGACACGGCGGAAGCAAGGATGTAGGAGGTGACGACCCACGCCATGTGCCCCGCACTGCCGAGTTCGGCGACGATCGTCGGCAGCGCCGTCGACACGATGGTCTGGTCCAATGCGGCGAGCAGAGTGCCCAGCACGACGGTGACGAAGACGAGGTTGATGCGGCCGCGGCTGAGCTCTGCCGTGGCTGGAGGCTGGGACGGCTCGTCCCTTACCGTGGCGACCACCGGTCCATCATCGGCGCGTCACCCACTGCTCGCGCGCCGGTGGTCTCGTCCGGGTGAGGTCCTTCCGGCCGCGCGGCGGAGCAACTGCGCGAGGTGCAGCCCTTCCCGCCCGCGCAGATCAGCGGCCTGCGTCCGGCACGAGAACCCGTCGGCGAGGAAGACCGCGCCTGGGCTCGCCTCGTCGAGGGCGGGAAGCAGGTGCTGCGCTGCCACCGCGACCGAGACGTCGTAGTGGCCGCGTTCGACTCCGAAGTTGCCTGCGAGACCGCAGCAGCCGCCGAGTCTGCGCACGTCGGCTCCCGCGTCGGCGAGCAGCGCGGCGTCGGCATCCCAGCCCATGACGGCGTGCTGATGGCAATGCGGCTGGGCGACGACCTCGACCCCGCGCAGGTCGGGCGGGGTCCAGTGTGGACCTTCGGTGAGGAGTTCGGCGAGGGTGCGCACGGCTCCGGCGACCCTGCGGGCAGCGTCCGTGCCGAGCAGGTCGACGGCGTCGTGGCGCAAAGCCGCGGTGCAGGACGGTTCGATGCCGACGACGGGCACACCGGCACTGACGGCGGCGTCGAGCGAATCGACCGACGCGGCGAGCTTGCGCCGCGCGGTGTCGAGCTGACCGGTGGAGATCCAGGTGAGTCCACAGCAGACCTCGGGCCCGGTCAGGCTCGGCGCGTATCCCGCGTCGCGCAGCACGGTGAGCACGTCGGCGGCGATGTCTCCGGCGAAGTGCTGGGTGAAGCTGTCGAGGAACACCACGACCGGCTTTCCGTTCTCCGCCGGAGCGCGCGCGACGAGTTCGCGGGTGCTCACCCTGGCGGTGCGCCGCGCGAAGGCCGGGATCTCCCTCCGGTGGTCGACCCCGGCGAGGGCCAGTGCGGCCCGGCGCACCAACGGCAGCCGCAGCACGGCGTTGACCAGCCTCGGCGCGAACCGGGCCAGGTTCGCCCACATCGGAAGCCTGCCGAGGGTGTAGTGCGAGCGGGGCCGAAGCCTGCCCTTGTACGCCTGGTAGGTGGCCTCGGCCTTGTAGGCGGCCATGTCGATGCCGGTCGGGCAGTCCGAAGCGCAGCCCTTGCAGGAAAGGCACAGGTCGAGCGCCTCGGTCACCGCGGGCGAACGCCAGCCGCCGACCAGCTCGCCGTTCAGCATCTCCTGCAGCACGTGTGCCCTGCCCCGGGTGGAGTCCTTCTCCTCCTTCGTCGCCTCGTAGGAAGGGCACATCACGACGCCGGGCCCTCGCACGACGGAACGGCACTTGCCGACACCGGTGCAGCGGTGCACCGCCGAGGCGAAGTCGCCGCCGTCGCCGGGGTAGCCCAGCGCGAGCGGGCCCGCGGGCGCCCTCGCGGCAGGCACTCTGAGGTCGGCGTCCAGCGGGCGGGGATCGACGAGCACGCCGGGGTTGAGCACGCCACCCGGGTCGAGGATCGCCTTGGTTCCCGCGAAGAGCTCCAGCATCGTCGCCGAGTAGAGCTTCGGCAGCAGTTCGCTACGTGCCCTTCCGTCGCCGTGCTCTCCGGAGAGCGTGCCGCCGTGCTCGGCGACGAGATCGGCCGCGTCGAGCAGAAACCGGCGAAACGCCGAAGTCCCGGCTTCGAGCGGGAAGTCCATGCGTACGTGCACACAGCCCTCGCCGAAGTGACCGAACGGCATCGCGGTGAGCCCGTGTTCGGCGAGCAGCCGGTCGAAGGCCCGGAGATAGGCCGCGAGCCGGTCGGGAGGCACGGCCGCGTCCTCCCAGCCCGCCCACGCGGGTTTACCGGAGGGCGCCCTTCCGGCGAGACCGGCACCGTCCTCCCTGATCCGCCACAGCACGGCCTGCTCGCGAGGGTCGGTGACGACTCTGCTCTCGATCGCGCAGGCGGCCGCCGCGAGTGCGGTGGCCCGCTCGACGACCTCGCCGTGCTCGTCTCCCGCGAGTTCGATCAGCAGCCAGCCCGCTCCTCTGGGAAGGCTGGGCACGGCGCCGGGTCCTTTGCGTTCGCGCACGACGTCGACGATGCGGGAATCGATACCCTCGCAGGCGACGGGGCGAAACGGCAGCACGTGCGCGGTCGCCTCGGCCGCGGCGGCGATGTCGGGGTAGCCGAGTGCCACGAGCACGCGGTGCGCCGGATCGCGCACGAGCCGCATCGTCGCCTCCGTGACGATGCCGAGGGTGCCCTCACTGCCGACGAGCAGCCCGGTGAGGTCGAACCCGTTCTCCGGAAGCAACCGGTGCAGCGCGTAGCCGGAGATCTGCCTGCCGAACCTGCCCAGTTCGGTGCGCAGCTCGCCGAGGCCGCCCGCCACGAGCGCGCGCAGTGCCCGCTGCTCGCTCTCGCACCCCTTCGCCGAGGGGCGGTCGCCGAGCCTGCTGGTCCGCAGGGTCTCCCCGGCTCCGGTGATCACCGTCAGTTCGGCGACGTTGTCGGCGGTGCGGCCGTACCCGAGCGCACGGGCTCCGCAGGCGTCGTTGCCGATCATGCCGCCGATGGTGCACCTGGTGTGTGTCGAGGGATCGGGGCCGAAGCGCAGGCCGTGCGGCGCGGCGGCGCGCTGCAGCGACGCGTGGACGACACCGGGACGGACACGGGCGAGCCCGGCTTCCGCGTCGAGGTCGAGAACACCGCCGAGGTACCGGGAGAGGTCGAGCACGAGCCCGTCGCCGATCGCGTTGCCCGCGACCGAGGTTCCGGCTCCCCGCGCGGTCACGCCGAACCCGAGTTCGGCCGCGGTCGTCACCGCCGCGGCGATATCGGCCTCGTGCTCGGGAAAGGCGACGGCCGCGGGCAGCACCCGGTACAGCGAGGCGTCGCTGGAGTAGGCGGCTCGCGTGGTGTCGTCGGCCCGCACGTCGCGCAGGCCCTCGCGGAGGAGGCGGCGGCGCAGCGCGGTGGACGATACGGAAGAGGCACGACTAGTCACACGTAACATGTTACCTACCGCCAAGATCGGTTCCCCGTAGGATGTCGCCATGGCTGAGGTCCTGCACACGGGAGAACGCATCGGCCGCCGCCGCTCACTCACCGACGAGGTGATCGACAGCGTGCACGGCATGGTGCGCAGGCAGGAACTTCGCGAGGGCGAGTTGTACTCCGTGTACCAGGTCGCGGAGGCACTCGGCATCTCCCGCTCCCCCGTCCGCGACGGGCTGCTGAAGCTGGAGGCGGCCGGCCTCGTCAGCTTCGAGCGCAACAGGGGGTTCCGGATCGTCGTGCCCTCGGGCAGGGAGATCGTGGAGATCTTCGCCGTCAGGATCGCGCTGGAACCCTCGGCCGCGGCCACGGTCGCCCAGCGTGCCGACGCCGAGGTGACCGCCTCCCTGCGGGACACCATGACCGCCCTCACCGGTGCCGCCGCGCGGGCCGACGAACCGGCGTTCTGGGCGCACGATCACGCGCTGCACGAGACGATCCTCACCGCGGCGGGCAACAGGCAGGCCGCGACGGTCGTCAGGGGACTGCGGGAGAAAACGAGGCTCATCGGGCCCGGAACCACCGTCGAGGCGCGCTCGCTGCCCGCGATCGCCGACGAGCATCGGCCCATCGTCACCGCCATCACCGGCGGTGATCCCGGCAGCGCGAGACGGCGGATGCGCGATCACCTGGTGGCGACGGGCAGACTGCTCGCCGCGCAGACGATGGGGGTCACCCCCGGTGACCCCGCGATCGACGAACTGTGGACCGACGTCACCGGAGAACGCCCCGAAAGCGATTGATCGGCGTTCCGGAAATCCGGGACCGCCATTTCCAATACGCGCCCGCGACAATTTCGACCAGGCACGACGGCACGCCCCCTGGCCCCCCGGCAAGTAACGGGCACAGTTCGCGGACAGGGTCCCATACCGCTTTCCCCTCGCCGGTTCCCTCCCCTGTCCACCACGGGTCCCCCCGCGGCGACGGTGCGCACATTCGTGCCCTCCACCTGCCAGGACAATGCCCGGCCGCACCGGTCGCCGTATCGACAATTGCCGATTCGCGCGACGCGCCGAAGCCAGTAAAGACCGTTATCCGGCATCGATTATGGTGGCGGTTCCCGATTGCCCGGCTGGGCGCCGGCAACACAAGTTGATCACTATACTTCGCGCAACGCACGACCCATCCCTTCTCTGGAGACACTGTGACCACTGCTCCTCCGGGCACGCCTGCCCTCACCGGCTTCGGTGCGCTGCTGCTCGACCTCGACGGTGTCCTCACCCCCACGGCCGAGGTGCACATGCGCGCGTGGGCGCGCCTGTTCACCCCGCTGCTGGCGGAAAAGGGAGTCGCCGGTTACACCGACGCCGACTACTTCGACCACATCGACGGCAAGGCACGGTACGACGGAGTGCGCGCACTGCTGGCCTCACGCGGGATCACCGTCCCCGAAGGTGACCCGGCCGGCCCCGCCGATCAGGCGGGGACCGAGACGGTCCGCGGCCTCGGCAACAAGAAGAACGACCTGTTCTTCGCCGAAATCGAGGAGAACGGGGTCACGCCGTATCCGGGCTCCCTCGCCTTCCTCGACGCGGCGGTGGAAGCGGGATTGCTGGTCGCGGTCGTGTCCAGCTCACGCAACGCCGTCGCGGTACTCGAAGCGGCCGGTATCCGCGACCGGTTCGGCATCGTCGTCGACGGCATGGTCGCCGCGCGCGAGCGGCTCCCCGGCAAACCCGCGCCGGACACCTATCTCGCCGCGGCCGAGCGGCTGGGCCTTCCCGCGAGCGCGTGTGTTGTGGTCGAGGACGCCCAGTCCGGTGTCAAGGCGGGCAGCGACGGCTCGTTCGGCCTCGTCGTCGGCGTCGACAGGGGCGCGGGGAAGCAGACCCTGCGCGAAGCGGGCGCCGACGTGGTCGTCGACGACCTCGCCGAACTGGTACCGGCATTCGCACCGGCCCACCTCCACAGTCAGCCAGACTCCGCAGCACTCTGAGAGCGAGGAATGAACCCGATCACCGAAACCCTTGATCGAACCCGGTTTCCCATCGACGAATGGGCGTTCGTCGAGACCGAGTTCGATCGCGCCACCCAAGGGCGCTGCGAGAGCCTGTTCACCGTGGGGAACGGCTACCTGGGACTGCGAGGAAACCTCGACGAGGGAAGAGAAGGCGAGACCCTCGGTACCTTCGTCAACGGTTTCCACGAGACCTGGCCGATCCGCCACGCCGAGGAGGCTTACGGTTTCGCGAAGGTGGGCCAGACGATCGTCAACGCGCCGGACGCCAAGGTCATCCGGATCTACGTCGACGACGAACCGCTCGTGCTGGGCGAATCCGACATCCTCGCCTACACCCGAAGCCTCGATTTCCGCGAGGGTGCCCTGATCAGGGAGATCGAGTGGAGAACGCCGTCGGGTAAGCGGGTTCTCATCCGCTCGCGGCGCCTGGTGTCCTTCACGGACCGGCACCTCGCGGTCATGGACTACGAGGTGACCATGCTTGATTCCGACGCGAACGTCCTGATCTCCAGCCAGATCCTCAACCGGCAGGACGGCGCCGACGAACCGGCGCCGCGCGAGCAGGCCGAAGGCTTCGACCCGAGGAAAGCGGCGGCGTTCACCCAGCGAGTGCTGCGACCGGAGCTCAAGCACGCCGACGGCACGCGATACCTGCTGGGCTACCGCACGACCAACTCGGGCATGACGATCACGTGCGGTATGGACCACGAGCTCACCACCGGCAACACGTGGAGCCAGTCCTCGCAGCTGGGTGACGACCTCGCCAAACACGTCTACCGCGTCAAAGCCGTGGCGGGGCAACCCATCCGGCTCGTGAAGACGATGACCTACCACACCTCGCGCGGCGTGCCGCCGAGGGAACTCGGCGACCGCTGCGAGCGCACCCTCGACAGGGCCGCTGAACGGGGCGCCGACGAGATCGCGCTGGCGCAGCGGGAATGGCTTGCCGACTTCTGGCGGCGCTGCGACGTCGAGATCGAGGGGCAGCCCTCGCTCCAGCAGGCGACGAGGTGGAACCTCTTCCAGCTCGCGCAGGCTTCGGCGCGCGCCGACGGTGCCGGGGTGCCCGCCAAGGGACTGTCCGGAACCGGATACGAGGGGCATTACTTCTGGGACAGCGAGATCTACGTGCTGCCCTTCCTGAGTTACACCTCTCCGGTCGCCGCCCGCAACGCGCTCAGGTTCCGGCTCGGCACCCTCGACCTGGCCAGGGAGCGGGCGAGGGAACTGAACCAGCGGGGCGCGCTCTTTCCATGGCGCACCATCAACGGCCTGGAATCCTCCGCGTACTACGCGGCGGGGACGGCGCAGTACCACATCGACGCCGACATCTCCCACGCGCTCGTGCAGTACGTGGCCGCCACCGGCGACGAGGACTTCCTTGTGCGGGGCGGCATCGACATCCTCGTCGAGACCGCGCGCATGTGGGCGGATCTCGGTTTCTGGCGGACCCACGGCGACGAGCAGTTCCACATCGACGGCGTGACCGGTCCCGACGAGTACACCACCGTCGTGAACGACAATCTCTACACCAACATCATGGCGCGGGCCAACCTGCGCGCCGCGGTGGCGGCGTGCGAGACGCTCAAGACCGGAAATCCCGGTGCGCACGAGCGCATGGTGCAGCGGCTTTCGCTCACCGAGGGCGAGCTTCGCGAGTGGACGGCCGCGGCCGACGCGATGTGGATCCCCTACGACGCGCACAGGGGCGTTCACCCACAGGATTCCCATTTCCTCGACAAGGAAGTGTGGGACCTGGAACAGACTCCGGCGTCGAAGCGCCCGCTGCTGCTGCACTATCACCCGCTGGTCATCTACCGGTTCCAGGTACTCAAGCAGGCCGATGTCGTGCTCGCGCTTTTCCTGCACGGCAACGAGTTCAGCCTTGAGGAGAAGCGCAGGGACTTCGAGTACTACGACGCGCTGACAACGGGTGACTCCTCGCTGTCCGCGGTCGCGCAGTCGATCATGGCCGCCGAGGTCGGTTATGCCGAACTCGCCGAGCAGTACTTCCGTTCCGCGCTGTTCGTCGATCTCGCCGATCTGCACCACAACACCTCGGACGGGATTCACGTCGCCTCGGCGGGTGGTATCTGGAGCGCTCTGGTGTGCGGATTCGGCGGCATGCGCGATCACGGTGGTCAGCTCACGTTCGATCCCCGGCTTCCGGAAGGCTGGCAGGCGCTGACCTTCCGCGTCACGGTGCGCGGGACCAGGGTGCGGATCAGGCTGGCGAGGGAATCGATGAGTTTCACCGTCGAATCGGGAACGGGCGCGGAGTTCTGGGTGCGCGGCGAACAGATCAAGGTGGTCATGGACTCCCCCGCCGTCGTCGCCCTCGCTCATCAGGGGCCTCAGCTGAGCGAGGCCGCGCCCACGACGAGCGACATTCGCGGGACACGGCGCGAGGACGGCTCGGTGATCACCGCGTCGATTCCCGCCATCTCGGCGGAACGGCTCAGCCCCGAGCCCGCCGAAGCCTGAGGACGTTGTCGTCTCCCGGCGGTTCACCGGGAGACGACAACCGTCCATCGTGGACACTCCTGGCGTGTGTGTGGCCGGGTGACCGTCGTCGCGGGTAGCCTCCTGGAAACACTGAGGACACGGGAGCTTCGCGATGACCGACTACGGGCACGACCTGCTCTTCGGAGCGTTCATCACACCGTCCGCACAGCCGGTCACCCACGCGGTCGACCTTGCCGTGGTCGCCGAAAGGGCGGGACTCGATCTCGCCACCTTCCAGGATCATCCCTACATCGCGAAGTTCCACGACACGCTCACCCTGCTCGCCTACACCGCCGCCCGCACGAGCCGCATCCGGCTCGCCGGAAACGTGCTGAGTCTCCCCCTGCGTCAGCCCGCTGTGCTCGCGCGTGCCGCGGCGAGTCTCGACCTGCTCAGCGGAGGACGGTTCGAACTGGGCATCGGGGCAGGCGCGTTCTGGGACGGCATCGAGGCCATGGGCGGCGACCGGCTCGGACCGGGCGAGGCCGTTGTCGCGCTCGGCGAGGCGATCGACGTCATCAGGAACCTGTTGGCCACGGGCGAACCGGGCGGAGCGCGGGTCGAAGGGACCTATCACCGGGTCAAGGGGGCCAAGCGCGGGCCCGCTCCCGCTCATCCCGTCGGCATCTGGCTCGGGGCCTACAAACCGAGGATGCTCGAACTCACCGGTCGTCGTGCCGACGGCTGGCTCCCCTCCCTGTCCTACCTGCCGGGCGGAGCGGCCGACCTCCCGAGACTGAACGAGCGGATCGACGAGGCGGCACTGGCCGAGGGCCGCGAGACCGGCGCCGTGCGGCGGCTGCTGAACATCTCCGGCGAGTTCACCCGGCACGGAACCGGCAGCCTCACCGGCCCGCCAGCGCAATGGGCCGAGGAACTGGCCGGGCTCACCCTCGAACACGGGATCAGCGCGTTCATCCTGGCCGCCGACCAGACCGCTCCCATCGAGGTGTTCGCTAACGAGGTCGCCCCGGTCACCCGCGAACTCGTGGCGGCGGAGCGCGCTCGCCGCTGACCCCGCGCAAGCATCCCACTCGCATGTTTAGCGCATCCAGATGATGCTAACATTTCAAACGACTTGAGCATTGTCATGAAGGTGCGGGCGAAGGGAACGGTGATGATTCAGCCGACTCGCGGCCAGCGGGCGCGAGCGGGGCACGTCGAGCACGGCCGCGCGATCGCACGCCTCGCCACCCGGTCTCGCGGAGCTTCGGCATGACCCTCGTCGAGAACCAGCTGCCGGTGCTGCATGCCCTGCGTTGTGGCGGTTACTCCGGCACCGCCCGCGTCGTTCTGGCGACCGGCCTCGCCGAATTCGAGGCCGAATCAGTACTCATCGATCTCGCCTCGGAGGGACTCGTGACCCGTGAGTTCGGAGCGTGGGGACTGACCAGCGCGGGCAAGGCCGCCGATGCCGCGCGGATCACCGAGGAGCTGGACTCGGCGGGGACACGCGCCGAGGTGACGGCGGCCTACGAGCGCTTCCTCGTGCTCAACCCCGAACTGCTGGAGCTGTGCACGGCGTGGCAGCTGCGGCCGGTCGACGGGGTGCCGACGGTCAACGACCACGACGACTCCGGCTACGACGAGCGGGTTCTCGCCCGCTTCGCCGACCTCCACCGGCGGGCGGGCCCGGTCCTCTCGGCGCTGGAGGCGGCCTTGCCCCGTTTCGGCCGGTACCGGCCCCGGCTCGCCGGCGCTCTCGGCCGCGCTCGCGTCGGCGAACTGGAATACATCGCCGACGACACGGCCGCCTATCACACGGTCTGGGCCGAACTGCACGAAGATCTCCTGGCCACACTGGGAATCCCGCGATGAACCTCGTCCGGCCCCTCAGTCCCTTGAGTACCGATTCCGCGGAACTCGTCGGCGCCAAGGCGCACGGCCTGATGCTGCTCCAGCGATTGGGCCTGCCCGTCCCGCCGGGGTTCGTCGTCACCACGCGGGCCTGCCGCGCGTTTCTCGCCGGAGGACGGTTTCCCTCCGGGTTCGCCCGCGAACTCCGGACCGCCGTCGCCGGACTTGAGGCAGCGACCGGCCGGAGCCTCGGCGGGACACCGCCGCTCGCCGTTTCGGTCAGGTCCGGCGCGAGCGTGTCGATGCCCGGCATGATGAACACCGTGCTCGGCCTCGGCCTCACCACCGAGGCCACCGCCGCGCTGGCCGCCGAGACGGGCGACAGCCGCTTCGCCCTCGACTCGCGGCGGCGGTTCCTGGCCACCTTCGCCTCGGCCACGAACGACATCGAAACCCGCTGGGACCGCCCGGTACCCGACGACGCGGCCCGCCAGCTGGAACTGGCGATCGAAGCCGTCTTCGCGTCGTGGAACACGCCTCGTGCCCGCACCTACCGTGAACTCCACGGCATCGCCGACGACCTCGGCACTGCCGTGGTCGTGCAGGCCATGGTGTTCGGCAACCGCGATGAACACAGCGGCACCGGCGTCGCCTTCAGCCGCGACCCCGGGACAGGGGAGAACACACCCTCCGGCGACGTGCTCTTCGGCGCACAGGGCGACGACGTCGTGTCCGGCGGCACGACACCGCTTCCCTTGGCCTGCCTGGCGCGACGCGAGCCTGCCGTGTGGTCGGAACTACTCGAGGCGCTACGCCGCGTCGAGGCGAGTTACCGCGAAGCGGCCTACGTGGAATTCACCTATCAGACTGGCGAACTGTCGCTGCTGCAAACAAGGAGGGCCCAGCTCACCGGCGCGGCCGCGATACGGGACGCCGTCGACTTCGCCGACGAGCGACTCATCACGCGCTCCGAGGCGCTGCTGCGGGTCTCACCACGGCACCTCGACCTCGCCCGCACGCCTCGCATCGCGCCCACGGCCGACGTTCTCGCTTCCGGGGCGGGGGCGAGCCCCGGCGTGGCCACGGGCATGATCGCGACGACGACCGAGGCGGCCGTGCGGATGTCCGCGGGCGCCGAGGTGATCCTCGCGCGCCCCGAAACCTCGCCGCACGACATGAGCGGACTTGCCGCCGCGGCGGGCATCATCACGGCCACGGGCGGGGCGGCAAGTCACGCCGCCGTCGTGGCGCGGTCGCTGGGAAAGCCCGCCGTCGTCGGCATTTCCGGCCTCGTCGTCGACGACACGCACGGCGCGATCACGGTCGCGGGCCGCTCGATCCAGGAAGGCACGATCGTGACCGTGGACGGTGGCACCGGCCGGATCGCGCTCGGTCGCGCTCCCGTCGTCACCGGCGCCGCCGACGCGTATCCGAACCGGTTGCTCGAATGGGCCGACGACGTCTCGGGAGACCGCTCCCGCCGCGACGACGCCGGGCGGCTCGAAGCGGCAAGGACGAAGATCCGCGCGAGCGGGGGCTGAACGCGGCACGGCGGGCTCAGGGGCGCGTTCCGGCCCCGAACCCGGTCCACCGCAGTTCGGCGGGCAGGTGCCCCATGTCGTTGTACAGCAACAAGTTCGGCGCCGCCCCGTCGTAATAGTCGATCGCGGTGAGCGCGGTGTTCCCGCAGCTCAGTCCCATCCAGCGATCAGCGGGGGCACCGAGGGCATCGCGCACCAGCCACGCCACCGGATACGCGTGCGTGACAAGAACCTCGTGCGTCTCGCTTGCAGCGGGCAGGGCGAACCGTTCGAGCAAGGAGGCGGCGCGGGCGGCACCGGAGGCGGCTTCCTCCCTGTCGTACCCGTCGAAGAAGCCACGCCACGCGGGCGGCGGATCGGCCGGCACGAACGGCACGTGATCGATCAGCTCGGCGGCCTCGCGTACGGGGACTCCCGCGAGCCGCCTGCCGATGATCCCGGCGGAGGCCACCGCCCGCGACAGCGGGGAATGCCACACGGCATCCACGGGCAGGGCCGCGAGCCGCCCCGCGAGCAGTTCGGTTTGCCGCTCCCCCGCCTCGGTCAGCTCGCCGAACGGATCGGCCGCCCCGTGCCTCACCACGTACAGATGCCGCGTCGCCATGACCTGCCCCTTCCCCGGACGGGAACTCAGAATGCCCTCACCATCGAAATGACGTGAACATCTGAAATGGTACCGCTCTCGCCAGGGAGTCACTCAGCGCGGGGCACGAGCACGCAGCGCGTGCCGGAACGGTCGTAGATCGTCGGCATGCATTTGTTGCAGTGCACGCACAGCGACCGGGTTCCCGCGTCGCGCTCGATCTTGGCGATCAGGTCGGGTTCCCGCAGCAGCGCCCTGCCCATCGCGACGAACTGGAACCCCTCCGCCATCGCCAGGTCCATGGTCGCCTTGCCGGTCACTCCGCCGAGCAACACCAGCGGCATCGTGACCGCCGCCCTCACCTGCCGCGCACTCTCCAGCAGGTAGGCGTCGTGATACGGGTACTCGCGCAGCAACAGCCTCCCCGCCAGCCGTACTCCGAGTCTGACCGGCGGCGGCATCGCGGCGGCGAACTCCCTCATCGGCACGTCGCCTCGAAACAGGTACAGCGGGTTCTCCAGCGAACTGCCCGCGGTCAGTTCCAGCGCGTCGACCGTGCCGTCGCTCTCCAGCCATCGCGCCACCGTGACGGCCTCGTCGAGCCAGAACCCGCCGGGAACACCGTCGTCCATGTTCAGTTTGGCGAGCACGGCGATCTTGTCTCCCGCGGCCTCACGCACCGCGCGCAGGATCTCCCTCGCCAGCCGCGCCCTGTTGCCGAGGCTGCCCCCGTAGCCGTCCTTGCGCCGGTTGAGCCGGGGACTGAGAAAGGAACTCGCGAGGTAGTTGTGTCCGATGTGGACCTCGACGGCGTCGAACCCGGTCTCGATCGCCATCCGGGCCGCCCTGGCGTGCGCGGCCACCACGGCGCGCAGATCGGCGGCACTCGCCTTTCTGGCGATGCTCATGGACGTCGCGTGAAACCGTGCGTTCGGCGCGAGCGAGGGCAGCCCGTTGGCCTTGGCGTTGGCGACAGGACCGGCGTGCCCGATCTGGGCGGACACCGCGGCCCCCTCCGCGTGTACGGCGTCGGTCAGCGCTCGTAATCCCGGGACGGCCTCGGCGGCCCACACGATCTGGTCGCGGTGCGTTCGGCCCTCGGGTGAGACGGCACAGTAGGCGACCGTGGTCATTCCAACACCTCCCGCCGAGGGCCTGACATGGAAGTCGATCAGCTCGCGCGTCACCATGCCGCGTTTCGCGAGCCCCTCGTAGGTCGCCGACTTGATCACCCGGTTGCGCAACGTCACCGGACCGAGCTTCGCCGGCCGGAGGACGTCGGGGTGCCGGTTGCTGGTCACGAGTTCTCCGTTCCCACGGTGCACATCGGCGACCATCGTGTCCGGCTTCCCGTTCCCGGCACAGCTCCGATCCTGCTGACCGGGAGGCGGTGTGGCGGCGCCGCGCGGGGATACGTATCACGGGAGAACGCCGACCGCGCACGGGAGGACTCTCATGAGTACGCACACCGGCCCCGATCTCGCCGATGTCACCGCCGCGCTCACCGGCCCCGGCGGGGCGTTCGAACTCGTCGAGGAACGCGTGCTCGGCGTGCCGACGCCGGTGTTCAGGAACAGGGCCCGCTCGCTCGCCGAGGTACTCGCCGCCTCCGGCACCGTGACCGGAGCCGACTATCTCGTCACCGGCACTCGCCGCATCGGATTCGCCGAGCACGCGGCCACGGTCGCCGCTCTCGCCACGGCGCTGCGCGAGGACTACGGCATCGGCAAGGGCGACAGGGTCGCCATCGTCGCGAAGAACTGTCCTGAGTGGATCATCGCGTTCTGGGCCACCGTCTCGGTCGGCGCCATCGCGACCGGGTTCAACGCGTGGTGGTCCCCGCGCGAGATCGGCTTCGCGCTGCGGCACTGCACCCCCTCACTCGTACTGGCCGACGAGGAGCGTGCCGCGGGCTGCGGCGAGCAGGCAGCCGGAATTCCGGTTCTCGGCATCGAAGGGGACCTGCCCGGGCTCGTGGCCGCGCACACCGGTGCACCACTGCCCGCGTGCGACATCGCGGAGGACGATCCGGCAACCATCCTCTACACCAGCGGTACCTCCGGAACTCCGAAGGGTGTCGTGCATTCGCACCGCAACCTGTGCGCGGTGATCGAGTACCACCGCTTCAACGACGCCATCGCGACCGCTGCGGCAGGCGGGTCGTCGGCCGCGCGGCGGTACCTGCTGACCTCGCCGCTTTTCCACATCGCGAGCCTGCACAACCTCGCCGTTCCACGCCTGGCGACCGGGAGCACCGTAGTGCTGCACCGTGGCGCCTTCGACGCGGGCGCCGTGCTGCGGTTGATCGAACAGGAGCGGGTCACCAACTGGGGCGCCGTTCCGACGATGGCCGCGCGGGTCCTCGAACACGGCGAACGGCACGGGAACCTCACCGGCTACGACCTGTCCTCACTGACGTCGTTCGCGCTCGCCTCGGCTCCGTCCTCGGCGCGCTTCAAGGACCGGCTCCGCGCCGCGTTGCCCTCGGTGGCCACGACCCTCGTCGACAGCTATGGGCTCACCGAATCGAGCACCGGTGTCTCGGTCGCCTCGCCACGCGATCTCGCCGAATCACCCGGAACACTGGGCCGTCCCGTCATCGGGGTGGAACTGGAGATCAGGGACGAGCACGGCAGGCGCCTTCCCGACGACACCGAGGGCGAGATCTGCGTCAGCGGCCAGTACGTGATGCTCGGCTACTGGAACGACGAACCCGCCACGGCGGCGGCACTGGACGAGGCCAGGTGGTTGCGCACCGGCGACATCGGCGTCCTGTCCGGGGGCAGGCTGCGCCTGACGGCCCGGCGATCGGATCTGATCATCAGGGGCGGCGAGAACGTCTACCCCGCCGAGGTCGAGGCTGTCATCGCCGAACATCCCGGGGTGCGGGAATGCGTCGTGCTCGGCGCCGACGACCCCGACTACGGTCAGCGGGTCGTCGCCGTCGTCGTGACCCGCGAGGGCACCGGCGAGGTGACCGAGCGGCAACTCCACGACTTCACCTCGGCGAACCTCGCGTACTACAAGGTGCCCTCCGTCTGGCGGCTCACGAGCACGCCGCTGCCACGCAACGCGACCGGCAAGGTCATCCGCGACGCGGTACTCCGCTGACCTCCGCTACCGGGAGGAGTCTCGTCCCGAGGGCAGCAGCATGCGGCAGGCCACGCGGACATCCGACTCCATCTCGGACGGTTCCATCCTCCCGTTGAGACACCGCATCAGCGAGCCGTGCCAGCAATGCACGAGCAACCGCACGATCCGCACGTCCTCGCTCGCCGGTTCCCCGATGCCGAGCGCGCGCAACACGATCCGCCTGAGCTTCTCGTCGTTGCGGTCGGCTTCGGCACTCGTTCCCGCGTGTGCCGCGTTGTTCGACTGGATCATGGCTCTCGCCAGCAGCGGCCTCGCCAGCAGCCGCCTGCCCGCCTCGACGAGCAAGGCCACGACGGCCTCCCGTGAAGCCTCACCGCTGTCCGATGTAGACAGTGTGGTCGGCGTGTCCTCGGCGAGCCGGTCGAGCTGGTCACCCATGACGGCGGTGAACAACTCCGTCTTGGAAGGAAAGTAGCGGTACAACGTCGCGATCGCGACGCCCGCCTCCTTCGCGACCTCCTGCATTTGCACGTGATCCAGCTCGTACTCGCCGCCCAGTCTTCCCGCCGCGCGCAGGATCCGCCGGAAACGAGCCTGCTGCGTCGGCGAATTCGGTTCCGCCGGCGCTCGTACCTCGCCGATTCGTGGCATCGGGTCCCAACCCTACCGGTCACGACGCGGAAGCGAGCGCGCTTACCGCTGAGCGAGACGCCGCCACCACAGGGACCGTGCGGGCGGCAGCCTTACCGGCATGACGATCGACAGTGGACGATACGGTCCGTGGGCCGTCATCGCTGGCGGATCCGAAGGCGTCGGCGCAGCCTTCGCGGAAGAACTCGCCGCATCGGGAATCAACCTCGTGCTCGTCGCGCGCACACCGCAAGCGCTGGCCCGCACGGCGCGAACGGCCATGCGGCACGGCGTCGAGGTCCGCACCGCCGAACTCGACCTGCTGGCAGGGGTCGGCGGCCATGGCGCCCCCCGCGGCGTGCCGGCCGAGCTGAGGGCCGTCACCGACGGCCTCGACATCGGCCTGCTCGTTGTCAACGCGGGCGCCAACAGCTACGGCCACGAATTCGTCTCCGGCGACCTCGCCGCGTTCCAGCGGGTCGTTCACCTCAACATCACCGCACGGCTCGCGCTCGCCCACCACTACGGCGCGGCGCTCAAGCGGCGCGGCCGAGGCGGCATCCTGCTCGTCGGCTCGCTCGCGGGCTACCTCGGACAGGCGCACGTCACCGTCTACAACGCCGCGAAGGCGTTCACCAGGGTGTTCGCCGAGGGCTTGTGGCTGGAGCTGCGCGAACACGGCGTGCACGTACTGGAACTCGTGCTCGGCGTGACCCGCACGCCCGCGATGGAACGCGCCGGCCTCGACTTCGGCCTGCCAGGGCTCACCGTCGCCGAACCGGGCGACGTCGCCCGCGAGGGGCTCGCCCGCCTCGCCGACGGACCGGTGTGGATCGCGGGCGGCAACGAGGCGGCCGCCGAAGCCCGTAGCGGAGCGGACAGGGCGAAACTGGTACTGGGTGCGCAGGCGGCATTCCGGCGCCTGCTGCCCCGCGACCGGTGACGCCGCAGGGCACTATCCGGGGTCGCGCGCCATGTCGTTCGCGGCGAGAAACGCGAACACCATGCTGGAACCGATGGGGTTGCCTCCGGCGGGATAGGTCTCGCCGCTCACGGCGGCCATCGAATTCCCCGCCGCGTACAGGCCCGGAATCACGGCCCCTTCGGTGCCGAGCACCCTCGCGGACTCGTCCGTGCGCAGGCCGCCTTTCGTTCCGAGATCCGACAACCCGAACGCGCTCGCGTGAAAAGGGGCCCGCTCGATCGGCACGAGCGGCGAACCGTCCCCGGCGAAGGCGTTGTCGTAGGGCTCGGTTCCCCTCCCGAAGTCAAGGTCCTTCCCGCTCGCGGCCATCGTGTTGAACCTGGCGACCGTACGTTCCAGGTTGCGGGGAGGAACGCCGATGAGCGAAGCCAGCCCAGCGAGCGAATCCGCGCTGTGCCGCAGCCCGGCCTCCACGTAGTGCCGCGAATCCACCATGGGGACGCTTGTCGAGTGCACGGGAGGCACCTCGCCGTCCCTGTCGTCGTAAACCAGCCAGAACGGAAGGCGCAGGGTCCCCGCCGCCAGGTCCCTGATGATGTCCCTTCCGATCCGGTCGTAGGGCCACGACTCGTTGGTGAACCGGTTTCCGTCGTCTCCGACGAAAATTCCTCCCGTGAACCACAGTGAGAACGTCGAGGTGCCGTCGGGGTGAGTGATCCCCGGCGCCCACCACGCCTGCTCGGTCAGATCGGTGGCCGCCCCGATCGCCAGCGCCGCCTCCAGCATCGCGCCCGTGTTGCCGGGAGCTCCCATGCTGTCGGCGGCCCTTCCCGGCACTCCGAACCGTTCGCGCAGCGCCGGATCGCGTTCGAAGCCGCCCGCCGCGATCAGCACGCCCCGCCGGGCCCGCACGGTTTCCCTTACGCCTTCCCGTGTTCCGGCCGCGCCGACGACGGCACCTTTCTCGACGATCAGCTCGTCACAACGGAACCCGGTACGCATCGTCACGTTCCGCCGCCGGGACAGCGCGAGCAACAGCCTTCCGATCAGCGCCTGCCCGCCGGACAACGTGGAGGGCAGTGGTTCGCCGCGCCGTTCCACCGGCAGCGGCCTCCTGATCAGCTCACGCATCGCGCCGAGGCCGGCCGCGCCCACGGGTTCGGGAATGATGTGCCGTCCTCCCGCCCTGGCCATGGGCGCCGAGCCGTAGTAGTCGGGCCACGGCAGCACCCGGAACGCCAGAGCCTCGTCGGATTCGAGGTGGTCGACGAGTGCCGCGCCGTTGTCGAGGAACGCGTCCTGCAGGGGCCGTGGCGTCCGGTCGCCGACGACGGCCCGGTAGTAGGTCCTCGCGGCCTCGATCGTGTCGTCGTCACCCGCACGGCGCAGAACGGCATTGCACGGGAACCACATGCCGCCGCCCGAATACGCCGTCGTACCGCCGACAAGATCGGTCGCCTCGGCGACGACGACGGACAGTCCCGCTCTCGCCGCCGTGAACGCCCCGGTGAGGGCGCCGCCACCCGAACCGATCACCAGAACGTCGCAGTCCCAGGTCCATTGCCGCATGCGCGCGCCTCCTCACCCGTTGGCCTGCCGGGTTTTCGTCACGCGGACGCTAGAGTTCTCGCGCCCGAAGAGCACGGGAGCGTCCCGCTCAGTGGTGCGGCCTACCGCTGACCGGGAGCCGATTCGGGCAGCAGTGCGCCGGACACCCTGCGAGCCGCGTCGATCGCGAGCGGGGCGACCCGCTCCAGCGGCGTCGTGTCGGTACCGACCAGCGAGATACTCGCCACCGGGCCGTCGGGGCCCCGGACCGCCGTCGCGACGCAGGCGATGCGGGGAAAACATTCGCCACGTTCGAAGGCGAGACCACCGCGCCTGCGAACCCGGTCCAGCTCCCTGTGGAAGAGGCCGAGGCTGCCGATGGTGCGCTCGGTGCGCCTTCCCAGCGTTCGCGGGTAGAGACCGTCGACCGCTTCGGGCTCCAGCCAGGCAAGCATGGCCTTTCCCAGCGCCGTGCAATGACCTGGTGCCGAAGCACCCACCCGCGACGGCACGACGGACGCGAACCGGCCACCTACCTTGTCGAGATAGACGACCTCGGCTCCGCTGCGTACAGCGAGGTGCACGACCATGCCCGTGCGCAGGGCCAGTTCGTGCAGCAACGGCGCGGCGGCGTGCCGGATCGCCGCGTGCGTCCGGTCGCTGCCGCCGAGCCCGACGGCCCTGCTGCCGAGCCCGTACCCGGTGCTGCCGTGCTCAAGCCATCGCAGCCGGACGAGCTGGTCGAGAATGCGGTGCGCGCTGGACCGGGGCAGCCCGGTGATCCTGGTGATGTCCTCCAGGGTGAGCCTGGTGATCGCGGAGGGAAACGCGTCGAGGATCAGCGTGATGCGCTCGACCATGGACGGCGGTACTCCGCGCGGCAGTTCGTCGGCAGCGGTAGCGGTCATTGGTACCTTCCCGCACGAAACTGAAACGAATTCTCGTCTCGACGTTAACAGCGCTCCCCCGTACAGGGAAGACGCGATGCCGCCCGCGTTACGCGCGAGTCACCCTGGCACGCACCGCCGAGACGACGCTGACGAACCACGCGATCAGCACCACGGCGGCGGCTCCTCCGAGGAGCGAGATCCACACCCAGTCGACGGAGCCGCTGGCCGGGTACACGCCGCGCGGGTTGCCGGTGTCCACCGCGTCGATGGTCTCGCCGACGCCATCGACCCCGCCACCGGGCACGAGTGCGATGTCGCGGCGCTCCGGCGAGCCGTCCGAGGGTACGAAGTCGCCGTAGTACATGGACGAACCCCGGGCCGCGCTCACGACTCTCGTCGCCGTGAACTCACCCCGGATGCCGGAACCGAAACTCGCCGCGAACGCCGAGGGTGCCTCCCGCACGGCGAGCACGATGATCAGGAGTGAGATCAGCGGCGCCAGCAGCCGCCATGTCCAGATCACTCCGCCCCCAGCCCGCCGCCGTCGGTGGTGGTCCGCGCCTGCCACCGGCGACGAGCCTAGCGGGCGGGAGGTTCCGCTTTCACCCGGCGGTTCACAGAGCACCGAGCCCCGTCAGCGCGGTCTCGGCGAGCACCACCCTGCCCACGAAGCACGTCGCGGGATCCGCCTCACCTTCGGCCGAGCCGAGGTCGACCGAGAGCACCTGGCCGTTGCCGAATTCCGCGGAAACCACACACCGGTCAGGGGTCTGCTCCGTGCGCAGCGGCAGCGAGCCCAGTGACGCCTCGGTCACCGTCGTACCCTCCTTCGCGGGCAGGCCCGCGAGCCCGGCGGGCTCGGCGGTGACGAGCGCGTCGAGACTCAGGCCGCCTTCCTCGAAGCGGCACAGTTCGCCGCGGTCGTCGGTCTCCTGCCGCCCGCCCTCCGAGGAGATGCCGAAGTAGACGGGAGACGTGCCGATGACATCGCAGGCCGTGCCTTGGGCGAGCAGGTCTTCGGGTGGTCCTTCCGGAGCATCCGGGTGCGGCGTGCCACCTGCGAGCGGTACGTACCTCGCCGCGAGTGCCTCGGCAGCGGAAAGGGCCATGTCGCAGTGCGCGTCGCGGTCACCGCCGTCGTCCCTGGCGTAGCCGTCGACGGCAAGCGAACCCAGCGACCGCACATCCAGTTCGACGCTGCAATGAGTACTGTCCTCCGAGTAGCCGAAGTCGTACTTGCGCCCGGTCAGCCCGGCCACCTCGACCGGCTCCATCAGTTGCGAGTCCTGCGAGACCGCATTGTACGGCTGGTACGTCCGAACCTGCACGACGGTGTTCTCGTCGTCCTTGATGAACTGGCAACCCGTTCCCGACACCCCGGCGCGGGCGAAGCCCAGCCGTTCCATGTCCGGCATCGCGTCGTCGGTCCATCCGCACTCGGCGTCGACGGGCAACGGCAGCGGCTGGTCCCATTCGGCCGTGCTGTGCGCCTCGGCCGGGTTCTCCGGTTCGTAGGCGGGAATACTGGACTCCCCTTGCGGCTGCCCGGTCTCCCCCGCGGCGTTCCCCCCGGACTCGTCGCCGCCGATCAGGACGACAGCGGTCACGGTGATGGCCGCGACGACGGCGACCGCGATCGCGGACAACGCGATCACCTTCCCCCGCTTCGGTTTCCCCGGGCCCCCGTGCCCTCCCGGCACGGGTCCGTAGGCCTGAGGCGACCCCGGAACGGGAAAGCCCTGCCCTGGCTGGGCGGGCGGTACGTGCCGACCCCCATGCGGCGCGTTCCACTGTGGACCACCCGGGGGCCCGTTTCGATATGTCATCCGTTCCTCAGCTCGCTCGTACCGCGCCGGAATACCGTGGCGATCGGCCACACCGGCGCGTGCGCGATCCTGCCTGCGCAAGGTGGCACTCGGGTGGCACACCGGTGACACGGCGTTTTCCCGGAGCCGGATGATCGCCACTCCTCGCGATCTTCGCCATCGCCTGCTCCTCCGAATGCCGTATTGACTTGACGACACGGCGAAGTAGCGTGGTATACGCCATCAAGAAAGCGCTTTCACGCGACGACCGAGCAGCCTGAGGGGCGGGCACGAATCCGGCGACGTTGCCCGCTGCCGCTCGCAGCAACTCTCACCGTGGAGAGGAGTCCCGTGTCCTTCTCGCGAAAAATGGCCGCCGCACTGGTGGCCGTATTGATCGCCGGACTGGCGGCCGCATTGCCGGCCTCGGCGGCGAAACCCGCGTTCAACCTCCTTGTCTTTTCCAAGGTCACCAACTTCGAACACGACTCGATCAAGGCAGGCATCAAAGCCATCCGCGACCTCGGCGCCAAGAACGGGTTCACCGTGACGGCCACCGACGACGCGAAGTCCTTCACCGACCGCAATCTGGCGCGGTTCGACGCCATCGTCTTCAACAACACCAATTCCACTCCGGAATCCGGGGATCTGCTCGACGAGGATCAGCGGGCGGCGTTCCAGCGGTTCGTCGAGGGCGGCGGAGGCTTCATCGGCATCCACGCCGCTTCGGCGAGCGAACGCGACTGGCCGTGGTACGAGGGACTCGTCGGTGCGATCTTCGACAATCACCCCGATCCGCAGGTCGGCAGGATCAAGGTGCTCGACAGGGCCCATCCATCCACAAAGGATCTTCCTGAGCTGTGGGAGCACCGCGAGGAATGGTACAACTGGCGGATCAACCCGACGGGCAAGGTGCACACGCTGGCCCAGATCAAGGTCAGGGACGGTGTCACCGGCCTCGACCAAGGCGTCGATCACCCGTGGTCGTGGTGCCAGAACTACGAGGGCGGCCGGTCGTGGTTCACGGCGGGAGGGCACGACAAGGAGACCTTCTCCGACCCGCTCTTCAGGACGCATCTGCTCGGCGGGATCAACTGGGCCGCCGGCGCCGTTCCCGGTGACTGCTCCGCGACCCAGACCGGAAACTTCCAGCGAATCCCGCTCGTCACCGAGGGACTGGCCGATCCGTTCGAACTCGCGGTGGCCGAAGACCGCAGGGTTTTCTACATCCAGCGCACGGGCGCGCTGAAGGTCGTCGACCAGGAAACGCTGGAAACCACCACGGCACTCGACTTCGCCTACTCGTCCGAGATGACGAGTCAGTCCGACGGCCTGCTCGGGCTCACCCTCGATCCCGGCTTCGCCGACAACCAGTGGCTGTACCTCATGTACTCGGACAAGGAGGAGGCTCAGCTCAACGTCTCCCGGTTCACGGTTTCCGACGACAACACCGTCGACGAGGCCAGTGAGCAGCGACTACTGGAGATCCCCACCTTCCGTGGCGAGGGGAGGGCGAACTCGCACATGGCGGGCTCGATCGCCATCGACGACGGTGGTGATCTGTATATCGCCACCGGTGACAACACCGATCCCTTCGCCTCCGACGGGTTCAGCCCGATCGACGAACGCGAGGGACGGCGGGCGTGGGACGCGCAGGGTACGAGCGCCAACACCAACGACCTCCGCGGCAAGGTCCTGCGGATCACCCCCCAACCCGGCGGCGGGTACACGATTCCCGAAGGCAACCTCTTCGCGGAGGGCACCGAGGGAACGAGGCCGGAGATCTACGTCATGGGGTTGCGCAATCCGTTCCGGATCACCGTCGACTCGCCGACGGGAGCGCTGCTCATCGGCGACTACGGACCTGACGCGCGACAGGAGGACCCGGAACGAGGTCCGGAAGGGACGGTCGAGTTCCTTCGCGTCACCGAGGCGGGAAACCACGGCTGGCCCTACTGCGTCGGCGACAACATCCCGTTCAGGGACTACGATTTCGCCACCGGTGAGTCCGGTCCCGAGTTCGATTGCGCCGCGCCGGTGAACGACTCGCCGAACAACACGGGTCTTCGCGAGCTTCCCCCCGCACAGCCCGCGTGGGTTCCCTACGCCTACTCCGCTTCGGCCGAGTTCCCCGAACTCGGCACCGGTGGCGGCGGCCCGATGGCCGGTCCCGTCTACCGCTACGACCCGGCCAACCCGCTCGTCACCAAGTTCCCCGAGTACTTCGACGGCAAGTGGTTCGCCTTCGAACTGACGCGGCAGTGGTTCAAGACGATGTCGGTCCAGGAGAACGATCAGAGCTTCACCGATCCCCGGTTCGATCCCGCGCGGGCCGGTGACCTGCTCTCGATCAACGGCATATTCGACGACATGTCATGGACTCAGCCGTTCGAAGCGGAGTTCGGGCCGGACGGTTCCCTGTACGTCATCGACTTCGGTGAGGGCAGCGGCACCGGCCGAGGCGGCAGCAACGAGGGCGCGGGCATCTACCGCGTCGACTATGTCGCCGAAGGCAGGGTCCCCAGCGCGGTGATCGGCGCTTCGGCCGATTCCGGGCCCGCGCCATTGACGGTGGAGTTCTCCAGCGAGGGATCGGCGGGTGGCGATGGCGAGCCCGTCACCTATGCGTGGGACTTCGACGGTGACGGCACCGTCGACTCCACGGAAGCCAGCCCCGTACACACGTTCACCGAACCGGGCCAGTACCGGACCAGGCTCACCGTGACCAGCACGACGAGCGAACTCACCGCCGTCGCCGCCTCGGTCATCACGGCGGGCAACACCCGGCCCGAGGTCACGATCGAACTGCCACCACACGGTGGCATGTTCGACTGGGGCGCCTCGATCCCGTTCGTCGTCCACGTCGAGGATCCGGAGGACGGCGAGATCGACTGCTCGGAAGTCGTCGTGCAGTCCCAGCTCGGGCACGACGACCACCTGCACCCGATGGACAACGTCACCGGATGCACCGGCGAAATCAAGACCGACACCGGTGACAGCCACGGGCCGGGACAGAACCTCTACGCGGCACTGAGCGCGCAGTACACCGACAAGGGCGCGCCGGGCGTTCCCGGCCTCACCGGCTCGGCACACCTCACGCTGGAACCGAAGCACAAGGAGGCCGAGCACTTCGAGCAGGCCGAAGGCGTCGAGGTACTCGACCGGCCTGGCGCCTCGGCGGGAAAACGCCTTGGCGAGATCGAGCACGGCGACTGGGTCGCCTACGATCCGCTCAACCTCACCGGCATCGACTCCGTGACGGTGACGGCGAGTTCGGGCGGTCTCGGTGGCGTGATCGAGTTCAGGGCCGACGGCCCCGACGGCGAACTGCTCGGCTCCACGGAAGTCGGCAACACCGGCGGCTGGGACAACCTCGTGGATTCCACCGTCGAGCTGACCGATCCCGGCCGGAGCTTCACGCTCTACGCGGTGTTCGTCAATCCGGAGTGGACACCGGAGAAGGACGACCTGCTTTCGATGGATGTGCTGCAATTCAACGGAAAGGGCGTGCAGCAATGAGAGCGACCAGGCGCGGTTTCCTCCAGCTCGCGGGAGGCGCCGCCATCGCGGGAGCGGGGGCGCTCGCCTCGGCGGGCCCGGCCATGGGCGCCGTGGGGGCTCCCTCGCGGCGGGTGGTCCCTCCCGGCCACATCGGCATCCAGCTCTACACGGTCCGGTCACTGATGACGGAGGACCCGCAGGGCACACTCGACGCGCTCGGGCGGATGGGTTACGCGACGGTCGGGGTGAGCGGCCTCTACGGGCACTCCCCCACGGAGTTTCGTGCCATGCTCGACAGGGCGGGGCTGCGCGCGGTTCTCACCCACCTGAGCCTCGACGCCATCAGGGGCGACTGGCAGCGGGAGCTGGACGACGCGCACGTGCTCGGCGTCGAATACGTCGTGGTGCCGTCCCTGCCGGGGTCGTTGCAGAACCCGGCGGGCTACCGCCAGGTGGCCTCGGAGTTCAATGTCGCCGGTGAGGCGGCAAGGGCGGCGGGGCTGGAGTTCCTTTACCACAACCACGGATTCGATTTCGATACCGTCGGCGGTGAGGTGCTCTACGACATCCTGCTCGACGACACCGATCCGCGATACGTGGGCTTCGAGCTGGACCTGTACTGGATCGTGCACGCGGGCTACGACCCGGTGGCCTACTTCCGGCGCGCTCCCGGCCGGTTCCCGGTGCTGCACGTCAAGGACAGGGCGGTCGACGGCTCGTTCGCCGATCTCGGGTACGGAACCATCGACTTCCCCCGGATCTTCGGCGAGCGCCGGTACTCCCGCACCAAGGAGTACGTCGTCGAGCACGATCAGCCCGTCTCGCCGCTGCTGACCGCGAAACGGGGGTACCGCTACCTGCGCACGGTCCGGTTCTGAGTACCCGCCGGTGGTGGGCACCCTGCCCGCCACCGGCGAGTCCCCCGTCCAGGACGCCGAGATCCGCACTCAGGACGCCGAGATCCGCGTTCAGGCGCCGACGCCAGGCGGTGATCGCGGGATTGTCGGTGCCGTCGGCGAGAATGTCCGGCATGGGAGTGCGAGCAGACCAGTTCCTGCGAATCGTGAACGACCTCGCCGAGGTCGAGAGTGCCGCGTCAGCCGAGTACACCTCGTTCAGCGTGCGTGGCAAACGGTTCGGCTATCACTGGCCGAAAACGCGGACGGTCGGTCTCAAGCAGACGTTGTCGGAGCAACAAGCGCTGGTCTACGAGCGGCCCGAGGTGTTCGAGGTGCAGTTCACGACAAGCAGCTTCGGCTGGGTCGTCGTCCAGCTCGCGAAGATCGATGCCGATGAGCTCGGCGAACTCGTGTACGAGGCGTGGCGCCTTTCAGCTCCCGAGACGCTCACCGAGGAACACCCCGTGCCCTGATCCCGTGGCGTGCACCGTGACGACCCCCACGGACCACCGCCGATGAGTTTCCCGCCGCCGGGAAGTCGAACCTCCTGACGGCAAGCATCCCGAGGAGGACAACGGTGGGGAGAACACTGGTACATGTCTCGATGTCGCTCGACGGCTTCATCGCGGGCCCTGACCACAGCATGGACTGGATCTTCGACTACGCCGGGCCCAACGCCGAGGTCGACGACGTCATCGCGACGACGGGAGCGATCCTGAGCGGCAGGCGCTGCTACGACGTCGGCCGTGACACCAGCGCACCGGAGGAGACGAACGAGCCCTTCGGCGGTGCGTGGAGCGGGCCGCAGTTCGTGCTCACGCACAATCCACCCGCCGACGAGACCGACCCCAGCATCCGGTTTCTCGACTGCCCCGTCGCCGAGGCGGTCGCGACGGCACACGCGGCCGCCGGGGGCGGCAACGTCCTCATCCTCGGCGCCAATGTCGTCCAGCAGTGTCTCGACGCGGGTCTCGTCGACGATGTCCTCATCCACATCGCACCGGTGCTGATCGGCGAGGGGACCAGGCTTTTCGGCCCGGTGGCACGGCACATCAAGCTGGAACCGGTCAGCGTGACGCGCGCGGGGAAGGTCGCGAACCTGCGGTTCGCCCTTCGCTGACCGCGCTCACGCGCTCCACACCCGCCGCCCGCCCACGTATGTGTGCGAAACGGGTATCCCGGCGATCCGCTCCGGCTCGGCCGCGAGCGGATCGTCACCGAGCACGACGAAGTCGGCGAGAAAACCGGGCGCGAGCCGACCTTTGCGATGTTCGTCTCCGCAGGCTGCGGCCGATCCAGTGGTGTAGACCATGAGCGCCTCTTTCGCGGTGATGCGCTGGCTCGCGCCGACGACCACCCCATCGTCGGCGCCCATCCTGGTGACCATGCTCTGGATGCCGAGCAGTGGTTCATAAGGCCCGCACGGGAAATCCGATGAGCCCGCGACGGTGATCCCCGCGTCCAGCAGCGTCCGGTGGGCGAACATCCGTTCCACCCGCTCGTCGCCGTACCAGGAACGCAGCGCACCGCCGTGGTAGGCGGGATAGCCCGCGAAAGGGACGGCGATCGCGTCGAGCGCCTTGATCCGCGCGACGATCTCGTCGTCGACGAGACTGCAGTGCTCGATCCGGTGCCGCGGCCCGGGTTTGGGGTTTTTCCTCGCCACCTCCTCGAAACAGTCGAGCAGCAGCCGGATCGCGGCGTCGCCGTTGGCGTGAACGGCCATCGTGTTTCCGTCGGCGTGCACGGCCGCGATCTGCTCGGCGAGTTCGCCGGTGCCGGTGATCTGCAGTCCGTGATCGGCGGTTCCGGTGAACGGTTCGGAGAGCAGGCAGGTTCTGCCGCCGATGGCGCCGTCGACAAAGCCCTTGACTCCGATCATCTTCAGTGTGTCGTCACCGAAACCGCTTCCGATGCCCAGCGCTTTCGCCTTGTGGTAGTGGTCGACGGCCAGCAGCATGCCCGTGCGCACGGTCAGTTCGCCCGAGCGGCGCGCCGCGCTCAGCAGTTCCAGGTCGCTCGGCGCGACGAGCGCGTCGCAGACCGACGTCAGTCCCGCCGCGTGCCAGCGGCGCACCGCCCTGCGCAGCCCGGTGAGGCGGTCGTCGAGGGTGCTCGGCATGATCGGGGAGTCGCTCCGGCCCGTCGCCGGGTAAAGCACGTCGAGTAATGCCCTTTCGATCAGCCTGCCGTCGAGCGTTCCGTCCGCCGCTCTTCCGAGTTGGCCGCCGGGCGGTGCGACGCTGTCGTCCCGGTAGCCGAGTGCGCGCAAGGCGGCGCTGTTGGCAACGCCCCAGTGGGCCGCGATGTGCGTGATGATCACGGGAACGTCACCGGCCGCCGCGTCGAGCTGAGCCCGGGTGATCCGGCCGGTCTTCGCGTCGTCGTACCTGGCTCCGCGGACCCAGCTTCCGCTGCCCGCCGCCTCGGCAGCCACCTTCCGCAGCAGGCCTTCGGACGAACCGACCGACGCCGCGGACAGATCGAGGTGCAGCAGGTCTTCCGCCGTCATGCCGAGATGGATGTGGGCGTCGTTGAATCCGGGCACGATGGTGGCGCCGCCGAAATCGTGGATCTCGGCGCGGGGAAACCGTTCCCGCAGTTCGGCAAGCGCGCCCGCGGCGACGATCCACTCCCCCGCGACGGCGAACGCCTCGACCGGCACGCCGTACTGCGCGTGCACGGCCGAGGCGGTGACGATGACCGGCGTGGTTGATCGCGTCACATCCATGCCCGAACCTCTACGCCGGGCGAGCCCCGGAGGCAAATGCCCTGGTTACCCGGCCAGTTCGCAGAGCATGGCCGCGGCCTCGGCCGGATGCACGACGAACCTCATGTGACTGCTGGTCAGCGACCGGACGTCGAACGGGTTGCCCGGGGTGAGCGCGTCGGCTTCCTTGATGAAGCGATCCTGGAGAGCAACCGGTACGGAACGGTCCTCGGTCAGCCGGATATAGGTTCGCGGCACGCGGCCCCACGTGTCGGCCCTCGCCCGGTCGGTCTCCGTGCCGACATCGAACATCTCGTCAGGCTCAAGCAGGTTGAGCACGGCATGGAACTCCTCGTCGGTCCCGTCCTCCAGCATCGTGCGCTTGAGGGTGGCGAGCAGGGCGGGATCGGCGGTCCGCCAGTTCATCCTGATCGCCCCGAGCGAGGAGGGATCGGCCACGACGACCCCGAATGCCTCCGGCAGCAATGATTCCGCGTTCTCCGGCGCATCGTTGTACTCGGCCCCGGCGACATCGACGGGGCACCACGCCGAGATGTAGACCATGCGCGCGATCAGTTCGGGGTAGTTGTTTCCCAGCGAGGTCAGCGGGAATCCGCCCCTGCTGTGGGCGACCACGATGACGGGCCCGTGCTCCCCTGCCCTGCGCACGACACCGGCGAGGTGCTCGGTGGTCTCCGCGAGCGTGATCCCCGCCATCGCCGAGGGCGTGGTCGCCAGGGCCGCGGGGTCCTGCGGCGACTGGTACCCGGCGGGGAAGGTCGCCGCGTAACCATGACCGGGGAGGTCGACGGCCAGCGATCGATGCCCCGCGAGGGCGAGTTCCCGCTGCAAGGGCGCCCAATAGAAGGAATTGCCGTTGGACCCGTGGACAAACACGAACGTAGGATTCACCGGTTCATCGTCGCATCACGCGGCGAGCCATCGAGCGGGCGATCCGATCAGCTCACGGGTCACCGTCGCCGCGGCGGTTCTCGCGACGACGTCGGGCGGCATCGTGGACACCCGCACCACGATGTCCGTCGCCAGAGCGGGACTTCGCTCCGTGAGCGCGGCGCTGACGGCGCCGACCAGTGATTCCCCCAGTGCGGCGAGCCGCCCGCCGAGCACGATCAGTCCGGGATCGACGGCGGGGACGAGCCCGCCGAGCACCTCTCCGAGCGCCTTTCCCGCGCGCCGCACCGCGGCGATCGCGGCGCGGTCTCCCGCCGCGAGCAGTCCGGGAAGCGGACCCGCGCCACCGACGAGCCGGGAAGCCGCGGCCGACCCGGTACCGGCGGCGGTCAGGATCGCCTGCTGCCCGGCGACGGTGTCGAGACACCCCGTTCGCCCGCACGCGCAGCGTTCGCCGCGTGCCCTGACCCTGACGTGCCCGATCTCTCCCGCCGCACCGTTGTTTCCCCGAAGCGGAACACCCTCGTTCAGCACACCGGCGCCCAGCCCGAACTCGCCGCCGACGTAGACGAGCGGGACACCGCCCGCACCACCGGACCATTCCTCGGCGAGCGCCCCCAGCCGGTTGCCGTTGTGCGCGGTGACCGGGATGCTGCCGCCGCCGAGCCCGTCGAGCCGGGCGCCGAGCAGGCGGGAAAGTCCGGTCTCCTGCCAGCCGAGTTCGGCCGATGAGACGGTGGCCGAATCCTGCTGCCCGCTGACCCTTCCGGGAAGCCCCACGGCGACTCCCGCGACGACGTTGTCCGTACTGCTTGCCGTGTTGAGCAGGCGGCGCAGCACCGGTTCGGCAGCCTTGACGGCTTTCGCCGGATCGGCACGCAGATCGTCTGCCTTGCGAAGGGCTCTGTCCCTGACCCTGCCGGTGAGGTCGATGAGACAGCCCGCGACGTGGTCGGCCTCGACCTGGAGACCGATGGCGGCGGGCCCCAGCGAGTTGAGCACGAGCAGGTTCGCGGGCCTTCCCGGGCCGCTCACCCTGCCGGTTCCGATCTCCCTGAGCAGGCCACCCTCGATGAGTTCGCCGGTGAGCTGGGTGATTGTGGATTTGGTCAATCCGCTCGCCTCGGCGAGCCGCGCCCGCGATGAGGGCCCGGTGGCGGCGGCAAGCCGCATCACGAGCGCGAGGTTGTGCTCGTGCTGGCGGACCGGCCCGGCAGGTGAGTCCGCTTCCACAGCTCCTCCTCGGCCATTTTGTTCGTCTATTGGACTATCTAACTCTAGTCACCGGCAAGCGACGTCGGCTAGACAGTGTGCACACGGCGAGCGAGGGCTCGCATCGCACGGAGAGGACTCCCGCATCATGGCCGATGTCGCGTTCCGCGAAGCGTCCCGCATCTACCAGGGCAACCCGCCGGTGCGCGCCGTCGACACACTGTCGCTCGACATCGCCGACGGCGAGTTCCTCGTGCTGGTCGGCCCTTCCGGCTCGGGAAAGTCCACCGCACTGCGCATGCTGGCCGGTCTTGAGGACGTCGACGAAGGCTCGATCACCATCGGTGGCCGTGACGTCACGGACGTCTCGCCGAAGAACAGGGACATCGCCATGGTGTTCCAGTCCTACGCCCTCTATCCGCACATGACGGTCGCGGAGAACATGGGATTCGCGCTCAAGATCAAGCGCATCAGCAAGACCGAGATCGCCTCGCGCGTCGAGGAAGCCGCGAAGCTGCTCGACCTGACCGACTATCTGCACCGGAAGCCGAAGGCGCTCTCCGGTGGCCAGCGGCAGCGGGTCGCGATGGGCCGCGCGATCGTCAGGGAGCCCGCCGTGTTCCTCATGGACGAACCACTGTCCAACCTGGACGCCAAGCTCAGGGTGGAGACGCGGGCCAACATCACCGCGTTGCAGAGCAGGCTCGCGACGACCACGGTCTACGTCACGCACGACCAGATCGAAGCCATGACCATGGGGCACAGGGTGGCCGTGCTCAAGGACGGCGTGCTGCAGCAGTGCGACACCCCGAGGGCGCTCTACGACACACCCGGCAACGTGTTCGTCGCCGGTTTCATCGGCTCCCCCGCCATGAACCTCACCACGGTGCCGCTGACCTCCGACGGCGCGAAGCTGGACGGGCTCACGGTGCCGATCGCGCGCGACGTGCTCGCGGAGGCGGACGCGAGCCTGCGCGAGGTCACGGTCGGAATCAGGCCGGAAGGGCTGCGGCCCGCCGAACCCGGCGAGCCCGCGCTCGAACTCAAGGTCGAACTGGTCGAGGTCCTCGGCTCCGACGCGTACGTGTACGGCCAGGTCGACGTCGGTGGCAACCACGAACGGTTCATCGTGCGCACCGAGGTGCACAACACGCCGTCGTTCGGCGACACCATCAGGGTGACGCTGCGTGACGCCGGCGCCGCACACACCTTCGACCCGGAGTCGGGCAACCGCCTGACCGGCTGACTGCCGCTGGTGAAGCCCGCCGAGGGCTGAGAAAATGGGCCGATGTCCACACCTGGGCCCGACGGCCGTTCCAGCCAGCCCGGAGCAGGAGAGCCCGTGCCCGGACCGCCGGGGGAAGCCGGGCAGCCGCCCTTCCCCCAACCGGGACAAGCGGGTCGGCCAGGTCCGCCGGGTCAGCCGGTTCCGCCCGGCCAAGCTGGCGGGCAACCGGGCCAGTTCGGTCACTACGCCCAGCCCGTCCCTGCCCCAGCCCATGCGCGGGGCGGGACCGGTGGATCGGCGCCAAGCCGGTCGTTGCTGGTCGCGGCGTTGTGTGTGCTGGCCACCGCGCTGACCGTCGCCGGTTCGTTCGTTCCGTTGTTCTCCGGTGAGCTGAGCCTGCGCGGCACGCGGCAGCTCTCGATCGGCATCACCGCGTGGGGATTCGACACGGACGCCCCCGCACAGGAGGGCGGCGTCGCGGTCAACGGTGTTCCGCTGGTGTTCGCCGCGTTGCTCCTGCTGGTCGCCGCGGCGCTCGTGGTGTTCACGGCACGCGGCGGAGCACGGCGCGGAGCCGGCGCGGTGTCCGTCGCGGGCGCCGCCGCGTTCCTCGCCGGCACGGTGTGGACAGTGGGGATGCAGGCGGCGAGCTGGGTCGACACCTTCCGGCCGACGGGCGACGCGGCAGGCGACTCCGATGTCGGCGTCGACGCCGGGTTGAGCGCGGGCATGTGGCTGCTCATCGCGGCGGCAGTGCTCGCACTCGCCGGTGCGGCACTGGCGCTGCTGCCCTCGGGCAAGCGCGTGGAGCCCGTGACGCCGCGCTACGGCTTCCCCGCACAACAGGCGCCCCAGCAGCCGTGGGAGGCAGGACTTCACCGTGCCACTCCCCCGCCGCCACCACCGCGGTATCCGGCGGGGCCGGATGAAGGCAAGGGACAGGCGAGTCAGGGACAACCGCCGCACGGGTGACGAGCCGTTTTTCCGCGCAGGGGCCCGGGTAGCCGGGACGCGGGGATCACCGGTGGTCACGAACCGGAGTGATGGTGATGCCCGAGCACGACGGTCAGGTCAACGTCGCGGACAGGGCCGCGGTCAAGCGGGCCGTCACCGCCTCGGCCATCGGGAACGTCACCGAGTGGTACGACTTCGGGGTCTACGGCTATCTGGCCGCCACGATCAGCAAGGTCTTCTTCTCCGGCCTGCCCTCAGCGATGGGGATCATCGCCACGTTCGGCCTGTTCGCGGTGTCCTTCCTCGTTCGGCCCCTCGGCGGTCTCATCCTGGGGCCGCTGGCCGACCGGATCGGCCGCAAACGGGTTCTGTCGCTGACGGTCATGATGATGGCGGTCGGCACGTGCTGTCTCGGGCTCGTTCCCAGTTACGCGTCCATCGGGATCGCGGCACCCATCCTCGCGCTGCTGGCGCGGCTGGTTCAGGGCATTTCGACGGGTGGCGAGTACGGCAACGCCATGACGTTCATCGCGGAGTACGCGCCCGACCGGCGCCGCGGCTATCTGGGGAGCTGGCTGGAGTTCGGGACGCTCACCGGCTACATCCTCGGCGCGACGACGGCCACCGTGCTGACCACGTCGCTGACCGAGGAGCAACTGCTGAGCTGGGGCTGGCGCATCCCGTTCCTCATCGCCCTCCCGCTGGGCCTGATCGGTCTCTATCTGCGGCTGCGGCTTGAGGAAACTCCCGCCTTCGGCAACCTCGCAGCGGGCCGGTCCCCGGCGAAGGTCACCTCCACCACGAGCGAGTACCGGATCATCTTCACGAAGTACTGGCGGGCACTGTTGCTGTGCGTCGGGCTCGTCCTGGCCTGGAATGTCACCAACTACCTGCTCACCAGCTATGTTCCGACGTTCCTCACCGAGACTCTTCCCGATCACGGCGAGCGAGGTGCCGGACAGGTCGTGTCCCAGGTCCTGCAGATTTCCGTGTTGCTGTTGCTCATGATCTTGGTGACCTTCGTCGGCAGGCTCAGCGACAGGGTCGGCAGGAGACCCGTCTTGTTCGCCGGTTGCGCCGCGCTCGTCGTGCTGTCCCTTCCCGCCGTGTTGTTGCTGCGTGAGGGTGGCACGACGGCGACGTTTCTCGGGCTCGCGATCATCGGGCTCACCCTGGTGTGCTTTTCGGGGACGATGCCGTCGACGCTGCCCGCGCTGTTTCCGACCGAAATCCGTTCCGGCGGGCTTTCCATCGCGTTCAACGTGTCGGTGTCGCTCTTCGGCGGGACCACCGCGACCGTCCTCAGTGCACTCATCGCGGGAACGGGCGAGCTGAACATGCCCGCCTACTATCTGATGGGCGCGGGTGCGATCGGCATCGTCTGCGTCGTGTTCCTTCCCGAATCGGCGCGGCGCCCTCTCGCGGGGTCGGCACCGACGGTGACGCGGGACTCTCCGGAAGGGCGGCGGTAGGCGAGCGGTCAGCCGTCCTCGGCCGGGGCGAGACCGGTGAGGAGTGTTTCGACGAGGCCGGTGGCGGCGTCGGCGCATCGCCGCTCACTCGCGGCGCCGTGCTCGAAGTTGACGAGAAAGCCCTGCTGGAAACACGCGCCGAGCAGCAGGGCCGCGGCGGCGCCCGGGTCGGCCTCGCGGGCGACCCTTCCGATGCGCTGCTCCTCACGGAGGTAACCGGCAAGCAGGTCGACGGGCCGCCGGGGCCCGGTACCGCCGTCGAGTTCGGCGAGCCGTTCCCGGTGGGCGTCGAGCAGGGCCCTCGACGAGAAAAGTGAGGCCGAGATCGGGAAACTCTCGGCGTAGAAGCCGATCGCGGTGGCGGCGACCTTGGCGAGATTCGCGGCGACGGTGCGCTGCCCTACGAGCTCGCCCAGCTCGTCGAGCGAGGTGCCCAGCGCGGGAAGCTGCCGCTGGAGGACGTTGAGGAAGATCTCGGTCTTGTCCGTGAAGTGCTTGTAGAGCGCGGCCTCCGAGTATCCGGCAGCACGGGCGATTTCCTTCGTCGTCGCGCTGGCGTAGCCCTTGGTGCGCATGATGTCCGTCGCGGCGGAAATGATGTCGTCGCGTGTCCCCACTGCTGCTCAGCGTCCTCTCGGTGCCGCATCAGACTGGTTAGTGAGCACTCACTGTAGCTGGCGGCCGATCCGGAGGACGAGGTGCGCATATTGGTGCGGGCAGCCCGCGCGACGCACAGGCTGCCCGCACCTCCAGCGGGATCGTGCACATGCCAAGTGGCCCCGACTCCTGCTCAGCGTGCACTCCCCCGATATCGACCGGTAATTTCCCCGCCACCGACCGATACCTGCCGCGGACGGACCCCTGAATTCGCTCGTTTCACCGCGGCCCTAACGGGCGAACGGATATAGCTTGACGTCGGTAGCGGAACCGCGGCAGGGCCGAAAGCCCCCAATTCCACCGCGGTACGCGGCTGACCAGCGGCCAAGGACCCGTAGCAGCCAGGGCACACCAGCCAGCCCTCTCGCAAGGCGACGAGCGTCGCCTCGACCGGCTGTTCGCAGGCCGCGCAGTCGAATTCGATCGCGACGGCGAGGCTGTACAGGCCCATCCCGCCACACACCGGGTATGCGGTCAGCACCCCGACCGACATTTCGCCGGCCCACATCGTTCGCCCCGTGCGTCCCCCGACGACACGCACCGGACCGCACTCTGCCCCCACCGTCTCCGGCACCGCGCTCATGATCAGGACTTGCCGCCCGGCCCAGCGCCGAAACAACCACAAGCGGGGGTTTAAAGTGATACCCGAACGGGTAACAGGCCCGCAGTACTCGCCGGGGCCCCGCGAGTACTGGACCGAACTGGGAGCATGGCAATGCACAGCAGTCTGCCGAAGTTCGCCGCAAACCCTTACCTCGCCTGCCAGGCGGGCGAACTGCTTGCCGCGACGAGGAACACCGATTCCGGCCACGCGGTTCAGGTTCTGCGGCACGTGTTCGCCGAAGCGGGGACGGCGGCCGGGTTGTGGCTGGCCAACTGGTACTTCGACACGATCACGCTCGGCTCGGACGATCCGAGGATGCACGGGATCGTCGACGACTGCATCCGGGAACTCGAGTCCGCCTACGGCGTCGCGTGATCAGGCCTCGAACTCGGCGAGCCGGTCGATGAAAGGGCGCTGTCCCTTGACGAGTTTCTCTCTCGCGGTGGCAAGGTCGAACCAGTCGGCCCTGTCGATTTCGGGGAAGTCGGTGTAGCGGCCGGAGCCGCGTGGCCATTCGAGCCGGAACGAGCCAGGCACGATGTCGCCGGGGTCGAGGTCGCCCTCCAGCGCCCATACGGTGACGACCTTGCCCCCGGACTGCCTGACCTCACCGAGCGCTCTCGGTTCACCTGGAGGCACGGCGATGCCCAGTTCCTCCTCGAATTCCCTTCTCGCGGCGGCGAGCGGATTCTCATCCGGCTCGCATTCGCCCTTCGGTATCGACCACGCGCCGTCGTCTTTGCGTGCCCAGAACGGTCCGCCCATGTGTCCGAGCAACACCTCGGTGTTCTCGCCCTCGCCCCGGAACAGCAGGATTCCAGCGCTGTGTTTCGCAGCCACGGCGTGATTGTGCCGCACGGTGCGAAGGGCTGCTCGCACACAGGTCCCGGTTGCGGCGTTTCCGTCCGGTCTGGCGCTAGCGGCTCAGCCGCCTCCGGCGTGACAGTGCACCGGCTCGTTCTCGCGCGCCGGTGGGGTTCGGCCTTCCTCGGCACCGAGTCCGAGCATGTCGAGTAGTTCGGCGAGGTCGGCCGCGCCGGTGGCGTGGTGTGCGATGGCACGTGCCGCGCGATGCCGTTCCTCCGCCGTGGGCTGCCACTGTGCGGGTGCGCTGTTCATCGAGTTCCCCTTCCCTCGAAGTCTCCTCTCCCTGCCAACGAAACTAGAAACTCACCGGTTCCTGCGCCTCGGGCGGAGGTCCTGAGCGGACGGGACCTAGGTCCCGCGCCGCTTGCCTCAACCGCTCATCGGCGAGGACAGTTGTGTCCGCGGGGGGAATCCCGACAGGAGCTGACCATGGTCGCTATCGGCACGTGGAATCTCGAGAACCTGTTCCGTCCCGGCACCGCGGCCGGGCCACGCACGACCGAAGCATACGAAGCGAAACTGCGAACCCTTGCAGGAACCATCGGTGACCTCGCTCCGGATGTACTGGCCGTGCAGGAAGTCGGCCAGCCGGAGGCGCTCGGCGACCTCGTCGAGCGGCTCGACGGCACGTGGCACACCGAACTCGCGGAGCCGGACAGCAGGGGCATCAGGGTGGGTTTCGTCTCGCGGCTGAGACTGTCGGCTCCCCGTCAGGTGAGCAAGTATCCCGAACCGCTACCGGCCGTCCAGGTCGACGACGACGGAGACACCACCGACCGGATGGGGCGTCCCGCGTTGCACTGCACGGTCAGCGCGGGTGATCGCGACCTCGAATTGGTGTGCTGCCATCTGAAATCGAAGCTGCTGAGTTTTCCAGGCGGCAGGTTCTCCCCGAGGGACGAGGACGAGCGCGCCCGCTACGCGGTGTACGCGCTCGGCAGGAGGGCCGCGGAGGCCGCGACCGTGCGTGCCCTCGCCACCGCGTTGCTCGGCGGCGACGGCAGGCAGCGGCGGCTCGTGGTGCTGGGCGATCTCAACGACGATCCGTCCTCGGCGACAACCACGTTGCTCAACGGTCCTCCCGGTTCGGAATTCGGCACGGCGGGCTTCAACAGACCGGATCGCGGCGACGGCGACCGGTTGTGGAATCTGGCTCCGCTCATCGAGGACGTCAGCCGCTTCTCCCGTATCTACCAGGGGCGAAGGGAACTCATCGACCACATTCTGGTGAGTAACGCACTGGTGGGCAGGGTCCGGAAAGTGACAACGGATGGCGGCAATCCCGGTTCGGTCGGCGACGATCCTGCCGCCCGGCGCGACAAGCCCGGCTCCGACCACCGGCCCGTGATGGCGGTGATCGACGACTGAACACTCATCGATTTGTCCTCTATGGACACACGGCTAGACCGGCACGGCTGACTTCACCGGTGAGGGTGCGTCCAGTTCGGCGGCCGCGTCCTTGCCGGGATGGGTCCAGAGAACAACCGGGGTCCCTTCCTCGGCTCCCGCGGTACCCACCGGTCGTTGCGCGGTGACGATGCCGGTCGTCGGCTCGTCCTCGCCGTCGGGGCCGATCGGGACGAGTCCCGCACGGCGCACGATCTCACACGCGTCGCCAGCTTCGAATCCGACGACGTCGGGTACCTCGGTGACCGGGCGAGGTTCTCGCATGGCTCGATTGTAGGGGCGAATCCTCCGCTCGTCCGCATCGCGGGCGGGCCGGGCGGCCGCCGAGGCTCCCCCGTGACACCCGAGAGGGACAGTCGGCCGCACCCTCGGCACCGATCACCACTCCATCGTGCCCGCACCTGCGCGCGAGGAGTCGGCCGGACGCGACGTCACCGGCGATGCCCTAGGCTCGGCCGAAAGCCCGACGAGTACGAAGGTGACCCCGCGTGAGCAAGCACAGAGCCCCCGTCACAGCCCAAGAACAGCCGGCCGACAACGACGCCACCGCGCTCATCGACGCGGCGGCGGCGAGAAAGGTGCGCTGGCAACAATTGAGCGGCCCCAAGCGGATGCTGCTCATCGTGGCCACGGCCGTGCAGTTCGGGCTTGCCGGGCTCGCGTGGGCCGATCTCGCTCGCAGGAAACCGGCCGAGGTCAAGGGACCGAAGCGAATCTGGGGCCTCGTCATCGGCATCAACTTCATCGGGCCGATCGCCTACCTGCGTTTCGGCCGCAAGACCGCGGATACCGACTGAACGAGGCTTCCGCCGTCGCGACGCCCCCTGGCTCGCGCTCAGGCCAGTGACAAGAACAGCTTTTCCAGCTCCAGCCGGTCCGCCCTTGCCTGTTCCGAATCGGAGTCGGCGTTACGACCGCATTCCGTCAGACCACTGGCGATGATCTTGAAGCCCGCCCGGTCGAGCGCCCTGCTGACCGCGGCGAGCTGCGTGACTATCTCGCGGCAGTCCCTGCCGTCCTCGATCATCGCAATCACACCGCCGACCTGCCCCTGAGCCCTGCGTAGCCGGCGCACCACCTCGGAAACGACGTCTTCGCTGATATCCACGCCAACACCTCCGTCGGGATACCCCCGAGGGTACCCAGTCAGTCGGTCTCGGCGATCTCGCGCCGCACCTCGTCCATGTCGACCTCGCGGACCTTGCCGATCAGCTGCTCGAAGGCGGGCTCGGGAAGCGCACCGGGCTCGGAGTACAGCACCACTCCGTCGCGGACGGCCATCAGCGTCGGGATCGACGAGATGCCGAACGCCTGCGCCAGCTCCACCTGCTCCTCGGTGTTCACCTTGCCGAACACGATGTCGGTGTGCTCCTCGGCCGCTTTCTCGAAGACCGGTGCGAACATCCGGCACGGACCGCACCAGGAAGCCCAGAAGTCCACGAACACGGTGCCCTGCCGGCTCACCACGTCGTTGAAGTTGTCCTTGGTCAGCTCGACCGTCGCCATTCCGTCCTCCACTCGAAATACGGGTACGGGTATTGCAACGACGATCACGACCGCCGCATTCCACGCCGGGACCTCGGCGCCCGGCACCCCTCACCCGCACGAGCTATCGAACTCCTGTTCGATTCCCTGCTACCATCGGCACATGTCACCCGCACTGCAGGGCTCACTCTTCGCGGCCACCGAAGAGACGGCACTGCGGCCACTCGACCTCGTTCGAAGGGAACAGCTGGACACCGGCGCGTGGATCGACGTTCTGCCCGGATGGCTCACCGGTGCCGATTCCCTGTTCGAGCGGCTGGTGTCCGCGGTGCCCTGGCGCGCCGAACGCAGACACATGTACGACCGGACCGTCGACGTTCCCCGATTGCTGAGTTTCTACGACGAGGAGGACTTATTGCCAGAACCCGTGCTCGACGAAGCCCGTGCGGCGCTGACCGAGCACTATGGAGCCGAACTGGGCGAGCCGTTCCGTACGGCGGGGCTGTGTTTCTATCGCGATGGCGGAGACAGTGTCGCCTGGCATGGCGACACCATCGGAAGGGGAAGTACCGAGGACACCATGGTCGCCATCCTGTCGGTCGGCGCCCCGCGTGCACTGCTGCTGCGACCCCGGGCACGACAGGCCGGCCGGGGAACGGGCGGACGTCCGGGGGCCGCGGGCACCGAGGGAGCGACAGCCGCCGCGGCCACCTCGGGCCACGGCACGGTGCGCCGCGCCCTTGGCCACGGTGACCTGATCGTGATGGGCGGTGCGTGCCAGCGCACCTGGGAGCACGCGATCCCGAAGACCAGCAAGCCGGTCGGCCCGCGGATCAGCATCCAGTTCCGCCCGAGGGGTGTCCGCTGACGCGCGGTCCGGCTCGCTGCGCGGAGCGGGCGGTGCGCTCTCACGTGCTTCCCGCGACGACGCTCCCCTCGATGGCGCCCTCTACAGCGCTGCCATGAAGGCCCTGTCGTATTAGAGCGCCGTCACATAAGAGCACTGTCGTATAAAGGCGCCGTCGTATAAGGGTGCGTCGAGGGGGTGCGGGGTTACTCGTCCTCGTCGTCAGGGTTGCCACAGACGATGGCGGGTTGCGGGTTGTACACGACAGTGCGGGTGTCCCTGCTGATTTCCTTGCCGGTGGCGATTTCGGTGATGATGCGGGTGTCGCTCGTACTGAAGCCGCCCGCGCCGCTGCTGGGCACACAGTTGCCGGGGTTGCCCTGCTGGGTTTGCGGTGAGGTGTAGTTGAACCTGCCGCCGGTCACCGACTGAACGTCGTATTGTTTGGTGCTCCACAGGCGCACGGTGATGTCCGTCGGGGTCCATTGTGTCTGGATGACCACGCCAAACTCGGTGTTGTTGCGGAACTTCAGATCGATTCTGCTGGTGCCGTCGGGGTCCTGGAACACGGTGGCTTCCCTTGCTTCCGGGTAGCGGCTGATGTAGTAGCTGTGTTCCTTGTGTTCGGTGTCTTCCATGCCCGCGAAGTAGGCCGCGTTGTAGAGGGTCGTGGCGAACTGGGAGATGCCCCCGCCGACGGCGCGTCCCGGCGCGCCGTTTTCGATGATGCCCGCGGCGACGTACCCCTGGTCCGTACCCCGTGGTCCGGTGTGACCGTTGAGGCTGAACGTGTCGCCCGGCTTGACGATGGCTCCGTTGACCGCTTCCGCGACCACCCGGATGTTCTCCCCGGAGTCACTGGCGAATCCTCCGGTGGTGAATTCGCCGACGACCTCCTTGATACCCAGTCCTTCGAGCTCCTCGGTGGTGATGTCCGGCTGGTTTGTGGTGTATACGGCGTCGACGCGCCGCTCGTCGTCGCCGGAGAAGGCGCCGGGAAGCGCGTCGAGCGTCGCCTCCCAGTCGATGCCGCGCCCTGTCTGGGCCGCCTCGATCCGAGGGCCGTCGGCACCGAACACGACGCTGGCGTTCTTCCCGGGGTTCTCGGTCGAAGCCAGCTCACCACCGATCGCGTCGACGACGACCTTGGTGTCGATATCGGGGGTCAGCTCACCGTCCTCCGTGGCGGTGAACCGCAGTGCCGACGCGATGACCTCCGTGCTGATGGTCGCGTTCTTGCCCTCCCCCCTGACGGTGACGGGTGCGGCGACAGCGGGCTTGGCGACCTCGGTGATCGCGGCGCGCACGGATTCCGGCGTGCTGCGCACCGGGAGGGTTTCCACCGGCAGCGCAACGGGTTCCGGAGAGACCCAGTGCCGCAGGATCTCCGCCCTGACCACGCCGGCGTCGAGGCGCAAGCCCGGCACCGGGTCGACGGGAACCGGCGTCGTGCCGGCGAATCGCACCGTGCCCTCTTGGGGTTCACGGTCGATCTCCTCTTTCAGCCGGTCGACGGCGTCCGCCAATCGTTCCGGATTGGAGTGTGAGACGACTCCGATCTCGGTGCTGCCGAAGAAGGAGGCGATTCTGCTGAACGGGTTGAGCGGCTGGTCGGTGGCGGCGTCCATCGTCTGCCGCCAGTCGACGCGCAGCCCCGCGGCCTCGGGGTCGAGCTGGTGATTGATGTCGCCGGCGTTCAGATCGACCGGCTGCCCGAGCCGGGCGTGCACGGTCTGGCGCAGCACCTGCTCGGCTTCGTCCTCGCTCATGCCGCCGACGTCGACACCGGCGACGGTCACGCCCCTTGCGACATCTCCCTGGCTCACCAGCAGGTCGATCCCGTACAGCACAACGAGGACGCCCAGTACGACACCCGCGATCAATCCCGCCTTGCGCGTGCGGAGCCGCGTGTACCACGGAGCGGGCCGTTCGGCGGGATCGTCCGGTTCCGGGTCGGCCGCGCCGACTGACTCACCGGCCGGCTCCCGCGATCCATCAGGCTCGGCCGTCCCGCCGGGCTCGGCCGTCCCGCCCACCGGAACCGCGAACGCGATGATCTCGGTCGTTTCCGTTGTGTCGGCAGCCTCTGCGGCACGGTCACGCCGGGATTGTTCCGCGGCCGCGCGGCTGTCGCCGATGTCGCGACTGTCGCCGATGTCCCCGGCGCCGGTGGAAGGTCCGGTGTTTTGGCCGGATGACTTCTCGTCCACCGTGGACCACTTCTTGGCTTCATCATCCGGTTCGCCGGGTACCTGCTCGTCGTTCGCCGGTTTTTCGGCGGCAGCGGGCTTTTCCGGCGAAGCGGAGCCGCCTGGTTCGGCCGTTTCGGCCTCCCGCACGGCTTTCGTCCCGGATTCCGGTTGGGCCTCGGCAGCCGTGGCGTCGCCGGTGTCGCCGGTGTCCTCGGTGTCGTGGCGGTCGGAGGCAACCGGCTCGGCGGTCTCCGGCGACTTCGCCGGGGCGGCATTCTCCTTGCCCCCCAGCCCTTTGCCCCCCAGCCCTTTGTCTCCCGAAACCTTGTCTCCAGGAACCGTGTCTCCCGGCCCCTTGTTCTCCGGCCCCTGGACGGCCGGGGAGTTGCCACCGTCGACGTCGCCGTCAGCGGGCTCCTCGTCCGTCGCGCTCTCGCCGGGAGTCCCTTTCGGAGCTGGGGCCGCCGTGTCCGCTGGGTCCGCTGCGTCCGCCGACTCGGCCGTGCGATCGTCCTCGGAGTCCGCGCCCGCGGGACCGGTATCGGCCTGATCCGTGCTGCCCGGCCGCTCCTGGGCATCGCTCACCTCGGAGTTGTCGGCCTCGGACGGCCATATCGTAGGGGTCTCGCCCTCGGGCGCACGGTCTTCTTCAGGCGTGCTGTTGTCCTGACTCAAAATGTCCCCGGCTGGTGATCATTCGTCCGTCGTGACCGGACAAAGTGGTGTCGGCATCACCAAAACTACCGCAGGTGGGGAAACCGCGACTCCGCAACCCTGAACCCGTTCAGTTGTCGTCGTCCTCTTCGTCGTTGCCTCTGCCCTTGCGGTCGTCGTCGACCTTGCGGGATGACACGACCTCGTCCGAGTCGATGAGCGGACGGCCGTCCTTGACGACCATGCCAAGCCGGTGCACCTCGCGGTGAACGTTGCCGTTTTCCATGACGAACTGGAGACCAACCTGGACGGTGCTGTCGTCGAGCGCGTTCGGCCCGCTGACGACCTCGATCTCGTCGACCTTGTCCCAGAACTTCTCGTACTTCCGCTCGCCCTGTTCCCTCAGCCCCGGGCCAAGACCTTGCCACGCCTCGTCGGTGTCTCCTGGCAGCATCGCGTAGTAGGCACTGACCGCGTCCTCCAGCTCAGCCGGGCTCGGTTCCTCCGGGGTCGGCGTCGTTGTGGCCACCGTGGTGGTCACGTCCCGCGTCGTGACGGGCGCCGCCGACGTGCTCGGCGTGGCCGGTGGAGCCGCGCCGGCGTTGCCGTCGTTGCCGCCGCTGTTGACCAGCAATTCCGCGACCAGGATGCCGATGGCCGCCGCGGCGAGCACCGCGAGCGCCGCGATGGCGACCCGCTTTGGCGACCGCTGCGAACCCGCCGGAGCCTCCACCGCGACGGCATGCTGCTCCTGCCTGCCTTGCGGTGCGGGAGCCGGGGGTGGCGGCACGGCGGCGGGGTGCAGGTCCAGCCTCGTCGAAGGGCGCCGGGGAGGCGACACGGGAACCGTCGCCGGCATCGTGGGCGGTTCGAGAGCAGCTGGGGCGCGGCCTTCGGCGACTGCCTGCAGCGCGTCGGCGACCGTGGCCATGCTGGGCCTCGCCTTGGGTTCGGTCCGCAGCATCTCCTGCAACGTCGCGGTGAGCTGCCCAGCCCTCCTCGGCGGAATGACCTGCCCGGTCGCGACCGTGTGGAGCAGGGCGATCTCGTTCTCGGTGTTGCCGAACGGGGGCATTCCCTCGACGGCGGCGTACAAGGTCGCACCGAGTGAGAACACATCGGACGCCGGTCCCGGTTCGGCACCCCTTGCCGTCTCCGGCGACAGGAAGGCCGGTGTGCCCGCGAGCAGGCCGGTACTGGTCACCGTGATGTCACCGGCGGCTCTGGAGATTCCGAAGTCGGTGATCTTGGTGGTTCCGTCGTCGCCGAGCAGGATGTTGCCCGGCTTGACGTCGCGGTGGATGACGCCGGCCTCGTGCGCCGCGGTGAGCGCGAGTGCGATCTGGGCTCCGATCCCGGCTGCCTCCGCCGGGGGCAGCACCCCCCTGTCGTCGAGCACGTCGGCGAGGCTCTGGGAGGGCAGGTACTCCATGACCAGCACGGGAGCGCCGTCGTCGTCGGCGACGTTGTAGACGGAGATGGCGTTGGGGTGCTGCAGTCTCGCCGCGATCCTGCCCTCACGGAAGGCTCGCTGCCTGGCTTTGTCGCCCTCTGTCTCGTTCAGGCCTGGGGGCAGCAGCAGCTGCTTGACCGCGACTTCCCTGTCGAGGCGGTCGTCGACGGCAAGCCACACGACTCCCATCGCCCCGCTGCCGATCCGGCTACGCAGACGGTAGCGCCCGGCAACCAGCCGCCCCTCGTCCGCGCTCACCCGCGCCTCCCAGTCACTCCGACAGGGTAGAGCCTGTGCCACACAGTGACCCCCGTGGTCCGCGATCATGCGGCTAACACCACGGTGGGGGTGCCGGACACAAGCGGGTGACCAGTTCGTATGCTCTCCGGTCATGGGTTGGTTGTCGAGCGCGTGGCATGAGTCTGCCGCGAGGCGTGAACTCACCGTGCTGGCCGACCGGTTGCACAACGCGGGCCTCACTCCGGGCGGTCTCACGCCGGGAGCACTGGCCACCGTCGATCAGCACGCGGCCGCGGTGCGCGACATCCTGACACTCAGCGGAGGCAGCGCGGGCCCCGTCGAGCTGGCCGGTTACGCCCGCGGCGTGCAGGACGCCGCCAGGGATTCCGGCTGGTTCCTGCGCAAGGACGAATCGCCCAGCGGGGACTGGATCAGCCTCCGGCTCATCGCCGTGAGCCTGCTGGCCACCGAGGGCGTCACCCTGATCAGCGGCGGTGACCTGGACCCGCTGCTGTTCTCCTGAACCGCGCGACACCGCCACCGACGGCACACACGACAGCACGGAGGGTGGGCCGCCGGGAAGCGGGCCCACCCTCCGTGCTGTTCGATTCCGTCCGTATTACTCGCGCGGCACTACCGCCGGCGCGGTGTCAGCGCGAGTAGTCCTGCGGCGTCTGCTGTTCGGCAGGCGTCTGAATGGGCTCGGTCTGAGCCCGCATCGTGTCCTCCCTGCCGCGGTCGTAGGCTTCCTTGCTGGCCTTGGCGTTGGGCAGTTCCTCCTCGGCCCTGTTCAGCCAGCGCTCCCACCGCTGCTGCATCGGGCGGACCATGCCGCCACCGACACCCACGACGACGACACCGGCGATGGTGGCGAGCACCGCGACGAGCACCGGGGTCGTGACCGCTGTCGCCACGCCGATCTGGTTGAGGGCAGCGATCACACCGAGCGCGATGATGAAGATCTGCGCGACCCTGGCGAGGAACGGGCCGTAACTGAGCCCGCCCATGGCGCTGGCGGCCAGATCACGCACCGCGCTGGCGATGGCGGCGGCCACCACGATGATCACGATCGCCACGATGGCGAGCGGCAGCCAGGCCACGATCGCCGTCAGCATGGCGCTGACCGGGTTCGGGCCGAACACACCGAACGCGATCTGCAGCGCGATCAGCAGGATGGCGTAGTACACCAGTGCCGCGATGAGACCGGTCGCGTCGTACTTGGACCGCGACAACGCCTGTTTGATCCCGCCGCGCTCGACCGCCTTGTCGAAATTCAGCCGATGGAGCACAACGGTGACCAGTTTGCGAAGGCCTTTCGCGACAAGCCAACCGATGATCAGGATGACCAGGAAAACAACAAACTTCGGAAGGAACGTAATCACCGACCGAAGTGCTTCGTTGAACGATTCCGTTATGTTCATCCGGTTCACATTCCTTTCCTTGGCCGGCCGTTCCCGGCCCGGTGAAGGGCCATACGGCCTGCATCCGGAGTGGACTGTCCAATCACGCTCGACAATCCGTCCGGACCCGTTGCCGGGCCATGATCGTGAAGCAACTCCGGGGTACCCGGAATCCGAGCGTCACATGCCTGCTCCGGCCATGCCGTTCGAAAAAGGAACTCCGCCCGATCAGGTGAGGTGAATGTGCTGTGCCAATATGGCGATATCGCGGGGGCTCACGCGGCAGCAGCCGCCGAGAAAGGCGGGCCCGCCGGTCGCGTGCGCGGCCAGCTCGGCGGCGCGGAAACGCGGGGAGCCCCGCCAGCTTCTGCCATCGGCGTCCCAGTCCTCGCCGCTGTTCGGGTAGGCGACGACCGGTTTTCCGGTGATGGCCCTCGCCATCGCGACTGCGGGTGCCACATCGGCCGGATCGCAGCAATTGACACCCACCGCGATCACCGCGTCGCGGTCGGCCACGACCGCGAAGGCTTCCGCGAGGGACTGCCCCGCACGGGTCCTCCCGCCCTCCACCGTGTAGGACAACCAGGCCGGAAGCCCGACGGAGTCGAGCGCATCGACAAGAGCCGTCGCCTCCTCGATGTCGGGGACGGTTTCCAGCGCGAGCAGGTCCGGCTCCGCCTCGGCGAGGACCTCCATCCGAGGCAGGTGGAACGCCTTGAGCTCCCGCTGGGACAGTCCGTAGCGGCCCCGGTACTCCGAGCCGTCGGCCAGCGTGGCTCCGTAAGGGCCGACCGAGGCGGCGACCCACCGGCGTCGTCCCGCTTGCTCCGTGCCGTCCCTCGCTTCCTTCGCCAGCGTCACGCTGCGGCGCAACAGCTCTGCCGAGGTCCTGGGATCGATCCCTCTAGCCGCGAAGCCTGCGAAGCTGGCCTGATAGCTGGCCGTGGTCGCCACATCGGCGCCTGCCGCGAAGAACGCGGCGTGGGCGGCCACGATCTCCTCCGGCGCGTCGGCGAGCAGGCGTGCCGACCACAACGCGTCGGAGAGGTCGTGCCCTCGCGCCTCCAGTTCGGTGGCGAGTCCACCGTCCAGCAGGATCGTTTCGCTCGTGAGCACGACTCCAATCTAACCGGCCCTCGCGCGACCACGGCGGCTTCGGTCGTTGCGCCCGCCCGCGGGGCGAAAAGCCTTTAGCACACGGGTATTCCACCCTGACGTGGCGGGCGGCCCCTTCGAGCCGTGCCGTGGCACGCCATATTGTGTGCGCTGCCAGGCGCGGAGGTGAGCGTGCACGACGTCGACTATTACGAACTCCTTGGTGTGCGACAGGACGCGACGCCGTCGGAGATCAAGTCGGCCTATCGCGCGCTTGCCAGGTCGATGCATCCGGACACCGGTGGCACCGCCGGTACTTTCCGGCTGCTGCGTGATGCCTACGAGACGCTCAACGACCCGGCCCGGAGGGCCGCCTACGACCGCGCGACGGCACCCGGCGAACCAGCCGGATCCGTGAGCACCACGACGTGGCCGCGGGGTTTCACGCGCAGGCGGCCGCGCAGGTTCGGGGACGATCCCGGCTTCGTGCCGAGTACGCCGCGCGTCGATGTCACCTCGATACCGTGGTGGAACGAGGTCGACGCGATCGCGCGCGTTCACTACGCGCATCCGGGATCACCGGGTCACGCGCCGGCGACCGTCGCGGCGGGAACCGTGCTGCTGCTCGTGCTGCCGTTGCTGCTGTTCGACTTCCCGCTCCCCCTGCTGCTGGTCTGGTTGTCGTTGCTGGCCGGCGCGCTGGCCGTAGCGTTCCTGCTGGGCAGGAGGCACCTCGCGGCGCTGAACACCGTGCGCGCGTTCCGGAGCGAGTTCGGAGGCCGCACCGTGTTCGGGCGGCCCGGCTCCGACGACGATCAGATCGGTGAACGACTCACCGCTGACCTGCTCTCCCGCTATCTGACCCGGCTGCCGGGCGTGCGGATCTTTCACGGGCTGGCCTGGCCGGACTCGGTGTTCGCCGATATCGACCACGCCGTGCTGTGCGGGCGGAGGCTGGTGCTCATCGAGTCGAAGCTCTGGCTGCCGGGCCACTATTCGACCGATGAGGACGGCGAACTGTTGCGCAACGGCCGCCGGTTCCTCGGAGGTGGCAGCAGGTTGAGCGAGAGTATCGCCGAGATCGAGGCACTGCTTCCCGGCGTCGAGGTACGCGGGGCACTCGTGCTGTACCCCAGCAGGGCGGGTGAGCTCAGCACCGAACCCGAGCCCGACGACGAGGTGCCTCCGATGACCCCCGAGCAGTTCGTCAGCGAGATCGGCGAGTGGCTGTCGGTCGAGCCGTCCACTGTGGACCGAAATGTGTTTCGTACCGTCCTGGGCCAGGTAGTACGCCCGGGGTAGTACGGGATTCTCAGGGACGGCGGTTCAGGGACCGGCCCGGGTCTTTACCGGAAGTGCGGGCCAGCTCCCGCTGATGTGCTTGACGGCATGAATCCTTCCTCCGATTCCCCCGGCAGACGCCCAGCGCCACAGGACAGCGGGCCCTCGTGGCCACGCCGGTTCTGGCGGCGCCGCCGGTGGTTCGGCAAGCTCATGGTCGTCGCGCTGATCGTCGCGGTCCCCGTCGGCGCGTTCTTCGGTGTGGTCTTCGCGATCACCTATCAGGACGTCCGCAAGGACAACACCGGCACGTTGCGCTTCGCCAACGAGGTCACCATCCCGCCCGTGCTGGAACCGCGGGTCGACGACCACGGCGGCAAGCACTTCGACCTGCGGATGCAGACAGGGGAGAGTGAACTGCTGCCGGGAAAGCGGACCGAGACGTGGGGGGTCAACGGCGCCTACCTCGGCCCGACGATCCGCGCGAACACCGGCGATCACGTGACCATGCACGTCACCAACGACCTGCCCGAGGCGTCCTCACTGCACTGGCACGGGATGCGACTGCCTGCCTCGATGGACGGCGGGCCGCACCAGGAGGTCGCGCCGAAACAGACCTGGACTCCCGAGTGGACGGTGAAGCAGCCGGCCGCCAGCCTGTGGTACCACCCGCACCCGCATGGCAAGACCGCGAAACACGTCTACCAGGGTGTCTCCGGGATGTTCCTCATCGACGACCCCGAATCCCGGAGCCTGGGCCTGCCCAGCGACTACGGCGTCGACGACATCCCGCTGGTCATCCAGGACAAGAAGTTCCTGCCGGACGGCAACTTCGACTTCAGCCGCGCCGGGGGGCTCGGCGACGCGGTGGGTGCCGGCGAGACCGGCATCCTCGGCGACACGATCCTCGTCAACGGAACCCATGATCCCCGGCTGTCGGTGACCAGTGAGCTGACCAGGCTGCGCGTACTGAACGGCTCCACCGCCCGGATCTACAACATCGGTTTCGACGACAACCGTGCTTTCCAGGTGATCGCGAGCGACAGCGGTCTGCTGCCCGCGCCCGAGTCGCGGGAGAGGATCCTGCTCTCCCCCGGCGAGCGAGCGGAGATCGTCGTCCGGCTCGCGCCGGGCGAAACCCCGGTGCTGCGTAGCTTTCCCGGCGGACTCGACGCCGGATTCCCGGCCGAACGGTTCGCGGGAGGAGACGACACCTTCGATCTGATCCAGCTCAGGGCGGCCGAGGACCTCGGCGGGGACGCCGTCGTCCCCTCGACCCTCGCGCAGGGTGAGCAGCTCCAGGCTCCGCCGGACGCCAGGGTGCGCAGGTTCGAGCTCGGCGGGGTGAGCATCAACGGGCAACGCATGGACATGTCCCGCATCGACGAGGTGGTGCCCGCTGGGGCGACCGAGATCTGGGAGATCGCCGGCGGTGGCGGACCGCACAACTTCCACATCCACGACGTCGCCTTCCGGATCCTCGACATCGACGGTGAACCACCCGTGGCATGGCAGGCCGGGCGCAAGGACACCGTGTACCTGCCGCCCGGCAAGGTCGTGAGGGTGGTGGTGGAGTTCGGGACCGACGTCGACCCCGACATCCCGTACATGTATCACTGTCATCTGCTCTACCACGAGGACAGCGGCATGATGGGCCAGTTCGTCATCGTCCCGCGCGATCAGGTGGAGGGCACCTCGCGCACCGTGAACACCGGTGGTGAGGGCCACCACGGCCACGGCTGAGCGGTCCCGCCGATCACAGCGGTCTCACCCTCCACGTGGCTCAATGTCTGTGGTCGCGATCCGGATTCCCAGGCATACGGGTGACAGGACGGACAGACCGGGCGGATGACACGGGAACGGAGAGGCATGTCGCACGACGCATCGGCGGGGAACACCCGGCTGCTCCCGATCGCCGGGCTCGCCGCGCTGCTCGGCGGCAGTGTGCTGATGGGCCTGCTGCACCTGCTGCCCGCCGGTGCCGATGTCGATCCGGTCCGGCGCACCATCAGCGAGTACGCGCTGGGGCCCGGCAAATGGCTTTTCGACATCTCGGTGCTGCTCGTCGCGGCGGGTTCGGCGGCGACCTTTGCCACACTCGTCGCGCGCGGCAGCACCCGGTTGTGGTCGCCGTCGACGATCTTCGCGGCGGGCTGGGTCGCCGGGTTGCTGATCATCGTCGCCTTCCCCAAGACGGACTGGTCGATCGGGCCGAGCATCGGCGGCACCATCCACCGCTACGCCAGCATCATCGCGTTCGTGTTCCTCCCGCTCGCCGTGCTCGCCGCCGCGAGAGCGGCGTTCCCGCACTCGGCGTTGGGCCGCTTCGTCGTACGCGTGCTCGGGGTGACCTCGCTGGCCTGGTTCGGGGTGATCCTCACCGCGGTCGTGCTGATGCTGGCCGGAGGCGAACCGTGGTGGCGGGCGATCCCGCTCGGTCTCGTCGAGCGGCTCATGGCTCTCAACGAGGTTCTCGCCATCGGCGCACTGGCGATCGGCCTGTGCACCGCACCCCTGCCCGAAAGCGCGGCATCCCGCGCGCCGGTGTCCCCCGCGATCTGACCCGTCTCCGAACCGGGGGTGGAGCACCGCGGATCTGGTACGTTCCTAAGCGCACGCTTACTCGATGAGGAGGAACCAGTGACCGAGTCTCCTTCCCGGGTCGCGATCGTCACCGGCGCGGGCCGGGGCATCGGCGCGGCCATCGCCAGGCGCCTTGCCGCCGACGGGTTCGCCGTCGGTTTGCTCGACCTCGACGAAGCCGGAGCCAAGGCCGGCGCGGAGGCCATCGTCGCGAGCGGCGGGCAAGCGATCGGCGCGACCGCCGACGTCAGTGACGCCGAGTCGGCCGAAGCGGCCGTCGCCGCCGTCGCCGATCAGCTCGGCGCGCCGACCGTGCTGATCAACAACGCCGGAATCACTCGCGACAACATGCTGTTCAAGATGACCGAGAGCGACTGGGATTCGGTCATGGGCGTGCACTTGCGTGGCGCGTTCCTGATGAGCCGCGCCGCCCAGAAGCACATGACGAAGCAGGGCTGGGGCCGCATCGTCAACCTCTCCAGCGTTTCCGCGCTCGGCAACAGGGGCCAGGCCAACTACTCCACCGCGAAAGCGGGCCTCCAGGGATTCACGAAGACGCTGGCCATCGAACTCGGCAAGTTCGGCGTCACCGCCAACGCCATCGCTCCCGGGTTCATCGCCACCGACATGACCGCGGCGACGGCCGAGCGCATGGGCATCTCGTTCGACGACATGAAGAAGGCCGCCGCGCAGGAGATCCCCGTCCGCAGGGTCGGGCAGCCGGAAGACATCGCGAACGTGACGTCGTTCCTCGTCAGCGACGAGGCTTCCTTCGTATCCGGCCAGGTCATCTACGTCGCGGGAGGGCCGAGGGCATGACCGGGGCGCGGGTGTTCGCGAACCTGTCCGACTTCGTCGCGGCCGAGGGCGAGCAACTCGGCCACAGCGAATGGCACACCGTGACGCAGGAACAGGTGAACCTCTTCGCCGACGCCACCGGCGACCACCAGTGGATCCACGTCGATCCCCAGCGCGCCGCCGACGGGCCCTTCGGGGCGCCCATCGCACACGGTTACCTCACCCTTTCGCTGATTCCGTTGCTCGGCAAGGACATCTACCGGGTCGACGGGCTCACGATGGGCATCAACTACGGCCTCAACAAGGTGCGCTTCCCGCAACCGGTCACGGTGGGCTCGAAGATCAGGGCACACGCGGAACTGGCCGAGGTCAAGGAGGTCGCGCAGGGCAGGCAGGCGGTCGTCCGGTGGACCATCGAGATCGACGGCGAACCGAAGCCCGCTTGTGTCGCCGAAACGGTCGCGATATTGGTTGCCTGACCCGCACCATCGCGCCGCACGCAGGTCTCGCCGGATGACATGGAGGTCAGATGAGCGACGACAACCCGCCGGGACTCGATCTCGCCCGGCTCCGCGACCATCTGGACCGGGAAGTGCCGGGGCTCGTGGCGGGGCCGCTGACGGCGCGGGTCGTGGAGGGCGGCCGGTCCAACCTCACCTACATCGTCAGTGACGGGGCCGGGCGGTGGGTCGTCCGCAGGCCCCCACTCGGGCACGTGCTGCCAACGGCGCACGACATGTCCAGGGAACACCGGGTGATCAGCGCGCTCGGCCCGACCGCCGTCCCCGTTCCGCCTACGGTCCTGCTGTGCCAGGACGACAGCGTCATCGGCGCCCCCTTCTACGTCATGGGCTTCGTCGAAGGGACGCCGTTTCGCCAGGAGGAGCAACTCGCCGCTCTCGGTCCCCAGCGCACTCGCGCCATCACAGATCTGCTCGTCGACACCCTCGTCGACCTGCACGCGGTACAACCGGAATCCGCGGGGCTCGGTGATTTCGGCAGGCCGGACGGGTTCCTCGAACGGCAACTGCGGCGCTGGAAGAAGCAACTCGACGCCTCCCGCAGCAGGGAACTGGCCGGCATCGACGAACTGCACGACCGGCTGGCGGCCGCGCTGCCGGCCTCGCCCGCGCCCGCGATCGTGCACGGCGACTACCGCCTCGACAACGTGCTCGTCGACGGCGACGACCGGATCACCGCGGTACTGGACTGGGAGATGTCCACGATCGGTGATCCGCTCACCGATCTCGCGCTGCTGGTCGCCTACGCCGAGAGGGAAGTACTCGACCTTCGATCGGTCAGCAGCGTCAGCGCGGCCCCCGGCTACCCCGGCTCGGCCGATGTCATCGAACGCTACGCGGCAGGCAGCGGAAGGGACGTCTCGGCACTCGACTGGTATCTCGGCCTAGCCTACTTCAAGCTGGCCGTGATCCTGGAAGGCATCTACTACCGCTACAGCAAGGGCCAGACGGTAGGTGCGGGCTTCGACGAGATCGGCGCGCACGTCGCGCCGCTCGTGTCCCTCGGCAATGCCACGCTCAAGGAGAACTGATGGATTTCGCCTTCGACGCCAAGACCGAGGAGCTCAGGAAACAGCTGCTCGCGTTCATGGAGGAGCACGTCTATCCCGCCGAGCGGGTGTTCGCCGAGCAGGTCGAGGCGCGTACCGACCCGTGGTCGAGCGTTCCGGTTATCGAGGAACTCAAGGCACGGGCCAGAAAACTCGGACTGTGGAACCTGTTCCTGCCGGGCGAGCACGGCGCCGGTCTCACCAACCTGCAGTACGCGCCGCTCGCGGAGATCACCGGGCGGAGCCCGCACCTCGCTCCCGCCGCGTTGAACTGCTCGGCTCCCGACACGGGCAACATGGAAGTCCTCGCCATGTTCGGTAACGAGGAGCAGCGCGCGCGATGGTTACGGCCGTTGCTCGACGGCGAGATCCGGTCGGCGTTCGCGATGACCGAGCCGGATGTGGCTTCCTCCGATGCCCGCAACATCGCGACCAGCATCACCCGCGACGGTGCCGACTACGTCGTCAACGGCCGCAAGTGGTTCATCTCGGGCGCGCTGAGCCCCGCCTGCGAAATCCTCATCGTCATGGGCAAGACCGACCCCGATTCCGAACCGCACCGCCAGCAGAGCATGATCCTGGTGCCGACCCGGACCCCCGGCGTGCACATCAAACGGGGCATGCACGTGTTCGGGTACTCCGACGGCGATCACGGTGGTCACGCCGAGGTGGTGTTCGAGGACGTCCGAGTGCCCGCCGAAAACCTCATCGACGCGGAGGGAAGCGGATTCGCCATCGCGCAGGCGCGGCTCGGCCCAGGCCGTATCCACCACTGCATGCGCCTGATCGGCATGGCCGAACGGGCGATCGAACTCATGTGCAGGCGCGCCGTCTCGCGGGTCGCCTTCGGCAAACCCCTTGCCCAGCAAGGAGTCATCCAGGACTGGATCGCCGAATCGCGGGTCAAGGTCGAACAACTCCGGCTGCTGGTGCTCAAGACCGCGTGGCTCATGGACACGGTGGGCAACAAGGGCGCGCACACCGAGATCCAGGCGATCAAGATCGCCACTCCCTCGGCCGTCGAATGGATCCTCGACAAGGCGATCCAGACCCACGGCGCGGGTGGCGTCAGCCAGGACTTCCCACTCGCCGAACTGTGGGCCTCGGCGAGGATGCTCCGGCTCGCCGACGGGCCCGACGAGGTACACAAACGATCCATGGCCCGCCGGGAACTCAAGGGGTACCTGTGACCGTGACCGCGCAAGACCTGCGGGAGCGGGTCGCGACGCTGCTGGCCGGGCATCCGCCTTCGGCGACCGGCAGGCTCGACTTCCTGCGTGCCCGTTTCGACGCCGGACTCGCCTGGGTGCACTATCCCCCAGGACTCGGCGGGCTGGGGGCACCGCGTGAACTCCAGTCCGTTGTGGACGAAGAACTGGAGCGCGCCGACGCACCGGGCAACGACCCCCGCCGCATCGGGATCGGACTCGGCATGGCGGCGCCGACCGTCCTGCGCTTCGGGTCCGAGGACAACAAGCAGCGCTTCCTCCGGCCACTGTGGACGGGTGAAGAGGTGTGGTGCCAGCTCTTCAGCGAGCCCGGCGCCGGTTCCGACCTCGCGGCGCTGGGCACCCGCGCGGTCCGCGACGGCGACGATTGGATCGTCAACGGGCAGAAGGTGTGGACGTCGAGTGCCCACGCCGCGCGATGGGCGATCCTCGTGACCCGCACCGACCCCGACGTCCCCAAACACAAGGGCATGACGTACTTCGTGTGCGACATGACCGCGCCGGGCGTCGAGGTCAGGCCGCTGCGGCAGATCACGGGCGAGGCCGAGTTCAACGAGGTGTTCCTCACCGACGTGCGCATTCCCGACGCGCACCGGCTCGGCGATGTCGGTGATGGCTGGAAGGTCGCGCAGACCACCCTGATGAACGAACGGGTTGCCATCGGAGGCAACGCCATGCCCCGCGAGGGCGGCATGCTCGGCAAGGTGGCGGCGACCTGGCGCGCGAACCCCGGATCGCGGACCCCGGAACTGCATGACCGGCTGCTGCGGTTGTGGGTGGAGGCTGAGGCGTTCCGGCTGGCCGGAACCAGGTTGCGGCAACAACTGGCAGTCGGGCAGCCTGGCCCGGAAGGCTCGGGAATGAAGCTGGCCTTCGCCAGGCTGTCACAGGCCTTGTCCGGTCTGGAAGTGGAACTGCGTGGCGAGGAAGGCCTTCGCTACGACGACTGGACCATGCGCCGCCCCGAGACCGTCGACTTCACCGCGCGCGAGGCCGGTTACCGCTATTTGCGGGCGAAGGGGAACTCCATCGAAGGCGGCACATCGGAGATCCTCCACAACATCATCGCCGAGCGGGTCCTCGGATTACCGTCCGAACCCCGCGCCGACAAGGACGTCGCCTGGAAGGACCTGCCGCGATGAGCGCACCGAACCTGCTCTACTCCGATGTCGAGGACGACCTCAGAGCCAGCGTTCGCGGGCTCCTGACCGACCGCGGCGGGCCCTCGGCGGTGTTGACCAGGGTCGAAAGCACGGAGCCCTACGACCTGAAGTTGTGGCGTACGTTGTCGGCCGAACTCGGCGTCGCGGGGCTGCACGTACCCGAAGCCCTCGGCGGGCAAGGAGCGTCGGCTCGCGAGACGGCGCTGGTGATGGAAGAACTCGGCAGAGGGCTCGCGCCGGTGCCCTTCCTTGGCAGCGCCGTTCTCGCCACGTCGGCATTGCTCGGTGCCGACACCTCCGCCGAGCCGGTCGCCGCGCTGTTGCGCAGACTGGCATCCGGCGAAGCGATCGGCACGCTACTCGTTCCGTTGTCCACCAGCGTGGGATCGGGCTTCACGCCGAGCGTGCGCGTCGAGGAGAACGGACTGACCGGCACCGTCCGGACGGTCGCCGATGCCACGGTCGCCGACGTGTTCGTCGTTCCCGCGACGGGTCCTGACGGGACCGGCTTGTACGAGGTGTCCGCCACCGGTCCCGGGGTTGTGGTTTCGGAGGTCGTCCCGCTGGACCTGACCCGCCGCATCGCCGACGTCACCCTCGACGCCGCCACCGCGACGCTGCTCGTGGGACCGGCCGACGCACAAGGCGCCCTCGGCCGCGCGCTGCTGACCGGCGCGGGACTGCTGGCCTCCGAACAACTCGGCGTCGCGCAATGGTGTCTCGACGAGACCGTCGCCTACGTCAAGCAGCGCTACCAGTTCGGCCGCCCCGTCGGATCGTTCCAGGCGCTCAAACACCGCCTCGCCGACGTGTGGCTGGCTCTCGTCGCCGCCCGCGCCGCGGCCCGGTACGCCGCCGACCGGCTTGCTTCGGAAAACGAGACAGACACCGAAACCGGGATCGCGGTGGCGCTGGCACAGTCCTATTGCGCCGACGTCGCCGTGCACGCGGCGGAGGAATGCATCCAGCTTCACGGCGGTATCGGGATGACCTGGGAACATCCGGCGCATCTCTACCTCAAACGCGCGAAAGCCGATCAGCTCTCACTGGGCACACCGGGAACGCATCGCGGCAACCTGGCCGGCCTCATCGACCTGCCCGGATAACCGCGCCCGTCACTCGCCGGGCTCCTCGCGGGTTTCGGTGACGAGCCAGTCCAGGTAGCCGGGATGTCCCCCGATGATCGGCGTGACCACGACCTCGGGCACGTCGTAGGTGTGCTGCTCGGTCAGCGCGCCGACGAGAGCCGTCGCCCTGTCGGCGGCGGTCTTCACCTCGACCCGCCATTCGCGGGCCGTCTCGATCGCGCCCTCCCACCGGAACACACTCGTGATGGGACCGACGATCTGCGCGCACGCGCCGAGTTTCGCCTCAACGGCGGCGGCCGCCAATGCGCGAGCGGCTTCCTCGGAGTCCGTCGTGGTCACGACCACCACGTGGCCGCCGGTTTGCGCTGATGACATCCGGCCAGCCTAGAGGCAGGCGGCTGCCCCGTCAGCTCACGTCCTCGATCTTGCGCTGCAGCTTGTTCATGCCGGCCAGCCAGCGTTCCGTCTCGGTTGCTCGCGTGGCGTAATAGTCGCCGACCTCGGGGTGAGGCAAGATCAAAAATCGGCCGTCACCCAAGCCGGTGACGCACGCCTCCGCGACCTCTTCGGGCTCGATGGCCGTCGCGCCCATGACGAGTTGCCCCGCGGCGCCGGTGGCGGCCAGCATGTTGGTGCGGACCCCTTGCGGGCAGACAGCCTGCACCGAGATGCCGCGATGCCGGTACGTGACCGCGAGCCACTCCGCGAAGGCCAGCGCTCCGTGTTTGGTCACCGAGTAGGGCGCCGATCCCAGACTCGTGAGCAAACCGGCCGCCGATACCGTCGCAAGGAAATGTCCTCTGCCCCGGGCAAGCCAAGCCGGTAACAGCTCACGTGCGGCGCGCACGTGAGCCATGACGTTGACCTCCCAGGCCAGTTCCCACATCTCGGGTTCGGCCTCGGGGCCACCGTGCGGCGCGACGCCCGCGTTGGCGCAGAACAGGTCGATCTCGCCATCGAAAGCCGTGCGCGCCTCGGCGACGAGACCCCCGACCCCCTCCTCCCCCGCCGCGTCACCCACAACGGCGGCCGCGCCAACTTCCCCGGCCACGGCACCGACCGCGTCGGCATCGAGATCGGCGAGGACCAATCGCGCGCCCGCCGCGGCGAACCGGCGCGCCATGGCGGCGCCGATACCGCCGCCTCCACCGGTGATCACTACCCTGGCGCCGGACAGGTCGAAGGCCACGCTCACAGGCCGCCACCGATCGTGATGCCACCGTCCAGCACCAGCGTCTGACCGGTCATCCAGCCCGCTTGCCCGGACAGCAGGAACGTCACCGCGCCGGCGACATCCTCGGGCAGGCCGAGCCTTCGGAGCGGGTAGGCCGCGGCAACCTCCTCTTCCCTGTCTTCGTACAGCGCGGTCGCGAACTTGGTCTTCACGATGGCCGGCGCCACGGCGTTGACCCTGATCGCGGGGGCCAGCTCATGCGCCAGCTCCATCGTCAACCGCATCAGCGCGGCCTTGGTCACGCCGTACATGCCGATACCAGGGGAAGCTCGCAGGCCCGCGATCGAGGCGACGTTCACGACAGCGCCGCCGTGTTCGCCCATCCACGCGTCGCGCACCCTGCGGGTCCACGCGATCGGTGCGACCACGTTGACGCCGAACAGCTTCGTCGCCATGTCCGGCTCGACGTCGAGGATCGAGCCGTAGACCGGGTTGATCCCCGTGTTGTTGACCAGGAAATCGACGCTCCCGAACGCGTCCAGCGTGCGCGCGACCGCTTCGTCCTGATGCGCGGAATCGTCGGCCTTCCCCGCGACCCCGAGCGCGACCGCGCTGCCGCCGAGTTGCTCGACGGCCTCGGCCAGCGGCTCCGGCTTGCGTGCGGTGATGCAGACCTTCGCCCCCTGCTCGACCAGATCTCGCGCGATCCCGAGGCCGATGCCCCTGCTCGCACCTGTCACAATGGCAACGCGGTCCTTGAGTGAGTTCACTTCGGCCAATCTCCAATCCAGGCTAAGCGCTCGCTTACAATCCTCGCATGACGGTGTCGTTGACGGCCGAGTTATGGCCAGATGTCCAGCCGGAAACCGCCCGCCGGCTGATGCTGGCCGGGGTCGAATCATTCGCGCGGCGCGGGTACCACGCGACGACGACCCGTGACATCGCGGGCAACGCGGGCATGAGTCCGGCCGCCTTGTACGTGCACTTCCCCTCGAAGGCCGCCCTGCTGTTCGCCATCAGCCGCAGCGGGCACGAACAGGCCCTCGCCCTCGTCGAGGCAGCTGCCAACGATGCCGACTCACCGGCGACAGCCCTGCGCCAGATCGTGGAGCGATTCACCTCCTGGCATGCCCGGAGGCACATGGTGGCCAGAGTCGTGCAGTACGAACTGGGCGCGCTTCCCGACAGGGAATACGAGGTCGTGGCCGGGCTACGCCGCCGTATCGAGCAAATCGTGCGTGACATCATCGAATCCGGCCTCGCAACAGGCGATTTCCAGGTTGCCGACGCACACACCGCGGCCAGGGCCATACTTTCACTCGGTATCGACGTCGCCCGCTGGTACAGCGATCGGGCCAAGAAGAGCCCTGCCGCGCTCGGCCAGGAGTACGGCGAACTCGCTCTGCGCATGCTGGGCGCGCGGACCATCGCCTGATCGTCGGCAAGGCCATCGCTGGTCTCCGATCGTTGGCACGACTCGGCTCGCGTTGCGCTCGGATTGCCCGCCGGTTCGCCGGGCGGTCCCGCCGCGCCGATGGGTTCGGTGTCGCAGCCATACTAAGCGGACGCTCATCTCACGCGCCAGGCTCGGCCGGGCACTACTTGCCACGCGGGTTCCGGCATTCGAAAGTGGAAGCATGAACACGGACGACACCACCGGCCTTTTGGCCGTGGCTCTCGAAGAAGCCCGCACCGGGCTGGCTGAAGGTGGTGTACCTATCGGCGCGGCCCTGTTCACCTTGGAGGGCGAACTACTCGGCAAGGGCCACAACCGTCGGGTCCAGGATGGCGACCCCGCGATGCACGCCGAGACGAGTGCGTTTCGCGATGCGGGCAGACGTCCCCACTACCGGGACACGATCATGGTGACGACGCTGTCGCCGTGCTGGTATTGCAGCGGTCTCGTTCGCCAGTTCGGCATCGGGCACGTGCTGATCGGCGAAGCATCGACATTCTCCGGCGGTCACGAATGGCTGGCCGAGAACGGAGTGAGCATCACGATCGCTGACGATCCGGCGTGCATCGCGATGATGAGCGCGTTCATCGATGAGCATCCGCGGCTTTGGTACGAAGACATCGGTGAGGCCACCGATATCGCCGACCGGCCCTGCTGATCGTCGTAGCGGTGCCCGTTCGGCATCCCGGCGCTCGCACCGCGCCCGCACTGTCCAATGCGGAGCCAGAACGCCGGAAGGCCCGGTGTTTTCCTTGCGAGGAGCCACCATCGCCTGCCGGCTCCGGCGCACGCGGATCCGCGCCGTCAGCCTCGAACTTCGGCGCCATCATCGAGAACGGCTCCCGCGCCACCGGAACTCGCCTCCTGCCAGCCAGATCAACTGCCGCTAACGTCGGAGACGACCGAAACAGAGCGTGTGGCCGGGGTCACGCAACGGAGCAACCACGGTCGCAGGCGTCCCGATTCCTTTGGCGGTTCCCATGCGAGCGGCGCCACTCCACCGCTACGAGCTCTTCCATACGTCCGATATCGACCACGCCCGTGAGCTCGCCAGCCGAGTGTTCTGCGAGCACCAGCTCGTTCCGCATTCCCGGATATCCCAGCTTGACGCCAGACTGCGCAGCACGAAACTGGACCGCACCGCGGTGAGCTATCTCGCCTACGGTGCCGACGTCCGGATCTCACCCGGTGCACGGGACTACTACGCGGTTCTGCTCCCGCTTCGCGGCGAATGCCGGATGAGCCTCGGCTCACGACGGATCGTCGCCGACACCAGTACCGCCGTGATCGTTTCCCCGGAAGAACGACTATTGATGCACTGGCAGGACCGCTGCCAGCAACTCATCTTGCGGATCGACCGGGACACCATCAACGCGCATTTGCAGGAGGTCACCGGCGCCAACCCGGACACGCCGATCGCCTTCGCCCCGGTCATGCCGGTGACCTTCGGCCTCAAACACAGCTGGCGCATGGCACTGCTCAACCTCGTTGCCGACCTCGACCAGGAACACAGTCTTTCCGGCTCCGCGTTGGCGGCGCGGGCCTACGAACGCGCCCTGCTCTCCGGCTTGTTGCTCGCGCAGTCGCACAATTACGAGAACCAGCTCAGCCACGAAGGCGGCACGACCCACCCTCGGGCGGTTCGGATGGCCATCGAGATCATGCGCAGTCAACCGGCGGAGGAACACACCTCCACCAGCCTTGCTCGCAAGGCCGGGGTCGACACCCGTACCCTGCAACGAGCCTTCCGCCGGTCGATGGATACGACGCCGATGACCTATCTCCGACAGCTACGGCTACAGCGTGCGCGTGACGAGTTGAGCACATACGACATCGAGCAGACTTCGGTATCCCGAGTCGCCGCACGATGGGGGTTTCCCCATGCCGGTCGTTTTTCCGTGATGTACCGGGAACAATTCGGCGAGCCGCCATCCCGGACTCTGCATCGGTGACGGAAGACGAGCAACCCGGCCTCGACTGTCACAGAAGCCAGGTCGCCGGGGCATGCTCAGACCAGATTGGACTCAAGAATGCGGGCGTTGACAGGAGCGGAGGCAGGCATGGTCAGGCCGATCCTCTCGCGCATCCACTCCCCCATGACGCGGATCGCGTTGTCCGCCTCCGGAGCATGCCCAGCAAGCAGAGTAAAGTCGTGCTGCATCTCCGGGACAATTTGGACAGACACGGAGACGCCCGCACGCTCGGCATGCTCGGCAAACCGGTGGGTGTCGTCCAGTAACGTTTCATGGCCGCCGGTGTGGATGAGCATCGGCGGCAGCCCCCTGAGGTCCGCCCACAATGGATTGATGCGTGGATCGTCAGGACGCACCGAACCGAGCAAAGCGGCGCGCATTCCTTCCAGGATGGGCTTCTGCACGACAGCGTCCAGCGGAGCGTTGGTCTCCAGCGTTTCCGACGACAGCGTCAAGTCGTACCACGGGGACATCGGCGCGATCGCTGCGGGCAAGGGAAGTCCGAGTTCGCGAAGCCGCAACACGACCGTCGTGCAGAGGTTACCTCCGGCCGAGTCGCCGACGGACGCGATCTGCCGGGCCGGAATTCCTTGCCCCAGCAGCCATCGATAGGCGGTCACCCCGTCTTCGATCTGGGCGGGGAACGGGTGTTCAGGGGCGAGCCGGTAGTTCAGGACCAGCGCACGCGCACCGACCGCACTGGCGAGATGCCCAGCGAGTTTTCGATGCAAATACATCGAGCCGACCATGAAGCCGCCACCGTGGAAATACAACAACACCCGGTCGACCGCGCATTCCTTTGGCACACACCACAACGCTGGAACTCCGTTGACATCGGTCTCCGCGTAGCAAACATTCTCCGGTTCCCGTGTCACGACATGTAATTCCTCGAACAGGTCCCGCATGGTCGCGAGGTCCATATCGGGGCATTCGGCCATACGTGCGGCCAAGGATCGGTAAAGTTCGGTCAGCCGCTCAGAAGACTCACTCGCCATGTCACGCTCCGTTCAACCAATAGTGACTCTCGCCACCAGGCCGACTCGATGATTAACGTGACGTTAAATTCCACAAGCGAGTATGTCAATGATCGTTCATACATAACGACCGTAACAGTCTGAACACAAACGACTATTTGTTGTCGGCAATAGCACATTGCAAATTGCCGTACGGTCCTCCTTTAATGTCATGAAACATATTCACCCTCCGCGTGTATGCGAGTTTCGAGGTCACACGGTACGCAGCAAGACCGAGGTGGTGTCGCCGCCGCCGGACAATGCGGCGGTGAGCACTGTGGGCCGCGCGGATCGAGAAAACGCGGCCGCTTCGCCCACCACTGGTGTCGCGGGCAGTCGCTTGTAGGGCGTGACAAGGTTCGCGGTGGGAGCAATCCGCTCGGCGTCGAGCATGACCAATCCGGAGAGGACTTTCAACAGGCCCACCGCACCGGGAAGATGACCGTAGCAAGCTTCCTGGGAGGTGATATACAGAGGCGAATCGTCGGCAAGCGAGCCTCGAAGAGAGTCCACTGTGTCGCACAGGAAGTTCTCGAGTTCGCGGTTTCCTTCGGCGAAGTCGCAGAAGCAGGCGAGCTCGTCGAACGTGACGTCGGCGGAGCGCAACAATCCGGCCAAGTCCCGGCCGTAGGGAACCGGATCGCCCAGTCCCATCGCATTGTTCCCGCCGTTGCGGGAAGAAAGCATGGCGACCTCGATGTTGCCGTCCCCCTCGGTGGCGGGGCCAAGAACGAATGCCATCGCACCTTCCGCCGGCGCGTTGCCGGTTTGCACTTCGTCGTGAGGGCGCACGTCACGCGGGTCTGCCGAAGTGCTGGATGCGCGGTGGCCGGTGCGGGTCTGGTAAGCCGTGCTCGAAAGGAAAAGCGGCTCCAGCGGTGTTTCCACCCCAACCACGATCGCGTGCTCGACCTCACCGCGCGCAACCATGTTCGCGCCGAGTTCGAAGCCACGCAGTGACACACTGCATCCACCGGTCAGCGTGAAGGTGGGAATGTCAAGCCCCAGGTTCATGCACAGCATCGAGGCGATGGCGCCGGGGGTGGCCGTGGCCCAGTACCGCATACCGACTCCGGAAGGCCCCTGATCGTCGAACCGGCGCATCAGGCGGACCACTTCCTGCACGGAGAACTGCAACGAGGTCAGGATCAGAACCGCCCTGTCATCACTGATCTCTCGTGCCGTCAGACCCGCGTTGTCCATCGCGTCGACGACAGCCGCGTGCGCCAGCCTGCCCGCTCGCGGAGTTCGCCTGATCACCGCGTCCGGCAGGTCCAGTTCGTCAGCGAACTCCTCCGGAACCCTGCCCGCCACCCTGACCGCGCTGTCGGTCAGATCGAGCGGACTGATGGCGGAGCGTCCGGACAACACCGTCCCGGCGAACTCCTTGACATCGCGGCAAGACCGGTCCACACCTGGCAGGACCATGCCCACTCCACGAATACCGAGCCGCTTCCAGACACCCTCACGATCCGTCCGCACCATTCCCGCTCCCCGCACGTCCCTGAAATTCCTTGCCCCATCAGGACACCTCGAATCGGGGAGGGGGAACAGTGCCCGCGGGTACTCAGTGAGTCAGCGGATGCGCGATCGGCTCGTGGCGAAGCCGGATGCCCGCTGCCTCCCTGTCCCAGGTGTCCGCGGCGACTCCCTCGGCACGTAGTCGATGCTTCTCGATTTTGGCGGTAGGGGTCTTCGGCAGTTCCGGCAGGATGCGGACATATCTGGGCACCATGAAGTAGGCAAGCCGCTCAATGAGGAAGCTGATCAGTTCCCCTGGATCCACAGACTGCCCGGCGACCGGCGCGACGACGGCGAGGACGTCGTCCTCGCCGTGCGGGCTCGGTACCGCGACCACGGCCGCCTCGCCGACGCGGGGATGCGCCAGTACTTCGATCTCCACGTCGAAGGAGGAGATGTTTTCCCCTCGTCTGCGGATGGTGTCCTTCACCCTGTCCACGAAGAAGAACTCACCATCGGCGTCGCGACGGAAAGCGTCCCCGGTGTGGAACCAGCCGTTGCGCCATGCCCGGGCAGTCGCGCTCGGCATGCCCCAGTAGCCGGAGTTCATCGCCCACGGCCGGTCCGTGCGCAGCACCAGTTCTCCAGGCGTCCCGTCGGGAACCTGGCGATCGTGCTCGTCGACCACCCGCGCCTCGACTCCTTCGCGTACCCGGCCACAGGTACCCCGAGTCGGCGGATCGACCTCGGAGATGATGGGGATCGAGGTCTCCGTCATGTTGAACATCGCGACCACCTCGACCCCGAACCGCGTCGCGAACCCCTGGACGTCGTCGATCAAGGGCACCATGAACACGTGCCGCAGCGGGTTGTCCCGGTCCTGGGGCGAGTGCGGCTGTTTGGCCAGGAACGTCGCCATGACACCGAGCAGGGTCACGTGGGTGGTGCCGGTTTCGCGGATCGTCTCCCAGAACCTGCTGGTGTCAAAACGGTCCACGAGCGCGATGGAGGCTTCCATGAGCAGTGCCGCGTATGTGCCGACCGTGCCGCCCGCGTGGAACAAGGGCAGATTGACCATATAGCGGTCGTCTCGCCCGAAGTTGCCCTCGAAAGCGGCACCGCCACTGGTGGCCAGCTGCACATAGGAACACACGACGCCTTTGGACGGTCCGGTCGTACCCGAGGTCAGGATGATCGCGTAGGGGTCCCACGGTTCGACAGGCCGATCCGGCTCCACGAGCGGCCCGCCCTCATCCGGCCACGTCTCGGGGTGCAGCCGCACGACGTGCTCCAGCTCGCCGCCTTCGATGTCGTCCAGCCGGTCGAGCAAGCCAGGGGCCGCAACCATGACCTTCGCACCCGACAAAGAGATCGCGTGCTCCAGCAGACGCCCGCGGTAGGCGGGGTTGAGCGGAACGTAGATCGCCCCGAGAAGGTTGATCCCGAACCAGACCCGCAGCGCGTCTGGCCCGTTGGGCAGCCAGGACAGCACCCGGTCGCCATGTCGGACTCCCAGCTCGGAAAGGCGCCACGCCACCGCGTTCGCGGCTCGCAGGGTCTGAGCGTACGTCCACGTGTTCCCGTCGCCGAAGACCGCGTATGTCCGGTCGGGTTGTTCTGTGGCACGACGCCTCAACAATGGTCCCAGCACACACTCGTTCGCGCTCGGGATTTCCGGGCTCGACCAATCCATGTCACGGCCTCGCTTCCCCGTTCTCATCAACAGAGATATATGAGCGTTTATAAACATCGGACGTCACGTACGTCAAGCAAGCTTTCTGCGGGCCATGGTTGCTTCTCACGTCTTCTCAAGTTCTACTGTATGTACGCTCATTCATATCGGATGAAGGGTTCCGAGATGCCAGAACCGGTATACGTCCTGGGCGGCACGCAGACCGACTTCGCGGTGAACTGGACGAAAGAGGACGAACAGCCGCTGACGTCGATGCTGCGGGAGGCTGTCGCGGGCGCGCTGATCGATGCCAGGATCGAACCTGAGGAGATCCAGACGGCGCACGTGGGCAATTTCGGTGCCGAGCAGTTCACCGGCCAGTCGCATCTGGGTGCGCTGGTGCCGATGCTCTACCCAGCTTGGCATGGACTTCCGACGAGCAGGCACGAAGCCGCGTGCGCTTCGGGAAGCATGGCGTTGCTGGCCGCGACCGCTGAAATCGAAGCTGGCCGCTACGACATCGCGCTCGTGGCGGGCGTGGAACTGATGCGAAACATCCGTGGCGACCAGGCCGCGCGGCACCTCGGTTCCGCCGCCATGGTGCCAGAGGAAACCGCCTCCGACGATTTGCCGTGGCCTTCCCTTTTCAACCGCATCGCCGAGGAAACCGACCAACGACATGGCTTGGACCAGCGATATCTCGACCGCATCGCCGAAATCAACCGCACCAACGCACGGCGGAACCCGAAGGCGCAGACCCGCGACTGGACCCTCGAACCCGAACAGTTCACCGCCGATGACATCGTGAACCCGATCGTCACCGGGCGCACCCGTAAAAGCGACTGTGGCCGCATCACCGACGGGGCCGCCGCGGTCGTACTCGCGGGACGCCGCTTCGCCGACGAGTGGGCGCGCGGGCAGCGCGGTGCGCCACGAAGCCGCGTGCTGGGCTGGGGCCATCACACAGCTCCCCTTCCGCTGCGGAGCAAGTTTCTGCCGAGCAAGCCGGACGATTACCTGTTCCCGCACGTCCGGGACGCCATCTTCGATGCCTACCGCCGCGCGAACCTGCAAGGACCGCGCGATCTCGACGTCATCGAGACCCATGATTGTTTCACGATCACCGAGTACATGGCACTCGAACACTTCGGGCTCACCGGCCCCGGCGATGCCTGGCAGGCCATCGAAAACGGGCTGATCGACTTCGAAGGCCCCCTTCCGGTGAACCCGTCGGGCGGGCTTATCGGTGCCGGACATCCGGTTGGCGCGACCGGCGTCCGGATGCTTCTGGACGCACACCGGCAAGTGACCGGGACCGCGGGCGGCTATCAGGTCGAGGCCGCCCGGAAAGCGGGCACGCTCAACATCGGTGGCAGTGCCAGCACGGCCGTCAGTTTCATGATCGGTGCGGCGGACTGATCCGTCACGCCGAACCCACCGAGCTGATGACGTCCCGAATACCCAATGGGGGCAATGCCTTCAGGGTGACCCAGCCGCCACAAACACGCAGCTGCGCGCCTGTCAGGAAGCTCGAAGCCGGACTGACGAGATAGCTGATGGCCGCGGCGACATCGTCAGGATCGGAAAGCCTGCCCAGCGGCACTCGGGACAGCGACTTCGTCACGAAGGCCGGATCGGCCGTGTCGGTCATCGGCGTCCTCACGATGCCTGGCAACACTGTGTTCACCCTGATCCGATGCCGTGACAGGGTCATCGCCAGATGCGCGCCCAGCTGAGCGGAAGCCGCCTTGCTCGAACCGTAGCTGTACAAGCCGGGGACCGGTGCCGAATGCGCGCTCGTCGACGAAACCCCGACGATCGCCCCGCGATGCTTCGTCGACGCCCACCGGCGTGCCAGCTCTTCCGCGGCGTCGGCATAGGACAGCACGTTGATCCGGTAGCTGTCTTCTCGTTGTCCCTTCCCGTCCGCGAGATCGTCACGAGCGAGAACACCGGCGGCATAGACGAGATCGGAGATCTCCCCTGCCTCGTCCCACGCTTGCCGCACCATCCGCGCCGCGGCGCCCGGCTCGGCGAGATCCGCCCGCACGATGTGTACCCGGGTGCTCAAATGCTCGCGGATGGCATTGCGCACTCGATTCAGTTGATCGGTTCGCCTAGCTACGAGCACCAGGTCCGCTCCCCTGCGGGCGAGCTCGATGGCGGTTTCCTCACCGATTCCACTGCTGGCTCCCGTCACCAGTACGGTCCTTCCGGCCAGCGACCAGAGATCGGCTGGAGCTTCGGTCGACCGGTCGATACGCACGGTGCCTGGCGGAGACATCGGGACCACGGCCGCTTCCAGCCCTCCGTCGAGCGGCAGCACCTCGCCGACCATCGTGGTCAACCCGCGGCTGTACAACAGGATCAGGGCCCCGGCCAGATCCGCGCCAGTGACCGGGCGGCGAATCACCTGGTGCGCCAGCAAATCCGATTCGACCTCAGGCGTAAGCCGGTGTCCGAGGAACGGCGCGTAGCCAACCCTGATCGTGTTCAGCAGTACGCCGTGCGGTGCGACCCTCGCCGCCAATTGTTGCCACCAGTGCAGTTCGGCCGCCTGTCGCGCCGCCTGTTCGGCGTCGGCTTGCGCGGCGGGCCATGGCAGGGCATCCGTGATCAGCACCATCCGACCGCCGCCAGCCCGAATCATCCGTTCGGCCGTGTCCCGGATTGTGGCCCGGGGAAGCTCGATGTCGCCGTCCCTCGATCCGAACACGGCGTTGGCGACCTGCACGACGCACAGCGCGGTTCGCGCCGGGCGGTTCCTGCCCATCGCGGTCGCGGTCAGGAAACCGGCCCCCCTGAGCACCTCGTGCACCGCCACCGCGGCCTCGCCGCCCGCGGCGACTTCGACCACTCGGGCGCACGGATACAACGAGGTTGTTCTGAGCGCGGCAGGGACGCTCGTAGCGCTGGCCATCTGACACCTCCACCGGACTGGCTCCTCACGAACCTACGAGCCGGCGGAGTGCGCGTAACCGCTCCTGGAGTACCAGTTTTTGCCCGGAGAGGGGACGGAAAGTACCGGGGCAGCCTCACCTGGTTCCGTGATCCTGAAAACGGAACTGCTGGTGACGTGGTGTCCAACCAGAATTGTTGCGCACTCTGAAGTCGGTGCCGAACCAGCCAGGGGAGTACGCGCTCCCGCCACCGTCCACGAGCAGCGCCGCGCCGTTCACGTAGGCACTGTCCGCCGACGCGAGGTAGGCAATCGCGTCGGCGACATCCTCCGGGCGTCCCAACCGCCCCAATGGCGATTCGGCTTCGTTGTAGCCGCGAGAATCACCGGCGAGCAAGCTGTTGGTCATCGACGTCTCGGTGACTCCGGGCATCACGGCGTTCGCACGGATGTCGTACTGCCCCAGTTCGTAAGCCATGATCTTGACCATCATGTTGAGGGCCGCCTTCGCCGAACAGTAGGCGGAAAACAGTGCGACCGGTTCGATAGCTCCGGAGGAGGACGTGACCACAATGGACCCTCCGTTTCCAGCCGTCGCCATCCGGCGCGCAGCCTCCTGGCACACCGCGAAAGTCCCGGTGACATTGACCTCGAACGTGCGCTCCCAGACCCGGCGGGGCATTTCCAGAAAAGTACCGAACCGGCCCCAGCCCGCATTCGCCACGCAAATGTCCAGCCGGTCGTGTTCTTCGACAAGCCGGTCGAACAACGCGTCGACCTGATCGGGCTTGGTCTGATCGCATTCGAAGCTCCAGGCCGCGCCCCCGGCCTCGGCGATCTTCTTCGCGGTGGTCAGCGCTCCGGCACCGTCGAGGTCGGCGATGACGACGTGAGCACCATCCGAGGCGAGCCTGCGCGCCGCCGCCGCGCCAATCCCGGATGCACCTCCTGTCACCAGTGCGACACGATCGGCCAATGGCTTGGTGCTGTTATCCATTTCTCTTGTCCTTTCCCCTCAGTTGCGAACCCATCCGCCGTCGACGAACATCACCTGGCCGGTGACATACCCTGCTTGGTCGGAGGCCAGCCACGCGGCGGCACCGGCGATGTCGTCGGGCTGGCCCATACGCGCGAGTGGAAGCGTGGCCACGGTCTTCTGGCCGATCCGGTCCAGATCACCGGTTTGACCGATATCGGTGTCGATGAACCCGGGCGCGATGGCATTGGCCCGGATTCCCTCCCTGCCGAGTTCGACGGCCAGCGACCGGGTGAGACTGAGCAGTCCGCCCTTGGACGCGTCGTAGGCGATCTGCCGGAAGAACCCGATGACCGCGACCGAGCAGATGTTGATGATCGCGCCGTGACCGCCGGCGGCCAGGTGGTCGACAGCCGCCTGGCTCAGCACGAACGGCGCCTTGAGATTCACGCTCAGTACCCGGTCCCAGTGCCGTTCGGTGAACTCACGAAACGGCAGCCGGTAGACGAGTCCGGCGTTGTTGACCAGGATGTCGAGACCGGCCAACCCTTCCGCGGCCACCGCCACGATTTCTCTGGCCTTGTCCGCGTCCGCGATGTCTCCCGGGACCACGATTGCCTGCCCGCCGGCGCTCCGGATGCGATCGACGGTCGCGGTCGCCGCTTCCTCGTCCAGGTCGTTGACCGCGACCCTCGCTCCCTCGGTGGCGAGCCGGGTGGCGATAGCCGCACCGATACCACGGCCCGCTCCGGTGATCAGCGCCGCACGTCCCTCAAGAAGCGTCGTCATCGGCAGCCCCTAACTCACGTTCTCTATGAACGTTCATTTATATCAGAGGCTGAAAATGCGTCAAGGCCTGTGCCGGACCGACCCGCCCTAGTCGAGACCGAGCAACCGGGCACCGTTGTCGTGCAACCACGCGTCGAGAACGCGAGGGGACACGTCAAGCCCGCCGAACTCGGCGACCAGTTCGCCCACGGTCATGCCGTGCACCCACTCGACACTACCGAAGAGGATCTTGTGCCGGACCGTGCTCGCACCATGCGCGAACAACGGCTCCCAACCGGAGCCGGACCGCGCCATGTGCCGTGGCCGATGCGTGGAGAACTCAAGGTAGACGTTCGGATGCCGCTGACACAGCGCGATCGTCTCAAGCACCCACGGCCAGCCACCGTGCCCCGCGATCAGAACGAGATCGGGGTGACGGCTGGCGATCACGTCGAGCTGACGCCAGCAGCACCAGTCCACCGGAACCCGCCTTGACAGGTTGTGTCCGTTGTGGACCCACAGCGGCACGCCCAGTGCCTCGACCTCGCCGTAGAACTCGTCCGCGCCTTCCGAGAGCGGGTCAGCCACATCGAGGAAGTGCGTCACCGAGACGCCCTTCATCCCCAGTTCGCCGACGCATCGGTGCAGCTCGGCGATCGCCGCACGCGGGTCGGCCAGATTGACGCTGCCCCACGGGACGAGCAGGTCCGGATACTTGGCTCCGAACTCGGCGATCCTGTCGTTGACCATGCCACCGCCAGGCAGCAGGCGCATGCTGCTGTGGATGACCTGTCGGCGCACGCCGTCCGCGCGAAGGAGCGCGGCATGAGCGTCGAGATCGAAATCAAAGAACTCCGAGGCCAGAAGGAGATCCAGCGCCACCTCCGGATCCCGCTCGGCCACGGCCGCGAATTCCAGGGGGTCGATTCCGGCGCTGAGCGACAGCCGCTGACCGAAAGTGAGAAAGTAATCCGGCGCGTATTCGGCGAATCCTCCCAGATAGGCGCGCCAGCAGTCGCGGTCCAGGATCATCCCCGACATGTCAACAACGGATTTCTGCTGTTGCCCCACTGCTTCCAGCCTTTCTGAGCTCGGATGGCACCGTCAGCCCGCGTGAGTCACCGCGCGAAGAACGAATTCGGCATAGAACGAAGCGAAAGCGGCATCGGACACCGGACCGTCCGGGTCGAACCAGCTGGATACCCGGAAGCCCATGTCCAGCGCGGCCGTTGCCGCGAACTGGGCCGCGTCGCCCCCCGGCACACCCGGGACGGTGAAAACACCGGAAGCGAGTCCGGCCTGGATGACCTCCCTGACCCTGCTGCGGATTCCGAGCCGGAGTTCGCGAACCTCGTTGCGGTGCGTCTCGTCCAGCGCTCGCCAGGCGTCGCCGACCATCGCTTCCTTCCGGAAACGCGTGTGGTGCAGGACGAACACTTCGATCAACGCGCGCAACTGCGGGACGGGCGGTTGCTTTTCCGACACGGCGGCGAACTCACGCCCGAGCACCGCGTGCCCGTCCATGATGATCGCGTGCAGCAGTTGTTCCTTGGAGCCGAAGTGGTTGTAGAGCGCGCCAGGAGTGAGGCCGCACGCCTCGGTGATATCCCGAACCGATGTGGCGTGGAAGCCCTTGTTGTAAAACAAGCGCGTGCCCGCCTCCTGTAGCCGCACCCGAGGATGCTGATCGGATTTGACCCGCGATTTCACCTGTACCGGCATTCCACACCTCGTCGATAAGCCAGGGCCTATATGATCGTTCATACATCTTACGTGTCGACCCGTTCCTTCACGCGAGTGCCCTGGATCACATTTCAGACACGCCCCAGTCGGCCAGCACGGCCGCGTTGTCGGCACCCGAATCCGGTGGACGCCTGGGATTTCCCGGCTTGGTCCGGGAAAACCGGGGTGCGGGCACGGCCTGCTCCACGCCGTCCACGTCGACGATCGTGCCGCGTTCCCTCAGGTGCGGATCGAACGCCGCTTCCGCGAACGACAACACCGGTGTCACGCAGGCATCGGTGCCCTGGAAGATCCGCGTCCATTCGTCTCGCCCACGGCTGCCGAAGGCTTCGGCGAACCGTTCGCGCAGAATCGGCCAGCGCGAGCGGTCCATCTGGTCGGGCAAGCCGGCATCGGCGAGCCCCAGACCGTGCAGGAGCTCCGCGTAGAACTGCGGCTCAAGTGCTCCCACCGCTACATAACGCCCGTCCGCGCAAGCATACGTGTCATAGAACGGCGCCCCGGTGTCCAGCAGATTGGATGCCGGTTCGTCCCTCCACTCCCCCGCGGCCCGCAGCGCCCAGAACCCTTGCGCCAGCGAAGAAGTGCCATCGACGACCGCGGCCTCCACCACCTGTCCCTGACCCGATGCCTCGCGTTCCAGCAGCGCGGCAAGCACACCGAGCACCAGATACAGCGAGCCGCCCGCGAAATCACCGACCAGGTTGAGCGGCGGCGTAGGCCGCCCGCCCGCCGTTCCGATCGCGTGCAGTACTCCGGTGAGAGCGATGTAGTTGATGTCGTGACCGGCTCGCCGCGCCAGTGGCCCTTGCTGCCCCCAGCCGGTGATCCGGGCATAAACGAGCCTGGGATTACGGTTCCGGCATTCGGCGGGCCCGAGCCGGAGCCGCTCCGCGACCCCTGGCCGGAAGCCCTCGATGACCACGTCCGCGCGGTCGATCAGACTACTCGCCAGCCGGTGCCCCTCGGCTTCCTTCACGTTCGCGCTCACCGATCGCCGCCCGCGCATCATCCAGTCTCGCGTGCCGTTGGGAATCACCCGCAAACCCCCGGCAGGCCGCTCGATCCGGACGACGTCGGCACCGAGGTCGGCGAGCAGCATCCCGGCGTGCGGCCCAGGTCCGATTCCGCCAAGCTCGACGACCCTCAGTCCCGCGAGCGGCCCCGTCATGGCGTGCCGCAGTCGATCGAGAACGATTCACCGGTGATCGACCGAGCGGCGCCGCTGAGCAAGAACGCGGTCAGTTCGGCGATTTCGCCCGGTTCGATGAGGTGTTTCAACGCGCTCGCCCGCACGGTGCTTCGCCAGTACCGCTCCCAGGTCAGGTCGGCAGGGCCCGCGTTCCGGCGGACACTGTCCATGAAGTCCTTGCCGTACAGCGATTCGTCGCTGACCATATCCGTGTCGGTGAAGGCAGGGCAGATCGCGTTGACCCGCACTCCGGACGGCCCGGTTTCCAGCGCCAGCGAGCGGACGAGGCCGTTGATCCCCCATTTCGAGGCCGCGTAGGCCGTGTTGGCCGGCACTCCTCGCTTTCCAGCGGCACTGGAGATCACGACGATCGCACCCCGTGCCCGTTCCATCATCCCTGGAACGACGGCACGGCATAACCGGAACGTACCGTTCAGATTGGTGTCCATCGTCCGTAGCCACGCGTCCTCGTCCTGCTCGCACAGGTACTTCTGCCCAGCGGCGGTTCCCGCGTTGTTCACCGCGAAGTCGACAGGACCGAGCGCGCGTTCCACGGTCGCGACGGCCCGGCGCACAGACTCCAGATCGCGCACGTCAGCGGGGTGCGCGAAGGCGGTTCCGCCCTCGGCGAGGATCTGTTTCTCCGCAGTACGAAGCCGTTCCTCACCGCGTCCGAGGAGCGCGACCGCGGCACCGTCGGCAGCGAGTTTCGTCGCGATGCTCAGTCCGATGCCACTTCCAGCTCCGGTGACCAGAGCCACGCTGCCTTCGAAGGGGTATTTGGCTTGGGTCGAATCAAACGATTCGGTTGGGGAAACCGCCACCGTGCACCTCCAGAACTGTTCCGGTCAGGTATTCGTTGTCCAACGCGTGCAGCACACTCGCGACCACCTCGTCCTCGGAAGCGAAGCGCCGCAACGGAATCCCCTGGCGCAGGCGCTCCATGTAGTCCGCATGCGCGGGCCTGGCAGCGGCCTTGTCCCGGAGGGCCCTTCCATCGACGACACCCGGCGCGACACACACCACCCGAATGCCGAAATCCGCGAGTTCCAGAGCCCAGCTGCGGGTGAGCGAGACAACCCCGGCTTTGGCCGCGGCGTAGGCGCTTTGCCCCCAGGAGCCTTGCCACGTGGAACTCGCGATGGTCACCAGGACCCCGCCTCTGCCTTGCCCGGCCCACGTGCGCGCGGCCGCGCGGCCGACGAGGAAGGTGCCGGTCAGGCAAAGCCCGATGACGTCCTGCCATTCTCGCTCGGTGTGTTCCCGCCAATCCCCTTTTGGTGCCGAAGGCGGGGCGATCAGCCGCCGGGACAAATTGCGACCCGCCGTGTTCACGCAGCCGAGAATCGGAACGTCGGCGAGATCGCGGAAGAGCGCGTCCACGCTCTCGGCGCTGCTCGCGTCGACATGATGGCAGCTGACGGGAAGATCCTTGTCCCGTGCGATCTCGGCGACAGCCGCCAGCTTCGTTTCATCTCGTGCGGCGGCGATCGCGGGGCGGCCCGCCGCGGCCAGTTTCAACACCGTCGCGAGCCCGATTCCGCTGGTACCACCTACCACAAGGACGGCAGGAGCTCCGAAGTCGTTCACTCGTCGTCCTTTCAGCACAGCCGGTAGAGCATCGCGCCGTAGTACCAGCCGGCACCGATCGCCGGACTCAGCACAAGATCACCGGGCCGGAACCGGCCCGCCGCCATTTCCTCCGCCAGCACGATCGGAATCGACGCGCTTGAGGTGTTGCCACGCCGGGCGAAATTGACCACGAACTTCTCGTCCGGGACCTCCAGTTCCTGGCGCACTCTGCGGTGCACGACATCGGTACCGGGGTGCGGCACGACCCAGTCGACGTCCTCCATGCTCACCGCGCAGTGTCCCAGCACCTCGGCGCAAGCCTCGACCAGGCTCGCCGCCGCGTGATCAGGAAGGCTCTCCTGGCTGCGAACCCAGCCCTTCGGCGGCCGGGCGCTGATCACGTCCGCACGCGATCCGTCACTGTGCAGCACGATGTCGATGAGCCCGTGCTGGTCGGCGCTCTTGGTGAGCACGACCGCGCCCGCGGCGTCGGAGCAGACGAGTTCTCCCCTGCTTCCAGGGCGAACCCGTCGGCTGAACTGCTCCGAACAGACCACCAGCGCGTATCCGGTCTCCGGCGCCGCCCGAAGGTAGGCTGCCGCGGTCTGGACACCGTGCAGAAAGCCCACGCACGCGCCAGCGACATCGAACGCGAACGTCTCCGGGATCCCCAGCAATGCCGCCGTCTGTGGCCCGTGATCGGGGGTGTAAGCCGGTGTGGTCCAGTTGGAGAGCACGATGACATCGAGGTCCGCCGGTTCGATACCAGCGTCCTTGATCGCCTGCCTGCCGGCCTCGGCGGCCATGAAAGGAATCGTCTCGGTGTCGTCACTGCGATGACGAGACCGGACGGACACGTTTCCCAATACCCTGGCGTCGATGTCGTTGCCGGTTTCAGTGGAATCAGCCTCGTTGGCGATCATCTCAGCCGGGTAGTAGAGCCCGAATCCGGTGAGTGCGATACCGGCATCCGCCCAGCGCGGCCCGCGAGTACTCGTTTTCGCCATCATGACAACCTTTCGGCCGGGGATCAGGACAGGGGTGCGCCGTAGTGGAAGATCATCGATCCCCAGCTGAAACCTCGGCCGATGCTCATCGCCAGAATCCGCTGGCCGCGCCGGATCACCCCGCGGTGCACGTACTCCGAAAGACAACCGGGAACGCTGACACTTGAGGTGTTTCCCCTGCGGTCGATGTTGACCAGAACGCGCTCGGGACGCAGGTCCAGCAGCGTTCCCACGTCCTGGATGATGTGAATGTTGCCCTGGTGCGGGATGATCCAGTCGATGTCGTCCAGGCTGCTGCCATTGCGGAGCAGTACTTCCCGGGTGACCTCTTCAAGACAGCGGGGAGCAAGATCACCGACAACTTTTCCTTTCATGATCATCTTGTCGTCGTCGTCGATGTCGAAAGCCTCGTAATGTTCACCATCCGCACGCAGGACGGCACATTCCAACCCGGCGGCACCGGACGTCCGGCGCCAGACCCCGGCGGCGGCCCCTCCCCCGAACAACGTCGCGTTGCGATAGCCGAAATTGAGGATCGGTCGCGGGTCTTCGGCACAGACGACGAGCACCGTTTCTACCCCTGGCTGAGCCAGAAGTCCCTGTGCCACGACACTTCCGTGCAAGAAGCCGGCACAGGCGACTCCGGTGACATCGAACGCGAAGGCGTTGCGGACCCCCAGCCTCGACTGCAACGGAAGCGCGAGATCCATGTACCGATTGCCCGCGGTGGTCGGATTGACTCTCGGCCTCGCCGTGGCGCTGGTTCCGACTATGACGTCCACATCGGACGCGTCGAGACCCGCGTCCTTGAGCGCCATCGCGGCGGCGCGCTCGGCGAGGTCGACGTGGTGTTCCCCTGGCCTGGCCCAATGCCGGCTTCCCACACCCGTGTGCGCGCGGATCCAAGCGTCGTCGACTCCGAGGCCGGGGTGCTCGGTTTCGAAGAAGTCGTTACCCACCGGCTGGCCGGGAAAATCGTGACCGACACCCGCGAGGACAACATGAGCCGGAGCGATCGGACTCATCGGTATACCCCTTCCGGATCGAGCTTTCGTAGCGCGGCCAGCTCGTCGTCGGTGACCGGCTTCTCTGGTTCGGGCCTGCTGTCCGGAACCGGCCAGCGCGTCCGCGATCGCATCGTGGCGACCGGATCCGCGTCCGGCGTGTCGTCGGGAGGCAGCCAGGTGTGGAGCCGGAAGCTCTCGCTCGGGTCTTGCCTGCCGAGCCGGCCGTACTGGGTCACCACGGTGCGCACGTTGTCACCAGGACACGTCGTGAAGCTGACGTTCGGCACGAGCCTTCGTGGAGATGCCGGGGCCACCACGAGCGTCTCAAGGTGGCTCGCGAAATCGTTGGCCCCGCCGGATCCGACGAAATACCCTCCGTCCGCGGTACGGCTGCTGTTGATCCGGCCCTCGGCGTCGATCTCACCCGCCGAAAGGACGGCCAGCGCTTTGCCGCTTCCGCCTGAGACCAGCGCACCGAGAACATCCAGGCTGTCCCCATACGTCCGGCAGCGAGCAACGTGACGCTGGGAGAATAGGAAGACATCACCGGCCGCGGGGCGCATGTCGATCAACCCCAGCTCGGCATGTACCTGGACCCGTTCGCCAACGGCACCCAGACGCTCGGCGGCCAGCCACGCCGCGACGTGGGCGGTGCCGATTCCGGCGAGGATCGTGCCGTAGCCGGCTTCCAGCACACGGTCGCCAATCGCGCGAGCCGCGAGAACGATGTGTTTTTCCCGCCAGGACGGGGCTCCCGCGGCGACGACGGATGGCGCGGGTGTGCTGGAGCACCCGGCGGTCTCGCCATCGTGCCGCTCCGGTGCTGCCACGAGCTTGTCGTGAACCCAGGCGGCTCGTTCCTCCGCTGTCCGGCAGCTGCGGGCGAGTTCGGCGAGATACTCGTAGTCGTCCTGGTATCCCTCGAAGTGACATTCGGGCCATGCGGGCAGTCCCTGTGGATGAGCCCCGAACGCACGCACGGCGATGCCCAGAACGCGGTCAGCCGGGATGGATCTGCCTTCCAGAGGTGGGGTGTCGACGATCTTCTCCACCGTGGCGAGAACACCGTCACGCGCGGCCATCGCGCCCCACCAGCCTTCACCACCAGGCCCGTTCAGGTAGAGGTTCCCCACCCGGTCCGCGCATGTCGCGTGGACCAGCGTGATGTCCGGACGTAACGCGGGGACGAGAACGGCCCGCCGCCCGCCGCGCTCCACGAGCGGGAGGTTCCGGTTCAGGTCCGATCCCACCAGAGAAGTGGTAACCGCGAACGGGATCCCTGTGGCACCGGCGATCAGGCGTTGCAGCAGCGACAGCAGGCTCCACTCCTCGACGGGGAACGGGTCTCCCCCCGGAAGCCCCGAATAGAGCGGGTTCGGCTGGGAGGAGGGATAGGTGTCCCCCGCGAAGCAGGTGATGGCGTGCCGAACGATCCCGGCCATCGTGAGCGCGTGCATGTTTCCGTGGAAAGCATTCGAGCTGATCTCGAAGGTCGCCACGCCCCGGAACACCCGCGCCATGGCGAGTACCAGTGCGTTGGGTCTCGACATCGTCGAGGCGACGTGCACACGCATACCGTCACGAAGGTGCCCCCGGCAGAGATCTTCCGGTGAGGGGTGAACGACCGGAGTCACGCCGCCTCCAGGGTGACCGCCGAACTCTGACTGCCGATCGCGAAGGACAACGACATCGCCCGTTCCACCCGAGTCGAACGGGCGCCGTGCTGTACGTGGTCGTGATCGCATTCGGGGTCGACGTCGACGCAGTTGATCGTGGGAGCGAGCCGTTGATGGCACAGCATCTGGACCGTGGCCGCGCAGTTCAACAGGCCGGATGCGCCGAGCAGGTGACCGAACACCGGTTTGATCGACCCCAGTGGCGGCCAGCGATCCACCCGGTCGCCATAGACGAGTCGCATGGCCCGGCTCTCGGCAAGGTCGTTGTAACGGGTAGCGGTCCCGTGCCCGCAGATGTAGTCGATGTCGCCCGGTGCGAACCCGGCCGCGTCGGTTGCCCGCAGGATCATGTCGGCGGTGAACCTCCCGGAAAGATCCATTCTGGTGGCGTGTCCGGCTTCGTTGAGACTCACGGTGGAGCAGACCCGCGCATAGGGTTCCCGCTTCCGCCTGCTGGCGTGTTCCCTTGTCTCCAGCACTATCGCGACGGCACCTTCCCCCAGAGCGAAACCGTCGCGGTTGCGGTCATAGGGCTTGATCGTCGTTGCCGGATCGCCGTCCGAACGCGACAAGACCCCCGCTGTCGGAGACGAATAGATCTGCAGCATTTCCGGCACGAACGGCGTTTCGTGCCCGACGAGGACCATCACGTCGGCGTTTCCCGTTTCGAGAAGCTGCGACGCGAACCCGATCGCCTGATGCCCACCCACACAGGCATTGCTTAAGGTCGTCACCGTGCCACGCGCACCTAGCCGAATCGCACTCAACGTGGCCGGACTGCCCGCCAGAGAAGCGAAAACCGCGTGATCGATCTCCACCGGTGGACAGGCGGCGTCCACGGCGCTCCCACTGCTCGTCTGCGACCACCATTCGACCGGCCCGCGCGAACTCGAACCGATCACGCCGGTCCGTTCGGGGCACAGTTCACTCTGATAATCGCGCAGACCCGCGTCACTCCAGGCTTGTTCGACTGCGGAGAGCGCCATCAGGATCTCGCGGCTGTACCGCTTCGCGAAGGTGTCCGGCAGATCGGGAATGTGTTCCCGATGGTCGAATTCCCAGACGCGACCGCCCGCGCGGCACTGACCTGTCTCCCCCTGGCCGCCCACGATGCCGTCGGGCAAGCGGCTCAGCTGGGAGACGCCTGCTTCCAGCTTCCCCCACACCTCGTCGTTTCCGACCGCGCCAGGCAGGACGAACCCCATCCCGGTGATGACCACGTCTTGGTTCTCCACCTTTGTCTCCTCTGTGTTGGGCTCAACGCCCGGCGAAGCGTGGTTGCCGCCTTTCCCTGAGCGCTCGCAGCCCTTCCTCACTGTCGGCCACCTCGTTGTGACTGAGCTGGTGATAGCGATCCTGGAGACGCAGCGCGTAGAGGGCCGACTGTCCTTCGCAGCGCTCTCGCATGTCCTTGAACAAGGCAATTGCCTTCGTCGGCCCGGCAGCGAGCTGCTGAGCGAGCGTGATCGCGGTGTCCGTGACGGACTGGTCGTTGGGCGCGATTCGGTCGAGCAGGCCAATCCTGCTTGCTTCCGCTGCCTCGACCATCCGGCCGGTGAGGAAGATTTCCGTTGCCCTGGCGGGCCCGACGACTCTGCGCAACATCGCGGCGACTCCCACATGCCCGGCATGGATCAGCCCGCACCCCAACCGAGTCCCCGGACCCCCTACTCGCAGATCGGCCGCGCACGCCAGCTCGACGCCCGGACCGATCGCGGCTCCCCGGACCGCGGCGATCACCGGCTTCGGCGCAAGCAGCAGCTCTTCGCACACCTTCAGATAGAAAGCCTCGCCCGTGTCGGCTGATGCGGGAGCGACACCGACGTCGCCCGCGCGAAACCCTTCTATCGCAGCCAGATCATCACCCGCGCAAAAGGCTTCCCCCGTTCCCCGCAATACGATCGCCCGCACATCGACCGATCGCGCCGCGTCGACGACCGCTTCCAACAGTCGCCGGCCCGAGTCGTAGTCGAGACTATTGCGCCGCTGAGGACGATCAAGAGAGATGACGACGACGTCCTTGTCACGATCCTCCACGACTGAAGCAGACATTCGTTCCATTGCCCTTCACCCGATTCGACAGCTCCTCACAAGCAAACCGTCATGTGCGCGCGGCCAGTAGTCCTCAGGAGTACCGAACCATCGGGTGTTCGGGGACTCCGAGTACCGCGTTGTCTTGCGGTACCCTGGCGAACGGGATTACGTTCGCACCGGCTTGCGGCCGAACGGCGGCAAAGAGCGCGCGACGGTTGGGAAACCCGATCTTCCGCAACACCCGGCTGGCGTAGTTCTTCACGGTTTGCACCGCCAAGAACAACTCCTGGGCGATCTCGTCATTCGACCTTCGCTGCAGCATCAGGCCCAGAACCTCCTTCTCGCGGTCCGTCAATCCCGCCCCGGCCACGGACAGCTCCGGAACCGGCTGTTCGACGGAGTTCCCGAGCAGCCACTGCCGGTCCCCGGCGATGGTCCGCCCGACGGCTTCGGTGAACCGCTCAGGAGAAACGGACTTGTGGACGAAGCTGTCCGCCCCGGCGTTCAAGACGGCCGCGATGGCCGGAGGAGACGCGTCCGCGCTGAATACCAGCACCCGCGTACGCCATTCTTTCTTGACATGATGGCAAAGTCGCAGACCGGCCGACTGCCCCCGCTCGGCGATGTCGGCGACCACGAGGTCGGCACCCGGCCCGTCAGGTTGCCGCAGGACATCTCGCAGATCCCGGACTTCGGCCACCGAGCAGCCGCTTTCAGTGAGCAGCGCGCGAACAGCGAACCGGATCAACGGCTGTTCATCGACAACGAGCACCTTGCTTACCGTCATGTTTCCCCAATAACAGGTCGAGTTCCGGCAGGCGAATCCTGGTTTGTCCGCACCTCGCCGAACGATCTGACGGCAGCCGACCATGAGAGACGTGTCGAGAAAGCGCGACGATAGTCGCCACCGGCACACCGACAGCGATGCCGGGCAATTGTCGAAACGGAACGATCACAACTCTGTGATCACGTACGTCCCATGGTTGTCGTGCAATCCTTACGGCGCAACACACAGAACGACAGACGCTGTCCTTCTAACGACAGGGAAGCTCGGGTCACCGCATTCGGTCAGGCGAACAGCCTTCAAGGAACCCCGGTGGAACGCGCCTCCCCCTCGGCAGATCCCGGATTCGCCTCATCCCCGCGTCGCGACTCGCCCATTCGCGACGATCGGTTCGAGAATCCGCGCCCACTGGTTGACTATTTGTGCACGGCGCCGGGTGTCGTCGGTGAGCAGGTTGGCAAGGCCAAGTCCTCGCGCGAGGTCCAAAGTGGCCTGAACCGTTTCACGAACTCCCGGCTGCGATTCGTCCGCGCCAAGCAACTCGACGGCAAGCCGATGTGCTTCACGGCCCACCCTGGCTTCGAGGGGAACCAGGATTTCTCGTAGCGCCGACTCGGTCGAAGCGGCAACCCACAAATGCAAAGCGGCGCGAAACTTCGAACCGGTGTAGAGGTCGAGCAGCATCGTCGCGACCGGCTCGGCCCGGGAAGGCCCCGAGGGCAGGGCAGCGGCGCGCGCGGTCAGTTCGGCGATCTGTTCGTTGGCGAGATAGTCGACCGCGGCGACCACGAGGTCTTCCCTGGTGGGAAAGTGATGCTGCGCGGCGCCTCTCGACACGCCCGCGCGCTCGGCGACCACCCCGACCGTGGTGCCCTGCCAGCCGCGTTCACCCAGGCACTCGACGGCGGCGTCGATGAGCCGTCGCCTGGTCGTCCTGCTGCGTTCTTGCTGTGGTTCGCGCTTCAAGCCGGATCAACCCAGAAGTCGAGTTGCAGATCGTCCTCACTGTCACCGATGCGATACTTGGAGAGATCGGTGATGCCTTCGGCCGCAAGCACTTCGTCGTCGATGAAGAAGTTGCCGCTGGCATCTCCGCTCGGCTTGGTGAGCACGACGTAAGCCGCATCGGCCATGATCTCGGGGGTACGGGACCTGTTTGCGAACTGCTCGCCCACCACGTTGCGGATCGCGGCCGTGTCGATAGTGGTGCGGGGCCACAGCGAATTCGCGGCGATCCCATCGGAACGCAGTTCGGCGGCAAGACCCACGGTCACGAGGCTCATCGCGTACTTCGCCATGCTGTAGGCGAGATGTCCGCCCTCGAACCACTTGTCCTCCAAACGGATCCGAGGAGAAAGGGTCAGGATGTGCGGGTTGGCCGCGTTGCGCAGGTGCGGGATCGCCGTGCGCGACAACAGGAACGTCCCGCGCGCGTTGATGTCCTGCATGAGGTCGTAGCGCTTCATGGGAATGTGTTCCGATGGCGTGAGGTCGATCGCGCTGGCGTTGTTGATCACGATGTCGATGCCACCGAACTGTTCGGCCGTCCTCGCCACCGCCGCTTCGACGGCGTCGTCGTCGCGGATGTCGCCGACGATGGGCAAGGCGCGGCCACCGGCCTCCTCGATGGCTTTCGCCGCGGTGTAGATCGTTCCCGGAAGTTTCGGGTGCGGCTCGGTCGTCTTGGCGATCAGAGCGACGTTGGCGCCGTCGCGGGCCGCGCGTATCGCGATGGCTTCGCCGATGCCACGGCTGCCGCCGGACATGATCAGGGTCTTGCCCGCCAGGGTGTTCGCCGCTGTGGTCACCAGTGAGCTCCTTCATTCGACTCGATGAGGCCCGAGAAGTTCTCGAGCGGGATTCAGTAGGACTTGGGGAGGCCGAGACTGTGCTGCGCGACGAAGTTGAGCACCATCTCCCTGCTCACCGGCGCGATCCGGCCGACGCGCACCGCGCCGAGGAGAGTGCCGAGACCGTATTCCGAGGCGAGGCCGTTGCCACCGTGCACCTGCACAGCCTGGTCGACGGCGCGAATGGCGACCTCCGCACCGGCATACTTGGCCATGTTGGCTGCCTCGCCTGCGCCGAAGTCGTCGCCGGAATCGTAGAGTGCGGCCGCCTTCTGGGTCATCAGCTTGGCCAGTTCCAACTCGATCTTCACCTGGGCAAGTGGATGAGCCAACCCTTGGTGGGAGCCGATCGGCGCACCGAAAACGCTGCGGTCCTTGGCGTACGCGACGCCCTTCGCGAGCGCGTAACGGGCGATGCCGACCGAGAACGACGCGCCCATGATGCGCTCGGGGTTGAGCCCGGCGAACAGTTGCGCGATGGCGGCGTCCTCCGCACCGACCAGCGCGTCGGCGGGAAGCCGCACGTCATCGAGGAACAGTCCGAACTGCTTGTCGGCGGAAACGAGGTCCATCGGGATCTGCTGGTATTCGAAACCCGGCGTATCGGTCGGCACGATGAACAGCACCGGCTTCAGCTTGCCGGTCCTGGCGTCGGCGGTGCGGCCGACGACCAGAACGGCATCCGCCTCGTCGACACCCGAGATGAACACTTTGCGACCGTTGAGAATCCAGTCGGCCCCGTCCTTGCGGGCGGTGGTCGTGATGCGATGCGAGTTCGAGCCGGCGTCGGGTTCGGTGATGGCAAAGGCCATCCTGACGCTGCCGTCGGCGAAACCGGGAAGCCAGTGTCGCTTCTGTGCTTCCGTGCCGAACCTGGCGATCACCGTGGCACAGATGGCAGGCGAGACGACCATGAGCAGCATCGGGGTTCCACCCGCGCAGAGCTCCTCACAGACGGCGGCGAGGTCGCCGATCCCCGCGCCACCACCCCCGTACTCTTCGGGAACGGAGACACCGAGGTATCCGAGACTTCCCGCCTCGTCCCACAATTCGCTGGTGTGTCCTCCTGCCCTCGCCTTCTCGGTGTAGTACTCGTGCCCGTACTTGCCTGCCAGGTCGGCGACCGCCTTGCGCAGCGCCTGGCGTTCCTCGGACTCGACGAAGCTCACTGCCGTGCCTCCTGTTCCTCGGAAAGCTCACCACGCGCACGTACGACAGCGAGTACGGCGCCCTGTTCCACTTGCCTGCCTGCTTCGACAGGCAACTCCGTGACGACGCCGTCGGCTGGCGCGGTGATCCGGTGTTCCATCTTCATGGCTTCCAGCCACAACAACGGTGCACCCGCCTCGACGGTGTCGCCTTTGGCGACCGCCAGCCGCACGACGGTCCCGGGCATGGGAGCCACGAGGGAACCGGGAGCGAGTTCGGTGCCGGGTTCGGTGAATCGGGCAACCGGGGCCAGCGCCACGGTGCCGAGAGGGGAATCCACCACCACGAGCCCCGGATAGCGGCCGACGGTGAACGTCCGGCGGACGCCGTTGTCGGCGAGTACCACCATGTCCGGTTCGGCGGACACCAGCTCGACTCCGGCGAGCCCTTCGACGTACAGGCCGGCTCGGGTGAACCGGTAACGCACGTCGTGCTCTGTTCCCTGTGCGGTGGCGTAGGTCTTGTGCTGGAGCGCGGCCGCGACGTTGCGCCAGCCGCTGGGAAGCCCGCCAAGCACCCGGGCGTCTCGCCGGTTGCCCTCGGCATCGGCGAGCGCGGCGGCGAGCACGCAGAGCCGTTCGGTGTGCTCGTCCGCGAGCGGCTCGGCAAGCGCACCGATGCCGTGCCGGTCGAAGAACGCGGTGTCGGTGTCGCCCGCGAGGAAAGCGGGGTGCCGGATGACGTTCACCAGCAGATCCCTGTTGGTCGTCACACCGTGGAGGTGGGCCCTGCAAAGCGCCCCGGCGAGCGCGCGGGCCGCGGCTTTCCTGCTCGGCGCCCACGCGATCACCTTGGCGAGCATGGGATCGTAGTGGGAACCGATGACGGACCCGTCCGCAACGCCGCTGTCCACCCGGATTCCAGCCGTGGTGGCGGGAACCGCGAATTCGACGTCGCCCGGTATCCGGAACCGGTGCAGAGTCCCGGTCTGTGGCCGCCATTCGTTCGCCGGCTCCTCGGCGTAGAGCCTGGCCTCGATGGCGTGGCCTGCGCGCGGTGGCGGTTCTCCTTGCAGAGCCTCGCCTTCGGCGACACGGAGTTGCAGATCGACGAGGTCGAGTCCGGTCGTGCATTCGGTGACCGGGTGTTCCACCTGGAGCCGGGTGTTCATTTCGAGGAAGAAGAACTCCTCGGTCTCGGTGGCGAGGAATTCGACGGTCCCGGCGCCGACGTAGTCGATGGCTTTCGCCGCCGTCCGGGCAGCGGCGAAAAGGTTCTCCCGCATCGCCGTGCCGACAAGTGGCGACGGTGCTTCTTCGATGACCTTCTGATGCCTGCGCTGGATGGAGCATTCGCGTTCGCCGATTGCCCATACCGTGCCGTGGGTATCGGCCATGATCTGGACCTCGATGTGCCTGCCGCTGTCGAGATAGCGCTCGCAGAACACGGTGGGGTCACCGAAGGCCGAGGCGGCCTCGGCGCGGGCGCTTTCGACGGCGGCGGGCAGGTCGGCGAGTTCTCTCACGACCCGCATTCCCCTGCCGCCGCCTCCGGCGGACGCCTTGACCAGAACGGGAAGGTCCGATTCCGTGACCTGGCCTGGATCCAGTTCGGGCAGAACGGGAACCCCGGCCTCACCGAGCAGCCGTTTGGATTCCACTTTGGATCCCATGGTCTCGATCGCCTCCGGTGAGGGGCCGATCCAGGTCAGGCCCGCTTCGCCGACGGCCCTGGCGAAGTCCGCGTTCTCGGAGAGGAAACCGTACCCGGGGTGTACGGCATCGGCACCGGCCTGGCGGGCGGCGTCGACGATGAGGTCGGCGCGGAGGTAGGTCTCTCCGGGTGTTTCTCCCGGCAGCCGCACCGCCGCGTCGGCGGCGGACACGTGCGGCGATGCGGCATCCGCGTCGGAGTAGACGGCGACGGTTCCGATACCGGCGTCGCGGCAGGTCCGGAAGACGCGCAGCGCGATCTCTCCCCGGTTGGCGACGAGCACGTTCTCGATCATGGGCTCACATCCGGAAGACGCCGAAGCCGGTGCCGTCGAATTGCGCACCTCGGACAGGATTGGTGTGGATGACGGAAAGACACAGGCCGAGGACGGTCCTGGTGTCCCTTGGGTCGATGACACCGTCGTCGTACAGTCGCCCCGACAGGAACATGGGCAGTGATTCAGCCTCCACCTGTGCTTCGACGGCGGCCTTCATGGCGGTATCGCCGTCCTCGTCGTAGGTCTGCCCTCTGCTCTCGGCCGCGGCCCTCATCACGATGGACAGCACACCGGCGAGCTGCTGAGGTCCCATGACGGCGGACTTGGCACTCGGCCACGCGAAAAGGAACCGGGGGTCGTAGGCCCTTCCGCACATTCCATAATGACCCGCGCCGTAGGAAGCGCCGATGAGCAGGGAAATGTGCGGAACCTTGCTGTTGGAAACAGCGTTGATCATCATGGCGCCGTGTTTGATGATGCCGCCCTGCTCGTAGTCCTTTCCCACCATGTAGCCGGTTGTGTTGTGCAGGAAAAGAAGCGGTGTGTCGGTTTGGTTTGCCAGCTGGATGAACTGCGCTGCTTTGTGGGATTCCTCGCTGAACAGGACACCGCGTGCGTTGGCGAGGACCCCGACCGGGTACCCGTGGACCCTCGCCCACCCGGTCACGAGGCTGTTGCCGTACAAGGGTTTGAACTCGTCGAACTCGGAACCGTCGACGACTCTGGCGAGCACGTCACGCGGATCGAACGGTACTTTGAGTCCTTCGGGAACGATGCCGAGCAGTTCTTCCTCGTCGTAGCGGGGTTCGGTGACCGGGCCGGGTGAAGGACCGTGCTTGCGCCAATTGAGGCGATGCACGATGCGCCTCCCCAGCCGAATCGCGTCGCGTTCGTCGGCGGCGAGATAGTCGGCCAGTCCCGATGTGCGTGCGTGCATCGACGCGCCGCCGAGGGACTCGTCGTCGGACTCCTCGCCGGTGGCCATCTTGACCAGCGGTGGTCCGCCGAGGAACACCTTGGACTGTTCCTCGATCATCACGACGTAGTCGGACATGCCGGGAACGTAGGCTCCACCCGCCGTCGAGTTGCCGAAGACCAGCGCGATGGTGGGTATACCCGCGGCCGACAATTTGGTCAGGTCACGGAAAAGCCGCCCTCCGGGAATGAAGATTTCTTTCTGGGTCGGCAGGTCGGCGCCGCCGGACTCGACGAGGTTGATGACGGGAAGCCTGTTCTCCATGGCGATGTCGGAGGCCCGGAACACCTTGCGCGTCGTCCATGGGTTGCTGGCGCCGCCGCGCACGGTGGGGTCGTTGCCGATGATCATGCATTCGACACCTTCGACGACACCGATCCCGGTGACGACGCTGGCGCCGACCTGGAAATCGCTGCCCCATCCGGCGAGCGGGGACAGTTCGAGGAACGGCGCGTCCTCGTCGAGCAGCAGTTCGATGCGTTCCCTCACCAGAAGCTTGCCGCGCTCACGATGCCGGTTCACGTACTTTTCGCCGCCGCCCGCGAGCGCCTTGGCCTGTTCGGTGTCGAGTTCGGCGAGTTTGCCGAGCATGGCGGCGCGGTAGGCGGCGAACTCCTCGCCTCCGGTGTCCAGTGTGGACCTCAGCGTTGTCACGAGGTATACCCCAATCGTTTCGCGGCGAGGCCGGCGAGGATCTCGTTGGTTCCGCCGCCGATACCGAGAATGCGCATGTCCCGGTAATGACGCTCGACCTCGGTCCCGTTCAGGTAGCCGAGTCCACCGTGCAGCTGGACGGCCTCGTCAGCGACCCACTCGCCTGCCTCGACGGCGGTGTTCTTGGCGAAGCAGGCTTCGGCGACGACCTCCTCCCCCGCGACGTACCTCCCGGCGATGTGCCGGGTGTAGGTGCGGGCGACGTCGATCTTCCGAGCCATTTCGGTCAGTTTGTGTTGCACGAGCTGCCGGGAAATCAGTGGCCTGCCGAAGGTTTCCCTGAGCCTGCACCATTCGACGGTCAGGTCGAGTGCGCGCTGGGCGGTGGCGTATGCCTGTACGGCAAGGGAAAGCCGCTCGGCGACGAACTGGGTCGCGATCTGGGCGAATCCAGTGTTCTCCGCGCCGACCAGGTTCTCCACCGGAACTCGCACATCCACATAGGACAACTCTGCGGTGTCGGAGCAGTGCCAGCCCATCTTGCTCAGCGCGCGGGTGACGGTGAATCCGGGGGTACCACGTTCGACGACCAGCAGCGAAATCCCGTGGGCGCCCTGCTCACCCGTACGCACGGCGGTAGTGACGTAGTCGGCCCTGCAGCCCGAGGTGATGTAGGTCTTCGCGCCGTTGACGATGTAGTGGTCGCCGTCGCGCCGGGCGGTCGTGCGCACGGAGGCGACATCGGATCCGCCGTCGGGCTCGGTGATGGCGAGCGCCCCGATGAGCCTGCCTTCGAGGGTGGGCCGCACCCAGGTGGCGAGTTGTTCCTCCACGCCGGCTTCGACCAGGTGCGGGACGGCGATGCCGCAGGTGAACAGTGAGGCGACCAGCCCGCCCGATCCCCCGGCACGGAGGATTTCCTCGGTCACGGCGAGCGCGTCGAGGAAGTCTCCGCCTCCCCCGCCCGCCTGCTCAGGGAAGGCCGCGCCGAGCAGCCCGAGTTCTCCCGCCTTGCGGTGCAGTTCGCGAGGCAGTTCGCCGTCTTGTTCCCATTGGGGGAGGTGCGGAAGAACCTCGGTCTCGGTGAACCGCCTTGCCGTCTCCCTGAGCGCGACGCGCTCGGCGGTGGCGAGCGGATCGGTCACAGCAGAACCTCCGGGATGTCGACGTGGCGGGCACGCAGCCACTCACCCAGTGCCTTCGCCTGCGGATCGAACCTTGCTTGCGCGGCAACGCCTTCGCCGAGCAGGCCTTCGACGACGAAGTTGAGGGCGAGCAGGTTCGGCAGGACATGCCGGGCAACGGTGAGGCCTTCGGTCTCGGGCAGGAGCCGCCGTAGCTCGGCGACGGTGAGCGTGTGGACCAGCCAGCGCCATTCGTCCCGCGACCGCACCCACACTCCGATGTTGGCGTTGCCGCCCTTGTCACCGCTGCGCGCACCCGCGACCGTGCCGAGCGCCGCCTTGCGGCTGGGCCCCTCCGGCAGGGCGGGTGGCAGCTCCGGCTCGGCTAACGGGCGTAACTCCACGGTCTCGGCAGCCGGTTCGATGGCCGTTGCCGTGCCGTCGCCGAAAACGGCGACGTGTCCTGCCTCGCGCGCGTCGACGTACGCCTCGGTGTAGACCCCGTAGGGGGCGGCTTTGCCCGGCGGCGCGGTGACATGGAAGCCGGGGATGCTGGCGAGCGCGAGTTCGATGGCGGCTCCGCTGAAGGCGCGGCCCGCCAGGTCGGGGTCGGCGTCCTTGACCGCGCAGCGCAAAAACGCGCTCGCGGTCTCCTGGGTATCGGCGTCGTCGTGGTCGGTGCGGGCCAGCGTCCAGCGCACCTGTGACGGTTGCTTCGCGGCGAGCGCACCGTCGAGCTGTTCGCGGACGAGCCTGGCTTTGTCCTCGATGTCGAGTCCGGTGAGGACGAAGGTCACCTCGTTGCGGAATCCGCCGAGCTCGTTGCGGCACACCTTCAGCGTGGGTGGTGGCGGTTCGCCCCGGACGCCGCTCAGCCGCACCCTGTCCTCGCCGTCCTGCTGGAGCCGGACGGTGTCGAATCTGGCGGTGACGTCGGGCCCCGCGTAGCGCGCTCCGCCGATCTCGTACAGCAGCTGCGCTGTCACCGTGCCGACGTTGACGACGCCGCCGGTGCCGGGATGTTTGGTGATGACGCTGGAGCCGTCGGCTTCGATTTCCGCGATCGGGAATCCCGGCGTGCCGATGACGTGCTCGGTGAAGAACGCGTAGTTGCCGCCGGTGGCCTGCGCTCCGCACTCGATGACGTGCCCCGCGGCGACTGCCCCCGCCAGCGCGTCGTAGTCGTCGCGGGCCCAGCCGAAGTGCGCGGCGGCGGGGCCGACGATGACGGAGGCGTCGGTGACCCTGCCGGTGACGACGACGTCGGCGCCCTGGCTCAGGCATTCGGCGATGCCCCACGCGCCGAGGTAGGCGTTCGCGGTGAGCGGGCTGCCGAGCCCGAGGTCGGCCGCTCTCGGCAACAGGTCGTCGCCTTCGACGTGGGCCACCGTGACGTCGATACCCAGCCGGTCGGCGAGTTCCCTGATCCGGGTGGCCAGACCGGCGGGGTTGAGCCCTCCCGCGTTGCTGACGATCTTGACGCCGTTGTCCTTCGCGAGCCCCAGCCCTTCTTCGAGTTGCCGCAGGAAGGTTTTCGCGTAGCCGAGCGCGGGGTCTTTGAGCCGGTCGCGGCCGAGGATGAGCATGGTCAGCTCGGCGAGGTAGTCGCCGGTGAGCACGTCGAGCGGGCCGCCGGTGAGCATGTCGCGCATCGCCGAGAAGCGGTCGCCGTAGAACCCCGACGCGTTACCGATCCTGATCGGCGCCTCGCGGGCGGTCACGCGAACTGACCCTCGCGCCTGCCCTGACCGGGCTGCCCCGCGAACGCCTGCGCGATGCGCAGCCATTCCTCCGCGCCTGCGCCTTCGGCTTGCACGTCGGTGTCGCCGGGATGCCTGCGCTGGGTGACGATGTGACAGAAGCCGAGCGCGCTTCCCGTGACGCGTTGTGCCGCGTCGTCAGGGCCGAAGGCCCAGAGTTCGCCGTCGGGCGCGGTCAGCTCGACCCGGAACGGCTCCGCGGGCGGGGCCAGCGAATGGAGCTGGAAGGCGAAATCCCTTGTGCGCACGCCGAAGCGGGCGATGTGCCACAGCCGGGCGCCGTGCCGCCGTTCGATGCCGAGCGCGTCGGCGATGTCCTGGCCGTGCGCCCAGGTTTCCATCATGCGGGCGGTGGCCATGGAGGCGGGGCTCATCGGCGGGCCGTACCACGGGAGCTTCTCGCCCTCGGGAAACGCGGCGAGCGCGGCGCGCAGTTCGGCGCGGCGTTCTCGCCAGTTCGCGAGCAGGGTCGCGGGAGGGTCACCCGCGTGCTCGGCCGCTCCCTCGTCGACGTAGTGCTCGTTCGCGATCAGGGCACGTTTGAGTTCCTCGCCGAATTCGCCGGGCGTTGTGGCTGAAATGAGCGCCTTCTCGTCGGTCCAGGTGAGATGGGCGATCTGGTGGGCGACAGTCCAGCCTTCCGCGGGGGTCGCGGTCGCCCACGCCGCGTCCGGCAGCCCGGCGACCATGGCGTCGACCTCCTGGCTTTCGGCGTCGAGATCGTCGAGGATCGCGTCGAGATCAGCCATGTCAGCACCTCCTTGAGCCTGTTGTCAGCCCGTCGTCGCAGCCTGGCACCGGCCATCCCAAAAATCAAGCACGCCTGATTGTTTTTCCTGTTGTCCAGTTGTCAACAAGTTGGAGAGTCTTCTACGGTGGAGCGACCCCGGCAGGGAGGCCAGCATGGACAGCGCACACAGCTCCGAACCGGCGGGAACCGGTGACTACGCGGAGATCACCTACGCCGTCGCCGACCGCATCGCGACGATCACGCTCAACCGCCCGAAGGCGCGCAACGGCTACACGGTCCGCATGGCCGACGAACTGGCGGCCGCCTTCGACCGTGCCGATGCCGACGACGACGTCAGGGTCGTCGTGCTCGCGGCGGCCGGAACCGACTTCTCCGTCGGCGCCGACCTTTCCGGCGGCGGATTCGACTTCGACGCCGAAGCAGGCCCCGACCCGCGATGGCAGGAACCGGCCGGACGATGCTCACGACGCATCTTCCTTATGGACAAGCCGGTGATCGCCGCGATTCACGGCGCCTCCATCGGCGGAGGACTCACCATCACGCTGCCCGCCGACTACCGGCTCGCCGCGACCGACGCGAGGTTCGGTTTCGTGTTCGTCCGGCGCGGCATCTACCCTGAGGGTGCATCGGCGTGGTTCCTGCCCAAACTCGTCGGGCTCGGCAAAGCGATGGACTGGATGATCAGCGGACGAGTGTTCGGCGTGGAGGAGGCCCTTGCCGCGGGACTCGTGCACAGCGTGCATGAGCCGGAGGCCCTGCTCGGAGCGGCCTACGAGCTGGCGGCGGACCTCGCCTCCGGCACGGCGCCGGTGTCGGTCGCCGTCACCAGGCAGTTGCTGTACCGGATGTCGAACCTCGATTCGCCTTTTCCCGTCCACGAGGTGGATTCGCGGCTCATCGCCAGCATCGCGAAGAACCCCGACTCGGTCGAGGGCGTCATGTCGTTCCTGCAGAAAAGACCACCCCGATTCCAGTTGCGCGCCAGTACCGATCAGCCCGATTTCCTCCCGTGGAAGGAAAAATGACCTCGTCTCCCGCTCCCGTCTACCCACCCTCGCCGTGGAACCTGCACGCGCAGGGCTACCTCTCGGCGTGGGCACTACCGTCCGGTGAGCTGCCCGCGCTGCCGGCCGGGCTCACCGCTGTGACCATCAAGGACACGGCCTTCGTGTTCACGGCCTGGATCGACTACCAGCATCCGGGCCAGCTCGCCTACCACGAACTGCTCGCCGCCGTGGTCGTCCACAACGGACACGGCAAACCGGGTGACCGGCGGCCGACGGTGACCCTCACCGGCATCTGGGTGGACAGCGACGTGTCGCTGGCAGGCGGCAGAGAACTGTGGGCGATCCCCAAGGAACGCGCCGCGCTCGATTTCGCGACCGGCGGGCACTTCACGGCGACGGCGAGCACACACGAGGACTGGATCGCGACGGCGGCCTTCGCTCCCCGGCGAGGTTTGCCGTTCGCGCCGCCGCACCGGTTCGCCATCGCGCAATCCCGCGACGGTCTTCCGCTCGTCACGTCGGTCAGGTCGCAAGGAAAGCCGGCGCCCGCCTCGGCGAGCTGGCACCTGAATCCCGACGGCCCGCTCGGCTTTCTCTCCGGCGGGAAACAGCTGTTCAACGTGCACCTTCGCGACGTAGCGCTGCGGTTCGGCGACTGAACTCGCGCGGTGGGATGCCCTTCCAGCGGGTGAAGGCGTGAATGAAGGCGGCCGCCTCGCCGTAGCCGAGCCTGCGGGCGACCTGTTCGACGGAAAGCGCCCGCGCGACCAGCAGTTCCTCGGCCATGCTTTCGCGAACCTCGTCGAGCAGCGCCCGGAAGCTCGTCCCTTCGGCGGCGAGCCTGCGCCGCAGCGTGCGCCCCGTCATCGAGAGCCCCGCCGCGACGCTGTCCATGTCCTTGGCGGGGCCGCCGACGCTCAGCAGCGCGTCGCGCACCTTGCCGGCAACCCCGCGGCGACGCCGGCGCACCGCGACCAGCCTGCGGCACTCATCCTCACACATCGCCGCGGTGTGCGCGTTGGCCTGCGGCATCGGCATGTCCAGTAACGACAAGGGAAAACTCACGCCAGTGTTCTCCGCGTCGAATTCCGGATCGGTACCGAGCACGTCACGAAACGCAGCGGCGTCGGCCGGCCGGGGCAGGCGGACGCGCACTCCCCCGGCGCTCGCGGGCACGCCGATCTGCTCACGCATCAGGGTGACGATCGCGGCGAGATCCCGTGCCAGCAGGAAGTCCCTGACATCGGAGGGGACGCCCGCATCAAGGCAGTCGAGGTGGACCACGTCACCGTCGGTACGCAACTCGGGAATACAGAACACATAGGTCAGTTCGATGTAGCGCAGCGCGAGCGCGATGGCCTCACCGACCGTGCGGCTGCTGGTCACCGCGTAACCCCAGATGCCGTAGGAGGTCGCGTGGTAGAGCCTGCCCGCGGCCAGGCCGAGCCGCGCTGGCTCTCCCCCGCAACGCAGGATGTTGCGGACGACGGCGAGTTCCTGGCACGCTTCGACCTGCGCCGGGGTCTCGCCAGGCCCTTGCGGAGCCGCGATGGTGGCCGTGTCGAGACCGGTTCCCGCCAGCACCGTTTCTTCCGGTATTCCGCGCTGCTCGCCGAATTCGACGAGCAGCGCGACGCTTGTCGCCGCCCGAGGGAAGTCCCAGCCGATCGTCACCATGTGTCCGAAAATATCAACTTGTTGTCCTCCGCTGTCCTGGAACGCGCGGCGGAGGGGGTCCTAGTCTTCCGGCATGAGCAGCGGTTCCCTGCACCATCGCCCCGCCGAGGCCGTCATCGTCGGCGCGGGTTTCGGCGGCATCGCCGCGGCCATCGAACTGAGCAGGTCCGGATTCACCGACTTCGTGATACTGGAACGGGCTTCCGACCTCGGCGGTGTGTGGCGGGAGAACACCTATCCCGGCGCGGGCTGCGACGTACCGTCCCCGCTGTACTCGTTCTCGTTCGAGCGCAACCCGTCCTGGCCGCGCCGCTACGCCGCCCAGCCCGACATTCACGCCTACCTGCGCCGTACCGCCCGCAAGTACGGGGTGCTCGGCAAGATCCGATTCGGTACCGAGGTCACCGGAGCCGAGTTCGACGACTCCACCGCTACCTGGCGAGTCACCACGGCCACGGGCACGGAATTCACCGCCACCGCGTTCATTCCGGCGACGGGTCAGCTTTCAAGGCCCGCGTTCCCGGACATTCCCGGAATGGACGCTTTTCGCGGCGATTCGTTTCACTCCGCCGAGTGGCGCCACGATCTCGATCTGACCGGCGCCAGGATCGCGGTGATCGGCACCGGCGCGAGCGCCATCCAGTTCGTGCCGCGAATTCAGCCGCGGGCCGGTGCGCTCACCGTGTTCCAGCGATCGGCGCCCTACCTGCTGCCCAAGCGCGATCACGCCTACGCCGCCTGGCACCACGGTGCGTTCAAAGCTTTTCCGCTGGTACAGACGCTCGACCGGCTCGGATTCTGGCTGTACGCGGAGTTCGCGCAGCAGTGTCTTTCGAAATGGCAGTTCCTGACCCCTCTTTTCCAGCGGCAGACGGAGAAACACCTGCGCGAGGCCATCGCCGACCCCGTGTTGCGCGACAAGCTCACTCCCGGCTACGCACTCGGTTGTAAAAGGGTGCTGTTCAGCAACGACTACCTCCCCGCGATCGCGGAGTCCAATGTGGAGCTGGTGACGGACGCGGTCGCCGAGGTGACCGAAAACGGTGTCCGCGACGTGAGCGGACGGCACCACGATGCGGATGTGATCGTCTACGGCACCGGCTTCGCGGCCCATGACCTGGTGTCCCCCATCGACGTACGCGGCCTCGACGGGCGTCCCCTCACCGAGGCCTGGAAGGAAGGCGCGCGAGCGCACCTCGGCATCACGGTTCCCGGTTTCCCCAACATGTTCCTGATGTACGGGCCGAACACGAATCTCGGCGGCGGCTCCATCATCTACATGCTGGAAAGCCAGGCACGCTACGTCAGGGACGCCGTCCGCCTGCTGGCGGCGCATCCCGGGCAATACCTCGATGTCCGCGAGGACGCGGAACGCCGCTGGGACGAGGAAGTCCAGGAAAGGCTCGCCCGCTCGGTGTGGACGCGGTGCCGGAGCTGGTATCGCAACTCCTCCGGCAGGGTCGTCACCAACTGGCCCGGCCGCACCCACGAGTACCGGCACCGTACGGCCTCGGTCGAGCTCACCCACTTCCGCGTGGGAACGGCGAGCGGCGCGAACTGAGCCCGGAGGGGCCTTCATCCGAATTCACTCTTGTCAGGTCGCCAATAACGCGGGACCGTGGAGGAGCCCGCGAGCAGGCCGCGAGGAGATGGTCGCCATGGTGACAGTCGTCGACAGGATGACGGGAACGCTGCGCGAGAAACTGCCCCCGCTCACGGCGTTGCCACTGCCGGGCGCGGTGGACGAGCGCATACTCGCCCAGCGCTGGCCGGTGCGTGAACTCGCGGCACCGCCGGAGGGCAGCGGGCTGCGGCCCGTACTCGGTGATTCGGGCCCGCCGCTCATCGGGCACACACTCACGATGATGCGCTACGGCACCGCCTACGGGCTCCGCAGGTACGAACAGTACGGGCCGGTGTGGTGGTCGGGCGCGTTCGGCAGGCGGATCGTCACCGTCACCGGACCGGAGGCGACCCAGGCCGTCCTTGTCAACAAGGACAAGGCGTTCTCCCAGGAGGGCTGGAAGTTCTTCATCGAGAAGTTCTTCAACCGAGGGCTCATGTTGCTGGACTTCGGTGAGCACCACACCCACCGGCGGATCATGCAGGAGGCGTTCACGAAGGACCGGCTCACCGGCTACATCGCCCAGCAGGGCCCCGCACTGCGCGAGGGCATCGCTGCCTGGGAACACCGTTCGGGGCGGCCCCGCCTGTACTGGCTGCTGAAGCAGCTCACGCTCGACGTCGCGACCAGGGTGTTCATGGGCATGCCGAGCGGGCCGGACGCCCAGCAGATCAACAGGGCTTTCGTGGCGTGTGTGCGCGCGGCGACGGCGGTCGTGCGTTATCCCGTTCCCGGCGGCCGCTGGCAGGCCGGTGTCCAGGGCCGCGCGACCCTCGAACGGTATTTCGCACGCCACCTGCCCGCGAAGCGCGCCGGAGACGGGAGCGACCTGTTCTCGGCGCTGTGCCACGCGACGACCGACCACGGCGAGCGGTTCACCGACGACGACGTGATCAACCACATGATCTTCCTGATGATGGCCGCGCACGACACCTCGACCATCACCAGCACCGCCGTCTGCTACTACCTCGCGAAGCATCCGGAGTGGCAGGAAAGGGCACGCGCGGAATCACTGGCGCTCGGCGAGGACCTTCCCGGCATGGAGGCGCTAGGCGAACTGCACACACTCGACCTGGTGATCAAGGAAGCACTGCGGCTCGTGGCGCCGGTACCCAGTCTCTCCCGCAAGACCGTCAAGGACACCGAGATACTCGGGCGCTACATCCCCGAGGGAACGCTGGTGGGCGTGACTCCGACCGGCAACCACTTCGACAAACGGTACTGGACCGACCCCCACACCTTCGACCCCGAGCGCTTCTCGGCCGAGCGCAGGGAGGACAAGGGGCACCGCTACGCGTGGATACCGTTCGGAGGCGGAGCGCACAAATGCATCGGCCTGCACTTCGGCACGTACGAGGTGAAGGCATTGCTGCACGAGATGCTGCGGCGGTATCGGTGGAGCGTGCCCGAGGACTACCAGGTCCGCTGGGACTACGTTTCACTACCGGTGCCCGTCGACGGCCTTCCCGTCCAGTTCCATCCACTTGATCACACAGCGTGACGTGCTTCCGGTAGAGAACCACTCGGACAGCCGGTAGACACTCGTCGCTCTGCGTGATGCTGTTGCAGAGCTCTGGCCATCTCGGGCCCGGCGCGGGCATGCGGAGCCCCGCCCGGGCAGCGGGCTGGCCTTCACCTGTTTTTGGCGGAGAGGTGCAGGGTGTCGGAACCTGGTGCCACACCAGGAATGGCCGCGATCGCCGGCCGGTGGGCCTCCCGGCTCGCCGGTGACAACGGCGCAGGGGTCCCGGCCGCCGAACTTGAGCGCGCCTTGCTCGCGGTCGCCGAGGAGGCCCGCGCCGACGCGGTGGCGGCCAAGGACGCGGCGGAGCTGCGACTGGCAACCCTCTATTCGGCGTCCCCCTTCGGGGTGGCCCTCGTCGACCAGGACGGCCGGGTACTCGACGTCAACCCCGCGTTCACGAAGCTGCTCGGGCACACGACGGACGACCTCGCCGGAACCGACATCGGCGCGCTGGGCGCGACGCCCAAGGACACCAGCGCATTGCACGCCGCGTTCGCCGGACTCAAGGCGACCGGAACCGCCAGGCAACGCGAACAACTCGACCTCGAGCACGCCCTCGATGGTCCACTGAGGACATACGTGACGGTCGCCGGTCTCCCCGGCAACAGCGGTGAGGCGCTCCATCCCGTCCTCATCGTCGAGGACGTGAGCGAACTGAGCCTGCTCAGGGACGCACTGCGCAGGCAGAACGTGCAGGACCCGCTCACCGGACTGCCCAACAAGAGCAGCTTCGTCAACAAACTCGAAACCAGCCTCGCCCAGCCGGACGACGACCAGATCGCACTCGTCTACCTCGACGTCGACGGTTTCAAGGTCATCAACGACGGGCTCGGTCCCGGTGCAGGTGACCAGGTACTGCGGCACGTCGCCGGAAAGCTGGCCGGTGTGTTCGCCGCGCCGGGCGCTTTCGTGGCCCGCCTTTCCGGAGATGGGTTCGCGGTGCTGATGCGCGGCGACCTCACCAGCGCGGACGTGGTCGACCTCGTCGAGGAGACCATGTCGGAGCTGGCCGAGCCGTGCTACGTCGAGGGCAAAGGCATCGGGGTGAGCGTCAGCGTCGGCATCGTGGTGCGGACGGCCAACGGCGGAACGACCCAGGAAGAACTGCACAGGGCCGCGGAGATCACGCTGCATCGCGCCAAGGAGAACGGGCGCGCGCAGTGGATGCTCTTCGAAGCGGATCTCGACACTCACGACCGCCGTCGTTACGGCATCGGCGCCGTGATCGGCGGCGCGCTGGAGAACGGCGAGTTCGAACTGGAATACCAGCCGACGGTCAAACTCGACGGCAGCAACGAGATCGCCGTCGTCAACGCGGGGTTGAGGTGGAACCACCCCGAGCACGGGACGCTGCGCGGGGAGGAGTTCTACCCGCTCGCCGACACCACCGGCATGACGCTTGGCCTCGGCCGCTGGCTGCTCACCAGGGCGTTGTCGGACGCCGCCCAATGGCAGGCCGACTTCCCGGCCGCGCCCGACCTGTGCGTGCGGCTGCCGACGCGGCTGGCCATCGACCCCAACCTCGTCGGTATCGTCAAGGACGAACTGGAACGCACGCGGCTGCACCCGAAAAAGCTGCGCATCTGCACCGACAGCGCCGCCCTCGTCGACCCTCGTGGCGAGGTGCTGGAAACCATCGCGGTGCTGGCCGAACTCGACGTGAAGATCGCGCTGGCCGTGTCGGGCGGTGCCGATCTCGAACTCGTCAACACCCACAAGTTGCCGGTCGGGTTCGTCATCCTCTCCGGCCCCCACATCGAAGCCCTCGCCGGTGAAGGTGAGCAGGCCGAGGGAGCCCGCAAGCATCTCGTCGCGCTGCTGGAACGGGCGGGCGAGCTGGGCATCACCAGAATCGGCGCCGAGGGCGTCCTCACCGCCGAACACGCGGACCGGCTGCGGCAACTGGGCATCGTCGCGGCAAGGGGCGATCTGTTCGGCCACGCGGCGGGAAGAGCGGGGATCACGGAACTCATCCGCTCCTCGCGTGCACGTAGGATCACGTCATGAAGCAGGGAGAACTCGCACCGGACTTCACTTTGCCCGACGAGCGGGGCAACGACCGGTCGCTGTCGGAGTTTCTGGAGAAGGGCCCTGTCGTGCTGTTCTTCTACCCGGCGGCCATGACGGCCGGGTGCACGGCCGAGAGCTGCCAGTTCCGGGATCTCGCCGCGGAGTTCACCGAGGCGGGCGCGCAGCGGATCGGCATCAGCCCTGACCCCGTCGACAAGCAGCGCCAGTTCTCCGACAAACACGACTTCGACTTCCCGCTGCTGTCGGATCCGGAAGGCACCGTCGCGACCGGCTTCGACGTCCGCCGCAAGTTCGGCCCGCTGCTGACGCGGCGGCACACGTTCGTCATCGACACCGACCGCACCGTGCTCGCGGTGATCAAGAGCGAGTTGCGGATGAGCGTGCACGCCGACAAGGCGCTGGAGGTGTTGCGCGCCAGGCGCTGACGCGCAACACCGCCACTAGTTGTAGATGACGCTGTCGGGTACGGGGGTGTCGTTGCGGAGCGCTTCGAAAAGCTGCTCGGCCTTGGCCTCGTCCCACTGCTCCGCCGAACCCGACGTGACGGGAACCGTCGTGGTCACCACGCCACCGTCGGAGATACCGCGCATGGCCCACGCGAAGGCCACCAGATTGTGCAGGTGGTCGCCCTCGTCCATCGTGAGCGCGTCGGGCGCGGCCGACAGCAACGGGAACAGGTCGAACGGGTTCAGCAGTGTCGAGGGGCTCGACATCTGGCTCACCATGGCGCCGATGAACATGCGCTGATTGGCGACCCGGTCGAGGTCGGAACGCGGAGTGGCCGAGCTGTAGCGCATCCTGACGAAGCCGAGTGCCTGGGCGCCGTCCAGTTTCTGCTTGCCCGCGGGAATGACGATGTTCGTCATCGGGTCGCTCATCTCCTCCGGGATGTCCATTTCCACCCCGCCCATTGCGTCGACCATGCTCGCGAACCCACCGAACCCGATCTCGGCGTAGTGATCGATCCGCATGCCCGTGTTCTGCTCGATCGTCTGTGCGAGCAAGGGCGCGCCGCCGAAGGAGAATGCGGCGTTGATCTTGTTCGTGCCGTGGCCCGGGATCTCGACCTGCAGATCGCGCGGCAGGCTCACGAGCGTCGGCTTGGTGTCGTTGTCGGGCAGGTGCGCGATCATGATCGTGTCCGTGCGCTTACCGCCCGTGTCTCCGGTGGCCAGCGTCGCCTGCTGCTCGGCGTCGAGCCCTTCCCGGGAGTCGGAGCCGACGATCAGCCAGTTTGTGCCCTCGGCCGCGGCGGGCCTGCCCTCGTAGTCGTGCAGGGCGTCGATGCGGTTGATCGAGAACTCAAGGTAGAGCCACACACTCGCGATGAGCAGCACGAACACCAGCAGCAGAGCCATCGCGACCTTGCCGAACGACCAGCGCCTGCGCTTGCGCGGGCGCTCGGGCGGCAGTCCGTCGCCCTGTCCTGGCGGCTGCTGGGGTGGTGGCCGGTCGAAGGCCGGTGCGACCCTTGTCGGCTGGTGCTGCTGCCTCGGCGGGCCCTGCCTTGCCTGCTCGCTGCCGGGGATCGGCATCATCTGGGCGCCCTGATGCTGCCTCGGACCGCGTGGCGGGCGGCCGCGCCCCGGTGGAGGCGGTTGCTGGCCTCCGTAATACCCGCCGTACGTCATCGCTTGTCTCCCCGATCGCTGGTCGGCCCGGGCACTGTGCGGCCCCTACTTAACCGCACACCCCACATGGAAAGACGCACGGTCCCCTGAATGGGTTGTGCACGGCGGTGACCAAAGAATCGGTGCTCCCCCTGCCGGCCTACAGCGGTAGCCGCAGCCGGGCCGGCGCCTCGTTGTCCCATGCGGCGTCGAGCACCTTGCCTGAGACGGGAAGTCCCAGCGTGCGCAGCACGAAGGTGACGACGAGCCTGTTCCACAACCACGGCCTCCTCACCATCGCGTGCCCCTCGCCCGCCACCTCGAACCTGGCCAGGCGAGCCGCCTTGGGGTCGGCCTTCTCGGCGTAACGAAACGACTCAGCGGGACTGGTGACGCGATCCTGGGTGCCATGCGCGATGAGCACCGCACGCCCGCTGACCGGTTCGACGGGCTCGCCCTCCGGTGTCCACGGCGCGAGCGCGCACGTGCCGGTGACAGCGGGGTCGTCGGCTGCCCGCAGCGCGACCCTGCCGCCGAGCGAATGGCCGACGAGGACGACGGGAACGCCGGGCCGCTCGGCCCTGATGCGGCCGAGTGCCCAGCGCGCGTCCGCGAGCGGGTCCATGGCGGGTTCGTTCCAGCCACGGACCCGGTTGCGCAGCAACCGGACATCGAGCCCGTGCCACGCGCCGGACCGGGACAGCGCGATCGCGAACGGCAGCATCCGCAGGTAGGCCAGCCGCCACGGCGGGACGGCCGCCGAGGAGAACTCGGCTCCGCCGTGCAGTACGAGTGCCACGCCGCTCACCGGACCGCGCACTCGCCCGGCCACGCTCAGCACAGGCCGTCGCTCCTCCACCCGCCACCTACTCCCTGTCGGCCACGCTTTCGCTCAGGAGCGATCCTGCCTTGCCGCGAGTGACCGCCTCCGGCCCGGGTGCTCAGGCCGCTGGCTGCTCCTCCGCCGCGCTGAACTGCGTGCGGTACAGCTCCGCGTAGCGCCCTTCGGCCGCAAGCAGCGTCTCGTGTGATCCGCGCTCGACGACCCGTCCCTGCTCGATGACCAGGATCTGGTCGGCGGCACGGACCGTGGACAGGCGGTGAGCGATGACCAGCGCCGTGCGGCCCCGCAACGCGCTCGTGAGCGCTTCGCCGACCGCCGCCTCCGATTCGGAGTCCAGGTGTGCGGTCGCCTCGTCCAGCACGACGACCCTCGGCTGGGCGAGCAGCAATCTCGCGATCGTCAGCCGCTGCCGCTCACCTCCGGAGAGCCGATAGCCGCGTTCGCCGACGACGGTGTCGAGCCCGTCGCGCAGCGACCGCACGAGCGGGGCGAGCCTTGCGCGTTCGAGTGCCTCCCAGATCTCGTCGTCGCTCACCTCGGGACGCGCGTAGGCGAGGTTGTTCCTGACGGTGTCGTGGAAGAGGTGCCCGTCCTGCGTCACGACACCGACGGTGGCTCTCAGGTCGTCGAAACCGAGGTCGCGAACGTCCACACCGGACAACCGGACCGCGCCGGAATCCACGTCGTAGAGCCGGGGCAGCAGGGAGGCGATGGTCGATTTGCCGGCTCCGGAGGAACCGACGAGGGCGACCATCTCACCAGGCGCCGCCGAGAAGCTCACCCCGTGCAGCACTTCCTCGCCACCCCGATTATCCAGAGTGGACACTTCTTCCAGTGAAGCGAGTGAGAACTTCTCCGCGGCGGGGTAGCCGAACCTGACGTCGTCGAATTCGACCGAGACCCCACCCGAGGGGACGGGCCGGTGATCCGGCTTCTCCTTGATCATGGGATCGAGGTCCAGCACTTCGAATACCCGCTCGAACGACACGAGCGCGGTCATCACGTCGACCCGCACGTTCGCCAGCGCCGTGAGCGGCGTGTAAAGCCGCGTCAGCAGCAGCGCGAGTGCCACGACGGTCCCTGGTGCCAGGTCGCCACGTAGCGCGAGCCATCCCCCGAGTCCGTAGACGAGCGCCTGCGCCAGTGCGGAAACCAGCGTCAGGCTGGTCATGAACCAGCGCGTGAGCATGGCCGTGCGGACCCCGATGTCGCGAACCCTTCCGGCTCTCGACCCGAATTCCCCGGCTTCGGCCCTCGGCCTGCCGAACAACTTGACCAGTGTCGCGCCCGGCGCGGAGAACCGTTCCGTCATCTGCGTCGTCATGGACGCGTTCAGCTCGGCCGATTCGCGCTGCAGGTCGGCCATGCGCCTGCCGAGCCTGCGCGCTGGCAGCACGAACACCGGAAGCAGCACCAGCGCCAGCAGGGTGACCTGCCAGGAGAGGGTGACCATGACGACGAGGGACAGCGCGAGCTGGATGACGTTGGTGACCAGCCCCGACAGCGTCGCCGTGAAGGTGCGCTGCGCGCCGATCACATCGTTGTTGAGCCTGCTGACGAGCGCGCCGGTTCTCGTGCGCGTGAAGAACGCGACCGGCATGCGCTGCACGTGCTCGAAGACGGCCTTACGCAGGTCGAAGATCAGCCCTTCCCCGATGCGCGCCGACTGCCACCGTTCGGCGAGCCCGAACCCCGCGTCCGCGATCGCCAGTCCCGCGATGGCCAGCGCGAGCAGCACCACGGTGGCCGCGGCGCCTCCACTCACGATGACGTCGACGACTCGTCCCGCGAGCAGCGGCGTCGTGACGGCGAGGACCGCGGAGACAACGGTCAGGGCGAGGAAAATGCCGAGACTGCGCCAATGCGGCCGCGCGAATCGCGCGACCCTGCTCACCGTGCCCCTGCGGAGTCCTTTCGGGACATCACCCGCCCGCATCGCGCTGCTCATCAGTGACCAGGTGTTGTCCATCCCGCCTGCCACCCGCCCTTCCCCAGTAGTCTCGACCAGCCAGGCCGATAGTTCGACCTATATATAGGTTTTACGTGGATATGTCCTGGACAACACCATGTTCTACGTAATACTTCCCGAACGCGCCAGAAAGTTTTGCCCACTACCGGCCCCCGGGCGAACACTCGGTAGCCTTGCCGGTCATGGGGAGCAGGCTGGTTCCGGAGTGGCTCCGGGTGAGCTGGACCGAACGGCCGCTGCGGCTGGACATCGTCTTCTATCTCGTCTGCGCCGGTTACGCGCTCGCGCTCGCGATGACCGACAAGCACTACGGCTTCCGGATCTGGGCGAATTTCGCCGTCGCCGGGTACGGGCTCGCACTCGGGTGGAGTTGCTGGCTGCTGCTCGCCCCACGGCTGCGCCCCGGCTGGTGGCGTTCCCGCTGGGTCGGCGTCGCGCTCGTCGCGCTGGTCGCGATGCTGGCGCCGCTGGTGACCCTGCTGGTGCGCAGGCTGACGGGCGTCGACTGGCTCGACACCCCGTGGTCATGGGCGGCCCAGCCGGAAGTGTGGGTCATCGAGCAGTCGGCGACGCTGCTGCTGGACACCGGAACGCCCTACGTCGACATCACCACGCTCGGCAGGCCGCCGGTGGTGAACGACTACACGCCCTACGGCCCGGTCATGGCACTGTTCGGCCTCCCCCGCGCCCTGTTCGGAGGCACAGCGGCAGGCGACGTCCTCACCGACGCGCGCATCTACTTCGCGCTCACCGCCATCGCCTGTTTCTGGGCAAGCCTGCGCCTGCTCGGCAAACCACCGGTGCCACTGAGGGCAGCGCAGCTGGTCGTCGTCTTCCCGCTCACGGCGCTGACGTTCGCGACGGCCGGTCCGGACCTCGCGATCGTGGGCCTGCTCGTGCTGGCGTGCGCGCTCGCCGCGACAGGAAAGCCCGGCTGGGCCGCGACCGTACTGGCGCTCGTGACCAGTGCGAAACTGATCGTGCTTCCCGCCGTGGTCGTACTCGGAGCGCTGGTATTGGTCAAGGCGGGCCGAAAGGCACTCGCCAGGTTCGGACTGATTTTCCTCGCGGTGTGTGCGGCGGCCAATCTGCCGGTCTTCTTCGTCAATCCCGGCGCGTTCCTCGAACACGTCATCCGGTTCCCGGCCGGTATCGGCGCGGTCACCTCGCCCGCAGCCAGTCCGCTGCCCGGCCACCTCATCGCCTCGGCGGGGCCCATCGGGAAGGCGGTGGCTTTCGTACTTCTCGGTGCCGCCGCGATCGCGATACTGGCATGGCTGATAAAGCGTCCACCCAACTCCGGTGCGGACGCATTGTTGCGCATCGCGGTGGGGCTCGGCGCCTTCACACTACTGACACCGGCAACGCGATTCGGCTATCTGGTGTACCCAGTGGTCCTTCTGGGCGCGATGCTCTGCTTTCCTCGCCGGGCCGCGGCTCCCCCCGTCGCCACGGAGCCCGGTTCCGGCACCGCGAGAGGTACCAGCCTTACTTCTTCTTGACTCGGGTTGCCCCGCCCCTGCCCCGAAGCTGCACACCGGATTCGGACAGCACCCGGTGCACGAAGCCGTAGGAACGGCCCGTCGACTCGGCGAGCGCGCGAATGCTCGCCCCCTTCTCGTATTTCTTCTTCAGGTCTGCGGCCAGCTTGTCGCGCGTGTTTCCGGTGATGCGCGCACCCTTCTTCAGGTCTGCCACGTCAATCAACCTTCCGCCCGTATGGTGTTTCGGGCCACATTCGACCCCTGCCGCCGCAATGATCGAACACTGAGCCGCAGAATGCCAGACGACGAGCCAAAAACCTACCGAAACCGCGACGTTTTTGGGCCGATTCAGTGTTTGCGAAACGTCAACTAACGGCTTGAGACAACATTTGGCACAACGTCAACTCAGGCAAGCTGCACGAGTTCGAGATATTCGGCGGACCAGTGGTCCTCAGTGCCGTCCGGCAGCAAGATCACCCGCTCGGGTTCGAGAGCTTCCACCGCACCAGGGTCGTGCGTGACAAGGACAACCGCTCCGGTGAAGCTGCGCAACGCGTCGAGCACCTGCGCACGGCTCGCCGGATCGAGGTTGTTGGTCGGTTCGTCCAGCAACAGCACGTTTGCCGCACTGGACACGAGTCCGGCGAGCGCGAGCCGCGTCTTCTCTCCACCCGAAAGGGTGCCCGCGGGCTGGTCCAACTGCTCGCCGGTAAACAGAAACGACCCGAGCAGGTTGCGCAGTTCCTGCGCACCGGTGTCGGGGGCCAAATGGCGAATGTTCTCCCACACCGACCTGTCGTGGTCGAGCGTCTCGTGTTCCTGCGCGTAGTAACCGATCCGGAGACCGTGACCCGGCACCACATCACCGGTATCGGGGGTTTCCATCCCACCGAGCAGGCGCAGCAGCGTGGTTTTACCCGCGCCGTTGAGCCCGAGTACGACCACCTTGGAACCGCGGTCGATCGCGAGATCGACTCCGGTGAAGATTTCCAGCGAACCGTAGGACTTGGAAAGTCCCTCCGCCGTGAGCGGAGTACGCCCGCACGGGGCGGGCGAAGGAAACTTGATGCGCGCCACCTTGTCCGCCTGGCGCACGTCGTCCAGGTCGGCGAGCATCTGCTCCGCCCTGCGCGCCATGTTCTTCGCCGCGACGGCCTTGGTGGCCTTCGCACCGAGTTTCGCGGCCTGCTGCTGCAACGCGGACGCCTTCTTCTCCGCGTTGGCCCTTTCGCGGCGGCGGCGCTTCTCGTCCGTGGCGCGGGCGTCGAGGTAGCGCTGCCAGGTCATGTTGTAGCTGTCCAGTTCGGCGCGGGTCGCGTCGAGGAACCACACTTTGTTGACGACCTCGGCGAGCAGCTCGACATCGTGACTGATCACCACGAGTCCACCGTCGTGTGCCTTGAGGAAACCGCGAAGCCAGTTGATGGAGTCCGCGTCGAGGTGGTTGGTCGGCTCGTCGAGCAGCAGGATGGTGCTGGATTTCCCGCCGGCACCCGCTTCCGACGCGGCGAAGAGGATCCTCGCCAGTTCGACCCTGCGGCGCTGGCCCCCCGACAGCGTTCCCAGCGACTGGCTGAGAATGCGTTCCTCAAGGCCCAGATTGGCGCAGATCCGCGCGGCTTCGCTTTCCGCGGCATATCCCCCGAGCGCGGCGAAACGCTCCTCAAGGCGGCCGTAACGGCGCACGGCCTTGTCCCTGTCCCCGTCGTCGACGAGCTCCGACATGGCCGTCTGCGTCTTCTCCATGTCGCGCACGAGCGCGTCGAGACCACGCGCGGAAAGGACCCTGTCCTTCGCGGAGACCGAAAGATCACCCTCACGGGGATCCTGCGGCAGGTACCCGATCTCGCCGCCGTGCCCGACATCGCCCGAATACGGTTCTCCCTCACCGGCGAGCACCTTGAGCGTCGTGGTCTTGCCCGCGCCGTTGCGGCCGACGAGGCCGATCCGGTCGCCGGGCTGGATGCGCAGGGTGGTGCCGGAGAGCAGAACGCGCGAACCAGCGCGCAATTCGAGGCCGTTGGCCGTGATCACAGGAAACTCCGTGGCGTAGAAGCGGAACCGGACAGCGTGACGTACCCGCGTGTGCCGGAAGGGACACACGAGGCGGGGCTGCTACTCCAAGCGGACGACCACGATCACCAGTGTACGGGTCGGCCGCCACCGGTTTTTCACACCGGTGACCGGGCTCACCGCGGCGCTTCGCCCTTTCGGACGACGATCTCGACCGAAAGCGCCCTCACGGCGGCCTCGTCGAGTACGACCCTTCTCGGCTCAGCGACGTCGAGTACCCGCGACTCCGCCTTGGCGAAGAGCGGCGCGAGTCGTGACTCCGCGCGAAGTTCGTCGAGGGCCCTGCGGTCGCCGCCGAGCACCACACCGTCCAATTCGGACAAGCGGGAGCCGAGTACCTCGGCCGCGTCCTCGGCGGCGGCGCGCAGCGCCTGCCGGGCCTGCCCCTGCCTTCGCCGTGCGAATCGCTGCTGCGACCAGCCACCCGCCGCGTTGCGCCCGTGGACGTGATGGCGGTCGGTGCGCGAAGCCACGATCCTGCCCTGTTCGGCGATTCCGACGCTGTGCCCGCCGAGGCGGACAAGCAGAATGCCCACCGTCCGCGGCATGCGCACGTGCGCGGCCAGCGGCTCGATCGCCAGGCCCTCGAACCTGCCCTCCCCCGCCAGCGGCGGGAACGGGACCTTCGCCGTCGCCGTGGTTCCGTCACCACCGGTGACCACGACGTCATCAGTGGTGATCACGGTGGAGATCACCCCGTCGTTGCGGCCGGCGAAGCGCGCGAACCAGCCCTCCACACGATCCGGTTCCACCTCGACGACGATGCCGCCGCCACCCGCTTCCCTTCGCCGGGTCACAGGACGAACGACTCCGACCACGGCTGGCCGGTGCGGCCTGATATCGCGTCGAGCATGCCGGAGGCCTGACGATCGCTCAGCGAGGCGACGAAGTCGATGACGGCCCTTCCTCTCGCGAGCCCGCGCACGGCGTCCCGCCCCGTCACCGGTTCGCCGGTGGCGCCGACCAGCAGCTCGGGAGTGTTCTTCGCGACGGCGGCGTACTGGGCGCGAGCCAGCTCGACCAGGTCGTGCAACCGCCTCGGCAACCTGCTCGCTTCGTCCCTGTCCCCCAGCCAGGCGTCGAGCGCGTCGACGAGCGAGGTCAGCAGGCTGGCTTGACCACGCTGGTGCAGCGCCAGATCGGGCCGCTGGAGCACGAACCTGCGGTGCACGAACTTGAGTACCTGCACCTCGTGCCATTGCTCCGTGCGCAACGTGACGTGCCCCGTCCTCGGCGAGGGGGCCGCGTTGAGCACGACGCCGTCGACAAGGCGGGCCGTCCAGCGCGCCGAAAACGCCGCCATCGCCTGCTCCGCCTCGATGGAACCGTCGAAAGGGATCGCCAGCAGGCCCTCGACCAGCTCGGCCCTGACCTGCGCGACCGCGGCGGAGAACGCGTCGTCGGAGGCCACCCACGAATCTTTGGCGTGCGTGCGCCTCCTCAGCGCCTCCAGCGAGCGGCCCGGATTGCGGTGCTCGTCCCGGAGCTCGTCCGAGGGCAGCCCACCGAAGGAGGCCCGGTCGCTGAGCCACTGGCCGAGTTCGGTCGCCACGGCGGCATGCTGCAGCACGCCGATGCGGTGGAAGTCCTGCAGATCGTGGATGGCGTAGGCGATGTCGTCGGCGAGATCCATGACGGAGGCCTCGACGGTCTGCTGCCACCATTCGATCCGGTCGGCGAACGGTTCCCTCGCCTGCCGGAAGTCGTCCAATTCGGTCGAGTAGGCCGAGAACTTCGCGGATCCGGTGCCGGGCCCGTCCTCGGGTTCGGCCGCCCCCCTCGGCGCGACCGCCATGTTCACCGGATGCGGATCGGGAAAGTGCAAGCGCGCCCACGGGTACTTGAGCAGCGCCGCCCTCACCGCCGCGGTGAGGTTGAGCCCGCAGGGCGTGGGACCGCCCGTTTCGGTCATGGTGACGATCCGGAAGGTTTGCGCGTTGCCCTCGAATCCGTCGGCGAGGCCGTAGCGGTGCCGCGCGATCCGGTCGAGCACCTGTTCGCCGAGATGCCCGAACGGCGGGTGGCCCAGATCGTGTCCCAGTGCCGCGGCCTCCGCGACATCGGGATCGCAGCCACCGAGTTTCGCCGCCAGTTCACCGGATTCGGGCGCTGTGGCGACGCGTTCCGCGATGGCTCTGGCGACCTGGGCGACCTTGAGGCTGTGCGTGAGCCGGTTGTGCAGAACGGCGGAGCCGCCCGCGCTGACGACCTGGGTGACGCCGCCGAGCCTCGCGAAGAACGGAGACGCCTCGATCCGGTCGCGATCGATGCGGAACGGAGCCGTTGCCAGTGCGGCGAACCCACCGTTTTCCGCCGCCTCGTCCCTTCGCCGCTCGCGTGGATCTTGTGCCATGCGCATCACCGTACGGGAGTGAGGGGCGCCTTCACAGTCACCCGGGACGAACGGTTTCCCTGCCGGGACGGCCCGCCGCGGCATGTGATGGGATCTGGGCGTGGCCGTCTCCGATATCGCCGACGTGGCCGTCATGGGCGCCGGCCCCGCCGGAAGGGCGATCGCCTCGGCTTGCGCGCGCAACGGGCTGGACACCGTCCTCGTCGATCCCGCACCGCGGCGGCCGTGGCACAACGTTTATGCCGTGTGGAAGGACGAACTGCCGCACATCCCCGATTCGGCTGTTGCGGCCACCGCCGATCCGGCACTCGTCCACATCGGAGAGCGCGAAATCGTACTGCCACGCGAATACGCCGTCCTCGACAACACCGGTCTGCGGCACTGGCTCAGCGACGACCGGGTCACCGTCCATACCGGAATCGCGACCGCCGTCGCGCACGGCCCGCACGGCAGTCTGGTCCGGCTCTCCGGCGGCGGCCTCGTCACGGCGAGCGTCGTCATCGACGCGAGGGGCCTCCGGCCAGGCGGTACCGAGCAGACCGCCTACGGAGTCGTTCTGCCCGCAGCGCAGGCCCGGCGTCTCGCCCCCTCCGGCGCGGCCGTGTTCATGGACTGGCGGCGCAACGAAGCGGCCGGGGATGCGCCGAGTTTCCGTTACCTGGTGCCGCTGGGCCGCGAACGGGTGCTTGTCGAGGAGACCTCACTTGCCAGGAAACCGGGTCTCGGCCACGATGTGCTGGCGCACAGGCTCCGCGCCTTTCTCGGCGAACACGGCATCAGCACCAACGGCCGCCCCGAAGAGCGGGTTCGCATCCGGCTCGACGTACCGCTGCCGAAACGGGGACGAACCGTGCCGTTCGGTGCCGCCGCCGGACTGGTGCACCCCGCGACCGGTTACAGCGTCGCGGCCTCACTCCGGCTCGCGCCCCCTGTGGCGGCGGCCATCGCCGGTCACCTCGCTTCGGGTCCCGCCTCTGCCGCGGCCGCGGCCAGGAGGGTGATCTGGCCGCCGCGCGCGCTGGCGGTACACGCGCTCAGAAGGCACGCGTTACACGCGCTGGGCAGCCTTCCCGCCGCCGCGATACCGGAGTTCTTCGGGTTGTTCTTCGCCCTTGCTCCCGAACACCAGCGCACGTTCCTTTCCGAAAGGGACGATCCGCGTGCGCTCGCCGCGACGATGGCCCTGTTGTTCGCCTCGGCTCCGTGGCGGTTGCGGCGATCACTGCTGTGGTGACACGAAACCCGACTCGTAGGCCTTGATCACGGCCTGCGTTCTGTCCCTGGCGGCGAGCTTGCCGAGCAGGTTCCCGACATGCGTCTTGACGGTCTGCACACCGAGATACAGCTCGCCAGCTATTTCCACATTGGACATTCCGCTTGCCATGAGCCGCAGCACATCGGCTTCGCGTGTGGTGAGCCCCGCATCGCTCAGCGCGTCGCCGCGGGAACCGGCGCCGTGCTGGGCGGCAAGCCGCCTGATCGCGGCCGGGAACAGCAGCGACTCCCCAGCGAAGACGGTGCGGATCGCGGCGAGAATCTCCTCCGGCCTGGCGCGCTTGAGTAGAAAACCACTGGCTCCGGCACGCAAAGCGGCGTACACGTAGTCGTCGTTCTCGAAGGTCGTCACCACGATGACCTTCGGCGGAGAGTCCATTGCGGACATCAGGTGTTCGGTCGCCCTGATTCCGTCGACGGAAGGCATCCGCACGTCCATCAGCACGATGTCCGGCGCCAGTCCTCTCACCAATCCGGCGACCTCAGCACCGTCGGCCGCCTCACCGGCGACGGTGAGGCCGGGCTCCGACTCCACGATGGCCCTCAGTCCCGTGCGGACCAATTGCTCGTCGTCGACGAGCAGCACCCTGATGTCCGCCTGGCCGTTCTCGACGGGTTCATTCACGACGTTCCTCCACCCTTCGGCAGTCGCACCGACACCTCCCAGAACTCGCCTCTGCTGCCGAAGTCCAGCTCGCCGCCGAGCACGGCGACCCTGTCGGCGATGCCCCGCAACCCGCTTCCCCCGCCCTTCCTGCGCTTGCCCTGTGTTGCACCGAGCGGATTGCGGACGGTCAGCGCCAGTTCATCGTCGCCTACCTCGACCGCGACGACAACGGCGACCCTGCCCGCGTGGCGAAGGACGTTGGTCAGGCATTCCTGCAGGATGCGGTACGCCTCCCTGTCGACGGTGGGCGCGACACTCGTGAGATCGCCGCGCACCCGCTCCTCGACGGGCACTCCGCCCGCCCTGCTCGCCGCGGCCAGCGAGGACAGTTGGGCCAGCCCCTTCGCCGGGGTACGGGTCGCCGACTCGTCCCTCAGCAGGCCGAGTACGTGGTCGAGATCGTCGAGCGCGGACCGGGCCGAGTCCTCGATGGCCAGCAACGCCCGTTCGGCGGTCTCCGGATCGCTGTGCAGCGTCCGGCGGGCCGCACCAGCCTGAATGGACACGACACTCAGCGTGTGCCCCACCGAGTCGTGCAGTTCGCGGGCGAGGCGATTGCGTTCGGCGAGCTGACCGGTGCGGCGTTCCAGCGCGGCGATCCGTTCGGCCACGGAAGGACCGAGCAGCCGTGCGGCCAAAGTGGACAGCAGGGCTCCCGCCCAGTTGACGGCGTGGAAGAACAGGACGGTCACCAGCAGGAACAGGGCCGGTATCCAGGCGCCTGCCCAGCCTCGGGGAGCGTCGGGACCGATACTGAAACCGATCGCCAGCCGCCCGGTGAATGGCGCCGCGAACGAGAACACCAGGAAAACCGGCAGCAGCAGGCTCGCGAGACTCAGTGCTCCGCCGACGAGTACGTGGGTCACGAACATGATCCCGCCACGCAACAGGTCGGCCCATTCCCTGCCGCCCGGCAGGCCGGCGTCCGCGACCGGATCGTCGAGCAGTTCCCGTACCGCGGCCCTTTCGAGCACCCGCACCGCGGGCAGCAGCGAGGTACCCGCGAGCACCAGCAGGGTCACCGAGCCACCCAGGGCAAGAGCGGGCCCGACCTCCGTGGTGATCGGCACGGTTGCCGGCACCACGAACGCCGCGAACAACAGGTAGGGCGCAAACAGCGCTCCCCCGAGGATCAGATACGTCCAGCGGCGGTAGGTACGCCGGTCGGCGACAGGGCCGACGACGCGGCGAATCCACCCGTTCACCCGTCGATCTTCGCAAATCCTCGCCGCCCCGCGCCTCCCTCTCAGGTGGGACTTCCCTCATCGGTGCTGGTATGTCGCGGGGCGCCGATATGCTCGGCTCCGAACAGGGAAGGTTCCCGTGCCCACTTTTCTCGCCGACCGCCGTTTCGGCCGCTGGATGACGCCGGTGCGCATCGCCGTGCTGTCCGCGCTCTCCGCCGGCTACGTCTTCCTGGTCGCCGACATCGGGCACCCCGGTTACGGTGGCTGGCTGCTGCTACTCGCCGCGCTGGTGGTGAGCTGGGGCTCGCCCCGATGGCCGCTGGTGTGCGCGCTGTGTCAAGCGGGTCTGCTCGCCCTCGGCGAGACGCTCGGTGCGGACACGGTCGTTCCGCTCAAGGTGCTGGCGAGCTTCGCGTTGTTCGAGCTGGCCGCGCGCAAGACAGGAAAACCACTCGCCGTTGCCGGGATCGTCCTCGGTGCCGTCTATCTCGCCGCCGGTATCGCGCACTCCGACAAGGACGTGGCGGGCGTGGTGTTCCAGACGGCCGTCGTCGTCGGGGGTCCGATGGTCCTCGGCGCCTACCTCGGCGGGGTCAGGGCACGGGCAGGGCTCGCAGAGGAAAGGGCGGCGCAACAGGAACGGCTTCGGCACTCGGAAGCGCGGATGGCCCGCGTCGCCGAGCGCACGGCGATCGCGAGGGAACTGCACGATCTCGTCGCCCACCACGTGGCCTCGATCGTGCTGCGGGCCGGCGTCGCACGGCACCTGTTGCCATCAGACGGTGACCCGAGGATCCGTGAGGTGCTCGACGATGTCCATGACACCGGCTCCTCGGCGATGACCGATCTGCGCAGGCTGGTGACCGTGCTCCGGGATCCCTCGACATCGGAGACCGCCGGTGGCGACCTCGTCGATCCGGGCGAATTGCCCATCGCCATCGCCGCCGCCGTCGACAGGGCCCGCCAGTCGGGACTGGCCGTCGACGCGACGGTCGATCCCGCACTGTCCGGTCTCGACGCCGTCACGGGGCTCGCCGTGCTGCGGTTCGTCCAGGAAGGACTGGCCAACGTGCTCAAGCATGCCGGTCCGGCATCGGCCGGTGACGCTCTCGGCGGGCGTGCGGGACGACACCGTCCGGCTCAGCCTCGCCGACGACGGCGCCGGTGTTCCCGCCGACCCCTCGCCCGGCAGGGCCGAGGGCGAGCGGCACGGTCTGATCGGTATGCGGGAACGCATCGAGTTGCTCGGCGGAACGTTGCACGCGGGCCCCGAGGGCACCGGATGGCGGCTCGCGGCCGGGCTCCCAGGTACCGCGACGCTGGGCGACCCGGCAGCCGACTCGCTCACCGGGTGAGAGTGAAACCGACCGGCGTCCTCGCTCTCGGCACCCGCTGCCTCACACCACGGAGCCCGGTGGGGCGAATGGAGTTTCCACTCGCCCCACCGGGCTCCGGGTGAACATGAATGCGCAACTCACGTGCACGAGCGCGGATCTCGGCGTCCTGAGTGCGGGACTCGCGCACCGGCACCGGCGCGCCGTGCGGGTCAGACCGTGAAGCCCAGCGCGCGCAGTTGTTCGCGGCCGTCCTCGGTGATCTTTTCCGGGCCCCACGGCGGCATCCAGACCCAGTTGATCCGGAAGTCGTCGACGAGACCGGCTCCGCCCGTGAGCACCGACGCGGTCTGGTCCTCGATGACATCGGTGAGCGGGCACGCCGCCGACGTCAGCGTCATGTCCAGCGTCGCGGTGTTGTCCGGCTCGACCCGGATGTCGTACACCAGCCCGAGATCGACGACGTTGATGCCCAGTTCGGGGTCGACGACGTCGCGCATGGCTTCCTCAAGGTCCTCGACCTTGGCGACAGCACCACCGGCACCGTCGGCACCATTTTGCGGCGTCTGCTCCGGCAGATCAGCCGCGGTACGTCCCTCGCGGTGCTCGGGGGTCGCGGTCTCGCTCGTCTCGGTCATGACCTCACCCTCGCTCATCACTTCACCTCGTCGTCACGGTCGGCCAAACCCGCTGAAGCCACAGCATCGGCGGACGTCCTGGCCAGCGCGTCCTTGAACGCCATCCAGCCGAGCAGGGCGCACTTGACCCTCGCAGGGTACTTCGCAACACCCGCGAACGCGACGCCGTCCTCAAGCACGTCCTCGTCCGGTTCGACCTGTCCCCTGCCCTGCATCAGCTCGACGAAGGCGTCCATCGTGCCCAGCGCCTCGTCGACGCCGTGCCCCGTCACCAGATCCGTCATCACCGAAACGGAAGCCTGGCTGATCGAGCAGCCCTGCCCGTCGTAGGACACGTCGGTGACCTTGCCGTCGTCGACCTTGAGCCGCAGCGTCACCTCGTCGCCGCAGGTCGGGTTGACCTGGAACGACTCGGCGTCGAACGGCTCCCGCAGGCCGCGGCCGTGCGGGTTCTTGTAGTGGTCCAGGATGATCTCCTGGTACATGCTCTCCAGGTTCATGCCTTCGCCTCACCAGGCGTGACCCCGAAAAACCGTTGCGCTTCACGGATCCCCGCCAGCAACTCGTCCACTTCGGACAGTGTGTTGTAGAGGTAGAACGAGGCGCGCACCGTCGCGGGGACACCGCACGTCCTGTGCAACGGCCACGCGCAGTGGTGACCGACGCGCACCGCGATGCCGAGACTGTCCAGCACCTGACCCGCGTCGTGCGGATGCACGCCGTCGATGACGAACGCCACCGTCGCTCCGCGATCAACCGTGTTGTCCGGCCCGATCACGCGCACCCCCGGAATCTCCCTGATTCCGGCGAGCGCGTGTTCGGCGAGCAGGTGCTCGTGCGCCGCGACGCGGTCCATGCCGATCGCATTGAGGTAGTCCACCGCGGCGCCGAGCCCGACGGCCTGTGAGGTCATCGGAACACCGGCCTCGAACCGCTGCGGGGGCGGCGCGAAGGTCGACCCCTCCATCCGCACCAGTTCGATCATCGACCCACCGGTGAGGAACGGCGGCATGGCCTCAAGCAGTTCGCGGCGCCCGTACAGCACACCGATACCGGAGGGACCGAGCATCTTGTGCCCCGAGAACACGGCGAAGTCGATGCCGAGTTCGGTGAAGTTCACGGGGAAGTGCGGCACGGACTGACAGGCGTCCAGTACGACCAGCGCGCCGACCTCGTGTGCCTTGCGGGTCAGCGTTTCCACCGGGTTCACGGTGCCGAGCACATTGGACTGGTGGGCGAACGCGACGATCTTGGTCCGCTCGTTGATCAACTCGTCGATCGAGGAGAGATCGAGCCGTCCTTCCCCGGTCACCCCGAACCAGCGCAGGGTCGCGCCGGTCCGCTGGCACAACTGCTGCCACGGAACGAGATTCGCGTGGTGTTCCATCTCGGTGACGACGATCTCGTCACCGGGACCGACGGAAAACCGGCGCGCGGCCTCGCCCGCCGTGGCGGCGTTGCTCATCGCGTAGGCGACGAGGTTGATGCCCTCCGTCGCGTTCTTGGTGAACACCAGCTCGCCGGGGGTAGCGCCGACGAAGCCGGCGATCGCGGCCCTCGCCGCCTCGTAGGCGTCGGTGGCCTCCTCGGCGAGTTGGTGCGCACCCCGGTGCACGGCGGCGTTGGAGGTCTCAAGGAACCTCCGTTCCGCGTCGAGCACCGGGGCAGGGCGCTGCGAGGTCGCCCCCGAATCCAGGTACACCAACGGCTTTCCGTCGCGGACCGTGCGCGACAGGATCGGGAAGTCGGCGCGCACCGCCGTGACATCCAGAGGCAGTAGCTCGGCGGATTCGGCTGTCGTGCTCATCGCGCCACACTCCTTTCGATGCCAGTGAGTGCTCAGACTGCCGCTTCTGCCTTGTCGGTGTACTTCACGTAGCCGTTCTCCTCCAGCTCGTCGGCGAGCTCCTTGCCGCCCGACTCGACGATCCGGCCACCCGCGAACACGTGCACGAAATCGGGGTGGATGTGCTTGAGGATGCGCGTGTAGTGCGTGATCAGCATGACGCCGACGTCGTTGCTCTTCTTGAACTCGTTGACGGCTTCCGAGACGACCCGCAGCGCGTCGACGTCGAGGCCGGAGTCGGTCTCGTCGAGAATCGCGATCTTCGGCCTGAGCAGAGCGAGCTGCAGGATCTCGTGCCGCTTCTTCTCACCGCCGGAGAAGCCCTCGTTCACGCTGCGCTCCGCGAACTCGGAAGCGATCTCCAGCTTGCCCATCTCTTCCTTGACCTCTTTGACCCAGTGCCGCAGCTTGGGGGCCTCACCGCGGACGGCGGTCGCCGCGGAACGCAGGAAGTTGGACATCGAGACGCCGGGAACCTCGACCGGGTACTGCATCGCGAGGAACAGTCCCGCGCGCGCCCGCTCGTCGACGGTCATGTCGAGCACGTTCTCGCCGTCCAGCAGCACCTCGCCCGAGGTCACCTCGTACTTGGGGTGACCGGCGATGGCGTAGGACAACGTCGACTTGCCTGAACCGTTGGGGCCCATGATCGCGTGGGTCTCGCCAGAGCGGATCGTCAGGTTGACGCCCTTGAGGATCTCCTTGTTGCCCTCGTCGGTGACGACGTCGGCGTGCAGATCCTTGATCTCCAGTAGTGCCATGCCTCTTCGTTTCTCTCGTCAGTTCGGGTGGTGGTGCTCAGACGCCGACGGCCTGGAGCTCTTCCTCGATGGCGGCCTCAAGGCGCTCCCGCACCTCGGGGACGTCGATCTTCATCAGGATCTCGTGGAAGAAGCCGCGCACAACGAGCCTGCGCGCCTGCTCCTCCGCGATTCCGCGCGACTGCAGGTAGAACAACTGCTCGTCGTCGAACCTTCCCGTCGCGCTTGCGTGCCCGGCGCCGGTGATCTCGCCGGTCTCGATCTCCAGGTTGGGCACCGAGTCGGCGCGGGCCCCCGCGGTGAGTACGAGGTTGCGGTTCAGTTCGAACGTCTCGGTCGCCTCGGCCGCCGCCCTGATGAGCACGTCACCGATCCACACCGAGTGGGCGCCTTCACCCTGCAACGCGCCCTTGTACACGACGTTCGACTTGCAGTGCGGAACGGCGTGGTCGACGAAGAGGCGGTGTTCCTGGTGCTGGCCCGCGTCGGCGAAGTGCAGGCCGAGCATTTCGACGTCGCCACCGGTGTCGGCGAACGTCGCGGTGGGGCTGACCCGCACCAGGTCGCCGCCGAGCGTGACCACGAAGTGCTTGAGCTTCGCGTCGCGGCCGAGCCGCAGGTGCTGCTCGGAGACGTGCACCGCGTCGTCGGCCCAGTCCTGCACGCTGAGCACGGTGAGCTGCGCGCCGTCGCCCATGACGAACTCGACGTTGTCGGCGTAGGTGCCGGAGCCGATGTGGTCGAGCACGACCGTGGCCTTGGAAAACGCCTCGGCCCGCACCTGAACGTGCCCGTAGGCGGTGTTGCCCTCGCCGGGGCCGGTCAGCCGGATGACCGTCGGCTTGGAGGCAACGGTCTCCTTCGGCACGGTCACCACGGTGGCCGTCGCGAAGGAGGAGTACGCCTGCGCGGCGACCCTGTCACTGGGGACACCGGCCTCGCCGAGCCTGGCGTCGTCCCTGGCGACGGTCTCCACCCGCACTTCGGGCGCGGCGTCCGCGTCGACCTTCAGTTCGCCCGTCGCGGCCGCGGAGCCGTCGTGCAGGCCCCGCAGCCGCTTCATGGGCGTGAACCGCCAGTTCTCCTCGCGACCGCTCGGGACCTCGAAGGCCTCGACGTCGAACCCGGAGAACCGCTCGGCCCTCGATGCCGCGGGCACGACGGCCTCCGCCGCACTCGCGACACCGGCCGCACCGGCGGGTGTGTCCTTTTCCGTCACCGCCATGTCAGCCGACGGCTCCTTCCATCTGCAGTTCGATCAGGCGGTTCAGTTCGAGCGCGTACTCCATCGGCAACTCGCGTGCGATGGGCTCGACGAATCCGCGGACGACCATGGCCATGGCCTCGTCCTCGGTGAGACCACGGGACATCAGGTAGAAAAGCTGGTCCTCGCTCACCTTCGACACGGTCGCCTCGTGCCCCATCGACACGTCGTCGTTGCGGATGTCGACGTAGGGGTAGGTGTCCGAGCGCGAGATCGTGTCCACGAGCAGCGCGTCGCACTTGACCGTCGAGCGCGAGTGGTGCGCCCGCTTGGCGACCTTGACCAGACCGCGGTAGGAGGTACGGCCACCGCCGCGCGCTACCGACTTCGACACGATCGTCGAGGAGGTGTGCGGGGCGAGGTGCTCCATCTTGGCGCCCGCGTCCTGGTGCTGGCCCTCGCCGGCGAAGGCGACCGAGAGGACCTCGCCCTTCGCGTGCTCGCCCATCAGGAACACCGACGGGTACTTCATGGTGACCTTAGAGCCGATGTTGCCGTCGATCCACTCCATGGTCGCGCCCTCTTCGGCCTTGGCGCGCTTGGTGACCAGGTTGTAGACATTGTTCGACCAGTTCTGGATCGTCGTGTAGCGGCAGCGGCCGCCCTTCTTCACGATGATCTCCACGACGGCCGAGTGCAGCGAGTCGGACTTGTAGATCGGGGCCGTGCAGCCTTCGACGTAGTGCACGTAGGCGTCCTCGTCGACGATGATCAGCGTCCGCTCGAACTGGCCCATGTTCTCGGTGTTGATCCGGAAGTAGGCCTGCAGCGGGATGTCGACGTGCACGCCCGGCGGCACGTAGATGAAGGAGCCACCCGACCACACCGCGGTGTTCAGCGCGGAGAACTTGTTGTCACCGGCGGGGATGACCGAACCGAAGTACTCCTTGAACAGCTCCGGGTGCTCCCGCAGCGCGGTGTCGGTGTCGAGGAACAGCACGCCCTGCTTTTCGAGGTCCTCGCGGATCTGGTGGTAGACCACCTCGGACTCGTACTGGGCGGCGACACCCGCGATGAGGCGCTGCTTCTCGGCCTCGGGGATGCCGAGCTTGTCGTAGGTGTTCTTGATGTCGGCAGGCAGCTCGTCCCAGCTCGTGGCCTGCTTCTCCGTGGAACGCACGAAGTACTTGATGTTGTCGAAGTCGATCCCCGACAGGTCCGCACCCCAGTTGGGCATGGGCTTGCGTTCGAACAGTTTGAGCGCTTTCAGTCGCGCGTCGCGCATCCACTCCGGCTCGGACTTCTTCGAGGAGATGTCGGTGACGACGTCCTCGTTGAGTCCGCGGCGCGCGCTCGCGCCCGCCGTGTCCGGGTCCGCCCAGCCGAAGGCGTAGTTGCCAAGGGAGTCGATTGTCTCTTCCTGGCTGAGCGGGGCCGTGGTGGAATTGCGCTGCTCGGCAGCGGCAGTCATGCGGTCGTCCCTCCGTCCGGAGTTCTTGCTTCGATACCCACCTGTTCGATGGGTACGTGCGTCGTGCACGCGGCGTCACCGCGTGCGATGGTCGCCAGTCGCTGCACGTGAGTTCCGAGCAGCTTGGCGAATGCCTCGGTCTCCGCCTCGCAGAGCTGCGGGAACACAGCAGCGACGTGGGCGACCGGGCAGTGGTGCTGGCAGAGTTGCTCGCCCGCGCCGACCTGACGGGTCGACGCAGCGTAACCCTCCCTGGTCAGAGCCGCGGCCAGGGCCTCGGCTCGCGAAGCCGGTTCCCCTTCACGGGTCACCGCCTCCTGATAGGGCTCGACGAGTGCCGCCACTCGGCGTTCCGCGAACGCCCTCACCGCCTCCTCGCCCGCGTGCTCGGCGAGGAACCGGACCGCGGCGACCGCGAGGTCGTCGTAGGCATGGCCGAACCGTGCCCTCCCCTGCTCGGTGAGCAGGAAGAGCTTGGCGGGCCTGCCCCTTCCCCGGGGGCCGCGGCGCGGAGCTTCCCGTGTCTCCGCCTCGTCGTCGGAAACCAGCACGTCGAGGTGGCGGCGCACCGCGGTCGGGCTGATGCCGAGTTGTTCGGCGACGGCGACGGCCGACATCGGCCCTTGTTCCAGCAACAGTCTGGCGACTTCGTTCCTGGTCCGGCCTTCGGCCGTCACCTGGGCAGGCACGGCTCCGGCAGCGGGCGGCTGCGCGCCACCGTGCTGGTCGAAGGAGTCCTGCTTTTTCACAACATAAGTGTGTCGTATTTCCCCGGGGACGGCAAAGAGGCACGAAAAGTGAGTGACCGGTCTCACGCCGGGAGGGCAGTCGTTACGCTGCGCGCGTGGCTTTGGGCAAGGGCGGAACGCAAGAGCACGACGGCGACACCAACGTCACCGGCACCGCCGGTGAGGTCGGCGAGGACAGCCGGAGTGCCACCTCCGACGGCCAGGTGGAGGCCGCACCGCTCACGCGCTCGCCCGTCCACCCCGGTGACGTCGAGCCGCTGAGCGGCGAGGAGACCAGGGCGCTCAACGTCGTGCGCAGGCTGGGAACGGTCGGCGCACTGCTGCTGGCCTTCGGCTCGCTCGGCGCGGGCGCGGCACCGATTCTCAACCCGGTGTTCGACATCCCGGTGCTGCGGCTGTTCGCGCGCATCCCGACCGTCTCGCTCGCGATCGCCTTCACCGGCATGGGCATGATGGTGATCGCCTGGCTGCTGCTCGGCAGGTTCGCGAGACCGGGAAGACAGCGGCTGGCCAGCCAGGGCCAGCTCCACCGCACACTCGCGATGTGGATCGCACCACTGCTGCTCATCCCGCCCTTGTTCTCCCGGGATGTCTACAGCTACCTCGCGCAGAGCGAGATCGTCGTGCGCGGCATGGACCCCTATTCGATGGGACCCGCGCAGGCACTCGGGGTCGCCGACCCACTCACCGCGGGTGTGTCGAACATGTGGCGGGACACCCCCGCGCCCTACGGCCCGCTCTTCCTCGAATTCGGAAGCTGGATCTCGGGGACGACCGGCAACAACGTCGCCGTCGGTGTCCTGCTCATGCGCCTGCTGGCGCTCGTGGGGCTCGCGCTGGTGGTGTGGGCGCTGCCCAGGCTGGCCCAGCGGTTCGGCGTGCAGCCGGGTACCGCGCTGTGGCTCGGCGCCGTCAACCCGCTCGTGTTGTTCCACCTCGTCGCCGGGGCGCACAACGAGGCACTCGGCATCGGCCTGATGCTCGCGGGGCTCGAACTGGGCATCAGAAGGCTCCCGATGCGGGTCAAGGGCGACGCTCCCCCACCACTGGCCCGGGGCGAACTGGCCTTCATCGCGCTCGGGGCCGTGCTCATCGCCCTCGCCGCCATGATCAAGATCCACGCGATCGTCGCGCTGGGCTTCTTCGGCGTGATGATCGCGAGACGCTGGTACGGCAGGCTCACCGACCTGTTGTGGGCGGCGCTGGCCATGCTCCTGATCATGGGAGCCGTTGCCGTCGGCGTGGCCTTCGGCACCGGACTCGGTTTCGGCTGGATCGGCACCCTCGGCACCCCCGGCATGGTGTGGAGCTGGATCTCGCCCATCGCCGAACTCGGCCAGGTCGGCGGAATCCTCGGCATCGTGCTCGGGCTCGGCAACCACACGGGCTCCGTGATCGCCATCCTCGGCATGCTCGGCTACGCCGTCGCGGGCGCGATCACCGTCAAGTTCCTGTGGGACAGCTTCCGCTGGCGGTACCGGCCGGTCATCGGGCTCGGCGTCTCGCTCGGCGCCTTCATGATGCTGCACGTGGCCATGCAGCCGTGGTGGCTGCTGTGGGCGGTCATCCCGCTGGCCGCGGCGGCTGGAACCTCACGGTTCCGGGTGGTGGCGACCGTGGTCAGCGCAGTGCTCGCGATGCTCATCCCGCCGACGGGCAGCACGTTCGACGGGCGCTCGTTCATCCAGCACCAGGCCTACCTGGCCGGCGCGATCGTGGTCGCGCTCGCGCTGTTCGTCGTGTGGCGGACGGCTCCCATGCTGCTGCGCAGGGACATGTCACTGGCGCCCTCGCCGAAGTGAGCGCGGCTTCACGCCGTACTCTTGGTTGTCGTGAGTGCAGCAGCCGTCGAGATCACCGGGCTGGTGAAGCGCTTCGGATCCACGACCGCCGTCGATGGCCTCGACCTCAAGATGGCCCGAGGCAGCGTGCTTGCCCTGCTCGGCCCCAACGGCGCGGGAAAGACCACCACGGTCGAGATCTGCGAAGGCTTCCTCCGTCCCGACACCGGCACGGTCAGGGTCCTCGGTCTCGACCCGGTCAGTGACAGTGCCTCGCTGCGGCCGAGGATCGGTGTGATGCCGCAGGGCGGCGGCGCCTATCCGGGCGTGCGGGCAGAGGAGATGCTGCACCTGGTCGCCTCGTGCTCGGCCACCCCGCTCGATCCGGCGTGGCTGCTCGACGTACTCGGCCTCCGGCAGGCGAGGCGCACCCCGTTCAAGCGGCTTTCCGGCGGGCAGCAGCAACGGCTCTCGCTGGCCTGCGCACTTGTCGGCAGGCCGGAACTGGTCTTCCTCGACGAACCGACGGCCGGAATGGACCCGCAGGCGCGGCGGCTGGTGTGGGAACTGCTCGGTGCGCTGCGCGCCGACGGGGTCAGCGTGCTGCTCACCACGCATCTCATGGAGGAAGCCGAATCACTGGCCGACGACGTCGTGATCGTCGACGGCGGCAGGCTCGTCGCGCAGGGCGCTCCGAGCGCGCTCACCGCCGAGCACGCCGAGGACGCCCAGCTCCGGTTCCGCGCGAGGGCGGGACTGAACACCGATCTGCTCGCCTCGGCGCTGCCGGAGGGATACCTGGTGCGGGAATCCACTCCCGGCGCCTACCGCGTGTGCGGCGTCGTCGATCCACAGGTGGTCTCCACCGTCACCGCGTGGTGCGCGCAACAGGGTGTACTCGCGGAGGAACTGCACGTCGGGCGACGCGACCTCGAAGAGGTCTTCCTGGAACTCACCGGCAAGGAGCTGCGGGCGTGACGGCGACGGAAAGCAGGTTCCCGCCGGGCACCTTCAGCCCCGATCCGGGGCCGGGGAAGCTCGGCACGATGCTGCTGACGCACGCCAGGATCGAGACGAGGCTCACGCTCAGGCACGGCGAGCAGATTCTGCTGACGCTGCTCATTCCCCTGGTACTGCTCATCGGCCTTAGCCTGCTGGACATCCTGCCCACGGGCGACATCGGCGACACGTCCAAAGTGGACTGGGTGACGCCGCGCATCCTCGCGCTCGCCGTCATGTCGTCCGCGTTCACGGGGCAGGCCATCGCGCTCGGTTTCGACCGCAGGTACGGCGTGCTCAAACGACTCTCCGCGACGGCCCTTCCGCGCTGGCTGCTCGTCGCGGGCAGGCTGGTCGCCGCGCTCGTCATCGTCGCGCTCCAGGTGCTCGTGCTCGGCGGCGTCGCCGCGCTGCTCGGCTGGACGCCGTCGGGAGCGGGGATCGCCTTCGCCGTCGTGTTCCTGCTGGCCGGCACGCTCGCCTTCGGCGCGCTCGGCGTCCTGCTCGGCGGGGCGCTGCGCGCCGAAGCGGTGCTGGCACTGGCCAACATCGTCTGGTTCGTGCTGCTGCTCGCGGGCGGCATCCTCATGGCACCGGCGACCCTGCCGGGCGTGCTCGGCGACATCGTCGTCCTGCTGCCGTCCGGCGCGCTGGCGGAGGGGCTGCGAGCCGCGCTCACCGAAGGCACCCTGCTGTGGGGGCCGGTGGTCACCCTCGTCGCGTGGGCCGCCGTCGCGGGCGCGATCGCCACGAGGACGACGAAGCTCACGTAGCGCCCCGGCGAGCGAAGCCGCGCGCCAACCCAGCACCGGTACCGCCTCGCCCGCCATCTACTATTCGTTGTCGTGGAGTGGTTGTCTTCGCTCGTGGCGCGCCTGCCCTATCCCTCGCGGACGATGCAGCGCGCGTTCGCCATCGCCGCGATCGTGGCACAGGGCGGAATCGGGGTCACCGGATCGATCGTGCGCGTGACCGGGTCGGGCCTCGGCTGCCCGACCTGGCCGCAGTGCTTCTCCGGCAGCATGTTCCCGGTCGAGCACCCCGAATACGAGGCGCTCACCCAGTGGATCGAGTTCGGCAACCGGCTGCTGACCGGCGTCGTCGGCATCGTCGCGGCGCTGTGCGTGCTCGCCGCGTGGCGGATCCAGATCGAGTACCCGAACCGCAAGCGGCTTGTGAAGCTCGCGTGGACGATGCCTGGTGGTGTCCTCGCACAGGCACTGATCGGCGGCGTCACGGTGCTGACCGGGCTGCTGTGGTGGACGGTGGCCATCCATTTCCTCGCCTCGGCCGTACTGGTGTGGCTGGCCGTGCTGCTGCTGCACGCGTTCAACGAGGGTGACGAACCAGCGCGCTGGAAGGTCGGCCAGGCCGACAGGAGCCTGCTGACCGCCCTCGTGGTCGCCATGGGCGCGCTGCTGGCCGCGGGAACCACCGTCACCGGAGCGGGACCTCACGGCGGCGACCCGGACACACCCCGCCTCGACGCCCCCATCGAAACCCTCACCTTCATCCACGGGGCGCTGCTCGCCGTCTACCTGATCGTGCTCGCCGTCCTCGGCATGCGCTGGATGCGCCTCGGCGCGAGCGCGGCGTTGTGGCGGCGCTACGCCGTCGTGTGGGCCGTCGCGCTCGCGCAGGGAGTGCTGGGGAGCGTGCAGACGGCACTGGGTGTGCCCGAGTCACTCGTGTCCTTCCACGTGCTCGGTTCCGCGCTCGTCATCGTCGCGACCGCTTCGCTCTGGTGCGCGGCTCGCGAAAGAGGCCCCGTCATCAGCCACACCCGGCGCGAGAACAAACCCGAGGTCATCGCCGCGGAATAGCCGCGATCCCCGGAGAACGGCACCTTCGGCATCTTCGCCGCCATCCCGGAACGGGGTGAATACCTGCTCGCGCCGCTACCCTGAGCGGGTCCGGAAGTTTGTCCGAGTATCCATCCGCTCCCCACCCGATGCGAGGTCGCACCGAACCATGAGCAGCACCGCTAGCGTGTCAGGAACCAAAGCTCCGCCGAAGCCGATGATCGGCCATGAGCGCACGACGGGTCAGATGATCGTGCTCAAGGCGTTCCTGCTGATTCCGTTCGTTGCCTTGGTGGCGGCCGTCCCCTTCGCCTGGGGCTGGGGATTGAGCTGGGTCGACATCGGGCTCGCCGCGTTCTTCTACACGGCGGGAACACTCGGCGTCACCGTCGGCTACCACCGTTACTTCACCCACGGCGCCTTCAAGACCGGCAGGCCGCTGCGCATCGCGCTCGCCATCGCCGGCGGCTTCGCCGTGCAGGGCTCGGTGATCTTCTGGGTGGCCAGTCACCGCCGTCACCACGCATTCGCCGACCGCGAGGGCGATCCGCACTCGCCGTGGCTGTTCGGCACCTCGCCCATGGCGCTCGCGCGCGGCTTCTGGCACGCGCACATGGGCTGGATGTTCCGGCGTGAGGTCACCAACTACGAGCGGTTCGCGCCCGACCTGGTCGCCGACAACGATCTGCGGATCGTCAACAAGTACTTCTGGCTGTGGATCACGTTGAGCCTCGCGCTGCCCGCACTGCTCGGCGGACTGCTGACCTGGTCGTTGTGGGGTGCGGTCACCGCGTTCTTCTGGGCTGGTCTCGTCCGCATCGCCTTCTCGCACCACGTCACCTGGTCGGTCAACTCGATCTGTCACATGGTCGGCGACCGGCCGTTCGCCAGCAGGGACAAGGCAGCCAACTTCTGGCCGCTTGCGATCCTGTCGATGGGCGAGTCCTGGCACAACTCGCACCACGCCGACCCGACCTGCGCCAGGCACGGTGTGCTGCGCGGCCAGGTCGACGTGTCGGCGAGGCTGATCTGGTTCTTCGAGAAGGTCGGCTGGGCACACAACGTGCGCTGGCCGAAGCCGGAACGGATCGCGGCGAAGCGAGCCGCCGCGGCCTGACGTTCGCGAAGGGCGGTCCTGCCTGCCGGGACCGCCCTGGAACGCCCGGATTCAGCGCTTGGCGAGCGGGCCCGCCATCCTGCGCCGGTGCGCCCCGCCGATCGAGGTGGCGTTGACGGTGTCCGCATCCCAGCTTGCCGCTTCGAGGTCCTCGACGGCCTCGATGAGCGCGGCACCCGTCTCCTCGCTGGATACGACGACATCGCCGAGCGCGCCGTCGGCGCCGACGAGCACCACCCTGGCCCCGGCCCTGCCGATGCGCTCGACGACCGCCCGCGAGGGTTTGCCGTGTTCGGCGACGAAGGCCCTGGCCGCGGTCAGCTGCGCCCGCGACGGCGTGCCTGTGTTGTCCTTGCTGTCTTTGGCGTCCTGGGTGCGCTCGGTGTCGGCCACGGCGTCAGTCTAGGCGCAGCTCGTCGAGCACCGCGCGGAACTCCTTGAGGAAACGCTCCACGTCGTCGACGGCGGTGGGGTCGGCCGTCACCGACAGGCCGCCCGAGGTGAGGCCGATCGCGACGGCCGCTCCCGGGGCGAGCGGCACGATCGGAAACACGGCCTCCACGGGAAGTCCGGCGCACCGGCTTCCGGCGGGATCGGCTCCTTCGACGAGATCGGTGACGGTGGCGAAGCCGTAGGAGCCCGATTGCCGCGCGGCCCGGCCCCCATAACGCAACAGGGCGATCCGCTGCCACCGTCCCCCCGTCAGCCGCACCAGCCACCCTGCCGCGACGGCACGCCGCGACAGCACGGCCCGAGGTGAGGCCGCTCTCGCCAGCCGCTCGGCCTCCGGCAGGTCGCCGAGCGGAACCTCGATCAGCACGGCGCCGGGTGACCGCCGTCGCGGAACGGACACCCGCACCGCGTCAGGCAACGGTGCCGACGCGGTTCTGCGGATCGCGGCCGCCACGGCGCAGGACAGCACGGTGGTGACCTCGGTTCCGTGTGCCCACGCAACCTCCTTCACCGCCTGCACGCTCACGCCGACCGCGCTGAACCGGCGTGGCCGGGCCCGCTCACCACGCCCTTCCGGCCGGTCCGCGGCGAGCTGAGCGAGGCCCGCGTTCCCGGCGAGCGTCCCGGCCTCCACATCCGGCTCATCCAGCTCATCCAGCTCTGCCCAGCCGTCATCGGCGGCCCCCTGGACCGGTTCACCGCGGGAAAGCGCGGCCACCAGCGTGGCGACCTCACTCGGGCCCGCGAGCGCGGGATGCGTGAGCACCACGAGCGCGGTGACGCCGGTGTCCAGTCCGGTGACCACGGCTGTCCGCCACAGCGGCCGGTCCCTCGGCAGCGGTTCGGCCGTCAGCTCGGCGACGAGCCGATGCAGCGCGGCGATACCGCCATCGCGCTCCCCGTGGCCGGCGAGGTCGAATTCGGGTACGTGCCAGCGCCAATCCAGCTCGGTGGGCCCTGCCCAGTGCGCACGAGTGAGTGGCCCCTTGACGGCCACCGGCCGCGCAAGCCTCGGCAGCACCGGCATTACGCCCGCGATTCTCGCCACCAGGTCCCCCGGCGCCAGTGGCTTGCCCTTCCCGCTGCCGAGCAGGATCAGCCGACCGTTGTGCTGCGGTGAGCCTGGAGTGTCGACGCGGAGCGCGGCCAGCTCTCCCGCGCTGAGCCGATCACTCCGTACCTTTCGCGTGGTGGCCGCGACCGCGAACCAGACGACGGCCACGGCGCCGAGCGCGTCGAGCCAGTAGTGATTGCCGGTCACGATGATGACCGCGAACGTCACCGCCACGTGGACAGCGCTCGCGACCTGGACGAGCCTGCCGCCGGACAGTCGCGCGAGCACCACCGAAACCCACAGCGCCCAGCCGATGTGCAGCGACGGCATCGCGGCGAACTGGTTGGCGCCGTCGACCATGGGCGAGCCCCACGAACCCCACGTTCCGCCGAGCCGCACTGTGTCGACGAAACCGGCGTCAGGCAACATCCGCGGCGGCGCAACGGGAAAGACCCAGAAACACGCCACGGCCACGAGATTCATGACGACGAACGAGTTGCGGACCCACCGGTACTCCTCCGGCCGCCGCCACAGCACCCAGACGAGCAGCACCAGTGTCGTCGCGATGTAGGTGAAGGCGTATTCGTAGTTCGCCGCCACGCGTAGCCAGCCCTGCTCGGCGAGCCACAGGTTGGCCGGCAGTTCGAAGTCGAGCCCCAGCGCGCGTTCCACGGCGAGAATGCCCTCGCCGTTGGCTATCGCCTTGCGGGTGTTGTCCGCGATCGGGAACGCCTTGCCGAGCAGGTAGCCGCCGAAGAGGGCGAGACCGAACAGGATCTCAAGCCACCACCGCGGCCGCTGCCGTCCGGTGGCGCCGACCGTCAGCGGGGTGTCACTCGCGGACGCTGGCGTGAGCACAATCCCGTATACCACGGGTTACCGGGCTCCTGCGCGGTGAAACGACGCGCGGTGTTGTGGCGGTGTGTCCGCCGGTCAGGCGGCAGGCACCGGCTTCTGACCGAGGCGCAGCGTGATGCCGGGAACGCTGCGCAACCGGCGCCAGCCGTGACTCGCGCACACGGCAACCGTCAACGCGGTCAGCAGCCCGCTGAGCACGCCACGGGAAAACAAGCCGGCTTCGACGCTCCAGTGCAGAAAACCGACCGTCATCGCGGCATCGATCAACCGGGAACCGCCCCATAACAGCGCGACGTTGACAAATACCTTGCGCACTGCCTTGTGGGTGAACAATTCGGCGGGAAGATGCACGAAATCACGCGCCAGCCGCGCGGTGATCGGCTTTCCCATCGCCGCACTTCCGACAAAAAGTAAACACATCAAGATCGAACCGGCGACGGGCTGCAGAATGTAGACGACAGCACTTGAGGTCACCAGCGCGAACGCGGCCTTCCCTGCCAGCATTCCGGTGCACAGCAACAAGGTTCTGGGCAGTTCCTTGCCGAGCATCCTGCGGGTTCCGATGACGAAGGCACACCAGCCGAGCACCGCGGACAATCCCGCGGCGAGCCCGACGTAGCGCAACAACAACATCAGCAAAATGGTCGGAATGATCGCGGTTTCCAGCGCGATGACGGCGGCACGGACCACCGTTGCCCGCATATGCGGAATTTCGACGACCAGATCCCGATCTTTCGCAGATGACCGATGATGCACGGGTCGGGCCTCCGGGTAATCGTGATCGTCATTCTTGTGGGCAGCTATCCGAGGAGTACTCGGAATGCCCACTTCGCGATGTGGCGCCGGGGACGTTACTTCCGCCGGGGTAAATCCCGTGTGTCGCCGTCCGGCTGCTTTCCTGCCGGACCGTCGGTGAATGAGCAAGTCCGAACACACCGAGTACCAGCAGCAACGCGGCACCCGCGCTGGCGGCGAGTGGACCCGGTTGGGTGGACAATACCGCACCGAATGCGAGCATGCCGAGTGCATAGCTCGCGGCCGGGTTGACGATGGACATGACGGCGATCGCCGCGGAGAGGGAACCGGAGCCGTAAGCCTGTTGCCCGAGCAGCAAGCCGCACAGCGTCGACAACGCGAGCACGTAGCCGGGCCAGTCGAGTGCCGTGGCCAGAACTCCCTCGTTGAGCAGGCTGTCGGCGGTGAGCTTCATCATGGCGGCACTGATCGCATAACAAATACCGGCGCCGGTCGCGATGAACGCGCCGTAGAGTAACGGCCCCCTCCCCTGCGCGAGCTGTACGAGGGTGACCACCGTGGCCGCCGCGATCAGCACGGCCAGCAGCAGCCTGCCGCGATCGGGTGTCCCGTCGAGCGGGGCGGCGCCCTCCACGGACAGGAACAGCGCGACCCCACCGCTGATGGCCAGCGCCGCGAGCCAGTCGCGCAGGGATGGCCAGCGCCGGATCGCCGCCGATGCCATGGGTAGCGCGAACAGCAATTGGGTGACCAGCAGCGGCTGCACGAGCGCGATCGAACCGAAGTGCAGGGCGGCGGCCTGGGCGAAGAACCCCAGCAAATTCGTCAGCCAGCCGATGAGCCACACCCGTTTCGTGAGCAGCTTCTTGATCAGCCAGGCAACGGGAACGCGATGCCGGACCGCTCGTCGCTCGGTGTCGGCGTCGGCGACCTCGAGTACCGCCCGCCGTTGCAGCGCGGCGGACGCGGCGAAGAGGAAGGCCGCGGCGAAGCCGAGAAAAACAGGCATCAACACGTCAGTTACCAGCGCTCCGCGCCGGGAGGAGATTCCGGCTTGCCATCGGGAATCAGTGCGTCAGTAATGCGTTTTCCGGCGGTCTTCGCAGACTACACCGGGCCGAGGGACCCACGCCGACCAGCGGCGTGGGTGCAGGTGAAGGGGCAGGGGGTTGAATGCTGGTCAGCGAGTCAATCCACGGTGAACGCGAACGAACGAGGAGGACGCATGCCAACGGCGATTCAGGTGCGGCGCACCGGAGGCCCTGAGGTGCTGGAGGTCGCCGACATCGAGCTCGGGGCGCCAGGACCGGACCAGATACTCGTCGACGTGGCCGCGGCCGGCGTCAACTACATCGACACCTACCACCGGGCGGGTGTCTATCCCGTCGAGCTGCCGTTCGTACTCGGTCAGGAGGGAGCCGGCACGGTCGTCGAGGTCGGGACCGACGTCACCGAGCTCGCGGTGGGCGACCGCGTCGCGTGGCAGGGCTGTTTCGGCGGCTACGCACGACAGGCGCTGATTCCAGCGGAGCTGGCCGTCAAGGTCCCCCGCCCGGTCTCCGACGAGATCGCCGCCGCGACCCTGCTGCAGGGAGTGACCGCGCACTACCTGGTGTCGTCGACCTACCCGGTGTCCGAGGACGACACGGTGCTCGTCCACGCCGCGGCAGGCGGTGTCGGGCTGCTGCTCGTCCAGCTCGCGAAGGCACGCGGCGCACGCGTGATCGGAACGGTGTCCACCGAGGAAAAGGAAGAACTGGCGAGGAAGGCGGGCGCCGACGAGATCATCCGCTACGCGGAGCGGGACTTCGCCCCGGCGGCCCGCGAGCTGACCGGAGGCGAGGGCGTCGACGTCGTCTTCGACGGTGTCGGCAAGACCACCTTCGAGGGAAGCTTGGCGAGTCTGCGCCCCCGAGGCCTGCTCGCCCTCTTCGGCGCCGCGAGCGGGGCGGTTCCGCCCGTGGACCCGCAACAGCTCAACGCGGGCGGTTCGCTGTACCTCACGCGCCCGAAAACGGCCGACTACACGCGCACGAGGGCCGAGCTGACGTGGCGCACCGACGAGTTGTTCGGGGCGATCACGACGGGTGCGCTGCACGTCCGCGTCGGGCACCGGTATCCGCTGACCGAGGCCGCGCGGGCACACGAGGATCTGCAGGCCAGGCGCACCAGCGGCAAGCTGCTGCTGCTTCCCTCGGAGACCTGAGCCACCGGCGGCACGGCGGAGGCCGTCGGTGGCATGAACACCGACGGCCCCCGCACGCGTGGTCAGGAAGTGGTGACGCTGACCGCTTCGGCGACGATCACGACGGTGTCGTCGGCGAGCGCGTTGCCGCTCTGGGCGCTGTAACCGAGGTCGGGCGGCAGCACGATCAGCCGGACGCCACCGTCCATGATGTCGGTGAGCCCCTCGGTCAGCCCCTCGATCTCCTGCTGCTGGCCGAGCTGAACCGAAAGCGGCTGGCCCTGCTGGAACGTGCTCTCCGCCACCTGACCATCGGACCAGCCGACGACCTGGTAGTCGATCTGCACCGTGTTACCCGTGGTGGCCGCGTCACCGCTGCCCGCTTCGAGGTCCTCGGTCAGAACGCTCGACGGCGCGGCGCAGTCCCTCGGGATCGTCACCCTCGGGTCCTGGCCGGAGAGGTCGACGGTGATGTCCTCGGCAGTGCACTGGCCTGCCTGCTCACCCTGTCCGTTCGACGGTGCCGCCGATTCGGATACCGAAGCCGGAGCCGGTGTGTGCACCGGCTGTTCGCCCGGTGGCAGGTCCGTCGGTTCCTCGTTCGATGGCGAGCACGCCGTGAGTGCCGTGGCGAAAGCCGCGACGATCATGATCTTGCCAGCATTGCGCATGTGGACACCCTAGCTGGGCGCTTCACCGCGGCTTTGCGCACCTGAGAGGGCGGGGATCGGTGCTCCCGTGTGGACGATTCCGAGCCGCTGGGTGGCCCGGGTCAGGGCGACGTAGAGGTCGTTGAGCCCCCTCGGCGACTCGGCGACGACCTCGTCGGGAGCGACGACGATGACACCGTCGAACTCCAGCCCCTTCGCCCGGTCGACCGTGAGCACCGACACTCTCGGATTCTCCGGATCGCCGCTCTCGGTGTCGGCCAGCTCGGCCGACACCGGCCCCTCCAGCTCCGCCGGAACGAGCACGGCGACCGTTCCTCCGGCGACCTCGGCGCTTTCTCCCTCCACAATGGACCTTATGCGACCGGCGATGTCGCCGGAGGGCACGGAAAGGCTCCACGGGCGCACGCCGGTCTCGCGCACGGAGGCCGGCGCCCTCAGCTCAGGGTCGATCTCGGCGAGCACACCGGCCGCGAGATCCATGATCTCGGCGGGCGTGCGGTAATTCACCGTCAGCTCCCTCAGCCGCCACCGGTCCGCGACGTAAGGGGCGAGCACACCGGACCAGGACGAGGTGCCCGCGGGGGAACCGGTCTGCGATACGTCACCGACGAGCGTCATCGACCGGCTCGGGCAGCGGCGCATCAGCAGGCGCCAGTCCATGGCGGACAGTTCCTGCGCCTCGTCGACGATGACGTGCCCGAAGGTCCACGTGCGGTCGCGGGCCGCTCGCTGTGCCGCCGTGAGGTCGCTGCTGGCCTCCTGCCGCTCGGCGAGCAGTTCGGCGTCCAGTACGTCCCTGACGCGCAGCATCTCCTCGTCGATGATCTCGTCGTCCTGTTCGAGTACGTGCAGCACGCCTTCCGCGTAGGCGCGTTCCTCACGCTCCCTGCGGGCCCTGCGTTCCCGCGCCTCCGTGTCGTCCTGGCCGAGCAGCTCGGCCAGTTCGTCGAGCAGCGGGATGTCCGCGGCCGTCCACAGCGAGCCCGGTCTGCGCAGCAACGCGGCGCGGGCACCGGGTGCGAGGTGCTCGCCTGCCGCCGACTCCAGGGCCGCGCCGTTCGTCAGCAGGTCGCTGAGCAGTTCCTGCGGGGTCAGTTTCGGCCACAGCGAGTCGAGCGCTGCCTTGATGTTCTTGTCCTCCGCCAGTTCCTGGCGGATCGCCGTGTGATCGCGGGCATCGAGCAGCTCGGTGTCCTCGCTCTCGTCCTCGGCGAGGGGAATGTCGGGCACGTCGTCGAGCACGCTCGATTCCAGCCGCTCGATGGACTGCTCGGTGAGGTGGTCGAGTACGGCGTCGACGAACACCCTGCGCGCGACGTTGTGCGGGCGCAGCGTCTTCCTCGCCTTGGTCCTCGCCCGCTCCGCGGTCGCACGGTCGAGGGTGAGGTTCTCGCCCTCGACGTCGATCTCCAGTACGTCGCCGGGAACGAGCTGGCGGTCGCGCACCGCCGTCGTGAGCACGTCGACCATCGCGAGCGCGCCCTTCGCCTCCGCGGCGGAGGGCGAGTCGACGCCGGTCGCCGCGATGCCGGGGTACAGCTCGCCGATCGTGGAGAGCAGCACGCCTGTCTCACCGAGCGAGGGAAGCACCTGGCCGATGTACCTGAGGAAGGTGCTGTTGGGGCCGACGACGAGCACGCCGCGGCTGGTGAGCTGGCGGCGGTAGGTGTAGAGCAGGTAGGCGGCGCGGTGCAGGGCGACGGCGGTCTTGCCGGTCCCCGGCCCGCCCTGCACGACGAGCACGCCGTTCATGTCGGCGCGGATGATGCGGTCCTGCTCGCCCTGGATGGTCGCGACAATGTCGGACATCTCACCGGTTCGCCTGCGCTCCAGCGCCGCGAGCAGCGCCGCCTCCCCCGCGAGCCCGAGGTGATCGGTGTGCTCGGCCGAGCCGAGGTCGAGCACTTCGTCGTCGACGTCGACCACGCGCCGCGTCAGCGTGCGGATGTGCCTGCGCCTGCGAACCCCGTCGGGCGAGGCTGCCGTCGCGAGATAGAACGGCCGCGCGACAGGGGCCCTCCAGTCGATCAGCAGTGGCCGGTAGTCGTCCTCCTCGTCGAAGAGGCCGAGCCTTCCGATGTAGACAGGCCCGTCCTCGCCCGCTTCACCGGAATCGCCGCTGAAGTCGAGACGGCCGAAGCACAACCCCTGTTCGACCGAGTTCAGTTGCGCGAGGCGGTCGCTGTGCGTCGTGGTCGCGGTGTCGCGTTCCGCCTGCGCCTGCGGCGGGCCTCCGCTGGAGCGCAACGCGGTGTCGAGCAGACGTTTCGTCCGTTCTCGCTCCGTGTCGAGCCTGTCGTAGAGCATGGTGACGTAGCTCTGTTCGGCGGCGATCTGCGCGGTTTTTCCCGCGATCCGGGTGTTTCCGGCATCGGCGGTACTGGTGACACCGGCGGCACTGTCGGGTTCCCGGTCTGACGGGGACACGGACAAGAGCAACCCACTTTCGGCAGAAGGATCGGATGGCCGAGGTATAACGAACGTGGTCGGCCGGGAATTCCCGCCCTACGGGTCCAAGCGGGCAGGCACGCGCGAAAGAGGGAAACGGCGGGAGAACTCAGAACGGAAGGCCGAGTACCGGCAGCCCGATGGCGGAGTCGACGGCCAGCGCACAGAACACGATCATCAGGTAGGTGTTCGAGCGGTGGAACAACGACATCGGCTTGGTCTCCTCGCCGCGGCGCACGGCGGCGAAGAGCCGGTGAGCGAAGAACAGGAACCACGCGCCGGCCAGCGCGGCGAACGTGGTGTACAGCCAGCTCGTCGCGGGGGCCAGCAACAGCGTCCAGCCCACCATCACCCACGAGTAGATGACGATCTGCTTGGCGACGTGCCGCGGCGTCGCGACGACGGGCAGCATGGGGACACCGGCGCGTTCGTAGTCCTCGCGGTACTTCATGGCCAGCGCCCAGGTGTGCGGCGGGGTCCAGAAGAAGATGACGCCGAACATGACGAAGGCGGGCCACTGCACGGTGCCCTCGACGGCGGCCCAGCCGATCACGACGGGCATGCAGCCCGCGGCCCCGCCCCACACCACGTTCTGCGGTGTCCTGCGCTTGAGCAGCAGCGTGTAGATGAAGATGTAGAACAGGATCGTGGCGACGGCCAGCAGCGCGGCCAGCAGGTTCACCGTCAGGTACAGCACGGCGAACGACGCGAGGCCGAGCGCGAGACCGAAGATCAGCGCGTTGCGCCTTGGCACCGAATCGCGGACAAGCGGCCTGCGCTTGGTGCGGTTCATGACCTTGTCGATGTCGGCGTCGATCACGCAGTTGAGCGCGTTGGCGCTGCCGGCGGCCATCGTGCCGCCGAGCAGGGTCACCAGCACCAGCCACGGCGAGGGAATCTCCCTGCCCGCCAGGAACATCGCCGGAATGGTGGTAACGAGCAAGAGCTCGATAACCCTCGGCTTGGCGAGCGCGGCGTAAGCGCCGACGACAGCCCGGACACCTCGCCGCCCGCCGGCTGGTTTTTCGCCGGTGGGGTGCACGGCGCTGGTGTTGTCACTGCGGTGGTGCGCAGCGTTCACCAACGACATCTCGCTCCCTGCGTTAGTTCGGGGGTAGGCGGGAAGGCGATGCGAGTACGCGGCGCGTGCTCCTGCATCCCGATGTCCCACTGCCTTGACAGATCGTAGTAGTTGCCCGCCCGTCCCACCTTCGCGGGTCCGCCGAGTCGGTCATCCGTCCGGGTCGGCGTCCACCTACTAGGCTGGCCGACGTCGGTCCGCGATGCCGTCGTCACCGCGCGAGATCAGCCCGCTGATCTGCCGGATGACGGCTACCGGATCGATTAAGGTAGGTGGTGGCCGGACCACCGGGTAATCACGAACAGCAGACGCACGCTGTGCACACGCGAAGCACACGCGCAGACTCAGGAGCCGAGTTCAGTGTCGGAAAACGCCGCGAACACCGAGAACAACCCACTACTGCGCCGGAACTACCCCGCCGATTGGACGGATCTGGACACCCGCGCGGTGGACACGGTCAGGGTGTTGGCCGCCGACGCCGTCGAGCACTGCGGCAGCGGGCACCCCGGCACCGCGATGAGCCTCGCGCCGGTGGCCTACTCGCTGTACCAGCGCATCATGCGGCACGACCCGAGCGACCCCGAGTGGCCGGGCCGTGACCGGTTCATCCTCTCGGCGGGGCACAGCAGCCTCACCCTTTACATCCAGCTCTTCCTCGCCGGATACGGCCTCGAACTGAACGATCTCGAACAGCTGCGCAAGTGGGACTCGAAGACGCCGGGGCACCCCGAGTACCGGCACACGCCGGGCGTCGAGACCACGACCGGCCCGCTGGGCCAGGGCCTTGCGAACGCGGTCGGCATGGCGATGGCCTCCCGCAGGGAGCGTGGGCTGCTCGACCCCGGCGCGCCGCAGGGCGAGAGTGTCTTCGACCACCACGTCTACGTGATCGCCTCCGACGGCGACATCGAGGAGGGCGTCACCTCGGAGGCCTCGTCGCTGGCCGGCCGCCAGGAACTGGGCAACCTCGTGGTGATCTACGACGACAACAAGATCTCCATCGAGGACGACACGAACATCGCGCTGTCGGAGGACACGGCCAAGCGCTACGAGTCCTACGGCTGGCACGTGCAGGTGGTCGACGGCGGCGAGGACGTCGTCGCTTTCGAGAACGCCGTCGCGGCGGCGAAGGCGGAGACCACGAGGCCCTCCTTCATCCTGCTGCGCACCATCATCGGCTACCCGGCCCCGAAGAAGATGGGCACCGGCAAGGCACACGGCGCCGCGCTCGGCGGCGAGGAGGTCGCCGCCGTCAAGGAGATCCTCGGCTTCGACCCCGCCAAGAGCTTCCAGGTCGAGGACGAGGTGCTCGCGCACACCCGCAAGGCACTCGACCGCGCCAAGAGGGAGCACGCCGCGTGGACGGAGCGCTTCGACGAGTGGGCCGCGGCCAACCCCGAGCGCAAGCAGCTGGCCGACCGGCTGCGCACCAGGTCGCTGCCCGAGGGCTGGGCCGAGAACCTGCCGAGCTGGGAGCCCGACGCCAAGGGCATCGCCACGAGGAAGGCCTCCGGTGAGGTGCTCTCCGCCGTCGCCGGTGTGCTTCCCGAACTGTGGGGCGGTTCGGCCGACCTCGCCGAGAGCAACAACACCACGATGAAGGGCGCCGACTCCTTCGGCCCCGAATCGGCGGCCACCGACATGTGGAAGGCCAACCCGTACGGGCGCACGCTGCACTTCGGGGTCAGGGAACACGCGATGGGCTCGATCCTCAACGGCATCGCGCTGCACGGCGGCACCCGGCCCTACGGCGGCACCTTCCTCATCTTCAGCGATTACATGAGGCCCGCGGTACGGCTCGCCGCGCTGATGAAGGCACCCGTCACCTACGTCTGGACGCACGACTCGATCGGTCTCGGCGAGGACGGGCCGACCCATCAGCCCATCGAGCAGCTCGCCGCGCTGCGCGCCATTCCCGGTCTCAACGTGGTGCGGCCCGCCGACGCCAACGAGACGGCCGCCGCGTGGAAGGCGGTGCTGGAGGACATCCACGCGCCTTCGGGTCTCGCGCTGACGAGGCAGAACGTCCCCGTGCTCGAAGGCACCAGCGCCGAGGGCGTCGCGAGGGGCGGCTACGTATTGGCCGAAGCGTCGACCGGTTCGCCCGACGTGGTGCTCATCGCCACCGGCTCCGAGGTGCAACTCGCCGTCGCGGCCAGGAAGACACTGGAAGCCGATGGCGTTGCCACGAGTGTGGTGTCCATGCCGTGTGTGGAGTGGTTCGACGCGCAGGAGCAGAGCTACCGCGACGCCGTCATCCCGCCGACGGTGAAGGCGAGGGTGGCCGTCGAGGCCGGGATCGCGCAGCCGTGGCACCGCTTCGTCGGCGACAACGGCGAGATCGTGTCGATCGAGCACTTCGGTGCTTCCGCGGACTTCGCGACGCTGTTCCGTGAGTTCGGCTTCACCGAGCAAGCCGTTGTCGCCGCGGCCCGCCGCTCGCTGGAGAAGAACTCCTGATCCGACAACCGCAGAGCAGCAAAGGGGAAAACGTCATGAGCAACAACGACCGGCTGGCCCAGCTCTCGCGGGCAGGTGTGTCGATCTGGCTCGACGACCTGTCGAGGGAACGACTCACCTCCGGCAATCTCGCCGGACTCATCCGCGACAAGCACGTCGTGGGTGTGACCACCAACCCCACGATCTTCGCGGCGGCACTGTCCGACGGCGAGGCCTACGACGAGCAGGTCAGGGAACTGGCCGCTCGCGGCGCCGACGTCAACGCGGCGGTGCGCGAACTCACCACCACCGACGTCCGCAACGCCGCCGACGTGTTCCGCGACGTCTACACCGCCACCGGCGGAGTCGACGGAAGGGTGTCGATCGAGGTCGATCCCGGTCTCGCCCGCGACACCGGCAAGACCGTGGCGGAGGCCGCCGACCTGTGGAAGACGGTCGACCGGCCCAACATCTTCGTGAAGATCCCCGCCACCGAGCAGGGACTCCCCGCCATCACGAAGACACTCGCGCAGGGCATCAGCGTCAACGTGACCCTGATCTTCTCCGTCGAGCGCTACCGGGCCGTCATCGACGCCTTCTTCGCCGGACTGGAGCAGGCGAAGGAAAACGGGCACGACCTGAGCGGCATCCAGTCAGTCGCATCGTTCTTCGTGTCCCGTGTGGACAGTGAAGTCGACAAGCGGCTTGAGGCCATCGGTACCGCCGAGGCCACGGCGCTGCGCGGCGAGGCGGCGATCGCCAACGCCCGCCTTGCCTACGCCGCCTACGAGGAACTGTTCGGCACCCAGCGCTGGAAGGACCTCGCGGCGGCAGGCGCGGCACCGCAACGTCCACTGTGGGCATCCACCGGGGTGAAGAATCCCGACTACTCCGACACCAGGTACGTCGACGAACTCGTCGTGCCGGGCACCGTCAACACCATGCCGGAGAAGACTCTCGAAGCCGCGGCCGACCACGCCGAGCTCAAGGGCGACAGGGTGTCGGGAACAGGCGCCGAGGCACAGCGGGTGTTCGACAAGCTCTCGGCCGCGGGCATCGACGTCGCCGACGTGTTCCGCACGCTGGAGGACGAAGGCGTCGAGAAGTTCGACAAGTCGTGGGCCGAACTGCTCGACACGGTCACCGGGCAGCTCGACAAAGCGAAGGGCTGACGCCGCATGGGCGCAGAGCACACCGGAGTCAGTATCGATTCCACTCTGGAATCGTCGGCCGCGCCGCTGCTGGACAAGCTCGTCTCCGACCGGATCGCGGGCAAGCTCGCGGGGCAGGACCCCACGTTGTGGGGTTCCGAGGCCGAAGCGGAAGCCGCGATCCGGCTGTCGTGGACCACGCTCTACCAGAGCTCTCGCCCGCTGATCGGCGAGATCGAGGCGCTGCGTACCGACCTGCGTTCGGAGGGCATCGACAGGATCGTGCTCGCCGGCATGGGCGGCTCCTCACTGGCTCCGGAGGTGATCACCGGGACCGAAAACGTGGCGCTGACCGTGCTGGACACCACCGACGCGGGCCAGGTCGCCGACGCGCTCGCCGGTGATCTCGATCGGACCGTGCTCGTGGTGTCCTCGAAGTCGGGGACGACGGTCGAGACCGACAGTCACCGGCGCATCTTCGCGAAAGCCTTCACCGAGGCCGGGATCGACGCGGCGAGCCGCATCGTGGTCGTCACCGATCCCGGCTCGGCACTGGCCGAACTCGGCGAGAACGAGGGCTACCGCAAGGTGTTCCTCGCCGACCCGAACGTCGGTGGCCGCTACTCGGCGCTGACCGCGTTCGGCCTCGTCCCGGCCGGGCTCGCGGGAGCCGACGTCGCCAGACTGCTCGATCAGGCCGCGGGCGTCGCCGGCGCGTTGTCGGCCGACTCGGCCGACAACCCGGCGCTGCGGCTGGCCGCCGCGCTGGGCGCCGCGCACACGGACGGCGCGGAAAAGGTCGTGCTCGCCGACACCGGTTCCGGCATCGCGGGCTTCGGCGACTGGGCCGAGCAGCTCATCGCCGAGTCGACCGGCAAGCAGGGCACCGGGCTGCTTCCCGTCGTGGTGGAGGACGCGGGCGCGCCCGGCTTCGCCGACGCTGGCCAGGACGCCACCCCGGTCGCCATCGGTGAACTGCTCGGCGAGGCGGCGATCGCGGTCACCGGACCGCTCGGCGCGCAGTTCCTGTTGTGGGAGACGGCGGTCGCGGTCGCGGGAAGGCTGCTCGGTATCGATCCGTTCGACCAGCCCGACGTCGAGGCCGCGAAGAAGGCGGCTCGTTCGCTGCTCGACAACCCCGGTTCGCTCAGCGAGACGGGAACCCCTTCGGCCGTGTTCGGTTCCGTCGAGGTCTACGGCGACGTGTCCACAAGCGACGATCTCGCCGGGGTGCTGCGTGAATTTCTCGCAACGGCGCCCGAGCACGGCTACGTGTCGGTGCAGGCGTATCTCGACCGGCTCGACGACGCCTCCGCCGGGCTGCTGCGGGCCGAACTGGCCAAACGGTGCGGATTGCAGACCACGTTCGGCTGGGGCCCCCGGTTTCTGCACTCGACAGGTCAGTACCACAAGGGCGGCCACCCCAACGGTGTCTTCCTCCAGCTGACCGGCGCCGTCGAGACCGACATCGCCGTCCCCGACCGGCCCTACTCCCTCGGCACCCTGCAACGGGCACAGGCGCTTGGCGACGGTCAGGTGCTGGCAGGCAACGGGAGACCGGTGCTGCGGTTGCATCTCACCGACAGGGCCGCGGGCCTTGCCGACGTCATGCGTGCCGTACAGGAGCTCGGTTCATGACGCGAGGCTGGACGAACCCGCTGCGGGACCCCCGTGACAAGCGGCTGCCGAGGATCGCGGGGCCATCCGGCCTCGTGATCTTCGGCGTCACCGGCGACCTTTCCCGCAAGAAGCTGATGCCCGCGATCTACGACCTCGCCCACCGCGGCCTGCTTCCCGCGGGTTTCTCGCTCGTCGGGTTCGCGCGCCGCGACTGGGAGGACCAGGACTTCGGCGAGCTGGTGCACGACTCGGTCGCCGAGCATGCGAGAACCCCGTTCCGCGAATCGGTGTGGAACCGGCTCGCCGAGGGAATCCGCTTCGTACAGGGAAGTTTCGACGACGACGACGCGTTCGACCGGCTCGCCAACACGGTGAGGGAACTGGACACCGAGCGCGGCACCGGCGGGAACACCGCCTTCTACCTGTCCATCCCGCCGAGCGCCTTTCCCGTCGTCACCAAACAACTCGCGCGCAGCGGTCTCGCCGATTCCAGTGAGGACGTGTGGCGGCGGGTCGTCATCGAGAAGCCGTTCGGGCACGACCTTTCCAGCGCCAAGGAACTCAACGCGGTCGTCAACGACGTGTTTCCCGAGGACTCGGTGTTCCGCATCGATCACTACCTCGGCAAGGAGACGGTCCAGAACATCCTGGCGCTGCGGTTCGCGAACCAGATGTTCGAGCCGATCTGGAACGCCAACTACGTCGACCACGTGCAGATCACCATGGCCGAGGACATCGGGCTCGGCGGCAGGGCCGGCTACTACGACGGCATCGGTGCCGCCCGCGACGTCATCCAGAACCACCTGCTGCAGCTGCTCGCGCTGACCGCGATGGAGGAGCCGGTCTCGTTCGAGCCTACGACACTGCGGGCCGAGAAGGTGAAGGTGCTCGGCGCCACGAAACCGGTCGGGCCCTTCGATCTCACGACGGCCCGGGGCCAGTACTCGGGCGGCTGGCAGGGTGGCACGAAGGTGCCGGGACTGTTGCAGGAAGCCGGTTTCTCCAAGGAATCGACGACCGAGACCTATGCCGCCGTGACGCTGGAGGTGCAGAACCGGCGCTGGGCAGGCGTTCCGTTCTATCTGCGCACGGGAAAGCGCCTCGGCAGGCGGGTCACCGAGGTCGCCGTCGTGTTCAAGCGGGCGCCGCACTTGCCGTTCGACTCGACGTCGACCGAAGAGCTCGGCGAGAACGCGCTGGTGATCAGGGTGCAGCCGGACGAGGGCATCACGTTGCGCTTCGGCTCGAAGGTGCCGGGGACCACGATGGAGGTTCGCGACGTCACGATGGACTTCGGCTACGGGCACGCGTTCACCGAAACCTCGCCGGAAGCCTACGAGCGGCTGATCCTCGACGTGCTGCTCGGCGAGCCGTCGCTGTTCCCCGTCAACGAGGAGGTCGAGCTGTCCTGGCGGATCCTCGACCCGATTCTCGATCACTGGGCCAAGAAGGGCGCGCCCGAGCCGTACCAGCCCGGTTCGTGGGGGCCGGAGGCCGCTGACGAGATGCTGGAACGCACGGGCAGGCACTGGAGGCGGCCGTGAGCGCTCGGCAGGGTGTCCCGCACAAGCACTGGAGGCGGCCGTGATCATCGATCTTCCCTCGACGACAACTTCCCAGCTCAACAAGAAGATGGTCGAGCTGCGGGAACGGGGCGGCGCCGTCGCACTGGGCAGGGTGCTGACCCTCGTGATCGCGGCCGAGGACGACGAGCAGCTCGAAGCGGCGATCGACGCGGCCAACGAGGCCAGCAGGGAACACCCGTCACGGGTCATCGTCGTCGCCAAGGGCGCGCGGACGGCCGCGCCGAGGATCGACGGCCAGATCAGGGTCGGCGGTGACGCCGGAGCCAGCGAGGTGATCGTGCTGCGCCTGTACGGTGCGCTCGCCAACCAGGGACAGAGTGCCGTGGTCCCGCTCCTGCTGCCCGACGCGCCGATCGTCACGTGGTGGCCGGGCACGGCACCGAAGTTCCCCGCGAAAGACCCGCTGGGGCAGCTGGCGCAGCGCAGGATCACCGATTCGGCGGCGGAGAAGAATCCCATCAGGGCACTGTCCGCGCGGGCCAAGAGCTATACCGACGGCGACACCGATCTCGCGTGGACCAGGCTGACCAACTGGCGTGCTCAGCTCGTCGCGGCGCTGGACCTGCCTCCGCACGAACGGATCACCGGGGCCTCGGTGACCGGCGAGGCCGATTCGCCGTCGACGGAGCTGCTCGCCGGGTGGCTTGCCGAGTACCTCAAGGTGCCGGTCAAGCGGGTGAAAACCACGAGCGCGCAAGGCATCGTCGCGGTGAAGCTGGACCGTCCCTCCGGCGCGATCGAGCTGGTGCGCCCCGACGGCAGGACCGGGACTCTGACGCAACCGGGGCAGCCGAAACGGCGGATCTCGTTGCGGCGCAGGGACACCCGTGACTGCCTCATCGAAGAACTGCGCAGACTCGATCCCGACGAGATCTACGAGGCGGCATTGCACGGCCTGAGCAAGCTCTCCGCCGCACGCAAGAAAACGGCGGCCCCGAAGAAGAAGGTGAACGCATGAGCCCTTCGCCGGAAGTGGTCGTCCACGCCGACGCCGAACTGCTTGCCGCCGCCACGGCGGCGCGGCTGCTGACGAGGCTGGTGGATCTGCAGGCCGCCAAGGGATCGGCGTCGGTGGTGCTGACCGGCGGCGGTACCGGCATCGCCGTGCTGGAGCAGCTTCGCCACTCCCCCGCGAGGGACGCGATCGACTGGGCGCGGCTCGACATCTACTGGGGCGACGAGAGGTTCGTCGCCTCGTCCGACGGCGAGCGCAACGAGTTGCAGGCCAGGGAAGCGCTGCTCGACCACGTACCGGTCGATCCGGCGAGGGTGCACGCGATGGCGCCCTCCGACGGGGTTTTGGGCGATGACGCCGACGCGGCGGCAGCGGCGTATGCCGAGGTGCTCGCCGCGAACGCGGCCCCTGGCGCCGCGGTGCCCGCGTTCGACGTGCTCCTGCTCGGTCTCGGCGGGGAAGGGCACACCGCCTCGATCTTCCCCGGGTCGCCCGCGGCCAATGAGAACGAGCGCTCGGTAGTCGCCGTGCGCGACTGCCCCAAGCCGCCCCCCACCCGGATTTCGCTGACGTTTCCCGCGATCAGGCAAGCCGCCGAGGTGTGGTTGATCACCGCGGGTGAGGCGAAGGCCGACGCGGTGGCGCTCGCCCTTTCCGGTGCGGATGAGGTGCGGCTTCCCGTCGCGGGCGCGCGCGGTTCCCTGCGGACACTGTGGCTGATCGACAAGGCCGCCGCGGGAAAGTTGAGCGTCCCGGCGCCGCCGAAGGGCTGATCACCCCCGTGGGCGGCGGTATGGGGGCCACAATGGTCCTGACCTCCTGAATTTCCGGCCGCAGGCCGACATCCCGCACATTTTTCCCGATCCGCGCGTCCCGATCGGCTTTCTCAGTCCTCTCTCAGGTAAGTCCACAAGACGAGAGGTCTGAGCCATGACCACTGAGGGAATCTCGATACCCGGGGTTTCGGTCGGACGCCCCGGCACGGAAACCGCCGGCAAGGCTCGACGGAGAACCATATCCGCCGGCCCGCTGTCCGCACTGTGGAAACGTCCCTTCGTACGCAAGGCCGCCGTCGACATCGCCGTCGTGGTGATCGCGGTTCTCGATGTGTGGCTGATCATCCCGCAGCAGGCGGAAACGTATTCGGTCGTACTGTCCGTGGTGAGCTGTGCCGCGCTGGCATTCCGCCGGCTGCTGCCGTTCACGATGCTGCTGCTGACCGTTCCGGGGTTCTTCGCGGGCTGGGCCCAGGTCGCGGCCATGCTCGCGCTGGGCTATCTCGCCACGCGCAAGCAAATGCACTGGCAGGTATGGGTCGGTGCCGGGCTGGTGTGGCTGTGCCGGTTCATTTTGTGGCCGCTGCCCGAGTTCTTTGCCATGACCTGGCAGGAACACGTGCTCGACGTCATCTACGGCGTGATCGTTGCCGGTATGCCGCTGGCGATCGGCCTGCTCATCGGCGCCAGAACCGAACTGTCGGCGCGGCTGAGCGAACTCGCCGCCAGCAGGGACAGGGAACGCAAACTGCACGCGCAGGCCGTGCGCGCCGAGGAAAGGGCGCGGCTGGCACGGGAAATGCACGACGTCGTCTCGCACGACATCACCCTCATCGTCATGCAGGCGGGTGCCATGGCTGCCTCCGGCGCCGACGCTGAAACCCAGCGCACGGCGCACACCATCCGGACGCTCGGCACCCACACCCTGGAGGAACTGCGCGCGCTGGTCGGAGTGCTGCGGTCAGGGGCCGCCGAGGAGGAATCCTCCCACCCCGATCTGGCCGATCTGCCCGAACTGATCGACAACGCCGAGGTGCCGGTTCAGTTCGCCGTGGAGAGGTTGCCGGAGAACGTTCCTCCGCAGGTCTCGGCCGCGGCGTATCGCACCGTGCAGGAGTGCCTGACCAACGTCCGCAAACACGCGCCGGGGGCGACGGCCTTCGTGCGGCTGTCGGGCGACACGGAGGCGCTCATGATCGAGGTCCGCAACGACCGGCCGAGGGAACGGCCCGGCATGCTGCCTTCCGGCGGGTACGGCTTGACCGGCCTTGCCGAGCGGGCGCGGTTGCTGGGCGGCACGTTCGAAACGAAAGCCACCGATGACGGAGGGTTCGAGGCCGCAGCCCGGTATCCGGTGACGACGTAGCGAACGGGCATGTCGGGTGCTCTCGCGGCGATCCCGCCGGCCCGAATGGGCAACTCGCCGGTCCCGGTGCGGATCTCGGCGACCGGAGCGCGGAACTCGCCGACCTGAGTGCGGGACTCGCGCCTGCCCACCCGCACAGACAGGAGTGGGGCTCGCGGTCACGCCGCGAGCCCCACTCCTTCGGCCCCAGCCGCCTTCGGGTCTCTCGTCGTCTTGGCGAGGAGACCCTGTTCAGCGGGGTTTCAGATTTCCCTGCGCTGCCGCAGCCGTTCCAGCGCCTCGGCGAGGATTGCCTCGCCATCGGCGTCGCTGCGACGTTCCTTCACGTACGCGAGATGCGTCTTGTACGGCTCCGTCCTCGGAGCCGCGGGCGGGTTCTGCTCGTCCTGCCCGCCGGGAAGCCCGCACCGCGGGCAATCCCATTCTTCCGGAATCTCCGCGTCCGCCGAGAACGAAGGCCGGGACACGTGCCCGTTGACGCACCAGTACGAGACGCGGCGCCGGGGGGCCGACTCGCCACGCTCTGACTCGCCGGACGGACCCGCACCGACTCGGGTGCCTCGAATAGCGTTACCGCCAACCATGAATCCTCACACCCACCAGAGAGTTGGCGTGCCCCCGCCCAGCACGCCAAGGGCAACTAAATCTTCACCAGCAGTCCGAGGCCCACGATGGCGATCAGCCATACCGCACCGAGACCGAGCGTGATGCGGTCGAGGTTCTTCTCGGCCACACTCGACCCGGCCAGGCTCGACTGCATACCGCCACCGAACAACGAAGACAGTCCGCCGCCGCGCCCGCGGTGCAGCAGCACCGCGACGATCAGCAGCACGCTCGTCGCGATCAACAGAATTTGCAGGAACAGCTTCATGTCATCCTCTGTGTACTGCGGGTGGCGGGGTACCCAGAGTAGCGGGTACCCGTGGGTGTCAGGGTAGAGGGCCTCCGGCGGCCAGCGCACAAAGCTTGGTGAATTCCTCACCGTCAAGGCTGGCGCCACCGACGAGAGCCCCGTCCACGTTGTCGCACGCGACCAGTTCGGCGATATTGCCGGACTTGACGGAGCCACCGTAAAGCACGCGCGTGGCCTCGGCCAGCTCCGCCCCGTACTTTTCGGCGAGCGCCGAGCGCAGCGCGGCGCACACCTCTTCGGCGTCGGCTGGGGTCGCGACCCTGCCCGTACCGATGGCCCACACCGGCTCGTAGGCGACGACGACCTCCTTGACCTGGTCGGCCTTGAGGCCCTTCAGCGCGGCGATGAGCTGGGCGGTGGTGTGCTCGATGTGCCCACCGGCCTCCCTGACCTCCAGTTGCTCGCCGACACACAGGATCGGCTTGATCCCGTGCTTGATCGCCGCCCGCACCTTCTTGTTGACGACCTCGTCGGTCTCGGCGTGGTACTCCCTGCGCTCCGAGTGCCCCACCACGACGTACGTGCAGCCCAGCTTCGCCAGCATCGGCCCGGAGACGTCACCGGTGTAGGCACCGGAGTCGCTGGCCGACAGGTCCTGCGCGCCGTAGCTGAGCAGGAGTTTGTCGCCGTCGACGAGGGTCTGCACGCTGCGGATGTCGGTGAACGGCGGCAGCACCGTCACGTCGACCTTCGCGTAGTACTTCTCGGGGAGCGAGAAGGCGATCTTCTGCACGAGCGCGATGGCCTCAAGGTGGTTGAGGTTCATCTTCCAGTTGCCCGCGATCAGCGGCTTGCGCGCCACCATCACTTCCCTTCGCTCAAGACGGCCACGCCGGGCAGTTCCTTGCCTTCCAGATACTCCAGCGACGCGCCGCCGCCGGTCGAGATGTGCGAGAAGCCGTCCTCGGGCAGTCCGAGGAGCCGCACGGCCGCCGCCGAGTCACCGCCGCCGACCACGCTGAACGCGGGCGAGTCGGCGATCGCCCGCGCGACGCCGCGGGTTCCCTCCGCGAAGGGGGCCAGCTCGAACACGCCCATCGGCCCGTTCCAGAAGACCGTCGCCGCCGTGCCCAGTTCCGAGGCGAAGGCGGCCACCGTGTCAGGGCCGATGTCGAGGCCCATCCAGCCGTCCTCGATGGCCGTGGCGCTCACCGTGCGGGTGGCGGCATCGGCCGAGAACGCGTCGGCCGCGACGACGTCGACAGGCAGCACGAGCTTGTCGCCCGCCTCGGCGAGCAGCCGCTCGCACGTGCCGACCATGTCGGCCTCCAGCAGCGAGCCTCCGACGCCGTGCCCCTGCGCGGCGAGGAAGGTGAAGCACATCCCCCCGCCGACCAGCAGCCGGTCGACCTTCGGCAGCAGCGCCTCGATGACGGCGAGCTTGTCGGAAACCTTCGAGCCACCGAGCACGACGACGTAGGGCCTGCCCGGATCGACGGTCAGGGTGTTCAGCACGTCGAGTTCGGCGAGCACGAGCCCGCCCGCGTAGGCGGGCAGAACGCGGGCCACGTCGTAGACCGAGGCCTGCTTGCGGTGCACGACGCCGAAACCGTCGGACACGAACGCGCCGCCGGTGCCGACCAAGGCGGCGAACTCGCGGGCCAGTTCGGCCCGCTCGCTCTCCACCTTGCTGGTCTCCCTCGGGTCGAAGCGCACGTTCTCCACCATCGCCACCGAACCGTCGGTGAGCGCCGAGGTGACCTGCTTCGCCTCGTCGCCCACAACGTCACCGGCGAGCGGGACGTCGGCCCCGAGCAGCTCACCGAGCCGCTTGGCTACCGGGCGAAGGGAGAACTTGTCCTCCGGCGCGCCCTTCGGCCGCCCGAGGTGCGCCGTGACAACCACTCTGGCTCCGGCATCGGCCAGCTTCTTGATCGTGGGCAATGCCGCCCTGACCCTGCCGTCGTCGGTGATGGTGTCGCCGTCGAGCGGCACGTTCAGGTCCGAACGCACCAGCACGCGGCGACCCGATACACCCTCGGCGAGCAGATCGTCGAGTGTCTTCACCGCCATGTCGTCAGGACAGCTTGGAGCCGACGAGCTTCACCAGGTCGGCGAGGCGGTTGGAGTAGCCCCACTCGTTGTCGTACCAGCCGACGACCTTCACCTGGTTGCCGATGACCTTGGTCAGCGGCGCGTCGTAGATGCACGACGCGGGGTCGGTGACGATGTCGGACGAGACGATCGGGTCGTCGCTGTAGCGCAGGATGCCGTTGAGCGGACCTTCGGCCGCTGCCTTGTAGGCGGCGTTGATCTCCTCGACCGAGGCGCTCTTGGTGAGCGTGACGGTGAGGTCGGTCGTCGAGCCGGTCGGCACGGGAACCCGCAGCGCGTAGCCGTCGAGCTTGCCCTTCAGCTCGGGCAGCACGAGACCGATGGCCTTGGCCGCACCGGTGGAGGTCGGCACGATGTTCAGCGCCGCGGCGCGGGCCCTTCGCAGGTCCTTGTGCGGGCCGTCCTGCAGGTTCTGGTCGGCGGTGTAGGCGTGGATGGTGGTCATCAGGCCCTGCTCGATCCCGAAGCTGTCCTGCAGCACCTTGGCCAGCGGGCCGAGGCAGTTGGTGGTGCAGGAGGCGTTCGAGATGATGGTCTGGCTGCCGTCGTAGTCCTTGTCGTTGACACCGAGAACGACGGTGAGGTCCTCACCCTTGGCGGGGGCGGAGACGATGACCTTCTTCGCGCCGCCCGCGATGTGTGCCTTCGCGGCGTCGGCGTTGGTGAAGAAGCCGGTGGACTCGACGACGACGTCGACCCCGAGCTCGCCCCATGGCAGGTTGGCCGGGTCGCGCTCGGCCAGCGCCTTGATGGTCTTGCCGCCGACGACGATGCCCTCGTCGCTGGTGCTGACCTCTTCTGGGAAACGGCCCAGGATGCTGTCGTACTTGAGCAGGTGGGCCATGGTGGCGACATCGCCGAGGTCGTTGAAGGCGACCACCTCGATGTCATGCCCGCTGGCTTGCACGGCACGGAAGAAGTTGCGGCCGATGCGGCCGAAGCCGTTGACGCCTACGCGAACCGTCACTGCTCTTCTCTCCTCGGGGTTCGCCCCGGTCCCGGACCGGGGCTACACGTCTTCGGTTTCCCGCCAACCCTAGCGTGCTGGCCTGGGCGTATCCGGGTGGCCTTCACGAGACGTCCCCCACCTGGAACCTTTAAGCGAATCGATTAAGTGGACAGCTCGCGCTCAAGCGGAGTGCGGAAGCGAGGGACGACTCTGACCTGGCCGAGCCAGGCGTTCATCCTGGCGACCTCGGCCTCCACCGCCGAGGTGGCCTCCGTGCCGATGTCTTCCAGCAAGCGGAAGACGATCCCGGCGCCGGGCCGCTGCGCCCAGCCGCCGACGATCCGCCCTTCACTCCACACGGTGGGCCCGATGTTGCCCGTCCTGTCGAACAACGCGGCGCGGTGGGCGCCGACAAGCCAGGTGCGCTCGGCCCAGCCCATCGCGGTCGGGTCGAGCGCGGGCAGCAGCGCGGCCCACGGTGCGCCCTCCCCGGATCCCGTGTCTTCGCCGTCTTCGCCCGGTACGTCGTCGGGCAGCAGGATGCCGGGAATGCCATCCATGTCGACCTCGGCGGGCCCGATCTCGGCGAGCGCCTTTTTTGTCTGCGCCGCCGTCCAGCCCGTCCACCAGCGCAGGTCGGTGACCTGCCCAGGGCCGTAGGCCCTCAACCAGCGGCGGGCAAGCGCCACCCTCGCGGCACCGGGATCGAGCGGTTCCAGCCCTTCCGGCAGCCAGTCGCCGGTGACCGACCACGCGTACTGGGTGGAAAGCCAGGTGCCCTTCGGCCTGCCGCGCACGATCCTGCCGCTCGCGGCGAGCAGGAACAGCACCCTGTTGGTGATGTAGCCGCGGGCCTCGTACGGCTTGCCCTCGGCCATCGTGATCTCGGTACGCAATCGCGGTTCGTCGGCGGACAGCTCCTGCGCGCTCGCCGATCCGCGTGCCGCGAGCGCGGCAACGGTGGCGTCCTCGACATCGCGCAGCCACCCGCCGAGATCGGGTATGCCGGTCTGTTCGAGGTGCCGTAGCAGCAATGTCCGCTGCTTGCGCTCGATGTCCTCGGCGCAGCCTGCCTGGACGAGCGGCGCGACCGGAGCCGGAACGACGAACATCGTGCGCCGCATGCCGAGCATCCGCAGCAGGGTGCGCTCGTCGTAGAGGGCGCGCTCGACATCGGCGACCGTCACCGCGGGGGCACGCGCGGCGATCGCGAGGTACACGGTCGCGGGATCGGTGGCGTGCAGCGCCACCATGCTGTCGGCGGCCTCCTCCGGCGTGCTCGCCCTGGCCCCCTGGGCCAGCCGGTGCCTCCGAGCCAGCCTCGCCCTGCGCTCGCGGACGGGAAACGTGCGTGTCATCCGCCCGTCCTACCACCACGCACCGACATCGAGCGGTTCACTCACCGCGCGGGACGCAGTCGAGGACGACGTGCCCGAGCGGGGTGCGGTGCACCCCGCCGAGATCGAGCCCGGCACGCGCGATGATCGCGGCGTACTCCCCCCCGCTCCCGTTCGCGGCCGCCGCTGAGGACGAGCATCCGCAGGTCCATTTCGGCGAGCAGCTCCGGATCTCCCGCGGATCCGCTCGGCGTCTCGATGACGAGCACCCTTCCGCTCTTGCCACCGCTGCCGATCGCCCTGCCCCGGGTAGCCGCCTCGGCGCACCGGCGCAGGATGCGCACGGCGTCCTCGTCGCCCCAGTCGTGCACGACCCGCCTCAGCACGTACACGTCGCCGCCGGGCGGCAACGGATCGAAGAAACTGCCCGCGACGACGGCACATCGCTCGCCGAGTCCCTTGTCCGCGAGGTAGCGCCGCGCCCTCTCCGCCGTCTCCGGCAGGTCGACGAGGGTGCCCCGCATGCCGGGATCGGCGCCGAGTACCTCGGCGAGGAAAGCGCCGGTACCTCCGCCGACGTCGACCACGTGCCGGACGCCCGACCAGTCGTGGCCACGCACCGCGTCGGCGACATAGTCGGTTCCCGAGGCCATCATCGCGTCGAACGACTCGCCGATCTCCTCGTTCTCGGCGAGATAGCGCCACAGCGGGGTACCGAACACCGTCTCCCACGCCGGTTCCCCGGTGCGGACAGTGTGCGCGAGTCCGGTGAAGGCGAGGTCCATCCGGCCGCCGAAGCCGTCGAGGTCGAGCCGTTGCGCCATGCCGGAGGGATGGCTCGACGCCAGTAGCGCGGCCGGTTCGTTGACGGCGAACACGTCGCGTTCCGGTTCGGCGAAGACGCCCTTGAACACGAGGTGGCGCAGCAGTCTGCCGAGTGCTCCGGCGTCGGTTCCCGACCGGCGAGCCAGTTCCGCGACGGGTACCGGGCCGCCCGCCATCAGGTCGGCAAGCCGCAGTGAGGCGGCCACGCGGACCGCCATGGGTGTCACCAGGTCGATCACCGGGGCGAGCACGGCGAAGGCCGCTTCCCACTCCGATCTGGTGCCCTCGCGCTCGCCCTGGGTCACGGCGGCACTTCCTTTCCGGTAGCGGCCTGGGTAGCCGGTACTCAGCCGAGCCACGAGCGGCCGGTCAAGACCTCGGTGCCGCTCGGCGGCCGGATGTCCTCGCCGAGGGCAAGCCGCTTCGCCAGCTTCATCATCGTGTCGCCGGAGGGGCCGCGGCGCACGCCGGAGAACCGGGCACCGCCGGGTGACCACCACGCGTACCAGTTCTTGCCCCTCAGCAACGCCGAAGGACCGCCGACGATCTCGCCGATCGTGGCGTCGATCGCGGTGAGCAGGTCGGCGGAGCCGCAATCGCAGGCATCGCAGCCACAGTCGGGCAGGTTCTCGCCCGTGTCCGGCAGTCCGATGCCCGCGTGCAGCCCGGCGACGAACGAACCGGATTCCGTGTCGCGCGCATCGCGTTCGAGCAGCACCAGCGGCAGCGTGCCGGATCGAGGTGAGCTCAGCCGGACCCCTCGATCGAACCGCTGGGCATCCACGACGAGCCCGGCTCCGGCGAGTTCGTCGGACCTGGCCCCGGCCGCCTCGCCGAGCAACTCGGCCCACACCCTGGCACGAGCGTGCGCGATCCGGTATTTGCCGGGATCGGTGACCCGCGAGTACTCGTCGTCGCGCGGCATGGCCCCGCCGGGGTGCGGATCCGGCCATTCCGGCATGCCGAGCCGGTCGTAGGTCGCGCTCACCCGTGCCACGAGTGCGGCCAGTGCCGCCGGTGTCGTCACGGGCACCACGGTAGGACGTGCTCGCACGGGCGCCCACCGAGTATTCGCTGTCCTCGCCGCGCGCGGGCTTCTAGGCTTCCTCGCATGGATTTTGTCGTCTCGGCTGGTCAGCTCGCCGCGTTCGCCGCGCTGACCTTCGTGATGGTCGTCGTGCCTGGCCCGAGCGTGCTGTTCACCATCAGCAGGGCGCTCACCGTCGGCAGAAGGGACGCGTTGCTGACGGTGGCAGGCAACGCGGCCGGGATCTACACCCAGGTCGTCGCCGTCGCGTTCGGTCTCGGCGCGCTGATTTCGCGGTCGGCCGAGGTGTTCACGGCTATCAAACTGGCAGGCGCCTGCTATCTCGGCTACCTCGGAATTCAGGCGTTGCGGCACCGGCGCTCGCTGAGCGCGGTGTTCGAGGCGGGCGCGAAGGGCGGGCGGGCCCGCACGCTGCGGGTGCTGCGCGACGGCTTCGTCGTCGGCGTCGCCAACCCGAAGTCGATCGTGTTCCTCGCGGCGGTACTCCCCCAGTTCGTGCACTACGAGAGCGGCGCGGTCGCGGGCCAGATCCTGTTGCTCGGCATCCTGCTGCCGGTGATCGCGCTCGTGACGGACAGCATGTGGGCGCTGCTGGCCGGCACGGCGCGCGACTGGTTCGCCCGCTCACCGCGCAGGCTTGAGGTGATCGGCGGAGCGAGCGGGCTGACGATGATCGGGCTCGGCGCAACGCTGGCGTTCACCGGCCGCAAGGACTGAGCTCCACCACCCTCGAAACGCTCAGCTCCCGGCCTTCGCGTAGAGCCTCGTCGCCGAAAGCCTCGCCACCCCGTCCGGTTCGTTCAGGTCCTCCAGCTGCTTGCGGATCGTGGCGTCGACGGAGAGGTACTTGCGGCCCGCCCGCAGGTCGGCGTCGTTGCGCAGGCGCACGATGAGCGGGAACTCGCTGAGCGCGCCCGCGTCGAACAATCCGGTCGTGTAGATCAACTGCACGCCCAGTGCCTCAGCGACGGCGCGTTGCAGTTCCAGCAGGTAGCCCGCCGACGCCCTGCCGATCGGGTTGTCGAGGAAGAGCACCCCGGAATGCCGGTTGCGCATCTTCCCCCTGTTGTTCGCGCGCAGCGCGGCGAGCGTGCAGTACAGGATGATGGCGGCGGTGAGCTGCTGCCCTCCGGAGAACACGTCGCGGATCTCGGAGACGCGCTGCCGTTCGGTGCGCAGTACCGAATCGGGTTTGAGCATGTCCACCCTGAATCCCTTGGGTACCGCGGACTGCACTCCGCGCAGCAGCAGCGACATGCCGTCGCGTTTGACGTCCCTTCCGTCACTGGTCTTGCCTGCCGCCGCCTCGTCGACGACCTCGCCGAGCCGCTCGGTGAGGTCGTTGTCCTCCAGTTCGGTGAACCGGATCCGCAGGAATTCCTGGCCCGACCACTCGCCGAGACCGTCGGGGAGGCGGGAGACGCGCTGTGCGGAACGCAGGGTCCGCAGCGCGCCTTCCACGAGACTCTGCAGGCGGGTGACGATGCCGGAGCGGTGCCGGTCGATCTGGGCGAGATCGTCGGTGAGGGTCCGCAGCCGGGGCCGCAGGGCGGCCGTCCACTCGTCGGCGTGCTCGGGCAGGCTGTCCCTGCGCACCGAGACGACCTGCTGCCGCACCGGCGTGGTGAGTCGTTCGAATCGCTTTTCCGTCGCGTAGTGCGCCAGCGCGTCGGCCGCGGCACGCACCCGTTTCTCGGCGGCGTCGACCGCCTCGGTCGCCGTGTTCAGTGCCGCACTACGTTCACCGTGCCGCGCCCTCGCCGTTTCGACATCCGCTTCGAAAACGCGTTCGGGCTCGCCCTGCGGGACGTAGGCGGCAAGCGTTTCGGCCAGCAACCGGAATCCCGAAGCCGAATGCTGGGCCGCGTCCAACGTCGCCTGGGCCGCGGCACGCCGCTCGTGCAGTTCCTCCCACGTTCTCGCCGCGGCGGAGGCCTCCTCGGCTGCCGCGTCGATCAGTTCGCGACCGTGCTCGACGTCGCGCGGTTTCTCGAAACTGTCGAGCGGGCCACTGTGCTGCGGCAGCTGGTTCAGTTCGGCCTTGCGGGTCGCCACCTGGCCGATCACCTCGGCGCGTTCCTCTTCCAGTGCCGCGACGGTTCGCGCCGCCCTTGCCTGCGCTGCCGCTCGCGCGGAGGCATCGGACCCGTCGGGAGTCTCCAGCAGTTCGGCCGCGAGCGCCCGCACCTCATCGGTGAGGTTCTCCAGCGCGGCCCTCGCGGCGGATTCGGCGTTCTCCGCCTGTTCGAGTTCGGCTCGCAGATCGCTGCCGACCTCGACCTTCGCGTAAGCCTCTGCCGCCGAGGCGAAGGTCCTGCGCAGCGCGTCGACCGGTTCGCCGGGAACGGGATCCGTGCCGGCGACGGAACCGCCGCCGGGTACCTCGGCCAGTTCGGCTCGTGCCGTGCTCATCGTCCTGCGGTGGCCGTCGGCGGTGCGCTGTTCCTCCGCGGCCCGCTCTCGCAGTTTCGCGGCGGTGGCACCGGCTTCGAGTGCTTTCGCCTCCGCCCTTTCGGCGATCTCGGCCGCCCGTTCCGCCTCTTCCGTCCACTGTGGAATCCGGAGGGCTTTCGCGGCGAGTTCGTCGAGCCTGCGCGCCTTGTCCTCGTTCTCGCGCACGGCCGTGCGCAGGAAGGGAATTTTCCCTGCGAGATCGTCTCGGGAGGAGACCAGCCTCGCCAGCGTCGTCTCGGCCTCCTCCGCCTCCGCCATGGCGGTGTCCCGCGCGGTCGCCGCGGCGTGAGCTTCCTCCGCGAGCAGTCCCATCGCGCCGGGAGGGTAGTCCTCCCGCCACGAGCTCAGCTTCCAGTAGAGCGCGGCGTCGGCTCCGGCTGCCTCCTCCAGCGCGGCGAGCCTCGCCCTGCGGTCCCGCTGCCGCGCCGCGATGGCGTCGCGCTCGGTGTCGGCGGCCTGCTCGTCGTACATGGCGGGATTGGGCGGAACCAGGAAATCCACGCCGGGCACGGCGGCCAGCGCCTCATCGGCGAGCGCGGCGGTGGTACCCACCGCGATGGCCGCGCTCGGCAGCAGCCGCAACCCGGTGAGCACCTCGCGGGCCCTCGCCAGCTGCCCGCTCTCGTTGAGCAGTACGCCCGTGACGAGCTGTGGTGCCCTGCGCAGCGCTTCTTCCCTCGCCGATGAATCCAGTTTGGACAGATAGCGCCAGCCGGACCACGCGGTGATCCCCGCCTCTTCCAGCGCGTCGAGCGCGGCCTGTACCTCTTCCGGCGGTGGCAGCAGCCCGCCCGAACCGAGCGCGGCGAGTGCGCGCTCGTCTGCCGATTCCTCGATGCGCAGCGCGGTCTGTTCGCTCTCGGCGCCCGCGCGTGCCTGGGCGAGGCGATCCAGCAAAGCGGGAACATCGGTTTCGAGGGCGACGTCCTCGGTGCCGAGCAGCTCGCCGAGCCTCGGCTCGGCCGCCAGCGCGTCCCCTCGCCGGTGGGCTTTCGCCAGCTCCTCCGAGACGCGTTCCGCCCTGTCGTGTGCCGCCGACGCGGCGCGATGCGCCGTGGTCAGCGTGCTCTGCGCCGCGCCGAGTTCCGCGGCGACCCGCTCCAATCCGGCCTCGGCTCTCGCCAGCTCGGCCTCCGCGGCTTCCCTGCCCGCAGTGGCGAGCCTGGCGGCTTCGGCCACGTCGCTTCCCGAGGCGAGCAGGCCGTCCTTCGCCGCGACCCCCACCTCGGCCCGCACCTCGGCGACTCGCGCGGTGAGCCCTTCCGCCTCAGCCCTCCTGACCGCGGCGGTGCTCGTCGCCTCGTCGCGCTCGTGCTGGGCCTTCTCGGCGCCGGCCCGCTGCTCGTGTGCCGCCTTGTCGGCGGCGTCGCCCTGTTCCTGTGCCTGCTTGGCCAGAGCGAGCAGTCCCCTCGCGAGCGCGGAGGCCGCCGCGTTCTTGGCCTCCAGCGCGGGCTGGGCCTTCTGTTCCCTCGTACCGACCAGCTCGCGGATGTCGCGTGCCCTGCGCGCCGCGTTGAGCTGGTTGAGCACGGTCGTGGTCTCCCGCCACGCCTCGGCCGTTGTCTTGGCCTCCGCCAGCTCGGCGTCCACCCTGTCCTTCGTTTCGAGGGCGGAGTCGAGCTGGAGGCTCGCCACGGTGCGGCGCAGCTCCGTGAGCACGGCGGTCAGCCTGCGGTGATCGCCCTCCGCGAGCTTCTCGGCTCCCGCGACCTCCTCGACGTGCGCGGCCAGTCCGTCGAGCCGCTCGTTCTCGATCCGGTCACGAGCCGCGATCTCACCCGCGAACGCGGCCAGCTCGTCCCTGGCGACCCCGGCGAGCTTCCGGTTCGCCGCCGCGAGCCGTTCCTCGTCGGACAGCGGCCCCAGCAGATCGAGCGCGCCCTCGACGAAATCGCGCTCGGCCAGCAATTCGCCACGTTGAGCCAGATTGTTCGCGTAGGTGGCGACCACCTCGGCGAGATCCTTCGGCTCCTCCTCCGTGACAACGGCTTTCAGCAGGAATTCCACGAAGGCACCGTCGGTGTTGAACGCGAACGCGTCGGCCGCCTCGCCCTCGCCCGCGTTCATGGCGCGCTGATAGCGGAACAACTCCGTGTCCAGCCCGAGCTGGTCGAGCCGTTCGGTCCACTCGTGCTGCCTTCTCGTCCAGAACAGCTCCAGCTCGGGAATCTCGGCGTGCGTCGCGCCGAGCTGCTCGTGAAAGCCCGACATCGTCAGCAGCTTGCCGTCCTGCGTCAGCGGAAGCGTCTCCAGCCCGACGGACGTGCTCGGCCGGAAGCAGTACCAGGAGTCGATCAGGTTGGCGGGATCGGAGGAGGCGACGTGTCCCCTCCACTCGGACACCTTGCCGGTGATGATCCGCTCGCCCGTCTCGGTGTGCTGCCACTCCAGCACGACGTGCGCGACATCCTTGCCACCGACGAACTTCTCCAGCACCCGCGTATTGGTCGTGCCGACGACCTGCCGTCTTCCCGGCAGCATCACCGAGAAGATCAGCTTGATGAGCACCGACTTGCCGCCGCCGTTCTCAAGAAACAGCACGCTTGCGGGCGAGGGCCGCCGGGGCAGCGAGGACTCGGCCGGATGGACACCCGCACCGAACAACGTGTCCTGCTTCGGCGCGGTCACCACGGCGCCGACACCACTGAAATCCAGCACCACGTCCTGGTACCGCGCGCCGGAGGGCCCTACGGAGTGCAGCCGCACCCGCGACAGTTCGTACATTCCTCTCCCCCTACAACGTGTCCGACGCGGCGGCACGCAACGTGCCGGATCCACCCGCGACCGACACCACGCCCAGCGCGAGCAGTTCGTCGAACGCCGCGTCCGCGGCCAATTCCCTGACCTGCACCTGGTAGCGCGGCGTCGTCCGGTACGTGCCGCCCTGCTCGGCACTCACCTGCACCAGGAACCCCTGCTCGGCGAGGAATCGCAGCGCTCTGGCCACCATGCCCCTCGTCGTGTCGGAGGCCAGTCTTCCGTCCTTCGTCGCCGCGGCGGCGGGCCTGCGGGCGTAGGCGCGCCACGCCTGTTCGAGTTCCGGCGCGTCGGCCAGCGGGTCGCTGTTGGTCTCCGTGCCGGCCGCCCGCTCGTCCAGGATGCGGCACGCCTCCCTGACCACCCCGTCCACCTGCTCGACGCTGACCCTGCCGATGTAGGTGTCGTTGGCGAGATCGTCCGGCCTCGGGTACCCCAGTGCCGCGGTCGCGAGATGGATCAGTCCGTGCAGCACCTTCTCGGTGTCCCGCCGTTCCCTGATCTTGCTCTGCCTCGCGTAGCTGTCCATCTTGATCTCGAAGATCGACTCGTCGGTCGCGGCGAGCACGGCGCCCGCCTGCGCGCTGACCTCAAGCACCAGCAGTCCCAGCCCGGCGGCTACGGCGTGCGTGAGCTGCTTGAACGCGCTGTCCTCGCCGTACCTGCGCACGAGCTCGCCGTAGACGACGTCCCTGCCGGGAAGGAGTTTCGGGCGCATCCCGAACGAGATGAGCCTCGCCGCCGCTTCCGCGTCGGCCGAACTGTGCGCGACGCTCACGCGACCTCCTCCGTGTTGCTTTCGAGCTGACGGACACCGGCAGCCATCAGCAGCAGATCAGCGCCACCGAACTCGGGGTCGGCCAGCGGCGTCCCGTCGTCGAAGGCGACGAGGACCCGCTGTTGCGCCTGGCGCAGCGCGGCACCCACCTCGGGACCGTAGGCGTGCAGCGCCCGCAACGCCACGAGCCTCGCCACCGCCGGGTCGCTCTGCCTCGCCTCGGCCAGCAGTCCCGACAGCCGCCTCGGCACCTCGGGCAGGTCGAGCAGTTCGTCGGCGACCCGCCACTGCTCGTCGCTGTAGCTGTCGGTGTCCTCGGCGGGCATGAGCTCCGGCTCCGGCACCTCGCCGACCACCTGATCCCGTTCGGGCGCCGGCCGCAGCAGCAGCGAAACCAGCGAGGGCAACGAGGGCACGGCGGGCACCGTGATCCCCGTGACGGCGTGGAAGAACGCCTGCGTGGGCGGCCCCGCTTCGGCGAGCGGCAGCGCCAGCGCCGGGGTCAGCAGCTGACCGAAAAGGTCGATCGCGGCCCGCTGCGGCGGCCCGGAGAACTGCTGCCTGTCCTGCTCGGCGCGGAACACCGCCCCCGCGGCCTGGAGCCTCGACTGGAGCTGGGTGTGCCGCCTGATGCAGTCACCGACGATGTCGACGAGCTCGGCGGCTCTGCGCTTGTGATCGGGATCCTCTGCCTCGTCCCTCGCGGCCGTGATGTTCTTCAGGATCGCCGTTTCCGACCTGAACCGGGACTCGATGTGCGACAACGCCGAATCCAGCAGGTCCGGCACCTCGCGCTCCCAGTCGACCGAGCGCACGTCCCTCCTGGTCGCGTCGAGTTTGGCGCGCAACGTCTCCCCGTACTGCACGGTGCGGTATCTCGCCTGCTCCGCAGCGAGCTTCGCGTCGGCGAGCCGTCCCCTGCTGATCAGGTTCTCCAGCTTCACCTCGGCCGCGATCTGCGCGGATTCGACGTCGGTGTCCAGCGCGCCGACGAGCACGTTGATGGCCTCGTCCGTCGCGCGCAGGTACACCTCGCCATGTGGCGCGGCCAATTCGACGAGCAGTTTGAAGTCGAAGGTCCGCCGCCGGTACCGCCCGTCGGCGTCGACCGCGCCGTACACCCTGCGAAAGCCCCTGTCGGTGGTGCCGACGTTGATGAGATTGTCGAGCACCCACTTCGCGACCAGCGTGTGCTCGGTGACGGTGCGGTTCGGCGCCTGCGAGGCGATGAACGGCAGCAGCCGGTTCACGACCTGCTGGTGATCGGCGCCGGTGTCGAAGTCCATCGCGATGGTGACCTGATCGATCGTGTGCAGCGCGATCTCGGCCATCTGGTAGATCGTCGCGTCGGCCCAGTCGAGCTTGCCCTTCCTCGCGTCGAGGTCGTGCAGCGGCGCCGTGCAGGCAAGGGCCTTCAGCCTGCGGGCGAGCCCCTCGTCGGGGTCGGCCGCGCCACCAAGGTCGTCTACTCGCACAGCGCGCAAGGTTAGTCGGCCGTACCCGGTCGGCGCGCGGCAAGGCCGGTAGCGTGCCGATCATGCATGAGATGACGCGAGACGAATGGTGGTCCTTCGCCGGTTCCGGGACGCTCACCGGCAAGCTGGGCGTCGTGCGGGCCGACGGTTCCCCGCACGTCACCCCGGTGTGGTTCGTGCTCAACGAGGGACCGGACGGCGACGAGATCATCTTCAACACCGGCGCGGACACCGTGAAGGGAAAGGCCCTGCGGCGAGACCCCCGCATTTCCTTCGCCGTCGACAACCAGACCCCGCCCTACTCCTACGTGCAGTTCACGGCCGAAGCCACCCTGTCGGAGGACGTGGACGAGATGCTGCCGTGGGCAACCGCGATCGGCGGAAGGTACATGGGCGAGGAGAACGCCGAGGTGTTCGGCAAGCGCAACGCCGTCGCGGGCGAACTTCTCGTCAGGGCGAGGATCACGAAGGTCGTCGCCCACGCCGAACTGGCCGACTGACCGCCCCGCCCCTCCAGTGGCCCGGCGGTCTCCGCTCACCGGGCCACTGGGGCGAGCGGAGCCCCCGCCCGGTGCCACGCGGTCAGACTTCCTCTTCGAGCATTTCCGCGGTGACGGCCGACTCCGTGTCGGGAAGCCCCAGATCCTTCGCCCTCTTGTCCGCCATGGCGAGCAGCCTGCGAATACGGCCCGCTACCGCGTCCTTCGTCATCGGCGGATCGGAGATCTGGCCGAGTTCCTCAAGCGAGGCCTGCCGGTTGGTCAGCCGCAGCTTGCCCGCGGCGAGCAGGTGGTCGGGCGCGGTGTCACCGAGGATTTCCATGGCCCGCTCGACCCTCGCGGCCGCCGCGACCGCGGCCCGCGCCGAGCGGCGCAGGTTGGCGTCGTCGAAGTTGGCGAGCCGGTTGGCCGTCGCGCGTACCTCACGGCGCATCCTGCGTTCTTCCCACGCCATCACGCTCTCGTGGGCGCCGAGCCGCGTCAGCAGCGCCCCGATGGCGTCACCATCGCGCACCACGACCCTGTCGGCGCCCCGCACCTCACGCGACTTCGCCTGGATCCCGAGCCTGCGGGCAGCCCCGACCAGCGCCAGCGCGGCCTCAGGACCGGGGCAGGTCACCTCCAGCGAGGACGAGCGCCCCGGCTCGGTCAGCGACCCGTGCGCGAGGAAGGCACCCCGCCACGCGGCTTCGGCGTCGGCGAGACCGCCCGACACGACCGCGGCCGGAAGGCCGCGCACCGGCCTGCCCCGCTGATCGATGAGACCGGTCTGCCGCGCGAGTCCCTCACCATCCTTGACCACCCTCACCACGTAGCGGGTGCCCTTGCGAAGCCCGCCCGAGGTGATCATGTGCACGTCGGAGGAGTGCCCGTACAGGTCGTAGATCTCCTTGCGCAGCCTGCGCGCCACGGAGCCGGTGTCCAGTTCCGCCTCGACGACGACCCTGCCGCCGACGATGTGCAGCCCTCCCGCGAAGCGCAGCATCGACGACACCTCGGACCGCCTGGGCCCGACCTTCGTGATCTCCAGCCTGCTCAGCTCGTCCTTGACCGCTGAGGTCATGGCCATTGGTTCCCCTCCCTGTCGCTCTCGGTCAGACCGAGAGCCTCTCGCACACAGCCGGCAAGGGCATCCGGATCGTGCCGCCCCGCCACGCCGGGGTCGGCGATCGTAGCCAGATGCGCCCGCCCACCCAGCTCCGCCGCGGCACGGCGCAGTCTCGCGGGCGTCGGCACGGAATCGCGATCGGCGATCACGGCGTCGACCCTGAGCTGGGGAGCGTGTTCGAAGAGTACGTCCAGGTGCCGTTCGGGTGAGAAACCAGCCGTCTCACCCGGCTGAGGGACAAGGTTGAGGATCACGACCTTCGTCGCCGCCGTACGCACGAGCGCGTCGGCCAAGCCGGGAACCAGCAGATGCGGAAGCACGCTCGTGAACCACGATCCGGGCCCGAGAAACACCACATCGGCTGACAGGACGGCGTCGACCGCGTCCGCGCACGCGCGCGGCGGCTGCCCCGCGCGAGCCGGCGACCGCAGCGTGATTCGGCGGACCTGCCCCGGGGTGCTGGCGACGGCGACCTGCCCGTGGATCCGGCTGACCTTCCCGTTCTCCAGACCGGTCACCTCGGCCTCGATCTCCAGCGGTTCCGTGGACATCGGCAGCACCCTGCCCGTGATGCCCAGCAGTCTCGCCGCCTCGTCGAGTCCGGCCACCGGATCGCCCAGTACCTCGAACAACCCCGCCAGCAACAGGTTTCCCACCGCGTGCCCGGTGAGCGCCCCCGTGCCGCCGAAGCGGTGCTGGAACACCTCGGCCCACAACGTGCCGCCGTCCTCGGCCGCGGCGAGCGCCGCCAGTGCCTGGCGCAGGTCCCCAGGCGGCAGCAGGCCGAGTTCACGGCGCAACCGGCCGGAGGAACCACCGTCGTCGGCGACGGTCACCACCGCGGTCACCTCGGCCGTGATCCGCCGCAACGCGGTGAGCGTCGCGTGCAGCCCGTGCCCGCCACCGAGGGCGACCGCCCGCATCGCGCGACTCACTCCCTGCCCAGGTCCCTGTGCACCACCTTCACGGCCATACCGTCCTCTTTGGACAAGCGGGCCGCCAGTTCCTCGGAAATGGCGACACTGCGGTGTTTGCCGCCAGTGCAGCCGACCGCGAGAGTCAGGTAGCGCTTGCCCTCCCTCCGGTACCCGGCACCGATCAGGCGCAGCAATTCCTGGTAGCGCTCAAGGAACTCCTCGGCGCCCTCCTGGGTCAGCACGTAGTTGCGCACATCGCCGTCGAGCCCGCTGTGGTCGCGCAACTCGGGAATCCAGAACGGGTTCGGCAGGAATCGCACGTCCATCACGAGGTCGGAATCCATGGGGAGACCGTACTTGTATCCGAACGAAAGCACCGTGACCCTGGTCTGCGACGTGGCCTCGGATCCGAACGCGTCCTCGATCTTCGCGCGCAGGTCGTGAACCGAAAGCGCCGAGGTGTCGAGCACGAGGTCGGCTTCCTCTCGCAGCGAGGCCAGCAACGCCCGCTCCGAGGTGATGCCGTCGACCAGCCGCCCGTCCCCCTGCATGGGATGGGTACGCCGGACCTGCTCGAACCTGCGGATCAACACCGGGTCGGTCGCTTCGAGGAACAGCACCCTCGGCTTGTAGCCGCGCGCGTCGAGATCCTTGATCACCGAGGCGAGGTCGTCGGTGAACGCGCGCGAACGCACGTCCATGACGACCGCGACCCTCGTGATCGCGCCCTGTGCCTGCGCCCCCAGTTCGACCATCGTCGCGATCAGCTCGGGAGGCAGGTTGTCGACGACGAACCAGCCGAGATCCTCAAGACATTTCGCCGCGGTGCTACGCCCCGCTCCTGAAAGACCGCTGACGACAGCGACCTCCATACCGGTCCTGGCTTCTTCCTCGGTCACTCCCGTGACTCCCCTCGTTTCTCACTGTTTCCCCCACTGAGCGCGGCATGCACCGCCTCGGCCGTGCGCTTGCCGAACCCCGGCACCGCGGCGATCTCGTCCACGCTCGCCTGCCTGAGCCGCTTCACCGAGCCGAAGTGCTTGATCAGCGCCGCCTTGCGAGCCTGCCCCATCCCCGGGACCGCGTCGAGCGCGGATGCCTGCACCCGCTTCGACCGCTTCTGCCGGTGATACTGGATGGCGAATCGGTGCGCCTCGTCGCGTACCCGCTGCAGAAGGTACAGCGCGTCGGAGGTGCGGGGCAGGATGACCGGGTCGGGATCGACGGGGAGCCACACCTCCTCCAGCCGCTTGGCCAGCCCCACCACCGCGACATCGGTGACGCCGAGGTCGGCGAGCACGTCGGCCGCCGCGGTCGCCTGCGGGCCCGCCCCGTCGACGACCAGCAGGTTGGGCGGGTAGGCGAACTTGCGTGGCTTCCCGGTTTCCGGGTCGATCCCCGGCCGCTGGTCAGACACCTCCTCGGGGTCGCCGCCCTCCTCGGGGACGTCGGCCCGCTCGGCCGACTCCGGCGCGGTTTCCTTGAGATAGCGGGAAAAGCGGCGGCGGACGACCTCGGCGATCGCGGCGACATCGCCCTCGGTCGCGGCCTCCCGCAACGCGAAGCGCCGGTACTCCGACTTGCGCGGCACACCGTCCTCGAACACGACGAGGGAGGCGACGACGTCGCTGCCGCTGATGTGACTGATGTCGACGCATTCGATGCGCAACGGGGCCGAATCCAGCCCCAGATATTCCTGTAGCTCGGCCAGCGCGGCCGAACGGGCCGTCAGGTCACCTGCCCTGCGCAGCTTGTGCTGAGTGAACGCCTCTTTGGCATTGCGGGCCACCGTCTCCGCGAGCGCCCTCTTGTCCCCGCGCTGCGCGACGCGCAGCCGCACCTTGGCGCCGCGCAGTTCCGACAACCATTCGGTGAGCGCCTCGGCGTCAGGCGGCAGCTCGGGCACGAGCACCTCACGCGGCACCGGTGATCCACCACCCGGCGCCTGCTCGGCCAGATCGGCCTGCTCGGCATAGAACTGGCTGAGGAACTGGGCGACCAGCGCGGGCACGTCCATCTCCTCGACCTTGTCGATCACCCAGCCTCGCTGGCCCCTGACCCTGCCGCCGCGCACGTGGAAGACCTGCACCGCGGCTTCGAGGTCGTCATGGGCGAAGGCGATCACGTCGGCGTCGGTACCGTCGCCGAACACGACGGCCTGCTTCTCCATCGCCCTGCGCAAGGCGCCGAGGTCGTCTCGCAACCGCGCCGCCCGCTCGAACTCCAGCGACTGGGACGCCGCCGCCATCTCCTTCTCCAGCCTGCGCATCATGACGTCGGTGCGGCCGGCGAGGAAGTCGCAGAAGTCGTCGACGATCTCGCGGTGCTCCTCGGCCGACACCCTGCCGACGCAGGGCGCGGAGCACTTGTCGATGTAGCCGAGCAGGCAGGGCCTGCCGATCTGCCCGTGCCTGCGGAAAACGCCTGCCGAGCACGTTCGCGCCGGAAACACCCTCAGCAGCAGGTCGAGGGTTTCGCGGATGGCCCACGCGTGGGCGTAGGGCCCGAAGTAGCGGACGCCCTTCCTCCGGGGGCCCCGGTAGACGTGCAGCCTCGGGTACTCCTCGTTGAGGGTGACCGCCAGCACCGGATAGGACTTGTCGTCGCGGTAACGGACGTTGAACCGCGGATCGAACTCCTTGATCCAGTTGTATTCCAGTTGCAGCGCCTCGACTTCGGTGCCGACGACCGTCCACTCGACACTCGCCGCCGTCGTCACCATCTGCCGCGTTCGCGGGTGAAGCCCGCTCAGGTCGGCGAAATACGAGTTGAGCCTCGCGCGCAGGGTTTTGGCCTTGCCGACGTAGATGACCCGCCTGGTGGCGTCACGGAACTTGTACACGCCGGGCGCGTCGGGAATGCTGCCTGGCGAAGGTCGGTAGGTCGAGGGGTCAGCCACCCTCCCAGCCTATGGCTCACCCCCGACAGCAGGGCCAGGTGGCCGATCACGCCGGGGCGGGCGAAGGTCCGCTCCGGCAGCGGACCCACCAGACCGGAGCCGTATAGGGCGTTATACACAAGCCACGTGTGCCATGGTCTCCACATGCGCATCGCCACCTGGAACGTCAACTCCGTCGGCGCCCGGCTGCCCCGGCTGCTGGCCTGGCTCTCCTCGGCCCGGCCGGACGTGCTGTGCCTGCAGGAACTCAAATGCGCCGACGACGCGTTCCCGCACGCCGAGATCGCCGAACTCGGCTACGAGGCGGCGACCTACGGAACGGGAAGGTGGAACGGCGTCGCCGTACTCTCCCGCGTCGGCATCGCCGACGTCACCCGCGGTCTCGTCGGCGAACCCGGCTACGAGGACGCACCCCAGCCGCGCGCCATCGGCGCCACCTGCGGCGGGGTCAGGCTGTGGTCGCTGTACGTCCCCAACGGCAGAGAACCGGGCCACCCCCACTACACCTACAAACTCGCCTGGCTCGACGCGCTGCGCGCCACCGTGGTCGAGGAATCGAAGGGCGACCTGCCGTTCGCGGTACTCGGGGACTTCAACATCGCGCCCGCCGACGACGACGTATGGGACATCTCGCTGCTCACCGAATCGACCCACGTCACCGAGCCGGAACGCAAGGCGCTGGCGACGCTGAGGGACGCGGGCCTGAGCGACGTGGTCCCGAGGGCGCTCAAGTACGACCGCCCCTACACCTACTGGGACTACCGGCAGCTTGCCTTCCCCAAGAACAACGGCATGCGCATCGATCTGGTCTACGCAGGCCCCGCGTTCGCGGCCGCCGTCACCGACGCCTACGTCGACCGCGAGGAACGCAAGGGCAAGGGTGCCTCGGACCACGCACCCGTCGTCGTCGACCTCGCCCTCACGAACTGAGCCGACTGAGGTTTCGCGCTACTCGCCGCGCGCCCGCTTGTGCAGCTTGCGCAGCGTGCGTACGGCCTCGACCGCGCGAGCGCGGTCGACGGACTGCACGGCCAGCAACGAGTAGTACTCGTCGTCCGGCAGTTCGAGCCTGGCGAACGAGGCACCGTCGGGAAAGCTGACCGACAGCACCTCTTCCCACGTGAAGTACCTGCCGACCAGCACGTTGCGCACCCGGATGCCGGACTCGTCGGCCCGCACCCTCGGCGTCGCGAACAGCATGGCACCCGCGCCGAGCAGCAACCCGACGCCGATCATCGCCACCTGGTCGCTGGTCTGGAAGATCACGCCCGTGTCCGAGCTGCGCAGCAGCACCGCGACGACCGTGAAGACCGCGACCAGCACCACGGCGAGCACACTGGACATCCACGCCGCACGCACGGGCCTGACGACGAAAACCTCGTCCGCCTCGCTCACGCGCTTCGTTTCATCGGACACGGCACTCACACGAATCCCCGTTCGGTCCACGGTTGCCGCAACCCGCGCAGCACTCCGGCCGTCGTCAGCGCGGCCACGGTCGCCTCTCTACCCTTGTCCTCCGCCGAATCCGGCAGCCCCGCCCTGTCGAGGGCCTGCTGCTCGGTGTCACACGTGAGCACCCCGTTGCCGACCGGGGTGCTCTCGTCGAGCGCCACCCTGGTCAGGCCGGCGGTCACCGCGTCGCACACGTACTCGAAGTGCGGGGTCCCGCCCCGGATGACGACCCCGAGCGCGACGACCGCGTCGTGGTTGCGGGCCAGCGACTGTGCCACGACCGGCAACTCGACGGCACCGGCGACTCGCACCACCGTGGGCTCGTCGGCGAGTTTCACCTCGCTCGCGGCCTTGAGCGCGCTGGCGAGCAGGCTGTCGGTGATGGTGGGATGCCACCGGGTCACGACGATCCCGAGCCGCAGATCCTCACATTCGTCAAGTCGCAGCCCGGCCTCGTCCGGCCTGCCCTCGCCACTCACTGCTTCCCTCCTCCGTTGCGAGCGTCGCCCGTCCCCTCGCCCAGCTGCTCAAGCTGGTCGAGCTGAGTCAGCTCGTGTCCCATGCGATCACGCTTGGTGCGCAGGTAACGCAGATTCTCCGGGTTCGGCGAGATCGGCAACGCGACCCTGCCCTTCACGGTGAGTCCGTAGCCTTCGAGGCCGACCCGCTTGGCGGGGTTGTTGGTCAGCAGCCGCATCGACTTCACGCCCAGATCGCACAGGATCTGCGCGCCGGTGCCGTAGTCGCGCGCGTCGGCCGGAACGCCGAGTGCCAGGTTCGCGTCCACCGTGTCGGCTCCGGCGTCCTGCAGCTGGTAGGCCTGCAGTTTGTGCAGCAGGCCGATGCCCCTGCCCTCGTGACCCCTGATGTAGAGCACGACCCCCCGGCCTTCCTGGGCCACCGTCTCCAGTGCGGCCTCAAGCTGCGGTCCGCAGTCGCAGCGCAGCGAGCCGAACACGTCGCCGGTGAGGCATTCGGAGTGAACCCTGACGAGAATGTCCTCGCCGTCACCGACCTCGCCGCACACGAAGGCGACGTGCTCGATGCCGTCGAGCAGGCTGTCGTAACCGATGGCGCGGAACGTGCCCGCCGCGAGCGGGATACGTGCCTCGGCGACGCGCTCGACCTGCTTCTCCTTGCGCCTGCGATAGGCGATGAGGTCGGCGATCGTGATCAGGCGAAGGTCGTGGTCGGCCGCGAACACCTCCAGCTCGTCGCGGCGAGCCATGTCACCCTCGTTTTTCTGGGAGACGATCTCGCACAGCACCCCGGCGGGCGCGAGTCCCGCCATCCTCGCCAGATCGACCGCGGCCTCGGTGTGCCCCGGCCTGCGCAGCACCCCGCCTTCCTTGGCCCGCAGCGGAACCACGTGCCCCGGCCTGCGGAAGTCGGCCGGAGCCGAAGCTCCGTCGGCGAGCAGCCGAATCGTGTGACTGCGGTCGGCAGCCGAAATTCCGGTGCTGATTCCCTCGGCCGCGTCGACGGTGACCGTGTAGGCGGTGCCCCGCATGTCCTGGTTGGTGTGGTACATGGGCGGCAGGTCGAGCCGGTCGCAGTCCTGCTCGGTCAGCGGAACACAGATGTAGCCGGACGTGTAGCGCACCATGAAGGCGAGCAGTTCGGGAGTCGCCTTCTCGGCGGCGAAGATCAGATCGCCCTCGTTCTCCCTGTCCTCGTCGTCGACGACGACGACGGCGCGACCGTTCGCGATGTCCTGGATGGCCAGTTCGATGGTCTCGATGTCCAACGACGGCCCTGACTCTGTCATCGTCACGCGTCCTCCTTGCCCTCACCATTCTCCACCGCGGCGCCAGGAAGGTGGACGGCGGCCAGTTTCTCGACGTACTTCGCGAGCACGTCGACCTCGATGTTGACCAGATCCCCCGGCTCGGTGCGGCCAAGCGTGGTCAGCGCGAGCGTGGTCGGGATGAGCGCGATGGAGAACTCCTCCTTGTCGACGCCGGCGACCGTCAGCGACACCCCGTCGACCGCGATCGAGCCCTTTTCCACCACGTACCTGCCAAGCGTCGGCGGGAAGGCGAAGTGGGTGAGCCCTTCGGAATCCTTGGAGAGAAAGACCCCGGTTCCGTCGACGTGTCCCTGCATGACGTGCCCGCCGAAGCGGCCGTCGGCCGCCATCGCGCGCTCAAGGTTGACCGTCTTGCCCGGCTCGGCCTTGCTCAGGCTCGACCGGCGCAGTGTCTCGTGCACCACGTCCACGGTGAAGTTCTCGCCTTCGACGTCGACGACCGTCAGGCACACGCCGCTCACCGCGATCGAGTCGCCGTGCTTGGCGTCGGTGGTGACCAGCGGACCTCGTACGGTGAGCCGGGCCCCGTCGGGTAACTGCTCGACGCCGGTGATCTCGCCGAGCTCCTCGACAATGCCGGTGAACAACTAGCTGCCCTCCTCGCCTGTGGCCGGAACGGCGGCGATACGCACGTCGTCCCCGCTCATGGTGACCCCTTCTACCCGCCAGCGGTGTGCTTCGGTGATGGTCGACACTCCCGCGTTCCCCAGCGCCGCCTTGCCCTCGCCCAGCAGCACCGGCGCGACGAATCCGATGATCCGGTCGACCCTCCCCGCCCGGACGAACGCTCCCGCCAACGTCGGTCCGCCTTCCAGCAGCACGTCCACGACGCCGCGGCCGGCCAGCATGGCTACGACCTCGGCCGGATCGTGGGTACGCAGGTGAACCGTCTCCGCCGCTGTGTCCAACACCCGGGAACCGCTCGGTATGCCGGTTGTGCCGACCACCACCCGCAGCGGCTGGCGGGCGGCAGGCTCGCCGTGTTCGTCACGCACGGTCAGCCACGGGTCGTCGGCGAGCACGGTGCCGGTACCGACGACGATCGCGTCAGCGGCGGCCCTCATGGCGTGTACCTCGGCGCGGGAGACGGGGCCGGAGATCCAGCGGCTCGACCCGTCGGCCGCCGCGATTCTGCCGTCGAGGCTCGCCGCGTACTTCCAGGTGACCCTCGGCCTTCCGGTACGGGTGAAGTGCAGCCACGCGCCGAGCGGTCCACTCGCGACCTCGCCGGCGAGCAGGCCGCCCTCGACATCGACCCCGGCCTCGGCGAGCACCCGCCCGCCACCCGCCGCCACGGGATGGGGGTCGGCGACCGCGAACCGGACCGAGGAGACGCCGGCCGCCAGCAGCGCGTCGGTGCAGGGCGGGGTCCTGCCGTGGTGAGAGCACGGTTCCAGCGTCACGAACGCGGTCGCGCCCCTCGCCAGCTCCCCCGCCTCCCGCAGTGCCATGACCTCCGCGTGCGGGCCAGGCGGCGGCTGGGTGGCTCCCCTGCCAACGATCCTGCCCTCACGGTCGGCGATGACCGCACCGACGGGAGGGTTCGGGCTCGTGCTGCCCCTGACCGTCTCGCTCAGCGCGAGCGCAGCGTGCATGAGCTCGCGAGAGGTGCCGGTCACCTCAGTGCGCCTCCCGTGCGTCGGCGGCCCGCGCGCGCAGCGCGGCCACCGCGGCGCCGGGATCGGCCGCACCGTAGACGGCCGATCCCGCGACGAAGCAATCGACGCCCGCCTCCGCCGCCTGTTCGATGGTGTCGGCGTTGATGCCGCCGTCGATCTCCACCAGCACCGTGAGGTGTCCCGTGTCGACCAGCCTGCGCGCGGTCCTGACCTTGTCCAGAACGGAGGGAATGAAGGACTGGCCACCGAATCCGGGTTCGACCGACATCACCAGCAGGGTGTCGTAGTGCTTCAAGGTGTCGAGGTGGTCTTCCAGCGGGGTGCCCGGCTTGACGGAGAGACCGGCCTTGGCTCCGGCGGCCCTCAGGTTCTTCGCCAGCATGACCGGATCGTGTGCCGCCTCGACGTGCACCGTCACATTGTGCGCGCCCGCCTCGGCGTATCCGGGTGCCCAGCGGTCGGGGTCCTCGATCATCAGGTGACAGTCCATCGGCACGTCGGTGGCCTTCAGCAGCGACTGCACGACGGGAAGCCCGAGGGTGAGGTTGGGAACGAAGTGAGCGTCCATCACATCGACGTGGATCCAGTCGGCGCGGGCCTGTCCCTCGCCTGCGACGGCGGCGATCTCCTCGCCGAGCTTTGCGAAGTCCGCGGACAGAATGCTGGGTGCGATCAGCGGTTGATGGGCCACTCACCCGAGTCTAGAGGGGACTGCCCTTCCCCGATCGGTGCGGACCCCCCGGCGCGGCAGCACGCCCGGCGGGACGAGATCCGGCTCACGGCAGCAGGTCGAGAACGCCCGTCCACGGCCGGTCGACGGCCAGCCTGCTCGTGGTCACGCCCGCCGAGGCCAGCGCGTCGAGATGCCCCCTCCAGGCGGGGTGGCCGAACCTGCTGTCCCTGACCTGGTAGCCGACGATCATCCGCACCCCCGGTTCGCCGAGCGCGTCACCGAGCACGGTGGTTGCCTGGTTGTCGGCCAGCCCCAGCGCGAGCTTGGCGACCGAACCGGCGCTCGCCGGCGCGAACAGGAACACCGCGGGGTCGGGGTGCGGCCGATCCTCGCCCGGCAGCCGGGATTCGCTGCGCACGGGGAGATCCGTCAGCGCGCGGAGCCTTTCCAGCTCCCCGGTGATCGTGAGCCATCGGTGAGCCGTCGGCGTCAGCGTGATCGCGAGCCGCCAGCCGCGCAGGGCGGCCGGTTCGGCGATCTCGGTGACGAACCGGGACTCGACGCCGCCGCACGAGGAGGCGACCAGCCCCAGCACCGGGTCCGCCTGGACCGGCCGGGTCACCGCGCGATGGCCAGCGCGAGGAACATGGCGTCCGTGCCGTGCCGGTGCGGCCAGAGCTGGACGTAGGGTCCCTCGCCGAGCAGCGGAACGCCGGGGAAGTACTCGCGGGCGTCGACGACCTCGGCTCCGGCCCTGCGCACGGCACCGCCGAAAACGCCTTCGGTTTCCGCGAGGTGCGGCGAGCACACCACGTACGCGACGAGGCCACCGCTGCGCACCAGGCCGAACGCCGAGGCGAGCAACTCGCCCTGCAGGCGGGTCAGGTCCGCGACGTCGGAGGGCTGCCTGCGCCAGCGTGCCTCCGGCCGCCTGCGCAGTGCGCCGAGCCCGCTGCACGGCGCGTCGACCAGCACCCTGTCGTAGCCGCCGTCCAGGCCGGGATCCCTCCCGTCGGCGACGTGGACGGTCACCGGAAGCCCCTCGGTGGCCCGCTCGACGAGCTTGGCCCTGTGCGGGGCCTTCTCGACGGCGTCCACCGTGACACCGGCGGTCGCGGCGAGCGAGCCGAGCAGCGTCGCCTTCCCGCCGGGTCCCGCGCACAGGTCGAGCCACCTCGTGTCGCCGCCGCTGCCACCGTCGACCGGCACGTTGGTCGCGGCGATGGTGACGAGCTGGCTGCCCTCGTCCTGTACGACGGCGAGCTTCTCCTTGATCGGCTCAGCCTCGGCGAGATCGCCGCCACCGGAGGGGAGATGGACGCCGTAGGGCGAGTACGGCGCCGGGTCGCCACCGGTGATCGCGGCCAGTTCGTCGGCGGTGATCTCGCCGGGCTTGGCGAGCAGGTGCACGGAGGGACGCGCGTCGTCGGCGAGCAACGCCGCCTCCAGCTCGGGTCCCTTGTCGCCGAGTGCCTCCGCGAACGAGCGCGCGACCCACCTCGGGTGCGAGGTGCGCATCGCGAGGTTTCCGATCGGGTCGGCTTCCGCGTCGGGAGTGAGCTGCCGCAACCATTCCGCTTCGTCCTTTTCGGACACGTTGCGCAGCACGGCGTTGGCGAAGCCGGCGACGTGCGAGCCCGTCTCCTCCCGCACGAGGTCGACGGTGGAGGCCACGGCCGCGTGCGGCGGGATCCTCGTGCGCAGCAACTGGTAGGCCCCCAGCCGCAACGCGTCGAGCACCACCTTGTCCACTTTGGATAGCGGACGATCGAGGCAGGCGGCGATGATCTCGTCGAGCAGCCCCTGCGCCCGCAGCGTTCCGTAGGTCAGCTCGGTCGCCAATGCGGCATCCCTGCCCGAGATGCGGCGCCTGCGAAGCTCCTCCGGCAACATCAGATTCGCGTAGGCGTCGCGCTCACTGACGGCACGCAGCACGTCGAGAGCGACCCCGCGGGCGGGATCCTTCACGGGGGGCTTCCTCGGCCCCTGCTTACGCGGTGCCGGGCGCCTGTTCCGGTCCGGCTTGCCTTGCCGGCCAGGTGTCATGTCAGCCGCTCCCCTTGCTCGATTCTGGTGCCGCGGGCCCAATCGGCCGCCGCCATGCGCTTTTTTCCCTGTGCCTGTACCTCGCCGAGTTCGACGGGCGTGGTCGCCGTTCCGGCGAGTACCCGCTTGCGCTCGACGGCGAGTTCGCCCGCCGCCAGTCCGGGCCCTTCGGCCTGCCGCACCGGCCCCAGCTTGATCCGTTCTCCCCTGAACTCCGCCCAGGCACCCGGTTCGGGTGTCACGGAACGAATCAGTCTGTCGACGGCGACGGCGGGAGCGGTGAAGTCGGCGTGCGCGTCGGCGACGGTCACCTTCGGCGCGTAGCTCACCCCGCCGGGCTGCTGCGCGACCGGGCTCAGCGTACCGTCCTCAATTCCATCCATTGTGGACACCAGCAGTCCCGCCCCCGTTCCGGCGAGCCTGCCGAGCAGTTCGCCGGCGGTGTCGGTGCCGGTGATCTTCTCGGTGACGACACCGAAAACCGGGCCCGCGTCGAGTTCCTTGACGATCCGGAAGGTCGAGGCCCCGGTGATCTCGTCGCCCGCCCTGATCGCGGCCTGCACCGGCGCGGCGCCGCGCCACGAAGGCAACAGCGAGAAGTGCAGGTTCACCCAGCCGTGCGCCGGAATGTCCAGCGCCCGCTGTGGCAGCAGCGCGCCGTAGGCCACGACGGGGCAGGCGTCCGGGGCGATCTCGGCCAGCCTGGCCAGAAAATCCGGATCCCCGGCTTTGCCAGGGGTCAGCACCTCGATGCCGTGCTCATCGGCGACCGCGCCCACCGGCGAGCGCGTCAGCTTGCGGCCACGGCCCGCCTGCGCGTCGGGCCGGGTGACGACGGCGACCACCTCGTGTCGCGGCGAAGCCAGCAGCGCCCGCAGCGAGGGTACGGCGGGTTCAGGGGTACCGGCGAAGACAAGCCTCATGGGCGCTCCGTACCGGTCGGGGATTCACACATCGCAGGCCAGTCTAGAGCGCCCGCACCGGCGAGCCGACCTCGCGGGCCGACTGCTCCGGCCGCGAGGTCAGATCAGCGCGAGCGGGTCCAGCTGGATGCGCACCGGATCGGTTTCCTTGCGTGCGTTGCGCAACGCGTTCACGGCATGCGCGGCATCGGCGAGCGCCCTTCCCTGTGCTCTCGGCACCCTCACGAGCGCGCGTTCGCGCTCGGCGCGGCCTTCCTCGTCGACCTCGCCGAGCGGGACAGGGCCGAGCACCTCGGCCTCGGGCGGCAGGGTGATCTCGTCGAGCAGTGCGCCGACCGCCTCCGGCGTACCCTCGAAGCTGGCCATCCTGACGGCGGGAGGGAACCCGAGTTCCTTGCGCTCGGCCAGTTCCAGCTCCGCGTACCAGCCTGGATCCCAGCGCACCAGCGCCTGCACGACGGGAATGCCGGCCTCGGCGCCGACGACGACCCTTCCACCCTCCCGCGCGGGGCGCACCATGGCCGCCGCGGTCAGCCACCGCCGCAGGGTTTCCTCGGCGGCCCGCAGATCCTGCCTTCCGAGCAGCGCCCAGCCATCCAGCAACAGCGCCGCGCCGTAGCCGCCCTCGGCAACCGGCTCGGCTCCCGGCGTCGACACGACGAGCGCGGGTTTGGCCGGCACGCTCGCCAGTACCTCACCTCCGCCCGAGGTGCGGACGGCGACCCCCGCGAACGCCCTGCCGAGTTCCTCGGCGGTGCGTTTCGCCCCGACGACGACGGCACGCAGCCGCGCGGAGCCGCACGTCCCGCACCGGTAGTTGGCATCGGCGACGCCGCACCAGCGGCACCGGGGCACCCCCGCGTTGCCGCCTCCCGGCAGCAGCAGCGGTCCCGCGCACCTGCGGCAGCGAGCCGGAGTCCTGCACTGGGCGCAGGCCAGCCCGGGGACGTAGCCCCTTCGCGGAACCTGCACGAGCACGGGCGCCCCCGCCGCGAGCGCCGTCCTCGCGGCCTCGAAGGCAACGGAAGGCAGCCGCGCGACACTCGCCGCCTCATCCCTGGCCACGTCGAAGTCCTCGCCGAAGGGAGTGACCCTCGGCGCGCTGGCGCGCAGTTCCTCCCTCGCGGCGACGATCGGGTGGGCCCAGCCGCTTTCCAGCAGCAATTGCGCCTCGGCGGTCCGGGTGTGTCCCGCGACGAGGAAGGAGGCCTTCTCGGCGTGCGCCCTGACCATGAGCACGTCGCGCACCTGCGGGTAGGGCATGTGCGGGTCGGCGTGCAGATCGTCGCCGTCGTCCCAGACGACGAAAAGGCCGGGATCGGTGACGGGGGCGAACATGGCGGCCCTCGTGCCCACGACGATGCGGACCGCGCCCCTCAGCACGGCGAGCCAGCGCCGGTACCGCTCGGCGGGGCCGAGATCGGCCGACAGCGCCACGACGGCATCGGCGCCGGCCAGATCGGCACACGCCGCCTGTACTCGTGCGACGTCTCTGTGGTCCGGCAGGACGAGCACCGCGCTCTTGCCCGTCGCGGCCACCTCGGTGGCCAGTTCGGCGAGCCGGGAGGGCCAGTGTTCCCCCGGCAGCGCTTGCCACACGCCGTGCGCGGTCCTTCCGGCCCGCAACGCGGCGAGAAATCCCGGCCCCCACGGGTAGCGCGCCCAGCCATGGGCGTCCGGCGGCGAAGGGATTGGGGCCCGGTCCCGGGGAGGCTCGGCCTCCACCTTCGCGTGCCGGGGCGGCAGCGCGAGGCGCAGCACGTCGATGAGCGTCCCGCCGTAGCGGGCGGCCACCGCCCTGCACAACGCGGCGAGTGAGGGTGGCAGCACGCGCTCGCTGGAGGTCACCCGCTCAAGGAACGACAACCTGCCCTTGTGCTCGGTCTCGCTCGCGCGTTCCAGCAGGAACCCGTCGACGAGCTGTCCGGCGAACCGCACGCGCACCCGGCATCCGGGGACCGCGGCGTCGGCGAGTTCCCTCGGCACCTGATAGTCGAACGTGCGGTCGAGATGGGCGAGTGGCACGTCGACGACGACCCTCGCGATCGGCTCGGACTCGGCTGGCTGCCGCTTTCCCTTGGCACTACCGCGTCCGGCCTTCGCCTTCCCGCCGGCGGGCTTGGGTTTCCCCGCCTTCGGCAACTCCCACAGCGGGGGCGTTTCCTCGTCCTTCACGCCTTCTTCTCTTGGCGGGCCTCAGCGTGTGGTTGCCCGGCCCGCACAACCGGTTTCGCGTCGAGCCTGCGGGTGAGCAGCTTGAAAACCGGCTGCTCGACACACCGGGTGAGCACCCAGCCGAGGAGGACCGCGCTCGCCGCGAACGCCGGCATCCAGCCCCACCACGGCACACCGAGGTCGGCCAGCCTGCGCGCCACGACGGTGCCGACCACGTAGTGCATGAGGTAGACGCCGTAGGAGATCCCGGCGAGCCACTGGATGGGCCTTGCCAGCTTCTGCAGCACCGGCAGTTCCCACACCGGCTGGTAGGCGGCGACGCAGATCAGCACGAGCGCGACCGCGAAGGCGAGCACCGAGTCGCCACCCGGCGGGTGCTTGTCGTGCGCGATGAGCACGACACCGAGCAGGAGGTAGAGCTGGGTGAAGCTCATCCTGCCCTTGGACCAGCGGTAGATCGCCACACCGGCGATCAGCAGGTGGGCCCTGTTCAGCCCGGTGCCGTCGATCGCCATGCTCAGCCACTGCGGAGGAGCCTGTCCCGGCCCCATGAACAGGTAGCGCGCCGCGAGCGGGACCAGCAGCACCAGCCACAGCACCACCGAGGCCGCGGTCCCCCGCACCTTGGCCTTCCACGCCAGCAGGCCGATCGCGGTGAAGCCCGCCACCTGCACGGGGACGGTCCAGTGGGAAAGGTCGATGTACTGGACGTCGGCCAGCAGGGTGTGCACGAGCGCGAGGTTGCCGACCAGGTCGCCGTAGGAGGGCCTTGGCAGGCCTTCCGGCGCGAACAGCAGGGTGATGCCGAAGATGAACACCACGGCGACCCAGAACGCCGGCAGCAGCCTCGCGAGCCTGCGGAACCACCAGCGCAACGGCGTCGACTTCCCGATCGTCATCGCGGCGAAGTAGCCGGAGATGACGATGAGGATCGAGGCCCCGAACGGGAAGTCCATCTGGAGCGGGCCCGGCGGCAGCTCCAGGCCGGGAAGGGTCAGCGGCGCCAGGAAGGTGACGTGGAAGGCCAGCACGGCGACGATGCCGAGCACTCTGATCGCATCCCAGCTGATGTGCCGGGTGCTCTTGGGCTTGGCCTGCTGCTCCTGCCTGCCCGCAGGGGACCCAGCAGATGCTGAGGACGCCGCGACTTCCTGAGTGTCCACCACGAGATCGGGAGCTTAGGGCACGAACACCATTCGACGGCCGCCGGGTCAGGCCCCGACGGCGCGCCGGAGGTCCCCGGAGCGGGTCGTGCTCTCCCACGGCAGATCGAGTTCCGGCCTGCCGAAGTGACCGTAGGCCGACGTCTGCGCGTAGATGGGCCGCAGCAGGTCCAGGTCACGGATGATCGCGGCCGGACGAAGGTCGAACACCTCGTTGATCGCCGCCTGGATCTTGACGGGATCGACGGTCTCGGTTCCGAAGGTCTCGACGAACAAACCGACGGGAGCCGCCTTGCCGATCGCGTAGGCGACCTGCACCTCGACCCTCCCGGCCAGGCCGGCGGCGACGATGTTCTTGGCGACCCAGCGCATCGCGTACGCGGCGGAACGGTCGACCTTCGAAGGATCCTTGCCGGAGAACGCGCCACCACCGTGCCGGGCCATCCCGCCGTAGGTGTCCACGATGATCTTGCGGCCGGTCAGCCCCGCGTCCCCCATCGGCCCGCCGACCACGAACCGGCCCGTCGGGTTGACCAGCAACCTGGCGTCGCCGCTGTCGAGCTCGACCCCGGACAGCACCGGCGCGACGACGTGTTCCCTGACATCGACACCGAGCATCTTGTCCAGGTCGATGCCCTCGGCGTGCTGGCTGGAGACGACGACGGTGTCGAGCCGGACCGCCTGCTCACCGGCGTACTCGATGGTCACCTGGGTCTTGCCGTCGGGACGCAGGTAGGGCAGCACGCCTTCCTTGCGGACGGCGGTCAGCCGCTGAGAGAGCCGGTGTGCCAGCGCGATCGGCAACGGCATCAACTCAGGAGTGTCCGAGCACGCATACCCGAACATCAGCCCCTGATCACCAGCACCCTGCTTGTCCAAATCATCCAGCGCGTTCTCCAGCCGCGACTCATACGCCGTATCCACACCCTGCGCGATATCCGGCGACTGCGACCCGATCGCCACATTCACCCCGCACGACGTCCCATCGAACCCCTTCGCCGACGAGTCGTACCCGATCTCCAGAACCTTCTCCCTGACAATCGTCGGGATGTCGGCGTAGGCGTCGGTGGTCACCTCGCCCGCGACGTGGACCTGGCCGGTCGTGATGAGGGTTTCGACGGCGACCCTGCTGCGAGGGTCCTTGGCGAGCAGCGCGTCGAGGATGGAGTCACTGATCGCGTCACAGATCTTGTCCGGATGACCTTCGGTCACGGACTCCGACGTGAAAAGCCTGCGGTTGGACGCGGTCACGACTGTCGTCACTTCCTTTGCCGAGCTGGATTGCGGAGATGTCGAAGAGCCTACTGGCCTTTGCCCGGACGGTGCAGTAGTCCGGTTACGGCGTCCCACACAGTGGCCGCGAGGAGTGCCTTGGCGCCGAGCGGGATGCGTTCGCGCAGCCCCTCCGCCGACAGCAGCCAGCCGGTGTTCTCCTCCATTTCGAAGGCCTTGCCCTCGCCGACGGCGTTGACGACGAGCAGGTCACAGCCCTTGCGCTTGAGCTTGGCCGTCGCGTGGTCGAGAACACTGCCGTCGGCGTCGCCGGTCTCGGCGGCGAACCCGACGATGACCTGGCCGGGAAGCCGCTGCCGGACGAGGCCCGCCAATATGTCCGGATTCCTGACGAGCTTGATGTCCGGATCGGGGTTGTCGTCCGACTTCTTGATCTTGTAGTCGGCGGTGTCGGCAGGCCGGAAATCGGCGACGGCCGCGGCCATGACGATCACATCGGCCGTGCGCGCCGCGTCGTGGACCGCGTCACCGAGTTGCGCCGCCGTCGACACGGGACGCAGCTCGACGCCGGCCGGTTCGGCCAGCGCCTGCGTGTGCGCGGTGACGAGCGTGACCTGCGCGCCGCGTTGGGCGGCGACCCTCGCGAGCGCGTAACCCTGCTTTCCCGAGGAGCGGTTGCCGAGATGGCGGACCGGGTCGAGCGGTTCCCTCGTGCCCCCCGCCGAGATCACCACTCGCACGCCTTCGAGGTCGCGCGGCAGCGCGTCGGCCCTCGCCAGCAGCAGCCTCGCGATGTCGACGATCTCGCGGGGGTCGGCGAGCCTGCCCTTGCCGGTATCGGCTCCGGTCAGCCTTCCCGCCGCGGGCTCGGCGACGAGCACTCCGCGTGAGCGCAGCGTCGCCACGTTGTCGCGGGTCGCCGCGTGCTCCCACATCTCGGTGTGCATGGCGGGGAAGAACGCGACGGGACAGCGGGCCGTCAGCAGGGTGCTGGTCAGCAGGTCGTCGGCCCTGCCGTGAGCCGCCCTGGCCAGCAGATCGGCCGTAGCGGGAACGACGAGAACGAGGTCGGCTTCCTTTCCGATCCGGACGTGCTGGACGTCGGGAACCTCGGTGAAGACCCCGGTGTGCACCGGGTGGCCCGACAGCGCCTCGAACGTCGCGGCACCGACGAAGTTAAGTGCGGCCTCCGTCGGCACGACGCGCACGTCGTGCCCCGTCTCGGTGAGACCACGCAGCACCTCGCACGCCTTGTAGGCGGCGATACCGCCGCCCACGCCGAGAACGATCCTCGGTTTACCGGCGGTCCGCGGGTCCGGTCCGGCTTGGCTCGATTCGGTCACGTCAGTCCGTTTCCGTTGCGCCAGGCCGCATTCCGCTCCCGAGGGCCGTTGCGGTGGACGGTGATGACGGCTTCGGGATCGCCGCACTCGATGGGTGGCAAGGACAGCACCAACCGAAGGGACGGCGCGGCCGAGCCCGGCCACTGCCGCCCCTGGGCGTTATTCGCCCTCTGTGTGCTCAAGCAGCCCGGCGTGGATCTCGCGAAGGGCGATCGAGAGCGGCTTCTCCCTCGGTCCCGGCTCGACGAGCGGGCCGACGTACTCAAGCAGGCCCTCGCCGAGCTGCGCGTAGTAGTCGTTGATCTGGCGTGCGCGCTTGGCCGAGTAGATCACCAGCGCGTACTTGGAGCTGACCTTTTCGAGCAGGTCGTCGATGGGGGGGTTGGTGATGCCTTCGAGCTGCTCGCTCTGAGGACCCAGCGTAATCGCGGTCACTGACTGTGCTCCGAATCGTCAAAAACAGTGGTCTCGCCGGTTATCAAGTCTAGCAACTCACGTGCGGCGGTCTGCACGTCGGCGTTGACGACCTGCGCGTCGAACTCCCCGGCGGCCGCGAGCTCCCGCTCGGCCTCGCTCAGTCTGGCCTTCACGGCGTCGTCGGCTTCGGTACCGCGACCGGTCAGCCTCCCGACGAGCTCGCCCCACGACGGGGGCAGGAGCATCACGAGCCGCGCCTCGGGCATGGCCGCGCGCACCTGCCTCGCGCCCTGGAGTTCGATTTCCAGCACCGCGGGCCTTCCGGCCCGCAGCGCCGCCTCGACCGGCGCGCGAGGGGTGCCGTAGCAGTTGCCGGCGAACTCCGCGTGTTCGAGAAGTTCGCCGTCAGCCACCATGGCGTCGAAAGCCGCGCGGTCGATGAAGTGGTAGTGCTCGCCGTCCACCTCGCCCTCCCGGGGCTGACGGGTGGTGACGGAAACACTGAAATAGAGGCCGGGGTGGAGCTCACGCAGTGCGGTGACCACGCTCGACTTACCGACCCCGGAAGGTCCCGACACGACGGTGAGCCGGGGCCGGGAGGAACCCGGCACCGACCCACCGTTCGTCATGTGGCCGCCGCGTGCGCCGGCCTCGATCGAGCCGCCGTTGTGCCGCTCGCTCACTCGCCGCTGAACTCGGCCAGCAGCGCCTTGCGCTGCCGGTCACCGAGGCCGCGCAGCCGACGGCTGGTAGCGATCTCAAGCCGCTCCATCGTCTGCTGCGCACGCACCTTGCCCACGCCCGGCAGAGCCTCCAGCAGTGCGGAGACCTTCATCTTGCCAAGGACCTCGTCCTCGTCGGCCTGCTTGAGCACGTCGGCGAGAGTCGTGCCGCCACGCTTGAGCCGTTCCTTGAGCTCCGCGCGGGCGCGACGGGCAGCGGCGGCCTTCTCCAGCGCCGCAGCACGCTGTTCCTCGGTGAGCTGGGGAAGTGCCACGTTTTCCTCCGGTATTACTCAAAATTCTGGGTGGGTGTGGCGACCGTACCCACCCTGGACCTCGGCCCACAATGCGGGGTAGCCGCTCGCCGGAACGCGCCGACCGCCTCGGATGTGCTTCGGACGGCCCCGCGCCCAGCCCGTTACCGCCACGACTCACCGTGGCACGGGCCAAGACAGACCCTACTCACAAAAGCTTCTCCGGTGTCAGTGGCAAGTGCCTGATCCTTGTTCCGGTGGCATGGAAAACGGCGTTCGCGACGGCGGGCGCGACACCGATCGAGCAGATCTCGCCGAGCCCCTTCGCGCCGACCGGATGGGCGTTGACCTCAGCTTTGTCCACGAAAACCGCTCTGACATCGCCGATGTCGGCGTGCACGGGAACGTGGTAGTCGGTCAGCGCGGAGTTGGTGAACCTCCCGGAAACCGGGTCCTGGTCCAGTTTTTCCATCAGCGCACCACCCATCGCGAAGATCATGCCGCCGCGCGCCTGATTCGCCGCCGTGGCGCGATTGAGCACCCTGCCGCAGTCGAACACCCCGATGTGCCGCACCACGCGCACTCGTGGAAGATCAACATCTATGCGGACCTCGGTGAAATGCGCGGCGAAGGTGGCGAGGGCGAACGGCTCCTCCCCCGCGGCCGGCGGTAGGTGCGTGCCCTGGTCGGCGAGCACGCCGATACCGTGTCTCGTGAGCAGTTCGGCGTACGTCTCGCCGCGACGCGGCCGGTCACGCACGAACATCCTGCCGTCCTCGACGGCGACCGCGTCCTGCTCGGTCCCGTGCAGCGGAGAGCCCGGATCGCTGACGGCGAGCCGGATCGCGGCGGCCCTGACCTTGCCCGCCGCGTCCTGTACCGCGCTACCGGTGCTTCCCGACGTCATCGAGCCGAACGTGGGCGCACCGGGCGGCAAATCGCTGTCACCGGCCGAAATCCGTACCCGCGCCGGAGCCATTCCGAGACCCGCCGCGGCGATCTGGACCATGGTGGTCAGCGAGCCGCCCCCGATTTCCTGCGTCGCCGTCAGTACCTCGGCGCCGCCATCCGAGGAAAGGCGCACGGCGGCGACCGCGGGCGCCGAATGCTCGGCCCTGATCGCGACGGCCATGCCGTAACCGACGAGATCGCGGCCGTCCCGCATGCTTGCGGGGCGGGCATCCCGCGCGTCCCAGCCGAATTCCCCCGCTCCGATGTCGAGGCATTCGAGCAACCTGTTGCCGCCCCACGGTTTTCCGGTGTGCGGGTGCGCATCCGAGGAGATGTTGCGCCTACGCAGTTCGACCGGATCGATTCCGACGCGGTATGCCAGTTCGTCCATGGCGCACTCCGTCGCGAACTGGCCAGGCGTGTCGCCCGGCGTCCGCATGGCTCCCGACGTGCCGACGTTGACCTTGGTGACTTTTGCCGTCGCCAGCAGGTTCGGCACCGCGTACAGCGCGGGCGTCGACTGGATCGCCGGTTCGGCCCTGTCGTCGGTCGGCGAGGTGGGGTTGACGGTGTGATGTTCGATCACCAGTAGTTTCCCCGCCTCGTCCGCGCCGAGGCGGACGCGGTGCACCAGTTCCGGCATGTGCCCCGTGCCCGTGAAAACCTGCTTGCGCGTCAGCACCAGCCGTACCGGGCGGTGCACCATCATCGACGCGAGCGGAGCCAGCAGGGTGTGCGCCCACAGGTAGGACTTGTTGCCGAAGCCGCCGCCCACGAGCGACGAGATCAGCCTGACGCTGCTTTCGGGCAGCCCGAAGGCCGTCGCGATCACCGGCCGGTGCGCGACGACAGACTGGGTCGAGTCGTGCACGATCAGCGTGCCGCTCTCCCACCTCGCGAGCGTGACGGAGGGTTCCATCGGCGCGTGCGACAACGCCGAGGTGCGGTACCCGGCCTCGACGGTCACCGGGGTTCTCGTCGCGACCGAGCCTCGCTCGTAGTGCACGGGAAACCGGTCGGCGTAGGGACCTTCCGGCACGTAGGCATCGGCAAGTCCCGCGTCGAGGCCGGGAACCGGCCGCCTCCGCTCGTAGTCGACGCGCACGAGGCCCGCGGCGTACTCGGCCTGCTGCCTGGTCTCGGCCACGACGACGCCGATGCACTGGTTGCCGAAGTGGATCACGTCGTCGGTGAGCGGAAGCCTGCTCTCGGCCAGATAGGGGATCGTGGGGACTCCTTTCCACTCGGGCCGGTTGCGATGGGTGATGACGGCGAGCACGCCTGGCGCGTCCAGCGCAGGCCTGGTGTCGATGCCGCGCACCCTTCCCGACGAGATGGCGCTCGTGACGAGTACCGCGTGCGCGACGCCCTGCTGCCGCACGTCGGCGGTGTACACCGCCTTTCCCGTGACCTTGTCCCTGCCCTCGACCCTTGGCAGCGGAGCTCCGATCGGATCGCCGCGCATCAGCGCTCCCCCAATTCCGTCAGTGCCCTGCGCACGACCCTGCGCACCAGTTCGACCTTGTATCCGTTGTCCTTGCCTGGCGTGGCACCTTCCGTCGCGGCATCGGCCGCCGCCGTGATCGCGGCGGGAGTGAGCCTGCCGCCGGTCAGTGCGCGTTCGGCGGCGACGGCACGCCACGGGGCGGGAGCGACGCCGCCGAGCACGATCCTCGCCTCGCGCACGGTTCCCGCTCTCAGCTCGAGCGCGACGGCGGCCGAGCTGAGCGCGAACGCGAACGAGGCCCTGTCCCTGAACTTGAGGTAGTGCGAGTGCCGGCTGTGAGCCCGGGCCGGCAGGTCGATGGCGGTGATGAGCTCGTCGGGGCGCAGGGTGCTCTCCCGGTGCGGGGTGTCGCCGGGCAGCAGGTGGAACTCGTCGAGGGGAATCTCGCGGCTCCCCCGGTGGCTGTGGGCGATCACGACGGCGTCGACGGCTCGCAGCGCCACGGCGAGGTCCGAGGGATGCACCGCCGTGCACGAGGACGAGGTGCCGAAGATGGCCTGGCCGGCCCCGTCGCCGTCGATCGCCGAGCAGCCGCTGCCTGGTGCCCTCTTGTTGCAGGCGAATTCGGGCAGCCGGAAGTAGCGGCACCTGGTGCGTTGCAGAAGGTTGCCTCCGAAGGTGGCCATGCCCCTGATCTGCGGGGAGGCACCGGCGCGCAGCGCCTCGGTGACCACCGGGTATTCGCGAGCGAGCCTGCTGTCGGTCACCGCGTTGGAGGACAGCGCGCCGATGCGGACGCCACCGTCGCGGCGCCACGCGATCCGGTCGAGGCCGAGCTGGGAGACGTCGACGAGGCGGCCAGGTGCCGCCACCCCGTCCCTGAGCAACGTGACGAGGTCGGTGCCGCCCGCGATGACCGTCGCGTCTTTCTCGCGGTGCAGGATCCGGACGGTTTCGGCGACCGACCTCGGCCGGTCGAGGTGGAAGGTCTCCACGGTCACTTCCCTCCTCGCGCGGCACGGACCGCGGCGTTGATGCTGGGGTAGGCGGCGCAGCGGCACAGGTTGCCGCTCATCTCCTCCGCGATGTCCTCGTCCGGCACGCCGGGTCGTTCGGTGAGCAGCCCTGCCGCCGACATGATCTGGCCGGAGGTGCAGAACCCGCACTGGAAACCGTCGTGGTCGAGGAAGGCGCGCTGCACGGGATGCAGGCCGTCCCGGCCGCCGAGCCTTTCCAGGCCCTCCACCGTTGTGACCTCCGCGCCTTCGTACCTGGCCGCGATCGTCAGGCAGGACAGCGTCCGGCGTCCGTCGACGAGCACGGTGCAGGCGCCGCAGGCGCCCTGATCGCAGCCCTTCTTGGTGCCGGTGAGGCCGATCCGGTCGCGGAGCGCGTCCAGCAGGCTCGCGCGCACGTCGAGGTCGAGGGTGCGCACCCTGCCGTTGACGCTCAGCGTCAGCCGCCTCGTCGGCGGTGGCGGAGGCGGCGCCTGGCTCGCGGCGGCGGGTGCGGGGCTCACCGTCCTGAGCATCGTGGCTCCGGCCAGCCCCGCGCCCGCCGCGGCGCCGCGAGCCAGGAATGTCCGTCTGCTGCTTCCCGGTGTCCCCCCGCCGGATTCGTCTTGTTCATCCGATGTGCGCTGAGCACCGGAAACCGCCCGCCTTCTCAATCCCACCTCGACCACACCTTCCGCCAGTAGACAGACGAAGATAAGAACTCTGTCATTCAGCAGTCTGCTGGTCATCGGTAAAATTCGAGTGTGACGAGAAAGCCACCGGCGACCCCAGCGACATCCATGCCGGCGCACGAGCGGGTCGGGCACCACGTGAAGCGCGTCGAGCAGGAATTGATGGCGCTCAAACACGCCGCGCTGAAGCCCTCCGGACTCACGGTGCCGCAGTACTCGGCGCTGGCGACCGCGGCCATGCACCCCGGCGTGTCAGCGGCCGCGCTGGCCCGCCTCGCGCTCGTCACGCCGCAGACCATGGCCACCACGCTGGCCAACCTTGAGGCGAAGGGGCTCATCAGCAGGGCGCGGGACCCCTACCATCTCAACGCGCGGCAGATCGAGCTCACCGATCCGGGCTGGGCGACCCTGCGGCAGGCCGATGCCGCCGCCGTTGCCATCGAGCGCAAACTCGGCGAGACGTTCACCGAAACGGAACGCGCGACGCTGCTCGACCTGCTCGCCAGGTGCTCAAGGACGCTGCACGAGGAGGCCGCGCACGTCTCGGGTGGCAACGCGGCGCTGGCGCCGTTCAAACAACCCGCGCAATAGTCCGCACTACCCGCGCTCTCAGTGCGTCAGCGCCGCCACCGTTTCCTTGGCGCGTAGGACGGCCTCGCGCAACCCCGCCGGGCCGGGACCGTGCTTGAGCAGATCGCGCGAGGACGCGGGAAGCACGCACGCCGTGTCGGGACCGAACACCCTCGCCAGATCCTCGGCCGTCGCACCCTGCGCGCCGAAGCCCGGCGCCAGGACGGGACCGTTGAGCGCGCTGAGATCGAGTTCGCCCGGCCGGATGGTGGCGCCCACGACGACGCCGACGCTGCCGAGCGGCTCCGCGCCCTCGTTGCGTGCCGCGGCCTCGTCCACCATCGCCTGCGCGACGGACCTCCCCGAGGTGAGCACGCCCTGCACCTGTCCCCCTTCGGGATTCGAGGTGCGAGCCAGCACGAACAGTCCCCTGCCACTCGCCTGAGCCGCGGCGAGCGCCGGTTCCAGCGCGCCGAAGCCCAGGTACGGCGACACCGTGATGGCGTCGGCGGCCAGTGGCGCGGCGTCGGTCAGATACGCCGAGGTGTACGCGGCCATCGTCGAGCCGATGTCACCTCGCTTGACGTCGAGCAGCACCAGCGCCCCCGCTTGCCTCGCGAGCACCAGCACCCGCTCCAGCACCGCGATCCCGGCCGAGCCGTACGCCTCGAAAAACGCCGACTGCGGCTTGAGCACGGCCACGTGCTGGGCGAGCACCTCCGTAGCCGACAGCGCGAACCGCTCCAGCCCCGCCGCGTCGGCCGTGAGTCCCCACGCCGAGAGCAGGCCGGGGTGGGGATCGATCCCCGCGCACAGCGGCCCGCGTTCGGCGACCGCCGACGCGAGCCGCCGCCCGAACGGAACCGTCATGCCTGTGCCCGCAGCGCCGCCTGCAGGTCCTGCAGTGACCGCACCCCGATGTCGCCCCTGATGAGTGCCTCGATGCCGTGCACGGCGGCCGCCGCGCCCTGCACCGTCGTGACACAGGGAATACCCCTCGACACGGCGGCCGTCCTGATCTCGTAGCCGTCGATACGGGGACCGCTGTTGCCGTACGGCGTGTTGATCACCATGTCGACGCCGCCGTCGAGGATGACCTCGACGATGTTGGGTTCGGCCTCACCACTGCCCTGGTAGTGCTTGCGCACCTCGGTGCACGGAACTCCGTTGCGCCGCAACACTTCCGCGGTACCCGACGTCGCCAGCACCTCGAACCCGAGATCGGCGAGCCGCTTGACGGGGAAGACGAGCGAACGCTTGTCGCGGTTGGCGACCGAGACGAAGACCTTGCCCTTTGTCGGCAGCGAACCGTAGGCACCGGCCTGCGACTTGGCGAACGCCTTCCCGAAGGACACGTCGACACCCATGACCTCGCCGGTCGACTTCATCTCGGGGCCGAGCAACGAGTCGACGCCCTGCCCCTCCGGGGTGCGGAACCGGTGGAACGGGAGCACCGCCTCCTTGACCGCGACAGGCGCGTCGACGGGAAGGTGTCCCCCGTCGCCCTCGGCGGGCAGTACGCCTCGCTCCCGCAGATCCTTCACCGACGAACCGGTCATGATCAGCGCGGCGGCCTTGGCCAGCGGGACCGCGGTCGCCTTCGACACGAACGGCACCGTGCGCGAGGCCCTCGGGTTCGCCTCCAGCACGTACAGCACGTCGTCCTTGAGCGCGTACTGAACGTTGAGCAGGCCGCGCACCCCTACTCCGCGCGCGATCGCCTCCGTGCAGCGGCGCACCTCGTCGAGATCGGTGCGGCCGAGCGTGATGGGCGGCAGCGCGCACGCCGAGTCGCCGGAGTGGATACCGGCCTCCTCGATGTGTTCCATGACGCCGCCGAGGAACAACTCGTCGCCGTCGAACAACGCGTCGACGTCGATCTCGATGGCGTCGTCGAGGAACCGGTCCACCAGCACCGGATGTTCCGGCGTGACCTCGGTGGCCCGCCGGATGTACCCGGCAAGCGACGCCTCGTCGTAGACGATCTCCATGCCACGCCCGCCGAGTACGTACGACGGCCTGACCAGCACCGGGTAGCCGATCTCGTCGGCGATGCGCTTGGCGCCCTCGAACGAGGTCGCCGTGCCGTAACGGGGAGCGGGAAGACCGGCCTCGGTGAGCACGTCACCGAAGGCGCCCCTGTCCTCGGCGAGGTGGATGGCCTGCGGGGGCGTGCCGACCACAGGCACGCCCGCGTCGGCGAGGCGCTGGGCAAGCCCGAGCGGGGTCTGCCCGCCGAGTTGCACGATGACACCGGCGACCGTGCCCGACTGCTGCTCCGCGTGCACGACCTCCAGTACGTCCTCGAAGGTCAGCGGCTCGAAGTACAGCCGGTCGGAGGTGTCGTAGTCGGTGGAGACGGTCTCCGGGTTGCAGTTGACCATCACCGCCTCGAACCCCGCCTCGCGAAGGGCGAGCGCGGCGTGCACGCACGAGTAGTCGAACTCGATGCCCTGCCCGATGCGGTTGGGTCCCGAACCGAGGATCAGCACCTTCGGCTTCTCGGGCTGGGCCGCGACCTCCGATTCGGCCGCGGGATCCAGTTCGTAGGCCGAGTAGTGATACGGCGTGCGGGCCTCGAACTCGGCAGCGCACGTGTCGACCGTCTTGAAGACCGGGTGCACGCCGAGCCGGTGGCGCAGGGTCCGCACCCCGTCCTCACCGGCGAGTTCCGGCCGCAGCGACGCGATCTGCCGGTCCGAAAGGCCGGTGCGCTTGGCCCTGCGCAGCAGCGACGCATCCAGTACCGGCGATTCCCGCACCTCGGCGCCGACCTCGCCGATGAGTGCGATCTGGTCGATGAACCACGGATCGACGCCGCTGGCCTCGTGTACCTGCTCGACGGTGGCGCCGAGGCGCAGCGCCCGCTCGATGGCGTAAAGCCTGCCGTCGTGCGGGGTGCGCAGTTCGGCGAGCGTCGATTCCAGCGTCGCGCCCTCGGGATCCTCGCGGGTCCAGAAACCGACGGCCTTCGTCTCGGCGGAGCGCAGCGCCTTGCCGAGCGCCTCGGGGAAGCTGCGGCCGAGTGACATGGCCTCGCCGACGCTCTTCATCGTCGTGGTGAGGCTCGGGTCGGCTCCGGCGAACTTCTCGAAGGCGAACCTCGGCACCTTCACGACGACGTAGTCCAGCGTCGGCTCGAAGCTGGCCGGGGTCTCGCCGGTGATGTCGTTGCTGATCTCGTCGAGCGTGTAGCCGATGGCGAGCTTCGCGGCGATCTTGGCGATGGGGAACCCGGTCGCCTTCGAAGCCAGCGCCGAGGACCGCGACACCCTGGGGTTCATCTCGATCACGACGAGCCTGCCGTCGGCGGGGTTGACGGCGAACTGGATGTTGCAGCCACCCGTGTCGACGCCGACCTCGCGCAGCACGTCGATGCCGACGTCGCGCATGTGCTGGTACTCGCGATCGGTCAGGGTCATCGCGGGAGCGACCGTGACCGAGTCGCCGGTGTGCACACCCATCGCGTCGACGTTCTCGATCGAGCAGACGACCACCACGTTGTCGTGCCGGTCGCGCATCAGTTCGAGCTCGTATTCCTTCCAGCCGAGCACGCTCTCCTCGACGAGCACCTCGGTGACCGGGCTCTCCTCCAGCCCCAGGGAAGCCAGCCGCTCCAGTTCCTCGTCGGTGTGGGCCATGCCGGAGCCCAGCCCGCCCATCGTGAAGGAAGGCCGGATGACGACGGGAAGGCCCACCTCGGCGACGGTGGCCCTGACCTCGGCCATCGAGTGGCACACCGCGCTGCGCGGCACGTCGCCGCCGACGGTGCGCACGATGTCCTTGAACTTCTGCCTGTCCTCGCCACGCTGGATCGCGTCGATGTCGGCGCCGATCAGCTCGACACCGTACTTTTCGAGCACTCCCCGCTCGTGCAGGGCGACCGCGCAGTTCAGCGCCGTCTGCCCGCCGAGGGTGGCCAGCACCGCGTCCGGCCGCTCCTGCGCGATGACCTTCTCGACGAACTCCGGCGTCACCGGCTCGATGTAGGTCGCGTCGGCGAACTCGGGATCGGTCATGATCGTCGCCGGGTTGGAGTTGACCAGGCTGACGCGAAGTCCCTCCTCCTTGAGCACCCGGCACGCCTGGGTTCCGGAGTAGTCGAACTCGGCGGCCTGGCCGATGACGATCGGGCCGGAACCGATGACGAGAACGTGCTCGATGTCGCTGCGTTTAGGCATTCTTCGTCTCCATCAAGCTGACGAACTCGTCGAAGAGCGGGTTGGCGTCGTGCGGGCCCGCCGCGGCTTCGGGGTGGTACTGCACGGAAAAGGCGGGCACGTCCTGGCAGCGCAGGCCCTCGACGGTGCCGTCGTTGGCGCAGTAGTGACTCACCACGGCGGTACCGAACGGCGACTCGAACCGCTGGCCGGGTTCGCCCTCCAGCGCGAAGCCGTGGTTCTGCGCGGTGATGGCGACCCTGCCGGTCGCCGTGTCGAGCACGGGAACGTTGATCCCCCTGTGGCCGAAGCGCATCTTGTAGGTGCCGAGACCGAGCGCCCTGCCGAGGATCTGGTTGCCGAAGCAGATGCCGAACAGCGGGATCTCTCTGCCGAGCGTGGCCGAGGTCAGTTCGATCGCGTGCCGCTGGGTCTCGGGGTCACCCGGCCCGTTGGAGAGGAACACGCCGTCCGGCTCGACGGCCAGCACGTCGTCCATGCTGCTCGTCGCAGGCAGGACGTGAACCTCGATACCCCGCTTGGCCAGCTGCCTCGGGGTGTTGGACTTGATGCCGAGATCGAGCGCGGCCACCCGGTACAGCCGCTGCCCTTCGGCGGGGACGACGTACGGCTTGCTCGTGGTCACCTCGCCCGCGAGATCGGCCCCCTTCATGGCGGGGCTCGCCAGCACGGTGTCCAGCATCTCCTCGACCGGCGCGAGCGCGTCGCCGGAGAACACCCCGGCGCGCATCGCCCCGTGCTCCCTCAGGTGCCGGGTCAGCGTGCGGGTGTCGACCTCGGCGATACCGACGATGTCCTGCTCGCGCAGTTCGTCGTCGAGCGAGCGGGTCGCCCTCCAGTTCGAGGGCGTCCTCGCCGGATCGCGCACGACGTAGCCCGCGACCCAGATGCGGGAGGACTCGTCGTCCTCGTCGTTCCAGCCGGTGTTGCCGATCTGCGGCGCCGTCTGCACCACGATCTGCTTGCGGTACGAGGGGTCCGTCAGCGTCTCCTGATAGCCGGTCATGCCGGTGCAGAAAACGGCTTCGCCGAGCGAAGCTCCCCTCGCACCGTATGCGGCTCCGTGGAAGACCCTGCCGTCCTCAAGCACGAGCGCCGCCGGTGTCCTGGTGCCGCTCATACCTGAGCACCTCCCTTGACCTCGTCGATCCACTGTGGATACTCACCGAGGTCGTCGCCCCGGAATCCGGTGTCCAGCTCGACATCGTCGAGCCGCCACGTCAACACGAGCAGGCTGTCCGTGCCCATGACCTTGCCAGCCATCCCTTTCGCGGTCTTCACTTCCACAATGGACTCCCGGGGAATCCAGAATCCCTTCGCACCGGCGCGATCCACCTCGACACCGTCGTCGAACAACCGCAGTTCGGCAGGCCCCCGCATGCCGACTCCCCTGGTGACGACGCGTTGCTGCCAGTGCCCCGCGTTGGTCGTCGCCACGTAAAGGCCCTTTGCGGTGAGCACCGGTTCGCCGCTGACCTCCGGCACCTCGGGGAACGGCGGGATACGCACGCTCTGCGCGATGGCCTGGCGTCGCCAGCCCTTCCACATGCCGTAGACCGCCAGCGCGAAAAACGCCACGACCAGCAGCGAAAGCAGAAGCCTCTCCATTACCCAATCTTCCCTTCGCGCGCCGTGATCCGCCCACGCAGCAGCGTGGCGCTCACCACGGCGGGCAATCGCATCCCCTCATACGGAGTGTTGGCCGAGATACTCGCCAGCTCCCGCCCGTTCACCGTCCACTCGGTGTCCGGGTCGACCAGCGTGAGGTTGGCAGGCTCGCCGACCTCAAGGGGCCTTCCCTGATCGGGAAGGCCCGCGATCTCGGCCGGTCGTTCGCTCATGACCCTCGCCACGCCGCGCCAGTCGAGCAATCCTGTGCGCACCATCGTCGCCACCACGATCGACAGTGCCGTCTGCAGGCCGAGCATGCCGGGCCGGGCCGCGGCCCATTCGCAGTCCTTGTCCTGCTCCGCGTGCGGCGCGTGGTCGGTGGCCACACAGTCGATGACCCCCTCGGCCAGCGCCCGGCGCATGCGCTCGGCGTCGGCTTCCGCGCGAAGCGGCGGGTTCACCTTGTTGACGGGGTCGAAGGTCGCGAGCCGCTCGTCGGTCAGCAGCAGATGGTGCGGCGTCACCTCGGCCGACACGGCTATACCGAGCTCCTTCGCCCACCCGAGGACGTCCACGGTTCCCGTCGTCGAGACGTGACACACGTGCAGCCTCGCTCCGGCGTGCCTGGCCAGCACGCAGTCGCGCGCCACGATCGACTCCTCGGCCGAAGCGGGCCAGCCCGCGTAACCGAGCCTGGCCGCGCGCTCGCCCTCGTGGGCCTGCGCGCCGCCGGTCAGCCTCGGCTCCTCCGCGTGCTGGGCCACCACGACACCCAGCGCCGTCGAGTACTCCAGTGCCCTGCGCATCAGCAGCGGATCGGCGACACAGTGGCCGTCGTCGGAGAACACGCGCACCCCGGCCTCGGACGCCGCCATGGTGCCCATCTCGGCGAGCCGCTCTCCCGCGAGTCCCACGGTCACCGCGCCGACCGGGTGTACGTCGACGAGCCCGGTTTCCCTTCCCCTTCGCCACACGTGTTCGACCACGACCGCGTTGTCGGCGACCGGATCGGTGTTGGCCATGGCGAAGACCGCCGTGTACCCGCCGAGGGCAGCCGCGGCGGAGCCGCTTTCGATCGTCTCGGTGTCCTCCCTGCCCGGTTCCCGCAGGTGAGTGTGCAGGTCGACGAAGCCGGGCAGCAGCACCATGCCATCGGCGTCGATCACCTCGGCCGCGTCACCGGCGTCGATCGAGCCCGGCGCTCCGATCGCGGCGATGACGCCGTCGGCGATCAGCACGTCGACCGGATCGCCCTCGCCGTAGCGAAGGGCACCCCTGATGACGACCTCGTTCACTTGCCCTCCTCGCTGTGCCCGTCGCGCCCGTCCTGCTCGCCCGCCTGCCCGGCGAGCAGGTGGTACAGCACGGCCATCCGGACATGCACCCCGTTGCGCACCTGTTCGGTGATCGCCGATCGCGGCGAATCGGCGACGGCGGAGCCGATCTCCATCCCGCGCAGCATCGGGCCGGGGTGCAGCACCACGGCGTCCTCCGGCAGCAGTTTCGCTCGCTTCTCGTTGAGTCCGTACGCGATGGAGTACTCGCGCGCGGAAGGAAAAAACCCGCCGTGCATGCGTTCGGCCTGCACCCTGAGCATCATCACCGCGTCGACGGCGGGCAGCTCGGCGTCCAGCTCGTGCGAGACGGTCACCGGCCACGCCCTCACCCCGACCGGCAGCAGGGTCGGCGGGGCCACGAGAACCACCTCGGCGCCGAGCGCGGCCAGCAGGTGCACATTGGACCTCGCGACCCTGCTGTGCAGCACGTCGCCGACGATCGCGACCCTCCTGCCTTCCAGAGTGCCGAGCCGTTCCCGCAACGTCGCCGCGTCGAGCAGCGCCTGCGTCGGGTGCTCGTGCGTGCCGTCGCCCGCGTTGACGACCGCCGTGCCCGCCGTGTCGAGCCAGCCGGCGAGCCGGTGCGCGGCGCCCGTCGCGGGATGCCTGACGATCACGCAGTCGGCACCGGCCGCGGACAGCGTCAGAGCGGTGTCGCGCAGGGATTCGCCCTTGCCGACCGAGGAACCGCTCGCCGAGACGTTGATCACGTCGGCGCTCATCCACTTCCCCGCGATCTCGAACGAGACCCTGGTGCGGGTGGAGTTCTCGTAGAACATCGTGATGACGGTCCTGCCGCGCAGCGTCGGCAGTTTGCGCACCTCCCTGCCGAGCAGGGTGCGCTTGAGCTCGTCGGCGGTGTCGAGTATCGCGGTGGCGGTCTCGGCGCTCAGGCCGTCGGTGGTCAGCAGGTGCCTCATCACTCGCCCTCCCGCCGTGGCCCGCTCAGCAGCACCGCGTCGCGGTCGTCGACCTCGGCCAGCAGCACCGACACGTCCTCCGATCGCGAGGTGGGCACGTTCTTGCCCACGTAGTCGGCCCTGATCGGCAGCTCGCGATGCCCCCTGTCCACCAGGACCGCGAGCTGGACCGACCTCGGCCGTCCGTTGTCGCGAAGGGCATCCAGGGCCGCGCGGATCGTGCGGCCGGAGAAGAGCACGTCGTCGACGAGGATCACGACCCTGTCCTCGATGCCGCCGTCGGGAATCCGGGTCTGCTCCAGCGGCCTCGTCGGCTTCCTGCGCAGATCGTCTCTGTACAACGTGATGTCGAGCGCACCGGTGGGCACGGCTATTCCGGCGAACTCACCGATCCTCGCGGCCAGTCTGCGGGCGAGCGGCGTGCCTCTGGTCGGGATCCCCAGCAACACGGGTGGAGTCTCGTCCCCGGCACCCAGCGCGGTCTTTTCGATGACCTGATGGGCCATTCGGGCGATGGTTCGCGCGACGTCGCCGGCCGAGAGCAGCTCGCGCTCAGCGGCCGAATCCGTCGCGCCACGTGGACGTGGCGCCACGAAGACCTCCTTCCCCGCCTCACGGGACGGGTCCTTAAAGGATGTCGGCACCCCAGGTCTACGCGGGGAACCGCACCGACCGTAGCAGGTCACGGGGCTAAGCCTTACGGGTGGTGCGATCCTGGCGGGTCACTCCGCCCAGTGATGATCTGCTTGACCTGGTGACGACAACGAGTAACCATTACTCTGAGTATTCGACTCAGGAATTCCCTGTCGGTCATCCGGGCCGCATCGGGGCGAGGAAACGGAGAACCACCAAATGGGCGATTACGCCAAGGCGCTCGGGGCCAAGCTCCGCGGAATCCGCCAGCAACAGGGTCTTTCCCTGCACGGGGTCGAGCAGAAGTCCGGCGGCCGCTGGAAGGCCGTCGTCGTCGGCTCCTACGAGCGGGGCGACCGTGCGGTCACCGTTCAGAAGCTGGCCGAGCTCGCCGATTTCTACGGTGTCCCCGTGGTCGAGCTGCTGCCGGAGGGCCGGGTGCCCTCGGGAGCCGAGCCCGCCACGAAAATTGTGATCAATCTCGAACGGCTCCAGCAACTGCCCGCCGAGAAGGTGGGTCCGCTCGCGCGCTACGCGGCGACCATCCAGAGCCAGCGAGGCGACTACAACGGCAAGGTGCTCTCCATCCGCACCGAGGACCTGCGTTCGCTGGCGATCATCTACGACATGACCCCAGGTGAGCTCACCGAGCAGCTCATCGACTGGGGCGTGCTGCCGCCGGAAGCCCGACCGGCCAAGGAGGACTGATCGCCGCCACGCGGTCGTGAGTGGCTGCCCACTCACGACCCGGCGGCGGTCGATCGTGACGAAAAGAACAACGAGAGCTACAGAACAGCGCGCAGCCGGTCGGCGATGTTGCCGATCCTGCCGAGCACCCCGTTGACGAACCGGGGTGAATCGTCGGTGGAGAGTTCCTTCGCGAGCCCCACCGCCTCGTCGATGGCGACGGGGTCCGGCACGTCCTGTGCCCACAGTATTTCGTAGACGCCGATGCGCAGAATCGCGAGATCCACCGGCGGCATCCGGCTCAGCGTCCAGCCTTGCGAATGCTCGGCGAGCAGTTCGTCAACGCGCTCCAGCTGCGGGCTGACGCCCTCGATCAGGGTGATCGTGTAGTCGCTCACCGGCTCGACGGCGGGCGAGCCGACTCGTTCCCGCAGCAATTCGATCGGGGTGACCGAGCGCTGCGCGGCCTCGTAGAGGAATTCCACCGCACGACGGCGGGAAGCGCGGCGGCTCGTCGAGCCGCCGCGGCGAGGTGCTGGCGCGTCCACCGACGTTCTCACGCCCGGCCGAGGTAGCGGCCGTCGCGGGTGTCGACCTTGACCTTCTCGCCACTGCTCACGAACAGCGGCACCTGGATCTCGGCTCCCGTCTCCAGCGTCGCGGGCTTGGTGCCACCGGTGGACCGGTCGCCCTGCAGGCCCGGGTCGGTGTGCTTGATGACGAGCTCGATCGACGTGGGCAGCTCGACGTACAGCGGAACACCCTCGTGCACGGCGACCTGGACGTCGGTGTTCTCCAGCAGGTATCCGGCGCCGTCACCGACGATCTCGGCACCGACGTTGATCTGGTCGAACGTATCGGAGTCCATGAACACGAAGTCGCTGCCGTCGTTGTACAGGTAGGTCATCTGCCTGCGGTCGACGGTCGCGGTCTCGACCTTCGTACCGGCGTTGAAGGTCTTGTCCACCACCTTGCCGGAGAGCACGTGCTTGAGCGTCGTCCGCACGAACGCCCCGCCCTTGCCCGGCTTGACGTGCTGGAAGTTCACGACGGACCACAGCTGGCCGTCGAGGTTGAGGACCAGGCCGTTCTTCAGGTCGTTGGTGGTGGCCACTGCAGTGAGTTCTCCTGTGTCGGGTCGGCCGCGTAGTCGACGGCCACGGATCCTTGGTGGTGCTCGGGCCGAGGAACCCGGAGCTTCCTCCACACGACGAGCTTGTACTCGCTACGGGCCACCGCGATTGGTGACCGCCATACCGGCGCTCCATTGTACTGGCGGCCACGCTGCGGGAACGCGGCGCCTCCTCAAGCCGACCGGCGGATTCGGAGCGCCACACGGGAGCACGGGCGCTCCGGGGCATCAGCGTGGCGGGACGAGCCTCGCGCAAGGGGCTTCCACAACGGCCTCGCAGGTCTACAGTAGGGCGATGCCGCACTGGGTAGTACGCGGATCCGGCATGGCCGTACTTCATGCCGCCGCGACCGTCGCGCTCGCGAAGATCGCCGTCTTTCAGCCGACCGAGGTCACTTTCGTCACCGCCGTCGTCCTCGCGCTGCTCGTGGGTGCCGCGGCGCTGTGGAGCGCACTGGATGCCTGGCTCGGCCTTCGCGAACCCGGCCGTACCTGGTTCATCGCCGCGCTCGTCGCGGGGCCCGTCTCCGCCGTGCTCAGCGTGATCGGACGCGGCGTCTTCGTCGATCAGACCGGGGTCAGCGAACTGGGTTCCGCGCTCACCGGCGGCGCGGCGTTCACCGCGCTGCTCGTGCTGATCCCCGCGGGCCTCGGCATGTTCGTCGGCGGGAAACTCAACGCCCGCGGCGGGCCGCACCCCGAAGACGCTGATGACGTAACGCACGTGGAGCACTTCGAGGATGCCGAGGACCAGGACACTGACGACGGCACCAACGGCACCGACGGCACCGACGGCACCGACGGCGGTGCGCCGTCCGGGAAGCGGCTCGGGCGCACGATGAGCCGCCGCACCCCGAAGGTCGGCCCGGCGAGTTAGTCCGCCGCCGCTCCGGTTCCCACCGGCTCAGGGCCGCACACCCAGCGTCGGCCCCGCCGGATAGGCCTCCCAATCGCCGCGGCTGACCGGTTCCACCTCGGAATCGTTGCGGGCGGCGGCCTCGGTGGAGGTCACCGGCCACAACCGGTCGTCCAGGACGAACGCCGTTCCCAGCCCCGGCGCGGCAACCGCCCGCGCTCCCGGTTCGAGATGGGCCGTCACCGGCAGCGCGTCCAGCACCGGCAACCGCTCGTCGAGTACGTGCACGGCGAGTTCCTCCGCGACGGAACGGCGGTCCACCCTGACGATCTTGCCTCCCGCGACGACATCCATCGTCCGCACCGGCGAGGGCATGGCGAAACCGTCCAGCACGGCCAGCGCCTGTTCGGGGTCCGAACAGGCGTCGACGCCGTACACGTCGAGCCCGAAATGCCGCAGCCCGGTCGGCGCCTTCGCCTTGCCGATCACGGTCGCGTGGATGACGTCCAGTGGCACCCTCGCGCACGGTTCCGTTTCGGAGATGGGCGCGTGCCCGTCGGGCTGCCGGACCAGACCCGGGCCTTCCTGCCACTCGTCGGGGATGAGCACCGGTTCGTACGGCGTCGCGGTGAAGTCCCTGTTCCAGAACGTGATCGTCGTGCCGTGCTCGGTCTGATGGGCGATCGCGAAAGCGGCGAGCGCATCGACCCACATCAGATCGGCGCTGAACGCGTCGACGAGGGAGTTGGTGCGCACGGTCTCGGTGTCGGCCACGCGGGTGAACCCGGTGGGGCTCAGTGATTCGACACCGGCCGAGAAGGTCGGATCCTTCGCTCGCAACAAGAACTGTCCCGCGCCGTTCCACCCCGCGGCGCGGCCGGTCGTGTCCGTGAACATCACGTAGAACCAGCCATCGAGATAGACGGCGGCAGGCTGCCCGGCCCCGTAGGTGTTGTCCCTGTGCTCGTCGTGGGCCGGCTTGATGACGGGCTCTTCCGAAGGGCGGGTCCAGTTCTGGCCGTCCGTGCTCGTGGCAAGGCCGATCGCGTTGCCGAGAGCGTGATCGCCGGCCGCCCCCGTGTAGTACATGTAGTAGGTGCCGTCGACGCGGATCACGGACGGATCGCACGTGTGCACCGCGTCGAAGCGCCCCGGATTGCCGGAGAACACGGCTTTCGGAATGCCACCGCCCGGTCCCGCGAACGGGCCATCCGGGGTGTCGGCCTCCGCGTACAGGATGTCGTCACCCGGCGGCGGCGCACTGCCGTACTGGCTGCACCACCACATCCTGGTCCGGCCGCCGTCCATCATCACCGTCGGCCCGTAGTTGTAGACCGCGTCGGCGCCACCCTTCGCGACCACACCGGCACTGGCGCGCTGGTTGTCGGTGGACAACGGCTTCGGCGGCGGGGCGGGGGCCTCCTGCTCACCACCGGCTCCGATGTCCGGCTGGGCACCTTGGGCCTGGGGGTGTGCGCTACCGGCCGTGCACGCTCCCGCGGCCAGAGCGCTCGCCATGGCGAGCGCGCCGGCGACGATACGCGCGCGATAGTGCCGGGTGCGCATGCTGGCGGCCAACCTCCATCCCTCCGCTACCGGGAGACGGTAACCCGGCCGAGACCAGAAACAGTCTACGAAACCACCTCACCCGAACGGGTGCATACCTCGCGAGGTCGGGCCCCGGCCACCGATTCTGCCACCGATTCGCGGGGTCGCGCGGCTCCGCGGCTGGCGCGGCGGCCCCGGCCGGGGACCGCCTTCCTCCGCGCAGGCGCCTGCTCACCGGCACACTCGCCGAGACCATCAGGATGCCGGGAAACCCCTGACACACAACACTTTCCGGATGACCACAGTGGACTCGCCCGGCAGGGGCGACCGCCGATCCGGCGCGCCTTTGGCCGCGATGCGTGCCGGGCGAACTCGGCCGGGCGCTCAGCGGCCCTTCCCGGCCAGCCAGCGCAGCGCGAGCGGGTAACCCTCGACCCCGAGGCCGACGATCAGCCCGGTCGCCACATCCGACAGCACGCTGTGATGCCGGAACTCTTCCCGCTTGTGAACGTTGGAGATGTGCAGCTCGATGAGCGGGGCACTGAGCTGGGCCGCGGCGTCTCGCACCGCGATCGAGTAATGCGTCCAGGCCCCCGCGTTGAGCACGACGGGGTGCCCCTCGTCGGCGGCCTCGTGGAGCCAGCCCACGAGTTCGCCCTCGTGATCGGTCTGCCTGACCTCGACGTCGACGCCCAGCTCCTTGCCGGTCGCGGCGCACAGCGAAACGAGGTCGGCGAACGTGGTCGCGCCGTAGACGGCGGGCTCGCGTTTGCCGAGCCTGCCGAGATTGGGACCGTTGAGCACCAGGATCTTCACAGCAGCACGCTCCCGCCCTGTCCACTGCCGCCGGCGATCACGGAGTAGGCGGCCGCGAGCAACGCGGGGTCCGGACCTTCGAGCCTGCCCGGTTTCGCCAGCCCGTCGAGCACCACGAACCGCAGGGTCCCGGAGCGGTTCTTCTTGTCCGACCGCATACCGTCGAGAAGCTGTGGCAACGCGTCGGCGTCATAGGTCGTCGGCAGGCCGAGCGACTTCAGCACCGCGCCATGCCGGTCGGCGGTCGCGTCGTCGAGCCTTCCGGCGAGTCGGCCGAGTTCGGCCGCGAACACGAGACCCACGCTGATGGCCGCCCCGTGCCGCCAGCGGTACCGTTCGCGGCGTTCGATGGCGTGCCCCATCGTGTGGCCGTAGTTCAGGATCTCGCGCAGATCCGATTCCCTCAGATCGGCGGACACGACGTCGGCCTTCACCTTGATCGACCGCCGCACCAGTTCACCGAGTACGTCGTCCTGGGTGTCCACGGCCGCCGCGGAGTCGTTCTCGATCAGATCGAGAATCACCGGGTCGGCGATGAAGCCTGCCTTGACGACCTCCGCCATGCCCGCGACGAGTTCGTTGGGCGGCAACGTCTCCAGTGTGGCGAGGTCGACCAGCACGGCACTCGGCTCGTGGAAGACGCCGACGAGGTTCTTGCCCGCGTCGGTGTTGATGCCCGTCTTGCCGCCGACCGCGGCGTCGACCATGCCGAGGAGCGTGGTCGGCACGTTCACGAGCCGGACCCCGCGCATCCACGTACCGGCGACGAAGCCGGCGAGATCGGTGACCGCCCCGCCACCGAGCGCGACCACCACTCCCCTGCGGTCCAGACCCATCTGGCCGAGTACGTCCCAGCAGAAGTCGGCCACGCGCAGAGCCTTGCCGTCCTCGGCGTCCGGGATCTCGACCCGGTGCGCGTCGACTCCGGCCTCGTTCAATTCCGCTCTGACGGCCTCGGCGGTCGTGGTCAGGGTGGGCGGGTGGATCAAGGCCACCTTCGACGCGCCCCTGACCATCTCGGTCAGTTCGCCGAGCAGGCCCCTGCCGACCACAACCTCATACGGCTGCGCGGTCTTGACCTCGATACGAACCGGCTCGGACATCCTGCTCCTCACTACCTGCTACTGACCACTACCGGCCGGCTGCGACCGGCCGTCACGCACGCGTCCCACCCGGGTACGCGACCACTTCCCGGCGTCCTCACTGCGGTGGCAGCCGCGTGGCTTCACTCACCGAGCATGTCAGGTCGCCTTCGACCGGATTGGCACCGGGAACCGTCTCGGTGACCGTTCGCCCGGGCCCCAGCCGTCCCTCGACGAAGTACGCGTCCGTCGCGTCACCCGCGTTGTTCGAGATGGTCACGGTGACGGCGTACCGGTACTCGGTGCCCGTGCTGTTGGTCACTTCGAGATTCACCCTCGGCGTGTACGCGGTCTGCTCGCAGCCGGTGACCTTGACATCCTGCTTGGCGTCGCTTTCCGGCGGCGCGTCGGTGGCCGAGCGGGTATCTCCCGATGGGCTCCCCGCGGCCGAGGTCGGCTGCGGCTGGCCGGAACTACATCCGGCCGCGAGCGCGGCGACGGCGGCAAGCAGCCCGGCAAACCGGACCCGTGAACGCATCTTCACTCCACAAAGGACTCTTCTGGCCGTTCAGGCGACGATTCTTCCACGTTCCCGGCGAGATGTTCGGCGATCGCGTCGACCACCTCGGCGGCAGTCCTGCCGTCGGTCTCGACCTCGATCGTCGCGACCTCGCGGTAGACCGGCAGCCTCGCCTCCAGCAGCGCTTTGTAGGTGGCTCGCGGATTGACGCCCGCCAGCAGCGGGCGCGCGGTGGACATGCCGGTCCGCCGGACCCCCTCCGCCATGCCGACATGGAGGAACACCACGGTGTGCTCGCTCAGCAGCTTGCGAGTGGCGTCCGACAGAACGGCTCCGCCGCCGAGTGCGTAGACACCGCTGTGAGCCTCCAGCCCAGCCGCGATGGTCTCCTCTTCCCTCGCGCGGAAGTGCGCCTCGCCGTGGGTGGTGAAGATCTCGCCGATGGCGCAGCCGGCCGCCGCCTCGATCTCGTCGTCCGCATCGATGTAGGCGACCCCGAGCCGACGCGCCAGCAACGCCCCCACCGTGCTCTTCCCCGAGCCGGGGGGTCCGACGATGACGACAAGACCGCGAGTACCCATGCAGGTCACGGTAGCCCTTGCCGGTACGGCACCATCGCCCGCCTCACTCTCGCCATCCGATCACCCACCGGCGGTCACCGAGCCGCCGTCCCCGCTCACGAATCCGGGCGATCGCCCGGCCGGTCCCGGGGTCATTCCGGCCTCGGCCGCCCCGCCGCGATTCAAGCCTGGAACCGCGGCTACTTCTTCCACCAGGCTTCGAGGCCCGCGAGATATCCCTCGGCATTGCGCTTCGACTCGGCCAGCGAGTCACCACCGAACTTCTCCAGCGCGGCATCGGCGACCACCAGTGCCACCATCGACTCCAGGACGACACCGGCCCTCGGCACGGCGCACACGTCCGAACGCTGGTGGATGGCGACGGCAGGCTCACCCGTTTCGACATCCACTGTGGACAGAGCGCGCGGCACGGTCGAGATCGGCTTCATCGCGACCCTGACCCGCAACGGCTCGCCGTTGGTGATGCCGCCTTCAAGACCACCCGCCCTGTTGGACCGCCGGGTGACGCCCACGGGGCCGCTGCCCCTGTCGATCTCGTCGTGCGCCTGGCTCCCCCACCGGCGGGCGGTCGTGAACCCGTCTCCGACCTCGACGCCCTTCATCGCCTGTACCCCCATGAGAGCCCCGGCGAGCCTGGCGTCCAATCGCCGTTCGCCACTCACATGCGAACCGAGGCCGGGGGGCAGCCCATAGACGATGACCTCGATGACGCCACCGACCGTGTCACCTGCCTTCCGGACCGCGTCGACCTCGGCAACCATCGCCTCCGTCGCCTCGGCTCCGAAGGCGCGCACCGGACTCTCGTCGATGGCCGCCAGATCCCGAGGCCCCGGCAGCGGTCCTTCGGGGGCCTCGGCACCGCCGATCGACACGACGTGGCTGACGATCTCGGCGCCGAGCAGCTGCCGCAGGAACAGGCGGGCCACCGTGCCGAGTGCCGTCCGGGAAGCGGTCTCGCGTGCACTCGCCCGCTCCAGCACCGGCCGGGCCTCGTCGAAGCCGTACTTCTGCATCCCGGGAAGGTCCGCGTGGCCGGGGCGGGGGCGGGTGAGCGGCTCATTGCGTGCCAGCCCCTCGAGTTCGGCGGGATCCACCGGATCCGCCGCCATGACCTTTTCCCATTTGGGCCACTCGGCGTTCTCGATCTGCACCGCGAACGGGCCACCTTGCGTCAGCCCGTGCCGCACGCCGCCGATGATGTCGATCCGGTCTTTCTCGAAACCCATCCGAGGGCTCCGGCCGAAGCCGAGCCGCCTGCGAGCGAGCTGCTCATCGAGGTCGGCCGTCGTGATCTCGACGCCCGCGACCATGCCTTCGAGAATGGCCGCCAAAGCGGGACCATGCGATTCACCAGCGGTTATCCAGCGCAACACACCGCCAATCCTGTCACGAGGCCGGATCGGGCCATCAGTTGCCCATACTCACCACCACCCCGCTCCTGGGAACACCGCGATCAGGCACGTCGCGGCGAGCATTCCCGGTCCGTGCGGTACTCCTCCCCGCCACCGGCAGGCACGAAGGAGTACCGCCGAACAGGCCAGTACGAGCGTCACCACCGCGGCCGCGAAGGCGGCAACGACAAGCGCCGGCCATCCCGTCGCCCCGAGCACGCCACCGAGGCTGCCCGACAACTTCACGTCACCCGCTCCGAGCGCGTGCGGCGCGACGGCATGCACCAGAAAGTGGGCAGCGGCGAACACCGCGCCGCCCGCCACCGCACGGGCCCCCAGCCCTTCCCCGGGACCGGTCACCGCCGCCACGCACAACGCCGCACCCAGAAGCGGATACGCGGGAAGCGTCAGTACGTCGGGAAGGCGGCGATGCCCGAGGTCGGCCAAGGCCAGCGGGACGGCCAGCGCGGTCACGGCGAGTGGCACGGGCAGCCACCATCCGGGCAGGCCACTCACCGCCCATCGCCAGGCCACGCCCGACCACAATGCCGCGACGCCGGCGGCACACCACGGCGTGGGCACCGTCGCGGGGCGAGGCGGCCGGCGGAGCAGCAGCGCGCAACCCCAGCCGGCGACCGCGCCCATCGCGGCGAACATGATCAGGTTCCAGTACACGCTCTTCAGCTTCACCACTGGTCAGCGGCATGACAAGGCTGAAGCGGAGCGAGAACTCCGTTCGCGCGGGATTCGGCCCGATATCACCCGATAGGCCACCGCCAGGCGGTGCCGGATGTCCGTTCGCGCCGGTTCCCCGGCTATCGCACCGACCAGAAACCGCGAGATTCTCGGGCAGTGCCGAACGAGGACGCCGGGCAGGACCCGATACCCGATCACCGCCCGCGCAGGTACAGCCGTGAACGCGTCACCGGCTGCCGGGAACCAGCGCCCCGCATCGAGCCGATGACGGCGCCCCGGTCCTACGACACGACGATCGAGGCGCGCGTGACCTCGCGCCGCGCCGACGCGTCGAGGGCATCGACGATGCGTTCGAGCGGGAACTCCGCGTCGACGAGCCCGTCGAACGGGAACTTGCCGCCCTCCTCGGCGAGAAAGTCGAGCGCCCGCTTGAGATAGAACGGCGCGTACCGGTCGACGTGCAGGACGTGCAGGGCACGGCGGGTGGCGAGGCCGGGGTCGTAGTCGACGACGGAGCCCGGCGACAGGTTGCCCATGACGAGGTAGGTGCCGCCGCGCCTGATCAGGGACAGTCCCTCGGCGAACGCGGCCGGCACGCCCGTCACCTCGATCATGCCGTCAGGTCCGTGCTGTTCGGTGAGGCCGTGGACCCAGGCGCGCCGCTCGTCGGCATCCGGCATCGCGCTGATGTCGAGCGTGTGGTCCGCCCCGAACCGGCGGGCCTGCTCAAGGCGCGCGGGTACGCCGTCGACGACGATGGTGCGGATGCCACGCGTCGCCGCGACCGCGGTGGCGTAGAGACCGAGCCCGCCCGCGCCCTGGATGAGAATCGTCTGGCCTGGGCCGAAGCCTGCCTGATCGATGCCGTACATGACCTGGCTCAAGGCACAATTCGCCGCCGCCGCGACGGAGTCGGGCACGTGGTCGGGCACGCGGTAGACGTGCTGCCGTGCCGTCGCGTAGTAGTGCGTGGCGAACGAGGTGTGGAAGTGGGGCCATTCGGTCGGTTGCTTGGCGTAGTGCTCGTAGGCGTTGTCGCACAGGTTCCATTCGCCGCGCACACAGTGAAAGCAGCGCTCGCACGCCTGGAAGTAGACGACGGCGATCCGGTCGCCGACCGCGAGCGGGGCGCCCGCGTTGTCGCGATCCGTGCCTTCGCCGAGCGCCGCGACCACTCCGGTCATCTCGTGGCCGATCCCGCCGGAGCGCTTCACGGGATGCTTGCCGTTCCAGATGTGCAGTTCGGAGCCGCAGACGTTCGCCCGGGTCGTGCGCATCACCAATGCGCCGGGCCCCGGCTCGGGAACGGGAAACTCCCGCAGTTCGAGCTTGCCGGGCTCGGTCATGTAGGCCAGCTTGCCTGTTTCGACGCTCATACTTCGACTCTCCACAGCGGTAGTTCGGGCGGTGCGTGGTCCGTGGCTCACACGAGTGACGGGAGTGAGGTCACGATGGCGGGGGCGAATGCCAGCAACACGACGACGGCGAGGTCGGAAAGGACGAACGGAATCGCCGCCTTGTAGATCTCCGACATCGGCATCGACTTCGGCGCGTACTGGCGCATGACGAACAACGACATCCCGAACGGCGGTGTCACGGTCCCGATCTGGATCGCGATGATCATCAGGATGCCGAACCAGATCGGATCGAATCCTGCGATGTGCACGATCGGCATGAACAGCGGGATCGTCAGCAGCACGATCGCGATCGACTCAAGGAACAGCCCGAGGATGACCACGATCGCGAGCATGATGACCAGCAGCACCGTCGGATTGCCCGTGATGCCGGTGACGCCGTCCACAAAGGCCGTCACGGTGCCGCTTCCCGCCATCACCCTGCCGTAGATCGTGGCGGCGCCGATGATGAGGAACACCATCCCCGTCGCGAGCAGGGTGTGCTTGAGTGCCGCGACAACGACCTCGCGGGTCAACCGGCGCTGAACGACGAGAATCACGGCGGTCAGACCGACCGCGACGGCCGCGGCCTCGGTCGGCGTCGCGACCCCGAACAGGATGAGCGCGAGCACGCCCGCGATCATCCCGACCAGCGCGACCAGGTTGAGCAGCGAACCGCGCTCGCCGCCCGATGCGCCCGCCGGGCCCTTCGGAATCGCGGCCGGAGCCTGGGTTGCCGTGGAGGTGCCAGCCGCACGGGCTCCCGAATCGGCGGGTGCCTTTCGCTCCTCGACCGCGCGGGCCGGGCGTTTGCCGACCACGGCAGGTCGTTCGGCCCCACCGAAGAAGGCCGACCACGCCCCCACCACGAACGCGTAACCCAGTGCCATGAGGATGCCGGGAACGATGCCCGCGATCAGCAGCGGCCCGACCGGGACGCCTGCCGTGGCTCCCCACACGATGACGACCGTGCTGGGCGGGAGCACCATCGCGAGCCCGCCGGAGCCGAGCACCGAGCCGACCGCGAGGCGGCGCGAGTATCCCCGGCGTTCCATCTCGGGTACGAGCGTGCCCGCGAGCATCGCGGTCGAGGCCATCACCGAGCCGGAGAGCACCCCGAGCACGGCGCCCATACCGACGGAAAGGAACGCGAGCCTGCCGGGCAATCGCGCGAGCCCGCGCTCGGCCGCGCCGATCGCGGAGAAGGCAACGCCCGAGCGGAACAGGAGCTCGCCCATGAGAATGAACATCGGGATGGCCGTCAGGGTGAAGGTCGCCAGTCCCGAGACCATCGACACGACGGTCATCTCGATGCCAGGGGAAAACCCGTAGAGCAGGACGGCGCCGACGGACGACACCACGAGCAACGCGACGGCCACCGGAATGCGCAGGAGGACCAGGATTCCCAGGCCCGCCACGAAGATCGCGAGCCACGTGGTCGGACTGAGGTCGATCATGCTTGCCCCTCCTCGGCGCTCGCACCGGCGTCGCGCTCGTCACCGGCGGGGACGCCGGCGTGCAGTCGTTCGAGCCCGGTACGAAGTTCGTTGGCCGCGAACAGGACGAGGCCGACCGTGAGGCCGAGCGTCAGAATCCATCTCGGAAGCCCGAACGTCGAACCCATGCGGATCCCCGTGTCGAGGTCCCGCACGAATATCTGGACGGCGAACCAGCCGAACGTCCCCGCGATCGCCGCGGTGACGAACCGCGAAGCGACGTCGAGTTTGTGGTTGGTGCGCACGAAACGGCGCGGGATCAGATCGACCCGCACGTTGCGGTCGTACAACGCGACCATGCCGAGCGCGAAGAAGACCGTGAGCGGCAGCGCGAACTCGGTCGACTCGAACAGGAACCTGTTCGGTGCCCTGAACACGTACCGCAGCACGACCCCCGCGATCGTCGCCAGCGCCATGTACACCAGACCGGCGCCGGCGAGCACGGCACTCGCGGTGGTCACGGCACGCAGTACCCGGTCGGCCTTGCCCTGCCCGTCCCTGGCGGAGTTCATGGCGCCTCATAGAGGTCGCGGACTTCGGTCGAGCGGGGAGCGCGCGTTTCCAGCAGCTCCCACCCGATGTCACGGGCACGTGACTGGAACCGCTCGACGTCGGCCGCCGATGGTTCGAGCAGCTCCTTGCCGTCCTGCGCCCAGCGCTCGTACTCGTTCTCGACCACGGGCCGGTAGATGTCCGGCAGGGAGATCTCCAGTTCGGTCATGGCCTTGTCGAGCGCCTCGCGGGTGCGGTCGTCAAGTGAGTGCCAGGTCTGGAGGTTGACGAGCAGCGGGTAGCGGATCGTCAGGTACGGCGCCATGTACGAGGCCTTGATGGGCTCGGCGATCCCGAGGTCGTACATACCGCTGTTGCCAGCGGCGAAGCCGTCGATCGTCCCGCGCTCCATCGCCGTGTAGATCTCGCCGACCGGCATGTTCACGACCTCCGCGCCCAGCGCTTCGAGCATGGGCTGCTGGGTGGGACCGCCGCGCATCAACCAGCCCGTCAGGTCGGGTTCGGCGACGTCGAGCTCGGTCCAGCGCGAGCCGAAGTGCAGCATGTAGGCCATTTCGGAGATGGTCACGCCCAGTACGCGCAGGCCGACCTCCTCGTGCCAGTTGTTGATGACGTCGAGCGCCCCGGACTCCCGGTCGACAGCGGGGGCGTTGGGCGTCAGGTCGAACACCTCGGCCTCGGGCAGGATCTGCGTGTAGTACGCGCTCGACACGCTCGCCAGGTCGAGCGCTCCGCTCTGCACGTTCTCGGCCGCGTCGTTCGGGGCGATCGTCTCGGGACCACCGATGTAGTCGATCGTGATCCAGGGCGCGTCCCGCTCAAGGCGCTCGATCATTTTCCAGAGCCCGAGATTCTCCGGCGCGTCACGGGTTTGTGTCGTCGCAAGGCGCAGGATCACCTTGCCGTCCTTGGACACGGCGCCGCCACCGGCCGAGAGGCAGCCGCTGAGAACGACCGAGGCGAGGACGCTCGCGCCGAGGCGCAGGGCGGCACGGCGCCGGTATTGGGGTGCTGACATCGTCGTCGGGTCTCCTTCTCGCCGTCGAGTCGGCCGAATTATTGTCATATGATCCGACATTGTGCAACCAAGCCCGATCGGTCACGCGAGCAAAACACGGCATTCAGATCACTGATTCGACGGTATATCCACTGGTCAGTACGTGAATCAGAACTGATCCGACGAACTTTGACCGCCATGCCCGGATTGACGCTCGCTCTCAGATCGTCATACGATCCGCCGGGACGAGAGCCAAGGAGGATTCTCATGCCGAATGCGAGCGAGCCGACCGGCTCGTCCTCCGCTGAGCCCCGGCGGGACATGCGCCGCGTCGCCATCGCGGTCGGGATCGGCAACTTCATGGAGTGGTTCGACTGGGGCCTCTACGGCTTCTTCGCGACCATCATCGGAGCCCAGTTCTTCGCCGACTCCTCACCCGTGGTCGGTCTGCTGTCGGCTCTCGGCGTCTTCGCCGTCGGGTTCGTGTTCCGGCCTATCGGCGGGTTCGTACTCGGCCCCATCGGCGACAAGTACGGCCGCCGCGTCGCACTGTCCATCGCCGTCCTCCTCATGGGATTCGGCACGACGATGATCGGCCTGCTGCCGACCTACGCCGAGATCGGCATCTGGGCTCCCATCCTGCTCGTGCTGATGCGCTGCCTACAGGGCTTCTCGACGGGCGGCGAGGCCACCGGCGCCAACGCCTTCATGGTCGAGAGCGCGCCAGGACACCAGCGCGGCCGTTACGGCAGCATCAACTCGGCTTCCTCGGCCGCCGCGCTGCTGTCGGCCAGCCTGCTCGCGCTGTGGCTCACCACCAGCCTTTCCGAGGACGACCTGAACTCCTGGGGCTGGCGACTGCCGTTCATCCTCTGCGCCCCGCTTGCGCTGGCCGGTCTCTACCTTCGCCTCAAGCTTGAGGACACCCCCGTGTTCGAGCACATCAAGCAGGAGCAGGAGATCGACCGATCGCCACTGTGGCGCAAGATCGCGCGAGACCGCCGTCCGGTCCTGCTGACGCTCGCGATCGGCGCCGTGCAGGGCATCGGCTACTACTACCTCGGCACCTACGCGGTGAACCTGCTGACGGTCTCGGTCGGCCTCGAACGTGCCGACGCACTCGCGCTGATCGCCGTCGCACTGGCGGTCTACATCGGATTCTGTGTCGCCGCCGGGTTCGCGATCGATCGTTTCGGCCGCCGTAGCGTCAACCTCGTCGGCACCCTCGGTTTCGTCCTCTCGTTGTTCCCCGTGTTCGCTCTGCTGGCGACCGGCCAGGGCGTTCTGATCGTGCTCGGTCTCGTCGTGCTCGGGCTGTTCCAGTCGCTGGTGAGCGTGTCGACCGTCGTGCTCATGGTCGAGTTGTTCCCCTCGAACTCGCGGGCGAGCGGCAGTGCGTTCGGGTTCAACTTCGCGAACGTCATCTTCTCCGGTCCCGGCCCCTACATCGCCGCGTGGCTCGCCGCCTCCACCGGTAGCGCCGTCGCGCCGGCCGGATACCTCGTCGCCGTCTCGCTGCTCGCGCTGCCGATCCTCTACCGCTGGCTGCCCGAAACGAAGGACCGCGATCTCAACAGCACGGACGCCGTCGCGCACCACCAAACCAGCTCGCGCGCAAAGGAGAACACCAGCGCATGACCACCACCCCGCCGAACTGGCGTGTGACGATCGCGAAATACGGCACGCGGTCGACGACGAAATCCGACGTCTACCTCAACCACCACATCTACGGTCAGCCCGACGATCCGATCGGCATGGACTATTTCGTCTGGGTTCTGCAACGTCCGAATAGGACGATCGTCGTCGACACCGGCTTCTCCGCCGCCGGGGGCGCGGCGAGGAACAGGACGTTCGTCGCCGAGCCCGCACGGATCTTCGCCGCGCTGGGTGTCGATCCCGGCGACGCGCCAACGGTCGTTGTCACGCACGCGCACTACGATCACATCGGCAATCTGGGGCTGTTCCCCAAGTCGGAGATCGTCATCGCGGCCAAGGAACTCGCGTTCTGGACGGGACCGCTGGCAGGGCGGGCGCAGTTCGCGCACTCCGTCGAGACCGAGGAGATCGCCTATCTTGCCGCCGCGAACGAGGCGGGGCGGGTGCGGACGTTCGACGACGAACTCGAACTCGACGCGGGAGTGCGGCTCATGCGCGTCGGCGGTCATACGCCAGGGCAGAGCATCGTGCTGGTCAGCACCGACGAGGGGCCGGTGCTGCTCGGCTCCGACGCCGTGCACTACTACGAGGAATACGAAAAGGACATGCCGTTCGCCTTCGTGGCCGAGCTGCCCGCGATGTACACCGGGTTCGACCGGATCAGGGGAATGCTCGCCGACGGCACCGCGAGGCATCTCGTCTCCGGGCACGACCCCGCGACGCTCGCCCGGTTCCGCCCTGTCGATACCGGTGAACTCGCCGGTATCGCGGCGACGATCGGATCCATCGACACCAACGCCGAGGAGGCGCACTGATGAGCACGGCAGGACGGTTCGCAGGAAAGGTCGCGGTCGTCACCGGTGCGGCCTCGGGACTGGGGCGGGCCTCCGCGATACGGCTGGCCGGTGAAGGAGCGAACGTCGTCGCGGTCGACATCGACACGGACGCCGTCACGGCCGTCGCGGCAGACCTGCCGACGCGGTCGATCGCGGTCGGTGGCGACGTCTCCCGCGAAGCCGACGTCGAGGCCTACATGCGCGCCGCCTTCGACGCCTTCGGCCACGTCGACCTGCACCATCTCAACGCGGGCGTCTTCGGTAGCTTCGCGACACTGCCCGACCTCGAAGTCGACGACTTCGAGCGCGTGATGGCGGTCAACGTCCGGGGGCCGTTGCTGGGTTTGCGGGCCGCGTTCCGGCATTGGCGCACGACAGGTGAGCGGGGGACGATCGCGCTCACCGCGTCCATCGCGAGCCTCACGGGTGCCGCGGACCTGGTGCCCTATCAGGTTTCCAAGCACGCGGTCACCGGGCTCGTCCGGTCCGCCGCGGTCTACGGCGGCCCGCTCGGCATCCGGGTCAACGCGGTCGCGCCGGGAATCGTGCCGACCGAACTGTTCCGGAACGCGGCCTCGGAAACCGGTGGGAAGAACGACATGTCGCGTCGCGCCTCCACCGCGCCGCTGCGGCGCGCGGGGGCGGCGGAGGAGATCGCCGGTGTCGTCTCGTTCCTCCTTTCCGACGACAGCTCATACCTCACGGGTCAGCTCGTCGCGGCCGATGGCGGCGCCTCGGTCGTGAACACCGTGCGACCGTCGGGCGGCGCGGGCGCGTGGGACACCGAGGCCGTCGACTCCGCTCTGTACCAGGGGTGGAACCGATGACGCCGCGCGTGGGCTTCGTCGGCCTCGGAAACATGGGCGGCCGCATGACGCGGTGCCTTGTGGACGCCGGCGTCGCGGTACTGGGCTTCGACGCGCGTGCCGACGTGATCGCCGCTACCGGGGCAACCCCCGCGGCGAGCGCGGCGGACGTCGCGCGGGACAGCGACATCGTCCTGCTTTCGCTGCCGGACAGCCGAGTCGTCGAAAGCGTCGGGTACGGCGAAGGCGGGCTCCTCGAAGCATTGCGCCCCGGAACGGTGGTCGTCGATCTGAGCACGTCGGCTCCGGCCTCGACGCGGCGAATCGCGGCGGACGCCGCCGAACGCGGCGCGACCTGGATCGACGCGGGTATCTCGGGAGGAGCGGCCGCGGCCGAGCGGGGTGCCCTCACCTTGATGGTCGGCGGCGATCCCGCCGCTCTCGAGAGCGTGCGGCCGGTGCTCGGCCACATCGCGGCGAAGATCGTGCACTGTGGCGACATCGGTGCCGGGCACACCGTCAAGCTGCTCAACAACTTCCTCAACGCCGTAACGCTGTCGGCGACGGCGGAGGTGATGGTCGCGGCGAAGAAGGCGGGTCTCGACCTCGGCAACGTGCTCGACGTCATCAACGCGAGCTCGGGCGAGAGCTTCGCGACGCGCAACCGGTTCCCGCACATCATCCACGGCGACTATCTCGAAGGAGGCCTCACGAACACCTTGATGCTCAAGGACGTGACGCTCTACCTCGACCTCGTCGCCGAGCTGGGCGTCACGAGCCTCAATTCGCCGGGCCCCACCGCCAGCTTCGGGCTCGCGCGGGCGCTCGGGTACGCGGACCAGATCAGCAACAGGGTCGTCGACGCGATCGGCGACGTCTCGGGCGGCGTTCGGCTGCACGACGCGAGCACGGAGGAGCGCGCATGATCCACATTCCGCCACGGCGACAAGCGGGGACAGCGGGGAAGGCCGGTTCGCGGTTCACGGGCGCGGCCTTTCCCTACGTGACAATGGCGGCGACCGACGGAGTCGTCATCAACACGGTCGATTTCACGCCGGGAGCGCGCACGTACTGGCACTCGCACGAGCGCGGGCAGATCCTGCAGGTCCTGGCAGGCCGGGGTCTGGTCCAGAGCGAAGGCGGCCCCGTCGTCGTCCTGCGCGCGGGCGACACCGTGTGGGTACCGCCCGGGGAACGGCACTGGCACGGCGCCGCGCCGGACAGCTTCATGGTGCACACGGCGATCTCGCTCGGCAAGACCGACTGGGAAGGACCCGTGACGGAGGACGAGTACGGCGTGACAGCCGAGGAGGGCGAGTGATGACGACCGAGGGCACCCACCACGAGAGTTACGAGCGAGGCATCGACATGCGCAAGCGCGTGCTCGGCGCCGAGCACGTCGAGCGCTCGCTCGCGAACGTCAGCGAGTTCTCCAGGCCCATCCAGGAACTGGTGACGGAGTACTGCTGGGGCGAGGTGTGGACGCGGCAGGGAATCGAACCGAGGACGCGGTCGATGCTCAACCTCGCGATGCTGACTGCGCTCAACCGGCCGCACGAACTCGCGGTGCATGTCCGGGGCGCCGTCCACAACGGCGTCACCGCCGCCGAAATCCAGGAGGTGCTTCTGCAGACCGCGATCTACGTGGGCGTCCCCGCCGCGCTGGAATCGTTCCGCATCGCGGAGCGCGTGCTGACGGAACTCGATCAGGATGGCCAAGGTGCCCGGAATGCCTGAGACGACGATCGGTTTCATCGGCCTCGGCCGGATGGGCCTGCCGATGGCGGGAAGACTCACCTCGGCCGGTTACCGCGTCCTCGGCTTCGATCTCGCCGAGGACGCGCGTTCCCGGCTCGCGGCCGAGGGAGGGCACGCGGCCGACGACGCGGCATCCGCCGCTGCCGCCGACATCGTCGTCCTCATGCTCCCCGACTCCGGGGTCGTCGAGCGTGTTCTCGGCCAGGCGGACGTCGCCGCCGCCCTCGGTGAGGGAACGCTCGTCGTCGACATGAGTTCGTCCGAACCACTGCGTACTCGCGCGCTGGCGGAAAAACTCCAGGCGCAAGGCATCGGCCTCGTCGACGCACCGGTGTCGGGTGGAGTGCGAGGAGCCGAGCACGGCACACTGACGATCATGGTCGGCGGATCCGACGACGAGATCGCGCGTGCCGAGCCGATGCTCGGCAACCTCGGCACCGTGGTGCGTGCCGGCGGGATCGGCGCCGGTCATGCCGTGAAGGCGCTCAACAACCTCATGTCGGCGACACACCTGTGGATCACCAGCGAGGCGATGCACGCGGGACAGCGCTTCGGAATCGACCCCGAGGTCATGCTCGCGATCGTGAACGGGTCGAGCGGACGCAGTGGGTCGACCGGCAACAAGTGGCCCAACTTCATCCTGCCCGGCGGGTACGACTCCGGATTCGGCCTGCGGCTCATGCTCAAGGACATGCGCATAGCTGCCGATCTCTCGCGGGCCGTCGGAATCGAACCGTTGCTCGGCGACGACGCGATCGGCCGGTGGGCGGCCGCGGCGGACGAACTCGCCGACGACGCCGACCACACCGAGATCGCGCGCTGGATCGCGGGCCACGCCGATGCCTCGGATGCCTCGGAAACGCCTGCCTCACGCGGGATGCTCTGACAGATGGAGCGCGGGAGTCCTAAGGTGTCAGCCATGACGACGGCCACGAATGACGAGCAGAGCAGGCTCGCACCCGTTGTCCGGGTCGCCGCACCGCTGCGCGAGCAGGTGATCGATTCCCTGCGCGAGGCGATCATGGAGTTCCGGCTCAAGCCCGGCCAGCGGCTGGTGGAGCGGGAACTCATCGAGTGGCTCGGCGTCTCGCGGACGACGATTCGCGAGGCCATCCGCGAACTCGCGTCCGAGGGGCTGGTGACGGTCGTCCCGCAGAAGGGCGCGCGGGTGAGCGCACCTTCCCGCGAAGAGGCAGCCGACCTCTACGAGATGCGGGCCTCGCTCGAATCCCTCATCGTGCGGCGGTTCGTCGAACGCGCGAACGACGAGCAGGTCACCCGGATCGTCGCGGCGGTCGACGAATACGAACGCATCGTCAACGCGGGCGGCGACATGCGCTCCGCGCTCGCCGCGAAGTCCGGGTTCTACCGGGTGCTCGTCGAGGGGGCGTCGAGCGCACCGCTGCAGCAGATCCTGGAGGGCATTCAGGCCCGTGTGCAGATGCTGCGGGTGACGTCGCTGTCCCAGCCGGGCCGGCTCGCCGACGTCGTCGTGGAACTGCGCGAGATCGTGGAGGCCATCGAGCGGCGCAACGCCGCCCGTGCCTCGCGGTTGTGCGCCGAGCACATCATGATGGCCGCGCGTACCGCGCTCGGCAACCTCCCCGACGGCGACTGACCGGGCTCAGCCCCTGACGGCGCCGCGTGCCATGGACACGCGGCGCCGTGATCTGCCGTCACCTCACCTCGACCGAAGGAGACGTCGTGAGCCTGACGCCGCGACAGCAGGAGATCAAAGACGAGTTCATCGCCGTGCGCGGTACGTGGAGTGAGGCGTGGGAGAGCATTCTGCGCCAGGACGCGGAGTTTCTCCGTGCCTATCTGGATTTGTCGGCGGTGCCGTTCCGCAAGAACCACCTCGACGATCTCACCAAGGAGTTCATCTTCATCGCCGTCGACGCGGCGGCAACGCACATGTACTCGCCGGGCACCCGCGTGCACATCGCGGCCGCACTGCGCCTCGGCGCCACGCCCGCGCAGATCATGGAGGTCATCGAACTCACCTCGACGCTGGGGATCCACGCGATGAACATCGGCGTGCCGATTCTCGTCGAGGTGCTCGAGGAGAAGGGCCTGCGGACCGGGGCCGCGCCGCTCGACGACGAGCAGCGGCGTATCAAGGCCGCGTTCGTGGAGCACCGCGGCTACTGGCATCCGTTCTGGAATCACATGCTCGAACTCGACCCCGAGATGTTCGAGGCATACCTGGAATTCTCAAGCGTGCCGTGGAAGACCGGCACGCTCTCACCGAAGGTCAAGGAGCTCGTCTACATCGCGTTCGACGCCGCCGCGACGCACCTTTACGTACCGGGGCTCAAACTCCACATCGAGAACGCGATCGGCCACGGCGCGACACCGGGGGAAATCCTTGAGGTGATGGAGATCGCGAGCGTCCTCGGCATCCACGCCGCGACCACCGCGGTGCCGATCCTCGAAGAGGAGATCGAGCGGTTCGAGCAGGAGGCGCGAGGCTGAAACCCCGCGCGATCAGCTCGACACCGGGAGCCGGAGCAGTGCGGGCCCGTCAGGCAACCTGATCTCCAGCGCCTGGATGTCGGCGCGGTCCAGTGTGGTCCCGATGGACAGCTTCGCGGTGTCCTCCGGCACCGCATACCAGGTCGCCAGGCGCTGGACGCTGCCATCGGCACGCACGGCCACCAGCACATAGTCCCCGCCGGAACCACCGCTGTAACTGCACGACATGTCGACCTGCGTACCTGAACCGGAATCGGTCAGGCTCACATCGGCCGCGACCGGGTAGGCCCCGAGCGGGGTCATGGCGGTCCCCTCCTGCTCGGCACGAGGGGGTAGCACCAGCGCGAACACGAGCGCCAGCACCGCGGCGATCCCGGCCGCCGCGACCGCCACCGCCCCGAAGGTCCTGCCGCGCCTGCGTTGCCTGCGCACACTTCGCAGCAGCGACGGAAGCAGCTCAGCGGGCACCGGTTCCGTCGAAGGATGGTGACCGGCGTCGACCTGAGCGAGCAGACCCGGCATCCCGGCCAGTTCCCTCACTCCGCGCGCGCAATCGGCGCAGCGCCGCAGATGCTCCTCGAACGCGGCCCTGTCCTCAGGGGAAAGCGCCCCGAGTACGTACGCGGCGTCGAACGTCGCGAACGGATCCACTCGCCCGGACGCCGGGACCTCGTCGCCACCGTTCACCGGGTCACCCCCCTTTCCTCAAGCACGAGCCGCAGGGCGCGCAGCGCATAGTGCGTCCTCGACTTGACGGTTCCCTCCGCGACCCCCAGTCTCGCCGCGGCGTCCGCGACCGACATTCCCTGGAAGAAACACAAGCCGAGCACCTCGCGGTGGCGAGGCGACAGTTCGCCGAGCGCGTCGGCGACGATCCAGCCCTGTACCGCCCTTTCGGTGTCGTCCGGCACGGGAAGCTCCGGAACCTGGTCCGTCGCGACCTCCGCTCGCGCGGCCGCCGAGCGCCAGCCGTCGATCGCGATCCTCCTCGCCACGGTGAACAACCAGGCACGAGCCGACCGCTGGGACTGGTCGAGCACCTTCGGATGGCGCCACGCCCTCAGCAGGGTCTCCTGCACGACGTCCTCGGCTTTCGCGCGGTCTCCATGGGTGAGGTGCAGGGCATACGACCACAGCGCGGCGGCGTGCTCGTCGTGCAGGGCACGCATCAGCCGGGGTTCCGCGCCTTCGTTCACACGGGTTCGCCCTGCCTTTCGGCCCTCGCGAACCGTGGGAGCAGCAACAACGAGCCGAACACGACACACGCGGCCTCGGTGATGACACCCCACAATTCCGCCTGCGTCGCGAACTGTTCCCGCACCCCGAACAACCCCACGGTCAGCGACAGCACGTAGGCCACGAGCGTCACCACACCGAAGCCGACCGCGAGCAGCGCGGGCAGCCAGTGATGCCAGACCAGCACCGCGATCGCGATCACCGCCCCCGCGACCACATTGACCAGGAACAGGGGGCCGACGACGTCGGTGTTTCTCGCCCAGTCGAGCCACACATCGAGGTGGACCCATGCCGAGCCGAGCAATCCGAGTGCCACCAGCAGGCGGAGCAGCCAACCCGTCATCGTCGCCTCCAGCCCTCGCGGATCGATACACCTATGACACGGTGGCGGACCCGATCGGGTTCGATCCGGCCGTGCGGTGAACCCGGTCGCCGGTCACCTCGTGTCCAGACACATGACTGCCCAATCACACACCCGCCGCACCGTCATCACCAGTGGAGCCGCGGTTGCCGGAGCGGCCGTGGGAACGGTCGCGCTCGCCGCGTGCGGCGGCGGCGGCGAGTCGTCCTCGCCCGCCGGCCAGGGCGGTTCCGGTGAATCCGGCCCGCCCGCGCAGCCCGGCCAGCGGATGGCGGCGGTGAACGACGTTCCCGTCGGTGGCTCCGCGGTGATCACCACGCCCGACGGTCAGGAAGCCGTGCTGTCCAGGGAGTCGGACGACAAGGTGAGCGCTTTCAGCGCGGTCTGCACCCATCAGGGCTGTGCGGTCACCGCTGAGGGCGCCGAACTGCGCTGCCCGTGCCACGGTTCGATGTTCGACGCGTTCACCGGGGCAGTGAAGCAGGGGCCCGCGACCGAGCCGCTGCCGAGTATCGCCGTCACGATCGAGAACGGGGAGATCGTGACGGCGTAACGCGGGACGGCGAACCAGCGCTGACGGGGGCGCTCACCGACGAGGGGGATGCGCCCCCGTCAGCCCGTCCACTGGAAGATCTCGTCGCCCGCCGCCACGGCGGCACCGGGGCGGATCCCCGCGAGCACGCTTTGCTGGGCGTCGAGCGCGACCACGGGAACGATGGCCGAGTAGCCCGCCGCCGTCACCGCCTCCGGATCCCAGTTCACGATCGGCTGGCCGCGCCGCACCGTCTCGCCTTTGACGACGTGCAGGGTGAAACCGTCGCCCTTCTGTTTGACGGTGTCGATGCCGAGGTGCACGAGCACGGCGCGGCCGTCCTCACCCGCAACGACGAAGGCGTGCGGATGCAAAGTCACGACGACCCCATCGATGGGCGAGACGGCGTCCGCCCTTCCGCCGCTGGGCACCACCGCGATGCCGGGCCCCACCATCGCCTGCGCGAAAACGGGGTCGGGCACCTCGGAGATGGGCGCGGTGTTCCCGGTGACCGGGCTGCACACCGAAAGGCTCACAGCAGGTCCTCGATGTCACCGGCGATCGTGTCGGCCTCTGGCCCGACGATCACCTGAACCACGTCACCCACCTTGACAACGCCGAGGGCTCCCGACTTTTTCAACGCGGGCTCGTCGACGAGCGAGCCGTCGTGCAACTCGCACCGCAGCCGGGTGATGCACCCTTCGATCTCGACGATGTTGTCCGCTCCGCCGAGCGCGGCGAGGATGTTCGCCGGCCTTTCGTCCGCCATGGCCGCCTCCTGGTGTGTTCTGTACTGGGCACGAACCCGTAACGGCGGTTGACACCGGTTGGGTATCGGAGCATTCTGCCCCATCAACGAATGGTCTAGACCGGAACGTACCAATCTTGAGCCGTGGACGCGAGTACGGAGGTGCCGATGGAGCACGTCACCGACCGCGTCGTCGACGGTCCCACCCCGAAACACACGCAACTGCGCGAGATACTGCGCCGGTTGGCCGAACGCGAGCTTCCTCCCGGCGCACCCATTCCCTCGGAAAGGGAACTCGCGCAGCGGTACGCCGTCTCACGGCTCACCGTCCGCACCGCCATTGGAAAACTCGTCGACGAAGGTCTGTTGTCGAGGGTTCGCGGACGGGGTACCTTCACCGCGGCCAGGCGGATGGAGCTGCAGCTGTTCCTCATGTCGTTCACCACGGAGATGCGACGACGCGGCCTGCGGCCGAGCACCGAGATCCTGGCCACCGCAACGGAAGTTCCGCCTGCCGACGCGGCGACCGCGCTCCGGCTCGGCGACCGCGAAACCGCGTCGGGACTCAGCAGGCTCCGCCTCGCCGACGGGATCCCGCTCGCCGTCGAACGCGGCTGGTACCGCAGTACCGCCGTCCCCGGCCTCTTCGATCTCGATCTGACGCAGTCGCTCTACGACCAGCTCGCCAGGCGGTACGACATCCGGTTCGACACGGCCTGGCAGACGGTGTGGGCGGAGGCCGCCGACAGGGAAACCGCGCGGCTGCTCGGCATCAAAACCGGCGGCCCGCTTCTCGTCTTCCGCAGGATTTCCAGCATGCGCGGAGAGCCTGTCGAGGACATGACGTCCTGGTACCGGGGAGATCACTACCAGGTGACCATGCAACTGGACCGGAATTCCCCGGAATCCGGCCCGCTTCCAAACCATGGAGGACGGCCATGAGTGCCACGTCAGCGGAATCGAAGAGCAAGGGCAGGAGGTTAGCGGGGCTGCAACGCTTCGGCCGCAGCCTGATGCTCCCGATCGCCACTCTGCCCGCGGCGGGCCTGCTGCTCCGGCTCGGCCAGGACGACATGCTCGGCCGGTGGTCGGCGACGCAGGACATCGCGAAGGTACTCGCCGCGGCGGGCGGTGGCCTCTTCGACTGGCTGCCGCTGCTGTTCGCCGTCGGTATCGCCGTCGGATTCGCCCGCAAAGGCGACGGTTCGACCGGTGTCGCCGCGGTTGTCGGCTTCATCGTGTTCAACAAGGTCGTGCAGGTGTTCGCCCCGATCAACGATCTGGAGGGATTCGACGAAGGCTGGTATCTCGCGCCGATCAAGTGGCCCTACAGCGTGCTGTCGGGTGTCGTGGTCGGTCTCGTGACGGCGGTGCTGTGGCAGCGTTTCCACCGCATCAAGCTCCCGCCCTATCTCGCCTTCTTCGGCGGCCGCAGGTTCGTGCCGATCATCAACTCGTTCGTCCTGCTGCTGCTCGGCGTCGTGTTCGGGCTGATCTTCCCGGTGATCGACGCCGGGATGCAGAACCTCGGTGAGGCCGTCACCAGCGACGCGGTCATCGGCGGCGGCGTGTACGGCTTCCTGAACCGGTTGCTGATCCCGGTCGGCCTTCACCAGCTGCTCAACGTGCCGGTGTGGTTCATCTTCGACGGCGGCGACATCAACAACTTCTTCGACGGCAACCCCACCGCGGGCGCGTTCACGACCGGCTTCTTCCCGATCTTCATGTTCGCCCTCCCGGCGGCGGCGCTGGCGATCTGGCAGACCGCGCGGCCCGGTCAGAAGAAGATCGTCGGCGGCATCATGATCTCGGCGGCGCTGACCTCGTTCCTGACCGGTGTCACCGAGCCGATCGAGTTCGCGTTCATGTTCGTCGCCTGGCCGTTGTACCTCATTCACGCGGTGCTGACCGGCATCTCGCTCGCGCTGGTGAACGCGCTGGACATCCATCTCGGCTTCGCGTTCTCGGCAGGCGGTATCGACTTCGCGCTGAACGCGGGCGCTCCCGCCGCGAGCAAGGCGTGGCTGCTGATCCCGATCGGGCTGGCCTACGCGGCGCTCTACTACCTGATCTTCCGGTGGGTCATCACCAAGTGGAACCTGCGCACACCTGGCAGGGAGGACGAAGGGGACGCCGCCGTCACCGATCCGACCGCCGACCAGCCGGAGGCCGAGCCGGACACCGGCAAGGAACCCGCGGGAAGCGGTACCGCGAAAAACAAGGACAGCGGTACGCAGGCGGAATCGCCGTAGTGAACGGAAGGGAACCGATGGCCGAGGTCAGAGTCACGGTGGCGAGCAAGGTCGGCCTGCACGCCCGGCCGGCGGCACTCGTCGCCAGGGCGGCGGCCGCGCAGCGAGTGCCGGTGACCATCGCCAAGGACGGAGCGGAGCCGGTACCGGCAGGCAGTGTGCTCAGCCTGCTCACCCTCGGTGCGCGGCACGGTGACGAGGTGGTGATCGCCGCGGACGGAGACGGCGCGAGGGAAGCCGTCGACGCGGTCGCCGCCCTCGTCTCGGCCGAACTCGACGAATGATCGCGGCGGGCTGTGCTTCACGGTGGGTCGCCGTGAAGCACAGCCCGCATTACCTCGTGTGGGGCGGCGTCATCCGGGTACCCGGATGACATGGAGCGACGGCAGGAACGGCCGCGCACCCGGAAGGACTACGAGCGCGGCCTACCCGATTATCACGACCCGACCGGCGGATTCGGCGGCGCCGCACCCGCCTACAGCGCGTTGACCCTGCGGATCGTGCTCGCCGCCATCTCCGTGCTCGTGTGCGCGGGCGCGGCGGTGTTGTTCGCGTTGTACGGCGTCGTGTGGGCAACCGTGGTGCTGTGCGTGCTGGCCGTGGGCATGGCTGTCGACCTCGGCTGGGTCATTCACCGCAAACGCAGGGGCGAACCCGGATGAGCAGACCTCGTGCCTTCGCCAACCGCGACGAGGGCGGGCGGGTGCTGGGGACGTTGCTGCGGGAGGAAACCTGGGCGGAACCCCTTGTGCTCGGGTTGGCAAGAGGGGGCGTTCCGGTCGCGGCCGAGGTCGCCACCGCACTCAAGGCTCCGCTCGGGGTCGCGGTCGCACGCAAGATCGGCGCACCGGGACATCCCGAATTCGGGGTCGGCGCCGTCACCGCCGACGGTCCCCCCATCTACGACGAGGGCAGCGTGCACGCTCTCGGGCTCACCCGATCGCAACTTGCCGAAGCGAGCGAGCGGGAACGCGCGGAGGCCAGACGGAGGGTCGAGCGTTACCAGCGCGGCCTGCCTCCCCCGCCGGTCGGGGGAAGGGACGTCATCCTCGTCGACGACGGCCTCGCCACCGGCGTGACCGCGACCGCGGCGCTACGCGCGCTGAGGGCACGGAAACCACGCAGGCTCGTGCTCGCGACACCGGTCTGCGCCGCGCAGGCCGCCGAAGGGCTGCGCGACGAAGCCGACGAACTGGTCTGCGTCTCGCGCCCGCACGATTTCCGGGCCGTCGGCCAGTGGTACGCCGACTTCGGCCAGACCAGCGACGACGAGGTCGTCTCACTGCTCGGCCGCGGCTGAGGAGCGTCACGTCGGCCACCTCTCGCCCCACGGCGGCGCCGTCGTTCGTAGGGTGGGGCCATGGACAGCGTGCGGTTGATCGAACAATGGCCGGTACCCACCGCGGCGGCCGCGGTGATCAGCGCCGGCGGCGAGGTCGCCGGCAGCCACGGCGACACCACGCGCCGGTTTCCGCTGGCCTCGGTCACCAAGCCGCTGACGGCATACACGGCGCTCATCGCGATCGAGGAGGGCGTCGTCGAACTCGACACGCCCGCGGGGCCTCCCGGCGCGACGATCAGGCACCTGCTCGCGCACGCGGGCGGTCTCGGCTTCAACGAGCACAAGGTCCTCTCCGCTCCGGGAAGGCGGAGGATGTACTCCAACGCGGGTTTCGAACAGCTCGCCGACGCGCTGGCCCAGCATTCGGGCATCGCGTTCGCCGAGTATCAGCGGGAAGCGTTGTTCGAGCCGCTCGGTCTGAAAGACACCGTGCTCGACGGCTCCCCCGCGGCGGGCGCCGTGTCCACTGTGGAGGATCTGGCCCTGTTCGCCGCCGAACTGCAGCAGCCGAAACTGATCGCGCCCGAGACGCTTGCCGAGGCGACGACGGTCGTGTTCCCCGGTCTCAGCGGCGTACTCCCGGGGTTCGGCCACCAGGAGAACAACGACTGGGGGCTCGGTTTCGAGATCAGGGACCACAAGAGTCCCCACTGGACAGGTGCGAACAGTTCACCGGCCACGTTCGGCCACTTCGGACAGTCCGGAACCTTTCTGTGGGTCGACCCCGAAGCCGGGGCCGCGACCGTGGCCCTCACCGACCGCAACTTCGGCCCGTGGGCCGCCGAGGCATGGCCGCCGTTCACCGACGCCGTGCTCGCCGAGCTCAGCGGGCGGTCATGACGCGGATCGGCGAACCGGCCGCGAATGCCGCGATGTTCTCCACCGCGTCGCCGTAGAAGACCTCGTACACGTCGCGGGTGACGTACCCGAGGTGCGGGGTCAGGGTCACGTTCGGCAACGACCTCAGCGGATGGTCCGGCGGAAGCGGCTCGACGTCGTAGACGTCGAGTGCCGCGCCGCCGATGCGCCGCTCCGACAGGGCGGCCAGCAACGCCCTCTCGTCGACGATCGGGCCACGTGAGGTATTCACCAGCAGGGCCGTGGACTTCATGGCGGCAAGTTCCGGCTCACCGATGAGACCACGGGTGCGCCCGCTGAGCACGAGGTGGACCGACAGCACGTCCGACTCGGCGAGCAGTTCGTCCTTAGACACGGCGGTGACGCCGTGCTCGGCCGCGCGCTCGGCCGTCAAGTTCTGGCTCCAGGCGATGGTGCGCATCCCGAACGCCTGCCCGACCTCCGCGACCCTCGACCCGAGCCTGCCGAGTCCCAGCAGGCCGAGCGTGCCACCCCGCAGACTCCTCCCCACGGTGCGCTGCCAGCCACCCCGCCGCATGTTCTGCTCCTCCGCGGGGATGTTGCGCATCGCGGCGAGGATGAGCGCCCACGTCATCTCCGCCGTCGGGTGGGGCAGGTAGCCGGTGTGCGTCACCACGATGCCCCGCTCTGCCGCTGCCTCCACGTCGATGGCAGCGTTCCGGACACCCGTGCTGACCAGCAGCTTGAGCGCAGGCAACTCGGCGAGCAGGTCGGCGGGGAACCGGGTGCGCTCACGCATCGCGACGATGACGTCGAACCCGGCGAGCCTGCGCACCAGCTCCGCCCTGTCCCCGATGTGTTCGGTGAACACCTCGATCTCGGCAGCGAGCGAGTCCCAGTCGGCGAACCCGAGCGCGACGTTCTGGTAGTCGTCGAGGATGGCGATCTTCATGTCACCACGCTAGGCCACGAACAGGTCGACCCTGACCAGGTGGTGGTCCGAGGCGTCGTTCAGCCGCGCCAGTGGCGAGCCGGGAACCGGCCAGAACACCCCGCTGCCGAACACCGGCAGCCCGCGTGAGGGCAACACGTAGTCGACCCGCAGGTTCCCGGGGTTCTCGTCGCCGAAATCGGCGGTGTCGAGCCAGGGACTGCCCTCGTGTCCGGTGTTCGCCCCGCCCTGCTGCCTCGCGGCGATCGCCGCGCCCGCGCTGGCCGGTTTCGTGTCGTGCACCCTCGGCGAGGACAGCAGCATCGTCGCGGCGGCCTCGACGCTGTCGCCGTCGTGCGGGTCGGCGTTGTAGTCACCGGCGATGACGAACCGCTCCCCCGGCCGCAGCCCGCCGCGCTCGCCCTCGTCGTCGTAGATGTAGTCACCGCGACCCGGTGTCACGTAGTCGGCCCAGAACCTGATCTCGTCGTGGTTGCGGGTCCCGTTGCGGTCCTCCGGCCCGTCGAACGACGGCGGCGTCGGGTGCGCGACCAGGAAGTGCGCCGTGCGCCGCCCGACGACGACGGGCACATCCCAGTGCGATTTCGACGACAGCCGGAGTACGTCCAGGATCTCCGGCGAGTACCAGTCGGCGGGTTCTTCGGTCGCCGGATCGTCGGGCAGCGTCGCTCCCGGCATGTCCGCCCACCGGAACTGCCGGAAGGTGCGGATCTCGCCGGTGTCGATGGGATGCCGGGACAGCACCAGCATTCCGTACTGGCCCTCGAAGTCGCCGAAGCCGTGCGCGTCGTTCCCACCGTCGGCCGTCCCGTCCCTGTCGAGGTCGAAACCGGTGGGCACCCCGGTGTTGACCGGGGCGGTGAACGCGTAGGGGTAGTCGACGGGCCGCGCGCCCCGCTGACCGACCGCGAGGTAGTTGTCACGGAACGCGTCTACGGCGGCGTTGCCGGGAACGTAGTCGAACTCGTTGATCAGCAGCACATCGGGCCGGTTGCGCTGAATGACCTCGGCGACCTTCCTTGCCTGCGGATCGTCCGGTGTGGACAGATCGGCCAGCAGGCCGCCTTCCTCCGCCCTGTTGAGCGAGGCGTTGAACGTGGCGAACCGTACCGGCCCCGCTCCCGCCTCGGCTGGTGCGGACACCGCGACGGTCAGCGACGCCGTCCACGCGGCGGTGGCGGCGACGGCGAGCAGGCGGCGAAATCGAATCACGGTGACCTCCCAGTCCGCGCCCACTGTAGGGCAAGTGCCTGGAAAGCGGGTGAACGCGCGGCTGACGGCGGCGGAACTCCCGGGCCCGGACGCGGATGTCGGCGTCCTGAGCGCGGATCTCGCGCGCCTGAACGCAGAACTCGGAGTCCTGAGCGCGGATCTCGCGCGCCTGAACGGGGGACTCGCGGGGTCAGGCGTCGGTCGGCAACGGCAGCGGCACCGCGTCTCCCGTCGCCGCGCGCAGCGCGTCGCGCATCGCCACCCTCGGCGCCGGTTTGCCGGTGAATTGCTCCACCTGGCCGAACGCCTGATGCAGCAACATGTCGAGCCCGGTCGCCAGCCTGCCGCCGCGCGCGGCGACCGCTTCGGCCAGCGGCGTCGGCCACGGGTCGTAGATGACGTCGAGCAGGCACGGCACGACGGCCAGTTCGGCGACATGCGGCGTGACCGCGGCGGGCGGAACGGTCGTCACCAGCACGGCCGCGTCCTCCGCGAGCGACCGGAAGTCCACATCGGACCAACGGAGCACCTCGGCGGCGATACCGGCCCGCTCCGCGGTGGCGACCGCCTCCCTCGCCCTTTCCGGTTCGCGCACCACGAGCCGCACCCTTCCGGCGCCAAGCTCGGCGAACGCCGCCACCGCAGCCGAGGCGGTGCCGCCCGCGCCGAGCACGAGGCCCGTGAACGGCTCCGGCGAAGCCGGGCACACACCACCCGCCGCGTGCAGCGCACCCGTGATCCCGTCGACGTCGGTGCAGTCGGCGACCCACTCACCGCCGCTCCGGTGCACCAGGGTGTTGGCCGCGCCGACGGCGATCGCCCTCGGCGTCGCCTCCGCCGCGAGCCGCAGTGCCGCCCGCTTTCCCGGCATCGTCACCGAAAGACCGGCCCACTCCTCACCGAGGCGCTCGACGAATCCCGGCAGTCCTTCCTCGTCGACCTCGACCCGATCGTAGGTCCAGCCGGCGAGGCCAAGCGCCTCGTAGGCCGCGCCGTGCAGCACGGGCGAAAGCGAATGGGACACCGGCTTCCCGAGAACCGCGGCCTTACGCACGGCGTCAGTAGACACCGCGTTTCCTCGAATCCGCCGCGTTCCGTTCGTGCTCTTCGAGGTTGTTGCTGAAACAGGACAAGCCGTTCTTCTCGCATTTCACGAAGAACAGGTAGTCGCCGGTCGCCGGCTTTTCCGCGGCCTTGATGGCTTCCATGCTCGGCGCGGAGATCGGGGTCGGCGGCAGCCCGGTGTTCTTGTAGGTGTTGTAGGCGCCCGCTCGTTCCCTGTCCTCGGCGTTCGTCCTGACCTCCGGCCGGTCAAGCACGTAGTTGACCGTGGAGTCGAATTCGAGCCGCATGTCGATGTCGTTGCGGTTGTAGATGACGCGGGCGACCTTGCCGAAGTCCGCCTCCACCGCTTCCCGCTCGATCAGCGAGGCGATGATCAGGATCTGGTAGGGGCTGTAGTCGGTCTGGCCCGCCGCGTCGGGAAGCCCCGCGGCCTGCATGCGCGTCGCCGAAGTCTTCAGCACCTCCTGCAGTAGCTGCTTCGCGTCCCAGCCCGGCTTCACGTCGTAGACACCGGGCTGGATGATGCCCTCCAGCCTGCGTTTCGGCTCGGCCTTGGCCGCGTCCGCTGCCGCCCATTCGGGCACGCCGAGCTCGGTGAGGTCGGTTTCCTCGACGACCTTGCGCAGCTCGTCGGCCGGGATGCAGGTGTCGTCGCCGTTGAGTTCCGCGCACGAGGCATTGGACAGCAAGGAGAACACTCCGGGGGTCACCTTGCCGTCGGGCTGCGTGAGGTCGTCGAGCTGAGTGCCTGCGCGCAGCTGCAGTTCACCGACCCGCGCACCCGGTTCGACGAGCTTGGCGACCGCGTTCGCGCCGGACATCTTCGTCTTCACGACGTAGTAACCGGGCTGCACACCCAGGATCCGGGAGTCGTCCTCGCTGGCGTTGACGAAAGCGGCGGCACTGGCCACCACGTCGAGGTCGTGCAGGCGTGCCGCGATGGCCCTCGTCGAGTCGCCTTCCTCGATCTCGATCAACACGTCGCGTTCGCCGGTTCCGGCGTAGTCCTCGGCCCCGAAACCGAACAGTTCCCTCGCACCCCAGTAGGCACCGCCCGCCAGCACGACGATGACGGTCAGCGCGACCAGCCAGCCCAGGAACCGCTTGCCCCGCTTGGGTTTCGGAGGATCCTCCGGCGGCTCGTCGCGCTCGTCGTCGAAGTATTCGGGAACGGCCCTGTCGTCGCGCTCGTCGTCGTAGTACTCGTCGTCGGTGACGTCCTCGTCGAGCAGGTCGTCGTAGCCGAGATCGAGGATCTCGGTGGGGTTCTCGTCGGCCGGTACGCCCTCGTTGGGGGAACGCCGCCTCCGTGGCCGCGTTCCGCCCCTGTCCTCCGCCCGGAGGCGCCGGTCCTCCGAGGGGTCCCTTCGCCTCGGCGGCCGGGGCGAACGTTCGGGTTCGGGTTCACGAGGCGGTTCCGCCGCGCGAGGGGTATGCCGCACGGGCCTCGCAGGTGGTTCGCCCGCCCCTTCCATCCGGCGGGCCCTCGGTGGCCGCCCCTGAGCACCGGGGGGCCGGGAGGGAACACCTCGGGCGGGCGGGTCCTGATCGTGGTCGTACGGATCGACCTCGCGCCTGATCCCCGCGTCGGGGTCAGGCGCGGAATGCCGCGAGCGGCGCGCCTGCGGCCTGTCGGCGGCGCGCTGATGAGGCTCTCTCGGCTCGCCCCTCGGCGCTCGCGGGGGCTGTTCCGAGGGCGGCTGGGCCGGTCTCAACCGCCGCCTGCCACCGGAACCCTCGTATGGCGTGCTCATGCCGGGCCTGCTCCTCTCGCCGCAGCCCCCCTGGCATCAAGCCACCCCTGCAGTATTTCCACGGCAGCCGCCTGATCGACGACGGCCCTTTGCTTGCGTCCCTTGACTCCGCGCTGCGACAACATGCGGCTGGCGCTCACCGTGGTGAGCCGCTCGTCGGCAAGCCTGACCGCGACCGGCTCGATCCGCTTCGCCAGCAACGCCGCGTAGGAAACGGCGATGTCGGCGGCGGAGCCCTGACGGTCGGCCAGCGTCCTCGGCAGCCCCACTATCACCTCGACCACCTCGTGCTGGGCGACAAGCCTGGCCAGTTCGTCGATATCGCTGTCGTCGTCCGCATCACGCGACAGCGTAACGAGGGGGCTCGCCAGAATCGGCGCGGGATCGCTGAGCGCCACGCCGACCCTGACGGAACCCACGTCGACGCCAAGCCGCCGACCGGGCCCTGGATCGTTGTCCCCTGGCCGGTCGGGTCGTGTGTCGCTCACGCGGCCGACAACGCGTTTCGCAGCGCGGTGATGGCCTCGCCGATGCCGTCGGGGTTGCCACCGCCGCCCTGGGCCATGTCGGCCTTGCCGCCGCCCCTGCCCTCGATCGAGGGCGCGAACGACGGCACGAGCTTGCCTGCCGCGAGCCCCTTGTCGCGGGCCGCCGCCGTCGTGGCGACCACGAAGTTCACCTTGCCCTCCGCCGGAGCGAACAACGCGACGACACCCGGCCTGCTGCCGAGGCGGTTGCGCACCTCTCCGGTGAGCGCCCGCAGACCGGCCGCGTCGATCCCTTCGGCGAGCTGTTCGGCGACCACGGCGACGCCTCCGGCGTCCTGTGCCTTGTCGGCGAGCGAACCCGCCGAACCGAGCACCTGCTCCTTGCGAAGCTGCTCGATCTGCTTCTCCGCGTTGCGCAGCCTGGTCAGCACGTCCTCGATCCGGGAAGGAAGCTGGTCGGTCGGCACCTTGAGCGTCCCCGCGAGCTGCGACACGAGCAACTGCTCCTTGCGCACGTGCCGCAGCGCGTCCTGTCCGACGAGCGCCTCGACCCTGTGCACGCCGGAACCGATCGACGAGTCGCCGACGACCTTGACGAGACCGAGCTGGCCGATCCGGTCGACGTGCGTGCCCCCGCACAGCTCACGCGAGTAGTCGCCCATGTCGACGACGCGCACGTCGTTGCCGTACTTCTCGCCGAACAACGCGACGGCACCCAGTTCGAGCGCCTTGTCCTTGGTCGTCGTGTAGGACGTCACCTCGACGTCGGTCTGCAGGTAGTCGTTGACCTCCTCCTCGACCTCGGTCAGCACGTCGGCCGACACCGAAGCCGGGGTGGTGAAGTCGAAACGCATCCGGCCGGGCGAGTTGAGCGAACCCGCCTGTGCCGCGCGGTTGCCGTAGGCACCGCGGACCGCGGCGTGCACGAGGTGGGTCGCCGAGTGCGAGCGGGCGATGGCGGCCCTGCGCGTCGCGTCGACGGAGGCGGTCAGCTCGGTGTCGATGCCGACCTCGCCGGCCACGACCTCGACCCGATGCACGAACAAGCCGGGCACGAGCTTCTGCACGTCGTTGACCTTGACCTCGGCACCCCCTCCCACGAGCACGCCGCGGTCGGCGATCTGGCCGCCGCTTTCGGCGTAGAACGGGGTGCGGTCGAGGATGAGCTCCGCCTGCTGCCCCTCGGTGACGACGGGGACGGGCACGCCGTCGGCGAGCAGGCCGACGACCCTGGCCGTGGCCTGCAGATCGGTGTAGCCGAGGAACTCGGTCTCACCGTGCTGTTCGAGAACCGTGCGGTAGACCGAGAGGTCGCCGTGCCCGGTCTTGCGGGAGGCCGCGTCGGCCTTGGCGCGCTGCCGCTGCTGCTCCATGAGCGTGCGGAAGCCGTCCTCGTCGACGGCGAGGCCCTGCTCGGCGGCCATCTCCAGGGTCAGGTCGATGGGGAAGCCGTAGGTGTCGTGCAGCTGGAAGGCCTTGTCCCCCGCCAGCATGTCGCCACCGGAGCGCTTGGTCTCGGCCGCCGCGACATCGAAGATGCGCGAACCGCTGGTGAGAGTCGCGAGGAAGGTCTCCTCCTCGGCGCGCATGACATCGCTGATCCGGTCGAAGTCCCTCGCGATCTCCGGGTAGGAGGGCGCCATCGCGTCGCGCACCACGGCGGCGAACTCGGTCAGTACCGGCTCGTGCACACCGAGCAGCCGCACGCTGCGCACGATGCGGCGCAGCAGCCTGCGCAGCACGTAGCCTCGGGCCTCGTTGCCGGGCGTGACCCCGTCACCGATGAGCATGACGCCGGAGCGGGCGTGATCGGCGATGACCCGGAACCGCACGTCGTCGGCATGGTCGACGCCGTACTTGCGGCCGGAGAACTCCTCGGCCCTGCCGATGACCGGACGCACCAGGTCGGTCTCGTAGACGTTGTCGACGCCCTGCAGCAGATAGGCGACGCGCTCGATGCCCATCCCGGTGTCGATGTTCTTCTTCGGCAGCTCACCGAGAACGGGATGTCCCTTCTTCGGGCTGCCCTCGCCCCTGATGTCCTGCATGAACACCAGGTTCCAGATTTCGAGGTAGCGATCCTCGTCCACGGCGGGACCGCCGTCGCGGCCGTGCTCAGGTCCCCTGTCGTAGTAGATCTCGGAGCAGGGACCGCCGGGACCGGGAACGCCCATGTCCCAGTAGTTGTCCTCGGCGTCCCTGAACTGGATGCGCTCGCTCGGCAGCCCCGCGATGTCCTTCCACAGGCCCGCGGTCTCCGCGTCGTGCTCGTACACGGTCGCCCACAGCCGGTCGGGGTCGAAGCCGAAGCCGCCCGCGTCCTGCGAGGACGTGATCAGTTCCCAGGCCCGCTCGATCGCGCCCTGCTTGAAGTAGTCGCCGAAGGAGAAGTTTCCGGCCATCTGGAAGAACGTGTTGTGCCGCGTGGTCTTGCCGACCTCGTCGATGTCGCCGGTGCGCACGCACTTCTGCACGCTCGTCGCCCTCGGGTAGGGGGGCGGGACCTCGCCGAGGAAGTAGGGCTTGAACTGGACCATGCCCGCGTTGACGAACAGCAGAGTCGGATCGTCGAGGATCAACGACGCACTCGGAACCCTGCTGTGGCCGTGCTTCTCGAAATACTCCAGGAACCGCTTGCTGATCTCGTGTGTTTCCACTGGTTTTCCTTGAAGGGTGAGGTCCGGCGGCGCGAGAGTGCGCTGTCACCGGTCGGGAACGAAGCCGAGGTGGGGCGGCGAAGGGCTGGGCGGCTGGCCTTACGGAAAGCGCTCAGCTCTCCGCCCGGCGCGCTCGCCGCGCACGCGTTTCGGGTGCCGCGTGCCTGCCGGCTTCCCCTGGCCTGCGGGCAGCGTCCCGCATCTGGGGTCGTTGCACTCCGGCACGCTCTTCCACGATGTCGTTCAGCTCCTCTTCCCGCTCGCTCATCCCGGCGCGGACGTCCGCGCCGAAGGCGCCGATGGCGCCGGCGAGCTCCCTGACGGCGTCGCCTACGTTCGAGGCTAACCCCGCCGGAGTGGCTTGACGAGCGGTTTCGGTCGCCTTCCTCGACAGCGCGACTCCCGCCGCGACGCCGACACTCAGCCAGAACAGTCGCCTCATCGCTTGCCGCTCCTGCGCTTGCGCCGCGAGTGCTTGCCCTCGATCCCGTTGCCGTTCTTGGCCGAGCGACGAGCCCGGACGGCCTTGGACAGCCCGTAGGACAGCGCCGCGGTCTTCACGAGTGGCCCGCCGAGCGTCGCGGTGAACACCGACGACAGCGCCGACACGTTGCCGGACACGGCCTGCGCGTTGGCCGTGATCCCGTCCACCCGCTCAAGCTGGGTGTTCACATGCGTGATCGTGTCGTTGGCGCCGTGCAGCAACGGATCCGCGTTCTCGTGGGCCTTGCGGATGGCGATCGTGGCCTCGTCCAGCGTGCGGCCGAGCTTGATCAACGCGATCGCCAGGAACAGCACCAGCAACACGAACGCGCCCGCGGCGATCAGCGCGGCGATCTGCCCAGCCGACACGTGCCCTCCTTCAGGATCGATGGCGACTGCCTCGATGTCGATTGCGCGTCAGGCTACCGTGCGTCGCCGGATCCGTCCGGGCCGCCCTGCCGGTCGGTCACCCTCTGTGTTGCGGCGCATCGGTGACGCCCCGGAACAGCACCGCCATGTCCTCGCCCGCATGGCCCGCCTCGGCGACGGCCGACAGGTGGGACAGCGTCGCGCGCAGCCCGCCGAGCTCCGTCTCCCCCGCCGCGGCGAGTGCCAGTTCGGCGTCCTTCATGGCGAGCGCGGCCGTGAAGCTCGGCGGGTAGTCGCCCGCGATCATCTCCTCGCCCTTGGCGTGCGCGTAGGCGGCGTCCAGCGGGCCGCCTCGGATGGCTTCGAGGAACAGCTTCGGATCCACATCGAGTACGCCGGCGAGCGCGATGCTCTCCGCCGCGGCGTTGGTCAGGCCGAGCAACCACGCGTTGACCACGAGTTTGAGCTTGCTGCCCGCCCCCGCGAGGCCGACCCACATCGTGCGGGAGCCGACCGTGTCGAACACGGGCGCACACCGCTGCCCGAGCCGGAGCGGCCCGGAGGCCAGCACCACGAGCGTGCCCTGCTCGGCGGGCCGGCGCGTGCCGAGCACAGGGGCGTCGACGAACGCGATTCCCGCGTCGTCCGCGAGCCCGGCCAGTTCGGCCGTCCACTCCGGCCCCACCGTGCTCATCTGCAGCCACACCGCGTCCCGGTCGAAGGCTTCCAGCGCGGGATTCACCGTGTCGCGCACCGCGCGGCCCTCGGACAACATCGTCACCACGAGGCCGGCTCCCGCGACGGCCTCCCGCGGAGTCGCCGCCACGGTCGCGCCCCGCCCGGCAAGCGAGGCGGTCTTGGCCGCCGTCCGGTTCCACACCCGTACCGGCAGCCCCGCGGCGAGCAGGTTCGCCGCCATCGGTTCGCCCATGGTCCCCGTTCCCAGCACGGCGACGGTCGGCGGTGTCGGCACGGACATGGCTGGCTCCCCTCACCCTGGCGCCGTCCGGCGCCTCTCGGAACGTCCCGGGGTGGGGTATCCGGAAGAGGGCGTGCTCACGCCTGGGTGGCGAGCGAACGGGTACTAGGAGCGGGGACCGTCCCTGATCGTGCGGCGCAGCCGGGGGACCCGCTCGGCCAGTGTCCGCTCGGCGCCCCTGCTGGTCGGGTGGTAGTAGTCCTTGCCGACCAGCTCGTCGGGCGGGTACTGCTGAGCGAGCACACCGTCGGCGACGTCGTGCGGATAGCGGTAGTTCTGCGCGTTACCGAGCTTCGCCGCCCCCGCGTAGTGGCCGTCGCGCAGATGCGGGGGCACCGTTCCGGTGCCCCCGGCGCGCACGTCGCCGAGTGCGGCGTCGATACCGGCGATGACGGCGTTGGACTTCGGCGCCGTGGCCAGGTGCACGGTGGCCTGCGCGAGCGCGAGCCTGCCCTCCGGCATCCCGATGAACTGCACCGCGTGCGCGGCCGCGACCGCGGATTGCAGCGCCGTCGGATCGGCAAGCCCGATGTCCTCGCTCGCGTGCACGACGAGCCGCCTGGCGATGAACCGGGGGTCCTCCCCCGCCTCGATCATCCTGGCCAGGTAGTGCAGTGCCGCGTCGACGTCCGAACCGCGGATCGATTTGATGAACGCGCTGATGACGTCGTAGTGCTGATCGCCGTCCCTGTCGTACCTGACCGCAGCCTTGTCCACAGTGGACTCGACGGTCGCGAGGTCGATGATGGCGCCTTGGGTGGCCGACGTGGCGTCCGCCGCGGCTTCGAGCGCGGTCAGCGCCCTTCGCGCGTCGCCCGAGGCCAGCCGCACGACGTGTGCCATCGCGTCCTCGGACAGCTCGAAGACCCCGCCGAGCCCGCGCTCGTCGGTCAGCGCCCTGCCGAGTAGTCCCTTGATGTCGTCGTCGGTCAGCGGCCGCAGCTGCAGTACCAGCGAGCGCGACAGCAGCGGCGACACCACGGAGAACGACGGGTTCTCCGTGGTCGCCGCCACCAGCAGTACCGTGCGGTCTTCCACGGCTCCGAGCAGCGCGTCCTGCTGCGTCTTGGAGAACCGGTGCACCTCGTCGATGAACAGGACCGTGTTCTCGGAGTTGTACTTGCGCCGCCTGCGGGCCTCCTCGATGACGCCCCTGACCTCCTTGACACCCGCCGACAGCGCCGACAGCGCGACGAACCGGCGACCCGTCGCCGTCGAGACGAGATTGGCCAGCGTGGTTTTTCCGGTACCGGGAGGCCCGTACAACAGCACGGACGCGGGCGCGGCCCCCTCGACCAGCCTGCGCAGCGGGGCGCCCTCACGCAGCAGATGCTGCTGGCCCGCGACCTCCTCCAGCGTGCGAGGCCGCATCCGGACCGCGAGCGGCGACCCCGGCGGCGCCGGCGGCGGTTCCGCGGCGCCGACCGGCTCCGGCGGGGGCGCCAGATCCTGGTTCACCGTGAAGAGCTCGTCCTGTTGCACACTTCGAAGGTAACCGCGGGTACCGACAACCGGCGCGGCCGGTCACCGCCCTCCGGCGGCGGCGCTCTCCCGCCACACCGGGTAATCGGTGTAACCGGCGCCGCCGTGGGTGTAGAGATGCGCTTCGTCGATCGCGGCCAGCGGAGCACCCCGCGCGAACCGCGAGGGCAGGTCGGGGTTGGCGATGAACGCCCTGCCGAACGACACCAAATCGGCGGTGCCCTCCGCGAGAACGGCGACGGCCGCCTGCTCACTCGTCGGCTCCCTGTTCTCGCCGACGTTGCCGATCAGCGTGCCCGGCCACAGCGTGCGCAGGTCCGCGAGCGCCGCGTAGGTGTCGCCGTCGGTGATGTGCAGATAGCTCAGCCGCACGTCGCGCAGTGCCGTGACCAGCGCCCGGTACACCGGCGCCGGATCGTGCTCGACCATGCCGAACTGGGGATTGCCGGGGGAAAGCCGCAGCGCGGTCCGCTCCGCTCCGATGGCCTCGGCCACCGCGGTCGTGACCTCGGCGGCGAACCTGATCCGGTCCGCGATGCTTGCGCGCCCGTACTCGTCGTCCCTGAGGTTGGTGTTGTCGGCGAGGAACTGGTGAATCAGGTAGCTGTTGGCACCATGCAATTCGACGCCGTCGAATCCGGCGTCGATCGCGTTGCGCGCGGCGGCGACGTGATCGAGCACGGCCTGCCGGATGTCGGCCCTGGTCATCGCGAGCGGGGTTATCGCGTCGGCCTTGCCGTCCTTGACGTGCACGGGACCCGGCGCGGCGACGGCGGATGGCCCCGAAGGGACGTCGCCGGTCAGCCGAGACCTCGGGTGCCCTTTCCTGCCACCGTGCATGAGTTGCGCGAAGATCACCCCGCCCTCGGCGTGCACGGCGTCGGTCACCGTCCGCCAGCCCCGCACGTGCCTCATGGTCTCCAGGCCGGGGATGCGCCACTCCGACTGGCCGCGAGCGCTCGGCCAGATGCCTTCGGTGATGATCAGTCCCGCTCCGGCGCGCTGGGCGTAGTAGTCGGCGACGATCGGCGCCGGGGTCCCGTCCTCCTCGGCGCGGAACCGGGTCATCGGCGCCATGACCATGCGGTTGGCCAGCGTCAGCGAGCCGAGCCGGTAGGGAGTGAGCAGGTCGGAATCGGTCATGCGGGAACGATAGAACCTGACATGGATGTTAGGTTCAAGAGGAAATCGGTGGCGACGGTATTCCCGGAAGGCGGTGTGCGATGCGGATCGGTGAACTGGCCTCAAGGACCGCCGTCAGCGAGCGCTCGCTGCGGTACTACGAGCAACAGGGCCTGCTTGCCGCCGAACGCACTCCCGGCGGGCACCGGGAATATCCGGAATCGGCCGTCGATCGCGTCGTGCGCATCCAGGAGCTGTACGCGGCGGGCTTGTGCAGTGCCAAGATCGCCGACCTGCTGCCCTGCATCAGGGATACCGACGGAGGCCCCGCCGAGACGGCGACCCCGATGCTGGTCGAGCAGCTCACCGCCGAGCGGGACCGGATCACCTCGATGATCGACGATCTGACCCGGTCCCGGGACGTCCTCGACGACGTCATCACGACGGCCAAAGGTGAATGACCCGGATGTCCGCTTCGCGAACCGCCGGGCGCGTGCCCCTAGCGGAACGCCGGGTACAGCGGCAGTGCCAGTCCCCTGCCGAACCGTGCCGCGAGCGCGCGCGTCACCGTGTCGGCGTGATCGGCGACGCCGTCCTCGCCTTCCCTTCCCGCGTATTCGGTGAGGTCTCGCCACCAGGTCACCAGCGCGGAAGCGGGACCTGACGCGGAGAACTCGGCGCTGCCCAGCAGCCTCGGCAGCAACCGCACCGTCGCCATCGACACCAGCAGCAACTGGTTGTCCAGCAAGTAGGACGAGAGCGTGTCCTCGTCGGCCAGCCCCGGCCACAACGCGACGACCTCGGCCCGCCACGCGGCGATCATCGCCTCGCTCATCCCCGAGGGCAACGCGAGGGGTTTCGGCCCCGACGCGAACGGCACCCTCAGATGAGCGGCGTCGACGAGCGCACTGCGGATCCTGCCGCGTTCGAAATCGAGAAAGCGCACACCGGCGCTGGTCACCAGGTTGTTGTCCGGCCACAGATCCACCGGGCTGAACGCCCGGTACGACGGCGAACGAGCCTGGTCGAGCGCTCTGCCGAGGGCGTCGTGGGCGGCCTCCGGCGTCGGCACGCCGAGCACATCCCTGAGCAAAGGAGGAAGCTGCTCGCAGGCCGCGACGAGTTCCACGGTCTGGTCGGGCTGCCTCGGCTGCTCCTCACCCTTGGCTCCCGCGCTCAGCCTGCGCAGCAACGCGTTGAAGTCGGCCTCCCGATTGGCCGTGCTGAAATGCATCCTGCCCAGTGATCGCGCCCACGACAGCAGCGCCGTTTCGGCCGCCCTGCCGTCGGAACCGTTCAGCTTGTCCTCAAGCGTGTCCGTGCGCCCCAGATCGTCGATCACCAGCACGCGGTGATCGCGGTCATGAGCGAGCAGTTCGGGACACACGCGCTCCTCGGGGGACAGCGCGGTGAACAACTGGTAGCTGGCGGCTTCTCTCGCGAACGAATCCGTCTCGCCCGGCATGGGACGTTCGGGGTAATGCTTGATCACCAAGGTGCGCGGTAACGCGAACGGTGAGGAGGCCACCCGCGCCCTGACGACCGTCGCGGGGCCGCTTCCCTCAAGATCCTCGGCGTCGACCAAAGTGATCGCACTGCCAAAACGATGCGCGAGGACCGCCTCGGCGGCGACGACCGCGGCCTCGATGGACAGAAGTTCCGCTCCCGCTCCGACAGTGGAATCGTCGGCAGAGGAGGTGTCGACAGTCATTGACACAGACCCTACTAGTGAATGAGCAACGGTGACCACAACGTTGACGATGATCGTGATGTTTTCCCACCTGGTACACCCGCCGTTCGCCTCGGCTCAGCCCCGGGGCAACGGGCGGGTCGGCAACACCACCCTCGGGTCCCTTCGCAGGCGCAATGCCAGTACCAATGCCGCGGCAAGCACCAGCCCCACCAGGTTGACCAGCAACTGAACAAGGGAAAGCGCGCAGCGGTCCCACTGGCCGAGCACGGCTGCCACGACGGCATATCCGGCGGCGGGAATCGTGGTGACCGAGATGAAGACTCCCACGAGCGCCGCCGATTTCTCCGAGGTCATCGCGAGCATCCCCGCCGCTCCGGCAAGCAATGCGATCAGCACCGAGTAACCGCTGAACTGGTAGACGAAATCGACATTGCGTTCCGCCAGCAGGGTTTCCGCCGTCACGAGCCCCGTTGTCTTGCCCAGCACCGTAAAACCGGCGGTGACCAGCATCGCCAAGGGATATCCGACGGCGAGCGCGAGCCCGGCGCGGCGCACCAGATCCCAGCGGCGCAGCACGATTCCGACCGCGATCCCGGCCAGGGGGCCGAATTCGGGCCCCACCACCATCGCGCCGACGAGCGTGACCGGCGAATCGGTCACCACGCCGATGGCGGCCAGCACACACGCGATCGTCAGGAAAGTCTGGAAAACGGGACTCAGCCGGGATTCCTCGCCGGTCCGGCTCACCAGTTCCTGCCAGATGACCGCGTCCGCCGCGTCCCCCTTCGCGCGCTGTTCCGCCTTGTCGGCGGCATCGGAAAGCACCGCGTCGAGCTCGGTGAGGGTGATCGATCCGGAGCGGTCGAGCCGCTCCGCCGCGAGCAGCCGGATCACCTCATCGGCCGCCTCGCGGGCGAGGTCGGCCTCGACAACGTCACCGGCCGGTGCGACCGCGACTCCTCGCGAGCACGACAAGTTGGCGACCCCGGGATGGTTTCCCAGGGTCGCCAACACCGCGTCGGTGCGGCCGGCCGGGCTGATCGCCCGCAGGTGGAGCACTCGGCTCGCTCAGGAAAGCGGCTGCGAACCGGATTCCGGCTTGGCCGCGGCGTCGGCCTTGACCACCGGCTTCGCGTCGACTCCCGCCTCCTTGCGCTGCGCCGCCGTGATCGGGGCCGGAGCGCCGGTGAGCGGGTCGTAGCCGCCACCGGTCTTCGGGAACGCGATGACGTCCCTCAGCGATTCCGCGCCGGCGAGCAGCATCACGATGCGGTCCCAGCCGAAGGCGATGCCGCCGTGCGGCGGAGGGCCGAACTGGAAGGCGTCGAGCAGGAAGCCGAACTTCTCCTGGGCTTCCGCCTCGGAGAGTCCCATGATCTCGAAGACCCGCTTTTGCACGTCGGCGCGGTGGATACGGATGGACCCGCCACCGATTTCGTTGCCGTTGCAGACGATGTCGTAGGCGTAGGCGAGCGCGTTGCCGGGGTCGGTCTCGAACTTGTCGATCCAGTCCGGCGTCGGCGAGGTGAACGCGTGGTGCAGTGCCGTCCACTTGCCGCCGCCGACAGCGACATCGTCGGTCTCGTCGGCTGCCTCGAACAGCGGGAAGTCCACCACCCACACGAAAGACCACGCGTTCTCGTCGATCATGCCGAGCCGGTCGGCGATCTCGACCCGGGCAGCGCCGAGCAGCGCACGCGCGGCGTTCGGCTTGCCCGCCGAGAAGAACACGCAGTCACCCGGCTTCGCGCCGACTGCGGCGGCGAGGTTTTCCTTCTCGTGTTCCGAGATGTTCTTCGCGACCGGGCCGCTCAGCGTGCCGTCCTCACCAACGAGCACGTAAGCCAGTCCCCTGTGGCCTCGCTGCTTCGCCCACTCCTGCCACGCGTCGAGCTGACGGCGTGGCTGGCTCGCGCCGCCCGGCATCACGACAGCTCCGACGTAGGGAGCCTGGAAAACCCGGAACGGTGTGTCGGAGAAGAATTCCGTCAGCTCGGTCAGTTCGAGATCGAACCGCAGGTCCGGCTTGTCCGTGCCGTACTTGGCCATCGCCTCGGCGTAGCTGATGCGGCGGAACGGCCTGGGCACGTCGGCGCCGGCGATCGCCCACAGCGCGGCGACGATGTCCTCGCCAAGCGCGATGACGTCGTCCTGCTCGACGAAACTCATCTCGATGTCGAGTTGCGTGAACTCGGGTTGCCGGTCGGCGCGGAAGTCCTCGTCGCGGTAACAGCGCGCGATCTGGTAGTAGCGTTCGAGCCCGCCCACCATGAGCAACTGCTTGAATAGCTGCGGCGATTGGGGCAGCGCGTACCAGGATCCGGGCCGCAGCCTGGCCGGCACGACGAAGTCGCGGGCACCCTCCGGGGTCGACCGGGTCATCGTCGGCGTCTCCACCTCGACGAAACCCTGTCCGTGCAACACATCCCTCGCGACCCGGTTGACCTCGCTGCGCAGCCGCATCGCGCCGGCCGGAGCGGTGCGGCGCAGGTCGAGGTAGCGGTACTTGAGCCGCACCTCCTCGCCCACGTCGACCCTGTCGTCGATGGGGAACGGCAGCACCGCCGATTCCGAGAGCACCACGAGATCGGTGACCAGCACCTCGATGCCGCCGGTGGGAATCTCGGGGTTGTCGTTGCCCTCCGGCCTGCGTGACACCTCACCGACGACCTTGATGCAGTACTCGGCGCGAAGGTTGTGGGCCTGCTCCGCCATTTCCCCTTCGCGGAAGACCACCTGCGCGATCCCACTCGCGTCACGAAGATCGACGAAGATCACCCCGCCGTGATCGCGCCGCCTCGCCACCCAGCCGGTGAGGGTGACGGTCTGGCCAGCGTGCTCGACACGCAAGGTGCCGGCGTTGTGGGTGCGAAGCACTTCGCGGGGTCCTCTCGGAAGCGATGGTGGTCGGTAGTGTCGGCAAGGCGGCTCTTCCGCCCCGCACGTCTCGGTCTGCCTGGTTTCCGTCTCTGTCACCGCGAGGGCGGGCTGCCGCCGCGGATCGCCTTTCCGCCGGTCCCGTCCGGCATCCGTGATACGTGGATGCCGCCGGTTGGCCGACGGCCCAGGTTAACGAACCGACCGGGGCACGGCGCCACCAGGTTTCCCCGAGACACCGGCCGCCCGATCACAGCAACGTCATCTGCTCTCCCCTCGCCGCACCCGCCGAGGGCATGCTGCCCTCCGGCCAGCTTGCCCGCTCGTCGCCTGGCACACCGCGCTCGCTGGAGCGCTGTTCGGGCGCGAGCCCATGTGCCCGCAACAGCGGTTCCACCCTCGCGGCGAGCCGCTGCCGGTAGCTCGCACTCGCGTAACTGCCGTTGCCGTACAACGCCCGGTATCTCGGCACGAGCCCCGGATGCTCAGCCGCGAGCCAGCTCGCGAACCACTCGCGGGTGCCGGGACGCAGGTGCAGCGGAATGATCGTCGCGCCCGTCGCGCCCGCCGCCGCGATCTCGGCGAGCAGATCGTCGAGCACTTCCCTGGAGTCCGTGAGCCCCGGCAGCACCGGCGCGACGAACACCCCGCAGGGCAGACCCGCGTCGCTCGCCCTGCGCACCAGGTCGAGCCTGGCTTGCGGGCTCGGGGTCCCCGGTTCGAGACGCCGCTGCATCGACCGGTCGAGCAGCGCGATGGACACCCCGAGCCCGACGGGAACGTCCGTGCTCACCGATCGCAGCAACGGCAGGTCTCTGCTGAGCATCGTCCCCTTCGTGAGTATCGAGAACGGGGTCCCCGAATCCGCGAGCGCGCCGATGATCCCCGGCATCAGCCGGTATTTGCCCTCCGCACGCTGATAGGGGTCGGTGTTGGTTCCCATCGCGACGTGCTCCCGCGTCCAGCTCCGCCGCCGCACCTGGGCCGCGAGGACCTCCGGCGCGTTGACCTTGACCACCACCTGGCTGTTGAAGTCCTCCCCCGCGTCGAACTCCAGGTATGTGTGGGATTGCCGCGCGAAGCAGTACACGCAGGCGTGCGAGCACCCCCGGTAGGGATTGACCGTCCACTGGAACGGAACCCTTGCCGCACCGGCGACCTTGTTGAGCACCGACTTCGCCCGCACCTCGTGGAAGGTGACACCCGCGAAGTCAGGCGACGTGACCGACCGCAGCAGCCCGGAAAGACCCAGCAGTGCCTGCTGTGGCTGTTGTCGCTGTTGCGCCTGGCGCCCCGTCGCGTGTTCCTCGTCGCGCTCGTCGCCGACGCGCTGCCGTTCCCACCTCACCCCACGATTCGAACATACGTTCGAACACGTGTCAATCCGCTGCCGCCGCTCAGCGCACCTCGTTGATACGGATGTGGTTGCCGGATGGGTCGCGGAACGCGCAGTCGCGCATACCCCACGGCTGGTCGGTCGGCTCCTGGACGACCTCCGCGCCGCCCGCCCGCAATCGCTCGAACGTGTCATCGAGGTCGGTACTCGCGAGCATGATCCAGCCGTAGGTGCCCTTGGCCATCATCTCGGCGATGACGCGACGCTCCTCGTCGGTGACGCCGGGGTCGGCGACGGGAGGAGCGAGCAGGATCGAGGTCCCCGGCTGGCCGGAGGGTCCGACCGTGATCCAGCGCATCCTGCCGTTGCCGACATCGCTGCGTACCTCGAAGCCGAGCAGGTCACGATAGAAGGACAGCGACGCTTCCGGATCCTCGTGCGGGAGGGAAGCCGTGTTGATGGTGATTGCCATGCCGGTCAGGCTAGGCCGCCCTTTCACGACGGGCTTCTCGATTCCTGACCGCTCGCCCTGCCCTGCGGGCAACCGGGGCTCATGTTCCACTCAACGAAAAGGGACACTGCGGCCGAAGCGGTCAGCGGCTCATGATGACGCCACCAGCACTCCCGGCCATTCGCCACCAGTCAGCGAATCCGGCAGGCAAGCACCCAGCGACCAAGGAGCACTCGTGAGCTTTCTCGACGCCGAGAAATGGCACGGCCGGATCTTCACCGGTTCGTGGGAAACAGCGGCGGGCGGCGACGCCGTCGTCGTCGAACCGGCCACCGGGCGAGAGCTGGGCAGGGTCGGCGCGGCCGCACCGGCCGATGTCACGGCGAGCGCGGCGCGGGCCGCCGAAGCCCAGCGAGCCTGGGCGGCGACTCCGTTCCAGGAACGCGCCGCGATCCTGCGCAAGGCAGGCGAGCTGTGGAACACGCACGCCGCCGAGCTGAAGGACTGGCTCATCCGCGAATCCGGCAGCATCCCCGGCAAGGCCGACTTCGAGTTGCACGTCGCCGAGGGCGAATGCTTCGAGGCCTCCGCGCTGCCCTCGCAGGCGCTCGGCGAACTGCTGCCGAGCGAGGCGCCCCGGCTCAGCATGGCCAAGCGGGTGCCCGCGGGAGTCGTCGGTGTCATCGCGCCGTTCAACGCACCGCTGATCCTGTCGATCCGCTCGGTGGCTCCCGCGCTCGCGCTCGGCAACGCCGTGCTGCTCAAGCCGGACCCCCGCACCGCCGTCTGCGGCGGGGTCGCGCTGGCGAGGGTGTTCGAGGAAGCCGGACTGCCCGCCGGGGTTTTCCACGTGCTGCCAGGTGGCGCCGACATCGGCACCGCCATGATCGAGGACCCACACGTGCGGGTGATCTCGTTCACCGGCTCGACCGGAGCGGGAAGGGCCGTCGGCGAACTCGCCGGCCGCCACCTCAAGCGCGCTCACCTGGAACTGGGCGGCAACTCGGCCATGATCGTGCTCGACGACGCCGACGTCGAAACCACCACGAGCGCGGCGGCCTGGGGTTCGTTCTTCCACCAGGGCCAGATCTGCATGACGACCGGCAGGCATCTCGTGCACGAATCGCTCTACGACAGCTATGTCGAGCGTCTGGCGGAGACCGCGGCCCGGCTGCCGGTCGGCGATCCCGCCGAGGCCGAGGTCGCGCTGGGCCCGATCATCGACGAGCGGCAGCGCGACAAGATCCACGGACTCGTCACGTCGAGTGCGGGCGCGGGCGCGAGGGTCGCCACCGGTGGCGAGTACGAGGGCCTGTTCTACCGGCCGACGGTGCTGGCCGGTGCGAAACCGGGCGTTCCGGCCTACGACGACGAGGTGTTCGGCCCTGTCGCCCCGGTCGCGTCGTTCCGCACCATCGAGGAGGCGGCCGAGCTGGCGGCTGGCAGTGAGTACGGACTTTCGCTCGGCATCCTCACCAAGGACGTGACGAGGGGTCTCGCGCTGGCCGAGCGGATTCCGACCGGCATCGTGCACATCAACGACCAGACCGTGAACGACGAGGCTCACGCGCCGTTCGGCGGGGTGCTGGCCTCGGGGACCGGTTCCCGGTTCGGCGGGGCGAGGGCCAACATCGAGGCGTTCACCGAGACCCGCTGGATCACCGTGCGCGGTGACGTGGCCGGCTACCCGTTCTGAGCACCCGCTTCGCCTGCCCCTCGCGGGCAGGCGAAGCGCTCACCGGGAGCCGAGTGTCGCCGACACGGTGTTCGCGGCCGCGCGGACGAGCCCGCCGAGCCGGTCGACGTCGAGCCGGTGCGACCGGCCGGTGATCGAAAGCGCGGCGACGACCTGGCCTCGCTCGCCGTGTACCGGTGCGGCGACGGCGGCGACTCCCGGCTCCGCTTCCTCCCTGTTGATGCCGATGCCACGTGCGACGGTCCGCTCAAGTTCCTGGTGCAACAGGCCGGGCAGGACGATGGTCCTCGGTGTCAGCCTCGGCAGGCCGGCGTCGACGACCCTGCGCAGCCGGTCCCTTCCTCCCCACGCGAGAAAGACCTTGCCCGTGGCCGTGCAGTGCGAGGGCATCCGGCCGCCGACCCTCGACCTGATGGCCATCGACTCCTTGCCGGTGAGTTTCTCCAGGAAGAGGGTGTAGAGGTTGTCGGGCACGGCGAGATGCACGTTCTCGTGGCTGAGTTCGTAGAGCTCTTCGAGTTGCGGCAGCGCGGCCTCGCGTAACAGCCGGTGGCGGGGAACGAGCTGGCCGAGCCGGAACAGCTTGGTCGCCAGCCGGTAGTGGCCGGGCCTGCACCGTTCGAGCGCGCCCCACTCGACCAGCTCGCCGAGCAACCGGTGCGCGGTCGGCTTCGGCAGTCCGCTCCGCGCGGAGATCTCGGCGAGGCTCAGTTCGGGCTCACCCGCGCTGAACGTGTCGAGCAGCGACAGGCCTCTCGCCAGCACCGATTTCGGTGCAGGCGATCCGGTCCGGCCACTGTGCCCGCTCACGAGCGTGATGGTGGCCATCCCCGGCCCGCCGAGCAAGTAGTCCTTCCATTCAGTGAAAGTCCAGGAAGGTTCACACCTCGGGAACGTGCACGCTCAGCACCGCCGACCTGCCGCCCCTGACGACCTCCAGCGCCTCGGCGAGCGCGCCCTTCAGCTCGCTCGCGACACCGACCGTGCGACCCCATGCCCCTCCCGCCGCGGCGGCGATACCCGGCAGATCGGCCTCGGGGGTAAAGCTCACGTTGAAGTCGTCCATCGTCGCGGCGACACCGTCGGGACGCACCGACAGCGTCGACATCTTGGGCGCCTTCCAGCCCCGGTTGTCGAAGATGACGGTGAGGCTGGGGGTGCCGTACCGGCGAGCGACCCACTGCGCCGACGAGGGCACGCCGAACAGGTAGGTTCCGTCGCCGATGAGCGAGACGACCGTGCGTCCGGGATCGGCCAGTTTCGCGCCGATCGCCGCGCCGGCCGACCAGCCGAGCGAGCCGCCGCCGGAGCCGAGCAGTGAGCCGGGCCTGTTGCGCCGGAGATGCTGGTTGACGACCGGGTAGTTGGTGATCGCCTCGGACAGCACGAGCGTGTCGTCGTCGATGGCGTCCCGCACGCACGCGACGAGGTATTCCGGGGTGATCGTGTCGCCGTCGGGTTGTTCGCGCCCGGTCTGCTCGGCGCGCTGCCGGTCGTGTTCGGCCGTCGCGGTCGCCAGCCGCGCCTCGACGAGCTCTCGATCGACGCCTTCACCCTCGATCCGTTCCCTGAGCTGCCCGACCGCGGTGCGCAGGTCGGCCATGGCGAACCGCTCGGCCGGAACGTGCCACAGGGGCATCTGCTCCTTGAGCGGGTCGGTGTCGACGACGAACAGCCTCGCTTCGGCGGAGGGCCGGTTCTTCGTGGGGATCCACGGCACGTCGCTGCCCAGCACGAGCACGACGTCGGCGTTCTCCAGCAACGGATTGTGGTGCTGGTCGTTCCACTGGTAGCCCCAGTGGAGGGGATGGTCGGCAGGGAAGTTCAGGTGCATCGGCACCGACTCGATCACCGGCAGTGCCAGGGATTCGCACAGCGCGACGAGCTCGGGTACCGCCGAAGGGTCCTTGCCGAGGTACGAGGTCACCACGACGGGTGCGCGTGCCGTCAGCAGCGCGCTCGCGATGTCCTCGACGACGGAGGGTGCGAGCGCGGCAGGCGCAACCGGGCTGTACTGCTCCGGATGTCCTTGCTGGACAGGAATGCCGGCTTCCATCACCTCGCGCGGACCGACCAGGTAGACGGGGCCCGCCGGCTCGCTCCGGGCGAGCTGGAGCGCCCTGTGCACCAGCTGCTTGACGTTGTGCCCGGTCCGGATCTCGTTGTCGTACTTGGTGTACCCGCGCACGATGCCGCGCTGGTCGTGCACGTCCTGGATCCACTGGATGAACTCGTTGCGGCTGCCGAACATCTCCCCTTCCTGGGTGTAGGGCGAGGCACCCGCGTAGAGCAGCACACCGAACCTGCCCTTCGCGGCGTTGTGCAGCATTCCGCCGATGTTCTGTGTTCCGCATTCGACGTGCACCAGCACGGCCTGCGGAATGCCGGTCACCTGGGCGTAGCCCTGCGCGGCCGACATCGCGACACTCTCGTGTGGACAGATGATGAGTTCCGGCAGCGTGTCGGCGAACCCCTCCTGCCGCGCCATCGCATAGGTCTCGACCAGCGCGGGATGGTCACTGCCGAGATTGGCGAACGCGTACTTGACGCCGCCCTCCGCGAGCGCTTCCAGGAATGCCCTCGTCGTCGTGTAGTCGCTCACGTCACCGCTCCCTGTGTGGCTCTTGCCGGATCAGCCGAGCGTGTACCGGGAAACCGCGCTGGACAACATGGACATTTCGTTCGGCGGAATCGGGCGCGGAAATCACGCCGCCACACAGAAGAAAGCGGGCAGCGTGGTGGCGTCTGGTCCCGGTCACGTCCGACCCCCAGCCGGACGTGAGTCGGGTGCCCAGAGCCGCCACCACGCTGCCCGCCGCGAATGCCGCTCTCTTGATCAACCTTCTCGATCCACTCAGACGCGGGTACCGCCGGGCCGGTTCCGCCGAGTTCCGCGCTCCCTGGCGAAGGACCGGGACGGCGGTGACGGAGGATGTGCCGGTGCCCCGAGACCTCTCCGACGACGACACCGGCCCCATTCGCAGAGTGCCGCCCACGCCGGAACGCCGCGAACGCCGGGCACCTCGCGAACACCCGGTACCCCTGGCACCCAGGGCACGTCGGGCACCCCGGGAACAGGGCGAGGTGCGCAGCGGCAGCGAGGACACGGCGGCAACGGCTCCCCCACCGGTGCGGCGCCGGTCATCCCGGGCCACCCCCGCACACGGCCACGGCCACTCACACGGCCACGGCCACGGCCACGGGCCCGCCGAACCCGCGTCCCGCAGGGTTCGCACCCTGCTGATCGCACTGCTGGCCCCGATCGCGTTGCTCACGGTGGTCGGGGTTTTCGTGCTCTACCCGTGGGGCGAGCCGCCCACGCGCAGCCACATGCCGAGCGGCGTACCCATCGACGGCGAGATCACCTCGGCGGCGGTCGGCCCGTGCCTCGCACCGGGGCAGGTCCAGGTGGGAGCTCCTCCGGCGGACGGGAAGGAATGCCTCACCGTCGAGGTGACGCTGAGCGAGGGCGAAGCGGAGGGCTCGACGATCACCAAGGTCGTTCCCATCGAGCCGAGCACACCACGATTCGCCGCGGGCGACGAAGTGGTGCTGTCCTACAGCGGCGCCCAGCCGGAGGAGTCGGAGTCGTACCAGATTCAGGACTTCCAGCGAGGGGCTCCGCTTCTGCTGCTCGCGGGGCTGTTCGCGCTGGCCGTGATCGTGCTCGGCCGATGGCGTGGCCTCGCCGCGCTGGTCGCGCTGGGCCTGAGTTTCCTCGTGATCGCGCTTTTCATCCTGCCCGCGATATTGGCCGGTGAAAATCCGCTGCTCGTCGCGATCGCCGGTTCCGGGCTGATCATGTTCGTCGCGTTGTATCTGACCCACGGGCTGTCGGCCCGCACCTCGGTGGCGGTGCTCGGCACCATGATCAGCCTCGCGCTGATCGGTGTTCTGGCGGCGATCTTCTCCGCGGCCTCGGCACTGACCGGGCTCGACGAGGACACCACGATCCTCATCGCCGCGCTCGGTCACGGCATCGACGCGAGGGGGCTGCTGCTCGCCGGCGTCGTCATCGGTGCGCTCGGTGTTCTCGACGACGTCACGGTCACGCAGACCTCGGCGGTGTGGGAACTGCGCAGGGCAAATCCCTCGCTGAACTGGCGCCAGCTCTACGGCGCCGGCCTGCGCATCGGCCGCGACCACGTCGGCTCCGCCGTGAACACGCTCGTCATGGCCTACGCGGGAGCCGCGCTGCCGGTGCTGCTACTCGCGTCGCTTTCCGGGGTCGGGCTCGGCACGATTCTCGGCTCGCAGGACATCGCGCAGGAGATCGTGCGCACGCTCGCGGGCAGCATCGGCATCGTCGCCGCGGTTCCCGTGACGACCGCGCTCGCCGCCATCGTCGCGAGCAAACAGGAGGTCCCCGCCGAGCCGGACGCGGAAGCCCCCGGATCCACCGCCGAACACACCGGAAACCACACCAGTACTCAGTAGTCACAGCAGTCCCGCCCGCGCGCCCCGCTTCCGCCCCGGGCCGGGCGATGGGGTACGAAATGGCGGGTCGCCGGATCGCCGGATCGGCCAGGAGCACAGCCCGCACTGGGAGGCCTCATGCTCGGTTCAGCACTTCGCACGCCGGGGCGGGCGCTGGCCGCCGCGAGGAGGGCGGGACGCTCGGCACGAGCCGCGATCAACGCGCTGCCGGTGATCGCGGGGCTGCTGGACGAGCTGAAGGAGACGGGTAAGCAACTCGAACGGCTCAGCACGTTCGCGGCGCAGGAGTTACCGGAGATCGTCTACCAGCTTGAGGCGATCAGAACTCAGCTCACCGCCATCGAGAACCGGCTCTCCGCGAGGAACCCCGGGAACAGCGGTACGGACGTCATTCCAGCGTCGCCACGAAACGACTCACCGCGTCCATCGTGAAGCGCTGCGCGAACTTTCCCGACGGCGCGACCGAGGCGAGCCGGTAGAGCGGCCGGTCGGCGACACCGTCCCCCCTTGCCTCGGAACGCAACTGGGCGACCAGCAGACCGGAAAACACGACACCGTTGGCGTCGATGTTGTTGACGACGGCGTCGGCGAGCCTGCGCAGCGCGAGGATTCCGAGTTCCCTTCCGCCTGTTCCCGCGTACATCGCGAGGTCGATCTTGACGGCCTTGCTCCGCTGTCCGGAGGCCACGAGGAGACCGACCGTGCGCGTTCCCCGCACATCGGTGACGAGCAGATCGATGTTCTTCGCGGTCACCAGGTCGATGCGCCGTGTCCCCCAGTTGCGGACCACGATGATGTGGCCCTCCAGCCAGATCTGCCGCCGCGCGCCGAAGGAAACCAGGTACAGCAACGGGACGGCGACGGCCGCGGCCACCACGAGCCCCGCCGTCTGTCCTCCGATGAGTCCCGCGATGCCACCGAAAGCCGCGGCGAGGATGACGACACCGACCAGCCCCGACAGCGCGCGGCGGCGCCGCAACGCCGGATCGTCGCCGTAGAGGGCGATCCGTTCCGGTTCGGGCGCGGGCGGGCGTTCGGCCGCGTCCGGCTCACTCATGTGTTACCCCCATTGACCGCGACCCGCGCCGAAGTACGGGTTGCCTGTTTTTTCCGTGCCGATGGTGGTGCTCGGTCCGTGGCCTGGCAAGACCACCGTGTCGTCGGCGAGCGGCCACAGTGTCGTCCGCAACGACCTCGCCAGTTCCCGCACGTCGCCTCCCGGCAGGTCGCTCCTGCCGACGGAACCCGCGAAGAGGGTGTCGCCGGTGAAGGCGAGCGAAGCGCCTTCACCGGTGCGCAGCCGGAACACGACCGAGCCCGGCGTGTGTCCCGGTGTGTGACAGACGCGGATCCGCAGACCGGCCACGGCCAGTTCCACGTCACCGGTTTCGTCGAGCGGGTCGAGGTCGTCGAACTCGGCGACCTCGGCGGGCTCGCGCACATCGAGCGCGAGCCCCGTGGCGGAGACCGCGGCGGCCAGCTCGGCACCGATGCCCTTCGCCGGGTCGCTCAGCAGCGGCCGGTCCTCCCGCTTGATCCACATCGGGATGCCGTGACCATCGGCCAGTTCGGCGGCGGAGTGGATGTGGTCGACATGACCGTGGGTGGCCAGCACGGCCGCCGGGGTGAGCCGGTGTTCGCCGATCGCGTCAGCCACCGGAGCAGGCGCGCCCTCACCGGGATCGACGATCACGCATTCGCGGTCGGCGCCAAGGGCGACTACGTAGCAGTTCGCGTGGAAGGCCCCTGCCGGAAACCCGACGACGAGCACGAAATCCACCTCCGCGATTGGGACGTTGCCCACCCTAGCCGCCCCTGTACGGGGCCCTCACAGACAGTGCCCATAGACTGCCGCCACCGGTAACCGGGTGATCCGAGCAGATCTGGGAGGGCAGGTGGCGACCAACCAGCAGCGCCGTGAGGCCGCGAAGCGCAAGCTTGAGCGGCAGCTCGTCCGCAGAGCTGAACGCGCGAAACGACGCAGGATCATCGGCGTCGGCGTGACCGTCGGCGTCGTGGTGGTCGTGGCGGGTCTCGTCGTGATCCTCACCAACCAGGGAGGCGACGACAACAACGCGGCCAACGCGAACCCAGGAGAGTCGTCGGCCGAGGCACCACCGGCGTCCGACATCAACATCCCGACGCAGCGTGCCCCCGAGCCGAAACGCCCCGAGCCGCTGCCCAATCCGGTCAGTTGCGACTACCCGGCGGGCGAGCAGGCGGCGAAGCCGGTCGAACCGCCCAAGGGCGGCGACGTGCCTTCCGATGGCACGGTCGGCGTGACCCTGCAGACCACGGCGGGCGACATCCCGATCACGCTCGACAGGGCGCTTGCCCCGTGCGCGGTGAACAGCTTCATCAACCTGGTCGAGCAGGACTTCTACACCGACAGCGCCTGCCACCGGCTCGGCACGACCGGCCTGCAGATGCTGCAGTGCGGTGACCCGACGGGCCAGGGCACCGGTGGCCCCGGATACACGTTCGCCGACGAGGTCTTCGACAGCCTCACCTACGGCAGGGGCATCCTCGCCATGGCCAACAGCGGGCCCGACACCAACGGCAGCCAGTTCTTCATGGTCTACGGCGAGGCTCCGCTGACCCCTGACTACACCGTGTTCGGGACCATCAGCGACGAGGGCCTCAAGGTGATCGACAAGGTCGCCAGGGGTGGCGACGACGGTCGCTACGACCCCTCGCCTGGTGGCGGCGCGCCCAACATCGAGGTCAAGTTCACCGGAGCGACGGTCGACGCGTAACCGATCCTTCCGCGTTCAACGGCCACTGTGGAGCACTCGCTCCACAGTGGCCGTTCGCGTTGCGCTCAGCGGTAGGAGCCGATGAGCCTCGCCAGATGCTTGCCCGCCAGCACGAGCGGGGTTTCGCTACGCGAGACCTGTGCCGACATCTCGGCCCCCTCTAGCGTGTTGATCACCGTGTGCGCCAGTTCCGCCGCGACGTCGTCGGCGAAGCCCGAAGCACGGAGCTTGTCCTCGACCACGGCCCGCCAGTTCGCGAACGCCGCATCCGCCGCCCGCTGGATGTCGGGTTCCTCCCCCGCGCTCTCCAGCGCCGTCGTCGTCACGGGACATCCGTCGAGCCAGTCCGACTCACGCAGTCCCTTCGCCAGGGACGCGGCGCAATCCTCGATCGCCTCTCCCGGATCCCGCGTGCGGCCCAGCACGTCCCGCAGCAGTTCACCGAACTCGCGGTCGCCGTGCCGGATCGCTTCGATCGCCAGCTCCCGCTTTCCACCGGGGAAGAAGTGGTACACCGAGCCGAGCGTGGCCTCCGCGTTCTTCGAGATCTCCTTGAGCCCGGTGGCGCCGTAACCCTTGCGCTGCATCAGCAGCGAGGTCGCTCTGACGATGCGCTCCCTGGTCCCGATTTCGTGCTGGGTCCTCATGGCGGCCAGCTTACTGGATAGAGCGTCCGTTCTAGTACATGCTACGGTCTCGATTAACTAGAACGTTCTTTCTAACCGGAGGAGTCGGCATGCCCGCGAACAACGTGACCGTGATCGGACTGGGACCGATGGGAGAAGCCATGGTCAACGCCTACCTCGACAACGGCTACCAGGTGACCGTGTGGAACCGCACCCGCTCGCGAGCCGATGCCGTGGCCGCCCGCGGCGCAATCGTCGCGCCCAGCGTCGAGGCCGCGCTTTCGGCGGGAGAGCTGATCGTCCTGAGCCTCACCGACTACGCCGCGGCCGACGCGATCCTGGCGCAGGCTCCGTCCTCGGCATTGGCGGGAAGAGTCGTGGTGAACCTCAGCTCCGATACGCCCGGCGCCGTACGCGCGGCGGCCGAGAATCTCGCGGCCCATGGTGCCGTCCAGCTCACGGGGGGCGTACAGGTGCCACCACCCGGTATCGGCACGCCCGGTGCCTCCACCTACTACAGCGGTCCGGAGGATGTCGTCGAGAAGCACAGGGCGGCGCTTGAGGTGCTGACCGATATCGAGTACCTCGGCGAGGATCCCGGGCTTGCCGCCCTCTTCTACCAGATCGGCATGGACATGTTCTGGACCGGACTGCTGAGCTATGTGCACGCGCAAGCCGTCGCCGAAGCCAACGGGATCTCGGCGCGACGACTGCTCCCGATCGCGCTCAAGACGATGGATTTCGGCTATTTCCTCAAGTTCTACGCACCCCGCATCAGCGAGGACAACCACGTCGGCGACGTCGACAGGGTCAGCATGGGCGAGGCGAGTATCCGGCACGTCGTCGACACCGTCGAGGAGTCCGGTGTGGACTCGTCATTGCCATCGGCCGTGCACGGCCTCTTCGCGAAGGGCGTCGAAGCCGGGCTCGGCGCCGACAGCGTGACCAGCCTGCTGAAGGTCCTGCGCCGTCAGTAGACCCGATGGTCAGACCTTGGCGCGAGCCTGCAGCTTGGCCAGCAGGCAGGCTTGTTTGGCGAGGACGCGAGCCTGCAGGGTGGTGGCCGCGTCCCCGGCCCATTCGGCGCTGACGCGCCGGGCACACGTGGCCACGCCGGCAGCGCCCGCGCCGTCCTGGTAAGCGCCGAACTGCCGCCTCGTCTCCGACATCACCGCGATCGCGGCGTCGAGCGCCGCCTCCGATGCCCCGGTGCCGCGGGCCTCGACCGCCAGGGCCCGCTCGCACTCCAAGCCGAGCTGGAATTCCGGCAGGCGCTCCACGAGCTCACGGCGGCGCCGGGTCCATCGCCGGTGCAGCCACAATCCGCCCAGCAGTACCACCACCGGCCCGACGACCATCGCGACGAAAACCCCCGCGACCGTCAGGAATCCCTCGGCGTGCAGCAGCACGACCATGCCGATGCCCGCGGTGGTCAGCAGCACGAGCAACAGCACGAGGCGCATGGCCGCCCTTCACCCGGGAGCAGCCGCCGGAAGTGAAAATCGTCGCCCGAACCGGCTTCGGCATGGGTCGGCGGCGTCCGCTCCGGCGTCGTCATCATCGCTGCTTCGCGACCTAGCGGTAGCTGAACCTCGGCGCACGGCGTTCGAGAAACGAGGCGACCCCTTCGGCGTAATCGGGGCCGTGCAGCGCCTCGGACCGGATCTCGTCCACTTCGGCGTCACTGTCCCCCTGCCCCGCGAGGATTTTCTCGATGATGCGGTTCATACCCCTGATCGACGCCTGGGAACGCGAACACAAGGTCGCCACGAAATCCATTGTGGACTTCTCAAGTTCTCCAGCGGGAAAGACGTCGTTGACCAAGCCGATCTCGCGGGCCCTCGCCGCGCCGACAAGCTCGCCGGACAGCAGGAAATACCTGGCGTGCGCGGGACCGACGAGCTCCACCAGCGCGCGAGTCGACGGGAAGTGGTACACGATTCCGAGCTTGGCCGGCGTGATGCCGAACCTGGCGTCGTCCGCGGCGAACCGGAAATCGCTCGCGACGGCGAGCTGGCAGCCACCACCGATGCAGTTGCCCCTGATCATCGCGACACTCGGCTTGCGAAGGGACGTCAAGGCGGCCGTCGCGGCCTCGACCGCTCCGTCGTAGGCCGCCGCACCGTCGGCACTCGAGCGCAGATCGCGGAACTCGCCGATGTCGGCACCCGCGGAGAAGTCCCCGCCCTCACCGGCAAGCACGAGCACCTTCACCGAAGGATCGGCCTCGACGTCGGCGACGATTCCCGGAATGGCCGACCACATCCCGAAACTGATGGCATTGCGCTTGTCCGGCCTCGTGAAGGTCACCCGCGCGACATCGCCGTCACGCTCGAATTCGATCCCGTCGGTCATGAGACCGCAGCGTAGAGTGCGCGAGCCTGCCTAGGTGGCCGAGGTGACCCGGTACACGTCGTAGACACCCTCCACGTTGCGCACCACCTTCAGCACGTGGCCGAGGTGCTTCGGATCGCCCATCTCGAAGGTGAACCTGCTGACCGCGACCCGGTCCCGCGAGGTCGTCACCGAAGCGGACAGGATGTTGACCCGCTCGTCGGCCAGTACCTTCGTCACGTCGGACAGCAACCGGTGCCGGTCGAGTGCCTCGACCTGGATGGCGACGAGGAACACCGACGACTCCGAGGGAGCCCATTCCACCTCGACCAGCCGTTCCGGCTGGGTGCGCAGATCGTCGGCGTTGGTGCAGTCGGTGCGGTGAACGCTGACCCCACCGCCGCGCGTGACGAAACCGAGAATCTCGTCGCCGGGAACCGGGGTGCAGCACCGCGCCAGCTTGGCCCAGATGTCGCTCTGCCCCTTGACGATGACGCCGACGTCGTTGGCGCCGCGCCTGCGGGTGACGGTCGAGGGAGTCGCCCGCTCGGCGAGTTCCTCCTCCGCCTCCTCGACACCGCCGATGAGCGCGACGAGCCGCTGCACGACGTGCTTGGCGCTGGTGTGGCTCTCCCCCACCGCCGCGTACAGCGAACTGATGTCGCCGTGCCGCAGTTCCTTGGCGACGGCGCCCATCGAATCGGCCGACACCAGCCGCTGGATCGGCAGGCCGACCTTGCGGACCTCCTTGGTGATCGCCTCCTTGCCGAGTTCGATGGCCTCGTCACGGCGTTCCTTGGCGAACCACTGCCTGATCTTGGCCCGTGCCTTCGGCGAGCCGGCGAAGGACAACCAGTCGCGGCTCGGCCCCGCGCCCTCGGCCTTCGAGGTGAAGATCTCGACGACCTCGCCGTTCTCCAGCTTGCGCTCCAGCGCGACGAGCCGTCCGTTGACCCTCGCGCCGATACAGCGGTGCCCCACCTCGGTGTGCACGGCATAGGCGAAATCCACCGGCGTCGACGACACCGGCAAGGTGATCACGTCGCCCTTCGGCGTGAAGACGAAGATCTCGCGTGTCGCGAGGTCGTAACGCAGCGATTCGAGGAACTCACCCGGATCAGCGGCTTCCCGCTGCCAGTCGAGAAGCTGCCGCATCCACGCCATCTCGTCGATGTCGACGGCGTTGGCCGGATTCCCGCCGTGTGTACCCCTGCTCTCCTTGTAGCGCCAATGCGCCGCGATGCCGTACTCGGCGGTGCGGTGCATCTCGTGGGTCCGGATCTGCACTTCGAGCGGCTTGCCGTCGGGACCGATCACCGTCGTGTGCAGCGACTGGTACACACCGAATCGCGGCTGCGCGATGTAGTCCTTGAACCGGCCCGGCATGGGCTGCCACAGCGCGTGCACGACACCCATGGCGGCATAGCAGTCCCGCACGTCCTCGACCAGGATGCGCACCCCGACCAGATCGTGAATGTCGTCGAGGTCGCGGCCCCGCACGATCATCTTCTGGTGGATCGAGTAGTAGTGCTTGGGCCTTCCCTCAACCTTCGCCGCGATCCGCGACGAGTCGAGCTGCGTCGTCAGCTCCCCGATCACCCAGCGCAGGTACGTGTCCCTCGACGGCGCCCTGTCCGCGACGAGCCGCACGATCTCGTCGTACTTCTTGGGCTGCAGGATCGCGAACGCGAGATCCTCCAGCTCCCACTTCACCGTCGCCATGCCGAGGCGATGCGCGAGCGGGGCCAGTACCTCCAGGGTCTCCTTCGCCTTGCGCGCCTGCTTCTCCGGCGGCAGGAACCGCATGGTGCGCATGTTGTGCAACCGGTCGGCCAGCTTGATGACCAGCACTCGCGGATCCCTTGCCATGGCGATGACCATCTTGCGGATGGTCTCGGCCTCGGCCGCGTGCCCCAGCTTCACCTTGTCGAGCTTGGTGACCCCGTCGACGAGCTGGGCCACCTTCTCGCCGAAGTCGTTGCCGAGCTGCTCGACCGAGTAGCCGGTGTCCTCGACGGTGTCGTGCAGCAGCGCCGCGACCAGCGTCGTGGTGTCCATTCCCAGCTCGGCGAGGATGGTCGCGACCGCGAGCGGATGGGTGATGTAGGGGTCGCCGGACTTACGGCGCTGCTCGCGGTGAAGTTCCTCGGCGACGTCGTAGGAGCGCTGCAACAACGCGAGATCGGCGCCGGGGTGCAGTTCCCTGTGGATGGCGGCCAGCGGTTCGAGCACCTGTTTGACCGAGGCGGCCCGCTGTGCGGTGATCCGCCTCGCCAGCCGGGCCCTCACCCGCCGGGTGGCCGAGGGGGCCCTCGTCGTCGCGCCCTGCCCCGCAGGCGCCGCGGCCTGCTGGTCGCGCGTGTCGCCAGTGGACTGGGCTGCCACGACGGAATCGAGCTCTTGGCTCACCCGCACCTCCAGCTCTACGGCCGCGCTTGTCAGACACCCAGCCTAGCTCGCCGACGTGTCGGTTCGTGCCGGGTGTCAGCTCATCGATGGGCGGTTTATCACCGTCACGAAGAACGCGAGGACCACCCGGGGTGGTCCTCGCAGCTCACACCGTGCGCAGGGCGTGCACCGGCAGCCCGCCGAGCAGGCTCCTGCCGCCGAGCGCACCCAGTTCGAGCACGACGGCGACCCCGGTCGTGGTGCCTCCGGCCTGCTCGATGAGTTTCGCCGTCGCGGCCACAGTCCCGCCGGTGGCGAGCACATCATCCACGATGGCCACCCGCTGTCCACTCCGCACGGAATCGACGGGCAATTCCAGGGTCGCCGTACCGTATTCCAGCGCGTAGTCGACCCTGCCGGCCACGGCGGGCAGCTTGCCGGGCTTACGCACCAGCGCCACCCCGAGCCCTCTCGCGTAGCCCACGGCGGCGGCAAGCACGAACCCACGCGCCTCGACCCCGGCGAGCAGGTCGACGTCGTCTCCCACGGCCTCGCCCAGCGCGTCGATCACGGCCGCGAACGCGGCGGCGTCACCGAAAACCGGGGTGAGGTCGCGGAAGAGGATTCCCGGCTCGGGGAAGCCGGGAATCTCCCTGATGAGGTCGAGCGCTTCGGCAACCGTCGTGCTCATCGCCTGCGCTTACCCGTCGGCCTTCCGCCCTTGCGCTGCTGTTGCTGCCGCTGCTGCGCCTTCTGCGCTTTCGACGCGTGCCGCGCCGGCACGCTGGACGCCGCCGCGTAGGCCTCTTCCTTGCGGAGTTCAGTGGCCAGCGCTTCGTCGTCACCGGCGTCGAAGTCGTCCTCGGCCGCCTGGCGCCGCGCGGTCGCGCGTGCCTTGTCCCTCCTGGCCTGAACCCGCTCGGCCTGCTGCTGGTACTTGGGCTCACGCATCTTGAAGAACACCAGCAACGGGGTCGCCAGCAGCACCGAGGACACCACACCGGTCAGCATGCCGGTGAGCTGCACCAGCGCCAGATCCTGCAAGGTACCCGCACCGAGCAGGATGTAGCCGACGACGAGCAGGCCGAGCACCGGCAGCAACGCGATGACCGAGGTGTTGATCGAACGCATCAGCGTCTGGTTCAGCGCCAGGTTGGCGGCCTCGGGATAGGTGCGTCTGGTCAGGTTGAGCAGGCCTCTGGTGTTCTCCTTGACTTTGTCGAACACCACCACCGTGTCGTACAACGAGAAACCGAGAATGGTCAGCAGGCCGATGACGGTCGCCGGAGTGACCTCGAATCCGACGAGCGAGTACACACCCGCGGTGACCACGATGTCGTGAATCAGCGAGGCGAGTGCCGCCACGGCCATCCACTTCTCGAAGTAGATCACCAGGAAGATCGTCACCAGCACGATGAACACGCCGAGCGCGATCAGCGCCTGGCGCGAGATCTCGCCGCCCCACGACGCGCTGACGGCGCTGTCGCTGATGGCTTCCATGCTGGGCGTGCCGTCGGTGCCGATGGGCTGGAACTCGTCGAACAACGCCTGCTTGACCGCGTTGACCTGAGCGTTGTCGAGCGTGTTCGACCGCACCTGGATGGTGGCGGCCTCACCGACGCCGACGCGCTGTGCCTCCGCGGCCTGCTGGCCGATGGCGTCGGCGAAGGTGTCCTTGACGGCGTCGGGCTCGATCTCGCCGTTCGCACCGTTGCCGGGCAACTGGATCTGGGTTCCGCCCTCGAACTCGATGCCGAGGTTGAAGCCCTTGAACCCCATCGAGCCGACACAGATCAGGATCAGCAGTGAGAACGCGATGAACCACTGCTTGCGGTGCCCGACGATGTCGAACGCACCGGTCCCGGTGTAGAGCCGGTTGAGCCACGATTCCCTGCGCGACGGCTGGGACTTGGCCGCCGATTCGGTGCCTTCTTCCGATTCGGGCGTGGTCTTGTCGTTGTCGTCGGCCACGTCAGGCCTCCTTCGTGGCCGAGCCGACCCTGGCCGTGGACCGGCGCTGCGCACCCATCTTCTGCACAGCTCCCAGGCCCGACAGCTTCGGACTCGACAGAGTCTTGGACTTCGCAACCAGTGCGACGAGCGGGTGGGTCACCAGGAACACGACGATCAGGTCGAGCACCGTCGACATGCCGAGGGTGAACGCGAACCCTCGCACCTCACCCACCGCGAGCACGTAGAGCACCGCGGCCGCGAGGAACATGATCGCGTCGGAGGCCAGAATCGTGCGCCGCGCCCTCACCCAGCCACGGCCCACCGCGGATCTGAAGGTGCGGCCCTCCCGCATCTCGTCCTTGAGCCGTTCGAAGTAGACGACGAACGAGTCGGCGGTGACACCGATGGCGATGATGAAACCGGCCACCCCCGCGAGGTCGAGCGTGAATCCGACCCAGCGCCCCAGCAGGACCAGCACCGCGTACACGATGCCTGCCGAAAGGATCAGCGACAGGATCGTGAGCGCGCCGAGCATGCGGTAGTAGAACAGGCAGTAGATGAACACCAGCGCCAGACCGATGGCGCCGGCGATGAGACCGGCCTCCAGCGAGGCGAGACCGAGTGTCGCGGACACCGTCGTCGCGTCCGACGACGAGAACGACAGCGGCAGCGAGCCGTACTTGAGCACGTCCGCGAGGTTCTTGGCCTCATCCTGCGTGAACTGGCCCGTGATCTGGGTCTGCCCGTTGGGAATGGCCTCGGTGATGTTGGGTGCCGACACCACCTTCGTGTCGAGCACGAACGCGGCGCGCTGGTTGACGTTCGCCGCGGTGAAGTCCGCCCAGGTGCTCGCGCCACCGCTCTTGAACTGCAGGTTGACGACGTTGGCTCCGCGCTGGTTGTCGTAGCCGGACGACGCGTCGCTGATCTCGGTTCCCTCAAGGAACACGGGTCCGAGTACGTACTTCTCCGAGCCGTCCTCGTTGCAGGTCACCAGTGGCTTGGCAGGGTCGTCGTTGCCGACGAGGGGGTCGGCCGAGCCCTCCTGGCACACCAGCGACGTCAGCGCCTCCTGTTGTGCCTGCTGCGCGGCGGCCATCGCCGCCTGGTCGTTCGGATCGGCCGGTAGCAGCGCCGGGTTCTGCCTGATGTCCTTCGCCTGCTGGATCTCGGCGGCGACCTTCTCCTCGGGCGTCTGGCCATCCCCTTCGCCGTCACCGGGTGTCGGCGGGGGTGAGGGATCCTGGCTCGGTTGCCGCGCGTGGTCCCCAGCCGCCGACGCCGCCCCGGGCGCGGCACCGCCTCCCGCACCATCTGTGCCCTCTGCGCCCCCGGCATCGGGTGACTCGCTTGGCGGCGGCTGCTGCCCCTGCTGGTCACCCTGCTGCTGTTGCTGAGGGGTCGTCGCGGGAATCGCGTTGATGACCTGGCGGAAACCGAGCTTCGCGGTCCTGCCGAGCGTCTTGGCCTGCTCACCCTCGTTGCCGGGCACCGTGATGACGACGTTGCTGCCGTCGAGGAGCACCTCGGCGCCGCTGACGCCGATCCCGTTGACCCGGGTCTCGATGATCTGGCGGGCTTGCTGGAGCTGGTCCCGCGATGGCGCCTCGCCGTCGGGGGTTCGTGCGGTCAGCGTGACCCTGGTTCCACCCTGCAGGTCGATGCCCAGCTTCGGCGTCGGCTTGCGGTCACCGGTCAGGAAGACCAGCCCGTACAGCACGACGACGATCAGGAGGAAGAAGGTCAGGTAGCGTCCCGGGCGGATCTGCCCGGCCGGAGGTGCCACGGTTGGTCGGTCTCCTCGAACTGGATCGGCGGCTTGGGGGTCTCACCGCACGCGCTCGACGCTCATGGTGAGACAGCGAACACACGCAGCACCGAGACAGTACTCGGTGCTGCGTGAACGCCGTGTAGCCCCCACACCGATGCGACGCGCATCGGTGTTGTGTGCGGCCCGCCGGCTTACTTCTTGCCGTGCTCCAGCGGAGGAGCGACCTGCGCGCCCTGGGGAGCCCCGTTGTCCGAGGCTTCGACCTTGTTGACGGCAGGCTCCTCGACGAGCGCGCTGTCGGCGTCGTCGTCGTCCGAGGTCTCGTCGTCCACGACCGGGTTGATCTTCTCACGCACGGCCTGGCGCAACCACGTGGTCACAACGCCCTCGGCGATTTCGAGGTCGATCGTGGTCTCGTCGCTGGCGTCAGCCACGGTCGCGTAAAGGCCCGACGTGGTCATCACGCGGTCACCTTCGTTAAGGCTGTTCTGCAGCTCCTGCTGCTGCGCCATCATCCGCTTCTGCTTGCGCGTCCCCATGATCAGGGGAATTGCGACGACGAGCATCAGCAACAGCGGCAGGAAAAGGCCTTCCATGGTTCTCCATTCGGCGGAACGCCGCCCCGAAGGCGATACGTCCGAGTTTGTCTGAATGTGTTGTGTCGAGTGTGCCAGGTCCTGCTGAGAAAGCCAGCACCGGAGGCCGTTAGCCCCACAGGCGCGTATATCAGTCGAACAGGGATGGCACTGCCCCGTCAACCCCGACGCTGTCCGCCGGCGCCTGCAAACCGAGGTGCTCCCACGCCGCCGGAGTAGCGACCCGGCCGCGCGGAGTGCGCGCGAGCATACCCGCCCTGACGAGATACGGCTCACACACCTCTTCGACGGTCGCCGGCTCCTCGCCGACGGCCACCGCGAGGGTCGAGACACCGACCGGTCCTCCGCCGAACGACCGGACCAGCGCGCCAAGCACGGCCCTGTCGAGCCGGTCAAGGCCCAGTTCGTCGACGTCGTAGACCTCAAGAGCCGCCCTGACCACTTCCAGCGTAGCTCTGCCGTCGGCCCTGACCTCCGCGTAATCGCGCACGCGGCGCAGCAGCCGGTTCGCGATCCTGGGGGTTCCCCTCGACCGGCGGGCGATCTCGCTCCTGCCTTTGTCCTCGACCTCGATGCCAAGCAGACTCGCCGACCGCCGCAGCACCTGCTCCAGTTCCGGCGCGCTGTAGAACTCCATCTGGCCGGTGAAACCGAACCGGTCGCGAAGCGGGCCGGTGAGCGCGCCCGACCTTGTCGTGGCCCCGACGAGCGTGAAGGGCGCGATCTCCAGCGGGATACTGGTGGCGCCGGGCCCCTTGCCGACGACGACGTCGACGCGGAAGTCCTCCATCGCCAGGTACAGCATTTCCTCGGCCGGCCGCGCGATGCGGTGAATCTCGTCGATGAAGAGGACGTCTCCCTCGGCCAGGTTCGACAGCATGGCCGCGAGATCGCCCGCCTTCTCCAGCGCGGGACCCGAGGTGATGCGGATGGCGGTGTCGAGTTCGGCAGCGATGATCATCGCCATGCTCGTCTTACCGAGTCCGGGCGGGCCGGACAGCAGGACGTGGTCGGGAGGCACGCCTCGTTTGCGCGCGCTCTCCAGCACGAGGTGAAGCTGCTCCCGCACCCTCGGCTGGCCGACGAACTCGGCGAGTTTGCGGGGACGCAGTGCCGTCTCCACCTCGCGCTCGCCACCGTGAGCGACCACGGACAGCGGATCGGCCTCGTCGGGTACGTCGCCTGCCCAGCCGTCGTGGTCGTCTTCTCCCGCCATCGGTCCTCGCGCGCTCATGTCGTCATCGTGCATGGCCCGTCATCGCTTCTTGCCGAGTGTGGCCAGCGCGGCCCTGAGCACGCTGGAGGTGTCGCCGCCCTGGTCGGCCGCGATCACCTTGTCGACGGCCTGCTCGGCCTGCTTGCCTGCGAAGCCGAGACCGACGAGCGCCTCGACGACCTCGCCACGCACCGCACCGGCCGCGGGCACCACGTCACCGCCGGCGGCGGGTTCCGCCGCGATGACCTTGTCCCTCAGTTCGAGGGTCAGCCGCTCCGCTCCCTTGCGCCCGATACCTGGCACCTGGGTGAGCACCGTGATGTTGCCTTCGGACAGCGCCCCGCGCAGCTTGTCGGGATCGAGGACGGCCAGCGCGGCCAGCGCCAGCCGGGGCCCGATGCCCGACACGGTCTGCAGCAGGCCGAACAGTTCCCGCGCCTCGGCGTCGGCGAAACCGAACAGCGTCAGCGAGTCTTCCCTGACGACCAGCGACGTGTGCAGCATGGTCTGCTCACCCCTGCGAAGGGTGGCCAGCGTCGACGGGGTCGCCTGCACGGCCATCCCCACTCCGCCGACCTCGACGACGACGTGGTCGAGCCCGACGGAAAGCACCTCTCCCCGCACCGAAGCGATCATCGGCTCCCCCTCGTCTCCGGCTCCGTGCGTGCCGCTTGTACCGGTGGTGTTTGCCGTTTGGCTCGCGCGGGCTGTGCCGCCGCGCGAGCCGCCCGCTGCTTCGCGGCGGCGGCAAGCCGCGCCTTGTGTGTGCGGGCCAGCTCCGCCGCCCTCGCCTCGGCCTCGGCGAGCCTCGCCCGCATCGGCTCTCGCCACAGGTGGCAGATGGCGAGTGCGAGCGCGTCGGCCGCGTCGGCGGGACTCGGCGCTTCGGCGAGCTTGAGCAGCTTGGTCACCATACCGGTGACCTGAGCCTTGTCGGCGCGACCCGAACCGGTCACAGCCGCTTTGACCTCGCTGGGCGTGTGGAAGACGACGGGCAGGCCACGGCGGGCCGCGCTCAGCGCCACGACGCCACCCGCCTGCGCGGTGCCCATCACCGTGCGGACGTTGTGCTGGCTGAACACCCGCTCGACCGCCACTGCTTGCGGCCGGTGGATGTCGAGCCACTCCTCGACCGCGTCGGCGACGCTCAGCAGCCGGTGGGCGAGGTCGGCGTCGGCGGGCGTGCGCACGACGTCGACCGCCACGCAGCTCACGGCGCGCCCCTTGCCTCCGTCGACCACGCCGAGACCGCACCGGGTCAGGCCTGGGTCGACACCGAGTACGCGCACCAGGTCTCCTCCTCCACGAACATCAGTTCGAGCAGGAGGTTACTAGTGGATCGCCGCCCACCAGGCGAGGCGCGCCGCGCCGGTGACGCCCATCCTCTTCAGTCCACTATGGACCGTCGACTCCCGGGGTCCAGCTCTCCGGCTTCCCGCTCACAGTGAGGACGGGCTGGTGTGCCGAGAACCCTTCGGGCGCCCCCGCGTCCCACGGCCAGCTCCCCTCCCCCGCGGGCACGATGATCTGCATCGCCGGGAAGTCACCTTCGGGATATACCAGGAAAGCACTGCCGAAGAACTCCGGGTAGTGCCCTTTGGCGACGTGCTCGAACGTGATCGGGATGCCGTCGAAGAAATCGTGATACAGCGCGCCGGGAGCGAATTCCTCCCCCGCGGCCGCGCGATCGACGTACGCGTCGAGCAGCACCGGCGCCATGTTCTCCGGAAGGCCGACGACCACCGCTTCCGCGACACCGTGCATCGCCCACGCGCACACGGTGAACGCGTAGCCCGAACCCCGCTCGTCCGGCGGAACCTTGATGACCGCGTTGCCGCGCTTCTCGGCCTGCGTCACGATCCACTCGCGGAGTTCCTGGTCTTTGCCGGCAACGGTTTCGGGCATCACGGCGGCCATTGTGCCGTATAGACAGCCGTAGTGAAACGAACACTTTCCGTACGGCACGGCCATCCGGCGTGACACAGTTCCTACCGGCACGGCCGCGCGGGCACTTACCATTCCGCGCAGCGCCGGTCATGTCGCGTCAGGACAGCGGGCCGGCGTGCCGACAGGAGCCAAGATGAGCGAGCACAACCTGAAATCGCGGCCACCGAAGGACAATCGGGACGAGCTGACCGATCTGATCCTGGCAGCCGAACTGAAACTACTGGCGGGCGAGCAACTCGCTCCCATGGACGAGCGAGTTCTCGCCTACACCGTTTTCGCCGCGGGGTGCGCGTCCTGCCGGCATTGATTTCCACCGGCGGCCGGTGTCACGCGTCGATGGCGGCCAGAATGTCGTCGGCGACATCGAAGTTCGCGTACACGTTCTGCACGTCGTCGCAGTCCTCAAGCGCGTCGATGAGCCGGAACACCTTCTTCGCGCCCTCCTCGTCGAGGGGGACGTTGACCGAGGGCAGGAAGTTCGCGTCCGCCGACTCGTAGTCGTAACCGGCTTCCTGCAGCGCCGAGCGCACGGCGACGAGGTCGCTCGCCTCCGACACGATCTCGAAACTCTCGCCGAGGTCGTTGACCTCCTCCGCGCCCGCGTCGAGCACGGCCATCAGCACGTCGTCCTCGGCGAGGTCGTTCTTCGGCATGATCACGACGCCCTTGCGGTTGAACAGGTAGGACACCGAACCGGGGTCGGCGAGTGAGCCACCGTTGCGGGTCAGCGCGGTGCGCACCTCGGAGGCGGCCCTGTTCTTGTTGTCGGTGAGGCACTCGATGAGCACCGCGACGCCGTTCGGCCCGTAGCCCTCGTACGTGATGTTCTGCCAGTCGGCTCCACCGGCCTCCTCGCCGGCGCCACGCTTGCGCGCCCGCTCGATGTTGTCCTGCGGGACCGAATTCTTCTTCGCTTTCTGGATAGCGTCGAAGAGCGTGGGGTTGCCGTCGGGGTCCCCTCCGCCCGTCCTCGCGGCGACCTCGATGTTCTTGATCAGCCGCGCGAACAGCTTGCCACGCTTGGCGTCGAGGGCGGCCTTCTTGTGCTTGGTGGTGGCCCACTTGGAGTGGCCGCTCATCTCTCCTCCATACCTACGTTTCCTGCACGATGCCCACGAACAGCCGGTGCACGCGTTCGTCCCCGGTCAGTTCTGGGTGGAACGCGGTGGCCAGCACCGCCCCCTGCCGAACGGCGACGATCCTATCGGCAGCCGCTCCGGCGGCCTCGGTGCGCGGCACTCTGGCGAGCACGCGAACCTCCGCTCCGGCCTTCTCGACCCACGGGGCCCTGATGAACACCGCGTGCAGCGGGCCGCCTTCGAGGCCCTCCACGTCGAGGTCCTCTTCGAAGGAGTCGACCTGGCGACCGAACGCGTTGCGCCGGACGACGACGTCAAGCGCGTCGAGCTGATGCTGGTCCCGCCTTCCGTCGAGGGCCTGCCTCGCGAGCAGGATCATCCCCGCGCACGAACCGAAAGCCGGCATTCCCTCCGCGAGCCGCGCCCGCAGGGGTTCCAGCAGTTCGAAGGTCTCCAGCAGCCGGGACATCGTCGTCGACTCGCCGCCCGGCAGCACAAGGCCGTCCACTTCGGATAGTTCACGTTCCCGGCGGACGGGCAGGGCCCGGGCGCCGGCCTTGTCCAGCATCGCGGCGTGCTCGCGCACGTCGCCCTGGAGGGCGAGTACCCCGATGACCGGCTTCGTTTTCGGCACCCCTACGTTCCCTTTCCAGCGATTACCGCTGGTCAAGCCTACTTGCTCCAGGCAACGGCCCGCGATCAGGGCACCCCGAGCAGCCGCAGGCCCGCCGCGGTGCCCGCAGCGGCGAGCACGACGACGACGAAGGGCGCCTTGCGCCACGCCAGTACGCCGCCGACGGCCACTCCGGCGGGCCTGGCGAAGCCCGCGAACTCGTGCCCTTCCAGCAGCGCCGATGTGGCGACGAGGGCGGCGAGCAGCACGACCGCCGATACGGCCATGAGTTTCTCGGCGCGCGGCGACAGCTCGACCCGTGAGCGCAGTACCGGCCCCGCGACCCGGAAAGCGAAGGTGCCCGCGCCGAGTACGAGTGTCGCGACGATGAGGGTGACGGCGCCGGTCATGCCGGTTCCTCCGCCGTGTCCCGTCGAGTGTTCGTCCCGTCCCTTGAGCCGAGGACCGCGACGAGCACCCCGGCGAGCGCCATCAGCACGGGCAGGCCCGCCGGCAGGAACGGAGTGGCCGCCAGCGCGATCAGGACGCCGGTGAGCGCGGCGAGCCGCGTCGTCTTGTCCTTGAGGGAGGGCAGCACCAGCGCGAGGAGTACGGCGGGGAAGGCGGCGTCGAGGCCGAACACGTCGGTGTCGGTGATGGCCGTCCCGCCGAAGGCACCTCCGACGACGCCGATGTTCCAGCAGACGAACAGCCCGATGCCGCACGCCCAGTAGGCGGCCCTGCGCCGTTCGCCGTCGCGCTGGGCCATCGCGAAGGCCACCGATTCGTCGATCATCAGGTGTGCGCCCGCGATGCGGCCCAGCGGCCGGTCGCCGAGTGCGTCACCGACCGCGAACCCGAACGGGATGTGCCGCGCGTTGACGAGCAGTCCCGCCACCACGGCGGCAACGGGGTTGCCGCCGGAGGCGATGAGGCCGATGAACATGAACTGGGCCGCTCCCGCGAACACCACGACCGAGATCAGCATCGGCAGCCACAGCGGAAACCCCGAGCTCACCGCGATGGCACCGAACGAAGCGCCGACGAGGGCGTCGGCAAGACAGACCAGCGCGATGTCCCTCGCGAGGTCTCGATCCAGGGTTCGCCATATCGAACGCATAGACTCCTATCCTGAACCCGAGGCCAAGCGTTCGTCAAGCCGAACGACCCGACTTCTGGAGCGAACGATGTCTGAGAATGGCAAACAGGACGGCGCCCCGCTCGCGGTCATCGCCGCGTCCCTGCGCAGGGAACGTCACCGCGCGGGACTGTCACTGGCCGAGGTGGCCCGAAGGGCGGGGATCGCGAAGTCGACCCTCTCCCAGCTCGAATCGGGAACCGGCAACCCGAGCGTCGAGACACTGTGGGCACTCGGCGTCGCGCTCGACGTCCCCTTCGCGCAACTGGTCGAGCCGACCAGACCGAAAGTGCAGGTCATCCGCGCGGGCGAGGGACCGGCACTCGCGGCGGAGCGCGCCGACTACGTCGCCACCCTGCTCGCCTCCTGCCCTCCGCATGCCCGCAGGGACATCTATCTGCTCACCGCCCAGCCCGGAAGGCCGAGGGAATCCGATCCGCATATGCCGGGAGTCATCGAGCATGTAGTGCTCAGCTCGGGCAGGGCACTCGCCGGACTAGCCGACGACCCCGTCGATCTGGCGCCAGGCGACTACACCAGCTACCCGGGCGACGTCGCCCATGTGTTCAAGGCACTCGAACCCGACACCGTCGCCGTCCTCGTCTCGGAGCACGTCTGACCCACTCCGATGTGGACGGTGGTGTCACCGGCAGCCGGTTCGATGCAGCCGAAGTCGTCGCAGGCCAGGCGAGCGCCCCTCAAGTGCCCAGTGCCGCGATGCCCTCGATCACCGCACGCTTCTGCTTCGAGACGACAAGACGACGCAACGCGAGTTCGAGCATGGCGCGATCAGACCTCTCACAGGTGAGCATCCTCGCGTTCAATCAGGCACGGGTCCACATCGACGCTTGTCATCCCTGACCTGGTTCCCGCATGGATCAAGCACCGACCACGCTATCCGATGTGGACGGTGAGCGTTTACCTGCCGCGCTCCGGGACACCCCACAGCCTGGAGGCAATTCCGCAGTGAGGTGGCAACGCCCCGAAAGAGAGCTAGACTTCCGAATACGTTCCGAATATGATAGGGCCTATGGGCATCGCAGCAGACCTACCCGCGGCGACCCGGCGCTCCTCGGACCTGAGCAAGCACTCCGCCGAGGTCTTCGCCGAGGCCGAGCTCCACCCCGTGACAGTGACCCGGCGCGACGGCGAAGCACTGGTCCTGATGTCGCAGCGCGAGGCCGAGAGTCGCGCCCGCCTGCTGAACTTCGCCGCACAGCTCATCACCGTCACGCTCGACGACAACGGCTCGCTCGCCGAACGCATGGCCAAAGCATTCCCCTGGATGCTCGCCTTGTCACCGGCAGACCGGGAGTCCTGCGCACAGGACCTCGTCGACGCCGCACGCGCCTCGTTCTCCACCGATCAGCCGCACCTGGCAATCGCCGAGCTGACCTCCTGGAAGGAAACGGCCACGGCTATCGCCGCCGGACTCGGCCGCGCCGACCTTGAATGGCTCGACGACAGCGAGACCGTGGAGCGTCCATAGTCGTGGCGGCTGCCAAGAAGGGTGAACTGGTTCCCCGTCCTCCGAAGAAGACCGAGTACGAGATCCGCTTCGCCACCACCGACGCACGCAAGGGTGGCGGGATCTTGCCGCGACAATCCGTAATCCCATGACCGACGCCTGGGACTTCCTCACGCGAACACCACTGGCCACGACACCGGCGAACTATCGGCTGAAGGGCGAACTCGGCACCATCGAACGTAGCGGCGTGACCCACGAACGCTGGCAGCACAAGCCAACCAGGAAGGGCACTGCGCGTATCTGGTTCTACGTCGACGAGCGAACGGTCTTCCTGGAGCAGGTACACACGAGTCATCCGAACGAGACGAAATGACGAAGTGATGCCTGCGCCAACCTCGGTTCATCGCGGCTGACGAGGCCGGAGCCCACGCCGCCGAACCTCGGCGGCGTGGGACCGAATCGCCTCGTATACCAGCGTCCTACCAGCCGCGCTCGGCGAGGCGGTGCGGTTCGGGAACGTCGTCGACGTTGATGCCGACCATCGCCTCACCGAGACCACGCGACACCTTGGCGATCACGTCGGGATCGTCGTGGAAGGTGGTCGCCTTGACGATCGCCTCCGCGCGCTTGGCCGGGTCACCCGACTTGAAGATGCCGGAACCGACGAATACACCCTCGGCTCCGAGCTGCATCATCATCGCGGCGTCAGCCGGGGTCGCGATGCCTCCCGCCGTGAACAGCACGACCGGCAGCTTGCCCTCGGCGGCGACTTCCTTGACCAGTTCGTATGGCGCCTGCAGTTCCTTGGCCGCGACGTACAGCTCGTCCTCGGGCAGCGCCGCGAGCTTGCGCAGCTGCGCCCTGATCTCACGCATGTGCGTCGTGGCGTTGGAGACGTCGCCGGTGCCCGCCTCGCCCTTCGACCTGATCATCGCCGCGCCCTCGTTGATTCGCCGCAGCGCCTCGCCGAGATTGGTCGCGCCACACACGAACGGCACCGTGAACGCCCACTTGTCGATGTGGTTGGCGTAGTCGGCGGGCGTGAGCACCTCGGATTCGTCGATGTAGTCGACGCCGAGCGACTGCAGCACCCTCGCCTCGACGAAATGACCGATCCTGGCCTTGGCCATGACCGGGATCGACACGGTCGAGACGATGCCGTCGATCAGATCGGGATCGCTCATCCTCGCCACGCCGCCCTGCGCGCGGATGTCGGCGGGGACCCGCTCCAGCGCCATCACGGCGACCGCACCGGCGTCCTCGGCGATCTTGGCCTGTTCCGGGGTGACGACATCCATGATCACGCCGCCCTTGAGCATTTCCGCCATCCCGCGCTTGACGCGCGCGGTGCCCGTCGCCGCGCCAGTGCCGGAGGACACAGAAGATACGGAGTCGGACGAGCCAGAAGACACGGAGGACACAGCTGAGCCTTTCACGAGGAGAAACGGGAATATCCGTAGCCAGCTTACGTACGACGTGGACCGCTATCGGTGGCCATTGCGCGGCGATTTCAGCAGTCCACTTTTGCGGGTACCCGTTCCCAGGAGAGGGCAGCGCCCTTGCCGGTCACGGCAATCAGGTGTGTGATCGAGGGCACACCTCGACACCGACGTCGGCGCAAGGGAGACCTGCCATGGCCGAGAAGCAGACGAAGAACGGTGACTCCGGGGCCGCGGTCGCTGTGGACGACCCCGGCAAGGTGCGAAACGTCGTACTTGTCGGTCCTTCCGGCTCCGGCAAGACGACGCTGACCGAGGCACTGCTGGTGGCCTCGGGAACGCTGAACAGGGCGGGAACGGTCGTCGAGGGAACCACGGTGTGCGACCACGATCCGGCCGCGGTCAGGCAACAGCGTTCGGTCGGGCTGTCCGTCGCGCCCGTACTGCACGACGGGGTCAAGATCAACCTCATCGACACTCCCGGCTATGCCGACTTTGTCGGCGAACTGCGCGCGGGATTGCGCGCGGCCGACGCCGCGCTGTTCGTGGTGAGCGCCGGTGAGGGAGTCGACGCGGCAACGGTCGCGCTGTGGGAGGAGTGCGCCTCGGTCGGCATGCCCCGCGCCGTGCTCATCGCGAGGCTCGACCACGCGAGGGCCGACGTCGAAACCGAGATCATCGCGTGCCAGGCCGCGTTCGGCGCGGGAGTACTCCCCCTTTATCTGCCCGCCTCCGGTGACAAGACCGGTCTCATCGGGCTCATCACCCAGCGGTTTCTCGACTACTCGGCCGGTTATCCGCCTGCCGTCGGCGAACCCGAGGCCGGTGATCTGGAGCGGCTCGCCACCGCCCGCAACGAACTGATCGAGGGAATCATCGCCGAGAGCGAGGACGAGACCCTCATGGACCGCTATCTCGCGGGCGAGGAGATCGCGGAGGACACGCTCATCGCGGACCTGGAAACCGCCGTGGCCCGGGGCAGTTTCCACCCCGTCATCCCGGTGTGCTCCGAGACCGGCGTCGGGCTGGCCGAGGTGCTCGACGGCATCGTGCGCGCCTGCCCTTCCCCGCTTGAACACCAGCTTCCTCCCGTGACGTCGCCGGAAGGCGTTCCGCACGACCCGCTGAGCGCCGATCCGGAGGGCCCGCTTGCCGCCGAGGTCGTGCGCACGGCCGTCGATTCCTACGTCGGCAGGGTGTCTCTCGTGCGCGTGTTCTCCGGAACGCTTCGCCCCGAACGGCCCGTCCATGTCTCGGGACACGGCATGGCCGAGCGCGGCCACGACGATCACGACACCGACGAGCGGGTCGCGCACCTGTACTCGCCGCTCGGCGCGAACCTGCGGGAGGTGCCGTACTGCGTCGCGGGTGATCTGTGCGCGCTCACCAAGATCGGCTCGGCCGAAACCGGCGACACGGTGTCCTATCCCGACGATCCACTGCTGATGCGCCCATGGGCGATGCCGGAACCGCTGCTGCCCGTCGCCGTCGTCGCCAAGACCCGCAGCGACGAGGACGCGCTGGCGCGCAACCTTTCCCGGCTCGTCGCCGGTGACCCGACGCTGCGGCTGGAACGCAACGCCGAAACCGGCCAGCTCGTGTTGTGGTGCATGGGCGAGGCACACGCCGACGTACTGCTGTCCCGGTTGCGGGCGGGTGGCGCCGACGTCGACACCGAACCGGTGCGTGTCACGCTCAGGTCGACCTTCGCCGGTCCCGCGCGGGGACATGGAAGACATGTCAAACAGTCGGGAGGACACGGTCAATACGCGGTGTGCGACGTCGAGGTGGCTCCGCTGCCGAGGGGCTCGGGCTTCGAGTTCGTCGACAAGGTCGTCGGCGGCGCGGTACCGCACCAGTTCATCCCCAGCGTCGAGAAGGGCGTCCGCGCGCAACTGGGCAAGGGCCTGCTCGACGGGCATCCCGTCGTCGACGTACGAGTGACCCTCTTCGACGGCAAGGCGCACAGCGTGGACTCCTCGGACGCGGCCTTCCAGACCGCGGGCGCGCTGGCGCTCAAGGACGCGGCGAGCAAGGGCGGAGTCCTGCTGCTCGAACCCTTCGACGAGGTCTTCGTGCGGGCTCCGGACGAGCATCTCGGCACGGTGCTCGGCGACCTGTCCTCACGAAGGGGCAGGGTGCTCGGCACCGAGTCGATCGCGGGCGGCAACAGCGTCGTCCACGCCGAGGTGCCCGCCACGGAACTGGTGCGCTATGCGATCGACCTGCGCTCGATCACCTCGGGGACCGCGACCTTCACCCGCAGGCATGTCAGATACGACCCGGTACCGGAAAGCCTTGCCGCGAAAGGCTAGAACTCGAATCCGCCCGGCCTGCCGTTGCGCTCGGCGATGAGCCCGGCCAGCGTCGCCACGGCGATCTCGGCAGGCGCGCGCGAGCCGATGTTCAGTCCCACCGGACGATGCACTCTCGCGATGTCCGCCTCGGCGACGCCGAGCGCCGTCAGCGCGGCGACGTGCGGGCCGACGTGGCGGGGGTTGCCGAGCACGCCGATCCAGCGCGCGGGCCAGGCCAGCGCGTCACGCAGGACCTCGCCGAGTTCGGCCCTGTGGTGATCGGTGACCACGACGTCGGTGGTGGCGTCCAGTTCCGGCATCTCCCGCACGGCGGATTCGGTACCGGAGGGATCGACGAGCACGGGGTGGTAGCCCAGGTCGGCGCCGTAGGCGAGCAGGAACCGGGCCACCGGGGTGGCGAAGACGGCGACGAGCGTTCGCCGCGCCCGCTCCTCGCTCACGATGCCGTGCGCGACATCGCATGCCGCGTTGTCTTGTTCAGTCGCGTCCGCCGCCATGCCGACAGTCTGCCACCGCGCGGGGCCGCTTCACCGGATGGAACGCAACCTGCCGTCCCAGCCGTGTTCGAGCAGCGGCGGCAGGAATTCGCCGAGCTGTACCGGATAGACGGTTTCGCCGGTGCCGCCGAGCTCGTCGGCGCCCCACCAGCGATGCGTTGCGATCGTGGCCACCTCGATGTCGGTGAACCCTGAGGTGTCGATGCCGATGCCCGCGGTGTCGAGCCTCAGGAGGAAGAACCATTCGGTGCCGTCGTAACGGTGGCCGTCGAACCCGAACTCGACCCTGCGCCGCCACACCGGACCCACGAGCCGTTCGGCCGTGGTGTCGAGTCCGGTCTCCTCCTTGAGCTCCCTCACCGCCGCCGAGCGCAGCTCCTCGCCGTCCTCGACGCCGCCGCCGACGGTGAACCAGAACCGGTCGCCTCCCACCGCCGGATCGTGCCCGTGAAAGAGCAGCACCCTGCCGCCGGGGTCGACGAGTACGACACGGGCCGAAACCCTCGGGGTCGCCCGCGGCGAGCCCGCGTCCAGCTCCGGTTCCGCGATCTCGAAGTACTCCGGTTGCCGCGCGGTACCGGCGAGCCGGAAGTACCGCACCTTTCTCCTTCGCCGCAGCGCGAGCGTGTCGCGCACCGCGTCGTTGTGCACCCTGCGGGCGATGACGACCCTGTGCTCGGCATCGCTGAGTTCCGCGGCCAGCGGCGCGGCGAGGAGGCTTCGGTCGACGTCGGAGAGCAGCCGGGTCAGCTCGTTCTCCGCGAGTTCCCGCTCGGGGCGTGGCGCCGACTCCGCGCCCTCGGCCGCCACCCGCAGTGCCTCGGCCCGCTCCCCACCGAGGACACCGAGCGCGCCGGCCGCGACGGCGCGGGCGACGACGGCCCTTCTCGCCAGCGCCGCGTCGAGGGCGGCCCAGCCCGCGTCGGTACGCACGTGCAGCCGGTCGAGCCGGTTGGCCGTCGCCACCAGGAACAACCCGCTCACCACGACGAGCGCGGCGAGTAAGGCCAGCAGCACGAGAAGCGTGTTCACCTGGGCGCGTCCTGTTCGGTTCCGACTTTGCGAGGATCGGCGGCTATCGCCGTCTCGTAGACCCTCAGCACCTGCGTCACGACGGTCTTCCAGTCGTACATGGCGACGCGTTCGGTCGCGGCGGCCGACAGCAGGGCCCTGCGATCCGGATCGGCGAGCAGCTCCCGCAGTGCCGCCGCCAGCGCGGCACCGTCACCGACCGGCGTGAGCACGCCCGCGCTGCCGTCGTCGAGCACTCTGCGGAAGGAATCGAGATCGCTTGCCAGTACCGGAGTTCCGGCCGCCATCGCCTCGGTGAGGATCATGCCGAAGCTCTCGCCGCCGGTGTTGGGCGCGCAGTACACGTCGACACTGCGCAACGCGCGGGCCTTGGTCTCGTCGTCGGCCTGGCCGAGAAAGTCGATGCGCTCCGCGAGCACCGGACCCGCCTGCTTGCGCAGTACATCCGGCTCTCCCCTGCCGACGACGAGCAACCGCAGGCCAGGGTGCCCGGGCGCGAGCGAGCGCAACGCGTCGAGCAACACGGTCATTCCCTTGCGTGGCTCGGTGAACCGGCCGACGAACCCGACGGTGCCGCCCTGCCTCGGGTACCCGGGAAGCGGTGCGGCTTCGGCGAAGAACTCGGCGTCGACGCCGTTGGGGATCTCGACGGCATCACCGCCCGCGTGTTCGACCTGCACCCGCCTCGCCAGCGCCGACACCGCGATCCGCGCCGTGATCTTCTCCAGCAGCGGCCGCAGGACGGGCTGAAACGCCGACAACGTCCTCGACCGGGGAGTCGAGGTGTGGAAAGTGGCCACGATCGGACCTTCGGCCACCTTCAGCGCCAGCAATGACAGGCTCGGGGCCGCGGGCTCGTGCAGGTGCAGCACGTCGAAGTCGTTGTCCCGCAACCATCTGCGCACCCTCGCGTAGGAGACCGGCCCGAACTGCAGCCGTGCGACGGAGCCGTTGTAGGGGATGCCGAGCGCGCGCCCTGCCGGATGGACGAAGCCGGGCAGGTCCGCTTCGTCGTCGGCGGGCGCGAGCACCGACACGGTGTGCCCCAGCGCGAGCAGTGCCTTGGCGAGGTCGACGACGTGGCCCTGCACGCCGCCGGGAACGTCGAACGAGTAAGGGCAGACGATGCCTACCTTCATCGCTCACCCCGCTCCGCCGGAGGAGTCCGCGTTGGCGTCGGCGGCATCCCTGTCGGCCGACCAGAACTTCTGCAGCATGTGCCAATCGGTCGGATGGGCAGCGATGTCGGCCGCGAAGATGTCGGCAAGCGCCTGGGTCGCGGGATGGATCTCGTCGCGGGCGTTCACCCTGATCCTGGGATGGATGCGCACGTTCCAGCCCTGCTCGGTGAACCAGGTTCCCGCGGGAAGCAGCGCGGCACCCGTGCTCGCCGCGAGCCTCGCCGGTCCTGCCGGAAAACGGGTCTCCTCACCGAAGAAGGTGACGGGAAGGCCGGACCGGGTCATGTCCCTGTCGCCGACGAGGCAGATCACCTTGTTGTCGCGCAGCGCCCGCAACAACGTCCGGAAGGACACGCTGCCGTCGGCGGGCACGACCTCGAAGCCGAGCGATTCGCGGTACTCGACGAACCGTTTGTACAACGAGGGTGGTTCGAGTTTCTCGGCCACCGTGACGAAACTGCCGGACTGTTTGACCAGCCACAGCCCCGCGGCGTCCCAGTTTCCCGTGTGCGGCAACGCGATGACCGCGCCGTTTCCCTCTTCGAGCGCGGCCTCCAGGTACTCCAGGCCGGTGTTGTCGACGCGCGCGGCCACCGCGTCGTGGTCGCTGCGCGGTAGCCAGAACGCCTCGTGCCAGTACCTCGCGTAGGAGCGCATGGCGCGTCGCGTGAGGTCGACGAGTTCTCCCGCGTCCGCCTGCGGCACCACCCTGGCGAGATTCTTCCGCAACTGCCGCACCGAGGGACCGTCCTTGCGGGCCGCGAGGTCGGCGCCGACGGCGAACAGCGAGGCCGCCAGCGACGAGGGCAGCTTCGGCACGACCCGCCAGCCCATGGCGTACCCGAAGTCGGCGAGCCGGCCTGCGAACGAACTCACGAGGGCGCTCCCCTTCCCGCCTTGGTCACGGCGACAACGCGTTGCAGCAGGGTGATCACCGAGAGGAGGGCGAGCAGCCACTGCGACACCTCGACCGAGTGGGGCAGCCCGAACCCCTGTAGTCCGGTACCCACGAGCGCGATGATCAACCGCTCCGCGCGCTCGATGAGCCCGCCGTCGGCTTCGAGTCCCGATGCTTCCGCCCTGGCCTTGACGTAGGAGATCACCTGCGCGAGCACGAGACAGATCAGGGCGGCCGCCGCGATCCGGGGGTTGTCCTCGACGACGAAGGCCCACCACACGATGGCCGCGAAGAGCGCCCCGTCGACGAGCCGGTCACACGTGGCGTCGAGTACCGCGCCGAACGGCGTACTTCCCTTCGCGCGGGCCATCGCGCCGTCGAGCAGGTCGAGCATCACGAAGCCCCACACGGTGAACGTGCCCCACAGCAGCATTCCCTGAGGGAAGAAGACAAGCGCGCAGGCGAAGGCGCCGACCGTGCCGATCAGGGTCATGGCGTTCGGAGTCAGCCCTGCCCTGACCAGCGCGGCACCGATCGGGTCGGTGACGCGGGATATGGAAGCGCGCGCGAAGATGTTGAGCATCGTTCCTACGGGGCAGGTTGCTGCGTGGTCGGGTGTGCCGGAGAAACCCTATCGAGCCGCACGAGGTCAACCTGCACGGATGCCCTCAACCCGCCGGTGTGATCTTCACGCGCGGCGATCTCCGCCCGCCGGGCGGGCACTTTCGCTCACCGAGCGCCGAACGGCTCTCACTCTGTGTTGCCGGAAAAGTCATTCGGCCACGTCGTAGCGTTCGAGTTCCTCGGCCTCCGCCGCGGCGCACCGGGGACTGAGTCCTTCGCGCACCGCGGCGACGATCTCGCCGAGCTGACTCACCTGTTCGGGCGTCAACGGGTCGAACAGGCTGGCCCTGACGGCGTCGACGTGCCCCGGCGCCGCCGCTTCCAGCGCGGCCATTCCCTCCGCGGTGAGGTGCGCGAACGCACCGCGTTTGTCGGTGGGACAGGACTCCCGCCGCACCCAGCCGTTCGCCTCCATTCGTGCGATGGCGTGCGACAACCTGCTGCGCGATGATCGGGTGGCGAGGGCGAGATCACTCATCCGCAGCACCCTCCCCGGCGCCTCGGACAGCACGACAAGCACCTCGTAGTAGGTGTGCGGCATGCCGGCGTCGTGCTGAAGCTGACTCTCCAGGTGTGCTCTGAGCATGCCGACGGCCGCCGAGAAGTCGCGCCAGACGCGCTGCTCCTCGTCACTGAGCCATCGAGGTTGGGACATGAGAGACATCCTACCCGTAGTTGAGCGCTCAATCATATTCGGTTACCCTCGTACTTGAGGGCTCAATCTTCTGCCGCCATCAGGTGCGTGCCGGACACGAGAGCCCCAGCCCAGCACACAATTCACTTAACGGAGGAATCCCATGAGCACAGCCACCACCGAGATCCCCGGTTACATCGCGGGCACCTGGACTATCGATCCGGTGCACTCCGATGTGACGTTCGTCGTCAGGCACCTCGGCGTCTCGAAGGTCAGGGGCCGGTTCAACGAGTTCGGAGGCGAGATCGTCACCGGCCAGTCCGTCACGGACTCCTCGGTCACGGCCACCATTCAGGCCGCCAGCATCGACACCGACAACGAGCAGCGCGACGGACACGTCAAGAGCGCGGAGTTCCTCGATGTGGAGAACCAGCCGACGCTGACCTTCCACTCGAAGGCCATCCGCCCGCAGGGCGACGGCGAGAACTTCGAGATCGACGGCGAGCTGACCCTGCACGGTGTCACCAAGCAGGTCACCCTCAAGGCCGAGCTCGGCGGCTTCGGCGACGGGATGACCGAGGGCAGCAAGGTACTCGGCATCTCGGCGAGCACCGACGTGAGCAGGAGCGAGTTCGGGGTCGGCACCACGTTCCCGACCGCCGTCGTGGCCGACAAGATCAGGATCGAGCTCGACATCGAGGCCGTGCTGCAGTCCTGATGGTCCTGATCACGATGCCGAGCCGCGGCGCCGACCTCGTCACCACGCGCTGGCGAGCAGCTCCCTCGTCTCACCGAGAAGCTGTGGCAGCACCTTGGTGTGGCCGATCACCGGCATGAAGTTGGCGTCGCCGCCCCACCTCGGCACCACGTGCTGGTGCAGGTGGGCGGCGATGCCCGCTCCTGCGATCACACCCTGGTTCATCCCGATGTTGAAACCATGGGCCCCGGAGACCTTCCTGATCACCGTCATCGCGTGCTGCGTGAACTCCGCGACCTCGACGGTCTCCTCCGCGGTCAGTTCCGGGTAGTCGGCGACGTGCCGGTACGGAACCACCATCAGGTGGCCGGGGTTGTAGGGGTAGAGGTTGAGCACCGCGTACACGGTCGCGCCCCTGGCGAGGATCAGTGCGTCCTCGTCGGGCATCGCGACGAGACCGCAGAAAGGGCAGCCGGAGGGCTCGTCGCCCTCGGCCTTGTTCTCGCCCTTGATATAGGCCATCCGGTGCGGGGTCCACAATCGCTGGAGCTGATCGGGAACCCCGGCACCGTCCTGCGCGACGAACTCGGGCGGCTCGTGCTCAGTGCCCGCCAACGAATGCCTCCAGAGCTTCCGCCGTCGGCGACGCGTTCTCCCTACGTCCCACCCAGTCCGCGATGGCTTCGACGGCGACGGGCACCGGCACGCTGTTGATCTGGCTGCCGTCCCTGAACCGGAACGACACCGCGCCCGCTTCGACGTCCTTGCCGCCCGCCAGCAACAGGAACGGCACCTTCTGCGTGGTGTGCGTCCGGATCTTCTTCTGCATCCGGTCGTCGCCCGCGTCGGTCTCCACCCTGATTCCCTTCGCCCGCAACGCCTTCTCCACCCCGTGCAGATAAGCGGCGTGTTCAGCGGCGATGGGGATGCCGACGACCTGGACCGGCGAGAGCCAGGCGGGGAACGCCCCGGCGTAGTGCTCGGTGAGCACACCGAAGAAGCGCTCGATCGACCCGAAGAGGGCTCGGTGGATCATCACCGGCCGCTGCCGTGAGCCGTCGTTCGCCTGGTATTCCAGACCGAAGCGATCAGGCAGCATCATGTCGACCTGAATGGTCGACATCTGCCAGCTCCGCCCGATCGCGTCCTTGGCCTGCACGCTGATCTTCGGCGCGTAGAACGCCGCACCGCCGGGATCGAGCACAAGGTGCAGACCACTGGCCTCGGCTGCCTCCCGCAGCGCGTTCGTCGCGCGTTCCCAGTCCTCGTCGCTGCCGATGCTCTTGTCAGGGTCGCGAGTGGACAGTTCGAGGTAGAAGTCGTCGAGACCATAGTCGCGCAACAGATCCAGCACGAACCGCAGCAGCGAACGGATCTCGTCCTGCATCTGCTCGACCGTGCAGTAGATGTGCGCGTCGTCCTGAGTGAACCCGCGCGCCCTCGTGAGACCGTGCACGACACCGGACTTCTCGTACCGGTACACGGTTCCGAACTCGAACAGGCGCAGCGGAAGCTCCCGATAGGAACGTCCCCTCGTCCGGAAGATCAGATTGTGCATGGGGCAGTTCATCGGCTTGAGGAAGTAGTCCTGGCCGGGTTTGCGCAGCGTGCCGTCCTCGGCGTGCTCGGCGTCGAGGTGCATGGCCGGATACATGCCCTCGCGGTACCAGTCGAGGTGCCCCGAGGTCTCGAAGAGCTGCCCCTTGGTGATGTGCGGGGTGTTGACGAACTCGTAACCCGCTTCCTCGTGCCGCTTGCGCGAGTAGTCCTCGAGCTCCTTCCGGATGACACCGCCCTTGGGGTGAAACACCGGCAACCCGGAGCCGAGCTCCTCGGGGAAGGAGAACAGGTCCAGCTCCGCACCGAGCTTGCGGTGGTCGCGGCGCTCGGCCTCGGCCAGCATTTCCAGGTACGCGTCCTGGGCCTCGGCCGATTCCCACGCGGTGCCGTAGATCCGCTGCAACTGCGGGTTCTTGTCGTCACCGCGCCAGTACGCCGCGGCGACCCTGGTCAGCGCGAACGCGGGAATGTACTTGGTGGTGGGCACGTGCGGCCCCCTGCACAGGTCGCTCCACACGCGCTCCTTGGTGCGCGGGTCGAGGTTGTCGTAGATGGTCAGCTCACCCGCGCCGACCTCCATCACCTCGGAAGTGTCCACAGTGTCCAGCGCGTCACCCTCGCCCCCGGAGGTGTCGGACTTGAGGTCGACCAGTTCGAGCTTGAACGGCTCGGCCGCCAGCTCCTCCTTTGCCGCCTCCACCGAGTCGAGCACCCTGCGCGAGAACTGCTGTGACCCCTTGATGATCTGCTTCATGCGCTTTTCCAGCGCGCGCAGATCCTCCGGGGTGAACGGGGTGTCGACGGCGAAGTCGTAGTAGAAGCCATCCTTGACGGGAGGGCCGATGCCGAGCTTCGCGTCAGGGAACTGCTGCTGAACGGCCTGAGCGAGGACGTGCGCCGCGGAGTGCCTGATGACGCTGCGGCCGTCGTCGGTGCCGGCCGCGACCGCCTCCACCTCGGTGTCGGACTCCGGAGCCCAGGCGAGATCGCGCAGCGCGCCCTCCTGGTCGCGCACGACGACGATGGCCTCAGGGCCCTTGCTGGGCAGGCCGGCTTCGCGTACCGCGCTGCCCGCCGTAGTGCCCGCCGTCACGACCACGCGCGGGGCGGGTACGGGCGGGGCGAACGACGACTGGGACACGGTGGACTCCCTCGAAGCATGAACACGTGCGTTGACGTGTTGATGCTATCGGCCGCCGGTTCGCCCCCCTCACCTCAGGCGGCGGTGACGACCTCGTCGTAATCCAACCGGGGCAACCGGTCGAACCACGGGTTGTCCCCCGGCTTGCCGACGTTGATGACGACAAGCGAGCGCCATGCGTTGCCGGAGAAGAACTCCCCATCGATCCCGGCCGCGTCGAACCCGGTCATCGGTCCCGCCGCGAGACCGGCCGCCCTCACCCCGAGAATGAAGTAGCCGACCTGGAGCAGTGCGTTGAGCTTCGCGGTCCTCGCGCGCTGCTCTCCGTCGCTGAACAGGTTCTTGGCGTCCGGCTTGTGGGGGAACACCTTCGGCATGTTCTCGTGAAAATCGGTGTCGGCCGCGAGCACCACGTTCAGCGGAGCGCTCTCGGTCTTGGCCCTGTTGCCCTCCGCGATGTGCGGCAGCAACCGCCGCTTGCCCTCTTCCGTGCGCACGACCAGCGCGCGCAGCGGCTGGATGTTCATCGACGTCGGCGCCCACTTCACCAGGTCATAGATCGCCTTGACCTGCTGCTCGGTCACCGGTTCGTCGCTGAACGAGTTCGCGGTGCGAGCCTCGCGGAACAACAGGTCCTGCACGTCAGCGGGAATCGTCAGCGTCGCGTCGGCCGCGGTCGTGGTCATGCTCCGTTCCTTTCCATCACGGGTACTGCGAGCGTCAACATGGTTGAACGCTTCACTATTTCCCGGGATGGTTATGGGGAGCCTCACTAAGGACAAGCGCGTGGGCTAGTAGGCGCCTCTGCCCACGACGACGGCCCGCATCGTCTTCCACAGGATCGCCATGTCCAGCGCGAGCGACCAGTCCTCGACGTACCTCAGGTCGAGCCGGACGCTCTCCTCCCACGACAGTTCGCTGCGGCCGCTGACCTGCCACAGTCCGGTCAGCCCCGGTTTCACCAGCAGCTTGCGGTGCACCTCCGGCGCGTACTGCGCGGTCTCCTCCGGCAGCGGCGGCCGGGGCCCGACGAGCGACATCTGCCCGCGCAACACGTTGACGAGCTGAGGGAGTTCGTCGACCGAGTATCTGCGCAACAGGGCACCCACTCTGGTGACCCTCGGATCGTGCCGCATCTTGAACAACGGGCCCGCGCTGTCGTGGTCGGAGGTGAGCCTGCCGCGCTTGCCGTGTGCGCCGGTGACCATCGTGCGGAACTTGAGCATTGTGAACGTCTTGCCGTCGCGGCCCACTCTCCGCTGCCGGTAGATCACCGGTCCGCGGTCGCCGAGTTTCACCGCGACCGCGATGAGTGCCATCACCGGCGCCGCCGCCAGCAACAACAGTGCGGCGCCGAGCTTGTCCACGAACTCCTTGATGACCCTGCGAAAGCCTCGGAAGGCAGGCGCCGTGACCCGCAGCAGCGGCATCCCGAAGACGCCGGAGACGTTGAGCCGGGGACCCGCGATCTCCATGAGCGTCGGCGCCACAACGAGTTCGGCCGAGGTGCCCTCCAGATCCCAGGCGAGTTGCTGCAGCCGCCTCGGCGTCCAGTACTGATCCGCCGTGACCACGACAACGCGATATCCGCCGCGGCGCACGTGCTCGGCGAGATCGTCGAGCCCTCCCATCACGGGCACGCCGAGCACATCGGTGGCCCCCGCCCCCGTTGGCGCGCACACCGCCTCCACCCGCCAGCCGACGTGCGAGGCGGCCTTCGTCCGCTCGATCAGGTCGAGCACGGTGTCAGGGTGGCCCGCCGCGATGACCGGAAGCAGGCACTCCCCCATGCGTCGCTTTCTGTGCAGGAATCTGCGCAGCAGGTAGCGCTCGGGGAAGATCGCGGCCGCGACACCCGGCACCACATAGAAAACCCACGGCTTCACCTCAAGCGCGCCTGCGAGCAATCCGCCGAGCGCGACGAGTACACCCGCGATGAGCAGCCCTTGACCGACCCTCCGGAATTCCTCCGTCCCCTCACCGAGGCAGCTCTGGCTCCATGCCCTGCTCACCGGAAGCGAGCACAGTACGGCGGCGATGGTGCCCAGCGCGTGCGCCTCGTCGAGGCGGTGCAGTCCGCCGATCAACGCGGTTCCCACGGCGACGACGAGCAGCGTCGTCACGATGTCGCAGACGATGACGAGATCCCGATATCGCCGTTCCCACGCCATCGTGGGACTCACGGCCAAGGCCCTCAGTACTCGCCCATCGACGACACCCAGCGAGCGGGCCGGAGATGATCGGGAGCCGATGCGTGGCAGGCCGCGTTCCGGCGGCTTTGGCGGCCACACCGACTCATCCATGAAGCCTCCCGCGTTGTTCAGTTGTGGGGCCTTCGGCGCGGGGTCGGACGCCGAAGGCGACTCCACAGAGTAACCATTTCGGTTACACTCTCAGTAATCGAACGGGGAATTCTTGGGGTGGTATCGGTCACGCTCGGCGTGCTGTTACAAGGCTATAGCCCAAATACCGGCCATTCAGGCGATCCGCCCGGCCGAGAGGTCATAACAGAATGGTGACGAAGAGTGATCATGGAGATAGGGCAACCAACTACCTAACGTAGTCAGTTGATCAATGACCGTCGAGTCTCCGCGCGATGTCGGCAACGGCCCCCGAGATATCCACTGTGGACGGTATCCGGCGGGCGAGCGACAGGGTCGGCATGACGACAGTCATTGTGGCGTGCTTCACGTTCGGAATCAGTGAGCGCCCGTCGTGGTTGAAAATAACGGAGTGGCCAATCGCAAGGAAAAGGCCCGGCAGCCGACTGCCGGGCCTTGCCAGATAAAACTCCAGGGTGGGCGATACTGGGATCGAACCAGTGACCTCTTCGGTGTGAACGAAGCGCTCTTCCGCTGAGCTAATCGCCCCCTCGCGGTGTGAGAACAGACTGTACCGGACGCCGTTTGGCCCCCGGCAAACGGGTGGTCCGAAGCCACACACGCTGCGCGCACCAGTCGGCACTCAGCGTAGAAACACCAGCTAATGGCTGTGACACAAGAAAGATGGCGTACCGCCCGAACGGACGTCACCTGCAACATTCGCGCGACGGTTCTATCGCCGACGCCGCAAACCGAGCAATATGTACGCGTGAACGATCACGGGGCCACGCGCGGAGGCCGATGAGTCGAGAGTGATGATGAGACGAGTTGAAGAGGTTACACATAAGTGTGATCTGACCGAGAACGGCGAGCGAGCTGGATACTCGGTGCGTCTCACCATCAATCCTCGGTCGTCCGGCCGGGAAGGGAGCAGAAGGGGAAGACCATGCGAAACGATCACGTGACGCTGCGGTCCACGGCAGTGTTCGATCTGCTGGCACCGCGGACACCTCCCGTTCCGGTGAAGGTGGAGCTGCGCTACGACACCCGCGACCCGTACGCGGTGGTCGCGGCCTTCCGCACCGGCCGCGCGGGCTGGGTGGAATGGGTGTACGCACGCGACCTGCTCGCCGACGGCCTGCTGGCCGACGCGGGTGATGGCGATGTGCGTATCCGTCCTTCGGTCGAGGACCCCGAGTCGGTGCTCGTCGAACTGAACTCCCCTTCGGGGCACGCGATGTTCGAGGCTTCCGCTCAGGAGCTGGCCGACTTTCTCGACCGCACCTACGACGTCGTCCTGCCCGGCAACGAGCACCTGTGGGTCGACGTCGACGACGCGCTCACCCACCTGATCCCGAACGATATGAGCTGATGAGAGCGCCGGGAAACATGTTGGCCACCCCCCGTGCACGCACTGTTTCGGCGGTCCGATACAGTTCTGCACACACCACAACGGAGGGCCTCACAGCCCAAAGTTGGGGAATGCGGACGTAGCGCAGCTGGTAGCGCATCACCTTGCCAAGGTGAGGGTCGCGGGTTCGAGTCCCGTCGTCCGCTCGACTGCGGCGGGCATTCCGCAGTTGGATCAGGCGTCTGTCAGATCCACGCAGCACGGCGGAGTGGCCGAGTGGTTCAGGCAAGGGCCTGCAAAGCCCTGTACACGGGTTCGATTCCCGTCTCCGCCTCGCGCGATTAGCTCAGCGGAAGAGCGCTACCTTGACACGGTAGAGGTCACTGGTTCGATCCCAGTATCGCGCACCACTTGTTCAGCAAGGTCAAACCCCCATCGGTGATCACCACCGGCGGGGGTTTTCTCGTTGCTGAGTATGACTGGGAGCAGTTGATCTTGCCGTATTCGCACTCACACACGTGTTCATCATCGGCGGCACTACTGATGATCATGATCTGACCGTCCACACAGGGGGTTCAACCACAAGGCATCGCACCGAAGATGGTGAGGTTGTGAACACGTCGCTGTTGCGTCCACGCCTGAACCGCGGTGACCTGGATCCAGGTCCCCGTACCGGCTCGCAGCCACGTCCCCGAACGCAGATCCCTGGCAGGAACCCACTTACGCAGTTGCGGAAGCCAAAACGGGTGCCCGTCCGTCGCCACCACACTCGCCCGTTCCCGCTCGTCTCCGCCGGTCGTGATCCTGACCAGGTTCTTGCTTCCCTCGCCGATGATCGTGCCCACCACCGCATGCGAACCCGACTCGCCGGTGACGGGATCGGTGGCCAGTACCTTGTCACCCAGGACGACCCGCTCGATCGGCTTACGCGTTCCGTCGGCCATCAACACCAAGGTGCCGGGCACAAAACTGTTGCATTTCTCCAACTGCCGCGCCGTGTCCTGAACCTTGTCGACCTTTCCCCTGGCCGCGACAATCGAATCCTCCCAGCGCAAACCGCCACGGACAGCGTCCACGATCCGCCCACCGCTGAGGAAGACATCCAGGGCCTTGTCCATCGGCAACGCGCCGATGATCGCCATAACGCAGGCACCGAACTCACCGTCGAGGCAGTTCTCGATGTCGGTGATACCGGCCAGGTCGGCCGCGAGGTCGGGAAGCTGCTCCAGGGTGTAATCCCACCACGTCTTCTTCGAATTAGCAGCACTATCGTCACCAGAAACGTGTCGGAAAGTCACGGCCAATAACCGTTATGCGTCAGCGTTTGAGCGAAGCACCACAATGGACACCTGACATAGATTCCTCCGCGTTACGCGGCGAGAATGAGGTAGAGGGTTCGCGCCTGCGCCCACGACGAAGTGGTATTCCATTGCGCGACGGCCTCCGGTGGCGGTGTTCCCGTCGTGATCCGCAGGCGGTAGGCAGGTTCGACCGGAGCGACAGGAGCATCGAGGAATCGGAAGTTCAGGTTCAACAACGCTTTCCCCAGCGCCGAGGACCGCTCTCTGCGTTCGGCGACAGAGGTCCGATCTCACCCCGATCGGAAAACACGTCCACAATCACGCACTCACACGAGAACGCCAGCGCTCCGATCTCTCCCGCGCTGTACACCGGCTCGGCCTGCGCTGCCCGGCGAACACCGCAAGCCACACCACACCGGCGATCCCCAGCGCGGGTTCCAAACCCACCGACGACACCAGCAACGGATTCACCAGCAACGCCGCACCCGACACTGGCGCAAACCACGACGGCAATCCCGACCGCTCCCCCAGCCTGCGCAACCCCCAGCACCGTCACCACCTGCGCGGCGACGAACAACACCCCGGCCGCCACCACCGGACCACGCACCATAGCCATGATCCCCGCCAGCAGCACCACATTCAGCGGAGAAGTCGCGGTATTCGCGGTCTGGTCGGCAATTAACCCCCAATGCCGTGAAACGCCAGATTCCGCGCGTACGACAGCGTGATGTAGGTGTCGTCGATCAAATGCGACCGAACGAACGCGAACACCACCGCCGACACCAGCCCTAACACGGCGGGCAACAACCACCAAGAACCCTTGGATGTAAGAAAAGAACGCATCCGATCAACCGGAAGAATCACAACCTCACGCTGCACCCACCCACAATACGGACGTCGACCAGGAGGCCAGACCCGCTGTCCCCCCAACAACATCGACGCACCTCGGGAATCGGGTATTCGGGTGCGGGTTGATCAAATGAGCGGGTCGCCGAAATCATCGTCCGCACGAGAACTGTGCATCGTGTCAGATCCGGTCGACGGTCTCCAGCAGGCTGGACGTCTGCGGGATCATGATCAGTTGTCCGCGGAGTGGTCCTGGGCCAGAAGTTCCGCCGCGAGTTCCATGCAGCGGATCCGGGCGCGGGAAAAACCGTAGGGCATCTTCGTGACCGCTTCGGAGGCGCTCATCCGCGCGGGCTCCTCCCCCGTCGGGTCGGCGTCGCGGGTCTCGAAGAGCTTCTCCTCGACGATGTCCAGTCCGTCCGCTTCACCGGCCTTCTCGATGGCTTTGTTGTGGGCGTGCCGCTGCGCGGCGAGTTCTTCGACGCGGGGGTCATGGGGATCGACGCCGTCGTCGAGGGCGGCCTCGGCGGCATCGAGACGGTCGTCCTCTGCTCGCAGGTCGGGGTGGGTGGCCAGCACGATGAACACGCTTGCCTGGACAGCGGCGCCCAGCGGGCCGAAGAGTCGCTCCGTGACCAGCAGGGTGTCCAGGTCGGAGCGACGCAGTGCGCCTGGGGGCAGGTGGCCGAGCCGGTCCGTCACAAGTTCGGAGAGCAGCCCGAGCGGGCTGCCCACGGCCCGCAGGCGCTGGACAACGGCACGCTGGCGTTTGATGCCGGCCTCCTTTTCGGCCAGGGTTTCCTCCAGCCGGCCCAGGCTCTCCTCGATGTTCCGGGTTTCGTCGAAGGCGGCCCGCATGTCGTCCAGGCTGATGCCGGCCTCTGCCATCCTGCGGATCCACAGTAAGCGGATCATGTCGTCGTAGCCGTAACGGCGACGGCCGTCCGCGCCCCGCTCGGGCTCCGGAAGCAAGCCGATCTCGTGGTAGTGGCGAATCGCGCGCGCGGTCGTCCCGGCGAATGCGGCCGCATCACCGATCTTGACCTGGTGGGGAGACGTGAAGGACAGGTGCATCGCGGGGAAACCTTTCGTGCCGTGGTACCTCCACGACATCACATGCCGCTACGGCATGTGCAAACAACACCCACTCGTTCTCCTGTTCCAGCAATCGAGAGCGTTCACATCGCTCCCGCCTGACTCCCCTCGTGCGTGCGCCGGGCGGCGCGGTGCGCGGCCATGCGGACCGGAGCGTTCACCGCCCCGTAGCCGGAATACCCGCCGACCCGCTGTACCACCTCCAGGAAGATCCGGTCACCGAGCACCCCGGTCTGGAAATGGAAGAACTCCCCCGCCGCGTCACGGTCGTAGAGCACCTGGCATTCCCGCATGGCCGCCAGCACCTCCGGATCGAGATCCAGCCGTGCATCCACATCGTCGTAGTAGTTGTCCGGTATGGACAGTAGTGGAGCACCGCGGGCCCGCATGGCGCGAGCGCTGGCGAAGATGTCGCCGGTGGCGAAGGCGAGGTGCTGCGGGTCCGGCACCGCAGGACCCCAGTCGCCCCTGCGCAGGACGGGGCCGTGCAGGGCGATCCGGACACGGCCGTGGGGTTCGGTGACCGCACGGCTGCGTACCAAGCCGAATGGTGCGGCGAACTCGCTGTCGTGCCGGGGGTCCAGTCCGAGCACCGTGCGATAGAACAGCGTGGCTTCGTCGAAGTAGTCGAACGGTTGCGCGAGCGCCACGTGGTCGATGTGCGTCAGTGCCGTCGAGGCTCCAGGCGGGGTGCCGGTCAGGATGAAGTCGCTGAGCCAGCCTGCCCCGTCTGCTCCGGTGCGGCAGAAGAAGATTTCCGTCCCGTCCGGTGCGGCGACCGCGGTGAGATCAGCCTCCGCGGGACCGCGGGTGCGTGGCAATGCCGGAGCCAGCAGGTCCTTGGCACGACGGGCCGAGAGTACCGGGTCGGCGGTCTCCACCGCCATGGCGCTGACCGCCGTGGCGGCCGCGCCGCCGGAATTGAGCAGCACGCGGGCGTCGCCTTGTTGCCAGAGCTGCACTGGTTTCGACCGGTGCTCACCGATGTGCGCGAACCCCAGCGTGGCCAGCGCCCGCGCCAGCCTCGGCCCGGAATCGGTGTCCACGGCGAGTTCGGTGAAGGCGAATCCGGACAGCTCGGGCGCGGGCGCGGGGCGGGTGAGCTCGATTCGTTCCCGCTGCCGCGCTTCGGGCTGCCGCGCGAGCGCCTCCTCCAAGGCGATGAGCGAACGCATGGCGTCCACCGCGGCCCGGTCGGGAGAAGATTGGCGGAACACGTCGTTGAACACTTCGAGCGAGAGTGGGCCACGGTAGCCCGTGCTGAGTACCGCGGCGGTGAACGCGGTGAGGTCGAAGGCTCCCTGCCCTGGAAATACTCGATGATGTCTGCTCCACTGCAGCACATCCATGTCGAGGCGCGGCGCGTCTGCGAGTTGCAGGAAGAACAGTTTGTCGCCGGGGATGGTGGCGATCCCGGCCGGGTCGGTCGCGCCGTTGCCGTTGCCCGCGCGGGAAAGTACGTGAAAGCTGTCCAGGCACAGGCCGAGTGCCGGATGGTCACCTCGCCTGACGATGTCCCAGGAATGCTCCCAGGTATCGACGAACCGGCCCCAGGCCAGCGCTTCGTAGGCAATTCGAATACCGCGCGGTGCGGCATGCTCGGCGAGGGTGTGCAACTGTTCAGCGGCGAGGTCATCGTCGTCCACGGCGTCGGGAGCCACGGAAGAGCACACCAGGATCGTGTCCACGCCGAGCCGCTCCATCACCTCGAACTTGCGCGTGGCCCGGCGCAGGTTACGGCGCAAGGTTTCCGGCCCGGCCCCCTCGAAATCCCTGAACGGCTGGTAGAGATCGACGGACAGGCCGAGTTCGGCGCAGTGTTGCCGCACCCGTCCGGCCGACCACGGCGTGGCGATCAGATCGTTCTCGAAGATCTCGACCCCGGTGAATCCGGCCGCCGCGGCCGCGTTCAGTTTGTCCTCCAGCGTGCCGGACAGACACACCGTGGCGATTGTCCTGTACATGCGCCTCACCTCCGTTACCGAATGGCCACCGGTCCGCCCGTGCGTGCCGCCTCCACGACGGCACGGGTAACTTGCAATGTCCGCAACCCTTCCCTTCCGTCGACCAGCGGCCGGGACTCGCCCCGGATGACAGCGCGGAAGTGGTCCAGCTGCCGGGCGAGCGGGTTCGCCCCGGGCACCGGCACTGTCGTGGTCCGGAATGGTTTTCGCCAGGAACGCTTACCGCTGAACACCCGCAGCCGCATGGTCGGGATGGCCAGCGACCCATGGGTGCCGGCCAGCAGGTAACAATCCTCGTCGGCGTAGCTGGGATACGCGGCGTCCTCGCGCGACGTTTGTTCCCAGCTCCGAGCTGAGGCCGCTGTGTCGGAAAGAAGAAAGGTGCCCAGCACGCCCGAGGCGAACCGCAGTGTGATCGCCGCGGTGTCCTCGACGGCGAACCCTCGGACTTCGCTGGAGGCGGTCGCCTGCACGCTGACGATGTCGCCACACAGCGCACGCAGGCTGTCGATCTCGTGGACCAGATTGATCAGGATGGGGCCGCCACCGGGTTCGCCGCGCCAGGAAGCGTCCGTGAAGTAGTCGTCCGGCTTGCAGAACAACGCACTGCCCTGCACCGCGACGAGCCTGCCGAGCCGGCCACGGCGCACGGTCTCCTGGGCCGCCGCCAGGATCGGGCTGTGCCGGCGATGGTGCCCGACGAGCAGCGGCACCCCCTCGGCCTCGGCGGCCGCGATCATCGCCGCACCCGCCGTGACGGAGTCGGCGAGCGGTTTCTCGACCAGCACCGGTATTCCGGCCTCGACACAGCACAGCACGTGTTCGGCATGAAGCCGGTTCGGCGAGGCGACGATGACCCCGTCCGGCCGGGCAGCGGCCAGCATGTCCGGCAGCTCCGCGTAGCCGGGAACGTTTCCCCGTGCCCGCGCCTCGGCATCGGGATCCACGACGGACACCAGCTCGCAGCGGGGGTGCGCCCGCACCAGTTCGATGTGCCTGCGCCCGATGAGGCCGGCGCCCACCACCGCGACCCGAACCCGGCTCACGGAACCTTCCGCGCGGCCAGCCAACGCAGGGCAAGGGCATACCCGGCGACGCCGAAGCCGATGATCGTCGCCGTCGCGACGGGTGAAATGCAGGAATGAGCCCGGAACGGTTCTCGCGCATGCACGTTGGTGATGTGCACCTCGACGAGAGGACCGGTGAGCATGGCGCACGCGTCGCGCAACGCCACGGACGTGTGTGTCCACGCACCGGGGTTCAGCACCACCGCCGCCCCGTCGTCGGATGCTTCGTGGACCCAGCCGAGCATTTCGTGCTCCGCATCGGTCTGCCGCACGTCCACGTCGAGGTTCAGTTCGGCCGCCAATGCCCGGCAGGATTCGGCAAGCTCGGCATAGGTGGTGCTGCCGTACTTGCCGGGCTCCCTGCGGCCGAGCCGTCCCAGGTTGGGTCCATTGAGGACGCTAATCCGCACGTCATGTCCTCCCGGCTATCCGGCCGACTCGCGAACCTGTTGGTACAACGCCAGTTGTTCACCGGAGAGCGTGCGGCTGAAGTAGTCCCCGGCCCGGGTCGCGAACGCATCGCGGTCGACGTCCTCGACGACTGCCGGACTGCCGCTTTCGCGCCACTCGTCGAGTACCTTCTTCTCCTCGTCTTCCATGCAGGCGCGGTTTTCGACCCGGGTCTCCCGCACGGCGGAGGTGAGCGCTTGTTGCTGCTCGGCGGAAAGCTTCCGCCAGCTGTCCTCATTGACCACGATCAACTGGGAACCGGTCTGGTGGCCGGAAAGGCTGACATGGCTCTGTACCTCGTCGAAACTCATTTCGGCGATCGTGGCGATGGGGTTCTCCTGGCCGTCGATGATGCCCTGCTGCAGGCCGAGGTAGACCTCCTCGAAGGCGACCGCCGTGGCGGCCGCGCCCACCGCCTTGGCGTTCTCCAGGTAGATCGGCGAGTCCGCGTAGCGCATCCGCAAGCCCTGCAGGTCGGCCGGCTCACGGATCGGTTTGTTCGCCGAGAAGTGCCGCATCCCGAAGTACCACACGTCGAGGATGCGGGTTCCGGTCTCCCGCGCGAAGTTCTCCTTCAGCTCACCCGCGGCGGGGCTGTCGAAGAACTGGAAGAGGTGGTCCGCATCATCGAAGGCATAGGCCATGTCGAGCACACCGATCGGGGCATAGCTGGCCGCCAGCGCCGAGGAGCCCTGGACATCCATGTCGACATCGCCGGACACGACCGACGTGAAGCGCGCCGCGTCGCCGCCGAGCTGGCTGTTGGGGAAGGTTTCGATGGTGACGCCGTTGTCCTGCTCGTTGATCTTGTCCGCGACGGCCTGGATACCGCAACGGGTGTGTGGGTGGTTGGTGGTGTAGCTGTTGGCGAACGACAATGTCGCCGTGCCGTCGCCGCCGTCGTCGCCCGCGCCACCGCCCATGGCGGTGCACCCGGCTGCCAGCACGGGCACGAGCGCCAGGACTGCGAATGTCTTCCTTGTCGGCATCATTGCCTCCTCGGTCGGTTTTCGTGGTCTACAGCCCGAGCGCGCCGGGCAGAAACATGACGACGGACGGCACGAACGTAATGAGTAACTGCACCGCCAGCAGCGGGATCAGGAACGGCGCCGTCCCCCTGAACACCTCGTGCACGGGCAGGTTGGTGACCGGGCTGAGGACATAAAGGACCGCGCCGATCGGCGGGGTGAGCAGGCCGATCATCAGGTTCACGATCGCGATGACACCGAAGTGCAGCGGGTCCACACCGAACTCGACGGCGATCGGCAACAGGATCGGCACCGTGATCACCAGCACCGAGGTGCCTTCCAGCACCGCGCCGAGAAAGAGCAGAAGGACGTTGACCATCAGCAGGAACACAACCTGGTTGTCGGTCACACCGAGCATCAGGTCGGCAACCGCCTGGGGTACCTGCTCGCGAGCGAGGATCCAGCCCAGCAGCCCGGAAGCGCCCAGGATCAGCGTGATCGAAGCCGTGGTGGCCGCCGTGTCGCGGAGTATCCGCGCGAGATCGCGCAACCGCACTGTCCGATAGAGCAAGCCGAGCAACAGCACATACGCGGCACCGACCGCGGCGGCCTCCGTCGGGGTGAACACGCCGCCGAGGATGCCGCCGAGAATGATGACCGGAGTCAGCAACGGTGCGAGTACGCGCACCGTGGCCACCCGCAACCGGCCCCAGTCGAACGGCTGAGTCTCCAGGTCGGTCTGGCGGCGAGCCCAGAAGAAGACGGCCACCGCGAGCCCACCGGCCATCAGCAACGCGGGCAGGACCGATGCCGCGAACAGCGCTCCGGTCGACACCGCCGCGATCGAGGCGTAGATGACGGCCGGGATACTCGGCGGCATGACCGGTGCGATGAGGCTGGACGCGGCCGTGATGCCCACCGAGAAGCGCTTGGAGTATCCCTTGCGCACCATGGCGGGTACCTCGACCCGGCCGAGCCCGGCGGCATCGGCGAGCGCCGAACCGCTCATCCACGAGAAGCCCACGCTCACGCCGATGTTCACGTAGCCGAGGCTGCCTTTCACCCTGCCGATCAGCGACAGCGCGAAATCGAAGAGCCGGTCAGCGATGCCGGCGTGGCTCGCGATAACGCCGACGAGAATGAACAGCGGTACCGCGAGCATGGGAAAGCTGTCGATCGCACCGGTCATCTCGCGCATGCTCAGTCCGAACGACTGCCCGTTGAACGTCACATAGGTCAGGCACGGGCCGAGCAGCGCGAACGCCACGGGCACACGCAGCGCGAGCAACGCGATGATGGCGGCCGCCAGTAGCAGCATGTTCATGCGGCCTGCTCCTCTCCGGCCGCTCGCGGGGGCAGGAAGACGGCCGCGATCGAGCGCACGGCGGTCAGCGTCAGGCCTGCGAACGGGATGACATAGAAGTAGCCGATGGGAAGGCCCAGCGCGGGCGAAACCTGGAGTGACGACTGGGTGATCATGCCGAATGCCTCGTACGCCAGGTTCAGGCAGACGATCGCGACCATGATGTTGGCGAACAGGACGACGAGCCTGCGCACCACGCCTTTGGCGACGTAGTCGACCAGCTTGAGCGTGACGTGTTCATCGCGGGCCATGAGGTAGCCCGACATCGCGAAGGTCAGCCACACGAGGCTGAATCTGGCAAGCTCGCCGGTCCCCACCCAGCCACCGCCAGGCAGATAGCGCTGCCCTGCCTGCACCAGCATGAGCACGAAGATCGTGCTCAGCAGCAGACCGCCGACCACGGCCTCGCCGATGGCCAGCCACCGGAACACAGTGCGCAGCACGCCACGGAGGTTGCCATCCCGCTTCCCCTGTCCTTTGTGGCCGGCGGTCCGCGCCGCGTGCGGCTGTTCAGCCATGTCGATCCTCCTGCCAGCCCGTGAGGTCGATCCACGACTTACCGGGCACCGAGCGCGCCTGGGCGAAGGCGTCCGCGGCGTCATCCGGCAGCACTCCCCGCTGCAGAACCCGCGCGGGCTCCAGCGCACCCTCGCCCACGGCGGCGACGGTGTCACCGAAGTCGGCGGGATGGTCGTAGATCAGGGAACCGCGGATCACCAGCTGACGCCGCGCAAGCTCCATTGTGGACAGTGATACTCGCTTGTCACTCATGCCGATCACCACGATGTTGCCCGCCGCGGAGGTCGCATCCAAGGCCAGCTTCCAGGAGTCCGGGGTGCCCGCCGTGTCGAAAACGAACCGGGCGTCACGCGCGTCGTCCCGCTCGACCGGTTTCGCGCCGATGCGTTCGGCAAGGGCGAGGCGGCCCGCGAGCGGCTCGAATACGCGTGGCCGCACGCCGATGGCCAAGAGTGCCTGACAGACCAGGAGACCCTGGGAGCCGGCGCCGAGGACGAGGCATTCCTCGCCCGCCGAAACGCCGGCCCGGCGGACAGCGGCCCTTGCCACCGCCAGCGGCTCCACGCAGGCAAGCGTCCGGTCCGAAACGGAGCTGGGAACGGGCCAGGCAAACCGGGCGGGAACCGCGACCCGCTCCGCCAGCAACCCGGGAATCGCCATGCCGACGATGCCGCGCTCGGAGCACGCCGAGGTCAAACCAGAACGGCAGCTACGGCAGGAAAAACAGCTGTAGTTGGGCTCGATGACCACCCGCTGGCCAGGATACCGGCCGGTGACATCGGCACCGACAGCCAGGATCTCGCCACCACCCTCGTGTCCCATGACCCAGGGCAACTCCGGGGTCACCCGATGTCCTTCGTAGACACCGAGATCGGAACCGCACAGCCCCACGGCACGCATGCCGACGAGCACGTCGCCCGGGCCCAGCCGGGGCTCAGGCCAGTCGTCGGCAACCTCGACCTGATGTGGCCGGGTCAGGACAATCGCTCTCATCAACCGTGCCCCTCTCGGCGTCGAGTCACCACCAGACGGCATCGGTGGCCCTGGCACCGGCTGGAAGTGCCGCCGACCTTAAAGGCGATGGCAATCGATAACAATCGGTTGCCAAAAGTTGCCATCGTGCTAGCGTCGCCGTCGTTCACAACCGGAGGGGAGCACCACGATGGCGCGGGGCGCGGGCAACCGACCGACCATCTACGATGTCGCGCGCGAAGCAGGCGTCGCGACGTCGACCGTGTCCAGGGCGCTGGCGAATCCCGGCCGCGTCAACGCGCGGACCCGGCAGCACATCATCGAGGTGGCCGAACGACTCGGCTACCACACCAATCCCATCGCGCGAGCATTGCCGTCCGGACGCACCCAGACCGTCGCGCTGTTCGTCTCCGACATCACCAACCCGCACTTCTTCGGCATCATCCGCGGAGCCGAACAGCAAACCCGCGCGGCGGGCCGCACCCTCATCCTCGGCGACACCGAGGAATCGCCCGATCTCGAGTCGAGCAACGTCGAGCAACTCACCGGGTCAGTGGACGGGTTCGTCATCGCGGCGAGCCGCATGTCCGATGAGGAGATCGGGGAACTGGCGGGCAGACACCGGCTCACCCTCATCAGCCGCCAGATCGAGGGCGTGCCGAGCGTCATCGTCGATCACGAAGACGGTACCCGGCAGATCATCGAGCACCTGGCTTCGCTGGGACACACCTCGGTGGCCTATCTCGCGGGCCCTCGCCGATCCTGGATCGCGGCCAAACGCTGGCAGGCCATCCGGGCCACCGCACGGCAGTTCGGTATTCGCGCGGCACGGCTCGGCCCGTTCCCGCCCGCGGTGCGGGGTGGGGCGGCGGCCGCCGACGCCGTGTTCGGGCACGGCGCCACCGCCGCCATCGCCCACAACGACCTGCTGGCCATCGGCATGCTGCGCCGGTTCGCCGACCGCGGCGTCCAAGTACCGAAGGACATCAGCGTCGTCGGCTACGACGACATCTTCGGTGCCGATTTCTGTTCCCCGCCGCTGACCACGCTCGCCGGGCAATTCGAAGAGGCGGGCCGCCTCGCGGTAGACCTGCTGCTCGGTACGCGCGGCAGCGGGTCCGCCCGCACCCCTCAAGTCGTACTCCCCTCACACCTCGCCATCCGGCAATCCACCGGCCCCGCACCGCGCTGAGCGGAGCGATTGCCCGCGCCCGCCGGAAACCCGCGAATCATCTGGCGCTGTCCGTCCGGCGCCGCCGGGCACCCCGAACGACCATGAAACCGAACAGAGCCGCCAGGGGGTACATGACGATGCTGTAAACCGCCGCTGGAACAGCAATCTCAGTACTCTGCATGACGCTGAGCGCGATCGTAAGCGCCATGGTGGTGTTGTGAATTCCGATCTCCATGGCGCTCGCGATGGCTTGACGTTCGCCGAGGCGCGCAAGTCGCGCGCCCGCGTATCCGGCAGCCAAACTCATGACGCAGAACAAGGCGGTCACCACGCCGACACTCCGGACGTACTCGGCAAAGTTGGCGCGCTCGGCTACAAGAGCACCGGCGGCGACTCCCACCAAGACCATGATCGAGAATATCCGAACCGGACGGTTGGCCCGATCGGCAAGACCGGGCGCCCGGCGCTTCACGATCATGCCGATGACGACCGGCAGCAGCACAACCGCCACCACTTGAGCAATCTTGTCGAACTGCAGCCCGAGTTCGCCCGTGACATCGAAGTGATTGATCGCGAGGTTGGTGATGACAGGAACGCTCACGACGGCGATGACCGAGTTCACAGCGGTGAGGGTGAGATTGAGTGCGACATCGCCCCCGAAGAGATGACTGAAGAGATTTGCCGTCGACCCTCCTGGCGATGACGCAAGCAGCATGACGCCCACGGCGAGGAGCGGCGCCAAATCAAACACCACGACGAGCGCGAAGGCCACCGCGGGCAACAACGTGACCTGGATGGCGAGCGCAACGAAGACAGCGCGGGGAGAACGGGCGATGCGACGGAAGTCCTCGACCGTCAGCGTGAGTCCAAGACCCAGCATGACGATCGCCAGCGCTATCGGTAGCCCGACTTCGAGAAGTGCCGAGTCCTGCACCGTGACCTCCAACGAAACGCGGCTGGGACGCTGGACATCACGTAACAGCCCTGAACTTCTTTGTTCATCGCAAGGCTCCCGCGACGCGAGCCCCACGATCGGAGTCCCCCGAGCCACGCCAGCCCGGACCGGAAGATCTCCGGCTCGGCCCGACATCCCTCCGGCCCGGTCCTCCCGACAGCCGAATTCGCCTGAGCCTACTGACAACACGCCTCGGGAGCTACACAACGGCGAGTACAGAACAGGTTTCTCCGCACCCCCAGCGATGTCGCTCGTGACCGTAGCGACAATCCCATCGCCGCCGGATTCGAGATCGAGAACCAACGGCGAGGCCGCAGGGAGGTCGGGGAGCTTCTTCACCGTTGCACTCGGCGCGAACCGTACCCTCCATGGTTGGCAGAGGACCCGGATCCAGCGGTCGTAAGTCTGCTCGCCGCGGCGTCGACCGGGGCCTGTCCGCACATCACCCCGGCCTCGAAACGGCCACATGAGTTACGAAAGCCGACCGGACTGGGCAAGAATCGGTCGCATGGCGAATCCGACCAGACGCACACACACGCCCGGCACGATCATCGCGACGACGCTGCTGGTGATCTGCGGGGCGCTCCTTGGCGCGTGGCTGGCATCGCTGTACGACGTGTTCCGGGTCGGTGTCCTGGACAACGCCCTGGCCAACCGGCTCGGGTACATCGGGGAAATCACCAGCGCCAGCATCGACCAGCTCCCCCACGGCATCCCGCGGGGCGGGCTGATCGTGATGCTCCTCGCCGGGCTCGTCGGCGGATTCATCACCTACGCGGCGACCGCGGTCTCCCGTCGCTCCATCGGCGACCCGGAAGCCGTTGCCTACGCGTGTGGAGCGACGGCCCTCGGCATCGGTGCCGGTTTCGTATGGCTCAGCACCGGCTGGCCGACCGTGGAACGCGAGCCCGAGAACGGGTTCGCGACGTTCATCGGCTTCGGCAACATCTGGGTTCCCATCGTGCTCGCCGGAATCGCCGCGCTGTGCCTGCTGGTCTGGTGGGTCGACTCGGAGCCCGACCAGAAGCAGGACGAGACCACCACCCCGGAGGAGCCACCGAACGCTCAGCTCGACGGCACACCCTGAGCGGCGCGAGCGGGCCCCTCCACTTTGCGTGACCGGGAACGCGGGTCATGGGACGATGTCACAGCTTCGTCGACAGCGAAGGCAGCGCGAAGGAGCACGCCTTGAGATGGCTTGAGCAGAGGATTCCGCTCCACAACGCCGATGACCAGACCGCGGACTGGATGGCGAAGGCGCGTACACCCCAGAGCCGGGCCCGCATCCGTTACTGGTCCCGGGTGGAGACCATCGGCGTGTTCGTGGCACTTGCCGGGATCGCGACACTCCTCGCAGCCCCGATCGCGACGCTCGCGCTGGTCATCTGGTTCTCGGTTGCCGATATCGACCACACGGCCGTCTACTGGTGGCTCTGGGGCGTTGCCGCCGGAGTACCACTGGCCGGAGCCCTCGCCATGGTCGTCGGCAGCAACCGGCGCCTCGACGCGTGCTTCGCGGACGGGCAGCTGTCGACCGGCAGAGTCGACAGGGTGGTCGAGCATCGCGGCGGCGGAGATGATCCCGTCACCTACGAGCTCAGGATCAGCGCGGAACTGCCCGATGGAGTCGTCCTGCATCGGACGGTGCACCGGGACGGGAAGGCCCCCAGCCGACGGGTCGGAGCAGCGATCCGCTTCCGTCACAACACCCTCGACCCCGACGACCTGCACGACGCACTCTTCGACGGATTCCCCGGTACGGAGGCGAAGAGGGGAAGATCATGACCAGTCGGCAGGCCGAAGGCCACCTCGCGGCCGGCATGTTCGAGGACGCCCGGTGAAGTCCGGGGCCCCGGCACGCTCATCATCAGCACACGGGTCCCGGGGCGCGGAACCCTCCGCGGGAGGGTCGTCTGTCCTTGGCCGGAGGCCCAATCTCGGCCACGGCAAACCTCGGTGGCCCCGCGCAGGTCTCGCTGGACCGGCACGGGGCCGCCATCACGCTCTCCCTCAGTGCGCGATGGCAACCGAGCGCGTGTTGAGGTAGGCCTCCATCGCCTCGGGGCCGCCCTCGGAGCCGTAGCCCGAATCCTTGACGCCACCGAAGGGCAGTTCGGCCGAGGGCATGGCGGGCATGTTGACCCACAGCATGCCGACCTCGACCTTGCGGGTCAGCTGGTCGGCCGTGGCCAGCGACCGCGTGAAGGCGTACCCGGCCAGACCGTAGGAGAGCCGGTTGGCCTCGGTGATCGCCTCACCGAGGTCCTGGAAGCCACGAATCGCCGCGACCGGGCCGAAGGGCTCCTCGTTGAACAGTTTGGCCTCGGCCGGCACGTCGTCGAGCACGGTGGGAGCCCAGAAGTTGCCCGCCTCGCCGATGCGCGCGCCACCGGAGAGCACCGTCGCGCCGCGCTCGACGGCGTCGGCGTACAGGGCCGACATCGCGTCGACACGCCGGGAATTGGCGAGCGGGCCCATCTCGGTGCCCTCGGCCAGCCCGTCACCGACGTTGAGGCCGGTGGCGAACTCCGCCAGCGCCTTGGAGAACTCCTGGCGCACGGAGTCGTGCACGAGGAACCGGGTCGGCGAAATGCAGACCTGGCCCGCGTTGCGGAACTTCGCCTTCGACATCGCCTTGACAGCGAGCTCGACGTCGGCGTCCGCGCACACGATGACCGGTGCGTGCCCGCCGAGTTCCATCGAGACGCGCTTCATGTGCTGACCGGCCAGCGCCGCGAGCTGCTTGCCGACGGCGGTCGAACCGGTGAAGGTGATCTTGCGGATCGCGGGGTGGGCGATCAGGTACTCCGAGATCTCGGCCGGATTTCCGTACACCAGCGCGAGCACCCCCGCGGGCAGCCCGGCGTCCTGGAAGGCGCGCACGAGCGCGGCCGGGCTTGCCGGAGTCTCCTCGGGCGCCTTGACGATCATCGAGCAGCCCGCGGCCAGACCGGCACCGAGCTTGCGCACCACCTGGTTGATCGGGAAGTTCCACGGCGTGAAGGCCGCGACCGGGCCCACCGGGTCCTTGACGACCAGCTGCTGGATCGCGGGGTTGGCGCGGTGCGGGACGGTGCGGCCGTAGACGCGGAACCCCTCCTCCGCGAACCAGTCGATGATGTCGGCGCCCGCGAGGACCTCGCCCTTGGCCTCCACCAGCGGCTTGCCCTGCTCCTGAGTCATCAGCGCGGCGATCTCGGCCGCGCGGGCACGCAGCAGCTCGGCGGCCTTGCGCATGATCTTGCTTCGCTGCGCGGGCGTGTAGTCGCGCCACACCTCGAAACCGCGCCGCACCGAGTCGGCGGCGAGGTCGAGATCCTGCCTGCTCGCGTGGGCGACGCGGCCGATGACCTGGCCGCTCGCCGGGTTCCGCACGTCGATCGTGCGGCCCTCCGCCGCATCCAGCCACTGATCGTCGATGAAGAGCTGGGTGTCCGGATAGGTCATCGAGAAGCCTCCCTCGGTGCGTGCCCTGGCACGCGGATCGAACCGGGACAGCGGTCGCCCCCCGACCGTATCGGCAACGGCGATCGCGCACGTCATGTGATCGGTCACGCCGCTAGGAGGCCGCGACCTTGATGCCGAACACCTCCATCACCGTGTAGACCGCCAGCAGGAAGATCGCGATGCTGCTGATGACGAACGCCGCGGTGAGCCAGCGGTTGCGTTTGAAGCGCGCGTCCACCTCCAGCGTGCGCAACCGCCACACGGCGATGAGCACGGCGAGCAGGAAGATCCCGGTGGCAATCGCGCCGATCTGCATCATCACGAGCGGCGACTGGACGAACAGGAACATCACCAGCCACAACACCGGCAGGGTGAAGGTGAAGATCTTCAGCACCCGCGCACGAACCGTCACGTCGTGCCAGTCGATCACCCCGAGCAACCCGAGTGTGTTCGTCCACAGCCGGGGGACGGCGGCCGCCGAGGCGATGTTGGTGGAGAACAGGACCACGATGGCGCCGAACAGGAACAGGATCTCGGCCCATGGGCCAAGCGTGTCGGTGTAGATCCGCGACACCGTGGTGATCACGGCGTTGCCCTCGGGCACCAGGTTCTGCGGGTGCAGCACGCTCGCGCCCACCACGTAGAACGACAACGTGGTGACCGTGCAGATGAGCCACGACACGAACACGTCGAGCTGCATCACCTTGATCCAGCCCTCGGCGCGCTTGGCCCGTTCCTCGGTGCCGTCGTCGGGACCGGTCCAGCGCGCGTAGCCCTTTTCGAGACACCAGTAGGTGTAGTTGGTCATGTCGTCGGCTCCGACGCCGGTGGAGCCGAACATGGCGACGGCAAGACCGACCGTGCCCGCCGGAATGGCGAAGCTCAGTCCGTCGGCGAAGTCGCCCCCGCTGTAGGAGAACGGGGTGAACGGCAGCACCAGCACGATCGCGACCGTGCTGAGTGTGAAGATCGCGACCGACCACGTGGTGAGCGCTTCCACGACGCTGTAGCGGTTGCTGCGCAACAACCCGATCGTCAGCGCGGTGATCACAACCGCCCACACAGCCAGCGATCCTGAGCTCAGCGACTCGCCGACGATGGGAAACAGGATCGAACACGCGGCGGCCGTTCCGCCGATCACGCCACCGCGCTGGAAGTTCTTCGCGAGGTCGAGTCCGATCCAGAGCCAGTTGATCCAGCCCATGCGGCCGATCTTGGGCGGCACGGTGGAGTACCCGGCGAGCGCGGTCTTGCCGTTGAGGATCGCCCAGCGCGCCAGCTCCATCTGGACCCAGACCTTGACGGTGGCGCCGACGATCACCATCCACAGCAGGACGAATCCAGCGCGGGCACCAAGTGAGGTCGTGACGATCAGCTCGCCCGAACCCACCACCGAGGCCGTCAGGATGATGCCGGGACCGAGGTAGCGAAGCCGGCCGCGCAGCGTCGTCGGCGCTTCCCTCGTGTCCTCGGCGCGGAGCCGGTAGGCGTCCTCAAGCTCCGCCCGCCGCGCGTCTTGGGTTGACATGGAAAGGTTTCCTTTCGACTCGGCATCGTTGCCGGTGTCGGACACAGCTCAGCGGGTCGCGGCCACGAGACGACGAGCCTGCTCCGTGAGCGCGGCGGTGTCGGCGGGGTCGCCGAGCAACTGGACCCCGACGCCCACGCCGGCACAGCCCGCTTCGAGGCATTCGCGCGCCAGGTCCGGTCCGACACCGCCCGTTGCGAGCATCGGCACCTCGGGCAGCGGGCCCTTGAGCTGACGTATGTAGTCCGCTCCGACGGGAGCGATAGGGAACACCTTGACCAGGTCGGCGCCGAGCCGGGAGGCGCGGACGACCTCGGTCGCGGTGAACGCGCCGGGGATGACGCCGAGATCGAGTTCCTTCGCGCGCTCGATCACGGCCTCGTCCACGTGCGGGCACACGATGAAGCGCGCGCCCGCTTCGGCGGCACGGGAGACGTCGTCGCGGGTCATCACGGTGCCCGCCCCGACCGGCATGTCGTCGCCGTACTTCTCGCGCAACGCCGAGATCGCGGCGAACGGCTCCCCCGCGTTGAGCGTCACCTCGAAAAGGCGGATTCCCTCCGCGTACAACAACTCGGTGAGCTCAAGGCATTGCCGAGGCGACTGCCCGCGATAGATCACCATCGCGCGGTGGTCAAGCACCCGGCTCAGGACGTCGTTGGCCATCGTGTTCCTCTCTCGCGTGCGGGTTTTGTCAGAGGTGCCTGCGGGGCACCGCGTGCCCGCGCCTGCCCGTGAGGAAGTCGAAGTCGGCGCCGGTGTCGGCTTGCCGGACGTGCGTGCGGTACAGCCACTCGTATCCGGAGCCGGTGTTGCCGGCGGGGGCGAGCTCGGCCGCCCGGCGGCGCAGCTCGTCCTCGGGCACGTCCATGTCGATGCGGCGTCCCGGCACGTCGAGCGTCACGGCGTCGCCGGTGCGCAGCAGCGCGAGCGGCCCTCCCGCCGCCGCCTCCGGCGCGACGTGGAGCACGACCGTGCCGTAGGAGGTGCCGCTCATACGGCCGTCGGTGATGCGAACCATGTCCCGCACGCCCGCGTCGAGCAGCTTCTTCGGGATCGCCAGGTTGCCGATCTCGGGCATGCCCGGATAGCCGGAGGGCCCTGCGTTGCGCACCACGAGCACGGTCGAGGCGTCGACGGGGAGATCAGGCGAGTCGGCTTGGTCGTGGTACTCCTCGATGGTGTCGAAGACGAGCGCCGTTCCGGTGTGACGCACCAGTTCCTCCGACGCGGCCGACACCTTGATCACGGCGCCGTCGGGCGCGAGGTTGCCGCGCAGCACGGCGGTGTGGCTGCCGGGTTCACGCAACGGTTCGCCGCGACCGCGGATCACCTCGGGTCCCCAGTTCCGCGCGTCGGCGCAGTTGTCGCCGAGGCCGCGGCCGGTGACGGTGGCGGCCTCGGTGTGCAGCAGATCGCCCAGTTCCTTGATCACCGCGGGCACACCACCCGCGTAGGCGAACTCCTCCATCAGGAACCGTCCCGATGGCAGCAGATCCACGAGCAGCGGGACCGGCGCCGCGAGCGTGTCGAAGTCGTCGAGCGCGAGGTCGACCTCGGCGCGGCCCGCGATCGCGAGCAGGTGCACCACGGCGTTGGTGGAGCCGCCGATGGCCGCGTTGACGCGGATCGCGTTCTCGAACGACCTGCGGTCCAGAATGGACGATGGGGTCAGCCCCTCCTCCACCATCTCCACGACGCGGCCGCCCGCCTGCTCGGCGATGCGGTGCCGCTGCGCGTCGACTGCGGGGATCGCGGCACTGCCGGGAAGTGACAGACCCAGCGCCTCGGTCAGGCAGGCCATGGTCGATGCCGTGCCCATCGTGGTGCAGTGCCCCGCGCTGCGCGAAAGGCACGCCTCCGCCGTGGAGAAGTCCTCTTTGCTCATCCGGCCCGCGCGGACCTCTTCGCTGAACTGCCACACGTGGGTGCCGGATCCGGCGTCGCAGCCCCGGAACTTGCCGTTGAGCATCGGGCCACCGGTGACCATCACGGCGGGCAGGTCGGCACTGAGCGCACCCATCAGCTGCGCGGGCACCGTCTTGTCGCAGCCGCCGAGCAGCACGACGCCGTCGAGCGGGTTGGCCCGCAACGTTTCCTCGACGTCCATCGACATCAGATTGCGGAACATCATCGCCGACGGCCGCATCAGCGTCTCGCCGAGCGAGATCGTCGGGAACTCCAGCGGGACACCACCAGCCATCAGCACGCCGCGCTTGACCGCCTCGGCGACCTGCCGCAGATGGGCGTTGCACGGCGCCAGGTCCGACCAGCTGTTGCAGATCCCGATCACGGGCCGCCCGTCGAACATCGAGGCCGAGTACCCCTGGTTGTACATCTTCGACCGGTGGACGAAGCCGAGCTTGCCGTCGAGGCCGAACCACGCGGCGCTGCGCCGGGGAGACCCGTTGTTGTCTGGTTGCGTCATCGCTGTCGCTCCACAGTGAGGGCTGTTCTACATGCAGAGTAGATCCGCAGCATAGATTTTTACAAAGTTACATGCAATATGTGATTAGAGCTGTGCCCCGCGAAGAATCCCGGGGGGACGTCAGTCGCCGGTCGCGACCTCGGTGTCGGTCACCTCGGCGACCGCGATCTCGTCGAGGCGCGCGCCGAGCCCTGGCAGATCAGGCAGGTCGATGAGCCCCTTGTCCGGAACGGGTGGATCGACCAGCAGCGGGTCGCGCAGCGGGTTGTCCCTGACGTCGTATTCGAGCCCCGCCACCGGGCCGGACATCGCAGCCAGCTGCAGCGTCGCCGCGAAGGCCACCGCACCTCCGTAGAGATGGGGCAGCACGGCCTTGCCGTTGGCTCCGGCGAGCTGGCAGATCGCGAGCCCCTCGGTGAGCCCACCGGTCTTGGCGAGGTCCGGCTGCAGGATCGCGATCGCGGGCGAGGCGGCGAAGTCGCGGAACTCGGCGAGGCCGTAGAGGTTCTCCCCCGTCGCGATCGGCAGCCCGGTGCGGCGGTGCAACTCCTCCAGCCCCGCAAGAGGGTTGCCTCGCAACGGCTCCTCGATCCACTCGACACCCGCGTCCTGGAGCAGCGGCGCCATGGCGATGGCGTCGGCGAGGTCCCATGCCTGGTTGGCGTCGGCGTAGAGCGCCACGTCCTCGCCGATCACCTCGCGCGCCTCGGCGAGGTTGCGCTCGTCGGCCGCGCGCCCGAAGCCGAGCTTGACCTTGACCGCCGGGTACCCGCCCGCGACGCACTCGCGCGCCTTCGCGGCGACGTCGTCCGGACCGAGGCTGCTGGCATAGACGGGCAGCCGATCGCGGACGCGGCCACCGGCCAGCGCGCTCACCGACCTGCCCGCCCGCTGGCCCGCCAGATCCCACAGCGCCAAATCGGCACCGCTGATGGCCTGCCGGATCGGCCCCGGCGCGCCCCATTGCCTGCCCAGTGGGTCGAGCCGCGAGCACAATCGCTCGTGCAGCGCCGAAATCCGGGTCGAGTCCTGGCCGAGCAGCAACGGGAACACGCCGTCGCGCAGTGTCGCGACGCGCTCGTGAGCCGCCCACGGCGGGTAGTTGATCCAGCTCTCGCCCCGGCCGGTGAGACCGTCTTCGGTCGTCACCTCCACGAGCACGATCGCGCGGTCGCGCAGCGGGGAGAACGACATCGCGATGCCGTCCCCCGCCGGCGCCCGCAGTACCCGGAGGCGGGCGCCGGCGACCCGGCTCACTCGCCGGCCTCGGCCTGCTGGAGCAGCACGGTGCGCAGGCGGAAGATGTGGGCACGGGCTGCCTGTTCCGCGGCCGTGGCGTCGCCGGACTCGATCGCGGTGAGGATCGCGCGGTGGTCATCGATCGCCTGCCTCGGCCCCGCGGTCACCGTCGTGGTGCGCATGGCGAGCCGCACCTGCGTCTGCACGTCGTCGAGCAGCCGCACGAGCTCCGGGTTGTCGGCGGCCTCACGAATGAGGCGATGGAACCGGAGGTCGGCCTCGGTACTCGCGGCCAGATCGGCGGTGCGCATCGCGGCCTCGTGCTCGTCGAGCGCCTCCTTCAGCGCGCGTACCAGCTTGCGGCCCGCGTTCTCGACGGCCAGCCGCGCGGCAAGCCCTTCGAGCACCTCGCGGATCTCGTAGATGGAGGCCAGCTCGACGGTGCCGACCCGCGCGACGACGGCACCGCGACGCGGTTCCTCGCGAGCCAGCCGCTCCTGCACGAGCCGCAGCACCGCGTCGCGAACCGGACTGCGGCTGACCTCCAGCGACTCGGCGAGCGCGGGCACGCTCAGGCGCGCACCGGGAGCGAGCTCGCCGGTGAAGATCATCTCGCGCAACCGTTCGTAGACCGCGTCGGTGACCCTCGTGCGCGTCGCGGTCTTCTCGTTCACTCCGACCATGGCCGGAGTTTACATGCAACAAGAAAGATTTACATTCTCGACCGGCCGACGTGATCGAAACCACCGACCATTCTGGTCGGGATACCTACCATAATGGTCGGTTTCGCGCGTAGGGTTCGGAAACATGGCACGCACCTTCCGGCAGGACGCGGACGAGCGGATCCTCGACCGCGCCGCGGCGCTCTTCGCTCAACGGGGCTACGCCCACACTTCCCTGCAGGCACTCGCCGACGCCGTCGGACTCTCCAAAGCCGGGCTGCTGCACCACTTCCCCAGTAAGGAAGCGATCTACGACGCCGCGCTCAACATGGGAAAAGTGCGGGGCGAGGCGCTCTTCGACCCGGCGCTGCGGCTGCCGATCGGACCCGAGCGCGACCGGCTCGCCGTGGAGCTGCTGATCGACTTCGCGCTGGAACGTCCCGGACTGGTGGCATTGGCGTCGCGGTCGATCACCACGCTCGGCAGCGAGGAGGAGGACCCCGCCGACGAGACGGGCGCCTTCGCCTTCGAGATCTTCGGGGTCGATCCGGAATCGGATGATCCCGAACGGACAGCCAGGGTGGCAGGCATGCTCGGCGCCCTGGTCGTGCTCATCCTGGTCGCCAACCACCTGGGGGACAAGACCACGTGGCGGCGGCACATCATCGCGACCTGTCTCGACACGCTCGGCCACCGTAGTCCGGGCCTCCCTGCAACCGACCACGCTCAGGTGGAGGCCTGATTTCGCATGGCAAAGCTGTTGTACCGACTCGGCATGGGCGCCCATCGGCGCAGGCTGGTGGTCGTCCTGTTGTGGCTGGTGGTGCTCGCCGGTTCGGCACTCGGCGCCGTGACGCTGGCAGGCAACACCTCCGACTCCTTCTCCATCCCCGGTCAGGAATCGACCACGGCGATGGAGAAGATCCAGCAGGAATTCGGCTCCGGTGGTGGCGCTTCCGCCCGCGTGGTGGTGCAGGCGCCCGAGGGGCAGACGCTGACGACGCCGCAGAACGCGACACAGATCGGCGAGCTCGTGGCCGAGCTGAACACGTTGCCCGGCGTGACCTCGGCGACCGATCCGCTCGACCCGAACGCTCCGGCCGTCAACCCCGAGCAGACCACCGCCTACAGCACGGTGACCTACGACGCCGGTCCCGGTGAGGTCTCGGCGCAGGAGCGGGACGCGCTGTCGGCCGTGGCGGCCGACGCGCGCACCGGCGGGCTGACCGTCGAGGTCGGCGGCGACATCTCACAGCAGGCCCCCGAGATCGGCGGCGCGGCCGAGATCATCGGTGTGGTCATCGCACTGCTGGTGCTCGCGCTGACGTACGGAACGCTGATCACCGCGGGGATGAACCTGCTGACCGCCGCCGTCGGCGTCGGCATCGGTGTCCTCGGCATCACGATCGTCACCGGCTTCACCGAGCTCAACTCGACGACGCCGATCCTCGCCACGATGCTGGGCCTCGCGGTCGGCATCGACTACGCCCTGTTCATCATCAACCGCTATCGCCAGGAACTGCGGCTGGGGGCCGACGTCGGCACCGCCATCGGCACGGCGGTGGGCACCGCCGGTTCGGCCGTGGTCACGGCGGGCATCACGGTGGTCATCGCGCTGGCGGGACTCGCCGTCGCGGGCATCCCGTTCCTGACGCAGATGGGTATCGCCGCCGCCGCGACCATCGTCGTCGCCGTGCTGATCGCGATCACGCTCGTGCCCGCGGTACTCAGCTTCCTCGGCCGCCGCGCACTGCCCCGCAAGCAGCGGGCGGCCGCTGCCGAGCAGGAAGAGGTCGCCGAGCGCGGCTTCTACCGCGGCTGGATCGGCGGGGTGACCAAGCACCGCGTGGTGTCGCTGCTGGTGTCGGTGTTCGCGCTGGGCGCCATCGCGATCCCGGTGGCCTCCATGCAGACCACGCTCGTGCCCACGGCCCAGGAGGGCTCGACGCAGGCCAAGGCCGAGCAGTTGCTGGCCGACGGCTTCGGCGAGGGCGTCAACGGCCCGCTCGTCGTGCTGTTCGAGGGCGACAACGCCGCGCAGCGGGCCACGCAGGCCTCCGGTGCCATCTCCGGACTCGGCGACGTCGCGATGGTCGCGCCCGCGATGCCGAACGCGGACAACACCGCCGCGTTGCTCAACGTCATCCCCAAGTCCGGCCCCGCGACGGCCGAGACCGAACAGCTCGTCAACGACCTGCGTGACCAATTGTCCAATGTGGATGGCGTGCAGACCTACGTCACCGGCTCCACGGCGGTGAGCGTGGACGTGTCCCGCACCGTCGACGACGCGCTGCCGGTCTATCTGGCCGTGGTCGTGGGGCTGGCACTGGTCCTGCTGGTGCTGGTGTTCCGGTCACTGCTCGTGCCGCTGATCGGCGTGCTCGGCTTCCTGCTGACCATCGGCGCCTCGCTCGGAGCCACGGTCGCCGTGTTCCAGTGGGGCTGGCTGGCAGGCGCGGTGAACCTCGACTCCACCGGGCCGCTGATCAGTCTCACTCCGATCATCGTCATCGGCATCCTGTTCGGGCTCGCGATGGACTACCAGGTCTTCCTGGTGTCCCGGATGCACGAGGCCTATCACCACGGACGCTCGCCCAAGGACGCCGTGACCACGGGCTTCCGGCAGGCCGCCCCCGTGGTCGTGGCCGCGGCGCTGATCATGTTCTCGGTGTTCGCGGGCTTCGTGCCCTCGGGGGACGCGACGATCAAGTCCATCGCCTTCGCACTGGCGGCGGGCATTCTCGTGGACGCCTTCGTGGTCCGGATGGTGCTCGTGCCCGCCGCGCTGGCCCTGCTCGGCGACCGCGCGTGGTGGCTGCCGAGCTGGCTGCGCTGGCTGCCGGTGCTCGACGTCGAGGGCACCGCGCTCACCGGGAAAAAGGACACCGCGCGCGAGGACGAGAAGGTTCTCGCCAACCGGTAACGCGAACGAGAAGGCGGCGCCGGCTCCTGCCCTCGCGGGCGGGAGCCGGTGCCGCTCCGCGAGTTTCGTCGGCGGATGGCCGAGCACTTCCTTAGGTATAGCCGGACCTGGCGAATCCCTCCGTTCCCCTGCTGAAGTCGATCGGATTACCTATTCGACTATCCGATCCAGCATCCCGGCCGTACCCAGACCCCCGCAGGCCCCACCGACAGCCGCTCACGGTGCCATTGCTGGAGAATTCGAATCGGCACTGACGGTGGTCACCGTGAGCGTGTATCGCACACAGCTCGTCTATGGCGGAATCGTGGTACTGCTCGCGCCCGGACTGCCCTGGCTGGCGATCATCCTCCCCTCGTCGGGTTGAGGTCTGGCGATGTCCGAGTTATGGGTACTGAGCGGGAGCTGCGGCATCCCGCGACTCCCGCTCATTCGGGGTACTCAGCCCTGACGCGCTTTGAACCGAGGATTGGTCTTGTTGATGACGTAGACCTTGCCCCTGCGGCGCACGACCTGCGATCCGGGTTTGTTTTTCAGCGAACGCAATGACTTCCGGACCTTCATGGGTGTAATCTCCCTTCCTTGATGAAGCCGCGGCGGGCGGCATTGGCGAGATACCTCGGAACCGTGACCTTTCGGCCGTCCACTGTGGTCACTTCGACGAGGTCGGGCACCTTGACGCTGCCCAGCCATTGCGCTCGGCGACTTCGCGTACGACTACGGGACTTACGACGCTTCGGTACGGCCATCAGGCACCACCCCTGCCGCCGTAACGGCGGTGGAACTTCTCCACCTGTCCCGCGCTGTCGAAAACGCGGTGGGTTCCGGTCCAGAACGGGTGCGAGTCCGCGGTCACATCGACCATGATCAGCGGATAGGTGTTCCCGTCCTTCCACATCGCGGACACCGTCGAGTCCGCGGTGGATCGGGTGAGAAACTCCTTGCCGGTCGTGGCATCGCGAAAGATCACCGGCCGGTAGTCGGGATGGATTCCGGGTTTCATGCCTTGCCCCTTCTACTGTCCGTTGTGGAGTTGTTGTTCCCAAGTTCGAGGTCATCACACGGGTCGGTGTGAAAGGACCCGAACGGATCCGGATAACCGCGCCAGGATTCTTGGCCTCCCGCGAGCTCGTCGTCGGTGAGCAGTGCCTCGCGAAGGGCCTCGGTTATCGCCTCGGGTGATGCCTGATGCGAGAGAATCGCCAGCTCCTGGGTGCGGTCGCCGAAGAAGGGGTCCCAATCCAGTGCCGCCTTCGCCCGGCGTTCGGCACCGGCCCGCTCCCATACGTCGTCGTGCGCGGCGGCCAGCCATGTGCCGGCATGCCCGACCCGCAGCGCACCGCCCGCGGCCTCCAGCCACAGCACCGCGTCCGGCTGGCTCGCCAGCCAGATCCTGCCCTTGGTGGTCACCACGCCATCGAGCAGCACGTCGAAGGCTTCGTGCAGGCGTTGCGGGTGGAACGGCCGCCGGTCGGTGAACAGCGTGAGCGCGACGCCGCAGTCCGGCTCAAGCGGGGGCTCGCCACGCAGCAGCGGTGCGTGCGCGTCATCGATCGTGCCGCGGCGCGCGGACGCCGGGATCGCCGAGAGGAACGCGAGATCCTCCGTGCCCTCGATCCGGGTTCGCGGCACTGCGGGCACGAGCCGGTCGAGCACGGCGGCGACGCGCGCGGCCGTCCACCCTTCGCGGGCGCTGCCCGCGAGGACGACCGCGTCGGCGAACGCGACCTGCGCGACGGCGACCTGCGCGAGGGTCCGTTCCTCGTCCGGGATGACGCTGAAGTCCCGATCGGCCAGCTCCTCGTCGCCGGTGGCGTCGCCGAGCCAGGTTCCTTCGTCGACAACGGCGAGTACGGCCTCGACCTCGGTCAGTTCGGTGACCGTGCCGCCTCCGGCGACGACGTTCGCGAGCGCCCAGCACACCGGCTCCGGCTCCATCACCGGGTCGAGATGCAACACGATCCGGCGCACCTCGGGCCGACCGGCCAGCCGCCGCAGCAACGGCAGCACGTCCTCCCTGAGTGTGCAGGACACGCAGCCGTGAGCCAGCTCAATAATCTCGGTCGAGGCCGACTCGGCCGACCACAGCCGCCTGCGCACCACTCCCTCGCCGAGCCCGCGCAGGTCGTGGTGCACCACGACGGCGCCCGGCTCGGCACGCATCAATCGATCGGAGACGACCTGCGTCGATCCCCTGTCCAGGCCCGCAACCACCACGAGGCGCGTGCGATCGCCCTCCGTCACAAAACACTCCCTTGTTGACAACCATTTCCATCTAGAAGGTAGGCTAGTTGAAAATGGATATCAACAACGAGGAGGGGTGATGGCAGCGGAGTGTCAGGTGACCGGGCGCAAACCCGGTTACGGCAAGCAGGTCTCGCACTCGCATCGGCGCACATCGCGAAGGTGGGAGCCCAACCTGCAACGCCGCCGCTACTGGCTGGCCGACGAGAACCGGTGGATCCGGCTGAGGGTGTCGGTCAAGGGCATGAAGGTGATCGACAAACGCGGAATCGAATCCGTGGTGGCCGAGCTGCGGGCGAAGGGACGGCGAATCTGATGGCACGCAATGACATCCGGCCGATCGTGAAGCTGCGGTCAACGGCAGGCACCGGCTACACATACGTGACCCGGAAGAACCGGCGCAACGACCCGGATCGGCTGGTGTTGCGCAAATTCGACCCGGTCGTGCGCCGGCATGTCGAGTTCCGCGAGGAGCGCTGACCCGGTGGCGAAGAAATCGAAGATCGCGAAGAACGCACAGCGCCGCCGGATCGTCGCCCGCTACGCCGAACGGCGATCCGAACTCAAGGCGATCATCCGCTCGCCCCATTCGACAGTCGCGCAACGTGCGGACGCCTCGGCCGAGCTACGCAAGCAGCCCCGGGACGCGAGCGCGACCCGGATTCGCAATCGCGACGCCGTGGACGGCAGGCCACGCGCCTACCTGCGGGCGTTCGGGCTTTCCCGGATCCGGCTGAGGGAGATGGCCCACCGTGGCGAGCTTCCCGGCGTCCACAAGTCAAGCTGGTAAGGAAGAACGTGGCGCGACCACCCCGCGGTCTCCCCCGTAAGAAGCAGAACCTGTTGCTCCGCGAAGGAGTGTCCACTCCAGACTGGAAAGACGCCGCACTGCTGCGCAAGTTCATCTCCGATCGCGGCAAGATCCGCGCCCGGCGAGTCACCGGGCTCACGCCACCACAACAGAAGCAGGTGGCGCGAGCGATCAAAAACGCCCGCGAGATGGCGCTGCTGCCGTACCCCGGCTCCGTGAAGCCCTGAACAGGCATCGGAAACGGGTCGGCCTCGCCCGCGGCGGGGCCGACCCGTTTCGATACCTTCAATACGGCAGCACGTATACCTCGGTCTTGGTTTCGTCCGCGGTCTCGGGAAGACGGTCCCGCACTTCGAGTGTTCCTTCCGACTTCCCAGGCGAAAGCCGCTGTCCACCCATGGGCGGCGCACCACCGACGATGACACCTTCGCTGTCCCGGAAAATCGCGTATGCCTGCGCCGAGGCCAATACCCCGCTGTACCGCGAAGTCACCTCGAAGGTCAACTCGACCCACGAGTCGTCGACATCGCCCACAGTAACGGCGCCAGCGACGACCGCGGCGTGACCGGAATCCTCGACCGGGCGCCACCGCGCGTCACCGATGGTGACGTCGAGTTCGACACTGGCAGGGTCCAGGCCGAGGTTGCCGACGTTGAATGCGTCGCCCATACCTATCCGTTCCCCTGGCATGACGACGGTCAAGTCGTGCCGCAGCGCGAGCTCGTCGCCGGCCGCGACCACTTCGCCGTTTCCGTCTAGCACCGCCACGGAAACGGCCGGGAACTCGGCCACGTAAGCGTCACTGGTGTTCTCCACCACCACGCCGTACGACAACGCGTCCGGCAACCCCTCCACCTCGTAGATCGACAGCCCGGAATCCACGAGCTTCAGCTCGCCGCCGTCCGGCGGCTCGTCGAACGACTCGACCCGCGGCGGCGAAGGCTCCACACTCCCGGAGGCATCCAGCTCGTCCGGGGCGTCGCCCGAGCCGACGACGAACACCGCGACCCCCGCCAGCACGATCGCCGCCGCGGCGGCGATCACCGGTACCAGACCGCGACGCCGCTTCGGCCCGGAGTCCGTCGCCGCCGAGTTCGAATCCGGCCCCATATCCACCTCTGCTCGATCCGATCGGGCAAGGCTGGTCAGCGTACCTACGCGACACCGGCGACAGGGGCGAATCCGACATATTCGGCGGCTAGGTGTCGCGGCACGAGTCCGGTCAGCGGGCGGCTCACGATATTCCCGGGCTGACGATCTCACCGTTGCGCGGTAGCGATCCGCCGAACGTCACGCGCACGGCCTCAGCGCGCCCGACATCACGGTTGTCGATCGCCTGGACGTGCAGGTGCGGCTCGGTGCTGTTGCCGGAATTGCCGCAACGACCGAGCACATCGGCTACGCGAACTCGCTGCCCCGGCCTCACCTCGGCGGAGCCGCGCTGGAGGTGACACAGGGCAACCACGACGCCGCCGCTTTCGATCAGCACATGGTTACCGGCGAGTGCCACCCAGCCCGCCGCGGCTCGGCGGGCCTGGGTCAGCGCGTAGCCGATCGAGGGCAGACCGCGATACGCGGGATGATCGATCTCGATGTCGTGCACGGCCACGACGATCCCCTCGACAGGCGACAGGACCGGCCTGCCGAAACCGGGAAACCTCTCGGGCGGTTCCGGGCGGATGAGCGAGCCGAACCGCACCGGCGCGGTGCGCCCCGTGTCGCGGACGGGCACGAAGTCGATCGCATACGACGTGGCGAACCGGGTCGTGCCGTGGCTGGGCACCCGGTCAGCCGGGCTGTTCCGGACGAGCCAGCGGCCGTCGAATGGATACTCCAGATCGATGGACATGCTCATACGGCTCCCTCTCTGCGCCCCAGTATCGGGGCATCCTTGAAAACCCGGCCCGTCCATGGATCCATGAACACGCGTTCATGAACACGTGTTCATTTGAAGAGGGACGGCGGACATGAGACGGGTTGTCGTGCTGGGCGGATACGGAGCGGTAGGCCGCGAAGTGGTTGCCGGGTTGCGCGGCCATATCCCGGAGATCGTCGTCGGCGGCCGCGATCTCGCCAGGGCGAGCGCGGTGACCGGGGCGGTGCCACTGCGATTCGACCTGCGCGAGGACGACCTCTCCCTGCTCGATGCCGACGCCGTCGTCATGTGCGCGGAACAGGACAACGTCCGTGTCGCGCGAGCCTGTCTCGCGCGCGGTATCCACTATGTCGATGTGTCCGCCGACCACGATGTGCTCACGGCAATCGAACGATTCGACAGCCTTGCCGTCGAACGGAAGGCGACAGCGGTACTGAGCGTCGGCCTCGTACCAGGCGTCACGAACCTCCTGGCGAACTCGCTGAACGGTGAAGCTACGGATATCGGTGTGCTGCTGGGCCTCGGTGAGCACCACGGCCCTTCCGCGGTGAAGTGGACCCTCGACGCGCTCGGTGATGTCGGAGAGTCCTGGCGCATGCGGTTTCCGGAACCCTACGGGAACCGCACTGTTCACGGTTTCCCTTTCTCCGATCAGTTCACGCTTCCCGGCAGGGTCCGCACGGGGCTGTGCCTGGATTCGCGGGTCGTCAGCGCGCTTCTCCCCCGGTTCAGGAAGGTCCGGAACGCCAAGTCGCTGAACTGGCTGTTGCGTAAAGTCCACTTTGGTCGTGACGGGTTCGCGGTCGCCGCCGCTTCCGACGGAAAGGTCAAGCCTTTCAGTGGCCGAAGGCAAAGCAGGGCAACCGGTTTGGTCGCGGCGATGGTCGTCAGCCGGCTGGAGGGATTGCCCCCTGGCGTCCGGCACATCGAAAACGCCGTGGGCACCGACTTCCTCCCGGAACTCGCAAGCCACGGATTCAGTCTTCACGCCTATGAGGCCACGTGAAAGAGTTCGTTTCCTTCGTCAGCCATCGACGCAACCATAACCCCGCGAAGAACACGAATTGAGCAGGCAACAGAACATAAGCAAACTTGACCTCAGAGAAGAAGGCGACCACAGGAGCCGACAGGGTCCCGATCGCCCCCACGATCATGAGGACAATGCAGAACCCGCCGATCAGCTCCCCGCGTTTTTCTTGTGGTGTCACAGGTCCCGCCTTGTCAGGTCGACCGGATCAGTCCAGCGTGATATCCGGTGGTGCCAGCAGATCGCGGGCGCGGAACAGGACGGCGTGGTCGACACCCAAGGCCTTTCCGCTCATCGCGGTGAACGCCGGAATGAAGTCCGCGGGGGCGGGATGCCCCGGCAGCGCGGCCAGATATGCGGCGTGCGCCTCAAGTGAGGCGACACCACGGCGCAGCGGCTCGCCCGTGACGTCGACGCCGTGAGTCGCGCCGGAACCGGCGAGCTGAGGAACGAGAAACCAGCGCACGGCGTGTGGTTCGAGTCCTTCGTCGTCGATCTGCTCCGGAAAGACCCATCGGTTGCCCGCGTCGCGCACCGCGTCGAGTGTCGCGAGCCCGGCCGCACGGTGGTCGGCCTGTTCGAAACCGTGAGGTGTGTCGATGTCGGTTCCGCCTCCGAGCACGGCGTCCGGCTTGAACCGGCGAATCTCCCGGCAGATGTCTCGCCGCAGATCGAGGCCATACACGAGAACGCCATCGGGATGTTCGAGGATGGTCAGGTCGTCGACCCCGACGGCGGCACATGCGGCGCGCTGCTCGGCGGCCCGCAGTCGCGCTGTCTCCTCGGGAGGGTTCGGCATACCGGCCTCACCACGCGTCAACAGGAGATAGCCGACCCGAATCCCGAGCGACGTCCAGCGAGCGACGGCCGCCGACGTGCCGTATTCCATGTCGTCGGGGTGCGCGACGACGCACAGCACGCGCTGGAAAGACTCCTCGGGAAGAGCAGACAGTGCCATATCGACCATCCTTCCGCCGTTCAGTTCCGAAGCCCGCGCCGCCGACCAGCGCCGCGATCGGTGATACCCGTACTCTCGCCTGAAAATACGCGCAAAACGCGGAAAGATCCGGGACGAGTCGGCGAGAAACACTGCATCGCGCTGACGTTCGGCGGCCACACCGAGCCTGCCGAATCGGCAAATCGCACACCCTGGTGAGCACGTGTCGGAGACCGCCCCGAAGTCAACGCCGGACGGCAAGGGCACCGGGGGACGCTGGCGGCTCGGCGGCTTCCGGGAGGCCGGGTGGTGGCGAAACCGATTGGCCGACGGCGAACCCGAACCAAACTTTCTCGATCCAGGCTCGGTATACTCGCAGGTCAAAAAGTGTCTTCCCCGCGCACGCGGGGGTGGTCCCGGTGTTGTCCCTCAGCAAGCCGCGCACGCGATGTCTTCCCCGCGCACGCGGGGGTGGTCCTCCGGAGATCTCACCCGCGACGTGCGTATGCGAGTCTTCCCCGCGCACGCGGGGGTGGTCCCACCGCTCGGCAGGTCGCACCCCGCAACACCCGGTCTTCCCCGCGCACGCGGGGGTGGTCCCATCCAGTCGTGCAGTCGTTGCAGCCGCGGGCCGTCTTCCCCGCATGCGCGGGGCAGTGCCCCGGCCTTCTCGTGATCGTGGACTTGAGCAACGGCCCCACACCACATAAGCAATCCACATCGGACCAATCACCCCGAACACTCGCCGCCTGGGTCGCGGCCACGCCACCGAGAAAGCACCACACAAGCGCTTCGCGCAAGCCCATGACGCGGTAGAACAACGAATCGTCGCCGTACGGAACGAAACCGACACACGCTGTGGCGTATGCTGTCCGGGCCTCGGCACGACAGGGGAGCGCGAATCGACCGGTCAGGGGGACCGATGACGAACGGGCGCAGGCGGGTTCGCGTCGCCGGGCACCGCAATGAGAGTGCGGGCCCGCGACAGCCACCGAAGAAGAAGCGAGCGAAACTCGTCGCGATCCTGACCACCGCCGGCGTCGTCGTGGGACTCGCGACCGGGCTGCTGACCCTGCTCGACCGCACCGGAGCCACCGTGAGCGAGGCGTTCACCGACCCACTCGCGGTCAACGTCAGCTACACCGGGGACGACGGCGCGACCGGTTCCGCCGTCGTGGTGCCCTCCGAGATCGCGGCCGATCCACGCAAAAGCGGCGACATCCAGAGCGCCATCGAACACTACGCGGGCCACGGCGGTTACGTACCCAAACGCACGGTGTTCGACATCAGGCTCACGGGCTTGCGCGAGGCGGAAGTCGCGGTCACCCGTGTTCGTGCCGTCGAGGTGCGGCACGGACCTCCGGTCAACGGCACGTATCTGCTCAGTCCCGGCCAGGGCACGGGTGACGTGGTCCCTGTGCGCTTCGACCTCGACCAGGAAGCCACCGAAATCGACGCCCGCCGGATGGTGCCCGCCGAGGACGAGCTCGGGGAACCTGTCGACGCGGGCCCCTATCCCGGCAAGGACAGGGGCGACCTCACGCTGGGCAAGAGTGAGAACGCGCGAATCACGGTCGATACGGTGGCGCGGCGGCAGTCGGCCGAATTCAAGATCGCCATCGACACGATCGTCGACGGCGAGCCACAGAGCCCGATCATCGTCGACACCGCCGGCGCGGGAAACACGGGTGAACCGTTCCGGATCACCGCCGTGTGCGAGGCGGGCACTCCACTCACTTATCGCGACGGCTACGTCTGGACCGGCGGCTTGGCACAATCCCCGGAGCAGACGATCGAACGCATGCCGCCCGCGATGCTCGAAGGGCCCGGAATCAGCACCAATCCCGCGGGAACCCCACAGCACAAACGCGCGGACTGGTGCGACGGCCTGTAACAGCTCGCGGATTCCGGCTCAATCGCCGGCCGCGCCACGTTGCCTCAATGCCTCGGCCAGCGCGTTGCCCATGCGAATTTGCCCTGCGAGCTCCTTGATCGGCATCAGGGTCGTGAATCCGGAAGGGACGGGCCCGAGCACGGCGACCTCCCGCGTGCCTCCACCGGTGGCGAGGTCCAGCTCGCGCGCGATGACCTGTTTGAGATCCTCGCGGATTCTCGTCGCGTCCGGAATTCCGTAGACGTAGGCCGAGACCGAATCCGTTCGCAGCTCGACCGTCTTCGTTCTGGTCAGCCTGACCGTCAGCTCCCCCATCGCGACATCGAGGTCGGTCGTGCCCTTTCCGTCGAGGAGCCGGGCCACACCGTCCCGAACGACGAGCAATCGGACCCCACCCAGCATGGCGAGCTTGCTCCGTTTGAAACCGACCAGCGCGACGAGTGGAGTTGCGACGACGGGCACTGTGCCTCCCCTTTTCATGCCTGACCGAGCGTCCCGCGGGGCAATGGGCAACGATCGTACCCCGCACCGGAAGCCACTGTGGACATCGACGACCCGGTTCAGGGAAGCTGCGGGTCGACTCCGAAGTGCTCGGCCATTGTCGTAATGGACGCGTGTGCGCCCTGGATGCTGACGGAGAGCACGAAAGGCTCGTCGTCGACGGCGAGGACTTCACCGGAAAGTCTTCCCCACAAGGGGTTCGATTCGAAGTCGGCCCGCTGGTCCTTGCTCGCCTCGCCCTCGGCGCCCGGCGGCGTGTAGGCGGAGACCATGACCAGGCCCGCGTCAGCGTTGAGGATCTGCTCCGACGACAGCGGAACGAAGATCTCCTCCTCGGTGTCCGGTGCGCCGTCAGGGCGGGGAATGCCCATGTCGGCCATGATCTCGCCGATGAAGGAATTACTGGAGTACAACCGGGCCGTGTCCTCACCGGCGAAACGGACGAACGAGTACGTGAGATCCGGGTGCTTGGCGAGAATCTCCTTGCCCACCGCGGCCGCACGCTGCTGATAGCTCTCGATGAGTTCCTCGGCCTTGTCCTTCTTGCCGAGCGCGTCGCCGAGCAGTACGACGTTTTCCTTCCACGTCGGGCCCGTGCTTTCGGAGAAGACGGTGGGCGCGAACCGGGAAAGCTGGTCGTAGAACGCCTCGTGCCGCACCTTCGCGGAGATGATCAGGTCGGCATCGAGTTCGAGTACCTTCTCAAGGTTGGGTTCGGCCGTGGTGCCGATGTTGACCGAATCGACGACCGCGCTGTCGATGTCGCCGAGATAGTCAGGAAAGGGATTGTCCGGATCAGCGCGGTATTGGGCGTAGCCGACGAGATCGGCTTCGAGCAGCAGCGCGGCGTCGGCGAAGCTCGGGTCCATCGCGACGACTCGCTGAGGCTTCGTCTCGATCGTCGTGGTTCCCATGGCGTGCTTGATGGTCTTCGGATAGCCCTCACCGCCGCCACCGGGCGCGGCATCGGGTGTCGCGTCGTTCTGGCCGCCGCAGGCGCCCAGGAGCAACGCCCCGCTTGCCATGATCGAAATGATCGACCGCCGGCGTGCTGATCGGCGAGATCCGGTGCTCATGTCGTTGCCTTTCAGGTCACGGAGCCACCACCCGGCGGACCGGTAAGGTTAGGCTTCCCAATACGGCTTTGACCATAGCAACGAGATCAGCCAGGACCAGTCCGCACAGTGGGGAACATAGGTGACACTCGACACCGGGACGGAGCACAGCGCCTCCGGCATCGGGAGTACACGCTCGGCGGCCGTCGGCCGTGGCCGGTCTCCATGGGTGATGGCAGGCATCCCGCTCGCCGCCGTACTGGCGGCCGTCGTCGCGAGCATGTGTCTTGGCAGCAGCCCGTCGACCCTGGCCGAGATTTGGCACGCGATCGTCACTCCCGCGGGGACCGACATGGATGTGACGATCCGCGAACTCAGGTGGCCTCGCACGCTCACCGGAATCGCGGCGGGGGCCTGCCTCGGCGTCGCGGGTCTGCTGACCCAGGGGCACACGCGCAACGCGGTGGCTGATCCGGGACTGCTCGGCATCAATCAGGGCGCCGCGCTCGCGATCGTCGCAGCGACGTTCACCTTCGGCGGTCTTTCCGTCTACACCCAGGCGACGCTGGCGTTCGTCGGCGCGCTGCTCGCCAGCGTCGTGGTGTTCCTGATCGGCACCGCTGCGCGGCACGGCGCCACACCGGTCACTCTGGTGCTGTCAGGGGCGGCCGTCACGGCTCTCTGCGGCGGGCTGGTGACGGGGTTGACATTGCTCGACGAGGCCTCCCTCGACACCTTGCGGTTCTGGCAGGTGGGTTCACTGGCCGCACGTCCGAACGTCATCGAGTCACTGTGGCCGTTCGTCGTCGCCGGTTTGCTGCTCGCGGTACTGAACATCGGCGCACTCAATACTTTGGCGCTCGGCGAGGACGTTGCTCGCTCACTTGGCACGTCCGTACTGGCGGCCAGGTGCGCGGGCATCGCGGCGATCACGCTGCTCGCCGGATGCGCCGTCACGATGGCGGGGCCGATCGCCTTCGCGGGGCTTGTCGTTCCGCACCTGGCCAGAGCCGTCGTGGGCGGTGACTACCGCCGATCGGTACCGGCGGCCGCGGCCATCGGCATCGCACTGGTGCTCGTCGCCGACACGGCGGGCAGGCTCATCGCCAGGCCGGGCGAGTTGTCGGTCGGCGTGGTGCTCGCCGTGATCGGGGCACCGTTCTTCGTGCTCCTCGCGCGGCGGCGCCGGATGGTGACGGTATGAGCGACGGCCCAGGGAACCCGCTCGCTCCCGCGCGCGTGATGCGAGCAGGCGCGGTGTCGGTGATGGTCAGACCGCGCGCCGTGGCTGTAGGCGTCGTGCTGGTAGCACTGTGCCTGCTGGCCGCCGCCATCCACCTCGCCAACGGAGGCACCGCGCTGCCCGTCGACGCGGTCGCGCGAGCCTTGCTCGGCGACGACTCGGACACGCGGGTGTATCTCGCCGTCACGGAACTACGGGCGCCACGCACGTTGGCCGCGATCATCGCGGGTGCCTGCCTCGCCGCGGCCGGAGCGCTCACCCAGACCGTGGCGCGCAACCCGCTGGCCAGCCCGGACATCCTGGGCGTGACGGCCGGTTCCTCGCTGGGCGCCGTATCCGTCGTGGTGCTCGCGGGAGGCGGCGCTGCGGGCCTCAGCGGCATGGCGAGCAGCGTCAGCCTGCCGGTGGCAGCGTTCGCGGGAGGCGTCCTCGCCGGAGCGCTCGTCTATCTGCTGGCGCTGTCCCGTTCGATCGACAGTTACCGGCTCGTCCTGGTGGGACTCGGCATCAACGGGCTCGCGGTGAGTTTGACGACGTGGATGCTCACCCTCGGCGACGTCACCAACGCCGCGCAAGCACTCACCTGGATGTCCGGCTCGCTCAACGGCAAGGATTGGCCGCTGGTAGAACCGATGGCCGTACTGGGAATGGTGTTGCTCGCCGGTGCGCTCATCCTCGGACGGCGATCGGCGCTGCTGACGCTCGACGACGACGTGACCACCGGTCTCGGTGTCCGGGTCGGCTGGCTCCGGCTCACGGCTTTCGCGCTGGCCGCGCTTCTGGCATCGGCCGGTGTCGTTGTCGCCGGACCGCTGGTGTTCGTCGCACTCGCGAGCCCGCAGATCGCGAGACTGATCACCGGCTCGGTCACTCCCCCCGTTCTCACCTCGGCGCTCGTGGGCATCGTGTTCGTCCTCGTCGCCGACACGGTCGCGGCCAACGTGCTGCCCGTTTCGCTTCCGGCGGGTGTGGCCACCGCGGTATTGGGCGGTCCCTACCTCATCTTCCTCGTACTTCGATACCAAAGGAGACTCGCGTGAGCCGCCAGGGCACGACACCGACATTGCGCGCGGACAACCTGACCCTCGGCTACGACGGCGCCGACATCATCAGCGAGCTCACCTTCACGGTTCCGCCCGGCCGCGTGACGTCGATCATCGGCCCCAACGGCTGCGGCAAATCGACGTTGCTGCGTGGGCTCGGACGGTTGCTCAAACCCCGGTCCGGCACGGTTGTTCTCGACGGCAAGCCGATCACCGCGCAATCGACGAGGCAGGTGGCGCGGCGGGTCGGCATTCTGCCCCAATCCCCGGCCGCTCCTTCCGGACTCACCGTCGCCGATCTGGTTTCGCGTGGCCGCCATCCACGGCAACGCTGGTACGAACAGTTCTCGATCCTCGACGAAAAGGCACTCCGGCACGCTCTGGAAAGCACCGGCATGGCGGGCCTGGCCGGTGCCCTGCTTGAGGAATTGTCGGGAGGACAACGGCAGCGGGCCTGGATCGCGATGATTCTGGCTCAGGAGACCGATATCCTGTTGCTCGACGAGCCGACGACGTTCCTGGATCTCGCCCACCAGGTGGAATTGCTGGAACTCGTCGTGCGCATGAACCGCGAGCACAGCAGGACCATCGTCATGGTGTTGCACGACATCTCGCTGGCCGCCCGCTACAGCGACCACCTCGTGGCGATGAAGGCCGGTGCCATCGTGACCCAGGGTGCCCCGCACCAGGTGGTGACGACCGAGCTTCTCCACGATGTTTTCGGCCTGCGCGCCGACGTGGTGACCGAACCAGCCGAGGGGCGCCCTCATGTCATCCCGCTGGGTTCGGGTTGACCAGTTCCCGGCACATCCGCTACAGGAAGTGATCAGTCCACAACGGACGATCAGAAGACGGGAAGCAAAGAGACTGTCTTTCCTTGCCGTATTCAACCTATAGCGCACCCGGGGGCTTGCGGCAAGCCCCCTTCGGTGCCGCAGAATCGCCCGCCTAAGCCGGAACCTACGGAAATCGGGTGTTGCGAAGTGCGTGTGTTGTTGTCGACGTATGGGTCGCGAGGGGACGTCGAGCCGCTGGTGGGGCTCGCGGTGCGGCTGCGGGAACTCGGCGCGGAGGTGCGCGTGTGCGCGCCGCCGGACGAGGACTACGCGCGGAGACTGGCCGGGGTGGACGTGCCGCTGGTACCCGTCAGCCAGTCGGCGCGAGCGTGGGCGAAGGCGGCCCCACCGGCGTCCGGTCTGCCTCGGCACGCGGCCGAGGTGATCGCGGGGCAGTTCGAGGCGATCATCCCTGCCGCCGAGGGCTGCGACGTGCTCATGGCGACCGGGATGATGCCCGCCGCCGCCGGGGCGCTTTCGGTGGCCGAACTGCTGGGTATCCCTTCGGTGTCCGTCACCTTCCAGCAGGTCACGCTGCCGGCGCCGCATCGCGGGCCGCTGGCGTATCCGGGACGGCCGTTTCCGCCGGAGGTCACCGACAACCGGGTGCTGTGGGACCTGGACGCCCAGAACATCGACGCGCTGTTCGGCGAAGCACTCAACACGAACAGGCAAGCGGCGGATCTGCCCCCGGTGGGCAACGTCCGCGACTACGTCATCGGCGACCGGCCGTGGCTGGCTACCGACCCGGTGCTGGACCCGTGGCGGGAGACGCCTGACCTCGACGTCGTGCAGACCGGGGCGTGGCTTCTGCCCGACGAACGCCCGCTCCCCGCCGAGCTGGTGTCCTTCCTGGACGCCGGAGCGCCACCGGTGTTCGTGAGCTTCGGCAGCATGCCGATGCATGCCTCCGCCGACGCGGCCCAGGTCGCCATCGAGTCGGTCCGCGCGCAGGGGCGCCGCGTCGTCCTCGGGCGCGGCTGGGCGGACCTCGCCCTGATCGACGGCGATGACGACTGCTTCGTCGTCGGCGAGGTCAACCACCAGGCATTGTTCGGCAGGGTGGCCGCCGTCGTGCACCACGGCGGCGCGGGGACCACGACCACGGCCACCCATGCCGGTGTCCCCCAGGTGGTGGTTCCCCAGCTCGCCGACCAGCCCTACTGGGCCGATCGCGTCGCGGACCTCGGCATCGGCGTGGCACACCGCGACCCTTCCCCCGTCCGCGAATCCCTCACGGCCGCACTCACGACGGCACTGAGCCCCGAGACCCGCGCGAGGGCGCGCGACGTGGCCGCCACGATCCGTTCCGACGGCGCGGCGGTGGCCGCGAAACTTCTCCTTGACGTGGCAGCGCACCACACTCGTTGAGAATCGCCGAAGAAGGCGCCGGCCTCGGGAAACGGGAACAGGATGACAGTTCCCGGGTCCGGCCCCGCGGCATTCTCGATTCGCGACCGATATCGGATGAAACACGGTTCCGAGGGCTAGAACGACTTGGTGCCCGCTGGGTGGGATCGTCCTAGGTTCCTCCGTTATCAACCCACGGGGCCGACCCTCGCCCCTGGATCGCGAGAGGTGCACGATGTCGCAAGCTTCTGAACAACCCAAGGGCATGGGGCGGGTGGTCGCGGCCGCGTTCATGGGGACAACGATCGAGTACTACGACTTCTTCATCTACGGCACGGCCGCTGCCCTCGTTTTTCCGCAGATCTTCTTCCCCGCGCTCGGACCGGCGGCGGGGACCGCGGCATCCTTCGCCACCTTCGGTGTCGCGTTCCTGGCCCGCCCCCTCGGCGGCCTCGTGTTCGGGCAGATGGGCGACCGCGTCGGACGTAAGACGACCCTGGTCACCACGATGCTGGTGATGGGTATCGCGACCGTGCTGATCGGCCTCCTGCCCTCCGGTGACACGATCGGCCTTTTCGCCCCCATCGCCCTGATCGTGCTGCGTTTCCTGCAGGGACTCGCCGTGGGCGGTGAGTGGAGCAGCGCGGCACTTTTCGTCGTCGAGCACGCGCCTTCGGGGAAGCGAGGCTGGTACTCGCTTGCGCAGACGCTCGGTACGACCTTCGGCCTGCTGCTGGCGACGCTCACCTTCCTCATCACCGGGCTCACCATGTCCGACGCGGCGTTCGTCGCCTGGGGCTGGCGAGTGCCCTTCGTGTTGAGCGCGTTACTGGTGGCGGTCGGGATGTGGGTCCGGCTCGGTGTCACCGACACGCCCGTCTTCAAGGACGCCATGGTCAAGGCCCGCAACGCCAAGGCAACCAAGGCTCCCGTCCGTGAGCTCTTCGCGAACCAGGGCCGCGAGGTGTTTCTCGCCTCGGGCTCCGTTCTCATGTGGCTGTCCTTCTTCTACATGGGCGCGGTCTACCTGACGAACTACGGCACCGCCGTGCTGGGGCTTTCCAAGACCAGCATGCTCACCATCCAGTTCATCGCGATCGCGGGCTGCATCGCGGGCCAGGTCATCGGCGCGCGCCTCTCGGACCGGATCGGCCGCAGGAGAATCCTCCTGCTGGGCAACGGATCCGCCGTCGTCTGGGCGTTCGTGCTGTTCCCCCTGGTCGATTCCGCCGTGGTGTGGCTCGTCGGCGTCGCGCTGACCGTGACCCTCTTCGTCGTCGGCCTTTCGAACGGCTCGACCACGGTGTTCCTGCCGGAGACCTTCCGTACCTCCTACCGCAGCACCGGCACCGGGGTGTCGTTCAACATCGGCAGCGTCGTCGCCGGAGCGATCCCGCCGATCATCGCGGCCCCGATCCTCGCGAACCACGGAAGCATCGGACTGTCGATCATGCTCGCGGTTCTGGCCGCGGCGGCTTTCGTTGCCGTGATCTTCATGCGCGAGACGAGCAAGAACTCGCTGTACGAGACACATGACAGCGAATCAACGACCCCGGCGGAGCGCAACACGACACCGCCCGTCACCAACTGACCGGGACGTCCTTGGTGGTGACCGCGTTCCCGGTCACCACCAAGGACGTTTTCCGTCATGCCCGCCAAAGGTCACCGAGTTGCGGCGAGGCTCCCACCGTCTCCCACACGTCCATCGTCCCCAGCAGTGAGGGGGTCGCGAGGGCGACCCCGCTCAGCAGGTACCCGCGGGTTTTCTCTTGATCGGCCGCGATCTCGCGGAAACCGTCGAGCCGCTCCGCCGTCGGTTCGAAAACCAGCCGCTTGCTGTCGCTTGAGATCGGCGTCGTGTAGTCCCAGAAGACCCGCCGCCGGGCCTCGGCGTAGTCGTCGAGCAGGGTGTCCGCGGCGCCCTCGCGCAGGATGGCACCCAGCGCCTCGGTGAGCGTGTACGCGTCGAACATTCCACCGACGAGGCCGAAGCCCCGGGTCGGGTTGGTGACATGGGCGGCGTCGCCTGCGAGAAGTACCCTGCCGACGCGATAGGTCTCGGCTGAGCGCTGGTGCATCCGGTAGTGGCGCCAGCGGAGAATCTCGTGCTCGAAGTCCGTCTCGGGCAGCACCGCCCGGAAGTACTCCGCCATCCGTTGCTCGATCCCCTCCTCCGGAAGCTCCAGCGACTCGGCGAAGGTGTGGCGCCACAGTCCGTCGCCGGTGATCCGGTGCACGACCGCACCGTATTCGGAGTCGATGAGGTATCCCGAGACGAAGTGGTCCTCGTACCGGCCACGGCAGTTTGTCGCGACGAAGCGTTCGCCCCACGTCATGCCTTCGAAGCCGAGACCGAGTCCACTTCGGACGATGCTACGGGCACCGTCGGCCCCGACTAGCCACCTGCCACGCCATTCCCGCGTCCCGGAGCCGGTGTCGACGCGCACGGTGACTCCCGTGTCGTCCTGGTCGAAACCGGTGACGGCGTGGCCCCAGCGAACATCGGCGCTGGGGTGTCCCGCCAGGTGCCGCATGACGACGCGGCCGAGCGCGTCCTGACCGAGCACGAGGCTGTAGGGATGGCGCACATCGTCCTTGAGTACGCCGATGTCCATCGACAACCGCTCACCGGTGCGGAAAACCTGGGCGCTCCAGTCGTGCTTGAGGTAACCGATCTCCGTGGCGTCGGCGAGGACGCCGAGGCGTTCGAGGCCCGCCAGCGCGGCCCAGTGATAGGTCATGCCCCTCGGCTCGTCGAGAATGTCGCCTGCCGCGTCGAGCACGGTCACCCCGATCCCCCGCTTGGCGAGACCGAGAGCGGCGATGAGCCCGACAGGGCCCGCTCCCACGATGATCACTTCGTTGTCGATCATGACTTTCTCCTCCAGCACCTTCGCTCGGATGAACGTGTTCGCCGCATCCTCACGGGCACGCCGGTGATTCCCGCGGCGTCTTTTCCGTGCCTCGGAACCGAAGCGGTCATCGATGACCGGCTCGCGAGAAGAACGCGCTGCCGTTCGAGCACGCGATGGCGTCGACGTCGGCAGGGCTCAGCCCATGAGCGATGCCGCCCGCGAGCAGTCCACCCAGTCCGGAGAGCTGGCCGGGAATGAAGGGGGCATCGGTCCCCGCCATCACATGGCCCCGGCCGAAGCGGCGCACGAGCAGCGGCAGGTGCGCCGGGTCGAGGACGAGAGTGTCGACCCACAGGTGGCGCAACAGATCGTCGAAGGCGGCGCTGCGCCCTTCCTCGCCCCAGACCGACAACGCGAGGCCCACCCTCGGCGCCGCCCAGGCGAGGATCCCGCAGCCGTGGGCGAAGCCGAACCGCAGTTCGGGGTGCCGGTCCAGGACCCCGCCGGTGAGCAGGGCCGTTGCCGCGAGGGCGGTGTCCGTAAGCATGCCGAGGCCGAAGTCGTAGGGCTGACCGGATCGGCGCAGCGTACCCGCGCCGCCGTCCATCGGGTGCACGAAGATCGATGCTCCGAGGTCGGCGGCCGCGGCGAAGAACGGAGCCAGCCCGGGATCGTCGAGCTCCCGGTCCCCGACGCGGGTGCCGATCTCGACCCCGGCGAGACCGAGCCGGGTCACGGCGCGTTCGAGTTCGGCGATCGCGGCGCCGACGTCCTGCAACGGAACGCTCGCGAGACCGGCGAGCCTGCCTCCGGAGGCGTCGGCTGCCATGGCGATCCCGTCGTTGACCTCCCTGGCGAAGGCCGAGGCGGGAGCCGCATCGGCCCACGTCGTGAGCATGACGGGAACCGGCGAGATCAGCTGCCGCCCGATGCCGTGCGCGTCCATCGAAGCCAGCCGGTCGCCGACATCCCACAACCGGCTGTCGACCCGGCGAAACAGCGACCCGCCTTGATGGATACCGCCGCTCGTCACGTCACCGGGATCCGGCCGCAGCACCGGCCAGCGAGGGTCGGTGCCCCGCGAAGGGTCACCGAGGCCGGGAGGGAAAAAGTGGGCGTGGGCGTCGACGACCGGGCCGGGCAGCACGTACTGGGTCACGCTGTCTCCTTCTCGTCACAACCGGCACCGGGAATGAAACGCCCATTCCCGCCACCTCGGTGTGTGGGTAGTCTGGGTGTCCAGCGCGCCTGTGCGAGCGGACGAGGAGGTCCGTCATCACCACGAACAACGGGGCCCCTCGGGGCGAGTCGCCTTCGATACTGGCCAAGGCCTTCGACCTGCTCTGGGCTTTCGACGCGTCGCACAGAGTGATGACGCTGACCGAACTGGCCAGGGCCGCGGACCTTCCGAAGTCGACCGTGCACCGGCTGCTCACGCGGCTCGTCGAACTCGACGTCGTCGAGCACATCGACGAGGGCTACCGGGTGAGCGTCCGCCTCGCCCGGCTTGCCTCCTTCGCCCCTGCCAACCTCATGCGCGAACTGGCTCTGCCCCACATGGCCCGCCTGCACCAGTGGTTCGGGCAGACCGTCGCGCTGGGTGTGCTCCGCGATTTCGATGTCGTCGTGCTGGATCAGGTGGGCTCCCTGGAGTGGCACGCCGAGCGTGTCCTTGTCGGGGCACGGGTACCGGCCACGAGCGCGGCGCTGGGCAAGGTGCTGCTCGCCTGGGATCCGCGTGACGCCCTCGAAACGGCGCTGCCCCGCCCGTTGCCCGCCATGACGCCCGCGTCGATCACCGACCCGGAGGTGCTCATGGATCAGTTGCGCCGGGTGCGCGCCGACAACCTCGCCCGCCAGTTCGACGAGACCCGCACGGGCATCGCCGGAATAGCCTCGGCCGTCATCATCCAGGGCGAGGCCGTCGGCGCGCTCGGTCTGATCTATCCCTCCTCCGCGCGGCTCCATACCCAGGCCTCGCACGCCTTGCGCTCCACCGCCGCCCGCCTCGCGATCGAGATCAGGGACACGCTCGCCGCCTCCGGTCACGAGCGGCGGTGGATGCCGGGCAGGGAGGTCGGCCTGCCCGGCAGTGCCGGTGTGGATCAGCACGGGATCACGTGAAGATCGCGAAAGCCTTGTTGGAGTTGAAGATCTCGGTCTCGACGAGCTCACTCCATTCGAGTTTCATGCCCAGCTCCCTGCTCGCCCCGAGCAGGCAGTGCCAGTTGAGGATCTCGTGCTGGCCCGAGTGGACGACCTCCTTGCTCGTGCGCTCGATCCACGGTCCGTGATCGCCTGCCACCATGGCTTCGTAGAGCGCGCGGTCGGCCTCGGTGTCCGGGCGCAGATGCCAGCCCTCGTCGTAGAGGAAGGCATGCGACCAGCTCGACGAGGCCACGAGCGCGACCCTGAGGTCACTGTCCCTGGCGACCCTTCCGACGGCACGGCCGAGTTCGTAACACCGCCGGGGAGTCGGCCCCGGCGGATCGAGGTCCTCCCCTGCCTGAATCTCCGCGAACCGGGCGATGCCGCCCCTGCGCGCGATGACGTGCTCGCCGTAGCAGTTCACGGCGATGGGCAGCATCGGATAGGGAAACTCCTTCCCCACGTTGTCGTAGTCGAGAAAGATCTGCGTGTTCGCGAACGCGTGCGGGAAGTTCGTCCCCGGCCTTGGCACGTAGGAGTACGCGATGTCGATACCCGAGTTCAGCACCTCCCTTGCCACGTGTTTGCCGAAGTCCGGAGCGCCCCTCATCGTGAACGACTGCGGGTCGGGCAGTCCCCACGCGTTGGGCAGGCCGAGCTTCGTGATGACGCCGAAGGGGTCGACCTCGGTGTCGTCGTAGGCAAGGACGCAGAAGCTCGGGATGACCTCCTCGCGGAAGTTCTCGTACTGGTCGTCACCCCACACGAGAACGACATCCGGTTCGAAGGCGTCGAGCTCGGCGCGGATGCGGCCGAGGTGAGCACGCAGCTCGGCCCTGTGCTTCGCCGCGGCGGCCGTGCCACCGTCGCCGGACCATTCCCCGCGGGCGAACTCGGACCAGTTCGCCGGATCCTTTTCCGTTGCCGGAATGTCGGGGTCCTTGAGGGTCGAGCGCAGCAGCGCGGCCATCGACTCGTCAGGGCCAAGCAGCAGCGGGTAATGGGTCATGCCCAGCCCGATGACCTCTCCCATGGTGTTCTCCTCGATCTCGCCGGTCTCGTCGTGCCGGGCTCAGGAACTGGTGACGGGTGTCTCGGCCTCAAGGTCGAGCCGGGGCGCGGTCCAGTACTCGGGCAGCGGGTCGTATTCCTCCGGCGGAAGGACCTCGCCGGTGATGATCTCGTTCCACCGCCGCCAGAACGTGCGCATCTGGTACTCGTCGGACTGGATGGGCACATTCGAGTGCATGCCGCGCGAGATGTCGGACCACGGCAACTCCGCGACGGAGGCGTAGGCGGCCTGCGCGCTTTCGAGCATTTCCACGTCGTCGGGTGAAGCAAGGCCGCCCGGTCCCCAGAAGGTGAGAAAGTTGTCCAGCCGCTGGCGCTTGAGTTCGGGCCCCTCCTCCGGCGGCGCCAGCTCCCACGCCGTCACCTCCATGTAGTCGGGAGCGATGGGATCGATCTTGCGAATGACGACACCCATGACGAGATCGATCACCACGAGGTTGGGGAAGATCACCATGTTGCGGATACCGTTGAGCCGCTCGACCCACCCTTCGCCGTACTTGGCGCGCAACCGCTCGTAGCGCGCTTCGCGTTCGGCCCTGGCCTCGTCGGAGAGGGCACGCCCGAAGATGTCGCCGCTGCCGGAGCCGCCCACGGTCACGGCGTGACCGTTACCGAGGTTGATCGAACGCGAATTGGCGAGTGAGCTTCCCGCGTCGATGGGTCCCCTCGCCGCGACGATCATCTCGAAGTACCGCTGGTGGGTCGACATGGCGTGGTAGCCGTCGAAACTGTTCTCCACAAGCAGCTTCCAGTTCGCCCGCGCCGAGTAGTGGTGCGTTCCTTCGAGAACCTCCATGCCCTCCACCGACATGTCGGAAACGAGGTCGAGGTACTCGGCGGCACCGGCGAGATAGGTCCTGAGGTCGACGATGTCCGGATCGAAGCTGACGAAGACGAACCCCCGGTAGGAGTCCACTTTGGCCGGACCGGCGAGTCCGGGGCGCTCGAAGCCGGGACCGTAGGCCGTGTCCCCCGGCACCGAAACGAGGTCGCCACTCGTGCTGAAACTCCACCCGTGGTAGGCGCACGTCATGAAGCGCGCGTTGCCCGAGCCCTCCCGGCACAGCATCGCGCCCCGGTGCGGGCAGGAGTTCACCCACACCCGGATCCGGCCCTTCTTGTCGCGGGTAAAGATGAGCGGCCTGCCGCCGACGTTTCTCGTCTTGAAGTCGTGGGGTTTCCTCAGCTCGGTCTCGTGGCCGAGGTACAGCCACGACTTGTCGAAGATCTTTTCCTTCTCCCGCGCGAAAACCCCGGGATCTGTCATGACATTCCGGTTGACCCTGAAGCGGGGCATCCGACGGTCGTCATCGATGTACTGCGACATGGGCAACACCATTTCTTCGGAGTGGGAAGGGTTTTCAGCCAGGATCCGGCTCGGTGGACTTCCGGCGCCGCCATTCCTCGGCCAGCGGGGTGGGTCTGGGAACGACGTAGGCGTCGAGCCATTCGGCCGTGCGCTGCCACGAATCGAAAACCGCGGCGTGGACAAGGGCTTCGGCCGAGTCGTGGAGGCAATGAGCCGTTCCCGGGTAGCCGACGACCGAGGTGTGTGCGGCCGACCGGTTCGCGACTTCCTCGCGGTAGCCGGACAACGGCCCTGCCAGCTCGCCGCGAGCGCCGAGACCGGCCATGGCGAGCCACGGAGTCCGCAGGCTCACGACGCGGTCCGGCCCGAGCAGCGTCCACGCGTCGCGCGGAACACTGATGGCGGCACCGAAGGTCCTCTCGGAACCGGCGATCAGCACGGCACGAGCGCCCCGGCCGTAGCCGACGAGTCCGATTTGTTCATCGGGCCATCCTCGCGCCGCGATCGAATCCACCAGGTGACCGATGAGAACGCGGCCGAAGTCGTCATCCATCGCGCGATCGGGTGGATCAGCGAGAACCGACTCGTAACCGTGCCGTGCCAAGGCATTCATCAGGTCCGCGGATTCGGCGGCATCCAGTCCCGCGGGGCCAGCGACGATCACCGCCGCGCCCCGGGGAACACCACCGAGGTACACAGTGGACACCGGAACCGGGACTCCGGCGACCACGGCCGTGGAGACCTCGGGCTCGATACGTACGTCAGTGGACAACCGGCTGCTCCAAGCTCGTAGGGCTCGTGGTCCCTGAGTCAACCCGCGAGCGGCCGAGCAGGGAATGCACTGTCCCGGTCGCCGGAACTCCCGGCCTGACCATCGACGGCACCATCGCGGCGCCCACGCTCTCCGCCGTGGCGGACACGAGCCGCCCGAGTTCGGCCACCCTGCCTCCCGCCGAACGGCCGAGCGCCACGGTCGGCACCGCCATCGACACCGCGGCGATCGGCTCGCCCTCGGAGAGAATGGGCGCCGCGATACAGACGAAACCATGGCACGCCTCCTCCCGCTCCACGACGAAACCGTCGTCCCTGACGTGCCGGAGCTGCGTGAGCAGCCGCCCGTGCGCGGTCACCGAGTGCGGCGTGGCTCGGGGAAGCGGGCCGAGTAGCACGTCCTCCAGTACCTCGGGAGGACCGACCGCCAGCATGGCCTTGCCGAGACCCGTGCACGCGGCGGGAAAGCGGCCGCCGACCCTTGTCGGCAGCCGGACACCCTCGGGACGCATCAGTTTGTCGACGTACTGGATCGAGCGGCCACGAAGCACCGCGAGGTGAACGGCGATCGCGCCGGAACGCTCGAAGAGACCGGCGAGCCTCGGGTACGCGGCATCCCGGAGATCGGCGCAGGAAGACCAGCGCGCGGTCTCGCTGAGGTCGAGGAAGGAGTCGCCGAGGCGATAAAGGCAGCCTTCCCTGTCGACGAAACCGTGCTGCTCAAGGGTTCCCAGCAGCCGATGGGTCGTGCTCTTCGGCAGCCGTGCCGCGAGGGCGACCTCGGTCAGGCTCACGGCCTTCCTTCCGCTGTCGAGCATCGTCGTCAGCAACACGAGCACCTTGGCCGCCGATGAGGACGGTTGCTCCACACTCGGCCGGAGCTCGCGGATCAGGGGTCGGGCGGTCATCAAACCTCCTTGTTCGAAACCAGCCGCTTACCGTTGACGTCGGCTGCCCTCACTGTCAGGAGGCGATGACTCCCGCGATAGGGCGCGTTCCGTTCGCCGGAACCGGTCCTCGTGGTGGCGTTTCAGAAGGTGACGAGGCGTGGCTCTGCCGGGGATCGGCCGCGCACGGCGGAGTCGAGCAGTTCGGCCGCCTCGGCCTGCCCTCCCCGCAGCGCTGGAAACGCGGGCAGGCGCAGCCGCCCTCTGCTGGCCAGGCGCACCAGCAGCGGCAGGACGTCCGGAGCCACCGGCGGTACTCCGGACAGGGTCCTGCCGTCCCAGCGCTCAAGCCCGCCGATGCGGTGCGCCGGGCCCGCGAGCACACCGCGCCCCCTGGGCCCGAGCCCCGCCACCACCTGCTCGGCCGCAAGCGGGTCCGGCGCGAGGTGCAGCGCGACGTCGAGACCTCGCCGCCCGGTCAGCTCCCGCAGTCGCTCCGGCAGGCTCGGATCGGCTGGATCGAAGCTCGCGTCCGCCCCGAGATCGCGGACCGTCACGCGGGCCCGGTGACCCGGGTCGACGGCGACGATGGGCGCGGCTCCGAGTGCCCGTGCCACGGCGACGGCGCAACTGCCTGCCGCACCCGCTCCCCAGATACCGACCGACTCGCCCGGCGACAGCCGCGCGTGCGCCAGCAGGCTTCCCGCTCTCGCGGCGAGCGCGAGCCCTGCCCCGTCCGAAAGGGACAGTTCGTCCGGCAGAGCCACCAATGCCTGCTCCGGCGCGGCGATGTAGTCGGCGAGACCACCGTCGTGCTCGACGCCCGGCAGGAACCACCCGCCACGCACCGATACCTCGGGCTGGAGCACGACGGGTCGCCCGAGCGGCCAGGCATCGACCCCGGCACCGGGTGCCGCGACGGTGCCCGCGACGTGGCGGCCGAGCGTACGCCGCCCCTCGGCGTTCAGGCGCACCGGACGAAGCCCGGCGTGTGGCTCGCCGTCGACCCTGCCGACGGCGACCGCGGCGACCCTGACGAGTACCTGTCCCCCGGCTGGGCGTGCCCGGCGCACCTGCTCGATCCCGGCTCCCGAGCCGTCGAATCGCAGTGCGTTCATCGTCGGAATCTTCACGACCGCTCCTTCGCGGGCCACTTTTTCGCGACGGTACCGCCGGTCCGGGCGGCGGGAGCCGGGCGGTTCCGGTGGCTGAAACACCCTCTGGAGCGGACGCGCGAGCACCAGCACACTCGGTCCGACAGTCGCGCGGAACGGATCCCGCGCACCCTCACCGTCCAGAAAGGACATGCGATGGCGCGAATCTTCGCCTGCAAGGTCGACGAGATCGAGCCGGGGAGCACGTTGAGGGTCGCGGGTGCGACACCGCTCGCCGTGTACCTGACCGAGGACGGAGACTGGTTCGCCAGCGACGATTCCTGCACGCACGAACAGTTTTCGCTCGGGACGGAGGGCGACCTCGACGGCGACGAGGTCGTCTGCCCCCTGCACATGGCCCGCTTCGACCTCAGAACGGGCAAGGCGATGTGCTTCCCCGCCACGATCGCCCTGCGCATGCACGAGGTCGTCGTCGAAGGCGACGAGGTCCACGTCGTGCTCACCGGCTCCTCGGCGACGGGAGCCTGAGCGTGGAGCGCGTGGTCATCGCAGGTGCCTCCGTTGCCGGGGTGCGCACCGCACAGGCGCTGCGCATGCGAGGTTTCGAAGGGACGATCACCCTGATCGGCGAGGAATCCTGTCATCCTTACGACAAGCCTCCCCTTTCCAAGCAACAGCTCGCCGAGGACGCCCCTGCCGCGCCACCGCCACTGTTGTCGGCGGAGGAGCTCACCGAACTGGATGCCGAGCTGCACCTCGGGGTACGCGCGACGGGCCTGGACGCCGCGAGCCAGGTGGTGCGCACCAGCGCCGGAGAGCACAAATACGACCATCTCGTCATCGCCACCGGCGTCACTCCCCGCACCCTGCCCGGTTCGGAACGCGCGGGCGTCCGCACCGTGCGCACCGCGGCCGACGCGGCCTTCCTGCGTTCCCGGCTGGCGTGCCTGCCGAGGGTCGTCGTCATCGGCGCGGGATTCATCGGCGCCGAGTTCGCCGCCGCCGCGAACGCCCGTGGCTGCGAGGTGACCATCATCGAGGCACTGGACACGCCGATGTCGCACGTTCTCGGCGACCGGGTCGGCGCCCGCCTCGCCGAACTGCACACACGGCACGGGGTCACGGTCCGCACCGGCGTCCGCTTCGGCCGTTTTCTCGGGGACCCCGCGGTGGAGGGAGTGGCTCTCGCGGACGGCGAGGTCCTGCCCGCGGATCTCGTCGTCGTCGGCATCGGGGCGAGCCCGGCCACGGAGTGGCTGAGCGGCTCGGGACTCCCGCTCGCCGACGGCGTCGAGTGCGGCGAAGACCTGCGAGTCATCGGGTATCCCTCGGTGTTCGCCGCGGGCGATGTCGCCCGCAGGCCGCACCCTCACTACGGCGAACCGGTCCGGATCGAGCACTGGACCAACGCCGGCGAACATGCTGCCGTCGTCGCCTCGGCGATCACCGGCACGCCCGCGCCCCGCGCGCAGGCTCCGTACGTGTGGTCCGACCAGTACGGCCATCGCGTGCAGATCGCGGGCCTGCCCTCCCGTGGCACGCTCGCGCACCTCGCGGGCGAGGGCCCCGACGACCTCGTCGCCGTGTACGCCGACGACGAGGGCAGGGTCGTCGGCTGCGTCGTCGTCGACGACGCCCGCGCTTTCATGAAGCTGCGCAAGGCGGTCACGAAAGGCATCGGCGTCGAGGAACTTGAGCCACCGCACGCACTTCGGGCCTGACACCGGAACGTGAAAGGGACCCGCCGGCTACCGGCGGGTCCCCTCGTTCAGGCGTGACTCGGCTGCCACGGCCAGTACTTCGCCGTGGCTCCGCCGTCCACCGTGATGTTGCTGCCGGTGATCATCGCGGAATCCCGGCCGGCAAGGAAAACCACGGCACCCACGTAGTCCTCCGGGGTGGGGAGGCGGCTCATCGGCAGCTGGCCGGCGAAGTCCATCGGGAACCTGCCTTCCACCCTCCCCAGTCTGCCGGTCCGCCGCACCAGTTCCGGGTCCTGTGGCTGGGTGGCCGTCGGGGTGAAGCCGTTGACGCGGATGCCGTGTCCCGCGAGTTCCATCGCCGCCGAGCGCGTGAAATTGATCAGCCCGCTCTTGGCCGTCGAGTACCCGATGTTGCCGGGCTGGCCCTGCCACGCGGCCGTCGAGAGCACGTTGACGATACTGCCGCCCCTGCCGCCGGAGATCATCGCCGACGCCGCCGCGCGGGAGAACAGGAAGGCACCGCCGAGAATGATGTCCACCTGACGGCGGTAGGCGTCGAGCGGCATGTCGAGGAGCCCGCGCTGGTCGAAGAAGACCGCGTTGTTGACGAGGACGTCGACCCGCCCCCAGCGGCCGAGCGCGATCCGCATGACCTCGTCGGCGTGTTCCGGGTCGGTGACGTCGCCGACGACGGCGACCGCTTCACCCCCCTCGGCGGTGATTCTCGCCGCCGCCGCATGCGCGACGGTCTCCGAGATGTCGGTGCATACCACGCGTGCTCCGTGCGCGGCCAGTCCGGCGGCGAGGGCGCCGCCGATGTTGGCGCTCGCCCCGGTGACCACGGCGACCTGGTCTTCGAGGCGGTTCACAGGATGATGCTGACCTTTCCGTGCGGGCGAAGGGCGTCGAGGTCCAAAATGGACTTGCGGACGAGGAACCGGAAGCCTTCCTCCGAGTGCTCCAGCACGTGCCGGTACCGGCCGAAGTAGGTGTCGACGACGCCGTTGCGGGCGCGGAACACGGCGAAGTTGGCGCGCACGCCGACGCGGCCGTCCTCGATACCGGCTCTGACGTTGGTGACCAGCCTGCGGGTCCGCGAGTGCGGGTACTCCGCGTGCGCCGCCCTTGTCTGCAGCGAGTTCACCCGCTGTTCCAGGAGAAAGCGGTCGTCCTGCACGAGGAACAGATCTTTCGCGGGGTCCCCGTCCGGCTTGTCCGTTGACGGAATGAGGTAGCGCCCCGACTCGCTGAACAGCGCGAGCCACTCGTGGAGACGCCATTCGTCGAGAAGGTCTGCTTCGAAGCAGAGGAAGTCCTCCACCGATCGGACGAGTTCCGGATCCTGCCGAATCCCCGGGGCTGTGAGGGTCATGAGTGGCCTCCTGCTCAGTTGTTGCCGATGAATTCGCCGACCACGCGGTTGAACTCCGCGGCGTGCTCGATCTGGGCCCAGTGACCGCATTGATTGATCAGGAGCAGCCGGGAATTGTTCACGGCACTCACCAGGCGAAGGCTCTGCTCGTAGCTGACCACCCGGTCGTCCCTGCCGTGGATGGCCAGTGTCGGCGCGGTGATCTCGGCGAGACGCGGACCGTAGGTGAAGTACTCCGTGCTCAGCGGCGTGCCGCCGGGGGCCTCGTTCCAGCTGGCCAGGTGCTCGGGGTGCGCGAGGGCCGCGTCGAGCCGCAGAGCGGCCAGGTCGTCGCCCGCCGAGGACGAGTCGAAGGTCATGATCTCGGTGACCTGCTTCATGTTCTCGATTGTGGGCTCGCGGTAGGTCCGCAAGAGGATCTTCAAGCCTTCGCTCAGACCGTTCGCCGCCCACGTGTTCTGGCCGGGAACGGGAGCGCCCATCGAGACCAGGTGGCTCACGCGGTCAGGATGGAGGATCGCGGTGGAGATGGAGGTGATACCACCCATCGAGTTGCCGACGAGGGCCGCCTTCTCGATGCCGAGCGCGTCCATGAAGGCGATGAGGGCGGCGACGTGGTCGTAGCCCGTCTCCGGCGTCTGGGTGTCGCTCTTGCCCCACCCCGGCATGTCCACCGCGTACACGTGGAAGGACTCGGCCAGCGAGGCGATGTTGGCGCGGAAGTTGCTCCAGCCCGTGGAACCGGGGCCGCTGCCGTGCAGGAGGATCACCGGGTGTCCTGAGCCCGCTTCGTTGTAGTGGACGCGGTGCGTTGCCGTCCGGACGAAGCGGCTGGTGCCCTCGTCCGTGAGCCCGGTACTGCTCTGCTCGGCGGTGAGGTCTGCGCTCATCGTGCCTCCTGGGCGGTCGGTGGTCCGGAATGTCATGGCGACGCTAACCACGCCGTCACGCCGGACCCAGATGTCGTTCCGGCGCCCGGAACTCTCCCGGCCGGGTGCCCTTGACAGCAGGCACCGACCAGATGCACCCTTTCACTATCTAATTAGTGAAAGGGTGCATAGGTGATCGACTTTCGCCTCGACCGCGGCTCGGGCGTCGCGACCTACCTCCAACTCGTGCACCAGGTCAAGAGCGCGCTCCGGCTCGGCACACTGTCACCGGGAGACCGGCTGCCCACGGCCAAGGAGGTCGTGGAGAAGCTGGCCATCAACCCCAACACCGTTCTCAAGGCCTATCGGGAACTGGAACGGGAAGGGCTGGTGAGCGGAAGACCGGGACTCGGCACCTTCGTGGAGCGCACCCTGGGTGGCGCCGCGTTCGCCGACCATGCCCGGCTGCGCGGGGAACTGGCCCGCTGGCTCAGATCCGCTCACGCGGCGGGGCTCGATGACGAGGACGTTCGCGCACTGTTCGAATCCGTCACCGGCGCGGCGGGTGACGTCAAGGGGGCTGCCGGATGACGGAACGCGACATGCTGACGGCGACCGGGCTCGCCAAGCGCTACCACGGGGATTGGGCCTTGCGCGACTGCTCGTTGAGCATCCCCGAGGGGAGAGTCGTCGCGCTCGTCGGCCCGAACGGTGCCGGCAAAACGACGCTGCTGCACCTCGCGGTGGGTCTGCTTGAGCCGACCAGAGGCCGCATCGGCGTGCTCGGGAAGCCCGTGGGAAGAGCGTTGCGGAACGTGGCTTTTCTCGCGCAGGAGAAACCGCTGTACCCCGGCTTCACCGTCGCCGACATGCTGCGGTTCGGCAGGCACCTGAATCCCCGCTGGGACAAGGCTTTCGCCGAACGCAGGCTGGCCGAGCTGGGTATCCCGGCCAAGCGTAAGACCGGACGGCTTTCCGGCGGCCAGCAGGCCCAGCTCGCGCTGACACTGGCGATTGCCAAACGCCCCCAACTACTGGTGCTGGACGAGCCGTTGGCCAACCTCGACCCGCTGGCTCGGCACGAGGTGATGACCGGCCTCATGACCGCAGTCGCCGAGCGAGAGCTCTCGGTCGTGCTGTCCTCGCACGTCGTCGCCGATCTGACCGACACCTGCGACTGGCTCATCGTGCTCAACCGCGGCGCCGTACAGGTGAACGGCGACATCGACGACCTGACCGACCGGCACCGGGTGCTGTCCTGCCCCGCCGGATCCGTGCCCTCGGTCGCCGACCGGTTCACGGTCGTGGAGCAGGGCGCGGCCGAGGGACAGACCTCGCTGCTCGTCCGCGCCGAAGGGCAGGCCGTTTTCGATCCACAATGGCCGGTCCGCTCCCCCGGCCTCGAAGAGCTCGTGCTGGCTTACCTTCGCAGGCCGGAGGCGGCCGTTCTACCCCGGCCCGCACTGAGCGCGGCCACCCGATGACTCGCGAACCGAAGGACGATGTCTCGTGTTGTGGATGACCTGGCGGCAGCACCGGGTGCAGATTCTGGTGACGGTGGCGTTCCTCGCGGCACTGGGCATCGCGTTACTGGTACACGGAATCAGCGTGTCGAACTCCCTCGGCGGCGCTGATTCCGCCGCGCTCGCACGCGACCGGTTCAGCGAGGTTTCGGCCGTACTCGGCTGGTTCCCCTTGGTACCACTGCTGATCGGCATATTCTGGGGCGTTCCCGTACTCGCGGGGGAATACGAACGTGCGACCCACAAGCTGGTCTGGACCCAGTCGGTCTCCCGAAGCAGGTGGCTGCTCACCAAGCTGGGCGGGCTCGCGGTGGTCGTCGTGCTCACCGGGCTCGCGTTCGGCGCGATGATCAGCGCCTGGATCGGCGTGTTCGACGGCACCGGCCTCACCGGCCACCGCTTCGCCGACCCCGGCCTGTTCACCGTGTCCGGTGTCGTTCCGGCGGCGTGGTGGCTGTTCGCCTTCACCCTCGGCGTCACCGCCGGAGCCATCGCGCAGCGCGTCCTGCCCGCGCTCGCCGTCACGGTCGGAGTCTTCGCGGTGGCGCTGTTCCTGTTCATGACCAACCGCGACGCGTTCGCCGCGCCGCAACACCTTGAGATCACCTCGGCCGGGCAGGGAGCGGGAGCCGAAACCTACGTTGTCGGCAGCACGTGGCTGGACGGGCAAGGCAGGGCCATCGAGGGCGACGCGGTGGACAGGGTCTGCCTCCCGCAAGGTGCTCCCGCCACCGAGAACGCGTACCACGAAAGCGGTTGCCGCCAGCTGGTCGAATTCCAGCCCGCCGACCGGTACTGGCGGTTCCAGTTGATCGAGGCGGGCATTCTGCTCACGCTCACCGCCGCCTTCGTGGTGACGACGGCGATGCGGGTGCGCCGCAGAACACCGACGGCGCGGCTCGGCTGAGGCGTTCCGCGGGAACGCCTCAGCCGGTCAGGTCGCGGTGGAGCCGGAGTTCGCACAGCTCGGTACCGCCGGGACCCCGGTCGAGGCGGGAGAGGCCGGTGTCGGTCCAGCCATGGCGATGGTAGAAGCGCAACGCGCGTTCATTGGTGCCGAGCACCCACAGTCCCGCCTGGGTGAAGCCGCAGGACCGGAGCCGGTCGAGCGCGGCGGCGTGCAACAGGGAGCCGATCCCCCTTCCCCACACTCCGGGATCGAGGTAGAGCGCGTACAGATCACCGAGATCACCGAGCGCGGGATCGGCGACGTCGTCCGGCACGAGCGGCGGGCCGGTCGCGGCGAAACCGGCGACAGCTTCGGCAGTGTCGGCGATCGTGGCGACGACAGCGCGCGTGCGCGGCGGGCGGGCGGCCAGGACACCTGTCCAGAACCGTTCCCGCTCGGCCACGGAGAGACCGGCCAGCACCTCGTCGGGCAACTGGCCGCGATAGGCGGCGCGCCACGACCGCACCAGCACCCCGGCGATGCCGTGCGCGTCCGCCGATGTCGCTTCCCTGACCTCGGCCACACCGCCGATGGTCCCACTCCGGACCACTGCTTGCCCCGCTTGGGCCGGTCACCGCTGCCGAGGAAGATGGATGGTGAAGGTCGTGCCCTCGCCGGGTGTGCTGCGCACCTCGATGCGCCCGCCGTGGATGTCCACGAGGTGATGGGTGATCGCCAGCCCCAGTCCGCTGCCTCCGCCGACGCGGCTACGGGACTTCTCGGCCCGCCAGAAGCGATCGAAGATGTGCGGCAGCGATTCGGCGTCGATGCCGGTGCCCGTGTCCGACACGTCGATCAGCACCTCGCCGCCCGCGTGCCACGCCCGCAACGAGACCCTGCCTCCCTCCGGGGTGTGGCGCAGGGCGTTGGACACCAGGTTCCCCAGTGCCTGCCGCAAGCGCGCCGGATCCGCCGAGAGGCCGGGATCGCCGTCGACGGTAACGGTCAGTTCGACACCGGCGGCCTCCGCCCTTCCCCGGTGCGCCGCAGCGACCTGGTCGAGGATCGCACCGGCGTGCAGGGGTTCGGCGTGCACACGGAGCTTTCCCGCCTCGGCGAGCGCAAGGTCCTGCAGATCATCGATGAGGTGCTGCAACAGCAGCGTTTCCTCCAGCAGCGAAGCGACGAGCGGCTGATCGAGCGTCGCCACGCCGTCCTGCGCCGCTTCGAGCCAGCCGCGCACATTCACCAATGGCGTGCGTAGTTCGTGTGCGACATCGCTGACCAGTGTCTTGCGTTGCCTTTCCGTGCGCTCGATCTCGGTGGACATCGTGTTGAACGCCGTCGCCAGTTCCCCGATCTCGCCGCGGGCCCTGGTGTCGACGCGCGCGGACCGATCGCCCTCGCCCATCCTGCGCGCGGCCGAGGTGACGGCGTGAATCGGCCGCACGAGCTTGCTCGCGGCGAGTGCCGTCACACCGATCGTCAGCACCAGCACGGCGGCGGCCGTCCACACGATCCGCGATATGCCCACAGTGGACAGAGCGGCCGGTTCGCCCCCTCCCGGTTTGGTGATGTAGAGCTGCGCGGGCCCGGAAACATAGGAAGCGAGCTGTTCCCGGTGTGCCGAGTCGACGCAGCGCTCGGCACCGGGTCCCGCGTGCAACTCCTCCGGCGAGGTGATACTCGCGGGATCGACGGCCAGCGGGCCGAGCCCCTGCCGGTCGAGGCAGGCATCGACCAAGGCCAGCAACGCGGTGGTCGCCTCGCGTTCCGTAGCCGTCGGGACCTCCGGCTCGGCACAGATCGCGGCCTGGTCAACCGGGGCCACCGCCGTCGCCGAAGGCACCGCTTGCCGCTCGGTCGGCAATTCGACCGGCTCCCTGGTAGGCGGAGGCCGGGTGCCGGTTTCCGGGGAATCGCCGGAATCGTCCAGCACCCGCACCACGGAACGACCGTTGGGCCGCTCGACGATCTCGGCTCGTTCTCCCGCCCCGCGCACGCATTCCAGTTGCCGCCGCGCGAGCGCACGCGAGTTGTCGCGCTCCTCCGCCGTGAGCCGGTAGGGGCCGACGGCACGCTCGTCGATACCGGAGGCCGCTGCGTCCGGTTTGAGGACGGCGTCGACGGCGAGCGGGTCGACCACGGCCGACGGGGTCTGCGGAAGCGGCGGATCCTGCGGGCCGCCGGAGTCGGCGATCGGCGCCCTTGCCGTCGTGGTCAGTGTGATGCGGCGGCCGGTCTGCTCGGAAAGGTCGGCGACCAGTTTCCGCACCTCCGACCACTGAGGATGCGTTGCCGCGTGGCCGAGCAGGGAATCGTAGATCTTCGCGTCGGTGGCGAGCGTTTCGCCGATCTCCCTGGTGATCGCACCGCTGGTGCTCTGTGCCGCCAGCCACGCCGTCGCACCGATCGAACAACCGGCCACCACCACGGACATCGCCAGCAACCGGGTGAGCAGGCTATGCCGTCGTGCCATCGGCGATGCCGTCCCGCAGTTTGTAGCCGACGCCGTAGACGGTGAGCAGCCGCACCGGACGGCGGGGATCGGGTTCGAGCTTGCGGCGCAGATTCATCACGTGCACGTCGATGGTGCGCTCGGTGATGAACTTGTCGGTGCCGAAGGCGTGGCTGAGCAGCTGCCCCCTGCTGAAGACACGTCCCGGTTCGGCCGCCAGCACAGCCAGCAACCGGAATTCCGCCGGTGTGCAGTCGAGTGGGGTCCCGGCGAGCGTGACCTCGTGGCGCTGCCTGTCCAGCACGAGGTCATCGACCCGAAGCGGTCGCTCTCCGCGCTCCCTCGCACCGCGGGACCTGCGCAGGATCGCCCGGATCCGCGCCGCGAGCTGCCTCGGACTGTAGGGCTTCGTGATGTAGTCGTCGGCGCCGAGATCCAGCCCGAGCAGCACGTCGTCCTCCGTCGTCCTCGCGGTGAGCAGCACAATCGGGACGTCCGACTCCACCCTCAGCACGCGGCAGACGTCGAGACCGTCGACCCTGGGCATCATCACGTCGAGCACGACCAGATCGGGTTGCCGCAGGCGCGCCTGCTCGATGGCCGCTCGCCCGTCGTGCACGACGATCACCTGGTGGTTGTCGTGCTCAAGGTAGCGCCGGATCAGCTCGGCCTGCTTCGGGTCGTCTTCCGCGACCAGCACCTGTGCGCTCACCCGGCGGATTATCGCCTGCCCCCGGCGCGGAGAACCGCCGCGCCATGGCCGCCGCCCCGCGATCGAACAGGATCTTCACAATTCGGCGGGCCGCGGAATCGAACGACTTCTTCACATCGAACGGACAGGATCCTGACAAACCCGTTCCATGCTGGACCTCGTCCGCCGCCGGACGACGGACATCGAACGGAAGGATCACATCGATGAAGCTTGGGCGAACGTGCGCGGCGGTGGCCGTGCTGGCCGCCACGACCCTCCCGCTGACCGCTGCGGTGGGCTGGGCCGACGAATCGGCGCAGCCCAGCAGGCCCGCCCCCACCGAGGAGGCAGAGGAATCCGCACGACCCGTACCCACCGAGCCACCCGCGGATGCCGGAGCCCCCACGGGGGAACCGACCGCGACGAGGGCGGAGCAGGCACCCTCCGAGGCGAGGCCGGTGCCGGAGGGCCAGGTGTCCCAGCGTCCCGAGGGCGCGCCGGAAACCGGTGGCGGGCCCGGGCAGGGCACCGCCGCGGCAGCCATCGGGGGTGCTGCCGCGGTGGTGGCCGTCGCCGGCGGCGGGACCGTGCTGGTGCTGCGACGCAAGCGCGCGGGCACGCACTGAGGAACCCGGATGAGACGGAACTCCAGCCGTTCCCGTGTGCGGGGAAACCGGAGCGGTCGCGGCACGATCGCGACCTTCCTGGCGCTGGTCGCCGTCGTGCTGTCCGGCTGCTCAGCGGAGCAGCCGGACGGCCCCGGTTCCCCATCTCCCGCCCCGGCGTCGCCGGCGGCGAACACCCCGCCGGTAACGGCATTACCGCGATCGGCTCCGGAATGGGTGGACGTGCCGGGGATCGGCGCGCACTCGTCGCTCGTGCCACTGGGACTCAATCCCGACCGGACGGTGACCGTCCCGCCCGTTGACGAACCGATGCAGGCAGGCTGGTACCAGTACAGCCCGACGCCGGGTGAGACCGGGCCCGCCGTGATTCTCGGGCACGTCGACGGTGGAGGCGAGGACGGTATCTTCGCCCGCCTCCACGAACTGGATGCCGGTGACGAGATCAGGGTAGGCAGAAGCGACGGGAGTGTCGCGCGGTTCGTCGTCGAGCGCATGGCGCGGGAACCGAAGTCCGCGTTTCCCTCCGACGAGGTGTACGGCGATACCGAAGGCCCCGAGCTGCGGCTGATCACCTGCGGAGGGGTGTTCGACGCCGCGGAGGGCAGCTACCGCGACAACATCATCGCGTTCGCCACCTTTGCCGGAGCCGATTGACGACGCAACTGTCTATTGAGGACAGAAGGTCGGCGCCGCGAAACCCGGGTGCGAGTGCCCTGCCTCACCAGTAGGATCCCGGCCATGACCGGGGAAGAGTTCGTACCGGCCGGCTTCGTCGCGCCGGTCTCGCTTGTCACCGATCGGTTCCGCCTGGAACCACTGGGGCCTCGGCACAACAGCGCCGATCACGCCGCGTGGATGTCGAGTATCGAGCACATCCGCTCCACTCCCGGCTACCCCGACGGCAACTGGCCGCCACGCGAGGGCATGACGCTCGAAGAGAATCTTTCCGACCTTCGCAGGCATGCCGACGACTTCGCGCGGGGCGCCGGCTTCACCTTCACCGTCCTGGATCCCGGCGGCGACGTCATCGGGTGCGTCTACCTGTACCCGCCCGAGTCGGACGGGCAGGACGTCACGGTCCAGTCCTGGGTGCGGGCGGACAAAGCGGACCTCGACACTCCGCTGGCCGAGGCCGTCGCCGACTGGCTCGGTACGGACTGGCCATGGAAACGGATTGACCGCTGTGGCCGCTGACGCCTGTCCACAGGGCGGAAAGGATCACAAACCGTGAACCGCACGGTGATGGCCGCTGTCGGGGTGGTGATCTGGGGCGAGCTCGTGCACTGGCGAGCCGCCCGCGCCCAGGTATGCGAGCGTCCCTTCGCCCGTTCCGAGGCGGTGGTCGTACTCGGCTTCCGCGACACCGGCGGTGAGCGGGCCAACGCGCTGAACCGGTGGCGGATGCGGGCGGCATTGCGTTCCATCGACCCCGCCATGTCCGATTCGATACTGGTCTGCTCCGGAGCAAGCGGCGCGGGATCGGTCTCCGAAGCGGCCCTGCTCGCGCGCTACGCCGTGGCCGAACGCGGTTTCACCGGGACGGCGCGGCTGGAGGAACGGTCGCGAAGCACCTGGCAGAACATCGAGAACGTGATCCCGCTGATCGAGCACGCGGACCAGATCAAGATCGTTTCCAATCCGCTGCATGCCCAGAAGGCTCGCCTCTACCTGCGGCACCAACGCCCCGACCTCGCCGAGCGCCTGGTCCGTGCCGACGATTACCGGCCGGGCGAGGCGTGGCCGCTCAAGCCCTTCTTCGCGCTGTACGGCCTGCGGGACCTGGCTCGCTGCAAGCGGAGCCTTGCCAGAAAACGACGTCAGCGGGTCGCCGAAGCAGCTCACCGGGATTTCACCGTCCGTTAAGGACGGACCTCACCGGCCACGGCACGGCCCGCCACCGGCAGGTACCGGTCCCCTCGCGAACACCGCTGGCACCGTGACACCCGTGGCACCTCCATCGCGGGGACGCGCGTCGCCTACTGTAGGCAGCGCACCGACAGGTCTTGACCACACGGCAAGGTCATGGACAAGACTGGAAGCCGTGCGGGCAAGACGGATTTCGCGAGGAGTGGACGTCATGGCGAGAGGCGCCCTTCGGATCACCGAGTCATGACAGTCCATCGGGTGTTCGCATGACGCGGTGTCACTGGTGCCGCTGTGCGAATGCCGGGTAAGTACGGAGCCGGACCAACACCAAACGCAGACGCCTCTGCGCGACCTCGGGGAGTAACAATGAGCGCCTGGACCCTGCTCCATTCCAGTGATGCCGGGCCGCCGCCGACGGAAAGCCCAGGCGTAGCAGCACGCGAAAACCGGCCCGCGGAACGGGAGAGGGAGGTTCCGGCGTGCGCTACGCGGTCGGCATAGACCTGGGCACCACGTTCACCTCCGCCGCGATCGGCGACCACAACGGCACCCGGATGGCCGCCCTCTCCCAGGGCTTCGTCATCCCTTCGCTCGCCTACCACGCACCGGACGGGAGTCTGCTGACCGGCGCCGCCGCCGAGCAGGCAGCGCAGGCCGCGGCAGACCCCGCGCGGCTGGCACGCGGGTTCAAGCGACGGCTCGGCGATCCGACACCGCTGCTGCTCGGCGGCGCGGCCTATTCCCCGACGGCGCTGATGGCCGCGCAGCTTCGCGGCGTCCTCGACCAGATCACCGCCTCGGCGGGCGCCCCGCCCACGTCCATCACGCTGACCTGTCCCGCGATCTGGGGGCCCTATCGGCGGGAGCAATTCGCCGAGGTACCAAGGCTCGCCGGGCTCGACGACGTCCAGGTGATCACCGAACCGGAGGCCGCGGCGGCGCACTACACCCGCGAGCGCACCCTTGGTGACGGCGAGGTCGTTGCCGTGTACGACCTGGGCGGCGGCACGCTCGACACGACGATCCTGCGGATGCGAGCCGGCGGCATGGAGATCCTCGGCACCCCCGAAGGCATCGAGCACCTCGGCGGCATGGACTTCGACGACGCGCTGCTCTCCCACCTCGATTCCCGCCTCGACGGCGCGATCAGCAGACTCGATCCGGCCGATCCCGCCTCCGCCGCCGCGCTGGCGAGCATCCGCGCGCTGTGCGTGCGCACCAAGGTCGAATTGTCGACCGAACCGGATGTGACGATGACCGTGCCGCTGCCGTCGGGACCGCGCGAGCTGACCGTGACCCGGCTGGAATTCAACGCGGTGATCCGCCCTTCCGTCGAGCTGACGGTGGGCGCGTTGCGGCGCACCGTCGCCTCGGCGGGCCTGCGGACCGACGATCTGTCGGCCGTGTTGCTGGCAGGCGGCTCGTCCAGGATCCCGCTGGTGACCCAGATGGTGTTCGAGGAGTTCGACAAGCCGGTGCGGGTCACCCAGCACCCGAAGTTCACCGTCGCGCTCGGCGCTGCCACGATCGCCACGCGCGCACTGTCCGGCGCCCCCGTGGCAACGCCGGTACCGGAGGCGGCCGCCGCGCCGGTACCGGAGCCCGCCCGGCCCGAAGCCGGGCCGAAGCCCTCGCGGGCCGGACGATGGAAGGCATTGCTGGCCGGAGTCACGGTCGCCGCGGTCGCGGTACTGGTCACCGCGCTGATCGTGAACGGCCCCGGCAGCGAATCCGAGGGCACCCCTACGGCAGGCGAATCGGCCGCTCAGCGAGACGGCCGTCCCGACCCGGACTCCCCGCTGGTCATGTTCGGCGACACGATCGCCGAGCGGTATCACGTGTTCATCGGCTCGAACCAGAACTGGGGAGGCAGCGAAATCGTCGGTGACTCCGTGAGCCACCAGGCGATCGAGGCGAACGTCAAGGACGGCCTGCGGGTGACGTGGAAGGGCGAAGGCCCTGGACAGGTCTATCTCCAGTCGGTCAACGAATACCCCGACCTTTCCGGCTACTCGGAGCGCGACGGCGCGCTGGTGTTCGACGTGCGCGCGCACGAGGCCGCGAGCGGCCCGACGAGCGTCGGCGCGCACTGCAGGTATCCGTGCGGCGGCACGGTGGACACCACGCAGCTGTTCCGGGAACTTCCCGCCGGAGAGCAGCGCACGGTCACGATCCCGCTGCGCTGCTTCGTCGCCGAAGGCCTGGATCCGGCGCGCGTGGACACCCCGTTCGTCGTGTACTCGGAGGGATCGTTCGACGCGACCTTCCGCAACGTCCGCTGGGAAGCCGACGCGGCCGCCGATTCCGAAGCCGGTTCGTGCGCGGTCACGTCGTGATCGCACATTGACACCACTGTGGATGGTGCGGGAGTGTTGATCTCCGGCATCACCGCTCGTGTCCTCGCCGCTTCGCCGGGTGGGGATATCCCTACCCGGCGAAGCGGGACATCTCCCCCGCGCGGAGGGACAGACCCAGCGACTTCACCTCGCCCCGGCGGAAAGCTTTGTCCCAAAGGGCAACGCGAGACGGGTGAGGTCAGAAAATGGTCAGCATCGAGGACATCGTGCGAGTTCACGGCTCCGCTCTGCAGGCATACGCCACGCGCCTCACCGGCGGAGACCGGTACGCGGCGGAGGATGTCGTCCAGGAAACCTGGGTCAGGGCTTGGCGCAAGCTCGACCGGCTCACCGAGGACCGGGGCTCGGTCCGCGGCTGGCTGATGCGGGTCGCCCACAACATCGCCATCGACCAGCACCGCGTCCGCCGCGCGCGGCCGTCCGAGGTCGAGTTTCCCGAGCAGGGCATCGAGTCCACCGCCGTCCAGCAGGCGGGCGACGAGGTGGAAACCCGCATGGTCGTCGGGGACATCCTCGGCGGCCTTTCGCCGGTGCACAGGGACACGCTGGTCGAGGTCTACTACGCCGACCGGACCACGACCTCGGCCGCCAAGGTGCTCGGCATTCCAGCCGGTACCGTGAAAAGCAGGCTGCACAACGCTTTGCGGACGCTGCGTTCCACGGCGGGGCTTCAGCTGGAAGCCGCCTGAACGAGCACTTCTCCGGCCCCGCCGCGCCTATTCGGGACGCGGCGGGGCCGGAACGTCTTCCGGGAGCAGCACGCACAGGTCGTCCATCGTCGGATCGGTCAGTGAGCGGGTGCGGCGCGCGTGATGGGCGACGGTTTCGTCGAGCACCTGCCTGGCATAACGGCCGTTGCCGAACGAGTCACCCCTGTGCATGGTGGCGAAGTGAGTGCGCAGCGCCGCGACCGCCGGGCCGGTGCACTCGTAGCCGGACTCCGTGGCGTGCTGATTGACGATGGTGACCAGTTCGTCGGCGGTGTAGTCGGCGAAGCGGACCCGGTGGCTGAATCGGGACGAGAGCCCCGGGTTGGCCGCAAGGAAGCCCGCCATCTCCCGTTCGTAGCCCGCCGCGATCACCACGACCTCGTCCCGGTGATCCTCCATGAGCTTGACGAGTGTGTCGATGGCCTCGCGGCCGAAATCGGTACCGGAGCCCCTGCTCGCCGACAACGTGTACGCCTCGTCGATGAACAGGACCCCGCCACGAGCCCGGTCGAATGCCTCGGTGGTGCGGCGGGCCGTGTGCCCCACGTACTCCCCGACCAGGTCCGCCCTCGCCACCTCGGTGACCTGGCCCTGCGCGATCACCCCGAGTGCGGCGAGCAGCGATCCGTACAACCGCGCCACGGTCGTCTTGCCGGTGCCCGGCGGGCCCGCGAAGATCAGGTGCCTGCTCACCGACGGCGCCGGGAGCCCGGCGGCCTGCCGCCTTCTCGCCGAGGCGAGCAGGTCGACCATGTCGGACACCTCGGACTTCACCTCGTCCAAGCCGACGAGGGCACGCAGTTTGCCGAGCAGCTGCTCGATCCGTTCCTCGTCGGGTCTTCCCGCTCCCGCGCCGACGGACGAACCGGGCAGCGGCCCGAGGTCGACCGGCAGCAGCCTGGTCAGCGCGACGTGTCCCGCTTCGGGATCGTCGGCCAGCCGGTAGGCCTGCCTGCCGAGCATTTCCTCGAACACCTTGCGCGCGGTACGGCCGTTGCCGAACGCGGAATCGCGGGGCAGTTCGGTGAAGTAGGTGTGCAGCGCGGCTCTGGTCTCGAATTCCAGCCGGTAGTCGTGGCTGCCGCACAGCCCGTCGACGATGGTGACCAGCTCGGCCGACGAGTAGTCGGCGAACTCGATGGTGCGCGAGAACCTGGACGAGAGCCCCGGGTTCGCCGCAAGGAAGGAGCGCATGTCGTTGGTGTAGCCCGCGACGATCACCACGACCTCGTCCCGGTGATCCTCCATGAGCTTGACGAGTGTGTCGATGGCCTCGCGGCCGAAATCGGGGCCACCGGAGGAACCACTGCCCGCTGACAGCGTGTAGGCCTCGTCGATGAACAGCACGCCGCCGATGGCCTTCGTGAACATCTCGGTGGTCTTGATCGCCGTGCCGCCGACCACCGACGCGACCAGATCCGGCCGGGCGACCTCGACCAGCTGGCCCGAGCGCAGCACGCCCAGCGCGGCGAGGATCCGGCCGTACAGCCGCGCCACGGTGGTCTTGCCGGTACCGGGTGAGCCGGTGAACACGAGATGCCGGGACAGCGGCGGCGAGGGAAGTCCCGCCGCCGCACGGCGTTCGGACATCTGGTGCAACCGGACGAGCGTCTCCACCTCGCGCTTGACACCGTCGAGCCCGACGAGCGCGGCGAGTTCCCCCAGCAATCCGTCCAGTTCCTCGCCATCGGCGGGCGAAGGCGGCGCCGCCTCGTGCTCTGGCCCGTCCGGTTCCTGGAGTCCGGCACCCGGCCGCCTGGTGTCGGTGCCGAGGTTGCGGTCCGTGCGGCAGCCGGTGACGTCGACGGCCTGGTCGGTGAGTACCGAGATGCCGTCGCCGAGGTTGTCCCGCACGACGGCGCCGGTGACGGAGCCGTCCGCGTGGTCATGCCAGCTCACGCCGGTCCGGCACTCGCGGACCTCGCCCCGCTCGACCACGAGCCGCGCCTGGTTCCGCGCGATCAGTCCCGCCGAGGCCGCGCCTGCGACCACGGTGTCGCGCACGATCACCCTGGCCTGCTGCTCGGCGACGACCCCGCCCCCTGAACCTCCGGTGATCCGGCAGCCTGCCAGCTTGGCCTTCGCGTCCCCTCCCGCGACGACGGCGTCGTGACCCGCGCCGGTGATCACGCACTCGGTGAGATCAGCCGTCGAGGCGTCCAGTACCTGCACCGCGTGTCCCCGCGCGCCCTCGACGGTGACCCGCTCCAGCTCGGCGGAGGCGTCCTGCACCACCACGATCGCCTGCGCCGTGGTGTCGGCGATGCGGCAGTCCCGCAGCACCGGCCGCGATCCCCCCGCCGACAACAGCGCTACACCGTCCACGTTGGACACTTGGGTGTCGGTGACGGTCAGCGCGCTGTTCTCCTCGACCACGATCGCGGTTCCGGAGATGTCCTCGATACGGCAACCACGCAGTTCGCCGAATCCCTTGTCGGCTGCGAGTACCGCGCCCTTTGCCTCGGTCACGACGCAGTTCACCATCGTCGGCGCCCCACCGGAGCGAGCGACGACGGCGGTCGTGGCGACCGACGTGAACGTGCACCCCGTGAGCTCGGCCTTCGCCCCGTCGAACACCAGAACACCGGCTCCGCCGGGATTACGCACCGTGGTGCCACCGAGCCGAAGCCGGGAACCCTTGCGCGCGACGACTGCGACCTCGGAATCGGCGCCGACCACGCACTCGTCGAGATTCAGCAGCCCGGATCGCACGTCGACGGCGACCTCGCCGCCGGAGTGCGCGAACTCGATCCCCGACACCTCGGCATGCTCGGCGCTCGCCCGCAGTACCGCCTCCCCCGACGACTCGACCCGCACGTCACCGGGCTGACCCGAGCCGGACAGCGTCACGTCGCGATCGAGCGTGATCGACTCCGGATACACACCAGGCCGCACGGAGATCACATCCCCGTCGCGGGCCGAGCTGATCGCGTCTCCGATGGTGCGGAAGCAATCCGCCTCCACCGGTGACACCCCGAGTACGGAGCGAACGCCGGTCATCCTGCTCGCCACGATGGGCCCTCCTGATCGATCGGGTTCAGCGCCGCGCGCACGCGGTGCCGGGTGAGCGGGGTCAGCCGGTCGCCCGGCCGGTTCGCCAGCGCGTGCCCGGTGAGCCCGGGATCGGGAGCCAGCCTGTAGCGGTCCAGGTAATAGCGGGAGGCCTCCGACCACACCCAGGTTCCGTCGGAACGCAGGTCCGCTGGCACCACACCGGTGGAGCCGGTGACCACGTCGGTCATCGGCGAACCGGCGGTGAACACGACCTCGCCGCCGGAAAGGAAGTCGAGCAGCCGCCCTCGGATCGCCGGATCGACGACCAGCTCGTGATCGGGGGCGAACCACGGTCCGGCCGCGCTCGCACCGTCGAAGGCGCGGGCGATGCGCACGGAGGTTCCCGGAAGAACCGACCACAGCAGCGTCGAGGCGAGCAGCGCCCGCTCGTGATAGGAGGGCAGCGCCTGCCTCGGCGCGAGCACCTCGACTCTCGGCGTGTCCACACCCGACCGCAGCAACGCCCGCTGCGCGGCGCCTGCGATGGCGGCGTGCCCGGCGTCGGCCTGGACGAGGTAGACGCGGTCGGTGCCGTCGCGCATGGTCGCCCAGCACGCGGTGGCTGTGCTCCTGATCTCGTTCACGAGTGCGCGGTCGGCCGGCTGGTATCCCTTCTCCCCGGGGACGAACCGGTGCTCGCGGGTGTTCGCGGGCGCCTTCGCCAGCGCGGCCAGCAGTTCGTCGACCCTGCCGATGTCACCGGCCGCCAGCGCCTCCCTCGCGACGATGAGCCACCCGTCCGGCGCGGAGCCCGCAAGGCCGAGCAACCTCCGATGCTGGTCCATGAATCGTCTCGCCTTTCCCGTCAGGCCGCCGGAAGCGGGCCGAACCACCGGCTGTCCGAGACCGGTTCGGCAGGGGCACCCCTGCGCTCGGCCGCCGCGCGCAAGCGGGTCAGCGCCGCGTCCCGCGCGGAGCCGTCCTCGGCGAGCAACACCCGCCGGATCGGTTTCGTCTCGACGGCCAGCACCCGCAACCGGGTGTGGCCGGACAGAACGACCTCGGCTCCTCCCTCTTCACGCAACCCGTCGAGCCGCCTTGCCGTGGTGGTCCAGATGAGTGCCTCGGCCGGCCCGGCTCCGCCTGCCGTGACGGGCGCGGCCACGACGGGAGCGGGAAGGCGCACCACCGATTCGGGCCGTACGTCCGAGGACTCCGGAATCCCCCGCACCACAACGGTTCTCGCGGTCGGCAACCTGCGGAGACCGTCGGCGAGACACGTGTAGAAGTCGGCGTCGTAGTCGCCATGAGGCTCGGCCGCGAACACTCTCACGACCGCGAGTTCGGTGAGCAGCGCCGAACGGTCGCCCGAGCCGAAGCGGAGGCCGGGGCGTTCGGAAAGCAGCTGCGCGACGGCGCGCGTGGCGACGTCGTACCGGGAACCCAGCCTGCCACGCATGGCGCGCCGCTGTTCGACGGTGCTGCGCGCGTTCTCGGGAACCTCGACGGGCTCGGCCACGATGGTCTTCGCGACCGGACGATCAGGCAGCAGCGCGGCAAGGGAATCCAGAGCGTCCACAGTGTTCACTGTGTTCACTGTGTCCACTGTGTCCACTGTGTTCACTGTGTTCACAGCGTCCACTGTGTTCATGTCGGGCGCGACACTGGTTTCGGCGGCGGTTTGCCTGGCCTCCGCGGGTTCGGCTGTCGCGACCGCGGCGGGCGCGGGCGCCCGCGAGGCGGGCATCGGCACGGCCCTTTCCGTGGTGGTGCGTGTCGCCGGTGCCGGTTCCCGTACAGCGGTGGGCGCACCCGCGACCGCCGCACCCGATACCGCCGGCGGGCTCGCCGAGCGGCCGGCGGCAGAACCGGATCCGGCACCGTGGCGGAAATGCGGCCTTGCGGGCACGGCCGGCAGCGGAGGATTGGGGGCTGCCGGGCCCGGCAGCGGGACCGGCGGCGGCTTCGGGACCACCGAAGGTGCGACGGCGGCGGCCGCGACGGCGGGGATGACCGAAACCCCGCCGGTCGCCCGCACCGAGGAGTTGTCCCCGGCACCCATGTCCTCGGTGGCGGCTTCCGCACCGGAGGACGCCGGAACAACCGGCGCGGCGGGCACGATGCGGCCCCCGGCGGTCACCACGAGCGCTCCCGATGGGCCCGCCGGTGCCTCCCGGGGCACGGCGGGCGGCTGGTCCTGTTTGGCGACCGGAACCACCCTGCCCGCTTCCCCGATCGGAGCGAGCGCCACCTCGGCACGGCCGTCCACCGGAAGGATGCGCAGGATTTCCCTGGCGCCCTCGGGAAGTTCACGCAATAACGTGCCGAACGCCGACAGCGCCTCCGCCCGCACGGGGCCGTCCGCGGCGAACACGACATCCACGTGCGGCCCACCCAAACCCGTAGCCCCCCTGGGCACGGTCGCGAGCTCCAGGGGCATCGATTCGGGCCGCACCACGAGACCACGAGGCACGACATCGACCAGCCAGCCTTCGCACAGCCGGTACGAACCGGGCCCTGCCATCGCCAGGCCCGGCGGCGCGACCCACCGGTCCAGCACCGGCGCGCTGCCGGGGCGATACACGCTTTCGACCGCGAACGGGCGCCAGCGCGCGACGCCGCGCTCGTCCGTGCGGACCAGCCCGCCGTCGCCGGGGACACCGTGGGCGACCCTGACCGGAGCGCCGAGTTCCTCGGCCACCTCCGTGGCCGCGCCCTCGGTGCCGTACCAGGCGAGCACGGCGCGGTCCCTGTTCTCCTCAGGCAGCGACCGCAGCACCTCCACCACCGCGCTCGTCCCGGGTGGCTCCTCCCCCGGCGCGCCGAGCACCACGTACATGCGATCGGGGTCGGGGACCTGCCGGGTCAGCGGATCGGCAGGGCGTTCCTCCGCGCCCGGCCGCCGGACCCACAGGCCGACCGGCACCGAAGCGACGCCGCCCGCGGGAACGGGTATCCCGTCCTGCCACCACGGCGCGGGCAGCCGCGCGCCGACACGGATCCGCTGCCCGCCGGGGCGGTAGGACACCCAGCCCGCATTCCGGCCGGGGACGAAGACGCTGCCGTCGGCGAGGGCGACCGGTGCGCCTTCCGGCGCGGTGACCTCGACGCCGAGCCGGTCGGCGAGCAACCTGGCCGGTGGCAGGGTCCCGTCCTGCCCCATCGCCCCGAAGCCGGGCGCCACCACGCACAGGTCGCCGGGCGCCTTGTCGGCGATGTCGGCGATCACCCACGGATCGAGCCTGGTCATGGCGCCGAGTGCGGAGCCGCCGACGACGACGAACGTCCGGTCCCGGCCGCAAGGCAGGTTCGCGGCCAGCAACACCGCGGCACCGTCCGCGGTAAGCCTGCCGACGACCAGCGCGTGCCGGACCCGTTCAACGGTGATCGACTCGTCCACTCCGCCTCCTCACTCACCGGAGACACGGCCGCGCACGCCATGAGGGTTCACCCGGAGGACGTTTCTCCGGCTTCGGCAGGTTCAGTGACGTCGACGGGTTCCGGGCGGCCCCGTGGAGGGACCATCAGCAGGAGGTGCTCGCCGACCGGTTCGTCATCGCGTTCGTCCTCAACGGCGTCGGGACCGATCACGAATACGAGCAGCCTGCGGCCGGACAGCGCGGCGAGTTCCGCGGCCAGTTCCACGGTGATGGCGGCGCCGACCAGCCGGAGACCCTCGATCGTCGGCACGAGGCGGCCTCCCGTACCGGGCACCGGGATGTCCTCGCCCGCGGCGGCCGCCGCGCGCATGCGATAGGCCGCTTCGGCGCGGGCATGCTCGGCGGCGGTGTACGCGTCGGCGCCCGCGGGCAGCACCGGCGGCGGCGCGCCGTCGGTGAGGTAGGCACCGTTCGCGTCCACCGGAACCGCGTAGACCTGGTCGAGCGAGGTGAAGGCAGCCGAGCCCGCCCGCACGACGGCACCCGTCATAGAGTCCACAATGGACACTACACCATCGTGGTTCACCACGTTCCACGCGTGTTCGCTGCCCTGCTCCGCCTTGCCGAGCAGCACGGCGGCCGAGCCGTTGCCACCGCTCGCGACCCGGTCGATCACCTCGGCGACACCGGCGGAGCCGCGGCTGAACATCTCCGGCGCGTACGGCAATGCCGGTGCGGGCCGCCCGTCGCCGATGCCGCCGTTCCCATTCCCGTTCCCGTGGAAGCCCGCGTGAAAAGCCAGTGCTCGCTCGACGTGCTCGGGGCGACGACCGGCTCCGCCGGACAGCTCCGGATCGAGCGGGCGCCGTCCGCGGGGCTCGTACGAACGTCCTTCGAGGACGTCCCTGTCGAACCTCGCCCGCAGTCTGCCGAACTTCTCCCGGTAGCTTTCCTTGCCCTGGCCCGGTTTCGGCCCCGGGTACTCGAAGTGCCTGCCGTCACCGGTCTTGACGAGCGGACCGTCGTCGCCGTCCTGCGCGACGACCCGCAGCTGTGCCGAGCCGGTCTCGACCTCGTTGTTCTTCGGGTTCACGTACCGCACCTGATTGGTGTAGGACGAGGCGTCGGCCTGGTAGTACTGGTGGAACTCGTCGAACAGTTTCCGCACGTCGGCCGCGGTGACGGGCTCGCCATCCGGCCTGCCGTGCTCGTGTGCCAGCTCCCGGATGAACCGGTAGGCCGTGTCGAGGGAATGCTTGCCGCGCAGGTAGCCGCCGAACGGGTCCGAGTCGACGATCGCCCTGGCGAGCCGGAAATCGCGTTCGCTCGACCACAATCCCTCGTGCCGGTTCAGATACTTGACCGCGCCCCGATGTTCCGGCTCACGGTCGTGGCGTACCTGATCGTCGCCGTACTGGTTCTTCGAGTTCTGCTTATCCATGTCGTGGAACAGAATCGCCTTCGCGAGCGCCTCCCTCGACACGAACCTCGCGCCGTCGTCGTCACCGGCCGTCAGCGAAAGGAACTGGTTCAGCACCATCTGCGCGTGCTCGTGATAGATCACCGGGTGCCCGGTGTCCTTGGCCCGGTACTGCTTGTCGCTCCCCTGAACCTTGACGACCTCGTCGAACTTCCTGCGCAGGCTCTCGTGGTAGCCGGGCGCGGCCTCGTCGACACGTTCGATCAGCGTGTCCACGATGCGACCCGCCGACTCCGGATCGACCCGTCCTTCGCCCGCTGTCCTCAGTTCGTGCTCGATCGCCAGGCGGAGTTCGTCACCGATCTCCCGCTGCCGCCGGAACTCGGCGGGGTCACCGTGTTGCGTGTAGCCGAGCGTGTGCTGCTCGCGCCACGTCCCGAACTCGTTACGGAAAGCCCCGTGTTCGCTGTCCCTCGTGTCGAAGTCGGCCTTGTTGCGCTGCGCGTCGGCGGCGATCGTCGCGCCGATCTGCGCCATCGTCGCGAACGTGGCCACCTTCGTCCGCATGAAGGTGTCGACCTCGTCCTGGCTCACCGACGGGAACGAGACCTTCTTCACGGCACGCTCCACCGTGCCTGCCGCGCCGCCGCTGACCTTCTCGGCCAGATTCTCCCGTGCCGCCCTTTCGAGAGCTTCCAGGCCGGGCTCACCGTTGATCCTGTCGCGCACCGAGTTCCGGAACACCTCGCCGAGCGCCTCGTCGAGCTTGGCGGCCTGCTCCGCCGGAGTGAGGCCGATCAGGTTCTCCTTGAGAACGGTGTCGATGGTCTCCTCCCGGACGCCGTCCATGACCGGGCCCTCGATGGCCTTGCGCACCGCGCCGGGGTCGGCGGTCAGCGGCGCGGCGCGCACCGCGGTCTCCAGTGCGGGGTCGTTCACGGCGCCGGTCCTGACGTGGTCGAGGAACACCTTGAGCCGCTCGCCGCTGAGCCAGCCCGCCTTCTTACCGCCGTCCGCCAGCGGTTTCAGCTCCTCGACCAGTGCCGAGCCCTCGGCGGCCAGCTGGGTGAACCGCGTCCGGAGATGCCGCCCGATGTGCTCGGCGAGGATCCGGTGCAGTTCCCGGCGAGAGCGCTGATCCAGGATCTCGTAGCGCGTGTCCGCTACGGCCCCTTCGGCCAGTTTTCCGGCCATGGGCGTGATCACGGTGTCGGCGAAACTGCCGTGATGCTGGTTGCCGTGACCGATCGAATCGGCGAGCCTCGCCAGTTGGACACCGTGTGGCAGCCCTGCTGATTCCGGCCCGTTCATGCCGCGAATGATCGACTCGAACGCGCCGAGTTCCTTCGGCTTCGTCACCGGCTTCAGCGCCGTCTCCAGATATTCGAGCAGCGTGCCCTTGTCGGCGGGAGTCGCCGGGGGCACCGCGTTTCCGGCGACCTGCCCCACTCCGGCGCGGATGGCGTCGGTGACCCTGTCGAAGATGTTCGCGAGCGGCCCGTAGGTGGTGTTGACGAACTCGTTGAGCCGCCGCCGGGGATCGCCTTCCGGCCGATCGGCCGATGCCCGCCTGGCCGAGGGCGGGCTCTCGTTCGGTTCGAGCAGAGCCGCGCCGCTCCAGCCGGGCGCCCACAGGGCGTATCCCTCCCTGAGGCGGTTCGCCAGGTCGGCAAGCCCGCTCGGATCGTTGCGGAACCCGCCGAAGGTGTACTTGCCGGTCTTGTCCCGCTTCCACTCGAACCACGGGTCGTTGTGAAGGCCGAGGTCGGTGGACCGGAAACCGGCGGGGAGCCCGAGCCGCTCGTACAGTTCGGAGACCGCCTCCACCCTGCCGGAGACGTCCCTTCCGGTGTGTGCTTCGCTGCCGTCCGGAACGTAGGTCACCAGCGAACCCGCGACCGCGTGTCGCTGCAGCTTCGCCAGATCGTCGCCCCGCATACCGAACTGGTTGACATCGCCGCCCTGGTCGACGTTCATCGTCGTGCCGACGCCCGCGACCTTCTCCGACCTCGCGTTCTCACTCGCGGCCTGGTACCGCTCCAGCGGCACCAGGTAGGAACGCAGCAGCGGCGTGTATCCCTTTTCCCCCTTGGCGATCTGCTGGTTGCGGTACTTCTCGATCCACTGAACAGTCCGCAATGGACGTCCACCGGAGACCCAGGCGACGGCGCCGCTGCCGGTCGAGACCGTGATCTCACCCGTGGCGGGGTCCTGATGAACGTCCTTGAATCGCGAATCCGGCCCGGCGGCGTCGTACATCGCCGTGTACATCCGCACGTAGTGCTTTCCCGCGATCGTCTCGACCTCGAACTCACCCCTGTGCTCAAGGTGTTTCGTGCCGCCGCTTTCCGTCGTCGTCGGCCCCGGGTAGCTGACGCCGGGCCTGCCGAGCTGCACGTCCTCCCTCACCCCGAGGAAACGCGGCGTCCCTTCGAGATCGGCCTCCACCACGTGCACCGGCCTGCCACCCGCGGGCCCATGCGCGGTCCAGCCGCCGTCCGGCCGCAGCACGTGAACCCGCAGGCCCGCCTCACGGGCTATCCCGTCGATTCCGTCGTTGCCTGCTGTCACCGCGCCGAGCCGTTCCTCGATGCGCCGGTACAGCTCGGGAGTGGCGTGCTCGTCGAAGTTCTTCGTGATGGCCTCCAGCAGGTTCGCCGCCCTGCCGGTGCCGCCGCCGGTCGTGATCACGTTGGCGCCGTGCGGTTCGAGCTGTTCCCGCTGCGGCCCGGTCAGCCGAGCCGGATCGAATACCTCTGGGCTCACGTCTCCGTCCGGCCGGCCGGGGTCTGGCACGGAGCTGCCCTGTTCCGTGGCCCCGGTCCACGGCAACGGCACGAAACCGGTGACGGGCCTCGGCGAATCGAGGTCGGCCATGGACTCGTTCTTGACGTCCACGAAGTTGACGACGCCGCGATCGTCCTTGTGCACAAGGAAGTAGTGCCCTTGCGCGCCGTCGCCTCCGGTGAAGACGACGCCCTGCGCGCCCCGCTCCTGGGTGCGCATGTGCTCGTGGATCTCCGCGTAGCTCGTCTCCCGGAAATCCGTGCCGACGAGGTCGTTGACGTCGCCGATCCGGGTCGGCCCGCTCCGCTCGGCGACGAACGTGTCGTTCTCCATGATGGCGAACGAACCCTGGATGGTCGCGGGAAGGCAGTTCTCGGCGTTCCAGTCCTGCACGATTCCCCTGAGGTTGCCGTACCGGCCCGCGAAGTAGCTCTCCTCCTCGGCGACCGACCGGAAACTCCCCCTCGACACCGCGGAGCCTTCCGGGAGGACCGAGGCCTGGCCCGCGTCGAGCATGCCCCTGGGCAACGCGGGGGCGGCATCGCTCGCCCCTCCGGTCAACCCCGGGTCGACCGTTCGCGGCGGATTTGCTTGTGTCGCGGGTTCGGGAAGGCCGTTCACCGCTGCGCCGATCGCCTCCGGCGTGAGCGCGGAGCCGGGTTCGACCGTGTAGCTCCACGGCCGCATGTCGGCGGGCAGGCTGCCGATGAACGTCCGCAGGTTCTCCAGCGTCACGTCGTTGCCGACGTGGAGGTTGCGGCCTCTCGGCAGTGCGCCATCCGGCGCGGGTGCTTCCGGTGCCCGCCTGCCGGAGCCGTGGATCGTCGCCCCGGACCGGTCGGGCACCACCGCGTGCTCGCCGGGCGCGTTCTTTCCCGCGTACCGGAACACGTCGCCGAGGGTGAGCAAACCCTGGTCCAGCGCCTCGTTTTCCCACACGCGGACCCGGAGGTCGCCGGTCGAGCCGACCTTCAGCACGTTGTGTCCCTGCCCGCCGCCTCGGAACAGATCGGCCATCGCCGCGAACGGCTGCCGCGTCCAGTTCGACCCGTACCGCTCGACCTTGACGAAGAAGTCCGCGTCCGCCGTGTAGAGGTAGGAGCGGCCCTCGTACTTCACGCCACTGGTGCCACCGGTCTTGGCCGCCTTCGCCTCGACGGTGTCGTCGACGCTGATGCCCTCGGAAACCGGGGGACCCGTCGTCGCCGTCGTCGGCGCGGGCCCCGCTGCCTTGCCGGAATCCCCGGCGAGCCAGGGCAGAGCCGGTCCGGACGCCGTACTGACGACCTTCGTCTTTCCTCTCGGCTTCCCGGATTCGACGTCCTTGCCGAGGTTCATCTCCGTGCCTTCGGGCAGTGCGGTGACGAACCGGAAGCTGTCCTGGCGGAACTCGCCGGTGATGGTGGCGTCGAACAGCGAATCGTAGGTCACGTGCCGATTGCCGAGGATTCGGCCGAGGCGGTAGTCCCCGGACGTGAAGATGGTGTTCATGCCGTGGCGCAGCGACGTGCCCTTGGTCGCGTTGTGGGCGTGGGTCTCGGAGTTGCCGCCCTGCCGCGTGTAGCCGGATGCCGAATCGGCGGCGGTCCGGATCCGGCCGGGATCCACGCCGCCGATGCCCTCCCGGAGCGGCGTGTTCGACAGCAGCGCGTACATCGCGTCGCGGATCGCGTTCACGGTGCCGATACCGAGCTGCTCGACCCGCCAGCCGCCCTTCCTGCCGAACATCGGCTCGCCGCCGGGAACGTCGGCCACGACATCGAAGGTGGGCCGGTCCTGCGGCCTCGTCAGCGGCGGAGAGGTGTCGGCACCGGGCGAGATCAGGTCCACGACGCCGGGAACCGTCACCGGCGTCCCAGCCGTCCTGTCCCGGTCCACCAGCATCGGCACGTCGAGGAACGGTGTGCTGACCGAGGGCATCGGCGCGCGCCGTCTTGAGATGTCGAGCCGGAAGTCGACGCCGTGTGTGCTGCGGCCGACCTTGTTGACATCGGTCTGTGAGGTGACCTTCTCGCTGGAGCTCCCGGGCGCGATCTCCTCGGTCCTGACCGACTTCGAGATGCCGAAGATCTGCGGGGTGACCGAAGCGAAAGTCGCGCCGGGTTCCGGGGCCGACTGCCGGATCGTGCCGTTCTCGTCGGGCTTTCCCGGTGGCACGGCCGGTGTCTCCCGGTAGACCACGCCCGCCTCCAGCGCGGCGGCGCCCGCCACGGTGGTGGAGTTCTTGATCTGCTTCGCCGAGGTGAGGTAGTCGGCGCTGGTCTGCTTTGCGGGAACCGTCGCTCGCTGCCCGTCGCCGGTCACCGCGTCCGGGTTCGGGCTCGCCGTGACCCGGATGTCCACGACGTCCTCAAGCGCGAAGCCGGAGTTCGGCACCGAGATCAGCCCGCCGTTGCCTTCGGTTCCCGCCAGTACGTCGCGCAGCCACAGGTGACCCGCCGGGGTGCTCAGGTGTTTCCTGATCTGGCCGAGGATCTCCCGCTGCCAGTTCTTGTCGGTGACACCGAGTTCGGCGAGCCGGCCGGTGACGGCCGTGAGCCCCGGATCGTTCAGAGCCGAGCGCGCCACCGCCGTGTCACTGAACGAGTCGTAGCCATCGGCCTGCCCCAGCAGGGTGTGCGCCGGAGTGGTCACGTCGGTCCGCTGAACCGCTTGCGACAACTCAGGAGGAACGGGCAGCCCCATGTTCCGGAACAGATCGGCGGCGTCGGCAACCGGCATCTCCTCGATCGCCCCGTCCGGCACGTCGACGGTGACCTGGACAGGGTCGAACGTTCCGGTCGTGAACATGTTGCGCAGGTTCATGTCCGCCTGGAAGGCATAGCGGACGTCGGTCACCACGAACGCCGTCGGGCCCTTGTACTCGCTGGTCTGCTTGCCGCCCGGGGTCAGGTCGTTCGTTTCCGACGTCCCCTTTTTCCAGCCACCGCCGACGATACCGCGCAGCGCCGCGCCCGCTCTGCCCTCACGCCGCGGCATGGCATTGGCGCTCACCCCCAGGTCGACGCCGAACCCGCTGCTCTTCGTGGAGCCGATCAGGCTGTCACCGGCCTGATTGCGCCGCAGAGTTCCCTCCGGCCGCACGGAAACCACCCTCGGCGAGTAGAACGTGGCCTCGCCTTTCAGCTCACCGTTGAAGTCGGTCAGCCTGCCGGGCTGCGACATCGTTCCCGTCGTGTGCTGCTGCCCGCTGAATCCCTGCGTCGCCGTGCCCCTGCTGCCGACCTGCCCGATGAATTCGCTCACCGCGTCGCCCGGCGTGCTGCCGGGAACGGTCAGCGCGGATTCCTTGTACCGGTAGGTCGTGGTGCCCTCGGCCCTGATGTCGGCGAACTCCCGCAGGCCGGGTGAGGACCAGTTGCCGCTGTGGGCTGGCGGCGTGCGCGTGACCTGGCCCGGTCCTTCCCCGGGCGTGATGCGTTTGGCGAGGGCGATCTTGACGGCCTCGGTGGTGTCCGGGGTGATGCGCAGGTGCTCCAGTGTGGCGAACTCGCTTCCCCTGCCCCGGTTCACCTTGCTGCCCGGCGCGGGCTCGGGTGGGGCGCCGAGATAGATGCCTGGACGCATGCCGCCCGCCGGGACCGGCTTGGCCGACCACGCCAGTTTGTCCGCCGGTGTGGACACGGTGATCGCGTTCTCGACCCTTCCGGTGTGGACGTGGCGAGAAGCGGTTCCTCCGGTGAAGGCCTGATCGATGTCCGCCTTGCCGGGGTGGGTGATCCGGCCCGCGGCGTCACCGCCGAACAGCATCCGGCCGCCGAGGAAGAACCGGCGTGCCCAGCCCGGAGTCTTCCTCGCACTCCGCACCACGACGAAGTCGAGGGTGCCGTCGTAGTCCCTGATGTCGCCGTCGTACTTGCCTGCCCTGCCGTCCTTGCCCGTGTAACCGGACTTGTTGGCGGTACCGGCTTCCCCGCCGAACGTGAGCCCCGCCCTCGGCGCGCCGGAGGAGATGGTGGGCCCTCCCTGGTACGGCTGGGGGTTTCCCGCTTCCGGGGTCGTCTTCGGGGCTGCCGGATCCGGGGTGTCCTTGCCCGTCGGCTGAAAGGCACCACCGACGCCGCCCTGGAACGTGCGTTTCCCTTCGTAGGTGCGGCGGAACTGTTCCGCGTTGCCGTCTTCGGTGCCCATGCCCGTCTTACCGGAAGGAGCCGTGCTCTCCGGCGCGACCGGCTTCGCGTAGACGACGGCGGTATGGACGCGGCCGTCCCGGTACCAGGTGAGCTGCTCGCCACCGTGCAGCGCGTTGTAGATCGCGTCCCGCGCACCGGATTCCGAGCCGAACCGCTTCGCGACGGCCTCGCGGCCGGCGGGGTCCGGTTCCCTTCCGGCGCTTTCGATCTTCACGAGCTTGTCCGAGAGGAAGTCGATGATCGCACCGGACTTGACCTCGTTGATGCTGTCCCTTCCGAAGACGTAAGGCTGACCGTGATCGGGGTTAGCCTCGGCGCCGTCGAGGTGCGGCGGCAGCGGAAGGCCGAGCGAGCGAGCCAGCGGCACCGGAACCTGAACGCTGCTCGACACGGTGCCCTGTACGGCGTCGTCCCCTTCTCCGACTCGGATGCTCCGGTCCACTGTGTACACCAGTTCGGTGTCGTTGCCGGTGCGGCTGACCGACTTCTCGTTCGCGGGGCTGGTCCCGTCGGTGACCCCGGTGGTGAAGTCGGTGAACAGGCCCGCGAACCAGCCCTTGAGCCCGCCGTAGAGCCCGGCACCGAAGATCGCGTCGCCGCCACGCGTGACCGACGAGCCGTTGCCGTGACTCGTGCCCGTGGTGTGGTCGACGGCGGTGGTACCGGCGTAGGTGATCGACGGATTTCCCGCCGGGGTGATCGGGACGTCGTTGCCGTTGAAGGACACCGTGGCGGGCAGCGGATTCCCCAGCGGCGCGAGCAACTGCGCCGTGAGCTTTTCCGAGGCCTCGGCCGACGTGCCGAGCTTGCCGGTGAACGCGATCGGCACCGGTACCGGCGCCGGCTTGAGTTCACCCCCGAACGCACTACTCGGCACGGGGCCGGCGGGGGCGGTGCCGGGAGTGATGTCGGGCAGCCGCAGTCCGGCGGCCACCGTTGCCACCCTCGGTGCTCGGCCTGGCACCGCCACGGTGACGGACATGGTCGCGGGGACGTGGAGGGTCTGCTCCGTGCCGGTACTCGTGCTGGACGTCGTCGTCGAGTCGAATCCCTGCGACCGTTTCATGCGCGCACCCGCGTACACCATCGGCCTCATCGCGCCGCCGACGGCGTCGAACGGCGAGACGAACATCAGCGGGATGCGCACGGGAACGCTCGACGTGGTCGACTCGTTCAGCGGCGCCGAGACCTCCTCGGCGGCTTCTTTCCTGACCGAGGACGGTTCCCTGTGCCTCGGCGCCGTCGCGGTGTCGTCCGGCCGGTGCAGGTCGGCGTGGACGGCGACCTCGATCGTCGCGCCGTCCGGCGCGACGAGCGGCAACCTGCCCGTGTTGAGCGCGTTCGCCAGTCCCTCGGTTCCCAGGTCACCGAGCCACGCGGCGATGGCGTCGCGGTCGTACCCCGTGACTCCGGCGAGCGCGTCGGCGAGCGCATCCGGTGAACCGAGCGTCTCGATGATGATCCGCGAGTGCGGCGGGAGGCCGGAAAGCACGGTGAGGCCGCGTTCGACCTTGCCCTGCTTGGCCGCCTCCTCCGCGCTGTCCTTGGCGCGCCGTGCTTCTTGTGCCGCGGTGTTCGCGGCGTCCCCGTGCGTGTTCGACCGGGTCTCGACGGCCCGGATTTCGGTCAGTGCGCCGTCGAGGCCGCCGAGGCTGTCACCGAGGTTCCGCAGCGCGGTGTCGTGCCGGTCGCGGGGCCCTGTGTCCCCGGCCAGCTCGTCGGCCCTTGTCTGGGCCGCATCCCTGTTCGCCTCTGCCTCGTCGCGCTGACCGGCCACCCGCTCGCGCTCGCCACGCAGGTTCGCCCGCTCCGTCTGGAGGTCCTGCCGTTCCGTTCCGGCGCGCTGATCCGGCAGCGTGTCCAGCCGTTGCCCGATCCACTCAAGCCGCCGGTCGATCCGCCCCAGTTGCGCAGAGTGCTGATCGCGCCGGTTCCCGAACTCGGCGGCTTCCGCCGTGGCTTGGCCGATCCGCGCGTTGTGGTCGTTCACCTCGCCGACGGCCGTGTTCACGGCGTCGGCCGCGTTCTTGACCCCGGTCAGCGAGTTCTGCGCGTTTCCGGCAAGTTCGCTCGCGACCGGCCGGTTCGCCGCCACCGCTTCGAGTTCCCTTGCCGCGGTTTCCACCGCGGCCCGCGCGTCGGCCACTGCCCGCGTGGCGTTGTCGTTCGCCGTGACGGCCGCACGGGTGGACGCGTTGATCACTGCGGCGTCCGCACGCACCTGGTCGAGGGTTTGCCTCGCGGTACCGGCTGCCGCCTCCGCGGCCGCTCGCTGATCGTCGAGGACGCTCAGCTGGTGTTGCAGGGCATTGAGCCGCCGCAGGGCCTCAGCCCGATGCCGGACCTCGGCATCCAGCCGGTCCTGGTTGCTCGTCGCCGAGGCGAGATCGGCTCGCGCGTCTTCCGCGGCCTCCTGTGCTCTGATGATCCGGACGGCGAGATCCGGATTGTTCCTCGCGAAGTCGTCGCGCGCCGTCGATCGCAGGTTGTGCTGTGCGGCGAGCTCGTCGAACCGCGCTTGCGCCTGCCGCACCCGCTGATCGGCACGATCCTGCGCTTGCTGGGTTCCGATCACCGCGCCTTCGGCGTCCCTCGCCGACCCCTCCGCCGCACGCAGGTGCTGTTGCGCGGTCTGGTGAGAGTTCCACGCCTTGCCGTAGGCGGCCTCGATGTCGTCCCTCGCTCGCGTGACTTCGGCAAGGGTCCGCTCGGCGCCGGGAACGGGTCCGTCCGGCTCGATGGGTGCCCCGACGGAATCGGTGTGGAAGTCACCGTTCTGTCCGGCGCCGGGGAGGGTGTCGGGGAAGGTCAGGAACTCGTTGAGGTCGAATCCGCCGTAGGGCCCCTGCCCGCCCGCGCCGAGGGGCAGGAGGGTGCCGTACTCGGTCCCGAGGCTCACCGACGCCGCGATCGCACCGTAGGCACCGTCGGCGTGGTAGCGGTAGGCCAGTACGTCCTTGATCCCCTGAATGAGACCCGGATCGGAGAAAACGGTGTCGTGGTGGCTCGAAACGTTGTTCTCCGCCCATTCGCGTGCGGCGGCGCGGCCTGCCTCGTCCGCGTTGCCGAGAAGTCGCCTCGCCGCCTCGGTCCTGTTGTCCCACGAAGGCACCAGTGTGTCCACTGTGGAATTCGGGTTGCCGAGGTCGTTGGTGAATCCCGCCCGCTCGCCGGGAGTGAGACTCATGAACCAGTCCTGGAAATCCCTTCGCCCGCCCGGATCGAGCCACATGTTGAGGAAGTCGAAGTTGCCTTGGGCGATCGGTGGCAGCGATTCGTGCCACTGCCGGAACTCCTGGCGTCCTGTCGCCTCGTTGCCGTAGTTGCGGAGGATGTCCTGAAACTCCAGCATCATGTTTTCCGCCGAGGCCAGCGAATCAGGGAAGGTCACGTCGAGCCACGGCGGGAAGATCGCGTGGTCCTCCGTGACCATCACCTTGGTCTCGCCCTGGGCGAGCGGCCCCTCGTAGGCGTCGGGATGCGGGCGCGCCTGACTCAGATCGCGCTCGTCGAACCCGCCGTCGGCTCCGGCGAGGGTCAGCCAGTCCCGCAGTGGCAGCACACCGTGGTTCATCGCGGGATCGAGCACGACCCACTCGGGACCGTTGCCGTTCTGCGGATCGATGCTGATCAGCGGGGCGACGTGGTAACTCCAGTTGATCGGCTGCGGCGTGGAGTTGGTGGCGCCGAGCGCGAAGTTCGACTGGGTCCACAGGCCGGGAGGCGGGCGCCCGACAAACACCTTGCGGACATCCGCGCCCCAGTCCTTGAGCATCTCGGACCAATGATGGGCCCGGATGTAGCAGCCGTCCTCGGGATGCTGGGTCGGAATCGGCAACCTGCCGTCGACCGGATGGTCGAACGTCGAGGTCGCCAGCCGCTGGTAGTAGTCCCGCGCCATGGTCAGGCTCGTACCGGGCTTCGGGTCGAGGTCCACCTGGTTCAGGTCGATGAACTCGCGGAACGCCGCCTCGGCTGCCGGATCCCGCTCGGTGACCGGCTTGACGATGGCGTCCACCCTGCCGAGATCCGGCAGAACGGTGTCGGAGAACCGGTCGTTCGTCCCCTGCTGCGGGTCGAGCAACCGCACGTCACCGAGGTGATTCACGACCAGCCACGAATGCCCGGGCCTGCGCACCCCTTGCGGAGGAAACCCGACGACGACGGCGGCCGAGCCGTGCCCTCCCTTCCTGACCCTGTCGGCGACCTCGGTGAACGAGTCCTTGCCATGGCCGGTCTGCTCCCATGGGCTGTTCAGCCGCTCCGCCGCCCACGTCGTCGCGCCCCGTGGCGGGCCACCCGGCAGGCTGCCCGCGACCTCCGGCCTGCCGTCCCAGGTCAGGAAACCGGCGACGCTGCAGGCGACGCAGTCCGCGAAGTTCTGGTCAGGCCGCGAACCGCGTACCAGACCGACCCACAGTGCGGGGTCGACGTAGGACTGACCGGGCGCGACAACCTCCCGCAACGCCGCGGTGTCCTTGCCGGAGGCCGGATTCAGCGTCGCGGGCCGCTCGCGAACACCCGGCGGTTCGAAGAACGTCGAAGGCCCGTCCTGAGACTCGAACGTGTCCCTCGACCGCTTTCCCGAGCCCTGGTTCGGGTTCGGGTTGGCCGGGGGCGCGGGTATCGGGGGTGCGGGGTTCGGCGAGTAGGCCGATTCGAAGGGCGCGCCCACCGAGTCGGTGTGGAATCCGGAATCGGGGCCGCCGACGACGGCTTCCCGCGACTCCGGAGCCTGCTTCGAGGAGCCGGGCATGACCGGTGCTTCGGTCGCGGAGGTGGTCAGCGGTGTGCTTCCCGTCGTGTCCTTCGAGCCCTTCGCCCCGGTGGCGGGTTTGCGGCCCTTGCCTCCGGAGGTGCTCGGCAGCGGGGTCGAGGGCCTGGCCGGGTTGTTGCCGGGCGGGTTCGGGGCGGGGCTGTTCGGGGTTGCGGGGTGGTTCGAGGCCGGGTTGTTCGGCGACTGTGTGACCGGCGAAGTGACCGGATTCGGCGCGGGCTGGCCGCCGACGGTGTTGTTCGAACCGGTCACCGGCGGCGCGGGCTGGCCACCGTCGTTCTGGGCGACCTGTTCGCCGCGTGGCGGAGCCGCCTGCGGCGAGTCGGGTTGGGCAGGAGCGGGCGCCGGGGACTGCTGCGATTCGGGCCCGGGCAGTGAGGGAGCGTCGTTCGGCCCCCTCGAAACGGGCGGGGCCGGGGAGTTCTGGTTCTGGCCACCGTGCTCCGGCACGGAGCCCGGGGTGTCGGCGGGGCCGGGCGGCATGGCATTCGGGTTCGAACCGCTGTGGCCGCCTGCCGGGGGCTGAGCCTGGTGGACGTCCGGCGCCGCGCCGTTGCTGTCCTTGGTGCCGTTGGTGCCGTTGTCGTTGGTGCCGGTGCCGCCGGCATCGGCGACCGGCGGCTGGTGACCGCCGGGACCGCTGCCCTCGGGCATCGGAGCCGGGTCGTGGCCGCCCGTAGCTGTCGGCGGGGCAGGCTGATCGCTCGCGTCCGGGGTGAGGACACCGTCCGGTCCGGCGGGCGAGGTCACCGCCGGGCCCGGGACCGCTGAGGGTTGCTCACCGACGGGAGGGGTGAACACCTGTTCCGGGCTGTTCGGCGCGACGACCGGCGGCACGGTCGACGGTGTCGTTTGGTTGTTACCTGCCGGAGTGTTGCCCACGGGGTTGTCGCCGGTTGAGCCGTCGGCACCGCCCTGGGGAGCGTTGCCCTGCGAGGGATTCGGTCCCGGCCGGAAGTCGTTGCTCCCCAAGGATTCGCCGGATCCGACAGGGTCGGCTGAACCGTTGGAGCCGACGGGGCCGTTGCCGCCCGGCCCGTTGCCAAGGCCGCCGTTCCCGAGGCCGCCGTTCGCTGGGCCGCCGTTGCCGAGGCCGCCGTTCGCTGGGCCGCTGTTCCCGGAACCGTTTCCGCCGGTGCCGTTGTTGCCAGGGCCGTTGTCACTGGAGCCGTTGCCGCCTACCGCGTTGCCTGTCCCGCTGCCTGTCCCGTTGCCCGTCCCATTCCCCAGACCGTTGCCGCCGGAGCCCGCCTGCTCGGGCGCGGGACCGCCGGAGAGGTCGCCCTCACCGCGAGAGCCCGAACCACCCGATCTCCCTGAACCACCGAGGTACTTCTCCAGCAAGCCGCCCAGCGCACCGCCAGTGACCCCTGCCAGCCCCGAGAACGCACCCGCCGTCGCCGCGTACGGGTTCAGCTCGAACTCGCCTTCCGTCGCGTACTTGTACAGCGCCTCGGTGAAAACCTCGTGGAAGGACTCGGTTCCGATCTCGGTGATGTTGTTCACCGCGCCCTTGGCCCAGTCGTCACCGAAACGCTTGGCGAACGCCGTGTTGAGCATCTTGTTGAGACCACTGCCGACGATCGCGCCGAGACCACCGGCAAGCGGGGCCAGCGCGGCACCCATCGCGCCGACGGCGGCCGCGTTCTTCGTGTGATCGGTGTTCCACTCGTCCCTCGTGCCCATGCCGTACTGGGTGACCTGGGCCGCGACGTCGACGAGCAGCTGGAAGGCGATGCTGTAGACGGCGAGCTTGACGATCTCGGTGATGACCTTGCGCAGCACGGTGTTGACGAAGAACCGCACGATGGGAATGCGGGCCGCCAGCCACGACATCGAAGCGCCACCCGTGAACGGGGCGAGTTTGATCGCCAGCGCGATCTCGACCAGAAGGGCGATCAGCGAGTTGATGATGACGAGCTTCATGTACTCGACGTCGAGCGCCAGGTCGACGAGATAGTCGCCGAGTCCCTGGAACAGTTCCGCCGCCGCGTCGATGAGCCGGTCACCCTCGATGAAAGGGCTCACCCGCTCGATGAAGGCCCGAGCCGCCTCGCCCTCGAAGTTCGACCTGATGCCGTCGACGGCGCCACGCAGGCCCACCGCCAGATCGGCAAGATCCTCGGCGGAGCCCTGCCACTCCGCCGCGAGCGCGCGAAGCTTGTCCTCGTTGGCGTCCGGCCACTCCTCGCCGGTGAGCACCTGGAACAGCTTCGCCACTTCGGGGCTGACCATCATCGCCATGCGAATCGCCTATTCGTGCGGGGTCGCGCCGTCGGCGTCGTCGTTGGACCTTTCGAAGTTCTTGGCCACGACCAGCGTGCTCTCCGATAGACCACCGACCCCCTTTTCAAGCAGGGTCAGGAATTCGAGCGCCTTCCACTCCCCGGGTTTGTAGTTCTGGTCGAACTGCTCACCCATCTCGCCGGTGCCGCCCGCGTCGCCGTACCGCTCGGTCGCCGTCCGTACCCGCCGGGTGATGTTCCTCGCCAGGTCGGACCACTGGTCGAGCGTCAGTCCCCCCTGGTTCAGAACGTTGACGTCGACATACAGCCGGTCACTCATCGCCGCCACGTCCCCTCGTCCTTGAGCGCGTCGTCGAACATCGCGGCCAGGTCGGGGCCCGACTCCCGCAACCGGTCGAGGTCGAGACCCTCCGGCAGGAAACCCGCCATGGCCGATGCGGTGGCGGCGGCCGCCTGGTCTTGGGCGTCGGTCACCACCTCGACGATCTTCGCGCCGAGTTCCTTCGGAGCCATGTCCCGCCAGCGTTTGCCGCTCAGCGTCAGGTCCGTCAGCTTGCCCTGACTGTCCACAGTGGCTTGTATCGCGCGGTCCTTCGACGCCGCGGTGGCCGTGACCTCACGGAGCTTGTCGAACGCACCGGTCAGTTCTTCCTGTTTGGCGCGCATCTCCCGCATCGCCTCGTCGATCTCGTTGTGCAGAGGGGAAAACATCTCGGCTCCTAACCGTTCGCGGTCTGCTCTACCTGCTGCGCGGCCTCCTGCTCGGGCTTCCGGTCAACCGGCTTGGCACGCTGCGCGGCGCCGACGTGCACGTGGGTCGGGGCGAGCGGCTCGTCGGTCTCACTGGCGACATCGCCGGGCAGTCCGACGATGCCGTTGCCAGCCAAGGCCTCGGTCCCCCAGATCTTGTCGTCCTCCGAAAGCCAGGTCTGCCGTTCGCGTTCCTTGCTGTCGCCCTGGTTTCCACTCATCGGCGGCATCATCGGGGGCATCATGGGCATGCCTCGGCCGTTCTGCCCGCCGGGGTTGAACGCCGTGTTGTTCCCGCCGCCACCCTGGTCCTGCCCCGACCAGTCCGACCAGCCCTCGCCGCCGAAGGTGGTGCCCGTGTTGCCACCGAGATCTGGCGAGTCCTGGCTTCCGCCTGGGAACTCCGATCCGGGACCGCCGGAGAAGTCGGGCACGTCCTGTCCTCCGGCGGCATTCGAGGCTCCGCTTCCGGGAAGATCCTCGAAGTTCGGCATGTCCTTGCCACCAGCCGAGTTGGAGTCCCCGTTGCCGAACTCCGGCAACTCCGGCAGGTTCAGGTTGTCCTCACCCCGCGAATCGGGGTTGTCGACGGGGAAGTTGTCCCCCGGCAGGTTCTGATTGTTGTCGCCCGGCTGATTCTGGTTGTTGTCACCGGGCAGGTTCTCGAACAGATCCCGCAGATTCTGGTCGCCGTCCTGCTGCTGGGGGAAGTCGGGCCAGTTGTTGCCGAACCCGTCACCGTTGAACGCGTTGCCGTCGGACCCGGCAGGCGGGCTCTGATTGCCGAACCGGTTGCTGTTCGGCAATCCGTTCGACCCGCCGAATCCTCCGGGCGGCAGGAAACCACCGGGCGGAACCATACCGTTGCCGAACGAGTTGTCGCTTCCGAACGGATTCTCTCCACCACCGAAGGCGTTGTCCCCTCCGAAGGAGTTGCCGCCACCATTGCCGAACGGGTTGTCCCCGCCGGCGCCGAACGGATTGTCACTATCGAAGGGGTTGTCCCCACCGCCGAAGGAATTGTCGCCACCGGTGGCATTGTTGTCCCCGAAGGGATTGTCCCCACCACTACCGAACGGGTTGTCGCCGCCGGTGCCGTTGTTGTCGCCGAACGGGTTGTCGTTGCCGCCGCCGTTGTTGTCCCCGTTGTCCCCACCGCCGAAGAGGTCGCGGATGTCGTCCTCGTTCAGACCGCCGTTGTCGTTGCCACCGCCACCGTTGTCCCCGTTGTCGTGCCCGCCGCCGAACAGATCGCGGATGTCGTCCTCGTCAAGACCGTTGTCGTCACCGAACGGATTGTCACCGCCGAGCCCGTTGTTGCCCCCTCCTCCCGGCGGCGGCAGTGTGGTCGGGGCGACGATGTCCTCAAGCGGCCCCTTGGACCGCTGGTAGGCGGTATCGAGCTCGGTCATGAGCTCGGCGGCCCGCTCGTCGAGCGGCTTCATCTTGCCGAGCACGTGGTCCGAGATGTTCTTGTTGATGGTGCCCCACGTGGCGGGGCTGTCCAGCGGGCCGCTGATCTCGGGGAAACCGGAAGGAAGCGGTCCCGGCGCGAAGGTGTTCGTCCCGGTGACCTCCGCGCCGATCTGAATTCCCAGCAGCAGCTTCTCGGTGAACACCGGCGCGCTGTTCGCCGACGACGAGTAGTTCTTGACGGTTTCCTCGATGTAGGCCACGGCGGGATCGCGGGTGTGCTTGTTCGACAGGATGTCGAGCGCGTAGTTCGGAGTCCCGTGCACAAGGCCCATGCCTCGGATGTAGCGCCGGACGTTTTCGATCACCGCGCTCATCGTGTCCTGCAGAACCGTGCGCAGCCCGGCCGAATACTGATGCCAGGCATCCGCCATGCCCTTGGCGAAGCGGCTGAGCGCGTCCGCGATGTCGGCCAGCCCCTGCGACGTCGCGCGCTCCTCCACGATCTGAGTACGGACATTGTCAAGGGTATTGGCGAACTTCACCAGGTTCTGCCTGATCGCGTAGGCCGCCTTGCCCTTGAACGCCGAGTCGTCACTGTTGAGTTTCTGCGACCAGTTCTGGAGGGTCTCGTGGTTGGTGTTGAGCCAGTTCACGTAGTGATCGACGGCGGCCTTGGCGTCCCAGAGCTTGCCGACGTCCATCAGCTCGGCTTTGCCGTCCTTCATCCGGTCCACGACGTCGTCGATCTCGTCGAGCGCCGTGGTCCACGCGTCCACTTTGGTCTGATCTTTGTAGACGGAGATGTACCACTTTTCCCAGGCGTGGTAGCTGTACGCGTCGCCGGCGGTCTGGCTGTCGCTCTCCTGATCGGCACCGGCGGTCACGGTGCCATCGGATTTGAACCAGCCCTGTTCGCCTCCGCCGTTGTTCACCGGGACATGGATGTCGGCCCCCAGTCCGGTGGTGGCGTACACCGCCTGGTCGAACTTGACGTTCGAGGTGTCCTCGCCGACCTCGGGCGGCTTACTCGGCCCGGTGCCTTCGGGTGTCGTCATGACTGATCTCCGCTCCCTTCCCGGTCAGGCGCCGCCGCCGGTGAACCCGGGATACTCCGACGTGAACGTGGACGCGTCGTACGCGGCGAGGTCGTCGGCATCCTTGAAGACGACCTTGGCCTGTTCCAGCGCCTGGTGAAAGGTCGACAACTGGCTCCGCAGGTCGGTGTTCACCGTGTCGAGCGAGGTTCCGAACGCCGTGCCCCTGCTGTTGAGGTCCTGCGCGCGGATCCACTTCTGGTTGCGTGGCTGCAGATAGAAGTCCTCGTCCAGGTACGTCAGGTCGAGATGAGTGGCGTTGCGCAGGGAACTCTGGATGTTGTCGATCTCGCCGATCAACTGGTTGTAGGAGGCCTCGTCGAACGTGATGTTCGGGTCGGGGCCGACGTTGCCGTCCTTGGGCGCGCCGCCCGAGCCCGAACCCGAACCGGACGAATCGCCACCGTCGCCTTTGCCGCCACCGTCGCCTTTACCATTGCCGTCCCCGTCTCCCTTGCCATTGCCATTGCTATTGCCATCGCCATTGCCCTGGGTGTTTTCCGAGGGCGTCGGCTCGGGCTCGGGTTCGGGTTCCGGCTCGGGCGCCGGTTCGGGTTGTGGCGCGTGGGACACCGGCGGCGCCCACGACTGTGCCGGAACCGATTGCACGGGTGGCTGCCGCGGCTGGATGAGCGGAGCCTGCACCGCGAACCGCTGTCCGAGCGGTTCCTCCCCCTCGGAGGCGGGCTGCCCTGGAATGGCCTCCGGCTTCTCCCAGAGCTGCGCGGGCTGGAGCGGAACCGGCTCCTGCCCAAGCGGCTCCTCGCCCTGGTGCTGTTCCGCCGGCAGTGCCCCCATGGGAGCAAACGGCTGCTGGGACCTGACGAACTCGTCCCGCGCGGGCCGGGAACCATCCAGCGTACGCGGGTCGACGGCTCCGGGATGCCGCTCGCCGCAGCACGCGCACTCACCCTCGTACTCCTCGGGTTCGGTGACCTCACCCTCGGTGTCCTCGCCCGGCGCGGGCACAAAAGGTTCCAGCCGCTCCCGGAACCGGGGCTGGGTGACCTCACCCTCGGTGTTCTCCCCCGGCGCGGGCTCACCTGGAACGAGCCGCTCCCGAAACCCGGGGTCGGTGACTTGCCCCTCCGTCTCCTCCCCGGGAGCCGGCACGATCTCGCCGTGTTCGTCGACGTACCTGCCCGAGGGCACTCCCTCGTGCTGTGGAACGAGACGTTCGGACACCGGGCCGTCGTGGACGCTCCCGCAGCACGGGCAGCAATGCTCACCGGAGGGCTTCTCCCCGTGGGTGTACTGCCTCGGTTCCAGTGCGGGCAGGAGCTCCCCCTGCTGGCGGGTACCGATCCTGAGGCCGGGGGCCGGTGGCGGGAACTGGCCTTCCGGCACCTGCGTCACCACCGGTTCCAGCGGTTGCACCGCTTTGACGTGCTCCCGCGCGATCATCGGCTCAAGCCGGACGAAGTCTTCTCGCGGAAGCAACACCGGTTCCGAGGGTGAACCGAACTCCGCGGGCTCCCCGGGAGCGTTCGCCGGTTCGACGCGCACCCGCTCCCCGAAACCCGCGGGCTCACCCGGCTCACCCGGCTCACCCGGCGGCATCCGCATCCCCATGGGCGGAATCGCGGTCCCCGGAGTCACACCGGGCGCGTCACTGAACTGCCGCCTGGCCGGCAAGACCCGGTCCTGCTCCGTCTCCTCCACCACACTCTCCTTCCACCGTGGCCCGTCCCTCCGGGCCGTCTACTGAGGACTGCCGATGCCGCCAGGAGCGCTCAGCCGAGGAAGATCCGGCCACCCTGCAGGTCGCCGCCCTTGAAGATCTCGTGGATGTTGACCGATGACACCGCCTGGGCGTTGATGTCCTGGGTCATCCGCTGGTAGGCGCCGTTCCATTGATTCTGGTTCTCCAGCCAGATCGGCTGTGCCGTCCCCCAGGTGGCCTCCGGGATGCTGCGCAGCCGGTCGTTGAGCCGCTCAAGGACTTCGCCGAGCTGATGGACAGCGCGGTAGAGCTGCTCGTTGAGGTCCAGGTATCCGTCGTGGTTGACGTCGAACATGACCATGTGCGGGTTCCCCTTTCAGGAGTGATCGAATCGGAGGTCAGCCGGCCATACCGCTTGTGTCGGCCTCGGTGCTGCGGTTGAGCTGCAACAGGCCCTGTGCCTTGGAGTTGAGCTCCCCGAGCTGGGTAAGAATCGTGTTGTAGTCGCCACTCCACTCGCCGAGCAGCCCTGCCAGTTTCTTTCCCGACGTGGAGTTGTTGACCGCGGGCAACTGCGCGGCAAGGCCCTGCACCATCGAATTGAGTTGCTGCATCTCGCCGAGCGCGGTGTCTGTGGCGCCGATGACCTGCGTCAGCAATGCGTCGTCGTAACCGGACCTGCTCATTACTTTCCTCCTTGGTTGGGTTGCACAACGCGCTTCCCGGACGGTTCCGGAATGTCGAGCACCGGGCCGGTCGGCAGCAGAGCCAGCAGCTCCGCCGGAACCAGCGCGGCACCTTCGACGGAGAACCCGAGTGCCTCGGCGGCTTCCGCGTCGGCGACGGGGAACTTCGCGCCCGCTTCGGTAATCAGGTAGACACCGGCTCCCGGCACGCCGGGGGCGGGGCGGGTGCGGGCGATCATGCCCGCGCCGGGGGTCACGTCGACGAGGTCGGCGACCCGCCCGTCGCGGGTGACTCCCTCGGGGTCGCTGCTCGCCGTCGAGCCGTCGAGGTTGCCGGTCGTGGCGAGGATCGCCCGGTCGTTTTCCCAGCGGACACACGGCATCCGCGTTTCGGAGTCGAGCGCCGAAGGCGGCTTCCCCGGCAGTTCCGCCTGCCACACCGGAGCCGGTGTCACCTGCTGGGTGGCCAGCTCCGCCGGAGTGAGGGTGATGGTCGGTGGCAGCGACAGACCGGGGTCGGCGCCGATGAGCGTCGCGACGAATGGTGACACCGGCATCAACCCTCCCCGCGCGACGACGAACGTCGTGTCGCCGACCGCGTCGGGCGCGGTGACCAGCTGGCCGAGTTCGGTCGGCGCGCCCGCGATCTCGGGGCCGGGGCCGCCGTGCTCGACCGGTGGCGAACCGATGTCGGGACCGGAGGGCAGGGTGTTGAGCCACGCGGAATCCACCGCGACGGCCCTGGCCGGGTCCATGCCGAGCGCTCTGGGCACCCAGTCCTCGGTGACGCGCAGTTTGCCGCCGTTCCAGGCGAGGTAGAGCTGTTTCCCCGTTCGCACGAGAGCCGCCTCGTCCTCGGCGAGCGGCGTGACGCCCACCGGCGTGCCGACGCTCGCGGCGACGGTCGATTCTCCCTCGCCGACCCCGGCGCACACCGTCCACGGCTGAGCGCCCGCGTCCGGCGAGGGCAGCGCGTCCGGTGCGCCCGCGATCCCGATCGGCGCGCCTTTCGGGAAGTCGGCGAGGTCCTCGGCGTTGACCGTCGCGATCGGAGGGTTGCCCTCGGCGAGCAGTCTCGCCGAGGCGTAGTTGAGCACGGGCCGCAGCCTGCCTTCGACGAGCAGATACCTGTTGCCGGAATCCTCGTCGACGACGAGCGTGCCCGGCTCGTCCCGCCAGGCGTCGCCGCCCTTGCCGGTGAGGAACGAGACCGCCAGCACGATGCCTCCGGCGAGCACGGCGACCGCCAGACCGGCCGCGAGACCGGTGGTGGTGCGCCGCAGCGGGCGAACGGGCGCGTCCGGATCGGTTCGCAGCACCGCCGCGAGGATCCGCCCGACCAGAAACGAATGAGCTTCGGCCTGCTCACGCCTGCCGTACATGTGCGCCCTCCTTTCCTTATCAGCACACGGTCGCCGCGCCGGAAATGGTTCACAGCCAGGAAGCGACCCAGCCGTAGAAGCCGGTGATGGTGAGTACGAGGGCCAGCACGGCCAGCGAGCACACCCAGTGCAAAAAGTCGCCGATCCGGCCCCACTTGGGCACGAGCCTGCGGCCCGGCAGCACGTGCGCGCCAGCGACGGCGTTGCCCGCGAGGCCGAGCAGCCCCACCAGCACACACGCTTGGCCGAGCAACGGCAGGCCGAGCGCCCAGTGCAGCAACACGGACGTCAGTGCCGCGCACGCGGGAACGAGCGCCGCGAGCCGGTGCCACGTCCCGTTCAGCTCGCGGGATTGCAGCAACAGCAACGCGGCGACGACGAGAGTCAGCGTCATGGTGTCCCACTCCAGCGTCGCCGACACGACGAGCAACGCCGCGGTACTCACGGCGCCGAGCACGACCATGAACGCGGTCAGGTGCACGTCCGCTCGCGCCGCTCGTTCGAGGACATCCTTGCTCGGCAAGGGTTCCAGTCCCTTCTGGAACTCACCGGGCGTGATGGGGACCGGTTCGGCGGACAGCCCCGCGAGCCACGTCGCGAGCTGCGGCGCTGCCCTGGTCACGGCGAGCACCATCGCCATGAGTACCGCCGCCGTGCCCTGCGAGCCGAGTCCGAGCAGCAACCCGAGCACGCAACCCAGCGCCGTCAGCACGGCGCCGCAAGCGACCGCGAGAAACGCGGCCTGTGCCACGCCGAGCGCGGCCCTCGCACCCGTCGCGGCCGCAGCGACGGCCACCGCCGCCGCGAGCACCCCGGCTGCGGAAAGCCAGGCCGAGGGACCGGCGGAGCCGGCGGGCATCGCGAGGCCCGCGACGCCGACCGCGGCGACACCCGCCCCACCGAGCGTGAGCCCACTCGGCTTGTCGTCGAGTACCCGCACCATCACCGCACCACCCGCGATCAGCGCGACGCCGACGCAGAGCGAACCGATCGCGGTGATGGTTCCCTCGGCGGCGAACGTGGCGACCAGTACGGCCAGCAGCCCGAACAGTCCGGCGAGACCGACGCACAAGCGGCGGGTCAGCTCAGGCCGCCAACTGTCCGGCCGCCCCGACAGTCCGGTGTGGATTCCGTCGACGAGGTCGTCGAAGTCGGCGAGCGGCAACTGGTCGTCGCGGGGCCGCAGGTGCAGCACGTCACCGTCGTAGAGCCCCGCCGCCGCCGTGCCGTGGTCCTCGTCGAGCACCTCACCGCCGAGCCGCTGCAACACCCAGCCGCCGTGCCCGAGGCCGGTGGTCGCGAGCGCGGGGTCGAGGTACCCGAGCACCGTCGGCATCAGATCGGCGATCGGTACGTGAGCCGGTACGGCCAGTTCGACGCGGGAGTTCGGCCCGCAGATGGTGAGCCTGCACATTTCCCCTGAACCGCCTGCAGGGGAAGCGGCCTGGTTCGCCGAGGGAGCGTTCGAGTTCGTCACCGCCATGCCCCTCCCACGGCGCCGCCGTCGCCGGGGGTTCAGTCGCCGGGAGTTTCGATCATCGAGTGAACGCATCGGCACCACGCGGCCGTGTACCCATCGGAACGGGCACCAGCAGCGAGGAGCCGACCGCGATGACGACGACACTGTTTCGCAGGCCGAACCGGGAGAAACCGCCGGAGATGCCGAGCGGCGAGCTCTCGTTACAGGAACCGCCCTCCCTGCCGGAAACCGTGGGAAGGGACTTCCTTTCCGCGATGATGATGCTTCCCATGATGATGGGCGGCGGCGTGTTCATGCTGATCTTCATCGCGCCGAGGAACCCGGCGCTGGGCATGACCATGTTCGGCGTCATGATGCTGATGGCGTTGCTGATGTTCGTCGTCCAGATGGCAAGGGGCGGCACGGAACGCAGGGGCAAGATGCGCGGCGAGCGCCGCGACTATCTGCGCTACCTCGGCCAGGTCAGGACCCAGGTCAAGTCGGCGGCGGCCAAGCAGCGGGAGTCCTTGTCGTGGCGGCATCCCGATCCCGGCGGGCTGTGGTCGGTTGCGATGAGCGGGCGGCTGTGGGAACGCCGTGCGACGCACGGCGACTTCGCCGAGGTCCGCATCGGCACCGGTGCCCAGCGCCTCGCGGTGAGGATGACGCCGCTCGCCACCAAGCCGATCGCCGACCTCGAACCGCTGTCCGCGAGGGCGCTGCGCCGGTTCATCAACGCCCACGGCACTGTTCCCAACCTGCCGACGTCATTGTTCCTGCGCGGGTTCGCGAAGGTCCGGTTCTTCGGCGACGGGGAAGCCATTCGCGGCGTGAGCAGGGCGATGCTCTCCCAGCTCGTCACCTTCCACGCGCCGGAGGATTTACGGATCGCGGTGTGCACGGCACCGGACCGGGTTCGCGACTGGGACTGGGTGAAATGGCTGCCACACGCCCAGCATCCGGTCGAGCAGGACGGCGCGGGCCAGGCGAGGCTGCTCGCCGACGGGGTGGACGCGCTCACCGAGCTGCTCGACGCCGAACTCGGCGAGCGGGGCCGGTTCGAGGCTGCCGCCTCGCCCAGCTCCGACGAGCCCTACGTCGTGATCGTCCTCGACGGTGTCGAGGTCCCCGCGGAATCGCGGCTGGCGGGCACCGGCTACCGGAACTCGGTGGTGCTCGACGTGTCCGGCGCGCTGGGAAACGCCGCGGGCAGGACGACACTGCGCCTCGATGTCGGTGAGGAACAGGTCGACATGGTGCGTACCGACCGCACCGGCAAGGAAGTACGCACCGCACTGTGCACCCCCGATCTGCTGAGCACGCCGAGGGTGGCGACGCTCGCACGGACCATCTCCCCCTATCGGCTCGGCGGCACCACCGACGTCGCGGAACCGATGGTCGCGAACTTCGAACTGCCGCAACTGCTCGGTGTCAGCGACCTCGACAACTGGGACCCCGCCGCGCACTCGCGCAACGGGCTGACGCGCGACCGGTTCCGCATTCCGCTCGGCATCACGGAGAACGGCGCGCCGATCGAACTGGACATCAAGGAGTCCGCGCAGGGCGGCATGGGCCCGCACGGCCTGCTGATCGGTGCCACCGGGTCGGGAAAGTCGGAACTGCTCCGCACGCTCGTACTCGGCATGGCGATGACGCACTCCTCGGAAATCCTGAACTTCGTGCTCGTGGACTTCAAGGGCGGCGCCACGTTCCTCGGTCTCGATCAGCTTCCCCACGTGTCCGCGGTGATCACGAACCTCGCCGACGAGGCGACGCTGGTGACGAGGATGCAGGACGCGCTGCACGGGGAACTGGTGCGGCGGCAGGAATTCCTGCGTGCCGCCGGAAACTACAGTTCGCTGCTGGACTACGAGAAGGCCCGCCTTTCCGGCGTCCCGCTCGAACCGCTGCCGACATTGTTCGTGATCGTCGACGAGTTCTCCGAGCTGCTGGCGTCCAATCCGGACTTCGGCGAGTTGTTCGTGATGATCGGAAGGCTCGGCCGTTCGCTCGGCGTCCACCTGCTGCTTGCCAGTCAGCGCATCGACGACGGCCGCATGCACAAGCTGGAAAGCCACCTGTCCTACCGGATCGGGCTGCGGACGTTCTCCGCGATGGAGAGCAGATCGGTGATCGGGGTCCCGGATGCCTACCAATTGCCGAGCGCGCCCGGCAACGGCTATCTGCGCAGCGACGTGGCGACGCTGAGCCGGTTCAAGGCGGCCTACGTTTCAGGACCGCACCGCAGGCGCACGCGCGAGCAACGGCAGGAAGAGGTACGGCGGCAGGTCGTACCCTTCGGCGCGGGCAAGCTTCCGGTTCAGGCACCGCGGCCGGCCCCCGCGCCCCAGGCCGCCGAGCCTCCCGAAAGCACCGAGACCGGCGAGTCGGTGTTGTCGGTCGCGGTGGACAAGCTGATGGAGTTCGGGCCGCCCGCACACCAGGTGTGGCTGCCGCCGCTGGCCGCGCCGCCGACGCTGGACCAGTTGCTGCCGCCGCTCGTGCCCGACCCCGAGCGCGGGCTGACGGCGGCGGGCTGGCCAGGCAGCGGCCGCATGGTGGTACCGGTCGGCGTCGTGGACAAACCGTTCGAGCAGAGCCGCGATCTGCACGTCGTGGATCTCTCCGGCGCGGGAGGGCACGTCGGCGTCGCCGGGGGCCCGCAGTCCGGCAAAAGCAATCTGCTGCGCACGCTGATCTCGGCCATCGCGCTCACGCACACCCCCGCCGAGGCGCAGTTCTACTGCCTCGATTTCGGTGGCGGCACACTGTCGGCTTTGGACGGTCTGCCGCACATCGGCGGGATCGCGGGCAGATTGCAGGCCGAACGGGTCGCCCGCACGATCGCCGAGGTACAGACGCTGCTCGCGGACAGGGAGAAGATGTTCGCCGAGCACGAGATCGAAAGCATGGCCGCCTACCGGGAACGGCGTGCCAAGGGCGAGTTCGCCGACGAGGAGCACGGCGACGTGTTCCTCGTCGTCGACGGCTGGGGCGCGTTGCGCGCGGAGTTCGAGCAGCACGACATGGCGTTGCGCGCGCTGGCGGGCCGGGGGCTGGCCTACGGCGTGCACCTGGTGCTCACCACCAACCGGTGGTCCGATGTGCACAGTGCGCTGCGCGACCAGCTCGGCACGCGGCTGGAATTGCGCCTCGGCGACTCGATCGACTCGGTGATCAACATGCGCAAGGCCGCTCAGGTGCCGCAAATCCCCGGCCGCGGCATGACGCCGGACCAGATGCACTTCCTGTCCGCGGTTCCCCGCATCGACGGACTGGACAACACCGAAGGGCTCGCCGACGCGACGCGCGAACTCGGCGCGGCCGTCGCGGAGAGCTGGCCCGGCCGCCGCGCGCCCTCGGTGCGGATGCTGCCCACCGTGCTGCCCGCCGAGGACCTGCCTGCACCGCTGCCCGGCCCCAAGGTGCCGCTCGGTGCCGGGGAACTGGACCTCAAACCGGTGTGGCACGACTTCTCCGACCGGCCGCACCTGACGATCGTCGGCGACAGCGCCAGCGGCAAAACGGCGGCACTGCGCCTGATCGCGCAGGCCATCACCTCGGTCTACACCCCGGAACAGGCGCAGATTCTGATCGTCGACCCGCGCCGCACGCTGCTGGAGTCGGTACCCGAGGCCTACCGGCGCGGGGTCGCGGTGTCCGCGCCCGCCGCGGAGACGATGGTCCGCGAGGTCACCGAACTGCTCAGGGAACGCGTCCCCGGCACCGACATCAGCCCCGCGCGGTTGCGGCGGAGGGACTGGTGGACCGGGCCCGAGATCTTCGTCCTCATCGACGACTACGACCTCCTGCTCGGCGCGACGGGCGGGCCGTTCACGCCGATGGTGGAACTCGTGCCTCAGGCCGCCGACATCGGCCTGCACATGGTGATGGCCCGCGCGGCGGCCGGTTCGAGCCGGTCGGCGATGGAGCCGGTGACGAGGCGGTTGCAGGAATCCAACACGCCGGAACTCGCCCTTTCCATGCCTGCCAACGAGTTGCCGCTGCTCAACGGCTCACGGGGCAGGCAGTTGCCGCCGGGCAGGGCGCTGCTGGTGACCCGGAGGGACGGCATCGGTTTGCAGATCGGCTGGACGGAGGCCCCGGAATGAGGACAGCGCTGCTTGCGGCGGTGTGCGGGCTGGTACTGACAGCACTGCCGGTACCGAGGGCCGAAGCCCAGCCCGCCGGACAGTGCACGCCGCCTTCGACGACCGCGATCACCGAGACGTCGTGGGCACAGCAGCGGATGGGCGCCGAAAGGGCCTGGCCGCTGACGAAGGGCGACGTGATCGTCGGTGTCGTCGACACGGGGGTCAGCGCGGAGGCTCCCGTGCTGAAGGACGCGGTACTGCCCGGCACGGATCTCTCCGGCGGCACCGGCGACGGCGACTGCTTCGGCAGGGGAACCTTCATCGCGTCGCTGATCGCCGCACGCCCCGGCACCGACCCGGATGTGCCTTTCACCGGCGTCGCGCCGGAGGCCAGGATCTTTCCCGTCCGCGTCAGCGACGACCCGCCCAAGATCCAGGACCACGCCGGGCTCGCCGCCGACATCGGCGAAGGCATCAAGGCCGCCGTCGACGGTGGCGCCAAGGTCGTCGCGGTGGGCCTCGTGGCGACGCTCGACATGCCGGAACTGCGTGCGGCGGTGGCTTATGCCCAGCAACGGGACGTGGTCGTCGTCGGAGCCGCCTCGGTGCCGAAGAAGGGCCAGCTCGCCTTCCCCGCGCGGATTCCCGGCGTCGTCGCGGTGGCTCCGCTCGGGCCGGAAGGCGCGGTGAGCCGGCCGGACTACGGCGCCGACCCGACGATCGCGGCACCGGCACAGGACCTGATCGGGGTCGCGCCTCAGGGCGAAGGGCACCGCGTGGCCTCCGGCGACGAACTGGCGGTCGGGTACGTTGCGGGGGCCGCGGCGCTGGTGAGGTCCTACTACCCCGCGTTGTCGGCGACCGGCGTCGTCGACCGGCTCTACGAAGGCGCGGACCAGCCGTCGACCGAGCTGCCCAACGACCTCATCGGCTACGGCGTCGTGAATCCGTTCTCCGCGGTGACCACCATCCCCAACACCGAGCCACCCGGCACGGCGCCGCCGGAGAACCTGTCGGTGCCCAGACCGGCGACGCCGGACCCCGGCCCCGCCAACCGCGCCTTGTGGCTGGCGGGCGGCATCACGGCGGCGGCGCTGCTGCTGGCCGGTCCCGCGATCGCGGCGGCCGCCCGGCGCAGGCGCGCCGAGTGAACGAGGCCGCGTGATGCCGGACTCCGGACGAGGCCCGTTCCCGAGGTGGATCCTCCAGGCCCGGCTTGCCCGATCGGCCGATGGCCGCAACGCTGGCGCGATGCGCCGCCTCACCCGCCTTTCGCGCCGCGGCCCGCTGCCCCGGCCGCTGCGCTCGCCTGCCCGCGGCGCCGCGGAGCTGCGGTACGGGCTCGAACGAACCCTGCACGACGGGGCCGTCGCCGAGATCTCCGCGCTCACGCTCGAACTCGGCGTGATCTCGGCCGCCACGGACGACGAGGATGTGCGGAACCGGCTCGCCGAAGCGCAGGGGCGCATCACAAGCATCCTCGGTGCCCTGCGCGACGTCGGGTCGGTGATCTACCCACCGGTGCTCGCCACGACCGGGCTCGGCCCCGGGCTGCGCGCCGTCGCCGAGAGCAGAGGCCTTCGGCTGTGGCTCGACCTTCCCCGCACCGAACTCGGCGACGAAGCACGGTCGCGTACCGGCCTGCTGATCGCCGATCACTTCCACACGCTGCGGCCCGGTAGCGTGGTGCGCGTGCGTGTGCGGGGTCGAAGGCTCATCAGGGTGAGGATCACCGACCGGCAACCGGGCGGCGGACTGCCGCGCGAGCGCAGGGCGGTGCTGCGATGCGCGTAGCGATCGCCGAGGACGGCACCCTCTTCCGGGAAGGACTCGTGCTGCTGCTTGAGGCGGCCGGGCACGAGGTCGCCGGTTGCTTCGGCGACGGGGACGCGCTGGTCGCGGCGGTCGCCACCGACCCGGTCGACGTCGCGATACTGGACATCCGCATGCCGCCAGGGCCCGACGGCGGGCTCACCACGGCCGAGCGGGTGCGCGCGCTGCGTCCTGACACGGGAATCCTGCTGCTGTCGCACTATGCCGAAACCCACTACCTCACGCGGATGCTGGAGATCGGCGCCGAGCGGATCGGCTACCGGCTCAAGGAACGCATCGCCGGGGTCAAGGTGCTCGGCGACACCCTCGACCGGATCGCGGCGGGAGAGATCGTCATCGAGCCGGTGCTCGCGCAGCGGCTCGTGCGCGGCGGCGCCAACGGCGACGGCGGCCCGCTCGCCTCGCTGAGCGAGCGGGAGACCGACGTGCTGCGGCTGATGGCCGAAGGCCGCGCCAACAACGCGATCGCGGGCGAGCTGTTCATCTCGGGCAAGGCCGTCGAGAAACACATCGCCGCGATCTTCACCAAGCTCGGCCTCCCCGGCGACGCGACGGTGCACCACCGCCGCGTACTCGCCGTGCTGGCCTATCTGCAGGCGAGGCGAATCGACGGATCGGGCGGCTGAGGATGCGGGCCATGCGCAGGCTCACCTCGAAAGGCAGGCCACCACACGAGATCGCCGCCGAGGTACCCGCCACGCGGCTGACGGCCGCGCTCGTGCGCAACCTCGCCGACAGCGTCGGCGGCGACGTCGCCTATGCGATGCCGGGCGGGCGGGCCGCCGACATCGTCGAGTCGTGGCCTCCCGGCCTCACCGCCATCTCCGGCACCGCATTCGCGGTACCGGTGCGCGGCGGCGGGTCGCTGTACGTCATGGCTCCCGGCCGCTGGGACGATGCGGCCAGGAGCAGGCACCACGAAACGGCGGCGTGGCTGGGAATCGCGGTCCGGCTGGTCCGGCTCGGCGCGGAGCACGAGGCCTCCCGGCTGCGGGCGGGCAGGCTCGGCGGCGAGCGCGCCGCGGCCCGCGCCAGACTCGACGAGGTCAGGGATATGGAACGGCAGCGGCTGGCCGGTGCGGTGACCACGACGACCCTGCGGGATCTCGGCGGGGTGCGGCGGTGGCTGCGCGCGGCGGCCGACGGTGGTGAGGGCCTCGCCGGGGCACGGGACGCGCTGGACGAACTGATCGACTCCTTCCGCGTGGTCGTGCGGGGAGTTTTTCCCGCGATGCTGCCCGATTCGGGCCCCAGAGCCGCGCTGGAGGAATTGGCCGCGACGCTGCCTCGACCCGTCTCGTTCAGCGGTGACCTGGGACTACGGGCCGGATGGCAGCTCGAATCCGGCTTCTACCACGCGGTCGCCGCCGCACTGAACCTGCTGGCTGGTACCCAATCCGCGCGCCCGGTGACCGTGACCTTCGCCCGCGACGAGGCGTTGCGGGCGACGCTCTCGGCCGAAGGAAGCCCGGAACTGACCGCGCTGCGCCAGGACATCGAGCGCATCGCGGTGCTGGGCGGTGAGCTGCGGGCCTCGGTGACCGGCGGCGTCGCGCACATCGGCGTACGGCTGCCGGAACGTGTCGAACCGCTCGCGCCGACCCACCTCGACCCCTCGGAGCTGGAACGCAGCTCGACCTACCGGCACGTGCGCGAGCTGGTGCGACAGGGCCAGGAAGCCACCGGGGACACACCCGGGCGCGCGGCGTGGGACGCCGTCGCCGAACGACTGCCGATGGCGCCGAGGCTCGCGGTGGTGGGCGAGATACCGGATCACGGCGAGGTCCCCGGCGTCGCCGTGCTCGCCGTCGGCGCGCCGCCCGACCGCGCGCTGGCCGAGGAGTTCCTCGGTGACGAAGGACCGAGGGGCGGCATCGACGGCGTGCTGTGCGCGACCACGCCCACGCCGGAATTCCGGAGGGCGCTGCGGAACGCGAGAAACCGGGTGGTGCTGGCCGAGACCGATAACGCGGTCACTGTCGCGTCGGTGGCCGCCGCGCTCGCCGCTCGCGGCCCGGTGCTCGCGGCGAGACGAGCGGTGGTCGGCATGTCCGCGCTGGTGCGGAACCTCCCGGAAGGTCACCGGCTGCGGTGGGCGGTGGACCGGGTTCGCGTCGACACCCACGAGTTCGCCGAACTGGATTTGCTGGACGCCATCGAGCACGGTGAGTTGCTCAGGGGCGTGGCCGCGGCGGCGGCCCGGTTGCTCGGCGCGCGGGGCATCGACGCGCGCAGCAGGCTCGGCCTGCCCTCCGACGCCGAGGGCGGCACTGTCACGGCGGCCGCACGAGCCGCGGTCAGCGGATGGCGGGCCCACGCGGCACACCCCGCGACCGGCGGCCGCGACAGGGCGGCGTGCGAACTCCTCGCCCGCACCGCCGAAGGCCTGATCACCTGATCTCCGGCACGGCTCAGACCGGCACGATGCCGTCGACCGTCGTTCCCGCGCCCGCGGCCGAGCGGACCTGGACACTCCCGCCGACCGAGGCCACCCGCGTGGTCAAACCGGGCAGCCCCGCGCCGGTCACGTCGAAGCCGGGCCCGTCATCGGCGACCGTGAACTCCAGGCCCTGATAGCTGTCCGCGACGGCAACCAGCACCCTGGCTCCCGGTGCGTGCTTGCGCGCGTTGTTCACCGCCTCAAGCACCACGAAGTACACCGCGGACTCGACCGGAGCCGGATAGCGCCGCGCCAGGCCCGAAGCGTCGAGCGTGACGGTGTCGTACCGCGACAACTGGGCACGAAGCGCGGCCACCAGCCCGTCGGCCACCAGCGCTCCCGGCAGAATCCCCTCGGCTGTTTCCACCAGTACCCGCTCCGCGTTCTCCAGCTGTGCCAGCAGGTCCGCGATACGTTCGCGGCCGGCTCCCTCGCCGATCGTGTGCTCGGCGACAGCCAGCGACATGCGCAAAGCCACGAGATGATGCTGGGCACCGTCATGCAGATCCCGTTCGAGACCGCGACGCTGGTGTTCCATCTCGGCCGCCGCGCGCCAGCGGTCGTCCACGAGTTCCCTCGCCGCCGCGTCGCCCTCGCGGCGCAGCCGGTCGGTCTCCTCGGTCAGCTCGATCGCCGCGACGAGGGGGCCAAGCACGGCGGCGACCGAAGGGAACGGGCCGAGCGAGCCCGGCGTGAAGGACAGCACGCCACGTACCTCGCCGTCGTAGGTCACCTCGTGTTCCAGCCACGAGCCCTCGCCGCCGCCCCACTGGAACCGGCGCCCCCCGATCACCAGGGCACAGCCCGCGGCGCCCGCCGCCTCACCGGCGGCCCGGACGAGTTCACGCGGGTCCGGATCCGGCCCTTCCCGCATAAGGAGGCCGGTGATCGCGTCGGCTACGCGCCGTTCCCAGGTGCGCACGCCGCGACGTTACCCGGGCTCCCCCGCCCGGCGAACCGGGTGTTCCCAGCGCCACTCAACGCACACGCTCGTGGCGCAGGTAGACGACGCCGGTATCGAAGGTCCGGGTTTCGGTCAATCGCAGATCGAGCGGCCCGGCGACCGGCGCGAAGTACGGAGTCCCGCCACCGAGGACGATCGGGTTGACGAACTGGCGGTACTCGTCGATCAGGTCCGAGGCGATGGCCTGCGCGGCGAGCCCTGCCCCCGCGATGGCCACCACTCCTTCGTCGTACTGGTCACGAAGCCGCCTGACCTCGGTGGCGACGTCACCGGTCGCCAGCCGCGCGTTGCCCTCCACCGAGGTCAGCGTCCTGGAGAACACCACCTTCGGAATCGCGCACCAGATCCGCGCGAACTCCAGCTCGGCCTCACCGGTCATGGTCTGCTCGGCCGTCTCCCACACCAGCATCGCCTCGTACACGCCGCGCCCGCACAGGTGGACCGCGATGTCGCGGGTCTGCTCGACGTGGACGTCGAACTGCTCCGCGTCGGGCGCGCCCCAGCTGATGTCACCGCCCGGCCCCGCGATGAAGCCGTCGAGCGACACGTTCAGCGAGTAGATCACGGGCGACATCGGGTCCTCCTCGGTGAGTCCGGTCAACGAGGCGGTGGTCTCCCCGAGCACCATCGCCGGTGACCATTGTGGACCCAAGGTCAACGCGGCAACAGTGTCCCCAGCGGTCCGAGGTCGAGGTTGAGGTCGTTCTCGGTCAGTCCGAACTCCTCGGTCAGCTCGGTGAGCCGATCGTCGAGCAACATGAGCGTCAGCCCGATGCGCTCCTCCTGCTCGTCGGTGAGATCGCCCTCGTCGACCCGGCGCAGCGCCTGCCGCTCCATCAACTGGCGCAGCAGCTCGACGATCGTCAGGACCAGTTTCATCAGGTCCCGCTCCACCGTGTCCCTGTCGGTGTCGATGTGCCCCGACAGGCCCCTGCCGGTGCTCGCGCCCGGATTTTCGGATGCCATGGGACTTCTCCTTTCCGAGGACTCACCACTGAAGCGGGGAAGGACGGTTCTCCTTCACCGAGGTGATCAACGCGCGCAGGGAGATGTGCACGAGGTCGACCCCCGCGATCGACAGCGCGAGGTCTCCGGTGAGTACCACCCCGCCTGCCAGTAACCGGTCGAGCAGATCGACGAGGGAGATGTCCCGATCGGCAAGCGACGGTTCGGTACCGCCGCTCTTCCAGACCTCCCGCAACTCGGCGGGATGCCGCGCCGGGGCCTCCGGAGTCACCGTGGCTCGGCCCCTACCGCGTCCCGGCCGTCCTGGTGCTCATGTCCCTCGGCGCCACCGGCGGCGGTGTCCAGCGCGAACGAGTAGGGCGCCCACGGCCCGGTCACTTCGATCCGGCACGCCGCCGACTCGTCCTGGAGGCGCTGTGCCGCCGCGACGAACGCGTCGATGTCGTCCCCGGCGACCAGATAGGCGACATTGAGCACGTTCTGCTCACTGATGCCGGTCAGCTCCGGACTTTGCGGACGGTGGGCGCGGCGGCCGCCGGACATCGCGGTCAATGCCTCGTCGGTCGTGATGGCATGTTCCATCGCGGCGCGCCAGCCCGATTCCCTGGTGTCCCTTTCGTGTTTCTTCCTGCGCAGGTACGACAATCCCGGCCTGGCGTCCGGCTCGGTCGAACCGGTATCCGCCTTGTCGTCGGCCCCGGGAGCGCTCGCGGTGCTCGCGTAGACCTTGACGCCCAGTTCGACCATCCCGCTCACCCTGGCCAGTGCGGCCAGCAGCTCGGCTTCGCGCGCGGCGAGCATCGCGGTGAGTGCCTCGTGATCGCGAAAGATCGTCGCGAGCCGGAACGGAAGCGCGGTACCACGCCGGGTCACCTCGTCGACAACCCTGTTGTGTGCCCTCGCCACACTCTCCAGCCAGCCGATGTCCTCCAGCCCGGAACGCAGAGCCGATTCGTCGAACTCGGCTTCCGGCACGGGGCTCACGATGGCCGCGAGATCGTTGTACCGCACGGCCGAAACCTCGGTGTCCGACACACCGCCGACGTCATCGAGTGCGCCGGGCGATGACCGGCTCGCCACCGCATAGCAATACCAGAGTGTTCCCTTCATGCGCGCTTCCTGTTCGTCTCGATGGCGGGTGCCTCCATCGCGGGCTCGCGCCGCCGCTCAAGTTCGGCGACCTTCTCCCGCAACTGCCGGTTCTCGCGTGACAGTTCGCCCTCGGCCGCCTTCGACGTCAGCGACGGATCGTGTTCCCACCAGTCGATTCCCATCTCCTTGGCCTTGTCGACCGAGGCGACCAGCAACCGGAGTTTGATCGTCAGCAACTCGATGTCGAGCAGGTTGATCTTGATGTCGCCCGCGATCACGACCCCTTTGTCCAGCACTCGCTCCAGAATGTCGGCGAGGCTGGATCCGGAGGAGGAGCCGCCGGACAACGCCACCCTGCCGCCGTCGGGACGGGCCGCGGGCAGCCGCGGTTCACTCATGATCAGCTCCTAACGGGCTGCCTCGCGCGGGCCGGTGCCCCACGCCCGCGGGGTTCCTCGTCGTCCTCGTCCTCGTCTTCGTACTCGTCATCGTCTTCGTACTCGTCGTCGTCAGGCTCGGCGTCGTCTTCGTCGTAGTCGTCGGATTCCCCGGGTTCTTCGTCTTCGTCTTCGTCATCGCCGTCTTCGTCGTCGTATTCATCGTCGTATTCGTCGTATTCGTCGTCGTGACCGGCTTCGTCCTCTTCGGACTCCGGATCGCCCGAATCGCCGGACTCCTCGTCCTCCATGGCTTCCTCGTGCGTGCGCACGACCTCGCCGTCGCGGATCTCGCCGCGCCAGCCCTCGCCGGTCGCCTGCCCTTCCATCGTGACGAACCTGCGGAAATGCTTGAGGTCGAGCCTTGCCCGCCTGCCTTGCGCGCGCCACAGGTTCCCGGTCTTCTCGAAGAATCCGGAAGGGTAGTACTCGATCAGCATCAGGATCTTGGTCAGGTTCTCCCCGATGGGATGAAAGGTCACCACTCCCTTGATGGTTCCCTTCGCACCCTCCGTGGTCCAGGCGATGCGCTCATCGGGAATCTGTTCCGTCGTCGTGGCTTTCATCGACCTCGTCGACCAGAAAATCTTGAACTTCCAGTCCGAGGTGACGTCGTCAGAACGGTCGGCGGCCGTGACGCCCTTGGTGAAGGTGGTGAACTTCTGGTACTCGGTCCATTGGTCGTAGGCCTCGCGCAGGGGAACACCGACATCGATGTCCTCGACGATGTTGATGACCTTCTGCCCTCCGGATCCGCCGCCTTTTCCCTTTTCCTGCCGGGTGAAGATCCCGGTGATCTTGTCTTTGACGGACGCACCGCCGGTTTCCAGCGCGGCTCGCAAGGGTGACTTCCCTTCCGCCAGCTTTCCACCGGCTTTCAGCAACGGCGCGCCCTCGGCGACGTCGGTGAACTTCTTGGTCGCGTTGCCCAGTTTCCGTCCCAGCGAAGCGACCACATCCTCGGTCTTGGCCTGGACGTACTTTTCCCCCGCTTCGAAAAGCTGTTGTGTGGCGGGGTTCTTCGCCGCCGCGCCTCTGAGCCTGTTCACCGGCCCATCCTGGTCGTTCCGGGTTTCGGTCATGATCGATCAACTCCGCTTTCCCGTGGTACCGCGCCTGGCCGTGCCCCCGGAACGGGAACCGGCCGCCTTGCGAGTACCACTGCCGCCCGGCTTCCCCGACGCCGACGAGGAACCGCCGCCGGACTTCGAGTGCTTCGCCGACGTCTTCGCCGCCGCCTTCGCACGGGGCTGCCGGTTCGTTTTCGCTGTCGCCGTACCGCGTCCGCCGGACTTCGGCTTCTCCTGGCCGTCACCCTCGGAGTCCGCTTCGGACTCGCCCTCGGATTCGCCCTCGACGGAATCGGCAGCCTTACTTCCCACGTCCTGGACGGCACCGCCGAGTTTCTCCGTGCGCTCCTGGAGTGCGCCCGTCAGCTTGTCCGCCTGCCTGGTCGCGAGCGCGGTCGCCATCGTCTTGCCCGCCGACATGACCTCGCCACGCAACTGGTCTCGTACGCCACTCAACTGCGGTGAGGTGCTCAGCTCCTTGGTCAGATCGGACACCAGTTGCCTCGGATCGAGGTTCAGCTTCCTGCCGAGCAACCACGCGCCCATCGTGATGGCGAGCTTGGCTTTCCTGCGCCTTCCCAGGATGTATCCGCCCACAACGGCGGATGCGATCTTCAATCCAGGGGTCATCGTCTCTCTCCTTGCCACTGTGGACTGTCAGACACCGGTTCCCCCCGGTTCAACTCGGTGAGTTCGTCGAGCAACGCGTCCTCCAGCCGGTCGAATTCGTCCTCGCCGAGTTCGCCGGCCAGTAGCGCGTTCTCCAGTTCGGCCAATTCGCGGTGGATCTCCCCTGCCCGCTGCCGCTCGGCCTCCGTCAGCACGGTGTCGAAGGTCCAGAGCACGCCGCGAACGGGTGCGAGCGGCAGCAGCAGAATTTCTCCGAGGAGTCCCATTGTTCGTTCCCTATCCCGATCCGGTGTGGACACCCGCGAAGCTGTACGGCGGCAACGGCCCTCGCGTTCTGAGGTCGAGATAGCCCTCGGCCACCCTGCCGATGTCCTTGGCTGCCGCGCGAAACTTCTCGACGTTCTCGCGCTCGACCAGAAACGAACAGTTCAGGAAGGTTCCCGCGAGTGCCGGGCCTTCGGCGTACTCGACGGCGAAGGGCTCCAGCGCCGCGACGATGGCGCCGCTGTCATGCCGTTCCCTTTCCGCGACGGCGGCGGCGACCTGCTCGCCGAATCGGACCCGGCTGTCGTGGTCCCCGCCGGAGCGGTCGCGCAGTTCGTCGTTCATCGCCAGCAAGGTCGCGTCCTCGTGCAACACCATGCGCAGCACGGCGGGCTCGTCGTGGGTCGCCTTGACGTTCATCTCGGTCCTGCCCGCGATACGCGTGAGCAGATCGCCGAATCGGTCCCGTTCGGCCGCGACCTCTCTGGCGATCTCGTCGTCGCCGCCGGCGAGCACGCCGAACCGCATCGGCAGCGTGGGTCCCTGTTCGCACAAGGCCTCAAGGGCCGCGTGGTGCGCGGCGACATCGCGGCGCTTGGGCCGGATGTCCGATGGTGCGTCACTCACCACGACGGCGAGATCGTCCGCCGCGACGGTCCGGAGTGGACCGGGAGTGCGGCCGACTCCCCTGATACCGGTCAGCTTCTTCGGATGCGAACCGGAAACGATGCCATAGAGAAAGGTGCTCGTACTCATGAGGACGACCTCGCGGGGCGACGGCTCCTCGCCTTTCTCGGCGCGGCTGTGCGCTCGCCGTTGCCGGCTTCGTCCTCATCGGCGACGTCCTCGTCACCGTCGCGTTTGGACGCGTTCGTGAACTGTTCGGCGAATGTCTCCGCGGCGCCGGTGAGCGCGCCCTTCGTCTTGCCCTTGGTGCCCTTCTCGGTCACGTCACCCAGCAGACCCGGCAGTGTCGTCGCGTTCGATGCCCTTGTGAGGTCAAGACGATTACAGGCCTCCGCGAATCGCAGATAGGTATCGACACTGGCCACGACGATCCTCGCGTCGATCGTGAGCAATTCGATGCCCACCAGCGACACGCGCACGAATACGTCGATGACCAGACCCTTGTCCAGAATCAGTTCGAGGATGTCGTAGAGATTGCCGGAGCTTCCACCCCGTTGAACCTGCGATCCTCTCGCCGCTTCCTGCTTCACAGCAGTCACTGCGCATCTTCCTTTCGCCCCGGCGGGGTCACACGTCGACTTGGCCGCGGGTGTAGCGCCGCAGTCGTTCGTACTCAAGGAAATTTCCTTCGGCGTCCAGCCTGACCACATAGGTCGCCAGCACGCTCGTCGTCTCCGGGATCCTGGCCAGTTCCAGCACTTCCACGTGCAGTTCCCAGTCCTGGCCCTTTCTGGTCACCGCCGAAACGGTTTCCACGTCCCTCCCGGTGATTTCCTCGAACTGCTCACGAGCCAGCCCCAGCACGCGGGTTGCCGGCAGGTGCCGGTCACCCTTGGTGGTTCCCGCGGATCGACCCGGCGACCCGGTGCGGCGAGTACGCCGTTCCCTGTTGCCATCACCGGTTGCCATGACCGCCGCCTTCCTCGTCGCGGGTGCGACCTCAAGGTCGCGTACCGCTGGCAGTTACCCGAACCGGTGACACCCGAAACGTGAACGCGGTGGTTTCCCCGCGCCCCGCGAGAACCTACTCACGAGTTGTTTTGGCTTTACCAAACCGGAAATCGCCTCCAGGACACGGCATGATGCCGATGAACGGCCTAGCCGCGGCTTCCGATCACGCATGTGGCGCCACACCGATTGGCGGCATCACCCGGAGGTATCGGACATCCCTCGCGAACTGCCCGGTACGAAAAATTCCAACATGAGCACAGCGACCACATGTGGCGACACGGTGCACATGCTGAGTGATTTCATCGATGCCGCCGATGTTCACCGTCCACAATGAACATCCGATGTACCTGAATGACAGAACCCGGAGGTTGTTGGTTCATTGTGGCTCCTCACCGCCGGGCGAGAGCGCGGAACAGTTTCTTCGGCAGAGTGCTGGTGTCGGCGGTGACGGCGACCGCCGTGAGCGAACGGCCGGCATCCGTGGCGGGACCGATCGCGCCCCGTCGTTCGCGCAGCGCGACGGCCAAGCGACAGTGATGGTAGGTCGCGAGCGCGGGATCGAGCAGAATCGCCGCGGCGAGCGGATCATGCAGGGGCCTGGCCCGAAACCCGGTCAGCATCGGGGAGCGCAGGAACCGTCCTGCCATCCGGCCACTGACGCGGCCGGATTCCTCCGCGAGCCACCTCAACCACATGCGCGTCACCGTGGCGTTCCGCGTGACGTCGAGGGGAATCAGGCTGCGATCGGTGAACGGGGCCGACAACACGACATCGGCGGCTTCGGGGTCATGCCAGATGTTGGCCTCCGCGTGCTCGCGGATATTGCCGCGGGTGCGGTAGGCGCCGCCCATGATGACGAGTCTCCTGACCCGCAACGGAAAACCTGGATCAGCTTCGACGGCGAGGGCGAGATTGGTCAGCGGGCCGAGCGCGAGGACCATGAGTTCGCCCTCGTGTTCGTGGCTGAGCCGTAACAGCTGTTCGACGGCGCCATCAACGGCAGGCCCGCGCCTCGGCGTCCCGCCGATCGCGGCGAGCGGGTCTCCCGGATGGGAGAGATGGCGTGGTTGCGCGAGCGGCTCGGCCGCACCGACGGCGACGGGCGTGCCATGGTCACCGGCGAACTCAAGCGCCCTGATTCCGTTACGTGCGGCCGCGTGGACCTCGACGTTGCCGTGAACGGATCCCACGCCGGCGAGCTGAACCAGTGGTTCGCGGGCGAGCAGCATCAGCGCGAGCGCGTCGTCGATGCCCCCGTCCTGATCGACCACAACGGGAACGGGCGCGATCACCACGCGTACCTCCTGTCGGTGTCACGCCGCCATCACGAACCCGTTCCGCCGACCCGGTCCGGTGTCGGCGCACTCGCCCTGTGCGGAGTCCAGCAGACCGGACTCATGGTAGGAAACGGTCGCCCGCCCGCGCACCGGGTTCGACCTGTAAACCACTTATCGCACCGGTGAAACCGGGTCACGACTCCGCTTGCAGCCGATGGATCCACTGGATGAGCAGCTGGGTTTCGGCGGCACCAAGGATGCCGGGATGCGCGGCGGCTCGTTCGACGATGTCGTGACCGAACGCGGGAAGGGTGTTCGGGTGAGCGATCCCGGTGATCGCCGCGATCGCTCCCTCCCGCACCGCGTCCGAAAGGGCCCGATCCTCGGCGTTGAGAATGATCTGCCGCAGGGTCACGCCGATGTTGGTGACGAGGATGTGGGCGGCGGCCTGCTCCGAAGGCACGACGAGCCGCCCTTGATCCGCCGCCCTGCGGGTGAGCGATCGGAGGATTTCGCTGGGGCGGGCCTGCGCCGCGGGCGAGTAGCCGGGCCGGACCTTGCCGTACATGAGGGTATAGAAGCCGGGATTGGCCAGTCCGAAGGCGACGTGGGCGTCCCAGCCCGCGCGAATGTCCTGGATCGGGTCGCCGGTCGACTCGGTTGATCCTTTTTGTTCCAGGTACATGTCGAAGCCGCGTTCGATGACGGCTTCGATGAGCCCCTGTTTGCTTCCGAAGAAGTGGTACAGCGTCGGCATCTTCACTCCCACCGCTTCGCAGACCTTGCGCAGGGAGAAGTCCTCGCCGGGGTCGGCGGCGATCAGCTCCGCGGCGGCGTCGAGCAGCCGGGAGCGTGTATCGGGATGTGCCGACTCTGTCATATTGCTATGCTAGGCATATATCAGTGATATGCTGATACATATCGACGATAAGGAGGAGTGAGCATGACCGGGAACAGGCTCCAGGGCAAGAACGTCCTCATCGCGGGAGGCGGGAAGAACCTCGGGGGACTCATCGCCCGCCAGGCCGCGGCGGAGGGCGCGAACGTCGCCATCCACTACAACTCCGAGGCGTCCCGCCCCGAAGCCGAGCGGACACTGGCCGCGGTCGAAGACGCGGGCGCGAAGGCCGTCCTGCTCACGGGCGACCTGACAAGGCCGGTGAACGTCGAACGATTGTTCGCCGAGGCCACCGGTGCGCTCGGCCCCATCGACGTCGCCGTCAACACGGTCGGCAAGGTGCTGCGCAAACCGATCGCGGAGACGACCGAGGACGAGTACGACGCGATGTTCGACATCAACGCCAAAGCCGCGTACTTCTTCATCCAGCAGGCCGGAAAGGGACTCGCCGACGGCGGGAAGATCATCACAATCGTCACCAGCCTGCTCGCCGCCTTTACCGACGGATACTCCACCTACGCCGGAGGCAAGAGCCCCGTCGAGCACTTCACGAGGGCCGCCGCGAAGGAGTTCGCGCCCCGGGGCATCTCGGTGACGGCCGTCGCGCCCGGCCCGATGGACACCCCGTTCTTCTACGGCCAGGAAACCCCGGAACGGGTCGAGTTCCACAAGTCCCAGGCGATGGGCAACCAGCTCACGAAGATCGAGGACATCGCCCCCATCGTCCGCTTCCTCGCCACCGAGGGCTGGTGGATCACCGGCCAGACGATCCTCGCCAACGGCGGGTACACCACCCGCTGACGGTGACCGGCCGTTCCCCGCGACGACCGGCAATGCCTCGTCGCGGGGGTCAGGCAGGGAACGCCGCGGGGCCGAACCTGCCCCACGCGACGAAAATCGCGATACCGAGCCAGATCAGGTCTCCGGTGACGGTCACCCGCTCTCCCCTGCGCAGCCGCATCGTGAGCGCCCCGATGAACAGCAGCACCAGCCCGGTCGCGGCCACCGGCACCATGACGGGCGCGATGTCCAGCGCCGCGGGGAGAATCAGGCCGATCGCGGCCAGCAGTTCGATCGCTCCGATGGCCTTGAGTGAGGCGGGGCTGAAGTCCTCGACCCATTTCGTGGCCTCACCACCCATCCCGGCGAGCTTGTCCTTGGGCACGAACATCTTGCCCGCGCCGGTCAGACAGACCGCGGCCAGCACCCCCGCCGCGATCCACAGCGCGATGTCCATCTTCGGCTCCTTCGTCCCGATCGGCGTCAGCCCCGAGACGAGAAGGCACCCCGGTTCTGTGACACCGGGACACCGCGCGTTCAGGGAAGAGCCGGGGTGAGCTTGTAGTGGATACGCAGCACCCGCGCCGACCACAGCCAGAGCGTGTGGTCGGTACGGAGCACGCCTTCCCCGTCCACATACACGTGGAATCGCTCGTGAATCGGTATCCTGGCCGCGCTCGCACGCCCGCGGTGGTCGACCACGACATACGCGCCGTCCTCACCGAAGGAGCCGGAGGGTGAGCTCAGTTCGAGGGCTCCGCCGGGCAGGACCCGGGGCCGCAGAAACACCTGCACGTTTCCCGCTTCGAGCGGGAACGCCACATGCACGCTCGGCCGCTCTGAGCCGGGCAGGGTCCTGACCGAGTAGCAGCCGCTGAACACGTACTCGCCGGTCGAGCGCAGGGTGCGGAGCCAGCCCGCCGCACGTTGTTCGCCGTCCGGCCCGACGATCGGCGATACCCTGCTGCTCATACCGTGTGCGACGTCGAGCGGTCTCGTCGGAAGGGCCAGCTGCTGCACCCTTCGCCCGAACAACCGGGTCACCAGTTCCCCGCCCGGCTGGAACAGCGCGCTCCACTGGGTCCACGCCTCCATGCGCCATTCCGAGGTTCGCTCGTAGAAGTCGCGAATCCCGGGGCGCAGCCCGGCCGCCGCGAAGCCCGGTCCGTCCAATCGGGACATGTCGGCGAGCAGCCCCACCCCTCCGGCATCCTCACGTACCGTCCCGCCGTACTCGGCGGCGGCCGAGCGCAGCCAGCCGTCGCCGACGCGCGATGTCGTACTCGTCGGCGCCGCCAGCCACCGCTGCTCACCCCCGAGGTCCACCGGACGTCCCGCGAGCCGCCAGAACAACCGGGTCGCCCCGTCCAGCCGTGTCATCACCCCGCTCATACCGAACAGGGTTCCGCCTCAGCGAGCGGGCCGCCAGGCGGGGTCCCGGCCGATGAAGGCCATCAGCCTGTCCTGTGCGGAGGCATCCTCCGCGACCGGGACCGCGGCACCGAACTGCCCACTCTCCCGCAACATTCCCTCCACCTGCCGCATGGCGGTGAGCGCGGAAGCGCAACGCTGCTCACCGAGATCCGGTTCACGGCCCAGTGCCTTGGCGAGATCCCACGAGTGCATCCAGACGTCGGCGGTGTAGAACTCGTCGATCGCCTCGTCGACGGGCTTGTCGCCGGTGTGCGGATTGCTGAGCACACGACCGTCCGGCGCGTCGAGAATGGCCTGGATATCGGCGGCGTGCCGCTTCCACGCCGTGGCGGGATCGGATTTCACGTCGAGCGCGGGCAGCTCGATCCCGGCCCCGGCAAGGAAACCGCGCGACCACGACACGAGATGCTCGACGACATCGGCCGCCGTCCAGCCCGCGACCGGACTCGGCCGCGACCACGCGCCGGGCGCGGCCGAGTCGACCAGCTCGGTGAACACGGCCGCGTCGCCGGCATGCCGCCGCGCGGGTCCCGAAGGCTCCCCTGCTTTCCCGGCCATGTCAGGACTCTTTCGCGAGGAGTTCGTCGAGTTTGCCGTAGCCTTCGTCGACCCCGGTCTCCATGCCGCTTGCCAGCATGCCGTCCCGGGTCTCGAAGTCCTTGACCACGCTGAGTACCCTCAGCCTCGTCCGCCCGCCTTCGAGCCGCTCGAAGGTCAGTGTCTCCAGCGCGACCGAGTCGGGCTCGCCCTCGTAGGTGAAGGTCCACACGATCCGCTCGCCGTCCCTGACCTCATGGAAACTGCCGTAGAACGCGGCGATCTCCTCACCGTCCCGGTCGTTGGCGAATGCCCACTCACCGCCCGTGCGGGCCTCCCACTTGAGCACCCTCGTCGTCAGCGATCGCGGGCCGACCCACTGCCGGTAGAGATCCTTGTCGACGTGTGCGCGGAACACGCGCTCCGGAGCCGCGTCGAATTCCCTGATGATCTCGATCGTCGGGGCCTTCTCGTCAGCGACGATCCGGGTTCCGCTGCTTGTACTTGTCATGATGCGTCCTTCGTCCGGGATTGTGCCGTATTCGTGTCGTCGGCCGTGCTCTCCAGCAGGGCATCCAGCCGCCGGTACCGCTCCTCCGCCTCGGCGCGATAACGCTCGATCCACTTGGTCATCAGGTCGAACACCTCCGCGTCGAGATGGACCGGTCTGCGCTGAGCCTGTTTGCTACGAGTGACCAGCCCCGCGGCCTCCAGCACCTTCAGGTGTTTCGAGACCGCTTGCAGGCTCATGTCGTAGGGCTCGGCCAGTTCGCCCACGGTCGCGTCGGCCGTGGCCAACCTGGCCACCAGATCCCGCCGGACGGGATCGGCCAGCGCCGCGAACGCCCTGTTGAGCCGTTCCGTACTCTCGTCAACCATGCTTCCTCAACTCGCCGGTTGAATAAGAATCTAAGCCGCGATCGCGCCGTTGTCAACCCAGAGGTTGAACAAGCGGTCCTCTTGCCCGAAGCGGCTGAACATCCCGGAACCGGGACCAGCGACCCTAGTGCCGCGCCGCGCGGCGACACTACGTTCGGGCCGACCTCACCCCACGGAGGAACCATGCCCGAGCCCCGCAAGCGACCAGCACGACTTCCTCCCCGCTGGTTCATCAGACTGGCCTGGAAGGTGCACCGCGCCCTGTATCGCCTCAGCCGAGGCAGGCGCGGACTCTGGCCGCCCCGTCCCGGCAAGTGGGGCACCATGCGGCTCACCACCGTCGGGCGCCGCTCAGGCCAGGAGCGCAGCGTCATCCTCGCCTATATCCACGACGGCCCCAACCTGGTCACGCTCGCGATGAACGGCTGGGCCGAGCCCGAACCCGCGTGGTGGCTGAACCTCCAAGAGCAACCCCGAGCCGACGTCACCCTCGTCGAGGGGGCCCGCCGCGTGCGCGCCAGGCCCGCCGCCGACGAGGAACACGAGCGACTGTGGGCACGCTGGCGCGAACTCGACACCAACCTCGACACGTTCGCGGCGCGACGGCCCGGCAGGACCGCGGTCGTCATTCTCGAACCGGAATCGGCCCCATCGGGGAAATGAGCGCCATCCCGTTCCCATGAACGGTCTCTCACCCCGGTTTCATCTGTTTCGCCCCCTGTGCCGCAAAGCTGACGTGTGCCCGAAGCGGAACTCACAGAAGGAGCGAACGATGAACCGGCAGCACGGAAGGCGATTGCTCGCGGCGGCACTGCTCGGCGGCGGACTCGTGGTCGGCGCGGCGGCCCCCGCACTCGCCGCACCCGCGCCCGTCGCCCCCGCCCAGGACGACGGCGCCATGCCTCGCGGCGGCATCGAAACCGGTTTCGGCGGCACCGCGGAGGACACCGATGGTAGCGCGCTGACCTGGACCGTGGCAGGCGCGACCGTTCTCGCCGTCGCCTCGGGCGCGATGCTCGTCCGAAGCAGGCGCGGCGAGGAACGCGGCTGACCGATGACAGTGGATACCATCCGGTGTCCCCGCGGCGGCCGCCCGCGACAAACGGTGGCCGCCGCGCTCGCCGGAGTCGTCATCGTCACCCTCACGTCCTGCGACGGTGGCGCAGCCATACCGGAACGGCGAGAAACCGGGCCCGCACCGGCAATCACCGCTACGTCCACTGTGGACGAGGACGCCGCGGCGCCGGTGCGGGTGCGCATACCCGGCATCGATGTCGATGCTCCGATCGTGCCGCTCGACACCGACGCGGACGGCGTACTGCCTCCTCCGCCGGGAAATCACCTGACCGGCTGGTGGCGCGCCGGGCCGGAGCCGGGTGAGCGTGGCCCGGCTGTCATCGCGGGACACGTCGACTCCTACAAGGGGCCCGCCGTGTTCCACCGCCTCGCCGGTCTCGTCCCGGGCCGGCGGGTGCTCGTCGACCGCGAGGACGGGACAACGGTCACCTTCACGGTGACCACATTGGAGCGGCACGCGAAGGACCGTTTTCCCGCCCGGTCGGTCTACGGCGAGACTCCCGGCTCCGAACTGCGCCTGGTGACCTGCGGAGGTGAGTTCGACTCCTCGGCGAGGCGTTACCTCGACAACGTCATCGTCTACGCACGGCGCGCGTGACCGGGTTTCTCACGCCTCGGCGACGACCGGCTGCCGCAGGATGGTACGGAGCTTGTCCGGAGCGACCTTGCGGAAGTCGCTGAGATAGATCTCGTGGTGCTTACCGGTCATCCGCAAACCGTTGTCAGGTATGAACTTCTCGTGCATCGTGGCGAGCACGTCCGCTTCGTCGTCGTAGGAGCCGACGTGCAGGGTCTGCACACTGCTTCCCTCGGTCAGCGATTCAACGCGCACGTCATCGAGTCGCGCGGGGCGGTTCTTCGCACCCGCCTTCTCGATGGCGGCGGTGACCATGTCATCGCCGAGCCAGTCGGGAACCATGATCATCAGCGTCCAGTCCCATCGCGACTTGTCACGCTTCGCCGTGAAGGAAGCCATGTCCTCTCCCCACCACAGGCCTTCCAGCGGCGTGACGACGTAGTCGCGGCCCAGTTCCCGCTTGCTCGCGAACTTCAGGGCGTAGGCCACCGGGTAGAGCGTCTCGACCGCCTCGGCGAACGCCGGTGCCGTGTTCGGGTCACCATGACCGTCGATCATGAGGTACCGCGTGCTCGGCACCTCGACGATCCGGAACCGGCCTCGTTGCGCCTGGTAACCGTCGAGGGTCTTCTTGAAGTCGATCTTGTCAGTCATCATCCACCCTGACCCGCTCCGCGAGCCACGACCTTTCCGCCTCAAGGAGGCTCAGCGAGTACGAGAACACCTCACGCGCCGCCATCGGCAGCGACTGCTGGGCCCGCTGGGTTTCCCGCACCTCGGCGATACGGGCCTCGACCTGATCGAACCTGCTTCGCAACGCCGTTCGGTAGCTCTGCTCCGTGAGCAGCGGGAGGTTGGCGATGCCGACGAGCAGCGGGTGCGCGACCGGGAGGAATTCCTCGACGAGCGCACGCGCGGTGTGCGTCGCGGCCTTCTTTCCCGCCGTCGTCGCGTGAAAGACGCGGCGCGACTTCGCCGCACCGGCCGCTTCACCCGCCTCGACCAGCCCTCGTTTCTCCAGTTTGGACAGCAGGTAGTAGATCGACGAGAACCCGATGTCGGTCCATTCGCGGACCCCGCGCTGTTCGATGACCCGTTCGAGGTCGTAGCCGTGCCGGGGTTGCTCGATGAGCAACCCGAGGACGGTCAATTCGGACGGAGTCAGCTTCACGGCAATTATTCTAGCACTAGAATAGTTGCTACCGGGCGAGAGCCTCGTCGAGTGCCCCGGTCAGCTCCTCAAGAGACCCCGGCTGGAAGAGCCTGCCGTTGAGATAGAAGGTCGGCGTGCCCTCCACACCGGCCGTGACACCGTCGCGCTGGTCGCGGCGGATCCGGTCCTCGACCTGCTTGCTGTCCCAATCGGCCTCGAAGCGGGCGATGTCGAGGCCGATCTCCCTCGCGTAGCCGAGAAAGACTTCCCGCTGCGGCTCCCGCTGATGACTCCACTGCTCCTGCCGCTCGAACAACAGCATGTACATGGCTTCGAACTCGCCTTGCCGCGCGGCGGCCTCGGCCGTGCGGGCCGCGAGTTCCGCGTTGGGATGACTACGGGCGACGGGAAAATAACGGATCACATAGGTGATCCGTCCCTCGTATTGCCGCCGGACCTGCTCCATCGCCGGATAGACGGCACCACAGGCCTCGCATTCGAAGTCGAGAAATTCGACCAGCGTCGCCTTTCCGTCCTCCGCCGTGGAGAGCCGGTGACTGTCGGGACGCACGAGCACCTCGGCCGGAACCGGCGGCGGCCGCTCGCTCTCGGCCGGCTCGTCGCCGGGCCGGGTCATGATGAGCAACGTCGCGACGACGGCCGTCGTGACGGCCGCGGCGACGATGGTCAGCACGAGCTTGCGATTCATCTCGTCACATCCGGCGCGTGCGCGATGGCCGCGTGTCGTTTCTGAAGGCGAACATCTTCCTACTATCGCACTTAGTAATTTTGCGCCACCCGGCCACCGCCGGCGCGCGATCGATCTACTATATGAAATAGTAGGCTGGCTCGGTCCGTCGGCGAAGGACCGGCAGGCGAAGGCAGGCGCCGCCCTCACTCCCCCGCTCCCGGGCGCACCTGCCTTCGCCGGCCGCGGCCGTCCCGTACGATGTGGCTTTCGCGGGAGGTGTCATGCACGGGCTTGGTGAGCTGGAAGCCGCCGTCATGGACGTGCTCTGGGAGGCGCGCGAGCCGCTCAAGGTTCGTGACGTCGCGGAGCGGCTCAGGACGGGAAAACAGCTTGCCTACACCACGGTCATGACCGTGCTGGACAACCTGCACCGCAAGGCGTGGGCCGAGCGTGAGCTCCAGGGAAGGGCCTACCTCTACCAGCCCGCGTTCAGCAGGGAAGAGGCGGCCGCGAGGGCGCTGCGGGAAGTGCTCGATTCCTCCGGCGATCCGGAAGCCGTACTCCTGCATTTCGTCGCGTCCGGCTCACCAGAGGAAACCGACCTGCTCCGCAGCGCGCTCAAGAGGAAGCGGACGCGGCGCCGATGACCATCGCGGTGGCGTTGCTCGCGGGCGCGCTCGCGGCAAGCTGGTTCGTACCCATGCTGCTTGAGCGGGTCGACCTTCGCCGTCACGATCCGCTCCCGCTCATCGTCGCCTGGCTCATTTCCATGGGCGGCACGGTGCTCGCCGTCGTCACCGGGGTCGGCCTGCTGCTGGCACCCGATCACGGTGGCGCTCATTCCCTACTTGCCGTGATCCACTGGTGCTGGGCGGCGCTGCGGCACGGTTCGCCGCCCGGCATCGACGTGATCGCCGGTCTTTCCGGTGCCGCGCTCCTGCTCGCCTTCCTGGTCCGGTTGCTGATCGTCGCGGCCCGCGGCGCCCGCCGGAGAGCGTTGCAGCGTGAGGAGAAGCTCGCCGTCCTGCGACTGGCGGCACGGCGGCGACCGGGCTCGCCGCGCACACTGTGGCTGGCGCACGATCGGCCGCTGGCCTTCAGTCTCGCCGGTGGTCAAGGTGTCATCGTGGCCACCGAGGGGCTTGTCCGGCATCTCGACCGCAAGGCCGTCGACGCCGTCCTCGAACACGAGCGAGCACATCTGCGCGGCCGTCACCATCTCCTGGTCGCCTGCGCCGACGTGCTCAGCGCCGCGTTGCCGTTCACCCCGCTGTTCACGAAGGCGCCGTCAGCCGTCAGGAAACTCGTCGAGCTGGCCGCCGACACGGCGGCGGCCCGCGCTTGCGGACCCGCTGCCGTCCACAGGGCGCTGCTGGGAATCGCCGAGGGCGGAACGCCGCGCACGGCGCTCGCGATGGGCGACGAGGCGGTCGAGGTCAGGCTCGCGCGCCTGCGCGGAGAGCCCACCCAGCCCGGCACCGTGTCCAGGCTGGTCTTCTGCGGGCTGACCGGTATGACGGCGGCGATCCTGCCGACGTTCACGGGTGCCTGTGTACTGCTCGGCATCGTCGCCGTCACCTGTCCCCCGGGCTGACCGCCCACGCGTCCTGGTCCGGAGTGGACGATCGCGAGCAGTGGCAATCACACACGGCTCGGGGTTCGCATAATGACCAAGATCGGTCGCGCGGGGGACTGCGCCTGAGCCACGTGACGACATAACGTGGGCGTACGGACCCGTGGAGTGACGATTGGTTCCGGCAGGCCCGCTTTCCGAAACGGCCGAGGATGGGGATGTTCATCAGCCATGTCTCACGACAATTCCCCCAGCATCGGGGACGTCATCCGAACCGCCCGCCGAGCGCGTGGTCTGAGCCAATACCAGCTCGCGACGGTTCTCGCGACCACGTCGGGACGGCACACCGTCAACCGGGAGCTGATCGCCCGGTGGGAAAGACAGAAACAGGTACCCCGGAAGGACTCGCGCGTCTGGCTCGCGACCGTCCTCGGAGTGCCACACGATGAGCTGGAGAAGGCCGCCGGATCGGCGGTGGCACCAGAAACCCCTTGCGACATCGCGTTGCCGGCGGGACGACAGAGCCCCGGCTCCCGGCTGTGCCCGGTGATCGGATCCGAGAACCTGGGCCGGATACTCGCACTGCTGCTACTGAACCGTGACATCTGGTACTCCTACGAGGAGATCGCGGACAGGGCCGGATGTGCCACGAAGACCGTCCGGCGCCACTGCCGGTTCCTCAGGACGGCCCGGATAATCACCGAACGGGCAGGGGACAACAAGGCTCAAGTACGCGCCGGCGAGCAAACCCCCTCGGTGGTGGCACTCACCGAACTGATGCGGTTGACGTACGGCGTCCCCCTCGTGGTCGGGGCCGAATTCTCGCGCGTGGCCCCGGCGTCGGCCGTGTCGGTCCTCGGCGACTGGAGCAACCAGTGCACGGGCACGGCACCCGACGAGCCGTCGGCGGTGGTCGTCGATCTCCGGGTCTCCCAGGACCAACCCATTCCCGGCCGAGCCGATGTCACCGCAGCGGCGCTGCGGTGTGAACGTCGGCTGCGCAGACCGGTCAGCGTCCGGATGCGTTACCCGACGGCGAATTCGCCCCGCAGGCACGACCCGAGCGGACCCGTTGCGACGACACGGCAAGTCACCGCCACTGCCTCCGGTATTCATGACATGAGCCTCCGCGACACGGGCGTCATCGTGCGTGACCTGGTCGACATCGGAGCTCTCGAACGCGTCGAGACGACTCCGCTACGCACAAGGCAGACACTCGGCACGGCTGCTACGCACCTTCGCAGTGCCCGGCTCGTTCTCGACAGTTCCCCCAAATCCGCCTTCTTGCTGACCGCGTCGGCCGCCCATCTCGTCGCCGTCGCCATGCTCGCCCACCACGGACTCCGCCTCACGTGTGACCCCGACGATTTCCTGGCCTGCCGGATCCTGCGCGTGCGGTTCGACGACCGGTTCGCGCTCGTCAACCAACTCAGCAGGCGCCGCGCCGACCTCACCAGCACTGTCGACCACGTCGGCTGGGCCGAAACCGACACGTGCATCCGGTCAGTCGAAGAGCTACGTCAGTTCGCCGTCCGCCTCATCCGGCCGACATGACCGGTCGCTCCGCTTGCCCTGCCCCTGGATTCCTCCCGCAACGGGGACGGCGGCGGCGCGGCCGCACGCCCGCCGACCTCGCGAAAGTGGTCGGTCGCATCGAATCGGAAGCCCAGCGGATGGGCGAACTCGTCGACGAACTGCTCTTGCTCGCCAGACTGGACCAGGGCAGCCCGCTCGGCAGGGAACCGGTGGATCTGACGAGCCTCGCCGCCGACGCCGCCACCGGCGCGCTGGCGACGGAACCGGGAAGGGAACTCGCCCTGCGTGCCGAGGGACCCGTTGTCGTCACGGGTGACGCGGCGCGGCTGCGGCACGTGCTCGGCAACCTGGTCTCCAACGTTCCGCGGCACACCCTGGCTGACGCGTCAGCCGTCGTCGCCGAGCGCGACACCGGCGTCGCCGCGGTCGTCGCGGCACACGGGGAAGGGCCACCGCCAGCTCCGCACCGGTGAGGGAACCATGTTCCGGGTCGTGCTGCCGTCAGGAGACGGGTGCACTCCCTCATCCACATAGGACTTTCCCCCTCGCCGCCGGAAATGAGAGCGCGATGAAAGCGCGGCGTCCGACACTGGCCGCATGCGCAGTCCCTCCCCGAGCGCCGGGCGCGCCGCCGATGCCGGGCGGGCGGCGATCTGGCTGGCGTTGCTCGTCTGTGTCGGCATCGGCCTCGGCGCGGGTGTCGTCATCATCCCTAAGCTCCTCCCGAACGAGCCCCTTCCCGGCACCGCGAAGCCCTCCGGTGATTTCCCGCCCATCGAGGTTTCCCACCTGAAGACCATCGACACCGGCGACTCCCTCGAAGCGGGCTCCTACCGGGTCGCCGGTACTGGACTGCGCGGCGACATCGCCTTCGCTGTGTTCAGCGACGACGACGCTTCCGTTTTCGCGGCCACGTCCCCTGATTCCCGGGTGGAGTGGCACAAGGAGTTCGGGCACGACGGTCGTTCACTGTCGATCTCGGCCACGGACTCGCTGGTGGTGACCTATGACGGCGCCTCATTGTCGGTGCTCGACCTCGAAACCGGTGCCGAAAAGGGAGTTCTCAACGGCATCCGACCGTGGCTGATCTCCGGCGAGCACCTTGTGGCACGAGAGCAGGAAAGCGAATCCCTGCGGGTATACGACCTCCTGGATCTCGGGAGTCCACCGTGGACGCTCGCCGAACGACCCTCGGGCACGTCGTTCGAACCTGATCCGACCTTTCCAGGAGACGGCCTCGTCAAAGCCCAACTGGACTCCGCGTCGTTCTGGATGACGGACCAGAACACCGTCGACCCCGGAATATCGAACCCGCTGCCCGCCGAAGCAGCTGGCGAATTGCTTTCGCACACCGCGATTCACACCGGCAAGACGACGGTCAGGGACAAGGTGAGCGGGAAGGTGAAGGCAGACCTCGCCTTGGCGAAGCAGCCGGAAGACCTACTGCTCGCCGATGATTCGCTCTACGTCCTCACCGGCTCCGGCCCGACGGTCGAAGTGGCGGCCTACGCGCTTGCCGAACCCGACCCTCCGGTGTGGAGGGAAACCTTCGACACCGGCGCGCGGCTGAGCTCTTCGCTCAGGCTCTGCGACGGCACCACGGTCTGCCTGCTCACCAAGACCCAGGATCACGACCTGCGCGCCCATGCCATCGACAGCGCGACCGGAGAACTCCGCTGGGAACGGAAACAGAACGACCAGGTCTTCCGTCCGCTCGGCGAGACCATTCTCGTCTCCGCGACCGGCGAGGCCGGGTTCGACGTCGTCGACGCCCGCACGGGCGAGGTCACCGCCCCGCGCCGGAAGGTGCTCGGACTCGGCTACCCCGGAAAGGACCGGCTCGTCATCTCCGGGGTCGGCAAAGCCGTGTACCTCGACACCGTCACTGGCTCCAGCCGGCTGCTGAGCGCCGACGCGGCGACACTCACGACAATGCGGAATCGCTGTGCCTTCGGCGACTCGTACCTCGCCTGCGCCGTCGACAACCGGCTTGAGCTGTATCGGTACGAACCCTGAATCAGGAGCGGTCCACGGCAGGGGTTCCTTCGAAGACTCCCGAGTGACGGCCGACCTCGTCGATGCGGATCGTCGCGGTGGCCTCGTGCGCCGCGAGCCCTTCGAACGCCGACACCCGCTCGACGGCGGGCGCGAGCGCGGGTGTGCCCTCCTCGCCCGCCCGCTGATAGGTCAGCGGTTTGAGGAACCGGGACACCGAAAGGCCGGCGTTGTAACGGGAGGTCTTGCCCGTCGGCAGGACATGGTTGGTGCCCGCGATTCCCTTGTCGGAGTACGCGACCGTGCTCCACCTGCCAAGGAACAACGATCCGTAGTTGGTCAGGTTCTCCAGGAACCAGTCGTCGTCGGCGGTCTGGATCTCCAGGTGCTCAGGCCCCCACACGTCGCTGACCGCGGCGGCCTGCCTGGCGTCGGCTGCCACGACTACCGACCCGTAGTCGCGCCACGCGGCCCCGGCGATCTCGCGCGTGGCGAGCGTCTCCAGCTGGCGCTCGATCGCGGCGAGGACGGCTTTCCCGAACGACTCCGATGTGGTGACCAGCGCCGAAGGTGAGTTCGGGCCGTGCTCGGCCTGCCCGAGCAGGTCGGCCGCGACCCATTCGGGATCGGCGGTCTCGTCGGCGATCACCGCGACCTCGGAGGGGCCCGCGAGCAGGTCGATGCCGACCTTGCCGAACAGTTGCCGTTTGGCCTCGGTGACGAACGCGTTGCCCGCGCCGATGAGCATGTCGACGGGCGCCTCGTCCAGCAGGCCGAACGCCATCGCGCCGAGTGCCTGCACTCCGCCGATGGTGAACACCCTGTCGGCACCGGAAAGGTAGGCGCCGTACAGCACGGCCGGGTGCGCCCCGTGCTCACCGGAGGGCGGCGTGCAGGCCAGCACAGCAGGCACCCCGGCTGCCTTCGCGACACCGACGGTCATGAAAGCGCTGGCCAGCAACGGAAACCGGCCCGCGGGCAGGTACGCGCCGACCCTGCCGACGGGGACGTAGCGCTGACCGCAGATCACCGACGGCGCCAGCTCGATCTCGAAGTCCGTCAGGTGTTCGCGCTGCGCGAGGGCGAACCGCCTGGTCCGCTCGTGGCCGAGTTCGAGCGCGGCCCGCACGTCCGGCGGCAACGCATCCCCCGAGCGGCGCAGCTCGGTCTCGCCCAGTTCGAGTGAACCGGACCAGCCGTCGAGTTCCTCGGAGTAGGCGCGAACGGCATCGAGTCCCCGCCGCTCGATCTCGGTCAGCATCTCGGTGACGCGCGCGATGACCTTGGGATCCCGCTGCGCGGGAGGACCGTCGACGGCGGGCTTCTTGAGCCAGGTCAAGGCACCGAGCTGGGCCGCCTCGGAGGGAGTGATCTGCATGGCGACGAACGTAGGGAAAACCGTGGCACAGGACCAGAGGGGTGACTCCTGGACAAAGCTCAGGGTAATCCGATGGCGGCGATTTTTCGCAGGTCAGACCGGCCTACCGGGAACCTTGGGGCGGGGCGCGGAGCCGCGTACCTCACTGATCGCGTCCTCGGCGAGCCTGGCGAACTCACGCGTCGCCCTCGACAACGGCCGTCCCCGTTTGCGGGCGAACGCGATGGTGTCGTAGAGCGGCTCGCTGAACGACGCGGTGTACAGGCCCGGAGGAAAGGCCGGGCTGTTCAGCAGCGCCGAGCTGACGATGGTGTCCCCGAAACCCGCCGCCACCAGCTTGAGTGCTGCCTCGACGTGCTCGATCTCGATCATCGGCTCGATCCGGACGCCCGCGAGCTGCGCGCGGTCGGCCAGCTGCCTGCGAGTCGGGTCCTTCCAGCCGAAGTGCGCGTCGTAGAACACCAGACGCCGCTCGGCGAACCGCTCGATCGTCACCGGTTCGGCCGCCCTGCCCGGGTCGGCGCTGACGTAGAGCACCTCGTCGGTCATGAGCGGGGTGACCACCAGATCGTCGTCGTCGACGGGAAGCACGATCAGGCCCGCCTCGATGTCTCCGGAGGAGATGGCGGCGGCGGTCTCGGCCGAGTTCTGGCCGACCAGCCGCACCCGCACGGCCGGGTACCGGCGGTGGAAGGTCTGCACCAGGTTGCCGAGCAGGTAGTAGTCGGCGTTGCGCAACACACCGAAGGTCGCCGTGCCCCCGCCAAGCGATCCGAGCGAACCCACCGCTCTCGCGCCCTCGTCGGCGGCGGCGATGCTCTCCCGCGCGTAGGGCAGCAGCTCGGTGCCCGCCGCCGTCAGGGTGAGCCGCCGCGAGCCACGGACGAACAGCACCGCGTCCAGCTCTTCCTCCAGCCTCCTGACCAGCTCCGACACCGAAGCCTGCGCGATGTCGAGGTAGGCGGCGGCAGCGGTGAACGACCCGAGTCGCTCTGCGGCCACGAACGCGCGAAGCTGGTTGAGTGTCACCTCGAAACCTCCTGACCAGGCATCTTCCGACAAGGTCAGGGTAAAGCTATGGCAGCCCTAGTTCCGAGTGCCTACCCCTATGGCAGTGGCAACACTTAGCGTTCCCCACCGACGCGAGTCGCCGGTATCGCCGATCTCGGCGCTACCGCTTTCGACGGACAGGGACAGGTATGGCGGCAACGACGAAGGCCAATTCGAGAAAAGCGACGGTGGCCGGTGCCATCGGTAACTTCATCGAGTGGTTCGACTACAGCATCTACGGGTTCATGGCGGTCACCATCTCGACCGTCTTCTTCCCCGGCGACGACCCGACCGCCGCGCTCCTTGCCACGTTCGGCGTGTTCGCGCTTCCGGTGATCACCCGCCCGCTCGGCGGCGTCGTGTTCGCCAGATTCGGCGACCGGATCGGGCGCAAGAAAACCCTCGCGCTGGTGCTGATCCTGATGTCGGCCTCCACCGGGGCGATCGGGCTGATCCCCAGCTACGCGACCATCGGCGTCACCGCGCCGATCCTGCTGATCCTCGCCCGCATCGTGCAGGGTTTCTCGGCAGGCGGCGAGTACGCGGGCGGGGCCGCGCTGATCGCGGAAAGTGTACCGGCGAAACGACGTGGCCTCATGGTCAGCCTCATGCCCTCCAGCACCGGGTTCGGGCTGCTGGCAGGCTCGCTGTTCTCCTTCGTACTCGCCGGTGCGCTCACCGCGGACCAGCTCCAGACCTGGGGCTGGCGGGTCGGGTTCCTCGTGGCGATCCCGCTCGGCCTCATCGGGCTCTACATCCGCCTGCGGCTTGAGGAAACCACCGCGTTCCAGGAGCTGGCCGAGTCCGACGAGATCGCGTCCTCCCCGGTCAAGGAGACGCTGCTGACCCAGCTCGGCAACGTCGGCAGGGTCGCCGGTATCGCATTGGGACAGACGGTCTGCTACTACGTAGTCCTCGTCTACACGCCGACCTTCCTGCGCACCGAGCTCGACTACAGCCCGAGCGACTCGCTCATCGCGACCTCGCTGGCCATCGCCGTGTACGTGGTGACGATTCCGGTCGCCGGTCATCTCTCCGACCGCATCGGGCGCAAACCACTGCTGTTCGTGGGTTCCGTCGCCATGCTGGTGCTGATCTTCCCGACCTTCCTGATCATGGAAGGCGCGAGTCTCCCGCTGATCGCCACCCTGCAGGTTCTCGCGGGCGGGCTCGCGCTCGGCTGCTACACGGGACCGCTCGTGTGCACCTGGGTGGAACTGTTCCCCACCCGCGTGCGCTACACCGGGGTGTCGCTGGGCTTCAACCTCTCCGTCATCGCCTCCGTGTCCTCGCCGTTCGTGCTGACCTGGCTCATCTCGACGACGGGCAGCGACCTGATGCCTGCCTGGTATGTCGCGATCGCCGTCGCCGTCTCGCTGCTGACGCTGTTCGTCGTGCCCGAGACGGCGCCCGCGAAGGGTGGTCAGGACCACGTCACCCCGGCGGCGGACGGCGAGGCCGCTGCCACACCGGGGCGGGCGGGCGCCTAGCGCGGACCGCACAATCGACCGAGCCGGCAACAGCCAACGGAGGACCACGTGACCACGGCCAACGGATCCCGTCCAGGAGGGGACCTGGTTCCCGAGCCCATCTCCGGGCTTCCGCCCGGTCCGCAGCGGGTGTGGGTCGAGATTCCCAGTGAAGACGGATATCCCGCCGCGTGGTGCTACTCCGGCCGCAGGGCCTACCGGCCAGGCGACACCGTCGAACTGTTCATCTCCTCCACCACGCCGGAGATCGGACTGCGCGTTTTCCGCGACGGGCTACGGGAGACGACCGTGCACCGGGCGAAGCTCGACTCGGTCGCCTTCCAGCCCGTTCCGGCGGGCGCCTACGAAGCCGGTTGCGACTGGGCGGTGACGACGACGTTCACCCTTCCCTCCGACCTGCGGCCCGGCCCCTACCTCGTCGAGCTCCGCGACCCGGCGGCAGGCGAGCACGCGAAGCCGCTCGGGCACCATTTCTTCGTCGTCCGCGCCGCCGCACCCCGGCCGCACGCCCTCGTGCAGGTACTGGCCACCTGCACCTGGTCGGCCTACAACGACTGGGGCGGCGCGAGCCATTATTTTGGCCTGCATCCTTCGACCGCGCGCGGGCGATCTCCCCGCCTTTCGACCCAGCGGCCGTGGGCGCGGGGGCAGATCTGGCTGCCCGAAGGCGCTCCCCGCATGGTCGGCGCGACGCGGCCACGCAGGCCACAACCCCCGCGCTACGAATTCGCGGAATGGGCCTATCTCAACGGCTACACGAAGTACTACGCGGCCGCGGGCTGGGCGAGCTACGAACGGCACTTCTTCCGGTGGGCCGAGGCAAACGGCTTCGAGGTCGACCTGCTCGTGCAGGAAGACCTGCACGAGGATCCCAATGCCCTCGCCCCCTATCGGTGCGCCGTCTTCGCGGGCCACGACGAATACTGGACCGCGCGGATGCGAACACACGTCGACGACTACGTCGAGTCGGGCGGCAGGGTCGCCAGATTCGCGGGCAACTTCATGTGGCAGATCCGCCTCGAAGACGGCGGCGACACTCAGATCGCCTACAAGTACGACGCCGCCGAACGCGATCCCGTCGCGGGCACCGAGGCGCGGCACCTGCTCACCGGGGCGTGGGAGGATCCGGCGGTCGGCAACCCGGGGGCGACCACCTTCGGGGTCAACGCGCTACGCGGGATGTACGCGGGCTTCGGCGCCTTCGCGCCCCGTTCCTCGCGTGGCTACACGGTTTTCCGGCCGGAGCACTGGGCACTTGAAGGTACCGGGCTCGGCTACGCCGACACGCTCGGCGACGAGGCTGCCGTGTTCTCCTACGAGGTCGACGGCCTCGACTACGAGTTCCGCGAAGGACTCCCCCACCCCACGGGAACCGACGGCGCGCCGGAAGGATTGCGGATCATCGCCATGAACTGGTCGACCGCCGCCGAGGCCGGGCGCGACGCCGACCAAAGCTACTTCATGCTCGGTGACGGTGACGCCCGCTACCGGGCCGGTATCGCGGGCGAGGAGTACACCGGCGAGAACAAGAGCCGGTTCGCCAGGGGCGCGGGCATGATCGTCTCGTTTCCGCGTGGTGAGGGGGAAGTGTTCACGGCAGGCACGTGTGAATGGGTCAACGGGCTTCGCACGGACGATCCGTACATCACGAGGATCACCGGCAACGTCGTGCGTTCCTACCTCGGTGCACGGAACGACCACAATGGACCGGAGCCTGGCGCCGCCGGCTGACGGCACCAGGCGGCCGGCTCGGCGGGATCGTGGTAACGGATCGGAAACGCCCTGCCGTCGCTGAGTGGGTTGCAGTCGTACCTGGTGCAGGAGCGGTGAAAAGTGCGCGCCTCAGGCGGCAGATTCGCCCCAGGTTCACCTTGCCGTCGCCGATCCGGCGGCGGTCGGCGAAACTTGCCGTGGTCCCCCACGGTGATTGCACCTCGCCCGAGGGTGAGACTGTGGGTTGCGGTGCGGCCGCGGCCGGGCTGGCGAGTTCTTCGTCCAGGCCGTCGAGATCCGCGTCCAGGCCGTCGAGTTCTGCGTCCAGGCCCGCGAGTTCTGCGTTCCGGACCGCGAGATCCGCATGGCCCCTGTCCCGCCCGATAGCGTGGATGGCGAGCACGATTCGGGGGGCTCGCATAGCGCCGCGCCGAACTCGCGGGCGCCAACGGGAAAGCGGCCCCGGTCCGAGCGCGGCGAGGGATCCACTCGCTACGGCACGACACTCGACACGCACGCGCGCGGAACTCGATGACCACAGCGCAGATCTCGCGCGCCCGAACGCGGATCTCGGGCACCTCAGCGCAGAACTCGCCGTCCGGAACGCGGATCTCGGGCACCTCAGCGCAGCACTCGGCAACCCAGGTGCAGAACTCGACGCCCCGAGTGCGGATCTCGGCGGCCACGTACTCCCAGCCGAGTAGCCGGAAGCCTTCCCCCGGCGGATTCGCAACCGCCGCCCGACCAGCAGACTCGACCAGCAGAGTGGACGCCCGCCACACACGCCTCCACCGCACACGGCGCCCCACAACACGCGGAACCCACCGCACGCGGCGCCCCACAACACGCGGAACCCGCCGCGAAACTCGAAGGAGCCGGGATGTTGCTGATCGAAGTCTTCGTCCCCCGCGGCACGCTGAGCGAGCGCGAACAACAGGTGCTGGCGCAGCGCCTCATCGACGGGCTGATGGTGGAGGACGACAGCCACGCCATCGAGATCATCGAGGCCCAGCGGCTGCTCACCCAGGTGCTGGTGCACGAACCGAGCACCTGGGTTCTGGGAGATCGACCGGCGGCCGACCCCGCGAGTCCACCGCACTATCTGGTGCGCGTGACGGTTCCCGCCTCATGGCGCAAGGACGTCGCCGAACACACCGTCCGGTTCGTCACCAGCGTCCTCGCCGAAACCGAACGCGACGCGGGCCGCGATCCGGAGCGGGTCGTTCGCGAACCGCACGCGGTGATTCTCGTCGACGGCGTCACCGAGGGCGGAATCGGGATTCACGGCAGAGCCATGGGAACGATGGATCTGACCGAACTCGTCTCAAGGCCCTATCGCGACCGCACCGTCGAGACTCGCGACCCGGAACCGGCGGAGCACACGGTGATCGACCCGATCTGCGGCATGAGCGTGATTCTCGACGACAACGCACTCACGCTGGTCCACGAAGGAATCCGCTACGGGTTCTGCCACGGCCTGTGCAGAAGGGCCTTCGCCGACGAACACGGACTGTCCCTCGGTACCGGCGACCGGTGACCGCCCGGCTCCTCAGCTGAACCGGACCCGGCTGGGCCGTACGCGAATCACCGAGGAGAACTCGGCGAACAGTTCGTCGGGGCCCAGCCCCGCGGCCAGCATCTCCTCCCGATATCGCCGGACATAGCGGTCGGCCTCCTCGTCACTCACCGGGGCGGGATCGGGCACCACCTCGCCTTCGACGGTGAGCACGCTGCCCTCCTCCCGGTCGCGCGCGAGATCGAGATGCAGGGACACCTTCGGGTTCGCCAAGATATTGCGGATCTTCGGCGTCGCCGGATTGCTCAGGATCAGGAACTCCTTGCCGTCCCACAGGAAACCGACCGGCGATGATTGCGGCTGACCGTCGGAGCGCAGGGTCGTGATCCAGATTTCCTTCTCATCGTCGAGGCGCTGACCGGCCAGTCGCGTCGCGGGTTCGTCAAGTCCGGGAAGCATCGCGTTCTCCTCTCCTCGGGACAACCACGCTAGAACCTCCATCGATGTCGAGGTCAAGGCTCGGCTCCCATATACCCCCCACCCGTTCGAGAAGGAACAAGCCGGCCTCACCACGGCAGACCACCACACTTGCGTCATATACCCTTTAGGGGTATATAGTATCGACATGAGCACGAGACACGATGCCACCGGCGCCACGCGTGATTCACGAGCCCACGAGACACGAGGTGCGGACGACGAGCGGCGCGGTCATGCTGGATCCGACATGACTCACCAGCACGGCACACCCGACGCGACGCTGACCCACCCGGACGCAGCCATCACCCACTCGGATCACACCGAGCACGGCAGCCACGCGGGCCACGGCGGACACGAAGGACACGGCGGCCACGGCGACCACGTCGGTCAGTTCCGCAGGCTCTTCTGGATCATGCTTGTACTGGCGATTCCGGTCGTGGCGTTCAACGACATGTTCGCCATGCTCATCGGCTACCACCTCCCGGAAACCGGCTGGATTCCGTGGGTCTCGCCCGTGCTTGGCACCGTCGTATACGCGTGGGGCGGCACACCGTTCCTCACCGGAGCGGTCAGCGAGGTCAAGAGCCGCAAACCGGGCATGATGCTGCTGATCGGCCTGGCCATCACGGTCGCGTTCGTCGCGTCGTGGGGCGCGAGTCTCGGCATACTGCACCACGAACTGAACTTCTGGTGGGAACTCGCGCTGCTGGTCGTGATCATGCTGCTCGGCCACTGGATCGAGATGCGTTCACTGGCCAGCACGACTTCCGCTCTCGACTCGCTCGCCGCGTTGCTGCCCGACGAGGCCGAACGGGTCGAGGGTGACCGGATCGTCACCGTGTCCCCCGCCGAACTCGCTCTCGGCGATGTCGTCGTGGTGCGTCCCGGCGGATCGGTTCCGGCGGACGGACGGATCGTCGAGGGCACGGCCAGCATGGACGAATCGATGGTGACCGGGGAATCCAAGCCCGTAAGGAGGGGCAAGGACGACCAGGTCGTCGCCGGAACCGTCGCCACCGACTCCGGACTGCGGGTTCAGGTCAGCGCGGTCGGCGACGACACGACCCTGGCCGGTATCCAGCGATTGGTCACCGACGCGCAGAACTCGTCGTCGAGGGCGCAACGGCTCGCCGACACGGCCGCGGCGCTGTTGTTCTGGTTCGCACTCGGCGCGGGCCTGATCACCGCCGCGGTGTGGACACTGCTCGGCGTGCCCGACACGGCCGTGATCCGCACGATCACCGTGCTGGTCATCGCGTGCCCCCACGCGCTCGGCCTCGCGATCCCGCTCGTCGTGTCGATTGCCACCGAACGCGCGGCTCGCGGCGGCGTGCTGGTGAAGGACCGGCTGGCACTCGAAAGCATGCGCACCGTCGACACGGTGCTGTTCGACAAGACCGGAACGCTGACGAAGGGCGAGCCGACGGTCACGGCGGTCGAGCCCGCCCCCGGACACCACGACGACGAGGTACTGGCGCTGGCCGCGGCGGCCGAGCTCGACTCGGAGCACCCGCTCGCCACCGCGATCGTCAACGCCGCGCGTACTCGGAGCCTGCCGCTCTCCGGCGCGAGCGACTTCACCTCGGAGCCCGCGGTCGGCGTCACCGCGACCGTCGAAGGCAAGCGGATCCAGGTCGGCGGGCCCTACCTGCTGAAAGAGCGGGGACGTGAGGAACTCCCCGTCGCGGCGGCCTGGAAAAACGAGGGTGCCACCATCCTGCATGTGCTCGCGGACGGCAAGGTCATCGGCGCGCTGCGGCTCGCCGACGAGATCAGGGAGGAATCCAGGCAGGCCGTCAACGCGTTGCACGAACTCGGAGTCAGCGTCGTGATGATCACCGGGGACGCCGAGGCGGTCGCCAACTCCGTAGCGCGGGAACTCGGCATCGACAGGGTGTTCGCCGGTGTGCGCCCGGAGGACAAGTCGGCCAAGGTCGCCGAACTCCAGCGGGAAGGCCGCAAGGTCGCGATGGTGGGCGACGGCGTCAACGACGCGCCCGCACTGGCCAAGGCCGACGTGGGGATCGCGATCGGGGCGGGAACCGATGTCGCCATCGCCTCGGCCGGCGTCATCCTCGCCAGCGACGACCCCCGTTCGGTGCTGTCGGTGATCGAGCTGTCGAAGGCCAGCTACCGCAAGATGAAACAGAACCTGTGGTGGGCGGCCGGCTACAACCTCATCTCGGTTCCGCTCGCGGCGGGAGTGCTCGCGCCGGTCGGCTTCGTGCTGCCCATGTCGGTCGGTGCCGTGCTGATGTCGGTGTCGACGGTGGTCGTCGCACTCAATGCCCAACTGCTGCGGCGCCTCGATCTGCGGCCCGAGGTGAGCGCGGGGCGGCTCACCGGTGCGGCGCGCTGAACCGGCAGGAAGGGGCGGTGCGGCAGGTCCGCACCGCCCCTTCCGATGAGTTTTCCCTCCCGGACCAGTCTGACCGGGAAAGCCAAGGAGTGAGGACAGAGCCATGATCATCGTCGCGGGTCATATCGTCGTCGATCCACCGGAACGCGGGAGCTACCTCGCCTCGTGCGTGCCGATCGTCGAGAAAGCACGTGCCACGCCAGGCTGCCTCGACTTCTCGATCACCGCCGATACGACCGAGGAAGGTCGCATCGCGATCTTCGAGCGATGGGAGTCACGGGAAGCCCTGGAAACGTTCAGGGGAACGGGGCCCGGCGACGACCAGAGCGCGGCGATCATGGAAGCGGCCGTGGCCGAGTACGAGATCGGCGCCGTGCGTCAGCTCTGAACCGTCCACACCGGATTCGCGTTTCGCAGGCGGGCAGGGGGTTTCCACCTGGCAGACGGGGTATTCCCCCGGTGGATGTTTCGGAACGTGAGGGCTCTGCCGCAGGAGGTCGGCCATGGATTACGGCTTCACCGTGCGATCGGTGTCCGGTGTCGAGGAGACACTCGTGCTCCTCAGGTCGGCACTGATCGCGCAGGGGTTCGAGCTGGTCGGCGAAAGCGACCTGCGGACGGCGGTCAGGGAGAAGGTCGGCGAGGAAATCGGCCCCTGGGTACTGGTGAACGTCTGCCACCCGGACCTGGCCTTCCAGGTGCTCGGCGTCGATCGCGCCATGAGCGTGCTCGTGACGTCCGGCATCGTGGTGCGGGCCGGTAAGGATGCGACAATGGTCGAGGCGCTCGACCCCCAGGTGCTACTCGGACTTGCCGAGGACATGCGACTGGACCCCATCGGTGTCGAAGCGGGAAGACGGCTGCGGGTCGCCCTGCGGCAGCTCCCCCGGCCCTGAGGGCGTTCTGTCCACAGTGGATGATCAGGTCGACGGACTGTTGCTGAGGTCGACGACGCAGAACGGGTTGCCGTCGGGGTCGGCGAGCACCACGAAGTCGGGGTTCTCCGGATAGCTGTCCCACTCGATCCTCGTCGCGCCGAGGGCGATGAGCCGCTCGACCTCCGCGGCCTGCTCCTGCGCCGAATCGACGAAAAGGTCGAGATGCACACGAGGATGGGTCTCCACGGGTGACTCGCTGCGCTGCAGGCCCAGCGCCCTCGCCGAGTTGTCGGCGACATTGAGCGTGCACCAGTCGTCGCTCGCCCATTCGGTGGTGGGCGCGAGGTTCAACGCCGCCGACCAGAACTTGACGGCGCGGGGCAGGTCGACGACACCGATCACAGGAAATCCGAGCCTCAGCATCACCCCACGCTACCAAGAACCCGCCGCGGGCACCCGGCACGAGAGCCATGGTCCACTGTGGACATGAACCATGATCTCCGGCAAACGAGCATACTGGGGTGGTGAGCACCCACCACGGCGACCAACCCGCACCCCACGTGGACCCCGCCGCGTTCGCCGCGGCGCAACGGCACGTGTTCGCGGGCAAACGGCTCAGAATCGGCCGCTCATCGACGGTGCACGGCGTGGCGTTCCGGCCATGGCTGAACGGCCTCACCCTGCCCGCGCCGACCTGCAGGCAAGGCTGGTCGGGCGTGGGCGCCTCCGGCGAACTGGTGGCGACCACGGCCCCGGTGAGCTGCCGCAAGTGCAGGCGCATGATCGGCGACCCCGGCGGCGGCCAGACCGCGCTGTTCGAAACCGGGACTAACCCCAGGTCAGCGGATCCAGCGTGAGATAGAACGCGAGCCGCCCCGCATCCAGCGGCAAGCCGTAGTGCTTCTCGAACAGCTCGTCGGCGCGGCGCGCGCGCTCCTCGTCGTGCCAGGTTTCCCTCGCGTTGGCCAGTACGAGTGCCAGATCGGCGTGCCGGTCCGCTCTGCCGAGCCTGCCGAGATCGACGAAACCGGTGAACCGCATGGTCTCCTGATCGAGCACGATATTGGGCAGGCACAGGTCACCGTGACACACGACGGTGCCGGCGGCCTCCTGCGCGGCGCGCTCGGGCTCCTCGGCGCGCAGCGAGGCGAGGAGCCGCTCGGGTGCGACGTTCCGCTGTTCGGGTCGCAGGAAGTCCGGATTGACCGCTCCCCTGCCCACCACGTCGTCCGCGAGCGCCAGCATCGCGGAGAGTTCGCGGCCGAACGGGCAATCCCCGGCAGGCATTTCGTGCAGAGTGCGGATGGCCTCGGCGATCGAGGGCCACGCCTCGGTCAGCTCGTCCTCATCGACCTTGTCGGCGGGCACTCCGGCGACCGCGCTCGTCAGCAGGCACGCGCCGGTCTCGTCCGCCGTCCAGTCCAGCACCCTCGGCCCCGGCACGCCGTGACCGCTCCCCCATGCGACGCGATCCCGTTCCTGTTCCAGCGCCTCGACGTGCTCCCGCGGCACGCATTTGGCGTACTCGGCGCCTCCTGGCGCGCGGAAGACCTCCGCACCCGATTCCCCTTCGGTGACGGGCTGCCATCCGGCGGCCGCTCGCTCGCCCACCAGTCCCGCCAGCGTCACCCTGCCATGACAGGCGCCGGTCAACCCGATCACTCCTCGCCCGAAGCTGACCCGGACCGCGACGGCATCAATGGCGTCCATCGCCTCGGTACCCACCCAGTCGAACCGTCAATGCCGCGCGGACTCGGGCACACCACCAGTGCTGGTGGTCGCGAGAGATTACAACGAAGGCGCCCGGTGGGCGGGCGGTGGCCCCGCTGCCGCGACGCGAAACCGTTGCGCTATCGGAGCGCTCGCTTCACGCGGGATCAGGCTCGGCAGGCGCCTCGGCGAGCGACAGTTCGTTGCCGTCCGGATCGAGAACGACGACATGACGTACACCGTTGCCGTAGGTTTCCACCGGACCGTGCGCGGCGAGCCTCGCGAGGATGCCGTCGAGACCGGTCACCCCGAGCGTGATCGTCGCGCCGCCTGCCCGCCCGGCCCGCTCGTCGACGACGATCCACGCGTTTCCGCCCACCTGCCACAGGTGTTCCTCCCCGACGACCTCGTCGGCGGGGCGCCCGAACAACACCCGGTACCATTCGAGCGCCTTCGCCAGGTCACTCACGGGCATGACGCTGTACAGGTCCATATCGTCGCCTCCTCGCTTTCGAGGTTCGACTCGCGGCGCGTCCGGAACTCATCGCCTCAGCGGCCGAAACCGGCCGTGAGCCCGCTGACGAGCTGCCTCCTGCCCAGGATGTAGAGCGCGAGCACCGGCAGGGTGGAGAGCACGACCGCGGCGAGCACGGCGGGAATGTTGACGGTGAACTGCCCCTGGTAGCTCCACAACGCGAGCGGGAGCACCCGCTGGTCGGGGCTCTGGGTGAGGATCAGCGGGAAGAGGAAGCCGTTCCACACGGTGAGCGCGTCGTACACCGCCACGGTGATCACGGCCGGTTTGACCAGCGGCAGCACGAGGCTGACCACCGTTCGCCAGTGCCCTGCCCCGTCCATCCGCATCGACTCGAACAACTCGGAAGGCACGTCCCTGAGGAAGTTGGCGAGGATGACCACGGTCAGCGGAATGGCGAAGGCCGCGGAGGGAAGGATGATGGCCAGCAAGGTGTCGTAGAGCCTTGCCCTGGTGATGAGGTAGTAGACCGGGATGATCACCGCCTGGAGCGGGATCGCCAGCCCCAGCAGGAACACCTTGTAGGTGAGCCCGGCCCATCGCCCCTCACCCCGCACCACGAAGTAGGCCGCGAGCAGCGACACCGTCACCGTGATGGCCACAGTCGCCCCGGTCACGACGACGCTGTTACCGAGGTAGCGGAGAAAGTCGTTCTCCAGCACGAGCAGGTAGCTGTCCACGGTGGGGTCGGAGGGTGGCGCGAGCGGGTTGGCCGAGAAGAACCCCTGCTGGCTGCGCAGGCTCGTGATGACCACGTAGTACACGGGTACGAGGACGACGAGCAGCCACAGGAAACCGGCGACTCCGCCGGGGATGTTGACCCGAGCACGGGTTGCCACGGCCGTCAGGCTCCTTCCTGCTGGCTGCCTCTGCGGAAGCTCGCCAGCCGCGACAGCCCCAGTGCCAGCGCGAGGCCGGTGGCCACGAGCAGCACCGCGAGCGTGCTCGCCCTTCCCATCTCGTTGCTGGAGAACCCGCTGAGGTACATGTCGAGCGGCAGCAGGCGGGTCGCGTTGCCAGGGCCTCCCCCGGTGAGCACGAACACGAGGTCGAAGTAGGTCAGCGAGCCCACGAGCATGAGCGTCGACGAGGTGATGATCGTGTACCGGAGCTGGGGAAGCGTGATGTGGAAGAACTGCCTGACCCTTCCTGCGCCGTCGAGTTCGGCCGCCTCGTAGAGCGAACCGGGGATCTGCCGTACCCCCGCCTGGTACAGCAGCGTGTGGAAGGGGACGAACTGCCAGGCGATGACGAACACGACCACGTACAGCGCGAGGTCACGGTCGCCGAGCCAGTCCTGCGCGAACGCCTCGACGCCGAAGGCGAGACTCATCCCGAAGTTCGGGTCGAGCAACGCCTTGAACGCGATCGCGATGGCCGCCGAGGACAGCAGCATCGGCAGGAAGTACAACACGCCGAGAACGGCCCGGTACCTGCCTTTCGCGGCGATGAGCACGCCGAGCAACAGCGAGATCGGCGTCTGCACGAGCCAGCTCAGCACCATCACCTGGACGCTGAGCCAGATCGCGTGATATGTGCCGGGATCACCGAGTACGGCGGCCCAGTTGGCGAGCCCCGCCCAGTTCATGTCCGTGATGCCGTCCCAGTTCACGAGACTCAGCAGCACGACCCCGATCAGCGGGATGAAGGCGAAAATCCCGAAGAAAGCCAGCGCGGGTATCGCCATGACCGGATGTGGTCCCGCGCGGTGCCGCCGAGCACCTGGCTCGCGCCCTGGCTCGACGGCACCTTTCACCTCCCGCTGCCGCAGCATCGTGTTCACGGCTGCTCGATGGTTTTGTTCATGTTGGCGGCAAACTGCTGTGGCGTGATCTGCTTGCCGAAGAGCTGGTCGAGGTTGTTCAGCAGCGCGTCGGCCTGTTTCGGGGTGAGCGCCTGATCCCAGGAGAGCTGGAAACTCGGTGCCTCGGCCGCCAGATCGTAGACGTAGGAAAGGTATTCCGGCGCGTCACTTGCGGCGAGTTTGCTCTCGATCCCGGTGATCGGCGGAACGGATCCGTTGGCAAGCAAGGTGTCCACATAGGAATCCGACATCAGGCCGTCCTTGAGGTAGGACATGGCTGCCTGCCGTTGCTCGTCGGTCGCGTCGGCGGAAACGGCCCAGTAGTTGGCGGGATTGCCGACGATGTTCGCCGGGTTGCCGGTTCCTCCCCCGACCGTGGGGAAGGTGATGTACCCGAGCTTGCCGGATTCGATGAACTCCGGCGCGGCCTGCTTGATCGTCGGATACGCCCATGAACCCATCAGATACATGGCCGCCTTGCCGGTGTAGAGCAGGGCCGCGTCGGCCCCGTTGTCGGTCGCGATCGAATTGAAGCCCTTGACGAATCCCCCGCTGTCGACGAGTTCCTGGATCATTTCGCCCGATCGCAGAATCGCGGGATGCGACCACGCTTGCGGTTCGTTCGCCGCGATCGCCTCGAATACCTCAGGTCCTCCGATGCGGTCGACGAGGTATTCGGCCCACATGAGCTGTGGCCATTTGCTCTGCCCTCCCATCGAGAAGGGCGCGATACCCGCTTCGGTGAAGACGGGAACGAGACGCATCAGATCGTCCCACGTCTTCGGTGGCTGTGCGCCGACCCTGTCGAAGAGTTCCTTGTTGTAGTAGAGCAAGACCGGCTGCATGCCGTTGTTCGGCACCGCGTAGGTCTTGCCGTCGACCATTCCCGTCTTCAGCACGGATTCGAGGAACCGGCCGGTGAACCGGGGATCCTCGTCCGCGTACGAGGAAAGGTCGGCTACTTTTCCGGCCTGGACCCAGGAACGCAGTGTCCCCCCGCCCCAGCCGAAGATCAGTGTCGGCGCGTCGCCCGCACCGATGGACGTGCGGATCTTCTGCTTGTAGGCATCGTTGGCAAAGAATTCCACCGTGACGGCGGAATCCGCGTGATCGTTGTTCCACGATTGGAACGAATCGCGGATGGTCTGCTCGTCGCCACCGGTGAGTGCCCACGCCGAGGTGCCGGCACCGGCACCGGGGCCGCTGGTTCCGCACGCGGTGACAAGGGCGAGAGCCGCGGCGGCCCCCGCGGCGAGCAACGCTCTCGATCGCTTACCCAGTGCCATGACACGCCTTCCTCGTCGAAGGGTCCGAAAGTTTTCGGAAACACTATGGTGTGTGAGGGACCATAGAGAGAACGGCAAGTGCACGTCAAGAAGGTGATTCCCGGAATCTTGTGGTTATAGTGAGCAGAAATCTTTCGGCAACTAATGATGGAGGTTGAGGGTGGCCGGATTGCCAGGAGGGGCAGGGGCCGTGGGCGCGAAGCGCGCGACGCTGGCCATGGTCGCGGAGGTCGCGGGCGTCTCGCTGCCCACAGCGTCGAAAGTCCTCAACGGCAGGGGCGACGTCGCCTCGGCGACGAGAGCACGCGTCGAGGACGCCGTACGCGAACTCGGCTACGTACAACCCGTCGGCAGGCGCGCGATCACCCCGGCCAGATCCGTCGACCTCGTCTTCGACGAACTTGTCAGCCCGTACTCGCTCGAAGTACTGCGCGGCGTCACCGAGGCGGGCGCCAAGGCGGGCGTCGACGTCGTGGTCGGCACGGTGCCCCGCTCCGGCGGCGCCGACCCCGACGCACCGGCGGCGGGCTGGGCCAACCGGCTCAAGGCCGCCGGGAGGGAGGGCCTGATCGTGGTGACCTCGGAGCTGAATCTCGCCCAGGTCGAGAGCTTCGCGGACGCGGGGCTCCCGCTCGTGGTCATCGACCCGCTGAACCTGCCGAGGGTCGAGGTGACGAGCGTCGGCGCCACCAACTGGTCCGGAGGACTGACGGCGACCGAACACCTGCTTTCACTGGGACACAAGAAAATCGGCTTCGCGGGTGGCCCGGAGCGGGCCTCGTGCGGGCAGGCAAGACTGCACGGATACCGGGCCGCGCTGGAAAAGGCGGGACTGCCCGGCGAACCGGAACTGGTCCTGCACGGCGCTTTCGGTTACCCCGAGGGCCTGGAGATGGGAAGACGCCTGCTGGAACTGGACGAGCCGCCGACCGCGATTTTCGCCGCGAGCGACGCGACCGCGCTCGGAGTCGTCGAGGCGGCCCGCAGGCTGGGATTGCGCGTACCGCAGGACCTCAGTGTCGTCGGTTTCGACGACACCATCCTCGCGACGCTGGCCACCCCCGCGCTCACCGTCGTCCGCCAGCCCTTGCCGGACATGGGCCGCGTCGCCCTGCGAACGCTGTTGCGGCTCGCGGCAGGTGAGACGCTGGACTCCCACCACGTCGAACTGGCGACACACCTCGTGGTCCGGGATTCGACCGCGCGGGCGGTGCGGCGATGAACCGGCCGCGCTGGCAGGATCCGGCAGCCTCGCCCGCCGAGCGCGCCGAGGCGCTGCTGCCATTGCTGACGCTGACGGAGAAGGTCGCGCAACTCGGCAGCGCGTGGCCGGGAAACGACGCGGTGAGCGGCAACGTCGCTCCCATGCAGGACGTCTTCGCCGGCGGCGCGGACGGTGCGGGATACGGCGAGGCGAGGGAACACGGCCTCGGCCACCTCACCAGGGTCTTCGGCACCGCGCCCCGCACCATCGCCGAAGGTGCCGCGCGGATCGTCGCGCTCCAGCGGGACATCGCCGGGAACACCCGGCTCGGCATCCCGGCCGTCGTGCACGAGGAATGTCTCACCGGCTTCGCGACCTACGGCGCGACCGTCTATCCCACACCGCTTGCCATGGCGGCGACCTTCGACACCGGTCTTGTCGAGCGCGTTGCTTCCGCGATCGGAAGGGATCTGTGGTCCGTCGGCGTGCACCAGGGCCTTTCTCCCGTGCTCGACGTCGTGCGCGACTACCGCTGGGGCAGGGTCGAGGAAACCTTCGGCGAGGACCCGTATCTCGTCGCGATGCTCGGCACCGCCTACGTGCGCGGGCTGCAGAGCGAGGGAGTCACCGCGACGGTCAAGCATTTCGCGGGCTATTCCGCCTCCCGCGCGGCCCGCAATCACGCCCCGGTATCGATCGGCCCTCGCGAGTTGCGCGACATCCTGCTACCCCCGTTCGAGATGGCCATTCGTGAGGCGGAAGCGGGTTCGGTGATGAACGCCTACGTCGACTTGGACGGCGTTCCCGCCGCAGCGAATCCCGGGCTGCTGACCGGGATCCTGCGTGAGGAGTGGGGATTCGGCGGCGTCGTCGTCTCCGACTACTGGTCGGTTCCGTTCCTGCAGACCATGCACGGCATCGCCGACGGCAAGGGCACGGCCGGAGCCCGCGCGCTGCTGTCCGGAGTGGACGTCGAGCTTCCGGAAAGCGTGTGTTTCGGCAAGGAACTCGCCGAACTCGCGCTGTCGGACGCCGAGGTCGCCGCCGCCGTGGACAGGTCGGTGCTGCGCCTGCTCGAACACAAAGCACGCCTCGGTCTCCTCGATCCTGGTTGGAACCCGGAGTCCACAGTAGATTCGGAGGCCGACCTCGATTCCCCGCACAACAGGGCGCTCGCGCTCGAGGTCGCCGAGAAGTCGGTGGTGCTGCTGGCCAACGACGGCACGCTGCCGCTCGCGGAACCGCCCGCGACGATCGCCGTAGTGGGACCGTGCGCCGACGAGGCGCTGCCGCTGCTGGGGTGTTACTCCTATCCCAACCATGTGCTGCCCCGCTATCCGGGCCTGGATCTCGGCATCGCGGTGCCCACCGTCGCCGCGGCGTTGCGAGCGGAACTACCGGAGGCCACGATCACAACCGCCCCCGGTTGTCCCGTCGCGGAACCCGACCGATCCGGCATCGCCGAGGCGGTCGCCCTCGCCGGGGCCGCGCGGTTGTGCGTCGCGGTCGTCGGCGACAAACCGGGCATGTTCGGCGAGGGCACCTCCGGCGAGGGCTGTGACGTCGCCGATCTGCGATTGCCGGGTGTTCAGCACGAACTGCTGCGCGCACTGCTGGACACGGGGACGCCCGTGGTGGTGGTCGTCGTGTCGGGCAGGCCCTACGCGCTCGGCGAGTACGAAAAGGCCGCTGCGCTGATTCAGGCATTCCTGCCGGGACAACGGGGCGCCGAGGCGATCGCGGGCGTCGTCTCCGGCAGGATCTCACCTTCGGGAAGACTGCCCGTGCAGGTGCCGAAGCTGCCCGGAGGGCAGCCCGCGACCTACCTGCATCCTCCGCTCGGCGGCAACAGCGAGGGCATCAGCAATCTCGACCCGAGTCCGCTGTTTCCGTTCGGCCACGGGCTTTCCTACACGAAATTCCATTATGGACCGCTGCGCCTCGACGCCACGAAGATCTCGACGGCTGGGCGGATCAGCGTCACCGCCGAGATCCGTAACACCGGTGATCGCACCGGCACCGAGGTCGTCCAGCTCTACCTTCGCGATCCCTGCGCGCAGGTGACGAGGCCGGTCCGGCAGCTCGCGGGATTCGCGAGAGTGGAGCTGGCGGCGGGAAAGCGTGCGGAGGTCACGTTCGACCTGCACGCGGACCGGACCTGCTTCACCGGCACCGATCTGCGGCGAATCGTCGAGCCGGGAACCATCGAGCTGTTCGTCGGGCGTTCCGCACTCGACCTGCCGTGCACGGCCTCGTTCGAACTCACCGGGCCCGTCCGCGAGGCCGGCGCGGACAGGGTGCTCACGACCCCGGTCACCGTCACCCCACTGCCGTGAGTCCGATATGGACCCGGTGGACTCACGGCTCGTTGGGGTCGTTGCGCCCTTGCTGCTCGGCGAGGAACCGCTCGAACTGGCTGGCGAGCTCGTCGGCCGTCGGCATCTCGGCATCCCCGGCGAGCAGGTTGTCCTCCGAACTGGCGGCGGTGAACGTGTCGTACTGCCGCTCCAGTGCCCTCACGACGTCGGCGACCTCCTCCGACTCCCGGACCTGCCGGTCGACCTCGACATCGGTGCGAGCGGCCGCGTCCCGCAGCGCGTCGCCCGGCAGGTTGAGCCCCGTCGCCTGCTCGATCGAGTCGAGCAGTGTCAGCCCGGCCGCGGGATAGGTCGCCTGCGCGAGATAGTGCGGGACGTGCGCCGCAAAACCGACCGCGTCGTGCCCCGATTCACCGAGCCGCCATTCCAGCAGCGCGGCGGCACTGCCCGGAATCTGCATCTGGCTGAACAACGGGCGGTATCCCGCCACCAGTTCGGACCGGGTGCCGTGCGCGGTCACCCCGAGCGGCCTCGTGTGCGGAACCCCCATCGGGATGCCGTGGAAGCTGACGCTGAGGCGGACCTGCCAGCGTTCGATGAGGCCGCGGACCGCCGCGGTGAACCGCTCCCACTCCCGATCCGGCTCAGGACCCGTCAGCAGCAGAAACGGGGTCGCGTTGTGGTCGTGCAGCAAGCGCACCACCAGTTCCGGCGCCTCGTAGGACTCCCAGCGGTCGCCCGCGTACGACATCGGCGGCCTGCGCGAGCGGTAGTCGATGAGCCGGTCGACGTCGAACCGCGCCACCACCTCACCTCGCAGTTCGTCCACGAGATGCTCGGCCACCGCGCCGCCCGCCGAACCCGCGTCGATGAAACCGTCCAGGTGGTACAGCAACACCGCACCGTCGAGCACGGGAACGTCCGAGTCCACCTCGTACAGCTCCTCCGGATCCGGCACCACGGTGAAACCTCCTGTAGCTCTCGTCGCGCGCTCGACGCTTGTGAACGGCAACCCGTACAGCACTACCAACATTCCGGGACGCGTATTCCATCCCATCACACCGTGGCAATGTGCCCGGCGGGGATACGGCCACGTCATTCGGCCCCGCCCGCCACATGGTGGAAGATGACGAGGTGCAGGCTTCGCAGACTCGCGGCCCTGGTGGGCTGGCTCCCGACTACATCGACAGCCTCGCCGTCGTACTCGACCTGGTGCGTTCGGGCACCGCGAGGACGAGGCCGGAGCTGAGCAGGAGGTCGGGCCTCGGCCGGACCGTGGTCACCCAGCGCGTCAATCAGCTCGCCGAGCGCGGCCTGCTCGAAGAAGGCGCGCTCGGCCCTTCAAGCGGTGGAAGGGCACCGAGGGAACTGCGGTTCCGCGCGGGCGCGGGGGTCGTGCTGGCCGCGGAACTGGGAGCAACGAGCATCGTCGTCGGCGTCACCGATCTTTCCGGCAACGTGCTCGCCGAACGCGAGGAGTACACCGACATCGCGCTCGGCCCAGAGCCGGTGCTCGACGAGGTCGAATCCATCTTCGAGGTACTGCTGGGCGAGGTGCGCGAGACCACGGGCGCCGAACCTTCGGTGTGGGGAGTCGGCATCGGCCTTCCCGGCCCGGTGGAGTTCGCGAAAGGGCGGCCGAGCGCTCCACCCATCATGCCCGGCTGGGACGGCTACCCCGTGCGCGACCGCATCGCGGCCAAGTACTCCGCCCCGGTGTGGGTCGACAACGAAGTGAACACGATGGCGCTTGGCGAATTGCGCGCCGGCTCCGCCAAGGGGCAACGCGACATCCTCTACATCAAGATGGGCACCGGCATCGGCGCCGGGCTGATCTCGGGCGGCCACATTCATCGCGGCAGCCAGGGCTGCGCGGGCGACATCGGCCACGCGGCAGTCGCCGACGAAGCAACCGTCGTCTGCCGGTGTGGCAACACCGGTTGCCTTGAGGCGTACGCGGGAGGAGCGGCCCTCGCGAGGGACGGGCTGGCCGCGGCCGAGGAGGGGCGCAGCGAGTTCCTCGCCGGAGTGCTCGCCGACAACGGCACGGTCACCGCCGCCGACCTGTCGAGGGCGGCGCAAAGCGGCGACCGTACGTCCGTCGAGTTGCTCACCAGAGCGGGCAGGCTCGTCGGCAGCCTGCTCGCCACGCTCGTCAGTTTTTACAACCCCGCGCTGGTCATCATCGGCGGCGGCGTCGCGGGCGCGGGCGACCTGTTGCTCGCCGCCGTCCGGGAGTCCGTGTACCGCCGTTCGCTGCCGCTCGCCACGCGCGAGCTGCGGCTCACCAGGTCGACTCTGAGTGATCGGGCCGGTCTCGTCGGCGCGGCGTTCATGGTCATCGACGAATTGTTCACACCGGAACGGCTCGGCTACTGGGTTGACGCCGGCTCACCGGCGGGCTCCCCCGATCTCGTCGAGGTCCCGCTGCGGGCTCCGCTGCTCTAACCTTGGTCTGTGCCAGGGCGGTTCTACGCTGGTCGCTCGGCCGAGGCTCGGCGCGCCGAGCGTCGGCGACGGCTGCTGGACTCCGGTCTGGCCCTTTTCGGCGAAGCGGGTTACGCGGCCACCTCCATCGAACGGCTTTGCGCCTCGGCGGGAGTGTCCACTCGCAATTTCTACGAGGAATTTCCCAGTCGCGCGGCATTGCTGACAACCGTCCACGACGACGTGTCGCGGCAGCTCATGTCGGCCGTGACGACGGCACTCGCCTCGGCGGAAGGCGAATCGTTCGACCGCAGGATCGCGGCTTCGGCGACCGCCTACCTCACCGCGGTCGCGAGCGACCCCCGCAGGGCCCGGCTGTCCTATGTAGAAATCGTCGGCGTCGGCGACGAGGTCGAGCGGCATCGGCTTCGCTGGCGGGAACGCTGGATCGCGCTCTATGGCGCCGAAGCGCAGTGGTCCGATCCCGGCCATGGCGATCAGGATGTGCGGTGGGGCGCACTGGCGTTGCTCGGAGCCGTCCAGGAACTCGGTTACCAGTGGTCGATGTCCCCCGAAGGTCGCTCGCTTGAGGACGTCACCGGGCAGATCGTCCGCGTCGCCAGGTGCGTGCTGAGCGCTCCGTGATACCTGAGTGCGGAACTCGGTGACCCGGACGCGGAACTCGGCGTCCTGAGTGCGGAACTCGGCGTCCTGAGCGGGGGACTCGCGGCTATGACAGGGCGGGCAACGGGGGCAGGGCCGGGCCGGTCAGCCAGGCCGCGAAAAAGCCGGTCAGGGCGCGGCCCGCGTGGGCAGCGTGGGTCTCGGCCAGCGCCACGAACGCCTCCGTGGTGACGGTGCCGTGCCGGTGGGTACCCGCCCAGTCGCGCAGCAGCGCGAAGAACACCGCGTCGCCGAGTTCACCACGAAGCGCGTGCAGGGTGAGCGCGCCGCCCTTGTAGACGCGCTCGTCGAACATGTGCGCCACGCCGGGGTCGCCGATGCTCGGCGCCTCAGTCCGCCCCGAAAGCACCCTGTGCCAGCGCCGGGCCAGCGCTTCGGCGGAGGGGCCGCCCGTTTCCTCCGACCACAGCCACTCCGCGTAGGTGGCGAATCCCTCGTTGAGCCAGATGTGGCGCCAGTCCGCGACGGTGAGGCTGTTGCCGAACCACTGATGCGCGAGTTCGTGCACCGCGAGCCGTTCAGTGCCGTCAGTGCCGTCGACGTGGTTGGCGCCAAACACCGCCATTCCCTGCGCCTCGATCGGATCGTCGAGCTCGTCGTCGGTGACCACGACGACGTATTCGGCGAACGGATAGGGCCCGAAGTACCGGCTCAGCACGGCCAGCATCTCCGCCTGCCGCGCGAAGCCCGCACCGGCCTCGTCCCGCAGCCGCGCGGGAACGGCCACCCTGACCCGATCGCCGAATCGCAGCTCGGTGTAACGGCCGATGTACACACCCATCAGGTAGCTGGCCGTCGGCTCCTGACGCTCGTAGACCCACGTCGTCGTACTCGCCGCCCTGCGAGCCGAGACCAGCTCACCCGTCGCGAGCACCGAGTACGCCGACGACGTGGTCAGCGACAGCCGGTAGCTCGCCTTCGCGGAAGGGTGGTCGTCGCAGGGAAACCACGTGGGGGCACCGACCGGCTGGCTCGCGACGATGGCCCCGTCGGCGAGTTCGTCCCAGCCGACATCGCCCCAGTACCGGGTGCCGATCGGCCGGGGATTGCCCGAATACCTGATGCTCACGGTGAACTCGGCACCCGAAGGGATGGCGCGGGCGGGGCGCACCGTCAGTTTCGCGGCGCGCTGGGAATACCGGGCCTGCCGCTGGTCGACGAGCACCCTGCCGATCTTGAAACCGGAGAGGTCGAGGCTGAACCTCGACAAGGTCGCCGTCGCGATCGCGGTGATCGTCGCCGTGCCCGCGAGCCGGTTGGCCACGAGCCGGTAGTCGAGATCGAGATCGTAGTGCCGTACCCGGTATCCGCCGTTGCCGTGCGAGGGCAGGTAGCTGTCCCCCGAGGTATCCGCTCCGGGGGAAGGCGAATCGGTCACGCTCGGCGTCCTCCAGGCTCGCTCTGCCAGGCCGCGATCGGGTTGCCCAGCCAGCGCGAGTCCGGCGGCACCGCGTCACCCCTGGTCACCAGCGAACCGGGACCGACCGTGGTGCGTGCGCCGATGCTCGCGCCGGGCAGCACGATACCGTGCGGGCCGAGCGTGGCGCCCTCACCGAGCCGCACCGTGTCCATGCTCATGATCCGGTCGTGGAATAGGTGCGTCTGGACCACACAGCCGCGGTTGACGGCCGCGGCGTCGCCGATCCGCACCAGGTCGGCCTCCGGCAGCCAGTAGGTCTCCAGCCAGGTGCCCTTGCCGACGGAGGCTCCCATCGTGCGCAGCCACGCGGGCAGCAACGGGGTCCCCGCCGCCGCGTCCGCGAACCACGGAACCGCGAGCACCTCGACGAACGTGTCGGCGAGTTCGGCCCTCCACACGAACGAACTCCACAATGGACGTTCCCGCGGCCGGAACCTGCCCACCAGTGACCATTTCACGGCACTCGTCACCGCCGCGGCGAGCGTTCCCGCGAGGAGCAGCACACCGGCGGAGGCCGCCGCGGCGATCCAGGGCGAGGTTGCCGAGGCGAGTGCGATCAGCGCGGCGACGACGAGCACGCTCAGCGCGAAGGAACACATCACGGGAACGACCCTGCACAGTTCGACGACGGCTCTCGCGACGCGCAGTCTCGCGGGAGGGTCGAAGGTACGGCTGGTGTCGGCGGTCCCGGCCGCCCTGTGCAAGGGCATCGGCGGCATCCCCAGCCAGGACGACCCCTTCTTCGCCTTCGCGGGCGCCGAGGAGAGAACCCCGACCAGCCCTCGTTTGGGCACGGTGCGCCCCGGCGCCGCCATTCCCGAATTGCCGAGGAAGGCGTTCTTGCCGATCCTGGCGGGGCCGACGTGCAGCCAGCCCCTGCCGAGTTCGTAGGTCGCGACCATCGTGTCATCGGCGAGGAAGGCACCACCCGCGATCTTGGTCATGGAAGGCAGCGCCAGCACCGTCGACGCCTCGACCCCCTTGCCGACCTTCGCTCCGAGCAACCGCAACCACACCGGGGTGAACAGGCTGGCGTACAAGGGAAAGAGCGCGACCCTCGCGGAATCCATGAGCCGCTCCGTAGCCCACACCTGCCAGGCGACCCTGCTGTGCACGGGATGGTGTCCCGCGCGGATGCCGATACTCAGCGCGCGCACCCCCGCGAGTACAAGCAGCGCGTAACCGCACAGGTAGGCCAGTGTCGCGAAGGGCACGGCGAGCAACGCGGCACCGAGCGCGGCGGCGAGGCTCGCGGTACCGCTCACCGCGACACCGAGCACCAGCAGCGCCGGCACGGCGGCGAGCAGCGGAAGCAGGCCGAGCACCACGGAACTCGCGCCGTATCCGAAAGCCCAGCGCGCCGATCTCGGCGCGCGGCCCGCGGGCCAGCTCGGGGCGTCGCGCGGCTGCTTGCTCCCCGGAGACCCGGCCCAGCGTCGCCCGGCAGGCACGTCACCGCTCACCGTCGAGCCCGCCGCGACCTCGGCCGCCTTGCCGACCCTGGCGCCCGGCAGCAGGGTGCCGCGGGCGCCGATCCTCGCGCAGGCACCGATCCTGATCTCTCCGATGTGGACGACGTCCCCGTCGACCCAGTAGCCGCGCAGGTCCGTTTCGGGCTCGACGGCCGCGCCCTTCCCGAGTTTGAGCATGCCGGTGACCGGAGGCGGCGCGTGCAGGTCGACGTCCGCACCGACCTTGGCTCCGAGCGCCCTCGCGTAGTGCGTCATCCAGGCCGCGCCCGCCACGTCGGTCGCGCCGCTGAGGTCGGCGAGCGACTGGGCCGCCCACAGCCTCAGGTGCACGCCGCCGCCACGCGGGTAGCTGCCGGGCCGGAGGCCACGCAGCAGCAGGCGGGCACCCGCCGAGGAGACGGCGATCCTGCCGAGCGGGCTGAACAGCACGATCCAGGCGAGCGCCAGCGCCCACACCGGCGTGACCGGTGCCCAGCCGAGACCGAACACCGTGCCGAGCGCGGTGGACACCGCGGCGGCTCCCATGGCCCATCGCAGGCCAGGCAGCATCAGCAGGGGCACCAGCAGCGCGAGCTGAAGACACCTGGCCTTGGCGGCGACCGGCCGCACGTTCCGCGTGGCCGTGTTTCCCGCGTCGAGGGTGTCGATCTTGGCGGCCAGCGCGCCGAGGGTCGGCGTGCGGTAGACGTCGGTCACCGAGACGGCCGGGTATCTGGTCCTGATGCGGGCGACGAGTTGCGCGGCGGTGAGACTGCCCCCGCCGTCGCGGAAGAAATCGGCGCCGGGGCCGCCTGCCCGCACACCGAGTACGTCCCGCCAGCTCTCGGCAAGCCAGGATTCCGTCTCGCTCAGCGCCGGTTCCCCTTCGCTCTCCACCGAGGGCGGCGGCCAAGGCAGAGCGGCCCTGTCCACCTTGCCCGAGGTGAGGGTCGGCAGTTCGGCCACGACGGCGAGCACGGGGACGAGCGCGGAGGGAAGCTCGCCGCGCAGCGAGGCCATCGCGGCGTCGATGCCGAAGCCGGGATCCCTCGGCACGACATAGCCGACGAGCACCTGGTTGCCCGCGGCCGTCGTGCGCACCGCGGCGGCGGCTCCGGCGACGCCGGGCAGCGCGGCCAGCGCGGCGTCGATCTCGCCGAGCTCGATCCGCCTCCCGCCGAGTTTGATCTGCTCGTCGGCCCTGCCGAGAAACAGCAGTCCTTCCGGTTCCGCGCGTACGAGGTCGCCGCTGCGGTAGGCCCGCTGCCAGCCCAGCGAGGGCAGCGGTGCGAACTTCTCCTCGTCCTTGGCCCCATCGAGGTATCTCGCGAGCCCGGCGCCGCCGATGACCAGCTCGCCGCTCTGGCCCATGGCGACCGGTTCACCGGTGTCTCCGACGACGGCCAGCTGCCAGCCCGCGAGCGGAAGTCCGATGCGTACCGGCCCCGATCCGGTGAGCCTCGCCGCGGTCGCCACCACGGTGGCCTCGGTGGGCCCGTAGGTGTTCCACACCTCGCGTCCCCGCCCGGCGACCCGTTCGGCCAGCTCGGCAGGGCACGCCTCGCCACCGAAGATCAGCAGCCGCACCCGGTCGAGCGCCTCGCCCGGCCACAGCGCGGCCAGTGTCGGCACGGTCGACACGACCGTGATCCGCTTGGCGACCAGCCAGGGACCGAGATCGACGCCCGTTCTCACGAGCGACCGCGGCGCGGGTACCAGGCAGGCGCCGTTGCGCCAGGCAAGCCACATCTCCTCGCACGAGGCGTCGAAGGCGACCGAAAGCCCGGCGAGCACCCTGTCCCCCGGTCCGAGCGGCTCGGCGGCGAGGAACAGCCCCGCCTCGGCGTCGACGAACGCGGCCGCGGCCGCATGGGTCACCGCGACACCCTTCGGCGTGCCGGTCGAGCCCGACGTGAAAATGATCCACGCGTCGTCACCGGGCAGTGGGACGTCCTGACCGGGACGTTCGCCGCCACGTGGTGCCCCGAGCATCGTGAGCGCACCCGCGTCGCCGAGGACGGCGCACACCCCGGCCTCACCGAACACCAGGTCGGCGCGCTCCTGAGGGTCGTCGGCGTCGACGGGCACGTAGGCCCCTCCCGCCGCGAGGACGGCAAGCACGGCGACGTACAGCTCCGTGGTCCCCGACGACACGCGTACGCCGACGCGGTCGCCCGCCCCGATACCCGCCGCGGCCAGCTTGCCGCGCACCGCGTCGATCTCGCCGGCGAGCTCGCGGTAGCTGAGCACCCTGGTGCCGTCGTCGATCGCGGGCGCACCGGGGTGCAGCCTGGTCGTCTCGGTGAGGATGTCCAGCAGCGTCCGTACCGGCGCGGCGGGGCCCGATCGGAACACCGCACGCTCGTGAGCACCGGACTCGGCACGGCCTGGCCGGTCGATGGTGACTGTCACACGACCTCACAGCAGGTGAGAGGGGCGTGCTCCGGGTGAGGCGCCCGCTGTCCAGCCCGTCAGCGTACTCGGCGGGTGAACAACGGGTGTCGCGGCAGTATCGATCGTGTCTCGGCGATCACACCGGACTCGATCGTCCAGGACTCAGCGAGCCTTCTTCGGCTTCTTCTCCCTGACCCGCACGTTGATCCGCACCGGGCTGCCCTCGAACCCGAACCTCTCCCGGAACTTGCGCTCGATGAACCGGCGGTAACCGGCCTCAAGGAAACCGGTCGTGAACAGCACCAGTGTGGGCGGCCGGATCCCGGCCTGCGTCGCGAACAGCACCTTGGGCTGCTTGCCGCCGCGCACCGGCGGCGGGGTCGCCGCGATGAGGTCGGACAGCCAGCCGTTGAGCTGACCCGTCGGCACCCGCTGGTCCCACGAGGCGAGCGCGGTCCGCAGTACCGGCGCCAGCTTGCGCACGGAACGACCGGTGAGCGCAGAGATGTTGACCTTCTCGGCCCACGGCACCCGCACCAGTCCCCTGTCCAGCTCGCGGTCGAGCTGGTGCCGCCGGTCCTCGTCGACGAGGTCCCACTTGTTGAAGGCCAGCACGAGCGCCCTGCCCGCGTCGACGACCATCGTGAGCACCCTGAGGTCCTGCTCCGAGATCGGCTCGCTCGCGTCGAGCAGCACCACGACGACCTCGGCGGCGTCGATGGCGGTACGCGTGCGCAGGGAGGCGTAGTACTCGGCCCCGCTCGCGGTCTGCACCCGCTTGCGCAGGCCGGCGGTGTCGACGAAGCGCCAGGGCTGCCCGTCCAGTTCCACGAGCGAGTCGACAGGGTCGACGGTCGTTCCCGCGACGGCGTCGACGACCGAACGCTGCTCGCCGGTGAGCTTGTTGAGCAGGCTCGACTTACCGACGTTGGGCTTGCCGACCAGCGCGACCCTGCGCGGGCCCCCACCAGAGGGGTCCCTGTCCTTCGGGGCCTCGGGAAGGGCGTCAACGATCGCGTCGAGCAGGTCGCCGGAGCTGCGGCCGTGCAGCGCGCTCACCGGGCGCGGCTCGCCTAGGCCCAGTGTCCACAGTGACGCGGTCTCCGCGAGCAACCGCTCGTCGTCCACCTTGTTGGCCGCGAGCAGCACCGGCTTCTTCGACCTGCGCAGCACCTTCGCGACCGCCTCCTCCGCGGCCGTCGCGCCGACGGTCGCGTCGACGACGAGCAGCACCGCGTCCGATGTGGACATCGCGTACTCGGCCTGCGCCGCCACCGAGCCCTGCAGGCCGCTGACGCCGGGTTCCCAGCCGCCGGTGTCGACGACGGTGAACCTGCGGCCGTTCCACAACGCGTCGTAGGCGACCCTGTCCCTCGTCACCCCCGGAACGTCCTGAACGACGGCTTCCCTTCGCCCGATGATGCGGTTGACGAGCGTCGACTTGCCCACGTTCGGCCTGCCGACCACGGCCAGCACCGGCTGCGGGAGCGCGGCTTCCTCACCGTCGGCCTCGCCCGCCGCTTGCTCGTCGAGCCGGGCGAACTCGGTTTCGTCCGACCACGTGCCGTCTGCCTCGGTCATGATCCCTGCGTCTCTTTCCGTTGTGTGTCAAGCTCTTCGACGAGCGCCGCCAGCGAAGCGCGAATGCGCTCCGTCGCCTCGGCAAGGCCCGTCCTTCCCCCGCCGACCTCCATCGCGAAGGGCTGTCCCACCAGCACGTCCACCCTCGGCCGGAACCGGCGGCGCGACCCGGGCGGCCGCAGGGTCCCCCTGATGGCCACCGGCAGCACTCGTGCTCCGGACCTGCGCACCAGCCACGCGGCACCCTGGTGGGCCGAGGTGACGTCACCGGTTCCCCGCGTGCCCTCGGGGAACACGCCGACGAGGCCGCCTTCGGCAAGCAGGCCCGCCAGTGTCAGCAGTGGGCCGCGATCGGCGGCGCCGCGCCTGACGGCGACCTGGCCGATCCTGCGCAGGCCCCACCCCGCCGGTCCCCTGAACAACTCCTCCTTCACGAGGAACACCGAACGCCGGGGCAGCATTCCGAAAAGGAGCTGCGGTTCGATGAGCGAACTGTGGTTGGCCACCATCAGCACCGGCCCGGTGAGGGGAACGTTGGCGACGCCGGCGACCCGGATCCGGTAGGCGGGCCGGTACAGGTGTCTCGCGATGCCCCTGCCCACGTCGTGCAGCCACGGGATGGCACCGGCGGGCAAACCGGTCACCGGCTGGCCCCCGCGTACTCGTCGCCGAGCAGGCCGCGCTGGCTCGCCAGTTCGCTCAGGGCCACGATGACCTGGTCGATGGTCAGCTCCGTCGTGTCGAAGACGACGGCGTCCTCGGCGGGCCGCATCGGCGAGGCCTTGCGAGTCGAGTCGAGCGTGTCCCTGCGGTCGACCGAGGCGAGCGCCTGCTCCTCGGTCAGTGCCCTGCCTGCCGCGGAGTCCTGCGCGCTGCGCCGCGCGGCCCGTACCTCCGCCGAGGCCGTGAGATACACCTTGAGCGGCGCGTCGGGAGCGACGACGGTTCCGATGTCCCTTCCGTCGACGACGATCCCGCCGACCGAGTCGAGCACGCGGGCGATGATCTCGCGCTGACCGGTGACGAGCAGTTCACGCACGGCGGGGACCGCCGACACCGCCGACACCGCGCCGTTGACCCGTTCCGCGCGGATCTGCTCCCCGACGTCCTCGCCACCGAGCCGTGCCCTCGGCCGCGCGGGGTCGGTGCCGACTCCGACCTCGACGTGACCGGCGAACGCCGCGACGGCCACGGCATCGTCAGGGTCGATGCCCTCGCGCAGCACGGCGAGCGTGACCACCCGGTACATGGCACCGGTGTCGAGATAGCCGGCGCCGAGCGCGGCGGCGAGTTTGCGTGCCACGGTGGTCTTCCCGGTTCCCGAAGGGCCGTCCAGTGCAACCACTCCGTGTAGGGCTCCCGCCACCGGCCGTTCTCCTTGCTGCTGTACCGATACGTGCGGGGTCCTATTCTGCCTTCCGGTCAGCTCCGGTCCGCACGCAGGCGTTCGTCGAGGTCGTCGGCCACCAGCGTGGACCTGTCGACGGCGCCGGTCCGGTAGGCGGAGCGCCCGAAGAGCTGGGACAGCACCGGCGCCGTGATCACCTGGAAAAGACCGGCGATGACGAGGCCGACGGCGTACTGGGGTTCGAGCCGCACCGCGGCACCGGCGAGAATGAGCAGCAGCCCCAGGGTCTGCGGCTTCGTCGCGGCCTGGAGCCTGCTCACCGCGTCGGGCAGCCGCAGCACTCCGTAGGCACCCACGACGCAGAACAGCGCACCGGAGATCAGCAGGACGGCGCAGATCCAATCACGAACCGTCATCGGTACTCCTCCCTGCGCTCGATGAGCCGCAGCACGGAAATCGACCCGACGAAGCCGAGCAACGCGACGGACACGATCAGCGCGATGTACAGGCCGCTCGACGTCATGGCCATCGTCACCGCGGTCCCGGCGACGATAATCACCACGAGGACATCGATGGCAAGGATGCGGTCGAGCGTGCGCGGGCCCCGGATGAGCCGCACCAGCAACAGCAGACCGGCCAGCGAGAGCAGGCCGAAGGTGATCGCGAAGACGATGTTCATTCTGCCTCCACAGTGGATCGGACCCGCCGCGCCTTCGCCTCTTCGGCTCGTTCGCGCACGGTCGCGGAATCGTCGGCGGCGCCCCCGTAGGCGTGGATCACGCGCACCTGCAGGTCGAGCGCGTCGTCGAAGATCTCGTCCGTGTCGGCCTTCGACTTCACCCCCAGCACGTAGACGTACCAGACGGCGCGCCTGCGATCGATCTGCAGAACGAACTTGCCCGGCCCCAGCGAGAACACGTTGGCGGCCGAGGCGATCACGTGGTCCACATCGGACAGAACGGGGACGGCGACGATGGCGGCCTTGATGTCGTCGCCGTGGCGCCACTGGTCCCAGCCGAGCCGTACGGCGGAGAGCACGATGTCCCACATCAGGTAGGCACCGAGACCGAGCAGCCGCACCGGATGCTTGAAGATGTTCCACCTGTGCGCAGGCAGCGGGAACAGCAGTAGCACCGCCAGCGACAGCAGGACGCCGAAGAAGGCCGTCGACAGGTCGAGCGTCCCCCACAACGCGAGCCAGACGAGGACGAGCCAGAGAAACAGGGCCGGTGACAGTCGTTTCACGGCGTTCCTCCCTCGTGGCCGAGCACGGCCGTCTGGTAGGCGCCACCTTCGAGTAGATCGTCGGCGGCCCGTTCACTGATTTCCGAAAGCGGCCCCGCGAACGCGGCGATCAGCAGGGTCACCACGACGACCCCTCCGGTGGACACGAGCATTCCCCGCGAGGTCGAGCCGGTTCCCACGGTCAGCTCGTCGCTGGGATCGGGGTCGGGATGCGGTGGCGCGACCTTGCCCCAGAACGCCCCGACCCAGATCTTGGTCACCGCGAACAGGGTCAGCAGACTGGTGAGCACGGCGGCCGCGGTCACCACGTACGCCGCGGTGGTCCCGACCTCGGCGCCGGCCTGCAACAGGGTGATCTTGGCGACGAAGCCGGAGAACGGCGGGATACCGGCGAGGCTCAGCGCGGGCAACGCGAACAACACGGCAACCAGCGGATAGGCCTTGGCCACCCCGGACATCGCGTTGAGCGACACCGTCCCGGTATGCCGGGTGATGAGACCACTCACCAGGAACAACGCGGTCACCACGGTGATGTGGTGCACGATGTAGAGGATCGCGCCGGAAAGACCGATGACGGTGAACAGCGCCAGCCCGAAGATCATGTAGCCGATGTGGCTCACGAGCAGGAACGACAACATCCGGTTGAGGTCGTTCTGCGCGATGGCGCCGAGCCCGCCGATGATCATGGTCAGCAGCGCGACGATCAGCAGCAGCGTCCAGCTCACGCCGTGGCTGAACACCAGCGTCTGCGTGCGGATCAGCGCGTAGACGCCGACCTTCGTCAGCAGGCCCGCGAAGAGCGCGGTGACCGGAGCCGGTGCCGTCGGGTAACTGTCAGGAAGCCAGAAGTGCAGCGGCACCAGCGCGGCCTTGATCCCGAACACGACGACCATGAACAGGCCGAGCGCGCTCTGCACGCCGGGCGAGAGCTGCGCGATCTCTCCCGGCAGCGCGGCGAGATTGATCGTCCCGGTCGCCGCGTACACCAGCGCGATCATGGTGATGAACAGCAACGACGAGGTGAGACTGACGATCACGTAGGTCATGCTCGCCTTGACCCGCGCCGCCGTGGTCCTCCTCGTGATCAGCACGTAGGACGAGGCCAGCATGATCTCGAACGCGACGAACAGGTTGAACAGATCGCCGGTCAGGTAGGCAAGCGAGACTCCCGCGCAGAGCACCAGGTACACGGGATGGAACGCGGTCGAGGCCGTTTCCCTGCCGTAGTCGGTGATCCGCTGGCCGATGGAGAACACGAGCACGGCGAGCGTCACGAGTGCCGACACCAGCAGCAGCAACGCGGCCAGCCGGTCGGCGACGAGAGTGATCCCGAAGGGAGCCGAGTATCCGCCGAGCTGGAGCACCACCGGACCCTCGGTGTCGGCCGCGTGCAGCAGCACACCGGCGATCGCCGCGATCGCGGTGAGCACGAGCACCCCGATGATGCGCTGCACGCTCGGGAACCGGCCCGCCATCAGCGAGAGCGCGGCGGCGAGCAGCGGGAGCAGTACGGGTAGTACGACGAAAACTGTCACCGGCGCGCCTCCCCGCCGTTCGCGGCCGACCCCGCGGCTGTGCTGTTGGTGCCGCCGGACTCGTCGGTGTCCTCGGGGCCTTCGGAGTTCTCGTCGTCGCAGTCGCCCGCGTTGACGTCCTCGATGCTGTCCTCCGCGTGCCGCACCCTGCGGTCCTCGACGTCGTCCTGCACCTCGTCGTGGCCGAGCAGCGCGCGAGAGCGGTAGGCCATGGCGAGCAGGAAGGTGGTCAGCGCGAAGGTGATGACGATGGCCGTCAGCGCGAGTGCCTGCGGAAGCGGATCGACCATCAGCTCGATCGCCGCGGTGCCCACGAACACCGGCTGACCGGGCGGGCCGCCCGCGACCTGCAGGAAGAGATTGGCGCCGTGACCGAGAATGACGATGCCGATGATCACCCGCATCAGCGAGCGCTGCATGATCAGGTAGAAGCCCACCGAGTACAGCACCGCGAGCACGGCGGCCATGACGATGTTGATCGTCATGTCCGCTCCACCTCCTCGTCGTCGAGCATCACGCCTTTCTCGGTGCCGGCTCCCACCGTGCGCAGCAGGTCGACGACGACACCGACGATGAGCAGGTACACGCCGATGTCGAGGAACAGGTTGGTGGCGATCTTGAGTTCACCCAGCACCGGGACATCGAGTGTCCACTGTGCCGAGGCCAGCACCGTCTCGCCGAAGAGCGCGGGTACCAGCGCGGTGACCACGGCCAGCGTCAGCCCGGCTCCGATCACGACCGGCGGGTGGATGCGGATGGCCGCTGCCAGTTCGGCGCTGCCGCCCGCCATGTAGCGCAGCACGAACGCGAGACCCGCGACGAGCCCGCCGCTGAATCCGCCTCCCGCGTCGTGGTGACCCGCGAAGAGCAGGTACACCGACACCATCAGGACGGTGGGGAACACGATCCTGGCGCAGACTTCCAGCAGCAGCGACCTCGGCCAGCCGTTGCAGGCGTCGTCGGACATCAGCCAGCGGTCACGGGGTGCGTCCCACTGGGTCCAGGGAACCGGTTGTTCCTGGTCGTCTTGTCCGGCCGTCACCGGTTCACCTCCGTGGCTTCCGTTGGTTCCGTTGCCGTGCGCGCACCGACGGTGCTTTCCGGAGAGTCGCCGTCGGGAGGTTCGCTCCTCCCCGCCTGATCGTCGTCGGGGGAATCCCGGTGCGCCGACCGGCTTCGCGCCCTCGCGAGGACAAGGCTCGCCGCGCCCGTCGCCGCGACGGCGAGCACGGCGATCTCGCCGATCGTGTCGAAGGCGCGGAAGTCCACGATGATCGCGTTGACGACGTTGCTGGCCCCCGTTTCCGCCTCGGCGTTCTCGATATAGGCCGTGCTGGCCGCCGGCATCCCCGGTTCCCTGCTCGCCGAGACCAGCACCGCGACGACGGCGACGAAGAGCCCCGCCACGACCGAGATGCCCGCCTTGATCCACCTGTCCTTGCGGATGAAATGCCGTTCCTCGATGAACCGGGGCGGGAACCTGCGGATCACGAACACGAAGACGACGAGGGTGAGTGTCTCGACGAGGAACTGGGCCAGCGCGAGATCCGAGCCACCGTCCACGATGAACAGTGCGCCGATCCCGTATCCGACGGCGCCGGTCAGCAGCACGGCGGTGAGCCGCCTGCGGGCCAGCACCACGGTGAAGGTCGCCGCGACCACGAGTATCGCGAGCGGCAGTTGCAGCCAGGAGTCGAACCAGCGCAGCTCGTCCGGCCATTCCACACCGGCGAGCAGCCCGCCCCCTGGCACGAGCACCATCACGACGAGGATGACGCCGATGTAGGTCGGCAGCGAACCGGCCTGCAACCGGCCGGTGACCGCGTGCGAAACCCATTCCAGCCCCGCGACGGAATACCGGTAACCACGCTGGGCCTGCAGCGGGCCCGGAACCCAGCCGGACAGTTTCGGCACCAGCACCGGCGCCGCGCGGAAGAGCCCGTAGCCGAGCAGCAGGATCACCGCACTGAGGACGAGCGGGCCGGTGATTCCGTGCCACAGCCCCAATTCATAGGACGGTCTCCGCGCGACGTAGCCGTCGGCGTACCCGGCGACGAGCGGTTCGAGCACCGTCGTCGCGAACGGCAGCACCAGACCGGCGATGGCGGGCAGCGCGACCATCGTGCTCATCCCGACGCCGGGCTGGGTCGCCGGAATGGGCTCGGCGTCCTTACGGGTACGGAACGCGCCGGTGAGGAACCGCAGGCTGTAGGCGACGGTGAACACCGAGCCGATGGCGACTCCCGCCAGCAGCAGCAGGTCCTTCGCGTCGCCGTGCAGCAGCGCCTCCAGCGCGACCTCCTTGCCGAGGAAGCCGAGCAGCGGAGGGAAACCGGCCATCGAGAGTACGGCGAGCGTCGCGAAGATCGCGAGCATCGGCCAGCGCCTGCCCAGTCCGGACAGCTCCCTGATGTCGCGGGTTCCGGTGCGTTTGTCGATGATGCCGACGGTGAGGAACAGCGCCGATTTGAAGAGACCGTGCGCGAGGATCAGGGTGGCGTCCGCCAGCGCCGAGATCCACGTCCCCACGCCGAGCAGCACCATCAGGAAACCGAGCTGGCTCACGGTGCCGTAGGCGAGCAGGGTCTTGAGGTCGTGTTCCCGCAACGCTCTGAACCCGCCGAGCACCATCGTCCACAAACCGAGCACGACGATCGGTATCCACCAGGCGGGCAGATCGGCGAACGCGGGTGCGAACCTGGCAACGAGGTAGACACCGGCCTTGACCATCGCGGCCGCGTGCAGGTAGGCGCTGACCGGGGTCGGCGCGACCATCGCGCCGGGAAGCCACGGATGGAAGGGAACCTGCGCCGACTTGGTGAGCGCGCCGAGCAGGATCAGCAGTGCCGCCGCCGTCACGACGGAGCCGCTGGGGGGATCGGCGATGATCTCGGAAATCCGGAAGGTGCCCGCGGCCGTGCCGAGCAGAATGAGCCCCAGCAACATCGCCAGCCCGCCGGACGCGGTCACCAGCAGCGCCTGGGTCGCCGATCTCCGCAGCTTCTTCGTCGTGCCGTCGCCGCCGACGAGCAGGAACGAGCACACCGTGGTGAGTTCCCAGAACAGGTACAGCGAGATGATGTCGTCGGCGAGGACCAGGCCGAGCATCGCGCCGGCGAACATGGTCAGCAGCGCCGAGTTCCTCGCCGTGGAGGGATCGTCCGGTTTGGCGTAGAAGAAGTAGTAGCAGAGCACGACCGCGCCGATTCCGGAAACCAGCAGGATCATGATCAGCGACAGCGCGTCGAACCTCGTGGTGAACTCAAGGCCGATGTCCGGTGCCCAGGCAACGGATTCGGCAGGCGGGTCGCCGCCGAGTGCCCTGCCCGTCCCGGTGAGTGCGTAGCCGAGGGTCGCCGCGGGGGCGAGTGCTCCGACGAGGAAGGCGACCTTGCCCCATCGGCGCGCGATCAACGGCAATAGCGCTGCAAGCACCAGGTGGGCCGCGATCGCAATCAGCACTCGTTCTCACCGTCCGTTCCGTGTCCGCCGTGCTCCCGATGACGGTGGTCGCTGTCAACCAGTCGTCAGTGCGATCCTACGTACCGCTCTGATCAGGCCGCGCGCCGACCAAACCGGACACTTGGGCCAATTCAGCCAATACCGCCTCTACCTGGGGAATCAGCTAATCTTGACTGCGTGAACGTCGAAGTAACTCCCTTGCCGGGTATCGGCGTACGGAAAGACTTCGGACTGGCCAACGGTCGCAGGGTCGGCGTGGTGACCCATCGCGACGGCAAGATCGATCTGATCGTGTCCAAGTCCGAGGACCCCGATGCCTGCCTCGCCTCGTTACCACTCACGGCCGAGGAGGCCGGCGCGCTCGCCAATCTCCTCGGCGCTCCTCAGCTTGTCGCGCAACTCACGGAGGAGCACAGGGAATTGCCGGGCATCAACACCAGACAGCTGCCCGTGAAGACGGGCTCTCCCTTCGACGGAAGGACACTCGGAGACGCGGCGATTCGCACGCGCACAGGTGTTTCCGTCGTCGCGGTGATGCGCGCGGGGCAGGTGAACCCCTCGCCAACACCGGATTTCACCTTCACCGCCGGCGATCTGCTCGTCGCCGTCGGCACCCCGAAGGGCCTTGAGGCCACCGCCAAGATTTTGCAGCACGGCTGAGTTGTGGATCACACGGCACTCGAACTCATCGAACTCGGCGCCGTTTTCTTCGGTTTGGGGGTTCTCGGCAGACTTGCCGGAAAGATCGGCATGTCGCCGATCCCCCTGTACCTGATCGGAGGACTGTTCTTCGGTCAGGGCGGAGTCGTCCCGCTCGGCGATATCGGAAGTTTCACACAGCTCGCCAGCGAGATCGGTGTCGTGCTGCTGTTGCTGTTGCTGGGGCTGGAGTACTCGGCGGCCGAACTGTTCACGGGGCTGAAACGCTCGTGGATGGCGGGGCTCGTCGACATCGTGCTCAACGCCGCGCCCGGCGCGATCGTCGCGTTGATCCTCGGCTGGGGACCGATCGGCGCGCTCGTGCTCGCCGGTGTCACCTATATCTCGTCCTCGGGGATCATCGCGAAGGTCCTCGGCGATCTCGGCAGGCTCGGTAACAGGGAAACGCCGGTCGTCCTCTCCGTTCTCGTCTTCGAGGACCTGGCTATGGCGATGTACCTGCCGATCCTGACCGCCGTGCTCGGCGGCGTCAGCTTCTTCGGCGGGCTCGAAGCGGTGGGCATCTCGCTCGCGGTGATCACCGTCGTGCTCGTGGTCGCGCTGCGGTTCGGCCGGTTCGTCTCGGCCATCGTGGACAGCGACGACCGGGAAGTGTTCCTGCTCAAGGTGTTCGGCTCCGCGCTGCTGGTCGCGGGACTCGCCTCGGCGATGCAGGTGTCGGCCGCGGTCGGCGCTTTCCTGCTCGGCATCGCGATCTCGGGTTCGACGGCGGAGAACGCGACCCGCATGCTCGAACCGTTGCGCGACCTGTTCGCCGCCGTGTTCTTCGTCGTTTTCGGCCTCAACACCAACCCGGCCTCGATACCGCCCGTGCTCGTCTGGGCCGTGGTACTCGCCGTTGTGACAACACTGACAAAGGTCGCCACCGGTTGGTGGGCCGCGCGAAGAGCCGGTATCGGCAGACTCGGCAGAGCACGCGCCGGCGCCGCACTCGTGGCCAGAGGAGAGTTCTCGATCGTCATCGCGGGTCTCGCCGTCGCGGCCGGCGCAGTCGACGGCAGGCTCGCCGCACTGGCCACCGCCTACGTGCTGCTCATGGCCGTGCTCGGCCCAGTGGCCGCCAGGGTCGTCGAACCGGTGGCAGGCGCCGTCCAGCGCAGACTCGCCCGCACGAGCACGCCCCCAGCCACGACCACGGAGACCACCGGCACGCCGGGCGGCACCCAGTGAGCGTGGTTCAGAGGCCGACGGACTTGTAGAGCGCGCCGATCTCCTGCCTGCTGAGCGCACGCATCGCGCCCGGCTTGGTCGTGCCGAGCTGCACGTCACCGACCGCGGTCCTGACGAGCTTGCGCACGGGATGGCCGACCTCGGCGAGCAACCGGCGCACGATGTGCTTGCGCCCCTCGTGCAGCACGATCTCCACGAGCGTGCGGCCCGGCCTCGCGTCCTTCACCCGGAACGCGTCGGCCTTGGCCTGGCCGTCCTCAAGCCGGACCCCGGCACGCAGGCGCTTGCCGAGACCACGCGGAACCTCACCGTCGACCTCGGCCAGATAGGTCTTCGTGACGTGATACGACGGGTGCATCAGGCGGTGGGCGAGGTCACCGTCGTTGGTGAGCAACAACAATCCCTCGGTCTCCGCGTCGAGCCTGCCGACGTGGAACAGCCGTTCCCTGCGCTCGCGCACGTAGTCACCGACGCAGGGCCTGCCCTGGTCGTCGGTCATCGTGCTGTGCACCCCTCGCGGCTTGTTGAAGGCGAAGTAGAGCTGGTCATCGCGGAGGATGACCCTGAGCCCGTCGACGTGGATGACGGCGGTGTCCGGATCAACCCTCCTGCCGAGTTCCCTGACCACGTCCCCGTCGACACTCACCCTGCCCCGCGCGATGAGGTCTTCGGCGGCGCGCCGGGACGCGACGCCCGCCCTCGCGAGAACTTTCTGGAGACGAACGCCTTCCGGCGCGTCAGATGTCATCGATCGAATCCACTTCGGGCAGGAGCGGAGCGATAGCGGGCAAGTCGGTCAACGACGAGAGCCCCAATCGCTCCAGGAACAGTTCCGTTGTCACGTACAGGGTGCCACCCGTCTCCGGATCGGCGCCGCTCTCCTCGATGAGCCCCCGCGCGACCAGCGTACGGATCACCCCGTCGACGTTGACCCCGCGTACCGCGGCGACCCGCGACCGCGTCACCGGCTGCCGGTAGGCGATCACCGCGAGGGTCTCCAGCGCCGCCCTCGTCAGCTTCGACCGCTGGCCGTCGAGCAGCAGTTTCTCCACGAACGGCGCGTAGGTGTCCCTGGTGTAAAGCCGCCAGCCGTCGGCGACCCTGCGCAGATCGATGCCGCTCGCCCTGTCGGTGAGGTCCTCGGCCATCGAGCGCAGCGTCTCGGTGACCCTGTCGACCGGCTGTTCGAGTGCCTCGGCGAGGGATTCCTCGTTCACCGGCGAGTCCACGACGAGCAGCAACGCCTCCAGCGCCGACTGAAGGGCCTCGTAGGCACTCAGATCGGGCAGCGCGCGGGCGGGCGCCACGGCGACGAGGTCGGTGTCCTCGGCGCCGGGAAGCTCATCGGCTTCCCCCGGGTCGGCGGCCTCGGTCTCGCCCGCCGGTTCCTCGCCGCCATCCGGTTCGGCTTCCTCCGCCGCCGGGGAAACGGCATCGACGGCGATCTCCGGCTCGGTGTCCGGCGTGTCCGGCGTGTCCGGTGTGTGCGGCTCGCTCACCCGTACTCCTCGTCTTCGCTGGTGCTGGCCCGGTCGCGTTCCGCCTCGGCGGAAGCCTCCTCGACGGATCCGCCCGTCCAGCGCACGTGCAGTTCGGAAAGGGCTTCGAGCTGCTCGAAGTTGACCGAGGACTCGCGGTACAACTCCAGCAGCGCCAGGAACCTCGCGACGATCTCCACGGTGTGCTCGCAGTCGTCGACAAGCTGCCCGAAGGTCGCCTCGCCCGCCTCGGCGAGCCGCAGCCGCAGGATCGCGGCGTGCTCACGGACCGAGACCTTTCCCGCGTGGATGTGATCCAGCGACACGGTCGGCGGCGGTTTCGGACGAAACACTCCCGCCGCGATCTCGGCGAACTTGTCCGGAGTGACCCCGAGCATCACCTCGGGCAACAGCCCCAGGTAGCGCTCCTCCAGCGTGACCGACCGGGGATAGCGGCGCAGCGCCCCGGCCTCCAGCTCCGCGAACAACGCCGCGACCTGCTTGTAGGCGCGATACTGCAGCACCCTGGCGAACAGCAGGTCCCTCGCCTCCAGCAGCGCGAGGTCGTCCTCGTCCTCGACCTCGGCCGAGGGCAGCAGTCTCGCCGCCTTGAGGTCGAGCAACGTGGCCGCGATGACCAGGAACTCCGTGGTCTCGTCGAGGTCCCATTCCGCGCCGAGATTGCGGGTGTAGGCGATGAAATCGTCGGTGACCCTGTGCAGCGCGACCTCGGTGACATCGAGCTGGTGCTGCGAGATGAGCTGCAGCAGCAGGTCGAAGGGGCCCTCGAAGTTGGCAAGGCGCACCTTGAACCGGGGCGAGGCCCCTTCTTCCTCCGGCACCTGACCGTCGAGCTGGGGCGGTGCCCCTTCTTCCATCAGTTCGTGGCTTCCTCGGCGTCGACCCCGCCGCCGCTCAGCCTGCGCACGAGCACCGAATCGGCGCCGTGCTGATCGAAGTCGGCAAGCAGAACGGCGACGGCTTCCCTGACGATTCGTCCCCTGTCGACGACGAGTCCGTGCTCGCCGCGCAGGGTCAGTCTCGCGTGTTCCATCGCGAGCAGTTCGTCGCCCGCGACGTACACCGTGATCTTGGCGTCGTGTTTCTGCCTGCCGGAGCCCCTGCGGGGCGAGGTCGAAGACCCGGCGGAACCGCGGCCCCTGCCGGTCCCCGTGCTCTGCGCCGCGCCTGCCCCATAGCCGTGCGCCGCGCCGTTGCCGTTTCCGGTGCCATTGCCATTGCCATTGCCGTTTCCGGCGTGCCCGTTGCCAGTGCCGTTGTCGCCGTCATCGCCCTCGGGGCCGGTCCTCGGGCTGGTCTCGACGGTCAGTGAATCCCCGAAGGTGGGACTGCTCGTTCGACGGAAGAGCTCTGACGCACCAGGCAGTGAAGCTCGCCTGCTCACCGAGCGATCACCTCGCGTGCCAATGCGCGGTATGCCGCGGCACCAGCCGACCTCGGCGCCCAGCGAGTGATTGGCTCGCCGGCCACAGTGGTCTCAGGGAATCGCACGGTGCGGTTGATCACCGTGTCGAACACGGTGTCCCCGAATGCCTCCACCACGCGCGCCATGACCTCCTTCGAATGCAGGGTTCTCGGATCGAACATGGTGGCGAGAATCCCCGTGATATCAAGTTTGGGGTTGAGCCTCTCGCGCACCTTTTCGATGGTGTCGATCAGCAACGCCACGCCACGCAGACTGAAGAACTCGCACTCCAGAGGGATGATCACGCCGTCAGCGGCGGTGAGCGCGTTGACGGTGAGCAGCCCCAGCGATGGCTGGCAGTCCACTAGAACATAGTCGTAGACGTCCATCACCGGTCTCAGCACCCTCAGTAACGTGTGCTCACGCCCGACCTCGGCGACGAGTTGCACCTCGGCGGCCGACAGGTCGATGTTGCTCGGCAGCAGGTCAACGTTCTCCACCCTGGTCTGCCGGACCACGCCGGTGATGTCCACCGAGCGTTCCATGATCACGTTGTAGACGGTCTGGTCCAGTTCGTGCGGCTGGATGCCGAGGCCGACCGACAGCGCCCCCTGCGGGTCGAAGTCGACGAGCAGCACCCGCCTGCCGTACTCGGCGAGCGCCGCACCGAGGTTGATCGTGGAGGTGGTCTTTCCGACGCCGCCCTTCTGGTTGCACATCGCGACCACGCGGGCAGGCCCGTGGGTGCCGATGAGCGGGGGCTCGGGGATCTCGCGGCGAGGCCGGCCTGTCGGCCCTAATCTCGCCTTCGCGTCCTTGCCGTTCATCTCCTCCGCCGCGGTCACGTCAAACTCCCCACTATCGCCGCCGGTCTCGGTTGCGATGCTCACCCGGCTGAGGCTGTCCGGGACGCGCCGCGCCGGTTCCTGGGAAGTCGACATATGGCGAAAGCTCCTCGTTCGGCCATGGACGGCGCAAGCCTATTCGGGCGCATAAAGCACCAGCAATACGGCTCGCCGGGCGCGAACGGAGTACTTTCGATGGCTTAGCCGAGCGCCCGAGGATGGGCCGTCGCGTAAACCTCACGCAGAGTATTCACCGTTATCAGAGTGTAAACCTGCGTCGTCGTCACGGACGCGTGACCCAGAAGTTCCTGGACAACGCGCACATCGGCCCCACCTTCGAGAAGATGCGTTGCAAACGAATGGCGCAACGTGTGCGGCGAAACGGACGAAGAAATGCCGGCGAGTTCCGCTGTGGTCTTGAGCACCTGCCACGCACTCTGCCGGGACAACCGGCCTCCTCGCGCGTTGAGGAACACCGCGGCGGTGCCCCTTCCCTTCGCCGCGAGCGCGGGCCTCGCCCTCACCAGGTAGGCATCGAGCGCGGCGAGAGCGGGCCTGCCGAAGGGAACCAGCCGCTGCCGCCCGCCCTTTCCGTCGAGCAGCACGGTTCGCTCGCTCTCGTCGATGTCGTCGAGATCGAGGCCGACCGCCTCGGAGATCCGCGCGCCCGTCGAGTACAGCAGTTCCAGCAGTGCCCGGTCGCGCAGCGCGCGCTCCCCCTCCGCGGCCGGCATGTCCAGCAGGCGCAGCACATCCGCGAGCGGGAGCGCCTTCGGCAGGCGCTTCGCGGGGGCGGGCGGCCGGACGTCGCGGGCGGGATTGTGCTCGGTGATTCCCTCGGCGTGCGCGAACCGGTGCAGTCCCCGCACCGCGACGAGTGCCCTCGCCGACGACGACTGGGCCAGCGGTTTGTGCTCGGAGTCGCCTTCCCGCAGCGCCACCCCGAACGCCGTGATGTGCTCCGGCCCGACGTCACCGATCTCCGGTATGCCTCGCCCTTCGAGAAAAGCGGTGTAGCGCCGCAGATCGCGGGTGTAGCCGTCCAGTGTGTTGCGCGCCGTACCCCGCTCCACGGTGAGGTGGTCGAGGTACGCCGCGACAACCTGGCCTACTGCGGTATCGCACACCACACGCCCACCTTAGAGTGCGGTACCGGCAAGGGAAGCCTCAGCGAACGCGTGCCGCGAACGCCGAAGGCCGGTCGCGCCACGGCGTGTGCGCGGGGCGCGCGGCCTCACCGGCGAGTACCGCGCTCGCGGCGAGCAGCCCCGACACCGTCGCGCCGTTGACGATGTCACCGGCCAGCACCATGCGCACCGCCTCCGCGAGCGGCACCTTGCGGATCACCAGATCGGCTTCCTCTTCGCCGTGCATCTCGCGCGCGACCTCGGTCAGCTCACGCGCCAGGTACACCCGCACCACCTCGTCGGTGAACCCCGGCGAAGCGGCGACGTCCACGAGCGTGTCCCACCGCGCCGCGGCGAGTCCCGCCTCCTCCACCAGTTCCCTCGCCGCCGTGTCGACGGGATCCTCACCGGCGAGGTCGAGCAGCCCGGCCGGCAGCTCCCACAGCCGGTCCCGCAACGGATGCCGGTACTGGTGGATGAGCGTGACCTGGCCGTCGCCGTCCACGGCACACACGGCCACGGCGCCGAGATGCTCGACGACTTCCCTTCGCGCGGTGGAACCGCCCGGCATGAGGACCTCGTCGACCCTCAGCCCGACGACCCGTCCGATGTGGACGTCCTTGCTGGACACCACGGAGAACTCGTGGGTCCCCGGTTCGCTCACCGCGCACCCACCGGTGTCTCCGGCAGTTCCACGGGGAGCCGGTCGGCTGTCCGGTACTCCACGACCGCCTTCACGAACGCGTCGAACAACGGGTGCGGCCGGGTGGGCCTGCTCTTGAGTTCGGGATGCGCCTGCGTTCCGACGAAGAACGGGTGCTCGCTCTCCGGCAGCTCGACGAACTCGACCAGCCGGTCGTCGGGCGAGGTTCCGGAGAACACGAGCCCCGCCTTGGCGAGTTGCTTGCGGTAGGCGTTGTTGACCTCGTAACGGTGCCGGTGCCGCTCCGACACCTCACGGGCACCGTAGGCCTTCGCCACCTGGGTTCCGGCGACGAGCTTGGCCGGGTAGGCGCCCAGCCGCATCGTGCCCCCCATGTCCCGCTCTCCCGCGACCACGTCCTTCTGGTCGGCCATGGTCGAGATCACCGGGTTCGCCGTGGTCTCGTCGAACTCGGCCGAGTCGGCATCGGTGATACCGGCGAGGTTGCGCGCCGCCTCGATGACCATGCACTGCAACCCGAGGCACAGGCCGAGAATCGGGATCTTCCGCGTCCTCGCGTAGTTGATGACTCCGACCTTGCCCTCGATACCCCTGACCCCGAAGCCGCCGGGAACGAGCACGCCGTCCACACCGGACAGTGCGGCGGCCGCACCGGCTTCGGTCCTCGCCTCGTCCGAGGCGACCCAGACGATCTCCACCTTGGCCCTGTGCGCGAATCCACCCGCCCGAAGCGCCTCGGTCACGGAGAGGTAGGCGTCGGGGAGGTCGATGTACTTGCCGACAAGGGCGATCCGCACCGTCTCGGCCGGATTGTGGACGCGATCGAGCAGGTCGCCCCACACGGTCCAGTCGACGTCCCTGAACGGAAGCCCCAGCCTGCGCACTACGTAGGCGTCGAGCGCCTCACCGTGCAGCACCTTGGGAATGTCGTAAATGGACCGTGCGTCCGGGCAGGCGATGACGGCCTCGTTGTCCACATCGCACATCAAGCCGATCTTGCGCTTGAGGTCCTCCGAGAGATCACGATCGGCCCTGCACACCAGCGCGTCGGGCTGGATGCCGATGTTGCGCAACGCGGCGACGGAGTGCTGCGTCGGCTTCGTCTTCAGCTCGCCCGACGGCGCGAGATAGGGAACGAGCGACACGTGCAGGAAGAAACAATTGTCCCTGCCGACGTCGTGCCGGACCTGCCTGCAGGCTTCGAGGAACGGCAGCGACTCGATGTCGCCGACGGTTCCACCGACCTCGGTGATGACGACATCGGGGCGCAGCCCCGTTCCGTCGGATTCCGCAACGGCCATGATGCGAGATTTGATCTCGTCGGTGATGTGCGGAATGACCTGCACGGTGTCGCCGAGGTATTCGCCGCGCCGTTCTTTGGCGATGACCGTCGAATAGACCTGACCTGTGGTCACATTGGCCGAACCGGACAAATTGCGGTCGAGAAAACGTTCGTAGTGCCCGATGTCGAGATCGGTTTCGGCGCCGTCTTCGGTAACGAAGACCTCGCCGTGCTGGAAGGGGTTCATGGTGCCGGGGTCGACGTTGAGATACGGGTCCAGCTTCTGCATCGTGACGCGGAGACCACGAGCGGTGAGGAGCTGGCCCAGGCTCGACGCCGTGAGCCCTTTACCCAGGGAGGAGGCAACGCCTCCGGTGACGAATACGTACTTGGTTGTCCGCGGCTGAAGTCCCACGGGCTTCCACCTTATCGCATTTGCCTCGGATTACGCGGCAAGGCTCGCCTCCGTGCGGCGAGGGGCACTGTGCGACAGTGGCGGGGTGCCCGAGGAAAACGCCTGGACAGCGCCGGTAGCCCTGGACAAGATCGACGCCACCGTGCGCGTTCCCGGTTCCAAGTCGATCACCAACAGGGCCTACGTGCTCGCCGCGCTCTCCGCCGAGCCGACGCTGGTACGGGCTCCGCTCGAGTCCAGGGACGCCGGGCTCATGCTCGGCGCGCTGGCCGCGCTCGGCTCCGGCATCGAGCACACCCCGGACGGTGTGCGGGTCGGACCGATCCGGCTGGACCAGGGAGCCGAAGCCGGCGACATCTCGGTCGCGCTCGGCAACGCGGGCACGGTGGCCAGGTTCACGCCGCCGCTGGCCGCGCTGGGCTCGCGCACGGTCCACTTCGACGGCGACGAGGCGATCCGCAGGCGACCCGTCGCTCCCCTGCTGACGGCGTTGTCCGCGCTGGGAGCCGACATCGACGACGGCGGCCGTGGCGCACCGCCGTTCACCGTGCGGGGGCACGGCGGGCTGCGAGGCGGCACCGTCGAACTGGATTCCTCGGCTTCGAGTCAGTTCCTGTCCTCCCTGCTGCTGTCGGGCCCCGCGTTCGCCGAGGGCATCACGGTGCGGCTCACCGGCACGGTGCCCAGCGAGCCGCACATCGCGATGACCATCGACATGCTGCGCCGGTTCGGCGCCGACCCGCAGCGTGATGGCACCACGTTCCACGTCCCCGCCCGCACGCTCTCGCTCGGCGAATACGCGGTCGAGCCCGATCTCTCGACAGCGGCGCCATTCGTCGTCGCCCCGCTGCTCACCGGCGGCACGGTGCGCATCGCGGGCTGGCCTTCGGACTCGACCCAGCCCGGTGCGTGGCTGCGGGAGCTCGCCACCGACCTCGGTGCCGAGGTCGCGCTCGACTCCGGCGGCCTCACGGTGACCGGAACCGGCCCCATCCCGGGGCAACTGCTCGACCTGCACGAGGTCGGTGAACTGACTCCGGTGCTGGCCGCGCTGCTGTGCTTCGCGGAAGGCCCTTCGGTGCTGTCCGGCGTCGCGCACCTGCGCGGCCACGAGACGGACCGGCTGGCGGCACTGGCGAGGGAACTGACCGCGCTCGGCGGGAACGTCACCGAGACCGAGGACGGGCTGCGTATCGAGCCCGCACCGCTGCGCGGCGGGCTCTTCCACACCTACGACGACCACCGGCTGGTCATGGCGGGAGCCGTACTGGGCCTGCGGGTCGCGGGTGTCCGGGTCGAAAACCCCGCGACGGTCGGCAAGACCTTCCCCGGCTTCGTCGAGGCCTGGCAGTCGATGCTGTCCGGCGACTGAGGGCGACCGGCAGGTGACACAGCGGCGCCGACGGCCCCGGCACTTCCCGAGGCAGGCGTCGCCTCAGCGCTGCTCCTGACGCACGCCGGGAGCCGGCCCTTCCGCGTTGCCACCGATGCCGTACCTGCCGACGCCGCCTTCGAGTTGCTCCCGCAGAGCCAGCACGGTCGTGACCCTGCCCGCCGCCGTGTCGGCATTGTCCACGGTGGACAGGATGGAGGTTGCCGAGGTGTCCGCCCTCGCGACTCCGACCGCACCGTTGCCGCGTGCGGATCCCGCGCCTCCCGCCAGCACCGTGCCCGCACCCGACCTGTCGAGCTGAGCGGCGAACCTCGCGACCGTCGCGGCCCTGTCCCCCGCTCCGTCGCCCGATTCCTGTCCGCCGGTGAGAACGAGGGCGAGCTGGCCCGCCTTCACGTCCCCGCCCGGTTTGACGAAGCCGCCATCGGCCAGCCCGGACAGCGCGGCGGAAAGCTCGGCGGCAGAGGATTGCGGCTGCGCGCTGTCCTTGTCGAGCAACAGCACCGAACCGAGCAGGGCCCCTGCCAGGGTGCCGGGGTCACCCGCGGTCGGGAACTCCGCCCCCGCCGGCTGCAGCCTTGTCACGATGTCCCGAAGCTGATCGGCCTTGCCGGGGTCGGTGAACGCGCCGGTCAGCTCGACCTCGCCGCTCACGGTCGCACCGGATTTACCGATGAGCTCCTTGATCACGTCGGCGTCGGCGGACCTGGCCTCCGGGGTGGTGACGAGCACGACCGACCGCTTGTCCAGTTTTCCCGCGACCACCGAGTCGCCGACCGCGCCCGCGAAGGCGTCGGCGTCCGACAACCGGGCGTTGAGCTGATTGCGTTCGGCCTCCAGATCGGTGACCTGATTGGCCAGGTCGCCCTTCTCGCTGGCGAGACCGGACAGCAGCGTCCCGTTGAGCGCCGTCGATCCGAGCACGACCCCGATCGCCAGAGCGAGGAACACCGCCGCGATCGAGACGATGTGGTAGCGAAGAGAAATCACGAGAACAGCCCTTTGACCCAGCCGGCGAAGGAATTCCAGGTGTCGACGGCCCAGTCGACGTAGACGGAGCCGACATCGGAGACGAGCAACGCGGCGATGACGACCACGACCGCGGCCAGTACCAGCAGCACGATCGCGCCCATCGAGACCCTGCTGCGGTGCAGTGTGGCCACGGCCTTGCCGTCGACCAGCCGGGTGCCGAGCTTCAGCCGGGTGAGGAACGTGGACGGGTTGGAGCCGGACCTGCCGTGGTCGAGGAACTCCCGCAACGTCGCCTGGAAGCCCACGGTCACGACGAGGCTAGCCTCGTGGGTGTCGGCGAGCAGCAGCGCGAGGTCCTCCGGGTTGCCCGAAGCGGGGAACGTGACCGCCCCGATGCCGAGATCCTGGATGCGTTCCACTCCCGGCGCGTGCCCGTCGGGCTGGGCGGGCACGACGACCTCACCCGCCGAGCGCAGCGTCTCCGCGCTGATCCCGCTCGGGTCACCGACGATGACATCGGGGGTGTAACCGTTGACCCGCAGCGTGTCGGCCGCGGCGTCGACGCCCACCAGCACGGGCCTGTGCTCGGCGATGTACTTCTTGAGGTTGCGGAGATCCTGGGCGTGCCCGTTGCCCGGCGCGACCACCAGCACATGCCGGTCGCGCATCGGGACTTCGAGATCGGGCACGCCGACACCGTCGAGAATCAAGGCGCGCTCGCGGCGGAGGAACTCGATGGTGTTGGCGGAGAAGGCTTCGAGCTGGGTGGACATCCCGGCCTTCGCCTCGATCATCTCGTCGGCGATGCTCTCGGGGGTCTGCACGACTCCGGTGGCGATGAGCTGCTCGCCCGTGTAGATGCCGCCGTCGTGAATTCTGACCTTGCCGCCGTCCTTGATCCGGCGCAGTACCTCACCACCGGCATTGTCGATCAACGGAATTCCCGCTCCGACAATGATTTCCGGTCCGAGGTTGGGGAACCTGCCCGAAATGGACGGTGCGGCGTTGACGACGGCGAGTACTTCCGCCCGCACCAGCGCGTCGGCCGTCGGCCGGTCGATGTCGATCTCGTCGATGATCGCGATATCACCGGGGCCCACCTTGCGCAGCAGCTCCCGGGTGCGCCGATCGACCCTGGCAGTCCCCGTGTCTCCGGGCAATGCCTCCTTGGTCCTGGTGAGCAAGCCGGTGAGTTTCATGAGCCGATAGTGACAAAGGCACACGTGAAAAAGCCTTCGCCACGCCGGGAGGTCACCGGCAATTACCGTGCACTGTGGTCTTGTCCACAGCGGACGTTTCAGGAGCTTGCGCCGGTGGCGCCTTTCTTTTTTGCTCCGCGTGTCGCGCGCGCCGACTTCTTCACCGTTCCGGGTGAAGTCTTGAAATTCTCCGCTGCCGTCAGTAGTTCTTCGGCGTGCGCCCTGCCGGTCTCGGTTTCGTCCAGACCGGCGAGCATGCGCGCGAGTTCGGCGACCCGCTCCTCCTGCGCCAGCACGGTGACGCCGCTGCGGGTGATGCCCTTCGCCGTGCCCTTGTCGACCACGAGGTGCCGGTCGGCGAACGCGGCCACCTGAGGAAGGTGGGTCACGACGAGCACCTGATGACTGCGGGCCAGCGTCGCGAGCCTGCGCCCGATCTCGACGGCCGCCCTGCCGCCGACCCCGGCGTCGACCTCGTCGAAAACGAGGGTCTGCACGGTGTCGGCGTGTGCGAGCACCACCTCGATGGCCAGCATGACCCTCGACAGCTCACCACCGGAAGCCGCCTTGTGCACCGGCAGCGGCGGCGCACCGGAATGTGCCCTGAGCAGCAGTTCGACGTCGTCGACCCCGTCGGGGCCCGCGTGCGCGAGCGCGCCGCCCACCCGCAGCGCCTGCGGATCGCCCGTCTCGGCCGGGTGGGCGCGCACGGTGACCTCGATTTCGGCCTGCCCCATTGCCAGCCCCGCGAGCTCGCCGGTGATCTCGGCGGCCAGCTTTCGCGCGGCCACCTTCCTCGCCCCGGAAACGGCGGCCGCGTGCTTGGCCAGTTCCGCGGCGAGTTCGTCCCTTCGCGCCGCCAGCGTCGCCAGTGCCTCGTCGGACGTGTCCATCGAGGACAGCCGCTGCCGCGCCTCCTCGGCCCACGCGAGCACGCCGTCGACATCGGCCGCGTACTTGCGGGTGAGCTTCTTCAGCTCGGCCTGCCTCGCGAGAATCCGTTCGAGCCGTTCGGGATCGGCATCGAGCGATTCGAGGTATGCCGCCAGCTCGCCGCTGACGTCGCCGAGCAGCACCGCGGCCTCCGTCAGGCGGGGTTCGAGGTCACGCAGCGCCGCGTCCTCGGCACCGGCGAGGCGCCTTCCCGCTTCGGCAATCAGGCCGAGCGCGCCCGGCTGATCGGGATCGGTGTCGGCCGCTCCGGCGACGGCGGTGCTCGCGGCACTGGCGACCGCCCGCAGTTCGTCCACGGCGGCGAGCCGCTTGACCTGTTCGGTCAGCTCCGCGTCCTCGCCGGGTTCGGGCTCGACCGCCTCGATCTCGGTCAGCCCGTGCCGCAGCAGGTCCGCCTGCTGGGCGAGCTCCCTCGACCGCGTCGAGCGCTCCCTCAGCTCGGCGGCCACGGCGAGCCATTCCTCTCTGACCGACCGGTAGCGCGCAAGCGGGCTCGTGACGGCCTCGCCGGCGAATCGGTCGATCACCGCGCGCTGTTCTGCAGGCCTCAGCAACCGGAGCTGGTCGTTCTGCCCGTGGACGGCGAGCAGCTGCTCCGACAACTCGGAAAGCACCCCCGCCGGTACCGACCGCCCGCCAAGGTGTGCCCTCGACCGGCCGTCGGCGCTCACCGAACGCAGCGCGATGACGCTGTCGTCCTCCTCGACGTCGGCACCGGCCTCGGTGACGATGCGAGTGGCCTGCTCACCGGTGACCTTTTCGAACCTGCCCTCCACCGTCGCCTTCGCCGCCCCGGTGCGTACCTTCGACGCCTCCGATCGCCCTCCCGACAGCAGATGAAGGCCGGTGACGACCATGGTCTTTCCCGCCCCGGTCTCACCGGTGACGACGGTGAATCCCGGGTGCAGTTCGAGCAGGGCGTCCTCGATGACTCCGAGGCCCTGAATTCGCATCTCGGCCAGCACGCCACCACCGTAGCGGCACCGCCCGACATTCGGGGGCGGTGGCGGCCAGGCGATCCGTCAGTCCGGCCTCGCGTGCCGCTCGCGCCAGCTCTTCACAGGCAGGGAGAACTTGTGCACGAGCCGATCGGTGAACGGCCCGTCCCACAACCTGGCGAGCAGCACGGGAATCCGGCCCGCGACGACCTGAATCCTGGTGCCCGGCTCCACGTCGACGTGCCGCAGCCCGTCACAGGTCAGCACCGCGGGCGAGCCGTCCGGATCGACCTCGACGGTGATCACCGAAGAGCGGGAGACCACGAGTGGCCTGGAAAACATGGCGTGCGCGTTGCTCGGCACCACAAGCAGCGCCTCGACATCCGGCCACACCACCGGCCCTCCCGCCGAGAAGGCGTAAGCCGTCGAGCCCGTCGGCGTCGAGCACAGCACCCCGTCACAGCCGAACGACGAGACCGGCCTTCCGTCCACCTCGATGAGCGCGTCGAGGATCCGCTCTCGCGAACTCTTCTCGACGCTGGCCTCGTTGAGCGCCCAGGTCTCGGCGACGACCGAGCCGTCCACCGTCACCGTGACGTCGATGGTCATGCGCTCCTCGACCCGGTATCGGCCTTCGACGACCCGGTCGACGGTGTCGGCGAGCGCGTCGGAGTCGGCCTCGGTGAGAAAACCGACGCGGCCGAGGTTGACGCCGAGGACCGGGACACCGGCCGGTCGCGCGAGTTCCGCGGCGCGCAACAGGGTCCCGTCTCCGCCGAGCACGAGTACCAGCTCGACCCCCTTCGCGGGGTTGTCCGCGGGAGCCACGACGGTGCAAGGCAGCTCACCGGCTTCGGCCTCGACGAGCCTGCGGACCTCCTCGTCGAGCAGCCGCAACCAGATTCCCGCCGAACCGAGCCTCGCGGCGACCGCTCGCGCCGCACCTCTCGTGGTGTCCCTGTCGGGATGCACGACGAGCAGCACTTCTCTCTTGTCGGCCGGTGCCGTCACGATGGTCCTTCCCTGACCGCGGTGCGGACCAGTTCCTTCACGTCGGCTGGCAATTCCGCGGGCCCCGCTTCGTCTGCGACGAGCCACGCGAAGTACTCGACGTTGCCGGAGGGACCAGGCAGCGGACTGGCGACGACGCCCCGCGCGCTCAGGCCGAGCCCCGCGGCCTCGGTCAGTACGTCGAGCACCGCGCCCGCCCGCAATTCGGGGTCCCGTACGACGCCCCCGCTGCCCAGCCGGTCTTTCCCGACCTCGAACTGCGGCTTGACCATCGGCACCAGGTCGGCTCCCCTTCGCGCGCACGCGGCGAGCGCTGGGAGCACCAGCCGCAGCGAGATAAAGGACAGATCCGCGACGACGACATCGACCTGGCCGCCGATCGCCTCCGGCGTCAGGTTCCTGACGTTGGTCTTGTCGAGTACGACAACCCGTTCGTCGGTACGCAGCCGCCAGTCGAGCAGCCCTCGCCCCACGTCGGCGGCAACGACGGTGCTCGCACCCTCGCGCAGCAGCACGTCGGTGAAGCCACCGGTCGAGGCTCCCGCGTCGAGACAGCGCTTTCCCTTCACGGAGAGCCCTTCGGCCTCGAACGCACGCAACGCGCCGAGCAGCTTGTGCGCGCCTCTGGACGCCCAGCCGGGGTCGTCGGTGTCGCGCACCACGATGGCCGCCCCGGCCTCGACGCCGGTCGCGGGTTTGCTCGCCACCATCCCCCGCACGGTCACCTTGCCTTCGCCGATGAGCGAGCTGGCGTGTTCGCGCGACCTGGCAAGGCCCCTGCGCACCAACTCGGCATCGAGGCGCGCCCTGCGTGGCACGGTTAGACCTTGTCGATGCTCGACAGCGCCACCGCGAGTTCGGTGTGCACCGTGTCGAACCGCTCGACGTGCTCGGCGAGCGGCAGGTCGGCAAGCCCTTCGAGGCCTGCGATGGCCTCCTCGATACCCGCCCTGGGATCGGTGTCCTGCGGAGCGGGCCCCGTCATACCGGGCGGCGGGCCGGGAACCGGGCGTGGTGCTGGGTTCGTGTCGTCGTGCACCCCACAACGCTAACCGATCGCGGTGGCCGGTGGTGCGGCCCTCAGGCGAGTCGCAGTTCGCTCAGCGCGGCCGACGCGGCATCGTCGGCCGCCTTCACGGCGGTGGTTCCGGTGCGCCAGGCCTCCGCGCACAGCGCGCGCAGCAGTTGCAGAGCTTTCCCCTCACCGTCACCGGCAGCGGACACGGTGAGCACGGAGCCCGTGTCCTCGATCCGCCAGCCCGCGCGCGGCCCGATCTCCAGTTCCGCGGCCTTCGCGGTGAGCGCGCCGAGGTCTGCGCCGAGATAGCGGGGCCGCTCGGAAGGCTCCGCCGCGAGAAGGCGTTCCGGAGTAAGCACCCCGGTGAGGACGGCGAGGCCGGGCAAACCGGCCGCGACAGCTCCAGCGATGTCGGTGTCGAGCCGGTCGCCGACAACCAATGCGCTGGTCGCGTTCGCCGATTCCGCCGCGGACGTGAACAGCGGTGGCCTCGGTTTGCCGGCCACGACGGGCTCGGCCCCGGTGGCCGCTCGCAGCGCGGCAACCATCGCCCCGTTGCCGGGGAGTTCGCCGCGTTCGGTCGGCAGCGTCGCGTCGAGGTTGCAGGCAACCCACGGCGCGCCCGCCCTGATCGCGACGCATGCCTCCGCGAGGTCGGCCCACGTGGTTTTCGGTGAGTGTCCTTGCACGACGGCGGCGATGTCCCCGACCTCGGCGCCGACCTTGCGCACCGCGCGCAGGCCGAGACCGTCGATTTCCGCCGCCAGCGCTCCCGTGCCGACCACCAGTACATTCGCTCCGCCCGCAAGCCGTTCGGCGAGGATGCCGGCCGCCGCCTGCGAGCTGGTGCTGACCTCGTCGAGCCCGGCGGCGACGCCGACGCCCCGGAGATGGTCGGCTACCTCGGCGGGCGCCTTGGAGGCGTTGTTGGTGACGAACCGGACGGCCGTGCCTCGTGTGCGGACGTGGTCGATGGCCTCGGCGGCGCCGGCGATGGGTTCGTTGCCCCGGTACACCGTGCCGTCGAGGTCGAGCAGTACCGCGTCGTGCCGATCCAGGAGAGCGACGTCGCCGGACCGCTCAGTCACCGGCGAGCTCCGCCGCGCGCTCGGCCGCGTCCGTCTCCTCTTCGGTGTCGGCATCGGCGGCGTGGAGGAACCAGCGAATCGCCTCCTCGGTACGGCCTGCCGCGGTCAGGTTGTCCGCGTAGGCGTAGAAAAGCCGCGCGTTCCACGGCTGTGGTTTCTTGGGATCGAGGTCAGGCCCCTGCAACGCGACCACGGCCGCGTCGAGCTGGCCGAGGTCCCTTCGCGCGCCGGCCGCGACGATGCGCAGTTCGATCGCGACGTCCTTCGGCAGGGTGGCCGAGTCGGTTTCCTTCGCGATGTCGAGCGCGCGTTCCGGCCGTCCCATGGCACGTTCGGCGTCGGCGATGACGGCGACGTGCGTGTCCGTACGCGTCATCCGCCGCACCGCGCGAAGTTCCGACAGCGCCTCGGCCCACTTGCCCGCGTGGTAGGCGGCGAGTCCCGCGGCTTCCCTCACGATGGGAATACGCGAAGCTTTGCCCTTTGCGTAGCGAGCGTGCTCCAGCGCCGCTTCCGGATCGTCGTCGATCAGCGTTCCCGCCGCGACGAGGTGCCTTCCGATGCGTTCGGCGAGTTCCTTCGGCAGGGAGCGCAGCTCCCTGCGGGCTTCCGAGTCGAGGTCGGAGAACTGGATGTCGTCCGGCAACCGCGGCGCCTCAAGGAGTTCCCGCGCCACGACCTCGTCCGGCCGTCCGCCTCCCTGGGGGCCGGAGGAGCGGGGACCGCTGAACTTCCGATCGGTGTTCCTGCCGTCCCTGTTGTCCCGGTCCCTGTTGTCCCTGCCGCGATTGTCGCCGCGCTCGCCCCTGGATCCGTTGCCTCCCGAGTAAGCGCCCTTGGGGCCCGCGCCCCGACGGTCGTCGCTGCTGGAGTCGTGCCCCTTGCTCTCGTACCTTTTGCTTTCGGAACCCTTGGAGTCGTTCCCGGGGCGATTGTCGTGCCGGTCGTTCTTCCGGAACCGGTCGTCGCGCCCCCTGTTGTCCGCACCGGGTCGGTTGTCCTTGCGGAACCGGTCATCGCCGGAACGCCGGTCGTCGCGGCGGGGGTTGTCCCCTCCCCGGAACCGGTCGTCCCGTTGCGGCCGGTCACGCCGGTCACCGGAGAACCGGTCGTCTCCCCTGCCCCGGTTGTCGCGGAAGCGGTTGTCACCGGAGCGGAAGCGATCCTCGCGCCGGTCGTTGCTCTGGTACCGGTCGCCGCCACCAGGCCGCCCCGAGCCGCGGAATCGTTCGCTGCCCCGAGACCTGTCGTCCTTACGGAACCGATCGTCGTTGCGATACCGGTCGTCACGGGAGGGCCGGTCGTCCCGGCTTCCCTTGGACCACCGGTCGTCGCGCGAGCCTTGCCGGTCCCGGTAGGACCGGTCGTCGCGGCGCCCGCGGTGGTCGCCCTCGCGGCGATCCCGGTTGCGGTCGTCGTGGCGGTTACCACCACGATCGAAAGACTTGTTGTCACCAAAGGACTTGCCATCACGGCGCCCCTTGTGGCCGCCATCCTTGGAACCGCCCCGATAGCCGCCGTCCCGATGCTGGCGCTCCCCGCCACGGCTGTCGCGGTTGCCGTAGGACTTGCCGTGCCCTTGCCCCCTGTCGCGGCTGTCCCGGCTGTCGCCGCCGAATCGGCCACGGCCCGCGCGGTCGCTCTTACCTTGAGGCCGGCCGCCCCGGTTGTCACCTCGGCTCCGGTCACCGCCGCTCTTGCCGCCGCTGCCTTTGCCACCCCGGCCTTGCGGTCGAGCGGACTCGCCGTCGTCCCCTGAGTCTCGCCGACCGTACTCGGACACCTGTCCTCCAGCTCTCAACGCTATTGATAAGAAGTGCGCACATGACGATGGCCCGTTAGAGCCGGTTTACTCAACCAACTCTAACGGGCCATCCCAGGTTTTTGTTCGGCGGTGTCCTACTCTCCCACACCCCTTCGGGTGCAGTACCATCGGCGCTGGTGGGCTTAGCTTCCGGGTTCGGAATGGGACCGGG